>NZ_BBIW01000033.1 GCF_000732325.1 Paenibacillus sp. TCA20
ATCACTTTGCAATAGCAAAGTAACACTCACTCGTTGTTTGGTTTTGAGAGAGCAAGTCTCTTTCAATTTAATACAATATATGATTGATTGGCATCAATCATGCGTTTGGTGGCGATAGCGGAGGGGTTCCACACGTACCCATCCCGAACACGACCGTTAAGCCCTCCAGCGCCGATGGTACTTGGACCGCAGGGTCCTGGGAGAGTAGGACGTTGCCAAGCGCAGCCCTTTCGGGTTTTGCATAAGCAAGATTCATGGGCCCTTAGCTCAGCTGGTTAGAGCGCACCCCTGATAAGGGTGAGGTCGGTGGTTCGAGTCCACTAGGGCCCACCATTTAACTTCATAATACTTTTACTATGGGGCCATAGCTCAGCTGGGAGAGCGCCTGCCTTGCAAGCAGGAGGTCAGCGGTTCGATCCCGCTTGGCTCCACCATAAGATTATTCTAAAGTATGGTCATAAAATTTCATCCGCACATTTGTGATGGACTGAGAATTTTATGTTAGCAACAAAGTTGCTCTTTGAAAACTAGATAAACGAAACAATTTTGCGATTTAGAAATATCCTTCTTACCTGAACTTGTGTTCAACAAGTGAAGTAAGGAA
>NZ_BBIW01000031.1 GCF_000732325.1 Paenibacillus sp. TCA20
TTGAAGTGCCCCCTGTCAAGTGGACAGTGTAAAAAAACAAAAATAGTTTATCTAGATCCCTCAGTTTGTTTAACGGAACTGAGGGATCTTCCTTATGCAACTCGCCTGTATTCGTTGGGTGACAGACCCTCTAAACGTTCTGTATAGCGATGGTTATTGTAATAGCGAATATAATTGCTAACATCTTTCAGGACGTCTTCATAGGTATCATGCTTTGTAAGATAATAACTTTCCGATTTATAAGTACCCCAAAAGCGCTCAATAGGTTGGTTGTCCAAGCATCGGCTCACACGAGACATGCTTTTCATAAATCCATACTTTAGTTGGAGCCGATTATACTCGTGGGACGTGTACTGGAAACCTCTGTCGCTGTGTAGGAGTGGGGTTACACCGGGATTCTTCTCATAAGCCTGCTTCAGCGTATCCACCACGAGTTTAGTGTTGTTGGAATGGCTTAATACCCATGAAACAATGGAGTTATCATATACATCGATAATGGCGCTTAAATAGGCTTTGCGGCCATTTCCATACTTCAGTTCTGTCACATCTGTACACCACTTTGTATTTGGAGACTGGGCCTCAAAGTTACGATTCATTACATTTTCAACGACATGGGTCTCTGGGGCTTTCATATAGCTTGGTCGTTTCTTACGAATGACTGCTTTGAGGCCAAGCGCACGCATAATTCGGTAATAGCGCTTTTTGTTGTACTGCTTTTTGAGCTTTCGGTTTAATTGAGTACGCATTTGGCGGTAGCCAAGTATTCCGTTTCGCTTGTCATAACGAAGCTTTACTTCTTTGGCTAGCACTTGAATTTCAAGTTCCTTGGTAGATGGCGTCCAACCTAACCACTTGTAATAGGCAGATCGAGCAACCCCTGCTAACGCACACAACTTCTTAATTGCGTAACCTTTTTCTTTGTTCAGTTCTTGAATCGCTTGATACAAGTTTACTTGTCGAACAAGGGTTAGCGTGTATTTCGTCGCTTGATCTCCGCCAACTTTTTTGCGAAGGCATTCTCCATCTCCAGGTATTCGTTTCGAGCTTCTAATTCCTTGATCCGCAGCTTGAGACGTTCATGCTCATCCAGTTCCTCTACAGGCTTCTTTCGACCGCGATTGTCCTTAAGAGCATCTTCACTGCCTGCTTGATACTTCCGAACCCAGGCATACACTTGCTGATAAGATACACCGTACTTTTCGATGGCTTTCTGATAATCCAAACCATTAGCGATTGTATATTGCGCAATTTCAATACGTTCCTCGTAAGTTGTTTTACGTCCTTTGTTCATTTGAGATAGTCCTCTTCCTTTAAGAGTAGGTTTTAATTCTATCTCCTTAGTATACTTGTTAATCCATTTCCGCAACACACTGTTGCTGGAAATACGATGCTTCCTTGTCGCCTCTTCAAGGGAGCAATGTCCAGATAACACATCCTGAACAGCAGCAATTTTCAATTCCCTTGAATACGTTTTCCATGTTCTCGATTCCCCCAATCCATCCAAACCATCTGCTCTGTATTTTCTTATCCACTCTCTAACTGTGTGGGAACTAACCCCTAGTTGTCTCGCTTCATAGTTTGGATTTGACCTGTGCTCCAGGCATCGCTGTATGGCATGCAGTTTCGTTTCAATTGAAGTTGAACTTCTTCTAGACATAGAAATACTCCCATCGTTGTAGTAGTAGAAGTTTTTATTTTTTCTACTGTCTACTATGATGGGAGCATATCA
>NZ_BBIW01000030.1 GCF_000732325.1 Paenibacillus sp. TCA20
GAGCTTGCTCTCTGGGGTTGTGGGACGTCTCACATGGAGTTACAAAGGAACCGATTAAACGAAGAGGTCTGGAAAGGCCCGCCAAAGAAGGTAACAGCCCTGTAATTGAAAGTCTGTTCTCTCCGAGACGGATCCCGAGTAGTGCGGGGCACGTGAAACCCCGTATGAATCCGGCAGGACCATCTGCCAAGGCTAAATACTCCCTAGCGACCGATAGTGAAGCAGTACCGTGAGGGAAAGGTGAAAAGCACCCCGGAAGGGGAGTGAAATAGAACCTGAAACCGTGTGCTTACAAGAAGTCAGAGCCCGATTAATGGGTGATGGCGTGCCTTTTGTAGAATGAACCGGCGAGTTACGTTCCCGTGCAAGGTTAAGGTGAAGAGCCGTAGCCGCAGCGAAAGCGAGTCTGAATAGGGCGACTGAGTACGTGGACGTAGACCCGAAACCGTGTGATCTACCCCTGTCCAGGGTGAAGGTGCGGTAACACGCACTGGAGGCCCGAACCCACGCACGTTGAAAAGTGCGGGGATGAGGTGGGGGTAGCGGAGAAATTCCAATCGAACTCGGAGATAGCTGGTTCTCCCCGAAATAGCTTTAGGGCTAGCCTCGGAAATCATGAGTCGTGGAGGTAGAGCACTGATTGGGTGCGGGGCCCGCAAGGGTTACCAAGCTCAGTCAAACTCCGAATGCCATAGACTTAATTCCGGGAGTCAGACAGTGAGTGCTAAGATCCATTGTCAAGAGGGAAACAGCCCAGACCATCAGCTAAGGTCCCCAAGTGTGTGTTAAGTGGGAAAGGATGTGGAGTTGCACAGACAACCAGGATGTTGGCTTAGAAGCAGCCACCATTTAAAGAGTGCGTAATAGCTCACTGGTCGAGTGACTCTGCGCCGAAAATGTAACGGGGCTAAACACACCACCGAAGCTATGGCTTGATACTTATGTATCAGGGGTAGGGGAGCGTTGTATGCAGCAGTGAAGGTGGACCGGAAGGACTGCTGGAGCGCATACAAGTGAGAATGCCGGTATGAGTAACGAAAAGATCAGTGAGAATCTGATCCGCCGAAAACCTAAGGGTTCCTGAGGAAGGCTCGTCCGCTCAGGGTAAGTCGGGACCTAAGGCGAGGCCGATAGGCGTAGTCGAAGGACAACAGGTCGAAATTCCTGTACCACCGTAAATCGTTACGAGCGATGGGGGGACGCAGTAGGGTAGTGACGCAGACTGATGGATGTCTGTCCAAGCAGTGAGGCTGGTATGTAGGCAAATCCGCATACTATTAAGGCTGGACTGTGATGGGGAGTGAAAATTACAGTAGCGAAGGTCATGATCTCACACTGCCAAGAAAAGCCTCTAGCCAGATGAAGGTGCCCGTACCGTAAACCGACACAGGTAGGTGAGAAGAGAATTCTAAGGCGCGCGGAAGAACTCTCGTTAAGGAACTCGGCAAAATGACCCCGTAACTTCGGGAGAAGGGGTGCCCCGGTAGTGTGAATAGCACGAGGGGGCCGCAGTGAAAAGGCCCAAGCGACTGTTTAGCAAAAACACAGGTCTGTGCGAAGCCGCAAGGCGAAGTATACGGGCTGACGCCTGCCCGGTGCTGGAAGGTTAAGGGGAGCGGTTAGGGAGTAATCCCGAAGCTGTGAACCGAAGCCCCAGTAAACGGCGGCCGTAACTATAACGGTCCTAAGGTAGCGAAATTCCTTGTCAGGTAAATTCTGACCCGCACGAATGGCGTAACGACTTGGGCGCTGTCTCAACGAGAGATCCGGTGAAATTTTAATACCTGTGAAGATGCAGGTTACCCGCGACAAGACGGAAAGACCCCATGGAGCTTTACTGCAGCTTGATATTGGATTTGGGTACGATCTGTACAGGATAGGTGGGAGCCTAGGAAACAGGAGCGCCAGCTTCTGTGGAGGCAACGTTGGGATACCACCCTGATCGTATCTAGGTTCTAACTTGGTACCGTGATCCGGTGCGAGGACAGTGTCAGGTGGGCAGTTTGACTGGGGCGGTCGCCTCCTAAAGAGTAACGGAGGCGCCCAAAGGTTCCCTCAGAATGGTTGGAAATCATTCGAAGAGTGTAAAGGCACAAGGGAGCTTGACTGCGAGACCTACAAGTCGAGCAGGGACGAAAGTCGGGCTTAGTGATCCGGTGGTACCGCATGGAAGGGCCATCGCTCAACGGATAAAAGCTACCCTGGGGATAACAGGCTTATCTCCCCCAAGAGTCCACATCGACGGGGAGGTTTGGCACCTCGATGTCGGCTCATCGCATCCTGGGGCTGAAGTAGGTCCCAAGGGTTGGGCTGTTCGCCCATTAAAGCGGTACGCGAGCTGGGTTCAGAACGTCGTGAGACAGTTCGGTCCCTATCTGTCGTGGGCGTAGGAAATTTGAGAGGAGCTGTCCTTAGTACGAGAGGACCGGGATGGACGTACCGCTGGTGTACCAGTTGTTCCGCCAGGAGCACCGCTGGGTAGCTATGTACGGACGGGATAAGCGCTGAAAGCATCTAAGCGTGAAGCCCCCCTCAAGATGAGATTTCCCAATTAGTAAGACCCCTTGAAGAC
>NZ_BBIW01000029.1 GCF_000732325.1 Paenibacillus sp. TCA20
ACTCGTTTTTATTTATTAGCTAATATTGAAACACATTACATTAAGGAGGATTTATTCATGAGTGAAAAGAGATACATTCTTATTACAAAAGAGGGAGGTAACACAGTCTGCGCAGATGACGCCCAGAAGCGTTATTTTGATCCACCGGAAAGGGGTGATATTGTCCTTGGGTTTGATAATCAGAAAGCTATGGCGAAAAAAGCAAACGAGCTTCTAAAAAATGGACTTCGTCTCGCAACGCGTGGCGGCAGTGAGCAGCTTCGTATTTTCAAGTCACTCATATAAGCTGACCTATTTGATACAATTTCCTCTGCGTGATAAAATATCCTTAGTTTTGGAGCGTATGAGTAACACCCAGGCTTGTCATCACAATACGCCATATTGTTTTTGACATGGATGTCCAGCCTATATCTCAAACTCAGCTGGCGGTTTCGCTATAGGCTGCCGGCATACGAGCTGACGAGTGTGAGCTGATATCGACAATAACTCATCTTTATGATGGGTTATTGTTTTTTAGGGAGGAGATAGTGAGTGATTCCAAAATCGCCTTTTATTATGGAAATGTGCGCAGATATAGCTAGGCATATGAGAGCAAAGGGAGTTTGGCCAAACTGCTCAGCCGAAGACATACGACTATCAGCTGATGTGTATGAGCAGATCCCCTCATGGTGGTACGATGCTCTTGCCTATTTTAATGAAAGGGAATACTATTACTCTTTAGATGATGTTCAGAGTCCCCAGGAGGAGCAGTACGTCTCCATACGAAAGCCAGGATACATAGATGGCTATCAGTATAGAAAAGGCAATTGGGTAGAAACTGGCGGCTTCTATACATATTCATAAGAAGAGGGGAATTGACACAATGTATTTTTATAGTGATTCTCATAGTGCTAATTATGTTCAAATGATTAAGAAATACCCGACAGTTCTAAAAGATAAAGAATATCAGGTAGGATGCTATATCGTTGCTCATCCTGAGATTTATCTTGCTGCATCTCAGCAAGATTGGGAGGATATTTTTGATGATTGGATTGATCAGTCTTTTTCAAGAGGCGGAAGACTTTTGATCGATCTTGGAATGCACTTATACGGAGGCGGCCATGCTGAGTTTAATTTGGCAGATGCTTTAAACACATTGGATGAAAAAAATTTCAAAGTGCTTCTGCAAGCAATTGATATTCGAAGAGGTTAAGTCGCCCAAAAAGGCGGCTTTTATTTTTTCTAAAATATTCATTTTTAATTGTAAATATTAGTAACAATAGTTCAATATACCTGTTATAATGATAAACGGAAAATCAAGAGGAGGAAGAAAGATGGAAGACTTTAGCGCTATTTTATTATTCGTAGCACTCATTGCCATGGTAGTATTTTTAGTTTTATCGTTAGTTTCTAAGATCAAGAAGGATGGAAAAGCTAAACGCAAGCTGATTTATGCAGGTGGATCTTTTGTAGTAATGATTATATCCTTTATAATCTTTGGAAGCGTGACAACTGGAACTACAACAACAACTGCAGATCCCGCGCCTGCTAAAGAACAACCAAAGGTAGAGACGGCCAAGCTCTCGCCTGAAGAAGAAGCTGCAATCAAGGAAGAAGCTGAAGCAGCTGCGAAAGCAAAAGCTGCAGAAGAAGCTAAGGCTAAGGCGGAAGCTGAGGAGAAGGCAAAAGCCGAAGCAGCCGCGAAAGCAAAAGAAGAAGCTGAGGCTAATGCTAAAGCAGAGGCAGAAGCTAAAGCGGCCGCAGAAGCGGAAGCTAAGGCTAAAGCAGAAAAGAAAGCAAATGCGCAGACCATTGAGTATCCACATCTTTCAAAGAATCCGGATCGCTATGCAGGTGAGTATGTTACATACACTGGCGAGATCGTTCAGATATTAGAAAGTGGCGAATACACCAATATCAGGCTTGCTGTAACACAAAATGAATGGGGATATGATTATAATGATCTCGTTTTCGTTGAGTATGAAGGCTTAACTGACTTCGTTGATGGAGACGTCGTAACGGTCTATGGCGAAATCTACGGCGCTTATTCATATACCTCTCAAGCCGGTTGGGAAATCACCCTTCCTGGTCTAGTCGCTGACACTGTGGAATAATAATGGTGAGGAAGCTCCCTCCAAACATGGCCGTCCAACCGGGCGGCTTTTAATTTGTTTAATCTACTACATAACTAAGGAGCAGATATTTATGCATAAAATGAGATTCATTTTTCTTGTATTCTTAATATTATGTCTTACTGGATGCGCAGAGCAAAAAGTGCTGACAGACGAGGAATATTTCAAAGCTACAACTGATATCATACTTGAATTTAAAAATGCAAATAAAGAACTTTTTGATGGATTAGAGGTATACGTCCAGGACAATTCTAAATATAAACAAATGCAAGAGCCAGCGCAGAAAGCGCTTGATATCATTTCAAAAGAGCATGAGCTTATATCCAGTATGCAGCCGGTACCAGGCTGGGAAGATCGGCACAATGAATTGGTTAGTCACTTGGCTTATTTTGAAGGATTCGCGCGGGAGGCGCTTAGAACTTCAAAGAATGGAGACGCAACTGATTTAGGCATTCAAGCCAGTAAATATATGTATCAACTAAAAGCGATAGATCGACTTTCTGAGCACTATATGGCTAAAATTCAATAATTTATGATATAATTATTATGCATCAAAATACTGGCAGGTATTATCATGAAAGGGCCGCCTCTGTGCGGCTTTTTCTCATATATGCCAATATAAGGAGGTTTACTGTGTCAAATAAAGTATATAACGCATCACTATATAATGAAAAAGTGAAGCTAAAATTTTTAGAACTGATGAGCAATAGTGGTCAATCTGAAAATACATTAATTGCATATAGGAGAGTTTTGTTGCGAGCTTCTGCAATAGAGCAAAGATTCGATACTGATCTATATGACTTCAAATTTGATCAGATAGAGAGACTTTTGATAAAGATGAATCATACAACATTAAATTCTGCAACGAGCAGTATTAATATTATCAGAAATTATATTAAATGGGCTATCCAAAACAAGTACACTAAAACCTCTTTAAGCCCCCTAGATGTATTCACTACAAGGGAGCTGGCTGAAAGATATAAGAATAAGCGTGCCAAAGTATATTTTACTCGCGATGAGGTGGCGCTGTTTGCAAAGAGTGCTGTCAACGCCCAGGATAAAGCTTTAATTTGGGCAATATTCTATGGAATAAGTGGCACTTCTATGTCTGAGCTTAGAAATCTTACAATAGATGATATTGATGAGCAGAGTTATCGCCTTACTCTTAGAGGAGATGATTCTGAGAGAGTAATTGAACTCATTTCGGATGAACAAAAAGAACTGATCAGCTATCTAATTAAAGCTCATGAACAAACTCACTATCTTAAGGGAAATGGAAAGTCATCTGCTAAAAACCCCGTAGGATTCTTAGCGAGGAATAATCATGTTTTTAGACCTATGATTCGCGGAGCCAGCTCCACCGCTTCTTATCATGTTCTAAGAAACAGGCTCGTAGACATAGCAAAAATTAATGAGGAGCCACAGCTGACATCCCCCATATCCTTAAGATATAGCGGAATGCTTTATATGGCCTACCAAGAATATAAAAAGCATGGGACCTTAAATGCGAAGTCAATTAAAAAGATTTCACAGTTCTACGATGTAAATAAGATCTCTGAAAATAAATACGATAGCTTCTTTCTTCGAACAGATTTTCTGAATGAGGAGACGATTATGAAAGAATATCTCTATGAAAATAAAGGAGAAGATCATGGAGCTAATGCAAAGATATTTTGATAATCTCTACCCAAAGGTTCAGGTAATATCAAATCGATTTAAATGCACTTTGGAATATCACGTTATAAAGAGATGGCTGAATGTTAATGTTCCAAAGCCCTTTACACATAAGTATGGTGGATATAAATACACTACAGAAGGCCTTGGCAAAGAGATCATTGCACGAGTCGTGTATGAAGGAAAGATTAAAGGAGAAACGATATACTGCGCTGTGATTTTTAATAATTCGATTCGCGTCTATACAAAACATGCTTTAAAATATTTGTGATTAAAGGAGATTGGTTATGAGTAATGATGTAAATAGTGAGGGTGCAATCTTAGATAAATGGTCTGCTAAACAAATTTTTAATTCGGATTTCTTTATACTGGCAGTATAATATATTGTAACGCATTTCTTTGGCTATTTTTAAATCAGGAGGAATATGAACAAATGAGCATGCAGAAAAAGTTAGAAGCAGCAAGGCGAGAAGGGTATGAGGCGGGATTTGAAGCCGGTCTTAAAGCGAGCGCATCACAGAAAGAAATTCAAAAATCATTTCTCGATGGGATCAAAGTTGGGGCAGATGCTGCAAATGAAGCATGGTCCTCAGCCGTTCGAAATGCCCCAGGAGTAGGCCCAAAAACCATTAAAAAGATATACGATCAAGCAGATAAAGAACATCAAGAACGAAAAGTGGAACGCGAGTTGCTTGCTAAATCATCTGAAGCCAAAGGAGCATAATTAATGGAGGATAGCTGCTAATATGCATGTTAATTCTTCAATTAGGTGACATAGGCTTCTAAAATGGCAAATTGATATGCCCGCCGTAGCAAACTATCTGGAGTTTATTCGGCGGTTTTTTGGTAATACTATCTTCATGACATATTTTTTGGAGGTAGCACTTTTTGAAACCTATTCTTCATCTTGGTGCAAAAGCTGAATCTCTGCCAGCGTGCCTATTGACTTCTCATAAACATCATCCGAACTCTGGCACATCGGGCATACAGGGCACCAATTAGGATGCGGATCGGCATCCTGAATTGAAAAGTGTTTATTGCATGTTTGACAAAGATAAATTGTTACTAGCATATTGAACCATCCTTATTCAAATTTGTCTACAAGGATTTCAGCTGAACTGGCACGCTCATCGCATACATCGCCGTATTCAATGCCATGTCCAAAGATAGGCAAATCATACCACTAAGGATTCATAGAATCAATTGTATTCAGAGCTATCGCATTGATCATGTATTGGGCTGCTTGAGAAAAGCAGTAGGGAACTTTGTGTCAATAGGGGGAGCTGTTCTGCCTGGTCCAGACATGTGCACAAAATACACATTTGGTGAAGTAGTTCGACGTAATATGTCTTATGTAAACTATAAAGCGTAAATTGACACAAAGTTTCTCTATTAATTAAAAAGCCGCCTATTGGCGGTTTTTTGCTTTATTCATTTCAATTTCAAACACTTTTTCTCGTCCTAAGCGAGCGCCTTCAATAATTCCTGCGTTATAGCAGCTTTCTAATTCTTGAAGAATTAAATTTTCTAATTCTTCATCTAATCTGATATTGTGGTGTATTTGAAGCATCCTTATAATAAAGCCTGTGCCAACAAAAATCGGTACAATTTTTGATTTTGGCCAATCCAGACTGTTATCAATTGGAATATCCATTATATCACTCTCCTTAAGCCACATTATCGCCCCCTTGTTTATCTTTTATAACAATACTGGCTCTTATTGCTCTCCTCTTTTTGGTGCTATATAATCGCCAATAAAATATTTTTTATACATAAAAACTTTCTTGTCATGAAACTAGAGAAGTGGTATTATAAGGAAAATAGGAGTATATCGGACCTAATGCTTAAAGGCCCGACGTCTTCAAACAATCTTAATTATTGTCAACTAGTTCATGCCAGTGCTTTTTGACACTCGGTCTTTAATCTCTGAATCTTCTTACGGTAAGACTCTTTCTTATCACCGTACTGATACGCCAATATCTTACGCTGTTGGGTCATTGTAAGTTGATTCTAGCTAGGAGTTTAAGATCACCATTCTCAAGGAGTCACCGTCCGCCAAGGCGGTGACTTTTTCGTTATGTTTGCTTTTTGCGGATTTGCAAAGATGCTTAACAAAAACTGGAGGTACAGCTTTGATTCAAACAGATCATTTGCAATATCGTTTCGTGCAAAGAGTTCTTGGTTTTCGTGGTCAAAATAATATAAGAAATTATCTAAATAATAATTACTATCGTGTTTATTATGATATTGATCAGGCTTTTAAGTCTTCATTTTTGATCGCAGAAAATTGGCCAAGATTCAAGAACCATGAGCAATTTGATTGCTACATATTTAATAAGCGCTTCATCTTTTCACTAGATAGCCAGACGAAAAAAGGCAATACAGTAATTGAAACTAAATACACTGAAGGCGTTAAGCACTTAATAGCCGAAATTAATGAGATCAACCTAAATATAAAGGAAATAAACAAAAGCAAAATAGAACAAGATACTTTATCCAGGAAGATTGAATGGGCTGATGCTTATATTCAGAATAATGCCTCAATTAATACCGATTTGAACGAAAGGCTTAAAGAATCTATTGATTTATCGGTTTCTAAAGTTAAAGAGATCAAGCAGCTCAAAGATTATAGGAATGAACTTATGCATAAACTTATTAGCAGAAAATAAAGAAGCGACCTCTTTGAGGTCGCTTCTTGTAGCTATAGTGCCCTGCTAGCTTGATCCCATGCTGACCGCAATTCTTGCAAATGCTCAAGCACTTCATATGCCGCCTCCTTATTTTTCTTTACATTAGCTTCGATAAGCAGCCTTAATAAATATTCATAAATTGGAAGTAGCTGATGCGATAACTCATAGTTAAAGTTCAAGGAGGCGATCAGCTCATTAATGATTGCTTGAGCTTTAATGAAATGAGTGTTACTTTTCTCGAGATTTTTTTCCTCTATCCCTACTACAGCTATTTGGGTAAATCTTATTGCTCCATCATAAAGCATAATAATCAGCTGGGCTGGACTTGCAGTCTGAGCCTTTGTTTGCTGATATTTTTGTTGCGGCGTTATAAGCATGAATATTTACGCTCCTTTAATTTGAAAAGAGGACGACCATATAATGATCGTCCTCTTAACTTTGCTTATAAGATTAACGAAGCAAGGACAATACGCCTTGAGGGCTTTGGTTTGCTTGAGCCATCATAGATTGGGAAGCCTGAAGAAGAATGTTGTTCTTAGACATAGCAACCATTTCTTTCGCCATATCAACGTCACGGATACGGGATTCAGAAGCGGTCAGGTTTTCAACTGTAGTTCCCAAATTGTTGGAAGTGTACTCAAGACGGTTTTGTTGAGCACCGTAAGTAGCACGTTGAGTATTTACTTCATCAATTGCTGCTTCAATTGCATCAACGTTGGAAGTAGCATCAAGCGCCTTAGTCAAGTCAAGAGTAGCAGCGCCGATGGTTAATGTACTTCCTTTGTCGTCAGTAACGATGTTGGCAGTAGTTGCACCATCAAGGATTGTTTTTCCGTTGAAGGAAGTAGTAGTGATGATTTCTTCGATTTGAGTGCTCAATTCAGTCAACTCAAGGTCGATATTCGCTGTGTCTTCGGTAGAGTAAGTGCCGTTAGATTTTTGGACGTTAAGCTCTTTCATACGAGTAAGCATAGAAGAAACTTCATTCAAAGCGCCCTCTGCTGTTTGGATCATGGAGATACCATCTTGAGTGTTGCGTTGAGCTTGCTCAAGACCACGAATTTGACCACGCATTTTTTCGGAAATGGAGAGCCCTGCTGCATCATCGGCTGCGCGGTTGATGCGAAGACCGGAAGACAATTTCTCCATGTTTTTGCTTGCTGCGCTGTTGTTCAACGCCATGTTACGGTGTGTGTTTAGTGCTGGAATGTTGTGATTGATAATCATTTCTTACTACCTCCGTGTATTTGTTTTAATTTCAGAGAGCATCCTTTCTCTCTGTTCGAAGCACTAGAGTGGCAGACCATTTTGCCTACATAGCTCTTTTTGTTCGTCAGACAAGATCTCTTCCCTGAGTATTTTAACGTCATTCGGAGCTGTTATTTCTAACTTTGGATTGCCATGCTCATCGACTTTCACCTTAATATGTATGGAGTTGCCGATGATGATCGATTCCCCGGCTCTTCTGTTGACTGTTAATTTTCCCATGCCGACTACCAACTTCCCTATTGTGATAGTTATTTTATCGGCTCGATCCGGAAATAGTTTATATCAATTTAAAAAAAATTATTGGAGATGATAAAAATGAAATATAATCCTACTCTGCTTAACGCTTTTAATCTTAATAAGCTTGATCCTCGTGAGCTAACATACAACGAAAAAATATTGGTCGAAGAATATCTTGGCGAAATCTTAGAGGAGCAATATGATGGCGACATTCAAGATATTATCGATTATCAAGATAATCGTATCGGCTTCAAACCAGACTCCGAGACATTTAATCTGCCTCTATCTAACGATCTCCCGCTCGAATACAACTTCTGGAATATAAATAGTCTATTTGCCTATGGTGAAGCTGATATTGAACTTGTGGCGGTCTTAGAAGACCCCGAAAATACAACGAATCAAGTGCTGGTTAGTATGTATTAATTACCTATTTTTTGGTATAATTTAATTACAATATCGAGGTGATTATACTAAATGCAGTTAATATCTATCTATTTTGCAATAGGCTCTATTATCTCTTTTCTATTTTTAATGCTTCTTTACGGCTTAAGTTGGCATAGTCAAAGGAATGAGCCTGATGACATTGAAGAGGAAATAGAAATGAATAAACTCCAAGGATCCTGGGATAATGCATCAAAATATCTTGGGGGCGATATGCGTACTATTTTTTTAATGTTTGTTGTAATTTGCTTGGCTTGGCCAGGTTTTATTATTTACCTTTTTAAAAAGTAATGAATGTTTAATATAGGAGCGAAAGAAAATTGAAACAAATTAATGAGTGCTTCGACCGTTTTTTTAATAATAAGCTTCCTCTTAAAAAGAGATGGTATATTGTTGATGCTCCAGGCGATAATATATGGCTTTTTCATTACACTCATCTCATCCTTGTTTTTAACAAGACTACAAAAGAGATCATTCATGAATGGTCCTCTACGGCTGCTGACAAGCGCGGGTTAAAAGCAGCAAAAGATTATCTTACCAGACGTTTTGATATGTAGTATATTGAATATCAGACAGAACTACTAAAATCTATAAGCGCTGTCCGGAATACAGTGTTTCAATAATGGCAATACAGGGTAATATATTCTTTTATACTCTTCATGAGGTGAGGGCATGATAGGACTTCTTAGACAGCGGCCTGCATTAGTTGTTGGTTTAATTGTAAATAGTGAAGCTCATGTTAAAGCTATACAAGGTTTATTCCCGCCGGAGAATCATAAGAATATGTTATTTCTTACTTTAAGTGCATTAGACTTAACAGATAATTCAAAGCGCTATGTGACTATGGTGGGGAATATTGCGCATCATTTGATTATCTGTTTGGATCCCGGTCAAGTTGCCGATGCTCTTATCCCTGTTTTTAAAGAATGGGTTCCATCTGCGGAAGAAGTTGTACTTGATACTCCTCTTCTTGAGTGTACTAAAGAATATTTGAATGATCAAATTTTCGAAGCATACCGCTTTACTGTTAAAGAGAAGATTCGATCAAAAGAATTAATTCCCTGTTTAATTTGCAATAAATTGACCTATGTAATCGACTCTTGTTGGTTTGTCCCTCTATGCAGTGACGAATGCTCTGCAAAGTGGGAAAAGCATCATGAGAAAAAGCTGCGCCGATTGAGAAAATAAATCTTAAGTTCAAGCGGATGATTTCGATCGTCCGCTTTTTCGTCTTTATCTCCTTTCATCCCTGAAATTTGCTTCCTCGATTTGATAGTTTCTACTCTTTTTATACCCTATTTGCTAGAGCCAACACAAGTCTTTTGTCGATTAACTTATCCACAGACTTGCCTATTATTTATATATGGTGGAGTAAAGAATAAATTAAAAAAAGTAATTCTTTGCGTTAAAATTTTTAACCCCCCTCTTTAAAATTTTTAACGTAATGCCCT
>NZ_BBIW01000028.1 GCF_000732325.1 Paenibacillus sp. TCA20
TTGGGGATCTCATCCCCACGGACGCAAAAAAGAGACACCCTTTCGGTTGTCTCTCACCGTCCCAGTCGGGGTACAGCCTTACGGCTGACTGCGATGCGATTGCTATCGATGCCTATGCTCCGACGAACCCCCATTTGGGGTTCTCATCCCCGCGGACGCAAAAAAGAGACACCCTTTCGGTTGTCTCTCTTTTTTACGTCCCAGGAGGGATTCGAACCCCCGACCGACGGCTTAGAAGGCCGTTGCTCTATCCTGCTGAGCTACTGGGACAAGATATGTACTTATTTTCACAGTGCGATATTTATTATATCGTATAATCTGTATTTGTCAAAGTATTTTTTATGTATCATCACATGCGATGAAGGGTAATATGATTTAAATATTAGGAAAATTCAAAAGGAGCGTTATTTCATGCGACAGCTGTTATCTTCCCTTAGTTATTTCAGTATCTTTTTTGCCCCCTTTCTATTTCCATTAATTGTATGGATTGTAGCCAAGGATGATTACATAACTAAACATGCGAAACGCGCATTATTCTCACATGTATTCCCTTTCATTGCAGCGATTCCACTGCTCTACTTTCTGTTCACCGCAGACCATCCTGCCTCGATTCTAGGATATATCATTGTGTTTTTTGTCATCTATTTCGGTTCGTTTATTTATAACATTTATCAGGGGA
This sequence comes from Paenibacillus sp. TCA20, assembly GCF_000732325.1. Classification (GTDB taxonomy): domain Bacteria; phylum Bacillota; class Bacilli; order Paenibacillales; family Paenibacillaceae; genus Paenibacillus; species Paenibacillus urinalis. The sequence continues at coordinate 680 of NZ_BBIW01000028.1, forward strand.
TTAAATCATTAAGAGAAGCAGCATAACAACGATTAAGCCAATGCCGTTCACAGTAAAACCAGCCTCTCGGGCTGGTTTTTATTTATGTCATCTGAATGATTGACTTATACCAGATATGAAATAAACAACGTGGCCGTACCAAAATACACCGTCAAAGAAAATAAATCGTTCAACGTCGTAATAAGAGGGCCCGATGCAACTGCCGGATCGATCTTCAGCTTATGCAGCAGAATAGGAATAATCGTCCCAGCCATCGTACCAATCACAATGGTTAGGATCAGAGAGAAGCCGATAACAGCACCTAGAGCAAAGCTGCTCTGCCAAATTCCCGCCACAAGCGCTACGCTGATTCCACAAACGGCCCCAATCGTAAATCCGACTCTAAGCTCTCTCCATAATAAACGTAATATGGCTCCTCCGCTCATTTTGTTCTGTGGTGTCAGCCCTCGAATCACGACCGCAAGTGATTGTGTGCCCGTATTCCCGGTCATTCCTGCGATCATCGGCATGAAGAATGTAAGTGCCACCACTTGACTGAGCGTCCCCTGAAATATGCTTATAATACTTCCAGATAGCAGCCCAAGGAATAACAGCATAATTAGCCAAGGAAGTCTTCTTTTGGCCGCCGTCAAGAAATGTGTGTTAAAATCAATCGTTTTATCAGTACCCGCCAGCTTGTTAATATCCTCGTTCGCTTCCTCCCTCAAGACGTCCAGCACGTCGTCAAACGTAACCACTCCAATCAATTTGCCTGCGGTATCCTCAACCGGGATCGACACGAGATCATATTGTTCGAATAAGTGCGCGACGGCCTCCTGGTCCATGTCCGCTGATACCTTGACCACATTTTCTCTCATCAAATGTTCGATAAGCTCTGTATCTGAAGCAAGCACAAGATCTCTATAGGTGGTGAGTCCTATAACTTCTTTGTTTTCATCTAATACATAGAGATCCTGTACATCGTTGGTTAGGTCTGCAAAATGCTTCACCTTTTCCACTGCCTCACGAACCGTATATTTGGCATAGAACCATACATAACGGTTGGTCATGATACCGCCGGCTGTCTCCGGTCCATAATTCATTAGCTCCCTTACGGTCTCCCGCTCAGAAGCCTCCATGATTGAGAGCATGTACTCTCTAACTTCATCTGTCATCTCGCCCATCAAATCGGCCAAATCGTCGTTATCCATTCGATTCAGCACCTGAGCTGCGCGATCCTTACTCAGAATATATAAAGCTTCAATTTCTACTTCGGGCTCAAGCTCGCTCAGCATGTCAGCTAATAGCTCCGTATCCAGCGCATCCATAAATCGAGGCCGGTAAGCTTCATTTAATGCTAAATAGATGGTGGCCAGGTCATATGCTTCCCACTCTTCAAATTCATCGTGCATCTCTTCTATGCTGCCGCGCCTGACAGCGTCCTCTATACTGAGGGTTAGATTGTGCAAATCCTGTTCTCTGCTCCGAATATCGATATCGTTCATATGTCGTTCACCTTCAATCTGTAATTAATCTGAACTGCTGCTCCTGTATCCTTCCTTATGCGTTTACCCTGCTGTATAGGTATAAAATCATGTTCAAGCCTATTTCGTGATATGTATTCCTCTGCAATATCCCGTATTGAGCCTCAAGATGAGCACTTATTTTTATAATAGACAGCCTCCATCCTTTCATCACTGAAAGAATGGAGGCCTGTGTGCAGCCCGGATTAGTTGCTGCTTCCTAAACGTGCTCTGTTCAGTTGCCGCTGGTGATTTTTATTCTTCGCAAGTACTTCACTAGCAAATTCATTTGCCAAACCGTGACGGTATTTCTTCGTTACCTTGTACTTTGAAGCCATCATATTCACCTCCCCGGGATACATGAAGTATTATGTGTAATAAATGTACGGAGTATTTTCTAATCACAAAAAAAGACTGCAAAGAAATTGGTGTTAACCATCCCATTTGCAGCCTCGTGTAATGTTTATTTTTGCAATTTACTCAAAATATCCTGGTTTAACGTCCCGTAATTCAATAAGGACTGGAGGAACTGTCCCTTCTCCTGCTCGGCCGTTACAACCTGACTGTTCTCAAACGCAACTGCTGTCGCATCCTCAAACGCTGCATTTTGATTATCATTGTACCAATCCAGAGCCAAATCATGATGATTACGCACGACTCTGTGCAGATCAAGTCCTGCTCCATTCGCATTCTGAGCCACATATACAAGCAATGAAGGATCTCCCGCCTGTCCCGGCTCCACCGCTACTTCCACACAAGGCACCCCATTTAATTCCGTGGTATTCGTAATTTTGGCATTTTGAATCACATACATGAGCCCATCTCCTGTTCTTATGTTAGGTTAATCAAGTTACGTTCATTCATTCCCGTTAATACTGTGACGGACAACCCCATATTGCGCCAAGTGACTGCGAGTTTCGCGCGTACCCAGCTGATAAATCTCGTTATACACGTTCTGAAGTGCTTCCTCATATAACGAGTTGACGGAGGCCTCTTCGGTGTCCGGCCAAGGGAAGATATAACCCGGGAAGGCCTCTTCTTCTTTTTCCTGCATCAAGCTAAGGAGCCCTCTCAAATAATCTGCTTGCTCTGGCGTCGCCTCAATCACCCATTCGTAGGATGCTGCCTGCTGATCGTTCAGAACAGAACGTCCGCCAACAGAAACAAAATACAGGCTTCTTGTCAAAATTCATCGCTCCCAACCCTAATATGCTCGCCTCTTATAGTTTCGGATGTGGACAGACATTTTATGCCTAATTTCGGCATATATTTGCTAGTACTGCTCGTGTAGAAAAAAGGGGATGAGGCATGACCGCTCTCCACACGCTGTTATATGAGCCTCTGAGAAGTTACGTAAAAGAAAGGATGAACAGTCATGTGCGGTATAACAGGATTTATACAATGGAATCGTGATCTTACCCAAGAATCAGAACTGCTTGTCCGCATGACGGAAAGTATGTCAAATCGCGGACCCGATGCCGGCGGAACCTGGATCTCGAATCCTTGTGCCTTTGGCCATCGCAGACTGAGTGTTATGGACCCGGAGAATGGGGCCCAGCCGATGATCATGAATCATGGAGATACGCAATATACCGTTGTTTATAATGGAGAGCTGTACAATGCACCTGAGCTCAAAAAAGAGCTGGAGAACCGTGGACATCATTTCAAAACCAATTGTGACACCGAGGTGCTGCTTGCCAGCTATGCGGAATGGGGACCTGAATGTGTTGAACGATTTAATGGGATATTTGCCTTTGTCATTTGGGATAGCGGACGCGAGCATATATTCATGGCCAGAGACCGGCTTGGAGTAAAGCCTCTATTCTATAGTGATCAGGGAGATTTGCTCGTGTTCGGCTCGGAGCCCAAGGCACTGCTGCTGCATCCAGCGGTCGAAGCGGTCGTGGGACCTGAGGGCTTGGCTGAAGTATTCATCATTGGACCGGCAAGAACACCAGGTCATGGCGTATATTCCTCAATGAAGGAGCTTCGCGCCGGGCATGCAGCCACTTTTAACAGAAATGGATTCCGTTCTTACGCCTATTGGAAGCTCGTCAGCCAGCCTCATGAAGACGATGTGGATGCTACGGCGGCACAGGTTAGAAGTCTGCTCATTGACACCCTTGAACGACAGCTTGCTTCGGATGTACCGTTAGGCTCCTTACTATCCGGGGGATTGGATTCCAGCGCCTTGTCTGCCTTGGCCGTAGCGTACTACAAGAGAAACGGGCAAGGGAATATTGACACCTTCTCTGTCGATTATGTAGATAACGACAAGCATTTTAAAGCCCACTCCTTCCAGCCCAATTCAGATGCTCCTTATATCCAGCGAATGGTCGATGAGCTGAAGACGAATCATCATTTTATGGAGTTTGATACGGCGGAGGTTGTGGAAGCCTTGAACGCATCTACGCTCGCCCGAGATTTACCGGGGATGACGGATGTCGATTCGTCGCTTTATTTATTTTGCCGGGAAATCAAAAAGAAGGCGACCGTTGCCATATCGGGTGAAGCTGCTGACGAAGTATTCGGCGGATATCCATGGTTTCACCGCGACGAAATGCTGAACTCGGGTACATTCCCTTGGGCTGTCGCCCCGAAGATGAGAGCGAGTCTCCTGTCCCCGGATATCTCAGAATGGACGCGTCCGCTTGAATACTTGAATGACCGTTATTCAGATGCGGTGGCAGAGACTCCTCTTCTCGCTGGAGAGACCGGCAAAGCAGCACAGATGCGTGTCATGTCTTATCTTAATATCACTCGGTTCATGCCCACTCTGCTTGACCGCAAGGACCGGATGAGTATGGGGGTCGGGCTCGAAGTCCGAGTTCCTTATTGCGATCATAGGCTTGTGGAATATGTATTTAACATTCCTTGGGAGCTTAAGATTACAGGCAATCGGGAAAAAGGAATTCTGCGTAAGGCATTGGAAGGTATCCTGCCTGATGACGTGCTCTATCGCAAAAAAAGTCCTTATCCAAAGACGCATAATCCCGCTTATCTAGAGAGCGTTCGGCAGCAACTGCTGGATGTGCTGGATGATCCCTCATCTCCAGTGCTGCCCCTGCTGGATGTTAAGAAAATCAAGGAAATTGCAGCCTCCAAAGAGGCTTCTTCCAATAATCCTTGGTTTGGCCAGCTGATGTCCGGACCTCAGTTATTTGCTTACCTGACTCAGGTAAACAACTGGTTAAAGACTTATAAAGTGTCTATTCGGTAAGTGTAAGCACCCGGCAAGCACAAAGAGACCTGCTGTTAACAGCAGGTCTCTTTGAAGTATATGACGATCATAATCGGGTATTAACCGCCGAGCTTGGTCATTAAGTCCCGAAGCGCTGCTCCGCGATGGCTGATTGCTTGCTTCTGATCCATGCTGAGCTCCGCCATGGTCTTCTCATAGCTTGGAAGATAGAAGAGCGGATCATAACCGAAACCGCCGCATCCGGCGGTTTCGGAAGTGATGAAGCCCTCAACTGTACCATAGGATTCCAGCTTCTCTCCCGTTGCCGGATCATACAGCACGAGTGAACAGACAAACCGGGCAGGGCTAAGGAGCGGCTGCTCCGTATCCTCTCCCAGCTTGCGTGATTCAAGCTCGCTTAGCAGCTTCTCATTATTATCCGCGTCGGCAGCGCCTTCGCCGGCATACCGTGCCGAGTATACGCCTGGGGCGCCATCCAGAAGATCCACGCATAATCCGGAATCATCGGCGAGAACAGGCAGGCCAAGGGTATCGCCTACGGTTTTCGCCTTTTTCCATGCATTCTCGGCAAATGTCGTGCCATCCTCCACCACATCAGGAACATCCGGGTAATCGTACATGCTCTTGACCTCTTTGCCAATCCGGGCAAAAGCGTGGGCAAACTCACGAACTTTTCCTTTGTTTTTGGTAGCGACGATAATGACTGGGCTGTCCAAATTGTTCATGCTGTCGATTAAGCCTCCCCAATCTTACGGGAACCGATCTTAAGCGCAATGGGTCCCAGCACTTCCTTCTGCTTCTCGATCATCTGAAGAATACCGTGCTCGCCAAGGCTGAGCAGTTCATCCAGCTCTTTGCGGCTGAAGGGTCTGTCTTCCCCGGTCCCTTGCAGCTCTACGAATTCTCCGCTTCCGGTCATCACGATATTCATATCCACTTTGGCTTTGGAGTCTTCCTCATAGTTAAGGTCAAGCAGTGCCTTGTCCTGAACAACACCGACACTGACAGAAGCCAGAAAATCTGTAATAGGAAACACCGGCAGCCGGTGCTGCTGTGCTAATTTGTCCATCGCAATCGCCATGGCGACAAATGAACCGGTAATCGAGGTTGTACGGGTTCCTCCATCTGCCTGAATGACATCACAGTCTAAAGTAATCGTACGCTCTCCAAGCGCATGCAGGTCAACGACGGATCTTAATGCGCGTCCAATCAGGCGCTGAATTTCCATCGTACGTCCACTTAGCTTGCCGCGAGCTGCCTCGCGTTGATTCCGAGTCTGTGTTGCTCTAGGAAGCATGGAGTACTCGGCTGTCACCCAGCCCTTGCCTTGTCCTTTCATGAAATGGGGCACCTTCTCGTCTACTGTAGCTGTACATATGACTTTGGTATCTCCTACTTCTATGAATACGGAGCCTTCCGCAAATTTGTTGGTACCCACTGTCATTGTGATCGGTCGCAGCTGTTCGCTGGTACGTCCGTTAGATCTCATGATATTGCCTCCTACGTCTTAAGCGTCCTGTATTAGTCCTTATCATTCTACCAAAATGCTTTTGTAAAAGCACCCTTTACAAATGCGATTCCTTAGATACCGATCTCATTAATATATTCCGGTTTCGTCACAGGCTCGCCATAGTTCTGTTCATCTGTACCTATCACCGTTTGCTGATCATTAAACGTAATTTGCACCTTCGTATCAGCATTGCCTGAATTATCCGCCACCGTTAAGACAACCGATTGAAGCAGCTCTGTCGGGATCGGGTCGCCTTCTGTAAACATCTCGTCTTTCAGCGCTACCGAGACTGTTCCATCCTCGCCAGTGACAACCGACTCCAGCAATGTTGCCGTGGTCAGCACCATCTCGAGCCCTTCACTTTCAGGACCTTTAATCAGCTCAGATAATGCGGACTCCACACGATTCGTGCTCGGCTCAACCAGTCTTGTTACCGGTACATAATACTGTTCCCCTGCAGGCGATTCATCAGAGAAATACACGGTGACCGGACTCGAATTCGTGCTCAAATGATTACCCAGATCCAAATTGATGCCTATTCCACGTGTGAGCGATTGAGCCATCGGCGTTCCATTCACGGGCATCTCATTCAGTTTTTTGCCATCTACCCAGAGCTGTACGTTCTGAATATCCGGATTTCCGGTAAGGGTCCAGGTCACCGCCTCCATAATTTGACGCTCTTCCTCTGGCATGTATTCCGTGAATTTGGAGTTGAATTCAACAACGGCCAGCTTCTCCTCCGGTGTAACCGTCACATCCATCACTTCGGTTCCTTGAGGAAGCACGCCCGTAAAGCCATCAGGCATGTATCCCGAGTAAGCACCGCCCGAGACAAGTGCTGCAAGTGAGGATTCCACAAAAGTAAGATCTGGGAGAGCCGGAAGTGACATTGAAACCGGAGCAAGCAGTCCATTCTGATCTTTCAGATATACCGTCATCTGCTCCGTCTGAACCATCTCTCCGTTGCCTTCTGCAGCCTGAATCATGGCAGACTCAAGGATCGGCGGGGGGGCATCAACACTTTCGGATGTTTGAGAAGAGAGGATACTGCATCCGGTGAGCAGCACAGGAACGGTAAGCAGCCCTGCTGCAGATATCATTTTAACCTTGCGATGGAAACGGCTCATGTGAAAAGTCCTCCTAACAATTTTGTACAGTTTGTACTACTATGTATACGAGCTCTAATAGAAAAAATGCCTTAACATGATCTACTGAAATCAAAAAGTCCAAAATCGGTTATGTTAATTTAGAACTTACTAAATTGACATGAAGAGGAGCGGTTAGATACCAATGGAGAAAATCCCTTACAGTCTGAACAGCAGAAAAGTAGCGGAGGCCACCTGGGAGTGGCTCGAAAAAAGAGGCGTTAAAATTCCTGAGATCGCAGAGCTGGTCATGCTGCTGCAGAAGGACTATTATCCTGATCTAACAATGGAAGAATGCATACATAACGTGGAGCAGGTGCTCAGTAAACGCGAGGTACAGAATGCGGTTCTAACCGGTATACAGCTGGACCTGCTCGCCGAAGAGGGCAAGCTGATTCAGCCTTTGCAGGATATGATACGATACGATGAAGGCCTGTACGGGGTCGATGAGATCCTGGCGTTCTCTATCGTGAACGTGTACGGAAGCATTGGATTTACGAACTATGGATATGTAGATAAATTGAAGCCTGGAGTGCTCGTGCGGCTGAATGATAAATCAGATCAGCATATCCACACCTTTCTGGATGACATTGTCGGTGCAGTTGCCGCATCCGCCAGCAGCCGGATTGCCCATCGGAAACAGGCTGAACGCGAAGCTGAACTTGGAGATGAGCCTGTTAAAGATGATGCCGAAGAGGAATTATAAGATTAGCAGGCGGAGAATATGTATGAAACAAAAAAGGTACCGTTCACCCGTGATCGGTACCTTTTTTGACGTGTATGCTAGCAAATTACCATCCGAATGATTCGAAGTCATCTTCGTGTAAACTTCACTATTCGCTCTCTCGACTCTGGCAGTTTCATGACAGCCCTGCCCTGCCGTACCAATTCATCCAAATGCGCCAATGTCTCTGCCATAGCAAACCGCATTTGATGAATACCAAACTTCGTCCCGAACAGCTTCACACAGACCTCAAAAGCCGTCTTCTCCCCCTCCTGCAGCATCCCTTCCATCTCATCCAGACGTTCCTCATGATGCTTCAGCAGTCCTTGAATACGACTCTCAAAGCCAGTGAAAGGATGGCGATGTCCCGCAAAGGCTCTGCTCACCTTCAGTCCCGACAACTCATGCAGTCCCTCAATAAAATGGCGCAACGGCTGTTCATCACTTCCGGGCAGCAGGCTAACATTCGGTGAGATTTGGGGAAGAACGGCATCTCCACAGAGGATGATTCCCGTGCTTTCTTCATAAAAAGACAGATGACCCGGTGCATGTCCACCTGTTTCGATCACTGAGAACTGCCTTCCCGCCATCCTAAATTGTTGATCTTCTATATAACTAACCATTGGCGCAGGCAGCACCTCGCTGTCAAAGCTCTCTAGATGGGGTCTTAGCTGCTGTGCCCATTCCTCTGTCATGCCGTGTGTTCTGAAAAAATTGGGCAGCTGATCGTTGATATCTGCAGCTTCTCCCCACATATACTGGACTTCTGTATGCGCCCTCTTCGACATCCACACGCTTGCTCCACTCTGCTCCTGCATCCAGCCTGAAAGACCATAGTGATCGGGATGATGATGCGTCAGCACAATGTGCTTAATATCGTGCTTCGGATGAATGGCAAGCTCGGACCAGACCTTGTCCCACTCTGCCTCTGTTACAGGGGAGCGCGGCCCTGGATCAACAATCGTGACTCCGTCATCTCCTCGAAGTATGTAACTGTTCACCCATCTAAGCGGGAATGACATCGTGATCTTGACCTGGATAATTCCTTCTTGTTCGTGATGTGTCCATTCCGGCAGTTTCATGAATGGCCTCCTTCCTATGACGTCATTCTAAAGGATACTCCATAATCGACCGGTTTGAACATGGTAGAAATCATGATTTATAATGACCCAATACAGCTTAATAATAAGTACAACCCTTATTGAAGGAGGGATGTCCGATGATTAACATCGGTCTGACCGGCTGGGGAGACCATGACGACTTATATTTGCCCGGTACGAAGCCGAAGGACAAGCTGATCGAATATAGTGCCCATTTTCCGGTGGTAGAAGTCGACAGCTCCTTCTATGCAGTGCAGCCGGCGGAGAGAATGGCAAGATGGACGGAGGAAACACCTGATCAATTCTCCTTCATTGTCAAGGCCTATCAAGGCATGACCGGTCACCTGCGCGGTAAGCCCTATTTCCCGGATACAGACACCATGTATGCCGCTTTTATGGAGTCGCTTGCCCCCATGATCGAGAAAGGTAAAATGAAAGCCGTATTGTTTCAGTTTCCACCTTGGTTTGATTGTAATCGAGAGAACGTAGGTACACTTCGCAGTATCAAGGGGCGCATGCAGCATATTCCTTGTGCACTAGAATTCAGACACCGCAGCTGGTTTGAAGGTGAGATGCTGCATAGAACGCTTGCCTTTATGAAAAAAGAAGGCTGGATCCACAGCATCTGCGACGAACCGAACGCAGGGCAAGGCTCCATCCCGACCGTACTGAGCGCGACAGATGCAGATCTCAGCATCGTGCGATTCCATGGGCGGAACGCATCCGGCTGGCATCAGAGCGGAGCTCCAAATTGGCGGGAGGTAAGATATCTCTATCGATACAATAAGGAGGAGCTCTCTGAATGGAAGGAACGACTGGATCAACTTGAGAAGCAAAGTCAGGAGATTTGCGTCGTGTTCAATAACAACTCCGGCGGAGATGCCGCAGCAAACGCTAAGCAGCTCATGACCATGCTCGGCATGACACCGCAGCCGCTGGCATCTGAAGTGATCCGGAAGAAGCAGGAGGAAGAACCGGAGCAGCTGGAGTTATTTTAAATAATCGCGGCTCATTTATTTATCAAAATCAATAAAGCCTCTTCTGTTACG
>NZ_BBIW01000027.1 GCF_000732325.1 Paenibacillus sp. TCA20
GTTGCTCTCCTAGGTGAGCAACCAGTCTGAGTGTGAAGAGATGCTTAGTGTGGTGGGTACTTTGGTGGAAGGGGAAACGCAGTTAGATGTTGCGCGTGGTGGGTACTTTGGAGCAAGGGGAAACGCTGTTTTTGTGCTGCTCACTCCGGTTGTTTTTGCTTGGACGCGGGTAGGTCGAAGGAGCAGTGGTCCAAGCAAAAGCCAAAAGTCGTTCCCATCTCAAAAACAGCTTATTCCCAGGGGGCAGCGTCAGAAATTCTCATCTCCTCTGGGGTGTGGAGGAGGGGGACGTGGTTGCTCTCCTAGGTGAGCAACCAGTCTGAGTGTGAAGAGCGCTGCACGTGGTGCTTATTTTGGTGCAAAACACATTTTGAATGTCATGCAAAAACTCAATGTTAAGGGGTGCATATTTTTTGCTGAGGATCGTGAAGAATTGACTTTATTCTCTGTCATGTAATCGATATAGTACATAATTAGATAGGTAGAAAGAAAGCGCACTCAATACCTATACATAACAATAGGGAGATGGGCTGTCACTATGGAAAGTACTACTAAACTGAAGTTGAAGCGTAAGGATATCGAAAGCATATGTTCAGCTGCTTTTCCTGAAGCCGGGAAGCTTAAGATGGCAGAGGAGCTTACTGAAGGCTGGGCAAATTCAGCTTATCTCATCACCTTGGAGAATGATACGAAGGTAGTAGCGAAGATCGCGGCGAGCATGGACTCCTTCATGCGTTACGAGCGTAACTTGATGCGTGCAGAGGTTGAGGTGCTGCGGCTGTTGGAATCTTCGGGGTTCACCATTGCACCACGGGTTATTTATCATGATGCTACAAAAAGCATAATCGAGTCTGAGTATTTTCTAATGAGCTATATTCCAGGTCAGTCTTTAAACAAGATCAGAAATGAACTCCCGGAAAGCACATTAACAGAGATTTATCAGCAGCTGGGCGTATACAATCGTGAGATGAATGAGATCAAGGGAGACGGATTTGGCTTCTACGCTCAAGAGGAGAGAAGAAAATCGACTTGGAGGGAAGCTTTTTTTCTAATGCTGGATGATCACTTTGCCGACGCGGAAGAGCGCGGAGTGAAGCTGCCCGTGTCAGGAACCGAAATGTATGCAGCGATGTACAGACTTGCCGACGCATTGGATGAAGTGACAGAGCCTAGGCTTATCATCTGGGATTTATGGGACGGGAATGTCATGATTGAAAATAACAAGATTTCTGGCTTGATTGATTTTGAACGTGCTTTTTGGGGAGATCCGCTGATGGAGTACCATTTTAATCATAAAAATGAGGTTACAGATTTTCGTTTAGGATATGGCCGGGATGTGGTTACGGAGGCGGAACATAAGCGGCGGGCGCTGTATGATGTGTACCTTGATCTGATATTGTGTGTTGAATGTTCCTACCGTGGTTACACAGACACCAATTATTTAAAATGGGCCTCAGATAATCTTGTTCAAAGCTGGGAAGGATTTATTCGGCAATATCCTTATTAGTGATTCAGCTACACGATTATCTTAAGACGGCAGAGTAACGATTAAGAGTGGTTTGATTAGGTGTTTTACGTGAAAAGGAACGACGAGGCACGTTGCTCCTTATATGGAACTATTCATTTTATCACAGCGTCTAATCCAACAAAATGAAGATTAGATCGCGAGGTGATCTGAATGAGAAACAAATTAACAATGTTCCTTCTGAGTTTTTTAATTCTGCTTGGTCTTGTTCATTCTGTAACGCCCTTAACAGCTCATGCCTGTTCTTGTGCTGGCCCTGTCAGCATGGAAGAACAGTTGAGTCGGAAAACGGCAATTTTTACAGGAAAGCTGATCAGTCTTAGTCAACCGGACCAAGGAATGATCTGGTCTTCCGCAGATCCGGTCTCAGCACAATTTGAAGTTATGAATGTGTGGAAAGGGGAGCTAGGTGCAGAAGCCACCGTATACACTGCAAGAAGTTCAGAAAGCTGCGGTTATGAGGGATTCGAAGTTGATGAAGAATTTATCGTTTTTGCTTATGGACCGTATGATCAGCTCAAGACCGGTATTTGCGAAGGGACAAAGGAGCTGGGCTCCGCACAGGAAGAATTGGCCGCACTTGGAGCAGGGTATAAGCCGGTAGCAGATACAAGTCATGAAAAAAATGCTTCGGAAGCGCTCATCGTGAATAAAAACCCAGGATCAAGCCAAGTTTGGATTGTGCCTTTGATGATTATTGCTGCCATGCTTGCTGTGACTCTACTGGTAATACTACGTAAGCGGCGGAAAAACTAAATTCAGTCATAAATCCGAGCAGCATCACCCACACAAAAAAGAGCGGGCTGTAAATCAGCCAGCCCGCTAACAGAGCCCCATCCCCCACGCAGAGGATTGGGGCTCCAGTCATTTAAGGTGTTGTCTTCGAACCATAGAGGCGAGCCGAAGAGCGAAGAGGACGGAATTGAAGTGGAGAAGCGGAGCGTTCGTCTTTGCCGTCAGACTTCAACCGTGTAATCACAGTAGAATCAAGAAGTCTGAGGTCAACAACGATCGGAACCCAATCCGTCCACGGAGCACCCGAAGCGAGCCGCCCATCTCCGCAGCATCACATCCAGCACGCCCTTCCACGAAGCATCCCCAACACAAAAAAGAGCGGGCTGTAAATCAGCCAGCCCGCTCACGGAGCCCCATCCCCCACGCAGAGGATTGGGGCTCTAACCAATAAGATGTTGTCTTCGAACCATAGAGGCGAGCCGAAGAGCGAAGAGGACGGAATTGGAGTGAAGAAGCGGAGCGTTCGTCTTTGCCGTCAGACTTCAACCGTGTAATCACAGTAGAATCAAGAAGTCTGAGGGCAACAACGATCGGAACCCAATCCGTCCACGGAGCACCCGAAGCGAGCCCACCCATATCCGAAGCATCACATCCAATACGCCCTCCATCTCCGCAGCAACACTTCTTAATTTCGCAATTCAGCCCCAGCTCCTATGTAACCCGCCTTAGATTTGCTTCAAATAATCCACAATCGTCAGCAAGCCCTTGTCAAAGTTCTCCAGATTAAAATGCTCATTCGGTGCATGCAGATTCTCATCCGGAAGGCCAAAGCCCATCATGACAGCAGGAGCATTCAGGGTACTGGACAGCTTCTCAACAATTGGAATTGATCCGCCGTCTTTGGTGAATAGAGCACGTGTGCCATAGACGTTCTCGAAGGCATCCGCTGCTTTTTGCAGAAATGGATGGTTTGGATCAATGTTAAAGGCAAATGCTTTTTCCTTAGGAGTAAAGGAGAGCTGTGCTCCCACCGGCGTATGTGCCTTAAGATGGGCTTCGATCGCATCCATCACCTTCTGAGGGTCCTGATCTGCGACGAGTCTGCAGGTGATCTTGGCATGGGCCTCCTTCGGAATGACCGTCTTGCTGCCTTCCCCTTGGAAGCCGCCCCATACACCGTTCAGCTCCAGGGTTGGACGTGCGCCTACACGTTCTACGAAGGAGAAGCCCTCTTCACCAAACAGAGCGTCAAGCCCCAGATCCTTTTTCAGCTGATCCTCATCAAAATTTTGTTTTGCGAATTCTTCGCGCATCTCAGAGCTTAACTCTTGCACACCCTCGTAGAACCCATCTACAGAAACACGGCCCTGTGCGTCATGCAGGGAAGCAAGCAGAGACACCATGGCATGAAGGGCGTTGGGAACACCACCGCCATATGATCCCGAATGCAAATCCGTGTTTGCCGTATTTAGTGACAGTTCCATAGAGCACAGTCCGCGCAGTCCTGTTGAGATCGCAGGCTTGCCTGGAGCCAGCAGCGAGGTGTCGGAGATCAGGATCGCATCAGCAGCAAGCTTGTCCGTGTTGTCTGCCAAGTATAGCGGAAGATTTGGACTTGAAATTTCTTCTTCCCCTTCAATACAGAATTTAATGTTTACAGGCAGCTCTTTTTCCTGCTTCAAAATCGCTTCGATGGCCTTCACATGCAGGAATAATTGACCTTTGTCATCTGTGGCTCCGCGGGCGTATAGCTTACCGTCCCGAATATCCGGTTCAAATGGCGGTGTCTGCCACAGATGGAGCGGATCGACTGGCTGTACATCGTAATGGCCGTAGATGAGAAGCGTTGGCTTCCCTTCTGCATGAAGGTAATCAGCCGTAACAACAGGATGGCCTTGCGTAGGGTGAATCTCTACATGCTCAAGACCCGCCGTCTTTAGTTTGTCAGCTACCCATTCTGCCGCCTTCAGAACATCTCCTTTATGTTCGGACAGAGCAGAAATACTTGGAATCGCAAGCCATTCCTTTAATTCATTCAAATGTGTCTCGCGATGTTCAGCAAAATATGCTTTATAATCAACGCTCATTGTAATATTCATCCTCCTTGATTCATCATAAACAGCAGCAATGATATTGCTTTGCCCTATTATTTTACACTCTTTTTGGCAGAATACGAAATTATTCCGGGTTGAGATACGGAATTCATCCAAGCTAGCAGGAAATGAAGAGGGAACAGCGAATGCAAACAGAGAATATATAAAACATTTACAAAATTATAAATAAATTAATAAAATATTATAGTAAACTTCATAGGAAACGGGCAGGTGAGCGATTCATGAATCCGCAGCAGGTGTTGACGGGAGAGAAAGAATACGATCCACTACCTAGTGAGAAGAAGCGGCCTTTCAAAGGCCGGTACTATCGGAAGAATCTCATTACGATTCTGCTCATCGCGAGCATTCCGGGCTTAATTACAGGAATCGTTATTTACTGGCTGGTCGTCTCCCAGATGGAGGAGGAGTTCAGTCGGCTGCATCAGAATCAGATCAGTAATCGGGCAGCGAACATCGCTGATCAATTTTCATATATGGAGCTTGGATTATCCCACTGGGCCTTTGAGCCTCGATTCGGCGAAGAATTAAAGGATATGGATTACGTCTATCATTTTGACCAGACGGAGGATATTGTTACAACCTTATATGTGTTACAGGGGTCACATCCGCTGATAGATAAGGTACAGCTCTATTTGAATGAGCCGAAGCCGATTTTGTTTAACCGCTCTTATGGAGAGCTGTCGGATGAACAGTTGATCCGATCCTATCATCAATATTTAACGGGCGGCAGTCAGGTGTACTGGACAGATAGGCTTCCAGGACAGCTCCTGCCCGAAGGTGATGTGAACACGGCTGAGGAGCTGCTGCATACAGACACTAATGAAGCGCTGGTGCTGGTGCACAAAATTCCCGGAGGGAGCACGGCACCGTTCGGAGCCCTTATTGTGACGCTAGATAATGATAAAGTCAGAAGTATTCTGAAAACGCTTACTCCATATGACCAGGGCTCGACCTTTTTGCTGGATAAGAGCGGAGAGGTGCTGGTGTCCGGCGGTGATCACAAAGGGGCCTCCTCCGGTGAGCTGAACGAGCAGATTAGGCAGCAGGTCGATTTGGAGCGTAATAACGGTTCTTTTTTATATACATTTGAAAATACAACGTATTCAGTGTCCTATGGCAAGCTGAGTCGCATTGACTCTGATTGGGTCTATGTATCCGCCGCTCCGATAACGGATATTACAGCACCCTTATTGTCGGTGTCCAAATTCATTGTAATCGTCAGCGCGGCAGGTCTGCTTATTGCCATTTTATTATCCTGGCTGGCCTCACGGCGTATTTATTCCCCTATTGAGCGGTTGCTCGGTGTATTGGGTACGAATGAAAAGGAGCGACTTCAAGGAACATTACTGCATCATGACGAGTTTGAATTACTTGAAACCTACTGGAACGACCTTCTTACGGAGAGAAGCAGAGCAAGACGCAAGCTGGATGATCAGCTGCCCATGCTGCGTGGAAGCTTCGTTATGCAGCTGATTCAAGGGCATCTATCTTCCCATTCAGAAGCATATCTCATTGAACAGATGTCAGATCTCGGGTTCAAGGTGGAGGATCGCCAATTTTTGCTGGTGAAGCTGCGGCTGACGGGCTATTCGAATCTAAACGGTCGTTTTAACGAGCAGGACACAGGACTTGTCACTTTTGCTGCTGTTAATATTATTGAAGAGTTTGCCGCACAGCGGTTTGAGCAGGCTGCAGTCCTGAATTTTCATGATTTATCCGCGGCTGTGCTCCTTACGGGCACCACTGAAGAGTCACTGAAGTCCGCTGCCCTTGTGTGGGGAGATGAGCTGATGCTGGTGATCAACCGGATTATGAAGATGAACGTAACGATCTTGATCAGCAGGCCAGCAGGCTTGGTATCCGAGCTTCCGGCACGATTCCTGGAGCTGGAGCAGGCAGAAGCGTTTAGAAGCATTGAAGATCTGAATCAGCTTCTGGATCTGGATGAAGAATTGCAATATCAAAAAATAGAAGAGTCAAGCTATCCTTTCCTCCTTGAGCGCGATATCGTCCAGGCGGTGCGTACAGGCAAAATGGAAGAGGCACAGCGTATCTTGTCTCAATTTATGGAGGAGGCCATTAAGCAGCATACGACCGAGTACCAATTACAGCAAACGATGCTTCAGCTGCTGGCGAGCCTGCTTCACATGATGCTTCAGTCCGGAGTTCCCTCTCATCAGCTGTTCAAGGGGAGGAATCTGTATGAGGAGATTGCATCCTTGAAGGAACGGGTTCCAATTGAGAAGTGGATGAGACAAGAAGTATTTCTTCCTTATATCCGTTACATGGAAGAGAGATCTCATGCCGGACTTAAGCCCGTTATTGACCGAACGATGCAGCGTATCGACGAGCAGTACATGACAGACATATCGCTGGAAAGCTGTGCAGACCAAGAGGGAATGACCCCTTACGCTCTTAGCAAAGCATTTAAACAGGTAGCAGGCATCAATTTTATCGATTATGTAACTTACAAACGGATTGAGGCAGCGAAGGAATTGCTGAGAGAAACAGATTTGAAAATGAATGATATCGCGGACCGAGTTGGTTATCAGCACAGCTACTTTAACCGGATTTTTAAGAAGCAGGAAGGAATGACGCCAGGTCAATATCGCGATCAATGGCATCAATAGCAGTGTGCTGAAGATCAGGAAGCCTCTACTTGTCCTCGTTGAAATTTATTCGGTGGATAAGTAGAGCTTTTTTATGAGTACAAAGCCATTCTTCATGCATGGATACACATGACTTTATCTAATTTACAAAAAAAGTAATTCAGGCAAAAAAGTTCAATCACATGAAAACCCCCGATTTAAGAAGCTTCTTAAAACGCTGTAATGACGTTCTTTTCTGCCGAATTGAAGGGCCGGAACAAAAAATGAATGTTGGCGGAAACGCAAAACGTTGGATAAAGTAAGGATCATACATTTTGATAACGCTTTCAAAATGAACGAAGAAAATGGAAAGGAGACGTCTATGAAAAATGATTCGCAGATCCCGGGAATCGTCGGTTACGGCTCTCAAATTCCTACGAAGGCGGACATGAAAAGGAATGCAAGAAAACGATGGCTGTCCCAGCTGAAACGCAACAAATGGTTATACTTGCTGGTCACGCCTGGACTTCTATACTTTCTTGTATTCAAATATGCGCCGATGTGGGGAATCGTCATTGCCTTTCAGGATTATCAGCCTTTTCTCGGTATTCGGGAAAGTGAATGGGTTGGATTCGAAAATTTCACGACCTTTTTCCAAAATCCTGATTTCTACAGGCTGCTGCGCAACACCCTGATTCTGGCCGTGTATGATCTCGTATTTTTCTTCCCGGCTCCCATTCTCGTGGCCTTACTTCTCAATGAAATTTCAAAATCCTGGTTTAAACGAACCGTACAAACGTTAGTCTATGTTCCGCATTTTGTATCCATGGTTATTATTGCAAGTATTACGTATGTATTTCTTACGCCTGACGGCGGGGTTCTGTATGAGCTGATCGCCTGGATTACAGGCACGCCCATCGATGTTCTGTCTGATCCGGATGCCTTCAGACCGCTCATTATCGTTCAGATGCTGTGGAAGGAAGTCGGCTGGGGCACGATTATCTTCTTAGCGGCACTCGCTGGTGTAGATACCGAACAGTACGAGGCTGCAATTGTGGATGGCGCGGGACGCTTTCGCCGGATGTGGCATATTACACTGCCGGCCATCCGTAATGTCATCATCATTCTGCTCATTCTTCGTCTGGGTAACTTCCTTGATACCGGATTTGAGCAAATCTTCCTCATGACCAACTCCCTTAACCGCGATGTTGCCGATGTGTTCGATACTTATGTATACCAGGTCGGTATCACTCAAGGGGCATTCAGTTACAGTACAGCGGTTGGATTATTCAAGTCGGTCGTAGGGATTATCCTCATTCTTGGAGCGAATAAGCTTGCCAAGAAGTTCGGCCACTCCGGCATCTACTAGACAAAATATCGGCCAATAACATGACTCTTGCAAAGGAGGGACAGTAGATGGACAAAAGGTTTAATACGCCGGGCGGACGAGTCTTTGACGTATTCAATTACCTGATTCTCAGCATCTTCGGGATTGTCACGGTGCTTCCGTTTCTATATATTATCGGCAACTCGTTTGCAACGGAAGCCGAAATCACGGCGCGAAACTTCTTTCTCATTCCACATGATATTTCCTTCAGTGCGTATCAGTACATCTTTTCATCATCTACGATTTTTAAGAGCATTGGGAACTCCGTATATATTACGGTTGTGGGAACACTCGTTAATCTGCTGTTCACACTAACCATGGCGTATCCGCTCTCCCGCAAGGATTTTTGGGGACGGAATGTCATCATGAACCTCGTCATCTTCTCCATGCTGTTCGGAGGAGGGATGATTCCAACCTATCTGGTCATTCGAGAGCTGGGTCTTCTGGATACTTACTGGTCCTTGATTCTACCTGGTGCTATCGGTGCCTTTAACCTGATTGTCGTCAAAAACTTTTTTCAGGAGCTGCCTGCAGGACTGGAAGAGGCGGCGCGGATTGACGGTTGTACAGATCTCGGTGTATTTTGGCGCATTGTTCTTCCCCTTTCCAAGCCGGTCATTGCTACGTTTGCGTTGTTTTATGCAGTAGGGCATTGGAATAACTTCTTCTCGGCGCTCTTGTACCTGTCGGACAGTGCCATGTGGCCGCTGCAGGTTATGCTCAGACAGATTGTGCTGCTCTCGCAGGGCACAGCCGGAGATATGGCAAACATGGATCCTAATTTTGTTCAGCCTCCGGAGCAATCCATTAAGATGGCGGTCATCGTCGTCGGTACGATCCCAATTCTGCTGGTTTATCCGTTCCTTCAGAAGCACTTTGCCAAAGGCATGCTGCTTGGTTCAATTAAAGGTTAATCCAAATAAACTATTCAATGGGGGTACTGTTTATGAAACAAGCCAAGAAGTCTGTGAAGCATTCGATCAAAGTTCTAAGCACTTCGTTCCTTGTGGCGGCAATGCTTGCCGCTTGCTCATCCTCGCCGGGCGGTAACGGTGAGCAGGCGCAATCCGGTTCATCCGGAGGAGAAGCCGCAGGCAAATTGGAGCTTGGCATTATGGTACCAAATTTTGAAGCGGAAACGCCGGCTGCCAATAATCCTGTCATTCAGAAGCTGGAGGAGCTGACCAATACGGAGCTGGAATTTCAGTGGGTGCCTAGCAGCTCATATGAAGACAAGTTCAACATTACACTGGCTTCAGGCAAGCTGCCGGACGTCATGGTCGTTCTCGGTAAATCGCCAAGCTTCATCAATGCCTCACGCAACGGTGCCTTCTGGGAACTGGGTCCTTATCTGAAGGACTATCCAAACTTATCTCAAGCGAATGAGATTATTCTGAACAATGCTTCGATAGATGGGAAGACGTATGGAATATATCGTGCACGGGTTTTGGGACGTAACGGTGTTACCATCCGTAAGGATTGGCTGGATAATCTCGGACTCAGCGCACCGACGACTATTGATGAATTTTATAACGTAATGAAGGCCTTCACGGAGAATGATCCGGACGGCAATGGCAAGAAGGATACGTACGGGCTGATTGCAAGTAAATTCAACGGACCTTGGGATATCATGTCGGTGTGGTTTGGTGCACCGAATCGCTGGGGTGAGGATGAGAACGGTCAGCTCGTTCCGGCTCATAAGACACCACAATATTTGGAAGCGCTCAAATTTTTCCGCAAGCTATATGAGGAAGGACTCGTCAACAAGGATTTTGCGGTCATGGATGCAACGAAGATGCCGGATCTTATGGTCAATGGAAAAGGTGGTGTTATGGTCGACGTAGCGGATAACGCTCAGCGGATCGATCAGAAGGTGTTGGAGAAGGATCCAAATGCGACGGGAGCCATCGACGTGCTGCCTGCCATGGTTGGACCTGAAGGGCATCGAGATCTGCCGACCTCGGGATACTCCGGAATGATTGCTATTTCGAAGAGCGGTGTGAAGACAGAAGAAGAATTGAAGGAAGTGCTGACCTTCCTAGACAAGCTGAACGAGGAAGAGCTGCAGATGCTGATGAGTTCAGGCATCGAGGGTACGCACTATGAGAAGAAAGAGGACTATATCGTACCGAGTACGGATAAACAGATTTTGCGCGATTTGAATGGTACGAATCAGATCCTGATGTTCATTCCGGAAACGCGGGGTCTCAGCGTAGAGCAGACACCAGTCCGTCAGAAGGTTGCTGAAATTCAGAAGGCAAATGAAGAAATTGTCATTCCTAACCCAGGCGAGCCTCTAATCTCGGATGTGTATGCACAAAAAGGACCTCAGCTCGACAACATTATTAATGATGCCCGTACCAAGTTTATTGTCGGCCAGATTGATGAACAAGGACTGCAGGAAGCCTTTGAGCTGTGGGAGGCAAACGGAGGTACGGAATATATCGAGGAAGTAAACAAGCTGTACGCTGAGGTTAAACAGTAAGAGCTCTTCATTAACCAGCAGCATTC
Source organism: Paenibacillus sp. TCA20 (assembly GCF_000732325.1). Lineage (GTDB taxonomy): Bacteria > Bacillota > Bacilli > Paenibacillales > Paenibacillaceae > Paenibacillus > Paenibacillus urinalis. The sequence continues at coordinate 10,861 of NZ_BBIW01000027.1, forward strand.
ATAGATGAGGAGAGCGGGATGTCCCCCTCTCCTTTTCCGCTGATGAACAATTCGAAGGGAAATAATTCCTTACTGAGGAGGTGGCTTTATGTTGGTATCACAGACGTTCCAGAATCCGGGTAACGAATTCAGAGTACAGCCCTTTTGGTTCTGGAATGGGGAGATGGATGACGAGCAGATTGCATTCCAGATTGCCGAAATGGCGAAGCAAGGTGTTGGCGGTTTTTTTATCTGTGCAAGACAGGGGCTGACCATTCCTTATCTGTCACAGGCTTGGTTTGACAAGGTGAGGTGTGCGGTGAGTGAGGCGAAGAAATACGGACTCCATGTGTGGCTGTACGACGAGTATCCTTACCCCAGCGGAATGGCAGGAGGCGAGGTCACTCTCGAAATGCCGGAGGCGAAGCAGCGTACGCTGGAGCATTACACGAGACAGGTCTCCAGTGGGGAAACAGTGTCCTGGACTCTGCCATGGGCGGTAATCTTGTATGCGAAGGCCATTCGTCTGGATGAGTGTGGCAGACGTGTATGGGAAGAAACGATTGATCTTCGCAAATCCATCGGGAACGTTCAGCTGGAGCAGGTCTACCAGGAGACGGGCCTGACCTCTTATAATCGTAAACGGTTTTTCACCTACGAAACGGCATTTCAGCTCGAATGGGATCCTCCCGCAGGAGATTGGGAATTGATCATCTTCATGGAGAAGGAAATTACGGATTTTAAATATTACGGCAATTTTGTAGATCCCATGAACGAAAAGGCAATGAAACGATTCATTGAGCTGACACATGAACGGTATGAGGCGGAATTGGGTGAAGAGTTTGGGGGTGTCATCAAAGGGATATTCACGGATGAAATTGCGCCGCTGGGCCGCATACCGTGGTCATCGCAGCTGCCTGCTTTTTTCAAGTCGCAGAACGGGTATGATCTGCTGGAGCACTTACCTGCACTGATATGCAGAGATGCAAGAGATGCTGCTCGAATCCGCTACGATTACTTTCAATCGGTTCATCTGCTGCTGAGACAATCGGTGCACAAGCAGGCCCATGATTTCTGTGAGCGGACGGGAATACAGTATGCGGCAGAGGTTCCTTCCGTCCGAATGACGACACAGCTGTACAGTCATCTTCCCGGTGGAGATTCGGCGCACGAGAAGATTGGAAGATCGCTGTCCTATATCCTTGACCGATATGGACTCAAGATGCGGGATAATCCGAAGATGGTCAGCTCTCTCGCAAGACAGCTGGGGAGAAAACGAAATATGATTGAATGCTTCCACAGTGTAGGCTGGTCGATAACATTGCAGGATGCCAAGTGGATGATCGATCGAATGGCGGCACTGGGTACGAATTTTTATAATTTTCATGCCTTTTTCTATACCATTGGCGGTCTTGCGAAGCATGATGCTCCCCCATCGCAGTTCGTACAGAACCCGTATTGGCCTTATTTCCGTGAACTGGGCGATTATGTGGGTCGAATCAGCTACCTGATGTCAGAGGGACATGCAGATATTCGAATCGCGGTGCTGGATCCGACAACCTCTTTCTGGACCTTGATGGGGAATCCGCTGCATGGATTCAGCTATGCAGGAGTCGACGAGGAGGAGATGGAGGAGCTCGAACAGCTTAAGCACGACTGGCTTACTTTGACCACACTTCTGCTTAAGCATCGCCGGGATTATGATCATCTTGACCCGGAGCTGTTAGCAAGCAGCACCGTGGATGATGGCAAGATCCGGATTGGCGAAGCCCGATACGATGTGCTGATATTACCGCCGCTTAACAATCTGGAGGCAGAACCATGGCAGAAGCTATGCTCTTACGTCCAGGCTGGCGGCAAAGTGATCTCCATCGGCAGACTTCCGAATGAAATGGTTCAGGCTGCAAGCCCTGGGAAGGAACAGATCGAAGTACTCCTGGATGCGGAGAATGCCCGATTTATCCATACCGACGAGGGCTTGGAGAAGGCTTTTACCAGAGATGTGCTGCCGCTGCTTGATGAGTGGGCCCCCGAATTCGTCGCTTTAGAAATGAAGGAGGACCCGTTAGCGGTGCTTCAGCAGATTCGGTGGATATCTGATGATCAGGCGCTTCTGTTTGTAACGAATCAGGAAGGAGAGCTAATCAGAGCAAACCTGCGGATAGATGCGGAGGAATTTAAGGCGAGAGTGGACAGAGGCGATGCCGCAGATGACGCACAAGATCAGCTCTACATTAGGATGAAGCAAATAACGCTGGAGACGGGAGATGAAGCTGCACCAGCTATACTTACGCCGCTCTATTCGGAAACAGGCAATGTGACCGGGTATGAACGATCGATCGAGCTGGCTCCTTACGAAGCACAAGCTTATCTGATCGAACGGAGTCCTAAGCCAGAGGCAATTCCTACTCAGACAGTGAAGGCCGTGAAGGCATCGAGTCGATGCTGTCAGGAAGTGTTGATTCCTTTATCCGGAGCCTGGGAGCTGAAGGCTGCTGAGGAGAATAAATTGAGACTTGGCGAATTCTCTTTGACCGTTATGGATGCGGATGGCAAGGTACATCTCCGTGGCGCCCAAGTTACGGCCAAACCCTTCATTGACCAGGTTGCTGAATGGGGCAGCGAAGGGCTGCCCATCAGGTTTGATCAAGTATTCGGGACACCGAAAAAGGCTCAGCTGGCCTATCCTTTGTACGCTCGATATGTTACTGAATTTGATTGCCGTACGAAGCTGAGCCAGGCGCTGCTCTTTTTCGATCGACATGCCATTTCGGGTGAGTACACTCTTGATGTAAATGGAAGACGGCTTACAGGGGACGAGTTTATGTCCGTCAATATTACCGATCACAATAATATCGCTGCGAGCATCGGGGCTTACCTCTATGAAGGCGTCAATAAGATTGTGGTTGAGGTTCGGATTGAGAATGACGATGACGGGCTTCTGGATCCTTTGATGCTCTCGGGCAGCTTTGGTGTTTATTACGTGGGTGAACAGCTTGTGCTTCAGGATATACCAGACCAGACCGCCATTCTCCAGCCGGAGCCTGTGGAGGGGTATCCGCATTATGCGGGCACCATGCGTTATCGCCGTACCTTTATGTACTCAGCTCCAGCCATTCAGAATACGGATAAATTCGAGCTTACCTTCGACGATTTCCGGATTCAGGATGTGGTCGAGCTCCGTGTAAATGGCCATTCACTCGGTGTAAGAGCATGGTCACCGTACCAATGGACCGGAAGCACCTCCATTCTGAAGGATGGAGAGAATGAAATCGAAGTGAGTGTGACGGGAACGCTGATCGGACTGCTTGAAGGAGCTTATTTTGATCAGGAAGAGCATGCGCTCAGAAACGTGAAGGAACGTTATCGCAATCCAAAATCGGTGTTTAAGGAGCGAATTTGATATGAGCAAAAAAACGTATGTACTTGTCGGTACGGGCGGAAGAGCTGGATTTTTCTATACGGCACTGGCCAAAGATTTTCGGGAGCAATCGGAGCTGTTGGCATTTTGCGATACGAATCAGACACGGATGAATTACGCGAATCAAATATTAACCGAGCAGTGCGGATATCACGCAGTTCCGACCTACAAGGATCATCAATTTGAGGAAATGATTGAGGCACTCAAGCCGGACTATGTCATCGTCACGAGTATTGACCGGACACATCATCGTTATATCATTCGCGCCATGGAGCTTGGCTGCGACGTCATTACAGAGAAGCCGATGACGGTTGACGAAGAGAAGTGCCAGGAGATACTCGATGCGGTGGAGAAGTCCGGACGAAACGTAAGAGTGACCTTCAACTACCGCTATGCTCCTCATCATACCAAAGCTCGTGAGCTTATTATGAACGGTACGATCGGAGATGTGCATTCTGTACATTTTGAATGGCTGCTGAACACTCAGCATGGGGCCGACTATTTCCGCAGATGGCACCGGGATAAGCGAAACAGCGGAGGTCTGCTGGTACATAAATCAACACACCACTTTGACCTCGTTAATTTCTGGATTGGCTCGCAGCCGGAGACTGTGTTTGCCTTCGGGGATCTGCTCTTCTATGGCAAGGAAAATGCCGAGAGACGCGGTGAGCGTCATGACTATCCAAGAGCGACGGGGCATGCGAATGCCAAGGAGGACCCGTTTGCGCTGCACCTGGATCAAAGCGAGGGACTGAAGGCGATGTATTTCGATGCTGAGCACGAGGACGGCTATCAGCGTGATCAGAATGTGTTCGGAGACGGAATTAGTATTGAAGACACGATGGGCGTTCTCGTTAAATACAAGAACCGTGCTGTGCTGACGTATTCCTTAAATGCTTACATGCCGTGGGAAGGCTACCGAATTGCCTTTAATGGCAGCAAAGGCCGGATCGAGATGAACATCGTTGAGCAGTCCTATGTGAATGCCGGTGGTGACAGAGCCATTGAAGGCGCCCTTCAGGGACATAACATTACCGTGTATCCCATGTTTGATGCCCCTTATCGTGTCGAGGTAGAGGAAGGCGAAGGAGGTCATGGCGGTGGTGACCCGGTGCTGCTTAACGATCTGTTCGGAGAGCCAGTGGAGGATCCATTTCATCGTGCAGCCAATCACGTAGACGGGGCAAGGTCCATTCTGACAGGCATTGCGGCGAATAGAGCGATACGCACAGGACTGCCTGTTCGGATCAAAGATCTCGTTAAGTTCTATAACTGATCCCTGTGATCAACTCGTGCAGCTAATCTATATCGGTATAAAGGAGCGGATAAGATGCGTTATTTTCACGAAAATGAGTCCATTGCAAGTCGCAATCACGATGCGATAGAGGATGTATTGTCCACCATTGCGCAGCGTTATATCGGTGATAATCCGAAGCAGTCCTTCTTGTTCAGGGCATATAATGAAGCAGGCTTTAACCGACTGCCTGACTATAGATATGAGATGAATCTGAATGATCGTCTGCCGGATGCACCGTCAGGAAGCTATGCCTTTATCTGGGGGAAGCTGTGGAGTCAGAATCCGAATGAAACCAAGCTGAATATGAGCCTGAGCTGCTATAGCCCGGTAACCATATACGTGAATGGGGAGCTGTTCTTCAAATCAGATCTTCATCAGGAGCTGTTTCCCGACAGACGCTGGCCGCTTGCTGTTCCCGTTCAGTATGGCTGGAATGATATTGTGCTTCAGTTTGTGAAGACCGATGTCGGCTTTGGCGGTGTGTTTGGTACAGGCTCCTTCAAAAATTTCCCGCTGCACTTCATCAATCCGAGCGCTGATCGAAACGATCAGGAGGGATGGATGTACTCGGAGTTTTTTACCAATCCGGAGCAGGAGCTGCCTAGACTTGGAATGAAGGAGAAGGACACAGATCTTATCTGGTATCCTCGCCACAGCTGGACCAGGGAGGAGCTGGATCAGGGCGTATTCGGCAGAATTTATGGGCTGGAGCCATTGCAGACGGCTTATGCATGGAGCACCTTCCACGTCAAGCAGCCCGAGGGCAAGCCGGTGCGGATTAAGGGACGTCATGATGGAGCGCTATCGCTATATGTCGACGGCGAAGAAGTCTATGCTTCAAGTGCTTCCGGTGAGATCGACCTGAAGCTTCCGCGGATATTCGGAGCGCATCAGCTCATCGCCAAAGGGACCAACACAGAGGACGCGGCTGCAAGGTGGGGATTTGAGCTCAAGGACTTCGGACGTAACAGCGGAGTAAGCTGGCATTCACCTTATTCGGTGGCAGGCAGCCAGGATTCATGGCTGTATTTAGGGCCTTTTGATCCTTCAAATGAGCCGCAGCTGAGCACCGTTCAAGAAGTGAACCGAATCCATGGTGACGATTCTAGAGGTGTATACTACCGGCTCGATTTTCCGAATACGGTCATTCGGCCTTATCTAGAGAGCACGCATTATGGGAAATGGAACTATCCACTGGGTGTGACGCTGCTTGGATTGATGCAGACCGGGCTGGAGCTCGGCGAGGAAGCGTATGTCCGTTATGCGGTAGAGCATATTTCGCTCAGCACGTCATTTGATAAGTATGGATTATGGGACAGAGCGACTTATGGTGCAGCAGGAATTAATAATCAGCTGTCCGCTATAGATAGTCTTGATGACTGCGGATCCTTTGGAGCAACGATGCTGTTTGCCATGGAGCAGGCTTCTATTCCGGGCGGCAGGGACACGGCGGATCGGATTGCCAAGTACATGAGAGAAGATCAGGAGCGTCTGCCGGACGGAGCTTTTTTCCGAAGAAGAGGAGCTGCAGAGATGAGACAGGAGACGATGTGGTGTGATGATCTATACATGAGCACTCCGTTTCTGACGCGGTACGCCAAGCTGACTGGTGACAGCACCTATCTTGAGGATGCCGTTCAGCAGTTTCTGTTGTTCAAGCAATATCTCTATATTCCAGAACTGAAGATCATGTCACATGTTTATGACTTTGTCAGAGGCAGTGCTACAGGTATCCCATGGGGAAGAGGCAATGGCTGGGTGCTGTTTTCACTGACAGAGCTGCTGACGATGCTGCCTGATACACACGAGAAGCGGCCTGAGCTGCTTGGCTTCTACCGTGACTTATGTGAAGGATATGTTGCGCTGCAGGGAGAAAACGGTCTATGGCATCAGGTACTGAACCGCCCAGACAGCTATGAGGAGAGCTCCTGTACTTCAATGTTTATATACGCTTACGCCAAGGGCATTCGTTCTGGCTGGCTGGAGGATACAGGCAAGTATGTGGATTCCGTGTTAAGGGGCTGGGAGGGTCTCACCCGGATCGCTATCGACTACAAAGGCAACATTTATGGGGTCTGCAGAGGTTCAGGATATTCCTTCACGGCTTCTTACTACAAGGATGATCTCGGTTGGAACCTGAATGATACCCACGGAATCGGCATTGTACTGCTTGCAGGGGTAGAAGCTCTGAGAATGCAGGTGGCCCTCCGAGAGAGTGCAGATACAGATGCTTTTGCAGTGTCAGCACAGCATTAATTTATTTTGGATATTGCTAAAGGGTATAATCAAGGGCTGGAGATGCTGAACGCATGTCCGGCTCTTTTTTTCTGTGAAAACATTGTAAATGAGAACGGTTATCATTAGAATTAGATTTGAGTTTTAAAAAATAGATATGTATGTTCACGACATGGAGGTGATCGAATGAACATGAGTGAATATATCCACTTATGGGGGAAGGCCTCTGTCCGTGTTCTCGATGTGCGTCACATCGTTATGGAGGCTGGAGAATCGTTGTCAGCGTACAGCATGCCAGCAAAATGTTTTATATATGTCATTCGTGGAAACGCACAATTGAAGCTGGATGGACAGGAGCATGCGGCTGTTCCGTTTTACATCATACATAGTTTCAAAGGAATGATCTTAAATATTCCCAGGCTGTCTGAACCATTTGAATATCAAATTGTATTCTATAAGCCTTTTGATATGTTGTCCCGATCCAGAGAGCGTCTTGGTCTGTTGGAGAAGCGAAATTCATATGACATTCATTATGTACTTCAACCTGCCAGACCCGTGTTTATCAAGGAATTATTTACAGATATGCACAGAAGCTGGATCAGTGATGACCGATTAAAGGGTGTAATTGTACAGTCCTTGTTTCTAGGGCTGGTTTATGAACTGCTTAAGCAGCTTGAGCAGGAAGGAACGGCTGTAACGGTCCCGGATCTTACATCGCAGGCGATAGGGTATATGGACAATCATTACATGCGTCCGATCAGTGTATCTTCTGTTGCTGATGCGCTAGACTGCTCGCCAAGGCATTTATCCAGACTGTTTCAGAAAAGCGGTCTTGGAGAGACGCCTTCTGATTATTTGGCTCGACTTAGGCTGGAGAAGTCAGGGGAATTGTTAAGGGATACGAGTCTGACCTTACAGGAGATTGCAGTAAATGTAGGTTATCAGGATGGGTACTATTTTAGCCGGATGTTTAAAAAGTATACTGGCGTTTCTCCGATGGAATACCGTAAAGAGCCATTCCAGATGATCCAGATGAAGGAGAAGGGTCCTAAAATGTCATTTGGCAGGTCCGAATATTCCATTGCCGCTAACAAGCTGCGTCGCTATATTGATAATAATAATCATTATTATCAAGACGGGGGTTACACCATGAATAAAAGCAATGTTAAAAAATCAACAGCAATTATGCTGTTTATCAGTCTCAGCATTTTTCTTGCCGCATGCGGAGGTGCATCAGGAACTACAGTAATCCATAATTCTTCTCATACTGCTGCGAATGGGACAGAGGCATTAGCATCGGAAGGAACAGCTCGAATCATACAGCATGACCTTGGGGAAACAAATGTACCTGAGTCTCCGGAGCGGATCGTTGTTCTTGAACAGGGCTTTGCCCAAATTGTTGCTGCTCTTGAGGTTAAGCCGATTGGGGTTGCAGATGATAACAAGCCGGAGCGTTTTCCTAAGGATACACTTGAATACATTCAAGGTTATACCTCAGTAGGTACACGTTCTGAGCCCAATTTGGAAGTGATCCGCACACTTGAGCCGGATCTGATCATTGCAGACACAAGCCGGCATTCTGCCATCTATGAACAGCTCTCCGAGATTGCACCTACAATTGTGTTTAAGAATGATACGGCGGACTACGCGCAATCTTTGGCTGCCACTGAGGCAATTGGTGAAGCACTTGGCAAGGGAAGCGAAACACAAGTCCTGATTCAGGAGCATCAGGATGGAATTGAAGAGCTGAGAACACAAATCGATAGGAATAAGACCGTGCTAATGATTACACCCGATGAAGAGGATGGTCAGTCTTTTCAAGTTCGGACGAGCACTTCCTTCCATCCTTCGTTCTTAATAGAGGCTGGGCTACAGTATGCTCTTATGGATGAGGACGAAACGAATCAGCTGATGACGACGGAACAATTGCTTGCAATTGACCCGGATGTCATGTTGATCCTTCTTAATGAAGATGCTACGTCGGTTATTGAAGCACAGGCGGATAATCCATTATGGAACAGCCTGGCAGCGGTTCAGAACAATAACGTTCACGAGGTGGAGCTGGCAACTTGGTCCAGACAGCGCAGTATTGTGTCGCTGAATCAAATTATGGATGAAGCAGCGGATATCTTCTGACGTGATGGTACATCATTTTTCTACCAGAAGATCTTGGTGTATTCCTTTATACTTTGTGCTTATTGTGGTCTTACTCGGTATATTGTTCATAGGCTCTTTAATGATTGGCCCTGCTTTTTTCTCGGCTGAAGTGGTGGGGAGCTATTTGTTTCAATATTCAGAATGGGATAAAAATCACCTGATTCTCCATTTGCTCCGTATGCCGAGAGCGCTCGCGTCGCTGGCTATAGGTGCCAGCCTCGCTGTCTCTGGTTGCATCATGCAGGCAATAACAAGGAACCCGCTTGCTTCTCCGGGCGTATTTGGGGTGAATACTGGAGCATCATTCATGGTTGTTCTATGCATGGTGCTGTTTCCAAGCTTCGGCGGATTAGCGATGGCTGGATTCGGCTTTGCCGGTGGGCTTTTAGCTGTGCTTCTCGTTCTGTTGATGAGCGCGCTCATCAAAGGTGGAAGTGCGACTGTAAGAATGGCATTGATCGGTATGATGATACAAGCTGTCTTGTCCTCTTTAACCCAGGGCTTACTTATATTTAATGAGGAATCTGCTGGTAAAATGATCTTTTGGCTTGCAGGATCGGTGGCAGGAGTTGAGTGGGAGGAACTTAGAATACTGTTGCCTGTCAGTCTGATTTGCCTTCTCATTGCCTTTGCTCTGAGCCGAGCTCTTTCTCTGCTTAGTTTAGGAGAAGAGGTTGCGCAAGGGTTAGGTCAGCGAATATGGCTGCTGCGCATAACGGGAAGTGCTGTTGTTATCATGCTGGCAGGTATTTCAGTAGCAGTATGCGGTCCGATAGGTTTTGTTGGATTGATCGTTCCGCACATTTCCAGATACATGCTGGGTAATAATTATCAAATTGTGCTGCCGTTCTCTGCCCTAATGGGCGCTTGTTTGCTGCTCCTTGCGGATATGGTCGCGAGGCTTGTCAGCTTCCCGGCAGAGACACCGGTAGGAATTATCACAGCTTTGATAGGCGCACCTTATTTTGTGTATTTAGCAAGACGCCAAGCAAGGAGTACTTCATGAATGGATCTATAAGATCGAGAAATAAACTTACCTTTGGGTTTCTATTCATTCTCGTCATCCTCCTGGCTCTCATCAATATTGCCGTGGGTGCGGTATCTGTTACATTCATGGATATCTTGCATGCTTTTACAGGCAAGGGTGACCCCGATGTATCCCACATTATCATCCATTACAGACTGCCGCGTATAATTCTTGCGATTATGGTGGGAGCAGGCCTTGCTGTTTCCGGACTAATATCGCAGGCTATTTTGATGAATCCGATGGCAGCACCGGATACGCTGGGGATCTCAGCAGGATCGGCCTTGGGTGCTGTTGCAACCGTTTTGCTTCTAACTCCCAATATGCACAGCCAAGCTCTTACTGCACTTGCTGCATTTGCTGGGGGCGCAGCAGGCGCACTGCTTGTTTATGTACTTGCATATCAGAAGGGCCTAAACCCTGTGCGGCTTGCTCTTATAGGTGTGGCAGTCAGTGCCTGCGGAAGTACCTGGATTCAGTTGCTGATAACGAAGACTTCGGCGGGTACCAGTACGGTATTGCTGTGGCTGAACGGTTCGCTATGGGGTAGAACCTGGGATCAGGTACTGCAGCTTGCTCCGCTTATCGTTATTTTTATTCCCATGGTCTGGCTGTTCAGCAGAGCTATGGATATTCTTGCCCTCGGAGAGTCTATGTCCAAGGGACTTGGTGTGAGCCTAGAAAAGATGAGACTGATTCTATTGCTGTTGACGGTACTGCTTGCTAGCGGATCGGTTGCTACTGTTGGGATGATTGGTTTTGTAGGATTGGTGAGCCCCCATATTGCGCGTAAACTTGTTTCTGGTGGACATAGGGCATATGTTCCTGCGGCAGCTTTGACGGGCTCAGTCATGCTCCTGCTCTCAGATACGATGGGCAGAGTGCTGCTGCCGCCCATTGAATTTCCTGCGGGTCTTGTAACATCTATAATTGGGGCCCCTTTTTTTGTATTCTTATTGTGGCGGGAATCCCGGAAGCAGGCTCAGGTATAGTATTGACAATAAAGCTCTTCT
>NZ_BBIW01000026.1 GCF_000732325.1 Paenibacillus sp. TCA20
GTCTTATAGGCAGGTTACCTACGTGTTACTCACCCGTCCGCCGCTAAACATCAGGAGTGCAAGCACTCCATCAGTTCCGCTCGACTTGCATGTATTAGGCACGCCGCCAGCGTTCGTCCTGAGCCAGGATCAAACTCTCCAATAAGGATTTATCGAGCTGAACACCCCCGAATCACTTCGAGAAAATATCCAACCTTCAAAATCATTGAGAGCGATTAGCTCATTTAGAAAAACTGACGAGAACATAATGTTCTCTTATATTTTCATCATCCATTTGTTCAGTTTTCAAAGAACTTGATTCTTTTATCGTAGCCGCCATTTTCTCGCGACTGGATATCTATCATAACATTTTACCGTCATTGTTGTCAACATCTTTTTTCGACATTCTTCAACATCTTTCGACAGTGTTTTTGTATCGCTTGAAGCGACAAGAAATAATATAACACGTTAAAATAATTTTGACAACCCTTTTTATAAATTAATATTCATTCTACCGATTAATGATAAAAAAGAAGCGCTGCTGTCGACTAAGATTATCCGACAAACTGCGCTTCTACATATAACAATATGATGCTGCTTAACAATACAATTCTATTTAAGCTGCAGGAGCTTAACGAATTCATCCTCGTCTTCAATGGTATCTATACCTAGCTGCTGAGCTTTAGCGAGCTTGCTTCCGGCTTTTTCTCCCGCTATGACGAGATCTGTTTTTTTCGATACACTTCCCGTTACCTTTGCACCCAGCGCCTCAAGTCTTTCGGTAGCTTCTTCTCTCGTTAGCTGATGCAAAGTTCCTGTAAGCACAACCGTTTTCCCGCTGAAGAATGAGTCAGTCACAACGACCTGAGCCTCTTCAGGTGCTTTGGCCTCGACTCCAAGAGACAGCATCTTCTCGATGCTCGCTTGTATAAATGGATCCTGGAAGAAGGATACGATACTCTCCGCTACGATAAGTCCTACATCAGGAAGTTCCACCAGTTCCTCTACTGTCGCATTCATAATGCGGTGAAGGTCGCGGTAGTGATCTGCAAGCATCTTGGTCGTCGACTTCCCTGTGTTCGGAATACCCAATGCATACAGGAAGGATGCTAAATCTCTGCCTTTGCTTTCTTCAATGGCTGCCAGCAGATTTTTTGCCTTCTTGTCACCGAACCGGGACAATCCAATGAGATCTTCATAAGTCAGCGTGTAGAGCTCTGCCGCTTCTTTTAATCCTTTCTCATCATGGAGCTGGATTGCTGTCTTATCACTGAAAGTCTCAATGTCCATGGCATCACGGGAAGCAAAATGAGAAATTCGGGCTACGATCTGCGGCTTGCAGTTCATTTTATTGTTACAGAATAAATGCGCACCGCGTTCCTCCAGCGGATACCCACATGAAGGACACTCCGTAGGATACACAATCTCTTCTCCATCGGCTTCCTCTGTCACCTTACCCAAAATTTCAGGAATGACATCGTTCGATCTCCGGATAAAGACACGAGTCCCAAGTGCGAACTTCAGGTTCTTTCGCTCGATATCACCCACGTTGTTCAGTGTACAGTTCGATACGGTCACACCTGCAAGCTCTACTGGTTCAACACGAGCAAGTGGTGTGACTTTTCCTGTACGTCCCACATTCCAGCTGACCGAATTCAGCACCGTCGTTGTTTCTTCCGCCTCAAACTTGTAGGCAACAGCCCACCGAGGGAATTTGTCGGTATAGCCCAATACTTGCCGGGTACGAATATCTGTAAGCTTAATAACCGCTCCATCAATAAGATAGTCCAGCTTATCACGATTCTCCTGGATTTCCGCCAGGCGCTCCATCACATCGTCAAACTCTTGGAAGTAGCTGATATAAGGATTTACTTTGAAATGGTTGTCGCGCAGAAACTGCATCATCTGCTCATGACTCTCAAATGTTATTGCATCCGAATAGCCCACATTGTAGAAATACGCACTGAGCCTGCGTTCTGCAGTCACTTTAGGATTCAAATTGCGAAGTGCTCCTGCTGCAGCATTACGCGCATTCTTGAGAGGGTCGGCTGCTGTCTCATTATATTTGTTCAGCACCGAGAGATTCATAATCCCTTCCCCCTGCACTTCAATCGTACCGTCTGTGTAGGGGATAGTGAGTGGTACAGACTTGATCGTTTTTACTTGTGCCAAAATCCCTTCACCAGTTACTCCGTTCCCTCGGGTCGAAGCTTGAACAAGTTGTCCATCCGTATAGGTCAGATTCAAAGTCAGACCATCAAACTTCAATTCAATCGCATAACCGGGTTCAGGAAGCGGTGTATCGGGATTCTTGGTGTTGTAATCCTGAACAAGACGCTGCACTCTGCCATTCCAGCTGCGAAGCTGTTCGATGTTCTGTGCCTTGTCCAAGCTCCATAGAGGAGATAAGTGACGATGTGGCTTGAAGCCTTTGAGCAGTTCGCCTCCCACACGCTGAGTCGGAGAATCGGGGAGTACAATCCCGCTTTGCGTCTCAAGTGACACCAGCTCATCGTACAAAACATCATACTCTTTATCACTAATCTTCGGCTTGTCCAGTGTGTAATAGTGATAATTGTACTCATTCAGCTCCTTTACGAGCTGTTCCAATCGATGCATTGGATCCATGTAGGGCTATCCCTCCGTGATAATAAATTCAAATAATATGTAAGGCCCGTGAAAGACCAAACTCTTGTACTGCCAGATTATACTGCTAGATAAGCGTATACTGTCCTACAAAATTCTCCTTCTCACGGGTACCTTTATTAAAATGGTGTACTCACCTATGATGTTCATTTTTAGCACTAAAGCTTGATAGATTGATCAGCAAAAGGTATGCGTACGCAGCCTCGCCATCATCACTATTCGACCTTGGTAATCGGCGCAAAACCGGCGAGCAGACGTTTTACACCAACCGGCGCAGGGAAAGCAATCTGCAGCTCCATGTCGTTGCCTGCACCTTTAATGGAGACAATCGTTCCTGTTCCCCATTTGCCATGCTGGACTTTGTCGCCTGCTGCGAAATCCTTCGAGCCACTGCCTGCCGTACTTGCAGCTGCACCACCTGGTCTCCCTGTAGTAACAGATACTTTAGAAGCTTCTGCAGAAGCCGTAGAACCACCGAAGCCGGTACTGGTAGTCCGAGAACCTCCAAAGTTACTTCCTCCTCCAGAAAAACCGCGTCCTCCATAGGAGCCGCCAGCGTTGCTGCCTCCCCCGCGGCGATAGCGGTCCTGGGCAATTTTCGTATCCTCCTTAAGATCTTCCGGAATCTCATCCAGGAAGCGGGAAGGTGGATTCGCTGTGGTCCGTCCGAACAAAGTCCGCATTTGGGCACAGGACAGGAAGAGCTGCTGTTCCGCACGGGTAATCCCTACATAAGCAAGGCGGCGTTCCTCTTCAAGCTCTTCCTCATCCATAAAGGTACGGCTATGCGGGAACACGCCTTCCTCCATCCCGATAATGAAGACAACAGGAAACTCCAGTCCCTTGGCACTGTGCATGGTCATCAGAACGACCGCATCATCCTGCTCTTCCTCGTCATCATTCATGCTGTCAATGTCAGCAATAAGAGCCAAATCCGTAAGGAACGATACAAGTGATTTGTCTTCATTGTTCTTCTCGAACTCCATCGTTACAGACAAGAACTCATCAATATTCTCAAGTCTGGCCTTGGATTCCAGCGTATTCTCGTTCTGGAACTCCAGACGATACTGGCTCATCTCGAGTATTTTCTCCGTCAGCTCCGTCACCGACAAATACTCAACCATCCGATGCAGGGCCGCAATCATATCATAGAATTCAACCAGTGCATTACGTGTGCGTCCAGCAAATCCCAGATCATCTACCACTTCAAGCACTTTAAAAATGGATACTCCTCTCTCCCCCGCTGCGGCAGCGAGCTTTCCAACAGTCGTATCACCGATGCCCCGTTTAGGTACATTGATAATTCGTGTCAAGCTGATATCGTCATCAGGATTGGACAAAAGGCGCAAATAAGCAAGGACGTCCTTAATCTCTTTACGGTCATAGAACTTAATCCCGCCGACGATTTGGTAAGGAATATCCGATTTAATCAAAATTTCCTCGATTACCCGGGACTGTGCGTTGGTACGATACAATATTGCATGATCCTGATAGCTCTTGCCCTTGTTCACGTTCTTGCTGATCTCGGAAGTTACAAAATATCCTTCATCATGCTCGGAGTCCGCACGGTAAACCTTGATCTTGTCCCCGCCAGTCTTATCCGTCCACAGCTTCTTCGGCTTGCGTCCCGAATTAAGTGCGATGACGGCATTAGCTGCATCCAGAATATTGGAAGTGGAACGATAATTCTGCTCCAGCAGGATCGTACGGGCTTCCGGATAATCCTCTTCAAAGTTCAGAATATTGCTGATATCGGCACCGCGCCAGCGATAGATCGACTGGTCACTATCACCCACGACGCAAATACGGTGATGCTTGTCCGCCAGCATGCGGGTCAGCATATACTGCGCACGGTTCGTATCCTGATACTCATCTACGTGGATGTATTGGAATTTCTTCTGGTAGAAGTCAAGTACTTCCGGCACTTCTTTGAACAGCTGAATGGTTGTCATAATGAGATCATCGAAATCAAGCGAGTTGTTCGCTTTCAGTCGTTTTTGGTACATCGTGTATACTTTCGCCACAATACCTTCAAAATAATCACCAATCTTCGCTTCATACTGTGCAGGAGTGACCAGCTCATTCTTCGCCGTACTCATGGCAGACTGAATAGCTTTGGGTTCAAACTTCTTCGTATCAATATTCAGATCCTTCATACAGTTACGAATAACGGACAGCTGATCTGCCGAGTCCAGAATACTAAAGTTAGATGTAAATCCGATTCGTTCTATATCACGGCGCAAAATCCGCACACACATGGAGTGAAACGTAGATACCCAAATATCGCGTCCTTCCGACCCGACGAGCTTCGATACCCGCTCCTGCATCTCCCGTGCTGCCTTATTCGTAAATGTGATGGCCAGAATGCCCCAAGGTGCTGTTTTTTTGGTGGCAATCAAGTAAGCGATACGATGAGTCAGCACTCTCGTCTTACCACTGCCTGCGCCGGCCATAATGAGAAGTGGTCCTTCTGTTGTAACCACCGCCTCCCGCTGCGGAGGGTTCAGACGTGCAACAGCGTCCTGTATATTAATGGATTGCATACATGCAAGCCCCTTTCGTTATTGAAGTAAAAAAAGTGCATCATCCTCTATTTTGAGGTTGGTTTGGTCTCATCCGGTTTGACAGCCTGAACCGTAGCAAGCGCTGATGGCAGATCATAATAAACGGCATTGCCCACAACAATGGTATGCGCTGCTTTTGCCGCCTGAGCTGCTGTATCATAATCGACAATCCCGCCGCCATAAAACAGCTGAGACTGGAATGCTGCATGGCGTGCCGCCTCTAACTTATCCATCTCACCGAAGGTTCCGCTGTATTCAATATACACAACAGGCAGATTCATCAGCCTGTCCGCTACCTGTACGTAAGCAGCAACTCCTTCAGCCTCAAGCTCTGTATTCGGTGAAGTCAGTCGCGCTACCGTCGAATCAGGGTTCAATACGATATACCCTTCACACACGATAAGCTCCCAAGGAATCATATACCCGAACTGCTCGATGGCTGCCTGATGCTGTCCAGTGATCCAGCGCGTATCCTGCGCGTTCAGCACCATAGGGACCATGTAAAGATCAAATCCCGGGACGACCGCCTCAAGGTCAGAAATCTCTTGTACACATGGAAGCTCATATCTCCGCACCCTGGACAGCAGGTCCACCGTGTTATCGTACGTGACGCCAGAAGAGCCGCCGATCATGATCGCATCGGTTCCGGACATGCATACCGCATCAAGCGCCTCATCTGTCAGTTCCCGGTCAGGATCGAGTTTGAAAATATGCTTCCATTCCTTGATCATTTCCTTCAAAATTCCATTCCTCCACGCGAGCAAATCACTACTAAAACAAGTCTATGATAGCGGGATAAGGTAAGTCAATGTTCGTATGCAAGGCGAACAAGATTTTTAGCTGGAAACGGAGGATGGAATACCAAAAAACCTGCTGCTTTCTTGCGAAAGAGCAGGTTTACACAGGAACTGGGAAGCTACGGATAGGGAGCTGCCTTAATTACGCTGTCATTGATTTAATTTAACCGGATTAAACATTTGTGCTCTAAACCATTCACTCATTAAATCATTCACTTATGACACAATCCTGCCTTAATACTCACTTACCCGATTGTGGACATATAATCGTTTGGGCTTCTCCGCGTAGAGCTTCTGCAATTCTCTCAGCTCCCGTTTTAATTGAGCATTCTCATCCTTCAGTAGACGAATCTGCTCCTCCGCAACATGAAGCTTATCCTGCAGCTTCTCCTCCAAGGTCCAGTGCTTACGGTTATGTCGCTGTCTGCCCTCATTCATGAGCCCCTTCTCACCGTACTTATCAAAAATGGCCCTCCATCGCTGTAAGCATCGTTTGGGCGTATCTGTGCCGATGGCTTCCAAGCAGAAACCGCCGCGTATAAAAATATCCCTTGGCCGAATTCCATCTTGATCTGCCCGAATTGCAGCAATTTTGAAAACGGGTGTATAAGTAATATTCCTGCCCTCGATACTGGATACATTCGGATTATGTCTGAGCTCATGCAGCTGGGCCTGTGTAAACTCTTTGGGTCTTCGGGTTGCTTTTGCCATATCGAAAAACCTCACTTACGCTTATGTAATTTATATGATTCATCCGGGCTAACATCAAAAAGACCCGCTAGGAGGCGCTGTCCGAGCAGCCTTCTAAGCGAGTCTGAATGGTCCAGCTTAAGGACAGCCCCTAAGCTAATTATCTGCAAAATACTTCCAAAAGTTTATAGAAGAACGTAAATTCATCATATGAATTCAATTCACAACGCATGAAATGAGGAAATGGATTCCGTTATAACATCGTCACATTGTTTTTACCTTGGCTTTTGGCTGCACGCAGGGAAGCTTCTGCTTGCCCAAACAAAACATCAGGATGAGTCGCCGCATCCGGCACAATGACTGCTGCGCCGACACTTACTGTCAACCATTCATGCTTATAAGCATTCAGGTTAGGGTGCACAGGAATTTGAAGCGCCTCAACTCCTTGTCTGATCTCCTCTGCCAGGCTGAGCACCGCTTCTTCGGTCGTACTTTTAAGCCGCAGCCTAAATTTCCCGCCGCTCTTTCGGCAGATGGATGCGTTATATTCTTCTCTTTCGCCAAGCACTCGCAGAACGTCTGCAACCCACTGCAAACACAGGTCTCCGTTCTTAAGCCCATGGGTCAGGTTATATGTCCGGAA
Source organism: Paenibacillus sp. TCA20 (assembly GCF_000732325.1). Classification (GTDB taxonomy): domain Bacteria; phylum Bacillota; class Bacilli; order Paenibacillales; family Paenibacillaceae; genus Paenibacillus; species Paenibacillus urinalis. The sequence continues at coordinate 7,320 of NZ_BBIW01000026.1, forward strand.
ATCATCCACATCAATCATAAGCAGCCCCATGGAGTATTTCTCTTCTATACAGCTCTCCCATTCCTGACACAGCTCTCTATCAAAAACAGAGCAGATTGATAGTCCTGTGAGCGAATCGGTAACGAGATAGCTTTTGAGCTGGTCCGTCATTTCGGCATATTCCTTTTTCTCACTGCTGGATACGCCCTGATGAATCAAGATCATGAAGGAAGGCTCACCCCCATGCATCACGGAAGCCAGCGTATACTCCAGAAGCAGTGAATCACCGTCAGCCTGTTCAAAGTAAGACTTGCCTGTGACTAACTCGTTATTTCCCACATCAAGCTCTTCCAACTTCTGTTGGAAGCCGTCCTTCGACGGATCCGCAATATAATGAAGAAACGCTTTGCCGGTCAGCGCTTCTGTTGACTCATAACCCAGCTGCTGAGCTGCTTTACTGTTACAGTATATGATCTTCCCATGGGTTACTGTGAAAAATCCAACCGGTGACAGCTCCATAAGCTGTAAATACCGATGCTCATTATCTCGGAGAATGCGGGCATTTTGAATTGCTTCCACTTCCATCTGCCTGAGCTGATTCTCTGTCTGGCTCCGCACGATGCTTTTTAGTTCAGGAAGAATATTCAGCTCTTTACTCAGCCATGGATATGAGGTGGATTCGACTACCTCACGCCATTTTTCGAATGATTTGCGGGGGGACAAGCGATAGCCATCGTCTGCTTTTATTACCGCTTTGGATGGATCTCCTGCCCACTCCACGATCTGAACTACCTCGGCTCTGAACCATATAATATAGTCCCGATGTTTCTGATCCATAGATAGATAGAGCACCCCGGAGCCTATTTTTTTATATTTATCAGCTGGCGGATATTCGGCACTCAGCTTCGAAGAATGGTAAGTGTAGTCCTTAGCTTGACTCGATAACCACTCTGCCAGGTCACGAACCTGTTCAGCAGATGGTGTCTTCCCATAAAACAGCAGATCATTCTGGTACGATACGACTGCGCCTGACGCATTCATCAGCTGGAGCAGTGACTCCTGCTCCTTATCCAAATCTGCGATCACACGAGATGAGCTTGTATTGCCAATGAAGATCTGCACAATTCGCGAAGCGGTCTGTCTCAGCTTGATCTCATCCTGATAATCATCCAGCTGCTGACGCTGAACCAATTCACTGCTGAAAAAAGCACCCAAAAAGTTACACAAGTTCCTTACACGGTGAGGTATATATTTAGGAGAATAGTGGTGACACGTAATCAGCCCCCGTAGCTCACCATCGTGAATCAGAGATATCGTTACTGTAGCCTGAACTCCCATGTTCTGCAAATATTCAATGTGCATGGGAGACACACTTCGGAGCACAGACAAGCTGAGGTTCAGCGGTTTGCCTGTTAATGGGTGTACGGTCGGCACAATCGGCACAGGTGCATAATCAACATCCACAATCGTTCTCAGCCAGTTGCGGAGGTAGAGCTCACGAGCTTGTCTCGGAATGTCCGACGCGGGATAGTGATGGCCCAGAAAAGACTCCAGCCCCACTTCCCTCGCTTCAGCAATTACCTTACCATTCCACTGCTCATCAAATTCATAGATCATGACCCGGTCGTACCCAAGCATCTCCTTCACTTGCTCAGCAACCACCTGGCTGGCCTCATATCTGGTACTGGTACGCTTAACTCGACTGAAAAAGGTATGAATCCAGTTATAATCATTTGTCGTAGACGGCTCTTCTTGAGCCGGTTCAAGCTCCAATATAATCAGACCTTCGCTGGAATGCGCGATGCCAAAAAAGTCCTTATCCGTCTGTGCGTTCTTGATCTTTACACTCATATATTGCAAGTCTGACGTATCACTCGCACTTAAATTACGGTCAATCAGCTCTTGCAGCGACTCCCAGCCAATGAGATCTGCGACCGGCGTTCCGATCAGCTCCTCTGCTTCTTGTCCAAAGAACTCAAAGGTATTGGCACTGCATTGCACAATCGTATGGGGCGTCTCACTCAACACGGAGATCAAAACCCCATGCGGCTGAATCATTCCCGGAATGTGTATCGGTTCCTTCTCACAGTTGGTCAGGTCTATAGGCTCACCCGGATCGAGCTCCTCTTGTGATTTGTACAATGTTCGATTCAGTAATTGGTCATCCTGGTAATCCTCGGTTCCTGACATTCTCGTAAGATCCTCCCTTTATAATTGGCCACCAACCGTATGGCTGCTGATAAGCCATTGATTCAGCAATCGGAAGGTCTCTTTTGCCGTATCAACGATGACCTCACGATCCGCACCGGCTTCAACAGCATTGTTCATCGTCTCACTTAATTCTTTCCACTGCGTACGTGTATCTTGTCCATAAGCATTAAAATACGAAAGTCCCGCACCCGGCTCCAGAGACAAATGGTCCCTCAGCTTCCGGGTAATGATCTGTCCTCCCAGCGTGGAGCCTTCAATGACATATAGATAACCCAGCAGCTGTTCAGTTGAAGCGATCTCGGGAATGTCATTGCAGATAGGAATCTGCTCTTTATTAGAAGAGATGAATGCCAGATCCTGCTCCAGCAGTGTTGTTTTTGCACGGTGCTTCATATCAATGCCCAGCTCCTGGACACCATCAAGCTGTGCAATCTGCTGTTCGATCGGCTGAATAAAGCCGTAAAATTTCTCTAAATACGCCTGGTATTCGGCTGCGGTAAGGGTATGGTTCATAATGGCTGTGGCGTAATCATTTTGCTCAATCTGATCATGATCCTCCGCCGTTTCTTTCCTGAGCTGTTCCATAATGGTTGTCATTTCCACGAACCTCCCTGTTCATATCAATTAATAAAATATAGATAAAAAACCAATTCCTTCAGTATAAACAATGTTAGTCGAAAAAACGATAGATTATCAAGTAATCACATAGGAAGATGTTTGCCATTGACCTGCTTAAATCCTCTCGCCTATGCTTATATAAATAGTAATAAACGATGATAGGGAGAGAAATATAAATGCGTTTATGGCACGAAGATCTAATCCATGTGCTCCCGAGACCCCAGCTCCTTGGACAACACCGTGAATGCTGCGCTCTGCGGGGCGGTGGATGGGGCAAGAAGCACGCGACCGTCAATTATGTGTTTGACTATCATCCGCTGAAGCTGGTACGTTACCATATTTTGATTATAGAAGAAATGAAAAACCGGGGATACAACGTAGATGTCCTATGGGAGGACCCCGCATATCGCGGAAAGCAGACCGATCCATGGGATTGGGCGGAAGCATACGATGTGATGTCCCATGCGGGGTATGATGAGCATGACGATGCCTACATGAAGGAGTGTCTGGATAATCTTGCAGAGAAGGGCATTATTCTTGAAGTGGGTGCGAAGTAGGCGGACAGTTTAATATAAGAGGTAGAGGGAGATATTGTGATTGGAAAGAGGCAAGTATAAGACCGTAAAGAAAAAGATGGCGTTCTCTTGGAGCAAGAGTCTGCCATCTTTTTTTATTGCCTTCAGTATGCGTTCTTAAATCCATTAAGGATGGTCTTGAAAATAATTTTAATGTCAAACAGCAGGGACCAATTCTCGATGTAGAAAATATCCTGCTCAATCCGGTCCTGAATGGAGGTGTCTCCCCGCAGACCCTGGCTCTGGGCAAGCCCTGTAATCCCTGGACGGACATGATGCTTAATCATGTATTTTGGAATCTCTTCCTTGAACTGATTCACAAAGTACGGACGCTCCGGACGGGGACCGACGACACTCATATGTCCGAGCAGTACGTTGAAGAACTGCGGAAGCTCATCCAGGCTCGTAGCTCTTATGAAGGAGCCGAATCTCGTGCGTCTCGGGTCATTACGAGTAGTCCAGCCGGTATCCATCGTTCCCTCCGGAAGCAGCTTCATCGAACGGAACTTATACATATGGAAGGTTCTGCGGTTCAATCCTACACGCTCTTGTTTAAAAATAATGGGGCCAGGTGAAGTCAACCTCACCCCCAGCGCAACAAGCAGCATTAATGGGAGGGTGATGATAATGGCCAGTATCGAAAAGACGATATCGAACACGCGCTTAACCAATCGGTTCATCGTCAGATCGAGCGGAATGTCTCTTACGTTGATAAGCGGCATGCCGGCAAAGTAATCAAACATCGGACGCGCAGGCAAATAATCAAAGAAGTCCGGGATGATTAGCGTTCGTACGCCTGCTTTTTCACATGTGTTAATAATCTCGGGATACTTGCTGTGTGCATCCAGTGGAAGAGCGAGTACAACTTCATCGATCATATGCTTAGAAAGAATGGCTGACAGGTCATCCATCGAGCCTAGAATCGGCTTGAAATGCTTCCGCTCGTCCTCATCCCACTTCCGATAATCGTCCAGAAAGCCAATGACCTCATAACCTAAGTCAGGATACTGTCGCAAATTATTGTAGAACGTTCTGCCAAGAGAGCCCGCTCCTAGAATGAGCATAAACTGACGATTGTACCCTTTTTGACGTAAGGATTTAAGAATCTGTTTTAATACATAGCGGTACAGCAGGGTAAAGGTAATGTTCCCGATCATGTACATTCCCAGATAGGAACGAGAAATATCCACTTCTTTGAAGAAGAACATCAAGCTTAATAACACGAATAAGCTGATCAAATGAATCTCGATGATCTTCCAAAAATCCTCGGCATACCTTTTCTTGCGCTTTGGCGTGTATAAGGATACCAGAAACCCTACAATAATGGCGATTCCTCCGTATACAAGACTCCACAGCGTATAAGTTTCGAGAGGTACAGACACCTCGTATGGCAGCAATCCACTCTCAAACTTCAGCCACCAGGCGAGTAAGAAGGATAGCTGTATAATGAAGAAATCCACACCGACATACAGTTGTGTTAACAACTGCTGATTTCTGCGGATCATAAGTTCACCTCATTGCGAGAAGACTTTCCGGTTAATTGAGGCTCTGACTCTCCCCTGCTAATAAACCGGGCCAATCCATTATTAAAGAAAGATACTGCGAGTTTGACTCCAATTCCGCTATATACGGCTGCATTCGTTAATAGATTATATTTCGCTTGGTAATGCTTCTGATGGAATATCCACATGGCTCTATGAAATTCGTAGATGATCTTGGCTGGCTTTCTTCGAGAACTGGCGCCTTTGTAGTGAATAATATATGTATATGGGTAGTAATGAATGTCCCAGTCCGCTTGTTTGATTCGGTAGCACCAATCTATATCTTCGCCGTACATAAAGAAGGTCTCGTCCAGACCACCAACCTGCTCTATTGCTTCCCGCCTTACTAGCATAAATGCCCCTACGAGACAATCGATCGGATAAGCTTGATCCGGATCCAAATGTCCCAGCTGGTATTGATTATATTTCGGGTTATGAGGAAACAGCTTCGAAATGCCAAATGCATAATAGAATGACGCAGAAGGCGTCGGAAAGCCTCTCTTGCAGGCCTTATCCAGCGATCCATCCGGCAAAATAATCTTGCAGCCCGCTGCTCCCACCTTCTTATTCTCCGGCGCATCCATGAAGGATAGCATCGTTTGCAAAGTGCCCTGCTGTACGACCGTATCCGAATTGAGCAGAAGTGAATATCGGCCACTAGCTATCGCGAGCCCCTGATTGTTCGCTTTTGCGAATCCTGTATTCTCTTGGTTGGCTATTAGCCGAACCTCTGGAAACTGTTCAGCAACTGCTTCAACGGTACCGTCGCTAGAATGGTTATCTATTAAAATGATTTCATAGACATACTCCGTTCTGGATTCATATACAGATGCAATGCAATCCAGCGTCAGCTGCCTCGTATTGTAATTCACGATGATAATGCTAAGATCCATGAGAAATCTCCTGACAAATTGTACTAATCTATCGACAATTATAGCACATGGAGATATATTTTTCCTGAAATGTCCTGGATTTAACTTTTAGGAGGGGCTACTCATACCTTACCCGCAATAAATATCAGCTTAAATATCAAGTTGTCTATCGTTGATTGTCTGTATAGCCTTGTAGTGAGCACATATGAGATTCTCTTCAGAAAGCTACTATTACTGTACTTAATAAACCGATCCAACTGGACTACGTGATTCTGATCTAATTTTTCTATGAAGACTTTCCTGAATTCTACTGCTTGCTGTGTCAATATAAAATGATTTTGCCCTTTGAAAAATCGAATCAGGCGTTTCTTCCATTTCAATAGAATAGAATCTGATGCTCCTCCAAGCACGTTGTTCTGATGCTGCCTATACAAAATACTTGGGGTAGAATCGAAAATCACCTTTCCAAAAGCTGAAGCAGCAAGATAGATCCACCAATCATGCATTATAATTTTGTTAATATCCGCGGGCGGTGTATCTCTGATCATTCTATAGCCTTTCGCATTAAGGACTGATGTACAACCGACGCAGATATTTTCTATTAAGGCATTATAAATACTGCTTCCTTTCTTCGGCTGTTCAGGCCATATGCTAATTGGTGAGAGTTTCTGATCAACCATCTGGGTAGAGGAACAGTAGAGCACAGGTGTGTTCACGTCCACAGAGGAATTTATACATTGAATCGCTCTCAATAGTTTATTTGGAAGCCAAACATCATCTTGATCACAAAAAGCATAATAGTCATAATTCTCATCTGCATGCTTAATCAATTCAAAAAAACTTTTTTTCACTCCGACGTTATTCTCAATAAAAAGAGTGAACTTTAAAGGATATTCATCTGCATATTGAGCTAGAATCTGAACGGTTTTATCTTTCGAACCATCATCACGAATAGCAATATGTATCTTAACTTTTTCTTGAACTAGTAGACTTTCAATCTGCTCCTCAATATATAATTCTCCATTATATGTAGACATCATTACGAGCACTTTAGGATAGGTGATTCCCATTATTAATCAACCTCTCTAAATAAAATAAAACCTCTTCATTATATCAGAGGTTTTATCACAAATGGTTAATTATTCAAGTTAATAAAATGATTCCTCAAAAATTCCTGCAGTCCCATTTTCCAGTGTGGAAACTCCTCTAGGCCATTCGTTCGAATCGAAATATGATCCAATACCGAATTTGCGGGCCGTGGAGCGGGCCGTGGAAATTGATCTGTCCCACAAGGTGATAAGGACACTTTAAATTTTACTCCGTAAGCGGAAGAGGCTTCTTCCAATATGAATTTCGTGAATTCATACCAAGTACACTCTCCGGTTCCTGAAGCATGATATATTCCATATTTCTCAGTTTCACTAAGCTCTAGCAAAAACTTGGCTAGATGAATTGTATACGTTGGCGAACCCTTTTGATCATCCACCACATTAAGCTCGGGTTTTTCTTGAGCTAAGCGCAGCATTGTCTTCACAAAATTATTTCCATGCGCTCCATATACCCATGAAGTTCTAACGACAAAATAGCGCGATGAGAGTGATTGTGTTAATATCTCTCCAGCTCTTTTCGACTTACCATAAATGCTTTGAGGATTGGTGCTATCGTATTCCTGATACGGTTTATCTGACTTGCCGTCGAAGACATAATCCGTGCTAACGTATATAAGTTTGGCCCCTACCTTTTCCGAGGCCACTGCAATATTCCTAGTTCCTACTGCATTAATAAGATAAGCACCATCCACATCGGACTCTGCTTGATCCACTGCTGTATACGCAGCACAGTGAATAATGGCATCAGGTTTAAACGATCCTATCACTTGATTGCACTGTTCTTGATCTGTAATGTCCAGGTCATTCCGTTCGCATCCCATAACCTCATGACCTGCTTGACTAAAAATAGCTACTACATCTTTTCCAAGCTGACCGCCAGCACCTGATACCAGTATCCGCATATGTCCCTCCAGTTTACTCTCCGTATTGGTTTTTATAATACTCCTGATACTCACCAGATTGAATCCGTGTCCACCATTCTTTGTTAGAAAGATACCATTGAATCGTTTCTTTAATTCCTGTTTCAAATTGATGTTTTGGATTCCATCCTAATTCTTTTGTGATTTTCGTTGGGTCAATTCCGTATCTTCTGTCATGCCCTGGACGATCTTTCACATACGTAATTAAGGATTCCGGTTTATTCAGCTCTCTAAGAATCGTTTTCACAATATGAATATTCGTCCGTTCGTTGTTTCCGCCAATATTGTAAACTTCACCGACTACTCCTTGATGAATAACAAGATCGATCGCACTACAATGATCTTCAACATAGAGCCAATCCCGAATATTCAATCCATCACCATATACAGGAAGTTCCTGATCGTTTAGTGCACGAGAAATAATCAGAGGGATTAGTTTCTCTGGGAATTGATAAGGGCCATAGTTGTTAGAGCAGCGCGTTATGTTCACAGGTAGTCCGAAGGTTTCATGATAAGCTCTTACCAACAGATCTCCGCCTGCCTTGCTAGCAGAGTAAGGACTATTAGGTTGGAGCGGCGTCTCCTCTGTAAAGAGACCCGTCTCTCCCAGAGAACCGTACACCTCATCTGTTGAAACCTGAACAAATTTGGTGACCCCATATTTCTTAGCTGCATCCAATAGAACCTGAGTTCCTAGAACATTCGTTTTTACAAATAATTCAGGATCTTTAATACTTCTGTCTACATGGGATTCTGCTGCAAAATTGACAACTACATCTATCCCTTGTTGGAAAATTTGATCGACCGCTTTAGCATCTGCGATATCTGATTTGACGAAGGAATAGTTAGTATTCCCCTCAATCGACTTTAAGTTTTCAAGGTTTCCAGCATAAGTAAGTGAATCCATATTAACTATATGATAGGTTGGATACTTGTTCAACATATATATGACAAAGTTACTTCCAATAAAGCCAGCTCCGCCGGTAACTAACAATTTCATTACATAGTCCTCCTACTCAAAGTTGATCTCTGCATCCTTTAGCAGCGGATGTCGCTGATCTTTGTCAGACAAGATAGGATTTAAGGTCGGCCAATCAATGGCTAACGCAGGATCATTCCATAATATGCCTCGATCATTCTCTGGTGAATAGTATTCATCCACCTTGTAAAGCACTTGAGTATTAGGCACCAGTGTACAAAATCCGTGAGCAAAACCTTTAGGAACTAAGAGCTGGCGTTTATTGTATTCACTAAGAATTACACCGACCCATTGTCCAAAGGTTTGCGAATTTTTACGAATGTCTACGATGACATCATAGATCGCTCCAGATAGAACACGTACAAGTTTCGTTTGTGCTTTAGGGTTTAGCTGATAGTGTAGACCGCGAAGTACGCCTGTTTCTGCAGAAAGCGATTGGTTATCTTGAATAAAGTTATAATTAAGTCCATCTTGCTTAAATAGCTTATCATTATAGCTCTCCATAAAGTAGCCACGATTGTCTCCATGGACAACTGGATCGATGAGGTATGCACCTTGCAATGATAACGATTGTTTGATCATATCCGAGAACCTCCTTAACTCAAACTTTGAGTTTCCCAAACTCTTCTCCAAATTCTATGTACTTGGCAAGTGTGTTAGCACGCATAAGGGATGAATGAGTACCAGCGTCTGTCCACCATCCTTTAAGAATTCCATAAGTTAATTCGCCTTGCTCAATATATTTATTGTTAACATCTGTGATCTCCAACTCGCCACGGTGAGAAGGCTTTAGACTCTTAATAAGATTAAAAACATTGTGGTCAAACATATATATACCTGTAACTGCATAACTCGATTTAGGATATAGAGGCTTTTCTTCAATCGAAACAATGGCATCTCCGCTAATTTCTGGTACGCCGAATCTATGCGGATCTTCTACTTCCTGTATTAAAATTTTAGCCCCTATGTTCTGGTCTGCAAAATTATTCACAAAAGGAGTAATATCATCTTCAAAAACATTATCCCCTAGAATAACAACCATCTTGTCTTCGCCTACAAAGTTTTCAGCAAGTCCTAATGCTTGTGCTATCCCTCCCGCCTCATCCTGCACTTTGTAAGTGAATTCAACCCCTAGTTCAGAACCGCTACCCAGCAGGCTTACTACATCCCCCATATGTTCCTTGCCCGTAACTATTAAAATATCAGTCAACCCGGCTTGTTTAAGTTTATATATTGAATGAAATATCATTGGGTACCTGCCTACGGGAAGTAAATGCTTATTTGTTACTTTTGTTAATGGAAAAAGGCGGGAACCTGTCCCGCCTGCTAAAATAATACCTTTCATCAAGAAGTCTCCTTTAAAATCAAATCAATTCTTTTAGCACGTTCTTGCCAGGTATGTTTTTCTAGAAAAGCTCTCTTTTCAATATCAAAAACACTGGTTAGTTCGTCTTTTTCTAGCATTCTTATATATCCTGATAACATTTCATAGTTTGAATACAAGTTTACATAAGGCAGAAATTTATGCATTTCCTTATAATCGATCGCAAATATAGGTTTATTGAACAAAATATATTCATAAATCTTAACTGGATCTACTGATCGTACTAAATCATTTAATTGAAAAGGCATTACAAGTCCATCTGCTTGCTGTGCTAAATAAAATAAATTATCATGTGGAACAGCGCCCAATATTTTTATTCTGGGATGAGAAAGAACCTTTACCTCAACAGGGCCAATCAAATGAAATATAACGTTTGGAAAATCACCCAATAACCTTAATATTAAGTCAAAATCCAACCATCCGCCTACAGTTCCAATGTAAATTAAATTAATGTCGTTCCCCGAAGATTTTATTAAACTATATTTAGGAACAACTGATTTCTCCTGATTCAATAAAGAATCTGATATACCATTGTTAATCAAATATATAGTTTTATTTACTGAATATCTCGATAATATTGTCTCTTTTAAATGAAGTGAAGATGCGATAATAACATCGGATCTCTCAATAAGTTTCTTTTCAAGTACCTTCATTTTTCTTACCTTCTCATCATCTTCATAAAAAGATAAGAAGTCATCCATACAATCATATATAATTCTCTTATTCTCTAATATTTCAAGGTCTATAAAGTCTAGTAAAATTGGGGAAGTAATCCATATATAATCATACTTTTTTAAGCAATAAGATACTCTAAAGTTTAAAATTCTTTCTACCATTCTAAGAATCTTAGACCTCCCCGATAAGGGGAGCTTTAAGATTCTTAGAATCTTGGATGCAGTGTAGGTTTTTCTTTTGTTTCTTAAAGTATCTTTCCTTGAACCTTTGTAGAGCTTCTTAATATAAAATAAGTCGATTTTAAAGTACTGTGTTAATTCTTCATATAAAAAATGAGGGCGTTGCTTTATCCAATTCCAGTCCACATGCATTAAATATGCAATTTTATTTTCTATAGCGAACTACTCCTTCAATTATTGCTATTAAGCGAGTAAGTTAGAGTCTATTGCATTCCATTTGTCTAAAAAATATCTCCCGTTTCTTTCCATCCTTTTTTTGTGCTCTAGTGAGCCTGAATTAGTTGTTTGGTGTGGAAGATGGAATATAGACATGTATGGGCAGTAGGCTAGTTCATAACCAAAATATTTTATTTTCAAGGATAAATCTGTGTCCTCAAAGCATGTTGGATCATAGTATTCATCAAATCCTTCAATCTCTTCAAACAATTTTTTTGTCATCAATAACCCGCTTGTGGCAAGATAAGCAACATCTGTTCTAAAAAGTTCAGAGGGCTTAATAGCTCTATTTTCGTAATAATCCACAATAGGCCCCTCTACTGAGCCTTTATCAAACCAGCCGGCATTCCATCCAACAGCACCTACTGTTTTATGTGAATAGATAATGTCGATTGCATGATCAAGCCAGTTTTTCTCGATAATCCATTGATCACTATCTAAAAAAAATAATAACCCACCTGTTGAATGCTCAGCACCAAGATTACGCCCTGATGAACAGCCATTTTTACTGTTCCTCAAAAGTGTTATTGAATCTTCAAATTCCTCCTTGAGCAATTCATATGAGCCATCAGTACTTTGATTATCTACAACAACAACTTCATAATTATAAGAGTTAAAGTGTAAAAGACTTCTAACACATTTAAATATAGTTTTCATATTATTTCTATTCAGAATTACAATTGATATTTTCTCGTTTTTTTCGAATTTTTCACTATATTCCAGTATCTCTCTACATCTAGAATACCAATTATTTTGAAGCACAAAAACATCGAACTCGTCGATTCCCAATTCACTGTCAATTAACTCCAACCACTCTTCTTTTATGTCAGAAGTAAATACATTTGGATAACCTTCAATATCTGGAAGATTTGTTGAAACAACTTTTTTTCCCATACTTATATATTCAAATATTTTTAATGGTGACACATACTTACCAATCTCATCATTTTTAAAAGGAATGAGTGCTACATCACAATGTTCTAGATATGCAGGTAAGTCTGTCTGTTTTTTTAAACCCTAAGAAATGCACATTATTGGGCATTGTTCTCCTTATGTGTTCAATAGGTTCAAAATCACCAATCAAATTTATTTGATAATCTGGTCTGTTTAACGCAATATACGTAATAATATCCCAGTCAAACCATTCTCCCCAAAGAGAACCATAATAAAGCAAGGTTTTTTTGCCAATTATTAGATCAGATGGAACTGTATACTCAATTAGCTGTTCAAACAAATCACTATCTACTGCATTTGGCAAATACTTCACATCTATATCTTTATTAATAAGATGAATATTTTCACTTATATAAATTTCCATTTTCTCTTTTAACAGCTTGCTTGTTGCTAAAACACAATTCGATTCGATAATAAATTTCATATAGGTATCTGCACTAAATAGATTAGAACCTAATGAAGTTTCCCAATTGTCTATATGCTCGTATATAACAGCGGCATTATACTTCTTTGCAACACTGAGGAATTCTTCAAACTTTTTAATGGGAGCTTCAAATATAAAAACGTTCTGTTCTGTTAAGTTCTTAACAAGATCCTCACACGAGTAGTTTTCAATAAACTCATGTGATACTGCGGGAATAAATAAATTAGCCCTCTTGCTACCATCAGAAGCTTCAAATGCATAGATATAATGTACGATATATCCCATCTTATCGAAGGTCTTGGTTAATTGAGCACTTCTCTGTCCGCCTCCAATATCATAGTAAGGCACAGTTGCAAAGATGAATATACTTTTTTTCGTTTTCAGAACTTTATCCTTATTAACTTGATTCATTATATTATTGGAACTTCCGTTTATAATTGGAACATGAAGACTATTAGAAATTCGATGCAGTAAATTGTATTCAAGGTTTTGGCCACTAGGTTTGCCTTTGATTTTATCTAAATTCCATTTGATGAATTCTTTCTTCTGTGAATAATTACCTTTAATAAACTGATGTTTCAATCTCCTAAGAGAATAGGCTAATCGGTAAGGCTTAGTATTAGATGTTTTAATTATCTGATCTCTAATACTATCAATTTGATTTTGAAATTCGAGCCGCTGTTGCTCCAGAATCAGTTGATTTTTTTCGATTATATTCGAGTTTTCAGTTTTAATAACATTCAATTGATTAACTAGGTCTATCGAAGTCTGTTGATTCATTTCTTTTATACTTTCTAATTTTAATTCTAATGATAGTACCTTATCCTCAAGTTCAGTGTTAAGCATCTCGAGTGAACTCATATGATTCACCATTTTTTTCTTATCTTCTAACTCAGAATTAAACTTTAAGAGAAGATTATCTCTCTCTTGGATATAAAAGTATTCATTACCTTTAATTTCTTTATTCAGAATTTTTAAATGATTTATCCTACTATTCAAGTCGAAAATTTCTGTTTTTAATTGTTCAATATCTATTGTTGGAGTTTCCACCAATTTCTTTGGCATCATTTCATTCTTCGTTACTATATACGCCTTTAGATAACATTCGCTATTTGGAATTATATTAAACTCTATCATATCGCTAAAAGGAAGTTCATACTTTTCACCAAGTATGTACTTTAGATGCTGTTCTGAAAGAGCAGCCCCAAGGAATTTTTCATCAATGATTTTGTAACCTACTTTTTCTAATATTTCATCATAATTATTACGCAGGAATTCTTTTCCCCATATCCACTCTCCTGCAGACATTGTTTTATACCTAAATAAAATATATGGAAAAGACTCAGGATTCGGAACGATAAAAATGTAATATTTAGCATTAATATTCTTAATATTATTTAGTGCATTTGATAAGCTGTACTCATCAAAATGTTCCATTACTCCGCTATTCCAAGCAATATCATAATCTTGATCATTACTGAACGAGTAATCCAAAAGGTCTCCATAAATATATTCACCCTGAAGGTTTAATTGTTCAAAAGTATTTTTAGCAACCTCTAAAGCATTGGTGCTAAAGTCTAGCAGAGTCACGCTATATCCTTCTTTTGCTAATACCGCTGAAAGATGGCCGCTCCCTGATCCTAGCTCTAAAAGTTTAAGTTGTTTATTCGTTTCAGAAATCCCTTTAATAATCTTGTTGATTTCCTGAGCGAGATTATATTCAGGACCACTAATTTCTAAATCATATGTTTTTGCGACCTCATCCCACACTTCTACAGATGGAATAAAACTTTTCATAACTACCCCTCTTATTTCCATTAATTTTTTCGTAATGTAAAGATTATATTATCTGACTATATCGTTATATTTTCTTTTCCTATAAGTTGATACTTAGTACTATCTGTACTTATTTGAACACCAATTCTATATATCCCTTCCAATAATTCTCTTTTTGAAACCACTATTTCAAATCCTGAGGAATCATAGTTGAAACCATCATTAAAATGTTCTGTTACATCAACCCTCTTTAACATTTCAGGCTTAAATATCTTATAGTTATCGGGATTTTCCTTGTCCACCAATATAATACTTAAATTTGTCTCATCACTCGGTTTTCCCACTAAAACCGCCCATCCTTTTATAACTATTTTTTCTGATTCAAATGAAATTTGATCAACATTCAGATGGGTTTTATTCGATAATGAGCCTAAATCTTCTATTCTGAAAAAATCAGGTGATAACCTATATTCATGGATTGAGAACCCCGTAAAAGAAACTAATATTACTAGTAATAAGCACAGTATGTTATTAATTCCTCTGTTCATATTCCCACCTTGTTTATTTCATTACTTTGATAATGTGCCAATACTTCAGAAATAGTTCCACTACAAACCATATTTCCCTTTTCTAACATAATTCCGTTACTACAAATGCTAGCCATTTGATCAATATCATGAGAAACCATCAGAATGGTGGTGCTATTTTTTATCATATCCTCTATTCTTTTTTCGCACTTTTTTCTGAATTTATAATCTCCTACACTTAATATCTCATCTACGATTAAAATATCAGGACTAACAGAGGTTGCTATCGCAAATCCAAGCCTAGCATACATTCCTGATGAAAAATTTTTAACAGGGACTTCCATAAACTCTTCCAATTCCGCAAAGTCCACAATTTGGTCGTACAGATTCTCCATTTTTTTTTTGCTGTGCCCCAGAACAGCACCGTTTAAGAATATATTTTCTCTAGCAGAGAGTTCAGGATCAAAACCGGCTCCTAATTCAATTAACGGAGCCATGCTTCCTCTTATATTCACACTACCTTTTGTAGGCTTCATCACACCGCTAATCAGCTTTAACAACGTACTTTTACCAGCACCGTTTAAACCTAGAATTCCAAAAACTTCTCCTTTTCTCACTTTAAAATCAATGCTGCTGAGAGCCCAAAATTCCTTATAGGTTACGTTTTGTTTAGCTATTTTTATTAAATATTCTTTTAATGAAGATATTTTCTCTGTAGTCATTCTAAAACACATCGACACATCATTAACTTCAATAGCATAATCTAAATTAGTCATTATTCCTCCATCAGACATATAATATAAATTTATCTTGTTTTCTGTAGAAAATAAGCAGTCCTAAAACTAAAGACGTAAGAGAATAGCCAATACAAACTAGATTTAACTCTATTGATGGTACCTCCATATATAAAACAGTTGATCTGAAACATTCAACAAAATAATACAGGGGATTTAAATATATAAGTAAAATATACTTTTCTGGGATTATATCAATTGGATAAAACAATGGCGTTAGATACATCCACGCTGTTAGTAATACACTATATAAATGAATTGTATCCCTGAAAAAAACAGCAACACTTGATAATAGTAGACCGATCCCTAAAGAAAAAATAAAAATATATGCTAACGGTATAAAGCTAAGAAAAACAGTTTCATCTATCGGAACCTTTGTGATAAATATAACTAAAATTAATGCAATCATGGAAATCAACATGTTCACAAATTCAAAACAAATTTTAGAAATAGGAAATATATATTTAGGTATATACACTTTTCCCATCAAAGAAGCATTCGCCATAATTGAATTCATCGCTGATGAAGATGCTAGGGAAAAAAAATTAAATATTATGTTACCACTTAACAAATAGACAGGAAAATTATCAATATTAAACTTAAATAGTTGCGAAAACACAATAGTCATAATGATCATAATTAGTGTTGGATGAAGTAAGCTCCATAGCATTCCAAGTACGGAGTTCTTATATTTTACTTTTATGTCTCTTATAACTAACTGTATTAACAGCTCTCTATATTTCATAAAGTTCTCAAAATATGTTTTCAAGATCAGTTACTCCTTTATTAGATTCACGTTTAAAGGAAATTCTCAATAAGATATGATAAAATAATTGTCGTATCTACTAGAAAAGGAGAATTCTACCTTGTCGAATCCAGTATACGGTAAATCCGCTAAGCCATCGAGCGGTATTGATCCGAAGAACCAAATCAGTGTCACACGATGGATTCTAGTCATTGGCTTCATCTTATTTTTGTTCTGGGCTCCGTTCCAGATCGCCCTGTTCAACGGACAAATGTTAAATTTCGAGAAGCCAATCTATTGGGCAGTACTCATCTCAACTCTCTTAATGTTCCTATGGATCGCCAGCTATTACAAAGAAATTAAGCTGGAGACACAACGAGATTGGCTGCTTGTCGCTGTCCTATTGCTTCCATTAACTTATGTCATCTCTCTTATATCGGCAGCCTCCCACTATCTTGCAACGAACATGGTACTCATTCAATGCATTTATGCGGTTGTATTTGCCATTGGAGTGTATATTCTCCAAAGCAAACAAATCAATCATATCATACATTTGGCAATTTTGGGTATTTCATATGTTATTGTCGGATTTGGTCTATTGAACTGGCTGGGAGGGTCGAATCTGGCAGCGAATCTTGTCGGATGGTTTACGAGCGCTGTACAAAATGGAAAATACATCGATGCCGTGATGGTAGATTCTAACGGGCCAAGGCTTACCTCAGTATTCCAGTATGCTAATACATATGCAGCTTTTCTCATGGCTCTGCTCTTTGCAGCTATCTTTAGCTTAGTTAGATCTAAAAAATGGTACGGTCAGTTAACTCATGGATTTATGCTTGTTCCGATCATTGTCTCCATTATGCTGACTTTGTCAAGAACAGGTCTTGTCCTTCTACCGGTTGTTTTTGTTGTGTTATTACTGTTCCTCAAGCCTGCAAAACAAATTTTATGGATCATATACTGTCTCATAGCGGGCGCAGCGACGGTAATTGTACTAAATCCTATTACTTCTGCAGGTCTGGCATTGCATGAACAATACTCAGCATCTACAGCTTTAAACGGCTGGATTTACCTGATTGTCGCATCTATTACTGTGGCAGTTCTTGCCTGGTTTATTCAGAGCTACGCTGCTACCCGCCTGACAAACGGAGTACAGCGCTGGTCTGATCGCAAATTATCGAGCCTATGGATTCCCATCGGATCTTCCATTGTTGCCATTATTGCAGCTCTGCTGCTTCTGTTTACGAGTCTCAAAAACATTTTGCCCGACAGCATTCAAGTTCGTTTGGAGAACATCAACTTTAACCAGCACAGTGTGCTCGAGCGATTTACGTTCTATCGGGATGCACTGAAGCTGCTAGCCGACTATCCAATCATTGGAGCCGGCGGTGGAGCTTGGGCGGCTTTATATGAAACGTACCAGAATAACCCGTACACGAGTCGCCAAGCGCACAACTTTTTCATGCAATATCTCGTAGAGGTCGGTATTCTAGGATTCATTATTTTTATGGCCTTTATGATCTTTATTATCTGGAAATATATCAGAGGGTACATTCGTCAGTCGGAGCAAGACAGAGAGTCCCATTTCCTGTATTTTATCATTACATTCTCAATCCTGGTTCATAGTATTCTAGACTTTAATATGAGTTATGCATTTATAGGTATGCTCGTCTTTCTCGGGTTTGGCGGTATGGCCGCGGTTATGGATAATAAGCCCCTGAAGAAGCTCAGCTTCAAAGGAGCAGGTATTCGTTACCTATATGTCGGGGCTGTAGGTATTCTGTCTATCTTTGTACTATTTACTTCGGTTCGTTATCTGCAGTCCAGCTACGCTGCTGTCGATGCACAGCTAGTCGTTCAGACAAGTCAGGATTTTAATGAAATCAAGACAGCGCTGGATAAGGACCTGTCCATCCGAGACACTCACCCGGATTCCTTGCTGCTGATGGCAGAGATCTACCAGCAGGTCTATACACAGACTCAGGATGAACAGTATTACAATGAGGCAATGGCATGGATTAACAACGGGCTTGAAGAGGAGCCTTATAATAAAAATATGCTAAAACGCAAGATTTCTCTTCTCCAGACAAAAGGGGAGAATGAGCAAGCATTTGCTATTCAGGAAGAAAAAGCCGCCAACTTTGCTTGGGATATTGATTGGTACGAGACGCTGATCAGCCAAGCCTTCGAATATGGTTACCAAGCTCTTGGCAATCAGGATACAGCGAAGAAGGACGAATACTTCGCAGCAGGATTACAAGCTTACCAGCATGTAGTAGAGGGTATCGAGCATCTGAAGACACTGCCTGAAGGACAGCTCCAAGGGCGTGCATTTGAAATCACACCCGCTATAGCTCTGAATGCAGGTAAGATACAATTTATGAAGAATCAATCGGCTGAAGCCGCAGCTACCCTTAAGCAAGGTTTGACAGAAGATATGAATGACCCTGCCAATCAAGAACTAGCCCGGTGGTATCTGGCAGCATTACAAAGAGCAGGCCAAACCGACGAGCAGGTCTACAATCAGTTAATTGGAATTCAGCCTGAAGCAGATGAGCAAATCGATCAGTTAGCCTCTTTAAATTTCTAGCAATACAAACAAAGCAGCGAGTTGAAGAATTGTCTTCAGCTCGCTGCTTTTTTAGATCGATAATCCTTGCTTATTTCAAAGTCCGATAAGAGCTCAAGAGCTCCTTCAGATATTCACTTAATCCTTCACGAAGCTCTTCACGCTGCATCGCATAATGAAGAGTGGTTTGGATAAACCCTAACTTCTCTCCGACATCATGACGAGTTCCATCGAAATGGTATGCCAAAATGTCTCTGCTGGAACCAAGTGTTGCAATCGCATCCGTCAGCTGGATTTCGCCATTCACGCCCGTATGTTGATTCTCAAGGATATTGAATATATCTGGTGTTAAAATATAACGCCCCATAATTGCCAGATTAGATGGGGTGCTTCCTACCGGTGGTTTCTCTACTAAATTATTGGCAGTATATACTCTATCTTCGATTTGATTTCCTTCTATAATTCCATATCTCGATACTTGTTCCCACGGAACGGGTTGAACTCCTACTACAGGCTGTTCATGCTGCTCATATATACCCATCATCTGCTGCAAACAAGGCGGATCCGATTCAACAATATCATCTCCAAGTAATACGGCAAACGGCTCATTTCCTATAAACTTACGAGCACACCAGATTGCGTGCCCGAGTCCCTTAGGTTCCTTTTGTCTAATATAATGAATATCTGCCATCTCAGAAGATTTACGAACTTCTTCAAGCAACCCCCATTTTTGTTTTGATGCCAGGTTATGCTCCAGTTCAAAATAGTTATCAAAATGGTCCTCAATCGCTCGTTTTCCTTTACCTGTCACGATAATAATATCTTCTATTCCGGAGGCTACCGCCTCTTCTATTATGTATTGGATCGTAGGCTTGTCTACGATCGGCAGCATTTCCTTGGGCATTGCTTTGGTCGCTGGCAAAAACCGGGTGCCTAAACCAGCTGCAGGTATGATTGCTTTCCGAATCTTCATTCCATAATTCTCCTTCATACTAGTATAAATTCATTATAACGGAATGAACTGGAAAATTCTCTAATAAGAATCAAATTCATAACTCATAAATACAACAACGAGTATGGAATGAATTAATACTTGGAACTTTTCATTTGATGGCATTTTGATGGAATTTGATAGCATTAATATCTCTACATAATGTTGTTCACACAATAAATATTTCACTATCAAAGCTAGCAAAAAGAGCCACCCTCTTCATTG
>NZ_BBIW01000025.1 GCF_000732325.1 Paenibacillus sp. TCA20
GGTAGTGATTTTCGAAAAAAAACCTGTGGAGGTAGAACCTCGTCTTCAGCATTTGTTAAAGGAGAAACTGACTATGATAGATGAGCATATTAAAGATCTACAAAAGTTACGACAACACGTTGGAGCGTTTCTGGATTCCCCGAAAGACGTATTCAATCAAGTATATCTTCCTAAGAATTTTACAATCGAATGTAGATATAATCATGTAAGTAACATCGAAAAACAATAAAACTGACAAAAAAATCCAAGGAGGAAAAAGTCATGAAAACTGAAATTCAGGAACTTGTAACCCTATTTGACCAGAACAAGGGAGAGGGAGGAGGCTCCATGAAGTGGCTCTTTCGCCCGTTGTTACAAATGCTAACAAAAGGTGAACCAGTTACCGTTGAGGACATTGCAACAACAACCGGGAAGCCCCTCGATGAGGTTAAGGACATTCTCTCGACCTTATCCAGTGTGGAACTCGATGAACAGGGTCGTGTTGTCGGTTTTGGTCTCACCTTAATCCCTACGCCCCATCGCTTTGAAGTTGATGAGAAACAATTGTATGCGTGGTGTGCTCTTGACACCCTTATGTTTCCGGAACTTATAGGGCATATGGTTCATATTGAATCGCCTTGTTACAGTACTGGAAAGCCTATAAGATTGACAGTGGAACCGGATCGTGTTTTAAGCCTGGAACCAACGACGGCTGTTGTCTCAATAGTAACACCGGATGATACGTCCTCTGTTCGGTCGTCATTCTGCAACGAAGTCCATTTTTTTAGCACGGAAAGTGCAGCCCAAAATTGGCTTAACCAACATCCAAATGGGAAGGTGTACCCCGTTAAGGAAGCCTTTGAATTAGGTCGCCTTCTGGGAAAACGTTACGAGGAATCTGGCCCTACCAATGAGTCTTGCTGTGACATCTAATCCTAAATAATACCCAATCGTCTTGTTTAATTTTTGAAGTACGAAACCCAAACCAATGAATGAGACCGTGAGACTGCGAAATTTGCGGTGTTTAACAGTAGAAGATGGGGTAGAGTCCTGAAAATGCGGATTTACAACGGTAATGTAATTTTCACCCATAAATAAAGCCGATTTTAAGAAATCGACTGTTGAACTAAAGCTCCCTTTACTTTAAGTACATTTCTTCACAATCTTTAGATTAATTTATTGGATTATTTTTATGTGAAAGAGTGATATTAAATAAGAGCTTTAATTCGATTGACAAAAAAACCGTCCAGAAGGTATATTATATGTATCTAAGTTATGGAGGTTATTATGTCTATTTCAAAGCATGCTAATAAGAAAAAAAATATATTGATTGCTGCATCTGAAATTGTAAAAGAAGAAGGAGTTGTCAAACTCACATTAGAGGCAGTCGCCCAAATAGCTGGCGTGAGTAAAGGTGGATTATTATACCATTTTCCTAGCAAGGAAGCATTAATTAAAGGAATGGTGGAAGATTGGACAAATAATTATTTCGAATGCATTAATACGTTAGTTAATAACGACGATGATAACGCAATAGGAAAATGGAATAGGGCTTATCTTAAATCTACATTTTCCGATTTAGAAAACAATAATCTAAATTCCGCACTAATGGCTGCTATGTTTATTAATCCAGATTTATTAGATGAATTCCGGCAGAGATACGATATTTTGCATACAAAGTTAATAACTGATGGAATTGATCCTGTCAAAATAACAATTACAAGATTATCCATAGATGGTCTTTGGTTTTCAGAAATATTTGGAATGGCACCATTAAATGAAGAACTAAAAACACAAGTTTTTGATGAACTAATAAACATGATTCAGGAGGACGAATAATGTCATATCTATATTTAGCACTTGCAATAGTGGGGGAGATTATTGGCTCTTCCCTATTAAAAGCATCTGAAGGCTTTTCAAAACTCTATCCTACAATAGGGGTAATAATAGCTTTCGTTGGTTGTTTTTTCTTTTTATCCTTGTCGCTAAAAACAATCCCCTTAAACACTGCATATGCATTATGGGCAGGTTTAGGACTTGTTTTGACTACAGTAATTTCAGTTTTAGTTTGGAAGGAAAAACTTAACATGGCTAGCATTGCAGGAATAACACTGATTGTTGTAGGAGTTGTAATATTGAATTTGTTTGGACCAGGACATGGAGAATCTGGTCATGAAGCAAGCGAAACTATTACAATGAATGAGACAATGGAATAACACATAAAAAAGTCCTTCTTAATAAAGAGAAGGACTTTTTAGCTTAATTAAGGGTATTTTTTGAAGTCCTTATTCAACAAACCTGCGTACGTTAGTTTAAGTGTATCACTTCACAATTCCAATAGAGTAGAGTTTATTGAGACATAATGAAATTAGCGTTTTAAATGACTTCTGACTGTCTCATAAGACTTGTATCAAATGCTTACCGTTGTAAATCCGCATTTCCCTGACGCTACCCCAAGATCTTCGCGAAACCCTTGCTCCCTATTTGACAATGGCAGAAGAACTAAAGCTGGCTGCCCTTACGTTTGATAAAGATGTATCCAAATTATCTTGTTGTACAGGATAACCATCTTTTATAATATCAAGCCGATATTCCTTAAAGTAAGGAAATCGGCTTTTTTTCATCCGGAAATTGGCTTAGCGTATGTTTTCCGCGTTTTGTTGGTAGGACCCCGTTATGATCGTTCACTTAAAAATTTGGCTGTTGCTTCGAAAATTGCTGACCGGACATACGTTTTTGACAATACTTCGGAGTTTACGCAATTACTCGAAATCAATGAGAGAGGACAAGTACGCTATCTCGTGGACAAGCTGCCTGAATGGGCCAGACATTCGTTTGACTCGCGTTCTACGTTAGCGGAAAAATTGAACCGGATTAAACCTCTAATAGACAATCGTAAGACTGAACGGAAACCTAAAAGCAAGGATGAACCAGAGAGATAGGCTGTGGCCCCTTATCGTTTTTTTATGACCCTAAATGATACATAACAGACCCATCAGGAGGTGTGTTAATGGCTAGAACAACGTCTAAGGATGCAAGGCCGAGGGTGGATTGCAGCAGCGGAGTCAAGGCATCATTACGTTCAGTACGTGAGGCGTTGAAGTGCAAGACCGATTCAGAAACACTCGCGTATTTATTGGCCCTATATGATGATTCTTATGAGAAGATAACGCTTGTGAAGGATAAACAGTATCGTGAGAAGGCAGAAATAATTGATCGGCAACAATCATTCTAATTCTGTACACAAATAACAATCCTGGCGAGCTGCTTCAGATCCATTTTTGTACACAATAAGAGTCGAACCGGCGAGATCCGGAATGATTTTTTGAGTACGATTCTGTCCACTTAACTAAAGGATCAAAACAACTTTATAAGGAGTGTGTGTACGTGTCGAGAGCAACAATACAGGTTCCAGATGAATTGAAAGTGGAGATAGAGAACTTGAAAGATAAGTTCAATGCAAAGACAACATATGGCGTCATTGAAAGCTTAATTCAAATCTATAAAGATTTTCAGAATTATAAACAGGAGATAAAAAAAGAGAAAGCACGTTTGGAAAAAGAGGCTTTAGAAATAGGTGAGGATCACAAGCAGAAATTTGTCGCACTCAAGCAAGAACTTAATCTAAACGAGAATTCTTCGGCGCTTGAATTTCTCTTACATCATTACACGACATCAAACAGACTTGATAAGTCTACGTTTGAGCTGTATCGGTCTTTAAAGTGATGCTGAATCGTCTGCGGAGGGGAAATGCGTAAAGCTGATACAGAGGACATGGCGTTAGTTAAAGCGTACTTGGAATTGCCAGTCTTACTAGATGTTTTAGAGCTGAACATCCAAAAAATGAAGGAAGCTGATTTCAAGCTTCGCCACATATTTGAATTGCAGCTAAAGAGTATACAAGACGAAATTATAAAACAGCAGCGTTCTATTAGGCAGAGAATGAGGCAAAAGGGAATTAAAATAATTGACGAGAAAAGAACGCCTCATTCCCTTGCTGCTGAGTTTCTTTGCAGAGGATATGTGGACTCCATTTCGATGCTTTGGGGTAAGGTGAAAGCTGATGCAGAGATTATGCTTGCAGATCATTTGGGTGTAGATATTAAGCGGATTGAAAGAGATTGAGTGGTTTTAAGTTAATGCAAAAGAAAACGGAGGCGTACGGTATGTACTTTGTAAACGATGCCCATCAAAGTAACTATTATAAGCTTGTTGAGTTTTATCATTCGGTAAATGATCCAGAGTATAAGTCTTTATGTTATATTCTTGCGCTGCCCGAAATTTACAACCGGACTAGTGGGAAGTTTGGTGACGAAGGCCCCATGGAGTGGATGTACAAATTTCAGGACAAGGAAGTTGAAGTGGAAGACATTTTAACAAAAAAGAAGAACGTCATTATTGAGCGAACTTATGAAGAGGATGAAAGCGGAAATGGAATTGAAACCGAAGCATATTCGACTTTATCTAGTGGATATCGAAAATTGATACTTTTGGGGGCTAACCTGTTCAACAGCAGCTATGACGATTTTAACCTTTGCGATGCTTTAAGAACTTGGGACAATGAATTGATCAAAGTTTATCAGCAAGCAGTTTTAGTAAGGTTAGATCGTGAAGTTAATTGATATTAGGACGTGAATGCGATGACTAACCTCTTACAAGAATTTGAAGCATGGCTTTTCGAAGATGGAGCGAGTAAAAACACTGTAGATCGTTATGTTACCGTAGCAAAAATATTCATCGAGTGGCACAACCGGATAATGAAAAGCGAGGCGTTTGATCCCGTAAATGTGTCAGGCCGGGACTTGAATGCATGGAAAAAGTATTTGCTTGAGGAAGCGACTTACCAGCGAGGAAACGAAGAACCAAAACGCTATTCGGTCAGTTCAGTAAATAATTTTGTGAAATCAATTCGCTCTTTCTTTCGGTTTCTTAATGAGAATGAACTTATCCAAAGTAATCCAGCATTGAAAGTAAAAACGCAAAAAATAGCTGCTGATTTTGACCAAGACCCGAGATGGTTGGAGCGCTTTGAACGTAATAAATTGCTCAGGGCTGTTGATGATAAGAATTTAGAGCAAAAGAACCGTTGGAAGTTCACACGTAATCGAGCGATCGTCTATGTACAGCTGTATGCTGGGCTTCGGGTAAGTGAAGTTACTGACCTGGAACCAGAAGATATCTCATTTGAAACGGGATATTTATTTGTACGCGACGGTAAAGGAGGCAAAGCCAGACGTATTGAAATGAATAAAGATTTACGTATGGCACTCACTGAATGGCTGGCTGAGCGCGGCAATCCAGCCACTAAAAAATTATTTACTTCATCAAGAGGCGGCACTAGCCTTACTAAACAAGGTATTGAATATCTATACCGAACATTAAGCGAAAAGACAGGCATAGATGACTTAACTACTCATGTTCCTCGTCATACACTCGCTCATGATCTTATAGAGACTGGTTATTC
Organism: Paenibacillus sp. TCA20; assembly: GCF_000732325.1. GTDB lineage: Bacteria > Bacillota > Bacilli > Paenibacillales > Paenibacillaceae > Paenibacillus > Paenibacillus urinalis. Next base: position 5,444 of record NZ_BBIW01000025.1, read on the forward strand.
TCTTCAAAGGGTAGCTGATATCTTGGGTCACACGAACCTGAATTACACTCGCGTTTATACAAAGTCGAGTAGTCAGGAACGCAGGGAGGCTTTAGAAAGTCTTTCCTCAATTGAATGAAAGGGGATTTGATTTATGGAGAAAGGGAGTGTAAGGGCAATAGCTTTGGCTTATCAAACGGCAACACTTACTTATCCTAGTTTCGAAATTATGGAATTGCTAAGACCGTTACCTTTTGAACGAGTATTGGAATTATTACTTATTATGAGGCAGTCACCACGTCCGGTTAAATCACCTTTGAATTTTCTTCGAAGAGCTATTCAGGAAGGCTGGAGTCCTGAAACAATGCCAGAAAAAGTTGATCGACACATGGAGTATGTGGAAGAAAATCATTATATTCGTCAGGGTTACACGATAGATCAAGCTCGGGAAAAAGTCCAAAGGAATAGACGATAACCTATAGATTAGGAGAGTGCGTGGAATGGACATGAAAGATCAAATGAAAACGGAAAAAGTACAATCTGGACAACCTGCCAAAAGAGGCATGACGTTAGGGAATGTTTGGTTTGCTTCTAAGGAACACGGAGAAAACTTCATTCAACTTGTAGAGAGATTTAATGCTTACAAAAATCCGGAATATGCGGCTGCTTGTTACGTTGTTTCCCACCCCGAAATTTATTACAGAGTAAATTGGAGTGAGTCTGATGGGCCGATAGGATGGTACTGGGGAGAGTGGATTGGTGAGGATGATAACGACGAAAATGGTTATCATGCTGAGTCTGAAATCGTCGATCAACTTTCCAGTTCATATCGAGGTTTGATTCGATCAACAGTTGAATTGTTTACTGGTAGTCAGCATTACTTCGACTTAAGTAGCTGGCTTGGGAACGCTGGTGACGAAGTGTACAAACTATTCATACAATCGTTAGAACTTCGCAGGGATCGATTTGTAATTGAACTTTTGTAATTCAATATGAATAAGGAACGTAGTAGCAATATGGGTTTAACTAATTGTTGGAGTTAGGAACGTTTCGCTAAAAGCGTAGCCACCTCATCCCTTTTATACCGTCTGCCGATCTGGCAGGGTACGAGAGGACCTATGGTATAAGGACCTTCCTTTGTAGGGAGGTTTTTTTGTTTTTTCTTTATTCTAAATGATGGAAATGATAAAATGATGGGTAAAGGCGTTTTGGGTTGGTTTAGGGTAGCAAGCATTGGAAGTGTAGCCACACTTCCGAAAAAAACGCTTGTTAGGGTTTCACCCTAATACCCGTTTCATTTAGGGCTGCGCCCTAATACCCCTGTAAAATGAGGATGGTGATCCTGTTGGCAAAAAAGCGATACAGAGATAAAGAAGTGAAGTTTTTTGTTACTGAGGGTGAACTTGAGATTATTGATAAAAAGGCAGATGCCGCTGGTTTAGATAGAAGTAAATACTGTCGCAGCATGACTCTTGATGGTCTGATAGTCAAACAAGATTTTAAACAGGTGGACGATTTGGTTTATGAAGTGAATAAGATCGGGACGAACATTAATCAGGTAGCGCGAAGAGCTAATGAGCTGGAGCATGTGACGCTCGATGACATCAAGTATCTGAAAAAACAACTGGACGTTATCTATCAGCAGATTGAAAAATTTTACGGTGGAGGTTGATTTCATTGCCGTATGTTAAACAAATAACGATTAGATCAACGCTGAACCGTTCTCTTAAATATATAGTGAATGATAATAAGACCGATCATGGCTGTTTGGTTACTGGGGTTAACTGTGCTTCTAATGATAAGCTTGCTTATAAGCAGATGCTTGCGAATAAAAAAAATCATAAAAAAGAAAAAGGAACGCTGGGGTTTCACTTCATGCAGTCCTTTAAAGAAAATGAGATTACTGATCCATACAAGGCGCATGAAATTGGGTTGAAGTGGGCCGAGAAAATGTTTGGCGATAAGTATCAATACGTTCTAAGCACTCACATAGACAAAGGCCATATTCATAATCACGTTGTTATAAATTCTGTTTCGTTGAATGGCAAGAAATTCAATGCTTGTAAACAGAGCTTACAGGATGCAAGAGATTATTCAGATGAGATTGCAAAGGAATACAGCCTCAGTGTTATTCCTCAAAATGAACATGCTATTCCGAAATCTTATAAAGAATGGAACGAAGAGAAGAGGGGGAATTCGTGGAAAGCACATATCAAGCAGGACATAGATGAAGTCATTAAATCATCTAAATCCTTCGAAGAGTTTATGCAGAACATGAAGCGACTTGGGTACACGATGAAGCAAGGTCATGTTAAATATATGACGTTCAAGGCTCCTGGCATGGAAAGATCAGTTCGCGGAAAAACCCTAGGGCCAGAATACACAGAAGATCGTATCAAGGAACGAACTCAGCTTAGAGAATTTAATTTTGTTGAATCAAAACGGAAATACAAATACCGCTTTAAAAGGAAGCCGACTCGAACACAAATTTTTGACGCAGCAAGGAACTACAAATATAAAAGAGGTTCATTGGCGGTTAATTTCATGCTGACTATTGCGTTGCTTCGGGCGCTCACTAACCGGAAGGTAGAAGAGGCAACAAGGAGAAATTCGCGTAGAGATTTTAGCACCGACATTGAAATATTGAAACTGTCCAAGCAGCTCCAGCTAATAACAGATTACAATTTAAAAAGTCGCAGTGATCTACAACAAGCGATCAAAGATACAGAGCAACGATTGAAACAAATCAATGGAGTTATTGAGGAAGCAGATAAAGCAAATCGAAGTATCATACTCATTAATCAGACAATCGAAGCTTACAACAAGCATAAGCCGATTTATGAAGAATATAAGTCAGCGACAATCAGAAAAATGCTCGTGAAGAAAAAATATAGTGCGGAGATCGAAACATTTGAAAAAGCAATGAACCAACTGGATAAGCTTAATATTCAGGAGAAGGACTTTTCAATTTACAGAGAGAGACAAGAAACATACGGAATAAAAATCGAACAGTTGAGGGAACGGCATAACGCAATGACTAAAGAACTATATAAGCTCACTGATATTGAAAAAACGCTGAATCAGAGAGGGCGTTTCGATTTGTCCAAGAATAAAAATAATGAGCGTGATGAAAGGAAAGAACGCTAAAAACAATTATATGTACACAAAATTTAATCCAGGGATCTTGCTGCAGGAGTTCGATTGTACTCATTTCATTTCTTGGCCACAATTGAACTCCTATTATTTGTACACAAAAATAGGACCGGCATCGAAAAGATCGGGACTAGATGCATAGATTTTTTGTATACATGGACTCATTTTGCTCAAACGGATACCTGATAAAATTGGGTGTAAACCAATTATTAGGAGAAGGGAGAACGCATGAACTACATTACAGACTTTTCTTACATTGACGACTTGATTGACAACAAAGGAGTGAGGAACGCTGTTATTGATGTAGATAACACAATAACAAAAAGTAACATCGTACAATTTTATCTGTTTATAAAAAAACAAGAAATTGGAGAAAAGTTGTGGCCCCTATACTTTTCAACATTTGTTCTCCGTGCCCCATATTTTTTAGCATTGGATGCCGTGTCACGGGATTCATTTAATAAACTTTTTGTGCTTCGAAAATTCAAAAAATATTCTTATGCTCAGTTGGAATACTTATCGAAGTTATTTTTTGAGAAAAGCTTAAAAGGTAGGTTCATTAGCTTTACTCACGATTTGATTTTCCATCTGAAAGAAAAAGGTGTTTATGTTGAATTGCTTTCGACGAATTTTGATTTATTGGTAAAACAGTATGGGGAGTATTTCGATGTTCCTTACAGCTGCTTAAAGGTACAACCGGATGGGAATGGGATAACAATAGATTTCTCAAATCTTGATGGATTTAAGGGCAGGGAGATTGCCAAGTTTGATCCTGCCGTAACTCTATCCATTGGAGATTCAAAATATGATTTACCAGCACTGAATCATGTGGACTATCCTTTAGTAGTTGCGAAGAAAGATGAAAAGTGGATGGGTCAGATAAAGAAAGAGGCCCGTTTTATTAAAGCAGATATAGTTCAACTGGGCGAAACATTGTAGGAGGAAATATGGTTTTTGTTCTTATTTTTTTATGGACAATTGCTGCTGTTCTTCTTGTAAATAACCCAAAAAATGAATCTACTCGGTGGGTTGCATTTTCTGCTTTTGCGGCTGGCGGTGGTGGCCTGTCTCGTGCCATGACAGAAACGGCCATTCCTTACTTACATACACATGAGCTGATCACGCCGACCATTGAAAACATACTTTTTAAATTACACATAATAGGTTCATTCATGAATCATAATGGATTGCCCTATTGCTTTTTGATGTTCGCCATTAGTTACAGCGGATTCTTCAACAAACAATTGAAGAGCAAGCTTGCTTATGTTTTACTGATCCCAATAGTGATAATGCTTTTCAACACTCCATTCTATCCAGACATAAAAAATAATTTTCGAATACTCTTTATGTGGTGTGTGCCTTATTTATTGGTGGGGATGACTTTATTGATAGTCAGCTATGCTAAAGAGAGCATCCAGTTAATTAAACGGAATCGCTTCTATATTATTTTGTTCACCTTTCCACCGATCATCTTTCAAATTTTTGTGAACTACACGTTTAAGGCATTTTTTGATTTTGAGGAAGTGTGGAGGTTAATGCCTTTAGTTATAACCCTTTTGTTTATGGCTTTTGTTATTTTGATTTCAAAGCATGGACTTTTAGGGGTCAGACTTCGATTCGATAATAACAAGCGTGAAAGTGCGATGCGTGCGGTTACTTCCGGGGCATCAGCGTTAAACCATACTATAAAAAATGAGATTGGTAAAATTGACATACTTTCTGATCGGATTAAGTATGAAGCTGAACGGGAAAACCCGAAGCCGATTGTAAAAGACATTAATACTATAATGGACTCCACTTCACACATGCTCTCAATGGTTGATCGAATTCAGAAACATTCTCAGGAGATTATACTTATACCTGATTACCATAAGGTCTGTGAGATCATTGAATCCAGTATTGAAATGAGTTTACCGTATTTGGAAAAGAAAAATATAGACGTTGTTATACATGTCAAAACCAATGTGAAAATGTATTGTGACAGTGTGCATATGCAAGAGGTTTTACGGAATTTGATTAAGAATGCAGCTGAGGCTATGGAACAAAATGGGCAGCTGCGAATATCTGCATATGAAACCAGAAAGGCTATCGTTATTGAAATCCAAGATAACGGCTCGGGCATTGATCAGGAAGATTTAACTCGTATATTTCATCCGTATTTCACAACTAAGAACAGAAGCAAAAATTTCGGATTAGGGTTGGCCTACTGCATGAATGTTATGCATAAGCACGATGGGAAAATTGATGTACAATCCAAGAAGGGGTTAGGTACAACTTTTATTCTGCAAATTCCTATAACTGAACAACTTGTATAACGCCATACTGTGTGTTTGAAAAGAAGGTTCTTTTACCGCTATAGGAGGGAATTTGATGACCCAAATAAATGTTATGTTGGTTGAGGATGATCCAGTATGGGAAGACTGCTTGTCTTCCTTCATAGAGAGAGAACAGGATTTGAATGTGGTTAGCTGCGCGGCAAGTAAAGAGGCAGCAATAAGGGCTTATAAAGAAAATAACGTTGATGTAGCCTTGGTCGATGTCATGTTAAGTCCTAACGAATGTGACGGGCTGGATACGGCTTTGGAGTTAAAGCAGCTAGGACTTAGCAATATAATTATGTTGACCGCTCTAAACGACAAGGAAATCATCCTGGATGCCTTTGATAAAGGCGCAGTTAATTATATTACTAAAACGTCTTACCGGGACATACCAAGGGCTGTACGGGAAGCTTACAGTGATCATCCGGGTATTCATTCTGACGCGTCCGCTGTACTCGTTGCGGAGCTGAAAAAGGAGAGGAAGCTAAAGTATATCCTTACTCCCACAGAGAGAGAGGTCTACGATCTACGGGAAAAGGGGATGAATAAAGCGGAGATAGCAAAGGTGCTGTTCAAGTCTGTTGAGACTGTAAAGAAGCAAATAAAGCAAATACAAATCAAAATAAGAGGCTGACCCTATATGGTCAGTCTCTTATTTTTGATTGAGGGGGTATAATTTTGGCCCTCCCTTGAAATTGTCGAAACTTGTACGATATAGCTATCACCTGTTATTTAATATCGAATAAAGAAGGGTGTGAAGATTATTACGTGATTTTTCATCCAACTCATCTAAAGCTGTTAATAAAGGGGTGATTTGCTTTATTACCGGAAGTATGTTGGCCGAGAGTAAAAATTGTATTGTTTTAATTTCTGCATCCGTTAGTTCATCTAATAACCCAAGTAATTGTCTCTTTCCGGAATGATCCGGTTGTGTGTCGGGCAATAAGCCGGCAGGAAGAATGTCATTAAGCGATATTTTGAGAGCATCACATATCTGTATTAGGATTTCGATACTGGTTGAACTTCCATTTTCGATCTTACTGATCGTACTTTGTGATGTTTTTGATAACTCAGCTAATGTCGTAGTGGACATTTTTACTGCTTTTCTAAAATGTTTAATATTGGCTCCAATTATACTGTTTAGCTGATCCATTCACTTCACGCACCATTGCTGAGAATTTTACTTAAATCATAACAGAAAAGAATAAGCGATGCCCGTTACTCAAATAATTATTCGAATAAGAATAAAAAACTGTTGACTAAAATATTCGTTTTCGAATATAATGTCATCAAGGAGGTGCGAGTTATTTATAAACTTAAAAAAAAGAGAAAGGAGAAAGGTTGGACTCAGCTGAAGCTTTCGGAAAAATCGGGGGTTCCGCAACCAACCATATCCCAAATCGAGAAAGGGAATCGCAAGTACCCGACTCACGAAAATATAAGAAAGCTTGCTAAGGCGCTGGAGGTTGATATTAAAGAGCTTGAAGATGAAAGCGAAGATACAGCAACAGTGTAATGGTCATCAATGAAACGTGTACTGTTCCAGTGAAAAATTCGTAATGAGGGGCGATAGAATGTCTGATATCGGCGGTGATGTTTCAACAATTGTTACGCGAATGGCTTCTGACTTCTCCAGAGAAACCGCTAAAATGACTAACGAATCAATAAAACAGATGTTGATATTCCTCATCAATAAGGCTAGAGAACAGGGCGACAAGCCGGGCGAGAAATCATTGAAAAAGCTCCTTGCCAGCAAGGATGAAATTAAGCTATTCGATCTGGATAAAAGCAGATTAAAGGAATTTGCAGAGAAAGCTAAACGTTATCAAATCGCCTATGCTGTGGTTGAAGATGAAGGCCGACATTCTGTTTTCTATAAACAAAGCGATGAAGTTCGGGTCAAAAGTATTATTGAAAACCTTATAAATAAAGAGCTGACCCCGACTGATCGCGCCGATAAGCAGCCTGAAAGAGCATTACCCTATCAGGTGGTTGGAGAATCAAGCATCCGGGTTCCTAATGCTGTGTTGGATATGGACATTAAATTTCATCGTGAATTGGCAGCAAAGGAAGGTATCAATTTAAGTGACCTTCAAGTGAATAACGCACGTCTCGAAAATGAAAAGGCAGTAAGAGATAGTGCGGATACGCCAAACAACGGTAAATCGAAATATGACGTTGTTGGGGACAGTGAAATTAAGGTTAACGATGCCGTGCTGGATATGAATGTGGGTTTTCAACGTGAACTGGCTGAAAGAGAAGGAATTGATACTTCTTCATTCACTGACCCGCAAAAAAATATGGCAGACGAACGTTACTTGCAGGCTGTCGATCTTGCGAGAGAGGCCGGGGAAATAGCGATCCCAAAACTACAGTCCGAGCTTAATGTCGGCTACGGTGAGGCGAGAAGCCTCATTGATCGCATGGAATCGGAGGGACTTGTATCTCAGTATGATGGCTCTAAACCGCAGATTTACATCGGAGGGCAGGCCAAAGAAGCTGAACTACAGGCCGAGCCTCAGAAGGAAGCTCCAGATACTATTCCTGATTTTCTCAAGCAGAGAGAGGGAAGGCAATCTGAGGCAAGTGAGCCTGAGCCAGAGCAGCAAATGCTTTATGAGCGGCTTGAGGGGAATAAAATAAAAGTTCCACATGTAACACTAGATATGAATAATCCTCAACATCGTGAGTTGGCAGAAAGTTACGGCATTAAAGTTAATGAGATTGATTTCAAACGTGAAACGTCTGACTTAACTATTGAAAAGGAAGAAGTGAAGGGTAGGGAATCCCTCACAGAAAGGTTAGGTGCGACTGGTAAGGGGCCAGTACAGGATGACAGGGCCACAATGGTACGCGACATGCTGCACAGAGTTAATACACGCATGAACTTAGATGAAAGAAGACAACAAATTAGGCCGCTAGTGGAAGCTCAAAAACAGGCTCCACCTACAAAAAACAGAAATAGGGAGAAAGGGGGGAGGTAGTTACAATAATGACCGATCAAGAAAAAAGGAAAATACAGAATAGGAACTTTTTGATCCTCTGTGTAATCCTTTACGTTGTTATCGCTTATATAACCTTGCATGTTCATCATGTGATTGAGCTTTCAGGGAAGCCGTTTGATATTGAAACTGTGGATGTAAAGCAGCTTACCGAAGCTTCTAAGGCCAGCATGATCAACAACATTTTTGTATTGCCAAGTGAGAAGACACTTCAAATTTTATTTTTTGAATTGATCGCTGTATTCATTTTTGCACTATATAAGGTCACAACTCAAAAGAACCTTATGCCAGGAAAGGAACACGGCACAGCCAAGTGGGGAGGTAATGCAGAGAGAAATCGAATAAAAAATAGCAAGGATCAATTTGCAAATATTATCTTAACTCAAACCGAACGGCTTAGCCTTGATACAAAGAAGGTAAGGAAGAATTTAAATCTCTTAGTTATTGGGGGAGCTGGTACAGGGAAAAGTAGATTTGTTGTTAAACCCAACATTCTACAGGCAAATACAAGCTTTGTCATTACAGACCCTAAAGGCGAGCTGCTTCGGGATACGGGATATTCCTTAGCACAACAAGGCTATAAGGTTAAGGTTTTTAACCTGATAGATATGTCGCAAAGTTGCAGATATAATCCCTTTGCCTATGTCAAAAAGGAGAGTGATATCCTAAAGGTCATTAACAACCTGATCAAAAATACCAATGGGAACAAACATGGAGCATCAGATCCATTTTGGGAAAGTGCAGAAAGAGCGCTTTTGCAAGCTATATTCCTCTATATCTTTTATGAATTGCCTGAGTATGAACATAAATTTGCAACAGTATTCACTATGTTGAGGCTGGCAGAGATAAAGGAGGATGAGGAAGACTTTAAAAGCGAATTCGATTTTCTGTTCGAAGTGCTACGCGAAGAAAACCCAAATCATATCGCCGTCAAGCAATATGATATTTTTAAAATGGCTTCCGGTAAAACTGCAAAAAGTATTCTCATATCGGCAGGTGTACGTTTATCGCCATTCGGTATTGAAGAGGTAGAACACCTACTAAGTGACGATGACCTTGAACTGCAAGCGTTGGGAGACGAGAAGACAGCACTGTTTGTATTGATACCGGATAGCGATACCACATTTAATTTCCTTGTAGCTATGATGTATGCCCAGCTGTTTGACTCTCTATATTATCAAGCTGACTTTGTGAGTGGCGGCAGCCTAAAGCATCATGTTAAGTTCTGGCTCGATGAGTTTGCTAATATCGGGCAAATTCCGGAATTTGATAAGTTAATTGCCACCATGCGAAGCCGAAATATTTCAGTAGCACCAATAATACAAAATATGACACAACTTAAATCGCTTTATAAAGAGACATATGAAACGATTATAGGTAACTGTGATTCGATTCTGTTTCTAGGTGGACAGGAGCGTTCTACACTTGAATGGGTGAATAAAGGGCTTGATAAACAAACGATTGACACCAAAAATACAAGTCAGTCCAGAGGAAGGAATAGCTCATCAAGTACCAGTTACGGTACTCAAGGCCGTGATTTAATGACTATCTCCGAACTTTCACGAATGCCAGATAATAAATGTATTCTTTTTGTAAGGGGCCTTGATCCTTTTTATTCTGACAAGTATAAGCTAGAGTCCCATCCTAACTATAAGTTACTTTATGAGGCGAATGAGAATAATTACTTTGATTCATCCATGAGTTTGAAACAATCCCCGTCCTCCGATCCGATAGCTGAATTGGTGAACATGCGAGTTCCCGATAAAGAGTTAGAGGAAAGGATGGAAGATTTAACTGTTGTAAATGTTGATGAGTTGGATAGTTTAGAAAAGCAAATGGATGAGCTAATTTAGCTAAAGCTGAATTAGTCACTGCTAAAGCATATTCCAAAAACCTATTATTCTGATATGAAAACTAAAAATTAAAATATGAAAGAGGTAGATTTTTAAATGAAAAATTTTATCATGAACACTTTCAAAAAACCTGTGGTTGCTAAAGTCCTGTCCTTGTCTTTTGCCCTTATGTTGGCGGGTACTAAAATTTATGCCGCAGCCGGAGGGGCAGAGGGAATGGACCAATTCGACGGTGTTGTTGATGTAATTGCCACTTGGGCAGGAAGAATTGGTCTCGTTGTCGCCTTCTTTGGGGGTATCCAAACAGCATTAGGTTTTAAACAAGATGATGCCGATGGGAAAGTTCGAGGAATGAAGACAATGGCCGCAGGGTTTATGGTCTTTGGTATCTCCAAATCACTGGCACTTTTCGGACTGTAATTGTGAGGGGGCTTGCAGCCCCCTATCTCAAAAAAAGTGGGTGGTGAAATAGTTGGCGTCTTCTCCGATTGAGGATATAAAAGCGGCTTTTGAAGGCTTTAGCGGAATTATTACAGAGGTTACAGGGTTAGTAAATCAGGGGCCTTCCGAGTATCCGGGGGTGTACTCGGTTATAACAGAAATTCATCAAGCCATTCTGCCTGTTGCATACAGTCTGCTGACTCTATATTTTTTATTGGATTTTATGAACAAGTCAATGAACTTCGCTTTTTTCAGGTGGGAAACGGTTGTCTCATGTATGTTAAAACTGGTGTTTGCCAAGTTAGTCATGGAACACACGCTTGACTTGTTAAACATCATTTTCCATGTATCCTCTTATGTTTCAAGTCTTGTGGGAACTACTGGAGCTGATTCATCACTTTATAAAATTGATTTTTCAGCCATGGAAGCTGAGTACGAAGATATGGGCTGGTTCGATAAAAAGCTTTATTCAGTTAAACTGATGCCTTTCGAATGGATTCTGCAGGGGATCAAAATCGTTATCATGTTGATTGTTTTTGGACGACTATTCCAGCTCTTAATATACACGGCTGCTGCCCCTATTCCAATAGCTGCATTTATACACGATGAACTTAAAGAAAAGGCTAAAAGGTTCGTATTCGATTATGCCGCGGTCTGCTTACAGGGAATCATCATCATCATCGGATGTATTGTATACGTGGCGATCATAGCCAATGTATCATTCGGATTCTTTACCGGAAATGGGGCTAATATGGAGCTTTGGAAAGGTATGCTGACTTCATTGGCCTTACTGCTTGTTGTGATCAAATCAGGATCATGGTCAAGAAAGATAATGGGTGACTAAGTTCGAGTGTACACAAAATTTAAGCCTGGTTCAGCTGCAGATCCAAAAGTATGTATACAATTTTAAAGCCGGCAGCCAGGAAGATCCCGTTATTTTGTGTACATTCACCGTCTCTCCTAAATCACTAAACATAAATGAGTACACTAATTGGAGGTACTATGATTGAGATAAGAATCCCCAAGGAGATAAGAACCTATAAAGAAAAATTGTTCTTTGGTTTAACGCTCAGACAGTTGATTTGCACCCTAATCGCCGTTGTGGTTAACGTGCCGCTGTACTGGTTTGGCAGGGACGTTATAGGAGCCGATGCTGCAAGTTGGGTGGTTATATTCGTTGCGATGCCATTATTCTTAATCGGATATTTTAACTATAACGGTATGACCTTTGAACAATTTATAAAATCTGTGATTCAGCAGGAGTTCATTTATCCGCAAAAAAGAAAATATATCACTTTGAATATGTTTGAGCTGCTTACAACAGAAAACCAAAAGGGGGGGAATAAGCGTGCTGTTTCTAAACAAAAAAAGCGCAAAAAAGAAAGCGAGAATTCCTAAATCAAGTCAACAATCCATTCCATATTCCGCAGCTTCTGAGGACGGGATTTTGAAACATGGCAAGGATCGCTACTCTAAAACCTTCTCTTATGTGGACATCAATTATCAGGTTAGTAAGCAAGATGATCAAGAAGAAGTATTTTCGAAATACTGCGAGTTTTTAAACTTCTTTGATGACACTGTTAATCTCCAAGTGACCATAATCAATAAAAGCTTTAACAAAGAAGATTTTGAAAGCAGAGTAATGATTAAGTCTCGGAATGACCATATGGAGCCATTTCGTGAAGAGTACAATCAAATGTTGAAACGCAGAATATCGGGCGGTAAGAATGAGATAAAAAAAGAGAAATTTGTCACGGTCAATATTGAGTCTATTTCCATGGACGAAGCACGCAACACATTCCTGAGAATGGAGAGAGAGACGCAGGCCGTATTCAAAAGAATGGGTAGCTCCATCAGTGGTTTAAACCTTAATGAACGTCTGGAGCTGCTACATGATGTGTATCGTATGGGTCAAGAAGGACACTTTACTTATGATCCGAAAGAGCATAAGAGAAAAGGGCTTATAACCAAAGACCTTATAGCTGCGGACTCTCTTACCTTTAAACGGGATCATATGATAATAGGCGATAAATACGCAAGGGCTATTTACATCAAAGATTTGCCTACCTTTCTAAACGACAAATTCCTTAGCGAGATCACCGATTTCTCTTTTAATCTGATCACGACTATGAATATCAAATCTGTGGACTCTTATAAGGCGCTCAGGATCGTTAAGAAGCAGATTACAGGCATGGAAGCTAATAAGATTGAATACCAGAAACGAAGCCTTAAAAACGGTTATCTGGAGGCGTTTATTCCTCATGAATTAAAGCACTCGCTTACAGAGGCAAATGAACTTTTGGATGATTTGATCAATAAAAATCAAAAGATGTTCCTAACAAACATCGTATTGATTCATTTTGCAGATACGCTTGAGGCATTAAACAAGGATACTAAAGAGATTTCAGCCATAAGCAGTAAATTCCTTTGTCAAACGGGTACATTGCATTACCAGCAAGAAGATGCATTGAATTCGTGCTTACCATTTGGGCTGAATCTGCTTAAAATATCACGGACATTGACTACAGAAAGCACAGCTATTTTCATGCCATTCACCAACCAAGAATTGTTTCAGGAGGGTGGAATGTATTACGGGCTGAATGCTGTATCACGAAAATTGATTATGTTCAACAGGCTTTCGCTGGATACACCGAACGGCTTTATATTGGGAACGCCGGGTTCAGGTAAATCTTTCGCGGCAAAAAGGGAAATGGTAAACGTGCTTCTCAACACGGATGATGATGTGATCATCATCGACCCGGAGCGCGAATACACACGACTTGTATCCAATTTCAAAGGAGAAGTTATTCATATTTCTGCTGGATCAAAGAACTACATCAATCCGCTGGATATGACAATGGACTATGCAGATGATGATGACCCATTGATGCTTAAATCTGATTTTGTACTCTCTCTCTGCGAGGTAATAGTCGGTGGTAGATATGGCCTTACACCAAAGGAAAAATCAATTATTGACCGATGCTTGAAACTCACATACCACAAGTATCTACAGACGTTTTCGAAAGATGATATACCGACACTAATTGATTTCTATGAACAGCTCAAACAGCAAGAAGACCCGGAAGCTATCGAAATTGCTACAGCGCTTGAGCTTTATGTTAAGGGTAATCTGTCTGTATTCGCTAATAAGACAAATATCAATATAGATAACCGTCTTGTATGCTTTGACATTAAGGATTTAGGGAAGCAGCTCAAGACAATGGGGATGCTCATTGTGCTTGACCAAATTTGGAACCGAATCACCCTTAATCGTGGTAAGGGTAAGCGGACATGGATATATATTGATGAAATTTACTTGCTCTTTGCTAATGAATATTCAGCAGCTTTCTTATACGAACTGTACAAACGGGCCAGAAAATGGGGAGGGATTCCAACAGGAATCACCCAAAACGTCGAGGATTTGCTTAAATCAGACCTTGCACGAACGATGCTTTCTAACTCCATGTTCTTGATGATGCTCAATCAAGCTAAATCGGATCGCCGCGAGTTAGCGACTTTGCTGGACATATCGGAAACGCAGCTTAGCTATGTGACAAATGCAGATAGTGGGCAGGGGCTAATGTTTATCGGGAACGGTGAAGGTAAAGGGATTGTTCCTTTCCATGACGAGTTCCCAAGGGATACGAAATTATACAAAATGATGACGACCAAGGTTGATGAAGTAAGGGAGGCTAATCTGGAGAGTAATACAGCATGAGGAAGAACAATATCCGTACCCGTACTTCATCTAAAACCACTGTCAGAAATGTATATGCTAAGGGCGTCCTCAATAACAAAGTGAAGTCTAACCGGAACACGGCTGCTCATCCCTCCAGTAACGGAGGGATGAAGTCCAGATTACGCAGCCATATTTCAAGGGAAAGCCAGAATGAAAAAATAAAGACCACTGTCAGAAATACGCATGTTAAGCGTGGCCTCAGTAACAGAGCGAAGATTAACGGGAGAACAGTTGTTCAGCCCTCCAGCCATGACAGGAGGATGAATGCTAGGCTACGCAGCCATATTTCAAGAGAGAGCCAGAATGAAAAGGTAAAAGCCACTATCAGGAATACACATGTTAAGCGTGGAGTGAAGGTTAACCGGAGGACAGCTGTTCACCCCTCCAGTAGTGACAGGAGGATGAACGTTAGGCTACGCAGACATATTTTAAGGGAACGCCAGGACAAAAAGATAAAGACCACCGCCAGAAACGTATATGTTAAGCGTGGCCTCAGTAACAAAATGAAGCTTACCCGAAAAACACCTGTTCATTCCACCAGCAATATCAAAGGGATCAGGGCTGCACTTCGCAACCATATTTCAAGGCAAAGCAAGGAAAAGATAAAGACCGCTGCCAAAGAGACTGCAAGGCAGCTTACACGGACAATAGATCCTCATGATCATGAGGAAGCACATGACGTTATTACATCCTTGGAGCTTCCGAGGGATGGGGTAAAAAAAACCAGAACCGCGTATAAAAATATTAAAAAATCAACAGACCGGATTAAACATGCCAACCATTATATAAAAAATCGCCGCTACCGTGTGCCAACTATCTCAGCACATCGCAAAATAAAGGGAAGCAATGCTACTAAGGGCAGTTCTAAAATCAGTGTCAACAAGATCAAGACATTAAGCAGCAAGTATGTACCCAAAGGGCGTTATTCATCGCTTGGCCTTAAAAATGGGATGAGAAAGGCTGCTTCTTCTGCCGCTTCCTACTTAAAGCTTGCTGCTCAACAGGCTGCTAAAAAATTTGTGGCGGCTATAGCAGCTAACCCCAAAGTTTGGATTGTAGGAGCGGCTGTGGCGGCAGGTATATTCTTCCTAATGATGCTGACAAACAGCATGGGGGGAACCACCACATCTTCAGCTGGTTCGTTTTTTATGACAGATGAAGATAATGCTCGAAAATACAAGGAGGTTGTGGAGAGGCTTAATAATGAATTTCAAGAAGAAATCAACCGGCTTCAAAATAGTGGTGGTTACGATAAGGTTCGAACAGACTATATGAATGAAGATGGTTTTGCCCATGCTAGTTGGGTTGAGATGTTCGCCATTCTTGCAGTTCAATTCGAACAAGATTTAGAGTTCACAGATAAACAAGAAAAATTTATGGAGGAAATTTACGAGAAATTCAATGTTATAGAAACAAGGACAGAGACTGAAAGAATAAGAAAATGTTCTACGGACAGCGATGGGAATAGAGACTGTGAAACGGAAATTAAAACAACACTTGTTATTGAGATTTACACCTATGATATGGAGGATATTTTCGAACAGATTGGTTTCAACGAAGAACAACAAGAATGGGCTAGGCGACTTGTTACCTCGGGAGCGATACAAGAGCAATTTCCGGATTTGGCCCAAGAATTACCTGGAGGGGGAACCGGACCGGGACCGGGGATTCCACCGCCTGAATTTACTGGTGATGTAAGCGAGGCGAGGAAAAAGCTGATTGAAACTGCTCTAACGCTGGAAGGTAAGGTCAAATATTTCTGGGGAGGGAAAAGCGGCCCCGGTTGGAACGATAAGTGGGGAACTCCGGTTAAAGTAACAGCGCCGGGAAGTAGGACGACCGGGACATATCAGCCTTACGGGATGGATTGCAGCGGCTTTATAGATTGGGCATTTAAAACAGCTGGCCTTGGCAACTCGTTTTCTGCTGGCGGTACCTCTTATCAATGGAGTAAAACCTATGCGATCAAGGAAAGCGAGTTAATACCCGGTGATTTGGTATTTAAGAACATACCGGGACAGGGCGGTGTGAATCATATTGGTATTTTCATCGGTAGAGACAGTAAGGGTAAACCTATCTATGTACATTGTCAGGGAGGGACGGGGGTCATTGTAAACAGTTATAAAGGCTTCAAGTACCCGAGAAGACCCTTATTATTTTCAGGAGAGTAGGTGAATATGTGCGAAAGCGTTTTGTCTCTAGTATAGCGATCGCTTCTGTTATCTTCTTTGCAGTATCCGCTGGTTCTTCCTTTGCAGCGGAAGCCACTAAAACGCCGCCGCCTTCTTCGAAGGCGGCAAGCCAAACCAATAAGGCGAATAAGGCTGATCAGAAGCCAGTTACAACCGGATCAACGAGTAAACCAACAAAACAGCCAGAAGCTGAATCTGCGGTAGGGAACATGCTTCAAATAAGCGCTGCTGTTCCTCCAGAATTCGATAAGACTATCCTTGTTAATTTCACATCTACTGACAATGAGAATGTTATGGCCCGACTGGATAAGTTGAACGGATATACGTATGAAGAAGACGTGAAGCCAGGGACTTACAAAGTTGATTTCATTAATGTTGTGGGGGAAAATGCCACGGACTATAACATTGATTCGTCCGAGAAAGTTATCGTCAAGAAAGGTGATACGGTTGAATTCAAAATACAGCTTTCTTTGAAACCCACGGCTAAGCCAAAAGAAGAGCTTTCTTCAAATGAGGAACCTACAGAGGCGAGCGTCGAAAGAATGCTTAACGGGACGGATTCGAGCGGGAATCAGAACGCTGTTACAGATCGCGGTGTTCAAAGCTCCGCAAACAGTGCTTTAAGTGAATCAGCTGCTGTTAAACCAACCGAAAAACCACAGCGGCAAAAATTCACCATACAACCCCAAACACTGAAAATCATTATTGGGATCACTATTATTGCTTTGTTGGCACTCATGGTATTTCTTTATAAACAGATTAGTTACAAGCATGATTACTATGATTGCTAAGGATTTTGTTAAGGAGGTTTTTTTGTGGAAGATAAATTGCTAAAGCTGATGGAGAAAGAAGAGGCTTTGAAAAAGAAAAAGGAGAAAATTGAGGAAGACTTACGGAAGGTAGCCAAACAGATCAAGGAAGTTGAACATCAACAGAAGGTAAGAGATATTGAGGACAGCATAGTGATTTTGAGTAGCCATGGCATTAATTTGAATGATGTAATCAAGGAAATCCAACAAGGGAAATTTGACCATTTAAAGAAAGCTTCTGCTGATGCTGGAGGGAATACATCCGGTGAGGCTGTGGGGCAAGGTTAAATCATTATATCTGAGGGCTGAATAATCGCTATTCAGCCCTTTATTTTGAAGGGAGTATTGTGATGGTGAAACGTAAAAAATGGTTGTTTGTCAGTCTTGGAGTAGTTGTACTGCTTATGATCGCTGGAGCAATGGTGGTGAACACAAGCACCTCAAGAGAAGGTGTCCTAAATAGAATCAGCGCGGCAATAGACAATAACGATACAGAATTGCTCATATCTGTAATGCCTGATGAAATACAAGGCTATCCAACAGTGGAGGATTCGGCTAAATACTTTTTGCAGACAGCAGCTGACAACAAGGAGCTGACAATGCAACTCTTGGATAAGGAAAATTCTGATGTAGCAAACAGCGTTAAAGAAATGCGTTTGAGTGGAGAGTTTCCATTCAGCATAGAAAAATCGGGGAAGAAACTGCTGTTTTTTGATAAATACGTGTTGTTGCCTAAAGAAACTTATGTGACCTTTAAAGACCTTAGCAATGATGTTACGTTGAAACTTAATGGCAAAGAAGTGAAGCGTGAGGACTTACAAAAACCATTACTAGCAGGAAGCTATGAAATTGAAGCTATCAAGTCATCTGCATGGACAAGCATCACTGATAAGAAATCAGTAACAGCTGGAGAAAAGCCGAGTAGGGAATTGTCATTTGACTTAACGGGGTATGTTCTGGATTTGTCTAAGGAACTAAAAGGAGCTGAAATTTTGTTTAAAGGTAAAGGGACAGGAATCCGTGTTGGCGACCCTAAATCAGCAGAGTTTGGGCCTATAGAGGAATCTGACGAGAAAGAGATACAGCTTGCAGCGCAATTTCCGTGGGGAGAAACGTTAAGCTCGCATTATGATAAATCATACTATACCCTTGGTAGCGGATCACACTTCTATTTTATTCCTGATATAGAATTCGCAAACGAGTTGTTCCTTGGTTTTGCAGAGGAATACGCTCAAGCAAGTGTAAAACAAAGTGTTGAGCCTTTCAAAAGTGCCACGGACAAATTCAAGGCTAAACAAGCAAATGCTTATCAGCCTTCAATGTTTGGTAACTACTCTTATAATTTAATTAAAACCTATTTCAATAAGGAAACACCCAAAATTGTAATCGACAAAGAGGGTAATCCGGTCATGCAGCTGGACGGAGTTATTCGATTGAATAGACTGAAAACCGATTATCTTAGGGAAAAGGAGTATGTTTATTCTCTTTCCCTAAAAGCTTTATATGATGAGGAAAAGCAGATATGGAGTATTGATGAGGCAAACTTAGGGTCTTTTGCAAGTATTCCTAATCAAAATGAAGAGGGTAAATACGTTATCACGACTGCAAAAAAATAGAATTGTACACATACACAAGAATGGCCACTCTCGATCAGCGTGGCCATTCTTGTTTTTTGTATACATTAAACGATTCCGGAAAGAGCCGGCAGCTCACATTTTGTATACAGATTATGCTCTGTTGCACATGCCAGGATAGATTTTGTACTTTTTATACTTCGTCAAATACCTCTTTCAATATGTTAAGTGCTTTTCTTTGCTCTTTCTCGCTTCTTTTTAATAGCAGTGCATGGATTTCCATAATATCTTCGCTGTCTTGTCTTCTTCCTAAACTCATAAGTTCAAAGAACTCAATATTTAAAGCGCTTGATATCTTTATGATGGTCTCTAATGTAATGTTGCTTTCACCGCGCTCAACTCTGCCGACAAAGGAGAAGGATGAGCCTATTTCATCTGCTAGGGCCTGTTGGGTTAAACCCTTTTCGGTCCGCAACTTCCTTATAATACTTCCGATTTGTTCAGCAATAGTTTGATTCATAAAAGTGATCTACTCCTCTTACTAAGAAGTGTAGACAATTGGCGAAATGTAGTGGAGCCACTATAAGATTTAAAAGTTTTAAATATTGTTCCCATATGTGTCATGGGGTATACTGTAAATATCTTCAAAAGAAACAATGTTTTGTCGATATATAGTTTCATGGTCAAACTACTTGATACTAAGGGGATTTGACTAATGGGGATTTCGTTGGTTATATTTGTAATTATATGGAGGAAATTTCTATGTAATGACAGCTAAGATGCTCTTATATAGTGAAATGAATCTATTTTATGGAGGCGGTTGGTAGTGGAAAACCAGAACGATATAGACAATGAATTTTATTTGCTGTCGGATCATGTAAATGCCTTGGATAAAGGGTTTGAGTTATTCCGACTAAACTACAGGCAGAACAATTGGAACGAAGCGGATCGCGTTGCTAATCATATTTTGTCCTTGGCAGAACGGATGTATGAAAACAAGAAAAAATGGGGTGAACTTGTTATTCCTTTAAATCAAATGCTAAAGCGTCCTTTGATTTTTTATTTTGGATACGGATATTTAGCAAAGTCAATCGTTTTCCAGAAGCAAGGTCTTTTTGACCGCGCTAGAGAGTACATAGCCAAATATGCGGATTTGGGATGGTATGAGAATGCCACAGATGAAGATATGGAGGAAATTGAGCGGTTTAAAGGATTTGCGAAGGCTAACGGGTACGCCGTTGATTTATTGTCTGGCAAGATAGAATTATTAAAAGAGTATGTTGATTTTATATTTGAGAACGATGAGGAAACACTGCCCGGATTAGTTACAATTTTTGAAGCTGCAAACTTGAATGAATGGAATATAGACGAATATTACTATAGCTCTATTCCTGAGCAGTTAGACACTGTCCAATGATACAAACATGCCATAATTAATACTCAATAAAATCAAGGGTTCTTATTAGTTGAAAGGGGATGTTTGTGTCCTAGTTCAGTGACACAAACATCCCCTTTTACGTATCTGGTGACACAAACATATACTTATAAGGCGCGAAAATTATTTACCGAAAATTATGACTATGATAAGATAATAGCAAAATCTTGTCAAAAAAAGGTGTTTTATGTACGAGCCAATATTCCTATTAAACGAAGCAGTCGGTAGTAGCTATTGGGAAAGGTATAGTTACAAGCT
The DNA here is from genome assembly GCF_000732325.1 of Paenibacillus sp. TCA20. Taxonomy (GTDB): domain Bacteria; phylum Bacillota; class Bacilli; order Paenibacillales; family Paenibacillaceae; genus Paenibacillus; species Paenibacillus urinalis. The sequence continues at coordinate 26,197 of NZ_BBIW01000025.1, forward strand.
TCAAAAGGACGTTCAATTGTTCGGTGATCTTAAGTACGATCATTGGATATTGGTCGAAACGGATCCCAACATTCTTAAATTTTGCGAAAGACCAAACAGTGAGAAACTGCTAGAAAATAATTTACATAAGATAAGGTTTTTGATATGTGGCAGCTTGAACGAAACGGAAAAGAAACGTTTGTAAACGTAAGATATAAAAACCAAGAGACTGATCATGAGAGGTTAGAAAAATGGTGCTTTAAATAAGGATATGACTATAAAGTACTCTACGAAGAGGACATACGCGGACAAGATCTTTACCTGAAAAATATGAAGTAGTTACTGCCATATATCGGTCAACGGAATATTCCCATCGAAACGGATAAAAGGCACATTCTACGTGCTCTCGGTGACGAAACTAAAACTATCGGAGAGTTGCAAAGCATATGTTCAACAATTCCGATCAGTCGTATCCATATATTTCTTAATTTATTCAGGAGAACTAATTGCATCCAATATAAAGGAAGTCGAATTAGGAATCTTGACCGAGGTGAAGCGAATTGGGTAGAAAACGGATTTTAGAAAATGTCGAAATTGAACCGAAATATTTGGATATAAACAACTGGCCAGTCGTTTTAACCGACGATTGGTCGGAAGAACGTAAAGAGGTTTTCCTTAAAAGGAAAGCTGCAGTCGAAATGAGGGGGAACTTGGATACTGTCAACTTTAGCAGTGGCGATGGGGGCGGCAGTGTTTAGGTTTATCCAAGGTTAGCTGTCTAAACAAAAGAATAGTGGCGAAAAGAGATCAAACCCTACTCAACTTGTAGGGTTTGATCTCTTTTCTAATCTGTTCACCGATGAAAACAGACAAGCCATGTCCTCAATATTCATGGTTTGTCTGTTTTTCTTAAAACCCCTTATATTGAGGTTCTTCATTTTCCAACTGTTGTACGCGGCTTTCTACTTGCTGCACGATTTGTTGGGTTTGTTGGGCCGCATTCGTAAAGAGCGATTTTGCTTCTTGATTTTGTGTTTCCAAAGCAAATTGTTCCAGACTCGCCTGAGCACTTTTTAAAGATGCTACGCACGTTTTCACTTGAGAAGCAACTGTCACGGAATGTCACCTCCTTTACCTTAGGATAGGATAATGTTTCAGGGGTAATAGGAATAGATGCTTACATTCTCCCAATACCGAAATTAATATTTCCGTCTCGCAACAAAAGCATACGTTAGAAAAATTTTCAAATGGAAATGTATGAAAATAATGGAATAGGGACATATTAACTTTTGTCGATTAAATGTGATTGGAAAGGAATGGTGATATTATGCCGGATTGGGTAGAAATTGCTTTGCGAACGTTATTGGCTATGGGGGTTCTTTTTGTCCTAACGAAGATATTGGGTAAACGACAGGTATCAGAGCTTTCATTGTTTGAGTATATCACCGGCATCACGATCGGCAGCCTTGCAGCTTACGTTTCGTTGGATCTGGAGTCCAATTGGTATCTGGGCTTGGTTGCGATGACGGTTTGGACCGTTGTTTCTTTAGGGATTGAACTTTTACAGCTGAAAAGCAAAACGGCAAGAGACCTATTCGACGGCAAAGCAACAGTACTCATTAAGGACGGCAAGATCATGGAGGATAACCTAAAAAAAGAAAGGATTACCACGGATGAACTTATGGAACAGCTTCGAATAAAGAATGTGTTCAAAGCTGCCGATGTTGAATTCGCCATCATGGAGTCAAGCGGTGACGTTAGCGTTCTTTTAACCAAGGAAAATCAACCGTTTACGCCTAAACACCTGGGGATAAATGTCGGGCCAGAACAAGAACCTCAATCGGTCATTATGGATGGAAAAATAATGGACGAACCGCTTGCCACGATAGGTCTAAACAGGCAATGGTTGGATACGGAACTGGAGAAATTAGGTGTTTCGATTGATAACGTATTTCTTGGACAGGTGGATTCCTATGGCCAGCTATACGTTGATTTATTTGATGATCAGATCAAAGTACCGAAACCCCAGAAAAAAGCCGCGTTGCTTGCAACATTGAAAAAGTGTGAAGCGGATCTCGAAATGTTTGGCTTATCTACCAAAGAACAAAATACAAAGCAGATGTACGAGCAATGTTCAAAAGCGTTAGAAAAGATTATTGATGAAGTTAAACCATTGCTGATTCGTTAACAATTCGCCAATTATACGTCAGCTGAAAATCGAGGAGGATGTTCATGGCAAATAATAGCGCGTGGTGGATCGGCTCTTTCGTAGATCAGAAGTCGGTTTCCAAGGCTAGAGTTCGAGGAACCTCCAAGTTAAGCTGGTCTCAGTAACCCCCGCAGAAGAATTCCCTGAACACTCGGCATTACAATCGATCGTAGGGCAAGTTTGGCAGGATAAAAAGAATTACTCGGGAGTACTCGTGCAAGAGAGGTTAGATGGCAAATTGCGATCCATGAATGATCACCAGGACGAGACAAATAGGCTACCAGAAAAAGTAAGTCAGGCAGCCTATTTGCTCTAAATACAAGGAGGGGACTGTACCCCACCATTAGTATATATACCGTGGAGGTTGTATAAGTACAATTATCGAGTTGGAACGAGGTCCGATCAGTGCTGATAGATAAAAATTCTTCGAGGTAAACTTTCCACAACGAATACGAATAAAAGGCATCCAAAATTGGGCACCGTTTTTGCAGCCACGACGAGAGCACGCATCATTTCCTCAATAAGACAGTTTTTTAAATGGGCTGTTAAACAACAATACCTTCGATATGATGTTTCCCAGTATATAGAGAACCCGAAACTCGGTGAACGGCTTCCTAAAAGCCTTTCTCTACAGGATGCCATGACATTTGAACAATACGCCGCGAAGCGCAAATTTAAAGAAAGAGACTCATTAATCACTACGCTGTTTTTATTGCTCGGACTACGGGTTTCTGAACTCGTAAGTATCGATCTCAAGCATTTCAATGAAGATGATGGATCGCTCGCAGTCATTGGTAAAGGGAACAAGGAAAGAAAACTCGTGTTGACACCGAAAATAATTCGGGCCCTGGAGAATTATAAGCCAGTTCGGCAAATGATCCTACAAAAACGCAATAGAATTGATGAACCAGCGTTGTTTATTTCGGAAAAACGAGGGCAGCGGCTAACAAGAAGAGCTGTGGGATTAATCATCGAGGAAATTGCAAAAGATGCCGGTGTTCGAGCAAATAATTATAAAGTAACGCCTCATAAGCTGCGCCATACTTGTGCAACCGTTCTATATAACGACGGTGAGGGAGCTGATTTGTTGGCAATTGCTGATCTATTGGGCCACGCGGACCCCAAAACAGCCACGATTTATACAAAAGTGAATATAGAGAAAATGCGAAAAATCGTGACATCAAACCCTTTGGAATTAACCTAAATTGGATCATGGCATGTTTGTGTCACAAGCGGCATAAAAGGAGATGTTTGTGTCACTGAGAGTATTTCCATTCAGAACTTTGTAAGGAGATGTTTGTGTCAAAAATCCATCCGAATTTGGGCTTTAAGGTGATGTTTGTGTCATTAGACAGACACTTTTTCTGAGCTTGAAGACCTTGGAAATCGTGTATATTACGTAAAATTGCTGAATCAACTTGCAGCATACAATTTGAATCAGCGACGGTACGATATCGCAATTAATTATATCCTTGATTATATGCAAATAGCGGTTACAATGGACTTATACAGGGAATTTATTACAACTATAGGGATGTTTGAAAACGTCCGTAACCTAGCTACCACAGAGCAACAAATAAAGTACCAAAATATCTTACAGGAGGTGCATCATGAAAAAAGCATTAGTAGCTACATTTATGCTGATGACATTTCTTAGTATTGTGATTCCGGTTTCTTCACCGCCTTCCAATCCAACAATAACACCATTTAATCACGGCGTTAACGGGTAAAACAAAGGCCACTTGCATATGCAGGTGGCCTTTTGTAATGGAATCAACAATGTACACGTATATGTTTACGTTTACGTTTGCTTATATTGTGCGTCTCTATAGTAGTTGTGCCGCAGGTGCGGCAAAAGGTTTTCTGTTTCATCACAATTTAATGTGTAGGTTTCCGTTTCGATTTCGTCCATGCTGATAGGAGCCATATATGGATTGGAATTGATACTAAAGAATAAGCGATAAATGCTAAGTTGAATATAGTCTTATGTTGAAAAGTTTGTGCTTGGATATAGTTGCAGGATAGATACATAAGTATTGCGGATATGAAAACGTATTTGTTATATTCCTCTTTGCTCGTGCTGATCCGCAGGATTACCGCATGAAGCCACGCTACAAAAGACAAAATGGCTATAGTAAATACTGTTGCCATATCTTCACGCTCCCTTCTAGTAATATTATACCCATTATGTGAGAGATTCAGTCCTGTACACATATTATCGGCTTCAGATCCGCGGCCGTGATAGTTTCTGTGTACATTTTATCTGCTGCAGAAAGTACCAGGAGAAAAATACGTACACATCAAACCTAAACAAGTGAAGAAAACAGGTGTTTAATCCCCCGGTTCATCGGCCCTAAATCCCAAGCGACCCCGGAAAAAGCATCCGGGTTCCATTGGGATTCTTAACGGGCCTAGCAGGGAAGCTAAAGACTCTGGGGCAATGCTCATACATCATGGGGATTGCTCCGTTCCGTTTCACTCCACTCCACAAACCCCATCATGTACTACGAAGCAAAGGGAACCATGACTCCATTCCGCTTCGCTCCATTCCTTCATCGTTCCAAAACCTATTCAGGTAGACCCTTCGAAGATAAAACCTTGTGGGCAAGATCGAAGAAGTAAAGACAAGGCCCGTTCGCAGTAACCTGCGTGCAGCCTTACCATATTCCGTTTTTCAAAGAGATCATTCACATACCGTAGCCATCTAGTCGCATGGGATCATATAGAACCTCTCCGGGCAAGGCGAAAAAATTTTTTTGAGAAGTACACTCAAAATAATTTTTGTCGTCCCTTCGGGCAGCCTTGCCCTGCGAGAACCTATATGATCTTAAATCTGCGACGGCTACGGTATACGAATGATTTTGCTCTTTGAAAACTTCATACGGTAAGGCAAGACAGCAAGCAAGAAACTGCTCACAAACCTTAAAGGATTCCGCTCATCGCCGCTAGGGCTAGACAGGCAAACGGTTCCGAATAAGGGTTAGGGCCAAAAAAGTCAAGTCCGAATAAGTCATTTTGAAAGGAGGTGATAGCGATATGAACATTGAGATGTTGCGTAATCAGATTGAAAAGTTGCGAAAAGAACTCATTGATTTAGCAGAACGGATGGGTTTTACAGCGATGGAAGTTGTGGAGAAATCGCAAAAGTTGGACAAAGTGCTGAATGAATATGATCGAGCAATCCAAAGACAATCAAAAGGCCCGTTTGTTTAGCAGAACAAACGAGCCGGGGCGAAGATTTGAGACCCCTTCGCCCCTCCATTATAACACATAAGGGAGAGGTTAACATGAGCGAAAAAATCTATGAAATGGTTACAAATCGTATGATAGAGCTTTTGGAAAAAGGGGTTGTGCCTTGGCGCCGCCCGTGGCGAGTGGGTGCGGCTGTCAATTGGAAGACACAGAAGCCGTATCGGGGCGTTAATACGCTACTTCTGGAGCCGGGAGAGTATGCGACTTTCAAACAGGTAAGCGAAGCCGGGGGCAAAGTCAAAAAAGGCGAAAAGGGGCAATTCGTTGTTTTCTGGACATGGTTGGAGAAGGAAAACGACGAAACGGGAGAAATTGAAAAAATCCCATTTCTCCGCTATTACACGGTGTTTGAAATCAATACTCAATGTGAAGGATTACAGAGCAAGCGAAACGACGAAACATTTGACCATGATCCTATAGAAGCAGCAGAGCGGATTTGTGAAGGGTATAAAGACGCTCCGCCCGTCCGGTTTGCTTCCGGGCGTGCGTTCTATCGTCCAGCTGACGATATTGTGAGCGTGCCGCCTATCTGCGATTACAGCAAGCCAGAAGAATACTACAGCACGTTATTCCACGAGCATGTTCACAGTACAGGCCATGAAAGCCGCTTAAATCGTTCAGGAATTACCGAGCTTGCAGCCTTTGGAGATGAGAGTTACAGCAAAGAGGAATTGGTAGCGGAGATCGGGGCGGCAATGCTTTGCGGTGTAGCTGGTATTGATAACAGCACCATAGAGAACAGCGCGGCTTATGTGGGCAGTTGGTTGCGCAAGCTTAAAGATGATAAGAAGTTAGTTGTACAGGCCGCAGGACAGGCACAGAAGGCCGCAGATCATATTTTAGGGGTAACGTTCGAGGCAGCTTCTGAGTAACTAGAGCGGCCCCCATCCAACCGGGTCCCTTCCCGGTTGGATGGGGGAAGTTCATTGTTTTTCTGTACACAAAATTTAAACCTGGATCTCGCCTGAAGGTGAATTTTTGTACTCAAAATATCAGCGGCCGGCTTAAACGTTTCCGGAATTCTGTGTACGGATTTTACGTTAAAAAAAGTGGCCATTGAAAGGAGTGTGTACAATGTACACTCAAAGGAAAAAACAAGCGATTCCCATGTATACCAATGGCAAGTTGAGAAATGGTAGACTATACGTAAGAACCCGTTCGGGGAATTGGATTCATTTGCGATTGCTTCTACTTGATATAGAATAATTACAGGCACATAGGAACGGTGGGAGGTTTTATGAAGGAATTTAATGAAATTGAATTGTGTCTTGATGATATAACAAGTGAATTTTTAAAGAGAACAAGGAAAATCGGTGATCCCTTAAAAGCAGCAACCATTAAGCAGGAAACAGTGGACGAGCTTAGTACAAGGCTTATTCAGATCGTTCCAGCAAAGTCATTATTCATGTTTGCCAACCAATACATTGATACTGTGAAGACTCAGCAGCATGATAATGAAAGCGATGCAGCCAGAGCAAAGGCAACAGTTGAAATTTTGGAAAGAGCGTTAAAAGTAAAATCAGTGGAATACTTGCGTGAGGTTGTACCCATTAACAGGAACATAGCGCAGCACGCTTTGTTTTCTGCTAATCCGAAGAACGTGCCGAATCAGCCCACAACGACTGTACACGGTGTGCGTTCTGTCCATATTAAGAACAATACGGGCGAGGTACTAACTACTTATGAAGCCCGTGTAATGGGCGCTATACAGTCTCTATGGTTCAAGCAGAACATAGACGGGAAACCCTATGTTGAACTAAAATACGCTGATATATTGAATGAATTAGGGCTAACGGATGGATCGGCAAACTATAAGCGCATCCAGGAAGCCTTAATGCGGCTTATGAAAATAGAAGTGACCTTAACACAGTATCAACGTTCAAAGGATTCAGAATATGAAGAGATCGCTTTTACTCGCTTAATAGATCAAATTATATTCAGGCGAAAGGTAGGAACTACCAACCACTTTCAATATAAGTTCCAAATAAAGCTGCCTGAATGGTTAGTTGAAGCTAACCGGGTAGGCAACTTGTTTGATATCTCTCTCATCCTTATGAATGACTTAAAATCATATCTGGCACAGGGTTTGTACTGGTTAGTGTCATCTTATCCCGAAGAATCTACAGTTACGTTTGAACTTCAAACGCTGGCTGGTCATTTTCACTTTTTAGATGATAACGAGCCGATCATGCAGGTGTATAAAATTGTTGAGCGAATCAAGAGCGCATGTATCGAACTGCAAGCAGTAGGCTTTATAGAACGCTTCGAGTTTAAAGGAAAGAAACAAGGGTTGCACGATCGCTATTTGACGGTTACAAAAAACCCGGTTTTCTTGAATACATTATCTCAATCGAGAGAGTTGATACCGGAACAATTAGAGTTTTTCCCTGACCCCTTATAGGGGTCTTTTTTGATACTTAAAACATCCATTTGACTACGGAAAACGATAAGAAACATCCATTTGACTACGGAAAAAGAACAAAAAAAAAGCAAAAATCATGAAATTACTTACTAAATCGTTCCAATTCCCCGAAACATCCGTTTAACTACGGAAAACCACCTCAAAACATCCGTTTGACTACGGAAAAGGCGCTCAAAACATCCGTTTAACTACGGAAAGTGAATACTGTCGCAATTTGCCAAAATTTAAACCTATAACGTATGATATTGATAGGTTCAAAGTTTTACAAAAAGAACCTTAAAAATAGCAAAAAGCCCACACACCAACACTGCAAAATGTCTCCGTCGCCAAACTAAGCCATTTTGTAGCGTTTCAAGAGTATGAGCCTTTACTATAATATGGGCCTATTATACTATAGCCCTTAATTTAAAGTAAAGTAAGGACTCTCTCTTTCCTGATGCCTTTTTTAGGTGTGCGTGCGGAAATTGAGAGTTTTTTTGCGTTCCTATACATAGCATAGGGCTAATTTCATAATCAAATATCAGGCGTTCGCATCCACTTTTTTTAAAAATGGACATGCGAGGGCTTAGTTTCTTATTGCCTTTTTTGAGAACTAAGCAGAATGCCACCCCAAAACGACTATAACTATACGCGGTATGTCGTCCGCGTCTCTCCCAACCGTGCATCCGTGAAAAAAGCCAAAGCCGTTCAATGGTTTAGGTCACGCGACGTCGGATGACTAACATGGACGGAGATGATTAAACCCGCCGAAGGGGATTCGGGCATCCTGCTGCCATTTGGCGGCAGGCACTGCCCTAATTTCGCGTGTCCACCCCTTCCAGATTGGCGATGTGACTCCATCGACCAATGTCCCGTCCGTGTGCGCCTATGGCGCAGGCTGCCGGGGGGAGTTAGTTCGACTATACGCGGTAAAGCACGACCTGGACGCGTCCCACCCCCCGACAAGCGAAACGACCGATGGCTGGCTCCATACGCCTGACATCAGCCCGATTGCCGCAGCTCCCCCCATTTTGGGGGGGCTGCGGCTCTCTCTCTCCTGCTTCTCCTCCGCCTGCCACAAATTCAAGTGACTGTCAACACAAAATTTAGAGCCGCAAATGTAGGGGTGGGCGTGGGGAGGATGATTTTAATCCTTAAGGCGAGCGTAGCTCGGCTACCTTTTCTAAACGGGGTGTGGATATCTTTTGGGGTGGAGGCGACTTTTCCACAGGTTTTAATAGGAGTATGGTAGAAGTACGAATGCTGCGTATAACTTACTATTTATGATTTTTCACTATATGAAATATTCATAATAGGAAGTGGAGGAATGACCACAGAATACACCTGTTGCCGCACCTGCGGCACAACAACATTTTAGCGTGAGGGTTAAGCTGATCAGTTCATGTTTACGTTTATGTTTACGTATACGTAAATGTATGTTATAATAACAACAATATTAAAGGTATAGGGAGGGCATGATATGGCAAAGGTTATCTCATTTGGCATACAAAAAGGTGGTTCGAGCAAGACAACTACTTCCGGAATTGTAGCTTATATTCTTAGTCAGGAATATGAAAAAAAGGTTCTTGCGGTTGATCTGGATTCACAAGGGAATTTGACTGAATTACTGACTCAACAAGACATTTATAACTTTCATGAGAAAACTGTTTTTGAAGCCCTAAAGGAAAAAGACGCACGTAAGTATGTACATAAGGTATCTGAGGGGCTAGACTTGCTCACGGCAGAGGATCATTTGGCGCGTTTTCCATCGTGGTTATATGAGTCTTATAAAGGCAACCGTTCGCTAGTGCTAAAGGAGACTCTTGAGAACGTACAAAGCGAATATGACTATATTATCATTGATACTCCGCCAGCTCTTGGTGATCAGACGATTAATGCACTAGCTGCTTCTGATGCAGTTGTTGCTATGTTTGAAGCAAGTAAATTTTGCTATTCAGCAATTGGCCGCTTTTTAGAAACATGCATTCATGTGCAGGAACTGGTCAATAAGGATATGAAGATTGCAGGAATACTGCGTTCTCTCATAGATTCAAGGAGAACCGATAATAAGGCTTTGATCGAGCTGATTGAGGAAGAATACGGGGAATTATGCTTTGAAACTATAATGACCCGTACAGCTGCTATAGGCCGCTTGTCTATTAATGGGTTTAAAGATAATCCTGAGTTGAATCAAGGTTTAAAACTGTACAGAGAATTCGTTAAGGAGCTGATTAAACGTGTCTAGTAGTAAGATGGATGAGTTGAAAAACAAAATAAGAAGCACGTCAGCCAGCAGCGTTCATCCTGAACTTATTGATACTTCACACGAAGACAAGCCGAAGCCCAAGCCTAAAAAGAAGAAATTTGAAGAAACGCATACAAGAGATACCGTTTGGATCGAGAATGATTTAAAAAAGAAGATAGATAGTCAGAGTGCGGAAAATGGCAGAGGGGAGAAAACAAGGATCATCAATGAAGCATTGAGGCTTTACTTTAATGAAGCACATAAATAATTACGTAAACGTGTACGTTTACATTTACGTATCAAAAAGAGGCTATCTGCTCGGATCGCAGACAGCCTCTTTTATTAGGGCCGTGTATGCAAAACCTATTTCAGCCAAATCCTTATTTGAAATCAACGCCACAAAAGGCATTTATTCCATTTGAACGAGGTGTTATACTTGTTTCAGGAGAACCGTGCTGGTAACACGGTTCTCTGGCAGTCGCTTTAAATAAAGGCGGCGGCTTACAAGGTGGGCTTTATGGGGCAGACCGCATCCTTTGACCGGGCGGTCTGTTTCTCAAATTATAAACGTTTACGTATACATATACGATTACATTTACGTATACGTAAATGTAATCTTTAATTAAGCAAATAGACGGATGAAGTGATTCTTTACGAAAGAAAGCGCGCACACGTAAATGTTTACGTATACATATACGTTTATATAATTACAATTATCGAATGTAAACGTAAACGTAAATGTATACGTATGTGTATTCATGGATACAAAACAGGCTTTGGTTACTATGTCAATACCCTTGAATAAATGCTATAATTAGGAAACGCTATGAAAGGAGGGCAAGAATGCAGGAATTTATTATAATCGTGCTGATCGCCAGCTTTCTGTATCCCATGAAAAATCTGATTGGTCTTTTAACACGTTTAGCCTTGTTCGGAATGATGGCCTACACTCTGTTCTCAGGCTCTATTCCGAATTGGGGGGATAAATTATTTGCATTAGTTATATTGTCCTTGCCTATCCTCATAAATTTGTTGGTTAGATTCCTGAAAATGAAAATAATAAAGGCTTAAACCGTCCTTTCAACAGGGCGGTTTTTTTTCAACACATAACAGAAGTTATGTATTGAAAATTTGCGCTAAACGCTTGTTTTTCAATACATAACTATGGTAAAATGAATTTATAAATTCAACACATAACTTTTTCGAAAAGGTGGCGATTACAGATGAGTCGGATTTCCACAAATGAATTGAAAGAAGTTTTGAAAAAAGCGACACATTCTGCTCGTGAAGAAGCTAAAAGAAACGGTGTACCAGCTGTCTATGAAGAAAATGGGGAAATGGTGAAGGAGTATCCAGATGGTAAAAAAACTAAAGTCGTTTTCACGGAAGAAGGACGAAAAGAAGTAGCCTATCATGAATAAACCTGTCATGACTGTTTTCGCTGGTACAAATGGAGCTGGTAAAAGCACGCTGACTAAACAATTAGTCGGGCGGATCGGAGAGGTAATCGACCCGGACGCGATTGCTAAAAGTATCAACCCTGACAATCCTGAAAGTGTCTCACCAGCAGCTGGCAGGGAAACTTTAAACCGTGTTAAGGAATGCATCCGGTCAGGGAGAAGCTTTTCCATCGAGACAACTCTTTCAGGAAAAACGGCCATTCGTCAAATGGAACAAGCAAAAGCATCCGGCTTTGAGGTTGATTTGTATTATGTGGGATTGAAGAATGTTGAATACCATATAAGCCGTGTTGAAATGCGGGTTGCTCAAGGAGGACATTTCATACCGGAGGAAGACATTAGACGCCGTTATGGGGTCCTACCAACAAAACGCGGAAAACATACGCCAAGAGAAATTCCGAGGTAAAAAGGCCGATGATTCCTACGCTAAGGAATCATCGGCCTTTAATATTATTGAAGAAGAGGGTGTAGGGAATGTAAACTTGTTACTTTTCTTGCATCAAAGTTGTATTCACCAAGAAAATTAATGTGTTCCCATCCTAATGGAGAAATATGTTTAAGTAAGTCTTCTCTCAAATTCCCTTTTTCCTTCAATAGTTTTGTTGCTTCTGTAAGATAAACGGTATTCCATACACTAATGGCATTAATTAGAATGTTTAAAGCACTTGCACGTTGTAGCTGGTCTTGTATTCCTCGTTCCCGCAACTCACCTCGTTTTCCAAAGAATAAGGCTCTCGCTAACCCATTCATCGCTTCTCCTTTATTTAGTCCTCGTTGAATTCGACGGCGTAGTGTTTCGTTAGATATGTAATCCAAAATAAAAATGGTCTTTTCGATTCTCCCCATTTCTCGCAAAGTAGTTGCAAGTTTATTTTGTCTCGCATACGACCCTAATTTCCCCATCATAAGTGAACCGGACACTTTTCCTTCTCGAATAGAATGAGCTACACGTAATACGTCATCGAAATTCTCTTGAATAATTTTTGTATTAATACGACCACGGAGTATATTTTCTAATTTTGGGAATTCATTTGGCGTTTGGATCGTGAATAGCTTAGAGTCAGCTAAATCACGTAGCCTTGGTGCAAAACGAAATCCTAGTAAATGACTCAATCCAAATACTGAGTCGGCGTAGCCAGCTGTGTCTGTAAAATGCTCTTCAATGTTTAAATCTGTCTCATGATGAAGTAATCCATCAATAACGTGTACAGCATCACGAGCATTGGTATTAATGACTTTCGTATAAAAACTTGAAAATTGATCACTAGTAAATCGATAAATGGTTGCTCCTTTTCCAGACCCATAGTGTGGATTGGAATCGGCATGTAACGATGAAACACCAACCTGTACGCGCATTCCATCAGAGGAAGAGGTACTTCCATCTCCCCAATAGGAAGCTAGTTTAAGCTTATGTTGAAAATTCACTAATGTCGCTTGTGCACGACTTATAGCATCATCGAATAAACGCCATTGCGCTGCATTAGCCATTTGATGATAGGTAACTCCTGGTGTCGCTTCTGCCATTTTAGTAAGTCCTATGTTAGTTCCCATCGCCATGAGAGCAGCCATGAGAACTACTTTTTCCTCTCCCTTTGGTGGGCGATTGGTTGAGGCATGTATCAACATTTCGTCAAATCCTGTCCAGTGTGCTACCTCCATTAAAAGATCAGTGAGCTTTATTCTTGGCAACATATTATATAAAGACAGGCTAAAAGCTCTCGCTTCTTCGGGTGTATTCTTCTCCAAACGGTCCAATCGGATCTTAGCCTTTTCGATATTTACTCCTTCTAGAGAATCAAGATTATTTGAAACCCATGTAAGGCGTTGAGCTAGTGACTTTCTTCTTTCCTCAAGATATTCATCTGCCGATGAACGAACGGCTAGTTTAGTTTCCGTAAGACGAGTTGTTTTCCAATCTTCTTTAGGAACAAGATACTCTTCAAAATCTTTATGAAGTCTACTACCGACTACGGATATGTCGCCTGAACGAATATGATTTTTCAACTCTGTTAGTGCAGCCATCTCATAATAGTGTCGGTTAATTATTCCATCATCACCATAAACATGCTTCTTCCAACGTTTAGGAATAAAATCTACCGGGGCATCATTTGGAATTTTTCTTTTACCAGATTCATTTATTTCATTTAGCGTTTTTAGAGCTTGCAATAATGGCTCTGTACCTTGTGTAGAACGAAATTCAAGAGATTTAAGAAAAGTAGGAGTATATTTTCTTAGATAAGAATACCGATTTTCTAACAAATCTAGATAATCGTAATCCATCGGACGGGCTAATTTTTGGGCTTCTTCGACGGAAGAAACAATTTTATCCCACGGCATAATCATTTCAATAGCATTAAATGGATCAAGCCCTTCATTTCGTGCTTGGATAAGTGCTGCACCAATATCTGCAAAATGCACGACTTTTTCATTCACTGCTTTTCCATTTTCTTTTTGCATTTCCTCTTGTGTTTTACGTCCTTTTGATTGCAAGATCATCATTTGTCGATCATGAATTTCAATTGCTTGATCAATTAGATCTTGGCTTAGTGTTACTAGATAGGAAACAAGAATTGCATATTTCTTTTTTTCTTTAAACCTTCGAAATGAGTGTGGTTCATACCTTGCTCCAATACGAGATAATTGAAGTAACCGATTGGGATGGATTTGCTCTGAATTTATCTCTAATTTTAAATCTCGTATATATTCTAAGCGCTTTATTACTTTTAAAAAGGCTTCAGGTGAAGATTGGCCGGGAAGTTCTCTAAGCCATGCTAAGGGGGTTTTTCTATTGTCTACAAAGGGATCTATAAGTTTATCTAACTTTTGTTTTTGCCATTTTGAAAGAGTACAAGTTAATGATTTAAAAATTCTTTCCTCTGCTCGTTGACGAGTTTCCCAAACAAGCCTTTCTATAGTAGTCATGCCAGGGAGAATAATTTTCTGATTTCGTAGTTCTTCTTGCGCTGTACGAAGAAGATACATTGAATTTCCATTTTGAAGGGCATGATTCAACAGAAACTGAGCTACCTTACGATAGTTCCCTAGGGAAAAATTTTCATAACCATAAACTTGACGGATTTCTTCCATATGCTCATGTTTAGTTGGCTCTCGTTGGGCATATAAAGAAAATGAATTAGGATTAACATTTATTTGTCTAGCTATGTATTCGATTATGTAATCTGGAATAGGTCCAACATCTGAAAGGGACCATCCGGGATAGCGTAGAACACATAATTGAACAGCAAAGCCTAATCGATTATGATCTCTTCTGTGTCGTTTTATAATTTCAAGGTCATATTGTGAAAAAGTATAATAAGTTTCTAGTTCACTTTCGCTCATATCAGCTGGAATTCGTACAAATTCCGTTCTTTGATCTTCTGTTAGTAATTCTTTCCCTCTCATGCTACAACTCCTTGCTAGATATCTTTTTCTTTTCTAGATAACGATATAAGGTTGTCGCTCCAATCCCTGTTGCCGTCTTAATTTGAGATAAAGAGTAATCTTTGCTTTCGTACATTTTTATAGCAAGTTCTATTTTCTTTAAATCAACCTTCGGTCTGCCTCCGTTTCTTCCTCTAGCTCTAGCAGCCGTCAATCCATCTTTCGTTCGTTCACTAATAATATCTCGTTCTAATTCTGCTATGCTGGCCAACATTCTAAAAAAGAATCGTCCCATAGCAGTTGTTGTGTCAATCTTGTCTTGTATGGAGACAAAATGAATACCCTTTGCTTCAAAATGTTCCATAAGCTCAATTAAATGTTTGGTACTACGACTGATACGGTCTAATTTATAGACAACTACCGTGTCACCTTTACGCAAAACTTTAAGAAGCTCGTCAAGCTGCGGACGGTTTTTTCTCTTGCCTGATTCCTTTTCTTCAAAAGTCTGGTCCACTCCGTAGTGAGTCAATGCATCGAGTTGTAACGATAATGACTGATCTTGTGTACTGACACGTGCATATCCAAATTTCAACAAGAATCCCCCCTTTTTTAATATCCTAACTATACCAAAAAGGGATTTGTAATAGATATATTGGTATTTAGATTTTGGTTATATTTTTGGTTATGTATTTTAAGTAGTTTTTGAGGTTTTAGAGAAGTTCTCTGTTTTTAACCAAAAACGGTCGTTTTCGGTATTGGAATCATTTAATTGAAGGGAGTAAAATATATTGACCATGTACTATGGTACATGGTTTATATTATATGTGAGGTGAAGTAAATTGCATTTTCGAGTCGGAGAAATCGCAGAGAAGTGTAACGTTAACAAAGAGACCATTAGATATTATGAGCGTTTAGGCTTAATTCCAGAGCCTGATCGTACCGAAAAAGGATACCGAATGTATTCACAACAAACGGTCGATCGGTTGAATTTCATAAAACGGATGCAGGAATTAGGATTTAGCTTAAATGAAATTGACAAATTGCTAGGGGTCGTCGATCGCGATGAAGCAAAGTGCCGTGATATGTATGATTTCACCGTTCTTAAGATAGAAGACATCCAGCATAAAATTCAAGATCTCAAAAGAATTGAACAAATGCTGATGGATCTTAAAGAAAGATGTCCTGAAAACAAAGATATTTACGAATGCCCCATTATTGAAACATTGATGAAGAAATAAGAGGTGAAACAGGATGAAAAACACAATAAAAAGTTCAGGCTGGTTTCTTGTCGCACTAATCACATGCCCGTGTCATCTGTTTTTACTGCTTCCGTTGGTTGCAGGAACGGCACTGGGTTCATACTTCACGGACTTTAAAGATGTTATTTTCATCGTGATGGGTCTGTTATTTGTCTTTGCTCTTTTCAAGGGCTGGAGAAAACTTGACCCAGAAACAAAGAATGAAACAAAAAAGGAAACAAAAACGCATGATTGTTGCAGTATGGAGAGGTTTAAATCATGAAGGAAAAAGTGTCGCAAGTAGCTACTGTATTTTCAGCTTTTGTTATGGCTGCATGCTGCCTAGGTCCACTGATTTTCATTCCTCTTGGACTAACTGGATTTGCAGGAGCATTAGCCTTCTATTCACTAAAGTATCGGTTATTGTTCAGCATCGTTACCATCATCCTTCTTGCATACTCCTTTTACATGGTTTACGGGAGAAAAGGCAAAAGGAAGAGTTCTATCATCGGCTTATGGATCACGACGTTTTTCGTTTTCTGCATGTTTCTTTTTTTATTTCTAGTTGAAGGTGGACTATAAAAGATGAGGTGCTTTATATGAGCGTACAAATAATTAGGATTATGATGCTATTATCCCTTCTGTTAGTGGTTAGTGCGTGTAGCAACGAAAAAGAAGCACAAAATACTATAGATGCTAAGCAGGAAGTAAAAACTACCATTGAAACAACTAAAACAGGGACATTCACGGTTTTGGGGATGGATTGTTGTCCACCGTCTGTTGTAGAAAGCGTCCTGGAACAGGTAGATGGCGTTAGCAAAACAGCCATTAAAGTCAGTGGAAGCAAGGGCGAAGTAACGGTTTCCTTTGATGATAAGAAAACGGATTTACAGGCAATTAAGACGGCAGTTTCGAATTCCGGGCTTGGAGTCGAGTAAAAGGAGAGATTTAACATGAAAAAATATCGAGTAAACGTTCAAGGAATGACTTGTACGGGTTGTGAAGAGCATGTAGCTGTTGCTCTTGAAAACATGGGTGCAAAAGGGATTGAAGTGGATTTTCGTCGCGGAGAAGCTGTATTTGAGCTAACGAATGACGTGGAGGTGGAAACAGCGAAAAAGGCGATTGCTGAAGCCAAATACCAGCCAGGAGAGGTAGAAGAATTACAACCGCAAGAAATGGTGCAGTTAGGCGATGAAGGCGATTATGATTACATTATCATCGGTTCTGGCGGTGCTGCTTTTTCGTCTGCCATTGAAGCTGTGAAATACGGAGCGAAAGTGGCGATCATCGAACGTGGAACGGTTGGTGGAACATGTGTGAATATTGGCTGCGTTCCTTCGAAGACATTGCTGCGGGCTGGCGAAATCAATCATCTGGCAAAAAATAATCCATTCATCGGATTGCACACGTCAGCTGGCGACGTTGATTTGGCACCATTGATCAAGCAGAAAAATGAACTGGTGACGGATCTTCGAAACTCAAAATATGTGGATTTGATTGATGACTACGGCTTTGAATTAATCAAAGGCGAAGCGAAATTCGTAGATGAAAAAACCGTTGAAGTCAATGGCATGCAGTTGTCAGCCAAACGATTCTTAATCGCGACAGGTGCTTCACCAGCAGTGCCAAACATTCCTGGACTGGATGAAGTCGATTATTTAACAAGCACAACTCTGCTTGAATTAAAGAAGGTGCCTAAGCGTCTTACGGTCATCGGTTCTGGCTATATCGGGATGGAATTGGGACAACTCTTCCATAATCTAGGCTCAGAAGTCACATTGATGCAAAGAAGCCCGCGTTTGTTAAAGGAATACGATCCTGAGGTTTCAGAAGCAATCACGCAAGCCTTGACAGAACAAGGGGTCAACTTAGTGACGGGAGCATCTTTTGAACGAATCGAACAAGATGGAGACATTAAAAAGGTCCATGTAGAGGTAAATGGCAAGAAGCGAATCATTGAGGCAGATCAATTACTGGTTGCCACAGGAAGAACACCAAACACGGCAACCTTGAATTTACAGGATGCAGGCGTTGAAGTAGGCCCCCGTGGTGAAATCGTAATCGATGAGTATTCAAAAACAACGAATTCACGCATCTATGCAGCAGGAGATGTCACGCTTGGTCCTCAATTTGTATATGTAGCAGCTTATCAAGGTGGAGTTGCGGCAGGAAATGCTATCGGTGGACTGAACAAAAAGCTGAATTTAGAAGTGGTTCCGGGGGTTACATTTACAGCTCCAGCAATTGCAACGGTTGGTTTAACGGAGCAACAGGCAAAAGAGAAAGGATATGAAGTGAAAACATCCGTCTTGCCGTTAGATGCCGTTCCAAGAGCACTGGTTAATCGGGAAACAACAGGCGTGTTTAAACTGGTGGCGGACGAGAAGACACTGAAAGTGTTAGGGGCTCATGTGGTAGCAGAAAATGCAGGAGACGTAATTTATGCAGCGACACTGGCTGTCAAATTCGGTTTAACCGTGGAGGATCTCCGAGAAACCATGGCTCCATATTTAACAATGGCAGAAGGATTGAAGCTAGCTGCTCTTACGTTTGATAAAGATGTATCAAAATTATCTTGTTGTGCAGGTTAATCACCTTTTTAGGAAGCCTTAATGTACGTCTTCAGTTAAAGAAAGCTTTTATAAAAGACGATTCTTCTCTTAACATAGAGATAATTGTCTTTTTTATTCCAAAAAATGTCTTAGCGTGGGTTTTATGTCAAAATGTTGGTGGTACCCCTGTACTTATCAATTTCATTGGGAAAAGATCTTTTTCTTCTTGACCTTCCCCTTAGGTGAAGGTTGTATACTCTAGTTATAGTTAGTTCAGCTGATGGTACCACCAGTTAACGAGGAGGGAGGAAAGTGGAGCAATTTACGATTGGTCAACTAGCCCAACAAACAGGAGTCAGTCGAAAAGCCATTCGATTGTATGAAGAAAAGGGACTTATCCTACCTTCCATTAAGCGGAGTGAAGGCAATTACCGCGTTTATAACCAAGAGCATGTATTTTGTATCAATGGTATCAAACAACTCCGATCTTTAGGCGTATCGCTGGAGGAAATGACGGATCT
>NZ_BBIW01000024.1 GCF_000732325.1 Paenibacillus sp. TCA20
GGCAACAGCTCCATACAATCTCAATCTTACGTATCACTAATGGAATATTTGATAATTTTAGGTCTGCTTCTTATTCCAACTTTTATTCATCCTGAATACTTGTACCAATTTATTTGCGATGGTTATAACGATTAAGATGGTAACGAGGATTAAGGTAATGGTTGCTCCCGGTGGAGTACCATACTCATAAGAAGTTACTAATCCGCTTAACATACCCGTTAATGTAATAGGAATCCCTATCAATATTGTGCTTGAAAAGCTTCTGCTCAATCGCATAGATATCGCTGCAGGTAATATTAGAATCGCAGATACTAAGAGTGCGCCTACGATTGGCATAATGATAGCAATGGTTATTCCCGTTAAAGCATTGAATAGGATAGACATCGTCTTTATGGGTAAGCCAGCAGTAAACGCCGTTTCTTCATCAAAAACCATGACGTACATCGCCTTCCGAAACACTAGGTATAAGCACAAAATAATACCCGCCAATATATAGAGTATCCACACCTGTTCCATACTAATGGTTACGATTGATCCAAATAAAAATTTTTCGATATTTAGTGTGGAACCACCCTGACTCAAACTAATTAGAAACAAGGCTAAAGCCATCCCAGCTGACATTAAAATGGCGATAGACACTTCAGAATACGTTCGATATAGCATACGCATGTACTCCAGTAAAACAGCAATAACTACGACCATCAAGATATTGGTCCAGGTTGGGTTAACGCTGACTAATAGTCCTAATGCGACTCCAGCTAATGAAACGTGGGATAGAGTATCTGCCATAAGGGATTGCCTGCGTAATATGAGAAACAATCCTAGCATGGGTGCAATTAATGAGATGACAAGGGAGGCCTGGAAAGCTCTTTGCATGAATCCATAGAGAAACATCTCCAAGGTAAGCCCACCTTTCGTATAAGTTCAATATGTTTGTTACAGTATTTTCGAAGCTCATCATGATCGTGTGTGACCATCAAAATTCCCTTCCCATGTGCCTCACTGTAATGCTTTAACAATTTGTAAAATTCTTCGCGTGATTTTGTATCCATTCCTGTGGTAGGTTCATCCAATACAAACAGATCAGGGTCTGTAGCAAAAACACGTGCGATAGAGATTCTCTGTTTTTGCCCCCCGGACAGTTCTCCAATCTTTTTATAGCGCATATCCCACATTCCAACGGATTCAAGGGCACGCTTGACCTGTTCTTTGTCCTCTTTATTTAATTTCTTTAACCATTTGCCTCTCTGATAACGACCAGACTGAACTAATTCTAATACTGTACTGGGAAAACCGACATTAAACGAAGCAACTTGTTGAGGGACATATCCGACCACTAGCTTCTCTCCGAGACGATTATTGGGGAATAAGCTAACTTTACCGGTTGTAGGCTTAAGTAAACCTAATATATTCCGAATTAAAGTGGTTTTCGCCGCTCCATTCTCTCCTGTCAGCATGATAAAGTCCCCTGGATTTAATTCAAAGGATATATTCGTAAGAACAGGCTCCTGTTCATAATGAAATGCCAGTTCATCGACTTTAATATAGTACATGAGATTATTTACCTCTCTATTTACTTTGTTCCTCTTAATTACTTATTTAATGCTGGCTTGCAACGCTTTGAGGTTGTGACGCATCGCTTCCAAGTACCCTAAATCATTCTCTATTAATTCCTCTGAAAGGACCTCTAAATCATATAAGACAGCTGTCTCTGTCCCTGTTTCTGCAGCAACCGTTTGAGCGATAGAGGAGCTGGCCCCTTGTTGATAATAAATAACGGGAACGTTGTATTCTTGAACTAAATCGGCGATTTCCGCAATTCGAGAAGGGCTTGGTTCTACTTCAGTGGATAGTCCACCAATCGCAATTTGTTCTAAATCATAACGATCTGCAAGGTAGCCGAAAGCTTGATGCTGTACGACAAAGGCTCTATGTGCTGCATCTTTTAATGTAGTCTGGTATTCTTTATCCAGCGCCTTAAGCTCTTCTATAAATGCTTCCGCATTGTCCTCATAAACTGCTTCTCCATCGGGGTCTGCCTCGATTAAGGCATTGCGAATAGCCAGGACCTGATCTTGTGCCAATACCGGATCAAGCCAGATATGAGGGTCTTGATTCTCATGATCATCAATGATTACAGAGATTATTTGTGATTCTGCATGAACATTCTTGTCATGATCATACAGTACAGCCTTCGCTTCGAAGCTTTCTCCTGTTGTTTTATGTTCAAAACGCTCCGTCTCTTGATCAGGTACTGCTTCCCATTCATGATCTGCGTCTTCTCTTATAAACCAATTCCAGCTTTTAAATTCTGTCTCTTCATTCATTTCGGCAGCAAGTGTAACCACATCGCCTGTGTGATAATGATCTGCTAAGCCCACAATCGATATTTCTTCTCCTGCTTGTGCACCGCTGTGTTCTTCATGTTCATGTCCTGCGTGGTCTTCATCTTCGTGAGCATGGGAATCATGATTATCAATCACAAGCTCTACCGGCTCGGATTCCGCATAAACATTATGATTATGATCATATATAACAGCTCTAACTTCAAAGCTATCTTCCGGGGCTTCTATGGTGAATGCTGCTGTCCCTTGTCCAGAGACAACTGCCCATTCTTCATCCGCATTTGCTCGTTGATACCAATGCCAGTGATCATAATCGACATCGCCTGTTAATTTCGCCGTTAGCTTAATCTCACCACCCGTATGATAGTGATCGGCCACACCTTCCACTTGTACACTTTCTGTGTCCGATTTCTCAGGTCCATCGGCTGCACGTACAATGATAAGGTTGTCATTTTCTACGGTATTAAATAAGCTCTTTGTCCAATACTCCATCTCATCGCTACTATAGACAAATACATCCGCTTCGTTTACAGCCGCGACATCTTGTGCACTTGGTTCAAATTGATGGGCATCCTGTCCTTCAGAGACCATAAGCTGCACATCCGCCCGATCTCCAGCAATATATTTAGTGAATTCATACATAGGTAAAAAAGAAGCTATCACAGAAATCTTGGATCCATCGTTGTTAGTCGTATTTTCTGTGTTTTGTGACTCACATCCAAAAAGAACTAAGGTTACAGTTAAAAAACGAAAAGGGTTTGAAGCATTTTTCGATTCATGTATTATAAATCTCCTTTGCTGTATTAGAAAAGTAGTACTACAAAAGCAGGGAGAAGAGAAGCGGTGTGCTTCTCTTCTCCTCTGTGCTTAATGCGCTAATTGGTCACGAACGATACCCTTTGCGTCCAAATCAGAAGGATAATAAGTTGGCCAATTGGTAACCTCTTCTAATAAAGCTTCACGATCATCTCCCCAATATAAATGGTAGTGATGTGAGTCCGTTGGGAATATGAGGTGATCACTGAATTGAATATATTGCGGCATATCTGCATTTTCATCTACGAGTTTATAAATAAATCGCACGCCTCGATTACCTGCTTCGTAAGTAAGAATCTCGAAACCATCGTATTCGTAGTCACCTGAAGATTCTTTTCCATCACGGAAGAACGTTACATTGCCATTCTCAATAATGATGCGTTCTACATCTGTTTCATACCCAGTTGTGTAGTATTCTTTGTATTCTTCAGCAGTCATATCGCCCTCTTCTGCTTTGTGTTCAAACACTTCGTCTAAATCACCAGCTAAAAGGTAGGGGTATACAGACTGCCAATCACCTTCCCAGTCCGATAATTCACGATCTTTGACTTGTTCATCTTCGAAGATTCCTGCATTAATGTTTTTGCTCTCTTCATCATGACCATGGTGGTCGTCGATAACGATGGTAACCGGCTCGGACTCTGCGTACACTTCATGATTACCATCGTACAGTGTAGCTTTAATTTCTAAACCATCCGTCGTTGCCTCCCCTGTAAAGGTCTCCCCCTCTTGACCAGAAGCCGCTTCCCATTCCGTTTGATCGCTTTCTTTTATGTACCAATGCCAGTGATCATAATCGACATTCTCACTGAGTACAGCAGATAATTCGATGGTATCTCCGGTATGATAATGGTCACCTAAGCCTTCTATTGTAATTGTTCCTGACTCTTGTACATCGGTCTCTTGTACATCAGTTTCTTGTACTCCTGTCTCTTCTGTTTCTGCTGCGTTATGATTAGCAGTTTCCCCTTCTTTTGCATCTTGGCAAGCTGCTAACATTACGCTTAATGCCAATAAACTAATAAGTAAAGATAATTTCTTCAAGTGTGTCTTCCCCTCTCGTCGCGCTTAATCGTAATCGTAATTATTACGTTTTAAAGGTTACACGGCTCTATACTAATTGTCAAGCTTAAATAATTGTTTTTATTTAATATTTCTAAATTGAACAGCGGTGGGAAGTCCTGCATTGGGAGGAGCTGTAATAGGGAATTCACTTAGGTAAAAGAAAAGGAGCAGCTGGCCAAAAGGCAAACTACTCCTTGCTATTTTGAATTAATTTAAGTCGTTTCTCTCAAGTATATACACTCAGGATATTCTCCTGACTGCAAACCATAGCTCTACAAAATTAAGACCATCATCCTTACTTCCTGTAATCTCAAATTCCATCCCGTCGATCTGTTCATATCCGGCCGTAGGCAGCCACTCAGAAAAGAACCGCCTATATAGTGTTTCAATGGTTTCATTAAATTTATCCCATGTAAAAGGATCGGATGAGAAGATCGCCCACGTGTGTGCGGGTATGGTTATACTTGTGTACCCATCAGTTTTACTGGTTTCATCCTTAAATGCGCACAGCATGTAGGGGAAGGTATCCTCTTCCGTTCTTTTATAGCTACAAACAGCATGTACTTTATGATAGTCCTGATAGATAAAGGCAGGCAGGTCACCCGCATTCGCAGCAAGTCTTTCTACCTCGCCATTAGCATGACTTTGTTTCCATAAGTCTGCTGGCGTATCCACTCCGTTTAATTGAAATACTTTTTCGATTCCGAATACTTGAAAGGATTCTTTTGTCTCAATACGGTAATTCATAGCCTCTTCCCCTTTGATTGAAATGAGGAAGGAGATCCGTGGATAGGCTTTGAGGGCAGTCCCTTCTTCCCGGGCCATTGCTGGATTTACACCATGTAATAATTGAAAAGCCCTTGCGAATGAAACTGGAGATTCATAACCATACTTTATGGCGATATCCACAACTCTCATGTCGCTATTCTGCAATTCAATAGCAGCGAGAGTAAGCCGTCTTCTCCTTATATATTCTGCCAAAGGCACATTTGTAATGAATGAAAACATTCTCTGAAACTGATGTGATGAACAACAAGCACATTGAGCTACTTCCTTTAAGTCAATATCTCCGGTTAGATTCAATTCGATGTGATCCAATGCCCGGTTCATTCTCATAAGCCAATCCATCTGATCCCTCCTCTTAACAAGAGTATAGTTATGCTATGGCTACGAATCGCAACTATTTGTGCACAATTAAGTTTCGTGTCCGAGGGGAGTGGGCGCTCTCCTTCATTCAGATAATATGAGGTCAAGCCAGGACTCAGCCTCATGGTACAGAACAGGATTGTTGTCCGGCGTGTAGTATGCAAGCGCTGATACCGCTTGGGATACGACCCATCCCCTTGCTCTTGCCCACGTAGCATCATCTGTCGGGAGATGTTCGCGGAATGCATCACGGGCTGCAGCGGAATGCAGCTTCCATGCAACCATGATATCGCACGCAGGATCTCCAATCCCCATGGTATCCCAATCGATCACACCCGTAATGCGTCCGTTTCGCACGAGCCAGTTACGCACATCGAGGTCGCCGTGATGCCAAACGGGTGGTCCGTTCCAGGGAGGCAGCAAGCGCAGATTCCCACACTGCGGACACGGCAGGATCGCCATCGAACCGTGCCAGCCAGTATTGAAACTCTTCATTCCGCTGAGCCAGAGGAATACCGCGTCCTGGCGGTCCCTCCGATGGATTGATTTGTTGCAGTGCTGCAACGAAATCTGCAAGATCACGTGCTGCCTGAATTACGTCCAACTCTTCTATAGGCACCGTCTTCCCCTCAACCCATGTATGTATTTCCCAAAACCACGGATATTCGTTATTCGGCTGCCCTTGTGCAATAGGAACAGGGGTTTCCAGCGGAAGTAAGGGTGCGAGCTTGGGCAGCCAGATCAATTCACGACTTTCCGGTATCGCAGGTCCCTCGCGCCGTGCAATACGAACAGAATACTCGTCACCGAGCCGAAAGATGGCGTTCACTGTGCCCGCCGGCTCGATCCGCTCTAGGGTTAGCTCTGCCCACTGGGGAAACTGCTCCAGAATGAGACGGCGTACAAGCGCTTCGTCAATTTCCATTTCATCGGCATGCATCTTTCCTGCTCTCATGTTAACACCTCTTCGTTAGATTGATTAAGTCAGAATATTTAATTATAGGTAAACTAGCCTTCCAGATCTTTAATGCTGCACTTTCTTGAATAAATTAAGCACATTACTCAGTCACTATCTTTCATAAGTTTATCTAGGCAGGAATTGTACAACGCTCTGTATCTTTCGTTTTCCTCGCACACAATTAATGTAACCAACCTTTGAATTACTACTTCTCTAATCCAACGATTCATAGGTCAGATCTCCTTCACTGAACGATTTGTAACATCCAATTAAAATGGTACAGCTTGCTTCCTTCAATCGAATATTACGCTTATAATCAGCGAAAATATACACGTTTCCCAATTTAGTTCTTATTGACGTGAATTGATATTTGTTACATATATGAAACATAGCGTTTTGGAATCATGTATAATAAAAATACTCAAGTATAAAAGATCTTAACTAATATTGTGAAGGAGTTCTTCCCCATGTTCTCGAACGAACAGATTTTATCTTTTAACGATTTGGAATTGTCACTATATAACTATATCTCTCAACACATGGAAAAAGTAGCGTATATGCGTATCAGAGAATTAGCAGATGAAACTCATGTATCCACAGCGACGATCCTGCGTTTTTGTCGAAAAAATCAATGTGAAGGTTTCTCTGAATTTAAAGTGAAATTGAAAATGCACTTATCCCAACACAAGAAAACATCGTTAAAAAATTCACACCACGCTATATTCGAATTTTTTGAACGATCCCTTAAACCCGAATGGGAGGAAAAAATCAAGGAGGCCGCCCGACTTGTATCCGAAGCGAGCTCCGTCATTTTTATTGGTACGGGAAGCTCTGGAATTATGGCTGAGTACGGTGCTAGATATTTTTCAAATCTTGGGACTTTTTCTATGTATATTAAGGATCCTCATTTCCCTATCCATGCTAAAGTACGACAGAATAGTATCACCATTGCGCTGTCTACATCCGGTGAAAACACGTTTACCATTACTCACCTTAAACAACTAAAGCAGGAACAGAACAAAATAATTAGCATTACGAATAACAGGCAATCGACGATTGCTAAAATTTCCGACATCAATATTCCCTATTATGTAAGTGAAGAGTTTTTCGAATCAGCCAATATCACCACTCAGGTGCCGGTTCTTTTTGTTCTGGAGTGGTTGGGACGGGAAGTGCATAGACATAATGAGCTAATGGAGATTGAATAATACCCCAGTACGTTGAATCACGCACGAGATCATTTCCGTTTGGCTCATAGTGAAATCTATAACTTCCCCATCTACTTATAGCATCAAGTTAATCGGTGTGGGCGACGGCTCGGATCTCAATTAGTTGATGTGGAAACGCTAGACTCGATACACCGACGGAAGTAACAGCCGGTCTATGGTCTCCTATATACGCTTTGTACAATTGGACGCACTGCTCAAAATGCTCTTCCGGTTGGGTCATATAAATTTCTAACTCAGCAAGATTAGACCTTGTGACACCAAACCCTGTAAGCACACGATCAAGGTTCTCGAACGTCTGCAGCGTCTGTACTTCGATATCCCCTTGACCAACGAACTCACCCTGCATATCGTGGGAAAATTGACCGGAAATGTAGATTGTGCCATTCACACTATATCCTTGGGTAACACCAAAGGCTTCTTCCCAAGCAACACCATGATTGTATGTTTGAGTATTCTTCATTTTATTCTCTCCTTTAATTCAAAGTAAGGTTAGTATAAAATGAGCAATGATAAAAATGTAGTACGCACATTTTTGATAGCTACTACCCGAAAGGATAGTGTAATTATGAGTATGGCTGAATATAAAGGCAAAGTTCGTAATATTCAAGACACCCCATTTGGTTATACGATGTCAGTGATCGGCGGCAAATGGAAGATGGTTATCATCTATCTGTTAGCAGAGAATCAACCTGTTAGGTTTAATGATCTCAAGAGACAAATAGGAGCAATTACTTATAAAATATTGAGTTCACAGCTAAAAGAATTGGAAGCAGATGGTCTTGTCGTGCGGAAGGAATATCCACAAGTCCCTCCTAAGGTAGAGTACAGTCTCACAGACAAAGCAGAGACGCTCTTACCTTTATTAGAAGAATTATGTGAGTGGGGCGTAAAAAATCGAGGCGTGTAAACTAGGTATTTAGAACCTTCGGCAACATAGAAAAGCAGCCGTATCACATTGACGCAGCTGCTAATTGAGCATAATGAAGTTTCGTATTCACTTATGAATAGCCTAAAGCAGTCTTTAAAGAGCTTAGACAAAGAACTTTTAACTAACACGATGCCTTTTTTGTAGATAGTAAAGGATTTTCAATTCATCCTTTATCAATACATTTCAATACTAGATCCCCGAATTTTCGAATGTCTTGAATATAATCATACCCTGGGGGATTAGGTCCGAGCTGATTTAACATTCTGACGACCACGACGTGATACTCAGGAATAACTAGAACCGCATTTCCAAAGAAACCGAATAATTGATAGGAGCCCCGAGGAAGGTCATACCCTAGCTCAGATACAGGCCGGTTCATATCTTTTACCCACCAAAAGAACCCATTTCGAGGTAAAGCTTCATCAAGCTGACTTGGAGTCACGATGGAAACGGCTTGTTCAAAGATTAAACGAGGCAGTATTTGTTCCCCCTTATACTTCCCCTTATTCAAAAACAAGTTTCCCCATTTAGCTAAATCTCGTGTATTTACAAATAAATTCGCCTCACTGCCGTCATTGCTTGAGTATTCTTCATTAACCCATACCAATTTGTCATTTTTCTTATGTATCCAGTCTGTGTTCATGAATCCATAAGAGGCAAACACTCGATCCCTTAACACTTGTGCAAGAGATTGGTTAAATACGTTTTGTACGATCCTAATAAGCAAATTAACCCCCGCATTATTGTATTTCCAGTCTGTCCCTGGTGGGAATAGCCTTTCGTTTGGTCCTTGCAGGCCATGAGTATGTGTCAGGATATGCCGTATGGTTGTATTGTGTATAACCTTCACGTTTGTATCTTCTAAATAGTCTACGATGTAATCGTCAATACTTCTTATTTTCCCTTCATAGAGCGCAAGGCTGATTGCCAGACCAAGATAGGTTTTGCGAATGGATGCTACATTGAACTGTGAATCTTCATCTATTGATCGACTGTTAGGGGACTTATCATGATAGCCAGAATAACATTCATTTACGATCTGATTATTTTGCATGACCAGGACTGATGATCCGGATGCAGAAATTTGATTCCTGATCTCCTCCACATGATCATTAAGCTCATAAAAAGTGTGAATTGATTGATTAAGATTCATGGTACCCCTCCGTTAATGGAACTTCTAAATCAAATATTCGACAGTTCACTACATTAACCTGCCCGTTCATTAGGTTGATAACTGTTCGTTCTCTCCAATGTTTCAAGCAGGCATCTGAACTTTATATTGATTATTTTTCCAATACAGGATATTTTATATTTAGCTTAGTGATAAGCAAGTTCCTGACACGAAGGGAGATGTTTTTAATGGCTGCGACTTATATGGTGGTTCTGTCTTAGAAACTGAATAGCAGGCATGCACAATTAGGAGCGGGAAAACGCCCGTATTATTTGGTATGCCATCCAAAGTAACCTTTCGTGAATATTGCTGTTTGCAGATACGATGAAGGTCGTATCTTTTTTGCGTCTAACAAACAATATTAAAGGAGCTAAAAATGAATATTAAAATTGATGCACTGATCCATGCCTTAAGCCAGCAGTTCAAGACCCATATTATCTCCACTGACTTTCAAACAATATCGTTACAAGGCGGCACAGTAGGAAATGTGTACCTCGTTACTGGGAACGCCGAAACCATGGATGGCGACAAATTGCCATACCATATTGTGCTCAAAAACCAGAAGAAATGGGACCGATACGGCGATCCGGGTTCTTGGCGTCGGGAATATGATCTCTATGCATCTGATCTGGGAGCGACGTTCTCGGATGCCTTACGCTGGCCGACATGTTATTACGCGAAGATGAATGCCGAAGAAGATGAATTCCAGTTATGGCTGGAATATATCGATGGCGTATCTGGTTTAGACTTGACTGGTGATATGTATGAGCACGCCGCGCTGGAGTTAGGCCGCTATCAAGGCAAGCTGTACGCAGAGCAGCCCGCTGTACTGCAGAGTCTGACTAACCTGAGCCCTGCGGATCTCATGAAGAATAGGTATCTTCATTACCGGTCATGGCCGGTCGTCTACGATTATATCCGCTCGGAGGACTGTGCTTTCCCGCAGCATGCGCGGCAAATGCTTATCGATATCGATGAGCACTCAGATGAGATATTTGCCCGCATCCAGAAATTGCCCCTCGTGCTGTGCCACCGGGACTTCTGGGTCACCAACCTGATCTATGCAGAGGATAAAATCGCGCTCATCGACTGGGATACATCCGGATGGGGCTACCTGGGCGAAGATCTCGCAAGCCTGATTGCGGATGAAGCGGATATTCATCATATGGTCGAATACTACCAGCGATGTGTCCCTGCGTATTACAAAGGATTTTCGGCATATGCGAATGTCCCTCCTCTCACCGAGCATTGTGTCCACGAGATGATCCTTCTCGCATTCGGATACAGGCTGGTGGAGTGGTATCTCCACACTGAGGAGGATGAAGAGAAGACCATGCATGTCGATACACTCCAAAAAATCTATGAAATGAAGAGCATTCCTGTATAGAATTAACTCTTAAAAAAAGAGCTCCGAAAACCCTTGATTGCAGTGGGTTTTCGGAGCTCTTTAAATTTACTTTTTAGATACTAAATTAAGGATTATCAATCTGGGAATTTCTACTTTAGAGATTCGGGGTATACGGTCAAATTTGATCCTTACGACTTACTTCCACCATTCATCCTGTGGAGTAACCGGAAGCTCTCTTTTATGCTGTGAAGCCTTGTAACGCGCTTCGATCTTCGCCGCAGATGTCGAATCAACCTCATGTCCAGTAAGATAGCTGTCCAGTGTCTCATATGTGATTCCTAGCTCGGTCTCGTCTGCTTGCTGAGGCTTATTGTCCAATAGATCGGCTGTCGGAGTCTTCAAATACAAACGTTCCGAGGCACCAAGCTCCTTCAGCAGCTCCCGGCCCTGGCTCTTCGATAGTCCCGAGAGGGGAATGAGATCTGCGCCGCCGTCTCCAAACTTGGTGAAAAATCCCGTAATCGCTTCTGCAGCGTGATCTGTACCAATGACCAGAGCTCCGCGTTCGCCTGCAACCGCATATTGCACGATCATACGCATTCTGGCTTTGACGTTCCCTTTGTGGTAATCTGCCAAGGCTTGCCCTGCGGCTGAATTATACTCACTTGTGAAGGCATTTACCGAGTCTTCGATATTAAATACGACTGTATCGTCTGGTTGAATGAACTCAATAGCTGCCATCGCATCCGCCTCATCGAGCTGAGTTCCGTAAGGTAGGCGAATTGCAGTAAAGCGTGCTTCATATCCTTCCTCGCGCAGCGATTCCACGGCCAGTTGCGCCAGTCTCCCGGCTAATGTGGAATCCTGTCCGCCGCTGATGCCGAGCACGTATCCTTTGGCTCCTGTCTTTTTACAATAATCCTTCAGGAAATTCACTCTTGCGCTGATCTCTTCACTTGCGATAATACTAGGCTTTACATTCAGTTCTTCTATGATTTGTTTTTGAGTATTCATTTGTTGGTTCCTCCCTATTTTTGATGTAAAAATCATTTATATAATTGATGTTTTTTAATATAGTCATAGCATGGATCAGGGACTAAATAGCGGGGTTCGCCCCCCATCTTCAACTCATCTCTGATATAGCTTGAGCTGATCTCCATGGCCAGACCCTTATCAATCAAGTGAAACGTGTATCCATCATCCGAGTTCCTGAGAATCGGCGATTTGCTGATTGCAGACAACATGTTGATTCCGTCCCGAGCCATAACGATAAATT
Organism: Paenibacillus sp. TCA20; assembly: GCF_000732325.1. Taxonomy (GTDB): domain Bacteria; phylum Bacillota; class Bacilli; order Paenibacillales; family Paenibacillaceae; genus Paenibacillus; species Paenibacillus urinalis. Next base: position 12,283 of record NZ_BBIW01000024.1, read on the forward strand.
TATTCTCGCGAATAAGCTCCTCTGCCCGGCTCCATTTGCCCTCTCCGATATCCACAAGCAGATCGGCACCCATGATAAAGTAGATTTCATCATCCGGGAACTTCTCTCTGTAATGTCTAAGGGTGAGGTAGGTCGCGATTTCCCAGCCAAGCTGCTGCATTTCGTAAGGATCTGCTTCAAACTTGGGATTGTTCTGAATCGCCATGTTAATCATGTTCATTCGATGCTCGTCGCTGACATTCATCGTTTTGTCCTGGCGCTTGCTTGAGCAAGGCAGGAAGATCACTTTATCCAGCTTGGCACGGTGAGCCACTGTACTGGCCGTCCATAAATGTACGTTCGTAATAGGATCGAAGGACGATCCGTAGATACCTATTTTCGCCACCGACGCTCCCTCCTTACTCTTTCATGGCTGCGGCCACTCTCTGCCTCACTTCATCAATCCGCTTCATCTTATTGTCCCAGCACGCTTTACTCAGATTAACCGGGTATTCTGCCGGATTCAGTGTCCGCTTATATTCATCCCATAAAAGACTAAGATTACGGTTAAGAAAATCTCGACTTTCTTGGAGTGTCGGAAGCTTATACACCAATTCTCCGCCTGCAAAAATCGTATGATAAAGCGCTCTGGCTTCAAACTCAGTAACGAATTTACCTATATACGTATGCACTGGATGGAACATATGGAGACGTTCCTCCTTGGACGGCTCCTCATGATCGAGTGCAATATAGTCGCCTTCCGACTTGCCATTCGTTTTATTGATAATGCGGTACACCTTTTTCCGGCCAGGGGTCGATATTTTTTCCGGATTAGAGCTAATCTTGATCGTATCTGCCATCTGCCCGTTCTCATCCTCGATCGCAATCAGCTTATATACCGCGCCAAGCGCAGGCTGATCGTAGGCCGTGATAAGCTTGGTTCCTACACCCCAGACATCAATTCGTGCACCTTGTGACTTCAGATTCATGATCGTTTGTTCATCCAGATCGTTGGATGCGTAAATCTGAGCTTCGGTATATCCCGCTTCATCCAGCATCCTGCGAGCTTCCTTGGACAGATAAGCCAAGTCCCCGCTGTCTAAACGAATTCCCTTGAACTTAATTCGGTCACCCAGCTCCTTCGCAACCTGAATCGCCGTAGGCACACCTGACCTCAGTGTGTCATAAGTATCAACCAAAAATACACAGTCTTGATGAGTTTCTCCATATTTTCGGAAGGCCATGTATTCGTCTCGGTACGCTTGAACCATCGAATGGGCATGTGTTCCTGCGACAGGAATGCCGAACAGCTTCCCTGCTCTCACATTGGAGGTGGCATCGAATCCTGCAAGATAAGCGGCCCGGGTTCCCCATATGGCTGCATCCATCTCCTGTGCTCTTCGTGTCCCGAATTCAACACATGAATCGGTGGCAGCGGCCTGCTTGATGCGAGATGCCTTCGTTGCAATCAGGGTTTGGAAGTTAACAATGTTCAGAATGGCCGTCTCCACGAGCTGTGCTTCTGCCAGTGGTGCCTCAATGCGCATTAACGGTTCATTTGCAAATACGAGCTCCCCTTCCTGCATCGAATATACCGTACCCGTGAATCTCAGCCCTTGCAAATATTGAAGATATGCCTCTTCGTACCCTTCTTCACGCAGATACGCCAGATCGCTCTCTGTAAAGGAAAAACCCTTCAAATAACGTATTACCCGTTCTAAGCCGGCAAAAACAGCATATCCGTTCTGAAAAGGAAGCTTGCGAAAATATACCTCAAAGACGGCTTTGCGCTCATGCATGTTATCCCGCCAATAAGCCTCTGCCATGTTGATCTGATATTTATCCGTATGCAGTGCCATACTGTCATCCTGATGCTGCAACTGCATAAGCTCGATTTTGTTCATCGTATAGTTCCTCCATTTCTATAGATCGCTGCACCGAGTGTTTCTGCAAAATGTCCGATGGCCCAGTGATGCCCCTCTGTGTTGAAGCTGGCAACTGCATCCTCATGAACAACGATTTGATAACCTTTATTGTAAGCATCTACTGCCGTATGCAGAACGCATATATCGGTACAGACGCCTACAAGATGCAGCTCCTCTACTCTGCGTTCCCGGAGCCTCAGTTCCAGATCTGTTCCTTGAAATGCACTATATCTTGTCTTGTCGATCCAAAATACATTCTCGCTCTTCTTATTATGCTGATAAATCTTCTCCAGTTCACCATAGAGCATACGGCCACTTGTGCCCTTGATATTGTGTTGCGGATAGAGCTTTGTTTCAGGATGATAAGGGTCGCTTGCTTGATGCACATCTACTGTAAAAAAGACAAGCTCCCCTTTCTGAATGAACTCTTCGGTTAGCTCTGCAATTCTGCGTTCAATTCGCTGTCCGGGTTCACCACAGGTCAATGCACCATCACTAGCTACAAAGTCTTGCGTATAGTCAATATGGATCAATGCTTTCTTATTGTTCATCATTAACCAATAACAGCTCCTTTAACATTTAATTTAACTATTACATAATTGTTAATTAATAAGATAAATAAAAATGATACTTGTGTGAATCCTGCTGAGTCCTGAGGTATCCTATCAGAGTTTTATTCTGACAGCACTTCACAATGTTATTGCAAAGTGCTGTCAGACAAAGAGTTACAGCTTCGCATGATAGATCGACTTATTCAAGGACACATCAACAAATCGGTATAGCTGCGTCGGCCTTTTTGACGTTCTCGTCGTCTTCTGCCCCGCTACTTCCTGAATAAAAGGCAGTGTCTTGATCTTTCTTGCGAAGGCAGCCTCTAACGTTATTGCTGAATCATCTGTGACGGTAAGCAGAACGGCCTGTAGCTCAGAGTACGTAAATTCTGCCGGTAGGAATTGTTTGGCAACGGTTGTTTCGAGCAGCTTCTGCTTAATGACCTGTATAGCGTCCTTGATAATGACTGCATGATCAAACGCCAGATCAAGCTCAAGCACCTCGCTGACCGAGAACAGCTGCACATCCGCTGCATCATCATTGGCTTCTCTTGCGGATAGCTCATGCTCTGGAACGATGGCAAAATGGGCATTCGTGATAATCCAGCCTCTCGGATCACGCCCCGGCTTATCATACACGCCAAAGTGCTCCAAATGAATATTCTGTATCCCTGTTTCCTCATGCAGCTCGCGCTCAGCGCTCTGGAAGGCTGTTTCCTTCGGATCTACAAACCCACCAGGAAGCGCCCATTTACCCGCCTCAATATTTGGCTTACCTTCACTATTCACCATGCTTCTCTGGATCAGCATAATTCTCAAATCCATCACGGGAGGTCTGAACTCCTCATTTCGGACGGGAACAATGGTGAACACAGCAATGTCTGAAGTATAGCCATCCGGTGTTCTATATTTCTTGATATCGTAGTGTTCCATTGCTTCTGTGTTAGACATTGCTATGATCTCCTCAGGTAATTTAATAACAATTATCAATTTGTTAATTGTATTATATGCAAGACAGCATTCTTTGTCAACCAAATATTTGAAATAAATAAATCCCCCGGCTAGGATCACAAAAGCCGGGGGATTTACTAATACAACTTTTTTGTCACTGAGAAACAACTTATGGATTCATGATATTTGCTAAGTTGAACATCATTTGTGCACTTTCGGCACGAGTACCGACGCCAAATGGTCTGAACTCATCTGCCGAGAATCCGTTAACCACACCTAACTTATTAGCGACCATAATTGCTTGTACTGCCCATTGAGGAGAATCCGCCAGATCCGTATATTCAGCATCGCCTGCTTCTGGCTTCTCACCTGTTTTGAAGGTATAAGCACGAATGATCATAGCAGCCATCTCCTGACGAGTGATCCTCTGTGCAGGAGCAAATGAACCATCTGTGTAGCCCTGTACGATTCCTGCATCCGCTGCTAAGCCTACTTCGTTTGCAAACCATTGATCTGAGGTAATGTCTGTAAATTCTGCTTGTGCTTCTCCTTCAAGATTAAGCAGCCTTGCCAGCATTGTAGCAAATTCGGCTCTCGTAACGGTACGATTCGGCTCAAAGCGTTCCGTGGTCGTGCCTTCAACAATCTGCCTTGCCGCAAGCTGTTTCACAGCCGATTCTGCCCAATGGCCCACAGGCAGGTCAGTAAACGATTTATTATACTCCATTGCTGCATAGAAGCTAAAATGATTCAGCTCTGCTGTAACCCAGCCATTCCGAACCGTTCCGCCCATATAGGTTACAGAGCCATCACTTTCGCCGTAGTATATTCCAGTTAAAGCGGGATTAGCTCCTTCCGGAATAGGAAGTGAAATAACGATAGGTTCTTCAACTTCAAATTCATTGAGTGTTATTACTTTACCGTTACTTGGCTCTAGAGACAGCGTGAGGTCATATGCTCCTCCTATTTGAAGATTTGCTCCGTACCGGTCTTCTGCCTGACTCAGCCAGGAGGAGACTTCCGCCTCATCAGCAGCCTTGGCTCTTAGTACAATCGTGCTGTCTGCCAGCTGCTCATCTGATGCCAGATCAGCAAACTTCCGCAATACTTCCGATGGAATTACAAGCCTAATATTATTGGCCTGAACCGTAATGCTCTTTCCTTCGGCAAGTTCGGCTGCCTTGCCTGGCATCACAAGCTCGGTGAATGAATTGCTGCCCATCGAGAATTGAATCTGTTCCTCTGAGCCAAGTGCATTCAGGTCTTCCTCTGAAACAATCAGCTGACCCGGTGTATTACTTGCTTCTTCTTCACCATTGCCATTATTGCTTCCGTTATCTTCGTTGCTTCCATTGCCGCTCTCGCTGTTATCCTCATCAGGGCCTGTAGTGTCGGAAGACGGTTCTACACGTAAAGCTTGAGACGCAGACTCTTCTCCGTATACCGCTGTAATCACAGTCTCGCCCTTGCGATGTGTACGGATCAGACCATTCGCATCAATTGAAGCCACATTATCGTTGCTGCTGCTGAATTTCACGCCTTCGGTGATCTCCGATACAGTACCATCACTGTAATAACCATTGACGAGAGCCTTTGCTGTATCATTCACTTCAAGCCTCGATGGAATGCCTGTGAGCTCAATTCGTTCTAAATCAACTGCAGGCTGTTCCTCGTCAAGCACCGTAAGGGTGAATGCATTGCTAAACTCCCCATACACAGCTGAAATAACGGTTACTCCTTCACGGAGTGCAGTAATGGTGCCTTCGGAATCGATGGCTGCCACCGTTTCCTCGCTGCTCGTATATTGCACGCCTTCAGTCAGAGGATGCAAGCTGTTATCCGTATACACAGCCTGCGTCACTGTCGCCGAGGTTTCGCCAACTTGGAGCTGTTCCGGACCGGAGAACTGGATGTAGGCAAGCTCAGGCTCCAGTTGCTCTTCTATGACCTGCAGATCATAATCATCAGTCAGCCCGCCATACTTAGCCGTAATCTTGACCATGCCTTCGGTAAGTGCTGTTACCACTCCGAGCTCGTCCACTTCCGCAATGGCTGGATCCGCGCTTTGGTACTGAACGCCTTCCGTTATCGGCATGCGCTCACCCGATGCGTAGACAGCTTCCACTACCGTCGTATCTGTTTCTCCCGGCTTCAGCCATGGTTTCCCTTTAAGCTCGATAGCCACCGGCGCTTCCGCATCAGTAATATGAAGTTTAATATCACCGAATCGGTTCGGCGAGGACTTACTTGTGGCACGAATCACAACATCTCCGCTCTTTATTGCTTTTACTACGCCGCTTTCGGAGACCTCGACTAATCCTTCCAAACCTTCTTTCGCCTGTTCTTCGGATAGTTCTGTTACGGACCATTCCATATCTTCAGGCAGCATGCCGTTGACACTGAGCTGTAATTCTTCGCCTACTTGTATTTCGCTTGTTGGAGCTTCTACGGTATACATAGGATTCTCAAGTACGGCTTTATCCACTAATTTGCCATCAACCGTTTTGGTCGTTACCGTCAGGGTATCTCCATCCACTTCGACGGAAGAGTACATTTGTATATCCTCATCTACGACAACATCTTGGAAATACCGTTCGGTTCGCTCATAAAACTTTGGACCTGTAGCACCTGGAATGATATACGTCGTGCCTTCACGCTCACCTACAATCTCATGGTTATAGAGCGGATAAGTACGCAAGTAAATATGATCATGGCCATTCATGACCAGGTCTACATTATATTTGTCAAACACCGGAGTCCACGCGGTACGCACATTCTCTGTATCGTAAATGCTTGCATACGGCCCGCGGTGGAAGAAGACCAGCTTCCATTGCTTATCCGTATTCTCCAGATCGGCCTCAAGCCATGCCTTCTGTTCTTCAATTTCGTATTCACTGTTCAGAACAGAGATATGCATGTTTTTATAGTCGAAGGAGTAGTTCGTTCCTTTCTGATTCTGGGAACCATTCTGCGGATGGTTGAAATGAGCCAGGAAATCCCCGTTCTTCTTCGTCCCTGTCACCTCGTGGTTACCCACCAACGTAACTGCGGTCAGATTCATCAGCTCTTCCTGGACTTGAGAGAACCACCAGTTCCATTCCTTCTCCTTGAAGCCATTATCGACCATATCCCCTACATGAACCATAAATTCGGCATCCGGTTGCTCCGCAATTGCGGCATCCATCGTGCGTCCCCACAGCTCAAAGCCTGCAAGATCAGCAGCCTGGGAATCCCCGAACACAAGGAATTTTGTATAATCGCCTGTATCCGGCGCTGTTGTAAAGGAGCCTTGCTCGCTGTAATGCTCTGTACCATCGCCTACACGATATACGTAAGCCGTTCCCGGCTTAAGCACGTCCGCGCTTGCTTTATGAACACGAATGGTGCCAATGTCCAATGTATTGAACAGACTGCTATCACCGCTCAAGCGAATTACATCCGGTTGATTAAATCCTGCAAATCCCTCCTCTTCGGCAATTTCCACTACCGTTTCGTTTACACTTGGATGTGTGTGCCAGTTAAAGCTGCGCGAGATGGTCGGATCCTCACCCATCCCGACTGTAATATTGTATGGCGTTTCCGTACCTGCAAGCGAGGAGGTCGTAAATTCTGAAACCAGACTGTGCTGCCGATCTTTTATCGCCTGCACATCATAGCTCTTCATTGCTTCCGTGAGCTGACCTGTACGAAGCTGACCTGATGCATCCGTAACCAGCGTCCCGTCGCCAACTTCAGCTCCATCTGCAAACAGCTTAGCGCCTTCTACCGGTTGGCCATTCTCATCGGTCACTGTAAAGGTGGTAACATAATTTTGAGCGATATTTTCGTCCCACTGAAGTAACAGCTCATGCTTGATCTCGGACTTCAGGGACGCTCCTCGATAAGACTTCGGTTCATTCGAACCTACCATATCAAGCTCCGATGAACGGAAAGCAATAGCATTCGATCCCGAAGCTGTGCCATTCACTGTATACGAAATTTGAGCGATGATATCTTCATCAGTAAGAGACGCCGACTCCAAACCGCTGAACTGCATACGAGCAACGCCTGTCTCAGCGTCAACGGACCGCGTAATCTGTGATTCCGCCAGCTTATCGCCTTTTACTACAGAGATGTCTTTAACGAAGGCTGTATCGAATCCCAGCTCTAGATGACCGCCGGTAAGCAAATCCACCTGGTCAGCTGAAATGTCAACCGTATAAGTATGTCCCGCATATACTTGCTCTGGCGTAGTATAACGGAACTTGGGAGCTCCTGTATCTACAGTGAAGTTCCATTCCTTGATCGTCTGATTGCCGGACAGATCGCGGACCGCAAGCTTCACCGTATGATATCCATCCTCCAGCGGAAGCCCAGGCGTGTAGCTGATACGACCTTCCGGCGGATATAGCGTATGCGCTACTTGCTCCCCGTCGATATACATCCGAATCTTGGAAGGATCAATAAGAGTCGTTCCTGGATGAACCTCTACGTCCCAGCCGGCGTCAGCCGCATGTGCGTGAATGACAGGTGTGCCTGTCGTTACTGCTGTATCTTCAGAAGGCGTCACATCCGTAATGACTGGAGGCTCGTGATCCTCGTCAAGAGGCCCGTAGACGGCCCTGATTTGGTCGATATAGATCGCACCTGCCGTCTTTTTGTTATTATTGGTTTCCATATAGCGAACCGGCAAGTCCATGGTAAGCGGTGTTGTTTTCCCTGCCGGTATATTGGCCTCAACATACTTCCAGCCTGTCCAATCCACACCATAATCGGCACCTGTAAAATCGATCGCAAAGGCCGCATTGTTGCCGTCACGTACTTGTGCCCGAAGCCAGTGCTTTTGTCCGTCGCCGTATACCCACATTCCAATCTTCTGCGGATACCCGGGAATTTGAATATTTTCTGCTTTGCTATTTGCGGATACATAGGCTCCCGATGTACCTGTCATACCAACAAAATCATAGGAAAGCTTAATCGAACCGTCCCCCGAACGGACGTAATCCGGATCGGTATTCAAGTCAACCTTGACCGAATTGTATGCCGCTCCACTAGCTTTATAGCTATCGATGCTCTCAAACTCTTCCAGCACAACCGGCGGTACTCCTACATTAACTTCCATTGAGGTCTCGATGCCTTTGTAGCTGACAAAAATAATACCCGATTGGCCGCCCTCATTCGTCGAATGAAACACACCATTATCATCAATTGTGCCAATATCACCTTCTACCCGCCATTCAAATACATCATTGCTCGATTGAATAACTTGGCCGTCCCGCAATGCTGTTACGGTCAGCTTCTCATTAACGCCGGTATTATAAGTCTTAATATCATCCAGGAACTCAAGCTCCGTAATTTGATCCACGACCTCAACTTCCGCCGTGCCTTCAAGACCGCCTGCAGATGCAGACACCTGACCGGCAACGGCATTTTGTCCGGCGGTGAGTACCCCATCCTCCGAAATAGTTCCTAGGTCAGGAGATACCGACCAAGTGACAGCACCTTCGTGTTCAGCAGGATGACCTGTCTGATCAACCGCTGCTGCATTATATTCGTAGGAAGAGCCCGCCAGGATACGTTCCTCACCTGGTGTTACAGCAAGCCTTGATGCAGCCCCCTCCGGCGCCGTGTTCACAAGCAGCAGTCCGTTGCCCGTTGCGCGCTCACCGCCGTCAGAACCCCGGTTCAGCATCTGCACATCCGATGTACCCGGCATCCGGGCTACGAACGTTGAAGAACCCCCTCCGTCCAGATTCATGGCGTTCACAACGCCGATATCGGCCAAAATTTTGGCAAGCTCCTCTGTCGTTACACCTTCGCTGAAGCCGGGTGCACGTCCGTCAATTTCAAACAGCACGATGGAGCCGTCAGCCTTTGTCCCAATAGCCGTACGCGGGTGCACGCCCTCTGGGCCCACACCAGTCTGTACTACACCGTCCTTCACGAGAGGCCCCTGTCCACTGATTACCATGCTTGCGTCCTGCCATTCACCATCCAGCTCGAAGCTGGCCGTCAGTTCATCACCTGCTGCCAGGGAGCTGACAACCGGCAGCTTCGTTCCGGATGCAGACAAGACAACATTACCTTCAGCAATCGGTGCGTCACCTTGATTCGCACGAACCTCCAGCACCTTCAGCTTCATTGTTTGTCCGCTCTTTACATCACCCTCCTGCACTTGCAGCACAACCTCAGTGCCAGATGCATTTGTTTTCGTGGATGTATAAAAGTCCGGTGTGTATAGTGTCAGATGATTGTTCTCTCTGTAACGATTTATGCTCGTCAGATTGGTCTGAGTACCGTCAATGGTCACCGACATCGTCAGCTTAGGCTTACCGTAAACCGAGGTCCCGTCTTCCTTGAGCCCAAAGGCAAAAGAGCTGGAACCACTGTTCAAGATTCGGCCTTGATCAACAAAGAGGCCATTCGGTACACCAGTTCCGTAGCCTGACAGGTCATAGAAGTCTCCGTTAATGCCCGCGATAACGCGGTTTCCTGGAGCATCTGTATGCTCCGCCATTTCCGACACGCCCTCCATACCATATACGTATCCGCCTTTTGTACCTGCACGCAGGTCCAATTGGGGTGAATCCGGATTAAACTCGACGAAATGCATTTTTTCGAGACCCCGCTCGATCTCCATGTCATACCAAGTATAATCTGCGCCTGGAGCGAGCTCTGTTTTTCTTACATCCAAAACACGGCCGAATGCCGTATCCGGTGCTTCTGACAGGGCCGCATAAACGCTGCCTAGCGGCTGCAGCATAAAGAATAATGCCAGCAGAAAGGCAAGGAAAGCTTGTCCTGATCTGCGATACCAACGAATCATCATTTCTTTCTCCTCTCCCGAGTGTTGTATATTATTTTTTCGCTCTACCAAATTGTAGTAATGAATTGTTAACTTAACTAAAGGGTTTTGTAACCAAAGCCCCTTAGAAATATAAAAGGTATTCGGAACGCCGCCTTAGACGACAATCAGAATACCTCGATCACTAAACAGATAACGAATGATTCTCAGCAATCAATGAGCTCTCGTTGACATTTTTGGAATTTGGCAGCCCACGGGTCGTTTTATCATAGAACCAATAGACCCCTACCAAGAGTACAATAATTCCGCTTAACGTAATTACTTGTGCTGGACTAATGAATTGACCCAGAATCCCTCCGGCCAATGACCCCAGCGGCATGGCTACGCCACTTAGACTATACGAGGCAGAGAACACACGACCAAGCAGATGCTGCGGGATACCTTTTTGAAGATACGTATTGATCAGAATATTCGTTATGCCCCCAGGAAACCATGCGAGTCCATAAATCGTGATGGCTATCCCTACATTAGAGGTCAGCATCGAAACCGACCACAGCACTCCACTTGTTACAAATGCAGCAGCATAAATTTTGCCCATACCGTATCGTTCAAGCTTCAGATAAGGAGCAAGAAGAGCACCAAGCATACTGCCGACAGCCTGCGCCATAAGCAGGAATCCATAAACCTCAGCTCCACCATGCATCCTGCCAAACTCCGGCAGTACAACGAACGTGGCTCCGCCGACACAATTGATCACGATCACGCCCATCAGCAGACGAGAAACGGATTTACTTAACAATATTCTGACACCTTCAACAAGCTCAACTTTGTAATTACTGAAGAACGTGCGCAGATGGAAAGTGTCTTCAGATTCCTTCTTAGGAATCTTCGGCAGGCGAATCATGGAGAAGATAATAGTTCCCATGACGAACATGACAGAATCCAGCAAGTAGATGGATACTGCACCGAAAGCGACAATGATAACACCAGAAACGGCGTTACATGCTGTATCAATACCTTGATTGGCAAAGGTGAATAAAGAGTTGGCTTTGGATAAGTCTTTGGATTCAACAAATTTGGGTAGTGCGGATACTTGTGCAGGATATACGAACATATTCAGGGAGGATAGAATTGGGAAGATAATCAAGACAAGGCCTACGGTCAGAAAGCCCATATAATCCGCCAATGGAATGAGCAGCAGGATCACTGCCTGTGAGAGCTGTGTCACTATTAATAATCTGCGAATCGATATCCGATCAATGATCGGTCCGGAGATGAATTGGATAAACCTTGGAAAGATAGATAGAAAGCCCGCGAGTCCGGTATACAAAGTAGATCCTCCGAGCTCCGATACAAGCCACATGGCTGCCACAGCGTACAGAGAGTCACCGATGTTCGTGATGACCCTTCCCAGAAACATAAACCAGAAGTTCCTATTCGTCCACAGACTCATTCATTTGTCTCCTTCTCCACAGGCTGATCATCCTGTGACTCAACAGATTTGATCATCACACCGATACTGAACTCCTCATATTCGCCATTTTCTTGTTTACCGGATGTTTTCTGCACCCATTGCTCGAGAAAGGCCTTGAATTCCTCTGTCAGCTCTGCTTCCTGCTCTTTAGTTAACATGAGCCGAAGATTGATTGTCGTTGATTTTTTTGATGAATAGCCTGCGCTGATTACAGGATCGAGGGCCTCTGGAGATGACGAATTAAACCATTTCGATCTGGATTGGTAGTACTTCTCTGTAACACCGCCGATCTTCTTCTCCTCCACAAGGTCGAGTAATCCCCCTTCGTACAGCTTAGTGATGTGATAATGCACGTTCCCGCCCGACTCGCCCAATAGGTCTGCTACTTGCTTTGCCGTTCTAGGGGTCGTGGTCAATTGCCCTATAATCTTCACCCGAAGTGCATTTCCAAGCAGCTTGGATTGCTCAATAGATACATTCAGCATGTTGTTATCACTCATTAGGTTTACCTCCCATAACTACAATCTAATTATTTAGATCATCAATCTGTGAATTTAGATTATCAGAACAGGAAAAGTTTGTAAATAGGCATTTTAGAAAAAATAGCCTTATGTCCCATTGATCCGTTTATCCTCCCTCTTTTATTCTAAGACAATACGAATTATTATAGAGGTTAGGGCTTAATAGATTTTATTGAATCTATGATAAAGTCCTCAATTAGGAGGAATCAGGCAGTCATGTTAAAAACAGAGTACATTGATGTTCTTTCAGTGATCTCACATAAGCTGTATGATTCTGCTGCGAATGTGATGAATACAGCCAGCAAGCTAATACCCGCTAACACATTTTGCATAGCTAACCTGGATCATCTATCTACGAAAGTGCTCAAATCATTTAATCGCGACAAGCTTATTCTTGAAGAAGGACTAGTCGTCGATAATGCAGAGTCGTATTGTGCTCTCGTTACCGAGCATGCACAGGGGCCGCTTATCATTGATAATAATCTGACCCATCCCTTAACCAAGGATATGGATGCAACTCAATTCGTTGGGGGCTGCTCTTTCATTGGGGTGCCGATACGCAATGAGAAGGGGGAATTTTATGGCTCCCTCTGTTCCTTTGATCAAGGATTTTACCGCTATCAGCAGCGAGATGTTGATCTTCTTCTCTCCCTGTCTTCCTTCTATACAGATCTTCTTGAGCTTGAGTCCACCCTTGACCGGTTACAGATCGCCGAGCAAGCTGCCGAGCAGGTTCTCGACAATAAAAAAAATCTGCTGGCCGTGCTCAGTCATGAAATCCGTACACCGATGAATGGGGTGCTGGGTATGGCCGATTTGCTCAAATCTACCGAATTGAATGAGGACCAAACTCTATACGTCAATGTTATTGAGGAGAGCGGCAATCATTTGTTGAACATGATGGACCAGATACTGGAGTATTCCAAGATGGAAGCTGGTGCCATCACAATCGAGAATCATCCTTTTCAATTAAGTGAAGTCGTTGAGCATGTTATACAGCTGTTCACTCCCGAAGCGCAGAAAAAGGGAATTCGATTATATGCGGAATACCATGTAAGTCAGGATTTAGTACTGCATGGAGACAGTCAAAAAACGCGTCAAATCTTAATTAACTTACTTGGAAACGCCATCAAGTTCACCGAGCAGGGCGAAGTCGGTATCTCGGTTCGAGTTGAGAATGGCAGAGAGAACGCCTCGAATATTTGCTTTGAAGTAAGAGATACAGGGGTTGGCATTCCTGCGGATCGAATCGATCTTCTCTTCAAATCCTTCTCCCAAATTCATAGCAACCCAGGTAAATTCGGAGGAGCAGGACTTGGCCTGTCCATTTGCAAACACCTGGCTGAATTAATGGGCGGGTCGGTGTGGCTTGCAGAAACGAGCGAGCTCGGAAGCCGGTTTATATTTAAATTTTGCAGCTGCACAGCCTCATAAGATATTCAATAAACAAGGAGCAGACGCCATAGCGTGCTGCTCCTTCTATTTTCGTATCCATTTAGCTCCCGCCGGATCGATTCAACCCCTGCTCTTTCTTCAGGATGGTCTCCTCATATCTCGATATTTTATCATCCAGCCGTTCCAGCAATTGTTTCATGTCTTCAAATCTCGTATGAAGCTGCATACGCTGTTCCATCAACAATTCTTTTCTAGACTCCAGCGTTTCATCCCCCTGCTGGAACAGACCAACGTATTCGATCAGTGCTTCAACGGGTAGTCCTGAACCACGCATACACTTAATAAATTCCACCCATTTACAATCGTCTTCTGTATAATCTCTAATTCCGCTCTTGTTACGGTTGACGGGTGGAATAAGTCCGACTCTTTCATAGTAACGAAGCGTATCTGGCGTTAATTTAAACTTCTCACTCACCTCTGCGATCAGCACACAGCCTTACCTCCCCTCATACCAACCAAGCCCTAATCTTAACGGGAGAGCGCACCAACCACCGGATGTGGAACATATGGCTCTTCCAGTGCTGTAACCTCTTCAGGAGTCAATTGAATAGACAATGCGGCAGCCGCATTCTCAAGGTGAGATATTTTCGTTGCACCAATGATAGGTGCGGTGACAGGTTCTTTTTGCAGCAGCCAAGCAAGTGCGATCTGCGCACGAGGAACCCCGCGTTTCTCCGCGATCGCCGCAAGCTGATCCACAATCAAGCGATCTTTATCCGCCATCGGATCATATTTGGACTTCGCCGTTTGATCCGTCTCGGAACGATGGGTTGTCCCCTCCCAATCTCGAGTCAATCTTCCACCGGCAAGCGGACTGTAAGGGATGACACCAATCTTCTCTTCCCGGCACAACGGCAGCATCTCACGCTCCTCTTCCCGATAGATCAGATTCAAATGATTCTGCATGGACACAAAGCGAGTCCAACCGTTACGCTCTGCTACATTCAGCGCTTTCAAGAACTGCCATGCATACATCGCCGAAGCACCAATGTACCTTGCTTTGCCGGCCTTCACCACATCATGCAGGGCCTCCATGGTTTCCTCAATTGGCGTCTCATAGTCCCAGCGGTGAATTTGGTACAGATCTACATAATCGGTCCCCAGCCTTTTTAAGCTTTTATCAATTTCACTCATAATGGCCTTACGGGAAAGACCTGCGCCATTGGGACCCTGGTGCATGCGAAAATGCACCTTTGTCGCCAGGACAATTTCGTCACGATTGGCGTAATCCTTCAGCGCTCTGCCTACGATCTCCTCGCTTGTCCCATCCGAGTATACATTCGCTGTATCAAAGAAATTGATACCCAGCTCAAGCGCTTTTTTAATTACCGGACGGCTGTTCTCTTCATTAAGTACCCATGGGTGAATCCAGCGGTCTGCTTCTCCAAAGCCCATGCAGCCAAGACAAAGCCGGGATACATCCAAACCGGTATTTCCAAGCTTTACGTATTCCATTTCCATTCTGTAAGCACCTCAGTTTCCATTAATGTCATCAGCTCGGCTGATCCCCGTTATTATCACACCTGGAGTTAACTCCAAGTCAATACCTATTTAGAAGATTAGCTCATTAATGAGGGTACTCTTATATAATCATGTGCTTATGCGCCTGTACCGAATCTTTTGCGATAACCGCATTTACGACACAGCTCCTCCACCGCTTCCCGCCGCGAGAAGCCATAGAACAGATTATTTGCCCTCTCACCCTCCACAATCTCGGAGAACGGAGTGCTGTTTATATTTCCTAGATTAATAACACCCTCACCGTCCAGACAGCAAGGAATGACAGTGCCATCCACCAATACCCCGGCTTGTGTTCGAAGCCCATGACAGAAGCCTTTGCCATCATCCTCCTGAGCTGCTAGAGACGGCCATTCAAACTCATGATCCTGATTCAAGTATATGTTCTTCGCGATCTTAACTCCGCTGCCGGGTGTCACCTTCTCTTGAATCTTGAAGTCCAGTTCAAATTCTCGCTCCAGCACTTCAAGCGTCTCCCGATTACGCTGCTTCTCCACATTGGTCATGTTATCCTGCGTCAAGTTCCATAACCGGAACGATACAATGATATCTTGCTTGACCGCTTCTCGGACAAACGAAATGATACTGGCTAGATATCCTTCCCGATTCGTCGAGCCCTCATGACCGTCAAAGCTATGGAGCGAGAAGTTCATCTGCCTGACGGCTGGCTTCCCAAGGATCCGATGCTTCGACTTCTCGATCAGCGTTCCGTTCGTCGTCATGTTTACCTTGAACCCCTTGGCATAAGCAGCATCCAGCAGCTGATCCAGCTTCGGGTGCAGCAGCGGTTCGCCTTTGACATGCAGATAGATGTGGTTCGTATGCGGTTTGATCTGATCCAGAATATGATTAAAAGTATCCAACTGCATAAATTTAGCCTGACGGCTGGTCTGCGGACAGAAGCTGCAGGCAAGATTACAGATGCTCGTAATTTCAACGTATACCTTCTTGAATGTCTTCAACTCGTACGTTCTCCATTCTTTGTAAGATCTGTTCTACCAGTTTACAACAATGCCTTGATCTCTGCTACAAAAGCCTGGTGTTTATCATTGAACGCCTTCGTCGCCTCGTTAAACTTATTCTTCATCTCATTCACTTCCGCAAATACAAGATTGCGTTCAGCCACCTTTGCTTTGAGTTCAGTGATCGAGAGAAGGCTGCCCTTCTCTTCCAGCAGAGCGTACAGCTCGGTTTCTATCTGGAGAGCCGATTCATATTGGGTGTACAGCTGATCAAAAATATGCTGCCGCTCTTGATAGTCAGCCCACAGCTCCTCTGCGCGTAAGGACATTTCTTCGCTGACCTTGCTGTTTCTATAAGCAGACAGTTCCTCCTCCCAGCGCTCACTCTCAATTTTCGCAGCATCCATGATGGTTCTCGAAGCATGGAGCAGCTCATTGCGCTCTTTTACATGAATCCGTGCTTGGCCCAACAGCTCTGCGAGCTCCTTATTATCTTCTCTACCTTGATCCAAAATCGCCTCATAGAGGACCATATCCTCCTCTTCAAGCAGAGCGAGCTGATTCAGATTAGAATGCATCTGATTCTCGGTTTGTACCGTCGTCTCGATGGCATGCACCATATTCACCGCTTCCTCCTTGCTGCAGGCGGTTAATATGATGATGCTCACAAAGAATACAACGAACTTTCTAATACTACCCCTTACCATACCGGTCTTCCTCTCTCTATCTATAGCCTTGTATCGTGTGGAAAATTCATTACAAAGTGCTGCTCGGGATTGTAAGCCTCAACCTTATACCCCATTCTCTTCAAGTATTGAATAATTGCAGGCAGCGCTTCGAGTGTTTGCTCCTTCTCATGGAACAGGATGACTTCCACATCCCGGTGCGCATCCTTCTTGACGTTGCTTACAATCTGCTTCGGCTTGCCCGGCAAATCCCAGTCAAGTGAGTCAATCGTCCAGTCCCACAGCTTGTAGCCCGAATCGGCAATATCCTCTCGGAACTCCTCGCCAATCTGAGGTGCGCTTCCAAAAGGCGCACGTATCAACTCCGGCGCATAGCCTGTAATCTCCTGAATGATCGCCTGCTCTTCATTTACCTCATCCAGAAAATTTTTAGAACCGCCGCTCTTATATAAATGATGATAATTATGACTCATCGTGTGCATTCCCGGATAATGTCCTTCCTCCGTGAGCCGTTTCACTGCTTCTGGATATTTATGTATTTCAGAACCGATCATAAAAAACGTCGCCTTCACATCGTGCTGCTGCAGAACATCGAGAATAGCATCGGTATATTTACTCGGCCCATCATCGAACGTAATATAGGCTGTCTTCTCTACATTTCCTTTATAAATGACGGGCAGCTTCTTCTCCGTCTTCATTACTGTAAATCCTCCCAGCAGGCTCGGCTGATCTATCTCCGTCTGGACTCCCTCATACGGCCCGAAGAGGCTTGTATCCAAATTGCTAAAATTCCATATCAGTAGGATCGCACCGGCCACAATGAATGTAGCAATGAAGCTGCGATACAATCTCTTTCTTATACGTTGGGCTCTGCGATTCATTCTTCTGTTGGAGCTGCGATGGGTATGTTGTGCTGTTCTTCGATCTCTTCTCAAACGGTGTCACTTCTTTCAAGATGTGGTTTTATGAAATTGATTCGTCTTTCTATTATTTAGGTTAAAATAAATAGCCTCGACTTGAATGACAACCAGGTAACAATCGAATAAAATAATCTTAATAAAAACAATATTCCTAATATATCCAAAGGAGCGATGCTCCACTTGAGTCCCTTTCTATCACTTACCATTCAAAATTTCATAGACTCTTGTCTGGAAAGCTACTATGCCAAGCACAAAGAGGCCGTACTCGTGATCGGCACTGTCTATCGTAACGAAAGACGCGTATATGGAATCGGTAATTTAAGCCCCTATCCTACGTCCGAATATAGCAGACTGATCTACGAGATCGGCTCGATTACCAAGCTCTTCACGGTGTCTTTACTGGCCCAGCTGCATTATGACGGCTTCCTGACCATCGACGAATCACTTGGACAATATGTCCCCCTGCTCCCGCCCGACTCGCCGGTTACATTCCAGCATCTCGCGACCCACACCTCGGGTCTGCCGTCACGGAGCATTCTGCGGGAAACCAGGAATTTGTTCGACACCAGGAACAGCCGTGATCCCTACTCTGCATTCAGCTTATCCGAAGCTGCGTTCTACTTGCGCAAAATTTCAGCTAAGGAGGCCGGGATTAAATATCAATACTCCAACGCTGGAATGGGACTCTTGGGACATGTTCTGGCAACGGAGCTCCAGACGACGTATGAGCTGGCCGTACAGGATGGAATTACAATCCCCCTGCAAATGCCCGACACCGCAATCCATCTCTCCTCTGAAGCACGGGAGAGGTTTGTTCCCGGGTATACGGGCCGCCGGAGAGCCGCAGAGCTTGTACTTCAGGATTTTCCTGGCACCGGTGCGTTCCGCTCCAGCATCAGCGACCTGTTAACGTTTCTATCCGTACATATGGGCGTGCACCCGGACAAGGAAATGACCAGCATCTATTCTATTACCCAGCAATTACATTTTCAAAAAAATGACACGTTTGGCGTCGGACTCGGCTGGTTTCACCAGCTTAAAGATAACCTCATCTGGCATAATGGCGGTACACATGGCTATATGAGCTTTATGGGTTTTCTCCCCGGACAGGAGATCGGCGTTGTCGTACTGTCTAACAAACGCACCTCCTCCTTCGCAATGAATCCGACCCACATCGGAATGGAGCTGTTAAAGAGGGTTAGATAAATAAGCGAGTGCCTCTCTGCAAGAATGGAGAGAGGACACCCGCTTATTTTATTGTCGGCACAATATCAGGATAAAGCAGGTTGTTGGTTAACCCTCCTGAGTTCATCGTAAAAAGCAGCTTGCGCAGCGGAAAAGTAAGGACCCACAAACAACCAAGCCAGACCTAGCGTAACCGCGGTGAGAGCCCCCCAGCCCAGAAAGCTGAGCAGGAATACAAAGTAATTCCACTTATAGCCTTCCATCAACCTTCGGCTCTCTGTGATCGCCTGTACAGCCGAATATTCAGGATGATCCTGTAAGATATACGGTGTCTGTGAATAGGAGAGCAGCTTAATGATGCCGGGAACAACAAGCAGCAGGGTCCACATCAGCAGAAAAAGGCAAGATACAATCGAAGTCCAGATGAGCTTTAATACCTTCTCTCCATTTCTATATATCTCGAATATCTCCGTCAGCCATGGATCAAATTTGCGAACAAGATCCAGATAGAACCAGAGTGCGGAGGTTAAGAGCGGAGTAATCACAATGCCCAAGAGGAGAATATAAAAGTTAAATTGGAAGAGGGATTCCTCCATCCCCTTCCACCGTTCATAACCACCTCTGCTGCGGATATCAAAGATAAGGGGGAAGACGAGCGTTAGGATGACTATGAGTACGGTCAGCAGAATGACACGCCACCAAGCTCCTCTGAGCGAGCCTAACGCCCGGCGCTTCGTATCCAGAATAGAGATATTCATATTGGAGTGCTCCTCCCATTTTCATTTGAAACACTAATATGCTACATATTTTTCCAGTATACTATAAACCGTTCCAACAAGAAGAGGACAGCATAATTGCACTGTCCTCTTCTAATTAAATTGAATATAAATTAATTTTGGTTATAGACCAGAAGATCAAGCATCCGGTTGATTACAGCAGCACTTTCCGCTCTAGTCGCTGATCTGGATGGGTCGAAGCGATCTGTTCGATCGCCGTATAATACACCGAGTCTGCTCAGTTCATCAACGGCTTCCTCAGCCCAGTCATGAATCCTTACGTTGTCCAAGTAGGTTATTGCACGATCAGAGCTTGTCGGTTCGTAGGCTGCGAACTGCATTGCACGATAAGTCATTACGGCGATCTCTTCACGGGTAATGTGCTGATTCGGCTGATAGCTGCCATCCGAGTAGCCAGTAATCAGCCCTGCACTCCCAGCTGCCTGTATACTATGTGCATACCATGCGCTGTTCGGTACATCCGTGTAGATTATAGCTTCCGGTGTATCAGCTAAGCCAAGTGTCCGAACCAGCATGGCAGCGTATTCTGCTCGAGTAATGGCTGTGTTCGGATCAAAATGGCCTCCCGCTGTACCGGAAACAATCATCCTGCCTGCCAGCTCCTCCACATTGGCACGTGCCCAGTGACCGTTCATATCTCCAAAGGTCACCGGATGCTCCAGCAGCAAATAGGTACTATTCGAGCGGCTGAATATTTCTACTTCGTTGCCATTCGTTTGGAACGGCACAGGCTGCAGCCGATCAGTATTGACTTCGTCCTCTGCACGTACAGCTGCCATATGCTCTAGTCTATCGAGCTCATAAGGGGTTAGCGTTATCGTTCTTTTTATATATCGATCAAACTCGGTCAGTTCGTAGACCTGCCCCTCTGCTGAGAATGCAGCTATCGAATAATTGACAGCAGCAAGCGGGGAGTAGCCCTTCAAGCTTGCCAGCTGGATCGCAGCTCGATCCTTCGTTAAGGCGAACCTCAGCTCAAACTCACCAGCTCCGGCACCAAGCTCAGCTCCGATCTGTGACAGATCAATCTCTTCCATCGGAAGCTCGTAGCTTCCAAAGGACACGCCGATCTGAATTGTCAGCTTCGTTTGGTGCTGGAGCAACAGCTCCATGGCTTCCTGCCGTAATGAGATCTGTGCAGAGTCATAGTCCTTATCCTCCATATCGAGCTTTATACGCAGCACTCCATCCTGCAAACTGGATAATGCTGCTGAAATTTGCTCTCCGGTAACTGCACTTTCGGCAATGCTCATCTCACTATTCGTATTCAGCACGCCTTTTACCGTTATCGTTCCGGGTTCTGTCTCGGCCGGATCGACAGGCACGGGATTCCCAGCAGGCGGATTCGTG
This sequence comes from Paenibacillus sp. TCA20, assembly GCF_000732325.1. Lineage (GTDB taxonomy): Bacteria > Bacillota > Bacilli > Paenibacillales > Paenibacillaceae > Paenibacillus > Paenibacillus urinalis. The sequence continues at coordinate 33,341 of NZ_BBIW01000024.1, forward strand.
CCAGTGCTGGGTGGAGTCACTGGATCCGTGTCTGGATTCGGATTTGGATTCGGATTTGGATTTGGATTCTCCGGCGCTTCTTCACTGCCTGCTCCCACAATATCAATCTGCGCCATGACAGGATCATGATCAGACACTCTTCCGCTTGCTTCTGTAAAATCAGCATTCAAATGAACCACATCGGTCTGTGTGTACTCCGTTAAATTTTTGCTTACCAGAATATGATCAAGTGCCTGCGAATTCCCATCATATGTGTAGGTGTAGCGTTCTCCAGCAGGCAGGGTGTCGATCAGATTATCCAGCTCATCTCCTCTTAGAATCTCGGCCGTCTCCGTGAACTGGAAGTCATTCAAGTCCCCCAGCACAATGACATTTGCTTCTTTATTTAACGCTTCATTGCCCTCTATGATGTTCTTCACAAAACCATTCACGACTGCTGCAATGTCGTGGCGCTGTGTTTCACTAGTCAGGACCGGAGGCTGAACATTGCCGAATGGACCGTTGTCACCCGATTTGGAATTGAAATGATTGGCAATCACGATGACCTTCTCTCCCCGGAATTCAAACTGGGCAGCAAGCGGCTTCCGTGATTCCAAAAAAGCAGCATGCTGCGGCTCGATTCGGCCGGGATTTACACTAAGCTGATCCTGATTCGCATCATAGGCCACTGCCTCAGTGGAACCTCCCTTTCGCTCTTCTATGCTCTCGGCTAAGGTTACTCGTTCCGGATTATAGAGAAAGCCTACTCGGATATTCCCGCCGGGAGCTCCACCGTCCTCATTGTTGACCGGAGCAATGTCGGTAAATGCGTATTCCGGTCCGCCATTTGCCATAATGGCGTCAATCAATACCTGATAGCTGTCGTCCGCTTCAACGATGCCGTTGTCTGTCTGACCGTTATCATCCTGCACTTCTACCAGTCCAATAATATCTGGCTGCTTCATGTTCGAAGTGATAGATGCTGCAAGCTTCGTAATCTTGCTGCTGCCGACACCCGGATAGAAGTTCTCAATATTATAACTGGCTACGATCAGCTGCTCCGGATCAGGTTCAATATATGTTACCTCTTGCTCATAAACCGATGGGAGGAGCGCAGGCAATGAATCCTTCGCAGGAATCACTTTAAAGTTGCCTGCATTATATCCGATCACACCCGTTACATCGCTCGCAAACTGATTCCCCGTTCGGATATCTTGATTCATAGCCATCGAAGCAATCAGAAGCCGCTGCGGGTTCAGGTTACCCTCCTGCTTCAGAACAAGACCGCCAGCCGGCGTAAACACTTCCTCTTCTCCATTATCAATACGAGTTGGAATGTTCATGATCTGGCTGCTTGTCCACGTTGGACTCATAACCGCCGGGGACTCTAAACGAACCCTCATGCCTTCCAGCGATTCGTAGAAGTCGATCGCATCCTCTTCCGGATCAAAGACAGTGAACCCGTCATTATCAATCACCTCGGAAGGAATAGCTCTGCCGTTCTTCCCAAGTAAGATTGGAGGAGGCAGCTCCTCGGTCTCTCCCGTCTTTAAGATGGAGGTCGGTACAATTTGTGTCGTTGTTAGATTACTGCTGCTTCCCTCGTTGTACTCTGCCACTGTACCGCTGATCTTTACCATTTCCCCAGTAGCTGGCTTTAAGTCGAGATTAGTACTATAAATATAAATACTCTCCGAAGTATTCGGATCTTCATCCGGCTCCAAGTCCTGGATGTAGAACCCTTGATAGCTTCCATCACTAAATCGGTATCCTAATTGAGTAACAACGCCCTCAATATGACTTACCTGCTGATCAAGATAAGGAGAGATATGCCCTGCTCCCTGGATATCATGAATGCGCGGCTGTTCGGTTGCTTCATAGGAGAAGGTATACACTTCACTAGTGTCACTGCCGGATACAGCCACAGCTTTAATTATCGTATTCACATTAATTGTAATTGGGTCTTCATAGAGCGTGCTTGATGTCGTCGGATCACTACCGTCCAGCGTGTAATACAGGTCCGCACCAGCTGCAGGTGAAGTCAGTACAACCTGCTGCCCCCTAACGATCTTGCCCGCTGCCGGACTGGCATTCACCGACAAGAGATCTTCAATCAAGGACTCCTCATTCAGTGGTATAAGCTGATAAACGTCTCTGTACTGCTCGATGACACCAACGATCTTATCAAAGGACTTGCCCGCTGCAATCCCTGGCAGATTCGAATAAATAATAAATTCGCTTCCGCCCTGTTCAGCAATCCAGCTGCTGCCTGACTTCTCGCGTATATTCACGTTATCCATGTATACAAGCTTCGCCTCATGCTGCTCACCTGAATCTGCAGCGAGATCTGCCCCTGTCAGCTGAACTGGGGAAGGCACTCCTGCATTGTTCTCTATCAAAGTATAAGGGAGTCCGTCTGAAGGAGTTATCTCCTGCAGGTTGTTATAGATATCCATGACTCCGCTGACACGAACCCGATCTCCTGCTTGTGCAAAGCTGGGGAAGCCATACAAGACAATGGCAGCTGTTTCATCCTGCACGTACATCTTGCTGCCGCTCACATGAGTAACGATTCCGGAGACCATGACCTGCTCACCTTGAGCGGCAAGTCTTGCTTCTGCTATGGTCCTATGCGGAAGCAGATCATAAGTATAAATAGAAGTTTCACTACGTTCCAGTCCATCCTTCTCCGCGTAAGTATGGATCGTCACAGGTTCGTTAAGCACAATCGGTCCATTAACCAGCTCGTAACCGCTGCTGACTCCACCCAGACCGTATACCTCTGCGTATACAGAAGCCCCTGCCGTTGCAGAGCTCAAGCGAATCTCCGTTCCCTGTGGATAAGCGCCCTGTTCAGGACTCACGGTCACCGCTGCGGTCTTCGTTTCAGGCTGTCCATAGGAGGAGTTTCGTGGATCCGGGGATACAGCAGCAAAGTCCATTGCATTGTTGTCCGTATCCAGTCCCCTGCTGCCGGGATCTGCTCCAGGTGCTGTCAAACGAACAGCTGCCGTGGAATTGGTCAGGGCTGCCACAGCAGCAATACCTTCGTATTCATTGGCACTTCCATAACCGATGAGATCTATGAGTTGTTCACCATGAAACAGACCTGCCTTGCCATTCGTACCGCTCAGGTTGATGCTTCCTGTCTGATCAGGTGCTGGAAGATCGGCTGTCCCGCCGGTTCCTTTGGCCTGCTGAATCAGATAATACGAGTTGGGAAGAATGGCTCCATTCAGCTCGGTCGTATTACTTGTCCCAAACTTGCTTGTTGCACTGGTATACTTTACGGTATACCCTGTAAGATCTACAGCATCTTCAGTCGGATTATAGAGCTCAATGAAGTCATGCGTGTAGGTTGCACCAGCGTTCCCTCCCCCTCCATAAACCTGACTGATCACGATCTGATCCCCCTCTGGGGATGCATACGCCGTGCGGCTGGACATGGATGGATTCCAAAGACCCGCTAAGATCGTTATAACGAGTACCAAGCTCCAGACTTGCAGCGGACGTCTTGTCCGTTTGCTCATTGGCCGTCTCTCCTATCTTATTAAGATATATAGTGTGTATGAATAGCTGAAGATCAAGTGTCAGGGATCATTCTAAGCGTAAAATGTGTGGAGAAATGCGAAGATATTGCGCAATCTTGTAAAATGGTACAAAAAAAGGCGAGATCTCATACGTAACGTACGTTCCCACCTTGATGTAAATCGATCCTATTCGTTTTGCTGCAGCTCCATAACTTCCCCAAGCCTCTTCGCTGCTTCCATCATATACCTCACCAATTCTGGCAGATCACGCATATGATTTTCATTGATTTTACGGTCGAAATTAATCTCTACGGTATTTGTCATCATTGATTCCGAGCCATATACATAGCTGATCTGCTGCACGGTTTTTTGCTCAGGCCACATCTCTGCCATAATCCGCTCTACCTCACTGCACAAGACCGTATCCTTCATCTGCAGGATATACCGCAGACACAGCACACAGCCAGGATTCTCACCGGACAACTCCAAAATTTCAGCAGCCAGCTCCTGCATAGATGCCGCAAGCTCAAGCTCGGCTGATATCCGCCTCTCCCCTGTCAGCTCAAACCGAAGCATAAACACACGCGACATCGTCGACAGCTCCAGCCGATCAATTCGATTCGTAATGTGAATGGCTTGATCCAGATTGTCCAGATCGTACAGCTCATTTTCGAGCGCTACTTTTAAATTATCAAATATAGTGGGATCGAACATATCCTATTTACCCTTTCATTCGCTGGTCAGCGTTATATATCTTAGATTCTCTTCAGTAAAATATAAGTTAAACTTAAGATCATCATTTATAGTATAACTCCACTTGTTACCCTGCGAAAGATGAGGGCTGCCCAGCATGCTGAGCACCTCCTTCTCACTCATCCCTATGCTGATGCCATCTGCGGACGAGACGTTATTCTTCGTAAAAAGAATCGTTGATGGGGTTGACAGGATACCCTTCTTCATGAATTCGAACGGTCTTGATGTTATCATCACCGACAGAATAGTACCGGTAAGCTTCCTTATAATCGGCGTTGCTGCTGATATAACGGCTCCATTCCGCGAAATTTTTCTCTTGAATATTGAACCGTTCCGGGTCATAGACCCGTGTCAAATCTTCCTGTGGCGCAGGCGCATCCTCTGCACTTACATCCATCCCCCTCATATCACCGAACATACCGAGCAGCGTACCCGGTCTGCAAAATAAATGAAGATAGCTCATCAGATTGCGAGAAGCATAGAAATGCTGACCATTCAGTTCTACTGTATTTGAATCCAGATTGTACTTGATAAAATACATCTCATTATCGAGATTGAAGCGAATATACACGTCAGAAGCGACATCCGAGGAATCCATCTCTGTCTTTGCTGTCGATAAATTGAGGCTAGTCAGCCCCTGCACCAGAACGCGATAGCTCTGCGGCGAAACCGTGTATCCTCTAACCCCGTTATCCAAGCTGACCATAATACTGATTCTCTTCACTGACATCTTGTCCAACGGGAATTGATCCCCGAGATAACCTTCTGTCTTTTCAATAGGAAAAGGCAGATCTTCAGGAAAATGAGGATTCATGGATTTAAGGTTACCTTCACTCTCAGAAACATCAGCACTTTCCTCTTGCTTCGTCAATTCTTCTACTGGCTCCAAAACCATACCTGAATCTTCTTCACTCTGTGCTGCAGGCAGGCTCTGATCTTCAGCAGCATTCTGCTGCTCCGAGCTCCATATATTAATCAGTATCATCATCAAGGCAATGATCAGCATCAGGATGATGGAAATGAACCATATTTCTTTTTTCTCCAAACGCATTAACGTTTGAGCCCCTCTCTTTTGAATCTTCTAGATACATATAGATACATACAAATGCACACAGATGCACATTTCTGCAAAAATTAACTTTCATACCAATATAACAGATGATTAGGCAAATGATTGTCGAAATTTGTTCTAACCTCCTGTATATTCACATTGTAATTTTTAACAGTTTAACCCTGTATCCTAATTCAAAATAAAAAAACCTCCTTCGCCATTACAGCGAAAGAGGTTCTGCGTAAAATATGATCTCCAGAATGTTGATACGTCCGTATTACAATTTAATAATCTGTGCTGAGTACAGGAAGACGAACAACACCAGAATAGGTGCGATATAGCGAAGCATGAACAGCCATATACGGAACCATTTCTGCGTAAGTCCTGCTTCTTCTGCAACGTTCTTCCAGAAGTATCCTGCGAACAGAGTTACAACAAGTCCACTCAGCGGCAGGAACCAGTTAGAGGCTACAAAATCAACAAAGTCAAACACTGGCATATTGTTTATCTTAAGATCTGGCATAAGGCCCATGGATAAAGCGGACGGAATACTTAACAGGAATACTAGACCAGCCATGATCCATACTGCTGTACTGCGGCGCAAGTTCCATTTCTCCATTGCATATGAAACGGGCACTTGAAGCAGAGATACGAGAGAAGTCAATGCTGCAATTCCGAGAAGGACGAAGAACAATCCCCCGAACAACCAGCCAAGCGGCATCGCGGAGAATGCGGCGGGTAGAGCAACAAAGACAAGACCTGGTCCTGCATCCGCAGGAATATTAAAGGCAAATGTCGTTGGGAAAATAATCAAACCGGCAATGAGTGCGTACAGCATATCCCCTGCCCCGACAGCCACAGTTGCTGATCCGAGCGACTGTTGACGGTTGACAAAGGCACCGTAGGTAATCATTGTTCCCATCCCGAGTGACAGGGAGAAGAAAGCATGCCCAAGCGCGACGAGCGCTGATTCCGGTGTCAGCTTCGAGAAATCTGGTGACAGGAAGAAGGACACTCCCTCCATACCGCCCGGCAGCGTAATGGATCGAATCATAAGGATGACGAGCAGTACCAGCATACCTGGAATAAGGACCTTGTTAAATTTCTCGATCCCGCCGGAGATTCCTTTGACGACAACGAAGCCCGTAATTACAGCCACGATAGCTCCCCATATGATCGGCATATAACCGCCCGTGAAGGAACTGAACTGTCCACCAAAATCGGTATTGTTAAACAGTTGTCCACTGAAGGACAGCACAGCATAGTGAAGCGTCCAGCCTGCGACGAGTGAATAGAATGTCATAATAACGAATGGCGCAATTACGGATAACAGCCCGAACACGCCCCAAATTTTTCCTCCTCCAGCTTTGACAAAGGAAGAGGATGCACTACCGCGTCCTGCACGTCCAATCGCAAGCTCCGCGAGCAATACAGGCAAGCCTACAACGAGCAGACAAGCAATAAAGAGCAGGAAGAAGGCTCCACCGCCATACTGACCTGTAATATAAGGAAACTTCCACATATTACCAAGTCCTACTGCACTACCGATTGCGGCCAAAATAAAGCCTGTTGAAGAAAATCGCTCTTTTGTACCCGGTGTATCCAACTGATTCGTCTGTTTTGGTACCATGATGTCCTCCATCTCTCTTGAAGAAAGCCTTACTATATTAAGACTCTTTTTTCTAAATTTTTTGATATTATACAAGATAGATGAACATCCGTATACATAAAAATGTTAGTAATAGCAAGTTATAAGTCCGTAGACCTATTTAAATATCTAATGAAATTCACAAATATCCGTTAAAACCATGCTTTACTGACAAAGATACGACCAAAATACGCCTTTTATTCATTTATATTTAATAGTGCACAAGTTCGCTTACCTATATTCAAGTATTCTAATCAATCTATTGCTGACTGCTTCTCGAAGTTTGAATAATTTGCTCTACTTCTTTCAGAATACTGTCCAAGGAAGCCGGATCATGCACATCGTACTCATCAATGTTCAGCCTAAGCACAGGGCAGGCGGTAAAGCCGCCAATCCATTTGGCATAGCGCTCATGCATCTCTTCCCAATATGCCGGATCAGTCTGAATTTCCATCTCCCGGCCGCGCTCTTTAATTCGATTTAATATCGAAGGCAGACTGCCTTCCAGATAGATGAGAATGTCCGGATGAGGAAAATAGGGTGTCATAACCATCGCCTCAAACAGGCTGGAATATGTCTCAAAATCTGTCTCGCTCATTGTGCCTTTGTCTGCATGCATTTGTGCAAATATTCCGGTGTCCTCATATATGGAACGGTCCTGAACATATCCGCCACCGGCTTCAAATATACTTTTCTGCTCTTTAAAACGTTCAGCCAGAAAATAAATCTGAAGATGGAAGCTCCATCTCTCAAAGTCATGATAGAACTTCTCCAGATAAGGATTGTGATCGACCTTCTCCAAGGATGTCTTGAATCCGAGCCGCTCTGCAAGCGCAGCGGTAAGAGTCGATTTACCCACACCTACTGTTCCTGCAACCGTAATTAAGGCGTTAGCCGGAATTTGTATTTCACTCATTTAATATACTCCTTTACTTCGGACACAATCAGGTCAAATTGCTCGCGATGCGTTACAAAATCAATCTGATTCCCGTCAATCGTAATAATTTTGGTATCAGGCTCACTCTCAGCAAGGGATGCCATTGCATGATCATAGTCAATAATCAGCTGCTCTAAATAGGCGGTATCCATATTTTGCTCAAACGACCGTCCCCGCATTTGGATACGCTTCAAGAGTGTCTGAAGATCAGCCCTAATATATATAATCAAATCTGGTTTCGGAAGATCACCTGTAAGAATGTGATAAATTTGACGATACTTTTCCCATTTCACGCCGGAGAGCGTGCGCTGGGCAAAGATCAGATTTTTGTAGATATGGTAGTCGGATATGACCTGCTGACCATGCTGAATATATTTCGTTGTCGTATCTTCCAGCTGCTTATAGCGATTGCATAAGAAGAACATTTCCAGTTGAAAGCTCCACTCTTCAATGTTGTCATAGAACTTGCCGAGAAACGGATTCTCCTCCACAATCTCCTTCAGCAGCGGAATATTCAGCTCCTGTGACAGCATTGTGGACAGCGTCGTTTTACCAGCCCCGATCGGGCCCTCAACAGCGATAAAGGAACCTGTGCTCATGTGAATCCTCCTGTAGTTATCATGCCGATTAATCATTTATAGACAGTTTATTGTATCACAAGTTGAGGTCCGCGTGAGAGCACTAAAATCAGGAACTATTAAACGTTCCATTTTTGGCTGTCTCTCTCCGGTTGCTCACGCAAAAGTCGTTCGTCATCCAAAAATTCCACTTGGGTGGTTTTGTGGGTATCTCGAGGGAGGATCAAAGCGGGCGTTCCATTTTTGGCTGTCTCTCTCCGGTTGCTCACGCAAAAGTCGTTCGTCATCCAAAATTCC
>NZ_BBIW01000023.1 GCF_000732325.1 Paenibacillus sp. TCA20
CTGACGAGAACGTAATGTTCTCTTTATTTTGCTCAACCATTCATACGGTCTTACGACACGTACCAAATGATCTCGCTAAGCATTTTCTTCGAAAATGCTACTCACTCGTTGTTCAGTTTTCAAAGATCAAGTTTACTTTTTTGTTCAATCGCTTTGTTTCAGCGACCTTTATAATATATCATGTTCAGCACCTTGTCGTCAAGAGTTTTTTTAAATTATTTTTTCGTGTGATATGCTCTCGAATTAAATTAATTTAGTTAGCTCTTAAAAGGGCCGAGATATAATATACCACATATCTTCAATTAAAGTCAACACTAAAATAAAGAGATTTTTAAACCGTAAAGCAAGGCCACTCCCGGCAGTCCAAGCACTGTAACTGTGCCTATGGTTGCAGGGTTTATCGGAATGCTCACCTCTCCAATTAATCCGGAGTAGTTAACGACATATATTCCTAGAGCTGCGAGCACTAAATGAATACCAAAGGAACTGATCCATTTAAAACCGATTTTCCTTCTGAATAGAATGACGAGGATCAGCAGCAAGGATACACTAAGCACTCCCCATAGAATAATTTTCATTATAGCCCTCCCGCTTCTTTGGTAAGACTTATAGCATTCATCTCTTTAACAGCATAATGACCTTTTCCATTCAAACCGGCCTGCTTCGCTCTTTTTAAGTGCATCTGATACTTTCTCTCTGCAGCCTCAAGTGTAAAAATCGCATAATCGATCTGATCCTGCCCTTGTGCCTCCTCGAACATATGGTGCGCCTGCATCCATTCTTCATGTGCCGTCCGTATGTCTTCCAAAATTTCTGTACCTATCCGCTTCTCTTGTAATACCATTTTGCTATCCTTTGCACCAATTGCTTTAATCCAACCTGCCACCATTATGCATCCCCTCCCGAGAAATTAACTCTTAACCTCTTTGAATCCAGAAAAAACCTTTTGAAACAGCTGTTTATATAAACAGGTATTTCAAAGGCCTTGCGACAAAAGCACAAGCACAGCCGAGCCGTGAGCACAGTAAATCTTCTGCCTTCTGATTCTTCAGCGGTCCATAGTGAACTTACTGCGTTATTTCATACATATCGCGAGAGGGACAAACTTAGAACATACAAAAAAGAAGCCCTGATAGACTCAGAGCTTCTTACATTTGTACATTTCGCTTATAAAATGATCTAGTGCAATTGCCGGCGGCCTTCCAGCGCCTTAGATAACGTTACTTCATCTGCATATTCAAGATCCCCGCCTACAGGCAGACCGTGCGCAATCCGGCTCACAACGATCTCAAACGGTTTAACCAGTCTTGAGATATACATTGCCGTTGCTTCTCCTTCAATGTTCGGATTTGTCGCCAGTATAAGCTCCTTCACCCGCTCATCACTCAAACGAGTAAGCAGCTCCTTCAGCCGGATATCATCTGGGCCAATCCCTTCCATAGGAGATATCGCACCCTGCAGAACATGATAATAACCATTGAATTCTTTGGTTCGTTCCATAGCTACGAGATCTTTAGGATCCTGCACAACACAGATCACGGATGTATCCCTCGTCTTATCCTGACAAATGCGACACGGATCTGTATCCGTAATGTTACAGCACACCGAACAATAGTGAAGATTCCGTTTCACACTTACCAGCGCTTTGGCAAAATCAATCACATCATCTTCTTTCATGTTCAGTACATGGAAGGCAAGGCGAGCGGCCGTTTTGGGACCGATGCCGGGCAGACGTGTGAAAGCATCTATAAGCTTCGCAATCGGTTCCGGATAATACAAGTTAAGAATTCTCCTTCTATTGGCTCAAATTAGAACAAGCCTGGGATTTTCATGCCGTTCGTAAATTTGCCCATGTCCTGGTTAGCCAGTTCATCAGCTTTGCTCATTGCATCGTTCACTGCAGTCATAACAAGGTCTTGCAGCATTTCAACATCTTCAGGATCTACTGCTTCAGGCTTGATTGTAATTGAGATCAGTTTCTTGTGGCCATTCACTTCAGCTGTTACGACACCGCCGCCAGAAGAACCTTCTACAGTCTTCGTGCCAAGCTCCTCTTGAGCCTTGAGCATTTGCTCCTGCATTTTTTTGACCTGCTTCATCATTTGATTCATATTGTTCATCTGTGTCATCTCCTTAAATTAATATAATGTTATACACGCTTATTCTTTAATGATAACCAAATTCTCGCCAAAAAGCTCGATCGCCTCATCAATCCAAGGCTCCTTCTGGTTCCCTTCCTGCTCAGGCTCCAGCTTGAACTCCTCTTCCTTCTTCGTCTCCTGCGTACCTTCAATTGCAGTTAACCAATCCCGCTGAAGCATCGTCACCAGTCTTAACGGTCTGCCCAGCTGCTGCTCTAGCACACCTTCAATTACTTCCCTATTCGCCGGCTTCTCTGTTGTTTCTCGGTGAATACTGTTCTTAAAGGCGACAAGCACAGCATCTTCTAAGGCAGAAACAGGTTCTCCATCAACAAACCAGGCATGTACCGTTACTTTCTCTTCCTTGACGCGCTGAAGGATCTGCCCCCATTTGCTCGCAATATCGGTGAATTCCTTGCCGCCTCTCTGGGCAACATATTGCTCCATGTTAGGAGGCAGCTTGGCAGGCCCTGATATTCTTGGCGCAGCTGTTCGCTGATTTGAGCGAGCAGTACCGCCACCTGCGCCCTGAGCTCCACTCGCAGCTCCTACGCCGCCACTCTTCATCGCCTTCTCCAGCTTCTTCTCAAGCTCAGCAATTTGACGTTTCATCGCGGCGATCTCAGAGGAGTCGACGCTGGATCCTTGCCCCTCGGAAGCTATTGCAGCAGTACCGCCCTGAGGAAGACTGCACAATTTGAGCAATGCGACTTCGAACAAGGTTTGGGGCTGAGCCGCATATTTCATTTCACTTTGATATCGATTGAGCGTATCAATTACGTAAAACAACTGCTCTTTGGAAAAGGCATCTGCAATCGGCTTAAATGACGCAGGATCAAGGACCCGATCCGTCATCCGATCTGCATTCGGCACCATCTTGATCAGAAGCAGATCACGGAAATAATATAGAAGGTTCTCCATACTCTTATCCGCGCTCTTGCCTTCCTGCATAAATTCTTCAACCGTCTGCAGGACCTCGCCCACGTCTCCTTTCAGAAGGAATCCAGCCAGCTTGCCAAACTTCTCTGATGGAAGTCCACCTGTCATATCCAATGTCTGCTGATAGGAGACATGTCCTCCTGTAAAGGAAGAGACTTGATCAAGAATGCTCAGCGCATCCCGCATCCCCCCATCAGACAAACGCGCAATATATTGAAGAGCCTCATCTTCTGCTGTAATACCTTCTTCTTTACAAATCGCTGCAAGCCGTCCTGTCTGCTCTTCCAGGGATACCCTGCGAAAATCAAAACGCTGACAGCGAGAAATAATCGTAGCAGGAAGCCGATGCGGCTCTGTTGTTGCGAGTATAAACATCACGTGCGGCGGCGGTTCTTCCAGTGTCTTCAGCAAGGCGTTAAACGCTTCTGTCGTCAGCATGTGTACTTCATCAATGATGTACACTTTATGACGGACCTCGGTAGGAGCATACTTCACTTTTTCGCGTAAATCACGAATCTCCTCTACCCCTCGATTGGATGCAGCATCAATCTCCTGGACATCCATTACCGAACCCGACGTTATACGCCGACATGCTTCACACTCGTTGCAAGGCTCTACCTGAGGACCCCGTTCACAGTTGACAGCCTTCGCAAGTATCTTGGCAGCGCTTGTCTTCCCTGTTCCACGCGGACCACTAAACAGATACGCATGCGAAATCCGCTCTTCACGTATGGCATTCTGCAAAGTCTGAATGATATGCTGTTGCCCAACCATGTCTTGAAACGACTGAGGCCGCCAAGCACGGTACAACGCAATATGTTCCACTGTGCTTTACCCTCTTTCCACATGTCTCATGACCTTTGTTTGTGGCTTCATTATACTATATTCCCTCTTGAATCAAAACTTTAAAAGTACATGAGCCGTATTTTCATTATTATTTATTACTTGTATTCAATATTGTGAGGTCAAAAGAAATACCCAGTTGAATTGAGCTATTTCTATTTAGATATAACCATGAATTATTGCATTTAAATTCACTAAAAACCTCTCATAAATACAAAAAAATCTTTGCATTCCTAATGCAAAGATATCTGTCATACCATCTATTTATTTAGATAAGAACCGTGCACCTGTTATTGATAATTGCGATCCAAGCGGCACCCCTGCATAACAACTCGGGTTAGGCCACCCTCCGGCACAAGAGTGATCTTGCTTATGGCTGCTTCCTTCCGGACCTGACCAGATTCACAAGTACTCATTGCGGAGGACCCAACCGTCAACATTGCATGCAGGGACCAGCCTCACATCGACAAAACCTCTAACAGGAATTCAACCTCGCTATAGCGGATTGCGAGTTACAGGGCACCGCTACCTCCCCATCTAGCACGGTGAAAATAAGTATATCGCATGCAGTATTAAAATGCAACCGGACTGCAACACTTTCCAGCTCCACCCGTCCTGCAAAAAAATAAAACCTTCTGCCACTCCGGCAGAAGGTCAAAAACAAATGAAGCTGACGCAAGCTCGTCAGCTTCATATAAATTACATTCCGTATTTTTTCTTAAATCTATCAACACGGCCACCAGCATCCAAGAATTTCTGTTTACCAGTGAAGAACGGGTGACATGCAGAGCATACCTCTACACGCAGAGATTCTTTAATAGAACCCGTTTCGAACGTGTTACCACATGCGCAAGTCGCTGTAGTTACGTGATATTTTGGTTGAATCGCTTCATTCATGACTTTCACCTCTTCTTGCCCTGAGCCGGCTAATGGACCCAGAGTTATTAAGAACACAAAGTTGATTATAACACGCTCTTCTGCTCTACGCAATGCCTATGCAAATAAATGGTATTTGCAGAAATGAGAAGGCTTGTTTTATTCAAAAAGTCTGCTTTTTTACACATTGGATACCTATTCACTACGTGCTGTGATTAGGTTGTCGTAGCGGATGCCGCCGAAGTTCTATTCGTTCGTCTTGCAGGCGCAGAGCTTGTGCCCGAACCAGAAGAGCTGCCGGATTGTGTCTGACCCGTATTACCTGCCATATCGAGCGAAGCCAGGAACTCCGCATTCGTCTTGGTATTGCGCAGCTTCTTAAGGAAGCCTTCCACAAAGTCATGACTTTCATTCATATTCTTACGCACAGCCCATATCGCATCCAGCTCATCCTTCGTAAGCAGTACTTCCTCACGACGTGTACCGGAACGGCGAATATCGATTGCCGGGAAGATCCGGCGTTCAGCAAGCTTGCGATCCAGATGCAATTCCATATTACCTGTTCCCTTGAACTCCTCGTATATGATGTCATCCATACGTGAGCCCGTGTCAATAAGTGCAGTAGCTAGAATCGTTAAGCTGCCTCCCTCTTCCACATTCCGAGCCGAGCCGAAGAAACGCTTCGGACGATGAAATGCAGCCGGGTCAATACCACCGCTGAGTGTCCGGCCAGATGGCGGAATTACCAGGTTATATGCACGCGCAAGACGCGTAATGCTGTCCAGCAAAATAACAACATCCTTCTTCGCCTCCACTAGACGAAGCGCACGCTCAAGAACAAGCTCAGCTACTTTAATGTGATTTTCCGGAAGCTCATCAAATGTTGAGGCAACAACTTCCCCTTTAACAGAACGCTGCATATCCGTCACTTCCTCAGGACGTTCGTCAATCAGCAGTACAAACAATTCAATCTCCGGATTGTTGGTTGAAATGCTATTTGCTATCTCTTTCAGAAGGAGTGTCTTGCCCGCCTTGGGAGGTGCAACAATGAGTCCGCGCTGTCCCAATCCTACGGGAGCAAGCACATCCATAATACGGGTTGATAAATGCGTTGGGGATGTTTCAAGTACTAGCTTTTTCTGTGGGTATAGAGGAGTTAAGGCTGGAAAATGGAGTCTTTCAGCTGCCATCTCAGGGCTTTGTCCATTAACGGCATTAACCTGAAGCAGTCCGAAATATCTTTCATTCTCTTTAGGAGTACGGCACTTGCCGGATACGAGATCCCCAGTCCTTAAATCAAACTTACGAATTTGTGAGGAAGATATATAAATATCTTCTTTGCTCGGCAAATAGTTGATGGGGCGGAGAAAACCATAACCCTCTGGGAGGATTTCAAGTACGCCTTCCATGAACATAAGGCCGCTTTGTTCTGCCTGTGCTCGAAGAATAGCAAAGATCAGTTCTTTCTTCTTCAGCTGGCCGTAATAAGGGATCTGGTACTTCTTCGCTAACTTGTATAAGTCAGTCAGCTTCATTTCTTCCAGATCGGAAATTTGTAGATCCATGCAATAACCACCTATTCAATTAATAAGTCCGTAAAAATGGGAAGACTGACGGTCCAGTCGTATGTGTGCAAACTAAGTAATGATTATCTTCAATAACACTGCTTAGCATCCATTGTACGGAATTTACCTGTCTGAATGCAAATATGCAGATTATTGGCGGTATGATTGCCATTGTTATGCAAGAAATCAGTATTAGAATAGGTTTACCCATTTTTCGAAGAGATATTCATATAAAATATAGATCGGATAAAAAGAACTATTCTTGAATATGTTTATCTCTTCGAATATAAAACAATGACTTCTCTACAGTGTTTGACGCCAAACATCGGCACCCAGCTCACGCAGATTGGTGACTAAGTTGTCGTATCCACGATCAATAAACTCTACACCGCCAACCTCAGTGACCCCTTCTTCCACCGTTAATCCAGCGATGACAAGAGCTGCGCCTGCTCGCAGGTCGGCCGCCTTTACCTTGGCCGCATTCAGCGAATGTCCCTCGATAATCGCCGATCTTCCTTCTACCCGAATCTTAGCACCCATTCGGATAAGTTCAGGCACATGCTTAAAGCGGTTGCTATACACAAAATCGCTTAGTACACTCACTCCTTGTGCCTGGGTCAGCAAGCTGGTCATTGGAGACTGCAGGTCGGTGGCAAAGCCCGGATATACCAATGCTTTGACATCGACATGTTCATAGCTTGGTTTGCCGATCACTCGAATGCTCTCATCAAGCTCCTCAATACCAACACCCATTTCAATCAGCTTAGCTGTCAACGCCTCTAAATGCTTAGGGATGACATTATCAATGAGTACATTGCCACGAGTTGCAGCAGCTGCAATCATATATGTACCTGCTTGAATACGATCAGGAATAATGGAATGCCGGCAGCCATGAAGCTCCGATTTGCCCTCGATACGAATCGTTTCGGTTCCTGCACCTTTAATCGATGCTCCCATGGAATTCAAAAGTGTTGCTACATCTATAATCTCAGGCTCTTTGGCCGCATTTTCAATAATTGTAGAGCCCTTGGCTCTTGTCGCTGCCAGCATAATGTTTATGGTTGCTCCTACACTGACAACATCGAGATAAATTTTGGCGCCCTTAAGCTCTTTGGCATGAAGATGGATCGCACCATGCTCATTCGTCACCGTTGCTCCCAGAGCTTCAAAACCCTTGATATGCTGATCAATAGGTCGAGGTTCAAAGTTGCAGCCCCCTGGCAGTCCTATGGTCGCTTCTTTGAAGCGCCCTAGCAAAGCACCCATCATATAATAAGACGCGCGAAGCTTCTTCACCGGTCCGTTAGGCATAGGCAGTGAAATAATATGAGAAGGGTCAATCTTCATCGAATTTCCATCCCAAGATACCGTAGCTCCAAGCTCCTCTAGAATTTCGGAATAAACAGCAACATCACTGAGTAAAGGTAGATTATCAAGAATAACTTCCGACTCGGCAAGGATTGCCGCCGGAATGAGCGCTATGGCACTGTTCTTAGCTCCGCTAATGGTAACCGTGCCTTGGAGTGGCCTTCCACCACTGATCATTAATTTTTCCATAAGGTAAGAGGTCCTCCTAGAAATCACTTCTAGCCGAATTGAATAATTCTTATGGCATTGCGACACTGCGGATTATTATCATTTTAATACATTAAACTTTTAAGAAAATACTGATTATGAAATGGAAAAACACCGACTAAGCGGTGTGATTCCCATTTCATCTATTCAATTGAATTGTATGTCAAAGAACTTACGCTTGGTTGCTGGAACCAAACTCACGGATTTTGCCGATAACTGTTGCTTTGATCGCGTCACGACCTGGAACGATATATTTACGTGGATCGTATTCATTTGGTTTAGCTGCAAGCACTTCACGAACAGTCTTCGTGAACGAGATTTGGTTCTCTGTATTCACGTTGATCTTGGAAGTACCCAGAGAGATTGCTTTCTTGATGTCATGAGTCGGGATACCTGTACCGCCATGAAGAACAAGTGGAAGTGTCGTCGCGTTACGAATCTCTTCCATTTCTGCAAAACCAAGGTTAGGCTCGCCTTTGTAAGGACCATGAACAGAACCAAGAGCTGGAGCAAGTGTATCAATACCTGTTTCGTTAACGATACGAACACAGTCGTCAAGCTTAGCGTACATTACTTCACCGACAACATCATCCTCTTGTCCGCCTACGATACCAACTTCAGCTTCAACGGAAACGCCTTTGGAATGTGCATACTCAACCACTTTTTTAGTGATTTCGATATTCTCGTCGATTGCATGGTGGGAACCGTCGATCATAACGGAAGTGAAGCCTGCATCAATTGCTTCTTTACATTTATCAAAGCTGGAACCATGATCAAGATGGATGGCTACAGGCACGGTAATTTTCATATCGTGGATGAGGCCTTCAACCATTTTTACTACAGTGTAGAAGCCGCCCATGTGACGAGCTGCGCCTTCGGATACTCCAAGAATGACTGGAGATTTCTCTTCTTCTGCTGCAGCAAGAATAGCTTGAGTCCACTCAAGGTTGTTGATGTTGAATTGACCAACTGCATATTGACCTTTAAGCGCTTTGTTTAACATGTCTGTCATTGATACTAATGGCATGGTTTAAATCCTCCTAGTGTCTTTGTTTGTCTATGGTTATTAGCCGACATCACATACAGCCATTATTATACCACATCCGATGTTAAATACTAAACAAGGGTTTGAAAAATAAAATAAGCTGTGCAGACGTCCTGCCATTTCGAATTCTAGCAGAAGGCAGGGCACTGGCAAAGTGATGTCATTTACAAAAAGGCTACAAAAAATCCTGCCCGTTAAGACAGGACCCTATACATCCTATATTTCGTTCTTTACCCCGCCAAGCTGCATATTAACCGCGATCCGCATCTCATCAATGTCAAAAGGTTTGGTGAAGTGCATTAGCGCTCCTAGCTCGGTAGCTTCTTTAATCATGTCAAGCTCACCATATGCGGTCATCATAATGACCTTGATTTCAGGGTTCATCTCTTTGATATGCTTCAGTATTTCCAGACCATCCATTCCTGGAATCTTCATATCCAGCAGGACAAGGTCAGGGGAATGCTTCTGAACAATTTCCAGTGCAATTTTGCCGTTAGCCGCCTGGTATGTTGTATACCCTTCACTGCTAAACACTTCCATAAGCAAAATACGAATTCCATTCTGATCATCAACTATAAGTACTTTTTTGTTATTCAAAGTCTTACCTCCCGCAAATCAATCTACGCAAGCCGCACATGATTGTACCTAATCCAGCGATTTTTAGGTTGTTAGATATAAGATTCTACCTCGCTCAGTTAAATCCTGCTTACTCGAACTATATTGCATATAAATGGAACGGCATCCAATACCATGATAAAAAAAGATCCCGAAAAACGGGATCTTTGGTTTATATCCATTCGTTATTACATGTTCTCTGAATGTGTAAGGGACGCCTTCACAAATTCACGGAACAATGGCTGCGGACGGTTCGGGCGAGAAATGAATTCCGGATGGAACTGAACAGACAGGAACCAAGGATGTCCTGGAAGCTCAACGATTTCCACCAAACGTCCATCTGGAGACGTACCCGAGATAAGCAGACCTGCCTTCTCAATCACTTCACGGTACTCATTGTTAAATTCATACCGGTGGCGATGTCTCTCGTAGACCAATTCATCCTGATAGCAGGCAGCTGCAAGAGAGCCTTCCTGCAATTTACAAGGATACAGCCCAAGACGCATCGTACCGCCGAGATCCTCGATATCCTTTTGCTCTGGAAGCAGATCAATAACCGGATATTCAGTAGAAGGGTTAATCTCCGAGCTGTTAGCACCTGTGAGACCAACGACAGAACGAGCATACTCAATGACAGATACCTGCATACCCAAGCAAATGCCGAAGAACGGAATGTTCTTCTCACGCGCATAGCGAATAGCCGACACTTTACCTTCAATACCGCGATCGCCAAATCCGCCAGGCACCAGAATCCCGCCAATTCCGTGCAGCAGCTCATCTACGTTCTCATCCGTAATCTCTTCCGCATTTACCCAGCGGAGCTTCACTTCTGCATTGGCAGCAAAGCCTGCATGAGACAGCGATTCAACCACACTAAGGTAAGCATCGTGAAGCGCAACATATTTACCAACAATGGCAATTTCCACTGTTCTCTCCAGCTTGCTGATCCGATCAACAAGGCCCTCCCACTCGGTCATGTCCGGTGCAGGCGTTGTCAGCTTCAAATGATTCACTACAATCTCATCCAAGCCTTCATCACGAAGATTCAACGGGACCTCATACAGTGTGCTTGCATCACGGCATTCTACGACAGCATGCGGATCAATGTCGCAGAACAGCGCCAGCTTAGCCTTCATATCCGCGGAGAGCTCCTGCTCTGTACGGCACACGATCACATTCGGCTGGATACCAATTCCGCGTAGTTCCTTAACGCTGTGCTGCGTCGGCTTCGTTTTCACTTCACCCGCTGCTTTGATGTAAGGAATCAACGTAACGTGAATGTACATCACATTATCCCGGCCTACATCACTCTTGATCTGACGAATCGCTTCAAGATATGGCAAGCTCTCGATATCACCTACCGTACCGCCAATCTCCGTAATAACAACATCAGACCCCGTTTCACGACCCGCACGGAATACGCGTTCTTTGATCTCGTTCGTAATATGAGGAATAACCTGAACCGTACCGCCCAGATATTCTCCGCGGCGTTCTTTGCTAATAACTGTAGAGTACACTTTACCCGTGGTCACATTGCTGTTCTTGGAAAGATTTATATCAATAAAACGCTCATAATGCCCAAGGTCAAGGTCTGTTTCCGCTCCGTCATCTGTTACAAACACTTCACCATGCTGGTAAGGACTCATCGTTCCTGGATCCACATTAATATATGGATCAAATTTCTGAATCGTCACCTTAAGCCCTCTGTTCTTCAGCAGTCTTCCCAGAGATGCAGCTGTAATCCCTTTGCCCAGGGAAGACACAACCCCGCCCGTCACGAAAATATACTTTGTTGTCACTTTATAATACCCTCCTACATAAAAGTCCGTAAAATTCAGGCGACATTATGATGTTATCCTAACCCATTTTTCAGGTTATCATCGTCTAAAAAGGGAATAAGCAAAATTTGCTTGTCAAAAAAAACATCCCGCCTCACAGATCAAGGCGGTACATGTTATTTCTATCTATAGTTCCCTATAAAAAAGAAAAAAGCACACCCGAAAAAACGGGGCACTTTTTTATATAAAACACGTGTAATATTCATCGCTCAATCATAAGCCCAAGCAATAGTTTACCTGCTTGCATGAGCTTTTGTCAAGGATGTTCATCGACTTTATACAACCAGTTTTGGACTAGATTTCCTCGTCCTCATCTTCGTTGTCTGACTCATCATCATCGTCGTCTTCTGCGTCTTCTTCCTCATCGAGCTCTTCATCGCCAATAATCTCATCATCGACATCATCATCGTCATCATCCGAGTCATCATCGAAGAGATCGTCGTCTTCATCCTCATCACCAGAATGATCGAAATCTTCATCCTCGTGTTCTTCCTCAATGTACTCTTCATCCTCATCATCGTCGTCGTTGATGATTCTTGGACGCTTCGTACCCGTAACAGCATCTTCTGCTTTATCGATCGGATACCAGCGCTTGAGTCCCCACAGATTGGTTCCTACATAAGCAAACCGGCCGTCGATATTAATTTCAGTATATAGCTGTGCAATGACATCATTAATCTCTTCGTCGCCGAGGCCACGCAGCTTCGCTACTTCATTCATCAGGTCGCGATAGTAATAAGGCGTGTTGGCAACTTTAAGCACCATAAAAGCCAAATCGACCATCGGCATTTCGCGGATCCTTTCTGGATCCAATTTTAAATTGAGTGAGGTACTCACTAACGGACACTTCCTCTCACACATTAATTCGCATAACGGTTTATAGAATGATCTAAATACTCAGCTCCAGCTCAATCTATATAACGCTTTAACTATAACTAACATATCCATTAACAAACCTAAGTAAAACCTATTTAGCCTCAAAATGCAAGTTTTATGTGCATAAGTAACGAGATTTAAATCAAGCAGAAAAATTCCAATCTCTATCTATATAACTCACAGGCGATGTTCTCTGCAATATGTATCCCTTCTTCAGCGATAACTCTTCGATCACGCTTCCACTTCTATATTAGCTGCAAAAATTAAAAAAGACGGGGGTCCCTCCCCCGCCTTCTGACTGTATCCGCCCTGAAGGATCACTCCTTCGACGGGTCCCCGCAAGAGCCATGGAGCTCTCTATGTATATTATGAATTTCCAACCCATTTGACACGATTTATCGGGCCTATTTGAAATAAAAAAGGGCTGGTTTCCCATGCGGCATCACCTGCACGTACATACAATACCTCAAGCATGGCATCCAGAGGGGGACTGCCCAAAAATGGATTACTCCGTATTCTTATCCTTGCTGAATGATGAGATGAATCAAGCTTCCCAGACATCCAGCGGACACCAGATCATTCGTTTTGCAAAACCGCAGCAGTATCATGAGTGTTTGCTTGCACTTGCTAAGCTCAAGCCAACCTTAAAAAATCTCCGGCATGTCAGAGCATCCCGCCTGATCAGGGCACTGATCGTTCCTCTAACTCCATCTGCCAGGCTTCACAGTCTGAGCGGGCCAATGTTAACCATTGAGAACGACAGTAAAATAAAGGTTCACTCCACGATAAAAAACATCAAAACAACCCCTTCAGGAAGCCACGGCATCCCATGGGGGGTGAGAAAGATCCGAGCTCATAAGGCTTGGTCCAATTCTACAGGGCATCGAATCAAAATTGCTGTCATCGATACTGGCGCCGATTATCAGCACCCTGACCTCCGCCATTCCCTCGCCAGAGGCATTAATCTTCTCAATCGAAACATGCTTCCCTTCGACGATAATGGACATGGCACCCATATTGCAGGCACCATAGCCGCGGCAAACAGCACGGAAGGCATTATTGGCGTTGCCCCTAGATCCATCATATACCCTGTAAAAGCATTCGATCATCAAGGGTCGGCCTATGTCTCAGATATCATTCTCGGCATTGATTGGTGCGTCCGGAACCGGGTGGATATCATCAATATGAGCTTCGGCATGCGCACCAAGAGCAAAGCTCTTCTTGATGTCGTCAATAAAGCAAGCAGGGAAGGCATCGTCATCGTTGCCTCCTCAGGAAATGACGGGAAGCGGCGCTTCATTGATTATCCGGCCAGATACTCCCAGACCATCTCTGTTGGTGCGACCGATGAGAATAGGCGGATTGCCGAGTTCAGCAATCGGGGCCCTTATGTAGATGTGTATGCTCCAGGCAAAAATATATACTCCTGCTGGACTCACGGGAAATATCATGAGATGAGCGGTACCTCTATGGCTACTTCCCACGTCAGCGGTGCGATTGCATTATTGCTGTCAGAACGCCCCGGCTTATCCCCTGAGGAGATCAAGGCGCTGATCAAGAAAAGCGCAACCCCCCTTCGTTTAGGGAAGTCTACCCGTTCCAATGATCAAGTCGGGGAGCTCCATGCACTTCGATTACTTCAGGAGGGAACCAAGTCTTAATTAGGTGTGTGGTGGTCTATCTATTCTCGAAAGGTGTAGATCCTTAGTTGTTTTTCAGTCCTTGTATGAGTAAAAAAGCCTCCCGAGATGATGTTGGGAGGCTTCTGCATTATTTAGGAACAGCCGATTTTTTTGGCAGCTGCCAAGACAAATTACATTTTTTCGGGTGCACTCACGCCGACAAGTCTGAGGCTCGTAGCAATAACTGTGCGAACCGCGCCAAGAAGAGCCAGTCTCGCTTGCGTCTGTTCTGCATCATCCGTAATGACACGCTCTGCCTTGTAATAGCTGTGGAACAGTGCAGAGAGCTCGTACACATAACGAATAATACGGTGAGGTGCATAGCCGTTCGCTGCAACTTCAATCTCTTCTGGGAATTCACCAAGCTTGCGCAGAATGTCATATTCATGCTCTGCTGTCAGCTTGGACAGATTCACATCCCGTACAGGGTAGATTGCAATCCCTTGCTCTTCTGCCTGACGGTACACACTGCATACCCGGGCATGTGCATACTGTACGTAGAACACCGGGTTCTCGTTACTAGTGGAGATCGCAAGATCCATATCAAAATCAAGATGAGAGTCCATGCTGCGCATCGTAAAGAAGTAGCGAATTGCGTCCACACCAACTTCGTCCATCAGATCTTCCATCGTAATAGCTTTGCCCGTACGTTTGGACATCTTCACCTTCTCGCCATTCTGGAACAAGCTTACCATTTGGGCAATGAGAACAACCAGCTTGTCAGGATCGTTGCCGAGCGCTTCCATAGCGGCCTTCATTCTTGGAATGTAGCCATGGTGGTCTGCACCCCAAATATTGATCATTGTATCGTAGCCGCGGGCATACTTGTCGCGATGATATGCAATATCCGGTGTCAAATAGGTGTATGTCCCGTCATTTTTAATAAGAACACGGTCCTTATCGTCACCATATTTCGAAGTATGCAGCCAGGTCGCTCCGTCCTTCTCGAAGATCTCATTTCTTTCCCGCAGCTCATCAAGTGCATTCAGTACGGCTCCGTTGTCATAAAGGGAGGTTTCGCTGAACCAATTATCGAATTCAACACGGAAGCGCCCAAGATCACGTTTGATTTTATTGAGCTCTTTCTCAAGACCATAATCTCTAAAGAACGCTGCACGGTCACCCGGATTCAGCTCAAGCAGGGAGTTCCCCTTCTCAGCAACCAGTTCTCTGGCAAAGCCGCGGATATCCTCGCCATGATAGCCATCCTCCGGCATGTCTACTTCCTGGCCCAGCTCCTGAAGATAACGTGCCTCAATGGATTTGCTCAGGTTAAACACTTGATTACCGGCATCATTAATATAGTACTCACGGGTCACTTCATACCCTGCAAAATCAAGCACATTGCATAAAGCATCACCAACAGCTGCTCCCCGGGCATGTCCAAGGTGAAGGCTTCCGGTCGGATTCGCGCTGACGAACTCCATCTGGATTTTGCGTCCTTCGCCCATGTTTACACGTCCGTAGTCCTCACCCTGCTCATGAATGAGTTCAATAACAGGGTACAGATAGCTCTTGCTGAGTCGGAAATTAATAAAGCCCGGTCCTGCGATCTCAGCGGACTCAATGCCAGCCTTCGACAAATCGAGATGCTCAATCATTTGTTCAGCGATCATGCGCGGATTCTTCTTGGCAATACGAGTCAGCTGCATCGCAGCATTCGTCGCGAGATCCCCGTGACTCTTGTCCTTCGGTACTTCCAGCACGATTGCCGGTATCTCTTCCTCAGCCACAATGCCTGCTGATATTACAGCTTCTTTAATTGCGGCAGTGACTTGCTCATTAATAAGCTCTAGTGGATTGCGTGTCATGAATTAAAGTTCCTCCTGTATTTCCATACTGATATCAAAACGTCCTGATTTCTCTTCAAACATATATAGATCATAGCGAAAAGCAAGCTTGGCCGACATTCCTGCCGTGCGGATCTCAAGCTTCTTCGTATCTGTAGACAAAGCAAACGAAGTGTAGGGTGATTTATAGAACCCGGGCAGCCGTTGTCCCAGCTCAAAGTTCTGCTCTGATTCCACTCCGCCATGGCGGATCAGCTTCAAGCTGTGCGCTGTGACCTTAATTGTATTTCGAATCCTGCTCCCCCCGGGAACCTGCTCTTCTTCTTCATATCGTACATAGAGGGCGCTGCCTTTCCTGATCGCCTCTCCGGTAAATGTCTGTATAACCTTCTCGCCGTCAGCCATACTGTAAATATGAACCTTGACGGGATTCCATCCTGACATGATTCTATCGTCCCCTATCTACCTTAAAAAGCGTTCCTTTCGCTTCTTTCCTTAGTTCATTCTATAGATTTTGGTCATGTTGTTCAAATCAAAATCCTGCCTATCTATCTAAATGATGCCGTAAAACGTTAGCTCGCATACAAAAGCACCCCAGCAGCCCTGATCATATCTTCTTCAATCAGGGGATGAAAGGGTGCTTCACAAACCTTAAGCTGTGTAATATTGTACAAACCTACTTGACGAAGCCAAGCAGCATTTCACGGATCAGCTTGGATGCAACGATTGGCGTCTGCTGCGTTGGATCATAGATCGGCGCCACTTCAACGACGTCAAATCCCACGACATTCACACTCGATCTTGCAATCGCATGAACAGCCTCAAGCAATTCCTTGGATGTAATTCCGCCGGCTTCTGCTGTTCCTGTGCCTGGAGCTGCGGAAGGGTCAAGCACGTCGATATCAATCGTCACGTAAACCGGACGACTGCCCATGGACGGCAATGCTTCCTTCATGGGAGCTGCCACTTCAAATGGATAGAAGTTAATGTTCTCACGTGCATAGGCAAACTCTTCTCTCGAACCGGAACGGATACCGAATTGATAGATGTTCTTGCCTCCCATCAATTCTGCCGCTTTGCGAATTGGAGTCGAGTGGGACAACGGCTCACCTTCATACTGCTCACGAAGATCGGCATGGGCATCAATATGAATAATCGCAAGATCAGGATATTTCTTGTACATTGCTTCAAGTACTGGCCAAGTGACCAGATGCTCTCCGCCCAGACCAACGGGAATCTTACCGTCAGCCAAGAGACCTTCCACATACTCCCGGATGATATCCAGGCTGCGGCCTGCATTACCGAATGGCAGCAGCAAATCGCCTGCATCGAAATACTTCAGATCCACAATGCTTCTATCCAAGTAAGGACTGTATTCTTCAAGTCCTACAGAAGCCTGGCGAATATGTGCCGGACCGAAACGCGAGCCCGGGCGGAAGCTGACGGTGTAATCCATCGGCATGCCGTAGATCACGGCTTTGGCATTCTCATAATCCTCGGAGCTGCAAATAAATACATTTCCAGAGTATGCTTGATCAATTTTCATATTAAGCTAATTCTCCTTATTTAATCAGATCTTCCACGAACTTTGGCAGCACAAACGCTGCCTTGTGAAGACGCGGAGTATAATATTTAGTATCGATTTCTGGAATTGCTGACTCGTCTACCTCAAGGGGATCATACTTCTTGCTTCCCATAGTAAACGTCCACAGACCGCTTGGATAGGTTGGAATATTCGCTCCATATACACGAACGATCGGGAACACTTCCTTCACATCCTTGTTCACACTCTGAATCAGCTCAGCCTTAAACCAAGGGTTGTCTGTCTGAGCAACAAAGATTCCTTCTTCCTTCAATGCTTCATAAATTCCTTGGTAAAAGCCGCGTGTAAACAGATTGGCTGCAGGGCCTACCGGCTCTGTGGAATCGACCATGATAACATCATAAGCATTTTTGTGTTCATGAATGTGCATAAAACCGTCCCCTACGAGCACTTCGACACGAGCATCCTCCAGCTTGCCTGCAATGCTTGGCAAATATTTTTTGGAATACTCGATTACTTTGCCATCAATATCAACCAGAACCGCCTTTTTCACTTGAGGGTGCTTGAGCACTTCACGGATGACTCCGCCGTCACCGCCGCCAACCACAAGGACATGCTCAGGGTTAGGATGCGTATATAGTACCGGATGCGCAACCATCTCATGGTATACGAATTCGTCTTTTTCTGTCGTCATTACCATACCATCAAGGAGCAGCATGTTGCCGAACTCCTCGGTTTTGACCATAGCCAGATCTTGAAATTCCGTCTGCTCATTCACATAAGTTTCGTGAATCTTCATTGTAATGCCGAAATTCTCGGTTTGTTTCTCCGTAAACCACAATTCCATCGTTATTACCTTCTCTCGATTAGAATAAGTGTTCAGCCGGCAGCCTTCACCTGGATTTCTATCCACACAGCATATACAAGCGAATAGGAGCTTCAGATTTTCCGTCTATATTGTACTAAACCCATGGCACAAATTGACGCACTTTTGCATTATACGTTAAATCTGAAATCGCTGTAAAGATACTGTTCTATGGCGTTATTTTAGGAGAGCTCACTCATGCTTGGTCTGATTTCGGTTCGGCTCCGGCTCAAGCGAATCCACCGAAACCTCCTCGTTCTCGAGGAGCTGTCGCTTCTTCCCTTTTAGAGCTTTTGCCAGCTCATCCAGCGCACTTCCCTTCCATAAGGGAACATCGGTACGATAGGCAGCACGACCATTCAAATGCCCTGCAACAGGAGCCGTCAAAAAAACAAACAGAATGCCAAGCAGCAGCCTTGCACTCACATAGCCGTCATATACAATAAAAAACAAAAAACTGCCGGATAGAATGCACAAAATGCCAAGCGTATTACTCTTTGTTGCTGCGTGCGCTCGGAGGTATACATCTGGAAGCCGGATGAGTCCGTAGGCACTCAGCACACTCAGAACCGCACCAAACAAGACAAGGAGCCCAACGATTACACTAAAGATCATCGTCATTTTCGAGTACGAGCCCCCTTTCAATAAATCTGGCAAAGGCAACGGTACTGATAAACGCCAAGATGCCAATTAAGAGGATGATATCCACATAGGCTTGGGTATGAAGCAGCATAGACAATACCGCTACACTTCCAATCAAGTGAATACCTATCGTGTCGAGTGCCGTAATCCGATCAGCCATGGAGGGTCCCTTCAGAACCCGGTACAGACACCCGAGAATGGCGATACCCAGCAGCAACAGCGAAATGCTAAGAACGACAGTCAGCATTATCTTGTCACCTCCATAATCGCTTTCTCAAACGTATTCTTGATACCCTCTGCAATCTTATCTTCGTCCGGGATATGAAACGCATGAATGTATATGGTTCTCTTGTTCCTGGAAATCTCAAGCGGCATCGTGCCTGGCGTCAGTGAGATGAACAGAAACAGCAGCATAATCTCGAATTCGGAGCGAAGATCCGTCTCATATTTAAAAATCCCTGGCGAAATGTCGAGCTTCGGCTTCACAATATGGGAAATAACTTCAAACGAAGAACGAAACAGCTCCACAATGAGCAGCTTAATCAGCTTCAAGGTAGACCATAGCTTTTTTAAATAGAAGGGCTCGGGAAAGAATCGCCGAAATGCAAAAATGATCAGTAAGCCAAGGGTGTATCCGACAAAGAAGCTTGCTCCGCTCCATGAATGATTGAGCAGCATCCAGAGAAAAGCGATGAGTAGATTGAGAATAATCTGCCTGGACATTCCATCACCACCCCTTCAGGACCTTATTGACATACAGGCTAGGATCAATCAGGACATGTGCCGCCGTCGAAAAAGAAGGATACAGTGCCTCTGCAAACAGTCCCATGCCGATTACAATAACAAACAGCCCTCCTGCCGGAATAAGCATCCGGTTAATTGAATAGTGAGGCTCGTCTGTATGGATGGTCTGTCCCTTTCCCCAGAAAGCATAGATGAAGATCCGCAGAAGCGAATACAGCATCAGGAAGCTGGCGATCACCGCAATGGTGGTCAGCCCATACAGCCCCGCGGCGATGCCCCCTTCAAACAGCATCAGCTTGCCTGGAAATCCGCTTAGCGGAGGAACACCTGCCAAGGCAAGTGCGGCCACGAAGAACATCCAGCCGAGCAGCGGGTAGCTGCGGATGAGCCCGCCCATGTTGTTCAGACTTGCAGTCCCGGCAGCAGCAATTAAGGCTCCGCCCAGCAAGAACAAGAGTGTTTTGATAATCATGTCGTGCAATAGATAGAACATCAGTCCTTCAAGCGCGAGCTTGTTATCTGCTGCCATCCCAAAGGCCACAAAGCCTACCCCTGCAACGACGTTATACACTAGAATCTTATTTACATTCTTATAGGCAATAGCGCCGATTACCCCCAGTATCATCGTAGCGCCAGCCATCCAGCCAATGATCTGACGGGTAAATTCAGGATCGTGATAGAACACAAGCGTGAACATCCGCACAATGGCGTATAAACCCACCTTCGTTAGAAGACCGGCAAACAGAGCGGTTACGATGGCTGGCGGGGCTGCATAAGATCCGGATAACCAGAAGAACAAGAACAATCCGGCTTTTATGCTGAAGATAAGCAGGAACAAGACCGAGATGACTCCCAAAATACCATCCTGTCCTACCTCAGCCACTCTCACCGATAAGTGAGCCATGTTGACGGTTCCTACAACGGAATACAGGTAACCTATGCCAACGACAAAGAAGGAGGAGGATACCATATTGATAAGCACATATTTTAACGACTCCATCAGCTGTCTTTCCGTATTCCCCAGCACCAGCAGTGCATAAGAAGAAATGAGCATCAGCTCAAAGCAAACGAATAGATTGAACAGATCTCCGGTTAAGAAGGAGCCGTTGACACCAGCC
Organism: Paenibacillus sp. TCA20; assembly: GCF_000732325.1. Taxonomy (GTDB): domain Bacteria; phylum Bacillota; class Bacilli; order Paenibacillales; family Paenibacillaceae; genus Paenibacillus; species Paenibacillus urinalis. The sequence continues at coordinate 20,698 of NZ_BBIW01000023.1, forward strand.
ATCAGAAATTGAAAGAACACGTAAAAGTGATATTTCTCTCTCTCTTCTGTGAGACTTCTAAATGCATAGAAGATGCAAGCCACCGCAATAATGGAGGCTACGAGCACAAGCAGAGAGGCGAGAGTATCCGCTACAAACACGATGCCATAAGGCGCTGCCCATCCTCCCATATTGAGCAGCTGGAGGCCCGAAACGGATACTTGTGCGAACAACAGGATCGCAATGCCAAGTGCAATGACAGTACCAATCCCGCTGATCCAGCGCTGTATTCTGACCGACTTCATAAACAGAATAAGAAGAATCCCTGTCAGAACAGGGATGAAGATCGGCAGAACAACGAGGTTATTCATATTTCGGCCCCCTTACTTCCTCCATATCGTCGGTCTTCAGTTTGAGATACGAACGATAAGCCAGCACGAAGAAGAAGGACAGCAGTCCAAAGTTAATGACAATCGAAGTCAGGATCAGTGCCTGTGGAAGAGGGTCCACATATTGCTCGGCGTTCTCTCCCAGCAGCGGAGGTGCTCCTGTCTTCAGACGAGCCATTGTCATAAGCAATAGATGCACTCCATGTGACAGGATGGATATCCCTAGCACAAGCCGCAGCAAGCTTCGAGACAGTATCAGGTATACTCCTACGGCAAATAGAATACCTACTGTAACGCTCATTATAATTTCCATCGTCATCGATCCTCCCCAATTTGCAGAATGATAGTCATCGTAACGCCGACCACGGCCAAGAAGACGCCTGTCTCAAAGATCAGAGCTGTTGTCAGCTCAACCTCCCCCAGGATCGGTATATCAAAATAATCAAACGTCTGGCTCATAAACGGAACCCCGAACAGAAAAGATCCTGCGGCTGTCGCTAGCGATATAAGTAGTCCCCATGCAATAACGTAGCGGTAGTCCACCGGAAGTATTCGCCGGAGCGTGTCTGTGTTAAACGCAATTGCCATAAGAACGAGCGCGGCCGAAGTCACGAGCCCGCTGATAAATCCGCCCCCCGGCTGATGATGTCCGGCGAAGAAGAGATACAGGGCAAAGACCAAGATAATAAATACAATGATCTTTGTACTCATCTGCAAGAATACATCATTGCTTCGCAAAGGAACGGTGTTCCAATTATCCGGCTTGACCATTCGGCTCCTATCCTTCACTTGATCCTCTTCATCCTTCTTCGGTAAAGCTTGGTGCTTCGAGCCAAGATCTCTGCCTGTCAAATTGAGATTAATCATCGAGTAGATCGCCAGGGCAGCAACACCAAGCACCATAATCTCCAGCAGCGTATCAAAGCCGCGGAAATCAACCAACAGCACGTTGACGATATTTTTGCCCCCTGCCAGGTTATAGCTCTCCCTCGTAAAGAACTCGGAAATGGATGCGAGCTGAGGTGTTCCGCTTGCTGCCAGAGCAATCAAGGTAACCATCACACCGACTCCAATAGCAATAACCAGATTCAAAGCCTGATACTTCCTGCTTGATTTAGGCGTCAGCTCGGGAAGGTGATAGAAGCAGAGCAGGAACAGTGCGACCGATACTGTTTCAACGACCATTTGAGTCAAGGCCAGATCAGGCGCTCTGAAGAGCACAAAGAACAGAGTAACAAGATAACCCACAGCCCCTGTCAGGATGACTGCAGATAACCTATGCTTGGCTAGCGGAATACACAAGGCGGTAATAATTAATCCTGCGAGCAAAATATTTTCATAAGCCATAAACGATTCATAGCCGCTGAAATCCCACTGTATATCGCTGGCACGCCAGAATGCATAGAAGTTCAGAATCAGCATAAAGCCGAAGATGTAGATTAAGTAGTTGCGCAGCGATCCGTTCATGTAGGTCTGAGTCCATCGCTTCGCAAATCGGTGCAGCGCTCTGAATGCTGTTGAATAAAAACGATTGATGGTATATCTCGGGATGTATTCCTCGTATTGCGTCTTCCATCTCGGCAGGAACTTGTAGATGACTCCACCAAGAACAACTACGCCTAAGGTCATCCACAGCTCGGGTGTAAGTCCATGCCATAGATACAGATGCACATCGAAACGCTCTCCATCCGTCAGCAGAGGAGACAGAACAGAAGCCATCGCCGGTTCAATCAGCCCGCCAGATAACAGATCCGGATATACTCCTGTGATCAGCACCATCAGCGCCAGAATAGATGGCGGAATTAACATCCCTATAGGTGCTTCATGAAGCTTATGTACCGGAATTTCAGTCTTGTTCGTTCCAAGAAAAGTCCGAAATACGATAATCATGGAATAAATAAAAGTCATTACACTGGCAATCCAGGTCAGGATAGGGAATATGATTCCCCAGGCTTCGAGATTGAATATGCCCAGCTCTGTAATTTCAAGTGTCGCTTTAAAGAACATCTCCTTACTCACAAATCCATTGAATGGCGGCAGACCTGCCATGGAGAACGTGCCAATCAGTGCAATGGAGAAGGTAATTGGCATAACGGCCATAAGTCCGCCAAGCTTTCTAATATCCCGGGTGCCTGTCTCATGGTCTACAATCCCTGCCATCATAAACAGTGATCCCTTGAACAGTGCATGGTTGAACAGATGTAATATGCCTGCCGTTGTTGCTGTCGTATATAATAAGGATTCTGATCCGTATCCAAAGTACAGAGCTGCAGAGCCCAAGCCGAATAATGACATAATGAGCCCAAGCTGAGATATGGTTGAATACGCCAGAATGGCTTTGAGATCCGTCTTCTTAATGGCGATAAGTGAGCCATAAGCCATCGTTATGATCCCTACAAGCGAGACGAGCCAGAACCATACCACCTCACCACCAAAGACCGGAGTATAGCGAGCTACAATATAAATCCCTGCTTTGACCATTGTGGCTGAGTGCAAATAGGCACTTACCGGCGTCGGAGCCTCCATCGCATCGGGAAGCCAAATATGAAACGGGAACTGTGCAGATTTAGTAAAAGCCCCGATCAAAATGAGAATAAGCGCAGGGATGAAGAGTGAGTGATCGTCTATATAAGAGATAGATTCAATGGTTTCTCTTATGCTGTATGAGCCGCTGATCAAGTACAGCATGATGAACCCTGTCAGCATCGCGAATCCGCCGAAGACCGTGACAAGAAATGACTTTTGTGCACCGCGGATTGACTCTTCCTTGCTATGATGAAAAGCAATCAACAGGAAAGAGGCAATACTCGTCAGCTCCCAAAAGCCGTATAGCACCATCATGTTGTCTGAAAGCACAACGCCAAGCATCGCTCCCATAAACAGGAGCAGATACAGGTAGAACTGATGCAATGCCTGACCACGTTCCATATAGTAAACAGAGTATAGAACAACTAGCGTACCTATCCCTGTTATCAGCAGCGAGATTAGTAAGCTTAAGCCGTCTAAATAGACTGTAAAATAAATGCCCAGCGATGGAATCCATGGAATGGATTCATAGAATACGGAATAGTCACGCACATCAGGAATGAGGCTCAGAAAATAGGCAAACAGAATCAGCGGTACAAACAGAACCGCCCATCCCAGGTGAAAACGGTGTGACAAACCTTTCATAAATGCAATCCCAATCCCTGCCGCAATGGGAAGAAGAATAGAAATATGAAGCAGATACACAAGTACACCCCCTAGTAGCACGAATTAGAGTTTATGTTAACCTTTACCCTTAACAGCTATGCACAGAATCTTTATCGCTATGAATAATGAATAGGACCTAGTCCCATACTGGTACATGAGGTTATTTTTGGAATGAAGGGAGTGCTCCATTTGTCAGAATCTGCAGAATCCACGAAAAAGAAAACCAGCCGCACCATGAAGGTTCTGAAAGTACTAGGCATTCTGGCGCTCACGGGTATTGTGCTTACGACAGTGCTTGTCATCTATCTATATGCTACGAGCCTCCCTCTCGCAGATAATGACCGAAATTCAAGGCTGTTTGATATCAACGGTGAGGTAATCGCTACTTTCTCCTCCAGTGGGAAGGATTCGACTCCTGTGAAGCTGGATCAGATTGCTCCTGAATTAAAAGAGGCTACCATTGCCGTCGAGGACCGCAAATTTTATGAGCATCACGGCTTTGACATTGTTGGCGTGGGACGAGCCGTTCTCGTGAACATCAAGGAGATGAGCATGGCTCAAGGCGCAAGTACACTGACACAGCAGCTTGCCCGAAATCTGTATCTCACGCATGAGAAGACCTGGTCACGAAAAATAAAAGAAGCGGTCTATACAGCCCAGCTTGAAATGAACTTTACTAAAGACGAAATTCTACAAATGTATCTGAACGAAATCTACTATGGTCACGGAGCTTATGGAATTGAAGCGGCATCTCAGCTCTATTTTGGCAAGTCGGCGGCAGAACTTTCGCTTGCGGAGAGCTCACTTCTCGCCGGTGTCCCCAAAGGACCTACTTATTACTCACCGTACAATAATATGAAGAAAGCGAAGGACCGTCAGAAGATTGTCCTCAGCGCTATGGTCGATACAGGTGATATTACACAGAGTGAGGCAGACACCGCATTCAACGAAATGCTGGATATCAAGCCGCAAAGTGAGCGGAAAACAAATGAAGAGGCTCCGTATTTCCGTGATTATATCCGTAATGTGGTCGTTAATGAGCTGGGGATTGATTCCTCGCGCCTGGATCACGGAGGACTTAATATATACTCGACCATTGATATGCGGATGCAAAAAACCGCTGAAGAAACCGTGGCCCGCATTATGGACCCGGAGAGTAAGCTTCAAGTGGGCCTGGTCTCCATCGATCCGCGGGATGGATATGTAAAAGCAATGGTGGGCGGCACCAATTATCTGACCAGTCAGTATAATCATGCGCTGGCCGGTAATCGCCAGCCGGCCTCCTCCTTCAAACCGATCATGTATCTAACAGCCATTGAATCTAAGCAGCTGACCAGTGTTTCTCTATTTGAGAGCAAGCCGACCGTATTTCATTACGATAATGACCGGAAGACCTATGAGCCCAGCAATTTTGGCGAGAAATATCTCGGTTGGATTGATATGCGCAAGGCGATTGCTGTTTCGGATAATATTTATGCAGTCAATACACTGATGCAAATCGGATATGAGCCGGTCATTGCCATGGCCCACAAATTAGGGATAACCAGCTCGCTCAGCGGAGTCCCTTCGCTTGCCCTCGGCACCTCGCCTGTGAGCGTGTTTGAAATGGCCTCGGCATACAGTGTCCTTGCCAATGAAGGACAGCGAAATGCACCGATTGCCGTGCTAAAGATTACCGATGCGGCTGATCGAATCGTGTATAAAGTTCCGGATCAGGTGCCCGAACAGGTCGTTGACCCGGCCTCAGCGTATGTGATTACCAACCTGCTGGAGAGCGTATTTGATACGGGAGGCACAGCTCACCGGGTGGCGGGCAAGCTCGCAAGGCCTGTGGCGGGCAAGACAGGGACAACAAGCTCTGATGCCTGGATGGTTGGATATACACCTGAATTAGCAACAGCGGTGTGGGTTGGCTATGATGAAGGGAAAGAGATTACAACTACAGAGAGCCGCAGGGCTGCTCCAATCTTCGCAGAATACACAGAGAAGGCGCTTGAGAATGTGCCTCCAAAAGTATTCCCTGTGCCGGAAGGAGTGGCCAGTGTATATATCGACCCTACGACTGGGAAGCTTGCCGGCAATTATTGCGAGAATCGCAGGCTCGAAGTATTCCTGCGCGGCACAGAGCCGGCCGAATATTGTACCGAGCATGCTGCTGAGCCGGAACAAAACTCAACCGAGCAGGATATTGAAAGAGAACGAGATGATTCTTGGTGGGATCACTTTAAAAATTGGTGGACCAAATAAGCCCGGAACCAGCTTATGCGTACGTGCTGGGCTGACCCCCGTGGCCCTGGGCAACGGTATGATTAAACAGCAAAGAACCGCAGAGCTGATACACTTCAGCCCTGCGGTTCTTTTCGTTTTGAACAATAATATCAGCTCTCCAGCGCTTGCTTCAGTTCTTCTGGAGAAGCATTCCACCAGTCCTCATTATGCGCTATAAGCAGCTTCTTCAGCGCTGCTTTGTCTTCTGGTCCCAGCTCATCCACCATGATCCGGCGCTTCATTGCATAATCCATCTTGTTCACATGATCGGCGAGAATCTTCCAGCCCCGTCTCGCTTCCGTATCAATCCACATTTCGCATGCAGTGGCGCCTGCATACAGCTGTCCTTCCGGAGTCCGATCCACTGCCACCCATACGAGCCACACCTGGCGGCCATTCGGCACATCTGCCTTATCCGCAGAGAATTTAATTCCCCGTTCCACTTTACTCTTCGCATGCATGGCACCAATATCAATCTTCGCCTCTCCAGCATCAATAATAACAGGTGATAAGTTGTTCAGATCAATGGATCCTGCACCGAATCCTTTATGCTTGCTCTTGCTGCTTACAATATTCAAGGCAATTTGCTTCTTGCCGCTTTGACCGTTTTGTTCCATTGTTATGGCCTCCAAAAGTTGATACCAATATTTTAACTAATATTTGTCCCGTTGCAAACATATACATGCCTTAGATGCTTGTCAACGGGAGGTATATAAAGTATGACCCCAGTTCGCGCGAAAGTTATTCTATCTTCTATTATTGCTGTTTGTGTCCTAGGCGGCACACTGCTGCTCAGTCTAAGCGGCTCCCCGGATGCTCTACCTGCTCTCGCACCAAATACGGCCAAGCCTGGGGCTACTCCAGCACCTGCACCGGTACAGGATAGCGTTCAAACTCCTCGAGCTGAGGTGCTGAGCGACCGCATTGTCGAATATCACATTGACGTGCAGCTGACCGAAGAGAACACCTTAAAAGGCACCTCCATCATGACCTGGACTCATCCGGGAACCAAAACCGTAAATGAATTATATTTTCATCTATATCCTAATGCATTCTCTTCTGATCAGACAACCTTTATGAAGGAGTCCGGCGGAAAGCTTCGAGGCGACGCAATGCCGAAGGACGGCTATGGCTCCATGAAGCTTACCGAGATCAAAACAACAGAAGGATTGTCCCTATTGCATCGTATTCAGTATGTCCAGCCGGACGATGGCAATATGAATGACCGCAGTCTTGTGAAGGTTCGTCTGCCCAAGCCTGTCAAAGGGGGCGAAAGTATTACATTAAACATAGCCTTTGAAGTAGAGCTGCCTAAAATTTTTGCCCGGATGGGTACAGCCGATGATTTTGTCATGGCAGGTCAGTGGTTTCCTAAAATAAGTGTCTACGAACCTGTTGGCAGACGTAATCGGACAACCGAAGGATGGAACCTCCACCAATATCACGGGAACTCAGAATTCTATTCCGACTTCGGAATTTACAGTGTACGGATAAAGGTCCCCGAAGATTATATCGTGGCTGCAACCGGATTCCCGACCAAGCCTTATACGAAGCAGGATGGCCAGAGGATTTACCAGTTCTATGCTGATGATGTCCATGATTTTGCCTGGGCGGCTTCACCGAATTTTATCGTAGCTGAGGAACCGTTCTCCTCGCCGAATGTTCCGGGAGTGCGCATCAAGCTGTATCTTGATCCGGCTCATGCCGATCTGAAGGATCGCTATTTTTACGCAGCCAAGTCTGCGCTCACCAATTATAGTGAATGGTACGGAAGGTACCCTTACTCTACCCTATCCATCGTTGTTCCTCCTATTGAAGCGAACGGTGCGGGAGGAATGGAGTATCCGACACTGATTACTGCCTTTGGCGCAGATGACACCTCCCCCGGTTATGAGCTGGAGAGAACCGTCATTCACGAGATTGGCCATCAATACTTCTATGGCATGATCGCGAGCAATGAATTTGAAGAAGCTTGGCTGGATGAAGCATTCACCTCCTATGCAGAAGACCGCCTAATGGAGCAGGAATATGGACTCACTCCCAACCTCCCGCTGCAATCTGCGTCGATGAGCTCACCGGCATCACTTACGCAGGAGGCATGGAAGTATGACTCTCATAATCACTATGCAGAGAATGTATACACAAGAGGTAAACTCGTCCTCCTCGGTATAGAACAGCAGGTGGGGACCAAGAAGATGGATCAGATTATGGCTACCTATGCAGCCAAGTATCGATTCAAGCATCCGACGACTGCTCAATTCCAAAAGGTTGTAGAGCAGGTTACCCGCAGATCATGGGACACTTATTTTGATCAATATATTTACGGCAGCCAAATGGCTGATTTCTCCGTGGATTCCATCGCCATCAAGGAACAGGGAACGCCTGAAGAGCCAAGCTATATTTCCTCGATCCGAGTAGCTAAGAATGCAGGAGATTACTCCGAGATTCCTATCGTCTTTACGTTTGAAGATGGACATATGATCCGCAAGGTATGGGACGGTAAAGGTGGAGAAATCATCTACAACCTGACTTACAAGTCTCCGCTGGAGTGGGCAATGGTTGATCCCGAGTACTCTATCACACTTGAGAACAAGCATATGAACAACTACTTAAAAGCTGAAGGAGATGAAGTGTTGGAGACCCGGTTTAATATCAGTATTACCAAAGTGTTGGAGCTCTTGCTCGGAAGTCTGTCATGGTGAGGTGTATAGCGGATGAAATTTTATCTCTCCGAAGGTTTTAAATTGGTGAAGCGTCATTTTCTAATCGTTATATTCTTGTTTCTGTACCAGCTGCTATGGGGTGTGCTTCTGTACAAGATTGTATCCTCTGCGGTCATTCCCTTGCTTATGCGCTATCCGGATCCCCCTCCTCATGAGCTCAGCCAGATCTTGTTCTGGTTAGAGGGGCAGATCAGCTTGAGCACCAGCTCCACAGTCCATGAATATGTATGGCTGCTTGTCCTCATGTTCATTTTACGGATGCTCATTACTCCATTGATTCGGGCAGGTCTGTTCCACAGCCTTCATGAAGACGCAAGCACCAGAGGCTTCTCCTTTTTTCGAGGGACACTTAAACACTGGAAAAAGACATCTCTACTCTATCTCGTTGAGATCATATTGCTGCTGCTGCCTGCCTACTGGATCCTTCCAAAGGTGCTCCCCATTCTCATGAATGCAGTCTACAACCAGAATCTCCTTCTGCAGGCGGCTCCTTACGTCATCTTATGGATCGTTTATGCCTACATCATCAAGCAGCTGCTCCTATATGTCCAGTTTGGACTGACAGGTAGTCGAAGCAGCCTTGGCGCCGTATGGATCTGCCTCCGTCATGCACTTCCTGTCACTGGAGTTGCCCTGACACTTAGTACGCTTGCCATTCTGCTATTCAGTGCTTTCACGGCCGTATCTCTCATATGGACAGGACTATTAGCCCTCATTCTCCAGCAGTCTTACCATCTCGTTCGATCACTGATCAATGTATGGAAGATTAGCTCGCAATTCAGCATTTGGCGTTCCAACAGCGAAGAGACCTGAGCTTTTTGTCTCACTCCTATCCTGCCTCCTCTTATCAAAATCGCATGCCAGGGCGAATATAACGCTCTCAAAGTAGAAATTAAGTCCAAACTGCCTAACGTCAAAAAAGTTTAAAAGTCTCGCTCTTTTCCTAGAGTGAGGCTTGTTTTTTGTAATATTTTATCAAAAAACGATTGCCAAATTTACACAATCTCTGTTACAATAGGCCCAGAACATCTAGTAACAACTTTGTAATAATTGTTGTAACTTTTATTAACTAACTAAGTACATAGTCTTACAAGAGTGAGCGACTTTCACAGGTGCACATCATTAGAACAGCCAAATTCCTGGCATCTGGGAAGCGGGGGAACCACTTTTATGGGTGAATTGATCTCGCAACATAAGTGATCATAGGGGAACCTTCTACCGAATCCTTAAGCTAACCTCGCAGGCATTGGAAGGGGATTATTTTTTCTTGAAAAAGTCACTAACTGCTGCTGCACTGAGCCTTGCTATTGCTTTCTCCATCGGAACAGGTAGTGCATTCGCCGATTCCAAAATGGACAAGGTCATTGATAACGCTAAGGGAACCGAATATAAATATGGCGGTACAACTTTGAACGGATTTGATTGCTCTGGTTTTACCATGTATGTATTTGATAAACTCGGCATCGATCTGCCTCATCAATCTGGATCTCAATACAAAATGGGCAAGTCTGTATCCCGTTCTGAGATGAGACCTGGCGACCTTGTATTCTTTAACACAAGCGGAAATGGTGTATCCCATGTCGGCATCTTCGTAGGTGACGGTAAATTTGCACATGCTTCCTCCTCCAAAGGAGTTATTATCAGCAAGCTGAACGAGAGCTACTATGAAAAACGTTACGTTGGTGCAAAACGTATCATGAGTACGGAAGAATACGAAACCGCTGCATTAGATTAAGCAACACTGTGCTGGAACGAACCTTATAGCCCGAAGATTAGATTACTAAATAGTAATCTATCTTCGGGCTTTTTATATTAGAATCAATTTCATAATACCTTTAACTGTTAACAAAGGAGACGATGACATGAAGCAGAAAGGCACGACCTTTCATGCCCTTTCTATGAGTGAAGAGCATGCAGCTGAGATCTGCACTTGGCAGTACGAACCTCCTTATAACATATATGGCTGGCTGCCCTGGGAGCAAATGAAGGCACTTGAGATTGAATTCGGCGACCCTAAGCTTCGAGACACACAATATTTATCCATTGTAAATGATACCGGTGAGCTATACGGGTTCGCACAATTATTTCCTCTAGCCGGTGTGACCCGGCTTGGTCTCGGTCTGAGACCTGATCTGTGCGGGCAGGGGCTCGGAGCCCCCTTCGTAAGCTCCATTGTACAAGAAGCTGCTGCCCGGCAGCCGCAGAATGAGATTGATCTTGAAGTTCTCACCTGGAATAAAAGAGCAATCCGCACTTATGAGAAAGCGGGATTTGCTATTCATGATACCTATGAGCGCCTTACGCCAGAGGGTCCTAAGCTGTTCTTCTGTATGGTGTTTACTGGCACAAATCTCAAATAGACATGATTGTCTCTCCTAACTTTTGTTTAAATATTTACCATAAAATACTATGAAGCCGGTTCATGATCCTTTATAATAAATGAAGGATTGTACATAGTAGGAGGACACAACGAATGAAGAAATGGATCATGAGTGGGTTATTTTTCTTCGCTTGCGCTTTTGCCCTCGTGTTAATGTTTACGGTTCCAGGAAGAGAACATGTGGCTGAAGAGGAACAGCCTCCGGCAATGCCTGAGGTAACACTAGACGCTGCTGCTGCTGAGGAAAAGGCGAAGGCAAGCTGTATTACTTGTCACGGTAATCAACTGGAAGGCGGTATGGGGCCGTCACTGCAAACCATTGGTGCAGAACATGATGCCAATAAGCTGTACCAAATTATTAGTGAAGGCACAAGCGGGGGGATGCCGGCGTTTGAAGGTCAACTCACGGAAGAAGAGATTGCCAACCTTGCTTTGTGGCTGGCCGAGAAGAAGTAGAGTCTATAACTTAAATAAAACACGCCTGCAAGAGTCTGTATCTGTCGTCAGAACATACTCCTACAGGCGTGTTTTGTTAATTCCTATTGCAGCTTAATTTTGCATCATTCTATCGTAAGCTTCATTATATTGTTGTGCTTCTTTAATATCGATCGCTGTTATTCCTCCATCATCCCATGAAGTGAGCCGCAGTGTGACCACTTTATGATCGATGGTGATAAAAGGGTGATGATTGAATGCCTCGGATATTAATCCGACTTCATCAACAAAGGCAATCCCCTTCATGAAGCTGGTAAACGTGAATTTACGGACAATCCAGCGCCCCTCTTCGTATTCCCAGCCCTCAAGTTTATCTAGATGAGCTTCTACTTCCTCTTGTGTAAAGACCATCGCTTCAATCTAACCTCCTTGATAAGACGTACTTACATTCAGCAGACCCGGTGCCTCACGTAAATACAGGCACTGCAATAAATGCAGTAAAAGAATGCTAAGCATATCAGCAAGCTTAGGTGCAATTCTATCTCTATATTTACTGATATCTTACAATAAGGAACCGTTTGCTATCTGGTAAACGGCTTATCGTGTTCCATCTTATCATGTAAGCGATCCTAATTCCAGCGCCCCATTAGCCCTAAATCAGGGCTACGAAATCCAGTTCATCCTCGCCTATTAAGATATTCAGACGATGATTCTCCTTATCATGAATCACGACTCCACTTCCCACCGTAATCATGGATTCGCCACCCAGCGCGTAAAACAAATCTTCTGCAAGCGCTTCATCTACCTCGCGCCGGTCTGCTGCTCCAAGCCGCTCCCAGTCCTCTTCTTCCATCTCGAAGAACGTATATCGATCTGGAATTTTTCCAATGGCCTTAATCAAATCTTCTAATATGTCACTATACTCGCGTCCATGTTTTACGCCCATACGTGTGTTCACTCCATTTTTAGTATCGTGTTTCTATTATACCGGAAAATTAACCCTTCACAAAAATGAATAACGTGTCGATAAATATTATAAATCAAAGGGATATCTTGAAAGGATTCAGATTAAATCTCATGGATGAGGTGTATGATGGAAATTTCAACAATTATTGGACTGATACTAGGGTTAGTGTCCCTAGTTGTAGGTATGATCTTTAAGGGTGCACCACTTATTAATTTGGTGAACAACCCTGCAGCTTACCTGATTATTTTTGGTGGTACGGCGGCTACCATTTTTATGGCATTCCCCATGTCAGAGGTCAAAAAAATACCCAAGCTGTTTAAGATCGTCTTCATGAAGCAGAAGATGATCGATAAGGTATCACTGATCAGCATGTTCTCCGAGTGGGCATCCATTACGCGTCGCGAAGGACTCCTCGCACTCGAGGCAAAAGTAGACGAAATCGACGATAACTTCCTGCGCAGCGGGATGCGTATGATTATAGACGGCAATGATCAGGAATTTGTCAGTGACGTCTTGATGGAGGACATCCACGCGACAGAGGAACGACACAAGACAGGCGCATTGATCTTTTCTCAAATGGGTATGTATGCTCCTACGCTTGGTGTTCTTGGCGCGGTTGTCGGTCTTATCGCAGCCCTTGGCGATCTCAGTGATATGGACAAGCTGGCTCACGCCATCGCAGCTGCCTTTATTGCGACCCTGTTAGGTATATTTACAGGATATGTGCTCTGGCATCCAATTGCGAATAAGCTCAAGCGTATTTCCAAAAAAGAAGCCGAGCTTAAATTAATGATGGTCGAAGGTCTATTATCCATCCAATCCGGTGTATCCACCATTGCGATCAATCAGAAGTTGTCCGTATTCCTGACCCCGAGCGAACGCGCAGAGCTAGCAAGCAAGGAGGGAAGCACAGGTGAAAAAGACTAAGAAAAGACATGAAGAGCATGAAGAGCATGTAGACGAGAGCTGGCTGCTTCCGTATTCTGACCTGATGACCTTGCTTCTGGCCTTATTCATCACTTTGTTCTCCATGAGCTCCATTGATGCTCAGAAGTTTGAACAAATGGCGAGTGCTCTAAGCAGTGCGCTTAATGGAGGTACGGGTGTATTGGATAACAAGTCTGCCTTTCCCACCGATCCCAGCATGGACTTAGGCAACGAAACGACTCCGCCCAAAAATCCGGAGACTTCTCAAGAGGCTCAGCTCGCGAAGCAAGAGCAGGAAGAGCTGGAGAAGCTGAAGAAGCAGCTCGATCAATATATTAGCGAGAACGGGCTCACCGAACAGCTGGATACCAAGCTCAATCAATCACAGCTTATGATCACCATCGCAGACAATGCTGTCTTTGCTTCAGGGCAAGCGACAGTGAAGACCGAGGCAAGAGTTCTAGCTAAGAATATATCCCGCATGCTTCAGCAATTTCCTGACTATGATGTCATTGTTACCGGTCACACGGATAATATGCCTATCAACAATGCACAATATAATGACAACTGGGATCTGAGCAGCGACCGGGCTTTGAATTTCTTGAAAATTATGCTGCTGAACACGAATCTGGATCCTTCGAAATTTACACCTAGCGGCTATGGGGAATATCACCCTGTCGCGTCTAATGATACGCCAGAAGGGCGCGCCCAGAATCGCCGCGTCGAAATTTCGATTATTCGAAAATACACTGGAAGCTCTAACACGATGAGTGTGGAGTAATTAAACAGCTGAATAACGAATAGGTCATGCGAATAGAACCATTCGCATGGCAATAAACAAAGCCTCCAATCCTGTTGGAGGCTTTGTTATATGGTCATTGCTCGTGCTTGCTTAGATCAGCTTGTAATTCAGGAGTTTCCCTAATTCCGATTTCTCCTGCTCGCTTAATTCACGCCAAGTACCGATCGCCTGGGAACCGAGATGAATGTTCATGATCCGAATTCGCTTCAGTTTGCGCACTTCATATCCAAACGCACTGCACATCCGCCGAATCTGCCGATTCTTCCCTTCTGTCAGAATGATGCGAAAGGTCTTCTCGGAGATGCGAGTCACCGTACAAGGCAGTGTTCTCTCACCTAGAATCTTCACACCGCTGGACATCCCTCTCAGGAATGACTCTGTCACCGGCCTGTTCACAGTCACAATATATTCCTTCTCATGCTTGCCTTCAGCCCGGAGGATTTTGTTAACGATATCTCCATCATTCGTCATTAAGATCAGACCCTCTGAATCCTTGTCCAACCGGCCAATCGGAAAAATACGTTCTTGGTGACCCACAAAATCTACGATGTTTCCTTCAATGTGCTGCTCTGTCGTACTGGTAATGCCGACAGGCTTGTTTAATGCAATATATACGGTGTTGCCTTTGGCACGAAGCGGCTTCCCATCAACCAGCACTTCGTCCCCTTCCTCCGCCTGACTGCCAAGGACAGCCACAACTCCGTTGATTGTTACTTTTCCGCTGTCTACCAGCTTGTCCGCCTCTCTTCGGGAACAATAGCCTGTTTCACTAATATATTTATTAATTCGCATTCATTCACTCACCTAACATTAAAAAATCTGGATGCTTAAACTGCTTCAACATCAGAAGGGTCGGTGTCACCATCTAGGACCTCGGGTAAAAGAATGGTTACCGTCGTTCCTTTACCCTTCTCACTTTCAATTTCCATCGTGCCTTTATGAGCCTGAATTAGTCGCTGACAGACCATAAGTCCAAGCCCAGTTCCCGTTTCCTTATTCGTAAAGAACGGCTCACCAAGCTTATGCATGATATCCTCCGGAATACCAATGCCTTGATCCTTTATTCGGATTCTAATCTGCTCATCGGGAGTCTTAGAGATCGCAATACGGATCGTTCCTCCATCCGGCATTGCTTCCATCCCATTTTTTAAAATATTGATAAACACCTGCTTCAATTGATTCTCTCCGCAATGCACAATCGATGGTCCCTCGGCCTCAATATCGAATTCGATACCGTGCATATGAGCTTGGCTGTCGAGCAGAGAAATGACATCACCCATAATAAACCGGATGTCCTTCTGCTGGAAATTAACCGCCTGAGGCTTAGCCAATATGAGGAACTCGCCGACAATCAAATTAATCCGGTCCAGCTCTGACAGCATAAGGTCGATATGCCTCAGATTCAGCTTCTTGGTCTGCTGCTGCAGCTGAATGAAGCCCCGAAGTGTTGTCAGAGGATTACGTATTTCATGGGCTACACCTGCTGCCAGCTGTCCAACGGTCGTCAGCTTCTCTGACCTGCGGAGCATTTCCTCCATCCGCTTGCGGCCCGTAATGTCTCTAGAAATACTAATAAACCCCGTGATCTTGCCTTCGTTGTCCCTGATAGGTGCTGTGCTCACACTGACCTCAATTCTACTGCCATCCTTGGCTAAACGGTAAGATTCGATATAAGGAACGGTCAGACCCTCATGAAGCTTCTGCGTCCGCTCTTTTTCTTCGTCGATTAATTCATCCGGTACATTGGTCAGCGGTTTGCCGACAATCTCTTGACTGGTCCATCCATATAATTGTTCAAAAGCCCGGTTTACCTGAATTACATTACTGTTCTCATCTGTAATATGAATGGCATCCGCTGTCTGGTTAATCACCGACTCAAGATGCTCCTTCACTGCTCGATTTTCCTCATACATCTGCTTGAGGCGATTCGTATAATGACCGAGATTGCGGATCATCGCATTAATTCCGTTAGACAGCTGACCAAGCTCATCATGACGCTTCAGCTGCAATCCAATATTGAAATGTCCATCTGCCACCTCATTTACCTTAGAGAGTACAATTTGGATAGGCTTTGTATATGCAGAAGCCAATAAATAGCTGCCAAATATGACAATCTCCAATAAAACAAGTGATACGGCAATATGACTAACCAGCTGCTCGGTTATAACGCCTTGGATCTCCTGATAATCGGTAATAATGCTTATGATGTAGGAGCCGCCTTCCGGGTTCGGAATCGGAATCATATTCTTCAATACTTTTTTATTATCCACATTCGCTACATAAGACACATTATTACCGGTTTCAATCGCTTTATGAATTGCTGTGCCATCTTCCTTAATCTGCCCATACTCATACGTGCCGAACATAATCGGCCGGGTCCCAAATTTATAGTTGAGCTCATCCGTTCCATCGGGTGCCATAGATGGCTGTCCAAATGTGGACGGATTAATCCCTGCAATGGATAGAATGGATGGATTCACATCCTTTACCTTCTCAATCATTCCATCTGGACTTGAGAACACAACATAGTCTTCCACCTCAGACGCATTCAGAAAAGGATTAATGATGTAATTGCGTTCTCCGTCGTGATAATATCCCCAAATATTGATGTTGTCCGGGTCTGAAGTGGCATATTCAAATCCATCGGACCAGTAGTGATCATAGGTAATTCCCTGAGGTATTGTTACTTGATTGAAGGCAAACAGCTGTTTAAAAGCCTCGTACCAATAGGTCATTTTCTTGGTGGATAAGCCAATCTCATTCGGGTCAGAGGATTTACTCACAATGATATCGTCCTCTGTTTGAATCATGAGTGAAATATCGGTAACTCCGGTTTCTTCACTTAACTGTTCTAACTGCTCTATCGTGACGTTCTTGATATCGGGATCTAATTGATTGGCTGCTATAATGGAAGCCAGCCATATGTTCTTGGATATCTGCTTCTTAATGGACTCCGTGCTATTCTGATTCTGCTCCACTGCAAGTGCGATCTGCTTGGCAGCCGAAACGGCCCGCTTCTCGCTGTCCTGCTGTAAATTCTCCTGGGTCGTATAATAGCTTAATGCAATGTTGAGCCCGAGTATAATGAGTACCGAGAATGACATTACTAAAGATAATTTTATTTTAATGGACAAGACTTCAGCTCACCTCTTGGCTCATATCCTGGCGAAATGTGACTTTATTTACTACTTCTTAGGACTTTATGTATTTATAAAACCATCATACCTTTTAGTGGTCTATTTGAAAAGGAATCTGATTCGTAACTATGCAGTAATTTATAGGAATTTTCTCTTTATTGATTTGATATATCCCCATGTTAAATCTACAATAAATTAAACAGGTCAGAAATATGATATGAAAAATAATACACATATTTGTGCACAAATCCACAGGCCTTTGGATAATATGTGTACAAACTTGTTAGCAACTACAAGGTTATCCACAGAGTTATGCACAACATGTTAACAATCGAATATTTGTTCGTTGGATAATTGAATAAGGAAAGGCAGGAACCACATAAATGAACGAAATACAGTCCCACATCGGAAAAGACGAGGATTTTCTATACACAGATGAGTATTGGATGAGAGAAGCAATAAGTGAAGCAATAAAGGCAGAGTCATTAGGTGAGGTACCTATTGGAGCGATTATCGTTAAAGATAACGAAATTATCGGCCGGGGATACAATCTTCGGGAGCTTCAATACGATGCTACAGCACATGCTGAGATCATTGCTATTAAACAAGCAAGCGAGCACCTAAAAGCATGGAGATTGCTCGACTGCAAGCTGTATGTCACGCTCGAGCCATGCCCTATGTGTGCGGGTGCCATCGTACAATCTAGAGTTCCTCATGTTGTGTATGGAACAACAGACCCGAAGGCCGGCTGCGCTGGTACGCTTATGAATCTGCTTCAGGAATCTCGATTTAACCATCAGACCGAAATTACAAGTGGAGTGTTACAGGAGGAATGCGCTGCGCTGCTTACGTCCTTCTTTAGAAAGCTTCGCCGCAAGCCACGTACGGAGGGGGAATAACGAGTGGACACGATCCTTCGAGATACACAACACGGCATCTATATCAGGCCTTACGTGATAGAAGATACGGAAGCGTTACAGGCTATGTATATGGCGAGCAGAGAGCATCACGCCCCCTTTGAACCCATTAGGGGAGATGAATTTTACACCCTGGAATCCCTGAGAGATCGAATCCAATCCCGGCAGCAGGAAATCGATCAGGACCAAAGCTATTATTTTGGAGTTTTTGAGGCAAATACCGATAAGCTGATTGGACAGGTCAGTCTCACCAATATCGCACGCGGAGTGGCTCAGTATGCAGATTTAGGTTATTTTACGCATGTAGATTATATGGGTAAAGGCTATATGAGCGCAGCGGTTAAGCTAATCCTCTTATTTGCCTTCCGTTCGCTTCAGCTTCACCGGATCCAGGCATCCATTCTTCTTCATAATATGGCGTCCCGCCGAGTCCTGGAGAAGAACGGCTTTGTGGCAGAGGGCATTGCCAGGGGATATCTGCTGATTGCTGGCCGCTGGCAGGATCACCAGATCTATTCTTTGTTAAATCCCAACGATGGACATGACTAATGCCTCCAATGAACTGCATGACACCTGAGAGCAGTGAGCGGTCATGTGTTACGCAAGTTTCACGCACTTAGCTGCTAAAAAAAACCCGTCGAGCTGACGGGTTTTCTTGTGTATAAAACCGATGAATCTCAATCGGATCATTATTTATAATGGCAATCTCATTATAACGATTCGCGATTAATAGCTGTAGTAAGACTCGTTCAATATCTCTTCGAACTCTTCCATGGTTACTACATCATCTCCCGCAGGAATACCAATGACGAATTCAGGCGTTTCGTTAATTTTGGAATAATGATTTGTGCCTGTCAGCGCAAGGTTAATCACCTCTTTTGTGTCTGGATCGTTGATCACGATATCCACAATTGCTTCTTGGTATGCAGGGATATTATCTTTATTAATCGCTGTATTGATGTTAAATGTGTTGATCGTCAAATAATTCTTCAGCTCTTCCAGATCTGCTGCCATTTGGCTTTGATCTGTAGCTGTAAGAGCTTCCTTCGCTTCTGCAATATCCTCATCTGTCAGCTGGAGCATCTCTTTGTATTCATCCTTGCTGATGATATCGAGTACTTTAGGCAGTGCGTTGTTTACCAAGACGGTAATGGCTTCCTTCACATTATCATTGGTAATCGCAAATTGTACGATTTGTTTAGCATCTACATCCTCAGGAAGTGTAACTGCATCCGCCTCCAGGTTCTTGAAATACGTATCCTGGTCGTATTCTGCAAGGACTGCCTCGCTAATTTCATTCGTCAGCGCCTGAGATTTAGCAACATCCATCGCTTCTGGATTCCACTCTACGCCTTCTTCCTCAGCAAGCTTCTTCATATCCAGCTCAATGTATTTACCAATTAGTGTTTCTGGCATTGGAAGCATAGGGATGTTCGGTACCTTAACGAACACCTTCTCCGTAGTCACAACCATTGGGATGTTATACGTCATCTCCATGTCGCCCTTGATTGCAATGCCTAGTGTAAACTCTGCTTGCATCGGATCATTCTGGAACACCCCATCAACCGTAAGCTCTGCATCCTTCAACATGGACATAATCATGGCCATATCATCGGAATTTTCTGCAGAGCTAAAGCTTAAGTTGTCAATTTTCACTTTGCTTGTCATTTCGTAAGAGGTCATTTCTGCCGCTTGTGTCGCCGCACTTTGTACCGCCTCTTTCGGTTCTTGCTTGGTTCCGCAGCCTGCCAGAATTAACACCATAGACAGCATTAATGCAAACAAGCCTTTCGTGAATCCTTTTTTCATTTGTTGTTTTTCCCCTTTCCAAAGCCACCATTTCCATAAATCACACCATAACATAATAAACCATTAGCTCATAAGTATAAACACTTTTGGTCAATTTTGGTGCTATAGATTTATAAAAATCTAATTTAGTTAATTTCGTCTTTTTTCGACACCATTTTATAAGCGTTTTCAAACTAGGGGTTACGACGATTTCTCTTGTCACCATGCGGATTTTCATAATTATGCAAAATAAAAAAGCCTCTGCTTTAAAAGCATGGCCTTTTCACAAAAATGCATTTATTACTCACATACAAGCTATCCATAACTATCCTTCCGGATTGTTATGGTCCACATGATTGCGGTTCTTCACCTTTTTGGAGCCAGACAACGGCGCGGGACCCGAAGCATGATCACGCTTCTCTTTACCCCCTTGTGAAGTCTGTGCTTCAGGGACAGGAACTGCTCTTGGCTTACCCATTCGTGAATTCCTCCTAAGGATTGGTTAACTGCTGTACCGCTTGGGCACATTCATGGATATGACGAGTGTAATCCTGCGCCATCTGCTGTATTGCATCGGTGCGTTCATCAATATGAAGCCCGTCTTTTTCTACATCAATTAGATCTACCTTCACTTCACGGTTGTCCACATACGCACAGCGAAAATCAAATGAGTACAATTGACGTCCTGCCGCATCAATATGAATACGAATTGCTTGCTGATCCGCCTCATCGGCATGCACCTGAGCTTGATCTCCCTGATTCAGGATGACAGGCAGTCTTTCTTGCCAGGCATGAACAAGCTGATTTTGATCAATATCAAAACTTTGGCTCATTTATATTAGCACCTCCACACCTTATAAAGTGCGAAATACAGCTGCTTTTTATGCATTGCCCGTGTCATGAACCGATATAAAAACAAAAAAGCCATCTCTTAATAGAGAATGGCTTGATTATGTTATGTATGGCGGAGAGGATGGGATTCGAACCCATGTGGAGTTGCCCCCTAACGGTTTTCAAGACCGCCCCGTTATGACCGCTTCGGTACCTCTCCAGGATAAAATAATGCTTTATTTGGCGTTACATTTATATAACGCGTAACAAAAATTATCTTATCACAGCTAGTACACAATTGCAAGTTTTTTTATAATTTAAATCCTAATCAGCAATATAGAAGACATCATCTTTACTTCTTAGATGTGATTTTCTCTACTCCGCCCATATATGGAACCAGCACTTTTGGAATGATGACACTTCCATCTTCCTGCTGATAATTCTCCAGAATAGCCGCTACCGTTCTGCCTACCGCTAGTCCAGATCCGTTCAGTGTATGCAAAAATTCAGGCTTGGCCTTTGCTTCTCTACGGAAACGAATATTTGCCCGTCTAGCTTGGAAATCCTCACAGTTAGAGCAAGAGGAGATCTCGCGGTACATCCCGCTCTCAGGCAGCCATACTTCAAGGTCATACGTCTTCGCTGATGTAAAGCCCATATCTGCCGTACAGAGCGCCATAACGCGATAAGGGAGCTCCAGAAGCTGTAGAACACGTTCTGCGTTGCGGGTCATCTCTTCGAGTTCTTCATAAGAGTTCTCAGGCAGCGAGAATTTCAGCATCTCTACTTTGTTGAATTGATGCTGTCTGATCAGACCTCTTGTGTCACGCCCTGCCGATCCGGCCTCAGAACGGAAGCAGGAGCTGTAAGCGACAAATTTCTGAGGCAGCTCTTCTGCAGGGATAATCTCCTCACGGTGATAGTTCGTTACCGGTACTTCTGCCGTTGGAATCAAGTAATACTCGGTATCCTTGATCTTGAACAGGTCCTCTTCGAACTTAGGCAGCTGTCCTGTACCATACAGACTGTCCTGATTAACAATCATCGGCGGCAGAATCTCTTCATAACCATGATGATTACTATGAAGGTCCATCATGAAGTTAATCAATGCCCGCTCAAGACGTGCACCTAGACCTTTATAGAAAGTAAATCTAGAGCCAGTTACTTTAGCAGCAGCTTCAAAATCAAGTATTCCCAGCTCCCCAGCTACATCCCAGTGCGCTTTCGGTGCGAAGCTGAACTCTCTTGCTTCAGACCAGCGGCGAACCTCTACATTCTCATCCTCAGAAGCTCCCACAGGAACACTCTCATGTGGCAGGTTAGGAATCGCCATCGTCAAATCATTGATCTCGGATTCAAGCGTACGAATTTCTTCATCCATCTGCTTAATACGATCGGATACCTCACGCATTTCCAGAATCAGCTCTTCTGCATCCTCTTTGTTCTTCTTGCGCTTGGCCACTTCACCGGATACTGTATTCCGGCGATTCTTTAGTAGCTCTACCTCTTGCAGCAATTCCCGGCGACGCATATCCAGCTTGGGGAATTCCGCAATAAGCTCCACTGATTTGCCTCGGTTCTTTAGTGCTTGCTCTACTCGACCGAAGTCATTTCGCAATATTTTAACATCTAACACGAATAATCCCTCCTACGAAAACAACCTTGCCTGAAAAATAGGAAAAGCTCCTCCCGCAAAGCTTATACAAGCCTGTGGGAGAAGTTTTTCGTGCCTTACCCGGGCAAGATCGTTTAAAAGTACAATTATCTCAAACCTTGCAGGCTGCTCTCTACCATCTGCACAAAATACTGATGTAATCGGTAATCATCCGTGAGCTCCGGATGGAAGGAGCATGCGAGCAAATGCCCTTGACGGGCTGTCACGATTTCGTCTTGATACATAGATAGAACCGTAACCTCGTCTCCAATAGATTGAATGAGCGGAGCACGAATAAACACTGCGCGTACCGTCTCTTCGATGCCAACCATCTGCAAGTCGGTCTCAAAGCTCTCACGCTGACGGCCAAAAGCATTTCTTGAAACCGTCATGTTCATCAATCCTAGATGTGGTTCTTCACCGCCGGCAATTCGCTCAGCTAGCACAATCAAACCAGCACAAGTGCCGAATATTGGCTTGCCAGCCGCGGAAAATTGCCGAATTGCATCAATGAAGTTATACTTTCTCATCAGCTTACCAATCGTTGTACTCTCTCCGCCAGGAATAATTAAACCGTCTATATCGTTTAATTGCTCCACCTTCTTAATAGAGATGCCTACACCACCAGCTAGCTCTACACTTCGAATATGCTCAGCTACTGCACCTTGTAGCGCCAATACACCAATCTTCAACTCGGTTCCCTTCTCTCTTACCAACCGCGATCGGACATGCGTTCTGCTGCAGTCAATTTGGATATTTCAATCCCTTTCATAGGGGCTCCTAAGTTCTTGGAAACTTCGGCAATCAGTTTGTAGTCGGTATAATGAGTTGTTGCTTCCACGATTGCACGAGCAAATTTCTCAGGGTTGTCCGATTTGAAAATACCGGATCCTACGAATACACCATCTGCGCCCAAGTGCATCATGAGCGCTGCATCTGCTGGAGTCGCTACACCACCTGCTGCAAAGTTAACGACAGGTAGCTTTCCATTCTCATGGACTTCACGCAGCAGCTCATAAGTCACGCCCAGGTTTTTCGCTTCCGCATACAATTCATCCTTGGACATGTTCTGTACTTTGCGAATTTGGCTGTTAATGAAACGCATATGACGAACGGCCTCAACGATGTTACCTGTTCCCGGCTCGCCTTTTGTACGAATCATGGATGCCCCTTCACCAATCCGTCTTAGCGCCTCTCCTAAATCCTTCGCGCCACATACAAATGGTACAGTGAACTCATGCTTATCGATATGGAACACTTCATCCGCAGGCGTAAGCACTTCGCTCTCATCAAGATAGTCAACACCTAGTGATTCCAGTACTTTCGCTTCAACGTAATGACCGATACGCGCCTTAGCCATAACCGGAATAGATACAACCTTCATAACCTCTTCAACGATGGTTGGATCAGCCATACGCGCCACACCACCGGCCGCACGAATGTCAGAAGGTACCCGCTCAAGAGCCATAACCGCAGTTGCACCTGATGCTTCTGCAATTTTTGCCTGCTCCGCGTTCATGACGTCCATGATGACGCCGCCTTTTTGCATTTCTGCCATGCCTCTTTTAACACGAGATGTTCCTGTTTCCATATCCTTTTACGCCCCCCATAATATGCAGCAGTTCTTCCACTTAGGTCCCTATAAATAAGGTGTGTATACTTAGAAAAACATATTATATTTATCGACCATAAAATAGAATTCTAACTTGATATTTTACCTTATACATCCTTATTATACAACAATTTTACTGGATTTGACGTTCTATCCGAAGATCACCTGGACAGCGAAAATGAACCTAGGGCAGATCGTGCTTATATGACCTGTCTAGTTGTCATTATCTCCGCTATGGACAATTTTATTTGATTTAAAATATTTGGTTTAAGAAACTGACTTCATAGCTTAAAACAAATTTTTGATACTGTCGAACATATCCCCGAAGAAGTCCCCAATTGCACGGAACATCAGGCTGAACCAGCCGGCTTTTTCTACAGGCTCTGAGGTCACAAGGTTCACGGTCTGTACCTGTTCACTTGCCATTCCTTCAATTTTGTAAGTGTACGTAATAGTGCCTGCTTTGGCTCCAGCTTCTACAGGTGCAGTTAGTCCTTCTCCTTCAAAGCTTGTCTCAAAAGTTGGAGTTGCATTCTCTGTTCCTTTAGGTACGAGGAAGTTCACTGCCTGTTCCGTTACAACTGGTGCTTCTTTCTCCTTACCTTTTAACACTGGAGCTGTTTCTGCACCTGGAACAACGCTCTTGGCAGCTACGACCTGCTTCACTTCAAAATTCTCGAAGCCGTAATCAAGCACTTTCTTCGTTTCTGTAAACCGGCTAGCTTGTGAATCAGCACCCATAACGACACTAATCAGTCGCATGCCATCTCGTTCAGCCGTACCCGTAAAATTGTTGCCTGCTCTTGCCGTATGTCCTGTCTTCAATCCATCCAGGCCTTCGTAAGCAAACTGTTTGAAGTTCGTAATGTCTTTGTTCGCTTCAAGCATCCAGTTCCAGTTCACCATCGGCTCTTGATCCGTTTCGCGGAATTTCAAGGATGGAATCGCTGTGTATTTGGCAAAATCCGGATGGTCAGTAATGATATACTTAGCCAATATTGCTGCATCCATTGCAGACATCGTAATTTCCTCATCTTCCGCAGGACGGAATTCCTCAGGCATATCTGCACGGTCAAGGCCAGTCGAATTGATGAAATGGGTTTTCGTCATTCCCATCCGCTTGGCTTCTTCATTCATCAGCTTAACAAACTCTTGCTCTGAACCAGCAACATATTCTGCAAGTGCTACAGTTGCGTCATTGGCTGAGCCTACAGCCATCGCTATGTATAGCTCTTCTACCGTATGTGTGTCACCTTCTGCTAGGAAGATTCGTGAGCCCTCACTGCTAGCTGCATTTTTCTTGACGGTAACTTCGGTATCCCACGAAAGCTCCCCTTGTTTGACCTTCTCAGCTACGATATACTCCGTCATCATCTTGGTCATACTCGCAGGCGCCAAAGCCTCGTCCGCATTAACAGATAGAAGCACCTCACCCGTGGTTGGCTCCAGCAATATTGCTGCCTTTACGTTAAGATTAACCGAGTCTGGAGACGGGACCTTAGCTGTTGCTGCTGTTGTTGCCGCAGTCGTTTCAGCTGTCGTATCTGTATTTGTTGTTGTGGCCGTTGCTACAGGAACGGAAGCTCCAAACACAGCTGCTGGAAGCACCGCCATGGAGAGCATATTCACAACCATAACCGTAGCAATCCTCTTCTTCATTTTCGCCTTCTTTCCCTTAGTGGAATGCTCTAATAATTCACTGTATTTCTTCAATGGAATAAATCCTCCTCTAATTTCTCAATCAATGATGTGCAAAACCCAATTCGTTCGTAATTACTTCGTATGCATGAATTCAATCGTGCCGAGATATTAAGAATCTATATTCTATACCACGATCCTAAACCACAGGATACGCAGCGAATTGCAGGCAGATTTATCTCACTGCTAAAACGAGCTTAAAATAAATGTCTCAACAGCGATTCATTTAGCGGAACAAGCACTGTTTCATTTTAACACACGATATTGTGCAAAAAAAGACAGGTCAGGTTAATTTCAACCTGCCTGTCTATAATCATGAGACTCTATATTGATGAAGGAATCATCAGTATAGAAAATTATATTCTACAAAGCGTAGTTAGGTGCTTCCTTCGTAATCTGTACATCATGCGGATGGCTCTCACGTAAGCCAGCATTTGTGATACGAATAAATTGAGTGTCGTTACGAAGCTGATCGAGAGTTTCTGTTCCACAGTAACCCATACCTGCACGAAGACCACCCATAAGCTGATGAACTGTGTCGCTTAGTGGACCTTTATAAGCTACACGTCCCTCAATTCCTTCCGGTACAAGCTTCTTGCTCTGATCATTATCTTGGAAGTAACGGTCTGCACTACCTTTTTTCATAGCGCTGATCGAGCCCATACCCCGATATCCTTTGAAACGGCGGCCTTGATAAATTTCAAACTCACCAGGGCTTTCTTCCGTACCTGCAAACAAGCTTCCCATCATAACAGCATGGGCTCCAGCAGCAAGTGCCTTCGTAATTTCTCCGGAGTATTTAATACCTCCATCTGCAATGATAGGAACGTTATATTCTCTTGCAACAGAAGCACAATCATAAATCGCAGTAATTTGAGGTACACCGATACCTGCTACGACACGAGTCGTACAGATTGAACCTGGACCAATACCGACCTTAACTACAGATGCGCCGGCTTCGATAAGCTCGCGAGTCGCTTCGCCTGTTGCCACGTTACCTGCAATGATTGTCAGTTCCGGGTATAGACCACGTAGTTTGCGAACTGCATCAATAATGTTTTTGCTGTGTCCATGTGCTGAGTCGATGGAGATCAAGTCAACACCGGCTTTAACCAGAGCTTCTGTACGCTCGTATAGATCTTGAGAGATACCAACCGCTGCACCCACCACAAGACGTCCTTGTGCATCTTTGGCTGCGTGAGGGAATTGGATTGCTTTTTCAATATCTTTAATCGTAATAAGTCCTTTGAGTGTGTTCGTTTCGTCAACCAAAGGAAGTTTCTCAATCTTATGCTTTTGCAGGATCTCTTCAGCTTGATCCAAAGTTGTACCCACCGGTGCAGTAACCAGGTTCTCGCTTGTCATTACTTCGGAGATTTTGATGTTGTAATCATGGATGAAACGCAAATCGCGGTTAGTAAGAATACCAACAAGCTTCTGCTGATCATCGACGATAGGCACACCAGAAATACGGAATTTAGCCATAACACCTTCAGCATCCGATACCAAATGATCTCTGGTCAAAGAAAAAGGGTTCGTAATGACGCCACTCTCGGAACGCTTAACACGATCTACTTCCTCTGCTTGCTGCTCAGCTGTCATATTCTTATGAATAATACCAATACCGCCTTCTCTTGCGATGGCAATAGCCAAAGGCGCTTCTGTAACAGTATCCATTGCAGCACTAATGAGTGGAATGTTAAGCTTGATATTCTCGCTCAAACGAACCGATACATCAACTTGTTTAGGCAAAACCTCAGATTTACGAGGTACTAACAATACATCATCAAACGTTAAACCTTCTTTACCGAACTTATCTTCCCACACCAGGATGTTCCTCCTTTATTTATATAGCCTTAAAGATCCGAAAATCAGCCCCATTTGAGAACTTTCGACCGTTTTCTGAAAATATATTATTGCCATCTTAGCAAAGGCCCATTTGCACTGTCAAGGAAAAGTAACCTGCTATGAAAGAGAGTATTGCACTAGAAAAACAAGTGTATCTGAGATGCGGACAAAACCTAATTTAATCGAATAATGGCACTCCTGTTTCGTAGAATTGTAATTCGATGAACTTACACCATCTATGACATAGAATGCATCTTTTTCATGTAATTTATCGCTGAAAATAAAAAAAACAACCCACTTCCTATTAGAGGAAATGGGTTATCTTTAGCTTGGCGGCGTCCTACTCTCCCAGGACCTGCGGTCCAAGTACCATCGGCGCTGGAGGGCTTAACGGTCGTGTTCGGGATGGGTACGTGTGGAACCCCTCCGCTATCGCCACCAAACATGATTTTTCGAAGCTTTCGCTTCTTGAAAAATCGTTATAACAAGGATTTACTCCCTGAAAACTAGATACGAAACAATTCACGATTTATGTTTTTT
>NZ_BBIW01000022.1 GCF_000732325.1 Paenibacillus sp. TCA20
GTCTCAGAGAAGCAAGCTTCTCTGAGACTCCGCTCGACTTGCATGTATTAGGCACGCCGCCAGCGTTCGTCCTGAGCCAGGATCAAACTCTCCATTAGAGATCGATTAAGCTCATTTAGAAAAACTGACGAGAACATAATGTTCTCTTTATTTCGCTCGGTTATCATACCGTCTGACGACTTGTACCATAACCTCGCGTTTAGAATTTTGTAGTCACAAAATTCTGCTCACTCGTTGTTCAGTTTTCAAAGATCAACTTCGTCATCCACACTCAATTTCTCTCAGCGGCGACTTTTATAATATATCATAGATGATGTTGTTTCGTCAATAGTTTTTTTAAAAAAGTTTTTCTATGAAACTATCAATTTCTCAACGCTCATCCCCGTCAACGCGACAGGAATTATAGAATACCACATATAAAAAACTAATGCAACACTTTTATATAAAAATTAAGCAGCTCATTATGAGCTGCTTAACCTAGACACTATGTTATCTCTTAAGCCATGGATTTCTACGTGCCTTTTTTAAACCAGATCCTTTGCTGCTTTGATTTCGATTGGACGAAGTACGCTTCCTGGCACTGGATGATACCATCACTTTCTTAGCCTTAGTCTTTCCGATTGTTGTTTTTGCTTTAGTAGAGGTCTTTGCATCCTCTATCTTTGGGAGATCGCTTAAGCTATCTAAGTTGATACCTGCTTGCTGCTCGATAGCATCATTCTCTCCACCCACAAAATTCTGTACAGCTGCTTGTGCTTCAACATTATTGTAGGGGTTATTGTAATAGTCTACATACGGAACTTGAGGTCCGTATTCATTAGGTCTGTAATAGTTCGTGTAGTGCGGCTGATGTCCGTACGCTTGCGGATGCATTGCGGGCTGCTGATTCTGAGCTGTTGCTGCCTTCCAATCCGATTCCGCTTGATCATAGCTATATGGCAAGGCTACGGGCTGACCACATCCGCAATCTCCATACGGCTCTCCATGTACAAGCATATAATCCACAATATATCCGCCATTCTCGTATGTGGTATAAGATCCGTCCGTCTGATCATAAGCTCCTTGCACCATAGGTGATTGTTCACCATAAGGAACAGCACCTTCATGTGAACCATGATACCCCATTGGAGCAACTGGATGCTGACCATATGGCTGATGGAATCCCGGCCAATGTCCGACATGCCCTTTACCATAATGCTTATCTTCATAAAATGGCATCATCATTCCGTGTGATGGGTAACAAGGATCGCAATATCCGTAGTCTGGTTTTTTAACGGGTGCAGGCAGCGGCATAGGTTTAACCATTTCAGGCTGTTTTACAGGCTTAGGCAAAGGTTTTGGCGGTGGAGGTACTGGTTTGAATTCTTTTTTAGGTGGCATAGGTTTCGTCATCTCAGGCTTTGGTGCAGGAGCAATCGGCTTGGTGATTTCGGCTTTGGGAGGCGCTGGTTTCGGTTTGGTCTCTTCTGCCTTGGGAGGCGTTGGTGCAGGTTTAGTGACTTCTGCCTTCGGCTGCTCTGGCTTTGGTTTGGTTAGCTCGGCTTTGGGTGCAGTTGATTTCGGCTTTGTTAATTCGGCTTTTGGGGCGACTGGTGCTTCTGGCATGGTTGGGAGTTCAGGAAGCTGAGGATAGTTAGGCAATGCATCGAGCGGAACGATTCCTTCTTTTGAACCGGTATACTGCTCGCTTCCCACTGTCGTTTTTGGAGATGTACCCGTGTGGGTTGGATTTGTTTGTGTACCCGTTCCCATTTCCTTACTAGCGGATGTCCCCGCAGGAATGTTCACTGTTTCCCCAACTAATAACACGTTCGGATTTTTCAACTGCGGGTTGGCAGCAATTAAATCCTGCAGAGGAATCCCCCATGCTTTAGACAATTTCCACAGCGAGTCTCCTTGTACTACGGTATGAGAGTGAATAATCGTATTTCCTGGCGGTGGAGTTACCGGTGCAGATGGAATTTTGACTTTCATCCCGATCGTTAATTCATTGGGATTTGCAATTTGCGGATTTGCACTAATCATCGTTTCTAAAGATACATTATATTTTTGGGACAGCTTATATAAGGTATCTCCTTCTTTGACAATATGGATCTTCACAGGCCCAAAACCTCCTCACGTTTCTTCAGGCATGACATTCGCCCGTTCTTTCGTTACTCTCATCCTATGCAGCATCCGCCCAAATGACATCATTCCTTATAAAAAAATCCTCTTCTAAGCAGCAATCCCTTTTAAAAAAAGAGACCACATGCGAAGAAGAGGATCTTATCTGCTCATTTCAGAGCAGCACTACTCTGCAAATACTTTATACCCGTCTTTGTCTACAATTTGGCGGAACTCCTCAAGCAGCTTGAGTGTAATTGGCCCCGCGACACCGGCTCCAATCGTTCTCCCATCTACCTCATAAGCAGCGATAACCTCAGCAGCTGTGCCCGTAAAGAACACTTCATCTGCTACATACACATCGTGCAATGTGAAAGGCTGTTCCTTGAAGGACAGACCTATTTTGTCTGCGAGCTCAATAATAGCATTACGAGTAATGCCTTCTAACGCACCCAAGTAGCATGGTGGCGTAATGAGAACCCCATTCTTGACGATAAAAATATTGTCTGACGAGCCTTCTGTAACGTAACCTTGCGAATTCAGCATAATCGCTTCTCCAACACCCGCGTGGTTTGACTGAATTTTGACAAGCACGTTGTTCAAGTAGTTCAATGATTTGATCTTTGGATTGAGTGCATCCGGGATGTTGCGGCGCTGCGAAACCGAGATTGTTCTTAAGCCCTTGAGATACGCTTCCTCCGGGTAGATGGACAGCTCTTCCACGATGATGACGACACTTGCCTTCTCACACCGAAGCGGATCAATTCCAAGATTACCATAGCCGCGCGATACAACAAGACGAATGTACCCATTTCTCATTTCGTTACGACGAATGGTTTCTGCCATGGCTTCCCTCATCTCATCATAAGACAAAGGGATATCCAGCATAATGGATTTGGCTGAATCATAGAGCCGATCTAAATGCTCCTTGCATTTAAAAATATTACCGTTATATATCCGTATCCCTTCAAAAATCCCGTCACCGTATAGGAATCCATGATCAAAAACGGATACTTTTGCGTTTTCCTTCGTAACATACTGACCATCTAGATAAATCCATTGTTCTGCTGTCATAACAAGTTACACCTCCGCATTATTGTCCTGTATATACATAGCATGGATAAGAACCCAGTACACGAACCTGGCATCCCAGAGCTTCTATCTCTGAAATCGCTGCAGGAAGGAGTACCGAATCCATTGATTCCATAACATCAATATAAAAATAATAGTTGCCGAGCTTCTTCTTCGTTGGTCTGGACTCGATTCGAGACAAATTCAGTCTGCGCCAAGCAAAAGCGGATAATACCTGATGAAGTGCTCCAGGAAAATCTTCCGGAGGCGTGATAAGTATGCTTGTCTTCTGATGATCTGCCGCTCGCTGCAGATTAACTGCATCCGGTCCAATTAACACAAACCGGGTGTAGTTATTATCATGATCTGTGACCCGCTCCGCCATAATATCTAGTTCATGCTTCGCAGCAGCCAGTCTCGTAGCAATGGCCGCCCAGCCTTGTCCCGGGTTCTTCTTTACGATTTCTACCGCCTCTGCTGTACTGCCTACACTTTCAAGCTCTGCTTGAGGCGCATACGTGCGGATAAACTGCTGACATTGAGGGATCGCCACGGGATGTGACATGATTTTGCGGATTTTGGTAAAATCTAAATCTCCCGCTGTATTCAGAAACTCATCTCGATCGCCAATTAAATTCTGAATAGAAGGATAAACCCATTCGCACTGCATAGGGATATCCACTTCATGTACAAGCCAATCCATATGTAGACTAACCGATCCATCTATCGTATTTTCCACCGGTATAACACTATAATCACTTTCTCCTCGTTCTGTAGACCGAAACACATCCGATATCAGCTTGAAGTGTTTGCCTACATACGGCTCGTCTCCGAGTAAAAAATCGAGTGCTTCATGTGACACAGTGCCTTCAGGTAATATTGCAACTCGTTTCATGCTTTTACTTCCCCTTTAATGATATCCATAAATGTGCTCTGATGCTCGTCAGAAACAAGCTGTGCACCCCGCAGATCTGGCTTGATCCACATCGTATCTGCTTCAATGCCTTGGGCTCGCATGGTCTCAATCATATAAGCTTCAAGACCTTGCTTATCCGGCTCTTCTTGATGTACAAAAGCGAGTACCGTCGGACCCGCACCGCTAAGAGCCGCTCCAAGAGCACCTTTGCGTGGGGCCTCTTCCAGTATTTCGGCCATTCCAGGAACAAGTGCAGCCCGGTAGGGCTGATGGAGCTTATCCTTCATCGCCGCACTTAACAGATCGTAACGACCACTCGCTAAGGCACCAACGAGCAGTGAGGTCCGCCCAATATTATAGACCGCATCCTGAAATGAAAGCTCGCTTGGCAATGCTTCTCTCGCCTTCGTTGTCGACAGTTCAAACCGCGGTATAACGACAAGCACTTCCAGATGTTCAGGCGGATCAAATGAGATATGATGTGCAGTACTACCGTCCCAGGCACAGACAGCAAAGCCGCCAAAAAGCGATGCCCCCACATTATCAGGGTGCTTCTCCATTTGCGTAGCCATTGTGAACAGCTCTTCCCGGGTTAAAGGTGACCCGATAAGTTCGTTAGCGGCAACCATAGCACCTATAATCGTAGTTGCGCTGCTTCCAAGCCCTCGTGTAAGAGGTATTTCGGAATACATCGAAATCTCAAGCTCAGGAATAAGGACTCCTGCTTGATTAAATACAGCTTGTGCCACTTTATAGACAAGGTTCGTCTTATCCGTAGGAATCCCCTTTAAATGCTCGCCATACAGAGAAATAGAGGTCTCCTCCGCTCTCTTCATCTCTATATAAGAATATAAGCTGAGCGCCATACCCAATGAATCAAAGCCTGGGCCTAAGTTCGCTGTGCTCGCCGGGATTTTTACTCTTACGCTGTTCTTCATTGTGTTCGGTCCTCCTCAAAAGTACGGGGAAGCTCATCCCTCTACCCGGTAAACACTCTTCACTTTACGAATAACACTAAGTGTGTCAAAATGCTTCAGTACTTTATCCATACTTGCTTTGCTGGCATTATGGGTAACAATAATGATCTCGGCATCCGGATTTTGTTCATTCGGCTGCTGGACCACAGAAGCAAGACTGACGTCGTACTCCGCAAATATTTGTGTAATTTGAGCAAGCACACCTGCTTTGTCATCGACATGCAGCAAGATGAAGTTTTTATAAGAAATATGCTCATCTTGGATCAGATGCTTCTCTTTGTAAGGGCTGATGGATTTCAGGCCGCTCACTCCAAGCTTCAAATTACGAATCACAGATACCAAGTCAGCTACGACAGAGGTAGCCGTAGGCAGCTCACCTGCACCTGCCCCATAGAACATCGTCTCGCCAACCGCTTCACCGTGAACGAATACTGCATTAAATACGCCGTTGACAGAGGCCAGAGGATGCTGCTGACTCACCATCGTTGGTTCTACACTGATTGAGATCTGATCGTCCTGTCGCTCTGCAATACCTAATAGCTTCATTTCATATCCAAGCCTCTTGGCATAAGCGATATCTTCTTTAGTAACACTGGAAATCCCACTGACCGACACATCGCGAAGCTCAACATTCGTATGGAAGCCAAGTGTTCCGAGAATTGCCATCTTACGCGCGGCGTCTAACCCTTCAACGTCCGAGGTCGGATCGGATTCGGCATAACCAAGTGCCTGAGCCTCTGTCAGAACTTCATCATACGAAGCCCCCTCCTGACTCATCTTGGTTAATATAAAGTTCGTGGTCCCGTTTACGATTCCCATAATTCGGGTGATTCGATCAGACGAAAAGCTCTCAATCAGCGTACGAATTATCGGAATTCCTCCGGCAACACTCGCCTCATAATAGACATCACAGCGCTTCTCTTCTGCTTTGGCCAAAATCTCTGCACCATAGAGCGCCATCAAATCCTTGTTTGCCGTCACGATATGCTTACCCCGTTCCAGCGCTTCCAGAATGTATTCTTTTGTGCTCTCCACTCCACCCATAACTTCGACAATGACGTCGATCTCCGGGTTACGAATAACCTCCCATGGATCTTCTGTTAATTTATCCGCATCCACGGTAATGTTACGAGCCTTGACCAGATTTTTTACAGCTACTTTTTCAATAACGATAGGAGAGCCGACTTGACTGCTCAGATCCTCCTGATTCCCTTCCACGATTCGTATTACACCTGTGCCTACAGTTCCTAATCCAAGCAAACCCACCTTAATCGGTTTCATCTTCTCATCCCCTTTATGTAACTAAAGTATCTCCTCTACCCCTGACCAATCAAGCGTGTGCGTTTGACCCCCGGAACCTGCGAAAATTGCTCCATCATCTCACCAAGATCTCCACTCAGCCGAGATGTCTCTACTGAAATCACAACATTGGCACGCCCTTGAAGCGGAATGCTCTGATGAATGGTAAGCACGTTGCCTCCATAAGATGCCACATGCGATAGTACTTGGGACAGCATTCCAGACTCATGCTCCAGATCGATCGAGATGGTGACGATTCGCTCTCTCTCCAGCTGATTGACCAGATGAATTCCATCCTTATATTTATAAAATGCACTTCGGCTCAGACCAACACGCTCAGCCGCTTCATGGACAGTTTTCACCTCACCGGAAGCGAGCAGCTGCTTCACCTGCATCGTCTTCACCACAGCTTCTGGCAATATATCTTCACGTACTAAATAGTAGCGTTCTTTCAAAAACGTCCTCTCCTCAAAGACTATTGTATTCATATAGTGGACATTATATCGAATCGTATCGAAAAGGGCAATAGACAAATGGAGTCTCTTACTGCCCATATTCCAAAAAACCGTGGATATCTAAGGAAGATACCCACGGTAAATTTCGTTATATTTATTAATAGTAGCTGCTGCTCTCTACGAATTCAAACTCAAAATCAGCAATACGAACGATCGTACCGTCCTTCGCACCACGTTTTCTAAGTTCATCATCAACACCCATATGGCGAAGGGTACGCGCAAGCTTCATAATTGCCTCATGTGAATTTAGCTGCATTCGTTTCATCATGCGCTCGATCTTCGGACTTTCCACAATGAACATCTCATTCTCGCGCACAATTTTGAAGCCTTCCTCTTCTTCTTTATCCAGCTTGTAAACTTTGCGTTCACTTACTTCAGCCACTTCTTCCACATGCAGCTCTTCCGGCATTTGATCCAGCAGATCTGCTGCCTTGTAGAGAAGCTCCTTCACGCCTTGACGTGTAAGGGATGAGATCGGCATAATCTCTATTTCGGGATGAGAAGCAGCCAGCTGTTGTTTAAAATTATCCAGGTTATCTGCTGACTCCGGCATATCCATTTTGTTCGCAGCCACAATCTGTGGACGCTCCATCAATTTAGCATTGTACTGACGAAGCTCGTCATTGATCTTGACGAAATCCTCATACGGATCTCTGCCCTCAGATCCAGCCATATCGATGACATGAATGATAACGCGGGTACGCTCAACGTGTCTCAGGAACTCATGACCCAGTCCAATACCTTCACTCGCTCCCTCAATCAGTCCAGGCAAATCTGCCATAACAAAGCTGCGGCCTTCTCCTACGTCCACAACACCGAGATTCGGCGTAATTGTCGTAAAGTGGTATGCCCCAATCTTCGGGTTAGCACCAGATACGACGGACAAAAGCGTAGATTTGCCCACACTCGGAAATCCAACCAGGCCTACATCGGCCATGACCTTCATTTCGAGTACAATGTAGCGCTCTTCGCCTTCTTCACCATTCTCGGCAAGCTCAGGTGCAGGATTCTTCGGAGTTGCAAACCGGATGTTTCCTCTTCCGCCACGACCGCCTCTCGCAACGACGACCTGCTGTCCGTGACGGGTCAAATCAGCCAGTACTTCGCCTGAATCCTCATCGGTTACTACCGTTCCCGGCGGTATACGAACGATCATATCCTCTGCATTCGCACCGTGCTGACTTTTATTACGGCCTTTTTCACCGCGTTTTGCTTTGAAATGACGTTGATAACGGAAATCCATCAGTGTTCTTAAACCTTCGTCTACACGAAAAATAACACTTCCGCCCTTGCCGCCGTCCCCACCAGCAGGACCGCCTTCAGGTACATATTTCTCACGACGGAACGATACGAGTCCATCTCCGCCGTCCCCGCCTTTAACATAAATCTTCGCTTTATCTACAAACATGATTATCCCTTCCTTATATCCCACAAGTCACACGGAATTGAATGAGCGCATCCCCTGTTGCAGGCGGCTCCGCTATCACCTTGGTTCCTTGCTTCATCGTGTACAAATTACTCCATGCTTCTGATTCAGATGCTATTCTCTCTCCCTCGAAACGTACAATAACATCCCCTTGATCCTGACCAAAACGAATTAACAGGTGACGAATTTCTCCCCAAGACGATCGGTTGCTGAACTGATAAGCCCTGACTGTATCCGCAATCGTCCCTGTCAGCATCTCACCGTCCTCGGGAGAAATCAAGGTATCCAGCCGCAATCCGTCCTCCACTTCCACACTTAGAACAACAAGACTGCCGCTTATTCTATACGACTGCAAATAAAAGATGAGAGACGGCACACCCAGCTTGGAAATCTTGCTCTCTTCCGTCATTCTCTCCTTTATTCTTTCCACCGTTTGTATTGATTTATCATTCTTTCCTAGACGAATATATCCATACAACACCTGGAGGTCATTCATCCAATCATGTCTATGATGATTTAACACGGATATCGCTGTATCTTCCATTCTCTGCTGCGTTTGGCGGCGCTGCTCTTCGAGCTGCTTGTCCACAGCCTTAAAGACATAATAAAGGACAACTCCTAACCATAACGCAAGCAAAATACAGGAGATCAGAGTCTTAGAGATGATCACCAAAACTAACGGAAATATGACCGAACAAGATACCGCTAAGGGCACTTTTTTCCAGTAATTCATGACTTCTCCCCGTTCATCAATGTTAACCCCATTATAATATAAAGGTCATAAAGGCAGTATATCACAGACGAAGTTGCCAAACAGTACCAAAAAACAAAAAACATCTCCGATCCGTCAGTTGAAACACGAGCCCAGGTGAAGTGATGATCTGAATAAAAAGAGCCTTCGGCAAACATGCCGAAGGCTCCTTAGGCGAAATGCCTATTACGCTTCTACTGCAGCTGCTACAGGAGCAACTTCAATAGGGTAGACGCTCACTTTTTTACGATCGCGGCCCCAACGTTCAAATTTAACAACGCCGTCTACTTTCGCAAACAAAGTATCGTCTTTACCGATTCCTACGTTCGTTCCTGGGTGGATTTTAGTACCACGTTGACGAACGAGGATGCTTCCGCCAGACACTGCCTGACCGTCTGCACGCTTAACGCCAAGACGTTTGGACTGGGAATCACGACCATTCTTTGTGGAACCCACACCTTTTTTGGATGCGAACAACTGAAGATCCAATTTTAACATTGTAGTCTACCTCCTTCTTTAGTTATTATGCTGCTTTATCTGAATATACTTTCCGTACGAATCGACGATCGATTTCAGCATCACCACAAGTGATTCAAGCAGCAACTGAACCTGGGAACGAATATCGTCTGACAACTTGGCTCCTTCAGGAACATATGCGCTCAGAAAGCCATGCTCCATCTCGGCATCGAGCTCAACACCTGTAAGTGTCTCGATCGAATTGACCGTACCAACCGTCACTGCGGAAACTCCCGCACATACAATATCTTCACCAGCTTTAGCATAATTCGCATGACCCTTCACGGAAAAGCCACGAATGCTGCCGTCACTCAAACGAAAGATGTGTACAGTAATCACTGTTTACACCCACTTACGCTTGGATTTTGCCGATAGTTACTTTAGTGTAAGGTTGACGATGACCTTGTTTCACATGGTAGTTCTTCTTAGGCTTGTATTTGTATACAACAACCTTTTGGCCTTTGCCATGCTTCTCAACAGTCGCTGTTACAGTTGCGCCGGCAACAACCGGTGTACCTGCAGTCAAACCATTGTCGTTAGAAACAGCCAACACGCGGTCAAACGTTACTGTTTCACCGTCTGCAGCGTTCAATTTCTCGATGAAAAGAACATCGCCTTCTTGAACTTTGTACTGTTTACCACCAGTTTCAATAATTGCGTACATTTTGCTTGCACCTCCTCATGTCTCAGACTCGCCTAATCCAGGTGATCCTGCCTCAAAAAGCAGAATGCTTCTACCCGATCGGAGCGGTTACAGCATGTGCAGCAACTTAATACTAAACACATACCTGAAGATTATATCATGAGTCTATTCTGAAATCAATCATTTTGCAATAATCACTCCAGCACCAGGATGCTCTCTTCCCTTACCTTCTTGCGGGTAAGCTCCAGCAGACCGAGCCTTGTCCATCCTACTACGTGAGATTTGGTGCGATCCTTCTGAAGCTCCCGCTCGAGTGTCAGCATAACCTCATCCCGATGTCGATCGAATTCCATGTCTATAAAATCAATAATGATGATTCCGCCGATATCTCGGAGTCTGATTAATCTGGCGATTTCAATCGCTGCTTGAAGATTCGTCTTCGTCACCGTCTCTTCCAGATTTCGACCACCTATATACTTACCCGTGTTGACATCAATGACGGTCAGAGCTTCGGTATGATCAATGACGACATAGCTGCCGCCTTCAAGCCACACCTTTCTCTTAAAGTCCCTTACCAGCTGCTCCTGAACTCCATATGC
Organism: Paenibacillus sp. TCA20; assembly: GCF_000732325.1. GTDB lineage: Bacteria > Bacillota > Bacilli > Paenibacillales > Paenibacillaceae > Paenibacillus > Paenibacillus urinalis. The sequence goes on from NZ_BBIW01000022.1 coordinate 10,817, forward strand.
TTCAAAAACAGGCTTATCCCCGCGATAAATATGAAAATGAGGTACTCCATTCAAAGCGACATCCTGATAGAACAGCTTCGCTTCTCTCGCCTGATGCTCGTTATCAATTACAAATTCATCACTATGAACAGTATAACTGTCCCGAATGAATCTTTGCAGAATGCTGAGATCCTGATGCAGCAGCCGCGGAGCATTGTTCATGCTGGCTTTTTGCTCAATCCTCTGCCACACCTTGCGCAGCTGAATGACATCACCTTCAATCGCTTCCAAACTTTCATGCTCAGAAACCGTTCGTATGATCATACCCTCTTCATCCCGTTTACAACGCTCAGCAATACTTTTGAGACGAGATCGCTCACCTTCTTTTGCAATTTTCTTGGATACCGCTATATATCCCGCCATCGGCATATAAACGATCCAGCGACCCGGCAGTGCATAGTGCGTTGTGACTCTTGCCCCTTTTCCGCCTACCGGCTCCTTGAACACCTGAACGACAATATCCTGACCCACGGAAAGTAGCTCTGTAATGGCCGGCTTGATCTTAGGCTGCTTGTCCAGGTTGGGATGCAGTACATCATCAATATATAAAAAGGCATTTTTCTTCTGCCCGATATCAACAAACGCCGCCTGCATACCTGGAAGCACATTGACTACACGTCCCTTAAAAAAGGAACCGAGCAGTCCTCTTTCACCCGCCCGTTCCGCTGCGTATTCAACTACTTTACCTTCCTCCAGAAGAGCCATTCGAATCAGATTTGGTTCACAGTTCACAATCGTTTGCTTCATGGCTTCACCTCTAGAGTACTCTTTTAGAGAGAAGATAGTGGCATTCGTTTGCGCTCTCCTATTTTGTAAATTACGTTCTTTTATCAAAATACGACTTGATTATGCGCTGCTCTGGCAGAACGCCAACAATATTCCCATGCTTGTCCATCACGTATATCATATGATATTTCTCTCTCTTAAATAAACGCAAGATATTGTCCAAAGGTTTCGCTGGCATCGAAATTATTGGTTGAGCCAAGCTCCCGGAAGAGGCATGGACTGAAAAAAGAATATCCCTGTTCATCAAAAAGCGTACGAATCGATAAGGGATATTCCGATAATCCACGATGTTGGCATAAAGGAGAAAGGAGCCCATCATAGCTACGCTCAGATCCACCATTTCCTGTCCCCTCATCAGCGGCAAAAATGCGTAGGTCAGCATCATTGCACTGAACATGATACTTATTTTATAAGTAACGAGCAGTGTCCTGTGATAGGGCAGAAATATACTCAGCAAGGCTTGGATGATCTTGCCTCCATCCAATGGCAGAATCGGCAGCAAATTAAATAAGGCAATGATGAGGTTTGAGGAAATAAAATAATCCAGAAACTGTCCATCCCACATCCCTGTGGCATTCATCGCATAGGCTGCTGCAATCATCAATACATTTTGGAAGGGACCCGCAAGTGAGATCAGGATCTCTTTTCTGGCCGTCAAATCCCCCCGATCCTCAATCGTTGCCACTCCCCCAAAAGGAAGCATCTGAATAGAGGTAACCCGAATCCCTAATAACAAAGCGCAGCTTGCATGACCAAGCTCATGGATAAACACGATGGCAAATAACGTTAACAGCTCAATAAATCGGCCTGTTACGACAGAGAGCATCATAACAAGAACAAATACCGGATGCAGGGATAGCCGGATCCCCATTACATTAATCAAAAGCAATCACTTCCGCTGGATCAATATAGGTGTCCCCATCCTTTACTGCAAAGTACAAAGTCTGATCATGCTCTAATGTGCCTGCTGGGATCTGACCGATCTGCCCGCCTTCTTCAACCCAAGAGCCTGTTTCCAGCTTGGTTTCTGCAAGACGTCCGTAAATGCCTGTCAGCCCGCCTGTATGCTGAACAACTACCGTCGTACCTGTCTCGGGGTTGTTAATTACCTGGATAACTCGTCCTGCATCAATGCTGTCAACTTGAAAAACGCCTCCACCTTCAGAGTTAGGTACAATCTCTACCCCTTCCATTGTTATAGCAAAGGGCTGTGCAATTGTGCCTGCAATGGGAGGAGACAATTTACGGGAAGCCGTCACTTTCAGCGGGGATGCGCCATCATCTTGAAAGATCGGCAAAAAAGAAGGGGTGCCGCCGAAATGATCTGTGTACCAGGCTGCCGCTGCTTGAAAATCCATTTCTTGATGAAGGCTGTCTGCCACAAAAAACTTGGCTCTTTCCAAAAACGGAGCATCCCACTGAAACGCACCCCAGATCGCACCAAATAATATACCGCTGATCACAATCCGCTTAAGCAGTCCGTTCAGAAAACGTGGCTGTTGATCCGGACCATCGTAATAAGTCTCATCCTCTACCCATCTTCTTCGATCCTTCTTCCATAACAGCTCAGGATCTCGCTCAGCTGTGTTTATATCTGCTTCATCAACCGATTGAAAAAAGGGAGGATGCTGTTCTGCCTGCGGCACCCTTCTCCTGTCTATAGGTCGTCCATGTTCTATGGTCTTTAAGCTCTGTTTCTCGCGGGTATCTTCTACATCAAGAAGCTGTCGGATCCGTTCCTGTCTCCGCTGTTTAATATTGGCTTTAATGTTCATCCCTATTGTCCTCCTTGTGAGGATTCACTCTAACTGTTACATCTTATGAATAGGGACGAGCAAATATGAACGAGCCTTCGAACGTGCATACAAAAAAGCACCATGGGCTCTAAAGCCCAGGTGCTGTTGTCGTTGTAGTTTCATTATTTTGCAAATCGTATTTATCCTGATGCAGCTTGATGCTCATCACAATTCCGATACAGAGCATATTGATGAGAAGGGATGTCCCACCGTAGCTGATAAAGGGCAGTGTGATGCCCGTAATCGGCATTAGCCCTACCATCATACCTACATTTTCATATACCTGAAAAATGAACATGGTTGCGATCCCAATGATGATATAAGCTCCTCGTTTATCATAACAAGCTGCTGCGATTCGGACCAAACGATAGATCAGTGCAAAATACATCAGCAGAACAAACGCACTTCCCAAAAATCCAAACTCTTCTCCTATGACCACAAATATGGAGTCCGAATAGGGATACGGGATAAAATGATTGTTCTTGAGTTCACCCTGCTTAAAGCCGTCCCCCGCCAGTCCGCCGGTGCCAATCGCAATGATGGCATAGCTGGATTGGTGTCTATCATCACTCGAAGCCTCTCCCGGATTAAGAAAGGTATTGATACGCTGATACCAATGCAAGCGATTCTGTTCCTCAAGCGATGCTTTGATCTGATCATTAAACGTATTAAACAAGGTGACAAATAGGATCAGTGCGGCAAGCACTGTCGTAACGCCAATCAACACATGCTTATACCTTGTTCCCGCAATCCACAGCATCCCGACAAATACAACCAAATAAATGATGGCATTCCCGAGGTCCGGCTGAATCAGCACGAGCACAAAAGGAACAAGAACGATGAGTGCGGCTGGAATAATATCCGCCCTGAATCTCAGCGGTTCTCCGCCCCGCTTGCCGAGCATGTATGCGCAGACGAGAATAAGCACCAGCTTGACCAACTCAGCGGGCTGGAACAGCAATCCTCCCGGCAGCTTGAACCAGCTCTTCGCACCATTCACTTCTGCTCCAATAAAGAACAGGAGAATGATCATAATCAAGCCTATTCCGTATATAACGAAGCTATACTTGAGCAATGCCCGATAATCGACCAAAGCGATCCCCAGCACAATGATGAATCCAAGGATGTAAAAGATCGCAGTCCTTATATCATAACCCTCGAATTCCGGTGTTGGAATAATGGCACTATGTACAACCATCGTACTTACCAGCATAAATAAAACGAGAACGGCCATTAGCGGCCAGTCCAGCTCTTTCCATTTGCGAAGCAAATTGCATCAACCCATTCCGAAAAACTTCTTAAACCGTGTAAAGACACCTTTCTTTTGATCAAGCAGCATGAGTGGCACCGTATCACCAAGAATGCGTCTTGCGATATTACGATAGGCCATGGCAGCTTGCGAGTTCGGATTCATCACGGTCGGTTCACCAGAATTGGCTGCTTTGATAACAAGCTCATCATCAGGAACAATCCCAATAAGATCAATATTAAGCACTTGTAAAATACTATCGATATCCAGCATATCGCCGGTTTTAACCATATTATTCCGAATCCGGTTAACGACTAACTTTGGAGATCCGACGTGTGAGCTCTCGAGCAGCCCGATTACACGGTCTGCATCACGAACTGCAGCATTCTCTGGTGTAGTTACAACAATGGCCTGATCGGCACCGGCAATGGCGTTCTTAAATCCTTGCTCAATACCTGCAGGGCAGTCGATAATGACATACTCAAAATCTTTTTTGAGCTCCAGCACAATATCCTTTACCTGATCAGGTGTAACCGAGTTTTTATCTTTTGTCTGCGCGGCTGGCAGCATATATAATTCATCAAAGCGCTTGTCTTTGACCAAAGCTTGGTTCAATCGGCATCTTCCTTCTGCTACATCCACCAAATCGTAGATGATTCGATTCTCGAGTCCCATAACGACATCGAGATTTCGAAGGCCAATGTCTGTATCGACCAGACATACTTTTTTACCAAGCAGCGCAAGTGCAGTGCCAATGTTGGCCGATGTGGTTGTTTTGCCGACACCGCCTTTTCCTGAAGTGACAACAATCGCCTCTCCCATGTATGCTACACCCCTTTAAACACGTTAAAATCACGGTGCAACCGAACGATATTGCTCGTTTTGTCGATCTGCATTTGTCCGTTCTGCAAGTAAGCAAACTCCATCCCTGCTTCTCTTTGCTCCCATTCATCCGGAGGACGGCTGATCACCTCCGCGATTCGAAGCTGCGTCGGCGCAAAATAAGATGCACATATAATAGCATCCTCATTGCCCTTGTTTCCCGCATGCGCCATTCCGCGAAGTGCACCCATAATATAAATATTACCCGTGCAGCTGACACTTCCGCCAGGATTGACATCACCAAGCAGCAGCAAGTTTCCTTCATGGTGAAGCACTTGACCGGAACGCACAATACCGGTAATGGTGGTCAGAGCCGAAGCCTTGTTCTCATCGGTTTCAGCGTCCGGAGATTCAATGGAACGTATGAGCAAATTGCCTTTTTGCTTCAAAATATGAAGAATTTCTTCTTTCTGCTCTTCGGTCACAATTCGAGATCCAAGCTTTACATCGACATGAATAATGGGACCGGACAATATATTTTGATGGCTATGTTCAAGCTTAAAGCGAAGCTCGCTCAGCAGTTCCTCCAAATCACACTCGTCATCCATCAGGAATACCAGGCCATCTTTGATGCCTTTGATCGTCACATGATTCGATTTTACTGTCATAAGCCTGTCCCTCCCATCTCAAACATTCGTGCCGAAGCGCAGCAGTTCCTTCTTTTTGCCTGAAAAGCGTTAGATATTATTACACTTTATCCTTCTTCGTTACTCTACGCCGTGTTAGTCGATCAAGTTGTTTTCGTAGCGGAACATAAATAATTAATGCAAATATAAAATGAATAAACACGGTTGGAATCATGTATTCCAGCAGTGCCCAATTGTAAGATTCCTGATTAAGCCGGAATAGCTTATAGGTGAAAAAGAGAATCGAATCGAACAGCAGACTCCCCAGAATCACCATCATCATCATGACCGGCATCGTCGCTCTTGGAGATTTGAAGAACAAGCCGATCAGATAGGCTGTCAGCCCCATGGCGAAGGAATACGGACCAATCATATGGCCATAGTAGACCACATCATGAAGCAAGCCAAAGATAATGCCCAGCACGAGAGCCGAATGGCGATGATAGTATACCGTGACAAACAAAATGGCTATAAACACGAAGTTGTGTCCAATTCGAGGAAGCCAGCTGTCCGGGATGATCCAAGGCACGACAGTCCCTTCAATAATAAAGAGCACAAACAACAGAATGATCAGTAACTGCTTCCGCCCGGCCACTATGGAGTTACCTCCGGTGGAATGACGACGAAGACTTCCTTCCAGTCCGTAAAGTTCGCTGCCGGCTCGATATAGGCGACTTGTGCAAGTCCGAATTCACTTTCCTTAATCTCTTTGACTGTCCCTATAATCATATATTTCGGAAATCCTTCGATAATTCCTGAGGACATGACGACATCATCTTTGGCAATCTTGGAATTTTCGCTGATTTTGGTCATTTCCAGATAACCCGTTTGCGGGTTATACTTCTCGATCATACCGAAAGTATCATTTTCCTTGCCCACAACGGTAGCTGCAATTGCATTGGCGTCGCTTGAGCTCGGATCCAGCGCTGTTAACAGGGTGACCGTAGAAGTAAAGTTGCTGACATGACTGATGGTACCTGCCAGCCCGTCCAGCGTCGTTACGGCCATCCCAACCTTCAGCCCTGCATTTTCTCCAATATCAATGTTCAGAACCCTGTTGTTCGGATCCGAATTGACACTGATGACTTGGGCTGTGCGCAGTTTATAATTATGTCTGTTCTTTTGCTCCTCGGTAAAATCGAGATTCTCCTGCAGACGCTGATTCGTTTCTGCCAAATTACCGTATCTCACCGCTTCTTGCTTATACTGAGCAACTGAGGTTTTTAGAATTTCGTTCTCTTCCTGCAGTGATTTAAGATTCGCTATATCCTCGAAGAATCCAGCAATATAGGAGGTCGGTTTGTAGAAGACCTGCTGCACGAATCCGACCATATCTTTTGTAAACTTCTCGGGTAGTGATAACCCTGCTCTCGATCCTACTGTAAAGCCCATAAGTGCGATAAAAATGATAATACCAACGAGTAAAATAAACAATCGCTTGTTGCCTAACCATTTAAACAGTTACAACACCCTCTAACATCCTTATTTCGTTATGATGCTAAGCCGATTATAAGCTTCACTTAAAAAGGGAAAGCAAGTACGTAGTGGTCCTATAGCTGAGCGAACCTTAAACTACTGACTTACTATCCCATGGGTAGCAACATCATAAAAATCTGGGCATAGCTGCATCTCCTTACGCAGATATGCCTTAACGCTTTGCGGCCAGCACGGGTGGATGCAGCCTGCTTAGCTGTGACTTTCAATGTTTCGTATATTAACGTTTAGATCTGATTGCAGCGCTGCTTCTAGATTTGAACAAATGAATGTTGTCCAGCGCTTTGCCTGTACCAATAGCTACACAATCCAGCGGATTCTCAGCAACGATGACCGGCATTCCTGTTTCGCCTGCAAGCAGCTTGTCCAGGTTACGAAGAAGAGCTCCTCCTCCTGTCAGCACAATACCACGGTCCATAATATCCGCAGCCAGCTCAGGCGGGCATTTCTCAAGGGTTACTTTAACAGCTTCAACAATGGAGCCCACTGTATCGGCAAGTGCTTCACTAATTTCATCTGAAGTAATTGTGATGGTCTTCGGCAGCCCGGTAACAAGGTCACGTCCACGAATTTCCATCGTTTCTACCGATTCCAGAGGAAGTGCAGATCCGATTTCCATTTTGAGCTGTTCCGCTGTTCTTTCACCGATCATCAGATTGTATTGACGTTTGATGTACTGGATGATGGACTCGTCCATCTCATCACCGGCAACACGCACGGAACGGCTTGTCACGATGCCTCCCAAGGAGATCACTGCAACTTCTGTTGTACCGCCGCCGATATCAACGACCATACTTCCCGTTGGCTCCCATACAGGAAGATCTGCACCGATCGCTGCAGCAAACGGCTCCTCGATAGTGTATGCCTCTCTTGCTCCCGCCTGCTTCGTAGCATCCTCTACAGCACGCTGTTCTACCGCCGTAATGCCGGAAGGAACACATACCATCACGTTTGGATGACGCTGGAAGAAGGAACGCTGCTTCTGAGCCTGACGAATGAAATATTTAATCATCGTTGCCGTAGTATCGAAATCGGCAATAACTCCATCCTTCATTGGTCTAATGGCACGGATGTTACCAGGAGTACGTCCGATCATTTTTTTTGCAGATTCACCGACAGCTTCAATAACCTGTGTATCTGTACGTAATGCAACAACGGAAGGTTCTCTGACCACAATGCCTTTTCCCCGTACGTAAACGAGCGTATTCGCCGTTCCCAAGTCAATCCCCAAATCTTTAGTAAAGCCACCTAACATGCTATTTTCTCCCTTTCTTTGCTTGCATTATTTATGCTGCCACTTGCTTAGCAGCTGCGTCATTATAATCCGATTCAGAATAAAGCGATTGAAGCGATGAAGGAAAACGCTCCTTGTAATTTACGCTTAATAAAAAAACCGTTAACGTACCACATTATATTATATGAACCCTTGCTCCTTCAAACTTGCATATTTCCCGTCCCCGATCACGATATGATCGAGAACGTCAATTCCTACAATTTCACCAGCTTTGACAAGACGACGTGTCAGCTGTATATCCTCCGGACTCGGGGCAGGATCACCGCTCGGATGATTGTGCGCACACACGATGGAGGCACTGCTGCATTTCATGGCAGCCCTGAACACTTCCCTCGGATGAACGATGGAAGCGTTGAGGCTGCCCATCGATAACGTTTCTTGGGCAATAACGTGATTCTTGGTATTCAGGAAGAGGCAGACAAAATGCTCCTTCTGCAAATACCTAAGCTGTTCCATAAGCAGATCAGCCGCATCTTTCGGACTGCGAATGACAGGTCTCTCCGTTAATCTCGTCTGCATAACCCGTTGTCCCAGCTCGATGCCAGCCTTCAGCTGAATTGCCTTGGCGGGGCCAATGCCTTTGAGCTGACACAGCTCATCAACACTCATATCCACCAGATTCCGAAGACTCCCTGCTTCGTTCAGAATACGCTGAGCGATATGAATGGCTGATTCCTGCTTCGTTCCTGTTCTAAGCAGAATCGCCAGAAGCTCCGTATGACTTAGTGCACCCGCCCCTACTTCTAGCATGCGTTCTCTCGGGCGCTGTTCTTGGGGGATGTCGCGCAGCATATACTGTGGCGAACTCATCTTCTCCCTCTTTTCACATAAAAAAACGAATCCGTTCTCTAGTTACTATGACTTCCTATTCGTCAATGGACAGCACGTTCAAGCCCAGCTCTGCCAGTTGTTCACTAAGCAAGGAGAGCGGCAAACCCACAACGTTAAAATAGCATCCTTCGATGGAATCAACGAATGTTGCACCCAAACCCTGAATGGCGTATGCGCCTGCCTTGTCAGAAGGCTCGCCTGTCCGAATATAAGCATGAATGGCATCTGGCTCGAGCGGCTTCATCTTCACCTTCGTACGGCGATGCCGCGTAATTACACGTCCATCCTCACCCGATATACAAGTCACTCCTGTGTACACTTCATGAATGCGGCCTTGAAGCGAACTAAGCATCCGGTAAGCATCCTGCTCATCCTTTGGCTTGCCAAGCACTTCTCCGCCGAGTACGACAATTGTATCACTGCCTACTACGATGGCTCCTGCCAGTTCAGAATCATAAGAATCATAGACAGTCTTTGCTTTGCGGTAGGCAAGTTCTTCTACAATTTGCTGAGGTGTGTAGTCTTCTGGTGTATCTTCCGGGGTGTGGCTAGGGCGAACTTCAAACGGAAGGCCAAGCGTCGCTATGAGTTCCCTGCGTCTTGGAGACGTGGAGGCGAGTATGATCCGCTGCTTTTTCAAGAAATGAACTCCTTCGTGAGAATGATAATGCTATTCGCATGTGTTACATATCTTTTTTAGTCTGTGTTTACTCCTGCTCATGCTTCTGTACTGGATTCAGCTCCGTAATTATAAAAAAACTATAGTTTCCGGTAGAGCCAAATCGCAAATACAACCCCTAACAGACTGAGCAGGCTGATCTTTAATTGAATGTTAAGATGATAGCTAATGATGTCGAAATTTGCCTTTGGCGACCAGCTGATCGTCGTTGCATTCGTTAAAAAAGAAAGAGCCTCAAACTGCTCTAAACCTTTGGATATGGATGCTCCAATCAACCAACCGAGGAGCAGAAACAAGATGAATATTCCGAAGTTTTTTTTCATTCTACTCTTCCCTCGCCATATTTTGACACCTTCATTATTATACGGGAACCTAGACGTAAGTACAAACAGAAATCCGGCATGGGGAACTATTTCCAGTCCCGTGCCGGATCAGCGCGCATACTATGCTTGTTTGATGATTTCAAGCAGTTGTTTTTCGAGCAGTATATAATTCATGACCTGTGATTGCACTTTCCAAATATGTTCTTTGGAGGGATTTTTATTATATTCTGCAACTGCAGTGACTGCCGTATTCATAGCGGCCTCCATTTGCAGCTCGACAGACTCACTCTCCGCCGGTAAACCACTTCTGACCTTTGTCACCGTGCCTGTCCAGCGCTGATGCGCGTCCGTGACAGCGATCATATCCGCTTCTGACAGTGCTTTCTGCTCCTGCTGACCCAGCTGCTTGATTGATAAAGAGGTCAATATTTCTGTAACCGCCCGGCTTGAACTAAAAAACTCTGCAGCCGTGCTCTGATCACCTGAGAACTGAAGGCCCGTTATCTCAGGAAGGTGAATCTCACGTACGTACAGCTCCACCCCTTCCGTTCTTAACTGGTTACTGATCAGTTTGGCATTCTCACGATCGGCGGAAACTCCCGCGTACACACGCAGCTCATCCAAAGGATCGCTCCCAGCCGCTATACCGGCGATTGTCAGCTCAGCTTTGGCTTGCTCGGCACCTTCTGAACTGCTGAACACCCCGTATTGCAGCATATAGTAGGTTACAGCTGGAATGGTTACCGCGGATGTTGTGCCGGCAGGAACAGTTCCTGCTCCCTCTGCAGCTGTTTCTTGAGTGACACCTGATGATGCAGGCACCGATACAGGCGAAACGGTGTTTGAGGTGTTCTCTGAATTCACCATGGACATGGCGACAAATCCGAACATGACACCTGTAACGACTGCAGCGATAATGGATCCCGTCATTTTCCATACATTCCGAGGTCCCCGGTAAATGCTGTAATTCTCACTAGCTTGATCCACATAGAATGGGTTCTGATCCTCGGCTTCCTCGTATGAATCTCGGTGCTGCTTGTCTTTCTCCTGAGGCTCTTTGTAGTGCTCATGACCTGCAACAATAGGCACAGAAGAGTAAGAACCAAAAGGCTCTTCCCAATCCTCGTATATTCTCCGATCCACGTAAACACGATCTGCACTGAAGCTGTCTTGATCAGAACGCCCTTCTACTTCCCGCTCGTCAAGAGGAAGGCTTGTCACGGTCTGCGGCGGGTTGGTGATCTGCGGCATTTCAACAGGTTCAGGATCTGTTATATCATGTTTCGCAGTTGTACGCTCCTTGCTGAGCTTCCGTTCATCGCCAGACTTTACGATGTCTGATTCGAGCTTGGCAGCAGGCTTGTCCTCATTGAAACGAAATGTCATTCTAGCTTTGTTCACGGCTAACCACCCTCCTCTTGTCCTTTCTAACAGCTATATGTGTCTAGTAGAGGAGTTATGCAAAAAAAAGCACCGTTTCTTTAATTAAAGAAACGATGCTTGGTATGACACAAACGGTAAGGATCTTACTTGATTCCCTTCGCAAGCTCATAGCCTGCTTTCCAAATATCGCCGGCTCCCATGGTTAAGACGAGATCTCCAGGCTGCAAACGATGTTCGAGCTGCTTCACAACATCCTCTTTGGTAGGAATATATACGGCATTTGGGTTACTGTTGAGCTTGATCAGATCTACCAGCTTGGAGGAATGTACACCCTCGATCTGTTTCTCTCCAGCAGGGGAGAAGATGTCCGTAATAATGACCTCATCTGCTTCTCCAAATGCACGGCTGAACGCATCCAGCAGGAAGAAGGTACGTGTGTAGCGCTGCGGCTGAAAGACCGCTATGATCCGCTTGCCTGTCGCTTTGGCAGCACTGATCGTCGCTTCAATCTCCGTTGGGTGATGCGCGTAATCATCAATAATGAGAATATCACGGGCTTCTCCGAGCACCTGAAATCTCCGCTTCGCTCCGCTGAACTTCACGATTGCCTTCACAATAGACTCAAACGGAATACCTGCTTCGAGACAAGAAATCACAGTCGCCATGGCATTGCTCACATTATGTCTACCAGGTACGGACAACTCAACGGTTCCAAGAGGCGCACCTCGATGATTCATCGTAAATGAAATATGGCGATCACCGAGCTCAATATCTGTTGCCGTATAATCAGCTTCTGCATCGATCGCATAAGTGATAATGTTGGATTTGAGCTGCGGCATGATGCTCTGAATGTTCTCATCATCCGCACAGACAATCGCACAGCCTTCCGGCTTAACCTGATTCAAGAATTTAATGTAAGCATTCTTCAGCTCATTAAAATCATTGTTGTAATTCTCCATATGATCGGCTTCAAGATTCGTTACGATACCCAGCCAAGGATGATACTGCAGGAAGGAGCCATCGCTCTCATCCGCTTCTGCTACAACATGCTCACCCTTGCCCGCCTTGGCATTCGTACCGAGGTTCATTATTTCTCCGCCGATAATATAGGTCGGATCTACGCCGCACTCCTCCATGACAAGCGCAATCATAGAAGAAGTGGTTGTCTTACCGTGCGCACCGGCAACAGCAACCCCTTTACGTTCATTCAGCAGCCTTGCAAGCATTTGAGCACGATGAAGAATAGGGATGTTCAGCTGCTCGGCCTCAACGCGTTCCACATTGTCCTTGGAAGCCGCTGTTGAATAGACAACCAGGTCCGCACCGTGGACTTGTTCCGGCGTATGCCCGATATATATTTTTGCTCCCTTAGCGGCAAGCTTCTCAGTGAGCTCCTGGGATACGACATCCGATCCCGTGACGGTATATCCCATTTCCAGCATAACTCTTGCAATGGCGCTCATCCCATAGCCGCCGATACCGATAAAATGTACATGTTCCGAAGTGTTTAACAAATTTTCACCAACCTTTTTCAGAATCGGTTTGATGCAGAAGGGCGGCCCTTACATCGGCAATCAAATATAATGTGCCGGACACAACCCCCAGATCTTCCGCTTCCGTCCGTAACTTAAGTAAGCTCAATGCTTGTTTCCATGAAGGTTCTACGATGATGTCAAGGTTTGGTTTGGCATAGGATGGACGAAGCTCTTCTACCATATTTTTTAACTGGGCCGCGTCCATTTTACGTCGGAAATCTGGCTCAGTCAGGATAAGCGTATCCACTAGTGGCAGTATATGCTCAAAATACAATTTGTGATGCTTATTCTCCAGCATGCCCATCATTAAAATTAGTTTCCGCTCAGGATACAGATCCTTGATGCTCTGTGCCAGCATCTCAGCCCCCTCAGGGTTATGAGCTCCATCCAGAATGAGAAGCGGCTCGTCGGACACCTTCTCGAAACGGCCTGCCCAAGAGGCAAGGCGGAAACCTTTTTGCAAATCTTCCTCTTCCATATAGAACGCCATGTATTGGCGCAGCACTTCAAGTGTCATTAAAGCCCCAGCGGCATTGGCACATTGATGCTTGCCCTGCAATGTCAGCTCGACATCAAGTTCACGAAACGGTCCATTAAAATGCAATTTCTGTCCATCCTTATTAACCTGAACCTGTTCATAGGTAAACTGGTCACCCGCAAGATATAAGGTGGATTTCTGTTTCTCTGCGACCTCACGAATGACTTGAATCGCTTCCGGCTGCTCTACTAGACTGACGACAGGAACGCCGGGTTTAATAATTCCTGCCTTTTCAGTTGCGATTTGGCTAATCGTATCTCCAAGAATATCAGTGTGGTCCATTCCAATATTGGTGATTACGGAAATAATCGGAGTTACGACATTTGTTACATCAAGCCTTCCCCCGAGTCCTGTCTCCCATACCACTACATCAGGATAGCACACCTCAGCATAATACAGAATTGCAAGCGCCGTCGCAACCTCAAACATGGTGGGAGAACCCAGCTCTGTCTCCCCCACTTCCGCTACTAACGGATAAAGACGTCTTGCAAGTGCCAGTAAAGTTTCTTCAGGAATGTCTTCCCCGTTATACTGAAACCGATTCGTAAACTTGGTAATGTACGGTGAAGTGAATGTACCTACATCGTAACCGGACTGTCTTAAGGCTGACGTCAAAAAGGCACAGGTAGAACCTTTTCCGTTCGTTCCTGCGACATGGATAAACTTCAGATGCTGATGGGGATTACCCAGCTTAGACAAGAGCAATTCAATGCGGGAGAGTCCCGGTCTGATTCCAAACGGAATGAGATTGTTGATCCAAGCTACCGCCTCATTATACGTATTCAGCGGAGCAGCCGTGCTATTGCCAGTGGTTCGATCCATATGCTTCACCTTCTAAGTATAAAGTAAGTAAGAGACAGGCATCCCTTACGTTAGTGAGGAACACCTGCCGTCTTATATTAATTTTGAAGTTCATCAATCCGTGCAATGACTTTTGTCCGCTTATCAGAATAGTCTGCAAGCTTCGCACGCTCTTCTTCGATAACTTTCTCAGGCGCTTTGGATACAAAGCCTTCATTGCCGAGCTTCTTCTCGATCCGCAATACTTCCTTATCCAGCGTCTCCTTTTCTTTCGTGAGACGTGCAATCTCTTGATCGATGTCAATCAAGCCTGCCAGTGGGAAATACAGCTCGGCGCCGGAGATCACAGCAGTCATCGCTTTATCTGGTGTAGACAGCTCTGTTCCAGTAGATAGTTCTGAAGTATTACAGAAACGACGAACATAAATCAGGTTATTGTCAATGATGTTCAGACCATCCTGACCACTTGCATTAATGTGCAGTTCAACCTTTTTGCTCATCGGTACATTTACTTCGGCCCGAATGTTGCGTACTGCACGGATCAAATCCATCAGCATATTCATTTCAGCTACAGCCTTGTCATTAACAAAGGCCTCATTGAATTCCGGCCAAGCTGCCAAAGTAATTGTCTCACCCTCATGCGGAAGGTGCTGCCAGATCTCCTCGGAGATAAACGGCATAAACGGATGGATCAGGCGCATGGTTTGGTCAAGGACATAGGCAAGAACGGATTGTGTTTTGCGTTTGGCTTCCGCATCTTCACCATATAACGAGAGCTTCGAGAACTCAATGTACCAGTCACAGAGATCGTCCCATATGAAATTATACAGTGTACGGCCCGTTTCGCCGAATTCATAGGCATCCATCAGACGGGTTACGTCCTTAGCTGTTTCATTCAGGCGATGCAGGATCCAGCGGTCAGCTGTAGTCAGTTCACCCGTAATATCAATGTCCTCTGCCTTAAAGCCCTCCAAGTTCATGAGCGCGAAACGGGATGCGTTCCAAATCTTGTTCGCAAAGTTGCGGGCCTGCTCAACACGCTCCCAGCGGAAGCGCAGATCCTGTCCTGGAGTAATTCCTGTCGACAGCATATAGCGCATTGCGTCTGTTCCGTATTTTTCGATAACTTCGAGCGGATCCACTCCGTTGCCCAGCGACTTGGACATCTTGCGTCCTTCGGAATCACGCACGAGTCCATGCATTAGAACATCCTTGAACGGAATCTCATCCGTAAACTCAAGTGCCGTAAAGATCATCCGTGCTACCCAGAAATAAATGATATCATATCCCGTTACAAGTACAGAGGTCGGATAGTAACGCTTCAGGTCCTCTGTCTCTTCCGGCCAGCCAAGCGTAGAGAACGGCCATAGTGCAGAACTGAACCAGGTATCCAAGACGTCTTCGTCCTGACGAAGCTCTTGCGATCCGCATTTCGGACAAGCCGTCATATCCTCGCGGCTGACATGAATTTCACCACAAGCATCACAGTACCACGCAGGTATACGGTGACCCCACCACAGCTGACGCGAAATACACCAATCGCGAACATTCTCAATCCATTGCAAGTAGGTTCTTTCGAATCGGTCAGGAACAAAGTTAACCCCTTTACCGCTCTTCTGTGCTTCAATGGCTCGTTCCGCGAGCGGCTGCATAGCTACGAACCACTGTGTGGACAAGTAAGGCTCTACAACCGCACCGGAACGCTCACTATGGCCCACTTGATGTGTGTGGTCTTCAATATTAATCAAGACGCCGGATTCTTTGAGATCAAGAACGATCTGCTTGCGGCAGTCACTGCGGTCCAGACCTTTATATTTGCCGGCTTCTTCATTCATTTTACCGGACTCATCCATAACCGTAATTTGCGGCAGATCATGACGCAGACCTACTTCAAAATCGTTCGGATCATGAGCAGGTGTAATTTTCACAGCTCCGCTGCCAAACGTTTTGTCCACGTACTCATCCGCGATCACCGGTATTTCACGACCAATAATCGGAAGCACGAGGATCTTGCCAATCATGTCCTTATAACGCTCATCTTCGGGATGTACAGCAACAGCGGTATCTCCAAGCATCGTTTCCGGACGTGTTGTCGCAACCGTGATCGAGCCGCTTCCGTCTTTCAGCTCATATTTCAAATGGTACAAATGTCCCTGTACCTCTTTGTATTCAACCTCAATGTCTGACAAGGCCGTGCGTGCTGCAGGATCCCAGTTAATAATGCGTTTACCGCGGTAAATGAGCCCTTTCTCGTACAGCTTAACAAAGACTTCACGAACGGCCTTGGACAGACCTTCATCTAACGTAAACCGCTCACGGGAGTAATCCAGTGAAAGCCCCATCTTCGCCCATTGGGAACGAATCGTATTTGCATATTCTTCCTTCCAGTCCCATACCTTCTCAAGGAATTTCTCACGGCCCAGATCATAACGGGATACGCCGCCTTCTCTAAGCTTCTGTTCTACCTTCGTTTGTGTAGCAATTCCTGCATGGTCAGAGCCCGGAAGCCAGAGCGCATCGTAGCCCTGCATTCTTTTTGCCCGAATAATGATATCCTGCAGCGTAAAGTCCAGTGCATGCCCAATATGAAGAATACCCGTAACGTTAGGCGGAGGGATCACGATCGTAAAAGGCTTCGCATCCTTGCGCTGACCTGCCTTGAAAAATTCATTATTCATCCAATATGGATACCATTTCTGTTCCGCTGCCCGCGGATCGTACGTTGTCGACATTTCCGTCTGATTCGGATTCGCTGTCGGTTCTGACATCATACATTCCTCCAATTTATCTTCGTTTAACACATTCTTGAAAATACAAAAAGACCCTTCATCCTCAAAGGACGAAAGGCCATTCTTTCGCGGTACCACCTTTGTTTCATAGCCGAGCAGGTCCGAATTCACTTGTAAAAAGAGAAAACATTAAGCTCGATATGACACTTCATTAGGCAGATAACGGCTGCTACCGGCCGCATTCTAGCTTCCTCATCATACAAGAAAGTTCAAAAGGGCAACTCACGGGCGACTTCGGTACAGCTCACAATCCTGCGGAATTTCACACCATATCAATTCCACTCTCTGAAGGGCTCACTGCCTACTATTCCCGATCCAAGTCGTTAGATTAAGTTTAAGTACTGTTGTTATTCATTGTATTCCCAATCCTACTGTCATCATACATTTCTTTTGTGCCATTCGTCAACCGGGCATTTGACCTTACATGACAAAAAAGAAGAGTCCCCGATTCAAACCGGGAACTCTCCTGTAAGCAGCTCTACTAAGGAATGTAGAGTACCTGACCTTCCTCTACCGATTGCTCGGACAGACGGTTATATAGCTGCAGCTCACGCGTACTGAGCTGATACCGGTCGGCAATGGTTTCAAGCGTTTCTTCACGCTGCACGATGCAGAGTCTAACCTTCTTGAATGGTGTCTGCTCAGCACCACTTCCGAGAAACAGGCTCTTCCATTGAACTTCCTCTGCCGGTTCTTCTTCACGCTGTTCAATCGGAAGCTCCTCTTCCAGCTGCAGGACTTCTTCTGCCGTTCTGTTCTTTTGTAAGAGCGAAGTAATGCCATAGGAGCCTTGTGCTGAAGCTTCGCCCGATTTTTTGGTTCCAAAGGCAACCTTCAATTCAGGCTTCTCTTCGGAAGGATCCGGCTGTGGCACATCCGCTTCGAGCAAGACCTCCTGAGCTTCCGGCTCTCGCGGACTAGAGTCTGTCTCAAGCTCATCCGCAGAATCACCAAGACCGGCTGTCTCCTCAATCACTGCAGAATCTGAATTCGCATCTGCAGCATTACTCGCAGCAGGAGCCCCCGAGTCACGCTCTGAGCCCGACACTACAGCAGGCTCGAAGCTCCACACCTCTGGAGCTGAGTATGCTTCCGGTTCTTGATTACCGGATGTGAATGCACCGTATTGATTCGATGGATCATCTTGTCCCCGGTCCGACTCTGCTTCATCCTGTTCATATTGTTCCTCCGTGCTGCCAAATGCATCTGCGCTGTACGGAGCCTGTGCCTGAGCTTCTTCCCGATTCGTGGAATCACCGACTGACTCTGCTTCATACGGAAGAGACCATGCAGCATTGCCCTCTGCAGCAGCCGGCTCGGATACAGGCGTCTCATAAGGCGTATGCAAAAAAGGCCTTGAAGGTGAGTACACCGAAGCTTCTGTATCATATTGAAGCTCAGCTGGAGATTCCGAATTCGACAATATCGCTTCTTGTTGTTCTGAATCCGCTATGGGATCACGGTTATACGGATTGTACCCTGAATATAGCGGGTTCGTCGTTGCCTCTTCCTCGCCTGAATTGGAATGCACAACGGTAAACTCCTCCGGATTCCAGTCAGAGGTTTCTTCTGCCGGTCCGATTCCTTCAATTCCGCGCAAAGAGAGCACGCCCGTAATGTTCAGACTGCGCGTCGACAGTAAATCCACGTCAAAATTCTCAATCTCCACTGCAATATCTTCAATGGATGCGACACGGCTGAGTGGAATTGTAATCTCAACAGGAATCTCGTGCGACAGCTCCTCCTGCTGATTGTTCTCTCCTTGATAAATACCGGACAACAGCAAGTGTCCACGCAGCGCAGCATGCTCCTGCTCCGATACAACCTGTATGCGAGGATACAATTCAATCTCATCCAGCTCACTAATGGCAGGCACATCTTCGGGCAGATGAACACGCTCGTAAATATCAAACCGAAGTCCATACGGCGGGTTTAACATAGCGCTAGTCCTCCTTTCACAGCATATATTCACCATGAGATTTTCATAGCTTTACGTCATGTTACACAAGTAAACTCAAGATGCTTCTCGTGTACATGTATATGCACCGTTCAGAGGACTCATACCATTCATCCGCGGATTCATATTTTTATTTACACTTTTAACGAGTCATATAAATCAATCATATCCTGAGGCCAAGGAGCTGTGACCGTGAGTAGCTCCCCTGTAAAAGGATGCTTGAAGCTGAGCTCTTCTCCATGCAATGCTTGTCTGCGAATCCCTTCTCTCAAGCCGCCATACAGCGTATCTCCAAACAAGGGGTGTTCCAAATGACTTAGGTGTACCCGAATCTGATGTGTTCTTCCTGTTTCCAAACGAAGCCGGACTACGGTTGCTTCACTTAGTCTTTCGGATGTCTCCATATGAGTTACCGCATGCTGCCCCGTAGGGGAGACTCTTCTTCTCTGCTTATGATGCCTGTCCTTGCTGATTGGCAAGTCTATCTTCTCTTTATTCTGAGCTACGACCCCGTGAACGATTGCAACATATTTGCGCTCAATCTGCTTCAGCTGCATCATGGCGTTCAGCTTCAGTTCTGCATAGCGGTTCTTCGCATACAGCACTGGACCTGACGTATCCACATCCAGACGATGGATATGCTTCACCGCAATCTCTAGTCCGCTTACCTGGTAGTATCCAGCGACAGCATGATCAAGGGTGACTGTTCCGTCCTGACGCTCACTTCCATCTGGATGAATGGGCATACCTACCGGCTTGTTTACAACAAGGCAAAAATCATCCTCATAGAGTACATCCAGCTCTACATATCGGGGTACAATTCCATACGGTGCAGAAGGAAAAAGGGCCAGCCGAAGCCGGTCCCCTGCAAGTTGAATACCGTTATTAGCTTTAAGCTCGTTCAGGAGCTTCTCGGGCATACCCAGCTCCTCAAGCAGCCATTTCTCAGCTGCCATACTTCGGTCATCCTGGGAGAGCACCTTTTTGCCTGGCATCAGCTCAGCCCAGTCTCCTCTTTTCTTATACTTCATCATAGTGCCTTCAACGCATTATAGTTCGCTTCAATTGTATCATCGATATCCTGGATGCTGTGCACCCCGGAGATGAACATCCCCTCGAATTGAGAAGGGGCTACGCTGATTCCTTCCTGAAGCATATGGCCAAAGTAAGCACGGAAATGATCCAGATTGCTCGACTTGGCAACATCATAATTCGTCACTGCTTGATCAGTGAAGAATGGGCATACCATCGATCCGACTCTATTGATGGTTACAGGAACACCCAGCTCCTTCGCATTCTTCTCAAAACCAGCAGCAAGTCTTGCACCGAGCTCTTCAAGACGAGTGTATACTTCTTCGTTAAGAAGCTTAAGTGTTGTATAGCCTGCTGCCATGGCCAACGGATTACCGCTGAGTGTACCCGCTTGATAGATTGGACCCACCGGAGCCACCTGTTCCATCAGGTCTCGTCTTCCACCATAGGCGCCAACAGGCAGGCCGCCTCCAATGACCTTGCCAAGGCAAGTCAAATCCGGGATGACACCGAACCGGCCTTGTGCGCTGTGAAGCCCTACCCGGAAACCCGTCATGACCTCGTCAAAAATAAGCAGGCTGCCGTATTCTACGGTAATCCGGCGCAGCCCTTCAAGGAATCCTGCCGCTGGCGGCACAACCCCCATGTTGCCTGCTACAGGCTCAACGATGATCGCAGCAATCTGTTCCCCGAATTTATCAAATGCCAATCGAACCGATTCAAGATCATTATAAGGAACGGTAATCGTATTGGCAGCTACTCCTTCTGGAACACCAGGGCTATCCGGAAGTCCAAGAGTTGCTACTCCCGAACCTGCCTTGATTAGCAGGCTGTCTGCGTGTCCATGATAAGAGCCTTCAAATTTCAAAATTTTGCTTCTGCCTGTTGCTCCTCGAGCAAGTCTGATCGCGCTCATCGTTGCTTCCGTGCCAGAGTTCACCATACGAACAACGTCGATGGAGGGTACACGCTCGCATACCAGCTTGGCCATTTCCGTTTCAATGAGTGTTGGTGCGCCGAAGCTTGTCCCTTTGACAGCTGTCTCCTGAATCGCGGATATCACTTCCGGATGGGCATGTCCCATAATAAGAGGACCCCAGGAGGCCACATAATCAATAAAAGAATTACCATCAATATCATAGATTCTAGAACCTATGCCATGGTCTGCGTATACAGGAGTCAGTCCTACAGATTTAAATGCACGTACCGGACTATTCACTCCGCCAGGCATGTATTGCTTCGCTTCTTCAAAAGCGGTACGGGAACGTTCCTCCCGGCGCGGCTGTCGATTCTGTTCACTCATTCTTAAACCTCACTCCTCTGTTCATAAATTTATATGCCAATAGTGTATCTTTACGAAAATATTAACGAACTGCCAGCCAGCGGGCTGCGTCTTTGCCATAATACGTAATAATCATATCTGCTCCAGCACGCTTCATACTGAGCAGGATTTCCATGGCCACCTTCTCTTCATCAATCCAACCATTGATCGCTGCGGCTTTGACCATCGCATATTCACCGCTGACGTTATACGCAACCAGCGGCAGATCAAATTGATCCTTAATCGTGCGCATCACATCCAGGTAAGATAAAGAAGGCTTCACCATCAGCATATCTGCTCCCTCAAGAACATCCGTTTCGGCTTCACGCAGCGCTTCCCTGGCATTAGCCGGATCCATCTGGTAAGCTTTGCGATCACCGTACTGGGGTGCTGAATCTGCTGCCTCACGGAAAGGTCCGTAGAAGCCGGAGGCGTATTTCACCGAGTAAGACATAATTGGAATATGGGTGAATCCTGCTTCATCAAGTCCTGCACGAATTGCACCTACGAAACCGTCCATCATGTTGGATGGTGCAATGATATCAGCTCCAGCTTCTGCCTGAGACACAGCAGTCTTCACCAGCAGCTCAAGTGATTCGTCATTCAGGACATCAACACATACATGACCGTCTCGTTCATGCGTATGAATCATTCCGCAATGACCGTGATCCGTAAACTCACACAGGCAGGTATCTGCAATGACGAGCAGATCGGGGTACCAGGATTTGATGAGTCTTGTCGCTTCCTGTACAATTCCATTCTCTGCATAGGCGGAGGAACCTACAGCATCCTTCGTATCTGGAATACCAAATAGAAGTACAGCCGGAATACCGAGCTCAGCAATCTCTTGTACTTCCTCTTTCAGCGTATCGAGTGAGAAACGGTATACTCCCGGCATTGACGAGATTTCTTGTTTAACCCCTGTACCGTATGTAACATAGATCGGTTGTATAAAATCACTAACATTCAAATGTGTTTCTCGCACCATATTGCGAATACCGGCCGACTGCCGTAGTCTGCGATGTCTTACGATTGGAAATCCCATTCTGAATAACCCCTTTCATTAATTAACATGAACGTGTTCTCCCATATGACACAGTGCATCAGCCAAGCTCTCTATTGTCGCCTCTTCTGAAACGATACTGACATGAAGCCCCGCGTTTGCCGCCGTTTCTGCAGTAACAGGTCCAATGCACGCGACGTGAACATTTTTAAATAAAGAAGCAGGCTGTTCACATCCCATCCGTTCTAATAGCGTCAGGAGATGAGTTACTGTTGAAGAGCTCGTGAACGTGACAGCATAAACTTTGCCCTTCTGCAGGAGTCCTATCAGTTCATCGTCCTGCTCTTCAGGAACGACCGTCTCATATACACTGACACTGTGGACTTCAAGCCCCTTCTCCTTCAGTCTGTCAGAGAGCCAAGGACGAGCCAGGTTACCTGAGGGCAGCAGCACTTTCTGTCCCGGGAGAAGATCAGCATCAAAGGTATCCATCAGCCCTTCCTGCTGATAAGATCCCTGGACCTGTTCTGCCAGAATTCCTTTGTCTCGAAGTACCTTTTTCGTTGACGGTCCAATGGCTACAATTCTCGCGCGATAGAGTGAACGTATATCTCTATCCTGTTCCTCCATCGCTCTAAAGAAATGCTCGACTCCATTCACACTCGTAAATATGACCCAGTCATACTGTTCTAACTGATTAAAAGCTTCTGCTATTTGCTCCCTCTGATGATCCGCTTGCACAGGAACCGTCTCAATAACAGGCAGCTCATAAGGCTCTCCACCTAATTCCTCAATCCGTGTGACGAGCTCACTTGCCTGACTTCTTGCTCTTGTCACCAGTATTCTTTTGCCAAAGAGAGGCATGAATTCTGCCCATTGCAGCCGTTCACGCTGCTTGACGACATCACCAACGACAATGACGCCGGGTGGACGGAATCCGTGCTCCTGCACCTTGTGCTCAATATCCTCAAGTGTGCCTACAAGAGTGTCCTGCTCAGCCCAAGTTCCCCAGCGAATCAGCGCTACAGGCGTATCCTTGGGTCTGCCATGATCAATCAGCTGCTGACTGATATAGCCGATGTTAGCGACTCCCATCATAAATACCAAGGTTCCTGTGGCATTCGTTACTTTATCCCAATAGATCGCTCTATTGAGCTTATCCGGACTCTCATGTCCAGTAATAATCGAAATGGATGATGCATAATCCCGATGTGTGACAGGAATACCGGCATAGGCCGGCACACTGATTGCAGAGGTGACTCCCGGCACGATCTCAAAAGGAATATTATACCTGCGAAGCAGCTCTGCCTCCTCACCGACTCTTCCAAAAATGGTCGGGTCCCCGCCCTTCAAACGAACGACGGTTTTACCTTCAAGAGCGAGATCTACAAGCAGCTGATTAATATCCTCCTGCTTCATTGTGTGACGGTTTGTTTTTTTGCCAACATAGATTTTGGAAGCTCCAGGCTTCATGATTCGAAGCAGTCTGGGACTGGCCAAACGATCATAGACGACCGCATCTGCCTTCTGAATACACTCCCAGCCCTTTACTGTAATAAGCTTCGCATTCCCCGGTCCTGCACCCACGAGATAGACCTTACCTGCCATTTCCTCATCCCCTTACGTCTGCCAGTATCTTCTCTGCGCCTTTTTGAATCAAGCGTTCTGCAACTTCCTCCCCAAGACGTTCAGGATCGCTCCCGATCAGCGTCTCTTTAAGCACCGTCGATCCATCTGGTGTTCCAACCATCCCCGTCAGCTCGATAAGCTGCTTATGTTCATCCTCTTCTTGATGGGAAGCCCAGGTTGCATACGCTCCGATAGGTACTTGGCAGCCTCCGTTCAGCACATTCAAAAATTTCCGTTCAGCTGCAACCGGCAGGGCCGTCTCCAAATCATTGTACAAACTGAGCAAATGAAGGAGCTCCTTGTCATCCTTCCTGCATTCAATACCGAGCGCACCCTGGCCTACCGCTGGCAGACAAGTGTCCGGAGACAAATAAGCCGTTATCCGATCCTCCCATCCCATACGAGAAAGACCCGCCGCAGCGAGAATTATAGCATCGAAGCCTTCTGTCTCAAGCTTGCGAAGTCTGGAATCTATATTGCCGCGAATCCATTCAATTTGAAAGTCAGGACGATAAGCTTTGAGCTGAGACGCTCTGCGCAGACTGCTTGTCCCTACTTTTGCGCCTTGAGGCAGCTCATCCAGGGAAGATCCGGTTCTGGATATGAGGGCATCTCTTGGATCCTTCCTGCGCGGCACAGCACCAGTAGTCAGTGGTTCGGGAAGTACAGAGGGCATATCCTTCATACTATGTACGGCCATATCAATCTCGCCGTTCATCATAGCCTGCTCAATTTCTTTGACGAACAGCCCCTTGCCCCCGACTTTGGACAACGTGACATCCAGGATTTGATCGCCCTTC
This sequence comes from Paenibacillus sp. TCA20, assembly GCF_000732325.1. GTDB lineage: Bacteria > Bacillota > Bacilli > Paenibacillales > Paenibacillaceae > Paenibacillus > Paenibacillus urinalis. The sequence goes on from NZ_BBIW01000022.1 coordinate 35,604, forward strand.
GTTACAATCTTCTTGATCTCAAAATCAAATAGAAGCCCATGCTGCTTACACAGGTTCTTCAAATCATCAATGACATGCCCTGTCTGTGTTAGAGCCAGTGCACTTTGTCTGCTTCCTACTACAATCGTTCGCATTTATTCATTACCCTCCTGATTGTCTGCAATCCAATTATTTCGTTGTTCATCGGACCATAATTCGAAGCGTCCTTCTCTGATTTCATCTAATATATCTAACTCTAATACTTTTCTCAGCAGATGTCTTCTCTTGCTTGGAACTTCAATACGAGACAGAATCGTTTGACGAATTTGATGCAAAAAATCAAAGTACACTTGATATTCATCACCATATTCTTGCTCCAGCTGCTGTGCAATGCGTGCGACTGCTCCTGGACTTGAACCCGAGGCTGACACAGCGATTGACATCCTGCCGCGGCGTACGACACTCGGTGTAATAAAATCACCGCTGCGAGGCTCATCTGCACTGTTCACCAAAGCACCTGTCTCTTTCGCTTCTTTAACCACCTGTCGGTTAATATCCGCGTGATTTGTAGCTGTATATACAAGAAAAGCCCCTCTCAGGTCTCCCTGACGGTAGGGCCTTTGAATCCAGGAGACTTCACTCAGCTGGGCCAGCTGAAGAAGTCTCTCGGTCATCGTGGGACTGATGATCGTAATGTTCGCTCCTGAATTAAGAAGTCCACTTACCTTGCGCTCAGCCACTGGACCACCGCCAATTATAATGACAGTGCGGCCTGAACAATCCAGCCATATCGGAACATAAGCTTGCTCCATTTACTTCACTCTCCTGTCCAGCGGTGAAATACAGACCAAGCATTACTGATAAAACTAATAATGACAAAGACATAACCGATTAGCGTCCACCGTGCCATAACATGGGGAGCATGACCATTATATCGTTTTGAAATGAAGTATCCTAAATAGATGCATAATGCAATGAGTGTTGAAAGCACTTTGGCATCGAGTAATAATGGCCAGCGTTTCTCTGCCATGATCGATAATACAGCAAGCATGACCGAAACGCCGAGCATCGGGGTCCCGATAGAGCTTGACTTGTTCATGTACAAATAGAGCATTTCAAGACTCGGCATGCGCCGCATCGTATCGCCCCATTGCTTCGACTTGAGCCGGAAATGCAGAAAGAGATAGATCGCAGCAAATACGGCAGCGAGCGTTAGTGCAGCAAACCCCAGATTAGCAAGAGCGATATGCATGACAAGAAGCCCATGCACAGTCTGCCAATTCAGCATAGGATTGACGACCGGAGCAAGCCAAAAATCACTGAGCACCAAAGCACTAAATCCGACCACATTCAGCAGGAATACGATATATTCTGATTTCCTGAACGTTGTCATGATCAGAGATGTAATAACCATGCTGAAGGTGAATAAGAATACAAAATCATACATCGAATAGATTGGAATATGTCCCAGTTCCACCGTCCGAAGAATGAGGTAAATCAGCTGCATCAGGAACACGACAACAAGAAGCCCTGTGCCCATCCGCTTCGCACTCGTGTTGCGTCGAATGCAATCCGAGAAATAAAACAGAAGGCTCAGGGCATAAATATAAATCAGCATAGTGTGAATCGTATCTACTGTAGACACTTCTTACACCTGCCTTACAGGCTCACTGGAACATATGCAATCCGTGAAGGTGCTTGCTCCACCTCACGACCAGGCTCCGTGGCCGGCTTCATATTCACTCTTGAGGAAACAGAAGACTCTTCCTTGTCTTCGAGCTCTTCCTCAAGACCAAACATGGTAGTGAACATCGATAATGCATCATCCGCATTCTTATCCACTGCCATTTCTTTTATACGATTAATGGGCTCATGCGTCATTTGATTAAGCATACTCTTTGTCAGTCGCCGTATCACCTTACGTTGCCGCTCATCCAGCTCGGGCAGCTTGTTAAACAAGCTCTCCAGCGTTTCCTCATGAACACTGTTGGCTTTCTCCTGCAAAGCTCGAATCACAGGACGAACCCCCAAGGTTTTGAGCCAATGATTAAATTCTTCAATCTCTTCCTCGATAAAGGAATCGATCTTCGCTGCCTCGATCCGGCGCATCTCCAGATTGGTCTCAACCACGCCTTCAAGATCATCGATATCATATAAGAAGACATTAGCGATATCTGAAATTACAGGATCTATATCCCGAGGCACAGCAATATCGATCATGAACAACGGACGTGACTTTCTTCGCTTCATGCTGTCTTTAACCATATCAGCCGAGATAACGAAATCCTTCGCTCCTGTTGAGCTGATCAAAATGTCCACTTCATGAAGACGTGTAAATGCCTGTTCCATGGTGCATGCTGTTCCGTCAAATTTGGCTGCCAGCTCCTCTGCGCGTGAGAAGGTCCGATTCGCCACAATGACTTCTTCCGCACCATTCGCATACAAATGCTGAACAGTGAGCTCACTCATCTTCCCTGCACCCAGAATCATGACCTTCTTATGATTAAAGGAGCCGAAGATGCGCTTCCCTAGTTCAACAGCAGCATAACTGACAGAAACCGCCGCTTCACCAATCGAAGTCTCGCTGTGCGCTCTCTTGCCTACAGAGATGGCATGCTTGAACAGCGTATTAAACCACGTTCCAGTTGCCTTCTCAGCTTGAGCCGTTAAGAAGGCCTGCTTAACCTGGCCTAGAATTTGGGTCTCTCCGATCACCATGGAGTCCAGTCCGCTGGTTACCCGAAATAAATGACGTATCGCCTGTTCATCTTCATATATATAGAGATGTTGAGTAAACTCCTCGCGGGAAATACCAAACCAATGCTCCATGAAGCTGCGTATGAAATACCCGCACATATGGAGACGATCAACCACCACATACATTTCCGTACGGTTGCATGTAGCCACGATGACGCCTTCCAATACACTGTTTGTCTTCTTGAGCTCTCGGAGCGCTGATGGCAGGTCTTTTTCATCAAATGTAAACCGTTCTCTTACTTCTACAGGCGCTGTGCGATAGTTTAACCCAACTGCGACGATGTGCATTGCAAGTTCACCTGCCTCTACAAAATTCGTAAATCATTAAATCCATTCACATGAAATAGATTCAGTCTATAAAAACAATTAAATGTGTTATTAGCAATTAGCCTTAAGCAGTATTTAGTATAACATATGTACAGTTTCGCCCTAATGCTTTTTATGACATGTTTATGAAATCCTCATCTTCTTAACCTATGGATTCAAATGTGCCTACTTAATTTTACCGCCACTTCATTAATTTATACGTTGTAAACTCATTTGAAACTTGTACAGCTCACCATCGAATATTACAGTTAGGAGAATTTCTAGTTTATTACATAAAATATATAAAAAAACCATGGAAATTCCATGGTTCTTTATTAAATGTATCGTATTATAAATCTGTGTATTATACAAGCTCAATCTGTTGTTTTACAGGCTGTTCGACATCTAATTCGCCATTCCCACGCACTAATGTCTTTGAAAAAATCTTCTCCGGGTTCAAAGCCGATACCAGGTAATCAACAGCAAGCTGCGGATCAACCAATTCTCCACAAGTGTAACAATCAATCGCGGCAAAGCCTCTTTCAGGGTGCGTATGAATCGAGAGATGACTCTCAGCCAACATGACTAGCACAGTAACCCCGTGTGGCTCAAACTGTCTGGATTGCACGGACAAGATGGTCGCATCACAAGCTTCTGCGGCTTCTACCATCTGTACTTGCAAGAAATCCTCATTGTTCAACAGATCAAAGTCTACTCCCCAAGTGTCAACAGCAACGTGTCTTCCGAAAGTTGTATTTCCCATCTTTCGGTTCCCCCTTCCTAGGAATAAAATGTTTGAAAAAATTTCATCCGCTAGGACCTACGTCATTCACTTCCCGAGGGATAAATCTCTCGCAACATACACAATGTCCTGAGTGAATCCTGGTTCCTATATTCTTTTCAACGAGAATAAAAATAACACCTATTCATTACAAATGCAACAGTTTTTTCAAGAACAATACAGTATATTTTTTTTGACCTGAAGTGGACCAAACACCAAAAAAATAATACCGTGTAAGGTTTACTAGAACCAAAGAAAAGCCCGCTCAGTAAAGAGCAGGCTCTGCATTATGAATATATTTAGGCTTCAAGAGTAAATAGTATGAATGCTTCTATCCGTAACTGCTCATCAATATGACGAATTTCCTCCTGGCAAGATACCTTGTTTCTTGCATCGAGCAGTTGGTTAATACTGCTCTTCACACGTAATATTTTCTGTTCAACATCACGTGATCGGTATTGCTGTTCAAACTCCTGCAAGGAATTCTTGTATTCGTATACGATGCGAGCTTGGTCTTGTTTGACTTCAATAATCTTGCGAACAGAGCCTTGGGAATAAAAATACATCATGGTAAAACCAGCATACACCCGGTTCTCCATTCCTTCACCCTTGAAAGCAAGAAACAATTTGCGCACGACACTCGTCAGCTGAGGATTCACTAGACGGCAAGACAACTCACAGACATATAATCCATCTTCTCGATCAAATGGGAAATAGACTTCCTCTCCAGCACCATCACGAAGTACAACATCCTGCCCGCCCTTGCCCAGCACTTTCACTCGTTGGTGCTGAAGCTGGCTGTCTTCGGCCATTTTTAAAAACTGCTGCATCTGAGGTTCTGTTAATTTCAAAGTGGCTTTAACATATTCTGTGGCTAACCGCTGAGCCATAAAAAATCTCCTCAATTCTTTCCCGACCATTCTGTAGTCAGGCCGATTTAAAACCGTAATGTTCATTACTTAGCTTCATTATACACTACCGCGGGCGGAACCCGCCCTTCTGCCATGCAATGAATTTCTGCTTTAAATCATTAAAAATCAGGAAGAAACTTGAAATTATACATCCCATAGGGAAAATGCTCATTATTCTGCAAGAAAGTTCGTGTTAGCTCGATTGTTCTGCAAGATCGTCTGGTCACTTGCTTTTGGTGAGAATTGTTAGGACTACTCTTCTATAGACGGCTGTTCTTCTGTAAACCCTGCATAACGGGATATGACTGCCCACAGCTCATCCTTGCCTAAACCTTCCTCTGACGAGAAAGAGACAAAGCTGTCTTCGGGATGAAGACCGATCGCATCTCTTATGACTTTTGCATGCTTGGCTCGGCGTGTCTTAGGAATCTTATCCATCTTCGTAGTCACGACGCATACGGGAAGCCCATGATGCTTCAGCCATTCATACATCATAATGTCGTCTTTCGTAGGGGGATGACGCATATCAATCATCTGCATGACCAGCTTCAGTTCTTCTCGTTCAAGCAAATACTTCTCCATCATTTGACCGAAGAGCGCACGCTGTGTCTTCGATACTTTGGCATACCCATAGCCTGGAAAATCCACAAAATAAAGCGCATCATTAATGCGGTAATAATTAAGCTGCTGGGTTTTGCCTGGGGTTGAGCTCGTTCTTGCCAGATTCTTACGATTAATCAATCGATTGATCAGCGAAGATTTCCCCACATTGGAACGCCCTGCCAGAGCAATCTCCGGCAAGGCGTCCTCAGGGTATTGGCTAGGGCTGACCGCACTAATGATAAATTCGGATTTTGTAACTTTCATAATCGATATTTATCCTCTCTTCATAACACACCAATGAAATAATGGAACTCTCGTTGATGCTCATTGGCTTATCTAGTGCACACCTGCCTGTTGTTCGACCAGTGCATGCTGAAGCACTTGATCCATGTGTGCAACAGGTACGAATTCAACATCTTCTCGTACACTGTCCGGTATATCTCTTAAATCCCGTTCATTATCCTTCGGGAGCAAAATTTTCTTATATCCTGCACGATGTGCCGCAAGCGATTTCTCCTTCAGTCCGCCAATCGGGAGAACCCGGCCGCGGAGTGTAATCTCACCTGTCATCGCCACATCCTTGGATACATGACGGTTAGTCAATGCAGATATCAGTGCAGCAGCCATTGTAATTCCGGCAGAAGGTCCATCCTTTGGAATGGCACCTTCCGGAATGTGAATGTGAATATCGTTCTTCTCGTGGAAGTCAGGTGCGATCCCGAGATCCCCTGCTTTGGAACGTGTATAACTGAAGGCTGCTTGCGCAGATTCCTTCATAACATCCCCCAGTTTACCCGTCAGAGTAAGCTTGCCTGTACCCGGAACAACAGTCACTTCGATAACGAGTGTCTCACCACCGACCTCTGTCCAAGCAAGTCCCGTAACCGTCCCGATCTGATCCTCAAGCTCAGCAACACCGTAACGGAATTTCTGCGGACCTAAGTAATCTTTCACATCATCCGGAGCGATAACAATCTTGCCTGTGTGGCCGGATACGATCTTCTTCGCAGCCTTGCGGCATAGGGAAGCCATCTGCTGCTCCAGATTTCTCACGCCGGATTCTCTCGTGTATTCACGAATGACTTTCAAGAGAGCATCCTGCTGCACTTCCACTTGTTCTTCGGTCAATCCATGCTCTGTGATCTGCTTCGGCAGCAAATACCGGCTTGCGATCTGCAGCTTCTCCAGCTCCGTATACCCTGGAATGTTAAGCACTTCCATCCGATCGAGGAGTGGACGCGGAATACTGTGAATCGTATTGGCTGTCGTTACAAACATGACGTTTGACAGGTCAAAGGGAAGCTCTACAAAATGGTCACTGAACGTATTGTTTTGTTCAGGATCAAGCACTTCAAGTAGAGCAGAGGATGGATCTCCGCGAAAATCAGAAGCCATCTTGTCGATCTCATCCAGCAAAAATACTGGATTCAGTGAACCTGCGGTCTTCATTCCTTGAATGATTCGGCCAGGCATGGCACCGACATACGTTCTTCGATGTCCGCGAATTTCGGCTTCGTCTCTTACACCGCCCAAGGAGATACGCACAAACTCACGGCCAAGTGATTTGGCAATAGAACGCGCAAGTGATGTCTTACCTACCCCTGGAGGACCTACAAGACAAAGAATCGGACCTTTCAGCTTCTTCACCAGCTTCTGGACAGCTAGATATTCAAGCACGCGCTCCTTCGGCTTCTCTAGACCGTAATGATCTGCATCCAGCACTTCTTCAGCGGCATGAATATCCAGATCATCTTCCGTCTTGCGGCTCCATGGTAGAGCTAACAGCCAATCCACGTAATTGCGGATTACGCCGCCCTCTGCGGAGCTGGCAGGCATTTTCTCAAGCCGATCAATTTCCTTCTCGACCTTCTCTCGCACTTTGTCAGGGAGTGACAGCTCTGCCGCACCCGTACGAAGCTCTTCAACTTCACCGGCACGCCCTTCCTTCTCGCCAAGCTCCTTCTGTATCGCCTTCATTTGCTCACGAAGATAATACTCCTTCTGGGTCTTCTCCATCTGCTTCTTGACCCGCTGGTTAATCTTGCGCTCCAGCTCAAGGACCTCACGCTCATTATTCAAAATGTCCAGCAGCTTCTCAAGCCGCTGTTTTACATCTACTGTTTCCAAAATATCCTGTTTGTCCTTGATCTTCAGGGACAAGTGACTCGTTATAACATCCGCAAGACGCCCCGGCTCTTCAATATCGGATACAGCTGCAAGGGTCTCGGGTGTTACCTTCTTCGATAGATTTATATAATTTTCAAACTGGCTGAGAACGGTCCGCATTAATGCATCTGTCTCTGGATGGTCCGCCTCTTCCTCCGGCAGCTCCACCGCCAGCACTTCATAGAACTCGTCTTGATCTGTATACTCTGTTATCTCTGCTCGTTCAAGTCCTTCCACGAGAACACGAATGGTTCCATTCGGAAGCTTCAGCATTTGTCTGACCTTCGCCACTGTACCGATCCGATAAATATCCTCACGTGCAGGATCTTCTATATTTACGTCAGATTGAGAACACAGGAGAATCAGATGTTCTTCTACCATCGCTTTTTCCAAAGCCTTGACGGATTTCTCCCTGCCCACGTCGAGATGCAGCACCATGCTCGGATAGACGAGAAGTCCTCTTAAAGGCAGTAAAGGAAAACGACGAACTTTGGTTTTGCTCGGCCCCATCGCTTTCACACCTCCAATGGCTCTCAGGTTGTTATCATTCATTATTCTATCAAATGTTCACATAAAAAACCAATGAAGGAGAAGTCTTTACATGCTTTCTGTACTATTCATCGTTCCGCCGCGATTCAAGTCCGCATGTAGTATTGAAGGTGAAGATTGTGGAAACAGCTCGGGTGCAGGTGCAGCCTTCTCTTCATTGTCTGTCATCAGCTCTTTGCCGAAGACATGCTCGAATACTTCATCCACGGACTCAACAGGAATAACCTTCAAGCCATCCAAACCTTCAAAAATGGTCTGCCAGTTGTCTGCAGGGATAATAACCGTCTTCGCTCCAGCCTGAAAAGCAGCCTCTACCTTGGCCAGCACGCCGCCGATCGGCTTTACTTTTCCATGAATGCTGATCTCACCTGTCATTGCCAGCTCATGATCGACGGGAATCCCCTTAATTGCAGAAGCAATCGCCGTTGCCATGGCAATTCCCGCGGAAGGACCATCTATTGGTGTACCTCCAGGAAAATTGATATGAAGATCGTAGTTAGAAGGCTCCAGCCCCATGGATCTGAGCACGGTAATTACATTTTCTACAGACCCTTTGGCCATGCTCTTCCGACGGAGTGTTCTTGAACCGCCGCCAATCTCCTCCTCATCGACAACTCCCGTGATGTTATATATTCCTTTTCCCTTCATTACAGGCACCGCGGATACTTCAATCTCAAGCAGCGCACCCATGTTAGGTCCGTATACGGCAAGACCATTGACAAAGCCCACTTGTGGAAGACTTGGCACCTTCCTGTCCGGTCTCGGCTGAATCTGACTGCTGCTGGCGACCCATTCGAGATCCGAAGCCCGAAGCTCATCCCGATTCTCAGTCAGAGCAAGTCCTGCGGCGAGCTGTACAATATTCACCGCTTCACGACCATTGGTGGCATATCTTTTTACAACCTCCACCGCTTCGGGATTGGCTGCAAAGCCAATCTTACTGATCGCATCCTCCGCAATTTGTCCAATCTCCTCAGGCAGCAGTGCGCGGAAGAAGATCTCCATACACCGGGAACGAAGAGCCGGAGGAATTTCGTGAGGTGAACGGGTCGTTGCCCCTACCAAACGAAAATCAGCCGGCAGACCGTTTTGGAAAATATCGTGGATATAAGCAGGAGTATGCGTATCTTCGGAGTTATAGTACGCACTTTCCAAAATAACCTTACGATCCTCTAATACTTTGAGCAGCTTGTTCATCTGAATCGTATGAAGCTCACCAATTTCATCGACAAATAAAATCCCGCCGTGCGCCTTCGTAACCGCTCCTGGTTTAGGCTGAGGAATACCTGCCACGCCCATTGCACCTGCGCCCTGGTATATCGGATCATGAACAGAGCCGATCAGTGGATCGGCAATACCGCGCTCATCGAATCTGGCGGTTGTCGCATCAATCTCTGTAAATTTGGCATCTGCTTTGAACGGAGAGGCCGGATTCTTTTTGGCTTCCTCCAAAATGACCCGCGCTGCCGCGGTTTTACCTACTCCCGGCGGACCATAAACGATAACATGCTGCGGATTTGCACTGCAGAGAGCTGCCTTCATCGCGCGGAGCCCATCCTTTTGACCGACAATATCCTCCATCTTGGCAGGACGCGTCTTCTCGGCAAGCGGCTTGGTCAGTGATATGGACCGCAGCTTTCTCAGCTTGTCGAGTTCCTTCCGAGACTCACGTTCCACCGCACTTTTATTGTTTCTCTGTCCACGCAGCATATTCCAGAAATAGAGCCCGATTACGACTCCGAAAAACAAATTGATTAACATAACAATAACGGTTAATTCAGTACCCATATTAGGTGTCCCTCCTGTTCTTTTCGTCACTTACCACAAAAAGTTCGATACATGGTAGTATAGCCTTTTCACTCCGGCATAAACGTCAAAAACAGAAGTTCTCTTATAGATTTCAACATCAAACAGGAACAGAGACGGTTCTTCAGGCAGGCAAAAAGAAAACTGCTTCCTCATACGAGGAAGCAGTGAAGAGTTAAATTCTTATTTTATAAAAAAAAGATTAGTGCTTGCGTCCCGGAATAACACCGGTTGCTTCATACACTTCTACGATCTTGTCGATTTCTTTCTTCAGTTCTTCAACCATTTCAGCCTCTGGCACTTTGCGGATCATCTCTCCATGACGGAACAGAAGTCCTTCGCCGCGTGCCCCTGCAATCCCGATATCGGCTTCTCTCGCTTCACCAGGACCATTAACCGCACAACCCAGCACCGATACCTTGATCGGTACTTTAATTTGTGAGATATAATCCTCTACTTCATTAGCAATGGAGAACAAGTCGATATCCAGACGACCGCAGGTCGGACAAGAAATCAGGGTGGCCGCATTTGTAATCAAACCAAAGGTTTTGAGCAGCTCACGGGCAACCTTGATCTCTTCAACCGGATCTGCACTGAGTGAAATCCGCATTGTGGAGCCGATTCCCATAGATAACAGAGCACCCATGCCTGCCGAGCTCTTAATTGTACCTGAGAACAGCGTACCTGCTTCTGTAATCCCAAGGTGCAATGGATATGGAATCACCTGTGCAGCCTTAGTATAAGCCTCGATGGCCATTGGAACGTCAGATGCCTTAAGCGACACGATAATATCATGGAAATCCAGCTCTTCCAGAATGCCGATATGGAACAAGGCACTTTCTACCATCGCATCGGCTGTAGGATAGCCATATTTTTCAAGCAAATGATTCTCAAGCGAGCCAGCATTCACACCGATACGGATTGGAATTCCTTTTTCCTTACATGCTTTCACAACGGCTTCTACTTTTTCACGTTTGCCGATGTTACCCGGATTAATCCGAACTTTATCGATCCCATTTTCGATTGCTTTTAGAGCTAATTTATAATTAAAATGAATATCCGCCACTAGCGGAATATGAATTCTCTTCTTAATTTCCTTAATCGCTTCTGCCGCTTCATCATTATTGACCGTTACACGAACAATTTGGCATCCCGCTTCTTCAAGCCGCAAAATCTCAGCTACCGTTGCATCCACATCAGCCGTTTTCGTTGTACACATACTTTGAATAATGACTTCATTGCTTCCGCCAATGGTAATGTTGCCGACTTTTACGGGACGTGTATCTTGTCTTAAAAACATGATTCCTTTCTCTCCCCATAACGTCAAATCTCCACCCGCTAGAGGCCTGGAAATATCCAGTATAAATAAACCTCATTACGAGTGGAGTAAGACTTGTTTATTTAGGCACTCTCTTCTTGCTTCTTATCTTTATCACCATGCAGTTCAGGTGCTGTCTTCTCTTCAACAACCTGCTTCGTAATGACACACTTCGTAACATCCTCGCGGGAAGGAATTTCATACATCACATCAAGCAGGAGGCTCTCAATGATCGCACGAAGTCCACGGGCACCCGTATTACGCTTGATTGCTTCTCGAGCGATCGCTTCGAGTGCTTCCTTCTCAAATTCGAGAGTTACATTGTCCAACTCCAGCATCTTCGTATATTGCTTAACCAAAGCATTCTTCGGCTCAGACAAAATGCGAACGAGCGTCGCCTCATCAAGCGGCTCCAATGTAGAGATGACCGGAAGACGCCCAACAAACTCTGGGATCAGACCGAACTTCAGCAAGTCCTCTGGAAGAACCATTCCGAGGTACTCACCCGGCTTCAGATCCTTCTGCTCAGCAGAAGAGTTAAAGCCGATTACTTTTTTGCCGATACGGCGTTTGATCATTTGCTCGAGTCCGTCAAAGGCACCGCCGCAGATGAACAAAATATTTGTAGTATCGATTTGAATGAATTCCTGATGAGGATGTTTACGTCCGCCTTGTGGTGGAACGGAAGCAACCGTACCCTCTAGAATTTTGAGGAGGGCCTGCTGTACACCTTCACCGGATACATCACGTGTAATCGAAGGGTTCTCCGACTTACGTGCTACTTTATCAATCTCATCGATATAAATAATGCCGCGCTCTGCCTTCTCAACATCATAATCAGCAGCTTGAATGAGCTTGAGCAGAATATTCTCAACGTCTTCACCTACGTACCCTGCTTCTGTGAGCGAGGTAGCGTCTGCAATCGCAAATGGAACATTTAGAATCTTCGCCATGGTTTGAGCCAAGAGCGTTTTACCAGAGCCCGTTGGTCCCAATAGCAGAATGTTACTCTTCGACATTTCTACATCGTCAATCTTGCTCTGTGTATTAATGCGCTTGTAATGATTATAAACGGCAACAGACAGCGATTTCTTCGCTTGCTCCTGACCGATAACATACTGATCCAAAATATCACGAATCTGCATCGGTTTTGGAATATCCTTCAGATCAATCTCTTCATCATGACCGAGTTCTTCCTCTACAATCTCTGCACACAGCTCGATGCATTCGTCACAAATATATACCCCTGGTCCAGCGACAAGCTTACGAACCTGTTCCTGGGATTTACCACAGAAAGAACATTTAAGCTGCCCTTTCTCATCGTTAAATTTAAACATCTAACCACCCCTTTAAGAATTAATCGGTCTGGTGAGTACTTGGTCAATGATACGGTATTCTAAAGCTTCTTCCGCGCTCATAAAATAGTCGCGGTCCGTATCACGCTCGATTTTATCAAGGGGTTGACCCGTACGCTCCACGTAGATCTGATTAAGCTTCTGACGCGTTTTAATAATCCAGTCGGCGTGAATTTGAATATCGGATGCCTGACCTTGGATCCCGCCAAGCGGCTGATGTATCATAACTTCACTGTTCTCCAGCGCAAAGCGCTTGCCAGGTGCACCCGCAGTGAGCAGAAGTGAGCCCATGCTGGCAGCCATCCCTACGCAGATGGTTGAAACGTCTGGCTTAATAAATTGCATTGTATCATATATACCCAACCCTGCAGTAACAGAACCACCTGGTGAATTGATATATAAGCTGATATCCTTCTCCGGATCCTCTGCAGCCAAGAATAAGAGCTGCGCTATAACGCTGTTGGCCACATCATCATCTATTGCACCGCTGAGAAAGATAATACGATCCTTCAATAGTCTTGAATATATATCGTAAGAACGTTCACCGCGATTGGTTTGTTCAACAACCATAGGCACGAGATTCATGTTCCGACCTCTTCTCCATAATAGAATCTTACTGCCACATTAATCAGGGTTAAATAAAGTTCAGTCTTAATTTTATCATGTTCCCTGTTCAATGTCATTTATGACTGTTCTCCTCAGACAAGTAGCTGCTAAAGAGAAAGCTTGATCATATTTAACCATTTTTTTTATGTATGTGCAAATCGGACTTCCATCCTATGGAGTTAAGACCTATAACTCAAGTATATGGAAGGTACAGTTAAAATATCACGACAGCTCACTTATTGCCATTTAATAATATATTTAACTATAAAATGGATATTCATGAGAAGAAATAAGGCACGTTTAGTAAAATACCTTACGTGCCTTATCTGTTCTATTTCTAACGTGATGTGTAATCTTATTCTTCAGTTGCTTCTACAGCAGCTTCCTCAGCTGGAGCGTCAACTTCTACGCTGTTTGCAAGAAGGAAGTCAATCGTTTTGCGAAGCAGAACTTCTTCACGAAGGCTGTCGAAAGAACCGTTGCTTTCGAGAATTTGACGAATCTCTTCTGGAGTACGTTTGAAGGAAGTCGCCATATTGTTCAGCTCTTCGTTAATATCCTCATCGGATACTTCAATGTTCTCTTGTTTACCGATTGCTTCAAGAACCAGGTTGTTGCGAACGCGCTTCTCAGCATCGCCCTTCATTTGGTTTTGAAGATCTGCTTCCGTTTGACCGGAGAAGCTCATGAACATTTCAAGGTTCATGCCTTGTTGACGAAGACGGTTGTCAAAGTCACGCATCATGTTGCGAACTTCGCTGTTAATCATTCCTTGTGGAATTTCAACTTCTGCATTAGCAGCCGCTTTCTCAACAACAACATTTTCTTGGTTAGCTTTTGCTTCTTCTGCTTTGCGCTCAGACAGCTGCTTCGTAAGATCTTCTTTGTACTCAGCAAGAGTATCGAATTCACTTACATCCTTCGCAAACTCATCGTCGATTGCAGGAAGCTCTTTGCGTTTGATTTCGTGCACTTTCACTTTGAAGATGGCTTTCTTGCCAGCAAGTTCTGCCGCATGATATTCCTCAGGGAATGTCACTTCAACATCCTTGTTGTCGCCAGTAGCAAGACCGATTACTTGCTCTTCAAAGCCAGGAATGAATGTGTTAGAACCCAGTTCCAGGGAATAACGCTCAGCTTGTCCACCGTCGAACAGTTCTCCATCAACAGAACCTTCGTAGTCGATTACCGCGATATCACCGGACTCTGCAGTACCTTCTTCGATAACTACAAGCTCAGCATGACGTTGTTGCAGACGCTCAAGCTCAGCATTCAGTTCTTCTTCGGAAACTTCTGTGTTTGCCTTAGGAACTTCAAGTCCTTTGTACTCGCCAAGTTTTGCTTCAGGTTTAACGACAACTTTTGCTTTGAATTTGAAAGCTTCACCTTTTGCGAATTGATCGATGTCCACTTCTGGTTGTTCAACAGGGAAGATTTCTGTTTGATCAACAGCTTCCGTGTACACTTCAGGAAGAAGGATATCAATCGCGTCTTGGTACAGGCTCTCTACGCCGAAACGAGCTTCGAAGATCGAGCGAGGCACTTTACCCTTACGGAATCCAGGTACATTTATCTGTTTAACGACTTTATTAAAAGCCTTGTCGAGAGCAGCAGCTACACGATCTGCTTCTACTTCAACTTCAAGAACCCCAAGGTTCTTCTCTATTTTTTCCCAAGTTGCTTTCATTTATGCTTTCCCCTCCAAATTTCACATGTTAACCATGTCAAGCGCGTACAAAATAACCATTTTAGTATAAACAACATTAAATGCAATTTCAAGGGTAAACCCTTGCAGGCGTCAAAAGGAAGTTTTCGGCTATTTTACATCCAGTCCGCCGGATACAAATCGTTTAATGGATCGGTACGCCTGCTCGAATCTAAATCTGACTTCACTCGTGATTTCGTAGACCCTTCTAATCTCTTCTTCGTCCAGTGATCCGCCCAGACTCTCAGCGACTGCCGCATGGAGCGCCGCAGCCCATATATCGAGTGTCGAATCATCGCCTTCAAGCATAGAACGGTAGTCGCTTGTGCCATATACAGCCATCACATATTGGGACCATAATTCCTGAGCAAAATAAAACAGGGTTGGTTCATGCACTTCCGTCTGATCTGCTACGAGCTCCAGCACTCGAATGATCGGAAACGGGAATTCATCCGGCTTCAGTGGAATAGATTCTACCTCAACCTCCACTTTTTCCGATCCTCGTGTAAGAGATACCGTTGCCTGTGATCCTCTTTTGCGCAAGGTCTGCAGCACTCGAAATTGAAGCAATGGATGCAGCTTTCGCTGCTGAAGCCATTCGCACAGCGAATGATCAATACCCGGTGTTTCGATATAGGCCAGCTGATCCAGTGCCAGCATCGTCTGCTCGCTCAGCGGCTCTTCCATGACCGTTCTTAGCAGCTTATCCGCATATGCTCCATCTTCCGCCATTTTATTTCGGGCATTTTGACGAGCAAAATCCTCTTCACTCTCTTCCAGATCCTCGTCACTTCGTCCGTCTTCTCTCTGATCACGATCTATATATTGAGGGAAAGCTGCACGCAGCCAGTCCAGCAAAGCTTCCCATTCTTCACAATTCCGTTTCTCCTGCCCTTCGCATTGAAGCAGGAACTCAAGCAAACGCATCGCTTCCGAATAGCGCTCATTCTCCAGCATTACGGTAAGCTGAATCTGATAGTAATCCAGCGTCTTCGGGAAGAGAACAATATTTTTCTCTTTGGTTTGGGAGTTCGTATCGCTCATTATGACTGCCTCCTCTCTATCCGGTTTAACGACAACTATAAATCGACTTGTTGAATTATATAGAAACTACATATCCGTGTATAGCTCTAATATATTAACATAACCGAATTCAGTCTAAAAAAACATATTTTAGCTTATTTCATTCAGACCAGCGATATGTTGTTAAGATAAAACAGCCTCTCGGCTGACTGCGATGCGGATGCTATCGATGCCTATGCTTCGACGAACCCCCCATTTGGGGGTCTCATCACTACGGAAGCAAAAAAGAGCACCCTTTCGGATGTCTCTCATCGTCCCACTCGGGGTACAGCCTCTCGGCTGACTGCGATGCGATTGCTATCGATGCCTATGCTCCGACGAACCCCCATTTGGGGGTCTCATCCCTATGGACGCAAAAAAGAGACACCCTTTCGGATGTCTCTCATCGTCCCACTCGGGGTACAGCCTCTCGGCTGACTGCGATGCGATTGCTATCGATGTCTATGCTTCGACGAACCCCCATTTGGGGTTCTCATCCCTATGGACGCAAAAAAGAGACACCCTTTCGGATGTCTCTCTTTTTTTACGTCCCAGGAGGGATTCGAACCCCCGACCGACGGCTTAGAAGGCCGTTGCTCTATCCAGCTGAGCTACTGGGACAAATTCAAGCGCGAGATATATCGTATCATATATATGTGACGATAGCAAGCGTTAACTGTTTTTTATTTAGTTAAGCCTGCGGATGCTATCGATGCCTACGCT
>NZ_BBIW01000021.1 GCF_000732325.1 Paenibacillus sp. TCA20
TGTTGCTCCCGTCGGTCCGGTTGCACCGACTGCCCCTGCGTCACCGGTTGCTCCTGTCGGTCCGGTTGCGCCTAATGCTCCAGCTTCACCTGTCGCACCTGTCGAACCAGTTGCCCCAACTGCTCCGGCGTCACCGGTTGCTCCTGCCGGACCCGTTGCACCGACTGCTCCGGTTTCTCCCGTTGCTCCTGTCGGTCCGGTTGCGCCTAATGCTCCAGCTTCACCTGTCGCACCTGTCGGACCGGTTACACCCACTGCTCCGGCTTCTCCTGTCGCACCTGTCGGACCCGTTGCACCTACTGCTCCGGCCTCACCTGTCGGACCCGTTGCACCTACTGCTCCGGCCTCACCTGTTGCTCCTGCCGGACCCGTTGTTCCCGTCGAGCCAGTTGCACCGACTGCTCCCGCTTCTCCTGTCGCTCCTGTCGCACCTGTTGATCCGGTTGCACCAGTTGAACCACCTGGCGGCCCTTCTGGCCCAGTCATTCCTGTCGCACCGGTCTCACCAGTTAATCCGGTCGCCCCCGTACTTCCCGTTACACCGGTTGTTCCGGTCGGACCTGTTGCCCCTGTAGCGCCGATCCCACCGGAGTTTGCTCCAAGAAGCTCAGCTGAAACAATCCGATGGGCTGCTGCCAGATTTCCTGCGCCGTCCTTACCCCATACAGATAACTCAATTGAATCCTCTGCAAGACCGCTTGTAAGAAATTCAAACTCAAATCCATCCAGATTGGCGAAATAGGTTCTGTTAATCACACCATTTGGTCCAATGCTTAACGAATCGAGCACATACAAAGTTCGAGCCGTATCCAACACATATCCCTGAACCGTTACAATTCCACTATTGACGGTATCCCGATTTTCAATAGATATTGTAATTTGCTGTGTAAGTCTGACTCCATTTACCGCATTATTCTCAATAGGTCCAGTTGAGTAATTAGCCATATTACCAATCTCCCTCAATTATGAAGTGATTTGTTAGTTACAACACTCACTTCTTACAATTCTGAAGATACTAATCGATGCGCACTCACGATGTGACCTGATCCATCTTTTCCCCATACGGATACTTCAATCGCATCATTATCATCAATCGACACTACAAACTCATAACCTTCGACATTGGCTAAATAATCGTTTGTAAATACAGCGTTCGGAGCGAGATTGAAGAACTCTTCCACGTAAATTGCTCTTACTTGATCCAGTACATATCCTTGTATTAAGATCGAAGCATTTTGAGTCAATGATTTATTCATCATTTTAACTGTGACCATCTGGACCGGCCGAAGGCCGTTTACCGCACTATTTAAAATAGGCCCCGTCGTGACAACCAATTATTGTTCCCCCTTCATGAACTGACATATATCAATAGGTTAGGAACCATCTTTCTCAACATATGATGCCGGTGCTCAATGAATGTCATGAATCTTGTCGAGTTAACCATTTATTTGGATCATATTCGTACAATTGATCTACATATGTTTAAGTTTTGTCTTGTGGGTGAACATATTAGAGTGTGATGTTGTTTAGAGGACATGGAATAGGGTTTTGTTTATTGTCAAGTGAATTATTTGTGATATATGATTACTAATGAATTTCGCTTGCAAACGCTATTATCATCTAGATGAATCAATTTAACTTACTGATTTACATAGATGAGCAATCCGAATAATTAACTTACCAAAGGAGAATGGAGCATGAATAAACGTTTTGATTCAAAAGTTGTATTGATTACTGGAGCAGGCTCCGGATTAGGACAAGCGGCAGCCCTTGAAATCGCTAAAGAAGGCGCCAAGCTGTCACTGGTTGACCTCAATCAAACCGCACTTGAAGAAACGAAAAAATTGATTCTTGAAGCAGCACCTGAAGCAGAAATCCTTCTTCTCACTGCCGATGTATCTGATGAGCAAGCGGTCCAGAAATATGTAGATGATACGGTACAACAATTCGGCCGCATCGATGGTTTCTACAACAATGCTGGAATCGAGGGTACTCAGGCTCCTACAGCAGAATACAACAGCAAAGTGTTTGACAAAGTCATCGACATCAACCTTAAAGGTGTCTTCTATGGTATGAAATATGTACTTCCTGTAATGAAAGAGCAGCAATCCGGTGCCATCGTGAACGTAGCATCTGTCGGCGGAATCCGCGGAGTTCTAAATCAGGCAGCATATGTTGCGAGTAAACATGCCGTGGCCGGTATGACAAAAAACGCAGCAATCGAATATGGTCAGTACAACTTAAGCATCAATGCCATTGCACCAGGTGCCATAATGACAGCAATGGTCGTTGGTTCCCTGAAACAAATCGGCGGAGAAGACGGTTGGGAAGAAGCCGGCAAACAATTCGTCAGCGTCAATCCGAAAAAACGCTTCGGTAAACCAGAAGAAGTAGGCCGTCTCGTCGCGTTCCTGCTGTCCGGAGAATCCGAATTTATTAACGGTGTCGTGATTCCTATTGACGGTGGACAGTCGAACCAATACTAATTTATCTCAAAAAGATCATTTTGGACCCCTGCTTGGGGTCCTTTTCTATTCCTTGTCACTCAACACAAAGAGGCGAATCCCTCATATTAAGGGATTCGCCTCTTCTTCTCTTCTATCTACTTATTCAAACTAACTTGTCGCCTTCTCCCCAATGTGCAGGGAATGCTGAAGCTGCACAATATCCTCATATATGGCTGGGAACTTGGAGAGCCAAGGGAGGTTCATTTCTACTGGTTCTCTCTTATCCTTAATCGATTGTGTGAGCATTTCGAAATAACGACGAAACTCATGTCTATCCTCATCGGATATCGCTTCGGTTTCATTTTTGTTTGCTGCTGCCAGCAGAACATATCCCAGATGCAGACAATCGGCAACGGCCGGCCACAGCACGGCGATTCGGCCGCTTTTTTTGATAGACTCCGCAAAGGCATCGTCATAAACCAATCTTAATTGAATCAACGCATTACGTAAATCATGCTCTTGAAGCTCTTTATCATGAACAGGATCTTCATTGAGTATTGCCAGAAGTAATTCCCCTTCTTTTTGAACGGCATGGGACATCGCCTCCGGCAATTTCCTGGAAGCCCTTGTTCTCCAGAGCAGCAATGAACCCACAATAGCAATAATACTCCCGATAATAATATCTATAATACGGGCCGATATAAAATATCCTGCGGTCAAAGCAGGCTGAATGGTTGTACCGATCAGCAGCGTGCTTGGTGTCAGGAATAATACAGCGAGTGCATAGTTTCTTCCGTATATAAGCTCCACAATGAATTGAAATATCATCAGAGTGAGGGGGATGACGATACCGATTGGCTCATACCACAGCACTGCAGCACCGATCAAGATTCCAATAATTGTCCCAGCCGAACGCTGCAGACCTCGATATACCGTGCCGATATAGGTGCCTCCAGCCATAACAGCTGCACTAGACAAGGGAACCCAGTAAGAGCGGTCGAAATGAAAACCATAGGCGATCGCCGCTGCAACGAGCAGCACCAACCCATATCGAAGGGAAGTATACAGAATCGTTGAATCGGGTCTGAATGCGTTACGCAGCAAGTTGAGGATCGAAGGCTTCGAATCGCCTAATGTCATACTATCTTCAGCCGGTGTATCAGCTTCTCTCGTTAACATATCATACGCCGCTTCAATATGAGCATACAAATTGTGTAACGAACCCTCATATTCTTCTTCCATGGAGTGGTTCAAACGAACTCTAGCATCTCTTGTGTGGATGGCATGGCTCAGCCTCTGCAATGCATGTGCCAGCCCGTCCTCTGCCGCATTTTTGCTCTCCATGGAGACATCGATGATGGATATAAATATATCGCTCGCTTGCAGATTTAATCTTTTTAATTTTTCTAAGTACTGATTATTTCGCGAGCCAATGACTTTACCATTCGTTAAGGTGCGTTCTGCCTGCTTCATGAGTGAAGCGCTCTGATGCTGAAGATCCGTGAATTGCTCTGTCCCGATCGCAGAGAGCAGCTTGGATAAGCTCTGATATACAGCAGACACTGATTTGTTCTCTGGTCCATAAGGAACGATCAGATAACCGAACATCCCCACAATCCAAGCAAACAGACCGCCAAGCAGTACACACAGTGCGCTTAACGGTAATGTACTTGGATCGTGCGGCATGGACGTTCCGACTGAATAGGCAAGGACAAAAAACATCCCCCCAGGACCTGTAATTCGAAAAAGATTGAATATAAAGACAGATAATGCCCCAACAAGACCAAACATGAAGACCATTAGCGGCACATTGTAAGAGCATAAGGCACCCAGCGTTAACGCGGCAGTCAAGCCAAGCGCAACCCAGAATAAGCGGATCGCACGCTGAGCATAGGTTTCATTCGATACATACAAAAAAGTAAAGCCGCCGATGGATGCCAGTATGCCTAGACTCGGATTTCCACTCAGAAACCCTAATATGGAAGGTATACCTACACTTATAGCGGATCCAATTCCTCGAAACCAATTTAAAGGAATCGGCTTGATTGCAAATGCATCTCTATATTTTCTTTCCGCCGGAATGATGTGCTTCGCACGGCGTCTTTCGGTGGATTTTTGATATTTGCTGATTTTATGATTGTTGTAATTATCCATACTTGTTACCTCGATTTCCTACTAAAAATGTACGGTATGAGCAGCTGCATTATCTTCAATCTGACCCAACACTTTGTTGAAGACAGCCAGCTCATCCTGCGGTATTCCGTCAAGAACCTTGCTGAATACCTGTTCCAGATGTTCATATACCTCATCTCTTAATTTGACGCCTTGATCTGTAATGTATATGAGATAGGATCTCCGATCCTCCTTATTTGTCTTCCGAACAATCAGTCCTTCCCTTTCCAGTATGTCCAATATTTTAGCAAGCGTTGCCGGATCTTTATCTGAGATGGCTGCTAACTCTTTTTGCGTAATACCATCATGCTCGTACACTCTCTTTACTACAGTCCATTGCTCAGGGGTGATCGCATAGCTCCTTAAATACCCAGTAAGAAACCGAAGCACAGCTCGGCTAGTTCTTGTTATCGCATAGCCATACTTTTCTTCATTGCCTATAGCTTTCATCTTTCTGCCTCCATAATTGTTATACAAATTATATGTATACATATCAATTTTATCTCTCTAATTGTACTTTTTCAAGTTTTTCTGAAAATTACTTGTTAGACGAATCAATTTCATCATACCCAGGAATCTTGAAATCAATGTTGCTGCACTAAAAAAAACGAACCCGCAATGTTAGCAGGTTCTTCAGTCCATCAGGTGACTATTCATTGGATCTTTCGATACAGCTTCTCACGCCTGTCAAGCGTTTCATATTTGTGGCTATGACTATTAAACAGCATCGATTCCTTGTCTCCCAGTACAAGAAAACCAAGCAGCGCTAGACTGTCATGCAGGAGATGATATACCCGATTCTGCAGCTCTCGATTGAAGTAAATGAGTACATTTCGGCAGAAAACCACATTAAATTCATTAAATGATTGGTCCGTGACCAGATTATGCCGTGCAAATACAATGTTCTTGAGCAGGGATGAATTAAAAATAACAGAGTCCTTGCGGGCCATGTAATAGTCTGAGAAATCCCTTGTACCGCCTGAACGAATATAATTATAGGTGTTCACTTTCATATTTCTCAAGGGATATATGCCCATCTGAGCCTTTTCAAGTGCATCCTCATTAATATCGGTTGCATAGATCCTGGCTCTGTCGTACAAGCCTTCTTCCTGAAGCAGAATTGCCATTGACAACACCTCTTCGCCGGTTGAGCAGCCTGCATGCCAGATTCGAATATGAGGATATGTCCGTAAATACGGAATAACATTTTTACGAAACGAATAAAACATATCCGGGTCACGGAACATCTCCGTCACGCCAACGACAAAGTAACGAAGCAGCTGCTGCATCCGGTCAGGGTAATGGAGTACTTGAGGGATCAGAGCCGAGATTGACTCTTCACCTATCGACTGCATTCCGTGCCTAATTCTTCTATATATCGAATCATAAGCATAGTTACGAAAGTCATAACCATACATACGATAAATCGCCTGGAGAAGCAGCTCTACTTCTATTTTCTCAAGCTCCTTATCTTGACCTGACAGAGGATCAAGCTGCGAATATTCCCCATAATCTGAAATGATCTTCAGCCTCCTTTACGTATAGAGCCACACCTTCAATAAAGAAAGCAACTTCTCAACATCGATCGGCTTGCTAATATAATCAGATGCACCTGCTTCAATACATAGCTGCCGATCTTCTTTCATCGCTTTTGCCGTCAAAGCAATAATTGGAGTATTCTCAAAGCGACTGTTACCACGTATCGCTCTCATCGTCTGATATCCATCCATTTCCGGCATCATAATGTCCATAAGAATAAGATCAAATTCAGGATCCTCAGCAAGAACTTCCATCGCCTCTCGCCCATTCTCCGCAAAGGTCACATTCAATCCATACGATTCCAATATACTGACAAGTGAAAAAATGTTGCGAATGTCATCTTCAACTAGAAGAATTCGTTTCCCGTCGAAATCAGTCTGATTGCTGTACAGCTTCTTCAGTATATTGCGGCGATCTTCCGGCAGATTTGCTTCGACTCGATGCAGGAACAATGCCGTTTCATCGAATAGACGCTCCTGCGATTTAACGTTTTTAATTATAATGCTCTCCGCATACTTTTTGAGCTCAATTTCTTCCTTCATGGTCAGTTCTTTTCCCGTATATATAATGATCGGCAGCTGCTTCAAATGATCATTCTGCCTTATACGGTCGAGCAGTTCAAATCCAGAAATGCCGGCTAGACCAAGATCCATGACCATACAGTCAAATCGTTCTTTTTCAAGCTCCCGCAGAGCCTCTTCACCCGTAGATACATCGGTAATCAGCACATCGTCATGACCAATCAGTTCTACCATACTATTTCTAAGAACGACATCATCTTCAACAATAAGCAGCCGTTTCAGGTCACGATTAATGAAGGTTTCAATATCTGATAGGGCATCCTCGATCTGAACCTTGTTGACCGGCTTCTTCAGATAGGCGATAGCTCCCATCGTTAGTCCCATCTGTTGTTCATTTGCTGCAGAGACCACTTGCACTGGAATATGACGCAATTCCGGATGCTGCTTCAGCCGCTCAAGTACGGTCCATCCATCAATGATCGGCAGCTGAATATCCAATATGATGGCATCTGGTTTATAAGCATGAGCAAGAGCAAGACCATGATCCCCCTGCAGAGCGACGATTCCTTTGAACTTCCGTGATCGAGCCATGTCCAGTATAATTCCAGCAAAATTCACGTCATCTTCAATAATGAGCAGAACGCGATCACCGGCCTCTATACTTAACCGATCATCCAATACGTCCATTTCGAGAGGATTGATCGAACCCGGAGAATCTGCGTGCGTAATAACGGCAGTAGAATCGTTCAGCTGTTCTACAGCCGATTGAGGTTCCTCGCCTGCGACAGCAGCCTCATTTATCATCTCGGTCTCTGAATTATGCTTGTATTCTGGGATGAATAGTGTAAAGGTGCTGCCTACTCCTTCCTCACTGTCAAACTCGATATGTCCGCCAATTAATCCCGCAAGCTCGCGGCTGATCGTCAGTCCAAGTCCAGTTCCACCATATTTTCGGCTTGTTGTTCCATCGGCCTGCTGGAAAGCATCGAATATAATCTCTTTTTTGTCGAGTGGGATGCCAATGCCGCTGTCAGCAACGGTGAATGCAATCCATTGCTCTACCTCGCCTTCATTGAAAGGACATCTGCGCTCATCTTTGTGGATGCTCAGCGTGACTTGACCTTCACTTGTAAATTTAAAAGCGTTGGACAAGAGATTCTTCAAAATTTGCTGTAATCGGTGTACATCGGTGTAAATGTATTCAGGCAGAGGTGCATCTGCAACAATATTAAACTCAATTCCTTTGTTTAAAGCGATGGGGTGAAAGCTTCCCCGAAGACTGTCATTAATATCCGCTAGCAGCACATCATCCATCTCGACCTTCATTTGCCCTGCTTCAACCTTGGATAGATCCAGGATATCATCGATCAGCCTGAGTAGATCGTTACCCGAGGAATGGATGGTCTCAGCAAATTCAACCTGCTTCGCATTTAGATTCCCGTCTTTATTGTCCATCAGAATCTGAGAAAGGATTAGTAAACTATTGAGCGGTGTTCTCAGCTCATGTGACATATTCGCCAAAAATTCCGATTTATATTTAGATGCGATTAGCAGATCCGATGCCTGCTTCTCCAATACATAATTTTGCTTCTCCATTTGCTCGTTAATTTCTTCGATCCTGCGCAAATGACTTTCCACTTGCTCTGTTCTCACCGACAAATCCAGATTGATCTGCTCAAGATCTTGCTGTTGGCGCTGTAAACGTTCCTCGGATTGACGAAGCGCTTGATTGGATGCCTTCATCTCGTCCTGCTGGGAGATAAGCTCTTCCGATTGTGTTTTCAATTCCTCGGTTTGAGACTGGAGCTCCTCAGACATCGCCTGTGATTCTGCCAGCAATCGCTGGACCTCCATTTGCGCCAGGACATTATTGATGGCGATCCCGATCATGCTTCGAGTCTGCTCCACTAACTGAATATGCTCAGGCGTAAATGTCTTCAACGAAGCAAGCTCAATTACACCCTCGACTTCATTTTCAAATTCAACTGAGAAGATCATAATATGACGAGGCGAAGATTCGCCGAGCCCTGTCGAAATTTTCACATGTCCTTCGGGCACAGATTCAAGAAGAATGATCTGCTGTTGAAGTGCCGCCTGACCCACAAGTCCTTCACCAATGCGGATATATTCGGTTCCCAGACCTTCTCCAGAAGAGGCATAAGAAGCGGTCTTAACCAACTTGTTTTGTTTACGAAGATAAAATACCGCATAGGGCGCATCTAGCAGAGAAGCGAGTTTCATAGTGAATGATTCTGCAAGCTTAGATACTTCGATAACGCCTTGATAGGATACGGCAACCTCACGGACGCTGGTCTGCAGCCAGTCATTCTTCTCATACGTTTCAATAAGTCTGTTGGTGACTTCACCTAATTCCCTAATTTCATCACGCGTGCGAACGGTAATGCGTCTAGATAGCTTCTTGCCTTTATCGGAAGCCATGTCCGAAATGGCGGAGCTGACCTGTTTGATCGTACCCACTATATTTCTCGATATGATATAAGCTACAATAATTGATAATAGGATGACGAGAATGATAACGGTGTACATCACATTCCTGAAATCCTCATTTTGCTGATCCAGATGCAGTAACCGTTCTTCCGTCAATGCTTTCTCTGTCAATCGAAATTCGTTGAACTGAGTTCTCATCTGATCCATCAGCCGTTTGCCAATATCCTGTGTGAAATACACTGCGATGTCTTGTTCTCTATTCTCCTGCTTCAGACCAATAACATACTCACCGGCATTTTCGATCCATTGCTCAATATTGTTCTTAATCTCATCAAGACGCTGGATCTGAGTTGGATTGTTAGATACCAGCTCATACAATTGATTGTAATCGGCTTTCCAATTGGACAATGCATCGTTGTAAGGTACCAGGTAACGATCTTCACCAGCGATAACAAACCCTCTCTGACCCGTTTCCATATCCAGCATATGCTTCTCTATCTGGTACGTCAGATTATGTACTTCGATATCGTGATCCGCAATAAAATCCATCTCCTGCTCCATGGACGTGATTCGGCTGCTAAGGACAAAGATCGCTGCTCCCAAGCAAACGATAATGATAAAGTAACCTATAATAATCTTGGTACGAATCGTAAGCCTCATTTTCTCAAACATTGATTTCTCCTCCTGAACTTTTTTCATTATAAGTGAGGCTATTAGCAGTCTATCATCAAAAAAAGAATCCTCAGGTACGACTCGGATTCTTCATCGAAAGCGTTCTCTTCATGCAAAAATATAGTACCATATCACTAAACACGAGTATCCATCGGATTCCCGCCCGGAATGGCGTCTATTGCTTAGTTTACGTGAAGTGAAAACACTTGTCTATACGGATTATTAAAGTAAAAAACACAGTGAAGCTTCTAGAGCTTCACTGTGTTTTGATACAAATTAAAGGCATCAATATATTATTTACAGGTCATCTAATCTATTGAACGTGAATAAAGACTACTTCAACAGATTCTCGCTATGAAGCTGGTCAAAAATGAGCTGTGTTACTGCCGATACTTGCTCCCGATCGACATAGTTCAACCATTTCAGCTCCTCAATCTCGGATTCAGGGCTTAAGACTCCTTCGTAATCAGCCATGTAGCAGGTCATCATCACTTGAATCCCTTCCGATTTGCCATGTGCCGGGGCCTCGAACGTACCGTATAATTGAATCCGCTCCTTAAGTATATCGACTGATAACTCTTCTCTGATTTCACGAATCAACGTTTCTTCATCCGTCTCACTAGGTTCCCTTTTGCCACCCGGCAAATAATACGTATCCTTGCCTTTACTGCGAGCACCTAGGATTTGACCATTAAGCAAGTGAATCCATGCGATCTTATCTATTGTTGTTGTCATTTACTTGAACACCTTTCCGAATCCGCTGCGGGAGCGGGCTAATAAGTCATCCCATGTTCCTTCCGGCTGGGCCGGAGACAAAATCTCTTGGGACACAACACCATGATATCCGATACGTGCTAAGCTGCTCAAGTAGCCGGACAGATCAATGACTCCTTCTCCAGGATAAGCGCGATCGTTATCAAGCAGCTGCTCTACAGGAAGATCATAGGCATCGTTTATGTGCACATGGACGATTTGATTCTCTTTGAGTTGAAGCAGAGCATTCGGAGTCAAGCCTGTTGTATGACAATGATAAAAATCAACCAGCAATCCCACATTGGACAAGCCAATTGCGTCGATCATCTCCAGCGTTTCTTCTGCGGTCCAGATAAAAGGATACTTCCATGCCGTTCTTAAATGATGCGGCCCCACAAATTCAAGACCAAGACGTATGCCATAGACCCCAAGCACTTCAGCACACCATCTTAACCGTGAAATGCTTCTGGCCATAAATGAAGCCGCTTTCTCGTCAGTGGAAGGTAAAATATATGTAGTACAAGCCGTACATCCAAGCTGTTCAGCACGGGCTGCGGATAGGGCAAGCCCCTCTAATCCTTGCTTAAACTGTTCATCCGTGCCGCGCCATTCTACGCTCAGTCCTATAGATCCAATAATTATGCCGTGTTCGTTGAGAAGCTGCTGTGCTGTTTCCAATCCTATTTTATCAACGAGCTGCTTGGCGTCCAGATCAACCGCCTCAAAACCATATTCTGCTGCTTTTTGTATGAACAAGACGTCATCAATTGAACCAATCCCTGCTTTTGTCAGTCCTTTTTTCACGTTCACTTCACCCTTTCTAGCTTGGATATGAATACGGTAAAGAGATTTCTTATGTCTATCCTACATCAAATTCCAGAACTACAAAAGAGATTGAAAGGAATGGCGAATAACATCGCCTCTGCTGATGATGCCTGCAAGAACGCCATTACGGTGTACGGGCAGCTTCTTGATCTGTTTTTTTCCGAGAATGGATGCAATGATCTCAATATCCTCATTCCAGGATACGGTTATCACTTTTTTCTTACATATGGACATCACATTCAATTTCATAATTTGTTTGACACGATCCTCATATTCCTCGTAATTCAAATTGACGGCATATGTATATATAAACATATCATCCTTCTTGCCAATATAACGCATAATGTCTCCGTCGCTAATGTAGCCGACAATTTCATTGCGTTCATTGACTACCGGAAGACCACTGATCCGATGATCGATAAATCTCTGAATAACCTGTTCCACATTGTCACTTTCTTTCACTTTGTATACGGGACTAATCATAATGTCATGCGCCTTCATCTTCCGGCCTCCTCATCAAGCATCATTTTTATATCCTAAGCTTC
This sequence comes from Paenibacillus sp. TCA20, assembly GCF_000732325.1. Classification (GTDB taxonomy): domain Bacteria; phylum Bacillota; class Bacilli; order Paenibacillales; family Paenibacillaceae; genus Paenibacillus; species Paenibacillus urinalis. The sequence continues at coordinate 11,923 of NZ_BBIW01000021.1, forward strand.
TGAATCGTTATTATTCTTATTCTTTATTTTATACTCTTGTTACAAAAAATGCGTAATGGTTCACACCGAAATCATGAATTTCGGTAAAATATTTTTAAGGCTTCCTTTTTTCTTATACCAATCTGATCCAGATAAGGTGATAGGAAGTAATTTTATGGAAAGTATCTAGATAAATAAGATTACTTCCTATTATGAATTTTTCATATGTTGAAATTATAATAAAAGAAGATAGTACTTTCGTTCGTGCTCGTCATATCTGCTTTTATTGGGGTAAGTTTGCAGATGTTTTTTTCTGGTTAGACTTAATTCATACATACTAGCTTATGGAGGTACTTAACGTGCACAATCAAAGCCGGCCAGAATCGAAAACAACATTGAACCCTGGCTCTGTCGGAGCGCAGGGTCGTCTGTCATCATTAAACCTATGGTCTGGTATTTTATTTGGTCTGGGACTTGTGAGCTTTGTAGATGAAACTATTTTTCATCAGCTGCTTCATTGGCATCATTTCTATGATAAATCGACGACCTCTATCGGACTTATCTCCGACGGTTTGTTTCATGCCTTCAGTTGGTTTGCTACGATCGGAAGTTTATTTATGCTTGCACATCTGCTGAGACTAAACTCTCTGCATAAGAAACGCTGGTGGGGCGGCGTCCTATTGGGTGGTGGTTTGTTTCAACTATACGATGGTACGATTCAACATAAGCTCATGCTGCTCCATCAGATCAGGTATGTGGAGAATGTAATCATCTACGACATCATCTGGAACCTGTTTGCCATATTGTTAGTCATTGGTGGAGTGACATTGATTATTCAAACAAAACATACAGGAGCAGCTTCAACCTATGCCGATTCATAATCACATTCCTTCAGCCCAGCATTCTCTTTCCCTCTATATATTTGCTCTGCCTCTCATTACAGTGATGATCGCGTATATGATTGCAGCTATTGTGTCCAGCCAAAAGCTGCGAACATGGAAGATACACCGGACTCTCTTCTGGCTCCTCGGTATCACATGTGCGATCGCTGCAGTCTTCGGACCTTTAGCTAATGCGGCCCATCACGATTTTCGATATCACATGATCAGTCACTTGCTGATTGGAATGCTCGCTCCCATCCTGCTTGTATTTGCAGCTCCGATGACACTCATCCTGCGTACACTTCCTGTTCGACTAGCCCGGAGGTTCATTTCATTCCTCAACCGACCTGTGATCCGAATGATCAGTCATCCTATTTCAGCGTCACTCATCAACCTCGGAAGTATGTGGCTTCTGTATACGACGAGCATCTATTCACTTATGCATCATCACCTTTGGCTGCACTGGTTCGTCCATGTTCATATGCTGCTAGCCGGATTCCTGTTTACATGCTCCATGATCGATGTGGATCCTGTTCCACATCGGTACAGCTTCAGACTTAGAGCCAGTATCTTGCTGCTCTCGTCGGCAGGACATAATATCCTGTCCAAGTATATTTATGCCCACCCTCCTATAGGTGTAAATCTATCGCAGACTGAAACTGGAGCTATGCTTATGTATTATGGAGGAGATATTATTGATGTCCTCCTCATCACAATACTTTGCTCACAATGGTACAAATCCGTTAATTCGAGGTCCTTCCTATCTAGGAAAAGCAGCACACAGTTATCATAAGATGAGAATCTCATGCATCAAGCTCGTAATCTACCTCTTTACTTTAAACATGTTCTCCTGAAGTAATTGAATCGCCTGATCTAGCCGATCTTGCGGTACATCGCCATAGCGATCTCCAATACTAATCTCTGTCTTGCATTCCTGATTGTGAACTTCTCGCAGGAACGAGATTAAGCCGACTCCTGTTTGTGTATATACATCAATCAGTATGGGCTCAAGCTCCCCAGCAGACATATGAAAATGAAGATGAAACATATTTGTCACGGGGACCTGTGGAACAGTTCTAACTCCTGAACACTGATTGAACAAGCCGGCGAGCTCCTTTGCCCTGTTATAATATTCTGCCATTCGGTCAATCCGTTTATTTAAATAATAATCGCTGCTCAGAATGTAAGGATACAGCCCAATCAAATCTCCTCCGTGACGTCTCTTCCATACCTTGGATACTGTAGTGAATTTTTCAGGTCCTGCTAATATCGCACCAGCTATACCGCCAATTCCTTTATAAAAGGAGACATACACACTGTCAAACAGCGCACATATCTCGGCTGCGGACTTTCCATAGTAAGGTGTTGTTTCGAATAGTCTTGCACCGTCCAGGTGCAGCCGAATCCCCTGTTCTCTGCAATAGGCAGAGATTTCAACAAGCTCCTCAAACTCCGGCAGCTGACCTCCAATCTCACGCTGCGGCAATTCTAGCAGCAAGCATGCCACATCTCCTCCTAGCTGCTTCACGTCTTGCAATCGAATTAGACGGTGTGCTTCTCCGAGAAGGACAGGCTCCAAGTGGTGCAGCTCCTTGAGACCGTCTTCCTCATGAATCTCCAAATGGCTGAGTGGATGATATGCGACGATTTTGCTGCCTTTCTCATCTGACCATATTCGCATCGCAATCTGCTGCGCCATCGTACCACTCGGAAAAAACACTGCGGATTCTTTCCCTAACATATCCGCCATTTTACGTTCAAAATCTTCAATCACTTTGCCTGTACCATAACGGTCTCCTGCCATTGCCCCATCCACATGCTCAAATGCCTCCTTCAGCATCTGAACATTCCATTTACCATTCCCCAGAATAGGGTATTCACTCTTGTTGTAAGCTTCTGCTAATGTGATTTTGTTGTTTTGTTCCATGAGGCTCCTCCTGTAATCGATCTCTTAGATTTTTGTTATCTAAACATATCATAAAGCAGCTAAAGGGATTAAGAAATTGCTTCAACTCTATTAAAAATAGTTAATAGCGCAATCCATATCATAAGGGAATGCATAAGATGCTATTAACTCCAGTAAAGGAGGTGCGGATAAATGAGCAACGAAGGCGGATACAACGGCTTTAGCATCGGAGGTATTCTCGTATTATTCATCTTGCTGGTGATTATCTCTAAATCTTTTAATTGGTATTGATTTTGCGCATGTAATAGAAAAGAGCCTTAGCTAGAATGGTGTTCTAGCTGAGACTCTTTTTTTACAGTCTGCTTGATCTAGCTGGCAGTCTGGTTATTTTAACAATTTATAATAATAATTTGTTGCATCAAGCTCCCCAGTCTCACTTCTTGCATAGTACGGGATCTGACCAGCAAAGAGATAACCATGGGATTGATACAGAAGATTGGAGGGATCTCCATCTCTCGTATCCAGCACGATTAATGTCCTCTTATCCTCCCTGGCACAGGTTTCAGCAGCGTCTAATAGCTTTCTTCCGTATCCCCGCCGTCTCGCAGATGGATGAATCATGAGCTTCGCAATTTCGGCTCTGTGAAGTCCATTTTTCTTCATACATACATGTAGCTGCACGGTTCCTGCGACTCTTTCATTCTCTATGATGACTAAACAGCGCACATCCTCCTGAATGACCCCATCCCAATAAGCTCTGGACTCCTCCTTCGTCAATGGTGGCAGAAATCCGATGGAAGCCCCGTCGTTGACTACATCTACCAATAAGTCTGTTAACTCTTCGATATTATCTTCTACAGAAGACAACTGCTTAATCATTACTTGTCTTTGCATGGATCTAACCTCCCGGTTCATGTTTACAAAATCATAGCCTAATCCTATTAATTTGTATAACGAATAATATGTATTATAATAATTAATATTTTGAATAATTAGAGAGCAGGTCATATTCATATGGATATCTCACAGATTGAAGCTCTGCTTGCTGTATGCAAGATTCGTAATTTTACGAAGGCGGCAGAATTTTTACATATTTCACAATCTGCTGTTACCGCCAGAATCAAAGCACTGGAAGCCACATTAGGAAAAACTCTGCTCGACCGGGATAAACGAAATGTCCGTCTGACACAAGCAGGTATTGCCTTTGTACCTTATGCGGAGAGAATGCTGCGAATTTACGAGGAGAGTAAGGTGACACTCCAAGAAGAAGTGGATCATCATCTCATTGTTAGCGGACCTGGCTCCGTATGGCACTACACTTATTTGCAGAACATGCTTGATTTCAGAAAAAAACACCCCTGTATTGCTGTCAAGTTTCTAAGCTATATTGACTCCAGCTATATGATTCGTGACTTGGTACTGGATGGAATTGTACAACTGGCCATTCGTTACGACCCGCCAGAACACCCGAAATTTACGAAGAAGTTTTTGTTTGAAGAGGAAATTATCCTTGTTTCATCCAAACCGCGAGACAGCTTCATCACAAGGGCTGATTTCTATGAACAAGATTACTATCATATTGAATGGGGTCGTCCTTTTCCCGAATGGTTCAGAGGTATAGTGGGGGATGCCTATATTCCCCCGCTCCAGACAGATCACTCAGCGATTATGCTGACCATGCTGCTGCAGGGAGCTGGATTTGGTTATCTTCCCCGCACTATAGCCGATCCGTATATTCAGACAGGACAGCTGTACGAGCTGCTCTCTGAATTTACGGCTCCACCCTCCAAATTGTATGTCGTATATCTGACAGACAATCAGGATGATCCCAGGATTGAGCTCGGACTCGAGATGCTCGGTATTCAATAACGTCAAACAGCCATCCATCCCAGGTTCTCTAGGATAAATGGCTGTTTGTTATTTAAGAATCCTATTCTTTTTTCTCTGGCAGCGGTGTAAAGAGCAGATTGACAGGCAAATTGCTTCCTGGTGCTGCAGTCATCAGGATTTCTACCTTTTGACTATAGTCACCTGTACGATATAATACTGCCTGCTCGTTAGGCGCGCTCACCTGACCGGCTGAGTATATCGCCGTAATGTTGCCGTTGACCATGGCATAACCGGAATATTTACCTCCGCGCGGATTGAAGGAGATGAGTGTGTTGGCCGCTACGTTATCGAATGTCATTTTGTACAATACGCCAAAGTTACCTGTGTTAGATGCTTCAACACCGAGCATTGGGTCCATACCGGCCAGATTCGGATCGTCCTGATTGTCTCCTAGAGCCAAACGCTGCGCTGTATCTCCAACGTACTCAGAATAACGGATTACTCGAGTCGAATTCGGGTACGTACCTCGGTTATGAACACCATCGCGATCGAGAACAGGCAATTCACCAAGTACCGTAAGCGGATCGAGCTTCTCATCAATCATCACGACATTGTACTCAATTGGATAGTCGCTGTGCATATCAGAGAATAACGAGATAACATCACCTTGCTTCATTCTCGTCTTGCTCAGCTCTGTCATCACCAGCTTGCTCTCTCCTGGTTCGAGTGTCAGCATGGATTGTTTGGAGCCGTTCTGCATGGATTCAAAATAATTGTATACGGATTTCTTACCCGCTGCGGTTGCGATACCTGTTGGACCGGCAAAGCCAAGGTTCTCCGTCGTAATGGTGGCCTTCGTGGCGTTCTTATTCGTTGCCACTACATACATCTTCACGTTCTTGCCGACATTGTTCACATGGTGGATCATAAAGCGGGTGTCGCCCACTGAGGTTTCCTTATATACAATGCCTTCGCTGTTAACGGTTTCGGGACTGTTACTGCGAATGAGTGTGCTCGGCTCATCATAATATGAATAGTTGATCTTTGGCAGAGCAGGCACATTAGACCCGTCAAAAGAGAACTTCTCTCCAGGAGGCAGAAGCAGCTTATTAAAGTCATCTGCAGAATACAGTGTTTCTCCCGTTACAATAATCGTCTTCTCATAAGTAGCTGTTAACCCTTTATTGTCCGTTACCGTGAGGCTGATCGTTTTGGGTCCTGGTGTAAAATGGGCATAAGCTTTATTATTCCAATCATGCTTCACAATCTGACCATCGTCAGTGCTCTGATCCGTAATGGTAATGAATTCGCCCATTCGATATTCATCCTTATCCGTCGTAAACATGGCAACCGGCGGCAGATTAGGCTGAAGTACGGTTATCTTCTGGCTGTATGGATCACTCCAGCTCCCGTTCTCATCTTGTACCGTATATGTAATGGTATACTCGCCTGCCTGAGCATAAATGTCCTGTCTGCCTTCCCAGCGTTCGTTAACAATCTCAAGTCCCGAAGGGGAAGTCGCTTCCGTCACATATGTGAGCGTCGTTTGGCCAGCAAAAATTTCCTTCTCCTGGATGCTGAACTTGGCAACAGGCTTAACCGACACATCCATAATGATCAGCTTGCCGACATTGTCTACCTTATAAGATATGTTAAGTGCTTGCGTAATTGCAGTCAGCGGGACCATGAAGGTATTCTTCGTTTGGAAGGAGGTGCCTTTCATCGACTTGGAAACGCCATTAACCGTATACTTGCTGCTGTCCGTTTTGAAGCGAAGCTCGTTGGTTCCGCTCGTAATAATGGTTTCCTTGGTTTTCTTGTCATAAGTCACTTTATAGCCTACACGGTCCACGAGGGCACGGATCGGAACATACGAAACACCCTTCTTGACTTGCATCGGTTGAGGTGCGTTATATACTTGACCACCTTGCTCCATCTTCGTGCTGTTAAAGTGCAGTATCAGCTCATTAGCGGAAGCCGCAGGTATGGGTTCAGTTGTATCCGTATTATTGTCGATAACTTCTGCAGGCGGTTCAGTCACCTCAGCCGGTTCTGTCCCAGTGGCTGCGTTTGGCAATGGTGCTGACTCGTCCGTACCCGCAGAGTTGTTATTTACAGCTTCTCCTTGAGAGCCTTGCTGATCAGAGATAGAAGCTTCGTTTCCAGTCTCTTGAGATGTCAGGCTCTGCTCAAGAACTTCACTCACATCCGATTCTTGTGGAGCATTGGCTACGGTAGATTGTGCACTAACCGGGATAGCTGAAGCGATCTGTGACAAGGCCAGGACGGTTAGCATGGATAGTTTCTTCAGTTTCATTCTTTGACTCCTTCTGTTCTATTTTTCTATTCTCCTCTAAAAATCATAGTATTAGACGCTCCGTATCGGAAAAAGTTTCTAATTTTATTCTATATAATTCTAATTTTCGCCATAATATCCTAGCCCAGCTAATTTACATAGTAAGTAGAGCTGTTAAGCCTGCACACAGATAATTGGTAAAGATTAGATGCGTGCACTATAATTTAATAGAAGTGACAACAAATAGAGAGGAGTTAACCATGCTATCCCATCTTAAGAAAATAGACTGGACGATCGTTATCATTTTATGCTTTTTTATGGTTGCGAGCATTCTTCTCATTCACAGCGGCATTCAGTCTGATCCGATCATGGCCGGCTCTGACAAGACGATGCTGCTCTATTATATTCTTGGATTTGTCGTACTCTTTGGGACCGCATTTGTTAATTACAAGCTGTTCATTAAATATCATTGGATTCTGTTTACGGCTGGTCTATTACTGCTTCTCTATGTTGCTTTTTTTGGAGATGTCATTAATGGGGCCAAAGGCTGGATCAGCTTAGGTCCTGTTAACGTTCAGCCGGCAGAAGTGTTTAAATTTATATTGATTCTGAGTCTTGCTGCTATCGTAGCAGCCAAGCAGCGTGAGCTCTTCTTCTGGAAAGACGTTGTTCCCATTTCTCTCCTCACCTTCGTTCCCTTCGCGTTCGTAATGGTACAGAATGATATGGGAAACGCGCTCTGCTATGTCGTGATTCTGCTGGGTATTCTATGGATAGGCAATATGAAAAATATACATACCCTGCTGATTATGTTACTTATCGCGGTGCTCGTGTATGGAGGAATCAAATCGTATATCGGTTTTCATGATCAGATTACCAGCTTCTTGACGGATATAGACAAGGAGCACTGGCTGGATCGGTTTGATGCTTGGCTTCTTCCCGATGAAGCGAGCAAGGATGCCACCTACCATACCAATAATGCCAAGCTGGCTATTGCTTCAGGGGGACTATTTGGCAAGGGCTTTCTCAGCGGTGCTTACGTTCAGTCGGGCTTTGTCCCTTATACCTATTCTGATTCGATTATTGTTGTTGCCGCAGAGGAGTTTGGATTTCTTGGTGTATCCGTTATTTTATTTCTGTACTTCATTATCGTCCATAGACTCATTACCATTGCGCTGGAGTGCAAGAGCAGCGAAGGTCCTGTCATTATTGTAGGGATCGTGTCCATGCTGCTCTATCAAATATTTGAGAATATCGGAATGTTTATCGGTTTAATGCCCCTGACAGGAATTACACTTCCTTTTCTCAGCTTCGGTGGATCTTCACTGCTCATTAACATGGCTTGCATGGGAGTCGTACTAAGCATCCGGCTGTATGATGAAGAACCTGAGGAGCTATTTATGAATCCTCACCCTTCTTATCTTATGGAGCAGAAGGAACGCTCATTATAGGCATCAAAAAAAGGAACTCTGCCTGAGAATTCTCAGGCAGAGTTCCTTGCTCAGTCTATATCCTACTCGTCATGGTTATCCATCGTTTTCCGTACTTCTTTAAACGTCCTCGCCGCATAAATTCCTACAAACACAAGACCGATCAGCATGGGGATAAATCCAATGAATTGATCTCTACCTGTTAGCGTCATAACGAGCAGGCCTACGAGTATCAGTCCAATTCCTGTATATTTGTTCCATTTATTATTGCGCATTCTGTCAGCTCCACAGTCAATGTTGTACATTCACTGCAATCATACCATATATTCACGTCAAAGCTCTATTCGTCACGCTGTAATATGCGGGCTTTGGCTGATGGTGCTCATCAAATAGGAAGGACCAGTTCTTACGCCCGAGCACTGGCCACGCCTCTCTATTGAGAAGCGGAGATCCTGTATCATGAAATGATTCTAATCATTAGGATTAGAAATTTAATGTATTATTACTCTTCTTGTCTGCTGGTACCTCTGGAATATACTCCTTCTCCCAAAACTCCGCATTCTTGATCCCCAATTTAACAGGGTCAAATACAGGGTCCTTACCCTCTTTTTTCTGCGCCTCATAATCTTTAAGTACCTTGAGGGCAGGCTTAGTGAGCAGGAGAATGGCTATAATATTGAGCCAAGCCATACTGCCAACGCCGATATCTCCGAGTCCCCATGCAAGGCTCGCTGTCTTCACACTGCCATAGAATGTAGCAGCTAGGATGACCAGCTTGAGCACAAATTCGGTCCAAATCCTACGGGTCTTCTGATTGATATAAGCAAGATTCGTCTCAGCCATATAATAATAGGCCATGATTGTTGTGAAGGCAAAGAATAACAGAGCAATCGCAATGAACGGAGCACCAAAGCCTGGAAGGAAGGTCTCTACTGCCCTGATCGTGAAATCAGGACCTGGACTAACATCACCCAAGTTATTAACAATCGGAGCCGCACCTTCAGGAGTTACATTGTACATTCCCGTGATCAGAATCATGAATGCCGTAGCAGAGCATACAAACAATGTATCAATATAGATTGAGAATGCCTGAACCAAGCCCTGCTTCGCAGGATGGGATACTTCAGCAGCGGCAGCCGCATGCGGCGCCGTTCCCTGTCCTGCTTCATTGGAATAGATGCCTCGCTTTACACCCCAGCTGATAGCAGCCCCGATAATTCCGCCAAAGGCTGCATGAGCACCAAATGCACTTGAAAAGATCATGCTCAATACGGCTGGAATTTCAGAGAAATTCATAATTACAATAAGGAATGCCATAATGATGTAGCCTGAGGCCATAAATGGAACTGCGATCTGAGCGACATTCGCAATCCGCTTAACTCCGCCAAAGATAATGACAGCCAGAAGAATGACGAGAATAATTCCTGTGATAACCGGATCTATGTTAAATGCCGTCGACATTCCCGATGCAATACTATTTGCCTGAACACCTGGCAGAAGGACACCGGTGGCCAGTACGGTCACGATTGCAAACAGTACCGCATACCATTTCATATTCAAGCCTTTTTCTATGTAATAGGCAGGGCCCCCGCGGAATTGACCGTTCTGCTTCGTTTTGTACACCTGCCCCAGTGCTGCTTCGACAAATGCAGAGCCTGCACCCAGGAAGGCAATCAGCCACATCCAGAATACCGCACCTGGTCCCCCAAACGCGATGGCCGTTGCGACACCTGCGATATTACCTGTACCGACTCTTCCCGCCAAGGCCATGGATAAGGCTTGAAAGGAGGATATCCCCGCCTCAGAGCTTTTACCTTTAAACATCTGCTTAAACATTTCCTTAATCATTCTTACCTGCATAAAACGCGTTGCAAAAGTATAAAAGAGTCCTGTCGCTAAACATAGATAGATTAATGCGTCACTCCATATAATACCGTTTAACCAATTAACAAATGACTCCATTCACAAACCTCCCGGAAATTATACTTTTACATCGAGCTACGTCATATAACTTAACTTAATCCTCCTAACTTTACATAATATCACTTACGTATAAATACAATTTTGTCATTATCTTGAGTTATTATAAACTTAACTCCCCATATGATGTCAATATATATTTCATAGGTGTATTCAAGTATGATAAATACTCTATATAAATTCCCGTTCACAATTTGTAATTTATACAGCTGTATGTCAAAGTTTATGTCAAGTTTGAATGAAAACAAAAAAAGAGCCCTGTCTTATACTAAGACGAACTCTTCATTGAACTAACATTTTCATTATGTTAAAGGTATCGTATCTAGTGAAGGAGGAGTTACTACTTCATTGCTCACTTCTGCCTTCTTCAAATATTTCTTTCCTTTCCATCTATAGTAAGACAGAATTCCTCTTAAATATTCATCAGCGATCATGCAGGAATAAATACCGATCAGGCCCCATCCTAGGTGAACTCCCAGTACGTAAGAGAGCCCTGTAGCTACGATCCACATCGATCCTAGTGAGATATACATGGTAAACCTTGTATCTCCAATCGCATTGAGCGAGCTGCCGAGTGCCATATTAAGCATTTTCCCCGGCTGCAAGATCAGATTCATTCCCAGCAAGGAGGCTCCGATCGCAATGATGGTCTGATCATCGGTGAACAGGCCTAATATATGTCTGCCGAACACAAAGAGGATGAAAGCATTGACTACAACATAAATTGCTCCGATACCTAGTGCTCTGTAGGCACTCCGGTATGCTTCCTTTATTTTCCCTGCACCAAACAGATGTGCAATTTGAATTTGGGCTGCCATCGCAATGGAGGAACCGAGCAGGAAACAGAACGATTCCAATGTGTTCATATAAGTTCTGGCTGCCAGTTCTGCCGATCCCAGCGTCGCGATAAAAGAGTACAGGATAAGCTGTGTAAAGACCCAGCAGGAGGAATTGACCCCGAGCGGCCAGCCGATCTTCATAATCTCGCCGAACAAAGGCTTGTTGAATATCCGGAATTCCTTCCACTGTATCTTATAATCAAATGAACGAAGGAACATGTAGAACAGCAGTAATACAGCCAAAAGCCGGCTTACGACCGTTGAGATCGCTACTCCAGTAAGTCCCCACTGCGGGAAACCGAAGGCCCCGAATATGAATCCATAGTTAAAGAAGACGTGGATAATATTCATGCCGATGGCAACATACATCGGCCCCTTCGTATTTCCTGTATTCCGAATCACCGTGCTCATCGTTGCCATCATCGCGACGAGCACCATCCCCCCGCCTACAATGGAAATATAAGTCCCTGCGAGCGGCAGCAATCCGGTTGGGAGCTGCAGCATTGTAGAAATTTGTTCGGGGAACACATACAGAACAGCGCTGCACAGTATGCCAATCAGCGTGGTCACGCTAAAGGCCATTATACCGATAATACGTGCATCCTGCTTCTTGCTTGAGCCCAGCTTCTGAGCAATCAGAATCCCTGCCCCGCTGGCAATTGTTGTAAACAAGACCGTCATTGCCTGGAACAGCTGATTAGAGAATCCGACAACGGCGACGGCATCGTCAGATATCCTGCTTACCATTAATGTATCGACTGCTCCGAGCAGAAACTGCAGAAACAGTTCAATAAATATGGGCCATGCCAGCACCCATAACGTAAACTTTTTACTATCCATATCTAATATTCCAACCTCCACAACAAAATAAGCGTTTATTAATGAAAGCGATCCAAACGCTTCAACATTTTCAAATTATAGATGGTATACTAAATGGATAATATCATTTTATGAACTCAAACTTATAATATTCAAACCTAAGGAAATGAAAGGGCTTTAATATGACGATTCTTCATTTTTCTGTTCCTCCGCTGCCGGAGTATATCATGAGCGGGATTTGTATCGGACCTATGGCGGGTAAGCATCCAAACCGCAGAAATATTGGAATCTTCGATCTGCTGGTTGTGCACTCTGGTGAGCTTGAAGTGACAGAGAACGGAACTGCCTATCAGATCAGTGCAGGGAAATATTTAATTCTTAGGCCGGATGCGCACCATTACGGGACGAAAGAATGCTCAGAGGATACAACCTATTACTGGCTGCATTTTCAATCTTCTGGCTCGTGGAGCACGGATTCTTCATCTCTGAAGCTTCCGAGTCATGATTCTTCCGAGCTGCAATTAATGGTCCCGAATTACTTTACGCTGCAGATCCCTCAGTTCGGCACGCTGCCAAGCATAGACACAACAGAGGAATTGCTTCGGACATTAACTGGGCTGGTACAGCACGGTCATCATACTCCATCCTTATGGAAGCAGCAGCTTGTTTTTCAAGAGCTGATGGAGCATTTGGCCGGAGCACTTGAGCCGCCGATTTCCTCACCATCCTCTACGTGCGCCAGTAAAGCCGCTGCATATATACGCAAGTATTATCGAGAGGAATTTAAAGCTCAGACTATGGGAGAGCACATCAATTTTCATCCTGTCTATATCGCACGTTGCATGCAGAAGGAATTTAATTGTTCTCCGGTCGAGTATTTACTGCAGTACCGAATTGAACAGGCAAAGCTGCTGCTATTACAAACAGATCTGTCCATCAGCCGGGTCGCTGAAGAAGTAGGCTTTAATCAGGCTGCGTACTTCACATCCTGTTTCACCAAACAGGAGGGCATATCACCTCGAAAATTTCGGAAGCGTTTATTCATGATTGATGACTCCTAATAACGAAACAAAGGTCCGAACCGTTAATCGGTATCGGACCTTTGTATCCTCATATCAGAACCTCTATCGATCTAACTCAATGGTATTTAGTGAAGCATAGGCGTGAGGTTTAAATCCTTCCGTCGCCTCTCCTTGCGGGATTGACACCTCATAAATAAACCAGGTGTCTTCAACATCCTTGATGATATATTCATAAGAATTACCTGTCGCTTCTTCCCTTACTTTTAGAAACAGGCTTGCCTTATCGATGCTGTCACTGTCCTGTTCTTCAACAGTGCCATACTTAGAGAGTCTGGTCATCCCTTCTTCTTTTAATTGTGCAAGCTCCGTATCACCATTCTCTTGAGCAATCTTCACCTCATAACCCGGATCCACATCCATAGACAACACACCTGTCTCTGGATTAAAGGAGAAGATATCAAACACATATAAAGAATATCCAGCTGCTGCTTTAACCAGCTCTGCTTCTTTTTGCTCCGTCGTACCTTCAAGCTGCAATTCGATCTCTGTTACGGCAGGTCTTCCGTCTTCCGGTGATTCGGAATCTATGCCTTCAGGACCCTCACTTCCTTGTGCAGAGCTTATAATCTCAATGAGAACCAACTGCTTCAGCGAATCCTGGCCTTCAATCGGCCGCTCTTCATACCTAAATTCAAGCACGCTGTTCTCTTCCACCTCCGCAATCGCATCCTGCATGCCCTCACCTAACTGAAAGGCTGTTGGCTCGCCATCGATTACAATCTCAGCCGTGTGCGGATCGGCAAGACCTGTAAGCGTTCCTCTCGCTTCCTTGATTACTGCCTCGGGCTCATTCGGCTCCACAACGCCTTGGTCAACTCCGGGATCAGGGACAGGCTCCCCTTCCGTACTCTGACCACATCCTGCAATCGTACATACAAGCAGTAACATCCATATCATTTGGAATCGGATTTTCATGATCAGCACCTCCTCTAATTTAGGACGCGATTGAATACTCTAAAGTTGCTCATAAATCCACATTGGGCTCTGAACTTTTACCCTTCGGTTTTACTTATTGCATAATAATTCCTTCGTTTGGGACAAATTAATGACATCATTTAGTAAACGAGTGTGATGACATGACAGAGAGCAAAGGCGCTCTAAACATATTACAGCTATTTATGATGCTGGCTTTAATGAATGGTCTGGCTAATCACGTCATTATTAATCCAATGCTGCTGGACACTTCCGGAAGAGACGCATGGATTGCTGTCCTTGCAGCAGGAGCACTCTTCCTGCTGTGGATTCCGCTTATTCGGTGGCTGATGCATCAATCCGGCCAACGAAAATGGATGGACTGGATTGCTGACCAATCTCATCCTATTGTGGCATGGATATTGATGCTGCCTATGCTTGCCATTCTTTATTTAATTGGCGGAACAACCGTTATTCACACGATTAAATGGAATCTGTCCAATTACTTGCCTACCAGCTCTGATTTTTTCTTGGTCCTGATTCTAGTGTTGTTATGTATGGTACTCGTGCTATGGGGAATCCATGTTATCGCCATTACGTCAGGTATACTGCTGCCGCTCGTTAGCGGGCTGGGTATTTTCGTTGCCGTATCCAACACAACATTGAAAGACTATCATTTGCTGCAGCCTATTCTTGAGCATGGTCCCAGGCCTGTCATTGAAGGAATGCTCTATGCTGGCGGAGGATTTGTAGAATTTATCATCATACTCCTTCTCCAACATCACCTAAGTCACAAAGTACGCCTGTGGCAGCTATATATCTATGGAGTGTTCACAATCATGATCACACTTGGTCCCATCATAGGTGCTATTACCGAATTCGGACCTGTTGAAGCATCCAAACAGATGGCTTCCCCATTCGAGCAATGGAGATTGGTGAAGATCGGTCAATATATTGAACATCTTGACTTCTTGTCTATTTTTCAGTGGTTATCTGGTGCCTGCATAAGAGTCAGCCTATCGGTCTTTATCCTGTGCGAAATCATTTCGTTCAAGAAAAAAATAACTCGCAGCGTGTTTATCATCGTGGTCATGACTACCTATGCTGTCGGCGCCCTGTTCCCACTCAATGAGTACTCTTTCTATTTATGGCTGTTTCATCATTATGTGCCGCTTAGCTTGATCCTCTTGTTGTCTTTATCCATCCTATGGGCGCTCATCTCTGTGTTTAACAAACGAAAAAAGGAGCCGGCATATGACAGAACATCAGCTGAAGAGCATCAGTAATCCGGAGTTTCTGAAGAGCAGGTACGAAGGCGCTGCGGACGTATCCGTCCAGGTATGCAGCTTGGGCAAGGATGAACATTCTAACATTATCCTTATCTATGCGATTGGGCTCTGCGATACGGACCGGGTATACAGAAACGTATTGCCGAAGCTTGAAGAATATTATGAACAATTCAATCGTTTTCAGCAATCCGAGGAACGACTCGCGGCTTCTATACCGGTAATTTCCTTAGAAAAAGAACCGAGTCTGGATGAGCTGGACGATATCATTTTTGAAGGAGATCTGCTCCTCATATTTCCACATGAGCAGCTCTTTTTTCAAATTGCTCTAGCGAATACACCCAAACGATCACCAATCGATTCTAACACGGAGATTTCAGTCAAAGGCCCCCGAGACTGCTTTATCGAGGATTTGGTTACCAATGTAGCCTTAATACGCAAAAGAATGCGCACCCAGTCTCTTCGCGTAGAGTCCTATACACTCGGAAGACGCACAAAGACAAAAGTGGCGCTATTATATCTCGAGGATGTGCTGAGTCCCAAAATATTAAAAGAAATACAGACTGGACTTCTCAAAATTGATACCGACGGCATCTATTCACTCAACCAGGTCGAGTGCTTCTTAACCAATTCCAAATACAAAGTGCTCCCCCTAATGGACTATACCGGCAGACCTGATTATTGCGTAAGTTCCCTGCTTGCCGGTCGATTCATTCTTGTTGTGGATGGAAACCCAATGGTATTGGTTGCTCCCGCAGGGATAAGTCTGTTATTAAAGTCGCCTGAGGACATTCACTTTAATTATTCCTATGTCACTTTTGTGCGGCTTCTTCGAGGCCTATGCTTATTTTTGTCTATATTTCTCCCTTCCATATGGGTCGCTCTGATGGCATTTCACCAGGATCAAATTCCGTTTCGTTTGCTGGCAACGGTATCTGTCTCACGTATGGGGATACCCTTCTCAGCACAGATCGAGATGTTCATCCTGCTTCTGCTGCTAGAAATATTCAGAGAAGCCGGAGTCAGGCTCCCCAGTGCAATCGGTGTTACGTTAACATCGATTGGCGGCTTAATCATTGGAGATGCGTCTATTCGTGCCGGCTTGGTCTCTCCTTCCATTGTTGTTATCGGAGCTATTACGGCTATTGCAGGTGTAACGCTCATCAACCAGACGATCAGCACGACATCCAGCTTTTTACGATTTATTTTCTTTGCGTTCTCTTCCTTTCTTGGAATGTATGGTGTTATTTTAGGTATCGTTCTTTTTGTTGCATATATGGCGAATCTCAAATCCTTCGGAGTCAATTATTTAGAACCTCTCTCCCCTCTTCATTTCAAAGAAATGCTTAAATCTGTACTCCGATTTCCATGGAACAATATGAGGACTCGTCCTGATAGTCTCCATCCACAGGATCCAGATCGAGCCGGAGGTACAGAATGAAGAGGAGAAGACTTGTCGGACTTGCTATTGCGATGGCCTTGCTGCTGTGTCAGGGCTGTGATGATTCGAAAGACATTCAGAACATGGCTTATGTCACCGGTGTCGGTATCGATTATGTTGATGGAAAGTATATAGCTTATGTTCAGGTACTTAACTTTGCCAATGTGGCCAAAACAGAAAACATGGAGCTTGGCAAGGAAGTCCCGGTATGGATAGGTATCGGAGAAGGGGAGACAGTTACTGGGGCACTTACAGATATGAATACAACCTCTCAGCTGAGAATGTTTTGGGGCCATTTAAAGGTCGTATTCCTCTCCGAAAATCTGCTAAAAAAAGGGGTCACCGATATCTATAATGGCTTGAACCGTTATAGAGAAATTCGCTACAATCTATTCGTCTATGGAACAAAAGAAAATATGATGGATATGTTGCAGGTTCAATCCCTGTTTAACATGTCTCCCTTGGAATCTATTGCTTACTCAGGTGCGCAGGTCAACACTCAGCGATCATTTATTCTACCCGAAATCGGGAATCGCTTCATTGCAGGACTAAATGAGCCTGGCAATCCAACGCCGCTTCCATCCGTTTCCATATCACGGAAGAAGTGGTCCGAAGATGATACCAAGAAGCCTTTGTTTGAGTTAACGGGAGCTTATTTTTTTGAGAAGGACAAAATGAAAAACTGGATGTCTGCTGAGGATCTTATTGGCATTCAATGGTCTCAGGAGAATCTAGACCGCACCATGATCCGACTGCCCAAAAAAGAAGCTGCTATCGCCGTGCTTATGCTGTATCATCCTCAATTCCATGTGAGGCCTGTAATTCTAGGGGATCGTCCTGTCTTTGATCTTACCGTAAATATAGATGGCGAACTAACCGAGCTCCTGGAAAACAGGCCACTGCAAGAAATTGTTCAAATGGGGAATGCCGCGATCAGAGAAGAAATTCAGTTCACCTTCGAGAAGGGACTGGAAAAAGAATGTGATCCGTTCAAGTTAAGCCAAGCTTTGTATCGAGTAGATCCCAAGTTGTTTTATAAGCTCAAGGAAACTAGGGGATTCTTCTTGAACAAGGAGTCCATACGCAATATTAATGTGAAGTTGAATATGACTGGAACAGGTAAATACAAAGGCCGAATTTAGCTGTACACAACAAACCGTCATTTGCGCTTAGACAAACGACGGTTTTTCGTCTATTCATAGATAAAAACAACAGCAAGCTTATTTCCCCAGAGTCTCAGCTCTTAACGATATGGTATGCACAGGCTCTTCACTCTTATTTAAATTGGAATGAATATAGAACATCAGCAGTGCAGCAAAAGAAGACATCGTGCCAAGAAAAATAACCGGAACAATTCCCCAGAGATCATATACATTACCAAACATTAACGGACCAATCATTCTTCCCACATTGGCAAATCCCCCGGACAATCCCATATAGAAAGGTGCATAAGAGCCTGTTCGTTCAGAGAAAAATGTAGGAATTGCAGGCAGCAGCATCATCTCACCGATCGTCGCCAGCATCATGCCAAGGACGAGATAAATGTACTGATCATGGAAGAACAGGATGAAGGAAAACGCCATAACTGAAAATATTGCACTTACAAACATCTGCCTAACAATCGTGTGTGCAAAACGGCTTTTCATCCAGGTAGTAAAAGGTTGTCCGAACAAGATTACAAAACCATTGATTGTCCACAGCAGACTGTAGAACTTAAGATCCATCCCCTTCTCGTCTATGTAAGGAGCTATTCCCGTTGACCAGAGAGAGAAAGAAATCCAGAAGAACATCGCACCAAGTGAAATAAACAAGTATATGCTCATGTTTTTAAATAAGCCTTTTCGATCCAAATGTTCCTCTTCCTTAAGCGGGTTACTTTCTTCTATTATATTAGGCTCCTTACGAGTATCCTGAATGGACTGAGGCTGTGAATATGAAGAGGTGCCTGCTCGTATACGCATAAAAAAAAGCAGAAATATAGCAAATAAGAGTGTTGTTGTTCCTGTAAACGTATAGGTCAATGTAAACGAAATAGAAGCAATCAAACCACCAACCATCGCTCCAATGGACAAACCAAAGTTGTTGCACACATACATGAGGTTATACAGTGTTCTTCGATGCTCTTTCCAACGAAACCCGACATAGGCATTCAATGATGGAAGGGCTATTCCGTTAACAAAGCCAAGCAAGCATACGCATATAATATACGCCGGCCAGCTGTCAGTGAAGGCTATACCATACAGCGCGGCAGCAGACAGAATAAACGAGCCGGTAATCAGGAGCTTAGGGCCAAGCCGGTAATACAAATTCCCCCCTACGATTTCACCGATTACACTGCACAGCGCCTGATATAACACAATCAGCCCGGCTTCACCATAAGATTTTCCCATTACGTTGTGAACATATAGTGTAGTTAATGGCCACATAATCGCTTTGCCCGTGGAATTGACGAAGCTGGCAGCTATAAACAGCAGTGCATCTCTTGGATACTTTTTCAGTAAATCAAGCTTGGTATTCTTCATATTACCTCTACTTTCATGCACCCGTCCTGCGCGGGTCCATCGCATCACGAATTCCATCACCTATAAAATTAATGGATAGTACAGATAGTATAATAACGAGCCCCGGCGGAATCCATAACCAAGGCTGAGTGGTCAGTGCAGTAATAGACTGTGCCGCATTCAGCATATTCCCCCAGCTTGCAGCCGGCGGCTGAACTCCCATTCCCAAGAAGCTTAGAGAGGATTCTGATAGAATCGCAGCAGCTGCACCAAATGTAGCATTTACAAGAATAGGTCCCATCGCATTACGTAAAATATGTCCGAAGATGAGTCGAGGTGAACTGAAACCAAGCGCGATCCCGGCTCTCACAAATTCAGTTTGCCGAAGTGAGAGAACACTGCCTCTCACCAGTCTTGCAACTGCAGGCCATCCAAGCAAGGCAAGTACGATAATAATATTCGAGAGCCCTGTACCGAGTACGGTTACGAGTACAAGAATGACCATCATGCTGGGAAATGACATAAACACATCAATGATTCGATTAATCAGCATGTCCACCCATCCCCCGACATAACCAGCAATGGCTCCAACCACTGTACCTATGAGTACATACAGAATTACGGTGATAACACCTACCGCAAGCGATACCCGGGTAGCATAAATTAACCTGCTGAGCACATCTCTGCCAACCTGATCCGTTCCAAGCCAGTGAGCCCCAGAAGGGGATGCGGAGAATGCTCCTATAATCGCATTTGGATCGTATGGCGCGATTAATGGAGCGAATATACCAACGAGAATCAAAAATCCCATCATTATAAGGCCGGCTACAGCAAGCTTGTGACTCATAAATCGCTGTCTTATCATTCTCCAGTAGCTATCCGCTTCATAGGAGGGCACTTGGGACGCAGCTGCTGCTGATGTCCTATCTTCTGAAGCTGCAATAGGCTGCACATTCAGTGAAGGCATACTTCGCACTCCTTTCATTAACTGTATTTGATACGTGGATCAACGACCGCATACATCACATCAGACCATAGGTTTGCGGCTAACACAGACAAGGCGGCCAGCATATTTACACCCATGAGCAGAGGAAAATCTCTTGAGAATATGGCTTGAATGGTGAGCTGCCCCATTCCGTTCCACTGAAAGATCGTTTCCGTAATCACTGCCCCGCCGATGAGTATGGGAATATCTAGACCTGCAATCGTGATAAGAGGGATCAGTGCATTTTTGAGCGCATGTTTATTAATAACGATGAATTCCTTCATACCCTTAGCTCGTGCTGTCCTCAGATATTCCTGTCCGAGTACTTCAATGACACTTGAACGCACATAACGGATCATGCCGCCGGATATGGAAGTCCCTAGAGTAATTGTAGGCAGAATGAGGTGAGTCAGGGTATCCCAGAATCCTCCGCCCCCTCCCATTGAGTTCATACCTCCGGTGGGAAGTATACCTAGCAGAACACCGAAGATATAAATAAGACCTAATCCTAGAAAAAAATTGGGAATGGATACACCAAGAAGAGAGCCCGTTGACATCAAGTAATCAAATTTGGAGCCAGATTTGACAGCGCAATATATCCCAATCGGTATAGCAATTAAATAACCAAACAATATAGAAGCTCCAACTAGCAGTAGAGTCGGGCCAATGCGTTCTGCTATCATGGACGTAACAGGCTGGAACGAGCTGAAGGAATGCCCAAGATCACCCTGTAACAAATTCGCAAGCCATTTAAAATAACGAATCATAAAAGGATCATTGAGCCCTAGCGCTTCCCTCCGGATCTGCTTGTCCTCCTCCGTTACATCAGGGTTCACATACATATCTACCGGATCACCAGGGGCTAGGTTAATCAGCACAAAATTTAGAAAGGTAACACCAAGAAGCACCGGAAGGGCGATAAGTAATCTACGGATAATGTAATTAAACATAGAGCGCCCCCTCTTCTCTAGTCCTCACTATTTGGTTATTTATAAGTGGATAATGACAGGCATACAGATGGTTCTGGTCAGTTCCATGATTCGTCAGTTCAGGCTCTTCTTCCTTACATTTATGATTTGCCATCGGGCAGCGGGTATGAAAACGACAGCCTGTCGGTGGTGCTGCCGGACTTGGAACATCCCCTTGCAAGAGGATTCGCTCTTTATTCCGAAGATATGGATTAGGGACAGGATAAGCATCCAACAACGCTTTGGTATAAGGATGCTTCGGATGCTGGAATAAAGCGCTGGCAGAAGCAAACTCGACGATTTTCCCTAAATACATAACTGCAATTCGGTCACTCATATATTTAACCGAGCCTAGTCCATGTCCAATGAACAGGTATGTAAGATTAAACTCTTGTTGTAGATCCTTCAGCAGGTTCAATATTTGAGCTTGGATCGACACATCCAGTGCCGAGACCGGTTCATCACATACGATTAGTTTTGGCTTCAAGGCCACAGCTCGAGCAATACCAATTCTCTGTCGCTGTCCTCCCGAGAATTCGTGAGGATATTTACCAAGACTTGATAGAGGCAGTCCAACAATCTCCATAAGCCAAGCAGCCTGCTGTAATGCCTCTCCATCCGTCATTCCCCGTAGTACTTTAAGCGGCTCTGTCATTAAGTCCACGATTCGTTTTCTTGGATTCAAGGATGAATATGGATCTTGAAAGATCATTTGCAAGTCGCGCCTTATCCCTCGCATTTGTCCAATTGGCAGCGGAGCAAGATCCTTTCCCTCAAATAGAACCTTACCTGTCGTAACCTCCTCCAGTTTCACAATGCTTCTCCCAAGCGTTGATTTTCCACAGCCCGACTCCCCTACAAGTCCGACAGTTTCACCAGGAAACACCGTTAAGCTCACTCCATCCACGGCTTTAACGTGACCGATGGTTTTGGAGAACACTCCTTTTTTGATGGAGTAATATTTATGAACTGCCTCTAATTGAAGCAAAGGCGGTACAGCTTGAATATTATCCTCTATTACCTTCTGTATTGCAGACATCGAATTCACCCCTCGATCTTGGACAAATTGTCCGGCATGATTGGATACCAGCATCTTACTTTGTGAGCTGCTTTAATCTCTGTAAGCGGAGGCAGCGAATGACATCGTTCCCCAGCTCTTGTGCATCGCTTCATAAATCTGCAGCCTGAAGGCATCTCCTGCAGGGAAGGAACCGAACCTTGAATAGAGCGAAGCTTCGCGTCATCCATTTCTATATGAGGGATGGATTCCATCAAGCCATTGGTGTAGGGATGTGCAGGATGATCAAACAGCTCGAACACTTCCCCTTCCTCCACCACCTGACCGGCATACATCACGATAATTCGATCCGCCATCTCTGCAACAACACCCAGGTCATGCGTAATCAGCATAATTGAAGTGCCATATTCAGAGCGAATATCCTTAATCAGCTGGAGAATTTGAGCTTGAATCGTCACATCCAGAGCTGTCGTAGGTTCATCCGCAATCAGGAGCTTGGGCTTGCAGGCAAGAGCCATGGCAATCATAACCCGCTGTTTCATTCCACCTGATAAGGTATGGGGATATTGACCAAGAATCTGCTCTGCTCTTGAAAAACCGACTTGCTTAAGCAAGGTTATTGCGTGCTCTTTGGCTTGTTTAGCGTTTAAATCTAGATGCATCCGAATAACCTCGATCAATTGATTTCCAATGGTGAATACCGGATTAAGAGAGGACATCGGGTCCTGAAAGATCATGGCGATATCTTTGCCTCGGAGTTTAATCAGCTCATGTTCGGGCAGCTCAGCCAGCTCTTTATCCTGAAACCGAATGGATCCGTGAGATATATAACCACTTCGTCCAAGTAAGCGCAGAATAGATAGAGATGTCACGCTTTTCCCGCAGCCAGATTCGCCGACGATACATAAGGTCTCGCCTTCTTGAAGAGAGAAGCTGACGTCATCAACGGACGTCACTTCTCCTGTTTCTGTACGAAAATTGGTTTTCAGCTCTCGAACCGTCAGCAAATCGTTCATGCTGTACCTCCTTCGTCATTCTTGACCCTTATCTGCGTTCCCATGTGTTAACGTCATAGTGCATACCATCGACGACACCACCCTTACCGTTAATGTCCTCTCCTATTGCCATAAGGTTAAACTCGGAATATACCGTGATGAGTGGAACATCCTCCTGAATAAGATTTTGAAGCTTGTCATAGATTTCACCTCGTTTCACAGGATCCGTCTCTGCCATACCCGCATCAAACAACGCATCTACTTCTGGATTGTTATATCGCATATCGTTCAGTGCTGCAGTTGATCGGTAGACCGTCGCTGGCCCGTCAGGATCGATAATGCTTCCGAAGCTGCTGAGCGCAAGATCGAAATCTCCTGATACAAGCTTAGACACCGTCGTTGGAAAATCAAAATTGACCTGATTCACCTTCAGACCTATTGCCTGAAAATTTTGTTGAATTATATTCCCTGCCATTTCACGTGTTCTATCTCCAGTCGGAACAATAAGCTCAATGGGAGCATTCATATCGAAACCTGCTTCAGCTAACATTTGTTTGGCTAGTTCTGGATCATAGGAATATTTAAGGATATTCTCGTCGTGGTAAGGATGGCTGTTTGAATAAGGCCCATCTTGCAATTCTCCTGTCCCAGGCATCAGCTGATCTACAATCATTTGACGATCGATTGCGTAGGCAAGAGCTTGACGTACTTTTTTATCAGGAAACCGTTTGGTATTAATTTCAATGGAATTATATCTTCGGGTCTGTTCTTCAAGCGTCTTTAGTCCTTCGATTGACTTGACTGTGCTCCACTCCGTTGCCGGAATATTCCCAACACCTTGCGCAGCATTCATGTCGAGCTCACCTGACTCTAATTGCGCAACCATATTGGCAGCGGGCATGATTTTTATAAACACTTTCTCTATCTTCGGTGCTCCCCGGTAATAATTCGGGTTGGCAGCCAGCTCAACATAAGATTTGTTCTCATACTTAACGAAAGTATAAGGTCCGGAGGTTACATTGGGACTACGCCAGAACGGATTTTGGTTCAGTTCCGCGGGATTCACTTCAGACAATATGTGTTTAGGTACAATGAGCACATCTGAGAAACGTTCATATACGAGATTGGGGTCAACCGGGGTTTTGGTGCGCAGCTCCAGATGCTTGTCATCAATGACTTTAATGGACTCCAGCTTGTCCTTTCCTTCCGGCAGCATTCCTTTCTCATTTAAACCGTCCAATGAAAAAATAGCACTGCGCTGAGTTGTAATGGTGTTCGGATTGGCGATCAAATTAATCGTAAATTCAACATCCTCCGCCGTAATTGGTGTACCATCCGTCCAGTTTGCATCTGGATGGAGGGCAATTTTGAATGTTTGATTGTCCTCTGTTTCAAATGATTCTGCCAGCTGAAGCTCAAATTGAAGTGGTCCTGTCGTCTTGATCAAGCTGTCAAAGAAATAACGATACGTAAACACAGCGCCGCTTGAACCACTTCCGTCAGAATCAATCGGATTAAACATAAGCGGAGGATTGGTGATTCCGATCGTCAACTGGTTTGCTTGAGAAGCATTACCACCAGACGCTGCTCCTACTGCCGTTCCCGCGCCTTCCCCCTGTGAACCGCAGCCTGTTATAAGCAGCATGCCAATCAGAGGGAATAAGGCCATTTTTTTAAACCATTTTCTCATATGACATGTCCCCTTCCGCCCGTGTCACACGTTCTGACTTCTCTCTACGCTTTACTGCAAGCAAGCTGATAAACTCAAATACCATATTAGCTGCATTCAGTGCCGTCACCTGACTTGAATCACGGTCAGGCAGTACTTCTACCAAATCGAAGCCAATAAAATCAATACCTGCCAAGCCTCTCAGCATCTTCTGTGCTTCATAGGTTGTAAAGCCTCCGACCTCTGGTGTTCCCGTTCCAGGCGCGTAGACCGGATCCAGAAAATCAATATCAAAGGTAAGGAACACCGGGCGATCTCCGACACATTCTTTCACCTTGCGACAAAGTTCAGGAATGCTCAAATCCCTAACATCATCTGTCGTCAACACTTTAAAGCCCATTGCTCTAGCTTCCTCCAGACCATCTGCACGGTATGTTGTTCCTCTCATTCCCATCTGGATGGAATGATTAGGATCGATCAAACCTTCATCTACTGCATAACTGAAAACAGCACCATGCGACCACATTCTTTCCGGATGCTTGGATCGGCCAGTGTCAGAATGGGAATCAAAATGCACCAGACATACAGGACCATGCTTCTTGGCTGCTGCTCTTAAGTGGGGCAGTGATATAGAATGATCTCCTCCCAGCAATATCGGCACCACGCCTGCTTCAAATACTGGTGTCAGTTGTTCTTCAATTGCCTGATAGGATTGTTCGATATAACCTGGGTGAACGATGAGATCCCCATAATCCACCCCTGATAAATATTCAGAAATATCAATCTGATGTACGGGAGAGATCGGCCTGATCCGCTGCGACATGCTTCGAATCGCTGACGGACCGAACCTAGCTCCAATTCCATAACTGACACCTGTGTCAAACGGAACTCCGATTACGGCAAAATCCACGTCATCATTCAGGTTTTGTTCATAAGGCAAATGCATAAACGTATGGATTCCTGAATACAACGGTTTCCCCATTTCAATCTGTGGACGATATTTCATCTTCAGCTCACTCCATTCTATTTTGTTAGAAAAAAGCAAAAAGAGGCCGCTTATGATTAAGCGGCCTCTTTGCCATAGACAAACATCCCATACCAGAGGATGCTTGCTTGTATGCAGTTGTGTAATGCAATTATAGAAACAGAAGTCACTTATGTCAATATGTTTAACATATTATCTTGAAATTTATTATTTTTTGTACTTTCGTGTCATATTACTTTACTCAATCAGTTGACTTTTAAATAGATGTATTATATAAATTATCATTAATCAGGAACATTCTCCTTTGTACATACACAAAACACGAAAGCTGTTGTCTCAATTCCTACTTCGAGGTGATGGGTAAATTATGAAACCAAGATTATTGCATGTTCATGATATCCCGACGACCAAATGTCAAGTTGATGTCAAGTTCAAAGAACTAGGTTATCGTGTTGAGTCTATTGAAGCTGAATGTATGGGTGAGCTTACAGAGAGCAGGTTTGAAATGATCATTCTCGATTTGCCTGCTTGCCGACTGAAGAAATGGCTTCATGCGGCAAACTCCTTATTCTCTTTTCCTATTCTGTGGTGGTGCGATGAACGAAAACCTGCTACTGCCGCTCCCCACGAGAAGCTCGACGGTGTACTATGCTCAGGCATGAATGATAATGAGCTTCAATGGTCACTACTCATAGGAGTAAAGAACTATCAGATGAGGGTCCATTTGGAACGTGAGTATCGTTTCTTATCCAGCAAGCTTGATGAAATTAAGCGTGTTGAAAGCGCCAAGCTGTCACTTAGTAAACAGAAAAATATAAGTGAGAACAAAGCGTATGAACTCATGCGTACACAGGCAATGAATGAGCGCAGAAAAATCATCGAGGTCGCTGATTCCGTGTTAAGACAACCTATATGATCTGCCTCCTGGCATGTCGGACAACGTTAAAACATCCGCTGAGCAATTAGCTTCAGCGGATGTTTTTCATATAACGTGAAGTCAGACAGTCACAGATTCTGCAGCCATTAGCTTTTGACTCCGGCGACGTATTGCCAGAAGTGTAATAAACTCAGATACAATGGTGGCCGCATTCAGAGCCGTTACCCTTGTTGGATCACGGTCAGGCAGCACCTCTACAAGATCACATCCAATGATATTTATTCCAGCAAGTCCTCTGAGCATCTGAATCGCTTCATATGTCGTAAATCCCCCGACTTCAGGCGTTCCCGTTCCTGGTGCAAACACAGGATCCAGAAAATCGATGTCAAAGGTCAGGAAGACCGGTGTGTCTTTTACTCTGTCCTTGACTCTTTGACATAGCTGCTCCGTCCCCATTCTCTTCACATCATCGGTAGTAAGCAGATCAAAACCAAGGGCACGAGTTTCTTCATAGTGCGTTAAGCTCGAATGTCCCCGCATTCCCATTTGAATGGATGTCTGAGTATTGATCCAGCCTTCTTTGGCTCCATGATAAAACATATTACCATGAGAAAACCTGCGTATTTCATCCATAGGCTCCCAAGCATCCGAATGAGAATCAAAATGAACGAGGCTGATCGGACCATATTGGGCTGCAGCAGCCTTCACATGAGGATAGGATATGGAGTGGTCTCCCCCTAAAATAATAGGAACAATGCCTTTATCATAAATTGGAGCAAGCTGCTCTTGAACGGTTTCATACGTCTGTTCAATATAACCAGGATAGATGGAAAGGTCACCATAATCGATCCCAGACAAATACTCGCTGCTATCAATTCCTTGGGCCGGATTCGTTGTCCTGATTCGCTGTGACATTTCCCGTATTGCTGACGGACCAAATCTTGTGCCTACTGCATAACCGGCTCCCGTATCAAATGGATTTCCGATAATAGCATAATCGACATGATCTAGTGTCTTGATATGCGGAAGATGCATAAAGGTACGAATTCCTCCAAAAGCAGGTTTGCCTTTCTCTGTTAAAGGTCGATACATGTACAACACTCCTTAAAATGATTTAAAAATGCATAAAGTAAACAGAAAGAGCCGCTCCCTTATCTTCTTAGATAAGCAAGCGGCTCTATTGCCGATCAAGTAGTCACCCGTCTTGGATAGACTGCCTGAGATATGCATTTGTTGTGTATGTAATATAGCAAACAATCGAAAAACGGTCAAGATGCCAACTAAATTATGCATCTAAAGAACCATTTACACAGGCAGCTCCTTACTGACATAGTCAATCCCCAGCTCCGAATACCACTCATTTAACCCCGTCCATAAGCCTTCACATAGTTGATAAATCTCTTCCTTATTGCGCAAATCTCCTTCTATCACTTTCGTTACCAGCGCTTGATAACCAGAAGGACGCCCCATCATATCATATCGTACAAAAAAATCCCTCAACAGCATGAATAAGGTTCATGATCATTAGGATCATTTCTACTCATGTTAACTATTGAGGGATATTTTCTATCAGACACAACAAACCCTTTGCGTCTATGTACTTCTCAGTCTCCACGAGAGATCTTCTCAGCAGACTGGCTTACGCAAGTATTCCTTAATACGGATCCTGCTCATGTCCTTTTTGAATCGCTTCATCTACTGCCCCAGGCGCATCATCAGCACCCAGCGGGTGTGTCTGTGCAACACTGTTATTGTCGCCCATCATTTTGCTCTTCTCTGCAATACCTTCTCTCAAGCGGCGGCCATAGTCCTCATCGGCCTGCTCTGCTAGAGCAATCATTTTATCTTGAATATCCTTCGGGCAGATGGCAAGATCGTTCACCATATTGTTAATCAGTTCATCCTTTTCCCATTGTTCAAAATCACGGTAGGTTTGACCTGCCTGCTTCGTATTGTCATTACGGTCTATCGACTCACGCACGAGATTGCCTTCAATATAAGGTGTGTACTCTTTACCTGTCTGCTCGGCTTCCGTAAGTCCGCCCATACTGGAAGGCTCGTAGTTCACATGCAGGTTCTGCCCTGGTGCCTTATCGTTATAATAACGAAGCTGACCACCCTCCTGGTTGGTTGCGACACGCTTCTTCGCGGCATTGATTGGCAGCTGCAAATAGTTCGCACCTACACGATAGCGCTGTGTATCTGAATAGGAGAAGGTACGACCCTGCAGCATTTTGTCATCCGAGAAATCAAGTCCATCAACCAGTACCCCTGTACCAAAAGCGGACTGCTCTACTTCATTGAAATAGTTCTCAGGAGACTTGTTCAGCACCATGCGTCCAACCTTCTTCCATGGGAACTGATCATTCGGCCACAGCTTCGTGTCATCCAGCGGATCAAAATCGAGCTCTTCATTCGGACCATCCTCCATGATCTGCACAAACAGCTCCCATTCCGGGTAATCACCACTCTCGATAGCCTCATACAAGTCCTGTGTCGCATGGTTGAAGTTCTTCCCTTGAATTTCCTCTGCTTCCTTCACAGTGAGGTTCTTAATGCCTTGCTTCGGCTCCCAATGATATTTGACAAGCACTGCTTTTCCTTCTTGATTGACCCATTTGTACGTGTTTACGCCCGAGCCCTGCATCATTCGGTAGTTCGCTGGAATACCCCATGGAGAATAGACAAATGTGACCATATGAAAGGATTCCGGCGAATTGGCACAGAAATCGAAGAACCTTCTCGCATCCTGAATATTGGTCACTGGATCTGGACGGAACGCATGAATCATATCAGGGAATTTCATCGCATCCCGGATAAAGAAGATTTTGAGATTGTTCCCAACAAGGTCCCAGTTGCCGTCTTCCGTATAAAATTTAACTGCAAATCCGCGCGGGTCACGCACCGTTTCCGGAGAGTGCAGGCCGTGTACAACGGTAGAGAAACGCACGAAGACCGGTGTTTGCTTGCCTTTTTCCTGGAACAGCTTGGCACGAGTGTACTTAGATATCGGCTCATCGCCGCATGTTCCATAAGCTTCAAAGTAACCGTGAGCTCCTGCTCCTCTGGCATGTACAATTCGTTCAGGCACCTTTTCCCGGTCAAAGTGACTGATCTTCTCGATAAAATCGTAGTTCTCCAAGGTAGCAGGTCCCCGGTTGCTGACTGTTCTAATATTCTGATTGTTCGTAATCGGATGGCCTTGTCGATTCGTTAAAGTTTGATCATCTTCTATGTTCGTTTTTGGATCATTATGATTCGTATCCAATACATGTACCTACTTTCCTATAATATGGGTGAGTCTAGCCTACCCCTTGTATATTTTCCACAACTGGAATTTTTATTCTTATAATATTGTGTATAAATAAATGCAAAGTGTAGACTGGCGCAAACTTGGATCCAAAAAAACCCCTTCTCGGCTGGATTGCCAAAAAGAGGTTTAGATCTAAATCCGTATATATCTTAATGCAGGCTGAACGGTTACATCGCACCCATACCGCCGTCGACGCGATATTGCACACCTGTAATAAAGGAGCTCTCATCAGAAGCGAGAAATAGTACAAGATTGGCGATATCACTGGACTCAGCATAACGTCCCAGCGGGATAGCTTTGGCCAATGTCTCCTGATCCGTCTGCATGCCCGTTTCGAGGGAGCGCATCATACGTGTATTCACAGGTGAAGGGTGAATGGAGTTTACCCGGACATTTTTGCTGGCTACCTCAAGTGCGGCTGCTTTGGTCAGTCCCACAACCGCATGCTTCGAGGTAATATAAGGTGTTACTCCAATGCTCCCGCTTAATCCGGCGACGGACGAAGTGTTGATAACACTTCCATAGCCTTGATTTACAAGCACTTTGAGCACATGCTTCAATCCAAGGAACACACCTCTGACATTCACAGCAATAACTTTATCGAAGTCCTGAGCCTCTTGTTCCATGATTGGCGCAACCTTACCTTCGATTCCGGCATTATTGAAGAAAACATCAATTTTGCCAAATTGATCAACGGTTGCTTTTACATACTTCTCTACATCTGCTTCATTCGATACATCTGCTTGTATAGCAACAATTTCTCCATGAGATGACAATTCCGACTTCACCTTATCAAGCGCATCCTGCATGAGGTCCACAATAACCACCTTGGCGCCTTCCTTCAGAAACAGCTCTGCTGTCACTTTACCAATTCCGCCGGCTCCTCCTGTAATAATCGCCACTTTGTCTGTTAGTCTAGCCATTTCGCTCGTCTCCTGTCATTTGTATTCTGGGTTATAATAACTCGACCTAAGTAATTTACCCAATTGACAGAAAAATACGAAATTTTCGCAGAAATAACAGACTATCACCTACCTGCTTGACCACGGCATAATTTCAGTGACGACCTCTTGGCCCTCCTTGATTGATCTCTTCATCATCATAGATAAATAATGATCCTGCGCTGCCTTAGCAAAATTATAGAATGAAGGCCCCAGATCTAACGCATACAGGCCCATCTTATACATGCTTGTCGCTACAGCAATCTCATCGTCCGACAGTCTTCCCATTTCGAATCGATTCTCATAAATCATCTCCGATTCAAATTGGATTCCCCGGTGCGCGTATCCTTCCAGATTCCCTCCGTGTCCCGTATCTATTCTTCTTAAGCGGGATGTGACGGGCGTTCTGAAATCCTTCAGATAAGAAACCTCGTCATTGACAATTTCTCCACGCTCCCCGCGAACCAAGATCCGATTCCCCCGAATCCAAGAGAAGTACTGAACATTGGAAAAATCAAAAACCGCAGTCTTCTCTCCAAATTGAAATACTGCCAATTCTTGAATGGACTGAACGATCTCTTCGTTTTCAGGCAAGCCCTGTCTACCCGGTCCTTTCACAATGGGACTTGTGAATTGATGTCCTGTAATACTCGCCTTCTCATACCCGACCCCCAGCAATTCTCTGATCAGGCTTATTCCATGATATCCATGTGCAGCTGATACTTGAACATGAGAGACCTCACCCAGAATACCGGACCGGGCAAGACGGATTCTGGCCGCGTGCATCGGCTGATACAAGTACTGCTCTGCAACTTCTACCTTAGCATTTGCGGGCAGCTCCTGATGCAGCTTCAATAGTCCGTCCATATCTGGAGCTGGAGGCGTCTCGGCGAGTACAGGTATCTCCTGCTTGCTCAGTTCGGCTATGTAATTCGGATTGGCATCCCAAGGTATAGAAATAATCGCATACGAATAATCCCGGTTCTCCAGGAATTGATCCAATGTTGTAACGGTCTTTATTCCCCATTTCTTTTGAAACAGTTCGGCCTTAGCCTCATTTCGGACCAATACTCTGCTTACTTTAAATAGATCCGGCAGCATTGCAGCAACTCGCATAAAAAATTCAGCTCTCCATCCAGCCCCAATTACAGCAAATACGATTTTATCCATCTCTCATCCTCAACCTTCCATTTCATATCATCCTATTTATAACACATCGCCCCAGGGACTGACTCAATTTCTGGATTGGACACGCAAAAAAAAACAGCGGACTCATAAATCCGCCGCTGTTCGATAATGTTGACCCATCTTTATGGAGTTAAGGCAGGAGCCGTGCGATGCTGGGTGTGCTGTTCATAGGAGTAGGCAAGCTTAATCAATGTCGGTTCACTGAAAGGTCTTCCGATGAAATCCAACCCAACCGGCATGTTGTCAGCAGCTCTGAAGCCAGCCGGAACCGTTATTGTCGGGTAACCTGTGAAGGAGCTGAGCTTAAAGCCATCGCCGATGGTTTGCTCATCCCCGATCTCTGAAATCGGGTTTGCGGAAGTAGGAAAAATAAGGGCATCCAGATTATAATCCGCCATCATCTTAAGTACAGCATTCTGCGCTAACTTGGTACGATGAAGAACAATATCTTTGTAAGACTCATCCTCAAGCGATTCCCGATTGTTGCGCTCCATGAGCTGTGTCTTCACCGATTCATCATATAAGCCCGATTCGATGATCGACGTAAGATCCTTATACGCGCGTTCTTCTCCCAGCGATTCGAGATAATCATTAAACTGGAATTTGAATTCCCATGCACTGAGACTGGCATAGCTGTTAATCTGTTTGAAGTTAGGAATCTCAACATCATCAATGAATATAGCACCTTGGTCTTTCATGTCCTGTATCGCCTCATCCATCACCTTATTGATATCTGGATCTGAGCCAAACACTTCTCGGACAATACCAATTCTCGCTCCGTTTAATCCCGCTGGGTCCAAATAATGCAAATATGATTCCGGAATGCGGTCTACACTTGCTGCTGTAGTCACGTCATCAGGATCATAACCTACCGTTAAGTCAAGGATCGCAGCCGCGTCAGCAACGGTTCTAGCAATCGGCCCTCCTGTATCCTGTGTCAATGCTAACGGCATGATTCCGTCTCGACTTGATAAACCAATGGTAGGACGAATACCGACCAGATTATTAAATGAAGACGGCACTCGAATAGAACCGCCGGTATCGCTGCCCATCCCTACTGCAGCAAAGCTCGCCGCGATCGACGCTCCTGTCCCGCCACTTGAGCCTCCCGGCACTTTGGATACATTATACGGATTCAGCGTTTGACCAGACACAGAGCTTACTGTGGTATAACCAAATGCAAATTCGTGCAAATTGGACTTCGCTAGTATGATTGCCCCGGCTTCTTTTAACTTCTCCACTTGATAAGCATCATCTAATGGAACACTTTCTTTTAATGCTAACGAGCCTCCTGTAGTCGGCATGTCCGCTGTATCGAAATTATCTTTTAAAATGACAGGTATTCCATGAAGCGCACCTCTTGCTCCACTCTGCCCACGCTCGGCATCCAGCTCTTCAGCCAGCTCGTCCGCCTGCTCATTAAGGGAAATAATAGAGTTAAGCTTCGGACCCTCTACATCGTATTTTTCGATGCGTTCCAGATACATATCCACCAGCTCTGCGGAGGTAACTCTTCCTGAAGTCATTGCCTTCTGCAAATCCGAGATCGATGCCTCAACGACACTCACCGGCTGTAAATATTGATAGACCCTGAGGGCAACAACTGCTGCATCCCCCTTGGTAAGGGGCTTGCCATAACCGTATGTATATTCAGCATTCCCCTTCATCACACCGGCCGTCGTAATTACACCAATTGAGCTTGCATAAGGACTGCTGATCGGAATATCCTGATATATCATTTCTTCAACGTAAGGCACATCAATCATTTCATCCAACAAGCGGGCTGCCACTTCTCTGTTAATCTTAGCCGATTGTGAAACTTCTGTAATGAGGCGCTCCGAACCGGCTTCCTTCGCCGCCAGATTAATGAGCTCTGCAAACTGTTCCGTACTGATGGTCTTGTGTCGTTCATTTTCCACAGTCCACTCACTCGGGGCCCAATCGAGTTCCATAAATTCAGACCATTCCGTGCTGACAGGTGCCGCAGCCGCCATCTCGCCAGGAAAGCCGGCCACAGGAAGCAGCAGTCCTCCAGCCAAGAGCACACTCATCATTTGCATTTTGCTATTCCTCATACTTCATTCCCTCGCCCTCATTCTATTTATGTTACTTAAACTAACATATAATAGAATGATAGACTTGTAAATAAGAGGATTTGAGCAAGATTTTAACATGTAATAGGTAGAATAGATTAATTAATGTGAAATTTCAGATACACCTGTAAAGTTTTCTAACATAAATTAAATCATTTCTAACGGTACTTTATGATCTGGCTTCGGAAATGCTAAATCCAGCTCATTGAGATCATCCTCCGTCAGCTCTACCTCATATGCAGCAGCATTCAGTATCACATGCTCCTCCTTAGAAGCTTTAGGAATAGCGAGAACTTGACCGTTCCGAATACTCCAAGCAAGCATTAACTGCAGCGGGGTTATATCATGCTTCTCTGCAACTGCCTTTACGGTCTCATTGCCAGTAATTTCACGCCGAAGTGTACCTCCCTGCGCAAGCGGAGAATAAGCCATAATTGGGATCTGACGCTCTGTCTGCCATGGCATCAGATCAACCTCAATCCCTCTTGAGCCGAGGTGATACAGTACCTGATTAACCGCACAATTACTGCCTTTAGATATAGATAGCAGCTCTTCCATATCTTTTGTATCCAGATTGGAAACGCCCCAACGCGCGATTTTACCGTCCTGAACCAGCTTCTCCATTCCTTCTACCGTTTCGGCGAGAGGAATGTCTCCTCTCCAGTGAAGCAGATACAAATCCAAATGATCTGTCTTCAGTCTGCGCAGGCTCTGCTCACAACGGGTAATGATTCGGTTTCGCCCTGCATTATGCGGATATACTTTAGAAACGAGGAACACCTCTTCCCTAATGCCCTGGATCGCTTCTCCGACAAGGGATTCGGACAAGCCTTCACCATACATTTCCGCGGTATCAATAACATGCATCCCCAGCTCAACACCAAGACGCAGTGCGGCCATTTCTTCACTTCGTACGGAAGGATCATCTCCCATACGCCAGGTTCCTTGTCCGATTGCAGGAAGCACAGTTCCATCTGCCAGCTTGATTGTATTTCTCTTGATCATCGTTACATCTCCTTTTTATGCAGTAATATAGGTAATTGCTGGATTATCCGGCTACGAATGTTATACCCGAATCTTATATCTCATAATCGAAAGATGTATCATACGGGATAAAAATGAGAATATATGTTCCCACACGACCTTTAATGAATTATAATAGAATCTGTTCTATAAGAATAGAGGTGTTATCGATGTCCAAGAGAGAAATTCAATATTTATATAAAACTCCAAAGTCACTGATGAATAAAGGAACTGGATTCCTGTCTGGCTACACCCATACATTGAATCCATATACGGGATGTTCGTTCGGATGCTCGTATTGCTATGTCCGCCGGATGCCTGTTTCTCTATTTCGCGGGTCGGAATGGGGAACTTGGGTAGATGTGAAGCAGGAAGCGTCAACTGTATTCCGCAAGGAATTAAAGCGTGCCACAGCTAAGGGGCCGGTTACGATCTTTATGTCTTCCAGTACAGATCCTTATCAGCCCATCGAATATAAAGAGCAGATTACTCGTTCCCTGCTGGAAGTGATGTGCGAATCTCCGCCTGATTTTATACTGGTACAAACCAGAAGCCCCCTCGTCACAAGGGATATCGATTTATTCACAGCATTGGGAGACAGGGTGCGTGTCAGTCTTACGATCGAAACCGATCTGGATGAGGTCAGAAAACATTTCTCTCCCTCTGCCCCTCCTATTGCTGCCCGAATGAAGGCACTGC
The DNA here is from genome assembly GCF_000732325.1 of Paenibacillus sp. TCA20. Lineage (GTDB taxonomy): Bacteria > Bacillota > Bacilli > Paenibacillales > Paenibacillaceae > Paenibacillus > Paenibacillus urinalis. Next base: position 47,859 of record NZ_BBIW01000021.1, read on the forward strand.
AGGAATTAACCGAGGCGGGCATTCCGACTCAAGCAGCGATCGCTCCGATTCTGCCCAGCAGCGAGGCTTTTGCGTCCAAGCTCTATTGTGCGACCAACCGCGTTACCATTGATGATTATTTCATGGGAGATGGCAGCGGCGGCAAAAGAACAAGACAGCTGGGGATTGATGCCTTATATGATGAAATAGATTCAACCGCATGGTATGACTCCACTGCCTATCAAATCGTTCTGTCTCGGATGCGAAGCGTTTTTCCGGAGGAGCGTGTATATATTAGTCAACAGGGCTTTGAACCTTAAGATATACAAGAAGGTCCTGCACTACTGAGTTTTCAGCAGAGCAGGACCTTCTTATTTTTCACCAAGCAAAATATTGTTCACCCTGTTACTTCATCCGTTTGTACCTTGATATTCCTCCTCGCGGGTAATGTTATATCATAAGAATACCTGTTTTAATGTGTATTCAATTTACCCTTGCTGTCTGTAAATACCGCCAGCTTATCGATCATGCGCTGACTTGCTTCATTTAGTCCGGTCAGTCTTACTTCATTGTTATTCTCTCTGTATTTCAAGATGATTTTATCAATCGAGCCTACAGCAGAATCATCCCAAACATGAGAATTGGAGAAGTCAATGACAATGTCGCGATCTTGTACAGACAGATCAAAGGATTGTTCAAATGTCGTGGTAGAGGCGAAGAATAATTGCCCCTTCACTTTGAACACCTGTTTCTTGACATCCTCCGCTGGCTTGGTCACTTCCAGTTTCGATATCTTCGCCACGAAGAACACAGCGCTTAAGATGACACCAGCAATAACTCCTTTGGAGAGATCATGAGTGGCAACGACAATAATTACGGTAACCACCATGACGATGGCATCCGAACGGGGCGCTTTTTTCAAATATTGGAATGAAGACCAATCAAACGTCCCGATACAGACCATGACCATGATTCCAGCCAGAACGGGCATCGGCATTAGGACTACCAGATCACCAAGTACAAGAATCAGGAACATAAGAAACAGCCCTGCCACAAGCGTAGACAAACGGCTGCGTCCGCCTGATTTTACGTTAATCATGGACTGACCGATCATGGCGCATCCCGCCATACCACCGAAGAACGCTGTGACGAAGTTTGCAATCCCTTGCCCTCTAGCTTCACGATTCTTGTCGCTCTCTGTATCTGTCATATCATCGACAATGGAGGAGGTAAGCAGTGATTCAAGCAAGCCGACAATTGCGAGTGCGAAAGAATATGGTAATATTATCTGTAGTGTTTCGATAGAGAACGGTACATCAGGGATCAGAAATGACGGTAAGGTCTGAGTAATGTTCCCCATATCTCCTACGGTCTGGAGATTAAATCCTGTAAATACGGATACAACAGTTAACACGACGATGGCAATCAATGGTGCAGGAATGGCCTTGAAGAATCGAGGCACGACGTATACGATAAGCAGTGTTATACCTAGGAACACATAGGTTGCGCCATTGATGCCCCAGAAATAAGGGACTTGCGCCATAAAGATCAGAATGGCCAGTGAATTGACGAAGCCAATCATGACGGCGCGTGGAATAAACTTCATCAGTGTAGCTACTTTGAACACACCTAGCAGAAACTGAATAATACCTGTTAAAATGGTAGCTGCAAGCATGTACTCGATCCCGTGCTCCCTCACCAGGGGAGCAAGAACCAAGGCCATGGCCCCTGTCGCTGCTGAGATCATCGCTGGTCTGCCGCCAGCAAAAGCAATGATTACAGCAATACAGAAGGAAGCATACAAACCGACCATAGGGTCCACACCCGCAATCAGTGAGAAGGCAATGGCTTCCGGGATGAGCGCAAGAGCTACAACAATTCCGGACAAAATATCAGCTCTTACATTAAAAAACCATGTTCTCTTGAGATTTTCTAACACTTTCTCTCCACACCTCTTTATCTATTTTTGAGAACCCGACTTTTAAGTCTCATAAACGTCAAGTCATCATATAAATGCAAGTTATCAATACCTTCGTTAGTTTATCATGGATCGTTCCAAAATGGAACCTTTTTGAGACTAGTGAATGTCAAGGAGTTTAATACATGCTAATCGGATATGTAAGACCTTATCAGGACGATTTACAATGTAACCACCAGCAAGCCGTATTGGCACAATATGCCTGCGATCATATCATTGCCGAGGAGCATGGCTCCGCCAAGAAACGAACTGCGTTGTACGGTCTATTAGACAAGCTCGTGCCCGGCGATCATATCGTTGTTGCTAAATTATTTGCACTCGCTGATTCAACGAGGCACCTGGCCGAACTGCTCGATGAGCTGCGCAATAGAGACTGCTATCTTATTTCCGCAAAAGAAGGGATCAATACAAGTACTTCTACCGGTTTGGCCTTTCAAGAGATGGTGCACCAACTGCTCGACTTTCAAAGTGATGTAATTAGTGAGAAGACTAAAAAAGGGTTATATGAAGCAAAACAGAAGGGGATAAGACCCGGACGCCCCAAAAAACCAGACGAAAACGTCAAAAAAGCGATTGTTATGTATCAAAGCAATCAATATAGTCTGGCACAGATAAAAGACGAAACTGGAATCAGCAAATCTACACTGTATCGTTATCTTGATTCCGAAAATTAAACTTGGAGGAAATGGCATGGCCACGATAGATGATTTCGTAAAGCTGGATATCCGCATCGGCACCATTGTTAAGGCAGAGGCTTTTCCGGAAGCAAGAAAGCCGGCAATCAAGCTGGAGATCGATTTTGGAGAACTCGGTATCAAGCAATCCTCTGCACAAATCACCAAACGGTATACGCCCGATGAATTAATCGGAAGGCAGATTACGGCAGTTGTAAACTTCCCTCCGCGCCGAATCGCCGGCTATGTATCTGAGGTTCTCGTACTCGGCGGCATTCCTGAAGAAGGCGATGTCATCTTGCTGAGACCCGATGAAGAAGTGCCTAATGGAACACCGATCGCTTAAAAATTGCAATCTCGAACCGCACAAAGGAGCAGACCTTTGATTTTCAATTAATCAAAAGGTCTGCTCCTCTGTTCATTTTACAAATCGGATCGGCCATGAACACTCATCTGCTCCATTCATTAGCCGAGTATAACGAATCACTCGTTAGGCTGCTCCAGAACCAAGACCTCAGTCCAAGAATGACCTCCGTCTCCCGTTCGATAAATTGCAGGATGCATGAGGCTTGTATCTGCCATCCAGCCTTTATTCCGCTCAGTGAAGGAAATGTCACTATCGTATCCTTGAATAGACGGCAGGTTCGTCCACGTCTTCCCGCCATCGGAAGAGCTTCCCACGCCGATCTTCTCCCCTGCCGGCGAGAACCCAGCGAGATAGGCCGCTCCATTTACAAGCGATAAATTCCCTGGATGCCCGGCAGGTGCTGCAGGACCGACATCTGTATACCCTGGTTCGTCGCCAGGCGCGGGTCCGGCTCCTGCTGTATCTTGACCGATCACTTTGACAAAGCTCTGACCAGCATTGCTCGAAGCGTATACGGCGTAGGATTGCTGAGACATGCCAGCCCCTCCGTTCAGCCTCACCCATACCTCCTGGCCGTTCACGGCGATTTTACCGCCACTGACTGTCTCCGAGGATACGGAGAGACGTACCTTCCAGCCTGTGCCGCCATTTGTCGTTTGATGCAGCTTATATCCGTATCCCGGATGAACTGTCAGTGCATAACCTTTCTTCGCATCTGTGAATACCGCATATCTGGTATTCGTCGGGGTGGCTATCTTGCTCCAGCTGCTGCCTCCATCGGAGGTATGGTAAGTGTAAGCCTGGGAGTAGCCAAATCCCTCATCCTCCTTAGTAAAATCGATACGCTGCAGATACATGTCCCCCGTTTTTATCTTCGTTAATGACTTACCACCATCATCCGTATGCAGTAGCGCATTCGGTCCGCCACTTGAGGATTTCGCCAGCGCATAACCTACTTTATTATTGATAAAATCAAGCTGAGTGAACTGCCAAGTTCCTGTATAGATGTTCTGCCAGTGATCACCGGCATCGGATGTGCCAATCATATATCCATTACCTGCTGCACGTCCCGTCGTCTCGTTTAAGAACTGAATGTCACTAATATAGAAGGCCTCTCCTCCTGCAGGCTTATTCCCTGTGAGCTCACTCGTATCCTGAGCTGAGACCGTACCCAATGCAGTCATAGATCCTGTCAGCGCTAAAGTTAAGGTTAATTTCGTTAATCTAGCGAATGGAGCTAGTCTTCCGGTTGCTCTGCTTCCCATGATTCATTCTCCCCTTTATGTCAACAGCTTGTATACTCTTGCTTCAAATGGCTTTAATGTGAATGGCTTAGAGATGCCCTTATCCTGAATTTCATAGTTATGAATCAGCAGCTGTGAATCGGAGTACTTAATATTTTCATTAAGCATGAATTCCGCTTCCTGTTCTGAGAAATTTAGCACAACGATGAGCATCTCTTGTTCTAGTGATCTTGTATAGGCATAGATCTGCTCGTCCTCCTCATGTAGCAGCTCATAATCACCATACACAATAATAGGATGTTCTTTTCTAAGCTGAATCAGCTTCTGATAATAGTAAAACACCGAATTCGGATCTGACAGTGCCTCTTCAACATTGATTGCTGTATAGTTCGGATTCAGCTGAATCCAGGGTGTACCAGTCGTAAATCCAGCATGTTCACGTTGATTCCAGTGCATCGGTGTTCTAGCATTGTCTCTGCTTCGCTCATAGATTGACTGCATTAACAGATCATGCTGATGCCCGGACTGAGTATACTCGTGGAACATATTTAAGGTTTCAATATCCCTATAATCTTCTATCGAAGCAAAATTCACATTCGTCATTCCGATTTCTTCCCCTTGATATATATAAGGTGTCCCTTTCAGCGTATGCAGCAGAGTGCCCAGCAATTTGGCCGATTCTATTCTATACCGATCATCATTTCCGAAACGTGAGACCATTCTCGGCTGATCATGATTGTTCAAATACAGGCTGTTCCAACCTCGATCCTTCAGCGTTTGCTGCCATTTGTGCATTACCCGCTTGAAATCGGTCAGTTTCCATGGAATGATATCCCATTTACCAAGCGGTCCGCTGCCTACATTCATCAGCTCGAAATGAAATACCATGTTTAATTCGTTTCGATCCTCCGCTACGTAATTGACGGCCTCTTCAGGTGAAACATCCAGACATTCACCAACGGTCATAATGTCATACTTCGATAACACCTCCCGATTCATTTCCTGCAAATATTCATGCACTTTCGGTCCGTTCACAAAATACTTCCCGCCCCAATGATATAGAGAATCTCCTGTTTCCTCGGCATCTGGAAAGCGCTGATCCTTTGATATGAGGTTAATAACATCCATACGAAATCCATCAATGCCTTTGTCCAGCCACCAGGTCATCATCTGGTACACTTCCTTGCGGACCCGCTCGTTCTCCCAATTTAAATCAGGCTGTTTCTTGGAGAATAGATGCAGATAGTACTCATCCGTTTCGGGCTGATGCTGCCAGGCAGAACCGCGAAAATAAGACATCCAATTGCTCGGTTCCTCTCCATTCTTGCCTGGCCGCCATATATAGTAATCTCGATACCCATTATCCATCGACTTCTGTGCTTCTACGAACCAAGCATGCTCATCTGAAGTATGATTGACGACTAGATCCATGATCAGTTTCATTCCACGTTCATGCAGGCCTTCAAGGAGCTCCTCCCAATCCGCCATCGTTCCAAACTCATCCATAATCTGTTGATAATGCCGTATATCGTAGCCGTTATCATCATTTGGTGAGTCATAGACAGGACACAGCCATACGACATCTACGCCGAGTTTTTTCAAGTAATCCAGCTTCGAAATGATTCCTTGAAGATCACCAATACCATCTCCGTTGCTATCCATGAAGCTGCGCGGGTATATTTGGTATACAACACTTTCTTTCCACCACTGTTTTTTCATATCTGTCTTACGCACTCCCCTTCTCTGCTGACTTTAACTAGCTTTAAATATTAATTACTTTCTTATATAGTTATTTAACCAATATACTTCATTACTTATTTCCATTTTTCTAGTTTGTCCAATCTAGATCTTGAACATTAGGAAGTAAATACTAAAAAAGACGAGAAGAAATCTCCCGTCTCTACTCATGATTTAATTTAAAAACTCATCTTGTGATCATAGATACCATGGACTCAAATTGATCGCAGTATATAGAAGTGGAAAATTCGCTCTTAATATGCTGCTCAGCAGCAGAAATAATCTGATTCCTTAAACCCCGGTTTCGCATCAAAGTGAGAGATTCACCTACCGCTTGCTTGATATCTCCGAGGTTATAATATTTGCCTGTTACATTGTGCGTAATAAACCGCTTTACTCCATCCGAGTCGGTAGATAGTACAGGGCATCTGCATAGCATTGCTTCTGCAACAGCATAGCCGAAGCCCTCTTTAATCGAGGTCGAGCACAAGAATCCTCCTGAATCTCCGATAATTGATAAATAGTCCGCCATTTGCTCATGAGGAATATTCGAGTATCGAATCAATCGCTCAGACAAATTTAGTGTACGTACACTAAATTCGAAATAATCTTTCTGCGAGGGATCGGATAGGGTATCATCATCAAACATCCATAAATACAGATCCGGAATTTGCTTTCTCAGCTCAAAACCGATTCTTAAGTATTCGCTCCAATTCTTATTCTGTTCGATGCGGCCGATCCAGCCAATAATCGGATAGGATTTAGGGGGATAGGACACATATCCAAAGTGCTCCGTATCAAGAGGGTCGTCAAAACAGAACTGAGGGATCGCAGGGAAGATTTGCTCAAACCATTGCTTCAGATGCGAAGTACGGGGATATAACAACGCGTCTGCATATTCTCGAATTCCTGAATCAAACACCTCCAGCAGCTCAAGAGCAGTGTCTGTCGTACCCAGTCCTTGAATCTCAAAGACCGCTTTGCCACGAAAGCCCATTTCTTTTATCTTTTGAAGCAGATGAATGTCTGTACAAACGACGATGAAGTCATAATTCTCTGATTCAATAATACGCTTGATTTGCTCGTTATCATTAGTTACAAACGTTTTAATCCCTTTTATATTCTTACGTCCTTCTCCATCGACCGCATATAATAAATGGCATTCATAGCCGCGAGCCATAAGCGCCTTGCTTCTTATCCGATTTAACGTCTCCATACCACCGCTCGGATTAAAAAAAGTAAATAGTATTTTCATCCTCCACTACCACGCATTCATATATTTAAATTTTATGGCCTGCACAAGCTGCTCAGTTTTAAACAATTCGTTATAATAATCAAGCTTCTGCGGCAAATAAGGTGCGAACCGATAACCGATTTGTGAATGATCTGGTGTGTAATAATTAGACATTGCGCTTGGCTCGGCCTTCGATAATTCGATTAGCAAGGTTTCCATTTCCATCACGTCTGTTGTACATACATTGTTTAGAATCATTGTGTAAGGGGTTTGAATCATCTGAACCGCAATGAGACTGGCTACAATTTCATTTACTGTGGGATACCATTTGAAATCCGTTATGGGATGGGGGACTTTGGACAACAGCGCTTGAGCACTCTGATCTGTGGTCAGATCCAGCACATAGCAATAGTAATTACTAAAGCTTTGCTCATACAGATTCTCTAATCTCATAAGAGCTGCTTCATCTGCGATACTTATGGGAAACAACACCGTCACTTGAGGCTTCATTTTTCTTCTTGATCGGGCCAAATGACGTGCCAAATGATACGTATATCTCCATCTTCGATGCTGCTCACTTGATTTGAGTGTCGCCGACACGCTATAGGTCGAATTCACTCTGTAATCCATCAGCTCGACCGGGATATAACGAATCTCGCAATTCTCCGTCAAACGGAGCCAATAATCATAATCCTCAACAGGTACAAGATGATAACCATCAATCATTTTGGCATACTTGGACTTATACATGAACGAAACACCGATAATCGATGAATCCAGCAGCCTCTCCTTGGGTCTGCTCTGGTATTTTCGTAATGCAGCCAGCTGATGCTCATTATGAAGACGGCTTCCGTTATTATCAATGGACTGAAAGGAGCTGTACACCAGACCTAACTCATCAGATCCCTTCTTCAGCTCTCTGCGCAGCGTCTCCAGATAATAGGGATAATACACGTTGTCACTTGATACCCACGTCAAATATTCGATATGTTCGTCCAAGAACAAATGCTGGAATCCGGTATTAAGGGCATGCGCAACACCTTGATTATCGGGATAAGCTACGATCTTAACGCGCTTATCCTCCTTCACAATGCTCTTGATCAGCGGCTCCATCTCAGGAGCACCATCAATCACAATCACCATCTTGAATTTGCTAAAAGATTGGTTTAACACGGACTCCAGTGCTGCTTGGAGAAATTCGGGCTTCTGTACATATACAGGCATGACCACACCTAAATCAACCAAACCCCAATCACCTCTTCCTCCGCACATTTGGTTATAGTGTATGTATCGTTGGACAAATGGATTGTGCGTATGCCCTGATTTCCACAACTCGATCAAACCCGAAGAACCCATTGTTATAAAACAATGGGCAGATAAAATGTTCTATAAAATGAAACTTTGGCTGTATTAAATGGACAATGCAGAAATAGGAGTCAGTTCGGATTGAAGCACACCTTGCTCTGTAACAAGATTACCAAATTCATCTAAACCAAAAGTAGATATTGCCGCTTCTGTAAGGGTCGTGTCAATATTGTACTGCACTTCATAAGCCACATTTCCTGCAATATTAAATGAGCGAATGTCTGCGTTATCTGGAGCGATCGAATAACTGGAGACATATAACGGAGTAAGTGTCAAAGTGGTTATTGGAACGACGTAGACCACTACGATGATACTGGCAACAGAGTTCCCCACATTTCGAACACTAACTACCGCATTCGTAGCAGCTGTACCAAAAGCTCTTGTGTTTGTAATAAGTCCAGTAGTATACACGGGCATACCTTTCTCCTCCTTTCATCTTACACTATCATTTATATTCAGCAGATTCAGAGAGTTATAGACTAACACCTTTACATGTGCGGATTTATGACAAAAACGGGTGTTGTCCCAATCAGAACCGATGCTGTGTATATAGAATAAGAATAGATAAGACGAATGAAAGGGGGAGATTGCCGTTGACCAATTTTAATTTTCAAGTGACTCCAGTTGGTAATCCCAAGTTCGAACCTAGTGTCGCCGTGAATTATCTAATCCCCGGCATCATGGTCGCTACCGCAGTGGATACAACAACAGGAGTCCCGATCATTGGGGTATACCGATCCTTGAACGGTGGATTTTCTTGGTCCAACGCCCTCTTACCCCTTCCTCCAGGGTTCACAGGAGCAGAGGCTTCTGCGGTTGCTTATGCCTTTCCAAATATTTTTGTCATTACTGCCCATGCTTTTCCTGGCGCGTCTGACGGGACAGCGATCATTTATATATCTACCGACAATGGGGCAACATTCAGCGCACCGAGAATAGTAAATCAGGGATATGGTACTTATATAAATAATGATGAGACGAATGTCATATGCGATACGGCTCAGTCCAGTCCTTATTTAGGAAATATCTATGTGACCTACAATCACCAGTTTAATGTAGCGAATGCAGGGAACTCCACAGCCTTCTTCAGCAGATCAACCGATGGTGGTATTACGTGGCAGACACCTGTGCTTCTATCTAGTGAAGCGGATCAAGTCGAACGTCCGGAGGTAGCTGTAGGTCTAACCGGAACCGTGTACGGAGCCTGGATCACGACTGATCCGACAGGACGTTTTGTTGTTCGCCGTTCCTTTGATGGAGGAGTAACCTTTGAGCCTCCAGTTCTCGTCTCCACCGTTTCCCTCGTTCCTACTGTACTTCCCGTTCCCGGATACGGTTTTCGTGTCCTTACCTTTGCCAGCATTTCCACTGATCGCTCTATAGGTCCGAATACAGAGGCCGTTTATGCTGTATGGCAGGATTTTCGACTGGGGTACTCGGATATATTTATGTCCAAATCTACAGACCTCGGAGGAACCTGGTCTGCACCGGTAAGTATTACCGGCGCGCCAGCTGGTTCACAGAACTTCTTCCCTTCTGTTGATGTCGATCCACTTACCGGAGTCGTTAACATCATTTATTATAGCAATCAGATCAATGGGTTCAATCTTGATGTATACGTTGCCCGCTCCATCAATGGAGGTCAGACCTTTACTAACACACGGATCACCAATGTCTCATTTAATCCTAACGGTTCAAGTCCTACCCCAGTTCCGCTGATTGGTGATTACATTGATATTATCAGTGTTCCTCCAGGGGGTTACATTGGTGTCTGGACAGATACCAGTACCGGAGCTCAAACTATCTTTGCAGGATATTCGGATATTGTCATTACTTGAATCCATATACACCTGGTTTATTCGAACAAAAATAGATCATTCGTCAAAGAACGAATGATCTATTTTAACGCCTGCATGCCTCTAACACTGCTATTTGAGTCTAAAGGATGCCGTACTGAGTGCAATCAGCTCTCCACGAGGATTCGTAATTCTCGATTCCGCCGTAATGGATCGGCCCGTTTCATGAACAATTTTACCGGTAACCGTAAGATACTCCTGCTTCGCAGGCATCACAAAATGTACATTCAGATTGCTGGTAACACTGGAACGATGAGGATACTTCAGCATTACGGCAACACCCATCGTATTGTCCAATAACGAAGATAGAACACCGCCATGGACGATTCCCATGAGGTTCAAATGATGTGGAAGCGGATCAAGCGACACGACGACTTCATCATTTCCCGCCTGCTCCAATTTACATCCTAAATAACCCCAAAACGTAGATTCAGCTGCTTTTGTAATCGCCTCAAGGTACTCTCGTTGTTCGTCTGTCTGGCTGTGAGCATCTTCTTGCTCACGATCGATCCTGACCACTGCGCTCCCTCCCTTCTGTATTCACATATTTATCTTGGGCTGAAGGGACAATCGACATTAAATTACGCTGTCGGCTGCTCCTCATCCTCCTCCAGCAATTTCCGCCTTAGTACTTTACCGACCATGGTTTTGGGCAAGGACTCTCTAAATACATATTGTCTGGGCACTTTGTACGCTGCCAATTGACTGCGGCAGAACTGCTCGAGTGAAGCTGGATCCGGCTTAGCACCATCCTTAAGCACAATATAGGCCTTCACAGACTCCCCGCGATAGCTGTCCTTCATCCCAACAACGACGGCTTCCTTCACAGATGGGTGCTCATATAGCACCTCTTCAATCTCTCTAGGATAAATGTTGAATCCGCTTGCAATAATCATATCCTTTTTACGGTCAATAATCGTAAAGTATCCCTCTTCATCCATCGTAGCCATATCGCCTGTAAAGAGCCATCCATTGCGGATCGTTTCAAAAGTTTCTTCCGGTCTTCCCCAATATCCCTTCATCACTTGAGGACCTTTGACAATCAGCTCACCCGGCTCTCCGACAGGCATTTCCTCCCCTGTTTCAGGATGAATCACTCTTGCGTCAGTGTCTGGAAAAGGGATTCCAATGGTGCCGATCTTGCGTCTGCCCCATATTGGATTGGCATGAGTTACGGGAGAAGCCTCCGTGAGTCCATACCCTTCAATAAGCCGTCCTTTCGTCATTTCCTCGAATGTATCCTGAACCTCTACAGGAAGCGCAGCCGATCCGCTGATACAAGCATTAATAGACGATAAATCATATTCCTTGATTCTGGGATGATTGATCAGTGCAATATACATCGTTGGAGCTCCCGGAAATAGTGTCGGCTTCTTCTTGCGGATCAGGTTCAAGATCATATTCACTTCAAATTTAGGTACTAGGATCATCAGCCCGGCTCTGTATATGGCCTGATTTAACACACATGTCAGCCCAAAGACATGAAAACAGGGCAGTGCCGCTAAATAACGTTCCTTACCATCCTCCACTCGGTGACACCAGTTTCCCGACTGGATTGTATTGGCAATCAGGTTCATATGCGTGAGCATTACACCCTTTGGAACGCCAGTTGTACCACCCGTATATTGGAGCTGTGCCAATTCTTCCTTGGCATCGACGGACTCCAATATGGGATCGGCAGCGGCGCTGTTGATCAGTTTGGTGAAGGAATGGACTTGGTTATTGTAAGAAACTACAGGTAAAGGTCCCTCTTTTTTGGCCTTGATCGGATACAGCCACTTCTTAATTAGAGGCAGATAGTCTTTAACACCTGTAACGATCGTGTGCTTGATCTCCGTTTCCTGTACAATGTTCTCAACCCTGGAATAGAAGGTATCAAGTGTAATGATGATTTTCGCTCCCGAGTCCTTCATCTGGTGGGCCAGCTCACGTTCCATGTACAAAGGATTGGTCATCACCGCTACTCCTCCAAGCAGCAGCGTACCATAATACGCGATGACTACCTGTGGACAATTAGGCAGCATTATGGCTACCCGGTCCCCTTTCTTCACGCCTAAACCGCGCAGCACATTTGCCATCTGGTATGACAGCATCAGCAGCTTCTTATAGCTAATCGACTTGCCCATAAAATACATTGCCGGCCGATGGGGGAACTTCTGTGCTGATGTGACAAGAAACGCAGCCAAGTTCTGATTCGGATATTCACACGTCGGGGCCACTTCGGCCTCATAAAACGGCAGCCAGGGCTTATCGTTCATGATAATCATCCCTTTCATTCTCTTTTATCGAGAATGCTTCCTCGCTGACCTACTCCTCATCCAATACCATCTGATCTCTTCAGATTAAACTGTATAACGCTCGTTATGGATAACGCGGGCAGCGATACTGCGTTTGTACTGATTTGTGTTGACCGGATTGCTTCTCGTCAGTTTTTTGAGCACGGATAATTGCATACGCAGCATATCGCCCGACTCTATTGTCGTCAGCAGCTCTTTTGCCACAGATTCTACTCTGAGGAATGCTTCATAAGCAAACACTTTTGTCATTTCAATCATATTTAGCGCTTTCTCTTCAGAGGTTCTAGATGCTTGTTTGTTCGTACGGGCGAGTACACTCTCAAGTGCAAAAATATCAATCATCATATCGGCAAGACCTGCGAGCACTTCCTGCTCCTTCTCGAGCTTCGTCCCGTATTTCTGCACGGCAAGACCACCAACCAGCAGGAAAATCTTCTTACTCATCTCCAGGAAATGCCCTTCCTGCTCTAAAACACCTTCAAACGTTTGATTCGGCAGAATCTGTAGGATTTCGTTTTGAAGGGCCTGTGCCTTTTGGAGGAGTGCTAATTCCCCCTTCAGCGCCTTCTTCACCAGTGTGCCTGGGATCAAAAGTCGATTGATCTCATTCGTCCCTTCAAAAATCCGGTTAATCCGCGAATCGCGGTACAGCCGCTCAATTTTATATTCTTGAATGTATCCGTATCCGCCGTGAATTTGTACACCTTCATCCGCGATCACGTCCAGATTCTCGGAAGAAAACACCTTATTGATCGAGCATTCAATGGCATAATCGGAGATTGCCGCGGCAGCCAGTGTTCCTGCATCATCTGCTGTATAGTCAATATCCTGCATTGCCTCATCCAGCAGGCCAGCCGTGCGATATACCATACTCTCCACTGCAAATGTTCGAATATTCATCTCTGCCAGCTTCTTGCGGATCAGCGGGAAATTGGAGATCGGTGTCTCAAACTGTTTCCGTGTGTTGGCATATTTCGTACTGAGCTCAACCGCTTCCTTGGCCGCTCCCACGGAGCCTGCCGCCAGTTTGTATCTGCCAATGTTCAGGATGTTAAATGCAATTCGGTGACCTTTGCCAATCTCACCTAGCAGATTCTCCTTCGGTACCTTGACATCCTCAAAGTATAGCGGGCGTGTAGATGAGCCTTTGATTCCCATCTTCTTCTCTTCCGGTCCAAGTGTAAAGCCTTCCATTTCTTTCTCGACAATAAACGCAGTAAAGTGCTCCCCATCGATTTTGGCATATACAATAAAAATATCTGCGAATCCCGCGTTTGTAATGTAGAGCTTAGATCCATTCAGAATGTAGTGCTCACCGTCGTCCGATAACACAGCGGTCGTCTTTGCGCTCATTGCATCCGAGCCTGAGGTCGGTTCCGTTAAACAATAGGCGGCAATTTTTGTCCCTGAGGCAAGATCGGGCAAGTACTTTTCCTTCTGTTCCCGTGTACCGAAGAATACGATCGGCAGTGTTCCAATCCCAACGTGAGCACCAAAGGACAAGGCAAAGGAGGAGCCCTTCGCCAGCGATTCACTGATAATCGTCGAGCTCACTTTATCTAGTCCAATTCCGCCGAATTCTTCCGGCACATCTGCTCCAAGCAGTCCAAGATCACCTGCCTTTCGAAGCAGCTCTACGGTGAGATCATAGTTCAGCTTCTCGATCTCCTCATCTCTTGTCACCACTTCGCCGTCAATAAAATCGCGAACAGTCTCTGCAATCATTCGATGCTCCTCGGTAAAATCCTCAGGCGTCAGGATACGGTCAAGATCAGCCTTTTCAATGACAAAGCTTCCACCTTTGATCTTCGGTTCTTTGGTTTGGTTGTCGCTCATGAGTTTGGGCTCCTTTCGGGAATGGGGATGGTTGATTGATGAAGAATGTTCATGAATGTGAGTGGCTCGATGATGTTGCTGTGTGTGCGGCTGTGGGCGCTTCGATGATGCTGTGAGTGTAGCTGTGGGCGCTTCGATGATGGCTGTGAGTGCAGCTATGGGCGCTTCAATGATGCTGTGAGTGCAGCTGT
>NZ_BBIW01000020.1 GCF_000732325.1 Paenibacillus sp. TCA20
CTAATGTCATAAGTGTTGCATTAACGAATAGCTTATTACTTATGAAGCCACATCTGAGCATGTGGTTTTTTGAATACTTGTGGGTACGGAAAGGGTTGCGGAAAATGAAGGATGAGAAATCAAAAAGTGAAATGTACAAGCAATATTTCGTGGGCGTCATTGAAGAACTAAAAAAGATGGATTACTCTGAAGCAGAGGCAAGAATGATGTTCGATCGACTTTCAAACGATATCTTAGAAATACGGGGTTTTTATTTAAATACTTTTGACTTTGCTAAAGAAATCGTTGAGTTACATCAGGCAGTTCAAAGAGAGATTGATCCCAATAACCCTGATCACATTTATGTAGGCGATTTGGGTGATTGCACTCAGAAAATTGAACTATCGAGAACAGCAGCAATAACATTTACGATAAATGAAGAGGTCATCAAAAGAATTAATCAGTGGGACCAATGTAAAGCAGTTGACGTAAGCGGGGCAAAGTTTGCTTTTACTTTTATCCCCTCGGGCTTAGGCACATATCTTATTGTTAAATGTGATGTGTGTCAACGGGAACTACATATTTCTGATGACATGGATTAAGTCCGAGTTAAATTCTTCGGATAACATCATCAGTAACAAGTGTTATCAGAGAAAATCCCATTCGTGTTTACAGATGGACATGCGATCATGAGTTATTCCGAATTTTACAATGACCCGGTTGATTTAGAGCAAATTGACTGGGGAATAATGAGATCCCAATATTGGTATGATACTACTGAATATCCTGACAGAAAACGGAAACGCCAGGCGGAGTTCTTGGCTTTTGAGTTTTTTCCCATTGACTCTATACTTGAAATTGGTGTAATTAATGAAACTTACAAGGGTGAGGCACTTAAAATTTTGCGTAATAACTCGATTAATATACCTGTTGAGGTACGCAGAGAATGGTATTACTAAGGTGGTGAGTTTGTGATTGAGTATAAGAAAGGTAACTTGTTGGAATCCGAGGCCGAGGCTTTAGTAAACACGGTGAATTGTGTAGGTGTAATGGGTAAGGGGATAGCACTTCAATTTAAACAGGCTTATCCTGATAATTTTAAAGAGTACGAAAAAGCATGCAAAAATAATATGGTTATGCCAGGTAAAATGTTTGTTGTTGATACAGGGTCTATGTTTAATCCTCGATACATCATTAACTTTCCAACAAAGCGTCATTGGAAAGGAAAGTCAAAGATTGAAGACATACAGTCTGGATTAATCGATTTTATTGAGATAATTCGGGAGTATGGAATTAGATCAGTAGCAATCCCTCCATTAGGCTGCGGTAATGGTGGTTTGAACTGGGAAGACGTTCGGCCACTAATTGAGGAAGCGGCATTGAAAGTTCCTGAGGTTTTATTTATGGTTTACCCGCCAATTGGAAGTCCAGAGCCTGATAAAATGCGTGTTGGAACCGAAAAGCCGAAGTTAACTCGTGCTAGAGCCTTACTTATAATGCTAATGAATCTCTATGCTGCACCGGGCTACAAACTGTCAATGTTGGAAATACAGAAACTTGCTTACTTTTTGCAAGAGAGTGGAGAGGATTTAAAGCTAAGATTTGTTAAAGCTCAGTTTGGACCGTATGCTGACAATTTAAATCATGTTCTTCAAAGACTTGAAGGGCATTATATACGGGGATATGGAGATCGAAATCGGGATGCGGAGATTTATCTTTTATCTGAAGTAACAAGGGAAGCTGAAGGCTTTCTGAGTCAATTAAATGATGGGAGCACGGAAAAAAGGCTTCAGCATACCAAACAAATAATTGAAGGTTACGAAACCCCATACGGACTTGAATTGCTAGCTACGACCGATTGGATTATTAAGCATTTTCCTGATTCCAGAGATAATGTGAAGATTGCGATTGATCATTTTAAAGCCTGGAATGAAAGGAAGAAGAATGTCTTTAAAGATACACATATCGAGATGGCTTGGAGACATTTAACTGCCATAGATTAATCCTACAAACGATATGAATGCCCTGTCCAATCTAGCATTGGAAGGGCATTTTTTTAATCCTCGTCTAATATCAAACTATCCGAAATGGAGAGGTACTCCAACGTGGTACCTAACAACTCATGCCTTAATTGTTGTTGAATTGCTCTCAAGTTTGCACCACTTTTAAGCATCAGAAATCCGGTAGTTCTTCTGAGATCATGGGGAATGACCCTTCTATTAATCCCGGCTTTTTCTGATATAGATCTGACTATAGATACCATTTGATTATTATAGAGTTTACGTTTTTTTCTTGAGAATACATATGGACTAAAATCTTCTTCAATGGTCTCCTTATATTGTTTGAAGTGTTTCAGTTCGTTTGCTAGGAACCCAGGAATGGCGATCCCCTTAGCATTTGTTTTTTGACCTTTGTTAACTATCACCATATTATTTTGAAAGTTGATCTGCTCAAATGAAAGGCAACATATTTCATTGTTTCTAAGTCCGGTTGTAATGGCTGTCCAAATCAACAGATAGTAATATTTGGAGAAGGGCTCCTCTAGAAGGGCTGCTTTCAGGAGGTCTTTACACTCAACCTCAGTCAAGAAATTAATATTTATATTTCGTTCATAATATTTGTTTGTATAATGGGCCATGGGGTTGTGGCTTATCATATTTACTCGATCAAGAAAGTTGAAAAAGCTCTTTAATGAACTAATTTTATTGTAAATGGTTTTATTTGAAAGCCCTGGATTTGATGATATAAGATACTGAACAAATTGATCAATGAACGATTTGTTAATCGGTTCAAAATCATTTGATTCAACATAATATGTGAATCGGTCAAAATCTAGATTGCCTTCGAAACCGTTCTCCAAAAGAAATTCCTGAAGTGTGGCGAGAACCTTTTTGGTTGCTGAGCATGCTGGTTTCTTTAAGCCAGAGTGTTCACTCCAAGTTTTAAAATAAATAGAGTCGAATACAATTCCAGAGGGCGTCATTCCGTCTCCACCTCAATCAAATAAATTTGCCGCTAACGAGCGAGCGAAAGGATGTTTTTCGATTGCCTGTAGAAGCATGCTGTTAAAGAGTTGCAAATAAATGGTTGTTGTTTTTAATGATTTATGGCCAAGGAGTTTCGAAATACTGACAAGATCCACGCCCTCTTCTAAAGCGAACAATGCGAAAGAATGACGTAAAGAATGGACAGATAATCGCTCTTTCTCTTCTGGAGAAATGGTCTGTGCCTCAGAAATTAACCCATCTAACATCTTTTGGACTGTACTATCACTGATAGGGGTAACTCCCTTATCCGCTGAAAAAACATACAAATCAGTATAATTAGGCTGACTCTTAAGTGACCCGTATTTAAAACTTACATATTTTCTAAGAAGCTCTAATGATGTAGCTGTAATCCGCCGAGGAACTTTTTGAAGCTTTTTCCCCTTAACACGAACTTTTATATTCTGAGAATTATAGCAAATATCCCCGATTTGAAGTTGAGTCAACTCGTTAAGGCGAATACCGCTGCCAAGAAAAGTCCATAAGATGACAAAGTTTCTAAAACCATCGTTGGTCAGCCGCGATAAGTTTATAATTTCCTCTACTTGTTCTTTCGTAAAAGCCTTTGGAAGATCTTCATCAAACTCAACGTCAACTATCAAGGTTTCCTTGATCTTTTTAATATCTATTTCAAAGAATCGTGTGAAGGTAACAGTGAAAAAGTCCCTTAAAAATGAAGCTTTTTTTGATCGCGTATTTTGGGTTTTAACTGGCTTAAGGTAATCAAGTAGTACTTTGGGATTCTTCTCAAATGAAAGCAAAGATGGAGTTTCCGGCAGCGAATCGACAAATGAAACAAACTGGTTCAATTCAGAACGATATGTCTTTTGAGTAGCTTCACTCTTGCGTCCGAATTCAGAGCTTTGTAAGTACCAATTTACGGCTTCCTCAAACGTTACATCTTTCCGTTCCTTTGGTTCTTCAACGAAAATAAGATTGCTTCTTTCTAAAGCTTGTCTCATATGATCATGACTGTTGGTCGCAGCAAGTTTTTGCAAGTGGACCATCAGATTAGCGACAGGTGAGTTACCTTCTACCTTGAACATGAAATCATCTCCATATAGAATCGATTTTTTGCATTGCATCATTAAGTTCTTGATTTTGCCTATGTAAATACTTTGAGGTCGTGTCAAGTCTGGTATGTCGAGCTAGACGTTTGATGATTTGCGGATGTACGTTTTTTCTAAGACTCAGTTTGGTGATAAATGTGTGCCTGAACAAATGAAGACCTCCGGGGAATGTCCAACCGGATATCAAAGAATATAACTTGTATTTATCTAACATTTTTCCGTATAAAACTTTTTTAGATTGTCTTCCCTTAAAGACAGATTTCTCGTCTGTACGAACTTTATATAGGGATTCTAAATATTGATAAAGTTTTTTCGGCAAGTGTAATGGTACAGGTTTCCCAGCTTTGCCCTTACCCCGGATTTTGATTATCCTTGCTTGAAAATTAATATCTTCCCAATTTAGACGCTCGGCTTCACAGAATCGTAGTCCGAGATGCAGCAAGGATCCAAAAAAAGCTATATCATAATCAGGATCATCCGAGTATCTAGCTATAGTATTGAAGAAATCTGATAATTGATCTTTATTGGGGATATCACGATGAAGATACCTCTGTGCTGATATTCCTCTTATTGAACCGATATTCTTTGGGATGATTCTGTTGTCATACAGATACTTAAAGAACGAAATCACACAGTAGAATTTATTGCTAACCGTTATTTCGCTGTAAAGGCCTTTTGAATGGCAACGTTTAAGGTAATTTTCAAACTCTAAAATATGGTCTCTTTCGATTAACCAAACAGGTATTGCATTCGGTGAGAAATCATTGAAACTAGCGTAATTGTTAACAAGCCAGTTTAAAAACAACATTACGTCGCGGTTAATATCTTTTATATATCCTCCGGAACGACCTTCTGATTGAATTTGGTCATTGAAGTTTTTCAAATATGGATGCAGTTCATGATCGGCTAGTTTAGAGAGGATCCTTTTGTTTTGCTTGACTATATTGAATCTTCTTCCTGGGAAGTACAATTTAGCGATTTGGTTGAGAAAGAATTTCTTTATGTCTGAATTGACGTTTTTCAGACAATACTGAAAGTTTATTTCTGTAATATCAAGATCGTTAAGCTGCCAAATCGGCTTTTTAATGTATGTAGAGATCTGTTGTTGAAATTCCAGTGCTTCCTCGTAGAAATCGTAAAGTTCGATCGGTGCCTTTGATGTCTGAATCCGTTTCAAATAAATTTTCACTTTGTCCAATTTGATACTTGGCTGAACTCTGTTTTCCCACAACCAATCAGCGATGTTCCCTTTAGTGTGGGGCAGATCAGTGGAGTTGTCATAACCTTCATAATTAAATAATGTATCCATAATGTTCCTCACTTTGCTCTTTCTAACGTCCCATACGGCGTCAGTTGTAAGATGCACATCGTGAGGATTTTTTATTCCATTTATAAATTCTTCTGTGGAAGAAGCATTCCACAGAAATAATTCTGTTCCTTTCCACAGTTCGTTTTGTGGCTTCTGGTTGCTAATTAATTCATTAATTGCGTTTTTGGAATCTTTATCCATGTCGGGACCTCCTTAATTTGATTTCAAAAAGCTAATAAGACTGAGGTGAGAAAGTGGCAAAGGTAGTACCAACCAAAATTAGAGTCATTTATGGGGATAATCATAAACAGTCACTCTTGTCAGCAATTGAAATTTTGAAGTCGAAAGCTACTGTCGAGATTACCGCTTCGAAAATGGGTAACAACAGTGCTATTAACGTTTTGAAGCATGATTAACTTTTGAAGTATTCATTCCACTTGTTTTTGATTCTTTACTTGCAGCAAGAGCCCGAATTGCAGATTGAACATTATGTTGAAAATGATTGCCTTTAAAACACTTGATTACCTTAGGTGAAACAAGCCCCATAAACATTACCTCTTTCAAAAAGGCATAGAAAAACAAAAAAGGGACCCAAAATACCACAGTTACCTGTGGAAAAATTGGATCCCTTTCGCGTATGCCAGAGACTTATATTCATTAACAGTTGAACTATTAAGAATTCAGCAGAGGAACTTTCCGCATCCCGCATAACAGGGGAAAATTCTGCCTATGACTCTGCCTATGTTTCATACTATAAAAGATAGTAGGACTTGTTGTCAATGCCCCCACGTTAAAAAACAGACATGAATTTCCGTCGCATCCCCGGCATGAAAGGGTTTAGTGTGGCGCAGCAGCTTCCATACTGAATACTAAGACGATTGGACAGAAATACGTGGTTCTTTTTGGTGGTTCGACCCTGTCTAAAAAACTGTGAGCATTCGTGTTGTGCACAACCCCATGCTGGCTCAGCATTCGTTAGCTGAATGACCGCGTACAGAAAAATGGAGACTTCACACGAATGCACCAATCGTCCATTACATTCAGATGGAGGCATGGAAGATGGAAGTGTTGCTGCCGCGTTGTGCGGGACTAGATGTCCATAAAGAAACCATTGTTGCTTGTGTGTTGATCGGAGAAGCAGATCAAACGCTGCGCTCCGAAACGAAAACGTTCCCCACCATGACACGAGACTTGTTCGCCTTGATGACCTGGTTGGAATCTGAAGGTGTAACGCACATCGCAATGGAGAGCACAGGGATCTACTGGAAGCCTGTCTACAACATCCTGGAAGGCTACTTTGACATTGCACTGGCTAACGCACAGCGAATCAAGAATGTGCCGGGACGCAAAACCGATGTCAGCGATGCCGAATGGATCGCCAAGCTGCTCCGTGTGGGTCTGATCGAAAAAAGCTTTGTGCCTGCCGAAGACCTTCGGGAGCTTCGGGACTTGACGCGGCTACGCAAGAAACGAGTTGGCAATTTGACAGCCGAGAAGAATCGGATTCAAAAAATGCTGGAAGCGTCTAACGTAAAGCTTGGAACTGTCATCTCGGACGTATTCGGCGTTTCCGGTCGCAACCTGCTCGCCCGTCTGATGGAGCAAGGCTACGTGGATGCAGACGACATTGAGCATCGGGTCCATGGCAACGTCAAGCGCAATGTGAAGCGTGTAGCAGAGTCTTTGTTTGGCACGCTTAACACCCATCAGATGCTGATGATCCGCAATTGCTGGGAGCATATCGCCTTTCTTGAGCAATCCATCGCTGCACTTGATGCCGAGATTGAAGCACACTTGAAACCGTATCAGGAAGCACAGGTGCTCATTCAAACCATTCCGGGCGTAAGCGATGTGACGGCAGCTGCCATCATCGCCGAAATTGGTGTCGACATGGAGCAGTTTCCAACAGCAGCTCATCTGGCCTCTTGGGCAGGCGTTGCCCCTGGAAACCACGAGAGCGCTGGCAAAAAAAAACGTACACACACACGCAAAGGAAATCCACATGTAAAAACCGCGTTATGCGAAGCAGCATGGGCTGCAACGAAATGCCGAAAATCTGGCCTGTCGGTTCGTTTTTGGAAACTGGCCGCCCGTCGTGGTAAGAAGAAAGCGATCATTGCCTTGGCTCGTAAAATCCTGACGATTATATACATGATGTTGAAAACAAAGATCGCTTACGTAGAAGGCGGACCAGAATCCGCTCGACCTGTAGCTTAACAGCATAGCCACTATTTTCAAAGGGTATACATCGAACCTCCAAAACCGATGTATCGGGCATCCTATTGCCATTTTTCCCATCTTGTCAGATAAACACACTCATATAAAACCGAGGTTTACGCAGAGACATTACTGCGTGCTAAAAATCCTTTCACAGAAAAAAATAGAACGTACATTCGCTGACAATCTCTTGTCTCTTTGATTCGTCATAATGGAGGAAAGACATACGGGAGTGAGTACAGTGGACCAAAAGATCTATGTCGCCGTTACGGGCACGCAGCACTATTACGGAGCTGATTTCCTAAAGCCGGGTCAAATCGTTCACTTAATCAAAGACCCGGATAATCCGCATGACCATGAAGCAATAAAGGTGGATATGATCCCATTGGGCAAAATCGGTTATGTCGCCAACAGTCCGCATACCGTACCGAAAGGATGCCGGAGTGCCGGACGGATTTATGATCGATTTGAACAACATGTTTGCGGCATGGTGCGATTTGTCATTAAGGATACGGCAATTGTTGAACTTACGCTGAGCCTAGAGGAAGTGTACATCATTAAAACGACAGAGAACGTTGCGTTTTCTCCTTGTAGGCAGGAAGAACTAGGTAAAAAGTAGAATTCCAATTATGATAAGGATTTACATTACATACGCCAAGATAGGAGATATCGCATGACGGATAAAGTAATACGACTCTTTAAAATGCTACTTGCCATTCAAGCCAATCCGGGGATTTCAGCCAAAGAGCTGGCAGATAAATGCGAGACAACGGATCGAACGATTTACAGAGACTTGAGGATATTGGATTTAATC
Organism: Paenibacillus sp. TCA20; assembly: GCF_000732325.1. Classification (GTDB taxonomy): domain Bacteria; phylum Bacillota; class Bacilli; order Paenibacillales; family Paenibacillaceae; genus Paenibacillus; species Paenibacillus urinalis. The sequence goes on from NZ_BBIW01000020.1 coordinate 8,434, forward strand.
GCACCGATCACGAACGAGGGGTATGGGAAAGGGTACCGTTTTGTCGGTAATTTCGCCATGTATCCGCTGAATTTCACGGAACAGGAAGCGTTGGTATTTTCTGTCCTGCCTTCCGTGTTGGACACCAGCAAACTGCCTCCAGGCTTTGAATCCGCCTACGACAAGGTGATGGCTACGCATGTGAAAGAAACCCGGAAGCGGTACGATACATTGGAAAATGTCGCGGACATGATCCAAATGGGCACCCCGGCTTATCGGGAGAACAATGCCAACTTTTTGCTGCCCATCATGGAAGCGATTATCGCCTGCAAGACGATCAGGGCTGTTTATCATACCCAGAGCCGGAATGAATTGACGGAGCGCGAAATTGATCCGTACTACCTGGTTCCAAGGGATCAGCGGTTTTATTTGATCGGTTATTGTCGTGCCAAGCGGGAGATTCGTACATTTCGCATGAGCCGTTTCCGGCATGTAGAGCTGACAGGAAATCATTTTGACAAGGGCGATTTCAGCATCGCACAGTACATGAAGCACACCTGGTCTATTGAACGCGGGGATTCTTTAATCACTTTCAAGATTAAATTCCATCCGGATGTCGCCCGCTATGTAAAGGAAGAAGAATTGTTCGTGAGACCGAAGATGACCGATCTGCCAGACGGCAGCTTATTATTTGAAGTAACCGTCAACCACGAGCGCGAATTTATGAACTGGGTGGTTCAGTACGGACCTTCGGCGGAGATCCTAGAACCTCCATCTGTGCGGGAAAAGTTTAAGGAACAGCTGCAGCGTTGGGGACAGTTGTATGGGCAGTAAGTGCAAATGTGCGTTTAACCGAAAGGAAGGTGTCCCTTGTGAAAGTAGAAGGCACATTTCTAGAACGTTTATATGATGCAATCCGTAAAGAGCCTTTTCGCCGCAAGATTGTGATCGCTCCTTCCTACATGGAAGGACAGTCTTGGTTGATGCGAATATGTCGGGAATTAGGATCGGTAATGAACACGGAGGTCCATACGGTTCAATCCTTTGTTAGAAGCGAGGTTGAGTTCTCCCTGTATAAACAAGGGGTGACCTTAATCGGGGATCAGCGGTCCTTTTGGATTGTACATCATATTATGGAACAAGTTGCTTCCAATGTGGATACTTACATCTCCAAGGATCAAGTAAAGCCTGGTATTGTGATGCATGTTCACCAAGCCATTATGGATTTACGCCGTGCCGGGGTAAAAGCAGAAGAACTGCGTAGGGATCAACTTTTGAGCCAGCAGAAAGGCATCTATGTCAAAAAGGTGCTGTCAGCGTATGAGCGCTTTCTGAATGAGCGGCGCTGGACCGATTTCCCCGGCCTTTTGTCGTATATACCAACCCAATTGCCGGAAAACGTGGAGCTTTTTCTGCCAGACCCTATGCCGCTTCCACCGGTTTCCACCTGGATGATGGAGCGGTTGTCAAACGGACGGATGACAAGGATTGTAAAGGATTCTTCCTTCACTGACGTCCAATCCACATTGCCGTTCGGAGAGGTTCAGTTCTATCATACGACCGGAAGGATGGCGGAGGTTCGCGAAGCATTGAGACGAATTATTCAGGGCCGGATGCCATTGGATGAAGTGGAGATGATCGTCCCGGATGAAGAATATACGCTGGCGATTTCGACCATGTGTGCTTCTCTGGGTCTTTCTTGTTCCTTCGCAGACGGGCTACCTGCGATTACATCCGGAATGGGAAGAGCCGCCCATTTCCTGCTGAACTGGCTGGAGTCCGGTTATCAGGTGCGGCCGCTCGTATCGATGCTGCAGCAGCAATTGATTACGTTCTCCGAACGTGAGCAAGGAATAACGAATGCGGATTGTATTCGAGCTCTGGAGAAAAGTGGAATCGGCTGGGGGAAAGAACGGTATATCAAGTTGCTAGAGTCAGAAGTTGTCCGGTTCCAAGGGGATTCAACTGAAAGACCCGAAGAACGGGTGCGGACGGAACAACAACAACGGGATGACGAGATCAAGAAGCATCTGACAAACCTCCTTGGAGAATTGTTTCCAGACGAAGAGGCGCTCTCCTCTCCTAAGGGAATCTGGGGATGGCTCGTGAACGTCTTGGATCGAGTCGGTGTCTCTGGAACGGAAGAAGATGCGATCGTCCTGCAAGAAATGAGAGGTATCGCTAATGAACTGCAGGAATGTCCTGTTCCGGACTTGATGCCATTTCAGCAAATGCTCTTGTATGCCCGAGACATGCTGCAGGAACTTCGAGTCGGGGTGCAGCGGTTACCCAAGCCCGGATCCCTGTACATATCGAGTTTGCCGAACGGGGGGATCAGCGGGAGGAAACAGACGTTTCTTCTCGGGATGGATGAACATTCGTGGTCCGGGAATATCAGGCAAAATCCCATGCTTCTCGATGAAGAGTGCAGACGGATCGGTGCTGGGCTTCAAACAGCCGTGCAGAGACAAAGAGATCGGCAACGCCTTCGTGATGGTCGGCTTGGGATGATTAGCGGCAACATCACATGCAGCTTCTCGTCGTATGACTTGGCAGAAGGAGCGACAGCAAGCCCGGCTTTTCAACTTCTACAGGTCTTCCGGAAAGTATCCGGAGAACCGAATGCGGACTATGAGATGCTGCACCGGAGCTTAGGCGAACCTGTCGGGTATTTGGATGTAGAACAGCCATCCTCTACTGAGCAAAATGGATTACCCTTAGACGGCTCTCATTACGTCTTCCGACAAATCCGTACGAATGTAAACCTTATGAAGGACCGGCAATCCTTCATCGAATCGGTCTATCCTTCGCTTCGTCAAGGCAGACTTGCACTCGAAGCGCGTGGCAGCTCGCAAGTGACGGAGCATGACGGATATATAGCGGGGGATGAATGGGCTGATTATTGGAAAGGCCGAGACGAACGGACGCTTAGCGCAAGTCAATTGGAGAAGTACGCGGAGTGTCCGATGCGGTACTTTTTCCAATATGTGTTGGGGATTCGCGTGAAAGATCAGGTGACTTTTGATCGTACCTCCTGGTTGAAGCCGAATGAAAGAGGCTCGCTGCTGCACGAGGTTTATCGTCGTTATATGACGGAAGTCAGCGCAAATAAAATCATGCCTATTACACACGATCATGCTCTTTTGCTTCGTATTGCGGAGGAGACGATTCTCTTATATGCCGAGCGGATTCCGGCACCGAGCCCTCATGTGTTTGAGAGGGAGCGGCAATCGATGCTCCGGGATATTGAAGTATTCTATCGCATGGAATTGCAGGCTAATACGGCCCCCCGGTTTTTCGAGAAAGAGCTCATCGTAGACGGCCAGCCGTTGCATCTTGAGCTTGGCGAGGACATGGCGATTACGCTGCGCGGAATCGTCGACCGGATCGATCAAGTTGCGCCGCATCAATATCGAATTATTGACTATAAGACCGGCAGTCCTCGGCCTTACAAGGAAAATGGCATGTTCGCAGGCGGCACGCAGCTGCAACACGCGCTTTACGCAATGGGGACGGAGCTTTGGTTGCGGCAAACGGGTGTGGATTCTGATGCAAAAGTGCTTGAAGCGTCTTACGTCTTTCCAAGCGAACGGGGGCACGGGCAAGTGATTGCGCGCTTGCAAACCGAACGTCATCGAGTTACCGAGGTGATCCGAGGAATCCTCTCGTCGATGGAACAGGGTCTGTTTATTCCATCTTCAAATCCCGCGTTCTGCCGGTATTGCGACTACACGGCTGTATGCGGAGAGCACGCAGAACTGATGGCCGATAAGCGAGAGGACGAAGTGAATTCGGAGTTGCTGCACACGCTGCTGGAGGTGGAGAACATTGAATGAAGCATCCGATCAACAAGCTAGAAAGAGGATATTAGAGGAACTGAGTACGACCTTTCTGGTAGAAGCCGGTGCAGGATCAGGCAAGACAACCAGCTTGGTCGGCCGATTGCTGGCGCTCATCGAGACCGGAACGGCTAAGATCGAGCAGATTGCGGCGATCACCTTTACTAATAAAGCGGCGGATGAGATGAAGGAGCGTTTCCGCATGACTTTGGAGCGGAAAGCGGCTGAGGCTGAAGGCGAAACTAGAGGACGATTGGAAGAAGCTTTGGCCAATTTGGACCAAATCTTCATCGGAACGATCCATGCGTTCTGTTCCTCCATGCTTCGGGAACGTCCGATTGAGGCCGGATTGGACCCTTCTTTCGAGGAAATGGATGATGAAATGAATCGTGCGTTCCACGATCAATGCTGGGACGAATATCTGATTCGGCTGCAGGAGGGAGATCCTGAAGCCCTAGCATCCTTTGGCGAGGTGGACATTGATGTAAGCATTCTTAAGAATGTTTATGATCGGGTATCCTTTTTTACGGACCTCCAAATCCCTTGCGAACCGGTCCAGCGTCCTGAATTCAACCTGATCCGTCTCTCACTGCTTCCCATGATGGAAGAAGCAAGCCGATTTATGCCGACAGTTGAACCGGAGAAGGGTTGGGATAATCTTCAGGCCAAACTGCGTGCTGCTAATCGTATGCTGCGGTTTTCGGATGAGCAGGACGATATGCTGATGCTAACACTTGCGAAGATGTTTGACTTCAAACTGGATGTGAAGCAATACAAATGGACGGATAAGAAGCAAGCCAAAGCCATCTCCGAACGATTTCATGATTGGCAGATCACGGTCCTGTTTCCCTTTCTTCAATCGTGGCGTGAATATCTGTATCCGAAGGTCATTCAATTTGTCTTGCCAGCATTGGAGTATTGCAGAGAACGGCGATTGCAGGAAGGGAAGCTGAACTTTCAGGATCTTCTGATGAATGCATGCCGTCTGCTGCGTGATTACCCGGAGGTTCGAGCGTTTTTCGCCGGACGCTTCCAACGGGTAATGGTCGACGAATTTCAGGACACCGACCCGGTCCAAGCGGAAATGATGTTTCTCTTAACGGGGGCCGGGGATGATCCGAATGAAAGGAATTGGCGGAAGCTTACTCCAAAGCCGGGTTCCTTGTTCCTCGTAGGAGACCCGAAACAGTCCATCTATCGTTTCCGCCGCGCGGATATTTCCATTTATAACGAGGTGAAATCGAGGATTCACGCATGTGGAGATGTGCTTCATTTGACCAGCAATTTCCGATCCGTCGATGCGATCGGCGATTTTGTGAATGGGCAATTTGTCGGCAAGCTTCCCGTCCGAGAAACTGATGTTCAAGCGGCGTATGTCCGGATGAAAACGAATATACCCAATCCCAAAGTAAGCAAGAAAGCGAACCACGGGATCTATGTGCTTACGTATCCGAAAATTCCGGGAGGCAAGGATGAAGTAGCGGCGGTTGACGCAGAGCGTATAGCCGCAACTATCGCGTGGGCTTGCCGAGATGGGAATATGCACATTCAGGAGCGGGATGGCGCAGCTTGGGTGTATAGAGAGGCGCGGCCCAGTGATTTTCTGATTTTGACAAGAACAAGGCATTATTTGCACCTATACGCGGAGGAGTTGGAGAAGAGGGGCGTAGCCGCGGAAACGGTTGGAAGCTCCGCCTTATATCCCGAGCTTCATACACTTGGACAATTAGCTCTCTATCTGGCCGATCCGTCTGACCAAGTGGCGATGCTGAGCTTCTTGCGCGGGCCTCTATTCGGTATTAGCGACAAGGAACTAATAGCGTATCGTGCTCAGGGAAATGCATGGTCAATCTATCGGGTGCCGGAGGAAACAGAAGAACGGGGCAATCCAGTTACCGCTGCATTACGGAAATTGCGGGAATATGCCGACTGGGTCAAGGAAATGCCAGCTTGGGCCGCTTTGCACCGAATTATCGAGGACACTGGCCTATTACCTTATTCCACTGTACAAGAAGCTGGTGCCAATCGTTCTGGAACTCTTCTCAAGATGCTGGAACTCTTGCAGCGTGAAGCCTTGATTGCATCGGATTGGCATGAACTGGCGAAGGCGATATCGGCCATTCGGGAGAGCAAAGGGATGGAAACTGCCAGTCTCTATACGGGCAAAGGTCAAGCGGTACGGATCATGAACGTCCATAAGGCAAAAGGCCTGGAAGCGCCTGTCGTGTTTCTCGCTTGTCCTTGCGGGGACAAGGATCATGACGCTGACCAGTTTGTAGATCGTTCGGAGACAGAGGCCACGGGCTATTTCCTGATCCAACAATCGAAAGGGTTTCAGAAAGAAACGATTGCCCAGCCGGTAGGTTGGGAATCGATGAGCGTGCGGGAACGAGCCTTCATGCACGCGGAGCGGGATCGTCTTCTCTATGTCGCGGCGACACGAGCAAAACAAATGTTGGTTATCAGCCTCTACCCTGAGCAGCCGGCGAAATGCCCGTGGAGCTCGCTAGTGGGGGGGATGGATCATATCCGGGAGATAGATGTTCCGGAAACGGATGTAGGGACTGAAGAATGTGATGAGGAATTGGAACGAGATATCGCATCTATTGATTTGGGGGCATACTTGGCTCAGAGGGAGCAGGTGTTCCATCAGCTGCGCCAGCCTACTTACGCGGAAGCAACCGTTACGGGGCTGACGAAGAGCATGGGAGAAATACCAGAATGGTCAGCCAATGGGAGGGGCCAATCATTCGGCAGCGTAATCCATAAGGGGCTTGAGGAGGTTGGAAAAGGCCTTGCGATGAGTGAATTGCCCGCGTACGTTCAATATCTCTGCCAGGTCGAAGGGGTAGCAGAGAAGGATGCGGGAGATGCTCTGCCAATACTCCAAGAAGTTCTAGACAGTGAACTCTGGCAGCGGAGTCAGCGAGCGAAGCAGCGGTTGTTTGAGATCCCGATCATGATGCATCAGAGAAATGGGGGACCAACGCCATTTCACGCAACCGAACAGGCAATATCCGAAACAGCCGCCGCGGCATTAACGCATCAATCCAATAACGGCGGCAATCTCTTGGTGAAGGGTATAATAGATTTCGCTTTCGAAGAGGAGGATGGCTGGGTGATCGTCGACTTCAAAACGGATCAATTGGATGAGAGTAAATTAGAGCAGTTTGTCGGGTTTTATACGCCGCAAGTGCAGGCTTATGCTAAGGTCTGGTCTGAGACGTTCGGTTATCGGGTGAATGAAGCTGGATTGTATTTTGTTAGTTTGCGGAGGTTTGTATCTCTGTAGTTTTTCTGGCAGGAGGAAAGGCAATATGAAACATTTTTGTATCCAAACGAATGACTTAAATGTGTGGAGAAGCTTTCTCGCCGATCCGGAGAAGCAGTGGAAGAAAGGGTATTCTGCCTACGAACTGGCCCATTCGTGGGCTGCATGCGAGGGATTACCGTCTTCGATACGAGGCGTGTTCTCGAATACCGAATTTGAAAATATGAAAATTCTTTATGTATTTCCGGAACACCAAGTGTATTTGGATAATCAAAAGGCACCGTCTCAGAACGATCTTTTTGTGCTAGGCAAGGCAGATCGAGATTTGGTTGTTGTCATGGTGGAAGGAAAAGTGGAAGAGCCTTTCGGAGAACTGGTGAAGGACTGGCTGGTACAAGCGAGCGACGGCAAGAGAAAGAGACTCGCTTTTCTTAGAGAAACCCTGCAGCTTGAGGATTCCGTAAATTTGGATTCCATTCGATATCAGCTGCTTCATCGTACCGCTTCGGCCTTGTTGGAAGCTATGAATCTGAATGCCAAGAAGGCAATCATGCTGGTTCACTCTTTTAGCCCGGCCTCCGCATGGCTAGAGGATTATCTAAATTTCGTCCGTTTATTCGGGTTGCAAGGCCAAACTAACGAACTCACCCCTTCTGTCCGCATTCATGAAGTTGAGCTATCCTTTGCATGGGTAAGCGAGAAAGCGAACAATTCACCATTGTAAGCAAACATTGCTTAAAATTGATAAAAAATCGCAAATTCTTATACATAACTATTAAGAACCTATAACATGTGGTATTCTATAACTTGTAGGCTCTTAAAGTATGTATAAGAGGGTGTATAATGGATGGATGTATGTTACAACAAGCTTTTCAAGTTGTTGATCGATAAAGGAATGAAGAGAACAGAATTACGGAGAATGACCGGAATCAGTCCCAATACCTTGACAAAGCTCTCGAACAATGAATTGGTTTCGATGGAGGTTCTTGTTAAGATTTGCCGTTCATTGGCTTGTGATATCGGGGATATCGTGGAGATTGTGGATAAGCCGGAGAATGAAGCTATTTCCCATGTTGCACTGAATGGTGACAAAGGATGAGAAAACAAGAATATAGTGCAGGAATGGTGAAGCTTTCGTTCTGGTTTTCTGACTTTCGTAAGGTAATAAACCTGATCAATCAGGGGAAATCGTTGAAAGAGATTAAATTGTTAAATTTAGAAGAGAATCTATTCGCGGCTCCCACACAAGATAGAGCAATACAAATCTTTAATACAGTGTCCAATCGGGTAAAAAGTTTGGATCAATCATTTTATTCGCTTTTTGAACAAAGTGATATAGCAACGCAGAAAATTATCAACCTCATTGCGATAATCAAGGCAGACAGCTTATTCTTCAATTTCGTTTATGAGGTGTACCGGGAAAAGCTGATTATTGGAAGCGATGAACTGGATGATAGTGACATCAGAATTTTCTTTAAAAACAAGCAACTGCAAAGCGAGAAAGTTGCAAAATGGACGGATTACACCTTAAAGAGATTGGGCACATGCTACAAAACAATGTTGATGGAAGCAGGTTTAACGGATCGTTCAACCGGAAACAGAAAAATCCTGAAACCAATCTTGGATCTGAAGCTGGAACAATGTCTGAAGGATAACGGTATGAAATTGATACTTCATGCCCTGACGGGGGTGAGATAAGAATGGCCAGCTTGGAAGAAAGATTAGATTTAGCGGAACGAATGATCCGAATGCCAAGTTTCCGGCAAAATAAAGGGCTCGGCAATGAAGTCGGTTACTATGTTTTTGATTACCCGGCGGAAAAAGAACTTGTAGTCAGAGATCGAATCGAGTACATGAAAACCAAAAATTCAAAAGTAGCCGATGGTTTTGAACTGGTGGTCTTTGATCTTTACGATATCATCATTGATATTTTGGAGCAAGAAGGTTTTATGGAGCAATGTTTTATGTTCGAGAAGAAAAAAGGACTTGAACGCATCGTAAAATCAGTCGGAAACCTTCTGCAGATCAATGATGATGCCAGTCTGATCGTTCAATATATTAAAGAACGCACCTCGAAGGAAGCTGTGGTCTTCTTAACGGGAATTGGAAAATGCTATCCATTGCTACGGTCACATAAGGTGTTGAATAATCTGCACCAGGCCATTGATCATGTGCCGGTGGTTATGTTTTACCCGGGGAAGTATGATGGGCAGGAATTAATCCTGTTTTCGGAAATCAAAGACGATAATTACTACAGAGCATTCAGGCTTGTTGATTAGGGAGCTGATGATATGAAGATCAAAGATATGTTCGTTAGAGAAATCGATCGGGATATTAAAGGTGTTATCAAAGTTGGTCAAGCCGATGAAGAAAATATTAAGCAAGAACTTGAAGAATACGTGGTGACAAAGGAACTGCAAAAGCACTTTGCGGATTTCTTCTCAAGTTATAAGAAGGGGATTAACGGATACACCGATAAAATGGGTGTGTGGATTTCCGGCTTCTTCGGTAGCGGTAAATCCCACTTTCTGAAAATTCTATCGTATCTACTAGACAATAAAGAAGTGCAAGGTAAGAGAGCACTGGATTACTTCATAGAAGATAACAAAATCGTTGACTCCATGGTGCTGGCAGACATGAAACTTGCTGCTAGTGTTCCTACGGATGTCGTTCTGTTCAATATTGATTCCAAGAGTGAAATGACCGGAAAGCATTCCAAGGATGCCATTGTGTCCGTTTTTCTTAAAGTATTTAATGAAATGCAAGGGTTTTGCGGCTCCATTCCATTTCTGGCAGATTTGGAAAGGCAACTTGTTGAGGTAGACCGCTATGAAGAATTTAAGAACCTCTTTCAAGAGAATTTTGGTAAGCCGTGGGAAGAATCGCGGCATAAGTTTGATTTTATTCAAGACAGCATAGTGGAAGTACTAGCAGAAATGGGATTTATGAGCGAAGCCGCGGCTCGTAACTGGTGCGAGAAAGCATCGGAGCCATACTCCATTAGCATTGAACATTTTGCGCGTCTGGTGAAAGAATATATCGATCGGAAGAGGAGCAATCGCCACATTGTATTCCTCGTAGATGAGATTGGTCAGTACATAGGGGATGACTCGAAGCTGATGCTGAATTTGCAAACGGTAACCGAGGATCTAGGGACGGCATGCAATGGTAAGGTTTGGATTGTCGTTACCAGCCAACAAGACATTGATTCCATTACCAAGACGAAGGGGAACGACTTCTCCAAGATTCAAGGGCGGTTCGATACACGCTTGTCTCTTTCTTCAGCTAATGTCGATGAGGTAATCAAGAAGAGAATTCTGGATAAAAACACGACAGCCGAGCAGACGCTAAGATTACTGTACGAGCAGAAAGCCACCATTATCAAGAACTTGATTGTCTTCAATGACGGCATCGAAAAGAAGCTATATGCAGACGACCGCGACTTTGCAGCTGTTTATCCTTTTGTGCCTTATCAATTCAATTTGCTAGGGAGCGTCCTGACCTCCATCAGAACTCACGGGGCATCGGGCAAGCATCTGGCTGAAGGCGAGCGATCCATGATTGCTTTGTTTAAGGAATCGGCGGTAAAACTGATGGATCGTCCAGAAGGTACGTTAATCCCTTTTAATATGTTCTACGATGCGCTGCATCAATTCCTGGATCATAGCCATAAGGGCGTCATCAGCCGCGCAATGGATAACGATTATATTAACCCCGACAAGAAAGACGACTGCTTCGCGGTAAACGTATTGAAAACGTTGTTTATGATCAAGTATGTGAAAGAAATTAAAGCCAACATCGATAATATTACCAGTTTGATGATCGCGGATATAGATACTGACAGAATGGAATTGAAACAACAAGTAGAAGAAGCATTGAAAATTCTTGCCAATCAAACATTAATCCAGAAGAATGGCGATATCTACGTGTTCTTGACCAATGAAGAACAAGAGATAAACCGTGAAATTGACAGCCAGAATGTGGAGATGGCGGAGGTTATCAGTAAAGTATCGGAACTCATCTATGATGATATTTTCAAAGGCGACAAATATCGTTACCCAGCCTTTAATGGCAGATATAATTTTGCTTTCAATCGATTCGTGGATGACCGGCCGTATAAATCGAATCAGAGCCACGACATCGGAATACGGGTACTCACTCCGAGCAGCGATTATAGTACCGATGAGACAACCTTGCGCATGATTTCGGGGCAGGGAAGAGAAATTCTAGTCGTACTCCCGAATGATTCCGCCTTTCTGGATGAAATCAGGAATGCTCTCAAAATTGAAAAATATCTGCGCTTGAATACTTCCAGCACATTGACCAAATTCGAACAAATCAAGGAAGCCAAGCGTGTGGAGATGCGTGAGAGAAATGGAAACGCGAAGTTATTCTTGAGCGAATCCTTGAAGAGTGCTGATATTTATGTGAATGGGGACAAAGCCCAGATTGCTTCAAAAGACATCACAGCAAGGATGAATGATGCACTTGGACGCCTCGTTTCGATCGTTTATCATAAACTGCCGTATATTGACACTCCCATGAGTGAAGCCAATATTCGCGCCATGTTCAAGAATGAAAACCAGATTACGCTTTCGTTGGACGGCACTACCGAACCGAACATCCATGCGTTAAACGATATGCTCAGTTTTATTTCCAATAATTCTTCCATGCACACGAAAACATCCATGAAGAGTTTGATGGATCGTTTTATGAAAGCACCGTATGGTTTCGTGGAGGATGATATGGAATGGCTCGTCGCCAAACTTTTCAAGAACGGCGATATCTCATTTACCGTGAATGGAACCAGTGTCACCTTGCTGAATAAATCGCAGGAAGAAATTATTAACTACGTTACCAAGAGGGATTTTGTCGAGAAGCTGTTGACTGAGCGAAGGGAAAGAGCATCCGACAACCAAAAGAAAGCTGTTCGCGAAGTCATGAAGGAATTATTCGGCACCTCTAGCGTCAATGAAGATGATGATGCCATGATGCAGAGCTTCCAGAAGTACAGCAGGGATATATTGAATGAGCTAGAGAAATTTGAAATCATGTACCAGGCAAAGTCTTTCCCTGGGCAAAAAGTTGTCGCACTCGGAAAAAGTTTGCTTCGCGCCATTCTTCAGATTCAATCTCCGACGGAATTTTTCAAGAAGCTTCATGCGGATCGGGACGATTACCTTGATTTTGCTGATGACTACGAACCGGTCAAATTATTCTTTGACGGGGAGCAAAAGAAGGTATTTGAAAAAGCTCTGAACTTAATGAACATCTACGAGGAAAGTAAGACCTTTATCGTAGAAGAAAAAGTCGAACAAGTTGTTAATGAAATAAAAGCGATCTTGAAAAAAGAATCTCCTTATAGTGAAATTCCTAAATTGCCTGCATTACTGGATCAATTCACAGAGCTTTATGCGAAGTTATTGCAGGATATGGAAGCTCCCGTAATCACGGCGATAGAAGATGCCCGGAAACGAGTATTTGATGTATTGGATACAAAAGGATACAAAGACCAATTTTCTAGTCGCTTCCATCAACTTTTTCTTGAAATTACGGAAAAGGCTAGAACATGCAACAATGTCGCGACCATGCAGAATATTAAAGTGGAAGCTGATGCGTTGAAAGTACGACTGTTAAATGAATTATCTAGAAAAGACGAGCAAATTGCGCGCGACAAGGTTAAAGAGGAAAGTGAGAAATATAATCAAAACAACACTGTGAATCCAGAGCCTATGCCTCAGCCGAAAATTAAGAAGAGAAAGAACATTAGTATTAAGAGTGTGAACCTTGCCGCATCTTGGCAGATTGAAACCCCGCAAGACGTTGACAAGTATATTGCTGCGCTTAAAGAACGAATCCTGAAAGAGTTGGATGCAGACACGATCATCAATATCGAGTTTTAAGGGAGACATTGCAGATGAATAAGACCGCAATCAAAAACTTTGCCATATGGGCAAGAAAGAAGCTCATTGCAGATATCACGTACAAGGCAGGGTTGTTGGGGATTACGGAGAAGGGGATTGGAAATCCCCTCCCGCAATCTACGAAGGATGTTCAGTTTTTTGACATTGGAGCCATGGAACCTTATTCCATCAAAAATGTGGAAATTGAGCAACGCAAGCATTTGGTTGATATCATACAACAAAAAGAAAAGCAGTCTGATTATAAAACGGCTTATAATAGCGTCATTGAAGAGGTTGCCTATACCTGGTTTAACCGACTTATTGCTGTGCGTTTTATGGAAGTGAACGATTATTTGCCTTCAAGAAGCAGGGTTTTATCTTCGGAGAGCAGTTCCAAGATTGAACCGGACTTGGTGACATCTCCTTTTGATGCAGATTTGGATTATACACCTTATGAGAAAGATCGAATCATTCAGTTGAAAAATGAAAATAAGTTGGACGAACTGTTCAGGATGCTATTTATCAAACAGTGTAATTCACTGAATGCAATTTTGCCTGAACTGTTTCAGCAAACGAATGACTATACTGAACTGCTGATGAATGTGTCCTTTACGGATAAGGATGGTGTTGTGTATCGATTGGTACACGATATTCCGGAAGATGATTTCAACGTGGGAAAAGAGGGGCAGGTTGAAATTATTGGGTGGTTATATCAATACTACAACACAGAGCCGAAAGACGAAACCTTCGCATTGCTGAAGAAGAACGTCAAAATTACGAAGGAGCGAATTCCAGCCGCTACTCAGTTGTTTACACCGGATTGGATTGTTCGATATATGGTTGAAAACAGCCTGGGCCGTCTTTGGTTAGAAGGTCACCCGAACGACGAACTAAAAGCTAAATGGAAATATTACTTAGACGAGGCTGAGCAGGAACCGGAAGTGCAGGTGCAACTGGACTGGATTCGGGAAGAGTACAAGAACATCAAGCTGGAAGATATTAAGGTTATTGATCCATGCATGGGCAGTGGCCATATTCTGGTATACGCTTTTGATGTACTTATGCAGATTTATGAGAGCTATGGATACAGCCAGCGTGATGCTGCCAGGAGTATTATTGAACACAACTTATACGGACTGGATATTGATAACCGAGCTTACCAACTTGCATATTTCGCTGTAATGATGAAAGCTAGACAATACAACCGTCGAATTTTGGATGGTGAAACTAAGTGTCATCTTTACACGATTCAGGAGAGCAACGAGTTAAATCGAGGACACCTTGATTATTTTGGTCATGGTATGATAGATATGGAACGAAAAGTTGCCCTAAACGAGACGTGCTACTTATTGGATACTTTGAAAGATGCTAAAGAGTATGGTTCAATATTGAAAGTTAAGGACTTGAACTGGGGAAAATTGCATGAGTTTATTGATAATCTAAGTTTTAACGGTCAGATGAGTCTCGAAACATTTGGATTAGTGGAAAGTCAAACCCAGCTTCGTCAGATGGTGGAGTTTATGGAAGTTTTGGCAGGAAAGTACGATGTGGTGGCTACGAATCCTCCTTATATGGGAAGTAGTGGGATGGATTTCAGGCTTTTAGAATATATAAAAATTAATTTTCCAGATAGCAAGACAGATTTATTTGCGGTGTTTATCGAAAGATGTAATCAATATGTTAAAAGAGAAGGTTATCTTTCGATGATTACACAAAACGCATGGATGTTTCTATCAAGTTACGAGAATTTACGAAAAAAATATTATTAAATGATATTGTGAATATGGCTCATTTAGGGCCGAGGGCTTTTGATGCAATTGGTGGTGAAATTGTCCAAACGACAGCATTTGTAATAAGGCCAAGACAGATATCTAGATATAGAAGTGAATATATAAGGCTTGTTGATGTAGTTGGTGAAAACGAAAAAAAAGATGCTTTTTTGTCCGGAAATCGAAAGTATACTGCACCAAAAGAGTATTTTTATCAAATACCGGGGATACCAATTGCTTACTGGATCACCAAAAAAGCAGTATTAGCTTTTGGAAGTTATGAAAAAATTAAAGAAATTTTACTGCCTAAACAAGGAACATCTACCGGAAATGATGAAAAATTTGTAAGGTATTGGCATGAAATAAACGCATCATTGTTTTCAAATGCAATGACATCAATCGAGGAAGCTATTAATTCGGGTTACAAATATTTCCCCTTAGATAAAGGGGGCGAATATAGAAAATGGTTTGGAAATAATGAAAAAGTGATTAAAATGGACCGAAAGAGCTATGATGAATTGCTTCTTTTAGGAAATCATCTTCCTTCAAGGCAATATTATTTTCGTGAAGGTTTAACATGGTCAAAAATCGCCTCAGAGCTTTCGGTAAGATATGATCCTCAAGGTTTCGTGTTTAGTTCGGTAGGGCTTAAAGGATTTCCTGATAAAAGAAATATATATGCAGTACTCTCTTATATGAATAGTAAAGTATGTAGATACTTTACAAATATTATTTCACCAGGACTTAGTATTATTAGTGGGGATATAGAGAAACTTCCTTATAGTATAATAGAGAGTAATGAAATAGATCAACTAACAAAAGAAAATATATCATTATCTAAAAAAGAATGGGATGCTTATGAAGTTAGTTGGGACTTTGTTCGACATCCTTTCTTGGGCGTGCATATAGGGTCTAGTCGTCTGGAGCAAATATTCATAGCATGGGATGATTTTATCGCAGAACTTATATTAAAGCTAAAAGGTAACGAAGAAGAACTTAACCGAATTTTTATTAAAATTTACGGATTGCAAGATGAACTGTCTCCTGAAGTCGAAGAGAAAGATGTAACCATCCGAAAAGCAGACTTAGGCCGTGATGTTCGTTCATTTCTCTCATATGCCGTTGGCTGTATGTTTGGTCGTTACAGTCTTAATTTCGAAGGATTAGCTTATGCCGGTGGTGACTGGGATGACAGCAAATACACCACCTTCATACCGGATAAAGATAATGTTATCCCGATTACCGACGAAGAATACTTCGAGGACGATATTGTTGGTTTGTTCTGCGCATTCCTGAAAAAATCATTTGGTTCGGATACGCTCGAAGAAAATCTTGACTTTATCGCCAAAGCACTTGGTAACAAAGGAAATACTTCTAGAGAAGTAATTCGGAATTACTTTCTTAAAGACTTCTTTAAAGACCATTGCAAGGTTTATCAAAAACGTCCAATCTACTGGCTCTATGATAGTGGGAAGGAAGACGGCTTCAAGGCTTTGATCTACATGCACCGTTATAACGAGGATACCATCGGCAACTTGCGGATTGACTATCTGCATCGGATGCAGCGTGTCTACGAGAGCGAGATCACGCGGATGCAGGAGACCATTGACAACAGCAATAATGCGCGGGAAGTAGCCGCGGCAACGAAACGAAAGGAAAAGCTGATCCGGCAGTTGAAAGAAACCAAAGAATATGACGAAAAGATTGCACATCTAGCGCTTGCACGCATACCGATTGATCTGGACGATGGTCTGAAAGTCAATTACGATAAAGTGCAGACGGGAACAGACGGCAAGAAGCTGGATGTGCTGGCGAAGATTTAATCATGATGGGAAGGAGCGGGTCGTATGGCTGAACTGAATTTGAAACAAATTGCCGACAAGTTGAATGCCGAGTTCACTGGCGAAACCCGCAAACTGGTATTCTGGTATGACGATAAAGCTGAATTTTCTGAAGACGTTCATACTCTTGAATTAAATAATGCTAAACTGTATCGTTTGGAGCCCGACAACCAGTTTTATACCAAGTACTTTCTGGAACGGTTGGATCGAACAACGAATTATTTGATTTATGCACCGTTCCCCAAACCGCACGTTCGGGATAATCATCTGGCCGATACCATTAAATATTCCAAAGAATTTTTTGCCGATCGTGCTTCTCTGCTATCTGTTGACCTCGGAATTGATGAGAAGTATAAGCCGCTCATCCAGAAATATATTAAATTCTTTGGGGCAAAAGACAGGACTCAACGGTTTTATGATTTAGAGATTGAAAACTTTACTAAAGACACCATTGAAATTGCTCTGATGAGCGTACTTTGCAAAACACGAACAGCTTCCTTCGAGGAAGTTGTTCGTGTCGTCTTAACAGATAGCGGCTTGCAGGGCAACAAATTTCTTGCAGATTTTGAAAAGTACGATCTCCTTCCTGCTTACTGGCGACTTTGTGAGGACTATTTTGATTATACGGATTCCAATCCGACGCTTGAGAAGCTGGTCGTTACCATGTTCGTTACCTACACGGATCGGTATATCGATACCGAACTTCCTAAGGCTTGGAAAAGCTTTGTTTCTTATAAGTCCGGCAATATTATTGCTTTCTTGGACAACCTGATGAATAGTTTGCTCTACCGTGATAGATATAACGAATTATCCGAGATTGTGGCCACGGGATTGAATGCCGCTTCTACCTTGGAATCCGTAAACGTCGAAGATTTGTTGCGATGCGATGCATTTTCGTTTATTGATCAAATGATTATTCGTTGGATTGTGGGGCGGCTCTTGGTTGAGGATACTGGTGCTCATCTGAAAGGAATGACCATCCCGCTGATCTGCCAAGAACGGAGAAAGCGGCATTTTGGAGATATCTACAAAGAACAGTATCATCTAATGGAACATGCCTATTTTCTGATTTTACAAGCGAAATATCACTGCCCCGAAGATTTCAAGGGGATTGTCAGCCAATACTGCAAAACTGACTATCTTATGGATACGCATTATCGATATTTCTACACCTATTTCGACAAACTTAAGGACAATGTTGCATTCGAGCGACTGCGTGATCTGATTGAGAACATCTATACCAATAAATATTTGGCTGAAATCATTTCAAAGTGGAACGCGGTTATTGATTGCGATGAATCTATTACGGTATTGCCGTTACAGAGGGATTTCTACTCTCGATATGTTCGCAACAGCAAAGAACGTGTAGTCATCATTATATCCGATGCTATGCGTTATGAGACGGGCCGTTCATTGTTTGCGAGATTACAGGATGATGAGAAATGTACTGTGAAATTTGAATCTATGCTTGGTGTATTGCCATCGTATACGCGGCTTGGAATGGCGGCACTCCTTCCACACAAAACAATAGAAATGACAGAGGATTACCGTGTACTGGTGGATGGGGCATCTTGTGATGATCTGAAGCAGCGTGAAGCTCTGCTACAACGCTATAATCCTAATAGCCGCTGCATTCAATATGACGACCTCAAATTGATGAAAAGAGATGCGATCCGTCAGTTATTTGTCGGGATGGACGTCATCTATATTTATCATAATCAAATTGATGCCCGCGGCGATAAAGCTAATACTGAGAACGAGGTTTTTACTGCTTGTGAGGAAGCTATAAATGAAATCCACGATCTGATTCGCCAGCTCACAGACCATGTAAGTGCTACTCATTATATCGTAACTGCGGATCACGGGTTTATCTATAAGCGCGACAAGCTGCAGGAAAGCGATAAGATCGCGAATATTTCCGAGAAAGGATCGTTTGTTAACCGGCGTTTTATTGTATCCGATCAATCAATTCTGGGGGATGGTATTGCTTCTTTGCCATTAAGCCGAATTCTTGGCAATCATGATACCAAAGTGGTATCATTCCCGATTAGTTCTAACGTGTTCAAGGTAGCTGGCGGTGGTCAGAACTATGTACATGGCGGGTCATCCCCGCAGGAAATGATTATTCCAGTGCTGGATATTAAAACGGAAAAAGGGCATAAAGAGACGAGAACCATCCAGATTGCGCTGATCAGTATGGTTCAGAAAATTACGAACTTGATTACAACCCTTGATTTCATTCAGAACGAGCCGATTAGTGATGTCCTGAAGGGAACAAGTTTCAAGATTTTATTCATATCCGAAGACAACGAGAAGATTTCTAACGAGAACATTTATATTGCAGATAAGAAAGATGCTGACCCGCAAAAACGAATGTTCCGCCTCCGCTTTAATTTTAAAAATAAACAATACGATAAGTCGAAACGACATTATCTTGTTGCATTTGATGAAACAAATGACCTGGAAGTCCTTCGCCATGAGGTAGTGTTGGATATTGCTTTTGCAAATGACTTTGGATTCAATGTATAGGTGGTGAGTATGTGATCGACGACGTTCATCAGGGGACGGATGGCCAATCGGAAATGATAGAAAAATTGAAAACTTGGTTCTCAGGGAAAATTGTCAGGAAAGATCTGACCAAGAGAATCAAAGAAGGAGCTAACGTTCCGGTCTACGTATTGGAATATTTGCTCGGGATGTACTGTTCATCAATGGATGAAGAAGAGATTGAAGCCGGGGTCGTTAATGTAAAACTAATCTTGGCCGAAAACTATGTACGTCCGGATGAAGCGCAGAAGATTATTTCCAAGCTGCGCGAACGTGGCAGCTATACTGTAATTGATAAGGTTTCTGTCAAATTAAATTATAAGAATGATATCTACGAATCCGAATTTTCCAATCTTGGAATTAAAGGGGTTCCTATTGCAGAAACACACGTTTCCGACTATGAGCGACTTCTCTGCGGGGGGATTTGGTGTATTGTCCAACTGGAATATTTTTATGATGAAGCCGACAAAAATCGCTGCCCGTTCATTATCCGCAAGCTGACACCCATACAGATGCCGAGTTTGGATATCGAGGAAGTCAAGCATGCAAGAGCCCATTTTACCGACGATGAATGGATTGATCTTGTTTTAAGAAGCACAGGGATGGAGCCTTCACAATTTAATAAACGGGTCAAATGGCTGCATTTGGCTAGATTGATTCCACTTATAGAAAATAACTACAACCTGTGCGAACTCGGGCCAAGAGGAACGGGGAAATCCCATATTTATAAAGAAATTAGCCCCAATAGTATACTTGTCTCCGGAGGGCAGACTACAGTAGCCAATTTATTCTACAACATGGGCAGCAAAACGGTGGGGCTCGTTGGTTTGTGGGATTGTGTAGCGTTCGATGAAGTGGCCGGTATCAAGTTTAAAGATCAAGACGGCGTACAAATCATGAAAGATTATATGGCTTCTGGTTCTTTCGCAAGAGGCAAGGAGGAGAAGAATGCCTATGCTTCCATGACATTCGTTGGCAACATTAATCAAAGTGTCGACGTAGTATTAAAGACGTCACACTTGTTTGATCCGTTCCCAGATGCAATGGCTAACGATTCTGCATTCCTTGATCGCATGCATTGCTATATTCCCGGTTGGGAAATCCCTAAGTATCGGCCTGAATATTTTACGAATGATTACGGTTTTATTACGGACTACTTTGCGGAGATCATGCGTGAGCTTCGTAAAATCTCCTACGGAGATGCATTTGAGAAATTTTTTAAGTTGGGTAATAATCTGAACCAGCGAGATGTAATCGCGGTAAGAAGAACGGTGTCAGGATTAACCAAATTGATTTACCCCAACGGGCAATTCACCAAAGAGAATGTTGAGGAAATTCTGAGATTCGCTTTGGAAATGCGCAGAAGAGTAAAAGAGCAGTTGAAAAAGATAGGCGGCATGGAATTCTATGATGTGAATTTTTCGTATATCGATCAAGAAACTTTCAACGAGGAATTTGTACCAGTTCCAGAGCAGGGAGGCGGCAAACTAATCCCAGAGGGAATGGGCAAGCCCGGTCATATTTACACGGTATCGCATGGAAAGTCTGGTATGATTGGGGTCTACAAATTAGAGATGCAAATGACCTCGGGTACTGGAAAATTTGAGAAAACAGGTCTTGGTTCGGATCGTGAAGCCAGGGAAGCTGTTGATACGGCGTATCGGTACTTAAAAGCGAATGGTAAAAATATTAGTGGATCGATTAGTACGACCACAAAGGATTACCTCATGCACATCCAAGACATGAACGGTATTGGCATGACCAAGTATCTGACCTTACCTGCTGTAGTAGCTATATGTTCGGTAGCCTTGAATAAACCTGCTCTAGGTTCCTCCGTAGTGTTGGGTGACTTAAGTATCGGTGGCACGATCATGAAAGTCGAAGAACTGGCGAATACATTGCAGGTTTGCTTGGACAGCGGAGCCAAGAAGGTCTTGATTCCAATTACATCAGCAGTTGATCTTGGAACTGTCCCGTCTGAATTGATTGGCTGCTTCAATATTATCTTCTACCAGAGTGCGGAAGATGCTGTGTTTAAGGCATTAGGGGTTGAGTGAACGAGAGTCACAATTTTTTGTCGAATTTTGGTTTGCCAAATCTATGAAACTATGATACTATAATTTTGCCTTGCAGACCTGCTGTAAGGGTTGGAGATTGAAGTCAAGGGTCTGGCGAGCAGTAGCACGCACAAGACACACTGACACAGTTCACTGGTGGACACGAACTCACACAGCAACCAACTAGCACTCCACATTGAACACGCCTCCTCAACTATCTTAGCATAGTTGTTCATGCGTAATGTACGGGTGGCTGCAATACTATTACATCATACCTGCCAACTTAGGGATGCTACCCCCCGTGTTGGCAGGTATTGCACTTTATGGGGGAATTTATGACTGTGGATGAGTGGAAGAAAAAGATGAAATTCCGAGGCTATGCCCATTTCGATAGAAAAATAACCATAAATGAAGCATGGGATTATATCTCTGATCCACTAAAAATAAAAACTCATGGCTTTCTTCCTTTTATCCACCATACATTGAAAATTACGAAGTATAGTAAATCCAAAGGTAAGAGTACCAAAAACCGTGAAATTTGTTATTCCGCACACATGGATCGGTATATCTATCAGTACTACGCTTATCAATTAAATGAAGAATATAACAAAAGAGTATCTATTGACGGTCTTGATCAATGCTCGATTGCTTATCGCAACAATCTGCACATGAATAATATTCATTTTGCTAAACAGGCTTTTGACAAAATAAAAGAACTTAAAGAATGCTATGTCGTCATCGGGGACTTTAAAAACTTTTTCGACAGCCTTGACCATCAATACTTAAAAAAGCGAATGTGTCAACTGCTTCAAAAAGATAAGCTTCCTAACGATTATTATGCGGTATTTAAAAACATCACTAAATATTCAACATGGGAATTATCCGACCTTTTGAAAGAAAATGGGCATTTGTTAAATCTTTCTGGAATTAAGCGACTAAACAAACAAGATTTGGCGATACCTTGGAGTAAATTTAAGGCCTTAAAGAAGGACATGGTTACTCCAAATAAAAAATCGTTCGGCATTCCTCAAGGATCGGCAATAAGTGCTGTGTTGTCAAATATATACATGCTTGAGTTCGATGCTAAGATAAATTCATATGTTACTTCCAAAGATGGAATGTATATGAGGTATAGCGATGATTTTATTGTTATCCTTCCAAAAGATAAGGCGTTACCATTGGAACAAGAACTTGCCTTCTTGATGTCAATCATACATGCAACACCGTCACTGGTGTTGGAGCCTGATAAAACCCAACTTTTTGAATGCAGTATAGGCAACATAGAATCATTTGACATCCGCGATGCTTTATTATGTATGACAGGAAAAAAGAAAATTGATTACTTAGGTTTTTCTTTCGATGGGAATGCTGTAACTATTAGGGATAAGACCATTTCGAAGTATTATAATAAGTTGAATCGAAATATAAAGAAGATTCTGAGAAGCAAAGATGATCCAAAAACAAAAGTAATCATTAAAAGCATACGCCTCTATCGAAAATTTGGATATCATGAGCATGAGGATAGCAAGGATTTAAAAAATAGGAACTTCCTTAGTTATGTGGGTAGGGCCGAACGAATATTTGGTCCTGATGAGCGAGTTAATGTAGTGAAGGCAAGACACATTCAGATGATAAGAAAAAAAACTGAGAAAT
The DNA here is from genome assembly GCF_000732325.1 of Paenibacillus sp. TCA20. Taxonomy (GTDB): domain Bacteria; phylum Bacillota; class Bacilli; order Paenibacillales; family Paenibacillaceae; genus Paenibacillus; species Paenibacillus urinalis. Next base: position 31,293 of record NZ_BBIW01000020.1, read on the forward strand.
CACGAAAGACGATCATAGTGGTCGTCTTTTTTTGTGCGAATTTACATAAACAAGGACTTAATGCCTATATTGTCGAATTATCAATAAAGGGATTTTATTTCACAGGAACGTATATTCGATGACAACCTATTGTCTAATCATTATGTTTAAATAGGATCAACAGACATTAGCGATGGAGGGATTAGGTAATGGCATTTCTGAAATGCTCGGAATGCACCAATATGCTAAAGGCAATTCAAATTTCCAATAAAATCAGCCAAGTTGGGGAGCAACGATTACTTGAATATTCGCCAACCGGGATTAAATGTTCAGACTGGACTCCCGTAATTGAAAACCTCCGAGGATTCGCAGAAGGAATTTACTGTCCGTCTTGTTTTGCTATCGTTCCTCTAGAGAAAGAAGAATTTGTACTATGTGAGGATAACCGAATTCCTGGCGTCGTAAGTCATGAATTTTCATCAGAAGATGTACTGGATAAGCTGAAGAAGTTGGCCGAGGAAGAGGCCGCTGAGATTTATGTACATACACTTCCTGCCAAAGAAGCAACTTTTGCAGATATTCCTGAATCTACACCGGAGCCCATTAAGGACGCCTTATATCGAATGGGAATTAAGCAGTTATATTCACACCAAGCAGAAACGGCCGATGCAGTCCATTCTGGTTCTAATGTTGTCTTGGTCACTTCAACGTCATCCGGAAAGACGTTGTCCTATAACCTGCCGATTCTTAGTCGTTTATATAACCATCCCGAAGAACGTGCGTTATACATATTTCCAACAAAAGCGTTAGCAAATGATCAATTGGATCAAATTAGGCGGTTTGGCTTGCAACTGACGGAGAATCCTTCTTCCCTGGATGAATGGTTTGAGACCCAGTTGCATTTGGGAGATCGTCTGATTCATATTGGTCGGCTGGATGGGGATACCGAGAATGGGCCGCGGCAGCGAATCATGGAGAAGGCACAGGTATGGATGACGAATCCAGATATGATTCATTACTCTATTCTCGGGCAAGTTCAGAAGGTGAAGTATGCGACCGCGCACCACATTCGGAATTATCTGCGGAACCTTAAATTTATTGTGCTTGATGAGATGCATATGTACCGCGGCACATTCGGAAGTCATGTCGCATTAGTACTCAGACGTCTGCTGAAGGTTTGCCGAGAACTGGGTAATGCACACAATATCCAGATTATCACGAGCTCTGCAACGATTGAGAACCCTGCTAGATTAGCAGAGGATCTTACGGGGCTAAGTGGCTTTACCCTCATCAATACAGATGGTTCCGCCCATCAGAAGAAGGAAATCGTCCTCTGGAATCCTGGCATGTCTGCCGACGAACAGGTCCGCCGCGCGCCTTCTACCGATGCGATTACGATGGCGAAACAAATTATGACTGTGGATCAGAAGGTGATTAAGAGCATCATTTTTCAGCCTTCTCGCAGCCAGACGATGGTGTTTACCCGTTATATCAAAGACGTATTGCGCCAGCCTCTCCGACTACCTAAGGAGAAAGTGGACGGAGAGAAACTCGCGGCTTTTTATACTGGAATTCTACCGAATGATACCCGGAAACGGATTATTGAGCGTCTCAAGTCCCACGATATTCATGTCATTATTACGACCAATGCCCTTGAAGTCGGGATTGATATCGGTGATCTGAGTCTCGCCGTTCTTGTTGGTTATCCCGGATCGAAAGCGGCGTTCTCCCAACAGATTGGGCGCGTAGGCCGCAAAGGCGAGGGAGTCGCTGTCTTGATCCTGCAGGACGAACCGCTTCAGCAGTATTACATGCGAAACCCACTGGAGTTTATTCACAAGGCTCCGGAAGTAGTTCGAATTAATCCAACAAATTACAAGTTGTTGGCTTTGCATATTCCTCTACTGAGAGAAGAGCTAGGGAGAGAAGTCACGAAGGAAGACTTGCAGAACATGTTCCCCGGATTAGTTGAAGACTATATCGAGACTGTTCTCCAGGTTGCCGCATCAGCGAATCAAGAGGAAGTCGTTGATAAAAAGTTTAGCCTTCGATCCATCTCCGGGCAAAACTACAGCGTCACCATTCGTGGACAGGATCAAACGATCGTTGACGGTCTGGATGAATGGAGTGCTCTTCGTGACTTCCATGAAGGCGCGATCTATTGGACTCCTGGAGAAAAAGGCTATCGAGTAGACTCTATCAATCGCAGAAAAGGCGAAATCATTCTATTGCCCATTCAAGAACTAACTTATTACACCCAATCTACTTATCGTGATGCCATCGATATTATGCAGACTTACCAGAAGCAAAATATCGAAGGAATCGATATGGCCTATGGTGAACTAGAGATCAAGCGGAGCGTCTTCGGTTATAAGAAGGTTTATTTCGGACAGAAGCATGAATCGGAGCAGGTTCAATTGGACCATCCGTCCGTCACCCGATTTACTCCCGAAGGAATGTGGGTTACATTAACGGATTCCCAATGGGGCCACTTGAAAAATAACATCCAGGAATGGGTAGATGAAGGCAGACCCGTTGATCTGTTGGCCGAAGGCTCTCTTCACGCTGCAGGTCACGCTATGACTTCCGTTATTCCTGACCTCATTATTTGTGACGCGAATGACTTTACAGGTTTTTCGGCGAGTGCAATGACGGCTTTTGCTAATCGACCTGTTATCGGCTTCTATGGCGAGAATGGCTCCGGCCTCGGAACCATCGAGGCGATTTACGAGAAACTCCCTCATGTGCTTCGAAAAGCGCTTGAGCTTATTGAAAGCTGCTCTTGTACTGAAGGATGTCCTAGTTGCGTCCAGCTCCCCGGTAAAGGGAATATTGAACTGTTCAAACCTGGGGCCAAAATGCTGCTGAAGATACTGATTGAAGGGAACGATTAAGAATGCCTGTAATCTGCTCTTCTTGTGGAGGCCAACGGCCATATGGAGACTTTGTCCAAATCGGTTATAAAGCTGATCCGAAAGGATATTACCGTTATATCCATCAACGTGCAAACGGGATTCGCTTTTCGGAGTGGCGCTCACTTGAACCCGATATGGAGTCCTATATAAACAAACAAGCCGGCGTTTATTGTACGCATGATGGATGCTTGATCTTGGACGGGATGTTGACACCGGAAGAAATGGAAATGATCTCAGACCGAAGACTTCCCGTGCAACAAGCATTCGATAGCGATATGCTCGTCCAGAACTTGCTTGAAGTAGGAACTCGTGTCCGAAGCGACGTACATCTACATCAAATTGACGCCAATCAAGGCGCTTATGCTGAAATCCTTATGCCCAGTTGGCTGCAACGGAAGCTTCATTCTCTGGGGATCAATAAGCTGTATGAGCATCAAGGAGAAGCCATACAGAACATCCGGGAAGGACGCAATGTCGTTCTCTGTACGAAAACCGCATCGGGAAAATCATTGGCTTACAATGTTCCCATCATGGAAAAATTGGTATCTGATCCGGATGCGTGTGCGCTATATTTGGCTCCGTTCAAAGCATTGGTCGAAGATCAGTTTACCCATTTGAAAGAATGGGCCGATGATATAGAAGAGCAGGGAAATAAAATTTCGCTTAATGGATTTTCGCGATTCACTGTGAATGGACAACAAATATCTGTTGGACTTCTTCATGGGCAACGGAACGTTCCAGAGCATATGAGAAAAGATCAGGCGTCTAGCTTCGTGTTCTCTGAGGGGCGCTATTGGCTGACCAACGTTCACTATCTGCACTTAATTCTTCAAGGTGCAAGTTCACCTAAGGGGAAAGGTCCTGGACTGTTGCGCTTTCTGCAAAATCTTCGGTTTGTTGTTATTGATGAGCTTCATCAATACTCAGGCTTGTTAGGTTCAAAGGTTTCTTTGGTCCTTCGCAGATTAAGAATGTTATGTGACAGGTTGGGGAATAAAAACGTCCAGTTTATTGCCTGCTCGGCTACCATTGCTAATCCAAAGTATCTAGCTGAAGAATTAACAGGAATGCGTGGACTGAAAGGATTTCATGAAATATCGGGTGTACAAGCGCCAGTAAAGAAAAAAGCGATTTTGATGTGGAATCCTGGCTTATCAGACGATGAGCAGAAGAAAAGGGCTGTTGTTTCCGATCTCTATGAAATTCTGCGCACGATCTACAAGGATGGAAGATGGCCAAGAAGTATCATTTTCACAAGCAACCGCCAACAAGCCCAGCTTTTAAGTCGTGAATTAAACATGATCTTGCGCAGCCATCTTCATGATCATGCCGGGCTTTCGGCAGACGAACCACATGAGTTTTTTCTGCCGTATCATGCATACCTCACGCAGGAAGTTAAAGAACGAACCATACAAAAACTTGAGCAAGGCGAGATCCTTGGAGTGGTCACCACTAGCGCCCTAGAGGTCGGAATTGATGTGAAGTGTCTGGATGTATGTATTTTGCTTGGATATCCAGGTTCTCAGGCCTCCTTCTGGCAGCAGGCTGGGCGTGTGGGGCGAAGCAGAGACGGTGTGGTGATTATGATGGTTCAGGAAGAGCCATTGCAGCAATACTTTGCCCGCAACCCTGAAGAATTCTTTACGTTTTCGCCTGAATCTGCGGCGATCAATACAACGAATCCCAAGCTATTAAAGGAGCATCTCGCATACGCGGCTCACGAACTGGGAGGGACGTTGACGAATGCTATGAATTATGTTCGCTCTTCGGCGCTTCGCAAGGTGGTTGCGGAGGCAAGCGACCAGTGGCAGCAGATTGAAGGGAAACTACACTATCAAGGAGAAACACCCCGGTATCAAACTTTGTTCACTATGGGCGATACCTATACGGTTGTAACCAAGAACGGGTGGAATGAGGACATCCTATTTCAAAGTGTGGACGGACGTTCTTTGATTCGAGATTATCACGTAGATGCCGTATTTCTGGGGCCTGACAATCGTACCTTCTATAAGGTCAAGTGGGTCAATAACAGGCAACGCAAAGTGGTTGTAGAGCCAGTAAGAACGGATTATCATACTCGCGGAATTGTTCGTGATAGCATTGAAATCCATGATATAACCAATCCTCTGATAAGTGACGCGGCGATCAAATCCAATCTTGGAAACATCATCGTAAAACGAAGTACATTTGGCTACAAAAAAATCTACAATCACGGCGCAACGCCTCCCGAAACCGTGCAATTAACAAACACATATCCTGTCAGTTTCCAAACCGAGGCGTTTTGGTTGATGTGGGATCTCCAAGGAAGGGATGAACTTAGAGGTTTGCTCAAGGATGTGCAGAATCGCGAATCCATTGACTTGGAGACCCTGGTTGAGGGAAGTCTTCATGCCGTTGAACATACCATAGCTTCGGCGATACCGGCTGTTGTAAGGTGCAGTATGGCTGATTTTCAGCACACCTCTTTTTATTCTGGCTCAGCCTTGTTTGGAATGCCTGGAATGTTCTTCTACGACAGCCAAGCAGGAGGCGGTTCGGGTATAGTCGAGGTTGTTGCGGAAAAGTTCGGGGTTCTCTTGGAGAAAGCCCAACAGATCATCAGTGGCTGTGGTTGTTCGGAAGGCTGCCCATCGTGCATTCAGTTATTTCATTGCGAAAAGCAGAATGAGCCGCTGCACAAGGCTGGGGGATTGTTGGTAATCAACCATTTACAAAAATCTTTCGGATAAGGAGCTTAAGCAATTTGATGTCGCGGTACATTAACCCAAGGAGTGAGGAATATGGATAAATTCCGGGCTTATGGCCAGTTTCTCAAACGAGGTGAACATATATATCGTACATCCGCCCATCTTCAGTGGGGAGACTCAACGAAATCTTTAGGATGTTGTGTACTACTTAATCCGGGGTCAGCCACGTTGGAAAAAGTCGCTCCTGAAGTATACTCTCGTTTATTAGCAGATGGAAAGGCACATGGCCAAGTTATTCCTGATCCAACCATGAATCAATTGGCCACGTTATTGGAACGAATTTATGGACAATCCCTAGAGGGGCAATTTAAATTTTATAATTTGTTCTGGCTGCAAAATACAGATGATCAAGATGTAATAGAGCAATTCGTGGAGCTTGTTACAAAAGGGGATTTTCAATTTGATGAGTCATTGATTGAATTGGTCGAGTTGAAACAACATCCATGGATTCTCCTGGGTTGGGGAGTGAAAAAGCACAAGAGACATTGGCGTCCTTTTGTTCAAATTAAAGATAAATGGGTCTCGTTAATTCAGACCTCATGCGTCCCAATCTTTGGAAAGGCGCACCCCAAACAAAAGTCAGGATATTACTACTATCATCCGTGTCCCCAGATTCAAACCCACCGGCCACAGATTATCAATGATCTGGAAGATATATATAATCGCGTTGTACGGCATTTGGAAATCAACATTAGTGAGGATGAAATTCATGGCACAATTTAAGGAATGGGATACTACCTCCGTTTACCATCATGCAGATCAATGGAAAAGGATGAGCCTCATTAATGGCACATCATTACTTTGGCCCTCTGAGCAAATTTGGAGCACTGCGAATTTGAATGCATTTAAAGCCTGCTTTATAGAGAATGTGGATGAATCTTCAGAGATCTTTGAGAACAAACTGCAAGGGCAACTGAAGGGTCAGAAGCCTGAGGTTGTTCAGCTTGCATGTGAACTTGTCTATCTCTACTTGCTGTTTCCCTCCACGATTACATTTCGAAGAAAAAAGAACTTCTGAATACGATTGCATCATTTGCCGGACTTACACTGGACGATCAGAATGAGGCGCTGACAGCATTGGAGCATGGCATAGGCGGACCGGGTATCGCCTACAATACAAGACGTTATTATGAAATACGATATATAGCTATGTTCGCAGATGCGGTTCTGCAGAAACCTGAAAATGACCGGATTGTGTTTTTATCCGACCATTTAAAGGTACGAAATATGCTCGATACTATAAAGGAGGACACGAACCCGCTATCCCGACATATTATTTTGCACCTCCTATACCCTGATCAATATGAAAGAATGGCGAGTCAGGGTCATAAGCAACAGATTGTTGAGGCCTTCCTGGAAATTCTGGATGAAGACTCCGTGCCTGAAGATATTGATGATCGCATCCTGGCTATTCGAACAAAGCTCGAAGACATTCTTGGAGAAAAGGATCTTGATTTCTATCGAAGTCCACTCGTTGAATGTTGGGATTATAGTGACCATGATTCGGAGGTTCTACCCATTCAAGGGCTGCAAATCAAGAAGCAGATTGTTTTGTATGGACCTCCGGGAACCGGGAAAACTCATGAAGCAAAGCAATTAGCCGGACAGTTTATTCGCCAAGAGACATTACGCCTGTGGGGAGCGGGGGAATTCTTTAAAAAGCAAGAGGATGTGAACAAGCTAGTAGAGCGGAGGATTCGCCGTGTACAATTCCATCCGGGCTATGGATACGAAGATTTTATACGGGGGATGCAGCTTGAACAGAATCGGACCGTCTATAAAAAAGGCGTATTTTTACAGGTCTTAGAGGAAATTGAAGCAGCGGAAGCCGGAATCGGTAAAGGCTTGCCTTTTGTCCTCATTCTCGATGAAATGAACCGGGCGGATCTCAGCAAGGTGTTGGGAGAGTGCTTTTCCTTAATGGAGGATCGTGAAAGTGCTGTGCTGCTTGCCGGTCAGGATGGCCAACCATATCCGTTAACAGTACCCGAGAATCTATATATTATTGGAACTATGAATTTGATTGACCAATCGCTGGAACAAGTCGATTTTGCACTTCGCCGCAGATTTCTCTGGTTTTTCCGAGGATTCGATCGTAATGATCTAGTCACTCTACTGAAGGGAAAATGGGAACGTTGGCCGCAGAAGTATGGAAAACCTCGTAAATGGAACCGTGTGGAGGATGAATTTGAACTTCTAGCGGAACGTTGCGTCCAGTTGAATCATTTAATAGCTGGGCATGAACATATGGGACCGCTTTATGTCATTGGTCATACCTATTTCAGTGACGTGGTTTCATTTGCCCAGAAGTATATTTATTCACAACCGGGCGTTCAGCAAGTACTATGGAACCGGAATAAGCAAGCTCGTGGGCCTGTAACTGCTTTGTGGAATTATTCGTTGGCTCCGTTATTGGAGCAGTATTTGTCCGGGGCCGATTCATACGAAAGAAAGCAATTTATGGAACAAGCGAAAAGCACTTTCCTGTGGGGGAAGGTATGAAGTCCGCACAAGGAAGAACAGAAATCATTGCAAATGACTTATCTGAGATCGGCTTAATAAATGATGATGAGAAGATATGGTTGCAGAATTTGTGCCTTTATCTCGATAAAGAACTGTTCACAATTCGTCTCACTGACAAATCGGATGATGAGCCAGTAATCGAATTTCGCCATGGACGCTGGTATGCGGGAAGGTATGTTGGAGAGATCCAATATATGGGGAGAACTCTACGTATAACACCACGTTATGAAAGCTCTTTTCATCGTTGGATTAGCACTATATGGGGAGTGCGAATGATCCAGAGTAAGGGCTCCTATCGTAATGCGAATATGTGGCTGTGGGAACTAATAGCCCGAATTTGGGGTGAGCAGCTTATCCGTGGAGCCAAGCATGGGTTACCGTATACTCGAATGGAAGAAACACTGAAGGCTCCATCTCTGCGCGGTCGTATGAAAGTGATGGAAACGGCTCTAGAGATAGGCAAGGGAACGAATCGACTTGCAAGTCTATCCAGGTCCAAGGTTGTTCATCCTGACATTGCGTACATACTCAGCAACGGTTATAGAAGAATTAAGAAGGAATTGGGGCATCGAAATGCACATAACTGGTTGTCCGACAGAGGAAGGGAAATCATAGGCCTTTTACTCCAATCCGAAGGGTGTAGAAGCTATAAAACCATTTATAAGATTCCCAAAATTAAATACACCCCCATCCTGGAATCCTATCGCCCCGTTGTTGATTTGACTTTGAGGATTTTGCAACAAAAATCATTTGGGGTCTCTTCAAACGGGGGCCAAGAAGTAACAGGAACCCTCTTGGATATGGCTGAAATTTGGGAGCTTTATGTTTATCATCTTCTAAGAAATGCTCTAGCAGGGATAGAAGTGATCCATACTGGACGAGTTAGAGAAGCCGTTGGCAATTTGTTTGTAAACAGGAACGGGAAGAAAATAGCTTCTTTAAAGCCGGATTTTATTATACGGATGCCATCTTCGAAACAAGTGCTAGCGGTAGTCGATGCAAAATATAAGCACACTTTTGTAACGTTATCAAAACCAACGGGTTTGGAACGAAATGATTTGTACCAGATTCATGCGTATATGGATGCTTTCTCCGATCATGGGTATTCGGCTCCGGGTATTCTGGTATATCCAGATGAAAACGATGCTGAAATTCGGCGATATCAACAAGGGAATCCGTGGTTTTCATCTCAACTGAAAAGCAACCTTTATTTTTATGGGGTTAATGGTGAATTAGGCGAAGAGGATTCGGATAACGGGCTGACCCCATCTGAAGAGCAATTCTGCATGGGAGTTCGAGAATTGCTGGGGAATTAGTAGTGAAGAGGAGGGCGAAAAATGAAATGAAAGGTAATATTCAGATGTACGTTAGAAGAATATCCATCACAATTTTGATACCCTGTACATCCTGGTTACGATAAAGCGTGTTTGTTTGGACTGATCCAGTACCTTATAGCCACTGATATCAGAAAGTTCATAACCATACAAGACTTTGTAACAGAGGACGTAAAGACATATTATTCCGATCCAGAAGGAATTATTAGTTTTTTTTGTCGAATAGACTAATGGTTTATTATATCATTAGAGTCGACTGTATTAGATGGGATGACGGTTACCCAAGGGTAACCGTTTTGTCTTAAATACAAAAAATGAAAGTAAACTGGAGGATTTACATGGTAAACAATGGTTGGCTTGACCAATGCAATGTAACTGCTTTACTTGAGGTCAACCCACGCTTTACTTTTAGCGAGGTATTGCACAATCCTTCTGGCAAATCAGCTTTAGTGTATCAATACCGACTGGATGCTTCATTGAATGAAGATGTAGCTTGGAATGATTTCTATATCCAGATGGATATGCTGAAGCGCCTTGAACAAGTAGGTGCTCTTTCACTTCTCTCTTACGGGCAGCATAGGATTGATGAGGGAGTCTCCTCTTATTTTGTAGCAGTGGAGAAGCCATCACAATTTCGACGATGGGATCAGGCCTATCCTGACATCTTGAGATTAGATTTATCCAAGAGGATTCGCATCTGGATGGATCTCGTTGAGCATATAGCACAAATCCACGGCATTTTATCTTATCATGGGCGGCTCTGTCCTGAGGATGTATGGATCGAGTTGGCGGAAAAAGGCGGAACGGCCAATTATATTTTCCCTGGTATACAGCAATGGCGAATGAAGCAATTTTTCTCGTTGGAAGAAGATTGGAGCTGCTGCGCTGACTACACCACGAGGACTTCTATGAAAAAATCGTATCGAAGTGCGTCAGACGATCGTTATGCGTCAGGCTGTTTTCTCTTTACACTGGTGTTTCCGGGAAAGTCGATACCTGATTCGGACCAGGCACTGCATGCTTATGAATCGGAGTGCGATTCCGGGTTGTTCACCATCTTATCGGCTTTGTGGGATTCCGTAAAGGAAACACCACTTTCCGTCATTCTCGAGATGGCCAACCGCTATTTATCCCAGAAGATGGACGAGGTCGTCTGGACAGTAGGCTGGCACGCGGATGAATCGGCCGGTCTGTTGCAGCGCTCTGATCTGTCTCGCGAGGAGTGGGAGCAGCGGTTTGGGACCGATGCAGCGCCTGAATCTTACTTGTACAGTCGATTCGATTCACAGAACCGAAGGATGCTTCTTTATGTTATTGGATCGACTTATGAGTGGATCTTTCAAGTGAATGCGGGCAAACAAGGCGGGCCGGATTTGATCATTCAAGACTGCGGTGAAAAATCACCTTTCGAGAGAGAGAGGGCTAAGGAACGCGCTAAGAGGTTTCGCGGTGGATGGACCTTTGATAGACGATCCGATTCAAAAACATCAGGAATTTCTCTGCTGGAGTATATTAAGAGCGAGTCGATTATGTCGAATTCGAAACGGGCTCAGAACCGGCAGACAAGAGAAGTGTTTGACCAATGGGAGGATGTTTTACGCCTGCAGCTAGAGCGGCTGAATGCGGATGATAAGCGGTACGCATACCGTGAATGGAGGCTGATTGAAGATGGTTCAGTGCTGGAGGTTCAGCTTCTGGTCGAACGGCAACTATCTTTCGCGGCAGGAACGGAAATGATGTTTGTCACCGACAAAGCTCAGCACCCGGCAGGCCGTTACATCCGACAGGAAGGCAATAAGGTTTATTTGGAAACCGTAAGAGATTACGGCTCTGAAGAGCTTCCCGAGCTTGGCGACTTATGCGAAAACACGCAGCGGGAAAAAATTCAGCTGAATCGGCAGCGTCAAGTGCTGCAGCAATTCAGGATGGGGCGCAAAATCAACCGATTGCTTCTAGAGCATTTAGTAGAGCCCGCACATGCGAATACATATCCGGCTTCTACTATAAGCACGTATCAAAATGTAAACCAAGATCAGAAACTCGCGCTTCAGGCCGCTCTGGGTGCCGAATCGATCTTTTTACTGCAAGGACCGCCCGGCACGGGCAAAACGACATGGATTACGGAACTCATGTTGCAAATTTATCGCCGTGAGCCGAAGGCCCGCATTTTGCTGGCATCGCAGTCCAATGTGGCCATCGATCATGCCTTCTCTAAATTTATGAAGATTGTCGAACAGCATGCGCATGAATTCCGCCAAGCGCCTATTGCTGTGCGGATTGGGAATGAAAAGATCGGAGAGAGTGTACAACAGTGGACGATCGATCCGGCTCTTCAGCGTTGGGTCGAGCATCTGGAGGATAATGTGGACGGTAAAATATGGTCCATTATGGATCGAATCCAGGATCCGGCCCGCTATAACCGTGTATTGGACATTTATAACGATTGGAAGACGATGTTCGGCAAAGATGATGAGATGAAGCCGTTGTTTCTGGCTCAATCTCCGACCTTGATCGGTGCTACTTGTATGGGAAGCTATCCTTTGTACCAATGGGATTTGTCGTTCGATTGGGTCATTATCGATGAAGCAGGGAGAGCAACGCCGCCGGAATCGCTTCTCCCAAGTATCAACGGCAAGAAGGTCGTCTTTGTAGGCGACCACAAGCAGCTTCCGCCGGTTATTGACCGGTTCTTGGATGAAGCCGGAGAGGATAAGTTGAAAATTAACTCGCTGAAAGTCAGCTTGTTCGAAGATTTGTTCAAGCGAATCCATACGGACAGTCGAGCTACCCTTCAGACGCAATACCGGATGCATCCCGCGATTGCACGAATGGTATCCGCGCTATTCTACTCGGATACGCCATTGAAGCCGGGTTGTACCGAAGAAGAAAGGGCGTCGGGAATTCACGACTGGAAGCCGATAACCTGGATTCGTACGGATGATCATCAGCAGGCTGCGGAAAAGCAGCTGGGCACATCCTATTTCAATCTAGCTGAGGTCAATGCTGTTCAAAACGCATTGCTGAATTTAGATAAGTGTCTGGAAGATACGGGAACGCGAAAATCAGTGGCCGTTATTACGGGATATATGCCGCAGCGAAATAAACTGCGCGAAGCGATTGATGTATTAAAGCTGGAGCATCTAGAGGTAGAGGTTGACACTGTGGATGCATTCCAAGGACGAGAAGCTGACCTCGTACTATACAGTATGGTGAGGAATAACAGTGAACGCAATCTTGGCTTTCTAAGGGATGAGCGAAGAATGAACGTTGCCCTCTCCCGCGCGAGGGAGCTGCTCGTTATGATCGGAAGTACGGAGATGGCAAGAGGATTAACCCCTCAGCACATCGTCCGAGGGATTTACGACTACATAGCAACCGATCGCGATGCAGCGATTCGTTCCTGGAAGGAGTTGCAGCCATGAAATTGCTGGATCTCGCACAGCAGCAAGAGTTTGCGATCCCCGGGGCGCGTTTGGTTGCCTTCTATGAGAAAGATTTTCCCGTTTACCGGATGGAGCTGGCTATACGCGTGCGGGGCAAGAGAGGTATGAGCCTGCTAGCGCAATTTGTGCTGCGGTTGATTAAAGAGGAGTTTCATGAGGAGACTGATCTGGCAGACTTTTTCGGTGTGCCGCTGGGGGAACTGCGCAAATGCCTGGGCGAATTATCCGCACTTTCTTATATCATCGAAGTTCCAACCTTGACCGGCCGCATTTACAAAATAAACCCGAAAGGTCTGGAAGCGCTGGAGCTGGACCGAATCGTTACGACCAGGGAAGAGATTTTTACAGTAAAACTGGATGCGATTTCAGGCAAATGGCATCATCTACACTCCATCGGTTCTTATGCGCTGCGAGCGGATTCAGGAAATACTCTAAGACCATATGTGCCTGCTCCGACTTTGTATGAGGTATCGCAGCATTTCTCAGAACTTAAGGAACTGTATAAAGACTATAAAAATCGTTACCAGCAAAACGAGAAGACCGAGCTCGATGATATCGTCGGCATTCCAGGCAATGTGTATACCGAATATCAAAGGTTGCGACTGTTGGTGTATCGAACGGAGGAAGGGAAATTTATTTTCCAAGTGTTTGACCGGCATCATTATGCCCCAGAATATTCCGGGCCCTTGGCCCAGATGGCTGAAAGCGGTGTAGAGATCTGGGAGATGACGGAGCTTCCAGCTTCTATTCGCGATGAATTGCCACTGCCGCATCAGTCTGGGACAACCGGACCATATGAGGAGGAAAAGGCTCTGAAGGAGCTGTGGACAGCTTTCGATGTACCGAAGCTGGAAGATCGACCTGAAGTTAACGGGGCTGTATACCCTCTTACTACGACTGAGCATTTTGCTAAGATGCAGGAAGCACTGGAGAATGCGGAGCATACCGTGTACATCGTCAGTCCATGGGTTTCCAACGAGGTAATCGATGAATTATTCCCAGTGATGAAATCGTTTCTGAGAAGGGGCGGCCATCTCTGGATCGGATATGGCTACCCGCATGATGAGGAATATAAGGGCAAGCGAACGGAGAAAGCTGTTAAGCAGCTCAAAGAAAAACTGGCCTCCAATCGATTCCATGCGGTCCGGCTGGGAGATACCCACGAGAAAATACTAATTTGTGACGATAAATTCGCCATCGTCGGCAGCTATAACTGGCTCTCCTTCAGAGGGGACCGTAAGCGCGGGTTTGTCGCCGAGACCAGCCTCTATGTTGGTATTCGGGATGTGGTGCTACAGCTAGTCGAGCGAGTGCGCAGAAGGTTTGATAAGAAAGAAGGCGGGAGTCAGTGACGGAGCGATTAACAATAGAGGCTCTGAAAAAGATAGTGCAAGCTGATGGGGCAGGTGGGCGCAGTTCTGGAGACACGATCAAACTTCTTATCAAAGAAGCTTCATTTGATTGTCTGGAGTGGCTCGTATCAGCTCCGACTGAGCTTGAGAAACGGCAGATTTTCGATGGTGGCGAAATGTCGATAGAAATAAAAAAGTGGAAGAAGGCACCATGGGAGGAGGCGCTGTTTCATCACCTCATTCCGCATATTGTGTTTTATGAGTCGGTGTCCAATTCTAAGTCTGAGCATACGTTAGCCAATTTTCATCGCTCACTCACTCGGGTCCACAGCCGATATCCGGACGATTGGAACCTGTTTATTGATCGACTGAAGACATGGCAGGCATGGTTATGGGGGGCACAGCAAGCTGAGGCTGAATTCCCATATGCTGAGATCAAGACTGGGATAGAGACATACATTGCAAATAAAATTTCCCAATCGGAGAATAAAAAGGTTCAACAAGCACGGAAAAATCTGGATAAATTCCTGTTGGGATTTGAAGAGTGGAGGAGCAACCGCCGATATGGTCCCAGTGAAAGAGTTGAACCAGAGCGGCCAAGCAAGTTAATCGAGCTCGAAGTGTTGAGACAACCAGATTGGTCGCTGCCGGATGGTGAGGACGACTTAGCAAAGTGGTTGAAGTCCCAGGCGGATTTGGTGGTGAAAAGCTTAAAATATCATTACCATGTACAATCAAGTCTAGTTGGCATTGACTATTCTAAGCTTGCGAAGCTAACGTTTGCTATACCGTTCCTGACTGTATATGACAATTCTATTGAGAAGGTATTGGAGGCGATTGAGCTTTATATTCGGTGGAGGAATCCGCAAGACGATGCACTCGATACTAAATCGCCCCGAAGTGAAAGAGCGCTCGGAGTAAGCATGAAAGTGTTGAGCATGTTAGGATTGATGGCGCATTACGATCGTTTCGTGGAGATACTGGAGAAGCGGCTTACACTGCAGGAGATCGACGATGTAGAGGGCTTCGTCAGGTATTTTCATACAGATACAGGATTGCTGGAATATTTGGCATCCGATGCGATCTTGGGCGAGATGTTTGCCGCAGCATTCACTAGTTTGCTTGTGAAGGATGAATTTCCATGGGAGGACGCTTTTACCTCGCATCGTAAAACGGCCTATCGGCTTGTTCAAAAGGCGATTTCCGGCGACCGGCAAGTGGAGCTTATCCTCAATAGATTAGCGGGGCGAATAGGGGAGACGGTAGGGAAATTCCCTTCCTTTATTCGAAGCGGCTTGATAGAGCAGGGAGAACTGGAATGGCTGTTTGTCATCGAACCTCGCAACCTGAGAGGGATGCTGGGCCCTATAGAATTCGTAAATAACAATGAGGAACTGCTGCAGCGAATATTGACAAGTTTTTTGGAGGTTCACTGGTACAAGAGGGACCGAAGCAGCTTGAACGTAATATATTGCCGGTACTGGCAATATGCATTCGAGTACGTACCCGCCTTTCGAGAAGATATACGGTGGCTCGCTTTGTACGGATGCCACGGGGGAGACGCAGCTTACATCAAGGACTGGGTGTTCGAGCCGCAGGTTCAGAACGATATGCTCCACCACCTGAAACAATCTTGGGACAAGCTTCCTTTACAGGGCTTAGAGGCTATTGGAGCTCATTACTTGTCTGACGCCGGGCTGGAGGAGTTGTTGATGGATCTTTACGCTTGTAGGGGAGATCAGATATGGCCTGTTCAGGAAGTGTTGAGAGCATTCGGTTGCAGCATAATCGGAACCGATCACGATGGGAGAGCCCTGTCTTCGGAGCAGCTGCAAAGTATGGTTCGTCAGCACCCAGAACGTTTTGAGCTGGAGACTGCTTTAAGTGAAATGTCCGGTATTACTTTTCGTTACGAGCTCGTGGAACCAGGCTTGCTGATGAAGAACAGTCGTGTCTTGGTTCGCTCTGTCGTACGCGGGGAGATTGAAAACGAAGAAAAGCTGGACGATATATTTAACGGCTTATTCAATCTATAAAATTCCGACAGGGGGGACACAAAGATGTTTGCTTCTATCAAAAGATATTTCCAACGAAAAAGGAAGTACGAGCTCGGTTTTACGAATGAACAGGTAGCCGCTCTTCAGCGGCTTAGCGGACAATATTTGCTCCGTCTGGAGGACGCCACTAGAATGTTGCCCGAAATCTCGCAGGAACTTGAAGCTTTTTTCTGTAAGAAAGGAGAGGGCTGGGAATGGTTCCCCGATCGTTGGGATGGGAAGCATCTACGAGAGCAGGTTCATCGGAATCCTCGAATGTTTGAACTAGAGAATACAATTCCGGACCTTGATGGTCACAACGTTGAATTTCGTCTGTCGGAGCTTGGGATTCGAAGCATGCGGGACGGTTCTGTGCTGTGCAGAGCAAAGCTTTACGTTTATAAAGAAAGAAGTGATGAAGAGCTTGACGAATTTTTGGCGGAACTTGCAAAAATCTAAGACAGAAGGGGATAAACTGGATGTATTACGTGGGTATTGATTTCGGAACGACAAACAGCTCGATCGCCGTTATCGATAATGAAACGGGAGAAGTGAGGGTTATCGAGCTTGAAGGGGGATACTCTCCTGGGCGGCAACTGCTTCGCACAGTGCTATACTTTAATCCAGATGGTTCAGTTGAAGCAGAAGAAACGAGCGCTTACAACGATTCATTGCGAGGAATCATTTCGTTGAAACGGCACCTCATGAAGGACATCCATTATTCCAGGACCATAAACGAAAAGACGTACTCCTCCGATGAACTGGTTGGTTTGTTTTTGACTGACCTATTAAGGCGTGCGCAACTTAATGCCAGCGATATTTCAAGACTCGTTATGAGTGTTCCTACTCATTATAACGAGGATTTAAAAAGCTTGATGGAAAGAGCCTGCAAGCGACTAGGCATTTCATCAGATGTCATATGGTTCATAGACGAGCCGATCGCCGTTCTCTGGGATTATAAAGACAGGTTCATCAGAGAAGAAACGATGCTAGTATTTGACTTTGGCGGTGGCACGTTGGACCTTGCTGTTATGAATAAAAGCGAAAATGCGAATGGCGTGGAAACGGCGGCTTCCATTTTGAAACAGTGGAATAACGGAAGTACCGATAATTATAGTCGTGGCAAGATCTTAGTCAAAAAGGGAATTGTCGTTGGCGGCGATGACATAGACATGATCATTATTAAATTCATCATCGAAGAGGGTAAGAAGCAGGGGAATCCAGTATGCCAAGCTTTGGATTTAGCCATTTTTGACGATGAGAAACGGATAGAAAATTTAAAGCAGAACGAAATATACCCACTGCTGAAAAAGACTGCGGAGCGGATTAAGATTGCACTCTCCGAGGTAGAGGAGTACAGCACTTCAATGCCGCCACTGCTACCAAAGCACGATCGGGTAGGCATTCGTAGTATCAAGCTAACGCGCAGAGAGTTTGTAAGCCGCTGCCAACCTCTGTGGGATTACATCGAACAAGGGCTGCTGCAAATGAACCAGGAGATGAAGAAAAATGGTGAGTCTGGCTTTGAACGGATCGAGACGGTTCTATTGTCGGGGGGAAGCAGCCTAATTCCGCATGTACATGATATCCTGGAAAAGTTACTTCCGAATGCCAAGCTCGGCATGGAGAAGCAATACCTGCAGACAGCGATTTGTCGCGGCAATGCAAGATACAGTTATAACGATGGGGAGATTCTGGTTGACGATTCCGTAAATGCCGCGTACGGGATTTACAATCACCACGATAAAGAAACTGTCACTGTTATTCAGGAGAGTGACACTTATCCGATCGAGGTGAAGAAGCGGATCGCTACGATGAGACCGCATCAGGATCAGATCGAAATCATTCCGATGGCCCGCAAGGGAGGCAAATATGAACCGTTGACCAAGGCGAATGGATCGGTCTATTATAGAATGAAAATTAGGCCGTCGAGTCGTTGCCGCGATCTTTCCCGCATCAGCGTCACGTTCCAGATAGATAAGGCCCAAAAGCTGAAAATATCGGCCTACGATAATCTTTTTAAAGAAATGATTGGTGTGGAAGAGGTTGATTTGGAAGCCTAACTCAGTTACTACATCTAAGTGTAAACTTCCAATGAAAGTGAAACATCAACTATAATATTTCGAACGATATGTGGACTAAGAAAGTTAGGAGCTAAGACGTATCGATAGGCAATTGTTCAAGCTCGTGTAGGATGAACCTCAGCTCAATACCCTGAATTTATAAGTTTTTTCAGTAATTATATGTCAATACGGTTCATTAGATTTACTGGAATACTGATTATGAAGTGATATAGCGACCATGGACAAATAAATGTCTATGGTCGTTTTTTATTATCAAGTGTCCAAGCCGTATCAGCATATCCTCCATTAGGAGGCGATGCCGGGTGCATGTGAAACTGATTGCGGGCGACTCTAATGACAAAATACGCATGGCCTGTTATGATTATCTCCTAGAGAAGTTCAGGAGGGAGAAACATGATCGCTATTTACGCCAGGGTGAGCACAGAAGAACAAGCAAAACATGGATTCAGCCTGAACGATCAGATTCGTCAGTGTCGGATGAAAGCGGAGACGAATAAAGTTAAAGAATATGTGGACGATGGGATATCTGGAGAGTTTCTAGATAGACCAGCCTTAACCAAATTACGGGAAGATGTTAGAGAAGGGATCATAAACAAAATCATATGTCTGGATCCCGACCGTTTATCGCGGAAATTAATGAACCAATTAATCATAACGGATGAGTTCGATAGAAGAGGAATAGAACTGGTATTCGTGAATGGAGAGTATTCCAAAACCCCGGAAGGAAACCTGTTCTATTCTATGCGTGGGGCGATAGCCGAATTTGAAAAATCCAAGATTAACGAACGAATGAGCCGCGGCAGACGAGAAAAAGCGCGACAAGGTAAAGTGTTGAGAGATTTTCAAGTCTACGGATATAGTTATGACAAAGAGTCGGAGCAATTCCTTGTCAATGAAGACGAAGCTGCAATCGTAAGATTAATTTTTGATTTATTTACACAGCCCAATACATTGGTTCAAGGTTTAAATGGTATCGCACTATATTTAACTAGCAAAGGTGTACCTACCAAACGAGGAGCTCCAGTATGGCATCGTCAAGTCGTTAGACAAATCATAATGAATCGAGCCTATATTGGCGAGTTTTATCAGAATCGTTGGAATACCGAAGGAATGCTTGGCAACAAGCATAGAAAAGATGAGGAAAAGGTTCCAATGAGGGAGAGGCCAAAGAGTGATTGGATCCTGATACCTTGCCCTCCCATTATCGAAGAGGCCCAGTTTGAACACGCCCAGAGACTGCTTTCAGAATCACGTCGAAGATGGGCACAGAAGAGTAAGCATCCATATTTATTAAGTGGCTTGCTTAGATGCGGAGACTGCGGCAATACAATGACCGGACGATTATCAAATAATTGGGGCAAAAAGGTCCCTGAATATACAGATATTAAAAATACAGCCGGTGCAAAACAAAAAGGCTGTGGTAGAAGAATTAAAGCCCAGATGATCGAAGATCAAGTATGGGAGCAAGTCGCTGGTTGGTTAAATAATCCTGACGAAATTGCCGCGGCGTTGCAGCAGGAGAAAACAAAAGAGCCTTTTGAAGCTGGAGAAATAGCTAGGCTTGAAAAGGAAATCGAAAAAACTAAAAACGCCCGAAAAAAATTAATCAAGTTATTTGCAGCCAGTGAAGACGGTATTGGGGAAGAGGAAATCCGGCAGGAATTGAAGGAGTTAACTCAGAAAGAGGAAGCTCTGAATAACCAACTAGCCGAGTTATCGGATATGTTGAATTCTACACAGAACAATGAGTATAACATTAACGTCCTAATGGAAGCCGTTCAGTATTATCTGTCAAAAGGGCAAGACGAACTATCGTTTGAAGAGAAGCGGGATTTAATCCGGCAGGTTGTAAGGGAAATACGGGTGTATGAGGATTCGGTTGAGATTTTTACGTTTTAATACCGGATTGATTCAGGAACGAACCAAGTGTGGCCTGGTAGGATGTATGGATTGAAATTTGGAGCAGCGGCTTGGCGTTTATCCCATTCTAAAAAGATGAAACCTGCTGGTTACTTGCAATGAACTCGGTGATAGTAACTAAAACAAAGCATTGCTAGTATCAACTCCCCGAGCATGAATATCTCTATGCCTTTGCAGGGAAGTCCTGGGGCAAGAAGGAAGCTGTGTCCTTGTTTGATGACCGTTTTCAACAGTACGATCATCAGCACACGAAACATAACTATGCAGGATATGTACTAATGCGCGGTGAATTATTGGCCGCGCATTCTTTTTATTTATTTCACACTACTAGAATAATTGAGTTTTTTCAGTTCAAAAGGTTAATCTGAACCGTTAAGAACGACACTAATTTTTACGTAACAGTAACACGTTGTAACAGGGCAAGGAACCACCGTTGCTCATCGAACAAACAGCGCCGGGCGACTTCTCAACTAGTACATATTTTGAACCTTAAAATACTCTCTACAAAATTCTACAGTATTCGACATATCGAAAAGTGTAATATTAGATCATATGTCATGGATAATTGTAACTAGGATGAATCCGAAATTAGTTAAGTGAAATCTTACTAACCCCAATATATGTCCATCCGGTTGTGATATAGTTGAAAAAACTGTTTAAGAAGGGGATATTGCTTGAACCTTGATTTTAACGGTAATAAAGGATTTCGTCTATTGAATATGCACGAACTGCTCAATAGAGGCGAACTCATCAAGAAGGCAGAGCTTGCCAAGCGATACGGAGTAACAGAAAAAACGATTCAACGTGACATTGACGAATTAAGAGTGTATTTGGCAGACACCCGTTTTGCGGAAGGGGAGGTATCCATTATTTATGATAGATTTCGTTCAGGATACTACCTTGTCCGTATGGAGCGCGAGTGGATTACTAACGAAGAGGTTTTAGCTGTATGTAAAATCCTTCTAGAGAGCCGGGCGTTTTGCAAGGAAGAGTTGGATGCGCTTGTCGCAAAATTATTAGCGCAGGTAACGTTAAATGACCGCAAGCAGGTCGAGAACATGATCCGTAGTGAACAGTTTTATTATGTTCCATTGAGGCATGGCAAGAAGCTTCTCGGGACAATATGGGAACTTTCGCAGTATATAACTCAAAACGAAGTAATCCGGATTACTTATGTCCGCAAAGATGGTGTGGAGCGGGAGCATGAATTGAAGCCGGTCGCCATTATGTTTTCAGAATACTATTTCTATCTGGTTGCTTTTATGGCCGATGATCGCCATGATTTCCCTACGGTGTTTCGTGTGGATAGGATCGAAAGGTTTCAAAGTTCTGGAGCCAAATTTAAAGTGCCATATAAGGACAAGTTCAACGATGGAGAGTTTCGCAAACGGGTACAGTTCATGTACTCAGGAGAATTGCGAAGGGTGAAGTTTAAGTTTAGCGGTGATTCTATTGATGCTGTGCTGGACAGGCTTCCGACGGCAGAGATATTATCGGAAAATCAAGGGATTTATGTGATTTCTGTCGAAGTATACGGAAATGGTGTCGATATGTGGATGCGAAGTCAGGGAGAGAAGGTTGAGGTGCTATAGCAACGAATGGAAATTAATCTGCGAAACAATTTTATAACCTCACATAGCTTGATATCGCATCCGCTAAAGAGGGCGAAGAAAAAAACTAGGATTCAATACTATGTCATACTCGAATATCTTGTGAACCGATGTGCAGGTTTTGCCGAATACTCGAAAGCTCGGTTATCACAATACCATGCAATGCTTATCGGAGATGAGAGTGCACTTGTCTTAACTGATGGGAATCGTGAACGCATGATTCGTTCAATGGTCAATGACTGGTTAAGACCATGGATGTGGAAATATCGCTTCTGGCTTATGTGTGACATTGCGCTTATCGCAGCGGATAAAAACGCAATTGACAAAGCTCTAAAGATCTTAATGGGATACTTGAACAAACGGCAGTCTGCAGCAATAGGTAACCTGGTGTCTGCCTTATTTACTGATGAGACTATCCCGCAAAAGCTATTGTTTGCAGAGGGGTTGATTCACCAGTTTCGGTTAAACCGAAGATTTGTTGCTCAACAAGAAATACGAATTTTGATTACAGCCAACATGAGCGCTGGCAAGTCTACGCTTATCAATGCCCTGATCGGCAAGCAGGTTGCCCGAACGTCACAAGAAGCTTGCACAGCGAACCTATGTTACTTATTCAACAAGCCGGTTGAAGATGGATCGATTCATTTGCTCGGTCCGCGGCTCAATCTGTATGCAGCATACGACGATCTGATGAATGCGGGGCGAGCAGGCAGCAGTGAGATCGCCTCTTTTTTCCGTTCTTTCGTACATTCGGATTCGCCAAGTCGAATTTGTCTGATCGATACTCCCGGTGTAAATTCCGCGATCAATCGAGAGCATGGCGAACGTACTCGTAGTGCGCTGCGTGAAGAGCATTACGACAAGCTCATCTATGTACTAAATGCTAACCAGCTCGGGACAGACGAGGAGATACGTTATTTAAAATACGTTTCCGAATATGTACCAAAGGACAAGGTCATTTTCGTGTTAAATAAGCTTGATAATTTCAAAAGTGCAGACGATTCCATCGCCTCAAGCATTGAGGGTGTCCGAAATGATTTGCTTCATCTTGGATTTGAAGAGCCTGTAATATGCCCGTTGTCTGCATACTTCGCACTATTGTTGAAAATGAAGATGTATGGCGAGGCCATGACTGAGGATGAGCAGGATGCGTATGACTACTATGTAAAAAAATTCAGCAGGGCTGAGTATGACCTGCCTGTCTACCTTCCTAAATCCAGCGCTCAAGTGCAGGCAGCAGAAGACAAGCAATCGGCACTAGCAGTGAGTAGCGGGCTTTACGGTCTGGAAAACATACTATACGGAGGAAAGACCGATGAAAAAAGTATTCGTGAAATACAATCCATATAAGCTTGAAACGGAAATCACTGTTGAAGGGAAACGTTTGGCACAAAACAGCAAGCTTGGCGAGAAAGCTGCCGACGGCTCCCGATTGCAGGATTGGGTAGAGGAACTCCCGCGCATCCTTATCGACGAGTACAATGACACGGAGTTTGAAGTTACGTTCCACGGCACGCTGCTCGACTACGAGGACTTGGTCGATGTATTCACTAAAGCATATGAGAAGAATGATTTAAGAGCAACGATTAAGCGTAAGGCTGCCAAAGAAACATCGGATAAGGAAGCTCTCATCAATGATGTGTTCAAACAAGTCCAGCAAGGTCCGTTCGATGAGTTGAAGGATGTGGAGATCGTGAGCGCATTCGAGCATGCCAAGAGCAGCGATTTTGAGGTTTGTGTGGTCGCAACGATGAGCGCCGGCAAATCCACGCTGATCAACTCGGTGCTCGGCGTAAAGCTGATGCCCTCCAAGCAAGAAGCCTGTACTGCTATTATTACACGGATTAAGGATATCACCCAAGACGCAGTGCCATTCAAAGCGGAAGTTTATAATAAAGAGGACGAGCTGGCTGAGACGCACGCCAAATTAACATATCCGATCATGGAACGATTGAATGCCAGCGAGAATGTTTCCGCTATCCATGTCTCAGGAAATATTCCATTCGTTTCGTCGGAGGATGTTTCTCTTGTACTAATCGATACGCCGGGGCCAAACAATTCACGCGACCCCAGACATAAGAAGGTCCAGAGCGAGCTTCTTGGCAAGTCATCCAAAGCGCTAGTCCTTTACATTATGACAGGCGAATTCGGTACGGACGATGACAATGCACTGTTGAGTCGGGTCGCTGAGAGCATGAGTGTCGGGGGCAAGCAGTCGAAGGACAGATTTATCTTCGTTGTCAATAAACTGGATGACCGCAAGAAAGAGGATGGCGATACGAGCCAAACGTTAGAGCGTGTACGTGCTTACCTGAAAAACCATGGTATAGCGAATCCGAATTTGTTCCCTGCTTCCGCCTTGCCTGCGCTGAACATCAGGCTCATTGCAAGCGGAGCGGACGTGGATGTGGACACGATCGATGAGACGGAGATGAAGATCAAGAAGTTGAACCGCAACGAATCCTTGCATTTTGAATCGTATGCCGCGCTCCCCCCAAGCATTCGCGGCGAGATCAACGAACAGCTTGCGGCTACAAGAGCAGCATGGAACGGCAGAGCTAATGAAAATCCGGATGAAGCATTAATTCATACCGGCGTCGTTTCTATCGAAGCAGCTATTCGTCAGTATGTGCAGAAATACGCCAAAACGGCAAAAGTTAAAAATATAGTGGATACGTTTTTGCACAAGTTAGACGAGGTGGGCGCCTTTGAGGAAACAAAGCGTGAGCTTGCTCAAAATCGCGAGGAAAGCAAACGGATCGTGAGCTTGATCGATTCGATCCGCAAGAAGATGGACGATGCACGTGATGCGAAGAAATTTAGGGAAAACGTTGATGATGCTATTACCAAGGTGAAAAAGTCTTCCGAAGTAGTCGTTGAAGAAGTAATAGAGAAGTTCCAAAGCAAGATCACCAAGCGTATCGACGATTCGCGAGGTCAGGAGATTTTACATGATGAGGTCAAGGACGAAGTTGATCGGTTGAATAAGTTCGCAAAGAAATTAGAACCGGATTTCGAAGAAGATCTTGATGATCTCATCCGAAATGACTTAGAAGAGACTGGAAACGCCTTGTTAGCCGAATATCAGAAAAAGCTTCGCTCTTTGCTTGAAGAGGTGGATACCAAGGATCTCAATGGTATAACCATTGATCCTTTTAAGATAATGAATGGAAGTGTCCAGGCACTCGATTATTCCGTAAAGCATCTTGAACATGAAGAAGAGCGGGTTGTGGGTCAGGAAAGTTATGAAGTAAAAGAACGTACAAGAGGCTGGTTTAAAGGCATTGTTTTTTGGCCTAAGGATGAATATGTCACCAAGTACAGGGATATTCGTAAAACCATTCGCTACATTAAAGGCGATGAACTGGCGCAATGGTATTTAACCCCTGTACAGGAAAGCTTATACGATAACGGCGATGCTGCTAAAGAATATGCAATTCAGCAGTCGGAACGAATCGCAGCACGCTTTAACAAAGAGTTTGTGCGGCTTGATGGTATACTCAAGGAAAAGCTTGCCGAACTGGAGAGTTATGCTACCGATAAAGAAAAAGCCGAGGAACGTATTAAGGAATCGGAACGCAAGCTGAGCTGGCTGGAGCAGATCAAGGCCAAAGTGGAACTAATAGTGGAAATCTAAGGGGGGCACCATCGTGGCTATTACGAATGCTTTTATAAACGCAGTTGAAGCAGGAAATGTCCGAAGTATCCGTATTATGATGAAAGATAGCCTGCTTGTTGACCCGACATTTGCTGAATTCAACCAAATGGAACAGTATGCTCGAAATATAAACGGGCTTTATGATGAACATGACGGTCGGGAGCTTAAAGAGGATAAAACTTCCTGGAACGACGACTACATGAATAAACTAATGGTTCAGGTTGTCGGCAACTTCTCGCACGACCGGATCAGCCGTCTCAAGGAGATCGTTAGACATCTACGCCCGGTTGCTTCAAATACACCAGCAAGACATTCAAACGGCAACGGGATCAGTAGTGTTCCCGGTAATAGCAGTAGCAGAATGGATGTTGCTAATAATGGTAACTATCCCTTTCGCCAACCCTCCAGCAATTCATGGAGATCATCGCCTCCCAGTTCCCGGCAACAGCAGTGGATTGGTAAGCAAAATAAGCGATTGCGTACTACCAGAGTCACAACAGGAGCCCTCGCAGGCGGAGTCGTTGTCGGTACGGCCACAGCCATTGGCGGAGGCAGCTTTATCGCAGGTGCTGCTGTCGGAGCGGTCGTCGTTGGGGCAGCAGTATTC
Organism: Paenibacillus sp. TCA20; assembly: GCF_000732325.1. Taxonomy (GTDB): domain Bacteria; phylum Bacillota; class Bacilli; order Paenibacillales; family Paenibacillaceae; genus Paenibacillus; species Paenibacillus urinalis. The sequence goes on from NZ_BBIW01000020.1 coordinate 57,501, forward strand.
ATTGCAACGCACAGGAGGTAGTCGTATGAGTGATTTTGTAGATTTGACCGGCGGGAAGACTATGTCGGTGAGCGAACCGTCGGAGCCAACGCTTCCGCCATCGCCTAAAAGCAATGTTCCGAGCTATGACGTGCTTGAAGGTCAGCTTACCGAAGCAAGCTTGCTTGTTGATGACATCGTGCTCAAAAACTATTTAACTAAGCTGACTGACTTTGACATTATTCCGCTACCTGATAGTCTGAAGCAAATTAGCGATATTCGCCTGTTTAAAATAACGGAAATGGTTTACCAGAATCATGAATATTCAACCTATAAATTTGCTTCAGTTTTCAATGCGGTGCAAAACCTGAACTGCGGTGTGTTTATTATTGCCGACAGCAACGGCGAGAAAACCGACTTTTATATGGGCGTGCGCGCACTTGACGATAAACGAACAACAAAATCGCTCAAAGATACGTTAAGAAATGCGTTGCGCGGTCAGTTCCCCGGTGTAAAGACGGTCGATCTTCTCGACTCTGCTGCGGAAAGCTTTCTTGAGAACATTCCGTCGGGTAATATCGCGTCGGTCTCGTGTGTTGCCAACAATAAAGATGCGGAATTCACTGACAACGAGCGGTTTATTCAAGGACTCGACAAGCTTGTACTTGCCATGCAGGGTCAACGTTATACTGCCGTTGTGTTAGCCAAAAGCACGCCGTCCGCTCAGTTAGCAGAAACCCGCCGCGCCTACGAAAATATGTACACACAGCTTTCACCGTTTGCCAATATGCAGCTAAGCTACGGCACAAATACGGCTATAAATGTATCAAATGCTTTTTCGCAAGGAACGACAACAGGCACGTCGCATTCGACAAACCGCTCGACCCAAATCGGCACCAGTCGTTCAACGAGCTCGACGATAAATGAATCCGAAACGAAGACTGATACCGCCACTATGGTTATGAAAGGGGTGGGTGCAGCATTGCTTGGCGCAGCAGGCATTGTTACCGCTCCGCTAACCGGGGGCGCCAGCCTCGTTGCAGCAGGAGCGATTATGGCAGGCCATGTTGGCCTTAGCGCGATCAATCCCAAGTCAACAACGAAAGGTACATCCACGAACGAAAGCTACTCCGATAGTTCATCGGAGTCGTTTGGGGAGTCGGATACGACGAATGAAAGCACGAGCGAAAATAGCACCAAAACCATGGGTTTAGTATCCGGGACGTCGGATAACATGCAGCTTACAACGCAAAATAAAACGCTTATTAACACGCTTGAGCGGATTGATTTGCAGTTAAAACGTATTGATGAATGCGAAAGTCTCGGCATGTGGGAATGCGCTGCTTATTTCTTGTCAGACAGTCAAGAAACGGCGGAGATGGCGGCAGGCACCTATCGAGCATTGATGAAAGGCGAGAAGTCCGGTGTTGAAACATCGGCGATCAACTTCTGGGGGCGCCAGCATACAAAGCAGATTCCTATGCTTCGGGAGTACATTACGAACTTTATTCATCCCGTCTTTGCTTATCAATCACATTCGACGAGGTTGCCAGTGACAGCCTCATCGCTCGTAAGCGGTAACGAGCTTGCGATTCAGATGGGGCTTCCCCGCAACTCGGTATGCGGCTTTCCCGTCATTGAACACGCTGATTTCGGCCTGGAAGTGGTCAAGTACAATCAGCGTAGTAATCGCGAGAGCAGCTTTATTCTGGGCAACGTATTCACGATGGGAAGCGAAACGAATACGGAAGTGCGTCTTGACCGTGATTCCATGACGATGCATACGTTTGTGACAGGCTCTACCGGTTCCGGCAAAAGTAACACCGTGTACGAACTACTCAATCAATTACGGAACGTCTACGATATTCCGTTCCTAGTCATTGAGCCTGCTAAAGGCGAGTACAAAAACGTTTTTGGGCAATTTGCCGACGTATCTGTATATGGGACAAATCCCAAGAAAAGCGATTTGCTCCGGATCAATCCGTTCCGGTTTCCAGCCGACATTCATGTTTTGGAGCATTTGGATCGACTTGTAGAATTATTTAATGTATGCTGGCCGATGTATGCCGCAATGCCCGCCATCTTAAAGGAAGCGATGGAACGATCCTATACTGCGGTGGGCTGGAATTTAAGCGCCTCTGAAAATCCGAAAGGTGATATATATCCAAACTTTGCAGATTTATTAGAGCAGATTGAAACCGTAATTAATGAGTCCAAATACTCGTCTGATAGTAAGAGTGACTACTCCGGTGCCTTGTGTACCCGTGTCCGATCGCTGACGAATGGGTTAAATGGTCTGATTTTCACAAGCGATGATTTAACGGATACCGAGTTGTTCGATAGGAGCGTAATTGTAGATTTGAGCCGTGTCGGATCGACGGAAACCAAGTCGCTTATCATGGGACTGCTCGTTATGAAGCTCAATGAATACCGGATGACCTATGGTCAAACGAACAGCTCGCTTAAACATATCACTGTGCTTGAGGAAGCACATGTCTTATTAAAGCGCACATCAACAGAGCAGTCCGCTGAGAGCTCCAATCTTCTCGGTAAATCGGTAGAGATGCTTGCCAATTCTATTGCAGAGATGAGAACGTATGGAGAAGGCTTTATTATCGCCGATCAATCGCCTGGGCTATTGGATATGTCGGTCATTCGCAACACGAACACCAAAATTATTCTGAGATTGCCGGAACGAAGCGACCGTGAGCTTGTAGGGTATGCCGCGAATCTGGATGAAGAGCAGATTGGCGAGCTGTCAAAGCTGGAGCGTGGTGTAGCGGCTATTTATCAGAATGATTGGGTAGAACCTGTATTAGTTAAGGTGAATAAATGTGATATTGATGAAAAGCGCTACGACACCAAAGCGCATAATTCGGCAACAGATGTCCGGAAGGTTTGGACACAGCTCCTGTCGTTACTCATCCAGGGGAGAGTGCGTGAACACCTGAACTTTGATTTAAGCGAAATTGAACGTGGGGTGACTATGCTTCAATTATCCTCTCACAACAGGGAATTTGTCGAGGAGCAAATCATTGAGTATCAATTAGAGGGTAAATTGTCCTTGTGGAGTCCTTCGGAATTTATTAAGCTTTCCCGCCGCATTACGGGTTTGCTTGGTGTTCGTGCGCAAGTCGAAAGCTATGTGGCTACTTCCGTTAACAATTCCGAGCTGACCAGGAAGCTTGCAGGGCTCGTGAATCAATTCGTATCCCATGCCTCCGAAGAAGTGACTCTTGCCGTAAGCCAGTGCTTGATGAAGGATATAAGTGTACAGCAAGAGGAATCGGAGGTTCGTGAACGGATATATATGCAATGGATCGATGAGATAAAAGAAAGTTTTAGGAAAAACGGCGGGGTGAATATATGAGCATTGCTTCGTTTAAAGAAATAACGGAGATATCGCAAAAGCGGTTCTCCGACAGTCCGCTCGGCAAGATGACGGAGAATAAAACATTCGAAAAACCGATGAGCGAGTATGATAAGCCATTAGGCGCTGTGCTTGATAATTTTAGGAACTGTCCTATTGAGGGTAATAATGGTCATTGGGATGGCGAACGCGGCGATTCCAAATGGATTCCCGACCAAGATTATGTCCCGCCTGAAGTGAAAGGAAAAACCCGTTCCAACCCCGATGGCTTAACAATGGGGCAGCTGCTCGACAAATACGGTATTGATGGCGGAATAGTTTATAAGGACGGCGAGCCCGATTTTAGCGAGGTTAGCAAAGGTACCGTTGAGATTGAACCGTTCTCTACCGAACGTACGGATAATTTCGACAAGGCCGATCTAGCGCTGGCCCAACAAAAAGGTTGTACACCTGAAGAAGTTGCACAATGGCGCAAAGACAATAATTACACGTGGCACGAATGTAAGGACATGAGAACGATGCAGAAAGTCCCCAATGAAATTCATGCAAATTTTTCGCATAGCGGCGGAATTGCTGAAGCTAAGAAAGGTAAAGGTGATTCCTAATGAATAATCCGGTGTTTGGTAAGCTTATTTTCAACGTCGGTTGGAAAGCTGAAACGGAGATTTCGCTTTTTAATAAAAACTATAATGTAATCATCAAAGCGGCAGCATACTTTGAAAAAGACGGTATCACCGCAGAACAGGAAGCGGCGATTGTTGATTTCGATGACCATAAGAATGAACGTTTAAAAATGGTCGAAAAGCTGCTAACTGATTTTTCTGAAGGAGATGCCTCTCAGCAATTTATTCCACGTACCTTATTGTTCCAACGTAATGGCAATTATGCCTTGCTTCTCGATGATAAAGAAGATGAAGATGAAGGCATAGCAGTTTGTCTTCTACCAGAAGCGAAGATTGTATCTCAGGATGAGTATCTTTAATTTATCTTTAGCCGAGTTTCGTAAAATTGATGGATTTCATCGACTACGTTCTTAATGACATAATACCAAGAAGCTGATAGACAGGAAGGTTAATGATGCGACCTTAGACAGATAAATGTCTATGGTCGTTTTTTCTTAACAAGTGGGGTTACACAGTAATGGGATATCACGGAATGAACTTATTAAATAGCTCAATGGTACTGAAGCGATTGCTGCCGCGATTCAGCATCATAAAGTGCTCGATCATGAGCTTAGCTGTTTGTGTAAAGGTCCTTATGTTATAATTTTAGGCATAGATATTTAGTGGGCTATTTCCCGAATAATACAATTATAATCAGGCGGTGATTCATGTGAACCGGATGCACGGCATAAATAAATACATTAAACTTACAGGCGATCGAGCGAAATTAGATGCAAAAGCTTATGGCACATACATTGTGTATAAGACAAGCGATGGTCATATGGTTAGGGAGTATAGCAATGGGGAAATAGAACGTATCGAGGATTCGGAGCTCCACAATGAATAGCCCACTTGCAACAATGTTTGTGTTCGCTGGAAACAACGGCAGTGGCAAAAGTACAATTCGCAATCTTATTGTGGATCGTATTGGTGTTAGTATAAACATTGATGCAGATGCACTGGCTCGCGCGATTGATGCGGAACAACCCGAGCGTTACAAAGTAAGTGCCGGAAAAGAAGCAATTAAGATAGTAAGAGATTGTATTCGTAACAAACGGGATTTTTCAATCGAGACGACTTTGGCAGGCGGTAACGTCATTCGTCAAATGCGTGAAGCGAAGAGTAAAGGCTTTGAGGTTGTCATGTTCTATGTTGGATTAGGTGATTATCGATTGAATATCGAAAGGGTTGCCGCCCGGGTGAAAAACGGCGGTCATCATATCCCATCCGAAGATATCATAAGGCGGCACCATACCTCCGTAGAGAATTTACTTGCTCATCTTGATCTTATCGATTATTTAGTTCTGATCGACAATAGTGAGTCAGATGGCAAGATCGTTATGGAAGCCGACCAAAAACGTGTTATTTATCGAGCTGCTGTGCTGCCTGAGTGGGCAAGGAAAGTTGAGAAGCACCTAGATCAGTTCTAATTCAAGAGCGTATAGATGAGATAAATGCTAAAAAAATCATGAACACTAATGACATTAGAATCGAGAT
>NZ_BBIW01000019.1 GCF_000732325.1 Paenibacillus sp. TCA20
GAAAGAGAGCGATTAAGCTCATTTAGAAAAACTGACGAGAACGTAATGTTCTCTTTATTTTGCTCGGTTATCATACAGTCTGACGACTTGTACCATAACCTTGCGTTTAGAATTTTGCAGTTGCAAAATTCTGCTCACTCGTTGTTCAGTTTTCAAAGATCAACTTCGTTGCGTTTCAACTCTCGTCGTCAGCAACTTTTATATCATATCATGTCCGGTTTAGAAATGCAAGCTTTTTTTAAAAGTTTTATTCAACTTCTCATCGAAGCTTACTTGCCTTGTTCTTTGTTTGAAACGGCTTATTTCTTGGCCGGAATTAGAATATACCATGTATATAAAACTTATGCAACACTTTTCTCAAAATAATTTTCACTTCTCTATTTTTTATATTAGCAGCTGTTTTATCTTTACAGATAACGATAGTTCTTGTCGAGTACGGTTGCATGGTTTTCAGCAGTCTTAGAATTTACTACTAAAAAAGAAAAGTCGCTGCTTCTCAAGCAGCGACTCATCCTCCTATCCAATAATAATACGCCCTTCTGGGTGACGATACAGATTCTTTGTTTTCTTAGGACGTACTGCATATGCGATTGTAAGCGGGCCGATCCGACCTATAAACATGGTTACGGTTATAATCAATTTTCCCCATACGGTCAGCTCTGGCGTAAGACCTACAGACAGCCCCACCGTACCAACCGCCGATGCCGCTTCAAACATAATAGAAAGGAATGGCGCATCCTCTGTTGTAAGCAGCAGCAGGACAACCACCATGTATATCCCGAGTGTGATAATAATGATCGTCATTGCTCTCATTACCAAGTCCTGAGCTATGCGATGTCTAAAGAACACGATATCTTTTTGACCACGAACCATGGCTATAATGGCACCCATCATAATGAAGAAGGTTGTGGTCTTGATACCGCCGCCCGTCGAGCCTGGAGAAGCACCGATAAACATAAGCAGAATAAAGAAAAACTGTGTAGCTGAACGAAGTTCCGTCATGTCTATTGTACTTGTACCCGAAGAGCGGGTAGATACCGATTGAAAGAACGATGCATATACTTTATGAGCAAAATCCAGTGATCCCAACGTCTTTGTATTAGTAAACTCGAATATAAATAGGACAAGTGCACCTATACCAATAAGAAATCCCGAAACGGATAGCACCATTTTTGAATGTAAGGACAGTGAACGCTTCTTAGGAAACTCAAACAAGTCATTGAGTACAACAAAACCCAAACCACCAGAAATAACAAGTACGGAGGCTACCACATTAAAGAGCCAATCTCCTGTGTAATTCATAAAGCTGTTTCCGAACAAATCAAACCCACCGTTGTTAAACAAGGATACCGAGTGAAATACACCATAATAAAAGGCCTGGCCAAACGGCATCTCTACTGCCCAACGAATCGTGAAAATGATTGCAGCAATACCTTCAATGGAGAAGGAGAAGATCAGCACTTTGCGTATAATACGCACGACTCCTTCCATCGTATCTGCATTAATCGCTTCTTTCAGAAGCAATCGGTCTTTTAAAGACAATCTGCGGCCGAATAGAAGGGCAATCAGTGTGGCAATGGTCATAAAGCCCAAACCGCCAAGCTGCATCAGCACCATAATGACGATCTCGCCGAATAAGGTGAAGGTGGACCCCACATCCACAACAATAAGACCCGTTACACAGGCCGCAGATGTCGCTGTAAATAGGGCATCCACGAAATTGAGGACTTGCCCGTTCTCATTGGCGATAGGCAGCATTAACAGAACCGTGCCTACGGCTATGATCGCAAGAATCCCGGCAACGAGTATGAATGGCGGGGAAGCAAATTTTTTAGTTATCCCTGTCTTTTTCAAAACGGATCTCGCCTTTCTTGTTGCAGCATGCATTCATGACTTAATAAAAGAGGAACAACTGAAGCTGTATTCGCTCGGTTGTTCCTCTGACTGTTGTACTTCATTAAAATAACAATTCTCCGTTGCTGCGATCAAGCAGTAACTACAGCTCACGCTACGTTCGATTAATCCAATGCACGCGGACGCATATGCGGGAAGAGCAGTACGTCCCGTATAGACGGTGCATTCGCCAGCAGCATAACAAGGCGGTCAATACCGATACCCAGTCCCCCTGTAGGCGGCATACCATACTCCAGTGCGCGGATAAAGTCATCATCCATCTCGTGTGCTTCATCGTTACCCTGTTCTTTCTCTAGAAGCTGTGCTTCAAAGCGCTGACGCTGATCAATCGGATCATTCAGCTCGCTGAAGGCATTCGCATGCTCACGCGCTACGATAAACAGCTCGAAGCGATCCGTAAAGCGCGGATCCTCTTCGTTCTTCTTCGCAAGTGGCGAGATCTCTACAGGATGTCCGTATACAAATGTGGGCTGAATCAACGTTTCCTCAACAAACTCCTCAAAGAAGGCATTAAGAATATGGCCAAATGTCATGTGAGGCTCTACCGGAACCTTATGCTCTTTTGCCAGCTGATGCGCTTCTTCATTCGTCATTTGCACACTGAAGTCTACTCCCTTCACTTCCTTAACGGCATCCACCATGGATACACGGCGCCATTTTGGAGTAAGGTCTACTTCATGTCCTTGATAGTTGATCACTTGCGTACCCAGTACTTCTTGGGCAATATGTGCGATCATGTTCTCTGTAAGCTCCATGATATCCTGATAATCAGCATAAGCTTCATACAGCTCAATCATTGTGAACTCTGGGTTGTGACGGGTCGACACGCCTTCATTCCGATAAACACGGCCGATCTCGTATACTTTCTCCATACCACCCACAATGAGTCGTTTCAAATGAAGCTCAATTGCGATACGCATATAGAGCTCCATATCCAAGGCATTATGATGCGTGATGAACGGACGCGCTGCCGCTCCGCCTGCGATGGCATGAAGGGTCGGCGTTTCCACTTCCAAGTATCCAAGAGAATCCAGGTAACGACGCATGGATTGAATGATTCTTGAACGTGTAATGAACGTTTGCTGTACATCCTGATTCATAATGAGGTCTACATAACGCTGGCGATAGCGCAGCTCTACATCTTTAAGACCTTGATATTTGTCTGGAAGCGGATATAGCGACTTCGAGAGCACATCAAGCTCTGTAACTTTAATTGACGTCTCACCTGTTTTGGTCTTGAAGACTACGCCTTTGACACCAATAATATCGCCAAGATCAAGGATGGTGAATGCATCCCACTGCGTCTCGGAAACCGTGTCCTTACGCACATAGATTTGAATACGTCCGCTCAAGTCCTGAATATGCGCAAAGCTCGCTTTACCCATCGTCCGTTTGGCCATAATCCGGCCTGCCACCGTTACTTCTACGTTTTTCTCATCCAGCTCTTCTTTTGTAAGATCATTATATTGACCCAGAATGGCTCCTGCTTCGCTGTTGCGAACATATTTCTTGCCAAATGGATCGATACCCAGTCCACGAAGCTCGTCCAATTTGGCACGTCTAATCTGAAGAAGCTCGCTCAATTCTACTTCCGGGTTCATTGTTTCATCCGTCATTGCCTTGCTCAACTCCCTTAAATGATATGTATGCGTTTATAGGAAACGCACGCCGATACTGAAAAAAAGCTTCCCCAAGGGAAGCTTCTAATCCTTATCCCGAAAACATGGTATTACTTCTTGATATCCACGATTTTATACTGGATGACGCCCGCTGGGACGTTAACATCAACAACGGTTCCTTTTTTCTTGCCAAGGATCGCCTTGCCCACCGGACTTTCATTCGAGATTTTATTCTGCAGCGGGTTGGATTCCGCTGTTCCGACAATCGTATATTCAACAACATCACCGAATTCGAGATCTTCAACCGAAACGGTTGCTCCAATACCTACCGTATCTGTGTCGATTTCGTCACTGTTGATAATACGTGCATTACGAAGCATTTTCTCCAAAGTAATAACACGGCCCTCGATGAAGGCTTGTTCATTCTTGGCATCTTCGTACTCGGAGTTCTCGCTAATGTCGCCGTATCCGATTGCTACTTTGATCCGTTCGGCAACTTCGCGGCGCTTAACGGATTTGAGGTTCTCAAGTTCATCTTCCAGCTTCTTGAGCCCTTCCTGTGTAAGAATGACTTCTTTATCGCTCATCTCAACCGATTCTCCTGTCATGGGAATAATGTAAAACCATTTCAATTACCTGTAAAAACAATATGCAAATCTTCAGAAAACAGAACACCTTGTTCTCTTGATGTAAAGTTTCATTAAAAAGCTTCTTGCCGAATTTATACCAAAAAATTATAGGTTAACGGTATTCAAAAGTCAATGTCGCCCCTTAGAGATTGTTGGAAACAAACATAAAAATTAAGAATTGTTTAACAAGCACAGTCTGCATTGACCACTTCTGCCTCGATGGCCTTCTCATTCTCGTCGTTTTGAGGCAGCTGCTCGAGGAAATTCGTCAAAACGGATACCATTTCGTCACGCTTTGTCCCTTCCATAATCGCATCTTTAATGCGAGCAGAGCCTTTCAGCCCCTTCAGGTACCAGGACAGATGCTTGCGCATCTCGCGGACAGCCACATGTTCTCCTTTGAGCGCTATAAGGCGGTCCATATGCAAAATAGCAATACGGATCTTCTCCTCCGGATCAGGATCGGGAGGAAGAATGCCTTTCTCCAGATATTCAATCGTCCGGTACAGCATCCAGGGGTTCCCGAGTGCAGCACGGCCGATCATGACGCCATCAACGCCAGATTCCTCCAGTCTGCGCTTGGCCTCTTCAGGTGAGGAGATATCTCCGTTGCCAATAATCGGAATGGATACCGATTCCTTAACTTCCTTTATAATGTCCCAGTCTGCATATCCGGTATACAACTGCTCTCTCGTTCTGCCGTGCAGCGCAATGGCTTTGCCTCCCGCGCTCTCCACAGCACGCGCATTCTCCACAGCATATACATGATCATGATCCCAGCCGATCCGCATTTTAACCGTTACCGGCTTCGCGACAGCATCTACAACGGCAGATACCATCTCATAGATCTTATTTGGATCGAGCAGCCATTTAGCTCCCGCATCACTTTTGTTGATTTTTGGAGCAGGACAGCCCATATTGATGTCGATAATGTCAGCATTTGTTTCTTGATCAACAATCTTCGCTGCACCGACTAACGAATCACGGTCTCCACCAAAAATCTGCAGGCTAAGCGGCTTTTCCCGTTCATCAACAAAAAGCATTTCCCGTGTACGCTTGTTTCCGTTCAGTATTCCTTTGTCACTAACCATCTCCGCACATACGAGCCCTGCGCCAAATTCTTTGGCAATCAAACGAAACGCCGGGTTACTTACTCCAGCCATCGGCGCAAGCACAACCTGGTTCTTCATTTCAATATCTGCTATTTTCAGCATGAAACGAACCCCCCCTTTCTTCCTATTGTTCTAGAATGGTTATATTTATTGATTTTGAAACATCCATTACGTTAATTTATTCAAAAAAAGGATGGCTACCTCTGAAGCTCCGCAATCGTAATTTCGAGCGCTTCAGCAATGACTGCAAGCTGTTCATCCGTTGGCTTCCGGGTGCCCCGTTCGAACATCCCCAGCATCGCGAGAGAAATCCCTGATTGTTCTGCTAAAGTTTGCTGTGTAAAGCCTTTTAACTTTCGGAAAGCGCGGATGCGTCTGGCCAGGTGCATGTTTTCCACCGTTGTATTCCATCCCTTTCATCCAGACTCTCAAGAGCTGTTTGTACAAAAGTATATATAGGACCTGACTTCGTGCTCACTACATCTGACAAAGGTACCAGCACAAAAGCACGCTCCGCCATCCTTGGATGCGGCAGTACGAGCTGCTCCGTATTCATCTCTGTGCCTTCATACCACAACAGATCAAGATCCACAGTTCTCGGTCCCCATCTGATATCCCGGACTCTCCCAAGACGGTGCTCAATATCCAGCATGAGGACAAGCAGCTCGTCCGGTGACAGTGAGGTCTCTACAGCAATCGCCATATTAATAAAGGAAGGCTGGTCCACGTACCCGACAGGTTCTGTCTCGTATAGATCGGAGCATCTGAGCACCTTCACATGATCCTGCTCATGCAGCAGCTGAATGGCAGACAGCAGAGTAGCTTCCCGATCGCCCAAATTAGCCCCTAAAGCAATATAAGCCTCTGACGGATCAGAGGTCTGGTGTGCGTTCATGAATCGTTATCCCACTTTCCTAGTGCGATGAAGTTCTATAGTGACTCCTCCAAAATGAATGTCAAATGGAGGATGCGGCTTCGTTACTTTGACAATAAGCGCATTGACATTAGTATAAGTCGCAAGGAGCGAAGATGCAATATTTTCGCCTAAAGCTTCAATTAATTGGAACGACTGATTCTCAACAATATCCTTCACCTGTGCATGGATCTCCGCATAGTTGATCGTTTTGTTCAGATCATCCGTGCTTCCTGCCTCCTGCAGATCAAGATCCAGCTCAAGATCAATATAGAAGCGCTGACCCAGCTTACGCTCTTCTTCAAAAACTCCATGATATCCGAAATACTCCATCCGGTGCAGCTTCATTTTATCCATTACTTCATCTCCTTCAACGTTTGATACAGCATAGCGTCACACATATCGACCGTCCGTTTGATCTTGGCTACATCATGCACACGCACCATTTGCGAGCCTTGGGCAATACCGAAGGCAACTGTCGCAGCTGTTCCCTCCACCAGATCGTCTACAGGGAGGTTCAAGGTATTGCGGATAAATCTTTTGCGTGAGGTTGCAAGCAATACCGGATAACCTAGGTTCGCCAGGTCGCCAAGGGACGCCATCATGAGCAGATTTTGTTCGTACGATTTGGCAAAACCAATTCCAGGATCCAAAATGATATGGTTCTTATCTACTCCGGCTGCCAACGCCAAATCAATGCTCTCCTGCACATCTCGTAGGGCGTCACTTACAAAATCACTGTAATCCGTGTTGTCCCGGTTATGCATTAAAATGATAGGACATGCCTTTTCCTTAGCCAGCTCCGCCATATGCGGATCCGCCTTGCAGCCCCAAATATCATTAATGATATGTGCGCCTGCTTCTAATGCAGCCCGTGCCACCTCTGACTTGTATGTATCAATGGAAATGGGAATGTGAGGTGCACGCTCTGAGATCGCCTTAATTACAGGCACAACCCGCGTAATTTCCTCCTCATCGCTGATCACCGTATGACCCGGACGTGTAGATTCACCGCCGATGTCTATCATGTCTGCTCCCTGCCCATACAACTCCAGTGCATGGGTTACCGCTCGTTCTACGTCGTAGAACTGACCGCCATCGGAGAAGGAATCCGGCGTTACATTAACTATGCCCATAATGAGTGTTCTTTCACCAAGGGTAAGCGTCATTTCACCCTTTTGATAAGTACGCTTATAAATTCTAGGTTGTAGCATCTCTCCGACCTGCCTTTATTCGATATAGATGTAACAGCTCTCTCGTAATCGGACCCATTCGTCCTTGTGATATCTCCACCGCAGAGTCCTCGCCTGTCGGCACGTCCAGAATTGTAGTGATTGGAACTAATTCCTGAATAGAGCTGGTCATAAAAATTTCGTCTGCATCCCTCAGCGCCTCCCAGGTATATAGGCCCTCAGCAGCTGGGATCTGCTGTTCTTTACACACTTCAAGCACAACTTCTCTTGTTATACCCGGCAGGATGCCTGTCGATAATTCTGGCGTGAACACCATCCCATCCTTCACAAAAAAGAGATTGCTGACCATGCCTTCGGCCAAATATCCCTCCGGTGTCAGCATTAATCCCTCAGCTTGCCGCTGAACAGCCTGTGCATACTGCATAAGCTCCCGCTTCGCTAGAATATTATTCATGTAATGCAGCGATTTAAATCGAACAAGCCCCTCTGGGGTATTTCGTCTCGTTCGCAGCAGCTGAAGCGCCTTGCCCTTCTCATACCATTCATCAGACATGGCAGGCAAGGGTTTGGCAAATACAATATGATTCGGCTCAGAATAATTGCCAGCTGGGAGTCCGAGCAGCTCCTCTCCTGCAGATACTGTATACCGAATATAAGCTTCCTCCAGCCCATTCGCAGCCAGCAGTCTAACAATCCATCGCTCAAGCTCTTCTGAATCTGCTGCAAAAGGTATGCCCAGCTCAGCACAGCCTGCAGCCATTCGTTCCATATGCCGCCTCAAGATAGAGGGCTTGCCTTGATACGTACGAAAGGTCTCGAACAAGCCGATGCCATACAAGAAGCCGTGATCCATTACAGGGATCGCGGCTTGTTTCAATTCGGTCAACTGACCGTTCACCATTGTATATTTCATCTTAAGCCTGCTTCTTTATCTTCAGGAAATTACGCAGCATCTGATGCCCATAATCCGTAACGATGGATTCAGGATGGAACTGGACACCTTCAATGGGATACTCTTTATGTCTTAGACCCATGATCTCGCCCTCTTCTGTCTCTGCTGTGATCTCCAAGCAGTCTGGCAGGCTCTCACGCTCCACCAGGAGGGAGTGATATCTCGTTGCCGTGAATGGTACCGGCAGGCCTTCAAATACCGATTGTCCACCATGAAGAATTGGAGACGTTTTGCCATGCATGAGTCTCTCTGCTCTAATGACGTTCCCGCCAAACGCTTGACCAATCGCCTGATGACCGAGACATACGCCAAAGATCGGAATTTTTCCTTTAAAGTGTGTCAGCACTTCCAAACTGATTCCCGCCTCATTCGGCGTGCAGGGTCCGGGCGAGATCAATATATGATCAGGCGCAAGCGCCTCAATTCCTTCCAGGTCTATCTCGTCATTACGACGAACCTCAATTTCCTCACCTAGCTCACCTAAATACTGTACGAGGTTATACGTAAAAGAATCGTAATTATCAATAACTAGAATCATAATCTAAGTAACCTCCTCTAATCTCTTCTCAACTAAGCACTTGTAGAGCAAATGCGACTCACGTTAGAAACGGTACATCACATTAGTGTGTATGTTCCTATAGGTGTGACTGTTTGCACCTATGCTTTTAACTCGTATGCATAGATCCAGCTTCTTCACTGTATTGTACAGCTTTCATCACGGCGCGTGCTTTGTTCTTCGATTCCCGGTACTCCCGATAAGGATCAGAATCAATAACAATTCCAGCCCCGGCCTGAATGTAACCTATTCCATCTCTTACCGTCAAGGTCCTGATTACGATGTTCAGCTCCATATCTCCATCGTATCCAATCCAGCCGATCGAACCGGTATAGGGCCCTCGTCTGACAGGCTCCAGCTCCTCTATGATCTCCATTGTACGAACCTTCGGAGCACCGGTAATCGTCCCTCCTGGAAATGCAGCAGCGATGACATCGAAGGCATTTTTACCATCCGCAATCGTTCCTTCGACTTGAGATACAAGATGCATGACATGGGAGTAATACTCAATCGTCATTAATTCAGGGACCCGGACCGTACCGTACTGCGCAACACGTCCGATATCGTTTCTTTCTAAGTCAACAAGCATGATATGCTCGGCCCGTTCCTTCTCCGTATGCAGCAGCTCACTTGCCATTTGCTTATCTTCTTCCGGTGTGGTTCCTCTTCGTCTTGTACCTGCAATCGGCCTTGCTACCACTTGTCCGTGATCAAGCTTGACCAAGAGCTCCGGAGAACCACTCACCAGCTCGAATTCCGGAGTACGCACATACCCCATATACGGAGATGGGTTGAGCACGCGGAGCCACTCATATACATCCTCCGGAGAGGTGTGAAGCTCCTTCTGCTGGCGTAGAGACAAATTCACCTGAAATACATCGCCTTGGCTGATATAATCCTGGACTTTGCGGACCGCCTGCTCAAATGCCGCCTGGGCAAAGGAGGATTCCCAGTCTGTCGTAACGTCAATAGAAGCATCTCCCTGCTCTGCCGCCAGCTTAATCCGATCAAGCCGGTGCTCCAGCTCAAGCCTGTATTTCAAGCCGCCTGCCGCTTCAATGATCTGCTCAGCTCTTACCATCATTCGTTCAGCACGGAGTTCAGCTTGTTGAAATTGCTCTTCAAGAGAAAGCTCCACCTGTTTAAGTACATAAACGGCACTGAAGAGCATCTTGCGTTCATGATCTATCATCCACACTTCATCAAACCGCATCCACATATAATCAGGGAGCTCAGGATCGTCTTTCGCTATTACAGGCAGCTTCTCAAGCGAGCGAGCTATGTCATAGCTCAAGTAGCCGACAATACCGCCAGAGAAAGGGGGCATCCCTTCTACACGCGGAGCAGTATAAGGACTCAGCCACTCTTCAAGTATTGGGAGAGGAGCTCCTTCCAGCGTTCTTGTCGTAAGCTCTTTACCTGTTCCAAATCTTAAATCCTCGATCTGCGCTCTATTCCCTTTGCCTGTAATAACAGATACAGGATCAAGGCCTAGATAAGTGTACCTGCCGTCTTTGCCGCTCTCTAATACAAAAGCGTATGGAGAAGCCTGTTCCCAAGCGGGCTTCCATGAGCCCACTCTATCGTCCCCAGGAAAAGGCTTGCTGATAACATAAGGAAGCACAGTCCAATCGCCCTTGCTCCAGGCCTGCCAGTGATCATATGTCGTTAATACTTTATTCATGTAAATCTATATCCTCCAGCCGCCTGATCTATTGTTTGTAAGTATACTAGAGCGTGCTGCTTTTTGAAAAGAGCCGCATTGCATCCATCTTCAATTTCAGAGCATCCATGGTGAAGTGAAGACGGAAATAAAAAAAGACTGCAGGCAAACTGAGTGAAACAGTTTGTCTACAGTCTGCCTCACTTCTTAGCATAACCTAGGAAGTGGGGAAAGTTGTATGATTCGAAGTTCAGCTTGCGATTAGCCTTCGAAGTTGTACAGCGGTGTGCTCAAGTAACGCTCACCATTACTAGGTACGATGGCAACTACACGTTTGCCAGCTCCAAGCTGCTTAGCTACTTGAAGAGCTGCACGAATGGCTGCACCAGAGGAGATCCCCGCAAGAATACCCTCTTCTTTAGCTACTTGGCGTGCCGTTTCAAAGGCATCATCGTTCTCGATATGAACGATTTCATCATAGATGTCCCGATTCAGAATTTCAGGAATGAAGTTTGCACCAATTCCTTGAATTTTGTGAGGTCCAGGCGTTCCTCCAGCAAGGATCGGGGAGGCTGCGGGCTCAACAGCTACGATCTTGATGTCCGGGTACTCTTGCTTCAGCACTTCACCCGCACCTGTAATCGTTCCGCCAGTACCGATTCCTGCAACGAATGCATCCAGTGTTCCGCCGATGGAACCGATGGCTTCCACGATCTCAGGTCCAGTCGTTTCACGGTGAATCTTCACGTTCGCTTGGTTCTTAAACTGTTCTGCCATGAAGTAGTTCGGATTCTCTTGAACGATCTCCTCTGCCTTCTTAACAGCACCGTTCATTCCTTCCGACCCTGGTGTCAGCACAAGCTCTGCGCCATATGCGCGAAGCAGGTTGCGGCGCTCCAAGCTCATCGTTTCAGGCATAACAATAATTACACGATAGCCCTTTGCCGCTGCCACCATTGCGAGGCCAATACCTGTGTTACCGCTTGTTGCTTCAACAATAGCGTCACCTGGTTTAATTCGCCCTTGCTTCTCAGCCTCTTCTACCATGCTGATTGCGATACGGTCTTTAACACTCGCACCTGGGTTCTGGTATTCGAGCTTAACATAAATTTCTGCGCTTCCCTCAGGCACGACGCGATTTAGACGCACAAGGGGTGTGTCTCCGATCAGTTCAGTAACGTTGTTAACAACTTTAGCCATGATAATTGACCTCCTTGAGATAGATGAAATATGAAGAATGCTGCTGCTTCTTGGTTGTTAGATTATTAATTCGGGCAGCCACACTGTTGACCAGGTTAGTCTGGAATAGCGTGCCATGAATCCGAATTTATAAAGAATTCATAGAAGATTGATAAAAATTATTTATATTCCGAGTAAATCAGTAGGTATTTCAAAGTTAATCTTATCAACCTTAGCTGCACTTGTCAATATTGCTCAAAAAAAATACTTTGACTTGGGTCTTTAGCCGGTTGTCAAAGTATTTTATAACCAGATCATCATTCTTATTAAACTCGGACTATGATGCCTTATCCAGTTCTACGATAATCTCTGCTCCGTGTTTATCCCGAAGCGACTTCTCCACCTCAGAGAGCGGACCCGCTTCATTAAGAGCAAGCATTCGGCGAATCTCCTCCATTGCCTGCTCACGGGTCAACGTGTTCTCTTCGTTTATATCGTTCAGACGGATAATAATATAAGCGTCATCTATGAGAATAGGACCAGCTGCCTCCCCGATATCCAGTTCCTTAGCAACCCCCATCATGGCCTCAGGCTGAAAAGGATCATCCTCATCAATCAGTCCAAGCCTACCGTTTGTATCCTTGCTATATTCATCGGTCGACAGCTCCTGGGCCAGCGCTTCAAAGCTCTCCCCCTGCTCCAGCCGTGATATAACCTGCTCCGCGGTCTCTGCATCATTCACCTGAATCATGGAGAGGTCGAGCTGTCTGCTTGGGGTATAGCTGTCCAGATGCTCTTCATAGTACTGCTCAACTTCTGCTTCGCTGACTTCGATCCCAGCAGTTGCGATTTTTTCGAGTAGGATGTGATAGGTAGCTTCTGCCTTTAAGTCATCTATGCTAAGACCGAATTGAGTGAGCATCTCCTTATAGTAAGCTTCCTCAGAAGTGTAGCCTTCCATCGTCTCTTCCAGTTCAGCTTCTACCTCTGCCTCAGTTATCGTTAATCCCTTCTCTTTGGCTTCTTCCAAAACCGCACGGCGATTCAGCATCTCATTAAGCATGTTCTTCCCGTATCTTGCCTTGAGCAAGTTCACCCATTCTTCCTCTGATACATCCTGTCCGGCAATCCGGGCTACAGTCTCCTCCTGATCCTGCATCTGGGAATCGGCTTCATCAGAAGCCGTGTTCATTCCCTGAAGGATGAAAGTACCCATCATTACAACGGAAGCGGTCAGGACAACAACGGTTACCCACAGTCCTTTTTCCTGTTTCCTCATCCCATCTCATCTACCCCATAACGGATTAGCTTTTGGCTTGCTCAAGTATTGCTTCCAGGTCCTCTTTCTCAAATTGATAAGCTTCATTACAGAAGTGACATACAACCTCTGCCTTGCCTTCCTCAATCAAGTTTGTCAGCTCTTCCTCTCCCAAGGAAATCAGTGTCTGCTCAACACGCTCACGAGAACACTGGCATTTGAACTCAATATCCATCTGATCCCGAATTTCCACATCCGGCAAGATCCGGCGCAGCATGTCCTCTACTTCTAAACCTTGCTCAAGCAGAGTGGTTACAGGAGGCAGCGAACCAAGGGAGTTCTCAATCTCTGTAATCTCGTCATCGTTTAACCCCGGCAGCAGCTGGATAATAAAACCGCCCGCAACGATGACCGAGTTATCGGTATCCACAAGTACACCAAGACCCACGGCAGACGGTGTCTGCTCTGAAGTTGCAAAATAATACGTAAAGTCTTCAGCAAGCTCGCCGGAAACAATCGGAATACTGCCGCGGTAAGGCTCCTTCAGTCCAAGGTCCTTGATTACATGAATGTAGCCTGTAGTGCCGACCGCTCCAGCCACATCGAGTTTGCCCATACTGTTGCTTGGCAAGTGAATATGGGGTTCATTTACGTAGCCGCGAACTTCTCCCTTCGCATTGGCATCGGCAACGATCTGCCCGACAGGGCCGTCACCCTTAACTTGTACGGTTAGCTTTTCTTCACCCTTAAGCATGGCACCCATCATTGCCGCAGCAGTTACTGTGCGCCCTAGGGCTGCCGTTACGACTGGAAAAGTATCATGTCTTCTGCGAAGCTCGTCAACCAGTTGGGTTGTGCTGACCGCAAAGGCGCGTACGCGTCCTCCCAATGCGGTTCCACGTACCAGATAGTCTTTCTTGTTGTTGTCCATAGCTGTATAAATGCCTCCTTAATATTAGATATATCCTAAAAAGAATGACTCCAATTATGCATAATCCTAAAAGCTGCATACTTATAGCTTCTATAATCTTGATTAGACAATGACCATTGTCTCACAAGACAGGCAGCCAGTACTTGGCTGCCCTGTATGTTTATCATGCAATGATGTCAATATAATCATGCTTCGTTATTTCTTTATTGTAATCGAAAAAGATAATGGAATAAAGGCAGCTAAGCTCTTGCCTCTTCCATTATCTTTTTATAGAGAACAGGTATAATCATCCCTTGTTTCTTTCATATATAATTCGAAGCCCTTCCAGAGTGAGCATGGGAGATACCTCTTCAATCGTTCTGGTCTCACTTGCGATCAGCTCTGCCAGCCCTCCTGTTGCAATGACTTTGGGCTCAGCCTTCATCTCGTCCTTGATCCGCTCAACGATTCCATCCACCTGACCGGCATAGCCGAATATAATTCCGGCCTGCATCGCATGAACAGTGTTGCGCCCAATCACTTTCTTGGGCTTCTCCAGTTCAATCCGAGGCAGCTTGGATGCACGCTGATACAGGGCCTCTGTAGAGATTCCAATGCCTGGAACGATGGCTCCTCCCAAGTAATTACCTTCTGCATCAATACAATCAAAGGTAGTGGCTGTACCGAAATCGACAACAACCAGCGGACATTGATAACGATCGATAGCCGCTACGGCATTTACGATACGATCTGCACCAACCTCGCGCGGGTTCTCATAACGGAGATTAAGCCCTGTCTTAATACCCGGCCCTACCAGCAGCGGTTTTTTGCCTACATATTTGATGCACATCTCCTCCAGCACATTCACGAGCGGCGGGACAACAGAAGAGATAATCACGCCTTCTATATCGGAAGCAGAGATGCCTGACATCTGAAACAAGTTATGGATCATGACTCCATACTCATCTACAGTCGACTGCCTGGAGGTACTTATGCGAAAATGGTGAAGAAGCTCCTTCTTCTTGTAAATACCGAGTACAATATTGCTGTTTCCTACATCTACGACAAGAATCAAAGAGGATTATCCTCCTTTCTTTTCATTCAGATCTAAACTGATATCCAGGCTTTCAAAAGAGTAGGTTAGTCTGCCGACTGAAATAATATCCACTCCCGTCTCAGCAATACCACGAATCGTAGCAAGCGAAACATTGCCCGAAGCCTCTATTTTAACATGAGGTGACCGGCTGTGGATACGCTGAGTTGCTTCACGCATCATCATGAGGTCCATATTGTCCAGCATAATGATGTCAGCACCTGCTTCCAAGGCTTCGTCCAGCTGTTCAAGCGACTCGACTTCGACCTCAATCGTCATGGTATGGGGGATCGCTGCTCTTGCACGTTGGACGGCCTCTATGATCCCGCCTGCTCCCTTGATGTGATTATCTTTGATCATAACCGCATCGTACAGTCCAAACCGGTGATTATGACCGCCGCCAACCCGGACTGCATATTTCTCAAGCAGACGATGACCCGGTGTTGTTTTCCGCGTATCGACCAGCCTTGTGCTGAGTCCATCCAGGGCATTCACATAGGTACGAGTTCTTGTCGCAATACCGGACATTCTCTGCAGCAAATTCAGAGCCAGCCGTTCTCCCGTCAGAAGACGGTGCGTGCTTCCTTCCACTTCTGCTAGGATCGTTCCCTTCGTCACTGCATCGCCATCCTGGACGCAAGCCTTAAACGTGAGCTCAGGATCTACAATTTGAAATACAAGCTCAGCGACTGTAATTCCGGCAACGATCCCTTCATCCTTGGCGTGAATGACAGCCTTGGACTTATGTCCTGCCGGGATGGTCATCATGGAAGTGACGTCACCTGCACCCACATCCTCCTGCAGCCACCCTTTAATTGATTCCTTCAATACTTCATTATATCCATTAAGCATGACTTACTTCCTCCACAATGTCCCGATCTCGCTGCTGAACCGTATGCATCTGCCAACGATGATCATTTCTTACGGGATAATCCTCACGATAATGGGCTCCACGGCTTTCCTGGCGGTATAAGGCCCCCTCTGTAACCAGCAGTGCACAAGTCAGCAAATTTGCGAATTCGTATTCTTCCTGCTTATCAAGCTTTGTATTAAAAATAGAGCGTTCCTGCTCCAGCAGGATTTTACCCTTTAACAATCCCGATTCGGTTCGGCGCAGCCCTACTCGTCTAACCATTACCTTCTGCAGAGCCAGCCTCCGTACATGTACAGATTCCGAAGCACCCGCGGTAAGCTCACGCTGAACGCGAAGTACAGAGGTATGGTGCTTGGTGTCAGGCAGCTGTCTAATTCGATCCACAATACGTTTGCCAAATACGATCGCCTCAGACAAGGAGTTACTCGCCAGTCGGTTAGCTCCATGCACCCCGGTTGAGGATACTTCGCCGCATGCGAATAGTCGAGGGATGCTGCTCTCTCCGTGCAGGTCGGTCTTTACACCGCCCATCATATAATGAGCCGCTGGTGCTACAGGAATCCAGTCTGCTGTCATATCAAGACCATAGCTCATACAAGTCTCATAGATCGTTGGAAAACGGCGCTTAATGAGTTCTGGCGTCTCATGTGTAATATCCAGATAGACATGCGTTGCATGAGTGTCTTCCATCTCGCTGACGATGGCACGAGCAACGACATCTCTTGGTGCAAGCTCCAGCTGAGGATGATAGCGCTCCATGAACCGATCCCCATGGATATTCCGCAGCACAGCCCCTTCTCCTCGTACAGCCTCTGAGATCAAAAATCTAGGCGCCTCGGGATAACATAATGATGTCGGATGGAACTGGATGAACTCCATATCCCGAATCTCAGCTCCTGCCCGGTAGGCCATAGCTACACCGTCTGCCGTAGCCACCTCAGGGTTCGTTGTATAACGATACAGCTGACCTGCTCCACCGGAACAGAGAACAACGGCATCTGCTCGCACGAACGTACGCTGACCATTTGCAGCCTGGACAAGCGCGCCGATACACTCTCCAGCTTCTGTAATTAGATCGATTACAAAATGCTCATCCCATACGTTAATCGACGGATGATCTGCTGCTTCTTTAGCCAGAGCCCTTACAATTTCATACCCTGTCGCATCCCCATTGGCATGTAATATCCGGCGATGACTGTGAGCGCCCTCCTGTGTCAAAGCAAGCGCGCCGTTCTCAATATCAAACGCCGTACCCAGCTGAATAAGCTCCTGTACCCGGTCCGGCCCTTCACTGACGAGTACCTCCACTGCTTCGCTGCGACATAATCCCGCTCCTGCAGTTAATGTATCCTGCATATGATAGGCCGGTGAGTCATCCTCAGACGTAACGGCTGCAATGCCTCCTTGTGCATACCTTGTATTGCTCTCAAGGAGTGTTTTCTTCGTAATCATAAGAACCTGATGATCTCTGCTCGCTTCAATCGCTGTGTAAAGTCCGGCAATGCCTGAGCCAATAATCAGAATATCGGTTTCCATACGAGGCAGTTCATTCAAATCGAAATTAACCAAGTAAGAAGGAATCATCGTTTGCTATCTCCTGTCTCTTTATAAAAAGTAGACTGCTGAAAACATAGTGAATTATTTCACCTGCAACATACGCTCAAGGGACAAACGAGCCCGATCGGCCACATCCTGCGGCACATAAATCTCAGGCTTCATGGTTTCAAGTGCCTTCGCCAGCTTCTTGAGATTGTTCACCTTCATATTCGGGCAGACCAAGAACTTCGTTGCAAAGTGGAATTCCTTATCCGGACTATCCACTCGAAGCTGATACCCTGTTCCGTCTTCCGTACCTACAATAAATTCTTTGCATTCTGAATCTCTGCAATATTCCAAAATAGCTGTCGTACTTCCCACAAAATCACCCATCTCAACGACTTCTGGACGGCATTCTGGATGAACAACAAACTCCGCATTCGGATATTTGGCACGCATTTCAACGACATCCTTTACAGTCAGCATGTCGTGAGTGTTGCAATAGCCTTCCCAGATGATCATCTTCTTGTCTGTATGCTGCTGTACATAATGGCCCAGATTTTTATCAGGAACCCATATAATTTCTTCTGCATCCAAGGATTGAATGACTTTAACCGCATTGGAAGAAGTACAGCATATATCTGTCTCTGCCTTAATCTCGGCCGAGGAGTTTATATATGTAACCACCTTCGCATTCGGATGCTGTGCTTTCAGCTTGCGCAATCCATCCACATTTACCATGTCAGCCATGGGACAGCCGGCTCTTTCATCCGGAATAATGACTTTCTTGTCCGGTGCCAGAATCTTCGCGCTCTCTCCCATGAAGTGAACACCGCAGAACACAATAACATCGGCATCAGTCTGTGCTGCCTTCTGAGCAAGCAGGAATGAATCACCCCGAAAGTCAGCTACCTCCTGAATTTCATCACGCTGATAATAGTGTGCCAAAATAATTGCATTGCGCTCTTTCTTCAACACCTTAATACGTTCCTTCAGTTCACGATTCATTTCTGCCTTACGCTCTAATGCTAATGCTTCCACTTGAAGACCCTCTCCCTTATATAAGCAATAGATAAAAAACCGCTTTCACCTTTGTGATGCCATCGCTTGTTATTCGATTCACAAAGTACGACATACGAATACCATCGGTGGATCAATTTCATTCTCACTTGAATTTCTGAGGCAATGAAGCTGATTCAGGTTTACACCTAATTTACAGAAGGTTCCTCTATGTGTCAATTCACAAAATTGTCGCAAATTACGGGTCAATGTCCATGTTAAATCAAAAAAACCGGAGAACGCTCGTGCGTTCTCCGGTTTAATCTCTTTTATGACTCATTCATTACGTCGTTGGTTTGTTGTGATCCGGTGAATTTGTATCCCCAGACTCTGGGTTAGATGATGTTGTGTCAGGCTCTGTCTGACTCGGACCATCATTGGAAATATCACCAGGCTGAGATCCGTTGTTCTCTTTACCTTGAATGCGGACACGCACATCACCAACATTATCGATGACAGGCTCGCCGCTCTCGGAAGAGCCTCCGGATGAGTCAGAACCCTTGTCAGTAATGGCACCTTTCTCAATCAACTGCTTAATGTCTTCAAGATCAAGCGTTTCTCTCTCAAGAAGAGTTTCAGCAATCAGATGCACTTCCTTGGAATACTTGTTAAGCAATTCTTTAGCTTGCTCATAGCATTCTGTGATCATGCGTCTCATCTCTTGGTCGATTTCATGGGCAATCGCATCACTATAGTTAGGCTCGTGTCCAAAATCGCGTCCCAAGAAGACTTGTCCTTGAGAGTTACCAAATTGAAGCGGTCCGAGCTTCTCACTCATACCATACTCCATAACCATGCTGCGTACAATGCCTGTCGCTTGTTGGAAGTCACTGTATGCACCGGTTCCGATTTCACCGATAAAGATTTCCTCTGCAGCACGTCCGCCGAGCAAACCAGTAATCCGGTCAAGCAGCTCTGGCTTCGTAGCAAGCATACGATCTTCTTTAGGCATCATGATAACATATCCGCCTGCACGTCCACGTGGGACGATCGTTACTTTATGAACCATATCGGCATGCTCCAAGAAATATCCGACAATCGTATGGCCCGCTTCGTGATAAGCGACAATGCGCTTCTCGCGATCGCTGACTACACGACTCTTCTTCTCTGTACCAACAATGACACGGTCAATCGCTTCATCCATCTCACGCATGGAAATGTCTTTACGATTACGTCTTGCAGCCAGAAGTGCTGCTTCATTCAGCAGGTTCTCCAGGTCTGCACCGGTAAACCCGGTCGTACGCTTCGCAATAACGTCCATCTTAACGTCTTTCGTAAGTGGTTTGTTGCGCGCATGTACTTTCAGAACTGCTTCACGGCCTTTAACGTCCGGACGGTCTACCGTAATTTGACGGTCAAAACGTCCTGGGCGGAGAAGGGCTGGGTCAAGAATATCTTGACGGTTCGTCGCAGCAATAATGATAATACCTTCATTTGCACCAAAGCCGTCCATTTCAACGAGCAACTGGTTGAGCGTTTGCTCACGCTCGTCATGACCGCCGCCGAGTCCGGCACCGCGCTGACGACCTACCGCATCGATCTCGTCAATGAAGATGATACATGGTGCATTCTTCTTCGCATTCTCAAACAAGTCACGTACACGGGATGCACCGACACCGACGAACATTTCGACGAAGTCAGAACCCGAAATACTGAAGAACGGTACGCCTGCTTCTCCTGCAACTGCACGAGCAAGAAGCGTTTTACCTGTTCCCGGAGGACCGTTAAGCAGAACCCCTTTTGGTATTCTTGCGCCAACTGCCGCAAATTTACGAGGATCCTTCAAGAACTCTACGACTTCGACAAGCTCCTGCTTCTCTTCATCAGCTCCTGCGACATCCTCAAAAGTAACCTTCTTCTTCTCTTCGTTATACAGACGTGCACGGCTCTTGCCAAAGTTCATCACTTTGCCGCCGCCGCCCTGTGCCTGATTGAACAGGAAGAAGAACAGGACAAACATCAAAATAAGAGGGATAAACGATGTTAGCAGTGTCAGCCAAATGCTGTCACCCTTCATCGGTTGTTGCTCAAGTTCAAAGCCATTGGTCTCGCTGGCCTCAACGATTTCCTGTACAGCAGTCTCAGTGTAAGGGATATACGTAATGAAATTTTCTGGTTCCCCTTCAGCTACTTCATTATATTGACCTGTTACACGATATGTGTAACCGTCAAATTGGAGGCTCAGATTCTTTACGTTGTTAGCGGATAACTCCTGCCGAAACTGATTGTATTTAGGGGTATCAGCCGCTTCATTTCCACCATTAATTACCTGGTAGATACCGACCACTACTAAAAATAAAATTAAATAAAAGCCAGAATTCCGGATGAACCGATTCATCCCCTACCTCCTCTCAAGACACTTAAGTTATTTTAACATAGCCATTCTGCCCTTCTCAACAAAGGGAGGAACGTTATCCTTACTTAATGGCTGGGATATCAGCTAGTGTAAATTTCCGGTTTCAAAATCCCGATGTAGGGGAGGTTCCGGTATTTCTCTGCATAATCCAAACCGTATCCGACTACAAATGCATCAGGCAGCACAAAGCCTGTGTAGTCAGCCTCCAGATTGACTTTTCGGCCTGAAGGTTTGTCAAACAAGGTTACCACTGTCGTTGACTTGGCTCCTCTGCGCTGCAGAAGATCAATTAAGTGAGTCAGTGTAAGACCGCTGTCAATGATGTCCTCCACAATGAGGACGTCTCGGTTCTCAACGCTCGCGTCGAGATCTTTAATGATTTTGACAACGCCTGACGACTTGGTCGAAGCTCCATAGCTTGAAACAGCCATAAAGTCCATTTCAACTGGAACAGTAATGTTCTTCACCAAATCAGCCATAAATATAAACGCGCCTTTAAGTACACAAATAACTAAAGGATTGCGATCTGCATATTCCTTGCTCAGGATTTCTCCCAATTCCTTAATCTTGCTCTGAAGCTCTTCTTCACTAATCAATACTTCTTGAATATCGTTCTGCAACGTCGCGAACCTCCTAAGTTATACTATGAAAGTCTTACCTGCACCATTACTGTCACTCGGGCCCACTAAAGTTCCTCCACCAGCATTCGAATGATGGACGTAGAATCTTCACTTACCGGGAAATGAATCGAGCGACGTACGCCCGGAATCCAGATGATGTTTCCGGCACCATCGCATATTACGGGAATACGAGAACGCAGGGACGGCGGAATTTTGGCATCTATAAAAATATCTTTAACCTTTTTGCTTCCGTTTAATCCCATCACTTTCATGGTATCTCCAGGCAATCGCGAACGAATCGTAAGCGGCCATATGAATGTATTCGCATCAAACAGCGCTTCACTAGCAGAAACCGGCCTGAACCCATTGTCCAGACAGGATAAATGAAGTCTTGTGCCAATCTCAGTAAGATCCAATTGAGCGTCTCCATCCAAGAAATCCAACTGGTAATTATAATGCTCTGATACAGAAGACCTCTGGGTAGAAAAAATGATATTATCATATTCCCGAATGCAAACAATTCCTTGGCCAATATCGTGGCTCCACGTTGTGGGCTCATGCTGAACCGCACCTCTGCGAATGGTTTCAATCCTCGAAAAATCAACAAAATCATCGTTCGAAGGCAGATAATTTAATATTAATTTAATCAACCTCCGTTGTAAAGCGACATGTAGCTCCTTAAAATCAGTCACTTTAAAAGACAGGCTGCCCTCTGAATTTTGAACCATTTCGGAATACGTCTGCCGGGAGATGGTATCCATATAATCATCTTCAACACTCATGACCTCAGCCAAGCGATTCAGTGACTCTGTAAACTGACCATTATATTGCCCCAAAAAAGGAAGTACATCCAGTCTAATCGCATTTCTTCTGTACTTCGTACTCATATTGCTGCTGTCAATAACATAGGGCAGATCATATTGTTCACAATGATGAGCCAAGTCCGTCTTGTTAATACGTAGACAAGGTCGAATAAGTTCCACGTTTTTTCAAAACGTTTAATTTTATTCCGGTGAGTCCCGAAGGACCGCTCCCTCTTAGTAAATGAAGCAGTACTGTCTCCGCCTGATCATCGGCATGATGCGCCAGAGCAATACTATCCGCATTATATTGGGCAGCGATCTGATGAAGAAATTCATATCGCTTCTCACGTGAAGCATCCTGAGCATTCCTTCCGCTGTCTTCGACATACTGCGGTATATTTACCCTTGTCATCTCGAACGGAATCATTAGAGACTCGGCAAATTCCCGCACCATCTCTGCTTCCTGATCAGACTCTCTCCGAAAACCATGATGAACATGAGCACAGATCAGAGTAAGCGGTGTGTGGTATTGCGAGATTTGGTTCAGGATATGTAAAAGAGCCACAGAATCCGCCCCTCCGGATACTGCGACCACGATCCGGTAACCCGGCTGCCATAAACCAAAAGCCTCTGCCGTTTCTAGCACCTGAAGTGCCGTCTTGCTCAGCTTGTTGCGTCCTTCCATG
Source organism: Paenibacillus sp. TCA20 (assembly GCF_000732325.1). GTDB lineage: Bacteria > Bacillota > Bacilli > Paenibacillales > Paenibacillaceae > Paenibacillus > Paenibacillus urinalis. The sequence continues at coordinate 22,926 of NZ_BBIW01000019.1, forward strand.
CTGCTCCTTCTTTCTATCAATCAAGGTTAGCCTATGTACCTCTAAACCATCAGCGGAGCAGGAACATAATCGCTCCGGCCATGATTAGAGCAGATAATGCAAACGATGGAATTAACCATCTAGGAGCGGGCTCAGATCTGGACTCTCTTTGCCGTTTAACCGGTCCATACACATGCTTCTTCCAATGCAGAAATGCGATCTCTGCATTTTCAAATTTCCCTTGAACCGCTGGTGCAAGCCAGCTTTTATATGGAGAGAGCCTCTCGCTGCGCTGAATGAGTGCAGACAGTGGACCCATTCCCCGCAATTGGGGGAGACCTTCTCCGGCAAGCTGCTGTAACTCATCTCCCTCCAAGAGATGAATGAGCAGAAGTGCAAAGGAAAATACATCATATTCAGGATCCGCCACACGGCTTCCCGCGTTCCAGTATCCTCTATCATACCATTCTGTAAACTGCTTGACACTGCGTCCAACTGGACTTACTCCGCCGTAATCAATGAGCTCAACTTCCCCATACCGGGTGACGAGTACATTTTGCGGCTTTAGATCACAGAAGATATAACCCAGGCGATGCAGCTCGGCCAGCTTCTTCAGCAGCCTGAGTCCCGTAATCGTAATCCAGTCCGAGCCATGCTTCTGAATAAAATGATGGATAGGTTCTCCTCGAACATATTTCATCACATAGAAAGGAATATCGATACCATCAATCCGGTAATCATCCACTTCCTTAAGATAGGAAGCCGACTTATGTCCAGCTTGTGAATACTGACCTTCGAGCGATGTCAGGACATTAACTTCTGACTGCAAGTCTACTCCATTAAAGCCCATCTTCAACGCATACCGGCCTCCACCCGGTTCACGCTGAACCAAATAAACGATCCCGTTTGCTCCCTTACCCAGCGTTCTCAGGATAACATACTTGCCCTGTTTCCATTTGCCGGTTACCACCGTTCCAGGAGAAAAATCAGGATCCAGCGGCATAGTCACCCAGCATCCCTTCTTTAGTCCCTTGATCATAAGATATAAGCTCGTGTTCGTTTAGTGTACCATAACGGTAATAATCCATCACCTTTAATATTGCGGGTCCTGTCGGGGTTGCTCCCCTCATCTGGAGTCTGTTAAACATCGAGCGTAGGGCATGAACATCGTTCGTCCAAGGGATATCATTGACGGCATCCTCGCCCCCATGCTTTCCCGGAAAATGAAATACAGAAATCTGACTAATGCCTTCACGCGCTTGAAGGCTCAGCATTAAATCACGGATTCCTTCCTCAACAGCAGGAAGCTTGGGCTTCATGCTCGCACTAGCATCAATTAAGAGCGCGACCTGCAAGGGAGTCGTTTCACTCAAGTTGTCCATTACCTTCACAACCTCCGCACGCTGTTGCGGTGGCAGCTCCGTTAATGTCCCCTTGCCTAAAATTTGCTTCAGCTCTTTATTAACCGCCAGCTCAATTGTCTGAACCACCGTTTTGCGTGTCATCATCTGCATCGTCTTGGCCAAATGAGGCGTACCAACGATACGGCTGATCCCCCCGCCGGCCTTCGCGATCTCATCGATCTCCTGACTTCCCAGCTCTCCAATGGTCCCGTAATCCACTACTCCGACCACATTGACGGTAATGCCCTCCTCCAAGGCATGCGCCGCTGCAAGAACCGGACTTGATCCAACATTCGAACATCCATCTGTAATCAGCAAAATCTGCTTCATCCTTCATTCCCCTTTCAAATCAACTGGATCATTCCTATTATTTCCAGTGTTGATTTGATTCAAACGGGGGGTTTTTTTTCTTTTCTTCTATATAATAGAGCCTGATCAGCTGACTGTTCTCGGCCGCTCCATTCGATCCATTCCCGGAATACGCAGGGTTGCCCATTCAGGTCTGAAGTGATCTACTTTGCCGACTACAACCGTCATGTCATCATGAATTTTATTTTGCTGATAACGAATGACTCTCTCTAGCAGAATATCGGCAATTTCCTGTGGATCTTCGCTATCCAGCTCCTGGATCATCCGCTTCATCCACATTTCTTTATTCACCGCATAGCCGGGTGCATCATAGATGCCATCGGTCATCATAATGACGATATCCCCCGGATTCAGCTGGATACTGACAAGATCAACCTCAATATCTTTAATAATCCCTATCGGCAGATTGCTTGCAGACACAGGGATAACCTCATCTCCCCTCTTGATAAAGCTTGGTGTCGACCCAATCTTCAAGAAAGTGGACTGGGCAGAATATTGATCAATCAGTGCCATATCCACTGTGGCATAAATCTCTTCTGGAGATCGCAGCATCAGAATAGAATTGACAGACTTAATCGCCAGCTTGGCATCCATTCCCGATTGAAGCAGCTGCTCCAAAATGTTAAGGGCTGTGCTGCTCTCCATTCTTGCTCGTTCTCCATTGCCCATCCCATCGCTTAGCGCAACAGCAAAGGTACCGTTCCCAAGCTCGACTGTGCTGTAGCTGTCACCAGACAAGAGTCCTCCTCCCTTGGCCGCTCCCGCTACACCTGTGGTAACTTCATAGGTTTTTGCCGAACCGAAGGTAACCGTCGCCAATCCCTGTTTTGGTAAAGTCATAACCTCCTCTACTACAGCAATGTGTTCATCTAAAATATCGGACAGCAGTGGTGCAATAATTTTGCGGCATTCATCAAATCCTTTCGTATAAGCATGTACGATCTCAATCTCGACATGACCTGCGTCCAGGTTAATGATGTCGATGCTGTGAATGGATAAACCGAGCTGCTCCAAAGCAGAACGAATCTGATCCTCCTGCTTATGCATAATCGTCGTTTCCCGCTGAATCTCACGTGCCAGGTCCTCCATTACCTGAGACACGCCGGACAATTGCTCGGCAACCAGCACACGGCTGTCGTATATTTGCCGCTTCCATTGCATATTATCTTGGTATAGCCCGTACTGACGCTTCATCACGTCTAAGACAGCCTCCGTCTTGGCACAGGATTTCGTCCAGGAAGCAGGAATATCCTTAGCTTCAAAGTCTGGATTCTCTTCAATGGCCGACATCATCTCCGTCATATACTTATATGTCTGATAGAACTTCCCGTCCCAGCACTGAGACTGCTTGAAGCAGGCAGCACAAGTCCCGTCAGCCACCGCATTCATGAAATGCTCCATGTCCTGTTGTCCCTGCTTGATCTCAGGTGCCTCCGACATCTGATCAAAGCTCTTCGATAGCTGCTTAAATACCTGCGAGAATCTTGTTACACGTTCTGCTGTCAGATCTCGGATCCGCTTCGCATACTCATGCTGATTATGACTATGATCCTGCGTACCAGGTACGTATTTTGATATGACATTTAATATACTCTTCGGTGTCAGCAAAAAGAGCAATATCGCGGCACAGCTCTCATAGGTTGATGTGATCACATCTCCTGTTCCACCCAGATAAATGGCTAGAATGGAGGAGCCAAGCAGCATCCCTAGAGAGACAGCCATCTTCTTCCCTTCCTTCAGCATCCCCGCCAGCATACCGGAGAAAGCAAGCAAGCTCATCTGATAGATCGCTGACATATTGGCCAGACTTAAGATCAGTCCCGTGATTACCCCAACCGATGCGCCAAGCGGTGCACCCCCTACTAGGGCAAAAACCAGAATAAGATATCGTGACAGTACATTCTCTGCGGATAGATTATATACCGTAAAACCGACAGCCCCTGTCATAACGGATGCCAGTAGAATGATAAGACACAGGATCTCCTCGCTGCGGAGGTTTACATTCTTCTTGCGATAGGTGAACACGGGAATGGCTTGAATAAACACAAGAGTGAGCACGAAGCTGAGTACGGCATCGATGGTCATCATTAGGACCGCGTACCATGTGAATGAGGGTCCGATCAGGACGGTAAACAAATTGACCATAAAGGCTGAAGTGAATACCATCACTGGTGCGTAAGACAGCTCGGTTTTGCCAAAAGACGAGAGACCTCGATAGAGCAGATAGAAAATGCTGACCTCGGCGGCGATCGTAAATAGTGTGGGATAGGGTGCGAAAAACCCTCCGGCCAAAATAGCGATCCCTACCGGGAGCAAAAAATCTCTTCTCAGGAACATAATGACGGCGAAGTAGGCTATGGCAAAGGGAGACAGCTCGTCCAATATCATAGCCTTTCCGAGCAAAAAACCCATTACCGTCAGCAGAATCATCCATTTCTTCTCCGCAATGAACTGTACGGCCTTCAGCGATCCCGCCCAGGATTTAATTCTCGTGCCCGCTTCTTTACGAATGGCTTTGCCTCCTTTGCCTGTTCTCAGTCCAGGGAAAGGTATTACATTCCACTTGTCCATTAATTTGGCACCCCAATCGTTTGATTTGATGGTACCCATTATAGTCAGCTTGTTCTGTGAAAGTTTGTCAGAAACACAGACCGTGCCAAAAGAAATTTCCGACAAAAACAGGGAGTGTGCGAAAGTTCAGAGAAACGCAGGCGAATGAAGCGCCTGTCTAGGTTCGTCCGTTCCCACTCGAATCAAGTTACTCTATTCTGCATGTACCCTTCCGCCTAAATTTGCTAGCGATATGAAAAGAGAATACCGGAATTCGCTTGAAACCTGTCGGACGATTCTTCACAAGCGACAAAAAAACCACAGACTCTAAAAGTCTGTGGTTCTTCCATACGTTACAATCTATGCGTAAGATCAGGTTGATAACTTACATACGTTTCGCGCCGCGGCCTCCACGTTTGCCTTCCGTGTTCTTCTTCAGCGACGAAATTCGCTCTTCACTGTCTTTTAGGAAGCGTGACATTTTATCCTCGAATGAAGGCTTGCCAAACGAAGGCTTGCCGGAAGAAGGTTTGTAAGGACGCCCTCCCCGTTCACGATTGTTATAGCTACCGCCGCCACTACCGCTGCCGCCGCCGCCAAATCGTTCTCTGTCTCCACCTGTGCGTTCCGGTCTTGGTGCTCTTGGCGGACGAGCTTGTTGTTGTACTTCACCTGCAGGACGATCTACCGCCTGCTTAATGGAAAGTCCAATTTTGCCGTCTTTATCAACGTTAATAACCTTAACGGTTACGGCGTCATTGATCTTCAGGTGATCATTGACATCCTTAACGTAATTATCGGCGATTTCCGAGATGTGAACGAGACCCGTGACACCTCCTGACAGATCCACAAATGCTCCAAAATGCGTGATGCCTGTCACTTTGCCCTCTAACTTGGTGCCCACTTCAATTGCCATAGAATAAAATGATCCTCCCTTAAAATTATACAACCCGATTTTTGAATCTAATCTGTTGCGGTATGTCAATTATACCTTATGCCACAAAGCAAGGTCAACTGAGCGGACGCCTGCTTTAGAGCCTATTTTACGGTTATATATGCATCAAATACCAGTAATATTGTCTGATTACAGAGTACCTGCCTGTCCTATTCGTCTACTGGATAAATGGGTGTCTCGCCCGGTAGAAACATCCCGTATTTCTTCCGTGCCAGCTGCCCAATATATTCTGGATCCTGCAGCCGCTCCACTTCGTTGGACAGTTCCGTCTTCTCCTTCTGAGCCTCAGCATTGACCTTCGTTGCCTGCTCAAGCTTGGCACTCTTGTCCGCCATTTGAACAGACTGACTATAAAACGTGTATCCTGCCCACCCTGTAAAGCAAATCATAAAGGTAAGCCACAGCATGATTCGCCTACGCGCCCCCGTCGTTTTTAGTTTTTGTGTATTTCCTTGAGATGTACTTCGAGCATGACGTCCAGACGGTTTACTCATCCGTGGAACCTCCTTCATCCTAATCAGGGTGGTCTAGAACCAATAGGTCCACCACTCTTTAATCCGAACCCATACACTTTGCAGCCACATCGGCGTCTTCCATCTGCTGAGCAGTGGCCTAAGCGGCCAATAGAGCAGCTTCAATATTGGTCTGAACAACTGGTACAGCATCTTGATGATAAAAATAAACGCAGCCATGATAAATCCGAATAAAATGCGCAGGATTCTTAGTATCCCTTTGATCGGAAGAACGATCAGTACATTTAATATCCGGTAAACCACATATGCCAAACGTTTTACAATTCCAATTAACATTACCACAAATTTTTGGATCGTAACACTTAAAACCAAAAAATAGATCCAAACCCCTATGAACAGACCTAAAAAGACATAAAACCTCAAGTCTCCATGGTTAACGGAATAGAGTGTTCGAAATATAAATAAGGCTGCAATCAGCCAGTACATCAAATCAAGGATATGAATGCTCCACCGCGGAAATCTTAACTGGCCTGACAGCACCCGGTAACTGTCATACACAATTCCCATAATCCCTCCGGAGAGGAGCATCCATCCCAGCGTAAGCCACTGAAGCTCAGGATTCATCGAAACAGCTTGCCAAGAAGCCCCTTACCAGATTTAACATTAGAACCGGGATCTAGATATACAAGGGAGCTGACGTACCCTTCAATTGAGAGCAATCCTTCCTCCAAGCTGAGGTTCTTAATATGTAAATTGTTGCCCCGAATCGTCAGATGTCCGAGCTCTGTCTTGAGCAGAAATTCCTCACTATCAAAGCTCTCTACATTCATGACACCCGTAATATCGAGCAGCTTCCGATTCTGAATCGACATGCTGTGCTGTTTCAGCTTCGTTTGTTCCATCATGGCATGTACCCCTCCCTTCTTACACCTAGCTTATGGGCGAGATACAGAGATTAGAACATACCATGAATAGAAAAAAACACTCTATCCGACCAAGGGATAGAGTGCTCTTCCATGATGTTGACGGCATTTAAAAAATTCCATTATCCTTAGCGATGGCTTCTTCCTTCACCACAGAGAACAAGCTGGATGCCTCTTCCTTACGTGTACTCTCGGCTAATCGCTCAACGCGAACCGTAACGAGCTTCTGCCCGAATTGGACCGTGATCTCGTCACCCACCTTAACACTTGTGCTGGGCTTCGCCTCGCGTCCATTGATCAGCACTCTCCCCTGCTCAGAGACATCCTTCGCCACGGTACGGCGCTTAATTAGCCTGGACACTTTAAGAAATTTATCAACACGCATTTACTTTACGGCTTCTTTAAGTTTATTGCCCGCTTTAAAAGCTGGAACATTAGAAGCAGGGATTTCGATCGCTGTTCCTGTTTGCGGGTTGCGTCCCGTACGTCCGGAACGTTTGCGAGTTTCAAAAGTACCGAAACCGATCAATTGAACTTTATCGCCGCTTGCAAGTGCATCCGTAATTTCACCCAAGAAATTGTTAAGTACAGACTCTACGTCTTTTTTAGTTAATCCGCTCTTTTCAGAGATGTTGTTAATTAGATCTGTTTTGTTCATGATTAAAAGCCTCCCAAATTAAAGAAAATGATACGTAACTAAAGCCGTAGCGCACTAACGCTGTCCTGTCACGTAACTTTACTATTTTTCTATTCTTGCTTATACCGGAAAAATCCTTCTGTGACGGATCTTTTTTTGTGACATCCCCGGTATTTGTCCCATGGTTTGATCAAGAATACGATATTTTAGGGGCCATTGTCAAACAAGGCCGCCTCTCGCGAAATAGGAATGCTATTCCAATTCCTTATTCGCTGAATCCATTTCTCAACATGACCTTGGAGCGATGAAGCAGGTTCCATCAAAAATCCTTTAGTACTTGCTTCGCTTCCTGCCAGTATCCTTCCATCTCATCCAAGCTGCTGTCATGGACCGTACGTCCCTGCTCGGCCAGCCGCTGCTCAATGTAGCGGAATCTGCGGCTAAACTTGCGGTTTACGGCAGACAGCGCCTCCTCCGGATCAGCATCAATGAACCTTGCGATATTGACGGACGCAAACAAAATGTCACCGAGCTCCAGCATTTGCTCCTGTGGAGACTGCCCTTCGGCAATCGATTCCTTCAGCTCAGCCAGCTCCTCCTCGACTTTGGCGATGACGCCGCTTACGTCGTCCCAGTCAAACCCGACTTTGGCCGCTTTCTTCTGAAGCTTGTACGATTTCATCACAGCAGGCAGATCTCTTGGGATCCCCGCCAGGGCCGATGTATCTTCGCTCTCTTGCCCTTTGCGCTTCTTCTCCTCAAGCTTCATCGCTTCCCAGTTCGCGAGCGCCTCGCCTGCATCCTCTGCTTGGTTATCGCCAAAGACGTGCGGATGACGGAAGATCAGCTTATCATTCAGCGTTTCAATCACGTCATATACGTTAAATGAGCCCAGCTCCTCCTCCATTTGGGAGTGAAGCATAATTTGGAGCAGCAAATCTCCAAGCTCCTCCTTCATGTGGTCTGGGTCATCATCATCGATGGTTTCCAGCACTTCATAGGTCTCCTCAATCAGATTCTTGCGGATCGAAGCATGCGTCTGCTCGCGGTCCCATGGACAGCCTTCCGGGCTGCGGAGAATGGCCACAATTTCGTGCAAACGGCTGAAGGTACGTCTGCGCAGCTGCTCATCGTCTCTTCTCGGTACATAGATCAAGGATAGATTGCCGTACCCTTCTACCCGATCCAGCTCATATAGCGGAACTTCATGAATTTGCTCCTGACCCTCCACCCCGAGCGCATGGCAGGCATAGACCAGAGTATCGTCAGGATAGACCTCCATCAGGCTCAGCTTCACATCGGAAGCGGTAAACATATCATACACCTGTCCTATCACCGTATGGAGCTGAGGATGAAACAGGCTTGCGTCAATGACACCGGCATCAAGCAGCTGAAAGCCTTCAATCGGATCAAAGCCGAGCCTAGTGAAGGCTTCATCCAGGAAGCTCTCCCCGCCGAGTACCGTCAGCTCTATTCCCCGCTCTGGACAACGCTCCTTCAGGAGGCGAACTGTAGCTTCCGCTACCATGGGGTGTCCGGGTACAGCGTACACGATCTCTTCCCCTGCGGCCGCTCCGGCTGCCAGCTGGATCAGCTCCTCCGTAATCGCATCATAGACCTCGGGGAAAGAACTCTTGGCTTCATATATATTATCGAAAGAAGTAATCGTTAATTGTAGATCTGACAGATCATTAAACACCGGATGATCGAGTGTCCGTGCATAGACATGCGGCGCTTGCTTCAACCTCTTCAGTATTCCAAGCGTCAGCTGGTCTTCTCCTCCCGAACCGAGACCAACAACCGTGATCGCTCCGCTCATAAGCATTACCTCCAAAATAGTTTAAGTCGTATTAACTATAACACAGCCCGACAGCCTGCATGCAGTCATCAGGATGCAGGCGGCTCACAGCAGCTTCAGCTTCTGCAGCAGCTGTGTGAGCTTCGCTCCCTTCGGCAGCACGGCAATCTCTGCTGCCGTAATCAGCTTCGTGCGGATGGCTCCCAGCACGAAGACAAGCACGCCTGCTGCAACACCCAGCAGGCTCTGGACGAGCGCGGTGATTCTCCCATCCGCGCTAAGCCCCGCGACGCTTGTGCACAGCACAGCAGCGCCTGCGGAGACCATCGCCGCGAAGACAGCCATCGCGGCGGTCACCAGCGCCGGCTTGAGTAACGCGGCGCTGGGGGACACACGCAGCTGCAAGAGCCTTGCCAGCAGCAGCGCGTTCATGGCGGCTGCAGCGGCAAAGGCTGCCGCAGACGAGATGGCCGCTCCGCTGATTCCGAGCGGCGGCACGAGTATGAGGTTCAGCAGCGTCTTAATCGCTGCTGCTGCCAGCATGATAAGCGCAGGCGCTTTGGCGCTGCCGAGCCCCTGCAGTAAGGCAGCAGCGATGACGCTGACGGTGCTCCCTGCAGCAGATAACGCGAGTATACGGAGCGTGATCGTCCCTTCTGCGTTCATATACAGCATGCGGTTAATCGGCTCTGCCAGCACCATAATGCCAATCGAAGCGGCAAGTCCAATCAGCCAGAACCACTTCAATGCCAGACTGCTGTGTCTTTGAATTCCCGCTTGGTCCTGTCTGATCTTGGCCTCTGCCAGAGCAGGCACGAATAATACCGATAAAGATGTAGCCAGCATAGTCACAAGCTGGACCAGCGGCAATCCCCGATTATAAATGCCGAATGTCTGCATCGCTTCCAGATCATTTAGTCCTTCCTGCTTTAACAGCCGAGGGACGGTAAAGGTATCTACCATATTAATTAAAGGCACAGCAACCGAGCCGAGAGCAACCGGGATGGCATATCTCAGTACTGTCCGGAGCAGCGCACCCGTGGATTTTCCCTCCGGAGCCAAAGGCTGTGTCCCTATTCGAGGACTGCTCTGACTTTGTCGAAATCCCCTTGACCGAGATCGTATCAGCCAAAATATCCACATCACGACTAGACCTGCCGCGCCCCCTGCTGCGGAACCCAGCATAGCCCCAGCGGCAATATTCTCTGCACTGGCGCCATATCCCATGAGCAGAAATAATACAATTAACATAACAGTCACACGTATCGTTTGCTCGGTAACCTGAGACACCGCAGTCGGTACCATGTTCTGAAGACCTTGAAAGTAGCCTCTCAGCCCTGCCATCACCGGCACGAATAGCAAGGAGAGAGAGGCTGCCCGTACCGATGAAATAACCTCACTGTTATCGATCAGACGACCAATCAGCGGTGCACTCCAATAAGTAAGGACACAGAGACATCCTCCTACGATGGCAAGCAGTATGGTGGTCGCCTTCAGTACTTTACGGCCCTCTTCTTCGTCACCTCTTGCTTCTGCCTCTGCCACAAGCTTGGATACCGCAATAGGAAAGCCGGCGGTCGCCAGTGTAACGAGCATGATATAAAAAGGATAGACCGTATTGTATATACCGAATACGCCGTCTCCGGCAATATTTTGCAGCGGGATCTTCTGCAGTGTCCCAATCAGTTTGGATAAGATCGCAGCGCTGCTTAGAACAAAAGCACCTTGAAGCAGCTTTTTACCCGAATTGGATGAGTTCATCTATGTATACCTGCTTTGTTATAAAATAAAGGTGAAGTACATGATCTCTATTATACGAGCTTTTTGCATAAATCCCAAAACAAGCTTTAAAAAAAGCAAAGAACTCCTGCCTGTTGGAAGGCGGGAGTTCTTCTGCACGCTACTGCTCCATTTGTTTCCCAAGGAATGCGGCAGCGGTTTCAGCCATTTTGGTCTCGAGCTGAGACATTTTAGTGGATTCGTCCTTGCTGTACATAATGACTGCACCAATCGGGTCTCCTCCCGATATGATCGGTGCTACAACATAGGATGATAAAGGTTCGATATGATCTTTAGCTAATTCATAAGATCCGTTGCTGTTCTCAAGCAATGTCTTGCGGTTATCCATTGACGTTTCTACCATATGACCAATCTGCTTATCCAAATATTCCTTCTTTGATCCGCCTGCCACAGTAATAATCGTATCCCGATCTGAGATTAACGTTACATGGCCGGTACTTTCATACAGTGATTCTGCATACTCCTTCGCAAAATCGCCAAGCTCTCCAATGGGAGAGTACTTCTTCAGAATGACCTCGCCGTCACGGTCCACAAAAATCTCGAGCGGGTCTCCCTCGCGAATTCGCAAAGTACGGCGAATCTCTTTCGGAATAACCACACGACCAAGATCATCAATACGGCGGACGATACCAGTAGCTTTCATTTACATGTTGCCCCACTTTCTCGAGAAGATTTTTCAACTACTGTTCCTTTTATGAGGAGGGTCCAGGGTAGTTAAGTGTGATTTCTATATAGAGTGAACTAAAGAAAAATATGTTCATCACAGGTAACAGACCGGCCCTAATGTGCTGGGCCCCCTGCAGTGATTTCAGGGTTAGTCCTGCCACCAGATCCACCTCTGATCAAAATAATGACGATGCAAAACTTTAGTTCAATCTATCTAGACCATAGTATTCTTCTGTTCCCAGTTCCTTATACATGAAATATACAATAAGTTCCTAAGTGCAGAATCCGCTCTCATCCAAAAAGAAAAGGCGCGGTTTCCCGCGCCTCAGCCTTGTTCTTATTTACCATCGGTATTCGATTCTGTACTCTCGCCTTCTGTTCCCGAATCGGCTGCGCCCTCGTCACCTGTCGATCCTTCTTCAGAACCTTCGGTTCCAGCATCAGTTCCCTCAGTTCCTTCGGTGCCTTCCGTACCCTCTGTACCTTCGGTACCTTGTTCAGCAGCCGGATTCGCAGGCAGTTTGATCTCGCCTTCAATGACTCCATCCACTTCATTCGTCATAAATTCCTGAACTTCCACGTTCACGACAGAGCTCTTGAGCAGCTTCGTTTGCGCTTCTGTTAACTCTTCAAAGGTCGGCTCTGTACGTTTCTCGACCTTAATAATATGGTAGCCGTAATCCGTTTCGACCGGCTCACCAATGACACCCTCCTCTTGGGTTTTTGCCGCTTCCTTGAAAGCTTCTACCCAATTCGTAACCGGTGTGTCCTCATACAATCCACCGTTTTCTGCCGATCCCGGGTCTTCAGAATACTCTTTGGCGACGGCAGCAAAATCTTCACCTTTGTCCAGCTTGGCTTTGACTTCCTTCGCAAGTTTAAGAGCTTCCCCTTCCGGGCGAGCTTCCCCTGACTCAGGATCTGTGTTGCTGATCAGCACATGACGAACACTTGCTGTAATAAATTGATCTTTACTAGCTTCATACTCTGTCTTCACCTGCTCGTCAGTTACATCCTGTGACTTGTACTCAATCAGGCTCAAGACACGTGTCATGTAATTCTTAAGCTCGTCCTCTGTCACTTCGTAATCCTTAAGCATCTGACTCCAGGCTTCGTCTCCGCCAACCTGAGTCTTCATTTGAGTGATCTGGGCTTCTGCCTCTTCAAGGCCTTTTTCCCCTGCTTCTTGAGACACGTCTTTACTCAAATATTCATACGCTACCTGCTGTTTCACAAACATCTCGCGCATTTCATCCATCTGCAGGTAGGCTGCAATCGTTGGATTCATGAATTCCATAATCTTGAGCTCTGCATTGAATTCCTTCTCCGTGATTTCGCCGCCTTTATATTTTACAACCACACTGCTCGTGTCGCCTTCAATTGAATTATTAAAGCTGGTGCTGCCTCCTCCCGCATCATTGCTTCCGCATGCTGCCAGAAGAGATATCGATAGAGCGCCGACAGCGGTCACCGCGATCGTCTTCCAGGTTTTTCTGTTATTTTGCAACATCCTGTAGTTCCCCCTTTGATTTGAATGCATCCTTCATGGCTGCAAGAAACTTCTCTAATGTTTGGAGCATTTCTTGATCACTCAGACCCTTGCCTTTAATATGGACGATCATGCTCTGTCCTTGTTCAAATTGTACACGTCTTTCGAATTGATTGCCAATCCTTGCAAGCTTAGCGCCATCCACTGCTTTTTCGCGTCCTTCATAGAACTTCACAGAGATTTGGTCCCCGCGCTGCACAATGGTCTCGATCCCGTATTTCTTGCCGTATATTTTGAGTCTGGCCACAGACAGCAGATTCGTAACAGCTTCCGGCAGATCTCCAAACCGATCAACCAGCTCATCCTCAAGCTCCATTGCATCATCAAATGCAGCGAGCACAGCAACCTTCTTATAAATCTCGATCTTCTGAATACTATCATAGATATAATCAGAAGGCAGATACGCATCAATACTAATGTCAATGGACGTGCTCCAGCTCTGCTCCTGCGGTGCTTCTTCTCCGAGCATTGTTACTTTGCGTCGATTGATCTCTTCTGACAGCATCTGAGAGTACAGATCAAACCCGACAGAGGCGATGAAGCCATGCTGCTCTGCACCGAGCAAATTCCCGGCCCCGCGGATAGACAGATCGCGCATCGCAATTTTGAATCCAGAGCCAAGCTCTGTAAATTCCTTGATGGATTGCAGTCTTTTCTCCGCTACTTCAGTAAGCACTTTGTCTCTTTGGTACGTGAAATAGGCATACGCAATCCGATTCGAACGCCCTACCCTGCCGCGCAGCTGATACAGCTGGGACAAGCCCATTTTATCCGCATCATGCACGATCAGTGTATTCACGTTTGGTATGTCAACCCCGGTCTCGATGATACTGGTGCTGACCAGCACATCAAATTCACCATCCAGGAAATCAAGAATCGTTTTTTCTAGTTCAGTTTCGGACATTTGGCCGTGACCAACCCCCACTCTTGCCTCAGGGACAAGTGCGGAAATCTCTGCTGCCATCTCCTGTATACCTTGGACTCGGTTGTACAAGTAGTACACTTGACCGCCTCGCGCCAGTTCCCGCTCAATCGCTTCACGAACAAGCGTCTGACTATGCTCAACAACATACGTTTGTACGGGAAAGCGATTCTCCGGTGGTGTTTCGATAACCGACAAATCTCTTACCCCCAGCATGGACATATGCAGCGTTCTCGGAATCGGCGTAGCTGTGAGTGTAAGCACATCGACATTGGTCTTTAGCTTCTTCAGCTTCTCTTTATGCGTTACACCGAATCGCTGCTCTTCATCCACAATCAGCAACCCGAGATCCTTAAACACAAGATCCTGAGAGAGTAAACGATGTGTACCAATGACGATATCAATCGTTCCTTGCTTGATGCCTTTGGCCGTCTCGTTCTGCTCTTTGCGTGTACGGAAACGGCTAAGAACACTGACATTAAACGGATACCCGGAGAAGCGTTCACGGAATGTCTCGTAATGCTGCTGAGCCAGAATGGTCGTCGGTACAAGAACAGCAACCTGTTTGCCTTCAATCGCCGCCTTGAATGCAGCACGAATGGCGACCTCTGTTTTACCGTAACCTACATCTCCACACAGAAGTCTGTCCATTGGACGACCCTGCTCCATATCCTTCTTGATTTCCTCTATAGCACGAACCTGATCCCGCGTTTCGTCATATGGGAACATGTCCTCAAATTCCTGCTGCTCTGCGGTATCCTTATCAAAGGCATACCCAGGAGAGGATTGCCGCTCTGCATAGAGCTTAATCAGGTCATCGGCTATATCCTGGACAGAGCTGCGGACTTTATTTTTAACACGGGTCCATTCATTCCCGCCCAGCTTATAGATCTTCGGCTCCTTCTCTTCTGAACCGACATACTTCTGAATGAGATCGATCTGCTCGATTGGAACAGACAGCTTGTCGCCGCCTGCATATAAAATATGCATGTAATCTTTATGGATACCGCCTACTTCAAGTGTGCCGATCCCCATATATTTACCGATTCCATGATTTTGATGTACGACGTAATCTCCAACCTTGAGCTCACTGTAGCTCTTGATCCGCTCTGCATTGTCCACATTGCGCATCGGCTTCCGTACTTTGCGCTGTTTTTGAGAGAACATCTCTCCCTCAGTAATAACAGCCAGCTGAATAGAAGGCATTTCAAATCCGCTTTGCAGATTCCCAATGACCATGTTTGGCTCATGGATGTCATAGTCCTGCAGCACTTTACGCATTCGATCGAGCCGTTCCTCGCCGCTGGCCATCATAACGACGTTGACACCTGCTTTTTGCCAGCGCTCCATCTCTGCCTTAAGCACATTCATTTGGCCATGGAAATCCTGCATACTGCGGCTGACCATATTTAGGATGTTCTGCGGCTGTGTGTGCGGTACCTGACGAAGGAAGATGGATACGAATAAGGTCTGGAACGGCCGATGGTACAGCACCTGATCATGGTCAAGAGAGAGCGTAAGCTGCGGCAGCGTTTTGCCGTTTTGCAGCAAATGAACACTCCACTCCGATTCATCACGTTCGAGCTGTTTCCCTGTCTCCAAGAGTCTTGCCGGCTCATCCATGATAAGAATGGTATCCTCAGGCATGTAGTTATAGATGGTCTGCTTCTCTGGATACAGCTCTGTTACATATTTATAGATTTCAGGAAAATAGACATGCTCGCGCAGCAGCTCGATTTCACGATGGATCTCCTCGCGCAGACGCAGCTTCGCTTGGCGGTCCGTTGTTTTATCGAGCTGCTCTTCGAGCAGAATCACTGTTCGATCCGCAGCCTGTTCCATTCTCTCCTGGCTTGCAATCAGTTCCTTACACGGTGTTATCCTCACTTGCTCTACTCGGTCTATTGACCGCTGGTCTGCGGGATCAAATGTCCGTATCGAGTCAATTTCATCATCAAACAGCTCAATACGATAAGCCAGCTCGGCCGTGAGTGGGAAGAAATCAATGATTCCTCCGCGTACACTCATCTCACCTTGAGATTCAACGCGCTCAACGCGTTCATATCCGAGCTCAACCATACGTTTGAGAAATTGCTCCAGCTCAATCGTTCCGCTCTGCTTAAGAGTAATCTCTGCACTTGCTATCACCTGCGGAGCAGGAAGGTAGCGTCTTGCGCCAGAGAGTGGAATCACAACAATGCCCCGAAAACCGGCTGCACACTTCAGTAATACTTCAATGCGCTGAGCAAGTGTTTCAGGACTGGAAATTGCTGCTTCTGCAGCAATCAATTCATTGGCCGGATATAGCAGCACTTGATCGGCAGAAAGCGCTTCCTGTAAGTCTTCTGCCACTTTCTGTGCCGCAAACATATTATGAGTCACCACGAGCATCGGTCGATCCAGCTGTTTATGCATAGCAGCCATCATAACCTGGCGAGCTGAACCCGACAATCCGGAGATGAGCTGCTCCTTCATTCCTGACCGAATACCGGAAGTTATCGATTCAAAATCGGAATCTTTAGTAAAAGCTTCAATAAGTGCTTGTAGCAAAAGGGGCACCTCTCTTATAACTTACTTTACTTTTAATATAACCTGTCATTCTCTTTATAACTGTAAACATATGGATAATGAATCTGATTTCATCATAATCTTTTTTGACGGACCTGACCAGCAAAAGTGGGCGGGCTGCAGCCAGATAACTGAAAAAAAACGCCTCAGCAAACGCTGCCAAGGCCGCAAGGCTGGATGTATAATTCCCATCCTTAAAGCACTGTTCTATGCTTCTTGATTCCCTATTCACCGCTATTGCAGCGGGCTTGTTAACAGACAAAGCTCTGGATTCACCAGGATCGCCTCATTACAGTAATCGCAAGTGATGTTAACCATCATTTCGCCTTTTGAATTATAGGCTATTATATCCCTTCGTTCCGCAGGGGTCAAGAAATGAAGACCCAGCCTTGCTTCCGTTACTTCGGATGAATCAATCTGTCCAATCGAAGTTCCACAATGCCTGCAGACATAATGAATTGGCATACTCTTATCCTCCTGAAAAGAAATGATATCTTCTATTCTTTCCAGAAATCACGAGTTTATAAAGCTTGGATGAAACAAGTAATCAAATTTACAATGTCTATTCGACTTACATCCGCCCGGCTGAATTAACCAAATTCACATCTTGCTATTTGGTTAATTCATCCTTATCCATTAAATTTCGCCATCGTCCGCTCAAAAGTATCCTTCATCGCATACTCGAGGGCGTCACAGGTTGCTTCAATCATAGATTCAACCGCTTCCTGCTCCTTCTTCGCGAACTTAGACAGAACATAATCTACAATCGCGTAGCCTGGCTCCGGTCTCGAAATACCCATACGCACACGATTGAACTGCTGTGTCCCGGTATGCTGAATAATCGATTTAATTCCGTTATGGCCGCCTGCACTGCCTTGGTATCGGAGGCGGATCTTGCCTACTTCAGTGTCCATATCATCATAGACTACAATAAGATCTTCAAGGGCAACCTTATAATAATCCATATACGCTCTAATGGATTCGCCAGAGAGATTCATATACGTCATTGGCTTAATCAGCACTGCCTTCTCCCCTTGTATCATTCCTTCTCCGATAAGAGCTTTGCACTTGCTCTGATTAATAGTAATACCATGGCGCTCTGCCAGAGCGTCGAGTGCCATGAATCCTATGTTATGCCTCGTCTTGGCATATTCGGAACCGGGATTGCCAAGTCCCACTATCCATTTCATATGAGAGGCTGCCTCCTTCATATTTCATATTGCTTCCCAACCAGCGCACTAATCTTGAACAACCAATTGGACTTACACGAAGTTTCACTTTACAATAAAAACAATTGTTTAGATTCGATCAGCATAACAGCAAGAAAGGATGAACCGGTCATGCGCCATGATATTGAACGTTTAACGCAGCCGTACCAATTTCAACACCATTTGGAACAGGCCATACCGGTGCAAGTGTATGACCACGGCAACCATGTCGAGATCGGATGCATTACCACTTACGATGAGCCCTTTGTTGAAATTAACGGTGCTCTGTTTAACCGATCTTATCATCAGTTCATTTCAAGGCCCGGATATTAAATAATAACCGGGATACGCCGACAGGGGTTACATTGTCGTCCTAGACGACAACGTAACCCCTTTTTCTTATTTCATGCAGATCTTTATTCGATTTCAAACAATTTACTAATCGACAATTCCTCGTGAACCCGAATGATGGCTTCGCCAAGCAATGGAGCGACGGATAGAACATTCAGTTTCTTCGTTGGATTCGGATGTGTAATCGGAATCGTATCCGTTACAATAACTTCCTTCAGCGGTGAATTCTCCAAACGCTCCATCGCAGGGCCTGACAATACAGGATGCGTACAGCAAGCGTACACTTCTTTGGCTCCGCCTTCCATAAGTGCATTGGCACCAAGCACAATTGTACCCGCAGTATCGATAATGTCATCGATCAAGATCGCTGTCTTGCCTTCAATATTACCGATAATATTCATCACTTCACTAACGTTAGGCTCTGGTCTGCGTTTGTCAATAATCGCAAGTGGAGCATTCAGGAAGTCCGCCAGCTTGCGTGCGCGTACAACGCCGCCATGGTCCGGAGACACAACAACTGGATTCTCAATTTGCTTGGAACGGAAATACTGTGCCAAGATCGGAACCGCCAGCATGTGGTCTACCGGAATATCGAAGAAGCCCTGAATCTGCATAGCATGCAGGTCCATCCCGATGACGCGTGTCGCTCCCGCTTTTTCAATCAGGTTAGCTACAAGCTTAGCCGTAATCGGATCTCTTGAGCGTGCCTTCCGATCTTGTCTTGCATATCCATAGTAAGGAATAACGACATTGATCGTTTTGGCAGATGCACGTTTCAATGCATCAATCATGACCAGCATCTCCATCAGGTTGTCGTTTACTGGGGCACAAGTCGACTGAACAATGTAAACATGACTACCACGTACACTTTCAGACAGCTTCACTTGAATTTCACCGTCGCTAAAACTCGTAGTATGGGATTCGCCCATAGGAATACCAATGTAATCAGCAATTTGGTGTGCAAGCTTCGGGTTCGAGTTACAAGTAAATATTTTTAATTTGGAATCAAAATAAGTCATAAAATAAAAAACCTCCGTGCTGGTTCATTGGAATCTATTTTTAGATCTGCTTGTGTCTAAACGTCGGCGCTGCTTCATCACGAAATACAGCAAAAATTAGGAATTAGCGTTATTCTTCTTGGCTTTCGCACGTCCACGAATCTTCTCTGCATAGCCAGGTTTATTCTCTTGACGCGATCTTGCAATAGCAAGGTCATTCTCCGGAACAGCATGCGTAATGGTCGAACCCGCAACAACATAGGCGCCTTTACCTACTTTGACAGGAGCAATCAAATTCACATTACTGCCCACGAAGGCATCATCTTCAATTTCAGTGACAGCTTTATTATATCCATCGTAGTTCACAGTTATCGCGCCGCAGCCGATATTCACATTCTTACCGACTTTTGCGTCGCCAACATAGCTCAAGTGAGAAACCTTCGAGCCATTGTCAATGGTCGCATTTTTGATCTCGACAAAATCGCCGACCTTCACTTGTTCTCCAAGCTTGGCCCCCGGACGCAGATACGCGAAAGGCCCTACTGATGTTTCATTACCCACTTCGGCATCGACTAATACGGACTGTTTAACGGTAACGTTATCGCCAATGACACTGTTCTCAATATCTGTATTCGGACCGATGACCGATTGCTCTCCAATCTTGGTGTTGCCTTTGAGCATCGTTCCAGGGTACAAGACAGTGTCTGCGCCGATCTCAACATCCGCACCGATATAGGTGGAAGAAGGATCAATAATGGTTACCCCGTTCAGCATATGCTTGCGTGCAAGACGTTCGCGCATAAATCCTTCCGCCTCGGATAGAGCAACACGATCGTTTACACCAATCGATTCTGCTGCATCATAGGTCATGAAGGCTTCAACCGTTTCGCCCGCTTCACGGAAAATACCAACAACGTCAGTCAGGTAATATTCTTGCTGTGCATTGTTGTTCGTAACTTTATCCAGAGCTTCAAACAATTTGGCATTGTCAAAGCAATAGGTGCCTGTATTTATCTCTTGAACTGCATTCTCTGCATCGTTGCAGTCCTTCTGCTCAACGATCTTCGTTACAGATCCATCCTCGCCCCGAATGACACGGCCATAACCAGCCGGGTTGTCCATATGAGCGGTCAGAACGGTAGCTGCAGCACCGCGGCTTTCATGCAGCTGCATCAAGCCTTCGAGTGTTTCACTTGTAACGAGCGGAGTGTCGCCGCAAATGACAATCGTAGTTCCTTCCTCAGAACCTAGCAAATCCTTAGCCTGTTTAACGGCATGTCCCGTGCCAAGCTGCTGCTCTTGTAATACGTATTCTGCGGAAGCTCCCAAGTAAGATTGTACAGCTTCTGCTCCATGTCCAACCACGACAACGTTACGAGTAACGCCTGCACGTTTTACGGTGTCCAGAACGTGGCCGACCATCGGTTTGCCGCATACAGGATGCAACACCTTATACAATTTGGACTTCATTCGTTTGCCCTGCCCTGCGGCAAGTACAATAGCCATTTTCTTCAACATCCCGACCTCCTGCGCTGAAATTGTAATGTTATCCATTCTGCTGTTACAGAACGAAAAGGATTCCATTCCTCGTTCACTTTGAAAGGAATAACGGTCTAGTCAACATTAAATTGGGCACAAGCAAGTACCCCATAATCCATATTATGGGAGGTAACGAGTCCGTGCTCCAATATTGCTCATTAATGAATATACTTCATTCTTGAAAAAAAGAAAAGAGAGCCATAAAATGACCCTCTTTTCTTTCGAACCCCAATAATGTTCTTAAGCGCCTTCTTCGATAACCTCTTCCTCAGTTGCAGCACGTTCGTATTCAGCTAAAACAGCCGCTTGAATCTTCTCGCGTGTACCGGAAGAAATCGGATGGGCGATGTCACGGAATTCTCCATCGGGAGTCCGTTTACTTGGCATAGCAACAAACATTCCGTTGTTACCATCAATAACGCGAATGTCATGAACGACGAACTCATTATCGATCGTAATCGAAGCTATAGCCTTCATTCTCCCCTCAGAGTTGACACGGCGGAGTCTGACATCTGTAATCTGCATGTGTGTTCACCACCTTTTTCCATCGGAACTTGGTGTATAATTCCACACAACATACAGAAACTCCTTCTTTTTATTTCCATAAAAATGTCCTAATTTAAGGAATTTTTTGAGTTTTGGTGCAATTCGAGAGCTATTCGACAAAACTTGCGAAAGATCGATAGAAATCCCTCTGTATCAGGGAAGTCGATGTCACTCGCTTCGGTTAAAATAATTGCCTGGTGCAACTGAGATTTGCTTCGTCTTGGGATCCACTGCTGTCAGTGTGGCCAGTGAAACATAATCATGAAGCAGACGCTCTTCTGAATCCACTTCCCCCGACTCAACAAGCACGCCGACCCCGGCCACTTCAGCATTAAACTCCCTCAGCAAATCGATCATCCCTTGCACCGTTCCTCCGGCCTTCATAAAATCATCGACGATGAGCACGCGAGACTTCTCTGGAAGAGCCCTTCTGGACAGGGACATCGTATGCAGGCTCTTATGAGAGCCGGATACATAATTGATACTCACAGCTGAGCCTTCTGTCACTTGATGATCTCGTCTAACTAGGACTACAGGAAGATTGAGCTGTGAGCCTACAGCATAAGCAAGCGGAATGCCTTTGGTCTCTACCGTCATCACGGCATCAATTTCTCGGCCTGCAAATGCGGTAGCCATAATCTTGCCGATCTCGTTCGTTGTAGCCGGTTGACCCAGCAGATCAGACATATATAAATATCCACCAGGTAAAATCCGATCAGGCTGTTCGAGTAATTCACATAAATTCTGTATGAAGGATAACGAACGTTCATAGGACATCTTGGGCATAAACTTCACCCCACCCGCTGCGCCAGCGAGTGTCTGCAGGTCTCCCATTCCTTCATCCTCAAATACTTCCTTGATAATGGCAAGATCTTCACTAATCGAAGATTTCGCCGCACCATAACGCTCTGCAAAAGTCGTTAAGGGAATCAGTGTATGTGGTCTCGAAAGCAAATATTGTGTCATTTCTACTAAACGAGCGCTTCGTTTTAATTTCTTCACGTCGATTCCTCACGATCTATCTCCAAATCCGAATGTTTACAATTCAATATATCATTTTTGTACGTATTTGTACAACAATCAATTCGTTTTTATACTATAAATGGAAAAAATGAAGCTTATGTCAGTAATCTTACTGCATAAACTTCTTTACAGAATCCTCGAAGGCCATTATAGATTCTCGGCACCTTCGATTCTTTTGAAACGAGGCCGAATACCGTAGGTCCACTTCCCGACATGAGAACACCATCGGCTCCAAGCTTCATCATTGCTTCCTTCAATTGGCCTACCTCTGGATGCAGCTTCAAAGTTACATCCTCTAATGCATTACCCAGTTCCTTACAAACCCCTGCAAAAGACTGATTGCGAATGGCATCTTCCATTCTTTTGGCGGATGGATGCCTCTGAATCTGATCGCTGCGTACACGACCATATACCTCTGCAGTAGAAACGTTAATCGGCGGCTTCGCCAGCACGACCCAGCATTGCGGCGGATTCGGAAGCTGATGAAGCTGCTCTCCTCTTCCAGTAGCTAGTGCCGTTCCTCCCGTAATACAAAAAGGCACATCCGAGCCTAATTCTGCACCCAGGAGCCTCAGCTCTTCATCGGATATATTGAGACCCCACAACTTGTTCAAGCCCCGCAGGGTGGCCGCAGCGTCACTGCTGCCGCCTGCAAGACCCGCTGCTACGGGTATCTTCTTATCGAGATGAATGTACACGCCTTTTTTAACGTCATATCTGTCCTTCACCAGCTTGGCAGCCTGGAAGGCCAGGTTCTTCTCATCCAGGGGGATATACCCCGCCTGACTCGAGATCATAATCGTGTCCCGCTTGATTTCAGACATTTCAATCCGATCCGCAAGATCAACCATGGTCATAATCATTTCTACTTCATGATAACCATCGCTTCTTTTATGTAATACATCCAACATCAAATTAATTTTCGCAGGAGCTTTTTCATAAATTTTCAAGGCGACTCACCCACCCTCAGCTATTCCCTCAAGACAACTTAACATATTATATCAAAAGCAGACTGTCAAGTCATATTGTTCCCTTCATAAATGTGGCTATATATAAAAAGCCCCCTGCTGTATCCAGGGGACCTTCCTAATTATCCTTGACCCTTTCGTGCTGCCTGCTCTGCAAGCTGTATAGCCCTCTTCACCATATTGCCTGCATCCTTGGCTTTGATCCCGCCCCAGCCTTCTTGCTGAACAGTATCATAAAAGCCCAGGTCCTTGGCCAGCTCATACTTGAGCTCTTCTGACATTACACTGCGTCTTCTGCGGCTCATAAGGCTTCCTCCTTATTAAAGGACTCATAATTTCATGTTTCGGTCGTTAGTATGTGTCTAGGCGGGTTATTATATGCGCACTCGTTTAACGCCCTCCTTAAGCCGTACTAACCCCTCACACTTAATAAGACGGTGCTGGCAGCTAATCCTCTCACTTATGCAATAAAAAATATGCAATAAAAAAAACGGCCCCGTCCATAATGGACGAGAGCCGCCTTGAGAAATCAAGCTTACACTTCGTTGTACGATATTTCGCTGATGACTTGCTCAGGATCATATACTGAAACCTGTACTGCTTCAGTCAATATATCGGCGTAACTGTAAGACACCCGTTTAAACGTTTGCTGTTCTTGATCTAGCTTCACAATAAAAACAGAAGGGTACGTTTCTTCCAATACACCAGTACGCTCAATTGTCTTACGGCGTCCACCGTTTGCACGAAGTAGAATCTTCTGGCCAACATGAGCGTCGAGACTGCGTTTGATATCCAATAGCGAATTTTTAGCCATGGCTAACGACCACCTCTTTCCTTGTCCATTATACAAGGTGTTTCAGAGTTTGTCAAATCATCAATTATATCAGCATCAAAAATGTGTTGTCAACGAATATTTTAGCAACGTTATTGCTTTAATTAAGTACAGCTATTTTTGGATCGAAAAAATTCCCAATTCACTGATCATCAGCTCAATTCTCCCTTGTTATACGAAGCAGAAAAAGACCCCTTAGAAATAAGGAGTCCCTGTGAATTAAATACTTATTCTGTAAGCTTCAGATCGCTGCTGGTGTGACCTTAAGAGTGGACAAATCCTGAAGCGGAGGTAAGCCTATCCGATAGCTTCCTCTGGACTCAAGCCCGCCGACACCGTCACTGCCGCTAATGGTGTGATGGATAATATCATTAATGTTAATCGTATCCTTCACGGAGGTGAACGCCGCCTTCGCTGCCACATATACAGGATCAAGCGCATGTATTAATACCCGGCTGGGGCTGCTGGCAAAATTCGCACCTGCACGGATCAGTGCTTCAAAATGGGACTGACACGCACCTGCAACGATCGTCAGCGCATCCAAATGCCATTCATATTGTCTGGCTACCTGAACGGCTGCAATGAAGTTAGATGAGTTCTTATAATGATTGATGTTATACAGATCATAGGGCTGTCTGCCCTTTAGTACTCCATCATGCCCCGTGATGACGACAATATCAGGGCGTGAGCGCGGCAGGAGCCGATATAGTGTATCTGCCATGGAAGCTTCATGTACATAATGGCCTTCTGCGGGTACACGCAGTCTTTCATACAATGCCATGCTTTTCTTAAGATAATTAGGGTCTCCATCCAGATGGAGCACCTTGCCAGGCATTTCAAAAAAAGAAGGAGACTCTGTCTGTGTGTTCTTGCTCCACTCATCAACTAACCCCGCCTGGTTACGCTGTGCTTGCTCCAGACGGTGCTTCTGCAATAGCGAGTAAGATTCGTTTGCTTTAATATGTGCCAGCCGCGTCTTGTTCGTCTCAGGCTCATACGGCACTCTGATCAAATCATTCAGCGGAGAATCCGCAAGGAGCCTAAATTCGGTTCCTTTAATGACTGCCTTATCCTTCTCGAGGCAGTCCACTCGGAACGTGACATCTCCCCCATACGATTTCCGAACGACCAAGTCTCCTATATTCATCAACGTTATCACCTCTAACCCTATGTTATGGGCGAGGCAGGGCTTTGGTTCATCTCTTTTTCGTATTTGGCGAAGGGAGGACCGCTTGTAGGGCTATTTAGAGTCTTAACCCTTGATTCCTGCTTCCAGCAAGACATCACTTAGACGGGCGTACTCTTTAATACTGAGTGTCTCTCCGCGTCTTGTAGGTTCAATCTCAGCCGCCTCCAGCAGAGGCTCCAGCTGATCTCTATTTTCTTTGGTAAAGAAGCGGCTCTTCAAATTATTTGCGATGGTCTTCCGTCTTTGTGCAAATGAAGCATGAATCACCTCGAAGAAAAACTTCTCATCCTTCACTTCAACCGGAGGCTTCTCTCTTACCTTTAACTTAATAACGGCAGATTCAACATTAGGCTGCGGGATAAAAACCGTATGAGGAACGATACATACCAGTTCAGGCTCGCTGTAATATTGCACCGCGATGCTTAGCGTCCCATAATCCTTCGTTCCTGGAGAAGCAGCCATTCGTTCTGCAACTTCCTTCTGAATCATGACAACGATGCTGTCGAGCGGGAGCTTCTCCTCCAGCAGTCTCATCAAGATCGGTGTCGTTACATAGTAAGGCAAATTAGCAACGACGCTGACCTTATCCATGCCCGCGAAATTTTTTGCAAATAATTCAGGAAGATCTGTTTTAAGAACGTCTCCATGATGTACATATATATTAGAGTAAGGTTCCAGCACTTCGGTGAGGATCGGTATCAAGCGTTGGTCTATTTCGACAGCAGTTACCGTCCCTGCACGCTGTGCAAGCTTCTCTGTTAGAGCACCGATTCCCGGTCCGATCTCAAGTGCACCTTTATGTTCATCCAGATCAGCAGCATCCACAATTTTATGGAGTATATTTTGATCGATCAGAAAATTTTGTCCCAGGCTTTTTTTGAAAGAAAAACCGTGTTTCGCTATGATCTCTTTCGTTCGTCTTGGCGTTGCAATCTCATCTATATTTTTCACGTTCTCATGATCCCTCACGTTCTATTTGCTCTAGTGCTCGTACAAATTCCTCACGACTTATCTGAAACATCGTCAGCCGCTTATGCAGCTGCTTGCCATTACAATATCCTATGCCCAGAATGTTGCCCAGCATCATACGCCGATTTGCGGCGTCCTTATGGACGATGAGTCCGGCTTCAATCAGATCTTGCCAGTCTATGAGCGGCTTAGCGCCATCATAGGTTGTATGCACCTTGGACAGTGCTGCCCGAATGGAGTCTGGAGATGCATTCTCCACACCGATATCACCTTTGCGGGTCGCATCCTGCTCCTTAATGAAGGCATGCTTCACGCCAGGAATCTTGTTTGATATGATTTTGCGAATTCGCTCACCTGCATGATCAGGGTCTGTAAAGACGATAACACCTCTTCTTTGCTGAGCAAGCTCGATCTTCTTAAGTATACGGGCATTTATAGCAGAACCGCCGGTCTCAATTGTATCTGCATTCACTGCACGCTTGATGGCTACGGTATCATCTCTGCCTTCAACGACAATGATTTCTTTAATCATGACCACATGACTTCCTTTCTAAACAAAAAGAGAAGAGGAAAAACTCCTCTTCTGCATGTAAGAGGCAAACGATAGACTTGCTGTCTAAACTTTCGTTTACCTTATATAGCATCACCTAATCTTGATGTTAATACTATAACATCAGGGACGCATTGTAAAATATATTTTAATTCAGTTCCGGCTTCACCGGACCGATAACGTATACGGTTTTACCTTTTTTGCGGCCAAAATTGAGAGCCTGCTCCAAGCTGTCATAATACACATCAATTTTGTTCCCTTTGATTGCGCCGCCTGTATCTTCAGCACGACGGAATCCTACACCTTCAATGTATACCCACCATCCAAGAGGGATCACATCGGGGTCAACTGCGATGGTACGTCCTTCCTGTACACGTGTGCCGGAAGCCGTCTTCGTACCAATGCCTTCTTGCTCTGAGGAATAAGCTGTCATAGATACATTGCTCAGCACTTTTTTGGCCTTGAATGTAACTCCATCCTTCGTGACAGAATCACTGTCAGTTGAAGCAGATACCTTCTTCACTTTATCAGCCAGATTTGCTGACGATTTCGAAGAGGATGCATTTGAAGCTTTAGAAGTAGCTGCAGCTTCGGTTGTACTTACAGCGGCAACCACCGTTTCCTGAACTGGCTCAGGCTTCTTCTTCGTTCCAACGGCAATGACCTTGTCGACACGGTTTGTTTGAACCTTCTTGCCCGTCATTTTCTTAGACACCAATTCGCCATCCTGGAAGGTCTTCTCGATCGTCTGGACGATCACGCCTTCCTTACCGCTCTGAATGACCCGGTTATCACCCTTGTACAAGCTTGGGTCAGCCGTCTTGATTACCTTGAACGGAACCGAAGCTTCTTGTGTCGCTGTTTGCTTGGTTACCCGGACTACTCGAATATTAAGATCCGCCTTCACCGCAGTGTCAGCAGCGGGATATACTTTATCATCTTCTAATACTTCGATGCTATGAGCAGCGAGTGCTTCTTTAACTGTATCCTGTGTCGTGTAAACTTGCTCTGTCTCACCATCTGCCGTCACGTTAATCGCTACGGCCCGGTTAATTGTTACTCGATCCCCATCTTCAATCTCATCACTCAAAGACATCGATACTTCGTCATGTGGACTGACTGCGATTGAATGCTCATCCAGCACTTCACTAAGCATTCCTTCACGTGTTTCCAAGGCTTGAACCTTGCCGTCCACGACAATTGAGATTTCTTTGCCTCCCTGACCATACACAATGAGTGAGATCATGACTAACAGTGCGATTGAGAAGATTGCGACTAGTGTGATCTGACGCAGATTCTCATGCTTCCATCGCAACGCGAAAGACTTGCTGGATGATGGTGACTCATGGGTCTCCTCTAGTTGGAAATTTCCCACTTCCTCCGTCCTCCTTCATAGTCCCGCCGTCAAGAGTATTGCATGATTGTATTTGACGCGACTATACCGATTTGTCTACAAAACCGGAGAAACTCCCGTCCGATTCTGCATCATGTGCCACTCTTCGCAGCATGATGTCACCTCCTGTTAACCAACAGTATGACGACAATGTAACTTTTATTCTCCTAAAACAAAGAAGCCAAAAAAGAGTTTAAGAGGAACTCTTTCGTGGCTCCGATAAGTTCAAATGAGAATATCGGAAACATCATGCACGAGTTTTGCCTCTTCAATACGCTTACGGAGTTAGCTGTCGGGTTCGGGCGTAAGAGTCGCCCCCGCTCAGATCCAGGCTGCTCATGGCAGCTGTCCTTTACGTTCACCCCAAGACTCAAGTGTTGAAATCAAATACAGTGGTCAGAGCAAGAGAGACAACTCTCTTAATTCCATCTTCTGACTAGCAGCAGACCACTATATCGGTTCCCCCGTTCTTTGTTAAATTACAAAAGATTCAGCGAGAATGACTCATGAAGTGAATTCAAAGTGGTAAATCAACTGAATGTAAAATTGACTTTACCAACAATCAACAATTCACTGAAACGATGATATCCTGTTTCGATACATGTTGTAAAGCAGTATTCAACTATGTTTTTCTAAATAATTGGTTAAAAATTTGTAATAATCAGCGAAAAAGTCTTACAAAAAGTTTAATCGCTCCGTTTTACTCACTTTTTCGTCTATTTTCCTCTGTCTTTTAACGAATGTCAAATCGTTCCAGTGCATTTGCGGTCGTAATCTCTGTCAATTCTTCCACAGAAATACCCTTCAGCTCGGCTGCCATTTCTGCTACCAAGGCCACATGAGCTGACTCATTTCTCTTGCCGCGGAATGGATGTGGAGTCAAGTATGGAGCATCCGTTTCGATCAAGAGCCGGTCTAGCGGTACCTTTGCAAGCACCTCTTTGGGCTGCTTCGCGTTCTTGAACGTAATCGGCCCTCCGAAGGAGATATGAAAGCCCATATCCAGCGCCATTTTTGCAGTTTCCCAGCTGCCTGAGAAGGAATGCATCACTCCGCCCACTTCATGCGCCTTCTCTTCACGCAGAATTCGAATAATATCTTCATGTGCATCCCGGTTATGAATCACAATCGGCATAGCGATCTCTCTAGCCAGTCCGATTTGTTTGCGCAGCACCTCATGCTGAACCTCTTTGGGAGAAGTATCCCAATGATAATCCAAGCCAATTTCACCGATTGCAACAACCTTCTCATGTTTACATAATGATGCAATCCATTCTAAATCTCCATCCTTCATCGTGATGGCATCGACAGGGTGCCAGCCTACTGCCGCATAGATAAAATCATAGGTTTCAGCAAGTTTCATCGTAGTAGGAATCGTTTCCCGATTAAATCCTATATTAATCATTCGGGTAACCCCCTTTTCGACAGCGCGCTGAATCACTTCCTCGCGGTCAGCGTCGAACTCAGGTGCATCCAAATGGGTATGTGTGTCGAATAACATCATATATTCTTACTCCTTTCAAAGCTGTATCTTGTCTCACATTATTTGAACATGCCGGCAATTTCCGGTGGAAGCTTGGGCAGTGCATTCATCAGCTTCTCCTGTGGGAAGTATAAATGATAATTCCCTTTTTGCATGCCGCTAATGGAGCGAACAATCTCGGATACTTCGGATATATCTCTTTGTCTTTCCTGCTTGTCTAGAATAATGATCTGTCTCTTGCTCTCCGCAATATCAGGTCGGAACACATCATACGGCAGATCGGTAGGAAAATCAATTTCAAGGTCATAGGCTGGATTCAAGCCTGCCTTGAGAAATGCATCTTCAATCCGCTTGATATCCTTCTGCTCAATATAATCCACTTCCACATACTTATAGAGCTTACGGTCCAGGAACCGGGTACAAAGCTCACTCAGAATCGGATCCTTCTCGTAGGTCCATTCATTAAAGGCAGCTTGAATCGTGGATTCATCGATACGAAGGTAGTCTGTGACCGACACATCCCCCTTAATCAGATGAAGGAGAGGTCTGAGCATGAAGTCAAATATGTACCCTTCTGCTACAAGTTCCTTGGCTCTTCTAAAGATTTGACGCAGGACAATTTCGGAGCTTCGAGTGACCGGGTGAAAATACACCTGCCAATACATCTGATATCTCGACATTAAATAATCCTCTACGGCATGCATTCCTGAATCTTTAACGACAACTCTCCCCTGGTAAGGACGCAGCATTCGAAGTATGCGGTCAAGGTCAATAGTTCCATAATTCACTCCGGTATAATAGGCATCTCGCAGTAAGTAATCCATTCGATCGGCATCAAGTGGACTAGAAACCAGATTAACAACTATAGGCTTGTCATACGTCTTGGCAATAACCGAAGCGACCTTTTGGGCAAAATCAGGACCTACGGTACCCAGTATCCGCCCTACTTCTGTATCTCCCAGTATGATTTTACAGGTCCATTCTTCATGATCCATATCAAACGCCTCTTCAATGGAGTGAGAAAATGGGCCATGTCCAACATCATGCAGCAGAGCTGCGCATAGAGCGACAAGCTTCTCTTCTTTTGGCCAATCGGGATATTCATTCCGTTCAAACTGCGATATGATCTTCCTTGTAATTTCATACACACCTAAAGAATGAGAGAAACGGCTGTGTTCTGCTCCATGAAAAGTCAAATATGTAGTCCCCAATTGTCGAATTCGGCGAAGACGCTGAAATTCAGGGGTATTGATAAGCTGCCATATGATCGGATCCTGAACGTGCACATAGTTATGAACAGGGTCTTTGAATACTTTCTCTTCGCTAAGCTTTTGTTCCATCGATAATCAGCTCCTTTTTCAACCTAATTTCTTATAACAAAATTCAATTGTGTGCAACTAAAGTCGGATTTCGACTTTTTCCATACAAATCACTTCATATATTCGACATTATACGACAAAGTTTGTCGAATGATGATGCAGTTTTGATTTCCAAATCGACACGCGTTATAATAATAGATAGATACTAGAAAATCATCGTTAATACCAGTACTCATTCCCTTTCTTCATACAATGTTAACTTAATTCTTCATTTTCAATGTTGACTGATTTGGGAATGGTTGGTATGATGATTAGCATAAAAGATAAAATAATGTCGAATCATGACAGTAATAAGCGATGGCGAGAGGAGTTAGTATAAAATGATGAAATCTACAGGTATTGTAAGAAAAGTTGATGAACTGGGCCGGGTTGTTATTCCTATCGAATTGCGCCGTACACTCGGTATTGGTGAAAAAGATGCTCTTGAAATCTACGTAGACGGTGAGCGCATCATGCTTAAGAAATATGAGCCTGCTTGTATTTTCTGCGGCAACGCTGAGAACGTAACTTACTTCAAGGGTAAAATTGTTTGTCACGAATGTATTTCTGAAATTCCGGCACCTGTGACAAATTAAGTAAAATAGGTTATAATCAATTTTGGATAGAGAAAAGCATACTTTCAATCAGTAATCATTACGATTCCTTTAATATAGATGCTCGCTTTTCTTGTGAATATATAATTGTTATTTCTAACCTTTTTCATATCTCCTTAGACACCTTCCTCGTCAGATCCAATCTGCCGAAGAAGGTGTTTTTTCTTTGTAATCCGCATAAGGTCTATCGTCCCTCTTTTAATAAAGCATTATATACATCCCTTTTGGATAGCTCGCGGTCTGCAGCCGTACTCTTCATCGCATCCTTGCGAGAGAGGCCTTCCTTCTCATAGTGCTCCACATGCGCTGTAAGACTTAAATGCTGCCACCACTCGTTCTGCAGCTCTTTCTCTTCGTCCTGACTTCTTCCCTCTACAATCAAACAATATTCACCTAGGGGCGGATGCTCCTCAAGCCACTCTATACACTCCTGTAGATTCCCTCGCACATATTCCTCGTGACGCTTGGTCAGCTCTCTGGCGAGCACTGCTCTGCGGTTACCCCATAACTCCTGCATGACGGTCAACGTTTTTTGTACCCGATGCGGCGACTCATAAAACAGCAGGGTGCCCTGCGATGCGCCGAAACTTTTCAGAATAGCCGTAATGTCCTTTTTCTCACGGGGAAGAAATCCGACAAAGGTAAATCTCTCGGTTCCAAGACCAGACGCAATTAGTCCGGACAGAGCAGCATTCGCTCCTGGCACCGTCACCACGGGAATGTCTGCATGAATGGCAAGACGGACCAGGTCTGAACCAGGGTCAGAAATGGCTGGCATACCAGCATCGCTGACGAGGGCTAAATTTTTTCCTTCTATTATATATCGAATTAATTCAGGTCCACTGGCTTCCTTGTTATGCTCATGATAACTAAACAACAGCTCAGGGCTAATCTCATAATGAGTTAATAGCTTACGGGTTTGTCTTGTGTCTTCCGCGGCAATGATATCACATGACTTCAAGGTGTTTACCGCCCGATATGTGATATCTTCCAAATTACCGATGGGCGTACCTACAAGATACAATGTACCTGTCCCTTCTTTTTGTTCAAAGCTCTTCTGTACTTGAATACTCATTGCTAACTCCTCTCCAGTTCCACGTTTCATGGATGCTGCTTCTATCCAATCCAGCGCTAGTCATGTACTCGGATAGTAAATATCCATAATTTCTTTGCAGTATTCCCCATTTTCGTTATACACGATCAGCGGCGGCAGCATTCTGACATCCGGTTTGCCATCTCTTAAAGCCTCAATGAGCACCATATTCGCTTCTTTATCGATTCGTGGATGAACCATGCGAATTCGTTTCGGCTCCAACCGATATTTACGCATTAAGGTGATGATCTCACCGATTCTCTGGGGTTTGTGTACCATGGATACTTTTCCGCCTGTACGTACTAAATGCATACAAGCCTTCAGCACCTCCTCCAAAGTACAATGGATCTCATGCCTGGCGATCG
Source organism: Paenibacillus sp. TCA20 (assembly GCF_000732325.1). GTDB lineage: Bacteria > Bacillota > Bacilli > Paenibacillales > Paenibacillaceae > Paenibacillus > Paenibacillus urinalis. The sequence continues at coordinate 55,997 of NZ_BBIW01000019.1, forward strand.
CCTGATGCTCATTCAGTGTAATATCACTGCCGTTTAACGGCATATAGGGTGGATTAACAGTAATGGCATCATAGACTCCATAACCTGTAATGCCAGAGAGTGCTCTCAGGTCCCCTTCCCGAATCATGATCTGGTCTCCGAGCTCATTCAGCATGACACTTCGTCTGGCCATATCGGCAATTCTAGGCTGAATCTCAATTCCTTCGATCGATGCTTTTGTTCTTGTGGACACGAGGAGTGGAATGACCCCATTCCCTGTACAGAGATCCAGGACCTTTCCCCGCTTGGGAAGGCCTGCAAATCTGGCCAGCAACACAGCGTCCATTGAGAAGCTGAATACCTCGTCGCTTTGAATAATACGCAAATCATGAGTTAACAGATCATCCAATCGTTCAGATGGCTGTAGCTTAATCTTGTTTATGCTCATTTTGATACCTGCCTGATTTATATTAATGGATATACCCTTGATTGAAGCAACTAAAGGTATTATGAAATGATTCATGTTTGTATTGTTAATAGAAAAGCCGTAGGGTATCCCTACGGCTCGTTACTTATTCAAAAATGACAGACAGAACAAACAATCGCCCTCTGTACGTAAATGCCCATAATAAACGTTACAAATATGGAAACCTTCGTAATACAATCTTGCCAAATTATCGTAACCCTCTCCAACCACCTCTTCGGTAGTCTCGGCTGCGGGTACTAATTGTACAGGATTTTTGGGAGCTGGTGCAGGTGTCTCCGAAGAGGACTCCCGCTTTAGGACCTTGCGCAACTGTTCATTTTCCAGCGTCAAACGTTGATTCTCTTCGAGCAGTTCCTTTACAATCATTTTTAACTCGCCAAGATCATTATGCATTTGTCCCATTTGTGTTTCCATTTCAAGAATGTGCGCAAAAATCGATTTTTTCTCCAAGATCCCACCCCGAAAGCAAACATAATGGTTACTTGATGACGACGTCATCCATAGAAAGCTCTTTTACTTTGTTGATTTCAAACAATTGAACATGTACCTTGCGGTTGCCTGCGTGAATGCCAACAACCTTGCCTTCACCTAACGAGGTTACGACAAGCTTACCGACAGCCGGCAGCTCTTCCTTGACGCTCTCATAATTATCATGCTCAAATTTCAAGCAGCACATAAGTCTGCCGCAAAGTCCGGATATTTTGGTTGGATTCAGGGACAGACTCTGATCCTTGGCCATCTTAATGGATACCGGTTCGAAATCACCCAGCCAAGATGAACAGCAGAGTATCCGTCCACATGGACCGATCCCTCCCAGCATCTTCGCTTCATCACGAACGCCAATTTGGCGAAGCTCAATCCGTGTCCGAAAAATACTGGCCAAATCTTTAACTAACTCTCTAAAATCGACACGTCCTTCAGCCGTAAAATAAAATATGATTTTATTTCGATCGAATGTGAATTCCACATCGACAAGCTTCATCTTAAGTCCGTGCTCTTTGATTTTATTTAAACAGGTGCCAAATGCGTCTTTTGCAGCAAGCTTGTTCTCTTCCACCACTTTGGCGTCCGAGTCACCTGCAATGCGAATTACCTTCTTCAGAGGTAATACAACGTCAGATTCACCAACAACTTTCTTTCCTATAACGACTTTGCCGTACTCAATCCCTCTCGCTGTCTCTACGATGACGCTAGAATCTTTTTCAATAGGAAGATCGAGGGGATCAAAGTAATAAATTTTGCCCGCTTTCTTAAAACGGACACCGACTACATTATACAAAAAAATTAACCCCCTTGTATGCCAATAAACCTCTATCGAAGCCTGAAGACAGGGCCGCAATCGAGAAGCGTATCATGTTAGGACTGTGCTAGGGTATAGAATGAACGTCCCTGAGATCGAGTCACCTCATACTTGCGCGCTCCACCTCAAGAGGCTAGTCCAATTAGTAGTTGTTCTACACATAGCTGACCATTCACATTATACCGAAGCTTCTTCCTGCATTCTGCAGCCAAGTCCATATAGGACACCCATTGTTCGGTTGTACGAGTCATAGCAATGGTAGAGAGTGTATTGAGTTGATCTATAAAAATAACGTTCTCCTGCTTACCGTAAATAACATAAAGCATGTCCTTGAACCATAAGTGAAAGAGTTCAAACATCAGTTCAAGATGTTCAGAAAGCCCTGTCTTGAACAGCTTCTGCTGGGCAGAAATCAGCGCAATATCGCCTCTGGACAGAGATTCTTTCCCTAATTGTAACACTACATTTCTAATTTCTGCAAACCAATTCTGGTCAAGCAAATTCTTGCAAGAATCAAGTCCGGCGCTTAAAAATGAAGCTGTTCTGACGAGCGCGGGAGCATATCCTTCCTTCTGCAGCATCTCTTGAACCAGCTCTGGATTCAATGCCTTAAAGGGGATCTCCTGCGTTCGAGATAAAATCGTAGGAAGCATAGCTCCCTTGTTGCTCGTGATCAGTATTCCTACTGCCGGCACCGGCGGCTCCTCCAGGAACTTCAGCATGCTGTTCGCAGCCTGCACCGTCATTTTATCCGCCTGATCAATAATATAAATCTTAGGATTAGTTTTTTTCAGACCGATAGGCAAAGAGTTTTTTGCAAATCGCGAATCTGATCTATTTTGAGGCTTGCGCCTTCAGGCTCTACATAATGGAGGTCTGGATGATTCCCATGCTTCACCTTCCGACACTCCAGACATTCACCGCATGCATCGTCTGCATTTTGAGTGCAAAAAATAGATTGGGCAAATGCTGTTGCCATCTGACGTTGTCCGCTGCCGGATGGACCGCTGAATATATAAGCATGACTGATCGCGTTCTTGCGGAGTCCGCCCTGCAGCATTTGTTTTGCTGTATCTTGCCCCAAAATTTCACGAAATGACATGAGTTCCTCCCCTATAAAAAAGCTGCTGCGGTCTAGAACTTCACTTGTTACACACCAAAAGTCAGCATGAGATATTATATATCATTTAGAAGAGTAGAACCAAAAAGATCATCCATCTTAGCAAAACCTCGAAAGAAGGATATCCTTAGTTCAATCCTCTAATCTTCATTATACCATGACACGCAGCCATTTTAATTTTAGTATTCACAAAAAAACATTTTCCATTTCTTCAGCCAAAAAATCAATCGGCTTATTTAACGCCTGCTCTTATCTACAAAAAAACAAGCGATCGAAATCACTTGTCTTTGGTTACGTCATAAGCTATGAGATTTTAAAAGCTCAAGTTAATCAGCATTCCCCGAATTTCGCCGATTTTTTGCAGAAGCTCTATCTTCCCCTGCTCACTCTGAAGCAGCTCCTCCGCCATAGCAACCAGCGCGGCATCCACTTCATCAAGCAGCAGATACTTCTTACCGCGTCCACGGCGGTCCCAGCCTTTGGTCTGCTTCGTAGCTATGCCTCTTCTTACCGTATCATCTAAGAATCGCTTAACCAGCTGCTTATAGGCCTTGAGCTCTCGTATGGTCATCGATCTCGCTAATCGATCCCCTTGCAGCTGGATTTCATTCAACCGCCGAGTCAGCTCTGCCTGAGAAGCTCGTTCACCCTGCTGCTGCATCATATCCGCAAAACCTTTATTTTGCACAGGCTTCGTATTATTCTCATTCGAATTGATGCCGCTCTGAAGTGGTCTGAATCCTGGATTGATTTTCACAAGATATCCCTGCTTTCTGTTGCCAAAAGACTGCTCTTAAAAATGTTCAAATCGATCAACTGGCAGAACGAACACGGTCGCTCCTCCTACCTGAACCTCTACAGGAAGGGGTAAATAAGAATCGGTCGTTCCGCTCATTGGTGTAACCGGAGTAACGAGCTGCTCTCTTACCTTACAGCTGCTGCGGATCACGTTCATTACGGATTCAACCTGGCTGTCGTCCACCCCGATCATAAATGTGGTGTTCCCTGCTTTCAAAAATCCACCTGTACTCGCCAGCTTCGTCGCCCGGAAGTTCGCTTTGACCAGTGCACTAGATAAACGATTGCTGTCTTTATCCTGAATAATCGCAACAATAAGTTTCATCTTGAAACGCCTCCTCTAAATAATGTCCTGCTCAGCACTAATGCTTCAACCTGCCTTAAACCATGGATCAAGCTTTAGAATAAAGCATAAGTCACTACTCTATTCCAGAGTAGGCCACTCTTGCCCAAAGGCAGCGTAACCTTCAAAGATATGATGAGTCTTCCCCCATCTAAGGGAGTTCGACAAATAATGAAGAATAAAACTTAGTCCATAAGAATCTTAAGCTGCAGTGATAACCCATACTAAGATCCTAAAAATTTGATTCAAAGCGTACCTGAGAGATGTACAGTACTTCTTAAATACTTAATAATTAGACATATACCCTCAAATATCCTCTATTACACACCTTAGCTTCGTAATTAAGCTACAAAACACCTCTTCTTGTGACAAAGAAGCATCAATAACCTGAATTCGATCCGGCTCTTGCTTCGCGAGAATTAGATATCCCTCTCTTACCTTGTCATGGAACGACAGGTTTTCCATATCCAGCCGATTCACCTCACGCCCTTGATTGGCAGCAATTCGAGCTAATCCTTGTTCTGGACTAATATCAAAGTAAAGTGTCAAATCGGGTGATAAATGATCTGTAGCAAATTCATTAATGGAGCGAACCTCCTCCATACCAAGACCTCTGGCATATCCTTGATAAGCCAAACTGCTGTCGACAAAGCGGTCAGACAGGACCATCACGCCCTTTTGAAGAGCGGGAATGACTTTCTCTGCAAGATGTTGCCTGCGGGCAGCTGCATAGAGCAATGCTTCGGTGCGAGCATCCATCGTTGTATGCTCCGGATTTAATATAATGGAGCGGATTTTCTCTGCTATATCAATTCCACCGGGCTCGCGTGTCATTAAGTATGGGATTTTCTTGTCTTCTAGATACGCAGACAGCTTCTTAATCATGGTTGTTTTACCGGAGCCGTCTCCACCTTCAAATGTAATCAATTTTCCTATCGGCAATGTGTATCTCTCCTAAACTACGTTTTCAACTTGATCTATTTGAAATATTCAGTGTTCGCTAGCTTTTTTCTTGTATAACGAGCAGCTGATTTAAACTCGAATCACGCGTCCCTTGGCATTTGGCCCCTGCATTGCGAAGTGCAATTAAGCGCTCTTGCATAGCTTCACCAATCAGCTCTCCTGGATACAGGATCGGAATACCAGGCGGATAAGGAATCACCATCTCCGCTGCTCTGCGGCCAGCACATTTGCTGAGTTCAACAGATTCGGTATCTTCTTCCGTTCTGGTTCGCATATCAAAAGGGACGGGACAGGAATAGACATCAGATTGCAAAATGTTCCACGTGGAAACAGGACTGTTGTTTGCTTCTGTGCTGTCTTTATTTCTGGGCTCCTTCTCTAACGATATATGCATGAGTGCACCTAAAAGGTGCATGGCATCCTCTTCTGTAGAGCCCAGGCTAAACAGGAGGACGACGTAACGGTCGTCGCTCATCTCTGGCATGCAGCCGTGAGCTTCAAGCTCTCGCTGCAGCTCGTAACCGCTCAGGTCCCCTGACTTGTCATATATGACAAGTTTAAATGGGTCCTGAGCGGTATAGCCTGCAGCCGCTGTTGTCTGTGGCTGCAGTATACCGTAGCGCGGCATCGACTGTATGCCGCGCTTTGCTGTATCCACGGCAGCGAGGCCAGCCGTGAAAGCCTCTGCGCCGTGCACATGAAGATGCCGGCGCGCCAAGTCAAGCGAAGCCATGAGCGGGTACGAAGGGCTTGAGCTCTGGATCATGGACAAGCGCTGCTTCAGCAGTGTCCGATTGATCCGCTCTCCCTGTACATGCAGCATGGCTCCCATCGTCATCGCCGACAGCATTTTATGCGTGGATTGAACCACACCATCTGCTCCAGCCGACAACGCGGATGCCGGGACATCTGGGTGCATTCCATAATGTGCGCCATGTGCTTCATCCACAAGAAGCGGAACGTGGAATTGATGGCATATTGTTGCAATGGATTGGATAGAGAAGCCCATTCCATAATAATTCGGCATCGTAATCAATACAGCCTTTGCTTGCGGATAGGCTTCAAGGGAGGCCATAACCGTCTCGACCGAAGGAGCTGTAGCTAACCCGGATTGATGATCCATCTCCGGTAACATAAAGACGGCCTGAGCTCCGGCCAGCATTAACCCGTGTAACACCGATTTATGAACGTTTCGCTGAACAAGTATAAGATCACCAGGTTCTGTACATACCGTAAGTAGTAAGGCGATATTTCCTGAAGTGCTGCCTCCGACGAGCCAGTAGCTCTCTTCAGCGCCAAAACAATCTGCCGCCAGATGCTGAGCTTCTAAAATGACACCCTCAGGATGATGTAAATCATCTGTTCCTGTTATTTCAGTCACATCAATACTCAGGATGTCTTGCATGAATCGGCTGTATGCATCTGAGTATACTTGTCCATTTTTATGACCTGGAACATGATAGGTTCGTTGTTGAGATGATTTGTATTTCAAAAGTGCTTCATATAAAGGTGCTCTATGCTTATCAAGCTGGTTTCCCATAGATCATAAAACCTTTCCGTCATTATCCTTCTTCCATTGTAAAACATTTTAAAGGTATATCATATCAAACTTACTCTGGACCCATCTATTTAATTTAGAAAAAATAAAAAGGCCTTACTCAGACCTTTAAAAATAAGTTCATAATTATGACTTGTCTATTATACATTATTTTGATGCAGCCAAATCTGCTTTAACTGATGAATAAAAAATGGATACTTGGCGTCCTGCGCGTCAGTGTGTACCATCTCGGTCTCACAATCTGTGCAAATAAACTCAGAGACTATAAAAATGCCTTCCTTCTTACGCTGCTCACAAACAATGCACGTGTGCTCCATTTGTTGTGTTTCCATACGATCCCACCTTCATTCCTTTTGCTATCAGTATGGTACAGTTTCTACTATTTTAAACCTTTTCATAGTGAAACTCTACTTTATTTCCATAACCTATGCTATTCAACCTAATACGTATAGGTGTCTGTACCCAATTATGCGTAACATTTAAATTTTTCCAGACAGCCATCCGATATATAATATATAAATTCGGTCTTTTGATTGCTATGCAGCTCGTATCAAGAGCCGTTCTCTGCTATGAATAGGAGGTTATGAATGGAATGTCCGCGGTAATCGGAGATCAGGCTACTTACTATCAATATCGTCTTATCCGCAAAATCAATATATCCAGGCCAGCTTTACTTAGTTACTTAAGCTTAACATTCATTATGCTGTTCGCCTGCCTCGTCTTCTTTACTTGGTCTGGGCTTTTGTATTTTCTGTTGTCCTGTGTAACCATGATATGGATTCATTATTTAGTATCTCGTTCTATCCTTCTTCTTCGTAATCGGCAGCTTCATCGGTGGCATTGGTCCTGGAGAGCTCCCTGGATAGGACTGATTCCTTCCCAACATATTGCTTATCCTCTTTTTAGCCGTATTCATTTACATATGACCTGGATCGGTCTAGTCTTTGTCTTTGTTTTTATCGTCGCTTCTCCTCCCTCATTTGCGATGAGCTTGTTATTTTGGCATGTATGGCTGATGGCGCCGCGTCTCACGTGCCTCCTATGGCTATTCAGACAAAGAAAAGACGGCTATTTAAAAATATCCCATCAAGAAGTTGCCTACTATATTCAATGAAATAGAGCGGATACGGCTCATTCTATACATATAAAAAAGACCTTCACTCTCGTGAATGTCTAGTTACTGTCTACGGTCTTAGGTTTAATAATGGAAGGGTCCTGTGTGGGTACCAATACCGTCAGATAGCCATTATGCAGGGATAAATGAACACGGGTGCTATCTTTTACGAAAATGCGAGGGGCAGAGTCCGTGTTGCTCGTATCCTCGGCCGCCGTATCCTCTTTCCAGCCCCACTCTATAATTTCATTAATATATTCTTGAGGTATATCTGTATTCTTCCCTACACCAGGCAGAGTGTATTGTACATAATCCATTTCTGGATTGTTCGATGCTCGATCCATTCGATTGGCTTCTTTAGGTACGGGAAAAGTATTAACATTCACTGCACCCTCGTATGAGTCCCACGATGTGCCCTGGCTGCAGGCGGTAAGGATGATAGTGAAGCAGATGATAGCATAGAGACATAGCATTCTGTAACGCAGTCGAAATTCCCCCTTTGTTGCGAAGTGACACGATCTCTATGTTAAAAGAACCCTATTCTATTATAACTTCTCATGTGTTTTAATCCGTAACAAAAATGTTACTACCTATTACATAAACGATTCATTCATATATATAAATAGACAAAATAAAAAAACCACCGTCGTCATCGACAGTGGTTC
>NZ_BBIW01000018.1 GCF_000732325.1 Paenibacillus sp. TCA20
TTCGCTCGACTTGCATGTATTAGGCACGCCGCCAGCGTTCGTCCTGAGCCAGGATCAAACTCTCCGAAAAAGAGAGCGATTAAGCTCATTTAGAAAAACTGACGAGAACATAATGTTCTCTTTATTTTGCTCGGTTATCATACCGTCTGACGACTTGTACCATAACCTCGCGTTTAGAATTTTGCAGTTGCAAAATTCTGCTCACTCGTTGTTCAGTTTTCAAAGATCAAATCTTTCATTTTCTCGCCGTCGCTCAATTTCAGCGGCGACTTTTATAATGTATCACATCCGATTCAGTAATGCAAGACTTTTTTTGAAGAAATTTTTTTACCATCTCGCTTCGTCTCTATTGCAGAGACAACTTACTAAAAAGGAACGAGTTATAATTTATCATATTATAACTCAATAGGTCAACTGTTTTATAAAAAAAATTTAACGATACTATTCCGAATTCATATAACAATTTGTTACTTCTACTGAACACAAAATACATATTAAAAAGTTCACGCAAAATAATAAACCTCCCTATTACTAGAGAGGTTCTATATCAGTTTATTCGTTTACTTGATCTGTGGAAACCGCCCGTTCCGCGCATATTTGGATAACTCCTTCGCTGGTGCAAAACGTGCGTACATTCGGAAAACTGTCTTATAACGGTTTGCAATGGCGTAACGGATGTCATGATCTAATCTTGAATCACCAAGATCCAATAACATCTCATCAAGTTCTTTTCTTAGGACGTAATCGAGTTCTTTACATTCTTTTTCATTAAACAGCATTCCGAGCATCGAACTTCTCCTTCATCTACTTTATTTGTCTGACTAACAAGATGTTTTATTGTTATGCTCAAGTTTTGGGAAATTTATGAATCATAGCCGAAAAATTTTTTACTGTACCAAGAAGTATGTCAATGTGCTCTCTATAATAGCAGCAATAAACAAAAGTATTACAATCCATAAGGATGCGGTCGCCGTCTGTCTCATATATGCACCTAGTCTAATGGATCTCGTGCTTGTTTCCATACCGATTTCACCCAGCGCCTTATATATCATTACACCGAGCTTCAGTCCAAAGGCACAAGCAATAATAATGGCTGGAATTTCGATAATGCCATGTGGCAGCAAACCTTTTACTACGACCTCGTAATAGCTAATTCCCTGCTGCCATGCTGCATGCAACAAGAAGCCTAGCACTCCGCCATTTATGATTAAGAAGATTACGGGGATAATTCCGCCGAGTGCTCCTGCAAAGATGACAAGCACACCTTTTATGGCATTATTGAAAAAAATAAACGTGAAAAAGCTCCACTGGACATTCTCACTTTGCCGCAGCTCGTTGCTGATCTCGCTAAGTCCACTGATTTGCTGAAGCATGATATCCTGCAGAACTCCTGTACTCATCCAACCGAGCACTCCACCACCTATAAAGATCAGTGTTGCTACGAGTATGTATCGAGATATTGATCGAGCATCCATTAAAAAGGTTTGAAAACGAAACATCTTCTTATTACCCTCTTCCTTAGAAATTAAACCAACCCATTTAGCTATCAGATCTTTGATAGTACGTACTAGTCATATGTACAAGGTACGAGCATACACATAAAAGTAAACGAGCCTGCTAATGGGAGGAGCAATGACATGAACTCATATTTCTATGTATTAAACGGGAGAAAAATCAAAAGGTTCCTCATCGTGTTCGCCGCTGCAATCTTTACACTCGGGATCATCTATATTGAAACAGAGGATATTTCCGTGTTCTCCGAAGGCGGAGCTCCTGCAGCTGTATACAGTGTACCTACGGAGAAGAAAGTGATCGCTCTTACATTTGATATCAGCTGGGGTGACAAGCGAACAGAACCTATTCTCAAAGTACTGGAGGAGCAAAATGTCCAGAGGGCTACCTTCTTCCTATCCTCTCCCTGGAGTAAAACCCATCCTGAGATCGTAGCTTCCATAAAGGACGCAGGTTATGAAATTGGAAGCCATGGTCACAAGCATGTCAATTACAGCAGTCTGACGGATGAAGAAATTCGCAAGCAGATTTCAACAGCACATAGTATTTTAACCGAAGTATCCGGAAAAGAACCGAGCTTAATTCGTTTGCCAAACGGTGATTTTGATAAACGAGTCCTTCGTATCGCTGATACTTTGAATTATCAAGTGGTTCAGTGGGACACCGATTCCCTGGATTGGAAGAACCCTGGCGTCGACCAAATCGTAGATCGTGTTGTAAGTAAAGCTCATCCTGGAGATATTGTACTCCTGCATGCCAGTGATTCTGTTAAACAAACCCATGAAGCCCTTCCTCAAATTATCGAGCAGCTACGTCAAAAAGGATATGAGTTCGTTACTGTATCCGAATTGATCAATCAATCTAATGTTAAAGGTGCCGAAGTACGCGATCAAGCGATGAACGATACACAGCTTTAACACTGCTGCTCTATTTTTGCAATAATTTGCTCGACCTAGTGATCGGCAGATGAACACTTGAATATAAAATAAAAGAGCTAACCCCGGTTAGCTCTTTGGCATTTTTTTCAATTTACAGACGTATTCATGCTTGATGTCTTCCCTCCGACCGGCTTACTGTCTGCCGTATGATTGCTTGATGCGTCACTTGACGCTGGTGCAATGCGGTGCAGCATTAGAATTTGATATGTATTGCAGGCCAGAAGTGGAATAACGGTAAAGGCAGTAGCTGAATGATCCCCTATGCTAAGCACTCCGATTGTCTCAACAATTGTCAATGCAATCATGAAAAATAATGTCGGTATAAGGGCATGATTATTGGTAGCTCTCACTTTAAAATAAGCGGTTACAACAGCGGTCAATAGAATAATGATGCCGAGGATAAGGTCCGATGCTCCATTTCCTTCGTTCATGAATATCCGGAAAAACATTAATTCGAGCAAGGCAAGGGCTGTTAAGGCAAGCTGAATATAAGTCCATGTTTTTTGAGAAAAGGTGCCTCGTCCCATATAGTTCAAGATCAAATAAGCAAAAAAACCAAGCTGTGAGTACAAGCTGATCATCATGCCCGAGCCGAACAGAATAACCAGATACAAAAGATAATCCGCTGTTCCTGAGGATACATAATCACCGGTCGTAAGAATAAAGCCTGTAATCAGTGAAGCAATTCCCCCGACACATAAGGTTCGCCAAAATAAATAAAACCATTTCCTTAAATTCAAACCTTTTCCACCTCCGAGTCTTTATTTTACCAACCTTCTCAATAAAAAACCATGGCTTATCGGACATAATTATCGTGTATTCCCCTCATACTACAATCAGTATCTTAAAAAGGGGCTGTGAGGCGCGTGAAATGGCATAATTTACGTTACTTGTGTTTGGTAGGCGGTATGGCCACCCTTTTATCCGGATGCGGGTCTGATCAAAGCTCTGGATCCCAAGGCGGCAGTTATAAAGAAATGAAGACGATGGTCGTTGATATTTTGAAAAGCGATGAAGGTAAAAAAGCAATGGAGGAAGCCCTTCTTGGTCAAAGCAGTACAGGAAGCGGCGGCGGTGAGGGCGGTTCGGAAGAAGAATCAGGATCCGGAGGCGGATCTGGTTCAGGATCAGGCGGAGGCTCTGCTTCAGGAAGCTTTGGTATTCGAATGCTTACTTCAGGCGGATCAAGTGAGGATATTCGTCTTGCGGTCAAAGACACCCTCTCCTCCCCTGAGTACAAGAAGGAATTTGAAGAGATCATGAAGGACCCGAAATTTGCAGGAGAATTTGCCAAGGTGGTTAACGCCCAGAGCAAGCAAATTCACATGGAGCTTATTAAGGACCCTACGTACCAAAAGTCGATGGAGGATATGCTGAAATCTCCTGAAATGCAAAAAATGATGCTGGAGCTCACTCAAAGTGCTGATTATCGCAAACAGACGATGAGTGTCATGCAGGAAGCTATGCAGAATCCACTCTTCCGTATGGAAGTTATGGAGCTGCTGCAGGCCGTTGTCAAAGAGGAGCTGCAGCCTAAACAAAGTGAAGGCGCTGGGGGAGCTCAAGGCGAAGGTGGCGGCGGCGAAGGCGGCGGCGGTGGTGAAGGCGGGAATGAAAGCGGCGGCGAAGGCGGAGAAAGCGGATCTGGTGGCAGCAGTTAACCCTATTTGAGTCTTAACCTAATAAAAAAAGCCAAGCCAATCATGGCATTAGCTCGTCCATAAGACGGCCTATGACATCAGTGCGGCTTGGTTTTTTTATTCAATATTTCTATTCAACAGTTGTCTTATCAATAATCGCTGCTGCAACATCATTATACATTTGTCCGATCTCTGTATGATCCTTATAAACCGATGGAGAGAAATCAGGCTCAGAAATGTGATTATCCGGATTACCGAGTGGAATTTGGGCGAGCAATTCCGTATGCAGGCTTTCGGCTAACCGGCCCCCGCCGCCTCTTCCGAATACATAATCTTTCTCTCCACAGGATCCGCATTGATAATAAGCCATATTTTCGATTACGCCCAGAATGTCATGCTGCGTCTGTATCGCCATCGCTCCAGCTCGCGCCGCAACAAAGGCTGCTGTAGCATGGGGTGTCGTTACAATAATCTCTTTGCTTTGCGGTATCATTTGATGTACATCCAGTGCAATGTCTCCTGTACCTGGAGGCAAATCAAGGATCATATAATCAAGACTCCCCCAATTCACATCACTGAAGAACTGTCTCAGCATTTTCCCCAGCATCGGGCCTCTCCAGACAACTGGACTGTTCTCTTGAACGAAAAAGCCCATAGACATCACTTTGACACCGAAACGCTCCACAGGCTGAATTGCTCCATCCACCACTGCAGGCCCCTCTTCAATCCCCATCATATCGGGAACGCTGAAGCCGTAAATATCCGCATCAATGATTCCTACTCTCTTCCCCTGCCTCGCGAGGGCAGCAGCCAGGTTTACGGAAACCGTCGATTTGCCGACTCCGCCTTTGCCGCTTGCAATGGCGATAAACTGAACTCCTGACGCAGGATCTAGGAGATCGTTATTCTCCATCCCTGCAGCGTGTCCTTTGACCAGCACTTCTTCATCAGTTGGTTCTGCTGCTTCTGTATTCCTCTTCTTGCTATCCCCTAACGCGCCTTCTCGCTCCATGTCTGAAGCATTGCGAAGCCGCACATGGACTTCATTCACTCCTGCCTGACGCAGTACAGAGGCTGCCTGATCTTTAAGCGTTCTGCGAACGTTTTCATCTTCAGTCAAACAAATCATGGTCAAATGGATTCGATCCTCTTTAACCATGATATCGCGAATAAAGTTCAGATCTGCATACCGAAGTCCGCTCACAGGCTCCTGAATGTCAGATAATAATTCCAGCACTTGGTCTCTTGATAACATGATGATAGCACCTCAGCTTTATCTATTGGCATGTATTCCTTTTATACAAGTACAGATCTATTATAACACTCTGAGGTGCATTATTTTAGTTTTTCATTTTTTCCCCTGAGGCATATCTCAAAATTCCTTTGTAGACAGATGCTGCTACCTTACGCTGATACTCATCCTCTGCCAGTAGTCTGGATTCTTCGGGATGTGACAGAAAGCCCACCTCAACAAGCACAGACGGCATTTTTAATGCTTGAAGCATATATACGGTGTTAACAGTTTTTGCGATTCGATCTGTATTCTCTAGGTTTCGTCTAATCTCGTCCTGAATGAGTGCAGCAAAGTTTGGATTATCTTCATGATTCGGGTAATAGAATACCTGTGCTCCGCTCCAGCGATTAGAAGGGATGCTGTTCATGTGAATGCTAATAAACATATCCACCTGCTTATCCTCAATCATTCTTACACGCTGCTTCAGATCCTCTGTTTTTCGTTTGGAATATCCCTTGGTATCTTCAGGAGCGAGGTCGACATCTGTTTCTCTGGTCATGACCACAGTAGCACCTGCTTGCTGCAAATAGTCCCGTAAATACAAGGCTACAGCTAAATTGATATCTTTCTCAATAACCCCTTGCTTGCTCACGGCTCCCCCGTCTGGACCACCGTGCCCTGCATCCAGAGCAATGACCTTCCCTGACAACGGCAGGCTCCAATAATTCCACGTTTTAGATGCCGGTACCTCATATATAGCGATACAGACAAATAGAGCCAGCAGAAGAGCTCCCAGCAGGACTCTCTTCATGGTTCGAACATGAATCCACACCAAGAGCTTATTCGAACGTTTTTTTCGCATAAAAAAGCCACCTCCGATCCAAACTGACCATAATGATCTATATGGGACGAGGTGGACAAATATTCATTTATATAAGGACAAACCTAAATTATGTGGTTACCTGCTGCTCCGTCATACCCTCAATCAGCACTTCCGCTACTTCCGGGCGCGTAAATTCCGGCGGCGGGCATTGTCCCTCTCTCAGGAGCCCTCTTACTTTCGTACCCGACAATGTTAAATGGTCCTCTTTGCCATGCGGGCAAGTCTTGCTGGAGGCCATATTTCCGCATTTCGTACAGAAGAAGCTGTGTTCGAAGAATAGCGGAGTAATCCCAAGCTCCTCAGCTGTAAAATTAGTGAAGATCTCCTGGGCCTCATAGGTACCATAATAATCGCCTACCCCTGCATGATCACGGCCAACGATAAAATGAGTACAGCCATAGTTCTTGCGGACCATCGCATGGAAGATCGCTTCCCTCGGACCTGCATAACGCATCGCTGCCGGAAATACACCCAGGAAAGTCCGATTCGCCGGATAGTAATTCTCGAGCAGAACCAGATAACTCTTCATACGGACATCCGCCGGCACATCATCTGACTTCGTCTCACCAACAAGTGGATTAAGGAACAGAGCATCCACAATCTCCATCGCACTCTTCTGAATATATTCATGTGCACGGTGAACAGGATTACGTGTTTGAAACCCTACCACTGTCTTCCAGCCTTTGGCTTCAAACTGTTCACGTGTCTCTGCCGGATCATAATAAAATTCTTCGAACTTCGCTGGCTGCTTACGATTCAACACTTGAATCGAACCGCCTACGTAAGTTGTATGGCGTTCAAACAGCTTTTTCACACCAGGATGTTCTTTATCATTTGTTTTATAGACTTTTACTGCTTCAACCTCATGATCTGCCTTATACACACTTTCCACAGTCAGCGTCCCATAGATCACACTATCTTCCTGACCTACTAGAGCAATGACCTCACCGATTTCAAACGATGCTGCATACTCGGGATTCACATCAAGTGTAATCGGAATGCTCCACACCGTACCATTTACAAGTCGCATGTTATGAACTACAGACTGATAATCCTCTTCATTTAAAAACCCGGTCAACGGAGAAAATGCACCCACACCAATCAAATCCAAATCCGATATGGTCCAATTGGTAATGGGCAGCTGTCTTAGCTCCTTAGCTTGCTTGAGCTGTTCTTCTCGCTCTGCACCTGTTACAATCCGATTAACTAGTGTTCCACCATGAGGCAATATCGCAGCCATGAACCCATCTCCTTATGAGCGATTGTCTATAACGATGATTTGAAGTTACGCAAGCTATTTAAATTTAATAAATTGAATCGCTTATTTGTGCAATCCACACTCCGTTTTATCATTACCTGACCAGCGTCCTGCTCGGGGATCTTCTCCCGGCATTACCTGTCTAGTGCAATATTCGCATCCTATACTTGGGTAATTTTGATCATGGAGCGGATTATAGATCAGATTGTTCTCCCGAATATAGTTCCATACATCCTCGTTCGTCCAGCCCGCAATCGGATTGAATTTCATTAGGCCAAATTTCGTATCGTACTCTACTTTCTTTGCATTTGCGCGAGTAGGTGCCTGGTCACGACGAATTCCGGTAATCCATGCATCATATTGAGATAGGATACGTGTCAAAGGCTCTACCTTTCTAATGTTGCAGCATGCATTCGGATCAGACTTCCACAGCTCTGCACCATGCTCCTGCGCTTGCTCTTCGGGTGTAATCTTTGGTGATACTCTGACAAAATCAATATGATAACGAGCTACAAGACGATCCCGTGTCTCATATGTTTCTTTAAAATGAAAATCTGTATCTAGATAAAATATGTCTGATTTAGGACTGATTTTTTGAAGCATATCAACCAAGACAACATCTTCGGCACCAAAACTGCAAGCAAATGTGATGTTCGGAAATGTCTCAACAGCAAAACGAATAATATCCTCCGGCGTTGCATCCTCGAGCTCGATCGCTTTAACTCTAGCCAATTCTTCTTTTTCTAACAAATTCATTTGTACTTGCCTCCCATATGTGTACTACCTTACATTAAAACCTACAATTTAGATATGAATTACAATTAAGTATAAATCTTACCAGGAGAAAGTCAATGCTAAATCCAACTTTTTTACTAAGAATTTAAGGTTTTTTTGAAACTTTATTTGTTTTTGATAAAAAGTATGCAAAAAAAGCCTGTTCTTCGTTAGTAAAGTGACCATTCAGAAGTAGACACGGGCAGCTCCGAAGAATACCCAATGCATTGTCTGTTTAGTTTAACTTTAAAGAAGAACAAGCCTTTTACAATTTCTAAGGTAAAACGATGAAGATTCGTGTTTCACTGTACATTTAGTGCCTATAAGGATGCTTGCTCAAAAACTCCAGTGCATGGAAGAGCATAACCGAAGCCTCTGCCCGTGTAATCTCCGCTCTCGGAGAAAAGTTAAGCTTATCATCCAGCTCTGTAATATCCCAAACTAATGAGCGCTGAATGGCGCCTTGGTAAGCAGGTGTGATGTCATCTGCATCTGAGATTTCCTCAGGCTTGATATTGATCAGCGGCAAACCGGCGTATTTCTCGATCATATCTATGAGTAATGCCGTATATTGCTCCTTGGTTATTGAGGATGATGGTGTCAGCTCCGCAGGAACCGAAAGGCCATTGTCATTAAAGTCTATGAATGCATCTGCATACCAGCCTTCAAGCCATACCTCACTATACATTTCAACTGTCTCGCCTTCCAACTTAAGCTCTTCCTTCTTGTCGCTAGAAATCGACTTAAGACCTCCTGCAATCAATTGTACAGCCTCAGCAGTCGATAAGGAGGACTCAGGCTTAAATTCCCCGTTCCCTATCCCTCTGACGATACTTCTTTCCTGTAAGGAACGGATCTCCGCTTCCCCATATGTACCTTGAATATCCGTGAAGCCGACATTTGCATACGTTAAGCCACTACCTAATGTAATAGCTAAAGAAACCGCCATGAACCCAATCACATTTTTATTCAATCGTCGCATCGTTATAACCTGCCTTCTAATTAAATTAAGTTGTTATAAGAAGAGGATTCCTTCTTGTACTCTAAACGATGACGTCCTTCAGAAGGTTGCAGCAATGGCATAGGATGGGATTGAGGAAGTTGTTCTAATGCGCTACTAAAGAATATAAGCGCGGACACTTTAGAGAAGGATAGGCAAAGTAAAATAAAAAACCTCTGACCGGATGGCCAGAGGCTGTAATCTTGGAGAACCAAGATAATATTAACGTTTCGAGAACTGTGGTGCACGACGAGCGGCTTTAAGACCGTATTTTTTACGTTCTTTCATACGTGGGTCACGAGTCAGGAAGCCTGCTTTTTTCAGACCTGGACGGTATTCTGGGTCAGCCTTCAGAAGTGCACGGGAGATACCGTGACGAATTGCCCCTGCTTGACCAGTGATACCACCACCATGAGCGATTACGAGAACATCGTAGTTACCCAAAGTTTCAGTCAGTTCAAGTGGTTGTTTAACGATCAGTTTGAGTGTTTCCAAACCGCCGAAATAATCGTTGATGTCGCGTTTGTTAATGACAATGCGTCCTTCACCCGGTACAAGGCGAACACGTGCTACCGAATGTTTACGACGACCTGTCCCATAGTATTGTACTTGTGCCATGAAACTGTCCTCCTTTTAATTATCCGCGAAGTTCGTAAACTTCAGGTTTTTGTGCTGCATGTGGATGTTCAGCGCCAGCATATGCTTTCAGTCTAAGCTTCATTTGGTTACCCATACGAGTCTTAGGAAGCATGCCGTGTACAGCGAGTTCGATCATGCGTTCTGGTTTGTTTTTCACCATATCTTTAGCAGGAGTGACTTTCAGGCCACCTGGGTGCATAGAGTGACGGTAGTAGTTTTTGTTCTCCATTTTCTTACCAGTAAGAACAATTTTCTCTGCATTGATGACAACAACGAAATCGCCAGTGTCAACATGTGGAGTAAATTGTGGCTTGTGTTTGCCGCGGATCAAAGCCGCAGCTTCGCTTGCCAGACGGCCGAGCGTTTTGCCTTCAGCATCAATGATGTGCCAATTACGCTCAACTTCATTAGGCTTCGCCATATAAGTGGTACGCATGAAAAGTTCCTCCTTCAAATGTCGCGTTCATAATACGCATAAATGTTAGTCGTTTATATTCGTTAAGTTCAACTGTTTGTTTTGATGGATTGGTGTTGCATTTTGGTTGTTCACTTAATTGGGGCTGTGGGAAAGCCATTAAGAAAACACAACTTATATATTACACGATTGCAGCCCAGTTCGCAAGGCATTTATCCGAGGTTTTTTTTAGAAATCCTCATACTCCACATTCCACAGCATCAGCCCTTTGCTAACCGCCGTAGGCCCTGCTGCAGAGCGGTCCTCTGCCTCCAAGATCAACTTCATCTCTTCTGGCTTACGCTTCCCTTCTCCGACCTCCAGCATCGTACCGACAATAATACGGACCATATGCTGCAAGAAGCCGTTTCCCGTAATAAACAGATGTATAACACCTTGATCTCTCGGGTGGCCTTTGCGGCTCATGGAACTATCAACTGTAAGCTCTGCCTCATACAGTGTCCTGATATGAGATTGCTTGGTGGAGTGCCGGGAGGCGAAAGAGGTAAAGTCATGAGTCCCAAGCAAGTATGGGAGACTCTCCCGCATCGCTTGTATATCCAGCTTACCTGGATGATGCAGCTGCGTCCGTCTATTAAATAGATCGAGAAACTGATTGGCATTAATGGTGTAACGATATGTTTTTCTCTTGGCAGAACGTCTGGAATGAAACTCAAGCGGAACTTCGTAAGCATCGGTGAGTATGATGTCCTCAGGCAGTCTGCCATTCAGCGCCATACACCAGCGATCGATCGGAATCATGGATTCAGTATGGAAATGAAAAACCTGTCCAATCGCATGCACTCCAGCGTCTGTACGACCTGATGCATGTATTTTGACCGCCTCACCTGTCAGTGATTTGATCGCTTCTTCAATTCGATCCTGAATGGTGTTCCCGATCGGCTGGGTTTGGAAACCAAAATAATCCGTACCATCATAATTCACCTTCATACATATGTTCCGCATCGAATTCACACCTTTATCCCATACTAAGCACACAGCCTTCTAAGTCAAAACATACAGCTTCCAATCCTCATTACAATGAAAAAGAGCTCCTATCGGAGCTCCTCCCCAAACCGTCGCTTCAATGAGGCAAGGAAAAAAAGGGCATGTTCAGAATATAAATCCTGTCACCCTTCCCTCACTTTATGCCACTATTTACGCGCGGTCTACCAGTTCCAAGTAAACCATAGGCGCAGCGTCACCGCGACGAGGTCCTAGTTTCATGATACGAGTGTATCCACCTGGACGCTCAGCGTAACGTGGTGCGATTTCGCCAAACAGTTTTTGAATTGCATCCTGTTCACCATCAATCGTCTCACGACGTACATAAGCAGCCACTTGACGACGTGCATGAAGATCCCCTTGCTTCGCTTTGGTGATCAGCTTTTCAGCGATAGAACGAACCTCTTTCGCTTTTGCTTCAGTCGTTTGAATACGCTCGTACAAGAATAGATCCGTTACGAGGTCACGGAACAATGCTTTACGAGCACTGGAGTTACGACCCAACTTTTGGTATGCCATGTTTTCCCCTCCTTCACTTCAAACAATCGCTTGCTATTCTTCTGTACGAAGACCCAAACCTAGCTCTTCGAGCTTCTCTTGCACTTCTTCCAAAGATTTGCGACCAAGGTTACGTACCTTCATCATGTCTTCTTCAGTCTTAGTGGTCAATTCCTGAACCGTGTTAATACCCGCACGCTTCAAGCAGTTATAGGATCGAACAGATAGATCGAGCTCTTCGATCGTCATTTCGAGTACTTTTTCTTTTTTGTCTTCTTCTTTTTCAACCATGATCTCTGCATCTTTAGCTTCGTCAGTCAAACCAACGAACAAGAACAGGTGCTCGGTTAAAATTTTGGCGCCAAGACTAACTGCTTCTTCTGGACGAATGCTTCCATCAGTCCAAATTTCAAGCGTCAGCTTGTCATAGTTCGTTACTTGACCAACACGCGTATTCTCAACACCATAGTTGACACGTGCAATCGGGGTATAGATGGAATCCACAGGGATGACGCCGATCGGTTGGTCATCGCGTTTATTCCGATCCGCTTGGACGTAGCCACGACCGCGATTGGCAAAAATACGCATGTGTAGTCTCGAACCTGGACCAAGAGTTGCGATATGAAGATCCGGGTTAAGGATTTCCACATCACTATCCGCACGAATATCTCCGGCTGTTACAGCCCCTTCACCTTCAGCATCAATCTCAAGAACTTTCTCTTCATCCGAATGAATTTTCAAAGACAAAGCTTTCAGGTTCAAAATGATTTCCGTTACGTCTTCCATTACGCCAGGAACTGTAGCAAATTCATGCAACACACCATCGATCTGTACCGATGATACTGCTGCACCTGGAAGCGAGGAAAGCAAGATACGGCGAAGCGAGTTGCCCAGCGTCGTACCATATCCACGTTCCAACGGTTCCACCACAAATTTGCCATAAGTGCCATCATCATTGACGTCTACCGTCTCAATTTTCGGCTTTTCGATTTCTATCACTGCAATACCCCTCCTTCAAAACGTCCTGTCCTATATGAAACATTTACCTTATCTAGTGTAGCCATGTAGTATGCCTAAACAACCATTATTAACAGATTGTGCCGGATTATACCACACTAAGGGGGCAAATCTCATTAGACACGACGACGTTTTGGAGGACGGCATCCGTTATGTGGCACAGGAGTTACGTCTTTGATCAGGTTAACTTCCAGACCTGCAGCTTGCAAAGAGCGGATAGCTGCTTCGCGGCCAGCACCTGGTCCTTTAACCATAACTTCGACTGCTTTCATGCCGTGTTCCATTGCCGCTTTAGCTGCAGTTTCTGCTGCCATTTGAGCTGCGAACGGAGTCGACTTACGGGAACCTCTAAATCCAAGACCGCCGGAGCTTGCCCAGGAAATAGCGTTACCGTGTGGATCCGTAATGGTAACAATTGTGTTGTTGAACGTGGAACGGATGTGTGCCACGCCAGACTCAATATTTTTACGGTCACGACGTTTAGTACGTACGACTTTTTTCGGTTTAGCCATTGTAGATTATCCTCCCTTCTTATTTCTTTTTGTTTGCTACAGTACGACGAGGACCTTTACGCGTACGAGCATTTGTTTTAGTACGTTGTCCACGAACTGGAAGCCCACGACGGTGACGAATACCGCGGTAGCAGCCAATCTCAGTCAAACGTTTAATATTTAAAGAAATTTCTCGACGAAGGTCACCTTCTACTTTAACCAATTTGTCGATACCATCACGTAATTTGCTCACTTCATCTTCCGTCAGATCACGGACACGAGTATTTGGACTAATGCCTGTTTCGCTCAGAATTTTCTGGGAAGTCGTTTGACCGATTCCGAAAATGTAAGTCAAGGCGATCTCAACGCGTTTGTCACGTGGCAAATCCACACCAGCTATACGAGCCATTTTACGCTACACCCCCTTCTATTAACCTTGTTTTTGTTTGTGTTTCGGATTTTCGCAGATGACCATTACATTACCTTTGCGGCGAATGACTTTGCATTTCTCGCAGATAGGTTTTACAGAAGGTCTTACCTTCATGTTGATTACCTCCTCAAAGTTTTACGATGAGTAAAACTGACTTCGAAAGCATTCCACAGCTTCTATGGAAGCAGTCTCTTGTACATAGGGTACACCAAGATTGCATTCACATGCAAAACTGTTGTAACTCTCATTCGTTATTTCAGAAAATGCACCTTACTATTTACGATAAGTTATACGCCCTTTGGTTAGATCATAAGGCGATAACTGAACAACCACTTTATCTCCTGTCAGAATGCGGATAAAATGCATCCGCAGTTTGCCGGATACGTGAGCTAGAATTTGATGACCATTTTCAAGCTCTACTTTGAACGTTGCGTTAGGAAGCGGCTCTATAACCGTTCCTTCCACTTCAATGACATCTTCTTTGGCCACAGATAGTCTCCTTTCTTCTTCAGCTTTGAACTTCGCTTGCATTTATGAACTGCTGGACTGCATAACGCAGTTTTCCGTTCGTAACCCGTCCAATTTCGTTAATACTGTTTACAACCTCGCTGCTGATCATCGGCTGGGGATCCAGATGAAGAAGGTTCTTCTTCTTAGCTCCATCAAACTTGCGTTTGTCCCCGTCAGCAATATATACATATCTGTTGTCCTCAACAGCGATGACTACTGCAAACTGGCCAGCATCCCTGCCTCGAAGGATTTTTACGATTTGACCGATTTGTGGGATTTCTTCATTCATCTTCTCATCACCTACGCATCTCGCCTTCGCAAAAATGGAGTACAGATCGACCGTCATACGACATTGCAAACAATCGAATATAGCTGGGCAACCCATGCACTTTCGGTTCATCGACTGAAGTACAAATACTGGCAGGAAAACCGTGATAACCTGTGAAAGACGACACAGCCCCTTGACTGCGATGATATTGATCAGTCATTTGGTGAAGTTCTCCGGTCAAAACCCGGGATAAATAATGAACCGTCTGATCTTCCTGTACTTGCGTACCGGATAAACGCGTCTCACTCTTCCAACCCAGTTCTGCATCGGACTTACAAATGATCATTACCATTAACCCCGCAGTAAGGATACGATCTCTTGCGATACCGCATGAATTTCCTGTTCCCCGTCGATTTGACGCAGAAGACCTTTGTTCTCATAAAACGTGAGGAGTGGTGCTGTTTTGTTGATATATTCGTCAAGACGAGTACCTACGCTCTCTTCGTTATCGTCAGAACGCTGATACAACTCGCCGCCGCATTTATCACAAATACCTTCCTGTTTAGGCGGGTTAAAAACAACATGATACGTAGAACCGCAATTTTTGCACAAACGGCGACCCGTTAGACGAGCCAGCAATTTGTTACGGTCAACCTTCAAGTTGATGACATGATCCAAACCAGTATTTAAACGTTCCAGAATACCGTCCAGTGCTTCTGCTTGTGAAATGGTCCGTGGAAATCCATCCAACAGGAAGCCCTTCTCACAATCAGGCTGCTGAAGACGTTCTTCAACAATACCTATGGTAACATCGTCTGGTACAAGCTTACCCTGATCCATGTATTCTTTAGCTTTAATCCCAATAGGAGTTCCTTGCTTAATCGCCAAACGAAATGCATCGCCTGTCGAAATGTGAGGAATGCCGAATTCATTAACAATCGCTTCTGCTTGTGTCCCTTTTCCTGCCCCAGGAGGGCCCATGAATAAGATGTTCACGTTATGTCACTCCCTCCAAGACTATCCCTTCAACAAGAAACAGCACAATAGGTGCCGGTCTTAGCAACTCACCAGCAAGGGCGAACTATTGCATTCTTTACCGGAACCTATGGCTATTTATTGATGAAACCTTTGTAATGGCGTTTGATCAATTGACTTTCAATTTGCTTAGTCGTATCCAATGCTACACCAATAACGATCAGCATGGAAGTACCAGCAAGCTGTGCAACTTGAGGCAAACCGGAAAGTGAGCCCAAGAATACAGGTAGAACGGAAATGACAGCCAAGAACAAAGCTCCGGTCATCGTCAAACGAGTCAAGACACGGGACAAGTATTTCTCAGTTGCTTTACCCGGACGAATGCCTGGGATATAACCGCCGTTCTTCTTCATGTTATCAGCCATTTGCTGCGGGTTCATCTGCACGAAAGTGTAGAAGAACGTGAAACCAATAATCATGATAACATAGAGCACCATACCCAACGGTTTGTCATAAGACAAATGCGTTGTAACCCAGTTCGCCCAGCCATAACCCGCCCAGAACGAAGCGATAATGATCGGAAACTGAAGAAGTGATACAGCGAAAATAACAGGGATAACGCCCGCCGCATTGATTTTCAGCGGAATATGGGTGTTTTGTCCACCATACATTTTGTTACCTACAACACGTTTTGCATATTGAACCGGAATCTTCCGGATCGCCTGCTGGATGTAAATAACCCCTACAATGGTCAGGAGAAGAACCAGTGCCACAATAACAACCTTAAGGATGTTCATGAACAACTGATCTGCCTGAATGAATTCTGATTCTATTGTTGTACGGATAACATTTGGAATGGTAGCAACGATACCGGCAAAGATAATGATTGAAATCCCGTTACCAATACCTCTTTCCGTAATCTGCTCACCAAGCCACATAAGGAATGAAGTACCTGCCGTCAATACAATCGCGATGACAATATAGTCAACGAAAGTCGCATTAGGCACCATTTCCTGTCCATACAACCGGTTAAATCCGATCGATGTACCAAATGCTTGGATTAATCCCAACACCACTGTACCATACCGAGTGAGCTGGGCTAATTTTTTCTTACCATGCTCACCTTGTTTGGCCCATTCCGCAAGTTTCGGAATAACATCCATCGATAACAATTGTGTAATGATGGATGCTGTAATATATGGCATAATCCCTAGCGCAAAGATCGAGAACTGGAACAACGCTCCGCCTGAGAATGTGTTCAGAAGACCAAACAATTCTCTGCCTTGCGAATCTACCGCGTCGAATACTTCCTTGTTAACTCCTGGAACAGGAACAAAGGAGCCGATACGGTAAATAATTAGAACAAAGAGAGTGAACAAAATTCGTTTTCGAAGATCTTCGACTCGCCATATATTCTTAAGGGATGTGAGCATTAGATCACCTCGGTTTTACCGCCGGCAGCTTCGATTTTCTCTACCGCAGATTGAGAGAACTTATTCGCTTTTACTGTAAGTTTTACAGTAACTTCGCCATTGCCAAGAATTTTGATGCCAGATTTTGTGTTATTCACAATACCTGTTTCAACCAAAACTTCTGGAGTTACTTCTGTACCTGCTTCAAAACTATTCAGATCTTCAATGTTCACAACCGCATATTCTTTGCGGGTAGGGTTTACGAAACCGCGTTTTGGCAGACGACGATACAGTGGGTTTTGACCACCCTCGAAGCCTGGGCGAACACCACCGCCAGAACGAGCGTTTTGACCTTTGTGACCGCGACCTGAAGTTTTACCCATACCGCTACTTGGACCGCGACCTTTACGTTTGCGTTCTTTACGCGATCCAGGAGCTGGAGAAAGCTCATGTAACTTCATCGTTGCACCTCCTTAATGATTTGTGGGAACAAGCCCTATGATGCTATTCCTTATGCCTCGATTTCTTTAACAGAAACCAAGTGACTTACTTTATTCACCATACCGCGGATCGCAGCATTGTCGTTATGAACCACAGTTTGGTTGAGTTTACGAAGACCGAGTGTGTTAACAGTCGTTCTTTGTGTCTCAGGACGTCCGATCAAACTGCGAACGAGGGTAATTTCCAGTTTAGACATGAGATTCCCTCCTTAGCCCCGAAGCTCTTCGACAGTTTTTCCACGCAATTTCGCTACATCTTCAGCGCGTTTCAAGCGGGACAAACCTTCCAAGGTCGCATTGACCATGTTCATGGAATTCGAAGAACCCAGTGATTTTGTCAAAATGTCACCCACACCAGCAAGTTCCAGAACGGCACGAACTGGACCACCAGCGATAACCCCAGTACCTTCAGCAGCTGGTTTCAAAAGAACACGGCCAGCTCCGAATTTACCAGTGATCAAGTGAGGAATTGTTGTTCCTACGAGTGGTACGTGGATTAGATTTTTCTTAGCATCTTCAATACCTTTGCGGATCGCATCAGGTACTTCGCCTGCTTTACCGATACCAGCTCCAACCCAGCCATTGCCATCACCGACAACTACCAGAGCGCTGAAGCTGAAACGACGTCCGCCTTTTACTACTTTAGCAACGCGATTAATATTTACAACTCTTTCAGTGAGTTCTAAAGTGTTAGGATCTACACGCAAGTCGTTAACCTCCTTTTAAAAAATATCTTAGAATTCAAGCCCTGCTTCACGAGCAGCATCAGCCAAAGCTTGAATACGTCCATGATAAAGGTAGCCACCACGATCGAAAACGATGTTAGTGTATCCTTTTTCTTTCGCACGTTTAGCAACGAGAGCGCCAACTTTCTTAGCTGCCTCAACGTTACCACCGTTTGTGATTTCGCCGCTGATTTCTTTGTCTACCGTCGATGCAGATACAAGCGTTACACCTGCTACATCATCGATCAGTTGAGCATAGATATGTTTATCGGAACGGAATACGTTCAAACGTGGACGCTCAGCCGTACCAGAAATTTTACCACGAACACGGATATGTCTTTTCAGACGCACTTTGTTCTTATCTTGTTTAGTAATCATTTCACGTTTCCTCCCTTCAGTTAGCCTTGAATAGCTTCACATTAAGACGCACAGGGTATATTAGAAACACGAGCATCTCCTGAAAAGCCAGGGGACGGCACAAAGTCGGTAAGAAATCTTATTTCTTCTTACCGGCTTTACCTTCCTTACGGATGATGCGTTCGCCTTCATATTTAATCCCTTTACCTTTGTAAGGCTCAGGTTCGCGAACAGAGCGGATTTCAGCTGCATAAGCACCTACGCGCTCTTTGTTAATTCCACGAACGATGATTTTAGTGTTCGAAGGAACTTCGAACTCAATACCCGGTTCCGGCGTGATTTCTACCGGATGGGAGTAACCTACGTTCAGAACGATTTTATCTCCGGATTTGCTTGCACGATATCCGACCCCAACCAGCTCCAGAGATTTCGAGAATCCTTCAGTTACGCCAAGTACCATGTTATTTACTACGGAACGAGTAGTACCGTGCAAAGAACGATGTGTTTTGTGATCAGAAGGACGTGTTACTGTGATTTCATTATTTTCAACGGAAACCTTCATTTCTTTATGAAGTTCACGTGTAAGTGTACCTTTAGGACCTTTAACCGTAATTGCGGTATTGTCCAGAGTGACTTCTACGCCACTTGGTACTGTAATTGGTTTACGACCAATACGGGACATGTTGTTGCACCTCCTTGTTCTGTGACTTTATATTACCAAACGTAGCAGACAACTTCGCCGCCAGATTTAGCTTGACGAGCTTCTTTATCTGTCATTACACCTTTGGAAGTAGAGATGATCGCGATTCCGAGACCACCAAGTACGCGAGGTACTTCATTGCTTTTCGTGTATACACGAAGGCCTGGTTTACTGATTCTTTTCAGACCAGTAATAACGCGCTCGTTGTTTTGACCGTATTTCAAGAAGACACGGATGATGCCTTGTTTGTTATCATCCACATATTCTGCATCACGAATGAAACCTTCACGCTTCAGGATTTCAGCGATTTGTTTTTTCATCGTCGAAGCAGGCATTTCTACCGTCTCGTGACGAACTGTGTTCGCATTACGAATGCGAGTAAGCATATCTGCAATTGGATCAGACATAGTCATTGTGTGTAAACCTCCTTCCCGTTCAGGACTTTTTACCAGCTTGCTTTTTTCACGCCAGGGATCTGGCCTTTATAAGCTAATTCACGGAAACAAATTCTGCAAATTTTAAACTTCTGCAATACAGAATGTGGACGACCGCAACGTTCACAACGAGTATAAGCGCGAACTTTGAACTTCGGTGTGCGTTGTTGTTTAACTTTCATTGAAGTTTTTGCCACTTAGCCTGACACCTCCTAAATAATTTCGGAGAATTCGGGACCCTAGCTGGATTCCCGGATACTGTTATTTCTTACTTTGCGAAAGGCATTCCCAGTTGAGTAAGCAATTCGCGGGACTCTTCGTCCGTTTTAGCTGTAGTTACGATTACGATATCCATACCGCGTACTTTGTCGACTTTATCATACTCGATCTCTGGGAAGATGAGTTGTTCTTTAAGTCCAAGTGTGTAGTTACCGCGACCATCGAACGCTTTGTTCGATACGCCTTGGAAGTCACGTACACGAGGTAGAGTGATGTTGAACAATTTATCAAGGAAGTGATACATACGCTGTCCGCGCAGTGTTACTTTAACCCCGATTGGCATGTTCTCACGAAGTTTAAAACCGGCGATTGATTTTTTAGCTTTAGTGATAACTGGTTTTTGACCAGAGATCAGCTGCATATCGTTCACAGCGGAATCAAGTACTTTGGAGTTTTGGACAGCGTCACCCACACCCATGTTGATTACCACTTTCTCGATCTTAGGAACTTGCATTACTGTGCTGTATTCAAACTTCTGCATCAAAGCAGGAGTTACTTCATTCAGAAAACGTTCTTTCATTCTTGCCATGAATTATGGACCTCCTTTCTCATTCGATTACATTAGTCGATCGATTCTCCGGAACGTTTAGCAACGCGTACTTTTTTGCCGTTGTCTAAAACTTTATAACCGATACGAGTTACATTTCCGCTCTTCGGATCAATGTGCATCACGTTCGATACATGGATTGGAGCTTCTTTCTCGATGATTCCGCCTTGTGGATTCAGCTGGTTAGGCTTTTGGTGTTTTTTCACGAGGTTAACACCTTCAACAAGAACGCGATTCTCACGAGGATAAGCTGCGATGACACGGCCTTTTTTGCCTTTGTCTTTACCGCTGATCACCATAACAGTGTCGTCTTTTTTGACGTGCAACTTGTTGTTATGAGATTCCAGAACTTTTTTCACTTTTGCCATTTCGTACACCTCCTATGACTTGCGTGAACAAGTATGAATCGAATCCTTTATACAAGGATCAATATACGTTCATTAGATAACTTCTGGAGCCAAGGAAACGATCTTCATGTAGTCTTTTTCGCGAAGTTCGCGAGCAACTGGTCCGAAAATACGAGTTCCGCGTGGGCTTCTGTCTTCTTTAACAACAACTGCTGCATTCTCATCAAAACCAATGTAAGATCCGTCTTTACGACGAACAGAACGTTTCGTACGAACGACTACCGCTCTTACTACATCACCTTTTTTGACAACGCCGCCTGGTGTTGCTTGTTTTACAGAACAAACGATCAGGTCTCCGATTTGTGCTGTACGACTACGTCCCGTACCACCTAGTACGCGGATACACATCAGTTCCTTCGCACCAGAGTTGTCAGCTACAGCCAAACGTGTAAATGGTTGAATCATCTTGTTTTCCTCCTTTCAGCAGAGCTGAATATCATTAAATGATAACCGCTTTTTCTACGACTTCAACAAGTCTCCAGTTCTTGTCTTTCGACAAAGGACGAGTTTCCATGATTTTAACAGTATCACCGATTTTCGCAGTGTTATTTTCATCATGTGCTTTGAACTTTTTCGTGTATCTGATGCGTTTATGGTACAAGTCATGCTTTTTGTAAGTTTCTACAGCAACCACGATTGTTTTGTCCATTTTGTCGCTAACCACTTTACCGATTTGCACTCGACGTGCGTTACGTTCTTCGCTCATTGTTGGCCTCCTTCCTCAATTACAGACGGATGTTCCATCCGGTACTATTTATTAGCTAATCCCAAGTTCTCTTTCACGGATGATCGTTTTAGCACGTGCAATTTCTTTACGTACGTCACGAATACGTGTCGGGTTATCAAGCTGACCGGTAGCGAGTTGAAAGCGGAGGTTAAAGAGTTCTTCTTTAAATCCGGCAATCTTTTGCTCAATTTCAGCAGTGGTTAGGTTGCGGAATTCACTAGCCTTCATTTACTTCACCACCCAATTCTTCACGTTTCACGAACTTCGTCTTAATTGGCAGCTTGTGAGCAGCCAGACGCATTGCTTCGCGAGCTACTTCTTCAGATACACCAGAAAGTTCGAACATGATCTTTCCTGGTTTTACAACAGCAACCCATTTCTCGACGTTACCTTTACCACTACCCATACGTACTTCGAGAGGCTTTTGAGTAATAGGTTTGTCTGGGAAGATTTTGATCCAAACTTTACCACCACGTTTGATGTAACGAGTCATCGCGATACGAGCAGCCTCGATCTGACGGTTCGTAATCCAAGATGGTTCAGTCGCTTGCAGACCGTACTCACCGAAGTTCAGTGTAGTTCCGCCCTTAGCTTGACCTTTCATGTGACCGCGTTGTTGCTTGCGGTGTTTTACGCGTTTTGGCACCAACATGATTAGTTGCCTCCTTCCTTAGCAGCTTGTTTCTTAGCCGTAGGAAGAACCTCTCCACGATAGATCCATACTTTTACGCCAAGACGGCCGTAAGTTGTATGAGCTTCCGCTGTACCATAATCGATGTCGGCACGAAGCGTGTGCAGTGGAACAGTTCCTTCACTGTAGCCTTCAGAACGTGCGATCTCAGCACCGCCAAGACGTCCGCCTACTTGTGTTTTGATACCTTTAGCACCTGAACGCATAGTTCTTTGAATCGCTTGTTTCAGAGCACGACGGAAAGAAACACGGCGTTCCAATTGTTGTGCAATGCTTTCAGCAACGAGAATTGCGTCAAGGTCTGGTTGTTTGATTTCAGAGATATTGATATGAACTTTCTTACCGCCTGCAATCTTCGTGATTTGACCACGGAGGATTTCAACTTCAGAACCACCTTTGCCGATAACCATTCCTGGTTTAGCAGTGTGGATCGTTACGTTGACACGGTTAGCCGCTCTCTCGATTTCGATACGAGATACTGCGGAGTCTTTCAATTTATTTTTCAGGTATTCACGAATTTTTACGTCTTCCAGCAAAAGATCACCGAAATCTTTGCCTGCGTACCATTTGGATTCCCAATCACGGATTACGCCGATACGGAGTCCGACGGGATTTACCTTTTGTCCCACACGTTTTCCCTCCTTATTTTTCAGATACCACCAAAGTGATGTGGCTAGTGCGTTTATTGATCCGGCTTGCACGTCCCATTGCACGAGGACGGAAACGTTTCATTGTCGGACCTTGGTTTACGTAAGCTTGCGAGATAACCAGTTTGTTAACATCCAGGGAGTAGTTGTGCTCTGCGTTTGCGATAGCAGAGTTCAGCAATTTCTCAACAACTGGAGAAGCGGATTTTGGAGTGTGGCGCAGAATCGCGATCGCCTCGCCCACTTGCTTGCCGCGAATCAAGTCAACAACGAGTTGAACTTTACGAGGAGCAATCCGAATAAACTTGGCATGTGCTTTTGCTTCCATTGTTTAACCTCCTCTCAAACATTAGCGCTTGATGATCATTTATCTTCTAGTCTTCTTATCGTCTGCTGCATGGCCTTTATAAGTACGCGTAGGAGCGAACTCACCCAGCTTGTGTCCAACCATATCTTCCGTTACATAAACAGGAACGTGTTTACGGCCGTCATACACACCAAACGTATGTCCAATGAATTGTGGGAAAATTGTAGAACGACGGGACCAAGTTTTGATCACCAGCTTTTTGCCAGCTTCGTTCATGTCTTCTACTTTTTTCAACAGGTAGCCATCTACGAATGGCCCTTTTTTAAGACTGCGACTCATGTGTAAATCCTCCCTTCATCCAATGTTCTCGTTCATTCACGATCGCTCGCGCGAAGTTATGCACAGGTTAATTGTGTATTACTTCGTGCGGCGGCGAACGATGTATTTGTCAGAAGCTTTGTTTTTCTTACGCGTTTTGTAACCAAGAGTTGGTTTACCCCATGGAGACATTGGCGATTTACGTCCGATTGGAGCGCGGCCTTCACCACCACCGTGAGGGTGATCGTTAGGGTTCATTACTACCCCGCGAACTTCAGGACGTTGTCCGAGCCAGCGGCTACGGCCTGCTTTACCGATTTTAACAAGTTCGTGATCTTCGTTACCAACAGATCCGATTGTTGCACGGCAAGTTTTAAGGATACGGCGTACTTCACCGGAAGAAAGACGTACTGTTACATATTTCTCTTCTTTACCAAGAAGTTGAGCTTCAGTACCAGCTGCGCGAACCAATTGTCCACCTTTACCTGGTTGAAGTTCGATGTTGTGGATAACGGTACCTACTGGAATGTTTTCAAGCGGCAGTGCGTTACCTGTTTTGATGTCGGAGCTAGGTCCAGACTCGATTTGATCCCCTACTTTAAGTCCTTTAGGAGCGATGATGTAACGTTTCTCACCATCAGCATAATGGATCAGAGCGATGTTGGAAGTACGGTTCGGGTCATACTCGATTGTAGCAACGCGGCCCGGTATTCCATCTTTAGTACGTTTAAAGTCAATAATACGGTATTTACGTTTGTGTCCGCCGCCATGGTGACGAACCGTAATTTTACCTTGGTTGTTACGGCCAGCTGTTTTGCTCAGTGGAGCAAGCAGCGATTTCTCTGGCTGATTTGTTGTGATCTCTTCAAAAGTAGACACAGACATGTTACGTCTAGCCGGAGACGTCGGTTTGTACTTTTTGATTGGCACTGATTTTCCCTCCTTACTTTACAGTTTCTTATTGTACCGATTCAAAGAACTCAAGAGCTTTGCTGTCTGGAGTCAAAGTTACGAATGCTTTTTTCCACTCAGGAGTGTATCCAGAGTAGCGTCCGTAGCGTTTCAACTTACCAGGTACGCGAAGAGTGTTCACGTTTTTCACTTTAACGTTGAAGATTTCTTCAACAGCAGCTTTGATTTCGGTTTTGTTCGCACGAATATCGACTTCAAATACATATTTCAAGTCGGCCATCATATCAGCTGTACGTTCAGTAATCACCGGACGTTTAATAATGTCACGAGGATTCTTCATTACGCGAGCACCTCCTCTACCTTCTGAACTGCTTCTTTCGTAATGATCAGTTTGTCGTACGTAAGTACGTCAAGAACATTAATGCCGTCAGCCGCTACAAATTTCACACCAGGAATATTTCTTGCGGAAAGAGCAACATTATCATCATAGCCTGGAGCAACGATCAAAGCTTTGCGATCTACTTTGAGGTTATTCAAAATAGCTGCAAATTCTTTAGTTTTCGGTGCATTCAGAGCAAGAGCATCCAGAACGATAATTTCGTTATCAATCACTTTGGAAGACAAAGCGGATTTAATCGCCAGACGACGAACTTTCTTAGGCAGTTTGAACGCGTAGCTGCGTGGTGTTGGACCAAATACAGTACCGCCGCCTACCCATTGTGGTGCACGGATCGAACCTTGACGAGCGCGTCCAGTACCTTTTTGTTTCCAAGGCTTACGTCCGCCGCCGCGTACTTCAGAACGTCCTTTTACTTTGTGTGTACCTTGACGCAGGGAAGCGCGTTGCATAACAACAGCATCGTGAAGTACATGAGTGTTCGGCTCAATTCCGAATACTGCATCGTTCAGTTCAACTTCTCCTACTTGGCTACCACTGACATTAAAAAGTGCTACTTTTGGCATTTTGTGTTCCTCCTTTCTTTAGGTGATTATTTCTTCACCGATTCTTTGATTTTAACGAAGCTGTTTTTCGGTCCAGGAATAGAACCTTTAACAAGCAATACGTTACGCTCAGCGTCTACTTTAATAACTTCAAGACGTTGAATTGTAATTGTTTCATGACCCATATGCCCTGGAAGGTGTTTACCTTTAGGAACGCGGTTCGCTTGGATGGAACCCATGGAACCAGGGCCTCTATGATAACGGGAACCGTGAGACATAGGTCCAGTGCTTTGTCCCCAACGTTTGATAACGCCGGCAAAACCTTTACCTTTGGAGATTCCTGTTACGTCAACAAATTCGCCTTCAGCGAAGATGTCTGCTTTAATTTCTTGGCCAACCTCGAATCCCGCAAGATCAACACCGCGGAGTTCGCGAACGTAGCGCTTAGGAGCTGTGTTAGCTTTTTTCGCATGTCCTGTTTCAGGTTTGTTAGCATTTTTTTCTTTCTTATCGGCATAACCTAGTTGAACCGCTTCATAGCCGTCGTTCTCAAGGTCTTTCTTTTGCAAGACAACAGATGGACCTGCTTCAATAACTGTAACAGGGATTACGTTACCTTCTGGAGTAAACACTTGCGTCATGCCTAGTTTTTTACCTAAGATACCTTTCATGTTGACACCTCTTTTCCTTCCATTAATACAATACTAAATTACAATTTAATTTCGATATCTACACCGGACGGCAGATCCAAGCGCATCAAGGCATCCACAGTTTGTGGAGTCGGGTTAACAATATCGATCAAACGCTTATGTGTGCGCATTTCGAATTGTTCCCGGGAATCCTTGTACTTGTGTACCGCACGGAGAATAGTAATAACTTGTTTCTCAGTTGGAAGCGGAATCGGACCGGATACACCTGCACCCGAACGTTTTGCCGTTTCAACAATCTTCTCAGCGGATTGATCAAGAATTCTGTGGTCGTAAGCTTTCAAACGAATACGAATTTTTTGCTTTGCCATTTTAGTCCCTCCTTCTATCGCCCAATTTAATATCGGACATACTCCGTGAAAATTTTCTGACCCACTCTCCCATGGCAAAGGGGCCGGGTGTGTCAGTAACCTCTCACATCATCGCAACGTCACAGAACAACATTCATTATTATATAGAAAACCTAGGCGTAATGCAAGCTTTTATATAAAAAAGATTGATAAAATTCTGAATCGACTTCAGCTCTCTATTTTTCTCGAATGCACTTCCCGAATCGCAACTCGTACTATTATATATGATGAAGCTATAAAAAGCCAAAGGTAATTTATGAAAAAGAACCATATATAGAAAAAGGATCTCGGCGATTAACGCCAAGATCCTTTTGTTCGTTCCAATACAATGTTGCTCGTTACAGTACAATGTTGCTTTATATCATTCGGCTTGCAGCCAAATTATTTAATGATTGTTGCTACCGCACCAGCACCTACTGTACGTCCACCTTCACGAATAGAGAACTTAGTTCCTTCTTCGATAGCGATTGGAGCGATCAGGGATACTGTTACTTCGATGTTGTCGCCAGGCATAACCATTTCAGTACCTTCTGGCAGGTTGATGATACCAGTTACGTCAGTTGTACGGAAGTAGAACTGAGGACGGTATCCAGTGAAGAAAGGCTTATGACGGCCACCTTCTTCTTTAGTCAAAACGTATACTTGAGCAGTAAACTCAGTATGTGGTTTAACTGAACCTGGTTTGGAAAGAACTTGTCCACGCTCGATTTGAGCACGGTCTACACCACGAAGCAATGCTCCGATGTTGTCACCAGCTTGAG
Source organism: Paenibacillus sp. TCA20 (assembly GCF_000732325.1). GTDB lineage: Bacteria > Bacillota > Bacilli > Paenibacillales > Paenibacillaceae > Paenibacillus > Paenibacillus urinalis. The sequence continues at coordinate 27,250 of NZ_BBIW01000018.1, forward strand.
CGGAATCCAAGAGTTTACGGAACATTTCAACGCCCGTTACTACGGATTTTCTGGACTCTTCAGCGATACCAACGATTTCGATTTCATCGCCGACTTTAACAGTACCGCGCTCGATACGTCCAGTTGCAACTGTACCACGACCAGTGATGGAGAATACGTCCTCAACAGGCATCAAGAATGGTCTGTCAGTGTCGCGCTCAGGAGTTGGGATGTAAGTGTCGATCTCTTTGAACATCTCAACGATTTTTTGAGCCCACTCGCCATCTGGGTTTTGAAGAGCTTCACGAGCAGATCCACGAGTGATTGGAGTGTCATCACCTGGGAAGTCGTACTCGCTAAGAAGGTCGCGAACTTCCATTTCTACGAGTTCAAGAAGTTCTTCGTCTTCTACCATATCGCATTTGTTCAAGAACACTACGATGTAAGGTACGCCTACTTGGCGGGACAGAAGGATGTGCTCACGAGTTTGTGGCATAGGACCGTCAGCTGCGGATACAACCAGGATCGCTCCGTCCATTTGTGCAGCACCAGTGATCATGTTTTTAACATAGTCGGCGTGACCTGGGCAGTCAACGTGTGCATAGTGACGTGCATCAGTTTCGTACTCTACGTGTGCAGTAGAGATAGTGATACCGCGCTCGCGCTCTTCTGGAGCTTTGTCGATTTGATCGAATGCAACTGCTGCACCGCCGTAAGTTTTGGACAATACAGTAGTGATTGCTGCAGTCAATGTTGTTTTACCATGGTCAACGTGACCGATAGTACCAATGTTAACGTGTGGTTTATTACGTTCGAATTTAGCCTTTGCCATTTGAACGTGGCCTCCTTAAAGTGGTTTATATTATATGTTGGCACTGTGTGTACAGCACCATAAGAATCATTAAACCTTATGACGCTGTGTACATCAGTGAGTAAAACTTATTCTCCCTTAACTTTGGACACGATTTCTTCGGAGATTGTTCTTGGTACTTCTTCGTAGTGAGAAAGTTCCATGGAGAACACCCCGCGTCCTTGTGTACCAGAACGGAGAGTTGTGGAATATCCAAACATTTCAGAGAGAGGTACCTTAGCACGAATGATTTGCGTACCACCACGGGAATCCATACCTTCGATTCTACCGCGACGGGAGTTCAGCATACCCATTACGTCACCCATGTACTCTTCTGGAACAGTTACTTCCACTTTCATGATTGGCTCAAGCAGGACAGCTTTACACTTGTCTTTAGCTGCTTTAAGAGCCATCGATCCGGCAATTTTAAACGCCATCTCGTTGGAATCGACATCATGGTATGAACCGTCTACGATTGTAGCTTTAACGTCTACAAGTGGGAATCCTGCAAGGACACCATTTTTCATAGCTTCTTCAATACCTTGTTGAGCAGGACCCACGTATTCACGTGGTACAGATCCACCCACAATTTTGCTGTCGAATTGGTTACCGCTACCCGCTTCAAGCGGTTCGAATTCAACCCATACGTGTCCATATTGACCGCGGCCACCGGACTGACGTACGAATTTACCTTCAACGCGCGCTGCTTGACGGAATGTTTCACGGTAAGCAACCTGTGGTTGACCAATGTTTGTGTCCACTTTGAACTCACGACGCATACGGTCGATGATGATATCAAGGTGAAGCTCACCCATGCCAGCCAAGATTGTTTGACCTGTTTCTTCATCAGTATGAGCACGAAGAGTTGGATCCTCCTCAGTCAATTTACCGAGAGCAACAGACATTTTGTCTTGGTCAGCTTTGGTTTTTGGTTCAACCGCGATTTGAATAACCGGATCAGGGAAGTTCATAGACTCCAGAATGACCGGATTCTTCTCATCACATAGTGTATCACCTGTACCTGTATCTTTCAAACCTACAGCAGATGCGATATCACCAGCATAAACTTCAGTGATTTCTTGACGGCTGTTCGCGTGCATTTGAAGGATACGTCCGATACGTTCACGTTTTCCTTTAGTTGCATTCAATACGTAAGATCCAGATGTAAGAACACCGGAGTATACGCGGAAGAACGTCAATTTACCTACATAAGGATCCGTCATAATCTTGAACGCAAGTGCCGAGAACGGCTCTTCGTCAGAAGATTTACGAATCGCTTCAGTTCCATCTTCCAAAGTACCTTTGATGTCAGGAACATCAATAGGAGCTGGCAGATAGTCCAGAACCGCATCCAGCATCAGCTGAACACCTTTGTTACGGTAAGAAGATCCACAGATAACTGGGAAGATTTTAACTTCTACTACACCTTTACGAAGAGCGGATTTGATCTCATCAACAGTGAGTTCTTCGCCTTCTAGGTATTTCATAGTCAGATCTTCATCAAGCTCTGCTACTTTCTCGATCAGTTCCATACGAAGCTCTTCAACTTGATCTGCATAGTCTGCAGGAATTGCAGTTTCTTCGATGTCTTTACCAAGATCGTCTTTGTACATATATGCTTTTTGCTCAACGATATCAATGATACCGATGAAATCATTCTCAGCACCGATAGGAAGCTGGATAGCAACAGCATTTGCTTGAAGACGTTCGCGCATATCCTTAACAACGTTAAGGTAGTCTGCACCGATGATATCCATTTTGTTTACATATGCGATACGAGGAACGCCGTAACGGTCAGCCTGTCTCCATACAGTTTCAGACTGAGGCTCAACGCCTTCTTTCGCACTGAAAACACCTACTGCTCCGTCCAATACACGAAGGGAACGTTCAACTTCAACTGTGAAGTCAACGTGTCCCGGGGTATCGATGATATTAACGCGGTGACCTTTCCATTGAGCGGTCGTAGCAGCGGAAGTAATCGTGATCCCGCGCTCCTGTTCCTGCTCCATCCAGTCCATAGTCGCAGCACCCTCGTGAACTTCCCCGATTTTGTGCGTACGGCCTGTGTAGAACAAGATCCGCTCAGTGGTAGTAGTTTTACCGGCGTCAATATGCGCCATGATCCCGATGTTACGTGTATTTTTCAAGGAGAACTCTCTTGCCATGACATGGGTCTCCCTTCAAAATGAAGTTATATTTTAAAGACTGATAAATCCTACCAACGGTAGTGAGCAAACGCTTTGTTCGCTTCAGCCATCTTGTGTGTGTCTTCCCGTTTCTTAACGGAAGCACCAGTGTTGTTGGAAGCGTCGATAATCTCAGCTGCCAAACGCTCTTCCATTGTTTTCTCACCGCGGCTGCGGGAGTAGTTTACGAGCCAACGTAGACCAAGGGAAGTACGTCTTTCCGGTTTAACCTCGATAGGTACTTGGTAGTTAGCACCGCCGACACGACGAGCTTTAACTTCCAGAACCGGCATAATATTTTTGATAGCTGCTTCAAAAACTTCCATAGGATCTTTACCAGTACGTTCTTGAATCAAGTTGAACGCATTGTAAAGAATGCTTTGAGCAACACCACGTTTTCCATCAAGCATGATGCGGTTGATCAGACGAGTAACAAGTTTGCTGTTGTACACCGGATCAGGCAACACGTCTCTTTTGGTAACTGGACCTTTGCGTGGCATGGATATCCCCCTTTCTTGCATGTTTATTATTCTTAATTTGTTGTTGTTGTTCTGTAACCGAAGCGCTAATTCGCAAACGGCTTACTGACTGTAAAATCAATGTGTTGATCTTACGCTTTTTTAGCTTTAGGGCGTTTCGCACCATACTTGGAGCGAGCTTGCATACGGTTGTTAACACCTGCAGTATCAAGCGCACCACGAACGATATGGTAACGTACACCCGGAAGGTCTTTAACCCGACCACCACGGATCAGAACGACACTGTGCTCTTGCAAGTTGTGTCCGATACCTGGGATGTAAGCAGTAACCTCGATACGGTTAGTCAAACGTACACGGGCATATTTACGAAGCGCGGAGTTCGGTTTCTTCGGAGTCATAGTACCTACACGAGTACAAACACCACGTTTTTGCGGAGCACTGATATCAGTAGACTCACGTTTCAGGGCATTGAAGCCTTTTTGCAACGCAGGAGATTTGGATTTGTAGATCTTTGCTTGACGTCCTTTACGAACGAGCTGATTAATTGTTGGCATGTTGCCACCCCCTTCCTAGATTCGTCATTCTATTTATAAACCTCAATTCTTAAGTCCACAGACCCAGGCGGTTCATAAAAGAACAAATGAAAAGTTTTTGCCGTTTAGGAAGCTCTTGCATTCCAGACAAAAACATCTTCTTATACCTATTGTTTCAATACAGCTACCATAGCCGCTCCCACTTCAATTCCGCAAGCCTTGCCGAGCTGCTCCATCGTATCGACTATGTTCAGCTTCACTTGATGCTTCTCACATAGCGACTTGATCTTAGAAGTGATTCGCATATCAGCATCCTGAGCTACATAAACTTCAGCAGCCAGACCTGATTCAACCATCTTCATGGTTTGCTTGGTACCGATCTTGACATGAGCATCCTGCAAAAAGTTGTCATTCGACATTTATCAATACCTCCGAGAAGACATGATAACATGCGGCTACTCACGCACCTTTGCTATATTAGCATTACTACACATTTGTTGTCAAGAGATTCAATCAAACTCTAAACATTAAGATTGCCATATCAGGAGGAAGCTTGTAACTTCTCTCCTGATATACAATCTGGTACGTGTTTACCGATCAGATTCGCCTGTTACAGACAAATATGAGCTATATCAGTCTACAGATACCGGTTCAAGCTCTTCTAGTTGAGATTCGCCATCTTCCGGATTAGCAAACTTCACACTGCGATAACGGTTCATACCTGTACCAGCAGGGATCAGTTTACCGATAATTACATTTTCCTTCAGTCCAAGAAGCTGATCGACCTTACCTTTGATTGCTGCATCCGTCAGGACACGAGTCGTTTCCTGGAAGGAAGCTGCTGACAAGAAGGAATCTGTTTCAAGAGACGCCTTGGTGATACCCAGAAGGACTGGCTTAGCCACTGCAGGCTCCTTGTCACTAAGAATTGCCGTCTTGTTCGCTGTTTCATATTCATGAGTATCAACAAACGAACCTGGAAGAAGCGTAGTATCTCCTGCATCCACAATACGAATCTTGCGCAGCATTTGACGAATCATTACTTCTACGTGCTTGTCGTTGATTTCTACACCCTGGTTACGATATACGCGTTGTACTTCTTGCAGGATGTAGTTTTGAACGCCACGTACACCTTTGATGCGCAGCATTTCTTTCGGGTCAATTGAACCATCCGTAAGCTCATCCCCGGCTTCAATCTCCATTCCCTCGCTTACGCGCAGACGGGAGCCATAGGTAACTGCATAGACTTTCGTCTCAGCTTCACCTTGAACCTCGATTTCACGGCGATCTTTAGCTTCGCGGATCTCTTTGATAACACCATCAATTTCACTGATGGTTGCTTGACCTTTCGGATTACGCGCTTCGAAAAGCTCCTGGATACGCGGAAGACCTTGAGTAATATCGTCTCCTGCGACACCACCGGTATGGAACGTACGCATTGTAAGCTGTGTTCCTGGCTCACCGATGGATTGTGCAGCGATGATACCAACCGCTTCCCCGATCTCAACGTGTTTACCTGTTGCCAGGTTACGTCCATAACACTTCTTGCAGACACCATGACGAGCACGGCAGCTAAGTACAGAACGTATTTGCAGTTTGTCTACTCCTGCTTTAACAATAGCCTCAGCTTTGTCAGAGTCGATGAGCTCATTACGATGTGCAATGATTTCACCTGTCTCAGGATGACGAACCGTTTGGAAGCAATAGCGGCCTTCGATACGATCATATAGATCCTCGATAACCTCTTTACCATCCTGAATACGGCTTACAGTGAAACCTTTATCTGTTCCGCAATCATCTTCCCGAACAATCACATCTTGCGCTACGTCAACGAGACGCCGAGTCAGGTAACCTGAGTCAGCTGTACGCAGGGCTGTATCGGCAAGACCTTTACGTGCACCGTGCGTGGACAGGAAATACTCGAGTACCGTCAGACCTTCACGGAAGTTCGATTTGATTGGGAGCTCGATGATACGACCGGATGGGTTGGCCATCAGACCCCGCATACCGCCCAGCTGTGTAATCTGAGATTTATTACCACGGGCTTTAGAGTCAACCATGAGCATGATGGAGTTGAAGCGATCCATCGATTTCATAAGGACTTCCGTGATATCATCTTTTGCTTTGGACCAGATATCAATGACGCGGTCATAACGTTCTTCGTTCGTGATCAAGCCACGACGGTACTGATTCGTAACGACAGCAACCTTCTCATCTGACACACGTAGAATCTCATTCTTCTCATCAGGAACAATAACGTCGGATACACCCACGGTAACCCCAGCACGAGTAGAATACGTGAATCCAAGCTGTTTGACCCTATCCAAGATCATAGATGTTTGTGTTGTATGGTATACCTCGAAGCAGCGTGCAATGATATGACCAAGATAGTCTTTGCCGACTCCACCCGCTTGAGGTGCATTCATGATTGCTTCTCTAAGATCAGCGCCTTTCTCATACACAAAGGAATGCTCCGGCGTACCTTGGAAGAGGTTAGCACGAGTTGCATCATTAATGTATGGGAAGCTACTTGGGAAGATTTCGTTGAAGATAATCTTACCGACCGTTGTGATCAGCATTGCATTTTGCTGCTCATCCGTAAAGCTTGTTTTGTTAAGAGCTTTGACCGGAATTGCAACACGTGCATGAAGACCCGCAGTTCCGCGTTGGTAAGCAGATACAGCTTCATTTACTGTACGAAGGATCATACCTGAGCCTTTTTCTTCTTTGTTATCCATTGTCAGATAGAAGGATCCAAGAACCATATCCTGAGATGGAGTAACAACCGGCTTACCATCTTTAGGGTTCAAGATATTACCTGACGCAAGCATAAGAAGACGAGCTTCGGCTTGAGCTTCAGCGGACAAAGGTACGTGAACGGCCATTTGGTCACCGTCAAAGTCGGCGTTGTAAGCCGTACATACGAGCGGATGCAAGCGGATCGCTTTACCTTCCACCAGAATCGGTTCAAATGCTTGAATACCCAAACGGTGAAGCGTAGGGGCACGGTTAAGAAGTACTGGATGTTCCTTAATTACTTCTTCAAGAACGTCCCATACTTCAGGACTCACACGTTCAACTTTACGTTTTGCACTCTTAATATTATGCGCCAGACCTTTGTTCACAAGCTCTTTCATAACGAAAGGCTTGAACAACTCAAGCGCCATATCCTTAGGCAAGCCGCATTGGTACATCTTAAGGTAAGGACCTACGACGATAACGGAACGACCGGAATAGTCAACACGTTTACCGAGCAAGTTCTGACGGAAGCGACCTTGTTTACCTTTCAGCATGTGGCTGAGAGATTTGAGTGGACGGTTACCAGGACCTGTAACAGGACGGCCACGACGGCCGTTATCGATCAGAGCGTCAACTGCTTCTTGAAGCATACGCTTCTCATTCTGAACGATGATGTCTGGTGCACCAAGATCAAGAAGGCGTTTCAGACGGTTATTACGGTTAATTACACGACGATACAGATCATTCAAGTCAGAAGTCGCAAAACGACCACCATCTAGCTGAACCATCGGGCGAAGCTCCGGTGGAATGACAGGAAGGACATCCATGATCATCCAATCCGGTTTGTTGCCGGAGTTACGGAAAGCTTCAATAACTTCAAGGCGCTTAATCGCACGGTTGCGACGTTGACCTTGAGCTGTACGAAGCTCTTCTTTCAAGAACTCCAGCTCTTTATCAACATCGAGGTCTTGAAGCAGCTTTTTAACCGCTTCTGCACCCATACCTGCTTGGAAACCGTAGCCGTATTTCTCACGGTAGCTGCGGTATTCTTTTTCAGACAGCAGTTGTTTTTTCTCCAGTGGAGTTTCACCTGGGTCGGTAACAACATAAGATGCAAAGTAAATGATCTCTTCAAGAGATCTTGGAGACATATCCAGAGCCAAACCCATACGGCTCGGAATGCCTTTGAAATACCAGATATGTGATACCGGAGCAGCCAGTTCAATATGCCCCATGCGCTCACGGCGCACTTTGGCACGAGTCACTTCAACGCCGCAACGGTCACAAACGACGCCTTTATAACGAACGCGCTTGTATTTACCACAGTGACATTCCCAGTCCTTTGTAGGACCGAAGATCTTCTCGCAGAACAGACCTTCTTTTTCCGGTTTTAGCGTACGATAGTTAATCGTTTCCGGTTTTTTCACTTCTCCGCGGGACCAAGAGCGAATTTTTTCCGGGGATGCAAGCCCGATTTTCATATATTCGAAATTGTTTACGTCCAACAAGGAGCAACCCTCCTTAACCAAGTCCTAAATTTTAGGTTCTCCCCCCTCTGAAGCGGGATGCTTCAGAGGGGACCAGAGCCTGATGAAAATTCCGGTATTGTTACAGCTGATTAAATGTTACTCTACACCGACTTCTGCGCCTTCTAGGTTAAGGCTCAGTTTATCGCCTGCAGCGTCATCATCGTCATCCGATTCTTTTAGATCGATCTCTTCTTCGTCTTTGGTAAGCATTTTAACGTCCATACCCAAGCTTTGCAGCTCTTTGATCAGTACCTTGAAGGACTCAGGGATACCTGGTTCTGGAACGTTCTCGCCTTTGACAATAGATTCATAAGTCTTAACACGTCCAACAACGTCATCGGACTTAACTGTAAGAATCTCTTGCAAGGTGTATGCTGCACCATAGGCTTCGAGTGCCCAAACCTCCATCTCACCGAAACGCTGACCACCAAACTGAGCTTTACCACCCAGCGGCTGTTGCGTAACGAGAGAGTAAGGTCCTGTCGAACGAGCGTGGATCTTATCGTCAACCATGTGCGCAAGTTTGATCATGTGCATGACACCGACGGTAACTTCACGCTCGAAGCGCTCTCCCGTACGTCCGTCATACAGCACAGTCTTACCATTACGCTGCATGCCTGCTTCTTCCATCGTGTCAAACACATCATGCTCCGTAGCACCGTCAAATACCGGTGTAGCTACATGAATACCAAGCTGCATAGCAGCCATACCCAAGTGAACCTCAAGCACCTGTCCGATGTTCATACGGGATGGTACCCCTAGTGGGTTAAGCACGACTTGAACCGGTGTACCATCCGGAAGGAATGGCATATCTTCTTCTGGAAGAATACGGGCCACGACCCCTTTGTTACCGTGACGTCCGGCCATTTTATCACCCTCGGAAATTTTCCGTTTTTGAGCGATATAGACACGTACGAGCTGGTTAACACCAGGAGGCAGTTCGTCACCGTTCTCACGAGTGAACACTTTAACATCTACGACGATACCATCTGTACCGTGTGGAACGCGAAGCGATGTATCGCGAACTTCACGAGCCTTCTCACCGAAAATAGCATGGAGGAGACGTTCTTCTGCTGTAAGCTCGGTTACCCCTTTAGGTGTAACTTTACCAACGAGAATGTCACCGGCTGCAATTTCAGCACCAATGCGGATAATGCCACGCTCGTCAAGGTTACGAAGCGCTTCTTCACCCACGTTAGGAATATCGCGAGTAATTTCTTCAGGTCCGAGCTTTGTATCACGTGCTTCAGACTCATATTCCTCAATGTGAATGGAGGTGTATACGTCCTCTTTAACGAGTTTTTCGCTAAGGAGAATCGCATCCTCGTAGTTGTAACCTTCCCAAGTCATGAAGGCAACGACTACGTTGCGGCCCAGTGCCAATTCACCCATTTCGGTAGATGGTCCATCTGCCAAAATGTCGCCTTTTTTAATGTGATCGCCAATTTTTACAATTGGACGTTGGTTAATGCATGTTCCTTGGTTCGAACGCATAAATTTGTGTAATTTATGTTTAACGATATCGCCCTTAACTTCCTTGCCGTCAACGACTTCAATTCTGCGAACCCAAATCTCATTGGCAGAAGATCTCTCAATAATACCGTCATGTTTGGACACAATACATACACCGGAGTCTTTTGCAGCTTTGTGTTCCATACCCGTACCTACAAGCGGAGCTTTAGGAATAAGGAGTGGAACTGCCTGCCGCTGCATGTTAGATCCCATGAGTGCACGGTTGGAGTCATCGTTCTCAAGGAACGGAATGAGCGCCGTTGCAACGGATACAACCTGCTTAGGAGATACGTCCATATAGTCAACACGGTCATTCGGCATCGTTGTGATGTTGTCAGACTGTTTGTTGTAACGAACAACGACCATATCTTCAGCGAAAGTACCATCTTCGTTCAATTTTGCATTTGCCTGAGCGATAACGTAGTTATCCTCTTCGTCTGCAGTTACATAACGAACCTGATCTGTAACTTGACCTGTCTTTGGATCTACCCAGCGATATGGAGCTTCGATGAAGCCATATTCGTTGACGCGTGCAAACGTAGACAAGGAGTTGATCAAACCGATGTTCGGTCCCTCTGGAGTCTCGATCGGACACATACGGCCATAGTGGGATGGATGTACGTCACGGACTTCAAAGCCTGCGCGCTCACGAGTCAAACCACCAGGTCCTAGAGCAGACAGACGACGTTTATGCGTAAGTTCGCCCAGCGGATTCGTTTGGTCCATAAACTGAGACAACTGCGAGCTTCCGAAGAACTCTTTAATCGATGCGATAACCGGACGAATGTTGATCAATGCTTGAGGTGTAATGACGTTCGCATCCTGAATGGACATTCTCTCACGAACAACACGCTCCATACGGGATAGACCAATACGGAACTGGTTCTGCAAGAGCTCACCAACAGAACGAAGACGACGGTTACCCAAGTGGTCGATATCGTCTGTATCACCAATGCCATGAAGCAGGTTCAAGAAGTAACTGATGGAAGAAATGATATCTGCCGGCGTAATGTGCTTCACAGATTTATCAATGTTGCTGTTCGCAATCAGTTTAACGACTTTACCATCTTCAATTGGTGAAAATACATCAATGGTTTGGACCGGAATATCATTGGCATCAAGAACTCCGTTCGCCACATGATAAGTACGTTGTCCAACCGCCTCTTCGCTCTCAAGCGCAGGCATAATTTCATCAAGCAATCTGCGGTCAACAATTTGTCCAGCCTCTGCAATGATCTCTCCAGTAGAGATATCGATCAGAGATTCTGCAAGACGTTGATTGAACAAACGATTCTTGATATGAAGCTTTTTGTTAATTTTGTAACGACCTACGTTCGCAAGATCATAACGTTTTGGATCAAAGAAACGTGCTACAAGCAAGCTCTTCGCATTATCCAAAGTCGGTGGTTCACCCGGACGAAGACGTTCGTAAATTTCGATCAGCGCTTTCTCTGTCGAATCCGTGTTGTCTTTATCCAGCGTATTCCGGATATATTCATCATTACCCAGCAAATCCAGAATCTCAGCATCTGTACCAAACCCAAGCGCTCTCAGCAGCACAGTCACTGGAATCTTACGAGTACGATCGATACGAACATAGATAATGTCCTTCGCGTCCATCTCAAGCTCCAGCCATGCCCCACGATTCGGAATCACTGTTGCGGTATAAGATTTCTTTGCGTTCTTATCTAATTTAGTACTGAAATAGACGCTAGGAGAGCGAACCAACTGGCTGACAATAACCCGTTCCGCACCGTTGATAATAAAGGTGCCTGTTTCGGTCATCAGCGGGAAATCACCCATGAACACTTCCTGCTCTTTGACTTCGCCCGTTTCCTTATTAATGAGCCGGACTTTTACCCGAAGCGGTGCGGCATAAGTAACGTCGCGTTCTTTCGCGTCGTCTACCGTATATTTCGGTTCACCGAGACTGTAATCGATAAATTCCAATACGAGATTACCTGTAAAATCCTGAATTGGCGAGATATCCTGGAACATTTCGCGCAATCCTTCCTCCAAAAACCATTCGTAAGATTTTTGTTGGATTTCTATCAGGTTCGGAATTTCGAGTATCTCGTTAATTCGTGCATAACTGCGCCGAGTGCGTCGACCATACTGAACAAGATGTCCTGCCAACTTAAACTCACCCCTCAATGTCTACTCACTTTTAAAAATTTCGTTGCGAACCTCTGTTTGTAACCTTATAATGGAACTCATATAAGATGAATCAACCAGAGAGAGAGCATCCACAAATAAAGAAAAGCCCTTACTCGAATGTTTTTTTCGAAAAAAGAGCAACTTATTAGTGAATTTCTCCTTCATCCCAGAAAAACCCACTCACCTCATAGTCTGCCCAAAATGTACATATTATACGCGGATCAACACATAAATATGCGATCCTAGCGAAAAAAAGATTGACATTTTAACAAACTAAAGCTAAGTAGGGCATCTTAATACTGACATTTATTAAGAATACCACAATGGCGATACCAAGTCAATAGTCCTATTGCGATTTTTTTTAGTTTGTATATACTAATATACCCGCATTATTTCGTTGCCTTGAATATCCGATACCCTTTGTCCTTCGTTACTTCTTCAACCACACTAAACATCGATTCCAGCTTCGCTTTCGCAGACGGTGCCCCCTGCTTCTTCTGTATAACGATCCAGAGCGATCCACCCTTATTAAGCTGCTTATAGGCCTCTTCAAAAATAGCATGCACAACGTCCTTACCAGCCCGAATTGGAGGATTGGTTAGGATGACATCGAACCTATCTTCACTCACTGCTTCCAGCCGGTCACTCTGTTTAATAACGGTATTTGCACTTACCTGGTTTTGAATTGCATTATGCCTTGCCAGTTCTACGGCACGCTCATTGATATCAATCATCGTAACCACTGCATCCGGCAGGAGCTTAGCTGCCACAATCCCGATTGGACCGTAGCCGCACCCTACATCCAGAACTGACTTGGCTCCCTGAAGATCCATCGCTCCAATAAGAACCCTGCTGCCATAATCCACACCGTTCTTTGAAAATACTCCTGCATCACTGGTTAGTTTAAGCTTGTAACCTCTCAGCTCTGTTTCAAGAGTTTGTCTATCGTGAGCGGCTTCAGGCTTATTAGAATAATAATGATCCGACATGGGAAACCTCCAATTCACCTTCACTTACAAAAGTTGCAGCCATTCATAACAACAAACCCCTTGACTCTATCAAGGGGTTTGTATGTTTTGTTTCCAATTCACTAGTTAAGTGAAATAGATTATTTTACTTCGATAGAAGCGCCAACTTCTTCAAGTTTAGCTTTAACTGTTTCTGCTTCTTCTTTGCTTACTTTTTCTTTCAGTGGTTTTGGAGCGTTGTCAACGAGTTCTTTAGCTTCTTTCAAGCCAAGACCAGTGATTTCGCGAACCGCTTTGATTACGTTGATTTTGGAAGCACCAGCAGATGTCAAGATTACGTCGAATTCAGTTTGCTCAGCAGCTTCAGCACCGCCAGCAGCGCCGCCCATAACAGCTACAGGAGCTGCAGCAGTTACGCCGAATTCTTCTTCGATTGCTTTAACAAGATCGTTCAGTTCCAAAACAGTCATACCTTTAATTGCTTCCAAGATTTGCTCTTTACTCATGGTAGAACCTCCATTATTTAAATTAGTATTTTATATAGCCTGGTAATTCAAAAAATTAAGCGCCTTGCTCTTCTTTTTGTTCGCCGACTGCTTTAACCGCAAGGGCGAAGTTGCGTACAGGTGCTTGAAGCACGCTGAGGAGCATGGAAAGAAGTCCTTCGCGGGATGGAAGTTCTGCCAGTGCTTTAACTTCGTCAGCACCTACAACACGTCCTTCAACTATTGCACCTTTCAATTTCAGTGCATCGTTCTTCTTAGCGAAGTCGTTCAAAATTTTAGCTGGAGCAACAGCATCTTCACCGCTGAATGCAATCGCAGTAGGACCTGTCAGAACTTCATCAAGTTCAGTCAGCTCTGCAGCTGCAGTAGCACGGCGAAGCAATGTGTTCTTCAGAACTTGGAATTCGATACCCGCTTCACGAAGCTGTTTACGCAGCTCAGTTACTTGGGCAACGTTCAGACCACGGTAGTCAGCTACTACTGTTGTTGCGCTCTCACGCAATTTCGCAGTTACCACGTCAACCGCTTCTTGTTTAGCTTGAATCACTTTTGCGTTTGCCAAATTGTACACCTCCTGATAGATTCCTTGCTCAGTACCTCAAGGCACTTAAGCATCTTCGTTAACCGCCAGAAGCGGAAGTTTCCCGTAAGATAGGTGAGGCTTGATCCGATGTATCAGCTTCATTTATCCAATAAGAAAAGCCTCCGTAGAATCACGAAGGCTTGATAAAGTCAGATTGAGCATAGAAACTCAATTGATACGTTCTATCATCACACCTCGGTAGGAAATTAAGCTTATATAAGCACCTACTGTCTACGGTAAGCATATTCGAATTTAAGGGTCAGTCACTTATGACTTAACAACTTTTACAGAATAACAGATTCAGCGGACCGAAGTCAACTGGTATTTATTATCTGTAAGAAGCTGTACTCACACGAGCACCAGGTCCCATTGTAGAGGACAGGCTGATGTTTTTCAGGTAAACACCTTTAGCAGCAGCTGGTTTAGCACGGTTAAGTGCTTCGATCAGTGCTTTAAGGTTATCATTCAACTGCTCAGCAGAGAAAGATACTTTACCGATTGGCGCGTGAATTTGACCTGCACGATCCAGACGATACTCGATTTTACCGGCTTTAATTTCTTGAACAGCCTTGGAAACATCGAAAGTAACCGTTCCGGCTTTAGGGTTAGGCATCAGGCCTTTACCGCCGAGCAGACGGCCCAATTTACCTACTTCACTCATCATATCAGGTGTAGCTACGCAGACATCGAACTCGAACCAACCTTGTTGGATTTTGTTGATCATATCTTGATCCCCAACAAAGTCTGCTCCAGCTGCTTCCGCCTCTTTCGCTTTTTCACCTTTTGCAAATACCAATACGCGTTGTGTTTTACCTGTACCGTGAGGCAAGACAACAACACCACGCACAGCTTGGTCTTGTTTACGTGGGTCTACGCCCAAACGAACTGCAGCTTCAACTGTTTCGTCGAATTTAGCAGTCGATGCCTTTTTGACAAGCTCAACAGCTTCCAAAGGCTCGTAGCTAGCTTCGCTGTCGATCAGCTTAGCAGCTTCAACATATTTCTTACCATGTTTAGCCATGTTTCTATTCCTCCTTTGTGGTTTTAACGGATATACCTCCCACATGGCGGGCACATATTACAGCCCGCGTTACGAACACTTCAATTAGTCTTCGATGGTGATACCCATGCTGCGAGCAGTACCTTCTACCATACGCATTGCGGACTCTACGTTCGCAGCGTTTAGGTCAGGCATTTTTTGCTCAGCGATTTGACGAACAGTATCGCGTTTAACAGTTGCGACTTTTTTCTTGTTCGGTTCACCGGATCCTTTTTCAAGTTTAGCAGCTACTTTAAGCAGAACTGCAGCCGGTGGAGTTTTGGTGATGAAAGTAAAGGAACGATCTTCAAACACCGTAATTTCAACTGGAATGATCAAACCTGCTTGATCGGCTGTACGAGCGTTGAATTCTTTACAGAATGCCATAATGTTGACACCCGCTTGACCCAATGCCGGACCTACCGGAGGCGCAGGATTCGCTTTCCCTGCAGGGATCTGCAGTTTTACCATTTTGATTACCTTCTTGGCCATGTAAGACACCTCCTTGCATCAATAGTGGTCGACGAGCTTTATAAGCCCTCCCACAAGAAACCAATGTCAGCTTCGATAAAGCTTCTATAATTTCTCCACTTGAGTATAATCCAGCTCAAGCGGGGTTTCCCGTCCAAACATGTTGACGTGAACTTTCAGTTTACTTTTCTCAGCCAATATTTCTTCCACGGAGCCCACAAAATTCGCAAAAGGACCAACCTTAATTCGTACAGATTCCTTAATGTCGAATTCAATCTTCGGTTTCGGTTCTACCACACCCATATGCTTCAGAATCTGTTCAACTTCATCTGGCAGCAATGGTGTCGGCTTTGAACCTGACCCTGTCGATCCTACAAACCCAGTTACTCCAGGCGTGTTGCGAACAACATACCAGGAATCATCCGTTTGAATCATTTCGACTAGGACATATCCCGGGTAAATCTTACGCATGACAGTCTTTTTCTTACCGTCCTTATTCACCACTTCTTCTTCCATTGGAACAAGAACACGGAATATCTTGTCCTCCATGCCCATGGACTCTACGCGCTTTTCCAAATTGGCTTTGACTTTGTTCTCATACCCTGAATAGGTATGAACGACATACCATCTTTTTTCCATATCAAGCCACCTGGGACCCTTCTTAAATTATCGCATCGATCACATAGGAAATTCCGATGTCAAGAACCCAAAAATAAAGCGTGATAACTATAACCGTCCCCAGAACAATCAGGGTGTAGTTAGTTAACTCTTTACGATTAGGCCAGCGAACTTTTTTAAGCTCTGCCCAGCTTTCTGAGAAAAAGGAAAACAGAGACTTGAAACTACGTTTCACGCCGACTACACCTCCAAATTAACTATCTGGTTTCGCGATGAGAAGTCTGCTCGTTACAAAACTTGCAAAATTTCTTCATCTCCATGCGGTCAGGGTGATTACGCTTGTTTTTTGTCGTTGTGTAATTTCTTTGTTTGCAATTCGTACAAGCCAAAGTAATAATTACCCGCATGATGTGCACCTCCCGAAGACATCCGAAGCATTATCAGAAGTCTCTAAATTGATCCTAAAAAAAAGCGCGAATTTAGGCCTACCTAAAACACTTTATCACAAGGGTATATTCATGTCAATGCAAGAATAAGCCTTATTCATTGGCTAAAATAACCTGTAGTCGGCGAACTTTCAGGTCTCGTTTTGTTCTCAGAAAGCGTCTCTCTCCTATGCAACCAATAAATTGGACGAACACAAATAATAGAAACGCCAATATTAAACAGTATTAAACATTCCGTTGTTTTTAAACGTCCTGTCATTGCTGCAAGCAAAAAAAGACTCTGATTCGAGTCTTTCTTCAAGTTGCAATATTCTAATTATCTCGTACTTCAAGATATTTCTCAAGTTTGCGTTTAACTCTCTGCAGTGCATTGTCGATGGACTTTACGTGACGATCCAGATCAACCGCTATTTCTTGATAGGATCTGCCGTCTAAATAAAGCATCAATACTTTGCGTTCCAGATCACTTAAAATCTCGGACATCTTGTCTTCCAAGCCGACAAACTCTTCTTGATTAATAATAAGCTCTTCAGGGTCACTCACCTGGGAACCACAAATGACATCCAGCAGCGTACGGTCTGACTCTTCATCATAGATCGGCTTGTCCAACGATACATACGAATTCAGCGGAATATGCTTCTGACGAGTTGCAGTCTTGATGGCTGTGATAATCTGTCTGGTTATACATAACTCTGCAAATGCCTTGAATGAAGCCAGCTTGTCCCCTCTGAAATCACGTATTGCCTTGTAAAGCCCGATCATTCCTTCTTGAATGATATCTTCCCTATCGGCACCGATTAAAAAGTAAGATCTTGCTTTGGCGCGTACAAAATTACGATACTTGTTGATCAAGTATTCCAGCGCCTCACTATCGTTGTTATGAACCGCTTGGACAATATCCTCATCGCTTAGGTAATCAAACTCGGACAACATGATATCTTTGAGGTCAACACTCACTAACAATCCCTCCGGCTGCAACGCAAGGAACCCCGTCACCTATCAAAATAATAGCATCAGTATAAATGATCGAACCTTCCATCGTCAACCACACACCGCCTAAAAAAGAAAAGAATGATATAAATGTCAAGAGATACATAATACCAATTATTTACACCCGAAGGGGATTTGTCAATCTCTTCTCCACTGCTCGAACAATTTTCGCATTTCCGGTGTGAGCTTTGAATCTATCGTATTTTTTGTCGATTTTTTTTGAAAATCTTCTTTGATCCGTTTGCCCACTTCCTTCTCATTCTGTTCCAGCTCAATAAGAAGTTCGCGCGCAGACAAGCGGAGTGCACCTTGTCCAAAGATAACATGCTGTTCCACCATATCGCTTGTTGCCACATAAATTTGCCGTCTGCGAGAGCTGAGCTCGCCAACAAGACGCTCGATGCACTCGTCTGCCGTTTCTTTTTCTTTTGTAAAATAGACCTGGACTTTGTTCTCCGTGAAGGATTTGCCCAGGCCGGGAACTCGGTACGCATCAAATACGACGATGACTCTTCGGCCTGAGAATCCCTGATATTCAGCAAGCTTCGCCAGAAGCTTGTCCCGAGCTCCATCCAGGTCTGTCTGAGCTAGCGTAAATAGCTCCTTCCACGCTCCGATCATGTTGTAGCCGTCCACGAGAAGCACATCACGGAGATCCTTCATGACCCGCCAGCCCCTAGGCCTTTCGGGATCGGAGCACTTCGTACATGACTACACCGGCTGCAACCGAGGCGTTCAATGAATTGATCTGTCCTGCCATCGGCAGCTTGAGCAGGATGTCACATTTTTCTCGAACCAGACGGCCCATACCCTTGCCTTCGTTTCCAATCACTATAGCAACAGGCCCTGTAAACACTCCATTGCCGAAGACAGATTCCGTAGCTCTTACATCGGTGCCTACAACCCACACTCCGGCTTGCTTCAGCTCCTCAATCGTTTGTGCCAAATTGCTTACTCTCGCTACAGGCACATATTCTGCTGCTCCAGCAGAGGTCTTGGATACCGTTGCTGTCACTTGCGCAGACCGTCTCTTTGGAACGATGACACCATGCGCACCTGTGCAATCCGCTGTCCGCAAAATAGAGCCGAGGTTGTGGGGATCTTCGATCTCATCCAGCAGTACTAGAAACGGAGGTTCTCCCTTCTCCTGTGCAGAAGCAAGGATATCCTCCACTTCAGCGTATTGGTAAGGTGCAGCCTGCGCTACCACTCCTTGATGTTGGATGCCGGGAACCATCTGATCCAGTTTACGCTTATCCACTTGCTGTATGATGACGCCCGCTTTTTTGGCTTCTGCAATAATTGGCATCGTCAAGTGCTTCTGGGCTTGGTCGGCAATCCACACTTTATTTAACGTTCTTCCGGAACGCAGCGCCTCGATAACCGAGTGCTTGCCGGCAATCCATTCTTCTTCCATAATTCCATTATCCTCCTGGCTGACGCCTTCAATTCAATTAGTTGTTGTTCTCCTGCTGCATTTGTGTAATGCCCATATCTATCAGCTCGCGCAGCCGCGCTTCCCTTTTGCTTAAGTACAAATATCCGACAAGACATTCAAATGCTGTCGCATGGCGATATTGCTGTACGTCTGCATTTTTCGGCACGCTCGATTTGGCATTCCGACCTTGTCTAACAACATCCTGTTCCTGATCATCCAGCATCGACTCGATAAGAGACAATATTCGACTCTGCCCTTTGGCTGATACGAAACTGGTCGCTTTCTGATGAAGATGATGTGGACGCAAATTGGGCTTCGACAGCAAATATTGTCTTACAGCTACCTCATAGACCGCATCTCCGATATACGCCAGCGCAATGGGCGGAATCAGTTCCGGCCTACGTGAAGGAGAGTAAGGAAACAACCAATCCCGCTCTCCTTGTTCGTTAAGATGAATATCCATCTCACTCATTTGCGCCGCCATCTTATGCCTTGAGCCGTATCTTCGATAACAATGCCCATAGCCGTCAATTCATCACGAATTTCGTCTGCACGTGCCCAATTCTTCGTTTTGCGGGCCTCATTACGCTCAGCGATCAATTTTTCTACATCCTCGTGCAGATCATCTTCATCCGATGTGTATATACGGAGCACTCCGTTCATCTCATCAAACGTCGTCAATACCGCCTCAAGCTCAGCACGGTTAGTCACTTCGGCCTGAAGCAGGCTATTAACCTCATTTACCCATTCAAACACGGCTGTAATAGCATCTGGTGTATTAAAATCATCCTGCATTTTCTCATGGAAGCTGGCCAGAATTTCGGAAAGTCTGGATTTCAGCTTCTCGGATACAGGCTGGTCCAGGGTTACCGTTCCAAGACGATGCTTCACATTATTTACCGCAATTGCAATCCGATCCACACTATTTTCGGCCTGCTGCATAATATCCTCACTGAAATTGAGGGGATTGCGATAATGTGTCGAAAGCATGAAATATCGAATGGCTTCACGGCGATAGAGATTGCGCAAATCTTTCACCAAAATACCGTTCCCCAAAGATTTCGACATTTTCTCATTGTCAATCCGAATGAAGCCGTTATGCATCCAATAATTAGCCAGCGGCTTGCCTGTCAATACTTCAGATTGGGCCACTTCACATTCATGATGCGGGAACTGCAGGTCTTGGCCGCCTCCATGAATATCCAAAGTGTCACCGAGCAGCTTGCGCGCCATAGCCGAGCACTCGATATGCCAGCCTGGACGCCCCGGACCCCAAGGACTTTCCCAATAAATTTCACCAGGCTTTGCCGCTTTCCATAGAACAAAATCCTGCGGGTTTTCTTTGCGTTCATCGACTCCGATTCGAATGCCGAACTGGAGCTCATCGAGATTTTGCTTGGAGAGCTTGCCATACTCCGGGAATTTGTGTGTGCGATAATACACATCCCCGCCATTCTCGTAAGCAATTCCTTCCTTGAACAGCTGATCAATAAAATCAATGATCAGATCCATATTCTCGGTAACTCTCGGATTATGAGTTGCTCTCGGAATGCCCAGTCCATCTAGGTCTTCGTAGTATGCTTTAATAAAGCGATCTGCAACCTGTGTCACCGTAAGTCCTGTCTGTTCTGCTTTTTTTATCAATTTATCGTCTACATCCGTGAAGTTAACGACATAATTCACATCATTACCCACCGTCTCTAAATAGCTGCGAACCACGTCGAAAAATATCATCGGCCGTGCATTTCCGATATGGATATAGTCGTATACTGTCGGTCCGCACACGTACATTTTCACTTTTCCCGACTCCTGTGGAGTAAATACATCCTTGCTCCTTGTGAGCGTATTATAAATATGAAGCGCCATGATTCACGTTCCTTTCAATACATTTCAATCATTATATTGTACCACGTTTACGATTTGTTACCACGTATGACCGCCTCTTTGCGGCTTCCTTCGTTAGCTGCTGATTTAAGCTGATCCAGCTCCTCCCGCAGAGTAACCAGCTCTCTCTGCAGCTCCCGCATAGAATCAACAACCGGATCCGGCAGCTGCTGACTCAGTCGATCGACTCTCCGGCCATCCTGCTTAACGACTCGCCCCGGAATACCAACGACCGTACTATTTGGGGGGACTTCTCTTAGTACTACGGAGTTTGCTCCAATGTTGCTGTAATCTCCTACTTTAAATGATCCCAACACTTTAGAGCCCGAGGATATCACCACATTATTACCAATGGTAGGATGTCTCTTTCCTTTCTCTTTACCCGTTCCACCTAAGGTCACACCTTGATAAATCACCACATCATCACCAATTTCGCACGTTTCCCCAATGACGACCCCCATACCATGATCGATGAAGAGCCGATTCCCGATCGTAGCCCCCGGGTGAATCTCGATTCCCGTCATAAACCGGCTGAATTGAGAGATGATTCTGGCCACGGTGTACCATCCCCATCCGTAAAAATGATGCGCCAAGCGATGGGCCCAGATGGCATGCAATCCCGAGTAAGTAAAGATCACTTCAAACCGACTTCTAGCAGCCGGGTCATTATCAAAGACTGCCTGAATATCAGATTTCAATTTCTTAAACATATCTGTTCCCCTCTTCGCATCATTTACCCGTTCGTCTTTCGTAAATTTGATTCTGCCTGTCAGCGTATGTGAATCAAAAAACGCCTCTGCAGCCATATTCGGCTGCAGAGGCGTCTCATTAAATCGCGGTTCCACTCTGCTTAGGATTCGTATCACGCACGTACCCTATCTCGGACGTCCGTTAACGAGGACGAAACGTCGCTACCTACCCGCAGTAGCTTTCCAGCATAGTGGAAAGGTCCAGGTTCGGAGGCGCAGCTCCCAGGCGCATTTTCGATCAGCAGAGCGTGAGATAACTTCCAGCCTTGAAGACTTGTTAAGGTCTTACCCGGTTATCTTCTCTGGTCCACGTTCATGACTGTGTACTTCTCCTGTTCACAGCTGTTTAATATAGTCAGTCTTCCCCATACGGGTACTCTTAATCATATTAGGATAAACAGAGACTGCTTATCTTGATGTACTGCTTTTTATATATCTTAGCGAAAAGAACTTCGGCTGACAAGGATTATCCTTCCTAGTCTCATGGCAAATTTTAATATTGGGCTCTCAAACGGCTTAACACCTTATCGCGGCCTAACAGATAAATTGTTGCATTCAAATCCCGGCCATGGGTTTGGCCCGTCAATGCTACACGAATCGGCATGAACAGCTGCTTGCCTTTAAAGCCTGTCTCCTTCTGCACTTCTTTAATCAAAGCCTGCATGTGCGAGGCAGTAAAATCAGAGGAAGCTTCTACTTTCTCAGCAAAAGCCTTGAGCACCGTCGGCACCTGCTCTTCCTTCAGAACAGCTTCAGCTTCGCCTTCAAACTCCACTTCATCCTTGAAGAACAAGGACGCCAGCTCCACAATATCCGATGCTGCAACCATCTGCTCCTGATAAAGTGCCACCAGTTCCTCTGCCCAAACCCGCTTGTCTGCTTCAAGATCACCAGAGAGCAGACCCGCTTGCTGCAAGTGCGGAATCGCAAGATCCGCGATTCGTTTCGGTTCCGCATTCTTGATATAAGAGTTATTAAGGTGAGCCAGCTTATTCGTATCAAACACCGCAGGAGACTTGGACAGCCGTGACGGATCAAAAATCTTAATCAGCTCGTCCTTGCTGAAAATTTCCTCTTCTCCTTCCGGAGACCAGCCCAGTAGTGAGATATAGTTAAACAGTGCTTCCGGCAAATAACCGAGCTTGTCATATTGCTCAATAAATTGAATAATCGACTCGTCGCGCTTGCTGAGCTTCTTGTGATTCTCATTAACAATGAGGGTCATATGACCGAACACCGGCGGTTCCCAGTCAAAAGCTTCATAAATCATCAGCTGACGAGGTGTATTGGAGATATGGTCCTCACCACGCAGAACATGGGTGATCTTCATCAAATGATCATCAAGAGCAACAGCAAAATTGTAAGTAGGAATGCCGTCCTTCTTGACAATAACGAAATCCCCGGTTTCTTTGGAATTAAAGGATATTGTTCCTTTAACCATGTCATTAAAGGTGTATATTTTCTCTTCCGGTACACGGAAACGTACACTTGGCACGCGGCCTTCGGCTTCATATGCCTTGCGTTCATCTTCCGTAAGATCACGGTGCTTGCCGGAATAACGCGGTGTCTCCCCGCGGGACATCTGCTCCTCGCGCTCCGCTTCAAGCTCTTCCTCTGTACAATAACAGAAATAAGCGAGACCGCGGTCAATCAAATCCTGCCAATACTTCTTGTAGATATCGAGACGTTCCGTTTGACGATAAGGGCCATATTCGCCCCCAACATCAATACTCTCATCCCATTCCATACCAAGCCATTTCAAATATGTCAGCTGGCTTTCTTCTCCGCCTTTAATATTCCGCTTTGTATCTGTATCTTCAATGCGGATAATAAATTTCCCGCCTTGATTTCTCGCATATAAATAATTGAATAATGCCGTTCTTGCATTTCCGATATGCAAATGTCCTGTCGGACTCGGCGCATAACGCACGCGAACCTCCGTGCTCATAATATCCCCTCCGATTCATTATTTCAAGATGATAGCACAGGTTGGATCAGGCAGACAACCGATTGCGCAGCAATGCCCTCGCCCCGTCCTGCAAAGCCAAGCTGCTCTGTCGTCGTCGCTTTTACATTCACTTGAGAGAGCTCTGCACCTAGAGCCTTGGCAATGATCTCTGCCATTTGCGGAATATAGGGTGCCATCTTTGGCTTTTGAGCAATGATCGTTGAATCCACGTTGCCCAGCTGATAGCCACGCTCGACAGCAAGCTCCCATACTCGCTCCAGCAGCTTAAGACTATCTGCGTCTTTAAATACCGGATCCGTATCCGGAAAGTGCTTGCCGATATCACCAAGACCCAAAGCACCGAGTATGGCATCACTTATCGCATGCAGAAGCACGTCCGCATCGGAGTGTCCCAGCAGTCCTTTTTCATAGGGAATCGTGACTCCCCCAATAATACATGGTCGGCCCTCCACTAATTGATGAACGTCAAATCCTTGTCCTACACGGATCATAAGTCTACTCTCCCCTTTTTTGCATAAATACAGCATAATCCAGATCATCCGGCGTCGTAATTTTAATATTCGTATACCGGCCCTCTACGACCTTTACCTGCTTCCCAAGCCGTTCAATCAGCATCGCGTCATCAGTGCCAAGAAACGCCTCCTGCTTCGCCCGCTCATGAGCCTCAAGCAGTGCAGACAGACGAAAAGCCTGTGGGGTTTGGATACTCCACAGACTTCGCCGATCCGGCGTGGACATGATAATGCCTTCTTCGTTTACTTGTTTGATCGTATCCTTCACAGGTACCGCAAGCACAGCAGCCCCATGCTCCATCGCAGCCTCCATACAGCTCTCGATAAGATCCGGTGTCACAAAAGGTCTGACTCCATCATGTACGAGCACATAATCAGAAGTAAGCTCCTTCAAGCCTGCATAGACGGAATCCTGCCTTTCTGATCCTCCAGCAGTTACCCGAACCTGATCTTCAAGGCCAAATTTATGAATCCACTCTTCGCAGCGCGCAACATCCGCAGCACCTGTTACCACGATCAACTCTTTAATTCGCGACACACGGCTGAACACCTCAAGCGTATGTATAAAGATTGGCTTGTCCTGCAGCAGCAGAAATTGCTTGCTCTCCGCGTATCCCATACGCGTACCCCTGCCTGCTGCCACAATGACGGCCCCCCATGAATTGTTCATGCTCTTAAACCCCTGCCTTGTTCTTCTGCTTAAGCATTCAGCGATCGGAACACTCAATCTCCATCATACCGCTTTATTGAGCTTTTTCCAACAGTTTCGGCTTGGCAAAAATCATTCTTCCTGCAGAGGTTTGGAGTACGCTTGTCACAAGCACCTCCATCATCGTGCCGATATATTCTCTTCCGCCCTCGACAACAATCATGGTGCCGTCATCCAGGTAGGCTACGCCTTGACCATGCTCCTTGCCGTCCTTGATGATCTGGACCATAATTTCCTCACCTGGCAAAACGACCGGCTTGACCGCATTAGCCAAATCATTAATGTTCAGCACAGATACGCCTTGAAGCTCACATACCTT
Source organism: Paenibacillus sp. TCA20 (assembly GCF_000732325.1). Lineage (GTDB taxonomy): Bacteria > Bacillota > Bacilli > Paenibacillales > Paenibacillaceae > Paenibacillus > Paenibacillus urinalis. Next base: position 52,415 of record NZ_BBIW01000018.1, read on the forward strand.
ATTCAGGTTAAAATCATTGGTTACAACCTTGCCCTGAAGTACCTTGGCGAGCTTAACCAATTTACTGTCCACCTCAGATATTTCTTCAAAATCGCCTTCATAGATCAGCACTTTAATCTCCAATTCCTTTTGAATCTTGTTAAGGATATCGAGCCCGCGGCGTCCACGGTTTCGCTTGAGCAGATCTGATGAATCCGCAATATGTTGAAGCTCCTCCAGTACGAATTCAGGGATAACGATGGTTCCTTCGATAAAGCCTGTCTTGCAGATATCCGCAATTCGGCCATCAATAATGACACTCGTATCCAGTATCTTATGCTCTTCAATCCGTCTGTCTTCACTTATTGCACCGTTATTCCACCGTCCTGAAGTCCAGAACGCCCCTAGGTCCTCTTTCTTCGCAAGACCCAGCCGAAGTCCCATGTAACTGAAGATAAGCATCATAGCCACTTGAAGCAGCTCTCCTGGCTTACCAAGCCAATTGAATGACGGATAAAGAAGTATAGCGAACAACAATCCAATTCCCAGCCCCAAAGCCCCCGCCGCCAATTCACTCATAGGAACACGAGCGAGCTTCGTCACTCCTTCTTCTACCCTTAAATTCACCATAGAACCCAGTGTACTGCATAGTAATGTAAAGACCGCAATCCCTGTTAGCATCCATAACGCAAGTGCTGTTGTCGTCCCCAGTCTGTCAGCCAGTTCGCTTAACCAAGGGACCGTTACTCCTACTGAATGATATAACGCATAACCAGACCATGCTCCCATGATTCCAGTCAATGTTAAAATGACTTTTTTCCACATGTCCCTTCACCTCCTTTGACCTTTTCCTTATCCAGTATGAACCAATTCAGAAGGTCCTAATCCTGTAGAGAAGGATATTTAAGGAAAAATATCTTCCGAATCTCTTCTCGTTCTATATGAAGAATAAATAAATCATTTTCGCCGCTGAATCTAACGATAAGTATCTAACTGTAAATCATGGTTGAAAATGGTTTGTAGGGTGGCATATAATAAATTCAACTGAAAACACACCGAGGTGAATATAAGGAATGAGCACTTCCAGCCTGCAAACCTTTCAAGACCAAGTATCCGAATTGTTGCTCCGTCACCGTAGTCTGATTGATGTCTTGTCAAAGTTAGGACAAGCCGACGCTTCTGTTAATCGTGCAGTCTCCAAGGCCATTACGGAGTGCGGATGTATTGAACTTCATGCTTCCAAGCAGTCATACACACCTAACGGGAATTTGGAGGACGCTAAATCTTCAGTAGAGACACATGTACATGGAGACTTGTGTGATCATTGCAAAGAGATTGTCAGCTCAGAGCTTGGACGCAATCTGTTTTATATGTCGGCGCTTTGCAATCTGCTCAATATTCAGCTCGAGGATGTCCTTGAGAATGAAGCCAACAAGTGTTCTACACTCGGCATTTTCAACCTATCGTAACGAAATTTAAATGTAAGCAACTCTAGATTAGTTCCGCTAATATACACAGCCTTCTATACACTTCCGATTCGTACTACGATGAATTTACAGCACAAAAAAAGCATTTATTCTCTTCGTGTGATGCGAGAGAATAAATGCTTTTTTATTCGAATGAGCATCTCTGCTCAACTTTTCCCTAATAACGATGTGACGTTTCATCTTCCTGACTCTTGTTCCGATTGCGTCTGCGTTGAATATAACGTTGTACACTATGAGACATACCGTATACGGCATATAACACCAAAGGAATAAATACAAACATGGATAATTGCTCAGAGAACAAAAATGCAAGTGCAATCGAAAACAAAACAACCAGTGGAGCGATCCACACCGCTTTTTTGGGAATGCCTACCTTTTTGAAATTCGGATATTTCAGCGAGCTGATCATGAGATAGGACAACAGCAGTGTAGCCACCATCATAAAGGGAGCGGAAATATCTTTGTTAAATAAGGACAGCAGCGCAAGTACACCACCTGCCGCCGGTATAGGCAGTCCTGTGAAATAACCGGGAATTCCGGGTTTAACATTAAATCGGGCTAACCTCAGTGCACCGCATATCGGAAATAGGCTGGTTACGATCCAGGCTATAGCTACCGGAGCTACCTGAAACGAGACGGTATACATCAGATAAGCCGGGGCGGCACCAAATGATACAATGTCAGACAGTGAATCCAGTTCTTTACCAAACTCACTTTGAGCATTCAGCGCCCTTGCAATCCGGCCATCTAAGCCATCAAGAAGCATAGCGATAACCACCATAAAAGCGGCAAGCGTATACTGATCTTCTGAGGCCAGCAAAATGGCAATCATTCCGAGTGATAAATTACCCAAGGTAAATAAATTCGGAATTGATTTCGTTATCATCACGTCACCTCATATGTGCGGCAATAAAAAAATAATCATCTGTCATTCTGGGTTATTTATATCTGTCTGTCAATGAACATTTGCTCCTGCAGACGCTTCAAACCATCCTTAATCGTACGCGCACGTACTTCTCCGATACCGTCGACTTCGTCCAATTCTTCGATGGTTGCCATGATGACATGCGGCAGGTGTTCAAACTGCTCAACCAAATTATGAATGATGACATTTGGCAGGCGAGGAATCTTGCTGAGAACACGGTACCCCCTTGGGGCCACTGATTCTTCTGAAGTCGCAGCTGATGCAGGATATCCGAGCAAACGAACAATATGGTGGGTATCCAGCAGTTCATCATCTGTTGAACGTTTAAGCCCACTCACGATCTCTTTGATCTTCTCATCGCTGTCATCCTTAGCATAGTCCTTATACAGAAGCATGGCTTCTTCTTCCGTATTGCTGACAAGCTCCTCCATCTGCATGGAGATAAGCCGCCCTTCATTTCCGAGCTCATTAATGTAGCGCTTGATCTCCATCTTGATTCGAAGCACCATTTCCACACGCTGAATGACATTCACAACCTCAGGTATGGTCACCAGCTCTTCAAATTCGGACGCGCTGAGATTCGTCAAGGATTGATTGAGCACCGCCCTGTATTTCTCAAGCGTTTGTATCGCCTGATTTGCTTTCGTCAAAATTACACCGATTTCCTTCAATGCATACCGCAGTGTACCCTGGTAGAGCGTAATAATATTACGTCTTTGTGATATGGATACAACGAGCTTACCTGTCTGCTTGGCAACTCTTTCGGCAGTTCTGTGGCGAATTCCTGTCTCTGAAGACGAAATAGAGGAATCAGGAATCAACTGTGTATTTGCATACAAAATTCGTTTTAAATCCTCACTTAAGATAATGGCTCCGTCCATCTTGGCCAGCTCATATAGATAGTTTGGAGAGAAATCACAATTGATCGAAAAACCGCCGTCCACAACCTCCATAACCTCAGGACTGTAACCAACGACGATCAGCGCACCCGTTTTTGCACGCAATACGTTCTCCAGTCCCTCTCTAAATGGCGTTCCGGGCGCAACCAATCTTAAGAGATCATTCATTTTATCCAATTGGCTCGATTCTTTCATCTTTCAATGCCCCCTAATCTAAAGCAACCGCTAGTGCATCTCCGACGGTGTTTACACCGATAAGTTCTATTCCCTTCGGGTGCTTCCAGCCTTTTAGGCTCTTCTCTGGCATAATCACCCGTTTGAATCCAAGCTTCTGCGCTTCTTTTGCTCTCTGCTCCGCACGAGACACGGCCCGGACCTCGCCTGTAAGACCTACCTCTCCAAACACAACATCAAAAGGTTTGGTCGGCATATCCCGGAAGCTGGATGCGACACTGACGGCAACCGCCAGATCAATAGCAGGTTCATCCAGCTTCACCCCTCCGGCGACGTTTATATAAGCATCCTGGTTCTGTAAGAACATACCCTGGCGCTTTTCCAATACGGCGATAATAAGAGCCATACGATTGTAATCTACACCGGTAGCCATACGTCTTGGAGAAGGGAATTGGGTTGCGGATACCAGCGCCTGAAGCTCAACAAGCATTGGACGGGTCCCTTCCATGCTGGCAGCAACAGTAGAGCCTGCTACCCCAAGCGGTCGTTCAGACAAGAACATCTCGGATGGATTGGCAACCTCGGTTAACCCGATTTCACCCATCTCAAAAATCCCCATTTCATTGGTTGAGCCAAAACGGTTCTTCACCGCACGAAGCAGCCGGTACGTATGATGTCTCTCGCCTTCAAAATAGAGCACACAATCCACCATATGCTCAAGCATTCGCGGTCCTGCAATAGCACCTTCCTTAGTAACATGCCCTACAAGCACGGTCGCAATGCCCTGACCTTTGGCGATTCGCATAAATCTTGATGTACATTCTCTAACTTGTGCCACACTGCCCGGTGCACTCGTAATTTCTGGTAAATATACCGTTTGAATGGAGTCAATGACTAAGAAATGCGGCTCTACCTGTTTGACTGCTTCCTCAATCCGTTCCATATTTGTTTCGCTGAGCACATACAGCTCAGGAGACAATGCTTCCAGTCGATCCGCCCTCAGCTTCGTCTGCCTAACCGATTCCTCACCGGAAATATACAGCACGCGCAGTCCTGCTGTGGTCATGGCATGGGAGGTTTGCAACAGTAATGTAGATTTACCGATGCCCGGATCTCCGCCGACCAGAACAAGAGAGCCCGGAACGACGCCGCCGCCGAGCACTCGATTCAGCTCTTTAATACCCGTCAGGATGCGGGGCTCCTGGTCACTCTCTATGTTTATGATGGGCTGAGGCTTTTCTTTACTATCAAAAAGGGAAGAACCTCTCCCTTGTGTCTTAACGATACTTTCGGTTTCCTCCACCATGGAGTTCCAGGACTGACATCCTGGACATTTACCGTACCATTTAGGGGCTTCATAGCCGCATTCAGTACAATAAAATTTCGTTTTAACTTTAGCCACTTCACTTCTCCTTATTTTTACACTATTCGACTATAATCGTCTTAAAGTGCAAATGCCGAATTTACTAAAAAAGGATTTAATAAAAGTTTAACATTGAATGCATTTTGACGTAAAGCTTAATTGCCAAACTTTACACAGGATGTATTTTTTCCAAGTCATCCATCTTGATTTGATGTCTATCAAGTATGCATTTTCCTTAAAAAAAGGGTTCTTATCGCTCACGCGACAAGAACCCTTTCCAACATTTTTAATTATACATGTGGCATGGATCAATCAAATCTTAAGTTCATTCTATCCAGATGTAACAATTTATGAAGAACTTGTAGGTGTAGATACACTATCTTTTTTGGTGACCACCAAACTTCCTTCATCCACATCAATAAGCAGAGAATCACCCTTTGTCACATTACCCGTGAGCAGCTCTTCGGAGAGCCGGTCTTCAATATGCTTCTGAATGGCTCTGCGGAGTGGTCTTGCCCCGTAAGCAGGATCAAAGCCTTCTTTGGCAAGGAATGCCTTCGCTTGATCTGTCAGCTCAAAGTCAACATCATACTCACGCAGACGTTTACGCAGCTCCTCCGCCATCAGAGTAACAATCTCACCGATGTGCTTCTCCTCAAGGGAATGGAACACGATAATCTCGTCAATCCGGTTTAGGAATTCGGGACGGAAGCTCTTCTTCAGCTCATCCATCACTTTCCCCTTCATGTTGTCATAATTCGCACCTGCATCTACAACGGCTGTAAAGCCCAGCGTAGAATTACGCTTAATAGCATCTGCACCTACGTTCGAAGTCAAGATGATGAGCGTGTTGCGGAAATCGACTACACGGCCCTTCGAATCTGTCAGACGGCCGTCTTCCAGCACTTGAAGCAGGATATTGAATACTTCCGGATGGGCTTTTTCAATCTCATCCAGCAGAACGACAGAGTATGGCTTACGGCGCACCTTTTCAGTCAGCTGCCCGCCTTCTTCATAGCCTACATATCCCGGAGGAGCTCCAACCAGTCTGGATGTGGAGTGCTTCTCCATATATTCAGACATATCAATCCGGATGACAGCATTCTCATCGCCAAACATCGATTCAGCAAGGGCGCGAGCAAGCTCTGTCTTACCTACCCCAGTTGGTCCCAGGAAGATAAAGGAGCCCATCGGACGTTTCGGGTCTTTCAGACCTGCACGTGCCCGGCGGATTGCACGGCTGACCGCTTTAACGGCTTCATCCTGCCCGATAACACGCTCATGCAGGATTCCTTCCATGTTCATCAGTCGATCCGTTTCTTCCTGCTTCAGCTTATTGACAGGAACCCCCGTCCAGCTGGCTACGACCTGTGCGATATCCTCAGGTGTGACCTCGGAGTCAGTACGACCTTGTTTTTCCTTCCACTGATTCTTCGTTACATCAAGCTCTTCGCGAATTTTCTGCTCTGTATCTCGCAGGGCAGCAGCCTTCTCGAATTCCTGACTTTGAACAGCCGAATCCTTTTCTTTACGAATATCATCGAGTCTGTTCTCAAGCTGCTTGAGATTAGGCGGTACCGTATAAGAGTTAAGTCTTACTTTGGAGCCCGCTTCATCAATCAGGTCAATGGCTTTGTCCGGCAGGAACCGGTCTGTAATGTAACGGTCCGACAATTTAACTGCCTGTTCAATCGCCTCATCCGTAATTTTCACACGGTGATGCGCTTCATAACGATCTCTCAAGCCGTGCAATATTTGAATCGCTTCATCCACGGATGGCTGATCCACATTAATCGGTTGGAAACGACGCTCAAGTGCAGCATCTTTTTCAATATATTTACGATACTCATCCAGAGTAGTCGCACCAATACATTGCAGTTCTCCGCGAGCCAGAGCCGGCTTCAGAATGTTGGAAGCGTCAATAGCTCCTTCTGCTCCCCCTGCTCCAATAAGTGTATGCAGTTCATCAATGAAGAGAATAATATTGCCTGCCTGACGGATCTCATCCATAATCTTTTTCAATCTGTCTTCAAATTCACCACGGTATTTCGTTCCTGCAACAACGGAGCCCATATCCAGGGTCATTACGCGTTTGTCACGCAGCGTTTCAGGAATTTCGTTGGCGATAATTTTCTGAGCCAGACCTTCCGCTATTGCTGTTTTACCTACTCCTGGTTCACCGATTAGTACCGGGTTGTTCTTTGTACGACGGCTGAGCACTTGAATAACACGCTCGATCTCTTTACTCCGGCCAATTACCGGATCAAGGTTGCCTTCCTTCGCAATGGAAGTAAGATCACGTGCAAGGCTGTCCAGTGTTGGTGTACTCACGTTAGCTTGTGCTCCATTATGACTGGACACCGCTTCGCTGCTTCCAAGCAATTGAAGTACTTGCTGACGAGCTTTGTTCAGGCTGATGCCCAGGTTGTTCAGTACGCGTGCTGCAACCCCTTCACCTTCACGGATCAGCCCGAGTAGAATATGTTCGGTTCCAACGTAGGTGTGGCCCAATTTACGAGCTTCATCCATCGAAAGTTCAATCACTTTCTTCGCACGTGGTGTATATGCAATATTCGTAGGCTGCTCTTGACCGCGGCCAATGAGCGTTTCTACTTCATCTTGAATTTTTTCAAGTCCTAGACCCAGACCGATAAGAGCTTTGGCAGCAATGCCTTCACCTTCACGAATCAGGCCGAGCAAAATATGTTCGGTACCGATGTTATTATGACCTAAACGAACCGCTTCTTCTTGAGCTAAAGCCAGCACTTTTTGCGCTCGTTCTGTAAATCTTCCAAACATCATAGTTCTTGCACCTCCACAAGTTTAATTGCCTATATCTCTATCCAGATTGCCCGTCACGGACAGCTCTGGCCGACAATCGTCGGTATCATCCCAAGCCGATTGCGAACTGCCTGTTATCTAAGGCAAGATCAGCACTCAGCCGGGTTATTACTGTTATAATATCCATCAAAATAACGCATTTCTCTGACGAGTTCTAATGCTTAAGAACATCTCGTATCATTTGTGCACGGTAGATGTCTCTCGCATTCGGATCCAGGACTTCTTCACCGAATTTCTTCTGCAGAAAACCCGGTTGAGTCATGACATTCAGTTCATTCATTTGAACAATAGAGGGCTCTTCAATCAATCCAAGATCAATGCCCAATCGAACATCTGATAAGCGCTGTGCAGCTTCCTTGGAATCCATGATCACCGCATGGGATAGAATCCCGTAAGAGCGCATAACCCGGTCCATAATCCGCTGCTTCGAATCACGCATCAGTCTCTCGCGTGCATTTCGCTCATGACCAATGATCTGAAGAACGACACTATATAAGTTCTCAATGATTTCAGCTTCAGACTGTCCTAATGTAATTTGATTCGATATTTGAAACAGATTTCCTGTCGCCTCACTGCCTTCTCCATAAATTCCGCGAACCGCGAGACCTACTTGTGATACGGCAGTAAGCACTCGGCTAATTTGCTTCGTCATGACAAGAGCCGGTAAATGCATCATTACGGAAGCTCGGAGACCTGTACCTACATTGGTAGGACAGCTCGTTAGATAGCCTCTTCGGTCATCAAATGAATAATCGATATGGGCTTCGAACACATCATCAATCGCTGATGCCCTCTTCCATGCCTCCTGCACCTGGAAACCTGGGAATAAACATTGGATACGCAAGTGATCCTCTTCATTCACCATAATGCTGATGGATTCATCTTCACTGAGTATAACAGCTCCGTTTCTCGATTCGTTCGCAAGATCGGGGCTGATCAAATGTTTTTCGACCAGAACTTCTTTATCGAATTGATCCAGTTCATTCAAATTCAGTACATGGAATTCACCAAACTTATGAACTTCCTCAAAGCCAAGCACATCAATAAGGTTACGACGTACTTCTCTCGACTGCTCTTCTGTAGCCAGCATTGGAAACGGAAAGCTCTGCACATTACGAGCGACTCTTACCCGGCTACTGATTACGATTTCTGAGTCAGCAGCGGTATTCCGCATCCAATCACTAAGTGGTTTTTCGGTAAACCGGATATCCGACATGGTGCACACCTCCTTACTTTATTACCAAACTTTACTCTTGTGCTATCTCTTTTTCAAGCTCACGAATCTGGTCACGCAGTTTAGCGGCCTCCTCGAACTCTTGAAGATTGATCTTCTCCTGCATTTCACGCTTCAATTCATCCGCTCTGCGTTTAAGGTGAATTTTCTCGCCTGCACGAACCGGCACTTTCCCGATATGTGTGGTGTTGCCATGTACGCGTTTCAGAAGCGGATCCAAGCGACTGGAGAAATGATTGTAGCAGGAACTGCAGCCAAACCGATTAAGCTTACTGAACTGACTAAATGTCATTCCGCATTGCTCACAACGAAGCGTTTCCGGAGAGGGAGCTCCAGCTGTTTTATACTTGCCTGACTCAAAGTCCATAAGCCCTGACAAAAGTCCGTGAATGGAAAAACCGTTGGAGATCCCTGAAATATGGTCACCTTTTTCCTTAGCACAGTTCTCACAAATATGAAATTCCGTCTTCTCTCCGTTTACTATCTTCGTAAAATGGAGCGTAGCCGGGCGTTCATTACATTGTTGACACATCATGACCGCTTACCTCCTTTGCTTCACTTTCTTGATCATATGAACAATCCTATTCATTTGCCCAAGACCGAGATCAGCATTGCTTTTAGCATTCGAGCGCGAATCTGATCACGATAGGGAAGTTTAATAAGCAGTACTTCTCGAGATATAGCCGCCTTGACCAAAGCAGCCTCTCTACGGTTGAGGAATCCGGCCTCTTCCAGCTGATAGATAAGCCCTTCTGCTGCCGTCTGATTAATCTCATCTCCAATATGCTGATGAAAATGTCCATTTAGAGCAAACTGTGCAGGAAGCTCCACACGCTGAATGCGAATATATCCGCCTCCGCCACGCTTACTTTCCACTAGATAGCCTTTTTCAAGGGTAAACCTTGTGCTGATGACGTAATTAATCTGAGACGGTACACAAGAGAACTTATCAGCGAGATCGTTTCTTTGAATCTCAATCAAGCCCTCAGAGCTATCCTGCAAAATATTTTTCAGATATTGCTCGATAATATCAGAAATATTGCGCATTCTACATCCCCCACTATATTTGCCCCTTAAATAACTTGAGTTCATTACATTAAACTACACTAATCATCTGTATCTAAGGAAAAGGCTTCCCAACTGGGGTCACTACCCATCCTTGAAATTACCCATCTTGGACGGAGAACGAATCTCATTCGCCTAGAAAACTCAATGTGACGCCCTGCATCCCTGATACTTCAAATCTGTTTGATCTCTGTTGACTTTGACTTTCTTTGACTTTGTTTTCATTATACCACATTATGTAGAATTCTCAAGAGGGGTTCCTTTTTCATTTTTCTCATTTTGACCTAAAATATGCGCCTTACGAAAAAAACTCCCCTGAATTGTTCAGGAGAGCTCGTTCTTTCAAGGGTCTTACCTAATCTCAGCAGCCTCTAGTTAAATTAGAAGAAGTCCATAAAAAATGTTCGGCATGCAGGAATCACATGATCCAGTTGGGTTGCTCGGAGCGGATTACCTGCTAATCGTTCCATTAAATAAAGTTCCCGTGGCCGCTTGTAGCCCATAAACATCGCTGTAAAGGATTGGATGTCGCCCGATACATCGGCAGTAGACTTGTCATCAGAAGAAAGAAGTTCTATATTACCCTGTCCATCCTCGTTTATAGTCAGGTGCCAAAATCCCGTATTCCAGGATGCTACAGAATCCTCAACTTGGAGAACCAGATCCAAGCTCTGGTTTGCTTCAAACGGATATTGGGCAATAAAAGCTCTCAGATCAACAATACGTGCCATAAAATAAGGAACAAGCTCCTGCTTCACTCTCGGTTCAGGCAGCAGGAAGGGCAGCTCATCGTCTGAGGGTAACATGCTTAACTTAAACTGCTCACTGGGATGGTTTGCAAAATACGTAAGCAGTGCTCGGCGCGCATTCTCATTCGAATAAACAAATTCATCGCATATAAGCTCTTTGTCTTTATTCTCATAAAGCACATATCCTTGCGGCTCTCCCTCAGGAGAGTAGTAAACGGCTGTATGCCCATCCCCATTCAGCACGGATCGTTTCCACCACGCCTCATCTCGAACCAAAGTGCCATTATAGCGACTTGCAAAAGATTGATACAACCCATCAAGTACAGCGATATCCGTTACATCGCGAACAACCTTCCCCTCGTATTCTACTCTTGGTGGAAGCTGGTGAGCTTGAATGAAATACCTTTTGTATTCGGCAAAGACCTCCCAGCCGTATTTACGGTAGAACGGTACCAAAAAAGGATGTAAGAAGGATAGGCTCTGTCCTTGATTCTTCATCTCCTGCAGCGCATGCTTGAGCAATTGGGCCACATGTCCCTTTCTACGGTTTTCCGGCCATGTGGCGACCCCAGCAATGCCGCCCATATCAAATACTTTGCCGTTTACATATACTTGAAAAGGCAATAGAGTCAGCTTTGCTTGTAGTTCTTCATCATCAAACAAACCCCAGTACTGCTCAGGAACAAAGTGCTGTCTCCGCTGTTCCTTCTCCTCAGCAGTCAGCTTATATCTAAAAGCATATTCAGATAATTGTGTACTTACATCAAACTCTTCCATCTTCAATTGCCGAATGACCATGGTTCCACCTCGCGATTCATAATTTAGAAGGTTAGCTCAACTCTTGTCTTTATATATGAAAGTGAACAAAGGATCCAATCTAGCAAAAGTGTGTCAGATCTATATACAGATGTCAATCTGAAGAGTTATATAAGAAAGGTCCTGCAAGTAAAAAAAGACACTATCGAGTGTCATCGATAGTGTCTTATGTGTGCTTGGCAACGTCCTACTCTCCCAGGACCCTTCGGTCCAAGTACCATCGGCGCTGGAGGGCTTAACGATCGTGTTCGGGATGGGTACGTGTGGAACCCCTCCGCTATCGCCACCAAACATGATTTTTCGAAGCTACGCTTCTCGAAATCGCTGCGAGAAAATATCAGTCCTTAGAAGGACATGCAGCTTAAATCTTACAAGGATTTGCTCCCTGAAAACTAGATACGAAACAATGAGCGATGTTAGAATCTTTGTTGACCCGGTTTTGTTCCGGGCCCCGAGAAAGTATTCGGATTTACCG
>NZ_BBIW01000017.1 GCF_000732325.1 Paenibacillus sp. TCA20
TGTGAGTGCTGCTGTGAGCGCTTCGATGGCGAATCGAGGTCCGAGCCTTCTTGTCCTTGGATTCTTCTGATTCCATCTTAATGGTGAGAATCCAAGGACAAATACGCACGCTTCGCTTCTTCACTCCGATTTCGCCCTCTCCGCTTGTCGCTGCACTCCTTGCTTGAAGGGCAATTCCTCCTCTCTCAACCTTGTGGGGTGAGAGGGGGAGACGGGCTTCCATTCTTCGTCTTATGGAAGCGCCGAGTACAAGCTAGGCTGTTCCAGCGCTTTGTGCGTGCACCTCGAACACCCCCGCTGCACCCATCCCTCCGCCAATGCACATGCTCACCACCCCATATCCTCCACCACGGCGCGCTAGTTCGGATACCAGGCTCACGGTAAGCTTCGCGCCCGTACAGCCGAGCGGATGACCAAGTGCAATAGCACCACCGTTCACGTTAACCTTCTCTTCGTCAAGGTTAAGAGCACGGATGATGTGCAGGCACTGGGAAGCGAATGCTTCGTTAATTTCAAACAGCTCCACCTGATCCAGCTCAATTCCCGCCATTCTCAGCGCTTTTGGTATCGCTTCGACAGGTCCTACCCCCATAATTTCCGGCTCTACACCTGCCAAGGCAAACGAGCGGAAGGTGGCCAAGGGTTCAAGACCGAGCTCCTCTGCTTTTTCCCTGCTCATTACAGCGACAGCTGCTGCCCCATCGCTGGTTTGAGATGCATTGCCTGCCGTAACGGTGCCTTTTACCGAAAATGCAGGTTTCAAACGGGCTAGCCCCTCTGCTGAGGTATCTGCACGCACCCCTTCATCGGTATCAAAAGTGAATTGACGGTTCCTGATCCGCCCGTTGTCATCAATGGTCGTATGGGTAACCTCGACAGGCACGATTTCATCCTTGAATCGGCCGGCAGCGATTGCCGCATGGGCTTTACGATGACTGTTCACGGCATAGGCATCCTGTGACTCCCGGTTCACCCCGAACCTGCGGGCTACCTCCTCAGCGGTGTGTCCCATTCCCATATATACTTCCGGCATCTCCTCCACAATTCGGTAATGTGGAGCAGGCTTGAAGCCGGTCATGGGAACATGGCTCATGCTCTCCACGCCGCCCGCAACAATGACTTCAGCAGAACCGAGCATTATTCGTTCCGCCGCAAATGCAATCGCTTGCAGTCCGGAGGAGCAGAACCGATTGATCGTCAGTGCGGGAACGGTAACAGGAAAGCCGGAATACAAGGAAATGATGCGTGCAACATTCAACCCCTGCTCTCCTTCCGGCATTGCACAGCCGAGGATAATATCCTCGACATCTTCCTTTTTCAGCCCTGGCGCGCGTGCAATAACAGCTTCAAGCACAGCTTTGCCCAAATCCTCTACTCGTGTATCCGCCAGGCTTCCTTTCTTGGCCTTGCCTACAGCGGTTCGGGCAAGTGACACAATGACTGCTTCTCTCAAACTAATCACCTCAACCTTTAATTGATATAAGTGAATCCGTTTCATAAGACTGCTGAAATGGATCCGGATAATGATGATTTTAAGGGATGTATTTAGTAAGCTCTGCCGTCTAATGCAAGTGATGTAATGTGACCGCTAATTGCGAAGAGGCTTACCCTTGGCAAGCATGTGCTGCATGCGCTGCTGGGTTTTCACTTCACCTAGCAGGCTCAAGAAGGCCTCCCGTTCAAGGTCCAATAAATACTGTTCTGAGACAAGGGTACCTGCCGGGACATCTCCCCCTGCCAGAATATGAGCAAGCTTCTTCGCAATGAGGTAATCATGCTCGCTAATATATCCGCTCTGCTTCATACCCAGCGCCCCCAGCTGAAGCACCGCACGTCCGTCACGCCCTGCAACTCTTGCTTTACCGGCAGGAGCTGGTGTATATCCTTCACGATCCAATTCAAGCACGGCCTGCTTGGCTTCATAGATGCGATAATCCTGATTCATCACGACTCGATCCTGGGAGCGGCCATATCCCATATGCAGTGCTTCATGCCCACTGGATGAGGTTTTGGCAAGTGCAATCATTTCAAAGATGCGGTTAAGCTCTGGCTGAAGGTCGGCCTGCTGATCCGGAAAGCGATCGCTCGTCATCCGCACCAACTCTTTGCAGCCTCCCCCGGCTGGAATCAAGCCTACTCCGGTTTCGACCAAGCCAAAATAGGTTTCTGCCGAGAAGATAATTCGATCTGCGGGTAGACAGGCTTCAACGCCTCCTCCAAGCGTCATCCGATGTGGGGCAGCTGCAACCGGTTTAGCTAATTGCTTGAGCTTCATCATACTGCCCTGGAACAATCGGATAATGTCATCCACCTCATCCCAATCTCCGCTTTGAGCTTCCATGAGCATCAGCATGAGATTCGCGCCGACACAGAAGTTTCGGCCTTCATTGGCAAGAACGAGCCCTCTATAATTAGCTTCGACTTCTTCGGCTGCCTGCTGAATCATGACCAGGATGTCGGCGCCAATAGCATTGTTTGGAGAGGTGAATTCCAGAAGCGCAACATCATCTCCAATATCCATCAGATTTGCGCCTGTATTTGAACGAATGATTTTGTTCTGGGCCTTAAGCGCTGCTAAAGATATAATCTCAGGTCGTTTCTCTACCACTCTGTACTCCCCTTTGAGATATTGGAATACATATCCGTCCTTCTGCTGATAGAAGGAGTTATTCCCTGCAGCGATCCAGCTCTTCACCCATGCAGGCACGATCAGGCCTTCTGCTTCCATGCGTTCCACCGAAGCAGGCAGACCGATCAGATCCCAAGTCTCAAACGGGCCCAGCTCCCAGTTGAATCCCCATTTCATCGCATGATCGATATCTTGAATGGAATCCGCAATTTCCCCCAGCTTCTCTGCGGAGTAGATCAGCACTTGCTTAAGCACATTCCATGCGAGCTCTGAATATCGGTCCTTCGTGTTCAAAAAAGCCTTGATCTTCTTCCTTGCTCCTTTGACTGTCTTCGCAGCTTCTATCGACGCTGAGCTGATCTTTGCGCTTGGACTGTACTCCATGTTAGCTAGACTCAGCGATAGAATCTGACTGCCGTGATCTCCTTTTACTTTTTTGTAGAACCCCTGACCACTCTTCTCACCAATCCAGCCTTTTGTTAACAATTCCTGCAGCGCGG
This sequence comes from Paenibacillus sp. TCA20, assembly GCF_000732325.1. Lineage (GTDB taxonomy): Bacteria > Bacillota > Bacilli > Paenibacillales > Paenibacillaceae > Paenibacillus > Paenibacillus urinalis. The sequence goes on from NZ_BBIW01000017.1 coordinate 3,130, forward strand.
CAGGCACTTTAAATACATCCCTCTCCGCTCCGTCCGGCACGGAATCATACACGTTCTGGGCCACATGAATAAAAGTATCGATCCCTACCAAATCGAGCGTACGGAACGTTGCACTCTTGGGCCTGCCGAGCGCTGGTCCTGTTGCGGCATCCACTTCCTCTACCGAGTATCCGTTTTCCGCCATTTCCCTCAATGTGACGAGCAGTCCATAAGTGCCAATACGGTTTGAGATAAAATTCGGAGTATCCTTGGCAATGACAACGCCCTTGCCCAGCCTTTTCTCACAGAATTCTTTCATGAAGGATGTGATCTCAGGATCGGTGTCGAACCCTGGGATAATCTCCAGCAGCTTCATATGCCGTGGTGGATTAAAAAAGTGTGTTCCTAGAAAATGACGCCGAAACTCCTCACTGCAATCCTCCACCATCGCATTGACCGATATGCCGGACGTGTTCGTGCTGACAATGGTTCCTTTTGCACGGACCGCTTCAATCTGCTTCATGATAGACCTCTTAATTTCCAGCTTTTCGGTAACAACTTCAATAATCCAGTCAACTTGTTTCAATAGATGCAAGTGATCCTCTATGTTGCCCGGTGTAATTCGTTCTGCAAAATGAGGAGCATAAAGTGGAGCCGTGCTTGACTTGGGAAGCGCAGCAATGGCACGATTGGCAAGCCGGTTGCGTACCGCAGGATGCTCCAGTGATAGCCCTGCCTGTTCTTCTTCTGGTGTTAATTGAGCCGGTACAATATCCAGCAGCAGACAAGACAGTCCCGCATTAGCCAGATGTGCAGCAATTCCTGCACCCATGACCCCGGAGCCGATTACGGCAGCTTTGGATAAGGTCCTCTTCGTAATTGCAGATGGATGAGTAGGGGTTAACATTTGGTTCACTTCGCAACGACCTCCTGTTCATTCATTTCAGAAACACCGAAGACGGAAGCTTCGAGTATTTCTGCAATATCCTTCGTTTGCACTTTGTCTTCTATTTCTATAAGCTTCGTTCCATCCTCCAGCATCGTCAGGCAGTAAGGACAAGCAGAGCTGATCATCGTCGGTGATACAGATAATGCCTGTTCTGTCCGTGCGAGATTTACACGCTTGCCGGTATCCTCCTCCATCCACATCTGTCCGCCGCCGGCACCGCAGCACATCCCGTTCTCTCGACTGCGTTCCATTTCAACGAGCTCGACGCCTGGAATAGCGCGCAGCACATCTCGCGGTTGATCGTACACATCGTTATATCTTCCGAGATAGCAGGAATCGTGATAGGTGATTTTTTCTGATAACGTGTGCTTGGGAATCAGCTTGCCGGTCTTCACCAGCTCATCCAAGAGCTCGGTATGATGAAGCACTTCGGCTGTAAGGCCAAAATCGGGATATTCATTCTTGAACACGTTAAATGTATGGGGACAGGCTGTAACGATTTTTTGAACATCATATTTATTAAAAATTTCGATGTTCTCCACACACAGCTGCTGGAACAAAAATTCATTCCCCATTCGTCTCGGTGTATCACCCGAATTCTTCTCTTCATTGCCCAATATCGCAAAGTTGACACCTGCCTCATTCAGCAAATGAACGAGCGAACGTGTAACCTTTCGGCTCCGGTTATCATAGGACCCCATCGAGCCTACAAACAGCAGAATGTCAAAGTCCGGGTTCTCCTTCACCGTCGGAATGCTCAAATTCAAGGTGCCGTCCGGGTCAATTTCCTTCACCCACTTGCTGCGTTCTGCCCGGCTGATACCCCATGGATTACCTTGACGCTCAATATTCTGCATTGCTCGTTGTCCCTCATGAGGTACGCTTCCCTCCATCAGCACGAGATGACGTCTGAGATCTACAATTTTGTCCACATGCTCATTTGCAACAGGGCACTGATCCTCACAGTTACGGCACGTAGTACAAGCCCATATTTCTTCTTCTGTCATGACTCCACCGATGAGCTGCACATCCTTGGCGGTAACACCTTCAACTTGATGCCAGGCTCTTTTTTGCACACTCATGGTTGGACGAATGTCAGTTACTCCTTCCCCCGTCCATTCGCTAAGTGATAGATCGGCAGTTCTCATTTCGTGGACTCCAGCGTAACCAAACACACTGGCAGGCATCCAGGCCGACTTCGACGTCAACGCCTCGCCCTTCTCGGTTAAGTGGTCTCTTAACTTGATAATCATGTGCATGGGGGACAAGAGCTTGCCGGTATTGGTCGCCGGACATACATTCGTACATCGTCCGCACTCTACGCAGGCATAGAAATCGAGCATTTGCTTCTGGGTAAAATCTTCGATATGACCGACCCCATAGGACTCTGCCTCTTCATCTTCTAAATCGAGCTTACTTAGCTTGCCAGGTGGATCTGTTCGTCGCAGCAGGATGTTAATGGGTGCAGTAATAAGATGAAAGTGCTTGGATTGGGGTACGTATAGTAGAAAGGAGAGCAGGATCAGCAGATGAATCCACCAGAAAAAGTAATACATTGCGGCCACCGCTATATCGGGCATCCAGGTAAATAACGATGCAATTCCAGATGAGATGGGTGCATAGGCTGAAGATGGCAAATCCTCTCTGAGACGTTCAAATGCCATTGTGAAGAGAACGGATATCATTAGAGATGTGATATAAAAGACAACAAGGCTTGGTTTCCAGCCTCTTTTTAACCGATGCAGCTTCTCCCCATATCTTCGATAGGCAGCATATGAGATGGCGAGGAGAATAAGCACGACCGTAATCTCCTGGGTCAATATAAATCCTTCGTAACCCGGTATAGGCAGACTGTGCCCTGTGAGCCCCTTCCAGATAATGTCCAGTGCACCAAACTGCAGAATAATAAATCCGTAAAAAACGATAAAATGCATGATTCCGCTTCTCGGATCCTTGAACAGCTTGCTCTGACCGAAGACCTGCACCATAAATGCTGCAATCCTGTCTTGAATGTCCTTACGAAGATCCGCAGGTCTGCCTAATTTGATATATAAGTAACGGTGGTATACAACTCTGGCGAATAGATAAACCGCCCAGCCGGTAATGAGGGTAAAGAGCAGTGCATTCATCATTTGTAGAATCATCCTCATCAAGCCCCTTGTATTGATAAAATTTAATTTCAGCTTGCATGGCGGATAGCTGTTAGTTTGAGCTTTAGTAACTTACTATCTTTTGATGTGCAGCTTCACTCCTTTCGGGCACAACCCCCCTAGCCATTGACAATGGTAAGTACGATTCATTTATTAAGCGCTTACATTGTGTCTGCAAAAACAGACCTCCACATCGTTTGTACTCTTTGACAATATCATTGTCATACTCGCTGCAAACTTCGATATGAACGCCTAATGAACCATCTCAACCTTGTAGAACGATTTTCCAATGAGACAGGGATTGAATCGTTGACAATGACTGGAACGTATTTTATAGTGGATACAAGAAATGAATGAGTATTCATTCAGAAATTTAACTGTATTCTAACACCGGGGTGAACATATGACAAGTAAAAAAACAGAAAAATATCAACTCATACTTCAAGGCGCCCTCAAAGTGTTTGCCGAGAATGGCTACCATCGGTCCCAGGTTTCCAAGATTGCTAAGGCTGCCGGCGTAGCCGATGGGACGATCTACCTCTACTTTAAGAGAAAGGAGGACATCCTGATTCATCTGTTCCAAGAGAAGCTGGGTGAGCTGGTGCAGAAATTCCATGACAGTGTCGCTGGCAGCTCTGATCCAGTTCAGGCCCTCCGCACGGTCTGCCGCATTCATTTTACAGAGCTTGAGAATAATCCTGAGCTTGCGTACGTCACGCAGATCGAGCTAAGACAAAGTGATATTGAGCTTCGCAAGGAGATTGGCAAATCACTCAAGCCATATATTGAGCTGATTGAGAATATTCTAGAGCAGGGCATTGAACTGGGACATTTTAGAGAAGACCTGAATCTCAAACTGGTTCGAAACCTCATCTTTGGCTCCATGGATGAAGCAGTTACCTCCTGGCTGATCTCAGGGCAGAAATATTCGCTTCAAGAACAGGTTGACGACACCCTTAGCTTCTTTCTTCACGGTGTTTCCAAATAAATAAATTCATAACTCATGTTTTGAAGGGAGACGATCGAATATGAAGATAGTTGTATTGTTAAAGCAAACTTTTGATACAGAGGAGAAGATCACTCTGCAGAATGGAGTCGTGTCTGAGGATGGTGTGAAATTTGTCATGAATCCATACGACGAATATGCGGTAGAAGAAGCTGTCAAGCTTCGAGATGAACACGGCGGCAGTGTAACTCTTCTCTCCGTCGGTCCAGACCGTGCTGCAGAAGCCCTGCGTACAGCGCTCGCGATGGGTGCAGATGAAGCGGTTCTGATCTCGGATGAGCGAATCCCTGACGACGAATATGTGATCTCCAAAGTGCTCTATTCCTACTTAAACCAAGAGAATCCGGATCTCATTCTTGGGGGTAATTTCTCCGTCGATCGTGGATCAGGTCAAGTCGCCATTCGTCTGGCTGAGCTCCTCGGCATTCCTCACACCTCATCCATTACCAAGCTAACGATTGAAGGTACAACAGCCGAAGTCCATAGGGATGCTGAAGGTGATCTTGAAGTGCTCCGTGTCACACTGCCTGCGCTGTTTACCGCTCAGCAAGGTCTGAACGAACCGAGGTACCCTTCTCTTCCTGGTATCATGAAAGCAAAAAAGAAGCCGTTCAAGACGCTGCTGCTTGAGGATCTAGATCTCACCGAAACCGATGTTCAGCCTGCTACGAAGCAAATCGAGCTGACGCTTCCACCTGAACGCGGTGCAGGTAAGATCCTTAAGGGCGATGCCGAGAACGTTGCCCGCGAGCTTGTTGGCCTTCTGCGTACCGAATCCAAAGTCATTTGAACGATACATTGCGTGCTGAATCATACTGATTCGTTAATTTATTGTGCAACAGTGGACTTTGCCATGCCAAATCCATCATTTTGTATACGGTTTCAATTATGTGCATCTCATCTACCCCAAGTGTATGGCAAACAGAATGTCCGACATGCGTTATTTTTCCATTGGCTGTTCATGCATTCAAATTCAAATGTCCTTAGGAGGTTCTTGTGATGAGTAAAACATTGCTTGTATATGCCGAGAATCGAGATGGAAGGCTTCGTCAGGTAGCACTTGAAACGTTAGGTGCTGCACAACAAATCGCAGGTGCTCAGGATCGGATCCAGGTTGTAGTAGCAGGTTCAGATATAACATCCGCCGTAAGTGAACTCGTTCCCTATGGCGTCGATTTGATATATACCATCGAGCATTCAGCACTTGAACACTATAATCCCGAAGCTTATTTAGCTGCATTAAAATCTGTCTTACAGCAGGCAGCACCAGACCTTGTCCTCTTCGGACATACCGCTCTGGGTAAAGATCTGGCACCATTAGTTGCAGCCCACCTTCAGGCAGGGCAGATCTCGGACATTACTTCTATTGATCTAGAAGGAGGTCATCCCGTATTCACCAGACCACTGTATGCAGGCAAAGCCTTTGAAAAACGTGTATTTGAGGCTGGACCCGCGGTCATTACCATTCGGCCGAACAATATTGCTGCTGCTTCTGCGGCTGAAGGCAGTGCTTCCCCCATTGAAGATGTTGCTTACCCCTCTCCATCACTACGCACAATCGTTAAAGAGGTCGTTCAGAAGACGACAGGCAAGATTGATCTCAGCGAAGCCAAGATTGTCATCTCTGGTGGCCGGGGAGTCAAGAGCGCAGACGGCTTCAAGCCTCTTGAAGAGCTAGCAGATCTGCTCGGCGGAGCTGTAGGTGCTTCACGCGGTGCGTGTGATGCAGGCTATTGTGATTATTCTCTGCAGATTGGTCAAACAGGGAAAGTAGTGACACCCGAAATCTATATTGCTTGCGGCATCAGCGGTGCCATTCAGCATTTGGCGGGAATGAGCCAATCGCGTGTCATTATTGCGATCAATAAGGATCCTGAAGCTCCCATCTTTAAGGTTGCCGATTACGGCATCGTCGGCGATCTGTTCGACGTTGTGCCTCTACTTACTGCCGAATTTAGGAAGGTACTGGTATAGGCGTTCCATCATTGGACGCCGATTCTCCAGTTGCTTGCATTTGTTTGATTGAATCTCTGTAAATTTTACTTTGCAGCTGTGAGAGAAGAATTCTTGGGGGTGGGCTGACGTTACATTTTTTGGCTCCCTCTCTCCGGTTGCTTCGCAAAAGTCGTTCGAGATCCAAAAAATTTCACTTGTAGCTGAGGGAAGAATTCTTGGGGTGGAGCTGGCGTTGCAATTTTTTGAGCCCCTCCCTTCGGTTGCTCGCAAAAGTCGATGGGCTCTCATAATTCCACTTTGTAGCTGGAGAGGAATTCTTGGGGGTGGGGCCGACGTTACAGGTGGAGCTGGCGTTGCAATTTTTTGAGCCCCTCCCTTCGGTTACTGCAACTGTTGCTGCTTCTCTAAACAACGTACTTGCTTTCATGAATCACCGGTGTTAGGACATAGCATTTCCAGATGGTAACGTTCGGTTAACTACAGGATCGGACAGCCATTCATATCGCCGTTCCCAATCTTCTTCAATAACAGGCCTTTATGTTACTCGTTGTTCGCGTAGCATATTTCCTTTCTTGTATGCACTCGCCTTCATGAGCTATTCAATTAACGCTCTTATCTTCCTAATATTAATATCTCTCCCTTATCATTTACTCCTCTAAATATAAATCCACTAGCATCTTTTGTATTTAGTTCATTGTATGATGCTGCAAAACCATCTTCTAAAATTAAATACTGTTGAATTCTCTTTTATTTCATCAACATCATACGAAATTACGATATCAAAATTATCATTACTTACAATTACTCTTTTAATTTCAGTTTTAATTTCAGGATTAACTGATTCCACTCCGAATATAGTATCGTACATATAGTTAATACTGCATTACTATGAATTTCGTTCTCTTAAAATTTCCTTGATCTCTTTTAATTCCTGTAATATTTCTTTCGTGTATTGATTGTTTTTAGAGTTATCAACACCAAACTTAACAGTGAAAATACCAAGCATAAAAAACACTACAAAAATTAAAATGGTTTCCATTTCCAATAGTCATTCCTTTCTCAAGCAACAGAATGTTGCGAATGTTATACTCACATTATCTTTGGAGCAGATCTTGCTGATACCGTTTGTCATTTCTGACGTTCAAGCAGCTTAAGTGACCATCGGAAACGGGTCATCAGACTTAGCTGGTTGTATGTATCGCTGAATATACTTCTATGAAATCCCTCTAGCGATCAAGGGCGAATACCCGAAGTAGAAATGTGTTGTTATCGGATGTTGATGCCTTCTTGAGTTGCTTATGATCTATAAGTTTTTCCATTCACTATCCAAAATCGAATAAAAATACTGGTCATGCCACGCACTATTCCACTTAACTTCTTGTTTAAATATCCCTTCTCTTTTCATTTGTAGCTTTTCCATTAACTTTATAGATTTTAGATTACTACTATTACACATCCCTACTACTTTATGTGCACCGAATTCTTTAAATGCAAAATGAAGCAAGAGTTTAGTGGCTTCGTATCCGTATCCGTAGCCTTGGTAATCTGGAAGTATGCCAAAACCAAGTTACCAACTGTTTCTATACTCTACATAACTCCATATTTGAACTAATCCTACTGGCTTTATTACTTTTTCTGATTCTATTGTTATTACAAAATCATAGTGATGATTAGATTTTAAGTTTTCAAGATACTTTTCCTTGACAGTATCCTTATCACTCTCTACGAATTCCTCAAAAAACCAAATGTCTTTATTGCACTCTAGCTCACTAATAAAGCTCAAATCTTTATTTGTTACTTTTGAAAGACAAACTCTATCTCCTTTGATTTTCATATGAACGGCTCCTAATATATTATTGTTTGCATCAATTTCCGATAACGTTGTTGTATTCAACGACGTCCCACCAACTTAAGGCTCCGCCAGGAGCCGGTCGCGATGCAGTAGTCAGTGCGGATGTGTGAGCCTGATTCAACTTTCTCTGACATTCTCTTCGAGCGGATCAAGGAGCCGATAGGCTCCGATACGTAGATATCATGTTATTCGAATGGGACTCTTGATATACTCACAAATCTCTATATATTTGTTAATTTAACTATAGCTTTAACGTTTTGTTCTAACTCATTGAAAAATTCTGAATCGAATTCAAAAGTTCCATTTAATGTTGTTTCGATCAATTTATTATTTAAATATTTCGTTTGCTTTGTTGAATAGTTCAATAAGAAAAGATTTACTCTCTCACTTTGAATTGTAAGTTCCAATTCCTCTGGGCTCATGGATTCTAGAGATACTTTTCCTTTTCTTGAACTATTCAATTCTTTTACGTCTCTTAGAAAACTATCGATTTTCTCTTTTTCAACCCAGACGTTTATCTCTCCAATAAATAAATGATCTTTAATATGAATACGAAAAGAAATTGAAGGATACCTCTCCAGCTCAATCTCTAGAAAAGTAAATAATATTGTTGATTTTCGATCAATAGAAAACAAAATGAAATCATATTCTCCCAAAGGTTTGGATATAATCATTCGCTTCGTCCTTTCACATAACGTTCGTGTGTTCACGAATCCGAGAGACTTAAGGCGACCAACGGGAGCCGGGTCGGAGACTTTGCCTCGCAGGGTTGTCTGGCTGCATCCACTTCCCTGACTACTCCTCTGCCAGACCGAGGGCGTCAGATCGAAGCGTGAACACGTTGTTAGATGGAGTTACCCTGCGTTCATCACAAAATCCCTCATGCCCTCTCTTAACATACTAACCCCTTCTTCTACACTCTTCATATTCTCATCGTCATTCATATTATTCCTTGCATGTAGTAATACCGGTCTTAATGATTCTACTGAATTTCCAAATTGGTACATCCATTCATATCTAGGAACCATCCATAAATGAAAGTGATGTGTTGTATCTTCATTATAAAAATAATAGACCCTATCAATTCCCAATCGTTTTCTTTGTTCACTTCTGAGCTTATGAATTAACGAAATAAATTCTAATCGCTCTTCATCTGTTAATTCATCCATGCAGTAAAAATGCCTCTTCGAAGCCAATATAACTAACCCTTTAATTGGGTAAGCAATATCCTGATGGACATGAAAGTTGCCTGATTCGAAAATCACTCCACCTGTTGAAGAAATCAAACCACTTGTCAATGCGCAGCTTACACATTCAACTTCTACTGATCTTCCATCAGCTAATGTAATTAGTCTTGGCATTATGCACCTCATAGTTTTTGATTTTGATATGAACTTGCATCGTAATTTCATTTAACTCTTTTATCTCTGAACTTCGTGAATAACTTCTTCACTTAAATATTCGCGCAATTGTTGAACTGTCCTGCTCTTTCGTAACTAGGAGAACTTATTAAAATCCTGCCTGTACTTGTGTATTCATCACTTCGTTCATACGCAGGAAGCAACGCAAAAAAGCTGGCTTTATAAAAACCAGCTTGAAAAGTTCATTTATTAATTCGCAAAAATACCCTTCCTGGGGCTTTCTAAACCTTGTCCGGTTACCCAACTCGTTCGACGAAATTTATACTTTTACTGCATCGAGCCAAGCTCTAGCAATTAGAGCATGTCCTGCATCTGTTGGATGCACACCGTCTCCTGCCCAGTAGGCTGGCTCCGCCTTGGTACTCGCTTGAGCAAACAGGCCATCCAGCGGCACATAATATGTTCCGAATTCACGAGCCAGCTCTCGAATGGCATGAATTTTTGGATCAAGATCTACTCTCCATCCCTTGCGATCTTCCGGAACAGGCAGTACGAACGGTTCTATTATCACGATATTGGCATTCGTATGCTCTTTGGTCCGCACAAGCAGCTCACGATATGTACGATAAAATTCATCTGCAGAAGTCTCTGCCTTGGAATCGTACCAGCGCCACGTATCATTGATTCCAATATATATGGACACCCAGGTTGGGTTATGCGCCAGGCAATCCTGCTCCCACCTTTGCTCAAGATCTGTAACTCGGTTTCCATTGATGCCGCGATTCATAAACTGAATTTGCTTCTCAGGATAACGGAGATTAAGTTCAGCCGCAACCATCTTGGCATAACCTCTGCCAAGGTCACCCACATTATCATAATTTCTGCCACAATCCGTAATACTGTCTCCGATAAATAGCACTGTAGCTTGATCTTCAATCCGTGTCATATGTATATTGGCTCCTTTAGAAATGATATAAAGCTCTGAACTAATGATAGCGCTAACAGAATGGTCATGCAACGCCAGATACGACGAATATGTCAGAATATATTTTCATAGTTTCCCTTTATCAAAAGGATTTCGATCATACCTATAGAATTACCAATTGGTATACAATTCCAGGGGGGGTGTCTGATGAAAGCACTGTTAGTCATTGATGTACAGAACGCCATTGTCGAGCTAAAAGATTTCACAAAAGAACTCACATTAATAGAGCAAGTGATTCAAGATTTTAGAAGAGATGGACATCCGGTCATTTTTATTAGACATATTGATGATCAGGCAGAAAGTCCATTGTACCGAGATTCAGAGGGCTCACATATACATGATTCAATTCTTAAATATGCTGAAACTGTAGTTGAGAAACAGACACCGAGTGCATTTTATAAGACGAAGCTTGCAGAGACACTGGAGCAGTTAGGCGTTAATCATCTCTTCATCGTCGGCTTTGAGACGGAGTTCTGCTGTATGTTCACGGCCATATCAGCCTATGACCGCGGGTACAAAGTGACCTTAATTAAGGATGCAACAGGTACGGGTAACACACCGGATACGTATGAGATGAAGGATCTGGACATCCAAGGTTTTGTCGGAAAAGTGCTCGATTGGTCAGGGGCAATTGAGGTGCTCGATCACGACAGCTATGTTCAGAATTATGTCGTACACAATACCATCTAAGTCTACAAATCTAAAATCTATTAATATACAAATCTATTTCAAAATAAAAGGATGAGCGAAAGCAACCAGAGTGGATAGGCCGCAATTAATTTAACCTATGACTCTATGTAAATTGCCTTGCTCATCCCTAGTAATTATTAATAACCGTTAGCAGTTAAGCATTTTGAAGAGATTCGTCAAGCTCCATCTCCAAGAATACAGGGCAATGATCACTTCCCATGATATGACAGTCTGCCCCTGAGTCCTTTAAATAAGGTGTAAGCCGGGTCGAAGCAAGGAAGTAATCAATACGCCAGCCAATATTCCGCTCTCTGACCTTCGCCATATAAGACCACCAGGTGTACACATCTGTCCGATCGGGATAGAAATAACGGAACGAATCCACAAATCCCAATTCCAGCAGCATGGTCATTTTCTCACGTTCCTCCAGCGTAAAGCCTGAATTACCACGGTTAGATTTTGCATTTTTGAGGTCAATTTCTTCATGCGCGACATTCATGTCTCCACAAACGACTACAGGCTTATGCTTGTCCAGCTCATTAAGATAGGCTCGAAAACGTTCCTCCCATTCCAGACGAAGAGGCAAACGCGATAAGTCCCTTCTCGCATTCGGTGTGTATACATTAACCAGATAAAACTGTTCAAATTCCAGCGTAATCATACGCCCTTCGGTATCCGGGTCCTCCTCGCTCATGCCGTATTGAACCGAAATCGGCTTGATTCTCGTAAACACCGCGGTTCCCGAGTAACCTTTTTTCTCTGCATAATTCCAGTAATCCTGGTAGGAGTCGCCTAGCTCCATTTGAATTTGTCCCTCTTGCAGCTTGGTCTCCTGCAGACAAAAAATATCCGCATCCATCTGCTCAAAATAATCCATAAACCCTTTATTTACACAGGCCCTCAGCCCGTTTACATTCCAAGATACCAGCTTCACTGTAGATGAACTCTCCCCTTTTCGTAAATTCTTCTTTCTCTCATCGTAATCTAATAGACAACTCTTTAATTATAACATAGAAGATTCCTTACTCTCTTGCTGCTGCTTCGATTTCAGTACAGCTTCACGCAATTTACATTTTTACAGATATTCTGTTCATCAAAAAACCTCCCATTTATCCCGAGATAAATGAGAGGCTGACGGTTAAAACTTCAACTTTCATCTAGAAAGTTGTCAGATCCTATTCTTCAAATTCCACATTATGGTACACTTGCTGCACGTCCTCAAGATCCTCAAGTACATCAATGAGCTTCTCAAATTGTGTAAGTGCATCGCCTTCCAAGGATACAAAGGTTTGCGGCAGCATCGTAAGCTCAGCTACAGTAAACTCCGTTACTCCTGCATTTTTAAATGCATCTTGTACGGCATGGAATTGATCCGGCTCCGCATACACGATAACCGCCTCATCTTCTTCCACAATATCCCGAACATCCAGATCAGCTTCCATTAATAGCTCCAGTACTTCATCCGCTGATTTTCCTTCAACCCCGATAACCGCCGTAGAGTCGAACATATAGCTTACCGATCCGCTGACTCCCAGATTGCCGCCATTCTTCGTAAAGGTTGAACGTACTTCTGATGCGGTACGGTTTACGTTGTTCGTAAGTGCATCCACAATAACCATCGATCCGTTAGGACCAAAGCCTTCGTAACGAAGCTCGTCAAAGTTCTCTTCCGAACCGCCTTTTGCTTTTTCCAGTGCACGGTCAATGATGGCTTTGGGTACGTTATATGTCTTAGCACGCTCCAGTACGACCTTCAGAGCGCGATTCGATTCTGGATCAGGCTCCCCTTGACGGGCTACTACATAAATCTCACGTCCGAACTTCGCATATACGCGGCTAGTGCTTGCGTCTTTGGACGCCTTCTTTTCTTTAATATTATTCCACTTACGACCCATATCAATATTCGCTCGCTTTCAAATAGAATCTAAACAATCCTTTATATTATAGCTTTTATGGGCCAGCTTGAAAAGTTAGCATCTCGTGGCTCCTTTATTCTGACTCAGTATAGAGGAATCTTAAACCCACCTGATTTATATCCTGTGTATTCGTATATCGGAAACGTAAGCGGCTGTTGATACTCCTCATTCGGAATGTAGTAATGATACAGATGAGTATGCTTATCTCGTTCAGCTGTGATCTGAGCCGTTAGCTCAATCTCAGGATTTAGAAGCTTGAACTGCTTCCCCGAGGCATCTATAAATACTCCTCCGTACGTAAGTAGGGAAATGTCATTTTGAATGCTCGGTCCAGGAAACTCGTAATTGTCTAGCCGAAGCTTGATGGTCATATACTCTTCATTTTCTAAAATGTCCAGCAACTGTAGATGTTCATCCGGTGCCTCAATAATCTTCTTTGTCTCAGAGTTAATAGTCATGGTCATATTCTTGTCAGAAGCATACACTCCTTCTGATATCAGATACAATTGTTCTGGATCTTCAAAATATAGTCCATCAAAATTAGCCGTATACATTCCCTCGCTAAGTGAACCTGAGCTTAATTCACTCTGATTCCATTGGTGCTGACCTGTATCATCTATTAAAGATAGAGCAAATAAATCATTCACTTGCTTTTTATTTGACTGTGGTGTTTCCAAGCGTAGGGTCGTCCTCAAAGGCAGCAGTTCCATTTCACGCAGTAATACAGTCTGGTTGTCTATCGGTATTTCCTTGTTAATTAGAACTTTCTTTCTCAAACCCGTAAACCGGGAGTGATCTACAGAAATATCCACTTTAAGCTCCTGCTCTCCCAAACGAAACAAAAGCCCCATATTCTGCGGAAATACTTCACCTGAATTCAACTGAACTTTGTATGTCATGTACGATTCAGTTGCATCCTCTTCTATAGAGGGATTAAAGTAAGTTGCCGCATAATGAAACTCTTCATCAGATATTAATTCTACCGAGTATTCGTTTAATTTGCCATTCAAATTAGGACCGCTCAGGGAATATAAGATGACTGCATTCTCTTCATCCGCGATGATTCCACCCAGCGTCAATTGATTTTCCCCGCTCGTATCGGACTGATGAATTTCCTGCAACAGATTGTTTTCCGCAGCGAGCATGAGTGTCCTGTTATCGTTTATTGGCTCTAAATATTTGACCATTTCTGGTGAGTAAGATCTGTTTAGGTCCTCATCCCAAATGACATTCCAGGCCAGCGTCAAACCAACCACCAGCAGTAGGGTCACCACAGTTGTAAGCAATACTATTTTATTACTTTTTTTTGATGGCACTACTATACCTCCCGCCCATACATAACTAACTTATATATAATGTAAGAACACTAGCCGGATATAAAAGGTTCGCTTTACAAAAACATTTTGTTATTTTATTGGCAGCGTGATCTTTTTCTCAATAGAGCCCGGGTGCTTGTAGATCTTAAATTGCAAAGGCTGCTCGAAATCCTTCGCAGGCACGACATAATCGTATTGCCACGTCTGAGTGACATGATCTAATACTAAGAAAAACCGCGAGGATTCGATCGGATATGAATTTCCCGCTGCATCCGTAATCTCTTCGGTGATTTGAAACATTTGGGTGAACGTTTGGTTCGTATTCATTTATAAATTTTAATGACTATAGGCTATATTGTTGGCTCATCCACAGTCCTTACCATATAGAACTTCTCATTGAAGCCAAGTCTATTGCGAAACCATCTTTGCTTTACGGCCTTATAGATGTGAAAACCATGCTTCTCATAAATGGATCGTGCCGCATGATTCGTATCAACAACTTCCAACTTAAAGACCCGATACGGCAGATGATGCATCAGATGGAGCAGCATGGATGTCGCGATCCCTCTTCCCCGATACATAGGGTCGGTAGCAACCGCTTCTAGAAAGCACTCCTCTCTATAAATTGGGGCGGGTATGTGAAATTGTTTTGCCAGAAAATAATGTACAACACTCCCCTGAACATTACCTAGAATGCTTTTTAAGAACTCTTTATCAAAATATTGCGAGCGAGTAATGCTTGTGGAATATGCCATAATGCCGACAACCTGACCATCAATAATCGCAGCGTAAAATTGATCTGCAACAAAAGACTCTTTAATTATTTTTCTTAACATCATTTTATCTTTCGTCATGGAGGTTAATTCGTTATAATAACTATTCACGTAGACGTCTGCCGCCTGCTGCAGCTGCTGCTCCGTAAGCTCTGTTAGCCTGACAATATTTATCGATTCCATCGTGTTCCCCCTCCATTTAATAGCCAACGGTTTATACTAAATCTACCGTGCCTGGGCTAGACAATACATACATCTGGAGACCGATTCTGATTCATTTATAAAGGAGATTCTACATACGATGCCATTTACTTTTGCCCATCCTGCTGCCGTTCTGCCGTTTTCACGCAAGAGCAAGTATCTTCATTTTACTGCGCTCGTATTGGGCAGCATGGCCCCTGATTTTGAATATTTGCTAAGAGGACAGCCTGCGGGCATGACCGGACATACTTTTGCAGGGTTCTTCTATTTTAATTTGCCGCTGGTCGCGTTGGTCTACCTGATCTATTATTTTTTCATTCACCAGACTCTAATGGATCATTTGCCTGTATTTATGCAGGATCGTTCTGAGCGTACGTCTAATTTCGGATTACCGGTCAAGATCATTATTTTCTGCTATTCAGCCTTACTCGGCATGTTAACGCACGTCGTGTGGGATGCTTTTACGCACCAGCATGGATTTGTTGTTGATCGGATTCCGCTGCTCAGCGTTGACCTCCATGTACTCGGTTACGAAATTCCCATCTACAAAATACTGCAGCATGGCGGGACGCTGGCCGGACTTTCGTTAATTCTGATTTACATCCTTTATCGAGCCAGAAAATACAATAGTCTAGCTAATCGAAGTACACCGTCTGCACAAAAATCGCTGTATTGGCTATGCATTGCCCTATTGTCTATTGTATTCTTCATTATCTGGTTTATCGCTGATCCGGTGGCTATTCATAGCATTGGTGTTCATGTGATCAGAGTCATCGATTCCGGTTTGCTTAGTCTGCTCTTGGTTTCCATCTTTTTTAAATTCAAAAAGAACAAGGTGCGCCTCCAGCGTTGAGGCACACCTTGTTTCATTTCATAAGATTACGTTCGTCTCTCCAGGTAATCATAGGCTGACAATGCCACCTCGGCTGCGGCATACCCGTCCTCTCCCGTAATCGCTACAGGCCTTCCATCAAGAATACGATTCACAAAGTCCTGAAGCATATAATAATCCATCTTGTCTCCAAAGTAGCTGTACCGTGCTCTGCCTTGCTCTATGCTGAACACTTCATTGACTTGGGCAAAAGCATCCATTCTTATGATCCCTTCCGTTCCAATTACATCCAGCTTCACATCTCCCCAATAAGGATACACAGGATTTCGAGACCAGCTTGTATCGATAACCCCAATTACGCCATTGTCATATTCCAGATGGACCATACCCGAATCCTCGACAGCAATATCATGAAACAGTGTCCCTTTCTCGGCGTGAACAACACGGGGCTGTACTCCCAGCATCCAATTCAGCATATCAGCAACATGTACCGTATGATCGAGCAGTGCACCGCCGCCAGATTGCGCCGGATCTACAAACCAGCCGCCGGGCATGCCGCCTCGGTTATACCCTTTAACAGCGATGACTTCACCAATCTCACCTTGGGCTACGGCTTCCTTAACTCGAATGACCGACGGAAGGTAACGGCAAGGAAAGGCCGTCATGAGCTGCACCTGCAGTTCATGACAAATATCAATCATTTGCCGCATTTCAACGCTTCCTGTCCCAAGCGGCTTCTCGCACAATATATGCTTGCCTGCCTTCGCACTGTCCGTGACTAGGGCGGCATGATGCCTATTTTCCGAACAAATAATGACCGCATCTATATCCGGCAGCTCGAGCAGCTTCAGATGATCTGGATAGAATTGAACATGGTCACGTTCAACCAATGTCTTGACCCGATCGTAATGTAGATCTGCAATTGCAGTTACCTCCGCATTCTCAACCAGCTGCAACTGCCTGTAATAGCTGAAGGCATGGGAATGGGCGAAGCTGATCATACCGATACGAAGCTTACGCATCCCGCCACCACCCATCGGTTAAACGGAACGATCGCATGGTCACTGCCTGCCCGTTACTTGCTGAATAAGCTGCCGCCTGGATGACAACCGCCGTCTTCCATGACGCCTCCAGCGATATTATAGGTTCCGTCTTATAAGTTGCCATATTCAGCACGGATCGTATATATCCATCGATCGCATCCTCAAATGCAGGGCTGACTAGCCTGAATTCGGAACCCCCTCTTCTGATCTCCACCGAAGCGCTCATCTTCGGACTGGAGCGAACAATCCCTTGATTTCCTGCCATCTCGAATTCAGATGTTGCCGGACTCGGATAACCTAATATACCTTCCATATTCACAATAGTGCCGCATTCATATTTCAGTGTGAGCAGCGCATACTCAGTCCGTTCTTTGCGAATATGCTGTGCGAATACACTCTCCACTTCACCGAGAAGATAACTTATAAATTCAATTTCTTCGATAAACAGCGTCATAATGGGTTCAATACGATGAGCAGAGGAGGAAGGCAAACGGCTGCCGTAAGCTTCCTCTCCAGTCATCATACGCCGAACATGAACTACGCCTGGACTGCCGATCACACCTGCTCTCACTTGCCTTGCCAGATCCGAATATTCCGGTCTGAACAAGGCCTCGTGAGAAGGAATAATCTGTACGCTGTGCTGTCTGCATATGGCAGCCAGCTGTTTCAGATCCGTAGCTGACAAGCCCATAGGCTTCTCACACATCATATGAACACCCGCTTCTGCAGCAATATACAGATCAGGCAGATGCTCCATAACCGGAAGTGCAAGATGAAGGATATCGGGCTTCTGCTCTGCCAGCAGCTTGGGCAGGTTATGGAATACGGTTGCTTGAACGTGTTCTGACCACTCTTCCGCCTCATCATCGCGGAGATCACATATACCTGCCAGCTGAATCGCAGGATGTTCTGCATAGTACTTGGCATATTTTACAGAACCCGCATTGTATCCCATAACGGCTATTTTCACTTGTTGCTTAGCTTGCATTATAACGCTCATAAGCAGCCTGGTAGATCTTCATATACTCATCGAGTCCCATTTTATTAATGGTCTCCACATACGTATCCCACTCATCAAAAGAGGCACTGCCATTGACGAACTTCGCTTCCATTTCACCAATATAATCATGGATGTCTTTACCGACAGAGGACATAAAATCCGTCTCTTCATTCGTAAAGTTGAAATTGTACCAGATATCTTCCACGGCATCCGGCTCAGCCTTCTCTGCGGCTTCCATCGAATTTGGCAACGTTTCGGATCCTTTAAAATATTCGCCTTTCACATAACCAGGGTAGCTTCCGCCCGTCCAGGTAAAATATTGAGTAAGCGCCTGGTCCATCGTAAGCCCATTCGGATTATTTGTAATATCTTCAATGTATTCAAGCTCGCCGTCAGCATTTTTGTTATACGTGGTACCCTCTTCCCCCATGAAGAAGAACGTTGCACCTTCCTGCCCGAAGAAGTGATCCATCCACCGGATCGTTGCCTCCGGATGCTCATTCTTATCTGTAATCGCGAAGGCTCCTACGTGCACCATCGGAACCTTAACATGGGAGTAGAGCTTGTCGCCATGCGGTCCTTCCAATGCAGCCAGACCAATATAATTGTCCTTGCCCATTACGGTATCCGGATTCGGTACAATGGTCGATCCCAGCAGATCGGCCTGCCCCTTAGCGTTTAGAGCACTGCTCTCAATGGTGAATATTTCTTTGTCAATTAATCCTTCTGAGTACAGCTTGTTCATAAACTGCAGCATTTCCTTGTACTCTGGCAGTGTCTTTGTAAAACGAAGCTCATTCGTGTCTGCATCCACATCGACGAACTTATGACCCAGACCCTTCGTGCCTAGACCCCATGCCCCTTTGACCTGATCAATAATAGGAGTAATTCCGGTTCCTCCAAATGGAATCTCATCATTTTTGCCGTTTCCATTCAGATCGGTCTCCTTAACTGCCTTCAGATAATTGTAAAACTCATCAATGGTATCCGGCTCATCCATACCCAGCTGCTTAAGCCAGTCTTCGTTAATCCATAGAGGCGTTCCGATCAGCATGGATAAGAAGTTGGGGTCGTAGAAGGAAGGCAGCGAGTAAATATTCCCGTCTGGCATCGTCAGTCCTTTACGAATACCTGGATTCTCGTCCATCAGCTTCTTGAAATTAGGAGCATACTGATCAATCAGATCATTCAGGGGGATGAACACCCCTTGCGGACCATAGCGGGTCAATTCAGCAGAGCTGACTCTTGCGGAGTAGAAGACGTCGGGATAATCTCCGCCGGCAAGCGCCAGATTACGTTTCTCTGTCAATGTTTCAAAAGGTACCAGATTGAAGTTCACATCGATATTGGACATTTCCTGATACTTATCCCACACGAGCACTTCATCATAATTGCTGCTGTTTCCGGCCCACTTCCCGGTGAAAAAATCAAGCGTAATCTGCTCGTTGACGATTGGCATCCCCGTCTCATTAAGATTAGATGTTGCTTTGGGTGCCTGTTCTCCTTCTGCTTCTCCGCTGCCTTCACTTGAGCCGCAGCCCGCCATTAAGCTTGCCGCAATCACCAGTGATAATGAAAGACTCCCCCATTTTTTCCACATACGCTACTTCACTCCTCGATTTTAGTATAGAACTTCAATATTAGAACCCAAGTTAACCTTTAATAGCGCCGATCATGACACCTTTAATGAAATATTTTTGCAGAAACGGATACAGGATCAGCATCGGCAGATTTGTCACCATGACGGCTGCGTATTTGATGGCCTCAACCTCCATCAGGCTTTTGGAATATGTATCACTGCCTAAGTCCACCATATTTTGCATTTGATCCTGAATTAGAATTTCTCTTAAGAACAGCTGCAGTGGATACTTGTCCCTGTCGGATAGATAGATAAGTGCGTTAAAGTAGCTGTTCCAATGACCCACGGCATAAAATAACACCATAACTGCCAGCACCGGACCTGATAGCGGAAGGATGATTCGGACGAGCAGCTTCAGATTGGAGCATCCATCCAGAAATGCGGCCTCCTGCAGCTCTTTTGGAATAGAGCTTTGAAAGAAGGTTCTCATTATGAGAATGTTCCACACGGATACCGCTGTGGGCAGAATCATCACCCAGAACGAATCGAGCAGTCCGAGATCCTTAATCAACAGGTAAGTCGGGATCATGCCTCCACTGAAGAACATCGTAAATACGATCAGTACCGTAAATGCATTTCTCCCCTTAAAGTCTTGACGAGACAGCGGATATGCTGCAGCAATCGTCATGACAACGTTCAGAGCGGTGCCGATGACCGTATACACAATCGTGTTGAAGTAACCCTTCATCAATTCGTTATTCTCGAATATCCGTTCATAACCAACTAGTGACAAATTCTTCGGCCACAGCCATACCTTGCCTAGCATAACCTCCTCCGGACTGCTAAAAGAGGCAATGAGTACAAAATATATCGGATATAAGACGATGAGAGAGACAAGTCCGAGCAGAATGTATATTGCAGTCATGACGTAACGATCTCCCCGGCTTTCTGCCATACTTACAGGCCTCCTTTCTACCATAGACTGCTTGAGCTGACTTTACGCGCAATCCGGTTAACGGTGAGCAGCATAATGAAATTGACGACAGAATTGAATAGTCCGACGGCAGCTGAGAAGCTGTACTGTGCACCGAGTATGCCGCTGCGATAAACATTCGTAGAGATTACATCAGAGCTCTCCATATTCAAGTCATTTTGCATTAGGAATACTTTCTCGAATCCCACTCCAAGAATAGAACCCATGTTCAGGATGAGCAGTACGATAATCGTGGGTGCGATCCCCGGTAAATTAATGTGCCATATTCGGCGGAGCCTGGATGCTCCATCCACTCTGGCTGCTTCATGAAGCTGTGGATCAATGCCGGCCAGCGCTGCAATATAGATAATAGAGCTCCAGCCCATCGTCTGCCATACACCTGACCATACATAGATGCTCTTGAACCAGCCCGGTTCGGTCATGAAGCTGATCGGCTCCCCGCCAAATAAAGTGATAACTACATTAATGAGTCCAGAAGCCGGAGATAAGAACATCATGATCATGCCCACCATAACAATCGTAGATAAAAAGTGCGGCATGTACGTAACGGTCTGCACGAATTTTCGAAACTTGCCTGTTCTCAGCTCATGAATCATGAGCGCTAAGATAATCGGAATAGGAAACCCGACAACCAGTTCATATATACCGATACCCAGCGTGTTCTTAATAATTCTCCAGAAATAGAAGCTGTCAAAGAATCTCTCGAAATGCTCGAATCCGACCCAAGGACTGCCCATGATGCCTTTGTTCGCGATGAAATCCTTGAAGGCGATTTGCACTCCATACATCGGAATATAGTGAAAGATAATAAAATAAGCGAGCACGGGCAGAAACAATAAGTAGAGCTCCCAATTTCTAGTCCATGATCGCAGACTGCTTCTCTGGTTCCATTTCTTTCTCTCTGACGCCTGCACCTCTGATACTATCTCCTTCCCAATACTTACACCCCCTTTTGACGGTTACGAATGCAAGCACAGTGATTCACTTGCAAGTCACATGATACAAGAGCTATGGCGAGAAAGGTATTTACCGTTCTTTGGATTGTAGACATCTATTCAGAACTTTACGAAACCTAACATCTTTTCGTAAAAACACAATACAATCTTAAAAAATACACAGCTGGATTTTACATCGGATTTACAATGGTGTCCCTGCGAGTTAATACTGTCTTGCTACAATAAGCCGATTAAGAAGGATTCGGCCAAGCCTTAGCAGCACAGAAAAGATTAACGTTAGGAGATGATCGTACGATGAGGTGGATCTGGGCACGCAAGCGTTCTTTATACTTCAAAATATTTGTGAGCTTTCTCACCCTCATTCTGTTGTTTGGGTGCTTCTATGTACTTATTTATAAAATGTTCCGCAATGGTCTTGAACAGGAAATTATGCGCAGCAGTCAGACGCAGACCGAGAATACGGCAGAGAGATTTGCCCAGCATTTTGAGAGAATACAGATTCTGCTCTTTGATCTGTATCACAATCCGGATCTGATCAGCTTTAATAGTGAACTGAACAGGTATGGTATAGACGGAGCGAACTTCTTGAAGGCTAAGGAGGTCATCGAGGAGATTCGAAGAGAGGCATACAATCCGTTATTTATGGTTCAGGATGTCATTGTCCATCTGGATCAGGCGGAGCTTGCGTTTGGCAAGAGCGGCAGCAGCAGCAATGAATATATGTTTGAACGTTTTTATCACAATGTGAATTACACCTTATCCGATTGGCAAGCAGAGCTGAATCAGGAAAATTCATTTCAAATGCTGCCTGCGTCTACCTTCGAGCTTGCGGCTAAGAATATCGAAGCTAAGAAGCTGCTGCCTTATGTGTTCCATTATCCGGACACGTCTTATCAGCTTATTGCGATGATTGATATTGAACAAGCTGCAGATGCATTTTATGGGACCGCAGCAGAACAAGGAAATTTGATGCTGATGGACGAAGCCGGACATATCCTGTACAGCAGGAATGAAAGCGCTCAAGCTGAACAGATTCCGCCATTCGCTGAAGGCGAAAGCATGGTCAAGCATAATGGAGTATATTATTTTAAGACTACGGGCAGTGACGGACTAACCTATATTACATCGACTCCAGACACACAAATCACTGTACAGCTGCAGCACCTGTCCAAGTATTTACTGCTAGTATTTGTCACTTCACTCGCTGTTGCGGTTATCGCTGCCATCGTGCTTAGCCGAAAGCTTCATTCCCCTGTGAAGCAAATGCTCTCAAGTTTGTTAGACCGAACTTCGGGCGGTGTTGCTGCAAGTGAGCATGAAATAAGGAATAACTCCAATTCTGCGGGCCAGATATGGGAATATGACCTAATCCATAGCCGGATTCAGCAGCTTCAGAAAGAAAAAGAGAGCATTATTCACCGGATGAAGGAGCAAAAAGCAGCACTCCAAAGCTACACCTATATGAATCAGCTCAAAAACATCAACACCGACATTAATGAGTGGTCAGATTTCCTAAACAGCTCAGGCCGTTTTCATATTGTTTATTATGATATCCGTTTTCGCCAAGCCGGAATTAAGGCTCGGGAAGAGATGGGCCGGGTTATCCGCCATTTGCTGGAGCATATCCATCTGATCTCTTCCGAATGTGTACAAGATACACATACATTCCAGCTGGAGAGCGATGAAATTGTTTCCGTATTAAAAGGAGCCTCTTCACAAGATTTGGGCTTGCTGCTGGAACGAATCAAGCAAACATTTGATGCAGATCATGAGCATTATATCGTCACCGTTGGCGTCAGTCCGCTGGTTGCGGATGCATCGGGTTTCAACGATGCGTATCAACGATTGCGAAATCTCTCTTCACAAGCCTATATAGCAGAAGAAACTCAAATTATATTCGAGGAAAGAGAGCTTCCCGAGCTTCCTCCCCTGTCTTCGATCATGCAAAAAAATCTACATCAGGCTCTTCAATCCGGGGATGAGGAACGCGCGATGGAGCTGATTCAGGAACTGCTGGTACCCTTTTATGAGCAAGGAGCTGGAGTACAGCAGTTTCAGGAATATGCTCATCTCATTGCTGTAAAACTGATGGAGAGTACCAAGGAGCTTCTTCCAGGTGAAGATTCCTTCCCTGCACTCAAGCTGTGGATGGAAGGGATCAAGCACTGCCATACCCTGTCTGATTATCATCAAAGCTTCCTGTCATTTGTCCATGCTGCATGCGCACTTACCCGGAAGCGCCAGGACCTGTCATCTGAGCCTCTTGTCGTTATGTTCTACGAAATCATTCAGCACAAGTATATGGAGGACATCTCGCTGGATTACTTGTCCGATAAGCTCAATTTGTCCAGTGCTTATCTCTCAGCTTATATTAAAGAGAAGACGGGGATGAATTTCAGCGAGCATTTGCAGGGAGTTCGGATGTCCAAGGCTTGTGAACTGCTCGTGACAACGGATCTGAACGTGAACGAGATCAGCCAGCTCGTCGGATATCATAACATCACCTCCTTCAACCGATCATTCAAAAAGCTGACGAACATGACGCCTGGCGCTTACCGGAAGCAGCATGTCCTCCAGGAGCACAAACGAAGTATTGGGTAAATGTAGCTACTGGCCGCAATTTGGTAACTTTACAAAAAAACACCTTCAATTGAAATGCCTGCATCTTGACGTAATAGGCAGGTAATTCATTGAAGGTGTTTATTAGTTTTTTATTTCGAACCTGCAACTTTCGCGACTCTAAACTCTGAAGCTTCTCCTTCGAGCTCCTTTATCACCTCTGCAGCCACCATTAGAGAGGTTCGATTCAGTGCTTCCTCTGTTGCACCGGCAACATGAGGAGTCAGGATGCAGTTTGATACACTGAATAACGGATGATCTGACGGAGGAGGCTCTTGCTCCAATACATCCAGCACTGCTCCTGCGATTTCACCTGCTTCGAGTGCTTCAACCAAATCCAGTTCATGAACGACTCCGCCACGCGCTGTGTTAATGACATACGCAGTAGACTTCATTCGCTGCAGTGCTGTACGATCAATAAGGTGACGAGTCTCTGGCAATAAAGGAACATGAAGACTAACATAGTCGGATTCTGCCAGCACCTCCTCCAACGTTTTCAGTGCGATCTCATCCTCTGTCGTTGTACCAGGCTCATACATCGGGTCATATCCGATAACATGGAGTCCAAGGGCCTGTGCTTTGCTGCCTGTCAAGCGTCCGACCTGTCCGACACCGATGAGACCTAATGTGGTGCCCTGAATTTCTTTGCCGCCGAATTTTTTTCGATTCCAACCGCCCGAAATGACATCTCTTGTAGCTGCAATAAGTGGACGGCTCACGGTCAGAATTGAAGCCATTACATATTCAGCAACCGATGCTGCATTGGCGTTCTTTGCACTTACAATAGGAATACCTCTAGATGAAGCAGCCTCGACATCAATATTATCCAAACCTACGCCAAGTCGACCAATGACCTTAACACGAGGAAGTTCATCCAGGAGCTCACGTGTAAGTTGTGTTTGATTACGGACAATAAGGACTTCAGCATGCTCAGACGCTTCGATCAGACGACGATGATCTGACCATAAAGTCGGATCATATATAACTGAATATTCACTCTTCTGGAGCCGCTCTAAACCGGTCTCACCCATCGCTTCAACTATGACAATCTTCGCCATCTATACACGGCTCCTCTCTATTTTTTCAGTCCAAATTTATCAGCGAGCTCGCCATAATATTCGGTTTCCTGAGTAATGAACTCATTAAATTCATCCTTGCTCAAATAAGAGGACGACATCTTCATGGCAGCCAATTTCTCTTGAAATTCGGGATCTGCCGCTAATTCTTCCAGTGTGTCATTCCATTTCTGTACAATGTCCGCAGGTGTACCCTTAGGCATGCTTAGTCCAGTCCACCAAGTCGCAGACAGGTTCGTAAAGCCCTCTTCTGTTGTAGTTGGTACATCAGGGAAGTGTGGGCTTCTTTCCGCGCTTTGAATGGCCAGGATTTTTAAGTTACCCGAATTCACCATTGTCGCGACTTCACTTACAGGATGGACGGCTAGGACAGCATTCCCCCCTGCAATCATGGGGAGTGATTCCGCTGTACCTTTGGTTACAATCATACGGGTCTGGGAGATGTCCACTCCAAGCTCGTTCAGCCATTCAGCTACAACATAGGTCGCATATCCTGTGACACCTGAGGTTGTCCAGCTGAGCTGCTCGGGATTTTGCTTGACCCATTCGGAGAACTCGTTCAGGTTCTCCCATTCTGCATCTGATTTCACCGTGAAGGTTGGAGCATCTTCTACAATACGTGCAACGAGCTCCTGATCTTCAAGCTTAATTGCTGGTGAGGCATAGCTCGCTTCCATCATCGAAGTATTAGATACCACATTCGCCAGTACCGTATAACCATCCGGATTTGTTCCAAGTGCATATTGTGCTCCCGTTGTTCCACCTCCACCTGCTTTATTAACTACAGAGACGGGCTGGCCCCATTTCTCGCTGACTGCATCTGCTACAACACGAGCAACGAGATCCACGCCACCTCCTGCGGCATATGGAACAACATATTCTATGGGCTTACTAGGATAATTATCAGCAGAAGAGCCATTTGTTGCTGCATCCTCGTTAGCAGTCCCGCCCCCGCAAGCGGCCAGAACAAACATACTGGATAATACAGCCAGAGTGGTAAGACGCTTTCCTGCTTTTGCGATATATGAACGATTCATTTTACATCTCTCCCAAGATCGTATTTTTATTAACCAATTAAGATATCGAATTTAGATCAGAAGCTCCTGCTTCCACCAGCCTTCTCTTCGTGCGACGAATAAGCAGATTCGAAACAATAATCATGACTAGAGATAAGATTAAGAATATTAGAGCTATTGGACGCGTCAGGAATATCGTAAAATCTCCGGCAGACATGGCAATCGTCTGTGTGAAGGACTGCTCCAACAGAGGACCAAGGATAAAGCATAGGACAAGCGGCATCACCGGCCAGTTATATTTATGCAAGAAGTACCCGATAAAGCCGAATAGCACAGCAATCACAACATCAAACAAGCTGTTCCGGACCGAATAGGCACCAATAACACAGAGTACCAGGATGATCGGCCCCATAATGCCAAAAGGAACTCTCGTCAGCTTAGCCCATACACCCACGAGCGGAAGATTGAGCAGCAGCAGAACCAGATTACCAACGACCATGCTCGCAATAACCGTCCATATAAAGCCCCCTTGCTGTTCAAACAGCATCGGACCTGGCGTTACACCATAAATCATCAGACCAGCAAGTAGTACGGCAAGCGGTGGTGAAGCAGGAATCCCTAGTGAAAATAGAGGAATGAAGCCAGCCGTGCTTGTTGCATTGTTTGCTGCTTCAGGTGCAGCTACACCTTCTATGGCTCCTTTTCCAAACAGCCGTTTACGCTTGGAAAATTTCTTCACAATATCATAGGATAAAAATGAAGTCACTGCGGTTGAAACACCTGGCAGAAGCCCCATTACAAACCCAATTGCACTCCCTGTCAGGGCAGCTCCAGAACTCTGCTTCATATCCTTAACAGAGGGATATACACTGCCTATTTGATCAGAGGAAATGGCTACTTTCTTCTCACCAAAGGTCTTGAATACTTCTGTTATCGCAAACAGCCCAATGATGATGCTGATCATTTCAAACCCGCCGGACAAGGACTCCAAGCCAAATTGATATCTAAACATTCCTGTGGAAGTACCAAGTCCGACTAATGACAACATGAATCCAAACAATCCCATGATAGCCGCTTTGACCATAGATCCTCCGGCGAGACCTGAGGTTACTGTCAACGCAAGAATCATGACCGCAAACAGTTCAGGCGGGCCAAATTTAATAGCTTGTTCCGCGAGAAATGGTGCAAAGAATACAAGTCCGACAAGACCAAGCATTCCGGCAAAGAATGAAGAAATGGCAGCAATACCTAACGCAGGTCCCCCTCTTCCCTGCTGTGCCAAAGGATACCCATCCAAGCATGTAGGCACAGATGAGGCCTCACCGGGGATGTTTAAAAGAATGGCAGTTGTTGAGCCTCCATACATCGATCCGTAGTATATGCCTGCCAGCATAATGATGGCTTGGGAGGGTTCTAGAACTGCTGTAAGAGGCAGCAGGATCGCAATTGCAGAAGTTGGGCCCAATCCTGGAAGAACGCCAACAAATGTGCCAATCAGTGCCCCGAGTGCAGCCATTAACAAATTCATCGGTGTAATAGCACTCGCGAAGCCGCTGCCTAAGGAAATCAATGAATCTAACACGTGAGCACCTCCTGCTACAACCAACTGCCGCTAGGCAGAGGTGTGTTCAGCCACTCTACAAATATGAAGTAAAGAGCCGCTGTTAAGATTAGAGATCCGCCGATAGACCAATACCAGCGAAATTTTCCGATAAGATGGAACAAAATAATGGAAGCGATAAAGGTTGCGATTAGATAACCTGACCAATCGATAAGTGCTACATATAGGAGCAGGACGACAGGAATGACATATATAAGGTGAGATACTTTAACTTCAGATCTGTCATTCGCGGTACCCTGGGATATCCGATCCCCTCTAATGCTCAGCATCATTCCGAATAACACCAATCCAAGTCCGACGATAAACGGAAATACATGATCTCCATTAAATAATGCAATTCGGTAAGCATATAGCTTCCATGCTTCTGATAACGACAGTAAGCCGATTAAGACAGCAACGATTCCGGCAATCCGATCAGCTGCACTAACCTTCATCAAGATCCTCCTCACTTCTAACAAAATATATACGAGTAATATCCATCATTACTTAACAATTCCGATAGTTTAAGTATGTATTTAGGAAGATATTACTTTTTCACCCCTCTATTGTCAACCACAATGATTTCCAGTTCCGCTTCATAATTCCATTTTAAATAAGAAAAGAACCTCTATTATTAGAGATTCTTTTCCAAATTCAAATCATTTCGTATTCTCGGATAAAGCTGCCCATCCGCTTCGCTGCTTCCATGAGTATTTCCTGTTCTTGTACAAGAGCAATTCTGACGTACCCTTCTCCTTCTGATCCGAAGGCTTCCCCTGGGATGACCACCACCCCTGTATCCAGCAGCAATTCACGAGCAAATTTGCGTGAGGTCCATGCCTCTGCATCTCTCTCCGCCACTTTAAAGCACGCAGGAAGCGGGGCCCACACGAACATTGTCGCCTTAGGCTTAGGAACATTCCAGCCTTCGGCTGCAAGAGCCTCTGCAAAAGCATTTCGGCGGGCTTCATACAAGGGCGCGACTCCCCGGTCACCTTTTCCCTTCTTCATCGCCTCTTCCAGTGCCGCAATTGCGGCCACCTGAATCGGTTCAAATACTCCGTAATCAATGTTGCTCTTCAGGTCACGAAGGGCAGATATGACTTCCGAATTCCCGGTTAGAAAGCCAATCCTGCATCCGGCCATGTTAAAGCTCTTCGAGAAAGAATGGAATTCAACAGCGATATCTTTGGCTCCGGGTAGTTCTAGAATGCTCATTGGACGGTAATCATCAAATGCCATCTCCGAATAAGCCAAATCATGCACTATGAGCACGTTCCATTGTGTCGCAATCCGAATCAATTTCTCATAAAATGCTGTATCCGCTGTCACGGCAATGGGGTTTCCTGGAATGTTAAGCAGTATGAATACTGCCTCCTCCCATACTTGATCAGGAATGCTGTCTAAATCAGGAAGAAAATGGTTCTCTTCCTTCAGTGGAAGATACCAGGGCTTTACTCCCGCAATGGCAAGAGAACCGGAATATATCGGATATCCGGGATCCGGAACAATGGCCAAATCTCCAGGATTACATATAGCCTGAGCGAGGTGTGCCAGCCCGTCCTGAGAGCCCATGAGTGCAAGAAGCTCTGTATTCGGATTGACATCCACCTCAAATCGATGCTTCATCCATGCAGCTGCCTGCTGACGAAAGGACAGAGTACCGGAAGTGCCCGGATAAGCATAACTACTCTCATCAAGTACGGCTTCACTCAATACGTTCCGAATATGTACTGTAGGTCCGCGGTCAGGACTTCCGATCCCCAGATCAATAATCTCTTTGCCGGAAGAGCGTGCTTCTTCTTTCCATTCTGCAACTTCTGTAAAGATAGACGAGCCTAAATGTGATAATTTCTCTGCCCGCCAGGATCGCTTAGTTCGTTCAAATGTCAATGCAAGCACCTACTCTTTTTTCATCCATTATAGCAGGCAAAATAATAGATAAAAACCCTGCCAGCTAAGGAGCCGGCAGAGTCATATATTTCATGAATACTCTCTATTACAGCTATCAAAAATGAACTAGCTTATACATTATCAGATACAAGGGTGCCGCTGAAGCTCTCTGGCCCTACGCGTACGGCTCCAAGTAAGTTGGACGTAACAAAAGCCGTATACGTTAACTGAGGTGTTACGGGTGGATTAAAATCTGCTGCATTAAAAGCAATAACCTGAGGAGCAAGCACACTCAGATCAAACGTTGAAGTCGCTGAATACACAAGAGGATCTGTTGAAGCTGTCCCTCTGACGATTGTAATGGTAATTCCTACGAGGGCAAGTGGAAGCTGCAAAGTTATAGTTCCTTGTAATACAACACGAGGGTTTGTACCCACTCCTGCGGTTTGAAGCCCGATTTGACCAAATAATTGCGGTGTACTAATAATCAGAATCGGGATTGCAATGGAGTTGGCAAAGCTGGCATTCTGTGAAGTTCTTGCATCTACAAACTCAGCCATAGACCTTACCTCCTATTCTATTAAGATACAATATATTATGTAATATGGCAGATTTGGTATGGGTAATTAATAGGAGGTAAGCATCTATATATATCACTTCGTGCTAGACATCTTTAGTCTGAACGGACTGAGGCTGAATGAGTCCTCTTCCTATTACGTTTGCAGATAGAGGAGCCTTACCCATCTCCCTTGCCCACACTGATATTTGTCCTAGATGATGGATCTGGTGTGCAATGGTATGTCGCATAATTTCTCCCCATGCATCGACGTGCACTTTACCCGATGGCTCGTGAAAATAAAATGGAGTTGTCTCCAAATTATCGTTCCAATTCTCAATAAAGTCTTTGATGTCCAGACGGTAACGTCGATCGAGCTCCTGAATCTTGTCCACAGTGTTATATTCCTCGAAATTTTCCTCATCATGAGGTTTTTCTTGCATCATTTGAATCCAGCTCCACTCCACGTCGATCATATGAAAGAGAGTTCGCATGATGCTGCCGACTCCGCCGGTCCGCTCTTTCACCAGCTCCTCATATGGAACTTCCTGGCACCATTCATACCACTGATCTCTCAGCAGCCAATTATGCTTAAACCACAGCTTCATTATAACAACCTCCTGTAAAATAGTAGAACTCTTTGCAATCATATCAAATTATTCGCCGTTTGTAAGCACATATGTTCTTAATACACTAGATGAGTACCGTTAAATTCAATTGCACGTCGATCCAACACATCAAGAAAATAAAAAACTGCGGAGATTCCGCAGTTTTATAACCAGCATTCCATTTTGAACTACATCAGCAAACTGAGCGTAAGCAAATTGAATAATGTAAGCGGTAAAATGACGTTCGGGTTAGGACCTGGGCCGAAACCTGGGCCATATCCTGGGCCCGGTCCGTGTCCATATCCCGGTCCGCCGTGACCAGGTCCATGACCCCCACCAGGTCCC
This sequence comes from Paenibacillus sp. TCA20, assembly GCF_000732325.1. GTDB lineage: Bacteria > Bacillota > Bacilli > Paenibacillales > Paenibacillaceae > Paenibacillus > Paenibacillus urinalis. The sequence goes on from NZ_BBIW01000017.1 coordinate 34,381, forward strand.
CAGCCCGGGCCAGGTCCTCCATGTCCGGGTCCTCCAGGTCCAAATCCAGAGCCAAACCCAGGGCCGCCGAATCCCCGCTGTTCATGAAGTCTAATATATACATGATGCGGGTCTACATTTACAATCGTACCTTCAAACGTTTCCCCGTCCAATGTTTGTATGCTGACGTCATAGTTCAAGAATTGCTCACATGATTCCTTTACATAGTGCCGATACTGCTTCAAATAATCCGCGATCTCATGTTCACACTGAAACATCAATTGACGTTCACGCTGATTAGACATGACGTTCCTCCCTATTCTCATCTTGATAGACAGTATATGCACACGCCCAGATATAAGTGTTTGATCACCCGAAGATGTCAGTATAATAAGGTCGATTGACATCCACAAATCACATATTCACCGTTAATCCGGGCATCTTGATAACACCAATTTCCTGGCGTATAGGGCTTAACATGCTGAGACACACAATCGGTGCATTTACTCCTGAACCCTACAGGGTCACTGGTGTACCACCATCCCGAAGGATGCGGACACAAGCCCCTGCAGCCCATGAGTGCGTTATATGTTGTGCAAGTCACATAAGTGGAAGGACAGGCACCGTCAGAACCACAATCACGACACAGCTGACCATGTGGAGGGAAACAGCCTCCCGACAGATAAGAAATCTGGGCTGTACCCCGATCCCGAATGAACAGCCTGGCTAATGCTGCGGCAATCGCCCCAGCAGCTTTGTTCAACACTTTTTTCAGCCCATGAGCATGATTCCATGCTCTGACTTGTCTGCTGATGTAGTCCTGAATCTGTTCGTCTTTATTTTTTGGATTACGCCACATACTTCACCTCTCATGAAGCTCTTGAAGCCTTAACATACTCCTCCAGCTGGTCTCTGCTGTTAACCAGGCCTTTATGCTTAATGATGCCGTTTCTGTCGATCGCATAGGCGAACGGTGTGACCTGAACATCCAGCTGATTTGCTAAATCTGGATTTACCAGCATCACTTCATCTGTATAATTAATCTTTCTTACATACTCAGCGGCAAACTCAGCCGTTGAAAACAACAAGAGAATGGGCTTCACCTCATTTATTTCCGCAATACGTTTAAAATCAGGCATAATCTCTGCGCATTCTTTGCAGGTGGGAGAACCAAACAGCATTAAGGATGGGGAACCGAGCAACTCGACCGTTGACCATTCCTCTCCTTCTAAACGGAAGGCTGCAGCTTGAGGGATCTTATGTCCAATTGGAATTCCAGACTGATTCACTCCTCGGGCCGTTCCCATAATCATAATTCCAAGCTGCCTGAACAGCACCAAATTCAGAATGACGAGCGGAACGACGAGCAGCCAGAGCATGATGTACGACAGCCAAAATAAAGTATTCAATCTCCGCCTCCTCTCTGCTTAACGACGACTTGCCGGTTAAGACGGGCAGCAGAACGGTAAGCTGTAGTGGCATATAGTGCATCAGGAACGCCTACAGCAATGAATAGAGCGAGCAGCATAACAATCATATAGATAAATGCACCTTCTAGCATAATAACGGGATCGTAGATCGGATAAGTCAAATAACAGATTATAATGCCAGCACAGACAAACGACAGATTCAGTAGAACAAGCTTATAGCTCAACCTGGAGTTCACCTGTGGACCCAGGCAGCCACATTCTACCTTGCCTTTATTACGCATAATGATCAGAACCCCTACAGCTTGGGACAGATACACCAATGAAAGAAGAATGAAGCTGAGGGGGGCTTGGTAAATGAAGACGATAAGTGCAGTCAAAATTTGCACACTGATAAGTAAGTCATAGAGGAATGGATGAGCTGGAAAATTACTCGGATCGCCTAGTGCTTTTCCCCAAAAGAAGCTTGCTGACGACATGAGTAACGGAAAGGTCATGAGGACAGTAAGAAATCCGTACATATCGCTATCACTCCATTCCACATTGGCTTTGTAACGTTAAGAAATTAACAGTGCCGCTATGGAGCCTAAGATTAACAAGTAAGACAACGTCAGCCTTGTAGCGGTGAGGAATGTATAATGACCCGCTCTTTTTTCAAGCAATCGATACACCATTGACCTGACCACCGGGATACTGTATACGATCCCTCTTATACATCCAAAAGCACATCCCGCTGCAACACTTGCCCACCAAGGTGTTGTGAATAATGAGACAAAGACATAAGTGTGAAACAATACGCCTGCCTGTAATGTGATGAAGCCAAGCCCTAATATATTTCCCCACAAGGCCGCGGTGCGGTAATCCGCCTTGCTGATCCACGATGAAGGCACGATAAAATTACCCGAGGGCAGAATTGCCGACTTGTTGAACATCTCGAGCAGCAGTACGATAACAAACCATGTGATTAGAATAGGCTCGGAATAAGCAGAGAGCGTCGTCAAGCCAATGACTGCATTCAGCCCGCTGATGATTAGTCCGGTCGCCGTCCCGCCTGCCATGCAAGAGATAATGTAAATGAATGCATACTTCATTTTGCTCCCCTTCGTATGCTCAAGACTCCCAAGTACGTTAAGTCCACAGGTTGTATCTACACTGGCAATCGCCGAACCTATGGCAAACAGGAACAGAATAATTAGCACAATAGGAGTTCTCTCCTCCCTTCAAATGCTCTTTGCGCCCCATCTAGTTCAGCATATGAATCATTAACGTGATTTATTTCTTAATTCAAGAATGTAGCCTATAAGCTGAACGGTTAAAAGGTGAAGTCTTTGCTGTAAGGTTTACACTTTTTAGCAGCGACGCACAGCCTCATAATAAAGACATCAAGAAGGAGGTCTTTATTATGAATGATTACACACAACACAAGCTGCACGAATACCAGCAGCAGATTTGGGAACATGAGGATCGACTAGGGATTCTAAGAGCTTATTCAAGCAGCAGAGCAAAGAGAAGAATGCTTCATAATTCACACTTCCGATTTTTTAATCGGAGTCTGTTATATGGTTTCTTTCGGAAGCGCCGGTCACGATAACCATCATCCGCTTGAATAATGAACGATTGTATGTAATCAACTCAAAAAGAGCAGGTCTGCTATGATGCAGCCTGCTCTTTTTATTGGTTAAGATTTCCATATTTCTTTAAAATCAATCCATCCGAGTGAATTAATAGCTACGCCTTTAAAGGAAGCATCGGATTGGATTTGGAAGCTGGAATGATTAAGAAACAGAACTTGAGCTTCTCTTCTCAAATATTCCTCAATCTCTTCGAGTATGGCCATTCGTTCATCGGCCCATCTGCAAGCCAGCGCATGATCGATTCGCTCATGTACCCATTCCGTAATACCGGGGTCCAGTAATTCTTTTACATAGCTGCCGTGCTGCTCATAATTCTCAATCAGGCACACCTCTTCACCCGGAAACACGACGGAATGAATGATACAGTCCAGTTCTTCTACTAAATGATCAGCAAGAATATTCGTCATATCCCTGGCAACGACAATCACCTTAATATTTAGATCAGCAAGTCTGGATTGAACCCATTCTGCGTCACGCAAATGCAGTCCATAGCTGCCAATGACGACCGTTGATCCGTCGTAACCCGATTCCTTCAATAACTGTCTGGCATGCAGTTCATCCACAACATGAGCTTGCCTTGCATAGCGGTTGTCCGCAAGAAAGGAGTGTGCCGGATGGGAGCGATGTTCTCCTAAATCCTCTATCATTCTTACTCTATCCAAATACAGGTTAACCGCTTGACGAAACTTAGCGTTCTGCTGACTCCCCTCTTTTGTCATATTCCAGGTAAGAAGTCCGGTACAGTAATGCTCGGAAGCAATATGATCAAACGACTTCGTGTCCTGCGAATTTGAAGTATCCTCAGCAGCACTAGTGTCCATCTCATTCTCAGCAGTCACACGGTTCAGACAGCTCCATTTTCTGGACGAGCCTCCGATCAATCCCGCCTCCTCCGGCAACGTAGCCACGATGACGCTGTCCAAGTATGGCCGACCTTGATAGTAATAAGGATAAGCGTTCATCGTGAAGCAGCATTCCGTCCATTCTGCAAATTGAAACGGTCCTGTTCCAACCGGATGCTCCCAATACTTTTCTTCAGAGAGTCCTGCATAGTCCTTTGGCAGAATCGACATGGATACCGCTGTCACAAATCGGAGAAAAATCCAGTTCGGACGATAAAATACGAAGCGAATGGTATGCGATGAAGGCGCCTCGATCTGCTTCAGAGACCGGAGAATCCAGCTGTTTCTTCGATCTGAGGCAAGCCGCTCCATCGTAAAGCGGACATCTTCAGAGGTTAACTTTGCTCCATTATGAAACAAGACACCCTTTCTAAGATGGAACGTCCACTCTGTAGCATCTTCATTGGATTCCCAGTGGTGCGCCAGTGCCGGAATAAACCGCTTTGTATTGATATCATAGATCACAAGCCGGTCAAAGAGCTGTTGTATCATATGTGCGGACAGGCTGCAGAAGCAATCGGCAGGGTCCATGGTATGGATGGGCCGATAGATCGGGATTCTTAGTACATCCTTGGTTTCGCTGCCCGTTTTGTGTTCTTTTTCAAGTCCAAAATACCCGTCCAGCCAAACAGAAAACTGATCTATTGAATTCCCTTCACCATGAGCATGGAGCAGCTCGAAGGCGGGTTTAAATTGTCCTCTCTCCGCAAGATCTTTAGCCATCATGAGCAGTATTTCTTCCCGATCCACAAGGAATGTAAGCCTTGAACGATTTCCCCTGCCTCTGCCTGATACGAAGCTGATCCAGCCTTGTTCAGTCATTTTTCGTATAACCAATTTCGCATTTCTCGTTGTACAGAACAGAATCTCAGCGATTCGCTCAACCGTAACCTCAATCGGGATATCGCCTGCTCCCTTGTTATGAAGCTTCTGATTTAGTGTTAGATATTGCTCATACAGCATGATCACTCAGCCCCTCCTTCGGTCAGAGAGTTACCTATCCATATATTGTACTCCGTCGTAGGGAGCTTAGGAATTATTTTTTTCATCATAAAAAAACCATCCGCAATTGATTGCGAATGGTTTCTCTTATCGTTAATATGTGATTAATACACAGCTGCTCTATACCAACCTTATGGGTTAGTTGACCACATGCCGGCTGATTTAATGAAGATGCGTGAATTCAGCTTCAGCTGTGCCAGCATATACTCAGCAAGATCTTCTGGCTGCATTACTTTCTCCGGGTTGCCATCTGTCAGGTTCAGTTCTACCGCCATATCGGTTGCAACTGTGCTCGGAGTAAGGGCGCTCACACGAATATTGTGTTTTCTTGCTTCGAGCATCAGAGATTCTGTCATCGCCAGTACTGCCGCCTTCGATGCACTGTAAGCGCTGGATACTGGAGAGCCCTTCTGTCCTGCGGTAGAGGATATATTGATGATGTCACCACTGTTGCGCTCAATCATTTGCGGTAATACCGCTCTGGTTACATAATAAACACCCAGGACGTTCACTTTAATAATTTGCTCCCACTCTTCTGGCTCAAGCGCAAGGAACCCGCCAAATTTGCCGATACCGGCGTTGTTGATCAGAATATCAATGGGTCCCAGTTCATTCGTAATGTGTTCCACCGCTTGATTCACAGATGCAAGATCAGCCACATCGGCGCTTGCTAGTGATACTCGAACTCCATATTCAGTCAGCTCAGCAGCTACCTTCTCAAGGTTCTCAATACTTCTTCCAATCAGTCCAACATGAATACCTTCCTTGGCAAAATAAATGGCGGTTGTTCGGCCAATTCCTCTTCCGGCTCCCGTAATGAGCGCAGTTTTACCTCTTAGATCCTGCATGCAGCTCCACTCCTTTATCTGTATCTCAATTTTATGTGAGCGACAGTCTACTCCATTATAGCTTTTTCCGCTCCCTTATTTCCAGCCATTGATCGCCAGATGTGCCTTGAACATCTCGCTCGTATTCGGGTGCTCTTCCTTGGGAATCCATTGATCCTGGCTCCAGAGACCTGCCTGCTTAAAAGCCCGCGGACAATGCACGAAGCATTCTTCAACCTCAACAACAACGGCAAGCCCCGTCGTTTTGCCGTCCCAGCCTTGAGATGCAATAAACTCCTCATTTCTCGTAATGACCGCTCGTCCGTTAATTCGAAGGACATCGTTGGAGCCAGGAATGACGACAATCATGCCAACCTGTGGATTCTCAATGATGTTTTGCAGCGAATCCGCTCTGCGATTACCCGGGCGATCTGGGAAGGCCAGATGCTTCTCGTCCAATATCTTCACAAAGCCTGGCTCGTCTCCACGCGGGGAGACGTCTGTCTTGCGCTCCAAGCTGGAGGTAGCCAGAAAAAAGATCGAGGATTTGGACACATAATCCCGAATGGTCTCATCAATTACACTGATCGACTTCTTCACAATCGCTTCATGTGGCTGATCTATGTTCTCTCTCAGCTGTTCAGCAGAGGTAATTTGATCCTTCGTCCATATCGGCTCGTTGTTCATAACGTCCCCTTTCGCTTCCTCGGTATGTAATGTTTTTGTTTCCTTTTATTATAGACTCTACAACAGAGTCACTTCAAACCCATTTCAAGTGCAGCAGAGAAGAACCTGAAAATATATTGACAATACTCCATACCTTACCTATAGTGATTGGTACACTAACTACTATCACATCAAAGGAGACAACTGACCTTATGGACGAAGAAATCTATCGATCCCTTCAAAAATTGGGCTACTCCGCCTATGAATGCAAGGCATATATCGGTCTATTAAAGCATTCACCTATTACAGGCTACGAAATCAGTAAACGTACCGGTGTACCGAGATCAATGATTTATGAAGTGCTTGGAAAGCTGCTGGATAAAGGAGCTGTTCACACGGTACCCAGTGATCCAGTAACCTATGCTCCGCTGCCAGCGAGAGAACTCATCCATCGGACTCGCAGTGAATTTGAGCAATCCTTTCGGTATCTCGAAACGAAGCTCACCGCTCTGGAAGGAGAACGAGAGGTAGATGTCATCCATCGTATTCACAGTGATGCACATGTCATTGCCGAGATGAACTCGATGATCAAGCAGGCTGAAGAAGAACTGTGGTTCTCCATATGGGAGAACGAATTTTTATATATACAGGATGAAGCAATGATCAGGCAGGAGCAGAAGCTCCCTATTTACGCCATCGTATTTGGTCCCGATCAGATGAAGCTCGGGTTTACAACTCATCATAATTACATGTCTCCTCAGGTGGCAGAAGAACGCATGGGCGGCAGACTAACGATTATTGCCAGAGATAATAAGGAAGTGCTGATCGCTAATTTCTCACCGGGGTCAACCGCGTGGGCTATCAAGACAGAAGATCCTGCTCTCGTCCTGGTTGCCATGGAATACATACGCCACGATATTATGTTCTCCGAGCTTGTTAAGGAAGTCGGTTCCGATAAGGCAGAAGCATTATGGAGAGGACACAAGGATCTGTATCATGTTGTAACGGGCAAATGGGCAGGGAATCAAACGGAGGATTTGGAGAAATGAGCATTCAAGCTAGAAGCAATATCCCCATGCCTAAAGATCAGAATTCATTTCTGCAAGGCGTCAAAGATTGTGTTCCCACCCTGCTGGGTTATATGAGTATTGGCTTTGCCTTCGGAATTGTAGGCGTATCATCGGGGCTTAGTATATTCGAGATTGCTCTTATGTCCATTCTTGTCTATGCCGGTTCTGCTCAGTTCATTATTTGTGCACTGCTCGTTGTGAACACGCCGGCTTCAGCCATTATTTTAACTACTTTCATTGTAAATCTAAGACATTTTCTGCTTAGCCTGACGATCGCTCCCTATCTGACGAGATATTCGATCTCCAAAAATATCGGCTTCGGTGCACTCCTTACCGACGAAACGTTCGGGGTAGCAGCAAATCGTATTGCAGAACAGGGCTCTCTATCAGGAAAGTGGATGAATGGACTTAATCTGACGGCTTATTTATGCTGGATTGCAGCGTGTACCCTCGGGGGAATATCAGGACAATGGATCGCAAATCCGGAAGCTCTAGGACTCGACTTCGCTCTTGTTGCCATGTTTGCCGCTCTGCTTGTCCTTCAGCTCCATAGTACCGAGAGATCCAAGCTGAAGCATCGCCTATCCCTCGTTCTATATATGGTCATATGCATGATCGTGCTCTCTTATCTCGTACCGTCCCATGTGGCCGTATTACTCTCCACCATCCTTGTAGCAACGATTGGGTGGTGACTGAGCGATGAATACTAGCATGACGATGATTTGGCTGTTCGTGGGATGTGCACTTGTTACACTGCTTCCGCGGATCATACCTTTCATTTTTGTTCGAAGTGTCCGTATGCCAGATGTTGTACTGAAGTGGCTCTCGTATATTCCAATCTGTATTTTGTCTGCCCTCGTTGTTGAGAGCATGATAACAGAGACTAATGATCAGATTACAATCGATTGGAGCACCGTCATTGCTCTTGTTCCAACGCTTGTAGTTGCGGTATGGACCAAGAGCTTGTCTGCGACGGTCATTGTGGGCGTTATATGCATGGCCGTCTTAAGACTATTTTTCTAAGCGATTGAATCAATTTATAAATCATTAAAAAGGTAGTATGGAATTGTTGCGCTCATACGAGACAAGGGTACAATATGTAAGTATAGATTAATGATTGCTGGAGGGATTACATGCTGCAAAAATTGACGCTGAAAACATTCAACAGAGATGAAATGCGGGATGTTACGGAGGAAGTGAAAGCCGCTGTTGCGAAGAGTGGTATCACTGACGGGATTGCAATTATTTATAGTCCTCATACTACCGCAGGAATTACCATTAATGAAAATGCTGACCCCGATGTCAAGCACGATGTGCTGCTCCGACTTGATGAAGTATACCCATGGAATCATCCCAAGTACTTGCATGCCGAAGGAAACACGGCTTCTCACTTGAAGGCAATAACGACGGGAACCTCGCAGACGGTCATTGTTCAGAATGGCAGATTGGTTCTAGGCCGCTGGCAAGGTATTTACTTCTGTGAATTTGACGGTCCCCGAGATCGGGAATACTATGTGAAGACGATGGAAGGCTGACTTCCAGACACAAAAACCGGCTTAGGAATAGGACATTCCAAGCCGGTTTTTGTTTATTACAGTACATCTAATCCATCTGTTCTGAAATGCACTGTCCTACTTCTGTTGTTTATTAATCCGAGTACAGCTGCCCATTGAACGTTTCCGGACCTACCCGAATCGTCCCAAGCAAGTTGGCAGCCACAAAGGCAGAATACGTAAGCTGCGGCTCAATTGGCGGGTTAAAATCCGTAGCCGTGAAATTAATAATTTGCGGAGCAAGCAAGCTTAAATCAAAGGTTGATGTGGCTGAATATACGACAGGATCGGTTGATAGAGTTCCTCTGACCACCGTTATTGTAACCCCAGCAAGCGCGAGTGGGAGCTGTAATCCAATGGTTCCACTGAATACCACACGCGGGTTCGTGCCGACACCTGCTGTCTGTAAGCCAATCTGTCCAAACAGCTGGGGCGTCCCGATGACTAGAATCGGTATAGCAATCGAGTTGGATGTGCTCGCATTTTGAGAAGTTCTTGAATCGATGAACTGAGCCATTTCTCACTACCTCCTGACAAGAATCGTTAACATATCCTATGTCAGCAGTTCATCATTCAGTACATTTTCCCTAGTAGTCCGGGCACATTTCATTATATATCAGGAATCTATTACGGCGAGATTGGATCCCACTTCTTCTATAAGCATGTCCTTTATTTTAACGCTTGGTTGATGTATATGTTGCCTTCTGCCACAAAAAAACAAGCCTGGAAGGCAAACTGCCTTCCAGGCTTGCATCTCGTTACTGCATCATTATTAACGATCCTGCTTAACACGAAGTAGAGATTCGAGCAACCCTTTTAGATCCGTATCCGGTAAGGCCTTGATTAGTACTTCATTAAAGGTATGAAACGCTCGGTTCACTTTCTCCTGGCCGATATCTGTAAGTGAAGTGTACACACTTCTCCGGTCTTCCTCACATGCTGATCTTCTCAGGGCACCGCATCCTTTGGCCTCAAAGCGGGCCACAAATCTAGACATGGCGCTCTGGCTAAGTCCTACCATCGACTCCAGCTGCTGCAGCTTCAGTCTTTTTTGCGGAGCTTGAGATAAGAAGTACAACATATAAAATTCATTTAATGACAGATCATGTTTAGCCTGCAATGACTGATCAAGCAGACTCTCTATATTCATTTGGATGTGAGTCAGTGATAACCAGCTCGTTATAAGGTCATGCTCTTGATTCATGTCCATAAGTAATTCCCCTCGGCTTCATAAGATGAATCTCTAACAATAATGCTACTACTTATCATCTTATTATAACAAACAACTTCAGATTACAGAAGTTCGATTCATCCTGATAAAAGCCAGAGAGAGAGTTTAGCCTAACCGGAATCCGCCTGCGTATTGTCTTGGGACATCTGTTTGTTTACGCAGAGATTCGGCAGCAGTTAAAGGCCAGTACGGATTCTTAAGCATCCCTCTGCCTACAGCAACCAGATCAGCATCCTCATTACCGATCACGGAATTGGCTAATGCCGGCTCATCCAGTCTACCAACAGCAATGACTGGAACATTCAAGCCCTGCTTAATTGCTCTGGCAAGCGGCACCTGATAAGCCGTATGAGTGCCTGGTCGTCCATCCGCACCAATAGGACCTTCTCCTCCAGAGCTTACATGGAACATGTCAACGCCTGCTTCTTTGTAGGCCTTGCTGAATTCAAGACTCTCCTTAATGCCATATCCGCCCTTCACATATTCTTTAGCGGAGATCCGCATGATGAGCGGCATATCCTCCGGCATTTCACTCTTCACCGCACGGATAATCTCCACACCGAATTTCGTCAGATCCTGACCATATTCATCCGTTCTTCTGTTCGTGAGCGGGGAATGGAATTGATGGATCAGGTAGCCGTGTGCACCGTGAAGCTCGATAACATCCACACCTGCCTGTACGGCACGGCGAACAGCAAGTCTGAATTTCTCCACCATCCCCTTCACTTCCTCAGTAGAAAGCTCACGCGGGGTCTTGGATTGTTCGTCAAAAGCAATAGGTGAAGGAGCAACCGGCACCTCTGCATCCTCTGCTTTACGACCCGCATGGGCGATCTGAATACCTACCTTTGCTCCGTATTTGTGTGCATCCTCTACAATACGAGCCAATGGCGCTACCTGTTCATCTGACCACAGACCGAGGTCATAGTCACTAATTCTTCCGTCGGGCTCTACATCGGTCATCTCAATGATGATCAGTCCGGTTCCGCCAATAGCTCGACTGACATAGTGTGTGTGATGCCAATCATTCACTACGCCATCTTTTTTGGTAACTGAATATTGACACATCGGAGGCAGGACAATTCTGTTCTTAAGCTCAAGCCCTTTAAGTTTATACTCGCTGAACATATCGATCATTTAACGTATCTCTCCTTTGAATATATAGGATTTAAGTTAGAAGCTTTACCAGCTGAATTCGATGACTATGATGCATGTGCATGCATGTATATTAACGGATTCGAATAGCTGTGTCAATGATAGGCCGTTCAAAATGCTTGAATTATGGCTGGGTATCACTCGAGGCCTCATTACATAGGTTGCTACATCTTCATGCTCATCATACGTGCAGACTACTGATGATCGAGATATTTAAAGTCCCTCTCCGCACAAATGAAGGCCGGGAAGGACTTTATCATGAATCTTATATAACTGAACAGCCAGACCAAGATCACTCCCGATTTTTCTTCCAACCATCCTTCAAAGCAACAATTCGATTAAAAACGATGCCCGCTGATTCAGGAGATTTGGGATCTACACTGAAATAGCCGTGCCGTATAAATTGATACGTCTCATCTTGAGCTGCCGAATTGATCATCGGTTCAATCCATGCATTCATAACTGCCATCGAGTGAGGATTAACCAGCTCTTCCCAATGATTATCAGATTCAGCAATAACCGCGTCCTCTTTAAGCAAATGGTCGAACAATCGGACTTGTGCCTTCTCCGCATGGGATGCAGATACCCAGTGTATGGTCGATTTTACTTTTCTGCCATTATAGCCGGTTCCGCTCTTGGTCTCTGGGTCATACGTACAATGAAGCTCTATCATTTCCCCGGTGTCCATATCCTTTATGACAGACTCACATCGAATATAATATGCTCCTTTTAAACGAACTTCTTGTCCGGGAGATAATCTAAAATATCCTTTCATCGGATGCTCCATAAAATCTTCTCTCTCAATAAACACTTCTCGTGAAAATGGAACCTCCCGCTCACCTAATTGCTCATTCGTTTCATTGTTTTTGATTGGAAGCATCTCTACCTCCCCTTCAGGATAATTCGTGATGACCACTTTCAGGGGATCTAGCACAGCCATGACACTGATCGCTCTGCCCTTCAGATCCTGACGAATAAAATGATCCAGCATAGCCGATTCTACAGTGCTGTTCTGACGAAGCATGCCCACCTCGGTCATAAACCGAAAAATACTCCCCGGAGACACACCTCTTCTGCGATAAGCCATCAGAGTTGGAAGCCTTGGATCATCCCAGCCATCAACGAATCCACCTTCAACCAGCTCTCTCAAATACCGTTTGCTCGTCACTTGACCCGTAAGATTCAATCGTCCGAATTCTCTTTGCTTTGGAGGCTCCGGTATTTCCAGCTCCTCCAGCACCCACTCATACAACGGGCGATGCTCCTTGAACTCTGCCGAGCACAGCGAATGGGTAATCCCTTCGATGGCATCTTGTATCGGATGGGCAAAATCATACGTTGGGTAAATACACCATGCCGTCCCTGTACGGTAATGCGGAGCATGAATGATCCGATATAATACTGGATCTCTAAGTGTGATATTGGGTGAGGACATATCTATCTTCGCACGCAGCACCTTGGCTCCACTCTCAAATTCCCCTTTCCTCATTTGCTCAAACAAATTTTTGTTCTCTTCTACTGAGCGCTCCCGATACGGACTATTCTTGCCGGGCTCTGTAAGTGTGCCCCTGTGTTCTGTTAGTTGTTCTGGATTTAGATCACATACATATGCCTTTCCTTTACTGATCAAAGTAACCGCTGCCTCATAGATTCGCTCAGAATAATCCGAGCCATAATACGCCTTAGGTGAGAGACCAAGCCAGCGGAGATCCTCCTCTATCGCTTGAACATATTTCAGATCTTCCTTGAGCGGGTTCGTATCGTCAAAACGAAGATTAAATACACCGTCAAAATGCTTCGCAATCGACGAATTGACATGAATCGCATATGCGCTTCCAATATGCAGGTACCCATTTGGCTCTGGAGGAAACCGCGTATTGATTGATCTGTTATAGACCCCGTCCTCCACATCTTGCTGAATCAGACTGGTTAAAAAATCACTTGTAGCTTCCTTTTTGTGCTCTGCTTCTTTCATTGTACATTGCCTCCTCCGGATTGAAACCATTTCGTAACTTCATCAACAGGTGAATAAAACAAAAAAATCCCGCCTCCAAGACATCTGTCTTGGGGACGAGATTTGATCAACCGTGCTGCCACCCCTGCTTCATGAATACATCACTGTATCCACCTCTTCAAGTACGGCATAATGCCCTGGCAATATACTTATACTCTAGCTCTATAACAGGAGCTCCTGTCACACCATCGCCTTAAATCCCAGGTTCCGATGCGCTGCTCAGAGGCTTGATTCAACGGCAGACTTCCTGCTCCTTCTCAGCTTCCGGAGCTCTCTGATGAGGAATTCTGTTCATTTACTCTTCTCTTCATCGCGTTTATTCATCCATTAATTTTTATAATAATAGCACTTAGAATGCCGAATGTAAACCAGATCCATACGTATCTAGTTCCTTTTCCTTCTGACATACATAGATTAGTTCCGGTTTGCTGTCCACAGGCGGGTTCTCTTCCCAGTCACCATAGAGCTCAATCACTCGAAATCCGTGTCGGGCGAGCAGCCGCTCCATTTCCATCGGATACGTATATCGCAGCTGGATCGTCGTTCTAAGCTCGTTCTCAATCGTTAGATCATCCTGTTTCGTTTTTCGAACAATAATATAATTCTGTACTTGAGTCAGTGCATCGTAATGACTAGTCGTAAATACATCCACTTGTTTTCCGTCATCCGTTACATAGGTTCTCCAGTACTCTTCCTCAGCAGGCTGCAGCAGCTCTTCCGCACTCGGAAACCGGGTATTGAATAGGAATACACCGCCTGACTTCAAATGAGCAGCTACAGACCGCAGCAGCTTATCCTGTGCTTCGTTCGTCAGAAAATGCTGAAAGGCATTGCCCACCATATAAATCATCGAGCTCTTCATATCCAGTTCCAGCTCTTCACAATTCTGCAGTTCAAACCGGATATCCGTGTGCTCTTCCTCTGCTTTGAGCTTCGCTCTCTCCAGCATCCCTTCGTGTACATCCACACCAATAACGGAATAACCTTTATCAGCGAGAGGAATAGCCGTACGTCCTGTGCCACAGGCCAGATCAATAAGAGTGCCTCCCATTAAAGATGCCCATTTCTCAATCAATGCAAAATCACCATCAAATTCGTCATTTTCCATGTCATACATGATTGGATCACTATACTCTTCCAAATTCGGTGAATGCTTATGAATACTTAAGCCCTTCTTCATGTCCATATTCAGCTTCCTCTTTTTAACCCATTTTTAATATTGGAATGAATTGCAAAATACTGACATTAAGAATAACGTTTTTTGATGGTGATTTCAAATGTACTCCTATCGAGCTCTACAACAACAGCTGAGTCAGCACATGAATGCCCTGGTCCAGCACCAGTTTGGTCTCCGTACGCTGTACATGATCGATTAGCGTAATTGGCATAAGTCCTGTCTCAGTCTCAGCTTCATTTAATGGGTCTGATTCGATTCGGATTGCATATCTCGGTGTGAGCTCATTTAATATCTCGTTCGAGTATATTGTTCTGACTGTAATACCTGCCCCCTCAAGCTCAGCCGCCGCTCTGGATGCAGCAGTACTCGACTCAGGCGCAGCAAGCAGCGAGATCAGCTCAGCCTGCTTCGTACAATTCGTCACTACCTGTTCCACTCTCAACTTCTCTATAGCTTGAAGGTCAATATTTAATTTCACCGCGGAATCCGAAGCTTTTGAAACGTACACAGACCGGGCAAGCAAGCTCTCACCTTGATCGTTAAAGATAGTGTAGATTACTATTTCTTCATCTCTGCTCTGTACCTCTATCTCTGAATCCGTTAGAAGAAGATGGGCGATTCCTGTTTTCTCGAAGGTCATTTCAGCTTCTTCAGCAGAGATTCCAGCTCTACGAAGCCACTCGGTATTCCACTCCAGCTGAACAGGTATACCTAAGTGATCAAACAAATTGAGAGCTGCGACAAGCAGCTGTGCTTCTGCTTCATATCCCGCTTGTTTCGATATAGTGAGTGAGCAGGAGCGCTCCTTGAATCCGAATTTTTCCATTTCCTCATTTATAGTCGTTTGTCGTTCATTTCTTGGATGGGTTAATTCATTCCATTTCATCGATTGCATCTGTTTCACCGTCTCCCTTCATTTGGCAAAAATAAAAAACGCGCCGGACCCCATTGGTCCTGCGCGTTTCATCTATGCCGCAGGGGGGCCGAACGCGAAATGCGTTAGCCCACCTGTGAATAACGTAACAGGTGTGCTAACGCAGATTAAAATGATAATATGGTTGTAAGCGAGATAATTTCATGAATTTCAATCTCCTTCAACAGGACAAATTTAAGTTGTTACTGATTATATATGATGCGGCTGAGGTCTGCAACATATATTTAGAGTCCATTTATGTACTTTCAAGAGCTTATTGTCTTATAATAAATTCTAGTAATAAGTCAGGTACCATGCATAACAGCATGGGGAAAGGAGTCCGCATGCTTGCAGCAGAAAGACGACAATACATTATGGACATTGCACAGAATGATAAACGTGTGCTGGTGTCGGAGCTTAGCCAGAAGTTCAATGTAACAGAAGAAACCATTCGGCGTGATCTGGAGAAGCTGGAGAAGGAAGGAATTTTGACCCGTACATATGGCGGAGCCATCATTAACAAACATACGAATGAAGACCTGCCTTTTGTAACTAGGCAGCGGGCCAATCTGGAGATCAAGCAAGCGATAGCCCGAAAGGCATTAAATTATATACACGACGGCGAGACATTAATGATGGACCCCAGCTCCAGTTCTATGGAGCTCATGAAGCTCCTTAAGCACCGAAGCCATTTAACAATTATAACGAATTCCGCCGTCTCCATGCATGAGCTGGCAAGCACAGGACACCAGATGATATCAACCGGGGGTACCCTGCGAGCATCCTCATTGTCTTTGACAGGCACGGTTGCACAGGATACCGTGCGCAAATATCACGTGGACAAGCTTATCTTGAGCTGTAAAGCTCTCTCGTTGAATAAAGGGATCATGGACTCCAATGAGCCGGAAAGTGAACTTAAGCGAACGATGCTTCAGCAGGCAGCTAAGGTGATTTTGCTCGCAGATCACACCAAATTTGATAAGACTGCCTTTGTTCAATTAGCCAGCTTCTCAAATATTGACATGCTCATCACTGACCAAGAGCCTGCCCCAGAATGGATTCAGCTTCTGCAGGATCAAGAGATTGAGCTTGTATATTAACACGTCAATCCGCCAATGCCTATGAACCATAATTCCGGCACTGGCGGACCTTTTTATTATTCTTTTCTATAAATCCATTCACCTGAGTTCGCATCTATATATACAGTACGTGTATGAAGGACCTCTGCCTCGCTCTTGTACTTCACCACAGGTTCATATACCAGCTTATATTCCTTCTCTCCCGTAGACGCGGTATGTAAGAACCATTTCAGCTGTACATCCAACTTCTGGCTATATCTTTGATACGCTTCCTCTGTCGTAAGCTTCGGTTGGTGCTCCACGGACATTAACTCTGTTATCAAATGTGGACTTATCCCCCGGTAGCTGCTAATTCGTCCGTTTCTTGTATTTACAACGATCATAACTTGCTCGTAAGCTACCTGAATACCGGACATAAATAAAGGGTAGAAGAAGAATTCCTTTTTACTCGGCTCCTCATTCTCCAGGTCGCTATCCATTTCTCTATGCAATAAAGCCCCATGCTCTGGAAAAACATCTGCAAGAAAAAGCTCGGCGATCTCCCTGCAAGCTGACCTGCCAAGCGCCTCCTGCAATGTCTCCGTTTCCCCTTCCTGTTCAAATGCATGAAATGCTAGAAGGCGGCTTGTGTTTTTATCAATGGAGAGCTTGCAAGAATAAATCATCCGGTCGAATATTTTGCCCCATCTATGTTTAAAGTAAGCTTCTGTCTGAAGCGGGTTTGGTTCTTGAGCAGCGTCTTGATCCATTTCTCTATTCTGGTTCCTTAATGCATATAAACAGCGGATCTCTCCTTCTTCATCCTTCATTTCTTCCCGCTCAAAAATGGACAAATCTATCCCTAAACGTTCCTCCCACTTCTTAAGCGCGGAATCTATAGAATCAGACACAGTCTCGCATTGAAGTTTCAGTTCAGTGAAGGATTCATCACCTGCTTGTACCATAGGCTCACTTCTAGGCAATCTATAATGATCTTTATCGAATAGATCCTCACCCGTAACTGCACAGATGATTTGTCGTTCAGGAACTGCGGTGTATACAAGCTTAAATGTGGAGTCTGAGCCTTGGTAATCATATATCGTCGAATAAAAATATTGAATTCTTAGCTCCATGTCAAATGCGCTCAACAGATTCGCTCTAATCATGTCGGGTTCGATCACCTCATGGGGCCAATGAGGGATTGCTGCGGAAATAGACTTATTACCTTCAAATCTAAATCTGAATAAGTCCAAGTCTCTGGTAAAAATAAACTCGCAGCCCGTATGAGGGAGTGGAAGGCCTCCGATCTGCAGTCTATAATCCACCTTCACTTTATCCTCAATATATTTTATTTCGTTAAACATATAACGATCCGGTTCTTGTAAGTACTGCTCCAACATTTCCTGCGCCCTATCCTTTACACTTCTATCAGAAGGTGAGCTGAACGAAGACAGTTCTGCTTGTCTATCTTTTTGTAGTCTTAAAAGTTCCTTGCTGTGGAGATCCAAATCAACCTCAATGGTTTCCTCTACATTGTCAGAATTCTCCCACACAAATACCCGGTACTGTGCATTCTCCTTCGGTATACTATCCTCCATGACCAAAGTGTAATGCGTCGGTGGATCAGCATACTTCTCAGCAAGCCTGCGCAGATGATCGTAGTCCATATTTCATCCCTCCCATATATTAGAAGTCATCTTCCTCTTTCAATATACAGCATAGATGTACTAATATCACATATCACAAAAAACAGACCGTCCCGACATGCATCGGAACGATCTGTTTTTTTGCATAGCTCTGCACCCGTTCTACACCAGGACTCCCATCAACCTCGCCTCAGCCTCTAATTCGTACATCGGTTCTTGCCCGAAGTGCGAGAATAAAGCACAGGAATAAAATAATGCTTGCTGATATATACGGAAAGTTAATATTGATATCAAATAGGAATCCGGCGATCACTGGTCCGAGTACGTTACCCATACTCGTAAATGCCGAGTTAAGTCCAGCAATATAGCCCTGCTGCTCCATTGCCATCTTGGACATCTGGGTACTCAGCGTCGGTCTCAATATATCCATGGATAAAAATACGATAAAAGTAACGACGAGGATGAGCCAGTAGTTGTGCACGAACAGCGTCAAGATAATGAACAGTCCGGCAGCAAACAAACAGACGGCTACCACGTTCTTCTCTCCGAATTTATTTAGAATCCAGCTAAAGATCGTGACCTGCACCACTGCACCAGCTATTGAGCCAAATGTAATAATAATGGCAATATCCCGTGTCGTAAATCCAAACTTCTCATCGACGAACAAGCTGAATACCGTTTCATAATTGGCAAGTCCAAACGAAGCAACGAACACAATAATGAGTGCCAGGAAGTAGGGCTCACGATAAGAATAGCGCAGTTGAGTGAACAGGCTTTGACTCGGGAGCTTCACCACTTCCTCCTCGCTCTCCGTGCTGCGCTTGGATTCTGGCAGAACCAGCAGCGTAATTACCGCTGCCACCACACCTGCTGCGGCTGCTGCATAAAAAGGAACCCGGACGCCATATTCGGCCAGAAATCCACCAATCCCTGGACCGATAATAAATCCGGTTGTTATGGCCGCATTAATATATCCCATTCCCTTGGCCCGCTCTTCACCAGAAGTAACATCCGCCGTGTAGGCCATGACAGCAGGCATAATCAGCGCAGCCCCAATACCTCCCAGGAATCTGGCAAGGAAGAGAAGCAAGGCTGTATTCGACATTCCAAACATAAGCTCGGATATGGCGAAAATGACCATCCCGATGATAATAATTTTTTTACGGCCAAGTGCATCCGACATCCTCCCTGCAAGCGGCGAGAACAAGAACTGAGTCATTGAAAAGGCTGCGACAAGCAGCCCTACAATGCTTCCGCTCATGGATAGCTCCTTCATGAAGGTGGGCATGACCGGAACAACGAGTCCTATTCCTGTGAAAACGATAAATATATTTAGCATCAACAGGAGAATCGCTCCCCTGTTTCTTAACATCAGTGACATGTGTCTTAAGTCCTCCGTCAATATTCGTGTGTAGATTACATCTCTAGTTTGCTCTTCTTAATAATCTTGTTGATTTCTTCCATCGTTTCTGTCATTTGAATCAATTTAGGCAGGTCGATCTTCGAATAATATTTGTCAATCATCACCTGATCAATTTGTGCCAGCTTCGTAATAAACGACTGACCTTGCTCATCAAGCACGATAAAGGACTCTCTTCGGTTATCCGGGTTCACCTGCTTCAGAATCATCTTTTCCTGCTCAAGCTTGGTCAGGACCTGACTGACAGCACTTTTGGTAATGTCAAAAGCTTGTGATATCTCGTTCGCTGTAATTCGCTCGTGCTTGGATATATAGATGAGAATGACCTCCTGCTGAGAAGTCAGATTATAGTCATCTAAATCCTTCACTTCTTTAGTAATCAGTACATTAAACTCATCGAGCACCTGATTCATCCGTGTAACCACCTGGATATAATCATTCATGTATTTAATATCAGCCCCTTTGCAGAGGATTCGGCTAACTTCCTCTTATGATTAAAAATTGACATCACAAGTACAGTTTAGTTCAGTTAACTAAACTGTACTAAACCAATATAGAGACACTTTGGAAACTTGTCAATGAATATTGATGGCATTGTACAATAAACCGGATGATCACGATGGATCATCCGGTTGTCGCACTTACTATGCTTTACCCAGCACGATTGCTTTAATCGTCTCCAGCGGCAGCTTAGGCACCCGATCATAAGTGAGTAGTCCGTTGATCTCTTGCTCCACATCTGTAAGCTGTGTATAACAGAAGCCCTGTACTACACTTGAACGATGCAGCGGATCAATGACAGCCTGAAGGCGGGCCGCATAATCTTCATCATTCTCTGCACCAGAGTATCCCCAGCCCTCCCACTCACTCTTCTTATATGCAATGCCTCCAAATTCACTGACTAGAACCGGCTGCCCTTCATAAGGAAATCCCGTAACTGCCAGTTCCCTATTAGAAGGTCTTGAAGCCAGCACACGATCGATTGTCCGGTAACGCTCCTCTAATACTTCTTTACGCCATTCATAATCATGAATGTTAAACAGATCGGTCTTCGTCATTTCCCAGCCGTCATTCGAGACGACCAATCTCGTCGGATCCAGCGATTTCGTCAAATAGTACATCGCCAGCGCATGATATTGCTGCTGTTTATTGGCCCATATATTCGGGACCCCCCAGCTCTCGTTCAAAGGAACCCAGCCGATGATTGAAGGGTGATTATAATCTCGTTCAATCGATTCCTGCCACTCCTTCGTAAACCGCTCCACATATTGCTCAGAGAATTCATAAGCATTCGCCGCTTCACTATACACGAGAAGTCCAAGCTTGTCGCACCAGTATAAGTATCTGGGATCTTCCAGCTTCTGATGCTTCCGTGCGCCATTGAAGCCCATAGCTTTCGTTAACTCTACATCCTGTTTAATCGCTGCATCGCTAGGAGGTGTAAGATTTCCATCCGGAAAATAACCTTGGTCCAGAACCAGTCTTTGAAAATACGGCCTGTTGTTCAGACACAGCTGTCCGTTCTCAATCGAGATCTTCCTCATACCGAAGTAGCTCTCCACTTGATCTACTACGCTTCCATCCTGAAGCAGCTCGAAGGTCACGTCGTACAAGTTCGGGTTCTCCGGTGTCCACCATCCGCCAAGTCCGTGATCGTTAAAGTCATGAAGCTGTATGGATCTGGTTTCACTGGCTGCAGTGACAAGGCACTGATCCTCTGCAATCAGCTTGCCTTTGAATTCGATACGAGTCTTGAGGTATTGCCGTGTCTTCAATTCAGAACGCTCAATAAACGCTTTGATCTCAATCTGTTTCCGATCAATATCCGGGGTCATACGCACTTTGGCAATGTAAGAAGGAGCTACCGGCTCCAGCCAAACCGTCTGCCAAATGCCGGTGGTACGTGTGTAAAAAATGCTCGCTGAATCCTGCAGCCAATACTGTTTCCCACGCGGAAGCGTCACATCTGTACTGTAATCCTGTGCTCGAACGACCACTTCATTCTTCCCATCTTGGATAAAAGGTGTAATATCTGCGCTAAACGGTGTATGTCCTCCGGAGTGTGTCATCGCCAAACTTCCGTTAATCCAAACAGAGGCCTCGTAATCCACGGCACCGAAATGCATTATGATGTGCTTCCCTTTATAATGGTCAGGCAGCTGAAATGACCTGCGATACCATACTAGATCATGAAAATCAGATTCGGCTATCCCGCTCAGCTTACTCTGATAAGCAAATGGTACTTGAATCCGCTTGGAGTACTTCTCTTGTCTCTCCCACCACTTCTCCTCGTCACCCTGCGCCTGATCATCAAATTCAAACTCCCACTCTCCATTAAGATTAAGCCATTCCTTACGTATGAACTGAGGTCTTGGATAATCATTTCTATAACATTCTGACATGGTCTCTGCCTCCATTAGTTAATTAATAAGTTAATTAAAATATCCTAAACGAAACTTTACACAATCAAAATTATGCACCCTATGTATGAAAACGTCAACAATAAGTTGATTGATTAACTTCAAAGTTATATAATTTGATCAAAATGATACTGATGCAGAGGATAAACGACCTATGAATATTCGTGTAAGTTCTGAGCATTTCCCCTTTCTTGAAGCTTTTGCTTCGGAAACGCGAGTTAAAATTATCGAGATGCTGAATGAAAAGCCTCGAAACATTAAAGATATGGCCGCTGAGCTGTCGCTATCGTCAGCCATGATCACCAAGCATATTCAGAAGCTGGAAGAGGCCGGAATTGTGGGTACCGAAAGCTTGTCCGGAGCACGTGGAAGGCAGAAGATATGCCGGCTTATCCAGGACTCAGTCACCCTGCAATTCACCTCACCGGTAAGCACAGATCGCAGCGGTTACTCGGTCAGTATTCCTGTAGGTCAATATACTCGCTATCAAGTCAACCCGACCTGCGGACTGGCTTCCGAGAGCGGCCTCATCGGCATGATGGACGATCCGCGTTATTTCGCCGATCCTGACCATGTAATGGCCAAGCATCTATGGTTTGGCACCGGTTATGTTGAATATTCCATCCCCAACTATTTGGTAGGCGATCAAGCGATCAAGAGCCTTAGTATGACTCTTGAGATTTGTTCGGAAGCCCCTGGGTATAGTGAAGATTGGCCCTCGGATATTACATTTTATATTAACGATACCGAGCTGGGCACCTGGACGTGTCCTGGAGACTACGGTCATGCGCCTGGTGTATTCACCCCTGGATGGTGGACACTCGGAACACAACACGGCTTATTAAAAACAGTGATGCTCCGAGCAGAAGGAACCTTCCTGGATGGGATTCGGCTGTCGGATATAACTGCGAAGCAGCTAAATATTAAAAAAGGAGACGAGATCCGTCTTCGGATCGAGTGCAGGCAGAACTCCGAGCACCCCGGAGGAATCAGCTTGTTCGGATCAGGATTTGGCAACTACAATCAGGATATTGATATTCATGTCTTATATGAGTGACAAAGAAGCAGCAGAGCCTATGATTGTTCATCATAAAGCCCTGCTGCTTTTTCGATGTTGCTTATCATTTAAGATGGTTTATATCTTGTATTACGCGGAAGCCTTGTTTTGTCATTAAGTTCTATCACTGTGTCTTTCGTGTTCTCTTTCTGATTGGTCTCTCCACTCAGCTTCTATCTATTATCTTTCTTCTCTTTCTACTATCTCACACTTTTAGCTCCGTTTATCGCAGGCTCTTGGGACGCATATCTGTCCAGTTCACTTCGATATAATTCTGGCATGCCAGCTTATTATCTGTACCGTACACGATCGTCCAGCCTGGTGGCACATCGATCATTTCCGGCCACATAGAATACTGCTCCTCATCGTTGATCAGCACAACGAAGCTGCTATTTTCATTATCAAAAGGATTTGCCATGCTTCTTCCCTCCTAGTTAGACATATACTCTATTCCTGTTCGCTAAACGCTCTGCGATAATTCGTCCGATTTCTTCGAGTGGTCCCGCCTGGCACATGTCCTTATGTCTGCAATTTAGATCGTATTGTTCCATTGCTCCGCCGATATAAGGCTCCCAGGTCTCAGGAGCAATCGGATCGAACCAATCTGGGATGATGGTTGATTTGAAGAACAGGAGCTCCCCATTGTAACGGCCAGGAACGTAGGATCCGAGTATACGCACAGAATTGACATACGTATCTTTCAGGTTGAGCAGCGTCTCCTCCGATAGACTGGCAAGTGCGCTTCCATCCTTTTGGAGAATGTTAAACGCCAGCTCCAGAGATAACGATTGATCTTCCAGATCATCTGGGTCATACCCTCCCAAAGCGAGCAGTGCTGTTAAGGCTTCTTCCTCGCTTGGACCTGTACCGAGCGGCAAGAAGTGACCAGGATACGCATCCAGCATAATCAGTATGTCTACCTCTTCACCCTGCGCTTGTAACTGGACTGCAATGGCATGAGCCACATTTCCTCCGAGTGACCAGCCGAGCAGACGATATGGACCACTTGGCTGTACCTGGCGGATATGCTCGATATAATCTGCTGCCATCTCCTCAATGGATCCAGGCAGCAGCTCCTTCTTCCCAATTCCTCTTGCCTGTAATCCGTAGATTGGCACACTGGAAGGAAGTGTCTTCATGAGTCCTGCGTAACACCAGCTGAGTCCACCGGCAGGGTGAACACAGAACAGAGCAGACTCCCCACCGCTCTTTCTGAGTGGCAGCAGGACATGAAGTGCACTTAGAGAATCTCCCGCTTCCAGTCTGTCGCTCAGCTTCGCTACCGTCGGTGCCTCGAACAGATTGCCGATTCCAAGCTGAATGCCAAGTGCATCATGAATTCGACTCATCAGCTTAACTGCAAGGAGGGAATGTCCTCCGAGATCGAAGAAGCCATCATCTATGCCTACCCTGGATAAGCCTAGCACCTCTGCAAACAGCTCACAAAGCAGTTCTTCCTGAGGATTCCTTGGACCGCGGGAGCTCACCAGCTGCCCGTAATCCGGTGCAGGCAGTGCTTTTTTGTCGAGCTTGCCATTTGCCGTAAGCGGCAGCCGGTCCAGGACGACAAATGCGCTTGGAATCATATATTCCGGTAATGCAGCTCCAAGCGAACGTTTCAGCTCTATCGTATCCGGCATCTCTTCACTTCTAGCTACGATATAGGCAACCAGGCGCTTGTCTCCGATTTGATCCTCTCGGACCACAACAGCGGTCTGCAGCGCAGAAGAATGCTCAGCAATAACGGTTTCGATCTCACCAAGCTCAATTCGGAAACCGCGAATCTTCACCTGATGGTCGGCACGACCAATGTAATCGAGATTCCCATCCATAGTCCAGCGAGCAAGGTCTCCGGTCCGGTACATAACTTCTCCGGGCTTACCGTAAGGATCAGCGATGAATCGTTCCGCTGTTAAGCTCGGTCTTCCCAAATACCCTCTGGCAAGGCCGGCTCCTGCTACATACATTTCCCCCGTAATTCCCCAAGGAACAGGCTGGAGATAATCATCAAGCACGTACAGCTTCAGGTCGGATATCGGTTCACCGATTAAGCTGCTCTCTGCTCTCGCCTCGGCTGCTTCCTGACTTAGAGGATTAAATGTCACATGTACGGTCGTTTCGGTAATGCCATACATATTCACCAGCAGTGGAGATTGTTCGGGGTGCCGGCTATACCATGATTTGAGGCGACCCAGCTCTAGTGCTTCTCCACCAAAGATCACATAACGTAAATTCAGATCTGCAGCGATTACAACTTGCTCCTGATCCGCCTGCATCAAGGAGTAAAATGCAGAAGGGGTCTGGTTAAGCACCGTCACCTGTTCATCGATCAGCAGCTGATGGAATTCAGCAGGGGTTCTCGTTACCGAATGAGGAACAATGACTAGCCGCCCACCGTACAGCAAAGCCCCCCAGATTTCCCACACGGAGAAATCAAACGCATAGGAATGGAACAATGTCCATACATCACTTTCATTGAAGAAATATGATTCATCTGTCGCTTTGAATAAACGCACGACATTTTGATGAGGAATCATGACTCCCTTCGGTTTGCCTGTAGACCCTGATGTATAAATAATATAAGCGGTATTCGCTGGTCTCAGCGGAACTGGCATATCTTCCTCTCCAGGATTATGGATGGACAACGTATCCAGCAAATCCATTACGGATTCATCGTCCATAACAATCTGTGGAATCCCATCCATGCCAGGAATATGAGACATCACATCTGAATGAGTGATGATGCTTACTGGTGCAGCATCTTCGATCATATAAGCCAACCTGTCCTGAGGGTATTCAGGATCTAGAGGCAGATAAGCGCCTCCGGATTTAATGACCGCCAGTATTCCAATGATCATGGACAAGGATCTAGGAAGAGCAAGGGCTACAATCTTCTCGGGTCCGACACCCTGATGTATGAGCAAATGAGCCAGCTGATTCGCCTGTGCGTTCAGCTCTTCATAAGTGAGACTTTGTCCTTCATAAGTAATCGCTGTATTATTGCCTGATCTTGCCGCCTGCTGCTCAAACCATTCCTTAATGCTCATACCCGGAATCTCAGGAGCAGCTGGGGTACCCAGCTCAAGCATAAACTGTCTTTCAGACACAGCCAGCATGGACAATCGCTCGATTGGCATATCCGGATCTGCAGCGGCAGATTCAAGCAGTTTGATATACCAGCCTGCCAAGCATTCTACTGTTTCCTCGTCGTACAAGGCTTTATTATATTCAAACCAGCCATGAATTCCGTTTGGAGCACCTTCGTTAGTTCGATGTTCACGAAGCTCCAGCGTGAGATCAAACTTGGCTGATCCCGTATTCATAATCTCCACCTTGGTGCTAAGATTTGGAATGTCAAGGATTGGATCCGGTGTATTCTGAAAAGCAAACATCAATTGGAACAGCGGATGTCTTCCGCTTACCCGGCTCGGATTTAAGTGTTCAACCAGCTGTTCAAATGGGATATCCTGATTCTCGAAGGCCATCAGATCAGATCTGCGCACTCTGTCCACGAGCTCTCTGAATGACGGACTCCCCGAAGTATCCGAACGAAGCACCAGATTGTTAATGAACATGCCGATCATATTCGTCAGCTGATCATCGTTACGACCGGCGATCGGACTTCCTATCGGAATATCAGTGCCTGCACCGAGACGGGTAAGCAGAGCCGCGAGTCCGGATTGAAGCACCATGAACAGGCTGCTCTTCGTATCCTTCGCTAGCTTAGAGAGCTGATCATGAAGCTCGGCTCCTACCTCAAGCGTCACAATTCCTGCTGCATTGCCGTGATCGGATACCCGTGGACGATTGCGAATCAGCTCCAGCTCCTCTGGCAGATCTGCAAGCTGTTCTTTCCAATACTTAAGCTGCTCTGTCAGCGGATTGCCCTCTTCCTGCTTGCGCCCGTTAAACCACTCTTCCTGCCATACGGCATAATCCGCATATTGAAGCGGCAGCGGAGCAAACGGAGGTGCTTGACCCGTCGTTCTTGATTGATACGCCTCAGACAGATCGTTTAATAAGGGGTTTAGTGACGAGCCATCACATGCAATATGATGCAGGAGCAGGACGAGCACATATTGATTAGAGTTCAGCACGAACAAGTCAGCTCGTACCGGCACCTCTGTCTCAATCTGAAAAGAATACTTGATCGCTTCATCGATGCTCGTGCACAGCTCCATCTCATCAATCTGGCTGATCGTAAATCGTGGTGCCCTCTCTCCCTCAGGTAAAACGTGCTGTCTGGCGCTTCCCTGATGTTCAGGATATAGAGTATGAAGCGCTTCATGCCGATTCGTCACATCGTAAAATGCCTGCTCCAGTGTTGCTATATCCAGCTCGCCGGTCATTTCGATCACTACGGGAATGTTATAGGTTGGCGTTGGACCTTCCAGCAAATGCTGAAACCAGATGCGTTTCTGAGCAAATGACAGCGGGATTACCTGAGGCCGCTCCGTAAGCTGAATAGACGGACGCGATCTATCAGCTGTCATCAGCTTTTTCGCGAGCTTGGCTACTGTCGGTGCCTCAAACAGATGTACAATGGAAATATCCTTGTCAAATACATCCCGAATTCGAAGCAGAAGACGTCCTGCAAGAAGGGAATGACCGCCAAGATCGAAGAAGCTGTCATCAATCCCCACTCTCGGAAGCTTCAATATTTCTGCAAAGAGTTCAGCCAGCAGATCCTCCTGCGGTGTCCGTGGAAGTCTCGAACCGGATTCAGCAGTAAAATCAGGCGCAGGCAGTGCTTTGCGATCCAGCTTTGCATTAGGAGTTAACGGAAGCTCCTCCATGAAGACGACAGCGGATGGCACCATATATTCAGGCAGCTGTACGCTTGCATAAGCACGAAGATCACTGGAATTCAGCTGTTGGCCTTCATCAGCTACAACATATGCCACCAGACGCTGCTCACCGGAGGCATCACTTCTCGCAACGACAGCAGATTTGAGTACAGCGTTGTGACTCATCAGTACGGATTCGATTTCTCCAAGCTCTATGCGATAGCCTCTGATTTTGAGCTGATGATCACTTCGGCCGATATATGCAATTGTTCCATCTGTCTGCCACCTGGCGAGATCTCCCGTGTGATACATTCTTGATCCGGGTTCGCCGTATGGATTCGCGATAAATCGTTCGGCAGTGAGTCCCGTGCGATTCAGATAACCTCTAGCTAGACCATCGCCTGCAATGTACAGATCACCGGCAATTCCTGGCGGAACGGGCTCAAGTCTCGAGTCAAGAATATACATTTGTGTATTTCTGATTGGACTGCCTATGACAGGTGTCTGACCCTTCCGCTCATGAAGCAGCGCTGCTGAGGACCAGATGGTCGTCTCTGTCGGTCCGTATAGGTTCACGACTTCGCAATTGAGCTCTGTGAAACGCTCGAAGAGCTCTTTTGTCAAGGCTTCGCCTCCTACCAGAACCTTGATACCTGTAATCTGATCGGGGCAGCTTAACACCAGAGACTGCCATAATGTCGGTGTCGCTTGCATCATTGTCATACCGGATACAGAAGCGAGTCTTGAGAACGCTTCAGGGTCCTGGACTGTTCTTTTGGGTGCGATTATCACTTCTGCCCCATGCAGAAGTGGAAGAAACAGCTCCAATACCGCAATGTCAAACGATACCGTTGTTACCGCAAGCAGTCGATCCGAGGAGTTCACCTGAAGCAAATTCTGCATGGCTAGAAGGAAATTACTGACTCCGCCTCGAGTGACAACGACTCCCTTTGGCTTGCCCGTTGAACCGGAAGTATAGATGACATAAGCCGGATGCTCGGGGGATACGGACCTAGCTCCTACCTTCTCATGCGCTGTGAATGGATGCCCTGCAGAAGCAGACAGCTCTGCAGCAAGCAGGGGATCATCCGCCACAAGCAAGGAGAGCTGATCCGGTACAAAGGTTCTTTCTTTCATTTCATGCTCAGTAATCAACAAGAGTGGTTTAGAGTCGTGAAGCATGTACTCCAGCCGATCATCTGGAAATTCAGGGTCTAAGGGCAAATATGCAGCGCCGGACTTCAGAACCGCCAGCATGGATACGACCATATCCACGGATCTGTTCAACAGAATGGCTACTAATTCTTCTGGCCCTGCTCCCTTCTTGATCAGCAGCCTTGCGAGCCGATTCACTCGAACACTTAACTCATGATAGGTTACTGATTCGTTGTTATAGGTAATTGCTGTATGATCAGGAGTTTTATCTGCCTGTTCTTCAAACCACGCGATGACGTGCTTCGCATCATTCACAGAATCCTTTGTTCTGTTCCATTCATACAATACGAGTTCTTTCTCCTCAGGAAGGAGAACCTCAGTATGCCGGAAATAGTCATCCGTACGATGACTCGCCAGATTTTCAATATAAGCACTAAGCCTGAGCAGATGCTGATGTATTTCTTCCTTACTATAGAGCTGAGGATTAGCGTCGATATCCAATCTCAGCTTTTTCCCATCCGCAGATCCGTATAGGTTAAATGTCAAATTCTCCACAGGTCCAGCAGCCAGATTATGAACAAGGCCTGTCGTGTGCCCGCCCCATTTCAAAGTCGACTCAAAAGGCATAATATTAATGATTGGTCCATATAAGTTCTGGGCCTTTAAATTAAGCTTCAAGTCTCGCCTTAACTCCTCATGCCGATAGCTTTGGTGCTGTCGTACTTCCCTCATACGAGAAGCTGTCTGCTGAATCAATGCTGTGAAAGAATGCCCTTCCTGCAATTGCAAGTGAAGCGGAATCACATTCATTACTGTAGTGGGAACAGACAGAGCTCCAGAACCCGTTCGGTTCATCATGGGCAGTCCAAATACAATCTCCTTTGACCCCGTCAGACGGTGCATATAGGCGGCGATGGCAGCAACGATAACTTCACTCCATACCGATCCTGTATTTTTGGAGGCTCGCTGAAGACTCTGGCAGCAGGATTCTGTCAGATACAAGCTTTCACGAAAAAAGGAATTCGCTTGACCCGTTGCCGCTGCTTCCTGAGCAAGACTAGCGATTTCGATCCCATCCTTGTACTTCTCCAGCCAGAAATCGCGGGCCGCGGCTCTTTGCTCAGAAGTTCTGTAGGCATTCTCCATTTGAAGTATGGAAGATATAGAGCCGAATTTGCTTGGTACCGGCTGCTCGTTCTGAACTAGTGCAGTGTAGATTTGGGCTGCTCTTCTTAGAAGCAGTGTTACGCCAAATCCATCGATCGCGATGTGATGCACACGCTGATACCAATAATAGCGGTCATTACCCAGCCTAAATAGAGCCTCGGCAAAGATAAGATCACTTCTCAGGTCTACAGGCGTCCTCAGGTCCATCTGCATCCAATTCAGTGCTGTCTGCTCAGGATTGGAAAGATCACTGACATCAATGATCTCTAGATCCCATTTCATATCCGTACGGATTAACTGATAAGGTCCTTCTTCTCCTTCTTCAAAGGTCACGGTTAACGTACCTGATTCCTCTACCATCTGCCGAACTGCCATCTCAAATTTATCCTGATCGAGAGGTCCCTGAATCTCAATGCATTCCGCTGTATTATAAATGGGGTTATCTGGATCAAGCTGCTGAGCATACCATATCCCCGCTTGCGCTTCCGTCATCGGAATCCTGTTATTTGAATTCGTTTCAACCGTCAACTCCATCCCCTCCTATTTCAGCATATAGTCCAGATTGGGAAGTGATTTGTTAACTTCTTCAGGCTTGCCTGCCCCTGCCAGCTCAGTCAGCATGTCCGACCATTCTGCAATCGTTGGCTTGTCCAATAGATCAACAAAGGTTATCTCTATTCCAGAGGATCTCCATTCCTCAACCAGTGTCATGATTCGGATGGAATCCAGCCCAAGCAGGGTCAGATCTTCATGATCATTCAGTTCAGACTTGTCGATTCCCATGAGATTCGCAATTTGGTTACGCAGTTGTTCCTTTGACCATTGATTATCCGATACCGTGCTCTTCTGAGCTTGTATCCCCTGCAATTCATCCACTAGCTGCTCGGTTGACACCACCATTGCACAACGCTCGGAAGCATACTTGAGAGCCAGCTTGTGATAATCCTCTGAGAAATCTGCCACTGCGTCTGCGACATAGAATGGCTTGATCTCCTGCATATAGGCTTCCGCAGCAGTCAAGAGACAGCCGATATGAGCGTAAATACCGGTAATCATCATTTGATCCCTGCCCATTTGTCTAAACTGCTCCAGCAGATTTGTTTTCTGAAACGCACTATAGCGCCATTTGGTAAGCACGGTATCCTGATCTGCCGGCTCGAGTTCTGCAATAATCCGCTTCTGCTCTGAACCGCCGTCAATGCCCGAACCCCAGAAATCCTGAAGCAGTCCACGCTGTTCCAATGTCTGTCCACCCGGCTGTGCCGAATAAATAACGGGGATTCCGAGCTGATGAGCTGCTTCTCTGAGTCTCGTAATATTTGCGACAAGCTCCGTAACAGGAGACTCCTCTTTAGTAAATGCGTCTACAAAATATTGCTGCATATCATGAATTAAGAGCACAGCCTTATTTGGATCGATCTGCCATTCCACCTTATTTTCAGGCAGGTCTGCATTGACCGGCATAGAATAGCTTTTAATTTTTGGAATTGCCATAATGATTCATCCTTTCTAAGTGTATCTTCGAGTTCATCTTTTTAATGATTCCTGCAATGGATTCAGCTCTGCTGCAATTTTTTCTCTTAATGCTTTCTTACTGACTTTGCCGACGGCAGTCATCGGGAATGACTCGACACACTCCACACGGTCTGGTATTTTGTAATCTGCGACTCCACGATCACGCAAAAATCTGCGTATCTCCTGCAAGGTCAGCTTGGTATCCTTCGGAATAATGTAGGCACAGGTGCGTTCTCCCAAGAAAGCATCCGGCATGGAAACAACAGCAGCATCATACACCCCTTCATGGGCCAGCAGGTGATTCTCCAGCTCTTCTGCCGCTACTTTTTCGCCGCCTCGATTGATCTGATCCTTGGCCCTGCCTTCAACAACGAGATAGCCTTCCTTCGTCAGACGAACCAAATCGCCTGTCCGGTAGAACCCATCCTTCGTGAAGGCTTTCTTGTTATGCTCATCTGCCTTGTAGTAACCCTGTATCGTATAAGGTCCCCGGGTCAGCAAATGTCCGATTTCTCCAGGAGCGACCGGTACATCATCTTCATCTACAATCCGAATCTCGTCATCAGGGGAGATCGGGCTGCCTTGGGTATATAAAATAAGCTCATCCGGATCATCAAGTCTCGTGTAATTGACGAGGCCTTCCGCCATCCCAAATACCTGCTGCAGCGTACAGTCAAATGCCGCATTCACCTTGATGGCAGCTTCTGTCGTAAAATTCGCCCCCCCTACCTGCAACACCTCAAGGGAGCTGAGATCCTCCTTACGTGTCTTCGCTGCCTCGAGCCATACGAGTGCAAGCGGTGGAACGAGTGCCGTAATGGTTACCTTTTCCCGCTCGATTAACCGAAATGCCTCATCCGGACTCGGTCCCGGCGACATCACCACTCGTCCTCCCGCATACAAAGTACCCAGCACCCCTGGGGAGCTCAGTGGAAAGTTATGCGCAGCTGGAAGTGTAGCCATATATACACTGGATTCACTCAATCCGCATATTTCTGCGCTTCCGTGCAGGCTGTAAATATATTCATCATGCGTCCGTGGAATCAGCTTCGGCAGCCCTGTACTTCCTCCGCTCAGCTGCAGAAAGGCCACATCTCCAGAACGAACTTCAGGCAGCGGCAGCGGTTCCTGATCAAGCTCTTCAATGTTTAAAAATGAGCCTGCTTCTCCTACCACAATGACATGCTGCAATGAAGGCAATTCGGTAACAACCTCCTCTGCCAGGCTGCAGTAATTAAATCCGCTGTATTGATCAGCGATAATGTAAGCAACAGCCTCAGAATACTCGCCCAAATATTTGATCTCACTCTTTCGATGAGATGGGAGAGCAAATACAGGCAGTGCACCTATCCGAAAAAGCGCAAAAATCACCAGAGTAAATTCAGCGATATTAGGCAGCTGGAGGACAACCCGGTCTTCCTTCTTGATCCCCAGCTTCAAGAGCCCCGCAGCCAGTCGATCAGCCTTCTGATCCAGCTCGCGATAGCTCCATCTTTTTGAACCGCTGACAACAGCAAGATGATCACCGTAAACCTCAGCCCTCTGTTTCAGCATCTCTCCAAACGTAATTCCTTGCCAATAACCCGCTTCACGGTATTTATCCGCTGCCTCCTGCGGCCAGGCTGTGAAGCCATCCAGCATTATACTCCCTCCTTGTTCACCATCGTCTCCGTTTCGTTCTTAAATCCGATCGCCTTAAGAAATGTTCCCATCTTGGCTGAAGTCTCTCGCAGCTCATCCTCAGGCCTCGAGCCCTCTACAATTCCAGCACCGGCATACAATCGGATATACCTTTTTCCAACCTCAGCACAGCGGATCGTGACCGCCCATTCTCCGTCTCCAGCTGCATTACACCAGCCCACCGTTCCGGAATAATAACCCCGATCAAATCCTTCAAGCTCCTTAATGAGCTCTCTTGCTTCATCTGTCGGTGTCCCGCAAATGGCAGGAGTCGGATGAAGAGCATAAGCCAGCTCCAAGGAGGAGGTATCTGAGCTAAGAAGCTCTCCCCGAATCGTTGTAGCCAAATGCCACATGGTTTCCGTTGCAACGAGTGATGGTCTGTCCGGAACTTCAAGCTGTTTACAGTAGGGTCTAAGTGCTTCTGCAACAGCTCTTGTTACAAACGCATGCTCATGTAGATCCTTGACCGACTCCATTAATCCGGCAGCCCGCTTCCGATCCTCTTCCGGATCATCACTGCGTGGTATGGAGCCTGCAAGTGGACTGGATATCACTTCAAGTCCCTTCTTCGAGACCAGGAGCTCAGGGCTGGCACCTAGCAGCGTCGTACCTGATTCTTGGTGCAATGCTTCATGCTCGTCGTGAGGCGGAGAAATCCGCTTAGTCTCAAGGGGTACAGCAAACGTATACCCGCTTGTATTCTGAGCAGCCAGCTGGTGAAGCAAAGCACGAGCATCTACTGGCCGATCAGAGACCAGTTGAAGAGAACGTGCAAGTACAGCTTTGTTCACACGACCTTGACGAATATGTTCAAGCAGCCGGGTAACTCCTTCCTGATACACCTCAGGTTCTGGAACCGGTGTTGCTGTATAGTCTGATAAATTCAGTTCATGCTGCGGTGTTTCATTCGTAAACGTTAGTCCTTCTGCCTGCCTGAATGAACTCGGTATATAGAGCTGGACAGGATCATTACAATCAAATGGCACTGCTCCGACAAGAATGCAGGGCTTCCCGGTTGATTGCTCTTGAATACGCAATATTTCCGTCGCTTGTTCGGCCAGTTCCTTCCAGTCCCTCACTTCACCATTGGTCAGAACCCGGAGAGCACAGCCTTCTGTCAACAAAGTGTGGTTATGTGTTGCAAAGAAGAAGTTCTCTCCCGGAGTGTATTGTTCAAGCAGCTGCTGTGAAGGGCTGACTTCTTTAACCCCTGTTTTCATAAAACCCGCCTCCTAAGTCGTTCATATATTCACACTACACACCAAGTGTAGCGCCGCCATCTACTCTGAGCTCACACATCGTGATATGCTTCGCCTTATCTGAGATTAGAAAAGCAACCGTATCTGCTATATCCTCTGCTTCGGCAATTCTGCCAAGCGGGATGCCGACCCGGTAGTTTTCCAGAGAACCGCCAATAACCGCTTCAGCACCTAATTCATCAGTCCACATGCCGCGCTGCATGTCTGTATCCGTTGAACCTGGCGATACAATGTTGCACCGGATTCCATGCTGAGCAAGCTCAAGTCCGAGACATTTCGTAAAGTGGGCAGCAGCTGCTTTGGAAGCAGCATAGGCTGACATGTTTACACGAGGCATGGCATATGCGTTAGAGCCGACGGTAATGATTACACCCGTTTTGCGAGGAATCATATGACGCGCTGCTGCTCTGCTCACATAGAAAACGCCGTGTGTGTTAACAGCAAATGTCTGATGCCAATCCTCGTCATCCATAAAAGCAACCGGTCCTGTATCGAGGACACCGGCTACATTGACGGCTATATCGATATGGTCCATTTCCCGGATAATTTGCTGCATCGCATGATCGACAGAGCTGCTCTCCCGCACATCCGCAGGAAATGCAGCTGCAGCATAGCCCTCCTTTTGTAATTCCTTTACGGTATCGTGAAGCTGTGATGCATTATAATCAATAAGAGCAACCTGAATTCCGTCTGCAGCAAGCACCTTGGCTACCGCTTTTCCAATTCCTTGGGCTGCTCCTGTCACGACAGCGACTTTTCCTGTCAGGCTTGCAGAAGCCATTTCGACAACACCTCTGTTTTTGTTGAGAATGATTATCATTTTGTTGATAACGGTTCTCATTATAATGTTGCCTTATGCAGCTCACCATGGATTTTATCCGGTATTTTCCATCGAAAAACCACGCGTTTATTGTCGTATTCGACATCGCATGCCTGTCATTAGTACTATTTTTATGTCTGAAAATACGGTCCTGCCTCTACACTTGTCCACATCAAAAATGGTATGTAATGGTATTTGCTTTTCATCGGAATAACCTCGCATTCCAGCAAGCGTCAATATCGGACATCCCAAAATCTGGTTTGAAGCGGCTCCTTAAATACAAAAGTCTGCCTTCACATACTGCGACCCTTGGCCTACTTCTGACACAAGCTTGAGCGCATGGACATCGGTCGGAAATTGGATGAAAAAACTGAAATTTTTGTTTCACTCTTGTGTAGTTTCTACTATATAAATAGCTACCTTTTTCTGTATCAAAAAAATAGATTGCAAATGATAATGAGAATTGTTATCATTCTTTAAGTGATTTACATACAAATTAGGGGGAACCAACATGTCGAATTCCAAAAAGAAAATCGTCTCGCTTCTGGCGAGCTTGCTGCTCGTGTCCACATTTCTTGCCGCCTGCGGCAGCAGTGAATCGGGTACAGATAGTAACACATCTCCAAACAATGCTTCACAAGCTGAGACGGAAGCACCTGTGAGCGAGGTTGAAGAACCGACAGAGAGAACTGTAACTGACGCTATGGGTCATGAGGTTACCATTCCAGCAAATCCAGAGCGCGTACTCGCGACTTATCTGGAAGACAACCTGGTTGCTCTCGGTGTAACTCCAGTAGCACAGTGGTCTGTAGCTAACGGTATTCAGGATTACCTGCAAGGCTCGCTAAAGGATGTTCCAACCATTCCACACGATCTTCCATTTGAACAAGTAGCGAGCTTTGAACCTGATCTGATTATCCTCGATTCGGCAGATATGGCGAGCGGAGATAAATATGAGCAATATTCCAAGATCGCTCCTACGTATGTTATTGGTTCAGAACAGAACAATGACTGGAGAGATGAGCTCCTCAAGATCGGGGAAGTGCTTGGTAAGGAAGAAGATGCACAGAAAGCGCTTGATGATTATGACGCCAAGGCCGCTGAAGCCAAAGCTGCGCTTAATGAAGCTGCAGGCGGTGAATCCGCTGCTGCCATTTGGCTCGTATCCGATCAGTTCTATATGGTAAGCGAAGATTTATCCAGCGGTACAGTAATGTACGATGATCTTGGACTTGCTGTTCCTGAGGTTGTGAAGGAAATTTCGACAACGGGTACTGGCAACTGGCTTCCAATTTCGCTTGAGAAGCTGGCCGAGCTTGACGCAGACCACCTCTTCCTGATCAACAGTGATAAAGGGGCAGGCGGAGAAGCATTAAACGATCCGTTGTGGAAGAACATTCCGGCTGTGAAGAATGGCAATGTGTACGAATTCAGTGCTGACACAAGCTGGCTCTACACCGGTACGGTGGCCAATACCCAAATCGTTGATAGCATTGTAGAGAGCATTACAAAGTAAAATTCGGATCATAAAAAAACCTTTGAGATCAGTGTGAACCTATCACACCGCTCAAAGGTTTTTTACATTTATTATATAATCCCCTTATGAGGAGTAGCTTTCAATTGGATTTGCTCCGCTCTCTTCCTGCCGCTTCCGGCCTGCGACCTGAGGATAGGCGATTCCGATCAGAATGACGGTAATACCGATCCATTGCAGGGCGGATACCCTCTCATTAAGCACGAATATAGAAGCAAGTATGGCAACAGGAAGTTCTCCAGCGCTTAGAATAGAAGCC
Source organism: Paenibacillus sp. TCA20 (assembly GCF_000732325.1). Lineage (GTDB taxonomy): Bacteria > Bacillota > Bacilli > Paenibacillales > Paenibacillaceae > Paenibacillus > Paenibacillus urinalis. The sequence continues at coordinate 71,711 of NZ_BBIW01000017.1, forward strand.
AGTCCAATACTAATCTTTGGTGCACCAAGAGCTAGCAGAAGCACCGGTATGACAACACCGAAAATACCAAGGATCAGTCCGTATATCCATAATCCATTCTCTAAAGAAACCTGCAATACAGCTGATGGGCCATACATCGTGACATGAAGCAGCAGCAGGAGCAGCAAACTCCCTGTTGAGGTGAAGAAGCTTCTTGAAATCGTAGGCATTGCTGTCTCGACCCGGCCACTGAAAAATATGAACAGCGCCATCATAACCGCAGCCATGAGCCCAAGAAATACCCCCTGCACACTCAATTCCATTGGATTCGCCCCAATAACACCTCCAGCCAGTACGGTGCCCAAGAGCAATAACAGAATGGATATGACCGTTGCTTTGGAAGGTCTTTGCCGTGTTGTGATGACTTCTATGACGACCCCTATCCAAGTAAATTGAAACAGCAGCACCACGGCGATCGACGCAGGAATACTCTGCAGTGACAAATAGTAAAACACTCCTGTCAAACAAGTGCATGCCCCCACACCGGCAAGACGAATAAATTGTCCCAGCTTCACCTTTTTCCTGGAGAAAATAAGCATGAGAATCAGCATGATCAGCCAGCCTGATCCAAACTGCCCAAGGGTCACCTCCTGGAATGTAAACCCCTGCTGGTAGGCAAGCTTAACGATGCTCGACAAAATCCCAAACGAGCAAGCTGCCAAAAACACATAAAACGAGTTCTTCATAAGTTGTAACAAAGCTGTTAACCTCCATAAAAAGACCCCGCTCCTATTGTTTTAGAATCCAGAAAACAATAAAAGTGGGGTCCAATTCACGTTCTATTTAATTACAGAATAAATATTAATCTAATTTGTATGGATTGTAAACCTCTATTTTACCGTTACAACGATCTTGTCTGTTTGTGTAACGCCGGCATCGTTAACCAGCTCCGCAACATATTCATAGGTTCCAGCAGCGCGATTCTGAATGGCAATCACCGCTTGCTGACCATTAGGAGAGCTCGGCACAAGTGTTGTAGCCTCGAGGAGCTCTCCGTTCTCATATAGACGATAAGTATGAGCGTTTGTTCCCCACCACAAGTTCATGAATACGGAGTAGTTGCCATCGTGATCCCAGTTGTCATTAGAGAGTACTGCTTTTCCTGGATTCGCATCGGTCACCGTAACAACAAGCTCGGAGCCTGTAGTCGTTCCATAAGTATTCGTCAGTTCGTAAGTATATACGTACGTACCATTGCTTTTGCCCGTAATCGAGGTCGTTGCTGTTTGTCTCTCCGGAGACTTGTCACTGAGCTTCTGCTGATCAATGAGTTCACCGTTCTCATACAGCTTGTACTCTGTTGCATTGTTTCCCCACCACAAATTCATCGTTACATCATAATTCCCATTTCTCAGCCCAGTGTATCCGTGATTGCTCGTCAGTGCAGCATGTCCAGGCACACCGCCAGCAAGTACCGGTTCTTCTGGAACCTCTGGTTCTTCAGGCTCTTGAGGCTCTTCCGTTTCTTCCGCCGGAACAATATCCTCCATCCCCCTTGGCTTTAACTGATAATTCCCACGAAAAATAGTAGAAACTCCAGTAATGCTGACTTGGTCGCCTTCCTGATAAGGGAACTCTTCGAGGCTTAGTCCTGTTCTAGTATCTACCCGAATATGATTCGTTTGATCCGAGACCGCATCAAATTCAAAAGATCCCGTCGGAGCAGCCGTGATGATGTTCTGAATGGTTACATTCTTTAATGTAACGAGCTGACCTTGGTTACTATCATTGATCGCTGTCACTTCCTTGGATTGTGGAAGATCAGCGGTGCCTGTCTTCTCAATAGAGACAACATCAGCCAGCTCAAGCTCAGTATTATACAGTGTTAAAGGTGCAGTAATCTGCACCTTATCACCTGTATTGAAGCCGCTTTGTGTTTGATAAACATAAATCCCTGCTGTTTCATCCTGAATGTAGAACGCCTGACCGCCAAATGCACCGGGCTGAGTTGTAATTACACCCTCAACTTTGACCACAGTGCCTTCAGGCTGGAGACGTGCTTCACTGATCGGAATTAAGCTTATCTGGGGAGACTCCTCTTCTTCATCGGGTAACGGTTCGGCAGTTACATTCGCAATCGTCACCGGGGAAGTCAGGAGGTTGGAGCCGTTTTGTCTAAGTCTTAAGCTCGCAGCACCTGTCGTTCCCGGTTTGATCTGTACCGTCAGATCCTTGTAAGCCGTACCTTGACTATTGGCTGTCACACTGAAGGTCTGACTATAGCCGTATGCGCTCGGCCACGTGCCATTCTCATTCTGTACCTTCGCAACTTGTGTTCCACCTGCCAAATAAATTCCGGCACTATATCCTGATACCGTACTGTTCGGCGCAAGATTGTTGATCACGACCCGAATCTGGAACGTTTCTGCATTCGGAAGCTCGTCTTGGTGAACAAAGCTGTAAGCCGGGTTCGACGGTGCTGGAGTTGTGCTTCCATAAGATCCTGGCTTGAACGTCGATGGATCCCACCACTTGTAGCCTGCTGCAGGTTGAGACCAAGGCTCTGCTTGAGGCTCCGTTGATGCAGCCGGTTCTTCAAAAGCAAGCAACTCTGTCGGCTGATCGAGCTCAAGACCGGAAATCTCTGTCAGATCCGTATAACTCTCTTGATCTGTCAACCAATTCATCAAATTCACCAGCAGCACCGCATCATCCTGCTCCTTGAAGCCATCATACGTCGTCTTCTTGCTTCCTGTTTCTTCTCGAACATACTTCGGTGTGGCGTCCTCGACCGGTGAGGAATCACCTATAAAGGCTGCTTTACCCTGGCCTACTTTAGATACGGCCACATAAGGTCCTTCCTCAATGCCGCCGCCATTGTATACGCCCTGATCTACTGCATTGCCCCATGCCTCATTCGTCTCAGGCACGTACACGATGCCCTTTGCCTTCTCCGGGTCAGTAATAGCAAGCGTGGAGCCCGCATGCATCGCTACAGAGTCTACCCCTTCGGTTATGCCGAAGGATTGTTCTGGTTCCACAATGACATTCGCATCCACATCGCCAAGTGCGTTATAGCGGAAGCGGACACCAAAATTATCCGACAGCCAGTCCGAACTGACGACGCCTTGCATAGCGGCCGAGTTCTTCTCCTCAGTACTCATTCCCTTGGCGGGATCTGTCCAGGCGCCTCTCCGATACCCGTTGAAGGATTCAGAGCCATCCCAGCGGTTCTTGTTACGGTCTGCATTATAATGATCACCGATGAAAAAGATGCTTCCGCCCTGCTCTACATATTGTTCCATGGCTGCTTGTTCACTTTGTTTGAAAGGGACATTCGGTTCTGCGATGACAAATGCATCGTAATCAGACAAGTCGCTTAGTGTGATCGGAGTGGATTTGCGTAGCTCTTTGACATAGAAACCATCGGCTGCCAAAGCATTGCCAAAATCGGAAAAACCACCGTCAATAACCCAATCTGCCGCACCTGCCGTCTGTGCATGCGTATTATCAAACAATATTTTCTTTCCGGCATTCTCGTTAACAACCTTTGCGTTGATATATGGTGCCGGATCCGCAGGACCTTCTGCATGAGCGGAAGGAACGTCAATCCCCCATCCTGTGTGAATAGTAGCCGCAAGGGATAATGCGGTAACCGCTTTAAACCATTTGCTGCGTCTGATTAATCCCGAAGCTTCTCTCATCCTTCTCCTCCTAATAGTAAATATTTGGTATCTAGCAATTTATTCTATCATTTGATTAATAAAAAATATCGTACATTATGTAAAATACAGATCAATTTAATCAGCTCTTCCCTGAGGATATTGCAGCATTTTGTAGTTTGGTGACGAATTCACTGCATTCTTTATCATTCATCTTACAAAAACAAAAAAACCGTCTTATTTTGAAAGACAGTTTTTTGGCTATAGCATCGAATCCATTTCATAATATTCAATTTATTAACCTGCAGGTATAGCGACAAAATGACCTTTTGACACTTCAACCAGCTGCGAATTTCGCAAATTGTACCTATCCTCACTTGTCTGCTCTTCCAGGAGTCTTCTTGTCTTCTGGGCTTCAACCTTGGGATCCGGCACAGGGATTGCAGCAAGCAGTGACTTCGTATATTCGTGCTGCGGATTGGAGTACAGCTGCTCACTTTCAGCAAGCTCCACGATCTTCCCGGCGTACATAACAGCCACCCTGTCGCTAATATGCTTAACCATCGAAAGATCATGGGCAATGAACAGATAAGTCAGCCCAAGCTTATGCTGCAGCTCTTCAAGCAGCTTCACTACTTGAGATTGGATCGATACGTCCAGAGCAGATAACGGCTCATCACAGACGATAAACTTCGGCTCGACCGCAAGCGCACGTGCAATTCCGATTCTTTGCCGCTGTCCGCCAGAGAATTCGTGCGGATAGCGGTCTGCAAATGCCGGATCGAGGCCGACCATATCCAGCAGCTCCTCTACTCTCTTCTTACGAGCTTCCTTGCTGCCGCTAAGACCATGCACATCCATTGCTTCACCAATAATATCGACAATTTTGAATCTCGGATTCAAAGACGCATAGGGATCCTGAAAGATCATTTGCATGTGACGGCGCATCATTTTCATTTCCTTGGCCTTTAATCGGTTGACGGGCATGCCTTGATACAGCACTTCACCTGCCGTCGGCTCATGCAGTCTCAGTATCGCTCTTCCTGTCGTTGATTTGCCTGAACCCGATTCACCAACGACGCCAAGCGTCTCGCCTGGTTTAACGTAAAAGCTGATATCGTCAACGGCTCTAACTACCTTTCCTTTGCCAAGATCAAAATATTGTTTAAGCCCATTCACCTCCAGCAGAGGTTCATTGCGAAATGGAGTAATAATCTGAGGTGCCGGCTTCGGCTTCTTCTTCTCATCCAGTCTTGGCAATGCATTCAGCAGCTTCAAAGTATAGGGGTGCTCAGCCTGCTCGAATATTTCCGCTGTCGTTCCCTTCTCTACAATTTCTCCATCCTTCATCACCACGACACGGTCACACATTCCGGCTACAACGCCTAAATCATGCGTAATCAGTATAATAGAGGTTCCGAATTTCTCTTGCATATGCTTCATGACATTTAAGATCTGGGCCTGAATGGTAACATCCAGTGCCGTCGTCGGTTCGTCCGCAATCAGTAATGAAGGTCTGCATGCAAGCGCGATGGCAATCATCGCACGCTGTCTCATCCCTCCCGAGAATTCATGAGGATACTGATTATACCTTGCCTCTACTTCCCTAATTCCGACCAGCTTCAGCATTTCGATCGCTTCCTGTTTCGCTTCCTTCTTCGACATGTTCCGATGCTTGATCAGACTTTCGGCAATTTGCTTGCCAATCCGGATCGTTGGATTAAGAGAGGTCATCGGATCCTGAAAAATCATGCCGATGTCTCTTCCACGGATCGATTCCATCTCCTTCTCCGATTTGTGAGCCAAATTCTGACCCAGGAACAAAATCTCCCCATCCTTCATGCGGGAAGGAGGTGATGGCAGCAGCCTCATGATCGAGCGGGCAGTTACACTCTTCCCGCTTCCGGATTCACCGACAATTCCCAGGGTCTCTCCCTTCTTCACATCAAAGCTGATCCCTTTAACTGCATCAAATTCCCGTTCCTGTGATCGGAAGGATACTTGCAAATTATGAACCTGTAAAATAGTCTCCACGATGTTCACCTGCTTATAAAGTTAATGAATAGAATTCAATCTCTTAACATCTGAGAGTTATGAAATTGATAAATGAATTGACCTTATGTAAATTTTGTCACTCTGGTGATTGACAAGGTTCTAAACCGCAAATAAAATATACTATATTGATCGGAATAATGCAATTTCTTTAGAAAGGAGGTAAACGATATGGAAATTGCGAGATCACCGGAACCTTCCCAGTCACCTGTGCATTTCCGTTTTTCAGATATTATCAGTGAAGCCTATGGCAAAATGCTGCATCGCCCCTTGTATGCCTGGGCACTGATCATCCTGGGACTGCCTGTTCATTTGGTCACTTTCTTCATTCATTGGTCTCGGAGAGGCAAACAATCTTCCTCTTCACTCATGGAGCAAATTAGAACAGAGCTGATCGCTTCAGGCGACCGGGATGAATTGAAACGAAAATACATAACCCAGCTGGAGCGCAAGCATGCTTTTTTCAATCAGAAGGTATCAGCAATACAGCTTGAAGCAGAGGCTGAACAATGGACAGAGGAATCTTTCCAGTCCGCAGTGTTGCTCCAGGCTGAAGAACGAGGAAGAGCCCTTGGTCTGGATCAGCGAAGCTATCATCAGAGGTTTCAGTCCTGGCTGCAGCAGCCTTTGTTCCTTGGTATTTCATTACTTCCAGGACTATTGATGTACATACTTATTCTTCTGTACAGCAACCCCTACGTGAAGTATATCTTTGAGAGACTGATCATGAGCTTTTTCGTCATCATCGGAGTCACCATTGCAGTATTTTCAATCCTGTACCTATCTCCATTCGATCCGGCTGCCAACATTCTCGGCGAAGGGGCGACGAAGGAGCAAATCGCGAATTTTAATCACATTTACGGTCTGGATCAGAGTTATTTCGCACAGCTGTGGAACAATCTGAAGGGAATAGCGTTGTTTGACCTCGGTACTTCCTACACCGGCAATGAAGATGTAGCGTCGAGTATCGCACGTAAATTTCCGATTACACTTACTTTGACCCTGATATCACTTCTTATGGCCATCATCATTGCGATTCCTGTAGGCATAATTTCAGCAACCAAGCCTAATTCCTTTTTTGACTACACCTTTATGTTCGTCGCACTGATCGGTCTATCCATCCCGAACTTCTGGCAAGGGCTCATCTTTATTATGAACTTCTCAATTAAGCTGGGCTGGCTTCCCGCCACCTTTAATCCTGAGAATGCAGCTTCGATCATCATGCCGACCATTGTGCTCGGTACCGGCCTTACCGCCGCCGTTGCTCGAATGACCCGTTCTTCTACATTAGAAGTCATTCACGAGGATTACATTACTACAGCCAAAGCAAAAGGACTTAGTAGAAGAGCCGTACTCTGGAAGCATGCCGTGGGCAATGCCATTATCCCGATCATTACGGTCATTGGGCTTCAGTTTGGCGGAATGCTCGGCGGTGCTGCAGTAACGGAGAAAGTGTTTAACATCAGCGGTATCGGAAGCTACATCGTCGATAAGCAGTTTATACCTGATATCCCTGGTATTCTAGGGGGAGTCGTATACACCGCAATCACGATCTCCATCGTTAATGTCATTATCGACATTTTGTATGCGTTCTTTGATCCTCGGATCAGATCCAGAATGAAACAATATTAAAGCAGGTGCTTCTTATGTCCATGGTATTAAAGCATGCTTCTCGTTCCGGACAGCTTAAACTATCTACCGAATATGTACAATCTCAATTTACATGGGTTGTCTCTCTTGCTCTAACGCTGATCTTTCTATTTAACAGTTTCGATTGGGGCACCGGCAGTATGCAGACTATTGGCTTCACTGCTTTTGCAGCCTATGGCCTGTTTACGATTCTGCAGATCATCATCACTGTTCTTATAAGGAAAGATCTGATGAAGCATGGCGAGATCCGCGGCTCTACAAGAGCGCTGGGATATGTGCAGCTGCTGTCCGTTGCGACAGGTAACATTTTTATCGTCGCTTCCGCATTCCATTTGATCAAGAAGAAAAAGTCCGCCGAGTATACACTCGCTGTATACCTACTTCTTACTCAGCTGTTTGTCATTGTATTATCTGCGTTGAATCTATTTAAGCCTTATGTGTCCGACACATTTCTTCCTGCCATGTTTGTACTTGCGGTCGTCCTTCTGTTCGATCTCATCGTCCTTGGCTTGACAGCGAAATATGTCAGCTATGATCAGGCACCAAATTGGATGGTTTACATCGCAGTTCCACTGATCATCACGAGCATTACAGGCAACCTGTTTGCTTTACTGTTAGGTGTGAGTCTGCTGATTAAAGTACGCAGCTCTTATACGGTAACTTCCGGCAAGTGGGAACGCGTGTGGGGGAAAATTACGCAAAATACGACTTCGATGCTGGGTCTATTTTTCATCATTCTGATGTTCGCCATATCGGTATGCAGCTATTTCACATTTGACTATGATATGGCCATCGAGAACAATTACAGCGCTATCTTGCAGACACCAAGTCTGAGCTATCCCTTGGGTACCGATCATTTCGGTCGAGACTTGTTCTCCCGTATCGTGTTCGGTGCAAGAATATCGCTCATCGTAGGCTTCATGTCTACCTTAATTCCGGTTATTATAGGCGGAATACTTGGAGCACTAGCAGGCTATTATGGTCGACGTGCTGACAATGTAATTATGCGTTTACTGGACGTTCTGTACGCTATTCCCGGTATATTGCTGGCCATCGCTATCATCGCTGCATTTGGTGCAAATACAACGAACTTGATCATTGCACTCAGTGTCGGCTCGATACCGACCTACGCAAGAACGATGCGCGCTAACGTACTCATGGTATCGAATTTCGAGTATGTCGATGCTGCCCGAGCCTTTGGCTCAAGCAACCTGTCTATCATTTTCAAGCACATTGTACCAAACTCGCTTGCGCCTATGATTGTCAAGTCGACACTTACGATCGGCGGAGCTGTTATCGCAACTAGTAGTCTGAGTTACTTGGGATTAGGCGTAGAGCCTCACATTCCGGAATGGGGCAATATTCTGAAGGTGGGCAGTACTTATCTTGAATCTCACTCTTATCTCGCCATCTACCCAGGTCTAGCGATCGTTGCGCTTGTCTTGTCGTTCAACTTCTTGGGAGACGGACTGCGTGACGCCCTTGATCCCAAGCTTGATTAAAGCCATCATGTTCATTCATACATTATAAGGAGGAATTTTCCCATGAAAAAAAGTCTACTGCCCCTCTTGCTTGCACTCGTTATGGTTGTAGCAGGGTGCTCTGTCAATACGAAATCGGATGTTGCGGAGCAAAATGAACCTACAGCTAACGAACAAACGCCCGAAGCCGGTGCAGTTCAAATCGAGCTGCTTGCTACCAGTGCCAATGAATCCGATGTCAATATTATTCGCGATCAGCTCGTGAAGAACGGATTTGACGTCAAGCTGAACCTGCAGCCGGACTACGGCAGCTTCAAAGCTCAGCAGGATGCAGGCAATTATGATGTAGCCCTCTCCAGCTGGACTACGGTCACAGGGAATCCGGATTATGCTGTCCGCTCTTTGTTCAAGAGCGGCGGAGATTACAGCATCATGGCAGATCCCGAAGTTGACAAATTAATTGATGAAGCAAGTACACAAGCACCTGATGAATATCAGGCGACGTACAAAGCTCTTGAAGATTATCTGGTCTTCGACAAAGCTTATATCGCACCGCTCTACATCTCTCTGAAGAGCCAAGGTATTAACCAAGACGTACTGAATGCAGATACCGTCCGACTGTCCAAATCCCGTTCTCAGGTATGGGAATCCATTGACTTCAATGATACCAGCAAGCGTGACACAGACCCGCTGCTCCTTACACAATCCATCTCCACTCTGACTTCACTGGATCCAATTAAGGGGAATGACGGTTCAATCAACGCATTGAATACCAATATGTATGTTCGTCTTGTCAATCTGACAGACGATGACCAAATTACTTCAGAAGGCTCATTGTCCTTAAACAATGTCATTGCTGAAGGAAATTCAGAATACTATTTTGTACTGCGTGACGATATCCATTTTGCCAAAATTACGGATAAGCAAGCTGCAGATTCGGGAGAGCGCGTCGGAGCAGAGGATGTTGTATTCTCTCTGAATCGTGCTAAGGATCCTAACTCCGTTCCGGATCACCGCACCTACTCTCTGCATGAGCACATTCAAGATGTTGAGATCGTGACCGATCTGGCTGCACTTGAAGGTGTACAACAAGCAGGCAGCGGAGACAGCGTGAAGCAAGCACTTGAGACTGGCCTTGACGGACAAATTACAGAGCTTGTCGCTGACAAAACACAGGCAGATAACAAAGCAGGCAAGTATCAAGTTGTGAAGCTGACGACTACAGAGCCTTTCCCTCAGGTTCTTAACTATCTGGCTCACCAATCCGCAGGAATCGTGTCCGAGAAGCAAGTGAAGAGCATCAACACTTATGATGTAGCAAGCTTCGACGTTAACAAGGATATTCCTTATGGTGATCAAAACACAGTAACCGAAGGCGACAAGTACAACAATACGCTATATGCGAGTGGTCCTTACATTCTGTCCTACAAGAATGACTACGAAGCTGTATTCTACAAAAACCCGGGCTATATGACCGGAACTGAGCATGAGCCTAAGATTTCAACGGTGATCGTGAAGTTCATTAAAGACGCTGACAGTGCTCTCTCTGCTCTTCGCAGTGGTGAGATCCATATGTATTACGGTGTTCCAGAAACGAAATATGATCTGGTAGAACAAGACAGCAAGCTCAAGCTTCAAACGATGGAAAGCAACGGAGTAAGTTACCTCTTGTTCAATACAAAGGGACGAGATGTAGCGGAGAGTGAAGATTTGAGAAAAGCCGTACTTTACTCCATTAATCAAGATGAGATTCTTGCCTTCTATAATGGAAACAAAATCAAAGCTTCGTCAACGGTAAGTCCGCTTGTGAAGACTGGAAATGAACTAGTAGCTGATTCGGCTAAGGTTAAAGAATTCCTTGCCAGCTATCAGGCGAGTAAACAGTAAGCTCTGTCCAGTATAGCCTTCAGTAAAAAGAGGATAGTCTCCCTAGAACCGGGAGCGCTATCCTCTTTGTTATATTAGGATTTTGTCTCTATTTTCCAGTTCGCTTAGCCTGAATTTCACCTCTTCTAACGCATAGGATCCTTTCCATGACCGTATACATAGAGATACACTCCGCACACATCACAATATGGATACTGCCCCCATATTCACATACTTCTTGAAATTCATGTTAATAAGACAATATTGTAATAATCCTAGTCTTAAGACTAGGATTCATATAGACTATAGTCAAGATGCAAAACAATACCCCAGTACGTTTATAACTGCTTGCTAACAAGCTAGAATGGGTTTATCGATTTGTTGGAGGGGAAAAGTTACATGTCAGCGAATAGTTACATTTATATCGTTCTGACTTCTTCAGGTACGTATTTTTCTAAAATGATTAAATATTATACGAAAGCACCGCTGAACCATGCGTCGATTGCTTTTGATGCTGAACTGAACGAAGTATACAGCTTTGGCCGCAAGAACGCAGCCAATCCATTCAATGCCGGACTCGTCCGCGAGGATTATCGCTCGCCCTTCTTTCACACCTCTGAGTGCGCGGTATTTAGACTGAAAGTTACAGCTGAACAATATGAAACCATGCACCACCTGGTTAAGGAAATGATGAACAAGCAGCATACTTACAAATATCATCTATTAGGATTAATCGGAGTGATGCTGCAGATTGAGCTCCATAGGGAGAATGCGTATTTTTGCTCTCAATTCGTATCCTATGTGCTCAGCCAGGCGGGTGTCTCTCCTGTTCGGAAGCCGCCTCACTTTGTAAAGCCTTCAGATTTTGAAGATGCAGATATGCTGCAAGAGCTGTTCCGGGGAAGCCTTGCTGCCTATACGAAGCAGCCCGAATCTCTTAATTCAGGCGGTATGGAGATCATTAAGGCCCGTATAATATAATGAGTATACCCTTTGTTTTACAATTTGGAACAAGATAGGATGTTTATATCAAATGGGCTATGAAATTTTATTAGACCTCATAGGAAGCATTGGATACTTTGCCTTATTCCTCGTATTATGTCTTGGCTTGATTGGTCTTCCGATTCCCAACGAAGTCGTCGTCATGACAGCAGGTATGCTTGGCGCTTCAGGAGTTCTGATCGAGGTGCCTGCTTTTTTGGCGACAGCCCTGGGAATCTGTTCGGCCATGACTGTGGGTTATGTCGTCGGACGGTACTTAACACAAACCAGTATCTTTAAAAGCTTAAGAAGAACGGAGAAGACAGAGCGTTTTTTCGCGATTTCTGAAAAATGGGTTGCCAAATATGGTGGCTTCGCTATCAGCCTCAGTCTATGTCTGCCCATATTAAGGCATGTTACGATGTATGTCGTGGGTATGAACTCCATGTCGTACCGCCGATTTGCGGCCTTCGCCTATCCATCTGCCTTTCTATGGACTCTAGTTTATTATTTGATAGGCAGAACGCTTGGAGATCATATTCTTGAGATCGGTGCGCTCATTAACCAGTACGGCATACTGATACTGATTGCATTAGTTACTCTGCTCGTCCTTTATGTGCTGTACCTGTACTTCCGCAGCAAGCAAAATCCAGAGAACAAGGAAAAGTCGATGAAGATTTGAATTGGTAAGGCTTATGATCCTAATCCTACGAAAATGGAGGCACTTAACCATGCATCATCTTGAATCGCAGCTTACAGCCCAGGAAATTGCTCATTTCTTCAGCGGTTTCCAGCCGGAACTACATAGCAATCCGTATCCATTCTATCAACGCTTGCGCAGCGAGCATCCGGTCGTCTATTTGGAGGATCGGTGGATGTGGATCGTTTCCAAATATGAGCATGTGCAGTCCATCCTTAAGAGTCCTCTCATGATACGTGAACGAGAGCGTCTCCTGACAGAGCAGGAACGAAAAGAATTACCATCTCCCCGCTATCAGAATATTCAATCCCTTGTGAAGGACTGGATGCTGTTTCGAGATCCGCCTGAGCATACCCGGCTTCGTAGTCATGTTGCCTATGCGTTTACTCCAAAGACGCTCGAGCAGAGCAGGCCGAAGATTTATTCCATTGCAGAATCCTTGGCTGATCAATTGGAATTGAACCCGGACTCTAACTTTATGCAGACCTTTGCCTTCCCGCTCCCTGTCGTTGTTATTGCGGATATGCTGGGTGTACCGGAGGAAGACCGGGAGTTTTTCAAAAAATGGTCGAACACGCTTGCCAAGCTGCTTGATGTGTCGCTGATGGATGATGATTTTTTTGAAGAGGCAGATCGCTCCTCAGCCGAAATCAGAGATTATTTTAAACAATTCGTACAAGCACGGAGAAAATCCCCTCAGGATGATATCATCAGCCAATTAATTCATGTGCAGCAGGAAGAGCACAAACTCAGTGACGAAGAGCTTATCAATAATTGTATCCTGCTCTTGGTTGCCGGTCATGAGACGACGGTGAACCTGATCGGTAATGGAACAAAGACATTGCTGGAGCATCCCGAATCCTATGAAATGCTCGCTGCTAACCCGGAGCTCACAACCTCAGCTGTTGAAGAAATGCTAAGATATGAGTCTCCTGTGCAATTCACCAATCGAGTCGCTTCTGTCGATGTAGAATATGGAGGCAAGCTGATCCCGCAAAAGGCCGAGATTCTCGTTAACCTGGGCGCCGCCAACCGGGATCCAGATTATTTTCATGACCCGGATGTATTTGATATTACTCGCAGTAAGAACCGGCATTTGTCCTTTGCAAGTGGTGCTCATTTCTGCCTTGGTGCACCGCTTGCTAGAATGGAAGCCGCTATTGCTTTCGAGGTGCTTACTCGCCGTTTTCCTCAGATGGTAATGGGTGACATACCTCCTGCGTGGCGCGATAATGTGCTGCTTAGAGGACTTGAATCCTTATATGTTAAGGTATAGAAATTACTGCATTGTCCTTATCGCAACACAACAGAAGAGCCGGTGTAGCTGAGTCATTAGATGATGACCCAGCAAACCGGCTCTTTATTTTTTCCCAATTTATAGTATACTGCAATCCTTGCCTGCGTTCAGTTCTAATATTCACCATTGCTCGTCTGTTCCAGCATCGCATACATGACATACACGGTATCATTGAATGCAATTTCGGCCTGCAGTGCTGTCTCATCATTGGGGCTAAAGCTGTTGATCCTGTTCTTGGTGTTCATCCGCTGAACACCCAATATTTGAGGTTCACCCAACTGTAGCTCAACGCGCTCCTCATCAGTGAAGCCATCGTCCCAAGCCACTGAAAAAGGAGCGTCTTCATTCATTTGGATGGAGGGTAATTCCGTAAGACTGGTACTTCCACTTCCGGCGTACAGCTTGCCGTATTTATGCTGCTGACCCTTATCCAAGATCAGGAATCCCCATTTGGTTCCTGATAACATATCAGGGTCAAACTCAGAAGCAAGCCCCAATATTTTGTCCTGCAGCTCCCCATCTAGATAAACATCTGTCCATAGGCTGATTCTCAGCAGTTGACCCTCAAGCTCTTCTGGGATTGTCAGGTCATAAAATCGGGCTGTTCCCAATCTCAGGTCATCAAATGTTTGGGAATAAGCCGCCGAATCAGAATACTCAAGCGTAACTGCACTCGAATCCTGAGCACACCCTCCTATCCACAAAATACTGCTCATCAGTAGTGCAATCCATTGATTACGTTTCACGTCTTATACTCACCTCATTGCTATAAACGTTATTTATAGTAAGAAGTTTGTTTAAAATTTCGCGCAACAGCGGCAAGCAGGTAACAAAACGACCGATTATGTCCTATATAAAAGGAAGAAACATCGTACCTGCCTCTGCCTGGTTCATACGTAACCAGAAGCCGATTTCCCATCCGTTCCATGGCATACTGCATAAAACATTCGGTAACCGGACCATCCAGCATAGTAACATAAGCATATAAGGAGTGATCATCCGCCTCATCCAATATACTGACTCCTGCACACGAAAATTCAGTTGGGATGGAAGCTTCTTGAAGTGCCATTAAAGCCGGGTATATTGCAGCATCTACGGACACTCCATTAAAATCACACAGCGCTTTGCCTGCGGTTATCGGTTTGGGACGCTCGATCCAGGCAGCCAGCTCTCTTCTCCTTCTCGTCCACAGGTTGGAGGATTGCTGACTGATGAGCAGCTCTTTCTCTGCTTCCAGCATAATGAAGCCACCACACTTCTTCATTTATATTTATTATTACTATATAGCAGCTCTTGGTTTAAATCCAACGATCGTAAGAGATCGTTCACTAGCTAACATTCCTAAATTTATTGCTTCTTAAGCTTGTGTCTGCACCCATGGTAAAGGATTTGACAGCTGAGACCAGTCCATCGTCATCTCCGCATCGGTGAGCAGACATTCGTCCAATTCAGCCTCAAGCATCGTCTGATCCATCTCAATTCCGATCATTACGATCTCATTCATACGATCTCCGAATTCGTCATCCCATTTACTTCGGAGCTCCGGTTCCTCGGATAAGAGCTCGTCCCGCTCCTGCTCCGGCAATGCTGCCACCCAGTATCCAGCTGGACCAAATTGAATAGAAGGTCCCGCTTGACTAATACTTGCCGCCATATCCTCCTGTGCTGCAATCCAGGCAAGTCCTTTAGCCCGGACAACCTCCTCCGGCCAGGTTCCCATAAATTCCGCGAGGCGCTCGGGGTGAAAGGGTCTTCTGCGTCGATAAACAAATGAACTTATGCCGTATTCATCTGTTTCTGGTGTATGTGTCTCCTTCTGCAGCTCTTTAATCCAGCCGGGAGACAGACTCGCCTTCTCAAAATCAAACCGTCCTGTATTTAAAATTTCCTTCGGATCGATCTGTCCCTGAATAGTCCGAATAAAATGTGCCTCTGGCTGCAGCTTGCGCAGAATACGCTCTATTCGAATAAGCTCTTGCTCGTGGACAAGATCGCACTTGTTCAATACAAGCACATTGCACATTTCAATCTGGTCGATGAGCAGATCTACGAGATCTCGTGTATCCTCTTCTCCAGTTCCCTGGTTTCGGTCAAGCAGACTCTCTCCGGAAGAGTAATCATGCCTGAACCGATTGGCATCAACTACGGTGACCATACAATCCAGTTTTGCATAAGACGTTAGATCAATACCTGAAGCATCGTCAGCATAATAGAAGGTCTGTGCTACCGGCATGGGTTCCGAGATCCCTGTAGACTCAATCAGAATGTAATCAAACCGCTTCTCTTCCGATAAACGCTTGATCTCATGCATCAGATCCTCACGTAATGTACAGCATATACAGCCATTAGATAATTCTACCAGATGCTCTTCTGTCCTCGACAGATTTGCTCCGCCTTTAACCAACGCTGCATCGATGTTGATCTCACTCATATCATTCACGATGACTGCAACCTTCAAGCCCTCACGATTGTTCAATACATAATTCAGCATGGTCGTTTTCCCTGATCCTAAATATCCACTAAGTACGGTAACTGGTATTTGTTCTTTCAAAGATAAATCCCCCTGCAATTCGCTTATTAGTAATGATTACGATTAACAAAAGTGAATATACCTCTCTTTCTCTCACTTGTCAACTCAAATTACTGCTTCTTTTTATCAAACCAATAAATTTGGTACAATCATTACATATTCCACGAAGGAGAATAGAAATGTTTAAAATAATGATCGTTGAGGACGACCGGTCTCTGGTATCACTGCTTGTTGAACACTTACATAAATTCGGATTTGAAACCTACGCTGTACAGCAGTTTGATTTCGTGCTTAGGGAATTCGAAGACTACCAGCCCCATCTGGTACTGCTGGATGTCAATCTTCCGAGCTATGACGGCTACTACTGGTGCAGACAAATCCGCGGTACTTCAACCTGTCCCATCGTGTTCATCTCCGCAAGAGACAGTAAGATGGATCAAGTGATGGCACTCGAAAATGGAGCGGATGATTATCTTACCAAGCCCTTTGATTATGATATCGTCATTGCCAAGCTGAACAGTCATCTGAGAAGAGCTTTCGGCTCGTATGCTGCTCCTTCCAATGACCGGACCGTTACACTTGCTGGTCTTACTCTTGATATGGAACGACTTGCCTTATTTTATATGGATCAGAAGCTTGAGATTAGTCATACCGAAGCCAAAATGATGGATGAATTCATGAGCAAGCCAGGGCAGGTTGTCAGTCGCGACCGACTATTGGAGAAGATCTGGGATGAGCATTCCTATGTAGATGACAACACACTGAATGTATACATAACACGTGTTCGCAAGAAGCTTGCCGGACTTGGATTGCCGGGTGTCCTTGAGACAATACGAGGAATAGGCTATCGTCTTCACCCGGAGCTTCAAGTGGAGTCTAAAGCATGAAGCAGGAGTTTAAACTGTTTTTGCGGGAACAAACACCTCTTATCTTTATTTACTGCATTCAACTGGCTGTCATCACGTTTGTATATTGGCTTGGCGGCTTCAAAGACTGGTCCATCGCGCTGTATGCAGCTCTACTCAGCGGTGCATTGTTTGCTTCTTATCTGACATACCGATACTTAACACACCGGCGGTTTTACATGAGGCTATCCGAGCCCGTAACCTCGGTTGAAGAGATCACTTACACTTCAGAACACGCTCCCTTGGCTGAGAGCTTACAGCAGCTTATGCTGAGCCATAATCGTGTGTATCAAACTCGTCTTCTTGGCGATATGGAGCAGCTTGATCAGCATATCCACTTTATTCATCAGTGGGTGCATCAGATGAAGACCCCTCTGTCGGTGCTCCACCTGATGAATCAAGGACGTGATGATGAAGAGTCCGCGGCGATGGGTGATGAGCTTGACCGGATGCGCAAGGGTCTTGATATGGTGCTGTATGCGGCAAGACTTGATTCATTCGAGCATGATTTATATATTGAATCCGTGTCATTAAATACCTTGGTCAGATCTGTTACTTCAGAGCAAAAACGTTTATTTATTCGTAATCATGTCTTTCCTTATCTGGAGATTGACCCTCAGCTTCAAGTGATCTCTGATGAAAAATGGCTGAAGTTTATCGTTACCCAGCTGTTGACCAATGCCGTGAAGTATTCAGTAGGCACGAACAAGAAGATCCGGTTCCGCGGATATATGCAGGAAGATCGAATTATCCTGTCCGTGGAAGACGAGGGAATCGGCATTCCGTCAGGCGATCTAACCCGTGTGTTCGATCCTTTCTTCACAGGGGAGAATGGAAGAACAGTCCAGGAATCTACTGGGATGGGGCTCTATCTGGTGAAGGAAGTAGCCGACAGACTTGGTCATTCCATCACTATAACCTCCGAACAGCACCATGGAACAACGATTCAATTGATATTTTAGTGGATGCTCAAGTGATGCTATGGGGCGATTGAATTTATTTCATAGTACCTTTAGCTGCTTCAATCAAAGGTATATAGATCAACATGATTTTGATTGTCTTACAAATCTGTAAGCTAACTGTAAGCCTGCATACTAGCCATCGCTTGGGGCGGTTCATTATAATGAGTACAACGAAATAAAGAAAGAGAGGTGACTGTGACCGTGCCGCTGTTGGAAGTACAGAACGTGTCCAAAATATATGACGGTTACTCACATGATAAAGCGCTGGACAATGTTCGGTTTCAAGTAAGAGACGGAGAGTTCGTTGGCATTATGGGACCATCCGGCAGCGGCAAAACGACGCTGCTGAATGCGATAGCGACGATCGATCCTCCCTCTTCCGGAGAAATTCGGATCAGCGGTCACAATGCATATCAAATGACGGCCGAGGAAATGGCGCTGTTTCGCAGACGCAGACTTGGCTTCGTATTCCAGGACTTTAACCTCTTAGAATCACTCACTGTAGAAGAAAATATATTGCTTCCACTGACATTTGACAATGTACCGCAGGACGAAATGCACACAAGACTTAACCATGTGTTGTCCAGACTTGGCATCGAATCCATACGCAATCGAATGATTCACGAAATTTCGGGTGGTCAGAAGCAGAAGACGGCGATTGGAAGAGCGATTATTCATGAGCCTGCCGTCGTGCTGGCGGATGAGCCCACTGGAAATCTGGATTCCAAATCGGGCAGAGATGTCATGAATCTGCTGAAGCTGCTGCATGAACAAGAGCAGGCGACACTGCTCATGGTGACGCATGATGCATACGCTGCAAGCTACTGCGAGCGTGTCATTTTTATTAAGGACGGGAAGCTGTATAACGAAATTTACAGAGGCGACAACCGGCAGGCTTTCTTCCAAAAGATTATGGATATGCTGGCACTGCTCGGTGGAGACCGCCCATGACGGTAAGACAACTTGCCTTAAGGAACGTCATCCGGGGCATCAGAACGTATGCAGCCTATTTTTTATGCAGTGCGTTTTCCGTCATGATCTTTTTTGTAAATGCCATGCTCATTTTTCATCCAGATATCAGAAGCGGGTTAAGCTCGGAAACAGCTGTTCAAGCATTTGTTGTCGCAGAATGTATGATCTTTGTGTTCTCCTTCTTGTTTGTACTGTACTCCGTCAGCTCTTTTCTCACCTCGAGAAAAAAGGAATTCGGCATCTTTATGCTGCACGGCATGACGCTGGCCCAGCTTGGCAAGATGATATTCCTTGAGAACATGATTATTGGATTGCTATCCATTATCTTTGGAACGTTTGCAGGAACATTGTTTGCCAAGCTGTTCTTTATGGCCAGTGCCAAAGCGCTTGAGATTGCATCACTGCCATTTTATCTGTCGCCGTCTTCCTTGCTGCTCACGATCGGGGCATTTGTGCTGCTATTTCTACTCATATCGGCATACACATCTAGAATGGTAAGGACAAGCAAGCTGATCGAGTTATTCCAAGCAATGCCCAGGAGGGAAAAGGCACCCAACGCCTCTCCTGTTCTATCGGCTCTGTCACTCGTATTGCTGACGATTGGGTACATATTCGCAGTTACAGCGGATACGTTTACGATCTATGACAGAGTTGTACCTGTCGTAGTGATCACGACGGCGGGAACCTATCTGCTATACTCGCACCTTGGGGTGTACTGTCTTCAGTATTTCCGGAAGACACGCGGCAGAAGAATGAATAGCAGACATTTACTGACCTTAATCGGGCTGTCTTCCCGGTTGAAGGAACAATCCCGTATGTTTTTTGCAGTGACCATGTTATCAACGATCTCCTTCTGCTCGCTTGGTGTATTTGCTTCTATTAATGTCGTGTCCGGACTGTTTGAAGAGGATTATCCTGCTGCTGTCGGATATGTATCCAAGACCGGAAATCCTTATCGTGAGGAGCATCTGTCAGAAATCAGAGCAGAGCTGAGCGAGCGAAAGCTCGACTATACGGAGGATCAAATCAAGATCAAATATGCTTCTGTACAGCCGAGCTCTGAGCATGTTGAGATCGCGAGAAATGAACTTCCTGTCATTTCGTTTGCAGATTACAAGCAGGCGGTACTGCAGGCCGGATTTACGTTGACCGAGCAAGGACCGGGCTACAATGAGGCGATCCTCATGATCAGCTCACAGAATGACCGCAGCAAGACGAGACATTGGAACAAAAGAGAATACATGCTGAATGAGCCTCAGATCGTCATTACGGAGATCGGATTCACGGATCATGTCATTATCCCCGATAATTTGCTGGATGACTTTGACGAGAGCTTTGAGGCCGTTATTATACATGACGCGTTATATCAGCAGATCAAGCAGCCTGCGAGACAGGATGTCTATACCGGCTTTTATTTGGACGACTTTACTCAAACGGCCTTTGTTGCTAGTGATTTGGCTGATCATGGCCGTACTCGTTACGATGCTCACAAGTCCTACTCCATCTCGGTCAGTGGAACCTTGTATATCTTGAGAGAAAGCATGTACCGCATCCTGCTGTTTATTGCCATGCTCCTTGCTGCCGTGTTCTTCATCGCTGCTGGCAGCTTCCTGTACTTCAGGCTGTATGCCGATCTGGATCGAGATCGGAAGCAATACCTGATATTAATGAAGCTGGGCTTAACTAACAAAGAATTCAAACGAATGGTAACCTGGCAGCTGGCAACGATGTTCTTCTTACCGACTTTCGTAGCGGTCATTCACAGCATTTTTGCATTCATTGCATTGCAGAGCTTGTTCTACTTGTCCATTGCTACTAAAATGGGAGTTGTGCTTTTTAGCTTTATGCTTGCTCAGGTGTTATACTTTTTCTTTATTAGGTTTCATTATTTAAGAAACTTAAAGAAAACGCTCCTCTAATAAATGAGGAATAAGACTAGAAAATTTATAGGATTTACAGGAGGTATATCTTGCAAAACTGGATTACTGATTTTATGGAGCAGTTTGGCTATATCGGCATTGCTCTGATTATCGCCCTTGAAAATGTATTTCCACCAATTCCTTCGGAAATCGTACTTCCTTTTGGCGGATTCATGACCACTTATTCGGACCTTACCGTTCCGGGAGTCATCATTGCAGCTACCATCGGTTCTGTTGCCGGTGCCATCATTCTATATGGAATTGGTCTGCTTCTCGATGTTGAACGTCTGGAGAAGATCATTGACCGCTGGGGCCATATCCTCCGCGTCAAAAAAGAAGACATCCGCAAGGCTGATGCTTGGTTTGATAAATACGGATACTGGACTGTTCTCTTCTGCCGCATGATTCCGTTGATCCGAAGCCTGATTTCAATCCCTGCCGGTATGTCCAACATGAAATTTGGACTATTTCTATTGTTCACCACGATAGGTACCGTCATCTGGAATACCATTCTCGTAATGGTCGGTGCGGCTCTCGGTGAGAATTGGCACTCGATAACTGAATTTATGGATGTGTACTCCAATATTGCGTACGCTGTTATTGCTGTGGTTGGTATCGCCTTTTTGATCTGGTTCTTCCGCCGCAACAAAAAACGTGCTAAATAAAATGTTAAGCTGTTACCAGATGTAAAAGGAGAAGTGAGTAATTCATGGAATTTGATTTTATTAATTTACTTAAATCGATCATTCTAGGGATCGTGGAGGGCTTAACGGAGTTTGCTCCGGTATCCTCAACAGGTCATATGATCATCGTGGATGATATGTGGCTGAACTCCAAGGAGTTCTTAACTCAATATGTTGCAAACACATTCAAGGTTGTTATTCAGCTCGGTTCGATACTAGCCGTTGTTGTCGTCTTCAAAGACCGATTTATTAATCTGCTCGGGCTTGACCGATTGTGGAGTAAGAACAAAGCTGCTGCTATACCTGCTTCGGGAACGAATCGTTTGAAGCTGATGCAAGTCATTGTTGGCTTAATTCCTGCAGGTGTGCTTGGTCTCTTGTTCGAGGATTATATCGATGAGCATCTATTCTCGGTAAATACCGTACTTATCGGGCTTGTTATTGGTGCATTCTTCATGATTGCAGCTGATCTCTTCGCTCCGAAGACACCAAGAGTAGAGACTGTAGATCAGATGAGCTACAAGCAAGCTCTATCCATTGGACTTATTCAATGCTTGTCCTTGTGGCCAGGGTTCTCCAGATCTGGTTCGACGATCTCCGGTGGTGTACTGCTAGGGATGAGCCATCGCGCTGCTTCCGACTTCACCTTCATTATGGCGGTGCCTGTCATGTTCGGTGCAAGCTTCCTGTCCCTTGTGAAAAATTGGGAGTACTTTACGCTTGATGCATTGCCATATTTCATTGCTGGTTTTATAGCTGCATTTATATTTGCACTCATCTCCATTCGCTTCTTCCTGAAGCTGATTAACCGTGTGAAGCTGGTACCGTTCGCGATCTATCGTATCATTCTCGCAGCTGTTATTTATTTCGTATTTGTAATGTAGTGAAATCATATCATTTATAAATAACAGAAGAGGAGATCCTGTAGATTCAATACAGGTCTCCTCTTCTGTTATTTTAACGAGACAGACTTAACGCTTACTGGAACTCAGCTGAATAATCATCAAGATGAGCACAAGCAGCTGGATGAGCAATTCCGCACTCATGACATTTCCCCTCCGCTATCTTAATGCTCCTTCAGCCCGTTCCCTCCTCTGCTTCCATCGGAGATCTATACGTTTCCCATACTATACCTATGCACGGAGCTCTACGATTATGATCATCAATTGCTTAAGCACTTGTCACTCTTATGGAATAAATGTCATACTTGTCCTATACAATAATGGAGCATTGCCTGGGTACGCCCCTATCTTTAGAAGTGAAAGGTCGGTTATTATACATGATTTATACTAAGCTGAAACAAATGTCCTTACCTCTTCTTCTCATGACGATCATCCTGCTGCTTACCGCTTGTGCCAAAGGTGAGGCCCATGTAACGGTAAATACAGACGGTACAGCCGACGTGAAATTTAATATTCAGATGAACAACCAAAACCTGGAAATCATCGGTCAGCCCGAGCTGATCAATAAGTTGAAGGATACCTTCATAGAGCAAGGATTTGAGACGGAGTCGGCGGCAACAGAAGATACGCAAGGGCTGACGGCTTCAAAACAGATTGACATGAGCTCTGCAGAACAGAAGCCGGAATTACCGGACAGTGTTACTTTTGCTCATGACACGAACAATAAATTCTTCTATACAACCCATCGTATCGTCGTTGATGCAGATCTGATGAGCGCCATTCCTGACAATGATTGGATAGATACACTTAACTCCATCCCTTCCTTTGTTCGCAATCTGGTGTTCAAAGAAGTGGATCTGGACTTTAAGCTTACGCTGCCGATTAAACCGGAATCCAGCAATGCAAACCAGACGAGTGAAGATAACAAAACAATGACATGGAACATTAATCCATTATCGAACAACCACCTGGAGTTAACTGTTAATGTCCCTAATATCCAAAATATTCTTATCGTTTCCATTGGTCTGCTCGTCCTCCTTATCGTCATCATCGTCATCTTAGTCATAAAAAGAAAAAAGAATAAGACCTCCTAGTGCATATAGCCACTGAAAATGCCTAGTCAGGTCTCTAAGAGACATCTTTCTCATTAGAGAAGGATGTCTCTTTTTTTCCTCCTACAAACCTTACTATGAATTTCAAATAGACATTATTAAATCTATATAAGACTATGATCCAATCGATCATCCTAATATTGGCATACTCTATCATATAGCACATGCTGCTCAGGCAGTGTGTCATATAACAAAGGAGGAGCTGCCTATGGCTAAACCCGTCTCTACCTGTAAAACATGCCCACGCTTGACTGTGTATAGTCAAGAGAATTTCAGAGGACTTCGAAGAGTATACCGTGGAAACCTCGGCATGCCCGATATAGACGTCATTCTTACAGGGATTGAAAGTCTTAAATTTTTCTCCACCAATCCGAATGCCACTCTCGTCTTATTTGATCGTTCTCGCTTTCGCGACAATTTTGTTGTCCTGCGGGGTAATCGCAGCATCCGCGAACTGGATGATATTTTGCGCAGAGGAGATGTGGAATCCCTTATCGCATCCAATCAGCGGCTAACCCTGGCACAGATTCGTGAGATCCAAAGAACCGGAGAATTGCCTCCTGGTTACCGTACAATTACAATCTGATTAAACCAGATAGATACCTCTTAGTATATATATCAATAATGCAAAATTCTGAGGTATGAAAAAAGACGAGCTCCATTCTATAAAACAGAATGGAGCTCGTCTTTTGGGTAATCGATTATCCTTTTACTAAGTAGGCTAGTTTGAGTTTATTTATTATTATCTTTGTCTGATATAAACCGATCGGCAGCTTGATCAATGATCTCCATAAAGGCATTCGGCAGCATGAATTGCTGATCCCTGATAATAATCTTTCGAGGGTCCTCCTCCTCTGCCTGGAGATCCTTGATCTCCTGAATTTCATGATGCAATCTTTCCATCTTATGATCCAGATGGTTGGCTGCATCTGCCGCGCTCTTCAGCTCTCTAAGCATATGCTCAGGAACGTCCTTGTTATATTTGTAAAATATTTTGTGCTCCAGGCTCGCCCAGAAGTCCATCGCGATCGTTCGAATCTGAACTTCAACGCAGACATTCTCTGTCCCATCAGACAGAAATACGGGCACTTCAATAATCAGATGCAAGCTCTTGTAGCCATTCGGCTTCGGATTGGCAATATAGTCCTTTACATCCAGCACTTTAATGTCACTTTGCTTCTGCAGCATATCACTGACTTTATAAATATCGGATATAAAAGAACATGTAATTCGAAGGCCAGCGATA
>NZ_BBIW01000016.1 GCF_000732325.1 Paenibacillus sp. TCA20
AAAAGATACCCAAGAAAGTGAAGCGAATGCTTCGAAGGTCAATCCGAATACTTTCTCGGGGCCCGGAACAAAACCGGGTAAACAAAGATTCTAACTTCGCACATTGTTTCGTATCTAGTTTTCAGGGAGTAAATCCTTGAAGGTAATTACACATCTTTTGGAGAGATACCCAAGTGGCTATAAGGGGACCCTCTGCTAAGGGGTTAGACTGCGTAAGCGGTGCGAGGGTTCGAATCCCTCTCTCTCCGCCACTAATTATCTAGTTGATTTTTATAATCGGCTATGATAACATTGGACAAGTTGTGTGATAAAAATATGGCGGTGTAGCTCAGCTGGCTAGAGCGTACGGTTCATACCCGTGAGGTCGGGGGTTCGATCCCCTCCGCCGCTACCATATTATACTGGAGACTTAGCTCAGCTGGGAGAGCATCTGCCTTACAAGCAGAGGGTCGGGGGTTCGATCCCCTCAGTCTCCACCATATACGCCGGTGTAGCTCAACTGGTAGAGCAACTGACTTGTAATCAGTAGGTTGGGGGTTCAAGTCCTCTCGCCGGCACCATTTTTCAAAAAAGTTAGGAACTGTGGTGTAGAGGCCTAACATGCCTGCCTGTCACGCAGGAGATCGCGGGTTCGAATCCCGTCAGTTCCGCCATTTAACTTTTGAGAAATGTTAATAAAGCACATGTTCCACGTATAAAGTGGGAAAGGGTTTACCCGACACTTTATTTTTTTTGCCACAATACCTTGGCTCGGTAGCTCAGTCGGTAGAGCAGAGGACTGAAAATCCTCGTGTCGGCGGTTCGATTCCGTCCCGAGCCACTTTTTTAATCCTGGAGGATTAGCGAAGTGGCCAAACGCATCAGACTGTAAATCTGCTCCCTTACGGGTTCGGTGGTTCGAATCCATCATCCTCCACCAGTTTTCTTATGAGCCATTAGCTCAGTTGGTAGAGCACCTGACTTTTAATCAGGGTGTCGAAGGTTCGAGTCCTTCATGGCTCATCACTAAAGTCATCAGTTTCATACTGATGGCTTTTTTTGTTGTATAATAAAGCTGAGCTTAATATGATTAAATCATTCAATGATATTTGATCACTCAGGATATGATAATAAATCGTCATACTTATAATCTGAATACGTTGAGATCGTTAGATTGTCTAATGGTCTGTTGAATACTGGCTTACCTGCTTATTTATTGGTGTAAAACATAAAGTTGCAAAGTGGTGAGAGATGGTAATGGATTATACAGTGTTATTACAGAAGCTGCAGCAAATCATGGACACCTCGTTTGAAATTAATGAGCTCCAAAGTATAGATGATACCAAATCGATTGCTGAACGAGATCTTGGAGAAGCATCGTTTGTCGTCAATGATCAGCTATACTTTCATTTGAATAATGAAAAAGAGGAACAGCCGCTTGTACTATCTGTCTCCGCTCATCGAGTCAGTGCATCAGAGAGAGCTCTTATAGAATGGATCATTACTTCAATGCAGTCTGTCTCTCCTTCGCATGCGGATCAAACAACTGATCAGTCAAATATGAAGTTACTGAGCACCTGGATTCTTGATCAGATAGACAGTGCCGAGCTACTCGCTATACCTGAAGGGCTGGATAAGCTTACGCCAGTCTTCAGCGAAGGGATTGTACCCTTTTATATAACATATGAGGGTGGCCACGATTCAGGTATTGCTTCGAAATCGATGTACAAGCTGCTGCAATCTTACTTTGGCGGAGAGATCATGCTTGTACTGCTAGAGCAGGATAAATGGCTTGTTCTTGCAGAAGAAGCCATCGTACTGGATCGAACAGAGCTCAAAGATATGGACCAGAGCACTGATAGGACAGAATTTGCACTTGAGAGCGAGCTGATGGCGTTTGCCGAGGGTCTATATGAAGTGGTAGCTAATGAATGGGTAGGGGTATTTAATCTATCGGTTCATTCTCCGTTGTATACTTTGGAGAGCCTGCCGAACGTAACCTCATTGCTCATGGAGACAATTCAGCTTGGGAAAGTTTTTAAAATGAGTGAGCATGTGTACTTCCCCTGGCAGTTTACACTTGAGCGCTTGGTATCCAGAATACCTGAAGAGCAGAGATCGGGCTATTTGGATGAGGTGAAGGATTCCTCCATACTTTTTGACGAGGAAACCATATCAACACTCGAGATCTTCTTTCAGCTCGATTGTAATGTCAGCGAAACCGCGAAACGTCTCTACATTCACAGAAATACGCTGATCTACCGGCTGGACAAGATAAAGCAGGAGACCGGTCTAGATGTTCGGAGCTTTAAAGACGCGGTTTTGGTGAAGCTGACACTGCTCTTGTACAAAGTGACGAAAAGGCTCTGATTTTTTTGTATGAATTGTGCATAGTCATAAGAGACCTAACTAGGTTAATATAAGAACAGGAAATGAATTCGATTACATTGTTGATACTGCTGTGTGTATTCGTTTACATTAATTAATGAAATTATGCTGAGGAGGCAATAATCATGGCTGGTGTACGTTTAGAACATATCTACAAACAATATCCAGGTTCAGATAAGGCGACGGTAGTTGATATCAACTTAGACATTAAGGATAAAGAGTTTCTGGTACTTGTAGGTCCTTCCGGTTGCGGTAAATCCACAACACTTCGAATGATTGCCGGCCTTGAGGAAATCTCCGACGGTAAACTATATATTGGTGATCGTGTCGTTAACGACGTGGCTCCAAAAGACCGCGATATCGCGATGGTATTCCAATCCTATGCCCTGTATCCGCATATGAACGTGTATCAGAACATGGCATTCGGTTTGAAACTTCGCAAAGTGAAAAAAGAAGAA
Source organism: Paenibacillus sp. TCA20 (assembly GCF_000732325.1). Classification (GTDB taxonomy): domain Bacteria; phylum Bacillota; class Bacilli; order Paenibacillales; family Paenibacillaceae; genus Paenibacillus; species Paenibacillus urinalis. The sequence goes on from NZ_BBIW01000016.1 coordinate 2,826, forward strand.
ATTGATAAGAGCGTTCGCGAAGCAGCTAGAATTCTCGATATCGAGCATTTGCTGGATCGTAAACCAAAAGCTCTGTCCGGTGGTCAGCGTCAGCGTGTCGCTTTGGGACGTGCGATCGTTCGTAATCCACAAGTCTTCTTGATGGATGAGCCGCTCTCCAACTTGGATGCTAAGCTTCGTGGACAGATGCGTGCAGAGATTACTAAACTGGCTAAGCGTTTGGAAACAACCGTTATCTACGTAACGCATGATCAGATCGAAGCGATGACGATGGGTGATCGTATCGTAGTAATGAAAGACGGATATATTCAACAAGCTGCTTCTCCGGAAGAGCTGTACAATAATCCGACGAACTTGTTCGTTGCCGGCTTTATCGGATCTCCAACAATGAACTTCATCAACGGTAAGCTGTCTCAACAAGGAGACACACTTCGTTTTACAGCTACCGGTCTTGATGTAGAAATCCCACAAGGGAAAGCTCAAATCTTGAAGAGCAAAGGTTATGCAGGTAAAGAAGTGATTCTGGGTGTTCGTCCAGAAGATATTCATGAAGAGCCAGTATTCCTGGAAGCTTCCCCGCATACCGTGTTTACTGCTAAAGTAGACGTAAGTGAGAACCTTGGTCACGAATTGCTCTTGTACCTGAGCGGTGTAGGCAGTGATGTTACTATCGCCCGTGTTGATGGACGTTCCAACACTCGTGATGGCAGCACTGTAAAAATGGCGATTGACATGAACAAGGTTCATATCTTCGATAAAGAAACAGAAGCTAATGTACTTGTTCAAGACTAAGATCTTTGGACAGAATAGAGAGGGTTGTCTTGGCTTAGCGCCAGGGCAGCCCTTTTCATTTTTTTATAGGTGCTAGATTGCCCTGCCATGGTATGAACATTGCATTCAGCACTAATTTCCTATACGATAATGACATTGAAGCTAGGTAAAGAGATGTACATAACACACGTAAACCGAATTTATTTCGCATACTAAGGTATTATGAAATGGATTCAACAGTAACATAATTCGCAGGAGTCATCCTGATTGTAATGGAAGGAAGAATCCAACATGGCTAAAAAAGTAAAAGTAACAGAGCTGGCTAATGAATTTCAGCTTGAGGTTGTATCGGGTGAAAAAGGACTCAAGCGTCCGATTACAGTAGATGATCTGAACAGACCAGGCCTTGAAATGGCAGGTTATTTTGAATACTATCCAACGGAACGGGTACAGCTGCTTGGCAAAACAGAGCTTGCTTTCTTGCGGATGCTGCCTGAAGAAGAACGTCGTGATCGAATGAGCCGTCTATGTCATGAGGAAACACCATGTATTGTGGTGACACGCGGTCTTGATGTGCCACAGGAGCTGGTCGATATCAGTAATGAGCGTGACCTGCCCGTTCTGCGCAGCCCAATGTCGACTACGATCTTATCCAGCCGCATTACGGGTTTCTTGGAAGGGAAGCTTGCGCCGACGACAACCATTCATGGGGTTTTGTGCGACGTATATGGCATCGGTCTTCTCATCACCGGAAGCAGTGGAATTGGTAAGAGTGAGGCGGCTCTTGAACTCGTGAAGAGGGGTCATCGTCTCGTTGCAGATGATGCAGTTGAGATCAGCCAAACGGCAGATAATCAATTACATGGTACTGCACCTGAGCTGATCAGACATTTACTTGAGATTCGCGGCGTCGGGATTATCAATGTAATGACACTATTTGGTGTAGGGGCTATTCGAAACCATAAGAGAATTACACTTGTTGTACGGCTTGAGGCGTGGCAGCAGGATAAACAGTATGACCGTCTTGGACTGGACGAGGAGACGACTCGTATTATTGATACAGATGTGCCGCTCGTAACGATTCCGGTTCGTCCTGGTCGTAACCTAGGGGTCATTATTGAAGTAGCGGCAATGAATTTCCGCTTGAAACGAATGGGCGTTAACGCTGCGCTTCAATTTACGAACAAGCTGACGGCAACGATCGCGGAAGATAATGATGATATGGACTGACTGATATAATTAACAAAAGTGATGATAAATTTAAGGAGTGGACAAATGGGCACCTTATTACTTGATCCTATTGCTTTTTCCATTGGCTCTCTTAATGTTCATTGGTATGGGCTTATATTAGGGACCGCAGCCATTGCAGGTTTACTGCTGGCTATGCAGGAAGGGAAACGTTTCGGTATACCTTCTGATTTCTTTATGGATTTATTACTGCTGGGTGTCCCTTCGGCCATTATTGGGGCAAGAATTTATTATGTTGCCTTTCAATGGGATGACTACAAGGACAACTTCTGGGATGTATTTAAGATATGGCAGGGCGGTATTGCTATATATGGTGCCCTGATCGGGGCCATCATTTGTGCATTTTTCTATTTCAGACATAAGGGATATAACTTCTGGAGAATTGTAGACATATGTGCCCCGGGACTACTTATCGGTCAGGCCATCGGCCGCTGGGGGAACTTCGTGAATCAGGAAGCATATGGCGGGCCTGTGGAAGAATCTTTCCTCAGAAATACCCTTCATCTCCCTGACTTTATAGTTAATCAGATGAACGTACAAGGTACATATCATCATCCGGCATTTTTATATGAGTCGATCTGGAACATCGTTGGGCTCCTGCTATTCTTCATTCTGCGTCGTCAAAGATTTATGCGTGCCGGGGAGCTCTTCTTGTCTTACTTCATCTGGTATTCCATCGGACGCTTCTTTATTGAAGGACTGCGTACTGACAGCCTGGCATTCCAAGGCCCTGAATGGCTTGCATCGCTGATCCACGGTATGTGGTCACCGATGACCGCTATGGGCTTCGTAGAAGGCTATTTAGACCCGGCTTACGGCAATATCCGAATCTCACAGCTGCTGGCTATCGCTTTTGTGTTGATTGCAATCGTACTGATTGTTGTGCGCCGAGTGACGGGTGCCTCTAAGGAACGTTATTCAGATCCGATTGTGTCCACGAAGACACCGGCAGTGAAGGCAGATGACGAGCTGACAAGTATGGATAAGGAAAAGGACAACAAAGACGCTTCTCACAGCAACAAGGGGAGCTCTGATCAGAAAAAGGAGTAGTCCAGCATGATTAACACGGTTTTATTTGATTTAGATGGAACAATAATAGATACGAACGAGCTGATTATCAGCTCGTTTCTGCATGTCCTGGAGCAGCTTGGCCCACGAGCACTTCCGCGCGAAGAGATTATTCCGCATATGGGTGGGACACTGGAGCAGCAAATGCAGGCTTTTACAGGAAAGACCGATGTAGCTGAATATGTTACAGGCTATCGTGCATACAATGCGATCCATCATGATGCCATGGTGAATCCCTTCCCGAATGTTACAGAGGTCTGTGAGGAGCTTCGTAAGCAAGGAATTCGAATGGGTGTAGTTACGACAAAGATTCGGCCAAGTACACTGAAGGTGCTGGAAATGTATGATCTTAAGAAGTATATGGAGGTCATCGTTACGGTTACAGATGTGACGCATCCCAAACCGCATCCGGAGCCGGTTCAAAAGGCAGTTGAGGAGCTTGGAGCCGATCCAGCCCAAACCTTGATGGTTGGTGACAGTCCTGTCGATATCCAGTCTGCAAAAGCAGCGGGAGTCTTAGCAGCAGGGGTAGCCTGGTCATTGAAGGGTGAGGCGAAGCTGCGGGAGTACGGGCCGGATTATATTTTGCATGACATGAACGATATATTGACTATAATCCAGAAGGAGCAGTAATTGTGAGAAAGGTGGAGCGTTATCCTGTAGAGGGACACAATGCATTGTGGCATATTTACCGTACGGTGAGTCCCTTTAAGGGGGTTCGCAATTTCATCTGGATCCAGCTCTCAAGATACTGCCCGATTCTGCCTTTGAAGAACTGGATCTACCGAAGCCGGCTGCGAATGCAGGTAGGAGATTATACCGCGTTTGGACTTATGGTGATGGTGGATGTGTTTTTTCCGGAGAGGATCAAGATCGGCACCAACTCTGTCATCGGGTATAACACGACAATTCTCGCGCATGAGTATCTCATTAAGGAGTATCGGCTTGGGGATGTTGTGATCGGTGATCATGTGCTGATCGGAGCGAATTCAACGATCCTGCCTGGTGTGACCATTGGAGATGGTGCGGTCGTTGCTGCCGGGTCTGTAGTTCATAAAGATGTTGCACCGGGGGCTTTTGTTGGCGGTAATCCGCTTCGAGAGCTGAAGTCCAAGGCTGAGATTACTACTGAAAATGAGTCGAAAAGTGAGCCGATGTGAATCAAGGCGAGTCAACAGCAACGCAAATAGGTTATGACTAGGATAGAAAAGAAAAATAGGGACCCAGTGAGGTCCTTTTTTCGTATAAAAAAACTCCATTACTATGTGAACGGGATGCTCCCTAAAGCTCGAGATGAATTGACGTGTTATGGAAGACGTGATATTATATCGAATAATTCTTTAATTTGTTAGATTGGTAGCACTTTAACGCAATAAAGATATGTTCGTGAATACAATGACAATATAAATAATGAGGAGAAATTCAAATGTCTAAACCAAAGGGCTTTGAAAAACCAGCTGGTGTACGCGACTATCTGCCTCATGTGGTTGATAAACTGCGCCGCATCGAGTATCGGGTACTGGAGTGCATGGGCAGCTGGGGATATCGCCAGATTATAACGCCTTCCATGGAATACTATGACACGGTGGGTGTTGCCAGCTCGACCTCGGATAAGAAACTGTTTAAACTGCTCAACAATCGAGGAACTACGCTTGTCCTTCGTTCTGATATGACAGCACCAATTGCACGGGTTGTATCTTCACTTCTCAAGGAGGAGAAGCTGCCTCTGCGTCTGTCTTATCATGCGAATGTGTTCCGAGCCATTGAAGAGGAAGCCGGAAGGGAAGCGGAATTTTTTCAGACAGGTGTGGAGCTGGTTGGAGACGACTCGCCTGAAGCCGATGCGGAGGTGGTTGCTCTGGCTATTGCTTCTTTGAAAGCGGCAGGAGTTCAGTCCTTTAAGATCGCGATGGGACATGTGGGGTTCTTGAACGGGCTATTTGAAGAAATTGTTCCAGGCCAGAAGGAATTGCAGGAGGAGCTTAAGGAAGTCCTGCTGAAGCGTGACTATGTCGGTTATCGTGAGAAGATTGACGAGCTGCCGCTTGAAGACGAATCGAAGGAACGGATGAACGCGATTCTGCGCCTGCGCGGAGGGAAGGAGATCTGCAGTAAGGCAGAGCAGCTGAGTGCAAGCCGTGAAGCTCGCAGCTCGATGAACCATCTCTGCAGCGTATGGGAGGTGCTTGAAGCGTACGGGGTGTCACAGCATGTGTTGATTGATCTGACGATGATCGGCGACTTCTCCTATTACACAGGCATGACCTTCGAGGGATATGCAGCCGAGCTGGGATCCCCGGTATGCAGTGGAGGCAGATATGACAAATTGCTGAAGCAGTTTGGTAAAGACGTGCCCGCTACCGGCTTTGCGCTCAAGACAAACCGAATTGTCGACGGGGTAAGGGGAATTCGTGTGGAGCAGCCGCTGCCTGTACTTATTGAATATACCAAGGAGCACCGGACAGAGGCCTTGTCACGGGCAGGCGAGATGAGAAGCGAAGGACGAATTGTTGTCACCAGGCTGATGGCAAGAGATGACGATCGTTATAATCAGGCCATTGAAATGGGTGAGCAGGGCTCTAACTATGCGGTGTCTATGCTCCAGGGAAAATATGAGAAGGTGTATACTTACAGTAATTCTATCTAAGTCAGCAGGAGGCTAGAAGGAGGGAGTGTCAAACATGAGCGAAATTTTAAAGGTAGCTATGCCAAAAGGAAGAATATATAAGAAAGCTTCTGAGCTGTTTCGTGCGGCAGGCATTGCGATTCCAGCCGATATCGATGAATCCCGCAAGCTGGTCATTCCACTGCCGGAGGCACAGCTGGAATTCATCATGGCCAAGCCGGTGGATGTTCCCACTTATGTAGAGTACGGAGCAGCCGATATCGGTATTGTCGGCAAGGATGTTTTGTTGGAGGAAAACAAAGACGTGTATGAGCTGCTTGACTTAGGGATCGCTCGCTGCCGGATGTCTGTTATCGGACTGCCGGACTGGGAGCCGGGCATCAGACAACGGGTGGCCACGAAATATCCGAATGTGGCTTCACAGTATTTTAGAGAGCAGGGTCAGCAAGTAGAGGTCATTAAGCTGAACGGGTCAATTGAGCTTGCTCCATTAATCGGTTTGGCTGACCGGATCGTTGATATGGTGGAGACAGGCCAGACGCTTCGCGAGAACGGACTCATTGAATTCGAGAGCATGTTCGAGATCACCAGCCGATTGATTGCGAACCGGGTAAGCTACCGGATGAAGAACGCCCAGATTCAGAGTTTATGTGATGCCTTGCAGAAGGTAACTGCAGCACCTGCAGAATAGAGGATAAATGGTTCATGACATGAAATGCTGGAGCGGGTATATGGGTGTGAACCTTGACAATATAAGGTTTAGCCTGACGGTGCTTCATGGAATGAATCATTAAGCAGTTGAATACTTAACGAAATCAATAAAGGATTGTTAGCCCTGAAAGTGTGTCGATGAGGAGGATTCGGTGATGAGAATCGTACCGGCTAAGGAGTTTCGTCTGAAGCGTGATGTGGATTATGGAACGAAGGAACAGAATGAAGCGGTTCGTCAAATCATTCAGGATGTCCGGAGCGATGGAGACGCAGCTGTGCTGAAGTATACTGCTCTCCATGACCGGACGGAATTAACTGCAGCCGAGCTGAAGGTGACGGAGGAGGAGATGAAGGCCGCTTATGATGTAGTGGAGCCTTCATTTATTACCGCAATTCGGGCAGCTGCGCACAACATACGTAAATTTCATGAAAAACAGAAGCGAAGCTCCTGGATGGACTTTGATTCTGATGGAAGTCTGCTTGGACAGATTATCCGTCCTCTGGACCGTGTGGGTGTCTACGTGCCAGGCGGTAAGGCGGCATATCCATCCTCTGTGCTGATGAATGTCATTCCAGCACAGGTGGCTGGTGTGCGCGAGATCGTGATGGTGACGCCGCCGGCAACGAGCGGCGGTGAGGGTATTGACCCGTACATTCTCGTGGCTGCTGCGGAAGCAGGTGTTAACGAGATGTACCGGGTGGGCGGCGCGCAGGCGATTGCCGCCCTGGCTTACGGCACAGAGAGCATTGAGAAGGTCGACAAGATCTGTGGACCGGGCAATATATATGTGGCGCTCGCGAAGCGAGAAGTGTTCGGGGCCGTCGATATCGACAGCATTGCAGGCCCGAGTGAGATTGTGGTCCTGGCGGATGAAACCGCGAAAGCGGACTATGTTGCCGCCGACCTGTTATCTCAGGCGGAGCATGACGAAATGGCCTCCGCCATTCTTGTGACGACGTCCCAGCAGCTGGCTGAAGAGGTACAGCAGGATATAGAGGAGCAGCTTCGGAAGCTGCCGAGAGAAGCCATTGCGAGAGCTTCGGTAGAGGCACATGGAGCGATTATCGTTGTCGATTCCATATTGGAAGGCATTGAAGTTGTGAATAAGCTGGCACCGGAGCACTTGGAAGTGATGGTACAGGAGCCAATGGCTTATGTGTCCTATATCCGACATTCGGGCGCCATTTTTCTTGGACCATACAGCTCTGAACCGGTCGGAGACTATTTTGCAGGACCTAATCACATTATTCCGACCAACGGGACGGCAAGATATGCATCGCCGGTCGATGTGGACGATTTTACGAAGAAGTCGAGCCTTATCTATTACAGCAAGGAAGCGCTCCTCAAGAATGGAGAGGCCATTATGGAGCTCGCCCGTCATGAAGGGCTAGAAGGCCATGCAAGAGCAATTGAAATTAGATTGCAGCAAGAGGGCGATTAATTGTATAGAATTTTTCGTCTGCGCTAGGTTTGCATTAACATTAAGCAAGAGGATAAATAACAACAAGTACGATGAAATAAAAGTGAGATGCTGAAGAGCGGAGGCGTAAAATGGGAAATCAGGACAACAGCTTTATTGAAGAAGGACGCGGAGCGAGCGTCAGCCGAAAAACGAATGAGACCGACATTCAGCTTGCCTTCGGTGTGGATGGGACGGGTCGTTCCGAGATAGAGACGGATGTACCCTTTCTGAACCATATGCTTGACTTGTTTACCAAGCACGGTCAATTTGATCTCCAAGTCGTCGCCAAAGGCGATATCGAAATTGACGATCATCACACTGTGGAGGATATCGGCATCTGTCTTGGCCAAACGCTGCATACTGCATTAGGTGATAAAAAAGGGATCAAGCGCTATGCAAGTGTATTTGTACCGATGGATGAGGCGCTGGCACAGGTCGTGATCGATATCAGCAATCGTCCGCACTTCGAATATCGGGCGCAGTATCCTTCCCAGCAGGTAGGAAGCTTCTCTACAGAGCTGGTTCAGGAATTCTTATGGAAGTTTGCGCTTGAAGCACGCATTACGCTTCATGTTATCGTTCATTACGGTCAGAACACCCATCATATGATTGAGGCTGTATTTAAGGCGCTTGGCAGAGCACTGGACGAAGCGACAGCAGTCGATCCGCGTGTTACCGGTGTCCCATCGACGAAGGGAGTGCTGTAGCCTTATGACCATAGCTATTGTTGATTATGGAATGGGGAACCTGCACAGCGTAAGCAAAGCTGTCGAAAGACTCGGTTATACAGCACTCGTAACAGGAAATGAACAGGAGATTCTAGGGGCTTCCGGCGTCATTCTGCCGGGTGTAGGTGCATTTGGAGATGCGATGCAGCATCTTCGGGAAACGAAGCTCGATACGGTCGTTAAGCAGGTAAGCGAGAACGGAACACCGCTGCTCGGTATTTGTCTTGGGATGCAGCTGCTCTTCAGCCGGAGTGAAGAGCACGGGAATCATGAAGGTCTCGGTATTTTGCCAGGGGATGTTGTCAGATTTGAAGAGAGAGCAGAGTATAAGGTTCCACATATGGGATGGAATGAGCTTGAATTCAAGCATGAGGATAGCCCTCTGTTTGATGGACTGGAGGAAGGGCATGTGTACTTTGTCCATTCCTATCATGTGAAGCCGGAAGTGGAATCGAATCTGCTGGCAGTTACGGATTATGGGTATCCAGTGACCGCAATTGTCGGCCAAGGCTCTGTATATGGCATGCAGTTTCATCCCGAGAAGAGCGGAGAGCTGGGAATGCAGCTCCTGAACAATTTCCTGCGTTTAGCGGAAGCTTCTAAATGAGAGGATGAATAAGTCTTAAGAATCTATTGTAACGAGGAGCTTATAGCTATAGCTCTCTTGAATGATGGGGTCAAGATTGGTGTGAGAATCCAGAGAGATGATGGGGGAGGCCTGAATTAGTATGTCTTTGTTCACTATATATCCGGCGATTGATATTCGAGGCGGCAAATGTGTAAGGCTGGTGCAAGGAGACTATAACCAAGAGACGGTGTACAACGACAGTCCGGTAGATGCTGCCAAGGAGTGGGAGGCGCAGGGAGGCTCCTTCATCCATTTGGTCGATCTTGATGGAGCGAAGGAAGGTAAGCCGGTGAATGCTGAAGTCATCGGAAAAATTGCCTCCGCTGTAAATGTTCCTGTGCAAGTCGGAGGCGGGCTGCGCCGGATTGAGGATGTAGAACAGCTTCTGTCACTTGGCGTCGGCCGGGTTATTCTCGGTACTGCGGCAATCGAGGATCGGCAGTTTACAGAGAAGGTGCTTGCTTCCTATGGTGACAAGGTAGCTATTGGCATTGATGCAAGAGACGGTTATGTGGCGACAAGAGGCTGGCTTGAAACTTCTCAGGTTAAAGCGGAGGTGCTGGCCAAGGAGCTTGCTGCATACGGAGCTAAGACTTTTATTTTCACGGATATTTCGAGAGACGGAATGATGCAGGGTCCGAATATTGAAGCCATTGTATCCTTAGCTGAGGTCAGCGGACAGCAGGTGATTGCTTCCGGCGGAGTCAGCACGATGGAAGATCTGGTGCGTCTGCACAGATACAGAGATCAGGGCGTCAGCGGTGCGATCGTTGGAAAGGCCTTGTATACGGGAGCGATTGATCTGAGACAGGCGATCGAGACGATGAATAACAATGGTTTAACGTAAGCGAGTATAGACGAAAGAGCGAGAGAAGAGGTGGACCTATGCTGGCCAAGCGAATCATTCCGTGCCTGGATGTAAAGGACGGCAGAGTAGTAAAGGGAGTCAATTTCGTCAATCTGAGAGACGCCGGTGATCCTGTAGAGCTGGCTGCCTTGTATGATAAGGAAGGGGCAGACGAGATTGTCTTCTTGGACATTTCGGCCTCAGCAGAAGGGCGGGAGACGATGATTGAGGTCGTCCGTCAAACCGCTGGAGAAATTGCGATTCCTTTCACAGTCGGCGGGGGAATCAAGCATGTGGATGACATGAAGAGAATTTTGCGTGCGGGTGCGGACAAGATCGGGATTAATACAGCCGCTGTACTGAATCCGGATTTAATTACTCAAGGTGCACAGCGGTTCGGTTCTCAGTGTATTGTGGTTGCCGTCGATGCCAAGTGGAACGAGTCCATTGGCGATTGGGAGGTATATACACACGGCGGGAGAAAGGCTGCGGGGATTCGGGCACTGGATTGGGTCAAACGAGCTGAGCAGCTGGGAGCTGGAGAAGTACTCTTAACGAGCATGGATACAGACGGAACGAAGGACGGATTCGATATCGCACTGACGAAGGCTGTCAGTGAGACAGTCGGCATTCCCGTTATTGCTTCAGGCGGTGCAGGGCAAGAAGCGCATTTTGAAGAAGTGTTCACAGAAGGCAAAGCAGATGCAGGGCTAGCTGCAACGATCTTCCACTATAAAGAGATCGCGATACCGCATCTCAAACAGCAGCTGAAATCCAAAGGGGTTGAAATTCGATGAGTACAGAACTAGCAATAGAAGCCGTCCGTTTTGATGAAAAGGGTCTAGTCCCTGCCATCGTTCAGGATGCGGACACCAAAGAAGTGCTGATGATGGCCTATATGAATGAAGAGTCGCTGCTGAAGTCCATCTCAACGGGAGAGACCTGGTTCTGGTCTCGTTCGCGGAACGAGCTGTGGAATAAGGGGGCGACGTCCGGTAATGTTCAGTCGATCATAACTATGAAGTACGATTGTGATGGAGACACGCTGCTTATGCTGGTAGAGCCAAAAGGCCCAGCTTGCCATACGGGCGAGAACAGCTGTTTTTATCGTGAGATTCGTGGACTGGCTCGAACGAATGCTTCTGTGACTGTACGCGGTACTAGTGAGGGTGGTTCTGCATCGGAAGTCCGGTTTGAAGTACTGGCTGAGCTGGAGCGTGTCATCTCAGAGCGTGAGAAGGAGCGCCCTGAAGGTGCATATACGACATATCTGTTCGATAAAGGCGTAGATAAGATCCTCAAGAAGATCGGTGAGGAAGCGTCAGAAACGATCATCGCTGCCAAGAATAAGGATAATCAGGAGCTCAGACTTGAGGTCAGTGACCTGATCTATCATTTACTCGTTCTCCTTGAAGAACGGAAGCTGCCGCTGGATGAGATCATGCAGGAGCTCAGTCTTCGTCATGAACGTCCACGCCGGGATTAAGGAAGGTGAGAGCTCTATGTCTATGCTAATCGACTTTCATACACATCATGCCCGCTGCGGGCATGCCGTTGGAGAGCTGGAAGCCTATGTACAGCAAGCCGTTCGGCTCGGTTACAGCCAAATTGGGCTGTCCGATCATATGCCGCTGATCCACGTCGATCCGGCAACGTATTATCCTGAAATGGCCATGCCAATGGAGGAGCTTCCCCGCTACGTGGAGGAGTGTTTATCACTGAAGGAGAAGTACAAGGGACAAATCGAGGTGCGCGTCGGTCTTGAAGGTGACTACATCGAGGGATGGGAGGAGAAGATTGAGCAGATCATTCATGCCTATCCTTTTGATTATGTCATCGGCTCCGTTCACTTCTTGAAGGAATGGGACATTTCGGATTATCGGCAGGTGCATAACTGGGAGAACAAGGATGTTCTTGAAGTGTACAAGACGTATTACGATGCAGTGAAGAAGGCGGCACGCTCAGGGCTCTATGATTTTCTCGGGCACATTGATGTGATCAAACGTTTCGGCTATACACCCAAGCCAGTGGAAGCAGAGGAATGGTTGCAGCTGGAGAGCTCCGTCCTTGAGACGATTGCCGCAAGCAGGATGGCAATAGAGCTGAATGCCTCTGGTCTATCCAAGCCTTGTGCGGAGATGTTCCCGAGCCGGCGAATACTTGAGAAAGCCTGTGAACTGAATATTCCAATCACGGTTGGATCTGATGCACATGATCCGGCGAAAGTAGGCGAGCATGTCGATCAGGCAAGAGAACTTCTAAGAGAAATCGGCTACACTGAGCTTGCCGTATTCGAGCAGCGAAAACGGTCGTCTGTTCCATTGTAATCCGCTCGCCTAAGAGTATAATGGAAATATAAGGTTGTATTACGGATGACTAGTAGTGACGTCAAAAATTCAGCTCCAGGAGGTATGTATGCAGCATTCTCTCCGTATATTTTCGGGTTCGTCCAACCCTCAGCTTGTACAAAATATTTGCCGCAAGCTTGGAGTCGAATCGGGTAAGCTCAAAATATCCCGCTTCAAGAGTGGTGAGATTTATGTGCACTATGAGGAAACGATCCGAAATTGTGATGTATTTCTAGTCCAATCGCTGTCGAGACCGATCAACGAACTGCTCGTGGAGCTGCTCGTGATGATTGATGCCGCCAAGCGGGCATCTGCCCGAACGATTAATGTCATTTTGCCCTATTATGGCTATGCAAGGCAGGAACGCAAATCCGCACCACGAGAGCCGATCTCTGCCAAGCTGCTGGCGGATGTACTGACGACAGCGGGTGCGAGCAGAGTCGTAACGATCGACCTGCATGCTGCAGCAATCCAGGGCTTCTTCAATATACCCGTTGATCACCTGACGGCTCTTGATTTGATATGTGACTACTTGAAGAGTAAAAATATTGCGAATCCGGTTATTGTGTCACCGGATGCAGGCCGGGCCTCCATGGCGGAGAAGCTGGCCAGCAGACTGGACTCACCATTCGCCATCATGATTAAGAAGCGTCCCAATCATAATGAATCGGTTATTACTCATGTTATCGGGGATGTAGATGGCAGGACACCGATTATAATAGAAGATTTAATTGATACAGGTACGACCATTGTAAATGTGGTGGAGGGGCTTAAAGAGAGAGGAGCCGGTCCTGCTATTGTCTGCGCGACGCATGGTCTATTTTCAGGACCAGCCTTGGAAAGGCTTACGCACCCTCATATTTCTGAGATTGTGGTCACCGACTCCATAGCGTTGCCCGAATCAGGTAATCCTTCGTGCTTCACGGTCTTGTCCGTTGCACCGATGCTGGCGAGAGCGATTCGTATTATTCTTGATGGCGGCTCAATTGCCACGTTGTTTAAGGATGCTGGTGTATAGAAGTTCTCCCTATAGACGGGAGAGCTTTTTTTATTACCACTCCATGAAGATGGATAGTATATATTTTCATTGAGTGCATAGTTTTGCAATACCGGCGAAGAGTTGCTCAGATTATGTTATACTGGAGAGTATGAAATTGTATGTTATGGGGAGGTGCCTTGGCACATATGAAAAGCAAGCCACAGCGGACTGACAGCTCTTCTAATAATGTTATACAGGTTCATCTCGATGCTTCTTTCTTCTTTGAAAGAGCCGTCCGCGAGCTGGATCGCAATCATTATGACAAGGCGCTTAAATATTTTCGCAAAGCTGTTGAATATGAACCGGACAATCCGGTGAATCATTGTAATATGGCGGGTATATTATCAGAGATGGGTGATTATGCCGGCTCGAATGAAGTATTGGAGCATATCATGAAGCACGTTGACTCTGGAATGACAGAATGCTACTTCTATATGGCCAATAACTACGCCAACATGGAGCAGTTTGAATCTGCCGAGGAAGCACTGGTGACCTATTTGGAGGAGGATGAGCAAGGGCACTTTCTCGAAGAAGCAGAGGAAATGATGGAGCTTCTATCTCACGAGCTCAAACGCAAGCCTCATGTTAAAAGGATCAAAGCAAGAGAAGGCGTTGCAGAGCATGATTATGCGCGCAGCTTGCTGGAGGAAGGCAAATTTGCACAGGCAGCAGAAATGCTGGAGAGCATCGCTTCCGAGCATCCTGATTTTGTATCAGCACGCAACAATCTAGCTCTGGCTTACTATTATATGGGACGATTCCCGAAAGCCAAGCAAACGATATACGATCTGCTTGAGCAGGAGCCCGGCAATTTGCATGCACTGTGCAATCTGGCGATTTTTTATCAGAACGAAGGAGACACAGAGCAAGTGGCACTGCTATTGAAGCAGCTCTTGACCCTGGTTCCTTTTGAACAAGAGCATGTATTTAAGCTGGGCACTACGATGGGGATCTTAGGTCAGCACGAAGCGGCCTATATGCATTTCCGCCGGCTGATGAAGAGTGGAGAGGCTGGGAGTGATCCTTCACTCGTGCATTATACGGCTGTCGCCGCATGCAATACCGAAAGGTATGATACAGCGAAACGACTGTGGCAGATGGTCAGTCAGCTGGATCCGGAGTCAGAGGTACCGAAGTTTTATTTGGACCAGCTCCATTCGAGAAGAGAGGATCAAAGCGTAGGTCCTGTAAGCTACCACTATCATTTACCGTTCGAAGAGCAATTTCGTCTGTGGGAGAAGTACGGAAGCCATGTGCCCGATGATATCAAAAAAGATCCGTTAATCCGTTCTTCCTTCTTCTGGGCTCTTCATCACGGCGATGATGCAACGAAGGCCAATGTCATTAGGGCGCTTCGAATAATTGGAGACTATGAGGTTCAGCAGGCTCTTACTTCTTTTTTGGAGGAGGAAGGGGAGAGTCTGGAGCTGAAGCAAATGGCGCTGTCTGTGCTCCGTGAGATTGGGGATCTGAACGAAACCGATATGGATGACGGAGCTTCGGAATCTCTGTCGAATTCTTACGGTCAAGGCACACCGGTACTGACGCAATACCGTTTTGGCCGAAGCGAACAGGGGCAGGAGTCATCTCCTGTACTGGATGATCGGCAGCAGGCAGTCGTCGACATGGCTCTCGAGAAAATGAATAAACGATCTGAGCATTTGCGTGAAGGTGTTCAGCATTTATGGGCAGACTATCTGATGAGAGTGTCTCCTGACATGCCGGCCATTCAGCATACAGAAGGATGGTCAGCTGCCCTGGAATATCTGACGATGAAGTATGTATCTAAGGGAACAACGTATTCAGAACTGGCCCAAAGATACGGGATTTCTGCATCAACTGTAAGCAGATACGTGAAGCAAATTGATCGTGTATGTGATATTCAGCATCGAATTGAACACATCTTTCAGGCTCTGAAGGAGAAGAAATCGTAGCATTCCACAATAAACGCTAGGGAGGTATCCGTATGTCTCACTATAGATCGGTTATTATTGGAACAGGACCCGCAGGTCTGACTTCAGCCATATACTTGGCTCGTGCGAATATGAATCCACTCGTGATCGAGGGTCTTGAGCCAGGTGGACAATTGACAACCACAACAGAGGTGGAGAACTTCCCGGGCTTTCCCGAAGGGATTCTAGGTCCTGAGCTGATGGACAACATGCGCAAGCAGGCTGAACGCTTTGGTGCGGAGTTTAAGAGCGGCTGGGTGGACGACATCGACTTGTCTGTGAAGCCATTCCGTATCAAAGTGGAAGGGCGGGAGGAAATAACGGCCGATGCCGTTATCATCTCAACGGGAGCCTCTGCCAAGTATCTTGGTATTCCAGGGGAAAAAGAAAACGTAGGCCGCGGTGTCAGCACCTGTGCGACTTGTGACGGTTTCTTTTTCCGGGGCAAGAAAATTGTCGTCATCGGCGGAGGAGATTCAGCGATGGAGGAAGCCAACTTCCTGACTCGTTTTGCCTCCAGCGTGACCGTCGTTCACCGCCGGGAGGAGCTGCGTGCTTCAAAGATTATGCAGGACCGTGCACGTGGGAATGAAAAAGTGGAGTGGGCTCTTAATCGTACACCGCTTGAGGTCGTAGTGGAGGAGTCAGGGGTCAAAGGTCTCAAGGTGAAGAACAACGAGACAGGCGAAGAAGAGCTGATAGAAGCTTCCGGCGTGTTTGTCGCAATTGGACACCGTCCCAATACGGAATTCCTGAAAGAACAGATTACACTGGATGCCGGGGGCTACATTGCAGTTCATCCAGGCACAACGGAAACAAACATTCCAGGCGTGTTTGCATGCGGCGACGTACAGGATACGAAGTATCGCCAGGCAATCACAGCGGCCGGGTCAGGCTGTATGGCCGCTATGGACTGTGAGAAGTATTTGGAAGGCAGCATGACTCATGACTGGAGCGAGACTCTCAATCCATAAATGAATACAAGATTCACATGACCAGCCGGGCACGTTTCTTTTGTGCCCGGCTGATTTTATGGGCAGCTGTACTAGCTGAAATTCTATGGAGAGCATTCAAGAATTTTTTGTTACAGGTCGCTTTTTATAAGGTGTTTTAGCACTTTCTTCGTCTTGACCGACTTTGTTCCTTCAATTATAGTGATAACGTAAGAATAAATATTACAGATGATAAAGGTGGCTTGCTAGCAATGTCTGAAAATATCTACGTTGGAGTGGATTTGGGCGGAACCGCAATCAAAGTCGGAATCTGCGACGAGCAAGGAAAGCTTCTACATACCTATGAAGGACCTACAGAAGTGGACAAAGGTGTAGATACGGTTATTAACAACATCGAGAAGTATGTCCGTCATATCGCAGAGGAGTCACCATACAGTTGGGACCAGCTTGCAGGAGTTGGTGCAGGAGTTGCCGGATTCACTAATGTGCGCGAAGGAATTATTATTCTGGCACCTAACGTAGGATTTCGAGATGTTCCGATTCGTTCCATTCTCGAAGAAAGACTTGGCAAGCCTGTCAAAATAGATAATGATGCGAATGTAGCAGCACTTGGCGAGGCATGGGCTGGTGCGGGCGCTGGCGTTGAGAATTGTGTGTGCTATACGCTTGGAACAGGCGTTGGCGGCGGTATTATTATTAATGGCAAGATCTATCAAGGCTTCTCGGGTATGGCTGGAGAGCTTGGCCATGTCAGCGTTGTCCCGGATCTTGAGGCGATTAAGTGCGGCTGTGGCAAGATGGGCTGTTTGGAAACCGTTTCATCTGCAACCGGTATTATTCGTATGGCGAAGGACGCTGTTGAACGCGGAGATCACACGAGCCTGAGCACTGTACCAACGATTATGGCGAAGGATGTGTTCGATGCAGCCAAAGCAGGAGATGAGGTAGCCCTTCGTATTGTTCGTCGTGCAGCCTTCTATCTCGGCAAATCACTGGCTGCAGTAGCAGCTGTACTGAACCCGCAGTTTTATATTATCGGGGGCGGCGTATCGAAGGCAGGAGACATCCTGTTCGACGAAGTGCGCAGCGTGTTCGCGAGCTACACCCCTGAACCACTGCAAGATGGGGTATCTATTGTACCCGCTACGCTTGGCAATGATGCAGGAATCGTCGGAGCCGCTGGACTGTTAATTCGATCTTAATTCATACAAGAAGTTATACGGGACGAACTGAAATTGATAGGGGGGATATTCATGTCAGAAGGTGAAAAATCACCAGCAGGAGGAGCAACCCTTATTATCATTACAGGGATGTCAGGAGCAGGGAAGACGATTGCAGTGCAAAGTCTTGAAGATCTGGGCTTCTTCTGTGTCGACAACCTGCCACCGGTTCTCATTCCTAAGTTTGCGGAGCTCATTGTGCAGTCAAACGGGAAGATCTCCAAAGTGGCGCTCGTCATCGATTTACGAGGACGCGAATTTTTTACGGCATTGTCGGAGTCTTTGAACTACATCAAGGATCACTTCACCATCCATTGTGAGATCATGTTCCTTGATGCCCAGGATGGCGTATTGGTACAGCGTTATAAGGAGAGCAGACGCCGTCATCCACTTGCACCAGATGGCATGCCGCTGGACGGAATCAGACTGGAGCGCAAGATGCTGGAGGAGCTCAAAAATTCAGCCACACAGGTCATTGATACGAGTAATATGAAGCCTGCACAGCTGAAGGAGCGGATCATCTCCCGTTTCTCACATCTTGAGGCGAATATGCTGTCGGTCAATGTAACGTCGTTCGGATTTAAATACGGTATTCCAATTGATGCGGATCTTGTATTTGATGTACGGTTTTTGCCGAATCCTCATTACGTGGAGCATCTGCGTCCAAACACCGGGCAGAACAGTGATGTCTATGAATATGTAATGAAATGGCCAGAGACGCAGTCCTTCTTGACGAAGCTGCTGGATATGCTGCATTTTCTTATTCCACAGTACCGGAAGGAAGGGAAGAGCCAAGTCATCATTGGAATTGGCTGTACCGGCGGCAAGCACCGCTCGGTTGCCATATCTGAATACCTTGGCAAGATGCTTGGTGCAAGTGAGACAGAATCTGTATCTGTAACGCATCGGGATGCGGATCGTGACCGTCATTAACGGGTCAGAATCAAGAGATTTAGTATAGAAAGGTTGCAGTTAGGCATCATTTATCATAAAGGCAGAGCATGATTATTCTAGAGGCTGACTGTTTAAAAGTTGTGGTGAGCATTCCGTATGAAAGTTCATGCTAATAATAGCCATTGCGGAGGTTACAGCATATGATGTATAATCCGCTCTTGTCAGAATCAGTTTTCATAACGCTGTTAGAGGTAGTATGAAATGGATTCCCTTAGGTGATAA
The DNA here is from genome assembly GCF_000732325.1 of Paenibacillus sp. TCA20. Classification (GTDB taxonomy): domain Bacteria; phylum Bacillota; class Bacilli; order Paenibacillales; family Paenibacillaceae; genus Paenibacillus; species Paenibacillus urinalis. The sequence goes on from NZ_BBIW01000016.1 coordinate 21,604, forward strand.
ATAGCTTAACTTGAGCAACTTCTTATAGAAGGTGAAGTGATGAAAGTGGCTGTTGAACAAATGAAACGTCCGCATATCGTCGTAATGGGCGGGGGTACAGGGCTGTCTGTTATGCTGCGGGGGTTAAAGAATAAGCCGCTTGATATCACGGCAATCGTTACGGTAGCTGATGACGGGGGGAGCTCAGGCATATTGCGCGATGAGCTGCAGATGCCTCCTCCCGGCGATATCCGTAATGTACTCACAGCGCTTGCTGATGTGGAACCGCTGATGTCAGAATTGCTTAATTATCGTTTTAGTGGAAGTAATGGCTTGGCAGGACATAGTCTTGGCAATCTTATCTTGGCAGGTATGACCGATATAACGGGCGACTTTGTGACTGCAGTCCGGGAGATCAGCCGCGTCTTTGCAGTACGTGGACAGGTGCTTCCCGCTGCCGGTGAAGCCGTCGTTTTACACGCAGAAATGGAAGATGGCACAATCGTAACCGGTGAGTCGCAGATCCCTGAGCATGGCGGCCGGATTAAACGAGTGTTCCTTGAACCGGATCACGTGGAGCCGTTGCCAGAGGCTGTCGCTGCTATCGAACAAGCAGATGCCATTATTATAGGTCCAGGCAGTCTCTACACCAGTATTTTGCCCAACCTGCTCGTTCCCAAACTGGCAGAAGCTGTCGTTGCCTCCCAGGCGGCGAAGATCTTTATTTGCAACGTGATGACCCAGCCAGGGGAAACCGACGGATATACGGTAAGTGACCATCTCAAAGCTATTGATGCGCACATCGGGACGAGATTGTTCGACTACGTTATTGTAAATAATGGAGATATACCAGAACCGGTACAGGAGATGTATGCGGAGCAAGGCGCTAAGCCTGTACAGATGGATCTGGAAGAAATACTTAAGCTGTCTAACGAGTGTATTGCAGATCGGCTTGTTCTATACAGGACCTATCTTAGACATGATGCCAATAAGCTCAGTCATCATATCTATACGCTCGTTCAAAATTGGATGATTCGAAAGAGGTGAGACCCTTGTCATTTGCGGCACAGACCAAAAAAGAACTAACCATGATCGAAAGCGAGCCTTGCTGTGAAAAAGCGGAGCTGTCAGCACTCATCCGTATGCTTGGAGCGGTTCAGCTCTCGAACAAAAAGGTTATTTTGGACGTTTCTACGGAGAATGCCGCGATAGCAAGGCGAATTTATTCTTTGCTCAAAAAACACTTTCAAGTGCACACCGAGTTGTTAGTTCGTAAGAAAATGCGGCTCAAAAAGAATAATGTATATATCGTCCGAATTCCGGCAAGAGTTCAGGAAATATTAAAGGAGCTTCACATCGTATCGGAAGGATTTATGTTCACACCAGGCATAGAGAAAGCGGTTATCCGCAAAAACTGCTGTAAGCGGGCTTACCTGCGGGGGGCCTTTATGGCTGGTGGATCGGTGAACAATCCGGAAGGATCTTCCTATCATCTTGAGATTGCATCCATGTATGAAGAGCATTGCCAGGCCTTAGTTGATCTTGCAAATGAGTTCAATCTGAATGCACGCTGCATCGAAAGAAAAAAGGGCTTTATTTTTTACATCAAAGAAGGCGAGAAGATCATCGAAATGCTGAGCATCATCGGTGCCCATCAGGCATTGTTCAAATTTGAGGACGTTCGAATTATGCGGGACATGAGAAATTCGGTGAACCGGATTGTAAACTGTGAGACGGCCAATTTGAATAAGACGATTGGTGCAGCTGTCCGCCAGATTGAGAACATCAAATTCCTGGATAAGGAAGTAGGGCTGGATACCCTGCCTGATAAGCTGCGAGAAGTCGCTGAGGTAAGGCTTGCCCATCCGGATATTAATTTGAAGGAAGTTGGGGAATTACTAAAAGGGACAGTGAGCAAATCGGGTGTGAATCACCGCCTGCGCAAAATTGATGAAATGGCTGAAAAAATTAGAACAGAGAAGGGTTTATTTACGAACTCAAACTTGTAGACAATAACTCGTTTTTTTTCTAGTTTCATTCATGCTATAATGGTATAATGTTTATAATTATGAAGTATTGATTGTTGTATAGATTTTGTAGAGGGGGTAAGTTTCCATGACAAAGCACCCGGTAGTAGTCCGTTTGAAGACGGGTCTTCATGCCAGACCAGCCGCACTATTCGTACAAGAAGCGAATAAGTACTCGTCTGAGATTTTTGTGGAAAAAGATGATAAAAAAGTAAATGCAAAGAGCATCATGGGAATTATGAGCCTTGCAATCAGCACAGGGACTGAAGTTGTCATTAGTGCAGAAGGTGCGGATTCAGAACAGGCTGTAAACGCTTTAGTAAGTCTCGTAAGCAAAGAAGAATTGGAGAACCAATAATTCCGCCATCTTTTTTGTAACGCCTAAATACAGAGAGAGCCTCGAGTAATCGCGATGCCATTAAAGCTGAATTCTAGCTTAATGACATAGTGATGAATCGTGGCTTTTTCGTTTTTTTGGACATGCTTGAGGATATTGAAACTTTTTTTAAGAAGACTGCGTCTGAGTGGTATAGATTGCAAATTCAAGGAGGTTAGATGAAGTGATGAACAAGAAATGGATGAAACCTTTCGCTGCCGCAGCCATTGCCGGAGCACTACTAGTTGGAGGATGGAGCTGGTCTGCAGGGGGGACGGCGCTGGCCCAAGAGGCAGCGGCAACACAGAACTTCGTATCGGTTACAGGAAAAGGTGAGATTGAAGTTAAGCCGGATATTGCCTACCTGTCTATTGGTGCATCATCGGAAGCGGATACTGCAGCGGCGGCACAAAAAGCGAATGCAGCCAAAATTCAAAAGATCACTACACTCTTGAAAAATACCTGGAAAGTGGACAGCAAGGATATTCAAACGAATCAATTCTATGTACAGCCCAATTATACTTACAGCGAGAAGGATGGACAGAAAATTAAGGGCTACACCGCTTATCACACGCTTAAAGTGTCTTACCGTAATCTAGAGAAAGTCGGTGAGCTGCTGGATGCTGCGACCAATGCAGGAGCCAATCAGATCGATAACGTTGTATTCTCTATCGAGGATACAGAAGCGTTTGAAACACAAGTGATAGACAAGGCGATGGCGAATGCGAAGCTTAAAGCTGGAGCGATCGCAAATGCGGCACAGCGTCAGCTGGGTATCGTTCTTAGTGTCAGCCAGGGAAGTATTGATGAACCAGTAGCTTATTACAAGGAATCCATGGAGCTGCAGTCTGCTGCTTCAAGTCAAGACAGCGCCAACACAGCAATTGAGAGCGGAGAGATCAAGCTGTCTACACAGCTGACGGTTCGATATGAGCTGAAGTAAAATTTTTTACCCATGGAATTTAGAAAAATAAAAAATCCTCGGTCCTGAATTTCAGGATCGAGGATTTTTGTTATGTCTTACAGACCTTGTTCAGGTGTGGAAGACTCCAGAACTTTGTCAACCAAACCGTATGCCTTCGCTTCTTCAGCGGACATGAAGTTATCGCGGTCTGTGTCACGCTCAATGCGCTCCAGCGGCTGTCCTGTACGTTCAGCCAGAATGTGGTTCAGCTTATCACGCATTTTGAGAATACGGCGTGCGCGAATTTCAATATCAGAGGCTTGACCTTGTGCTCCACCAAGCGGCTGATGGATCATGACTTCACTGTTAGGGAGAGCAAAACGCTTGCCCTTCGCACCAGCGTTAAGCAGGAAAGCGCCCATTGAAGCAGCCATACCCATACAGATTGTGGAGACATCGGGCTTAATAAATTGCATTGTATCGTATATCGCCATACCCGCAGTGATGGAACCGCCAGGGCTGTTAATGTATAAATGAATATCTTTTTCCGGATCTTCCGCAGCTAGGAACAGCATTTGAGCAATGATGGAATTAGCGACGACATCGTTGACATCACTGCCAAGGAAAATAATGCGATCTTTCAGCAGTCTGGAATAAATGTCATAAGCGCGTTCACCGCGATTGCTTTGTTCTACGACCATAGGAATATAACTCATGCGAAAAACCTCCTCAAAAAAATTTAGAGTTTAAGTTCACGAGACACGAGAACAGGAACTACATCTACATATACTCACTGTTTCCGTATTAACCACATCATAAACAATTTCAAACAAAAAGTCAAAGAAAGTCAAACTATTTTGATAAAAAAAGAAACCTGCTCGGTTTCATCGGTTAATTGTATATGGAACCATTAATAATAATGGCGCGCCCGCGAGGAATCGAACCTCGATCTCAGGCTCCGGAGGCCTACGTCATATCCGTTGGACCACGGGCGCATGTTATAACTGTCGGTGACAGCAATATTGATTATATCCGAATGTAAAAAAATTTGCAAGAGAGTCTCCCGATTGAGTTTGATGTGAGCCATATATGTACAACCTATAGATGAAGGGAATAATTGAAGGGATAAGAGAATGAGATACAACTTTCAAATTGTGATATTTTACACAAGCGAATAAAGGGAAAAGGCTTTGTAAAATATACTTTTGGACCCCTTGCATCGCACGTCAGATTTAGTTAAAATATACGTGGGACTTAAAAAGTTAACCCGGGACATTTTTAGTCCACCTCAGAGACCGGAATGAAGGAGCTTGCGGAAGTGGATAGCATGCGAACGATATTAGAAGTGCAGAAGCAGCTTCTACCTGATCTCATGGACGTAATGAAGAAGAGGTATACCATTCTACGCCAGATCATGATTTCGGAAGTGATTGGAAGGAGAACTCTTGCGAACGCCATGGATATGACAGAGCGTGTACTTAGAGCAGAGACAGATCTGCTGAAGTCGCAAGGACTCATAGAGATCGAGACGGTGGGAATGAGAATCAGCCAGGCTGGAGAAGAGCTGCTTGAAATGCTTGAACCGGTAGCCAAGGAACTGTTTGGACTATCGGAGATGGAAGAGCAGATTAGAAGAACTTATGGACTTCGTAAGGTCATCGTCGTTCCAGGTGATTCTGAGAACTCAGAGTATGCCAAGCGTGAGCTTGGACGTGCCGGTGCCAAGGCGCTTCTCAGCGTCATGAACGATGAAGACGTTGTAGCTGTAACGGGCGGTTCCACGACAGCAGCGATAGCAGAGCATCTGACCCCTTCATCTTCTAAGAGAGATGTATGGTTTGTGCCTGCACGTGGCGGACTTGGAGAAAGTCTGGAGCTTCAGGCAAATACGATTGCTTCCATGATGGCCAAGAAGCTAGGAGCACAATATCGGCTGCTGCACGTACCTGATCTACTAAGCAATCATGCCTATGATTCACTTATACAAGACTCCAACATACAGGAAATTCTGGATATGATCCGTAAGGCACGCATCGTGATTCATGGAATAGGCGGTGCGATGGAAATGGCCAAACGGCGCAAGCTGGCGCCTCAGACGGTTACTGAAATTCGCGATGAAGGTGCGGTGGCAGAATCCTTCGGCTATTATTTCAATAACGAGGGAGAGGTCGTCCATACGATGCTGACACTAGGTATGCGTTTGGAGGACATTAGACACACTGAGCTTGTTATCGCCATCGCAGGCGGTAAGAGCAAGGCAGCTTCGATACAGGCGGTGCTTCGCTTCGGACAGGAAGATATTCTTGTCATTGATGAAGCGGCGGCAGCTGAAATTGTTAAAGATTTATAGAATTTGATTCACTGATTCGTTGTCTTGATGGGCCCTAACAGGCTTGTCTTGAATATATAAAATAAAAGCAAAACTTGGGAGGAACTTACTCATGGTAAAAGTAGGTATTAACGGTTTTGGACGTATTGGACGTAACGTATTCCGCGCAGCGCTGAACAACAGCGATGTAGAAATCGTAGCAATCAATGATTTGACAGACGTAAGCACTTTGGCTCACTTGCTTAAATACGACACAACTCATGGTCGTCTGAACGCAACTGTAGAAGCTAAAGAAGGCGCGCTGATCGTTAACGGCAAAGAAGTTAAAGTATTTGCTGAGCGCAACCCTGAGAACCTGCCTTGGGCAGCTAACGGTGTTGAAATCGTTGTTGAGTCCACTGGTATCTTCACAGCGAAAGAAAAAGCAGAAGCTCACCTTAAAGGCGGAGCTAAAAAAGTTATCATCTCTGCTCCAGCTACAAACGAAGATATTACAATCGTTATGGGCGTAAACGAAGAGAAATACGACCCAGCTAACCATACAGTAATTTCTAACGCTTCTTGTACGACAAACTGCTTGGCACCATTTGCTAAAGTTCTTGACGAGTCCTTCGGTATCGTTAAAGGTATGATGACAACTGTTCACTCTTACACTAACGACCAGCAAGTACTTGACCTGCCGCATAAAGACCTTCGTCGTGCTCGTGCAGCAGCTGAGAACATCATTCCTTCTACAACAGGTGCAGCTAAAGCTGTTAGCCTTGTATTGCCGCAACTGAAAGGTAAACTGAACGGTATGGCAATGCGCGTTCCTACTAAGAACGTATCCGTAACTGACCTGGTTGTTGAGCTTGGCAAAAACGTAACTGTAGACGAAGTAAACGCAGCGCTTAAAGAAGCAGCTAACGGACCGCTGAAAGGCATCCTTAACTACTCCGATGAGCCGCTTGTATCCAGCGACTACAACAGCGACCCAGCTTCTTCCACAATTGACGCTCTCTCCACTATGGTAGTAGGCGACAACATGGTTAAAGTTGTTTCTTGGTATGACAACGAGTGGGGTTACTCCAACCGTGTCGTAGACCTCGCTGCTTACATCGCAAGCAAAGGTCTGTAAGACCAACGATAGGAATTTAAAATAAGGTGAAGAGGAGAACAAGGCTTTTGGTCTCCTCTTCACCATGATTTTATCTTTAATGCCAGAGAACCGGGGAAACCGGATATAGAAGATTACATTATATAGAGATTATTACTTTTATCATGCTGCTGTTTAATAAAAATGGGCTGTCCACTTTAAGGCCGGACCGTAACTGCATATAAGATGCCGGTGATTGGCTGTGGTAGATAGCGCTTAGGAGGAACGTGGAGATGAACAAGAAAAGTGTACGTGATGTAGAAGTAACAGGAAAACGCGTTTTTGTTCGCGTCGATTTTAATGTACCGCTCGAAGATGGAAAGATTACGGATGATACTCGTATTCGTGAAACACTGCCAACGATCAAATATTTGATCGAGAACGGTGCGAAAGTGATTCTTGCGAGCCATATGGGTCGTCCAAAAGGTGAATTCGTTGATTCTCTTCGTCTGACACCTGCTGCAAACCGTCTGTCCGAGATGCTTGGCAAACCGGTTGCAAAAGCGGATGAAGCTGTCGGTGAAGCAGTAAAAGCAGAAATCGAGAAATTGAACAACGGCGACGTGCTTGTGCTTGAAAATGTCCGTTTCTATCCTGGAGAAGAGAAGAACGATCCAGAACTTGCAAAACAATTTGCAGAACTGGCTGACCTTTTCGTGAACGATGCATTTGGTGCAGCACACCGTGCTCATGCTTCCACAGAAGGTATCGCGCATCATCTTCCAGCTGTATCTGGCTTATTGATGGAGAAAGAATTGTCTGTACTTGGCAAAGCATTGTCCAACCCAGAGCGTCCTTTCACAGCCATTATCGGCGGATCAAAAGTAAAAGATAAAATTGATGTGATCGACAACCTGTTGAACCTTGCAGACAACGTACTGATCGGCGGAGGTCTCACTTACACATTCTTCAAAGCTCAAGGTCATGAAATCGGACTTTCACTTCTGGATGAATCCAAAATGGACGTTGCTCTTAGCTTCATCGATAAAGCGAAAAAGCTGGGCAAAAACTTCCTTCTGCCTGAAGACATCGTAATTACGAAAGAATTCAGCGCTGATGCAGAAACGAAGATCGTCAACATCGATGAAATCCCTGCAGATTGGGAAGGCATTGACATTGGACCGAAGACACGTGCGAAGTATGCAGAAGTGATCAAAAACTCCAAGCTGGTTGTATGGAACGGACCAATGGGCGTATTCGAGATTGAGCCATTCTCACATGGTACTCGTCAAGTTGCAGAAGCTTGTGCAGCAACGGAAGGTTACACTGTAATCGGCGGCGGCGATTCTGCAGCGGCAGCAGAGAAATTCAATCTTGCTGACAAGATGGACCACATCTCTACAGGCGGTGGTGCTTCCCTGGAGTTCATGGAAGGCAAAGCACTCCCAGGTGTTGTGGCATTGAACGATAAATAATTTTGAATCCCATTTGAGGAGGCGATAAACGGTGAGCAGAACAAAAGTCATCGCAGGTAACTGGAAAATGTTTAAAACTGTACCGGAAGCCACTTCGTTTATCGAAGCGGTAAAAGGCAAAGTCGAAGCAGAAGGCGTGGAGAGCGTAATTTGTGCTCCTTTTACGAACCTGCCGGCTTTGGTAGAAGCAGTGAAAGGCACAAACATCAAGATTGGTGCACAAAACCTTCACTTTGAAGACAATGGCGCATTCACAGGTGAAATCAGCGGTTTGATGCTGAAGGATCTGGGTGTAGATTACGTGGTCATTGGACACTCCGAGCGTCGTCAGTACTTCAACGAAACCGACGAGACCGTGAACAAGAAAGTCCACGCTGCATTCCGTCATGGTCTTACACCGATCGTATGTGTAGGCGAGAAATTGGAAGAGCGTGAAGCAGATCAAACGAAGGACGTTTGCAAAGTGCAAACAGAGGCGGCTTTTGCAGGACTTGCTGCTGACCAAGCAGCTCAAGTGATTGTAGCTTACGAGCCAATCTGGGCGATCGGAACAGGCAAATCTTCGACTGCAGAAGATGCAAACGAAGTTATTGCTTACATCCGCAGCATCATCAAAGGTCTGTACAACGAAGATGTAGCGAATGCGGTTGTTATTCAATACGGCGGAAGCGTGAAGCCAGCGAATGTAGCTGAATATCTTGGACAAAGCGATATTGACGGTGCATTGGTAGGCGGAGCAAGCCTGGAGCCTGAATCCTACATCGCGCTCGTTCAGGGGGCGAAGTAAGATGACTGCACCAAAACCTGTAGCTCTGATTATTATGGACGGCTTCGGACTGCGTAACACAGAAGTGGGTAACGCAGTAGCTCAAGCGAAGAAGCCGAATTATGATCGTTACATGGCGAAATATCCGCATACAACCCTCACTGCTTGCGGTGAAGCGGTTGGACTGCCGGAAGGGCAAATGGGGAACTCGGAAGTAGGTCACCTCAATATCGGTGCAGGTCGTATCGTATATCAGGATCTAACTCGGATCTCCAAGTCCATTCGTGAAGGTGAATTCTTCGATAACGAAACACTCGTAGGCGCAGTTCGTGCTGCGAAGACAACGGGTAAAAAGCTTCACCTGTACGGACTATTGTCCGACGGCGGTGTTCATAGCCATATCAATCACCTGTTCGCTATGCTCGATCTGGCTAAAAAAGAAGATATGCACGATGTTTACATCCATGCATTCCTCGATGGACGCGACGTATCCCCGGACAGCGGTATCAAATTCCTGGAGCAATTGAATGCAAAAATTGCGGAAGTGGGCATTGGTAAAATCGCAACCGTGCAAGGACGTTATTATGCAATGGACCGCGACAAACGCTGGGAACGTGTAGAGAAGTCTTATCGTGCGATCGTGTATGGAGACGGACCGGTATATACGGACCCGATGGTGGCTGTCAAGGAATCCTACGAGAAATCCGTATTCGACGAGTTCGTTGAACCAACGGTCATCGTTAAGGAAGATGGACAACCTGTGGGACTCGTGGAAAGCGGCGATTCTGTTATATTCCTGAACTTCCGTCCTGACCGTGCAATTCAGCTGTCTCAAGTGTTTACCAACCAGGATTTCCGTGGTTTCGATCGTGGAGACAAATTCCCTGAGGGACTTCACTTTGTATGTCTTACACTCTTTAGCGAAACCGTTGAAGGATATGTAGCATACTCTCCGAAGAACCTGGATAATACACTTGGTGAAGTGCTTGTTCAGAACAACAAGAAACAGCTTCGTATTGCGGAAACAGAGAAGTACCCGCATGTTACTTTCTTCTTCAGCGGCGGCCGCGATGTTGAGCTTCCTGGCGAGACTCGCATTCTTATCAATTCGCCGAAGGTGGCAACTTATGACCTGAAGCCTGAGATGAGCGCTTATGAAGTTGCGGATGCTTGTGTGAAGGAGATCGAGGCAGACAAGCATGACGCGATCATCCTGAACTTTGCAAATCCAGACATGGTGGGTCACTCCGGTATGCTGGAGCCAACGATCAAAGCAGTAGAAGCGACCGATGAATGCATGGGTCGTGTGGTAGAGGCTGTTCTTGCAAAAGGCGGCGTTGTACTGATCACAGCGGATCATGGTAATGCGGATATGGTATTTGACGAGAACGGCAAACCGTTCACAGCACATACAACAAATCCGGTTCCATTCATCGTGACATCTGAGAATGTAGAGCTCCGCGATGGCGGAATTCTGGCAGATATCGCTCCAACGATCCTTGATTTGATGGAACTTCCGCAGCCTGCGGAAATGACCGGACATTCCGTTATTTCAGGACGCAAGTAAGCTGTTAAACGAATCGATTTGCAATCCTATGCGCGTATAGGGTTTAATGATAGAAGATGCTATGCTAGCTAGCAAAAATGAATCGAAGAATAAAGGAGAGTAATTACTCATGACAATTATTTCTGACGTATACGCACGCGAAGTCCTTGACTCCCGCGGTAATCCTACAGTAGAAGTTGAAGTATATACAGAGTCCGGTGCAATCGGACGCGCAATCGTTCCATCCGGTGCTTCCACGGGTGCACACGAAGCGGTTGAGCTTCGTGATGGCGACAAAGACCGTTACCTTGGTAAAGGTGTATTGAACGCAGTTAAGAACGTAAACGAAAAAATCGCTCCAGAAATTATCGGTATGGACGCTCTTGATCAATTGGGTATCGACAAACTGATGATCTCTTTGGATGGTACGCCAAACAAAGGTAAATTCGGTGCGAACGCAATCCTTGCTGTATCCATGGCAGTAGCCCGCGCAGCTGCAGACGCTCTTGATCTTCCACTGTATGTATACCTTGGCGGATTCAACGCGAAACAGCTTCCAGTTCCAATGATGAACATCGTTAACGGCGGTGAGCATGCGGACAACAACGTGGACGTACAAGAGTTCATGATCCTGCCTGTAGGCGCTCCTTCCTTCAAGGAAGCTCTTCGTACAGGTGCTGAAATCTTCCACAGCCTGAAATCCGTTCTGAAAGCAAAAGGACTGAACACAGCTGTAGGTGACGAGGGCGGTTTCGCTCCTAACTTCACTTCCAACGAAGACGCTCTTGGCGCGATCATGGAAGCTATTGAAAAAGCAGGCTACAAACCAGGTGAAGATGTTCTTCTTGGAATGGACGTTGCTTCCACTGAGTTCTACAAAGATGGCAAGTACACACTCGCTGGTGAAGGCAAATCCTTTACTTCCGCTGAGTTCGTAGACCTTCTTGCTTCTTGGGTTGATAAATACCCAATCGTTACAATCGAAGATGGCTGCTCCGAGGATGACTGGGAAGGTTGGAAGCTCCTTACTGAGAAACTGGGAGACAAAATCCAACTTGTTGGTGACGACTTGTTCGTTACAAACACAGAGCGTCTTGGTAAAGGTATCGACGAGAAGATCGGTAACTCGATCCTTATCAAAGTTAACCAAATCGGTACACTTACAGAAACATTTGATGCAATCGAAATGGCGAAACGCGCTGGTTACACAGCTGTTATCTCCCACCGTTCCGGTGAATCCGAAGACAGCACAATTGCTGACATCGCGGTTGCAACAAACGCAGGACAGATCAAAACGGGTGCACCTTCCCGTACAGACCGTATCGCGAAATACAACCAACTTCTTCGCATCGAAGATCAATTGGGTGAACTCGCTCAATACAACGGCCTGACTTCCTTCTACAACCTGAAAAAATAATAAGCTAACCGCTTAGTACGGAGAGTCGCCCATCGGGGCGGCTCTTTTTTTGGCTTACCCCCAGTGTATGATGCACGATTGCAGTTTAATGTTCGTTCTGCCGATATAGAGGAGAGAAAGGAGGTGCGTAATGGATATCGCAGCAATGTCTACAGTCATGTCCATGACAGCCGTTAAGCAGGCAGCATCCATTCAGGTGCTGAATATGGCGAAGAGTCAAGCGGAAGTGATGGGCAATCAGATGGCGCAGATGCTCTCTCAGAGTGCGCCGCATCCGACCTCAGGTCATTCGATTGATCTGAAAGCTTAAGGACTTTCGGATTGTATATGTGCAGAGCGTATGGTACAATAAAAATATTGTTTACTGCGTGGAGTTACGCACATTTCGTATAGGAGGTGGAAGTTATGGATATCGTTTTGAAATTGCTTCTCGTTATTTTCGCCATCGGTGTAATCGTCGTCGTTCTTCTTCAACAAGGTAAAAGTGCGGGTCTTTCCGGTGCCATCTCCGGCGGTGCGGAACATCTATTTGGCAAAACCAAAGCACGCGGATTGGAACTTGTATTGCAACGGGTTACAGTTGGTCTCGCAGCAGGGTTTATGATCCTTGCGATTCTCGTCGCTGTATTTGAATAATTCAACACATGGACGCTTAGAGCCTTCGTTCCTCAGAGGAACGAAGGCTCTTTTGTAACTAAGGCGATTTGCCTGATTTGAGACTCATATTGATGGAAGGTCCCTATTTGGGTATATACAAAATCCATTCTTGGATTAAATTCGTGTATACTAGGGTAAGATTTTACTAATGATAATCAAGACTGACAAAGTACATAAAGGCCTACTCTTATGTTTCCTAGAGGTGAACTAAATGATAACTGAACAACAATTACTTGATTTTATGCTGGAGACGGCCTATAAACCGATGACGTATCAAGAGCTGGAGCAGCATTTCGGCATCGAAGATGCGGCTGAGTTCAAAGCGTTCTTGAAGCTTCTGAATCAGCTCGAGGACGAGGGAAGAATTGTCTTGACCCGTACGAACCGTTACGGTGTGCCAGGACGCATGCAGATGGTGAAGGGAAGATTGCAGGCTCACGCGAAGGGCTTTGCTTTTCTCATACCCGAGGATCGTGAGCATCCGGATGTCTATATTCATGCAAACGACCTGAAGAGTGCGATGAATGGAGATACCGTGCTGGTTCGTGTAACCTCCAAAGGTCCGGAAGGCGGGCGGCTGGAAGGTGAAGTCATCCGTATCGTCAAGCGCGCGGTAGTACAGGTCGTTGGCGTGTTCCAGAGCCAAGAGGTATATGGGTTTGTTATTCCAGATGACAAGCGTATTAATCGCGATATTTTTATCCCGAGGACGGGCTTTAATAATGCGGTGGACGGCCAGAAGGTTGTCGTCAATATCGTAAGCTATCCGGAAGGTCGTGCTGCTGCAGAAGGGGAAATCATCGAAATTCTTGGGCATAAAGACGACCCGGGTATCGATATTTTGTCCGTCATTCGCAAGCATCAGCTGCCTGAAGCATTCCCGGAGGAAGTTATAGAAGAGGCAGAACAGGCCCCTGACTCCATTACGGAGGATGAAATTATTAAGCAGGGACGCAGAGATCTGCGCGGGCTGAATATTGTAACCATTGACGGTGAAGATGCGAAGGACTTGGATGATGCGGTCAACGTAGAGCGCCTGCCGAATGGCAATTATCGTCTAGGCGTTCATATTGCCGATGTCGGTTACTATGTACGCGAGAATTCCAAGCTGGATCAGGAAGCGTATAACAGGGGCTGCAGCGTGTACTTGGTAGACCGGGTTATTCCGATGCTGCCGCATCGTTTATCCAATGGAATATGCAGCTTGAATCCCCAAGTGGATCGGCTGACCATGTCCTGTGTGATGGAATTCAATGAGCAGATGAAGGTCGTAAACCATGAGGTCTTCACCAGTGTGATCAAGACTAAAGAACGTATGACCTATAAGAATGTGTACAAAATCTTGGAGGAAGAAGATCCTGAGCTGATCGAGCGGTACAGCGAGCTGGTGGACGACTTCAAGCTGATGAAGGAAATCGCGATGAAGCTGCGTGACATGCGTATGCGCCGTGGCGCGGTAGACTTTGATTTTGAAGAGAGCAAGATTCTTGTGGATGAGGAAGGTAAGCCGGTTGATATCGTCAAGAGAGAGCGTACGGTGGCGGAGCAGATCATTGAGGAATTCATGCTGGCGGCTAACGAAACCGTAGCAGAGCATTTCCACTGGCTGAAAGTGCCGTTCATCTACCGTGTCCATGAGGACCCGGATCAGGAGAAGCTGCAGAACTTCCTGGGCTTCGCTGCAAACTTTGGGTTTCACGTTAAGGGACGCGGGAATTCTATTCATCCAAGAGCGCTTCAGTCCCTGCTTGAAGATATCCAAGGCACGAAGGAACAGACCGTTATCAGCACGATGATGCTTCGTTCCATGAAGCAGGCGAAATACGATTCCGAAATGTCCGGACACTTTGGTCTGGCTGCGGAATTCTACAGCCACTTTACGTCACCGATCCGTCGTTATCCGGATCTTGTGATTCACCGTGTCATGCGAGAAGTGTTCGAGAATGGCGGCGCGCTTCCCGAGAACCGACAGGAGTACCTGGCGAGCCGGATGCCTGACATTGCTCAGCAATCTTCAGAGCGGGAACGTGTAGCCGTTGAGGCCGAACGTGACACCGAGAAGATGAAGAAAGCACAGTATATGCTCGATAAGGTCGGAGAAGAGTTTGACGGCATGATCAGCAGTGTGACCAGCTTCGGAATGTTCATTGAGCTTGAGAACACGGTAGAGGGTCTCATTCGTCTCAGTATGCTGACCGATGATTATTATCATTTTGATGATCAGCACATGATTCTTATTGGCGAGCGGACCTCGAAGATATTCCGTATCGGGGATGAAGTGAAGATCCGTGTAGCACGGGTGAATATGGATGAGTACACCATTGATTTTGAAATGGTAGACATGAAGCCCCGGCAGGAGCGCGGACCTGGTGCCGGCTTCGGCGGCGGATCCCGCCGCGAGGGCCGTGACGGCCGCGGAGGCAGAGACAGCCGAGGCGGTAATCAGGGCGGACGGGACAGCCGAGGCAAGGGCGGCAGCGGTGGAAACCGCGGCAAGAATGGCGGCAGAGCCGGACAGCAGGGAGCTTCCGGTACAGAATCACGCGGAGGACAGAGCTTCGGCTTTGGCTCCGGCAAAGGCGGCTATAACTCACCAGGCGGATCCTCTACCGGTTTTGCAGAAGGCGGACGTGGTGGACATTCAGGCCAGGGTAAGGGCCGCAAGAAAAAAACGTCGAAGAGCGGCGTATTCGTTGGCGAACAAGCAGCACAGGCGCCAAGCGGCAACCCGGCTAAAGGTGGAGAAGGCTCCGGCAAGCGCAAGCGTAAGCCTAAAGGGAAAAGCGGCGGAAACGGAATGGCCGCATTTGTCCGTAAGAAAAAGAAATAGAATCCGTATAGCCAGTATGATTAGGTCAGCCAGAGATATCTGGTTGGCCTATTTCTATAGATTTCTTTAAGTTCTCATTGTGTGCAAGAGCCTTCCTTTTACTTTACCGGTTATAAACTGCGGTGGTGCTTCATATAATCGGCGGGGGCAATACCATAATACCGTTTGAACGTCTTGCTAAAGTGGGGATAATCCGTATACCCCGTTCGCTCGCACGCTTCGGATGCGCTGCAGGCCTGCTGCTCAAGCAGTATTCTAGCTTCCTCCATTCGCAGCTTGATGAGATACTGTACATAGCTCGCCCCTGTTTCCTCCTTAAACAGCCTGCTGAAATAGGTTACAGACATCCCCGCCATATCTGCAGCCTGCTGTACGGAGAGGTCGCTTGCATGAAGGTGCTTCCGCGTATGAGCAATTGCTCTTAGAATCTGGTTACGTGAGCCAAAATTGCGTTCTTGCTTAATCTGGTCTAAGAGAAGTGATACATATTGAAGAAAGGCGGCTTCGGGTTCGGAGGAATCCAGCTGAATCGCTGCGCCTTTGTTTGAAAGAAGATAAGATACATCAATTCCCCGCGTCTTAAGCATCTCGCTAAGATCTAATTTGATCTGATTGATGATCAGGTTCGGGGGTCCAGCAGGCGCATCCTGCGGCAGTCCTTGCTCCAGCAGGTGGACAGCTGCTTGACGGGCTGCCGTCTCATCCAATCTCCATATGCTGCTCTCCAGCTCGTTTAGCAGCTCCAGCTGATGAACGACCCATTGCTTCTGGTGAATTAGCTGATGTTTGCGGGACTCGATTTTGTGAAGGATCGATTCAAGTGCTGCTCTGAATTTGTCAGGGCTTACCGGCTTGACCAGGTAATCTTCCACACCAAGCTGCAGTGCAGTCCGGGCGTATTCGAAATCACTGTAGCCGGAAATAATGAGGAACACAACATGGGGGTTCACTGCTCTAGCCTTTTCGATAAACGTGAGTCCATCCATCGCAGGCATGCAGATGTCTGTTACAATCAGATCAGGCTGCTCGGATAGCAGCAGGAGTGCTTCCTGTCCATCCTCAGCCTCACCGACTACCTGATACGGGAGCCCCGAGGACTCCACCTGCTTCGCAAGACTGGCATGAATCATGTACTCATCATCCGCGATAATGACTTTATACATACAAGATCCCTCCTTATTTGTTATGGACGGGCCGGCTGTAAACGGAGTGGCAGTTTAATTTCAATGATGGTACCGGCAGGACCGGAGGAATGAACGCTCAATCCATAATGACTTCCAAAGGACAGCCTAAGCCGCTCATGAACACTGGTGAGCCCGATTCCGCTGGATTGAAGCAGTGGTTCCCATTCTACTCTAGATTCCTCACCGTTCCTGAAGAACTGATTCAGCAGCTCCATTCGATGCTCATCCATTCCTTTACCATGATCCATAATTCGCAGTATATAATTCCCTTCCGTATCCGCTGTTCCCGTCAGACCGATATAGGATGGCGGCAGACGGTGGTGCTGATAGCCGTGAATAAATGCATTCTCAACGAGCGGCTGCAGTGTCAGCCGAACCAGCGGAATTTGATCCATTACAGACTCCTCGATGCAGATATCGACCGTTAATTTTCGGTACCTCGCCTTTTGGATATCCAAATACGCCTTTAAATGTCCGATCTCCTCCCGAAGCGAAACAATTTGATGAGCATTCTTCAGGTTATAGCGGAACAGATCGGCGAGTGAGGTTGTCATTCGGCTGATCACCATTTGGTTGTCGAGGATGGCATGAGCATTAATGACTTCAAGTGTATTGTACAGAAAATGAGGATTAATCTGGGATTGCATCGCATGAAGTGCCGATTCCTTCTGCTTCAGACTCAGCTCACGCTCTTTGAGCTTGGCGGATTGAACCTCGCTTACGAGTCGTTTGAGCTCACCGACCATATGGGAATAGCTGCGGAACAGCCCGCCGATCTCATCCTTGCGCCCGGTCATACGGGTGATAGGGGTAGAAAAATCACCGGATTGTACGCGTTTCATGAAATGCTGGAGCAGCGATAAGGCGCGGCTGATCTGTAAGGAGAAGCCGCCCATAACAAGCAGCGTCACCAGCATAATGATGACAAACAAATATACGGTGGTTGATCTTAGATTAAGGAGCTCGAACACGACGGCATTCTTAGGCTGCTCCAGTGCGACCGCCCATTTGGAGAGAGTGGCCTCCTCATATAATAAAATATTTTCGTTGTTGCCTTCGTATTCATGTATTAAGCCGGCAGGCTCTGCTGAGAATTTCTCCGCAAGGGATGCAGGTAAGAGATCGTTAATTCGTTCCTTGTCCGGATGATACAGGATGCGGTTATTTTGCGTATCGGCAATCCACAGGTGAAGGTCCTCCCTGGATACGTTGCTGCAAATACCGGCAATCTGATCGAGATTCAGATCAACCACGAGCAGTCCCTCATAGAGGTAGCTTTTACTGCTCGATATTTTTCGGATTAATGTCAGCACGGGCTCTGAACCAATATAGCGGATCCCCGTCATATGAAAATCATCCATCTGATCCATGTCCGCTAACAGCAGCCGATTACGCTGCCTGATGCTCCGCATATCGAGCATTTCTTCTGAGCGGCTGTAATCACTGACCTGCATGCCGTTCTTGGCAAGAACGGAGAGCCCGACCAGATCATCACGTCCATATAGCATTTGGGCGAACAGTCCTTTTTCGATGGCATCAGATAGCTTCAAGTACTCATAAGGGGTCATGCTGGTACGATTGATTAGGGTTTGGATATGCGGATTCGAGAGAAAGGGGTAGGTTGAAGTTTCAAGATTAGATATATATAGATTCAGATATTCGCTGGTTTGAGTCACGATTCGTTCGTTGGATGCGATGGCAGACTCTTCAATAGTGCGGGTCGATGCATTGTACCAATAGGAGCCGAGGATGATTACAGGCAGACAGACAAAGATCAGGCTGATTGCAATGAGTCTCTTATTAATAGACAGGCTGGATAAGATATGAACCACCTCTCTTTGCGATGTGAATCAGGTGAGTGCAGGAAAAGACAACTAGTGTAGGATTAACCATTCCTCCCTCACTTACAATATTTACAATATAAGATGTGGATGGAATTACTATAGCGGGGGGCGGTTAAATGGTCAAGCGTAAGAAGGTGTCCGTACTCGTATGTATGCTGCTTGTGTTCTCTGTATTCGCGGCAGCTTGCAGTGGAGGAGGCACGAATGGAGGCAGTGAAGGAGCCGGCACAGATCCAGAGACCAATGGGGAAACGGTTCAGGAAGAGGTAGCCATCACGCTGGGATATTACTCTGATGGCAAGAGCGACGCCAAGATGAAGGAACTGATCGAGAAGTTCACTGCCAAGTTTCCGCATATTAAAGTAGATACGCAGAGTGCGCCGTATGGACAGTTCTATCAGAAGCTCGACACACAGATTGCCGCAGGTAAAGCACCGGATGTCTGGCTGTCGGACGGAGCGCTCGTCATGAAGTATGCCGAGAGAGGCACGCTGAAGGACGTAACCGAGTGGATTGACCGTGATCTGAACAAGGATGACTATTACGGACTGGAGTTCAACAAGGATGCAGATGGACGATACTGGGGCATTCCGCAAGGCATTCAAATCGGGGTCCTGTATTATAACAAGGATCTGTTTGATAAAGCCGGAGTCGAATATCCGACAGAGGAGTGGAGCTGGGAAGATCTGAAGACAGCTGCGACTCAGCTGACGGTAGATGGAAGCGGAAAGGCTGCTGCAGAGGAAGGGTTCGATGCGAATACCGTTAGTCAGTTCGGACTTACTTTTTTCAGCATAACCGAGGGCTGGTTCACGGTACTGAAATCGTACGGCGGCGGCATTCTCGACGAGACCGGCACACAGTCAATTGTAGACTCCGATGGCAACAAAGAGGCGATGAACTGGATCGTCGATGGTATGCAAAAAGGCATCTTCACCGATCCCGTGGATCTGAAGAGCTTCCAAAGTGCGATGGCTGTGTTCCCGAGCGGGTCAGCCGCGATGCGGATCGGCATTTATGCCCGTGTTCAGGCAGCTAATGAAGCGGGACTGAATTATGATGTCACCGTGCTGCCGACAGGTCCGGACGGAAAACGCTTTGCTCCGGTTATTGCGAACTCGTGGGTCATTAGTGCGAAAGCCGATGAGGCTAAGGCTGCTGCAGCATGGGAATGGATGAAGTTCTGGGCTACCGAGGATGAGGTACAGAAGGAATGGGCAGCGCTGGGTGAAGCCGTTCCGGTCAAAAAGTCAGTAGCTAACTCCGATGTATTCCTGACCGCCGGGGAGAAGCCTGCGAATCGTCAGGCGTTCCTCGACAGCTTTGAATTTGCCGGGACACTGGATACCAATGCCGTATGGGAAGAGTGGGTATCCAAATTCAATGAGAATGCAGAGCGTGCTTTCCTTGGTGACGCTACGGTGGATGAGTCACTGACGAAGGCCAATGGAGAAATCCAGGATGTGCTGGATGCATTTTATGAGAAATAACGAAGCCAAAGGAGCTGCCGCGGATGACACTGAGCAAATCGACGAGGGCCGTGCCCAAGAGAGGGCATAAGCTAAAGTCCGCGGGCCGCAGCCGCTACTTGCGATCGGAAGGAAGATGGGGACTCCTGATGGTGTCCCCGTATCTTATTCACTTCATCGTGTTCGTCGCCGGCCCGCTACTTGTCTCCCTGTATTTCAGCTTTTCCGATTATGACATGCTGACCCCGCCGCAGTGGATCGGGACAGAGAACTATAACAAGCTGTTTAACGAGCCGCTGTTCTGGAAGTCGCTGTGGAATACGATCTATTTTGCCATTTTGTTTGTGCCGCTGCAGACGATTCTCGCCCTGGTTCTGGCTGTGATGCTGAATCAGAAGCTAAAGGGACTCAAATGGTTCCGAATGGCACATTTTATCCCGGTTATTTCCTCGTGGACCGTTATTCTGTACGTAGCGGATGCGATATTTAATCCCCGGTTCGGGTTTGCGAACTCGCTGCTGGTGAAATGGGGATTTGAGCCACAGCAATGGCTGAACAGTGAAAACTGGGTTATTCCGCTGCTCGTCATTATAGCTGTATGGAAAGGCATCGGGTACATTATGGTGCTGTTCCTGGCAGGTCTGCAAAATGTCCCAAATGAGCTGTACGAGGCCGCTGAGATGGATGGTGCAGGTGTGCTTCGCAAGTTCAGGAGTATCACCGTACCGCTGATCTCGCCGACGACGTTTCTAGTCATCATACTCAGTACAATCTCCACGTTTCAGGCGTTTGAGCAGATCTATGTCATGACAGGCGGCGGGGACATTGCAGCAGCAGGAGGCCCGCGTGATTCCAGTCTTGTGCTAATGCTCTACCTATACCGTGAAGGGTTCTCGTTCCTCCACATGGGCTATGCCTCGGCGATCGCCTGGGTGCTGTTCGTGATATTGTTCAGCCTGACGCTCGTGCAGATGAAGCTGCAAAACCGCTGGGTGCACTATAACTAGGTGGTTAGAGGTTAGAGTTCGGTCGCTAGAAGCTAGATCCTAGAACCTGTTCACTAGAGCTAATCACTGGTGCTCATTCAAGCTCCTGATCTAATCAGATTAGCAGTAATAAGGTCTTATTTTAAATGATAAGAAGCGTCTTCCTATAGGAAGGAGGTCAATTCATGAAATCCTCTCGTAAGAAATCAGGTAAAATCATCGCTTATATCGCAATCATGATCAGCTCGCTCATTATGCTGGTTCCTTTTGTTAAGGCGATTCTGAACTCATTAAAAACATATGCAGAATACACCACCGTACCGCCGACCTGGTTCCCAAAAGACTTTCAGTGGTCCAACTATGCGGAGGTATTGAAGCTGGGGGATTTCGGCACGCAGACGATGAACAGCTTCATTGTTGCCATTCTGTCTGTGGTCGGAACCTTGCTGTCCTGCTCGCTGGTGGGGTATGCCTTTGCCAGGCTCCGTTTCCCCTTTAAAAACGTTCTGTTCATGTTTGTACTCGGCACGATGATGATCCCTCCCGTGGTTATCATCATTCCACATTTTATCATCTTCAACTCGATGAACATGCTGGATACACTTACACCGCTGTGGGTTATTGAATGGCTTGCCCAGCCGTTCGGCATCTTTCTGATGCGGCAGGCTTTTCTCAGCATACCGGGTGAGTATGAGGAGTCAGCGAAGATGGAAGGAGCCAATCCGCTGCGGATCTACTGGCGCATTTATATGCCTCTGAGTCTGCCGTCGCTCGCGACACTCTCTATTTTTACATTCATGACCAAATGGAATGAGATTCTGGCACCGTCCATTTATTTGAGCTCCAGCGAGAAGTTTACACTGCCGATCGGCATCTTGGGTCTAAAAGGTCAATGGGTCGGCAATGAGCAGCTGATGGTCGCTGCGGCGCTGATGAGCTTGCTGCCGATTCTGCTCGTATTTCTGTTTGCGGAGAAGTACTTCGTGCAGAACCATACGGCGTCGGGCATTAAATGATACGGAACTGGATGTTGCCCGTAAGGAGGGAGAGTAAGGATGGATCATAATGAGGCAAGTCGGGAAGATCAGGACAAGACAAAATCATCTAATTATAATCCGCTTCCGCGTGCTCACTCGCAGCTGCGTACTGACAGGCAGGAGGATGGCATTGTGTCTCATGACCGTTTATTTCCTGTCGCGGCTTTCAGTGGGACCCTGATCGAGTACAGCCTTTCGGAAGCAATGAGAATTACGGCTGAACTTGGTTTTGATGGTATTGAGATTGCCTGTCGTTCTCCTCACCTTCCGCTAGATATGCCGCTTCAGGAAGCCAGAAAAGTGAGAGAGCGGGCAGAGGAGCTGGGACTTGCCATTCCAGCCTTAGCAGGATATGTCGGATACTTCTCTAACTTGACGGTAGAGGAGTGTAAGGCTGCTGTAGAAGATGTTCGGCAGCTCATTCAGATTGCAAGTGTACTGGGCGTCCCTTATGTTCGTGTGTTTCCGGGTGGCCCCAATGCATTTAAGGCAGAGGAGCATCACTACGAGCAGGCAGCCCGGTATTTGCGAGCCTGTGTAGAAGAGGCGGCGGAATCAGGGGTTCAAATCCTTATTGAGATTCATAACCAAACGCTGACAGAGGACGCCGTTAGCGCTATGAAGCTGCAGGGATTAACAGGGGATGACAGGCTGGGATTCATCCATGATGCAGGCAACATGTACATCTCCGATGTTGATTATGGGGCTGAATCGGTTCAGCAGCTCGGTGCTTCTCTCCGCCATGTCCATGTAAAGGATGAGCGGAGAATGGCGACTGCGGGTGAGGAAGGGACGTTTGTCAATCTGACTCGCCACGGGAATGAGGCATTTATGCAGTGCCGTTTGGGAGAGGGCGAGGTAGATCACGCGCCGCTGCTGGCGGCTCTGCATCAGAGCGGATATAGCGGGTGGATTACGCTGGAATGTGCAGCGCCTTATCCTGCGGTCGAGCGCCTTGCTTATGACCTGAAGGAGATTCAAAGATTGATGGCAGAGGTGAAGGCACAGCACCAGAGATAAAGGGGAAGCCGCTAGATTCAGGCGTTACTTGGGAAGTGGTACAGGTGAGATGAGGGATTCAGCAGTAGCAGCAGCATAGGGAAGTAAAAAGAGCTAAAGTGAAGCTGCAATTTTATTGGTGAAAGGCAAGTGCAATTGAAGATAGAGGCGAGGGCGGAGAGCATTTAAGCAGAGTTAGGCGTATTGGAGCATGACATTTTGTAAAAATCTCTTAGTGGAAAGGAGAGGTATGATGTCATCTGTAAGAGGCTTGCCGGGATCACGAAGGGCGGAGAGGTTTGCGGTGATCGGCTGTCAGCATCCGCATATCTCGATTTTTATCGAGGAGATGCTGGAGCTCGGTTATGCGTGTGCGGGCATATTTGAACCAGGTGATCCAGTGCTGGCGAATCAGCTGGCTGCCAAGTACCAGCTGCAGCTTGTAGACAGCAGTAAGGAGCTGCTTGAGCCGGAGCAGGTTCGAATCATAGGGAGCTCTGCCATCAATAACCTTAAGCTGGGGATCGCGCTCGAATGTGAGAAATACGGCAAGCACCTGATGCTGGATAAGCCAGCGGTTGTTCACTGGAAGGGGTATAACGAGCTTGAGGAGCTAATCAATAGAGGGAATATTCAGTTAGGGATGCTGTTAACAGAGCGTTATCGACCTTCATTATATACGCTGCGCGAAATGGTGCTGAATGGTGAGCTGGGAGAGATCATGAGTATTACCATGCGGAAGCCGCATCGGCTGCGGCCGGAGACCCGTCCAGCCTGGCACTTCAACAAGCAGGAGTCGGGAGGCATTATTATTGACTTGCTGGTGCATGACTTTGATCTGCTGCGCTGGCTGACGGGTCAAGAGATTCACAGCATTCAGGCAGCAATGGGCAAGAGAATCCTGCCACAGTATCCAGACTTTTACGATACGGCCGCTGTTCAAACCGTACTGGATGGCGGGGTAAGTGCTCAGCTGTATGCGGATTGGCATGCCCCGGAGAAATGCTGGACTTGGGGAGATGGACGCATCTTCGTGACAGGCACCTTGGGGAGCGCCGAAATTCGGCTCGCAGGTGATCCGGCAGCGAAGCTGGATGGTGAAGAGGAGCTGCTGCTCGTGATGACCCATGAGGAGCCCTTGCAGCAAGTGCCGCTGCGTATGCCTCCTGTTCGCATCGTGGAGGATTTTATAAACCGGATTGAGGGGAAGCCGCATGAATTTACGCATGAGGATCTCTTGGCAGCTACAAGAGCCACACTGCTGGCAGATGAGCAGGCAGAGCGGGTCCATGTTTACTCTAAAAAGGAACATATAAAGAAAGGGTGAGTGGTTATGTCAGCAGGAATGATGCCTGTGAGATATGGGATTGTGGGCTGCGGAATTATTGCCGAGGTTCATGCCAGTGAGATCGCAAAGCTAGCGGAAGCAGAGCTTGTCGCGGTATGTGATGTGAATCCGGATCAGGCAGCGCGATTCGCTGCACAATATGGGGCAGCCGCATACTCGAATCTGGATGAGTTATTAGCAAGGCCCGACATCGAAGTGGTATCCATCTGTACACCCAGCGGACTGCACGAGGAGCAGGTCGTTCGAGCGGCAAGAGCGGGTAAACACATCCTTGTCGAGAAGCCGATGGCGATCCAGATGGAAGGCGTAGAGCGCATGATTGAAGCCTGTGAGCAGGAGGAAGTTCTGCTTGCTACCGTATTTCCCCGCCGCATGTCACCGCAAGCACAGTATGCGAAACAGCTTATTGCCTCTGGTGCGCTTGGCAAGCTGAGTCTGTGTTCCGCCTACGTGAAGATCTATCGGAGTCAGGCTTATTATGACAGTGCGGGATGGCGTGGAACATGGGCGATGGACGGAGGCGGAGCCATGATGAATCAGGGCATACATACCGTGGATATGCTCCAGTGGCTGGCAGGCCCAGTTGCTTCGCTTGAGGGAAGAGCCCGAAATGTGCTGCGAGATATTGAGGTGGAGGACACGGTAACCTCACTGCTCCAATATGAAAATGGTGCGATGGGTGTACTGGAGATTACGACAACCGCTTATAAAGGGAAGGGTCAGCGTTTAGAGCTATATGGCGAAACGGGCACACTGATCATTGAAGAGGATGATATTGTAATGCTGGAGCTGGATGGAGCAGAGGTTACACTGCCGGAGTTTGCCCCTTTTGCCGTCATTCCAGACGGGCATCGGGAGCAGCTTCGAGATTTGGCTTATGCAGTGCGTGAAGGACGTACACCGGTGGTACCGGGGACAGAGGGAAGGCATTCGCTGGAGATTATTTTGGGGACGTATGCATCCTCGCGTCTGAAGCAGGAGATTAAGCTCAAAGAGCATTTTTCAATGGTGTAGGGGAGCAGCAGGAATGCAAAATTGAAATGGAATCCTCATTAGGCTGTTAGGAAGAAAGGCGGGTGAGAGGGTGAGTGAGCTCATGATTACACCAGTATTTCAAACGCATGCAGATCAGCTGAAGGTCAGCATATATGCAACACGCGAAGAGATGGGGAAGGCGGCTGCCGCAGAGGCCGTTCGTTCTTTACAGCAGCGGCTACGCATACAGGACCGGGTGAGAGTTATTTTTGCTGCAGCTCCATCGCAAAATGAATTTTTGCAAGCGCTTATGGAAGCAGCCGATGTGGAGTGGGGCAGGGTGGAAGCTTTTCATATGGATGAGTATATCGGGTTGTCCCGCACGGCAGAACAAAGCTTTGCCAGATTTGTAGAGGAGCGGGTCATACAGGCGGCAGAACCGGGGCTAAACGCATGGCATCCACTAGACGGGAAGGCGGAACCGGCAGCGGAGTGCCGCAGGTATGAAGGGCTCTTGAGGGAGAGACCGATTGACTTTGTATTTATGGGAATTGGTGAGAACGGCCATATTGCCTTCAACGATCCTCCGGTGGCTGATTTTTCAGATCAGGCTTGGGTGAAGCCGGTGGAGCTGGATGAGGCGTGCAGGCAGCAGCAGGTGAATGATGGCTGCTTTCCGAGCTTCGACGAAGTACCCACCTATGCGCTTACATTGACGGTGCCCGCACTCATGTCCGGAACAGAGCTGTTCTGTATGGTACCAGGACCAACCAAAAAGCAGGCGGTATATAACACGGTGAACGGTAAGATTAGCGAAGCTTGTCCGGCCAGCATTTTAAGAACCCACCCGAGGTGTACTTTGTATGTAGATTTGGCAGCTTGGGGTGAAATGAATGAACATGAATCCCCTTTAAAATAAAGAGTGTATTTAAGCGGAGACATAGCCTTTTACAGCTAATTTTCCATGTTATCGAGCGTCGTTAAGACGCTTTTTTATATGAGAAGGAGGTTAGTCTAGATGGTTAACACGCGATATACGGAAGCTGTGCATTATGCCACTGGGGAACGAATCAGGGTGGAGATGACAGATGATAGCTTGGCCGCTCTAGCAGGTATGAATAATGAAACGGTCTATTTCGCGCCAGGTCTAGTTGATCTGCAGGTAAATGGATACATGGGTATTGATTTTAATAGCCCAGATCTTACGGTGGAGCAGGTTCACCAAGTAACTAGACTGTTACAAGCCGTTGGTGTCGTCAAATACTGCCCGACTGTAATTACAAACAGTGAAGAAGCAATGAGTCAGTCCTTGCGAGTAATTGCGGCAGCCTGTGCAGTAAATGAGATCACAAGGAGGAGCATAGCGGGGGTGCATTTGGAAGGTCCTTTTATCTCACCAGAGGACGGCCCCAGGGGAGCACACCCAGCGGAATTTGTGACTGCACCGGATATAGATCTGTTTCAGCGCCTGCAGAGTGCTGCCACAGGGATGATCCGGATTGTGACGATGTCACCCGAGTGGGCTGGGAGCCAGCTGTTTATAGAGCAGTGTGTGCAGGAAGGAATCATTGTATCCATAGGGCATACAGCGGCGAGCAGTCAGCAGATTTTTGAGGCCGTAAGAGCCGGGGCGCTGATGTCTACTCATCTTGGCAATGGGGCACATCTGATGCTTCCGAGACATCCCAACTACATATGGGAGCAGCTAGCCGCTGATGAGCTGTACACCTGCTTTATTGCGGATGGATTTCATTTGCCGGATGCGGTCCAGAAGGTCATTATGCGTGTAAAAAAGGAAAAGGCCATACTTGTCAGCGATGCGGCCCATTTGGCGGGTTTACCGGCAGGGGATTATCAGACGCATATTGGTGGAAGAGTAACACTGACGGAATTAGGAAAGCTTCATTTGACCGCTCAGCCGGAGCTGCTTGCCGGATCGGCTCAAATGCTGATTCAGGGGATCAGCCGATTGGTTCGCAAGGGGTTGTGTACGCTCGAGGAAGCGTGGAATATGGGGTCTGTTCAACCTTGGAGACTGCTGAATAACTACAGTGAAGCTCAGCCGGAGCTTGAGCCGAGTGTTCTTTTTACAATGCGAGATGGGGAAGTGCAAGTGCTTCAAACCGCTGGCAGCGGGGTACAACGCATATAGGGGTTTGTTACCTTGATTTCTCATCATAGAATTTGATACAATGAAGTCCGGAAATGATTGTTATTTCCCGCAGTCTTATAGACGAAATGACCGTCAGTGCTTGCTACAATACGATACGAAGAGGTGAAGAGAACATGGCGAAGAAGAATGACGGCAAGGTATTAGCGCAGAATAAGAAGGCTTCCCATGACTATTTCATCGAGGATACGTATGAAGCAGGAATGGTGCTGACTGGGACAGAGATTAAGTCTCTGCGGAATGGGCGTGCGAATATTGGAGATGCGTTTGCGACCATTCGGAACGGCGAGATCCATATTCATAACATGCATATCAGCCCGTTCGAACAAGGGAACCGCAATAACCCTGATGATCCTACACGTACGCGTAAGCTGCTCTTGCACAAGGCACAGATTAACAAGCTGCTGGGTCTGTCGAAGCAGGAGGGATACTCCATCGTACCGCTCAAGATTTATGTTCGTAATGGATATGCGAAGCTGCTGCTTGGACTGGGTAAAGGTAAGAAGCAATATGATAAACGTGACACCGCCGCGAAGCGGGATGCACAGCGTGATATCCAGCGTGCACTGCGCGAGAAGCAGAAGATTGCTCGGTAAGTTGATTTGGAGTGAAGTGATAATTAATGTCTGAGTTAGCTCTGTTGCAGCTGGTCAGAATAGGTTAGGTATGACGCGCTTTTCCAACTCTCTCCTTGTTTACCTGCAAGTTATAGATTGGAGTAAGTCGCATTATATATACTTTTGTGATATACTAAGGAAGTACGAGAGAGAACAAGTGCTCTGGTATAACCAATTGCTTCTAGTCATCCTTTCACCATGGAGGGGAAGGATGCGGAATAGATCTACTGGTGCTCTTATTGATCCGATCTATCCAGGAGGCCCTTTATAACAAGGGGGCGTTTTTGGATTCGACGGGGATAGTTCGAGCATGAGTAGCGGGTAGTGGGGACGCGTCCGCTTCATCAACGCTAAAGCCTATTAAACGGCAAACAACAAAACAACTACGCTTTCGCAGCTTAATAACCTGCGTGCGTGCTCTCGCTCTGTATCGCCCATGTACCGGGATGAGGGCCCAACTTTAGTGGGATACGCTGTCTAGTCTCCGCCTGCGGCTAGCTGAAGAAGACAAACAGGCTGACCCAACGTAGAGCCGGTTACGGGGCGCTACTCGGGTGACATCAAAACTGTGACTACACCCGTAGAAGCTTATGTGGCGTTATCTTCGGACAGGGGTTCGACTCCCCTCGCCTCCATATGTCAAATCCACAACCGAATCTGGTTGTGGATTTTTGCTGTCTAAGAGCTTCCAACTTCTAAATATATCAAAACTTTTCTTTCCACTATCATGATTTCTGAAAAGTTTTAAGTTTCACTTGTCGGCTATTTTTCATGATCGTGGCAAGTTTGATTAATGCCTGAGCTAGTTCGGTTTATTGTGAGAAGAATGATGGATGCATCATCAACTGCTATTTTAAAAAATAGCAGTTGATTTATCCTTGATATGAGTGTAGTATTGGGCTATAAGGTAATTGTTTGCAATAGCAAAAAGGAACGTGCACATCAAGCAGTGCAAGTTCCTTTTGAAAAAAATGGATCACGCGCAAACTCAGGCGCTGCGAGTGAATTTTTAATAATTTTACTGATAATTAATTATGCCATAAAACAACGTTTTTGTACAGAGAGAAGGTTGATCCTTGGAAACTGCTGTGAATAATACGACTCTTTCCATTTTCTTTGATGAAAGTGGAAAAAAGAATAATGCAGTCCAACTAATGGGTGCGCTTTGCTTCCCAACGGATATTTATAAAAATGATTCATTAATTATGATGCACGAATTGAATAAAGAATATTCTTTTCATTGGACTGATTATTCTGGAGATGCCAAGATGCGAAATGGTATCATCAAGTTATTCCAAATGGCAGCTAAGATTTCACCGTACGCACAATTGAATATTCTTCATTATCATTATAGCCAAATCGAAGCAGACGCAATTCGGTTTGGGTCTAGACTAAAGGCGGAGATAATCGAGTACACTGTATATACTAAATTTCCTGAGCGGATCATGTACGGATTACTCAGAGAATACGATAAATCCTCTCAATTAAACGCAGCTCTGTATATTGAACATGCATATGAGTATGAACGGCTTGATCTGGCAAATTCTTTGAAGAAACAACTAAACGCTCATGCCCTATATAGAGGTGAACCGTACTTCGTTTCAGAATGCAGTTACAAGCGTAAAGGCGAAGAAATTGGTGTGGAGCTTACAGATCTATTACTCGGAATAATAAGAACAATAATGGAGAACAGTACATCCAACTCAAGATCAAAACGTGAACAACGGAATTTAATTTTTATATTGTACAAGTTGGGACTGTTGGAATGCTTCATTCAGAACATGTCTATTTATGAATGGACAGGCCAATCTATTCTCACGGAAAGAAACTTTAAAACCTATATCAACCTTTTTATCGCTAAACATTTTGATGAGTACAGAAGGATTGAAGTTTAAGTTATTGTGAGGTGCTGAGGATTGTTAAATCTTGCAGATTATGGGAACGTTGTTCAAGGAGCTAACTTATCCCGTGTACAGGCTGAACCGGGTTTCAGTTCGGTTAAGTTAATGCTTTATACAATGAAAGAAATGAATGAAAGCTTAGGAAATGAAAATCGAGGTAGTCGTGATAAACCTCAAGAGATTCTTGTTACGGAAAAGAAAGTTGGAAAATTGCCTATAACCGATAAAAACATGGTACTTATTAACTTAATATCACGTCGTGCGGCAACTGTAAGATTGGAATATCTGGGCAGACTGGTCCCTTCAAACTTTGCCGTTATTAATGTTAATGAAACATTGTATGCTCCTTATTTAGAGTGGTATTTAAATGAGTACCCTGAGAGCCAAAATTATTTAAGTGAAGCGACGCAAGGAACGACCGTGGCGGCGCTCTCGATTCAAAAACTTCGGGCAGTACCTGTCGTGGTACCTTCTCTGAAGGAACAGAAGATTATAGGTGATTTATATAGTAATTTATTGAATAAAAAAAGACTATTGATGCAACGTATCTACCTAGAAGAGAAAAGCATTAATCAACAATTGATCTCTTACTTGCAGGAGGGATCGAGATGATTTCTTCACAGCGATTAGAACTTTATAATCATTTATGGGCACGGCTTGAGTCTATGCGCGGATTTTTGGAGGAGTCGGCTATACGCGATTATTTTCTGGGAATTATATGTTATGGATACCTTTCTCATAAAATTGAAGATCGAGTTAGTAATTCACTGCTTTATGATAAATGCTCATTTGAGGAAGCATGGAAAAATGAAGAAATGCGTAATAGTATAAGGGAAGAGCTTGTTTCGACTTTAGGGTACGTAATTGAGCCTCAGTACTTATTTTCAACCATGGTTAGTCAGATTAAAAAAAGTTTATTTAATGTAGGATACTTTCAGTTAGGTATTGAATGCTTTAATCGCTCCATAAAAGGAGCTGACAGCGAGCACAGTCTGCGGTATCTATTCGCTAATATGGAATTGTCTGCTTCTCTATTAAGAAACCTTGTTAATTCTGAATCTAACTTCATGACTGATGTTATGGTAGCCATTTACGATCTCCTTTTCGCAAGCGATAATATTGATCCGGAATTCGTTGGGGAGGCATATGAATTTCTAATCTCGCGATTTGCGGAAAGCTCAGGCAAGAAGGGTGGGGAGTTCTATACGCCACCTGAAATTTCAGCACTCATTGCTAAAATAGTGACGGCAGATAAAGACGAACTTAGGAGTGTATACGATCCAACTTGTGGTTCTGCCTCGCTTCTTCTACAAATTGCAAAAGAGGCCAAGGTAGGACACTTTTACGGTCAGGAAAAAATGAGTACGATTTATAATATGGCTAGAATGAATATGTTGTTACACGAGGTTGCGTTTAATCGATTTGATATTCGTAACGATGATGCGTTAGAGCAACCTAAACATTTGGATATGCGTTTCGAAGCGGTGGTCGCTAACCCTCCCTATAGTGCAAAATGGAGCGCACATTTCCATTTTTTAGATGATGAACGTTTTAGGTCATATGGGGTACTTGCCCCACAATCGAAGGCTGATTTTGCATTTATTCAGCATATGATTCATCAATTGGATTACAAAGGTATTCTTGTCGCAATATTACCACTGGGAATACTGTTTAGAGGAGGACCAGAAGGGAAAATACGGAGTTTCTTCGTTGAAAAATATAATTATATTGATGCGATCATTGGATTGCCCCCTAACCTGATGTATGGTACATCTATTCCAGTATGTATCGTCGTTATGAAAAAAAGTCGTGAAACTGACGATAAGGTTATGTTTATCGACGCTTCTCATGAATATGCGAATGGAAGGAACCAGAACCAATTAAGGAACGTGGATGTTAATAAAATTGTCGATACCTATATTAACAAGAAACAAATTGAGCACTACTCCTACCTTGCTACTTTAGATGAGTTGAAAGATAACGACTATAATTTGAATATTTCGAGGTATATCGATAAGGATATAGAGAATGACATAATCGATATAACATCTGCCGAACGTCAGCTAAAGGGAATAGATCGAAAAATAGCAGAGATCGATGCTGTAATAAAATCTAAATTAAAAGAATTAGGCATCGTTTCTAAGAATCTTTAAATACGTTTATGTTGATTGTTACGTTGTACCCGCGTAGGGATGTCGCATTTTTAGATAAAATTATAGTAGACTCTTGATTTGACTGATCATAGCACTTCTTCAAATTATGGAAATTAAACTGCGATATTTCTATCATAAAAATGACCGCATTCTAAAGGTCATACCCCTGTTCAAATAGACAGATCTAAAAAGTCACTTTTAAGCAGCAACCGTTACTCGGTATTCAACCGGGGATCGGTTGCTTCATCTTTTCTTTACGTTAATTCATTGTCTGTCGAGCATTTCTCCACTTGTAATAACCAGAACGGGAAACTTGAGCTAAATATAATCATTGGAGTGGAAATCTTGCTCTCATTTCATCAATAATTCCGAGCCTTGCCTCTTTACTCGTCACTCCTTGTGTAGATTTGATTACTGCTTTTTTTAAATACTCAATCTCCGCTCGTAGGTATGCCATTTCTTCTCCTCCATATTCGAAAACTTAGTTTTAGGTCTTCCTCTTCTTTGAGTATTTTTTTGGATAGTTCCACCTGATCGAATACTTTGCTGCCCAGGTTTGTGCTTGATATTTGTTACTGATATCCAATCGTTTAACTACTTCTTGAATACTCATATGTCCCTCATTAACGAGCAGAGCTGCCTCCATTTCACTTCATAGGAGTATTGTCTGAGTGTTTGTTCTTTTTTATGTAAGTCTACTACTTATGGTAGTTCTCGTGTTCGTTAACCTAAGGGTAATTGTTTTATAATTTCTCTCAAATAAATCGGCAATAGATTTAATCTTAATTGAAGATTGGATGATTACTAGAAGTTGAAATTAATATTTGGTGATCTAATTGTCTGGTTCTAATATACTATATGCTGTATTAGGTAGTAATTCCCTTTTTGTTAGGTATAATAGTACACAGGAAGAGAGTGGGTTTCATAAAAAACGTATTAACAAAACATATAATAGAATTGGGGAGATCAAGTTGGCGAGAAGAAGTGGCTTTATGGCTACTATAGCAAGAGAAGCTGCAAGGCAGGCAAGAATAAGTGAGGCTGAGAGAAAACGATATGAACGTGAACAAATAAGAATCGCAAAAGTGCAGCAAAGACAACAGATTCAAGATGAAAAGGAAGCAAAATTACGTTATATAGAAAGTAGAATAGAGGAAACAGATGATTTAAATAGCGAACTTGCTGAGCGAATAGAAGACTTATACGGTATATTAGATCACACTTTGCAAGTGAATGATGTGGTTTCATTTTCCTCTCTGAAGATTATTGAGAATTTTAAAGATTTTAATGTACCTACTAATATTTCTATTCCGGCTACTAAACCTCAATTAGATGATTACATAAGAAAGATAAAGCAGCCAAACCTTTTTACAAAATTAATGCCTGGTTCAGAAAAGAAATATCAGAGAGACCTTAATGAAGCAAAACAACAATTCGAGAATGACTTTGTTCAGTACGAGGCAAAAGAAAATGAAAGATTAGTTACATTAGACAAGTTAAAGGCAGAATATGATCATGAAAAGTCTATGTTTGATTTAAAAGTTAGAGATAGAAATCTAGAAATTGATGAACTTGAGGAAAACTATCGTAATGGTGAAAGTGAAGCAGTTATCGTTTATAACACTATGGTGCTTGAACGTTCTGAATACCCAACAGGCTTCCCTCAAATTTTTCGACTAGCGTATATACCAGATTCCAAAGAGTTAGTAATTGATTACGAACTTCCCAATAAGGATATTGTGCCAACAGTAATGGAATATAAATATGTAAAAACAAAAGATGAAATAAGTGAGAAGACTAGAAAAATCCAAGAGGTTAAGAATATCTATTCAGATATTGTAGCCGGTGTAACACTTCGAACCATTCATGAGGTATTAGAAGCTGATCAGGGGAAAGTTATTGATGTTGTAGTTTTAAGTGGGTATGTACATTCGGTCGATCCTGCTACGGGTAAAGATGTTACACCATACCTCATTTCAATTCGGGTTACTAAAGAAAAATTTGATGAGCTTGATTTAAATCGCGTGGAGAAATCAGTATGTTTAAGAAATTTGGGAGCACAAGTGTCCCCTCGACCTGCTGAACTAC
Organism: Paenibacillus sp. TCA20; assembly: GCF_000732325.1. Classification (GTDB taxonomy): domain Bacteria; phylum Bacillota; class Bacilli; order Paenibacillales; family Paenibacillaceae; genus Paenibacillus; species Paenibacillus urinalis. The sequence goes on from NZ_BBIW01000016.1 coordinate 55,756, forward strand.
AAGCTGTAAAACCAATTGTAGAGTTTGATATGGTAGACAAACGTTTTATTGAACATGAAGATATGCTTGGATCTTTGCAAGGTCTTCCTAATTTAATGGAGTTAAATCCATATGAGTTTGAGATGTTAGTTACAGATTTGTTCGCAAGAATGGGATTAGATGCTAAGTTAACTCGTTCATCAAAAGACGGTGGTGTTGATTGTGTTGCATTTGATACCAGGCCAATAGTGGGAGGTAAAGTCGTTATACAGGCAAAACGTTATAAAAACACTGTGGGTGTTTCAGCAGTAAGGGACTTATACGGGACAATGTTAAATGAAGGTGCAAACAAAGGTATTCTAGTCACAACAAAAGGTTATGGTCCTGATGCCTACGAATTTGCAAAAGATAAGCCAATCGAGTTAATTGATGGTGGAGGGTTACTTTATTTGTTGGAACAAAATGGTATTAAAGCACGAATTATTTTTGAATAATCTAACTGTTTCATACTCAGTGCATCTATTCTTCCTTAGGAATGACGTAATTCCATACACATCAAGTGAAAACTCGCTAATTTAGCGGGTTTTCACTATTTAGATTCACGGAATATGAATAAAGTTAGTATAGTATTTAAATCAGACTGTACTCATAGGTGTATCATGTAATCATTTTATCTTACATCGACTATACATACAAAAGAGGTTGTTATGGACCAAGAGAGATATATGATCATCGTAAAAGGTGCTGACAAGACAGAGGATGTATCCTCATATGAAATGGATCCTCCAATAGTAAGGATTAAATATAAAGATTCTACCAAGATTTATAGTTATTCACTTCATGATATACAGATACTGACGCCGACTGTTCAAGAAATAACTGAGGATATGGCTGTTTTTCACAATGAGTATCCTTTCTATAATGTAAAAAGGGTGCTGGATTTCGGTCTAAAGATTCGGGTGTGTTTCAGTAATGGGAGTATTCGTACATACGATAGGGAGCGTATTCAAGTTAGAAATAGTAGTATTCAAAACGCTGAAGGGCGTCAGATTCTGGACTATTGGCGTGCGATTTCAAAACTTGCGAAGAGTGAGGATGAAGACGAGAAAAAGGAAGATTTTTTGGCAAAGGAATTTGCAAAGTTAAACTATGTAGATCCGGAAAGTGCTTTGAGCCAATACCTTTTGAAAAAACCTATAAAGCGTGATATTCCGGTTACAAGCGAACTGATTTTTCCTTTCAGGTACAATTTGAGTCAAAGAACTGCACTTGAACAGGCTTTACAAAGCACCATTAGTATTATCGAGGGACCTCCAGGTACTGGTAAAACCCAGACGATCTTAAACATCCTTGCGAATCTGTCGGTTATACAGGGGAAGAAGGTAGCGGTTGTTTCCGGTAACAACGCTGCAGTTCTGAATGTACAAGAAAAGATGGAACGGCAAGGTTACCATTTTTTTGTAGCTAGTTTGGGCAAACAAGAGAATAAGAAAAAGTTTTTTGCCAATCTACCAAATGGGGATGTTTCGGAATGGTCAAGTGAAGTGTCAGAGGAAGAATTAAACGCCAAACTACAAGATCTGGATCAACGTATTCACCGCTTGATGGAACTGGATCGGGAGAAGGCACAACTTATGCAGAAGTTGTCAGCCTATTTACTTGAACAGGAGCATTTTGAGCATTATTATGCCAGGCAGGATGTCCAGTCTGTAGAGAAGTGGTCATTTTACCGGCAGACACCAAAGCGGATTTTGGAGTTTATGAAAGACAGCTTCCTGGCTGTAGAGATGAAAAGGAAATATAAGCTCCTATACCAATTCAAGTTGTTCTTCAGGCATGGTTTTACGGATTTCAAACGTTTGAAGGAGCAGGGATTGGATGTCATCCTGAATGTTCAGCGTAAATTTTACACGTTAAAAGTCGAAGAGTTATCAGATCGTATACAGGAGCTTGAGAAGGAATTAGAGTCCCAAGACTATCAAGCCTTAATGGGTCAGCACCAGCAGTTATCCGAAACGCTATTTCGGCACAGATTACATAAGAAATACCAAAACCGTCCGGCTGTGGACTGCAATGAGAAGACGTACACTCAGAGCAACAAGTTTAAAACGTTTATCGAGCACTATCCGATTGTACTTAGCACGACGCTTTCTTTGCGGAATTGTATACCTGAGAATTACTTATTTGACTATTGCATCATTGACGAATCCTCGCAGGTGGATCTGTTGACAGGAGCTCTGGCTTTGTCCTGCTGCAAGCAGGCTATTATCGTAGGTGATACCAAGCAATTGCCTCATATCGTTGGGAAGGAGGTTGAACAGAAGATCCAGAGCCAGGCGGTTCCTGGCATGGATGAAGCTTACGGTTATATCGAGCATAATTTGTTGTCGTCCATGTTGGCCTTATACGGGGACTCCGTTCCAAAAGTAATGTTACGAGAGCATTACCGCTGCCATCCCCAAATTATTGAATTCTGCAACACGAAATATTACGATGGCGAATTGATCGCTTTTACCGATCCGGGGATATCCGAATCACCTTTATTGATCTACAAGACGTCACCCGGTAATCATATGAGGGAATTGACCCATGCACAAAAAGGCAAGTTCAATGTCAGGGAACTTGAAGTCATTGAACAGGAGATTCTGTTGGGGTATCTCGAAACGGCAGCAGGTCATGAGGATATTGGCTTTGTGACGCCATACCGCAAGCAGGTGGAGAAAGCGACCCAGCTATTTACTGCCGATATAGAGAGTGACACAATACATAAATATCAAGGACGTGAGAAATCCGTCATGATCATGTCTACAGTGCTCGACCAAACGATGGCAGGAGGCATGGGAATGAAATTTGTTAATGATCCTTGTATGATCAATGTTGCTGTGTCCCGTTCACAGAAGAGGTTTATTCTTGTGACCGATCAGTCGGCATTTCGCAAGTATGGGAATGAAGTAGGGGATCTCATGCGATATATGGAATATAGCACGCTGGACAACAACGTCGTAGAGAGCGAGATTCATTCTGTATTTGACTTGTTGTACAAGGAATACTCTAATAGTCTCCAAGAATTTCGAGAGCGTGTTCGTTTCTTCAATAAATCAAGGCATCGGAGCGAGAATATTATGCACGCCCTGCTCGACCAGATGTTAAAGGAACCTATGTTTAAGGATTTTGAACTCGCGAATCAGATTTTTCTAATGAATTTGTTTACGGACCTGGAACGGTTAAATGAGGAAGAGCGTAGATTCGTGAAACAACGTTCTTCTGTTGATTTTGTAGTTTATCACAAACTGGACAGATCGCTTGCGCTGGCAATTGAAGTAGATGGATTCGCCTTTCATGAGAACAAGCCTGAGCAACTTAAGCGAGATAAGAAGAAAGGAGAGATTTTCAGAAAATATGGAATGAAATTAGAAAGATTCCGTACCAACGAGAGTGGGGAAGAACAGAGGGTTAGGGAACTGTTAAGATCTATGTTGTATAAGGTAGAATGATCGAGATAATAATTCGGATCCGTATATTCGGTTTATCTAAAACTATACTCCAGCTACCATACTGTTCCTGTTAACGGTTCTGGTAAGACTTACAAAATAGGATTCGACTCTCCTTCATACATAAAAAATCCACAACCCAATGAGGTTGTGGATTTTTTGCTTCCTATTGCTTTACAGCTCATTCAACTTAACTCCTAAAACCATTCAGCATATGGGAGATAATGATTTTGGTATCCGCCAATGCTTGTTCATAATTGGGCATTTGTGCAATCCAGAGTGCGGATTCATTCAAGGCTCCAGATAGACAATGCGTCAAGGCTTCGATCGACCCTTGTTTAAGGCAGCCTTGCTCATCCATAACTTGCAGTTGTCCCCGGAGTAGGCGCATGGAGTTATGTTCGTCCATACTCCGCCAAGTCTCCCATCCCAATACAGCGGGTCCATCCACGAGCATAATGCGCATGTTCTGAGGCTCAACTGCGGCATCTACGAAGGCAATGCATCCAAGGAGCAGCTGCTCCCATACATCTTCACTTTTTGCTGCTTCAGCCTCAATTCGTTTGGCAACATCCTTTTGAACTGACTCTAGTACAACATGAAAAAGACCTTTTTTATTCTTAAAATGATGATAGAGTGCCCCTCGCGTTAGCCCTGACTCCTTGGCAATATCCTCTAGAGCAGAATCCGCATACCCATGTTCGGTAAAATAACCTCTGGCAACCTCTATTAAACTGTTGATGGTTTCATTCGTTTCTTCTTTGTTTCTTCTCATAAACTGTCTATCTCCTCTAAGAGTGCTATAACCCATACTGTTCAACGAAACAGGCAACAGGTATTAGATGATATCCATTGTTGAACATTCCGTCTTCGGTTTCATTCTCCGTAATAGAAGTTTCGGAGACGAATTGCCAACTCTCCAGTAAAATAATGCTTTAATTGTATCGTAGTACTTATTCCATTTCACCATTGTTATTACTCAACCAAATCTGATCTGTATATTTAGCACTCTCTGTTTCAGATGGAGGGATTATTTGTATGATGTCAATTAATACACCATTAGGGTCGCTGGTTATGAAATGTCGCTGTCCAAATTCTTCATTACGAATATCGAGCTGCAGGGGCAGTTTTTCATCCATAATAAGTCTCTTATACTCTGAATCCACATCATCTACTTCAATATTTAGAATCAAACCTTGGACGCTCTTTTGGTAAACAGAGGGGATGGTAGGGTGTGATGCGTCCAAGAGAGCTAATTCATAAGGGACTTTACCATTAGTCAATTTAAGGCTCACGTACCAGTCGGCTTCATATACCTTTTCAAATTGAAAATAGGTTGAGTAAAATGCTGAACTCAAGGCAACCTTCTCCGTCAATATAACAGGGTAGAAACTTGTAGTAATCATTGGTAAACATCCCCTTTATCCTTAATATGGAAACACTATAACATACATTCAGTATGTATGTAAATGAGGTTTATTATACTGAACTTTCACAGAATGGAATCGGTAAACCATATTCCGTCCACACTCATGTATTCGAGTATCGTGTTTGACGGTAATAAGGAAATACGCACATAGATCTAAAAAACTTCGAATGTTCCAACGCCACTCCCATACGCTGCTTATCGTTGGACAATACTCTTTTTTGGCGTTTAGAAAGAGGTCTAATACTACATTCTGGAAGTGATCAATGCTACTGGTTAGATAGGCACTACATAGTTAGCGCGGCAGTGTGGAATCCTGTTGTGATATAATAGTTCAATAATTCGTAAAGGAGGTTCTTGTCATGGCAGTGAATCGCGAACAACTTCAAGGTATTCTCAAAAAAGCCAATCAGCGTGCTCGTGAGCAAGCCAAGCAATCCGGAGCTTCCCTTTATTATATTAAAGACAACAAACGAATCCGCGAAGATGCGGAAGGAAATAAATATGAAATCTATTTCGATGTCCATGGGGATCGGATGGAGCAAGCATATGATGAATAATAGTAAGCCAGTAATGACAGTGTTTGCTGGTACTAATGGAGCTGGGAAAAGTACACTTAGTTGGCAAATGAGAGAGTGGATTGGGGAGGTTGTTGATCCTGACCAAAACGCGATGCGACTGAACCCTGAAGATCCCCGTAGTGCGGATATGTCGGCGGGTAAGGAAGCGATCAAAAAAATCCAGACTCTCATTCAAAACAATGACCATTTTGCAGTAGAAACCACATTGTCCGGAACATTTTATTTGAGACATATGCGGCTCGCTAAACAAAAGGGTTATGAGATTACGATGTACTATATCGGTCTCCAGGATGTACAGATGCATATTGACCGCGTAGCTTCACGCGTAGAGCAAGGAGGTCATTGGATTTCCGAAAAAGATATCCGATGGCGCTATGGACAATCTTTGCAGAATTTACAGCCTGCTATTGAGATTGCAGATCAAGTTATATTAATAGATAATACATACGAACCCATAATTGTTGCAGATATTCAACAAAATCAATTAATTTATAAGATAGACCATGTGCCGGAATGGTACAAAAGTGTAAATGATCTATAAAATAGAGTAAGAGCAAGTACAGTATCACTAAACAACACACCTCAATACAAAAAAAGACCCAGCGAATAATGGGTCCGTTTTTTTACTCGGAAGATTCACAGGCCAACTCTGTCCATTCAACAAATCAAAAAGTAATCGTGGCTCTCCAAGATCCGCCGCCTTGCGTACATGTATAGGTTCCTGTAACGGTTCTGCCGTCTGCAGCAAGAGTGCCGGTGTAGGTACAGTTATTGCCATCGCTGCTGTTTCTTCGTAACACCTGCACGTTGTTGCCGGATATATTGATCGTCAGTACAGCTGTAATATCCTGCGCACCTTGCATCGTCCACCTTGCATCGAAAATATTGCTGTTTCCTCGGCGCGTCCATACTCCGCTCCAGCCGCCTTCTTGTTCGTACCAAACTCGTCCTAGACGGGATCTTTCACGCCTTATAATCGTGGCGGTCCAAGTACCTCCTCCTTGATTGCATCTAAACGTTCCAGCAACCCTGCGTCCATCTGAAGAGAGGGTGCCTGTGTAGTCGCAGTTGTTACCGTCGCTGCTGTTTCGACGCTGAACAAACACAAAATTACCGAAGATATAGATTGTCAAAACCGCTGTGATTGGTGTCTCATTCGTACCAGGCATCGTCCACCTTGCATCAAAGATGTTGCTGTTTCCCCTCCGGCGCCATACTCCGCTCCATGATCCCTCTTGCTCGTGCCATTCGACTCCCAGGTCCTGCTGCCCAAATGGGAAGTTGAAGGTGCCGGATGGAAGTAACTGACGGTACTCATTCGGGCTGTAGCCAGAAGGTAAACAATGATAAGGGTACATTAAGGATCTTCTCCTTTGTTTGATCTGATTTTTAATATGCTATGTTGGGGGAGTGCCCATTGTACCTATGGTCGCCTATTTTGGGCTTATTGCAGAGGATCATATTTTGCTGAAAGAGAGATGGTAAAGAGGACTTGCTGTTTGCTTGCCTTCAATCTTTGAAGGACCCTAAAATCCAGTAACCCTCACCTGAAATGTAGCGGATATCTTAATCGCCTGGTTCTTTTCTATAATACTCATAAAGGGATGTCTATATGGTCAATCGTCAGCTTGGAAGGGGGATATGCACATGGAATTGCGCCAGCTTGAATACTTTATTCAGATTTGCAAATCGGGGAGCTTCACCAAGGCCAAAGAAGAATTGGGAGTGACCCAGCCTACACTGAGTCAGCAAATTCGGGTATTGGAAGATGAGTATAACATTCCATTGTTCGATCGGGTAAACAGGGGGGTAGAAATAACGGAAGCAGGAAAGATCCTCTTGAATAAGGGCAACGCGATTATGGAGCTTCTGGAAGAGGCACGTAATGAAATACATGAAAGGCGACATAAATCGGTAGAAACCATCTCAATTGCTTGCTGTCCTGCTGAGCTGGAATACCTTGCTCCTTACTTTATGAGATTTCACCAGAACCACCCTCATATTCTATTGAGAATCGTCGATACCGAGGATGTGGAGAATAGAGTGCTGGACCAGCGCGTAGAGATTGGAATCACTGCACATACAATCGCGAATACTTCTGTCACCACGACTCATTTGTATAGACAGGAGCTGGCTATGCTGATCCACTCAGCGCATCCTTTGGCGGACAAATCCTCGATCCCTTTCCGAGCTGTGAAGCAAATCAACTCTATGATGTTCCTAGAACAAAACAAATCCTTAATTGATATGTGCTGCTTCTCTTATGGGTTCACACTTAACTCCATCATGCATACCTCCTCCACCTCCGTATTAATCCATTGGGTCCGGCATGGACTGGGAGCATCTCTAATCCCAACGTCGGTACTTGACAGCTTAAGGGACGATTCTCTGCGTATTGTAAAGTTAGAAGGCCGTGTTCCTAGCTGGGACATCTCCCTCGCATATCTAAAATCTGTAAAGATGAGGCCGTCTGTACACCTATTTATTCAAGAGATTCATTCCTATGTAAGAGAGAATGAGGTGAAGCTATCTTGTTCCGGCAATTAGAGTGCTTCATACAAATATGCATAGCAGGCAGCTTTACTAAGGCTGCAGAGGTTCTAATGATCTCTCAGCCGACCTTAAGTCAACAGATCCGCTTCCTGGAGGCAGAGGTAGGAACCCCCTTGTTTGAGAGATTTGGCAGAGGGATCAAGATTACAGCTGACGGAGAAATTCTGTACGTAAAAGCCCTTTCCGTGATGAGGCTCCTTGACGAAGCGAAGAAAGAAACCAATGAGCTGCGCCATGCTCAGGCTCGGGCCAATAAACTTTCGATCGGCATTTCGCCGATGGACTTTTTAAGTTTAGCGCCTCTTTTTTCGAAGTTTCATGAGCAGTATCCCGACATTTCAGTCAAATTTACTAGTGGAGAATATACGACTCAGCAACTATTGAATGACAGTATCGATATTGGGATCACCGACCATCCGGTTCCAAACAAAGAAATTCATACGATGCATCTACATACAGAAGAGCAGGCTTTGGCCGTTTATGCAGGTCATCCATGGGCTGATCGGACTTCTGTTTCTTTTCGAGAGTTAGGAGAGTTGGATACTCCGTTATTTGCCGGCGATCTAAATTTATACGAGCAGCTTCATGCATCCAATCCTAAGTCCTCTAGTTCTCTGCAGTCCATGTTCGAATCTACTTCTAATTCGATCCTTCTTACTATGGTCCTGCAGCAGATGGGAGTCGCGATCTTACCTGTCTCATCCATTGAGAGTCATACGGGTCAGCCCATCAAAATGATTCGTCTCATCGATCCCACGCCAGTTCGTGAAATTAAGCTCATGTATAAGAAGTATCAGTACAGCAATCCTTCTGTTCAGCAATGTATCGAATTTCTTCTAGAGCAATCCAAATGATAGGGCAGAAAGGGCGGTTACAATCTATTTGTGTAATGTAATAACTGCACTATATATCTAATAAATGCGAGCTGAAACGAAGGGGATTGCCTTTGTCATGCTCGCTTATTCGAGTTCACGAAGGACAGAGAATTATAAGGACGGTAATCCGGAATCGGTGAGCCTTTTTCCCCTGTCCTTTGCGTGAAATAACATTTATACTAGCAGTAAACTGAGCATAAAATTCCTATAAATGGCACTATACTTCACATTGAAAATACAATGATATGAGGTGATCTATGAATGGTTAAAAAGCGTATCTCAGCAATGAAGATGTTACTAGCTCTGATGATGTGCTGGACGTTAGCGGCTTGCTCCGGCAACACAGGCACCTCGAGTGAAGACACGGCTGAGGTTCCATCGAACTCAAGCCCCAAACCCATCGAGGCAGATTCTTCTCCAATGAAGTCTTCCCCGGATGAGCCAGCCTGGAAGCTGGACACGACACCTATTACATTTGACTGGTACATCAATTTTGATTGGTTCACCAGCAAGTGGGGAGGTAACGTAGTATCCGATTATATAACGAATAAGACAGGAGTCAGCCTGAACTTTATCGTGCCTGCCGGCGATGCCAGCGAGAAGCTGAACACGATGATGGCAGCGAGATCACTCCCTGACTTCATCACACTGGCCTGGTACGAGGATTCTGTGCAGAAATTGATTAATGGTGACATGGTTCTCCCGTTGAATGAACTGGCGGATCAGTATGATCCGTATTTTTTTAAAGTCGCAGACCCCGCGAAGCTTGGCTGGTACAGACAGTCTAATGGGAATGTCTACGCCTACCCGAATGCCTCTTCATCCCCCGCGGATTATCAAAAGTATGGACCGTTATTTACATCTAATCAGACCTTTGTTGTTCGCAAAGACATGTATGAAGCACTTGGAAAGCCAGATATGAGCACACCGGAAGGTTTCTTGAGCGCACTTAAGGCTGCGAAAGAGAAGTTTCCGGAGGTAGACGGTCAGCCGCTTATTCCAATTGGCCTGCATGAATTTACGGAGACCGGCAACTATTCGCTGGAAGAGTACCTTCAGAATTTCTTGGCTATTCCACAGCAGAAGGACGGTAAACTATACGATCGTAGAAGTGATCCTACCTATCTAAAATGGCTGAAGGTGTTCCGCCAAGCGCATGAGGATGGGCTGATCCCTACAGATGTTTATATTGATGAGAAACGGCTGGAAAAGGATGAGAAAATAGCGCAAGGCCGCTACTTCGCCATGCTCTATCAGTGGTCTGATTTTTCAGAGATTAATCAAGCCTTATATAAGAAGGACCCGAATAAAGTATATATCGCAATTGATGGTCCGGCGAATGAAGCACATGATCCCCCAACGCTTGCAGGAAATGGTGTCTCTGGCTGGACGGTGACGCTCATCTCGAAGAACGTCAAAGATAAAGAGCGGGCGATTGCCTTCCTCAGTTATTTGCTCAGCGAGGAGGGGAACCGGGATCTGTTCCTCGGAGAGAAGGGCGTTACTTACGATCGAATAGACGGTAAGGATCAGTTTCTGCCCGAGGTCATGCAGCTGCTTAACACCGACCGTCAAGCGTTCGACAGCAAATATGGCGGTTCTTATATGTACTGGATGCTAATGGACACAAACAAGAATTTGGAATGGATGACAGGAATGGATGCTGAACCTGCTAAACAGATCTCGGATTGGACGAGGGGCAAGACGGTCAGCATGTCCGAATTTGAGAATCTGGATCCAGATCCAACGACGAAGGAAGGGATTGCGGAAGGCAAGAATACGCGGCTCTGGGCCGAGACACTGCCGAAGCTGCTAATGGCGAAGTCAGAAGCTGAATTCGATCAGCTATTCGCTGAATATATGAACACCATTACCGAGGCACCCGAGTATGAAGCGATCATCGCTAGCCGCCAAGCAGCTTATGAACGAAATGTAGAGAAGCTGAGATCGACACATAATCCATAGTTCTTAGAGGGAGCAAGCTGTGAAACAGGAGATGGAATTTGCGGTCATCCGCAGGTTATTGGGGATACGAACCTTTTCATTTAAATTTTCGCTTCAAGTCAAACTGATTCTGTCATTTGTCATCGTCATCTTCATACCGGTAATTCTATTCTCTTGGTACACACTGAATGAAGAGTCTGCCAGTGCATTGGAAGAGTTGGCGGAGAACAGCAAGAATGTGCTGGAGGTTGAGAAGATAAATATTGAGAATAACATAGAGCTGATGGGATGGACCGGTCAGCTAGCCTTATCCAATCGAGAAATGAACAACTATCTGCAAATTGAACAGTTCCAGGATGCAGCGCAAGTTTTTCGTATCAAAAACGATGTGGTCAACAGCTTTCAATATTATCTGTTCAACAATCCACGGATTGCCAATGTCCGGTTGTTTACGGACAATGTGTATGTGAATGAGATTTGGCCCGTTATCCTGCAGGAATCACGTATCCAGGCCAAGCCTTGGTATGAAGAGGTAATGAAGAGCAGCGGACTGCCTTGGTGGGAGATACAGGAGAATGTGGCGATCACGAATGAGCCAACCGAACCTTCACCGAATGAACCGTTCATGACCTATCTGCAGGAATTCAAATATCCGGACAATGCAACACATAACGGAATTCTGGAGATCTCGATGAAGCTGTCGAACTTCTTCTCTCAAACGTTTGACAGTGTGCAGGATAAGAACTCTCAGTTAATCGTAGTGGCAAGGAGCGGAGATGTGTTCAGCTTGAAGGAGGCACCTGTATTCGCTCAGCATAGCGCAGAGGAATTGATGAGCCATGTGAAGCTGACGCGTAATGCAGCTGTCGAGGAGTTACAGTTCAAGGTTCAAGGGCAGTCCTACGTTGCATTTCAGAGCTATATCCCATCGATTGACTTACATCTGGTCAATATGGTGAGTCTTGCGGACACACTCGAAGGTATTAACCAGTCGAGAGTTCGGTATATTGTCCTTATATCACTACTTGTAGCCTTTCTCGTTCTGCTGTCTTATTCGATGCAGTCAATCATTTTGCGCAGGCTTAAGGTATTAAGGGAATCTATGCAGCAGGTGCGAAGCGGCAACTTCAAGGTCGAGCTGCCGCCGATTTCGGGTACGGATGAGGTAGGTGAACTGGGCTTTCATTATCGAGAGCTCATTCTGAAGATTAACGAGCTTATTCAAGAGCAGGCAGCCAGACAGGCAGCGGGTAAGGAAGCCGAGCTGCGGGCATTGAAGAACCAGATTGACTCTCATTTTCTCTACAATACGCTGGAGAACGTCAAGATGCTGGCTGAGCTTGAAGGGCAGGACCTTATATCGGATATCATGACCTCCCTGGGAGGCATGATGCGATATTCGATGGAATGGAAGCAGGATTATGTGATGCTCACCGATGAGATTCAGCATGTTCAGCATTATGTATCGGTTATGAACATTCGTTATGATGGGAGACTTGATCTCCGTTTGATGATTGCACCCGAATGTCTCAAGCAGGAATCGCTCAAGATGTCACTACAGCCCGCAGTCGAGAATGCAATCAAGCATGGGATGAGCCGGATGCATTCGAGCGACGGAAACCTCGTCATTACGATCTCTGCTGTTCGGCAGGATCAGACATGTATTATAGAGGTCACGGATAGCGGCTGCGGCATACCGACGGAAAGGCTTGAATTATTGAACCGAATGTTAAGGATGGAGGAGTCTGCTTACTTGGATGCCCGGAAGCTGTTTGTTCGCAGGGATCAGGACAGCAATGGAATCGGACTCCGCAATGTAGACCAACGCTTAGTGATGAGCTACGGGGCCGAATATGGTATCCAGATCGAGAGTCAGGAAGGAAGCTATACACGCGTCATGATGACTTTGCCTTATCGAGTCATGGGGGAAGGAGTGGACTTATATGATCAGCCTGCTGATCGTCGATGACGAGAAGATCATTCGGAGAGGCTTGCAGTCGGTAATTGAGAGAAAGTTTCCTAAGTTGTTCAGCTTCCGATTTGCCGAGAACGGGCAAGAGGCGCTGGAGCTGCTTGACCAGGAATCTGCAGATATTATGCTCACAGATATTCGTATGCCCATTATGGATGGGATTGAGCTGATGGAACAGCTGCAAGACCACCCGGTTATCCCAGAGGTTGTACTGCTGTCCGGCTATAATGATTTTGCTTATGCTCAGAAAGGAATCCGCTGTGGTGTGAAGGATTATCTTGTCAAGCCTGTAGTTCGGGAGGAGCTGTTTGCCGTCCTGACGCGGTTAATACGGGACATAAGGATCAAAGGAGAACGAGCAGACAGGGCAGATGAAGATGCCAGCCTGTATGCTGCCGAGCTGGTTACTTTACATGTGAATCAGGTAGATGTGGGTAATGCCATAACACCGAACAAGCTGAAGCAGGCTGGCCTAAGCTGGTTAGCTGGAGGATATACGCTGGGCTTGCTTACGCGACGCAGTGGGGAAGGACCTGGCAGTGCGGATACAGCTTACCTCCGGAATCAAATCGCTGAACGATTACAAGAGCATATGGATTGGACACTCACTCGTGATGGAAAAGGTGGTATGATGATGATCGCCCGCGATCCGGTGATGTTCTACCAATTGGCAGAGAAGTGGAAACTAAGTAGAGATGAGCCGGGGCTGCGGATTGCAATTAGCGGTTCTGTTCAGGGAATAGAGCAGGTACGGCTGGCCTACAGTCAAGCGAAGCAAACGTTGAAATACGGTATTCTGCTTCCTGAGCTTGATGTGCTGGACTACACCAGCTTAAGCAAACGCACTGAGGAGCGGCATGTCGTTCCTGTTGATCTGATTCAGCGATTATCGAATCTCATTGGTATGGGGCGCAGAGATGAGATCAAGCTTCTTCTTGATCAAATCCTTGATGTCCGCATTATTAGCAGCTGCGAGATCGGCTATCTGGAGCGAATTAGCCAGCTGTTGAACGAGGAATTGTTTGATAAGCTGTTCCGCATTTACGGAGATAAGGTGCTTGAATTATTGAGGACGTATGCTCCTGTAGGTCACATTGGAAACTTCGATCGATTCGAAGATTATTACATAGCTGTCGAGCAGCTTCTCCATCGTCTGGATCTGTTTATTCAGAACCGCAAAGAGCAGGTGCCGACGGAACAGAATACGATGCAAAAAGTTCTCGACTACTTGCAGACGCATTATGCTGACGATTTGAACATGGCGGTCGTCTCCAATCATTTCTCGCTCAATTACTCGTATTTCAGCCATGCCTTCCAGGAGTATAGTGGGGAGAGCTTCTCGAACTATGTCCGCCGGCTAAGGCTGGATAAGGCCAAGGAGCTGCTGGTTCACTCTGATCTGAAGGTGTATGAGATCAGTGCGCAGGTTGGATTCGAGAATGTGAAGCATTTTACGAGAATATTCAAAGACACCGAAGGCATCACAGCATTGGAATTCCGAGGCCAGCGAAGGCGGTTTGAAACGGAAGTATAACCGGTGTCAGTGTAGGAACGTACTTATAACAACAAGAAACATACACAGCACTGCTGCAAAAAAAGCGACATTTCCCCACGATCATGGAGGAGAGATGTCGCTTTTTTTCGTAAGTTATTTAGCAGCTCGACTATTATCCCTCATGTGCGTCAAACATCGTTTTCGCATAAAAAACGCCGGAACCGTAAGCACCCGTATTTTGAATGACCACATCCATCACAGGATTATAGGTTTCCTGACGAGACCAATCGCGCTGATATTCGAGCAGGACAGAGAGCCAGGTGACTGGAATAGCTCCAGCCTGAATCATCCGCTGCACGGCCATGTCATGAGCCTCTGTTGTTGTTCCACCCGAAGCATCTGTAACGATATATACCTCGTAACCGTCCTTAATGGCGGCCACTGTCGGAAATGCCAGACATACCTCCGTCCACAAAGCGGCCATAATCAGTTTCTTACGGCCTGTTTTTCTCACCGCATTTACAAAATTCTCATCTTCCCAAGAGTTCATAGAGGTGCGATCAATTGGTTTTTGCTCAGGGAACACCTCCTGGATATGCGGGTGAAGCGGTCCTGAGAAGGATTCGGAAGCCACCGTTGTCAGAATGATCGGAGCATTGAATACTTTAGCCGTCTTAGCCAATCCCACCGTGTTGTTAATAATGACCTGGCGATCAGCGCTTTGCGTGCCAAATAACATCTGTGGCTGATGATCGATAAGGATAATAGCGGAGTTGTCTGGTGTAAGCAAATCTTCTTTGTCCTTAAACATATAAAAGTCCCACCTTCGCTCTATTTTGGATACAGCAGACTTTAATCGGCTAAGCGATGTGCTGTTGTATGCCACTTATACTAGAAAAATAATCCATTTTAAACAATTGGCTTTTTTCTATAGGAAAGATAGGAAGAAATTATACCTTGAATATAAGTTTTTACTATATCAGGTATAGAGAGAGCCTTATTGATGCGTTTTGAAGCCTTCCCATAGAATGAAACTATCAAAAACTTGTGTAAGATCAATTCTGAGCGTAAGGAGGTATTCTACATGTGGGGATCCATGATCTTGGCATTAGGCACAGGGATTGCAATCGGCATCGTGTTCCAATCGCTTCGTATACCCTCTCCCGCACCGCCATTCTTAGGCTTGCTAGGCTTATTCGGCATGTTCCTGGGGCAGCGATTAATTCCATGGATCAAACTCTGGCTATCCAGTAAGTAGTACATAACATGTAAAGGGGGATATACGATGTCCGAGCAAACGCGTGTTACAGAAGCAGAACTCATTATTCATAATGCGCACATGATTACAATGGACGAGGCGAATCCGATCGCTTCCGCTGCAGCCATCAAATCGGGCCGATTTATAGCCGTTGGAGAAGAGGCTGAAGTCATGCAGTATCAAGGGGCAGCAACCCGTATGGTAAACGCCAATAAGCGGATGCTGATTCCGGGACTGAATGATTCTCACATTCATCTGATTCGCGGTGGTTTGAACTACAATCTAGAGCTTCGCTGGGACGGAGTGCCGTCGGTCGCTGATGCTTTGCGTATGCTAAAGGCTCAGGTTGACCGCACACCCGCACCGCATTGGGTTAGAGTTGTGGGTGGTTGGACAGAGTTCCAATTCAAGGAACGCAGAATGCCTACCCTGGACGAGATTAATCGCATCGCACCGGATACACCGGTGTTCATTCTTAATTTGTACCGTCAGGCCTTCTTGAATAAAGCGGCTCTTCGCGTAGTTGGCTATACGAAGGACACACCGAATCCACCAGGCGGCGAGATTCAGCGGGACAGCAAGGGGAATCCAACAGGGATGCTGATCGCAAGACCAAATGCAACGATTCTATATGCAACCTTGGCGCGAGGTCCGAAGCTGGGCTACGAGGATCAGCTGAATTCCACTCGCCTATTTATGCGGGAGCTCAATCGTTTTGGCATCACGAGTGTCATCGATGCCGGCGGCGGTTTTCAGAATTATCCGGATGACTATCAAGTATTTGAAGAGCTGGACCGACGGGAGGAGATCACGGTTCGCACGGCCTATAATCTCTTTACACAGAATCCGAATAAGGAGCTGGCTGATTTCGAGAAGTGGACAGCTTCATCCACCCCTTATACGGGAAGTGCTTATTACCGGCATAACGGTGCGGGTGAAATGCTCGTATACAGTGCGGCAGATTTTGAGGATTTTGTCGAGCCTCGCCCGGAGCTGCCTGCCGTTCTGGAGGATGAGCTGTTTGGGGTTACACAGCATCTTGTTTCGCAGCGGTGGCCATTCCGTCTGCATGCAACATATGGAGAGTCGATCTCCCGATTCTTGGATGTATTTGAACGTGTGAATAAAGAGGTGCCTTTTAAGGATCTGCGCTGGATTCTGGATCATGCCGAGACCATTCATGAGCGAGATTTAGAGCGGGTCGTAGCCTTAGGAGGATCGATCGCTGTCCAAAATCGGATGGCATTCCAGGGAGAGTATTTTGTTGACCGTTATGGGGCTGAGGCAGCCGAGAATGCGCCGCCGATTGCGAAGATGCTTACGGCTGGTCTGCGCGTAGGCGTTGGAACGGACGCGACTCGTGTGGCGAGCTATAATCCATGGGTAGCCTTGTACTGGCTCGTAACGGGCAAAACACTCGGCGGACTCTCCTTGTATCCGGAATCCAACCGTGTGGAGCGCCATGAAGCGCTTCGGATGTATACGGCAGGGAATGCATGGTTCTCCAAGGAAGAGGATGTCAAAGGGCAGATCAAAGCTGGTTATTATGCGGATTTTTCGCTGCTCTCAGCTAACTTCTTGAGTGTTCCTGAAGAGGAGATCAAAAAAATCGAATCGGTATTGACGGTAGTCGGAGGGAAGATCGTCTATGGCGTCGGCGAATTCCAGCATTTATCACCTCTAGCTCCCAAAGCAAGCCCCGACTGGTCGCCGCATAACTATTACGGCGGGTACTATAAGACACCTATATCCGGAGGGACAAACGGCCAGCAAGTGTTAGATCAACAGCATCAACAGCTTCACCATCATCACAGATGCAGTCACCACCATGGAGGGGGGTTCTGCGACTTGGATTGTTTTGTGTTCTAGAAGTATAGTCCTATACGAAGCAGAGGCTGTGCACAGGCTGCCGTTTGATCGGCGGCCTGTTGATGGTTGCAAGAGCTTCCCCGTTTCTTACTAAGCATAACTTGGAGGTTGTTTATCATGACTAAAAAAACAGCTGGAATTCATCACATTACATCGTTTGTGGGTAATCCGCAGAGAAACGTTGATTTTTACGCGGGGGTATTAGGTCTCCGGCTCGTAAAAAAGACCGTCAACTTCGATGCTCCCGAAGTATATCATCTTTATTTCGGCAATGAAGTGGGAAGTCCCGGCACAGCGATGACGTTCTTTCCATTCGATGGAGCCCGCCGCGGCAGAGTGGGAGGAGGCCAGGTTGGGCTCACTACGTTTGTGGTCCCGGCCGGAGCGTTGACATTCTGGGAAGAGCGATTGGCTAAACTGAACGTTGAATTTAAGCGCACGCAGCGTTTCAATGAGACCTACCTGCAATTCAATGATAAGGACGGCCTGCAGCTGGAAGTGGTTGCGAGAGAAGAAGGGACGTTAAGCAAGTGGTCCTATGGGGGCGTGCCAGCCGATAAAGCGATCAAAGGGTTTGGCGGAGCAGTGCTATATAGCACGAATCCCGAACAAACCCAGAATACGCTAAGAACCGTTATGGGCTTGGACAAAGTCGGCGAAGAGGGCGGACTGGTACGATATCGTTCCTATGGTGATCTTGGTAACATCATCGACGTTAATGCTGAACCCATGGGATGGGGGAGTGAAGGCGCAGGCACCGTTCATCATATTGCATGGCGGGCACAGCATAGCGAGGATCATGTCATGTGGCGTGAGCATGTTGTGCAGCACGGTTTTCAAGCCACGCCAATCATTGATCGCCAGTATTTTAATGCGATATACTTCCGCGAACAAGGGGGAATCCTGTTTGAGATCGCTACCGACCCTCCAGGATTTGCAACCGATGAGCCTATGGAGAGCCTGGGGGAGAAGCTTCAGCTTCCACCTTGGTTGGAATCCCAGCGAGACATTGTAGAGGGGAATCTTCTTCCCATTGAAGTTCGTGTGTTAGGCGAAGATATACATTAAAGATAAACCTAAGGAGATAAATAGGAGGATATCATGGGGAAAATTGCGATTTTTGGATTCGGACGCATTGGAAGACAGCTGCTTCGTGCAGCACTGCTTAACGATTTATTTGTACCTTATTCCATCTCAGACATTAAAGATGAAGCTGCGCTGGCTGCCTTGTTTGAAGTAGATACAAATTATAAGCGCTGGCATGAGCCTGTTCAAGGTAGTGAAGGAAAAATTACGATAGGCGACCGTCACATCCACTACTTGAATGCAGCACAGGAAATTCCGAACTGGGGAGAGCTCGGTGTCGATCTGGTTATTGATTGCACAGGACGCGCGGTTACACGGTCTGTTGCAGAGCTCCATCTTCACCGGGGAGCCAACCGAGTGCTCGTAAGCGGTCCAAGCAAGAGCCTGGAGGATTGTGATGCGGTGCTCCTAAAAGGCATTAACTTGTCCAGCTATGATCCGGTAGAGCATAAAATTATTAGTATGGCCAGCTGCACGACTAACGCATTGGCACCTGTGGTTAAATTGGTCCAAGAGAATTATGGGATTAAATATGGTTTATTCTCCACCGTTCATTCCTATACCAATACCCAATCATTGACGGATCAGCCGATGAAAGACCGCAGAGACTCCTGGGCGGCGGCGGAGAACATTATTCCTTCCTCATCGGGAGCTGCCAAAGCACTTAAGTTCATATGGAAGGATCTTCAGATCACAGGCAAAGCCTATCGAATTCCAACCCGAACCGGCAGTATTGCGGAATTGAATCTCATTACGGAGAAACCATGTACAGCGCAGGAGATCAATGATATGTTCCGCAAGGCTGCCCAAGAAGGCGAGTTAAAAGGCGTGCTGGATGTGCTGGAGGGAGAGTGGGCTTCCTCCCGTATCGTTGCAGATCCGCATTCTTCAATTATTGATCTTCCGCTAACACAGGTCCAGGGCGAGCTCTTATCCGTTGCAGCCTGGTACGACAATGAATGGGGCTATGCTTCCCGGTTAGCTGAAGTCGCTGCCTTTCTTGCGATCGAGCAATAAGCTTATTTGAATAAAATGAAAAGAAAGCATGCACCGGTAAAACTGAGGTTTCACGGGTGCATGCTTTTTTCAATTTTTCATAGACTTAAATCGAACGGTTCGGCTGATGCTGATGGCCGGTTGCAGCAGGCGGCTCTCGAAGCGGAATTAACAGTGGAACGATCATGCTTAGACAGAGCAGGCCAGCCAGGATTTCAAATGTAAGTAGATGACCTCCCCTATCAATGAGATAAATGGAGAGTATAGGTCCGAGCGACGCACCTATAAATAGCATGAACATGTGGAACGAAACGGCAATGGCTCTAACCTCTCCTGCAAGCTGACCGATCAGCGAGATGAGGGCAGGAAGTGCAATGGCAACGCCCGTTGTGAATACGATGCTCATCAGGATCAGGAAGGTTAAATTAGGCCAGACTCCGAGAAATCCGAGACCGATAGCTGCCAATAATAATCCGCTCCACAACACACGTTTCACCCCGTACTTGGCGACCAGTTTACCGTCGAATGGAGACACCAGCATGCCGATAATACCTGCTGTCCGAATCCATAAAATATCCTCATGACTTAATTGAAATGGCGGACTCGTCAAGTAACTGCCGAGCGTCGTAAAATATCCAACCAGTGCAGTGAACAGGATCGTCGATATAATGTAGCAAAAAGGAAGTCCTTTGATCTGAAAAATGGTACCGATCCGGACGAATGAAGCAGCAATGCTGCCTCGCTTCCGATCATTCGAGTCGCTTGGAATTCCAAAGGTAATGATCACAAAAGATATGAGATAGATGCCGAACAAAAAATAGAATACGTACGACCAGCTGAACGTGAACACGATGATACTGCTGTAAATTTGTCCGATGATACTGGCCATCAGGAAGGCGGTACTAATAAATCCGATCATCGTTACTCGCTTCTTCGCGGGGAACATCTCCATGGCATAGGCTAGAACAGATGGGGGGAACATGGAAGCAGCCAAGCCTTGAAGACAACGCAAAGCAACAAGCCAAAAGAAGGATTGGACGGTGCCGATCAATAGTGTTGTTAAGGTTAGCAGCAGCAGCCCGGTAATCATCAATTTTTTACGTCCATATCGATCAGATAGAACCCCGAAGAGGAGTCCTCCGCCTGCGAAGGCAAAAGAGAATGCGCTGCCGACCCAAGCGGCTTGAGAGGAAGATACTTGGAATACTTCAGCGAATAGTGAGATTAAAGGAATCGTTATGTAGACAGCGGAGACAACGATCAATGAACACCAGAACAAAATAATCGTAACGGATGAGCTAGGTGCGCGTTCTGTTGATAGACGGCTCAATGGCTGCCCCCTTTCTATGTGTAGTGCGTGTTTCGAGCCGAACCAAGGTGGGTTTCACCGATACAGTTAAGCATGGAACCCATTCAAATTTAATCCCCATTAATATTCTCCTTTACATGTAATTAAACCCATCTTATAAGCCGTATATATTCTGATCAATATGGAGCTAACTATATTTCATATAGTTTTTATTTATAGAATAATTTGATGTATTCACTTGATATGCTCATCCAATTTAAGGGTAATTACATATAGAAAAATCCTATAGAAGGTATAGTAAATTGCTAAAATACAATACTTAAAAAAACCGCTATGATAATGATGAAAAAGGTCAGTGGTGGCTGACCCTAAAAAACTAAATCGAGAGGAACGTATAAACATGCCTAAATTAAATGTAGGAACCGAAAACGGACAACCGATTGAACTATATTTTGAGGATCTTGGTGCGGGTAAACCCGTCATTCTCATTCATGGCTGGCCGCTCAGCGGACGTTCTTGGGAGAAGCAGGTTCCAGCGCTTATCAACGCAGGCTATCGTGTAATTACTTATGACCGCCGCGGATTTGGACAATCCTCTCAGCCGTATAATGGATACGACTACGATACGTTTGCAGCTGATCTTGATCAGCTGATTACACATCTGGATCTGAGCGATGTAACACTGGTCGGTTTCTCCATGGGTGGCGGTGAGGTTGCCCGGTACATTGGTACCTATGGAACGAGTCGTGTTAGAAAAGCCGTACTGGCAGGTGCTGTTCCTCCGTACTTCTACAAATCTGCCGAGCATCCGGAAGGGGGATTGGACGAAGCGACGATTCAAGAATTTCAAGCCGGCCTGACAGAAGACAGAATCGCTTTTCTCGATGGCTTCACGCATAACTTCTTTAAGGCAGGAGATCGAACAGATCTGGTCAGCGAGCCCTTCCGGTTGTACAATGTTGCCATTGCTTCTGCTGCTTCTCCAAAAGGAACGCTGGATTGTGTTGCTGCCTTCGGCCGGACCGACTTCCGTGAAGACTTGGCCAAATTCGATATCCCGCTGCTCGTCATTCATGGGGATTCCGATGCGGTCGTTCCGCTTGAAGTCAGCGGTCAGCTCTCGCATGAAGCCGTGAAAGGCAGTGAACTTGTTGTCATTGAAGGTGGACCACACGGCTTGAATGCGACTCACGCTGAGCCATTCAATAAAGCGTTAATCGATTTCCTGAATAAATAAATGGATAAAAAGTAGATCTATATAATAGAAAGAATCGGTCCGCAGGCATCTAAAACGATGCTTCACGGGACCGATTCTTTTTTTCTGCTCTGGACTTTATGGCTGAGCCTTTTCTGAATGCGAGAGGCGTCTAATGATAGTTATTCGATTCACTCTCGTTATATTTACCATTGCTGTCATGCTGCGATTGCTTCCGGCGGTCATTGCGGGCTTGCTGCTTCTGCTGTGCATCCAGGCTGTTCACAGCCGTGGTTTCTAGATCTTTCACTTCATTTATAAGATTCTTGTCTGGTTGGTTCGTACTCAATTGATGAGTCCTCCTTATCTAACTGAGATCGGTTTATGAGGTATATTATGTGCTGGCTTATATGCACCTATTCGTGCGAGGAGCAGATCTGTATTGCAAATTTCACTCGCAAGAGCAGCAAACGAAAACACATGAAAGCGACACATCAAAAAAGACCCAGCGATCGCTGGGTCTTTCATGTGCAAGCTGCAGTCAAGCTAGGTATTAGAGTCGATCCTTTGGAGCAAGCTCAATGGCAGAGCGGATCGCCGCCAGCATGCTCTTGTCTTCAGCAATATTTTTGCCTGCAATATCAAATGCTGTTCCGTGGTCGACAGAGGTGCGGATGATACCGCCTTTTAGTCCGACCGTAATGTTCACGCCTTCTTCAATACCCATGACCTTGATTGGCGCATGCCCTTGGTCGTGGTAGCAGGCAACAACGATATCAAAATCGCCTCTGCCAGCTCTAAAGAACAAAGTGTCAGCAGGGAGAGGACCTACTACATTAATGCCTTCCTTCTGGGCACGCTCAATGCCGGGCTGTAGCTTTTCTTCTTCCTCACCGTTTCCGAAGAGTCCATTCTCACCTGCATGAGGGTTGATTCCGCAGACCGCAACTCTCGGGTTGTCGAAACCGGCTTTCTTCAGCGTATCATGGGCAAGCTTAACGACAGTATACGTTCTATCCGGAGTAATGCTGTGGATGGCTTCAATCAGTCCCATATGGGTTGTCAGGTGGATGACCCGCAGGTTCGGAGTTGTCAGCATCATGGAGAAATCTTTGGTATCCGTGAGATCAGCCAAAATTTCAGTGTGTCCCGGATACAGGTGTCCGCCCTGGTGCAAAGCCTCCTTGTTCAATGGAGCCGTACAGATGGAGTGGATCTTGTGCTGCTTCGCTAGGTCAATCGCTCTTGCCAGAAACTGAAAGGCTGCATCTCCTGCTACAGCAGATACTTCACCAAATTCAAGATCTGCAGGGACGAGATCCAGATCGATTACATCCACGGTACCAAATTCGTATTTCGCCTCAGATGGCTCCTGAATCGAACGTACCTTCAGATCTGAGCCGATGATTGGCAGAACTCGGTCTAATATTTTGGCATCCCCGATCACAAGAGGATTGCAGTTATCGTACATTTCCTGGTGGGCTAATGCCTTCATAATAATTTCGGGTCCGATGCCTGCTGCATCACCCATCGTAATTCCGACGGTTGGTTTCATGCTATAGTTCCTCCTTTTAACTTTTGAATCGCATGGATAAATACGTCTGGCTTGCCGAATCCGCCTGCTTTTGTAATCACGTACAGATCCTTGACGCCTATAAATTTCGAAATCGGCACACCAATTTCCAGCTCGTCCAACAATTCAAAGCCGCTGATATTCCACATCATACAGATTTGCTTCGCCGTATCTCCGCCTGTCATGGAGACACCTGTAAAATAACCCTTCTCCAGCAGTCTTGCACAAACCTCACCGATGGCTCGCACAATCTCGTTACTAACCTCGGTATGGTTAAGTCCTCTGGACTCGCCGGTGGTACGTGCTTGTTCGATATCGATCTGCTCTGCTGTGGAGTAGATCACAGTATCCTTACCCTCTAAGGCCAGTGACTTCACTTCTTCAAATACACGTTCCATTTCTGCGTTGCGATCCGATGGCTCAGACACAGCCTTGTAAGATATAAATTGTACCGGGCACACATCCGTTTGTTCAAGCAGCTGTCTGAGCTGTGCGCGCGAGTTCTTGTTTACACTGCCGACGACAGTAAGAGTCGGACCTTGATTTTCAGCGATCGTAAGCTCTGAGTGAGCGTGTGATATAGCGTAATGCTCGGGCAGGTAGTTCGCAATCCCTGCTGAACCGGCCCATGCAAACGTATAGCTTAGCTGCTTCGTTGTTTGCAATATCCGTTCCAAATGATGCTCCTTGGTCGAGTCAACGAGCACATAAGGAACGGAGTTCTGCATAAAGTGTTTCAGCTTATTTTCAACATGATCTTTCCCGGCATCCAGATCACTTGCGGATATTTCACCGACCTCATACTTCGTTTGCAGCTTAAGCAAATCTGGAAGGTAAGAGAGAGTAACCGGAGTCTTGGGATCATTTGCAATTTCTGTTTCACCAAGCGGGATACCATTCAAATAGTGGACACCGTTTAAGATGGTGCGATTGTTTTTGGGATAGCCGGGTGCAATCATCATAAAGTCAGGCTTAACGACATCATATAATGCATCGATCTCTGCACCGATATTTCCACGCATGGTGGAATCCATCTTTTTAAAAATGGTATTGAATCCGGCCTTTATTAAGAATTCCGCGGCCTTACTTACCCGCTGATAAGCTTCTTCCTGGGTGATGGAGCGGCTGTCTGTATCATAGACGACAGCATCGTAGCTGCGAATGTTATCCTCATCCATATCAAATAATACGCTTGTTCTAAGGCCATGACGTGCGAGCTGAACTCCACTGTCATTGGCGCCAGTCAAATCATCTGCAATGATGGCTAGTTTCATGCAGTTACCTCCTCCTTGAGAAAAACGAGTGCAAATTGAGGGGCTATTATAACCTCTATGCAGCTGGATTGTTATATTTTTCGACGCCGCCGGATTTCTCCAATCGTTTGGATAAGAAGCCAATGAAGATCGGCAATAAGATGGCGGTCGTTACGACACTTGCCGCAATTTGTACTGTGGCGATTTCAGCAATCGGTCCAAAGGAAGCATTCGCTGCGACGATCGCAGCCGGTGTACCTACTGCATTACCTGCTGTTGATCCTTCCGATGCACCGACAATTGGGTTCCAGCCAATGGCTCTGAAGAGCAGGAATCCGAGACCGCCTGTGAGCAGCACGGTTAGTACGCCTAGCAGGATACCACTAAGGCCACCTTGGATGATGGAAGAGAAATTGATGCCCATCCCCAGAGAAAAGGCGAAGAAAGGAACCAGCTTATCACTGCCTTTGTGCAGCCATTCTGCCATATTACGGTCCAGGTTACCAATAATTATGCCGACAGCCAGCGGAAGCAGTACTGCTACGAAGGACATCGGTGAGAACATTCCGTCAGCAAAGCCCATCGCGCCAAAGATCGAGAGCGCTACCATGGTAAGAAACGGTCCGTCACTGAGTGCAAGGAAAGGGTAAGCTGCTTTGTCATCCTCTTTCCCGTATTGTCCAGCTAGTGCAATGTAGAGTCCACCGTTTGAGTTCGTCATGGCGGCAATAATGGCGAGAGGCGCTAGACCCAGAAATAGTCCGGTTGAAGAATCGGCAAACATGATGGCAATCAATCCGATGATTGCGCCGACGGCCCATTTAAACACCAGCAGCGTAACACCCTTTGCAACAGATGAACCCGCTGTTTTAAACGTAATTTGCGTACCGGCGATCAATAGGAATAGTGCAATAAGCGTGCTTGAACTGTTGACAAATAAGGCTTCGGTAAAGCCGCCAATCCGCAAAGCGTTTGGAGCAAATGTATTGATACATGCCCCGATGAGAAGAGGGACAACCATCATGCCGCCAGGGATCCGATCTAACGTCGCTTTAATATTCATATTGTTAGCTCCTTGTGTAATCGTTTTAATAAAGCGTTTGCAGGAACAATACTATATCATGTTGTTTATTTTAGCAACATTAAAATTATGTAAATGTGCCTAAATTTAAAAATTGTTTAAATATGCAACACATTACGCAATAAAAAAAGCGTAAACTTATTCATTCTTAAGTTTACGCCATAGGGTGGCTCGATTAATCCCTAATCGCTCCGCTGCCTTGGATTGATTATTATTTTCTTCTTGCAATACATAGGAGATAATTTCTTTTTCAATTTCTTTTAATGTACCTGTAAGCTCTATGGAATTCGAGGCCTTCGAAGTAGAGTATCCGTCTAATAATCGGGAAACTGTATTTGCTGAAAGTACATACTCCGTTTCGTTCATGGCTGCTTGTTTAATCAGCTGCTTTAGCTGGCTTATAGACATATGGGATGCTTTTTGCTGTATCAGCTGCAATGCATCTTCCTTAATCTTGATTGCCGTTGTTCCATATTTCTGATAATAATCCGATAGAAAATGCTGAATCAGTGATGGCAGATCATCCAGTCTCTCCAAGAGGGTCGGCATGATGATGGTATTCAGTTTAAGATGTGGAGGCCAATGCTCGTTCAGTGCCTGTTCACTGATAATGAATATTCCAACCTGCTGATTCAGGCAGGACTCAATAAATGCGATCCATTCTGGATCCTCAATGCGGTGCTCCACATGATTCAATTCTACATTTCTTACTTTGGCCAGTG
The DNA here is from genome assembly GCF_000732325.1 of Paenibacillus sp. TCA20. GTDB lineage: Bacteria > Bacillota > Bacilli > Paenibacillales > Paenibacillaceae > Paenibacillus > Paenibacillus urinalis. The sequence goes on from NZ_BBIW01000016.1 coordinate 82,414, forward strand.
GAATGTCGCTTAATACACCTGGAGGAACTTGCTTCAGATCGATCTGGAGCAGCAGCCCTCCATTGGCATACGTTTGATGAATATACTTCACCAAGTAGGACTTTCCTGTATCCTCCTCACCCAGCAAATGAATGGGCTCATGATACTTATAGAGCATGTTAATATGGCTTAACGTTGTGCGCATAGCAGTGGATTCAGCTACAATGGGCTCTACGGATGTCTCATAATAGGCTTTGATGCCAAGATGAGCAAAGGCATAGGGCTGTCCCTTTTCCAAGGAGTAAACCTTGTAGCTGATACGGTTTATCGTCGTTTCATAGGCGTTAACGGTGAGCTGATAGTCATCAACTATAAAAACATTTTGAACCTTCGATTGATGAAAATCGATATTCGTGTTGGTCACATAGATATGGTTCTCTGTCAAAGGGTTATGGTCAAAATCGTTCAACTGTTCGTATACGACTTCATTATGCTCATTCAATATGATGAGGTTGGGATGCTCATTCATCACGAGCTCATTCAAAATTAACGATATGGTGTTGTTCTTGCTCAAATAGCGATAAATAAGCTGGGCATCATCCAGCGCTCTCAATATCGATTCTTTACCGGATTGAATCAGCAGCCCCTTCATGCCATAAGCATTAGCTGTATTCACGGTAATAACATCCCCCACAATTTGGCGGTAACCTGCCGCCTTTAACTCAAGCAGCAGTCTTGCCACATCCTCGGAGCTGTGTATGGTATACACCTTTAGAGGCAAATCCATCAGATCAATAATCGATTGTGCGCCTGATGTAATATTGGAGAATCCGACGATAGCCGTTTGACCATTAAACTGACTGGCTAGCGTTAGCGAACGAATCATATCGTAACCCGAAAGGTGGACGTCGATGACGGGAATCGTCACGGCTTCTTTAATGAATTGAGCCGTCCCTCCGCGGCTAATAATAACTTCTGCCCCGTTTTTTTCTGCCCTAGCTGCGAGTTCGGCTCCTCTGCCAAGATCACCGATCGCATATTGAATATCTAAGTGGGGAAATAGCGGAATGCACTCTTCTATAATAGGAATCATCGCTTCATAAGGAGCAATGATGTGGACGTGTGTACGCATATGTCTCCTGCCTTTATTTATTACTAACTTATGTAACCTGTCCTGCTTATCTTATTATAACCAACTTATGTAGGAACCGCACTTAAGAGCACAAGCGCTCACATGACATCAGTCCTTCTCGTTTTGTGCTGCTTTTTTCAGCTTTGCTATATTTTGTATCAGATCTCGGAGCGTAGATTCCACAACGGGATCACCACGAAGCTGTACGTTGTAATCGGCTTCAGTTTCTCTAATAATCTTCAGTATATATTCTTCTTGTGGCTCAGGATTAATCTCGTATTTCTGCTCTCTGCCATTCAACCAATCGATAGAAACCTCATATAGATCAGCGATTCTCTGCAGCATGTCCAAGTCAGGCTCTCTTATTCCGTACTCCCAGTTTGCATAAGTGCTGCTGCGTTTTAGACCTAACTTTTTGGATACGAAGACCTGAGACCATCCTCTGTGTTCTCTTTGTTGCTTCAGACGATCTCCCAAGACAGACATTATGAAATCCCTCCTAAAAAGTTAGTTTAGCATGGTTACACAGAATAAAGTTTTATTTACACAATAAGTGTTCATGTACACGAATTGTGTAGACAAGAACGAGGAAATTTATACACCATACGTGTAAAAAGTTTATAAAATATAGTTGCAAAATGTGGAAAAAGTAGTAAAATAGACGAAAAGAGAGGTTTTTCTCTCATTCATATCATTTTCAGAATTATTTTTGTTAGCTCTAATTAAGAGTACATATAGGTTAGTTTTGATATATTTTATCTATATATAGTTTGATGGAGACAACTCATGATTGAGAATTAAGAGATTGAGATTTACCATCCGAACTATTCTTAAATTAGGGTTAAATTCCACAGTAATACTCACTAGCATGACTCATTTTGTGTAAGTACAAACATACTAAGGGGGAATTCATGTTGGGGAAGATTTCAATTTACTCACTTATTGAGAAGAAGAGACATGAACTCAATCTTCTGGCCGATTGGTATGGTTATAACTCTGAAATTGTACTTGCGAAATCCAGAGAAGTAGATGACGATATTAACAAATACTACAGTCTGGTTAAACAGAAGAGTGCTCACGATCATCAGTAACCCGCATTCTGTATTCAGGAAGCGATTATTCGCTGTGAGATGTTAATTATAGTGCTGCTGAGACCCATTTTAACGAATGGGTCTTTTTGTGATCTGTATCTTTCAAATGTCTTTAGAAATCTGTTACTATGGAATAGAATAGGGAGGTAAACGTATACAACTGAAACTGTAAACGCCTACACTCTTCGTTTTTCTTGTATTCTTTCATTTATATAGCAATATGAATCAATCTCATAAATCATTTAGTACTTTCGAAAAAACATTTCAGGAGGGAATCATTTGAGCTCACAACTTATCGGTGTTCCATTAGAAGGATTTGCAGAATTCAGTAGAAAGGTCGCGGCAGAAGGTGCAGTACTGCTCAAGAACGATGGACAAGTGCTGCCTATACAACGTTCCGAAAACGTTTCAGTTTTTGGACGTACTCAGGTAAATTACTATCGCAGCGGTACCGGATCAGGCGGCAGTGTCAATGTGGTATATACGACCAATCTGCTGGATGGCCTTCGCGCAAAGTCTCAAATCGAGGTCAATGAGGAGCTAGCAGCTACCTATGAAAAATGGATTGAACAAAATCCATTCGATAACGGCGGAGGCGGATGGGCAGCCGAACCTTGGCATCAGAAAGAAATGCCATTGACCGATGAATTGGTATCTGGGGCTAGAAGCAAATCTGCAAAGGCAATTGTTGTGATCGGGCGTACAGCTGGTGAGGATCAGGATAATGCGAACGAGCAGGGAAGCTATCAGCTGACGGATGATGAAAAAGCGATGCTGACCATGGTAACGAAGTATTTTGAACAAACCATTGTCGTGCTTAATGTCTCCAACATCATTGATATGAGCTGGCTGGACGATGCAAGTCATGTTTACCCGATTTCGGCAGTGATCTATTCATGGCAGGGCGGAATGGAAGGCGGAAATGCGATCGCCGATGTGCTGGCAGGGGATGTTACGCCGAGCGGTAAGCTGACCGATACGATTGCATATTCCATCGAGGATTATCCTTCGACCCGTAATTACGGTCATGAGTTTAAGAATCTGTACGAGGAAGATATTTACGTAGGTTATCGTTATTTCGAAACCTTCTGTCCGGATAAGGTGCAGTTTGCATTTGGATATGGACTGTCCTACACGACCTTTTCAATTGAGAATGATGGTGCGACGAAGGGGAGCGAAGGTGGAGCCGAATTTATTGAATTGAAGGTCAAGGTAACTAACACAGGCAGCGCTTATGCGGGCAAAGAGACTGTTCAAGTCTATTACGAAGCGCCGCAAGGGAAGCTGGGACAGCCTGCCCGAGCGCTTGCCGCTTTTGCCAAAACAAAGCTCCTTGAGCCGGGTGAATCAGAGCAGCTGACACTCCGCTTCTCCGTTGATTCTATGGCTTCCTACGATGACAGCGGCGTAACAGGGCACCCATCGGCTTACGTATTGGAAGAAGGGGTGTATCGTTTCTATGTCGGCAGCAGCGTTAAACAGCTGGAAGCAGTAACGGTAGACGGGCAGGAAGGCTATATTCTTGAATCGCTTGTCGTCGTGGAGCAGCTGCAGGAGGCGATGGCGCCAACGGAAGGCTTCAAGCGGATGATGCCTGGTGCACGCCAGGCGGATGGCACATATGAGCTGTCGGCAGCCGAAGTTCCCACACGGAAGATTTCTCTTGGAGAGCGAATTGAGAAGAATCTTCCACAGACACTAGCACAGACGGGAGATCAAGGCTACAAGCTGAAAGATGTGCATGAGGGTAAAGTCAGCATTGAGCAATTTATTGCTCAGCTGAGCGACCAGGATCTGGCGGCTATCGTTCGGGGCGAGGGTATGAGCAGCCCGCTCGTTACGCCAGGGACGGCTTCGGCTTTTGGAGGTGTCAGCGACAGTCTGCTAGGCTTCGGTATTCCTGTTGGATGTACAGCAGATGGCCCTTCCGGCATCCGGATGGACAGCGGGCAGCAGGCAACACAGGTGGCAATCGGCACACTGCTTGCAGCGACATGGAATGTGGATCTGGTCGAAGAACTCTATGTGATGGAAGGCAGAGAGCTGGTCCGCAATGAAATCGACACTCTACTGGGGCCGGGCCTTAATATTCGCCGCAGTCCGCTGAACGGCCGGAACTTTGAGTATTTCTCCGAAGATCCACTGGTAACCGGTTTGTTTGCAGCAGCTTGTACGCGCGGAATTCGCAAGGGAGGTTCTTTTGCTACACTGAAGCATTTTGCCTGCAATAACCAGGAGAAGTATCGTACCAAAGTCGATGCGGTCGTATCGGAGCGTGCTCTGCGTGAGATTTATCTAAAGGGCTTTGAAATGGCCGTAAAACAAGGTGGGGCAAACTCCATTATGACCTCATATAATCCGATTAACGGCCATTGGGCTGCTTCCAATTATGATCTGAACACGACGATTCTCCGCGGTGAATGGGGATATAAAGGGATCGTGATGACGGACTGGTGGGCCGTGATGAACGATTCGGCGAACAGCGGTCCAGCAGACCGTAAGAACACGAACTTTATGATTCGCGCTCAGAACGATCTCTATATGGTGGTCAGCAACTATGGAGCGGAAACGAACGCGTATGGCGATAATACGATAGAATCCCTGGAGAACGGCACGCTCACGCGTGGGGAATTACAGCGTAATGCCATCAATATTTGTGAGTGGCTGATGCAGGCTCCGGTGTTCTCAAGAGATACGTTTATTAAGGAGAGCGTGGAGCAGTTTAAGGCGAGTGTATCCCTGCATCCAGAACAGGTGCAGACGGTGGCAGAGGAAGGTCAAGTGAAGATCGTGCCAGACAGTCCAGCGGTGATTAAAGTCGAAGCGCCGGGAGTGTACCGCATTTTTGCAAATGTCATGTCTCCAGATGGCGAGCTTGCACAAAGTGCTTGTAACCTGATGCTGAACGGACAAGTGGTCACTACGGTCCAAACGAACGGAACGGAAGGTAAGTGGGTGAAGCTGAAGCAGATCAAGGTGGAGCTCGAAGCAGGTCTGTATGAATTGACGTTTGAGCATATCAAGCCAGGTATGCATATTGACCAAATTGAATTCAAGCAAGTGTAATAAAAGGTTTCACATAGGCCTCCGCGTTTGCGGTGGCTTTTTTGCTTGTGGGTGGTTCTAATGTATAAATTGAAGTTTAAGCTGGCAGGTTTGTGTGTTTAAATCAAATCTGTGGCAAGATTGCAATGCAATAATTCACCTAAATCACAAGGATCTGTTACGGAATTCCAACAAACGGACGAGTTCCATTGACCTTATCATTAGACCCGTTGTAAGATGTCCCTGAATGCTGAAGTGAGATGAGCCGTTTACCAGTCTGACCACAGCATATAGCAGGAGAGGACAGGTGGATAATGAACAAATCAAGCAAGAACGCAATGCGTTTTTTCAGTGTCGTCGGAATGATCGAGGGGATTTCCTTCATTTTATTGCTTGCGATTGCCATGCCTTTGAAATATGCATTTGATATTCCAGCAGCTGTAACCATTGTGGGGGGAGCACATGGGTTTTTGTTTGTTCTCTATATCATCGCCATTGCGATTGCAGCTATTCTAAACCGCTGGTCGATCAAGATGGTGCTGGCAGCACTCGTCGCCTCCATCATACCTTTTGGACCTTTTATTATTGATCGCAGAATACGCAGAAATTTGGCGGTTGCCTGATCGACATCGCTTGCGAGGAATAGATACGACATAGAATATAAATAGAAGAAGTAAGGCTGTTGAGGTGATCTCAATGGCTTTTTTTCTTTTGGTGATTCTTTTTGGTGATATGAGAAGGAGTGATACTAGGGGTCATACGGAGTAACGAGTGGCAATCAGCTTATTTGGCAGAATGATTATGTGGTACAGACTCGGATTTCGCATATGTTATTACTTACATAAAAATTATCATTTTACATCGATTCTTGTCATTATTTCTCGGGAAATAAGCTGTGTAACTCGCTAAAATACTCACTTATATAGTAGAAAAGTCAAATTAAAAGGCGAATCTTAGCGGAGCATCATTGCATCGGTTAGCCTTCAACGCCATGGATATACTCATTAGGTAAATATAGGATATAGTAAAGAGAAATCAAGGATCATAGCAAATGGAGGCTTATCAGATGGTTAAAAAGGTACTGTTAACTGGATTCGACCCTTTTGGAGGTGAACAGATTAATCCTGCGCTAGAAGCTGTGAAGCGGCTGAATTGCAAGAAGACGAGCAATGTGAAATTGGTTGCTTATGAAATCCCGACGGTCTTCTCCAAGTCCATTCAGCATGTCATTTCCGCTATCGAAAAAGAGCAGCCCGATGTTGTCATCTGCATTGGACAGGCTGGCGGACGGACACAGATTACGCCGGAACGTATCGCGATCAATGTAGATGATGCCCGTATACCAGATAATGAACAGCAGCAGCCGATTGACGAGCCGATTGTACAGAACGGGCCTACCGCCTATTTTTCTACATTACCGATCAAAAAGATGGTAGAAGCGATGAGAACAGCCGGTATTCCCGCGGCCGTGTCTAATACGGCAGGTACTTTTGTATGCAACCATTTGTTTTATGGCTTAATGCATTATTTGCAGTTCTACTCACCACATATTCGCGGCGGCTTCATACATATCCCGTATCTTCCTGAGCAGACATTGAACTCATCTGCCCCGAGCCTATGTCTAGATCACATTGTAAAAGGTCTTGAAATTGCTGCGATCACAGCTGCAAATGCCGAAGAGGATATCAAGATAATTGGAGGAGAGCTTCATTAGCGTAGAAAGGAGTACCTACCCCGTATAGGTTATTCGATGGTATCCTGTGTTTCTAAATACATATCTAGAGGAATTAGAACATCATGGACAAACTTGGACTCTTTTGGGCACTCTTTGTATTCTTTATTATGATCAATTTCTTTTCCATTTGGTTTATTGGGAACTATTGGTCGATAATTCTTATCGCTATTATTTGTGTTGATTGGTTAGTCAGGAAGTGTACAAGATATTATAAGAAACGATGAATCACTCTTTATTTCTTAGCTCACTTCTGTTCATAATTAAAATTTATTCTCGCCAGAATCGTGCAGCCAACAGCGCGGTTCTTTTCCTTTTTTTACAGATCGGAATCCATTTTCATTTCACTGAAAACTTTTTATCCTGATCCCAGGGTATTATATATGACTGACATACAGAAAGGGGGGCCGCGCGTTGACACAAGACCTGATCAGGCAGCTCCAACAAGAGTACAGCGATGAATTATTCGAGCAGCTCTACAGAATTTATACCGACAAAGCGATACGCACGGCGACGGCCATAACGAGAAGCTCCGCAAGTGCAGCGGATGTTGTGCAAGAAACATTTATGAGAGTATACCGGAATTTGAATACCTTTGATCTGAACAAACCCTTTGAACCTTGGTTTAATCGAATTTTGGTTAATGAATGCAACAGATATTTGGAGAAGCATTCAAGGTTAGTTCCGACGGAGCTGACGGATGAGCGTGTGCTGCCAGCGCAGCATGACCGCTACAACTTTGATGAGCACGGCGATATATACGACATGGTGCAGAGACTGGAGGATCAGCAGCGAATTCCGATCATTCTGAAGTACGTAAATGATTATGCGGAAAAGGATATCGCAGAGATGCTGGATCTGAACGTAAACACCGTCAAATCGAGATTGTATAAAGCAAGGCAGAAGCTGCAAGGCTGGCTGAGGCTGAATGGAGGAGGAGAGCAGGATGGCTCATAACGAAGAACGAGATGACCAGCTGGATCACCAGCTGAAAGACGGGCTGAGAGCAGGGACGGATGAATCGGTACAGCAACAGGACAAGATATGGTCAGCCATAAAGGGACAAATTCAGGAAGAGCGTCGACATACGGAAGCAGCAGGGGAGCTGTATTCTGTAAGGAGGAAGCAGAAATCGAAGCGGAAGCGATGGATTATCCCGGCAGTGGCGGCTGCTTCCATTCTTATCGTCATGAGCTTGCCAACCGCGCCCGTACAAGCACTCGTCGAGCAGGTAAGGGAATGGTTCGCACCGGAAAAAACAGTGGAGACAGAGATTGAAGGCATGCCTTCCACAAGTGTTGATACACTGCACGAAGGGACAGACCAGGAGTACGTCATTTATTTTGATACCACGATGTACAAAATGATCCAAGAGGAGGGAATGGACAAGATTGTACTCGCTGATCCGCCAGGAGAGCCGTATCCAGAGGTGTCGATGGAAATCTACCAGGTAGCCATGCTTCCGGAGGATGCGGCAGCCGACATTGAGGCAACCCTTGAGAAGGATTACTCCAAAGTACACGCTGCGGAAGCTATTGAGACGCCGGTCACAGGCTGGGAAGTTAGAGCCATTGGCGGTACTGGCGGTTCGGAATGGAATGACCCGATCGTCAGGTATTATGTGTTCGACAACGAAAAAGGCGGCAGCTTTATTGTGAAGCAGAACTATTTCATGGAAGCAGCCGAGGGCTTCGGCTCAAGACTACAGCAGATGATGCTGGAGTTCCACATTACAAATGGAGAATCGCAGTCTCAATAGGCGAGGTTATTATACAAAAAAAGAGAGCAGCACGGTTATGATGCCGGGCGCTCTTTTTTTGTGTCAGAGTTTAAGGGGCCTGCTTATAGCGGCTCCTTATTAATTTCCATCAACCAGAGATCTAGCACCACTATATACAATTAATGTCTGTAATGTTATTCACATTATGCCGACATATCTATTAAGCGAATCAACGAATTGATAATCAGAGATCTGGAGGAAAATATAATGAATATTGTAGACGCGCTGATTAAGAGCATGCCGTTCATTAAGGAGGTCATCCGTGAGGATGTAGCTATTGCTATATTTGACCGTGAGAAAATATTGTATTGGTCTGACAGTGAATCTTTGAAGTTTGGATTTGAGGCAGGGTATCCGCTGGATGAGCATAATCGGAATTTCTCATTTTTCCCTAACGGATATGTGAAGACGGTGGACCGGGTGGAATACTCCGGCTACGAATATCCTTTTGAAGCGATGTTTCTGCCTATCAAGGACGAGAATGGAGAAATGCTGGCTGCACTCAGCGTAAACTACAGCCTGGAGAACCAGGAAATGCTTGAGAAATATATGGGGGCCACAGAGCAGATTGCCGAGCAGCTGCTAAGTGGTATTCAGCAAGTAGCTGCGCATTCCGAAGAATTGTCCGCTACCTCGGATGAAATCTTGAACAATTCCAAAGAAGCGGTGAAAAAATCCGAAGCGGTCAACCATGTCACTGGATTTATTCGTGAGATCTCTGAGCAGACAAACCTGCTGGGCCTTAATGCTGCGATCGAAGCAGCGCGTGTTGGTGAAGCAGGAGCGGGATTTGGTGTTGTTGCCAAGGAAGTCCGCAAGCTGTCGGTTGACACCAAAGAGGCGACGCATCAAATTGAATCGTCCCTAGACAGTGTCCAGCAGTCCATTAAACAGATGGAGGAAGAGATTGGACAGATCGCCCATGCTTCACAGGATCAGGCGCAGCTGGTTATGAACTTTATGACCGCAATCGAGCAGTTGAACGAAACAAGTCAAAACCTACGCGGTTTTATCAATAAATTTATAACGTATGATCAGACCAAATAACGATGCATTCCTCGAGCGGCTCAATAGAGCTGCTTTATTTTTTACCTGAATACGGATGGAAGAAAGTGAGGGGAATTAGACAAGATAAAAATACCATGGCTATAATGAGAGCACGATTTATCGGATGGGGAGGTCACATATCATGCAGAGTACTTTACTGATGCTGCTGCAGCTATTAGAGCGGGCTGCATTGCTGCTGATGTGCTTGTTCGTGCTGATCCGGGTACCCCGTTTCAGGACTTTTTTTCAGAACGGAGACAAGACATGGAAGGAGCTCACCATTGCCAGCCTGATCTTCAGCGGGTTTGCTTTGTTTGGCACCTACAGCGGTATTAATGTCGAAGGCTCACTCGTCAATGTGCGAATTATTGCAATTATGTCAGGTGGAATATTGTTCGGTCCCTGGGTGGGACTCGTTACGGGTGTTATATCGGGCATACACCGTTTCTTGATCGACATCGGCGGTGTCACTTCCATCCCTTGTTTGATCACAAGCATAACCGCAGGTGTCGTGTCAGGGTACATATACAAGCTGAAGTCAGCCGAGCAGAGGTGGAAAGCGGGTATCCTCGCTGGTATGGCATGCGAAGCTTTAACGATGATCCTCATATTAGTGATGGCCGAGCCTTCCTCATTAGGAATCGAGATCGTTTCGCGAATTGCTATGCCGATGATCCTAAGCCAGGTCAGTGTGGGTCTTATTGTCCTGCTGGTTCAAAGCGTAGAGGGGGAGAAGGAGGTTGTAGCGGCCAAGCAGGCCAAGCTGTCGCTGGATATTGCGAACAAGACGCTCCCCTATTTCCGAAGCATTAACCAGGAATCGCTGCATACGATCTGCCGGATTATTAAGGATGACATTGGTGCGGACGCGGTGGCGATCACGGACACGAAGCTGATATTGGCATATGTCGGCGTGGGGGAAGAGCACTATCTGGAGCGTCATGAGATTATTAGTGAAGAGACGAAGAAGACGATCTCGAGCGGGCAAATTACGATTCGAAATAACGATACGGCGCATACCCATCCATTCATCAAGTCACTGATGATTATTCCGCTTCAAGAGAAGGGAGAGATCACAGGGGCGCTGAAAATTTATTATGCCAAAGCACATAAGATCACAGATTCACTGCAAGCCCTCGCGATCGGTTTGTCGCAAATGATCTCGACCTTGATGGAAGTATCCAGAGTGGAGGGAATGAAAGAAATGGCGAACAAGGCAGAGCTGAAGGCGCTGCAGACGAAGATCAATCCTCATTTTTTGTTCAATGCGCTGAATGCAATTGCCTCGTCGATTCGAATCAATCCGGATAAAGCCAGAGAGCTGATCGTGAATCTGTCGGGATATATGCGCTATAATCTGGAGCTTACAGATAAAATGATCGATATCCATGCCGAGCTGCAGCAGGTACAGCAGTATGTAGAGATTGAAAAAGCCCGCTTTGGCCACCGCCTGAACGTGGAGTACGACATTGATGAAGTACAGGTACGAATTCCAAGTCTCATCATTCAGCCGCTGGTGGAGAATGCCATTAATCATGGGATACTGAAAATAAAAGGACCAGGTACTGTCACGATTGCCGTGAAAGAGCACGAAGGAAGGGTGCGGATTACCATTGCGGATACAGGAGCTGGCATTCCGGAGGAGATTATTAAGAAGGTGCAGGATGGCAATATGCCTGAGCATCACATCGGACTGTATAACGTGCACCAGCGTGTTCAGCTCATTTACGGAGAGGGTTTGCATATCCGGCGGTTGGCTCAAGGCACCGAAATATTTTTTGATGTAAAAAAGGAGAAGCAGGCATGAAAGCAATCATTGTAGAAGACGAGGTTCTCGCCCGTCAGGAGCTGGCCTATCTAATTCGAACGCACAGCAGCATTGAGATTGAAGAGGAATTCGAGGATGGGCTGGATGCACTTAAATATTTACAGAGCCATGAGGTGGATGTTCTGTTCCTGGATATTAACGTGCCTTCGATTGACGGTGTGCTGCTTGCCCAGAATATTAGCAAGTTCCAGGTGAAGCCCTATATCGTGTTCACTACAGCGTATAAAGAGCATGCGGCCGAGGCTTTTGAAATCGAAGCCTTTGATTATATTCTGAAGCCCTACAGCGAATCCCGGATATCCTCCATGCTGGCGAAGCTGGAAGCTGCCTATGGGCAGCGGCATCAGCCTGTACAAGAAGAGTTGAAGCCGGCTATTCGTAAGGTTAATCTATGGAAGAATGACAAGATTATCGTGGTAGATAGTGACGATATTTATTATGCCTCTGCCCAGGAGAAGACAACAGAAGTGATTACTAGAGCAGAGACATACACAATGAATGTCAGCATTAGCGAATTTCATTCCCGCCTGCCTGGGGAGTCTTTCTATCGCTGTCACCGCTCATATCTGGTCAATCTGTCCAAAATACGTGAAATCATCCCTTGGTTCAACAATACGTACCTGCTGAAATTAACGGATCTGGATGTGGAGATTCCCGTCAGCCGCAGCAAAGCGAAGGAGTTCAAGCAGCTCATGCGCATATAAATGCAGTTCATTCTTAATTTGTGCTATCTCGTTCCTGAACACGTTAGAACTCTCTGTGAAAGCGTTACAATGAAGTAGCGTAAGGGGCACTGCATCGTACGCTTAAACAGCGAGAGAAAGAAGGAACGAGATATGAACTCAAAGAATAGCAACCGCTTTCTTATTGTGCTCGGCACCATTATTATGCAAATGGGTCTTGGGACCATCTATACATGGAGCTTGTTTAACGCTCCGCTTGTGAGTAAATTCGGATGGGAGCTCAGCTCCGTATCCATTACCTTTTCCATTACTAGCTTTGCACTTGCCTTCGCCACACTGTTTGCGGGTAAGATTCAAGAAAAAATAGGACTTCGAAAGCTGACAGCCGCGTCCGGTATATTACTCGGTATTGGGCTTATGCTCAGCTCGCAGGCAAGCTCGCTTGCAGCCTTATATGTGCTGGCAGGCGTTATTGTTGGCTTTGCCGACGGAACGGCTTACATTACGTCTTTATCTAACCTAATTAAATGGTTCCCGAACCGAAAAGGTCTCATCTCCGGTATTTCCGTCGGAGCCTACGGAACAGGAAGCCTTGTCTTTAAATACATTAACGGCGGTTTGATTGAATCCGTTGGTGTGTCTCAGGCGTTTCTCTACTGGGGATTGATCGTCATGGCGATGATCATTACTGGTTCACTGCTTGTTAGAGAAGCAAGCGTTGCTCCTGTCTCCGAGAGTGGCGGGAGAGAAGCGAAGCAGGTGGCAGGACCGCTTCAAGGAGCGAAAGACTATACAACAGGTGAAATGCTGCGGACCAAACAAGCATACCTATTGTTTATCGTGTTCTTCACAGCGTGTATGAGCGGACTCTATCTGATCGGGATCGTCAAGGATATCGGTATGCAGCTGGCGCATTTGGATGCCGCAACGGCAGCCAATGCGGTGGCCATGATCGCTATTTTTAACACCGCAGGACGACTGATTCTAGGTGCGTTGTCGGATAAAGTGAGCCGGATCAAGCTGGTAGGGTGTACGCTGGCCGTTACAGCAGCCGCTGCGCTCGTGCTAAGTTCTGTACCGCTGAGTTACGGTTTGTTCTTCGTCTGTGTGGCAGCCATTGCTTTCTGCTTCGGAGGCAACATTACGGTATTTCCAGCCATTGTGAGTGACTTCTTCGGTCTGAAGAATCATACGAAGAATTACGGCATCGTCTACCAAGGCTTTGGTATCGGGGCACTGTCCGGCTCCTTCATTGCTGCCATGCTTGGCGGCTTCAAGCCAACCTTTATCGTCATCGGTGTGCTTTGTATTGTTGCAGTGCTTATAGCGCTGACGATCAAACCGCCGTTCGCGGGAACTAAGGAAAAGGACGTTCCGTTCAAAGCATACAAACGTACAGCCTAATCGTAGTGCAAAGCCTGAAGGACCTTTAGTTAAAAGGAACTTCAGGCTTGTTTTGTTTGTAGCGTCTGGCACTAATCCAATTGAACACTATGACGACAATATAACAGGTTAGGGAAATGAGACAATACTCAAGGACAAGCCAGAAGTCTGTCATTTCCAGATTAAAAGTGAAACCGTGAATCGAGCTAAAGAATAACAATAAAAGGATAATGCTTGCCCACTCTACCGTATAAAGCAAGGCGAGCAATGCCAAACCGCCTAGCCAAAAAATAGAGGTTAGAATCATGAAATCCCCGCTGCGGCGTCTCATGAATAGAGCATAGAGCATCCAGGTGGCCAGGTAGAGCAGGGAGATAGCTGTAGACAAAATGCTGTGATTTTCATACACGGCCCAGAACAAGTTCATGGAACCGAAGAACAGGTTAATCATAAACATGATGAGCAGATGCATAGGGTACATTGCCCATTTTTCTGCTGTACGAATATGGCTCACTCCCTTGTATCCGTTCTTATACATATAGACACCTATGGAGGGATAAAGGTTACGTGGCAAATAAAAAAGGAGATCCTCACGCAGCGCTCGCTTTGCAGGGTCTCCTTTTTATATGGATTATAATCTTGTACCGGACCACTTTTTGTCGCCGGATAAATACTTCTCGGTGAGGATGGACAACAGCTGAATTCCGACTTCGTTATGCCCGCCTTCCGGAATGATGATATCGGCGTATCTCTTGGATGGTTCAATAAATGCTTCGTGCATGGGCTTCACTGTAGCGAGGTACTGCTGGTTAATGGATTGGATCGTACGTCCACGTTCCTCAATATCACGAACGACACGGCGCAGAATACGCACATCGGGATCGGAATCGACGAATACTTTAATGTCCAGCATCTCGCGGAGCTTCTCATCCGATAGGACATGGAGTCCTTCGATCATCACGATGTTGTTCGGATGCAGCTCTACCGTGTCCGAAGAGGATCTGGCATGAATCGTAAAATCGTAGACCGGCGCATGGACCGTTTGTCCATCACGAAGTGCTGCGAGGTGCTCGATCAGCAGCTCATTGTCAAAGGCGAAGGGATGATCATAATTCGTGAGCTCCCGTTCGGACAGACTGAGATGAGCCTGATCTTTATAGTAGTTGTCTTGAGATATAAAAGTCACTTTGCTCGACCCCAAACGTTCAATAACAGAGCGAGCTACCGTAGTTTTACCTGAGCCGGTTCCTCCGGCAATACCAATAATGAGCATGACGAATATATAAACCTCCCTAGAATAATTGCAGGAGCAACCTTAGTATTTTAGCACAGCGGGATTGATTTTTCTATGACATAGGAAAAGGGAAGAATTGTGAGCAAAAGGCGGGAAGGAAGTATTTCTTAGGTTTTGTATTATTGGACTGAAATATGAGTATCTTGGTTTTTTGATTCATGCATATAAATATTCGTAAACCGATCAATTCCCATTTGAATCTTTGAAAAAAAATAACGCTGATGCAAGAGTACTCCTCTTGCGTCAGCGTTACTATGCTAAACCCACTATTCCCTAATTATACTTGAGTAGATAGTCTGCCATATTTCTCGGTGCGTTCATCTTGTATGACGCCAGTGAAATTCAAGCCAAAACCAAAATCATACACGTTGCCCTCGTTGTCTACATGACACTCCATATCATGAGCTACATCCTCCAGCTGCTCCTCTACGGTACGCATATGGGCCGGCATTTGCATGGGAAGAAGGCCGGATGGCTCCCTTTCGCCGGTCAGGATCTCCATAATGGCCTGATCCTGTACGCCGAAGTTGGCAAGAATGGCATCCGCTTCCGCTTCAAACTCTTCAACCACGGTCGGATTGGATAGCAGCATAGAGACAATTACTGGTTTACCGTTCATTTTGGCCTTAGTATCAAGTACGGCATCTAAATCCTTCGTGTTTTGCGGTGTTACGCGCTTACCCTTATATGACCGGTTTCCATCGATATCGGATGGATGACTTGCGAGACTAAGCTCACGTGCGTGTTCCGCTGTATACGTACCATACTGTAGACTGATCGGCACGTATCCATTGCCGCCCTGTAGTTCATCCTCCTTGCTGTAGCCGGTGCCTGATTTCGGTGTGCTGATAAATACAAGTCCAACATCGGCTTCGTCCGGTTGATCCGTCACTTCAAAATACTTCGAGACCACCTCCAGGTTCACGGGATATTCTGTGCGCTCAGGGATGGGATTGCCGAACCAATCCTTGCTGGCAGCAAGATAGCGCTGCGGAATGTATACTTTACTTCTCACTTTAAGCGGCAGCACGTTATTTTTATTTTTGAGCATAACGATCGACTTCAGCTGCGCTTCATAGCCTTCACGCATATATTCAGCGTTTCCTACAATTTCGGAGCTTACCTGTGGATCTAGATATGGGTTCTCGAATAGACCCAGACGGAATAGGTTCTTCAGCAGTCTAATGGCAGATTGCTCAAAGCGTTTACGCATAAACGCTTCTCCATGCTCTTTAACACCCATTTCATAGGCTTCCAGAACAGGGCCGACTTCATTATTGCCTCCAAACTGATCCACACCGGCCATGAGCAGCTTGTAGTGGCGTTCTGCTATAGACAGATGCTCGACACCCCATGGTTTTCCAGACAAAAAGGAATCCTTATCACCCCAAATATCTCCGGTAATCCCCCAATCTGTACAAACGACACCGTCATAACCGTATTTTTCGCGCAGTAAGTCTGTAATAAGATAAGAATTATAGGAATTCCCCACATTTTCACCATTCTTCATATCCTGGTTTGCGGAAATGGTATAGTACGGCATAACGGCAGAGGCTTCACCGGTTTTTCCATCCAGCTTGAATGCTCCATCGACAAAAGGGATTAAGTGTTCTTCAAAGTTGTTCCCCGGATAAACCGCATATTGTCCGCAATAATAGTGGGCGTCCCGTCCGGCTTCCCCCGATCCACCGCCCGGCCAGTGCTTTACCATGGCGTTTACACTGTCATAGCCCCAGCCTTCGTGAATTTCGAGGTCCCCATCGGAGGTTTGAAAACCATCTACATAGGCTCTCGCCATATCCGCAGCAAGCTTAGCGTCTTCACCGAAGGTGCCGTTATAACGGAACCAGCGCGGATCTGTGGCAATATCAATCTGTGGGGACAGAGCCGTCGTAAGTCCGAGCGCCCGGTATTCCTTGGAAGCAATCTCCCCGAAACGTCTTGTTACATCCGGATCAAAGGTTGCCGCGAGTCCCAGCGATTCCGGCCACATGGAGATCTGTCCCCCGGAGCCTGCATTAAATTCGGAGCTTGAATCCGAGCCATGGCGGGGATCGGAGCTGTTATTGGCCGGGATTCCAAGTCCGGTGCCTTCTGCGTAAGCCTGAACGTTATTATTCCACTTCGCAGCAATTTCCGGGCCTTCTACCGTAGTGACCAGTACGTGTCTTAAGTGATCGTTTGCCAGGAACTCCTTTTGCTCATCGGTCAGGTCCCACGGATGAGCTCCGCTCTCCTCATAGGCTTTGCCGTTATATGTGCTCTTGATCCAGGCATGGCTTGAAGCAGGAATGGATTGATGTTTGCTGTAGAGCATAAGTCCGGCAATCTGCTCTACAGACATTTTGGAAGCCAGATCCTTTGCTCTTTCTTCAGGGGTCAGC
Organism: Paenibacillus sp. TCA20; assembly: GCF_000732325.1. Classification (GTDB taxonomy): domain Bacteria; phylum Bacillota; class Bacilli; order Paenibacillales; family Paenibacillaceae; genus Paenibacillus; species Paenibacillus urinalis. The sequence goes on from NZ_BBIW01000016.1 coordinate 99,792, forward strand.
CGCCAGTCCTCATATTTGTCGAGAGCTCCGTTCTTGCTTAGATCCTTGAAGAACAGACCGTCTTTTTCTATGATTTGAACACCTGATCCACTCGTGTATCCCAGCAGGGGACCTCGTTCATTTTTAATATATTTGATTTCTTGAGTTTTAATTTCGTCAGTATGTTTTGTCATGTGTTTCTCCTCCAGCGATAAAGCTGTTTTTTTCTTCGTATTCTTTATTAGGAAACGGTATGCGTCGGGCCGATGTGATCATCTACATTGCTTTCTTTAGAACCCAACGATGTATCTTTTCTGCTTCGCTCTGGAAGCGGCTTAACGACAATAACGCCCAGCACGGCACATAGGCCGAGCACGATATAGAAGCCTTCCCATCCGCCGACAGCCAGCAGAAACGGTGCGATAGCGGGAACGATGGATTGAGGGAGGGCATTGGCTACATTCATAAATCCAAGATCCTTTGCGGCATTTTCCTTGTTCGGCAGAATACGTGCTACCAGCGCGGTATCTACAGCAGAGAAGCATCCATAACCGAGACCGATGATGGCAGAAGCTGCAATGAATACAGGAATACTTGGGAAGAAGGCAAAGATGAATACGCCAATCGCCATAATGGCTCCCGATACGTACAGGAATGGCTTCTGCTTGCCGAATTTATCGGACAGCGTGCCGCCGAGCACACTCATAACGGCCGCCGCTGCCATGGAAGCAATGTTAATCGTCGTAACAACACCTGTTGCAGCCGTTTCGGAGAGTCCCATTCGCTGCACAAGCATCATCGTTAAATAAACACTGCTGCAATATCCCATCATAAGCAGGAATTTACCTGCCATCGCCCAAGTAAAGGCAGGATGCTTCCGGGGATTGGGGTAAATATTACGCAGCTTTTCGCCAAGCGGAACGGAGCTTGCTTCTCGTTCAATTTCAACTTTGCCGTCTTTGATGAAGAAGGTGCTTATAATTGGACCTGCAATACCAATGATCGCAAGTGTAATCCATTTTGCAGGAGTAGATGCATTTGGCATAAGGTTCATCAGGACCATACCTAGCGCGATAGCTACCGGAATAGCAATGCCGATCAGACCCGAGACCGAGCCTTGTTTTTCAACGGGAACCTGATCCGGAACAAGCGCTGTATAAGCTGCCATACCGAAATTGAAGAACAGCTGCACGATAGACCACAGGATGACGACTTGCCATACTTCGGTTGCAAATCCGATAAGTACAAGCGCGGAACACGCAACCACTGGACCAATTATAATCCAAGTGCGCCGGCGGCCTAACCTGATGTTCGTACGGTCGCTAAGGGCACCGCCAACGGGGTTGCCAATGAGGGCAAAGAAGGCACCGACGCCTGTTACAACACCAAAAGCAGCGTTCGATGCACTTGCGTCAGGTGTGATCTCTAAAATTTTAAACGTTAAGAGCAGGGTAGCCGGTGTCATCAAAGCAATCATCATACAGAAATATCCAAAAATAACGGATGCTTTCAGTCTGCCGAGCGGGGTGTACTGTTGGCCTTTCACTCTATTTTCCCCCATATTCATAACCTCCCAAATGAAATAAACAACTTATTAAAGCGGTTTCATAAAACGCTTACATTTATATTGTAAAGAAGCCGTCTGCTTTTCGGCAGGCGGCTTCTTTATCTGTTTTAGTATCAATTTTTAATCTCTGGACAGATGATGTTTTGAAATAAAGATGTCCAACATTAAAAATTGACCTATCTGTTCGTTGTTATAGTAGAGGCGATATTTCGATTAACTCAACAGCGTGCGGCTCCAGCTCAAAAACCAAAAGATTGTGCTTCATTCGGCGTCCTGATTTCCGTAAACCTTTCCGGCAATGCAGTTGATTTTAAGTACTGGATGTCTTCCAAGCTTAACTGTTCCGGGGCTCCCATCCGAACCCAGGCATCATAACTGCTCCCTTGCTGTCGAGTCAGCTTCTGTCTGGTTATGCGAAAATTACACTCAGGAAGACCACGCAGCGCTATTTCCAGATTTAATATTTTCTCATCCTTAAACCGATGATATCGGCTTGTCTGATGGATCAGAGATACATCTCCTGCCAAATACAACTCGTCATAATGACAGTAATTATAGGCGAGAATCTGATAGGCCTCCTTATTACGGGTTACAATAAATCCTTCACCTTGATCAAGGAGCTGATCCCCCAGCTTTGAGAGTAGTTCATAACTGAGCATGGCTGCTTTTGGAATACCATACTGTGTCATGAGCCCCATACCTCCATGATAGAGATGGCACGATGCAGTAAATTCCTCAATGTTATCGCTTAGGACCCAATAGCCGAAGCTCTCAACCTTGTCCAAGTTTTCAACAATATTCTTGGCGATATATGCTGCTTTGTAAAGCGTGTCATTGGTTAATTCCCGGTGGTCGGTCGTCGAATTGAACTCCGTGATGTGAATCGGAAGATGATCAAGACCTTCTCTTTTCATTATCGTTAGTTCCTGGTTCAGCATCTTGTTCAGTCGATCGGAGTCTTTTGAAATACCGCTGAATATATTCATCTTCTTATGAATGAGATCCGGGTATGATTGTCTGTGTGTTTCTTCGGTCTCAGGAACAAGCTCATTCGGATAGTAATGCACCGGAATAAAATCTGGAATCGCATTGTTCTCTCTGCAGAATTGATAGAAGGGACCTGCAAACCAATCATATGGAATCATTAATATTCTTCCTGGTGCGCCGATCTGCAGCTCTGTAGATATACTTTTGAGCGTACGGTAAGTCTGCAAATACATTTCTTTGTATTCGTCCTGCGATCCCGGCCAAAAGTAGGCGAGCTCGGGTTCATTCCAGAATTCAAATCTCCAGCTGCTGACTTCCTTGAGTCCATAACGATTCACGCAGTGGCGGACAAAATGATCGATCAATTCGCACCACATCCTAATGGAAATGGGAGGACTGACACAGCTTTTATTGCGAAACACGGTTTGTTCCGGATCTTGTGCTAATTTGGAAGGCATAAATCCAAGCTCAATGAACGGCCTTATACCAATAGACAATAAAAAATCGAACAATTGATCCGTCAGACGAAAATGATACCGCGGCTCTCCATCTACCTCATCATAGACCATCATTTCATCGTCAAAAATGCCGTGGAACCGTAAATAGTTGAACGGGCAGCGCGCCTGCAAGTATCTGAGCTGATCCTGAACGTCTGCATGCAGACCTTCCTTGGCTTTTCCGATCGTAATCAGGTTCTTCCACGTATGCTGAATGGATCTTTTGGAATGAGTAACATTCACTTGTCTTGCAGTAGACGTACGTCCGATAAGTACGGAAGTGTCTGTGTTCTCTTCCTGCTTCATATATTCCAAAAACTGCTCAATGATATCCAGCGCCCTTGTCTGGCTAAATTCTGCATAGCTCGTCGAGAAGTCCGGTGCGTGAGACGGTATGCTGATGGATCGTTCATACTGCTGGCGATATTCGTTTGGCGTCTTATGGTACTTATTTTTAAAAGCAGTATAGAATGATTTCATGTTAGGAAAGCCGTGATTCGATCCAATGTCAGCGACGGAGGTCCCTTCATTACGTAATAGCTCCTCCACAGCATATTTTAGCCGGATGCTTGTCAAATAGGATTGGAAGTTGAGACCAATATTTTCGCTGAAGAATTTGGACAGATAGGGTACAGACAAGTACTCGCGTTCTGCCAAGGCCTGCAGTGAAATGGGCTCCTTATAATGATCGTCAATGTAATTGATGATGCTCAGCATACGTTCTTTATATTTCTCGTTGACTGCTCCCTGCACCGGGTCGTTTCGAAACTGCTTGATTAGAATGGCAAAGACAGAGAGCATGCGAGTCTGCATGTCCAGCTCGTAAACCTTGCCTCGTTTATATTTCAGCAGAACCAATTCTGCAAGCAGGTGACGAATGCGCCGGTAGGATTCATTGTCTTCCATATCGGGTTTACCTGCCAAAGCATCAAAATACATTTGATCTATGCCTTGTACATGTACTTTGAGATAAGGCACAGGAACTAGGAAAGTGGCAATGATGTTGGAAGTAAGACCGACAACCTCATGGACATGCGACTGATTGATCAGACAGATGTCGCCCTCTGTGATGGTCTGCGTCTCTGTACCAACTCTAACCTCCAGCTTGCCATTGAGTACAAAAATGATCTCCACACTGTTATGCCAGTGGCTTGGTACATAGTTCACCTGATGCAGCGACACGTCAAAAGGCAGTTTATCATCAATTTCAACCAGCTCGTATATAGTACGCGGCATCTGCAGACCCCCTTTTTTTGTCTGTCCTTCAATCTTATTCATTTAATTTTAAGAGAGCAAATGGACCTATTTTTTTCTAAAAGAAATGAAGCCCCTCCTTCAAGGATCGAAAGAGGAGCTTCAAGCATTCGGGTAAGCTATTATTCAATAAAATGTTTGTAAATGACCTGGGTTCCCTTCTCATCGTAACCCAGCTTGGACAACTGCTCATAGATGGATTCAGAGAGCGCGAGGCCTGGTGTATCCAGTCCCATCTCCTTCGCCGACTCAAGCGCAATACGCATGTCCTTGATAAAATGCTTCACATAGAATCCAGGCTCGAAGTTGCCGCCAATCATGCGAGGGCCGAGGTTGCTGAGCGACCAGCTGCCAGCGGCGCCCGTCGCGATGCTTTTCAGTACCGTCTCCGGATCAAGTCCTGAAGTCTTGGCGTAAGCCAGTGCTTCCGCTACCCCGATCATGTTCGAGGCAATGGCGATCTGGTTACACATTTTGGTGTGCTGTCCCGCACCGGCTGCGCCTTGGTGAACGATGTTGGTTCCCATCAGCTTAAACAGAGGAGTGACCTCCTCAAAATCCGCAGCGTCTCCGCCGATCATAATGGACAGCTTCGCATCTCGCGCGCCGATATCACCACCTGATACGGGAGCATCCAGGGCATGAAGTCCTTTTGCAGCGGCTTCTTGATGGATGCGTTCTGCCAATTGAGGACTGGACGTCGTCATATCAATCAGATAAGTTCCTTGAGCGCTGTTTGCGATAAGTCCATTCTCACCGAGGTAAATCTCCTCCACATCTTTCGGATAGCCGACCATGGTTATGATGACCTGACAGGCCTCAGCCAGACTAGCAGGAGTTTCATGCCAGACGGCCCCTTGCTCTACGAGCTCGGCTGCCTTCTCTGCAGTTCTTGTGTATACATGAAGCTTGTACCCTGCCTTCTGGATATGTCCTGCCATGCTTTTGCCCATTACGCCTGTACCAATGAATCCTACAGCGGTTTGTTCTGATGAAATTGCCATATGAATTGCTGCCTCCTTTGGATATCCTGCTTCTAAGTATAATCCTAAATATAGATTGACACACCAATTCGTTGGTGCTATTTTCAATCTATACCAATCTCATCGAATTTGTAAGTTATCTAAGACATGACATAAATATAGCTGACTGTGAACAAACAGAGGTGTTGCTCTACTGCATAGGGACGATGCCTCTGTTTTTTATAACACCAAACAAGGAGTGATAGAGAATGAGTAATAATGAGACAAAGCGTCAGAATGTGCTGGAAGTATCTTTGCAGGATGTGAGTGCTCATCGGACACCGGACTATCCGGTGAATCCATTGTTTGTGGAGCGCTGGTCTTCCCGTTCCTTCGCGGATCAACCGGTTCCACAAGATGTGCTGTATACGGTGCTTGAGGCCGCACGCTGGGCGCCGTCCTCCAACAATTTGCAGCCATGGCGTTTTTATATCGCTCAGACAGAAGAAGAGCGCGAGCTGTTCAAGGAATTCATACTTCCTGGTAACCGGATATGGTCAGATCATGCGCCTGTTCTGATTCTGCTTGCTACAGATACACGCAGAGACGAGAACGGTGGAGTTAATGGAGCACATGCTTTTGATGCAGGTGCTGCCTGGGGCTCCATCGCACTGCAGGCACATCTGCTGGGGCTGGCTACTCGGGCCATGGGAGGCTATGACCGAAACAAAGCGCGTGAAATTCTAGACATTCCGGATTACATTGAGCTGCAAGCGGTTATCGCTCTGGGTTATCGTGCAGGGCTGGACACGTTGGATGAGCGATTCCGTGAGCGAGAAATACCCAATGAGCGCCGTGCCTTAAGCAACAGCATTTTGGAACTGAAAAGAAAGTAAGCATCTCATCTAAAAATAACGCCTAAACATGAATCGGCCGCTTGAATGAAGTGATCCCTCCATAGTTAGAACGCCATCTAAAAACAGGACGAAGTTCACAATTCATACAAGCGGCTGTTTTTCGTTTATTCAGTTCTTTCCAGAGGTCAAAGGAATTTGAAGCTCGAACGTACTTCCTGCAGTAGAAGTTTCAATGAGCCGCAGATGACCGCCCATGTTCGCGGCTAGCAACCTGCTGAAGCTGAGACCCAGCCCCAATCCACGAACCCGTTCCTGTTTGTCATTCCCGCGATAGAAGCGTTCGAAGATGAGCTCCTGCTCGTTTGCCGGTATTCCCCTGCCATTATCCTTAACGACGATGGACAAGTCCTGACTCCCCGCTGAAGCTACATGGACGCTTAAATGAAACTGTCGATCTTCTGTTGCAGATTCCACACTATTGTTGAGCAGGTTCGTCATGATCTGCTGGATACGCAGCGGATCTCCCCATAGAGTAGTCTCTGTTACGGATTCTTCCCACGTCAGCTCAGGCGTCTGCATGTCACAGCTCTGATGAAGTGACCATTGATAGATCATTTCTCTGAAGAAGGGAACCGCTGATATTGACTCAGGCCTGAGCGGAATGACTCCGGCTGCAATGGCGTTATAATCCAGCAGATCAGCAACCATATGCTCTAACCTATTCGTTTCCTTGAGTGCGGCTTCCATAAATTCGCCAGCTTCCTCTTGTTCAACGACGCCTTGCTGTACGGCATGAAGCAATCCTTTGATGGAAGTGACAGGCGTCTTCAGTTCATGTGTCAGTCCTGCAAGCATGTATGATCTGGAGTGCTCCAACGTCTTCAGACGCTCGGACATCTCCTTAAACGAGGTCGTCAGCTCATAAATTTCCTGTTCCTTCACGTCGGTGCTTAGAGTTACATCGTAATTACCCTGGCGTATTTCGCGTGCTGCCTCGGCGACATCACGGATCGGGCTGACCAATTTTCTTGTGAGCAGGTGGATTGTGACCCACCCAAGGACGGCAAGAAAGACAAAGGCCCCGGCAACAAGCCAGGTTTGGTCCGTAATGATCGTGAACGACTTTATTGGAAGGAGCAGGATAACCTCGCCAATTTCTGTCCCTGATTGCGTAATAGGGGCGGTAATCTTTTTCGAGCCAGATGCTTCCGGCGATAGAATCCGTTGCTTCAACTGCTCTTCTGGCATCGGAGGGTTGGAGAACACAGGTTTACCCTCCTGATCCGTAATAATGACACACATGCCCGCGCTTTTTTCGATCATATTTTTACGTTTATCGATGAGCGCATTTAAATCCTGCCTGTGGTACTCAACCTCATCGCTGCCGGCTCCTTGAACGATTTTGTCAGCGATCTCTTGGGCAAGGATTCGGGTGGTCTCAAGCCGACGATCCATGGATTCATGCTTGACCCACCAGAAGGACAGCAGGCTCAGAATGGCCAGCCCGGCGAAGAGGGCGAGGAAATAGCGCCTTGTCCAGTATACTTTTATCGATCTCAGCGGTTTATCCAAAATTGATACCCCGTTCCTCGTAATGTTTTGATATCTCCTTCTTCTTTAGGCCAGTGGGAGAGGGAATGCCGGATCCGTTTAATCGATAGATCCACAGCCCGATCACTGCCTTCGTAATCCAGTCCCCAGATGTTCTCGATCAGCTGCTCCCGTGTAAAGGTTTGATTCGGATGCTCTGCGAGAAAGAAGAGTACAGAAGTATCCCGCGGAGTAAGCGGGACGTCGGCTCCGTTTAACATGACTCTCTGTGAGCGAAAATCGAGAGAGAGACAGCCATAGCTGCGTCTATGCTCCTCATTGTCTGTCCAGCCGAGCGGTCTGCGCAGTACGGCATTCACACGGGCAACGACCTCCTCGGGGATGAAAGGCTTGGACATATAGTCGTCGGCCCCATTGTTCAATCCGATGAGCTTATCATCTATACCGTCCTTGGCGGTAAGCATGATGACAGGAACGCTGCTCGTTTTTCGGATGTGCTGCAGCACTTCCCAGCCGTTTTTGCGAGGGAGCATAATATCCAATATGACAAGCGCCGGTACCTGAATGGTTAGCTGCCTTACGGCTTCTTCTCCATCATATACAGCGTTCACTTCAAATCCGGCTTTTTTCAGATAAGCGCTGAGTACTTTTGAAATAGCCCGTTCATCTTCCACGATCATTATTTTTTTCAACAGACACCTTCTCCTTTCTCCTCCCGGATTACAGCACAGGTCTCATTCTCTATTTATCCGTTACAGTTAAACGGTACAAGCTTTATTCTCTAATCATTTACAGGTTGATTTCTTTTCATATGAACGTAGCTCGATGGCTGTCCTTGTGCAAGGATATGCATGAATTTTATCATAAACACTTCTCTATTTCTTTTGACATTCTCCTGACACATTCCTTTGCTATGATTCTTTCATGCCGCAGCCAGAACACAAGAGAGAAACCATAGATTAGATCAAAAACATGAGAGATGCTGGGAGGAATAATAATGAATAAGAAAAAGAGAAATTGGATTATTGCAGGAGCAGCCGCGGCCCTTATTGTTGGCGGCACAGCCGCTTATGGAGGAATCAACAATTTTCTTGGCAACAATGTAGAGATTGAATCGGTTATGTCTGGCAATACAGAGCCTTCGGGTGAAGCACAGACCGTAAGCAGTGAAGAGTTGACTGGAGCCTGGGCGCTGCAGGATGAATCCAAAGTGTACTGGTCTATTACGACTTCTCAAGAAACCGTAAACTTTGTGAATGATGCGGTGACGGGAGCATGGAGTATTGATTTTACAGCACCGGAGTCGATGTCGGCTGAAGGCATCATGGATATGTCGGCCCTCGATTCAGGTAATGCTCAGCGTGATGATCATTTACAGGAGAGCGACTTTTTTGATGTAGCAGCATACCCTGAGGCTACTTTTACTGCAGACACCTTTACAGGACTTCCTGAGGAGTGGACAGAAGGTGAGGTTGTGCCAGTAACGATTGAAGGCACCATGACGGTAAGAGGGATGGAAAAGGATGTGACCTTCTTCTCTGAAGTCAGCTATCAGGAAGGAAACCTCCTATTGTCCGGACAAACGGAAGTGACATTCGATGATTTTGGGATGGAGAACCCGCATAACGTCGTTGTGGAGACAGAAAATGATGTGAATGTGCGTCTGGAGCTCGTATTGAGTCAGTCTTAATGTAATACATTCAGTAGAGAAACCTGGTCTTTATTTAAAAGACTGGGTTTTTTCTTTCTATAAATAAGAAGAATCCTGAAGTGAATAAGAAGAATGCTGAAAGTGGTAAGAAAATAAAAAGTTAGTGCAAAGTTATGCAAACGGTTGCATTTACGATGAATTAAATTTATATTGAAGATGTTTCATTTTGAATGGGTTTGGGAAATACCTATTAGTTGAAATGAGTTATGAAAATGGAGTCAGTTGCAGCCCGTGTAATTAGATAGGACGTTGATTGGTGAATTCCAGCTTAGCAGCAAGATTATATAACGAACCGGAGGCTCAAGGTATGATCGAACAAAATCAGTTGAACGTACATAAAACTACGCATTCCACAGCTTCACACAATCCAGTCGATTGGAAGCAATTCGATGAGCAGTATGCATACAGCGGTGATGACTTAGGCGCCCATTACCATCACGGTTCTGTAACACTGAAACTATGGGCTCCACTTGCCTCTAAAGTTAAAGTGAGTCTATACCATCCGAATGACGATACGAAGCTGGCTGGCCAATTCCCGCTCGTTCAAGGAGAACGCGGTATTTGGAGTTTGGTTCTATCACCGGATGAGCTATCTGTAGATGACCTTCACGGTTATTTCTATCAATATGAAGTTACAAATCAGGGCGTCACCAAAAAGGTGCTTGATCCCTATGCTAAATCCATGGCTCCGTCACGAGTGGATACCAAGGGAGATCCGGGTGAGGACGGCGAACTTATTGGTAAGGCGGCCATCGTAGATTTGGAACGTACCCGTGTCGCTGATCTGAGCTTTGCTTCTATTAAAGATTACAACAAAAGAGAAGACGCGATCATATGGGAAATCCACGTCCGTGATTTTACTTCTGATCCGCAGATTGAAGGGGAATTGTCTGCAAGATGGGGGACTTATAGAGCTTTTGAGGACAAATTAGCTTACATTCAATCGCTGGGAGTAACCCACGTTCAGCTGCTGCCTGTTATGGCTTGGTATTTAGGGAATGAACTGAAGATGGGAGAGAGAGAGCTTCACTATTCTGCCCTCGACAATGAATATAACTGGGGCTATGACCCGCACAATTATTTCTCACCGGACGGGGCGTATTCCGAGAATCCTGCTGACCCCGAGCTTCGTATCAAGGAGCTGAAGTCACTCATCCATGCCATTCACGAGGCCGGAATGGGTGTTATTCTCGATGTCGTATACACGCACATGGCACTCCCGGAATTCCTTAATGATATTGTACCGGGTTATTATGCTTGGCAGAATGCGGAGGGAGAATTTATCGGCGGCTTCGGCAACAATCTGGCGACAGATCGGAAGATGGCAGAGAAGCTGATGGTGGATTCGGTCAAATATTGGTTTAGTGAGTATAAAATCGACGGTCTGCGCTGGGACATGATGGGGGATGCAACGTATCCCGCCGTTCAGAAGGCATATGATGAAGCCGCTAAAATCAATCCTCAAGCCCTATTTATCGGCGAAGGATGGCGTACCTTTGCAGGAGATGAATCCGATGCGGCCTTGAAGGGGCTTGCTGCAGATCAGGACTGGATGGATAAGACAGACGATGTCGGTGTCTTCTCAGATGAGATCCGAAATGAGCTGAAGTCGGGTTTTGGCAATGAAGGAGAACCCCGTTTTCTAACGGACGGGCCAAGAGACATTGAACTCATTTTCAACAACATAAAGGCACAGCCCTCCAATATCCCGGCAGATAGTCCGGGGGATGTGGTCCAATATATTGAAGCGCATGACAATTTAACGCTCTATGATGTGATTGCGATCTCAACCGATAAAGATCCAGAGATTCCGGAGGACGATCTGGAGATTCATCAGCGGATTCGCCTGGGTCATGTTCTCGTGCTGACCTCTCAGGGGACGGTGTTCCTGCATGCAGGACAGGAGTATGGAAGAACGAAGCAGTGGAAGGCCGAGGGTATACCAGAGCATAAGTTCCATGAGTTTGCATCAACCGGGGATAAGATCCACTATTATATTAATGATTCTCACGACTCAACGGATGTCGTCAACATGTTCGAGTGGGCAAAAGCTACAGACGAAGGGCAATATCCAGTAAATATCGAGACCCGCAAGCATCTTCAAGGGCTTATACAGCTCAGAAAAGCTTCGGACGCCTTCCGGTTAGACAGCATGGAGCTCATTAATCGCAATGTAACACGAATTAATACACCGGATATTCAAAAAACAGATCTCGTTATCGCATACAGCTGTCTCTCAAGTGATGAGCGTGAGTGCTATCATGTGTTTGTAAATGCGGATAAGAAGGCAAGGAAGCTCAGACTACAACAGGACTATACTTCATGTGAGGTCATTGTAGACCAAACTCGTGCAGGAGTCAGTCGGCTGGATCAGCCGACAGGAGTGAAGCTCACGGCAGATACGATGATTTTGGAGCCGCTGACGGCTGTTGTCTTAAAGGAGAAGAAGAGCTGAGCTTGCAGAGAGGATAGAGGAATACCATAAGGGATCTCGTATTTATAGTTTAAAATACATCATTTGAAAAGGGGATTATCACGATGCATGATCTTTCGTCTGAATCCGTCCGCCTTAACTTTGGAAAATACGAGATCCCGGCTGATCTACAGCTGCTTCTTTCTATAGAAGAAGAATTCCGTGCGGTTCATCCGCAGGGCTTGGATTTTGGTATGGGGCTCATCCCTGAACTAGGCAGCTTTCGTTACTTATGTACACCCTCAGATGTTATTGTTTTTGGCTCCAATGGCTGTGATGGTATTCATTACGGCTATCTGACTGATTTCGGTGAGGTGGAGAGCTTGGATCAGGCACCGATCGTCTGCATCAGCCCTATGGATTTTGGAGAAACAAACAAACTGATCGCTGGCAGTTTCAGAGATTTTCTAAGTATTGCTCTTACGGATAGTGCTCTGTTCTATAATCGTTTTGAGAGTGAGGATGCATACAGAACGCAGGTTAAGATTTGGGAAGAAGAAGCTTTGGCTTCACCGTATGGCTGTACACCGGAAGAAGAGAAGCTAAGGAAGGAGCTGCATGAGAGGCTTCGGAAGGACTTTGATCTGCCTGTGATCGAGAATCCTTATGCTTATATTAAAGAAATACAGGCTGAACGTGCTGCTAGTGCTGTCGTCCTCACACAAGACACTCTTCATATCGTAACGAATCCATTAGAGAAGGCGGAACTAGCTGAGGAGGAGCTGCGACTTATACAGCAAGTAGATCCAGAGAGTGAAGAAGAGGTACGAACCTCACTTGACCAGTGCAGTCTTCCCGCAGCACTTGCAATCATTCGAAATGTAGAATTAAGTGCGATGTACGAGACAAGAGTAGTAGCACAGCAATATTTGCGCAGCAGGGGATATGAAGATGAAGCCCGAAGGGTAGGAGTTACTATCCAAGGCCAAGAACCGATTAAATCGACGTACACTATATTAGGTACTATGACCGTACGTGGAAATATAGATGCGTAATATCAGCATTTTAATGAATTCCGAGCAGGCCGAGCCTGACTCGGTTTTTTTTATTTGAAGTGCGGTAGACAAACCTTGATGTTGCAAGTCGGAAGTTGATTTAGCTATATAGATGCAAAAAAACTCCATTTTCTTTGTTTGGAAATTAATGGTTGACTGTTAGATAACCATTGGTTATATTATAACCAGAGGTTACAAACCAGTGGTTATCTAAAGGAGGTGTTTTAGTGGCAGGAAACAGACAAGAGATTCGTTCTGAAGAAACCAAGCGGGTCATTTTGGCCATGGCAGCTGAGCTTTTCTCGAAACGTGGCTTTGATACGGTGTCTATGAGAGAGATTGCAAGAGCAGCGGGCTGCTCACATACAACGATTTACATCTACTTCAAAGATAAACAAGCACTGCTTCACGAATTATCCGTACCACCGCTGGAACGTTTAAAGTCGAATATGCTTCTGGCGCTTGAAGATACGAATATGAGTTCTAAAGAGAGGCTTATAGAGGTGAGCTGGCGATTTATTGAATTCTGCTTGCGTCATCGCAACATGCATACGATATTTTTCGGAACCAATACAGAGCGGGTGGATATCGAGCCAGAGCTTCCGCTTAATAAACTGCGCAATGAACTGTTCAATCTGTTTAAGAGAGGTCTTGGAGACATCTATGAGCTTGAAGAAGAAAGTGATACATTGTTGTCCTACTCCCGAATATATTTTTATATGCTGCATGGGATCGTTGGAACCTATCATCAATCAAGCGAGACAGCTGAGGAATTATCAGCGAGACTCTTGCCTACATTTAAAGAATCATTTGAGATCATATTACTGGGTTTTACCGAGAAGCTAAAATCAAGGAGGTAAGACAATGAAAATAGAGCGAGTCTCCGAGCATATTTGGGCATTGAAGACGTGGATGCTGTTTCCGGTGCGCGTATGGATTGTAGCAGAAGAGGATGGAGTGACTCTCGTGGATGCCGGAGTGGGTTCCATGGCCAAAGGAATACTGAAGTTCGTTGAGCAGCTGGGAGCAGGACAGATTCGGCAGATTGTACTTACTCATGGACATTCCGATCATGTCGGCTCCGTGACTTCAATAAGAGAACATCATCAGGTCCCTGTTTATGTGCATCCTGTTGAGATCCCCTATATGGAAGGAGATATAGCCTACCCTCGTCGAAAAAAAGCTGCCGCCTCACTGCCTAAGCAGCTCGCAACTCCTCTTTCAGTGGATCAGGAGGGCAGGATTGAGAGTGTGGGCACATTAAAAGGTTACCATACACCTGGACATTCTCCAGGACATGTCGTTTATTATCATGAGAAGGATGGCGTTCTGCTCGCAGGTGATCTATTTACATCTAAGAAAGGCAGGTTGAACCGTCCGATGCCGATGTTTACAGCGGATATGCAGGAAGCTGTGCGAAGCAGCCGTATAGTCAAAGAGTTGAAGCCGCACCGAGTGGAGGTATGTCACGGCAAACCTGTCTTTAGCGCGGCAGATCATCTGGATGAGTATATGAGGATGATGAATTCATCTATATCTATATAGATTACAAACAAGCTTGCCTGTCATATAGACAGGTTTTTTGTTTATAGTGAGTATTCGTCGAGGTATGAGTTTAATAGAAGAGAGAATAGTAAACAAATTTTTCTCAAAAAAAGTGTTGCATAAATTTTATGTACATGGTATATTCTAATTCCGGCCAAGAAATAAGCCGTTTCAAACAAGAACAAGGCAAGTAAGCTTCGATGAGAAGTTGAAAAAAACTTTTGAAAAAAGCTTGCATTTCTAAACCGGAAATGATATGATATAAAAGTTGCTGAAGACGAGAGTTGAAACGCAACGAAGTTGATCTTTGAAAACTGAACAACGAGTGAGCAAAGAATTTCGATTCTTCGAAATTCTAAACGCGAGGTTATGGTACAAGTCGTCAGACTGTATGATAACCGAGCAAAATAAAGAGAACATTACGTTCTCGTCAGTTTTTCTAAATGAGCTTAATCGCTCTCTTTCGGAGAGTTTGATCCTGGCTCAGGACGAACGCTGGCGGCGTGCCTAATACATGCAAGTCGAGCGGAGTCAATGAGAAGCTTGCTTCTCTGAGACTTAGCGGCGGACGGGTGAGTAACACGTAGGTAACCTGCCCATAAGAT
>NZ_BBIW01000015.1 GCF_000732325.1 Paenibacillus sp. TCA20
GGGGCAGTCGGTGCAACCGGTCCAACGGGTGCGACGGGTGATGCCGGGGCAGTCGGTGCAACTGGTTCGACAGGAGCAACGGGCGAAACCGGGGCAGTCGGTGCGACCGGCTCAACGGGAGCAACGGGAGAAGCCGGAGCAGTCGGTGCAACGGGTCCGACAGGAGCGACAGGAGAAGTCGGAGCAGTCGGTGCAACTGGCCCTACAGGAGCAACGGGAGAAGCAGGAGCAGTTGGAGCCACGGGCTCAACAGGAGCAACCGGTGACGCAGGGGCAGTCGGTGCAACTGGCCCGACAGGAGCAACCGGTGATGCAGGAGCAGTAGGGGCGACAGGTCCGACAGGTGCAACTGCCGCATCGCCTGTGCTGGCTTTTGCAAATGTTCCCGCAGCCATAGCTATGCCTGCAGCGACGGAGATTACGCTTGCGACAGTAACACAGGATACTACAGCAGGCCTCCCGCTTAAGTTAGATTACACACTCTCTGCAGAAGTCGATACGACAGCAGATTGGTCGGTTCAGATGGAATTTAGATTGTACCGGGATGCAACCTTGATCAATTCACAGATCATCATTAGAAGCGGTAGTACCGCAGGTATTCAGCGGTTTATCATTGCGAATACCTATGTAGATACAGCTCCTGCAACGGCGACAAACACGTATACTGTCAGAGGATTTTTGACGGCAAGCACGAATGTGACCTCTGTATCCGCAAATAATACCAACTTCAACGCGATTTCTTTCCCAACATGATGGTGCTGTTATTTTATCCCTACCTTCGTTAGATTAAATATCAATTCACAAGCAGGGCTTCAATAAGAGCCCTGTTTCTTTTTGTCAAATGAAGCTCTTAAAATGGAATAACAGCAAATATTTCAAAAAATGACGTATTATCCGATAAATTTTAATACAGGGCTGAATCACATTTCGATTCTAGCTATAGTGACTATGACACGTGAATATAAAAAACTACATTTCAAATCTCTGATATTCTTATATAATAATGCTGATCATCATTTTTCCAAAAACACACAACGATGTATTTTCAATGCAGCTTTTTATTATTTCAGGAGGAATACATGATGAGCATAGATAAAATTAACGAAGCCTCATTAATAGACTGCGTCGTCGTTGTACGGAGTAAGCTCCGCTCGGTTGGAGGGCGTATCTCTTATATAGAAGGCGATGTATTTGAAGTGATGTTTGAGGTGGAGGAGAATATCCCGTTTCCGTTAGGTAATTCGGTGGGGATTACGATCTACTCAGCTGATGGGTTAATTGTGTTTGATACCTATCCCATTGCAAGCTACTTGCAGCGGATTCTATGTATTTTGCCACCAGATTTGCAGAAAAAGATGCTGAATAGACGAAAAGATATCCGTATTCCGGTCAGACACCTGAACTCTTGTCTAGAGTCTTTGATACCGCACGCTTCCTCCAGTCCGATTATATTTGAGCAAGGGCTGCAATGTGATATTAAAAATATTAGCTTGGGAGGCTTGCTGTTCTCCTTAGAAAGTCCGATTCCAATTCAGGAGAAGGATATCGTCCGTGTGAATCTCGACGGGAATCTCAGGCTTAATGCGATAATCAGACATCATCAGAACCTGGATACAGAGTATAGATACGGTGCAGAATTCGTGGAGATATCGAAGGAGGATAAGCATACGCTCAAATCCCTTATTATTAACCAACAAGCTACGCATCGTCCAATGCAGATTGGGATTGAGCATTATTTGAACGATTGATAATGGTGAAGCGAGAACAGGGCTTTTGCGTCAAAATGTATTGGATATAAATAACCCGGCATCTGCCGGGTTATTTGCATAGCTATTCATCCGATGATTTGATATCTTCATGCTGATAGAAGGTGACCCGGTTTTTTCCGGATTGCTTGGATTGATACAGGCTTTCGTCTGCAAGCCGAATTATACTTCCCACATCACTGTCATGGGTCGGGTAGAAGGATACACCCATACTGCAGCCGATCGTTACATGATTAAGATCAATTATAAACGGGCTGTTGATCGATTCAATCATCCGAAGAGAAATCGTGCGTGCCATCTCCATCGCTTCATTCTTCTCGGTGCGCAGAATAATCAAAAATTCATCACCGCCTAAGCGGACAACGATATCATACTCTGAGTGGCTTCTCTTAATCGGCTTGCTGCCTTTTGCAATAAAATATCACCCGTCTGATGTCCCAGAGTGTCGTTAACAAGCTTAAATCCGTCCAAATCCAAATACATAAAAGCTAACGTCTCATGCTCTGGATTCATATCCATAATGGTGCTCTCCAAATAAATCTCAAGTGCCGCCCGATTAGGTAAGCCTGTCAGCTGATCCCGATGAGCCTGATTCTTCATATCACCCAGCGCTGTTTCGGTTCGAACCAGTGTATCGACCAGACTGCGAAGAGACAAGGAGAGGATCTGCATATCTGAGAAACTCTTATATACCGGGATTTTAACATCTTTCCCTTGTCTCAGCTGATTAGCCGCATTGGATTCCCCGGATCGGCTTCGTAATTCGCTCGGACAATAACCAGCCGATCGCAGCAAAGATGAGGGCAGCGGCTGCCCCTACCATAATAAACTGTCTTGTCAGCTCGTTAAGACCAATAAAGGCTGTGGCTTCGGGCTGCCTGACGAGTACGGACCAGCCGAGACCCTCATAATTCAAATATCCATCTCCATAGGCATAGCCGGTTAGATATGTTTGTCCATCGGGCCATTCTTCAATTTTCCATGAATTTTCACCGTTTTGCACATTTTGGATGGATTGAATGTCTAGTTGTTGACCCACCATATCATCGGGCCCTAACAGAATCGTGTTATCGTTCTTACTCACTATGAACAGCTCCATACCCTGCGTATGCTGCTGCTGAGGCTCTAATATCGTGCGCTCTACCTCTCTAGACCATTCCCAGCTGAGGTGAGCGGCGAGCACTCCTTTTACCTGACCGTTACGGTCCATTACCGGCATACTAATATCGACAAACTGCAGCGGCTCTCCGCTAGGATTGGGCAGAAGCTTGGCCAGCAGAACAGCATCGTGAACATCACCAATGAATTTCCCTTTGATTCCTTCCTTGAAGACAGGACGTTCAGAAATATTGGACCCGACCAGAATTCCATCCGTCGCCGCCATCACATCTCCGTTCACATTCATATAACCTATCCATGAGAAAGAAGGAAAGCTCGTTTGAAGCTGGCCCATTAATTTTTGAATTTCGGAGATCTCGTTATTCTGGGCCAGTGTATATGTAGCGGCCAGCATTTCAACTTCTCCCTGCCTTGACCACATAAAATTGTCCAGCTTATCTGACATCTGATAGGCGATGTTGGCAAGGGATTGACCAATCTCCTTCTGGAGGCTGTTCTCGGCACGATGACTGAGAATGGACCCCATTATGAGTGTGAGCATGATAACGATTACAGTGAATGCAAAGACAAGAACAGTACGAAGTTTGAACATGAGGCCTCCTAAGCGCATGACAGAAATACTCGAAATTTGACGAACAGAGTGAATATATCATGAACAGGATATATATTCCATACCCAAAAGCACATCTACAAAAAAGTCCAATTGATGGAAAGATCGTGTTAACGTATGCTGTACAAAGTAAACGCTAATCTACACTACATTCAATGATATGGAGGACCACACATGATACTTCAGCAATCCGATCCAGTTTGTCTTGCATCTGTTGATGCGAGTGCAGCTGGCCCTAACTGTAAGATGTTATTCGGGGATCTCAATAACGATGGAAGATTAGAACTGGTCATGATTCAGCCGGATAACCGCAAGGATGTAAGGTATATCCCTCATCAGGTGCAGTGTATCACGGTATTTGATCTGGAGGGACGGATGCTCTGGCAAAGAGGAACTTCGGATAGGGATGCAGGCACACAAGGATCGGATTATCCTGCACAAGTGTATGATCTGGACGGTGATGGACAGCTGGAAGTCCTGTGCGTGATGAATGACCAGTTCCATATCATTGACGGGACCACAGGGGAGAGTAAACAGGTCTATGACCTTCCATCTCCGGAAGCGCATGACTGTATTATTATCGCGAATTTGTCGGGAAAGGATCGTCCTACAGATCTATTGCTTAAAGATCGTTATCATCAGATATGGGCATTAAATTCTGAGTTTGAACTGCTGTGGACGCATCAAGGAAATCCCGGGCACTTCCCGTGGGTTTACGATATCGATGGTGATGGTAAAGACGAAGTCATGGCAGGGTATGATCTGCTGGATTCAACTGGAAACGTACTATGGAGCTGTCAGGACTTGTCTGATCATGCAGACTGTATATGGGTAGGGGATGTAAACGGTGACGGAGAAATGGAGATTGTCATTGGCGGCAGTGTAACGGTCATGATGGATAAGCATGGAACTGAAGTATGGAGATATGAGGACTCCATTGAATCCCAGCATATTGCGCTTGGACGATTCCGAGACGATCTGCCGGGGCTCCAAATTGCAGGACTGGACCGGATCATTCGCGGAGATGGAAAATCAAGCCTTAAAGGCAAGGATGGAATGTTCATGCTGGATGCAAACGGTCAAGAAATATGGAAGGAGCATCGTCAAACAGACGGCTGGCTCACCATTATAGATACCATCAGCGGCTGGGATGAGAGCGGGATGGATTACATACTAGCTTATAGACGTGGAGGGGGTATATTTCCTACGCTCTATGACGGTGATATGAATGTGGTTACAGCCTTTCCGGTAGATGGTTATGTAGGGCATGCTGATTTTCTAGGTAACGGCCGGGAGCAAATTGCAATTCATGATGGGGATACGATTCACATCTATTCTTCGCATGCAGATTCTATCGCAGTTATGCCGGGAGCGAAGCCTTTAGTTCAAACGAAGCGACTATACAGCTCTACCATTTATATGGGCGGAGAAGTTATCAAATCTTAAGTTAATACAA
This sequence comes from Paenibacillus sp. TCA20, assembly GCF_000732325.1. GTDB lineage: Bacteria > Bacillota > Bacilli > Paenibacillales > Paenibacillaceae > Paenibacillus > Paenibacillus urinalis. Next base: position 4,952 of record NZ_BBIW01000015.1, read on the forward strand.
GGGACACCTATTATTGTTGATCATGCCAGCAAAATAGGTGTCTTTATTTTATTTACCGTTGCGTGTCATTCTAGCCAGCTCATCCCACTGTTCATCCGTCACTTCTGATAGCCCGTTAAACTGTCCTGCTCCCTGCAGCCATTCACCGCCATCAATCGTTATGACTTCACCGTTAATGAAGCCTGCATAGTCTGATATAAGAAAGGCCGCCAAATGAGTAAGCTCCTCCTTACTGCCAGCGCGTTTGATAGGGATGCGATCAATCAATTGCTGCTGGAGCTCAGGTGTGGGAGAGAGTCTTGAGTCTGCACCATCGGTTGGAAATGCTCCCGGTGCAATGGCAACCTGACGAATTCCATAAGGCGCCCATTCCACCGCTAGTGAACGAGTAAGGGCAAGCACGCCTGCTTTGGCTGCAGCAGAAGGGGTTACGTAGCCCGATCCCGTTGAAGCATAAGTCGTTACAATGTTCAGTATCGTTCCAGGATGACGAAGCTCAATCCATTGTTTGCCGACTTCAAGGGTCATATAGAAGGTACCATGCAGCACGATGCCAAGAATGGAATCTACTGCCCGATGAGACAATCGCTCGGTTGGACTTATGAAGTTGCCTGCTGCGTTGTTGACAAGAATATCAACTTTTCCGTAATGAGAATAAACCGCTTTCACAAATTCACTCACTTGAACAGGGTCTCTTACATCACAGGATTGTACATAGATGTCCTGACCTTTAGAGCGAAACACCTCAGCCGCTTGATCCAGGGCTGTCTGTCTTCTTCCGCATATGGCGAGCTTGGCACCAAGCTCTGCGAATTGCTCACTCATGGCCTGGCCGAGGCCGGTAGCACCTCCCGTAACGATAATGACTTTGTCTCTTAACAAGTCGGGTGAAAAAGGATTCATATGATCACTCCTTATGGAGATTTTACTTCACTGTGATAACAGATTATCATGAATAGTAACCGAAGTCATCGTAAAAAAGACTCGTGAAGATCGGGTGATTTAAGCAGCACTATCATTCAATTAAGGAGTGAAGAGCATGGAGAGGCTCGCCACACAGGCCTACTATAAAATGTTACGTAAAATCGAAGGTATTCATATGGAGACGATAGCTGATGAGCGTGAATTAGTTCTGTATCCTGATAAAATTGTTACAAAATATCGGGAGTTTCCACTGGAAAAAGTATTTGATCTTTCCTACAAAAAGGTTGGGGAGATGGATGGACTGCTCTATCTGCACACACAGCAAGGCGTTTATCCTTATACTGTCAAAGAGAATCCGGCAGCATTCATTCAAGCGGTCAAAGAAAGAATATGAGGAACAGAAGGTCTGGACAGATCATTGACGAACTACAGTCTTACTGATAAAATACATCGTTATGCGGCTCAGCAGCAACATGAGCATATAGATCAAAGAATAACGGAGAGTAGCATAATGAAGCTGAACAAAAAGTACGAAACGATTATTTTTACCTTTTTTATGGCGTTCGGAATGTCATGTCTGATGTCATTTGTCATGATGTCCATTAATTACGGGTTCCATGATTCCTTCTTAATGATATGGATGCGTTCTTGGGGTATTGCCTTTTTGCTGGCCTTTCCTGTCGCCTATTTTCTTCCGAAAGGGATCCGCAGAGTGATGAAGAGAATCCAGTTTGTGGAATATACGAGAGATACACCGCAGAGCACAGAACTGAAATAATATGCCCGCGCTGAGGAGGAGGATTCGCACATTGAATCCTTCTTCTTTTTTGTGCAGGGATAGATGCTCATTTCCTTGAAGTGTTATAATCTAAGTTGTGATGGAGGGAGGTATGTCCTATGAGTAACAACGATCGGATCCGGTTTGCCGAATTTGATCTGTCAGGAAATGAACGGGATGTTCCCATTGCTCCAATTGAAGCCAATTCCACGGATATTAAGCATAACAATTCTAGTTCTAGTGATTCCACATATAATCGAACCCTTAATTTGCCGATAGATGATCTGGACATTCCAGATGTGCTGATCTGGGAGGAAGCGAAGACTGAGAAACCACCTAAGGAAGGTTATGCAGAGCTCAGTAAAATGCAGGATGACCGTCAGAATCAGTCAGATAAACTACCTATTCAAGAGGTTCCTTATAGGGAATCTGTTCGTCAGATTTATGCCCCTAAGGAAGCTGTACCCCAGGTGAACTGGGAACAGGATTTTCGGTATATATCCCGTGAGCAGCAGTTTGTACATACAGCCAAAGAGTTGTCCGGGCATACTGCTGAGCAGGCCTCGTTTGTTCCTTTTCACAGCTACTGGCCGACTTATGACCAGATGAGACCTGAGCAATACCAGTGGTATTTTTACTGGAGATCTGAAGTGCGGATGGGTCATTATCCAGTGACGGATTTGTCCTATCTGTTTGTGTATATATACGAGCTTATTAACGGGATAGGCTGGGTTGACCCTACCGATGGCTGGGAGCGGCTTAATAAGGTATGGCAGGCTTACCGTAAACATCATCCGAAGCTGGACAACTACATGAGAGAATGGCTCTATGATTTTGCGACGCTGCATCAGCTGGGTTATGTCCCGCCTCCTATGCATAAGAAGCTGCCTCGCAACATGTCGAATGAATTGAAGGAGCTGGAATGGAAACGGAGATTCACCGCTGAACCGGTAGAGCTGTCTTGGGACAACCTTTTTGTCATGCTGGATTATGATCCTGAACGAAGCCGGTTTTATATCGAGAGTGGTCGATATGAGATGACGAGATTTACTCCGAAGGTCATTGCCCTTGTTGATCAATATTTATACAGATCCCATGGAGCCCGGCTGATCCAGCGCTTTGAACCCCAGTCTTGGCGTGTGAAACGGACGCTGTTCAAGAGTGCACTATATGATAGTGACATCTACGGACGAACGATAACCGTTGACTATGTTCCCATCAGCGAGCATAAGCCGCTAAGAGCTTATCTCACTCAGCTAGTACGGTTCACTGAGAATAAGCTGCGAGAATTGAAAGGATTTAAAGGCCGACTAAGAGGGATTGAGCTGGAACAAGATGTGGAGGAGCTTATTTCACGCTACTTGGCAAAAGAAATGAACGCACTCCAAGCCGAAACAGCTCGGGCAGTTAAGCCACAGATCCACATCAATCACCACAAGCTTGAGCGCTTAGCACGTGAATCCAATGAAGTAAGAGATATGCTGATGCTTGGCGTAGATGATGAAGAGCAGGCAGTGAATACATCCAGTAAGGCACAGATTAAACATAGAGGACATAACAGATTAATGGAACATAGCGGCTCCCAAGCAGCTTCCTTGAAGCGCGAGACTGGAGGACAGCAGATTATTCAGGCCGTTATGGACTTTGATGCACCTGCTCCTCTATCTGTAGACGAAATTGAAGAAGTGAATCTCGTATCAGCTGTTGTTGCGGAGAATCAAGTGGAAGAGCAGCCTGCTGTGGTATGGAACGTGGAAGAGCTTGATGAGGAATGGAGAGATTTTGCCGCTAGCTTACAGCATACACATCTCGAAATTTTGCTCGCACTTAAGAACAGCCATGGTGCACAAGCGCTGCAGGCTGCTGCCAGCAGAGCAGGCTCCATGCCCGCTGTGTTGATTGAGGAGATTAATGAAGCCGCAATGGAGCATATCGGAGACTTGATCATTGATGAGGACATGATTGTCGAAGATTATATGAGTATGCTGGACAAGCTATGTTCCGGAGAATGAAACGGGGTAATAAATAATGAAATCATTGAAAATTCCAAAACGTCTGACGACGGCGCTTGTAAACTCGTTAACTGCAGGCGTAGTCCCCAGAGTCGGACTTGAACATATTGCTGTTGGACGCAAACCTGAGGTCGAATCGATCTTAAGAGATATGGACAATATCGCCGAAGGCGGCGCTGCCTTCCGTTTAATTACAGGTAGATACGGAAGCGGCAAGAGCTTCTTGCTCCAAATGATCCGTAATTATGCGATGGACCGAGATTTTGTCGTCGCAGACGCGGATCTGTCCCCGGAGCGTCGTCTGGTCGGTACAAAAGGACAGGGACTGGCCACTTACCGGGAACTAATGACCCATCTATCCACCAAGACCCGTCCTGATGGCGGCGCACTAGAGGCCATATTGCAGAAATGGATCGCTGCGATTCAGCAGGATCTGATGCTAGAGTCCGGACTTAAGCCGGATGATCCCGCGATCACCCAGAAGGTTGAGGTCCAGATCTATGCTGTTGCAAATGAAATGCAGAACCTGGTACATGGATTTGATTTTGCCAAGGTGCTCGCAGCTTATTGGAACGGTTACAAGCTGGGGGATGATGATCTCAAGGGTGCATCCCTTCGCTGGCTCCGCGGGGAGTATACGACCAAGACGGAAGCTCGCAAGGAGCTCGGCGTCTCTGTCATTATAGATGATGACAATTGGTATGATTATACGAAGCTGTGGAGCGAGTTTATTGCCAGGATTGGTTACAAGGGTCTGCTGTTATTCATAGATGAAGGTGTAAACTTGTACAAAATTACGAACAGTATATCCCGGCACAGCAACTACGAGAAGCTGCTGACGATGTTTAACGATACGATGCAGGGCAAAGCAGAGCATTTAGGTATATACATGGGAGGCACGCCACAGTTTGTTGAGGATGAGCGAAGAGGGCTGTTCAGCTATGAAGCACTGCGATCTCGTCTAATCGACGGTCGTTATGGCGGAGGCCTGTTAAAGACGTACACTTCTCCCATTCTTAAGCTTGAAATGCTGTCGAATGAGGAGATACTCATTCTGCTGCAAAAATTGCGTGAGATTCACGCGATGCATTTCCAATATGAAGCTCAGCTGTCCAATGAGCAGCTGATAGCCTTCATGCAGGCCGCAGTGGGCAGACTGGGAGCAGAACAGCTTCTGACGACACGTGAAGTGATCCGTGATTTCATGGACCTGCTTCATACGATGCATCAGCATCCAGAAACGACCTTTGAAGAGCTGCTGTCTGACCGTGAACAGGAGAGTGAACATCGTAACGGGTCTGGGTCCGTATCCGTGTCATCTAAGGAAGAACGCGCTTCAGATGATCTGGATGACTTTCTCGCGGAGTTTGACCTATGAGCATGAACCGGACACCCAATCCTTTTACGCGTCTGGCTCCCTTCATTCAAGAATTTATATACAAGAAGCGGTGGGAGACGCTTCGTGAAGCACAAGTGGAAGCGTGCCGTGTCATCTTTGACACACCGAATCATTTGCTGATTGCTTCGGGTACTGCTTCGGGGAAGACTGAAGCCGCTTTTTTTCCCGCACTAACAGAGCTGTATAATCATCCTCCAGAATCCGTAGGGATACTCTACATCGGACCGTTAAAGGCGCTGATCAACGATCAGTTCGAGCGCGTAAGCGATCTGCTGAAGGAAGGTAATGTACCAGTATGGCATTGGCATGGGGATGTTTCGCAAGCAGAGAAGACCAAGCTGATGCAGAAGCCTTCGGGAGTCCTCCAAATTACGCCGGAATCATTAGAAGGATTGCTTATGAATCGGCCCAATGCAATTCCAGCCCTGTTTCATGATTTAAGATACATTATCATCGATGAGGTTCATGCCTTTATGGGAGCCGATCGCGGTATACAGGTTCTGAGTCAGATGACAAGGATAGAGCGGATGGCTTCCTGTTCGCCACGTCGGATCGGCTTGTCGGCAACCTTAAGCGATTATGAATCGGCTGCAGGATGGCTTGGTGCAGGAACAGCCATATCCACTGAAGTGATTTCCCCACAAGGAGGGAGGAAGCTGAGGCTGTCTGTTGAGCATTTCTCCCTGCCGGATGCCCGGGATGAGAAGCAGGCAGAGCAGTTAGAGCTGGCCAAGCAGGCCTATCATCAATTCATATATGACGTAACTCATCTGAAGAAGGCGCTCGTGTTCACTAACAGCAGATCAGATGCGGAACTTACTACACTTGAGCTACGACGGATCGCGGCAAAAAGGGAGCAGCGTGATGTTTTCCACGTCCATCATGGCAGTATTTCCGCCATGCTGCGAGAAGAGACCGAAGCTGCACTGAAGACAGGGCAAGGACCCGCGGTGGCTGCCGCGACCGTTACACTAGAACTTGGCATTGATCTTGGTGAGTTAGAGCGAGTGATCCAGCTCGGCGCACCCTACAGCAGCTCCAGCTTCGTTCAGCGTCTGGGCCGCTCAGGCCGTAGAGAGGATCAGGCGTCAGAGATGATGTTCCTCATTCCTGAGGAAGAAGATGAAGAAGCACAGCTTCCTGCTCGGATGCCGTGGACACTGCTGCGTGCTATAGCTGTGATCGAGTTGTATCTGCGGGACAAGTGGGTAGAGCCGGTGGACGTACGGAAGAAGCCTGTCGGTGTGTTGTATCATCAGACGATGAGTACGTTAAAAAGCATGGGGGAAGCAACCCCGGCTGAGCTCGCAAGACATGTACTCACACTGCCTTCCTTTAGAGAATTTACTACGCATGAGTATAAGCAATTCCTGACGTATCTATTGCAGACGGATCATATTCAGCGTACAGAGGAGGGCAGCCTGATCATCGGACTGGGCGGGGAGAAGATTGTGAACAATTACCGGTTCTACGCAGTCTTCAAGGATGATGAGGAGCATGTTGTATATAATGGGTCGGAAGAAATCGGATCAATTACAACAGTACCGCCTCCTGGCTATTGTTTCTCTCTAGCAGGTAAGCTCTGGAAGGTCGAAGAGGTTGATGTCAAGCACAAAGCACTGTATGTCAAATCAGCTAAGGGCAAGGTCGATACACTATGGCTCGGTGCAGGAGGAGATATCCACACCAAAGTCATGCAGAAGATGCGAGAGGTCTTGGCAGGCAGCACCATATACTCATATCTAGCTGCAGGCGCAGTTAATCGGCTTGAGCGAGCTCGAAGACTGGCTCGGGAGAGCGGGCTGCTAAACAGCATGATTATACCTGCAGGAGGAGATTCGCTCTTCATTCTGCCGTGGGCGGGGAGCAAGCAGTTTCGTACCTTGGAGCGGCTGCTTAAGCATAATTTATCCCAGCGATTGAATTTACGATCTATCGTGCCTATGGAGCCGTACTATATGGTTGTTTCCGGTAAGACAGATCCGATCACCATGGATCATGCGATCAGCGAAGAGCTATTAAATCTTGAGGACCCCAGCCTGTTGCTGGAGGCGGAGGAAGCGCCATACTTAGGAAAATATGATGAATTCGTATTTCCTCAGCTTGTGCGAAGCGCCTTTAGTGTAGATGGGCTTGATGTTGTGGGTCTTGCACAGACGTTAGGATTAAAGAGCAAATAGAGGATCAATATAAATAGTAAGAACAGGTTTGGAAAAGTGATATGTAATTTTTAGACAGTGTGATCATATGAAGGTCACACTGTTTTACGTTGAACTGAGTGACGGGTGTAGCTGTTGACCAGATTGCTGAAGCAGTAATAGAAGGTTACAAAATGGTATTTATCTTCCACAGCTAATCAAAAACAACATTTAATACGTAACTAATAAGGAACAACCATTATTTTCGTAATAAATATTATGTAAACTAATCTGTTTTATAAATGATGATAGAAATTTCATTCTAATAGTATGATCCTGCAATAAAAATTTTCTCTGCGACAAAAGCAGCTCTTCGTGATACGATTTTCTTAGATATTACAATACATACTTAACTAATCATGAGGAGTGAAGAGGATGCTGGAAATTAGTGAACGAATTAAACAGATGGAGCTTGAGGAAGAGGAGCTGCGTTTTCCTTCATTTACGAACGAAACTGCATTGAATTTGGGTCTGGCGATCATTGAAGAAGCCAAGAGAACGAATAAGAACATCACTGTAGAAATATATCGCTCCGGCCAGCGGCTGTTCAGTCATGCGATGGAGGGGACATCGGCTGATAACGAGCATTGGATTCGTCGCAAAAATAACGTCGTTCAGCATTTTGGCATGAGCTCCTGGCACGTGGCTCTGCAATTGCGTGAAGAAGACAAGAATCTTGAGAATGACTATGGACTTGCATTTGCTGATTATGTGGCTGCAGGCGGTGGTTTTCCCCTCATCATTAATGAATTAGGACAAGTTGGTACAATCACCGTCTCCGGCCTGCCTGATCAAGAGGATCATGATTTGCTGATTAGTGCACTTAGAAGATTTTTAGCATTATAGGACTACAAAAGTGAAAGCTTCGGAAAGATCAAACTCTTTCGAACTTTCACTTTTTTTGTTGTTATAGGTGTTAAGAGAGCCGTGATGTCATATGACTGAATTCTTTATATAGAGCAATTTTTGGCCAAATTTGAATGCTCTATGTCCAATTTCTCAGCTCCTCGTATGATAAAATCCAATTAATTATCCATTAAGAAAAGGGGAGTCTGAATGAATATGAAGTTGATGAAGCTCGCGGCACTGACCCTATGCGGCTCACTGTTGTTAACCGCTTGCGGTGAAGCAAATTCCGCTGAAGAGCCGCCTAGTAATGAAAACGGTATGGCCAATATCAGCTGGATGAATATTTTGCATGCACCGTCGCCACCGACCGATACCGTGCTAAGCAAAATTGAGGAAGTAACACAAACAAACATTGATTTTGCTTGGGTGCCCGATTCCTCGAAAGAAGAGCGAATCAATACCTCGCTTGCTTCTGACTCATTGGCCGACATTGTATCACTTACGATGCTGGAGAATTCATCCGTTCGCAATGCTTTGAAGGCAGGCGTTTTTTGGGAAGTGAGTTCCTATTTGGATGAATTCCCGAATTTGGCGGCGATCTCACAGGACATGAGAAATTCAGCGTCTATTGAAGGTAAGCTATACGGTATTCCGATGCAAAAGGATGTAGCGAGAAACGGTGTGATCATACGCAAGGATTGGCTCGATACATTAGGGCTGTCTGTACCACAGACGACAGATGAGCTGATGGAAGTGGCAAAAGCATTTACCGAACAAGACCCCGATGGCAATGGTGTGAAGGATACGACCGGTTTTATCGATCGAAGTGATCTCGTATTCGGGGCATTTAAGACGCTCGGATCTTATTTTGGAACACCTAGCAGCTGGGCTGTCAGCGATGATGGCAAGGTGACTCCCGAGTTCGAAACAGAAGGTTATGTGAAAACGATGGATTTTATGAAGCAGCTTTATGAAGGCGGTTACATTAATCAAAGCTTTGCGGTTACAGCCAAATCGGATCAGCAGCAAGGTTTCTCACAAGGTAAGGCAGGCATATATGTGGGAGCCCTATTCGACAGTAAAAACCTGCTTAACTCTGCCAAAGGAGTTCAGGATAATATGGAGCTTGTCATGGTTAACGATATCACATCTACAGGGAATAAAAGTGATCGCGCCATCTGGTCTACGAGTAATGGGGTAGGAGGACTCCTAGCTTTTCCTAAATCGGAAGTAAAGGATGAACAGGAGCTGAAGCGAATTCTTCAATTTGTAAACGATGTAATGTCTGAAGAAGTGTACACGCTAATGACTTATGGTATTGAAGGTATACATTATTCAATGAATGAAGATAAATCGGTAACCATTATTAATCAAAAATTGTGGGAACAGGAGGTTCAGCCGTTTGCCTCCTCCAGACCGAAGGAGCCCGGCTATGAAGTCCACGATAATGATCCGCTGAAAACGGAAGCAGGAAGGCTCATTCAAGATAACGCCACCTTTGCTGTACTCAACCCTCTATACTCGCTGGAGTCTGATACGTATTCCTCACAAGGGTCTGAGCTGCAAAAAATCATTACGGACGCGACCTATAAATATATTCTTGGAGATATCAATTTGGATGAATTTAAGCAGCAGGTTCAAAGATGGAGAAAGAGTGGAGGAGATCAGATCATCTCAGAATATGAAGCAGCTTATAAAGCGGTAAACAGCTAAGAAAAGTGAATATCAGGCTCAATCGTCGGGTGCCCGAGCAGTGCGAAGTTTTTCTTACTGCTCGGGCACCCGAGCTAATCTCATAATATGACAGCGCATTCATAAAAGAATCCATTTTCACTTGAAAGGGGTGATTGTATTGGACGAGTAAAGAAATGAACTAGGCAGAAGACGAAATTATAACTTAAAGGAGGAAGTTTATGAAAAAAATAGTGTCAGTATTACTCGCTGCATCTATGCTCATGATGACTTCATTAACGGGCATGACATTTGCGGAAACAGCACCTGCTGTGCAAGATGAACGACTGCCGGCAGTCAGCAGAGATTACACGACGGTAGAGAATAGCAGTGGCACAAGCTTTAATTCTAGTGAAGAAAGCGCAACACCAGAGGGAGAACAGGGAACGGTCTATTATGTTAATGAGGATTTTGAGGACACGGCTGTCGATACAACTCCAACTGGATACACATTTATGCCGAATCCGCAGGACACGGATCATATAGTAGTGGTTAAGGACATCCCTTCCGATACCACTGGTAATGGATCAGACAAAGCCCTCTTACTATACGATAATGCGGTCGGAAGTACCGAGTTTTTACGCAAATTTGCACCGCAGAAGGGTAAGTTTATTCTGGAAGTCGATATGACCTCTCCAGGCTGGCCAGGTACCGCAACCGTTCTCAATCTTCAGGACGAGACAGGAAGCAAAACGGCCTTGTCCATCCAATTACGCAAACCAACAGCGCCTGTTGCAGAGCCAGATTACACATTGGTTTACAAAAGAAATGGAGCAGATTACAAACTCGCCGATCCTTTAGTTAATAATCAATGGTACAACCTGAGATTAGTGACGAACGTAGCAGCGAAGACTGCAGATATTTATCTAGATAATCAGCTAGTGGCAGATGATGCGCCACTTGAAGCAGATCTGACAGCTTCAGGAATAGGCCGGATCTCTACCAAAACGCCAGGAACGGGTAAAGGAACGATCTACTATGACAATCTTAAAGTATATGTAGAGCCGGTAGAGAGTCCGAAGGGACTCACTGCAGTACCCGGCAACGAAAAAGCCCAGCTCCAATGGACGGCTGCTGAAGGCGCTTCTACTTATACTGTCAAGAGGAGCATGACAGAAGGCGGTCCTTATGAAACTGTTGCGAGTGGAATTACTGATGTTTCCTATATTGATGAGGACTTGGTGAATGATACAACTTATTATTACGTCGTGACTGCAGTGGGATCAACGGGAAAGAGTGGCTCTTCGAATGAAGTGACAGTAACTCCTTCCTCGGCAGCCATCAGACCCGATCCACCCGCGGGAATTATGATCTCCGCTCGAAGCGCGCAAGCTGATTTAAATTGGCAGGGTGTTGAGAATGCCATCAGCTATACGATTAAGCGAAGCACGAATCCGGAAGGTCCATTTGAGACGGTTGCATCGAAGATAACCACAACCTCCTACAGAGACGGTGGATTGGATAATGGAACGACGTATTATTACGTCATTTCTGCGGTAAGCATTGGTGGAGAAGGTGACAACTCCAAAGCGGTAACAGTAACACCTACAGATCATCTATCGACCCCAACGGTTACAGCAGCACCGCTGCCTAATGGAGCAGAGCTCCATTGGGAGAGGTTAGATGGCGCGTCACTTTATGAAGTGCGTCGTTCCGATACTTCGGAAGGTCCCTATCAATTAATTGGAACCGTATCCGAATCTACGTATCTTGATTCCGGACTCATGATCGGATTTCCGTATTATTACAGAGTCACTGCAGTGAGCGACCACTCGCGTAGTCTCGATTCAGCAGCCGTAGGCATCCGTCCATCTGCTATCGACGGCACACCTGCAGCACCTTCTGGATTGACAACTGAACCGGCAGCCGAGAGTGTGGTACTGAATTGGGATTCCGTCTCAGAGGCAACATATTATTCTGTCAAACGGAGCAGTTCAGAGAATGGTCCATATGAGCTGATTGTAAGCGATCTAACCGAGACAAGCTACACGGACAGCGGACTCACGAATGGGGTTCCTTACTACTATATTGTTACGGCTACAAACGCTGCGGGGGAGGGAGCTTCCTCTATTCCCTTAAAAGAGGTACCTGCACAGGTGATTGTAGTTGCTAAAGACGACGCCGGACAATATTCTAATGTGCAAGATGCCATTAATGCGGTCCCAAGCAACAGTCCGGCTCAGACGGTAATTAAAATTAAAGACGGCACGTATCGGGAGAAAATCAGTGTACCATCCGATAAAATCAATATACGTGTAATCGGAGAAAGCAGAGAAGGCACGATACTGATCTATGGAGACTCTGCCAGCACCTTAGATGGGAATGGGAACCCGCTGGGAACTTCCAACAGTTATAGCTTCAGGGTTCTGGCGAATGATTTCACAGCGGAGCGGTTAACTATACAAAATGATGCAGGCATTGATGCGGGCCAGGCAGTCGCGTTATATGCCAATGCAGATCGACTCGTATTCCGGGATGTCAGCTTGCGAGGACATCAGGATACGTTATACGCTAATAATGGACGTCATTATTATAAGGACAGCTATATCGAGGGAACTGTAGATTTCATATTTGGAAATGCTTCTGCTGTATTTGAAAATAGTGACATCCATAGTCTCCGTAATGGTTATGTCACGGCGGCTTCGACTGGTGCAGGAAAGCCAGGTTATGTATTCATTAATAGCCGGATTACAGCAGATCCAGGCGTAACAGGAGTAACACTGGGAAGACCATGGCGTGCTGATGCCAATGTTATTTACGTGAACAGCTACCTTGGTGAGCATATATCTCCAGAAGGCTGGAATAACTGGGGCAATGTGAATAATGAAGCCACTGCACGTTATGGCGAGTATGCGAGTTATGGACCTGGAGCCAATCCGAAGAGCAGATATCGCTGGACTAAGCAGTTAACACTTGAAGAGGCGGCATGGTATACGCCGGCTAACATTTTGAGTGGAAGTGATGGCTGGAACCCGGTTGATTCAATTGACTTGGCTAATAGTAATCGGGAGCTGGAAGCATTGAATGTGGATGGTGTGGCTGTACCTGATTTTGATCCTCAGGTGACTGATTACCAAGTTGAGCTGGAAGCCCAAAGTGAGATCCCAATCGTTACTGCTACAGCTCAATCAGAGAAGTCTGTCATTTCGATCGAGCAAGCAGAGAACGTTCCTGGAAGTGCGGTTATCCATGTAACTTCTCAGGACGGAGGCGTCAAAATCTATGAGATCGAATTTGTCTTCGGCGAGGATGAATTGCCCCCTGTTCTACAGCTTGAAGTGGATAAGCCTGTCCTCAAGGCAAGAGGGCATCGAATGGAGACGATTCGAGTCACTGCTAACGCAACCGATGAGGAATCTGGAATAGCTTCCATCACTCTCGTATCCATTACCAGCAATGAACCTGACAATGGAAAAGGCGACGGAAACACGAATAATGATATTCAGGGAGCAGAATATGGTACTTCAGATTTTGAATTTGAATTAAGGGCAGAGCGTTCAGGCGCTGGTTCAGGGCGAGTGTATACAATAACGTATGAGGCTGCTGATGATGCCGGTAATCGAACCACTGCGAATGTAACCGTCACTGTTGAACACTGATTACATTAATCGAAGTAAGGGAGTGCCTATCTTAATAGGCACTCCTTTGCTTTTATTCATGCTGATTCATTTCAGGTATTTTGTAACGTTATTTCTAAACTCTCTCGGCGTCATGCCGTATATGCTCTGAAATACTCGATTGAAGGTTCGTTGACTATCAAATCCAGCATTGCTGCTAATGGTCGTAAAGGATGCGTCTGTGGTACGAATCAACGTTGAAGCGTATTCGACACGGAGAAGGGCAAGATAATTTCGGAAGTTCATTTTTATCCGTTCCGAAAAGATGCGAGAGATATAGTATTTGCTGACAGAGAATTCAGCAGCAAGGGAATCTAGTGTAATCGGCTCGGTAAAGTGATTAGCTAAGTATTCCATAATTTTTTTAGACATGTCCTGGACAGGTATTCGCGGCCTCTCAGTGAGTTCGATTTGGCGAAGAAGATGTGACATGATGATATAAGTAAACCCCAATTTTGCAGCAAAATCCTCGCTTTTGACAATTTGATTGAGAGCATAAGCTGCATCTTGATGAATATTGGCTCTCGATATTAAAGGTGTAGCCGGTTGAAATTGAATCAGATCAGGAAAGATACCTCCAAGGATACGAGGATTAAATATAATCAGCATGGCGTCTGCGGGATCCTGTCCAACTCTATAGTACCTGTGTACAATGTCCGGTAATATTAACGCTGCCTCGCCTTCTTGCACTTCGTATGCGCTTTCATTTATTTGTATTCGCTGTTTACCGGAGAAAACATACAGGATTTCGATATGTCCATGCAGATGAGCAGGAAACGTGAGCTGTCTCGCATTATGTTTAATAATCAAATCACCAGCACGAATTTCATAAAAAGGTATCATGACATGACCTCCGATTTGCGCAGTATTAGACTGCTGGGGGTTGCATTATGTGGTATATGTCTATTTTCATATCATGTGTTTGAGTTTAATTCAAGTATTGATATAATCATGATATCGGATATGCGTAACTGGCGTAACGTGGAGTTCCACGAGGAAGCGCATATTGTCATGCCGTACGCCTGGGCGGAGTATTTGATATAGATCAAAGCTTATGGTTCTGTCTTCTACAGTATTTGATCTTACATCAGATACTTTTTTTGTTTAACAAATAAGAAAAGGACGGGTGCACAAATGAAGATTGGATTTGTACTTTTCAACGGCATGACAAGCATGGACTTTACTGGATTTTACGAGGCTATCACCTGGTTAGGCATATTAAAGGCGAAAGAGAACGTATCATGGACCTTTTGTTCGGACAGGGAAGAAGTAACAGATGATCGGGGACTAACGATGAAGGTGAATGAAGTAGGTCCGGATCTAAGCAAGTTTGATCTTGTCTTTGTCCCTGGAGGAATGGTGACGAGAGAACTTCGGAATGACAAGGCTTTTATCGATTGGATCCGGACTGCCGAGAATGCTCCATATAAGGTGTCTGTCTGCACAGGTGCGTTATTGCTGGGAGCTGCAGGTTTTCTTGAAGGAAAACGAGCCACCACCAACTCTTCGGCTTACGATTTGCTGGCTCCGTACTGCGAGGAAGTTATTGAAGCACGCGTCGTTAGGGATGATAGGGTAATAACCGGCGGTGGGGTGACGGCCTCTATCGATTTGGGTTTATATATCATCGAGTGGCTTACAAATGAAGCTACGGCACGACTTGTACAGAAGAAGCTTGAATATCCATATTATCAGGCAGGTAAACTGAGTGATGTATATATAAGTTGCACGAAGCTTAGATTGTAATCTTCAGTCGTATTAAGCTATTCTTTCTCTTCTTTTGGGAACTTTATCAGTAACGGAATCGTATTAGTCAGAGTGTTATGGATCCTAAAATACGAAAAAGAAAGTGTGTATTGAATGCCTTTGATCTCTTTAGAAAAAGTAATGAAGCAAGTTGAAAATCGTACGGTGTTAAAAAATATGGAGCTCGTTATTGAGAGTGACTCACATATCGGCATCAAAATGTCCAATGAAGAAAGTGCAGCGCTATTTGATCTAATCTCGGGGAAGCTTCAGCCAACAAGTGGGTCGATTCGGAGAGAAACGAGTTCCATTCTAGCAGCCAGCCAGGATGATGGCTTATACGATACGCTGACGGTCTACAGCTACTTAACGTTTTTTAAACGGATCGCCTATTTTCCTCATCCATTAGAAGAATATATTGCCGCTTTTTCTCTATCCGATGTTTGGCGGACAAAGATTAAGAAATTGACAGAAGACCAGAAGAAGAGGGTCAGCTTATTTCGCATGTTTCTATTCCGCGCGGATATAATATTAGTTCAGAATCCACTCCATAATCTAACAGCCGAAGGAATCGAGCTCTATTTAACGGCACTGGAATATCTTCGTTCACATCATACGGCCACCTTAATTACATCGAACTCTATAGAAGAGTTATTGCTGTTAAGCCGTGATATATATCGATATAACCGATTGATGGGACTTGAGAAAACGGACCTTGTCAATGAACCGATCCCTGTTACATCTGAACAGAATGAGAGCATTAAATTTACGCCAAACAATGTATTCAAGGTCAGCAGCAAGCTGGCAGATAAGACGATCTTTTTTAGTCCAGACGAAATTGATTATATCGAGAGCATCAACAGTGTAAGTAATATTCGCATCGATGAGGATTACTTCCCGACGGATTTAACGATGAACGAACTGGAAGAGAAGTTAACTAAATTTGGTTTCTTCCGATGTCACCGATCTTTTTTAGTCAATTTGCAGCGCGTGTCTGAATTGATCAGTTATTCTAAAAATAGTTATACCTTGATCTTGAAAGGGAATTCGGATGTGAAGCTTCCCCTCTCCCGCAGCCGGCTGGAGGAAATGAAACAATTAATTGAAATTTAAAGTACATTTGAGGCTGGAATGAGTACATTTCGGCCTCTTTTTGTTACATTTGAGCTGTTTGCATTACCGTTCGGCGTTATTTTACGACATTTTTGCTGCCATTCGTTAAATTAGAGTACAGAAGGACAACATCATCATCTTTCAATATTAGCGGAGGAGAGAAGAGCGAATGGACAGAAATACGGTGATTTACGCTGAACAATTATCCAAAAAATTCAAAGACGAGTCTGCTCTGAAAGGGCTCGATTTTTCAGTACAGTCAGGAGAAATTTTTGGCTTTCTTGGACCTTCTGGTTCAGGGAAAACAACGACGATCAAAATATTGACAGGACAATTAGCACAAACTTCAGGAAGAGCCATCGTGTTAGGTAAGCCAGTTGAACAAATGAATGAACGTAGTTATGAACAGATGGGTATGGTTACAGATCATAGTGGCATTTATGAAAAAATGTCGGTGTACAGCAATTTGAATTTATTCGCCAAAATTTTGGGGGTCAAGAAAGAACATGTAGATTCTCTCCTACAGAGAGTTGGTTTATTGGAGCACAAGCATAAACCAGCCGGCAAATTATCGAAGGGCATGACTCAGCGCTTAGTTCTCGCACGAGCGATTCTGCATCAGCCGAAGGTGCTCTTTTTGGATGAACCTACAAGCGGGCTAGATCCGAGTACAGCAATTTCTGTGCATGAATTACTAATCGAGTTAAAAGAGAAAGGGACGGCTATTTTTCTAACGACTCATAATATGGAAGAAGCATCGACCTTGTGTGATCATGTTGCATTGCTAAATGATGGTCTGATTGTAGAGTATGGGACCCCAAAAGCGTTATGTCTCAAGTACAATCAGAATAAAAGCTATCGCATTTTGTTAAAGGATGAGAAGGAGCTGACACTACCGCATTCCGAAGAAACAGGCCGAAGAATAAATCAATGGATGGCTGATGATCAGCTTGTTACGATACATTCTAATGAACCGACACTTGAAAAAGTCTTCTTGGAATTGACGGGGAGGGAACTACATTGAACATTTCATTAAGAAAAATAAGAGCCATTACAGGAATGAAATTTCAGACCATTATCAATAATACAGGTGTTATATTAGCACCTATACTTGCCCTATGCTTTGTGTTTGCCACCCGAAGTTTATTACCGGATTTGAACGTAAGCAGCGAAGGGTTGACGTTCTCAACGAATGCATTTGTGCTAAGCTTTGGGATTGTTTTTAATATCGCCATCGCTGGCATCTCCATGAGCAGCAGTCCACTTGCAGAAGAAAAAGAAAAAAACACGTTAAGAGTACTCATGACATCTTCAGTAAACGGCGTAGAGTACCTCATCGGAACTTTGCTGCCACCCTTATTTATTCTCATAATCGTTAACATTCTGATGATTCCGGTGAGTGGAACTTCATTCGCAGAGGTGCAGTTTGGAAGCTTCTTGTTGATGACAACGGCTGCCAGCTTTATAAGCCTGATTATTGGATACATTGTAGGCATATTTGCGAATAACCAGGCACAGACAGCGCTTGTAACGATGCCGATTACAGTAATACTAACTTCTGTCCCTGCAGTCAAGCTGTTCCATGAGGATTTGTCAAACATATTAAACTACACTTACACAGGTGTCTTAACGAACTTTACCAATAGTATATTTGCTGATGGTGGTTACCAATGGAATTTGAGAGATATTAGTGTGCTCTTAGGCTGGCTCATCATTTCTATCGTCGTATTTGTGTATGCTTACAAGAAGAATGGACTGGATCGTTAACGATATTAATGGTTTATGTCATGAATAACAAAAATTTATTGAGGAGTGGTAGATGATGTTTAGTAAAAAAGGGGATAAACGTTTTGAAGAAAAGCTGGTACAAAATTATCAGCATGGCTTGCTCTATATTTTGGTGGATCGTCAAACTGGTGTGAATTATCTTCATGTATGGAATCCGCAAGGCAGTGGCCTTACCCCTTTATTGGATGCGGATGGAAAAGTGATTGTCGATCCAGTAGAAGGAACGGATCAATAATATCTTCGACATGAATCCAAACGGCAATCATGCA
This sequence comes from Paenibacillus sp. TCA20, assembly GCF_000732325.1. Classification (GTDB taxonomy): domain Bacteria; phylum Bacillota; class Bacilli; order Paenibacillales; family Paenibacillaceae; genus Paenibacillus; species Paenibacillus urinalis. The sequence continues at coordinate 23,376 of NZ_BBIW01000015.1, forward strand.
GAAGCAGTAAAGCTCATCGTCGGTCTTCTTGAACAAAAGTAATAACTTTACAAGAATCACTAGGGGCCTTGGCTCTTTGTGGTTCTTTATTTTTCTTGATCGGATCTGCCTAACACGAAATTACTATAATATGTCCGGTATTAACTGAAAGAAGAATAGAGTAATATTTACAAATAAATCCATCTATATAGCTTTTCGAAAGGAAGTGATAGGTAGGTATTCTATTAAATGATGAATGGGTTGTATATTTTTGATTGCGCTTTCATTTGTTTGATCATTTTAAGGAGGTTGATGATATTGAGAGTGAACATAAAAAAATCAGTCCTTATTTTATTGGCATTTTTAACGGCTCTACCTCTGATTGTAACTCCAACACAGGTGACAGCAGCTAGCGATGCTAACATTAATTTGTCCTCTGAGAAACAGCTCATTAAAGGATTTGGAGGAATAAACCATCCCGCCTGGATCGGTGACCTGACACCAGCTCAGCGTGAAACTGCCTTTGGTAATGGAGCGAATCAGCTTGGGTTTTCGATTCTACGAATCTACGTAGATGAGAATAGAAATAATTGGTACAGAGAGGTTCCTACCGCACAAAAAGCGATTGAGCAAGGAGCCATTGTATTTGCTTCACCCTGGAACCCACCGAGTGATATGGTCGAAACCTTTAATCGCAACGGGGATCCGAACGCCAAACGACTGAGATACGACAAATATGCAGCTTACGCTCAGCATCTGAACGACTTTGTCACTTATATGAAAAACAATGGTGTAGACCTGTACGCCATTTCGGTGCAAAACGAGCCGGATTATGCTCATGAATGGACCTGGTGGACACCACAGGAAATCCTCCGTTTCATGAAAGAGAATGCGGGATCTATTCAAGGCACCAAGGTTATGGCACCTGAATCGTTTCAGTATCTAAAGAACATGTCTGATCCAATCCTGAATGATCCTGGGGCACTGGCTAATATGGATATTCTAGGAGCACATACGTATGGAACTCAGATCAAAGATTTTGCATACCCGCTCTTTAAGCAAAAAGGTGCAGGTAAGGAACTGTGGATGACCGAAGTATATTACCCGAACAGTGACAACAATTCATCGGACCGTTGGCCAGAGGCACTGGAGGTATCCTACCATATGCACAACGCCATGGTTGAAGGAGATTTCCAGGCTTATGTATGGTGGTACATTCGGAGACAGTACGGTCCTATGAATGAGAACGGCACCATTAGTAAACGTGGATATAATATGGCTCACTTCTCCAAATTTGTGCGACCAGGCTATATCAGAGTAGATGCAACCAAAAATCCAGATACGAACACTTTTGTTTCCGCTTACAAAGGTGATAACAAAGTCGTCATCGTCGCCATTAATCGCGGCACTTCAGCTGCAAGCCAAAAATTCGTTCTGCAAAATGGAAACGCATCTACTGTCTCCTCATGGGTTACAGATAGCAGTCGCAATATGGCAAGCGGAGCACCGATCACCGTATCGTCGGGAGCCTTTACAGCGCAACTTCCTGCCCAAAGTGTAACGACGTTTGTAGCAAATATTACTGGCGGCGGGGGGAGTCCAGTTACTGGAACCACATACGAAGCAGAAACAGGGACTACACTTACTAATGCTGCTATTGAATCACTCTATCCAGGATACACTGGATCCGGATATGTTAACTTTAATGCTTACACCGATTCTGCGATTCAGTGGAATGCCATCAATAACACGATAACAGGTACCAAAAACATAAAGTTCCGATATGCATTGGAAAGCGGGACACGTAACCTCGATATTTTTGTCAATGGGACCAAGGTGATCAGCAACGAGCCTTTCCCGGCAACGGGAAGCTGGTCAACTTGGAGCGAGAAGAGCATTCAAGTCCCCATGAACGCGGGAACCAATACGTTAAAAATAGTAACAACCGGAACTGAAGGACCAAATGTGGATAACATTACAGTGACAGCTGTTCAATAAATACGATAAAGCGGCGATCTAATTTAAAGATCTTCCACTTGTATGAACAAGTATAGTGAAACATGAGCAATAAGCTAAAGGCGGCCTACTTATGAAGGTCGCCTTTTTATTAAGCAAGTAAAGAGAATACCATTCCCCTATTTTAGAAGGTGTTATCCCTCCGAATCCGTTTAAATAGTAAAGATTTGGTCGCGAACTAAAGGATTGTAGGTTGCATATGAGATTAAAGCTTTAGATAATTTTATGTAGCAACCTTTTCTTGGGTGTGATATTTTTATCCTGTTGATGATTGATTCTTAAAATTCAATTCCATATGTATTGAATAGAAAAGGGGAAACATGAATGCTGGATGTCTTGTTGGTAGATGATGAGCCATGGGTACTTGAGGGATTACGAACTATGGTGAACTGGGACAAATACGGTTTCCAAATTTGCGGAGAGGCTGAGAATGGAAATGCGGCTTGGGCCATGATCGAGAATCTTCAGCCAGATCTAGTATTTACAGATATTCATATGCCTTCGGTGAACGGACTTGAACTGATAGACCGTTCTAAACAAGTGCTTGCCAGACCTCCTCGATTTGTTATTCTAAGCGGTTACGATAGTTTTGAGTATGTGAAAACAGCGCTGGAGCAACGTGTGGAGGACTACTTACTTAAGCCGATTGATGAAGATGAGATTGAAACCGTATTGGAGTTAATTCGTCGTAAAATTCTAGAAGAGCAGATTTCAGCCAAAGTGCATCAACGCGAAAATGCACTCTATGTAAATTGTTTGTTCAATCGCTTGTTACAAGGTGATGACAGCATTGAGTTGCGATACGAGGTGAGTAAAACGCTTCGAATGGAAGCTCATGAGAGCATGGCCTGTCTTCTAATTTCAACGGATACGAATAAGGACGAAGTCAAAACATGGCTGTACAGTCACGCTGGGATCCCTTATGCCGAACCATTTTTAGATGAGGAAGGTAACATCGGATTGTTTGCTGACGGTTTGCATCATTCTCTGAAGCAGCTGGAAGCGGCGGGGAGAAATCTGGTTGAAATGTATTCAGACCGAGCATTAATGACAGTGGCATGCGGACATGATTCAAGTGGAGTAAACACTTTGCGTTCAGCTTACGAAAAAGCTTTGTTCGCATTAAAATGGAAGCGCTATCAGTGTGGCTCCGGCTTTGTGAATCACCAGGAATTACCTCAGAAAGACAGTATGGCTAAAGTGAATCAAAAAGCTTTGTCAGATGTGATGGACGTCATTATTTCGGGCGAACAGGACAGGGTGGAAGGTAAAGTAAATGCGATGCTAGCCAATCCTGACTCAGAGCAGACTGTATCGGATATAGAATATGTTCGAGTTCAGCTGATTGCCCTTGAGATGAGTATTCTTAAGCATCTAAAGGAGCTTGAAGGGGATGTAGACCGCTTTGTACAGCAAGTTCAGCAAATGGCAGGTGACATTATTGGGATAAACTCGTATCCTGCGTTTCAACAGTACGGGGTCATATTGAGCCTCAATGCTTTGAAAGCCCTTCAGGAACAGCGAAAAAAAAAGGAATTCAGCACGATTTTTCAAGTGGAGCAGTACGTCAATCAGGAATTCCGCAACAAATTGCAGCTTCAGGAGCTAGCACAGAAATTTCATATGAACGCCAACTATTTAGGGCAAGCATTTAAACAGCAGACGGGTAAGACTTTTCGTGAGTATTTGAATGATAAGCGGATCGAAGAAGCAAAGCGATTGCTGCGTCAGAGCAACATGAGCATTACTGACGTTGCCGTGCATTCGGGTTATCTGAGTGCCGACTATTTTATTAGTCAGTTCAAGCGAATGACAGGTACGGCTCCTTCGCAATATAGAAAACTACAGTAGGTCTTTGCAGAGCTAAGCATGAAGCGAAGGATGGCGATAATGAAATGTTCAGAAAATTCAGAGTCCGTAGTATCGTGAACGATATTCCTTTGAACTATAAATTTATGCTCATATTTGTCATAGGAATATTACTCCCCATCTTTGCAAGCTATTATCTGTTTATGGATCGTATGTCAGAGCTGATCAAGGAGCGGGAGGAGCAGAATTTGCAAATCTCAATGGAGAGGGCCCGAAAGGATATCCATACCATGATTGATGGCGGTATAGCTGTCAGTCATGCCTTGATCACGGACAAGGTGTTATCTGAATCCATCGATCGGGGCTACAATGGCCAGTCGGAATTCTACAACACGTTCGATGATCTGCTTCGTCACCGCGTAACCTCGTATATTCCAACGAATAACCAAATTCAGCGTATTGGCATTTACACGGACAATCCGACCATTGTGTCCGGTGGGGATTACTATGTGCTGAACAGTACGATGCATGCTAGTAACTGGTATAAGCAGTGGAAAGCAACGGGGGAATCTTTAAAAGTACTTGCCTACCGGGACCAGGCCATGAATAATCGTGCTGCGACCTCTTCTTATTTAAGCATTATTGAAAAAATGGACTACTACTATGCCTACAGATCTTATCAGAAGTTGGTGCGTATCGACTTTTACCTAAATCGTTTCTATGACGTGATTGCAAGAGAGAAGAGCTCTCTGGAAATGTATCTGGTTAATGACAAGAACCAAATCATTGTGTCTGCGGATGACAAGTATCATGGCGAGGTGGACAGCCAATATGAATTGTTTGATATGAATAAGGTGGAAGATCAGGATATACATATTGTCCCGATAGGAAGTGCTAGTTATATAAAAGGATGGAAATTAATTGGTGTGCCTCAAGAAACGCGTGTCAAAGAAGCCATGTTATCCATGCAGCTTTATTTCGGCATGCTGGCCGGTATTATTACACTGATTACTTCCATTTTTATTTATATTATGCTGCGTTCCTACAATCACCGGGTAAAGCGACTGTCCAGACATATGCAAAAGGTAGGAAACGAGAAATTTGAGCTGATCAATATCGATGGTGGACAAGACGAAATTGGTCATTTGATTACGAACTTTAATATGATGACTGCTCAAATCAAGTCATTAATTAACAACGTGTATAAGCTTGAAATTCAGCAACGAAGTCAGGAGGCTGAACGTATTCGCGCCGAGCTTAATATGCTGCAAAGCCAGATGAATCCTCACTTTTTATTTAATACGCTGAATGCACTGCTTGTGGTCAGCACCAAAAATAATTATGTGGACGTCAAGGACATTATTAAGGATCTGTCCAAGCTGCTTCGTCGCCTTTTGAATTGGAAGGACGATGTCGTCACGCTAGAGGAAGAAATGAGTTTCACCATTATGTACCTGGGGATTGAGAAATTCCGTTTTCGGGACAAATTTGAATATGACATTGAAATTACGGATGAGGCTCGGTTTTATAAAATACCTAAAATGAGTATCCAGCAATTAGCGGAAAATGCCTGCAAACATGGTATCCAAGCTATAGAAGGGACGGGCTCTGTTAAGATTCGAGCAGACATTGTGGACAAGCATCTGCGCATCGTTGTATCCGACAATGGCAAGGGCATGGATAAGGAACGACTGAAAGAAGTGCAGTGTCAAATTCGAAGCCAAGAAGAGAGCGGAGGCTACAATATTGGGATGCGTAATGTGTATCGTCGTCTCGAATTGTACTATGACAATCAAGTGAAATTTAACCTGAAGAGCAAAATTGAAGAGGGTACGGAGGTATCCTTTGAAATTCCATTACAGCTGTTGGAACGTCAAGGTGAAGAAGGAGGAATGGACAGTGGTATTTAAAGTGCTGTTGATTGACGATGAGCCCTTGGCCATTGAGGGCCTGCAGTTATGGATACCATGGGAGAATCTTGGTTTTGAGATATGCGGGGTGTGCTCTAACGGCGCCGAAGGTTTGAAACGAATGGAAGAGCTGCATCCGGATCTAGTCATGGTTGATATACATATGCCAATTATGGATGGCCTCGAGATGATTGAGGAGTGGAGGCGAAGAGGAAACCATTCCACCAAATTTATCATTCTGACAGGATATAGTGATTTCGATTATGCTCGAAAGGCACTTAAATTTAAAGTATCCCGTTATTTGCTTAAACCACTGGATGAGGAGCAGGCGGAGCTCGAGATTCGGCAAATGAAAGAAGAAATCATTAAAGAGCAGAAGCAGATTTATATTGGACAGATCGCACGAAGAGAACAGGAACTTATTGCGTTGAAGGACGCTCTAGTGGGCAAAGATCTGTCTACAGAAGCGGCTCGTATAATGGAGAAACTGTCTCAGTCTGCTGATGTCTGGAATGTATGTTTGATTCAAATTCCGGGAGAAGATTACGGGAAGTGGAGCTCCATAGCTGCAGAGTGTCTAACTGGAATGCAAGCCGTGTTTATGATTCGTTTACAATGTGATCTGGTTTCTATCGTGTTTAAGGATGTAAACGAGGTAAACGAGGGATCCAAAGAAAACACGGTAAGAGAGCGATTGGAGGTCATGGCTCGCCATCTGGCGGGCTTTCGCGCATTTCTGGCTATTGGAGCTCCCGAAACCTCCCTTCATCGTATCAGCCATTCCCGAGTGACAGCAGAGAAAGCGCTTCTGCATGCCTTCTATGAAGGGGCTGATTACTTAATCATAGATTATGATGAATTCAAGGATCAGGCCTTTCAATTAGATTACAATCAGGTAGAACTACTGGAGAGAACATTGGGAACTTTTGAGCTCATTGATCATGCAGCATACCAGTCTGTTGTCCTTTATATTGAACAATCGTTTCGTCAGATGCGGGTTCATCCAGATAAGGCTCGTAAATTCGTAATCTATCTGCTCCATGAAATTCGTGCCTATATGGAAGCCCAACTAGCGAAGGATTCAGATGCTTCCAACCTCTTGTTTGATATACCCAATCTGGGTGAAGTTCTGTTAACCTTGAATGATTTGATCGGCATGCTGCAATCGTGCGGGCGAGTCTGCTTTGAGCTTCTGCTTAAGGAGAACGCCTCCGAAGCACATGGTATAGCCCAAGAAATTAGTGATTACATTCATGCACATTACCGAGAGAGCATCACTGTCAAAAAACTGGCGGAACGATTCTTCCTGCATCCTGCCTACTTAGGACAATTACTGATACGCAAAAACGGAATTGGTTTCAACGAATTGCTTCATAATCTGAGGATTCAGGAAGCTTGTCAGCTGCTTCAGATGAATCAATACAAAAATAGTGAGGTTTCTGAAAAAGTTGGATACTCCAGCTACCATCATTTTTTAAAGCAATTTGAGAAAAGGGTGGACATGTCTCCTAATGAGTATAAGAAAATACATGTAGCGCAGAAGACCTGAGCTTTTCTCGGAAAGAGCTTTAATTCGAATATAGTTTCTTAATAGCTAGAATTTTATAATGAAATAGTTCTATTGAAAGGGCTTACATTTAAGTCCGAATCAAACTTGGAGGTGCTTTATGGGGGACAGTAAAAAGAGGCTTTTCCGCAAGGGAGCAACACTGCTGTTGTCACTGAGCGTTGTGCTAGCCGCTTGCTCTAGCGGTGCAGACGATTCAGGAAGCAGCGGAGAAAAAGGAACTGACGTGGCGGCTGACCAACCGATAGAAATTTCGGTATTTCTAAACGAGGCCGGACAGCAGCCAACGGCCGACAACAAGATTTATAAAAAGATAAAAGATGAGCTTGGCGTTTCCTTTAAGTTTGAATTTTTGGCTGGTGACAAAAACCAAAAATTGGGTGTAATGATTGCTGGTGGAGATTATCCTGACCTTATCTCTGCAGATACCAAACTAACAGCAGCGGGTGCAGTCATTCCACTCGAAGATTTGATCGAGGAGCATGCTCCTAACCTGAAGAAACATTACGAAAAATACTGGAATCAAATGAAGGATCCTAATGATGGACATATTTATTACCTGCCTAACTACGGTGCGTACAACGGTGAAGTAGCTGATACTTACTACAGCGGACCAGCCTTCTGGATTCAAAAAGAAGTATTAAAAGAATTTGGTTATCCAACACCAAAAACACTGGACGAATATTTTGATTTGATCGAGCAATACAAAGAGAAGTATCCGACCATTGACGGACAGCCAACCATTGGATTTGAAATTTTGAACTACGACTGGAAGAACTGGGGCTTGCTGAACGCACCACAGCATCTGATCGGTCATCCTAATGATGGCGGTGTAGTCGTAAAAGATGGAATTGCTGAGATCTTTGCAGACAAGGATTATGCTAAAGATTATTACGCGAAGCTAAACGAGATCAATGCAAAAGGTCTGCTGGATAGAGAAGCTTTTGCTCAAAACTATGATCAATACATGGCCAAATTGTCTAGTGGTGCAGTTCTGGGTATGTTCGATCAACACTGGAACTTCGGGAGCGCAGAAGATTCTTTGATCACGCAAAACAAAATCGAACGCACTTATGTAGGCTTCCCGCTTGTTTATGATAGCAGCATCAAAGATTATTATCGTGACCGTGCAGCCCTTAACCTTAACAATGGTTTCGGTATTACCGTGAGTGCTGAAGATCCTGTCAAAATCATTAAAACACTGGATAAGTTGATGGAAGAAGAGTGGCAGAAAGTACTCACCTGGGGTATTGAGGACGAGGACTACTACGTCAATGAAGAAGGTCGTTTCATGAGAACACAGGAGCAGCGGGATAACGCCGCAGATGCGACTTGGAAGCTGGCTAACAAAGCGGATGCATTTTATGCAACCGCACCCAAAATGGAAGGCTACTTCAGCGATGGTAATGCAACATCGGCGAGCAATCAGCCAGAAGAATATCAAGCTGGTCTGAGACCGTTTGATAAGGAAGTATTAGATGCTTACGGCTTTAACAGTTATGTAGACTTCTTCAGTGCACCGCCAGAAAATCCGGTTTATTATCCAGCTTGGTCTGTGGATCTTGTTGATGGATCTCCAGCCAATATTGCAAGTACTAAGCTAAATGAGTTGTCTACAAAATATTTACCAAGAGCAATTCTGGCTGCAGATGGCTCTGAATTCGAGAGCATTTGGAATGAATACGTTTCCGAAATTTCCAAGCTGGATATCCAGGCTTATGAAGACCGTATGAACGAAGTTCTGAAATGGAGAATTGAGAACTGGTCTGTGAAATAAAGCAATGATGAAATAATCAGGAAGGAAGTTTTTCTTCCTTCCTGATTTAAATTGCTGCTGTATATGATCTGTAATCATATATGAAATGTCGATCTGTCGTACTTCGTTCGAATATAAAGATGGATAGGGAGCTTGATATTATGGAGGAAATTGTAGCGGGATCCAAACCGCACAACCCGAAGAAAAAGCGGAAAATAAGGCAGATAACTTGGCAGAACATCAAAGCACAAAGACAGCTCATCTGGATGTCTGTTCCTCTGCTTGCATACATCATTACCTTTGCTTATGTGCCAATCTGGGGCTGGACAATGGCCTTCCAGGATTATAAACCTGCACGAAGCTTCTCTGAGCAGACCTGGGTAGGATTTAAGCATTTTGAGTTCTTGTTTACGGATGACAATTTTATACGTGTGCTTCGAAATACGCTCGCCATGAGTATTATTAACCTGATTTTAGGCTTTGTTACTGCCATTATTTTGGCGCTCCTGCTTAATGAAATCAAAAAGGTGATGTGGAAGCGGACGGTTCAAACCATCTCTTATCTTCCCCATTTCTTATCATGGATTATCGTTACTGGTATTGTGGCGACATCGCTCGCTTCTGACGGTATTGTGAACGATATTCTTATGAGGCTGAATTTAATAAATGAGCCTATTCTCTGGCTGACCGAAGGAAAGTATTTCTGGGGGGTCGTTGCGGGTTCACATATCTGGAAGGAAGTCGGCTGGAATACGATTATTTATTTGGCGGCTATTGCATCCATCGATCCTGCGCTATATGAAGCATCGGATATTGATGGAGCAAATCGTTACCAAAAAATGTGGAATATTACCTTACCAGGAATTAAGCCTACGATTGTCATCCTGCTGATTATGCAGACTGGACATATTCTTGAAGCAGGCTTCGAGGTTCAGTATTTGTTAGGGAATGGTTTGGTTGTTGACTGGTCAGAAACCATTGATATCTTCGTACTCAAGTACGGAATTGCGCAGGGTAACTATTCACTCGCCACTGCTGGAGGAATATTTAAGACCGTAGTCAGCATTACAATCCTGCTCTTAGCGAATTGGACTGCCAAGCGGCTCGGGGAAGAGAGGCTGTTATAATGATGAAAAAGACACCTTTATCGGGTTCAGGAAATACAGCACCACTAGCTGTACGTCGTCCAGGCAGTAAGGGTATTGAACCGCTTGTGTTTAATACGTTTAACACCATCTTTATGATTTTGCTGGTTATGGTGACCCTGTACCCCTTTTTAAATACGATTGTTGTTTCATTTAACGCAGGGAACGATACGATCCGTGGAGGACTTTATCTGTGGCCTCGCGAATTCACTTTGCAGAATTACAACGCCGTATTTGCGTCAGGTACCATTTATAACGCGTTTTTTGTTTCTGTTGCGCGTACGGTTCTTTCCACTGTTCTTAATATTTCCTTAACCTCTATGCTGGCTTACACCCTGAGTCGGCGGGAGTATATTTTCCGCAGGCAGATTACGACAATCTTTGTAATGACCATGTATTTCAATGCAGGACTTATTCCTGGATATTTTCTAATTAAGGACCTGGGCTTAATTAATTCCTTCTGGGTTTATGTGTTGCCATCCATGATCAGTGCGTTCAATTTGATCGTTATTCGTACTTATATTTACACCATTCCTGAGAGCTTGATTGAATCAGCCAAGATTGATGGTGCAGGTGAATTCAAGATTTTCTGGAAAATTATTTTTCCGCTGTGTAAACCGGTACTTGCGACTATTGCACTGTTCGTCGCCGTAGGTGCGTGGAATTCGTGGTTTGATGCATTCCTGTACACGTCTTCACGTCAAGAGCTGAGCACGCTGCAATACGAATTAATGAAACTCTTATCCTCTAGTATGAATGCGAACAGTAATCCTTCCGTAGCTAACGGTATTGGCGCGGAACTTACAACGCAGGTAACTCCAATCTCTATTCGCGCAGCCGTGACCATTGTTGCTTCTGTACCAATTCTGTTCGTGTATCCGTTCATGCAAAAACACTTTGTTGTTGGACTTAATGTAGGGAGTGTGAAGGAATAGATGCCACAGCTTCAATCACATACAATTCGTTATGCCAATCCAATTCTACCCGGATTCTACCCGGATCCGAGTATCGTGAAGGCAGAAGAATTTTTTTACCTCATTTGCAGTTCGTTTGAATATTTTCCCGGTGTTCCGATTTTTCGGAGCCGGGATCTGATTCACTGGGAGCAGATTGGGAACGTACTGGATCGAGTCAGCCAGCTTAACCTGACCGATCAGAAGAGCTCGGACGGAATCTTTGCTCCTGCGCTGCGTTACCATGAAGGTACATTTTATATGATTACGACAGATGTAAGAGGGATCGGCAATTTTTATGTGACAGCTACCAATCCTGCTGGCCCGTGGTCAGATCCCATTCGAATTCCTTATGGTGGAATAGACCCCTCTTTGTTTTTTGACGAGGATGGCAAAGTCTATGTTACCGCTCAGCAAGGTGCGGATTATAATTCTCATGCGATTCAGTACGAGATCAACATTGAGACTGGAGAGGCGCTTACTGAACCCCAAGTTGTCTGGTACGGGGATGGCGGACCATGGACGGAAGGGCCGCATTTGTACAAAATCAATGGTATGTACTATATGATGTCTGCCTCGGGTGGAACGGCCAAGGAGCATCGCGAAATCATTGGCAGAAGCAACAACCCTTATGGTCCATTTGAACGCTATCCGGAGCCAATTCTGACCCACCGCAATTTGGATCATCCTATTCAATATCTGGGACATGCTGACCTCGTGGAGGATCATCAGGGTGACTGGTGGGCAGTATTTCTAGGTGTTCGTTTGACAGAGGACGGATACAGTGTGCTTGGACGGGAAACATTCCTGGCACCGGTCATCTGGAACGATGGCTGGCCGCATATTGATAATAATGAAGGAACGGTAAGCTTAGATATGATTGTTGAGCGCACGCCGTTGTCTGTGCCTTCTACAACAGAGGGCCATACAGCTGTTCAGGCTCGAGAAGACTTTAATGAAGAGCTTGGGCCACACTGGATGTTCGTACGTAATCCGTCAGCAGGCAAGAGCTCTCTTACAGAAAAGCCAGGTTCACTGACCATGTATGGTCAAGATTCCACCCTCAGCGATGTGGGTCAAATTACTTTTGTTGGGCGGAGACAGCAGCATGTTCTGGCCAGTTTTAGAACTTCCGTCTCATTCGCACCAGTCGCTGACGGAGAAGAGGCGGGATTGTGCATTCGCCGGGATGAGGATGCACACTATGAGCTCGGCATAAGACAATCGGAAGGCCGCAAAGTGATCTTTGCCCGATTGACAGTACGAGGAGTGTCCGAAATTGTACATGAGAGCGATACGGAATCAGAAGAGCTAATACTCCAGATCAAATCTACAGAGACGGAATACCAATTGTCCTGTTCAGAAGATGGAATAAACTGGATGTCATTGGGATCAGGCTCTGCACGTGCAATATCTCCTGAGGATTTCGTGCATAAAATGTGTTTCACTGGGGCGGTAGTTGGACTATACGCCACCGGTAATGGCCAAGCAAGCCGCACGCCTGCACACTTTGACTGGTTTGAATACAAGTCCTAACTCACGGCTATTCGGATTGATGAGCTAACATAAAGCATTCATTATTGCATTTAGAGGAGGGATACAATGAATTCTATACGAGAAGAGGCACCTCTAAGAACATTGTACAAGGATGCGTTCCACATTGGAGCTGCAGTGAATCCCAGAACGATTGAAAGTCAACGCTTATTACTCACGTACCATTTCAACAGTTTGACAGCAGAGAATGAAATGAAATTCTCCAGCGTACATCCTCAGGAGGATGTGTACACCTTCGAGGACGCAGACGCCATCGCTGCATTCGCCAGAGAGCAAGACATGATGCTGCGTGGACATACACTCGTCTGGCATAACCAAACACCAGATTGGTTATTTGAGAATGAGACAGGCGGCCCAGTTGATCGAGAGGTCTTGTTGGCACGCCTCCGCTCACATATACAGACTGTCGTTGGCAGATATAAAGACATCATTTATGGCTGGGATGTCGTAAATGAAGTCATATCTGATGATGCAAACGAGGATGCTTATCTGCGGCCATCCAAATGGCTGGATATTGCAGGAGAGAGCTTCATTGCCAAAGCATTCGAATTCGCTCACGAAGCAGATCCTCAAGCGCTATTATTCTATAATGACTATAATGAGTCTAATCCACATAAACGGGAGCGTATTTATCGACTCGTCCGTTCATTACTGGATCAAGGCGTACCAATTCATGGAGTTGGCTTGCAGGCGCATTGGAATTTGTACGATCCGACACTGGACGACATGCGTGCTGCAATTGAACGCTATGCTCAGCTTGGACTGCAGCTTCAGCTCACCGAACTGGATGTCTCTGTATTTCGTTTTGAAGACAGACGTACGGACCTGACTCATCCAACAAAGGAAATGCTGGAACTACAGGCTGAGAGATACGATTCTATTTTTCGACTGCTTTACGAGTATCGTGAGCACATCAGTGCCGTGACATTCTGGGGAGCTGCTGATAATTACACGTGGCTGGATCATTTCCCTGTTCGGGGACGTAAAAACTGGCCCTTCCTGTTTGATGAAGCACTTCGTCCCAAAGAAGCTTATCAACGTGTTGCCCAAATTCCTTCGCTCAAATGAGAACGTGGGCTGATGTAATATCTTCAATCCTTAAACATCGATCGTTGATTTGAGCAAGATTGTACATTATTTGGAAGGAGTCATCGGAATGTCCAAATTATCTAACCAGCACCAACCTTTAGTTACTCATATATTCACTGCCGATCCATCAGCGCATGTATTCGAGGATCGCATCTATATTTATCCTTCGCACGATCTGGATCATAACGAACCTGTGAATGACAATGGGGATCAGTACAAAATGGAGGACTACCATGTTCTATCCATGTCTGATCCAGACTCACCTGTCACGGATCATGGGGAAGTACTGCATGTAAAGGATGTACCTTGGGCATCACGCCAGATGTGGGCACCAGATGCCGCTTATAAAAACGGAAAATACTACTTGTTTTTCCCAGCGCGGGATCATGAAGGCATTTTTCGCATTGGGGTCGCCACATCACCCTCTCCGGCAGGTCCGTTTGAGCCGGAGGAAGATTACATTCAGGGGAGCTTCAGCATCGATCCTGCCGTCTTCACTGATGAAGATGAACAGTCCTACATGCTCTTTGGCGGACTATGGGGCGGGCAATTGGAGAAGTGGCAGACTGGGAAGTATGAGGAGGATGCTGACGGTCCAGCACCGGATGCTCCTGCACTTGGTCCAAGAATCGCGAAGCTGAGTGAGGATATGCTCTCTATGGCTTCAGAGGCAATGGAGATCGTTATATTGGATCAGGAAGGAAAGCCTTTGACTGCTGGCAACGAAGATTGCAGATACTTTGAAGGTCCGTGGATGCACAAGTATAATGACAAATATTATCTGTCCTATTCCACGGGAACGACGCACAAGCTGGTGTATGCCATAGGGGATAGCCCAACAGGTCCATTTACGTTTCAAGGCACAATTCTCCCACCTGTTATGGGTTGGACAACGCATCATTCCATAGTTCAATTTAAGGACAAATGGTACTTGTTCTATCATGATAGTTCCCTCTCCGAAGGCATCGACTACAAACGCTGTATTAAATTTGCTGAGCTGACGTACAATCCGGATGGCACCATTCAAATGATTGATCCATATCCAGAAAAGTAGCAGTGTTGCGGATTCTATAGGGTTGACAGTCTCTGATGTTAACCGCAGTCACTGAAGTGACTTGAGTTTTTGTTGTCTCAGCGAGTGGCATGGAATTACGTTCACGGCCGAAAAACCTTCTCTGCCAATACAGACATGGCATAGAAGGTTTTTCGTTTATATACTCAGCTTCTTCACTAGAATGGTCAACATCACATTGAATATTGTTCTTTTCCTTATTCATTCTTCAGAACAAAATGGGGTGAAATTATAAAATGTATTCAAATCCAATGATATGGGCTGACTACCCAGATCCTGATGTTATACGCGTGGAAGATACGTATTACATGGTGAGTACAACCATGCATATGATGCCGGGCTGCGTCATCCTTCGCTCTTATGACCTAATCCATTGGGAAGTAGCCACTCATGTTTACGACACACTGGATAACACACCTGCTCAGCGACTTGAGAGCGGTCAACATATTTATGGCAAAGGCATGTGGGCTGCATCCTTACGGTATCATCAGGAAATGTTCTACGTCATCTTTGTCGCCAACGATACTCGAAAAACGTATTTGTACTCATCAACCTCTATAACAGGACCGTGGAATAAGCAAATTGTAAAGGGATTCTATCATGATTGCTCCTTATTTTTTGACGATGATGAACGGATTTATCTTGTGCACGGGAATACCGAGATCTATTTAACTGAATTAGATACAGATCTGACCGGACCTAAGCCTGGTGGACTAGAGCGTATCATCGTAAAGGAAGAGCAGCCTAGTTACCTGGGATACGAGGGGGCTCACTTTTACAAAATAGATGGGAAGTATTATGTGTTTTTAATTCACATAACGAAGGCTTCTGGCCGAAGAACACAGGCTTTTTACATGGCCGATTCCCTGGAAGGAGTATTTACCGGTGGAGATGTATTCAATGATGATATGGGTTACTTTAACTCCGGTGTTGCCCAAGGGGGGATCGTAGATACACCGGACGGTGACTGGTATGCGATGCTATTTCAAGATCATGGGGCGGTTGGCCGTATTCCTGTCGTGGTACCGATTCGTTTTAATCACCATGTTCCAGAGTTTGGAAGTGAAGCACCTAAACAGATTGATATCCCGAGCACGAGACCCGGTTATAGCTATCGTCCTTTGGTCGGTAGTGATTCATTTCATTATGAAATCGGTGAGGATGGGAGAATTCGTCTTCGTGATATCTGGCAGTGGAATCATACCCCGAATGACAATCTCTGGACCGTAACCGAGAAACCTGGCGTTTATCGAGTACGGACGGGTCAGATCAGTCCGAATCTGACCTTTGCCGTAAATACGCTAACCCAGCGTTCCATGGGACCTGCTTGCGAAACTACGGTTAGGCTTGATGGCAGCGGTCTGAATGACGGTGATTATGCCGGATTGTGCTTCCTGATTGGTACATACGGTATGATTGCCCTTACGAAAAATGAAGGTCAATTTTACTTGGTTATGCAGGCTAGAAGCAGTGAAGACTCCACCATCTTCGGAAATCTGATTGACCAAGAGCCTGCTACTGAGTATGCCCGTATTCTCGTAGCAGATCCGGTAGTTACCTTAAAAGCTTATGGAAACTTTGTAGACAATCAAGACGAGTGTTCTTTCGCTTACTTGGATGGAACGGAGTGGAGGAGCTTAGGCATTTCCCATAAAATGGTTTACAAGCTAGATCATTTTATGGGTTGTCGAATTGGTTTGTTTTTGTATTCAACAAGTGCAATTGGTGGTACTGCCGACTTTTCAAATTTCAATTACCGAGTAATCATGCCCTAAGCGTTAGATTGAGTATATAAGAAGTCGCCAAACGGCGGCTTCTTATATACTCAGCAAGCATAAGTTGTTGTACAATATAGGGATTCCAGATGATAGAGCAAGAGAAGTGTTCATTTCCAGCTGAATTGGGGGAATGTTGTCATGAATATGAGATGGCAGGATATAACAAGGAAGACCTTCGTTCTGTTCATTGTTCTGTGCATCCCAGCAAGTCAATATGAAGAGAATGTAGAACCACAAAATATACAGTCGAATGGGCAGCAAATTCAGAACTTATACAGTTTAGGGAAATACTCCCCTCCGATAGAAGTGTCGTTTGTCATGGAAACCGGAGAAGAACTGCAACAGATCATTAGTGAGCTTCCAGATGAGACCGTGCTGGATAATCGCTGGACCCGTTTGTACGAGAATGAATTAGGCATTCGGATTCACTATGAGTGGATTGCGAGTGGAGATGTATACAACCAGAAGCTGGGGGTATCCCTCGCTGCTGGACGTTTCCCAGACGTGGTCAAAGTCAATCCATACCAGCTCAGGCAACTAAGCAATGCCGGATTGATTGAAGAATTGACCGAAGTGTATGATACGTATGCTTCAACGCTTACAAAAGATATTTTGGAGGCAGAGGGAAGAGGATCGTTCAACGCAGCCACGATTGACGGTAAACTTATGGCAATTCCCGAGACATCTTCTTCGATCGAAACTGCACAATATCTGTGGATTCGAACGGACTGGCTGGAGCGTTTAGATCTGCAGCCACCTGAAACCATGGAAGACTTGATTCGAATATCGAAAGCGTTTACAGATGGAGATCCTGACGGAAACGGAGAACACGACACATATGGATTGGCGCTGACGAATTATTTATGGGATCCCGTAATGGGGGCTTCCGGGTTGATGGCTGGATACGGCGCTTTTCCTAATATATGGATTAAAGATTCTGAAGGGAAGCTTGCTTACGGCGGCATACAACCTGAAGTCCGCGAAGCGCTGAAAGTATTGCAGACCATGTATCGAGAGGGTCAATTGGATCCGGATTTCGGTTACAAAAATGGAAGCAAGGAGCTGCGTCTAATTTCCGACGGAAAAATCGGCATGCTCTATGGCGAGCAGTGGGCGTCCTTTATACTGCAGAGCAGCCGGGATAACGATACGAATGCGGAATGGCAGGCTTACCCTATTGTAGCGGAATCAGGGAGAAATCTCTTTGTCCCGCTTCGTTTAAATACGGGTCAATATTTCGCTGTTAAAAAAGGGTTCTCCCATCCTGAAGTGATCGTGAAGCTGATGAATCTTCATCTCGATACAAACTGGGGTGAGCATGCAAAGTATGAAACTTACTATAACGATGACTCCCGAGCGGTGTGGAAGCTGTCACCGGTTACTCCGTTTCCGGGTAACAAAAACATTGATGCCTACAAACAAATTCGCGATGCTAGGAAAACAGGAGATTACTCGGGCTTGAAGGATGAAGCTCTTGTCATTCACAAACGAATGGTAGCCTACGATTCACAAGGTGTAGATAGTGGCTGGGGCTGGAAACAAACTTATGGGCCTACAGGAGCTTTTAGCATCGCTGATTCCTATGAGAAGAACGGTCAGCTTCTATATGATCAGTACACGGGTGGGGTAACGGACACGATGGTTGATCGGCAGATCATCCTCCGAGATCTCCAGCTTGAAGCTTATATGAACATCATTCTTGGCAAGCCAATCGAAGAGTTTGATCGCTTCGTAGAAGAATGGCGCAAGCTGGGAGGAGATCAGATTACTTCGGAAGTTAATGCGTGGTTCGAAGCGGAGGTCTCTTAAGCAGCTCTATACTTTCCCATGACCATACTCTATATAAAGAAGGATTTCTACCATTTTTGCATTGGATGTGAGTGGATTGAAGATACCTGCCGAATCATGGTTTAATAGTATATTTGCACGATTAATCATCACCTACCTGGTCTTCGTACTTCCTCTAATTCTTCTCGGCGTGTACTTATATCAATGGAGTTATGACAATGCCAGCAAGGAAATATCCTTATCTGCAGAAAGAACATTGAACCAGTATGTAGCGGAGTTAAACCGGGAAGTAGAATGGATTGAGCTTCAGCAGTTTAATATCGCTGAAGATCGAAAACTCAATCGGCTGGCGATTCTCTGGGATATGATGGATCAAGTTGAGCGACGTGATACACTGAATTATTTATCAGAACGACTAGCGGCCTTCAAGAACAGCAGTGCCTATATTGAGAATGTCAATATTCATATTCCTACCGTTGGCAAGAGCATTTCCTCAACTATAGGAATCGACGACTTCGATGAGGACTCCTATGAATACTTCAGCTCAGGGAACCAGGGGAAAGGCACGCGCTTCACCATAAAAGAGGAGACAATAAACCTAAGTGCCGTTCGTCTATCTGGCAAGAAGAGTGAAGCAGCGCTGTTTGTTATACAAGTGGAGCTAGATACAGAACATTTTCAGAATGAATTATCTCGGCTTAACTTGTATCCTGAGAGTGTTACATTTCTGGTTGAGGACAAAACGAGACATGCCATCACGGATAAACAACAAATCAGCAATGTCATTCTATCCAATTATCAAGAGCAGAGTGTACAGGCTTCAGGTGACGAAGTGTGGATGAAGGTGGACGGACAAAGGTATCAAGTGACCCAGTCCCATATAGATGCCCTCGGTTTGTCCGTGGCTTCGTATATACCGGAAGAAATTGTAACCAGTCCCCTCAGCAAGTTCAATCATTGGGCCTGGTTGTTTGCAATCACATCATTTGTTGCGATTGCAGCGTTTCTTTATTCAAGCTACAAGCTAATTCACATTCCTTTACTACATTTGGTCAAAAGATTTAAAAAAATGGAGGCAGGTGTGCTGGATATCCCTATTGTCCACCATCGAAAAGATGAATTTGGATTCCTCTACTCCAGGTTTAATCAGATGATTGAAAATCTTCAGCTGCTCATTGATCGAGATTTTAAAAAAACAATGATGATGCAGCGTGCGGAGTTAAAACAGCTTCAATCGCAAATTAATCCGCATTTTCTATACAATAGTTTCTTCATCCTCAATTCGCTTGCAAGAACTGGGGAAACGCAGCGGATCGAAGAGTTTACGAATATGCTTGGGGAATATTTCAGATTCATTACCCGTAACGGGACAGACCAAGTCAGGTTGAAGGAAGAAGTAGAGCACTCAAGAATATATACCGAAATCCAGCAGCTCAGATTCTCAAGGCGCATTAAAGTAGATTTCGGAGCATTACCGCAGCAGATGGAACATATTCAGGTGCCCAGGCTCATTATTCAACCTATTATTGAAAACGCCTATGAGCACAGCCTTGAAAAGAACACGACTACAGGCCTCCTGGTCGTCCGCTTTAGCCTTATAGGTGAATATGCCGAAATTACGGTCGAAGATAACGGGTGTGAAACGAGAGAAGAGCTTATTCAAAGTATTCAAGATCGATTAGAGCAGGAAGATGGTACGGATGAAATGACCGGATTGATGAATATTCATCGACGTCTACGACTGACATATGGAGAAGGATGCGGCCTATTCCTAGCAAGAGGCGAACTTCAAGGCTTCAAAGTCACTATTCGAATTCGTGCGAAGGAAGGGGAAATCAAATGTATCGACTATTGATTGTGGATGACGAGGAAATTATTACAGACAGTCTGTATGAAACGTTCGCCAGAGCCATGCCAGACCGGCTAGACGTATGTAAAGCCTACTCCTCAAAAGAGGCTTTGCATTGGATGCAGCGCACTAGAATCGATATTATTTTGACGGACATTCGCATGCCAGGTATGAGTGGACTGGAGCTGGCAAAACAGATTCAAGATTATTGGCCGAATTGTCGGGTTATTTTCTTGACAGGACATAGTGATTTTGACTATGCCTATCGAGCTCTGCAATTACAGAACGTACGTTACTTGCTCAAAACGGAAGGCTATAACAAGGTGATGTCTGTTGTTGAAGAAGTGTTGGATGAGATTCATCGGAGTCACATGATGCTGGATTTGATGAATCAAACACGTGAAGTAACCTCCCAACTGGCAGCGATGCAGCAAGATGAATTTTTACGAAAATTACTTCAAGATAGTATGGCTGCTACATCTACGGCAAACGATTTACAGTATGAGTTGAACAAACGAAATATTGATTTACAGGCTGGCCACCCAGTACATATGGTCTTGGGTCGATTAAACCCATCGCTTGAGAATACATCTGATCTGACACGGGTTCAAGAATCAGTGCGCATTATTGGATCCTCGTTCATGCATGAGAACGCAGTATATGCAAGTGTTACAGACCATTCTGGTGATACTGTCTGGCTCGTTCAGATGAAACGAGAAGACGGGATGGCGGATAGCACCTTAGTAAAATTTCTGGAGGGTACACTAGAGCTGGTGCAGAATGCATGCATGGCTTCACTTGGCGTATCCATCACCTTCACATTAAGTGGGCGAGGCTGTAGTTTTGCAGAGATTACGAGACAATATGAACGCTTAAGATTGCTTCAATGGATGAATACAGGCGAGTGCATATCCATGGTACTCACAGACGATGACAAATCCCCCTCTACAGGATTTGCAAAAGAGTCCGTAAGAATTTCGAGCAAGATTGAGCTTATGTCAGGATATTTAGAAACAGGACGGATTCAATCATTCTATGACATGTTTGAGGAGCTTACCGGAGAATTGCTGCAGTCGGATATTACAATGGAGGGAGCTGTAGAAACCTATTATAACGTAGCATTGCTGCTACAGTCGACGATCAATCGTTGGGGACTTCAGCAGAATATTGAAGATCAAAGAAGCTTGCTTCATTTAGGGGAATTCACCAGTAGAAAAGATGCTGTAAAGTACTTATATCGTGTAGCTGATGAATTGGTATATTTCAAGAGATCGAATGAACAAGACGGTACGAATATGGCGATCCGTTCTTTGTGCAGCTACATTGAGGAGAACCTTGAAAAAGACCTCTCGCTGGTAAGACTGGCTGAGCTGCATCACTTTAACCCATCTTATTTATCGAGGTTGTTTAAGCAAGAGAAGGGGACGAACCTATCTGAGTTTATCGACGATTGCCGCATTAGAAGAGCGAAGGAGCTGCTGCAGAATACGGATCTCATGATCCGGGAGGTCGCAATAAAGGTGGGCTATGAGGCAGCACATTCGTTTACGCGGCTCTTCAAGAAACTCACAGGCATGACCCCTCAGGAGTACCGAGAATCTCAGGTAATACGCTAAACATAGGCAGCGGGAAATGTGAAGGGCAAGCCTAAATTTGTAAATGACCACAGGGACAGCCCTGTGGTTTTTTTTGGTGAAGCAGGAGCCATATTGGGATGGAGAATTTAATCTAGGCGGTGTAGCTCGTTTGTCTTCTGTAGGCATTGGGGCTTGATCCGGTATAGGCTTTAAACTTTTTGTAAAACCAATCGAGATCTTTGTAGCCTACCTCTAAGGCAATCTCATAATTTCGCAGACGGGTCGAGGACAAGAGGAGCTTAGCCTTCTCCATTCGCTGCTGCAGCATGTAGTCATTGAAAGACATTTTTTCCTCCAGCTTGAACTTTTGACCAAGGTAAGCACAGTTGAAATGCAGCATGTCGGAGATTTTCTTCAACGTGATGTCATCACATAAATGTTCCCTCACATAGGTCTTGACGACATGTATCACATGACAAGAATCCATTCGCTTGCCTCTCATATCCATAGGGTGAAGAAGAGACGATGACTCTGTATCCAGCTTGGCTATCAGTCCATGCAAACTGTGAAGAAAGGAAGAGAGGCAGACGGGAAAAGGGAGATAATCATTTACCTGATAAGTTAATGCTTTACGTACAAGTCTAAAGTGATCCCTGCCACCCATCAGGAGGATCGGTATCTGACTGAACTTACGTATGTTATGGCATAACCATAAAGCAGCCGTGTCACAACGCTCTGTATTTACGACAATGACAGAATAATCACTCTTCGTTAAGGCTTCCAGGGCAGCAGAAGAGGAAAATACATAATTTCTGATGGTGTAGTTATCGTTCCTATGACGCAGAAGCTGTTCCAACTCTTTGTACAGATAGCGGCTGTAATCCACAAGTAATATTTGATGCACGAAGCAATACCTCACTTTCTCTTGAATTAGGTATCCATGGATCAACTGAAATATAGCTTAAAACTATTATGGTAATTAAAGAAAGCGCATACAATATGCATATTTTTGTTGAATAAGCATTTCTTTACCAATTGGAAATTCATTCCTCCCGCTGTTCCGGGTTTAGGACACCTATCTATAATCTGCCAGGATAAACATCTGTATTTCCCCGGGTTGTTTGCGTTTTCATTCAAGATATAAACTTGAGAACAAATGATAACAGGGGGAAAACAATGAGAAGAAAAAATGTCTTGAAGTTACTAATTATGGTATTTGCAGTCATGCTATTTATCACGGCATGCAGCCCTGCTCCAAGCGCTGAACCAGAACCAGAAACGACTCAAGAAGAACAATCTCCAACAGAAGAACCGGCGGTGCCGGAAGAGGAAGTAGCGAACGAAATGTCGACACCAGAGATGGATTTTGACTTGGGGGGAAGGACAATTAAAGTCGTTGCCTGGTGGGATATGCAAATCCCAGATAACAACCCAGATAACATTCAACGGATTGAGAATTTGGAAGCATTGAAGAAAAAGCATAACTTCGAAATTGAATATGTTTCGATTGATTTCGGGGAGTATCAAGAGAAAGTGGTCGCTTCACTGATGGCAGGGGAACCGCTCGGCGATATTGTAAGACTGGGCAAAGACTACGCTATACCGGCTTTAACCAAGCAGGATCTGCTGTGGCCGGTGGATGAGTATATCAAAAATGACAAGGTATTTAATCAGAAAACCACTAAGGAGTACATGCAATATGAAGGCAAGGGGTATGGATTTACCGAGGATAAGTCCTCCTTCATCAATGGGATATTCTATAACCGTACATTAATGCAGGAGCTTGGCTTAAAGCCTTTGCAAGAATATGTGGATACAGATGAATGGAACTGGGATACGTTTATCGACGTAGCCAAGCAAGCAAATCAAGATCGAAATAACGATGGCAAGCTCGATACCTGGGGATTGGCACAAACGGGCCTGCTCGAACCGATCCTGTATTCCAATGAAGCTTCTCTGACAAATGAGGATAAACAGAACCTGGAAGATCCTAAGACGAAAGAGGCATTGAATTTCCTATCCAAATTGGCAACAGAGAAGGTCGGCAGAGCTTCTGAAGGCGGTGACTGGACAGAGCCCGCCACATTCTTCCGTCAAGGTAATACGCTCATGTATGCAGGTGCCATGTATGAGGTTGAAGGAATTATGACGGATATGCAGGATTACGACATCGGCTTCCTGCCGTTTCCAAAAGGACCTAGCGCTTCGGCCTATCATTCGGGTGAATCACGCTATCAAGCTTTGACCATTCCGAAATCTGTGGAGAATCCGGAACAGTTGATGTACATCTGGGAGAAAATTAATGAAATTGATTCCATTTATGAATACCCCGAACAATCCACACTGGAGACCTATCTGATCGATGAAGCCGATATCAATAATGCGAGAATGGTGGCAGAGGGCATGCTGGTTCTTGATCACAACACCTTCCCATCCTTACCATATTGGGATTTTGATGCAGAGCTCAAAGAGGGCGTATCCGTATCAACCCTGATTGAGAAATACAAGGCACCTTTCCAGGCCGCAATTGATGAGGTATACAAATAAACACGCAGTAAGGAAAGGGGATACATTGGAACATGCGGTCACGTAAGAATAAGGGACTCATCGTGGTACTTGTCCTGGCCCTGGCGCTCTCCATATGGACCCTATATCCATCACAGGATCGCAGGCCGGGAACGCTACATGCGCTTGAGGATTTTGAAGCGGTATCGGGCAGCGAGGATGAGCACAGCTATGAGCATTATCTGACTTCCCATGCCAACACGGCCCGACCTGATGAAATAGTTCGTATTGAAGGCGAATCGTATGCTCAGTCGGATGGCGGGGAGTTCGAGATCGTGGAAGGCTATGCCGGCTTGGAGGGCAGCGCCGTAATTACGCCAGAAAGAGGAACCCTTCGCTGGGATGTTCCAGTTCAGGTAAGTGGTCTGTATCACATCCGCATTCATTATTATCCTGTTGAAGGTAAGAGCTCGGGCATCGAACGCAGGCTTGAGATAAACGGAGAGATTCCTTTCAGGGGAGCTGACGCTCTCCTGTTTGACAGAGTATGGGGAAATCGGGAAGAGAACATACGCCAGGATGATCGCGGAAACGATCTCAAACCGAGACAAGTGGAACAGCCTGAATGGCAGCTTGCTTCCTTCAAGGATAGCGCTGGTTACTTCGAGGAGCCCTATCAATTTTATTTTGAGAAGGGCAGCCAGCAGTTATCACTCACTTCGTTAAGAGAAAACATGGCTATTGATTATATTGAATTGTATCAGGAAGGGGATGTCCCGTCCTATGAAGAGCTGGAGAAGACCTACGATTCGCTCGGCCTAAAAAAATCGAGCCCCTCCCTTCTTAAGATACAAGGGGAAGATGCGGTAAGTAAGTCGTCGCCGACGCTTGCGCCCATCTCGGATCGATCTAGTCCTTCGCTTGAGCCATACCACGCATCTAAAATTCGTATGAACGCCATTGGTGGTATGAACTGGAAGCTGCCTGGTGAATGGATCGAGTGGGAAATTGATGTACCTGAAGACGGGCTGTATCAAATGGCGTTCAAAGTGAAGCAGGATCAATTACGAGGGATCTATGCCACCCGCAGTCTAACAATTAACGGCAAAGTTCCCTTTAAGGAAATGAAGTGCATCAGGTTTAACTATAGCCCAACTTGGCAAACTCACGCGCTGGGTATCGAAGAGGATGAGCCTTATCAGTTCCATCTTGAAAAGGGCAAACATCGAATACGGTTAACGGTCACGCTAGGGGACATTGCTCCGCTGCTTCGAACCGTGGAATCCAGTGTGCTGGAACTGAACCAGATGTATCGCAAAATATTGATGATCACCTCTAATCAGCCGGATCCACTCCGGGATTATCAGTTGGAGCAGCGAATTCCAGAGATGACCGAGGTCTTTGAGCGGCAGGCAGATACCCTTCGCTCGGTTGCAGACTATTTGGAACAGAGTACAGGAGAGCAGAGTGATAAGGTCGCCGTATTGAATGCCATGGTGGTCCAGCTTGAGGATATGGCAGCTAGACCAGAGACGGTACCTAAAAGGCTGGATACGTTCAAAATCAATGTAGGTGGTCTCGGCACCTGGATTTTGATGGTCCGTGAACAACCGATTGCAATCGATTACCTTGTCGTATTACCGCCTGATGAGGAATTACCGAAGGCGGAAGCAACCGCCATTCAACAGGTCAAGCACGAGCTGGGTGCATATATCGCTTCATATACCGAAGATTACGACAGCATTGGCAATGTGGAGCGTAAGAAAGATTCCATCACCGTGTGGATTACGACCGGACGAGATCAAGCACAAGTGCTGAAAGGGATGATCGACGATTCGTTTACCCCGGATACTGATATTTCAGTACAATTGCGTCTGGTCCCGCCTAACATTTTGCTGCCTGCAACACTTGCCGGGGAAGGACCAGACGTAGCCATGCAAATGGGGGAAGACATCCCGGTAAATTATGCAATGAGAAATGCAGCAGCCGATCTAAGTGAGTTCCCGGATTTTCAAGAGATTTCGACGAGGTTCCGTGAAAGTGGCTTAACACCTTATCGCTACAACGATGGAGTGTATGCACTCCCAGAACAGCAGCATTTTCCTATGCTCTTTTACCGCAAGGATATTCTAAACGAGCTGGGTCTGGAACCGCCGCAGACATGGGAGGAAGTATATAACACCATCTCCGTACTTCAAAAGCATAACATGGAGTTCTATCTACCCATTGATGATACCTTGAACAACGCCAATTTAGTACCGAATGCGACCTTTGCCATGCTCTTATACCAAAATGACGGTACCTTCTATAACGAAGACGGGACAAGAAGCGCGCTGGATTCGGAAATCTCAATGGATGCCTTTAAACGCTGGACACAGTTCTACACCAATTATAAGTTTCCGCTCAAAGCTGATTTTCCCAACCGCTTCCGTACCGGCGAGATGCCAATCGGGATAGCTGATTACACTACGTATAACATGCTTACCGTCATGGCTCCGGAAATACGTAACCTTTGGGACTTTACGATTGTTCCGGGTACAGAACTACCAGACGGTTCGATCAGACATGAGGTAGCGAGTAGTACCAGTGCAGTGATGATGCTTGAAAATGCCGCCAACAAGGAGGCTGCGTGGAAGTTTATGAAGTGGTGGACCGATGAAGAGACGCAGATCGAATACGGAAGAGAAATGGAAGGCCTTATGGGGGCTGCTGCCCGTTATCCAACGGCTAACATTAAAGCCTTGGAGCAATTGCCTTGGCCAGTGAAAGATTATCAAAACCTGGAAAAGCAGTGGAAATGGGTGAAGGGTATCCCACAGCTTCCTGGAGGTTATTTTACAGGCCGGCATCTTGACAATGCCTTCCGCAAGGTCGTCAACGCCAGTGAAAATCCACGTGAGGCTTTGTCGGACTATGTACTGTATATCGATGAAGAGATTGAGCTTAAACGCAAGGAATTTAATCTGAAATAGAGGGAAGGGAGGGTAACGGTTGCAAGCCAAAACAACCAAGACGGCAGCCGCTCCTGCCATTCATGCGCGTCAGGTGGGCTGGTGGTCCCTTTTGAAACGGGATCTATACCTCAGCAGACACTATTACGTATTGATGGCACCGTTCATGATCATCTTTTTCATGTTTACTGTGATACCGGTGGGCATTTCGCTTGCCTTGAGCTTCTTTCACTTCAATATGCTGGAAATGCCGCGTTTTATCGGATGGCAGAACTATTCGCGGCTATTCCTGAACGATGACGTATTTCTGATTGCACTGAAGAACACATTGCTTTTTGCCGTAATTACGGGCCCTGTCAGTTATATCGCCTGCTTTTTGTTTGCTTGGATTATCAATGAACTTTCTCCCAAGATTCGGGCGGTCATGACGCTGGTCTTCTATGCTCCATCCATATCGGGAAACGTCTTCTTCATCTGGCTTATTATTTTCTCTGGTGACAGCTATGGATACATGAATGGTTTCCTGATGCGCCTTGGTGTTATTCTGGAACCCATTCAATGGCTCGCAGACGAAAGGTACGTGCTGACCATCGTCATTATTGTGCAGCTATGGCTCAGTCTAGGGACCAGCTTCCTGGCCTTTATTGCAGGCCTTCAAAATATTGATCGTTCGCTTGTGGAGGCCGGCACCGTGGATGGGATCAAAAACCGATGGCAGGAGCTATGGTACATTACACTGCCTTCGATGAGACCGCAGCTGATGTTTGGTGCGGTGATGCAGATTACGGCATCCTTCGCTGTGGCAGAAATTTCGATCGCGCTGGCAGGGTTCCCAAGTGTAAACTATGCGGCGCATACGGTCGTCACTCATTTGATGGATTTTGGTACGATTCGCTTCGAGATGGGATACGCTTCAGCCATTGCTACAGTTCTTTTTTTACTTATGCTGGGAACGAATGTGATGACGCAAAAAATGCTGAGAAAGATAGGTGAATGACAATGACTAGCAAAGTACGTGGCGTCTTTGGTATGCCGAAGAGACTTAACCGGTCATTTACCGTTAGCTTAATGTTATTTGCACTGCTGGCTCTGTTTGGAGCATTCATGATACTCCCGCTAATCTATGCTGTAAACAATGCCTTTAAGCCACTCGATGAGCTGTTTATATTTCCGCCGCGCTTCTGGGTGAATAATCCGACGACGGAGAATTTTGCAGACTTGATTAATCTGATGGGCAACTCCTGGGTTCCCTTATCAAGGTATATCGCGAATACGCTGCTTATAACGCTAGTGGGAACAGCAGGACATATTCTCCTTGCTTCTGCAGCAGCTTATCCGCTGGCCAAATATCGTTTTCCCGGGTCAAAAGTGCTGTTTACGATTGTCATTCTATCATTGATGTTCTCTCCTCACGTAACGTCGATTCCGAACTACATGGTCATGTCTTGGCTTGGCTGGATTAACACGCATACATCCATTATCGTGCCTTCGCTCGCTTTCTCGTTAGGACTCTTCTTAATGAAGCAGTTTATGGAGCAAATTCCTAATGCATTGCTGGAGGCAGCCAAAATCGATGGAGCGAGTGAATACCGAATTTTCTGGAGCATTGTGATGCCCAATGTGAAACCGGCCTGGCTTACGCTCATGATTCTGCAGTTCCCTGCGCTCTGGGGCACGGATGGCGGGAGCTTCATTTACAGTGAAAATCTCAAAACGCTGCATTATGCACTGAGTCAGATTGTTCAGGGAGGGATAGCAAGAGCGGGAGTTGGGGCTGCTGTTGCCTTACTGCTCATGATTGTACCCATCACCCTATTCGTCATTTCCCAGAGCAGCGTCATGCAGACAATGGCCACTTCGGGCATGAAGGAGTAGAAAGGAGGCAGCGACGTGCAGAAAAGCATATGGAAAAAACATAAAGTGATCATCTTGGGCATAGTCTGCCTCCTGTTATTCAGTCAAGAAGCATCCTACGTAAGTGCAGACACCAATTCAGATGCTTACCATTATTCCTACTGGGGCGATACCGTTCCAGCTCCAGCGGCATATGAGGCAACCGAAATCATCACAGGCAAGGAGCTGAACACGGTCCATTTCAAAGAACCGAGCGATATGCATGTAACAGAGAATCAACACGTCTTTATACTGGATTCTGGCAATGGCCGGGTTATTGAAATGGACCACACTTTCAAGCTGGTGAGAACAATTGACTCATTTGAACGGGAAGGCAAGGAAGAATATTTTAATAATCCCCAGGGACTGTACGTTACGAATAAAGGCCACCTGCTTATTGCCGATTCAGATAATCACCGGGTTGTGCATCTAGATGAGGAAGGGCAACTGGTTAAGATTGTGGCTGAACCGAAATCGGATCTGTTAAAGACGGATTTTATATTTAAACCGTTACGGATCGTCATGGACAAGGGGGAACGGATCTACGTCATGGCCGAAGGCGTTTTTGATGGATTTATGGAGTTCAGCGCCGATGGCACCTTCTCTTCCTTTATCGGAGCAAACAGGGTTCAGGTTGATCCGGTGGAGTATTTGTGGAAACGATTCGCAACCCGTGAGCAGCGCAGTCAGATGGTCATGTTTACCCCGACGGAATTTACCAATCTAGATATGGATGAGGAAGGCTTCATTTATGCCACAAGCGGCGATCGCGGTAAAGATTCTATCAAGAAGCTGAATGCCCAGGGAACAGACATCCTGCGCAGAGAGGGCTATCAGCCGCCTCAGGGCGATCTAGTGTACACCAACGAAGCCGGACCATCACGCTTGATTGATATTGATGTTGGTGATAGTGACATGTATTCCGTGCTGGATTCCAACATGGGAAGAATTTTCACCTACAATGGCGACGGTTATCTGCTCCATATATTTGGCGGTATTGGCAACCGACGGGGTCAGTTCAATACACCTGTGGCTCTGGAACGTTCGGGCGATCGCATGCTCGTTCTCGATAAGTCGCTCGGCGAGATTACGGTCTTTCAAACGACGGAGTACGGGCGCACGCTGCATGAAGCGGTACGCAGTTATTATAACGGCGACGAAGATCAGTCCTCGGTCATGTTTGCCAAAGCTGCTGAGATGAATGCCAATCTGGAGTATGCCTATGCGGGAATCGGCAAAGCGCTGCTTCGCCAGAAGGAGTATGAGGATTCTGCGCAATACTTTAAGCGGAGTATGGAGCGCCAAGGCTACTCCAAAGCTTTTCTTTTGTTTCGCAAAGAATTGATGCGTGAGCATTTCTCATGGATGATGTCTGGCTTATTCCTGGCTGCAGCTGCGTTTGTCACCGTCATCATTGTTCGCAGACAAAAAAGGAGGACAGCGAATGCAGACGTCAAGTAAGCAATTATATCAGTACCCATTGCATCTCATATTTCATCCATTCAATGGATACTGGGAACTGAAATACGAACGGAATCAGAAAACAACACTGCTGATTGCATTCCTAATTCTAGTACTTTTGGTTATCACTAAAATTTTGCATGCCCAGTACAGCGGTTTCCTCATTAACTTCAACAATCCGAAGTATCTGAACAGCCTGCTTGAAATGGTATATGTCATTATTCCGGTACTGTTCTGGTGTATTGCCAATTGGTCTTTAACCACGCTTATGGACGGGGAAGGTAAATTCTCTGAAATTTTTATGTCTACGTGCTTTGCACTGGTGCCGCTGTTTCTCATTCATTTTCCATGGATTTGGCTGAGTCTCGTCATTTCCGCACAGGAAACTGCATTTTATTACTTCTCTAACGCACTTGCAGTCGGCTGGACGTTATATCTGTTATTCGTGGGAAATATGACAGTCCACCAGTATACGCCGGCCAAAACGGTGCTGACGATGCTGCTCACCCTAGTTGCTATGGCCTTTATGGCATTTCTGTGCCTATTGTTCTTTAGCCTTGTACAGCAGATCGTTTCCTTTGTTGTAACTATTTATCAGGAATTAGTGCTTCGGGGCTAAGGAAGGAGGAGATATACAATGAAATATGCCGTAGCCAAAAGAATCAGCGGAATGCTGCTCATTGGCAGTCTGCTTCTCAGTGGTTGTCAAATCTCGCCAGCTTCCCAGGTCCGTGAGACGGCGACTACTGTTGACCAAGCTGAGGTTCCCTCCCTGCCTCCCGGAGAAAAACTGAAATCGTCTTTCAGCGATGCTCGTCTTTCAGGCATGCTTGGAATCGCCCAGAATAATTCGCTTCAGCTGTTCATTCACGAAGAGACTGCTGAGATTGCAGTTGTTCACAAACAGAGCGGTCAAATATGGCGAAGCAATCCAGCTGATCGTGACAAGGACGGAATCGCAACCGGGATTAACAAAGATCTTCTCTCATCACAAACAAGACTCAGCTTCTTTAACAGTCTGGGTCAGAGCAGTTCCGTAAACTCTTACACGGATAGTGTTGGACACAAGCAGGTAAGTTATGAAGCGATTGATAACGGAGTTCGGGTTCATTATCAGTTCGGAAGCACTGAACGCTCCATTGAAGATTTGCCAGTGAAGATCAGCAAAGAACGATTTGAAGAGAAGCTGCTCTCCCAGCTCGACAGCGCTGGGCAGCGTGCATTAAAAATCGGTTATACAGAAGACAAGGAAGAAGGAATCTACACTCGAAATGATAAGGCGCTGCAAGGACTTCAGCTTTCCAGAGCTTTAAAAGCCTTTGAGACAGCCGGCTATACGGAAGAAGATCTGGAACAGGACCATACCGAGCATGGGATTGAGCTTGAGCAGAGCGGGCCGCGACTGTTCATGCTCACCATGGAATATGAACTGGACGGTGAGGATCTGCTTGTATGTATACCCTCCTCCGGAATTCATTTTCCAGAAGAATATCCGGTTAACACGATCTCTGTTATGGATTATTTCGGAGCCGGTGGTTCAAATGAAGAAGGCTCCATATTTGTACCAGATGGTTCTGGGGCATTGATTCATTTTAATAATGGCAAAGTCCAGTATCCTGCGTATCAGCAAGATATTTACGGCCCGGATATGACAATGAAGGTTCGCGAAGTCAGCTCAAATGAAGCTAAAGCCAGATTGCCCGTCTTTGGACTAATTCGGGAAGAAGGAGCTTTTCTGGGGATTATTGAGGAAGGAGATGCTGTTGCGGTTGTCAATGCTGATATTAGCGGCAAGCTAAACAGCTACAACAATGTATATCCGAGCTTCTATGTGGTGAACAAGAGCGATGTAACCCTTCAGGCAAGTGACATGGTCCGAACGCTTCCGAAATTCCAGGCCAAACCGACCGCATCCGACTTCGTCGTTCGGTATGCTTTTGTCGGCGCAGAGAAGGCATCTTACTCGGGCTTGGCCTCTCTCTATCGAGATTATCTGCTGCAAACGGGCGGCCTGCCCGAGTCCAAGACCAGTAGAGAGCAGAACAGCCTTCCGTTTTATCTTAAACTGCTTGGCGGCATGACCACTCGCCAACATATACTAGGCATTCCTTATGATTCTACGGAGGCATTAACTACTTTTGACGAAGCTCAAAATATACTCTCCGCGCTGAAAGAAAAGAAGGTGTCAAACATTCTAGTTCGCTATGCCGGTTGGTTTAATGACGGTCTTTATCATCGGATGCCGGACTCCATTAACGTGGATCGTGCTATTGGCGGGAAAAAGGAAATGCGCGAATTCAGCTCCTTTACACGAGAGTCGGGGATCGGCTTTTATCCGGATGTTGCTATGTTGAGTGTACAATCCAAAAAAGGTTTTAGACCATCTAAAGAAGCTTCACGAACGTTAACACAGGAACCAGCGGTCATCTATCCTATGGACCCGGCAAGACAGCGGCGTAACTTGGATCGATCTCCATCCTATGTGCTTTCTCCCAATTTACTAGACGAATTGACGGAAGAGATGCTGAAGGATACAGCTCCTCTTCCGATGGATGGAATTTCTCTTAGGGATCTGGCAGAACAGTTGAACAGTGACATGAATCCGAAGAAGCTGCTCGATCGAACGCAATCGCTTAGTGTCGTAACCAAGGCACTCGAACAGATTAAACAGCAGACGGGCTCCGTTGTTGCGGATGGCGGAAACGGCTACGCGCTGCCTTATGTAACAGACCTGACAGATGCTCCAATGACAAGCAGCCGCTTTAAGCTGGAAGATGAAGAGATTCCGTTCTATCAACTCGTTCTGCATGGGAGCATCAGCTATACCGGCACTCCATACAATCTCTCAACCTATACGAACGCAAGACAATATGTCCTGAAGCTGATTGAATATGGAGCGAGTCCTTATTTCGCCTGGTTCAACGCCCCGAATCATGTTGTGAAAGAGACCGATTACGATCACCTCTATGCGTCAAATTATGAGCAGTGGATCGACCTAGCTGCCCAAATTTACAACGAGGTCAATCAGGCGAACCTTCCGTTTGCCGGGCGTTCAATGAAGTCACATGAATCCCTCGCGGAAGGCGTATTTCGAACAACGTATGAAGGCGGAGGGTTTGCTATCGTCAATTACAATGACTTCCCCGTGGATGTGGAGAACTATACCGTAAAAGCTCTTAGTTACGTGACTGGTGGTGAGCAGCTCTGAAGACACTTCTGAAATGGAAATGGGGAAATCGCACGTATGCTCAGCAGAAAGCCCTGTGGGGCGTAATCTACGTACTGCCTTGGTTTATTGGATTTGTATTGTTCTTCTTCATTCCTCTAATGGCTTCGTTGCGTTACAGCATGAGTACGATTCAGGCTAATGCGGAAGGCATAGCGATTCAATTCACCGGTGTCGTCAATTATGTTCAAGCGCTCACCGTTAATACCAGCTTCAACCGTGCATTGATTGAGTCGGTAACAGACGTACTTGTCAACGTGCCTCTTATCATCATATTCAGCCTGTTTCTTGCCGTCATCCTGAATCAGAAATTCAGGGGTAGAGCCTTGGCACGATCTATCTTTTTCCTGCCGGTTATTCTGGCATCAGGCGTTATTATGTCACTGGAGAGCACCAGTTTAATTGAAGCAGTTAATCAGAACAGCACGGGCGGAAGCTCGCTCGGCACGTTAGAACTGGAGAAATTGATGCTTGATGCAGGTGTAAGTGAATGGATCGTCACGTACTTAAGCAGCGCAGTAGATCGAATCTATCAGATTGTCAGTCAATCCGGCGTACAGATTCTGATCTTTCTGGCAGGTATTCAAACCATCTCTCCTCAATTGTATGAGGCATCGAAGATCGAAGGCGCAACCGGCTACGAAGCGTTCTGGAAAATTACTTTTCCAATGGTCAGCCCGCTCATCTTCGTCAATGCAATCTATACCATTATCGATTCATTTGCCAATAATGCCATGACGGAACTGATTCGGGAGACCGGCTTCGTTAAGTTCGACTTTGGCTTAAGCTCTGCCATGGCATGGGTCTACTTCCTGGCTATCGCCATCATTTTAATAATCGTAACGGTTATTTTTTCGAAACGTGTGTTCTATCAAGATTAAAAAGGAGGATGTCCCGCGTGAAGACATCACGATTGTTATCGCTGGAGCATTGGAAGGGCTGGCTGTGGGCCATGATCCGTTTTGTTCTAATTACCGGACTTTCCTTTGTTATCCTCTTCCCAATATTCCAGAAAATTTCGACTTCCATTAAGGATAAGGTTGATCTTTATTCTGCGGTAGTTGTGTGGATTCCTCAGAACTTCTCCATTGAGAATTTTAAACAGGCGATTCAAGTCATGGACTACTGGGAAACGCTGTTCAACACTTTTACACTCTCTGCCACAACGACTTTGTTAACGACGGCTTCTTGTGCACTTGCAGGATACGGGTTTGCAAGGCTTAAATTCAAAGGAAGCAGCTGGCTGTTTGCAGGCGTGATCCTGACGATTCTCGTGCCGCCAACGACCATTCTCATTCCCGTGTATTTAAATTTGAAGAACTTTGATCTTTTGGGGCTCATGACCCTCATCACGGGTAAACCCGTAAATTTGCTGAACACATATTGGCCATTCATACTTACAGCAGTGACAGCCAATTCGCTTAAGGCAGGCTTGTATATTTTTATCTTCCGTCAGTTCTTTAGGGGGATCCCTAAGGAAGTGGAAGAGGCCGCTTACGTAGATGGAGCAGGTATTGGTCGAACCTTTTTTAGAATCATGCTGCCTAATGCCATTCCATCTATGGTGACCGTCATGCTGTTTTCCTTCGTGTGGCAGTGGAATGACAGTTTTTATACAACCACGTATCTGACCTCCAGCAAGGTCATGTCGACGCAATTGTCGTCTCTTCCATACAACCTTGCTCAGCAGGTCGGGGATGGTGCCTCCAAGGCAGATCCTTTTTACCTAAGCATGATTCAGGATACAGGGATTCTACTCGCGATCCTGCCTTTGATTGTGATCTATCTCTTCGTACAGCGCTACTTCGTAGAAAGTGTAGAGCGTTCGGGAATCGTCGGTTAGAACCAAACATTATATCGCAAACCATCTGATAGATTAGGAGGGATTCAAGTGAAGAAGATGATGACATCTTGTAAGCTTCTGCTTATTCTAGCTTTGCTGATTACCATTGCTCCATGGGGAGGCGGCCGCGCCGAGGCTTGGGTGGGTATGCCAATGGGGAAGCTTCATGTAAGCGGTAAACATCTGGTCAACAGCAACAATCAGCCGGTACTTCTAAATGGCTGGCACCAGCCATCTGGTGCATACTGGACATACCAGGACAGTAATTATTATCTCAATCTCCACGGTAATGATCGGCATAAGGCCACGCTTGCTTATCTAAAAGATATTACCGATACGTTTACAGATACAAGTCCGAAATACGGAAGCAATCATGGATGGAACATGAACCAAGTGAGATTATTTATCGATCGCCAAGACATGGGGGACGTGGCCGCTGGTACATATAATTTTGCCGGAGTGCAGACGGTCACACAAAACGTTATCATCCCGTACATTCAGTATGCGAAGACAAAAGGGGTATATGTCGTTTTGGGACTCGACTTTACATTGAAGGACGAGCAAGCAACGACGGCTTCAAATCTACAAAAATTCAATCAAATATGGGGTTATCTCGCCTCCCGTCCGGAAATAAAAAGTGCAGATAATGTTCATTTTGAGCTGATCAATGAACCGGTGAAGTCGTATGCCAACGGTCATTGGGGTGGATACAATGGGGAGAATGATTTTGTTGACCATTGGAACGATTTACGCAATTTCCAGAATTCGATCATCTCCACGATTCGCAGCCAGGGTGCGGACAATGTAATCTGGGCGGCAGGACTGGGTTATAACCAATTTTATAGTCTAACTGCAAGTCATCCTTTGACGGATCCGCTGAACAATTATGGGTATGCGGTTCACTGGTATCCAGGTTATGGAGCTTATGACAATTTCTCAATCTTACAAGAGCAGTGGAACACCAATGTAAAAGCAGCCGCAGACAACTATCCAATTAACGTAACTGAAGTGACCTGGTTCAAGAACAAGCCTGGAGATTCGGCTTACTGGAACTTGTTTAATGGCAGCAATGAAGGTTTTGGAACAAATACCAAAACAATCTTTAATGCAGCGGGCAACGTGAGCATTGCTGCTCATATGAATGGGTTCATTCTGGAGCCGGGACAACGAAGCTCCTTTGCCGATCCTACGGCAGGACTAAAATGGGATGGAGATACTTCTCGAAGTGCAATGGGGCGTTTCCTGTTCAATTGGTACTATGAACGCGCTCAAACCTATCCGGGTAGTGGATCGACAACTGGCCTGATAGCAGGTATGACCTACAAAATCGTGGCAAGACATTCTGGCAAAGTCATTGATGTTCCAGGTGGGCAGAATGTGAACAATCTTCAGCTGCAGCAATGGAGCGATCTGGGGGGCAATCCTCAGAAGTGGGTGCTGAACTCAATTTCTGGGGGGAATTATATGCTGACTAGTGTAAACTCCCCGGATAAGGTCATCGATATTCGCAACGGGACATTAACGAACGGCGAAGCTGTACAGCTGATGAGCAACTTGAACACGACCGCCCAGCATTTCAAAATCAATGATTTGGGGAACGGATACTGGAGCATTATCAACGTAAACAGCAACAAGGCAGTTGAGGTGATGAACTCTTCTACTGCCGACGGTGCTAAGCTGCAGCAAAACGATTATACGGGGGCACTGAATCAACAATGGAAGTTTGTTCCCATCAGCAATTAATTTGACGCATAAAAGGACTTCTCTGAATCGATGTTCAGGGAAGTCCTCTTTCGCTTGAGTAGGAGTAGAATGTTAAGCTGGTTATTAGTAGATACGATATCTGCCGCTTAATGCCAGCAGACTAAAGAAATATAGACAATTGTCGTAATAGCGACGCTCGCCTTGACGGAGAGGCGTGTTCCAAAATTGGCGGACAAACTGGTCAGCATGGGGGCCGTTCGCAGCCAGTGATGCCATGGCATTAGTAGCAAGCAGACCAATTGGATGCAAGGATGGCTCGTCGAAGGGCTCACCATCAATCGTGTATCTACGATAATCGGATACATCAATGTCACTGAAGAAGGACTGAATCCGATTGGATTGTTCAATCTGCCAGGGATCCTTGCGAAACCATTCCCAGTCCATAGCAATATTCGCTGCAACCCGATATGCATCACTGTAGAAATGTCTAAAATCACCGTGTCGTTGAATCGGAGCCGGAGAACCGTCATAGTTCGCATATTCAGGAGATAGTCCAGTTACCGGGTGACAGGCTGTATGCAGGTAAGCTCGGCTTGCCGCTGCTGCTTCTTTCCAGAAGGCTTGATCTCCTTCATCCGCATAAATAGCAAACAGTTCATAAAAGTGAGGAAGATGATAGGAGGGATCAGAGAATGACGATTCCGGTACAAACTTAATTAGCCGGTTATGAGGATCCCACATGGGATCGCCTTCGCCATCTTCACCTTGATGTACGCAAGCTTTAAGGATTTTTCGAGCTTGTACCTTGTAATCATACGGTGCGGCGCGATCACCCCAGCGGTTCGATGCAAATATCAGGGCCATGGCGAAAAACTCTTCACCGTCAGGTGCAGGACCTTGTGACAGCCGGGTTCCGTCAGGCTTGCAATGCCACGCAAAATAATCCTTGTAACGACCCTCAGTATGCTGCATAAACGTGTGGGAATAATTCCAGAGTCGATCGAATTCTTCTTTCTTGTCCATCTGTACAGCCATCATCATACCATAGGACATTCCTTCAGAACGAACATCATGATTGCCAGTGTCAAGCATGTAACCCTTGTCCTCACCCATCGGATAATAGATTCGTGTGTTCTCATCTCCATATAACAAATCGTTCCATGTCTTCTCCAGTTTTGCGATAATCTCCTGTTCGTCATAACCCAGTTTTTGAAATAAGTTGGTGTATGCACCTGTATTGTAAGCGCCCTGACTTAACGTATTCATTGTTGATCTCCTTTTGTAAAGATTGTTTATGAAATTATATCATGCTTAAAGTGTATAAATTAAAGCGTTTACATAAAAAATCACAGATGTTTTATTTCCAATATTTTCTTATTTGAATGGAGATGATAAATTTGAACAAGTCCTATATTCTGTCGGGTAGCTGATAAAGAATGTAGGCGATACACTCGTAGAGAAGGAGCCTCAAGTCTACCGTTAAGTACAGGTTTCCTTCAATGTGTTGTACTTGGAGTGTAAACTCTAGCTGAAAGGATGGTGGTGATGTAACATGCTTGGCAATACAGGAGATGTAGATGAAAACCTAGAGTTAACTGCACCGCGCGATCCTGTGGGAGTGGATGAATCCTCTTTCAAGACGGACATTGATTACGATTCCCCGGCATATCTGGAACTGATTGCCCGATCTCTGCTGAACAAGGGTAACAATGTCAGATTAAAACGAGCCATCGAAAAGGCCAGACAAGGCGTTCCTGTCGTTATTGCTTACATCGGTGGATCCATTACTCAAGGAGCTGGTGCTTCACCCATTCATCT
The DNA here is from genome assembly GCF_000732325.1 of Paenibacillus sp. TCA20. Classification (GTDB taxonomy): domain Bacteria; phylum Bacillota; class Bacilli; order Paenibacillales; family Paenibacillaceae; genus Paenibacillus; species Paenibacillus urinalis. The sequence continues at coordinate 62,619 of NZ_BBIW01000015.1, forward strand.
CCAAAGTTATGCCTATCGCTCTTATGAACGATTCAAGCTGATGTTCGCTCCTTCAGATGGAAATTCAATTCAGCTAGTTAAAGCGGGTGTTGGTGGAACGCCTTCAGAACTTGGTGTCGTACGTTATGAGCAGGATGTGCTCCGAGACGGTACGATTCAGCCGGACATCGTGATCATTGAATTTGCCGTAAATGATGCGGATGATGAGACTCGGGGTAACTGTTACGAAAGTTTGGTTTTGAAAGCGCTTGCTAATGGTCATCACCCTGCGGTAATTCTGATGTTTAGTGTTTTTCAGAATGATTGGAACCTTCAGGACCGACTTGCTCCGATAGGCTGGCATTATAATCTGCCTATGGTGAGCATGAAAGATGCTCTTGTAGAGCAATTCGGAAAGACAAAAGGTGAGGGCAACATCGTATCTAAACTGCAATATTTTCATGATATTTACCATCCTACCAATGCAGGACATCGGATCATGGCCGATGCACTGGCTTATCTGTTCCAAGTGACGGATCTATCCGAACCGGATCAGGAAGAGCCGGACCTCAGAAAGACACCACTTATCGGGAACGATTATGTCAATGTAAAACTGTTAGATCGAAAGAACGGGAATCAACTTGCCCGGATCGACACAGGCAGGTTTCGGCACATCGATACGGATCTGCAGATGAGCGAGATGGATGATCATGAATACAGAACGCCGCTTTTCCCGAATAACTGGATGCACGTTCCCGACAAGACAATAAGCCAAAGCTGCTTTAAGCTGTGTCTGCGATGCAAACGACTTATTCTGATCTTCAAAGACTCCTGCAGCGAGCAATTCGGAACTGCTATTATCAGGGTGGATGGCAAATTCGTCAAAAAAGCGGATCCACTCCAAGTGAACTGGACACATTGCCATGCCATGCTCCTCTTCGATGAGAAGCAGGCGAAAGAGCATACGATTGAAATTGAAATGATGGAGGGGCATGAGGATAGACTGTTCACTATACTCGGTTTTGGATATGTCGATTAAGGGACATGCATTCAGCCAATGGGATTATGAAAGGCGTGAAGGGAGTTTATTGTACATGTTAACTTCATCAGCACCGGCGGGTTTTGACCAATACCGCGATAATATACCACGCGGAGTGATCGAGACAGCCCAGTATAACTCCACAACGGTCGGCAATGTACGTAAAGCGATGGTGTATACACCACCAGGCTATACCACGGATCTCACATACCCTGTCCTATACCTGTTGCACGGAATTGGCGGAGATGAAGGGGAGTGGTACAACCATGGAGCTCCGCAGATTATTCTAGATAATCTATACAATGACAATCTTCTTGTACCCATGATTGTTGTCCTTCCGAATGGCCGTGCTATGCCTAATGACCGCGCCGAAGGGGACCTATTTGAACCTGAGAAGATAAGCGCGTTTGAACGATTTGAGCTTGACCTTATTGATGACCTTATACCCTACATTGAGTCGAACTATTCCGCAAGCACAGATAGGAATAACCGGGCGATTGCCGGATTGTCTATGGGCGGAGGTCAGTCTCTGAATATTGGACTCAGCCACCTGGACCTTTTCGCTTGGGTAGGTGCCTTTTCCCCAGCTCCGAACACCAAGACGCCGAGTCTTCTCGTACCTAATCCAGCGGAAGCATCATCGCTGCTAAACTTGCTATGGTTGTCTTGCGGATATCAAGACAATCTTATACAGATTAGTATTGACTTACATCAATACTTGGAGCAGCAAGGTGTGACACACATTTGGTATGAAGAGAGCGGAGGCCATGACTGGCCCGTGTGGAAGAACGATTTGTATCTATTCTCACAACACTTGTTCAAATAACCAGAGAGTAGGAAGATCACGGTATTACTGGACTACAAACCAATCTATTAAAATATCAGGAGGTCGTTTACCATGTTCAAATTCAGTAAAAAATTGTTGACGGTTGTTCTTGCCGCTTCTATGAGTTTTGGAGTATTTGCCGCAACTTCAAGTGCTGCGACGGATTACTGGCAGAATTGGACAGATGGTGGAGGAACCGTTAATGCTGTGAATGGGTCTGGTGGTAACTACAGTGTAAACTGGCAGAACACCGGCAATTTCGTTGTGGGTAAAGGTTGGACATACGGTACACCTAATAGGGTAGTTAACTATAATGCCGGCGTATTTGCTCCTTCAGGTAATGGATATTTGACCTTTTATGGTTGGACCAGAAATTCACTAATCGAGTACTACGTGGTAGACAACTGGGGAACCTATCGTCCTACTGGAACATACAAAGGCACAGTGAACAGTGATGGCGGAACGTATGACATCTACACGACTATGAGATATAATGCACCTTCCATTGACGGTACTCAAACCTTCCCTCAGTACTGGAGCGTAAGACAAACCAAGCGGCCTATTGGTGTAAATTCCACGATCACATTCAGTAATCATGTTAATGCATGGGCGAGCAAAGGTATGCACTTAGGCAATAGCTGGTCCTATCAGGTTATGGCTACTGAGGGATATCAGAGCAGCGGTAGCTCTAACGTGACAGTCTGGTAACAAGATCAAATGAAGTGAAGCACTTGTAATATGGATATATATTGATATTCATAAAGCAAAACAGGTCCATGGACCTGTTTTGCTTTCAATGTAGTTTTAAAGGAGACTATGGAATGAGAAAGCTGATCCTGTGCTTATTTATTGTGGCAGCCGCTGGCTTGAGCGCTTGTTCAACGAATGAATCTGATGTAAGCGATGATTTAGTATACGTAGAAGGTGGAACGTTTAAGAGCAGCAAGTCTACTTTTAGTGATTCAGACATCACGATTTCCGATTTTTATATTGGAAAATATGAAGTAACTCAGAAGGAATGGATGGAGATTATGGGAGAGAATCCGTCCGGATTCAAAGGAGAAGATCTGCCGGTTGAAACGGTAAGCTGGTACGATGCCGTGGAATACTGCAATCAGCGTAGTCTTAAGGAGAATTTGAAACCTTACTACAACATTGATAAGAGTACTATAGATAAGAAGAATAAGAATGAGAACGATCATTTGAAATGGACGGTTACCATAAACGAAGATGCTAACGGGTATCGCCTGCCGACTGAGGCTGAGTGGGAATACGCTGCAAGTGGAGGCCAGAAAAGTCAGAATTATGCCTATAGTGGAAGCAATAACCCAGATGAAGTGGCATGGTACTGGATAAATGCAGGGGATAACATATTAACTGGTGATTGGAGCTGGCCCGCCATCGAGAACAATCGAAATCAAACGAAGAAAGCCGGGTCCCTGAAAGCCAATGAGTTAGGGATTTATGATATGTCCGGTAATGTGCGAGAATGGTGCTGGGATTGGTACAGCCACCCCGACAGCCCGGAGAATTCTTGGCGTGTAGTAAAGGGCGGCGGCTGGATCGGCGGGGTTAACAATAATGAGATCTCGTTTCCCGGAAAATTTGATGCGAATGGTTTTGGTCCTGATCAGGGCTTCCGAGTGGTTCGAGGAAAATGATCGGCTCATTTACAACAGAAGGACTTACTATACAGGGTATACGTTCTAGATTTGATTGGCAGCATGAAACATACGGCTACGACCAATATTCCCAGTCGTAATCCGCTGCACGCTGAGTACGACTGGGTAAAATATACGATTAACTAGTATTTCACGAAGAAGCAGTTGATGATGAACTGCTTCTTTATGTGTTTATACTATTATGCAGTATTCGTTATAATGGAGTCATTGGTTGAAGAAAGGAATGTAAGCATGAAGAAAGTCATCGTAGTAGGAGCAGGTATACTCGGAGCATCAACAGCTTATCATTTAGCGAAGCTTGGTGCAGAGGTCTTGGTTATAGATCGTAAGGATGAAGGTCAGGCCACCGATGCTGCGGCGGGAATTATATGCCCATGGTTATCACAGAGGCGTAATCGGGCATGGTACCAGCTCGCGAAGGGCGGAGCTCGTTATTACCCGGAACTAATCGACAGATTAGAGAAAGAGGGCGAAACAGAAACGGGTTATGCCGGAGTCGGTGTCCTTAGCATTCATACGGATGTGGAGAAGATCGGTAAAATGGAGGAGCGGGCACAGAAGCGAAAGCTGGACGCACCTGAAATCGGCGAAATTATGCAGAAAAGCACGGTTGAGACCCATCAGCTCTTCCCACTGCTAGCAGAAGGGTACCATGCTGTATACGTTAGCGGAGGAGCCAGAGTAGATGGCCGGGCACTGCGTGATGCGCTTCTTCGGTCGGCGGTGCGTAACGGAGCCAAGCTTATTCATGGAGATGCCGTTCTGGAGTATACATCAAACCAGGTAACGGGGGTATCTGTTGGTCAAGAACGTTATTCTGCTGATGAAGTCATTGTGTGTGCTGGCGCCTGGGCCAATTCCTTGTTCGCACCCTTAGGCATTCATTTTAAAGTAACCTACCAGAAAGCACAAATTATGCATCTTCAGGTTGCTGATTATGAAAATACCGGGGACTGGCCTGTCGTTATGCCGCCAACGGATCAATATCTGCTGTCATTTGATGAGCAAAAAATATTCATCGGTGCGACACATGAGAACGATATCGAAGGCTATGATACCAGAGTGACAGCTGGAGGAATGCAGGAAATTCTGAACAAAGGGCTGGAGCTCGCTCCTGGCTTGGAGAACAGTACTTTTCAAGAGGTCCGAGTGGGGTTCCGTCCATTTACACCAGGATTCCTGCCTGTCATAGGTGCAGTTCCAGGATGGGAAGGGCTTATGACGGCGAATGGACTAGGTGCCTCTGGACTTACAATGGGGCCCTATATCGGGAACCAGCTTGCTAAGCTGGCACTTGGAATGGAGCTCGACATCGACCTGGAGAATTATGATGTTCGTATGGCGATGGAATAGAACTAGACAAAGAGAAGCCTACGTTTCTCCCAAGGTATAGGGAGGGGAAGTAGGCTTTACTTTACTTTACTTTACTTTATTTTAATTTCTTGCAGTTCTTAATCTGTTCGGATGAAGCGACAACAAGTGTCTTAGATTGTCATCAATAAATTTGCTATCGGCACTGTTGATTCCGCGACCGGCAAAGTGGCCCCAGATCGATTCAATAGGATGAAGCACAGCATTTGGTATAAGCTTAGCCTCGTATTCATTTTCGTCTGAAGTACAAAATAGATCCGTACTCCCTGGCATAATGCAGGCTTGTGCTTTTATGTTCTGTAATGCCTTATCAAAATCTCCTTTATAGACAGGATTAGCACTAATATCTGCATTTTGGCCTGTCCATAGCATGGCAAGGACATTGTGCGGATCCATCTTCATAAAGCTGTCATCCCAAACGCCAGCCACAAAATCCTCTAGTGCGTCAAATCCCATATCACGATAAAGTCCTTCTCTGTAATAGGTTTGGGATAGCCCCCATCCCGCATAAACTCGGCCAACGCTGCGCATATGTGCAGAGGTCAATTGGTTTACTTTACTTGAATCGAAGTCAATAGCAGCCATAAGTGCAGCCTTCATTCCGTCAAGGACCACATACGCTTGCGGCCAAGTCCTTGCAGCTCCACAGAAAGGTGCAATTCGTTCCACCATGTCGGGGTAACTTGCCGCCCATTGAAATGATTGGATACCGCCCATCGACCATCCAACGACGAGTGCTATCTTTTCAATGCCGAATTTTTCAGTGACCAGCCGATGTTGGAAATTCACGTTGTCATAGATCGTAACTTGTGGAAAATGTCCCCGGTCGAAAGGCGGAGCTGTGTTGCTCGGAGACGAAGACAGTCCGTTTCCCAGCAGATTTGGAATGATAATGAAATATTTCTGTGGATCCAGTGCCATGCCGTTTCCAATTAACCATTCATTCTGAACATGCTGGTCGCCAAACGCTGTTGGATAGACGATCACATTATCCTTCTTTTCGTTCAATACTCCATACGTCTTATAAGCAAGAAATGCGTTTGGTAAAGTCACTCCTGATTGCAAATTAACGTCACCCAGATCAAAAACCTCGTAATCCATTGATTTACTGCTCCCTTCATCTTGAACCCTTAAATTACAAATGCATTTGTTGTTGTTAGTATAGTGCTATGGTAATCTCAATAAAAGTGAACAGAATTCATAGCTATATTCAATAATATTGAAAGTGAATGGGGGTTGCAGAATGGAATTGCGACAACTGAATACGTTTCGCACGGTTGCTTCAACTTTAAATTTCAGTCGGGCTGCAGAGGCTCTGAATTATGTCCCTTCCAACGTCACGATGCAGATCAAAGCATTGGAGGAGGAGCTTGGTGTTCGTTTATTTGACCGATTGGGCAAACAACTCGTACTTACCACAGCGGGGAAGCGATTCCTAAGCCATGTTCATACCATTTTAGAAGAATTGGATGAAGCTCGAAGTGCCGTTCATGAAAATGATAATTTATTAAGCGGGACCCTGACGATCAGTGCCAACGAAGTATTGTGTGCCTATCGGCTTCCCACCGTATTTCAGCAGTTTCGTTCGCGGTATCCGGGAATCCGGCTTATTTTCCGCTCTGTTCCGAATCAGGTGCTCAAGCAAACGCTCTTCGAGGGAACTGCAGATGTGGTGTTTATGCTGGATGAAGCCATTCTCTCGACGGGACTTACAGTGGAACCGCTGCTAGAAGAAACGTTCCGTTTTTTCGTTGCTCCTGACCATCCGCTGGCCGAAAGAAGTATACTACAGCTGGAAGATTTTCACGGAGAAGTGTTTCTGGTCAACGAAAAAGGCTGTACCTATCGAACCATGTTTGACCGTTCGTTTGAGAAAAAGGGGATTGATGATATTACCTATTTGGAGTTTCAAAATGCGGAAGCGATTAAACAATGTGCTATAGCGAGAATCGGCATTGCCTTTCTTCCTGAAATAACAGTGGAAGCCGAGGTTGAACGAGGTGAGCTCATTGCACTTCCATGGGAAATCCCGGACCTGCACGTATACACACATATGGTATGGCATAAAGACAAGTGGCTCTCACCCATCATATTATCTTTCATAGAAACAGCAAGGGAAGTGATGGCTGTAGAGGAGGGAAATTCAAAGGTTACTTCGTAAATTCTACATTTGTACAGCTTGAACGGCTGCTTATGGTGAAATTACAAATAGGAGAGCTGCATAAATAGTATACAGCTCTCCATTTTCAATTGGATTTTAGTTAGCTTATTTTCTGTAAACTCGTACCGGCAGTGAAGAGAGCATTTTTCCTGCAGCAGATGGCGTCAGGTTCTCTTCCAGGTTAAAGCCTGGAACCGGCTCGATTCTTGCAAACTTATCCATGAACATGCTGATTCCTGTAATAGCTTCCAGCCTAGCGAGAGGTGCACCTAGACAGAAGTGAGGACCGTTTCCGAAGGTCAAGTGCTGCTTGTTATTCTGTCTATGAATATTTAACGTAAACGGATCTTCGAATACTTCACCATCCATATTCGCTGCACTCATCCAGGCAACCACGACGTCCCCTTTCTTCAGGTCAACACCAAGCAAGTTATTATCCACTTTGACCGTACGGTCCATCTTCGCTACATTAAAACGATAGCGCAGCATTTCCTCCACCGTATTCGGAAGCAGCTCACGGTTTGTACGAACCTCATTATATATTTCCTGATTGTCATATAAGAAGGAGTAGAACGTATTGGCCAGCAAGTGGCTTGTCGTTTCAATGCCTGCTCCCAGAATGAACATCGTTGTTCTAACAATATCATCATCGGATAACTGGTCTCCATCCACTTCTGCCCGGATCAAATCCGATATGATATCATCCGACAGATTGGATCTTTTTTGGACAATATAAGGGTAGAGATAGGAATAGTATTCAACAGCGGCTTTGCGTTTACGCTCATTCACCGTTTCTTGGTTCTCCTTGGGCATAGGAAGGAACAAGTCATATACCCATTGCTGAAATAACATTCGGTCTTTGGTAGGGACGCCTAATAGATCCGCAATAACTATCGTAGGCAGGGCACTGGCAAACTCGTCGACAATATCAATGACGGGCTTGTCCTCCATGGAGTCAATCAACTCGCTTACGATTTCCTGGATTCGAAGCTCCCATAGCTTCAAGCTGCGTGGGGTAAATGCAGCAGCTAGCAGGGAGCGGCTCTTTCGGTGTTCGGGAGGATCTGTCATCAGGTTAAATTTCCCGGCGTGCTTACCTTCGTCGACATCAGCGCCAACGCTGATGGTCGTACGTGTTCTGACGTTAGAGAAATGCTCATAATCACTCAGCACACGTTTTACATCGTTATAGCGGAATACATTCCATGTGTTCGTTGCCTCATTATAGCTGACAGGATCGTTCTGAAGCTTGTCCTTATACCAGGCATAAGGGCTGAATTCCTCTGACGACGATTTGAATTCGGTAATTTCCTCCAAGGATATAATTTCATTGTTCACGATCAATCCCTCCACTCATTTGTGAGAATATGGTGTTGAATAAGCTTTAACTATGTTAGTTTAACATATATGAAAATGCACAGACACATTCGAATGACCCATGACCATCAGCCCGATCCGAGGTTTTTTGTCGAATATAGATTGAAGATAAAGCTAAGAATTTGGTAAGCTTACAATATCGTAGAAAAACGAAGGAACTACACCATATAAGGAGTTTACATTATGTACATAGAGCTGCTTATACTCATCCAGATCGAAGAATCTCCTAAACATGGTTACGAAATCAAGAAGGAAATCCAGAAGGATCTAGGATATTTGACGGATGTGAACAACAACATGCTGTATCCCGCATTACGTAAGTTTACGGAGGAAGGCCTGGTCACGAAGCGAATGAATGAGCATAGCGGGGGGCCAACACAGTATATATATGAGATTACGGAGAATGGAAGGAGACGAATAACGGACCTGGTCAATGTATTTACAGAGAGAGATGCGAAGCATCAATCCGAATTCTTGATCCGTGTGTCTCTGTTTCGGTATATTTCACCGGATAACCGGCTGCGCATATTAAATATGAGAATGAAGGACCTCGAACAGCTCTTATTCGATTTGGAGCAAAGACAGGAGCAGCATAACATTGATCGTTACCGGGATGAAGTGCTTCGACTATCTATATTTAAGCTAAAGGCTGAGCAGGACTGGATCCATAAATTAATGGAAAAAGTGGCTCGAGAAAAAGAGTAGAATAAACGTTCAAATTTTCTGTGGTAAATGAGTTTGGAGAACATGCAAAAGGCACGCATCTACTGCGTGCCTTTATAATTTCGTATGCCCTTGAGAATATAACCAATGGCTTGTTCTGCCGCTTCTTCTGGCGAGTAATTCTTCTCTATTGGATTAAGAAAAGGATTGCTTAACGAGAAGATTAAAGTTCCCATCACAAAATTAATGGTCATCTCTAATGACTCATACTCAATAACTCCTTGCTCCTTGCAAGCCGTCAGAATCTGTCGAAGCTCGTCCCACGAGGGAAGAAATACATCCGTCATCAGCTCCAGCCTCGGACTCATAAGGAAGAGCTCCTGCTGAAGGATGGTAATCAGCTCGTGCTCCTCGTATCTGAATAAGACAAAGGATCTGCAAAAATCAATCAGGGCATCTAACGGTTTCGACAAGTCGTACAGATGATTCTGAGTCGTCACCCTGATGGGATCAAATAAGGCGAAGAACACCTTCTCCTTACCGCCAAAATGATAAGACACAAGAGCGAGCGAAACACCGGCTTCTTCACAGATTTGCCTGACCGTTGTCGCTTCATACCCTTGTGATGAGAACAGCTTCTTGGCTGCTTTCAGTATTTGATCTTTTACATGTTTGTTTTTTTCCTGGTCGTCCTTCGCAGGGCTCATAGGTCAATATACTCCTTTAGCTGTTAAGGAAATCAGGATGCTCATAGCTGGGATTAGGATACTTGTAGAAGCCTTCTCCCGTTGCAACGCCAAGCTTACCCTTATCAATATAATCGGTCTTCAGCAGCTCTGCAACTTTCTCCAAATTCGGATTCCCTGTAGCCTTCGCTTTCGCAAGAACGATGTTATAGGCTGTAGTTAGACCAACCACGTCAAGAATCGCAAAAGGTCCCTTCGGTGCGCCTGTACCGACCATCCAGGTTTTGTCAATCGTTTCCGGATCGGCAATCTCTTTAACCAAGAGAAGCTCGGCTGCATCTAACAATGGCACTAGCAGGGAGTTGAGAATATAGCCAGGCTGCTCCTTGTGCAGTGTAAGGGCCACCATACCAATGGCGCGAGCAAACGCAATTACATCCTCGAACACCTTCTCATCGGTACCTGGATGCTTCATAATCTCCGCTGTGTTGTTCTTCCAGATCTCATTAGCGAAGTGGAGGGCAAGAAATTGAGCTGGACGACCCGTAGCTTCGGCAAACTGACTTGGCAGCAGAGTAGAAGAATTGGATGCAAAAATGGTATGTGCAGGTGCGACTTCTCCGAGCTTCTTGTAGAAATCCGTCTTAATCGGCACAATCTCTGGAATGGCTTCAATAACCAGATCCGCGCTTGAAACGGCTGCACGGAGGTTCGAGTTGAAAGACATGCGCTCGTAAGCAGCATCTACCTCCTGCTGAGTTGCACCCATATCCTCCTGATACCGCGCTTTAAGCTTCGAGATCCGATCCTTCGCTTTATCCAAGGCTTCATCATTGATGTCATATACGGTGACTTGAAATCCATGAAATGCGGTCTGGTAAGCGATTTGACTTCCCAAGACACCGCTGCCTGCTACGGTAATATTTGTGTAGTTCATCTGTATCTCTCCTTCTAAGTTAAAATTGAAATGTATATCATTTGAACGATTGTTTTGAACAAACGTTCAAAAAATGGTATACCTCTAAGCTACTCCTCTGTTCACAATTTGTCAACATTATTAGTTCATTCTTGTGATGTACCTGACTGAAAAACAAATACAAAAAAGTCCGAAGGTAAATATAATTTACCCTGGACCTCGTAATTATAGTATGGCAGTACTTTATATATTTGCGTTAGACTCTAAATTATGATTTGTTTCATAATAAATAAGGGCCTGCTCCATAAAAACAAGAATCTCCTCTCTAATCGGATACAGATTGAGATCTGACGAAGCTTCCTCAAACGTCTTGCATTCCAGAACTTGTCGGCAAGCTCCTTATTGCCTTGAAACATTTCATTAGATAGCAGCAGAGTATCCTCGGCAATAATTTGAGCGTCACGTGAGCTTGGAGATTTATTCTCCTCCAGACAAATTTCAATTCGTTTAATCAAGTTAATCCATTTTGTTAATTGAACAGGGTCGTTCTCCATTTTTGGTAATTGATTAGTAAGGACGATTTGTTCATCCTCAGTGAACCACGCTTCCATGACCTTTTTCTTTCTTCTTTTTCGTTCTTCAGCTTCATCATCATTTGACAGTAGTGGCAGGAGCAGATCCCATTTTATCTCGGTTTGGAGCTTCGTCATGTTAATCAGTGTATTGGTGTGATCGAGCGAGCCCTCTAGTCGAGTTAACTCATATTCAAGGTGGTTCTTGTGAACACGGAGCGTTTTTTCGATGGACAGCTGATTTGTTAGTTTCTTGATATCTTCGAGTGACATGGAAGCGGACTTAAGCAGTAATATTTTTTCAAGCAGCAATAAGTTATCTGGCGTATAATGACGCTTGCCGTTTTCGTCTTTGAATGAAGGCTGCACCAGCTCGATCTGATCATAATAACGCAGGGTTCGTAGAGAGACATTCAGCTTTTTCGATACCATTCCTGTAGTTAAAAAATTCATTATGTAATTCCTCCTAAAAAAAGCTTGCAGGTTACGTAACGTCACCGTTTAATCTGAATTTATCACACAATGCGTTCTAGGAGGAAGAAATATGAAGAAACAAATCTTTGCATCGATGGAGTGGTCATTCAAGGAGCTCGGATTATTACTCCTGCTTGTCCTTGGTATTGTTCCGGTCACGATTGAGTATTTACTGCAAGACTTTCTGTATGAATGGCTTCAAAACAGCTTATATTCGGGTACTTTAACCGGTCTGATCATGGCCATCATTTTTATCGCAGGCGTGTATTTCATTGCGCTTAAGCCGCATGGGTTAAGGTGGGCAGACGTTGGATTACAAGCTTTTTCTAAATCGTATTGGGGATTCATCATAATCTGGCTGATCGCATTAATTGCATCCAGCATTCTCATATTGATCCTGATGGATCTATTGCACATAGGTACAGAGAATAGTAAAACAGAAAGTCTGCAGCAAAATATAAGCCTGCTCACAATCATGATCGGATTTGTCTCAGCGGCGATTATATCACCTGTGTATGAAGAGATTTTTTATCGCGGATTTCTATATAAGTGGTTCCGGGTTAAATGGGGTGTTGGCGCCGGAATATTTTTAAGTTCCTTTATCTTTACGATTGTCCATATACCAACTTACAACACCTTGCCCGTCAATTTTGTATCGGGAGTCATATGTGCATGGTGCTATGAGAAGACAGGATCGATTGTGCCAGGAATGATTGTGCATGGAGGGTTTAATGGGCTGGCTGTTATCCTAACCGCACTCTGAACTGAATGATAATTTCGGATATTAAAGGTATTAAAATGAAGCGTTATCATGATAGAATGGCATGTATTACATAGAAACTGAAGTGTTGGAGAGGGGAATGAATACAATGCTGCACAGAATGAATCTAGAAGGGGCCTGGCGTCTGCAGCTGGATGAGCAGAAGCAGGGTCTACAGCTGCCATTTGTAGATAGCATCACACTACCGAATACGACATCCCATGCAAAGAAGGGGAAGAAAAATACAGAGGTCAAAGTCGGTGCGTTAACCGATGAATATGCTTTTGAAGGCCATGCTTGGTTTGCTAAAGAAGTGGAAGTTCCGGAGAATCTTCAGGACAAGCCTTGCTTCCTGTACTTGGAGCGTACACGTGTCACCACAGTATGGGTAGATGGAGAAGAGATTGGGACACAGAACAGTCTAAACACTCCGCACGTACATGATCTAACAGGAGCACTGAGTGAAGGGAAGCATACCATTACGATCCGTGTAGACAATACGAATTATCCGACCAAGGGAGGGCATATGACTTCCGAGGATACACAGACCAATTGGAACGGAATCACGGGTCGAGTAGAGCTGCAGTTCTTCAGCCATCGTTATATAGAGAACATTCAAGCTTATACCGATCCGGTGAAAAAGACAGTTGCGCTGACAGCCCGTCTTGTCGGCAGCTGGGATGCCGTTAAGCTCCATATCTCGGCAAGACATTCTAATACAGATGTTAAACATACGGTGAAGGAGCAAGTATTCCAGTTAAGCTCGAATAATGTATCGGTTACTTATGAAATGGGTGAAGATGCCTTGCTGTGGAGCGATTTGAAGCCTAATTTATATGAGCTGAACATTGAATTGAAAGCGGTTAGCGGCGATGTCTTGGATTCACATCAAGTCTTGATTGGACTTCGCGAATTCACAGCAGCTGGAGATAAGTTTGCGATCAACGGGAAGAACACATTTTTACGCGGCAAACATGACGGCTTGATTTTTCCACTAACGGGATATGCTCCAACGGATGTGGAAGAATGGCTCAGAATTATGAAGATTTCCAAATCTTATGGTATTAATCATTATCGCTTTCATACCTGCTGTCCGCCGGAAGCCGCATTTATCGCAGCAGATATGTTAGGGATCTATATGGAGCCGGAGCTTCCGTTCTGGGGAACCATAACCGATGAGACGCATGAACAGCATAATCAAGCAGAGCAGGATTATCTAATAAGTGAAGGCTACGCGATGCTTCGTGCGTTTGGTAATCATCCCTCATTTGTGATGATGTCGCTCGGAAATGAGCTATGGGGGAGCAAGGAGAAATTAAATGAAATTTTGAAGCAGTATAAGGACTTCGATTCGCGGCATTTGTATACTGAAGGCTCGAACAATTTTCAATTTGTACCTGTTATTCTGGAGGAAGAGGACTTCTACTGTGGAGTGCGCTTCTCGAAGGATCGTCTGTTCCGAGGCTCCTATGCGATGTGTGACGCACCACTTGGCCATGTTCAAACCGATCTTCCAGGCACAATGAAGGATTACGATGAACAGATTGTCCCTTCTGCTAAGACAGAAATTGAAGAGCAATCAGCGGATATAAAGTCGATTCAGATTCAATATGGAACTGAGATGCGTACTGTGCAGGCAGAAACAGCGGAGGATCAGTTAATTCCTCATATTCCCGTTATCTCTCATGAGATTGGGCAATATGCGACATACCCGAATTTTAAGGAAATGGAGAAATATACAGGATCACTGAAGGCCAAAAATTTCGAGGTGTTTAAGGATCGGCTTGAAGCGAAGGGGCTGGGACATCTGGCCGAGGCTTACTTCGAGAACTCCGGAAAACTAGCTGCAGCATGTTATAAGGAAGAGCTGGAGGCAGCATTTCGGACCAAACGACTTGCTGGATTCCAGCTGCTGGATTTGCAGGACTTCAGTGGACAAGGAACGGCGCTAGTCGGTATGCTGGATGCATTCATGGATTCCAAAGGACTGATCACACCAGAAGAGTGGAGAACCTTCTGTTCGGATGCTGTCCTGCTGGCTCGATTTGAACGATATAATTATGAGGCAGGAGCGATATTTGCAGCCCAAGTTGAACTCAGCTATTACCGGACAGATTCTATCGAGAATAAAGTGTTAAAATGGGAATTGTTAAGTAAGGGGACGTCTCTTGCCGAAGGCGAATTAATGATCCCTGCGGGTCCGGATTCGAATCATATACAGATAGGTACGATTCAGATCCAATTGCCAGAGGTTGAAGTGATGACACAGGTCGAGCTGAAGCTGACGATCGAGGGAACTGATATTTACAAGAATTATGATCTTTGGATATATCCGATGCACACAGAACTGGACTGGGCAGGAGTTCATAAATTCCGCGAGCTGAATGATGAGGTCCGTGCACTGTTAGAGCAGGGTGAAGATGTGTTGCTGCTGCCGAATCCGGCTTCCTTGCCTCATTCCATAGAAGGAACCTATAGTACGGATTTTTGGTGTTATCCGATGTTTCGATCTATATCAGAAAGCATGAATAAGCCGACACCGGTGGGAACGATGGGACTGTATATCAATAAAGAGCATCCGGTGTTTGCACATTTCCCTACGGAGTCACATTCTACCTATCCATGGTGGAGCATTGTCATGAACTCCAGGTCTATCATAATGGACGATATGGAGCCGAAGCTACAGCCGATTGTTCAAACCATTGACAATTTCGAGCGTAATCATAAGCTCGGCTTGTTATTTGAGGCTCGCGTGTTCAAGGGTCGAGTGTTAGTTGGAACCTTTGACGATGAGAGAATAAAGGATACACCAGAAGGAAGGCAGTTCATCCATAGCGTTCTTAGATATCTGCACAGTGATGCATTTGAACCAACGGTTCAGCTTGAATGGAATGAGCTCGCGAAACTGCTGTAAATATTTCGAATGGTCAGTTTCATTGACAGAAATATCGTTTAATGAGTAAGATAGTTCTATGACTATCAAACTATTGAATATCGATGATGAGAAGAGAGCGCGAATCTTCAAGGCACTATCGGAGAAGAAACGTATCGAGATTGTCCGTTACCTAATGGAACGTCCGCAAGCCAATAGCTGTGGTGAGATTGGAAGGACGCTGGGCATGGACAAATCGAATGTTACTTATCATCTGAAAATTATGAATGATGCTGAGCTGATTCATGTCGTTAGAGAAGGACAGAATAAGAAGATTCATTTAGTAAAGGATATGTTTAATGCAGCAGTACCTGGTTTCTTGGATAGCCTCTGAGGCAGAAGAGAAACCTTTGTTTTGCGCAAATAGTTTGAAGGTTTTAAAACTTTATATCCCTATAATACTTACGAAATGAGTGATATTTATTATGATGAACCGAAAGATCTTGCTCCATTCACGGCCCCAAGGCATGCCAACGGAAGATACTTTTAAATTTGAAGAAGCACCGATTCAAGAGCCTGGTGAAGGTCAAGTGTTGGTTAAATCGATTTATTTATCCGTGGACCCATATATGCGCGGCAGAATGAATGATTCCAAGTCTTATGTTCCTCCCTATCCGCTAGGTGAAGTGATTACTGGAGGTGTCGTTGGAGAAGTCATCGAATCTCGATCTGATCGCTTCAGTAAAGGTGACAAAGTATTGGGTATGCTTGGATGGCAGCTGTATAACGTAGCGGATGCGGACAAGCTGCAGCAGGTTGATGAGAACATCGCGCCATTATCCGCCTATCTTAGTGTTATTGGCATGACAGGTTTGACGGCCTATTTTGGACTTATGGACATCGGACGTCCCAAGGAAGGGGAGACAGTTGTCGTCTCAGGCGCAGCCGGCGCGGTCGGCTCCATTGTCGGACAAATTGCCAAAATCCAGGGAGCGCATGTCGTAGGTATTGCAGGATCAGACGAGAAGTCAGATTGGCTTACGAAGGAGCTTGGATTCGACGCAGCTATTAACTACAAGACGACGGCCAATATGAAGGAAGCTCTTGAAAAAGCCTGCCCGAGAGGTGTCGATATTTACTTCGACAATGTGGGTGGTGACATCTCCGATGCGGTTATGACCCAATTGAATGATTATGCACGTATCCCGCTCTGCGGCGCGATCTCATCCTATAATCAAGAAGAGGGCAGTGATGTCGGTCCTCGGATTCTGACGAAATTGATTAAGACACGGTCTATGATTAAAGGCTTTGTGCTTGGCGATTACGCAGACCGCTTACCCGAAGGTGCGAAGATGCTGGGACAATGGTTAGCGGAAGGGAAGCTTAAATATGAAGAAACAATATATGAAGGCTTTGATCGTGTTCCTGAAGCGTTCCTGGAGCTGTTCCAAGGTACAAACATCGGTAAAATGCTGGTTAAAGTAGAACCAACGGAATAATAAGATCGAAAAATTCTAGTCATCTTCACGATGGTAAGAAATCTGTGGAGATGGCTATTTTTGTGCTGTTTGATGTACTTAAGCGGAAATATTGCACGTTGTTAGCAGAAATGTTGACTGGATAATGAAATCCTCGTTATGTCGAATTGTATCGAATACACAAGAGAGACGAATAATAACTGTACAAAAATTCATCGAATGATTATTTTCATGCGGCAAATAAAAATGTATAATAATCGTTACGTCTGTTAAAAAGGAGTACGAGCTCCTTCCGTAAATCAGGTGTAACTATGAAAAAGAAGACCGTCAAGAGGAGGACATATGAAAACAACAAAGGTCTCATTTTTTATTCTGTCGCTGGTGCTGCTTCTAGTAACCGGCTTGTCCGGATGGGCGGGAGGTGCTACAGCACAGTCGAATTCCGGAAAAACCTATGTAATTGGAACAGACATAACATTCGCACCGTTTGAATTTCAAGATATCAACGGTGATTTTGTCGGTATCGACATAGATCTGTTAGATGCAATTGCGAAGGATCAGAATTTTCAGTACGAAATTAAACCGCTAGGGTTTAATGCGGCAGTACAAGCGCTGGAGTCGAATCAAGTCGACGGCGTTATTGCCGGTATGAGTATTACAGACGAAAGAAAACAGAAATTTGATTTTTCAGAGTCTTATTTTGAATCCGGGGTTGTTATGGGTGTCGGTGCTAATAACGATACCATTCAGAGCTATGAAGACCTGGAAGGTCATAAAGTAGCCGTCAAGACGGGTACTGAAGGATACAGCTTCGCTGAGTCTATTTCGGAACAGTACGGATTCACCATTGTGCCATTTGATGATTCCTCACAAATGTATGATGATGTGAAGACGGGCAATTCAGTGGCTACTTTTGAAGACTATCCGGTCCTGGCTTACGGAGTAACTCAAAATAATGGACTGAAGATCGTAACGGATAAGGAAGAAGGCGGTTCCTACGGATTTGCGGTTAGCAAAGGGCAGAACCAAGAGCTGCTGCAAAAGTTTAACGCTGGACTCACAAACCTTAAAGCGAGCGGAGAGTATGATCAGATTCTCGAGAAGTATTTGGGAGACGGTGAAGGGGTACCTGCTCCAACCATAAGTCGCGGCGAACTGATGTTACAGTCGATTCCACCGCTATTGAAGGGTCTTGGACAAACACTGATTTATACGATAGTATCCTTGTTCTTTGCCTTTATTCTGGGTTTGATCTTCGGACTTATGAAGGTTGGACAAAACAAGGTCCTGCGCTTCATCGCAACTGTGTTCGTTGATTTATTCCGTGGTATACCACTTATCGTACTCGCATTCTTTATTTACTTTGGTATTCCACAGGCGTTTGGCTTTACGATGCCGCTGTACCTGGCTGCCATTCTGACACTCAGCTTGAATGCAGGTGCTTATGTAACAGAAATCATCCGCGGCGGGATTCAATCCATTGATCAAGGTCAGATGGAAGCGGCGCGTTCGCTTGGACTGCCTTATCGCACATCGATGATGAAGATTGTCATTCCACAGGCGATCCGTGTGATGATTCCTTCATTTATTAACCAGCTGGTTATTACACTTAAGGATACGTCGATCCTATCTGCGATCGGACTGGTCGAGCTGACTCAATCCGGTAAGATTATTATCGCGAGAACGTTCGCATCCTTTGATATCTGGCTGATGGTTGCTATCATGTATCTGATTGTCATCACTATTCTAACTAAAATTGCTAGCTCGCTGGAGGTGAAACGTAGTCGTGGGTAAAGTTCGTGTTGAAGGCTTGAAGAAGAGCTATGGCTCAAATGAAGTACTTAAGAACATTGATATGTCTGTCAACGAGGGTGAAGTGGTGTGCGTCATTGGTCCTTCCGGATCCGGAAAGAGTACGCTCTTACGCTGCATCAACAAGCTCGAAGAAATTACGGCTGGACATGTTATTGTGGATGATCAGGATCTAAGTGATCCCAAAACAGACATAAACAAAGCTCGAGAAAACATTGGGATGGTGTTCCAGCACTTTAATCTGTTTCCGCATTTTAATGTATTGAAGAACATCATGTTTGCTCCGATGGAGCTCGGTAAAATGAATGAGCAGCAAGCACGTGAGACGGCTACGCGGTTACTGCAGCGTGTCGGTCTATCCGATAAAGCCGGTGCTTATCCTTCCGAATTATCGGGTGGTCAGAAGCAGCGTGTAGCGATTGCCCGTGCACTCGCGATGAATCCGGATGTCATGCTGTTTGATGAACCGACTTCGGCGCTTGACCCTGAGATGGTGGGTGAAGTACTTGGCGTTATGAAGGACCTTGCGCGTGAAGGCATGACGATGATGATCGTGACGCATGAGATGGGATTCGCACGTGAGGTTGCGGACCGGGTCATCTTCATGGATGGCGGTTATATTATTGAAGAGGGTACACCAGAGGAAGTATTCGGTAAACCGAAGCATGAGCGTACGATCAGCTTCCTGCAGAAAGTGCTCTAATTCATCATTAAACAATAACAAGAACCTTCGAGGCTTGGCGGCAGTGCCGCAGGAACTCGGAGGTTCTTTTATATTATCAGCGTATAATCTGGATCACGAATACCTTAATAAGAGGAAGCCGTGTATAATAAAACAAGCATGCTTGGACAGTGTAACTGTTCACAGCTGCCGAAGTGTAACACGTCTGAGGAACATACCACAGAGTGAAGAAAGGACTATTCATCATGACAAAGAAGCTTTACTACGACTCCGCTTATATGACCCAATGGGAGACCCGGATTATAGATGCATGGCAGCAAGACGACAGCTGTTACGTTCAGCTCGAAGAAACGGCTTTTTATCCTCATGGGGGAGGACAGCCTTGTGACATCGGGACGATTCAAGGGATTCCGGTACTGGATGTTACTGCCGATGGAGATCAGATCGTACATAAGGTTCAATCTTTGCCTGAATCGAGTGAGGTCAGCTGCAGGATTGATTGGGACGTCCGGTTCGATCATATGCAGCAGCACAGCGCACAGCATCTGCTGTCTGCTGTCTGCCTTGAGCTCTATAAATGCCCGACACTCAGCTTCCATCTGGGAGTTGATTACTGCACAATTGATGTCGAATCAGCTGAGCTGAGCAGAGACCAAATAAATGCGGTGGAACAGGAAGCGAACCGCCATATATATTTGAATCATCCGATTCTTAGCTATTGGGTGACCGAAGAAGAAGCTGCTGGAATCAAGCTGGTCAAGCAGCCTACTGTGAAGGAGAACATCCGCATCGTGGAGATGAAGGATGTGGAATACAATGCCTGCGGAGGCACCCATGTATCCTCGACCGGTGAGATCGGAATAATCAAGCTGCTCAAGACTGAGAAGCAGAAAGGGAATACCCGAATTTATTTTACAGCCGGCTATCGAGCACTGAAGGAATTTAACTTGTATGGGCAGATCATCAGCACGTTATCCTCTCGATTCAAAGCGGGTAAGGAAGAGCTAGTAGAACGGCTAATGAATTTGGAGAAAGAACAAAAACAGCTTCAAACGGAACTGGCTGCACTTAGAGCTCAAAATGATGAGTATCTTGCGCATCAAATGATTAGTGATGCCACTGAGGTTTTGATCAGTCATACCTTCGAGGACAAGACACTTAAGGATCTGCAAGGGTTAGCAAATAAATTAACCTCAATTACGAGCAAACCGGTACTGCTTGCCACAGCTGCCGAGAATAAAGTGGTTCTTTCTCAGAATAAAGAAGCTGCTCCGTCTTGCGGGAAGTTTTTTAAGGAGCATTTGGCTGAATTTAAGGGGAAAGGCGGAGGCAGCGATGTAATGGCTCAGGCGGGCTTTGATAGCTGGGAAGATGCTGCTGCATTTTTTGAATTTACATCTCAATATCTAATAGATCAGAAAGAGCTCTGAGGCTGTATCCACATTCTATTTCCCTTATATTAGGTTCACAAGAATGTACTAAGGAGGAGAAAATATGAGTCTTCAACAAGGTGCTCGACAAAAGCTGGAACAATTGATCGAAGAGTATGATTTCACTCATGCGGCTGAATATGTAATTGAACATACACGGCAAGGGGTAAGGTTGAAGAAGTCGAAGAAAGAGGATTATACTCATCCTTGCGTGTCAAGAGTTGGCGGAGATCCTGATCTGCCGTCATCTATTGTCTGGCCTCAGGCAAGCAGTGGTACGCCTATGACATTTCTTGCCCAGCTGAATTTGGATGAGATACATAAGAATGATGAATCATTCTTGCTGCCATCTAGCGGCATGCTCTATTTTTTTGTAGGTATTGATGAACCTGCCTTCAACATTGAACACCAAGTATTATTTGTGCAGAGGGATGAACTAGATGGGGCGGCAAGACGTAAATCTCCCAATAT
Source organism: Paenibacillus sp. TCA20 (assembly GCF_000732325.1). GTDB lineage: Bacteria > Bacillota > Bacilli > Paenibacillales > Paenibacillaceae > Paenibacillus > Paenibacillus urinalis. Next base: position 83,870 of record NZ_BBIW01000015.1, read on the forward strand.
AACTACTTTGGAAGGGAAGTTTACTGGCTATCAGCTGGAAGCCAGATCTTCACTTGAGCCTCCAAATTATGCATACGTGGATTATGATGTGATAGAGGACGAGGAACACGATTATGGAGAGTATGAGGACCTGAGTTTCGCGATTAGAGACAGACATCGTGAAGATGTTGTTCAAATATTTGGTTATCCAGAGGGACAGCATGATGATGCAGAATATGAAGCAGCCTTAATGCTGTTGACCGGTGAGCAGTACAAATACAGTACCGAAGAAGCGCTCAAGAGGATCTCTGAGAAGCTTGCAGGCGGGGAGACGGCAGCTATGCAAGAAATTCAGGATACGCTTATGCTGCTTGAGATCGATTCTGATGATGATATCGGATTTTTATGGTGGGATGCAGGAGTATTACAATTCTTTATTCGTAAGGAAGATTTACTCTCTGGCCGGTTTGATCGAACCTATTGTTCTCTATATTCCAGCTGAAGCATACGAGGGGCCGCGATTCTGCGGCTCCTTTTCTTTTTTTAATTTCTGGATGAAATTGACTTGGACAAAAAAGAATTGACAGTATTTAGTGTTAATCATATAATCAACACAACCCAAAGTTAATCGTAATATTTACAATTAAAGAGAGGGAAGTGTGGATGCGGCAGGAGATCGAATTTGTGAAATGTAATCCGACACAGAATATGACCGTACTTGTTCAAACGGATCATGGAAATCGGAACTATGAGTCCATTGCCACTCAGATTATGTCCTATGATAGTATTCATGCGGAGCAGGTAGGATTCATTGAACAGCCGACAGGCAGTGCTGCGGCATATTTACATATGGCTGGAGGTGAATTTTGCGGAAATGCATGCATGTCTCTGGCCGCCTATATCGTATCCAAGAAGGGTATCGGACGTTATGAGGAAGACAAGATTACTATTGAGTCCTCTGGGACTGATCAATTAATTGACTGTCTGGTTGTGAGTCATGGTGATCACTATACCTGTGAGCTGAATATGCCTGTACCGTATGAGATCGAACCGAAGATGATACATATGGAAGGACATGATTATCCCTGTTTCTTATTACGTTACGAGGAATCCATTCATCTCATTATGGAAATAGACGAGATCTCCGAAAGTATTCGAAATTCGGCTCAAATGACAGCACAACTCATGGGACTGGCTGGTCATCATAAGCTTATAGGCATTCTGTTGTATGAACCAGAAAATTATAGGATGACACCGCTCATTCATGTTCCCAAGCTTGGCAGCATGATATGGGAAAGAGGCTGTGGCTCGGGTACGGCATCCATAGGAGCTTATCTGGCATGGAGAAACAATACAAATGTCGATATAGAAGTCATTCAGCCCGGCGGACTTATAAAGGTTCATGCTACATATAACAATCGATTGACGAGCGTTAATATTAAGGGCAATGTCGAAATTGTGGCTGAAGGGAGAGCTTATATCGATGGCTAGGACGATTACAATCGATTCACACGATTTTACCCACAGCTTAGAAGCATTCCTGAAACGGTTTGAAGCAATGTCTCACCAATATAATTCGACGACTCACCATTCACATGACCTAGAGTTATTGACCGATGAATATGCGGCATTCATTACGAACCAGGCAAACCGAAATTTATGGGATGAGCTGGCGTCCGAAGAATTGGGGGCTGAGCTGGTATGGAACCTTAGAAGAGAATCGGCCTTTTGTGTCGCAATCATGGAGAAATACCGGGCACTGAAGCTGCTTAGCGGCTCTTCGGATCAGTCTGATTATTTCAAAAATATTGAATCCTGCATCGAGCAGGAATTTGGAAGTTTTCAAGTGTCCTCCGATTCCAAGGTGTTATTAGTTGGTTCCGGTTCGTTCCCGATGACGCCTCTGCTCATTGCCAAGAGAACAGGTGCGCGGGTTGTAGGCGTAGATATTGATGCTGAAGCGATTCATTTAGGTCGTTCTGTCCTCAACGTTCTTGGACCGGAGTATGATATCTGTCTTACACAGACACCACCAGAGAAGCTTGAAGGGATAAACGAATTTACCCATATCATCTTCAGTTCTACGGTAGAAGACAAATTCAATATCATGGATCGATTGCATGCACTGACGAGTGACCAAGTGGTGGTGGCGATGAGGTATGGCAATGGACTGAAGTCCTTGTTTAACTTCCCTCTCCAGGAAGTGGACACGTTAAAGTGGAGACTTGAGGAGCACGTACTGCGCCACGATCAGGTATTTGATATTGCTCTGTATAAGAAGAACAACTCTTAGGAGTTAGGGAGGTTGTATGAGCGATTTTAATCGAGTTCTAATCTGCGGTACAGGTCCGGTATCGATTCAAATGGCCGTATTTATGAAGAAGCAGTGGAACAGCCGCATCGGAATTGCAGGCAGGATCTCTGCGCGATCAGAGCATTTTTATAATGCCTTAAGCAGTTACCATCAATTCGTTCGGGCCGATGTTCAAAATGAACTGCATCAAGTGATGGAAGGCGAGATTAAGGTTGATGAGTTGTTCCAGAGCTATGAAACAGTAACCGGTATGTGGGATACGATTGTACTAACCGTGACGGCCGATGCATATGGACAAGTGCTTCAGAGGCTGGACGCGGAGCTCCTTCGACATGTAAGCTGCATCCTGCTTATGTCACCGACACTGGGGTCAGGCAGCCTGGTTCAGAGTTATATGACAGCCATGAATCCAGCAGCTGAGATGATCAGCTTCTCAACCTATCTGGGGGACACACGATGGGTAGATTCAACTCCGTCCAATCAAGTACTGACCACGGCAGTGAAGAAGAAGCTGTATGTCGGATCTACGATTCCTGCTTCTGATCGTGTGAGCAGCTTATGCGAGCATTTTGCGAGGTCTGGCGTCCAGCTTAAGCGAATGGAATCACCAATCGCCGCGGAGAGCAGAAACATATCCTTGTATGTGCACCCTCCATTATTCATGAATAATTTTTCATTACATCGAATCTTTGGGAAATCGGATATACCGGCTTACGTATATAAGCTGTTTCCTGAAGGACCTATTACATCCACTTTGATTCAAGAGATGCTGTCCCAATGGAAAGAGATCATGAATATATTGTCCTCTCTCCAGGTGGAACCGCTTAATCTGCTTAAGTTTATGATTGATGACAATTACCCGATTAGATCAGAGAGTCTGGCCCGCGAGGATATTGAGCATTTTCTTGAGCTGGATGACATCCATCAGCAATATTTGCTGTATATCAGGTACACTTGTCTGCTCATTGATCCCTTCTCCAAGCCGGATAAGGATGGCAAATACTTCGATTTCTCCGCTGTTCCCATTAGAAAGACATTCATCAACAAACAGGGGCAATGGGATATTCCGAGAATGCCGAAGGAGGATTACTATCGCCTCAAAATCATTCAGGGAATTGCCAGGCATACAAACAATGCTTCGCCAACCATTGACCGGTTTGTTGAGAGGTATGAGAACACGATTCAAGAGATTGCCCTACAGCACCCGGAGAGAATATTGTCCAATGCTTTTGAAGTACAAACCTTCGCAGAGGATCTGAAGCAAATTTGCAGCTCCTTAAGTGCAGTAATCCTAAGATCATAGGATAGCAATAGGCAATATGGTTTTAACTCAATAACCGCTGTAGTATCGTCCTTAAGCATGCTTCGTATACTGAACAATTTCACTTGAATAGCACGGAAGGATTCGATTCTAAATTCAATATATACTGGTGGTTTTATGGCCATTTTCTGTTCTTGTTTAATCGTAAAATTTACGCATATTTCATAGACATGATCAATATAAAAAGAGAAAAAGGGAGAGATCAAGCTTGTTCAGCAAACCTTTCAAATCCATATGCATGTTTTTATTAGCGGTGATCGTCCTATCCGGATGTTCGTCACAATCCTCATCGGGCGGGGACACGAATTCAGAGACCGTCAGCGGCAATACTCCTGCTCAGGAGCTCATCTACGCTTCAGCCAAGGACATCGGCGATATGAATCCTCATCTGTACACGGGTTCCATGCCTGCACAGGGAATGGTATATGAATCACTCGTTGAGAACACAAAGGACGGCATTAAGCCACTGCTTGCTGAATCATGGGATATTTCCGAAGATGGCAAAACGTATACTTTTCATCTAAGGGAAGACGTTACGTTTCATGACGGGGAGCCATTTAATGCAGAGTCAGTCAAGCTTAACATAGAAGCTGTTCAGAGAAATGCGGAGAAGCATTCCTGGATCAAGCTGTCGACACAGCTCGTTAGCTGCAATGTAATTGATGAATTTACGGTTGAATTTGTGCTTAGTGAGCCGTATTATCCGGCTCTGATTGAATTATCCATGACCAGACCTTTTGTCTTCATTTCCCCGAAGGATTTTATTAATGGAGAGACCAAGGACGGGGTATCCGGCTATCATGGAACAGGCCCTTATGCTCTAACGGAACACAAAAAGGAAGAGTATGCCGTATTCACAGCCAATGAAGAGTACTGGGGAGAGGTGCCCCAGGTTAAGAAAATTACCTCGAAAGTGCTGCCGGCAGGAGAGACGACTTACCTTGCCATGCTTAAGGGAGAAGTCAACTTCGCCTTCACGGATGACCGGGGAGCCGACAGCATGGATGTTGAAGCGATGAATCAATTAGTGGATACCGGTGACTATCAGCTGGTACGCAGTGAACCGGTTAATACGAAGATGATCGTAGCTAACAGCAGCAAAAAAGAAAGTCCGGCAAGCGAAACGGCTGTGCGGGAAGCAATCTGGTACGCCATTGATCGGGAGACCATTGCCAGAGATATTTTCAATGGGACAGAGTCACCTGCCAGCACCTTGTTCTCCTCCAATGTGGAATATGCGGACGTGGAGCTGAAGGAACGCGGCTATGATCAGGCCAAGGCTAATGAAATTTTGGAAGGCGCAGGCTGGAAGCTGAATGACAGCGGTGTGAGAACGAAGAACGGAAAACCGCTGTCCATAAGTCTGTATTATGATGTGAATTCATCCACTCAGAAAATACAGGCTGAATTCATACAGAGCACGCTGGCGGAGATCGGTATTCAGCTGAAGATTATAGTTGAAGAATCGACTTCCGTTGCGAGCCGAAGAGGATCGGGTGATTATGAGCTGCTATTTAATCAAACCTGGGGGCTTGCTTATGATCCGCAGAGCACCGTTTCAGCCTTTACTTCCGATGCATCGTACTTATATACAACACAAGGCCTTGCACAAGCCGATGAGCTCTATTCAAATATCAACGAGGTCATGATTACAACCGACGAGGAAGCACGCAAATCATTGTACGCGGATATCCTGACCGTCGTTCATGATGAAGCGGTGTTCATACCGATTTCTAATGGTAGTGTGACCGTCGTCGCTCCGTCCGATTTAACCGGAATTTCCTTTAAACAATCGCAGTTTGAGCTGCCTTTCGATCAGATGCATTTCGAGTAAGGAAGGAGAACGCAAGTGGGAAGCTATGTTGTTAAACGTTTGCTAATATCTGTACCGCTTCTGCTCATCATTTCTTTTGTCACATTTATATTCGTTAACTTGTCTCCTGTAGGACCGGCTGAGGCCGTCCTGCAGGCACAAGGCGTACCCGTCATTACAGAAGAGCTGATCCTTCAGACCGAACAAGAGCTTGGTATGGATCAGCCGCTGTTCATTCAATTCTTCCATTGGTTAACGAACGTAATACAGCTGGATTTTGGTCACTCTTTTGTGGATGGAGAACCTGTCAGCGCCTTAATCGGCCCTGCTTTTATGAATACACTCAAGCTTACACTTGTCTCTTCTGTGGCCATCATCATCCTGTCGATCGTGCTTGGTATCATATGTGCACTTCATGAAGGGAAGCTGCTCGACCAATCCATCAGAGGATTCTCATTCATTCTGACCTCGCTGCCGCCTTACTGGCTGGCCGCACTTCTCATATTTTACTTCTCGGTTAAACTGGATCTCTTGCCTACCAGCGGGATGGGCAGCTATCAGCATTATATTCTGCCTGTGCTTGTGATCTCGGTAAGCTATGCCGGCATCTATTTCCGAAATGTCCGCAGCTCCATGCTGAACAATCTTCACGAGGATTATGTACTGTATGCGCGTGCCAGCGGCATCAAGGAGCGAAAGGTGATTATGCATTTGCTGAGAAATTCACTCCAGGTCGCTGTTTCCATATTTTGTTTGGCAGTCCCTGTCATTCTCGGCAGTACCGTCGTTATAGAGAATGTATTCGCATGGCCAGGACTCAGCTCACTCAGCGTGAAGTCGATTCTCAGTCGGGATTTTCCAGTTATTCAAGCCTTTGTGCTTATACTGGCAGTATCCTTTGTCCTGTTCAATACGATCGCTGACATTGTCAATGCCATGCTCAATCCCAAGCTAAGGAATGATCTATAAATGAGAGTCTGGAGAAATTTGAGAAGAGACAAGCTGGCTGTCACAAGCCTTATTATTTTGGTTTCAACGATCGTGCTCGGCATTTTCGCACCGTGGTTTGCTCCACATGATCCGCTCAAGGTAAATATGGCGCTGCGTTACAATACACCATCATGGGAATACCTCTTAGGAAATGATCATCTCGGAAGATGTATTCTGTCCCGCTTAATATATGGGATTCGTCCGAGCGTGCTATGGGTGATCGCCGCACTCGCTATATCTTTGATTTTTGGTGGCGCGATGGGCTTCCTGGCCGGTTATTTTAGAGGAAAAGTAGACGCTCTTATTATGAGATTATGTGATATCGTGCTCTCATTCCCCGGATACGTGATGACTCTGGCGATTATTGGAGTATTCGGCGTGGGGCTTACGAACATCCTCATTGCGTTTATCGTGATGAAGTGGGCATGGTTTGCCAGAATGATCCGAACGGCTGTTATGCAATATACGGAGTCGAATTATATCCGCTTCTCCAAAGCCGCTGGAACGAGTAGTACTCGCATCATATTCAAGCATCTCTTGCCTCTGACTCTATCGGATATTGCCGTGCTTGCGAGCAGCTCACTAGGCTCGATGATTCTGCAAATTTCCGGATTCTCCTTCTTGGGTCTCGGTATTCAAGCTCCGAGTCCGGAATGGGGCATGATGCTGAACGAAGCAAGAGAAGTGATGTTTACGAGACCCGAGCTGATGCTCGCCCCGGGTATTGCTATCATACTAGTCGTTACGAGCTTCAATTTCTTGTCGGATGCGCTTCAGAAAGCCATGGATCCCAAGCTCGCAGGAATGAAATTCAAAGAGAGAAGAGCTCGCAGAAATATCTTCATGAAATATAAAGGTGAAGAGGCGGTGAGATAGATGGGAAATGTTCTTGAAGTGGAAGGATTGAATATTTGGAACACCCAAACTGGACAAAAAATTGTACACGATGTTTCCTTTCAACTGAGAAACGGCAGCTGTCTTGCGATCGTAGGCGAGAGCGGCAGCGGTAAGACGATCACCTGCAGATCGATCATGCGGCTGAATAAGGGCTGGCTCGGGCAAGAAGGGACGATTATATTTAAAGGCGAACACCTGAACAAATTAGCAGAGAAGGAAATGAGAAAAAAAAGAGGGAAAGAGCTGTGCATGATTCTGCAGAATGGAATGAGCGCATTTGATCCTTCCAGCGTAATCGGGGTTCATCTGCAAGAGACGCTGTCAGAGCATTACGGCTGGAACAAAAAAGAAATCGTCAGACGCATGTCCGCAGCGATGGAGCAAGTGATGCTCAAAAATCCAATCGACGTGATGGATAAGTATCCGCATCAGCTGTCAGGCGGTATGCTGCAGCGTGTGATGATTGCGCTCGCCCTGGTCCTTGAGCCGGATCTGATTATTGCGGACGAACCTACGACCGCGCTTGACAGCATAGCGCAATATGAAGTTCTGGAGCAATTTGCGAGACTAAGAGCACAGCTCGGCTGTTCTATGCTGTTTATCTCACATGATCTGGCTGCCGTGAAGAAGCTGGCCGACGAGGTTATGGTCATGAAGGATGGCAGGGTGGTAGAGCGCGGTTCTGTTCAGAAGATCTTCTATGGACCTGAGCATGATTATACGAAATACTTGGTGTCCAGCAGAATGACACTTAGCAATCATTTTAAAAGATTGATGGGGGCGAACACCATTGCTGAAGGTGGATCGAGTTGAGAAATCATACAAAAAAGGCGGATTATTCTCCGGCAAAAAGCAGCAGATCTTAAAGAAGGTAAGCTTCGACTGTGCGGATGGAGAATGCCTTGGGATTATTGGTGAGAGTGGAAGCGGGAAGTCCACATTGGGACGGTTAATTTTAGGGATCGAGAAGCCTGATATTGGCACCGTGACATGGAATGGTCAAAATGTGCTGGACAGGAAAGTACGAGCCGGCAGTATCAGTGCGGTATTTCAGGATTACACTTCATCGATCAACCCTTTTTTCACAGTGGAAGAGGCCATTAGAGAACCATTAAGAGGCACGGATGTTCAGGATGTGGATGCATTAATTGATCTGCTGCTAACACAAGTCGGACTAAATGCTTCTTATCGAAAAATGTATCCCCATGAGCTGTCAGGCGGACAGGCTCAGAGGGTATGTATTGCAAGAGCTCTATCTACATTTCCCAAATGCATCGTATTGGATGAAGCCATCAGCTCATTGGATGTATCGATTCAGGTTCAGATCCTGGAGCTTCTGAAGCAATTAAAGTCCATCTATGATATGAGCTATGTATTCATCACCCATGACATTCAAGCAGCAGCCTACCTATGCGACCGAGTGATCATCTTCAAGGATGGGCAGGTTGAGGAAATAGTAACGGTGGATCAACTGAAGGAAGTAGAGACCCCGTACGCCAGAACGTTATTGCGATCATTAATCACAATATAGATCATTCCATAGATGCTGCAGTTTACAAGCAAGGAGGAACATGAAGAACATGAAGGGTGCACTATCTTGGCCTTTTCTTCGACTATATATTCTGGTACTTCTATACTTCAGTGCCAATGCCATACTTAATGTTATTATACCGCTGCAGGGGGACGAGCGTGGCGCCAGTAACACGACGATCGGGCTCGTCATGGGAGCTTACTTGTTTACGACCATGTTTTTCCGTCCATGGGCCGGCTCCATGATTTCAAGGTATGGTCCCATCAAGATTCTTCGAGTGATATTGGTTACGAATGGGATCGCGCTGATCCTGTATGCCGTGACTGATTTTAATGTATATGTCATTGCCCGCATCCTGCAGGGCGTATCGACGGCCTTTTTCTCTATGGCACTGCAGATTGGTATTATCGACGCACTCCCGGAAAAGGAGCGTTCCCAAGGGATCTCACTATACTCCTTGTTCTCATATATACCCGGGATCGTAGGACCCCTGTTTGCACTCATGCTGTGGGAGACAGGCGATGACCGTTACTTTGGAGCGGTGATGATATCGATTGCCTTGCTGACGGGAATTGTCGGATATACAGCTCGAATGACGAAGGATACCGATTCGGCGAAGCCGCAAATGAAGGAGCAGGTGAATGAGCCAGGGACTCGGATGCTCGGGTCTTTTCATCATTTATTTACAAACCCGCATTTATTTAAATGCAGTGTTCTGATGCTGGTCGCTTCCGTTGTATTCGGATCCTTCGCCACGTTCATTCCACTCTATTCGGATCAAATTACATATGGCAATGCTGCCGTATTTCTCATGATTCAAGCGGCTACGGTGGTCGTCTCCCGTCTCGTCCTGAGAAAGAAGATTCCGTCCGACGGGAAGTGGCATCCGATGTTTATTGCCGGTACCCTACTGCTGCTGACGTTAGCCGCATTATTCGTGAGTCTGTCGGTAACCATAGGAGCAGTATTGTTCTATATCAGTGCATTATTCATCGGAATCGCTCAGGCCATTCTATATCCGACGCTTACGACCTATCTGACCTTTGTCTTGCCTGAAGCGCATCGGAACATGCTGATTGGACTGTTTATTGCCACTGCCGATCTCGGCGTTTCGCTTGGCGGAGTGGTGATGGGGCCCGTAGCCGATGTGTCCTCTTATTCTCTTATGTATATGATATGTGCTGGTTTGGGAGCCGCTTTGATTGTTTTTGCATCGATAAAAAGGTTACGAACTGCATAGCTAGAGATGAAGAAGTCGCCATACGGCGGCTTTTTTTATATAGAGATGAATGTGCAAGCTAGCAGATTCCTACTTGTCTTTATGCAGGCTTTACTGATAAAATCTTATCCTAAAAGTTGGGCTGCATTAGGCATGGTTACTTTATATTAGAAGGAGGGGCTGCAAATGAATTTTGAGATCGTGAGATTTAAGGGAACGGACTTGGAGCAAATCGTTAATTTATTTTATGAAACCGTTCATGCGGTGAATTCGAAAGATTACTCTGAGGAGCAGGTAAATGCTTGGGCGCCAAGAGATGAGAAGGATTCCAAAATGGGGGCTTGGAAAGAATCGCTGAGCCGAAATACAACCTTTGTTGCCAAAATCGGAGATAAAATCGTTGGATTTTCAGATTTGAGGCATGATGGGTACTTGGATCGACTGTTTGTCCACAAAGATTATCAGGGCATGGGGGTCGCAGGGTCGTTAGTTAGTAGATTGGAAGAAGAGGCGATGAAGTTCAACCTTCCGGAAATAGATACAGAAGCAAGCATTACAGCCAAGCCATTTTTCGAACGTCAAGGCTATATAGTTGTGAAAGAACAAACGGTTGAGATTAGGGGAGTGAAGTTAACCAATTATAAGATGATTAAACGGTTGAGGTAAAATGATCATTTCGGCTATTACTTGGAACATGTTCAGGCCTGTGTTCAATTAGAGGTTAAATTTTCAAATTTATCTTTATTACCGGTGGGAGGTGAGATTTATGAGAAAGGTGGTGCTTATCGGGTCAGGTGGGTCAGGTAAATCCACGCTGGCGAGGCAATTAGGTGAAAGGTTAGGAATAACCGTATATCATCTGGATGCTCTTTTTTGGAAACCCAACTGGGTTCCCGCTTCTAAGGATGAACAAAAAGACGTTCAGCTTGATCTAGTGGAAAAAGAAGAGTGGATTATTGATGGAAACTACAGTGGCACAATGGATATCAGACTTCATGCTGCAGATACCATCATTTTCTTGGACATTCATAGAGTCATTTGTGTATATCGTGCATTCAAGCGAATCATTCAATACCGAAACCATACCAGACCCGATATGGGAGAAGGCTGTCAAGAAAAATTCGATCTAGACTTTTTTAAATGGATATGGAATTATCCCCGAACGAAAAGACCTGGCATTCTAAAAAAACTCGAAGAGCTATCTCAAGCTAAGCGAGTGATTATCCTCAAATCCACCAAAGAAGTTGAGCTATTTTTAGAGAGCATATAGCATCTTTCAGTCACTTCTCATAATCCTCCAGGAGGGAAGAGATCTTAAGGAAATCATTATATCATGGCAGCTTATAGGCAGTTAAGGAGTGATTTGAGTTGAGATATTTAAAAGACGTTCAAGAACCGGGTATGGGGACTTGGTATTTCGAAATAAATGAGCAAGGTATAGCTTATAGACAGATTGTAATCCATGACGATGGCAGTATAATCACATCGAATCGTAAGCACGAACAGCATCATTTTATGTTAGCAGAGCATCCGCTTGATCCTGAGGAACCTTACTACGAAGAAATCAATCAAGACGAGTTTAATCGGCTGTGGAACCAGCAGCTTGTCACCTCAGCTGAGCACTGGAAACAGACGAAAGGTGAATTTCCTGTTGGCACAAAGGTCGAAGGGTATATTGAAGCCTTCTTTCCACAGGGCACTCTGATTAACTTATTAACGCAGGATGCGGTGGGCTTAGTAGATTCGGCTCTGCTAGAGTCTCTTACTCCAGCGGAATGGATGTATCCAGGGTATCGGGTTAAGGCAAGGGTGAGTGGGTACGATGAAATCAATCAGTGGGTGTGTTTAAAGGAGGCGACTGTGACAGGGGGAAAATAAAGAAAGGTCATTTTATCCGACATTCATTCTTTCTCATTTTTAAATTTCTTTTTGAACAAATCAAACTTGATCACATAATCAAAGAGAGAAGTAATTACAACAGCTCCTATTGGAATCAATGAGTAAGCCCATAGCGGATTATTTGGAGCTTCACCAGTGGGGGCATCAGTTAAAATCGTATAAAGGACAAAACAATAAATTAGGGCTAAAACAATACCTGTAATGTTTCTATCTTTTCTCATAATTGTTCTTTCACCTCAAATTCGCTTAAGAAAAATTTATAATATGTACGTATAAATAAACAATAACATTTCTTGATTTATAATGGAATAATTTATGTATTTTTTTGCTCTCCACTGAAAGCCGCCGATTTGCGAGTGAAGGAAACCAGACGCACAGCCGAATAATATAGAAGTTCGGAGTCAAAAAGGAGAGTTAAATTATCACATTTTTTTTACATATAACTTTAGGATTTTCATCATTACAATAAAAATTAAAGCCAGATCCCTTTTAACGTAAAAACAAAAACCAAAAAGAAAGTACAAGATCCCGAATATGTATCCCACAACGAATTCCTCCAAATAAGATGTTTCGATCTCCTGAATATTTTGGACCAAACGACTTCATAATATCCTTGGTTTGAACAATGCTTCGATCCAATAAAATCACGAGATATGCTTGGCCAATAAGAGGAGGATTACGTAAATGCAATTCCAGCCCAATCACCAAAATATGCAAACGGGTGCAGTATCACCGCAAATGAACCATGGTGGACATGAAATGTTCGATGTGCACGAAGTACTGGCAGGGGCTGTCACAACCCTTAACACGTACACCATACTGAGTCAGCACGTCCAAGATCCTGAGCTGAGAGATATCATGCAGCGCCAGAAGCAGTTTATGGCGGATGAGTACAATACGACGTTAGAGTGCTTTAAATCAGGACAAGATCCATCGATGCCGACTCAGAGCTACAAAATGCATCAAGGGAATGATTTTACTTACGGAGTACAGCCAACTCAACCGAACAAGCCGATTCAATCTGCAGCTGAGATTAATGATGAAGTCATTTCCTGCAGCATGCTGCATTCAGTTAAGTCCGGTGCAACAGCGAAAACGATGGCTGCATTAGAATCAACCAATCCGGTGGTGCGTCGTGTGCTGGCTGACTCGGTTCCGAACTGTATCGAGATGGCATATGAAATTTCGCTGTATCAAAATAAGCATGGCTACTACCAAGTACCACAGCTAACACAGCAGGATATGACACAAATGCAAAATGGATACGCTCCAGCGCAAACCCAAACACCCATGGGCGGAACAACTTCATTTCATTAAAAAAGGAAGCATCGATTCTTAACTGAATCGGTGCTTTTTGCTATGTGTGCTTCAATCAAACTTGGAAGGCGGAACGTTATAATACTTCTTGAACGCCTTCGAGAAGCTATACGGATCTGGATATCCGAGTAAGCCAGCGATTTGCTGGACTGTATACTGCTTGCTGTACAGCAGCTCGCGGGCGCGATTCATTTTTAGCTGATAGATATATAGCCCCGGAGTAATCCCCAATGCCTGTTTGAAGTAGGAAATGAAATATTTCTCCGACATACCTGCCATTACAGCAAGTTCCCGCGCACGGAGCGGCATATGTATTTGTTCTTGAATATGATCCAGTACAGGCTGAAGGGATTGCAGGCTCGTAATTCTTTTGCGTTCGGGAGCAGGGTTAGCGAATTGGCCTACATATTCTCCTTGCTCATAACATTCCAGGATCTTAGCGACTAAGATCGTAAGGCAGCCTTTTAAATGAATTCCTGACATGGATGAGCCAAGCTGATGTTCCTTATAAGCTTTCAAGAACAGGCTGATTTCCTCTGGGACAAGAGTGCTTGCCATGACACCCGCCAGCTGAAACTGATCCAAGATTCGAAGCTGATCCCCCAAACCAAAGTCAAAATGGGTGTAGAGAAACCTGCAATCGTCGCCAAGATTCGAAGCGGTGTAAGCTACCTTTGGATTAAAGAGAACTAAATCTCCGGCTGAGGCCAAATGTACGGAATCATTTGTGCGAATCTCAATCTGCCCTTCTTGGACGTACCACAAGTCGTAATCATGATGCTGCTTGGTCTCGATCCAACCACTCAAATGATGAACTTCTCTGCATGAATTAATTCGCAGCACGATATGCTCTGATAAATCTCTGAAAATACTGAAGTTATTCATATTCACATTCTCCCATACCATTAGACATATCACTTGTATATTCAATATATCATAGGTTACTAATGGTATATCATTATCGTACTAAATGACATGTTTAGAATACTCTGAGGCATTCAGATATTGAATGTTCAATTCTAAAATATAGTTATTGAATGGAGGAGATGATGTCATGAGTATTCAAAATCCGAAAGTCGTCGTGCTCGGCGCAGGAAGCTTGTTTTTTGGACGGCAGTCGATCTGGCAAATGGTTCATTCCGAGCATCTGAACACAGGGACGCTTGCCTTGGTGGATACGAATGAAGAGCGCTTGCACAAGCTGGTTCAGCTCGCCAAGATGGTTGTACAGGCGAATAAGGTAGATCTGAAGATTGAGGGCTCCACAGATCGCAGGCTCGTGCTGAAGGATGCAGACTTTGTCGTACTCAGCTTCGCAGAGGATACCGTAAAGTATCGGGGCATCGATTGCGCCATCTCCGAGAAATATGGGATTCGAATGTGTTCAGGAGATACCATTGGACCCGGCGGTATATTTCGGGCGATGCGTGAGCTGCCTGTCATCATGGAATGTGCTAAGGACATTGAAGAGCTCTGTCCAGAAGCATGGGTGATCAATTACATTAATCCTTCTACCGTACATGGAATTGCGTTAAATAGGTATGCGCCAAGCCTCAAGAGCTTTGCTCTATGTGATTCCCATCATATGCCTCACAAGAAGATCATATATGCGGAGAGAGCAGGGATTATTAACAACAAAAACGAGTATACAGCAGAAATCGACAGCAAGTTCGATCTGCAGATCGCAGGTGTAAATCACTTCACTTGGCTGCTTAAGGCAGAGTATGAAGGACGCAATGTACTCCCTGATATTGCTGAATCACTGAAGCGTTCGGCAGAGACAGAAACCGTGGGTGGAGATACCGGTGCTAAGGCACTGTTTAATGACGCAATAAGCTACGAATTGTACGATATTTTTGGATATGTTCCAACTTGTACTGCGCATACAAAGGAATATGTTTCTTACTACCAGGGACTTGGTAAAACGAAGAATGCGATACCGCCGCTATCCATTTGGGAGACAGAAGACCGCTACAAGCGCCACGAGGAAATGTGGGAGCAGGTAGACCAATTTATTAGCGGACAAATACCGATTGAACAATATATGACTTCATTTGGTCCAGATCATGCAACTGATATTATAGAAAATATGGTTGGGGGATTAGGCAAGCCGTTCTACATAAATACTCTCAACCAGGGTGCAGTGACTAATATGAACGATGATGCTTTTCTGGAGCTGCTATGTGAAGTTGACATGAATGGGGTCAAGCCGCTGCCTGTAGGTGAGATGCCGAGAGGAATCCGAGGAATGCAAGAGCTTGTCCTGGACACTCATGAACTAACTGCCGAAGCGGTCATTGAAGGCAGCCGGGAGAAGCTTAGAAGAGCGATGCTGATAGATCCTTTGGTGCATTCGATTGCAGACGCTGACCGTATCATTGAAGAACTGCTTGAGCTTGAAAAAGATATTATTCCCGAGCATTGGTATACAAAGAGTTATGTTTAATCGTTCTTGAATATAATGGTAATCAGCCGCTGCACACAGCGGCTTTTTTTATGTCATTAACCATTTAGTTCCGTTTGTTATTATGATAGACTTCAAAAGGATACGAAGTCATTTTATGGAAGATAACATGATGATACAGTCAATCTTCTTTGATATGGATTCGCACTGTTTCAATAAGGAGAGGGTCAGGATAGCAAAAATGAAGGCGAAGCATCTGCTCATCATCGCACTCATCTTGTCCGTAATAGTTAATATTTATTTCTTCCAACAGCTAAGAGACAAAGAACAAGCACAGTTTGAGAAGGTTCAGAAAGGGGTTGAATATGCGTATCGATTTGGTGATATTCTCCAAAGGAAATATAAAGATTTGTCTCTACAAGAGAAAGCAGAATATGTGACTGCTATTCATTGGAGCTTGGAACTATCAACTCATACGCTGGAGACTGTAGAACCAGAAGACGAACGGTATAGAGAGTTAGGCACTTTATTTGGATTTTACGGAACTACAGAGTTAGGCAGATTATTAGAGAGCGAAAATGGTTCCGACGAAGAAGCATTGATACTAATGGAAACTTGGTTAACAGACATGAATTATCTTACAGATAAACTGAACAACGATGAGCTACATACAATGAGTTACCGTGAGTTAAGGGAATATTGGACCATGTTATTAAACAATTTAAAGCTTGAAAATGAGTATCTGATCAAGTATAAAGCAGCTTTCATTACTAGTTAATTGTTTCTATCACTTTAAAAACGTGATCATCATTCTATCATTCGATTTCTTACATATCCGGAGGAACATATGGCTTCTAACTCATTTCGTCAATTGACTGGCAATGCGAAGGGCTGTCTCATCTATGAACCGCTGTTTCTGATTCCGTACAGCATGTTTGTGACGTATAGCTCGATCTTCATGTATGAGCTCGGAGTAACCGAGACGGGAATCGGCTGGATCACTACCATCGGACTGCTCGTGCAAGTACTCTCTTCCTTCCTCAGCGGATACCTCACAGACCGAATGGGGCGTAAGCGTGCATTGCTCTATTTTGATGTACTTAGCTGGAGCGTCGCTACACTGCTGTGGGCAGTCTCGCAAAATTTCTGGTTTTTCGTGATCGCCGCGATCGTGAACGGTTTTCAAAAGGTTCCTCATACCGCGTTCTACTGTCTGCTCGTTGAGGATACGGCTCCTAAAGAAAGAACATACGTATTTACTTTACTGCAGTTAATTAGTGTGGTAGGCGGATTGTTCGCTCCGATTGGGGGACTTCTGGTGTACCATTTCTCCCTTGTACCTGGGGTTCGTATCATGTTCGTTCTGGCGTGTATTATGATGACGATTCAGTTTATTGGTCGCCATTATGCGACGAGGGAGACGGATATAGGCTATCGTAAAATGAAGGAAGCCAAGTCAATGAGTATCAAAGAGGGGATGTCCGATTACTTGTCCGTGCTGAAAGTGATGCTCCGCAGTCCGCTGCTCCTCATCATATTCGCGGTCTATATTTTGTTTAATTTTCAAACGACAGTCAAGACGACGTATATTTCCATCTTTATGGTTGAATATTTGCAGCTAGGGAGCGGGCTGATTTCTGTGTTCCCGGCGTTCTCCTCCATTATCATGCTCATGTTCATGCGATGGATCATGCCCCGGATTGCTGAATCGCAGGTGAACCGTATCATGGTGTGGGGATTTATCATTTCTGTTTTATCGAATGTCATTCTGGTTGTGGCGCCAAAAGGTGACCTTATCCTGCTCAGTGTCAGCACGATCGTTGCGGCGATCGGTACGATGATGACGTATCCTTATTTGGAAACGGCCGTGGCGAATGCGATTGACGATGAGAACCGCGCCAAAATATTTGCTCTGCTCCAGGTCCTCATCCTGATCGTTATTTCACCTTCCGGCGTCATTGGCGGCTGGGCATACGGAATAGATCCGCGAATTCCATTCCTGCTTGTGGCTGGAGCGTTTGCGATCAGTATTCCGCTGATGATGGTTTATACGAAGAAACAACATCAGCTAGACTCAAGTGCGATGAAAAATATACACTTTTAGCTCGACGTACATCTACCTGACCACCTATTCGTAACACCGGCCGCTACTAAGCGGCCTTTTGTATTTTTAATTATTGACGTGCCTGATGCAGCGAAGAGATGGCGACGCCTGTTAGTTGATTGGCAATTTCATGGGAGCTGCTCTTTAGTCCGTCCTTGAGCCACCGCCCAATATATCCTACAGTACCATATGCGAGAAAGATGGCATAGAATTCGTCCAGAAAAATCCGTTTCATCCGTGTGGAGAGCTGTTCTGACAGCTGAAAGATGAAGGCAGGATCTTCATAGCGTTCACGGTAAAAATCAGCATAATGCCGCACATGATCAAATATGGCGATGGTCACAGGCAGGAGATCCTTTTTATCTTGTAATTCCATACGAACGTTAGACTCCATCTGCTCATCCGTGCTGGCACCATATAGATTCATAAACTCTGTAGTAATCTGTTTGGTTAACTGGTCGTATAAATCGTACTTATCTTGATAATGAAGATAGAATGTTGTCCGGCTGACACCTGCTTTGTGCACAATGGCTCGGACCGAGATTTTATCAAAGGGCTGTAGGGAAAGCAGCTTGAGCAGCGCTTCAGCAATTAGAGATTTGGCGGAGAGGGTGTGCTCATCAGTACTATGCATTCTGAAGTATCCTTCCTTGCTAAACTGAACACTTGGCGCCATATTGTAAATTGAGTATGTAAAATAAGCTCTATTACAATAGAGATATGTTCACCAATTATTCTACTTTATTACACATAGGGAGGCAAAAAGATATGGACAAGGTATTCGTCATTACAGGTGGCACGGGTGGTATGGGAAGAGCGATCGCGAGCCGAATGGGGAAGCAGGGCAAGCTGCTTCTTGTGGATGTTAACGAGGATCGTTTGGCTCAGACCAAAGGGGATTTGGCTGCACAAGGGATCACAGAAGTAACTACAAGAACAGTAGATATTTCGAATGAACAGCAGATCAATGAATTGGCTGCATCCGCTGCGGAGCTTGGACAGTTAGGTGCAATGATTCATACGGCTGGCTTGTCCCCAACCATGGGTGACTCGAAGAGAATATTAGAAGTCAACGCGATTGGCACAGCGTTAATTTTGAAAGCGTTTTTACCATTCGCAGTTCCTGGAACGGTTGCCGTGTGTATTGCATCTTCATCTGGCCACTCTGTTCCTCGTAATGAAGCGTATAACCAGATCTTAATCAATCCGCTGGCTCCGGACTATGTTGAGCAGATGGAAAGATTTGCTCAGGGCAATTCAGGTGCGGCCTACGGCTTCTCCAAACTAGGCGTCATGCTCATGGTGGAAGATCAGGCATGGGACTGGGGACAGAAGGGAGCACGCATTGTCTCTCTATCTCCGGGAATCATCAACACGCCAATGGGAAGACAGGAGTCTGCACAGCAGGAAGTGATGAAAGAAATGCTGGCGAGAACGCCGCTTGGACGAGAAGGGGAGCCAGATGAAATCGCTTCTGCCGTAGAATTCTTGTGCAGCAGCCAGGCATCGTATATTTCGGGGACGGACTTGCTCGTAGATGGAGGAACGACGGCAAGTATGCGAAGAAATGCGGCAAAATAAAGCTGCAAGCACTATAGTTATAATCTAGCCATGCAGAGGAACTGCATGGCTTTTTCGCTTTTATTGTATGCAGATGATTCCTTTTATTTACATCTATTATGGTAAAATATGGTGTGTAGCAATGAGTCTACAACGAATGGGGAGGAATGAATATGCGTGTAATTGAGTTCGATTATCCTGTAAAACAAGTTACCTACAAAACGGTCGGAAAACGTAAACTGAGCCTGTACATATTTGAGTCTGAACATCCCGATAATTCAGCTAAGAATAGGACAGCCATCTTGTTTTTTAATGGAGGGAGTTTCAAAAAGGGTCCTTTATCACCAGCTCAATTTCAGAATCAGGCACGGTATTTAGCTTCTCGGGGTATTGTTGCAATCTGTGTTGATTATCGAAACGGCCATGATGAAGGCTTTACTCCCATGCAAGCGATCTGTGATGCCAAGTCGGCAGTAGGATGGATCAGAAGCCATGCGACGGAGCTCGGTATAGATCCAAATCGCGTTGTCATGTGCGGCGCCTCCGCTGGTGGATATACTGCTGTATCCTCGATCATGTTTGAAGAGTTTAATGATGATAACAGTACCAATCATATCCCGAACGCCCTAATTGTGTTCGCAGCCGGTATGGATGGGGTGGACATTATGGGCAGATTGTTTCCTGATTTACTAGAGACTGCGACAGATCTGTCTCCTATTCATCATATTAAGAAATGTCTGCCGCCTACCCTCTGGATGTGTGGAACCTCGGATGAACTCTACGCGCAGAATCAAACCTTTGTCGAGCAAATGAATCAAGCAGGCAACAACATTACGTTTCTAACCTATGATGGCATGGGACATGGCTTCTTTAATTATGGATGGCATGAGAACAAGCCTTATAATGACACAACATTAGAAATTCAGCACTTCCTGGCGTCTGTGGAAGCTGAACATTCAGCCTCATAACCTTAATCTTTGCTTCACGAAAGATTCATCCTAACTTAATTCATTTCATGATTGATGAAAATTCTCTAAGTTTAAACATTAATGAGGCCAATATGACGTTCGTCATGAAGGAGTTAGGTCTCTTGTGAAGAAGTTCTAAGATGGAAGAAATATTCCATTGCAAGCCGCAAAAAGTACAAATTTTTGAAGGAGGTTTTCATTTTGGCAGAGAACAAGGACAAGAATGCATCAAGCGAGCAAGATGTACAGCGCGAGACACTGACGACGCGGCAAGGTCATCCAGTAAGGGATAATCAGAACATTCGTACAATCGGTAATCGTGGGCCAGCCACACTTGAAAACTATCATTTTATCGAAAAAATTTCTCATTTTGACCGGGAAGAGGTACCTGAGCGTGTCGTGCATGCTAGAGGAACCGGAGCATTTGGATATTTCGAAACGTACGGAAAAGTAGGAGATGAGCCGGTAGAGAAGTATACTCGGGCCAAAGTATTCTCCGGCGCGGGTAAGAAGACCCCGCTGATGGTTCGATTTTCCACGGTTGCAGGAGCGAAGGATTCTCCAGAGACAGCCCGCGATCCCCGCGGATTTGCAGTCAAAATGTATACGGAAGACGGCAACTGGGATCTCGTAGGTAACAACCTTAAGATCTTCTTTATCCGGGATGCCATGAAATTCCCTGATATGATTCATGCTTTTAAGGCGGACCCTGCTTCGAACGTCTCTCATCCTCAGCGGATGTTTGACTTTGTATCACGCTCGCCTGAAGCGACGCATATGATCACATTCCTGTTCTCTCCGTGGGGTATACCGGCTACATATCGCCATATGCAAGGCTCAGGGGTTAATACTTATAAATGGGTCAACGATAAAGGCGAGGCCGTGCTTGTAAAATATCATTGGGAGCCGAAACAAGGGATTCGCAACCTAACCCAGGAGGAAGCCGATTCTATTCAGGCGAAGAACGTCGGTCATGCGACTCAGGACTTGTATGAAGCCATCGAACGAGGCGACTATCCTGAATGGGAGCTGTTCGTACAGATCATGGAGGATGACTATCATCCTGAGCTGGACTTTGATCCGCTCGATGATACGAAGCTGTGGCCAGAAGATAAATTCCCATGGCTTCCGGTAGGCAGAATGGTGCTGGATCGTAATCCGGTAGACTTTCACGCGGAGATTGAACAAGCCGCATTCGGTACAGGTGTGCTGGTAGACGGCATGGATTTCTCCGATGATAAAATGCTGCAGGGCCGTACCTTCTCCTACTCTGATACGCAGCGATATCGTGTAGGAGCGAACTATCTTAAGCTTCCGGTAAATGCACCGAAAACGGAGGTTCGCACGAACCAGCATCGCGGACAGATGGATATCCGTGATCCGAAGGAATCCGGAGATAACCCACATATCAACTATGAACCGTCCATGATCGGCGGGTATCAGGAAGCGAGCAGAGAAGGTCATCCTCAGCACCGTCCGACGTATAATGCTGCAGCGATGAGCGAGCCTATTGATCGTCCTAACAACTACGGTCAGGCAGGGGAGACGTATCGCAGCTTTGAGGACTGGGAACGTGATGAATTGATCAAGAACCTGTCTGAAGCACTTGCGGTATGTGACCCAAGAATTCAAACGGCGATGGTCGAGCATTTTACGCAGGCAGATGAGGATTATGGCCGACGTGTAAGAGAAGGCATTGAGAAGAAAGTCAAAGAGCTGCGTGAGATGGAGCAGGAAGGCAAGCTTCCTGGCCGTGAATCAGGCTCTTCGAAATATGGACAAGGCTCACTGGCAGCAAACCAAGCAACCAAGGATGCGGTGAAGAAGAGCCATGAGGCAGATCCTTATTAATCTGTAATATAATATTCCGGATTAAACGGAACAGAAACGTCATTTTCCCTTGCTGAATCAGGGGAGATGACGTTTTTATGTGCAGCATAGAGTCGTTTATAACTTTCCTCTAACCCTAAGGAGAAAATTCCTGCTTGTAAAAACATCTAATTAGAGTTATTATAGACACATTATATCCATAATAATTGATTGTAGTGGATAACCAAGAATGCATGAACAGCATTCTAGAAGCATTGAGAGAGACAGTAAGCATCACTGCGACACATTTTTACGTACTAATTATAGATATAAAATATCTATAATATCTTATATTTAGAGAGGGGATTTAGATATGACTTATGATTGCATTATTGTTGGCGGCGGCCCTGCGGGCTTGAATGCTGCACTTGTGTTGGGCCGAGCAAGAAAGAAGGTCTTGGTGATTGATGCCGAGGAGGCTCGGAACAGAGTGACTCGTCACTCCCACGGATTTCTCACTCGAGACGGAATTACCCCGCATGAGTTCCGGCGAGTGGCAAAGGAGCAGATTGAGGCGTATCCAAGCGTAACTTTCACCACGGATACAGCCGTGTCTGCGAGTGGAGCGGATGGG
The DNA here is from genome assembly GCF_000732325.1 of Paenibacillus sp. TCA20. Lineage (GTDB taxonomy): Bacteria > Bacillota > Bacilli > Paenibacillales > Paenibacillaceae > Paenibacillus > Paenibacillus urinalis. The sequence continues at coordinate 106,629 of NZ_BBIW01000015.1, forward strand.
GATTTTACAATTACCACGGATAAAGGTTTAGCGTATCATGCTAAAAAGGTGCTGCTGGCGGTTGGGAAGAGAGATATCCGACTTCCAATGGAAGGATTGGCAGAGGTATATGGGAAGAGCGCCTTTGTCTGTCCTTATTGCGATGGCTGGGAGCTTAGAGATCAGAAGCTGGTCGTTATTGTCAGCCATGACAAGGCATTGCATTTGGCGAAGACCTTATCCGGCTGGACTCGAGATTTCACGATCTGCACGAATGGAGATGAGAAGATGTCGACAGAGGACAGAGAACAGCTGTTTAAACATCACATTCCGGTATTTGATACTCCTATTTCTGAGAATAAACGGAATGGTTGAAGGTATTCGTTTGGATGATGGCACGATGATTCCATGTACCGGGATTTTCTTCGCTCCAGAACTCGGTATTGGCTCTGACCTTCCTCAGCTTCTAGGCTGTGAATCAGCCGAGGATGGAACGGTGGTTGTAGATAAATTCGGGAAGACAAGTGTGCCCGGAGTGTATAGTGCGGGAGATTCAGCAACTCAGATGTACCAGCTTATTATGGCTGCTTCTATGGGTTCCATGGCTGCTGCGGGAATTAATTCAGAATTGCTGGCAGAAGCCTGGGAACAGTCATGGTGATTTCTTGACGCTGTCTTGAAATAAAAGGTATTATGGACTCATTAAATCTTTTATCGAGGCGATGATAGGCAAATGAAATACTCCAAGGCAACAAATTATGCTCTGCATACGATGCTGTTTCTAGCAGCGGCTACTCCGGATAAGCCTGTCGGTGTTCAGCAGCTGGCTGAGCGGCAGAAGGTATCTTCCACGTATTTATCCAAGATCTTGACGAAGCTGGTCAAGGCAGGGATGATTGAATCGGTCTCAGGAGCAAACGGGGGATATAGCTTGAGACGCGGCTGGGAAGAGATCTCTTTCCTTGATATTATACACGCAATAGAAGGAACGACTTCCTTGTTCGAATGCAATTTAAACCACGGATCCGAGTGCTTGATACAGCAGGTCGTGCTGGAAGCAGAGGGCAAAATGGAAGAACATCTGAGAAGTCAGACCATATCCAGTCTCGCAAAGATGCTTCAAGTAAAAAGTTAAAGGAAGGATTCATTCCTACTGTGCGAAAAATAGAAAACGCATGGTGAATGAAGATTGTACATTTCACATTGCACATGCTGACATGGTAGACAGTTCCTACCGAGCTTTCTACCTTTGCTGCATAAGATGGATACACTAACGTCATATTAGAGATATTATATATCTATAAACACTTTCAATAAGAGGAGATGAGTCAATGAATATTGAAGCTTCTGCGAACCAGGCTAATCATTCTGGACCCCAGAACAACGATCTGATCTCCTTGCTGCAGCCTGCAGCCGGAGAGCGAATACTGGACGTAGGCTGCGGAAATGGGAATTTAACGGCCAAGATTGCGGCTGCCGGCGCGATTCCAACAGGAATTGATGCCTCAGAGGAAATCATAGCGAAGGCAAAGCTAAATTATCCTGAACTGCAGTTATCGGTTGAAGATGCTCGGTATTATAGAACTGAAATTCCATATGATGCTGTATTTTCGAATGCCGTGCTGCACTGGATCAAGGATGCACCTGCAGTCGTCAGCTCCATCGGGTCTGCCCTTCGGAATGGCGGCAGATTCGTGGCGGAATTCGCGGCAAGCGGTAATATCGCTATTATACTGACTGCAATCAGAGCAGAGCTGGAACAGTATGGATACGAGTGGGAGGGAAGAAACCCTTGGTATCATCCTACAATCGGTGAATATTCCAGTCTGCTGGAGCAAACGGGATTCAAGGTCATTTTTGCTCAGCATATGGACAGTAAATCTACGTTAAAAGGGGGATTAGGGATTCGGAACTGGATGGATAACTTCTCTTCTTATCTATTCGGGGGGGTTACGGCTGAACACCAAGCGCTCATATATGATGCTGTGGAAGAACGAGTGAGGTCTGAGCTATACAAGGATGGTCATTGGATGATCGACATCAGCAGACTGCGGATTGCAGCCATCAAACCGTAGTTAAACCATGTGATCATTTCGTATAAAACCTTTATGTATGAAAGTCGCGATTTCGCGGCTTTTTTCGTGCGAGAAATTTTAGAGAGCTGCCAATTCATTTATGAGGTTTTATTGAGCGAGGGCTTCCTTCGTGATCTGCTTAATATCATAAGGGGAGGTCATACATTCGTCGATAATGTCGGGGAGGATCTGCTCCAGAAAATAACGAACACAGTGCAGGTCGATATTCTTAATCTTCACAATTGCATTGCGATACATTGCAACAAATTCCTTCTCTGTGTTACCTCTTTGCAATTCTACAAACGCTTCATATACCTGATCGAGCTTGTCTGCCACCTCTAGGATTAGCCCTTCAACAGAATTGTCTTTGCCTTCACGAAGCTGTCTGCGGAAGATCGACTTAAATTCCTCGGGAATATTTTCCTCGATAAAGTGCTGAACCATGCCTTCTTCTACCTGCTGCAGCATGGCGCGGAGCTCAAGAGAGTAGTGCTTGACAGGGGTCTTAATATCGCCGATAAAAATTTCGCCATAGTCATGGCTGCTTGTAATCTCGTATAGCTTTTTCCAATCTACGTGGACTCCATGCTGCTCCTCGATGTCAGCCAGGGTCTTGGCATATTGCACTACCTTCCAGGAATGCGCAGACACGCTGTGCTCTTCAAATTTAAACTTCCCAGGTGTGCGTATGATGCGCTCAAGATCGTTCAATGAACGAAAGTAAGTGTGAATTCCCATATGTCTAATCATCCTTTGTGTTATCAATGTGTGTACGTACAACCCAACTGTAACACCGATATGTCATCGCAGGATTAAGCAGGAACTCGATTCATGTTAACGAATAAGGGCTTTAAGAATTTACTGAAGCTTTGGATCAACCGCTGAGCGATGACCGTTTTGTTTGACTTCATCAAAAAGTGTTTCATCCGCTTGTGGCTGCTCCTGAGTTGTCGGATTAAGATTATTCATTAGCTTCTCTATATCCGCCATTGTAATCGGTCTAGCATGCGGCATCAGTTCATATCCGATATGTCCATTAGATTCAATCGTTGCGTTCTTCACATCGGATAGATGAGAGATCCCGTTCTGTCTAAGCCTTACCTCCAGCTGATCGACAGTCATTCGCATGGATCGTAAATTATCCGTTCTTAATTGTCCGTTCTCAATGACCAGCTTCGCTTTCCCTGACAATAGTTCTTCCACCCAGTTGAATCTATACTGGAGGTATTCAAGGAGCAGCAATGACAGAATGAAGATGCTGGCTGAGCCGATTGCTTTCCCCAAGTGCTCATTAGCTATGGGCTGGACGATCGTTGTCCCAATAGAGATCATTACTACCGTGGTTGCTACGCTCATTTGAGAGATCGACTTTCTTCCTGCCACACGAAGTAATACCACGCCGGCAATAACTAAGAGGAGAGATTTCCATATCCATTCCATATAAACACCCGCTTTCGTCATAGATGCAATCCATAGTATTTGTTATTGCTGCTAGTTTATTCAATTGACGCGAACCCGCACTTCCATATGAGGAACTCTAAGCATGGGCTCACAGCGATATACAGACTAGGCAGGATGAATGACCTTATGTACAATGAAGAGGACAATGGAAGCGTATTACATCTTGAGGGCAGAGCGGAGTGAATAGGATGGAGAACAAGCGAAGAAAAATTTTGTTTCAAGGCGATTCGATAACGGACGGCAATTGGGGGCGTAACCTCGATCCGAACCACATACTGGGACATGGATATGTATATATTATAGCTGCACAGCTTGGTTCCCAGTATGCAGAGTCTCAGCCGTATTTTATGAATAGAGGGGTCAGCGGTAATCGCGTATCTGACGTTTATGCCAGATGGAATGAGGATGCAATCAGCTTACAGCCGGATCTGATTAGCCTGCTAGTAGGTGTGAATGACGCTCACAGTATCATTTCAGGCAGTGCTCGGGGGGCTACAGACCGGTATGAGCGAATCTATCGACAGCTGCTGGACGAGACATGCGAAGTATTGCCAGATACAGGGATTGTGTTATGTGAGCCGTTTGTAATGCATTCAGAAGCAACGGATAAAGATTGGAGCGAGTGGAGCTCAAAAATGGACGAGTACCGCAGTGTCGTTCGGCATTTAGCAGAAGACTACAATACCCTTTTCGTGCCTCTGCAAGAAACCTTCAATCAAGCGGCGAACCGTGCAGATACAGCCTATTGGGTGTGGGATGGAATTCATCCGACAACTGCTGGACACCAGCTTATTGCAAATGAATGGCTTAAGGTTGTTCAGCAGAGCAAGTATACGATCGGGTAACAATGACAGATCTATATTTTGAAATTAGGAGGCTGTATGAACATGAACAATAATAAAGGCTGTATTAAATGTGGAAGTAAAAACGCAGACAGTAAAGAAGTAGCCATGACGGGAACAGGATTGTCTAAAATGTTTGATATTCAAAACAATCAATTTATCGTCGTGTTCTGCAACAATTGCGGATATTCCGAATTTTACAACAAGAAAGCCTCGCAGGGCTCTAACATTCTGGACTTTTTCTTCGGTTAAGGAGTTCATGACATCATGCAGTTAACAGGGATTCAAGACCATAATTTACATAAACAAGGAATTCGGAAAACATAAGCAGAACATAGTGATAACTGGATAGCTGATCCATATCTACTGGTGCTGATGTTCTCATACATGCTGCTGGACGAGCTATCCTCACATCCAAATGGAGGTGTACTATGTTCAAGTCGCAAGCGTTAAAGAAGCCGAAGGGAAGTATGAAATTATGGATATCACTGTTTCTTGCCTGCATCATGTTCAGTATGACTGTATTGCCTGCACAGGCTGCATCGCCACAGAAGACAGTTAATGCCTCAGCTAAGCTGGCCTACAATCTTAAGGGATTGAAGCACAACGTCGTTGTACAAAAAGCTTATATTGCTGACAAGTATCTGTACGTAACCCAGCGCTCAAAAGGCACTTGCTATCTGTCGAGACTGCTGATCGATGGCACGAACGCGAATTATGTGGACGAGATGACGGTAACGAATACCGGCCATTGCCAAACGCTCGACATGTATACGTACAATGGGGAGAATTATTTCTATTTCAGCTCAAAAGCGGATGCCTCCACGTCTTATTACTGGTCACTGCAAGTCGCAAGACTTAAGTATGCGGCAGGAACCACGGTGGATTATACGGATCTGCGCCGGTTTACCTACATGAATTATGCGAATAAAACAGGCGCTAGACTAGGAGACACCTATCGTGTTGATGGAGGCGGCAACAGTACACATACCTTCTTCCGAGTCCAGACCGCTGAAGGTACCGTGACATGGTCGATCTATGACACTGCCAAATTGAATCAGCTTCTAGACAGCAATGAGCAGGTACGGATGGACAGCGCAGCGGCGGTAAGTGCCTGTGTCAGCAGCTTTACTCAGTCGGGAAGCGGCATTATCCGGCCGAATGGTTCTTTTCAGGGAGCAGATATGCTGGGTAGTACAGAGATTTACACATCGGGTGGAGCTGAAGGAGATACGCCTCAAATTGCGATGATTTCGAACTCAGGTACCTTCAAAACTCTCGTGAACATAACGAATGTAGGGAACCACGAGATCGAAGGGGTCCAGACCAAGAACGGCAATGTCTATTTCACAATTGTTCCCGATCCGGTTAACAAGACAAATACACAAAAAGTATATTACGTCCCAGATTCCGTGTTTAACTAATAAACGCGGATGGTTCAGAGCGACTCAATCGAGTGCCTAGTACAAGCTTTGAGAATTTAGATTTGAAGAATTATTAGGTAATCAGCGTCATTAACAATCATTTTTCTTTTTTTCTAGAAAACTCTTGAATAAGTTTATCACATCTGTTATTGTAGTCCTTGCGTGAAATGGAAAGCTAATTATCGTAACGGATCTTTCCAGCAGATAATTTTGACCACTCCTACGATAAAGGTAGGACGTTAAGGCCACACGGACAGCCGGGTCAAATGCCGATCGGCAACTTTCGTTGCCTTATTGATTGAGTTAAAAGCTCAAATTTTATAAGTTGGTTACTTTACAACCTGTGCACTGCACATCAACTTGTGAAACGGTCAATAAGAGTGGAAAAAGTAATTATTTGCTGACAGACTCTGATCCATTATTGATATACTCATAAATATGAATGAGCCTTCTCATGTTCATGTGACCATCTCGGATGGTTATGGAGTAATTATGCTTATTTAATATTTACGATATATCGTAAGCAAGTGTGATGCGCAATTATGCGATTTTTACACTTGCTTTTTTGTTTTGAGAAGCTATGAATACCATACTTTTCTTGCAAATTTCACAAGTGGCATACATTCGGCTGATTTGGTTGTACTGAATACGGCTTGAAAATTTAATTTGTTAGGAGATATGAGAATGGGAAAAGCACTTATTATTGGCGCCGGCGGCGTAGCATCAGTAGCAGTTCACAAATGTGTTCAGAACAGTGAAGTATTCGAAGAAATTTGCATTGCGAGTCGTACCAAATCGAAATGCGATGAGCTAAAAGCAAAACTGGATGGCGGAAAAACGAAAATTACGACAGCTCAGGTCGATGCGAACAACGTAGATGAACTCATTGCTCTAATTAACGAAGTTAAACCGGATATCGTAATGAACCTGGCTTTGCCATATCAAGACCTAACAATTATGGATGCTTGTCTTGCAACGAAGACACATTACATGGATACGGCGAATTACGAGCCGGAAGATACAGCGAAATTTGAATACAAATGGCAATGGGATTACAAAGAGCGCTTTGAGCAAGCAGGAATTACTGCACTTCTTGGAAGCGGCTTTGACCCAGGCGTAACAGGTGTATTCTCAGCATATGCACTTAAGCATTACTTTGATGAAATTGAATATATCGACATTCTGGATTGCAACGGCGGCGACCACGGCTATCCGTTCGCAACGAACTTCAACCCTGAGATCAACATCCGTGAAGTTTCGGCGAACGGAAGATACTGGGAGAATGGCGAATGGATCGAAACCAAGCCGATGGAGATCAAACGTGTATACGACTTTGCTGAAGTAGGTGAGAAGGACATGTACCTTCTGTACCATGAAGAGCTTGAGTCCCTGGCGAAGAACATCCCTGGCCTGAAGCGTATTCGTTTCTTCATGACATTTGGACAAAGCTACCTTACACATCTGAAGGCACTTGAGAATGTGGGCATGACTTCGATCGAGCCGATCGAATTCGAAGGCAAGCAGATCATTCCATTGCAATTCCTGAAGGCGGTATTGCCAGATCCCGCTTCGCTCGGACCACGTACAGTAGGTAAAACGAACATTGGTTGTATCTTCAAAGGGAAGAAAGATGGCCAAGACAAGACTTACTACGTCTACAATATCTGTGATCACCAAGAATGCTTCAAAGAAGTAGGCTCCCAGGCGATTTCTTACACTACGGGTGTTCCTGCGATGATCGGAGCAGCGATGGTGATGACTGGTAAATGGAATAAACCAGGCGTATACAATGTAGAGGAATTCAATCCAGATCCATTCATGGAAGAGTTGAACAAATGGGGACTTCCGTGGGTAGAAGATTTCAATCCGGTGCTTGTAGATCAATTGCCGGAGGAAGCTAAGAAATCGGAGTCTGTTCGCTAAGATGAAGTTCGAGGAACTACCTACACCCTGTTTTGTCGTCGATGAGGAACTCATCGAGAAGAATCTGAAGATCCTGAATGGTGTTATGCAGCGTACAGGAGCCGAAATTATTCTTGCACAAAAAGCATTTTCCATGACTGCAATGTATCCCCTGATCGGAAAATATTTGTGTGGTGCAACAGCGAGCGGTTTGTTCGAAGCACGTTTAGGCTATGAGGAGATGGGCAAGCAGAACCATGTGTTTGCCCCTGCCTACCGTGAGGATGAGATCGATGAGATTATCTCGATCTGCGATCATATTATTTTTAATTCCTTCTCACAGCTGGAGAAGTTCAAGGATAGAGCGCTGAAGGCTGGACGACAAGTTGGACTTCGTATTAACCCGGAATGCTCCACGCAGGAAGGTCACGAAATCTACGATCCATGTTCTCCAGGCTCGAGATTCGGTGCGAAGCACGAGGATTTCCGTGCAGAGCTGCTCGAAGGCGTGACGGGTCTTCACTTCCATACGCTATGTCAGCAGAACTCTGATGATTTAGAGACGACGCTGAATGCAGTGGAAGAGAAGTTTGGACAGTGGCTGCCACAGATGGAATGGATCAATTTTGGCGGTGGACATCATATTACGAGAGAAGATTATGATATCCCAAGACTTGAAGCATGCATTAAAAGAATGCAGGAGAAGTATGGTCTTAAGGTAATTCTGGAGCCGGGAGAAGCTGTAGCCCTCAACGCAGGTTACTTGGTGACTTCTGTGCTGGATCTTCACAAGAATGGGATGGATATTGCCATTCTTGATACATCGGCAACTTGTCATATGCCGGATGTACTCGAAATGCCTTACCGTCCGCCTCTATTGGGTTCCGGTGAACCGGGAGAGAAGCCATATACCTATCGACTTGGCGGGCAAACCTGCTTGTCGGGCGATGTCATCGGAGATTACTCTTTCGATCAGCCGCTGAAGGGCGGAGACCGACTGGTATTCGGAGATATGGCGATCTATTCCATGGTGAAGACAAATACGTTTAACGGTATGCCATTGCCGGCTATTGCGGTGAAACGTAAAGACGGTAATTGTGAGGTCGTTCGCGAATTCGGATACCAGGATTTCAAGACGAGACTTGCTTAATTTACTTATAACAAAATTAATCAACACAATAAAGCACTAA
>NZ_BBIW01000014.1 GCF_000732325.1 Paenibacillus sp. TCA20
TAAGAGTTTTCGAAGAAAACTTGCTTCGGAAGCATAAGCACAGAACCCCGAGAACAACGGGAAAAGCACTAAATCGCACATTGTTTCGTATCTAGTTTTCAGGGAGTAAATCCTTGTAAAGATTTGAAGCTGCATGTCCTTTCTAAGGTCTGATATTTTGCTGGTGATGGTTCACCGAAGATATCACAGCGCAAAAATCATGTTTGGTGGCGATAGCGGAGGGGTTCCACACGTACCCATCCCGAACACGACCGTTAAGCCCTCCAGCGCCGATGGTACTTGGACCGCAGGGTCCTGGGAGAGTAGGACGCCGCCAAGCAAACATCCTTACTCAGTTTTATACTGAGAGATGTGTTGACTACTAGTTAATATTCCCTGATAGCTCAGTTGGTAGAGCACTCGACTGTTAATCGAGTTGTCACAGGTTCGAGTCCTGTTCGGGGAGCCATATGCTCTCATAGCTCAGTAGGTAGAGTGCATCCATGGTAAGGATGAGGTCACCGGTTCGATCCCGGTTGAGAGCTTAGATATTGCAAGGCCCGTTGGTCAAGGGGTTAAGACACCTCCCTTTCACGGAGGTAACAGGGGTTCGAATCCCCTACGGGTCACTTTAGTATGGAGACTTAGCTCAGCTGGGAGAGCATCTGCCTTACAAGCAGAGGGTCGGGGGTTCGATCCCCTCAGTCTCCACCATTATTTATTTCGTAAATATTGGATATACTATATATGAAGATAATACTCATCATATAAAAATGTTGGGGATTAGCCAAGCGGTAAGGCAACGGACTTTGACTCCGTCACGCATAGGTTCGAATCCTATATCCCCAGCCATTTATATGAGCCATTAGCTCAGTTGGTAGAGCACCTGACTTTTAATCAGGGTGTCGAAGGTTCGAGTCCTTCATGGCTCACCAGTTAATCATATGCGCGTGTGGCGGAATTGGCAGACGCACTAGACTTAGGATCTAGCGTCCTTGACGTGGGGGTTCGAGTCCCTTCACGCGCATTGATTTTTTGCGGACGTGGCTCAGCGGTAGAGCATCGCCTTGCCAAGGCGAGGGTCGCGGGTTCGATTCCCGTCGTCCGCTCCATATTTTGCGCCCTTAGCTCAGCTGGATAGAGCGTTTGACTACGAATCAAAAGGTCGGGAGTTCGAATCTCTCAGGGCGCGCCATTTACTATCGGGATGTAGCTCAGCTTGGTAGAGCACCTGGTTTGGGACCAGGGGGTCGCATGTTCAAATCGTGTCATCCCGATTGTATTTGCGGGTGTAGTTCAATGGTAGAACTCCAGCCTTCCAAGCTGGTAGCGTGGGTTCGATTCCCATCACCCGCTTCATTATACTTATTGTAAAGCCTGATCTTATGGATGGGCTTTTTTTTGTATATCTACTCCCCGTCGGGTCACGCACGAGGTCTATTTTTCATATGCACTTGTTGTAAAAAATATCTATAATTAGAATTAGAATGGATCTCTTCTCAAGGCGCGTTTGATGTGATGATAAAGGTGTAGAAATACGAAGTATAACTGAATATTCTATTCGAAAATTGTCAAAAAACCTGTATTTTCTATCACAAAACTAAAGATTTTACCTGATTTTTATTGTATCATGTTATGAAGGTGTCAATTATGACGGACGATTAACTTTGTATTCAGCTGGAGATAGGAGGATATGCATGACAGAACTTATGGCAACCGCGAACAAAAACAATTCAAATAATTTGTTGCGTCGGGATGTGAGGTTTCTAGGTAATATACTTGGTGAGGTTCTGGTACATCAAGGAGGGAACGAACTCCTGAACGTTGTTGAGAAGATTCGCGAGACGAGCAAGGCTTTACGTGCTGAGAATACGCCTGAATTGTTCCAGGAGTTTATGAGCATGATACAGGGGCTTGATTCGGATCGACGTCATCAAGTTATTCGTGCTTTTGCGATTTATTTTCAATTGGTGAACATCGCAGAGCAGAATCATCGGATCCGCCGTAAGAGGGATTACGAGCGTTCTGCGGGAGAGGCTGTACAACCGGGTTCTATTGAGAAGGCTGTACAAACATTGAAGGATAAAGGTTTTGGCTATACTGAGGTACAGAGCATCTTGGAAACAATGTCCCTGGAGCTAGTCATGACCGCGCATCCAACCGAAGCTTCCCGCCGAGTTATTCTTGATATACATAAACGTATATCTGAGGATGTTATGCTCTTGGATAATCCAACCCTTACGCATCGTGAACGTGAACAGCTGCGTGAGAAGCTCCTGAACGAGGTCATAACACTCTGGCAAACAGACGAACTGCGTGATCGTAAGCCAACCGTGCTCGATGAGGTAAGGAATGGAATGTACTATTTCCATGAAACGCTGTTCCATGTACTGCCGGATGTTTATGAAGAGCTGGAGCGCTGCCTAGAAAAGTATTATCCAGAACATCGCTGGCATGTGCCTACTTATTTACGTTTTGGCTCCTGGATTGGCGGAGACCGGGATGGGAACCCTTCCGTAACGGCTGACGTTACCTGGGAGACCCTTAGAATGCAGCGTAAGCTTGCTCTGCGTGAATATCAGCGTATTTTGATTGAATTAATGGGTAAACTGAGTTTCAGCACGAATATCGTTACCGTTTCTGAAGAGCTCATGTCTTCTATTGAAGAGGATCGTCAGAAGGTAGTTCTGAAGAAGGCGGATATTTGGCGGAATGAGAAGGAACCTTATCGCATTAAAATCGCCTACATGCTTTCCAAGCTGAATAATGTGCTTGATGACAACAAAGTCGGCCAGTCAGACCGTTACGCTTCACCGGAGGAATTGATTAACGACCTGAAGCTAATTGACCGCAGCTTGAGATATCATTATGCGGATTATGTCGCAGACACTTATGTGAAAAAGATTATTCGCCAAGTGGAGCTGTTCGGCTTCCATACCGCGACTTTAGATGTTCGTCAGCACAGCCAAGAGCATGAGAATGCTATGAAGGAAATCTTGGCTCATATGAACATTGTAGATGATTATTCTGCTCTATCTGAGGAAGAGAAGATCGATTTGCTAGCCGGCTTGTTGAGCGATCCACGACCATTAACTTCTTCACATTTCAGCTATAGCGAGAGCACGCAGGAATGTCTTGAAGTATATCGCACGATCTACAGAGCTCAGAAGGAATACGGCAGAAACTGCATTAACAGCTATCTGATCAGTATGACCCGAGGTGCTAGTGATCTTCTCGAAGTAATGGTCTTTGCCAAAGAAGTAGGTCTCTACCGCAGAGAACCAGATGGCACTGTGATTTGTACCATTCAATCTGTGCCACTATTCGAGACTATTGAAGATCTACATGCAGCACCAGCGATCATGAAACGCTTATTCGAATTGCCGGTATATCGCAATTGTGTATCCGCGATGGAGGATCTGCAAGAGATCATGCTGGGTTACTCGGATAGCAACAAAGACGGTGGAGTTGTTACAGCAAACTGGGAGCTGCTCGTAGCCATGAATGAAATTACTGCAGTAAGCCAGAAGTACAATATAAAACTCAAGTTCTTCCACGGACGTGGAGGAGCGCTTGGTCGCGGCGGTATGCCGCTAAACCGCAGTATCATGGCACAGCCGCCTCATACCATTGGTGGAGGCATCAAGATTACGGAACAAGGAGAAGTTCTCTCCTCACGTTATTCCCTGCAAGGAATCGCGTATCGAAGTCTTGAACAGGCGACGTCTGCTCTTCTGACAAGTGCTATGGTTGCCAGTGTGGAGGCACCGGCTGAAGAAGAGGCTTGGAAGGAGATTATCGTATCGATCTCAGAAGCTTCTCTGAAGAAGTACCAAGATCTTGTATTTAATGATCCTGACTTCTTCAATTTCTTCAAAGAATCTACCCCGCTGCCTGAGGTTGGTGAGCTGAATATTGGATCCCGACCTTCTAAGCGGAAGAACAGCAATCGCTTTGAGGACTTACGTGCCATTCCTTGGGTATTTGCTTGGACACAGAGCCGTTATCTCTTCCCTGCATGGTATGCTGCTGGTACAGGCCTACAGAGCTTCTATCAGGGCAAAGAGGAGAATCTGAGGGTGCTTCAGGATATGTATAAGAACTTCCCGTTCTTCAGTACATTGATTGATACCGTACAGATGGCGGTAGGCAAGGCAGACATGAACATCTCGAAGCAGTACACATCTATGGTACAGGATGATGTGATTCGTGCACGTGTCAAAGGCAAAATTCTTGAAGAATATGAACTAACAAAGGATCTACTTCTAAAAATTACAGGGCAGCAGGATATCCTTGATAATGTGCCTGTGATTCAGGAATCCATTCGCTTGCGTAATCCGTACGTTGATCCGCTAAGTTACTTGCAAGTGCAGCTGCTTACTGAGCTTCGTGCATTGCGTGAACAAAACGGAGACGATTCTGAATTACTCCGGGAAGTGCTGCTTACCATTAACGGCATTGCCTCAGGGATGCGGAACACAGGCTGATAATAAACATCTAAACATTGAACTGGGTTCAATCTTCGGGAGCTCTCTTATCTTAAGTAGAGAGTTCCCTATTTTTTTGACAATTGAAGTGGAAATGATTGATTTTTAACTGCACATGAATTACGATTTGAATGATGTATTTTTTGGGATATGAGCGGTACGAAAGACCCATCAGCAAGTCTGGGGGAATATATGGTGGATAATTTGGAGAATAGGTTGGTCAATCTAATACTTAAGGGTGATCAACGGGCTTTCGCTGAGCTTGTGGAATTGTATAAGGATAAATTGTTTCATTTGGCTTATCGGATGCTGAACAATAGACATGAAGCAGAAGATATTGTGCAGGAAACTTTTTTGAGAGTATACCGGAATATGGAGAAATATGATCCAGAGCAGAAATTCTCGACTTGGATCTATCGGATTGCAACGAATTTATGTATCGATAGACTCCGGAGAAAGAAACCTTCCTACTCGCTCGATGCCGAGCTTGGAGATCAGGAGGGGACTGATGGATACGCCATGATTCCAAGCGATAACCGGACCCCTGAGAGTGAAGCGCTGTTGTCTGAGACGCAGCGGATTATTCGTGATGCAATTGAAACGCTGCCTGCTAAGTACAAGTCGATCATGGTACTACGCTATTTACAGGATCTATCTCTACAGGAGATCAGTGATATATTAGGGATGCCTGTCACAACCATTAAGACGAGAGTACATAGAGGCCGTGAATTTTTGCGTAAAAAGCTAGAGTTCAAATTGTAGCCGATCAATTTTGTATAGCACGATAAGTTTTATGAAATTGATCCGGCTCGTTTTTTTAAAAATGATGCATAAATTATTGAAACGTTCTTAAATATGCTTCGTATTTAATGGAAGCAAGTCTTATGTCTGTATAATTCATACGGCAAATAAGACTTAAAGATCTAGAGGAAAGGATATGCTCATATGGACTGCAAGGAAAGCACCTCTTTAATGCATGAATATTTAGATGATGAACTATCGGTGTCCCAAAAGAGCGGGCTCGAGAGTCACCTGTCGACATGTCCCGACTGCCGCATGCGGTTTAAAGAGTTGGAACAGACGGATATGCTGTTATACGCAATGAGACATTATTCACCGTCTGCTTCAGATGAGCTGACTGATCGGATCATGAGTGCTGTACCACAACCCAAGAAACAGCAGCCATGGCTGAAGTGGGTCAAAAGACACCCGGCCCTAACTGCTGCAGCCATTTTTGTAATCGTGATGTTTTCCAGTACGATCAGCTTTTGGGACCAGAGTAACCAGTTGATTGTCAGTGGAGATGATCTAGATCAGATTGTGATCGAAGGGAACGATGTCATTGTACCTGAGGGCAAGTCGATTACAGGGAATTTGACGGTCGAGAATGGGACTGCAAAAGTATACGGTAATGTGGAGGGTAACCTCACGATTATTGATGGTCATTATATGACGGCCTCTACAGCTCATATCTCAGGACAAATCAAGAGTATAGATCAAGCGCTGGACTGGATTTGGTATAAGATAACAGACGTGATGAATGTCGTAGCTTACCGCTAATAAATGCTTACAATAGTAGAACATTCCTTTATAAAACCAGAGAGCCTCTGTTATGAGGGCTCTTTTTTTAATATTTTCAGGGTATAATGATAATAATTGGGAAAGGAATAACGAGCTCGCTTGCAACTTGCACTTTATCGTTATAACCTAGATATGATGAAGAACATACTACAACTAACTCTATAGAATGAGCGAATGATCAGGTCACCTATCATGCCAGAGCCCTTATAAACCATAAAGGACCATGAAGAGCTTAGTTCGATCTATCTTACAGATATATGAATGTGGACATTTACTCAACTAGGGAATATCGGGGGCAATCGCATGAACTATTTTGCGGATTTGACATGGCAAGAGGCCATTAAGGATATTATAGATATTTTAATTGTAGGGTATATCATATACCACATTATCCTGCTTGTTCGCGGGACCCGTGCTGTACAGCTGTTGAAGGGTATACTTCTGCTCGTTGTCGTGTGGGTAGTCAGTACCTGGTTTAACCTCTACACGCTGAAGTGGCTCATGAACCAGTTGTTTACATTCGGGGTGCTGGCACTATTTATCATCTTCCAACCGGAGCTTCGTCGTGCACTCGAGCAATTGGGCCGCGGCAAATGGTTTAACCGGATTACAGCGGATGATGAGGAGTTCAGTCGTTTTACGAATGAAATTATTAAGGCTGTGAATTATTGCTCTCGTCGCAAGATCGGAGCACTCATTGTGTTCGAACGGGAAACGGGACTGAATGAATATACAGAATCAGGGATCAAGATGAATTCAGTTCTTAGCTCCGAGCTGCTGATTAACATCTTTATTCCAAACACACCGCTTCATGATGGAGCTGTTATTTTGCAAGGGAAACAGATTGCAGCCGCTGCCTGCTATTTGCCTTTGTCAGAGAATCCGTTTATCAGCAAAGAGCTCGGAACGCGGCACCGTGCAGCGATAGGGGTAAGTGAAGTGGCAGATGCTGTAGCGATTGTCGTGTCTGAGGAGACAGGACAGGTATCCTTAGCGATTAACGGACAAGTGGTGAGGGATATAAAAGAGGAATCCTTGATCTCTAAACTGCATGAAGAGCTACGTCCTTCTTCAACACTGAAAGAAAAGAGGCACTCGATCTGGAAACGGAAGGGGGGCCAGGGTAATGGATAAATGGTTCAACAATAACAATTTTACCAAAATATTGGCGCTGGCTATCAGTTTGCTGCTGTGGGCGATGGTTCATTCGAACGATGTTACACCTACTCCGACAACGACAGCATCTGTAGAGCCTCGAGTGATAGATAATATTACGATTGAGCCTTATGGCATCGATTCATCCAAGTATGTTCTTACGTCAGTAGATGCAACCGAAGTCGAGATGCAGGTCAGGGGACAACGCTCGGTACTGACTTCTGTTTTTACAGATGAATATAAAGTCCGGCTGGATCTCAGCAATGTGGGTCCAGGAACGAGCACGCTACCGCTAAGCCATGTGGTACCAAACGGAGTGGAGTTTGTTAAGATGGAGCCTTCTACGGTGACGGTAACTGTCGAAGAGCTGGGAACGAATACATTTGATGCGAGTATCGTACCTACAGGTGAGCCAGCTGCAGGATATTTGGCAGGAGACCCGGTAGTTACGCCTGCGGAGCCGGTTAAGGTTACTCTTCCCGAGAGCCAGCTGGCAGCCGTAGGCAAAGTCGAAGGGACAATCGATATTGAAGGGGCAACGGATACGGTAAGTGAGAAGAGAGTGCGCCTCAAAGCCTTTGATCTCGATGGAAATGAGATTGAAGGAGCTGTAATCGAGCCTGAGTCGGTGGCTGTAGAAGTGCCGATTACGGAGCAGTTTACCAAGGTCCCATTTAAGGTGCATTACACCGGACAGCTTCCGGATGGCCTGACCTTATCTCAAGTGAAACCGAATGTAAATGAAGTAACTTTGTATGGAAATCAGGAGCTGCTGGCAGGAGTCGAGAACTATAATGGAGTGACTTTGGACCTTAGCCAGATCTCGGAGGCGGGGACACATACAGTTAACGTGGACTTGACGCCGCCCTCCGGTTTTGAGAAAATCGAGCCGAGCTCCGTGCAATTAGAGGTGACGGTTGCATTATCCGATGAAGTGCAGGATACGGAAAAGGTGATACGGGATGTCCCCATCGTAATTAAGGAGCCAGGCGGCAGTCTGGAAGCAAGTGTTACGAGGCCAAGGGACGGGTTGAAGGATATCACCATTTCCGGACCCAGTAATATGCTGGATAACATAGACGCGACGGATCTAGAGCTAATTGCAGATGCGAGTGATTTGGCGGAAGGATCACATGAAGTGACCTTGCAAGTCAATGCACCGGATTATGTAACGGTCAAGAATTCATCGGCTGACCTCACCATCGAGGTTCAGGTGAAGGACACCTCTACCGAAACGACCACTCCGCCAACCGAACCCGATGCAGGATCGGGAGAGGAAGAGGAGAACAGTGGTACAACGAATGGGGAGGACAATGAGGACGAGTCAGATCCGAGCCAGGAAGGGAACGGTGACCCGGATGATTCCGGTGCAGATACCGATGCATCCAATCCAGCATCTTAACAAGAGCTTACTGCCATTTTTACAGTAACAATGTATCAGCCATTATTATTTAATATTATGAATTGCACGAATTTGAATTAGATTCACATTTTTTCTAAAGCAAGCTTGCTAATTGACTATTCACATATGACAAAAAGGAGTTCAGGAGAATGGGGAAATATTTTGGTACTGATGGAGTCAGAGGGGTTGCTAATAAAGAATTAACGGCAGAGATGGCCTATAGCATTGGACGCTGTGGAGGATATGTACTCGCTGGAGGCGTAGACCGTCCGAAAGTGGTCATCGGGATGGATACACGTATTTCAGGGCTCATGCTGGAATCGGCGCTCGTTGCAGGCCTCCTGTCCATTGGTGCGGATGTTATTCGTCTTGGTGTGGTTTCGACACCAGGCGTAGCATATCTAACACGCACACTCAAAGCAGACGCAGGAGTCATGATTTCTGCATCTCATAATCCGGTGGAAGACAATGGAATCAAATTCTTTGGGGGAGACGGCTTCAAGCTGTCTGATGAGACAGAGAACAAGATTGAGGAATTGATGGATGCTTATGAAGACACCCTTCCTCGTCCGATCGGCAGCGGTCTGGGCACGGTTACGGTCGACGAACAAGCGAAGTTTACTTATCTTGAGTACCTCAAAACAACGGTATCTTCCCAATTCGACGGTTTGAAAATTGTACTGGATTGCGCTAACGGTGCTGCGTATGAGCTGGCTCCGAAGCTTTTCGCTGATCTTGGAGCCGAAGTGATTACAATCGGTGTTGAGCCAGACGGACTTAACATCAACGAGCAATGTGGCTCTACACACCCTGAGAAGCTCAAGGAAGAAGTGATTCGCCATGGGGCGGATGCAGGTCTTGCCTTTGACGGCGATGCAGACCGATTGATTGCGATTGATGAGACGGGAGCCGAAGTGGATGGCGACTTTATTCTGTGCATTTGCGGCGATGCAATGAACCGTGCAGGTAAGCTGCATGATGGAACGATTGTATCCACCGTAATGAGTAATATCGGTTTCTACAAGGCAACTGAAAAATTAGGACTTAAAACAGCAAAGACTGCGGTCGGTGACCGTTATGTGATGGAAGAAATGCGCCGCGGGGGCTATAATCTGGGCGGTGAGCAGTCGGGCCATGTTATTTTCCTAGACTACAACACGACGGGTGACGGTATGCTAACCGCAATCCAGTTAATTAATACGCTTAAAGAATCGGGCAAGAAGCTGAGTGAGCTGAAAGGCCTGATGAAGCAATATCCGCAAGTGCTGGTCAATGTTCGTGTCGAAGACAAGAGCAAGTATGAAGGCAATTCGGTTATTGAGGAAGCAATCGCTATGATCGAGAGCAAGCTGGGCGACAATGGACGTGTACTGGTAAGACCATCCGGGACAGAATCTCTGATTCGTGTTATGGCAGAAGGACCGGACCGTATAGAGCTTGAGCAGTTCGTTGAGCATATCGCGGGTGTAGTTAAGAAGGAACTGGCAGGATAACCTGGTTGTCCTGCTCTTAAAATAAGCCCGTGTGACTAGTGTCTAGTTTCACGGGGTTGTTTTTTGGGTATTTATGATGAAATTTGCTTGGAGGTATATTGCTCCATTGCAAAACTGACATCAGATGCATATAATGAGTTGTGTGATTCAGACATAGAAAGTGAGGATCGAGGTTACAACAGCATTACAAGCGCCAGAACTTGTTCCAGTGTACGGAACCATTGTTATGTAAAACAATGGACAATGGTCAAGTTGACGAGGTGGGGGTGTTCGAATTGTTCGGCGGGGACCTCCCGGTAATCCACCATACCGTAAATCGAGAACGGAAAAGAAACAGGCGACTGTTTTTACAACGAATCGATAGGTGAAACAAAATTAGAATGTGCACGAGGAGAGCATACTTCAGCTTTACATGAGTGATGATATGCGTCATCGTGACATTGATCATAGGATAAGACGGAAGTCATTTCATACGATATTAAGGCCATCTATTGAGCTGGCCAGTTCCAGAACAACATACTGGTTCGTGCTATGTAGCTTGCCGTATAGGGTTAGTCACCCGCATATCAGACTATTGTTTACTCATGTCTATTTGCATGCTGTTGGTGCATTTCTCCCGTCATGTTCAAACATTCGAATCGGAGGAATTTTACCTATGTGTGGAATCGTTGGATATATTGGAACTAAGAATACGCAAAATGTGTTGATCGAAGGACTGAAGAAGCTGGAATACCGTGGTTATGACTCTGCAGGTATTGCCGTGTTCACTCCAGAAGGTCTGCAAATTACGAAATCTATTGGTCGTCTTGCGAACCTTGAAGCTAAGCTGGAAACAGCTCCGCTGCAAGGAAGTGCAGGAATTGGACATACACGTTGGGCAACTCATGGTAAACCATCGGATGAGAACTCTCACCCGCATACAGACAACAGCCTTAAATTCTCTGTAGTTCATAACGGGATTGTAGAGAACTATCTGGAGCTGAAGGATGAGCTGATCAGTCAAGGCTGTGTATTTACTTCGGAGACAGATACTGAAGTTATCTCTCACCTGGTTGCTCGTGAGTACGATGGTGATATCGTGAAAGCTGTTCAAAAAGCGATCACATACATGCGTGGTGCATTTGCACTCGGCGTTTTGACAGAATATGAGCCGGATAAATTGGTTGCTGTTCGTCAAGCAAGTCCGCTGATTATCGGTCTTGGTGAAGGAGAGAACTTTATTGGCTCCGATATTCCGGCTATTCTCGAATACACTCGTAACGTGTACATCCTGAATGACGGTGAAATGGCAGTCCTGACACAGGATTCTGTCGAACTGATGACAATTGAGGGGAATTTTATTTCTCGGGAAATGATTCGTGTCGACTGGGATGCGGTTACAGCTGAAAAAGGCGGATTCGATCATTTCATGCTGAAAGAAATCTATGAACAGCCTAAAGCTTATCGTGAGACGATGCTGGGCCGGATTTCTGCAGATCACAAACAAGTATTGCTTCCTGATCTGAACTTGACGGAAGAGCAAATTAAGAATATTAAGAACATCCAAATTATCGCCTGTGGTACGGCTTACCATGCAGGTCTCGTTGGCCGCAGCATGATTGAGCATCTGGCTCGCATTCCAGTAGAGACCGATGTTGCTTCCGAGTATCGTTACCGTTCACCAATCGTGAACTCTGATACACTCGTTATCGTAGTCAGCCAATCGGGTGAAACAGCAGATACCCTTGCAGCGCTTCGTGAAGCACAGGCTAATGGTGCCCATGTACTTGCGATCACTAACGTGGTGGGCAGCTCCATCGCTCGTGATGCAAACGACGTGCTTGCAACACTGGCAGGTCCTGAGATTGCTGTTGCTTCTACGAAAGCTTACACTTCTCAGCTGATTGCATTTGCTCTGTTCAGCTTGTACCTCGCTCAAGTGCGTGGCACTCAAACAGAAGAGACGGTAGCAGGCATCATCGCTGCGATGCAATCTCTGCCTGAGCAAGTGGAGAAAATGCTGGATCAAGCGGAGACTATTAAGGATTATGCTGAGCAAATCTCCAGCCATAAGAACCTGTTCTTCATCGGCCGCGGCGTAGACTACGCTGTTGCTCAGGAAGGTTCCCTTAAGCTGAAAGAGATCTCTTACATCCACTCTGAGGCGTATGCAGCAGGTGAATTGAAGCACGGTACGCTTGCATTGATCGAAGACGGTATTCCGGTAATTGCCCTGGCAACACAAGAGGATGTACTTGAGAAGACAGTAAGTAACATCAAGGAAGTAAAAGCACGCGGTGCAGACGTTATGGTGATTACGCATGAAGAGCATGTTGCGAACCTGCTTAAATCCGTAGACCAAGCATATGCAATTCCGAAAACATTGCCGATCCTGACACCAGCACTTTCCGTAGTGCCGCTCCAGCTTCTGGCATACTACGCATCTCTTGCCCTCGGTCTTGATGTGGATAAACCACGTAACCTGGCGAAGAGTGTAACAGTAGAATAATTTATTTTATTAAATAAATTCACCACACGCTTTTTTTAATACAGTTAGCAGCAAAAACAGTTGTCCCGAAAGGGGTAACTGTTTTTTCTTTTATCTTATAAAGCATTTTCTCCCGAATATCTAGCTTATGGTCCGACTGACATGCGCAAAGCCATTGACGGTCGACAGTCTGGTAACCCCCATGTAAATCGAAGGCTAGCTGCAGCTAACGGGCAGGGCATTATCTCTGATATCGTTAATTTAATTTGTGGTCGATAAGATACCTTTAAGGAATAAAAAGAAACCTTAGCGATATAACCGTCGGCTAAGGTTTTTGCAGTTGAATACTATTGAATACCTCTTACTCTTTCTGATGTTCGAGAAGTTCAATGAGCAGCTTCAGCTTGGAGGACGTATCCATATAAGCATAGATGTATTGTCCAGCGGCATCTTCCCCTTTTTGCAGAACGGGCATGTGCTCACGCTCCATCAGGAGGATCTTCTCTTGCATTCCTTCAACGAAAAAGGCGATATGATGAAAGCCTTCGCCATGACGGTCCAAGGATTCACGCCAAGTGGACGGATGATCGTCCGGCTCGATGAGCTCCAACTGAATCGATCCCATATCCAAGAATGCAAGCTTGGCACGTCCCTCGGTCGGCTTCCCTCTGAACTCCGTAAGTGTAATTCCAAACTCATCTGACCAGAACCAACTGCGATTATCGATGCCGAAGAAATCGGCATACGCTTGACTCGCTGATTCAATATCATGGACGAGCAACGCTATTTGCGCAACGGCAGTTGTGCCTAACATGCTTTTAGTCATGCTAAATGTCTCCTTCGTTACCGTCAGAACCTTTCGTTAATCACGATTTGATCCGCTGAAAAACGGTTCGTAGCGTACGCAGGTTGTTCCGCATATCCTGTTGCCACCATAACGACAGGAATAAAGCGTTCTGGGATATTTAATTCTTCTCTAAGTGCATCCGCGCTGAAGCCACCAATAGGGCATGTGTCAATCCCGTGAGCTTTTGCTGCCAGCATGAGCTGCATCGCTGCAAAAGAAGCATTTCGTATGGCATCGTGTACGCCGGCGGTTGCGACATTCTCGTAATAATTGTTGATATCATTCACCATATTGTTCACGACGTCTTCCGTCATAGCCCCCGACCGAACCATTTCGTCATATACAGCTTCCGCATTTTTATTCGCCTCCATGTCACCCAAGACAATAATGACGGCTGAAGCGTCCGCCACTTGCTGTTGATTGTAGGCTGCGGGCAAGATGCGGTTCTTATTATCCTGATTCTGAATCACGACAAATTTCCAGTGCTGAAGATTCCATGCCGATGGTGCTGAACCCGCGGCTTCTATAATGGTTTTTAAGGTAGCTGGTGGAATCTCCACACCCGGTTGATACTTTCTTACGCTCCCGCGTTCTTTCATCACTTGAATAACACTCTGCTCCACAGCGTTTACCATAACCGTTACACCTCATCATTTTATTATATTAAAATAGTTTTAATCCGACGAAACATCCCGTTAAGCTGGTTTCCGACAGTATTCCAAACCTAACTGGTAAGCTTGCTGCAGCAAACCTTGACGATACTCTGCATTCTCATTCAAGGTATCGTACAGGATTTCGACTCTGGAGTCCGGAATGCCCGAATAGCTGGCGATCCCTACATTCAGATGCTGGCTGAGCATCTTGTCGTACTGTCTTTTCTCAAAATGTTCCGGCGGAGCTCCTGCAAGACCGAGCCATAAAACTTGCCGATGATGCAACTGATTCGCTCCGTATGCAAAACCATTATTCCAAACCCGATCGATATACCCCTTGAGCATGGCCGGCATGCTGTACCACCAGATCGGAAAGATATACGCGAGCGCATCATGCTTCCTCATTCGTTCCATTTCCGCTTCCACTTCGGGCGAATAGATTTTGCGGCTGTCTGACCAATCTGGTTCGTCGGCTTCCCCTAATACCGGGTTAAACCCGTGCCGGTGCAGATCCAGCACCTCCGATTCATGCCCAGCGTCCTTCAATCCTTGGACGAAGCGCTCCGCGACTGCAAAAGTCAAAGAACTTGTTCTCGGGTGGCATACAACCGATAAGATCCTCATCGTGAAATGAACCTCCTTTCTTAGGATGTGTGCTGCAGAGAAGCTAACCCATAACAAGCTAGCCACACTTATTACTTTACTTATGGTAAGTTATAATTTTACAAAGGTCAAGTTAAAATTACCAAAGAATCAATTCAACTTGACTAATTGTTCATTTAAACTTTATGATCATGGAGATTATGTCTCACTCATTTATAAAAATACTGGAGGTAATAAGCGTATGGGGGAGATTCGTAATGCCGAACGTACGCGAAACAATATATTCGCTGCGGCACGTAAAGAATTTTTCGAAAAAGGATATACAGGAGCTCGTTTGGAGGCCATAGCGGCGGGCGCCGGCGTGAAAAAGCAATTGCTTTATCACTACTTCAAAGGTAAAGAAGACCTGTTCGAGGCCATGTTAGAGCAAATGCCGGATAAAGAACCGGGGTGGGCTTCCATGAATCCTACCGATCCTGTTCATATTGCGGAGCACCGGTTTAAAGTCAATGCCCAGCTTAGGATGGATTTTTTAAGATTTACCACCTGGGAAGCTCTCGAGAAACAGCCCGAACAGCCTAACCGAAAGAAAAAGAGAGAGGCTGCGCTTCAAGCCTATGTGGACGATATGAAAGCCAAGAAGGCGGCCGGTCTGGTTCCCGAAGATCTGGATCCGGTTATGCTGACGCTAGCTCTTATTTCTTTATCCAACTATCCTCTGATCTTAGGCGATGTTACTAAAATGGTTACCGGGAGCGAATCTACCGACCCGCAATTTCAAGAGAATTGGGCGAACTTCCTTACGCAGCTCAGCGCGCGAATTTTTAGGGAATAGATCCGTTTTTAACGTCTCACTGACACAAATGAATGTGAACAAGCCTTGATGACGACCGCTGTTCAGAATATGAGAAAGATGGCCCTACACTTGGCCAAGCAGGCTATTTGAGGGCGATCTTTACGATTTGGTCTACCAATTCAATCATTCTCCATCACTTGCAGGAGTGTCTAACTAAAAACTCTCACAAGAAGCTTTTTTCTCTTCAGTCTGGGACACAACCTCAAGGTTGTGTCTTTTATATGCTTGGCGTGTCCAGAGGCACGCATCTCCAAGGTGGTGAAAATCCGGTCGCGGGAGGGGCAAGGTGTTCGTTCAGAATGAAAGGGGTATTTCATGAATATTACGAAGTATATTGAAGAAATTCTAGTTGATAGATTTGCTCAATTTGGATTTAAATATGAGAAATCGGATTTTAATTGGACTTTTATAAGAGAGAATGGTGGGGTAAAGGAATACATCGAAATTGAAAAAAGTGAGTGGTACAAAAATGCAATAAGATGTGAGTACCGAAAGGGCACTTCTTCTAGAAATACGATTGCCTTTCTGAGAGATCGGATAGAACAAGTCCATGTTTATTCAGATGAAACGACTCTAAGAGAAGAATTAGAATCTATAGTAGAGGTAACAGAAAAATTTGCTATGGATTGGTTTGAAACCATAAAGGTTGGGGTTAAAAGTTCTCCAGATAATTTTCTAGGAAGTGAGTGAAATATTACAATACAGTCTTTTATAAGTGAAAATAATATTGACTTGAACAATCCCCAATCAATATTGACTTTAGACAATTTACTAAAAAAGGAGATATCGAGAGAGGATATATATTCAGTTAGCTACTGTTTCGGGGAGATTACAAGACATCATCTCGGGGGAGAATGGGATGTTCATTCAGAAGATGGACCTTTTTATAAAGAATATCGCAGGCTCAAAAGAAATGACTCTCAAACCATATAATCTGGTCATGAAGACAATGGTGACTCCTAATGAGTTAAGTTTATTGTATTTTTTTGAAATTTTCAAAAATGCAGCTAATGAAATGAATTAAATCAATATAATTGGAGAAATATCTATCTGAACAATTAGAGCAAGCGTCATGTTTATCTTTATATCCCTATTACCTTTACAGTCACAGTAGTTTAAACTATCATGAAATGGTGGGGGTGCTGAGATGAGCAACAATAAAATTACCTCCGACCTGCTGCGCGGACATACCGATACGATGATATTACGCTTATTATCCGAGGCTGATCGTTACGGATACGAAATCGTCAAATTAATTGCAGAACGTTCAGGCGGAGAATATGAACTAAAGGAAGCGACGATGTACTCCAGTGTTAGGCGGCTTGAGGCAGATGGCGATATTGAATGGTACTGGGGTGATGAATCGCAAGGTGGAAGACGGAAATATTTTAGAATCACCGATAAGGGCAGAGAAACGTATCATCGTAATATAGAAAACTGGGAATATGCGAAGCGAGTTCTTAAGGACTTATTATGAGGAGCTGATCGATCCTATGGATGAGAAGTTGGTCAATTATTTAAATGCCGTGTTCGCACCGTATGATGGGGTCAAGAGCGTGGAGGAACTGAAGAATGATCTGCTCCATGATCTGAATGACCGGTATCGGGAACTCCAAGAGCAGGGCAAGGACGAGCAAACGGCCTTCGAGATGACGATCGATAGTATCGGTGACATCGAACAAACGGTACAGGAGGTAGCAAGCCTGTCACGCACGCTGGAGAGGCAGGTGCTCACGAACTTCAGTGCGAGTAATTTATCCAAGAGCGACTTTGCTGATGTTAAGGTACATAAAGGAAAATTTGCGTCGAGTGCACTGCAGGGATCTGACTTCTCCAACGCGGATTTGACGGGAAGCACGTTCTCGAGCAGCGATGTACGAGATGCTAATTTTGATGGAGCGAACCTGACGGACTGCAACTTTTCATCACTTGATCTATCCAATGCGACCTTTAATCAATCCGTTTTGGTACGGACCAATTTCAGCGTTTCCAGCTTGAATGGTGTGAGGTTTGTCGGGGCAAGATTGACGGACGTTAAGCTCATCACAACCGATCTTAGAAAGACGACATTTGAGAATTGCATCTTCGTTGGGGTGGATTTCAAAAATTCAGACCTCACCGGACTTTGCTTTGACGGACAGAGCTTTACCGGTGTCCGATTTGAGAAGTGTGCTTTAGCGGGTGCTTCATTTAAAGAAGCGATCTTGCGAGATGTTTCCTTCCAGCCCGGATTTACGTTGACTAAGAAATATTACCGTATGATGAAGACGATATGCTTCGACAATGCGGTGATGGATAAATTGACTTATGCGGCACTCAAAGGTATGGAAGCGGACTTATCCAAAGTCATCGTTAGATAAGCCTTATTAGATATGCCTTATAAAATAAAGCAGGCAAACAGCAGAATTGAGCAATAGCCGATCAGCTGCACAGGATAAATGAAAGGCCGACCTACATGATTTGCAGGCCGGCCTTTCATTTATTCATGACCGAACGAAGACGAGCCCTGAACAGATATGAAACGCATTATTGTTTATTACATCGTGCTCGTATCAATTACGAATCTGTACTTCACATCTGAAGCGAGAACCCGCTTGTACGCTTCGTCAATCTGATCGGCCGATATGACCTCAATCTTCGGAGCGATATTGTGTTCTGCACAGAAATCGAGCATCTCCTGTGTTTCACGGATGCCGCCAATCATGGAGCCTGCGAAGGAACGGCGATGCCCAATGAGAGACATGACATTAAGGGACAGCGGCTCTCCAGGCGCACCGACGTTCACCAATGTTCCGTCAAGGGTGAGCAGAGAGAAGTAAGCATCCATATTCAAACTAGCGCTTACCGTATTAATAATTAAATCAAAGGTTCCCGCCAGTTTCTTGAATGTCTCCGGATCACTTGTAGCATAGTAGCTGTCTGCGCCAAGCTGCAAACCATCTTCCTTTTTCTTTAGAGATTGGGACAGAACGGTGACTTCAGCACCCATCGCATGTGCAATTTGAACCGCCATATGACCAAGACCACCCATGCCAACCACAGCGACTTTCTTGCCGGGAGCGGCTTCCCAGCGGCGAAGCGGCGAATAAGTGGTAATCCCAGCACAGAGTAGTGGAGCTGCTGCATCAAGCTCAATGTTGTCCGGAATCCGGACGACAAAGCCTTCCGTAACGACAATATGGGTAGAATATCCTCCTTGTGTAGGTTCACCATACTTGTCCACGCCCGCGTAGGTAGGGATATTTCCCTTAAGACAGTATTGCTCTTCTCCTTTACGACAGTTCACACAATCCCCGCACGAGTCAACCATACAGCCAACGCCTACCCGGTCCCCGACTTTATATTTGGTCACTTCGGAGCCTACATCGGCTACGATTCCTGCAATCTCATGTCCAGGTACGAGAGGGTAGTTCACTTCTCCCCATTCACCGTGAGCAGTATGGATATCGGAATGGCAAATACCTGCATATTTAATTTCGATCAGGATATCATGGGTATCGAGATCCCGTCTTTTTATTTCAGCTGCTCTAAAGGATTGATCGGGACCATCTACAGCCCGTGCTTTAGCCGTTATCATAATTGTAACCTCCTAGAGTATAATTTTTATTTTCAAGAGACAGGCCCTATCCAAGGAGAAAGTAAGCTTACTTGTTTAAGGATATCTTTAATTCATTCTCTGCCTTAGAAACCTCTCTTGCATGTCCATGTTAAATGTTATAGTTAACTCTAAGTCAAGCCACAAAGATCGAGTGTGCAGCAAATTCGTTCCTAAGTCGCAGGATTTGCTTTGACAGTATCTCTAGTCCTTGATAGAATTGCATAGACTTAGAGTTAACTCTAAGTCTATGTTTAAGAGAATGGGAGAGTAGTGGATTCGCATGAAGACATATACGATTAGTGAAGTTGCCAAAGAATTGAACCTTACCCCTTACACGTTACGTTATTACGACAAGGAGGGGCTTTTGCCTTTTGTAGAACGTGCAGCCGGTGGAAAAAGATTGTTTAAGGAATCAGACATGGAATCATTAAAAATTATTGAATGTCTCAAATCTACCGGGATGCCGATCAAAGAAATTAAAAGCTTTATTGACTGGTGCTCGGATGGAGATGCGACGTTACAGCAGAGACATGATATGTTCATCGAACGAAGAGCCACGGTAGAAGCACAGATGGAAGAACTGAAGAAGACAATGGAAGTCATTGAACATAAATGCTTATATTACAAGACCGCACTTGATGCCGGAACAGAAGATATTCATAAGACTAAAAAAATGGTGATTACACAGTAACCCAAAGAAACCACCTGAGATGAATTGTACCCTCAATGTCAGCATTGTCTAACTTTGGGGGACACTTCGATCCAGGTGGTTTTCGTCTTTAAACTCGGAAATAGACAGGAACTTGAGAGTACTGCATAGAAATAAGGAGAGGAACAATATACCTTCAATCTAGGCAAAGGAATGGATGTGTTCGGATGCAGAAACGAATCCTGCTGGTAGAGGATGACGTGGAAATCAATCAATTAATCGCAAGTGCGCTTGGACAGGAGAACTATAAAGTAGACACCGCCTTCGATGGAGAAGAGGCGCTGGCACTTTTTCATTCTATAGAACCGGATTTGCTCCTGCTTGATTTAATGCTGCCTAAGCTGAATGGAATGGAGCTGCTTAGAGCGGTAAGAGAGACCAGTACCATCCCTGTGCTGATCATCTCGGCCAAAGGAAGTGATCTGGACAAGGCGCTCGGTCTCGGATTCGGTGCAGATGATTACATCAGCAAGCCATTTTCGATGATCGAATTAACGGCCAGAGTCAATGCAGCGATTCGCAGATCGACGCAGTATCTCCCAACAGACATCAGTTCCCTTCCATCCATACTCCATTACAAGGAGCTCTCTCTCGACCTTCATTCTTTTACTGTACAGCTACAGAATAGCACTGTCCAGCTGACCTCCAAGGAATTTCAAATATTGAAGCTGCTGATGAAGAATCAGAGCCGAGTGTTTACGAAGGAGCAGATGTACAATCTGATCTGGGAAGACGAGTATTATGGTAATGAAAATGTCATTAATGTTCATATTAGAAGACTTCGCGAGAAGATTGAAGAGAATCCTTCCGAGCCTAAGTATATTCGTACCATATGGGGCATCGGTTATAAGCTGGGGGAGTAACCATGGTGAACTTCCTATATGTCATTATTATCCTATTAATTGGTGTCGTCGTTATTCAATATTTGTCCCGAAGGAGATTGAAGGAAGCGATAACCGACATCAGCACAAAAATGGATGAAATTATTCGGCTGGAGACGGCGGAAAAGGTACTGCTTCCTACCGGAGAACAGGAGCTGCAGCAGCTGCTAGTCCAGGTCAATCGTCTGCTCGATCATAATCAGAAGCTAACCGCGGATTATATCAAGGCCAAAGACAGCTTACGCAAGCTGATTGCCAATATGTCTCATGATCTGAAGACGCCGCTCACTGTGATATTGGGATATGTAGAGAAATTAAGATACGCGGATCACCTAACGGACGAGGACAGGCACGTCCTGATGGGACGGCTCCATGATAAGGTGTGGAGTCTGACAGGGCTTCTGAATCAATTTTTCGATCTGGTTAAGCTGGAATCCGACGATTATGTTGTTCCTCTGAGCAAAATTTCACTCAATGAGATATGTAAGAAGAACATTTTGGATTTTTACGAGCTGCTCTTGGAGAAGAAGCTTCAAGTCGAGGTGGCCATCCCGGAACATCCATTATATATTTTGGGCAATGAGGATGCTTTGAACCGGGTCATCAGTAATTTAATCTCGAATTCAATCCGGTATGGAAGTGATGGAGGTCTCTTTGGCTTAACACTGCAAGAGCAGGATGGCACGGTGAGCCTGGAGGTGTGGGATAAGGGCAAGGGAATCGACGAGCACGATCAAGCCAAGGTGTTTGAACGGCTGTATACGCTGGATGATGCTAGAAATCCACAGTTTCAAGGAAGCGGGCTCGGACTCAGTATATCTAAACGTTTAACCGAAGCGATGAAGGGAACCATTCATTTGAACAGTAGGCCGTATGAGAGAACAAGCTTTACTTGCCATTTTAAACAAATTACATATTGATCTGGATCAGAGGAGAGGTGTTCAACGAGGAGCAGCTCTTTTTTGATTGATGTACGACAGAGATCATTTTACTCCATTGAACAACTCCTTTTTGTGAAACTTAAGAAATAAGTAAGAAATGGGAAAGAAAAAAGCAAATGTGACTGATTATGATAGAAGTAAGAAGAGGGACGCAGAAATAGAGGAGGAAAGAGAAAATGGATGATGTGGTGATGACGGAACAGTTAACGAAGAAATCTCGTGGCCGGCTGCTTGTATCTGGTGTGAACCTTCACCTCCGAAGAGGTGAGATATATGGCTTTCTCGGACAAAACGGAGCAGGTAAAACAACGATCATGAAGATGCTGACCGGCATTATGCGACCTACCTCAGGTGAGATTATGTTATTTGGCAAAAAACTGACTTCGTCAGAGAAATCTGGACTGAAGCGGGTAGGAAGCATTATCGAGTACCCGATCTTCTTCGAACACTTGACGGCGATTGACAACTTGCAGCTTCACTGTGAATACCTGGGCTTTTACGACAAAAAAGCAATACTGCAGGCGATCGATATGGTGCATCTAAATGGGCAGGAAGGAAAAATGGTCAGTGAATATTCGCTGGGGATGAAGCAGCGCCTGGGCATTGCAAGAGCAATGATCACCAAACCGGAGCTCATTATTCTCGATGAGCCTACGAACGGACTTGACCCGATCGGTATTAAGGATATGAGGGATTTAATCCGGATGCTGAATAAGGAATATGGAATATCCTTTCTCCTGTCCAGTCATATTCTAGGGGAGATTGAGCAGGTAGCAGACCGGATTGGCGTTATCAAGGATGGGAAGTTAGTTAATGAAGTGAATCTTGAAGACATTCGGAAGATGCAGACCAATTATATCGAAATTACGACCAAGGATGTGGACACGGCTGCTTTTTTGCTGGAGCATAAACTCCAAATTAACAACATGAAGATAATGAATGATCGTCAGATACGGATCTATGATCAGCAGATCGCCCAAAGTGAGATTTCGAAAATGCTGATTCTGCATGACGTGGATATTGAGGCCATTCAGAAGCATAGTCATTCCCTGGAAGACTACTTTTATGGACAAATTCACGGAGGTGGCAAAGTTGGTTAAGCTCATGGCACTCGAATGGAAGAAGCTGAAGCGCAAGATGGTGATCAGCGAGGTTGTCATCTATACGTTAGTGATCATGTTTATGCCGATGTTGTTAGTAAGAACGCTCCCTGATTTTGGGCAAAGCTATGAAGCTATGACTACACTTATGATGTCGATTCAAATGGGGTTTATTCTGTTCGGAGCTTCACTCATTAATCAGGTAGTCATTGAGGAATACAAATATAAGACGATGTCTCTATCCTTTGGTTACCCCATAAGCCGGAGAAAGCTAATGCTGGCTAAGGTTCTGTTTATCGCGGCTTTTGTGTTTATCTGTACTTTCGTGTCTTGTATCTTGTCGGGAGCAGCGACCTTCCTGCTCAATCAGAGCTTGCACTTTATTGAAGGACAGCTGAGTTCAGCGGATATAACAGCCTACTTCAGTCGCAGTTTGATCCAATCCGTTATTATCACCCTGGCTAGTCTCATCCCATTCTTTATCTTCGGCGTTTGGCTGAGAGCCACTATTCCCGCGGTTCTATGCGCCATATTCCTGATGCAATTTCAAAATTTCGGGTTTCTGCTGGATATGGACCTTCATACGAATCTAGTGAACATCGTGTTATGTCTGCTTGGGTTGGGAAGTGTATACCTGGCGATTGCAACCGTAGATACCCGTATAGGGGAGATCTAAACCGTAATATAAACCAATAGCGATGATCTTCCAAATTGAAGATGATCGCTATTTTTCATCACAGGTAACATAATATGGATTTCTCAATCCAATAGGAGAACACTGTATTTGGGTTATGCTCCTCATAGCTCTTCATCCGCAAGTAGAGCTCCGCTCCATCGGACACATCATGCCACAAATCCGTAAAGACATAATCATATGCACCGGAGGACAGCTCGCGCTCCGCATACTCGAATGCATCCGCTTGAATGATGCGAATCTTATGTCCATGAGCAAACTGAGGCAGAATGTGCTTCTTGAACAGTCTAATGACATGCTCATTCGCTTCGACGATGGTGACGCTGCTCACGTTATCTTTTATGGAAACCATATAAGCGTAATAGCCGAGACCAAGACCGAAGGTCAGCACATTGCCAAAAGCCGCTTCAACCGGCTCCTTCATCGTTTCGATCTCATTCGGCGTAATGGTCATCCAGATCCGGTCATTTTCGAGAACGGCAGGGAACCTGAATTCCTCATCGAAAAAGCCGATCTGCGGAAGCTGCCTTCCCTCCTCCGTACGAATGATGTCATTGCATACAAAGCCCTCGTAAGGCTTGTATCGCTCATATTTTAACCGGCTGTTACCGATCTGGACGTTAGGGATCTCAATATTCTTATAGTAGGGATTATTGTAGTATTCACTCATATCCAGCTTATGCGTCATACGCATAAAATAATGGTCAAACAGCTCTTTATGATAAGCATGCTCGTTAATATCAAGTCCGAACGCTCCTGCCAAAATCACGTTAAAGGCATATTCTTCAGTAACACCGTACGCCGTAATTTCCTGAATCTCCTCTGAGGTGATAAGATCAGGCGCTTGATTCAGATAATGGCTGAGCAAGGCAAAGACGGTTCGGTTATCCTCTTCAATTTGAGTCCTCGTTTCTTTATCTCGTTCCATATGCGCTCCTCTTCAAAAGGGATTCATTAATTCATTAATCGGATGAGTATTTCATCTTCTAAGTCATTCATCTTAAAAATAGTTAAAGCGGTGAATCAACGATTTGGTTACGGTACTCTACAGGGGATAGGCCGAAATGTGCGCGGAATACCCGGTGAAAATAAGAATAGCTGGCAAAGCCGCATATTTCGGCAATATGCTCCAGCGTCATCTCGTTGCTGTATTTAATTTGTTCCACGGCTGCCTTCAGCCGGATCTCAATAGCGTATTGGATCATGGTTTTTCCATAATGCTCTTTGAATAAACGAACGGCACTCGATAGACTGAGCCCCGCGTAGCTTGCTGCTTCCTCCAGCTTGAAGGTGGTTGTCGCATGCTCCTCAATGAATCGCCTTAGCTTTAGCGTAGAGGTTCCTTTTAGTCCAGTCTGTACATTTTCGGAGATCGCTCTGTCGATGTATAAGCATAAGCCGCGAAGCAGGACATCCTCCAGCTCCGTGTTCTCCTCTAATGAACCCCGTCGTCTTTCTAATAGCAAATTGCGCCATAGTCCGATAAGCTTCTCATCCAGACCAACCCGGCTGACGGCAGGACGGGATCTTCTTCTGTACCACCAGTCATCAATCCAGGGTCCTTGGCAGAACAGATAATAGTCTCCGCTGGATAATCGGCCCTCGTTCGCCGGCTCTTCCACGACAAGATGATAGTCATCTCCCGGCTTCAGCAGCAGAAGGTCTCCAGTGGTGAGCGTGTGCTCTTGACCCAGTGAATACACTTTGCAGCTTCCTTCCGTTTGCAGCCGAAAGAGATAGTGGGGCAATCCGCTTTTTGTATTTTGAATGAACGGCTTGTAATGATAGGAATAATCGCATAGGAGCAGGGTTGTATCCACGGGAACTTTAAACCTCCTGTCAAAATAATGAGCAAATAGTTCATGTTATGATCATATTGGATATGTTCATTTTAGCCCAATTCGACTTACAATGTAACTAGTTCGATTCAAACGAATGTCGGTGACCCGGATTTACGAAAGGGTTTTAGTAAACACCCCAGTTTGGATGCGAACCATTGTAAAAATTAGCGATTTAGTGCATATGCAGATGTTTAAGTTATTTATCCTACGACAGAAAGAGGTAATAGATCATGAGAAAGATCAATATCGGGCTACAGCTGTACACACTTCGTGATGAAACCGCAGCAGATTTCAAAGGAACACTTAAGAAAGTAGCTGACCTTGGATACGAAGGTGTTGAATTTGCCGGTTATGGTGACATTCCTGCAGAAGAAATGAAAGCGCTTTTGGACGGTCTCGGTCTTAAGGGCTTCAGCAGTCATGTGTCCCTTCATGCGATGCGTGCTGACCTGCAGAAGGAGATTGATTATCTCAAAACCATCGGTGCTGAGTATATGATATGCCCATTCCTCATGCCGGAGGACCGCCCGGAAACGGCGGAAGGCTGGACAGCATTGTTCACTGAGCTTGAGCAGATTGGTAAAGAGGCTCGTAAGCAAGGCTTGATCTTCGGATATCATAATCATGATTTCGAATTCCATGGCACGGTTGGAGACAGCAATGCCTTTGATGCCATGTTCGCCGAGACTTCCCCTGAGGCGGTTCAAGTTGAGATGGACGTATGCTGGGTACAATTCGCAGGTCAAGATCCAATCGAGTACATTGGTAAATATACAGACCGCCTGCCATTGCTGCATCTGAAGGATTTCTCCAAGGACGAGCAGGGTCAAATGAAGACTCTTGAGCTGGGACAAGGCTCTGTTAATCTGCCAGCTGTTATTGAAGCAGCGGATCAAGCAGGAGTAGAGTGGCTGATTGTAGAACAGGATGTATGTCAGAACCCACCGCTTCAGAGCATTGAGAACAGCTACAATTGGGTAA
The DNA here is from genome assembly GCF_000732325.1 of Paenibacillus sp. TCA20. Taxonomy (GTDB): domain Bacteria; phylum Bacillota; class Bacilli; order Paenibacillales; family Paenibacillaceae; genus Paenibacillus; species Paenibacillus urinalis. Next base: position 26,269 of record NZ_BBIW01000014.1, read on the forward strand.
AAGAGAACTATCTTAGTAAATTGAGCTAATTGCTCAATTCTGTCTTTTCAATCAACTACTAAACTTACTAAATTCACTAAAGGAGATCCAACATGACAAAAATCAAAGTTGCCGTATTCGGCTGTGGTGCTATTGCTGAGCGTAGACATATTCCAGAGTATGCGGCGAATGAACAAGTAGAGCTCGTTGCATTTGCAGATCCGATTATTGAGCGTGCAGAGAAAATGGCAGAGACTTACGGCGGTAAAGGCTATGCGAGCTATGAAGAGCTGCTTGCAAATGAAGAAGTGGATGCGGTAAGCGTCTGCACACCGAACTATCTGCATGCTTCTATGGCGATTGCAGCAGCTAATGCTGGCAAACATGTGCTTGTCGAGAAACCGATGGCTTGCACAGCTGAAGAAGGCGAGCAAATGATTGAAGCGGCGAAGAAGAATGGTGTGTTCCTGATGGTAGGACACAACCAGCGTCTCATGCCGCCTCACGTGAAGGCCAAGGAACTGCTTGAGTCCGGTAAGCTTGGTAAAGTCCTTACTTTCCGTACTTCTTTTGGTCATCCAGGTCCGGAAGCATGGAGTGTAGACGGCGCTGGCAGCTGGTTCTTCCGTAAGGAAGAAGCAATTATGGGCGCGATGGGCGACCTGGGCGTACACAAATCAGACTTTATTCGTTACCTGTTGAACGATGAGGTATCCGAAGTTGCCGGCTTTATCAGCACATTGCATAAGGAAGGCACGGAAGTGGACGACAACGCTACCTGTATCCTGCGTATGAAGAGCGGAGCAGTAGGCACATTGGTAGCCAGCTGGACCCAGTACAAGGGCGGGGACAACAGTACCGTATTGTGGTGCGAGAACGGCGTGATGAAGATCGGAACAGTTAACGGTGATGAGGTTATTGTTGAACTGACCAATGGTACGGTTGAGACGTACAAAGTTGGTGCCATGGCTACGAATGAAAAACAAGTACCAAGTGGTGTTATCGATGCCTTTGTTGAATCCATCGCTACCAATACGCCGCCTTCTATCTCTGGAGAAGAAGGACTGAAATCTCTGAATGTCATTCTTGCAGCGTTTGAATCGCAGAAGACAGGTCAAATTATCAAGCTGTAACAGAATTAATGTAGTAATTTAAGACTCCTGCAGTTAAACCTGCAGGAGTTTTTTTTACTGCTATATCAGAGACTCAGTCCAGTCCACTGCCAATACGTAAAGTAAAACAGCATCATGATCAGAATATAGATCGGCATGAGGAACAGACTGATTCTCAAGAGCTGACGGGCATCGTAGGAGGCTTCATTTTCCTCGTAAAATAAGAGGAGTGCCTTCGAGCTTACTGGAAAGGTAACGCAGTAGTTCAGACCAACGAGACTTAGAAAAACCGTCGCTGCCGGATTCAGTCCCATACTCTCACTAAACATCAGTAGGCCAGGAATAAAGACGATTGCGCGTGTCGTATGTGATGTAATGTATAAATGGCTTGTGACCGTAACCAGGAGGATCATAAGAACGATGAGCCACTCTGGAGCATCTGCAATTAGATGAAGGGTATGCATCATTCTGTGCTCGATCCAGCCAATCACTCCGGTATCCATCAACACCTGTCCGAGTGCAGTTGCACAGGCAACGAACATGATCAAGCTTAGCGAGACGGATTTCATTCCCTCCTTCCAGCCAATAACTCCGTATTTTGGCATCATAACGAACAGGGCACCAGCCATCGTAACAAAGGCGATATCGAAGCCGTGAATGCTTTCCGTTACCCAGCCGATGATTAAGAGGGGAATGAGGATTAGCATCTTTTTTTCTTTATCATTAAAAGGCTGTACCGCCTTGTCATAATCCTCCTGAGTCTGCTGACTTGGATTCTCTTCTTGAATGATATCCTTCGGCCACAGAACCCACTCAATAATACAAACTGTACAGGCTGTAATGACAAGGGTAAATGGAACTCCCCAGACAAACCACTGAGTGTAGGATATCGACTGATCTGTGGTGCTCTCCAGCAAACCGATTCCAATGAGATGAGAGCCTGCTCCGATCAGCGTAGCGGAGGTACTCATTAAAATAACAACGGGGGCCAGGACAGCGAGTACTTTTTGTTCTTTATTAGAAAATGAACCTCCCAGCTGCTGAAGGATCGGCAAGGATAGTGCTGCTCTTCCTGAAGTCGAAGGGATGAAGAATGCAGTGACTGCAAAGAGGCAGCTTAACCTATACAGAACACCACCCTTATTACTGGAGTGTTTCAGTATAAGGTTAGTCCATCTTGCCGTCATACCTGAATTCTTCGCCGCTGCGCCAATAATAAAGGAGCCGGCCATGAGCCACACGACTTCTTCTGCAAGTGAATGGTACAGTAATTCGGGTTCAGCCGCATTCAATATAATGACAAACATCGTATGAGACAGGGCGATGAATCCAGCAGGTATCTTGGTTGTAATCCATAAGATCATGGCAGACAAGAAGACGAATAGAGCAGCCTTTCCTTCGTAATCCAAGCCATTCATAAACAGGATGACAATTAGCATGATTAGGTGTATACCGCAGGAGATGCGTGACTTAGGGGATGCTTGGATCCATGCGAGAGTATTCGTAAGCTTACGCTCTATTGTAGAGATCATCGCCCGCCTCGTTCACGATATTTTTTGTGTGCAATCCCTAAGCCAATCGTAACCTGTCTTAATACGCATTCCGTGCTGTCCTCGATCCATTTTGGTGCTTTTCTCATGGCCTCTTCCATCGATACAGGTCTTGGAATAATGCTGCTGTAGGCATCTATTCCCGCCTGATAATTAAGGGCTGCTCCCTTGCCGATCGTCCCAGTGAGGGCGATGACGGGAATGTTATTCTTCTTAGCGATTCGGGCTACTTCTGAAGGGATCTTACCATTTGGCGTTTGGAAATCAAGACTGCCTTCTGCCGTCAGCACGACATCTGCATGTGCAATTTTTTCTTCGATCTGGATATAGTCCTTGATAATACTGAATCTGGGGTGAAGTCGTGCACCCGTAAATGCAAGCAGTCCTGCCTCTAATCCTCCTGAGGCGCCTCCACCGGGAGTTTTACGAACATCCGTCTCTACAGCTTCCTGGATGAGACAAGCATAATGCTCAAGTGCGTTGGATAGTATATCGATCTGTTCAGGAGTCGCGCCTTTCTGAGGTCCGAACACCCGGGCAACGCCCTGATCTCCGCACAGGATATTATTCCAATTACAGGCGACATCGATTGATACGTCATGAATTCTAGCATCCAGGGCAGAGGTGGATATCGAGCTTACCTTTAACAAGTCTTCTCCGCCATGAACATGGATCGCTTCACCAGCTTGATCTAAGAACTGTACACCGAGTGCCTCGGCCATACCCGCTCCTCCATCCGAGGTACCGGAGTCTCCGCAGCCTATGAGGATATGGTCCACGTTCAGGTCGAGTGCGCCACGGATTAACTCCCCTACACCAAATGTCGTCGTCTTCAAAGGGTTACGCTGTGTACGGGGAACTAGCCGTAAACCGCAGACTGCAGCCATCTCTATGACAGCTGTCCGTTTACCGTTTTGCTCATAAACTCCAAAATAGCTGTCTATTCGCTCACCTACAGGACCGGTTACATGTTGTGTTATTAGTTTCCCTCCTTTCAGATTAACAATCGTTTTCGCAAAACCTTCACCTCCATCAATCATAGGGATCACGTCCATTTGAATCGAAGGGTCGAATCGCTTAACCCCGCGCTTCATGGCGCTCGCGACCTCTTCGGCATCGAGACATTCCTTAAAGCCCGACGGTACAATGACAATTTTCATTTATAATTCCTCCAATGAAGAACATTTTTGTACTTCAGGATTTGTGTAAAATCCTTGTTAAATAATGTACATTTCGTAAATGAGAGATCCATGAGAGGAGCATTAGAAATGAGATAGAAATAGGAAGGAAAATGAGAAGAGGGTCATTATAATAAGAGACAAGCTGCCAATTACCATAAATTATTTTACCGATTCTGAGGCTGGTTTTTGATATACTGTATATTTGGAAACAAATAAAAGAACCGAAGAGATTCTCTTCGGTTCCTGTACTTGATGATTAACGGGAGGTATAACCTGCATCCGCGTGAATGGTCGTACCCGTAATATAGGAAGCCGCATCAGATGCCAGCCATAGACTGGCCTGAGCGATTTCACCCGGTTGTCCAAAACGATTAAGCAGGCTCAGCTGAGGCGCATATTCTTCTTCAGTGAACCCGAATTGTTCTAATGCACCACGAAGCATAGGTGTGTCGATCGCACCAGGAGCTACCGAGTTTACTCGGATATTTTGAGCGCCGTATTCCAGTGCAGCTACTTTGGTCATGCCCACTACACCGTGCTTGGCTGCAACGTAAGCGATATTGTTCGGCTGAGGACGGTAACCGCTTACGGATGAAATGTTGATGATGGAACCGCCATTTCCTTGTTTTACGAGCTGTTGCAGTTCATACTTCATGCACAGGGCAGCGCCTTTAAGGTCGACGGCCATTAAGCGATCCCAATAAGCTTCATCAAATTCAGCCGCCGGTTTGTCGTCAGGTGTAAGTGCTGCGTTGTTGACTGCAACATCAAGCTTGCCATAAGTATCAACCGTAAACTTAACCATGGCCTGTACTTGCTCCGAATTAGAAACGTCAACTTTGACGAAGGCTGCTTCGCCGCCGTCTGCTTTGATGGACTCGGCTACAGCATGTCCTTTTTCTTCGTTAAAATCTGCAATGACGACCTTTGCTTTGGCTTCAGCAAATAGTCTGGCTGTGGCTTCGCCCATGCCCATAGCGGCACCTGTGACGATGGCTACTTTACCTTCTAATACAGGGAATGTCATATATATGCCTCCTAGTAATCGCTTTATTTTCTCTTCGTCTTCACTATATATGGAGAATTTGTGACTATCAATGAACAGTCATTCCTAGTGTGTTTGTTACTGTACAAATCCATACTCTTTGTATAGTGTGATTTTCAAATCATGTATTTATAAGAACCGAGGTGCCATACCATGACGGGAATAGATAAGCGTGTCCAGCGCTCGAAGGATGCGATCAAACAAACTTGTCTGGACCTATTGTTCCACAAACCGTTTGACCAGATTACAATTTCTGAAATTGTGCGTATTGCGAATTATAATCGAGGAACCTTTTACGCCAATTTCGAAACGAAGGAAGATCTGCTTGAGGAAATAATTAAAGATGTCCTTGAAGAGATGGTTCATCAGATAAGGCATCCTTACAAATCCGATATAAAAGTGAATCTCCATGAAATGCCAATCGAGAATATTACCTTGTTCTCGTACTTCAAACACAATGCAAAACTGTACAAAATGCTGCTGAGTGACCATATCCGGGTGGATTTTCGTTATCGTATGGCGAAGGCCATCGAGGAGCTGTTTATTATGGAATATGTTTATGAGCTGGATGAAGGGACCCATGTGGATCCGAAGTGGCTGTACATTTTCCGGGCACACGGTATAGCTGGATTTATCATTCGCTGGATCGAAGAGGGATTCAAGGAATCTCCGGATTATATGTCTGAGCAGATTGTAGAGTTGATGCTTGTATCAACCAAGACCTTTTATGTGAAAAAGTAAATGGATGTCATCTGATATCGTGCAGACGTAAGAAGACATAAAAAAAGACATCGAGCTCTGCATGGTAAATGCACAGTCTATCGATGTCTTTCTGCTTAAAGAAAAGCCAATCTAAAATTGATTATTCCGGTTTCTCACTATTCGTGGTGTAGTACAGACGGAAGATGATGTCTTGATTATGATTACCGAAGCCGGAGCCAAACAATGTGACACCGCCAATATGTTCAGCATCTTCTTTGACAGCAATACGGAAGGACCAATAGCTGTTACGGATGCCGATATCATCAATCGTGACGTCCGACAACTTGATGCCGTCCATGAATGTGCCTTCTTTTTTTATAATGAGATGCTTCAGTAAGCCGTACTGATTTACACTTTCAAACCACCAAGGCGGGTTCAGCTTGCCTTTGCCCCCAAAATCTCCAGGGCTTGTCCACATCCCTACCTCGACACCATTCACAATAAATGTAATATCAGATGGCCAATGATTATTGGTCAGCGGAGCTTCAGAAGAGATCTCCATTGATATTTCCAATTCTTCAGGAACCTCGTCGCCCATCAGATAGTTTGGAATTTTATACTCGACATAACCTTGTCCGAACCACAATATTTTGGCATTGAGACGATCCGGATCGAGAAAATAGCGTGGATCATCAAAAATGCCAATGACGGAGTCCCGGGTGCATATTCCGCAGGTAGGCTGGATCTGTACATCAGTAAAGTGACCAATGGATATTTCGGTCTTACGAATCTCTCTCGGAATGACATCCTTGATCGGGAATGCGATTTCAAGATTGTCCATACTGAGGGAGCATACCTTCTGGGCGGCACCGCCCTTGCCAGGAGCCATCGTTGATTCGATGATTCCGGCCTTCTCCAGTTTCTTTACATGCATAGTCATAATCGCACTGCTAAGCCCTAGCGCTTCTGCTAGTTCTTTAATGTTCATTGATTTCTGTGACAAGAGATGAACGATTTGAATCCGTACATTACTGGAGATCGCCTCAAATATATGCAAATTCTGTTCAGTTAAATCAATTCTCAATGTTATTCCTCCGAACGGCGATGATTTATTAATGTATATGTAAATCATACATGTAGAACTTTATAATATATGATTCTCCGCACGTTCACAAGGTATTATTCGACTAAATAAGAGAAGATTAAGGAAAATATAAATGAATAATGAAAATGTAATTGACAGGGGAAACAATTCATTCTAATATTTAGGTAAATTAATGAATGTATATATGAATTAATAAACAAATGTGTAAATCAATTCGATGAGACAGGAGATTGACATCCATGGGAAATGAAATTCAATTTGTTAACCCTATTATACCTCAACGGGCTGATCCTTGGGTATACAAACATTCAGATGGCTATTATTATTTTACAGGCTCCGTTCCGGAATATGACAGAATCGAAGTTCGCAGAGCGAAGACGATTCAGGAACTGGGAGAGGCCGAGCCGGTTGTAGTGTGGCGCAAATATGATGAAGGTATGATGAGCGCAAATATATGGGCTCCCGAAATTCACTTCATAGATAATAAGTGGTATATCTACTTTGCCGCAGCCAGAACAACAGAGACGGTGGAAGGGCTGTTTGATCATCGGATGTTTGTCTTGGAGAATGCTTCAGAGAATCCATTAGAAGGCGAATGGACGGAGAAGGGCCAGATCAAGACGAAGTGGGAATCCTTTGCACTGGATGCTACGTCTTTTGAACACAAAGGTAAGCGCTATCTCGTGTGGGCTCAGAAGGATCCTGATATTGTCGGGAACTCCAATCTTTATATAGCTGAGATGGAGAATCCATGGACTCTTAAAGGAGAACAGGTTATGATTGCCGAGCCGACTCATGATTGGGAGAAGATCGGATTCCTCGTAAATGAAGGGGCTGCTGTGTTACATAGAAATGGCAAAATTATCATCTCCTTCTCAGCGAGTGCTACAGACTATAATTATGCTATGGGACTGATGTACGCAGATGAGGACAGCGATCTTCTGTCGCCGGACAGCTGGACTAAGCTGCCTGATCCTGTATTTGTTACCAATGAAGAGACAGGACAATACGGACCGGGGCATAACAGCTTCACTGTTTCTCCGGACGGGTCTCAGGATATCATCATTTATCATGCAAGAAACTATAAAGAGGTTGAAGGCGATCCATTGTACGATCCGAACCGTCATGCACGTGCCCAAGTATTCGGCTGGAACGAAGACGGGCTTCCGGACTTTGGTGTTCCTGTTCCCGATGGTGGGGTTGTAAGCCGCTAAATCAGCGGCTTACAAATAAATTTGCGTGTAATGGATAAAAGTGGTTGACAATGAAAGCGCTATGAATTATGCTATGTTTACAAAAACATTAATCATTAACATAAATGTTATTAATGTTTTTATGCCTGTAAGGGAGCACTCCTAGGCAAGCTCCTCCGCAGCAGATCAGCAACCTTGAAAGTTAAAGTAAAAGGCAGCCCATGATTTAAATCTTTGAATACGGTTTCATGAAAACATTGATTTTGAAAAGCACTGGGGGGTTCTTAAATGAATCGTAAAAAAGGTCTTTTGACAATCGTTTCTATGCTTCTGATGGTTATCGTTCTTGCTGGCTGCAGCAGTGACGATAAGAACACAATTACTTTTTGGACACCGTTAACTGGTGAAGACGGAGCTTATATGGATCAGCTCGTTAAAGAATATAATGCGACTGAACCAGAAATGAAAGTAAAACATGTAATTACCTCTGATATGTATACGAAATTATCCACAGTAATTAACTCCGGTAAAGGAATTCCAGATTTGGCGATTATCCATGCAGACCGCGTACCTGGTTATGTGAAGCAGAATGTACTTGAGCCAATGACAGGCATCCTGTCCGCACAGCCTGAAATTAACGAAAACAACTATCTGCCTCAAGCATGGTCAACAGGTACGATCGATGGAACGCAATACACAGTTCCTCTGGATATCCACGCGAACGTAATGTACTACAATAAGGATCTGCTTGCGAAGTACGGTGCAGAATCCTTCCTTGATGATAACAATGTAACAGTAGAAGAAATCCTGTCTCTCCAAGGGAAAATGGAAGAGGGAGATTATGTCGTCAATGATGCACTTCTGGGTTGGGCTATGCTCGGACAGCTGCAGAACTTAGGCGGCGATGTACAACAAGATGGTCAACCGGCCGTAAATACACCTGAGATGAAACAAGCGTATGAGTCCGTTAAGCAAATTGCAGATGCAGGCCTGATGACTCCGTTTGGTGAAGATGGTTACCTGATGTTCCAGTCCGGCAACGTTCTGTTCTCCACAGATGGAACTTGGAGTTCAACCGCTCACGCTGGTGTGGAAGGCTTGAACTTCGGTGTGACGAATGTATACTCTGCAAGCCCTGATAAATTTACAAACCGTTCTTCTTCCCACTTGTTCGCGATGCTGACTAATGAAGCAAGAACAGATGAGAAGGAAGCAGGAATCGGCAGCTTCCTGGAGTTCATTCGCCAGAACTCCATTGAGTGGGCCAAAGCAGGACAGATCGTAGCAAGTAAGCAAGTATTTGAAAGTCCTGAATACCAGGATTATATGCAATCCTTCTTTACAACAGACGAGAAGCAAATTGAATCTCTGTACATCTACACTTATGAATATTATCCATATGTAGCTGAAGTCGTAGATAAGTACTCTAATGATATCATTCGAGGCAACGTAGATATGGATGAAACCTTACAGACGATGCAAAAAGAAGTCGAGGATAAAATTGCTCAAGGCAGCACCGGGGCTCAGTAAAACAAACGACTAAACAAGAATATATAGGATGAACTGAAGATGACTCAGGGTTCAACATTCATCTTTAGTTCATCGATTTAGTACAAAGTAATGTGCCATTTATGGCACATTACTTTTCCAAAAGGAGAATTGAAAGGCTATGAAGAAGAGATCCTTTGCCCCTGTTTTCTTTGTTGGGCCCCATCTTATACTATTTCTGATCTTTATTCTGATACCGACGATCTACGGTATTTATGCTTCGTTTACTCAGTGGAATTTAATCAATGACCCGGTTTGGGTTGGTCTTGATAACTATAAAACGATTCTTTTTGATAGTGAATCTACGTTTAATTATCAATTTTACAATGGTTTGAAGAATACACTGCTCTTTGTTCTTTTAAGTGTTCCGATCTTGATCGTAATCCCTCTGATGATTGCTGTGGCACTGGAGCATAAAAAAGTGAAATTGAAGGGAACTATTCAATCGATCATTTATATTCCAGGCCTCATTTCTATTTCTGCAGCTGCACTGATCTGGTCACTCATATTTAATAAGCAGTTAGGTGTTACCGGTAATGTATTCGGATCGGATACGGTCTGGGCTACAAATCAGCCGTATGCTTGGATTATTATCATTGTCATTACCGTTTGGGGCGGAGTTGGAGGTAACATGATTATCTACCGTGCCTCTATTAATGGTGTTTCCAAGGATTTGTACGAAGCTGCTGAGATGGACGGGGCAGGTTCTGTTCGCAGATTTTTCAGCATTACATTGCCGTCTATTCGTTTCCCGCTTATTTATACCTTTGTTATGACAACTGCCGGCTCCTTTAACGTATTTGGTCAGCCGCTCATGATGACTGACGGCGGACCGCAGCAGAGCACACACGTACTTATGATGTACATCAGACAACTCGCATTCGGTTCAGGTGAATCCTTGGCTGGTATGGCATCTGCTATGGCAGTGCTGCTGGGTCTCGTTATTTTGGTTATTTCGGCATTGCAATATTATGTAATGAACCGAAATGCGAACTAGGAAGTGGATACGGAAGGGGCAGATGGTTCAAAATGAAAAAGAAAATCAATATTTCGAAATATATATCGTACCTATTTCTTATAGCGATTTGTGTCATTTGGGCGATTCCTGTTCTATTTGGGATTACGACATCGTTTCGTTCCCAGACGGAAGTGGTTTCGACCGGCTTCAGATTGCTGCCGGTTGACTGGGACTTCAATAACTATGTGACCATATTGGAGAATACGTCTACTGCTCCGATCTTGCGCTGGTTAATGAATTCTTTGTTTATTGCGATTTCGCACACAGCACTCGTTATTGTCATTATCTCGATCACAGGTTATGGCTATACACGTATGAACTTTAAGGGAAGAGACGCTTTGTTCTTTACCTTACTCGGGATTTCGTTCTTCCCAGCGGTTGTAAACCTGATTCCTTCTTACAAGATCATTGAAACACTTGGCTGGGTAAATACGGCATGGGCGATGATTATTCCGGGTCTTGCCGGTATGGGGAACATCTTCTTGGTAAGACAGTTTATGAAGGGCATTCCACACGACCTTGATGAATCTGCTCGCGTGGACGGAGCCGGTGATTTCAGAATTTATTTCTCTGTCATACTGCCGTTGGTTAAACCGGTACTGGTCGTTTGCGGCTTGTTCTCATTCATCGGTTCCTGGAATGACTTCCTATGGCCGGTTATCGTATACACGGATGTTGAGAAAATGCCGATTACGGCAGGCTTGCTCTTGCTTCAAGATATTTATGGTAACTATCGCCTGATTGGACAACTCATGGGATCTGCAATGCTTGCAATTATTCCTACACTAATACTATTTATCTTTGCACAGAAATACTTTATGCAGTCCATTAACCTGAACTCAGGTATTAAAGGTTGATTGAGAAGACTGCTGAATAGGACACCGTTCAAGTCCGATTCAAAGTCCAAGCGAAAAGAAGCCTTCTCCATAACGGAGAAGGCTTCTTTTCGCTTGATCTATATATTATCCCAGATAGATATCTCTTGGAGCACATTCTTTTATCGTCTGCTGGTTAACCCGGTGCTCCTCGATGTAGGAGTCAATAATATGCCCTAATTTCTTTACAATTTCTTTCTTGGTTTGATGTATGTAATTCTCAGAACAGAACGCCGAGCAGACGATGGTCCCATTCGCATAAGATTTAGTATCCATGGTGATCGTATTTAGTTTCTCCTTATATAATCTTTTGACAGGTCCGTTCTCTTCCCGGATTTCGTAATAACGGTTTGTCTCAATAAGCAGCTTCCAGGGAATCACAAGCAGTTTGAATTGATCGTTTTTTTAACTCAGCAGATATTTTATAGATTTGAATTGGTGCGCTCATCGTGGATTAAAACCTCCTTATATCGGAACAAGACCCTTTTTATATGATTTGTAACAAAGACTATTAATATGGAAATTATATCATCTGAAAGGATCATATCCCAATGTAATATATGGTAATCTACGGTTTTCTATATGAGCTGTTACAACGTCGAAAGCAGCCCAATCCGAAAACTAAGAGCTGCTCTCGTACTCATCAGTTGGAGGGAATCAGTGAAGTGAAGGTGCCAGCACAATAGCCTCATACGGCTTCAGAACACCACTCTTGAGATCAATTATTTCATTCGGTTCTTTGTAATTCCCTATAAGCAGGCGGGGATCCGAGAGTCGTTCTATATCATTCGAATCAAGGGAGTAAGCTGCTTCTTCCTCTGAGAAGTTAAGCAGAACGAGCCAAGTCTGATCCTCAAATAAACGCAGATACGCAAAAACTTGAGGATGATCGGTTAGAATTGCCTTATACTCTCCGTAGGTGAGTGCAGCATGGTTTTTACGAATATTAATAAGCTGTCGATAGTAGTTTAATACGGAATAGGGATCTGATTCCTGTTCCTTGACATTAACCTCCTTGTAATTTGGGTTTACTGGGAGCCAAGGCTCGCCGGTAGTAAATCCAGCATGAATGCTCTCGTCCCATTGCATAGGGGTCCGTGCATGATCTCTTGCTTTTCTTCGAATTCGCTGCATGATCTTCTCTTCATCTTCCCCTCGTTCATTGACCATGACATCGTAATAGGCAATTGCCTGCTGCTCTTTGATATCATCAATCGAATGAAGCTTAGGATTGTTGGTCATCCCGAGCTCATCACCTTGCAGCATAAAAGGGGTTCCTTTTAACGTATACAGCATGGTACCGATCATTTTGGCGGATTGGACCCTGTACTTACCCGGGTGGCCAAAGGTATTGACCAGCCGGGGCTGATCATGATTGCTGAAGTAAAGTCCGAACCATCCGCCGGGGTCGCCGACGTTTTTTTGCCATTTCTGCATGACCTCCCGCAACTCGTCAAGTGTCCATTCTTTTTGTTTAAATTCATCTTCTGGAAGATTACCGAGCGTAGTAGCTTCAGGAGAGATGACCATGGACAATTCTTTGCGATCCGGGTGTGTATAGTCGAGTACATCCTGCTCACTGATATAGGACATTTCACCCGCAGTGAAAATATCGTAATGAGAGAACACTTTCTCATGCATTTCCTGCAAATAATCGTGAATATTCGGTCCATTCTTAATGAAGGGCTCACCGTTCGATTGCAGTCTCGATAGATTCGAGTCAGGGAAGGTTTGATCCTTGGAGATTGCATTCACTGCATCGATACGAAATCCGTCAATGCCTTTATCCAGCCAGAATCGCATCATCTTATACATGCTTTCGCGCAGATCAGGATTGTCCCAATTCAGATCCGGCTGAGTCGAGTTATAGAGGTGCATGTAATATTCCTCATTCTCTTCATCAAAGGTCCAGGCAGACTTGCCAAGATAAGAGGTCCAGTTGTTAGGAGGGCCGCCGTCTGCTCCGGCAGGTCTCCAAATGTAGTAATTCCGGTAACGACTATGCTTGTTAGAGCGTGATTCTCTGAACCAGGGATGCTGATCGGAAGTATGGTTTAAGACCAGATCCATGAGAAGTCCCATCTCTCTGTTGTGAACCTCCTCCAGCAGCAGATCAAAATCACTCATCGTTCCGTATTCAGGCTGGATCGCATAATAGTCGGTAATGTCATAGCCATGATCAATGTCCGGCGATTTGTAAATGGGATTCAGCCAAAGGGCGGTTACTCCTAAACTCTGCAAATAATCTAGCTTGGAAATAATTCCAGGCAGATCTCCGATCCCATCCCCGTTACTATCTTTAAAGCTGCGCGGATAAATTTCATATATGATGTTTTGCTTCCAGGCTTTTTTGTACTTGATATGCATGAAATACCCCTTTCCAATTCAATTGAGTATTGCATAGAGTTAATACCCGAAAATGAACAGGGAAAATCGTCAATGGTACGCCGGCAGATTTGTAAGCAATGGCTGGTCTTTTGGATGGATGTCTAGAGTGAGCGTCATCTTCCAATTAAAGAATGATTATGAGGGTTTGGGGTTAAAATACAATCGATCCTATACAATCCATCACAGCAGGGAGTTTTTTAAATTGTGGGAAACCCTATTATCCTATTTCCCTGACGGGGGAATGTGGATCCAGGCAGCTGTCGTATTCGTCCTTCCGGTTGTAATGATGAAGGCTGCTGCTGACCTTAATCGTTATGTGAAAGCAACGAACCGGAGCAAGAAGGCGAACACCTCCTCCGGTCAAGTAAGCAGTTCTCCCGAACAAGACAACAGTTCCGGTCAGAGTAAAGAAGCTGAACAGACAGAGCAGGAATCCAGTCAGCCGCTCACGGGGAACTACGATTCAGATATGCAGCTGATACAAAAGAGCATCGGCGACAATTCTGACGTGCATATCAGGGAATTTGTCATTAAGGGCTTGAACAATCGAGCTGCCATTATCTATGTAGATGGTCTGACGGATCCTGATCTGATCAACACCCATGTCCTTGCTCCGCTGATGAGAGAGGGAATACCCCAAGATGAAGCAGAGAAACTTCATTCGAGTGAGGATTTGGAGAAATATTTGCAGCAGCAGCAGCTTCCGGTCATCGGAATGATGGAATCTAAACAGCTCGGTATAACCGTGGAGAAGATGCTGGCAGGCTATGCGGGTTTGCTCGTTGACGGAGCTTGTGGCGTGATGATTGTAGGCTCCCCCAAAGGCAAGCAGCGAAGTGCGGAGGAGCCTTTGTCAGAGGCTCTGCTTCGTGGTCCGAGAGTCGGCTTCACGGAAAAATTGAATGATAACACAGCACTTCTGCGGCTGCATGGTCGAAATAGCAGTCTCCAAATTACCCAGCTCGAAGTAGGAAATCGTGTGAAGAAGGATATTGTCATCGCTTATATGAACGATATTGCCGATTCGCAGCTGGTAGAAGAAGTTCAGAAACGAATTGAACAAATCAGCATTGATGACCCGCTCGAATCGGGATATATTGAGCAGCTGATTGAAGATAACTGGCTCAGCCCCTTTCAACAGACCCAAAACACCGAAAGGCCGGACAGAGTCATTGGTGCTCTATTGGAGGGACGTGTCGCTATTCTTCTGGATGGAACTCCCTTTGCCTTAATCGTACCTGTATCCTTCAGCATGCTGCTGCAGTCACCAGAGGATTATTATGAACGCTGGGTTTGGGGAACCTTCATCCGGCTCATTCGCTATTTGGCTGCTCTCATCGCTTTGCTTGGACCTGCGATGTATATCTCTTTTATATCGTTCCATCCGGGGCTTATTCCTACCAAGCTGGCACTCACCATTATTAATACAAGGGCTGGTGTTCCCTTTCCTTCGATCATCGAAGCACTGATTATGGAGGTCGCTATTGAGATTCTAAGAGAAGCAGGAATAAGACTGCCTAAGCCGGTCGGACCCGCGATGGGTATCGTTGGCGGTCTCATTATCGGGGAAGCAGCCGTCCAGGCGGGCATTGTCAGTCCGTTTCTGGTCATCATCGTAGCAGTAACGGCAATATCCTCCTTCTCTATTCCGATGTATAGTGCCGGCATTATCATCCGAGTGCTCCGTTTTGGAGCCATGTTCAGCGCAGCGCTATTCGGACTATTTGGGGTCATTATGTTCTTTTTGCTGCTATGTAGTCATCTTGTAAGACTCAAGAGCTTTGGTGTTCCATATACCGCTCCGATGATCTCCTACAAGCCATCCGACTGGAAGGACTTTATCGTTCGAGCTCCCATGTTCATGATGAGCAAGAGGCCCAGCACGACGAGGGGCAAGGACCGGGATCGCATGAAATCATAAACTTTGGCAAATAGAAAAGAGTGATGGCCTACAATGAGCAGCAATCTGAAAAAGGCAGAAGATCAAATAACAACGACCCAGGCATCGGTTTTTGTAATCAACTACATGCTTGGGGCCGGCATCCTGACGATGCCAAGGACGATGGCCAAGGCGGTCGGAACACCGGATGTCTGGATTTCAGTTCTCTTGTCAAGCGTAATCACCTTTGCTGCAGGCATCATTATAGCGCGTTTATGCATGAGATTTCCCGGGAAGACCGTGTTTCAGTTCACGCGCGAGATTACGGGGAAATGGATTGCCTATATCATCTGTTTTTGCATTATCAGCTACTTTGTCACCATTTCCGCCTTTGAAATCCGGGTGATGGCGGAAGTTACCCGGCTGTATCTGCTGGAAGCAACCCCGGTATGGTCCTATGTCATGATTTTTATGTGGGTGGGCTTTTATTTGGTAATCGGCGGAATTAATCCGATTGCGCGGCTGTATCAGATTATCCTGCCGATTACACTGGTCATTTTTGTCGTTATCATCCTGCTCAGTGTCCACTTGTTCGATATCAACAACCTAAGACCTGTACTTGGAATGGGAATCATGCCGGTCATAAAGGGGATCAAGCCCTCATTGTTTTCATTTACCGGATTTGAAGCCATGTTAGTCGTCGCGGCCTATATGAAGCATCCAAATAAGGGAGTAAAAGCAGTCGTTTACGGCATATCAGTACCGCTGGTCGTATACTTGATTACCGTCATTATGGTCATTGGCGGCTTGTCGCTGGATGGCACTTTAACCAAAACCTGGCCCACGCTTGATCTGCTGCGCAGTTTTGAAACCGAAGGTCTTATCTTTGAGAGGTTCGAATCTCTACTGCTCGTTATTTGGATCATGCAGATTTTCTCAACGTTTACCATTACACATTATGCTGCCTCCCTTGGTGGTGCCCAGCTGTTTAAAGGACGTAAAATTACACCTTTTCTACTGCTGCTCTTGCCCGTCAACTATGTCATCGCGATGCTGCCGAAGGACATTAATGAAACGTTCATCCTTGGTGATATTCTGGGCAATTTCTCACTGGTGCTGTTCTGCGGACTTCCACTAGTTCTTCTCATCATTAGTCTCATACGTAAGAAAGGAGGGAAGCAAAGTGAACAACCTGCGTAAAGCGCTCAAGCTGATGGCCATATTTATCCTGACCGTCTGCTTGTCGGGCTGCTGGAGCAGCCGGGAGATTGAGGATTTGAGAGTATACGTTGGCGTCGGACTGGATGTGGCGGATGAAACAAAATTTGAAGAAGAGGTCAATAAGCGCGGAGGACATTATCCTAAGAAGAATGTGATAACAGCTACGGTACAAATTGTGCCGGGAACGAAATCGCAGACATCTCAGGGACAGAGCGGCCAGGCAGGTGAATCATACCTTAACGAAAGACTCACCGGCGATTCCCTTCTGCAAATATTTAGGCAATTCTCGCTGAGAAGAGATCGCCCTCTGATCGGCCATCATTTGAAAGTAATCGTCATCTCTAGTGAATTGGCTGCGAAATATAGCTTGGAGCAGCTGCTTGATTTTATATTACGTGATAATGATATCCGGCCCAGTACCCTAGTTCTGATCAGCCAGCAAAAAGCGATTGATGTGCTGAGTGCCAGTCAGCCAGGTGAAGTTCCGGCCTTTAATCTGAGAGGGCTTGTCCGTAATCGGCAGCGTACGAACCGGATTCTGCCTGCCGTTTCACTTGGGAAGCTGGAAGGATTAATGCAGTCCAGACAAAGCTTTGTATTGCAGAATGTCATCATGGCAGAGAATGAATTGAAATTTGTCGGCGGTGCGCTTTTTGAAGGAGATACGAATAAATATATTGGCAGGCTGAATCAAGTGGATATTGAAGCGATTTCCTGGATAGAGGGGAGTCCGGGCGGGGTGCTCAAGACTTATTCGGATAAGGGCGATACGATCGTATATGAGATTGCTTCAATTAGCAGCAAAATTACTCCTAAGCTGGAAGGAGACGAGCTCTCTATTCATCTTGATGTGAGATCAAAGGGAAGATTGATTGAGGATTGGAGCTATCCCGAAGAGCCCACTGATTCAGAATATATTGTAGAGCAGGAAAAGAAATTCAATGAAACTGTAAAAAATGAAATCAAAGTACTGCTGGACAAGCTGCAGCATACATATCATGCCGATGTAGTCGGTTTTGGTAAGGAAGTCCGTATTAAATACCCGGGATATTACAACAAGGTAAAGGAACGATGGGATGAAGTCTTTAGCGAAATTCCTGTCACTTACGATGTGGATTTGGAGATTGTGGATTATGGATCAACATTGGAATAA
Organism: Paenibacillus sp. TCA20; assembly: GCF_000732325.1. Lineage (GTDB taxonomy): Bacteria > Bacillota > Bacilli > Paenibacillales > Paenibacillaceae > Paenibacillus > Paenibacillus urinalis. The sequence goes on from NZ_BBIW01000014.1 coordinate 44,218, forward strand.
CCAGAAGGAGTGGAGAGGATGAATCTGCTGCAGAAGCTGGCAAGAAGGATCATCTTAGGGAAGGGTTCCGAACAACCAACAGGTGCTTCAGGAATTACAAATGAGAATAGACCCTCTGAACCCCATCACAGTCTGGAGAGGAATCTATCAATGAACGAACAACAGCTTCGCCAGTCCTTCTCCCAATGCTCGGATGTGGTGTTTCGGAAGATTCCTCTTCCAAATTCGCAGGAGATCCTGATTGTATTTATTGATGGGCTGGTTGATACGAAGATGATTGATGAGAGCATTCTGGATCCGATCATCCTCGGCAGCTCGAAGGAAGGAGATGCGGCATCGGACCCGGAACAGCTGATCCTCACCCAGCGAATTCCTTCGGCAAACATGAAGAAGGTAGTCAGCTTCACGGAAGTAGAGAAGGGCCTGCTAAGCGGGAATGCGGCTATTTTGATGGACAAGATGCCTTCTGCGCTCATGATCGATATGAAGGGAGGATCCGGTCGAAGTATCGAGGAGCCTACCTCGGAAGGGAGTATTCGGGGACCAAGGGAAGGGTTTACGGAAACGCTGAGACAGAACACAGCCATGGTACGGCGCAAGATAAAGAGCCCCAAGCTCAAAATGGAGTCCATGGTCATAGGCGAATATACGCAGACGGACATCGTGATCTCCTATATCGAAGGCATTGCAAAGGAAACCGTGCTGCAGGAAGTCAGAAGCAGGCTAAAGGATATCCAGATCGACGCCATTCTTGAATCAGGCTATATTGAAGAGTTTATTCAGGATGCGCCATACTCCCCTTTCTCTACCGTTCAGAATACAGAAAGACCGGACACCGTGGCGGCAAGTCTGCTCGAAGGAAGAGTGGCTATTTTTACAGACGGCACCCCGTTTGTACTGATCGTTCCATTTACCTTTTGGGCCGGCGTGCAGGCAGCAGAGGATTTCTACAATCCTTATCTGTACGCCACAGCTACCCGGATTATCCGTATTCTTTTCTTGCTGGCTTCTTTGTTTCTCCCTTCGGTATTTATAGCCATTGTCAATTTCCATCCGCAGATGCTTCCGACAAGCCTTGCACTCAGCTTCACCCAGGCGAGAGAGGCTTCTCCATTTCCCATGGTGATTGAGGCCTTCATTATGGAAGGTGTATTTGAGGGGCTTCGGGAAGCGGGTATACGGCTGCCGAAGGCGATTGGTTCGGCGGTCAGTATTGTGGGTGCACTCGTTATCGGTCAAGCTGCCGTTCAGGCAGGCATCATATCAGCGCCAATTGTCATCGTCGTGGCGGGTACCGGCATCGCCTCCTTTACCGCACCGCGCTACAATGTTGGATATGCGTTTCGGATGCTGCGCTTTCCACTTCTTCTCTGTGCAGGGGTGTTCGGATTGTACGGCATCACCATCGGTACGCTGGCGATGCTGCTTCACATGGTCAGTCTCCGCTCCTTTGGTGTTCCGTATATGAGTCCGTTGGCACCGGTTGCTTCGGTGAATATGCAGGATATGATCTGGCGTAATCCACACTGGGCGATGAATAAGAGACCGAATCTTATCGGCTCCCGGAACCCGATACGTACTCCAAAGGGCCAAAAGCCCAAACCGTAAGTCAGGAGGCGATTTGGATATGAGAAAAGCATACAGATGGCCGGCGGTAATCGCCATGCTTCTACTAATGACTGGCTGCTGGGACAGCAAGGAGCTGAATAATCAGGCTTTTGCTCTGGGTGGAGGCATAGACTATGTTCCGGACCAGGGGTATAGGGTAACTAATCAGTTCGCGCTGATCTCAGGCGGAGGTGCGGAAGGGGGGGACAAGCAGCAGGATTATACAGAAGTAGGGGAACCGAAAAGCACGATTTATGAGGCTTCCAGCTATGTCCAGAATAAAGTATCCCGCATTATTAACAGAGGACATCGAAGGACACTGGTAATGGGTGAAGAGCTAGCCAAGATCGGTTTGAAGGATGTTATAGATATTTATAGCCGCTATCCGGAAACACCGCTCAGATCAGACATATTCGTTGTAAAGGGAGGGCTTGCGTCTGATTTTCTGAAGAGCAAAACTCCGTATGGAAATCAGGCTGTCAGAGAGTATTACAAGCTGCATCAGTCCCATCGCGAAGTGGCGGATATTACCTTTCTTAATTTGCTTCGCTCTGTTAACTCGGACTCTATGGGAGGTGCCGTTCTCCCTGCTGTAGAAAAAGTACCAGAAGCCGAGGGGAAAAAGGAAAAAACGGTCATGCCTTACCGCTACATCGGAAATGCGGTGCTCGACAACAATTTGAAACTGCGCGGGTATTTGGATAACCAAGAAGTCGGGTATTTAATGTGGTTTCTCATGAGAGAACGAAGCGTTTCGGTTACCGATCTGACCAGTGACATCGGCGGGGAGGGAGCGATAAGTGCAGAGATTAAGAGCTTGAAGAGCAGATATCGTCCGACATTTGAAGGCGACAATGTAGCGATGCATTTCAAGCTGAGTGGGGATGCTCATATAAATGAAAATAATTCTGGACTCGATCTGTATAATGCAGAGGTCATCCGGAGGATGGAATGGGAAATAGGTCAAGAGATTGTCAAGGATGAACAGGAGCTGATTCGCAAAATACAGAAGGAGCTCAGAACAGATGTTTTAAATGTTGGTGATTACTTATTCCGCAACCATCCCGAAGAGTGGCGTAAGCTGCAGCCACGCTGGGAAGAGCTGTTCCCTGATATGAAAATTACAGTGGAAGCGCACGTTACCATTAAGAGCTTTGGCGTTACCGGTGCTTCCCCACAGCTCAAGGAAGAGGAAGTGGAGCAGAAGGGAACAGGCAGCGAGAATGCTTCATAAAATAAACGAGAAATCGGCCCTTAGCGGGCCGATTTTAATTTATGCCGGATCAGGCTGATGATGAAGAGCAGGAGTGGAAGTCCAATATATAGAGGGATCCAGACATAAGGCGTAACGACCTGGAAGCTGATAATGCTGAGATGTTCTGTCACATTGTTGTCCAGTGTCATGCCAAGAATCATGATCAGTAGAACGGCTGGAAGCATAAGACGGCGCCCTTTCTTGAGACGCAGCAACATTTGAATGCCTGTCAGCGCAGCATACATTTTAATAACGAGTTTGAAATATGCTGTGCTGATCATGGTTACGACCGCAAAGGGATTCAGATTTGTAATAAAGCCCTGAATGTTGACCATGCCTGACAGGGAGTAAAATGGGTAGACGAGACGCTGAAACAATACATCGCCAAACACCGTAATCGAGAAGATATCCAGCAGCAGGATGAGCAGGAAGACAAATGCCGTTGAGATCAGAGTGGCCTTCCATACCTTGCTTTTCTTATCTACCATCACCCATATCATGGCAAGGGCAATGCTTTCTCCATAGGTTTGTGTAATTCCCTGAAGGATTGTCGTCTTAATGACAGGGTCCCATCCCTTCCATAAGAGCGGCTTCAGCATTTCCCAATTAACAATATCAGAGAACAGAAGGAAGATCAGCTCAAGGAAAAACAGCCCCAGCAGGATGGGAAGCAGAATCTGTCCGAGCCGGGATATGTTCTCTATGCCAAGTATGAGCCCATATAAAGCGAGTGCGCCGAACACAATAATAAGGACAAGCGGTGGAGTGTTGGGAAGAATGGTGGTCGGCACCAGATCCCTCAGATCACCAATAATACGGGCAGCATCCAGAAGAAATACACAAGGATACAGCATGGCGATCGGAAAGCCGATCCATTTGCCGAATTGGCGGGGGAACCATTCCACCAGTGTCAGCCCCGGGTTAAGCTGCATAATCCCCAGATACATGGCAACCAGCATGATTCCGATAATGAAAGACAATAGGGTAACCATCCAGGCATCTCTTCCCACGGTCGCTTCAAAGGCATAAATTATGGTCGTGCCAAACTGAAATAGAAATGTAATGGAGAACAGCTGGTATGCTGAGATTTTAGTATTCATGTAGTAGGCTCCAGATTCAAATATATATTTCTATTATGTACATTAGAAGTGGGCTGTAATCTTGTTCTATGAAAAAGAACCCCTCGCCAAAATGGCAAGGGGTTGCTAAACACTTGATTCGCTTATTTCATGCTACCACTTTAAAGAGCTTCCGAACACGAGACCATTGCTGATCAGTCTGCCTGGTGAAGTGACAGTATTACCATTCGCAACCATGCCCGAGGAAGCACCGCCATCCATATTCATCGCCTGATAAGCTCCCAGCTTCAGCATGATATTGCCCCACTGTTTGATCGTAGCCCCAGGGACGGTTGCCAGTACAATCGTTCCGTCCTTCTTGATGGCAATCCCGCTTCTCGCACCGCCATCCGTTAGAATTTTGGAGCTGCTGAACCCTTCGGCTGCCGGATTTACGGCAAGCTTGCCGTCTTTTACTAGTCTCGGACCTGCACCAATAGCCGTATGGACATTAGACCAGTTGATATCTTTATTATCCTCATTATAGTAGCTGATGCTGTAGTCTACATAGCTTCCTTTTTTGAATCGTGCAGCAAGCATGTCCTCCTCCTTGCCTGTAAATACAAGCACATATCCGTCGCTTGGAATGGCTGCATTTGTATTTGGCGCGACTTTGTTAACGATTCCTTTGCGAACCGTAATCGCTGTCCCGTAGGAGAAGCCTACATTTGCCCCACGTTTCGGTGTATACATAACGGCAGATGTTTTCCCTTTGGTCGGTGTGCGATTAACGAAGTAGACATACCAGCTCTGTGCTCTATCATCTGCAGCCTTGACGGTACCGCGTACGCGAACGCGAAGTGTATCCATAATCGCAGATCCATCCCACTTGAAACCGATGGTTGTGCCTGTATTGCCTATATGCTCAATAATCCCATCGCTGATGATCATGCCATAAGGATCGGGAATACCACCGTAAGCTTCAAAATAGGTTCCATTTATAGCAGCAGATGCGTTATATGCTCCGGCAATGGAAGACAGCGATTTGACCGCGCCTACTCTATGATTGGCAAGACCGGCAGTGACTGGTGTTCCTTTTGGCAAGGTGACGGTCTTCACGCTGAAGGTTCTGCCTGACACACTGACTTTTTTCGTCGCATAGACGGCCTTGGCTTTAGAAGCTCCTTTTGTGACGGTCACAGGCAGCTTGAGCTGACCTTTGTAGCCTGGAGTGACGACCTGGATTAGAATGTTCGTAGAACCCTGCTTTACAGGGATAACAACACCTTCCTGATTGACACGGGCGATGGCTTTGTTGCCTGAAGCATATACGACCTGCACTTTTTCCGACATTTTAAGCTTGTTTTGAATCGACTCACGCTTATCCAAGGATAAAGTAATGGATTTGGTTGGATAAGTTAGGGTCACAGCTGTTGTCTGACTGCTTGCTGCTTGTGCTATTCCCGAATAAGAGATGCCTGAGGAGACAGGGACTGCCAGAGCTAATGCAGCCGTAAGCAGAAGAGCAGCTGATTTTTTGGCATAGGTTTTGGTAAAACTTTTCATGATGCAGATATTTCCCCCTTATGTATGAAAAATAAGTATGCTACTAGGTTGTTATCGGTAGAGAACTCCAAAAAACTTACATATTCTTCAAAATGGTAGAAGAGTTGTGCATAGCTCCATCTGTATGCTATGATTTGGTTACCAATAGTAAGTAACAGAATATTAGGAGGTTTAACAGCATGAAAGTAGAAATTTGGTCGGACTTTATGTGTCCTTTTTGTTATATAGGTAAACGTCGATTTGAGGAAGCGCTTGAGTCTCTTCCGTTTCGTGAATCCGTAGAAGTGGTGTACCGCAGCTTCGAATTGAATCCGAATGAAGCAGTGGATACTAATCAGACAACGTATGAATCGCTCGCAAGCAAATATGGAACAACAGTTGAGCAAGCCAAAGCGATGACAGCGAATGTGGTAGAGCAGGCACAAAGTGTAGGGTTGAATTATAATTTTGATCGAATTAAACCGACGAATTCATTTGATGCCCATCGTCTGGCTCATTATGCAGCGAGCAAGGGCAAAGACAAGGAAATGGTGGAGCGGCTCCTAGCTGCTTATTTTGTAGAAGCACAGCATGTCGGCAGTAAGGAAGTGCTGGTGAAGCTGGCTGTAGAGCTCGGACTGGATGGCGAGGAAGTCAGAGCTGTGCTTGAAGGAGATCAATACAGTGAGGAAGTCCGCAGTGACGAGAGACAAGGGGCGCAGCTTGGCATTCAAGGGGTTCCATTCTTCGTTATTGACCGCAAGTATGGCATCTCCGGGGCACAGCCGCTCTCTGTGTTTAGTCAGGCACTCACTCAGGCTTGGTCCGAAGGCCAGCCGCTGCAGGTGATCGGGAATACCGAGGATGCTGCTGTATGCACCGATGATTCCTGTGTGATTCCTGGAGATGAGAACAAATAACAACATATCAATAATTCAGCGATTCGGGCTCTTTCTAGAGCTCGGATCGTTTTTTATTAGGTAGATTAAAATGAAATCCGAAATTTACAGGCATAAATCCTGATAACGCTTACTATATATAATGGTGTAAGAGGTTATGCTACACTCCAGTAGCTGTCAGGAACACTTGTTACTCGGAGGAACCGCATCAATCCTCACCTTACAATCAAGGAGGTACTTGTAGTGGAGAACAATAAGGGCTCAATTCCGCTGGGTGTTATTTTATGCCGGGACTGCCACAATGAGCTTGGCGTACAGGAAACAAATCGTGTACAGGTTTTTTATTCAAACTGCGGATCAGTCCACTGTAAGGAGAAGCGATTGAATTCGGAATATGAGCAGTATCTTGACGGTGATAATCCATAACTCATCATTCTTAGTGATCTCACTATAAAATACGCGGGCAATAAAAAGAGCAGAGGGCGGCATTGAATGCGCACCCTCTGCGTTTTTTATTACTAGATGGAAGAGGCTTCTTTTTTGCTGGCTCGTTTCTCTGAGAACATGATTTTAAGCAGCGGTGGTGTTACCAGGGTTGTTACAATCACCATGATAATGACCGAGGTGTAATACTCGGTAGCAAGCAGTCCCGAGCTGAGACCTGTTCCTGCGATGATGAGAGCAACTTCTCCCCTGGAGATCATGCCTGTTCCTACAGCAAAGGAAGAATGTCGGTTGAACCCGGTCAGACCAGCACCCAGCGCGCCGCCTAGCAGCTTGGTTATAATCGCAATCACACTGATGACGATAATAAATCCAATCTGAGATCCGACTCCTTCAAAGTTGACATTAAGCCCGATATTTACAAAAAACACAGGGACGAACAAGCTGTAGGCGATGGGCTCCAGTTTGTTCTCTACCGTATGCTTGTAGTCGGTTTGCGAGATGGCGATACCTGCAGCGAAGGCTCCAATAATCCCCGCAACGCCCATCCACTCAGCGAAATAGGAGAAGGCAAGTGCGATAATGACACCGGCAGAGATGACCGTTTCAGCCACCTTCAGCTTCGACAGCCATTTCATAAGAAGTGGAACAGCCCAGATGGATGCTGCAATAATAACGACAAAGAACAGAACCTTCTTGCCGATCAGTGTCCCGATGCTGACAGATTCTCCAGCTCCGAGTACACTCATCATGACAGCTAAGAGGACAACGACGAGAATATCGTCGACAACGGCAGCACCAAGAATCGTCGTGCCTTCCCTGGAATTAAGCTTGTTCATCTCCTTAAGCGTTTGTACAGAAATGCTGACGGAGGTTGCACAGAAGAGCAATCCGAAGAACAACGCATGATGCTGATCCATGCCGAAGGCGACAGCTGATCCATAGCCGCCAAAGAAGGGGATGATAACCCCGCCAACCGCAACGGCAAACGCCGCCTTCCAGTTTTTTCGCAGCTGATCCAGATCGGTTTCCAGACCTGCGATGAACATGAGGATGAGTACTCCAATCTCCGCAAATTCTTGTATGAATGAAGTCTGATGCACCCATCCAAGTACTGCGGGTCCGAGGATAACCCCGGCGATCAATTCCCCCAGTACAGATGGCTGTCCCAGCTTCACGGACAGATGCCCTGCCAGTTTGGTGAAGATAAGAATGAGTACAAGATGCAGAATAAACTCCATAGTGATCTCCTTTCTAAGTTCAATTGTAGAGTCTGCGAGCGAATCACAACGAAGTTATCATAAAGATATATTGTCCGGACAGCACGGGTTGTAATCCAATCCAGGACAAGAAAAAAGACATATCTGGCGTAAGGAGCCGTTGATATGCCTCAAAAAAGACAGAGAGATACCTGGTGTGCCAGACTCCCCCTATAAATAAAACTACGTATGTGATTGTGAGCAATAACTCAGCTTATTATACTGCTTGCAATCGAGATTGAAAAGACATGTTTTTTCGGAAGGACGATTATATAGTATAAATCTATGCTATGAAACAGAAGCTAGAACCCGTATAGAGTGATTGTTCGAAGTGTTGTCACTTAACACCTAGAGTATGGCAGTATATAATTATAAATAGCATTTACTCACAGAGGAGGATACGCGTAAGTATGGGCAAAAATCTCGGGGAAGGCGGATACGTCCCGACGAGCAAAAAGAATTTCGCGGGAATTATTTTAACCGTTTCCCTTATCGCAAATATTATTATTTTGGTACTATTCTTCGGTCCCGTCGGCTACAGTGGTGAAATCAGCTTTGATTATACGATTCTTCCAAGAATCAATGCGGTCCTGAACAGCTTTACTTTTATTTTTCTGGTCGCAGCCCTGATTGCCATCATGAAGAAGAATATTACAATTCACAAGGGCTTTATTCTTGCTGCATTTACTTCCACACTATTGTTTTTGATAACCTATTTAACGTTTCACTATATATCGCCTGAGTCTGCCAAGTTCGGGGGAGAAGGGATCATTCGCCCTATATACTTTACGATTCTGATCACCCACAGCTTCCTGGCGGCTGTAATCGTCCCTCTAGCCTTGTTCTCCCTGGTATGGGGCTGGACGATGCAGGTGGAGAAGCATAAGAAGATTGCACGCTGGACGATGCCGATCTGGCTCTATGTAAGTATTACTGGGGTTATCGTTTATCTGTTTATGGCACCTTACTATTAATAAAGAATATGAAGAGGCCGGAATTTCCTTCTGTCTGGAAGGAGATTCCGGTCCATTTTTTGTTTAATGTTAAGGACATGCTACAATAGAATCTCATTGATATTTCGTCATAGAGGAGGGAAATGCACCGTGAAGAAGAACAGACTCGGTTCATCAGATCTTTTTGTAAGTGAGATTGGACTAGGCTGCATGTCGCTCGGGACAGATGAGAATCAAGCGGTATCGCTTATTCATGAAGCACTCGATCGCGGCGTTAATTTTCTGGATACAGCGGATATTTATGATGATGGACGAAATGAAGAAATCGTAGGCAGTGCACTGAAAGGCCGCAGACAGGATATTATTCTGGCTACCAAGGCAGGGAACGTTCGTGTCCCCGGACAGTCCGGTTTAACCTGGGATCCAAGTAAACATCATATCCTGTCCGCGGTCAAAGAGAGCCTGCGAAGATTGAAGACGGATTATATAGATTTGTACCAGCTGCACGGAGGTACGATAGAAGATAACATGGAAGAGACGATTGAAGCGTTTGAACAACTGAAGCGGGAAGGTGTGATCCGTTATTACGGAATATCCTCAATTCGGCCTAATGTAATCAGGGAGTATGTTCAGCGTGCTCAGATTGTCAGTGTCATGAGCCAATACAGCCTGCTCGATCGCCGTGGTGAGGAGGAGGTGTATCCCCTGCTTGCTGAATATGGAATCAACGTAATTGCGAGAGGACCGGTTGCGAGTGGTGCGCTTGCCGATGGCAGAGATGACAAAGCAGCAAAGGGCTTTTTGAATTATTCAGGGGATCAGATTACTGATATTCGTCATCAGCTTCGTCCTCTAGTGAATGAGCAAAGAAGTATGTCCCAAACGGCTATTCGTTATGCACTTCATCATCCAGCGGTAGCGACTGTCATTCCTGGTGCAAGCTCGCGGACGCAGCTGCTTGAGAATATTGGTGCCGCAGAGGCCCCTCTGCTCACAGAGGAGGAATACGAACTGCTTCGAGAAATGACCAGTGCTAACCTATATACGCAGCACCGTTAAGGGTCAGCTGATATATTATATAACGAGAACCATAAGAGAGGAATTTGCAAAATGGAGAGAATACAAACAGAAGAACAATACAGAGAGCTTATTCAAGGAGATAAGCTGACCGTCATCAAATTTGATACGACATGGTGCCCGGATTGTAAAAATATGGACCGGTTTATTGGCGATGTCATCGACCAGCATCAAGATAAAGAGTTCTACGCTATAGATGCAGAGAAGCTTATGCCGGTGGCCGACGAGAACCAGGTCCGGGGTATTCCAAGCCTGCTCGTATTCAAGAACGGAGAGAAGATTGCTCATCTGCATAGTAAATGGGCAAAGACTCCTGCTCAGGTGTCGGAATATCTTGAAACACTAGAATCCAAGCAGTAAAATAGTCGATTTCGTACCCGATGAAGAGCCCTCCCTGCTGTGTGATCGAACAGCAGGGAGGGCTTTTTTTACAGAACGAAAACAAAGATGACCAGAGCAAGTCCGAAGCGATAATAGGCAAAGGTCGACAGCTTGAGTCTTTTTAATAAATGAAGAAAGGTTCTTATAGCGAGCATGCCCACAGCGAAAGAGGTAATCAGTCCGGCTGCAAAATAAGGGATATCGCTGACAGACAAGTAGGATGCGCTCTTCATGAGATCTAATAGAGTTGCAGCAAACATGATCGGTACGGAGACGAGAAAGGTGAACTCTGCAGCTGCTGTATGGCTGACTCTGGCTAACAGCCCGCCGGATATCGTTGAACCGGATCTCGAGAAACCGGGCCATAATGCGAGGATCTGAAATAATCCGATCGTGAATGCCTGCTTATAAGTAATATCGTCAATCGTAACCGCTGTGGGCTTCTTGTGCCATTTCTCAGCAGCGATCATCAGCAGGCCCCCGGCAACCAGGCTGTAAACGACCGTTTCGGGTCCGAACAAGTACGCTTTGATGACATCGCGCAGCAGCACGGCGGCAACTCCAGCAGGCACCATCGCGAGGAAAATATGGAGCAGGTTCAACCGCGGAACCGTGCGGTCTAACGGTTTGATTTTGAATAAACCAATAAAAGTATGCCAATATAATACGACAACGGCAAGCACTGCACCAAGCTGGACAACAACCTCGAAGGTTTTTACACTTTCCTCATCGGTAGATAAGCCAAGCAAGTGAGCAGTCAGGATCATATGTCCGGTTGAAGACACAGGTAAGAATTCAGTCAGGCCTTCAATAATCCCCATAATAATGGAAGATAAAATATCCACGGCATGTCCTCCTTAAGTCACTTGGGATGTGTGAATACGGGCTCAGAGCAGGAATTGATCTTTATATACTACTCGTCTCACCGGGAAGACAGAACCAGTAGTAATTGTTGTTTTATGTCGAAACTAGTCACTTTGCACGTCGTCATTTTGTGATATGATAGGTGAAGCAATCTCTCTTTTGTGTAAGCGCTTAGAATAGATATAGGGGTGAATCCTTTGCTGTCATGGCTTGTACGGCTTAACAATAATACGAAGCTGAAGCACAAGCTTCTGATGAGTTACGTTCTTGTCGTCATGATTCCTGTGCTGATTATCGGCATAGGGGTGACTTATTATTTTCGACAGCAGGCGATGGATCAGGCAATAGAGCAAGCTCGAAACAACGTAGACCGGATTAAGAATCAGGCCTCCACATTTCTCAGGGTGCCGACAGATATATCTAATCTCCTGCTGTTCAACAAGGAGCTGGAGACCGTTGTGAATACGGAATACTCGAGCATTCTTGAGCTGACGAAGACTTACCATGCCTTTGATCTGTTCAATGAGTATCTTCAGCAGTACCGAGAGCTGTCTGCGATTCGATTCTTCACTTATAATCCGACCCTCGTGAACAATCTGGAGTTTATCCCGGTGACGGATCAAATTGAGGATACCCAGTGGTTTAATCAAGCCGTTCATGCCAGAAGTATCGGCTGGTTCTATGTACCTTCGACTCCGGATAATCCGGCGGATGCCCTGGCGCTGGTCAGAAGGGTGCATTTTCCTGAATATCAAAGTCAGGGTGTGCTGATGGTACTGATTAATCGTTATGAGATCAACAACATATTAAGTCAGGAACCCTTTGACACGATGATTGTTGACAGTCAGGGATATATTGTTGCAGCCAAAGATATAAGCTTGGTCGGACAAACCTTCGACAGTTTGGATATCGAAGTGGATCTTAACAGTCAAAAGACGGGAATTATTGATACAGATGTCAAGAATGAGCCCTCCAAAATTATTGTTGATGAGCTGCTGCCGGCATCGAGCATGAATGGATTTCAAATTGTATCGGTCTTCTCCAACAACTGCATTGTTAATGATGCGAATAAGATCAGCTTGATCGGCATGCTCTTTATCGGTTTGGTGCTGCTGGTAGCACTGGTATTTGTCTACGTTATTTCGTTCTTAACGACAAAGCGTATGCTTGGATTAAGCCGCCAGATCAACCGGGTCGCCCTCGGGAATTTGAAAGTCGTATCCAATATTGATGGGAACGATGAGATAGGTCAGCTGTCACGTCAATTTAATTCCATGGTGTCGAGCATTAATCAATTGATGACTCAAGTCGTGGAGACCAGCGAGCAGAACAACCGGCTCGAGATCGCCCAGAAGGAAATCAAGCTCAAAATGATGGCAAGCCAGATCAATCCGCATTTTCTCTTTAATGCGCTGGAGTCCATTCGGATGAAAGCCCATATTAAAGGTGAGGTCGAAATCGCGAATATCGTTCGGCTGCTTGGGAAGCTGATGCGCAAGAACTTGGAGATCGGCAGTGGACATACAACGGTCAAGGCCGAGATGGAGATTGTCCAATCTTATCTGCAGATTCAGAAATTCCGTTATGAAGATCGCCTGAATTTCGAATTGCGGCTGGACAAGTCTGCTGATAAAATATACATCCCTCCGCTGATCATCCAGCCTCTCGTTGAGAATGCGATTGTACACGGGCTTGAGAATCAGGAAGAGGGCGTTAAGGTTGAGGTCGAGATTCAGAATATGGACGAGAAGCTGCTTAAGATATGCGTAAAAGATAATGGCGTCGGCATAACCGAGGAACGGCTAGCGGAAGTGCTAGCTTCCATTGCCGGTCCGGATGAGGAAGAAAAGAGCCGGATTGGCCTAAGAAATGTTCATCAGCGATTGACATTGTCTTATGGCGAAGAGCACGGATTAAATATTCATAGTGAATATGGTGTAGGTACAGAAATTTATTTTACTGTTCCCAAAGGAGGCAGCCTGAATGTATAGCGTAATACTTGTAGATGACGAACCGATGATCAGAGAAGGACTGAAGACGATCATTGATTGGGAAGCACAGGGTTATGAAGTCATTGATACGGCTTCTAACGGACGAGAAGCTGTGGAGAAATATCATGAGCTACAGCCGGATCTGATGATACTTGATATTCGAATGCCTGGAATGACAGGTCTTGAAGTGATAGAACTGCTGTTTAAGGAAGGGAAAAAAGGACATTTTCTCATCTTAAGCGGTCATGCGGATTTTGATTATGCCAAGAAGGCAATCAGCTTTGGTGTAGATGGCTATTTGCTTAAGCCAGTCGACGAAGAAGAAATGATGGAAGAACTGGAACGAATCAAGAAAATGCTGGACAAAGAGGAGAAGATCAAGCAGCGGAGCTCAAACGAAGAGCTGTTTTACAGAGAGCATCTCATCGAGTCCATTATCTTTGACGGACAGGTCTGGGAGGATGAGCAGCTGAAGGAATGGGGGCTATATTCTCCAAGCTATCAAGTACTTCTCCTCGAGCTATATGACGATTCCACTTTATTCCTAACCGAAGTGAAACGGGAAGTGGCAGAGATGCTGAATGCTTCACAGCGCGGAGTCGTATTTAATGCAGGAAAATATGTCGGGATATTGCTCCGGGAGCCGGTGTTGTCCAAAGAGGATGCCCGTCGTTTATATGAAGGGATCGTAACGGTACTCAAACGCTACGCTGCCATGATATATATTGCTGCAGGCCGTCCTGTCGAGCGTTCCCGGGAGCTTGAACATTCTTACCGTGAGGCATTAATTACTATAGAGCGGCGATTCTTCGCAAAGGATAGAAGTATATTGCTCGCCTCCGATGTGCATGAGCCGGATGATAAAGCTGAACAAGCAGTTACGATGAATGAACATGAATTGGCTGATAAGCTGTATTATGCACTGGACATTAGAAGTAAGGACCTACTTACGCGGGTATTGTCTGAGATAGAAGAGATCGTAACTAGGAACCGTTTCAGCGAAGGGGACATCAAAAAAGTAACGGCACAAATAGCTGCTTTGGCTCTAAATAAGTTGTCCTTGAATCATGAAGAAGCCAAAAGCATCGCGACGGAGCATACAGCCATGCTGGCGGCGTTATATCGGCTGCCAACGTTATACGATCTATTAGAGACTTTGAATATTCAATTTGTAAAAGTCATTTCCCAGCTGGGCGGCAACAGCAAGGATACCGTAATTAAGCAAATGATCGATTTTATTAAACGGAATCCTGGCAATCACCTCAAGCTCGAAGTGCTTGCCGAAGTCTTCAATTACAATAGCAGCTATCTAGGCAAGCTGTTCAAGAATTACACGGGGGAATCATTTAACGTATTTGTCGACAAAGTTCGCATGGAGCGGGCGAAGGAGCTGCTGTCAGAGGGTCTTAAGGTCCATCAAGTGTCTGCTACCATTGGATATGCGAACGTAGATTATTTTCATAGCAAATTTAAAAAGTATGTTGGTGTATCACCGTCTACTTACCGGGAGCAATCCAGGGATCAAAGCTAGACGGCTCTTTTCATGAAAACAGAAAACGTTTTTGCACAAAATACGGTAGTTCAAACAGCTCATTTGAATACCCTCATTTTTAGACATTTTATATGACCATTCGACGACACATCTCTAATTTTTATATGAAATTATATTAAATCCATTGGGTATTTCTCTTCAAAATGTTGGAGTATCATTAAGTTATCAAACAGAGGAGGGGTCATTTCATGGAAACGCTAACACAGCCCACTTCCACGGATTCCAAGGAGACACCCGCTACGAAAGCGAAGCGGAAAGGGCCTAATAACTTTTGGAAAACCGTGAAAGACCAAAAGTATTTGCTGCTGATGTCTATGCCTTTCGTTGCATGGGTGTTCGTATTCAACTACCTGCCGCTATGGGGATGGACCATGGCATTTCAAGACTTTAAGCCAGCAAGAGGCTTTTTTGAACAGGATTGGGTAGGCTTCAAACATTTCGTCGAGTTGTTCACTGACGATCGATTCTACCTTGTACTCAGAAATACATTGGCCATGAGTTTGATGGGACTAGTTGTCGGTTTCGTATTCCCGATCTTCTTCGCTATCCTACTCAATGAGCTGCGCGGCAAATTTTTCAAGAGAACCGTGCAAACGGTATCATACTTGCCTCACTTTGTATCCTGGGTTGTTGTAGCCGGGATTGTAACGAAAATGCTGTCCACAGACGGCGGTATTATCAATGATATCTTGGTCGCACTAAATATTGTTGATGAGCCGATTCAGTTTATGGCGCAAGGTAACCTATTTTGGTACATTGTAACCGCTTCCGACTTGTGGAAGGAAATGGGATGGAACGCGATCATTTATCTGGCAGCGATTACAGGTATCGATCAGGAGCTGTATGAAGCTTCCCGGGTCGATGGTGCAAGCCGCTGGAGACAAATGTGGCATATCACATTGCCGGGTATCCGTTCTACAATTTCTGTATTGTTCATCATGCAGATCGGTCACTTGATCAGTATTGGATACGAGAAACAATTCTTGCTAGGAAACAGCTTGGTAACGGACTACTCGGAAGTACTCGATCTCTATGCTCTGAATTACGGTTTGCAGATGGGCAGGTACTCATACGGTACGGCAATAGGTATATTCAACTCTGTGGTCAGCGTAATCCTGTTGTTCACTGCAAACGGTCTCTTCAAGAAATTCACTAAAGAGAGCATCATGTAGAAAGGGGGAAGGAAGTGTGTCTAAAGCTAACAAAGCATTTAACGCCACAACTTCTGAGAAGATTTTTGACGTAGCCAACTATGTTGTTATGGGTCTGATTCTTATAGTGACGCTGTATCCGTTCTTAAACGTACTGGCGATCTCACTCAATGAATCATCTGATACGGTTCGCGGCGGAATCTACTTGTGGCCACGTGAATTTACATTGGAGAATTACAAGACGATATTCCAATATGATGGTCTGATCCAAGGTGCTCAGGTATCCCTGGCAAGAACAATTGTCGGAACCGTGCTTGGGCTCGTGAGCTCATCCATGGTAGCGTACACACTCGCTCGCCCTGACTTTAGAGCGAAAAAATTCGTGTCTACGTTCCTGGCACTTACAATGTATTTCTCTGGTGGTTTGATTCCAGGATACATTTTGATGAGAGACCTTAACCTGATCGGTACGTTCTGGATTTACATTTTCCCAGCTCTGATCAGTGCATTTAATGTATTCGTTATTCGTTCCTTTATTGATGGTCTTCCATATGCGCTTCAAGAATCGGCCAAGCTCGATGGAGCCAATGACTTCAAAATCTATTACAAAATTATTCTTCCGCTCTGTAAGCCGGTACTTGCAACGATCGCATTGTTCCTGGCTGTTGGACAGTGGAACTCCTGGTTCGATACTTACTTGTACAATGGTTCGAAGCCGGAGCTCACGACGCTTCAATACGAGCTGATGAAGGTCCTTCAAAGTACGCAGCAAGGCAGCGGGGCAACAGTTAACGCGAATGACATGGCGCAGCAGATGGCCAATATTTCGCCGGAATCCATCCGGATGGCGATCACTATTGTCGTAACTGTTCCGATCCTCGTGGTCTATCCGTTCCTTCAAAAGTACTTCGTTGGCGGTATGACACTGGGTGCTGTTAAAGCTTAATACCATTCAATGTGGATAGATTGAAGTAAAGAAAAGAACAATATGAACTCTATGATCATCGGGATCTTAGCATTCAGTTCGTAAGTGATACCATTCGTGAATCAATTTCATAATTACCTTGAGTCGCTATGAAATTGATTCCGTTTTATCAAAAATTAGAGAAAATAGAGATAGAGATAGAGACAAATAAAACTTGTTGGATTGGATCAAAAAGATATTGCGTAATTCATTGGGGAGGAACTTTGATATGCCTAGCAAAACAACGAAATTTGCAATTGTACCTTTACTTGGAATGTCTCTTCTGGCGGCAGGATGCGGCGGCGGAAGCAACGGCAGTGGTGAATATGAGGATACAAGTAATGATACTTCACCAATTACATTTGATTTCTTTAGTGCAGATGCTTCACCAAACTGGAATCAAATGCAAGATGCGGTGGGTAAGAAAATTACAGAAGCTACAGGGGTAACGCTGAATGGTGAGTTTGCTGTAACCGGTGGAGGACAAGACCGGGTTGCACTTATGGCAGCAAGCGGTGAGTATCCAGACATCATTTCTGCCAAGGGTGAAGTCAATAAGCTTGTTGATGCAGGTGCCTTGATCGACCTGACAGATCTTATTGAGGAATATGCGCCTAACATTAAGGCATTGTATGGAGAGTACTGGGATCGTTTGAAGTATAGCACTGAAGATGAGTCCATTTATGTACTCCCAACCTATGCAGGTGTAGGACAACAGTATTTCGATGCAACAGGTGGATTCAAGCTGCAGCACCGTGTACTTGAAGAGCTGGGATACCCTGAAATCCGTACAACAGAAGATTTCGAGAAAGCTTTGAAGGACTACATGAAGCTTCATCCGACAACAGATGGACAACCTACGATTCCATTGACATTGGATGCAGACGACTGGAGAATTCAAATTACAGTAACAAACCCGGCTTTCTGGGCAACAGGCGCTCATGACGACGGTGAATATTTCATCAATCCAGACACTTTTGAAGCGATGCTGCACGTTAAACGTCCTGAGGAAAAAGAATACTTCCGTTGGCTGAACAAGCTGTATAACGAAGGTTTGATTGATAAAGAAAGCTTTGTACAAAAATCAGATCAATACAAATCCAAAATTGCAAGTGGCCGTGTGCTTGGTCTGATTGACCAAGAGTGGGGTTATGCGGATGCAGAGAACTCTCTCAAAACACAAGGCAAATACGATCAAACATATGCGACTTTCCCTGTAACCATGTCTGAGGACATCTTGGATCATACGTTCCAGGATACAGGATTCCAATCTGGATGGGGAGTAGGTATTTCTACAACGAACCCAGATCCAGTACGTACAATTAAATTCTTCGACTATCTGGCTTCTGAAGAAGGTCAAATTCTTATTAATTGGGGTATCGAAGGCGAGCACTACAACGTAGATGAGAATGGACAACGTGTTATTCCTGAAGAAGTGCTGAGTGAGAAGAACAACAATGCTGGACCATTTACGAAAGAAACGGGGATTAGCTTGTACGGAAATATTGCACCGCACTATGGTGACGGCGTGAAGGATTCTACAGATAACTATTATACAGCTAACTATCCAGAGCAAATCGTCGCTTCCTACTCTGAAGCAGACAAGAAAACGCTCGAGCAATACGGAGCTGAGACTTACAAAGATCTGTTCCCTAAAGAGGATGAGTTCCCTGTAAAACCATGGGGTGCTGCTTATAATATGGCCGTACCATCCGGATCCAGCTACAGCGTAGCGTTCCAGAAATCTCAGGATATTATTAGAAAACGTATCCCAGAAGCGATCTTGACTACACCAGACAAGTTTGATGCTGTGTACGAAACCATGCTGACTGAGCTGGACAAAGCTGGTGTAACTGAAATGGAAGCGGAGTATACTGAGCTGATTAAGCAAAGAGTAGAGCTGTGGAACGGAAGTAACGCAGCAGCAGAATAATCTGCTTAAATAGATGCACAGTTGTTAAGGATAAAGAGACTTTTATAGACCTATAAAAGTCTCTTTATCCTATTTTTATAAAAAATTTACATTATAGCCGATATTCTAATTTTATTTACATATAAAGTAATCGAATATTAATAAAATGAAGGAAGTATTAGCCGAAAACGTTTCATAAGCTGTGCCACTATAGAATAATGGTAGCTTATCGGCACATTTGGGTAGGATGCGTAGTTGAATTGACTAAAGAATGACGTTAAAATTCAAGTTTTTGATATGGATCCACTGAACAAAATTACATACAAATACCGTTCGAAAAAAGTTATTATTAATAGAAAAAAATAGATTGACTTATTGAAGGGAATTTCATACAATGAATATATTGAAAGCACTTACATTACCTAGTTTCGAAAACGTTCTCCTCAACTTAGACCAAACTCAATTATTAAACTTTTTTCCTCACTAGCTACACAATTATTAGCTTCTCAATCCTTTTTCGGTTTTACTTAAGCGCTTTATTTGTAATATTTAATAATTCATGTTATTTCGTTCTTTTTCATTATCGGTATATACAGGGTAACCTGTTATGCATATAAAAGATTTTTTAAGGGGGATTACAGCAAATGAAGCACAAAGCGCCAAAGACAATCGCTATGTTGCTGCTTGCAAGCACAATGTTGTTTACTGCTGCCTGCGGAAATACAAATGAGGGTTCAGGCACAGGATCAGAAGCTACTTCGGACTCAACTGAGCCAATTACATTAACTTTCTTCGGTGCGGATGCAAGTCCGAACTGGAACAAGATGCAGGATGCTGTTGGTCAGAAAATTATTGAAGAAACAGGCGTTACAATTAATGCGGAATATGATATTTCCAGCGGCGGCGGTAATGACAAGATCGCCCTTATGGCAGCGAGTGGAGATTATCCTGACCTGATTTTCCCTAAAGGTAACTTGTCTAAGCTGGTTGACGCAGGTGCAATGATTGACATGACCGATTTGATTGAGGAACATGCACCTAACTTGAAGAAGCTATACGAAGGTCAAATGGACCGACTGAAATACAGCAACGAAGACCCTGCTATTTACGCAATCCCAACGAATGCAGGTGTAGGTCAAACTTACTTTGATGCAGGCGGCGGCTTCAACCTTCAGCACAAAGTCGTTAAAGAGCTTGGATACCCAGAGATTAAGACACTCGAAGATTTCGAAAACGCGCTGCGCGAGTACTACGCGAAGCATCCAACAACCGAAGATGGACAGCCAACCATTCCACTTACACTTAGTGCAGACGGCTGGAGAATCATGATTACGGTTACAAACCCGGCATTTGCCGCAACAGGTGCTCCTGACGATGGCGAATACTACATCAACCCAGAAACTTATGAAGCCATGCTTCATTACAAACGCCCAGAAGAGAAAGAATATTTCCGCTGGTTGAATAAAATGTACAATGAAGGTCTTCTAGATAAAGACAGCTTCATTCAAAAAGATGACCAATACAAAGCAAAAATTGCGAGTGGTCGAGTACTTGGTCTGATTGATCAAGGATGGGCATATGGCGATGCGGAGAACGCTCTGAAATCTGCAGGTAAGTTCGATGAGACATACGGTCATTATCCTGTAAGTCTTGATGAGACTTACAAGCGTGCTGACTTCCAGGATATCGGTCTGGATGCATATGGTATCGGTATTACAGTAAGTAACGAAGAACCTGTACGCACAATCAAGTTCCTTGACTGGCTCGCTTCTGATGAAGCTCAAGTTCTCCTGAACTGGGGAATTGAAGGGGAACATTATGTTGTAGAAGACGGCATTCGTAAGATCCCAGAAGATGTTCAAGATCGTAAGAGCAATGACAATGCAAACTTTACAAAAGAAACAGGAATCAGCTTGTACACTGCATTCAGTGCACACTATGGTGACGGTGTGAAGGATCCTTCCGGCAACTACTACACAACAAACTTCCCTGAGGAGATTGTTAAGAACTACAACGAAGCTGAGAAGGAAACACTGGCTGGATATGGCGTAGACACTTGGAAGGATCTGTTCCCATCCGAAGAGGACTTCCCAGTTAAAGAGTGGGGCGCAGCTTATAATATGCCAGTACCATCTGGAACGGATTACGAAGTAACCTTCCAGAAGACACAAGACATTATTCAGAAACGTATTCCTGAAGCGATTGTATCTACTCCGGATAAATTCGACCAAATCTACGACACTATGCTGCAAGAGCTTGATAAAGCAGGTGCTGTAGAGATGGAACAACAGTATACAGAGTGGGTTAAGGCTCGTGTTGAATTGTGGACAGGGAAAGACCTGTAATCATAATTAAAAAATAATGTAGTACCTCGCGAAGAGGAGATTAGCTCATAATCTCCTCTTCTTTTTTTACTGTAATCAAGAGTTCTATCATTGACCTTCGGGTGAATATGGACTATAATTTTTATGAATATGTGTAAGCACTTTCATTTAAGGAGTTAATTGATAATTTGATCAGTTAGCTTTCATTTTTTGTTGTAATCGAAAACGTTTTAGTAATCTGAATTATTGGGGGAGCTCTAAATGACAATTTTTCAATTTCCTAAAGATTTCAAATGGGGTACGGCTACAGCTGCGTATCAGATCGAGGGAGCGGCTGCAGAAGACGGCAGAGGGCCGTCCATCTGGGATACCTTCGCTAAAACACCAGGTAAAGTATTTAATGGAGATAACGGCGATATCGCGTGCGACAGCTATCATCGTTATGAAGAAGATATTGAACTAATGAAGCAGCTTGGTATTCAGAGCTACCGGTTCTCGGTATCTTGGTCTCGTATTCTTCCAGATGGGGATGGGGAGATCAACCAAGCCGGTCTTGATTATTATCACCGCTTCGTAGACAAATTGCTTGAGAATGGCATTGAACCGTTCTGTACCTTGTATCACTGGGACTTGCCTCAAACCCTTCAAGATGCTGGGGGCTGGGAGAGCAGCAGAACGGTGGATGCTTTTGTGAAGTTCTCAGAGATCATATACCGTGAGTTTAATGGTAAGATCAAGAGCTGGCTTACATTTAATGAGCCATGGTGCATCGCCTTTCTGTCCAATCTGTTGGGTGCACATGCACCAGGCAATCGAGATCTGCAGACCGCGCTGAATGTGGGTCATGGTCTTCTGCTGGCACATGGCAAATCCGTTAAGAAGTTCCGTGAGCTGGGTATAGATGGCAAGATCGGTATCGCTCCAAATATGGAGTGGGCCGTTCCTTACAGCAAGTCTGATGCGGATAAAGCAGCAAGCGAACGCCATATTGCATGGTTTGCGGATTGGTTCCTTGATCCGGTCTTCAAGGGGGAATATCCTCCATTTATGGTTGACTGGTTTGAACAAGCAGGTGCTAAGGTAGACGTTAAACCAGGAGACATGGAGATGATATCTCAGCCGATTGATCACCTTGGAATCAACTACTATACAATGAGTGTTGATCGTTACAATCCGGATGCCGGTGTACTCGGATTTGAACAGGTCGATATGGGACTCGTCCAAACCGATATCGGCTGGCCGGTTGAATCCCGTGGGTTGTATGAAGCACTGCATCATTTGCAGAAGTACGGAAACATCGATATTTACATTACCGAAAATGGCGCATGCATCAATGACGAAGTGGAGAACGGACAGGTAAAAGACTTCCGCCGTATTTCATATTTGCAGCAGCATATCGCACAAATCCACCGCGCTATAACCGATGGCATACAAGTTAAAGGGTACATGGCTTGGTCCATGATGGATAATTTCGAGTGGGCAGAGGGTTATCGCATGAGATTCGGACTTGTTCATGTGGATTATCGCTCACTGGTAAGAACGCCTAAAGAGAGCTTCTACTGGTATCAGAATGTGATCAGAAACAACTGGCTCGAAACGAGACCTGTATAATAAAATAGTGCTGATCTAAGGTTGATTTTTCAGGTTAAACCGCCGCAGTTTTTAACTGTGGCGGTTTTTCTTTTTTCACGGTTTACGAGTCATCCAACATTACATAAGTAGATATGCAAATGAAGGTTAATTTTACTTGAGATAGGATGTACCTGCCAGCAAAACGGTCAGAAAATAAGTCAGAAATGTGAAGTGTCAATGAATAAATTCCAGTTATGGATTGTAAAAATAAGGTTAATGACCTTTAATTTCAAAAATAATGAAAAATTTTTGACTAAATTTTGAACAAATAGTGAACAATTCTTGTTGAAGTGTGATATATTAAATGTAGTAAGCACTTACAAAATTTAGAAGGAGTTGACTTACGATGATTGTGAACAAACCAGCACGTGTCAGCGCTGCCCGAGAGAAGGATGATCGAGCTGTACGCATGGTGTTCATGATGACAGTGATGGCCTGGGTAGCCTTAATTACGGGCGTAGTCATCTGTTTGTTTAATCTGCATGCACTGACGAACAGCAACATGGGAATTATGGTAGGCATAGGCTTTTTGGTGGGTAGTGTCTACATTTACTTTATAGGAAAAGCAATGGGTCTTCTCGATCTCCATAGAAAAGATCAAGAGACCGAAGATCAATAAAGTGAGACATACGAGGGAGAGGGAAATGACTGTTTCAAACAGCTGTATATTTGGTAAAGAGCCTTAGCCGACAAACCCAAATGGTTTGAGTGGCAAAGGCTCTTTTTGTTGCGGAATGCAAGGAAATAGATCATTTGTGAGAAAAAATTCACAAAATTTGTGATCAAATTCGACAAATTTGTTAACACCCGTTTTATTGTCATGAATTTCTGATATCTTTAGGGGGAAGATAATAGCATCGTTTGTAATTGCGCATTAAAGGAGAGGGGATCAAGATGGATAAAAAACCTAGATCGCTTTCCAAAATCATTCTTGCAGTAGTGATTACGCTCGTTACCTTGGGCGTTATGATATGGTCACTGTTTGCAGATGAGAACGGAAAATACGTTGTACTCGATCCAAGTGGACCGATCGGCGAGGCACAAAGGGATTTGATCATAATATCAACCATTTTGTGTGCGATCATCATTGTACCTACATTAATACTCGTCGGTGTTATTGTATGGAAATACCGTGACACACCTGGAAACAAAGCGAAATATTCACCGAACTGGGCGCACAGCACAGTTGCCGAGGCGATATGGTGGGGACTTCCTATTCTAATCATTATCGTACTTGGTGCAGTCACTGTGCGCTATACGTATGCAACAGAGCCTTCGAAACCGCTCGTGTCTGATAAGGAGCCGATTACGATTCAAGTAACCTCCCTGGACTGGAAATGGTTGTTTATGTACCCGGATTCGAATGTAGCGACTGTAAATACACTGACGATTCCTGAAGATACACCAATTCGTTTCGAGCTGACTTCGGATGCACCGATGAACTCGTTCTGGATTCCGGAACTTGGCGGACAAATGTACACGATGTCGGGTATGGCTATGGTGCTTCATCTTCAAGCCGATGACCAGGGAACCTTCATGGGTTCAGGGGCTAACTTCTCTGGAGAGCATTACACAGATATGAAATTTGATGTAAATGCGGTTTCCGAGGAAGACTA
Source organism: Paenibacillus sp. TCA20 (assembly GCF_000732325.1). Lineage (GTDB taxonomy): Bacteria > Bacillota > Bacilli > Paenibacillales > Paenibacillaceae > Paenibacillus > Paenibacillus urinalis. Next base: position 68,703 of record NZ_BBIW01000014.1, read on the forward strand.
CAACAACTGGATTAATGAAGTGAAGCTGAACTCTCAGCCGCTTACGGCTGAAGGCTATGATCAGCTCTCTGATCCAAGTGTTGAGGAAGTTCAATATTTCTCAGCATTCCCTGAAGGACTGTTTAACGATATCGTTACTAAATACGTAGTGGATAAAAAAGAATCTGCTGAAACAACGCACGAATAAACATTAGCTCGAAAGGAGGCCCTTCATTCATGTTAAGTGATTTGTGGGAGTTCCTGACGACAGAGTTTTTGGTAACAGGCGATCCCCTTATTTTAGGGGCACAGGTATCTATCGGCCTAGCATCACTTGCGATCGTCGTCGGACTCACTTATTTTAAAAAATGGGGCTGGCTCTGGAAAAACTGGTTGACGACCGTTGACCACAAAAAAATCGGTATCATGTACATCTTGGCCGCGATTCTAATGATGTTCCGCGGTGGCGTGGACGCGCTTATGATGAGATTCCAGCTGGCTTTACCAGGTATGGAATTCTTACATGCGGATCACTATAACCAAGTCTTTACTACGCACGGAACGATCATGATTTTGTTTATGGCAATGCCATTTATGTTCGGTCTGTTTAATGTGGTTGTACCTCTTCAGATCGGGGCGCGAGATGTCGCCTTCCCTTATCTGAATGCTGTCAGCTTCTGGCTGTTCTTCCTAGGTGCAATGCTGTTTAACCTTTCATTCGTAATCGGGGGTTCACCTGCAGCCGGATGGCTCAGTTATCCACCTTTATCAGGGCTTGAATTTAGCCCGGGGGTAGGACAGAACTTCTATATATGGGGGATACAGATATCCGGTATCGGTTCCCTCGCCACAGGGATTAACTTCCTTGTAACGATTATCAAGATGCGTGCTCCAGGTATGACTTGGATGAAAATGCCGATGTTTACCTGGTCCGTATTTGCTACCAACATTATTATTTTGTTTGCATTCCCGATCCTGACGGTTACTTTGTTCTTGCTCTTCATGGATCGTTTCGCAGGAACGCATTTCTTCACGCTGGATCTCGGGGGTAACCCGATGATGTATATCAACCTCATCTGGATGTGGGGTCACCCAGAGGTTTATATCGTTGTCTTGCCAGCTTTCGGTATCTTCTCCGAAATCGTGGCGACTTTCTCTAGAAAGAGATTGTTTGGATATAAATCGATGGTATTTGCAATGCTGATCATCAGCGTACTGTCCTTCTTCACTTGGGTCCATCACTTCTTCACGATGGGATCAGGCGCCGATGTCAATGCATTCTTCGCGATAACGACGATGTTGATTTCGATACCTACGGGTGTCAAGGTCTTCAACTGGCTGTTTACCATGTATCGCGGACGAATTCGTTTTACGCTTCCAATGATGTGGACCATTGCATTCCTGCCGTGCTTTATTATCGGGGGGATGACAGGTGTTATGCTGTCCGTTGCGCCGGCTGACTTCCAGTTTCATAACAGTTACTTCTTGATCGCTCACTTCCACCAGGTTCTGATCGGTGGTGTCGTATTCGGTTACTTTGCTGGTATGTACTACTGGTGGCCGAAGCTGTTCGGATTCAACTTGCCGAACCGCTGGGGACATTGGGCATTCTGGACATGGAACATTGGTTTCTATATCACATTTATGCCGCAATATGCACTTGGACTAATGGGTATGACTCGCCGTCTGTACACGTACGGATGGGATACAGGCTGGGCAACGCTGAACGTGGTATCTTCAGTCGGGGCATTCCTAATGGGTGCCGGCTTCCTGTTCCAGCTCTTGCAAATTGCAGATGGTATTCGAAAATACAAAGAAAACAAGGTCGGAGCGGATCCATGGGATGCTCGTACACTCGAATGGTCTATTCCTTCTCCGGTACCTGAATATAACTTTGCTTTCGTTCCAAAAGTCGATTCTGTCGATCAATTTTGGGAGGATAAACAACGTAAAGCTACGGGCGCTCATCAAACGCAAACAGCTGAGCCATCATATGAGCCAATTCATATGCCGAAAAACACAGGTGTTCCATTCGTGATGTCTGTCTTCTTCTTTATCGCAGGCTTTGGGTTTGTATGGGATTGGTGGTGGATGTATATCCCTGGACTGCTTGGCGTGGTTGCAACTCTGTTTGCACGCTCGTTCCAGTACGACACGGATTACTACATCCCGGCTGAAGAAGTTAGACGTACCGAAGCAGCCTTGAGGGGGTCGGTATAATGGCACACACAGCAGTAAATAATCATCATGATGATCACGGTCACGACCATGGTCATCATGATCCACAGGAACTAAAGACTTTAGGATTCTGGCTATTTCTAATCTCTGACTTGATTCTGTTTTCTGTATTCTTTGCAACCTATATCGTGTTGAAGGATAATACGGCAGGCGGACCAGAAGGGCCGGATCTGTTTAACATGACGATCATTATTATCAACACATTCGTCCTGTTGACGAGCAGCTTCACGAGCGGACTTGCTATTCTTGCAATGAACCGCGGAGATAAGAAGGGACTCACGATCTGGCTGATTGTTACAGCTGTACTGGGTCTGACATTCTTGGGTCTTGAAATTTACGAGTTCACTGAAATGGTTCACCACGGAGCTCTGATTACTACGAGTGCCTTCACCGGTGCCTTCTATACTTTGGTTGGTACTCACGGCGCTCACGTAACGTTTGGTCTGTTCTGGATGTTCGGTCTGCTTCTCCAATTGAAGAAGCGCGGAATTACTCCTGAGATTCGTGGTAAAGTAATGAACTTAAGCTTATTCTGGCACTTTTTGGACGTCGTTTGGATCTTCCTCCTTACGATCGTCTATCTGATGGGGGTGATGTAAGATGGCGGAACAGCATAATCATGCACATGAATCTCATGAGGAGCATGGATCACTTAAATCTTACACCATTGGATATGTCATCTCGATTATCCTGACCATCATTCCGCTTGTTGTCGTTCTGAATGACATGTTCAGTAGAACCGTAAACATGGTTATCATTTTGATCATGGCGGTACTGCAGTTTGGGGTACAGCTCCTATTCTTCATGCACATTCGTGATGGAGAAGCAGGTAAGCCGAAGTGGAACGTTATGGGTCTGATTCTGGGTATCCTGCTCGTGCTTACAATCGTTGTAGGCTCGATCTGGATCATGATGAACAACCAAGTGGCTCACTGATCCTGATAAGAAAACGTGTCTTAGCAAGCTAATCTATAATGAATGAGCACCTTGCCTTTCTAACCATCGAGCAAGGTGCTCTTTTTTGGTCATGCACATGAATAGATCTGGCCTGCCTTTGCAAACCTAATTAGTATTGGTATGATTAGATATGGAGCAACAGAATAAAACAAATAGTGAGGACGATAAAAATGAATCAAACAGCGATTTCTCCTTTGGTTGATCATACACTGCTTAAGGCGGATGCCCGCAAAGAGGATGTTATCAAACTGGCAGAGGAAGCGAAGACTTACGGGTTTGCATCCGTATGTGTCAATCCTGCATTTGTAGCGACTGCTTATGAAGTGCTGAAAGACACACCTGAGGTTAAAGTGTGCACGGTTATCGGTTTTCCTCTAGGCGCAACAACTTCTGCGGTAAAAGCTTACGAAACAACAGATGCTATTAACAATGGAGCTACCGAAGTGGACATGGTGATTAACATCAGTGCGCTTAAAGATGGCAATGATGATTACGTTCGCGAGGACATCGCGGCGGTCGTCAACGCAGCTAAAGGCAAAGCACTGACCAAAGTCATTATTGAGACCTGCCTCTTAACGGATGAAGAGAAGGTACGTGCGTGTGAGCTGGCTGTACAAGCTGGTGCTGACTATGTGAAGACTTCCACGGGCTTCTCTACAGGTGGAGCGACGAAGGAAGATATCGCTCTCATGCGCAAGACGGTGGGGCCTGACGTAGGCGTCAAAGCCTCTGGAGGGGTGCGCAGCAGCGAGGATGCATTAACGATGATTCAAGCGGGAGCTACCCGTATTGGAACTAGCGGCGGCGTTGCGATTGCAAAAGGCGAGCGTTCTGACAGCAGCTACTAATTAATTCAAAATTAGAATGGTAAGCGATCCTAAGTGGGGTCGCTTTTTTTATGTAGTTTTATTTTTTCATTGATAAAGGGTACACAAATCGACTTAAATAAACTAAAATAAACCTATATGAACTTTCTTCCAAATAAACTATGCATACGAAAGGATTGATATCAGATGCAAAACCGTTACGCTGCTCATCCCAATGAAGTGAAGAACTATGATACCAGCCGTCTACGTGAGGAATTTTTGATTGATCACTTATTTGCTAAAGATGAACTTGTTACCGTATATTCTCATGTGGATCGCTATATCGTAGGATCTGCGGTTCCAGAGTCCCAAGATATCAAGCTGGAAGTGAATTTGAAGGATATTGGGACGGACTTTTTCCTGGCTCGTCGTGAAATCGGTATCATTAACATCGGTGGTCATGGAACGGTATCTGCCGATGGGGTACGGTATGAGATTGGAAGTAAGGAATGTCTGTATATCGGCCTAGGTGTGAAGGAAGTGATCTTCCATTCAGGCTCAGGAGAAGCGCCGCAGTTTTATTTTGTATCCACCCCTGCCCATCATGCTTACCCGACGACGAAGGCAACACAGCAGGAAGCTACACCGGCTCACTTAGGCAGTATTCAAACCTCGAATGAAAGAACCATTTATAAATACATTCATGAAGGCGGAATCAAGAGCTGTCAGCTGGTTATGGGGATCACAGAGCTTGATCCGGGCAACATGTGGAATACGATGCCTGCGCATACGCACAATCGCCGTTCTGAAGTGTACTTGTACTTTAATCTTCCGGAGGATGGCGTTGTATTCCATATGATGGGTGAGCCTGAAGAAACGAGACATCTGGTTGTCCGTCAGGGTCAGGCTGTAATTTCGCCGAGCTGGTCGATTCATAGCGGTGTAGGAACGAGCAATTACACGTTCTGCTGGGCTATGGCAGGAGAGAATCAAACCTTTGATGATATGGACGGCGTGAAGATGACGGAGCTGAAATAACAGAGAAAGTTGAATGAAATATGAACTCAATGAAACGACATGAAAAAATAATGGAGCTGCTCATTGCCAAGCAGGAAGTGACAGTGAATGAGTTAAGTGAGCTCCTTGAAGTGACTGGAAAGACCATCAGGGAGGATCTGGACAAGCTGGAGAGCATGGGTCTCCTCGTGCGGGTGCATGGGGGAGCCATGCTGGCCCAGAATGATCAATATGGCATTCTGACCAGTATGGGTGCGCTGGAGAAGCACAATCCCGAGAAGATCGAAATTGCAGAGCGGGCCATGACTTACATTGAGCCGTATGATGTCATTGCCTTGGATGGAGGAAGCACGACACTTGAGATGGCACGACTGCTGGAGAATATTCCGCTGACGGTTATCACCAATGATCTGTTCATCATTTCCGAGCTGACCCGTAAGGATCAGATTCGGCTGGTGGTGCCAGGCGGGTCCAGGGTCAGAAATATGCTGGTTAGTGATGAGACGGAGCAGTTTATATCCAGCTTGAACATCCACAAGGCGTTTATTTCGACGACGGCTCTGCATCCTGAATTCGGTTTTTCTATATACACGGGTGATCTTGTTCCTCTCAAAAAGGCACTGATCCAAACGGCCCAGCATGTCTATGCTGTAGTGGATCATTACAAATTCGGTCGATTTGCGCTGCGTACTTTTGCAGCCTGCCAAGAGGTCGATGTGATTATCAGTGACAAAGCGCTTACGGATGAAATGAAGACTCCATATGAAAGCATGGGAGTAAAGATTGATAATTAGCGGGAGGCATAGAGGAGTATGAACAGTTTTGATCTCAGTGGTAAAGTAGCGCTGGTTACCGGTACCTCCGGTGGGTTAGGTCAAGGCATGGCCATCGGTCTTGCAGAAGCAGGTGCCGATATCATTGCCGTTTCTCATTCCATGCCAACAGAAACGGTGCAGGCGATTGAGCAGCTGGGCCGTAAGGCAGTGGGAATTCAGGCTGATCTGAGCAAAGAAGAAGAGCTTCCATCGATCTTCGAACAGGCACTTCAGTTTCGGGGAAGAATCGATGTCCTTGTCAATAATGCGGGCATTATCCGCCGTACGCCGGCAGCGGATCACGGAGCTTCGGACTGGCATGATGTCATCGACCTTAACCTGAACACTGTATTTTTCTTAAGCCAGCTGGCTGGAAGACATATGATTGAGCGCGGCAGCGGCAAGATTATCAGCATTGCTTCCATGCTGTCTTACCAAGGCGGTATTAATGTACCTGGGTATACAGCGAGCAAGCATGCGGTAGCAGGCTTAACCAAAGCCCTGGCGAACGAGTGGGCAGGCAAAGGAATACAGGTCAATGCGATCGCTCCAGGATACATGGTGACGAGCAACACTCAGCAGATCAGGGACGATGAGAACCGCTACAAGGATATTACAGCTCGGATTCCAGCTGGACGCTGGGGAACGCCGGAGGATCTAAAGGGTCCAGTGGTATTTTTGGCTTCCTCCGCTTCAGATTATTTGAATGGACACGTTCTGAATGTAGACGGAGGCTGGCTCGCTCGTTAATGCTCACTTAAGAAGGAGGTTACGAGAACATGAAACTGGGAGTTTTGGCACATACGTTTGGTAAACAGCCCACTTCAAGTCTGGCAGCTCGCATTGCAGGCAGCGGGTTTACATCGATTCAGCTCGCACTGGCCAAGGCACTGTCGGATATCGATTCTTCAAATGGTAAACTGAGCCCGGGTCTGGCCAATTGGGTAGGGGAGCAATTCCACAAGGAAGGCATACGGATAGCGGTGCTGGGCTGTTATATTAACCCGGTCCATCCGGATGCTGCGGTAAGAAAGTCTGAGCTGGCACGCTTCAAAGAGCATTTGCGTTATGCTCGTGATTTTGGCTGCAGTATCGTAGCCACAGAAACAGGAAGTGTAACCACGTACAAAGAGACTCATCCGACCTCCTACGAGGAGCAGGGATTTCAGGTGCTGCGTGAATCGGTGCTTGAGCTCGCTGAGGAAGCGGATAAATGGGGGGTTCACGTGGCCATCGAGCCTGTGTCTGTCCATACCTTACATACGAGAGAGCATATGCAGCGTTTGTTCGAGGAGGTTCCGTCATCAAGCGTCGGGCTGCTGTTTGACCCATGCAATCTCATCAAGGTAGAGCATGTCGTGGACCAGACGGAATTTTTGCGAGATGTGTTTGATCAGCTGTACGAGCGAATGATTGCCATCCATGCGAAGGATGTTGCTTTTGATGTGAGCGGCAAGAAGTACAATCCTGTACCCGGCGAAGGAATACTGGATTATCCTTTATTTTTTGAGCTTCTCAAAGTCTATAAGCCTCATATCGATATCTCTCTGGAAGGTGTAACCGCGGAGCAGGCAGATGATGCAGCAGCCTATCTACGTCGCTTATGGCATGCGGACAACTAGTTCATTAGCGGATAACAAAGTATTTCCCAATTCATAAAATCTCTTCTCATGTAACAAAATGAGAGGAGATTTTTTTGTGCGTTCCAAACTTTTTCTTGCACCATCTCGTTACAGCATCGAAACCGCGCGGAAATACCATAACGAATGGGGTACAACGAAACATATGATCACGACTCAGAATTTAACCAAATCATATAAAGGACATCTTGCTTTGGATGATGTGACCTTGACCTTCAACGAGGGCATGGTAGGCCTGCTAGGACCCAACGGTGCGGGCAAAACGACTTTTCTAAGAGTTATGGCTACATTACAGAAACCGACATCAGGAAGTGCAAGCATCTTCGGGGTACCGCTGTCACAGCCAGAGGAGGTACGCAGACAGATTGGATATCTTCCGCAGCATTTCAGTGTGTATCCACAGCTTACTGGCAGAGAGTTTCTTGATTATGTAGGTGTGATGAAAGGGATCCACGCTTCAAAGACCCGTCAGGAGGAGATTGAGTGCATACTTGATCAGGTGAATCTTACCGACAAGGCAGACAAGAAGGTACGGACCTATTCAGGCGGAATGAGGCAACGCCTTGGGATTGCGCAGGCACTGTTGGGTTCTCCTAAGATGCTGATCGTTGATGAACCAACCGCTGGTTTAGATCCAGAGGAAAGAGTTCGATTTCGCAATATACTCACCCGGTTCAGCGTTGGGAGAATCGTACTCTTGTCAACGCATATCGTTGCAGATATTGAGAGTAATTGCAGGCAGATCGCCGTACTGTCCAAAGGGCAGCTGGTTTTATCCGGCGAATTATCCGATCTGGCTGATGTTGGTGACGACAAGGTGTGGCAGGCGGTGCTGAACGATGAGGAATTGCGTCACATCGACCCCATGATGATCGTATCGACCCAAAGATTAGAAGAGGGAGTCTCCTGCCGCATCATTAGTGATGATGCTCCGCATCCAGCCGCAATGGCGGTTAAGCCGACACTAGAAGATGGCTACCTTGCTCTGCTTGGGAGAGAACGTCATGCATAAGTGGGCGAAGCAATATGAGATGGAATGCCGTTTATTGTCCCGAAGGGCCATGCTCATGTCTCTGCCAATGGTGTATGCTGCATTTTTTTGGCTGGTGATGTATTTCAACTTTAAAAATCCAATGCAAAATCTGTATTACAGCATAGATCGTATTCAATCGGTCGGGCATACGATGACGCTTGGTGTGGCGATCTTCCTAGGTATAACGCTTGCACGCCGGGATCTGGCAAAATCTGCATATGATTGGGTGAAGAGCTATCCGATATCATCTGGTGTCCAGCTCACAGCGAAGTATGCTGCCATTCTCAGCTACTTGACGATATTCACGATCCTTATTGCCGCAAGTATGCTCATCGCAGGGCAGATCAGTGGTCTGGAGGTGACGATCGTTTGGCCGCGCGTGCAGTATTTCGCTATACAGTACGAAGTGTCCTATGCCGTCACGGCCGCTCTCGGGATGCTGCTTGGTGTCATCATCAGTAACCGGGCTGTGTACTTGATCGGATTCTGTGCCTGGATATTCGGTACCTTTTTCATGGAGATCTTTGTACTGGAGCGCTATGGCTGGCATCTGCTGAAGACATTTCATCTGAGCCAACTGTTCATCGAAAGCGGGAAATGGTATCAGACCTGGAGTGTAGCATTGTTTGCCGATGAGAGGAATGCTTCGAGAGTGTTTGTTCTTATGTTCGCCATGCTCTTACTTGCGGTTTCCATTCTTGTTCTGAATTATAAGCGTCCGGTGCGAAGGACGTCCCATTCCTGGATTGCTGCTGTGTGCATACTTGCGGTGTGCGCTGGGACGTTCATTCCCTACTCGTCCATATGGGCGGAGAAGAATGACCAGATTCAGGCCATACTGCACGATCCTAATGTAAAAATGGAAGGTGAGTCAGGTGGTGAGCATCAGAATATCTTTGCCATTTCCTCATATGACCTCTCCATCACTCAGAAGGAACAGGACATCCTTGAAGGCTTCGCAGTGATGCGGCTGGAAGCAAAGGCAGTGGATAGAGAGGCTGATGCGCTGAAGTTTACACTGAATCGTGCTTTTGCGATCAAAGAGCTTCATATCAATGATGAGCCTGCTTCCTATGATCGCGAAGGGGATTGGATAACAGTTCGTGTCCCAGAATATGCGAACGAGCCGACTGACTATGAGATTGTGATTCGTTACCAAGGAAAGCTTGTAATCCCTTCAAATAGCAATTTTGACGTATACTACTCTTTCAGTTCGGGGGAAAATACGTATCTGGGCGGTATGATCGGCTGGTACCCTATACCGGGCACGCAAAGCATCTATGAATACCGAGTGGGTGCAGCGGAAGAAGATCGAACTTTACTCCTTGCCAATACGCTGCAGGTTGAACCTGTAGATATGCGGGTTACTTTCCGCAATTTTAAGAACGAGATGTATACGACACTGGACAAGATGGAATTAAAGAGCAGGGCAGAAGCAGGGGATCTGGCAGCGTCTGACGAGGATCAGGTATTTGCGGGGCGTGTGACGTCACCTCTGACAGCCATCGGAGCATCGTTTTCGGAGATGACAAGTGAGATCGTGCCTCTTAAAGTGTACTCAACCCCTTTTGCACAGCGCTCTGTACAGCATGTGATGTCCTTGGTGGAAGAACAGTTTGCCTATTTCAAATCATGGCTTCCCAGTCTTCAACCGCAATTCAAGCAGTTGTATATGTATGGTGATCCGCTCTACCTGAGCAGCTTATCTGATATTCACAATGCGAGCTATATTCATAATGATCTTAATTCTTCATATGACGCTTTTACGGCCAGAAATTGGATGAATGCTCTGATGTTTGGTGATCAAGCCGGTGCAGATATGCTCTTGGCTACCCTGAGCGAGCGCAATCAATTAACTGAGACGACTGCTGATATCAGACATCTGATTGGAATGATCTGCTGGTATGTCTATTACCTCGATTACGAGCATGAGCCGCAGCATGAGGCCATGAGTAACTCGATGCTGGCTTACTACTTGATGAGATATGACGCGCTGAGCAGTGACCTTCATCATATGGCAGCTCAAATCATTAGCCAAGTCGATCAAGCCATGCAAGCAGGACAGACTGACCAAGTGAAGCAGGTGCTTCATCATTTTTATAAACAGGATCTCAGTGTGCCGCCGGTGAAGCCGAATGAAGTTGATTTTATTACACCGCAGCAGTGGAATAAGGTCTGGGACCAGGTGATGTCTGATGAGTAATCGCTGTACATCTTGGCTGCGAATGGAGCTGAAGGGGATGCGCAGCGGATCATTCTGGCTGGTTGTCGCAATATATCTGCTGCTGCTCGGGACGATCCTGTTCCGAACCTTTGAGCATGAGGCTGCACCTAATCCAATGCAGTATAACGAGACGTTGTCTTTCTTATTATGCACGATGGTTGCGATGCTCTTCTTTCAGCGTGAATGGGGAGGCGGAAGTATGGAAACCATCGCTTCCTATCCGATGAGTCTGACTGCAATGACGATGAGAAAATGGGGCCTGGCCATCATTCTTATGCTGATTGCCCAAGCAGGCTGGATGACCTTGTATGTACTAAGATTCGGACAGATGACAGCTCTAACGTACCCTTGGGATGGAGGAGAAGCTATAACAGATACAGTTCAAAAGATCGAGCTGTTAATTCAGCCTCTGCCTGCGATGATGTTCATGATCTCCATAACGATCTTCGGGATGGTGCTGAGCCAAAAGCTATACGGTGGTCTGGCGCTAGGCTTTGCCTGGTGGCTGCTTGATACGATTACGACGGGTGCAATATTACGCTATTTTACGTTATATACAACCTATTTGGACATGCGAGAGGTACCTTTTGTGCTGAACCGCTTACTGCTCGTGGGTGTGTCGCTCATCCTGTTAATCGTAAGCTGCTATGTCGTTAATCGCCGACAACGATACACCAAAGATCAGGAGCTGGAGTAATTGTTAGAGACATGGAAGGAGGGATGCTGTGCTTACCGATGAGCAATTGGCACAAAAAATGAGCGAAGGAGATCAGGAGGCGTTTGAATTGTTGGTAGGCAGGTTTCATGGTCCTCTCCTTCTATACGCTGCAAGGCTGCTTGGTGACCGAGAGAAGGCTAAGGATCTGGTTCAGGAAACGTTCATTAAGCTGATTCGCCATCTGCGAGAACAAGACGGTCTTGATCATGTGAAAACCTGGCTATATCGTGTATTGATGAATCTTTGCCGGGATTACTGGAAGAGTGCTGCCGCAGTACGTGAACGAGCAGCAGGAGAGCAGATGCCTGACAAGGAGGACCCTCACATAAATGCGGAGGAACAATATCTCAAGGGAGAGACCGCTGACGAGATCCGAATGCTGCTCGGTGAACTGACAACGCTGCAGCAGCAGGTCATAACTCTGCGTTTCTATGAGGATATGAAGCTGCAGGATATTGCGGAGCTCCTGAATATTCCGCTAAGTACAGCAAAAAGCAGTCTATACGCAGGTCTACGTCGTCTAAAAGTAAAAATATTGGAAAAGCCAGAGCTTTATGCGTCGATGCCGAATCTGATGACGGATACGTTTACAGAAAACGAGGTGTATGCCCATGAATCAAAAAGCTGATACAGGTCTCGAAATGCTGGAAAAGGAGCTTCGTTCTGTGCTCCCGCGTAAGGATGTTGTGCCCCCTTCTCAAGAAGAGACCTTGATGCTTCTCTCTTCGCTGCAAGGAGAGTTTGAGCTTCTTAAAAATAACAAGGCCGACACAGCAGCAATTAGCAGTGACCCGGAAGTCCAACGAATGAATAACCAAAGTGAACAGTCCACTGGCGCTTGGGCAGAGGGTTCTATTCCTAAGCCTTCTCTGCAAAATCTGTTAAAAAGCCAGATGCGCAGAAATCAAGCAGCGATCTTCGGTACGGGGTCAGTTCTGTTTATGCTGCTCGCCGTCCTTATTGATCCCTATCGACCCAATCAACTTTATGGTAATTTAAGCTTGACGATATACTCCATAACGACACCGCTGCTGTTACTGGTCGCGCTGCTGTTTACACTGCGTTCAGGGGACCGGGGGCTAAGATCGGTGGAGAGAATTACGCCCTACCCACTGGCATTGATTGCATACAGCCGGGCTCTCTTGACATTTCTAACGGTGCTTGTGCTTGCACTTCTCAGTAATGGAATCGTGTATCTGAGAACGGCGACAGTGGGTGGCGATGTATCCCACTTCGGACATTTTGTCCTGGTGTGGTTGGGGGTAACACTGCTAACTGGCGGGTCGGCAATGTCACTTCTGTTCTACAGAGGAGTGAAGGCGGCCATGCTCGGTTCTTCTGTCGTCTATCTAATATGGCTGGTGGTTCAGCAGCAGCTGTCCATTACGGAGAGCCCAGGTTCCCCCATCTTGTTATGGATCGACAGCCTCGTATTCGTTGCCGGAGCTGCCTTGATCCTATTTGCACACTACAGAAGCCGGGCACTTATTGCTGGAGTGAGGAAGACATGATTACGCTAAGTCAAATTCGGCAGCAAATGGGCAGCTTTGTATTGGACATTGAATCTTTAACTCTGCATAATGGATTAACGATTCTTGTTGGAGAGAACGGAGCGGGAAAGACGACGCTGCTAGAGCTTCTCGCTACCGTGAGCGAAGTGCAGAATAATGGCGAGATCCGCTATGAAGGCAAGAGGGCAGCAGGCTATGATTTATTACTTGTGCGGAGCAGGATGGGATATGTCCCCTCTTCTATGGAGCTGTACGGGAGTCTGACGGTTTATAATCAGCTGCGTTATTTTGGTGAACTAAAGGGCATTTATGATGATGCAGTGTTTAGAAAGCTGCTGCTGGATTTTGACCTCGAGAAAGCTGCAGCTGTCAAGATTCGAAAACTATCAAGTGGCATTGTCCGCAGAATTCATATTGCGCAAGCGATGCTTACGAATCCACTATTCCTGCTGCTCGATGAGCCTATGAATGGACTTGATGCTGCTTTTCGTAGAAGTATCATTTCATATTTGTCCCAATCGGCTCAGCATCGCACCGTAGTAGCGGCTTCTCATGAGCTGCAGGAATGGGATCGAAGTGCGGATTATGTACTGTGGCTGGATCGGGGCAGGGTTGCTTTCTACGGCTCCACCTATGAATGGACTCAGCGGGTGACAAGTGAAGTGTATGAAGGAGAAGTCAGCGATAAGGAGCTGGCTCAAATCCCTGAGAGCTGTATCATTGCGCGAAGAGCAATACCAGATGGTCATGTGGTTCGGCTGTTCGAGGCAGGTCAGTTGAACTCATCTTTTCATAAAGTAACTCCAGGTATGGAGGATGCTTATTTTATCAGAAAAAGACTACAGTCCCCTCGTAATGATTAAAGCGAGGATTTGTGGTCTCTTTTTTTGGTGTTCGTTGTTAGCAAAATCAAAATAAATAATTATTATAGGAAAAGTAGGGATTGATCTTTTCAAAGTTAACAAATTATGAGAGAATATGGAAAAAAAGCAGCGAGCGTTTGCCCCGCTCAAGAGGAGGAAAACAGAAATATGTCTAATGAACAAAAAGATTACGCATTTGAGACTCTTGCTGTACATGCAGGTCAGAAAATTGATCCAACAACGTTATCGCGGGCTGTTCCTTTGTACCAGACAACTTCGTATGCTTTTCGTGACAGTGAGCATGCGGCCAATCTGTTCTCCCTTCAAGAATTTGGTAACATCTATACTCGGATTACCAACCCGACCACAGACGTATTCGAACAGCGAATGGCTGCGCTTGAGGGCGGGGTAGGGGCGCTCGCTACTGCCTCGGGTCAAGCAGCCATCACTTTTTCTATTCTGAATATTGCTGGTAGCGGCGACGAGATTGTGTCAGCTTCAAGTCTGTACGGAGGCACGTACAATTTATTCTCTACGACGCTCGCCAAGCTTGGGATTACAGTTAAATTCGTTGACTCGCAAGATCCGGCAAACTTTGAATCGGCTATTACAGACAAGACCAAAGCCATATATGCCGAGACGATCGGCAACCCACAAGGTAATGTGTTAGATATAGAAGCGGTAGCTGCAATTGCGCATAACCATGGCATTCCGCTAATTGTAGATAATACGTTTCCCAGTCCATATCTGCTGCGTCCGATTGAGCATGGTGCCGATATCGTTGTCCACTCAGCGACCAAGTTTATCGGCGGGCATGGAACCTCGATTGGCGGTGTGATTGTAGACAGCGGTAAGTTCGACTGGGAGGCAAGCGGGAGGTTTCCAGGATTAACAGAACCAGACCCAAGTTATCACGGGGTTGTATATACCGAGGCTGTTGGGCCGCAAGCCTATATAATTAAGGCCAGAGTCCAGCTGCTAAGGGATCTTGGATCAGCGATCTCACCATTTAATTCATGGCTGCTGCTGCAAGGACTTGAGACCCTTCATTTGAGACTTGAACGGCACAGTGCTAATGCACTTGAAGTGGCAAAATATTTAGAGCAGCACCCGGACGTTCTGTGGGTGAGCTATGCGGGGCTTCCAAGCCACCCGTCTTACAGCCTTGCACAGAAGTATCTGCCTCGAGGTCAGGGAGCCATACTAACTTTCGGAATTAAGGGAGGAGCAGCGGCAGGCAGCAAGCTGATTGAGAATGTTAAACTGTTCTCCCATCTGGCCAATGTAGGGGATTCCAAGTCACTTATCATCCATCCGGCAAGCACAACGCATCAGCAGCTCTCAGAAGAAGAGCAGATCGCGGCAGGCGTTAATCCAGAGCTGCTCCGCTTGTCGATTGGAACCGAGAACATTAAGGATATACTCGCTGACCTGAAGCAGGCCATTGAAGCGAGTCAGCTAGATCTGAGCGCGGCTAATTCATCCTAAATTAGGTTCGTCTTTAAACCCCAAGCCCTTATTGACAGGGTTTGGGGTTCATTGCATTAACCTATTCAGTTTCCGTCAAATGAAAGTTTCAACATTCTTATTTACAATTTCTGTGGGCCAGGTATATAATACAGTAAAAGTTGCGCAAAACAAAAATAATTGTATAAATGCAAAAATGATTATCATTCTCAATGATGTCAACATGCCATTTTTACGAAAAACCATGCTGCTTCGGGCTTCCCGAAGCAGCATGTGTCATTTTAAGGCCATTAACAATGGCTCTCATTCTCAATTAGAAGTAAAGCGATGAAGAAAGGATTGTGAAGAATATGGAGGCTATTCAGCAACGAATAAGTACAGCGGCTCAAGTGGATGAACAAGGGCTATCTCCTCAGCGTCCCGGACGCAAAAGAGGTCCGAATTTTAAGATGATGCTTAAGAACAGGGAGATGCAGGCGGCACTCGGCAGCGGGATGATGATGCTGGCAGCATGGGGGATCTCAGGCAGCTATGAGCTTATTTCTATCGTGCTGTATATAGCAGCTTATACGATAGGAGGATGGGCCAAAGCCAAGGAAGGTGTGGAGACACTCGTCAAAGACCGGGATTTGGACGTGAATCTTCTCATGATTGCTGCAGCCATGGGCGCAGCAGCGATCGGCTATTGGAATGAAGGAGCGATGCTCATCTTTATCTTTGCGCTCAGCGGTGCGCTTGAGAGCTACACGACGGAACGCAGTCATAAAGATATCTCCTCCTTGATTGGGTTGAAGCCAGAGACTGCGCTGCGACTGAAGGATGGGGCAGTAGAGCAGGTTGCAATCGAGCGGCTTCAGCCTGGAGATTTACTGCTGGTTAAACCGGGTGAAATATTGCCTTCTGACGGCAAAGTATACAAGGGCTATTCCGCTGTGAATCAAGCTTCTATTACAGGAGAATCGATTCCAGTGGAGAAGAGTGCAGGAGATCAGGTATATGCCGGCACAATGAACGGCGAAGGGGCTTTATATATTGAAGTGACTCAGCCAGCCGATAATACATTATTCTCGAAGATCATCAAATTGGTAGAGGAGGCGCAATCCGAGGTCCCGGCTTCTCAGCGGTTCATTGAGAAATTTGAAGGGATTTATGCCAAATTAGTTGTCTTGATTACTCTCGTTCTTGTTCTAGCGATGCCGCTGCTGTTTGCCATCCCCTGGGGAGATGCTTTTTATAAGGCGATGGTATTCCTGGTTGTTGCTTCTCCGTGTGCTTTGGTTGCTTCGATCATGCCAGTAATGCTGTCTTCGATCTCAAGCAGTGCGAGAAGAGGGCTATTGTTTAAGGGTGGAGCACACGTAGAGAATATGGCGAAGACGGCGGTGGTGGCCTTTGACAAGACAGGGACCTTGACGAGAGGCGTTCCTGAAGTTACCGATTTGATCGCGGCCTCCGGGTATGACGAGATGACCCTTCTATCTCACGCGGCAGCAGTGGAAAGTCAGTCTACACATCCACTGGCAGAGGCGATTGCAGCAAGGGCGATTGCAGCTGGAGCACAGCGGATCCAGGCTGACGATGTCCAGAATATCACCGGCTGGGGAATCAAGGGCAGAATTGCCGGGCAGTTATGGAAGGTAGGTAAAACAGATGTGCTGGATGAGACCGATGCGGATCCGGCTTGGATACAGCTCAGGTCAGAGCTTGAGCGTGAGGGCAAGACGGTCTCCGTTATTATGCAGGAAGATCACATTGCGGGCCTGATCGCGATGCGGGATACGGTTCGTCCACAAGCAATGAAGGCGGTGAAACTGCTGCAAGAGCTTGGTATCAAGGTAGCCATGCTGACGGGCGATCGTCAGGCTACAGCTGATGTCATTGCGAAGGAAACGGGAGTTGATCTCGTTTATGCCGGTCTGCTTCCAGAGCAAAAAGTAGAGAGAGTTCGCTCCCTGCGTGAGCAATATGGCCATGTCGTCATGGTTGGCGACGGCGTTAATGATGCTCCTGCACTAGCTGCGGCAACGGTAGGTATGGGCATGGGAATGTCGGGCAGCGGAACGGCCATAGAGGTCGCAGATGTGGTGCTGATGAACGATAACATTGAAGAGATCGCGTGGAGTGTGACACAGTCAAGACGTGCCGCAAGAGTAGTGAAGCAGAACATCGTCTTTGCCATTAGCGTGATCACCATTTTGATTGCAGGAAATTTCATTTCTGAGCTGGCACTTCCTCTCGGTGTGATTGGACATGAGGGCAGTACAATTCTCGTGATTCTCAATGGACTTCGATTATTAAGGTGAATGGATCACATAGACACGAGCACCATAATAAAAGCGCCGTTTGCTCCTGCAGGCTTCAAGCCTGGGGCAAACGACGCTTTTTGCTGCTATATAACGTAAGCTTCGTTCTCATAGGATTCATGAAGCCTGTGAGAAAAATTTGCTGTAGGATCGGATCAGAATAACTCGGTGAGTGTAATCATCGTAATCAGTCCCAGGATGAAAGAGATCGTCGCCACTCGCTGGTTGCCGTCTCCATGGCTCTCCGGAATAAGCTCCTTATATACGATGAACATCATGGCTCCGGCTGCGAAGGCAAGGCCATAAGGCACGAGTCCATCAACGACACTACTAAGCGAATAACCGATAATGCTGGTCACAATTTCTACTGCACCCGTTAAAGTGGCAATACCCAGTGCCTTGAACCGGCCGATATTCTGATTAACGAGGAAGAGAGCAACGAGAAACCCCTCCGGCGCATTTTGCAGTCCGATGGACAGCGCAATCAAATTACCTAAGCTGTCATCTCCACTGGCATAGCTGACGCCGACAGACAAGCCTTCAGGCAAGTTGTGCATCGTTATGGCAGCAATGATAAGAAACGCTTTGCCTTCAATATTAAAGGGACGCGATTCTGGATTTTCCAGATCAATATGCGGTATATACATTTCCAGCACCAAGAGAACGATACTGCCCGCAAGGATCCCTATGAACAGAACCAATAGATTAGATTGACCCAGTGCTTCTGGAATAAGACTGTAGAGTGAAGCTGAGGTCATAATTCCGGCCGCATAGGCCAGCAAAATGTCCCGGAGCCGGTGTGTGACCTTGCGCATAAACAAGATCGGGATGGCTCCAAGCCCTGTAGACAGAGCGGATATAACACTTCCTATTAATGCTTCAACCATATCTTTTTTTACTCCCTCCTCTAATGCAGCACATCTATAATTCAGGTGACATCAACCGACAAATGAGCATTGACATCGACTTTGAAATTGCTCATAATGATGACTAGATTAGAATTATTATAAATTATGTATTCCATTTCCGTAAAGTTGACGATTTCTTGAACAGGTGGAGTCATTCAATACATTATTCATGATCCTTTTTCTGGTGACAACTCTTTTTTGAGTTTATGTTGTGTTACAGGTTCTAATACATATTGTATGTTTGCTTGACACCAGTTCATTCAAAGTATGTATATTGCAGCAATTTGCGGATAGCAGCGGGAGGTTATTTAAATGTATAAATCAGTCATTATCGGTACAGGCCCTGCGGGTCTGACAGCAGCGATTTATCTCGCTCGTGCCAATCTAAGTCCACTTGTCATTGAAGGCCCGGAACCGGGTGGTCAATTGACCACGACGACTGAAGTAGAGAATTTCCCTGGCTTCCCAGAAGGAATTATGGGACCAGAGCTT
Organism: Paenibacillus sp. TCA20; assembly: GCF_000732325.1. Lineage (GTDB taxonomy): Bacteria > Bacillota > Bacilli > Paenibacillales > Paenibacillaceae > Paenibacillus > Paenibacillus urinalis. The sequence continues at coordinate 87,674 of NZ_BBIW01000014.1, forward strand.
ATGGATAATATGCGTAAACAAGCCGAGCGTTTCGGTGCTGAATTCCGCACAGGTTGGGTGAACAGCATTGATATGGCTCAGCGTCCTTTCAAGATTCAAGTTGAGGGGCAGGGTGAGATCGTGTCCGAAACCGTTATCTTGTCTACAGGAGCATCTGCCAAGTATCTTGGAATTCCTGGGGAGCAGGAGAACGTGGGTTATGGTGTCAGCACTTGCGCGACATGCGACGGCTTCTTCTTCCGTGGTAAAGAAATCGTAGTGATCGGCGGCGGTGATTCCGCTCTGGAAGAAGCGAACTTCCTGACTCGCTTCGCTTCCAAAGTAACACTGGTACACCGTCGTGAAGAGCTTCGTGCTTCGAAGATCATGCAGGACCGTGCCCGCAGCAACGAGAAGATCGAGTGGGCGCTTAACCGTACACCGGTTGAGATTGTTGCTGGTGAAGGCGGAGTTAAGGGCGTTAAGGTGCTTAACAATGCTACTGGAGAAGAAGAGATGATTGAAGTAAGCGGCGTATTCGTAGCGATTGGTCACAATCCGAACACGGGCTTCTTGAACGGCCAAGTAACGATTGACTCCAATGGTTATATTGTTGTGAATCCTGGAACGAGCGAAACGAACGTTCCTGGCGTATTCGCTTGCGGTGACGTACAAGATACACGTTATAGACAAGCCATTACAGCAGCAGGCAGCGGATGCAAAGCAGCGATTGATGCTGAGAAATTCATCGAAAGCCTGGAGCATAGCGCAGTTGCTAACTAATAGAGCTTTAGCTTAACTTATTAATTTAAAATTTCTTCTTACGAGGTGAATATGATGGATAAAGCAATAGTATATACTTCTACCAACTGTCCGCATTGCCGTCAGGTGAAGAGCTATCTCACAGAGAACGGCATTGAGTATGAAGAGCGCAATATCGAACAGAGCGACGAATTTGCACAGCAAGTATGGGATATGGGGCTTCGTGCAGTACCTGTAACCGTGCTTGGCGAGCACCGTATCGTTGGCATGAACAAATTGCAGTTCCACAAGGCACTTAATCCGCAAGGATAAGATATGAAGTCGTAGCATAACCGCACCCTGTGTAGTAGTTGTTCCCTCACCTAATAGAGAACAGAGGCATCGATAAGATGGATTTGTTCTCGGTTACAAGAGAGTAAGGGACACAGCCGCTGAGGGGTGCGGTTTTTCTTTTTGCTGTAAGATGGGTAGTATAGTGTTGTGAATAACATTAGAAAGATGCAACGAAAATGGGGCGATGTCGGATTGAAAAGAGAATCCTATGGATATAGAAGATGGGTTAACTACATTTTAATACTGCTGGCAGTTGTGCTGCTCACCTCTTGCAATGCAGGGGATTCAGGTACTTCCTTACCAGAGCTGCCCGGCTCGAATCGCGGACCTGACGAAGAAGGAGCGAACTCCGGCTCCGATGCACCATCCGATTCAGATGCTGGCAGCGAATCGGAATCGGATGCAGAGGAGGGCCAAACATCCATACCACCGAAGCATGACGATCAAGATCTATTGCCTGAGCAGGAGGCGGCCATGGAGCAGCTCGCTAACCTGTCAATCGAGGACAAGATCGGACAAATGATTATATCCGGTTTTCCTGGGACAGAGCTGGATACAGAAGCAGAAGATTTAATTCGTAAGGGACAGCTGGGCGGTGTCATCTTGTTTGGCCCGAATATCCATGATCAGAAGCAGCTTCAATCCTTGATCAATGAAGTCAAGAAGAGCAATGGAGAGGGACAGCTGCCCTTGTTCATTTCTGTGGATGAGGAAGGGGGACGCGTCTCAAGGCTTCCTGAAGGGAAAACAGAATTTCCATCGAACCGACAGATAGGGAAGTATAACAATGCGGATTTATCTGCCCAGATCGGAAGTGTCATTGGGACAGAGCTCGGAGCGTTCGGTTTTAATCTCAATTTTGCTCCGGTGCTCGATATTTTCAGCAATCCGGAGAATACCGTGATAGGAAACCGTTCGTTTGGAGATTCGGCAGAAACGGTCTCCGAGCTCGGTATTGCTACTATGAAAGGGATGCAGGAAGCCGGCGTCATTGCGGCTGTGAAGCATTTTCCAGGACATGGAGATACGAAGGTCGATTCGCATATTGGCCTGCCCGTTGTTCAGAAGACGAAGGAAGAGCTTGCTGAGCTGGAGCTGGTACCTTTTCAGGCAGCGATAGAAGATGGGGCAGACATGATGATGGCTGCGCACATCCAATACCCTCAGATTGATGCTTCACTCCGGCCTGCTTCCTTGTCAGAGGTCATGCTCAGTGCTCTGCTCCGTGAGGAGATGGGATATGATGGGGTTGTCATTACCGATGATCTTGAAATGGGTGCAATTCAGCAAAATTACGGATCCGGTGAGGCAGCACTGATGGCAATTCAGGCAGGAGCCGACGTCGTACTGTTCGGTCATACACCAGCCAAAGCGGAGAAGGCGTATAACACGCTTTTACAGGCTGTGCGGAAGGGAGAGCTCTCGGCTGAAGATATTGATCGGAAGGTGCTCCGGATTCTAACTCTTAAATACAAATACGAACTAACGAATGAGCCGGTGGAGGAATCGGCATTGCAGGTCGTGGGATCAAGTGAACATCAGCAGATTGCGGATCAGCTGAAAAAATAAAACCAGTATAAACTAAGGCATCATACGTGAAAATACCCTGCGGACTAGACTCTATGTTAGAGTCATAGCCCACAGGGTACAATTAAACGTGCTGATGCCTATTACTGCTGTTTTAAAAGAAATACCACATAAACCACTGGAATATGCCGTAGACGGCTACTCCGGATACGATATACCACAAGGCTTGTTTCTTCCTGCCTTGAAACAATCTGAGGATACCTAGACTAGCCAAAGGTGCGATTATAATTAGGAACAGTAAAACAGCAATAAACATCGCGGCTGAAATATCTGATGTATCCACATAAGTCACACGAATTCTCTCCATTTCGTACGTAAGGTATACACACAAAGGTAAGACTCTGCTGTGATAAATGACACACAATTAGATTCATTATACCTTGAAATAGAGGGCATGCGACGATAAAATGGGACAATTTTTTGTCTGAATTAGTAAATATTTAACAGTTCAATGAATTACACTGCTATAAATCATCTGGTGTACACTTATGCACTCACTCGAATGTGACCTAGAAATTGGGAGATTGCTCCATATGCGGAACCGATCAGGGTTGATTTGCTGCCGAGCTGTGCGAAGCTGATCTGCAGACTGCGCATGTGATACGGCAGTGTCCTCTCTGCGACGACTTGCTGAAGCGAGTCTTCCATATATTCTCTAGCCTCGGACAGCGGTCCTCCCACAATAATTCGTTCCGGGTTAAAGCTGTTGACGATATTCGTAATGCCGATGCCCAGTCGATGCCCGATGCTTCGATACAGCTCAAGCACAGCAGAATCCCCCTGTTCGGCATAAGCTACCAGCTCGGCTGTTGTCCCTGCTGGAATCTGAAGATTTGGGTCGCTATACGCCTTCTCTGAGGCATAGAGCTCCCAGCAGCCTCGATTACCGCAGGTGCATTGTTTTCCTTCTGCATCAATGGACATATGTCCTGTCTCACCTGCATATCCCCAAGCTCCTTTATACAGCCCGCCGTCAATCATGATCCCCGAGCCAATCCCTGAGCCTGCACTAATATAGATGAGATGACGCATTCCCTTACCTGCTCCAAAGTGAAGCTCGCCGGAAGCACCGGCATTCGCTTCATTGTCTATCGTTACAGGAAGCCCGAGCTCTTCCTCCAGCATGCTCGCCAGCGGCACCGTGTTCCAGCCAAGGTTCGGTGCGAAGAGGATCGTACCCTCCTCGTCTACCATTCCTGGCACGCCAACCCCTATGCCTATGACCCCATGCGGCGATAAGGGAGCCTCGGTCTGCAGTTGTTTGGTCATTGTGATGATCCTGGCAGTGACGGATGGAATATCGTGATCGGTAAGAGGAAGAGAGGTTTCATGCACGATATTTCCCGCAAGATCGGTTAGTACACCGCGAAGCTTCGCAACAGTCAGCTCAATGCCGACCGCATAACCTGCCGTATTATTAAACAGCAGCATGAGCGGTTTGCGTCCGCCGCTGGATTGGCCTGGACCGAGCTCGGTGACGAGATGATTCTCAATTAACTCCGTAACCAGATTGGAAACAGTTGCCTTATTCAGTCCGGTGAGCTCCGATACTCTTGCTCTTGAGAGCGGGGCGTGCTCCCGGATCGTGCTCAGAATAATGGACTTATTTATTTTCTTGACCAGAGCCTGATCTCCGGTAATCGCCATGGATAAAGCACATCCCTTGTGATGATATAAAGACTATTGTAACGAAAATCATTTCAAAAAACAAACTTTGTTTAACCAATAGACAAAGTATTTCGAGTGTGATAGTATAACGGTGTAAACGATTTCGCGAAACAGTTTTAAACTAATTTTGAGGAGGGCTTTGTAACATGGCCTATTTTGAATCCGTTAATAAAATTGCTTATGAAGGTAAAGATTCCAAGAATCCTTTTGCATTTAAATTCTATAATCCTGAAGAAGTCGTAGCCGGCAAATCAATGGAAGAGCATTTCCGTTTCGGTATGGCTTACTGGCACACACTTACAGCTGGCGGTTCTGACCCGTTCGGTACAGATACGGCAGTTCGCTCTTATGATAAATATTCCGGTATGGATCTGGCTAAAGTCCGCGTAGAGGCTGCTTTTGAATTCATGGAGAAAATGAACCTTCCATACTTCTGCTTCCATGACGTGGATATTGCTCCAGAAGGAAGCTCACTTCGTGAGTTCTACAGCAACATCGATACGATTGTTGACCTGATTGAAGAGCAAATGAAAGCGACAGGCAAGAAGCTGCTCTGGAACACAGCAAACATGTTTACCAACCCTCGCTTCATGCACGGTGCTGCTTCGACTTGCAACGCAGACGTATATGCTCATGCAGCAGCTCAAATCAAGAAGGGTCTTGAAGTAGGTAAACGCCTTGGCGCTGATAACTATGTATTCTGGGGCGGTCGTGAAGGTTATGACACTCTCTTGAACACGGACATGCAGCTGGAGCAGGACAACATCGCCCGCATGTTCCATATGGCTGTTGATTATGCCAAAGAAATCGGCTTTGACGCTCAATTCCTGATCGAGCCTAAACCAAAAGAGCCGACAAAACATCAATATGACTTTGATGCAGCTACATCCATCGCGTTCTTGCAGAAGTACGGCTTGGACAAGCACTTCAAGCTGAATCTTGAAGCGAACCATGCAACACTTGCTGGTCATACATTTGACCACGAAATCCGCGTTGCCCGCATCAACGGCATGCTCGGATCCCTCGATGCGAACCAAGGCGATCTGCTGATCGGATGGGATACAGATGAATTCCCTGTAGATATCTATGATGCAACACTGACAATGTACGAAGTTCTGAAGAACGGCGGCCTTGGCAAAGGCGGCGTAAACTTTGATGCCAAAGTTCGTCGTGCTTCCTTCGAAGCAGAAGATCTGTTCCTCGCTCACATCGCAGGTATGGATACTTATGCGAAAGGTCTTAAGGTTGCAGCTAAACTGATCGAAGATCGCGTATTCGATGATTTCATCGAGAAACGCTACTCCAGCTTCAAAGAAGGCGTCGGTGCTGAGGTTGTTGAAGGCAAAGCAACACTTGCTTCCCTGGCTGAGTATGCACTGAACAATGAAACACCTCGCAAGAATGAATCCGGCCGTCAAGAGCTGCTCAAAGCAACTCTTAACCAATACATCTTGGCTGACTAATCGTCCCGCCGGTTTAAGCAATACAAGCATGATTTAAGAGCCAATAGGACGTTTTATGAGAAGCCTTTCGGATCGTCCCCGGCCTTTGGCGTAAGCGAAAGGCATGGGGACGATTCTTTTTTTTACAAGAAGAGGAGGAGAATAAGATGAGTTATGTCATTGGTGTAGATTTGGGAACCAGCGCGGTAAAGACGGTTCTGGTCGATCGCAGCGGGCATGTATTATATGAAGCATCGGAGGCTTATCCGCTGTATCAGCCCAAGGCTGGTTATAGTGAGCAGAATCCCGAGGATTGGGTACAGCAAACGATAGTATCCTTACGTAAATTGATGGAGATATCCGGTATTAATCCGGCTGAAGTGGAAGGTCTCAGCTTCTCGGGGCAAATGCACGGGCTCGTGCTTGTGGATGCAGAAGGAAGCGTCCTTCGCCCGGCTATTCTGTGGAATGATACACGTACGACTGCTCAGTGCCGTAAGATTGAAAATACACTGGGTCAGGATTTGCTGTCCATTGCACGCAATCGTGCGCTCGAAGGCTTTACACTGCCGAAAATTTTGTGGGTGCAGGAGAATGAGCCTGAAATACTGGATCAAGCAGCGCTGTTCCTGCTGCCTAAGGATTATGTACGCTACCGGTTGACCGGCGATTATGCGATGGATTATTCGGATGCAGCCGGAACGCTGCTCTTGGATCCTGCTGCGAAGTCCTGGAGCGAACAGATCACGAATGCATTCTCCTTACCGCTCTCCCTATGCCCGAAATTAGTGGAGTCCTTTGATCTGGTGGGCACCTTGCTGCCAGAAGTTGCGGAGGACGCTGGACTTACCCCTCAAACCAAAGTATTTGCCGGCGGAGCTGACAATGCTTGCGGTGCCATTGGTGCAGGGATTCTGAGTGAAGGGAAAACGATGAGCAGTATTGGAACATCCGGAGTCGTTCTATCCTATGAAGAACGCAAGAACCTCGATTTTGAAGGGAAGGTCCACTTCTTTAATCACTCCGAGAAGGATGCCTACTATATTATGGGCGTTACCTTGGCAGCGGGTTATAGCCTGACTTGGTTTAAGGATACCTTTGCCAAAGACCTGTCATTTGATCTGCTGCTGCAAGGCATTGACCAAGTTCCAGCGGGAAGCGGCGGATTGTTGTTTACGCCATACATTGTGGGTGAGCGTACTCCGCATCCTGATGCAAATATCCGCGGCAGCTTTATCGGTATGGATGCAAGCCATACGCTTCAGCATTTTGGACGTTCGGTCCTTGAGGGAATTACCTTCTCTCTTCGTGAGTCGATTGATATTATCCGCGGTGCCGGCAAGACGATCAGTGAGGTCATCTCCATTGGAGGCGGCGCCAAGAATGAGACCTGGCTGCAAATGCAGGCGGACATCTTCAATGCGAAGATTATCAAGCTCGAAAGTGAACAGGGGCCTGCCATGGGTGCTGCAATTCTCGCAGCATATGGCTGCGGTTGGTTTGATTCGCTGCAGGAGGTTGCCGCCGCATTTATTCGTCCGGCCAAAACCTATGATCCGAATCCGGAAACAGCGGCATCCTATGACAAACTGTTTGCACTGTACCAGGAAGTATATGGCCAAACTCGTGAGTTGAATGAGAAGCTTGCGGAGTATAGATCGTAAATTTTTGAATATGCTGAGAACAAGCCATCTGTCTTTTTATAAGACGGGTGGTTTTTTTGTATGGTAAAACGGAATTGTATTGTTCGACGAAAGCTCAGGCTCATCTTGAAGCTCGAAGGACCTCCTTCGCGTATCCTTCGGATCCTAGTTATATCGGCAGAAATTCACGAATAAATTGGAGATGGAGGCTGCTGACTGTCTTAGGACAAATATAGGCAGTTCGGCTGGGTAGGAGGAAAACATGGCAGAATCAGTGAGTGGCAAAATTACGTTGTCCATGATCGTGAAAAATGAGGTAGGCAGGTACCTGGAACGCGCTTTGATCAAGCACCGTCCCTGGATCGATCAAGCGATCATCATTGATGATGGAAGCACGGATGGAACACCCGAATTATGTGAAGAGCTGCTTCAGGGGGTAGAGCATGTTCTCATCCGTAATAAGCAGTCTCATTTCTCCGATGAAGTGTCCCTTCGCAAGCAGCAGTGGGAAGCAGCAGCCCAGGCAGGAGCCGATTGGATTCTTAATCTGGACGCTGATGAAATATTTGAGGATGAATGGGACGAGGATTTGCACGCATTGACGACAGGACCTCATGAAGCAGTTTATTTTCGATTATTTGATATGTGGAGCGAAACGCATTACCGAGAAGACCTGTATTGGCGTGCCCACCAGATCTATCGGCCTTTCCTGGTCAAATTTAACTCCCATCAGACGTATAAATGGAAAGAAACTCCCCAGCACTGTGGAAGATTCCCGCTGAACATCTTCGAGTTCCCCTACATATGCCACCAAGCTCGTATTCAGCATTTTGGCTGGGCCAGACGGGAAGACCGATTGCATAAATATGTCCGGTACAGACAGCTGGACCCAGAGGCGAAATATGGATGGAAGGAGCAGTATGAATCTATTCTGGATACGGCCCCTTCCTTAATACCATGGAGATCCCATTAAAAGGAGGACGAGGGCACTATGACAGCTCTGCAGCGTATCCTGATCGCAAGTCCAGTGCGTCAATCACCAGATGTGTTAAAGGCCTTTCTACAATCGTTGTCTTCACTCTCCATCCGGGAGGAAGAGATCGAGGTAAGCTATGTATTTGTTGATGATAATGAGGCTCAGGCCTCGTCTAAGCAGCTGAGAGCTTTTGTACGAAAGCATGGAGGAAGAGTAGTAAAGGCTGCGGTAATCGAAAAGCCAAAAAAAACATGGATCAAACGGAGCCGAGCGGGAACCAGATCTGGAGCAGAAAATGCAGCAAACGCAGAAAATGCAGAAAATCCAGAAAATCCAGCAGATACAGAAGAAGCTCTGAAGATGTCTATAGCAGATCCATCACCGACAGAAGACCCGAACTCTAATCCGGTTTACACCCGAAATGAATACGGCCATTATTGGCCTGAAGAATATATATGGCGGGTAGCAGCCTTGAAGGATTGGATCCTATCCTATGCAATAGAAGAAGGCTATGATGCTCTGTTTTTGCTGGATTCCGATCTGGTGCTTCATCCGTCCACGTTGACACAGCTCTTGAACGGGGAGGAGGAAATCGTGGCAAACCTCTTCTGGACCCGCTGGCAGCCGGGAACGATCGAGATGCCGCAGGTATGGCTGAGAGACGAATATACATTATATGAAGAGAGACGGAATGAGCAGCTTACGGAAGAAGAGAAGCAGAGACGAAGTGCGGAATTTATGAGGAAGCTGCGCAAGAAAGGAAGATACGAGGTAGGAGGGCTTGGGGCCTGTACTTTGATTCGCAGATCTGCGCTTGAGAAGGGGGTTCGTTTTGCCCGGATCGATAACCTTACCCTTTGGGGCGAGGATCGTCACTTCTGTGTGAGAGCCCAGGCGCTGGGGATCCGGCTGTACGTGGATACACATTACCCTGCTTATCATATTTATCGGGATTCGGATTTGGACGGAGTCACAGCCTTTCTTCAATCAGCTTTTAAGCATACGATAGAGGGAACAGAGGCAAGCAAGCACATCCTCATTAGTCTGTGCATGATTGTGAAGAACGAGGAAAAATCGCTGGCACGGTGTCTCGATTCAGTGCGGGAGATTGCGGATGAAATCGTCATTGTGGATACGGGTTCAACAGATCGTACTCGTGAAATTGCGAAGGAATATGATTGCCGAATTGTAGATTATGAGTGGAAGGATCATTTTGCCGATGCCCGAAACTTTGCCTTCAGCCAGGCTGAAGGAGAATATATTTTATGGCTTGATGCGGATGATGTGTTTGAGGAGAAGGACCGGCAGCAGCTGCTGGATTGGAGGGAACGGCTTGATTCGTCCATTGACGGGCTGTCGATGGAATATCATCTGGCCTTTGATGGATCGGGCAATGTAAGCCATAAGCTGAGAAGAAATCGGCTGGTTCGAAGGGATAAGGGCTTTGAGTGGCATGGTGCTGTGCACGAATATTTGGCTGTCTCGGGCAACATTATTCATACGAACATTGCAGTAACACACAAGAAAGACAAAGAATATACAGACCGTAATTTACGGATATACAAAAGACTAGAAGAACGGGGAGAGATATTTACTGCAAGGGATCAGTATTATTATGCGAATGAGCTTCGAGATCATGGTTTAAATGAGGAAGCCGTTCAATGGTATACGAGGTTCCTCGATTCGGGTCACGGCTGGATTGAAGATAATTTGTCCGCGTGCTTGAAACTGGCCGAATGTATGGGAAGGCTTGGGATGAAGGAGCAGGAGCTTGCAGCCTTGTTCAGATCATTTACCTATGCGATCCCGCGCGCAGAAGTATGCTGCAGGATAGGCACCTGGTTTGCGGAGCGTACGGAGTGGGATACAGCCATTCATTGGTTTGAGACAGCTGTAGCGCTGAAGCGGCCGCAAGATCCGTTAGCGAACATTGATGAGCCATCATGGACATGGATTCCGCATCTGCAGCTCTGTGTCTGCTATGACCGTCTTGGTAACCATGGGCAGGCCAATTACCATAATGAGCTGGCTCTCAGGTATCATCCCACGCATCCAAGCATGCTCTATAATCAGCAGTATTTGAAAGAAAAATTGCAGAATGGGGTTTTGCGTTAGAAAAAGATGTGATAGAGTGAGATAAGTTGTATGTTACAGTGAAGATGATGAGATCGTACCTATAAAGCCATGTATAAGGAAGAAGGGCTGCTGTTCAGCCTTTTTTCTTTTTAGCTGGCTTTTATTTTTTGCAAGGAACGTTCTATAGCTCGAAAAGTTTGAATTTTAATTTTGGGTAAATCAGGAATTTCATAGTTTGTATTATGATATAATGGCACAGATTGGAAAAAAGAAAGGAGCGTTAGAGGATTGAAGCAAAATGAGAATAAAAATAAAAAATCACCCTCAATGAAGAGAGTGGCCGCAGCGCTTGCTGCTGTGATGCTGGGTGTACATACACAAGGAGTCATTCAGGAAGTATCGGCTGCCCAAGTATCCGTTGGCGAAGAGACGGCATTGAGTATAACAGACAGCACCATTCCCAAGGGAGCAAAAATCTCTTCTGAAACAGCTCATAAAAACATCCTTAAACTATTTCCCAAGCTATCCAAGGCAACGCTTACTTCGGTTCAATTGGGATCGAATGGGTCGTACCCTCCTGCAGAAGAGAAGGTATGGGATCTCTCTTATAGCATAACTAGAGGGAATTCTACTTCGAGCTTCAGCGCTTCCGTATCCAGCCAGACGGGTGAGGTATTGTCAGCACATCTACCTGAGTATCTCATTCAGAGAGGAGATTCCGAAGAGCACATATCAGAAGAGGAGGCAGCCGAGATCAGTGCTGCATTCCTGCATGAAGCTATACCTGATCTCAAGGAAGGAGAGTACTCATCTCTTGAAAATATGGATCAGGGAATGAATCCTCTATTTGGACGAACAGAATATCCATTCTCCTATCAATTGAAAGTAAATGGCCTGCCTGCTGTCGGCAACATCGTTTATATCAGTGTAAACGACAGCGGAGAGGTTACCAGTTACACTCGAATGACTGGACATAGCAATTATCCTTCTCCGGTTCCTAAGGTGACGAAGGAGGAAGCTAAGAAACGCTTTGAAGAAAGTCTTGACCTTCAGCTGGCTTATGTTCCCGTAAATTATGCTTATAACAATGGCAGCAAAGAGTACTATTTGGCATATGTGCCTTCTAACACGGGGGAAGTTGTTGTCGATGCGATAACGGGTAAGGCTGTCGATGTGTATGCCTCTGGAGAATCGGATATATCTATATTAGATGAATCGCTGCCTAAGAAAGATGTGAGCTTTGAGCCTGCAGCGAAGCCGCCAGCCCGCGATGAGGTGGTTGCCCTTCTTAAGAATAAATTTCCTTCATTGAAAGAGTATACGGCGATAGATGTAAGTCTTAACCGAAGTTCGCAGCGCGGTGCTGTGAAGAAAGTGTGGCATGTAAGATTTTCGCATCAAAAGGGTAATGAAGTAAGCGACATTAGCACTCAAGTTGACGCAGAAACAGGCCAAGTGATCGACTATTCTGAATGGTATCATAGCAGCACTGATAACGGGGACGCGTCGATTAAAGAGATTTCAAAGCAAGCGGCCAAAGACCAAGCTGCCGAACTGGTATTATCCCTCGTTCCTAATGCAGTGACCGAGCTTCGATTAAGCCAGATGATCTCGATGGAAGATGGGTATAACTTTGTTTATAGCCGATATTTGAATGGTCTTCGGGTCATAGGGGATAACGTGAATATATCGATGACCAAGTCCGGTCAGGTGAATACATTTTATACAAGCTTAAGTGCGGAAATTGTTCAGCTGCCAGAGGTGAAGGAGGCCAGCATTAGTCAAGAAGAGGCACAAGCAGCCTATTTGGACTCGACTGAAATGGTGCTTAGCTACCAAGAATCTAATCCATACTATATTACAAGCGAAGAGATCCCTCCGGTAAAGCTGGTATACATGCCATCCCAGGGAGCAGCTCAGCTGTACTCCTCAAAGGTGATTGACGGCACAACAGGCAAGCTTCGTGAAATGTATTCGTCTGGTGCAAATCATACCAACGCCCTGGTAGTTGATATTGCCGGACATGAGTCGGAAGAAGTTATGCAGCGGATGATTACCCACGGGGTGCTCGTTCCTGATATTGAAGGTAAGATTGAGCCGGAGCGAAACATCACGAAGGGCGACTGGTATACGTATTTGGCACGGGCTCTAGATCCACATGTGCAGATGAGCAGTTATTATTCAAGCAATTCAGCGAAGCTGTTTGCTGATATTGATATGGACAGTCCATACTATTTCATTCTCAACCGACTGATCGAGCAGGGATGGGTTGAAGCAGACCCAGAGATCGCCTTTGCCCCTAACCATTCGATCACAAGAGGTCAGTTGTCTGAATTAATTATCAGCATGCTTCAATACGACAAGCTGGCTAAGTTCTATCAGCAGGGTAATGATTTGCCGAGTGTGGCAGATGCTGCACAGATTGATAATAAAGGCGCTGCTTCCTTGGCAATCAGGCTGGGGATCCTTCCTCTTATTGAAGGCAGATTCCTTCCGGATCGTCCCGTGACCGTGTCCGAGGCGGCTGAGGTGATCAACCGGCTTGCTGAGCTCCAGGATAAACTGGATTATTTTACGAGTGATAAATGGGCGTATCGTTATTATTAAATTTTTTAATACAGCAAGGAACTAAATGGAGACAAAGTGAATATGTATAAGAATAGGCTTCCCTGATAAGGGAAGCTTTTTTCGAGTCTCATCGACAAAACTAGAACATGGAGCAGAAGCTTGTTTATGCTACAATATTTCTGCCGGACATGAGTTGATTACCGGAAGGGAGGCAGGATGATCAATGAGAAAACGCAGATTTGGATTATTTATTGTCATGTTGCTAGGTATCGTGCTTATAGGAGCCATTCCCCGGTCAGTTCATTTGCATACGTTGTACGCCGCATCTAATGAAAACGCAATCACATCCGAAGAATTACATGAAGTACTCACGAGTGCCATGGTAAGCAGGACAGATCAATTTCAATTTACCTATAAAGGTAAAGTAAAAGTGTTAAAAGCTACATTACAGGAAGCCATAGAAAAGGCGATGCGAAGTGATTCTTACATTCAGTACACACTCAAGAGCTACGCCTATCATTACAAGGGCACCAACGCTTCAGCAGAAGTAAACATCGAGTTTAAATATAGAGAATCTCTAGAGCAGACGGCTTATGTCAATTCTCGAGTGGACCAAATACTGGCCGACATCATTAAGCCAGGCATGAACGATCATGAGAAGGTGGAGGCAATTCACAACTATGTCGTTTTGAATCTGGCCTATGATGAAACCATGCAAAAATATACAGCTTACGATGGACTTGCGACAGGAAGCACGGTGTGTCAAGGCTACTCGCTTCTTACTTATCGGATGCTTACCGAAGCAGGTATTACGAATCGAATCATTGAAGGGCAGGCTGGTGGTCAGCTGCACGCTTGGAACCTGCTGCTCTTGGACGGAGTCTGGTATCACATGGACACGACCTGGGACGATCCAACGCCGGATCAACCGGGCAAAGTCAGTTATAACTACTATTTGCTGACGGATGAAGAGATGGGGCAGGATCATACGTGGGAGGCGCAGTATCCTACCGCTGTAACGCCTTATCGCGAAGCCATTCATGTACTGATGCTTCAGAATGACGATAAATATCCTGCTTATAAGCATCTCTACGAAACGCTGAATTACGGTCTGTACAATGAGGACGAGATCATTCAAACATCAGCAGAGCTGAGAGAACGGGTTCAATCCAAAATAGACGAGGGCGCCCATTCTGTTATATTCCGTTATGATGGAGAAGAGAATGAATTGTTTCGAGAACTTAAGGAGCTGTACAGCCTCGGAATTAAGTCCATCTCCTATTATGTATCTGATTTTGAGGAGACCGGTGATCTAAAGGTGAAGGTAAACTGGAAGCAGTAGGAAGCGATGATGAGCAAGGCGATCCCCCCTTTTTCAAACGGGAAAGTCTGATCTGACATTAGAACAGCGAATAAAAAAAAGCCTAATCTTGCTGCTGCAGCAAGATTAGGCTTTCTTCGATAGATTCAAGAGGTAACTAGGATGGATCTGTACTAAAATCGCAATCCTTCAGCGGGATCACCTTTGTTTTATGCTTCCACTTGTAGCCGAGCCAAATCGCGAGGAACAATGGAATCGTAAAGTATGTGGCTACGAAGTCGAGCCAGGTTACATCGCTAAGATCAAGGGTAAGCGCCTGACCAAGAATAACGATCATACAGAGTACAAAGGCAAAGAGTGGGCCAAACGGGAACCATTTTGCTCTGAAAGGCAAGTCCTTTAAATCTCTCCCTTGAGCGACATAGGCTTTTCTGAAACGGTAATGGCTGATGGAAATACCGAGCCAAGTAATAAATCCGCACATGCCAGATGCGTTAAGCAGCCAGGTATATACCACACCATCTCCAAACATGGAAGCCAGGAAGGCGAGCATGCCGATGACTGCAGTGAGCAGCAGGGAGTACACAGGAATTCCTCGTTTATTCAGCTTTCCAAAAATACGCGGTGCTTTGCCGTCCTTCGCCAGTGCGTACAGCACACGGCTTGAAGCGAACATCCCTGAGTTACCGGCAGATAGTACAGAAGTTAGGATGACCGCGTTCATCACGGAAGCCGCGAAGGCGAATCCTGCTTTCTCAAATACGAGCGTAAACGGGCTGACGCTGATCGTTTCCAGATCCGAGTTCAATAGGTTTGGATCGGAATAAGGAATGATGAGACCAATAACCAGAATCGTCAGGATATAGAAGATCAGAATCCGCCAGAAAATTTGCCGAATGGCACGCGGTACGCTCTTACGCGGATTTTCACTCTCACCGGCAGCGACCCCGACAAGCTCTGTTCCCTGAAAAGAGAATCCGGCTGCCATGAATACACCGAGAAGTGCAAAGAATCCGCCGTGCAGTGGGGCATCCCCTACGGTAAAGTTCTCAAAGCCGGTCGCTTCTCCGCCCAGGATCCCGAAGATCATCATGACACCGACAATGAGGAATACGATGACAAGTACAATTTTGATAAGTGCAAACCAGTATTCGGATTCCCCATAACCTTTAACGGACAAGACATTAAGTCCGATGAGCAAGAGGAGGAATACTAAACTCCACAGTGCTGAGTTGCTGTCCGGGAACCAATATTTCAAAATAATCGTGGCTGCTGATAGTTCAGCTGCAATCGTAATCGCCCAGTTGTACCAGAAATTCCACCCAAGGGCAAACCCAAGGGACGGATCTACGAATCTTGTAGCATAAGTGCTGAATGAACCGGAGTCTGGCATGAAGGTAGCAAGCTCTCCAAGGCTGGTCATTAGGAAGTAAACCATGATGCCAACCGCAGCATAAGCGATGAGTGCACCGCCTGGGCCAGAGTTCGCAATCGCGCCGCCGCTGGCGAGGAACAATCCAGTACCGATCGAGCCGCCGAGAGCGATCATTGTCATATGTCTTGTTTTAAGCCCTTTGTTCAAGCCAGGGCCTGTCGTTTCTTGATGCTGCATTCTTTTAATACACTCCTTCTATTTGGTCTTACGTATGCATCTATTCCATAAATCTCAGGGTATTATGAAATGATTCGTATGCCGGGAAAGAATAAAAAAAGACCGCTGGTTTGTATACCCGCGGTCCCTATTTTTAACTTCCGCACCATACTTTAAACGTTAAGATAGCTCAACATAGCTTACGCTATGACAGTTCTGCTCCTTTCGGATCTAGCAGCCCCAACCTGGAGTACGTTTCATAGAGCAGTACTCAAACAGATTTCGGCGGGTACGCCTTTCAACACGGAATCCAAACGGCAGCTCTTATGCCTCTTCCGGTTTACTAATCGTAACCGCGACCTCTACCTCACCTGTGTATGATGAGGTGTATCTTATATTCAATTTGCTGTAAAACAGACTTCAGTATAAAGCAAGATCTGCCCAGAAGGCAATGGTACAATCTTCCTTATTGTGTGAGGATTTGATGAAGATTAATCCCGCTTGCGTCCGGCCATCTGCTGCCATACCGTACCAGCTGCCTGCTCTCCGGATTCAATCCGTTCCAGTGCCATTTTTGCCTGGAGGCTGACTTCAAATTCGGGATCATCTGCTGCAATTTCAAGCACTTCTCTGGCATCCTCTGTACCTACTTCATATAAGAAACGGGCTGCACGCCAGCGAACAAGCTTGCTGGTGTCCTTGAGCGCAGCCATCATGACCGGCGTGGCTGCCGGATCCCCGATATCGGACAATGTATCACCCGCAGTCCGTCGTACAGCAGGTGATTTATCCTGCATTGCTTCATATAATAGCTCCTGAGCCTCCGGTGTCTTCAGATCACCCAAGTAGACAACTGCCAGACGGCGTGTTTGCATCTTCTCATCCTTCAGGGCCGTATGAATCAGGTCTATCCGCTCTGGTGTAGGCTCCATCTGATCAAGCGCCGCATAACGAACGCGCCAGTCGTCATTTTGCAGTGCTGTCCGAATCTCCTCGTCCGTTAAATCTCTGCGCTGTTCAACAAACTCTTCTTGCTTGGTGCCGTGAGCGATGGCTTGCTCAATTACTTTTTGAAGTCGTTCCGGAGGAAAGGCTGCTTCGAGCTCCTGCTCAACCTCGCGGGCAATATCAGCCAATTCGCCGTAACGAACACCATAGTCGGTCAGCTTGCGTTCCTTGATTAGTGTCGCGGAGGCAACCTCCGTTACAGCCTTTACAAACCGGTCAGATAGAGAGATACGTTCCTCCTGTGCACCTGCTTTGACTCGGATTTGCATGGGGACTCCACGGAAAAATTGCACGAATACCTGAGCTTCCCCGAAGTGTTCCCCGTCGGCTGCCTCACCCTCAGCCCATTGCAGCTGCGCACCTTCCTGACCCAGCTTATCCTGAACTTCCCCAAGAATGGCAGACCAGTCTGCATTACCTTTGCGATCCAGTGCGACGAAGCCGGCAGTATGGAACACGCTTTTGACCCCTGGAATGTGAAGCATTTGGCGGATAAAGGCAGGAGCAGAACGCTCGTTATCTAATGTATAGGTTCGGCGAATGCCTGCTTCAAGCTGTTCGTCGAGATGCAGCATCATCGTATTTGGACTCGGTGTAGGTTCAATGGATGTGATTTTCATAATATCTCGTAGACCTCCGTTCATGTTCTTTGTTTATTGTAGCCAAATATTTCATTCCTATTTTGTATGAAATTCTAAGTGTACAATATTATTGTAACGGATTAAACCAACGGGTTCATCATTTTGACGGCTCTTTCTTTGTTTATTGGGAATTTCCGCGTTATTTATGCTATAATATGTTGCCATACGGGTAGAAAAAGGCTTTCACCCTGTCCATCATAGACAGTTGTGCGAGGATTTTGTATCAAGGCTTGGAATGAACGGATGCAAAATGCTGATGCAGGCCAATTATGAACAATTTAATTTATATATAAAGGATGGTATGTTGAATGATCAGTACAAGCGGCATAACGCTCCGCTACGGTAAACGCCCATTATTTGAAGATGTGAACATCAAGTTTACCCCAGGGAACTGCTACGGCCTTATCGGGGCTAATGGAGCAGGGAAATCAACTTTTTTGAAAATTTTGTCCGGTGAAATTGAAGCAAACCAAGGTGAAGTGCACATGACACCAGGTGAGCGGATGGCCGTTCTGAAACAGAACCATTATGAATACGATGAGTATCCGGTACTTGAGACAGTTATTATGGGCCACACTCGTTTGTATGAAATTATGAAGGAAAAAGACGCGCTCTATACCAAATCTGACTTTACCGAAGAGGATGGTCTGCGTGCAGGTGAGCTCGAAGGCGAATTCGCGGAGCTGAACGGCTGGGACGCGGAACCGGATGCAGCAGCGCTTCTGATTGGTCTTGGCATTCCTCGTGACATGCACGAGCAAAAAATGGCCGAACTGAGCGGCAATGAGAAGGTACGTGTTCTCTTGGCGCAAGCTTTGTTCGGAAACCCGAACAATTTGCTACTCGATGAGCCTACCAACTATCTGGATCTGGAATCCATCCAATGGCTGGAGAACTTCTTGATGGATTATGAAGGTACAGTTATCGTGGTATCCCATGACCGTCACTTCCTGAACAAAGTATGTACGCATATTGCAGATATTGATTTTGGCAAAATTCAGCTGTATGTAGGTAACTATGATTTCTGGTATGAATCCAGTCAGCTGGCGCTTGCCCTGCAGCGTGATGCGAATAAGAAAAAAGAAGAGAAGATGAAAGAACTTCAAGCGTTCATTCAGCGCTTCTCTGCCAATGCATCCAAGTCCAAACAGGCGACTTCCCGTAAGAAGCAGCTTGAAAAAATTCAGTTGGACGATATTCGTCCATCGAATCGGAAATATCCGTTCATCAACTTTAAGCCTGAGCGTGAAGCAGGTAAACAGCTTCTGACGATTGATCGTCTGAGCAAATCTGTTGAGGGCGAGCAAGTCCTTAACGATCTCAGCATCGTGGTGAACAAGGGTGATAAGATTGCCTTTGTTGGACCTAACGGATTGCCGAAATCAACCCTGTTTGAAGTGCTGATGGGTGAAACAGAAGCTGATTCCGGGGAATATACTTGGGGTGTTACGACCTCGCAGGCGTACTTCCCGAAAGACAACTCCAAATATTTTGAAGGTGTCGATATGAACCTGGTTGAATGGCTGCGCCAGTATTCCAAGGATCAAGAAGAAACTTTCCTGCGTGGATTCCTTGGACGTATGCTGTTCTCTGGAGAAGAAGCACTCAAGAAAGCAAGCGTGCTGTCAGGTGGAGAAAAAGTCCGCTGTATGCTTGCCAAGATGATGCTGAACGGTGCGAATGTGCTTATTCTGGATGAGCCTACGAACCACTTGGATCTCGAATCCATCACGGCACTGAACAATGGTCTGATTGATACGGATGCAACGATTCTGTTCACATCCCATGACCATCAGTTCATTCAAACCATCGCGAACCGTATTATTGAAATTACGCCAACAGGTGTGATTGATCGTCAAATGAGCTATGATGAATACCTTGAGAATGATGAAGTGAAGCAGCTGCGTGCTAAAATGTATCCAGTAGAAGCTTAACATCATAAAAAAAGTCCGTATTCCATGGATTGAATTGTTACCAATTCATCCGGAATACGGACTTTTTAGGTTTTGCCGCCAACAGTTTAGGAATTGGAGGATAACCAATATTAAGACCCGCCAGTACGACGACGCTGATTATTCGGCTTTTTGTTGTTTTGGCTGACTAATTTCTTCGTTCCATTATTTTGGAAGCCGCCGCCGCGATTCCCGTTGTTTTGCTCTTTTTTCTGGGCGAGCTTTTGCTTGACTGCATCAGCCAGACTAATTTTACGAGGCTCGTTATTTTCGCTCATGAGATACATACCTCCTCTTTCGTAATCACTACCCGGTTGAAATGTAGAGTATACATACTTAACATTTCACTACCCGGTTGAAATGTAGGGTATACATACGTAACATTTCACTACCCGGTTGAAATGTAGAGTATACATACGTAACATTTCACTACCCGGTTGAAATGTAGAGTAAACATACGTAACATTTCACTACCCGGTTGAAATGTAGAGTAAACATACGTAACATTTCACTACCCGGTTGAAATGTAGAGTAAACATACTTAACATTTCAACCTAATTTTATCCGTTTTTAAATCTCCAAACAAGGGCAAGAATAGATTAGAGTATAATCTAGAATATCAACCGGTTTTTCCCCCATACAAAAAAGTTTGTTTAGACTCATAGCGATGCCGCCAAGCAACACTGTTTCATCTTGTCTACAGCAATGTGACCCGGCAACATTGTTTCTATAGACCCACACGGTACCCATTTGGTAACATGGTAAAACGATTGTTCAAGCTTGCACGTGCCTATGAAATATATTTGTGTGCTTCAAAAAAGGAGTGTCGTTTCGGTTGAATGCTTATGATGATATAAAAAAAGGGGAGCGCGGGGCATGGATCAGCATCGCTGCCTATCTCGTTCTGTCAGCCTTTAAGCTTATTTGCGGTTTTGCTTTTAATTCAAGTGCTCTAAAAGCAGACGGCTTTAATAATCTGACAGACATTGTTGCTTCGATAGCCGTCCTTATCGGGCTGAGGATTTCACGGAAGCCGCCTGATTCAGATCATGCGTACGGCCATTTCCGGGCGGAAACGGTGGCAGCACTGGTGGCTTCATTTATTATGGCGATGGTCGGGATTCAGGTGCTCATTGATGCGGGAACTTCACTTTTTGAAGGAACGAAGGAGATCCCTGATATTTGGTCAGCTCTCGTTGCAGGAGTGGCCGCCGTAGTTATGATTGGAGTATATTTGTATAATCGCAAATTAGCCCGCCAGATCAGAAGTCAGGCGTTAATGGCTGCAGCCAAAGATAATCTCTCTGATGCATTCGTCAGTGTGGGGGCTGCTATTGGTATAATTGGAGCCCAGTTCGGTTTGCCTTGGATGGATACCGTTGCTGCATTTATTGTAGGTCTTCTCATTTGTAAGACAGCCTGGGATATCTTTAGAGAATCGACACATAGTCTAACCGACGGTTTTGATGAGGATCAGCTGCATGATTTGCGAACTACGGTCGCCAAAACGCCTGGGGTACAGGGCATCAAGGATGTCAAAGCAAGGCTGTACGGCAGTCATGTCATGGTCGATGTCGTTGTTGAGGTGGCAAGGGATCTAAGTATTGTCGAAGGGCATCACATCAGTGATACGATTGAAGAGAACATGCGGAGACATCACAATATAATGCATGTGCATGTGCATGTGGAGCCGGAAGAAACGCGGATCTAGCTGAATAGCGACGAATAAAAACACAAAAAAGGTGTTCCTCTCGTTATCGATTGTACAAGAGGGACACCTTTTATCATTTCATCTATATTTTACTGTGTTACATTCCTGTATTGACCCATGCAATACCTTTCCAAGTATAAATTTCTACCCAAGTTTCGCCTGTAGTTTGGTTCATAACTTCGTTTCCGGTAACAGATACGAATTGAGGGCTGAGAGCACCTGTTGCTTTGCCGTTAGGAGCATCATAGAAGTAAGTGATTTTTGTAATCTCCAGTGGCTTAAGCGGGATATCGATTCCATCTCCAGGCTCTACAATCGGTTCTCCATAAACAACGTCGGACACGGATCCGTCTGTTGTGGAAGTTCCATCAACGCTTACAGAAATAGGAGTCGGGGACTCTGTTTCTGTAGTTGGGGTAACTTCTTGTGCGCTGGCTGCTGCCGCCATGGAAGCTGTTACAAAAAGTGCTGCGGTAATACTGATCATTTTTTTCATTTGGATATCCTCCTAGTGTTGTTATGTAGTTCTTACATGCTTTATCAATAACCAAGCAAATAAGGATATGAAACACAAATTATAACAATTATTTCTTTATTTATCCAAGGTACATGTGCCCGGTTTCTAAACTGATGGTTTTGGACTAATTTTCTTGGGAAAGTAGCACAAAAAAACCTTACCTGACAAAGTGTTGTAATAAGGTTGGAGCTAACCAACCATCCTACACTTCTGTCACCGTAAGGTTTTTTTATGTCGATCGTCTGATGCTATTCTAGCAGCATTGTGTCATTTTACATCTAAGCTTCCATGGATGCTTTATCGCGATCGGCTTCTTCCTGTGAAGAGAGAAATAACGAACAATACCAGGAATACGAAGAACAATACTTTGGCAATGGATGCAGCTGCTTCAACAATACCGAAGAATCCGAAGATACCGGCTACAACCGCTACAATGAGAAAAATTAGTGACCATTTCAACATGGTAATCATCCTTTCCGTTTTTGTCAGAGGTGCGTTTCGCTTAGTGCTTGTCGTCACCTCGTTCGTAGTTGTCATTAACCCCGAAGAATTAAGACGAAACAAAAAGGGGGACTAGAAGATATTGTCTCAAAATTCCCTACAAATAATACGCGGATAAATAGAATTTTACCTCTCTGCTGTTTGTTTCGACAAAGGGGAGGCAGGGTAACTATGAAATAACAAAACAACAAAACAAATTGCGAAAGCGAGGTCATCCAATATGATAGAAGTAAGTGTTCTCATTATAGCGATAGCATTTGCCGTGCTTGTCGTTTTCCTCATCAAAACATTAAAGACAGTTCAGGTCTCCCTTGATAATGTATCCAAGACGCTTCAGGAGGTTCGAGGTACAATCGACGAACTGGGTTATGAAGTGAAGCAGACCGTTAGACATGCCAACGATATTACAGCCGACGTTGAGCATAAGATGAAGCAGATTGATCCTGTTGTGACATCGGTCAAAAACCTGGGAGAGATTTTAACAGAGGTTACTGCTGCTGCGAAGCAAGTATCCTCAACGCTCATGAACAAATTCCAGAAGAAAAAAGAAGGATCGGTGGATACATCAGTAAGCAGAGCAGCTGATTCCAGCTACACGAAATCACTGCCTGCACCTGGCATGACAACACCGACTTTAGCACATCATGACAACCATTCTTCACGCAAGTGGATGAATTATGTAGATATTGCAGCAGACACATGGAGCAGATTCCGCAAATAAGAAGCCAACTAGAAACATGGAGAAGAAGAAAGGGTGAGGCTAATGTTACGTATGCTCGTATTGATGCTTGCTTTAACAGCTCCTCTTTCCGTTCAACCCGTGGCAATGCAAGGGGAGTCCGTAGCATCTGCTGCAGTACAGCCTGCAGCAGATCGGACTACCTTAAGATCAGACCAGAAGATTACTTTTGATACAGTGAATGACATCTCTTTATATGACACAGCTGAAGATCTCGTTGATCAATACGGGCAGCCCGTAAGTATTGAGCATAATCGACTGCTTGGCAGCAAGGAATATATTTACGAGGATATGCTGGTTGGTATAAATAATGGCGTTGTAAACTATGTTCAAGTAGATAACAAAGCCAGCTATTTAAAGGTGAATAATGAATATATGGAGATGACTCCAAGCAGTATCAGAGCCACTCTAGGAGAGCCTGATTTTGTAGCGCAAGATGGAGAGGTATATGTTAGAGATCATCATGCTGTGAAAGTGTATATGAATCCGGATAACGGCAAATTGCAGTATGTGGAATTTTTTGACGAATATTCATTTTGAATGAATTAATAAGGGAATCAATTTCATAAATCATTTTAGGAATTTATTCAAGTTTATTTAAATACTTGTTTCATTTCAGAGTATAAGGGTTAATGTTCAATATGTGAAAATCTCAAAGGAGCGTGGATACCATGAGTACTACCAATGCAAAGAGCTATGCTAAAGTGGTTGAGAATGGAATTCAAGCGGTTGAGGCGGTAAAAGAGCTTCGTGAAGCTGGATATACTACAGATCAAATATTCGTCTTGGCGCATGACCAAGATCGAACGGATCGTATTGCAGATAAAGCTAATGCCAAAGAGATCGGAATTAAGGAGGAAGGGATGTTTGATTCTCTAGCCAACCTGTTCCGCTCACGAGGGGACGAGCTTCGTGCAAAGATTGTAACGATGGGTTATACCGAAGCGGAAGCTGATTATTATGAGAAAGAACTGGATAAAGGAAAAGTACTCGTTATTGCTAGACGGGGTGAATGATATTTTTAAGTTTAAACATATGGAAATAACATATTTATAGAGCCAAGGAATGGGACTAAAAGTCCCATTCCTTCTGTGCGTTCAATAGAGAAATCTATGAAAAATGGGTGAAGAAGCTTTAAATGACAACCTTAGATGTGTGCGTTATTTTATAATAAAAGGGATGCAAACCAAGGGTGTAAGGCATTTGACTTTTATTGGGACTGCTCTAGGTTACAAATCAGTGTATAATCATTGTTAGTGGAATTTGCAGTACGAATAGCGCATTTGGCTTCTGACAGAAGGAGAGAGCTATGAGAATATTAATTGTTGATGATAATCCTACCAATGTCATTATTATTCGTGAAATCTTAAAGAAAGAAAATTATCGAGATATTATTACGGCAAGCTCCGCTTTTGATATGTTTGATGTGCTTGGCATTAAGCTGGGTGCAGATGTGGATGGGAATGCAAATGAGCCTGAGGCCTCTGATATAGACCTTATTCTGCTGGATATGATGATGCCGGAGATGGATGGGATTGAGGCTTGCGGTGTTGTGCAGAAGTACCCGCACCTCAAAGATATTCCTATTATTATGGTCACCGCTGTAGGAGATTCCAAGAAGTTGGCAGAAGCGCTTGATGTCGGTGCAATGGACTATGTGACCAAACCTATTAATAAGGTCGAGCTGATGGCTCGTATTCGTCTCGCCCTTCGATTGAAGCAGGAGAAGGATTGGAGAAAAGAAAGAGATAAGCGCATTCAAGATGAGCTCAAACTTGCGGGTCTGGTACAAAATGCGGTGTTAAGTCCGGCTATAGAGGATGATCATTTTCATGTTCATGCCTTGTATCAGCCTTCTGCAGAACTGGCTGGGGATTTATACGCCTGGTATCCGCTTGGCAAAGGAAGATACGGTGTGATCCTGCTTGATATGATGGGGCACGGCATTTCTTCTTCTTTATTTTGCATGTTTATCGCATCGGTATTAAAGGATGCGGTTACTACCTACGTTCAGCCTGACCGGGTTGTCCAAGAGCTGAATCGTAGATTTAATCAGCTGTACCTCGAGGAACAACTGGTGCAATATTATTTTACAGCCATTTATCTTGTGGTGGACACGAATGAAAAGCGTATTGATTACGTAAATGCAGGCCATCCGCCTGCCCTGCTGTTCGAGGATGACGGAACCGTACACACACTTGATGTGGTTACACATCCGGTAGGACTATTCGAGCAAATGGATGCGAAGACAGAAACGATATATTACAAGGGTGACAGCCATATTGCGATGTTTACAGACGGGCTTCTGGAAGTATTCGAAGGTGAGACAGAGGAGCAATTCGCTTATCTAACGCAGAATTTATCTAGAAATCATACTTGGGATGAGACGGAAATGCGCCGGATCTTTCTGGATGACAGCATTCCGAAGGAACATGAAGATGATATTTGCTTAGTATGGATTACACTAAAAGGAGAATGACAGTATGAAGATACGCACTCGACTGCTTATAGGCTTCAGTGCATTAATGGCAATATTGCTTGTACTAACCATTGTCAGTTATAACACCACCAGCTCGATGCGAACGGAAATTGATGAACTGTACAATGACCGTTATATGAAGACCCGATATACTTCTGGAGTGCGTGCAGATGTAAATAATATAGCCACCCAGATTGCGACAGCCATAACGAATCCGAATACAAATTCAGCAGAAACGCTCAGTCAACGGATCGAGGATCTTAAGTCAAATGCTGCGACACAGCTTGAAGAGGTTACCGAGCGAGCGACTGAGGCTGAAGAACGCCGCTTGGTTGACCAGGTTGTCGTCAATTTAAGAGAATATACGAGCTACACGGATCGTCTTCTGGCCCTGCTGGAATCAGGCGAATATGCAGCGGCTACCAACCTTCGGACAAACACGGGAACGGCTGCCCAGCAAGGGGTATTAGATGTACTGACAGAACTCAATAATTATCAGGATCTACTAATTGATGATCAGATCCAGGAAGCGAATAACGAGATGAACCGCTCTGTCCAGTGGCTCACTGTGCTGCTGGTAACCGGA
Source organism: Paenibacillus sp. TCA20 (assembly GCF_000732325.1). GTDB lineage: Bacteria > Bacillota > Bacilli > Paenibacillales > Paenibacillaceae > Paenibacillus > Paenibacillus urinalis. The sequence goes on from NZ_BBIW01000014.1 coordinate 113,754, forward strand.
TTGCTGGTCGCCTTGGGGGTTATCTTATGGGTGATTCCAAGCATAACGAAGGGTCTGAATACAGTTTCGATGATGATCCAAAGCTTCGGCAAGGGAAGATTCCGGACGATCAAACGGATTCAGGTCAAGTCCAAGGACGAAATTGGACAGATTGCGCATGTGTTTAAAGACATAGCCAAAGATTTAGAAGAGAAACAGCAGATTGAACAGGATTACCTAAGAGCACAAGAGGATCAGAGCTGGTTGAATGCCAATATGGCCCGAATTACGGAGATGCTGCGGGGTATTAATTCAACCCATGAAGTGGCACAGCTGTTCATTAGTGAATTTGCGCCTATTCTTACGGCGAAATATGGGGCTGTATATCTTCATGATGAGAACAAGCACCCTGAAGAGCTCAGACGCTATGGAGCGTACGCTTTTGATGACAGCAATACAGAATGCAGCCGAACCTTTAAGATTGGAGAAGGGTTAATCGGTCAGAGTGCGCTGGATAAAAAAGTGGTTGAGCTTACCGAAGCGCCTGATGGGTATTTGTCCATTGGATCTAGCCTTGGCTCTGCGAAACCGGCCAACATTCTGATCCAGCCCGTACTATTTGAAGATGAAGTATTAGGTGTAGTAGAAATCGCATCCTTCGAATCGTTCTCGAGTCTGCAAAAAGCGTTGTTTGAGCAGCTTATTAATAATATGGGTATTATTATTAATAATATTAATAGACGTATGCGTGTTGAAGAGCTGCTTCGTGAGTCTCAGACACTTACAGAGGAACTTCAGGTACAATCTGAAGAATTGCAGACCCAACAGGAGGAGCTTCGTCGTTCGAATGAGAACCTGGGCGAACAGGCTGAGGAACTCAAGCGTTCTGAAGAACTGCTTCAACGCCAGCAGGAAGAGCTGGAGCATTTCAACACCGAATTACTTGCGAAGACGAGAGCTCTCGAAGAGCAGGTACAGCAGGTGGAAGAGAAGAATGAACAGATTGAGGAGACGAAGCGGCAGCTGGAGCAGCAAGCCATGCAGCTCTCGATCACTTCGAAATATAAATCCGAGTTCTTGGCGAACATGTCTCATGAGCTTCGGACTCCGCTGAACAGCTTGCTTATTCTATCGCAGCTTCTTACGGAGAACAAAGAAGGTAATCTGTCGGATAAACAGAAGGAATATGCACAAACCATCTATATGTCCGGTGCTGACCTCTTGAAAATGATCGATGAAATTCTGGACCTGTCCAAAGTCGAGTCTGGAAAGATGGATATTAATCATGAAAAAGTCAGCCTGCAGGATCTGCGCAACTTCGTTCAGCAGAATTTTGCGCCGGTTGCACTTAGCAAGGATTTGAAGCTGGCATTTGAAGTCAAGGATGAGCTGCCAGAGAGCTTCATATCGGATGGGCATCGGGTGAAGCAGGTGCTGCGGAACCTCTTATCCAATGCATTCAAATTTACTTCAGAGGGCTCAATTACGGTCAGCATGAGACAAGCGGACGATTCAGAGCTGCCTCATTATATTGATATGGATGTACCTTTCCTGGCTATTTCAGTGAATGATACAGGCATTGGCATTGCTCCTGACAAAAAAGATCTGATCTTTGAAGCCTTCCAGCAGGTGGATGGAACGACCAGCCGCAAATACGGAGGAACCGGGCTTGGACTCTCCATCAGCCGTGAGCTGGCTCGTCTGCTTGGCGGGGAGATTATGCTGGAGTCTACGGAGGGCAAGGGCAGCACATTTACTCTGTATCTCCCTCTGCTTACAGATGCTAAGCTGGGAGAGCAGCGGGAGCTTTCGGTTGAACAGGGCGAAGCCGCAGCTGCACAAGAGTCCAGAGGCCGTTACCTGCCGCAAGGAAGATCGGTACTGAGTGCTGTACAGAGTGAGGCCAAAGCGCAGATCGCATCCTCCGCGACAGTGATCAATAACATCAAGGATGATCGGGATACGATTAAAGAAGGCGATCGGGTGATGCTGATCATTGAGGATGATCCCAAATTTGCGAATATACTGATGGACATGACGCGTGCCCGCGGATTTAAAGCGTTAGTTGCTCTGCAGGGAGATGTAGGACTGGATACAGCGAAGCAATATGTCCCTGATGCGATTATTCTTGATATTCAGCTTCCGGTGATGGATGGATGGGCTGTGCTTAACGAACTCAAGGCGAACTTGTCGACTCGTCATATCCCGGTACATGTGATTTCGGTTATTGATGACATTAAGCAAGGCTTGATGATGGGGGCTATCGCTTATCTGAAGAAGCCGTCTACTCGAGAATCGCTGGATAATGCTTTTTCACATATTGAATCCTATATTGATAAATCATTGAAGCGGCTTCTCATTGTAGAAGATGATGCTGTTCAGAGAAATGCCATTATAGAGCTTATAGATCATGATGATGTTGCAATAACTGCGGTGTCTACAGGCAGGGAAGCGCTGGATGAATTAAGAAATGTGAAGTATGACTGTATGGTTCTTGACTTGATGCTCACCGATATGACGGGATTTGAGCTGCTTGATCAAGTAAGGGATAATGCGAGTCTGAATGATCTTCCAATTATCATATATACAGGCAAGGAGCTCGACAGTAAGGAGGAAATGGAGCTGCGCAAGTATGCGGAGTCCATCATTATCAAGGACGTCAAATCACCGGAACGTTTACTGGATGAGACAACCTTGTTCCTGCACCGGGTAGAAGCTAATCTTCCTGAAGATAAGAGACAGATTCTACAAAATCTGTACAACAAGGAAACTTTATTTGAAGGTAAACGAATATTGCTCGTCGATGATGATATCCGGAATGTATTTGCTCTATCTAGCGTTCTTGAAGGGTATCGTATGGAAGTCACATTTGCCGAGAATGGCAGAGAAGCAATTGAAATTCTCGAACGTGATCACGGATATGATCTGGTGTTGATGGACATGATGATGCCGGAGATGGATGGTTACGAGGCAATGAGAAGAATTAGAGAAATGCCTGAATTTGATAAGCTGCCGATTATTGCCCTTACCGCCAAAGCGATGAAGGATGATCGCAGCAAATGTATAGAAGCAGGAGCTTCAGATTATGTGAAAAAACCGATTCAAACCGATCAATTATTATCTCTAATGAGAGTTTGGCTGTATTCATAATCTGTATTCGTGGGTAAGTATGTTAGAATACACCCAATTTGATCGAATTTTAGTAAGGAAGTGGGAAGGTAATGACATCCTGGGATCAAACACACACAGAGGATTCGGCGGACGACAAGCCGATGATTAAGGAACGCGAGCAAATTGAAATTGAATTGTTAATGGAAGGAATACACCGTTTTTATGGGTATGACTTCCGTAATTATGCACTCCCTTCACTGACACGGAGAATTCTTCATCATGTGAATGCGGAGCGTTTGAAATCGATATCGGAGCTGCAGCATCAGGTACTTCATAACCGGGAAGCATTCAAACGTCTAGTGCAAAGCTTGTCTATCCCCGTAACTGAAATGTTTCGTGATCCCAGTTTGTTCAAGACGTTCCGCGAGAAAATAATTCCCGTATTAAGGACATATCCTTATATCCGGATATGGCACGCCGGCTGTTCGACGGGAGAGGAAGTCTATTCGATGGCTATTTTGCTGCATGAAGAGGGGTTATATGAGAAATCCCGTATTTATGCAACAGATATGAATGAACGTTCTCTCCAGCAGGCGAAGGAAGGGGTGTACGGCATTGAGAAAATGAAGCTGTACACCAAAAATTATTTGGAGGCCGGCGGTACGGGTGTCTTTTCAGAATATTACACGGCACGCTACAACTCGGTCATGTTCCATCCTTTTCTGAGACGAAATATCATTTTTGCAGAGCATAACTTGGCTACGGATCGTTCTTTTAACGAATTCAACGTTATATTCTGTAGAAATGTCATGATCTACTTTAACGATGAGCTGCGCAATCATGTTCATGGCCTGTTTCATGAGAGCCTGAGCCACTTTGGAATTTTGGTATTAGGGGCGAAGGAATCCATTCATTTCTCAGGCTATAGTGATGATTACGAGTCGATGGACCGGGCTGAAAAAATATATCGCAAGGTGAAATAAACGCGGGGGGTTAGGTTGTTATGGTCATGGGGGCTCAAGAACCGATTCATATTCTGCTTGTAGATGACCGCCCTGAGAATTTGCTTGCGCTTGAAGCGGTGCTTGAGAGTGAGCATTATGTTCTCGTAAAGGCGACTTCGGGGGAAGAAGCATTGAGGAGTCTTCTTAAGCATGAATTTGCCGTTATTGTTCTCGACGTCCAGATGCCTGGGCTTGACGGAATAGAGACCGCAAAATTGATTAAAGCCAGAGATAAAACCAAAGATATTCCAATTATTTTTATATCTGCTAACAGCAAAGAGGCAGAGCATCTATTCGCCGGATATTCAGCGGGTGCGATCGATTATATGGTCAAACCGTTCATTCCACAGATTCTAAAGTCCAAGATTGAAGGATTTGTAGAGATGTATCTGTCGAACAAGCAGCTCAAGACCCAATCCATGCTGCTGCAGCAAAAGACGATGGAGCTGGAGCGGATCAATAAGGAATTGGTTGAAGCGAAAGAGGCTGCTGAGATTGCTGCACATGCGAAGACAGAGTTTTTGGCTATTATGAGTCATGAGATTCGAACGCCGATGAATGGGGTTATCGGTATGATTGATCTCCTGATGGAGACCGATCTTGCAGAAGAACAGCAGGAGTATACCCAAATAATTAGAAGCAGTGCGGATGCCTTGGTAAGCATCATCAACGATATTTTGGACTTTACCAAAATGGAGTCTGGCAAAATGGAGCTGGAACGGCAGCCATTTGACTTGTCCAGCTGTATTCAGGAAGTGTTGAACTTGTTCCAGGTTGATGCTGCTAAGAAAAATTTGGAGCTCGTTTACTTTGTCGATGAGAAGATACCTTCTGTCCTCTACGGAGATATGACCAGACTTCGCCAAGTGCTGATTAATTTGATCAGTAATGCAGTGAAGTTCACAGAACAGGGTGGAGTGTATATCATCTCTTCGCTTAAACAGGTTGAGAATGGGGTCTATACGCTGGAGTTCACGGTGAAGGACACGGGTATTGGAATTCCGGAGGAGAAGGTTCACCATTTGTTCCAGCCATTCTCTCAGTTGGATTCCTCTATGACTCGAAAATACGGAGGAACCGGATTAGGTCTAGCTATATGCAAAAACCTGGTTGAGATGATGAATGGTCATATTTACATTGATACAACCGAGGAACGGGGAGCATCCTTCGTATTCACCGTGGAAATGGCTCCTTATGATCATCACGGCAAAGAGGAAGAATGCAACGAGCTGCAAGCACGTAGTCATACAGAGAAGGAATCTTCTGCAAACGTGCTGGTCGTTGATGATCATCCGATTAATCAAAAGTTGATGGTAAGTATGCTGGGCAAGCTGGGCTTGTCCTCAGATATTGCTGAAGACGGTCAGCAGGCATTAGATATGATGCTGAAGTATAAGTATGATCTGATATTTATGGATCTGCAGATGCCTGTAATGGATGGATTGGAAAGTACTCGCCGCATTCGTAAAGAGCTAAATGGAGTCCATTATCCGACGATTGTTGCCATGACGGCTAATGTGATGGATGGAGTTCAGCAGCGCTGTCTGGCAGCAGGGATGGATGATTATATTAGTAAGCCTGTCAAAATGGGTAGTGTAAAACAGAAACTGGCTCAAATCCAAAGGGTAGGAAATGGAGTATAAGCTTCTTTTTACTTGAATCAATTTCAATTCTGAAATATTTTCCAAGTGCAGATTTGTTTCACTAGATAAATAGGTGGTTAATCAATATAGAAATAATTTTTGGGAGAGAGATGTCTAATGAATACAAATAAAAATGACAAGTTTAAAGCAGAGACAGAAGTCAATAATAACACTTGTACAGTTTATTTGAGCGGAGAGCTGGACCTCTCCGTTGCTCCGGACTTTAGAAATACGATGGAGCCCCTAGTGGCAAATACGGATCAAGACCTGATTGTGAATCTGAAAGATCTGAAATACATTGATAGTACGGGGATTGGAATTTTGTTGTCTATTCTAAAAGCAAGACATGCGAAAGATGCCTCATTCATGGTGGAAGAGGTTCCTGGAAATATACAAAAGCTATTTGACATGACAGGCATCACCAAATTCTTTGTCCCTCAGGAGAATTCCCAATAGGAAAGGATCGAAGAAAGAATGAAAGCAGAAGCACAGAGAGTAACACTTAAGCTGCCAGCTACGGCAGACTTTGTTGATATTGTCAGATTGAATCTGTATGGAATTGCGTCAAAGATGGGTTTCTCATATGAGGACATTGAGGACATGAAGGTTGCGGTTTCGGAAGCATGCAATAATTCAGTGCTCTATGCCTATGGAGAAGAGAATGGCGTTGTGGATGTGTTTTTTGAATTTGATGACGAGGAATTGTCTATTACGGTCAAAGATGAAGGGGAGAGCTTTGAGCGTGTAGAACAAAGAGACGGCATCGCTGCACTGCATGACAAAGATCTAGATGAGGTTCAAATCGGTGGACTGGGATTCTATCTGATGCAGGCTCTGATGGATGATGTCAATGTCGTCACAGAAGAGGGCAAAGGAACAGAAGTCGTCTTGATCAAACGCCTCACTAAGAGTGAGGAAAGGGTATGACCGATCGTTTGACTCCCCAAGAGTCGATGGACGAAGCAGTGGGTTTGATTTGGGAATATCAACAGACCAAAGATAATGAAATTGCTACCGTTCTGATTAAGAAATACGAGCCTATGGTCAAGATGGCCGCAGGCAAGATTTCTCGAAATAGACCAGATTTATACGAAGACCTGTACCAGACAGGTCAAATGGCTCTCGTGAGGCTGCTCAGTCAGTATGATATTAATCTGGGCATCCCTTTCGAGCCTTATGCGATGAAGAGCATGATTGGTCATATGAAAAATTATCTGAGGGATAAGTCTTGGTACATACAAGTTCCCCGCAGGATCAAAGAAAAAGGTGCGCTGGTGCAGCATGCGATTGATGATCTGACGATTAAGCTTGAACGATCACCGGATGTTCAAGAAATTGCGGAATACCTGGATCTAACGGTGGAAGAGACCGTTGAGGTATTGGCAGGACGTGAGTCCTATCATTATGTATCACTTGATTCACCGTTGTCTCAAGACGAGAGTACGGCAACGCTTGGTGAACTTATCAGCTCAGAGGCTAATGATTATGATGCGGTAGAGAAACGAATGGATCTTCAGCAGGCGCTGGGACAATTGAAGGAGCAGGAGCAGAAGGTGCTGCTGCTTGCATTCCAAGATGGTCAATCCCAGCGGGCCATAGCTCAGAAGCTGGGCGTCTCCCAAATGAGTGTCTCCCGGATTCAGAAACGGGCAACGGAAAAATTAAAACAAATTATGACGCAATCCTCATCATCATAGGATAAATTCTAAAGAGGCATGCCCGCATTTCTTACGGAATGCGGGCATGCCTCTTTGTGGATCTAACCCTGTGTTTATGGATAAGAGAGATTGGAATAAGGAGGCATAGAGATGGATCAGCTGAACTTACAGGAAGTAAGGCTGTATGAGGAGTGGGTCTGGCAGGATTATGAGGTATCCGAATTTGATTGTGAAGAGCTGAATAGGCTGAAGGAAGAAATACCTTCTACTGCAGAACGGCTCACCAAGCTGCCTGAAATCCAGACGAATTATATATCTGTCCGTACTATTGGCGGGAAGAATGTATTGTTTGGGTCATTGCTCTATTCTATTAAAAAGAACCTGGACGACGAGCAGCAAAGCCATCAATTTTATTTTTATGTAGATCCGAGTCATCTCATTACCGTAAATATTGATAAGCATACCCGAGAGGCCTTGCTTGCAGACGAGCGAAAGCGGATGTTTGAGGAGGCTGAAGATGCGGTATCGGGTATGTTTATTGTCGCTAGGGCGCTCCTGCATTACTTTCATATAGGTCTGGACAAATTCGAAATCAATTTACGCAGCCTGGAGGAGAGTATGGAGAAGAGAAATGCTCGAACGCTGATGGATAAAATACTATCTGCCCGCTTTGAGCTTTTATTTTGGAGCAATCAATTTATCTCGTTCCAAGAGCTGCTGCATGCCTCCAATGAGGCTTTTCATTTCCTCTCGATCGAGGAGCGAACAACCTATAAACAGCTGACTTACCGGATGAAACGTATGGACAGCTTGTTCCGTCATTATGAGGATGAGATTGATACTTTAATCTCAATCGATAACGCCGCTTCTTCCATTCGCGGCAACGATATAATGAAGACGCTGACGATTGTTACAGCGGTCTTTACTCCGGCGACAGCTGTGGGGGCCATATGGGGAATGAACTTCGAGAATCTGCCTTGGATTAAGACACCATGGGGATTTACGGTTGTCACTGCAGCGATATTGATAAGCATGGCAGGCATGTACATCTGGATGTTTATGAAGGGCTGGACAGGAGATATTCTAAAGATCAAGCCTCGTGGTGAGAAGCCTTCAAACACGAAGAACCCGAGCTGACGGGCTTATGCAAAATAACATGATAAGAAAGCCTGAGATTAGCTGCGTGAGCTAAAGTCAGGCTTTCTTACGTTCTCCATTTAATGGAGAACTTATTTAGAAGCATCGATATACCCTTGCAGCTCGGCAATATATTGACCGATGACAGGAAGATTCATATCCACAATCAGACTGAGAACCCAACCGAGGATCGCTAGGACAAGAACCGTACCAACGGACATTCCTAGACCTCTGGCAATACCTGCAGTCAGATTGGCCAGTATCCGCTTTTTGGGGCTGGTATAATTCTCAAGAATATCTTTGAATTCCGCGCTCTCCATTGCTTGTATAATTCCCTCCAGCCTTTGGTTCAAATTCTTCACCTCATGCCGGAGTTCAAATGGGTGTTCGTTAACCTCTTCTTTGTTAGTATTGCGCTCGGAGTTGATATTCCGATTGGTTTTCAGCTCGACAGAACTCATCAGAAACGCCTCCACTTCTGTAAGAAATTATATTACTCGAATGATCTATAAAAATAGCCAGCTGCAAGCAGCTGGCTATTACGAAAGCAACTTCAATGCTTAAGGCAGTTTGGTTGTCGTAGTTGATGAAGCTGATGGGGTTGAGTAACTACCTTGGGATGTACTGCTATTGTTATTGGAGGATGTGGTCGAGTTCAGCTCATGTTCTGCTTCATTGGCAGCTTTGGCTGTCGTTGCCGCAACTTCCTCGGATGCTTTCTTAGCTTCGCTAGCCACATCATCCTTCGCCTGCTTGATGCTTGCTACGACGGAAGTCGTATTATCGCCCACAGTTTTAGCCAACTCACTAGTTTTACCAGATACGGTTTTAGCAATTTCCGATGCTTTGCTTCCTACCACACCTGCTACTTCTTTGGTTTTGTCGGAGACAACAACCATTTTATCGGATAGATCACCTCTTAAGTCACGGCCTGGCTTAGGTGCAAACAACAAGGCTGCTGCTGCGCCAAGAAGTCCACCGATGAACAAGCCTTTAGCGAAGTTATTACTACTGCCTGTCTCTTCGTTTCTGTAGTCCGTCATGTTTTTAGTATAATCTGTCGCATTATGAGTCATGATTGATCACTCCTTCAATTGTAATGATTAACTCTTTTTTACTAATAACCCGTTAAGCTGCTCTTCTAAACAGTTTACCAATAAGTCCTAAGATAAAGACAAATATGGCTGTACCGATTATGGCGGGGACAACGGCAAAATCAGCGATGATCGGACCGAAGTCACCAAACAGCAGCGAACCAATCCATGCGCCGACAAATCCCGCAATCATTGAACCTAGAATTCCGCCCGGCATGTTATGGCCAACGAGAGCATCACCAATGAGTCCAATGATTATCGCCATCACGATACTAATGATGATCCCCCACATAACAATCGCCTCCTATGCTGCTATAGTGCCTTGCTTACTTCGTATATAAACTATCGGCAGTGAGGTTGAAACAAAGGATGCAGGAGGAGGCGATATGCACTGACTTTTATGGAGAAGCTTCCTGAAGCAGGCGATGCATGCAGAAGGTCCATATGGCTCCGCACAAGAGACCTGTCACAACATCCGTTGGATAATGAACGCCGAGATAAATACGGCTGTACCCGATCAATAGAACAAATAAAGCGCCAAAGAGGGCAAGAAGAGATCCAGACCCACCTCTATTTTTGATTGTCTGCACGAGCAGGACGAAGATAACGCCATAGAACCCGGCAGCAATCATAGAATGACCGCTTGGAAAGCTGTATCCGTGGGCGGCCATCAGCTGTTCAAGCTCAGGTCGTTCTCGTCTAAGAAGAATTTTGAGCACATAATTAATGCTCCACATGCTAATGAAGCTGACCGCTACGATATATGCGTTTACATAAAGTTTACGAAAGATCCCATAATAGCTCACAAATACAAGTGCAACAATGGCAGTGATATTAAAAGAACCAAACTCGGTAATTCCTTTAATAATCGGCAGTAAGGAATAGTACCAGCTGTCAGCATGAGGAAAAAGGTAAAACTGGATATTTTCATCAATCGCTTGAACCTGATCGACTCCAACTAGCATAAATAAGAGTACGATGATGAGAACAAAGGTCAGGCTGCCAGCTAGTCCAATAGTTGTCCAGTAGAATTTTTTTTGCTGTTATTCGTCATTGATGTGTAACTCCTGACTTTGATTGAATTGGTTGTGGATTTTGCAGATTTATGTGGGATAGAGGTAGATCGTATGTATTCAGCTAATTTTCTTCTAGTCTATCCATTATCTCTGTCAAAATGGTTTCTTTGTACTATACTGTACTATGGTGTTCGTTTTGGTACAAACCAAGCGGCTAGCAAGTTCCTTGAGAAGGAGAGAAAAACATGTTAGATGCATTATTATTAACCGAATTCCGGGGTGGTGTAATGGAAAGCGCACACCGCGGTCATATATCAATAGTGAATGAAAAAGGAAAAGTTGTCTATTTCGCAGGTGACCCCCATTTTAAGACCTTTACCCGCTCTGCGGCCAAACCACTTCAAGCCATACCGGGCATTAGGGCTGGTATACAAGAGAAATATGGCTTCACTTCCGAGGAAATTGCCCTGATGGTCTCCTCCCATCGCTCGGAGGATTTTCACCAGCGTGTATTGATGCAGATGAAAAATAAGATCGGAGTAGATGAGACAGGGCTGGTCTGTGCTCCGAGTTATCCGCTCCATGAAGAGAGCAGAACGGAGTATATCAAGAAGGAAGGGCATAAACGAAGAATTCTTCATAACTGCTCAGGTAAACATATGGGGGTACTTGCCTATACGAAGCTGAAGGGGGCTGACGCTAGTACTTATGCCGATCCGCTTCATCCTGTGCAGCAGGAAATCAAAGAAGTGATTTCACAACTTACAGAGGTATCACAGGAGGAGCTGTCTCCAGGAACCGATGGCTGCGGATTTCCGGTCTATGCGCTGCCTATTTCAGGAATGGCGAGAGCCTTTCTTAAACTGGCTTGTCCGGATTTGATTGCAGATGAATCTACCCGGCAGGCTGCGCAGCTTATTACTGCAGCGATGAATACAGCACCAGAAATGGTGGGAGGAACAGGCAGAGTAGATACGGTTCTGCTTCAGGATTCGAATATCGTTGCCAAGGGCGGATTTCAAGGCGTGTTTTGTTTTGCTCTCCGGGAGGAGCGGCTGGGGATCAGCTTCAAGGTTCTCGATGGCTCCGAAGAGGAGTGGGGACTGATCACCGCATCGATACTTGAGCAAATCGGTTATCGTAATCAGGCAACCTTGAACGCATTAAGGAAACAATTCTCACAGGACATTCGTAATGATGCCGGAACCGTTGTGGGTACCGCACAGCCTGTGTTTGTTCTTCAACATGAGAATTCATCTGGATTAGAACCATCATTCAAAGACCAATAAAAAAACTGCCCCTATTCTGCCATTAGGCAGGAAGGGGCTGTTCGTTATGCGCGGAGACGGCCGAGTTCGGATACGAGCGCCTCTACTTCGGAAATACTGAGATTGCTTTTGGAATTAACGATTTCGTAAATATCCAGGATATCGTCGTACTGAGCTACTGTGAACGCGGATGACTGGAGCGCAGAGGCACTCGCCATTCTTAGTTTAGACTTGATGGCATCAATCATAAACTCGATGTTCTGCTGATTTTTTTGGGTTAAATCCATGTTCCGTCCATTCCTTTCGACTTCATTAAAGTTTGTTCGTATTGTATCATGTAAGCATCAGGATAGAAAGATAAAGAGATAAAGAGGAGGTTCGTGAACCCTTGTCCAAATTCACATCGACAACATCCAGGACAACAGCCTCTGGTCACAAAAGAAGTGGAAAAGGAGCTCTTGCTTCATTCTTCAAACAGATTGCAGCGCACCATTCTATAGATAAATTAACCTTTGTATGTATCGGAACAGATCGTTCCACAGGTGATGCATTGGGTCCGCTTACCGGAAGCTATTTAGTAGAGTACGGATTTCAGCACGTGATGGGTACGCTGCCGAACCCCTGTGATGCTGCAACATTAAAGCAAATGATCCGCACAATTCCCGCTGACCATGTAGTCATTGCGATTGATGCTTGCCTGGGCTCTGCAGTTGACGTTGGTGATTACCTCTGCCGGGAGCGTTCACTGGTACCTGCTGAATCGGTAAAAGGAGACCTGCCTGCTGTCGGTCATTACAGCATTGCCGGTATTGTTAACGTGAATGGCCCCAAGCCGTATACGCTGCTTCAGATGACTTCTCTACATCGGGTAATGAATATGGCGCGTGAGCTTGCGTTGGCTGCTCATGAGGGATTTCAATTGCAAACTGGTTCAGCAGAGTCTGAATTGCTTAATGTATGTAATACTGGATTTCATGATCCATGCTAACAGAAAGAGGGCGAATGTAATGGAAAAAGTACAATTAGGAAATCATGTTATCGCTTATAGAGATCATGGAGAAGGACAACCGGTGGTATTGCTGCATGGTTATTGCGGAAGCTCTGACTACTTTGAAGAGGTATTGCCTCAATTAGTGAAGCAATATCGCTGTATCGTACCGGATCTCAGAGGTCATGGGGAATCGGGGACGCCTAACAACAGCTGCAGTATTAGCGATATGGCAGATGATATCGTGGAGCTGCTCAATCATTTGGGTATTCAGCAAGCTAGTGTTTTCGGCCATTCCTTAGGAGGATACCTCACACTATCTATTGCAGACAGATATCCTGATCGGCTTAATGCCTTTGGCTTAATCCATTCAACGGCTTATCCAGACAGTGACGAGGCCAAAGAAAAGCGTCTCAGAGCAGTGTCCACTATTCAAACGGAAGGGATTCAACCCTTTGTGGATGCTTTGGTTCCTAATCTGTTTGCAGCAGAGCACCAGACGACGATGGTATCCAAGATAGATCGAGTCCGGGAGATTGGTTATCGGACTTCTCCTCAGGGAGCATCCAATACGGCCATCGCCATGAAGGAACGTCCTGACCTGCGGCATGTGCTGGATGAAGCGAGTGTTCCCGTGCTGTTAATAGCGGGAGAACAGGATGCCGTTGTGCCGCCGGATCGGACCTTTACTTCAGACAGCCCGAGAGTAACGCAGTCGCTTATCACAGATGCTGGTCATATGAGTATGGTTGAGCAGCCGGATGAATTCCTTCGTGCGCTTACCAGCTTTATGAATAATAATGTAAAATAAGTGCTGTATCTATATAAATGGTTAGACAGCAGGCTTGGGGTAATTATCCGGGCCTGCTTTTTATATTGCTTGCACAGTTTCGTGGAATCAAAGAGCCTCATATTTTACAATCAGCTTCTTACAACAAAGTCTTTCATGTTTGGCTTTTTCCTTATATTCCGGGTACAATTTAAATGGAGTGCTGGAACGCTCAGAACTCACGGATAAGCCGCTCCGTGCTTCGGACAGACGGCCAAAGGAGAAGAGACGCTGATGTTTAGAAGAGATTATCTCCTCCGCATGGTGGAGGAAATGACGGAAATGATCGGTAAAGTGTTTGAGCTGAAGCAGAAGAAAATGCATATTGATGCCTTATGGGAGCTGGATGAGTGGCTTAAACGCCAGTTCCGGCTTAATTCTCAGCTGCTGAACTCTCTTCCGGTTGAAGATATCATCGATTTGTTCCGGCTTGGTGACGGTGTGGAAGTAGACAAGGTCCAGCAAGTGGCACGAATTATGGAAGAGGAAGGCCGAGTGTACATGGATCAAGGGTCGACTGATCAAGCACTTGTCCGCTGGATGAAAGCTCTGCATTTATATTTATATAGCCTGCTTCATGGGGCAAACAGAGAGATCTTAAGTGCACCTGAACGCGTTGCGGCATTGCTGGAGGAAATTAAAGGGTATGAGCTGCCTGAGAAGACGGAAAGACTAAAGGCGTTATATCACGAGAAAGCGGGACGATATGACGAGGCGGAGAACAGCTGGTATCGCTTGAGCAGGCAGGAGCAATATGCACAGGAGGCGGCTGAGTTCTACAAGCGTCTGCTGCTGCAAGAGGATGTACAGCTTGAAGCGGGAGGTCTGCCTCGCACAGAAGTGGAGGAAGGACTTCGGGAATTGCAGGGCAGATAAGTAGGATAGACCTGCCGGTGCTGGCTTTATAAGACAAGCTGAGCTGGACAATGTGTTCTGATATGTTATTGTTACTCAAAGAACAATGTTAACCATAGAAAGTGAGATGTACCCTTTGGATTCATTACGAAAATTAATTGAAGGTATTTTTGAAGAGCAGGGACTGATTACGGCTACACTAAGTCAGCTTCGCAAGAAAGAAGGACAGACCTTCACTAAAGTGCAGGTTAAGCCGGTTCTGCTTAAAAACAAACTCCATTACCAATTTGCATACCATCAGAACAATAAAGTAACTCACGATAATTTGATCCCGGATGAAGCTGCTGAGCGGATGAAGCAATTATTTGAGGAGACTTTTCGGCAAGGCATGATTTGTACTCCTGAAGCCGACTATCAGATCTTGATCAGCAAGAAGTACAAAGTGTCGATCTTGACCAAAACTCCCTCCAAGCAGGAGGCGGATTTGTCTCATAATCGGAAGAAACGTTATGTGCTAGAGGACGGCAAGCCGATTCCCTTCCTGATTGAGCTCGGTATTATGAGCGATGAAGGCAAGGTGCATGCCCGTAAATATGATAAGTTCAAGCAGATCAATCGCTTCCTTGAAATGGTGGAGGATGTACTGCCTAATTTGCCGCAGGGACGACCGATTACGATTGTCGATTTTGGCTGTGGCAAATCGTATCTTACCTTTGCTCTATACCATTACTTGGCTGTGCAGCAGCGCAGGAAGCTTCAGGTCGTAGGTCTGGATTTGAAGGCAGATGTGATCGAGCATTGCAGCCAAATCGGCAAGAATCTGGGCTATACTGGGCTGAAATTTCTGGTAGGGGACATTGCAGAATACAATGAGCTTGAACAGGTGGATATGGTCGTTACACTTCATGCCTGCGATACAGCAACAGATGCTGCTCTTGAGAAGGCGGTGCGCTGGGGCGCATCCGTAATATTATCAGTTCCGTGCTGTCAGCATGAGCTGTTTGCTCAGATGGAGGCAAATGTCATGAATCCTTTATTATCACACGGGATTCTCAAGGAACGGTTTGCTGCCCTTGCTACAGATGCCATTCGTGCCAAGCTGCTTGATATTATGGGCTACCGTACACAGCTGCTGGAATTCATCGATATGGAGCATACACCCAAGAATATTCTGATTCGCGCTGTAAAGGGAAATGCTGGAGATACAGATCAGTTGTGGAATGAGTATACGGCATATCGTGATTTCTTGCATGTTAATCCTTACTTGGAAAGAGCATGCGCAGATCGGTTACCGGTGGGAGCAGCAAAGTAAGGGGATCTTGTCCTCTCCAATTGTAATCTCACAACCTACCTGCCATATGTTTCAAAAGTCCAGCCCGGAAGGGTTGGGCTTTTTTGGGTTAGGCAATAGTAATAGGAGAACATTCCAGTGAATGAATTCTAGTAGAAAAGGGAGCTTCCTTAAATGCAGCATACAGATTCAATACGAACGAGCAAATCGGATAAAGGGTTGGCCATTCATGCCTTAGATTCAATCGGACTGCTCGTTACGGCAGTGCTCGTGTATGCTTGTCTGCATCAGGGGTTGTTCTTCTCTTTCACATGGGAAGGGATCAGCGTCTGGTTCCCGGCTGTGCTGCTTGGATTGTGGCTGTTCACCATTAATACGTCTTCAAATTCAGCAAAAATAATGTACAATCATACACCCCTTGTTTTGATACCGCTGCTCATCGCATTGATCTATGCGTGGCACCTGCTCTTTGGAAATCCGGTAAGCCTCAATGGAACAAGAGACAGCCTCATGCAATTTTTTGTCATTAGTGTGTTCGCCGCAGGCTGCTGTATTCTTGGACATTCTATAAGAGGAAAAAAGTGGATCTCTGCAGGCTTTCAGCTGATGGGCTGGCTGATGACGCTAAGCGGATTACTGGCCGTATGCGGTCTGCTTGTCCTTCCTAATGCAGTAATGCGGACGGATGATCCTCTGCTGAGTGCCTATGGTGCCAGACTTGCGGGCTTGGTCGAATACCCTAACGCGTACGGCGTGCTGGTCGGGATGTTCTTCTTGGAGCGGCTGGCTTCAGCCGCTTCGGCATGCTCCAGCTCCCCGGCAGGCGAGCTGAGGAAGGTGGCAGAAACGGCCCTCGGCCTGTTCCCAGCTGCGACCGCGCTCCTCATCAGCGAGTCGCGCGGAGCATGGCTCGCGCTGCTGCTGAGCGCACTCGCACTGCTCCTGCTTCAGCGGCAAGGCAGGCGCCTGCCGCTGCTCTGTGCGAGTGCGCCGCCGCTCTTATGCGCCGCGCTCGCACATCACGCCCTTGCCGGCGCTGCACTCGCGCCGGCTCCACTCCCCGGCCTCATGCTGCTGGCCGGGGGCGAGATCGCAGCGCTCGTATTCGCGCTGCTGCTCCATGCCCTGCTGGCACGCGGACACCGCGTGGCTGCCGCGTGCGTGGCCCTTGCTGCACTGACGGGTGCAGCGGGGCTGGTGTACCATACCGCCATCAGCAGAATCACCTCCGGCGCAACTTGGTTTGCGAGGGAGGCGATGTGGCGTGATGCGGTGCTATATGGTGTGCGCTCCCCTTGGCTTGGGCATGGCGGGGACGCATGGAAGCATGCGGTATATACGGTCCAATCCTCACCGTATATTGGCACAGAAGTGCACAGCGGATATCTGGATCTATTCCTCGATACCGGTGTCATGGGGCTTATGCTCATGCTGCTCCTATTCGCTTACATCCTGCGCCTGCTGTTACGTCATAGTCGGGAGACCATTCCCGTGTGCTTGATTGTCATGCTTCATGGCGCAGTCGATTTCGACTTCAGCTATCCTTTATTTTGGATGCTGCTTGTATTAATCGCAGC
This sequence comes from Paenibacillus sp. TCA20, assembly GCF_000732325.1. GTDB lineage: Bacteria > Bacillota > Bacilli > Paenibacillales > Paenibacillaceae > Paenibacillus > Paenibacillus urinalis. Next base: position 131,204 of record NZ_BBIW01000014.1, read on the forward strand.
CTGGAAGCTGCCGGTGGAGCGCTTGTAGTCACTAGCCGAACATCTTGCATCGCTATTTTGTACCGGGCGGGTATCTTGTTTGTTGAGCCTAGCGGATGGAGAGAAGAAATTGGCATAGTCTGGGCCGCTCTACATAAGTTCTAACCGCCGTAAGCGTCTCGGAAGGCGCTGGACAGCTTGGCAGCAGGCACGTTCCACAGCTCGGACAGCTCGGGAAGCACCTCGGTGTCCCACCAGTCGCACTGGGCTTTGCGATTATCCTGATGCTCTGTAACCCAGAGCAGGTTTGCGATGACCTTGCGGTAATACAGGTCCTCTCCTTGCGATACTAAATCCGGGGCAATATACAGCTTCATCCGTTTTACAGTCCGGTACAGCTCCTTGCTGCAGGCACGTCTTATTTTTCTTGCGGACGGAAGCTTGGGTGCCGGTCCCTTGGAGAATGGGGCTGTCTGCTTGCCGTAGCGGGAATGCTCTTTCATGCTGATCGACCTCCTCTTTAGGTACCATATGCGGATGAGGGAAGGGCGGATACACTTTTGACCATTCTCAAGCACAGGGCATAGCTGCGGATTCCGGTAGACTTTCTCCCAGCCGAAAAATCAGCTATTATTGAAGATGGAGCTGCAATAAGAGGCAACGTTGTGATGCAGGATAACAGCTTGACCTTGTTTTCCTATCATTCCTGGCAGCTGCTGTTTGTTAAGAGCCGAATTAGTTTATATGTAATCAATAATTCAAATCATGCTAATACGGGAAAGGAAGTGCTTTTCATGGCTCCTAATTTATCACACAAGTTCGGTAAAGGATTGTCCCCCCAAGAATTTATAGAGGGTATGACACAGAATAAAGAAGCTTTTCTAGATTGGTATAACCGTTTCGAGTGGACGAACGAAGAAGATAAATCCTTCTTTGACAGCTTGAAATACCGTGATGACCTGCGAGCAGTCATTATCGCTGCAGATTGGTGCGGTGATGTCGTTCGAAATATTCCTGTCGTGCTCCGGGCATTGGAAACGACGGATATGCCGGTAGACATGCTCATTATGGAGCACCATCTGGAGATCATGGATCAGTTCCTGACCATGGGTGGACGTTCGATTCCAGTCGTTATTTTTACAGACTCGGGCGGTGCTGTTCTGGGAACCTGGGGCCCACGTCCTGAGCATGTCCAGGAGGTAATGGTTACCTTCAAGGAGAATAATCCAGACCGCGAGGCTGCGGATTATCAAAATAATCTGGCAGAGACGCGTCAGGAGATTAAACGACGTTATGGGGAGGGAACGGAATATCAAGCAGTCATCGTCAAGGAGCTGCATGAGTTGATATCCGGTTTTTAGAATGCTGAACATACGAACTTTCAGTCTAGGTCCCCTGCAAACCAATGCCTATTTGGTGCAGGGAGAAGACAGCGGCAAGGCTTTTATCATTGACCCGGGGATGAATCCGGCTTCTCTGATCAGAGCAATCGAAGATTTGGAGATTGAGGCTATTATATTGACCCATGCTCATTTTGATCATATTGGCGGTGTCGAGGAGATACGCAAGCTGAAAGGCTGTCCGGTATATGTGCATACCGCTGAGGCCGAATGGCTTACGTCGGCAAAGTGGAACGGTTCACTGCGCTGGCCGGAGCTTGGCGGAGAGATTACGGCGAGTCCGGCGGAATATGATCTTGCAGCGGGTATGAAGCTGGAGCTTGTAGGACAGACCTTTCACGTGTATCATACACCTGGGCATTCACCAGGAAGCGTGAGTCTCTTATGCGGTAAGGATCTGTTTGCTGGTGATGTTCTGTTCAGAGCCGGCGTAGGAAGAACCGATCTGCCAGGCGGAAGCGAGCGGGACCTGATTCACTCCATCCAGAATACACTTTATACATTGGAAGATGATGTTAAGGTGTATCCAGGCCACGGCCCAAGGACGACGATTGGTTTTGAGAAACAAAATAATCCTTATGTTCGTCCTGGACGTTAATTTGGGACATCCTGTCGATAAATGCTTCAAAATATATAGACAAATTTTTTATTATTGGTTACAATTATCTTTATTGAAACACCCACTAACTTTGCAAAGCACGCAGACTGCGGACGAGTCCCGGTTTGCGTTCTTTTTATTTTGTGTGCATTTTCAGCCCATTCTTTCCATAGACAGCATTCTTTATTTTTAGTAGACTAGACAGACAATAACAATCAGGAGGTAGACGATGCTACAATTAGGGGAGAAAATTATCATCGTCGCGGACGCCTTTGAGCAGAATCTTCCTGTAGGGGAGTATGGTTATGTGATCGCATATGACCGGAACCCGGATAACGCTTTTGACTATGTGATTCGTGTACCTCAGGTAAACCGCAATTATTTCGTACCTACCGGCGATGTCGAGCCGGAAGCTTTGATCTTGAGGCAGGAGGCGGAGCGAGTCGAGCGGGAAGCTCTGATTGATTACGCTCTGGCGACACATAACGAAAGACTGTTTCGTCAGCTTATGAATGGCGACAAAGTGGAACTCGTGGAAGAGGAAGAGGCCGCAAGCGAACCGATGTCAACAGCAGATTTTATAAAACAAGTCAATCTTCGTGCGTGGATTTGAATGATAAGGGTCGGCATTTGCCGGCTCTTTTTTGTATTCTTGGAATTGATAGGCGTATTGGGTATAATCGGGTAACACTTGTATTTTCATTTGATTCACCGCATGGACGTGTTAAAATGGACACAATATGACTAGTATAGGTATTTTTAGAGGGAGGATTTGAAGGCATGAGTATTACGAAGCAGGATGTGCAGCATGTGGCCAAGCTGGCCCGTCTTAATCTCAGCGAGGCAGAAGAAGCGCAGATGACGGAGCAGCTGAATGCCATTTTACAATATGCAGAGAAGCTGAACGAGCTTGATACAGAAGGTGTGGAACCAACTACGCACGTGCTTCATGTATCGAATGTAATGCGTGAAGATGAGGTTCGGGAGAGCCTGCCGATTGAAAAAGTAATGCTGAACGCGCCTGATGAGGAAGATGGCCAGATCAGAGTGCCGGCTGTACTTGAATAAGCTATTTTTTAGGGAGGTTAATAATCTTGAGTTTGCTTAAACTTACACTACCTGAGATACATAATAAGCTGCATGCCAAAGAGATCTCGGTTTCCGAGCTGACTGCAGCATCTTATGCAAGAATAGGACAAGTTGAGGAGCAGGTACGTGCGTATCTCACCCTTGATGAGGAAGGAGCAATGGAGGCTGCAAGAAGGCTGGATGACAAGCTTGTATCAGGCGAAGCCCGCGGACTCCTATTTGGCCTGCCTGCAGGAATCAAGGACAATATTTCGACAGAGGGACTTCGTACAACCTGTGCAAGTCAGTTCCTATCGAACTTTACTCCCGTTTATGATGCGACTGTCGTTAAGAAGCTGAAGGCAGCGGATATCGTAACACTTGGCAAGCTGAACATGGACGAGTTTGCGATGGGCGGCTCGAACGAGAACTCAAGCTTCTATCCGGTGCGTAATCCATGGGATCTGGATCGGGTGCCCGGGGGCTCCAGCGGGGGTTCAGCTGCGGCAGTGGCAGCAGGAGAAGCCTACTTCACACTCGGCTCCGACACGGGCGGTTCGATTCGCCAGCCTGCCTCTTATTGCGGCGTAGTCGGTTTGAAACCGACTTATGGTCGTGTTTCCCGTTTCGGCTTAGTTGCATTTGCTTCTTCCCTCGATCAGATCGGTCCGGTTACGAAGAATGTCGAGGATTCTGCTTATGTGCTTCAAGCGATATCCGGATATGATTCCATGGATTCGACATCAGCCAATGTCGAAGTTCCTGATTTTCTGAGCAGCTTAACCGGAGATGTGAAAGGTCTGCGGATCGGGGTTCCTAAGGAATATATCGGCGAAGGCGTAGATCCTTCCGTGAAAGAGACGGTAATGTCTGCGCTTAAAGTCCTCGAAGGACTTGGAGCAACTTGGGAAGAGGTATCTCTTCCGCATACAGAGTATGCTGTAGCCAGCTATTACTTGCTAGCTTCCTCTGAAGCATCTTCTAATCTTGCCAGATTTGATGGCGTTCGTTATGGCGTTCGTGCCGACAACCCTGACAATTTGCTTGATCTGTATCATAAATCCCGCAGTGAGGGCTTCGGCAGTGAAGTGAAACGCCGGATTATGCTCGGGACATACGCACTCAGCTCAGGCTATTATGATGCCTATTACTTGAAGGCTCAAAAAGTCCGCACGCTGATTAAGAATGATTTTGACGAAGTGTTTAAGAACTATGATGTCATTATTGGACCAACAGCGCCTACGACAGCATTCAAGCTCGGTTCTCAAGTAGACAATCCGCTGACGATGTATCTGAACGATATCCTTACGATTCCTGTCAGCCTTGCAGGTGTGCCTGCGATTAGCATTCCTTGCGGTTTTGCTGATGGAATGCCTGTCGGAATGCAAATTATCGGCAAGGCTTTTGATGAAGCGACCGTTCTTCGTGTTGCCCATGCATTTGAGCAGCATACGGAATATCACAAACAGCAGCCACAGCTATAGGGCCTAAAGGAAAGAGAGGGAGAATGAATCATGTCAACATCCAAGTACGAGACAGTCATCGGGCTTGAAGTCCATGTAGAGCTGCATACCAAATCTAAAATTTTCTGCGGCTGCTCCACGGAGTTTGGTGCACCGCCGAATACACATACATGTCCGATCTGCCTGGGACATCCCGGGGTTCTTCCGGTGCTGAACCGTCAGGCGGTCGAATACGCGATGAAAGCAGCCATGGCTCTGAACTGTACGATCGCAGATATAAGCAAATTTGACCGCAAGAACTATTTTTATCCTGATTCGCCTAAGGCCTATCAGATCTCTCAATATGATCAGCCTGTTGGAGAGAATGGCTGGATAGATATTGAAGTGAACGGAGAAACCAAGCGTATCGGAATCACACGTCTCCATCTGGAGGAGGATGCGGGTAAGCTGACTCATATGGATGGCGGTTATGGTACACTTGCGGACTATAATAGAGTAGGTACGCCACTGGTTGAGATTGTATCAGAACCAGAAATTTCTTCGCCGGAAGAAGCGCGTGCTTATTTGGAGAAGATCCGTTCCATCATGCAATACTGTGATGTATCCGATGTGAAGATGGAGGAAGGGTCCCTGCGCTGTGATGCCAATATCAGCTTGCGTCCATACGGACAGAAAGAGTTCGGTACCAAAGCTGAGCTGAAGAATATGAACTCCTTCCGTGGTGTACAGCGCGGTCTTGAATATGAGGAGTACCGCCAGGCTGAGCTGTTGAATGACGGAGACGAGGTCGTTCAGGAAACTCGCCGCTGGGATGAGTCGCAGGGCAAGACACTGTCCATGCGCAGCAAGGAAGAGGCTCATGATTATCGCTACTTCCCAGACCCAGACCTTGTCACACTTCATATTGATCAGGAATGGAAGGATCGGGTAAAGGCTACGATTCCAGAGCTTCCTGATGAGCGTAAAGCGCGTTACACGGCAGAGTACGGCCTGCCTTCCTATGATGCCGATGTCATTACAGCTTCCAAAGCGGTAGCTGATCTGTTCGAAGAGAGTCTTAAGCACACTTCGGACGCCAAAGCCGTATCCAACTGGATTATGGGAGATCTCCTTGGCTATCTGAACAGTGAGAATCAGGAGCTGTCAGCGGTTCCGATCACGGGTGAAGGTCTTGGCGAAATGATTGGATTGATTGAGAAAGGCACAATCAGCTCGAAGATCGCGAAGACCGTATTCAAGGAAATGCTTGTGAGCGGCAAGAAGCCGCAGCAGATTGTTGAGGAGAAAGGTCTTGTCCAGATCAGTGATGAGGGAGCCATTCTTGGCATTGTTGAGCAAGTCGTTGCTGCGAACCCCCAATCGGTTGAGGACTACAAAGCAGGTAAGCAAAAAGCAATCGGCTTCCTTGTGGGTCAAGTAATGAAGGAAAGTAAAGGCAAGGCGAATCCGGGTATGGTAAACAAGCTGCTTGCTGATGTCTTGAACCGGTAGTATCCTTTAAGTATAGATTTAAGATCGTTGAACACGGAAGCTCGTCCATTGCGGCGGGCTTCTTTTTGAATTAGGGGGCTGGTTAGGGAAATGATACTAAATATTTCTTTGCAAGACAGGGACCTGATGCTGGAAGTATGGAAACTGCAGCAGATGGCGTATCGCTTGGAGGCCGAGCTGATCGGCTTTCATGACATTCCACCACTGCTTGATACCATTGACAGTCTTCAGGAATGCGGAGAGACGTTTTATGGGTATATAAATGAAGATATGGAGCTTATCGGGGCGATTTCGGTGGAGCAGGAATGGGAAGACAGCCTGACGATCTCAAGAATGATGGTTCATCCGAATCATTTTCGAAGAGGTGTTGCCGGTCAGCTTATTCAGCATGTGCTGGATCAGTATTCAGAAGTGCGTAAATTTATTGTGTCGACAGGCATGAAGAATACACCTGCTGTAATGCTGTATCAAAAGTATGGCTTCGAGCCGGTACAGAGCTGTGAGATTGCGCCGAATGTGGAATTAACGACGTTCCATTTGAATAGGATGTACGATCGTTCTTAATTCAGACAGGATTGACGGAAGGAGAGATGCAAATGAACGATCCTTGGTATATCAGTGAATGGAGCATACTTCTTAGATTGCTCCTTGCCATGCTTATGGGAGGGCTTATCGGACTTGAACGCGAGCGCTCCAACCATGCGGCAGGCTTCAGAACTCATATTTTGGTATGTTTGGGTTCATCATTAATTATGATCTTATCGGTCTATGGCTTTGGTGATTTTGTAAATGAGGTTAATGTTCGTATGGACCCTGCACGTTTGGCGGCAGCCGTTATTACCGGCGTGGGCTTTCTGGGAGCAGGAACGATCCTGTTTACGGGTAAATCCATCACTGGGCTTACGACGGCAGCTTCGATATGGGTAGTCGCAGCCATAGGTCTTGCTGTAGGGGCAGGCTTCTATTTTGCCGCTGTAATATCAACGCTGCTGGTACTTCTGAACCTGTGGGTATTTAATAAAGTTGAACGCCGATACCTTAAAACTAACAAGCAGCACTTAATAACACTAAGCGGAGACTCATCTCCCAATCTGATTGAGAAGATTTCCGCCTTTATGGAGGCTGAGAAGATTATTATACGGAAAATGACGGTGAGTGATCTGGAAGTGGGTCCTCCCGGCTATCGATCTGAATTGAATCTTCATGTGGAAGTATCCCTGCACGTACTTGTTCCTAACAATTTTAGTACCGTGGATCTGGTTACCAAGCTGCAGAGCTGTCATCAGTTCAGGTCCATATCAGTGGAATAAACAAATTTTTGACACTTTACTTTTCGTTACTTGAGAAGTAAGGTGTCTTTTTGTAGACAAAATATATTTGGAATTTGGAAGTTTGTGCTGCAAACAACATAAGCTTTCCAGTTACTATAGAAGAAGAATAGGGTAGTATCAAAAGAAAAGCAGATTATGCGATTGTTCTATTGGAGGTGAGCACCTTAAATGCAGATGAATATCGATCCGAACCCGAAGCGTCCAAAAAGGCGGCTCCAGCGTAACTGGCACAAGTTTATTGCAGGTTTATTGTCTGCGTTGTTCCCTGGCTTGGGTCATATTTATTTGGGTTTGTACATTAAAGGCCTCACTTTTATTTTCTTGTTGCTGCTGGATTTAACGGCCTTATTATACTTCTCGTCGATTGGGATTCAGATCAATGTTCCGTTAATTATTTTATTGTCGCTCGTCATACCCGTCATTTATTTCATCAATATTTATGATGTTCTGCAATTAGCAGATTGGGTGCTTATGAAGAAACGCCGTATACAAACAGCGGGGGAGCCAAGTGAGGACTCGTCGATATTGCGTCCAGGCATCGGTTTTATGGGATGGGAGCGAGGCTTATCCTTTGGTATGCTGCTGATCTTTGGCGGTGGATTAATGGTACTGTTTGTACAGAAACCACGCTGGCTTGAATTGTATTTGGCCCAGTATGGGTTATATGCTGTAGGCGCTGCCCTTGTTATCGCAGGGTTATTATTGTTAAATCGAGAACTGATATTGTCCTTAACTTTTAAGAAACGTCGTATGAATAAGAGTGCAGGCTCTTACTTAAAAATAAGAATTGGGAGATATACAGCATCGATCCTTCTCATTGTCGTTGGCATTCTGCTCATAATAGACAAGGTCTATCAGACCGAGTATGTTTTCAGCCTAGTTAACTATTGGCCGTTTATTCTGGTCATTTGGGGGATTGAGTTTATTATCGCCTTCCTGCTCAATCAAGTATTACGGCCCAAGGCAAAAAGGAAATCACGCTACAGATTCAGACCCGATTTTAAAGGCATATTATCGGCAAGTGTTATGATCTGCTGTATTTTTATTGTGACTCAGCAGGATCATTACGCACATCTGTGGAACCGAGTGAGTCTCAATTTAAGTGCCGCTTCGCTGGATTACAGTGAGGCAGCTGACAACCAAATTGAAAAAGAAATGATTTCTATTCCAGTTGAAATGGAAACAGGTGCCGTTGTCGTTGAAAATGTGAATGGTGACATTCGAATTAACCGGGGCGATGTAGAGTCGGTCGTCGTCAAGACGATTGCATGGGTGGATCAAGTAGAGCCTGTTGAAGCCCAGGCCATTGCAGATGCATCCGAGATTAATACCCAAGAAGGGAAAACGATCCAAATTGCCGCCGACCCTCAAGGGTATGGGAGTGAATCTAAACGCCAGCCTAGAATGAATCTGACCATAACGATCCCGGATGACCGGCGCTTTGATCTTCAAGTGAGAACCTCTAATGGCTCTGTATATCTTGACCGGCCAGAGGCAATTAGCAGCATTGATGTCGAGAGCGGGAATGGAAAGATCTATATTCATAATGCGATTGGAGATGTTCAAGCTAAGACCCTTAATGGGAATATATCGGTAGCTGATGTAATCGGAAGTGCAGTACTGAATACCAATCGCGGGGATCTTCGAGCAGAGGGAGTGACAGGCAGTGTAGATCTTACAACGCTTGTCGGACGAATACAGGCCTCAGATATAGTTGGGGATATTACAGGCAGCACACGCAACGGGAATATTACCGTAAATGAACCGGTAGCTAAGTTAAGATTAGAGACACTGAACGGAGCGGTTCAAGTCCATACGAATCAGATCGGCGGAGACTGGGACATTTATAGTGCTGTCGGCGATATTTTGTTAACCATTCCTGAGACAGGAGATTACGAAGTATCGGGCTCAAGCACTTACGGTAATCTTAACGTCGAACTTCCCTATACGATTGAGAATAGGATGATTACAGGCGTCTCAGGTACAGGAGAGCATAAGGTTCAAGTAGAGGGTAATAGTGATATAACAATCCAGCGCTCCACATTGGAGGATGAGACCAGCCGGGAGAACACGGAGACGAATCGGACGAATCAAATGCTGCAATGATCACTTGTTTTATTAGAATTTCATTAAAGATTCCCTGAATTGCTGGCCTTACATGCGTTGACAACAATTAGAATTAAACTTTACAATATATTTGTGTGATGAAGGTTACTGTAATTTTTGTGTTTTTATGAGACTATCTATTTTCTTTTTATAGGCGCATGATTAAAGGTAAGGCGGTGGGCCATATGTCAACACGTGTCCAACATGCATTAGAACAATTAAAAACGACCGGTGTTCGTATAACGCCTCAGCGCCATGCGATACTGAATTATCTGATGGAATCCATGGGACATCCAACAGCTGATGAGATTTATCGAGCTCTTGAGCCTCAGTTTCCAAGCATGAGCGTAGCGACCGTATATAATAATTTGAAGATGTTTACAAATGCCGGTATGGTACGAGAGCTGGCGTATGGTGATAATGCGAGCAGGTTTGATGCCAATGTCACAGACCATTATCATATTATTTGTGAAGCTTGCGGAACCATTCGGGATTTCAATTATCCTTCGCTTGCTGATGTGGAAGAACGAGCCGGGCTGGATACAGGTTTTCAGGTAAACGGCTTACGGTTGGAATTGTACGGTGTATGCGAGAGTTGCAGGCCATCGTAAAAGGTGTATACAATAAGCGTGAGAAATTCCTTTAATGGGAGTATCTCACGCTTTTTAAATTTTTGGGGATCGGCGGCTAACGGCTATGAATTAGTTAAGAAGCAATTGCTATAGGATGGGGGAGCATCAAGTTGGCAAAAGGTTATCGCAAAAAGAGAAGGCGAAAGCCCAGTTTTACTAAAAGAATCGCAGCTATCGGATTTATTGGCGTAGGTATCTATTTATTGATCACGACATTTAATCCACAAAATATATATGAAGACGCAGACTGGAGAGGTTTTACGAAACCGATCTTTGTACATGGAGAGCTGATGGATTATGAAGCTGTAGGCTCGGGCGAGAGCTTGCAGCTCCCGCTTCCTGTTTTACAGGAGGCTGTCGATCCGGCAATGCGATATGAAGATGGGGATGGCGCGATTATATTAACTTCACCGGATAAAGTATTGAGACTGCATGTCGGTAAAGAGGAAGCAGAGCTGAATACGAAGGAATATGAGCTTCATACGGCACCTTTTGAAGAACAGGGAATACCTTATGTACCGTTGCAGGCAGTAAAAGAAGTGTATGGCGTTACCGTACACGAAGATATGGAGACCGGTGCTGTGCTTCTAATGAACGCAGGCGAAGTGATTCAATACGGTTCAGCAGCAGGGAAAGATCCTGAGCAGGAAATTCCGCTCTATAAAGAGCCAGATAACAGCTCCGCTATCACCGCGCAGATGCATCCAGGGGATCGGGTGAGGATTTGGTCCTCGAACGAAGACTGGCATTATGTTCAAATGGATGATGGTTATGCGGGGTATACAACTGCTGGCAAAATAAAGCCGACAGAAAAGGTGACAGTTCCGGCACTTGAATCAGTACCCACCGCAGCCGAACAGCGTTGGAAGGGGAAGACAATTAATCTGGCATGGGAAGCCGTATACAATAGAGCAGCTGATCCGGCCAACCTGCAGACGATGAAGGGCGTCAATGTGGTGAGTCCGACATGGTTTGATATTACTGATGGCAATGGCTTGGTGGAGAGCAAAGGTGATCTGGAATACGTTCATAAGGCCAAGGAGCTGGGGATGGAAGTATGGGGACTGCTCAGCAATAGCTTTGATCCGGATATGACTGCAGAAGCACTCTCTACTTATGATCGACGAACGGCTATTATCCAGAAGATGATCGAATATGCTGCTGCCTATCAGCTCGACGGGATTAATATAGATTTCGAGAATGTGTATACAGAGGATGGGCCGTTGGTGACTCAGTTCATGAGAGAGCTCCGTCCTTACGCCAAGCAGAATGACCTCGTGTTGTCGATTGCCGTTACACCGAAGTCAAACAGTGAGATGTGGTCCTTATTTTTAGATCGCAGGGCATTAGGCGAAATTGCAGATTACATGATGGTCATGACTTATGATGAACACTGGGCATCGAGCCCGACGGCGGGATCTGTTGCATCGTTGCCATGGGTGACCGCGGCGATGAACAAGATCATGGTAGAAGATGAAGTGCCAGCGGACAAGCTGCTGCTGGGTATTCCATCCTATACAAGAGTATGGTCTATACAGGAATCAGGAGAGGACAGCGGGATTACTTCCAAGGCCATTGGGATGGACTCAGCTCAGGATCTGATTAAGCAGCATAAGCTGACTCCGACATTCTCAGCGGATACAGGACAGAACTATGTGGAATTCACAGAGGGGGAAGTGCGGAATCAGATCTGGCTTGAGGATAAAACCTCACTTCGGGCAAGAGTTGATCTGGCGAGTGAGCTGAAGCTGGCAGGAATCGCCACCTGGAACAGAAGCTTTGCCAATAAAGGTGCTTGGGCAGTTCTTAATGGAATTCATCAGCGTTGAAGAACTCATTCATTATAATGATAAAAAAACAGGGACAGTTCATAATGAGAGCTGTCCCTGTTTTCGTATTCTAGCATCGGCTATGATCTGGATACGGGTTCGGATTTGTTCATGTTCAGTTCTTCAATAGTGGTATTCGCCTGCGCAGGGTCGTGTGTCAATATCGTTTTACAGAACATACAGCGGTCTGTTTTGCCCAGCATTTTAGTGAGCTTGCTGCATTCAGGACATTCAATTTGAACTGCGCTGACAGACATCATTCCAGCCCAAAAATAGATGGCAAGACTGCCCATCATCGCGATCAACCCAATGACAAGTCCTATACCTGCGAACACCTTACCTGCGGTGCCCCAGAATACAATCCCGGCTGTTCCCAGAACCATGAGCCCCATGCCCAGCATGGTAAGCAACAGTCCCCACGTACGAAAGGCTTCAATTTTAGCAGTTTTAAAAATCATAGTTATGCTCCTTATGCATGAGTGTCGTCTTCTCAGTGAAGCAGGAAACCTATGTTCTTATGTAGAACTATATTATAACTTAACTGGAATAAAATCACCATTTTTATTGTCTGGAGGGAGACCGTGGAACTTAAGAATTATTCTTTTTTATCTGAGGAATCATCTAAACACGGAGCAGTTGGAGCGATTGTATATCCTCATTCAGGAGAACAATTTTATGGCTCATTAATGCAGGATTTCGAAGTTCTTGTGCTGATACTGCATGAAGATGGCCCAACGGAGAACAGATACAGGCATTCAGCCATTGGTGAAGTGCGTTATCAGATTCTATATATGGACTGGAAGCGTTTGGCCCGCTGTTTGATTACGGGAGCAGATCGAGGTGTAATTGAAGCTTTTTTACATGGCGATATACTGTGGGACAAGGGTGACAAGATAAAGGTTCACAGAGATTATATACAACAATTTGGTTCAAAGCTCCGCAAGCAGAAAATATTTTATGAGTTCTCTCAATTTTTGCGTACTTACTTGGATGCAAAGAGATGGATCAAAGATGGAGAAGTAATTGATGCTTATCAGAGCGTCTTGGAATCATTAAATCATTGGGCAAGGATTGTAGTGATGGAGAAAGGGATCTCTCCCGAAAGAGCAGTGTGGACTCAATTACGAGACATGGATCGCTCTGTATATAAGTTATATGAGGAGCTTACTATGAGCAAAGAGACACTTGAACAGCGCGTAGAGCTTATTCTATTGGCTTGTGAATTCTCAGTGTTGTCCAAGATGGAGAGCAGCTGCAGTCTTCTCCTGGACATTGTTCGCAGTAGTAATAAACCGTGGAGCCTGCATGAGCTGATGAAGCATCCTGACCTTTGCTTTATGCAAGATGAGATTCCGTTGCTGCTTCGGAAGCTGGTACACCGTTCTATTATTAGAGAAACAGAGAGTCTAGTTCCGTTTGTAACCGAGGGAGGCAGAGAGATTAAGTATTGTGCGAAGTGAAGATTACCGCATTATTAAATCGCTCCAATCTGTTGATTCCCATTGTTATATGTACTGTAATAGAATTGACGCAGAAAAGATCGAATTTAATTGAAAAAAGTTAGCTAAATAGCTTGACTCCAATATTCAAATCGTGATAAATTATAACTCGCCCGTTAAAAAGGCACTAAGTATTCTTGAATCACTTAAATGCAGGAATATCCTTTGCAAATAAGAGGTTAAAAACTTTTTAAAAAAAGTGCTTGACTAAAGAATACAGAGTATGATACATTATAAAAGTCGCCGCTGAAATTAAATGAAGCGATAACGACAAAGTTGATCTTTGAAAACTGAACAACGAGTGAGCAGAATTTTGCAACTGCAAAATTCTAAACGCGAGGTTATGGTACAAGTCGTCAGACTGTATGATAACCGAGCGAAATAAAGAGAACATTACGTTCTCGTCAA
>NZ_BBIW01000013.1 GCF_000732325.1 Paenibacillus sp. TCA20
AAAAAATACCCCAACAATGGGGAAAGCAATAAATCGCACATTGTTTCGTATCTAGTTTTGAAAGAACAATCATATGTTCTTTATTCCCTGATAGCTCAGTTGGTAGAGCACTCGACTGTTAATCGAGTTGTCACAGGTTCGAGTCCTGTTCGGGGAGCCATGGAGAGGTGTCCGAGTTGGCCGAAGGAGCACGATTGGAAATCGTGTAGGCGCCAAAAGCGTCTCGAGGGTTCGAATCCCTCTCTCTCCGCCACTATTTTTAATAAGTAAGGCCCGTTGGTCAAGGGGTTAAGACACCTCCCTTTCACGGAGGTAACAGGGGTTCGAATCCCCTACGGGTCACTTTAATTTATTCTTTATATAATGGAGACTTAGCTCAGCTGGGAGAGCATCTGCCTTACAAGCAGAGGGTCGGGGGTTCGATCCCCTCAGTCTCCATTCTTAATATCGCGGGGTGGAGCAGCTCGGTAGCTCGTCGGGCTCATAACCCGAAGGTCGCAGGTTCAAATCCTGCCCCCGCAATTGAATTATATGGAACTGTGGTGTAGAGGCCTAACATGCCTGCCTGTCACGCAGGAGATCGCGGGTTCGAATCCCGTCAGTTCCGCCACTTAACTTATTATGATATAATATGGCTCGGTAGCTCAGTCGGTAGAGCAGAGGACTGAAAATCCTCGTGTCGGCGGTTCGATTCCGTCCCGAGCCACCATTTAACACCTTGTGCCGGTGTAGCTCAACTGGTAGAGCAACTGACTTGTAATCAGTAGGTTGGGGGTTCAAGTCCTCTCGCCGGCACCACAGTTTCATATGGAGGATTAGCGAAGTGGCCAAACGCATCAGACTGTAAATCTGCTCCCGTAAGGGTTCGGTGGTTCGAATCCATCATCCTCCACCAGTTTCATAGGGGCATAGTTTAAAGGTAGAACAGCGGTCTCCAAAACCGTTAGTGTGGGTTCAATTCCTGCTGCCCCTGCCAATTACCTTATAATTTATATGGCGGTCGTGGCGAAGGGGTTAACGCACCGGATTGTGGCTCCGGCATTCGTGGGTTCAAGTCCCATCGATCGCCCCATTTATATTTTATTGGGGATTAGCCAAGCGGTAAGGCAACGGACTTTGACTCCGTCACGCATAGGTTCGAATCCTATATCCCCAGCCATTTTTGCGCGGACGTGGCTCAGCGGTAGAGCATCGCCTTGCCAAGGCGAGGGTCGCGGGTTCGATTCCCGTCGTCCGCTCCATAATAAGGCGCCATAGCCAAGTGGTAAGGCACAGCTCTGCAAAAGCTTTATCCCCAGTTCGAATCTGGGTGGCGCCTCCATTTCTTAAGCGGGAGTGGCGGAATCGGCAGACGCACAGGACTTAAAATCCTGCGGTAGGTGACTATCGTACCAGTTCAAGTCTGGTCTTCCGCATGTTAGATCAATATGTGCCCTTAGCTCAGCTGGATAGAGCGTTTGACTACGAATCAAAAGGTCAGGAGTTCGAATCTCTTAGGGCACGCTTTAATTAAATAAGCCGGTGTGGCGGAATTGGCAGACGCGCGCGACTCAAAATCGTGAGGGAAACCGTGGGGGTTCGAGTCCCTTCACCGGCATAACTCAGCAAGGAGCATTACTAACATAGTAATGCTCCTTGCTTTTTTTGCGTTGAAATTTCATTCTATAAGCGTGTTTTCGTCTACATATCCGTGACTTTAAATCGAGTCAAATCGTTGGGTATTATACGGATAAGTTGGTAAGAAAAAAAGAGACGAGAATAGGAGGCTATATTGCCTCCTATGATTAGATTGCTTTTCTATCTTCCCGATATTGTCCAGGTGTGACGCCCTCTATTTTCCGGAAAGAGCGAATGAAGTTTTGGGAATTGTTGTACCTTAGTTTGGTAGCGATGTCCTTGATGGACATATCGGACGTTGTCAGCCATTTTTTTGCCATACTAAAACGATAGTTGGTCAAATATTCGCTAAACGAGCAGCCGGTCTCTTTACGAAACACACTGCTAAGATAATTGGCATTGTAATGAAGACGATGGGCACATTCCTCTAACGTAAGATCTGTATCATAATAATTCTGCACGAGGTCAATGATCTTCTCAGAAATATGATGATACTGAGTATTCTGGCGATTACGGAATACACCAAGAGTAGGAAGAATAAGCTTGGACCAGAACCAATTACGGATCTCATCAACAGTGTCCAGCTTCAGAATATCTTCAAAGACAGAGCGTTTCTCATGATAGATTTGATGCACACTAATTCCTGACTCTTGCATGATCAGCAGAAGATTATTAAGCAGCCGAGTAATCGGTATTTGGTATTCATGGGGAAGCAGCTCAAGATCGAAGATACCGTCAAGCAGCTGATCAAAAGTATCACGGGCCTTGCGCTCATCTGCCAGCTTGATCGCCTCTATCAGCTCATTCTCCAGCTGTGCTGGATAAGACAGGTTAACATAGTGCTTACCGTCATTTAGATCCTGATACTGGATGACGATGCCTTTACCGAGCTTGATCCGATGTCTGAGTGCCTCGAGCCCCTCACGATATGCCATAGAAATACCGTGGAACGATTCCACAGGTAAGCTAATCCCGATACTCACTGATAGATCAAGCACTTGATCAATATGGTTTTGAACATCCTCTGTTAAAGAGTAGAGATAAGCATTAAATACGGTATCATCCGTTTCTTCACCGCCAACCAGCAGAACGATGGTATGGTCGATAATGACCGGACTAAGACGCTCTTTCTGTGAGACAAGCTCTTCCAGCATATTTTGTACGGCAAACAATAACAGCTCAAGATCCTTTTTCTCATATCGGGTTTGCTCCGTAAAATCAATCTGAATGGTCAAGACAGCCATCGTGCGCCATTCGTTGATTTGTTTGCCATAACCATATTGCTCGAGCTTGTGAAGAAGCTCATTTGATTTAAACTGACCTGTGAATACTCTCGTTAGATAGAAGGTTCTAACCTGCTGAATGTGCTGATGCAGCTCCTTTTCAAGCCTAGTCTTCGACTGGAATAAGTCAGAAACTTCAGCTCCAATATGCTCAAATTCGTTACGTTCTGGTCTAAGCCCCAGCTCATTCAGTAATCTCCGGATAGGTGAATAAATGCGTCTTGATCCAAGAAAGGCCATTCCAACGGAAATAAGCAGCAAAGCCAGACACATCAGCAGTGTGTAGGTTCCAATTTGTGATGATTTTTGAGTAAGACTCTGGATGGAGGTTGCCGATAAGTAGGTCCAATCATTAAGCTCAGAACGATAATAAGATACCGCGTAATCTTGGCCCGAGAGTTCCGTTGTAAACTGCCCGGACGGCTGCTCGAGTCTGCCTTCGGCACGAAGTCCACTCTCAGCTAAGGACTTGCCAATCAGTTCCTGATTATAGTGAAACAGAATACGTTCATTGGCATCTAAGATAATAATGTCTTCCGTCGAGTCACCATCCTTTTGGATAAAGTCCTTTAGCTCACAGGAGGGGATATTGGCGATCGCAAGACCAGATTTCTCGATCCCGGTGGCCGGCAGTTTTTTGACCAGGCTGATATTGTACTGGCAGTTGGCACCGTTCGCATTCTCCTCACTATAAAACCATTTCGATGGAGTGAGAGTCCAGCCTGAATTTTCCTTCATATTCTGAAGACTCTGGATCTCATCGGCGAGGGGATAATCATCGAAACGGTAGAGACCTGAGTTTTTGATCATCCAATTTTGGTTGAAATTGATGAGTACAACATCATCGAGCTTGGTTTCAAATGACTGCATGTTTCGGACTTCAGTGCGGAGATCATTATAGGTTTTGAAATCGGTTACAAAAAGTGGGCTATAAAGAGCGTTTTTAAGCACACTGGAGCTGACTACCTGATTAAGTGTGTGGTTGACAGTCACGAGCTTTTGCTCTAAATTGGAATTAATTTGCAAAATAAGCTGCATCTTACTGCTGTTGACGTTCCGCTGTATCTCCTGAGTAGAGGTAACATAAGCGAATACACCGATGAAAATGACAGGAATCGTGCTCAGCAGGAGGACGAAGATCGTTATTTTGCTTAAAAAGCTCAAAGCGTTCCAGCGCATGGACATCACCTGTCTCGATTAGTAATTGAGGCTTCTTATTGATTATGCCTATAAATGGAAAATTCGGCAAGGGGGATGGGCTGTTATGATGATTCTTTTTAAGCGAAAAGCATGGGGGAGACGCTTAATTGCGGCCGGAGCAGGCTTATTGTCCATCATGCTCATTAGTGGCTGCAATAGTGGAGCCCTTAAGGCGGAACTGCAAGTACCAGCAGAGGAGAAGCTTCCAATATCAATGATGGTCCCGCTCCATTTTCCCCATCCGCCGAGCGATGAAATCATGGATCGAATTGAGCAGCTTACTCATACGGAGCTGGAGATCAATTGGATCACAGACGGTATATACACAGATAAGCTGAACACGGCACTCACGACCAATTCCATGAAGAAAGTTACCTTCGTGAAGCATATTGATTATCCGTTTATCAAAAATGCGATACGAACGGATGCATTCTGGGAAATCGGCTCCTATATCGAAGAATTTCCGAATCTCAGATATTTGGATTCCGGTATACTTGAGCAGACGGCGGTGGATGGACGTATTTACGGATTATACACAGAGAGACCCTCTTCAAGACAAGGCGTCATCATTCGAGAAGATTGGCTTGATCGGCTGGGGCTTGAAACACCGAAAACATTAGACCAGCTGTACGAGGTTATGAGAGCGTTTACTTTTTCTGATCCGGACGGAAATGGCATGGATGATACGATTGGATTAGCAGATCGGAACGACCTCACCTATGGGGCTTTTAAGACACTATCTTCGTATTTTGGAACACCGAATAACTGGCTGGTCAAAGGAAACACATTGATTCCTGAGTTTGAGACCCAGGCCTACCTGGACACGATGAACTTCATGAAGAAGCTCGTTAAGGAAAAGCTGATCAATCAGGATTTTGCTGTCACTAGCAAGGATGTACAGAGAGATATGATCATTACAGGCAAAGCTGGTGTATATATTGGCAGCATGACAGATGTGCAGCGTTTGTATGATGAGACTAAGGTACTGAATCCAGACGCAAGATTCACGCTTTCGAATCGAATACAGGGGCCGGCAGGATATAAAGTGTGGTCTATACCGAATTATAACGGTGTTTTTTTATTTTCGAAGAAGGCCATAGAAACAGAAGCGGAGCTGAAAAAGATCCTAGGCTTTTTTGACAGAACGATGGATGAGGATGTAGCCAATTTAATGCGCTATGGTATTGAAGGTATACACTACACGGTTCAGGATGGCAAGGTGCTGCTCGATGAAGGAACATCAATTCTGCGGGTTAACGAAGTAAATCCGTTGTACACATTAATGATTGCGGATCTCAGCAACCCTAATGTAATGCCAATTGCGAAGCAGGAAGCATTAACTGCATTAGCAGAGGAATTGAGCATGGATAATGAGAAGTTCCTGGTTCAGGACCCGACGCTCCATCTGGAGTCTGATACGTATGCCGAAAAAAATGTGGAATTGGAAACATTGATATCCGATGCAACCTATCATTACATTTTGGGAAATCTTGATCAAGAAGGCTTCGCCCGTGAAATTGATCGATGGAAGCAACTGGGCGGAGAAGATATTATACAAGAATATACTTCTGCTTATTTCAAGTGAATAGGTATAAGGAACCGTCCAATGGTGATTCGCAGGAATCAGATTGGGCGTTTTTTTATTCTTTGTGAGCGGAAATAACGCTAATAACCATGATAATCATTTGATTAGGTGTCATAAGAAATCGGGCGATATGGGCAAATGATTGTATTCGTACTCTGTTTTTCAAATGTAATGTGAAGAGGCAAGCAAGTTATCCATCAACTTAATGGAGGTCATGACAAAAATGAAAAAAAGAACATTCGCCATGCTTAGTCTTTTAACGTCATTCAGTATGGTTCTATCTGCCTGTGGAGGCGGAGGTGACAGCAGCTCAGGAACTCCCAGCGAACCAGTTGCAGCTCAAGGGGGAGAAGAAGCATCCAATCAACCGGCAGAGATTACGATTATGCTTCCTCTAAACACTGCAGAAACTCCACCGGATACGATTAAAAATGAAGTGGAGAAGCTGACAAATACGAAGCTGACGTATCAATTTTTTCCGGCCGACACTTATGAAGAGAAATTAACGACCTCCTTTGCTACAGGTTCATTACCCGATGTCACTTACCTGAAGAATCAGGCCACATTCATTCAAATGAAGGAAGCCATTCGTGACGGACAGTTTTGGGAGATTGGTCCTTACTTAAGCGAATTTGAAAATTTAAATAAACTGAAACCACTCATTCTTGAGAATACAAAGGTGGATGGAAAGCTCTATTCATTATATATCGGCCGGCCATTAGCAAGGCAGGGGCTCATCTATCGTAAAGATTGGGCAGATAAGCTGGGCATTGAAGCACCAACCAATGTGGATGAATTCTACAATATGTTGAAAGCGTTTAAAGAGCAGGATCCAGACGGAGATGGACAGGACAATACTATTGGACTGACCGACCGAAATGACCTGGTATATGGTGCATTCAAGACGGTTGCTTCCTGGTTCAAAGTTCCGAATAACTGGGGAGAGAAGGATGGACAGCTCCAGCCGGATTTCACATTCCCTGAGTATATGGAAACACTCGATTTCTTCAAGAAGCTTCATCAGGAAGGGCTGATCAATCAGGATTTTGCGGCTACGAGTAAGACGGATCAGGTTAACTTGTTCACGAGCGCCAAGGCAGGCGCTTATGTCGGTGCGATGTCGGATATTAATTCCCTTCACAAGGATCTGATCAAGAATGCGCCGGATGCGGTATTGGATGTAGAGAGCATGATTGCTGGACCTACAGGAGAAGCGTCAACCTGGGCAATTCCGGGATATAACAACGTCATTCTGTTCCCAACTTCCGCGATCAAGGATGAAGCAGAGCTGAAGCAGGTGCTGGCCTTCTTTGACAAGATGATGACTCCTGAAGTGGCCAATCTGATGTACTGGGGACAGGAGGGTGTACATTATACCGTTGAGGACGGTAAGGCCAAAGCGTCGGAGGATCAGGAAAAAACGGAACGTGAAGTCAAGGGCTACAAAGACAGTGTTATCGGGGAACCCGAAACCAATGGAATGTATGAAGGTTATCATGATCTGCCGGGCCGAATCCATGCAGAAGAGCTGACCGTGGCGAATGAGGAGATTGCCGTTCACGATCCTACGGCTGCGCTTGATTCTGAGACCTATACAACCAAAGGTGTTGAGCTGCAGACGATCATTACGGATGCAACTTACAAATATATATATGGAACCTTAGACCAAGCAGGATTTGAAGCTGCTATAGAGCAATGGAAGAAGCAAGGCGGGGAGCAGATTATTCAAGAATTTAATGAAGCGTACGCAGCCAAGAAGTAACAATAGGGACCCTGTAGTTATAAAAGTTTAAGTAATGCCAAAAACATCCGATGATGTTTCATCCAGACGTTACTAGTGCCGCCGGGCATACCGGATAGAAAGGGAGAGAGCCATGCAGGAAATCGCCGTTCCATCTGCAACAACCCGTAAAAAGGAGAGCAGGCTGCGTAAAAGAATTTGGAAAAATAAATGGATTTACGTCATGCTGCTCCCAGGTATTCTCTATTTTCTTATCTTTAAATATTTACCGATGTATGGACTTGTCATCTCATTTCAGGACTATAAGCCGTTCAAGGGGATACTCGGCAGCGAATGGGTAGGATTCGAGCACTTTGCCCGATTGTTCAATGAGCCAGATTTTCTAAACATACTCACGAATACACTCATCCTGTTCGGGTTAAATCTGCTCTTCTACTTTCCAGTGCCGATCATTCTTGCCCTTATGCTGAACGAGGTGAGGAACTCCTTCTTCAAGAAGACATTCCAAACCCTCGTGTATCTGCCGCATTTCATGTCCTGGGTTATTATCGTATCGATTGGCTATGTCATGCTGACGATGGACGGCGGGATTGTGAATGAGCTGCTCGTATTTTTTGGCTTCGAGAAAATAAATTTCTTGCTCAGCACAGAGTGGTTCAGGCCAACGTATATCATTCAGGTGATCTGGCGTGAGGCAGGCTGGGGAACAATTGTTTACCTTGCTGCCATTGCCTCTGTTGATCCTCAGCTGTACGAAGCGGCAAGAATGGACGGAGCGAATCGGCTGCGTCAAATATGGCATATCACACTTCCTGCCATTCGCAGTGTCATCATTATACTGCTCATTCTGAAGATCGGCGATGTGCTGGAGCTTGGCTTCGAGCATGTATATCTCCTGCTGAACTCCATGAACCGTGAGGTTGCCGAGATCATTGATACTTATGTCTATACAGCTGCAATGAAGCAGGGACAATTCAGCTATAGTACTGCGATCGGCTTCTTTAAATCCTTTGTTGGATTAATCCTTGTCATGGTCGCCAATAAACTAGCCAAAAAAATGGGCGAAGAGGGCGTTTACTAATCTCGTCGGGAGGAGAGAGAAAATGGTTGAAGACAGAACGCTGGGCGGTAAAATGTTCTCTATTGTGAATTTTATTCTGCTTGCCGTCATTGCACTGGTTACTGTATTGCCATTTGTGCATGTGGTCGCTGGTTCATTTACGACAAGTGCTGAAATGGCAGCCAAGAAATTTGTACTCATCCCGACAGATTGGAGTCTGGATGCCTACAAGTTTATATTTTCAACAAATACGATCTTTCGAGCGATGCTGGTATCCATTGGAGTTACCGTCATTGGCACATTGTTCAGTATGCTGATTACATCACTGATGGCATATGGACTCTCGAGACGGGATCTGGATGGACGCAAGGTTATCATGTTTATGGTCGTCTTCACGATGCTGTTCAGCGGAGGGATGATCCCTACGTTTCTCGTTGTGAAGGAGCTCGGATTAATTGATACGTATGCTGCCCTGATCTTGCCAAGCGCCATAAGTGCCTTTAATATGATCATTCTTAAAAATTTCTTTCAGAACATTCCGGAGGGCTTGGAAGAATCCGCGAAGATCGACGGATCGAATGATTTTGGAATTCTGTTCCGTATCGTGCTTCCGCTGTCCATGCCGGCCATTGCAACCATCTCACTGTTCTATGCGGTTACGTATTGGAATACCTATATGAGCGCGATCCTTTATTTAAATGAGAGTAAAATGTGGCCAATCCAAGTGTTGCTGCGTCAAATCGTTGTACTCGCAAGCGGTATGGACTACAGCTCAGAGCTGGATTCCTCCGTTCCACCGCCCGATCAGGCAGTGAAGATGGCAGTAATCGTGGTAGCGACACTGCCGATCCTGATGGTCTATCCATTCTTGCAGAAGCATTTCGCGAAAGGTGCGATGCTGGGCTCGATTAAAGGCTGAGCCAGCTGTTTGAAATTTTGGTTATCAAATGTGAGTCACTCCGCTCCTCTTCACCAGAGGAGCGGTTTTTGTATTGTAATTATGGTCACGATAATGTCTGTACTTATAAGGTCTTGGCTCATCCCCGACCAGAGTCTAGGTTAAAAAACCGTCCCCGGTCCGTTTTGAAAAGAAGTAAATTCTCCTAAAATAAAGTCATAAGGAACACGAAGTAAAAACAAGAAACAAAACACGAAGCAGATCGTAAAGAAGGAAGACAAACAAGAAGGCGGTGATAACAACATATGAGATACAGTAAAGGTAAAAGCTTAGCGATCATCCTGATCGTCGTGGGAGCCTTGATGCTATTCGGAGGGTTTCTTCCCTTCCTGGGAGCAGTAACTAGAGAAATTATGGGTTATCTGGTTCCAATCGCGATGATCGCTCTTGGATACTACGGTGTCAAGAGAGGAAACACCTTAATCGGTTATATCATTCTTGTCATTGGTGTGCTGGTTCTGATCAGCAAGCTGGCATGGTTAATCGGACCCCTCATTGCAATCGGGTTGATCGTATTTGGAATTTACATGCTGAAGGACAAGAGCAATTACAGCAGCAGACGTTACTAATTAAATTTAACAGTTGGAAAGGGAGGTCAGATCAAGAATGGGCGTATTTCGTCGAATGCGGGATATCACCGCAGCCACCATTAATGAACATCTGGAACAAAGTCAAGATCCTGTCAAGCTGATCGATCAATTTCTGATGGATACACGAAATGAGATTGGAGAGGTTGAGAAGCTTCACCAGCAATATTCAAGACATACCAGACAATTAAAGCAGCAGGTAGATGAGGCTTCAGCCATGATTGCGAAGAGAGAAGAGCAGGCTCTGCTGGCACTCAAAGCAGAGGAAGATCATCTGGCCAAGCTGGCATTGCAGGAAAAAATGCTCTACGAAGAAAAGTACAAACAGTATATCGAACTGTACGATCAAAGTAGAGATGCATTAACAGAGCTTGAGGAGCAGTTAGACCATCTCAAGACCGAATATCAAGCAGTGTACAGTAAACGCCAATATTACTATGCAAGAATGCAGACGATACAGCTGCAGCAAAGAATGAATGAACGCTCTGGCCAATATGGCGGAAGACATGTTCCGGGAATGTTCAATCGTCTCGAGGACCGGGTGTCGGATCTGGAGTATGAGGCAAGAAGTCTTCGGGATCTGCGCCGCGGCGAGCAGACAAGAGAAACCAGCCAGTATTCCGTTTCAGATCTCTTGGAAAGAGAGATGGCGAAGCTCAAGAAGAAGCTGGAGAACGGAGGAAAGGAGTAATTAGATGAGTAAATTATATCGATCAAGACGCGATAAGATGGTAACCGGGCTACTCGGCGGACTATCCGAAACACTCGGCATAGACTCCACACTAGCAAGACTGATATTCGTAGTCAGCATCTTTTTTACAGGCGGCGTAATGATCTTCCTTTATTTCATTGCTGCGCTTGTCGTACCGAAGGAATATATTCCACCTTATGACCCTTATGGTCCAGGACCTGGTCCAGGTGCAGGCGGATATTATGGAAAAGGCAATGAATATGCGAACCAAGGCCGGTTTGCTTCCTATAGAGAACCGCAGAGAGACCGATTCAGCGGTAATCGTTATCAGAGTTCTAACGCTTATGAGCCCAAAACGGATGATCTCGACTCCATGATGGGTGACATTGAGAAGAAAGCATTAAAGAAAGAAGTAGAAGAACTGCGCCAAAAACTATCGAAGTATGAGAAGGGAGATTTATAAAATGGGAGTATTTAAAAGAATTAAAGATATGACAAAAGCATCGGTGAATGAAGTTCTGGACAAAGTAGAAGATCCGATTGTAATGCTGAACCAATATATTCGTGATATGGAAGCAGAAATTCGTGAGGCAGAAGTTACTGTCGCGAAGCAAATGGCGAATGAGCGCCGGATGAAGCATCGTTTGGAAGAAGCGGAACGTCTTGGTGTACAGCGTGAATCGCAGGCTGAGGCAGCACTTGTTAACGGGCAGGAGGAAGTCGCACGCAAGCTTCTTGAAGAGAAGATCTACTATGATCAAAAGGCAGAAGAGTACAAGAACTTCCATGTGGAAGCAGAGACTCAAGCTAAAGAGCTTGTGCAGCAGCTTCATGACATGAAGGATGAGTTCTACAAAATGCGTAACAAGCGCAATGAGCTTGTATCCCGTGCACAAATGGCTAAAGCCAAAAAGCAAATGAACCAAATCAACAGCGTTCACACGATCGAAAGCGGCAATGCATCTCTTGGATTCCATCGTATGGAAGAGAAAATTATGCAGCTTGAAGCAGAAGCAGATGTCATGCGTGCTCCATACCGAAGCAGCTACACGAATAATCCGGTAGAAACGGAGAAACAATTCAAAGTAAATGAGCAGCTGGAAGCACTAAAGAGCAAGCTGAACGGCAAAGCCTCTTCTGAAGAAGCGCCTAAAGAATAAGCTATTCAAGTCAGCATGAACTTATGATAGAATCAAGCAGTGGTTTGAACTAGGTTGAATAGAGCCATACGGGAGCGATATTGTTCCGTATGGCCTTTTTTAAGACAATAGACCGGATTTAATGGCAGTAGTGCGATTCAAATTTAGCCAAATACATAATCGGCCAGTGCGGTCGAAAATTGACATGAGGGGGTGCGACAGATGAGTAACAAAAAGCAGTTTTTTGCAATACTGGCGATAGGGATCGGTCTGCTGATGCTGCTTGGGGATTTTATCAGCTTCTTTACGATTGTCGCACTTCTCTTATTGATCTATGGTTACTTCAAATTCCAATCGGGCAATGCCAAAAAAGGGCGCACATATCTGGGCGTCGGCGCAGCCATTCTCATTCTTGATAATTTGATCTTTGTTGTAGGTGTAACCCTGATTTCACTTGGGGTGTTCTATTGGAAGGGGCGTAAAGTCCAGCCGAGAGAGGGCTACATTATCAATCAAAATTTCATGTCCAATTTTGCCTGGGATGAGGAGCCTTGGATGCTTCGGAACACATCGATCTGGCATGTCATCGGTGAAGTGGATGCTGACTTATCGCTGGCCATTCCAGAGTCAAAGGAAACGGTTGTTTATTTGCAGGGAGTGATGGGAGATATTGATTTATCCATCCCAGAGGATTATGGTGTAGAAATCGAGGCCTTTATATTACTAGGCAAGCAGCAGTTCGGGAATGATCAAAAAGGTGGAGCGATGAATCGGCTTGTCTATCGGACTCCGGGCTATGAGAACAGTGAATATAAAGTGAAGTTTGTTATTTCCTATTTAATTGGCGACCTAAACGTGCGATTAACGTAATACTCAACAGGAGGGAGGACTCCCTTATGCAATCCACTAAAACAAAAAATATGGTTACGCGTAGTATGGGACAGAGCATATTGCTTGCACTGGTGCTGGGTCTGGTTACCTTTTATATATTTTACTCCTATGGATACTTGATGCCGTTTGATGAGTGGGATCATTGGTTTCAGGCTGGAGCCACCCTTGTATTACTGTTGATTGGATTTGGTGCAATTTATGGCTTCTTCCAAATGTATAGAACCAAAGTACAGCTAGAGAGACTGAGGGAAACTTTACTGCAGTGGGAGAAGGGGAGTGTGACGAGGGCCGTTCCGGAGCTTGGATATGATGAAGTCGGGCGAATTGGAGAACAGCTGGGCCGAATCAGTAAGAAGTGGGAGGAGCAGGTCACCTCGCTTCAGCGCCTCTCCACGCATAATGCTCAGCTTGCTGAACAAGCAAGAGTATCTGCCATTGTAGAGGAAAGACAGCGTCTAGCCAGAGAGCTGCATGATGCGGTGTCCCAGCAGCTGTTCGCGATATCCATGACAGCTACAGCAGTAGGACGTACACTGGAGAAGGATTTTGACAGAGCACAGCGTCAGGTGGCGTTAATCGAGGAAATGGCCTCTGTTGCCCAATCCGAGATGAGGGCATTGCTGCTGCATTTACGGCCTGTATATCTGGAGGGCAAGCATCTTGAACAAGGACTCAAGGAGCTTGTGAGAGAGCTTCAGTCCAAGGTGCCGATGGAAATTTCGCTTGAGATGGATGAAGGCATTCAGCTGGTAAAAGGGATAGAGAATCATCTATTCCGTATTATTCAGGAAGCCATGTCCAATGCCCTTCGGCATTCTAAGGCGGAAAGAATCGAGATTCGAATTCAGCGAAAGGATAAAGCCATTCGGGTCATTATCCGGGATGATGGTGAGGGCTTTGAATTGGATGACAAGAAGCAGGCTTCATACGGGTTGTCCAATATGCAGGAGCGTGTAAATGAGATTGGCGGATCGATCGTATGGATAACGGCTCCGGGCAAAGGAACCCGAATCGAAATAACAGTGCCGGTCATGGAGGAAGAAAGCGAGGGAGCATAGGATTATGGAAGATGAAAGTATGGAAGTTGCCATTAAGGTGCTGCTGGTCGATGACCATGAGATGGTGCGGATTGGGCTGGCGGCTGTGCTGGATACCGAGGATGGGATCGAGGTTGTTGGTGAAGCAGGGAGCGGAGAGGAAGGCATTCGTCTTGCTCAGGAGTACCATCCCGATGTCGTTCTGATGGATCTGGTGATGGAAGGAATGGATGGGATTGAAACGACCAAGCAGCTGTTAAAGATGCAGCCAGAATGCAAGGTTATCGTACTTACCAGCTATCTGGATGATGAGAAGATGTATCCCGTCATTGAAGCTGGAGCATTTAGCTACTTACTTAAAACTTCACGTGCTTCTGAGATTGCGGATGCGATCCGTGCTGCTGCGCGCGGTCAGTCTGTTCTGGAGTCTCAGGTAGCTTCCAAGATGATGAACCGCTTCCGTCAGCCGCAAGAGCAGGCCAAGGCGCATGAAGGCCTCACTGAACGTGAGATGGATGTTCTAAGACTGCTCGCACAAGGCAAATCGAATCAGGATATTGCGGACACACTGATTATCGGTATTAAAACGGTCAAGTTTCATGTGACGAATATTCTCGCGAAGCTGGGGGTAGATGATCGTACGCAAGCTGCGATTTATGCTTATAAGAATGGCCTGGCCGAGTGATAAGGAACAACTCTCAAATTCAAATTCATATAAACTGCGCATCACAATGTAAGGCCCCGAGACTCTGAATAGATGAGCCGGGGCCTTCTCTTACTTTATAGAAATATTAGATGAGGAAGAGCAAAGCGAGGAACGAGAGACCTAGTGCCCAATCATAGCCATAGCCGCCGTAAGGATAGAAGCCTTTAACTACGGCCTGCTTCTTTAGCTTTTTCTGTTTTTTCTTCGGCTGCTCTGCTTGTTTGCTCTCGAGTACACTCGATTTGTAAGCTCGGCAGGATCTGTATTTACTTTTGCGTTCATCAGTCAGAAAAATATGGGTTCCATTACAGCTGTGCAGTCTGCCTACGAACCGTCTGCCGTCTTTCATGACAGCACATACCATTTTACCGCAATGCTGGCCTATATTTTCCGGGGATAACGGACGTACAGGATACATAACATTCACCTCAATCGTAGATATTGTACTAGAGAGAATGAAGTTAAAGGTAGGGTTCTCCATTCTGTCTAACTTATATGTATTCTCTTAAAGTCGAACAGGTATAGACCTCTAACCAAGCCTTGTATGATAGATGAGCAATTATTTGAAATCTGGTTATAAGAATAAGAGAATACCTATACTAGTAGGAATTAAGGTCTTCTTAAGCATAGCTTCGGAAGTTCAGTTGTGCTAAAATGTCAGCAACATCCAGGAAGCTCTATAAGCAGTTCAAAAATAAAACTATCCGATAGGGAAAGAAGGAGCTATGGCGAACATTCAAAAGGTTGAAACAATGCAGGCATCGAGTGCGGTATTTTTCATTTTTGGAGCTACGGGCGATCTTGCCCGGCGCAAGCTTTTTCCTGCGATCTATAGTCTTTACCGGGAAGGTAAGCTGTCAGATCACTTCGCCGTGATCGGTCTGGCAAGACGTCAGCGTACACGTGAGGAGTTCAGAGAAGATGTGCTGTCCTCGATAAAAGAGTTTTGTCGTTATAAGCCAGGCGATGGAAAGCAAGAGGAATGGGACGAGTTTGCGCGGCATTTTGAATATAAGTCTTTAGATATTCATCAGGTCGATGGGTTTCGAGAGCTTAATGCCTTTACGGAGGAAGTGGAACATGAATTTTCCATTCCCGGCAATCGTCTCTTCTATCTGGCGCTGGCTCCCGAGCTGTTTGGAAACGTGTCTTCCCATCTTAAGGAAGGCGGGCTGCTTGAAAGTGCAGGCTGGCACAGGCTGATCATTGAGAAGCCCTTTGGCTATGACTTGGGCTCGGCAGAGCAGCTGAATGAGCAAATTCGTGAAGTGTTCCGTGAAGAAGAAATTTACCGGATCGATCATTATTTGGGCAAAGAAATGGTACAGAACATAGAGGTGATCCGTTTCGGCAATGCCTTTTTCGAGCCGTTATGGAATAACAAGCATATTTCCAATATTCAGATAACGCTGGGTGAGACCGTTGGAGTTGAAGAGCGCGGAGGATACTATGACCAGGCCGGCGCTCTTCGTGATATGGGACAAAACCATATGCTGCAAATGCTCACGATGATTGCCATGGAGCCGCCAAGCCGGCTTGTGCCCGAGGATATCCGGGATGAGAAGGTGAAGGTGCTTCGCTCTTTACGGCCATTTGTTTCAAGTGAGGATGTGAGCGCGAATGTCGTTCGTGGTCAATATACGGAAGGTGATGTGAAGGGTGTACATCTGCCCGGTTATCGCCAGGAGGATAAAGTAGATCCCGGTTCCAATACGGAAACGTATTTTGCGGCGAGGGTATTCGTCGATAACTTCCGGTGGGCCGGAGTGCCCTTCTATATCCGTACTGGTAAGCGACTGCCTGTGAAAACGACAGAGGTGGTTGTGGAGTTCAAATCCATGCCGAACAATGTGTACCTTGGCCAAAAATATAAGCTCGAGCCAAACCTCCTTGTCATCCGTGTAAATCCGATGGAGGGTATTTATATCAAGATCAATGCCAAGAAGCCAGGTACAGATTCGGAGATTGAGCCGCTTGCCATGGATTTTTGCCAGAGCTGTATGATTGGAATTAACTCCCCGGAGGCTTATGAACGGCTCATTCATGATGCCGCAGAAGGAGACTCCACCTATTTCACAAGATGGGATGAAGTTGCAACAGCCTGGTCCTTCGTAGACCGTATTGCAGCGGTATGGCAGGAACAGCCGGAGAGTCTGTCCTATTATCCTGCTGGCAGCTGGGGGCCGTCTGCAGCGGATAACCTGCTGGAGCAGGATGGACATCATTGGTGGCCGGTTAATGGACAGGATGAAGACAACGTCATCTGGATAAAGAACAATGAAGGATGAATAAACCGAGCTGGATAATTGAATTAGATTGTGATTCTTAATGATGCAAAGCAGGGACCCTTCTATAATCAGGAGGACTCTGCTTTTTTAGTGTGAGATAAAATATACAGGTAAAAATAAATAACAAATGTGGTATAATAGGAGAGTTGAGCCATTTAGATGGATAGGTTCCTTTTGCAAGATGACGACAGGAATGATTTTATATTTTGAAAAATAAAGTTTGATGAATATATGAGTATGAGAGGGATAAATGAACATGAGCAAAACCACGAATATTTTGCAGGAGGAGGTCGACAAACGCCGGACGTTTGCGATCATCTCTCACCCGGATGCCGGGAAGACGACGCTGACTGAGAAGCTGCTGTTATTTGGGGGCGCTATTCGCCTGGCAGGTACAGTAAAGGCTCGGAAGGCAAGCAAGCATGCGACAAGTGACTGGATGGAGATTGAGAAGCAGCGGGGGATCTCTGTAACGTCCTCTGTAATGCAGTTTGATTATTTGGGTCATCGTATCAATATTTTGGATACACCGGGTCACCAGGACTTCAGTGAGGATACTTATCGCACACTGACTGCCGCAGATAGTGCGGTCATGTTGATTGACGTGGCGAAGGGTGTCGAGGCACAAACGATTAAATTGTTCCAGGTATGTGCGAAGCGTGGAATACCGATCTTTACATTTATTAACAAGCTGGACCGTGAGGGACAAAGCCCGTTTGATCTAATGGAGGAGCTGGAGCGTGTTCTTGGTATTCGCTCGGTACCGATGAACTGGCCGATTGGTATGGGCCGGGAGCTCTGCGGTGTATATGACCGGATGAAAAATCAGGTGGAGCTGTTCCAAGGTGATGACCATTCCAAGATTAATGTGCAAAAAGTAGACAGCTATGAGGATCCGGTAATTCGTGAGATGGCTGGTGAATTCTTGCATGATCAATTAAAGCAGGAGCTTGAGCTTCTCGATGTAGCGGGTGATCCGTTTGATCTGGAGAAGGTGCTGAAGGGCGAGCTTACCCCTGTATTTTTCGGTAGTGCCGTCAATAATTTTGGTGTTCAGACCTTCCTGGAGAACTTCCTGGAGCTGGCGCCGAAGCCGGAACCGCGTAAGAGTACGGAAGGTGTAGTGGAGCCGACAAACGAGAAATTCAGCGGCTATGTCTTCAAGATTCAGGCGAATATGAACCCGGCACACCGCGACCGTGTCGCATTCCTGAGAATTGTATCGGGTAAATTTGAACGAGGCATGAGTGTGAAGCATGTTCGGGTAGGCAAGGAGATCAAGCTCTCTCAGCCTCAGCAGTTTCTGGCTCAGGACCGGGACATTGTACAAGAGGCCTATCCAGGCGACATTATCGGTCTGTTCGATCCGGGGATTTTCAGAATTGGAGATTCCTTAAGCCAAGGCAGTGAAGTGGTCTTTGACGAGCTTCCGACATTCTCACCGGAAATTTTCTCGAAGGTAACAGCCAAGAATGCCCTGAAGCACAAGCAGTATCAGAAGGGCATTGATCAGCTGACAGAGGAAGGTACAATTCAAGTATTCCGTACAGTGAGCTTCGATGAGACTATTCTTGGAGTTGTCGGGCAGCTTCAATTTGAAGTATTCGAGCATCGGATGAAAGCAGAATACGGTGTTGAAGTTCAGCTGCAGCGCATGTCGTATCAATTTGCACGCTGGATTATTGACGATAAGATCGATCCAAGCAAATTCCGGATTAACTCTACCCTTGTTAAAGATAAGAAGGACAATTATGTGGTCCTCTTTGAGAATGAATATGCGATGAGAACGGCAATTGAGAAGAATCCGACAGCTAAATTCCTGGAAACTGCACCGTAAGGCTTGTGCGAAATGTAGGGGCTTAGCATCACATACAAAAGAAATCCCTCCGTCCGAAAATGGGCGGGGGATTTTTTGCAGTTCAAGGCTATGGATGGATCGATTCTAGGTTAAAGGAACAGGCTTAACCTTCTTCAGATGCTCTTGCAGTACCTGAATCAGCTCATCCTGCTTTCCTTTCGGCAAATCCTTCCAGATCATTTCAAACAGGGTTCCGAGTCCCGGCAGAGCTGCTTCGGGTCCATCAACAGACCCCTCAATCATCTCTCTGATATCCTTATCCGGCTTACCATGTACCTTATGAACGATCGCTTGGCGCAAATCCAGTACGATAGACATGTGTTTGTCCCTCCAAAAGTAGTCTTTTCCTGCCTATATACTGTTCCCTGAGCAGAGCGTATAAATTCAAGTTTTCCATTCATTGTGCTATACTACTTAGGATGAATTGGTTGACAGTACTTATAATAATGAAGGGCTTGAATTCATCTCACATCTTTTATTGAGTAATGAAATGGATTCACCTATAGAATAATTTTTCTTATACCTAAGATGATATGGAGGTACCATATTATGGCCAAAAAACAATATGCCGTGATCGGTATGGGCCGCTTTGGATCGAGTGTTGCTTATGCACTTAGTGAAATGGGTTTTGACGTTCTGGCAATAGATCGGGACGAGCATAGAATACAGGACATATCCAATGTAGTGACACATGCCGTGTCCGCAGATTCAACGGATGAGGAAGCGCTTAGAGCGCTCGGGATTCGGAATTTTGATGTGGTGGTCGTTGCCATAGGTGAAGATATTCAGGCGAGCATATTAACGACACTGATCCTGAAGGATATGGGTATCCACTCTTTAATTGTGAAGGCCAAATCGGAGCTTCATGGCAAGGTATTGTCCAAGATTGGTGCAGATAAAGTCGTCTATCCGGAACGAGATATGGGAATGCGGGTTGCTCATCATCTGGCGTCGCCTAATATTTTGGATTATATTGAGCTGTCAGAGGAGTACAGTATTCTGGAAATGAAAGCTTCGTCGAACATTATTGGACAGAATTTGTTACAGCTCAACATCCGCGCTCGTTATGGCTGTAACGTCATTGCCATCCGCAAAGGAACAGAAATGAATATTTCACCAGATGCAAGTGATGAAATACAGCCTGAGGATGTGCTTATTATTGTGGGTCACAAAGATGATCTAACCAAGCTAGAGCTTGCCTATTCAAGATAAAGAAGGATTGAAGACATATGGAAATCGTTTCGGTACATAATCCGAGAGTGAAGGAATGGGCTCAGCTGCTCGATAAGAAGTATCGAACCCGGCAGAACAAATACATTATTGAAGGCATTCATTTGGTTCAAGAGGCGTTAAGCTATGATGCTGATATCGAATGTATTGCTTATGATATGGATAAAGGAATACCGGGAGAGCTGTCAGGTTATGCGGATTCGGAAGATCGTGCGGAGTGGATACCGGTGTCTGCTGCTGTCATTGAGAAGTGTACCGATATGGTGACGCCGCAGCCGGTGTTTGCCATCGTTAGAAAAGATGCGGCAGGGTTAAGTGAATTCTTAGACAAGAAGGACAGCTTGATTATTGTGCTGGATCGGCTTCAGGATCCGGGCAATGTCGGTACAATTATCCGCAGCGCAGATGCAGCTGGGGCAGACGGTGTGATCGTTGGTCGGGGGAGTGCAGATGTGTATAATCCCAAAACGATACGCTCCACGATGGGTTCATTTTTTCATCTGCCTGTCGTTGAAGCGGATCTGTCTGAAGTGCTTCCAAGAGCTAAAACAGAAGGGGTTACACTTGTCAGTACATCGCTGGCTGCCGACAGCTCCTGCTATGATTATGATTTTAGGGGAGCAAAATGGCTTGTCATTGGTAATGAAGGCAGCGGTGTCTCTGAGGAGGTAAGCCGTCTTGTGGATGATGCCATTATTATTCCAAGTCCCGGACAGGCAGAATCACTGAATGCGGCAATGGCTGCTACCATACTTATGTTCGAAGCGATGAGGCAGCGGCATTACTCCGCCTGATCGCGGACTGGTGAATTAAATAGACAAGAGACATCGAGATGGCAGCGAGACCTTTGGATCACAAAGGGGCGTTGCCATTTAATTTAGGAGAATACATATGAACTTAATAAGCCGGATTACAGATTATGACATTTTGGGTGAACGTTCAGCACTTCTGCATTCCGTGTCCCGGTATGGGGCTAGAGGGGTGCTCGTCGATGAGAATTCCAATATTGCGATGATGCATATGACCAAACGGAGGCTATACAAGCTGCCTGGCGGGGGAATCGAAGGGTCAGAGACGCCGGAAGAAGCCTTTTTGCGTGAAGTAGAGGAAGAGACAGGCTATCGGGCAAAAATTACGCATCCGCTCGGCCGCATTGAGGAACATAAGACTAGAAATCAGTTCCTGCAACTATCCTACTGCTTTATTGCCAAATCAGTTGAGGAGAACACCGTGAAGCTCACAGCCAAAGAGAAGCAGCTTGGGTTGACGGTGAACTGGATGACAATGGATGAAGCTCTTACAGCAATGGACAGATCGCTTAGGATTTGTCGGGAGTATTCGAGTAAATTTATGATCCTAAGAGATAAAACCATATTGGAGCGGGCCATTTCCGTTCTAAATATATAGTTTCAATTCTACCTTTTTAATGATTTATGAAATTGATTTGGTTAAGAAAATATTAATATTTTGTTAAAAATTGAGGTTTGAAACCATGGTATAATGCTCGCAAATCCAGTTAAAGGGGGTTAATTCAATTTCATAGCTTAAGGGAGTTATGGGATTGATACGGTTAAGAGTTTTAGTTATAGGATAATGGTTAATCCATAATATGGAACTCGTTAAATATTGGAAACGGCTATGGATGAGGAGAGACAAGATGATGAAATTGCGCAAACTGACGGCAATTCTATTAATACCTGCACTTATTTTGCTAAGTATGTATATAGCCCCCGCTGCTTCTGCGGATGCGGTAGAGGGAGATATTATTGTTATACTCGGTGAGGATTTGACTGCTGCACAGAAAGAACAGGTGCTAGCCGATCTGGATGCTCCTACAGATGCGATGACGATCCAGGTGACAAATGAAGAAGAACATAAATATCTGGGGAGTCATATGTCCAAGGCACAAATCGGAAGCAAGGCGCTCAGCTCGGCTAAAATCGTAATCGGCAAGCCTGGAAGCGGCGTGTCAGCGACCTCCAATCACATCAACTGGGTGACCAACGATATGTACCTTAATGCGATGATTACAGCAGGGGTTAAGGATGCCCATGTTAGCATTACCGCACCATTTGATGTATCCGGTACAGCTGCACTGACAGGGATTATTAAAGCATATGAAACAACGACAAATACGGAAATCCCGGAGGAGCAGAAGCAGGTTGCTAACGAGGAGATCGTAAAGACGGCACAATTATCCGATTCCATCGGTGCGGAAGAAACAACGACGCTGATGACGAACATCAAAGAAGAACTCGCCCAAAATCAGCCTGAGACGAGAGAAGAAATGCAGACGCTCATTATTAATATTGCAAACAATCTAAATATTACAATTCCCGAAGCTCAGCTGAACGGATTAGTGGATCTGTTTATGAACATGAAGGATGCGAATATTAACTGGAATGCAGTAGGGGATCAGCTGGAGCAAGCCAAACAGCAGTTCACTGATTTTATTGAGTCGGAGCAGGGACAAGGTATTCTGGCAGCGATTAAAGATTTTTTTGTAGGACTGATTGAAATTATTAAAGGCTGGTTCTCCTAATTGAATGGAATATTGTAAGAGAGCACTTCTTTCAGCGGATGGCTGCGAATCATATGCAGGCATCCGAGGAAGGGTGCGTTTTTTTATTTTGATCAAATATTATAAAACAAAGCAGCAGTTGAGCGTGTTGAATTAAATATGGGAAAGGGAAATCGACTTCTTAATAAATTTGCGCTCGAAAGGAAGATATAGGCTATGCGTAAAATGATCACCGGATGTGTTATCGCTGCTGTTCTTCTTCTCCTCACCTCTTGTTCAGATCATGCCGATAAGGAGAAGGAGTCAGAGGGAGTACATTATACGCAGCAGAACCACATTCCTGATAAGCAGCAGCAGGAGCAGCTGGAGGACTACGTCGCAACGCCTAATCAGGATACCGCTACTCAGCAGGAACTTACAGGCCAATCAAAGCCAGAGCTGCCTCATGCTCAGTTGACCAATAAGGTTGAACTGGAATATATCGAGTACGACAGAGATGTAGTGTCATATGAAGACTTAAACAAAAGACCTGAGCTTGAAGAATGGCAAACCGCTGAGGTCCTGGAATGGTATAACCGTATAGTACCCGATACACTGGAGCAGGCAGGTCAGATAGAGCTGGTGCCAACTGTCCAAATGGCCATTCAATTACCACGGAATAAGGAAGTCAAGATATTATACGCGATTACCTCTCCTGATAAGGTGTATCTGCAGCTGCGATCATCTGAAATAATAACGTACAGAACTGACGCAGAGGATATCAAGCTGCTTCTGGAGACGCTACTATTGGATGGACCTTATAAGCCCATTGAAGGTATAGAATATCGGATTCTAACTGAGGAGTATCTTGTAAATGATGATCCTGATAATCCTGAGATCAGTTTATTTTACCGGGAGTATAAAGTGTATAAGGACTATATGACAGGATCTACTCATGGGGTTAGTTTAGAACAAGTCGAAAATATGAGTGAGGCAAAAAAAGCGTTAGAAGGATTTGGCAGTCTAAAGCTTCCTCCAAATACAATCGTTAGCCCTAAAGTGCTGAAACAGTGGCAGGCAGAAGGATATTATCCTGTACAGGAATATTCAGAGGAGTCTGTGCGAGGACTGACTTATGATGATCTTCTTGAACGAGGCAAATAGCCGTTGAGTTATAGTAATGTGGATTATCGAAAGCTTGACTAGACAGCTTCAAAAGTTCGACTACAGAGCTTCAATTCAGATAAAGATAAAATGTAGATGGCATATAAAGATAACCCCCGTAACAGCTTACGGGGGTTATTGCTGCATAGATTCATCTTTATCTGAGTTAAGACTAGAGCCATTTCTTAGCCCATTGTCCGATTGAGCTCAAAGCACGTGCAAGCTCTGTCCCTTTGCGGGTAAGTGAATATTCAGTACGGACAGGTCGGTCAGCAATGACATTCCGAATGACAATGCCTTCTTCCTCGAGTTCTTTCATTCGTTCGTTCAGGACGCGCTTGCTTAAGTCCGGGATAACAGCATGTATTTCACTGAATCGCTTGGGCTCCTTCATTAAGGTGTGAACAATAGGCGCAACCCATTTCCGACCAATAATTTGATACGAACGCGAGACTTTCTCACACATCTGCATATGATTTGACGTCGATTGTTCATCCATTTTCAAGGCCCCCTTATGCACTTGATTATTAAAAGTAACTTCTATTGTACATGGAGTTATTCCAGAATGTGAAAAAACAGTTATTAGAATTATTTATAGAATACCATGGAAAGCGCTATCATAACAGAAAATTTTTATTGTTCACAGATTCGACATTTTTTGTTGACGAAAGGTGTCAGCTGGGTGTATGATAGTCACGTTAATTTAATTGGTTACAAATAATAACCAACATCGAACGGGAATTGTATTTTTTTGTAGGTAATACATGTGGTGTTGATTATGGAAATAAGTGCGAATTATCGTTGCGTAATTTTCACATGATAACTAGCGCACAATATAGAGTAGAGACACGGGAGGCATATCAGAATGGATTCAATGACTTTTGTCCTGTTCGGGGCTACTGGCGACTTAGCCAAGCGAAAAATTTACCCAGCACTATACAACCTGTATGTTGATCAAAAGATGCCATCATCATTTTCTGTTATTGGTCTAGGAAGAAGAGAAGTGTCCGATGCTGATTTCCAGGCAAGAGTTGAAGCTTCACTTCATACATTCTCTCGCCGTTCTCCTGAGGACGCGGCTAAGGTACGTGATTTTCTAGGCGCATTTCGTTATACATCGCTTAACAATACCAAGCTTGAAGATTATAAGAAACTGCTTGAAGTGGTTGAACAACGTGAGCAGGAGCTTGGCATTCCACAAAATCGGATGTTTTATTTGTCGGTTGCTCCAGAATTTTTCGAGCCTATTGCCGAGAATATCAAAGAAAGCGGGCTCGGTTCAGGCAGCGGCTGGAAACGGCTTATCATTGAGAAGCCATTCGGTCATGACTTGGTATCCGCAATACAGCTGAATGAGAAGCTAAACAGTACTTTTGCTGAGGAAGAGATTTATCGGATTGACCATTTCCTCGGTAAACCTATGGTTCAAAATCTCGAGGTACTAAGTGCAACAAACCCTGTCATGCATGCATTGTGGGGAAATCATTATATTTCGAATGTACAAATCACCGCAAGTGAAACCGTTGGAGTCGAAGAGCGGGCTGAATACTATGACCATACCGGAGCAGTAAGAGATATGTTCCAGAATCATATGCTGCAGCTGCTCATGATGATCTCACTTCACCTGCCGAAGAAATCTTCTCCTGATGAGGTTCGTGCGAAGAAGAGAAATACGGCACAGTCCTTGATTCCTCTGGAGGAAGAAGCACTCGATCAGCATATTGTAAGAGCACAATACCAAGCAGGTGATCTTCAAGGCAAACCTGTAGTTGGTTACCTGGACGAGCCTGGGATCGAGGCAACTTCCAAGAACGATACTTATTTCGCAGCAAGATTGTTCCTGGACGATCCATTCTGGACAGGGGTTCCTTTCTATGTTCGTACAGGTAAACGTCTGAGTGAAAAATCGACACGAATCGTGGTGGAGTTCAAGCAGCCGTTAAGTACAGGAACGTCGGAAGGCGAATCGGTATCTGCTAACTTGCTTACTATCGATATTGGACCGAAGGAAGGCATGCGCCTGACGCTTAATTCCAAGAGCCCGATGCATCATGATACGATTGAACCGATGGAGCTTAGCTTCAATTCCTCATATGACAACGTACCGGAAGCTTATGAGAACCTCATTTTTGATGCGCTTCGTAGTGATGCCACATTCTTCGCGCATTGGGATGAAGTAGAGCTGTCATGGAGATGGGTTGAACCGATTCTTAAAGCCTTTGCTGCAGATGAGGTACCACTTAACTATTATGCGGCGGGAACAGAAGGTCCAGCAGCAGCGGATGAACTGCTTGCACAGGACGGAAATCGCTGGCATTAATCATTGTTCTAAAACGTTATCCGGCTGAGCACAGCCGATGACATAGATTGGTTGTTGGACAAAAAACAGAGAAGATCTAGGAGGCAACATACATGAAGGTAGGACTTATTGGATTAGGAAAAATGGGATTAAACCTGGGGAAAAACTTGATTGATCATAAGCATGAAGTCGTGGCTTACGACTTAAACGCAGGTGCTGTCGGAGAAATGAAGGGATACGGTGCAGCAGGTGCTTCTTCTTACAAGGAAGTTATTGATCAGCTGGACTCTCCTCGCATTCTGTGGATCATGGTTCCACATGCTGTCGTTGATAGTGTTATCGCTGATCTTACCCCTCTGCTGGATAAAGGCGACATCGTAATCGAAGCAGGTAACTCGCACTAC
Source organism: Paenibacillus sp. TCA20 (assembly GCF_000732325.1). Taxonomy (GTDB): domain Bacteria; phylum Bacillota; class Bacilli; order Paenibacillales; family Paenibacillaceae; genus Paenibacillus; species Paenibacillus urinalis. The sequence goes on from NZ_BBIW01000013.1 coordinate 26,239, forward strand.
AAAGAATCGATTGCCCGCTATGACCAGCTTAAAGCGCACGGTGTTCATTTCATGGACGTAGGTACTTCTGGCGGTATGGAAGGCGCAAGAAACGGCGCTTGTTACATGATCGGCGGAGACGAAGAAGCATGGAGCATCGTTGAGCCTCTGTTCAAAGATACCTCTGTAGAGAACGGCTATCTGTATGCAGGTAAAGCAGGAAGTGGTCACTTCCTGAAAATGGTCCACAATGGTATCGAGTACGGTATGATGGCTTCCATCGGGGAAGGCTTCGAAGTGCTTGAGAAGAGCGACTATGATTTTGACTATGAAAAAGTAGCACGTGTATGGAACAACGGATCGGTTATCCGTTCCTGGCTGATGGAGCTTACAGAGCGTGCATTCTCCAAAGATTCGAACCTTGATGAAATTCGCGGAGTTATGCATTCTTCCGGTGAAGGTAAATGGACGGTTGAAACGGCATTTGATCTGCAAGCAGCTACACCGGTTATTGCTCTATCCCTTCTGATGCGTTACCGTTCCCTTGAGAACGACACGTTTACAGGTAAAGTCGTTGCTGCACTTCGTAATGAATTTGGCGGACATGCGGTAGAGAAGAAGTAAGACCGTAATTCCCTTCGGATAGGGATTTCCCAGAAAGGATCTCTGTTGATCCTTCATATACACGATGCACTTATTCTGAGAAGGAATTTCGCTTTTGAGCGAGGTTCCTTCTTTTTTGTTTTTTATGACCAGGCTTACAGCTTGATCTTCTTTTTTGGAGTCTGTCTGCATAAGGATAAATGGACACACCTCTCTTAAGGGAGGAATGCGAAGCATGGCATTCAAACGAGGAAGATGGCGTACACAGCGTCAAAAAACCGGGGGTCAGCGTAAAAAGTGGATTTTGATTGTACTGTTGGTGATTGTCATCGTGACCATCCAGTCTATTAGTTATGTGGAACGGAATTTGAAGCCGCCTATTATGCATCTGGCAAAAATCAGAGTGAAGCAGCTCGGGACAGAGGCCATTAACAAAGCGATTACGAGCCAAATCTCTGCCGCGGGTCCTTCGAACGAGCTGATTGATTGGAAGACGGATGCAGAGGGGAAAATCAGCGGATTCATGCTGAACTATAACGAGCATATGCGGATTACCTCAAATGCGTTGTCTGTCGTTCAGACCACTTTACAGGAGATGGAGACGATCGAGGATCACGTTCCTGTAGGGCAAGCGCTGGGCAGCCCGCTGCTATCCTCCTTCGGGCCTAAAGTGCCAATTCGGATCGAGCCGCAAGGTGCAGTTAAGGTTGACCTCAATACAAGGCAGCAAAATGCTGGTATTAATATGATACTGGTCGAGGTGTACATCCATATTGTGGCTGAGGTTGCTGTTGTCGTTCCGCTGGATATGGAACCGGAAGTGGTCGACACGGAAATTCCGATTTCTTATTTGTTAGTCGTAGGGGATGTACCGATGTATTATTACGACGGCAAGGGAAATCCAGTTGGAGAGAATGGAGCTAACGCACCAAGTATTGCAATCCCATCCCTCCCAGGCGGAACAGTGCCTAATACAGGAGTGACCACTCCAGACGCGGGCACGACTGTTCCTAGTGGAGAGGAAGAGAGTGAGCTGTACATGGAGGAGCCAGACTTTTCGCTTCCGACAGGTAATGAGTGAGTTGATCCAGTGAAAGAACTTGCAGTCATGCGAGTGATTTCTCATCCAATGAAAGAACTCGCAGAACAGAGTGGTCATCTACTCTTGATCTGCGAGTCGCTTTATTTTTTGCTGTTCTTCTTGGCTTTACGCGCCCGATACTCGTCATTTTCCCATTGTCTCAATAGCGGATAAGGGTCAAATGACCATTCAGTTAAGCCACTGTCACGATAAATACCATAGTGCAAATGAGGGGGGAATTTTCCCTGCGTACCCGGCTTGCCATATCCTGAGCTGCCCACCCATCCGATGGTTTGTCCTGGAGTGACAAGGCTGCCAACGTGAACCGATTTATCAAAGCCGGAGAGGTGTGCGTAATAGTGGTAATGATTATCCAGGTCTCTTATTCCGACACGCCAGCCTCCAAATGGGTTCCAGCCTTTGATCTCAATGACCCCATAGCATGTGCTTCGAACAGGGTATCCATGAGGCGCAAACAGGTCTGTTCCTTCATGGATTCTCCGGCCGCCCCAGCTCCGGCTCGTTCCCCAGGTGCTGCGATAGGAGTAACCATTGCCTAGCGGCAAAGGAAAAGCATGCTGAGCAAGATCCAATGTATCAAAATGCTTATAAATCTTTGCAAATTGCTGGATGCGCTGCACAGATCTCGAATTTTGATAATATTGCCACAAGGCAATACCTAGATCGTCTGAGGATAAACCATATTTGGATGTAATTCTTGCCATGCTGTAGAGGACATCATAATCATTGTTGGGATCGGCGATATTGTCACCAGTACCATCTAAGCCATATCCGCCGAATACCTCGATGGATAATGGATTTCGATCTAAAGAATCTGGATTTAAGATACCGGACCAGAGCTGAGGTTCAAAAAACACCCCGGTCAGCCGCTCTTCATGGGCGCGGTCCTTCGGATGTGCCTTCGTCATCGTACGCTCGTACTGATCAATGGCCGCCAAGTAATACCATGGAACACCGCTGACTGCACTGATTTGGTCGTACAGAATTTTGCGTTCCTTATAGATCTCTTCTTTAGCTAGAGGTTTCGTCTCTTCACTTTTTGCATACACATCGGTTACTGACGAAGCAAAGAGGGAAGCGGATATTATCAGTGTGACGCCGAGGTTCAACCATTTTTTCTTCTGAATCCGTATCAAAAAAGCCAATCCTCCTTTCTTCATATTTTTCATTGTATTTAGGTTCACACATCAGCATCGTTTTTATCCGTCTTTACAGAAAAAAGCTGGAGTTTAAGTCCTACAAATTATTTCGATTTGGAGCTTATTTCCACAAATCCATGTTATAATGTGTTCCATGCGAAAATTCCAACTTGATATAGAAAGAAGGGTCTCTTTTGGCGAATAAAGTAAAAGAACCAAAACCCGATTGGATCAAAATCAAGCTGACGACGGGAGATAATTATCAAGAGATTAAAGATATGATGCGTTCAAAGACGCTGCATACGGTATGTGAAGAAGCACGTTGTCCGAACATTTACGAATGCTGGGCTAATCGAACAGCAACTTTTATGATACTAGGAGACATTTGTACAAGAGCCTGCCGATTCTGTGCGGTTAATACAGGGCTGCCTACAGAGCTGGATTTGAAAGAGCCGGAGCGAGTAGCCGAAGCAGCAGAACAAATGAACCTGAAGCATTGTGTTGTCACCAGTGTGGCCAGAGATGATCTTGCTGACGGAGGAGCTTCCATCTTTGCAGAGACGATTCATGCCATTCGCCGAAAACTGCCTTTTTGCAGTGTAGAGGTATTAATTCCGGATTTTCTCGGAAACGAAGAGGCCTTAAAGATCGTGATGGACGCTAAGCCGGACATCCTTAATCACAACATGGAAACGGTCGAGCGCTTGTCTGACAAAGTTCGGGCAAAGGCCAAGTACAAGCGATCCCTTCAACTGCTTGAACGTGCCAAAAAAATGCAGCCTCATATTCCAACGAAGTCCAGCATTATGCTCGGCTTGGGGGAGACTTGGGAAGAAATACTGCAAACAATGGATGATTTGAGAAGCGTAGACTGTGATATTATGACGATCGGTCAGTATTTGCAGCCTTCGGACAAGCATTTGTATGTTGAAAGATACGTAACACCAGAAGAATTCTCCAGGCTCAAGGACGAAGGCCTCGCTCGTGGCTTCAGCCATGTTGAATCAGGGCCAATGGTCAGAAGTTCTTATCATGCGCATGAACAAGTTAAGTCTGCCGCGAATGCTAATAATGTAGTATGATAAGAGCAGGCCTGAACCTATGGGCGGTTTGGATAGAAAGGAAGGAAGACGGTTTTGATTCAGATTAGCGGGAAAACTTACGAAGTATTACAGGACTATCGAAATGGTTGGAATCCGGAAGCCTTTCGTGACCGGTATAGTGAAGTCCTGGAACGCTATGATTACATCATTGGGGATTGGGGCTACAATCAACTCCGGCTCAAAGGCTTCTACCGAGATAACCATCCAAAAGCGAACAAGGATACATCGATAGCGGGAATAGTTGATTATATTAACGAGTACTGCAACTTTGGGTGTGCTTATTTTGTGCTACAGAAACTTAAGGAACCTAAAGAATACAAAGAACACAAAGATAACAGCAGCAAGGAGCATAAAGAATCCAAGGCTGTGAAGGAAGCAAGAGAGTCCAAGGAAGCTGCAGAGCCTAAGGAAGCCACCGAAATTAAGGAATCCAAGAATTCTAAAGAAACCAAGGACAAAGAGAATATGGAAAAAATAAAAAGCAGCTCCTCATAAGGAGTTGCTTTTTATTTTAGTCCAAAAATGCAGTTCGAACCCGATCCCAGAACGGATATGGACGATATCGGGCAAAGCTGACCTTCTGGGTAGAAACCTGGCATTTTACAGAGATCAGATCGTCTACTGTTAAGTTCACATGGTCAATGGTCAGTAGCAGACGTTGAGATTTGCGAGAGAAGATGTCGCAATGATGATGCTTCGGTAGAACGATTGGCGAGCCTAATGTACGGTAGACCCGATTATTAATGGATGCAATCTCTGCAATCTGCATCGCTTCAATGGTCGGATGAACCATGGCGCCGCCGAGTGCTTTGTTGTACGCCGTACTTCCCGATGGGGTGGATACACAAATCCCGTCACCACGGAACATTTCAAATGTGACATCGTTAATATCGACCTGGGCAACCACGGTGCCGTCTACACCTTTTAACGTGAATTCATTAAGGGCGATCATAGAACTCACACCGGACTTGCGCCGAATCTCCAGATCAATGAGCGGATACTCGACGATACGAGGGGAACGGGCAGCATCCTTATTTCCTTCAGCCATAAGCTGTATGAGATCCTCAAGCTCGTCTGCTTTCCAATCTGCATAGAAGCCCAAATGGCCGGTATGAACGCCGACGAATGCGATATCAGGAATCCGGTCTGTGAAGGTGTGAAATGCTTGCAGCATGGTTCCATCTCCACCGATCGATATCACAATTTCCGGTGATTTGGCATCAAGAGTAAACCCATGCTCCTTGGCCAGTTTATGAAACTGCTGGGCTAAATCAATGGATAAAGAGTCTCCTCTGTCCTGAACATAATATCTCAAGATGAAAGCTCCTTTGTCATCAGTATAACTCGATGATATCCAATTTCAGGAGAGAAAACAATCAATATGCGTAAAGTTCTAGACATTACCTGAATCTTGAAGCGAGCCGCTGAAGGAGGATGCAGATCAAGGTCAGGACAAACAAGAAGAATATTATTACTAAGGTGAGTGCAATTTGATAAGGGACAGCCTGAAAGATGGCCGATGGGTATGGAAGGGAATGAAAGTGATCAGGCAACAGCATGAAGGATGATGTACTCTGATCAGGCATAACCAAGTCCCAGCAGACAAAGACAATCATCCCGGATAGCAATGCATGGACAAGTCGTGCCATCAAGAAAGGTGCATATCGTAACGGAGTTGGGTTAAGGATACTGACAACCTGCGCATGAACGGAGAGTCCTCCCCAAGATAATACACAGGCAGCAGCAGCCACTTTATACATTAAGGGTATGTCTGCAAGCGTTCCTGCATAACGAGCGCCGAGTGTAACTTCAAATAACCCGCCTACTAGGGCTTGGGAGATCTCTGGCGGCAGCCCGAGAGTCTTAAGCATCAGCTCCACTGTATGATACATGCCGGCCATCAGCCCTGCTTGAGTGAAGACCTCTAGTATAACGCAAAAAAAGACAACCAGGCCACCGACGACGGTAATTAGCTGCAAAGATGATTGTATCGCCTGCCTAAGCAATTCCCCCATCGTTCTACCGTCCTCGATACGTGCCTCATGCATTGCCTCAAAGGCAGCACGGAGTCGATGGGACTTAACATCGGATGAATCTGACTCAGCAGTCAAGTGCGAAGCTTTTTTTCCGTGAAACCGCATTAGCAAGCCTACGATCAGTCCAGCTCCATAATGTGCAATAGCCAGCATCACTGCCACGGCGGGAAGCTGAAAAAAACCGACGGATACGGCTCCGATCAGGAAGATGGGATCAGATGTTGTCGTAAAGGCAACCAGACGTTCGCCCTCATCCCGGGTAATCTGCTTCTTCTCCCACAGCTTGGCCGTCAATTTGGCTCCAATTGGATATCCTGAAGCATAGCTGATCGCAGCAACAAATCCTCCGGTACCGGGGATACGAAATACAGGTCTCATGAGTGGATGCAGGAGTGCGCCTGTAAAATGAACGATGCCAAGCCCAAGCAGCAGCTCAGAGATGACAAAGAACGGAAATAAGGAAGGAAAGAGAACGTCCCACCAGATGGAGAGACCGCGAACCCCTGCATTCCACACCGCTGTCGGATAAATCATCATGAATATGCATATAATGAGAAGGCCAAATACGATGCTTAGCGGAATAACTAGACGTTTCATGAGCATTAGTTCCTCCCGTAACTTCCGTTTCTCATCAATTGAGTCTAGTTAATATATGATCGTTATTGGACAAACAGGACAAAAAAATAAAGTAAGCGTTTCCAAATTAGCTGTAATTTAAAGTATTCTATGATAATATATATTTAATATAAGAAATAAGACTAAAGTCCTTTTTCAAATGTCGGATTTTCAACTTTTTTGAGGATGGAGTGATGTCATGATGGGAATTATAGCCGGTGTACTCGTCTGCGCTATCGTGTATGTGATGCGTGAAGCTCACACCCATCCGGGTGAAGAAGATTGGCGCAGCTATTAACTGAGGGGATGCGTCAAACAACGCTGCTAAGAGTTACTCGAGGTGTAATCTTTATAAGACAAGAGACCTATGAATGAAGAGGCTCTTGTCTTTTTTTGTCTCTAAGGCTAGGTAAATGAGGTATTGTATTTAGTTATGCGGAGTGAAATGCTAAAATAGCATCAAGCTGATTATAGAAAGAAGGCGCAATCGTTATGGATCCTAACAAAACGCTATATGAAAATCTAGGCGGAGAAAAGGGAGTTCGGGCTTTGGTCGAAGCATTTTATCCCAAGGTGCAGCAGAATGAATTGTTATCCCCTTTATTCCCTGAAGATATCCAGCCTGTTATGGAAAAGCAATATATGTTCCTAAGTCAATTCTTTGGAGGTCCGTCTCTGTATTCTGACGCTTTTGGTCATCCGATGATGAGGGCAAGGCATCTTCCTTTTCCTGTTACGGAAGAACGAGCTCAGGCCTGGCTCTCTTGTATGGCAGCAGCTCTGCAGGAGCAGGACTTGCCCGATTCTGTAAGGGAGTTTACTCTGAAACGTCTCTCAGGTCCGGCTTATCATTTCATTAATACCCCCTCACCATAAACAGGAATCAAAAAAAACGCCATCTCGGCGTTTTTTTGATGATACCAGCAGGCTTTGTGAGTACTTAGCCATATAATTGCAATGAACCCGAGCATTATTTACGAAGCGGCTGATCTGCCAGAAAATAATCCTGGTCATTATCGAGCAGTGTGACCCGATTATTGCAGCATGGGAAGACGAGAAGTTTCTTTTTGCCTTCGCGAATGTGAATCAGTTCTTTAGGTTTAAGCGGGAGCAGCACATTCTCTTGATCACAGAATGGACAGTACTGGACATAAATATCCCCCATCACGATATCATAAGGCCAGGTGTTCTCAAATGGAATCATGAAGTCGGCGAATCCTTCTCGTTGTTGGAAGAAGCCCCTGCTTGATTCTGCTCCTGCTTGGCTTCCTCTTTGGACAGCTCAGCCAGCTTCTGCATAAGAATGTGCTGAGGCATATGCATCAGCTGCTCGATGGGAATTCCTAGCTTCTTGGACAATGTGACTGCGGTATCGGCTGATATTTGTAAAGGTCTCATCAAGTTCCCTCCGGTAATAAACAATTTAATCAAAGTAGGTTGATCTAAATTCTGATATAGTATTAGTTATACACCTTGAATTAACGTACTTCAAACATGTTTTGTGTATTTTATTTTAATTTTTGAGAATGAGGTGGAGAAATAGTGAGTAACACACTTGCGCAAACCTGGAATTTGGAATCCGTTTTTAGCGGCGGCTCATCCTCAGCATCTTTTGCTGCTTATTTGAAGCAGCTGGATCAGGATATCACTGTTTTGGACAAGGCAATTAAAGAATATCAAGTGCCGAAGGCTATAGAGGATACATATGCTTTGGATTCTTTGCTTGACCAGCTTCAAGATGCAGCGGCGAGATTATATGAAGGCTCTTCATTTACCGCTTGTCTTGGAGCTCAGAATCAGGATGACAAGAAGGCCGTACAGCTAAGCGGTAAGATTGCTGCCTTATCCGCAAGACTGGCCGGAGTTCAGACGATGTTTGACAGCCTTTTTGAAAGAACGCCTGATGCCGTGTGGTCGGTATGGATGGAACGCCCTGAAATTCAGCCAATTTCGTTTGTGTTAAACGAGAGCAGATTAAAGGCCAAGGAAAAGATGTCTCCCGAATTAGAGAATCTTGCACTGGATCTTGCCGTTGATGGTTACCACGGCTGGGGAGAATTCTATGATACGATTGTAAGCAAAGTTCGGGTTCCATTTGAAGAGAATGGAGAAACCGTATATCTATCTGCTGGCCAAGCAGCTAACAAATTGCATGACCCAGACCCGAATGTGCGGGAGAAGCTGCTGCAGGACTGGGAGAAGGCGTGGAGCGATGCGGCAGATTACTGTGCGGATACGCTGAATCACCTGGCTGGATTCCGTCTCAAATTGTATGAAAGACGCGGCTGGGATTCAGTACTGAAGGAGCCTTTGAGCATCAACCGCATGTCACAGGACACACTCGATGCGATGTGGAACGTGATTACACGGGCTAAACCGACACTAGTGAAGTTTCTGGAACGCAAGGCTCAGCTCCTGGGGGTCGAGAAGCTGTCTTGGGCAGATGTGGATGCTCCGATAAGCTCCGCTACTGAGAAGATATCGTATGATGCTGCTGCTGCGAATATTGTGAATCAGTTCCGCAAATTCAGTCCAAGGATGGCAGAGTTTGCTCAGCATGCCTTTGATCATCAGTGGATAGAGGCAGAGGACAGACCAGGCAAGCGGCCAGGCGGCTTCTGTACAGGACTTCCTGTGAGCAAGGAAACCCGCATTTTTATGACTTATGCAGGAACAGCCTCCAATGTTTCCACTTTGGCTCATGAGCTGGGGCATGGGTATCATCAGCATGTGATGGACGATATGGAGATCTTGAATCAAAATTATGCCATGAACGTTGCAGAGACAGCGTCAACCTTTGCAGAACTCATCGTGTCCGATGCACTGATCAAAGAGGCGAAGGATGAAGAGGCTCAAATAGCATTGCTTGAAGAGAAGATACAGAATTCAATTGCTTTCTTCATGAATATCCATGCCCGCTTCTTGTTCGAAACGCGCTTCTACGAGAAACGGAAAGAAGGACTTCTTAGCAGCAGTGATTTGTCCGAACTCATGGAGGAAGCTCAGCGCGAAGCGTATTGTGACGCACTGGGGACGTATCACCCAACTTTTTGGGCATCCAAATTACATTTCTATATTACCGATGTGCCATTTTATAATTTTCCATATACTTTTGGATACATGTTCAGTATGGGGATTTACGCACAAGCGCAAAAAGAGGGCAGTGATTTTGCTGAGAAGTATGACGCGTTGCTGCGGGATACGGGCCGCATGACGGTAGAGGAGCTTGCTGAAAAGCATCTGGGTACAGATGTAACTAAACCTGCTTTCTGGCAAGGTGCTGCTGATCTCTGTATAGCTGATATTGAGCAATTTTTGCGTATGACACAGCATCGAGTTTAATGGAAGTTTGAAGAAGTTCAAGTTATTACTTATGAGTAGGACCTCGACAATTTATGTTGAGGTCTTTTTTTTATATTTGGATGAAAAAATTCTGAATTATATGTCGAATATTGAAGAGGGTCGACTGGATATTACCCGATTCGATAGGTATAAACGCAAAAATTAGTATATTATTCCTAATTTACTATTCATTTGTTGTATTAAGGAAAATATTGTAATATACTGAGTCACAAGCCCTATATAAAATAGGTCTAATATGCTAAGGAGGTAACATATGGTCTCACTAGATCAACTATCACTGCCTAGACAGCTGGATATGGTATTTAAGGAGCTTGATGAAGAGCTGAAAGGAATGGATTCTGGAATTGTATTTGTGCAAATACGGAATAATGTGATTGGTAAATTCGGTATTAAGCATTATCCGGTTCAGTTGCGCAGCGAGATCCATCCTGCGACCGGATTGACGGAGATGCAGCGCGTTTCTTTTCGACAGATGGCCCTGGAAACCTTGAAGCTGAAGAGACACTGGACACATGGAGAAATTACCTATGATTTTGGAGTTCGACAAGGAATGATTGTAGTAGACGCCACGCTTGAGTCCAATTACAATTTAGCAAGCTTGATGATTCGCTATCCACGAAATACATATCAAGAGAAGACTTCTGGTTAATGCAGGAAGTGTAAGAAGAATGAATAGATTAGAACCAGAAGAAACTTGAATTACAACGAAACAAAGCGGCCCTCTGGTTAGAAGACCGCTTTGTCTATCTGCCATAGATCTCTTCTTACACGAACAACACTTTTCAGTGCATAATCATGCAGAACAGCTTAGGCTAGATTTATGAGGAAAATTGCATCATTATTGACGACCAGCCAATTGCTGTTCAGCCAATTGAACAAGACGTTTTGTGATGTAACCTCCAAGAGAACCAGTCTCACGGGAAGTGTAGTTACCGTAGTAACCATCTTGTGGAATAGTTACACCAAGCTCTTGTGCAGCTTCCATCTTCAATTGTTGAAGAGCTGCAGTTGCTTGAGGAACGACAAGGTTGTTAGAAGATCTTCCATTTGCCATGTGTTGTCACCTCCTTTGTGCTTTGTGAGTTTAGTATGGTTTCAAAGAGATAAAATATACTCAAAATAGGATAAGGTAACAAGTGGAAAATTCGAGCACTCTCAACAGCAGTCACAAGAGTGATGAGGAACTAGGATTTAGATCGTTCAACAACAAAAAAGCAGCTGAAGCATATGTCAGCTGCTAGTGCGTATTCAGATCATCTATTTTGCGTGTTCAGGCTGTATTATTTCAATTGCGGTATGAAGTGAGACCGACTCTCCAGGCTCTATATGAATCAAGCCGGTAAATTCCGTATCCTTGTTCAGATTAGGGGCGTCTGGAAGCCAGGTGTAGGGCTCAATACATAAATAATCACTGGCTTCGCCTTTGGTAAACAATACCCAATGCTTAAAGGAATCCTTGCTGGCTGTATATTTAATCGTATATCCATCATTACGCTGCAGAACAGCAGTATCCTGCTCCATATTTGATCTGTAGATGGTGTCAAGATTTTGACCTGCAAGACTGATGCCTTCAGGAAGCTCTGCCTGAGCATCTAAACTGGCTAATTCACCTGTGGGTAGCTGTTCTTCATTCAGCGTATATATGCCTGTAACAGGTAAAGATATATTCCATCGTTCCGGTTCACCATCAAGCAGGAACCAGGTATGGTAGCCCATTCCAAAAGGAACAGCATGGCTGCCAAGATGAGTAATACGAAGCTGCTGTGTCAGAATGGACCCCTGTAAACGAAATGTCATCTCCAGCTTGAGCGGTACAGGAAAATGCTTCATCCACTGCTCATCTTCTTGAGTCTTGAATTCAGTTGTGACGGTGCATCCTTCTTCGTCTTCTTCAATATCACTGACGCACCACGGCTGTGTGCGGTGTAATCCATGAATATGATTGGAATGGTTGGAGTTTTGAGCGAATTGGTATTCGTGGCCCGCATACTCAAAGTGACCTCGGCAGATACGCCCTGGAGGAATCAGCATCGGAACGCCAAAATGGTAAGGTTTCTGAAGATAGAAAGCGAGATCCTGTTCATCTGGTCTTCGAACAACTTCTCGATTCTGAGCTCGATCATAGATGGATATAATATTGTTACCGAGGCGGGGCAGCAGGGTGACTTCAAGATCACGGCTGTTTAAGGTATAAGTATCATAGCCGTTCCAAAGTCCTTTGGTCACTTGTTTCATTTTATTAACTCCTTTTCCCACAAAAAATCAAAATACAACTTAAGTACAATTCGTAAGAACAAACTTAAGACTATCATATCAGATAATCAAGCCGGGCTGTGAAGAAGGATCTGTCATTTCCGAATGAAAATAATGTAATCTTTGGGAAATGGAAAGTGACGTTTGACAATCAGAGCAATAGATGCTTATGATATAGCAAAGCTCAATTGTAAGATGAAGAGCGCCAGATCATACGAATTAAAGCGATGATGAGGATAAGTAAGCTTAGCATTAGCAAGTACAGAAAGCCGGTGGTGGATGCGAACCGGTATTGCATGCTTTGTCTGAATGGCCCTCAGAGCTCCCAGGCACAACGAGAAGTATTATTCTTCTTTAGTATGCCGGACGATGGTTTCCGCGTTAAGGAACATAAAAGGCTGATGAATATCAGTGAATTAGGGTGGCACCACGGTCTCACGTCCCTTCTACGGGGATGTGGGGCCTTTTTGTATTTCTCGTGAATCATATTAGGATCTGTTTAGGAGGAAAAAAGAAAATGAAAACTGTTTTTTCTGGTATTCAACCCAGCGGTAAATTAACACTGGGTAACTACATCGGCGCCATGAAAAATTTTGTGAAACTGCAGGACGAATATCATTGTCATTTCGTTGTCGTTGACCTGCATGCGATCACGGTTGCCCAAGACCCGGCGGCATTGAGAGAGCAATCGAAGGATGTTGCAGCCCTCTATCTTGCAGCAGGTATTGATCCGAAGAAAGCAAATGTGTTCCTTCAATCTCATGTACCCCAGCATGCAGAGCTCGGATGGATGTTAACGACGCTGACTGCAATGGGTGAGCTTGAGCGGATGACGCAGTTTAAGGATAAGTCCCAAGGTAAAGAGTCAGTAGGTGCAGGGCTGTTTGTATATCCGTCACTGATGGCTGCAGATATCTTGCTGTACAATGCGGATCTGGTTCCTGTCGGTGAGGATCAGAAGCAGCATCTTGAACTGACAAGAGATCTGGCACATCGTTTTAACCACCGTTACGGTGAATTCTTCACAATTCCTGAGGTCTATACACCGAAGGTTGGCGCACGCGTCATGTCACTGGATGATGCTTCCAAGAAGATGAGCAAAAGTAATCCGAACCCAGGCAGTTACATCTCCCTCTTGGATACACCGGCAGAGATTCGTAAAAAGATCAGCCGTGCGACAACAGACTCAGATAGCGCCGTCCGGTTTGATCCGGAGAACAAACCGGAAGTCAGCAACTTAATGAGCATTTACAGCGAATGCTCAGGCCTCTCTTTACAAGATGTAGAGAAAAGATTTGAAGGACAGATGTATGGCGGCTTCAAGAAAGAATTGGCCGAAGTCGTCCTGTCTGTTATCGAACCGATGCAAGAGAGATTCCGTGAAATACGCGAATCCGATGAGCTGATGAACATTCTGAACGCTTCCGCGGAACGAGCTCGTGAGGAAGCATCCAAAACCCTTGATGAAGTCAAAAAAAGAATGGGATTCGTACTTTAACAAAAAGAGCAAAGAAGGGCTTGTGATCTCGAAAGATCAAGCTCTTCTTTTTTTAGCCTTTATAACAAAGCCCCACCCGATATTGGCAACGGACAAGACAGCGAATAGCAGCGCATACCACAAGGAATAGCTAAGAGACACGGCAGTTGCCATAAGCAGAAGCATCGAAGAGGTCGCGAACCAAGCGGACAAACCTTTACTCATCATTTTGTAAAATACCTCCAGGTTAATGTTTTTTGTGAATAAGAGAATAGCGTCAGATAGTAAGAGACATAATAATCTTGCAAGCTTGCATAGCACATAATAACAGCATGAGAAGCGAAAGGAGATTACACATTATGGCATCTCGTTCTAACAATCTGGTAGTTCCACAAGCAACAGCAGCTCTTCAACAGCTTAAAATGGAGGCAGCTCAAGAACTGGGTGTAACCATTCCAGCTGACGGCTACTATGGTAACTACACTTCCCGTGAAACGGGTTCACTCGGTGGATACATTACCAAACGTCTTGTGCAACTAGCTGAACAACAACTGTCTGGCCGCAGCGGCCAGTAACTTAGACAGTATATAATTTGAGTCATAAGCCTAGAACGGCGTAAGCCGTTTTAGGCTTTTTGTGCGTTAATCCCTTTGTGCTGATTTTGCCTGAATAAACCGCTTTCCGTCAAGAACAAAAAAACGGCCTGTTCAGGCCGTTTCATGTAGATCGTACTAAATATTTGAGCTAATGGAGAGCTTCTTCTCCATCTTATCTTCACTTAGCCAGCCGACATAAGTGCTGATCGGCTCATAATTCTTATCCATGACGACGCAGGCGACAAAAGGATATTGCTTGCGATGCCGGTATCTGACATCTCCCCAACGGACAAAGTAGCCGAAGCTCAGCTCTTCTACCTCTGCGACTGCGAAGGATGTGAAGTAGAGGAAAGCTTGGATATCAGGATGTTCTTTGGATTTAGCCACCGCCGGATGGTCTGAGGAAACGGCATGTTTTTTCCAAGTAAGCTCATCTCCGTCCAGCTTTCCGATTTCGTAGCTTCCATCCTCATGGGCTTTAACGACATGCCAGCGGTTCAAATGGATCGTTGGAATGACATAATATTTGTCGTTAGATTTGGAAGCAGGGTCCATCCGTCTGACATGAGCCTTTCTGGCGAAGTGAACCCAAGTGCGCCAAATATAATAAAATGCTAAAAATATATACAGCACAGTGAAAATTTCAGCAGGGTGGAATACCCCGAAGGCCCACAGCAGGATGGCTGCGATATGGGTACCGAATAAAACCGGATCGAAGATGTGAATGATATTCCATGAGATCCACTTCTCCGTAATCGGCCGCAGCGCTTGTGTGCCGTAGGTGTTGAAGACATCTGTGAATACATGGACGCATACGGCGATTCCGGTCCAGAGAGCGACATGCCCGATTGGAACATCCCTGAATAGAAGTGCAATGGCGGCGGTAATCAGCACAGTCCATATAGCAAGAAAAGGAAGCGAATGAGTAATGCCGCGATGGTTACGTATATAAACGGCATTGTTTTTCATACGAAGCGCCGTGTCGATATCAGGTGCTTGTGAACCAACGACGGTTCCGATCATAACGGCAAAGGCAAGCTCAGGATTAGCCGCAACTACCGGATCGACGTAGCTGAGTCCGGCAAGTCCTATGCCCATAACAAAATGTGTAGCGGTATCCATCTAAGGTATTCTCCTTTGTTATTGGTATAAACGATAGCTGTAATCCTTGTTTTTTCTAAAAATGATCTGTTCAATTAGTAGATGCCCTATTCGCACATCCTGTATTCGATGAAGTAAGATAAGCCATAAATTTAGATAAATTTGTCATATCCTATTCATATTTGCAAGATGAATGTCAAAGACTTTCTTTTTTTGTTGTGATAAAATTTAGTGCGGAGGCCATAATTCCCCTCCATATGACGCAAAGCAAGGAGGATTATAGAAGCGTGAGTAATCGATATCGAGCCTCTTCCGATACGGCAGCGCTCTCAACCCGGCAAACACCGCCGCAAGAGTCTGTCACTTGGAGAGACTTCGTTACATTGGCTAAACCCGGCATCCTCCGGAGCAATCTGATTGCCGCTTTTGGCGGATATTGGCTTGCTTCTCAATGGGACATTGACTACCTCAAAATGATAATAACCATGCTCGGAACGGTTCTCGTTATGGCTTCAGCCTGTGTGTTTAATAACTACTTTGATCGTGAGCTGGATAGAAAAATGGAACGCACACGGGATCGCGCACTTCCTACCGGGAAGCTTACTCCGCAGCTCGTGCTCGCTTATGCATTTATCCTGGGGATTGCCGGACTAGCCCTATTGTTTTCTTTTTCCGGCTGGCTGGCAGGTGTACTCGGCATATTTGGGATGTTCATATACGTTATTGTGTATACGCTGTGGCTTAAGCGCTCCTCAACATGGAGTACTTCCATGGGAGGCTTCTCCGGCGCGGTGCCGCCTGTCATCGGATATGTTGCTGTAACCGGGACAGTAGATATGGGTGCGATTCTGCTCGGTGCCCTGCTGTTTTTGTGGCAGCCGCCACATTTCTGGTCGCTTGCCATTCGCCGTTTGGATGATTACAAGAATGCCGGCTATCCGCTGCTTCCGGTAGTGAAAGGAATCCATCGTACCAAAATTCAGATGATTCCTTATTTGATTCTCCTGGTTCCTGTGCCGATATTAATGTATGTCTATGGATACACGGGTATCATCTTTATGAGCGTATCTTTACTGCTGTCACTAATATGGCTGTTCCTTGGATTTCAAGGCTTCAGGGCTAGAGACACCGATGCTTGGGCCAAGAAGATGTTTTTCTTCTCCATAAATTATTTAACCATTAGCTTTATTCTAATGATTGTCGATACCGTGCGCCAATAGGTGTACTACTAAGAAGCCCGGTATGAACAGTAATTACACTTTCAGTGAAGAATTTAATCAATGAGCATATAGGAGTCCCTGTTAGACGTACAGCTGAAAGGACTCCTTCTTTTGTAGACTCAGCTTCAATTTTATTACATCCTTTGGGGATAATGTAAGAAGGGGAGTGGGGATAAGATGTCACTGTTTAGAAAATACATATGGACTTGGATATTGCTGCTGATTGCTGCAGCGATGGCTGGTTATCTAATCTATAATGCGCTTGATCTGGGGGAAGAAGCATTTCCGGTGGCAGGGGAAGTAACGGACTTTAGTATGGAAAATGTAGATGGAAGTACTGTTTCACTTGCGGATACGGAGGGAAAGGTAAGGCTGTTTTATTTCTATTTTACAAGCTGTCCGGATGTATGTCCGGTAACGACGTTCTCTATGTCGCAAGTACAGGATTTATTGAAGGAAGACGGCACTTTTGGCAGGGACGCTTCCTTTGTCTCCATCTCATTTGATCCAGAGGTAGACACGAGAGAGAAGATCAAGGAATTCGCCGATCGCTTCAAGGCAGATTACTCAGGCTGGTATTTCTTGAGAGGAGATGCGGAACAGACGAAGCAGCTGGCGAGAGACTCTTTCAAAATTATTATTGAAGGAGACAAGGCGGATAACTTCGTCCATGCCAATTATATCGGTCTTGTGGATAAGGACAACAATCTTCGTAAGGTATATAACGCGTCAGATATGGAGGCGGCAGCTCCGGATGTCATCGCAAGAGATGTCAGAACACTGGTAAACGAATAGGATATCGTTCTGCTAGAATATCTCAGGATAAATAATAAAAGCTTCAAGGCCGGCCTTCTCGAGCTGTGCAACCAGATACTCATCAGGTGTACCTTCAACACCCGCATAACCTTTTCTTGTATATATCTGTTCTGCATCGGGAAAGGTGTCGCGCAGCATAGCCCTTATTCGTTTACCTGAACTATCATTGTCCATGAACAGATACACTTCATCATCCTGAACGCGCTTGCGAAGCGTCTCCAGCTTCTCACTGTTGAGCGTACCGAACGTGCATAGGATGGATATTTCGGGATCGAGCAGCCTGCGGAGCTTGCTGCGGTCGTTCTTACCTTCAACAATGACATGAATCGGCATCGTATGCTTCACCTCTAGTATGTTAAGTATCGAAATTCCCCGGGAAATGTTTGTTTATATTTTAGCGCAATTTTGGAATTTGATGCAAAAAAGGTCTGCCGTAAAGGCAGGCCTCTTTATGTATGGGTCACACTCGGATCGTTAAACATGCTTGGCTTCCGGATGAGACAGAGTAGATGCTTTGAACTTGTTAGGGAATGGAAGGAGAAGCAGTCCAAGCATTAATACAATAAATGCAAGGAAATATGGTGACACGTCCATACGGATTTGTCCAGCGGCGATTGGTCCGACGAAGGAGCCGAGTGAAGTGGCAATGGACTGGATCGAGAACACTCTTCCTAGCCGTACACCTTGACTGAGCTGAACAAGCATGGAAGCCAGTGCAGGAAAGATAATTCCTTTGGAAGTACCCAGAATAAACAGAATCAGCCACAACGGAATTTGGGGTGCAGCGGCCATAAGAAAGAAGCTGAACGCCATGAGCAAAACACCGCCTGCGAGCCTCATGGTTGGTGAATACCGATTGAGAAATAGCATGCTCAGTGTTGCGAGAGCACCCAGACTGATGATCGAAAATAACAGACCCGTAGATAGGATGGAGGCCGACCCGCTGCCTCTAAGCGGCAGTTCAAAGAAAAGAATGCCCTGTGCACATGCAACGACCAGCGGAAGTACGAAAAAACGCCATGAAATTGGAAAAAAGCTGCGATTTGGGCTGTCTTCTGTCTGTGCTGCTGTTGATGGGGCGTTCGCTGCACTCGTTTTTACGGCTGGCAGTGTGAAGTAAGCCATAATTCCGGTAATGATCAGCAGGATGCCGAGACTCTGGAAAGTTCCCGAGAACCCGATGCCTGCGACGATAAATGCTCCTGCAGCCGGAGAGACAACAGAAGCTAAGGTGTGAACGACACCATGCCCTGACATATATTTGCCTTGGGTGATGGGATCCGATGATAGCTGGGCAAGAAGAGTCATACAGGCTGGAGACAGAAAAGCAAGCACAAAGCCGCTGATAGCCCGGAGGGCAAGCAGCTGCCAAGGAGCATCGACTTGGGATTGCAGGAGCAGTACAATTCCGGCAGCAGTCAAGCTGAAGACGATATACCTTCGGCTTCCATGCTTATCAATCTGAGTGCCTGCAATGAGATTG
This sequence comes from Paenibacillus sp. TCA20, assembly GCF_000732325.1. GTDB lineage: Bacteria > Bacillota > Bacilli > Paenibacillales > Paenibacillaceae > Paenibacillus > Paenibacillus urinalis. Next base: position 45,125 of record NZ_BBIW01000013.1, read on the forward strand.
CCAGGCAGGTGGGTAAGTGAGTAGATCCCCATCATCCAGCCTATAAATGTAGGAACGGCTCCAAGTGAGAGCGCAAAGGGCGTGAGTATCGGATATTGAGCATGCAAATCAAAAAAGGCGAGAAATAGAAAAAGATAGAGCCATACGGCCGTTTTCAAGCGAACTGCACCTCCTTATTTCGAGTCGAACAAGCATAAGCACACCTGATATACTTGTACGCTGGACAAACGGGTCTTATACCGTTTTTTTCCACGAGCTCTTGCTTATATGACAGGGACATCGGTAATCATGTATAATATTCGGGAGAAATGAACCAAGAGCAAGGCAAGAGTAACCTCGATGAATACACAATCTTGAATTGACCGATAAAGTGGTACAGAACTCGAGTGTTGAAAAGGTGGTCAAGTAGATGGATATTGAAATATGGAAAGAGTTTATTTCGCAAAATTGGCTTGTTATCGTGATTGCGCTGATCCTGTTGTTCGTCGTCATTAATGTGCTGAGAACTGTGCTCAAATGGGCCATCGTTGTCGTCATTGTTGCGGCACTTATCATCTATAGCGGTGTTTCATTTGATCAGATTAAAACGGTCGTCACTGATGTAGGCACCAGCACGATGGATACGCTTCGAACAGAGGCTGCGGAGCTCATGCAGAAGGAAGCGGCAAAGGCGGAGTATGTAGTGAATCCGGACGGTACTTTTACCATAACCAGTCCGAATGTCGAAGTAAACGGCAAGCAGGGTGAGGACAAGGTCAAAGTCTCTGTCCGCGGCATATCGCTCGGGGAGTGGAGTATTAACGATACGGTTCGATTGTTTATGGAAACAGCTCAGAATAGATAGCTGCATTTTAGAGTTTTATATAGGCAAGAAAGCAGGTGAATTATGATTGATGCTTGGATAGGGAGTGTGAAGGAGGGGAACCTCATTACGCTCATTCTAATGTTGATCATCCTTATATCGCTGTTGCAGGGCTTTATCCGGGGAGCCTCACGTTCGGCAGGAACCCTGGTGAACCTGATTACCGAAGGGGTGTTCACGATCGTCGGGATCGCAGGTGCTTTTCTGCTATCCTTGAAGCTGTCTCCTGCGGTACAGTCATGGCTATCGGGTTACAGCGAAGCGATGCCGAGTCGCGATTTGAACATGTGGGAGCAAATTTACTACACAGTCATTACAGCACTGGCTGATTTTCCGCTGCTGCGGTTTGCTGTGCTGTTCGTTATTAGTTACAGCATCATTCGTTTCATTCTAGGTCTGATTGGCGGATTCATTAGAGGAATCCCATCCGGTGAAGCTCGCCGCAATCCTGGCTTTCTCAGCCGTTTAATGGGGGCGTGCTTTGGTGCTGTTGTTGGAGCGGCTAGATGCGTGTTGGTTATTGCACTGCTATTCATCGTAGTGAGCCTGTATCCAAGCAGTTCCTTCAGCAATTATGTAGAGTCATCACCGATGTATCAGCAAGGAGCCAAATCCGTAATAGAACCGATATCCGGGAATCTGATTAAGGACAAGCTTCCGGTTATCAGCCAGGCGGCACAGAAGGAATTTAACGGCATGATGCAGCGCAGATATGAGGTCATTGATCGTAATATTCCTGAGGATATCGAGGGAGCTGCAGCTAAGATTGTGGAGGGGGCCGTTACAGATGAGCAGAAGGCAAGAGCGCTCTATCAATGGGTAGGAACCCGAGTTGAGTACGATTATGGTAAAGTCGAGGATTACGAGCAGCGCGGCATATGGAATGAGCAGACGCCTCAAGATACCTTCGATACGATGATGGGGGTATGCATAGACTATGCGAGGCTCTATGCGGTGATGGCTCGTTCACAGGATCTCGAGGTGAGAGTCGTTACAGGCCTTGGTTACAACGGTCAAGGGGGCTATGGGGCTCATGCCTGGAATGAAGTATACCTGAGTGAGCAGGATACTTGGGTCCCGCTTGATCCGACATGGGCAAATAGCGGCGATTGGTTCAATCCGCCTCATTTTTATGACACCCATATCAAGGATCAGACTGTCTAAATAGGCTCTCTGGTATATTTCGGAGCAGCAGGAAAGGGTAGTAGCATAATGAACAAAGAGGAGATGGCTTCGTATCTTGGTCAGCAAACAAACCATGAGAAAAGTTTTAACTTTCGCTTAAATGTGTTTTTTCTTGCGACATTTCTTATTTTTACCGTATTAATTGTAAGATTGGCCTACTTGCAGCTGGTGCAGGGACCGACAATGCAGAAGGAAGAAGCCAATATTGCAACAAAAAGCGTGTCGATCGCGCCCATTCGCGGAACTATCTTTGATTCGACAGGCGAGAACAAAATTGCGTATTCTTCATCCACTCAATCCTTATATATGAGCTTGGACAAGAACTACAGTCTTGAAGAGAACAAGGCTGAGCTGAGCAGCATCATTTCGGAGCTTAAAGCGGTTTTTGACGAATATGGCGATTCAGAAATGACTATGTCCGAGCAGGAAATTGAAGATGCGCTTGATATTACGTATCGACAAAATTACGGATATACGCCTAGGCGAATCAAAACCGGTTTGACGAACGAGGAAATTGCCTATTTCTTATCTCATAAAGAGGATTTCCCTGGTGTTGAAGTGGTAGAAGAGAACATTCGTCATTATGACAAAGACACGGTTGCCGTACAGACCGTTGGGTACATGAAGCCCTTCCGCTCCGTGATTGATCCGGAATATGGTATCGATTTTTATATTCAAGCCAAGGAAGAGGAGGACCCGGCACTCCAATATCTTGATAATGAAGAGGTCGGATATGATGGAGTGGAGCTGATGTTCCAGGAGGAGCTTCGCGGCACGAAGGGGCTTAAGACCTTCCCGGTGGACTCGCAGAATCGGATCTCGGGTGAATCGACATTGACTCCGCCTGACAAGGGCAACAATGTGTGGCTGTCGATTAACAAAGATGTGCAGATGGCAACCGAACAGGCCATAATGGATCAGCTGGAATATTTGCAGACAACTAGCAATCCTGCCGTCTATGCACCCAACGCCAAAACCGGCTTTGCCGTTGCCATGGAAGTAGATACGGGCCAGATTGTTGCGATGGCAAGCATGCCTGACTACGACTCTAATGTGTGGTCAGAGGGCAGTAAAACCCAGGAAGAAATTAATAAGATATCACCGTTCTCCTCCAATGGAGCCATTCGTGAAGTGTATCAATCGTATGGAAGCCAGGAGGAGAGCTATAAGCATCCTTCTTCTACCGTGCTGCTCGGTTCTGTTATTAAGCCGTTGTCGGTATTGATCGGATTGAATGAAGGGCTGTTTACAACCTCGACGATCTATAACGATACCGGAGCAGGCAAGTTCGGGAAGAAGGGATACGAATCAACGGTACGTAATTCGAGTGGTCACGTATATGGTCAGATCGACCCGGCCTCTGCCATTGAACATTCCTCCAATGCCTTTATGATTGAGATGGTAGCCAATAAGCTGTTTGATGAATACAATACCGGTGGTGTTGAAGTGTGGGACAGCTATATGAAGCAGTTTGGGCTTGGTGTCAGTACGGAAAGCGGTCTGCCTGGTGAGCAGGAAGGGCTACGTGAGTATATCCATGAGCAGGAGACCAACAGTACACAATCTGCCTTGGCTTTTGCTTCATTTGGTCAGCAGGGTAAGTATACAACACTGCAGCTGGCACAATACACCGCCATGCTTGCGAATGAAGGGAAACGGTTAAAGCCCCAAATTGCCAGCAAAATTACGGATGAAGATGGGAATGTCGTCAAGGAATTCGGAGCAGAAATTCTGAATACGGTCGACATGGATGATGCTTACTGGGAAGAGATCAAAAAAGGGATGAACAGTAATGTTCAAGGCTTTGATCATTTTCCTTATGATTACGCCCGCAAGACAGGGACTTCTCAGCAGAATGTAGGCGGAGTAGATGTTGAGAACGGTGTGTTCATTACCTTCGCCCCCCGTAACAATCCGAAGCTGGCGATTGCTGTCGTTATACCGGAAGGCAAATACGGCTCCAACAGTGCGGCGCCGGTAGCAAGGAAGATCTATGATGCTTATGACAAATATATCGGACTGGACGGTACGCCTAAGGGAGATAATGAGGCAGCCGAACAGGAAGAAGAGCAGAGCTCTAATTAATATTTAATGGTATGAAGCAGTATGTCTTGAAAGGTTCATATAAGGCATACTGCTTCTTTGTCGTTTAATGACGAAACTGTAACCGGCAAAGAGGAAATTTATTGTCCGAATATGGTAGAATGGAATACAGCAAAAGAATCACAAAGCGAGGTATCGTATGGCACAGCAGCAAAATCATGAAAAGGAAGAACTTTCGAACAAACGCCGGTTCAGTTTTCGATTGAATTTTTTCTTTTTTAGCTCTTTTATTATCTTTTCTATTATTATTATAAGATTGGCCGTGCTTCAGTTTGTGGAGGGGCCCGTGCTTGCTCAGCAGGAGAGCAGCAGTGTAACGAAGAGTATTCCATTGCTTCCTGTCCGCGGAACAATCTATGATGCAACCGGAGAAACCAAGCTAGCCTATTCGGAGCCGATTCAATCTTTGTACATAACCCTGTACAAAAATTACAGCCAGCAGGAAGGCGGCCCAGAGAATCCGAATCGTCCAGAAGCCGAGGCCATGGCGGAGAAGCTGGCAGAAGTGTTTGCTGAGTATGGGGAAGCAGACCGTGAGCCAATGTCTAAAGATGATATCATTAACGCCATGGATCTGGAGTATCGTCAGACACACGGCTATACGCCGAGGCTGATCAAGAGCGACCTGTCGAAAGAAGAGATTGCTTACTTCATGCAGCATAAGAAGGATTTTCCAGGCGTGAGTGTAATAGAGGAAACGGTCCGCAAATATGATGAGGATTCTGTCGCTGTACAAGCGATTGGCTATCTGAAGACGTTCAAGACGTCCAAGACATTGGCAGAATACGCTGCGATTGATCAGGAAAATAGCAGCCAAACGGACCCGGGGCTCGTCTATTCTGAGCTGGAGTATGTGGGTGTAGATGGCTTGGAACGACAGTATCAGGATGAGCTGCGCGGCAAAGCAGGATACAGTCAGATTCCGATCAACCCGCTTAACCTGCCGGAGGAGGGAACGGTGATTCAGCCTCCGGAGAAGGGTCATGACCTGATCTCATCGATTAATAAGGACATTCAGGTTGCAACAGAACAAGCGATCTTGGATCAGCTGGACTGGCTTCACACCAATCTGGTGTCAGGTAAGTATCATACAAATGCCAAGACAGGCTTTGCTGTCGCCATGGAAGTCGATACGGGCAATGTAGTTGCGATGGCCAGCATGCCGGATTATGATCCGAATGAGCCTTGGGACTATGACAAGGTCAAATACATTTACCGGAATGGTACCGTAGAGTCCTTCCCGCCGGATGATACGGGAAGACATCCTGAATCAACGGTGCTATTAGGTTCAACGGTTAAACCGCTCAGCGTTCTTATTGGATTGAAGGAGGGTTTCTTCTCTCCGAACGGAACGGTTTATCAGGATCGAGGAATTGCCTACTTTGGACGGGATGATTCTAGTGTAAGGAACTCCCAGGGCCATGTATATGGACCTTTATCGGCAGCAACTGCAATCCAGCATTCCTCCAATGCCTTTATGGTTGATTTGATCGGAGAGAAGCTATGGAACAAGTATGGTAGTGAAGGGGTTAACGTCTGGGATCAATACATGAAGGAGTTTGGTCTTGGGGTAGAAACGGGTGTGGATCTGCCAAAAGAATACGAAGGCTTCCTTGAGTACACTAATGAAGGGGAAACGGCACTAGCAAGACTTGCCTTTGCTTCATTTGGTCAGCAGGGTAAATATACGACGATGCAGCTGGCTCAGTATGCAACGATGCTGGCTAACAAAGGGAAACGATTAGAACCACATCTGGTGAAGGAAATTCGTGATGCGGAAGGCAATATTGTGGAGAAAATCGAACCTGAAATTCTCAATGAAGTTGATTTTAATGACGCTTATTGGGAAACGATTCATCGCGGGATGAATACCGATGTAAGCATGGCATTCTCAGGATTCCCTTATGATTTTGCTCGTAAGACAGGTACATCAGAGCAGGATATTTATTTTAATGGAACGCGTAATCGGGTGGAGAACGGAGTATTTATCGCCTTTGCTCCGCGTGATAATCCTAAACTGGCAGTGGCTGTTGTAGTACCGGAAGGTGGATATGGCTCAAGCAGTGCTGCTCCGATCGCCCGTAAAATCTTTGATGCATACGATCAGGTATACGGTCTCGATGGTGTTCCGAAAGGAAAACCGGAGAATAGCGAAGAGGATACAACAGAACAATAAGAACAACAGGCTGTCGGGAAAATTTCTCGGCAGCTTTTTTTTGCCTGCGAATGGAATAAATTAGTATAATTAGAGTTGTTAATCCATATAACTGACCGATTCAATACCGACTGTGGGACGATGGGAGAGGATTCATCGAATGAACCGTTATGAACAGGAGCAGGAAAGGCTGCTTAAGGCAAATAAAAGAAGCTTTCGTCTTAATCTCACTTTTTTCGCTGCCTTTCTGCTGTTTTGTGTACTGATCGTACGCCTGGCCTTTCTACAGTTTGTCGAAGGTGCTGAACTGACTGCGCTTGAGCATGGGGAGAATCGGAAGGCGGTGCCGATGATGCCTGTGCGAGGAACAATTTTTGATGCAACCCATACGCCGCTTGCTTATTCAGAGCCTTCGCATTCGTTATACCTCACTCTCTATAAAAATTACGGGAACGCAGAAGGCATCCCCTCAGCAAGCCGGATTGAAATGAATTTGCTGGCCGAGGAAATTGCAGCTGTGTTTAGACAGTATGGTCATGCGGATGCGGAGGAGATCACCGCTGGGGATATTGTCAATAAGCTCGATTTGAATTATTCCAAAGCCGGAGGATATGTCCCCCGTTTGATCAAGAGCAATTTATCCTCCGAAGAAGTGGCTTATTTTCTACAGCATAAAGAACGGTTTAAGGGAATCGACATCGTTGAAGAAACGGTGCGCAGATATCATAAGGATTCACTGGCAGTACAGACGGTGGGTTACTTGTATAAGTTCAAGGGAGCTAAGGTAGAGTCACTGTACGAGCAGATGGATCAGCGAAATGCTGAGATGGCTGTTCAGCAGCCAGGGCTGTTTTATCAGGAGAATGAGCTGGTCGGGTTCGGTGGTCTGGAGCTTCAGTATCAGGAAGAGCTTCGGGGTGAATCCGGATATTGGCTCATTCCAGTGGATCCTCGTAACATGCCGATCGGACCAGCAGAGCTCGTACCGCCGAAGAAGGGCCATCATTTGTACACTACACTGCATAAGGATGTGCAAAAGGCAGCAGAGCAGGCGATTCTGGATCAGATTGAGGCCCTTCGTTCCAGCGGCAAGAGCGAGTCGAAGAACGCATCAACCGGCTATGCAGTAGCGATGGAGGTGGATACAGGGCATGTAATCGCCATGGCCAGTATGCCGGACTACGATACCAATGTATGGGAACAGGGCGGTGTGTCTCCGGAGATCTATGACCAGATTCGCCATATTTATCAGAATGGTACGATCCGGTCCTTTTTCCCTTCGGACAAAACAAACACGCCGGAGTCGGTCGTGCTTCTCGGTTCTACTGTAAAGCCGCTCAGCGTTCTAATCGGTCTGAAGGAAGGGCTGATCAGTCCTTCTACAACGTATAATGACCTCGGTTCGGCCGAATTTGGCCGGGACGGATCAAGAGTCTCGAACTCAGGCGGTGCTGTCATGGGAAGACTAACGGTACAAGATGCAATACGCCGTTCCTCGAATGCCTTTATGGTCGATTTGATTGGTGAAGAGCTGTACCGAAGATATGGGAGCAAGGGAGTCGACATTTGGGATGAATACATGAAGGAATTCGGTCTCGGAGTGGCAACAGGTGTGGACCTGCCGAATGAATTTCGCGGCCGGATTGAGTATAGGCAGGAGGGACAGACAGCACTTGCATCACTGGCGTTTGCTTCCTTCGGACAGCAGGGCAAGTACACGACAATGCAGCTTGCACAATATGCGGCGATGCTAGCTAATAAGGGGAAGCGGATGGAGCCTCATCTCGTGAAGGAGATACGGGATTCAGCAGGCAATGTCGTGAACAAAATCGAACCCAAGGTGCTGAATGAAGCTAAATTTGATGACGGCTATTGGAGCATTATTCATCGCGGTATGGATACGAATGTGGGTGCTGCCTTTAACGGCTTTCCATACGATTTTGCTAGAAAAACGGGGACTTCACAGCAGATGATCTACCCAGGTAACGGCCAAGGGCCCATCAACGTGGATAATGGAGTGTTTATCGCTTTTGCTCCTCGTGAGAATCCCAAGCTCGCAGTTGCTGTAGTCATACCGCAAGGAGGATTTGGAGCAAGCAGTGCTGCCCCTGTTGCCCGTAAAATATTTGATGCGTATGACAAATACTATGGACTGGACGGTACTCCAGCAGCAAGTCAACAAGACCGCAAGCGTAATTCGAATTGAACATTTCTGTGTTTATAATTACATGACATAAAGAAAACGGGTCCAAGCAGGAGAAAATTTTCTCTTGCTTTTTTTTGTGGAGTCTAATAAAATTTGCACTAAGGAAACATTATTGTGCTTGTATAATAAAAGAGTGCATGTACAAAATTATTATACTTAATTAAATAACTTGGCCTAATGCTAAGTTGCTTGTCTGACGAATGTCTAACACAAAAACAAAAAATGGGTAAAGGGGAAATGAGAGAAATGAGGAGATTTACAGGTAGAACAGGAAGTAAGCTGCACAAAATGATGATCAGCGTGGCTGTTGTGAGCTCGATGCTCGTACTGGCCGCATGCGGAAATGCTTCGGATGAGGGAAGCTCGGCATCAGCTGATGATAAGCTCCAAATTACGACCACGACAGGGATGATTGCGGATGCAGCCCGCGAGGTTGGCGGTGATCTCGTAGAAGTGACAGGACTTATGGGTCCAGGGGTTGACCCGCATTTATACAAAGCTTCACAGGGAGATATTCAGAAGCTGGAATCCGCCGACGTCATTCTGTATAACGGTCTGCATCTGGAAGGGAAAATGTCAGATATCTTGATTAATATTGGCAAGTCGAAGCCTGTGGTTCAGGTAACCAAGGACATTCCAGAAAGTGAGCTGTTGATGGTGCCTTATGGGGACAGCGAGGAAGCAGATCCGCACATCTGGTTTGATGTTGAGAAATGGATTCAGGTTACAGATACGATCCGCAATGCAATGATTGAAGAAGATCCGGACAACACAGACACTTACAACCAACAGGCGGATGCTTATATTGAAGAGCTGAAAGCACTGCATGAAGAGGTAAAGACACAAATTGCTTCCATTCCAGAACAATCCCGAGTACTTGTTACCGCTCATGATGCATTTGGATATTTTGGCGAAGCATATGACATTGAAGTTGCGGGACTTCAGGGGATCAGTACATCAGCTGAAGCGGGTGCGAGCGATGTCAGCGAGCTGAGAGATTTTCTAGTGGAGAACAAGATCAAGGCCGTATTTGTAGAGTCCAGTATTTCGCCTAAAGCAATGGAAGCGATCGTAGCCGGAGCAGAAGAGAAGGGACATACCGTCTCGATCGGCGGGGAGCTGTTCTCAGATGCAATGGGCCCTGAAGGGACAGAAGAAGGAACATATATCGGTATGGTGAAGCACAATACGAAGACGATTGTAGATGCACTAAAATAAACGGGTAAGCATAGTAATAATGGGCTTAAGGCTATTGGAAGGAGTTGAATGGGGATGAGCTCAATATCGTATGAACAATCAGGAAGAGATCAATCTCAAGGCAGCGAGCAAATTCCGTTCTCGGTACGGAACCTGGCCGTTGCTTATCATAAAAAACCGGTGCTGAGGGATGTAACCTTCAGCGTGCCGGATGGCAAGCTGATCGGTATTCTGGGTCCCAATGGAGCCGGTAAATCTACGCTGATCAAGGCTGCACTCGGTCTTGTTCCTACAATCAGCGGCGATGTCCGCATCTACGGCAAGCCGTATAAGGAGCAGCGCAAACGAATCGGATATGTTCCTCAGCGAGAGTCCGTGGATTGGGATTTTCCAACGAATGCACTGGATGTCGTCTTAATGGGGCAGTATGGACAGCTTGGCTGGTTTAAGAGACCGGGCAAGAAAGAAAAAGAGCTTGCATTTGAGTGCTTGAGCAAGGTAGGCATGGCTGACTACAGCAATCGTCAGATCAGCCAGCTCTCGGGAGGTCAGCAGCAACGGGTCTTCTTGGCGAGAGCACTTGCGCAGAATGCAGATATATATTTTATGGATGAGCCGTTTGCAGGCGTTGATGCCACAACAGAGAAGGCGATTATTGTACTGCTCGAGGCACTCAAGAATCAGGGTAAGACCGTTCTTGTTGTACACCACGATCTGGCTACCGTGGAAGAATACTTTGATCATGTACTGCTCTTGAACGGCAGGCTGGTTGCTGCCGGACCGACAGCAGAAACCTTCACCCCTGATCTTCTGCAACAGACCTATGGGGGCCGTATTGCCATGATCGGGCATTCCGCACCGAAGGATGGAAGGTGAGTCTGATGTTTGAATGGATAGCTTCTGTAGTAACTGATCCTAACGTCAGATGGATTCTGTTTGGTTCTATGCTGCTTGGCTTTAGCAGCGGATTAATCGGTTCCTTTACCTATCTTCGCAAACAAAGTCTGATCGGTGATACCCTTGCTCATGCGGCACTCCCGGGCATATGCATCGCGTTTATGCTTAGCGGGGTTAAATCCACCTTCTTGTTCATGATTGGGGCCCTTGTTGCAGGTTGGATGGCGACCATCGGGATATCGCTCATAACCCGCTATTCCCGCATCAAGCAGGATACTGCTCTCGGTATCGTATTGTCCGTATTTTTCGGTATTGGTATTGTGCTGCTGACGAAAATTCAGCATGGGGATTACGGAAGTGCCAGCGGGCTGGATAAGTATATGTTCGGCCAGGCAGCTTCCATGGTCAGAAGCGACGTATACATGATGCTGGGAGTATCGGTTCTTCTGCTCATCGTGTGCTGGCTGCTATTCAAGGAGTTCAAGCTGATCAGCTTTGACGCCGGCTTTGCAAGGGGAATGGGTTATCCATCAGCCTTTCTTGAACAGCTGTTATTATTTCTAACCGTGATTGCCGTTGTTGCCGGCGTTCAGGTTGTAGGTGTCGTGCTGGTCGCAGCCTTATTGATTACGCCAGCTGCCGCTGCAAGGTACTGGACGAATGCGCTCGGTCTGATGGTCTGTCTGGCAGGACTGTTTGGAGCAATTAGCGGAGCACTGGGCACGCTGATCAGTGCAACAACGCCGGATCTTCCTACTGGACCCGTTACCGTGCTGGTGATCACACTGATCTTCGGTGTATCTGTGTTGATCGCACCGGGCCGGGGGCTGCTCGCCAAAGAAATTAGGAAGTATAGAACCAAAACGGATTACAACAATCAGCAGCAATCGGTAAATCGTGCTGAGGTAAGTAAATAGGAAGGGGGAAATCAATCATGTCAACATTTTGGATCTTGCTAACTGCCATACTGGTTTCCTCGGCCTGTGCACTGCTCGGTACGTTTCTGGTGCTTAGAAAGATGGCGATGGTTGGGGATGCAATCAGCCACGCGGTCCTTCCTGGTATCGCCATTGCCTTTTTGATCAGCGGCCGTGAATCTCTCTGGATTCTTGTCGGCGCTACGGCGGTGGGACTGCTTGCTGTCTTTCTGATTCAGCATCTGGAGTCCAGCGGGCTACAGTCTGATGCTTCCATCGGGATTGTTTTCACAGCTCTGTTCGCCTTTGGTGTCATTCTGATTAGTTTAAATGCACAGAATGTCGACCTTGATCTGGACCACGTACTGTATGGTGAAATTACGTATGTTCAATGGGACCGGCTAATCATCGGAGAGATGGATCTCGGGCCAAGGGCGGTATGGATGCTCGGAATTACCCTGGCGATTATTCTAACGCTGCTAACTTTGTTCTACAAGCAGTTTAAGCTGGTATCCTTTGACCCTGCACTAGCGGCGGCTACTGGCATTCCGGTAATGCTGTTTCACTATCTGCTGATGGGCATGGTGTCTATGACCTCTGTCGCTTCATTTGACAGTGTCGGCGCCATTCTCGTTGTCGGCATGCTGATTGTACCTGCGGCGACGGCATATCTGCTCACAGATCGGCTGTCCCATATGCTGGTGATCAGTGTTATTATCGGTGTAATCAGCTCATTTGCCGGCTATTATTCCGCTTTGATCATGGACTCGTCCATTGCCGGATGCATGGTAGCTTCTGCGGGTATTTTGTTTGTGCTGGCCTTCCTGTTCTCTCCACTTCATGGAGTTGTCGTTCGGAAATGGAAACAGAAGCGGGGCACCATGACAAAAGATCCGCTGGAAGTATAGTTGAATTAGGTGTACGAGAATGTAACATAATGAAATGATGAAGTGACAGGCTGAGATGGGAATCTCGCCCTGTCCTTTTTGCATTGTAATTTTTGTTGAACAATCCTGTTTTATGTTAAAATGTCGCTATGCCTCTTGATAGAGCGGCTAAAGGTATGATGAAATTGAATCTAGTTGATTCTGCCTTATAGAGAAATACGAAATTGGATAAGAGATGCAACATACACAAAGGAGGTCGAACCTGCTTGAGTAATCATTATCAATATAAATTACTTGCGCTGGATATGGATGGTACACTGCTGACGGATAATCATGAGATATCCCATGAGACTTCCACCTGGATTCATAAAGCGATGGAGGCTGGCATTCATGTCTGTCTGTCCACCGGACGTGCCGCGCATCATGCCCTGCCTTACGGTCAGAAGCTGGGCCTTGCGACACCGATGGTTACAGTGAATGGAAGCGAAGTATGGAAATCGCCGAATGAGCTGCATATCCGCACATTGCTTGACCCTGAATTAATTAAGAAGATGCACGATATTGCTGTGAAGCATGACTGCTGGTTCTGGGCTTATTCCGTAGATCAGCTGTTTAATCGTGAGCGCTGGGTGGATGCCATTATGGAACATGAGTGGTTGAAATTTGGCTATACCACAGAGGATGATCAGGTGCGTCATGAGATTCTCATGGAGCTTCAGGATCTCGGCGGGCTGCAGATCACTAATTCTTCACCGACCAACCTGGAAGTGAATCCTGCGGGGATATCGAAGGCAAGTGGGATCGCTGAGGTGTGCAAGCTGCTGGGTATAACCATGGAAGAGGTTGTTGCCGTTGGCGACAGCTTGAACGATCTTGCGGTTATTCAGGCTGTGGGTCTTGGTGTGGCCATGGGTAATGCACAGGAGACGGTGAAGGAAGCAGCAGATCTCATTGTCGCTTCCAATAATGAGGATGGCATTGTGGAGGTCATTCGTGACCATATGTTGAAGGTAGGAACGACTAAAATACAGCCTTAACGTTTCGCACGGGGAAGGAAGAAGGGAAAGAACGTTTTGTCTAAGAAAGAATCATTTATTAAGGGGACGCTGATTCTGGCTGCAGCGGCATTAGTTGCGCGCGTGCTGGGCCTGGTTCAGCGGGTTCCGCTTGAGCATTTGCTCGGCCCGGTCGGGGACGCTTCATTCGGTGTCGCAAACAGCGTCTATCTTATGCTCCTTACTGTAGCGACAGCAGGCATTCCGAGCACGCTCAGCAAGATGGTATCTGAACGGTATGCGCTCGATAAGCCGCAGGATGCCAAAAGAGTTTATCAGGCTGCGCTTATCTTCGCTGGTTTTGCCGGAATCGTCATGACTATTCTCTTATGGTCACTCGCTCCATTCTATGCAACCTATATTGCTCAGGTCCCGGAGGCATCGACAGCGATTCGGGCGCTAGCTCCTGCACTGCTGCTGTTTCCGACCATTGCCATGATGCGAGGATACTTCCAAGGCCGCAATAATATGACGGCTGGGGGGATCTCTCAAATCGTGGAGCAATTCGCCCGAGTGGGAACGGCGATTCTGCTTGCGTTCATTCTCTTGCGGCTCGGATATGCAGATGAAGAGGTAGCAGCAGGTGCTTCTTTCGGAGGAGTGCTGGGCAGCATCGGAGCTTTTGCTGTTATGATGTATTTTGCATTCAAGCAGTCCCGCAAAGACCAGTCGATGGGGCTTGCACTGAATGCAAACACGCAGGTTCCATTATCACGCATCTACCGTGATATCTTTACGCTATCGATTCCTATCGTCCTGTCATCCCTTGCTGTGCCTGTAGTGAATTTTATTGATTCCTCCATCATTAAGCCGCTGATCAGCGGTGATGTCGGATCAGATGCAGCGACCAATCTGCTCGGGATCTTAACGAATCGTGCACAGCCGGTTGCGGGGATTCCACCGATTCTCGCTATTGCGCTTAGTCAGTCGCTTATTCCTATTATCGCCGCAGCTTATGCCAGAAAAGATGAAAGCCATCTGCGCGGACAGGTTACCCTGGCGATGCGAATTGCCATCATGACAGGTATGCCGATGGTCATTGCACTTACCGTTGCTGCATATTCCATCAACGGACTCTTGTTCAGTACGTTGGAAGGTGCCGGCGTAGTGGCGATGCTGACGTTCGGAACGATCTTCCAGATTACAATGATGACGTCGAATTCCATCTTGCTGGGAATCGGTAAACCCAAAATAACGATGGTTACCGTCTTCATAGGAATCGTAGTGAAGCTTGCCGCGAGCTTTGCGCTTGCACCGTTCTTCGGCATCTATGGCATCATTGCTTCAACAGGTCTCGCATTCCTCATCATTACAGCATTAAATGTACGTGTTCTGAAGAAAACAGTCAGCTTCTCCATCCTTGGCTCAAGGTGGGCAGGATTTGCTGCAACGGTCGTGCTCTCGGCAGGAATAGGGTACGGGCTCCATCAGCTGGGTCTGCGAATGACTGATCTGATGCCGTCTAGACTGGCTTACCTGATTAACTGTGGGATCGTTGGATTAGCTGTTCTTATCAGCTACTTTGCTCTACTCATCCTTCTCGGTGTACTGCGAGAAGACGAGCTGAAGAGTTATCCGCGTATCGTTCAGAAGGTGCTCCGCCCGCTTATGCGATTGAAGCGTTCTGGTAATCAGGGAGCAAGAGGATAACAGGTGAGGATTAGAATACTACGTATATAGAAAAAAAGGCATCGTTTCATCACCAGATGAAACGATGCCTTTTGATGTCTAAATTAATCGATCCAGGTCATGCATCATGGCCAGCTTGGATAGACTGCTCCTATGCTCATGGCTGATCTCGAACAGTTTGGGCCGTCTTGGAACGGTCAGATGACCGAGACTATCGGTTTGAGTCAGCCAGTCTTCCCGAGATATTTTCTCATACGGCAAGTCCTGCCAAACGTCTAGCAGTTTTGGGCTGTACAGCTTACTTCCTGACGGGAGCGCTTCATTTCGGCTCAGCATAGGCGATACGAGGGCCTCATGTGTAGAGAGCTCTTTTTGAGCTGTGAAAAATTTAGGCCAGTATTCGCTTCTTGAGCCTTCATGAGGGACGGCATATGCATAAGCAGCAGCCCGGTCCAGCACCTGCTCATGTCCAAATAGCAGCGCATACAGATTCTTGCCAAAGGCAATCCGCTCATGCACCTTGTTGAAATTCGACAAGGTCAAGCCAACGAGCTCCTCATTAATACCGAGCGGGATGACAATATGATTCAGCCCCGCGATTTCATGTGAGCGAAAGGACAGAGTAGAGGTGACATGGTGCTGGTAGAACGAATTGCGGATGACGCGGTACTCAATATAGTTCTGTTCATTAATGATCAGTCCAACCGCCAGCAGCGCACTGTCCCTGTTCAGCCAGAATTGCTCCCAGAAGGGAACCATGAAGGAGGAAATGTGAAATTCCGATAGTAAATGAAAGTAGCTCCGGCCTTTTTCCTTACTTTTCATATATAGCATCAGCTGAGGGTAAGCGTCTTGAAAAATAAGTGCGTTGCACCGTTCAAGCAGCAGGTATACCCTTTCTTTTTCTTGGTCATTCAGGATGTTCTTCAGCAATCCGCTGCGCAGATCTGTCATATTATATCCACCGTTCCGGGATACGAAGTGAGCGAGCAGTGCCCAGTGCAGCTCTGGATAAGACTTGTAGCAGGCGAGATAAGCTGCTGTTCGGGAGACATTGCTCTGGTTGTGAACTCTTGTCAGCTGCTTAATCTCCTGAACGAGCTCCAGCTCCTCCACACTATAAGGGTCAAGCTGGCTGCTCCGGAGGGAGGCTGTCTGAACACCAGACGTTCTTACACTTGCCATCATATGCTCAAGCTGATGCTGTACCTGTACGGCAGAAGACGTCTGCCACGTCAGGGAGAGAAGTGGGTGACGCAGTTTTTTGGAGGCTTCCCAGGCTGATCTCTTCCCAGTGATCATTTCCTTGATCGTGACCGGAATCGTTGTAATCAGCTGCCAAATAGAAGGCTTGGGCTGCGCTTGATAATCTGGTTTGTCCATCATCATATCTCCCTTTCGTTGAATCGTCTCACGATGCTTACTCACGATGTTTACTAGTATGCACACAAAATTTGACTTCCACTCTATTCTTTGCTTCACTAAGGTAAGATAAAGGTAAATAGCAGAAAGGATGGTACACATGAAATTAATGAATTCCAAGGCTGAATTTGACGTATCTATACAATCCTCCAACCTGGTCGTTGCTGTATTTAAGGCGGATTGGTGCGGTGACTGCACCTATATCAATCCATTTATGCCAGAGGTAGAGGAGAAATATGCCGATTCCTTATCGCTTATTCAGGTGGATGTGGATAAAGTGGAGGAGGTCAGTCAGGAGCAGAACATTCTGGGCATTCCGAGCTTTGTTGCTTACACGGATGGCCGGGAATTGATTCGTTTCGTTAATAAAAACCGCAAATCACGCGAGGAGATTGAGACCTTCCTGGATCGTGCGGTTGAAGTGTACAAGTCCATTCATAAATAAGAAACTCAAAAATACACCGTTCTCCTTCTTCCGAAGGGAGCGGTGTTTTGCTGTGTAATGATGGATATACTGAGATGAGTGCAATGAATTGGGATTGATGTGGCAGCTCAGCGTGTTATGAAATAGATTTTATGCGTTAACATTTTGTCACAATCGGTTTATGCTGTGGATTCTTTTATCCGTTATAATTGAAAAAGAGCTGATGGATAGCTTCACCATATTTCATAACAGCAGGTGAATGAAGTTGAAACATATCAAATTGTTAAAATGGGTCAGTTTCGTGACGACCATATTCATGTTTTTTGCCACCTTTGGCGGTGGAGTCGTTACCCGGACAGAGTCCGGACTCGGCTGCGGCAATGAGTGGCCGCTGTGTCATGGTGAATTTGTACCAGCACATACGCTTGCTTCACTTATTGAGTATTCCCATCGCATCGTGAGTTCAACAGCGGGGCTGCTTGCGGTTGCGACCTTTGTGCTCTTCTGGCTGTACAGCAAGAAACGCCGTGATTTACAGATCTTTGCGCTATTGACGTTAATATTTGTCATTATCCAAGGAGGAATGGGTGCACTGGCTGTTGTCTTCTCCCAATCTCCACCCGTGATGGCACTGCACCTTGGGTTTGCGTTTATCTCGCTTGCAAGTGCACTTATGACAACGCTTGGGGCCAGACAGGAAGAGAAGTTTGGAGGTCTTGAACGGTTTGACAGTTTGCCGCGCGTCAGCAAGGGCTTCCGTAATCTGGTATGGATTACCGCAATCTATTCCTACGTGGTTGTTTATACGGGTGCTTTTGTAAGTCATACGAGCTCTGCAGGCGGCTGCTCTGGCTTCCCTCTATGTAATGGAGAGGTTGTGCCTCAGTTGTCTGGTGGAGTCGGCATAGCCTTTATGCACCGAGCAGCTGCATTTCTGCTGGTTGCTGTCGTTGCAGTGCTCAGTCACTATGCTTATCGTCACCACAAGAATAACCGGGAAATGCAGGTGCTTGGGCTGTCAGCGATCGGTCTAATTATTCTTCAAGTGCTCTCTGGTGTTGGACTGATGCTGACAATGAATCGTCCTGAAGTCTACATGTTCGTCGTACTTGCACATATGACAATCATTGCCGTCTTGTTCGGCATGCTGTGCTATATGAGCTATGTCGTGTGGAGACTTGCCAAGCCAGTGGGCAGTAATAAGCTGTAACAGAGCTAGCTGGTAAAAGGGAAAGCTAATCGTTTCACTCGGGCAGTGATCGCTGCCCGGGATACATAACTCAGGCGTGTGTCACGCACTTGTTAAGCCTTCGGAGATACTCCGCAGGCTTTTGTTTTCAAAATGCCTGATAACGGAATCAATTTCATAATACCTTTAGCTGCTTCAATCAAGGGTATATATAGATCAAAATGATTTTTTAATGAGTTATGGAATTGATTCAACGGGGTACATATCTTGCATGGACTCACCTCTTATCCATCATTCCATCCGTCAGGATTATCAAGTAATTATGGTTGTGAGGTGCAGAATTCGGGAACTATAAGCTGTACAGATGCACAGGAGGACACGCATATGCTTCGAACCTTATTGGGAGAGCCCGCCCGGGTTAACACCGGAGAGTTAAAAGAAGCCATGGATACCATGGCGAAGACACTGCAGCTGCTTGGAGCGGCTATAGATCGAGGAAACGACCCTTCACATGATTATCGCAAGCTCGATATTTGGACCCGAGGTCTGATGACCTCACTTGATGAACTGGAGCAGAGCACTTTTGCTGCCTCTTTCTTTGCCGCCAAAGTTCATTCTTCCTCAACAGAAGATATGGAACCGGATGAGAAGGCGGATTACGCTCGTTATGTTTATTTTTACAAGGATGGCTTTATTCGCATGTTTGCTATTCTCGACAAGCTTGGTAACCTGCTGGATGACTGGTATGATCTTCATACTTCTAAGGTGAAGGTGCATTTCTCTTACTTCACGGTTCTTCGTCAATTTGAATATTTGAAGCAGCATATGCCGCTTGTTCAGGAGCTGAACGATCTTAAAGATCGATATTCAGACTCGATGAATCGTCTGCGAAAACGAAGAAATACAGAAATTCATCATATGAATATTGAGATGGTGGATGATCTGTGGCAGAAGCATCAGACTCTTCATGGCAAAATTGAGCTGGAGGATCTGAAGTCTTTTACACAGGATCTTGAGCTTGGCCTAGAGCTTGTATCCAAGAGCGTGACAGCGGCATTTCATTACATTAATAACAACTGGCAGAAGAGCACATCTATGGCCAAAAATGCTGTCAAAACCTCAACATAAGAAATCCGATAAAAATAATGTAATATTTTCCTTTGACAAGTGGTGTGAAGTATTTTATACTTTCACTTAGTTTCTGAAATTGCTGAAATAAGTAATAAGTGAGTTAAACACACAATCGCATATATGTTCTTATCGAGAGTGGCGGAGGGACAGGCCCTATGAAGCCCGGCAACCGATTCAGTATTGCAGTCAGTAAGACTGCTGTACCCGAATGACATGGTGCTAAATCCTTCAAGACCGTGAGGTTTCTTACGATCTTGGCAGATGAGAAGGAATCGCTTAATGATAACAAGCCCCTTTTTGTCTAGCAAAAAGGCGGCTTTTTCTTTTTATCAGATATTCTTCCACGAGGGGTTCGGGTAGAAAGCAAGGCATACGGGTAAAACAAGTGTAAAGAAATAGAAGCTCTGACATAGAGAAGAACGGATTGCAGTAAGTAAGGAGGTACCTCATTTGATCGAACTAAAAAATATTAAAAAGGACTACGGCAAAGGAAAACAGGTCACGACGGCCTTATCCGGGCTTAATCTGTCCATTCAAAAGGGTGAAATCTTCGGCGTCATCGGTCATTCCGGCGCAGGGAAGAGCACGCTGATCCGCTTAATTAATTTGCTTGAGCGTCCGACAGCCGGTGAGGTATGGGTCGGAGGCATTAACATGACCAGGCTTGGCAAACAGCAGCTGCAGGCGAAGCGCCGCAAGATCGGTATGATTTTTCAGCATTTTAATCTGCTCAGTTCAGCTACTGTGTATGATAATGTTGCGTTTCCTCTACGGCTCGTGAAGACCAATCAGGCGGAAGTGGATCGTAAAGTGAAGGAGCTGCTAGAGCTGGTTGGTCTGACTGAGCATAGTAAAAAGTATCCTTCTCAGCTCTCAGGCGGTCAGAAGCAGCGCGTTGGTATCGCACGTGCGCTGGCAAGCGACCCGGAAGTGCTGCTATGTGATGAGGCCACCTCAGCACTGGACCCGCAGACGACGAATTCCATACTTAAGCTGCTGCTGGATATCAATAAACGCTTTAATTTGACCATTGTACTGATCACACATGAGATGCATGTGATTCAGTCGATCTGTGATCGTGTCGCCGTCATTCATCAGGGCGGTATTGTGGAGGAGGGGCCGGTGACGGAAGTGTTCCTCAAGCCGCAGCATCCTGTAACCCAGGACTTTATTCTACGTGAAACGGATTCGGGCGACCTGCTCGGTGAAGCCATTATGGCGACGCATTTGGAGCATTCCCAAACGGTTAAGATTACGTTTCTCGGAAGCAAAACATATGATTCGATTCTGTCGCAGACGGCTAGAAGGCTTGGTATTGATTTTGCCATCCTGCAAGGAACCATCTCAACTATTAAGCAAGTGCCTTATGGACAGCTTACGGTAAGACTTGAAGGTCCTCCTGAGCTGATTCGCAGTACGATAGATGAGCTTGTGTCACAAGGGCTAGAAGTGGAGGTGATGGCATGATGGGGCTTGATTTTTCCGTCATCAACTGGGATGAATTCCAGAAGGCCACTTTAGATACATTAAAGATGCTGGGCGCATCCGGACTATTTTCAATTCTTATCGGTCTTCCGCTGGGCATTATTTTGTTCATGACTTCCCGTTCCACATCAGGAATCAACAAGGCTGTTTACAATGTGCTGTCTGTGATTGTCAACATCTTGCGGTCCGTGCCATTCATCATTCTGATTGTGGCGATGATTCCGATTACGAAAGAAATCGTAGGGACGGCGATCGGTGTTCTCGGTACCATTCCTCCGCTTGTTGTGGGGGCAGCGCCGTTCTTTGCCAGACTTGTTGAGACTGCGCTTCGTGAAGTCGACCGGGGTGTCATTGAGGCTTCACAGGCAATGGGCGCATCGACGGGTCAGATTATCTGGAAGGTGCTGATGCCGGAATCTCTACCGGGTCTGCTTGCGGGGATGACCATGACCATTGTTACGCTCGTATCCTACACAGCCATGTCGGGAATGGTCGGTGGTGGAGGGCTGGGAGCTCTGGCCGTCAATTACGGTTACTACCGCTATGAGAATGAAGTAATGATCATTGCTGTTATTATCATGATCGTGCTCGTACAAGCACTACAGATGATTGGGGATCGCTTGGTGAAGCATTTTACTCGGAGATAATAGAGCAACTGTAAGTTCGTATTCATTTTACTTTGGATTTAGGGCATGGACGTTGTATGGTTCATCCTTTATCACATATATCGAGATTATATAGGAGGGTCATCTGTAATGAAAAAATGGTTCTTATCTGCATTAACTCTAACTCTGGTTCTGGTACTGGCAGCTTGCGGCAACGATTCCGCTCCCGATACAACAGGAAGTGAAGGCACGGGAAGCACAGAAGAAACAGTAACCTTGAAGGTCGGTGCAACTCCGGTTCCACATGCTGAAATTCTGGAGCAGGTTAAACCAATCCTTGAAGAGCAAGGTGTTAACTTGGAAATTGTTACTTTTAACGACTATGTACAGCCAAACGTACAGCTTGATGAAGGTCAGCTCGATGCGAACTTCTTCCAGCACAAGCCTTACCTGGATAACGAAATCGAGACACGTGGTCTTAAGCTGACTGCTCTCAATCCGGTACATGTGGAGCCGCTTGGTGCTTACTCGAATACAATTACCTCTGCAGATGAGCTGCAGGACGGTGCGAAGATTGCCATTCCAAACGATGCAACCAACGGCGGCCGTGCCCTTATTCTTCTGGACAAGAACGGTATCATCAAATTGACTGATAACACGAACATTGAATCCAAGATCAGCGATATTGCAGAGAATCCAAAAAACCTGGAAATTATCGAAATGGATGCGGCGATGCTTCCTCGTCAGCTGGGTGAAGTAGAGCTTGCTGTAATCAACGTTAACTATGCGCTTGAAGCAGATCTTAACCCATTGGAAGACGCTCTCTTCCTTGAAGATGCAGATTCTCCATATGCGAACCTGCTCGTATCCCGCGAGGATAACAAGGACAATGAGGCTATTCAGAAGCTGAATGATGCTCTGCAATCCGATGAGATTAAACAGTTCATTGAAGATAATTATGCTGGAGCGATCGTACCTGCATTTTAATTGATTCAAGAAGATGATAAACAGTCCCGTTCGGTACTTTGTTGTTAAAAAAGTGCCGGACGGGACTGTTTCGTATGCCGTTCCTTTCATTCTGTCCTTCCCTATATTATACTGAATTAGTAACCGCTCTTGTTAGAAGGAGGAAGGGATTTGGACAATAAAGTCGCCCTTATTACGGGAAGTGCGAAGGGCCTTGGCAAGATGACAGCTCTTCGGCTGGCTGCTGAAGGCTTCGATATTGCATTAAATTATGTGCATAGCAGGAAAGAAGCGGAAGCTCTTCAAGCAGAGATCATGAAGCTTGGTGTGCGTTGTATTGCGGTACAAGCGGATGTCTGTATAGCCGATGATACAGAGCGACTCGTCACCACGGTTGAGAAGGAACTTGGAGAAGTGGACATACTGATTAACAATGCAGGACCGTTCATTCGTGAGCGGAGGCTGTTTGCTGAATATAAGCAAGAAGAGATTATGATGCTGATGCAGGGCAATCTGGTCGGTACGATGCTCCTTGATCATCGGGTGCTGCCTTCCATGCGGCGCAAGAAATGGGGCCGCATCATTCACTTTGGATTCAGCCATGCAGGAGAGGCAAGATCCTGGCCGCAGCGTGCGGTGTATGCGGCTGCCAAGGTAGGACTGGTTTCGTTCACGAAGACATTGGCCGTCGAGGAAGCACCTTATGGAATTACAGTGAATATGATCTGTCCGGGGGATATTAGAGGAGATCATAAAGAAATGACGATTGAAGCGGTCAGCGGGCTCGTTGATAAGGAGACCCCTCGGGGCAGACCTGGCAGCGGGGAAGACGTTGCAAGAGTCATACATTTCTTATGTTTGGAGCAATCGGACTTTATTACCGGTAATATTATGGATATTTCCGGCGGATTGGATCCGATAAGACCGACCATCAAGGATGGGGATTGAGCGCGAGAAGTCCGAAGTGTCTCCAAAAAAAAGAGTCCCGGCTTCTGCACATGACAGAAGCTTCGGGACTCTCTTATATGATGATATGGGATATTAGAATACTTGAACGACTTCTTCTACGCCTTCGACTTCTTCGACTAGCGCGCGTTCGATCCCTGCTTTTAGTGTGATGGTGGAGCTTGGGCAACTACCGCAAGCACCCATCAATTTCAGTTTCACAATACCGTCTTCGACATCGACCAATTCCACGTCACCGCCATCGCGCTGCAGGAACGGACGAAGTTTATCGAGCACGTCAGAGACTTCATCATACATGGTGCTGCTTTGTACGTTTTCGCTCATATTATCAACTCCTTTCCTTCCCTTTATTATAGTATAAATTACGCCAAAATAAAATGGTCAAACCAAAAGCAGGTGAATAAATTGAGACCGATTATTGAATTTTGTACCAATAACATGCACTTTGGTACGGATGAGCTCTTTGAAGAGCTTGAAGAGAATATGGACTATGACGTCATCGAATACGGCTGCCTCAGCAATTGCGGACAATGCAGCATTACCCCTTTTGCACTGGTCAATGGTGAGGTTATCACCGCGGCCAGCCCTAAAGAACTGCATGAAGCCATTTTGTCCAAAATGGCTGAAGCTGACGCATGGGATGACTTGGATATATGAGTTAATTCGCTTGGCGCAAGCTAGCCAAGATGACGCTTAGACATCCAGAGAACACCGCTCTTCAGAATACGCGGAACACGCCCCATCATGGAGGTCTTACCCATGAGCCCAAATCCGGCCTTTTTGCCTAAAGCACCTAGTGTGCCTCTTAGGCGAAGGACCTCGATTTTGGGCTCTTCGTTTCTTAGAAGAGCAGAAATGACATGCGCAATTTGCTCACCTTGCACTTCAGCTGCTTGGGCGCTTGGGGCAAAAGGAAGGCTCGCACAGTCTCCGACAACATAGACTTCTTTGTATTCAGGAATCTGGTAGTACTCGTTCAATTTCACACGACCGCTTGGATCTTTCTCAACAGGCAGATCCTGTACCAATTGTACAGGTTGAATTCCTGCCGTCCACACGATGGCATCAGTCATAATTTCCTCATCTCGATTATAGATTGAGCCAGGCTCAACACGGGAGACAGAAATATGATTCTTGATCTCTACCTGGTGCTCACTGAACCACTCACCCACGTAAGCAGATAGTCGCTGTGGAAATGCAGAGAGAACACGCTCACCGCGATCCAGGATGGTTACGTTCAGGTCTGCACGGCTTTCTCTTATTTCCGCTGCCATTTCAACTCCGCTGAGTCCACCGCCCACAATATGAACATTGGCGTAAGGCTTGAGCTCGCTTAGACGCATATACGTTTCACGAGTGCTCTTGAAGCTTTGTATTGTGCAGCTATGTTCCTCGGCACCTGGAGTGCCATGGAACCGATCGGTGCAGCCAAGGCCGATGACGAGCTGATCATATTCAATCATTTCTTCATTTTGAAGGGAGATGGATTTTGCATCCAGATCAATGCTCGTCACTTCGCCATATCGATATTCTAATTGATGGTGAACCGGGTACTGTACCCGAAGATCATAATCAGACACGGTTCCGGCTGCCAGTGCATAGTATTCTGTCTTCAGACCCTGAAAAGGCATGCGGTCGACCAGCGTGATATGGACATCCTTCGGCAATGCACCTTCAATTAAGTGTTTAACAATGGTGAGGCCGCCGTAGCCGCCTCCAAGTACAACAATATTCTTCATAGCGAAATAACTTCCTTTCCTGATGTGCACCCACATAAAAAGAAGCTGTCTGTTGTCTGGTTATACAAAATATAGAATCGACAGTCCAATATTATGGGTAACGTCGTCTTTGTTGTTATTGTATGGGCTGGCATTCGTGCATAAGTAAGGATCAGCCCCTGCTCGGGAACTGATCCGTTAATAATTAAGAAGTGCAGTAATGGGAGAGTCAACTGATCTTATTCAAATACTTCAATCTCGTTATAGAATGTATCCCGTTCAACTGGAACACGTCCTGCTCCTTTTACGAGCCAGATCAGCTCCTTGCGGGTGAGTCCCGCTGGAGTCAGAGCACCTGCTGCGTGACTGATCTGTTCACGGACAATTGTGCCATGAACGTCAGAGGCTCCAAAGCTTAAGGAGACCTGAGTCAGCTGAGCTCCAATATTAATAAAGTAGGCTTTGATGTGGTCGAAATTATCAAGCATGAGTCTTGAGATCGCAATGGTCTTCAGATCCTCATAGGCGGAATTGCGGCGCATGATGCCGGCGTTCTTGCTCTTCGGCTGCATGGATAGCGGGATAAATACGAGGAATCCCTTCGTCTCATCCTGCAGCTCGCGAATTTGCAGCATATGGTTAATTCGGTCTTCATAGGATTCCACAGATCCGTACAGCATTGTGGTATGTGTCTTCATGCCAAGCTGATGGGCCGTGCGGTGAACCTCCAAGTAACGATCTACATTTGCCTTGGTAACCTTCATTTTTCTACGATATTCATCGGAGAGGATTTCTGCCCCGCCCCCGGTAAGGGATTGGAGTCCAGCCTTCATCAGCTCCTGCAGTACTTCCTTGATGCTGAGGCCGCTGATGCGGGTGAAGAAATCAATCTCAGCAGCGGTGTAGGCTTTCAGTGTGACATTCGGATATTTCTCGTTTAAAGCAGCGAGGGAATCGACATAATATTGAAAAGGCACATGCTGATTATGCCCGCCGACGATATGGAATTCCCGTACTCCCGGATGAATGTGCTGCTCCACATAATCAATCATTTCTTGTCCTGACAGCGTGTAGGAGCCTTCCTCGCCCTGATCTTTGCGGAAGTTGCAGAAGGCGCAGCGCGCTTCACACACATTGGTGAAATAGAGGCTCATGTTCTCAATAAAATAAACTTTCTTTCCGTTCTTACGAAGATTTACTTCGTTAGCAAGCTGTCCGATCGTTAGCAGATCGTCGCTCTCATACAAGTAAACACCATCCTCAAGCGTTAGACGCTGACCATTCTGTACCTTCTCAATGATGGCAGCCATCTTCGAGTCCGTATGGGGTGTAATAAGGGTGGACATGCGTATTCCTCCTAGTCCGTACTTTTTTGGTTTGTGCCGTGACCATTAATTCATGCTCTCATATAGGTTTACCCGTAGGAGTCCCAAGATCAAACTTCAATAATGAATGGTTGTGAAAAAAGTTACAACTACATTTATGACAGCAACTGGATACACTGTGACGAAATATCGACAGTTTGGCTTCAAATACCCTACCTATTATAAACCTCACATTTCGTAGGTTCAATATCTGGAAATAAAAAGAGTACATTCTTAATAAAAAGCATACCGAAAATGCGGATAGGTAACTCTTGAGGTACGAAAGTCACTGGAGTATAATTTAGTTATCAGGAAAGAAGGAGGTAAGACTTATGATTAATATTAGCGAGACAGCGGCAGAGCATCTGAAAGATATGCTCGAACAGCAGGAAACTCCGAACATGTTTCTCCGTCTTGGTGTGACACCGGGAGGCTGCACAGGGTTCTCCTATGCGATGGGGTTTGATGATAACGAAACAGACGATGATGTATATATGACAATTCAAGATATGAAAGTAGTCGTGGAGAAGGACAGCCTTCGCTTCCTCGACGGACTTGAGATCGACTTTGAAGAATCCGGTATGACGGGTGGTTTCACCATTCATAATCCCAACGCCATTGCGACTTGTGGCTGTGGTTCTTCCTTCCGTACAGCTACGGACGCGGGTAAACCGAACGAAGAGCCTTGCTAATCGTTGGAAGTTATAGTTTCTTAAGTATTAAGACGCTGTGAATTTGACCTTCTGAGCTATGTAAGCAGTATGCTTATTTAGTCCAGAAGGTTTTTCGTTTATCATGAAGCTTAGACAGACTTAGTTAAGTCAGCATAGAGGGGAGCTTGTCAGTGTGAGTTGGTTCTTTGCAGGTGTTTTTTGGCTGGTTTCTTTATCGGCCTTCATTTTTGGGTTGAATTTAACAAGAGAATTACATAAGAGCACAGACTATAACTCAAACGATTCCTCAGCAGGGTGGTTTTTTGATATCTTTTCCTCAATTACAAGGCTGATCATGGCCTTCTTTAGCATCCTTCCTTGGTGGCTTGCAAGGACTGTTCTTTTTGGAATTAGTATTATAATGTTTCTATTAGGAATTAATGTAATGAAAATAATGTAACTACGTATATCAGTTTCTACGTTTTCTTGGCATCCACGATAAGTGACACGAACCCGAGCTGCTCTCCTGTATTCCTATGGTCAAATTGTTTGGAGCGGTAGATGAATCCGTCCTGCGGATTCCACTCCTTTTCATGAAACTTGCCTTGCTCATCGCAATATTCCAGTAAAGAAACTATAAAGCCAGCCTCTTCAAACATGGACGTATGACTTCATATTTCATGCCGAACTTCCGATACAAACTTTATATCATTGTTCTTTGGGAACGGTATAAAGGGGAAATCATACTGATACATAAAATGATAAGGAACACGTTATTTTTACTTGTCGTGATAGCACTACTTGTTATTGTCGTGAGGAAGGTATCCGAGCCTGTCTTCTCTGAATTGATTACTCAGCCGATTACCGATAAAATAGCGCGAGATGCACTGGAGGATCTGCCACTTCCTCCGTCGCAGAAGGAACTGATTGCATATGCTCAGCAGCTTGCCGAGGAGGGGACAGTGCAATATTCTACAGACCTGACCCTGCAGTACGAACAGGCATCGGGTGATCGTAAGGGCATTATGACGGCTGCTTACAAGGAAACGCTGCTTGGCTTTATTGATATGGAATCTTCATCGCTGGCCGAGATTTCTAATCGTCCGATCTATGAAGAGAAGGTGATGATATCGAGCTCTCTGGCGGCGGATATAGAGGGAGAGCAATATGCACAGACCCGTGCAGATCAAGATCAGCAGGCTGGCATGGATGACATGCAGCAAGAGCAGGAGCCAGGTATGAAGCAGCAGGATAATGAACAGAAGCAAGAAGCGCATAAGGAAGATAGTGAGGTACAAGATAAGCTTATAACGACAGACACTTTGGCTTCTGATGTTAAAGTAGGGGATGTGACGGATAGGGATGAAGGTTCCAGTTCAGGAAGCACCAATACGAGCTCCGAATCCACTGACGTCGCAGCTGACAGCGAGGTCCCGACCGCAGGCAATGAAGGAGTAGCTTTATATGTAAATGAGGTATACTTTGACCGTTATCCTAATCTTGAGGAGGCGCTTCGGCTGGCAGCACTGGTTGAAAATGCCGCATTGATTGATCTGCGTACAGAGCAAGTCGTCTGGGACAATTATAAGCGCAGCACAGATTAGCCGGTGCAATAACACTATACCCCTATAAAAATTTCACTTCATAATCGCGTAAGTATTCAATAGCATCTATGACAATTTCCCTGAACATATGTTAGCATATAGACATGGAAATTCTAAGTTGATACTACATCACGAGATCATGAAAAGTGAGGTATACAATATGCTTGAAATGGAACGGATTCATCATGTCAGTCTTGCGGTTCGGGATATCGAGCGCGCCCATGCTTTTTATTCGGAAAAGCTGAAGTTTAAGCGGCTGGAGCGTCCGCCCTTTAACTCCACGGGAGTATGGTATGCGATCGGGGAGCATCAACAGCTGCATTTATTGGAGCATCCTGCAGGAGATACGCTGAGAGAGCGTGGAATTGACACGACGGATGGACATTTTGCAATATGGGTGAAGAGTCATAAGGCGACAATTGAATGGCTGGAGTCTCAGAACATCCCGTATGAAGCAAGACCCGACAGTGTTGCTGGATTTGCCCAAATTTTCATTCTGGACCCCGACCACAATATTATTGAATTTGGTGCCCCGTATTCTTCCTAATATGCCGGCACTACGCCAGCTTCGATCTATATAAAAAAACGACTACCTTTTATTCGTTAGGATTCGGCCCATCTAAAAATGGACTGAATTCTAAAGAATACGTAGTCGTCCTCGTATATTAAACTTCCGTTTGGAAAATGACCGTGTCACGGGAATAATGATGCTCTCTGCCGTCTTCACTTCTTAACCGCACTTTATCATTGGAGAACATTTCTACATGACCCCGGGCAATTTCGCAATAGACGCCAGCAGAATCCTCCTGCCAAACGGAAACGACGGTTTGAGATAAGGCCGCAGTAAAAAACTCGATGTTTTTTTGCAGCGTTCTGGATTTATTGGAATTCATCGTATCCTCCTTCTTTCGTAAGGTGACAACTACGTTCACGTATAATAGCACTGACGTAAACACTTTACCCTACTCTATTCTCTATTGTAAAGCATCCCGTCAAATTTGGTAGAAACATTCTCATATTTTTAGTAACTTGATATTCAAGAATCGCAATATGGGTCAACCTTGGGTGATTTTACATTGCGTTTACACAAAGAGTTTACAATAAAAATGAATAACTATTATAGAAAAAGAGAGTAAGCTCAATCAAGCTTCGAACAATACGCTTCATGAGTGAGGGAAGTATGAAAAAGGAGAATTATAATCACGACATGAACCCATATCTGAATCGGGATTTAAGCTGGCTGGAATTCAACAGAAGAGTGCTTGAAGAAGCACAGAGCCCGGATACACCCCTGCTGGAACGCGTCCGCTTCCTATCCATTGTCACGACCAACCTGGATGAGTTTATGAGCGTACGTGTAGCAGAGACCAGAGAGAAGATCAAGGCTGGCTTCACGAAAAAGGACTTTACCGGATATACAGCAACAGGTCTATATCGAAGACTGATGAAACGAACGATGAAAATGGTCAGTGAGCAGTATCGTTCATACCGTGATTTGCTGAGACAACTGAGCAAAAAGGGGATCGTATTTATGGAATATACGGACCTGAATGCAACCCAGCAAAAAGCGATGGAGCAATATTTTCACGATATTGTATTTCCCGTGCTGACACCTATGGCTGTAGACTCCAGCAGGCCTTTTCCACTCGTACACCATAAATATGTGTATTTGGCCGTAGTTTTGCGCAAGGAAGATAGCAAGGAAGCGAATGATCATTATTTTGCGATTGTACAGGTTCCTTCTAATATTCCGCGTGTCATCTCAGTTCCGCTGCGTTCTAATAGCAAGAAGAAATCATTCATACGAATTGAAGAACTGATAAAACATCATATTCATTCATTGTTCAGCGGGTACATTCCAGAAGCCGTTCATGGCTTTAGACTAACGCGAAATTCGGACTTGTACATCAATGAGGAAGAAGCAGAGGATTTGCTCGAAGAGATTGAAAAAGAGCTGAGAAGACGCAGAAGAGGTGCGCCTGTACGTCTTGAAGTGGAGCAGGGAATTCATCCGTATGCACTTGAATATTTACAGGAAGAATTCTCGATAGGCTCTGATGAAATATTCGAAATTCAAGGGCCGATGGATCTTGGATTTCTAAGTGGATTTGTGGATCAGCTCGAAGGATATACCCATTTGAAATATCCCTCCATCAAGCCTGTTTATCCAGATATCTTCAATACTGAGGAGAGCATGTTCCGCATACTGCGAAGACAGGACGTATTGCTGTACCATCCATATGAGTCTTTTGATGCGGTTACGGATTTTGTAGAAGAGGCATCCGAGGATTCGCAGGTCATGGCAATCAAGATGACCTTGTATCGGGTCAATGGAGACTCCAGACTGATTGCAGCACTTGCTCATGCGGCAGAGATGGGCAAGCAGGTGACCGTTGTTGTCGAGCTGAAGGCGAGATTTGATGAAGAGCGAAACATCGCTTGGGCGAGGAAGCTGGAGAAGGCAGGCTGCCATGTCGTATACGGCCTTGTCGGTCTGAAGACACATGCCAAGATCATTCTCGTCGTTCGAAAAGAACAAAATATGCTCAAGAGATACGTCCATGTAGGCACAGGCAATTATAATGCGAGCACAGCACGGGTGTATACAGATATCGGACTTCTTACTTCAGATCCGCAGATCGGCGAGGATGCTTCTGAAGTATTTAACGAAATAACGGGATATTCCGCAGCCCAAGGCTTGCAGCAGCTTCATATCGCACCGGATGGACTGAAATCAAGGCTGTTCGAGTTGATACGCAGAGAAGCAGAAAATGCAGCACAGGGTAAACCGGCTCAAATCATCGCCAAGATTAATTCCCTGTCCAACCAGGAGTTGATTGACGAGCTCTACGCTGCTTCACAGGCAGGAGTCAAGATTCAGCTGATCGTTAGAGGTGTATGCTGCCTTCGTCCCGGAATAGAAGGGCTTAGCGAGAATATCCGGGTCATCAGTATCGTTGACCGGTTCCTTGAGCATTCACGTATATTTTATTTTCAGAACCATAAAGATCCAGAGGTCTACCTATCCAGTGCGGACTGGATGACTCGTAATCTAAATCGCCGGATTGAGCTGATGTGTCCAGTGCATGATCCACAGCTTAAGCAAACGATTGTCAATATATTGGAATTATCGTTACAAGACAATGTGAAGGCCCGGCTCCTTCTATCGAACGGGAATTATGTTCCTGTTACGAATGATGAGCCGAGCCTGAGAAGTCAATTCGAAGCACTTAAGATCAAAACGTGGAAGAAAGAGAAAGCGACCATTTCAAGCTAAGCTTCCAGGCCCTCTCAACATCTTTCTTAGCCTCCGTTAGTTCAACCAGTTCCACAGACGGCTCCCTGCTGCAGCTTAACTGCAGGTGCAGGGCGTCGTCTGTTTTTTGCATTTCCACCCTTTGGATCGCTTTTCCTCCACTGTACAAAGCACGGGCGAGCTTAAGCAGGGAGCCGATTTGGTGTATTTTCTCCACATCTGCAGGTGTCAAAATATCCAAATGATCTTGGATTTGCTTGGGCGTACGGTTCTTATGGTAATCACAGACGATAGCAGAGATGACCGTTTCTCGATGACTGAGTCCCCACATGCCTTTGTTCATGAGCCAATACATGGAATGGGAGCTTGCCCGGTGGTGATGTACCCGCTCTCCTAATCTGTGAAGCATAGACACAGCATAAATGATGCGCTCATCCTGTGTCTGTCCTTGGCCTATAAGTGTAGTGTGAAGTCGCTTCATTAGGCTGTAGACTTGATCAAGCTCCTCCTGCGGTGCAAGTGAATCATAGGCAAGAGCATTGTGGACACTCTTGTACAAGACATCCTGATCCATAAACTGAGGGAATTGCCGATGAAGGGGCTCATAGAACAACCCGTCACGAAGTCCTGCTCCGCTCACCACATAATGGGTAGACCGTAATAGCTCGAAGATCGTCTGCAGCAGAATAATACCAGGAATGATCAGATCGGTTCGATCCTTGGATAAGCCAGGGGTCTTCTTGCGCTGGTCATATGGAATATATGGAAGCGTGTCATAGAAGGACTGAATATCAGCCTTGCTCATCATGTACCCGTGCATAAGCGGAAGGGAATAGGCTTGTCTCTTCTGAACCATTTTTGCCAAGGCACGAACGGTGCCGCCAAGACCGACGAGTGGAAGATTCGGATGTGTCAGCAGCCAGTCCTCCTCCTTCAAGGCCGTAAGGATCGACTGTTTGAATCCTTGCACGGTTTCTGAACGCCAGTAATCGGCTGTGCCGTAACGTGCATGAGAATTAACCGCACCATATGGGATCGATAAGCTTGCTCGATACTCGCGGTTAAGGAACAGTGTGATCTCTGTACTTCCTCCTCCGATATCAATGATATATCCGTCCTGGAGGGGGATGGATTCTCGCACGCCGAGAAACCCAAGTCGTCCTTCGTCCTCTCCGGAAATAAGCTCAATGGTAAGTCCGGTCGCCGCTCTGATCCAGCCTGTAATCTCCTCGCTGTTTGCAGCGTTTCGAATGGCTGCGGTTGCCGCTGCCCGGATATGTAAGACACGGTATGCTGAACAGATATCCTGATAGCTCAGCAGAACGGGAATGATCGTATCTATATTTTCTTTGGTGATGGTGCCGTCAGGACTCACTTTTTGACTGAGCCTGGCGGCATACTTTTTCTCATGGAGAACCCTATGCTCTCCGGAATGTAGTACTTCGTATATTACGAGTCGGATCGAGTTCGATCCAATATCAATGATGCCAGTTCGATGATTCATGTCAGCAAGCCACTCCTTTTTGTGAGACTCCCAGGTGATTCCTGATTGAATATTGCATTATTACCATCCTATCGCTTGTTAGATGCAGATATACTCGAATGAAATCAGTACCAGGTTATGTATAAAGCCCATGTCTAAATATATGTACTATATTGTAACAGCTTAAACAGACAGCATAAACAAAAAAACCGCCTCTCCAGATAGGAGCAAGCGGATATTTTGCACATCACGGTTTATTGCTTTACGAAGTAATGAACTCAATGACACTGATAAAAATACCTGTAAAGATGAGAGAGAAGACGATACAGCCAATTCCAAAACCGATATGCTTCTTGTCACGGATAAATTTAATGCCTGTCACGAAAGTAAGAATCGTTACAGCAACAAGTACGAGAACGATAGCAAAATAAGCGACCCCGTATAGACTTTCAATAAATTGCGCCACTTTAGTTAGTGCTCCCTTCCAGGGTTATAATCTGCTTGCAATGTTTCTATAAGTTTAACCAAAACAGGCTCTCTACAAAGGCATACATACAAGAGAAGCAAGTCTTCCGCCAATATATATGTAGTATATACCACGCTTAAGTTCATCCTTAAATCTTATATAGAGGGGAGAAGGAAGAAAATGAGCTTGACGATCGGAAGTAAGTGGTTAAAAACACAAGTGCTCCTGAGCAATGCCTCTGTTGCTAATCATATCCCAGAAACCTGCTTGTTTACCAAGCAGCATCTGAAAAATATGTTACAAAAATACGGAATGGTATTTGTTAAGCCCGTCCATGGAGGCGGAGGAGCCGGTGTCATTCGTGTTAAGCAAGAGCAGACAGGTTATTCATACACCAAACTGTCACGCCGACTGACGTTTTCGAATTTTGATCTTATGTATGCCTCGCTTCTGAGAGCAAAGAAGAGAAGAAGCTATCTAATACAGCGTGGAATAGAGCTGGCTCAGATCGGAGGCAGACCGATCGATTATCGTGTCAAATTCGTCAAGCAGGAGGCAGGCTGGAAGATCACGGCTATGCTGGGAAGACTGGCTCGACCCGGCCTTGTGATAACCAATGTATGCAAGGGCGGAACCTTAATTAAAGGACGGCTGGCATTACAGCAGTCACTTCCCCACATCAGCGCTCGGTCGAAGCAGCAGGAGATGCGGAATTTAACACGTGTCTGTACGGCTATCTTAGAAGAAAGGTTCCCGGGACTCGGACAATTGGGCTTTGATTATGGACTTGACCATTCGGGAAAGATCTGGATTCTGGAAGTCAATACAAGACCTCAATAATGGTTCTTCATGTAATGATGCAGTCTCCTCATTCTATCAAATTTTAATATAACTGAATCAATTTCATAAATCATTAAAAAGGTAGAATTGAAACTATATATAGACAAACGAAATCATTTTGATCTATATATACTCTTGATTAAAGCAGCTAAAGGTATTATGAAATTGATTCAACTAGAAAAAAATTTTGAGAAGGTTTTCAGAGAAAATGACCTGTGTATAAATATTATCCACATAATCCACTTGCCAAAAATATAGATTTATCATAATTATTAACATTTTATACACAGGATTTCCACAAGTGGATGTGGATATCAAGAACGCTTGTTCTACTTTTTATTCTCTGATATGATAGCTTTGAGGAATAAATAGGAAAGGTTGTGTCGGACACATGGCTATGCTCTCAGATGAGACGCTGCTCGATTCTTACCATATGGCAATCGAGCTTCAGCTTGATGTCGATTTCATAGCATTATTATTAGAAGAAATCCACAAGCGCAGATTGCATACCGACGTATCTTCCGTTCTGCACTAGAAATCCTCGATTTGTGGACGGTCAGATCCTTCCAGGCACATACCAGGTATCAGCTGCATAAGAGAATTCCGTCAGACAATGGGGACAATGCATTAAGTGTATGCATTGATTGGCTGCTGCTGGTATCGTTTGAGCGTGGGAAGATGCGACATAGGGACTGTAAGGTCCTGCGTAATCTTCCTGCAGTCCGCAATCTACGGTTTCTTGATGGCAGTTAGGACAAAGTAACACGGGTGCGGAATCTAGACCGTTACATATTGGGCATACATATGACAAAG
Organism: Paenibacillus sp. TCA20; assembly: GCF_000732325.1. GTDB lineage: Bacteria > Bacillota > Bacilli > Paenibacillales > Paenibacillaceae > Paenibacillus > Paenibacillus urinalis. The sequence goes on from NZ_BBIW01000013.1 coordinate 80,603, forward strand.
GGTATCCACTCCTGAGATTAGTTTCAGGAGTAAGATACCCTTTTTTGTTGCAATATTATGCATTTATCCCTTACATCTTCATGTTGCTGCTATGGCCTGGAGACAGCTTCGCGCTTGGGTCCACATAGACCTTGGCGTTATTAACTGCGGTCGGTGCTTCGCCGAATCCAACAGCAATCAGCTTCAGCTTACCTTCATAGGTTGTAATATCACCGGCGGCAAAGATTCCCGGAATACTTGTCTCCATACGTGTATCAACCACAATGGAGTTGCTGTTAATCTCGATGCCCCACTCGGCAATCGGACCTAGAGAGGAAATGAATCCAAAGTTTACAATGACATCATCAACTTCAATCTCTTGTGTTTCTTTTATCTTGACATGAGAGAGCGTTACCTTCGTGATGCGGTCTTCACCATGAAGCTCCGTAATCTCTACTGGCGTAACTACATTCACTTTGGATGCCATAAGGTTCTCTACACTGTGCTCATGCGCACGGAATTTATCGCGGCGGTGAATCAGGGTGACTTGCTCTGCGATTGGCTCAAGCATAAGCGCCCAGTCAACTGCAGAATCTCCTCCTCCGCTGATGAGCACCTTCTTGCCGGCAAAGCGCTGCAGGTCACTTACAAAATAGTGCAGGTTCGTTTGTTCGAACTTGCCCGCTCCTTCAAGATCCAGTCTGCGAGGCTCGAATGCGCCTACACCTGCTGTAATAATAACGGCTTTGGCATGATGAACGTCTTTATCTGTCGTTACGACAAAATGCCGCTCTTCTTTCTTTTCAACAGAAAGTACCTTCTCCTCCAGACGGATATCGGTATCGAAGCGTTTCATTTGCTCCAGCAGATTGCCGACGAGATCGCCAGCCGTAATCTTTGGAAATCCAGCAACATCATAGATGTATTTCTCCGGATACAAGGCGGCAAGCTGCCCGCCGAGCTGAGGCATGCTCTCTACGATTTTGACAGAAGCCTGACGCATCCCTCCGTAAAATGCCGCGAACATCCCAGCGGGACCGCCGCCGATGATGAGCAAATCAGTTATATCTTGTGTGGAATCTGGGGTCGTCACCTGTAAAACACACCTTTCATGTTTTATTCCGAATCAATATCGTCACGGATCAAATCCCACGAATTTCGATTCATAGACCAATGGGTAAACGGATGAAAATGGCCATTAGTCCTTCTATTTGATAGTCATTATCAATTATAGACACTACTCTTGCTCGTTGCAAAGAACAATATACAACTTTTCCTATAATTTTCACCCAGAAAACGATTATATTTTCTCTTGCTATTTTCGATACGTATCGCTATCATTTTTGTTGCATGAAAAAATAACTTGATTTTTAAAGGTTTTAGGCTTATTTTATATAGTTTTGCAACCGAATGACATAAGTTGTCGTTTTAATGAATAGGAATGGAATTACACCCTCTTTTTAGCATGAGATGCGAAGGTGGATGTATACAGCTGGATTGATAAGAGCCCATGGTGAACTTGTACGTTCAGGGGAGGATGGGCCATAAATATAGAGCGGACTAATAGGATGAAATCGATTCAGTTGTTATGAAGATTTACTTATTATAACCTGATAATATTGACTTTGGTTCCTTCTATAGAAGTTGAAACAATATCGGAGGGGTAAGCGCATGAGCAGCATTCCTAAGATTGTCATCCTTGGCGCAGGCTACGGGGGTATATTAACCGCGCAGCGACTTCAAAAGGAACTGAATTATAACGAAGCAGACGTTACACTCGTAAATCGGCATGACTACCATTATATTACGACACATCTTCATATGCCGGCCGCAGGGACGGACTCGATTGAGCATGCAAGAGTGCCTATTTCCAAATTGATTGATGAATTCAAGATCGATCTTGTGAAATCTGCAGTGAAAGATATTAGGCCGCATGAGAAGAAAGTGATATTGGAAGATGGTACCTTGTCGTACGATGTCTTAGTTGTTGGTCTCGGAGGTGAACCGGAAACGTTCGGAATCCCTGGGATGAGAGAGCACGCTTTGACGATTCGCAGCATTAATTCAGTAAGGCTGATCCGGGAGCACATCGAGTATCAATTTGCATGCTACAAGAATGACAGCAAGGCCAGCAGAATGAATTTTGTAGTGGGTGGTGCGGGCTTTAGCGGCGTAGAGTTCGTATCTGAGCTTGCTGACCGTCTTCCGCGCCTGTGCAAGGAGTTTGATGTCGATCCAGGGGTTGTACACCTCTACAATGTTGAAGCAGCTCCAACGGCCCTTCCAGGCTTTGATAAAGAACTGGTCGATTATGCGATGAAGGTGCTTAAGGACAAGGGAGTATCACTGCGTATAGGTGTTCCTATTAAAGAATGTCTGCCTGAGGGTGTTATTATCGGAGATGGGGAACACATTGAAGCCTCCACGGTCGTATGGACCGGGGGAATCAGGGGCAACAGGCTGGTGGAGCAGGCTGGCTTTGAGGTCACACGCGGACGTGTAGCCGTTGATGAATATTTGCGGGCGCCCGGCTTCGATAACATATTCATCATTGGAGACAGCTCTCTCATTATGAGTGCAGAGGGTCGTCCTTACCCGCCTACAGCGCAGATGGCGATGCAGCAAGGAGTCAATTGTGCTAAGAATATCTCTTTACTGATCCGGGGCAAATCGCTGGAAAAATTTAGATTCAATCATAAAGGGACAGTAGCGTCACTTGGCAAGGGAGAAGCGATTGCCGTTGTGAACGGGAAGAAATGGAAGGGCTGGAAGGCTGCCCAGCTCAAAAAAGCAGTAGATATCAGATACCTATATAAGATCGGCGGAATCCCGCTCGTCATTCAAAAAGGAAGGTTCTTTTAACTTATGAGACATTGCAGTGTTCAAGTACGCGGGCTGCTCACTAGAGATGAACTTAATCGGTATAATGCACTGATGGAAGTAGGCAGCTATTTAGAAGAACAAGACCGTTATGATCTATCTTATATTGTTCAGAAGGAAGTTGACATTCTTATTCTGCCGGCCATCGAGCGATTGAAGGAGAAGAGCAGGGACCGCGACCGTGCAACGGCAGAGTTCCTGGAATCACTGAAAAAGCTCGAAGAGGAAGATGAGGATTAGAGCATTGTTACCAAAAAAAGAGGATGTGCTGCAGGTTGATCCGCAGTACATCCTTTTTGTATAAGCTTACAGCTTCAGCATAGCTTCAAATGACTCCTGTGTCAGCAGGCTTCCTACATAGAAGGAACCAAATTCACCATAACGTGCGCTGACTTCATCAAAACGCATTTCATAGATCAGCTTCTTGAATTGAAGAGCATCGTCTGAGAACAGCGTCACTCCCCACTCCCAGTCATCGAATCCGACAGAACCTGTAATAATTTGCTTTACTTTGCCCGCATAACTGCGGCCGATCATACCGTGACTTCTCATCATGGTTTTGCGCTCGTCCATCGACAGCATGTACCAGTTGTCACTGAGATCGCGTTTTTTGTTCATTGGATAGAAGCAAATGTATTGATTCTTCGGAAGTACAGGCTTCAGACGTGCAACAATCTGTGGATTCTGCATCGGATCTTCATCTTTACCGAGATAGTTGCTAAGCTCAACAACGCTGACATATGAATAGGATTTCGTCGTAAATTGGGCAAACGTGGTTTTGTTAAATGCATTCTCGATCGCATTCAGATCCTCCAGCGTTTCACGCAGATGCATCATGACAAAATCAGCTTTTTGACCTACTACAGTATATACCGTAGAGCTTCCTTTGCCGGATTCTTCATCCGCTGCCCAGGCATTCAGAAATTCCTGCAATTCATCTGTGGCAACCGCACGGGTCTCATCGTCAGCAGCACGCCATGCCGCCCAGTTGATCGATCTGAAATCATGAAGGGCATACCAGCCCTCGAGAGTTAAAGCCGCTTCGCTCATCTGTTTATCACTCCTGATTGGAATATTTATTGTAAAAGAATTTTTCATTGGTTGTGAATCCATTTCATAATACCTTTTATGAATTGGATTCTGGTGCATGCAGCTTTATTGTATCAAAGCGTGAAGCGGCTGGGCAAATGAAGATCTCATTAAGTGAGCGGTTTTAACATAATGCTCATAATTTGAGCTTTTGGGCGGAAGCCTGCTCATTTTTTGTTTTTGCAACGGCAAGACCTGTATTTTTGAAGGTGATCTCATTGCCTGTCCCTCTTATTTGAGTTAAACTAATGATTATCTATTATGGGTTTGCATACATGAATTGGCAGAAAGAGGGGGAAGGTGAACGGATGCAGATTTTACCTGTGCTTGTTCTCATGGTTTTATTTTTTGTCATGATGTTTGGGATCGGTTTCATTTTGAATATGCTGATGAAGACAACGTGGTTTCCTTCTTATTTGTTTGTCATCGTGCTGATTCCTGTCGTAATCTTCACCATGTGGAATCAGGAAAGTATGAGCCTTGGTGCGCATCTCGGTACATATCGGCTAGTGGATTACTTAACAGGTATTGCTGGACTTGTAGGAGCCGTGATGAGCGGATGGACGATTAAGAAGCTGAGGCTTGGAGGATACCGAATGTTTTAGTAATTAACTTGATACTTATTGCAGGACGCCTCTTTCTGGATGAAGAAGGGGGTTCTTTTGTCATATCAGGGGTTCACTTTTCATAGAGTGATAGAGTACAATAGTAAACCGTGGCTTTCAAAATAGAAGAATGGTCGATTAATGTCGTATAAGATGAAATAGCGGAAAGATTAAGCAGGGAAATTGGCTATTTTTGAAGATTTAAGCGGACGTCTTTTATGATAGAATAGAGAAACATTATTATTCGGAAGAAGGAGAAATGAGCGATGCGCATGAAGAACATGCTGCACTTTACCGAGAATCATCGATACTGCGTTTTCCGTGAGTTTGGACTTAGCAGCCTGGACGAACGGATGCTCAGCTCCGCATATCAGCCCATGGCGGGGGCCTTTGCGATCAGCTTGTACAGGCTGTTATTCCAGCATGTCAGAGCAGATCAAATCGGCTACTCCACGATGGAGCAGCAGCGCAAGCTGTTCCTGGCGCTGGGACTCGAGCCCAGTGATAAAGGACGCAAGTATTTGATGGAGCAAACCTCCAAGCTTGAAGCCGTAGGGCTGCTTCAGACTTCCCGAGTTTATATACCTGAGACAGATGAATATACCTATGAGTATGAGCTGTATCCTCCCTTGTCTCCCGGTGAATTTTTCCGGACCCAGCATCTGACGCTGCTGCTGAGAGATAAGATCGGCAAGTTCGCAGTCCTTGCATTGAGATCGCAGATTTGGACTGAAGATGCCGAGGAGTCAGGCTCACCCTTAGCGAACAAGGAGAATATCTCTGTCCCGTTTTACGATATATTTGAGCTGAATACTCATGTCATTGACTATGAGCTTGAGCAGGCGTTATCCGAGATGTCGAGTGCTAGGTCTGAAGCAAGTACGCCGGCAGTGCCTGAGAATGATCAGCTGAACTACGCGGATATTATTTTGCGCTTCCCTCGTGAATCTGCCAATCGGCGTTATGTCGAGCAGCTCCGATTTGAACCGGATCAGCTTGGCCTCGTGAACTATGTTGTACACAAATATGACCTGGGGATTCAGGATGTATGCCGATTGCTCGATGAGGACGACGTATTTAACACCCGTGGGGAGATTATACTGGATCGTCTGCAAGAGCTGGCCAGCAGCATGTTCAGGCAAGGGAAGAAGCGGAAGGAAGAGCGGTCCATCCACGCAGCGAAGGTGGTCAGCATGCGGCAGGCGATTGACAGTAAGCAGGCAGATGAGCCTCCAGTCGAGCATGGGGTAGAGATGGAATATTATTTGGAAGTGCCGCCTCAATTCTCTTCCAAGTGCGATATACACCAGTACAATATGATGCTTCGTAATGAACCTTATTTGCGTTTGCTGCAAACCTTTTTCCCAGGCTCTGTACCCGACAATCTCATTGACATATTTGAAAAAGTAGACCTCAGCTATAAGCTTCCGGGTGAAGTCATTAATGTATTGATTCATTATCTGATGACTCTGCTGGTGTCTGGAAGTGAACAGCGTATTAATCGTAATTTTGTGGAAGCCATTGCTTCCAATATGCTGCTCAAGCAGGTCAATACTTATGAAAAAGCGGTACAGTATATCCGTGACCAGTCGAAGGTCAAAGGCAGCAAAGATAAAACGAATGAGAAGGCTCAAAGACCAGGCCGCGCGAGAGGTTATGCTTCACAGCAGGCCAAACTGAAGCCGGACATTCCTATTGTTCAAGATACAGGGGACGGAGCCTCGGTTACCGAAGAGGAGCTTGAAGAGATGATTCGTTTTGCCGAGGAAATGCAGGCGAAGAAGTCACTCCGTTAAAACAACAATAAACTTCAACAATCATATATTTCAGTACAAGAAAGGAGGGCATTAACCAAAGATGGGACCGCTAGGACAAATATTACAGCAGATGAATCCGTCGTTTCGTCAACAGTCTCATGCCATTGCGGACAAGCTGAAGGCGGATCCTTCGGTTCGCCGGTTCTTGGAAGAGAACCCTGAGGTCGATGACACCCGGTTTATGCTCTCATTATCCAAGTTTTTTCAGTATGCCAAAGACAGCAGCAATTGTGCGAACTGCCCAGGTCTTGCGAAGTGCCCGAATGACTTCGAAGGACATTATTCGAAATTGTCAGTGGAGCATTTTAACGGTGAGCCTGAAATTATAGATAAAAAAACTCCCTGCAACCTGCAGCTTGCAGCGATGCACAAGAAAAAGGTCAAGGAGCGGATCCAGAGCTTCTATGTGGATGAACGTGCTCTGAGTGAGGGGTATAATGTTGCCGAGATTCTAAGAAAAGATCTGCAGCGTGCGCCTGCCGTGAATCAGGTGTTTCGTTACGTTAATGAAGCGAAGCAGAACGGACTTTCACCACATGGACTATATCTCGAAGGCTCTTTTGGAACAGGGAAGACGTTCCTTATGGGATATTTGCTGCATGAGCTGGCGCTTGAAGGGTTCACCGGCGTCATCGTTTATATGCCTGACTTTGTAGAGGATCTGAAATCCATGATCCAGGACGGGCAGAAGCTGAAGGAAACAACAGAGATGCTTAAGAACTGCGACCTGCTCATATTTGATGACATCGGTGCTGAGAACTTAAGCCCTTGGGTACGAGATCATGTACTGGGCTCAATTCTGAACTATCGTATGAACCGCAAGCCGACGTTCTATACTTCAAATTATAATCTGGACAGCCTGGAGCAGCATCTGAGCTTTACGAGCAAGGACGGGGAAGAACGGCATAAGGGACAACGCTTAATGGACCGGATTCGTCCTTTTGTAGACGTGGTTCCTGTACGTGGAGACAATCAGCGTGGAAAACATCGGTAACCGTATGGAGCTGATGAAATCATAAATATCGGGCACAATAAACAAAGCCTGATCATCCCGTCACAGCGGGTGAATCAGACTTTGGCTTGGGTCATGGGGCTTTCTACTTGAAAGCCTACGCCATCAGGAACTTAATGATAACCATTCCAAAAAAGATAACGGTCATCAGCACGAACATGCCGACGAATCCGCCAATGAGATCGAAGAGATCGTTACGCGGTTCTTCGTTCACATGGGACCTTGGATCGTACGGTCTGACAATGTTTGGTTCCATGATGCTGCCCTCCTCTGTTTACGTACTAAAACAATATAAGTATACCCACTATAGGAATCACTTGTAAAGATTTCTTGAATAGGGAAACTTTTGTAAAGAATACGCTAAATATATGCATATGCATGTATTTCATTACGGAAGGCGTTGTGCTATAATGAACTCAATCGTTTACCAGAACGATATGAAGTTTAATAATAACTACGCAGTATATATAAGGAGGACATAATTCATGGCTATTGTTAATGTATCCGATCAATCCTTCAACACTGAGGTTGAAGGCACAGGTACGGTTCTTGTAGATTTCTGGGCGCCTTGGTGCGGTCCTTGTAAAATGCTTGCTCCTATTCTGGAAGAGCTTGCTGGTGAAGTAGGCGATGACGTGAAGATCGCTAAAGTAAACGTGGATGAGAACCCTGAATCGGCTTCCCGTTTTGGTGTAATGAGCATTCCTACACTGATTCTGTTCAAAGACGGTCAGCCTGTGGATAAAGTGGTTGGCTTGAACTCTAAGGAAAACCTGAAAAATCTGATTTCCAAGCACTAATCGGCTTAAGAAATGAAGATGGTAACGCCTCCGGCATTGCAGCCTGGGGCGTTTTTTCATGGTTTTTGCGGTTTGGATGAAGAATACAGGATAGCACTTGATCGAACGAGGAAAGAAGCTATACTATAATATAGGGAACATGCATTCGTTATTTGTTTCCTTTTACAGATTTTTTTACTTTTTAAGACTTCCATTTATCGTTTATATATAGATTTAATTGTACAGTTTAACAGGGAGGGGGAACGAAGGAAGATGGAATCACATCTTGGACATATTCAAGAACAGGAGAAGGCGCTGGAGCAGATCAGACACAAGCTGGCGCTCCTGCCCGATCTGCCTGGCTGTTATCTGATGAAGAATGATCAAGGGACGATCATCTATGTCGGGAAAGCGAAGGTGCTGAAGAATCGGGTGCGCTCCTATTTTACAGGAAGCCATAACGGGAAGACGCAGCGGCTTGTTGCGGATATTCGGGATTTTGAATACATCGTCACGGGCAGTAACAAAGAGGCGCTTCTGCTGGAGCTCAATCTGATCAAGAAGCATCAGCCGCGTTACAATGTACTGCTTAAGGATGACAAGACCTTTCCGTATTTGAAAATAACGAATGAGCGGCATCCGAAGCTGGAAGTCACACGCCGGGTACTGAAGGACAAGGCAAAGTATTTCGGTCCATATCCGAACTCCTATGCAGCACATCAGACGAAGAAGCTGCTTGACCGAATGTATCCGCTGCGTAAATGCGGAGTTATGCCGAAGGAAGTGTGCTTGTACTACCATATGGGACAATGTCTCGCGCCTTGTGTCAAAGAGATTGGCAAGGAGACCTATGAAGGGATCAGCACTGAGATTGCTTCCTTCCTGAGTGGAGGTCACGAAGAGATTAAGAAGGATCTTCAGAAGAAAATGGAGGAGGCCGCAGAGGATCTGTACTTTGAACGGGCTAAGGAGCTGCGTGATCAGATCATTGCGATCGATGCCCTGATGGAGAAGCAGAAGATCACGACCGCCGATACCAAGGACCGGGATGTCTTCGGCTTTGCTATAGATAAAGGCTGGATGAGTGTACAGATTCTATATATACGCCAGGGCAAAATGATTGAGCGTCATTCCACCTCGTTTCCTTTTTACGGAGATGCGTATGCGGACTTTATATCTTTTGTAACCCAGTATTACAGCGATAATCCGGCCTTGCCGAAGGAAATACTTCTTCCCTTGCTGCCAGAGGAAGAGAACAAGCTGCAGGAGACTCAGGGAGCAGACGAAGCGCATGAGCAGGCACAAGTGTATAAATTAGAGGAGAACGAGCAGGAGGAGGAGTCGGTTCCAATTCCTGAGGAGGCTGCCTCTGAGGATCAAGAGACGAGCGGAATTGATGATCCCGTCAGTGCGGCAGGGCTGCTTCAAGAATGGCTGGATATCAAGGTTCTTATTCCAAAGCGGGGATTGAAGCGCCAAATGGTCTCAATGGCTACAGAGAATGCGAAGGTATCTCTCGATGAGAAATTCCGTTTGATTGAGCGGACAGAGGAACGCACTTCAAAAGCCGCGCAGCGTTTGGGTGAGGCGCTTGGACTCTCCTCGCTCAGTCGTATCGAAGCCTTCGATAACTCCAATATTCAAGGAGCGAATCCGGTATCTGCAATGGTCGTGTTTATTGACGGCAAGGCGGAGAAAAAAGAGTATCGCAAATACAAGATTCGATCCGTTAAAGGCCCGGATGATTATGAAACGATGCGTGAAGTCATCCGCCGCAGGTATGAGCGTGTACTGAAGGAGAATTTGACCCAGCCCGATCTGATTATCGTCGATGGCGGTCGTGGTCAGATATCCTCAGCGCTGGATGTCCTTCACAATGAACTCGGGTTATATATTCCGGTATGCGGTCTTGTTAAGGATGCGAAGCATAAAACATCGCAGCTGATGATCGGTGATACGTTTGAAGTCATTCAGCTGCCGCGGGACAGTCAGGAGTTCTACCTGCTTCAGCGAATCCAGGAGGAGGTTCACCGCTTCGCTATCACATTCCACCGTGAGCAGCGCGGCAAATCGATGGTTGTATCCCGTCTGGATGCGATACCGGGTATTGGCGAGAAACGGCGCAAGCTGCTGCTTAAGCATTTTGGATCTCTGCGCAAAATTAAAGAGGCCAGCGTCGAAGACTTCCGGCCTCTATCGATTGGCGATAAGCTCGCCCAAACTATTATTGACTCTCTTCAGGACGAGGAGCCGTAAATATCGGCTTCTCTTTTTTTGTTCCCGAATGAAAACGGTAGATGACATAACCCACGATGGCAGGAAGGATCATCCAGAACACTCCGGCAGCTACATTTATGGCATCCTGCATGGCGAGCAGGCTGATGCCCATCAGAATGCTGTTAAAGATAACATGGCTGAATACAGAAGTGATGAAGCCATATTTGATCATAATGAAGCTGAATACAAGCCCGATAATCGTGAGTTCAATCGGTCTTGTGATGACAGGGTAGATCGGATACAGCGTATGACCGAACGCCCAGATGAGAGACGTAATCATTGCAGCCAGCACGGTGCTTCGTACCATCTTCTTGAAGATTCGAATACCGAACAAACGGTAAACGGCTTCTTCCCCAATGCCAGCCATCCAGGCAAGGATGGGCATAAGCCACGGATAGACCATGTTATAAGGGGACTGGCTGGTATCTGTTGTAGACCATACGCCGAGCCCTTTCTCAAGCACGAAGAAGATGACGGACTGCAATCCAAGCAGTATAAATGCCCATAGGTAACCCGAATACATGCTGTGAAGCACATAGCGGCCATATCCAGGCTCCTTGGCCCGTCCCCATAGATTGTAGCCGTCCTTTCGCCAGAGTCCGTTTCCAGCGACGAGAGAGAAGTATACAAGCGCGGTCATGGCCAGCGTAAACAACGCTTGGATCCCAAACAAGATGACAAGCATAAGGGTAGAATAACCTTCCGCCTGGAAAGTCGGCAGCAAGTTGATCGTACCGATCATGGAGAACAGGAAATACAGAATGGATAACCAGATTCCTCTTTTAAATGAGGTATAGGCTCTTGTCAGTACACTGTACACGATAGCGAGGACACCAAGCAGCAAGGTGAATAGACCATAGCCTGCAAGCGTCATGAGGTTGGCTCTGGACGTTTCCTTCTCTACATATGCTGTGTGATCGGCAGGTACAGAGAACTCGGGTTCAAATGAACGAATATCGCCATTCTCAAAAGTGAAATTAAGCTTCAGTGTGCTATCTCCGAGCTCCTTGCTGTGATCTGCATAGACAAGCCCGGGTTCGGATGCGGTTGTTTCCAGCTCCAGCGCATTTACGTCATAGCCTAATTCGGATAGAACAGGGACAGCAAGACTTACCTTATCCTCCAGTGAGATTCCGCCTTCGGATAACCGAAGTAGTGCGGCTCTCCCTTCTGATTCAGGCACCAGTTCATTGGTTGAATAGTCGGAATCCGGTGATTGCCGGATATAGGATACAGGCTTCGCACTATTCATATGGACATCTACATTCAGATATCCTCCTGAAGCTTGGTCAGGAAGTCTTACCCGGTATACGTCATACGGATATTGTTCCTCATACTCTTTGTCATACTGCTCAAGCAGCTTCTGATTCGCCAGATAGCCGTATAATTCGGAGCTTGTCTGATATGTAACTAATACGTCCTCAAATAAAATCTTATCGTTTAGTCCGAGTTCACTCTCGGCATATTGAACGGCAGCTTGGTAGGCTTCTTCTTTGCTGATTACCTTCGCTGTCTGTTGCTCCGTTGACTGCATTGACGTTCCCGGCAATATCTGAAAAATAAAAAACAAGATCAGGCCGATGGCCGCGAGCACCCCGAGCAAGCTGTAGTTCGGTTTGAGCACTAAAGGCTGCCCTGGTCGATTCAATGTCATTCCTCCATTCTTAATTGAGATAGTTCAGCTTACAGTAAAGATAGCATATGCCGCTGTCTCAAAGCCAATGAATAGAGAAAATGCTCGAGAAAGCGGTTTACTGGCTTGAAAATGTCCAATAATGTTTCATAATATGTTGACTTTAAAGAAGTATATTCATTTTTGCACTTTTTTAGTGAAATTAAGGTGTTTTTGATTTTGTCTCTCTTTCCTGAAAGTCTTATAATCGTGGTTGAACTTCATACGAGAAGCAATAAGCCGAATTCTAAAGTGAAAACAGGGGAACCAATACAATATAGCCTGGACTTTAAAGGGCTGTTTGGTTCTTTTTTTGATGAATGGAATATAAAACGAGGTGAACCTGTGCTTAACGAGCAGCACCGTATTTTCAAATTGAATCCACCACAGATTTTGGTGCTTGGCTTTGCCGGCATTATCCTAATCGGCACCCTGCTCTTGATGTTGCCCGTTTCAAGTGCGAACGGACAAAGTGTAGGATTCGTTGATGCGCTGTTCACAGCGACATCTGCTACATGTGTGACCGGACTTGTCATTCTGGACACCGGATATGACTTTTCTATATTTGGCCAGGTCGTCATTATGTTTCTTATCCAAATCGGCGGTCTGGGATTTATGACCATGTCCACCTTGATTGCCATCGTATTCAGACGGCGGATTTCGCTGCGGGAAAGACTGATTCTGCAGGAAGCGTTCAACCAGAGTTCGATTGAGGGCATTGTTAAGCTGGTCCGTAAAGTATTATTCTACTCCCTGACGATTGAAGCAATAGGAGCTGTCTTGTTTGCGCTTAGATGGTCTTTTGATATGAGCATAGGCAAGGCAGTATATTTTGGCGTATTCCACGCAATATCGTTGTTTAACAACGCCGGCTTTGATATCTTTGGTGACTATCGGAGTCTGACGCTGTATGTGGATGACCCGTTCATCAACATCATCGCGATGGCATTGATTGTTTCAGGGGGTCTTGGCTTCGTCGTTCTCTCCGATGTGCTGGAGCTTCGAAAAAGAAAAAAACGGACCCTGTCACTGCATTCAAAAGTAGTATTGTCGATCACAGGCTTCCTGATTGTCTTCGGTGCTATGGTTGTATTTGTCTTAGAATTCAGTAACACGAAGACCTTAGGCGGACTGGATACAGGCGGGAAGATCATCGCTTCCTTCTTCCAATCGGTTACGGCGAGGACTGCAGGCGCGAATGCTCTTGATATTGCGGGCTTACGCCAGGCAACCCAGTTCTTTATTATCCTGCTGATGTTTATCGGGGCTTCTCCGGGGTCGACTGGGGGCGGGATCAAGACTACGACATTTGCCATACTTGTCGGTGCCGTGCTATCGATGGTGCGAGGCCGGGATGATGTCGTCATGTTCCGATATCGTTTGGCTCAGGAACGAATTATTAAGGCACTGACGATTACAATGATTTCGCTGCTCATGGTGGTTGGTGTAACGATGATTCTATCCACTACAGAAGATGCACGCTTTCTTATGATCTTGTTTGAGACCACATCGGCATTCGCAACGGTAGGGCTGTCCATGGGGCTTACACCTGAGCTGACGACCATTGGCAAGCTGCTGATCTGCCTGACGATGTTTGCAGGTCGTCTTGGGCCGATAACACTCGCTTATGCGCTCAATCGAAAGAGCAAGGAACTGTATAGACATCCAGAAGGCAAGATTATTATTGGTTAAAGAGGAGATTTGAGACTAACGTTATGAAAAATCAGCAATTTGTTGTTGTTGGGCTCGGCCGCTTCGGTTCCAGTCTGGCAATGGAACTCGTAGAGAATGGTTATGAAGTCCTGGGTATAGACCGCAATGAGGAGATCGTTAATGATATGAGCGAGTTCCTGACTCATGCGGTCGTCGCGGATGCTTCGGATGAGGATACGCTTCGTTCACTGGGCATCCGTAATTTTGACTGCGGTATCGTGGCGATTGGCGACGATATTCAGATGAGTATTCTGTCCGCCATCCTGCTCAAGGAGCTTGGTGTGAAGAAGGTCATTGCTAAAGCGATCTCGCTCCTGCACGGCAGGGCGCTGGAGAAGCTGGGCGTAGACCGGATTGTCTATCCGGAGAGAGACATGGGCAAACGGGTTGCGCACCAGCTTGTTACGCCGAATCTGCTCGATTACATTGACCTGTCCGACAACTACAGTATTGTAGAAATGACGGTTCCGAGATGTCTGAATGGCAAAACGCTCTCCGAGCTGAATTCAAGAGCCAGATACAATTGCAGCATTGTCGCCCTGCAGAAGAATGAGGGCATCATTATTGCACCAACCGCACTCGATCATGTGCATACTGGAGATATCATGATTATTATAGGGACCAATGACAACATTGAGCGTTTTGACGAAGAAGTCATTAGCCAATAACAATATTTCCTGAGCTAACCGCGCTTCGCAGCGAAAAATTCACGTATTTCGTGAATCCACTGCTTGGCTGTCGCGCTTAGCTCTTCTTTTTGTCCATAGATCATGCAGGTCGTCCGTCTTGTTTGTCGAAGCTCAGGAATATGAACCGTGACCAAGTCATTGTCCGCGAGCAGCTGCGGCCTCAAATAGGATTTGGGGAGCAGAGCGGCAAGCTTGCAGGTTGGAAGCAGACGTACAATGGCTTCGAAGGAATCGATCTCCATCCGGATATCCGGCATAACTCCTGATCTGTGGAACAGATCATCCGTTAATTTGCGATACCAGGTACCCTTGGAGAAGGTGATCATCGGCATTTTTTGCAGATCATCCATTTTGGATGCTTGTCCGCTCAGAGGATGTGTGCTGGCGACAACGAGCTCCAAATGGTCGTCGAAGAGAGGGAGACAGTTTAGTCCAGGCTCGTTAATAGAAGAAGCGACGATGCCGACATCAGCCTGCTTGTCGCGCACACTGGATACAATCTCATGAGTCTTGCCTGTAACGAGCTTGATCTCCGCATGCGGATGGTTGTCCATAAATGCGGTAATGAGCGGAGGCAGTGTCGTCTGCAGCGTCGTTAAGCTGGCACCCAGCGTAATAGCACTGTCCGTATCGTCCTTGAATTGAGCCAGCGTTTGCAGAAATTTCAGCTGCTGCTGCTGCTGTTCAATCGCAAAATCATAAGCAAGTCTACCGATAGAGGTCAGCTCGAGTCTCTTGCCAACCCGATTGAAAAGGGTAACGCCTAGTTCATCCTCCAATTTGGCGATCTTACGGGACAGAGCAGGCTGTGACAGGTTTAACAGCTTGGAGGCTTGGTTCAGGCTGGATTGCTCAACAACAGCGGCAAATGCTTGCATTTCTTCATACATAGATGCTTCATCCTCCTGGTCAGCGTTTATTAACGTATATACCTTATACCCTATAGTTATAACATTTAATAATTATATTGCAATTCCCTTATAAGAAAAAAAACGAGTAACATAAGAGCGACACAGGTTGTTCACAAGTTAAGCAAAAACTAGAAATTTGTCGAGCCTTAGTGAACTAGAAGGTCACTGTGTGATCCAGATAATTTGAACCGGAGACATCATGAACTTTTCATGAGCCATTCCCATACTGAATACTTTCGTTTGACGGGGAGCAGGATCTTTTGTTCATTTTATCTTCCAAATTCAAATATGAAAACGCTGTACATGGAAAGGGGAAAGTCAGTTTATGAAAGGTTACTATGCCCGAAAGATTCACTCGCTTCTAGGCCTCATCCCTCTGAGTGTGTTTTTTCTTATGCACATGTTCTCGAACTTTGCAGCTGTTGAAGGCGGGCCGGAGAGGTTTCAGTCCGCAGTAAATTTGATCAACAGCCTTCCGCTGCTGCTTTTGATGGAAATCTTCGTGATTTATGTCCCTATGCTGTATCACGGTGTTTACGGATTGTACATTGCGTATCAGGCCCAGCCGAACGTTGGCAGGTTCAACAATGAGCGCAACTGGAGATATACGTTTCAGCGTATATCCGGCGTCATTACTTTCGTATTCGTGATCTGGCACGTCTATCAGACGCGCGTTCAGGTATTCCTGGGCGAGGTGAGCCATGAAGAGCTTGGTGCGCTGATGCACAGTATTGTAACGAATCCAGTCTATTTCATTATTTATCTGATTAGCGTCGTGGCAGCTTCTTATCACTTTGCCAACGGCTTGTGGGCATTCCTTGTTAGCTGGGGAATTACGCGAGGCCCTCGTGCACAGCGAGTATCCTCATACGTATGCATGAGCTTGTTCGCAGTCTGCTCTATTATGTTTGTTGCATCTATCTTTGCCTTCCGCTCTGTGGAATTTGATGCATCTGCTGTAATCGAAATGTTGAAAGTAACAGTCTAAGCTGTAAGAGGAGAGTGAACTAGAAATGGCTACATCCAACATTATTGTCGTGGGCGGCGGTCTTGCAGGACTTATGGCAACAACCAAAGCTGCAGAAGCAGGGGTCCACGTTCATCTATTTTCTATTGTACCTGTCAAAAGATCTCACTCCGTATGTGCCCAAGGCGGTATTAACGGCGCAGTTAACACCAAGGGGGAGGGCGATTCTCCATGGGTTCACTTCGACGATACCGTGTATGGCGGTGACTTCCTGGCGAATCAGCCGCCAGTTAAAGCGATGTGTGAAGCCGCACCAGGCATCATTCATCTAATGGACCGGATGGGCGTTATGTTTAACCGTACGCCGGAAGGACTGCTCGATTTCCGTCGTTTCGGAGGCACTAAGCATCACCGTACCGCGTTTGCAGGTGCGACAACAGGCCAGCAGCTGCTGTACGCTCTGGATGAGCAGGTACGCCGCTGGGAGACAGCGGGTCTCGTTACGAAGCATGAGCACTGGGAGTTTTTGCAGGCGGTTGTGGACGATGAAGGTATATGCCGCGGGATTGTGGCTCAGGATCTGCGCAGTATGGAAGTCGCTACATTCGCAGCGGATGCAACGATTCTGGCAACTGGCGGTCCCGGCATTATCTTCGGTAAGACGACGAACTCGGTTATTAATACAGGTACAGCGGCAAGTGCGGTATATCAGCAAGGTGTGACTTATGCGAACGGAGAATTCATTCAGATTCACCCGACAGCGATTCCGGGTGATGATAAGCTGAGACTGATGTCAGAATCGGCACGGGGTGAAGGCGGGCGTATCTGGACTTATAAGGATGGTAAGCCTTGGTATTTCCTTGAAGAGAAATACCCGGCTTACGGTAACCTTGTACCGCGGGATATTGCCACACGTGAAATTTTTGATGTGTGTGTTAACCAGAACCTCGGTGTGAATGGCGAAAATATGGTATATCTTGATCTGTCTCACAAAGATCCGAAAGAGCTCGATGTTAAGCTCGGCGGTATTATCGAGATCTATGAAAAATTCATGGGTGACGATCCGCGCAAGATTCCGATGAAGATATTCCCTGCGGTTCACTACTCTATGGGCGGCATGTGGGTCGACTATAACCAGATGACTAACATTCCGGGATTGTTCGCTGCAGGAGAGTGTGAATACCAATACCACGGGGCCAATCGACTTGGCGCCAATTCGCTCGTATCGGCGATTTACGGAGGGATGGTTGCAGGTCCTAAGGCGGTTGAATATATCAAAGGCCTTAAGAAATCAGCACAGGATGTATCCTCTTCTGTGTTCGACAGATATCAGAAGCAGCAGACCGATAAGTACGACCGCATTACCAAAATGCAAGGCACAGAGAACGCCTATGTTATTCATAAAGAACTTGGCGATTGGATGAAGGACAATATGACGGTTGTCCGCTACAATGACCGTCTAGAAGCGACCATCGGTAAAATTAAGGAATTAAAAGAGCGTTACAAGAACATTAACGTGAACGATACATCCAGCTGGAACAATACGAGTGCATCCTTCACAAGACAGCTGTGGAACATGCTGGAGCTGGCTGAAGCGATGACGCTGGGCGGACTGCTTCGCAATGAAAGCCGCGGGGCGCACTACAAGCCGGAGTTCCCGGATCGTGATGATGAGAACTTCCTGAAGACGAGTCTTGCAAAATGGACGCCGGATGGACCGGAAATTTCGTATGAGCCTGTTGACGTATCTCTGATTCCGCCGCGTATCCGTGACTATTCCAAGGACAAATAAGAGCAGTAAGGAATGAATTATAAACAGTAAGGAGGAACCATCATGGCAGAAACCGCTGTAAATAAACAAACCGTGAAAAGTGTGAAGTTTGTCATTACCCGCCAGGATAAACCGGACTCTCCTTCCTATATTGAGGAATTTGAGCTTCCGTACCGTCCCGGAATGAACGTTATCAGTGCGCTCATGGAAATTCAGCGCAACCCGGTGAATACTTCGGGCAAGCAGATTGCTCCGGTATGCTGGGACTCCAATTGCCTGGAGGAAGTCTGTGGTGCATGCTCGATGGTTATTAACGGGAAGCCGCGCCAGGCCTGTGCTGCACTCGTGGACCAGCTGGAACAGCCGATCCGGCTTGAGCCAATGAAGACCTTCCCGGTAGTACGAGATCTGGTTATTGATCGTGATCGCATGTTTAAGGCGCTCAAACGGGTCAAAGCATGGATTCCGATCGATGGAACTTATGACCTGGGGCCAGGTCCGCGGATGGCGGAAAAGAAGCGTCAGTGGGCTTACGAGCTGTCCAAGTGTATGACCTGTGGTGTCTGCCTTGAAGCATGCCCTAACGTGAATGACAAGACAGACTTTATCGGTCCAGCAGCGATCTCACAAGTCCGCTTGTTCAATGCTCATCCGACAGGTGAGATGAACAAGGAAGAAAGACTCGAATCGCTTATGGAAGATGGAGGAATTGAAGGCTGCGGTAACTCGCAGAACTGTGTAAGAGCTTGTCCAAAAGGCATTCCGCTTACAACTTCCATTGCAGAGATGAACAAGGATACGACCAAGCATATGTTTAAACGCTGGCTGGGCGCATAATGTCCCGCCTTGCAATATGAATCACAAGAACTCCGTCTTGAAGCTGAAGACGGAGTTCTTTATTATGGGCAGAGCCAGGCCTGCCTTGGCTCCATACAGATACCCGGAGTGTGTTATAATCGGAACTAACTGAAGAAGGGATGTGCAATACATTTGACGGAACCCATTATAGACCGACCCGTGACCCGGACAGAAATTAGTAAAGGGCTCTATCAGCTGGGGCTCAGACCCGGAATGACGCTGATTGTGCATTCTTCCCTGAAGAGCTTCGGCGGGTGGATTCCAGGGGGCGCACCTTCTGTAGTCCTTGCTCTGCAGGATGTGCTGGGCCCGGAAGGCACACTTGTCATGCCGACCCAGTCAATGGATTTAACGGATCCATCCACTTGGATGAACCCTCCTGCAGACCCGAAGTGGTGGGAGCTTATTCGTGCTGAAATGCCGGCATATGATCCGGAGATGACAGAGACTTCTGGAATGGGTGCCATTGTTGATGCATTCAGGCAGAGCGGTGCTTCACTACGCAGTCTGCATCCGCATGTGTCCTTTGCAGCGCGGGGACGACTTGCACCCTATATTATAGAGAAGCATGCCTATGATTATCCGCTGGGAGAGGAATCACCACTTGCCCGGCTGTACGACGCGGATGCGCATGTCTTGTTAATTGGCTGCGGACATGATCGGAATACTTCATTGCATTTGGCAGAGTATCGGACGGAATATAAAGGCAGGAAGGAAATCCAGCAGCAGGCTCCAGTCCTTGTGCAGGGCAGGAAGCAGTGGATTACCTATCGTGATTATAATATCAGCTCCGATGATTTTGATAAGCTGGGACATGATTACGAGCTGGCGGACAGCTCTATATTTGCCAGAGGTCATATCAGGCAGGCCTCCTGCTTCCTGGCACCGCAGCGTGCATTAGTTGATTATGCTGCGGAGTGGCTCAGGACAAAGAGGGAGCTATAGTATTTCATTAGAAGGGGGAAATTAAGCTTGGAATTTACACCACGCCCGAATAGGGATCCGGAAGATAAACCTGTACGTCCCAAGGATGGAAGTGAGACGGTTCCGGCCATTTTCCCTGGCAAACCCAAGCAGCATCATCCTTCCCGCAGAAGCTTCTTGAAGAAGATGATGAAGCTGGGACTTACCGCGGGTGCCGGTCTGTTTACGGGAGGGTATGCGTGGCTGTGGGAGCCGCGGAATCTCGAAGTGGAGCATGTGAACCTTACGCTCCCCCGACTTCCTGAGAGCTTTCAAGGGATGAGAATTGCCCATTTCAGTGATATGCATCTGGGGTTCCACATGGATAAATCGGATATGGAGCGATTGGCGAAGGCGGTCAGAGAGCAGTCTCCGGATATCATTTGTTTTACTGGAGATATGGTAGAAGCGAAGGCGGAACCTATGGCAGAGTGTGTCCCCCTGCTCCGAGCTATGCAGGCCCCACTAGGCAAGTATGCCGTGCTCGGCAATCATGATTATCGTGGACGGGAGTATAAGAAGCTGGCAAAGCTGTATCACGATGCGGGCTTCACATTACTAGTTAATGAGCATGTTACGGTCGAAAAAAACGGGGAAGTCATTGCCGTCGCGGGCCTGGATGATGCCTTGAATGGTGTGCCTGATCCGGCAGCTGCACTTGATGGCCTGGAAGCTGATATATTTACACTCCTACTAATGCATGAGCCGGATTACGCCGACATTGCGTCTGGATACACCTATGATCTGCAATTGTCCGGACATAGTCACGGAGGACAGGTGAGAGCTCCCTTTATCGGCGCTCTGACCACACCGCGCGGCTCTCACAAGTATATTCAAGGGCTGTACTACACCGGAGAAGAAGGGGCATCCATGCCCGTCTACGTAAATCGGGGTGTCGGTATGACTCAGCTGCCGATCCGCTTCCTATGCAAGCCCGAGCTGACGATGATTCATTTGTAATCTGCACATGAATCATCGCAGTGGGACGAACAATAATAGAAAGGAAATGATACGATGGAACGAATCGCTATAGTTTCCGATATTCATGGAAATATGACCGCCTGGACAGCCGTACTGGCCGATATGCGTCATCGCGGGATTACGCGTATCTTCTGTCTTGGTGATCTGGTGGGCAAAGGACCGAATCCGGAAGCCTGCTTAGACAGTGTCCGTGCGAACTGTGAAGTGGTTGTGCGAGGGAACTGGGATGAGCTTGTGGCCAAAAGGCAGGAAGGGCTTCATTTTGAGTGGCATGCGGATCGACTTGGTCAGGAGCGTCTATCTTATTTATCCTCTTTGCCCTTCAGCTGCCATTTCAGACTTAGCGGACGTTCCATTCGCCTAGTACATGCTTCGGCTGTGAGTGTATATCATCGTGTCCAGCCATGGGACAGCATAGAGGAGAGACTCGGTATGTTCGCGCCGATTGCTGCATCCATTGAAGAGCTGGAGCAGGAAGTGCCGGATGTAGTCGGTTATGGTGATGTGCATAATGTTTATCTTCAGCATATCAGCGGCAAAGTGTTATTTAATGTGGGCAGCGTAGGCAACCCATTGGATATTCCGGAAGCTTCATACTGTATTCTCGAAGGAGCTGATCTTACGATGGAGCCATTCGGAGAGAAGACGTCCCCGTCTGATGCGGCTTTTAATATCCAGTTTATTCGTGTGCCTTATCGTATCGAGGAGGAAGTTCAAATTGCACTGAATTCAGGTGCCCCGGATATGGATCTCTATATCAATGAAATCCGCACGGGTGTTTATCGCGGTATAAAAAAATAAAGAAAATGGATGATAGGAGCATACGATCATGTTCACGAAGCATGCGTTAGGACGAGGACTGCCGGTGCTGAGGACAGAGCGCTTGCTCTTCAGAGGCCTTACGCCGAGTGATGATGAGACGATATTTCGCTTTTTGAATGATGTGGAGGTCATAAAGTATTTAAATCGTGTACACTTGCCGACTAAGCTTCGGGCCAGGCGTTTGCTTAAAGAAATATGGATATCCGGCGCGAGACTTGAATCGGTTCACTATGGTATACGTCTCCTTGAACAGGACGAGCTGATCGGGGTTATCTCATTCCAGCAATGGAAGGAAGATAAGAAGGAGGCACAGATCGGGTACATGTTTGACCGCAGGTATTGGGGTCAGGGGTATGGAACGGAGGCTGTCGGACGAATGATCCGTTTCGGCTTTGAGGAGCTGGGGCTTCAGCGAATTGAAGGCAAATGCCATGAACATAATCAGCGCTCCCAGAAGGTTCTCATCAAGAATGGAATGAAGTATATGCGGACACATAAGCATTTTTCCCTGTTTCCCAAAAATGGGCAGGATGTGCTCGTGTATGTGAAGGAACAGACATTATAATTAAAGTAGGTACACTATGAAAATCGAACAATGGTTTAGACACCCCGCAGGGATTGTCGTAAGTGCAGTTGTCGCTACCATGCTGTGGGGAAGTGCGATGCCGATTATAAAGATCGGCTATGAAGATTTGGGAATTGGTGCAGCGGATTACGGTGCCCAGTGGTTGTTTGCGGGTTATCGGTTTACACTGGCAGGTCTGCTGCTTATTATATTTCATTATTTGGTTACCCGAGGAAGAGGAAAAACGGAGCAGCGTAAGAAGCTTGGCAAAGGCAGATTGTCTCGTCTAGCCCTCATTCAAACCTTTCTTCAATATTTACTGCTGTATGTAGGACTCAGCTACAGCACAGGGATACAGGGATCCATCATCGTCGGATCTACCTCCTTGTTTCAGATGCTCTCTGTACGCTTCGTGAATTCGGCAGAACGACTGACGGTAATGAAGATTACCGGATTGCTGCTGGGATTCTTAGGTATTGCTGCTGTCGGCATTGGAAAAGGGGACCTCAGTCTCTCCTTTGGCTGGGGAGAATTGTTGCTGCTGGGCTCAGCCTTTTTTGGCGGTGTAGGCAATGTACTGGCGAAGCAGGAGAGCAGGCATGAGCCTGTGTTATCCTTAACGGGAAGACAGATGGCGCTTGGAGGAATTCTGCTTATCGCCGTCTCTGTACCGATGGTCGGCGCAGCTCCTTTTGCGATTAACGGTACGCTGTTCATGTATCTGTTGTATCTGTCTGTTCTCTCGGCTGTAGGATTCGGAATCTGGAATACCATTATGAAATATAATGATGTCGGACGTGTATCGATGTATCTGTTCCTGATTCCGGTATTTGGCGTCATATTATCTTCCATTCTGCTTGGAGAGCAGATGTCCGGCTGGGTTGGAGTTTCACTGTCGCTCGTTGTCAGCGGAATACTGATTGTAAACAGGTCAGTCACGGTTAGAACGGTGGTTTCAAGAGCCAAAGCGGACGCTCAGCAGTCGTAATGTAAATTAATGTACTTTGTTACACAAATGAAATATTACTGAAACTTTACTCTAACAGTGAGCGGGTAAACTTATTGACATGACCCCCTTTTTGATAATATAAATTCAATGCTGTTGGGACCCGTTTATTAGAGAAGCGGGTCCATTTTTTTTGCCTTTTACACAAAAAAGACCGCATTATGCGGCCTGACAGCTATTATAGCAGGTATTATAGAGGAACAATCTGAATTTGCTTCTGTTTGTAATACACCCATTCCGTAAACCCGATGTCGATCAGCCTTGTGCGGACTTCCTCCCATTCATCTCCAACACGAGAGGGCTTATGCGCATCTGATCCGAACGTAACATATACTCCGTAATAATGGGCTCTCTCCAGAATTTCGTCAGCAGGATACCAGCCTCCGCATAGTTTAGTCTTCCCTGAAGTATTGATCTCAATAGCGATCTTCTCCTCAGCAATGACCTTTAGGGTCTCATCTATAGCCTTGCTCGCAGGAATGTCGGCAAACGCAGGGTAATTCCCCTTCATGGCATCGATATGTCCAAGGATTTGAAACATGCCGCTTCTTGCGGATTGCCGAATCAGGTCATAGTAAGCCTCTTTTACCTGAAGGCTTGCCTGATCGTCTAATCCCTTCCATCTATTTTTGTTAAAAATGCTCACACCGCCGGTGCTATGTACAGAACCGATGATATAATCGAAAGGGTATTTGCTGAGCGTCTCATGATAAATATGTGCAACTTCGGGAAAAAAGTCAGATTCGATGCCGAGCAGGACGTCAATTTTCCCTTCATATTCCTTCTTAATGTCCAGAACTTCCTGTACATAATGACGAAGCTCTGCTTTGGCCATCGCGATCTTCGGGAAGGGTTGTTCCTCTTCGCTGCCGAAATAGGGAGTATGGTCCGATATGCCGATGGCGGCAAGTCCAGCGGAAATACCAGCTTCCACGTAATCGCGTATGTTCCCGTCGGCATGGCCGCAGCGGAAATGATGCGTATGCAGATCAAATTTCATTCCTGTTCCTCCTTCTTCGTTATTCCGAGCTTACAAACTGAGTTTCCGGCATTCCTTTGAGGTCGCTCAAAAATTGCTGCATCGCCGAATTTAAATACCGGCTGGATTTATAAATGACGCCGACAGGATGGCTGACCTCGAGCTCACTGAGCGGGATCATGACCAGCGTCCCGAGACGAAGCTCTGCGGCAATGGCTTGCTTGGAAATAACGGCTGCGCCGAGATCCAGCTCCACCATTCTTTTGACTTCCTCACTGCTGGACAATTCCATTACGATATTGGGCTCAATCCCGTGTTTATCCAAGATATTATCTACAAACCTGCGGCCGACTGTATCCGGTGACAGCATGATGAGCGGCGTTGTACCGAGTGCATCAATCGTAGCGTGTTTTTTCTTTGCCAGCGGATGCTTGGGGGAGACGACCAATTCAAATGTATCATAGTACAGGGTAGAGGTACTTAAATTAGGGTTCCGTTCAATAAGATAACCGATTCCGACATCTATCATCCCGTTCTCTACTTGCTCATAGATTTGTGAGGATGGCATGGATTGTATGCTTGTCTTAATCCGTGGAAACTGATCTTGAAAATAAGACAGAATGCGGGGCAATATCTGAATGGCGATGGATGTAGTTGTGCCCAGTAATATATGTCCCTGTGGATTCTGATCAAGATCCAGGAGCTTGAGCTTCAGTTCATCCACAATCTCAAGAATCCGTTCGGCGTGGTTCAGAAATACCTTGCCGCGGTCGGTTAGGGCGACCGGCTGTGATCTGTCCACAAGCACCGTCCGAAACTCATCCTCAAGGCTTTTGATCTGAGCTGAGACGGCAGGTTGTGTCAAATTAAGAAGTTCTCCGGCTTTACGGAAGCTCATCGTTTTGGAAATCGTTATCAGTGTCTCCAATTGACTGATGTTCATGACTAGCCTCCTGACTTCATAGGTTGCATAATAGTTCGCTGATCGCGTTGTCTTCTCTTCAAAGTACTCTATTAAATTATAGGCGATTGGAACCGGCAGAGCAATGTAGATCGTGGCTCAGGCTTGTTCAATAGTTTATGTAAAAAGCAAATTTAATTAACATATCTCATGTAAAGTTATCATATGAAATCTCAGATTATGCAAAAATCATGCTATATGAATATTAAAAAAACGGAATAAATGATGGAGGGGTTTACGAATGGATCCAAAGCAAGCACGTGCATGGGTCATGTATGACTGGGCGAATTCTGCCTTCGCAACAACCATGATTGCGGCTGTACTTCCGATCTTCTATCAAAATGTCGCGGCTGCGGGACTGGATGATGCAATAGCTACCAGCTATTGGGCTTTCTCTCAGACGATCGCCATGATTCTTGTCGCTGTTCTCTCCCCTATATTAGGCGCGGCGGCGGATGTCGGGGGACGCAAAGGAACCTATCTCATGATTGCAGCCATATTGGGGGCGGTTGCAAGCTCGGCAATGGCACTGACCGGGACAGGTGACTATATTATTGTATCCATCCTTTTTATTATTGCCACACTGGGCTTTTCCGGCGGTAATACCTTCTATGATTCCATGCTGCGAGATATCGCCCCGCCTCAAGATCGGGATATGCTCTCTGCACGCGGCTATATGTTTGGCTACATTGGAGGAGGGCTTCTGCTGCTTGTCCATGTCGTTATGATCCAAGGCTGGGAAAGCATTGGCTTTACGTCTCAAATTCAGGCGATGCAGCTTGTGTTCCTGACCTCAGGCTTATGGTGGCTGCTGTTTGCCATTCCTCTTCTCCGGAGATTTCCTCTGCGTGATAAGGGAGTTTCCCGATCTGCCGGCCGTTCTGTTGGACAAACGGCGCTCCACAGTGTCAAAAGTGTGGCGAGCACACTTCTTCACGTGAAGAAGTATCCCGAATTGTTTAAATATCTCATTGCATTTTGGTTCTTCAATGATGGAATCAGCACGATTATCAGCATGGCTGCTATTTATGGTGCTGAGATCGGAATCGGTACAACCCACCTGATTACAGCTCTTCTCATTACTCAATTTGTGGGTGTGCCCTTTACATTCTTATTCGGGAAGCTGGCGGGTAAGATTGGGGCCAAGCGTTCTTTGTATCTGTCGCTTTGCTTTTATGTGGTCATTGTTATTTTCGGCTTCTTTATGGAATCGGCCCTCCATTTCTATATCCTGGCATTTATGGTGGGAATGGTTCAAGGAGGATCTCAGTCTTTGGCAAGGTCTATTTACAGCCGCCTGGTGCCTGCGCATAAGACATCGGAATTCTTTGGGTTCATGAGTCTGTCAGGTAAAGTATCTGCGGCTCTAGGCCCCGCTGTATTCGGGTTTACGGCAGCCGTCACGGGAACGAGCAGACTGGCAATTCTATCGGTGCTTATCTTCTTTGCTCTGGGAATATGGATGCTGACTCGGGTTAATTTGGCCAAAGGGGAAGCCGAGGCTTCCGATGATTCCGAACCGCCGGTAGCAAGAAATCCAGGAAAACCTCCTGCGGCAACGGTATAGTCCTATAGAACTAATGTTGGGTGCGGATCAAACATGGATTAAATACGATTTGGTATAAATATTCACTTCTTACTTGTCGATAACAATAATTATGGGCCTTTGGCTTGAATTCGTAATGAATTTTGGTGTGGCTTCAAGTATAATATTGTTAAAATAATGGGACTTTTGATTCGTGACCATTAACCTAGTAAGGAGGCACAATCGTTGAAAGCCGAAGTGATTAATCCATTCTTGGAGTCCGCGCGGCTCGTATTTGAGCAATTGATTCAGATCTCACCTTCCGCCGGCAAGCTGGGTATCAAGCAAGTTGAATTTCTCGAGGACCACATCTGGATTCTAATCGGAATGACGGGACAATTGAACGGGAAGGTCGTGTTCGGAATACAGGAGCAGGTGGCACTGCGGATTGTCTCTGCGATGATGGGCGGATATGTCATCTCAGAGATGGATGAGATGGGGCAAAGTGCGATTTCAGAGCTTGGCAATATGATCAGCGGAAACGCAAGCACGATACTATACAATCAGGGCATTGCCGTTGATATTACGCCGCCGCAAGTAACGAAGTCCTCTCATCCAGCGATGGATGCGGTGACCCAGGCGCTAAGCATTCCGCTTGTGATGGACGGTATTGGAGAGCTTGATATTCAGGTGATGATTTCGTAAGAAGCTCAAATAGCTTGGAATCCGCTGTGAGCAGCTTATATCTTATGAGGAAACTGTAATCTTGAAACCCATTTGCAGGTACACTATGATCAGATACATAAGTGGACTGCATTCGGGAGGTAAAAAAGATGAAACTAAAGGATAAGGTAGTACTTATTACAGGTGCTTCCAGCGGTATCGGCGCAATCTGTGCGCAGAAGCTAAGTGAGCAGGGGGCCCTGCCCGTGCTGCTGGCGAGATCGGAGGATAAGCTCCAGAAGATCAGTGCCTCGATCGCCGGAACACCGGACTGGTATCCGCTGGACGTAACTGATAATGAGCAAGTGGAAGCACTGATTACGAGGATCATCGACAGGTACGGTCGAATCGATGTTGTGCTTAATAATGCAGGGTATGGTCAATTCGAGATGACGAAGGACATGACCGTAGCGGACTTTGAACAAATGATGGACGTAAATTATATGGGTACGGTACGAATGACAAAGGCTGTACTGCCCCATATGCTTGCATCCGGACAGGGGCATATCGTCAATGTCGCATCCATGGCAGGCAAGATTGGGACCGCAAAATCCGCCTCTTATACGGCCACCAAGCACGCTGTTCTAGGCTTCAGTAATGCACTGCGTCAGGAGCTGAGAGAAACAGGGATCAAGGTAACGACGATTAATCCGGGTCCGATTGATACCCCCTTCTTTGAGACGGCAGATCCCGGTGGTGGCTACATTAGCAACCTGAAGGGCTTTATTATGCAGCCTGAATATGTAGCGGATAAGATGGTGCAGGCGATCGTCAAACAGAAGGAAGAGGTTAATCTTCCCCATATCGCTGCAGCTGGAATAAGATTATACCAGTTGTTTCCAAGGCTGGCGGACAAGCTTACGTATGGTTTGTTAAATCGTAAATAGCAGTAGAGGGCTCTTGAACATGATTTGTGCTCAAGAGCTTTTTTGTGTGGTTTTGATTCGTTTTGCAATTCATTTCGGCGAGCTAGATGGATACTGCTGTACCGTTCTTTTGTTTTTTGACAACCGTAATTTGGTACGTGAACGTTTTTCGCATATAATGAACAGTAATGAACTTATAACAAAGGATGGACTTGAATGACAACAACATTTGATTCGCTCGGACTAAGCCCGGGTTTGATAGAACGACTTGACGAGCGGGGGATACAGACGCCTTCTCCTGTACAGGAGCAGACCATTCCCGTCATTAAGGAAGGCAAGAATGTGCTTGCGCGTTCTCAGACAGGAACAGGAAAGACACTGGCTTATTTACTGCCGGTGCTGGAGACGGTTAATACCGATATCAAGGGTACGCAGAAGCTGATCCTCGCTCCAACACAGGAGCTGGCGATGCAGATTGTTCGCGAAGCCGAAACGTACGGTACCTACCGCGGCATTAAGACGCTGGGACTCATCGGCGGCGCAGCAATCAAGCGCCAAATTGAGAAGCTGAAGGAACATCCGGAGGTCGTCGTGGGGACACCGGGACGGGTACGTGAGCTTATTGAAATTCGCAAGCTGAAAATGCATCAGATCACGACAATTGTCATTGATGAAGTGGATCAAGTGTTCCAGCTCGGCGGAGCCGGAGATGTGGACCAGATTATGCATCGTTCACTGCGGGATCGTCAGCTTGTATTCTTGTCTGCAACGGTGGATAAGGAGACCGAGCAGCTTGCCAAGCGCGAAATGAAGGATATGGTCACCATAGGCATTGAACCCGAGCAGATGACCGCGAGCGGTCTGACGCATCTCTACTTTGTAGCTGAGGAACGGGAAAAGGTGGACATGCTGCGAAGAATTGTACGCCATTTTGACCCGTCCAGAGCGATCGTGTTCGCGAATACGGCAGAAACCATCGCGGCAGTAGAAGGCAAGATGAACTTTATGGGTCTATCCGCGGCGGCTTTGTATGGAGATGCCGATAAAATGACACGGAGCAGAGTCCTTGCGAATTTCAGAGAAGGCAAAATCAAGCTGCTGATAGCCAGTGACGTTGCGGCACGCGGATTGGATATTCAGGATCTTCCTCTGGTCATCAACTTTGATCCGGCCTTTGATTCTGATCATTATGTTCACCGGGCAGGCAGAACAGGACGGATGGGCAAGACGGGAACGGTGATTTCCATTGTGGGCGAGAAGGAAACGTTCATTATGCGTAAATTCGCAAGAGAGCTCGGAATCGAGCTGATTGAACGGGTGCTGTACGGAGGAGAAGTACAGGAACGGGACGATCAAGCGAAGCGCAGTGTATTCCGTGAAGGCACAAGAGCAGGCGGTCCAAGTAAAGAGGCTGCTCCAAGAACGGCTTCTCCAAAAGCGAGCATCAGCCATACGTCAAGCCGTCCGAAGGACAAGCCGGCTCCAGCGGCAAGACGCAAGAATGAGAAGGCGCAGGACAAGAAAAATAAAGGGGCTCCGAAATGGCTCAAGAATAAACGTAGTGATAACAGCGAGTCCTAGAAGAAAGCGGGGATTACATGGAACAGACACCTATCCTGCAAATTAACGGATTAAGCGGAGGGTACAGTGCAAAGAAGCCGGTGCTGCATGATATTGATATACGTGTTGCTCCTGGTGAAATGGTTGGCCTGATCGGTTTGAATGGTGCCGGGAAGAGTACAACAATGAAGCATATTTTGGGTCTGATGGTGCCTCATCAGGGAGAGGTGCTCATTGGAGGCAAACGCCGGGATGAGAATCCGGAAGCTTACCAGAGCGGCATGGCGTTTGTTCCGGAATCACCAGAGCTGTTCATGGAGATGACCGTGATGGAGCATTTGGAGTTTACCGCTAGGGCCTATAATGTGTCCAAGGCGGAGTTCGAAGAGCGGGCCGATCATCTCCTGGACATGTTCCGTATGCGGGACAAAAAAGACAGCCTGTCTGCCCATTTATCCAAAGGAATGCGTCAAAAGGTCATGATCATGAGCGCTTTTGTGGCCAGACCTCCACTATACATTATTGATGAACCGTTTCTGGGCCTGGATCCACTGGGTATCAGATCACTGCTGGATTTCATGATGCAAATTCGCGCATCGGGTTCTTCGATTCTGCTCAGCTCTCATATCCTGTCCACGATAGAGAACTATTGCGATCGTTTCATCATACTTCATGGGGGAAAGATTATATCGCAAGGGACCTTGGAGGAGCTTCGGGCCGGGTCCGGGATGAGACAGGCTCCGCTGGAGGAAATATTCTATAAGCTCGTACAAGGCGGGGATTAGAAGATGGATTTGCAGCAGCTATGGAAATCAAGACGAGGGGCATTCTGGAACCAAATTACACCCTATCTAGGTTATGTATTGCAGAGCGGGGTAGCCGTCGTACTGGGCTTTTCCCTGATCGCGTTTTCCGCATGGTACACTTCGCTTGTACAAGATGTTCCGAATGGTTTTCCGATCCGATGGGTCATGCTCCTCGTGCTCGTTGCTCCGGTCATCTTCAGCAGCTATCGGACCTACCTCCGTCAAGCCGATATTGTCTTCTTAAGACCTCAGGAATATCGGATGCATCTGTATTTGCAGAACAGCTTTATTCGGGGTATCGTCTACAAAACGGTTGGACTCATCCTGCTATTCATCCTCTTGTGGCCGCTTTATATTCGAAGTGAGGGAGAACCTAAGCCCTTCCTGCTGTTTCTCATTCTGCTCGTGATCTTAAAATGCATTGCCAGCTTCGGAGGCTGGTGCGAGCAGCAAATGCTGTCCAAGTCGTCACGGATGGGCTACCGGCTTCTGCGTTATGCCGTGATCACCTTGTCATTGTATGCGTGGATATGGCATCAAGCTATACCTGGATTAATCTTTATCGCTGTACTGACTGTGCTGTATGTCGTCTCTCTTCGTCTGCCCGTACGATTGCCGGTTCATTGGGAGCATTTGATCGAGACCGAGCAGGTCAGAGGGGCGAGAGTGATCAAGACATTAGGCTTCTTCGTCGAAGTCCCTGCACTCAAGCAGCGTGTCCATTCCCGCCGTTTGCTTGCACCACTGGCTGAACGTATATCATGGGGGCAGGACAAGGCTTTTCAATACTTAATAGCAAAGACCTTCATCCGCAGTGATCTGCTGGGAATATGTATCAGGCTTGCCATTGTAGGCGGTCTGTTCGTGTACTGGACGGGAAGCAGCCTGTGGGGAAGCGGAGTATACTTATTCTTCTTGTTCGTACTGGGAATTCAGCTGTCCGGACTACTCCGATATCACCGTGATTCCTTCTGGATCTACATCTATCCGGTAACAGCAGAGAGCCGTAGACTACAGGTACTGAAGTTCGTATATACCTTGCAGTCGGCGTTAACCATCTTGTTATGGATTCCACTGCTTATCGGAGGGTGGGGCAGATGGGTAGAGCTGCTAATTACATTAGCTCTTGGCCTACTCATCGCCCGCATGTTCCGAAGCTCGCAACTGAAGAAATGGACTAAGGAAGAGGAATTGGAATAAGTGTAAGGTGATTAGCGGAAAGGGGTCTATCCATGGATAGACCCCTTTCCTTTATGGCCTGGTGACTTATTCGCGAGGTTAGATCAGGTATGAAATTTACCGTCCATCCACTGAGCTGTTCTTTACCTGCAATTAGTAAGAGGAGAAGGATTTAGCGATGATAACAAGAAGGATGAACAATACAAGGATTGCTCCGATGCCGTATCCACCAAAACCGCCGCCGCCGTAACCGTAACTTCTTTCTTCTGTTCCAGACATATTTTCATACCCCTTTCAGGTCTTATTCGTAAGCCCCTCTTGAAGAAGCGTACAACGTATCCTATGATGCAAATACCCCTCGTGTTTGGGCTGCTGCCTTTTGATGCATAAAAAAAACTGAAACAGAAATTGGAGCCGTCTATTTTGACATACAAACAAGCCCCTCTGACTGCCTAGGGAGGTCAGAGGGGCTAATACTTTTCTCGTGATTTGGACTTGCTTGGTTCGATACTTGAATCTGAATCTAACCTTGTGTCAGATCCTGTACAGCTTGATAAATCGTATCGAACAGCTCTTCAAGCTGATTTTCCTCCAGTGAGGAGAAGGCAATACGCAAATCATGCTCGCCAAGCGCAATTGTCCCGATCTCGTATTGGTTCAGAAGATGCACACGCAGCTCTTCAGCTTGTACCTTCGTCACCTTCAGACACATGAAGTACCCTGAATTGAAAGGATAGTATTCCCATGCTCCGTCGTATTTGCCGCTGTCGAGCAGGGCTTTGACGGTATTGGCACGAGCCTTCATAATGTGGAACTTCTCTTCCTTTTGAGCTGCAAATTCAGGTGATTTCAGCGCATCAAGCACAAAGGTCTGTGAAGGATGCGGGCCGCTGGAGATGGTTGCGCGGATAATTCCCAGCGTCTTCTGTTCCAGTGCAGACAGGATGTCCTGGTTGTCATGAGCATACGTTATAAATCCGACACGGAATCCCCAGACGAACTCTTCCTTCGTTGCTCCGTCGATCTTGATCGGGAGAACTCGTGGGTGAATGCTGGTCAGGCTTCCAAACAACGATTCGTGAATGGAATCCTCGAAGAACAGACCGAAATAGGCATCATCTGTAACAACAACGACGTTAATTCCTGCCTCTGCTGCTTCTGTGACAGCGGCTACAATCTCCTTGCTTTCTTCAATGCCCGGGGTGTAGCCTGTCGGATTGTTCGGGAAATTCAAGACAACAACGGCCTTGCCCTGATCCTTCTGTGCAAGGAGAGCCTCCTTAAGTCCGTTGCTGTTAAATTTCATCTGATCATTAAACAATGGATAATTGACCAAACGGGCATGTCTTCGAACTCCAAAGGTGAGTTCATAGTTCTCCCAGTTTTTATCTGGATATATAACAGCATCTCCGTCATCGACGAACAGGTCTGCCACAATGCTGAGACCATGGGTCAGAGCGTTCGTTGCAATGGGATTGCCAAATATTTTACCTTGTAAGGATGGCGTCTCTTCAATCATCTTGTTCCGCCATGCTACTCGTAAATCTGGTTTACCAGCCGGGGGTGCATAAGGATACAAATCCTGTGGTTTATAGGCAGATAGTTTCTCCTGGATGACTTGCAGATGCATCGGTTTGCCGCCTTCGGTTGCAATCCCGATCGTTGCATTGTATTTCTTCGCGCGGCTTGAAGCTTCAGCCGATTGACTAAGAATACCTTCCTTCGGATAATAAAGCTCTTTGCCGAGCCTCGAGAGCATGTCGTACACATGATCGCTGCCCGCTTGAATACTTTCGTTCAGCTGTACAGCCAGTGGGTTCATCGATTTTCATCCTTCCAAGTCGTTGAATAGATTAGAGACCATTTACACTGCCTCATATTATAGCATCAAGCACAGCAGTCGTCACGGAAAAACAATACAAATGACCTTTACAATGCATTACCGCGTTACACTGCTGAGTTATGACTGATGTGCAGCAAGCATGAACAAGCTGCAGCTATAGTATGAGCGACTAGTGGAAAGAGAAAACATGGAATCATTCAGGAGTGAAAAGGACAATATTTTCGCATCATTTCTACGGTTGCGGCATCCTTAGCCTCGCCTCGCTGTTCCAGCTGCTCTTGGAGCTGTTCATGCTTGTCCTGCTGCAGGTTCTGCCCGAATTTAAACTTCGCACTCAGCGTTTCGGGAATGATACGGACAACGGCAACCGCCTTTAATTGACCTGTATATCTGGGATCGTCGGCATCGATGGTCAGATAGCCTCCCTGCGGCTGGAGCTTTTCCATAAATCGGTTCAGAGCCCGGGCCTTTTCCTTCAGATCGATTACTTTTTCTGCATGACCACTGGCGGATACACTCTTGAAGAAGGATGTAGCGGGGCAGGCCAGCAAGGGGTCCTTGAAGTAGGAAGGGATTAAAGAAAACTCTTCTGCAACGGTAAAGCTGACGGTGCTGTTCGCCTTGATATGCTTCATTTTCTCTCCGGCCAGACTGCCGTGAAAATAAAAACAACCTTCATCATAAACAAAATTGAGCGGTGTTACCCTTGGTTTGTTGTCTGGACTGACGGTACCAAGATACCCGAAGGTTTGTGTCGATAGAAATTCAGTAATCTCCTCTTCCTGCTCAATGGTGAATTCTTTTCTTCTCATAAGCGTGTGCCTCCTCGCAGCGGGCTGATTGATGTTTTTCTACATCTTAGTCCGTCTATTGTCATGAAAAAAGATCCAATATCATTAATTTTTAATAGTCCAATTTATAAGAACCATGTATACTCAATCGGAAAGCAGCAGATAACGGAGGATCGAATAATATGGAATTTATGCTCTCTTGGGATCGATATATCAAGGAATACCGTTATAAATACCATGCGCTGTACCACGCGATTCGGGATGCAATTCTGTCAGGAACGCTGCAGAGTGGAACTCAGCTGCCGGCAACTCGGCAGTTAGCTGTTCAATACAGGCTGTCCCGCGGTTCTGTCGCAACCGCTTATGACATGCTGCAGGCCGATGGATATATTCACACGGAGACGGGACGAGGGACTTATGTAGCCTTTGCCGGCATACCGGGTGAACCGCCGGAGGCAGTCTATCCGGACATTCGATTATCTGCATGGGGGAAACGGGCAGCCGAACAGTATCAATCCTTGACAGCGGTCAATTCGCATCTTCTCCTGTCGGATGAGCAGTCCGCACATAAGCAGACAGAGGAAATACGCTTTGACAGATCACACAAGCCTGATGCCGATTTTCCGTATGCGGAATGGAAGAGTATTCTGTCGAGAAGCAATCAGCAGGAGAAATATGAGAGTGTGTATGACCCGGCAGGCGATATACGTTTAAGAGAAGCCATAGCGGCGCATCTGGGAGCAACTCGGGGGATTATGGTCAGCGGCAAGGAAATAGTCTTGTTTAACGGTTCGATGCAGGCAATAGCGCTTCTTACCCAAGTGATATTGGATGAGGGAGAGAAGGCGGTAGTCGAAAGTCCGGGATTCAAGGGGTTTGCCCAGGCAGTCCAGGTGTGCGGAGGCGAAGTGATTCCTTCTACCGTAGATCATCATGGAATTATTCCTGAGGATTGGGATGCGAGGCTTCTATTTGTTACGCCCAGCCGGCAGTTTCCAACAGGTGTTGTACTCAATCTGGAGCGAAGGCTTGCTCTACTGGCTTGGGCAAGAAACAGGCAGGCGATTATTATCGAAGACAGCTATGACAGCGAATTCCGCTTTCAAGGACGTCCAATTGAGCCGCTGAAAGTGCTCGATCAGGAGCAGAGAGTCATTCATATTGGCTCTTTCTCCAAAACGATGCCCGAAGGATTTCGCCTGGGCTATGCTGTTCTGCCTCCAGCGCTTGTCGCACCGGTCGTTGCTGCCAAGGCCTATTACGATCCGATATCTGCGGGTCTATATGAACAGCGGGCACTGGCTGTCTGGATGTCTCGCGGCGGCTATGCGAAGCATATTCGAAAGCTCACCCGCCGGTATGGGGTGAAGCATCAGAAATTTGCCGAATGGATCCAGCAGCATACAGGTCACCTATTCACCGTGTTTGTAGGGGATGCGGGGCTCGGCTTTTACGGATTATGGAAAGGGAGCGATGTAGATTATGCTTCGTTCAAGAAGGCCTGCACGCGACGGGGAGTATACTTCACTGACGGAGTCCGATTTCAGCTCGATCCATCCAGACCTTCCGCCTATTTTAAATATGCGCATCTATCCGAGGAGGAAATAAAGGAGGGCATCTTACGGATGGCGCAGGCATATGAAGACATCAAACATGAAGATGGAATTGGAAAATAAATCAAGGGATTGAAACCAGTTAAGATCATTTCACGTAATCATAGTCATTAATAAGGACTCATTTGACAAATAATTAAACTTACGGGGGAATTCAAATGCCAGCACATGAAATTGATTATTCGATTCTCGGCTCAGAGATGCAGTGCGTAGAAATTCAGCTCGATCCGGGTGAAAGCGTAGTTGCTGAAGCAGGAAGCTTCATGATGATGGACCAGGATATTCGTATGGAAACGATCTTCGGAGATGGCAGTTCAGCGGGAAGAGGCATGATGGGTAAGCTGATGGGGGCAGGCAAACGACTCATCACAGGTGAGGGCTTATTCATGACGGTATTCACGAACGAAGGCAGGTACCGTCAAAGTGTAACCTTTGCTTCACCGTATCCAGGCAAGATCATCCCTCTCGACCTGGTCAATCTGGGAGGTAAAGTGATCTGCCAGAAGGATGCCTTTCTGTGTGCAGCCAAGGGAGTATCGGTAGGCATTGAGTTCCGTCGTAAGCTGGGTGCAGGTTTCTTTGGCGGTGAAGGCTTCATTATGCAAAAAATTGAAGGGGATGGCCTGGCCTTCGTTCATTCCGGCGGTTTAGTGATCGAAAGAACGCTTCAGCCAGGTGAAACGCTCCGTTTAGATACAGGCTGCCTAGTCGCGATGACATCCACTATTGATTATGATATTGAGTTCGTCAAGGGAGTGAAGACCGCCTTATTCGGCGGTGAAGGTCTGTTCTTTGCCACTTTGCGTGGACCGGGTAAGGTCTGGGTGCAGTCTTTGCCATTCTCCAGATTGGCTGATAAAGTGCTGTCTGCAAGCATGGGGAAAAAAGAGGAAGGCAGCGTTCTTGGAGGACTCGGCAATTTACTGGATGGGCGTTAAATGTTTAATCATATCTACATGATGTAGCGTTTTTCTTCCGCCTCGTTTCACGCTATAATAAGGGGTAATGATCCACTTAATAAGGAGGAAGGACGACATGTTACATGCGTCACCGTCGTCTTTTGTGATTTTGCCCGCCGTCGCCAAGATTGTCTGTGAGCCAGGCTGGAAATGGCAGAAACGCGAAAAACCGATGCAAAACTACGATTTATTTTATGTGTGGAGCGGAGAAGGTACGGTCATTGTAAATGATGAGCCTTATCATGCCCAGAAGGGAAGCTGCTTCTTGTTCCGTCCTGGTGACCATACAAGTGCAACTCATAATCCGCAGAAGCCGTTTGTACTAACGTATATACATTTTGATGTCAAGGAGCCGGTTACAGAAGTCCCGGGTACGTATAACCGGCTTCGAGAGACGATTGACTTTGAGCATATGCTTGCGAGATACGTGAGGTTATTTTTGTCCCAAGCCTATGGACGTGAAGAAGAGAATAAGCTTATTCTGAAGCAGATGATGATTCATTTGCTGCGGCTGGAATATGAGGAGCACCCTGCGGAGAAGAAGGTCAGTAACCAGCTTGCTGAAGCGATTCAGGAGATCGCTAACTACGTGCGTCAGCATCCCGGCATTAATCATCGGGTAGAGGATCTTGCGGCGAGAGCAGGACTTTCCCCCCGTTATTTCTCCATAAAATTTAAAGAGCTGATCGGTTCATCCGTCCAGTCCTATATTATCAAGATGCGCATTGAGCGTGCAGAGCATCTGCTGGTGCATGCAGGAATGAATGTAACAGAGGTGGCGGATGCCCTCGGGTATCGCGATATCTTCTTTTTCAGCAGGCAGTTCAAGCAATATACAGGGAGAAGTCCATCAGAGATTCGTTGATTCGAGATTGTAAAATGACGCAAAGCGTTAATCAAAGTTTCAAACCTAATGCTGCGGGGTATATGCTTTAATGTATATCATGCAGGAGTAAGGAGGGTCTACTTTGAACGGAATTCGCAGAATTCGAAATCGCGGCTGTTTTGGCAAAGGCTGTTCTCTGTTCCGTAACCGTTTGCGCCGTAAACCGGTGGACAATGTCTGGTTCTAGAATGGATTGAAATTAGTGGAGTGAATCAAAATATGGATTCATCATATACAGAGGATTTGCATACATCCTAAGACCAATCATACCGAATTGTGCAAAAGCCTCAAATGATAAAAGCAGCAGTCTCTCTGGAAAATGCTTTTCAAAGAGACTGCTGCTTTTTACTATTCAATCCGCACGCTATTATTCGGTGTTCTTCTATGATGGCCTTCTTATTGCTGCTGACTTCGAAACAATGACCCCAAGCGGATCACCCATCCGGACACTGTCTCCTTCCGCCAGGTCTTCCCTTGGTACAAAGGTGCCGTTCTCACACAGCAATACGACAGTAGAGCCGAATTCGAAGTAAGCGAGCTCATCCCCGCGCTGCCAAGCCTTCACGGTGTCATCAGCATATTGAATGCTGCTTACATTCATAGCCCCGACTTTCACAAGCGCAATCTCGCCATGCTCATGCTTGATATATGTAATAAGCCGTTCATTCCGGCTTAATACGGTTCTCATATGACGCAGACCAAAATCATTCACCGGATACACTTTACCGCGGATATGCTCGCTCTCTACCTGTTTACCCGTGACCGGAGCATGAATTCGATGATAATCTTTTGGACTCAGATACAGAATGACAGCCCACCCATTTTTATACTTCTCCATGTGAGGAGATTGGTTCAGCAGATCAGCGAGGGTATAATCGTGACCTTTGATATTAAGAATGGTGCCTTTGGTTATCGGACTCATCGCTGTAATTTTGCCGTCCACCGGACTAAGCAGAGAATCTGGATGTTCATGCAGAGGCCTCGCATGGGGCTTCAGCCTTCGTGTAAAAAAAGCATTCAGGGAAGGGTATTCGCCTGGTTCTAGTTCGGCCTCATTAGGATCTATTTCGTAGGTTCGGATAAACCACGGAATGAGCAGCCTACTCGCACTGCTCTTGGAAAAAGTGCCGGTAAGCCGGGAGATCCATTTGCGTGAAGAAAGCTCTGTCATGAGGCGCAGCAACGGTTTCGACATGTATATCCCCCTTAGGAAACGAGCGTCTAGACCGGACGTTCGTAAAGTCCGGCCACTCTGCATAATATTGACACAGAACGGGTTCGAAATCAATATGACGTTATTGCAATAAGGTTGAGGTCTTTGACAGAAGCGCAGACCGTTTCTGATCAAGGAGATAACGCCCATACGCCATCGGTTCACGATAACTGCGGGCCCATTCTTCCGGCATGCCGGCTTTGCGGAAGCCATAGCGCTGATCTCTTCCATTACATTCAATCAAGTAGAGTTCACCTGCCGTAGTAATACCCAGATCAATGCCAAGATCCGCAATATGGGGCAGCTCGGCAGACAGCTGGTGCGCTGCAGTCAGAGCCAGATGATGAATGCTGCTCTGGAGTTTATCTGCCGCAACATAAGGGAACACGCTTGGGAATATGCGATCCACCGTCATGGCAGATCCGCCGCGAGCCACATTGGTGATAAAGGCATCCTTAGAGGCTGCCAGCTTGGCGAACATCCCCGTAACTCCCCATTCCCCGGTCATTCCTCGCTGTACAGTTACACGCAGATCAAAAGGCCGGTCTTCATAAGTGGCCAAAGGTATTCTTTGCTGAATGAGGTGCTCCTTGCGGGCAATGCGTGCGGGCAGAAAAGAAGGCAGTCGTCCTGGCTTGAATCTGACTTGTCTCCATTTGCCTGCTTTCGGATGGAAGGTGAGCTGCCACAAGGCACTTTGCTGTGTTAGCCGCATCACTCCGCTCCCAATACTCCCATTGCTGGGCTTGATAATTAAATCCGAATGCTTACCCATCATCCGTGCTATGGATTGCTTGGTGGCCGGCTCTGTCTCGGGCAAATGAGGTACAAGCTCCGGATTTCGGGATAACAGTTTATGAATCTGAACTTTTTTATATCGATTTCTAAGGTTATAGATGAGAATTCCCCGCTGGATCAGTCCGGCCATTTTATGGTGACTGGCTGTAGTAAAGTACATAGCCCGATTATGGATAATATAGGGAAGCTTGATGGTATCCAGCTTGTATCTGTTCTCTGAGTGGATATAGGCTCTGCATGTCCCTGCAGACACATTGATATCTTCTAGTCTCATGTAACAGGGGATGAGGTTGTAGGAAGCTGCTGCCAGTTCATATTGTGCAAGAGATTCCTGCCCTGTTCTGCCATGAGGAATTCTCCGATAGATGGAAGAGTCCAGAAGGATGCCGACATGTTCCATAAGCTTGATTCCTCCTTTCGGATACGTTAAAGAAAGGCTCGATTCTATTCTATGATTGCAGGGTTTGTCCCGATAGGGAGAGCAGCCCGCATCGAGCCGTTGAAATACAAGCCTAAAATTAGGGCATGGACCTTCATGAAAGTATGCCCGGGGAGTGTCACATGCCTATAGCCGTGCATAGGATGCAGGAAAAACAACTGTTTTGTTATAAAGGAGCGAGCGGTTTTGAAAAAAAGAGGGAAGATCAAAACGAGTCAGAATGCAGCCAAACATCGTTTTGGGATAGACCCCGATACGAGTGAGCTTGCACTGCTGGACCGGTTAAATGCAGAGAGGGAGAGAGCCAAGGCCAGGCAGCAGAGTAAATTAAAAGCTGAGGCTGAGTCCACCGTCGTAGAAGAACCTGCCTCCAAAGAGATGGCTTCTATTGCCAGTGCGGTAATTGTACCCGAGCCTGTTCAAGAAGAGGAAACAGCCCAGGCAGCCCCTATCGCCCAGGCATCACCCATTACTACGTCAGATCAAACGCTGCAGCAGGAGACAGAGCTTAGCCCGGTAATGAATATAATACAAAATACGCCACACAGTCACAGCCAGCTGATCACTGCGAAGAAAGAGCTGCTGGCAGAGAAACAGATGCCGGGAGGAGAAGCTTTTATCTACACGGAGGATATTAGCGAGCATGCCGTAACAGGTACACAGCTGGCTCCGTATGCCATCAACAGCGGACATATTAAACGGGGGGCTATAGGCAGCGAAGCTCTTCAGGAGTATGCGGTTACTGCCATTCATATTGCGGACCGGGCTATTGTGTCCTCCAAGCTGGCCGAAGCTTCTGTACTTGATGAGCACTTGGTCAATGGAGCGATTTCGGGAGAGAAGGTAAAGGACGCGTCGATAACAGGCGGCAAGATCAAGGACGGCAGCATCACTTCCAGAAAATTAAGTGACCAGAGTATCGATGCAGACAAGATCGCGGATGGATCCATCGGTACACGGCACCTCGCCAATCTGATCATTTCCAGTGAAATGCTTCAGGAGGAATCCATTACACAGGAGAAGATTGCAGGTAGCGCAATAGGAACAAGACAGCTGGGGAATGGAGCCGTTCATAATTCCAAGCTGGCCGATGATGCCGTAACCTCACGCAAGATAAGAGATGGAGCTGTAACCTCTGGAAAAATCGAGGATCGTGCCGTTCTTGCACAGCACGTGGTTCAGGGAGGCATAACCTCTGAGCATCTTGCGGAGGGAGCTGTTGGCAAGCAGCACTTGTCTGCGAAGATTATTGATGCCGATCTGCTAGCTGAAGGGGCAGTCGGAGAAGCACATATTAAAAAGCAAGCGATAACCGGGATGCATATAGCGGAAGAGAGCATTGGTGCGAAGCAGATTCTGAAAGGGGCCATCGGCAAAGAGCAAATTGGACAGTCCGAAATCTTGGGTCATCACCTGGCGGATGGGATTATAAGCACCACGAAGCTAAGTGATCAATCCGTGGGCACGGCCCAGCTAGTTGAGCAGGCCGTGACTTCTTCCAAGATTGCGGACCAGAGCATTCTCGCAGCCAAAATTGCAGACCAGGCCGTGCATACGAGACATATTGCAGGGGGAGCAGTAGGCTCTGCTCATCTGTCCGCAGGTTCTATCTATGCTTGGCATTTGACCAAGGAGGCCATTGAGTCAGCACACATCGGTAACAGTACGATTCAAGCACAGCATTTGGGACCTGAATCTGTCATCAGCACAGCGATCTCACCACGCAGTATTCAGCACCTGCACTTGAGTGATAACGCCGTGAATACGAAGAATCTGCAAATCTCATCCGTTACTACGGATAAGCTTGCCGACAAGAGTGTAACTGAATCTAAGCTGGCAACAGGGTCGGTAGATAGTGGAATTATTGCAGACAATGCGGTTCGCAGTGAGCATCTGGCAGAGAAGTCTATTCAGAATATTCATTTGACGCCCGGCAGTGTCGGCAGAGAGGTCATTCAAGAGCAGGCCATTCATACGGGGCATATTGCTGCCGATTCCATCGACAGCATTCATCTGAAGAAAGGCTCGATCCTCTCCGCTGCAATAGCAGACAACAGCATTAACACCAGGCATCTTGCTCAGGCAAGTATAACCGATCAGCTGATTAAAAATGGGGCCGTGCTTCCGCAGCATCTGTCAGACTATGCGGTTACGTCGCTCAAGCTGTCGCCCGAAAGTGTCTCGACCGATAAGCTGGCCAATCTGGCCGTGACCGGAGCGAAGCTCGCGGACAGCAGTGTAACCGCAACGAAGCTAGCAGCGCACAGTGTGCTGAACGGACACATATATCCAGGATCCATCACTCATGAGTCGATCCAGGCGAATGCGATTACGTCTGACAAAATTGCCCCCCAATCCATTCTTGATACTCATCTTGCGAATGAATCCGTGTTCGGCAAGCATGTGGCAGAGCGGAGCATCCAGGGGTATCATCTCAAGAAAAGCGCCATTACAGCCGAGCATCTGGCCAGTGATCTGCGACAAGGTAATGGATTCTTGATGAGACGATCACAGGACGCAAGCTTGCCCGTGCGAGTATAGGCGAGGTTCATCTGATGAACGCTTCCATTAATGAGGATGCACTTCAGGAGCAGATTATCGACCGCCATCATATAAAGGCAGCTGCCATATCCACGGAGCATTTAGAGCATAGCAGTATTCAAGGCTTGCATATTGTAGAAGCTGCGATCGGTTCAGGGCATGTTCAGGACAGTGCTATTCGCGAGCATCACCTGGCTCCAGGTTCGATCTCTTCCTACCATATTCAGCCTGGAACGATTGAAAGAGAACATATTCAGGCGCTGTCCATCACATCTGGACTTATTGAAGAAGGTGCAATCGGCAGTGCCCATCTTGCCAGTGAAGCGGTTCAGTCCATGCATCTTACGCCGGGTCTGATTCAGCATGAGCACTATGGTATATCCTCCATCTCATGGGAGCATCTGATGCCATTATCCATTAATGGTTCACAT
The DNA here is from genome assembly GCF_000732325.1 of Paenibacillus sp. TCA20. GTDB lineage: Bacteria > Bacillota > Bacilli > Paenibacillales > Paenibacillaceae > Paenibacillus > Paenibacillus urinalis. The sequence goes on from NZ_BBIW01000013.1 coordinate 124,072, forward strand.
CTGCAGGCTGAGATCATTGGCTCCAATCATTTGCAGCAGTCGTCCATTCAATCCAGACATATATTTGAAGGTGCCATTCTTCCTTACCATATTCGGCTTCGCAGCATCAGCGGTGCTCATATCGAGGAGGGGGCAATAGGTGCCGAGCTGATTCGAGATAAGAGCATCACAGGCGATAAGCTGGCTGAAGAGAGCCTTCCGGCTACAGTTCTTGCATCACGATCGATTACAGGCGAGCAGCTGGCGGAACGAGTGATTGAAGGTCAGCATGTTGCAAAAGGAGCACTGTGTCCGGAGCACTTGAGCTTTACTCCGGTACGTTCGGCATCGAAGCAGCCGGTTACACAGCAGTTTGGGCAGTATATTATTGCTTTTGAAGAGGAAGAAGCAGCTGAGCAAGAAGTGGTAGTCTCCTTAGAGGAAGAGTTTGAATCCGCAGGCTATGTATTCGTCGCCATGTGCAATACGACAGACTTCCAAGTCAGTGTGATTGAGCAGCGTAAAGATTCCGTATTGCTCAAAATTAGACGTTTGAGCGGGGACAGCAGTGATTACGGCACTGTATCTTGGATAGCTCTTGGCACCCAGCCGTAATCCCATTTCAGTTAATAAGCAGTGCAATCCCTGAACGCGTGTCAGCGGGAGAGCACTGCTTGTTTTTATATACTCGTGAGGATCCAGTGAAGACAGCAAGGACAGAAGCCGTTGCTCTCCTCATCTGAGTGCATATGCTATACGTGAATACTCCTTGATAGAAGCAATGCCTGACAAGAAGGTAGAAGGAGGACATACGGTGGGAGATAACAATCGAAAAATGAAGCGAAGCTCAAAAGCTCCCAGCCGGTCCGGTAGCCAGAAACGGGTGCTTGACAAGGGAGGCCATATACAGCAAACCGGAAAAATAAAGCCGCTGAAGAAGCGTCGATTAACCAAACGAACGATTAAAAATCGCCGGACAACATCCCGAAATTCGGTCGAATCAGCTCAGCTGATCGCTGAGCAATCAGATCGTAATCACCTGAAACCTGAGGGACAGGAATCTGTCATTCATGAGCCAGTAGTCTCTGTCATAATTCCTGCAATGAATGAAGAAGCATTGATTGCCCGCGTCATTCGGGAAGCAAAGAGAATCCATTCTTCCACGGAAGTGATCGTTGTTGTCAATGGTTCTACGGATCAGACAGAAGCGAGAGCCATAGCAGCAGGAGCTCGTATTATCACTTACTCAGAAGCTCTCGGTCATGATGTCGGAAGGCAAATCGGTGCCGATGCAGCTGCAGGGCAGGTGCTGCTCTTCATTGATGGGGATATGCTGATCCCTGCTCAGGAATTGAAGCCCTTTGTTAATGCTGTATTGTCCGGAATCGATATTGCATTGAACGATTATAATGGCCCCGTTCGTACAGTGCCGGTTCATCCGGTCGTGGAAGCAAAGCACGCACTGAATACCATGCTCGGTCGATCGGATTTGAAGGGAGCCTCCATGACGGCCGTGCCGCATGCGATCAGCAGAACTGCATTTGAAATGCTCAAGGAAGGGGCATTACAGATACCTCCGTTAGCTCAGTCCATGGCGATCAAGCAGGGACTTCTCGTCAAAGCCGTCCATCGCGTGCCTGTTGGGAGATTAAATCCGCTAAGAAGAAAGGATCAACATAACCAAGACCTATTGACCGGCATTGTTCTAAGAGATCATGAAGAAGCTGTTCGCTGGCTAACGCTGCATCAAGGAAGCCGCGGCGGATTTACGGATCTCCACAGGGCAAGGCACTTGGTAAGAGCGAGGTGAGCAGAACCGGATGGGGACGAGAAGGATGGCTGTACGAATGAAGAGTTCGCGCGGGCTGAAGAAGCCGGAGAGCAGGAAGTCAAAATCACCAGGCAAAAAGAGGAAGTTGTCTGCTTCAGCACCATTACATTTAACCTTGCAGAATTCAGCTTCTGCCGTCGTTTCTGCATCGGATGAGGCCGGAACTCTCGGAGGAGTGCTGAAGGAGCTGAGTCGTCTTCCCCTGCAGGAAATCGTGGTTGTGTTAAATGGATGCAGAGACAACAGTTATGAGATCGCTCGAAAGTTTCCGGCTGTTACTATTGTGCATGAACCGGACCGAGTAGGGCACGATGTCGGACGCGCAATCGGAGCAGAGCTTACGACTTCTGATATGGTCCTGTTTACGGACGGAGACATCGTGATTAAGGCGGAGCGATTGGCCCCGTTTCTGTCGGCCGTCGATCGAGGCGTGGATATGGCGTTGAATAACTTAACCTCCTATATTCCTGCATTTCCAGATCAGGATGACGTCACACGAATGAAGACCTACTTAAATTCGGTGCTCGATCGGAGGGATCTTGCGGCAAATTCGCTTGTCGCAGTACCTCATGCCTTATCCAGCCGCTGTATCAGTGAGGTTGGGTATCAGAGTCTGATGGTGCCTCCCGTGGCACAGATGCTGGCTTGTACAAAAGGAATGAAGGTAGAGGCAGTCAGCAAAGTGAATGTGATAAAGGGCAATCGTCTTAGAAAAGACAATACGGGCAAGGGCAACGATGTGGAGCGCATGATTATTGGTGACCATATTGAAGCGTTGTCGCAATGTCTTCAAGCCCGCACAGGGATGGGAGAGCCTTCTCCTCAATATAGAGCGGCCGTCGCCAGTTGGAGAAATGCGCCATGAATATCCAGGAGATAACCAGCATTATTATACCTTCCTACAATGGTCTTGAATTGCTGCGAAGCTGCATTGATTCGATACGAAAATGGACAGAGGAACCCTACGAAATCATTGTCGTAGATAATCGTTCTACGGATGGAACCTACGAGTACTGCGTATCTGAGCGTCTTAGAGTGATCTCTCTTCCGGAGAATCGGGGATTTCCAAAGGCATGCAACAGCGGCTTGCGTATCGCCAGGGGAAGCAGCCTGCTGCTGCTAAATAATGATGTGACCGTGACGCGAAATTGGCTGGTTCAGCTTAAGCAGGGGCTGTTCAGTGATCCTGCTGTCGGTATCACAGGTCCAGTCACAAACTATGCAAGCGGCATACAACAGGTGGAGATCCCATTTGACTCCAAAGCCCAGTTCTTAGATATTGCAGCAGAGCATAATGAACATGATCCTTCACGCTGGGTAGAGGTTCCTCGAATCGTTGGACTGTGCTTCTTGTTCAAGCGGGAATTGCTGGAGAAGATCGGTTATTTGGATGAACGGTTCAGCCCGGGTCATTATGAGGACGATGACTACTGCTACAGGGCTAGGCTTGCCGGATACAGGCTGCTTGTCTGTGGAGATACACTTGTGCACCATGAGGGCAGTGCGAGTTTTCGAAAATCAGGTGAGGACAGCCTGAGCCAGCTAGTGAAGCGGAATCATCAGCTGTTTATGGATAAATGGCAAGTGGATCCACTTCAATTTATATAGAAGGGGGAATGAAATTGAAAGGGATAATTCTTGCAGGAGGCAAGGGTACGCGTCTTCATCCTTTGACTCAGCTGCTGAGCAAGCATCTGCTCCCTGTGGGCAAGTACCCGATGATTGTATATGGAATTGAAACACTGCGCAAAGCAGGGATTACAGACATTATGCTTATTATTAGCAAGCAGTCTGCTGGGCTCTATACCGATTTTCTCGGGAGCGGAGCCGGGTATGGGGTGAGTCTGACCTATCGGATTCAAGAAGAAGCAGGTGGAATTGCAGAGGCGCTGGATTTAGCCAAGGGGTTTATTTTACCGCAGGAGAAGTTTGCTGTTCTGCTTGGAGATAATCTGTTTGCAGATGATCTTGCTCCCTTTGTCACCGCATTTAAGCAACAGAAGCTGGGAACAGCCAGAGTGCTGCTGAAGGAAGTCGATGATCCAAGAAGATATGGGGTACCTGTATTTGATCCCGAGCATAGCGAGCTTATTTCATATATTGAAGAGAAGCCGGAGCATCCAGAGACAAATTACAGCGTAACTGGGTTTTATCTATATGATGCGGATGTATTCCATATTATTTCAGGCATATCTCCCTCTGCCCGGGGAGAGCTCGAAATTACGGATGTGAACAATGCCTATGCCAGAGCGAAAGGCTTGGAGTACGATATTCTCTCCGGTTATTGGAGTGATGCCGGGACATTCGAATCTCTTCAGGATGCAGCCATTCAGATGAAGAAGATCTTACCCTAAGGGAGCAATCCATATGGAGCGAAGCAGGAAGCTGGATCATGTCGGGCTGGCAGTCATTCACGCCGCGAAGAAGAGACGGCAGAGGTCTTCCGTCAAGAATAAGGCTTCTGCCAGAAAAAAGGGATCCAAATTAAAGCCGGCCATGAGGAAAAAAACCAATGCTAAGAGGCACAAACATCCGCGTCAACCGCAGGCTCCGCTCCCGCTTGATCATGAGGGTCCGCTTCAGAAGGCTTATGCCGCAGGGTATAAAGAGGGAATGTACCACGGTGGGGAGGCAATTGTAGAGCGGCTCATTCCAAGCGGAAGAATACTGCCGGGAATTACAGCCGAAGCTCTCATTCAGTCAGGTCTCATGCAGCATCAAGCCGAGATGCTTGAGATTACAGACAGTAAACAGGTAGCGGATGAGATTCGGTCGGCGCTGGATGAACGCCGGTCTTTTTCGCTTGTACGGCTGGGAGACGGCGAGCTGCTGACCCTAGCTTATGGGACGGTAATCTCCAGCACAGAAGCCCATGAGTTAGGGGCATTTCTACCTTATGCAGGGGTGCCTTTACCTGATGCTTCTGTTCAGAGTCTCCTGCTGGACTCCATCATGAAGGCGGATTATGTGGGGGTTCCCATGTCCAGGCGGCCCGAATTCCAGATGCTGCTGTTTGCCGTAAGCCGGCATTACGGCTGGAGCTTAACGCAGAATCGGCTGACCTCCTCACTCATTAATTACCAGCTGCATCATCATGGCCTGCTACTGCCAATCCTTGCTGAGCAGCGTGTCCTTCTTATCGGAAACAGAGCAGCAGAAACAGCGGATTTGATGAGGAAGCAGGGTGTAAATGTTACTGGCAGTGTCAGCCCGGTGCGTGGATTTGAAGATATCGAGCGGGTGTTAGAGGAGTGCCGCAGGTATGAATTTGATATTTGTTTAATCGCTGCTGGAGTTCCTGCGGTTGTTCTTTGTCAGCGCATAGCGAGTGAAGATAAAAAAGTCGCCATTGATATCGGTCATCTAGCGGATCAAATGATACAGGAGAGTCAGCAGTGATGCAGCTGTTCTTGAAGGAGGTAAGACAAGGATGAACCGAAAGACCAAGAAGCAGATGCGGAAGACGCCGCGAGTGATTTCGTTTCAGGAAGGCTTTCAACAAGGGTACGATCAAGGTAAGACTCATGGTATTCATTCATACGGCAAGTGGATGGAAGGAACAAGTATCGTCATTCCTACCTATAATCAGATGGATCTATTGAAAGGATGTATAGCCAGCATTCAGACTCACACCGCTCATCCTTATGAAATTGTAGTTGTGGATAATGCATCGACGGATGGTACGGCAGATTACCTCCGGTCTCTAGACTTGAATGTCCGATACACGGTGCTGGAGCGTAATTTGGGATTTGCAGGCGGTGTTAACCATGGTCTGATGATGGCCAGAGGTCAATATATTGTCATCTTGAACAATGACGTTGTGGTGACGCCGGGATGGCTTACGAACATGCTCAGCTGTTTGGACAGTGATGCAGGTATAGCTGCCGTAGGACCCGTCACCAATTATATTGGTGGAGAGCAGCAAATAGAGGTTCCCTACTCCGATGTGAAGGATATGCTTCCCTTTGCAGAGGGGTTTAATAAGCCTGATCCTGGTAAATGGAAATATACAGATCGTCTTGTAGGCTTCTGTTTATTGTTTCGAAGAGAGCTGCTGTATGACATTGGATATCTGGACGAAGGTTATCGCATTGGCAATTACGAGGATGATGACTGGATGATTCGTATCAGGTTGTCCGGGAGGAAACTTTGCATCGCGGGAGACAGCTTTATTCATCATTTCGGCAGTGTAAGCATGAAGAGCATAGAGAATTCACAGTTTGAAGAAACCAATCATGGGAATGCGAAGTTTTATGAGGCAAAATGGGGGAATCCGCATCAGTTGATTCAGGAAACGCGGCATACGAATGGTGCAGCGTATGAACAATTTGGAGTGCGCGGCATCCCGAGCTATCAATTTTATCCTGATCGCAGATTGGTCAAAACGAGCGGCAGCAAGCTGTACTGGTTACAGGATGGCCATAAGCATCCTCTAGAGCTGCAGGATGTGCATCAAGCAGCGGTATTCAATCGAGCTGTTCGGCTGTCTCGTCATGAGCTGCAGTCCATTCCAACCGGGGATATCATCCAGCTCCATACACCCGAAGAGTTACAGCAGCAGCAAGCCGGGAAGATGACGATCGGGATCCCTGATGGAAGCATCGTGACTGACAGCAGTCCTGAGGCAGCACAGCATCTATTTCAGTTGAAGGATGGAAAGCGAAGGCTGTTCATTACACCCCATGCAGCTGAGTGCTGGGGAATTGATCAGCAAGACATTTATGAGCTTACGACCGAACAATTGCAATCCATTCCACAAGGACTTCCTATTATTGCACCGCCTATGCTGATCAGCCCTATATTATAGATGGAATGAGGGTGTAATAGTTTAGAGTCAGGGGGATATTCGTCAAAATATAAATAAACCGGATCCCTGGGTAGATCTCATGGGTCCGGCTTTTTGGTGCCTGGAAGGGTTAAACTTGATTATAGTTTCCAATTTTAATAATATTTTCAGTAGTGAGTTTGTAGCTGCCCTTGATTGTCTACTCAAAAATAACATTAGGGCCCGAATATAGGAGATTATATGAATTTAATTGACGTCGTTGAACGATTATTTGATCAATACGGCTATTATGTATTGTTAATTGGCCTGCCTCTGGACTTTATCGCTTTGCCGATTCCCCCTGGCAACAGCACGCTTACATATACGGGATATCTTGTTTATTTGGGACTGCTGGAATGGCTTCCGGCTTATCTGCTGGCACTGACTGGAGCCTGTCTCGGAGTGACGATTACCTACGCGATCGGATACAGATTTGGGTCTCCCCTCGTGGATCGGTTTGGGAAGTGGCTGTCCATTCATCCGGATTTTCTTGAGAAAACAAGAAAACGGTATGACAAATATGGGGACAAGCTTCTGCTTTTTGTTTTTTTTGTTCCGGGAGTCAGACAATTCATCGGCTATTTTATAGGCATTATTCGACTTCCGTATCGAACCGTAGCTACCTATGCATATGGTGGAACGGCACTGTGGGTGACCGTGTTCTTCCTCATCGGCTATCTCTTCGGTGAGCAGTGGAAGCAGGTATTCAACATGGTGGAGAAGTCGCTGACACGCACTCTTATTCTGATTGGAATTGTCTTTGTCTTGTACCAGCTGGTAAGATGGATCCTTCGAAGAATCCGAAGAGCTCAGCAGAATCGAGAATAAGATGGTGATTCCACCATGATTCCAAATATAACCAGCAACCAAGCATTGGATGAGAGCATCCAGTGCTTTTTTTTATTTATACTGACTCCTTACCTTCCCTGTATGGCCAATCATTGTTCCTTAAAATATCCACAGCGGCAAGCGTGTCTAACAAGCACTGAGTTCCGGGGCCATGCATATGCTATGGAAGGCAAATGCTGATGAGGCCGGAATTTAATCTTGAGTTGTATTTTGAAGAGGGAGGTTGGGTCCAGTGCAGCAAAAACTCGATGAAGTGCTCGCTCATCTAGCGCATGCCCATCATCAAGTCGCAAGAGTCCTGGAAGCGGAACGGCATGTGAATGTGCGCATGGCAGAGATGATCAGTGTAATGCCGGACATGTTGCCGCATTTTACCGATATGCAGGGACTAATCGATGGAGCAGGACAATTAAATGCCGGAATTGTATCGTATTTGGGTAATCTGGCTGATTTGGAAGAGATGATTGCTGACTCCATTACGCATATCGTTAGGGAAATGGCTGCATCGGATGAAGAATAGAAGCAACAAGGCGGGTGAGAGTGATGAGCAGAGAGGAATCTATGCTTCAAATTATGGACGCTGCCGTTAAGCTGCAGCATAATATATCTCTGATTCTGGAGGCTAAGGCGCTGGAAGCGGAGAAGATAAGAAATTGGTCTGTTAATCATTTAAGCGGGGCAGTATTCGAGAGCCATGAGGAGCAGTTGAATATGTCGCTTAAGCTGCAGGAGCATTTAATTGAGCTTCTTGAGGGAGTTAATCGGATGGAAGCCGGTCTGAACAGCAATCTGAAGGCCTTGTTAAGCCAAGGAGAGCAGGATGGCGGTTCGTTTGATTCTATGATGGATCTTGATGTGGGTAAGTGATGAGCCTGTTAGCGAGAGAGAGGGAGGCGAAGCTTGCCCTGCTGGAGTCGATTGCGAGAAGCCAGACTGCACTTTCTCGTATGCTGGAGACGATAGCAGATGGCTATGAGCTGGCAGCCATTCCTGCAGCACAGTTAATGAAGCATATTGACCTCATCGCCAAATGTCAGCAGGAGATGGCAGAGAGCATCCATGGGATCTCACTTGAGCCGATCAAGAAAGGCAGCCCTGCTCCCCCCTGGTATCCTGATGAGGATACAGCGTTTGTGTTGCTCCGAAATACGTGAGCAGTACGGCTCAATTCGTCATACCGTGAACTGTTTCATCGTTGATTAAGTCCACAGGAGGAGTAAATATGAAGAGAAAAAAAAAGAGGGTAACGGGTTCCGGTACAAAGGCTGGTGCCCGCGCTACATCCGTCAGAAAGAAGAAAAAGGTCACCGGGGTGACCAAGAAAAAGCTGACCAAGATGACTTCAAGCAAGAAGAGAGTAAAGAAACGGTTATCTCCAGCGGGCAAGAAGCGTCAGCTCCGCAAAAAACGTGTCCAGTCTCCACGAGAAACCATCGCCGCACCGGAGTACAAAGACGCATACAGCGAAGGCTTCAACGCCGGGTTCGCTCAAGGATTCGAAGATGGACATAAACTGGCCTATGAGGCGCAATAATTTCTTCATTTTTTGAATGGCATAAACTGTTTTCAAGCCGACATTACTTCGGTCACTTGTAGACAGTTTTTCTTTTTTTACGCAGGGTACAAGCCCTTTTTATTTTTGAAACTTGGGCTTAAGGTAAGAAATCAGGATAGATGTACTCGGGGCAAAAGCCAAATTTGTACAGGTGAGGACAACGGTCCATGATGCATTTGACACCCTGGCATATAGTTAGAAGTGATTACACTATACCACTTGGGCGAGGGTGAGAACGAGAGGTGAACAGGACTAAGCGGAGGCTGCAGGGTTATCAGGATGGATATGAGCAGGGGATACGATATGGCGGATGTGAAGCGGTGCTTGGCAGAACACAGCCATTTACTCCCGTGCTTCGAGATCTGAAGGTCATGTATGTTCCTCAGGGCTTTGATGCGATTGATGAAGGGATCATCGATGCACTGAACTCTTCTGTTCGTGAATGCGTGGTGGCAGATCGATCTGCAATGGCCCGGAGCGCTATAGAGCACACCCCTGATCTGGTGCTCGTGTTAAATGGACTTCATATCTTCCCCGAAGATCATCTTGCACAGATACAAGAGATTCGATCACACGGAATCCGAACGGCCATATGGTTTGTCGATGATCCCTATTTTACAGAGGAAACAGCATCGATCTCCCAGCATTATGATCTGGTGTTTACACATGAGCTGAATACAGTACCGTTCTACAGCAATCTGGGTGCTGAGCACGTGCATTATGTTCCGCTCGGAGTGAATACCTCGTTGTTCAGACCGCGGCAAATCGCACCGGAATATCGATACGATATCGTATTTATTGGCAGTGGATTCTGGAACCGAATCGCTTTGTTCGATGCGCTTGCTCCTTACTTGAAGAACAAACGTGTGATGATTGCAGGAGGGGAATGGGATCGGCTCAGCAATTTGGAGCTGCTTCGTCCATTTATTCACTCAGGCTGGATTCCGCCTGCTGAATCTGTGAATTATTACAATGGAGCCAAAATCGTTATTAATATGCACAGACCTTGCGAAGCGGGATTAGATAATCGAAATACCCATCAAATTCAGGGCGGCTCTATCAATCCCCGCACGTATGAGATCAGTGCCTGCGGCACGCTCCAATTGACGGATGTACGAGATGATCTCACGCTGTATTATCGACCGGGATATGACATTGAGACCTTTCATACGGCACAAGACCTCCAGGAGAAAATGGAATATTATCTTACGCACGAACAAGAGCGTCTGTCTGTTGCCTGGCGAGGTCTCATGACGACGAATCTGCGCCATACCATGAAGCACCGGCTTGAGATGCTGCTAAATCATGTTTAAAAACAAAAGGAGGACGATAGGCGTGGCTGTGAGACAGAAACCAAAGAAAAAGGCTTCTTCAACAAGAAGATTTGGCTACAATTCCGAATCTCTTGTGCACAGACAGCAATTTCAAAGAGGGTTCGATGACGGCTATTTGAGAGGGCGCGCCAATTTTTTGATGAGCCGGGCTCAGGAGCCTCTGCCGGTTCGCCCCATTCAAGTTGTATATATCTCCTCAGGGAAGGGCTTTCCCTACTCACCGATTGATCAAGCGATTATTGAGACCTTGCAGACGCTCTGCTCCGCTGTACACATTGTGAATCCTGATGAATCTGCGCTTGAAACAGTACGTATGTTTATGCCGGATCTTGTGCTTGCACTGGATGGAATGTTCCTGCCTGTGGAAGTGGTAGATCAAATTCGAGGCTTAGGGGTTCGAACCGCCGTATGGTTGACGGATGACTCTTATTATACCGATATGACCCTAAACATTGCTCCACATTATGATTATATTTTTACACTTGAGCTCAACTGTGTTGAAATGTATCGTAATCATGGGTGTGCTGAGGTGCATTATCTGCCGTTCGGCGCCTTTATTCATCACTATTATCCTAACATGACGCCGACTGCTGTCCGCAGAGATGTCAGCTTCATCGGCTCTGGCTACTGGAACCGCGTGCAGTATTTTAATCCCGTACTTCCACAGATCATGTCTCACAATACAGTGTTTAACGGGATATGGTGGGACCGACTTCCCGATTACGAAATGTATCGCAGCCAAATTGAACTCAATCGCTGGATGAGTCCTGAAGAGACAAGGGACGTGTACAATGGAACGAAAATCGTCCTGAACCTGCACCGTTCACATGAGGATGATTCGATGAACAACAACAGCATTAAGATCCCTCCTCTATCCCCCAATCCCCGCACCTTTGAAATATCCGCGTGTGCTACCTTGCAGCTTACAGATGCCCGCTCCGACCTGATTCGGTTCTACACCCCGGGTGTCGAGATCGAAACGTATGAATCTCCGACCGAAATGATAGAGAAGATTGAATTTTATTTGGCAAATGAAGACAAGAGAAGAGAGATTGCGCTTCGGGGATTCGAACGTACCTGGAATGAACACACCTACAGTCATCGCTTAAACAGCCTGCTGCAGATTATATTCGGATGAGCTTGCACAGTGATGTGGAAATTGTACGAATGGTATGGTTCATTTGTCGTGCCGGTCATATTTAAATACAGAATATATTGTGGTTATAGTGTACCTGGAAAAAGGAGGTGAAGGCACCCTTTGATATCCGTAATCCAGTGGAAACTAAAGGGTTGTACACTCTATGACACTTAAACCTAAATTGATGTTGTTCAGTCATATCAGCAGTACACAGAGTATCACGGGGGCTGAGAAGCTGCTCCTCAGCTTCTGCAGGCAAATGGAATCCTATTTTGATTGTGTACTGGTTGTACCCTGTGAAGGAATTATCGCTCGAATGGCAAGAGAGGCTGAGATCCGAGTCATCATTCAGCCTTATGAGCTTCTCCACTATATGTATATTCCTTATGAGCAGCTGAGAGAGGACGCTGCCGAGTTAATGCAGCATCCTTCTTCCCAGGAAGTTGTGCAATTGCTTCATGAAGAAAATCCACACCTCATCGTCTCCAATACCTGTGTAAATGTTATCCCGGTAATGGCTGCCCGCATACTTGGCATTCCTGCCATCTGGAAGCTCACTGAAATCATTCAAACCAATCCTTACACGGCTGAGGCTATACAGTTCATTGATGAGCATAGTGATTGGGTGATTGCCATCTCTCATGCTGTTACTGAGCCGCTTGTGCACAGCTCGATCCCTTCGAAACTAACTGTATTGCCTCCTACCTGGAATGAAGCTCTTGCCGCACCAGATGAATGGGAAGGTCTGCGTCAGACTCAGCGGAAGACGCTGGGGCTGACCCCCGGACATTTTTGTATCGGATATATTTCCTCATTTATATATGAAGCAAAGGGTCTTAAGCCTTTTATTCAATCCGCGCTCTTGTTATGCGAACGATTCCCCCACACCCGGTTCTGGGTGATCGGTACAGCAGTGGATACGGCCTATTATGAGGAGTGCATATCTCTAATTCAGCAGTCAGGATTTGCTCATCAATTTTTATTCACGGATTTCATTGAAGATGTGAGCTGCGCATACAGCGCGATGGATCTAGCAGTCATTCCGAGCCTGGTAAAAGAGGGGTTTGGCATGACGGCCCTTGAGAGCATGTACTTCGCTAAGCCAGTTGTTGCCTTTCAGCAGGGCGGTCTCGCGGAAATGATGGAATCTGTAGACAATGGACACTTACTTGTCAGCCCGGGAGATACAGAGGAGCTTGCCGCCAAGATGATCCCATTCATCACCAACCGGAAGGAATCTGCACGGACGGGTCAACACAATCATTCCAAGGCTGAGCAGATGTATGGACCTGCAGCATATGAGAAGCGAACCGCGAGCATGGTGCAGCAGTGGGTCACGTTGTTCCCCGATTGGTTCTCTGACCTGCATTCAGCAAGGAACATAATCTCTCTGCAGGCTTACCAAGCCGCTAATCAGCCTTCTCCAACCAAAAGAAAACGAAGAAAAAAACAAAGCGGTCGCAAGCTCCCCTCTTGAAATCTAAACCGCGTGCGAAAACCAAAAAACGCAGTACAGCCATCACTAGAAAAAAACGCCTGCGAACCAAGCTCGGGGTACGAAAGCAGAGAAAGCGAGCTCGCAAGGCTCGATAAGGAGGGAAGTAACATGAAGATACTGACAGTGCTCGGAACAAGGCCGGAAATCATTCGCCTAAGTCTAATCATTCCCAAGCTGGATGAGTATGCCAGTCGACATATCCTTGTGCACACCGGACAGAATTTCACGGAAAGTCTAAGCGGTCAATTCTTCAAAGAACTGGGCTTACGAACACCTGATTATGTATTACAGGATAAGGCAGCCTCACTGGGACGCCAGCTCTCAGCAATGTTCGAGCAGCTGGAGTCCATCCTCGTCACAGAGAAGCCGGACAAAATTCTGCTTCTGGGTGATACGAATAGTGCATTATCCGCCATTCTTGCCGAGCGTATGGGAATTCCGGTCGTGCATATGGAAGCAGGTAATCGCTGCTTCGATCTGGATGTACCCGAAGAGAAGAATCGGCGGGTCATTGATGCGATATCGACCATTAATATGCCATATACCGAACAGAGCAAGCATCATCTTATACGCGAGGGTGTTTCGAGTCAGCGAATCGTATTGACAGGTAACCCCATTTACGAAGTGATGAAGCACTATGAAGCACAAACGACGGCCAGCGATATTATGACGAAGCTGGGACTCAAGTCAGGGCAATATTTTCTTGTCACCGCTCATCGGGCAGAAAATGTAGACGTACCCCACAATCTGGAACAAATTATGGAGGGCTTAAACAAGGTTGCAGCAGTGCATGGCCAGCGTATTATATGCAGTATTCATCCCCGAACGAGAGCCAGAATTAAAGAGCATCTCAAGCTGGAGATGCATCCACTTGTTGAATTTTATGAGCCTTTCGGATTCTTTGACTTTCTGATGCTTGAAATGAACGCCAGATGTGCATTGACGGACAGCGGCACTGTACAGGAGGAATGCTGCATTATGGGCATACCGACCGTGACAATGCGGAAGACAACGGAAAGACCGGAAACCGTTGACTGTGGGAGCAATATTGTATCAGGAATCGATGCGGATCGGATCTCAGAATCGGTGACACTGATGGTAGAGCTGAAGTCCAATTGGGAATGCCCGAAGGGATACCTGGTTCAGGATGTATCGGATAAAGTCGTCAAATTTCTACTTGGAGGGAAACTGCATGTTTGAAAATCAACGAATCCTTGTGACAGGCGGCACAGGATCATGGGTACACGAACTGATACGCCAGCTATTAACCATGAATCCGAGAGAGGTCATTGTGTACTCACGGGGAGAATCAAGCCAGGTGGCAATGAGCCGTGAATTCGAAGATGAACGTCTCAAATTTTGTATTGGCGATATTCGGGATAAGGATGCGCTGGTTGCTGCTTGCCGCGGAATCGACTATGTATACCATTTGGCAGCACTGAAGCATGTGCCTGTGTGTGAGGATCAGCCTTATGAAGCATTAAAAACAAATGTTATAGGTACACAAAATGTTATTGAAGCAGCGGTTGAGAATCAAGTTAAAAAGGTGATCTACATCTCCACAGATAAAGCGGCGAATCCTTCCAATTTCTACGGTATGACGAAGGCAATCGGTGAGAAATTAATCGTTTATGCCAACTTGCTTCATAGCAGCACAGCGTTTGTTACCGTGCGGGGCGGCAATGTGCTCGGTACGAACGGAAGTGTGGTGCATCTGTTCAAGGATCAAATACGCAACAAAGGGATGGTATCCATCACGGACATGCGTATGACGCGCTTCTTCCTCACCCTGCGGGATGCCATTTCGCTCCTGTTCAAGGCTTCTATCGAAAGTGTTGGCGGCGAAATCTTCGTCATGACCATGCCGACCTGCAAAATTGTAGATCTGGCCGAGGTGCTCATTGAAGATGCAGGAGTTCCTGGTGTCCAGATCGTCGAACGTGGGACTCGTCCTGGGGAGAAGATTCATGAAATACTGATGAGCGAGTTCGAGAGCAGAACTACGGTTGTCTATGATGATCAATATCTCGTTATTCTACCGACACTAAATCTGCCGGTTCTCAAGGAGAGATACAAGGACTCCGAGCCCGTTACCTTCTCCAGCTTCAGCTCCGAGTTTAATCTGATGACGAAAGAGGAAATCCGTGAAATCCTGCAGCGCGGGGGGTTTCTTGCATGAAATTACTCATCGTAGGCGGACATGGAATGGCAGGCCATATGCTGGTTCAATATTTCAAGAAGCAAGGCCGGCATGCTGTCTTCTATACGTCACGTGATAAGAAGGATCCTCATAGTCTGGTCCTTGATGTGAATGACATTCACAGCGTAGATGTACTGGTTAAGGCAGTGCGCCCGGATATGATCATTAATGCCGTAGGTATCCTGAATCATCATGCGGATAGGGACATTATTCAGGCTTATCATGTGAATGGATTTCTGCCGCACCGGCTTGCCGCTCTTGCGGATCAGATCCATGCACGGATGATCCATATCAGTACAGATTGTGTATTCAAAGGAGATGGCACAGGCCAGTATACAGAGGATGCGGTTACTGACGGCGATTCAGTCTATGCGATTACCAAAGCACTCGGAGAAGTTCGTTCTCCGAGTCATCTTACCATCCGAACCTCTATTATTGGTCCTGAAATACGAAAACACGGTATTGGGCTTATGCATTGGTTCTTGAATCAGAAGGGGGTCGTGCAAGGCTATACGAATGTGAGATGGAACGGAGTAACGACACTCGAGCTGGCCAAGGCAGTGGATCATTATATGCAATCTGACACTTCCGGTCTGATCCACCTCGCACACGAAGAGCCGGTATCGAAGTATGAGCTGCTTCTGCTATTCAAAGAAATATGGCAGGCATCGGATACGGTCATTGTGCCGAGCGGCAAAATGGTTCAAGATCGGACTTTGGCGGTGACACGGCAGGACGCAAAGTGGTCTATGCCATCGTATTCCGACATGCTGAAGGAGCTGGCGGAATGGACGATAATTCGCTAAAGGATAAAGTTGTACTGGTCACCGGCGCGTCAGGATTTACGGGCAGGCATGCGGTAGACCTGTTAACACGCCTCGGTGCGAAAGTAGCGGCAGTGCTTCGTGGATCTTCCGGCGTCGTCCTTCCTGATCAGGCGGATGTCTACAGATGCGATCTTGAAGATCGGCATTCTGTTCATCAGCTGATACAGAGCACGAAACCAGATTATGTGCTTCACTTGGCAGGACAGAATTCCGTTCCCTCCTCATGGTCTGATCCGCTGACAACGATCCAGACGAATGTGATGTCCCCGCTGTATTTGCTTGATGCGCTGCGGGAAGTACCTCACTGCAGGATCGTTGTTATCGGTTCCCGTCTGAAATATACACCGAAGGCTGGCAGTCCACCTGCACCTCCCCATCCTTACAGCCTCAGCAAATATGTCGAAGAGATCGTTACATTGGCATGGACACATTTATATCGGCAGCACATTATATATGCGGAGCCTGGAAATTTAATAGGCCCGGGTCCTTCCACAGGCATCTGTGCATTGCTTGCCCGGCATGTTGCCTCTGCGGAAGGAGGGAGCAATCCTGATCCATTTCGGCTATCTTCGCCGGAAGATCGGCGCGATTTTCTCGATGTAAGAGATGCAGTTTCAGCGTATGTTCTATTGCTGCAAAAAGGAGTACCGGGCGTCGTTTATCCCGTTGTCTCCGGCAAAGAACGAACACTTGGTGAAGTCGCTGAGCTCATGCTGTCCCAAGCTGCCGGAGAGGTGCCTGTCGTATGGGGCTCTCCAACCTCCGGGCCTGGAGGAGCGTCAAGCGAGTCGTATCCCTATCACTCTTCACTATCCGAGTTGGGATGGGCGCCTCAAATTCCTTTTGCGAAGTCTATCCAGGATATCCTTAATGATGCCCGCCATAAGGAGAGAGGAGGAGCTGCATGAAGGATCAGCCTTTAGTTACCATCGTAATCCCCTTTTTTAACTGTCCTTATATTCCTCATGCCATTCAGAGCGCGCTGGAACAAACCTACTCTTCTACGGAAGTCATTGTCGTTGATGATGGATCAACGGTGCATACCGATCTAATTCATCCTTATATGCCCTATATTTATTATCTTGGCAAGCAAAACGGTGGAACAGCGACAGCGCTGAATCATGGGATTCGGTATTCAACAGGAGAATATGTCGTATGGCTGAGCTCTGATGATATCATCTATCCAGAGAAGGTTGCTGCGCAAGTCCGCATGATGCAGGAGACAGGCGCTTCTATATCGCATACCAATTTTAATTTTATCGACGAGCACGGAAACGTACTCCAATACCGGGCCGGTACTTCACCCATGACGAGAGAGGAAATGCTTCGTATGTTTCTGATGGGCAATCCGGTGAATGGCTGTACTGTAATGTTTCACAAATCTATTTTTCAATCTGTCGGCTTGTTTGATGAGTCGTTACGGTATACCCACGATTATGACTTGTGGAACCGTGTATTGCTTGCAGGATACTCGATGCCCTATATTATAGAGCCGCTTACCGCATATCGCAGACATCAGGGGATGGGCACCCTGCGTCACGGCGATGCGATATCACAAGAGATTAGTATGATTAAATCCAAGTATCAGGATCGTATAAGAGCGCAGATCTAACCATGATAAGTGCTCTCTTACGGTCCTGCCAGAAAGGAGTGATCTCCTACATTATGTATCAGGAGCTTGAGCAAGCTGATTTACTCCCTCTATTATGTGAACTGCTGAGGTTCTCAGATAGTGTGCTGGATATTGGAAGCGGTCCGGGACATTTGCTTGAATATTATGAATCCAGACTTATCGTTGCACTAGAAATTCACCGCCCTTATCTTGAGCATCGAGTGAACCTGTCACCCCATATTATCCCGATTAATTCGGATGCAAGGAAAATAGGCCAGTTGTTCGTCAACAAGTCGTTCTCCACAATTACGATGATTGATTCTCTTGAACACTTTACGAAGAAAGACGGAATGAAGCTGCTGCAGCAAGCGGAACAGATTGCTAAGCACCGCATTATCATCTTTACGCCAAGAGGATATTTTCCACAGTCAGGTGTGGATCATTATAAATTGAACGGTGAAGCATATCAGAAGCATCATAGCGGCTGGGATGAGCAGGAGCTGCTCGCGCTGGGGTATCATGTCATTGTCCTTAAGGGATTTCATGATCTCGGTAATCCTTCCTTTGAGACTTCTTTCCACAATGAGCATGTAGCAATGGATGCCATTCTTGCCTGGAAAACACTTGACACCTAGAGCTTAGGATAGGATTGGACGCTTCCTTGTAATCCGTTTTAACTTGATACAAAAAGCGAGGTGATTCGTTATGAGGGCAGAGCTTCCTAGAGTTTCTATCGTCATTCCGGTATATAACTGCAGATATGTCCATGAAGCGATTGAGAGTGCCTTGAATCAGACCTATCCTAATGTTGAGGTCATTGTAGTCGATGATGGCTCGACGGTGCACAAGGAGCTTGTTACTCCCTACTTGGACCAGATTCGTTATATACCCAAGATCAATGGAGGAACAGCAACGGCTCTGAACACGGGAATCGTGCATGCGACAGGAGATTATTTTGCCTGGCTGAGCAGTGATGATGTATTCGTACCTCAGAAGGTCGAGCTGCAGCTCGATTTCATGCTGAGGCGTAACCTGTCCTTCAGCCATTCTGCTTATAGCTATATTAACCACCTTAGTGAAGAGATTGGTGAGGTATATCCAGAGCTTGGCACGCGCGCAGAAATGGTTGAGACGCTCCTGATCGGCTGCCCAATCAATGGATGCACGGTCATGCTGGATATGAAAGTATTTGAGAAGGTCGGCCTGTTCAGTCCTGTGTTCCGATACGCCAATGACTATGAGATGTGGCTAAGAATCCTTCCCCATTACGACCTCGACATCATTAACAAGCCTCTAGTCCACTACCGCGTACACGACGATATGGGAACGTTCAAGCACCATGAAGCCATTGAAAATGAGAAGCAAATCATCCAAGCTTTGCACAGGACGTCACTACGGTCCTTAATATGATCTATAGGGAGGTGAAGGTGTGCGTTTTATTTTTCCTGTATATACGCTATGCCGAGGCGGAGCTCAGCGCATGCTCACGGAGCTGGCCAACCGGCTGGCGACCATCGGGCATGAGGTTATAGTGGTCATGCCGAAGTACGGTGTTGTTGAATATGAGCTGAAGGCCAATCTGATTCAAACCGGAGATGATACGCTGCTGGCACATCATATTCCAGCCGGCGATGTGATCGTGTCCAATTTCTATACAACAGCTTATCCTGCTCAGCAAGCCAGTGAAGAGGGGAAAGGACTGCATATCCGCTTATCATTATGCTATGAGCCGACTTTTCTCCAAGATAATCAGTATTCCTTTCCTTCTTACAATCTGACACCGAATCTGCTTGTCTTGTCCCGATGGCAGCAGGATGTGATCTACTTAAATCATGGGATCAAGGGACGCATCATTCCTGTAGGTGTGAACAGTTTCTTTCACAACATGAACATTCGCGAGCATCTGAATATGCCGCTTAATATCACTTCCATCTATCGGAAGGAGGAAGGGGACTTCTCCTGGCATCGGGAGCAGAAATATTTGCTCAGCCAGCTGGATATTGTAAAGGCCCTTTATCCTGACGTGGTCATTAACCTTGTTACACCGCCCGGCGAGTATGCAGATTCAAAGGATATACAGCAGCTGCAGGCATCCGGTAAATATCGGCTATACACCCCGGTGAATGACGAAGAGCTTCGATTCCATTACAACCAGACAGACATCTATGTAAGCTCTGGTTCGTATGACAGCGGATCTTTGCCTGGACTTGAAGCTATGCGGTGCGGAGCAGCGCTTGTCACTTCGTATTCAGGCGGGAATACCGAATATGCGGTACATGAACGAAATTGTCTAATGTCCTACCGATACGAGAACCGGCTAGCACAGGATATCATTCGGCTTATTGAGGACCCGGCACTACGTCACAAGCTGGCGGTTCGAGGCGAACAGGATTCTTATGCGTTCACCTGGGAACGGAGCTACAGCGAGTTTGAGCGTGTTGTGAACGATATTGTCAGCCGTTCACTGCTGAAATGATGAACTTATATTGAAGGCCAGAAATTCAAGCTAGATTAGATTATAGATCTGAATGGCATCCTGAAGATGATAGGGCTCGGAATGGGCATTGCCGTCCGCTCCCGCTGTAATTAGGATATACTCCTCTCCGTTGATGACAGCATAAGTCGCCAGACATAAGCCCGCCCGTTCGGTATACCCCGTTTTCCCACCTTTAATTTCTCCATTTGCCAGCTTCATTCGGTCTGACTGTTCTGCAAGGGTGCTGTATATCGTTATACCATCAGGATGCAGTGAGCTGACACTCGTGCTGTAACGGGTGGTCGTAAATATTTCCTTGAATTGTTTGTTGTGAAGAGCATATTGCAACAGAATGGTCAGGTCATCAATGGTAGAGTAATGTTCCTCATCATGCAGCCCTGTCGGATTAGTAAAATGCGTATTTCGCATTCCGAGCTCGGCTGCTTTTTTGTTCATGTTGGCGACGAACTGTTCCTCCGAGGAGGAAACAAACTGTTCGAGAGCTCCAGAAGTTTCCTCCGAGGAGGACACAAGCTGTGCAAGAGCTACAGAAGCCTCCGCTCCCGATGGAAGCAAGGTACCGTAGAGCAGATCAATCGCCTTTACCTCTTCATTCGGCAGAAATCCGGCCATCGCTGCTCCTTCAGCCACCAGGGGAGGAAATAACGCAGGATTAAGCTGAACGCTCTCTTCTAGACTGGACAAGCTTTCGATAGCCAGGATGGCCGTCATGATCTTTGTGAGGGAAGCGGGGTATATTTTCTCTTCGGAATTAACATGAAGCAATACTTCGTCGTCAGCAAGACGTACCAGCTTGGCGTTCGAGCTGTACAGCTCATAAGGCACGATCGCATCCGAAGTGTTTCTGGTATTCTGGAACCAGCGATTTGCAGCACGATCGATCTGTTGAAGTACACCTTCCAGATCCGCAAGCAGCAGGATGGTGAGGATAATTAAGATTAATCCTTTGAGCGAGAATCGTTTATTCTTTTTCTTCGTGTTCGACATGCTAAAAAAACAACTCCTTTACATAGCAGTGCTTCTAGGATGTTGCGAGCCGCAGGTAAGTGTGGACTCAGGAGCACTACTTCCATTCAATCATGTAAGAGGGAGTTGTTTTTTAATTTTTCCTGGTCAAGTTCTTAAGAGTTTCTTAAGATTGTCCCGGAAGCGTGACAATAAACTTCGTATGTGAGCTGTCACTGCTCGCAGTGATGGTTCCGCCATGCGCATTCACGATCTCCTTGGCGATTGCAAGTCCAAGGCCGGCTCCGCCGGTGGCAGAGGATCTGGCGGTATCCAGCCTGTAGAATTTCTCGAATATCGTGTTCAGCTTATGGGGAGGAATCGTCTCCCCCACATTGGCGAAGGTGATGACCACCGTACCGTGCTGCTTCACGGCTGTTACAGCGACATTTGTACCTGAATAGCTGTAATGTATCGCATTTTTCATAATGTTGTTGAACACTCGCGCAAGCTTGTCCGGGTCACCATGCAGTGTCAGCTGCTCATCTACCTGTACGGATACGGTAAGCTCATGCTCTGCCAGCATCGGATGGAACTCATCCGCAATTTGCATGAGCATCATAGAGAGGCTGATATCCGTCTGCTCAAGTATAATCTTCTGCAGGTTAAAGCGGGTAATATCAAAGAATTCATTGATGAGCTGTTCCAGGCGGTATGCCTTCTCAAGAGTAATGTTCACATACTTGGCCTTCTGCTCCATCGGCATATCCTGGGCTTCATCCAGCAGACTGAGATATCCGATAATGGACGTAAGCGGTGTTTTGATATCATGGGCGAGATAGACCACCAGATCATTTTTTCGCTGCTCCGCCTCCTGGGCATCCTTCATCCTTTTTTGGAGCGTGTCCTTCACCAGATTCATCTTACGCTCGACGACTTCAAGCTCTGGAGATAGAGTTACAGGCTCGTCTGATTCCTCGACCAGCTTATCCATGCTCCGGTTGATTTCGTTAAAATAATGGGTTGCTCTGCTCAGTGTCCAATAGAAGATCAAGAACAGCAGCAGTATAAAAAAGATCCCGAGTATCAGATCCTTGTTCTGCTGAAATATAAGGTAGTACAGCTGGACCGCCGTTTTGTACTCAATACTTAGAACGACCTCTGCAAATCGGATGAATGCATCGGCAAAAGGAGCCTCAAGCACACCGTCAATCAAAATGTTCTTGGCTGCCAGTCCAATAATGGCCGTTAGGATCGCGGTAAGCAGAATTTGAGTAATTATTTTGTTTTTGAGCTTTCGAAAATCATCCTTCAATCTTATAACCTACTCCCCAGACCGTTTTAATATATTTGGGCTTGTCCATATGATCATTCATTTTCTCCCGAAGATGCCTGATATGAACCATTACAGTATTGTTGTTTGTATAATATTTCTCTCCCCATACTTCCTGGAAGATTTGCTCGGAGCTCAGCACCTGACCCCGGTTAGAGCATAACATCCAGAGGATGGAGAATTCCGTTGGCGTAAGGGAGATCAGCTTCTCGTTCAAGTAACATTCATGAGTATTCTTATTGAGAACCAGACCGGAGAAGGCAATGATTCTGTCCTCATCCGTATACGGATTCTCCAAATTGTACTTCGTAAACCGCCGGAGCTGAGCTTTGACACGGGCAACGAGCTCAAGCGGTCGAAACGGCTTGGTTACATAATCATCAGCACCTAGTGTCAGCCCGGTAATTTTGTCGATCTCTTCTTCCTTCGCTGTAAGCATAATGATCGGGAAGTGGTGCTTCTCTCGAATCTGCTGGCATATATCAAAGCCGCTTATATCCGGAATCATAACATCTAGGATGGCCAGGTTCAGCTGATTTTGCTGAATGCAGTCCAGCGCTTCCTTCCCGCTGTAAAATTTATATACCTCGTAGTTCTCGGCTTTTAAGTACAGCTCTACCAAATCAGCAATTTCTTTTTCATCGTCTACAACTAGAATCTTTGTGCTCATGGGGACCACCTTTACTTCATATCAGCTATCTTTACTTTATTCATTGTCTTATTTTAACCATAGCTTGGTCAGAAAGCGAATCGTGCTCATAGAACGAACCTAGGCCCTGTCTTCATGAAGAACAGGGCGTTAATGTTCGCTATGGATTAGTAAATAGAGAGTGCATTCATCATTTGTCTGAAGGAGACCGCATATGTGCTGCCGGAAAAATGGTTAACGAGATGCTCCCTGCCTGCACGTCGAATATGTTCGCGAAGAGCCAGGTTATCCATGAGCTCGATCGCCTCGGCAGCAGCCTGCTCAATATTGCCGAGCGAATAGAATTTACCCGTCTGATTGTGGGTGATGAAGGCCCTGACACCATCAGAATCGGAACTAAGTACAGGTACACCGCAGCTGATGGCTTCTGCAACCGCATAGCCGAATCCTTCCATAATGGAAGTCGACAGCATGATTCCGCCCGATCTGGCGGCCATAGAATAGTATTGCGGCATCATACTATTCGGAATGTTACTGAAGATGCCAATCTTATCCTCCAGATCTAGTGCCTTCAGCGTTTCGTAAAATTGCTGCTCGTCGGTCGGGACCGCGAGTGTAGGGTCATGAAATACCCATATCTTCGCATTGGGCTTGTGCTGAATAATACGGTGGCTGATATGAAGGAACTCCCGCCAGTTCTTATTATGCTCCAGTCTTCCAATCCACATAATGGCGGGATAGGGGGGGATATCGGTATCAATCGGCGTGAATGTTGTTGTATCCAGCATGTTTGGAATAATGAAACGATGCATGAATGGACAAATCTCTGCGAATAACTGCTGAAGATGAGCTGTAGGGGGGATGAGTACGGCATTCGCATGTGCTTGCAGATAAGGCATCGCTGTACATATCGTTTCGATCGCAGCTTCTCTCGTGCCGAGACCCTGTGCTTCATAGATGATGCGCCCCCTGTAATCCAGTACAAGCCGGAGCCGTTCCACCATGTTGATATCCGATGTGACGATGATCGCATCATATTGCTGCTGGTCTAACAGTGACTTGATCTCGTTATCATGATTGGTAATGAATACGGTACCGGTATTATTCTGCATACCTGTCCCTGGCTTAAGGTACAGCGTATGGGCTTCAATGCCATGTTGATTCAGCACAGAGCATCGCAAACGGTTAAGTGTTTCCACACCTCCGCTTGGAATAAAGAAAGTAAAGAGGACTTTCAAGGCAGATCCCTCCCGCAGTTTCTTATACGCCGGTTAGATAGAACGAAGGGGAAAATGGGCGGTTGTAGGTTATCGTATTTGTCCGTATCCATTTAGTTCGTCTATCTAAAGTACGTGATTGACCGGTATAGAGTGTGGGCTGAGAGCTATCCGTTCATAATTTGGACATATTTTTTTAAGGATTCTTTTAAATTCATTTAAGCCATGTTTATAGTTGGATGGCTATGCTTAGTATGGACCATGTTTCGGTCTGAATTGATATAGAAAGGAAGTAGCGAATGTGCTGAGGTTAGATCAGGTAAGCAAGACGTTCGACAGCCATAGGGGAGTACATCATATGGACTTTTCAATGGAACGGGGAGAGATCGTCGGTTTTCTAGGTCCTAACGGTGCTGGCAAAACGACAACTATGCGTATGATCACCGGGTATTTACGGCCGACAGAAGGCAAAGTGCTTCTCGACGGTGAATCCGTGCATGAGCAGGGTAAGAAAGCCCGATCCCGTATCGGATATTTACCCGAAACGCCTCCCTTGTATCCAGATATGTCGATTCTTTCGTACTTGAGATTTGTAGCTAAATTGAGAGACGTGCCCGCCAGAGAGCAAAAGCAGAGAGTCGACGAAATGTTATCAAGACTGGGCCTCGCTGGTCGGGAGCGTCAGATCATCAGGACCTTGTCCAAAGGATACAAGCAGAGAGTAGGGCTGGCTGGTGCCATTATACATAAGCCGGACTTGCTTGTGCTCGATGAACCAACATCAGGGCTTGACCCTAATCAAATCATGGAAATCCGTAATCTCATCAGAGAGCTCGGCGATAATCATACCGTACTGCTTAGTACCCATATATTGCCCGAGGTGAGCACCCTTTGCAGCAGAGTGCTGATCATTAATCAAGGACAGCTGGTAATGGATGGGTCTCCTGCATCCATCGGCAGTACAATGAATCAGTCGTTTCACGTTTCTCTCACTGTGAAGGGGGAATCGGAGGCGGTCGTCCCGTTGATCCAAACCTGGGGAGAAAGTTTGGAGGAGAAGGTAGAGCTTAGCTCCCACAAGGAAGAGGACGGCCTCGTCCGCTTAGAGCTGAATGCTTCTGCTCATCATGATTATCGAGAAGAATTATTTTATTTACTGGCGAGATCGGAGCTCCCTATCCTCGAATTGAAGAAACAGGATCAGTCCCTTGAAGAGATTTTCCAAAAGCTGACGACAGATGAAGCCGGAGTGAAATCCGGGAAGGAAGGTTCACTTGCTGTCTCTGCCTCGGTGCAAGGACTGGAAGCGCCGAAGGGAAGTGAGGGTTCATGAAACGGATGCTCGCTATATTTTACAAAGAGCTGCAGTCCTATTTCCTCGCTCCAACCACCTATTTTGCCTTTGCAGTGTATGTCTTGCTGTCGAGTTTTTTGTTTTTTATGAGCTTTGTTTACTATCAGCCAAGTATCGTCGATTATCGGCTTGTTCTGGGGGATACGATATCACTGCTGCTATATGTTATCCCGCTTCTGACTATGCGTCTGATCGCGGAGGAGTTCCGGCAGGGTACAGATGAGCTATTGATGACTTCTCCTTCGAGTGTATTGGAGATTGTGTTCGGCAAATATTTGGCAAGCTTGGTCATTCTCCTGGCTCTTATTATGTGCAGTCTTACTTATCCGCTGCTGATGTCCTTCTATGGAGATATCAATGAGACGACAGTGTGTGTATCTGCGCTGGGGCTCTTCCTGCTCGGTGCGGCGATGATGGCGATCGGAATGTTTGCCTCCTCGTTATCCCAGCATCAGATGGTCTCGGCAGTAGCCGGCTTTATTATTCTGTTTGTATTATGGATGCTGGATTCTTTCGGTGGAAATGCGGCGATTACAGCGTGGCTTGAACCCTTCTCCTTATCGAGCCGGTTCATGAATTTCACAAAGGGTGTCATTAGCGGATCGGATGTTATCTTCTATCTTACTTTGACAGCCTTATTCCTCACGTTCAGCATTCAAGGCGTCGAGCGGAAAAGGTGGAGGTAAGAGAGATGAAAAAATGGTTGAATCATACGAACAGTGCTGTTATTTCCATTGCAGTGATCGGCATTTTTATATTGCTTACGTTGTTCCTGAATTCATTAGGCGGCTTCCAGCTTGATATGACTGCGAACAAGCAGAATACGTTGTCTGAGCAAACCTTGGAGACTATAAAAGGTGTGGAAGAAGACGTCAGAATGCTGGTCTTCACCGTGAATTCCTCCAGTGATGAGCTGCTGAACAGGGAAGTGCAGGATATTGTTGATGAATACAGCAAACGAAATAATAAACTGAAAGTGGAGCATTACAATCTGGAGAACGAGCCCATCCTGGCCCAGCAGTACGGTCTTACGGCAAGCTCTATTGTGCTGGTGCAAGGGGACAAGCAGCAGGTTGTTCCCATGATTGATCTATTCACCTCCGGTGAAACAGAAGGCTCTTATCTCTTCTCTGGAGAAGAGAAGCTGACACAGGCACTGAATTCGCTCTCATCGGATGAAGTCCACCGAGTAGCACTTCTAACGGGACATGGTGAGCTGGATTTGTCTCTCGCAGCAAGCTTTCAGTCATCCCTGAATCAAAGCAATGTCGAGACAGAAGAAATATCTCTTGCCGATGGAGAGGCTGTTCCGGAAGGAACGGATATACTGGCGATTCTGGGTCCGCAAAACGATTTGACGGATTCAGAGATGAAGCAGATACAGTCCTATATGGACAATGGCGGGAAATTGCTGCTTACGATGGCTTTTCATGAAAGTATGGATACCGCTTGGCCTAATATTGATGCACTCGCTGAGCAATATGGAGTCCATAACGAGCATGCGGTAATGGTCGACCCAGAACAGTCGATGTCGATGGGACCGCTGTGGTCCATGCCGGTGTTTCAGTCTCATGCCATTACGGATAAGCTGATTGAGCATAATTTAACTCCTGTATTTTCACTGACTCTTGGGCTCAGCGCTACCGAGCAGGATAAATGGACGGTCGCTCCGATTGTGCAGTCTTCGGAGAGCAGTTATGGAGAGACGAATGTAGAAGGACTTCTTGTTAACGATACGGATAATGATGCGGAGTCCGATCTGCAGGGACCTGTAGATGTGGGATATGCCGTAAGTACACCGGATGGCAAGCCAAAGGCGGTTATACTGGGTGCAACTACATTTATTCAGGATTCCGAATTCTCGACAGGCGGGAATCGTGATTTTATTCTGAACACGATAAATTACCTGGCCGAGAAGGAGAACGGGGTTACGATCAGACCCAAAGAGCAGGCGGGCTATGAGTTGGCGTATCTGACACCTTCTCAAGGCACCGGAATTTTTGTTATTGCGGTCATCTTATTCCCGCTGTTATTTGTTGCAGCAGGTATTCTATTATGGTGGAGGCGGAGAAGATAATGAAGAAATTCATTCCTACTCTGTTGCTGCTCGTTATTCTGGCAGGCGGCTGGATCTTCGCTCATTCCCAGAACTACTTCAAGGAAGAGCCGGAGGCGGCTCGCAAGCTCATAGATACCAGCAGCTTTGATCCTAGTGCAATCGAGAAATTCAGTGTTATTAACGGAGGGGAAGAAGTTCAGTTGACCAAAGAACAGGGTGGCTGGGTTATGACAGAGCCTGAAGCTTACCCCGTGAACAGCTATGCGGTAGACAACTGGCTGGAAGCACTCCGTGCAGCTGAAATTACGAAAGTAATCGAGAATGAGCCAACCGATATTGAGAAATACGGTCTTGACCTTGCAGGAGACGGTATCGTTATGACCGCTCAGGATGGCACTGAATTCACCTTGGCCGTTGGTCATATGTTGCCTACAGGAGAAGATAATTATGTACAGGTCGATGGAAGTCTGGTTGCGGCTGTCAGTGAGGCCGAGGTTTCAAGTCTGATGCTCACTCCGCTTCAATTTATGGATACCACACCATTCGAATGGGATAATGATCAGCTGGTATCACTGGAGTGGGAAGGCGAAGATTCGACATGGATGCTGAATCGTACGACGGATGAAGAGAACAGTTGGACCATGAATGGGAAGAGTGTTGAACTGGCTGGAGCCGATTCCTTAATGAATCTGACGAAAAATACAGCGACGAATCAAGTGCTCAAACCGCTTGATGCCGATCAGGCTCAGATTGCTTTTACATTGACGGCTGCATTCAAGGACGGTTCGAACAGCGTATATCAAGGTTGGACGGAATCATCAGAGCCCGGTGTCATTTTTGTTAAGACCGCAGAGGACTCACTTAGTTATGTTCTTGCATCAGATGCTGTTAAAGAAATCAAGGATAGAGCAGAAGAGCTGCTGAGCAGCGGCACCGAAGTAAATAATGCAGATACGGACTAATGCCGATTATGTATAAACAAGGAGAATTGCCATTTTGATTGGACGATAGAAATGAACTCAGATGTTTAGTTCAGCTCGCAGTCCACTTGATCTAAGATGGCGGTTCTCCTTTTTTACAGGGGGCGCTGATATTGTATGATTCTTATCTTCGGATGAATGAAGCTTCTCACATCCTCGCATCGTTGGTTCCAAATCCTTTCAGCATATAGGTTAAGTGGTTTGTGCACCTTAATGGAGTACCTTAACCTATACTTGAAATGGAGGATGAACGAATGCCAGGAATGAACAAAACAAAAGCGATCACTTTATCTTTATCCACCGCTTTACTTGTCATGTCTGGTCTAACAGGCTGTGGCACAAACACGGATAATCATGATTTGAACACCAATAATGTGCGTAACAACAAGACCGATAACAATCGGTACGGACTAAATGCAAACAGTGTTCATCGTACCAATAATCTCAGAAACAGCGATGATTTATCAAAGACTGTATCTGATATGGATGGAGTGGGTAATGCTTATGTTCTCCTTACTGATCATAACGCTTATGTTGCGGTATCGCTCAAAGACGGGGTCCAGCCGCAAAGCACAAGACACCACAATAACCGTAATATGAAGAGCAAGGACCTTGGCAGCATGGGAGTAAAGACCGGGACGAGAGCTCCTTATACAACCAGCGGTATTGCTCCAGGACTTACTAATGATTATTCTCAGAGCAACATGCTGGGAGATTCAGCGAACGGTCCTCGAGGAGCAGGCGGATTGTTTAATCCGAACAATGTACGAATGAATGATACCAAAGGCCCGACAACGTATACTAAAATGAATGATCATGACCAGGCCGAAGAAGAAGTATCTGATCAAATGAAGAAAAAGATTACAGCGAAGATCAAAGAAATGGCTCCAGAAGTGAAAAATGTATACATCTCAGCAAATGCAGACTTTGTAGGTCGTGCTCAAGGTTATGTTAACGATGTGACCGAAGGCAGACCCATCAGCGGATTTATTGATGAATTTCAAACCATGATGGATCGTTTGTTCCCGACAAACGGAACCATGATTGACAACAACAATAATCGTTAATCCAGCATAGAAGAGCTTATGGGGAATGAATATAAAAAAGGCGTTGTTCCAGAGAGATGCTCTAAGGGACAACGCCTTATTTTGCTTCATTTTAACTTCTTATCTACTGTCCATGCTTAATGCACGGCCTTTGATCCATACTTGCTTAAGCTGAAGCGAGTCATCCAGCAGCAGCAGATCCGCCTGCTTTCCTTGCTCAATGGTTCCTGTCGCATCCAATATGCCTAGAAGCTCGGCCGGATTATGACTAGCTGCCTGCGAAGCTTCTATAATATCGAGCCCGGCCTCCTGCACGAGGAAGCGGAAGCCGCGAATCATCGTAAGTGTACTGCCTGCAAGGGTAACTCCATCCTCTAACCGAGCCACACCTTCCTTAACGATGACCGGCAGGTCACCGAGGGTGTAATTTCCATCCTCAAGCCCGGTCGCCGAAATGGCATCCGTAATGAGTACCAGCTTCTGCAGCTTGCTTTTTAACTGAGCAAGAAGAGAGACTGCGGCAGGATGAACATGAATTCCGTCTGCAATGACTTCGGCGCTGATCCGTTCATCACTGAGCACGGCACCGGCTACACCGGGTTTGCGGTGATGAAGAGGGGTCATCGCGTTAAAGGTATGCACAGCGTGGTGGAGTCCCACTTCTACAGCGGCTTCTACTTCTTCATAAGTTGCATCCGTATGACCCAATGCGGCGATAATTTCTTTATCTTTGAGCCATGCGATCACCTCATGCGCACCTTGCTGTTCAGGAGCAAGCGTCACTTGCCGAACGAGTTCAGGATATTGCTGTTCCCAGGAGATCAGCCAGTCTACATTCGGCAGTGAAATATGCTCCGGATTTTGCGCTCCGGGCCATTTTGGACTAATAAAGGGACCTTCCAGATGAACCCCTGCAAGCTGTGCGTAAGGCATCTCCTTGGAACGGTATTTGTTCACTTCGCTGAGCACCTTCTCAATCCAATCTTTAGGCGCAGTCATGGTTGTAGCAAGCATCGTCGTCGTTCCTTGAGAAGCGTGATAAGACGTAATTGTATCGAGCACGTTCTCGTCTGAGTTCATAAAGTCTTCACCACCGCCGCCATGAACATGGATATCAATGAAGCCGGGAAGGATATATCCATTCTCGCTTGTGAACGTTTCTATGACGCCTTCATTCCAGCGAAGAGGTAGAGCTGCCTGGGTGCCTGCGTACACGATGGTTTCATTTTCAATGACAACGACACCATCCTCAATTACACTGTCCTTGGTAACGACATTTCCGTATATTTTAGTAAGCAATTACATCAGCCTCCCTGCACCGCGGTCTAACAGTACAATAACGTTCGGATGGCACTGAAGCAAGGATGCAGGGCACTCTGTAGTGATGGGACCGGTCAGCGCTGTACGAATGATGTCTGCCTTGTCTTCACCGCGGGCAACGAGAAGGATTTGTTTTGCTTTGAGAATAGAACCGACGCCCATCGTCATAGCCTGCTTAGGTACATCGGTCGGAGAATCAAAGAATCGGGCATTCGCCTTGCGGGTTTCCTCTTTGAGATCAACGACATGAGTGCCGCTCGTCAGGCTTGCTCCAGGTTCATTAAATCCGATATGCCCGTTATGTCCTATGCCCAGCAGCTGGATGTCGACAGGGCCGTGATCATTGACCAGCTGTTCATAATGAACGCATTCCGCTGCCAAGTCAGATGCATTCCCATTCGGTACATGCGTGTGATCCATATTCATATCAATGTGGTTAAACAGCTGCTCATTCATGAAGCTGCGATAGCTCTGTGGATGATCTTCAGGAAGTCCTACATACTCATCAAGATTGAAGGAGGAAGCTTGGGCAAAGCTCACGAGTCCTTTGTTGTACATTTGAATCAGCTCTTTATATATACCGACAGGGGAACTGCCAGTTGCCAGACCCAGTACAGCCTTACGTTTGGATTGCAGAAGAGCGGCAATAATTCCAGCGCCGGTTGCATTCAGGTCATGCTCATGTTCAAAAGTCCAAATATTCATATGAAATCACCCTTCATTTCTTAGTTTAATTCGCTGCACTTGCTCATAGGACACATTCAGCCTAGGGACAAATCGATCAAAATCATGACTAACCATGCCGGTAAATATAATATCGATCACATGAAGGAGTGCAATACGCGAGGCCATGTCCCCTCTGCGCATACCCTGTTCCAGGGAAGAGGTGAACAAGGGAATATCTGCAATGGAGGCCAGTGTACTGTGTCCGTAAGAGGTTAGTGAGATGGTGCGGGCTCCATTTTCTTTGGCACAAAGGAGTGCATCAATTGTATCCTGTGTTTCTCCCGAATAGGACACGGCAAACGCAACATCCTGCTCACCCAATGAAGAGGCTGAAGTGACCTGCATATGTCCATCAGAAAAAGCAGTGCAGGAAACGCCAATACGGATCAGCTTCTGATAAAAGTCCTGCGTTACAATGGATGAGGTGGCTACCCCATACAGATCAATGCGCCTAGCGCCGCATAAGAGCTTAATTGCATCCTCCAGGCGTTCATGATCAAGCAAACGAGTAGTATCGGTAATGGAAGCGAGATGGTTCGCCTCAATGGCTTCTATAATCGTAGAAAGTGAATTTCCCGCGACAATATCCTGATAAGCCGTAACGCCCGTTGGCTGGGAAATTTCCGCTGCCAGCTTCATCTTGAAGTCGGGAAACCCCCTGAAATGACGAGATTTGCAAAAACGGGTTACCGTTGCAGGACTCGTACCGCTGTTCTCAGCTAGTTCCTTAATCGATAACCCGGTCACCTCAGCGGGAGATGTCAAAATAACTTCTGCAATCCGGCGTTCCTGGGAAGGAAGCTGATCGAGCTCTTTGGAGAGAGCATTAAGTATCGTCGTCATAACTCATCCGCCTTGTTAGAAAATTAATTTCACAAATATATTAATTTTAATGAAAATTATTTTTGTATACCTTCATCTTAATCAAAATGTAGGGCAAAATCAACCGTTAGCCACACATTTCCTCAGCCTTACCTAGCATGTACTTGAAGTTTGATCTTTAGCCCATTTTTTTCCGAAGATTGAACCAATATAGGTGATTTTACATAAGATGAGTTGACTGTATCCCTTAACCTTGTTACACCATACAAACCCGGGCAAGGAGGGGTAAACATTGAAGGGTGACCACAAGAGCAAATTTTTGTTGACCCATCGTGAACGCGAAGTATTCGAGCTTCTGGTGCAGGACAAAACGACACGCGACATTGCAGGACTTCTCTTTATCAGCGAGAAAACGGTCCGAAACCACATTTCTAATGTCATGCAGAAGCTCAATGTTAAGGGTCGTTCACAAGCGGTAGTGGAATTGATCAAGTTAGGAGAATTAAAAATCTGACGAAGGCACGGAGTTCTTTCGTTTTCGTCATGGCCCTCTTCGCTCATCCGATTTGGATGAGAGAGGAGGGCTTCCGTTTGTGCTAGAGGAGATGAGATCGTGGGCTGACTGAAGTTATACATAGGTGGAAAGGTGTGCGCGTGGAGGGTATTTTGGTGGAAGGGGAAACGCAGTTAGATGGCGCGCGTGGAGGGTGCTTTGGAGCGAGGGGAAACGCTGTTAGATGTTGCGCGTGGTGGGTACTTTGGAGCAAGGGGAAACGCTGTTTTTGTGCTGCTCACTTCGGTTGTTTTTGCTTGGACGCGGGTAGGTCGAAGGAGCAGTGGTCCAAGCAAAAGCCAAAAGTCGTTCCCATCTCAAAAACAGCTTATTCCCGAGAAGGGCAGCGTCAGAAATCCTCATCTCCTCTGGTGGTGTGGAGGAGGGGGACGTGGTTGCTCTCCTAGGTGAGCAACCAGTCTGAG
>NZ_BBIW01000012.1 GCF_000732325.1 Paenibacillus sp. TCA20
GCCAGTTGGCAGCTGCTCGTTTTTTTTCATTAAGGGTAGGATAGTTAAAAAGGAAATAGCTTAGACTCATTATCTGGTGATATAATTAGTAAAAATATGGATGTAAGGAGTTTAGTCGAAACTTCTAACATTGGCTCCGTAACCTTATTTAACGAGACAATGGAATCGAGTATTTGAATTGGCCCACATGGACGGAGGAGAGTAATTATTAAACAAGATCAGATGAATTGCATTCTAGAAGGAAAAATAGTAACTCTTGTTCCGATGGAAGATTGCCACAAGGCAGAATTAATCAGCGTCTTGTTGTCTCCAAAGGTATGGGAATACACCTGGAGAACGATCCATACAACGGAAGAACTGGATCAGGTACTGACTGATGCATTGGCAAATAAAAATAATGGATCCCAGATTCCCTTCACCATATTGGATCAAGCGTCAGGGAAGATCATCGGAACCACCCGAGTAGGGGATCTGGATATGGCGAATAGAAATGCTGAGATTGGATGGACATGGCTATCGCCTGACTATTGGAGGACGGGTGTCAATACGGAGTGCAAATTTCTTCTGCTGCGACACTGCTTTGAGGAGCTGCATCTCATGCGCGTCCAGTTCTCCGTGAGTGGACAAAATATCCGATCACAACGGTCAATTGAACGAATCGGAGCGATCAAGGAAGGTGTTTTCCGTAAGCATCGAATCAAGGCAGACGGATCCATGCATGATAATATTTTTTACAGCATACTAGACAACGAATGGGCGGATGTAAAAGAGAACCTTCTTTTCTTACTATCAAAGAAGTATTCATAATTTACAAAAAGGGCTGAAACTAGAAACTAGTTCAGCCCTTAACTATTCTATTTATTATTTTGCTGTAACATGGGCAATGACACGATCCTCATTATAAGTGACAGTCACGTCATAACCATCCGCAGTTACACGATCAAATTGACCTTTAACTCCACCGGCAGTAATTAATGTAATATCTTTAGAACCCTCAATGTTATAGTTAGATAGATCCAGATTCAGGCTTCCCCCAGCAAGATACAGCATTTTGCTGACATGGATCTGACTGTTGTCATTATCCATCACCATTTCTAAGGTTCCGTTGTCCATGGTAAAGTTTCTGTTCAGTTTCAATGCTCCATCGGTGGTAACCATGACCGTTCCATTCTCCACATACAGATCACCGGTACCAAATGCGGTCGCAGACTGGGCTTCCAGTGTTCCTCCTTGAAGCAAGGTTCCGCCAGAATAGGTGTTGTTTCCTGTCAAAGTAAGGGTTCCCGATCCCTTCTTCGTAAGCATGCCAGCACCACTGATATTATTTCTCCACCAGTCTTGTGCGTTAAAGCGTCCTTCTGAAGCGTCCATATTCACGGTTACATTGTCCAAGAACGCGCCGTATCCATCCGCAGCGGTAACGAGATCCAGTCTGCCCCAGCCGTTTGATTCGTCCAGTACAGGATAACCGGAGTCAATGGATGTCGTATACAATACTTCTCTGCGCTGTTCATCGGTTAAATAAGGCTGGCGCGTTTCAAGTAGAGCTTCTGCGCCTTCTGGCACTTCCGGAGCGAGGCCTTTGATTCCAGTTTGAGGCAGGCCGTAAGTAAGCTTCTCTCTGTAGAAGGCTTTATTGGCATCATGATCTGCCCATTTGGTCTCATCATATGCACTCTGGAACGTATAATCCTCTGTCACGGTATGCGCATAGTCGTACAGGCTCATGTTATTCGCGGCTGCGGCTGCGCCAAATACTTCTCCTGCATTGTCATATGCCTTCTCTAACAATTCTTTGTTCTCTTCCTTATTGAATGCATAGGCCGTCATGGCGGTAGCTTGAATTCTTGCACCGATGACATCAAGCGGTGAGTGCATTCCGGTTACGATGCGATTCTCACCCATTTGGGCTGCTCTGGTCAAAAATTCAGCGTAACGTTCTGGCGTAGCGTAGGCAAAAGGTAATACGGATAAGTACGATGCGCTTGTATGTCCGCTTGGAAAAGCACCATCTTTCCCTTGTCCGTCCTCAGCTTCTCTTCTTACATAGCTCAAGGCAGGAATAACTTCAACTTCAGTTTCGTACGATTGGAAATGTCTTTCGCCGGTTGATTTTGTTCCACCTGAAGGCAAGGGCTCATCTGTAGCTTCACCTTTACCGATTGTTTCCCAAACAGCCAAACCATTCTGATCGACGACCTCTTTAACCTCTCCGTTTGAGTTCATTCTCCACGGTCTAGGCGAAGAGTAGAAGTATTTAGAAGGATTAGATGAGGCCGGGATTTTGAAACGAACTAAATCAACTAGAGCAACCATATCTGCAAGCTCAGTATTGGCCCAATCGCTGCCAATTCCCTGGCTTTGGTCTTCTGTCGTCGTTTCTGTCAAGACGACATCCATGTCATCGATGCTTCGTTCAACACTAGTCGTTGGCTTGATGATATCTACGTAAGTGTTAGCCAGAGGGCCGAAACCGTCGATCATACTATAGATCTTATCTCTTTGGTCATCATAATAAGCTGCAAGTGCTTCTTCTTTGGTACGATTTTGCGTGACATCTTCTACATATTTAATGTTCGCAACCCAGGTTGCCTTATTTCTGATCTCGACATTTGCATAGGTTTTGTTATCTGCAACGACAGCAGCAGCATCATTTTTAAAACCGTCATAATATACGGTCGGTCCGTCTCCGTAC
Source organism: Paenibacillus sp. TCA20 (assembly GCF_000732325.1). Classification (GTDB taxonomy): domain Bacteria; phylum Bacillota; class Bacilli; order Paenibacillales; family Paenibacillaceae; genus Paenibacillus; species Paenibacillus urinalis. Next base: position 2,696 of record NZ_BBIW01000012.1, read on the forward strand.
TTTGCTACCTCTCCATTTATTCCAGGCGTAGTTAGTGCTGTTCCATCTCTCCAGGCTGATTGGTTCAAGGACCATACTGCATCAAAACCATCCAGAATCTGAATAAAAGGATTTGTTGCAGCCGTGTTTTTGAGTGTGTCGTCAGCTGCATTGTCACCATGGCGAACGGCAGATAAAGAGGCTTCATCCGCAGGAGGGGCAACATTGAGCTGGTTTGTCGTTCCTATGGGTTTAGATGGTTTGGCACCTACTTGGGTATTCGTATCTACCGCATTAACCAAGATTTCAACGGCTTCGGCACGCGTGATTGAATGAAGAGGTTTAAAGCTGCCATCTTCGTAACCGGATATCATTCCTGCCGCTGCCGCTGCACCTACAGCTCCTTTGCTCCAAGCTGCAATGGTGGATGAATCGCTAAAGGCATCCGCGGCTTCCTCATTATCCTCCAAATTCAGAATTCCGGCGATGATCACTGCTGCTTCTTGCCGGGATAAGGAATTTTGCGGCTTCATCGTTTGATCCGAGTACCCGCTTATATATCCAGCGGCGCTGGCTGCAGCTACAGCTTCATAGTACCAGGCATCCACAGAAACATCTTTGAAGTTAATCTTGTTTTGTCCTGAATATCCAAAAGCAGCATTGACTAAATTTATAAACTCGGCTCTAGTGATGGATTTGTTCGGTTTAAAGGTACGGTCCAAATATCCTCGAACCAATCCTTGATCGATCCAAGCTTGAATTTTTGCTTCTGCCCAGTGGCCCTTAATATCGGAGAGCTGAACCTCCGGGCTTGCTGCGAAACTTTGACCTGCTAACGACGAGCTTGCCATAGATAACATGAGAAGAAATGCGAGTGATTTTTTTGATTGTTTTTTCATAGCCTGCAACTACACGCCCCTATTCTTGATCGTTGAAAATTTTTCTACATGCATCCGCAAATGAGTGAGAAAGTGTCCATCTCAGATGCCTGTTACGCCGTAACTTTAGCATTTTGGGGACTCAGACAGCTATAGAACAATTTCCGCTTTATATCAAAATCGTACGATTTGGATGTTTTATGACTCAAAAAATAGAGAAATTCGTACATTTGTAAAATCGACTGTAGGAATGTGTAAATTCATCGTATCGGAATGTAAAAAATCCAGGGGAGATGATTGATGCTGTTCATTGTGATGGTTACCCAATCCCTTTACTTCGAATGATTATTTAGCACGGGTACAGGAATTAGATATGAAGGGTGGGGCAGTTGTATCCGGCTCTTTTCTGGGATTTGATCAAACCTATCTAATCGATTCCTTGCAAAAACTAGGTGAGAATTTCGTTGGAGTGACGCAGCTGCCGCATGATACATCCGATGAAGAGATTCTAAGATTACATAATCACGGTGTAAGAGCCGTTCGGTTCAATGTGAAGCGGGGAGGTTCAGAGGATCTTTCTCAGTTAGACTACTTCGCAAGAAGAGTATATGAATTGGCAGGGTGGCGTGCAGAGCTGTATATTGATTCGACTTCTTTGCCTGAAATTGCATCCACTTTAGAACGTCTTCCGGCGGTTTCAGTGGATCATTTGGGTTTGTCTGAAGCAGGTCTTAAGTATCTTTTATCTCTAGTAGATAAAGGGGTAAGGGTCAAGGCTACTGGATTTGGCAAGGTAGAGCTTGATGTAGTGAAGGCTATTCGTGAAATATCCGATGTGAACCCCGATGCGCTTAGGTTCGGAACAGATTTACCATCGACGAGAGCGAAGAGGCCCTATAATCATGCTGATATCGAACTGATATATCATACAGTGGATGAAGAGCAAGCAGATAAGGTGCTATACAAGAATGCGATGAAATGGTACTTAGAGAGGTCATGAATGGAAATACGTTATTATAGATCGGAAACATAACATATTTTTATCCAATAGGAGGTTCTATGGAATTTACAAGAGCAGCTGTGGAGCATCTTCCTGCCATCGTTCGTTTGTTAGCAGATGATAAATTAGGAGCGACTCGAGAAAGAGCTGAAGATCCATTGCCAGAAGCCTACGTCCAAGCATTTACAAGAATGGAGCAGCAGACAGGCAACTTCATCATCGTTGCTCTGGAAGACAACCAAGTGATTGGTTGTCTTCAGCTGATCATTATTCCTGGAATTGCAAGACTAGGGATGACACGTGGTCAGATCGAGGGAGTTCGTATTGACCGTAATTATCGGGGAAAGGCTTAGGAGAGTCTTTCATTCGGTATGCTATTCATGAGGCTGAAGCTATGGGTTGTGAAATGGTTCAACTGACAACGGACAAAGAACGTAAAGAGGCTCTTAGATTCTACGAACGAATCGGATTTGTTGCGAGCCACGAAGGTTTGAAACTCTTACTTAGTAAATAGTATGAAACTGAATATAAATTAACATGAAGCAGCTGCCGAAAAGGCAGCTGCTTTTTTACATTAAGCATCGTAAAGTCATCAATTTGAAGAGGGTTAGAACGGCGAAAGATACTCATATTTTCTTACTTTTTTAAGGTTTCATTGTACGCTGGTTGATTAAATTAAGTTTTTTTTCTGTAAAGTTTATATTGTTAATCTTTTATCCTTATGCTAAACTCAATCTCACTAACATGTTAGTAAAACTAACGCTAAATCGAATATGAAGGGGAGTTTATCATGGGGGGACGTATTTCACGTAAGGTTTGTCTGACTGTTACAGCTTTTCTTGTGCTGAGTTCAGTTGACTATGTAGGGTATTCTAACATTTCAGAAGCTTCATCTAAACCGGAAACACACTATTTAGCAGCAAATGCGGATAACGTTCGGTGGGGGAATATCGGGAAAGGCGCCCCCGTTCTTACAGTGAACTCTGGAGATATCGTCACGGTCGAAGCCATTACGCATCACTCCGGCGATGATTATGAGAGGATGATTGAGGGCGATGCGGGAGTGGAGGACATTTTTCACTGGGACAGCGAACATAAACACATGGCAGATCGAGGCCCTGGCGTACATATCATGACTGGACCTATTGAAGTAAAGGGCGCAGAGCCCGGAGATGTGCTGGAGGTTCGTATACTAGATATGCAGCTGCGCCCTAACGGGAATGAGAAATATGCAGGTCAAACTTATGGTGTTAATGTGGCTGCGAACTGGGGTTATCTGTATGGGGAGATGATAGAGGAGCCGAAGAAACGAGAGGTTGTAACGATTTATGAGATGAGTTCGGACGGTGTAACGGATTACGCTACTGCTTTATACAACTATATGTGGACGCCTCAGACGGACCCAGATGGTAAAGTGCATCCAATCATAAAGTATCCAGGAATCGTTGTGGATCATGATACCATCGAGAAGAACTTCAATGTACTTGAAGGCGTACAGGTTCCGGTTAGGCTGCATTTTGGTACCATGGCTGTTGCTCCGAAGGAAGCAGATATCGTAGACTCGGTTCCGCCTTCTTACTATGGTGGTAACATTGATGACTGGCGTGTAACCGAAGGGGCAACGATGTATTATCCTGTTTCCGTTGAAGGTGCACTGTTAACGGTAGGCGATCCGCATGCGGGTCAGGGCGATTCAGAGCTTAACGGCACGGCAATTGAGACATCGGTAACAGGGGATATTCAGCTCATACTTCATAAGAAAGATCAGCTTAGTCCTAAGCTTAGCGAGCTGAACTACCCACTTCTCGAAAATGAAAACGAATGGGTCATTCATGGCTTTAGCTATACGAACTATTTAGAAGAGCTTGGAGCAAATGCCCAGGAGGAGATCTATAACCAATCGTCCCTTGATAAAGCGATGAAAGATGCCGCATTCAAGACAAAATCCTTCTTAATGAAGGGGATGAACTTAAGCGAGGATGAAGCCTATTCCCTCATGTCCATTTCCTCCGATTTTGGAATAACTCAAGTGGTTGACGGCAACTGGGGCGTGCACGCAGTCATTAACAAAGGACAGTTCGGTGATGCGGAGCAAAAGACAGTGGGGCTAAGAAACAGCTTCGAGAGCTTTGGCGCCAAGGTAGGTTGGGAGCCAAGGGCGGAAACGATCACGATCCGCTATAATGGCAACACGCTATCCATGAGAGTGGGGGAGTCAACCGGAACGTACAATGGCAAGAAGCTTAAATTAACGGCGAAGGTAGAGCTGTCAGATAGCCATACAGCGGTGGTTAGCGAGTATTTTGCCGAGTTCTACAAGTCGAAGTTATCCAAGACCAATCATTAAATCATAGCCTGCTAGCAGAAAAGAGAGAATCGCAGGACCTTGCTAGGTCTCTAGGTTCTCTCTTTTGTCCATTGGACGATATCTTATATATTTAAGCCGTCCTGATTTTTGTGGCGCTTCAGCAGTATTTGGTTCTCTACTCGTAGAATCCCTGTCAGTGCATAAATAGATTCATGCATAAACTGTTCCATCTGATCCATATCCTCGACCAATATATGAACATGAAGCAGACAGGCGCCTGTCATTTCATATAATACAGCAACTTGTTCATTTGCTTTCAGTTCTTCGACAATCGTATTCAAATGGGCAGGTTCCACTTCTAGCTCCAGATAGGCAGATATTTTCTTGCCCAATTTTTCAGCGTTTACGACGATGGAGAACTGTTCAATAATGCCTTGGTTAACAAGCTTGTCAATCCGTTCCTTCACCGCAACCCCTGACAGTCCAACCTCCTTGGCCAAATCGGTATAAGAGATCCTGCTGTTCTGAGCTAGGCGCTGTAAGATGTGGTTATCAATCGAATCTAGCATGGTTTCACCTCTTAGTCGCTATTGTACCAGATTGGACAAGATATAAACCATTACGGTGACGTATTTATCTAGGATTCGGATGTATAGGTGCGATCCAGTGTTGTTCAATCATCGATATATTTTTCACCCTGACTTATCAGGAGCGGATCTTACGGGATGTATTTTTCTTGCTCAAGCACAGGTCAATTCAGCCAAAGGTAATCAACATACCCAATTACCTCGTTATTTAAAACACCCTGCTCATTGGTCATTTGCAGATGGAGAATCCTAAGGCATAAATTTGATATTTCAAACTAAAGTTTCAGATAGGAGATGAGATTGACACGGTGACCCTATTCTATTATGTTGCAGCAAGCCATGAGCTTCCTATAGGCTCGTTCGGACAGAAAAAACAGTGATGACGATTCATGATTACATAACGAATGTGAAACCCTGCCGCTAAGGAGCAACGCGGTATGCAATTACTGCTGGAGAAATACCCAAGAGGAGATAAACTTATGGATATCTATGATACTGAAGAGGATGCAGCAGGATTATATATAACGGGTCCCATAACCAGAGAAGAATCATCGCATCCTTTCCGACATCCATTTGTTTATCAAGTGTATCCAGAAGAAGGTTCCTTTGAGATCAATGACGAAATTAAACATGCTCCCCCCATGTTATATCATGTAAACAAAAAGTGCGTGGTAGAGCTTTTCAAATATTTAAGCTCCAATATGGAAATTGGTGAGGACGTAGAGCTGTATTGCTGCTGGGCGCACGGACAGAAGAGGTTTTCGGATGCTCCAAAAAAAGAACTCGATCTCGTGATCGATCTATCCACATTTCATTTGGGGAATGAGTTCGAGTGGAAAGAACGTCAGCATATCCATGTTAACAAGTGAACTTCTATAAGAGGAAACTTTTAACTATGAATAAGGAGGCCAATATAATATGGTCAATGACAAATACCTAAGACTTGTTCCTTCCTTTTTGAAGAAAGATCTAATTCAGTTTACATTTCAATTATTGATCCCAGTGATCATCGGAGTTATATACGGATTTATGATAAATGATGAGACTACACGTGAATATATTAACCAAGCATTACCGAGTCAAGCTGGACCTGATCTTCATCAATATTTGCCCCTTGTGATCGCTGTGTTCGTATACTCCTACTTTATTCAAAAAAAGCAAAGTAATCTTCTGAAAAAAACGATATTGATAGGGCTTCATATTTTCATCGCAGTACTAAGCTTTCTTTCTTCTCTTGTCGTTTTGCTAATGCTGTAATCACTAGGAGGAATATCTCTTGAAAATTAGAATGCAAGAAGCGGATGAACTGTTACTCGTTTATATCTATTTCTATGAGCAAGAAGGATACATGCTTAATAATGGAGGAGAGTCATATAAAGAGTGCTACTTATTGTTCGATGAAGATAACGACTGGATAGGTATATCACTAGAAAGCGAAAATATGATCAAGGATCACATCGAAATACATAATGGGTTTATAAACTTTGCTGATAATGAATGGACGATTCTTTTTGAGAAAGGTCTTCAAATCCACAATAAGGTGAAATATGAATGCATTACAGATTTGCACGATCATTTTTATAGAGGAATTGAGTTGATTCTGGTAAAAAGTATTGTTCCAAACATTAGTCATGCAACAAATTTATTGAGAATGAGTCAGATCTAAACTTTGAATTTTGGGGTGGTATCGGAGGGCATCTTGAGCAGGAGGAGCTAAACTTTCCGATGAAGGCAAGCTATAGGGAGATTGAAGAGGAAACAGGATATAAAGAGAATGAAATAGAGAATTTCACCCTGAAATACATTTTAATAGAAGAGAGTCATGGTGAACTCAGGCAACAATATGTTTATTTTAGCGAGACACACTTTATTCCTTCGGATGAGGGAGAATTGTATTGGATTCATAAGAGTGAACTATTGAATTTGAACATCTCAAAAGCCATCAGGTTTACTATTCAGCATTATCTTGCGAATCCTGATCAGACGAATATTTGCGTTGGAGCAGTTACAGCTGATGAATCAGAAGTTTCGCTTATTCAGTGGTCTACGGTTAAACCCACATCATCCTTCTGAATGATTGTAACGCTTTGAGATTTCACTAAAGGAGAACGTAACTCCGCAACAGCATGGAACAGTTATCGATTAGCAACTGCTGTGAATAGATAATCACCTATATTATTCCATATTTGCACGTCTCCACTTCGCTTTAGTGATTCTCACTCCTATGTCTCAACGGTCCGAGCCTTTTGTTTAACGTCTAACGGAAAACGTTAGTTCAATCAAACAAGGTTATTAATATAAATAGATCCAAGTTAGTGAAGTCCCCAAAACGAATTAGGGTGTGAAGTTCGGTTACCCTTTTTATATATACATGTAACAAAGAAAAGATGATCTGGGAGCAGACTGCCGCGGCAGCTGTTCCCTTTTTTTAATGTAGTAGGAAAGGCATACAGCTGTACATATGGTTCTCTTATACAAAGAGAAGTAAAGATCATCTATTGTGGGATCCGTAATAACCAATCGCTTAGTACAAATAAAGAATATTGCATTTACTTACGGAATGAGCATGTGAAATGACGTTATAACGTCACTCTAACGGGAAATACTAATTAATATACTAGACTAAAACCTCCTGATAGATGCTAACTAGATTTAACAGCTCTTTTTGGTGAACATAGCGCAAGAATAATTAAAACTGCGGAACGGATGCTTGCTACTATTTTAGGAGGGAGAGTGAGGCTTTGAACACATCGAATCTTATTATAACTACGATTAATTATATAGAAGATCACTTGACTGAAAAATTGAATTTGGATGTAATTGCAAACGCCTTGCATTATTCGAAATACTATTTGCATCGGATATTTTCAAAGAGGGTTGGTATGACTATCCATGAATATGTGCAGCGACGACAATTAACGGAAGCGGCAAAGTTACTTGCCTTTTCGAATAAACCCATTCTGGATATTGCAATACTAGCGGGCTACGATAGTCAGCAGGCTTTCACTACTATTTTTAAAGCGATGTATAAGAAAACGCCGCTTCAATTTAGAGAAGACGAACAATATTATGCGCTACAGTTAAGATTCAGGTTCGATGATGAATATTTTCGGGAAGAAAGCAAAAAAGAAGCAGAATGCGGAAAGAAAATTAGATTTGCATCTGAGAAAGATGTTGATGCTTGGATGAGCTTGGTCCGCCTTGTTATTGATGGTTACCCTTACCTTTATGAGGAAGAGCATATGAAGGTGTTGCGTAAGTGCATTGCAGAAGGACGAGCCTTTATCATGACAGAGGGCGATACTGTTATTGGAAATATGTTGATTTCTTACGCGAGGGAAAGCATCGATTTCTTGGGAGTTCATCCTTTATACCGGAAGCAGGGGATTGCCAAATTATTTATGGAAGTGGTTATTAGTGAATGGTTAAAGATCAATAGTATTAGCATAACTACATTTCGAGAAGGAGATAAAGCAGATACCGGTTATCGGAAAGCATTGAAAGACCTAGGATTTGCAGAAGCTGAATTGTTGACCGAATTCGGTTATCCGACGCAGCGAATGGTTTTACACAGTAAACAACTTGAAAGGGGATATAATAACGATGATTCATATTGAAAACTGGATGGAGTTATATTCGAATACGGTTAGGAGAGAGTTTCGTGATAGAGTAATATTTATTGGTCTGCAAGGCAGCTATGGACGAGGAGAAGCCAATGAGAACAGCGATATAGACGTGGTTCTGATTTTGGATAGGGTAAATCTGGAGGATTTGAAACAGTACAATTCAGCTATCCAGAGTTTGTCTAATCGCGAGAAAATTTGCGGCTTCGTATCCGGTGTAAATGAAATTTCTGGATGGGCAAAATACGATTTGTTTCAGTTCTATCACGATACGATCTCTTATCACGGCAACTTGGATAAAATGATTCCTCCAATTGAGCATACTGATATCCGGCATGCGGTTTTAAACGGTGCCTGCAATCTCTATCATATGTGCAGCCACAATTATTTGCATAGCGCAGATATGCAGGCACTTGCCGGGCTTTACAAAGCAGCTGTTTTTACACTACAGGCAAAGCATTATTATGAAACAGGGAGTTACATTAAGCAGAGAACAGAGATGTATGACGTGCTTGTCGATCAGGATCGTCGTATCCTTCAGATTTCAGAACAGTTTAAATCCGGCAGCTTCAGCGAAGATCAGTTTGAACAGTTTACGGACGAAATGTTGAATTGGACAAGTGGATTGATTACGACTCTTTCAAAATACGTACCTGCCAATTGAAAACAGCTGTAACAGGGCTGAAGCAAATAGCTATTGATCAATTAGTACGATCGTGCTAATATTTGATCATGAGTACTAAATCTAATGAAAAGACGTTTATTGAAAAAGCGCGAAGAGCGCAAATTATGGATATCGCTATTGAGACGATATGGGATCTAGGGTATGCACAGGCTTCGATCGGACAAATTGCTAAACGGGCTGGGATTAGTAAGGGGGTCGTTACGTATCATTTTTCCAGCAAGGATGAACTAATGCAAAATATTGTAGTGGATTTATACATGAAGGGAGCCTCGTTTTTGTCAAAAATCGAAAATGAATCCACTCCGTCTTCTATGCTGAAGTGCTATATCGAAACAAATCTAGAATTTATTCATGCGCATAAGGAACAGGTGGCTGCTGTCGCTGAAATTGTGATGAATGTTAGAGATGAAGAAGGGAAGCTGTTTTATCATAAACCAGGAGATAATGCGATATATGAGCCACTTATTGAAATTCTACAATGGGGCCAAGAGGACGGAAGTTTCCGGACTTTTACGTCTGCAGGCACTAGAGTGTTAGCTATGACGATTAGAAGTGCAATTGATCTCGCAAGTCAGCAGCTCGTAACGAACCCTGATTTTGATATCACTGAATATTCTAAAGAGCTGATCCAATTATTTGAATCCACAACACGTCAGACTCATTCCTAGGTAAAAAAAGTATAAAATTATGGAGTTGATCTCTTGAAAACATTTCAATTAATCCTTGCTGTTGTTTTTTCGGTTTAGGAGTTCGTGGAATTATTACGGGTCTTGTTCACGGTGCAGCAGATTCATTTTTACTTTATACAATTTTGCAGGATAACCTCGAAATGTATGCCAATATTTTATTCATTATCATTAGCTTTTGTATCCTGGGTCTAGTAATTCAACACGTCTTTACAGTGGATGATTTTTTTGTTAAGACTAACAAAAGAAGCCTGTTACATTCAACAGGCTTCTTTGCAACATTAATGTTGTAATTCGTATATATATGCACCGTAATCAGTATTACAACTAGCGTGACCTAATTGTCTCAACATAGTTGTTATGCTGCCTCTATGATTTGTTCCATGATTCACTACATGAGTAATTATATCTCCATATGCCATATGTGATTGACCAAAAAAAACCGGGATTACTTGGTTAAAATCTTCAATGCTTTTAAAGAATTTTCTATAGTCCTCATGTAAATCATCAAATAACTTTTTTAAACCTTGAATATCTTTAGATTCTGCAAGTTTTGTTAATGATTGCACGTTTTTGGTCATTTCGTCGATATCGGTTAGCTCTTCTAGCTTTAATGTAGATAACCAGCCTTTTTCAACTACATAAATATGAATTAATGTATCTTTAATAGTTGGAAATGAACTTGGTGTTTCTTCAATAAATATATTGTCTGGTAATGATTCTAAGTGAGTAAACATCTTGTTTGTTGCCCATACATGAAAGTCAAAGAATTTAATTGTATTGTTTTGCATCGATAAGAAACCTCTCTCAATGGATTAGAGAAGAAGCCACAGTTTATGGGTTAGTAGGTGTTCCTTCCCTTGCTTTTTTGCTTTCAAACCCTTTTTTGTTCATTGCCATAGTAACCGCCTCCAATTTTAACAAGTAAAATCATACTATAAATTTAGCTTTTACTCAATTTCAAATAATTGAATTTAACTGGTTAAACTTTAGGAGGCTTACCTTAAATAAGTTCTATGAAGCGATCTTTCAGAATAGGGAATCTAAATGAAAATGCTCTGTTTTTTGATTCGAGACTTGGTTTTAGAATTTGGTATGTGGTTTCGACATATTATTACGGAACAGTGCCAGGAATAAAAGCAACGGGCTATGATAAAGAAGGTAAAATAGTATATCAGAATTGAGCAAACGGGAAACGATAGTTTAAAACAAGAGACCGGTAGCAATTCAGAGAAGTAAGTATTAAAAGTATAGGGCGGGAATTAAGCAGGAAATTTGAGGCTGATAGATCGGGGAGGCGAACCATGAGTAAGAAGTATTTAAGTACATTCATCATGCTTATTCTCATAATAATTGTGTTCAGCATTACTGTGTATCCTACTCTTTATTATTATGGGCACATATCCGACAATAATGGTAGTGATCTCCTCGTGAAAATAAACAGGGTCACAGGTCATACTGAAATTCTGTATGAGTCCGGGTGGATCGATATAGAAGCAACATATGGGAATTAAACGAGTTAATCTATATCTCCTAAGCACCCACTGGAGAGTGACGAAGCAGTTTGTTAGTAGCTCACCATTACGCTCCCTCGAAATGATTTAGTTTCCTCACTCAGACTCATGAATTCGCAGGATTTCAACCTCTAGTAAGTGTGCGAGAAAAAGTTATGGAGCAGCTTTTGGCTGGGGTGAATAGAAAAGGGCATGCGCAAATAAAGGTGAGACATATATCACCTAAATTGTTCCATATACTGCACGTCTCCACTTCGCCTTAGCGATTCTCGCTCCCATGTCTCAACGGGTCAAAGCCTTATCATTCCTTCGTCACATCTATCTAAGGGGTGGAGGTCGGTCTTTCTAACGGAACAGGTCCGAGCCCTTTTGCGTAATGTCTCCCGATACTCCGTGCTTCTTGAAATCCTACGAATGCATGAGCTGGTGAGGATCGTATAATTTTATGCTGCCTGTGGGAAAACTTTGGTCAAATCGTAAGCTTCATTGTTTTTGGTCAGACCAACAAGCATACGCGCCACTTTACCGCATAATTTCATAATGGATTTCATCTTCTTTAACTTCTTTTCCTCGACGTTGAAGTGGTGTAAAGCCCGAATTTCCGGGTTCGTCATCACCATGCTCATCGTCATGAGATACAGAAAATGACGTAAGCGAGGTAGGCCTCGTTTACTCAACACCATCTTTCCTCGCCATTTCCCGGAACTAGCCTCGGCTAGATTCAAGCCGGCGTGACGTAACAGCGCATTACCATGTGGATAACCACTTAGATCTCCAGCCTCACCAAGAATACCTGCTAGATTTGTTACATGAATGCCTCGGATTTCAAGCAGCTTCTGTGCATAAGGAATAGATTTGAGAATAGTATGGAGCTCATGCTCGATCTGCTCAAGTTGACGCTGAGCTAAGTCATATTCTTCGAGCAGCTGACTCAGATGAAGCTTGTAAGAACGGAGAGCTTGAGTCGTACCCACACTGGATTTTGCAAGTGAAATCAGCAGCTCAGCGCGCTTCACTCCAGCATGACGCTTCACATATTGCTTCCAGCCAGAAATAACTTGATCCGTAGTTAACTGACCGATCTCACTCGGTAACGGAAAGAGTCTCAGTGTGGCAAATGCACTGGTGCAGGTAAGGATCTTAAAGACCTGCCGCAACTCAGGAAAGACAATATCGACCCAGCGATGAATCTGGTTGACGGCACTGTTGAGGCGCTTAGTAACGGTTTCTCGATTAGCCATGAGAATACGTAGGCCATAAAAATCTTGAGTAGGTAGTGGAAGAAACGCTTCATGGAAAAGGCGTATAGGAGAGGCCGTGACTAGAGACATTTTATTCTAGAAAGAGCTTTACAGTATTATATTTCGGCATTAAATTAGATACATATCAAATTATAATATTGTATAATTAGCTGAACAAGTCCGAAGCCATGTAAAATAAGCAAAAGGAGATAACCCATGAATATAGAGGATATTCCTGCTCAGCTTGTAGATCTAATCGGTGAGATTCGCAGCATCTCATATCCAAAGCAGGGTCATACTTCACTTGTCGTGAAGATCGAAACGCGTGATCACCAGTTCGTGATTAAGAAGACAGAGCATGACTTATTTAACGAATGGTTATCAGATGAATATGCAGCGCTGCAATATCTTTCGACTACGGGTCTGCTTGTTCCAAGCACGTATGCTTTCCATGTGGAAGGCGATTCAAGATGGCTGCTCATGGATTACATAGATGGAATAAGCTTGAGACATTTCTTGAGCGATCAACCTAACCACAGGGATCGAGAAGAAGTGGTGTCTCAATATGGTGCATGCCTAAGGAGAATTCATGAATGTCCATGTCCTGGACCATTACATAAGAATGATCCGCCCTGGATCGATTCGATGCTTATGAAAGCCAGATACAATCTAGCTAATTATAATATAGATGGAACAGAAGAACTGCTCAAGCGACTAGATAGGAATAGACCACTACCGATAAAGAATACGCTGATTCATGGTGACTTCCATACGAATAATGTATTAATTAAAGACAATAAGGTATGCGGCATTATCGATTGGCCCAGAGCAGGCTATGGTGATCCACGATTTGATATGGCACTGGCGATTCGTCCGAAGCAGGGAGTATTTGATCAAGCGAGGGATAAGGAAGTCTTTTTGGAGTCCTATGGCAGGTTAAGGATAACGGAGGAAGAGTATAGCTATTTTCAGGAAGGTATATATCGGTTTTTCTAACAAGAGAGCATTGATAGAGTACAGGCGCTAGTGAGTATAACTATCGAGATTTGCTTTTCCGTCGGTGCAAAATTTCTTTATAATGATATATGGATCTACAAGTTGACTGTACCCTCTGATATGTTTTTGTATAAAATGTATAAGCTTGTACCAAGTTTTCTAGAATGCTCTTGATTCTTAACTCAAGAAAGGAAAGGTGTATATTCGGTGACTACGCCAGCACAGCTTATGAACGTTATTGAATTGATCGCTAGAGCCTTAAATGCGGAAGGTGTCCGATATGTTTTTGCAGGTTCTCTCAGCTCTTTTATCCAAGGATGTGAAATCATGCCAGGAGATATTGATATTCTTGTATCCAAGCCAGAAGATGTCCATAAAATTGGAAAGATTTTTGAAGAGTTTCTTACTAAGGATGAGAGCTTAGATGAATTAAACACATCAATGGAGGACTGGTACTCATCGGCTTCTACTCCTACTAGGACGTTTACCGATTTTTCTAAAAACCATTGGACCTTTGCCCGCCTTGTCGTGCATGGAATTGAGTTTGAAGCTGCATGCATTCAGCCACCAGAACATATTGAATACATCCCTGGCTCGGGCTTCTGGGAAAATGGACCGCATGTATGGGAACACATCGTTTCAGTCCCTTATAAGGATATGATGCTGCCCGTCATTCCATTGGAGATCCAGCTTGAGACCAATATGAACCGGAATCTAGAGGATAGAATCTACAAAATTATTAGTATTTTTCAAACGGAGGGTTATAACGAAGAATTAGTCGGCTATGCTTTAAATGAGAAGAATAGATTGAGGTTAAAGGAAATTTTGACATAAAAGAAGTGCATATTATGGTATCTGATTCGAATCTATAGATTTTTTATGTTATTTTAATGTTTTATTTTTGAAATCCTTTATATTTAATAAAAGGTCATGATATGGAAAGACACGAAGGGAGTTTTAGTTTAATGGATAACAACAAACCATCGCGTTTCGACAATGAGGAAGAGAAGCAGAATTCTTTGCAAGAAGAGAAAGAAATACAGCAAGGAAGTGAGCCTGCGACGGAATCGGAATCACAGCTGGAATTGCAATCTGAGGTACAGCCGGTAACAGAGGTGGAAACACAGCCGGAAGCAGCTACAGACCCAGAGATGCAGAAGGATCAGGCAGAGAACGAAGAGCAGCCAGCAGCCAAAGGAAAGAATAGTGTAGTCTGGATGGTGATATCGGGAGTTCTTGCAGCTGCACTGATTATTGTGCTTATATATCCTCCGTTTGGAGGCGGTAAGGAAGCTGTTGCATCTGTGAATGGTACAGACATTTCCAAGGACGAGCTGTATAACGAGCTTGTGACACTTGGCGGACAAGCGACGTTGGAGAACATGATTACGATGGAGCTTGTCGATCAGGCAGCGACTGATGCTAACGTGACGGTTACAGAAGAGGACGTAAATGCCGAGCTTGAAACGTTGAAGACGCAATATGGCGGTGAAGAAGCATTTAACTCGGCACTTGCTCAATCTGGAATGACACTTGACGCTCTTAAGAAAAATATGGATCTTCAAGTGAAAATGCGTAAAATTCTAGAGCCGCAAACCGAAGTAACAGATGAGCAGATCAGCACTTACTATGAGGAGAACAAGGCGTCCTTCGCTACACCAGAGCAAGTGAAAGCTTCTCATATTCTCGTTGAAACTAAAGAAGAAGCAGATGCGATCAAGAAAGAGCTGGATGGTGGAGCAGACTTTGCAACACTGGCAAAGGAGAAATCCACAGATACGGCTTCCGCAGCGAATGGCGGCGATCTCGGATTCTTTGGTGAAGCAGATATGGTAGAGCCATTCTCGAAAGCAGCTTTTTCCATGGAAATAAATGAAATTAGCGATCCAGTGAAGTCGGATTATGGTTACCACATCATCATGAAAACAGATCATAAAGAAGCAACGAATCCAACACTGGAGGACAAAAAAGAAGAGATTCGCACAATATTGGTGGATCAACAAATCGGTGAGCTCAGCTCCACTTGGATGACGGATCTGCGTTCCAATGCCGAGATTTCAAATACACTTACGCCAGCAGAGGAAAGTACTGATGCGGCTACGGAGTCCACTGATTCCACTGAAGATACAGGGGCAACAACAAACGAATAATCGGTAACGATAGGTTACATGAAAAAATAAGCAGCCGATGCAATGAACTTCAGTTCAATTGCATCTGGCTGCTTTTTTCTGCTCTAAAAAAGACATGGATACATAATAGGATACTGAAAAATTAAATATAAGTCTATTACTTTTTTTGAATATTATGTATATTATTCATGCGACCGCGGCGCAGCAAATTTACCGATTGGAAGGAAGAGTTCTTACATGATTACGCTCAGAAAAATTACACTTGAAAACCGACGTGAAATCTTCAATCTGGAGGTAACAGAGGATCAGCGCCGCTATGTAGCCTCCAACCTGTCTAGTGTGGCTTCGTGTTATGTGCTGGCTACGAATGGAGGGCATCCATTTCCTTTTGCCATTTACGCGGATGATCTGCCGGTTGGTTTTGTATTGATCACTTATCAGATGACGGGGTACGAGCTCCCGAGTATTGCAGAAGACAGCTACTGTATCCTGAGATTGATGATGGACACGCGTTACCAGAACCAAGGGTATGGCCGAGAAGCGATGAGACAAATCCTTGAGTTTATCCGTACCTGCCCGGCAGGACCAGCACGGTATTGCTGGATCTCTTATAAGGCGGAGAACACGGCAGCGAAAAAACTGTACGAAAGAGCAGGCTTCCGCGATAACGGTGAGGTCGTGGAAGGGGAACAGGTTACCGTATTGGAGCTCTAACACGCATTATTGTTAAGTATATGGATTAGTGCTACTGCACACACTTTCTTCTACTTTGTTATAATAAATTTCACCATGCTGTAGGAGGATACGATATGAAGCCGAAAATAAATATTATCACCTTGGCGGTAAACGATCTGGAACGGTCGATTGCTTTTTATAAAGAGGGATTGGGCTTGCCGACTGAGGGTCTGGAGGAAGGTGCCGACCACATTATATTTGATATGGAAGATGGGATCTCCTTAGTCTTATTCCTTCGTTCCGAACTGGAGGAGCTTAATACTTCCAGCTCATTAGATCTTGGCTCCAAAGTCATATTGAGTCACACGGCGGAGAACAAGGAAGAAGTCGATTTCATACTACAAAGCGCAGTGGAATTTGGTGGAGAACTGCTGCCTCTTCAGCCGAAGGAATACGATTGGGGCTATTCAGGACACTTTAAAGATCTCGATGGACATATTTGGGAGATCGTAAGCTTTAATTTCTTGGAATGAAACTGTAAGAGCTGTGCCTCAGTAACTTAAGGATATATTACAATACGGCTATTCTAGTCCTCTTTTAAATATAGAGGACTAGAATTCGTGCAAAGGGAGGGTTTTAATGATTAAAGTTTTTGGATATTCTGTGGTCTCTATTTTACTTATCATGTCATTAATTGGCTGCAATGGGAGAACAACTGATGGGGCGGGCGAGTTGTTACTGACTAATGAAATCGATTCTAACTTGGACAAGGTCAATAGGATTGAAATAATATATAGTGATGGAAACGAAATTAAGATAGAGGATCCAAAAGATATTGAAAGAATAGCTAATTTCTTACGCTCTATTAAACTCAATCCTGTAAAAGAAAGCAATGTAGGTTACCTATATAGATTGAAAATCATTGAAAATGATAATAAAATTGAGTTAAATAACACAGTGAAAATTGACAACAAGTATTACTCTCCTATTGGAGATGAAATTACGGAGCTTAATCGATTTATAATTAATAAGGGACGCGAAAAGTATCCAGATCTCTTGTCTGGAATAGATATATAGTTAATTTAAAATAAAATGAAATACTATCAGCGAGATCCTAGATAGCTAGTAATCAATAAAATTCTTTTAAACAGAACGAATGTTTGGGTATATTGCATTAAGACTGGTAAAGACGGCAAGTGTATTAAGGAAGCATTGTTGTTGCTTGAAGATAAAATCTTTATCAACTGGGAAGACAAATTAATCTTACTTTATTTGATCCTTTTATATGCAACGACTGAATAAAAAGTAGACCATCATTTATTTGATGGTCTTTTGTTTTGCAGTGTTCTTTTGGATACAAAACTAGGAAGCTTGGTTATGTAACGAGCGTAAACATCTTTGCTTTTTACATAATTTAGAGAATGATATCTAGGTAAGTTTCTAAGATCCTCTTCTGTAAATAGGTAAAGTTCACTTTTTAATTCATCAAAATTCTTATTGTCTGAACTAGCCAAAATCAAATGAACTATTTGCTGAGCGAATTTCCTCGTGCACGAAATTCAACTACATAAGATAATGCGCGCTGAAATAGGTTTAATAATGAATTTTGTCATTTGAGACAGTTTTACATGTTAGGAATTTTTATTCCAACTGTATTAATTCCAGTTATACCCCATTTATCTCTTCTGAACGGTCTCACCGTAAACAAGCTCGGGCTGATAGTACGTGCTGTCCGGCAAGTCTCTTTTGCCTTGTAATTTCCTAATGATCCAGTCGGCAGCATCGCGTCCCATCGTTTCCTGAGGGTGAGTCAGCGTCGTTAACTGGATGTTCGCATTCTTGGCGATATAGGAGTTGTCCTGACCGATGATGGATAACTCCTCCGGAATAGAGATCCCCAGCTGTCTGCACGCATGAACCACTTCAAGTCCGACCTCGTCGTTATAGCAGACGATAGCGGTAAGCACTTCTCTATTTACATCCAGGTATTCCTTCAGGTTGCTCGATAGCGTCTGCTTCGTCTCCGTATCAAAGGAAAAAACGAGCTCTGGATGAAAGCGTAATTTGGCTTCTCCAAGTGCTTTGATATAGCCCTTCATCCGATACTTTCCTTGCAAATCATCCATTTTGGAGATGAGTCCGATCTGAGTGTGTCCATTCGATATTAATTCTTTGGTCGCCAGATAGCTGGACTGCACGTCGTCAAGGCACAGAAAAGGGACATCAATCTCTTCGTAATAGGCATTAATCATAATAAAGGGGATGTCCTGTTCCTTAAATGACAGGTAATATGCAATATTCGGATTGTACAGATTGCTCTTGGTAGGCTCAATGATCAGTCCGTCCACACCGTAGGAGAGCATCATCTCCAGCGCTTTTTTCTCCTGTGCCACATCATTGTTGGTGCTGGCCAGCAGGAGTGAATAATTGTCCTCATTCAGTCTGCTCTCAATCCCGCGAATGATAGAGGGGAAGATGTAGTCGGAGATATAGGTTGTGATGACACCGATCGTCTTTTTCGTAGAGCCCCCGCCTGTTCTCATCCGATACTGGTTGCTGACATAGGTTCCGGATCCTTTTTCACTCCGCAAAAAACCCTCGTTGGATAGCTCCAGGATCGCCTTTCGAACCGTTTGTCTGCTGACCTCATACATCGATTGCAGGGAAGATTCCGTAGGAATTTGTTCTCCTGCACCATAGTCTCCGGATAGTATTTTACTCTTTATATCATCAATAATGACTTGATACTTTGGTTTCATGTAACTCCTTCTTCCATACTTGTTCGCTATGTTATTCGTTCATTTGGTAAATTTGTATGTACAAATTATAGCATGATTGTGAAATAAATAAAGAGACGGGTCTATTTCAGATGATTTTATGTTGTTTTTATGAAATACAGGAATGTTATATGTATAATTGTAAACTCATACCAGATGGCTGCTATGCAGAATTAATATGAAGATTTAAGAAATAAGGCACAAAAATATATTATGTCCATATTTGTATGTATATATAACTAATAATATTGACAAATGTACGTACAAAAAATATACTATACCTGTCAATTTAGAAAGCGCCTTCTTACAATGATTTTATTAATGAAGCGCTGCCAGAGAGGTGACCAAGGTAATGTCGAGTCAAGTAAGCATCGAACAAGCGATTGCTAAGGGAGAAACGTCGCTTGGTATTGAGTTTGGATCCACACGGATCAAAGCCGTTCTTATTGATGGGCGGTTTCAAACGATCGCTTCTGGAAGCTACGAGTGGGAGAATCAGCTGAAGGATGGTTTTTGGACGTACAGCCTGGATGACATTATTACAGGTCTGCAAGAGGCTTACCGCGAGATGAAGCAGGAGGTTGAACGGAATTACGGAATCACTCTCCAAACGGTCGGTTCGATCGGATTCTCTGCGATGATGCACGGATATATGGCTTTTGACGATTCAGATAAACTGCTAGTCCCGTTCCGGACCTGGCGCAATGCAACAACAGGTACGGCGGCGAGAGCATTGACGGAACAATTCCAGTTCAACATTCCTGAACGCTGGAGCATTGCTCACCTCTATCAAGCGATATTAAATGAGGAAGAGCATGTACCTCAGATTCGATTCGTAACGACATTGGCCGGATATATACACTGGCTGCTCACGGGAAACAAGGCGCTTGGCATCGGTGATGCGTCAGGCATGTTCCCCATCGATGAATCTACGCAAAATTATAACGAATCCATGATCCAGCAGTTTAATGAGCTGGTTGCAGATAAAGGCTATCCGTGGAAAGTGAGCGACCTGCTGCCTAAGGTGTATTCTGCAGGCGAAGCAGCAGGCGTGCTGTCCGAAGCGGGTGCCAAGATATTGGACCCATCACTAGATTTACAGCCAGGCATAGCTCTGTGCCCGCCGGAAGGCGACGCGGGAACAGGGATGGTCGCGACGAACAGTGTAAGAAAGCGCACGGGGAATGTCTCGGTGGGCACATCTGTTTTTGCCATGATCGTCCTGGAGAAGGATCTGTCCAAGGTTTACCCGGAGATCGATATGGTTACGACGCCAAACGGCAGTCCAGTGGGTATGGTACATGCGAACAACTGCTCAAGTGACCTCAACGCATGGCTCGGATTGTTCCGTGAGTTCTCTGAAGCAGCCGGGCAAAAGGTGGATACAGAGAAGCTGTACAGCGTACTGCTGAACAAAGCACTGGAGGCGGATCCTGACGGCGGCGGATTGCTGAGCTACGGCTATTATTCCGGTGAAAATATTACAGGTCTTGAAGAGGGACGCCCGCTGTTCGTCCGTTCCCCGGAGAGCAAATTTAATCTCGCCAACTTCATGAGAGTTCACCTGTTTACTGCATTTGGCGCTCTAAAAATCGGGATGGACATCTTGACGAAGGAAGAGAATGTCGCGATTGACAGCATCCTGGCTCATGGCGGACTGTTCAAGACGCCGGTCGTCGGCCAGAAAATGATGGCAGCCGCACTTAACGTGCCTGTATCGGTTACATCGACGGCCGGAGAAGGCGGAGCTTGGGGGATGGCAGTTCTCGCTTCATACCTCCTGAACAAGAACGGCGAAGAGAGCCTGGAAGATTTCCTTGATAAGAAAGTATTCAGCGATGTGGAAGAAGAAGAGATTCATCCGGATGAAGCGGATGTGAAGGGCTTTGAGGTCTTTATCGAGCGATACAAGAAGGGGCTTGTCATTGAGCAGGCCGCTGTGGACAATTTAGTGTGAAATAGGAGGGACCAAGGTGTTAGAACAACTGAAAGAAGAAGTGTTCCAGGCAAATCTCGATTTGCCGAAACAAGGACTTATTAAATATACATGGGGTAATGTTAGTGCAATCGATCGGGAGAGCGGATTATTCGTCATCAAACCGAGCGGTGTCAGCTATGAGACGATGAAGGCCAGCGATATGGTCGTTGTGGATCTGGATGGCAATGTGGTTGAGGGAGAACTGAGACCTTCTTCTGATACACCGACACATGCCGTGCTATACAAGCACTATGCAGAGATCGGCGGTATCGTACACACGCATTCCATGTGGGCAACGGTCTGGGCTCAGGCTGGACTTGATGTACCTGTGATGGGAACAACGCATGCGGATACATTCTACGGATCCATTCCATGTGCACGTTTCTTGACCCAGGAGGAAGTGGATCGTGGTTACGAGGCGGAGACAGGTCGTGTCATTATCGAAACCTTCGAGCAGCGTGGTATTGATATCATGTCAATCCCGGGTGTATTGCTCCAGGGACATGGACCTTTTACTTGGGGCAAGGATGCCAAGTCCGCGGTGATGAACAGTGTCGTGCTGGAGGAAGTATCGAAGATGAATCTATTTGCGAGAGAATTAAACCGCTTCGCTCCAGAGCTGCCACAGCGTATTCTTGACAAGCACTATTTGCGCAAGCACGGTAAAGACGCTTATTACGGACAGAAGTAAAGCAGGGGGCAGAGCCCGATATTATAAAATACAACTTATAGAAAAGAGGATGAACATATGTCAGCAGCAGCAAAACAATTTTGGTTTGTCGTAGGTTCACAGCACTTGTATGGAGAAGAAGCTCTATCCGAAGTGAAGGCACATGCACAGGAAATGACAGATGCGCTGAATAACAGCGGCGTATTGCCTTATCCACTTGTACTGCAGGATCTCGCAGTCAGTGCAGACAAAATTACAAGCATTATTAAGGAAGTCAACTATCGTGACGAGGTTGCCGGCGTAATTACCTGGATGCATACGTTCTCACCTGCAAAAATGTGGATTCGTGGAACGAAGCTGCTGCAAAAGCCTTTGCTTCACCTGGCTACACAATATAACGAGAGCATCCCTTGGGCAACTATTGACATGGACTTCATGAACTTGAACCAGGCAGCGCATGGTGACCGCGAGTATGGATTTATCAATGCACGGCTGAACAAACAAAATAAAATCGTAGTTGGCTACTGGGAGCGTCCGGAAGTGCAGCAGCAAATTGCAGATTGGATGGACGTCGCTGTTGCTTATAACGAGAGCTTCAACATCAGAGTAGCCCGCTTTGGCGATAACATGCGTAACGTTGGTGTTACGGAAGGGGATAAGGTAGAGGCTCAAATCCAATTTGGATGGACAGTGGACTACTTTGGCATCGGCGACCTTGTTCAAGTGGTCAATGAGGTAACTGAAGAAGAAATCAATGATTTGTTTAGTGAATATGCGGAGCTGTACGAATTTGACTATGGTACTTACAGCAAGGAAGATTGGGAAGCCAGTGTCAAAGTCCAAGCCAGCTATGAGATTGCCCTTAAGCGTTTCCTCGATCAAGGGGGATACAATGCCTTTACTTCGAACTTCGAGGATCTGCATGGCATGAAGCAGCTTCCGGGTCTTGCGGTACAGCGCCTGATGGCCCAAGGCTACGGCTTTGCGGGTGAAGGCGACTGGAAGACAGCTGCCCTGGATCGTCTGCTCAAAGTCATGAGCCATAACGAGTCAACCGGCTTTATGGAAGATTACACTTATGAGCTCGCGGCAGGTCAGGAATCCATTCTTCAATCCCACATGCTTGAGGTAGATCCAACACTGGCGGTTAACAAGCCTAAAGTTGTCGTTTCTCCACTGGGTATCGGCGATCGCGAAGATCCAGCACGTCTTGTGTTCGATGGCAAGGCAGGAGAAGGGGTTGTCGTATCGATGGCTGACTTCGGCACACATTACAAGCTGCTCATTAACGAAGTATCTTTGTTCGAGCCAACAACGCCTGCGCCTAAGCTTCCTGTTGCCCGTGTGTTGTGGAATGTGAAGCCGAACTTCCAGGATGGCGTCAAAGCGTGGATTGAGAACGGCGGCGGTCACCATACCGTTGTATCCTTGAACCTCACCACCGATCAGATCATAACCTATGCGAAGCTTGTGAATTTGGACTATGTTGTTATTAAATAAGAAGCTTGCAATGATTAGCTAGATCTAATGATGCAAAATACCCAAATAGAATTGAGGAATTGGCAGTATGCCGGTTCCTCTTTTTTTAATGAAAGAGCGGATTATAACAGGAATGGAACGAAACCTTTCATATCTGATAACCGTCTATATAACGAAGATGGGATATTATTCAATAAATGGAGCTGATAGAGTGAAAAAATACTTAATCGCTATAATTGCCGCTGTGTTATTAATAAATATGTATGGAGTTTTCTATGCAGACAAGGCTTTCGCCTGCAGTTGTGCAAACCTCGAACCAAATGAAGCTTATGAGCATGCAGAAGCAGTTTATACAGGTAAAGTGCTTGAGACCAAGCAGGAACGTATTCAGGAAGGCGTCAGAGGACCGATAGAATTCAGGGATGCGAATCTGATGGATATTGAAGAGACATGGAAGGGCGTTAATGAATCACAAATCATTGTATACGACGAGGGGGAGGAGAATTCTTGCGGCATCAATTTTGAAGCAGGGAGCACCTATCTTGTGTACAGCTACAGAGTTGAGAATAGCGATCTCTACACAAGCCTATGCAGCCGTACAGCGGAAATATCACAAGCAGAGCAGGATTTGGAATTTTTAGGCCAGGGGAGAAAGGCAGGAAATGAAGTCAACCTTGCAGATGAGATGAGTCGAATATCAAACAAAGACTATGACATGGAGATGTTTATCGGCGGTGTACTGGTTGTTATATTGGCGGTAGCAGCGATGATCTTTTTGAAGAGAAGGAAAGGGAGCAGACATAGGTAAACAAGGCATAAATGGTATAATTGAAGCATCATATATCGAACAGAACCAGGAGCTTGTATCATGAACAATCAACAATTGCTTGAACTGTTATATCAAATGTCAGGCCAGGAATTAATGTATAGGGAAGATGAGAGAATTTGGACTAATGAGGGGACCCCAGCTTGGAATGCAACCCGAACTGTTGAAAGCTTAACGGATACGGCTGTGATCCCATTTCTCCATCGTTTGTTAGAAGAGAACAGCAAAGAAGAGAGTTTCAAACGCAATATATATTTTATGCTTGGTAAAATCGGATCAAATACGGGTGATACCCGTGTTGTTGATGTTCTAATAGAACGGCTTGATATGGAAACAAACAAGTATACTTTGAGCTCGATACTCGATCAAATCGCAGAGCAGGATAAGGTTCCGGAATGTACACCTATTATAAAATGGATTCAAGATGATCGCTGGCTTGTACGGCACTCAGCAATTTTGGCATTGAAAAAATGCAATAGTGAAGCCAGCGAGACGGCTCTTCTGGGAGTAATAAAGAACTCGAGCGATGCGAACGATCTCTGCTATGCAATGGCCTCCTTGTGTAAGGCAGGCTCTGCCAGATCGATTCCTTATCTTCTCACTCGATTGGAGCACGATCAGGGTGAGGTAAGAAGTGCAGTAATTCGCGCACTAGATGCGCTAGGAGATTCTTCGCATCTTCCGATCTTTATTGAAGCCTTAAAGGATCGCTCACCTGCTGTAAAATCCTATGCTGTGACTGCTATTCATCATCACGGTGACGATACAGCCGTCGATGCAGTTCTAACTCGGGTTAAAAAGATGCTGAGTAGAAAACGGAAGTGGGAAAGCGATGATTTGATTCTTGCTTTGGATTTTTTGAGTCGTTATAAAGATGATCATCATCAAATTCAGAACTTAATTTTATGGATTAAGACTAAAAAGTACGATTATCTCTTTGATGAAGAGAAGCAGCGAGTGTTATCTTTCAGCTTATAAGTACTCTGATTATCTTGAGGAGTGATGGTATGAAAGTGAGACTGAGTAATTACGACGAGGTATGGGTCAGGCGGTTTCAAGAAGAGGCCGATTTTCTGATGAACCTGTTTGGCGGTGAGATTATAAACATTGAGCATTTTGGAAGCACCGCAGTTCCCGGTTTAATGGCCAAGCCTGTAATTGATATGATCTGTATCGTGAATCAGATTGATCGGGTTGACCGCTTCAATGATACCATGCATTCGCTGGGGTATGATGTTGCCGGGGATTGGGGAATTCCGGGAAGAAGACTGTTTCGCAAGGGCGGAGAGAACAGAACTCATCATATTCATTTTTATCAAGCAGGCAATCCGCATATTGAGCGGCATCTCGTGTTGAGAGACTATTTGAGAAGCCATCCTGAGGAAGCAGAAAGATACGGCAGATTTAAAGAGGAACTGGCTCAGCGCTATGAGCATACAAGTGAGTACAGCCCGGCCAAAAAAGCTTATGTGACGGAAATGGAGCAGCTCGCGCTTGCTTGGTATAGAGAATCACAGTGTAGAACAGATGAATAACATTCATTTGCACCCCATTGATATTGAAGCGCATCGTATTGGGCATTAAGCTACAAAAGTTCGGAAAGAGCGAGAAGCTATGTTAATACATTGTACAGATTGAGAGGACCAGTCCAAAATGATACAAAGTGAAGAGGAATTCCGTTGTCTATTAGCAAAAAGAGATGGAGGCAAAGTCACATACGGTTATGAACTAAGAAGTAAACTGGAAAAAGATCGTATACTGGAATCGTTCTTAGAGCAGATGGGACATAATGCGGAGAATGTATGGCAATTCAGGCATATCGAGAAGGCTTATGCAGCAAAAATTCTGACTTATGCTATTTCCACAAATATGACTCACGATATAGATTTACCGAGTAAGTCATGGGCTGAGGAGTTAAGTGCCTATTTTGTAGATCAATTTCAGCCAGAAGTGATGTTTTATACAAATGGACATTTTGATTCGAACGGTGATCTTCTTAAGCTCTACTCTTGGGCAACCATAAGCAAATCTAAATGGAATACAATAGATACGGGTGTTATCGCTTTAGATAATGATAAAATTGGAATCTTATGGGCGATGGACCCTTTATAATCGAATTATTACATATAGAAGCGATGAAAAAAATAATGACTGTCATATTTTCAAAATAAAGAAGGAGCAGCTTGCCGGGTTGGCAGTTGCTCCATTTTTTCAAAAGAAACCCTAATTATACCCGATTTTTGTATACCCGCATGGCAAAGAAGTAGGAGACGATGGTTATCCCGACACACCATGCAAGAGCGACCCAGATATCGTTGCCTACGGGTGTACCGGACAATAATGCACGGATGGTTTCAACGATCGAAGTCACCGGTTGGTTCTCGGCGAAGGCGCGAACGACCGTCGGCATCGTATCGGTGGGAACAAACGCCGAGCTAATGAATGGCAGGAAGATCAGTGGATAGGAGAAGGCACTTGCGCCTTCGACTGAATTTGCGGACAGTCCGGCAATCACCGCGACCCAGGTTAGAGCCAGCGTGAACAAGATGAGTATTCCGGCAACTGCAAGCCAAGGGAGTATACCCGCCTGCGAGCGAAAACCCATAATAAGCGCTACAAGAATGATGACGATAACAGATAGAACATTGGATACGACCGAGGTTAGAACATGCCCCCATAGTAAGGCGGAACGGGATATTGGCATCGTGTTAAAACGCTCGATAATGCCTCGCTGCTTATCCAGAAACAGACGGTAAGCCGTATAAGATATACCGCTGGCGATCGCAATCAGCAGGATGCCGGGCAGCAGGTAGTTAACATAGTTATCGGTATCGGTTTGAATTGCACCGCCAAATACATAAACGAACAACAGCATCATGGCAATAGTTGTGATGCAGACGGTGATGATGGTGTCCATACTGCGGAAAATATGCCGCATGGAACGGCCAAGCATAACACCCATATCGCTGAAAAAGTGCTTTTTTGTCATTTCCATTTTACTTTTCCCCCTTAGTTCCGACGATGGCGAGGAAGATTTCCTCGAGTGAAGGCTGTTTCTCGACATACTCCACCTTTGCAGATGGGAACAGCTGTTTAAGCTCGGTAAGCGTACCGCTCGCGATAATTCGGCCCTCGTGCAATATGGCAATTCGGTCGGCAAGCTGTTCTGCCTCCTCCAAATACTGCGTGGTGAGCAGCACCGTCTTGCCTCCGTCAGCCAATTCTTTTACAGTCTTCCACACTTCGATGCGCGCCTCAGGATCAAGTCCGGTGGTTGGTTCATCCAGGAAGATAACCTCCGGATTTCCCACAAGGCTCAGGGCGATGTCCAGTCTGCGCCGCATTCCACCGGAATACGTAGATACTCTGCGGTCGGCTGCATCGGTCAGGCCAAAACGTGTCAGCAGCTCAGCAGCTACCTGGCGTGGATTTTTGAGATATCGCAGCTTGGCGATCATAATCAGATTTTCTCGTCCGGTCAAAATTTCATCCACGGCGGCAAATTGTCCGGTTAGACTGATCGACTGGCGTACCTTATTAGGATCAGCAGCTACATCGAATCCATTCACGTTCGCGGTTCCGCTGTCTTGCTTGAGCAGTGTTGTGAGAATTCTGACCGTTGTTGTTTTACCAGCCCCGTTGGAGCCGAGCAGGGCAAAGATGCTGCCCTTTTCAACCTCAAAATCGACCCCCTTTAGGACTTGATGCTGCTTGTAGGACTTTTGAAGACCTGTAACCTTAATAGATAGGCTGCTCATACGTTTTCTCCTCCTTATTTATCGAACTGTCACTTTGGACAAATCGGCTTCTAGGCCTTTAAGTGATGCGTAAGTCAGTTTATCCATGACTGCACCTTCGAAATTGATCGTTTTGATGGCTCGGTAATATTTCTTGGACAGCGGGAACCCTTGGAATGACACATTCCTCAGTGTAGCGCCCTTGAACGAGACCTCGTGCAGCCCCGCTTTGTCAAATTTAACGCCGATAAACGTTTGCCCATCGAAGCACATGCCTCCCAGATCCGATTTACTGAAGTCCGCTCCGTCGAAGATACAATTCTGGAAAGTAGTTTCTCTAAGGTAGGCCATACTCAGATTGACGTCCATCAGTCTTGTATTTAAGAATTTGGCTCCGGCCAGCCACGACTTGCTGAAGTTGGTACGTACAAGGATCGATTTATGGAAGCGGCCATTTGCAAGATCAAGTGTGGAAAAGTTACAGTCTGTAAGGTTTGCTCCGTCGAAAATCGCATCGCGTACATTGCTAGAATGAAACGAGCTGCCGGCCAAATCTGCATTCGTGAAGTCAGATCCTTGCAGAACGCTTGATGAGAAATTTCCTTTGTGGGCGGTGACGCCGGCAAAATCGCTCTGAGGCAGGTTGCTCGCCTTTAAGTTAGTCACTACCTGCCGCTCCAGCGAGCGGGAGAGGTTAGCCACCTCGATCACGGTTTGTTCAATATCTCCGATGCTGTCAATAGTCATTGCAAAGGCAGTATCATCATCCTTGCCTTCAGCCTTTAGTTCACGGTACCGCTCCTCCAGATCGAAGAGCAGATCGCTCTTTAATTCGGTAACGCTCTTCACTCCATCATAGGGTGCAAACACACTGTTCAAGTAACTCGACAGCTTCTCGTTCATAACAAACATCTCCTTATAATAAATTTTCAAGCACTCGCTTGGCGTATTCCCAGTTGTCTTTGTTGCGGACATAGATGGACTTGCCTTTCTCGGTAATTCTGAAATATTTACGTCTTCCACCCTGAGATTCGTCACCCCAGTACCATTCGATCTCGCCATCATTTTCTAATCGCCGGACGCTGGAGTACATCGTCGCTTCCTTTAATTCATACTCGCCTTCCGAGCGCTCGGCAATCATCTTGACGATCTCATAGCCATAACGGTCAGCTTCGGATAATAGTCGCAATATCATGGTATCTGTGTGTCCGCGAAGTAAATCTGAAGTAATCTTGTTCTTACTCATATTTATCTCCTCCGTTAACTGTATAGTACATCAAAGTACTTTGACAGTCAAGGTAGTATTTTAAATAAAATACTTAATTCGTAATAAATGTACTTCTGTCATGGGTTTTATGCAGAGCTGCGGTTGTTGAAGCTGGGGTAGTCGATGGATGAATCATATGTCTGCTGCAGCAAAAGAAAAACATCTGCATTAGAGCATGGAGAGAAAAGACGAGGGGGATAAATTATGTTTTAATGATTGAATAAGAGATATCCATTCATTTCATTGTCAGAAAGGATTCATTTATTAGGAGGTGGGTTTGGTGCTATATATATTTAGCGGTTTGCCAGCTACCGGGAAATCGACGTTGTCTTCTATGCTGGCTCGTGAGTTACGTGCAGTGTATCTCCGGGTGGATGTTGTAGAGCAGGCTATGCGGGATGCTGGAGCGAAGGTTGATGGACCGGAAGGCTACATTGTGTGTTATGCGTTGGCCTCCCAGAATCTCCGGCTTGGTCTCAACGTCATTGCAGATACGGTGAATCCGATCCCAATCACACGCGAAGCTTGGCGCAATGCAGCTGAGTCGGTTAAAGCTCCTTTTGTGGAAATTGAAGTAGTCTGCTCTGACCAAAATGAACATAGGCAGCGAGTCGAAACGCGTGCAGTAGATATTCCGGGCCTCGTTTTTCCAGCGTGGGAGCAGGTCATACATCGGGAGTATGACGCTTGGGACCGAGACCGCATCGTTATCGATACAGCTCATCAAACGGCAGCCGATAGCTTTGAGCAGTTGTGTCAGCAATTAGAAGGAGTTCGCGGGCAAATTAGTTGATGGTTGTGTTGGGGACAAAAATAGAGAGCAGCACACAGTGACAGTCACTGTTGCTGCTCTTCTTTTACTAAGTGCCGGGCTTCTTCACGACAGGAATCCACATCTCAATCTCATATAAGCTGCTGAAAAGATAAGATAGTAAGAACAGCGCCGAATGCTAGAAGACAAATCCCTCTTATTTTGATGTTAACCAGATCGGTTTCCCCATCTTCATCAACATATCGATCAAAAGGCCAAGCATCAGGGTTTCTTAAGGCTCGAATCCCCATGACAAGTGACAGAATACCAATGAGGAAAAACCATATAAAGAAAAACAAGTTGATCACTCCTTTCTATACAAAACGTATGAAATGAGGAAAAGTTAAAATTCCTATATGTAAAAAGTTTGGAGGCCATATGAAAAGAGCTAGGCAATCGATCTAACCGAGTTCATTGATGAGTTTTTGCCCCAAATTAAAGAGGATGGCATTAAACCTTCAATTTTCTTTAATAATGAAGATTCTGCAGTATTGGACATCGATCCTTTCATTCAAGATAAAGAAACAGAATTGGAAAATTACTAACAAAGAAAGAACTAAGGTTATTGCATTAACATAAGTTAATTTCTTCCATATGTGTTAGTATAGTTGGTGTTCAATTTTAGCTTGCTCGAAAGAATGACTAACTTAAGCACGTTGAAATTAGGGGGAAGAACAATGGCAATCTATTTTGTAAGGCATGGTGCGGATGATGAAGGATATCGAGGGGGCTGGAGCCAAAGGGGTCTGAATATTGAAGGCTATAGGCAATCGGAGAAACTGGGCAGGTATTTAAAAGATAACAAGAGCACTCATCCAATCCATCGGATCGTTAGCAGTGACTTGCAGAGAGCACTGGATACGGCGAATGAACTGGCTAAGGATCTGAATTTGTCCGTCGAAAGCAGCAGGGATTGGAGAGAAATGAATAATGGAGTTATTGCCGGAATGCCTCATGAAATCGTCAACGAACGATATCCAGGGCTGTATTTTTCGAGCTTAAGAATGGATGAACGGTATCCTGGCGGTGAGAGCCCAATGGAATTTTACATGCGAATTCAAGAGACCTTCAATTCCTTATGCGAAGAACAATCCAAGGAGCATATGGAGAACATTCTTGTGGTAACTCATGGCGGGGTTATTAATATCGTATATCATATCTTGAAAGGCTTAGAATGGACGAATAAAAATAATAAGTTCCCGGCTTCCAATACAGGCATTCATAAATTGGAGAATATCAATGGCCAATGGCAAACAACAATTGAAAATGGTCTGGAGCACTTAACGGAGCAGGATTAGACCCTGCTCCATTTTTTATGATTTTTTTATGTTCCGATTTGCTTTAACATATTTCAGCTGAGCCACAATAATGACGCTGATAATCACAAGGAGAAACCAGGAGCTGATCTTGCTGAAGCTCACCAGCTGCCAGGTGTCATGCTGATCAGGATACTTCCATCCATTAAAGAACGTTGCAATATTTTCCGCTGTCCAGATGAAGAAGCCCACAATAAGGAAGGCAAGCGTCAAAGGCATTCGGTAGGTTTTAGATCGTACCCGATAGATGATCCATGTCTTCCAGAACACAATGAACACAAGCAGAGTCAGCCACCAGCGATAATCGGGGATGAAATGATGTGTGAAGAAATTAAGATATATAGCTCCTCCTAGCAGCATCGACGACAGTGTTCCAGGCCATCCCGTCATGTCCATTCGCAGTCTCCGCCATATTTGACACATAAAGCTGGCTACACTTGCATACATAAATCCACTGTAGAGTGGAACTCCGAAGAGTTTCGTATATCCAGGCTCGGGATATGACCACGATCCCATCCATACCTTATACAGCTCCAGTACCAAGCCAATGACGTGAAATACACAGATGACCTTGATCTCATCCATCGTTTCCAGTCCGCTGCGGTACATGAAATATTGCACAGCGAGCAATATCAATAGAATGGCGTCGTACCGGTAGAGGAAAGGGATCTCAATCACACTGGTTATGGCCAGCGTTGCGAAGATCGCGACAGGGAATATACAGCTCATCGCCTGATGATATCCAAAATGGAGCAGCTGTACGATCGATTTCAAGTGATGTTGTCTCCTTTCGATTCTTCAATTGAATAGGCCTGCAATCAAGCTTAGCCTGATCCATGCTAGAATCTCATTTCTTATCTTGTATTAATCTTACCTGGGTTATATGTTTGGAAAAATAGAAAATCGCCTGAGGTATTTTTCATGTTTTAAGAAAAGGATAAAGAAAATGGAGATATACTCCTTAGCATAGTTAGCGCAAAAATGAGAGTGTAAACACATAAAGGATTGTGATTCGGAATGTATTATTTTATAATGAGTGAAAACTCACTCAAAAAATTAGGGGTGTAACGGTTTGCCGCGAACCAAGGAGCAATTTGAAGAAATGCGTAATGCGACCAGAGTTAAAATACAATTAGCTGCAATGCAGTTATTCGTTCACCAAGGGTTTGGCTCGACGAATGTTCAACAGATTGCGGATACAGCGGGCATTAGTATTGGGCTCTTATATCGGCATTACAAAACAAAGGAACAATTATTCAACGAATTGGTAGCCTATGCCTTGGAAGGCTTGAAACGTAATATTGTTTCCTTTGAAGCCGATGTATCCCCGAGACAGATAATGGAACAGTTTGTCCACGAAATCTACACCGATTTGATCAATGGGGAGGAGCTGGCCAATTTGCTAATTCTTATTAATCAATCGTTACTAGCAGGTGCTGGCACGACTTCAATTCAATATGACGAGATCATTCAAGTAAATGGCAAACTGCTTAATTCTACAGCAGAGCTTATTCGTAAAGGGCAGCAGCTTGGAGAGTTTCGCTCGGGTGATGCATATGAGATGTCCGTCTTTTTTTATGCGTCGGTCCAGGGTCTGGCTGAGATGAAGGTACTGCTGAAGAGTCGTTTTATCATGCCTTCACCCGCTGTCCTCACCGCATTTTTATTCAAGGAAAGGGAGTGATTTTATCGCGATTCGTGTGGTTAGAGCAGATCAAGCTCAGTTTGATGTGAGAGGTGAGATCTCCGAAATATTTGCAGATGGGTTCTCACAGTGGTTAGGGTACTTCTCCAAAGATAAGAACAAGATTGCAGCAGCATTTGCTCATATGTTTATTCTGAATCAATTCTACGTAGCTGTATCCGAAGGAAAAGTAGTCGGTATAGCTGCTTGTACAAACGGAATATCACACTCCGTCAAGCTGGATAGAACAGAGCTCCGCAAGCATTTGGGCATATATAAAGGCAGTCTTGCCGGTGTTTTTCTAAAGAAGGAGTTTGAAGCTCCTTATATAAATTTCCCGCCAGGCGCAGGTTCTATCGAATTTATAGGAACAAGTGTTGAATATAGAGGTAAAGGTATTGCTTCACAGCTGGTACAGTATATTCTTGAGCATACACCATATCAAATATACTTGATTGAAGAAGTCGCAGATACCAATATTCCGGCCATGAAGTTGTATCAAAAATTAGGCTTTGAAGTATATAAAAGCAAGCCAATACCCGTAAAAAGGGCTGAGAAAATAGGCATCAATCAGATTGTGTCATTGAAATATACGAAAAATGATTAAATACACCACCTAACTTGAAGGCGCTTGTTGCCTTCTTTTTTTGTTGTACATCAAATGACGAAGAGACTTATGAAGTGAAACTGTCGCTCATTAATGGTATCATTGCAGTTACAAGAATTGAAACGTGAAAAGCCAGAAGGAAGGTAACAAAGCGACATGACGACAATGCTGAATCGGAAGAAAATTAAACTGCTGTGTGGCAAGAAGTTCTATGAACGTGGTGAAGAGTACTATAATGCAGGCATGGTAGGTATTACTTTATCGGACGCATCGGCGGGCAATTTTCAGGCGGTTGTTAAAGGCGGCGGCAGAAATAAATATGATGTCTCGATCCAAATGAATGCCGGAGGCGATGTGGAAGCGCAGTGCACTTGCCCTGCCTACACCAATTACAATTATTATTGCAAGCATATTGCGGCTGTCCTTCTTCAGATCAGCGAGATGCAGCAGGAGGGGCGGATTGAAGTGAAGTCTTACCCTTCGTTGCTTCATCCCGAGACCGTCGTTCCAGAGGGACGTTTAACCCCGCGCTTTCACAGAGAAGCGAGTGAGGAGCAGCTTATAGAGGATGTGCTTGCCCTCTTCAGCAGCACGAGCCGAGTGAGTCCGGAAGCCAAATATATTATGGAGACAAGAGAGCCTCTTCGCATAGAGTATTTGATCAGGCCTGTTCCATACGGTTTGAATAAGCAGATGATCGGGCTGGAGATGAAGCTTGGAGCGAAGCGCTTGTATATCGTTCAGCAGATGAAGCAGTTTCTTAGCCGGATGCAGCATGGGGGATCGTATGTCTTCTCGAAGAATTTCACCTATAACCCCGAAGCTCATTATTTCAGACCTCATGACGAAGCGGTGTTGAAAGAGCTCATCCAATTGGAGCGTCAGGAGGAGATGTATCACGAATCGATAAACTCCTATCCGGGACGTGGCAGAAACCAGGACAGGCTGCTGCTGATTCCTCCGCTGGCATGGGAGCGAATCGCGCCCCTGCTCCAGAATGTACCAGAGGCATATACGCAGCAGGAGGAGCAGATATTCAGCGGCGTATCCTGTACAGGCAGCCTGCTGCCCCTGGATTTTGAATTTACGAAGTCGGACACAGATGCAGGCTATGAGCTGACGGCTATGGGGATTCGCGATGTACTGATCCTGCCGGAATATCGGATGACGCTAAAGAACGGTATTTTCTATAAAATGTCGGAGGAATCCGTCAGCCAGATCGCGGGCTTACAGGAGAAGCTCTCACGTGTTCATATTCCCAAGCTCACGATACCTGCCAAGCAGATGAGCCCTTACATGGAGAAGGTCGTTCCGGGTCTGATGCGGCTCGGGCGAGTGCACCTGGCAGAGGAAGTGTCCAGCCACATGGTTCAAGTGCCGATGAAGGCAAGGCTGTATCTGGATCGCGTTCGGGACAAGCTGCTGGCGAGTCTCGAGTTCCAGTACGGAGATGTCGTGATCAATCCGCTGGAGGAGAAGGCGAGGCTCCCGGAGAACAAGATCATTATTCGAGATAAGCCGCAAGAGGAACAAATTATCCGGCTCATGCAAACGAGTGATTTTACTCAGACGGAATCTGGATATTACCTGGAGAATGAGGATGCGGAGTTTGATTTTCTGTATTACACGATGCCTCAGCTTGAGCAGCTACTTGATGTATATGCCACTTCAGCGGTGAAGATCAGAGTACTGTCCGAGCCGATTGCTCCGAAGATTCATATGGACATGGATGAGCGCACCGATTGGATGGAATTCAAATTTGATATTAACGGAATACCGGTGAATGAAATTAAGCACGTGATCGAGAGCGTGGAAGCCAAAAGAAGATATCATAAGCTGTCGAATGGCGCACTCATGCCCTTATCAGCACCAGCCTTTCAAGAGATGGTGAGGCTCATGAACGATATGGGCTTTCGCAAGGGAGAGATCGAGGACTGAATCATGAAGCTTCCGGTCGCTGCAGGACTCCGTGTGATGGACCGGGATCTGGGAGACCAAGTACAGTTTGGCAGCAGATTGAAGGAATTCATGGAGAATCTCGCCCATCCTGAACATATGGATTTCCCTGTTCCTGCCCGGCTGGCTCCTATTCTGCGAGACTATCAGAAGCAGGGATATCTGTGGATGAAGACGCTGGCCTCCTATCGGTTTGGAGGCATTCTGGCAGACGATATGGGGCTAGGCAAAACGCTGCAGAGCATCACCTACATCGTGTCTGAGCTTCAAGCCATCCGCGAGCATAAGCAGCCTGTAATGATCGCTGCGCCTGCCTCACTTATTTACAATTGGAAGAATGAGCTAGAGAAGTTTGCTCCAGAACTCACGACCGTCATCGTAGACGGAAGTAAGCCAGATCGGCTGAGAATGATCCGCGAGCATCATGCGGTAGATGTACTTATCACATCTTATCCGCTTCTGCGAATGGATGCGGATATGTATAGTGAACGGCATTTCCATACCTTTATTATGGATGAAGCCCAGGCGTTCAAGAATTATGCAACCCAAACCGCACATGCGGTAAAAGCAATAAATGCGAGACACCGGTTTGCACTTACCGGGACACCCATTGAGAACAGCCTTGAAGAACTGTGGTCCATCTTTGACGTTGTATTTCCGGAGCTGTTTCAGGGGCGAAAGGCCTTCAACGAGTTATCAAGAGAAGCTATTGCCCGCAGAATTCGTCCATTCCTCCTCCGCCGAGTCAAGGCAGATGTACTTGCGGAGCTGCCGGAGAAGATCGAATCCTTGCACACTTCCGAGCTGCTGACCGAGCAGAAGAAGCTCTATGTTGCCTTCTTGGCCAAGCTGCGGGCTGAGACCGTGAAGCATCTGAGCGAGAAGCAGTTCGATAAGAATCGAATCAAGATCCTGGCCGGCCTAACCCGGCTAAGACAGCTGTGCTGCCACCCAGGGCTGTTTGTGGAAGGCTATCAAGGCAGCTCTGCGAAGTTCGAGCAATTGATGGAGCTGATCGAAGAAAGCCGGAGCGCGGGCAAAAGGGTGCTGCTCTTCTCACAATTTACAGAAATGCTGGGCATCATCGGCAGGGAGCTCGGAGCTCAGGGTATTCCGTTCTTTTATCTGGATGGACAGACACCAGGCCAAGAGCGTGTTGAAATGTGTCAGCGATTTAATGAGGGAGAGAGGGACTTCTTCCTCATATCGCTTAAAGCCGGGGGTACGGGACTTAACTTGACGGGGGCTGATACCGTCATTCTGTATGATCTGTGGTGGAACCCTGCGGTAGAGGACCAGGCAGCGAGCCGGGCACACCGGATGGGACAGAAGAATGTGGTTCAGGTCATCCGGCTGGTGAGCCGCGGTACCGTAGAGGACAAGATGTATGAGCTTCAGCAGCGTAAGAAAAATCTCATAGAAGAAGTGATTCAGCCAGGTCAGGAATCATCATCCACCTTAAGTGAGGAAGAAATCCGCGAAATACTGGCGATATAGCATAGATGATCCTGCATAAAAGAAAAGGATAGAATCGACAGATACCCGCCGTTGTACAGGTATTCGATTCTATCCTTATTTTGCTTTAATTGAGCTTTGATTTATCCTGCTGCTGCTCGAGCTTGAGCTTCTCCGGAGTAACGTCATCTCCGTTCGGATCTACGATGGTCAGTCCGGATATCGTGGACAATACCTGTCCGCGGATCGCCTTCAAATATTCCTCACGAAGCGCCTTCTGTTCGGTAATTTCCTCCGCTGTCAGGCCTTCTTTCTTCTGTTTGCGGCTCAGCTCATTAATTCTATTTAATGAAGGGATCTCCATGGTATCAGCCTTCCTTTCAAGCTACATTGTATCCTGACAGTTTACTGTATGATACGGCTTATTGCAACCCGAAGGGTAGAAGATAGGCTGTTATCTGCTACTCTATAGCTTTGGTTCTGAGCAGCGTAATACTCATTGCAATAAATATGAACCCTGTCGCTTTGTTAAGGATCGTCTTCATCTTGACGTTATTTCTCAGTTTACCCGTTGCTGTGGACGAGAAGGCGGCGATCAGGATGCTCCAGATTCCTCCGGTCAAGCAATATGTAAGACCAAGCACTACAAAAGGCAGTGGCGAAGCATCGCTGCCCGGGGCAATAAATTGCGGCATAAATGCGAGAAAAAACATGGCGACTTTAGGATTGGTTACATTCGTGAAAAGGCCTTGTGTAAATATTTTGGAATTCGATAACTCGGAAGGCGTATCTACAGGTCCACCATGAGACTTAGCCTTAGGCGATGCCTTGTCGATCAGCATTCGAATGCCGAGATACGCTAGATAAATTGCACCTACAACCTTGATGACATTGAACAGAACAGCAGAGCTCATCAAGATCACGGATAAACCGAACGCAGCAAGCAGTGTATGCACAACGCCCCCTGCCGTAATGCCAAGCGCCGAAACAATGCCCGCCCGCTTCCCCTGAGCCACACTTCTGCCAAGAACATACATCGTATCAGGCCCTGGCGTAATATTGAGCAGGATGGACGAGATCAGAAATACTTCGAAGTTAATAATACCCAGCATGTGGAGCCCTCCTTTGTTGTAAATATCATAATTCATGTTTACCAATTTGTGTAGACAATCGAGTCTTTACAAAACAGGAGAAAGCAGTATAATGGGTTACGATTGGAACAGCATAATCGAAATACAGCACTAGGGGTGCCTTAACTGGCTGAGAGACCAATACGTCGATGATATGGACGATGGCGGTTAACCCTTTACACCCGATCTAGATCATACTAGCGTGGGGAAGTGCGGGGATATGAAATGATATAGGCCCGGAACCGGCATCCGATCTGACACAAGCTTCAGTTCAGATCAAGCAAAATTCAGGGCATTACATTTTATTGAGCTGCACTCACTCAGGGGTGCAGCTCTTTTTTGTGTTGTTTCAGCAATACGAACCTGAGGAGATGGAGTAATGAGTACAGAAGTATGTGGAACAAGTCGAATCGTGGGCTGTCGTTTTTCGCTATATCCGATGAGCGATCGGTTTGTTGATATTATTCTTGGTGCAATCCAAGAGGCGGATACCTCCAAGGTATGGACAGAGACCGGTGATGTAAGTACCTGCGTACGCGGCAGGCTTGAGCATGTTTTTGACGTTATGAAGGCGATTTATCTGCATGCAGCCAAGACAGGCGAGCACGTGGTGTTCAGCGGCACCTTCTCTATTGGCTGTCCGGGTGATTCGGCGGGTGATGTATACATGTCAGAGGATGCTGTCCGAATGAATGAAGACATCGTATCCTCTATCCGTATTGAAGGAGCAGCGGAATATGCCCTATACGCTCTCGGAGAGCCGGAATACATGAAGAAGATTGCGAACGTCGTTGATATTGCGAAGGAGGATGGCAGCTACGGCGGAGGTATTCATTACGCTACACGCCTAGAAGGGGATGTACATACGATCTTCAAGACACTGGAGCAATCCTTTGAAGTGACGCAGGAATCGGTGTCCCATGTCGTAATGACCGTAACGCTGTCCTGCAACAGTCCTTCTAATAAGAAGCAAGGGAAGGCGGAATAACGTATGGGAGCCTGGAAGCTGCGTGACATTATCGTATTAAGCTCATTGTCCGTTGTATTTGCCGTCATTTATCTCGTATTTTTACAAATTGGCAATCTGCTCACCGGTGTCATGGGACCGATGGGTTATGAGGTGATCTTCGGAATCTGGTTCATTGTCTCCATTATTGCTGCCTATATTATCCGCAAGCCAGGGGCGGCCTTTTTGTCCGAAACTATTGCTGGCATTATTGAAGTACTGATTGGAAACACAACCGGTCCTATTCTTATCGTATCGGCGATGATTCAAGGTCTTGGAGCAGAAATGGTCTTTGCAGCGGTTCGTTATCGTAAATATTCGCTGCCCGTCCTGATGCTGTCAGGTATAGGGGCAGCAGTGTTCAGCTTCGCCTGGGGCTACTTCCGGTCCGGCTTTGCTGCATTATCACCTGAATTTGTCATCGCCATGCTGGCGGTACGGATCATCAGCGGAGCAATTCTGGCCGGTCTGCTCGGAAAATGGATTGCGGATGCACTGGTTCGTACGGGTGTGCTGCGAAGCTTCCCGGTTGCCAAAGCAGCAGCCCGGTCACACAAAGCATAATGGTACTCCACACGGACAAAGATCAACCTGTCGATGAGACTTGCAGGTCCGCTGCTGCCATTGAAGTGAGAGATTTGACTCTTCAGTATGAGGAAGAAGCTCCGCTTATATTAAATGGGATCACATTCGACTTGATTCCAGGTGAGATGCTGCTG
This sequence comes from Paenibacillus sp. TCA20, assembly GCF_000732325.1. Lineage (GTDB taxonomy): Bacteria > Bacillota > Bacilli > Paenibacillales > Paenibacillaceae > Paenibacillus > Paenibacillus urinalis. The sequence continues at coordinate 42,415 of NZ_BBIW01000012.1, forward strand.
CTCCTGGGACCAAGCGGGAGCGGTAAGAGCTCGCTCGCGCTGTGTCTGAACGGAATTTATCCGCAAGAGATCGAGAGTCTGGTTACGGGAAGCGTCAGGATATGGGGCAGGCCGATGGTAGAGCAGAGTGCAGCATTGCATGCGCAAGCGGTAGGGATTGTCTTTCAAGATGTCGATAGCCAGTTCTGTATGCTGACAGTAGAAGAAGAGGTTGCCTTCTGCTTGGAAAATGTGGAATGTCCACATGAGAGGATCCGCAGCCGAATGGATGAAGCGCTTGAGATGGTTGACCTGCTGCCGTACAGAACGGCTCAGATTCACACTCTCTCCGGCGGCATGAAGCAGCGTCTAGCGATTGCCTGTGCACTCGCGCTTCGCCCCGGCATCCTTGTATTGGATGAGCCGACGGCCAATCTTGACCCGGTGGCTACTCGTAATCTGGCTCAGCTCATCTCATCACTTCGCAAAAAGCATGGAATAACGGTGCTCCTAATCGAGCATCAGCTGGATGCCTGGATGGCAGACATCGATCGTATTGCCCTAATGGATCAGGAAGGACAGATATGCCGAGTGGCTGCACCGAGCGAGTTTTTCTCGAAATATCGTGCTGAACTGGAGCAAATGGGGATTTGGGTGCCTGGCCCAGTGAGCCTGCAGCGGCAGCTAAGTGAATATGTACCGGGATCGGCGGATGTTCTTCCACTCACTGCTGAAGAGCTCATCCATTACTGGGTATCACGTCCTAAGCTTGAGCAAGGGCAGGTAATTGACTACTTGCAGAAGAGCTCTGAGCTATCTCTGTATTCTAGAGGAGATGGAGAGAGACATGCTCCTGTGCTGGAGGCACATGGGATGACATTTTATCGACAGGATCGGCCTGTCATTCAGAATGTCTCTCTGCGGGTGAGAGCAGGTGAATTCATCGCTATAACCGGACCGAATGGAGCAGGGAAGTCTACGCTGGCCGGGCTTCTGTCCGGATTGCTCACGCCTAAGGAAGGGCGGGTTCTTGCTGGCGGAGAGGATATGATCCGGGTGCCGGAGTCTGTCATCCGCAAGCGGGTCGGCCTCGTCTTTCAGCATCCCGAGCATCAGTTCGTTACGGATAAAGTGAGCGAGGAGCTTGCATTTGGACTGCGCCTGCAAGGTAAGTCCGAGGAAGAGGTTCAGCTGAGGACAGCAGAGCTTCTATCCGAGTTCCGGCTGTCTCACCTTGCAGACTACAGTCCCTATGCACTGAGTCAGGGCCAGAAACGAAGACTCAGCGTAGCTTCGATGCTTGTGGAAGAGCAGCAGGTGCTTATATGTGATGAGCCCACCTATGGCCAGGATGCCTATGCATCTCTGAGGCTGCTGGAAGCATTGAAGTCCAGGGTCCGGCAAGGACTTACGGTCATTATGATCACACATGATATGGAATGGGTCCGCGCTTACGCTACTCGTGTGATTGTGATGATGGAAGGAAAGATAGAGCTGGACGACAGCCTGTCAGCACTGTGGCACTGGCCTGAGGAGCGACTTGCTGAGGCGAAGCTGGTGCTGCCGCTTGAGGTACAGCTGGCAAGAGCATTAGAAATGGACTCTAGCATCAGAACGGAGAAGTTCCCGAATACAGCTGAAGCCCCTGTCCATAATTCAAGTGTGTACGAAGCACTTACAAGTTCAGACGAAGCAAACGCAATCACATTCGAAGCTGGAAGTGCAGTCAAATCAGCCGGAAGTGCTTCCGCTTCTTCTCAGCACGGCGGCTGGAATCTCCATCATATGAATCCGAGTATTAAGGCCCTTGCCGTCACCCTTGGTGTCATACTGCTGTCACTCGCATTTGATCCCTTCACGCAGCTGAGTGCTTTAATCGTAACGATCCTGCTTACGGCGTGGCTTGGCCAAGTATCCTGGCGCAGATGGGTGCTGCTGTTTGCACCATTCTTGATCATGGCCCTCGGCTATGTGTGGACAGCGATTGTCTTTCCGAGAGAGAGCATCGTTATGAATGATGAAGTATGGATCAGGATCGGCGGGTTTGAGGCGGGACGAGAAACGGTGCTTACCGCTCTGTCTCTCGGGCTTCGTACGCTCACCTTCTCTGCGCTCTCGCTCCTGTTCATTCTTACGACAGATCCGGTGAAGCTGATCTTTAGCCTGATGCAGCAGTGCAGGCTGTCCCCGAAGCTCGCTTACGGGATTATGGCAGGTTATCGCTTCTTGCCGCTGTTCCGGGAAGAGCTTGCGACGATGCAGCAGGCCCACCGTATGCGGGGGATTCAGCGGGAGAGGGGAGTGCGCTTTATTCTTCACGCGTTCAAGAGGTACTCGATTCCGCTGCTGGCCAGCAGCATTCGCAAATCCGAGCGGGTAGCTGTCGCCATGGTATCCAGAGGATTCACGGGGAAGCGGGATCGTGATTTTTATTTGAAGCTGCAAGTAAGATGGCAGGATTGGGGCTTCCTGATGATATTGCTGGCGGCGATTTCTCTATGCTTTTTATTGGCCGCACAGCTTGGATATTTGGAATGGTACGGAGGACAGCTGTAACTGGTTAAACATACGAAATAGGAGGATACATGACATTTGTCATACTCATGAGTTGACGTTTATGACTTCAAGGGGTGTCCTTATTCTTCTACAATGGAAGAAGAATAAGGACACGAGTCCAAAGGAGCGCTAAGTTACTTTGCCTGTCCTGCTGTGAAGGAGACGATGTCATGTCTGCATCATTTAAATCCCAGTTAAAAAAGGAAGTAGCTCCTTACGAAAAAACGGAGCTCAAAGCAAGTGTAATTCAAATGGTAAATACGCTTATTCCTTTATTTGTGCTTTGGTATTTGGCCTACGTAAGTTTGTCGGTATCCTACTGGCTCACCTTGCCTATAACTTTGGTTGCTGCCGGTTTTGTCATTCGGACATTCATCATATTTCATGACTGCTGTCATGGTTCTTTCTTCAAAAATAAAAAAGCAAACAACATTGTGGGTACGCTGACGGGTGTGATCTCACTTACCCCTTATATGCAGTGGAAATACAGTCATTCGGTGCACCATGCCTCCAGCGGTAACCTGGATAAACGAGGAATCGGCGATATATGGATGATGACCGTCACCGAATATAATGAATCACCATGGTATACCAAGTTTTATTATCGTGTCTATCGTAATCCGATCATTCTGTTCGGAATCGGTCCGATTGCGGTGTTCTTGCTGCAATATCGATTTAATCGGCGCGGTGCTAAGCGCAAGGAACGCTTAAATACGTATTTAACGAATCTGCTGATCGTGAGTGTATATGCGCTGCTCATTCTGGCCATCGGCTGGAAGGCATTCCTGCTTGTCCAGGTGCCGGTATTTTATTTTGCAAGCATGCTTGGCATTTGGCTGTTCTATGTTCAGCATACCTTTGAGGATTCTTATTTCGAGAGTGAGGAAGAATGGTCTTATATTCAAGCTGCTGTCGAAGGCAGCTCCTATTACAAGCTTCCGAAGCCGCTGCAGTGGATTACGGGTAATATCGGATTCCATCATGTCCACCATCTGAGCCCGAGGGTGCCTAACTACCATTTGGAGGAGGCACACAACGCCACACCGCCTTTGCAGCAAGCTACGACGATTACCGTCCTGGAGAGCTTCAAGGCGATGAGGTTCCGATTGTGGAACGAGGATATGAAGAAATTTGTAACGTTCAGGCAATACAAGAAAGGGCAGCGTCTCAAGGAGCGTGCTCAGCGAGAGCTCGCAGACAAGAAGGCAGCAGCCATTTAAATAGGAAGCATAAGACTTCAGTGCTTATGGTAAGATGACTATAGATAATCATATCTGTAGTCTTTTTATTATTAGGGCTGCAGCGGATGATGAACTCTCGGAAATGAGCAGGTGAACTTAAATGAACAGCATGCATCGCTGGCAGGATATGTTTCGCAAAAATACGGGCCTGAACCCTTATGTATGGCTGGTCTGTTTTATATTGCCGTTTTATTTTATTATCGGATCTTCCTCCAAAGGATATGTTGTATTCGGTGTTCTGCTGATCATCCTCTTCTTCGGCTCGAATCTGCTCGGACTTGTCATGAGGGGATGGCCGGTATACATCTGGTATGGGCTTCAAATCGCGATATCTGTTATGATGGCGCTTATCTTCGGCTTTGTTTATTTTTCACTTTTTCTGGCTTTCTTCATTGGGACGATTCAAAATAAGGCCGGATTTATTACGCTGTATACCGTACATCTTGTCACGACCTTTATTACGATTAATTATTCACTGGCTTCTGCCAATGAAGTGGTCATTAAGCAGCTTCCTTTTGTACTGATCAGTATGATGGCTGTGATACTGCTTCCTGTCAACACCTATAACAAAAATAAACAAGATCGGCTCGAAGGCCAGCTGGAGAATGCGAATAAACGGATCTCCGAGCTGGTCAAGCTAGAAGAACGGCAGAGAATATCGCGTGACCTGCATGATACTTTGGGTCAGAAGCTGTCGCTTATTGGCCTGAAGAGCGAACTGGCGGGCAAGCTAGTTGTCCGTGATCCGAAGCGTGCACAGAGTGAGATGGATGATGTAAGGCAAACGGCACGCACCGCACTGAAGGAAGTGCGCGAGATGGTCACCCAGATGAGAGGGGCGCGGCTGGAGGACGAGCTGTTTCGAATCCGTCAGATTTTGAAGGCGGCTGACATTGAGCTTCATATTGAAGGGGAAGAGCATCTAAGTGACCTCTCTTTAATGAACGAGAATGTGCTCGGAATGTCGCTGAAGGAAGCAGTGACGAATGTGGTCAAGCATAGTGAGGCGACCAGGTGTGACATAACGATCCATCCTGAACGAACCGAGCTGGCAGTTATCATAAAGGATAATGGGCGGGGGATTGGAGAAGCGGCTAAGAAGTCACGGGGCAATGGGCTGCGAGGAATGAAGGAGCGGCTTGAATTTGTGAACGGTAGTCTCCATATTGCGACACATGAAGGAACCGAGCTGCGCATTGCTGTGCCACATGCAGTACTTGCGGCAGAGTGAGATAGGAGTGGGATATCTTGATACGAATTGTAATTGCAGAAGATCAGCGGATGCTGTTAGGGGCTCTCGCATCCCTCTTGGATCTTGAAGAGGATATGGAAGTGATCGGCAGGGCAAATAATGGAGAGGACGCAATTAAGCTCGTCCATCAGTATGAGCCGGATATTTGCATCATGGACATTGAGATGCCGATCAAGAATGGGCTGGACGCCGCAGAGGAAATCAAGGGCAGAGACTGCAAAGTGATTATACTGACTACTTTTGCTCGTACCGGTTATTTTGAGCGCGCCCTAAAGGCAGGGGTCAGCGGATACTTGCTTAAGGACAGTCCAATTGAGGAGCTGGCTCAGACCATTCGGAGTGTCATGTCAGGAAGAAGAATCTATGCGGCTGAGCTGGTTGATGAAGGATACGGCGAGAAGAACCCGCTGACGGATCGGGAGAAGGCCGTGCTTGAGCTGATTGCAGATGGCAAGAATACGAAGGAAATTTCGGATGAGCTGTACATTACGACAGGAACGGTACGCAATTATGTGTCAGTCATTCTGGACAAGCTCGGCGTCAGCAACCGGATTGAGGCGATCAAGCATTTTAAGGAAAAAGGCTGGTTTAAGTAAAAAACACTTCTAATGATTATTCGTGTTACGGCGATATGCAGTATATAACCTCGCGCGTAATGTATCTGATGAATCCGTTATATAGAAGACACAGGCCCCTTGAGATACGTATGAAATGAGCTAACTTGTCTAATGATTATTCCGGTACTTGTCTGTCCTTTGATATGCTGGGACACACGATGCAAGTGAAGGTGCACATTCACGCTGTATCGTGAGGAGCAGTATTCAAATTCTAAATAGAAGGACGGGATGAATGATGAAGACAGTGTTGAAGAAGCGTTTAACGGGAGCCTTGTTGTCTACGACTCTGGTCGCGGCTGCATTTGGCATTTTGCCAGGAAGTATGAATGCGGCTACCACGGTAAATCAAACCATTATTGTACCTGCGGGACAAACTTATGACGGACAGGGGCAGACCTTCGTGGCTAACCCGAGTACGCTTGGGGATGGTGGACAAGGTGAGGGACAGAAGCCGGTATTCAGGCTGGAGGCTGGAGCTACATTAAAGAACGTTATTCTCGGCGCACCTGCAGCGGATGGTGTACATTGTTATGGAAGCTGTAATATTACGAATGTAACATGGCAGGATGTGGGTGAGGACGCATTGACCCTGAAATCCTCCGGAACGGTGAACATTACAGGCGGAGCAGCCTATAAAGCCTACGATAAAGTCTTCCAAGCCAATGCCGCAGGTACATTCAATATCAAGAACTTCAGAGCCGACGATATTGGCAAGCTTGTTCGTCAGAATGGCGGAAGCTCCTATAAAGTCGTGATGAATGTAGACAGCTCGGATATTTCGAACGTCAAGGATTCTATTCTGCGAACCGACAGCAGCACGTCCACTGGTAAGATTACGAATACCCGATATCATGATGTACCTACCCTATTTAAGGGCTTTGCTTCTGGAAATACGTCACAGTCAGGGAATACCCCATACTGAGGCTTGAGTTTTTAGACATTTAGATCCTAAATGTTGAAAATGTATGGAATTTCAGACTCATATATGCTATGATTTATAAGGTTCGATTGTTTGGAAAAGTGTTACACACGCTCGCCCGGGTCATGTCTATCGATCCGGTGCGGGCTCTTTTATGATTAAGGAGGATTGAATTTTACGTGATATCGCTAAGCCATGTCAGCAAGACATTCGGGGCAGGGAAGCATGGCAGTGGCTTGACCGTCGTTGATGATGTGTCTCTTCATATTGAGCAAGGGTCCATTCACGGCATTATCGGGGCAAGCGGCGCGGGAAAGTCTACTCTTCTTCGTATGATGAATGTATTGGAAAGGCCGGATCAGGGACAAGTCTATATGGGAGATCAGGAGCTGACCCGGATGAAGGAAGGCGAGCTGCGGGAAGCGCGAAGAAAGATCGGAATGATCTTTCAGCATTTCAATCTGCTGTCTAATCGAACTGTGCATGGGAATGTTGCGGTTCCGCTTGAGCTTGCTGGTGTCTCCCGAGAGGAACGCAATCAGCGGGTTCAGGAATACTTGCAGTTTGTCGGTCTCTCGGACAAGGCGGCACAATATCCGGCTCAGCTCAGCGGAGGGCAGAAGCAGCGGGTAGCCATTGCCAGGGCGCTTGCAAATCAGCCCCAGGTACTGCTCTGTGATGAACCGACCTCGGCACTTGATCCGAAGACAACAGGCGGTGTGCTGGAGCTGCTGGAGCATGTCAACAGGGAAATGGGCATTACCATCGTGATCGTTACGCATGAGGTATCTGTTGTGGAGCGGCTGTGCCAATCGGTTTCCTTCATGGACTCGGGCAAAATCCTTCGGACCGTAGAGCTGGCAGAGGGTGCATTGCCTCCAGATATGCTGGCCTGGTACGAGGAGCAGGAAGCAGGTGACGAGCGTTGAGTGATTTTTTTATAGGACTCTACGATTATGTCGTTCATTTCTATCCCAATTATGTGGAGACCTATTCTTCTGAGATGTGGAAGTCGATCGGTCAGACCTTTCTGATGGTCGGGATCTCACTGGCAGCAGCTATATTGCTGGGTCTTCCGCTGGGAACACTTCTGTATTTGACGCGCAAAGGACAGAAATATGAGAATCGGACCCTATTTGGCATCCTCGATTTTATCGTTAACATTGTCCGGTCCTTTCCATTCCTGCTGCTGGTCGTCTTCATGATTCCTTTTACCCGGATGATTGTGGGGACCGCGCTTGGAACCGTCGCTGCTTCCGTACCGCTTGCCGTAGTGGCGATTGCTACTTATTCGCGTCTGGCAGAACAATCACTGCTTGAAGTGCCAAGAGGGGTTGTCGAGGCTTCCTCGTCTATGGGAGCGACACTCTCGCAGTTTATATTCAAATTCTTGTTTGTCGAGGCACGCTCCGGGTTGGTTCGGGGTCTTACCACTTCAACCATCAGCTTCATCTCGTACTCGACCGTGGTCGGCGTCGTGGGAGGCGGTGGAATTGGAGATTTTGCCATTCGCTATGGGTATCAAAGATATGAGACTGAGCTGATGGTGTTTACAATTTTGATCATGATTGTGCTTGTACAGTTGGTTCAATACTTGGGTAATCTGTTATCGAGAAGCTTGGACAAACGCTAACTAATCAAACTTGGAAGGGAATTTGTAATTCATGAGAACATTAAACAGCACACGAGTAATGAAGTGGACAGGGCTCCTATTAATCTTGACAATAATGCTGGTCGCGGCGGGCTGCGGCTCGAATAGCGGCGATACAGCTGACAATAACGAAGGCGCATCAGGGACAGGTGAGTCCCAGACTCTGCGAGTGGCAAGCAGTCTTCCTGCCATGGTTGATATGATGGAAGCCTTGAAGCCGACATTGAAGGAAGAAGGAATCGAGCTCGAGGTTGTGAACGTATCGGATAACATTCAGCCAAATGATGCACTTAAGAATAATGAAGTGGATGCGAATTTCTTCCAGCATCAAGTGTTCATGCAGCAGTACAATGATAATGCTGATGCCAATCTGACGGTAGTCACTCCGATTTACCATATCATTTACGGCGGTTACTCCAAGAACTATGACAGTATTGATGCACTTCCGGAAGGTGCAACGATTGCCATTCCGAATGATCCGGCGAACATCGGACGGTCGCTTGCCATGTTTGACCAGAACGGGATGATCAAGCTGAAGGAAGGCGTCGGCACCGACGGACTTCAATCCGATATTGTAGAGAACCCGAAGAACTATAAGTTCCAGGAAGTGGATCTGCTGATGCTTGCTCGTGCATATGAGGATGTTGACTTGGTAACAATGTATCCTGCCTATGCCTCTCCTCTCGGCCTGACGCCGAAGGACGCGATTGTAACTGAGGAAATGGATGAGAAATACGCGATTTCACTCGTTGCTCGCGAGGATAACAAGGATTCAGAAGCCATTCAGAAGCTGGCCGAAGTACTTACCAGCGATGAGGCAAGAAAATATATTGAAGAGAAGCACCCGGATACAATGATTCCGGCGTTCTAATGAAACAGGAGGTCCCATCTGATGGGGCCTCCTTCTTTTTTAGGATACGGATATACCCTCTCTGTTTTTGCTGCAAAGCACGGATGAAGCTGTACATAAAAACAAATCCTAATCCTAAACTCTATAATATTTACGAATGAAATATTATTTCTCTCTTCGTTCGTTTTACACCTGTCATACACAATACTGCTGTTCTCTTAACAGTTCGTTTATACAATTGCAAAATGCAGCTTAAATCTATTATTTCATTGAGGAGAGAGAATATGAGAATGAAGGCACGGAGATACATAACGATGTTACTGGCCGCAGGACTTACGCTGGGGATGGTGCCGGCAGGTCCGGCAGATGTATATGCAGCCAGTAATTCGGCAGCACCGGCTGTGGCAGACGCAGCTAATAGCTTGAATGCGTTTCAGATCAACAAGATCGGAAGCTATGAAGTAGGGGTAACCAATGCCGATGGCGGTATTGCTGAGATCGTTAGATACAACAAGGACAATGACAGCTTCTACTTGGTCAACGGAGCTACGCAGCCGCCAAGTCTGGATATTGTGAAGCTGGCAGAAGACGGCAAGACCAGCAAAGTGAACAGCATTAATATTGAGGCGCTTGCAGCAGCAGCTGATTTTAAGGTCGGTGATCTGACAAGCGTGGATGTGAATACGGCAGGTAAATATGTTGCTGTAGCAGTACAAGAGGAAGCCTCCATGAAAGCAGGCAAAGTGCTGGTCTTGGATTACGATGGCAAGCTGATTAAGGAATATGCGGTAGGTGTGCAGCCGGATATGATCAAGATCAGCCCGGATGGACGTTATATTTTGACTGCGGATGAGGGAGAGCCTCGTGATGGCATCGGGGCAGATCCGAAAGGTAGTGTTACGATCATTGATACACGCACAAATGAAGTAAAGCAGGTCTTGTTCAATGATCCGTCCGTGATCGGAGATGACGTACATATTCGCGGTGATGTGAATGAGGATGGAATCATCGTTTCGATGGGTACGAAGGAGAAGGCAGAAACGGATTTTGAGCCGGAATATATGGCCCTCTCTGACGATAATAAGACGGCATATGTAGCTCTGCAGGAGAATAATGCCATTGCTGCAATTGATCTGGCAGAGGCAAAGGTAGTGTCTGTGCAAGGGCTGGGAGCTAAGGATCTGAGTAAGTCTGGAAACGAGGCGGATCTGATCTCTGATGGTCAGGTGAAGCTTGAGAATGCTCCACTCAAAAGTCTGTATATGCCGGATGGTATTGCATCACATACAATAAATGGCCAAACATATCTCTTCACAGCGAATGAAGGAGATGCGACAGGATGGGAAGGCCTTGAGAATGAGCTCAAGATATCGGATATAAAAGAGGGCTACAAGCTGTCTGCATCCTTATCTGAGTGGCTGGGCCAAACGGAAGATTATGATGATGTTCGTGTCATTTCCGAAATGGGCTTGCAAAATGGCGTATACGAAGAATTGTACTTGTACGGAGGCCGATCCTTCTCCATCTGGAATGCAGATACAATGGAGCAGGTATATGACAGCGGAAGCGATTTTGAACGAATTACAGGAGAAGCGAACCCCGAATTCTTCAATGTAAGCAATGATGATGAAGAGATGGACGACCGGAGTCCGAAGAAGGGTCCAGAGCCAGAATATGTAACCGTTGGTGAGGTAGGAGACAAGCTTTATGCCTTTACGGGTCTGGAGAGAACGGGAGGGGTCATGGTATACGATGTGACGAACCCGGAGAAGCCTGTGTTTACAAGCTATGTGAACACCCGCAAATACGGTCAGGAGGACATCCTGGCAACAGATACGGGACCGGAAGGGCTGGAATTCATCTCTGCTGCGGACAGTACTACAGGAAGTCCACTGCTTCTAGTAGCGAATGAGGTTGGGGGTACAGTTACCATTCTGGAAATGAATACAGAGGGTGAAACGATTCCCGGCGAGCTTCCGGAAGACAGTACATCAGATGAAGCTCCTTCATTCACAGACCTGAATGGTCACTGGGCGGCTCACAGCATTACTGAACTTGCCGCAAGCGGAATCCTTCATGGGATATCCAGTGAGCACTTTGCTCCCAATAAGTCTGTGACCCGGGCTCAGTTCGCTTCCATGCTCGTTAACGCCCTGGATCTGACTCCAGTCTCGGGCGAAGCAAGCAGCTTCACAGATGTAGCTTCGAATGCCTGGTACGCAGACGATGTGCAGGCGGCTGTTGAGAATCATCTGATCTCTGGCAGAACCAGCAGCTCGTTTGCCCCCAATACTCCTGTTACACGGGCAGAGATGGCCGTAATGCTTGATCGTGCAGCTCGTCTTGTGGGCGCTTCAGAGGAAGGAGCGATCTCTATACTGAGCAAGTATAAAGACTATGCAGATGTGCAGGAATGGGCGAAGGAGAGCTTTGCAAACCTGGTGCACAGCGGGATGATCTTAGGCGATCAAGCGGGTCGTCTCCATCCAAGTACGCACACAAGCCGTGCAGAGGCAGCCGAAGTGCTGTACAGATTGTTAAGCAAGGCAGGGACTATAGAATAAGCAAGACTTGAGGTTAGTGAAGATGAACAGCGGGCAGCGAGGGAGTGCAGTGTGACTTCGTATGACGCATGAGGGCGGTTTCGCTTGTACAGCGAAGCCGCTTTTTTCACATTCCAGAAAATAGAATCCGTAAATTTTGTCTATTTTCTAAAAACGATCTCCTCCTATGCTGACACCTCATGTATAATATTTGAACGAGGAGGGGCGATAAATGAGTGATTTCCTGCAATTTGATCAGCAAGCCATAGCAAAACATATTTATAATCAAGCGCCGATAGGCATTGCTCTAGTATCGACCCAGGGCAATTGGATTCATGCGAATACGTCCGCCTGTCATATCTTAGGTTATAAGCTGGAGGAGCTCATGAACCTTCCGGCGATTGATTACATTTTCTCCGAAGCGGTTCATCCATCAGCGTTACTGGAACGCGCTTCGTCTTCGATTAAATTTGAGAAGGAATATGTGCATAGAAACGGAAACACGGTATGGGCCAGTGTCCACGTGTCTTTGGTGCTGGATGAAACATCAGAGGAGCCGATCTATTTCATTGCCCATCTTATAGATATCACAGCAAATAAAGTAGCAGAATTAAAGCTGAATGAAAGTGTGGAAAGATACACTTCACTAAAAAAATACAATCATGATGCCATTATCTCATTTGGCCTGGACGGCAATATCATTAATGGCAACCAAATGACAGAAACATTGACGGGTTACACCATTGCGGAATTAATCGGGACAAGAATTGCCAGGCTGATTGACGAACAAATACTGGCGAATCTAAAATCAGACGAGCTTGATCATGCGCTGATTGAAGAGGGAATTGATCATATCAAGCACAAGGATGGTCATCTTGTCGAGGTTCTTGCCTCTCTTGCTCCCATTATTATTCACAATAATCGAGTTGGCTTCTATCTGATTCTGAAGGATATTACCGAGCAAAGGCGGCTTCTGATCGAGAAAGAAACGGCTGAGAAAACAAATAAGGCAAAAAGCGAGTTCCTGGCGATGATGAGTCATGAGATTCGTACGCCGATGAACGGTGTCATTGGTATGACAGATTTGCTGCTGGAAACCGAGCTTGAATCTGAACAACGCCAGTATGTTGAAATTATTAAGCAGAGCGGCAGCACCTTGCTGAACATTATTAACGATATTTTGGATTTTTCCAAGATTGAATCCGGTAAGATTGACCTGGTCCATGAAATGTTCATCATGAGAACAACCTTGTCTGAGGCTTACTATATTAATCAGCCAAGAGCCATTGAGAAAGGGATTGAGGTTAGAACATCGATTGCGCCGAACGTACCTGAGTATCTGTATGGTGACGGGACCAAGGTAAGACAAATATTGATGAATTTATTGAGCAACGCAGTTAAATTTACGCCAAGCGGCAGTGTATCGGTAAGTGTCGAACAAGTCGAGCAGACATCCAGGCATGTGAGGCTCAAAGTCGAGGTTGAGGATACAGGAATTGGCGTATCTGCAGATAAGATGCACCGGTTATTCGAGCCCTTCTATCAGGTCGATAATTATATGACTCGGAAGATTGAAGGTACGGGTCTTGGACTTGCGATATGTAAGAAGCTGGTTGAGCTGATGGAGGGCGATATTTGGTATGAACCAAGACCGGATGGCCCGGGATCCAAATTTATATTTACAGCTAACTTCAGACTTCAGCCTCCTTCAGCAGGCCTATGGAGTGAGCAGACAGAACAGGATCATGGAGCTTCTGTCGAACCACTTAAGATTCTAGTCGCAGAGGATAATGAGGTGAACCAGCTGGTGTTCATTAAGATGATGGACAGGCTGGGATATCGGGTAACGGTAGTGCCAAACGGGGAGCAGGCAGTACAGGCCTGTAAAGATCAGGCTTACGATATGGTGTTTATGGATGTCCAGATGCCTGTCGTGGATGGCCTAATGGCAACAAGAATGATTCGCCAAGAGATGCCTGGTAACGAAGGTCCATACATCATCGCCGTCACGGCACATGCCATTCATGGGGATCGCAATAAATATTTGGAGCTTGGAATGGATGACTATGTGAGCAAGCCGCTCAGCATGACTGCCGTTTCAGCTGCCATTCAAAAATATATTGCACTGCGAGAGGACTAAGGAGGAGCGGTGATGCGAGGCAGTTTTTTTCATCATGAGCTCTCGCCTTCCGAGGCTGGACCTGAATTCTATGCCTATTATTATAAACAGTGGCAGAACTACAAGATGGAATATCATGAGCATCGCTGGACCGAGATCATGTATATGATCCAAGGAACAGGCGCCATTGATGTGATGGGAGATGACGACAGGACCGAGCGGATTGTACTGCGTAAAGGTGAGTTTATTATTCTTGATGAGGGGGTTCCTCATCGGTTAATCGTGGAGCAGGCGGCTCCCTGTCGAATGCTGAATGTAGAATTCGGTTTCCAGCCGTATTCGGGACCCTTCTCTCTTGGACATATAGCAAGGGAGGAGCGGGAGGTCGCTGTGTTTCTGGCGCATCCGTTCAGGCATCTTGTGTTATCTGATCCGGAAGAAGTCTATTATGTGCTGAAGAGTCTGGTGCTGGAGCTGGATCGGCAGCATTCTGCAGACACCAGCTTCATGATTGAGCTTCTGTTCAGTCAGCTGCTGGTGCGGATCGCAAGGCTGAGAAGTACCGCAGAGGGTAATGAGCCGCTTGCGGACGGATACGTTACGAAGAGTATTCAATATATGCGTCAGCATATTGATCAGCCGCTTCAGGTTAAGGATGTAGCTGCATTTGTTAACCTGCATCCAGGCTATCTGCACCGGATATTCAAGAAACATACCGACCAAACACTGACAGAATATATGACCAAGGTGCGGATGGATAAGGCGAAGATGCTGCTCTCCCAAACGGAAATTCCGATTCAGGATATTCCGGATTATGTAGGGATCAGCAGTCGTCAATATTTCCACACCTTGTTTAAGAAGCATACCGGCTTAACGCCTGTTAAATATCGGGAGCTGGGTGAAAAAAAGTCCTGGGACTAGAGAAGAAGAGGTCTTGTGATCTCTTCTTTTTGTTGTTCACAGGTGAGGATTTTGTACATACAGCGGATGAAGAAGTCACGATATTGGTAACGCTTCCTGAATAGATATTGCTACAATGACGAAGAGAATATCAAGGGTCTTAATAAGGAAGGGTGGATGAGAAGCTAATGTCTCTTAAGGTAGCATTTATTGGAGCAGGAAGTATTGGATTTACTCGGGGATTATTGCGTGACCTGCTGACCGTACCTGAATTTAGCGATATCGAAATTTCATTTACAGATATTAGTCAACATAATCTGGATATGGTAACTGAGTTGTGTCAACGTGACATTCGGGAGAATGGACTATCCATCGAGATTAAGGCGACCACGAATCGACGTGAAGCGCTGAAGGATGCGAAATATGTCATATGTACAATTCGTGTCGGTGGACTGGAAGCTTTTGCGACGGATGTCGATATTCCACTAAAATATGGTGTCGATCAATGCGTAGGAGATACGCTGTGTGCGGGCGGCATCATGTACGGACAGCGCGGAATCGCTGAAATGATGAATATTTGCAAGGATATCCGTGAGGTATGCTCGGAGGATGTACTGCTGCTGAACTACTCTAATCCGATGGCGATGCTGACCTGGGCCTGCAACAAATACGGCGGTGTAAATACAGTAGGCTTATGCCATGGCGTACAGCATGGACATCATCAAATCGCACAGGTGTATGGGCTTGAGATGAAGGATGTCGATATCGTCTGTGCCGGAATCAACCACCAAACCTGGTATATCAAAGCAAGCCATGAAGGAAAGGATCTGACGGCAGGACTGCTAGAGGCTTTCGAGAAGCATCCAGAGTTCAGCCGTACAGAAAAAGTGAGAATCGATATGCTGCGCCGCTTCGGTTATTACAGTACTGAATCGAATGGCCATCTGAGTGAATATGTACCGTGGTATCGCAAGCGTCCGGATGAAATCCAGGAATGGATTGATCTGGGCAGCTGGATTAATGGGGAAACCGGCGGATATCTTCGGGTGTGTACAGAGGGAAGAAACTGGTTCGAAACGGACTTTCCTAACTGGATGAAGGAGGAGCCGAACCAATTTGTACCGGAGAAACGTGGACAGGAGCATGGCTCCTATATCATTGAGAGTCTGGAGACTGGCAGAGTATACCGGGGACATTTCAACCGAGTGAATAACGGTGTTATTTCCAACCTACCGAATGATGCCATTATTGAGGCGCCAGGCTATGTCGATCGGAACGGGATCTCGATGCCGCATGTCGGGGATCTCCCGCTTGGACCGGCTGCTGTATGCAATGTGAGCATCTCTGTACAGCGTCTTGCAGTCGAAGCGGCCATTCATGGAGATGATCAGCTGCTTCGTCAAGCCTTTATGATGGACCCCCTCGTAGGAGCGGTCTGCAATCCGAAGGAAATATGGCAAATGGTTGATGAAATGCTGGTCGCTGGCGAGAAGTGGCTTCCGCAATATACCGAAGCGATTGCTTCTGCCAAGGAACGGCTTGCTGCAGGCAACCTGATTCCAACCCGGGACTATCAAGGGGCGGCAAGGCTTAAAGTGAAGACCATTGAGGAAATGCAGCAGGATCGTGAAGCAGCGAATAAAAATGCGGGGGAGTCCGACAAAGGCAAGGACCGCGAGAAGGTTGGAAACTAAACTTAATTCACAATGTTTAGGCAACACAGCGAAGCTGTCGTTGTCGTTTTTTTTTCATTAGTGCAGTAAGGCGTTAAAAAGCAACTGTGAAAATTCGATATATAGTATACAAAATGAAAACCAGCTGTTAAATTTAGGATAAAAGTATATTGGAGGAGAAAATAATGGTAAAAAGTATGGATATGGTCGTAATGTTTAGTTATTTATGTTTTCTCCTGCTAGGAGTACTGCTCAAAGAAATACCTTATTCGGTAAGACGTAGATCGTAAGCAGCAATCACCATACATAATCTGAGAGCTTGTCCCTATAGGTGGGGACAGGCTTTTTTCATTCCCTTCATTATTGACCGCTTGTTTATTCTGCCATATAATTATTAACAAAAATGTTAATAAAAATTGCTTGATTTACGTATATTCTGAGCATATTAAGCCATACATATTTATATGATCTGCTGACAAAAGCATCACAAGTATGAGGAGTAAAGGAATGAGTGTAAATGATCAAGACTGAAACCGCTTACCGAAGAGCTTTGGAAAAAATGAAGGATCATAAGGCCTATATCGCGAATGAGAAGCTGCGTTATCAGAGCATCGGGATGAGCAAAGAACAGACAGACATGGCCCTTCGTCCGTTGTTGTCTTTTAAAGAGGAACTGGCTGAAGAGATTTACGACTATGAAATGATCAAGAAGGGATCATTCGGTCCGCTGGAGAGCATAACGGATCTCGGAAAGAATCTGATCGCATACCGGATCTTTATGAATATATCGCAGGCTGAGCTTGCCAAAAGATTAGGTGTGTCCGAGGCACAGGTATCAAGGGATGAACGCAATGAGTACAGCGGGGCCACAACAGAGAAGATTCAATCCATCATGAATGCCCTCGGGTTAAGAACAACGATCCAGATTGAAACGAGTGTAATGCAAGCATAAGGTTAATGAGCTAAACGGCGAATCTCCATTAAAGCGGAAGATTCGCTATTTTATTGATCTAATATTTAAATTTTTACATAAACAGCTATTGGATGTGACTTCCAGATAACATTCTCTTCCTATACTTGACCTAACCAAACGCATAAGGAGAGTGTTAGAACATGAAGCTGGCGATCCTGGGAGATTTGCATTACCACGAAGCGGACGAGAGTACTGAGGCGTGGGTTACGGCAAGAGATGCGTTTTATAAAAAGATGCTGCACCATTTCATGAGCGCTGAAGCCGATATGCATATATCGCTGGGTGATCTTACGAATTTCGGTACAGAGAGAGAAATTAATGAAGTGTATGACATTATTGAACAATATGACGCAAGCTTTTTCCACGTGCTTGGCAATCATGATACATATTCCCAGACCAAGAGGGATTTGCTCACTTTGACCGGACAAGCCCGCTACCAGGCACTTACGATGGACAAAGCAATTCTTGTGTTTCTGGATACGACAAGAGAGATGGATCTGACCAACTGGGGAGGATGGATGGATGAGGAGCAGCTAAGCTGGTTCGAGAATGTCATCGTCAGCTCAGGCACGAAGCCGATGCTGGTGTTCGCTCACCATCCGATTCATTTGACGACAACGGGCTCGGATCGGGATAAGGGTTCAATCGACCCATCTATCGATATGTGGCGGATCTTAAGCAAGAAGCAAGGAACGGCTGTTTATTTTAACGGACATACACATGTGGATTCCATTACCAAGCAGAATAATTGGACGTTTGTTCAGCTGTCCGCCTGCCTGGACGAGCATGCATTCCGGATGGTGGAGCTGGGAGACGATTATATCGACGTCACGGCAGTTGACATTGAAGATGCGGAGCTTCCTAAGCAGCTCCCGGAAATCCATCTTCACATGAAGCATTTCTCCCCGTCCGCCCATGCAAGAGGAACAGAGCTTGAGAGAGGCTGCCGTGTGATGCTGACGAATGAGCAGGAACAGGATGTATTCGTATCTGCAGACGCAACAGCACCTGGTCAAGGTCATGTCTAAAGAGCACATGAGTGCTATCAAGCAGCCTTATGTAAGGAAGAACCTGACCAGCACCAAGGCAAAAGCTTCGGTCAGCACGCTGCTTGAGAGACTTGAAACTTATCGAAATGTAGCCTCCATTCGTGATGCCAGACAGCTGGAGACGGCGCTTGAGCATAAAGATTGTTTAAGCTGTGTATTTCTGCTGACAGGAAGCATCGGGGTCATCAAGGGCTATGTGGACCTGTTTCGCAAGCACGAAATTCCGGTATTCGTGCATGTTGAGAAGATCGGGGGCTTATCCTATGACCAGCCAGGGCTGGATTACCTCGCTAATGCGATTAAACCGGACGGAATCATTACGACGAAGATTCAGGTGGTCAAAAAGGCACAGAAGCTTGGACTGTTGACGATTCAGCGCTTTTTCCTCATCGATTCGGAAGGGCTGGATAACATTGCCCAATCGCTGGATCAGGCACAGCCTGATGTCATTGAGATCATGCCGGCTCGTATTCCTGAAGTGCTGGGTAAAGTGAGGGCGATGACAGAGCTGCCCATTATTTCAGGAGGACTGCTCACCGAGCGCAGACATGCCAAGGAATGTCTCAAGTATGGGGCAACAGCTGTTTCCTCGTCGAGTGCCTCCATGTGGAAGGAATCCTTTAACTTAACTCATGTTTAACAATTACAATTAATGCCGTTAACAAAGAAAAGATAAGATAAGTGCAGGATGAAGAGACAAGCATCCACTTATAAATAGACAAGTAAATAGCCAGTGGGTTGGAGTGATGGAGAAACCTGAACAGACCAGAGAGGCCTTGTATAGAGCCTTGAATGGTTTCGTTCAGGTTTCTTTTGTCATGTCTAAGAGCGGCTTTAAAACGATTAGGAGGAAATAGAAAATGAAAAGTAATAAAAGACGCGGTTTCTTATCACTGATGCTGGGGATGGCGGTTATGCTGTCCGCCTGCGGCGGTGAATCCGGAGGAAGCTCGGCAACGAATGCGGGGGCAGGCTCGGCAGGTGCAAGTGAAGGGACAGGGGAGAAGATTCAGATCAAATACTGGTATGCCTTCGGAGACAAGATCGAAGAGGCAAAGCAGGAGCTGGTTAAACGCTTCAATGAATCCCAGGATGAGATTGAGGTCATTGCTGAATACCAAGGAAATTATGACGATCTGCATGCCAAGGTTCAGGCAGCCTTTGCAGCAGGGGATGCACCTGCCGTGTCTGACCTGGAGATCGCATCAACTGCAACGTTTGCCAGATACGGAATGATCCAAGAGCTTGGTCCTTTAGCAGAGCAGGATGCTGAGGAAGTACAGATGGATGATTTTAACCCGGGCCTTATGGGAAATGCATATGTAGACGATAAGCTGTACGGACTGCCCTTCATGCGCAGCACACCAATCATGTACATGAACGTAACTGTGCTTGAAGAAGCAGGTCTTGATCCTGCCGGACCAAAGAACTGGCAAGAATTCGAGGAATACGGACGTACGCTCAAGGAAAAAGGGATCTCACTGATGACCATGCCGGTCGATATTTGGTTCTATGAAGGACTTGTTGCCCAATCCGGAGGACAAATTTTGGCTGAAGACGGTAAATCGGCACTGTTCAATTCGCCAGAAGGTGTTGAGCCGGTAGAATTCTGGAAGAAGCTTGCGAACGAAGGCTTGATCAAAATCCCGGTAGGGGATGAGGCAGGAGCAACGGCTGACAAGGACTGGGCTAACCAGACGTCGGCATTCAAATTCGGTTCTACTGCTGGTGTAGCTGGAGCGATTGATATTTCGGAAGGGAACAATTTTGAATTCGATACGGCCTTTATGCCAGCCAATAAATCCTATGGTGTACCAACAGGGGGTTGTCAGCTCGTGATGACGTCCAAGCTCACAGAGGAGGAGCAGGCGGCAGCATGGGAGTTCATCAAATTCATGACAACGACCGAGAGTACGATTTATCAAAGTGAGCATGTAGGATACCTGCCGACTCGTTTGTCTGCACTGGAGACCGAAGAAATGCAGTCCCTGTACAAAGAATATCCGCAATATAAAGTAGCTGTGGACCAGCTTGAATATGCAAGACCTCGTCCAATGGAGACGGCTTATCCGGAAGTTGCACAAATCATGAAGAGCGCAATTGAAAAAACAATTCTCGACGCCAATGTGACGCCTCAGCAGGCGCTGGATGAAGCGGCTGAGAAAGCAAACGCGCTGCTCAGCAAATAATCGGGAGGTGGCTCTAGTATGGGCAGAATCGAGCTGAAGGGAATCAGTAAGTTTTTTAAGGAAGAAGAGGTTATCAAGGATTTGGATTTGACGATTCGGGACGGTTCCTTCACCGTCCTCGTCGGACCCTCGGGCTGCGGTAAATCGACGACACTGCGGATGATTGCAGGTCTGGATGAGCAGACAAAGGGTGAGATCTGGATTGATGACATGTGTGTCAACGGAGTTGCTCCAGGCAACCGCGATGTGGCCATGGTATTTCAGAATTATGCCTTGTACCCGACAATGAACGTATATGACAATATTGAGTTTGGATTGGTTAACCGGAAGGTGCCGAAGAAGGAACGGGAGAAGCTTATCAAGGACATCGCTGAGATTGTAGGTCTCAGCGATTATATGAAGAAGAAGCCGGAGATGCTGTCCGGCGGGCAGAGACAGCGGGTAGCGCTGGCGCGTGCCATGGTTAAGAAGCCGCAGGTGTTCATTCTGGATGAGCCGCTCTCGAACCTCGATGCGAAGCTGCGTCACCAGATGCGGACCGAGCTGATTCAGCTGCATAAACGGCTTGGCACGACCTTTGTATATGTCACTCATGACCAAGTAGAAGCCATGTCTATGGGAGATGAGATTGTCATTATGAACAAAGGGGTCATTCAGCAGGCAGCATCGCCGATGACGCTGTACAACGATCCGGCGAATGTGTTTGCAGCCCAGTTTATTGGTACTCCGGCTATGAACGTGCTCCCGTATAAGGGATTCAAGCTCCATTCGGCACAAGGCAAATCCCAGGACATAGCAAGCTTCGGCTTCCGTCCGGAGCATGCTCTCCTAAATCCACAGGATTCTTCCTCTGAAGGTCTTCGTCTGGATGGTGAGGTCATGACACGGGAAAGTCTGGGTGCAGAGAATATCTATCAGATTGCGTCTCCATTTGGCATGTTCTCGATCAAGACCTTTCTAGAGCCGCTTGTACCGGATAACAGAGTCAGTATTACGGTTCCGTATGAGCGCCTGTACTATTTTAATACCGAAGGCCAGAGACTGAAGCAGTATGAAATCAGGCAAGGGCATGAAGGCACGAAGCCGAATGCTCCGGAATTGATCTCGATCGGTGGAGGGCTGTAGCATGACATCTCGTTTATGGGAGAAGCTTAGACCTTATGGAATGATATCTCCTTCCCTGGTGATCTTCGGTGTGTTCTTTATCTATCCAATTTTTTATATGATCTATCTTAGTTTTTTTGATTGGAATTTTGTCAGTCCGACGAAGAATTATGTAGGCTTGCAAAATTTTTCGGATCTTTTGTCGGATTCGGAGTTTATGCAGGTTCTACTGAATACGACAATTTACACCTTCGCCACCGTGGCACTGACGCTCAGCTTCTCACTGCTGATCGCACTGTGGCTTAACCGCTCGGGACTGTTCTATGGGTTTGTTCAGGGTGCAATCTTCAGTCCGCATATCATTTCTCTGGTATCGATCTCCCTGCTGTGGAGCTGGCTGATGGATCCGGAATACGGGCTGCTGAACTGGGTTATCGGGCTGTTTGGCATGGCGCCGCTGGATTGGCTGTCGCATCCGGATACGTCTCTCATGTCACTCATTCTGGTGGCGGTGTGGAAAGGGATCGGCTTTAATACACTTGTCTTTATCGCAGGACTTCAGAGCATACCGCCAAGTATTTATGAAGCCGCTGCGCTCGATCGATCCAAGCCGCTGCGGACCTTCTGGAAGCTGACGCTGCCCATGTTGTCACCAACGCTGTTCTTCCTGGCGATTATGAGCATGATCGGTTCGTTCCAAGTGTTCGAAACCATTGCCATTATGACACAGGGCGGACCGGTGAATTCGACCAATACGCTGGTCTATTACATTTATGAATACGGCTTCCGCTTCTTCAAGATCGGTTACGCATCTGCAGCGGGTGTCATATTACTTATCATTGTCGGCCTGCTTACCATCATTTATTTCCGTATGTTATCAAGACGCGTCCATTACCGGTAAGCATGAGGAAGGAGAGGAAATGAAGTGAATGCAATAGATCCTACAGCTAGAACGAGGGAGACTGCAGAGGGAACGGGCAAACAGAAGAGCTGGAGTGGGCTGAGCGCAATGAACAGCGTCCTGAAGGTCGTCAACGTCATTGGCTTGCTGATCCTGGTCCTGATCTTCGCACTGCCCTTTGCATGGATGATCTCAACATCTCTGAAAACACTGCCGGAGACGATGATCTTTCCTCCGGATTGGATACCGAATAATCCACAGTGGCAGAATTTTATTCAGGCCTGGAACTCGGGTCCGTTTCTCCATTATTTTATGAACAGTGTACTCATCGCTGTCGGGATCCTGATCCTGCAAATGCTGACAATTATCCCTGCAGCCTATGCCTTTGCGAGATTTCAGTTCAAGGGCTCGGGGATTTTGTTCGGGCTTGTGATGGTTACCTTGATGATTCCGTCCCAGCTGATCTTTCTGCCCGTCTATTTGCAGCTTAGCTCCTGGAATATGCTGAATACACATCTGGGTCTGATTTTGCCCTTTGCCTCCAGTGCTTTTGGTATCTTCCTGCTTCGTCAGTCCTTTAAACAGGTTCCCGAGGAGCTGATTGAAGCAGCCAGACTCGACAAGGCCAAGGAGTGGAAGATTATGTGGAAGCTGATGATTCCGATGGCGCGTCCAGCACTGATCACGATCGCTCTGTTCAGCTTCATCAGCCACTGGAACGACTATTTCTGGCCGCTTGTCATGACAACGAATGAAACGGCAAGAACGCTGCCGCTCGGGATCGCGAAGATTCGTCAGACGGAGGGCGTCGCGACTTGGAATATTCTTATGGCAGCCAATCTTATTCTGGTTCTGCCGATCCTCGTCGTCTTCTTCTTCGCACAGCGTTCGATTATCAAGGCGTTTGTGTACAACGGTGTGAAATAGTTCAGCTAACTATTGATAGAGAATTGTATACATGAATCGACTATATCTCAATTGCAGTCCGGCGGAGAGCCGGACTTTTTTTGCGTTCCAGGATACTGCATAATTTGGTCTTTACTTGAGCTGCTGGCTGGAATGGATCTTAAACAATCTTGTAAGTGTGTTATTTTCGGCCCATATGTTATTTTTGCTCTTATCTTCTACAGTCAGATCAAAGCTGATATGGTGTTCGCAAGGATAGACTTTAAGAGTCTCTCTTATAAGAAGAGATTTGATGTGAGTGCTGAGTGCTGATGCGACAGACAAAGAGGAGATGAGCTGGCATGATGATCTATAAAGATGCAGCAAGATCGGTGACAGAGCGTACGGAAGATCTGCTGAAGCAAATGACGATGGAAGAGAAGATCGGACAGCTGGTGCAGCCGTTCGGCTGGAAAGTGTACGAGAACGCAGAAGGTCAGATTAATTTAACAGAGGAATTTCGAACACAGGTGCAAAAAGGCGGTATTGGCTCTCTCTATGGTGTTCTCAGGGCAGACCCGTGGACAGAGGTAACGATAGAGAACGGACTATCACCTGAGCTGGGGGCAGAAGCGGTCAATGAAATTCAGCGTTATGCGATCCAGCACTCGCGGCTCGGCATTCCGATCTTGTTCGGAGAGGAATGCTCTCATGGTCATATGGCCATTGGTGCGACTGTATTTCCCGTCCCCCTGTTAATCGGCAGCACATGGAATACCGAGCTGTACAGCGAAATGTGCCGTGCTGTTGCAGCGGAGACGAGAAGTCAGGGCGGAGCGGTGACGTATTCGCCTGTGCTTGATGTGGTGCGTGATCCGAGATGGGGGAGAACAGAAGAATGCTTCGGTGAGGACCCCTATCTGATTGGTGAATTTGCTGTGGCCTCCGTGAAAGGACTGCAAGGAGATTCACTCGAGCAACAGAACAGTGTTGCTGCTACGCTGAAGCATTTTGCGGGGTATGGCAGCTCAGAAGGCGGAAGAAATGCCGGTCCTGCTCATATGGGAATGCGCGAGCTGCGAGAGGTCGATTTGTATCCGTTTCGCCGGGCAGTCGAAGCAGGAGCCGCTTCTATTATGCCGGCTTACAATGAAATTGATGGTACACCGTGCACGTCGAATAAAGAACTGCTGGAGGACATTCTTCGCACAGAGTGGGGCTTCGACGGTATGGTCATTACTGACTGTGGTGCGATCAACATGCTGGCCTGGGGTCATGATACCGCGGAGGATGGACTGTCTGCCGCAGTTCAAGCGATCACAGCCGGTATTGATATGGAGATGTCCGGTGAGATGTTCGCGAAGTATTTGGGAGAAGCCGTAGAGACAGGAAGGGTAGATATAGAAGTACTGGATCGTGCGGTGCGGCGGGTATTGACGCTGAAATTCAGACTGGGTCTGTTCGATCATCCATATTGCGACCCTAAGAAGGCCAGGGAAGTCATCGGCAGCTTAGAGCATCAGCAGCTGGCAAGACAGGTGGCAGCCGAAGGAATTATTATGCTCAAAAATAAGGGCCAGACCCTGCCGCTCTCAAGGACGAACGGTGTAATCGCCGTCATCGGGCCCAATGCGGATCAAGCCTATAATCAGCTCGGTGATTATACTTCTCCACAGCCGGATGGGGCTGTAACGACAGTGCTGGACGGAATCAAGGCCAAGCTAGCTGATCATCCCGAGCGGGTCTTGTATGCGCCGGGCTGCCGAATTCAAGGAGACAGCCGTGAAGGCTTCGAGGCGGCTCTTGCCTGTGCGGCCCAGGCAGATACAGTTGTGCTTGTGCTTGGCGGGTCGAGCGCAAGAGATTTTGGAGAAGGGACCATTGATCTTCGGACCGGCGCTTCTGTCGTTACAGATACATGGAATGATATGGACTGTGGAGAAGGAATTGACCGGATGACCTTGACTTTATCGGGTGTACAGCTGCAGCTGGCGCAGGAGATTCATAAGCTGGGCAAGAAGCTGGTCGTTATTTATATTAATGGCCGTCCGATAACAGAGCCCTGGCTTGATGAACATGCGGATGCCATTCTCGAAGCCTGGTACCCCGGACAGGAGGGAGGTCATGCTGCAGCCGGTATATTATTTGGTGATGTTAATCCATCAGGAAGGCTGACGGTTTCGATACCGAAGCATGTCGGTCAGCTGCCTGTACATTACCGGGGCAAGCGCTCACGCGGGAGAAGATATTTGGAGGAGGATAGTAAGCCGATGTATCCCTTCGGATACGGACTCAGTTACACCTCGTTTACATATAGCGATTTTCGTTTGTCTGCTTCCGAGATGTATATAGATGATACGGTCGAAGCCGAAGTCATTGTAAAGAATACAGGAGATTGCCGAGGGGCAGAAGTTATTCAGCTGTATATTTCGGATGCAGCAAGTCTGTATACAAGACCGGAGCTTGAGCTGAAAGGATTCCGGAAGGTAGAGCTTGAACCGGGTGAGGAGAGACGCATTACGTTTGCTGTTGGACGCCGAGAACTAGAGTATGTTGGAGCAGATCATAAACGGGTTGTTGAGCCCGGACTTTTTCACATCAGGATTGGCAGACATGTAAATGACACGCTGAGCACAGAACTTACTGTACTGGAGGGTTAAGCGAAATGCAGCGAATTCAAAGAATGATTCGGGAACTATTAGAGAGACAGTGGCTGGAGAGTACAGAGATTAACGATTGGAAGATAACGAGCACAACGTATCACATGCCTGGTGAATATGATGAGGAGACCTCCCTTCCAGAGGGGACAGCACTTGCGCAGTTTCCCGGTCAGCACGGAATCACCTATTTCTTCAGAAAAGAGCTGGATTGGCCTGAGACTTGGGGGAAGGAAGGGATCGGCCTTGTGTTTAACGCCGGGAGCGGGGAAGGACTAATCAGAGTCAATGGGGCTTCTTATCAGGGCTTGGATCGGAACCATACCTATGTGACACTTGACCCGGCGTATACCGAGAAGAATTCAAAGCTGGAATTAACGATTGAGCTCTATGATCCGATCCCAGAGCCGATTGACCCGCTAAATCATCAAGCAAACAGACCTGGACCGATCTCCAGCATAACGAGCCTGTTAGTAAAGGTGAATCGTCCAGTTCAGAGCTTAATGTATACTCTTCGAACACTGCTGGGCACGGCGCAGCAGCTGGCGGAGAGTGATATGCGGAGAGTCAGACTGCTTGAAGCGATGTTCCGGACGATGGATGGTTATCTCGGAATGAGTGAAGCTGACATTCGTGAAGGAAGCCGGATAAGGGAGCTGGAGGAGCAGCTCATTGCTCTAGTGAAGCAGATTGGTGGAAGTGCGGAAGGGATAGAGCATATGGTCGGTCAGTCACACATTGATATTGCCTGGCTCTGGCCGGTCAGGGAAACGGTACGCAAGACGAGTCGAACCTTCTCCACCGTGGATCGATTAATGGATGAGTATCCTGAGTACCAATTTGCACAGAGTCAGCCGATCCTGTATCAATTCCTGAAGGAGCATGACCCTGAACTATATGGACGGGTCAAAAGGCGCATTCAAGAAGGCCGCTGGGAGCTGGTCGGGGGGATGTGGGTGGAACCGGATCTGAATATTCCGAGTGGTGAGTCGCTGATGCGGCAGATGCTCTATGGACAGCGATTCTATGAACAAGAATTCGGACGTACTTCGGAGATCGAGTGGCTCCCTGATACGTTTGGTTATTGTGCATCCTTGCCCCAGATTCTGAAGCATGGCGGTATTCATTATTTCATGACGACCAAGCTGAACTGGAATGACACCAATGTATTTCCGTTTGACCTCTTTCAATGGGTCGGTATTGATGGTACACCAATGCTCTCTTATCTCAATCATGGATTGAATGAGGATACATCGCCGAAGGATATACAAGAGCACTGGCAGTCTTATCGGCAGCGTGCTGTTCATCCACAGCAGATGCTGCTCTATGGACATGGAGACGGCGGAGGCGGGGTAACCCGGGAGATGCTGGAATACATGGACCGCAGTGAGCTGCTCGTTGGCCAGCCGGAGGTCAAGTACAGCACCGCAGCAGCATTCTTCCAGACGACAGAAGAAGCCCGGCACCGGCTTCCCAAATGGCATGGCGATCTATATCTGGAGCTGCACCGAGGTACCTATACGACACATGCCAGGAATAAACGGGCTAACCGAAAGGCTGAAGTTCTGTATAGAGAGGCTGAAGTATGGCACAGTCTGAGTAAGCTGGCAGCGGGAGGGGATAAGGATGGGTATGTGGATTCCGTCAATTTGGAGCAAGGGTGGAAGCTGATTCTGCTGAATCAATTCCATGATATCATCCCTGGCTCTGCCATTACGGAAACTTACGATACCTCTTCTGAGGAGTATGAGCAGATTTTTAACATCGGCTCGGAAGTGGTAGCTGAACGTTTGCAGCAAATCGCAGAGCGCGTTTCACTTGATGGAGAAGGAATTCCCTATGTCGTATGTAACAGTCTTGGATGGGCCAGAGATGCGATCGTGGACATTGATGTACATGGTGCAAATATGATTCCTTATGATGAGACGGGTCAGGTTCTGCAATATGAACGGAATGAGCAGCCGGATAACGAGCAGGAGGAGCAGGAGGATCAGCCGGATAGCGAGCAAGAGCAGGATAAGCAGCAGAAGGAGCAGGGACAACCAGCTTCGCGTCTACATGTGCTTGTGAAGGATATTCCAGCCTTTGGTTATCGAACCATTTGGTTGAAAGAACAAGGAATCGTGACGGGGAACGACCTTGCTCAGGAACAGGCAACATCTCAACCCGCGGAATTCCCTGATCAATGGGAAACGGCCTATTATTCCGTGACATTTGGAGCAAATGGAGAAATAACAAGTCTATGGGATAAGGAAGCCGCACGTGAAATTGTAAGGCCAGGAGAGCAGCTCAACCGATTGGAGCTGTATCACGACCGGCCAACCTATTGGGATGCTTGGGATATTGATCCTCGGTATGAACAGCAGAAGGCGGATGATCCGATCCTAGTCCATCGACAGCTGCTCAGTCATGGCAAGGTACAGGACATATTCCGGTTCACTTGGAAGCTGAGCCAGTCGACGATTCGGCAGGACGTTATTTTTTATCATCACGACAAGCGTATTGACTTCAAGACCCATGTGGAATGGAATGAAGCGCATAAGCTGCTCAAGGCTGCGTTCCCAGTGCAGGTCGTGACCAACAAGGCGGTATTCGAAATTCCTTTCGGCACCATTGAGCGTTCAGTTCATCGGAATACGAGCTGGGAACAAGCCCAGTTCGAGGTGTGCGGACATCGCTTCGTTGATCTGTCAGAGCATGGATATGGCGTCAGTCTGCTGAACGACTGCAAATACGGATATGACATTCAGGAGAGCACGATTCGTTTATCTCTCTTGCGGGCTCCGAAGTGGCCGGATCTCACAGCGGATTTGGGAGAGCATAGCTTTACTTACTCGCTATATCCGCATCAAGGAAGCTGGCAGCAGGCAGGAACCCTTCGCAAGGCAGCGGAGCTGAATACCGATATTCAGGTGAGTAAGGCACGCCCTAATTCTTCAGGAACTTTGCCAGAAGTATATTCTTTGCTTCCATTTCATAGTCAGCATGTCATTCTGGATACACTCAAACCGGCAGAAGACGGTACAGGCTGGATTGTCAGAATGTATGAAGCTTCTGGTGGAAGTGGACAGGCAAGTCTTAACTGGCCTGGCAAGCTGAGCGAGGTGTTTGAATCCGATGCACTGGAGAAA
The DNA here is from genome assembly GCF_000732325.1 of Paenibacillus sp. TCA20. Lineage (GTDB taxonomy): Bacteria > Bacillota > Bacilli > Paenibacillales > Paenibacillaceae > Paenibacillus > Paenibacillus urinalis. The sequence goes on from NZ_BBIW01000012.1 coordinate 71,604, forward strand.
GAACGGAGTGTGCTGAATCATCAGGAGCGAGTCATTGATCTCAGCTTCCGGCCCTATGAAATTAAGACGATAAAAATAAAATAGTCTTGGAGAGTATCTTCGACCATGTTAAGTTAATTGCGGGTCGAAGATATTTTTTTATGTTTTTTAATAAACATGTCACTTACTTTTACACCGTAAAATCGCTTACAAATAAAATGAAGTAAAATATATGTAAAGTTAGATCAAAATAATCGGTCATTTTCTATTGGTATTTTTCCGTTTTTACATATGTAATCGCTTTCTTTTGTGCGAAAATAACACATTTTTGAATTGTAAATTATTGGTCTCAACCTGAAAAAACCTTGATATATCAACGCTTTTACCGTGTGCCAAAATGACATGTTTACGAAATGATGCCTTATCCACTATCGTTATCCTAAAGCTGCGCCAACAAAACTGACATAGCAGGATTTGTATTTGGAGGCTTGCCCCTGGCGCAAGACCAAGATGAGTGATGACAGAAGGAGGCGAACCTGTGTGCAGGAGATCAAGACGGTCAGAAGACAACAGACCATGTCGAAGCCAAAAAGCAGCAGAAAGCAATGGCAGAAGATCTGGAGAAACTGGGAGCTGTATTTGTTTATTGCACCGGCATTTTTGTATTTTCTTATATTCCATTACGGACCGATGTACGGCATCCAGATCGCGTTCAAGAATTACAATCCGGTTCGCGGGATATTCGGCAGCCCTTGGATCGGCTTTGATCACTTTATTCGATTTTTTGACTCTTATTATTTCTGGGATTTGATGTGGAATACGCTGACGATCAGTTTATATGAGCTGGCTGTTGGCTTTCCAATCCCGATTATTCTGGCGCTGGCATTCAATGAACTGAAGCATAAGCGCTTCAAGAAGCTCGCCCAGACCATCACTTATGCACCTCATTTTATCTCCATGGTCGTTATGGTCGGGATGATTATATCATTCCTTTCACCTTCAACGGGGATTCTTATTCATTTTATTGAATGGCTTGGTTTTGATGCTCCAGCCTTTCTGACAAGTCCAGCCTGGTTTAAGACGGTCTATGTTCTGTCGGGAGTATGGCAGAGTGCCGGGTGGGGTACGATCATCTATCTGGCTGCATTGTCAGCTGCAGATCCCGGTCTTCATGAGGCAGCTATCATTGATGGGGCGAACCGGCTGCAGCGCATATGGAACATTAACATTCCTGTACTGTTGCCAACGATGACCATTCTGCTCATTCTGAACATGGGAAGTCTGCTCGGTGTCGGCTTTGAGAAGATTCTCCTCATGCAGAATCCGCTGAATATGGAATCCTCAGATGTTATTTCCACCTTTGTATATCGTTCAGGTCTTGAGAATGCGCAGTACAGTTTCTCAACGGCTGTCGGGCTGTTCAATTCTGTAATCAATGCCATTTTGCTCATTGTAGTGAATCAGATCGCTCGCAGGACAAGTGAGAATAGTCTGTGGTAGAGGAGGGGGCTGGACCATGCTAACCGGTATTAAAGAAACGAGACAAGACAAAATTTTTCTGGCACTAAATTATCTCTATGTCACGATTGCATTCCTTGTTGTCGCTTATCCGCTGGTCTATATGATCAGTGCTTCGATCAGTAATCCAAAAGCCGTTGCTTCCGGAGCGATGTGGCTCTTTCCCAAAGATATTACCTTTGAGGGGTATCAGCGCGTGTTTCAGGATACACGAATCTGGTCAGGTTACGCAAACACCATTCTATATACCGTAGTCGGTACTACGGTGAATCTGATGGTCACTATACCTGCAGCTTATGCACTCAGCAGAAGAGATTTTGTAGGAAGAAACTTTTTTATGGGGATGTTCATGGTCACGATGTTCTTCGGAGGAGGCCTGGTGCCAACCTATCTGCTGATCAAGGAACTGGGCATGATCAACAGCATGTGGGCGCTGATACTTCCTTCCGCTGCGTCGGTATGGAACATTATTGTCTCCCGCACCTTCTTCCAGGGGACGATCCCAGGCGAGCTTCATGAAGCAGCTCAAATCGACGGATGCTCAAATTTGAAGCTGTTTTTCAAGATTATATTACCGCTCTCGATGCCAATCATTGCCGTCATGGCGCTCTTCTATGGGGTAGGACACTGGAACAGCTACTTCTCCGCCATGATCTATTTCAATGATTCAGATAAATATCCACTGCAGCTCGTGTTAAGACAGATTCTCGTTCTGCAGGAAATGTCGGCCCAAGGCTCTGGCATGATGGACAGCACATCCGCTACAGCGCTCAATAACAAAGCGGAGGTAGCAGCACTTGTCCGCTATGCCGTTATCATCGTCTCTACGCTGCCGGTCATCATTATCTATCCATTCTTGCAACGCTATTTTGTACAGGGTGTTATGATTGGCTCCGTAAAGGGCTGATCGTTACCATATAAACCATCAGAAAAGGGAGTTGTTGTCATGAAGAGAGTTCGTAAGAAGTCAGCGGTTCTTCTCAGTTTGATCCTTTCCGCAAGCATGCTTGCCGCATGCGGAACCTCACCATCTGAATCAGGCGAGACGGCGGAGCCCGGTACCCCGGAGGAGACTGGTGTTAAGAAGGAAGGCTTTCCGATTGTGGACGAGCCGATCACGATGACCATGATGTCCCAGGATGCTGGTGTAGCGGACTGGAGCAATATGCCGGTCCTGCAGGAAGCAGAGAAGCTCACGAACATTAAGTTCGAATATCAGCTTACACCGATTGACAGCTTCGCAACGAAGAAGAACCTTGTATTTGCGAGTGGTGATCTGCCAGATGTTCTGTACGCAGCAGATCTCACACCGGCAGAGCAAGTGACTTACGGGACTCAAGGTTCTCTTATCCCGCTCGAGCCTTACATTGATGGGGGTTATGCACCGAATATTAAGAAGTTATTCGATGAGAATCCCGACATTCGCAAATCCTTTACAACACCTGATGGACATATATACGCCCTCCCATTCATCGACAGTGCTGCTGTCTGGTACCGCAGTCCAATGTGGTATAACGGCAAAATGCTGGAAGCACTTGGTGTAGACAAGCTTCCGGGAACAACAGAGGAGCTGTATGAATTTCTGAAAAGAGTGAAGACAGAGGATCCGAACGGCAACGGTCAGGCTGACGAAATTCCGCTGACGTCGGTCAAGCTGGATGATCTGCGGATGTACTTCCTAGGCTTCTGGGGCATGTATGATCCGGTCGTTTATGTAGATAAGCAGGATCAAGTTTTTTATAGTCCGATGCAGGAAGGCTACAAGGGTTATTTGGAATTCATGAACCGTCTATGGGAAGAGGAACTGCTGGATCATGAGACCTTCTCCCAGACGCCTGAGCAGAAGAAAGCCAAAGGAGAAAATAATCAGATTGCGGTCTTTAATGATTACTACTCCTACTTCACCCTGGGCGGAGATCCGAATGACGCGATGAATAATCCGCTGATGACTCCGGTTGCGAGCGAGATTGAGGGTTCTCCAGTCTATGGAATGCATCCAGGACTGTCTGCTAACGGAACCTTTGCGATTACGAGTGTGAATGAGCATCCGGAAGCGACTATGCGCTGGATTGACTACCTGTATACGATTGAAGGGCAGACCTTGTTCAACCAAGGCCCTGAAGGAACACTGTGGAAGTATACCAATAAGGATACGTATGAAAAAGAGTGGCTTCCTGTTCCAGGCGGTGGAGATCGTGAGGAGTACAGAGGGACGATTACGCCAAACTTTGGCATGCTGACTCCTGGATATAACACGCCTGAGCTGACCAATGGCCTTAGAACAGATTTCGATGATTGGATTGCCAAGGAGAATGAGGAGAAGCTCGTACCAATCGGTAAAGCGCCTTTTCCGAATGCTTACTTGACGAATGAGCAGCAGGATGAAGCCTCAGCACTTCTCTCCGACCTCAACACGTATGTAACACAAATGGAAGCAAAGTTTGTAACCGGGGAAGAGCCTATGTCCAATTGGGACAGCTACGTGGAGCAGGTGAAGAAGATGGGCGGGGAGCGCATCCAGGAGATTTATCAGGAAGTATACGATACATGGAATGCTGCAGGACAATAAAACCGATTCTCTTGCTCTAGTGTGAAAAAAGAAGAAAGCCAGCATCCTCTACGAAAGACCGTAGTTTACGGATGTTGGCTTTTTTCGCACACTAGCTGGCGGATCCGCTTTCTTCATCATTAGCGGTATTGCGGTGCTGCTTGCGATATTGTCCTGGCGTTAGCCCGGTTTCCTTCTTGAATTTACGGATAAAGTTCGGTGTATCCAGATAACCGACCTCCTGAATGAGATCCTTCAGCGGTGTATCGGTTGTCTTCAGCTGATGGATCATTCGATCGAGTCGTTTCTGCCAAATGTACTGAACGAAATTGATGCCTGTCTTGTCCTTGAATGAACGGCTGACATGGGATGGTGAGATTTCAAATTCACAGGAAATTGTATCCAGGCTCAAGTTGTGATCTGTAAAGTGAGTATCGATATACTCAATAATTCGGTCAATTAAGGACTGTTCTTCCTGTTTCGAATCCTGTTCCACCTCGGTACAGACCTGGGAGGCAAGAGAGAGCAGAACAGATTCCAGCTCCTTAAGTGAGCTGCTGAATACCATGCCTGGTGCGATTCTTTGCAGCATATGATGCTCTCCGAGTTCAGTAGCGGTCTTTAAAATGGTGTTCAATAGATCAAAGCTGATGCAGCGAACGAGAAGGGCTGGCAGCTTGGAAGTCGTAAGACTGTCCACTGACGAGCGGATCATCTGGGAAGCAATCTCATAGTTGCCCTGCTTAAGGCTCTGTGTGAGCTTGAGCTGAACATGATTCGGTATCCAGAAGGAATGACTTGGTGTCTTCGACAAGTCTGCAAACAGCGCTACAGACCCGAATTCCCCTGGAACGAGCAGATCAAAGGCAGAGCAAGCCTCGATATAAGATTGATTCAGCTCATGAAGATGATGGTAACAGCTGCCTGTACCCATCATAGGTGTTATGGCAAATGTATTCATCAGCATGCTGCGTATTTGTTCAGTAATCTGCTTCATTTGCGCCAGTTCATCCAGTGCTTCGACGGTATCAAAATTAATAATAATAGCGAATTGATCCAGCTGCGTCAGTTCTACTCCATAACCCGTTGCCTGCAGCTCGGGCAGTTCAAAGCGAGCCAGGTGATGAATAATACGGCTGCGATGGTCCATATTAGAGGGCTTAGCTTCATTCCAGCCGATAACCATCACGAACAGACTTTGTTTATTTAGATTAAGATCAAACAGCTGCGTAAGTTCAGGAGACAGATGCTCGGTATTTCCAACCTTTATGAGTGTGGACAGATAGTGATTCCGGGCAAAAGGCTCCTGGATATCCATGCGGGAGCTGTAATCCTGCAGGGCAGAGCGAATCCGTTCCAGCTCGTTACGGTAGCTGTGCTTTCCATTATTCTGAGTCTCAGGATAACGTGAGGATGCGAATTCGACCAGCGACGAGATCGGACGATACTGCATTCGTGCCAGAACAAGCGCGATGACAGCTCCGATTAGCAGCACGAGCGCACTGATCATAATCATGACGCTGCGGACATCGATCACACTGCTGAAGAACTGGGAGCTCGGCATGACCGTCATATAAGTCCATCCATTGGATTCGGATTGAACGGATACAATGGAATGCTCTTTTCCATCCAGTGTTTGTTCATGGATGCCTGGAGCCGTTTCTTTAAACAGGATTTGTGAAGCTTCCTGGCTCAGGGTATCACCTTGACGATTCGCAGCCAGTACTTGGCCTTCTGCATCCAGAACGAAGGTGAGACCTTGATAGTTGCCAAGGATCGAGTCGATCAGATTCGTTATCTCTGCCTCCTTAATGAAATACATAACGGTGGCATGAGGATTAAGACTGTTGGGTGTAATCGGAATGAGAAAGGCCAGCTTGCGATCCTGCACACCTCCGATCCTGGTTACCAGGTCAGCAGGTCTTACCGTCGGATGCTTCACTTCATTCAGATCACGATACAAGGACGGCTTGTCCCAGCTTGCAAAGCTGAAGTTGTCTGCAAATACTTCAAAGTCAGTCAGACCCTTGCTGGAGTATATGCGTTTGTCGTTGTGGAAGTATAAATGAATTTCATCAATCATGGAACTGGTCGCCTTGTATTGATCCAGAGCGCGAATCGCTTCCGGGCTGGTACGTGTATTGTTCACACGATAAGACGAGAGCCGATCGTCATAAGAGATCCGTGAAGCAATGTCACTGAGCTCTTTCATTCGGCCATCAATGGTTACTTTCGTTTGAGAGAGTTGGGCAAGACGAGAGCTTTCAATTTCAGTACGGAGGGTTTCTACAGCATTTTCATAAATAAACACAGTCATGAGTACGAGAGGGATTAACAGAATGAACAGATAGGACAGGATGTACTTCAGAAACAGCTTGGATTTGAAATAGTCCATTCTCAAGGTGAAATGCCGCCTCCTTTTCCTATGAAATGGTCATTTCTTATACATGATAGCAATAAAAAAAAGATTTGGACATACAAATCTCGCTAAATAGGAGGAATACATGATGAGTCAAGATCAGACGCAGACAGAAGCTTCACCTGTCGTAGAGCAGGGAGTTCATAATTACAGCAGCGAGGATAAGTGGGTTAAGCCCGAAGATCCGTTATTGCTGGAACGTTTGGAATGGTTCAAGGATCAGAAGCTCGGACTGATGATGCACTGGGGTCCTTATTCTCAGATTGGCATTGTGGAGTCTTGGGCTCTTAGTGATGAGGATGCAAATTGGTCCCGTGCCGATATTGATTGGGATATTGACGGAGAAGAGATGAAACGGGAGTATTTCGAACTGAACAAAACCTTCAACCCGATTCGTTTTGAACCAGAGAAATGGGCAGAGCTGGCCGCAAATAATGGATTTAAATATTTGAACTTTACAACGAAGCATCATGATGGGTTCTGTATGTGGAATACCCGTACAACTGAATATCGGATTACTGGGAGAGATTGTCCCTTCTCAAGGCATCAGTATGCGGATATTACCAAGCATCTATTTGAGGCATTCCGTGCGCGAGGGCTTGGAATCTCGGCTTATTTCTCCAAGGCAGACTGGCATTCTCCTTATTATTGGACGGAAGGCATGGAGAGAGGCATCAAGACATCGCGTGGTCCGAGCTATAACCCTAAGGAGTACCCTTGGCTATGGGAGGAATTTGTACAGTTTACGCATGAGCAGATTATGGAGCTGATGACAGACTACGGACGAATCGATGTTCTATGGCTGGATGCCGGATGGGTTAACGATTACAGGGTTCAAAATATCCGCATCGGCGAAGTGGTGGAGAAGGCCCGTCAATTACAGCCTTGGCTCCTATCTGCTGATCGCACGGTGGGAGGACCCTACGAGAACCTGATCACACCAGAGCAGACGATGCCGGAACGTGCACTTCATGTGCCTTGGGAGAGCTGTATTACGATGGGCACCTCCTTTTCATACCGCTACGACGATGACTACAAAACCGTGCGGCAGCTGATTCATATGCTGATTGAGATTGTTGCAAAGGGAGGAAATCTGGCTCTGAATGTCGGACCTCAGCCAGACGGCCGATTGTCCAGAACAGCCATCTCCCGGATTGAGGGCATGGGGACATGGCTGAAGGCTTACGGCGAATCCATATATGGCACAAGGGTCTGTGAGCCCTATTCGATCGGTAATATTCATTTTACGCAAAAAAATGAGCAGACCTATGCTTTTTATCTCTATGGGGATGAGAAACAGGAGGTTAAACCCACGGTGGTGCTGCCACTAAATAATCAGGATGTTGCCCGGGTTGATCTGGTGGCGGGAGCTGAGGATATCCAGTTTACGAAGACAGGGGAAGGGATTGAAGTTGAATTGCCGGAAGGCGAGCTGACCGGTGCCGCACCGATCGCTCATGTATTCAGAATCTCATAAATCGAGAGGTGCAGATCCATATGCAGAAGTGGTTTGAGGATGCGAAGCTGGGAATCTTTATTCACTATGGAATTTATGCAGTAGACGGAGTTGCGGAATCGTGGTCCTTTTATAACGGACGAATGACTTACGACGACTATATGAAGCAGCTGGACGGCTTTACAGCCTCCCAGTTTGATGCCGAGGCTTGGGCTGATCTCATCGAGCAATCGGGAGCGAAGTATGCGGTGCTCACTACCAAGCATCATGATGGTGTAGCCCTGTGGGACACACAGTACAGTGACCTCAATACGGTGAAGAGCACGCCTGCACATCGCGACATTGTAAGGGAATATTCGGATGCAATCGCGGCTAAGGGACTGAGACTGGGGCTCTACTATTCGCTGATCGACTGGTCTCATCCGGACTATCCAAGCGTATACGAAGGAGGCAAGGTTCCAGAGGACATGGCTTCTGTGAATAAATATTCTTATCCGGTAAACGGAATTCAGGACGAGGCGAAGTGGAGCCGATTTCTCGAGTTCAACAATCATCAGCTGGAAGAGCTGCTTACCGGATATGGCCAGGTAGACCTGCTGTGGTTTGATGGGGATTGGGAACGGAGTGCGGAGCAGTGGAATCTGCCTGCATTCAAGCATTACCTGCAATCCCTTCAGCCAGATGTCATTATCAATTCACGCCTTGCGGGACACGGAGATTATAAGACTCCGGAGCAAGGGCTGCCAATTACGCGTCCGGAAGGACCGTGGGAATTCTGTACGACGATCAATACCTCCTGGGGTTATGTGCCGACGGATCAGCATTACAAATCACTGCATCAGATTGTCCGAATGTTCTGTGACTGTATCTCGATGGGCGGTAATATGCTGCTCGATATTGGACCTAGAGAAGACGGTACAATTGACGACAGACAGGAAGCTATTTTGCTCGGGCTAGGAAAGTGGATCAGAGCTCATGAGGAAGCAGTATACGGGACAAGGGAAGGAATTATGAGCCGTTACTACGGTGAAGGGAGTACGCTCTCCGCAGATCATAAGACGCTTTATTTATTTGTGCATGGAGATCCGAAGGACAGTATTTGTCTCAAAGGGCTGTGTAACCAAATCAAGAAGGCATCGGTGCTCCACTCGGGCAAGGAGCTGACTTACGAAATTCATGGCGGGGTTCCGTGGTTTCAAATTCCGGGTACAACCTGGATTCATCTGACACATGAGGATACACATGAGCTGACTACCGTCGTTAAGCTGGAGTTCGATGAAGAAGTTGAAATGTACGGCGGTTCTGGTACAGTGGTCACTCATAATTAAATGGGTGAGCAGTGCTGGGCCTATGTTCAATATACCTCGCGATATTGTCGAGAAAGGAGCTTTATTTTTTCATGGATTCTTTTCAACTGCCAAGCATACACATTCCGCAATTTCCGCTGCCTGAAGCGATCCAGCAGGTGCTGGGTGAGGCGGAGCAGGCGCTCTCCCACAGGCCCAAGCTCTCCAGGCTGTTTCGAAATTGCTTCCCGAATACATTGGAGACAACAGTGAAGCTGATGGATGACGGAACGACATTTGTTATAACAGGAGACATACCGGCGTCATGGCTTCGGGATTCGGTCGAACAGGTCATTCATTATGTCCCCTTCGCGAAGGAGGATAACGATCTTCGAAGAATAATAAGCGGTCTCATTAAGAAGCATGTCGAGTATATCCATCTGGACCCATATGCCAATGCATTTAATGAATCAGCAAGCGATTGGCATTGGAACACAGCTGATGTAACCGACATGTCTCCATGGGTGTGGGAACGCAAATTCGAGATTGATTCCCTCTGCTTCCCAATGCGACTTGCCTATCGTTATTGGCAAGAGACAGGAGATACAGCGGTCTATAATGCCGAGTTCAAGTCGGCGATGCGAATTATATATGATCTCTTCCGTACGGAGCAGCATCATGAGGCGCGGTCTCCCTATCGATTCATGCGTCATAATGGAATACCGGAAGATACGCTCGCAAATGAGGGACTCGGTATGCCGGTCAACTATACGGGGATGGTCTGGTCCGGCTTCCGCTCTAGTGATGATGCATGTGATTTTCACTATAACATCCCTGGGAATATGTTTGCGGTTGTAGTACTCCGCTATATGCAGGAGATGGCAGACCTCATTTACAGGGATTCCTCGTTTGTACAGGAGCTCAAACAGCTGGAAGCCGAAATTGACCGCGGTATTGCTCTATACGGTATTTACCGGCATCCGGAATTCGGCCCGATCTACGCCTATGAGACAGACGGATACGGGAACTACTGTCTGATGGATGATGCAGGTACACCAGGGCTCTTATCTATCCCTTATCTTGGATACTGCACTGCAGATGATCCGATTTATCAGAATACACGCCGATTCGCTCTCTCCAAGGAGAACCCATTCTACTACGAAGGGAGTCATGCACGGGGGATAGGAAGCCCGCATACACCAGACCGATTTATATGGCATATGGCGCTGTCTATGCAGGGAATCACTGCCGAGTCCGCTGAGGAGAAGCTGGCCCTTATTCAAATGCTGGAAGCAACGGACGCCGATACCGGCTATATGCACGAAGGCTTTCACGCCGATAATCCGCACCATTATACGAGATCCTGGTTCGCCTGGTCGAACAGTCTGTTCTCCCAATTTATTTATCAGGCCTGGCAGGATGGAATCCTGAATGAGGAGGGGACATCATGAGCCTAAGCGGGGTACCTGTCCCTCAGATCGCAGCGTATGAACCGAAGCATTATATTTGCCAGCGTGCTAAGGGCGAGGCAACACTTGACGGAAGACTCGACAAGCCATTCTGGGACAGTGCAGCGTGGACGGATAAGTTTGTCGATATTGAAGGCGATATCCGTCCCCAGCCAAGGCAAGATACAAGAGTGAAGATGCTATGGGACGATGATTATTTTTATGTAGGGGCTGAGCTGTGGGAGGACAGCATCTGGGCTACGCTGACAGAACGTGACTCGGTCATCTTCTATGACAATGACTTCGAGATTTTTATTGATCCGGACGGAGATAGTCATGGGTATTATGAGTTTGAGATCAATGCTCTGAACACGGTGTGGGATTTGCTCCTTATCAAGCCTTATCGAGACGGTGGTCCTCCGCTGGACAGCTGGGACATGAAGGGGCTGAAGACAGCGGTGCATATCGACGGCCAGCTCAATCATCCGGAGGCCGTTAACCGCAAATGGTCTGTTGAAGTGGCTATACCTTGGACCAGTCTGAAGGAATGTGCGAAGGAACACCGCGCTCCGCTGCCGGGAGAGTTCTGGAAAGTGAATTTCTCAAGGGTGGAGTGGAGGACAGAGGTGGTTGATGGAGCTTACAGCAAAGTGATTCATCCGGATACCGGCAAGCCTTACCCGGAGGATAACTGGGTCTGGTCACCTATGGGACTAATCAATATGCATTATCCTGAGCTGTGGGGATATGTCGTATTTGCAGATGATGAGGGTCCTGATGCGTTCTGTATCTCTGAGGATGAACGAATAAAGTGGGAGCTGAGAAAGCTCTACTATCTGCAGCGTAATTTCGCAGAACAGACGGGGAGCTATACGCAGGATTTAACACAGCTCGGCTGGTCCTCGGAGCTGGTGATCGATCCAGAGGTTTATGCAGGGGAGCGTTTGTTCCAAATTACGACTGCGGCAGCAGACGGAAGCGGCACATGGATTATTCGTGAGGACGGTAAATTGTGGAAGGAGAGTAATCGAATATGAATACACATACCTCGGTATTTTCACTTACACCTGAGAGAATGCAGGATATGGAGAAACAGCTTCGTATGAAGCAGCAGCTTGTCAGAACTAGAGCGGATGAGATATTTGCTGTTTTTCAGGAGCCGATGTCTTTAGAAGAGGAATGGGCACTGAAGTATGTGTATGCATACAGCCCGCTGCAGGATCTAGCAGATGTCCCAGGCTCGGTGTTTCTAAGTCATGTACGTTCTGTATTACGAATACGGCAAGAGGTTCCGTGGGGGATGCAGGTCCCTGATGAAATCTTTCTGCATTTTGTGCTGCCGGCCCGGGTGAATACCGAGAATATCGAGGATTGCCGGGACCTATTTTATGCAGAGCTTGCGGATCGTACCCGTTCATTATCCATGAAAGACGCCATCCTAGAAACCAATTACTGGTGCTACGAGAAAGCAACTTATATCGGCAGCGATCTGAGAACTGCTTCGCCGCTGACCATGATCCGAAGTGCGCGGGGGAGGTGTGGTGAAGAATCCACGCTTGCCGTTACTGCCCTGCGCAGTGTCGGTATCCCTGCTCGTCAGGTATATACGCCGAGGTGGGCCCATTGTGATGATAATCATGCCTGGGTAGAAGCTTGGGCGGATGGTACTTGGTATTACATTGGTGCATGCGAACCGGAAGCACGCCTTAATCAAGGATGGTTTACACCGCCGGCAAGACGCTCAATGCTGATGAACACAAGGGTGCTGGGCAGCTATCATGGATCAGAGGATATTACGATCGCCAAGCCGTGGTTTACCGAGCTCAATCTCCTTAAGAACTATGCTCCTGCCAAAGAGCTTGTTGTTTCAATCAAAGATCAGGATGGAATGGCCGTGCAGGGTGCGGTGGTTCGGTTTGAGTTATACAATATGGCGGAGTTTTATCCGATTGCAGAGCTTTCGACAGATGAGAGAGGGGAAGTCTTCTTCAAGACAGGTTACGGAGATCTGCTGATTCGTGCTGTATATCAGAATCACTGGCAGGAGCGTAAGGTGAGTGCTGCCGAGATGGACAAGGTAGAGCTGGTACTGAGTCTTTCTACTCCACAGGTACAAGAGAGCGGCGTTGTGGATCTGGATCTGGTTCCTCCTCCTGAGCTGGAAGGCGAGGTGCTTCCGGAGCTGACGGAACAGGCGGAATCCATGCATCAGAAGCGAATGCAGGAAGGTGCTGCTATTCGCGCAGCATTTGAAGACAGCTTTGTCTCCCCGGCCGAGAGCAGAATTCTTGCTGAGCAGCTGGGTTTACCGGAGACAAGAGTGTGGGAAGTCATGCAGAAGGCTCGCGGCAACAGTCACGAAATCGCGGAATTTCTCAAGGAAAGCTCTCCTGAGAATGGAGAGTGGCCCCTTATTCTACTGGAGTCGCTGAATAGCAAGGATTTAATTGATACATTTCGTCCTGTGCTTCACGAACATTTGAGAAGGGCTCTCCCGCTACGAAATATGCTGCCTGACAGCTTGTTCATTCCTTATGTGCTCTGTCCGCGTGTAGCTTATGAGATGCTTGGTCTATACAGAGAGCAGTTCCAGACTGCCTATAGCCGGGACGAACAAGCCTCCATTATAGAACGGCCTGAGCTTCTGGCCGAACAGCTGCAAGAACAGTATCTGTATTCAGAACATCTGCCGAATCTGAAAGGTAAAGGTACAGTCGCTGGGACCTACCGCTTGATGGCCGGTGATGAGGACTCTCTCGCTATCCTGTTTGTTGCCATGTGCCGCAGCTTCGGAATTCCTTCTCGTCTGCATCCGAACGAGCGAAAACCGCAGTATTGGCAAAAGGGAAGCTGGATCTATGCGGATCTAGGCAGTAACGATGAGGTGAACGAGCGAACGGGTTCCTTGCGCCTTGAGCTGGGAGAGACACCAGAAGGTACGACAGGAGCTGCTTATTATGAGAATGTTTCTATCGCTCGGCTTGTTCAAGGGAAATATGTGACTCTGCATTTTCCGTTTGGCGAGAAGGACTGGTTTGCAGAGCCACTGGAAGTCGAAGCAGGCCACTACCGTATGGTTACCGGAGTTCGTCTCAAAGACGGTACTGTGAGAGCAAGATGTACTTACTTTGAAGTGGAGGAAGGCAAGGAAACCCAAGCTAATATCACCTTCCGCAGCAGTGAGGAAGAGATCCCCGTTCTGGGGACGGTAAACAGTAATGTTCCACTGAGTTTGCAGGATGGTACAGCAACTGCTATGCCTAATAAGCAGCTGCCTGATACGGATCGAGGCATCCTTGCTGCCTGGATTGAGCCTGAGAGAGAACCGACCATGCACTTAATTAAAGAGCTGATCGATCTTAAGGTGGAGCTGGCGGAACGAAATATTTCAATCGTATTAATCACCGGCTCTACGGGGAACCCAATGAAATTGAGAAATGAGCAATTGGAGAAGCTGCCAAGACAGGTTCATATAGCTGAAGGTGATCCTTCTTCATTGCCCGAGCTGTTCCGAACTCCTTCTGCCATAGAATCCGGGTATCCCCATCTAGTCGTACTGGATGAAGCAAGTCAGATTCGTTATGCTTCGTCCGGCTATCGCATCGGTGCCGTAAGGGAAGCCATTCAGGTCAGCTCTCAGCTGAACCGGCAGCTTCGCGAAGTGAAGCAGACGGGAGGATAAGCGAAAATGAACAACAAATGGATCATCGGATATGTCAGTCATCAAGATCTGGATAAAGTCACGGAAACGGATCTGTGCCGGATGACGCACATTAATATTGCTTTTGGCGTCATTCAGGACGGCGTGATTCAGACCAGCCATCTGCTACATATGAAACAGATCCCGGTCATTAAGGAGAAGCATCCTGATCTGAAGATCATTCTGTCGGTAGGCGGATGGAGCAGCGGCGGCTTCTCTGAAGCAGCAGCAACCGAGGAAGGCAGGCTGAAGCTGGCAGTATCAGCAGCCCGCGTCGTGAAGAGCTACTCGCTGGACGGCATAGATCTGGACTGGGAATACCCTTGTTATGGTCAGGCAGGCATTGCTGCCTCTCCCATGGACAAGCAGAACTTCACACAGCTGCTGAGTACGATCAGGGAAGAACTGGATCAGCTGGGTGAACAGGAGAACAGGCATTACATGCTAAGCATTGCTGCCGGTGCGGATCAATATTATATTGACGGTACGGAGCTGGAGCACATCGTGCCCTATCTTGATTACGTGCAGCTAATGACTTATGACATGCGCGGAGGCTTCCAAGTGCTGACCGGGCATCACACGAGTCTTTATACGGCGACAGGGGACTTGTACCGGATCAGCACGGATGCTTCGGTGAGCATGTTCCACAAGGCAGGCGTTCCCATGGATAAGATCGTCATTGGAGCTGCGTTCTATTCCCGCAAGTGGGCAGGGGTTCCGGCGCGGAATAACGGTCTGCACCAGATGGCAGCGACGACCGGAGGATATGGACCGGATTATACGGAGTTGTCAGCAGATTATATCAATAATGATGGATACACGAGATACTGGGATGACGAGGCGAAGGCACCGTATTTGTTCAACGGCAGCACGTTCATCTCTTACGATGATCCGGAATCTATCACAGCAAAGTGTGAGTATGTCATTGAACAGGAGCTTGCGGGCATCATGTTCTGGGAGTATAAATGCGATGCTTCCCATACTCTCCTTGAGGCGATGAGTAAAGTACTGAGACGTTAGGCATTCGTGTCAAAAGCATGATGCTTACAAACAACCGTTCTTCGGGCATATAGCAGGTTTTTTTACGCTATACTGCTTGTCGGGAACGGTTGTTTTTTTGTTAAAGCTGTAGACTACTTGAAGCAGGTAAAAAGCCTTATGTGGAAATGGTATAATTGGATTTAATCACGGGTGATCTACATTCTTCAGCATAAGGGGAGACTCGAGCATGGCCTATAAAATTGATTTATACAAAAATGGAGAACGATTTAAGGAATTCCATGGGATTCAGAATCTTCATCGGTATTTAGCGAAGAGAAAGACAATGAAGTAGTGATCGTGGGGAATGAAGGACAATCAGAAGCTTTTTTTGCCGGAGAGAAAAAAACGTATAATAAGCTTGTACGTGATCAAATTCCCACGATTATAGCTTCGAAGGGGGATTCTTGCAGAATTACAGTGCTTGATCACGAACAATATAGAGCTGAGCTGAGGATCAAGCTAATGGAAGAGATAGAGGAATACTATGCAACAGATCATGATGAAGAGGCTCTTGCTGAACTGGCAGATGTACTGGAAGTCATTAGGGCATTGTCAAAGGTACATGGCTCAACACCTGAAGCATTGGAGAACAAAAGGGTGGAGAAACAAAAACTACGTGGCGGATTTGAGGATCGAGTGTATTTAATAGATACGACGGTCAATAAATGACATCATGAAATTCGCTGAGGAGGTGATTTGAATTTTTAATCCGAAGGACAAGAAGGAGCGTAATCCGATGCTGGCAAAGCTGGAGGCAGGGCTGACTGTGCTTGCTTTTATCATGCTGGTTATTGGTTTCATGAATCCGGGGTTCTCACTGGGATGGTTCTTTGTAGTGATGGCGTTAGTGTATGTCATTCGATACATAGAGTATAGAAGGTGGACCGCAGTTGTGTCGTTCATACTGCTCGCCGTGGGGGCAGCTGCACTATTTTTTATCGGGAGCTAGGCAGAATAACTGCAGCTTCAAGTTGGATCATTTCGTTGGAGTGGAATGTGGAATTTTCAACATTGTCGGTTGGATCGTCAACTGACCACAGAAACAGCTCATTAAGAATGAGCTGTTTCTTCATTCAATAACCTGCATCTTGTGTAGCGGCTATACTGACATGGGGATGAGTGTCGAGCAGTGCTTGATCTCATGGAAGGGAACGGTAACGATGCCTCCACGATATTTTAGCCTAAGCTTCATTTGACCCATATTCAAACTTACGATACCGGAATAAGTAGATCCGTCCGTTAGAGATAAGTGTACATTGTATCTTTTTCGTTCGGCTTTTCGTAGTTCTTGAATCATATGGATTCCTCCATTCGCGCATGCTTTAGTTCATAATAACTATGTCGGTAGAAGGGAGAGAAAAATGAAGATATATTTTTGAAATCGCTTACTTAGTATTAAATCATTTTCGCTCTTATGAATCAGTATGACTTAAGACCTAATGTATATACCTGTAAACAAGGAGATTCTGTAATTTGTTGAGTATGCAGTAGAGTGGCACTGAATTCGTATGCAGGCAGTAGAGTGGATTAGATTCGTATGTAAAGGGGAATTGAATACATTATTCATTCTGCAGAAAACACAAATCCCCTGCAAAATTGCAGGGGATAAAGATTATTCTCATAACATCAGGCTAAGTATGTTCTTATCCTATTACAAAAGAATAGCAGCGATCTCATTAAGAGCGTCAGGGCTGCATTATTATTCTATTCTTTTTCTATTAGAAAAGTAATGATGGCAAATAACAAGAACGCAACCAGC
Organism: Paenibacillus sp. TCA20; assembly: GCF_000732325.1. GTDB lineage: Bacteria > Bacillota > Bacilli > Paenibacillales > Paenibacillaceae > Paenibacillus > Paenibacillus urinalis. The sequence continues at coordinate 88,758 of NZ_BBIW01000012.1, forward strand.
AGAAGCGAACCACCTACGATGAAGAGAATCATCACTAGGGTCTCGTCCCATAGGAACGGATTTAAATTGTACATCCACATCCCGAACGTTAAGCCGAATGCGCCCAGCATAGCCAGCCAGCTGTGGACAGCGACCAGTAATTTAGATTTTACTTTGTATACCTTATAAAAAATTCCCCAGGCAAACACGGACAGCCAGCCTACCAGCAATATGTGAGCATGAATCGGTCTCATGGAATAATCCATACTGCCGGACATTTGGGACCCGATAAAGGTCCCGAGTATGCCGAACAACGCTGCAAAGCGTATTAATCGTATGCTCCAGATTTTCTCCAATTATTAATCATTTCCTTCCTTCTGAAATATCACGGTAAAGGTGGAGCCCTTCGACAGCTCGCTCTCAAGCGTGATGCTTCCGTTTAATAACGTAATGATCTCCTTCACGATGGACAAGCCAAGGCCCGTCCCGTCTCTTTTGCGAGTCGTATCCACCCGGAAGAAACGCTCGAACACCTGCCCGGCTGACTCTTCTGACAGGCCCACACCACTGTCCTGAAAAGTGAGTATAATCTGATCCTGATCTGTACTACATGAAATAAAGATATGTCCGTTTGGTTCATTATATTTAATAGCATTCGTAAGTAGATTGTCCCATACGGTCGCAAGCAGCTCCGGGTCCGAGAAGAACATGACTTCGTCTAGCTTGTATGAAATGGTCAGGTTCCTGTCCTGCAGGCTCCATTGATGCTTCTTAATGGATTCCTTAATCTGCAAGTCCAGCCGGATCCAGCTCTTCTTTATGGGGTAGCCAGATTGATCCAGGGACGTAATCAGCAGAAGCTGCTTCGTCAGATTGGATAATCTTCTGGCCTCATCATTGACGATGCCTGCATATTGAAGCCGCTCCTTTTCATCCATTTTCGGATTGAGGAGCAGCTCCGCATATCCCTGAATATTCATCAAAGGGGACTGAAAGTCGTGAGACACATTATTGATGAAGGATTTTCTTGCAACATCATTATGCATGAGCTGCTGCTGCATTCGCAGGAAGTTATCGGCCAGCTGGCCAATCTCATCCTGCCGGTTAATTTTCAGCGTATACGTAAAATCTTCATTGGCAATCGCTTTGGTCGCCTCCGATAATTCGGATATGGGGTGAATAAGCCGCTTGGTCATGATAATCACACCCACCACACTTACAAAGGCAATGGCAACAATGAATCCGGCCAGCATCATATGAATATCAGAGAACAAGATTTTGCTGTTCGGCTTTATAAACAATGCGTAAGACTGGTCATCAATCTGTAAGGGAAGACCAACCGTGTTTCTGATATCATTCGAGAAATGGCCCATCATCCAGAGCTGATTCCAAAAGCCTTCCTTGCCCATATAGTTCTCCCCCTGCAGTACCCGCTCCAGCGTCTGATCGGGCAGGCTGCTCTCTTCAAAGGACTGGCCAAAGGTAATGACATTTCCAATTCGGTCAACAAGATAGATCTGATAGCCTAGTTGTCCAACAGACTGCAGATAGGGCCGGATGGAAGAGGACTCCACATGCATTTCTTCGAGAACATAAACAATTTGCTCGGCAACCTCTAAATTTTGCTCGGTCATTTCGTCCTTGGTGAATACAAGGTAAACAATGTTAGCCAGAACAAATCCGATGAATACACTGATTCCTAGAATAAGCAGGATCGCTGAAATAAACTCTCGGTATAAGGTTCTCATTCGGTCGCCTCTAGCTTATAACCGACCCCGCGGATCGTCTGAATTTCAATTGCAGCGCCATATCGCTTCAGCCGCTCGCGGATCCGGTTCATATGTGTATTTAATGTCTGCTCATTGCCCTCATAATCCTCGCCCCACGCCTGATCGAGCAGAAGAGTTCGGGGTGTAACCTTGTTAACTCGGGTTGCGAGCATCGTCAGCAGCTCAAACTCTTTTAGAGGAAACAGAATCGTTTCTTCATTAATCACGACTTCAAAATCGTTTCGGTTGATTTTTACATTCCCGACCTTCAGGATACTTTCCAGGGCCCTGCCATAGCGCCGCAAAACTACAGCTACCCGAAACAGCAATTCCTTCGGCTCGAACGGCTTCACCAGATAATCCTCAGTACCCGATTTGAACCCTTGCTCCTTATCGGCCAGCTGTCCTTTTGCAGTTAGAAGAATGACGGGGATTTCCAGCTCTTTTGTTAAAATTTTAGTTAGGGAGAAGCCGTCCATTCCGGGCATCATGACATCCACAATTGCCAGGTTAACCTCCGTCTCCTCTAGCAGCTTAAGGGCAATCTGTCCGTTCTGGGCTTGTATAACCTCGTAGCCTTCACGGGTTAGATGAATCGTCACGAGCTGCAGGATATCATAATCATCATCCACGACTAAAATTTTCACGAGAATCCCCTCCATACCTTCTGCGCTTAGGATGAGGGTTGCTACATATCCTTATCTTTTTCAAAGAACAAGATTAAGGATGGCAGCAGCATACCTCTTACCAGAAACGTATCAATTAATATTCCAATCGCAACTATAAACCCGAACACAAAGAGATCGGCAATCGGCATCGTCGTCAGGGCGGCAAACGTTGCAGCCAATATGACACCTGCCGAGGAAATAACGCCTCCGGTATTGCGAATGGCTACTTCGAGAGCATCTTTAACTTTCCGTGTTTTTCTCTCTTCGAGAAAGCGTGAAATCAAAATAATGTTATAGTCAATGCCGAGCGCCACCAGGAAAATAAACGCATAAACGGGAACCCGGGTACTGATTGCATCATATCCAAACAGCACATCCACCAGGAATAGACCAAGCCCCAGAGCAGACACATAAGAAATAAGAATGGTCGCTATCATGTAAATCGACATTTTTAACGAACGAGTTAATGCGATGAGAAGTACCAGAATCAGAATAGTTTCCAGAATGACGACCCTAACGATATCACTATTGTTTATAGTCCGTTCATCGACTAGTTTGGCTGTGACACCGCCGAAGTAAACGTCCCCCTGCAAGGATAATTCGTTAAGGATTGCTTCGGATTGGCTGCGAAGTTCTTCAACAAAGTCTATGGCCTCTGTAGAGTAGGGGTTCATCGTCAGAGCAACACTGAACTTGGCAGCCGTGGTATCCTCCGTGACACCAGAAGTACGAACCGAGTTAATCTCTTCGTAGTTCTCCAATTTCCCTAGAAATTGATTGATCTGATCCTCAGACAGAGCAGCCTCGGATTCCAACAGAATTGTGGAAGGGGCAAGCTCGCCCTTGTTGTATTTCGTTTCGACGATTTCATAGCCTACGCGTGAAGGTAAATCAACGGGAAATTTCTTGACCGTGTCAAATTCATATCTCAGGTTAAACACATTCAGCGCCGTAATTACCATAAAGACAGCGACAATTCCGCCAGTTAACAGCGGCTTGTTGACGACAAACTTGGCGATCGGGCCCCAAATGCCGTGCTTCATTTCATGCTCCTGCCCGATTTTAGGAGCCTTAGGCCAGAAAGCTTTACGCCCGAACAGCGTAAACAAGGCAGGTACCAGGGTCACGGAAGCCAGCATAATGATAAACATGGCCAGCCCAAATACAGGCGCAAAGTTTTGATAATCGCGGAAATCCGTGAAAAATAGAATGAGCATAGCTGCGAGTACAGTACCACCTGCAAAAAACACGGGTTCACCCGTTGCCCGCATGGCGTGCTGCATCGCCGTATATTTACTTTCATATTTGTTCAATTCCTCACGATAGCGCGAGAATACGAACAGCGAGTAGTCGATTACGGCCGCAAACAGCAGGATGCTCATGATCGAGGTCGTCGAGTTGTTAATTTCCAGCCCGGCTGCACCCATCAGAGCGATCGATTGATTCGCTACTTGATATACAATGACCGTAGCAAGCAGCGGAATGATGGCCAGAAGCGGAGAGCGGTAAATGGCAATCAGCAAAATAAGGATGATAACAATTGTGGCAAGCAGCAAGACGAGGTCAGCCTGCTCAAACAGCTTGACGGTATCGCCGGCAATTCCGGCGGGACCGGTGATATAAAACTTGGTGTCAAGATCTTTGGCAATTTCACTGCCGATTACATAGGCTTCATCATTAATTTCTGAGTATTGGCTGTTGCCAATTCCAGCCTCCAGGCTCATAGGAACGATCATGGTGGATCCGTCCTCCGAGGTGAAGCCTGACAGCGCCTGATCCGGCAATGCGCTGATATCGACAATGGAATCGACGCCTTCAATATTAGCCGAGATGATTCCACTCAGAATCTGCCTCACTTCATCAACGTCGATTACCCCTGATTCGTTATGAAAAACGAGGATTCCTGGGGCTCCTTGTTCATTAGGAAACGTTTCCGCTAATTTTTGCTCTGCTATGATGGATTGAGCTTCATCCGGGAGCGACTGGAAGTTGGTCACCTTGTACTCACTCAGCATGGGGCCTGCGCTTAAGCCAATCATGGCTGCCAGCCAGACCACAATGGTAATCCACATCCCCCGTTTGGTTGAGACCCAGTCGGTGATGGGACTTAGTATTCTTCTCAACTGTTATTCCCCCTCCTAAATTGATCGCTCTCACTCTAGCACAAGTAAATAAACTTAATATAAACTGCCGTACATAGAAGTTTGTGGTTGCATCGTCTGGATTTGTTTATATTTATACGGCATCGCTTGTGCTTGGTAAGTTCATGGAAGGAAGAGAAGGGGGAGGGGCCGATATTGTCATCGGCATGTCCTTATTCTTTTATTTAAGGGGAGGAGGTTCAGAACGAGGTATAGCTTTGATGAGCATAGAGAAGAGGTCATTGGCTCAAATACTAGAATAGAGTTGTGATACTGCCGCCCTTGATCTCAACAGGCTGTTCGTCCAGCAGCACCCATACGCTCGCAGCAGAAGGATTATACACCAAATGCTGATCGGCCGAGAATCTTAAGCTCTTATATGCTTTCACATAATCCACGATTTCAATATTCGTCGCAAACCAGATGTCCTCGCGTCCACCTATATATTTGCTGAACTCCTCGATAACATGCCAGTTATCTTGATCATCAAATTCATAGCTGTGGCCCCAGACATACATCAGGTGAATGTTCTTCCGCGGTAGAGAAACGAAAGTCTCCGCATGCTGCATCAGGTTCTGGTTATGGTGACAGGTCGCCTTCCATTCGAGAAAATTCTCCGGCAGCTGATAGCCGCCCGACGTCTGTACGACACGTGCATATTCGATGCCGAACACAGGGAGCATCTCGATAATCTCCTGGCTATAGGAGCCGTTAGGATAGGACATGCCACGGACAGGATAACCAAATAGTGCTTCAAGGTTTTTGCGGTCCTCCATGATCTCATAGAGCACCTGCTCTCTGGGACAGCGGGCAATAGATGGGTGAGTTACGGTATGTACGGAGACTTCATGACCTTGATAGACTTCCAATGATTCATTCTCTGTCAGACGGGCACGATATCTTGTATCACCGAACATTCCCGAATTGATATGAAAGGTACCTCTGATCCCATTCTCATTAAAAATAGCGGCTAATCGCCGATCCGAGAGGACACCGTCATCATAACTCATCGTTAGCGCTTTCAATTTACCTTCTGGATAACAGCTGAGAATTTTAGGCATGAATACAATGAACTCCTTCCAATAATTGTAATGCTATTCTTTCATCAGTGTACCATAGTTCAAAAGAAGGCAGATATGCAAAAATCAGTGGAGATCCAGCTGCGTAATCATAAAAATAACCCTCCTGAACCGCAGTTCAGAAGGGCGTTCCTAATAACAACTTAGTTGGATTGTTCCAGATATTTCTTATGGATGACTTGATGATCCTCACTGCCAGAGGCAATTCCCGTCACTTCCGTGATGGCAGCTTCAATTCCTGTGGACTTGATCAGACTTTGCAGTTCGAGCGATTGCGGATCCTGCGGATTGTCATAATGGAGTGCCGCAGCAATGCCGGTCAGCAACCCCTCGTGTGGAAGCCCATATTCAATCGCCATGTTGGCTGGACCTACGAGACGGTCATTAGCACCTAGCTTGCGAAGAGGTTCGCGTCCTACACGGATGACTTCATCCCGAATATAGGGGTTTTTGAACCGGTTCTCGATTTTGTCGATGTAGTTGTAATGCTCATCCTTATCAAATCCATGCTTCTTGATCAGAGCTTCGCCGCTTTCTTCCATCGCCTGGCGAACGACCTCACGGATCGCTTCGTTATTGATGCTCTCCTCGATCGTGTCTGTTCCTGCCAGGAAACCGAGATAAGCGGTGATGGCATGCCCCGTGTTCAAGGTGAACAGCTTGCGCTGCACATAAGCCAGCAGATTGTCTGTCAGCTTCATTCCTGGAATGTGAGGTGTTTCCCCCTTGAGGGAAGGCTCTTCAACGATCCATTCATAGAAGGATTCCACGCCGACATCTAGTATGTTCTCTCCCTCATAAGGAGGCACGATCCGGTCTACGGAGCAGTTGGCAAAGCCGACATGCTCATCCGCATAAGCTCTTGCTTCAGCCGACAGATGCGTATACACCTGTTCCTTCAGATGACTGCTTGCACCCACCATATTTTCACAGGCAATGATATTGAGTGTACCTTGTCCGGAAGCACGGCGTGCTTCAATACCGGCAGCTAAGGTTGAGGCGATGATCTTCAGCACATTAGGACCTACTGCAGTCGTAATGATATCGGCTTCTTCAATCGTATTTACAATGTCAGGTCCATTGGACAATACGCCGGATACATTGGTAATCGTCTCTTGTCTTTGCTCCAGATCAAGGATGTGGATCTGATAGCTCTTCTTGTGGTTCAATTCATTGATCATTTCTTCGTTAATATCGGCAAAAACGACATGATAATCTGCCTGGGAGAGAAGGGCGCCGATAAAGCCGCGCCCGATATTACCTGCCCCAAATTGTATTGCTTTTTTCATTGTTATTCCCGCCTTTATATGAAGATTGCGTTTAATGTAAGTCTTATACCCCGAAAGTGTTATACAGTTCGTCTGGATCTGTAACTTTGGCCAGTCTTGTCACGGTAGATTCATCCTCGATAGCCTCAGCAATTTTGGTAAGAATCTGCAGATGCTCACGGCCTGCTCCAGCAATACCGATGACGAGATATGCCGTGCCGCCTTCGAATTCGACACCTTCCGGATACTGATGGATGACGATTCCGCTCGTCTTGATTTCCTTCTTCGCCTCACCTACACCGTGAGGGATCGCTACACCATTGCCAATATATGTCGTTGCTACACCTTCCCGTTCAATCATGGCATCCACGTAATGCGGCTGCACATATCCGGCGGAGACGAGGGATTCACCCGCGCGGCGGATTGCATCCTCTTTGCTTACAGATGGAAGCTGGAGGACGATATTTTCTTTGCGAAGCACTCCGCTGCCATCGGTTTCGTCATTATTCTCTGTATTCACAGCATTCTCAGGGAAAGTCTTATCCAGGCTTTCTGTTACATCCTCCTGTGCGTATTCCGGAACAGGAGAAGTGTCAGGCTGTTCAGCCTTTGCTTTCAAGTCTTCAATCAGCTGATCGTAAATCGGATTGTTTACAAAATTATCAATGGATACGTGTATTGCATTTGGAGCTTTGGCCTTCGCTCTCGGTGTTAAATTCTGCTGCGTGACAACAAGGTCTGCATCCAGCGGAATATTTTCGATAGCCGTGTTGGTAACTTCAATAGGTAGACCTGCATTCTTCACTTTTTTACGGAACGAAGTAGCGCCCATTGCGCTTGATCCCATACCTGCATCACATGCAAAAATAATTTTGTTAATGTGTGCTTTGTTACTCAGATCAGCAGTACCAGCCGTTTCATTTGTACTGATGCCTTTACTGCTGTTCTTCAGATCCGATACGGCTTCCTTTGCCTTGTCAAGATCCTCGTCTGTCGCAGCAGATCTGCGAAGGAAGAGGGAGGAGAGCAGGAAGGAAACCACGGTAGCTACAAGCACACCTGCGATAACCGGAATGTAGCCTCCTTTTGGAGACATGAGCATAAGAGCAATGATACTGCCGGGTGAAGCGGCTGCAATCAGTCCTGCATCAAGCAGGCTGAAGGTAAATACCCCTGCCATACCGGATACGATGACAGATACAAACATGATTGGCTTCATCAGGACATACGGGAAGTACACTTCATGAATACCGCCAAAGAAATGAATAATGGCTGCACCTGGCGCAGAGCCTTTGATCGAGCCCTTGCCAAAGATCGAGTAGGCCAGCAGCAGTCCAAGACCAGGACCTGGATTCGCTTCGAGCAGGAACATGATCGATTTACCGAACTCACCAGCCTGCTGGATCCCGATCGGGCTGAGTATGCCATGGTTAATCGCGTTGTTCAAGAACAGGATTTTGGCTGGCTCAATAAAGATCGATGCGAGCGGGAGCAATCCCCAGCCCAGAATTGCATCCACTCCGGATGCCAGTAAATCAGTAAAGGCAGATACCACAGGACCGACGCCGTAGAATCCGGCAATGGCCAGCAGCATACCGATAATCCCTGCGGAGAAATTATTGACGAGCATTTCGAATCCGGAAGGAGTCTTGCTGCCAATATACTTGTCAAATTGCTTAATAACATAACCGGCGAGCGGGCCCATAATCATGGCACCGATGAACATCGGGATGTCTGCACCGACAATAACCCCCATCGCTGCAATGGCACCAAGCACACCGCCGCGATGATCATGGATTGCTTTACCGCCGCTGTAGGCAATTAGCAGAGGAAGCAGGTATTTAATCATGGGATCTACAAGAGAAGCCAGATCTTCATTAGGCAGATATCCGGCTTCAATGAAGAGTGCCGTCAGGAAGCCCCAGGCAATAAATGCACCGATATTCGGCATGACCATGGCACTGAGGAACCGGCCGAACTTCTGTGTGGCCTGCTTGACTCCTCCGGTCTTCTTCGGAGCCGGAGCGCTTTGTTCGAGCGTACTCATAATTGTTCTACCTCCATTGTATATTGTTCTATTTTTCGTAAATACAGGTCTTTCATAATGCCCTGGATATCCAGGCTTAATGCTGCCGATGTGCCGTCTGTCAGGCGGGCGGCAAAGCCGGGACGGTCAATCAGTGACTTGCTGACTTCACTGGCCGCCTCAAGGTAGGTTCGGTCACTGCCGCGCGGAGCGAGCAGTACGATGGCTGCAGACAATTGAGACTCCTTATCCGAGCCATACGTGATCGGCTCAGTGAATCGGAGAACGCTCAGCGCCAGCTTCGTAACGACGGTTGAGCGGCAATGAAGCAGGAAGATACCTTCCTGGGACAGAATTGTCTCACCCAGCTTCTCTCTCTCGTGCAGCTCTTGAATTAACTGGGACGTCCCGGCTTCATCCTTGGCATAATTTCCGGCGATTCTCTCAATCAGCTCGTCAATCGAACCAAAGTGAGCTCCATCCTGGATAACGAGGTTATTCAGCAGATCCTGAATGCCTTCAATCAGCCTTTTTTGCTTCTGCAGTGATTCAGCGAGTGAAGCCGAGGACTCTTTACTCAGTGGTACCCGGTCCGTATCTGGTGATGTGTCCTCAAGCATGGCTCTGACTTTTTCGATGTCTCTTTCACCAAGCAAGGGGGACACGCGCACGACGGGCAGCCGGCTGACGAGATCCACTGTTGAGATGATGAGGTCAACCTGAGCTTCATAGCTTTCTGTTTCAGCAGCAGATACAACAGCAGCAATGTGAAGCGTTGGAAATTCCTTGCGGATTCGGGTTTGGAGCAGACTGGAAGTGCCAATTCCGCTTGCACAGACAACCAATACCTGCAAAGAATTTTTCATGTATTTGGCTTCTGCATATTCCAGCATGGCTCCAAGATGGAGCGCGATATAGCCGATTTCGGCATCTGGTATGAGCAGCCCGACATAATCTTCAAGTACTTTGGAGCAATTACGTGCAATGTCGTACACGCTTGCGTATTGCTCTTTAATCTGTCGAAGCAGCGGATTACGTATATCCAGACCCAGCTTTAACCGTTCAACAGCAGGACCTAGATGATTAATGAAGCCAAAGAAGAGGCGGCTGTTGCTCTTCAGTTCAAGACCGGTGAGAGCCTCAGCCTTTTTCAGGATGTCTCGTGCCAGCCGTACCAGCTCAAAGCTGACATTTTCATAATCCGCTTCCTTTTCGGCATCGAGCTTAATCTCCGCACCCTTTAAATGCATCGTAATATAGCCGGTTTCATCCTCGGGAATGGTCAGGGAAAAAGCATCCTCAAGCCGATTCACCAGCATTTGAGCAGCCTTGAACGAAGGGTGACGCTTCAATTCTTGAAGCACCTGTGCCGGAATGGTAATCCGTTGACCTGTCCTCATTCGTTCAATTGCAAGTGCCAGATGGACGGCAAGGCCGATAAAGGCGCTGTCGGTCAGCTTCAATTGCATATGCTGCTCCAGCTCGGTTAAATATTTCTCCAGCTGCACAATCGTGCTCTCCTCAACCAGGTTTAGGAGACGATTGCGAATATGAGACTGCACTTTACTCAGATTGTCTTCACTTTCTTTATCCCGATCCCTGATGAGATGGATTAATTCATATTCGTCCAAATGCTCATGCAGCAGGTGGATTAAGGCAGTACGGACGTCTTTTTCATTGCCATGAACGTATACGCCATATCCCGGTTTGCGTATGAGTTCAATACGAAAGCCGCTCAGCCATTCCTCAATCCGATCCAGATCATTGCTCAGTGTCCCTTCCGTTACTTTGAACCTGGAAGCAAAGGCATACAGCTTAATCGGCTCAGAAGCAAGGAGCAGCTCCGAAATAATAAAGTAGCGGCGCTCCTCTCTTGAGAATGTAGGACTTACTGATATCGACTCCATCTCAGCCTCAAGTGCTGCGAGAGTATCGCTGTCGCCCTCGATCATAAGTCCGTAGCCCGGTTTACGTGTCAGGGTGACTCCTTGTTCATCCAGCCACACTTCAGTAAGGGGCAGCTCGCGTTTAATTGTTCGTTCACTGACATCAAGTGCATCCGACAGTTCACGGACAGTGGTATAACGGCTGGGTGAAGCTAGAAGAAACCTTACGATGAGCACGGTTCGCTTACTGGGCTTCTCCATATCTTCACGCTCCTTTCCTGTTTACTGCAGCTGAGGCAGACTTTTACCACTATTTTGAAAACGGTATCATTAACCGGCTGGAAATATAAATGCAGAGCTAGCTAAGCTGCTAACACAAATTTTAAGGAAAGATTATCTTAATATCAAAGAAAAGATGGCCTGTTTTGTCCTCTAGTCACAAGGGCCATCTTTAAATAGTATTGTTTGATTTACATAAAACTTTCATTCAGCAGCTTAGTATGAGAGTTTAGGGAAGAGTATATTAAGATATTACGAAGATGAGGAGTTTTTGAAACAGAAGATGTTATTCTATGTATGGGATTTGCATGCTACATCTCAAAAAAACGATCCCTTTCAACTAAGGCAACACGGAGAGAGAAGGAGCGATACCATTCTTTTTTGCCGCGTTCCTGTGCGATCTGATGCGCCGAATGTTCCTTCCAGGCACGAATGGATTCGAGATCCTTCCAGTAGGAAACAGTGATTCCGAGCTCTTCATCACGGGCCGATTCAACACCAAGAAAGCCGGGTTGACGTGAAGCAAGCTCTACCATCTTGTCCGCCATGTTGCCATAACCGTTATCCCCTTCTGTACGCTTGGAGGAGAAGATCACGGCATAGTAAGGCGGTTGAAGCTGGACTGCAGGTGTGTTCATGAATTCAATGCTCCTTTTTATGAATAATTTCTATATCACATGCTTATAAAGCATTTCTATGCAACAAGCTATAGCATACAACATTCTATTCTATTCAGCGACAGGAGCCAGCTGTTCTTTTTGAACAAGGCAATACCGAGCATCGAATGATTTAAATAATGGCATAACATCTTTAATGAAGGAGGATTTACATTTGGATATGAGTTCTGTTCGTTCAATTTGCCCTGTCTGCGGCGGAGAATTAAAAATATTGAAGCACAGCATCTCTTGTAAATGCGGCAGCCGGATGAAAGGGATTTTAGGAAAAGCAAGGGTACAGAAGGTAGGATAATTAGAAGGCGGGTTAATAAAAATGATGGAGTCACCGAGGCACTCATAGGGATATGAGGGCCTTTTTTGTCTTCTTATATGGTATAATTTGGATGTTATCCAATAATGAAAAGAGGCTGCTGCCGTGTCAGAAAATGAACAGGAGCGACTTAGAGAGATATATGGACTGGAAGAGCCAGTCCCGACTAACGATTCAATATTATCCTTCATAGGAGATCTAGGAGCAAACTTCCAAATGGACCTCAATTTGACTGTGTGGGCACAGTATATCAAGCATATCTTTACCTTGCTGTTCTACATCTTATAGCGATCCTGTTGTTGTGAAAAAAGGACCATTTCGTCTGTGTTTACTTCATTTATCCTAAGTGTGCAAGTTACCGGTTTCTGCTAAAATAGAATTCGACTACATAAGTATGAAGACAGAATGGATGAACTCATTTGATGTTAAAAAGAAAATGCACCGCAGTAATTATGACGCTCCTATTATCCGCTTCCCTCGCATCGGGTGTTCATGCAGATGCATATGGAGCGGATCAGACTCACGCAGCTTCTGTATCAGCTGATCAATCGACCAATGGCCCGTTAAGTCTTGAGGAAAGTGAAACGTCGAAGGAAATTCAGCAGAGACTCATGGAGCAATATGACCTTGAAGAACCTGCTCCCGAGCCTCCTAACTATTCAGTCGATTACGGAATATCATTTAATTGGGATGAATTTGATCCTTCCGAGTTTGTTCGCTGGATGATGATTATGCTGACCCTTGCTTTCTAGAGAAGTCAATCTAAGAAAGTTAGTCTGCAGCCGAATCCTTATCCTTTTCTACTTCATAAGCTATAAGGGTGATAGGTGCTCCATACTGTTCAGTTAGCAGCGCCTCAGTACGTTGAATCAGTTCTACAGCATCCCCTTGATCATTCAGCTCGGCAAATTTGTAGCTGTCTGTGTTCTCCATGAGGGACCCCTTCCTTCTTCGGTGATTGTTGTATCATGGTTTGTGAAATGACCACACATTATGCACATGAACCTTTCTAATAAATGATGGAATTGACCCGAAACAGCAAGTTTTTGAAAATTTTGAGCGAATTAGCTCAAGCATTTGCAGGCAGATCTCCATTATACTCTAGGTAGCACATCATTCTGTTTTTACCGAAACAGACGAATAGGGAGGACACTATGCCGGATATGCTCGTTAAGCTGTATGATTTGCCTGAGGTGGAAGGGAGAGCCAGCTATGAGGGGCGAACAGGAGTCACCATCCGCCGGGCGATTGCACCGGAGAAGCATGTTGTAAGTGAATGGGTCGGAGCCCATTTTGGAAAAGGGTGGGTAAGTGAATGTGAGGTTGCGTTCGCCAAGTCGCCCATCACTTGTCTAATTGCTGTCGAGAACGGCAAGCTGCTTGGATTTGCTTGCTACGATGCAACGGTTAAAGGTTTCTTTGGACCAACGGGAGTAGATGAGCATGAACGTGGCCGCGGAATCGGCAAAATGCTGCTGCTCTATGCTCTTGACTACATGAAGCAGGATGGATATGGCTATGCAGTGATTGGAGGAGCAGGACCTGTCGATTTCTATGCCAAAACAACGGGTGCCACAGTTATTGAAGGCTCAGTACCCGGTGTATATAAGGGAATGCTGTCCTAGCAGGGCGATACTCTTGCAAGCCTACATATGATCTAAGTTCATACACCTTGTCTTCAAGCTCGGTACTCCGGGGTTGGGGGCAGGGTGTTTTTATTTTGAAGAAAATCTGGTCCTAAGATCAGAAATTAATGTTTGCCGTCTCTTCCTCATCCTTGGTCATAGAATCCAGATTAAGGAAGGGAAGAGCCTGCATAATACGGTAGGCAAAAGTGGACCATTAGAGAGCAGTCTACAATAATTCCCATCTTGGTCTCAGTAAGATGTAAAAAGATTAGAACCTGGTACTAGGACATGTTATAATAACCCAAACAACATGGTCACGAAGGAGAAGATGAACGTGAATTATGAACATTGGGTTTCCCCTGAACTATATAATATGACTTCGGAAATGGAGCAGCATCGTGAGGATAAGATTGCACTCAAATGCCTGGATGAGCACAATCAATACGAAGAGATCACATATGGAGCGCTGATCAAGAAGGCGAACCAGATTGCAGGCGGACTTGAGAGTCTCGGTCTGACCAAGGGTGATCGCGTTCTGGTCATGGTACCTCGAAGAGTGATCGCCTATGCGATTTATATTGCTTGTCTCAAGCTGGGACTCGTTATCATCCCTTCGTCGGAAATGCTGCGATCGAAGGATCTGTCTTACCGTCTGGATCATTCCAAGGCTAGGGCTGTCATTGCATGGTCTACGGTAACAGATGAAGTGAATCGGATCGAAGAGCCGCTGCCTGCGCTTGATTTCCGCATTGCTGTCTCAGCTGAGGAAGGAGAACAGCAAGAAGGCTGGTCCATGCTGAGCCAGCTGATGGAGAATCAGCCTGAAATGCGTGCAGCCGTGGAAACACACCGGGATGACATTGCAATTCTGACTTATACCTCCGGTACGACGGGCAACCCCAAAGGGGTTGTACATACACACGGCTGGGGTTACGCCCATCTGCGTATCACTTCACCTTGGCTGGATATTCAGCCGGAAGACACCGTGTGGGCAACCGCCGCACCGGGATGGCAGAAATGGATCTGGAGTCCGTTCCTATCTGTACTCGGACATGGAGCAACCGGCTTTGTATTCAGCGGCTCCTTTGATTCCTCCCAATATCTCAGACTGCTGCAGGAATACCGGATTAATGTGCTCTGCTGTACGCCGACAGAGTACCGGTTGATGGCCAAATCCGATGGTCTGGAGCAATACGACTTGTCTGCTCTTCGCAGTGCGGTATCGGCAGGTGAACCGTTGAATCTGGAAGTCATCAGCACCTTTGAACGATATTTTAACATTACGATTCGCGACGGTTACGGACAGACGGAGAGCACGCTGCTCATCGGGAATCTGAAGGGAATGCCATTCCGCAAGGGTGCGATGGGGCAATCGATCTCGCCGGGTCTCGTACAAGTGGTGGACGATGAAGGTCAGCCGGTGGCACCAGGCACGGTCGGAAATATCGCGGTTCATATTGAAATGCCTGCCTTGTTCCGCAGCTACTATCTGGATCCGGAACGCAAGCCGGCCAATACTCTCGGAGAGTACTTCATCACCGGCGACCGGGCTAGCCTTGATGAGGACGGTTATTTCTGGTTTGAAGGCCGCGGTGATGACATTATTATCAGCTCAGGCTATACGATTGGTCCATTCGAGGTAGAGGAAGCCTTGATGAAGCACACAGCCGTGAAGGAGTGCGCGGCGGTAGCGAGTCCAGATGAAACCCGCGGGAATATTGTCAAAGCCTTTGTCGTATTGAAGGATGGTGTGGAAGGCTCAGATGCGCTTGTTAAGGAGCTGCAGCAGCATGTGAAGAGCATTACCGCTCCATACAAATATCCGCGCCGGATTGAGTTTATCTCAGATCTTCCCAAGACAAGCTCAGGTAAGATCCGCCGGATCGAGCTGAGAGAACTGGAGAAGCAAAGAGCGCAGAAGTAATGGCTGCTGCTGAATCTATAGCATACTTAGTACCCTAGTGCTGATTTTCCAGCAATAGGCGATCCCTCAGGGTTCAATAGGAGCTGTCCAAACGATGATTCGCTTGGACAGCTTTTTTGCTAAGATAAGGTTGAAGCAGACCCTGCACAATGCGTGCAGCATAAGTCGAGAGAGTCTCTCTATGTTCCTGTTAATCTAAATGCGAAGGAGGAAGCCAGTGTGGGTATGGATTTTCTTGCAGGCATGAACTGTGCAATGGAATATATGGAAGAACATTTATTGGATGAGCTGGATTATAAACAGGCAGCAAGGGCAGCGGGCTGCTCTGAATATCATTTTAAGCGGATGTTTTCCTTTCTCGCCGGACTTCCGATCTCTGAATATATTCGGCGCAGAAGACTGACGCTGGCAGGGCAGGAATTAATGGAGGCAAAGCCGGGGCTCAGAATTATTGATGTAGCGCTCAAATACGGATATAACTCGCCAGATTCATTCACTCGTGCTTTTCACAGCATGCATGGCATACTGCCGTCGGAAGTCCTCCATACCGGAAAAAATCTCAAAGCCTATCCCAAGCTGAGCTTCTACTTGTCAATTAGAGGAGGAGAAGAAATGAATTATCGAATTGTAGAGAAAGAGGCTTTTCGCATTGTCGGGCTGTATAAGCGGGTTCCTATCGTCTTTCACGGAGTGAATCCAGAGATTGCTTCCATGTGGAGCCAGCTTAACGAACAGCGTATAACAGAGCTTAAGGCATTATCCAACATTGAGCCAGCAGGCTTGATCAGTGCCTCAACGCAATTCTCCGAGGGGAGAATGGAGGAGCAGGGAGAGCTGGATCATTATATTGGAGCAGCAACGACACTGGCACCGCCTTCGCACTATCATGTCCTTGAAGTACCTGCTCAAACGTGGGCCGTGTTTGAAGCGGTGGGTAATTTTCCGGATAAACTGCAGGAGGTTTGGGGCCGAATCTATGCAGACTGGTTCCCTTCTTCTAATTATGAAGCAGCGCCAGGACCCGAGATGCTGTGGAATGAGAGCAAGGATACCTCCTTGCCGAATTATCGGAGTGAGATCTGGATTCCTGTTGTAAAAAAACCGTAAATCAACCGAATGGATGAATTCGTGAACTGGAATAACCGCACCCTACGCATAGGTGCGGTTATTTTTTTGCTCATAGAGAGGTAGAGAACAATCAATCTACGTTATAATATACATATGAGTGTATTTTTGGGAGTAATCAGTGAATCATCGGAGGAATGTACATGGCTCTAATATTCAGTTATTTGCGGAAGTACAAGGTAGCGGCAATTGCAGCACTATTCATGCTGCTGCTTGAGCTTATGGTTGAGCTGATTCAGCCCTATCTGATCCAGAAGATTATCGATGACGGTATTCAGCAGGAGAATCTCTCTGTGGTGTGGACGTGGGGTGGTGCCTGCTGATCAGTGCCTTCATAGCATTTGCGGCTGGGATCTCAAGCTCGTTCTATGCTGCCCATGCAAGTCAAGGCTTTGGAGCCGATCTTAGGGAATCGCTGTACAAGAAGGTTCAGTCGTTCTCTTACGCTGTATTCAACCGGTTCGCTACCTCTTCGCTGATTATCCGGCTGACAGGGGATATCACCCAGCTTCAGGACACGGTGTTTATGGGGCTGCGGTTTGCGACCCGTGTTCCGCTTGTCGTGATCGGAAGCGTTATCATGGCACTGGTTGTCAACGTGAAGCTGGGATTATTTCTGGCGGTTACGGTGCCTGTGCTGCTGCTGTTCATTTTTTACATTATGAAGAAAGTATCCCTCATGTTCCGTACCGTTCAGAAGAGATTGGATGAAGTCAATGGCGTCGCACAGGAAAATTTGATCGGCATTCGTTTAATCCGGGTGTTCGTCCGCATGGGCCATGAGATTGAACGATTCGGACGCTCGATTCGCCATTTGATGAATTCAACGATGGCGGCCCAGCGTTTCGCAGAAACGACGATGCCATTCATTATGCTTGTTATGAATGCAAGCATTCTGACCATTCTATGGTTCGGGAGAAATGATATTAACATCACGGGTGATGCGACAATGGGAGAGGTTGTAGCGGTCGTCAATTATGCGGTAAGAACGATGGGCTCCTTATCCATGCTCTCATGGATCGTCGCTACATTATCACGGGCAAGTGCATCGCGACACCGGGTTAGTGAGGTGCTTGATACGGATCAGGCTGGGTTCGATTCTGTTCAGGCAGCGGAAGGAAGCAGTGCTGCTAAAATAACAACAGAAGGCAAGAACTCTGCCGTTAAACAGAGTGTGCAATATGAGGAGGTAAGCTTCAGTTATCCGGGAAGCGACCTTCATGTGCTGGAGAACGTGTCCTTCGAAGCGAAGGCTGGAGAGCGTATTGCGATTATGGGAGCAACCGGCTCAGGCAAGACTTCTCTTGTACAGCTGCTCCTTCGTTTATATGATCCGGATGAAGGAATAATCCGTATTGACGGGAAGAATGTACAGCAATATCCGGTGGACGATCTGCGCGGCTTTATCGGTTATGTTCCCCAGGAAGCCGTACTCTTCACAGGCAGTGTCAAGGAAAATATTGCTTGGGGAAATCCGCAGGCCAGTGATGAAGAAGTGAGGGAGGCTGCGCGCAAAGCCCAGATCCATCACACGATTGAGTCGCTCACGAATGGCTATGATACGATGCTTGGCCAGCGTGGAGTCAACTTGTCGGGTGGGCAGAAGCAGCGCTTGTCCATTGCAAGAGCTCTTGTCCGGAAACCACAAATTTTAATACTGGATGACAGTACAAGCGCACTCGATGTCAAGACAGAGGCAGCACTACTTAACGAGCTGTCGGAGCTGTCATGCACGACATTTCTAATTACGCAGAAGATTTCATCAACCTTGTCGTCAGATCTGATTCTGCTGCTGGATGAAGGAAGATTGATCGCTCAAGGGACTCATCAGGAGCTTCTGCAGGATTCGGAATTGTATAGACGGATATACGAATCCCAATTTGGACAGGAGGCTAAGCATGCTTAAACAACTGGTTGAACCTTTTCGACAGCCGCCTTCCGAGGTGCTCAGGAACAAAGCAGGGCTCGGAAAGGGAGCGGCTAAGAAGACCGCCAAGGCCAAGGATTGGTCCTGGACGCTAAAACGAATATGGTCCTATCTTGCGAAGAGACGGCTTAAGCTTACTCTGGTTGTATTTATGGTCGTTCTTACTTCAGCTCTTGCCCTGCTGGGCCCCTATCTGATTGGTGTTGCCATCGATACTTATCTTGTCGGAGAGTCGGGTCAAGATTGGATTTACTTCCTCTGTGCGCTAGGGGCAGTGTATCTGCTGCATCCGATCTTTGCCTTTCTACAAAGCATATGGATGATTGAGGTCGCACAGGAAACGGTCTATCGTATGCGGTTTGATCTATTCACCCATTTGCACCGACTGCCAATTCCGTTCTTCGGCAAACGGCAGCAAGGGGAGATTATGAGCCGGCTCACGAACGATATTGAGAATGTCAGCGCTACGCTGAATGGGTCCATTATTCAGGTGACTTCAAGTATCCTTACGCTGGTGGGAGTAGTGACCGTTATGCTGACACTCAGTCCGCTGCTTACTTTGCTTACATTTATCGTCGTTCCGCTGATGGTACTTGGTATGCGCTGGATTACCCGCCGTACGGGACCTTTATTCAAGGAGCGTCAGAAGAATCTGGGTGATCTGAACGGTTACATAGAGGAGACGTTATCCGGGCAGCGGATCATCAAGGCTTTTTCACAGGAAGAACGAGTGATTACCTCCTTCCAGGAGAAAAATGATAAGATCAGACTCTCAGGCTTCTGGGCGCAGACGATATCAGGGTTTATTCCGAAGCTGATGAACAGCCTGAACAATCTGAGCTTTGCGATCATTGCCGGAATCGGCGGTATCATGGTCATTAACGATATGATAACCATCGGGGTAATCATTATCTTTGCAGAGTATGCACGCCAGTTTACCCGGCCGCTTAATGATCTCGCGAATCAGTGGAATACCGTTCTGTCTGCCATTGCAGGGGCCGAGCGTGTATTTGAGGTCATGGATGAGGATGAGGAGATTAAGGACGAGGTCGGAGCAGAGAAGCTGAATCATGTCGAAGGGGCGGTAAGATTTGAGCAAGTGTCCTTTGGTTATGAGGAAAAAGGGGCAACACTCCAGGACATATCCTTCTCTGCCAAGCCGGGAGAGATGGTTGCGCTTGTTGGGCCAACCGGTGCTGGCAAAACCACACTGATCCAGCTGATCTCGAGATTCTACAATCCTGATCAAGGGCAGATCTCTGTTGATGGACAGGATGTAACCAAGATATCGCGTGAGAGCCTTCGTTCTCATATGTCCTTTGTGCTCCAGGAATCCTTCTTGTTCGAAGGAACGATAAGGGAAAATATTCGTTACGGCCGGCTGAGTGCGACCGATGAAGAGGTGGAGGAAGCTGCTAAGCTGGCGAATGCGCATTCCTTTATTACCCGGCTTAAAAAGGGCTACGATCAAGTACTGAGTGCAGACGGCAGCGGGATCAGTCAAGGACAGAAGCAGCTGCTTGCCATTGCCCGCGCCATGCTTGCAAATCCGGCGATTATTGTACTCGATGAAGCGACGAGCAGTATTGACACGGTGACGGAGATCAAAATTCAGGAAGGTCTTGCAAGGCTCATGAAAGGCAGAACCAGCTTTGTCATTGCCCATCGCTTAAATACAATCCGTCAGGCAGACAAGATATTGGTGCTGAAGGATGGGCGCTTGATTGAGCAGGGCTCACATGATGAGCTTCTTGCCGCAGAAGGATTCTACAGTGATTTGTTTCACAGTCAGATCAAGAAAGAGGCCATGACATAAATCGATTGAACAAAAATATGACAGGATAGAAGGTGAAGCGGTGTGGGAGTATTAACACTGGATCAAGTGATGAGCACGCTGGAGGAGCTGGGGACAGAGCAGACCAAGAAGACATTCCTACGGCACGGGGCTCGTGAGCCATTCTTCGGCGTCAAAGTGGGAGACATGAAGAAGAAGCTCGTAAAGGAAGTGAAGAAGGATCAGGAGGTAGCGCAGTCTCTATTTAGCACAGGTAATAGTGATGCCATGTATTTGGCAGGGCTTACCGTGAATCCGAAGCTGGTCTCGAAGGAGCTGCTGGAAGCTTGGGTGCAGCAGGCGTACTGGTACATGATAGCTGAATATCCGGTGGCGTGGTTGACCGCAGAGAGTCCTTATGCCACAGAACTGGCGATGAAATGGATCCAATCGGACGAAGAGATGGTTGCAACGGCCGGCTGGAGTACCTATTCGAATTATGTATCCATTACACCAGACGATGAGCTCGATCTGGGAGAACTGGCTGGTTTGCTGGAACGTGTAAGATCGACGATACATGAGGAACAGAATTGGGTGAGGTCTGTGATGAATGGCTTTGTCATCAGCGTGGGCAGCTATGTCCAGTCACTCCATGAGCAGGCAAGGGATGTAGCGCAAGAGATTGGCAAAGTCCATGTGGATGTGGGGAATACAGCCTGCAAAATACCGCTCGCAGAGGAGTATATCCGCAGGGTGGAAGAAAAGGGTAAGCTGTTCAAGAAACGTAAAACCTGTATCTGTTAACATAGCAGATCACAACATATAAGAGCTCATGAATAACGGCTTCCGCAGATCCGATTGCGAAGCCGTTATTTTTTTGTCTTTTCATAATCATGTCTTTATAGGGCTCAGATTTACCCATTTTATGCGTTTTAAAGTAGATATAGCAAAATTTAATAAAAATGTATTGAATTCATAAAGGACCTTCATTACAATAAGAGCAACTACCATACTAGTATGACTAGTATGCAATTGCCACTTCACTTTTATAGCTTCATTTCCCAGCTGGATATCCAGCTTCAATGTCAGCTACAGATCGCAATTCCACTTGTCGCATCAATTCACATTATCATTTTAGTCTACATTTGTAAGCGCTTCAATATCAGAAGGGGGTCTAGATCCGGATTAGAACGAAATGGGTAAATAACAGCTCATTTTAGAATTGAAAGCGGTTTATTAACTTGTCTATACGGATAGGAGTGAAATAAGCTATGGAACCGAAGACTGTAAATCCACCCATACCGGAGATGAAGGTCGCGAGAAAAAGTAAACGGAGAACGATCCTTTATCTCCTGCGTAAAGACTGGCAGCTCTATTCTCTATTAATTCTGCCGATTCTGTACCTGCTCATTTTTAAATACGGGCCTATGATTGGTAATGTTATCGCTTTTAGAAGATTTGTGCCCGGGGGCAGCATCTTTGGAGAGCAGTGGGTCGGACTTCATTACTTCCGCATGTTTATCGAGGATCCAACCTTCTGGCGAGTATTTAGCAATACACTTATCCTTGGCGGACTTACGATGCTGCTGACCTTCCCGATGCCGATCGTATTCGCTCTACTGCTTAATGAGGTCAAGAACAAGAAGTTCAAGAAGTTTGTTCAGACGGCTTCGTACCTGCCGCACTTTTTATCCATTGTTATTGTCGCAGGGATGATCTTGCAGCTGACGGCTTTGAATGGCTCGATCAATTCACTGATCCAATTCTTCGGTGGAGACCCGATCAACTTTATGCAGCAGGCCGACTGGTTCCGCACCATTTATGTCACATCTGAAATATGGCAGGGAATGGGCTGGGGCGCAATTCTGTATCTCGCTGCGCTGACGACGATCGATGATTCCCTCTATGAGGCAGCCAGAATTGATGGCGCTAACAGATGGAAACAGACGCTGCATGTAACGATTCCCGGGATATTGCCGACGATCGTTACTGTACTGATTCTGAACATGGGCAGCTTCCTGGCTGTCGGCTTTGAGAAGATTCTACTCCTGTACAATCCGCTGATTTATGAGACATCCGACGTGATCTCGACTTATCTGTATCGCGTAGGCCTTGGATCTAGTAACTTCAGCTACGCGACAGCGATCGGATTATTTGAATCCATCATCGGACTTATCCTTGTATTATCCGTCAATGCGATCTCACGCAAGGTAACGGAAAGAAGCTTATGGTAAGGAGGCAGCCACATGAAGGAATCTGTATCGTATAAGGTCTTTAAGGTATTTAACGCATCAGCTCTTATATTCATCGTGTTCATTACGCTATATCCTTTTCTCAACGTTGTTGCTCAATCTTTCAGCAGTGAAGCCTATATTAATTCCGGTCAAGTCAATCTGATTCCGAGAGGCTTCAATATTGAGACCTACAAGAAGGTTGCAAGCGACTCCATGTTCTGGACCAACTATAAGAACACCATCATATACGCTGTCGTCGGAACTCTGATATCGATGTTCTTGACTACGATCTTTGCTTACGCCTTATCCCGAAAGCGGCTGATGGGACGCAAATTTTTGACGGTGTTCGCTGTGTTCACGATGTTCTTTAACGGCGGTCTGATTCCGAACTATGTGCTGATTAACACCCTTGGAATGGCGAACTCCATGTGGGCGATTGTTCTTCCAGGTGCGATCAGCATCTATAACATGCTTATAATGAAATCCTTCTTTGAGAATATGCCGGAGGAGCTGGAGGAAGCCGCTGCAATTGACGGACTGAACACATACGGGATATTGCTCCGCATCGTGCTTCCGTTAAGTAAAGCCGTGCTGGCTACAATGATTCTCTTCTATGCGGTAGCACACTGGAATTCCTGGTTCCCAGCTTTCATCTATCTGGATAAGAAGGAGCTGTTCCCTGTCACCATCTATCTGCGGAATATGATCGCTGCAGCGACAGGCGGTGCGGCAGTTGGTGCGACTTCTGCGGATAATTTGACTCAGATATCAGCAAACATCAAATCGGTGACCATGGTTCTTACCATTTTACCTATACTGACGATTTATCCTTTCGTTCAAAAGTACTTTGTTTCTGGTGTCATGCTCGGATCTGTCAAAGGGTAAGGATTGCTATCTCTCGGTCACAAGGCTTAGAGAACCACTAATTGCGAGATTACAAATCGTAGGGGGATGTTGAGATGAAGAAAAAATGGGGTAAAGTATTGCTCACAGGATTACTGAGCTTGTCTCTGGCTGCATGCAGCAACGGCCTTGGCACTCAGGAAGCGGAAGTTCAGAACAAAGGTGCAATGGAGTCTTATGCCGTAGGGGATACCTTCAAAGCAACCGAACCATTTAACCTATCGATTATGTACAACGACAACCCGGCTTATCCGATCAAGCAAGACTGGATGCTGTTCAAGAAAATTACGGAGATCACAGGGGTGACTCTGGAGCCTACCATTGTACCGATGAGTGATTACAGCCAGAAGCGCTCACTCCTCATTAGCTCCGGCGATGCGCCGCTTATTATTCCTAAGACCTATCCAGGAGAAGAAGCTCCATTCGTCGCATCCGGTGCAGCACTTCCTGTAAGCGATTACGTTGATCTTATGCCGAACTATAAGGATAAGGTGGAGAAATGGGGACTGGAAGACGAGCTTGAGGGACTCAAGCAGGAGGATGGTAAATATTATTTGCTTCCGGGTCTCCATGAAGAAGTATGGCCAGACTATACCCTTATTGTGAGAACGGACATTTTTGAGAAGCATAACATTGCCATTCCAACAACTTGGGAGGAGCTGTATACAGCACTTAAGCAGCTGAAGGAAGAGTATCCGGATTCCATTCCATTCTCTGACCGCTTCAAATTCAACAGCACGCTGAATATTGCTGCAACAGGATTTGGAACCAAAGGCGGCTGGGGCTATGGCAACGGACTTACTTACAAGGAAGATCAGGATGAATTCGTATATACAGCAACCACACCAGAATATAAAGAAATGCTGGAGTACTTCAATAAGCTAGTAGAGGAAGGCCTTCTGGACAAAGAAAGCTTCACTCAGGATGATGAGCAGGCGATTCAAAAGTTCGTATCCGGCAAGTCCTTTGTAATCAACGGCAACTCTCAAACGGTAGTAATGCATCGTAACGATATGGATAAGACACTCGGTAAAGATAACTATTCCATCGCGAAGATTACTGTGCCGGGCGGCCCTGCAGGGCAGCTGATGTCCGGTTCTAGATTGGAGAACGGCGTCATGATCTCTTCCAAAGCCAAAGAAAGCGAGAACTTTGAGGCGATCATTCAATTCATTGACTGGCTGTACTATAGTGACGAAGGTCAGGAATTTGCAAAATGGGGCGTAGAGGGCGAGACCTTCACGAAGGAGAATGGCGTTCGCAAGCTTGTAGAAGATATTAACTATAATGGTTTGAACCCGGATGGAACCAAGGATCTGCGTATTGAGTACGGCTTCTCCGGCGGTGTATTTGCATACGGAGGCACGACAGATCTGCTCCATTCCATGTTCAGCGAAGAAGAGCTTAAATTCCAGAATGATATGAAGGAAGTTAAGGATGTCGTTCCTGCTGAACCGCCAATTCCTTATTCAGTTGAAGAACGTGAAAGAGTCACTCTGCTCAGCACTCCGCTTAAAGATTACACAGATCAAAATACGTTCAAGTTCATTCTCGGAGAACGGGATCTGTCTGAATTCGATACCTTCGTATCGGAGCTGGAGAGCCAAGGTGTGTCTCAATATCTAGAAATCGCGAATGAAACGTACAAGGAATATAAGGAAAAAGCTGGGGAATAAACGTTCAGGCGAGCAAAAAGTTTAAGGTTATCGCAGGAGGCAGCCGTTTCGCCTACGAAAAGGCTGCCTCCTCTTTTATTGATGACGAACTGAACTGCAATAATCAAGATACTGGAGAGTGAGAATATTGGATGTCACGGTACAGGATGTGATCCGCAGTCTGGAGGAGCCGGCTGGTGTGCTTGAATCGACAGTAGACAAGATTGTATGCGGTCGTTCTGCTGAAGTCGTCCAGGGCATTGCAGTATCCTTCTCCGCAACGTATGAAGCACTGAATAGAGCGGCAGAGCTTGGAGCCAACCTGTTTATTACTCATGAGGGATTGTTCTACAGTCATCACGAAGGAGCACAAGAAATGCTGACGTTAGACCCGGTATACCAAGCCAAGCAGGCGCTTATTGAGGAGAGGCATCTAACCGTTTATCGATTTCATGATTATCCGCACCGATACTCTCCTGATGAAATTACAGATGGGCTGATTGAAGCCATTGGTTATGATGGATACCCTATTCGGCACTTGTCCACAGCATCGATTGTTCATCTGCCGGCAGGTCAAACGGTAAGGCAAATTGCGGAGCATCTCAAGGCGAAGCTTCAGCTCTCTCATGTTAGAGTTATTGGAGGTCTGGATGTTATATGTGAACGCATCGGTATCACAGTAGGATACAGAGGCGGAGGTCAGCACCTGATTCCCTTGTATGAGAATGAACAGCTGCAGCTCATTATTGCAGGCGAGGGACCGGAATGGGAGACCCCTGAATATATACGGGATGCGATGACCCTTGGAGGCAGCAAATCACTGCTTCTCACAGGGCATGCGGCCAGCGAGGAGCCGGGGATGAGTCGAATCGCAGACAGGATTCGTCAGCAATTCCCGAATGTGCCGGTTCACTTTATTCCAGTTGCCCCCATCTTCCAGGTAGTATAACAAGAACGGAACCAAATAGCTTCGAAGAAAGAGGTAACGGTATGTCGACTGAGCAGAAGATCAAGGGCTCGACCAGAGCCTATTCCTACTATTTATTGAAGGATCGCATCCTACGCCTGGAGCTTCCACCAGGAACGAAGATCTCAGAGAAAGAAATTGCCGATGAACTGAATGTCAGCAGAACTCCGGTCCGCGAGGCGTTTATGAAGCTGGCTGAAGAGGAGCTGCTTGATATAATTCCACAGAGCGGTACTCTGGTCTCCCGAATTCATCTTGCTCATGTAGAGGAAGGCAGATTTATCAGGGAGAAGCTGGAGAAGGAAATCGTCGAGCTGTGCTGTGAGCATTTTCCTGAGGAATTCAAGTTCAAGCTGGAAACGAACATTGCGATGCAGGACGTATGTGCAGATAAGAAAAACTACCAGAAGCTCTTCGAGCTCGATGAAGAATTTCACCAGATTCTTTTTCACGGCACCGGAAAGCAGCGGACCTGGAAGATGCTTCAGCAGCTAAACATTCACTTCAATCGCCTAAGACTGCTCCGGCTGCTATCGGATTCCAACTGGGAGGACATCATTTCGCAGCACAAGCAGATCTATCAGTTGATTGTGAAGAAGGAGAGAGAACAGGCCAGAAAAATGATGGAGAATCATCTGCGGCTTGTCGTTGTAGATCAGGATATATTGCGTGAGAAATACCCGCATTATTTTGTGTGAGGAACGCTTTAGGCTAGGCACAATTTCAAGCAAGGTAAGGGAGAGGAGTTTCACGTCATGGCACAGAACACACAGCTTCCACATTCTGCTGCGGACCGCGGCTGGCTTAGATACGAGAGTAAGGCATCATGGCAGGGTTCTTTTGAAATTTCTAAAATTGGATGTAGGGAACGTTCTCAAATTACAGAATCAGCCATTCGGGAGCTGCAATATGGCATCTCGGAAATGTTCGGTGTACTTCCTGAAGTACTGGACTCTACCGATACGCTAACAACAGGCTGTATTCGTTTAGCTGTCGTCCATGAGGAGCTACCGCAAGAACTTGGTGCAGCTCCATGGGCGCAAGAGCTTAATAAGGAAGGATACGTACTAAAGTCTTTTTCCGATAACAGTGCAGCAATAAATTCTCTTTATGTTGTGGGAAAGACCGATAAAGGACTGCTGTATGGAACATTCCATTTGCTTCGTCTGCTACAAATGGGAGAGAATTTAAGTGAGCTTCACATTATAGAGAATCCGAAGAACCAGCTGAGAATGATGAACCATTGGGACAATATGGACGGTTCCATTGAGCGGGGTTATGCGGGTAGATCTATTTTCTTCAAGGATCATCAGTTTGTTACTGATGATGCACGAATTCGTGATTATGCCCGCCTGATGGCGTCGATTGGAATCAATGGTATTGCGATTAACAACGTGAACGTACATGAGGTGGAAACACGGCTGATCACACCGGAATTTTTGCCGGATGTGGCGAAAGTGGCGGGGATTTTTAGAGCGTATGGGATTAAGACGTTTCTTAGTGCCAATTATGCCAGTCCGATTCAGCTTGCAGGGATAACTACGGCTGACCCGCTCGATGAGAAGGTTGCGGCTTGGTGGAAGGATAAGGCACAGGAAATTTACAGCTACATACCCGATTTCGGGGGCTTTGTCGTTAAGGCGGATTCTGAGGGTCGTCCGGGACCGTTCACCTATAACCGGACACATGCAGACGGATCCAATATGCTCGCTGAGGCACTTGAGCCCTTTGGAGGGATTGTAATCTGGAGATGCTTTGTCTACAACTGTCTTCAGGACTGGAGAGACCGCAAGACGGATCGGGCCCGTGCCGCGTACGATCATTTCAAGCCGCTTGACGGACAGTTCAAGGATAACGTGATTCTCCAGATCAAGAACGGACCAATGGACTTTCAGGTTCGGGAAGGGGTGTCCCCGCTTCTCGGAGCCATGCCGCATACGAACCAAATTCTGGAGTTCCAGATTACTCAGGAATATACCGGACAGCAAAGACATCTATGCTACCTGATTCCACAGTGGAAGGAAATCTTTGATTTTGATACTTACGCCAAGGGAGCGGGATCAGAGATTAAGAAGGTTGCGTCAGGTGAATTGTATCCGTATAAATACAGTGGAATTACGGCGGTCATTAATGTGGGTGATGATCATAATTGGACGGGTCACACGCTTGCCCAAGCAAATTTATACGGCTATGGCCGATTAACCTGGAATCCGGATTTAGCTGAAGAGCAGATTACCTCTGAATGGATCAAGCAAACCTTTGGCTCTAACCCTGCAGTGCTCGAGGCGGTGAGTACGATGCTTCAGGATTCGTGGCCCATCTATGAGAGCTACACTTCACCGCTTGGTGTAGGCTGGATGGTTAACCCGGAGCATCACTATGGACCTAATGTGGACGGCTATGAATATTCCAGGTGGGGAACGTATCATTTTGCAGACTGTCATGGCATCGGTGTCAATCGGACGGTCAAGAATGGAACCGGATATACAGCACAATATTTCCCGGAAAATGCTGAACGGTACGAATCACTAGAGACCTGTCCGGATGAATTACTGCTCTTCTTCCATCATGTACCGTATACGCATGTCCTGAAGTCCGGCAAGACGGTCATTCAGCATATTTATGACACTCACTTTGATGGTGTGGAAGGCGTTGAAACGTTGATTCGGCGCTGGAGCAAGCTTGAGGGACAGATTGATTCGGAGCGCTATCAGGGTATAATGGAGCGTCTGGAAGGACAGCTTGCTCATTCGAAGGAATGGAGAGATATCATCAATACTTATTTCTATCGTAAGTCAGGCATTTCAGATGAGCTTGAACGTACGATTTATGCTTAATACTAATTTGGGGAAATATGCTACAATAGCTGTCAGAGCGAAGCTCGGCAGCTATTTAGGTTGTTCACAGATGATCAAGAAACCATTTAAACAGATTAACATGCAATAATATGGGAGAGTAAAAGGAGGGCATCATGACGATCATCATATGGTCGATTGTAGGCGTTATCGTGCTGGTGTGTGCAGTTATGTTCATTGGCGGCATGCGTTTTAGACATGAGCTAAATAACACAGGAGCCGACTATTTCATTCAATTTATTGAAGAGAATAAAGACAGTCCCCGCTTCTCAATGGTACTTCAATATAATCAGGCGAAGCTGATCGAGCTCCGTCCCGAGGAGCCGCTTCCGCTCGCCAGCACGGTTAAGATCATCATTGCTATTGAATATGCAAGACAGGCAGCAGAGGGACGAATCGATCCTGAGATGGAGGTAGAACTGAAAGCGCTGAACCAATATTATGTTCCCAAAACCGATGGCGGCGCGCATGAAGCCTGGATCGCTCACTTAGGATTAAAGGAAGAGTCAGATACCGTACCTGTAAGTGAGATAGCTTATGGAATGATTGCCTTCAGCTCCAACGCCAATACGGAGTATCTCATGGATCTGCTTGGATTGGATTCCATTCAGAAGCTAATAACCGAGTTGGATTTACAATATCATGAGCCCTTATATCCTCTGGTCAGCTCATTATTTGTCGCTAGTGATCTAATGAAGGAACAGCAGTTAACCAAGGGAGAAACACTCTCCGCACTTAAGCAGATGGACCTGGCAGAATATCGCCTTGCAGCAATACAAATACATAACCGAATATCCAGTTCACCTTTAACCGCAGAAGACAAGCAGAAGCTTAGCAAATGGCTCAGTCTGGATGTCCAGAAGGTTTGGTCTGACCGGCTGCCCCGTTCCACAACACGGGATTATGTATCCATTATGGAGAAGCTGAACAGCAAATCTTACTTCTCTAATGAAGCGCATCAATATCTTGATCCCGTTATGGAAGGACTCATGCGAGATTCCCGCAACCAGGAATGGCTTCAGCATGCAGGTCAAAAAGGAGGCTCTACGATGTTTGTCCTGACGAATGCTATGTATGCGACAGATAAGGAAGGGAATACACTAGAGCTGGCTATATTCATGACAGATCTGACCTGGAAGGAACAAGCCAAGCTATCGCATAGTCTGAACAGCTTCCAATTAAAGCTGCTGACAGATGAGACGGTCCGGGAGCATTTGAAGGGGATTAAATGATCCGAAGGGGAGTTCAGTGCTAGTGATACTGCATATCATCCATAAAAGAACCCTTCCTGTTGGAAGGGCTCTTTTATAATTATAGGAAGCTGATGGCTTCAAAGTGTTACATCATGATATTACTGCTCTTGCTTCAGTAATGACTTGTACGCCGATTTTACCGTATGCTCAATTAAGGTCGCGATGGTAACGGGGCCGACACCGCCAGGTACAGGTGTGATGGCAGAGGAGTGCGGCAAGCAGGCATC
This sequence comes from Paenibacillus sp. TCA20, assembly GCF_000732325.1. Taxonomy (GTDB): domain Bacteria; phylum Bacillota; class Bacilli; order Paenibacillales; family Paenibacillaceae; genus Paenibacillus; species Paenibacillus urinalis. Next base: position 119,312 of record NZ_BBIW01000012.1, read on the forward strand.
ATAGTCGACATCACCGATGTTCCCTTTGTTGTAGCCTGCATCAACGACAACGGCTCCTGGCTTGATCCAATCTCCTTGTACAAAATTCGGTTTACCTACGGCAGCGACCACAATGTCTGCCTGTTTCACAATCGCTTCAATATTTACCGTTCTGGAGTGGCAGGTCGTCACCGTTGCATTGCGATTCAGCAGCATCGCGGATACCGGTTTGCCGAGGATCGGACTGCGGCCGATGACTACGGCGTGCTTGCCCTCCATTGAAATGTTATAGAAGTCAAGAATGCGAATAATGGCCTGCGGTGTGCAGGATGGATAATCTGCTTCGCCAAACGCGTTCAGTGCATAACCAAGCGTCGTTACTCCGTCTACATCTTTTTCAATGCTGATCGTGTCAAAGCATGCTCTTTCATCAATATGATGCGGAACCGGATGCTGCAGCAGAATTCCGTGAACGGAAGGGTCTTGATTCAGCTTGTTGATTTCTTGAATGAGTTCCTCTGTCGTTGTCTCGGCAGGAAGCACCACCTTGATCGATTCCACCCCGATTCGTGCACAAGCATTTCCTTTCATACGTACGTAAGTTGCCGAAGAAGGATCATCACCAACCAGAATGGTAGCCAGACACGGCTGGATTCCCTGCTCCTTCAGTTCTTTCACCTTTGCTCCCGTTTCTTCTCTCATGTAATCTGCTACCGTTTGACCGTTCAGAATCAGTGTGTTGTCGCTCATCATCACATCGCCCTTTCCAAGTAAAAAAGAGGCAAGGGAAACTTAAGTTCCCTTACCTCTGCCCAGGCGTACGGCTATATCTAATCACATGCTCCCTCACGGTTCACCGTGTACGCCAGTTACATGCGACGATCTTAATTGTAATGTATAAGTGAGACCTCATATGAAGAAACAATGGAATAATCGAAGCTCACCCCATGATGGTACTTCATTTTGTCGAATTGTTCAATAGGGATGCACAAGATTTGGAATGATGAGCTATATTCCAGCTTCGGTATAATTCATATAGGTAGTTGATATAGTTTCAAATTCTCGGGTTCGATGAGTTTCGAAAAGGACTCCATTAAACATTTTTATAAAACGTGCTATAAAAATAAACTGTCGTCCGTCTTATGTATAGCTGCAGCTGAAAGGAGACGTTAAACATATGGAAGGACAGGAAATCGACGTTTTCCGTACAGTGTTCGACGAGCATTATCCTATTGTACGCCGAAAACTGATGGCTCTGATCCAGGATGAAGCCGCCGCGGAAGATCTTGCGCAAGAGGTATTTATTCGGCTGTATCGGAATCCGCCAGATGATCCGGCTGCGATTGGTGCATGGCTTCATCGTGTACTGACTCGCATCGGATATGATTATATGAGTAAACAAATACGAGAACGGAAGCTCAAGGAGAAGCAGGAGCAGTATTTTGATAGAAGAGAGCAGCTCCTGTCCTCTGGAGAAGAGATTGTACTGAAGCGTATGGATCAGGAGGAAGTACGTGAATGGATGGACGAGCTGCCGGAGCGCGACAGACAGCTGCTAATGCTGAAATACTCAGGATACAGCTATGCAGAGATAGCGGAAGAGCTGAATGTAAGGCCTCCTCTTGTCGGCTCGATGTTAAGCAGAGCTACAAGCAAGCTGAGGAGAAAGGTTCAAGGAAAGTCCGCGCCACAGTCCTGAGGATATACCAATTAGCATAGTAAGGAGTTGAACGTGCACATGACATCAAAGCCGAACGGAAAAGACGAGAACAAGCAGCTTGAAGATGCTTGGAACAAGCTGGCGTCAAGGCTGGAAGAAGAAGAAATGAGCCCCAAGTGGTCAGCATGGTCCATGGAGCGTGGAAACGGGCCTAAGGCAGCACATCCATTAAAGGAAGATGTATTAAAAGGTGTATTACAAAATGAAATCAGGGGAGAGAGATACGATATGACGGATCATCAGAATCAGGAGAAGCAGACCGCTGTTGTAAAGAAAAAGCATCATATGAAAAAGCCGGTTAAGAAGTGGCTCAGCATAGCAACGGCGGCGGCTGTGGCAGGAGTCATGATCGCGACTCCGCTCGGAGATAAGGCGCTTGCCGCGATACTAAACCAATTCCGTATGGATGAGGTAACGGTAGTTAATGAAGGAGATGTTATGGACTTCTTCAACTCAGTATCTGGAGGAAGCAATTCATCGGACTTTATCAACAAGCATGGTTCGTTTACGAATGCATATGGACCTGAACTCAACAATGAAAAATTAAGCTTACAAGAGATTGAAGAGCTAACCGGGCTCACAGCATATGAGAATGATATTTTCAATGTAGAAAGTTATTATGCATTTACCTCACAGACGATTACGATGAAACTGAACATTAATGAAGTTAACACGACAATGGCGCGGCTTGGTGCCAAGGAATTAATGCCTGAATCTCTCGATGGGAAGCCAATTACGTTCCATATCCCAGCGACGCTGCATCAATATTACCATGCAGATACAGATGGAGAGGAGCTGTACGCTTCGTTATCTCAACAGAAGCTTCCATCAGTAGAGGTTGATCCTTCTGTCTCAGTAGAGGAAGCGGTCAAGGCAGTGCTGGACTTCCCGATGCTGCCAGATAATCTGAAGACAGCGATTAAATCAGACAGTATCTTGTCCGGCAAGCTTCCAATGCCAGTGTTCACGGATGGAGATGCCGAGAAGGTGGAAGTGAAGGAAGTGCCGGTCGTTATTGTTGAACAAGATTATGTATCTTCAACTGGGAAGCCTGTTTATACAGCTACATGGACGCAAGATTGCGTATTGTTCAATTTGTCCGGCGACTCGTTGTTTGATTCCAAAGACAAACTGCTCGCACAGGTGGAGGAGATGATTACGGAATGACGGCCGCCATTCACACCGAAGGTTTAACCAAACAATTTAGCAACGGACGCGGCTGCCGTGACGTATCCATTACGGTCCAGGAAGGGGAAGCCTTTGGCTTCCTCGGACCGAATGGAGCAGGCAAGAGTACTTTCGTTAAGATGCTGGTAGGGCTTACCTATCCAACGGGCGGCAGTGCATCGATCTTTGGACATCCGATTCACTCCGTTGAAGCCAAAGGACAAATTGGCTATTTGCCTGAGCTGTTCCGATATCAGGAGTGGCTGACCGGCGAAGAGGTCATGAAGCTTCATGCCAAGCTGTGCGGCGTTAGCTCTTCCGATGCAAAGCGGCGCATTCCTGAGCTGCTGGATGAGGTTGGACTTGGCAGCCGGGGCAAAGGCAAGGTAAAGGATTATTCCAAAGGAATGCAGCAGCGCCTCGGACTCGCAGCAGCGCTCGTAAGCGATCCGAAGCTGATCTTCCTGGACGAGCCTTCCTCCGCACTTGATCCGGTCGGACGCAAGGAGGTTCGCTCCATATTGCAACGACTGAAGGCTCAGGGAAAGACGATATTTCTGAATTCCCACATGCTTGAAGATGTCGAAGCCGTGTGTGATCAGATTGCGCTGTTAAACAACGGGGAGATTTTACGTACCGGCGATGTGGGCTCTGTCCTGCAACAGAGGATCACTTATCGGTTTAAAGTGGGTGGCTATACGCCAGTGATCCTGACCTGGCTGCAGGAAGAGACCGGGATTGAGATACAGGTGGACAGTAAGACGGTAGGATCGTTGCCCGCTTCTCAAGAACAGCACTCCACCTGGCTTGTCGCTGAGCTCGATAACGAGGAGCAGGCAGGCTGGATCAACTCCCTCATTATGGAGCAGGGGATGACACTCTATGAAGTGAACAGAGTAACCGGCAAGCTGGAGGATTGGTTCCTTACCGCCGTATCGGGACTTAGCCATCGGGGGGAACACGAATGATACTGATTATGAATATGACCTGGAAAGAGATGCTGCGTAAGCGTGTCATGATCCTTGCAGGCATTCTTTCCATTCTATTTTTGATAGCTTATTGGTTCATTGGAGCGGCGATTGCTGACAGCAATCGGTCCAGTGGCTTTATGACAGGAAGTAACTTGATCACTGACTATGCCAGTGGCGTACTGATGATGATGATCGGTTTTTTCTTCGCCGGATTCGTTGTGGCACTGCTGTCCATCTTCAGTTCCTTCTCCTCCATAGCAGGTGAGGCCGAACAGGGTGTCATGCAAGCTCTTCTGCCAAGACCCATCCCTAGATGGAAATTTTATATTGGCAGATGGCTTGGTTATGTATCCTTGTTATTGTGTTATACACTCGTGCTGTACACAGCCATTATGATCATCACCGATATCCATGCAGCAATCCCGCAGGATCCCATGGTTCATATCCAGGCATTCTTATTGTATGCGCTGGTCATTGTACTGCTGATCTCGTTGACCATGCTGGGCTCCACAAGGTTCTCTTCCCTTGGTAATGGTGTATTTATGACGATGCTGTTTGGCGCGGGCTGGCTTGGCGGTATGCTTGAGAAGATTCGAAGCATAGGGATTATTGATATTATGGATGCGGAGGTAGCTGTCAAGCTGTCCAATATCTCTGGACTGATGTCGATGCTGATGCCTGTCGATGCGCTTCAACGAAAAATGCTGCACGGTTTAATTGGAATGGATGAGCTAGGCGGGCTAGTCGATATCAGCGGCATGGTAGCCGAATTTTTTGTTGGTAATCCGCCTTCCGGCACATTTGTTGTGTATGCTCTCATCTACACAGCCATCGTATTCGTATGGGGCATTCTTCGCTTCCAGCGGAAAGATTTATAAATTGAACAAAAAGGCCATCGCGAAGAACGACGAAGCGGTAATCCTTACTGTTGCAGGTGAGGTCATTATGGATTCGGATTCTTCCCGAGGGTCTTTTTGTTGATTAAAAAAGAGATTGCCTAAAATGGATGGTTTTGGTATGATAGTGTCCTTCTCTCGCATTTCACCTTGTCTGAAGTGGACGTATGAATCAGCGTCTCATCAAGCTTATCGGAGGTGTATCAAATTGCTCTATTTCACCCTGGCTCGAAAGGCCTACGCACGAAACCTGCAGTATCGCAGTGCACATATGGTGCACAATATCGCCAGTGCCTTGTTCGGCTACTTGTATGCCTGTATCTGGATCGGCATCGGTCGTGACAATGCGCTCGGTGAATACGGAACCTACGGGATGGTCAGTTACATTGCGTTCACGCAAGCGTCCTTGTGGGTTACGACATTCTTGACGAGTGGACTCGGTATCCCTGAGACCGTACGGACAGGGCATATTGCCATGGATTTAATGCGGCCCGTCCACCTGTTCACTCATCTGATGAGCCGGGAATGGGGACAGGTGCTGTACCAGTTTATATTCAAATCCATTCCGATCTACCTCGTTTATCTCATTGCATTCAACCTGCAGCTTCCTACAGATGGCATGACTTACATATGGACAGCAATGAGTCTGCTTGGAGCTGCCTACATGGGAATATGCATCAATTACATCATTGGTGCTACAGCCATGTGGACGACGGAGTCGGCTTGGCTGCAGTGGACTCATCATGCACTCGTAAATTTGCTTGCCGGATTCTTTATCCCCATTGAATGGCTGCCGGAATGGCTGCAAAGCGTTGCCTGGCTGTCACCTTATCCTTATCTTCTGTATGTACCCACCCGGATCTATCTAGGATACCCGGATGCTCATCTGCTTGCAGGTACCGTGATTTGGGGTGTGCTGCTCACCTTGCTTTGTTTCCTTGCGACCTATTTTCTAAGACGAAAAGTGGAGGTGCAGGGCGGATGAAGCAGAACAAGCTGACAGCATACTTTGAACTCTATTCTCTTCTCATACGTACCAGCGTCAAAAGCTCCATGCAGTACAAATTTAATTTCTTTCTAGGCTCCTTGCTTGCCGCGCTCATTCAAATTGCGGAATTTCTCATGATTGCCATCGTCCTGAACCGATTCGGAGCCATTCAAGGCTGGTCCATCTATGAAGTCGGGTATTTGTTTGCCATGATGACCTTATCCAAAACGGTGTACCGCTCACTTGCCAATGAAGTGCACCATCTGGAGAGATATCTGGTCAGCGGGGACATGGATCAGCTGCTCACAAGGCCGCTGCCCGTATTGTTCACGTTATTGCCTCAGCGCTTCCGGATTATGCTTGGTGAATGGCTGCAGGGAGGCTTTGTGTTCGGCTGGTCCATTTACGGCATGATGAACTCGGGGCAGATCAGCTGGGTTGCCATCCCGCAGTCACTGTTTATCATTCTTACCGGATCGGTCATCTTGTTCTCCATCGGTCTTGCTACGGCTACGCTCGGATTCTGGACGACACGGATCAGCGAGCTGCAGACGTTTACTGAGGACGCAGCCGGAACGGCGGCAAGGTATCCCATATCACTGTATCCCAACTGGCTTGCTTCGCTGCTCCTGGTAGTCCTTCCTGTGGGACTGGTCAATTATGTACCGGCACTTTACATTTTACGCGGTGAGGTCGGACCTTGGGTGCTTGGACTCGTACTGGGTGCGGCATTCGTGTGCTTGGCAGTAAGCCTCAGGTTCTGGAGTTTTGGCATAACGAAATATCAGAGTACAGGAAGCTAAAGGAGGAATCACTCACAATGATTGAAGTTCAGCAGCTGCACAAAGAATTTAAGATACCAATTGTACAGGAAGGCAGGTTCTCTGGCCTGCGTACCTTTTTCTCCAGGCAATATCATGTAAAAAAAGCAGTGACCAACATCAGCTTCACAATTCAACCGGGTGAATTTGTCGGCTACATCGGTCCAAACGGTGCCGGGAAATCGACAACAATTAAGATGCTGACCGGCATTCTCCATCCCAGCGCAGGTAAGGTAACGGTGAGCGGGATGAACCCGCATGAACAGCGCAGACAGGTCGTTAGAAGACTGGGTGTCGTATTTGGACAGCGCAGTCAGCTGTGGTGGGATCTGCCCGTCCGAGACAGCTATGATATTCTTGCCAAGATGTACCGGGTGGAGGATACCGATAAGAAGAGGCGCATTGATCAATTCTCCGAGCTTCTGGATCTGAAGGAATTCTGGGATACACCTGTGCGCAAGCTGTCGCTTGGACAGCGGATGAGGGCAGACCTCGGAGCAGCCATGCTGCATGAACCGGACATTCTCTTTCTAGACGAGCCAACGATCGGACTTGATGTTAATGCCAAGCGAAATATTCGCTCCTTCCTGAAGCTGCTTAACGAGGAACTCGGCAAAACGATCCTGCTGACAACCCATGATATGGACGACATTGAGCAGCTGTGCAGCCGGGTCATGGTGATTAACCATGGACAGCTTACCTATGATGGAACGGTTCAAGCTTTGCGCGATAATATCGGACTTCCTACTATTATAAAAGTATCGTATCGGGAAGGGTGCTCTATTCCTCCATCTGCAGACGTGCATAACTACCCTATGATGAAATTGTCACAGATAACGGGGAATACGATTACCGTTGAAGCCAATCGAAGCAAGATCACCACCATGGAGATCTTGAAGGAGCTGGGTGAATGGGGTGAGATTGAGGACGTCGAGATGCAGGAACCGGTTTTTGAAGATGTAATTCATAAAGTATATTGAAGTGTCATAACACGAAATTTCATTTAAAAAAGAGGATCTCCCGCAGCAGCAAGGCAGGGGACCCTCTTTTTTACATTACATAGACCACTTATACGATCAAAGAGTTCTATAATGATGATTCACGCTCATACTTGTTGCTGCCGGGCAGGCGTTTAATTTTGTTCCAAGCGTCAATGGCTTCCTTTCGACTCTTTCCCTCATTAGCGGGATCAGCAAAAAAATCCCGAGTAAATTGATTGTATTCAAACTGGGGAGCAATCGTTTTTTTGTAAGCAGGGTCTTTTTTTCGGTATTCTTCCTCCTGCCAAGCTTCGACGACGTCACGGTACGTGTTACCGATATTGCTCTTAAAGTAATTCTGTATATATGTAGAGAAATGAAATTTAGGGATGACGGACTTAAAAAAGGCCCTTACTTCTTGGCTGCAGCGATGATGCTCTGTAATGATCGTCTCAAGACTTAAAGGGGGATGCTGTTCTGTCTTCCGGGCCGAGTTCTGTTTCCTAAGAGGGCTTCTAATCTCGCCTGTTTCCAGAAAAACCTCGATTCGATCGGCAAGTTCTGTCTTTGAACCAGATGCACTCATTCCATGTGTTCTGCAAAAGTCCTGTAATTCTTCTTTTAACCAATAATAGTCTTTAAAGCTATGTACACTAATGTCATCTGTTAGTTTAGGTCTCATACCGTATTCACCTCCTATATGTATACTAATACAAACATATGTTCTTGTAAATCAACAGGATTGTTCAACATTTAGGGCTTGCTTTTTTGTCACTTTTTTAGGACGATAACAGAGGAGAGTGGAATCCGCTTTCATCTGCGAATTGAAGAGTAGAATCAAGCATTAGTGAAGCAGGATAGCAAGATTCCTAAAACGTTTTAGGTAAATTATAAGGAAGTAGGATGATGGCACCCCCTGCACACCTATTTCGGTATAAAAAAATACAAGCTTGGAGGAAAGCACATGTTCTTAACGTACAATCGTCCGGCCAAGGAATGGACGGAAGCTCTTCCCATCGGAAATGGTAGAATGGGCGCTATGGTATTTGGGCGGATGGAGCTGGAGAGACTGCAGCTGAATGAAGACACGTTATGGTCTGGTCCACCGAAGGAAACGAATAATCCGGAGTCTCTTGAAGTATTGCCTGAGGTACGCCGGTTGCTCAAGGAAGGCAAGTATGCAGAAGCGGACAAGCTAAGCAAGAAAATGATGGGTGCTTATACTCAGTCGTATCTCCCCTTCGGTGATCTGAACATCAGCTTTGATCACGGAGATATCGGCTGGAATTACAAACGCACATTGGAGCTGAATGAAGGCGTGGCTACGACTCAGTTCCAAATCGGGGAGACGGTGTATACCCGCGAAGTATTCGCCTCCTATCCAGATCAAATTATTGTCATGCGGATGGAGTCCAGTATCCCAGGAAGATTAGGGTTTAAGGCAAGCTTCAGCAGCTTGCTTCGACATGAGCAGTCTTCCGATGGAAATCACGCCGTTCTATCCGGATATGCACCAGAAGTAGTGCACCCCAGCTATTATCCTGCGGACAATCCGATCCGATATGGTAAATCTGGAGAAACGGATGCCATGCGTTTTGAAGGAAGAATTGCAGTAACCCATGAAGGCGGGACATCCAAGGTGGATGCATCAGGTATTCGTATAGTGGATGCAGACAGCGCTACTATATACTTGAGTATGGCAACCAGCTTTAATGGTTATGACCGTTCACCGGGTAAAGACGGCAAGGATGAATCGGCTTGTGCGAAGGAGCATCTGGATAACGCACTGAAGTACAATTATACAGAGCTCCGCGCACGCCATGTAGAAGATTACCAAAGACTGTATCAACGGGTGGAGCTGGATCTCGGACCAGGGCTTGCACCAGCTGATCTTCCGACAGATGAACGGATCGTAGAATATGGAGGCAGGGATCCTTATCTGGTGAATCTTCTCTTCCAATATGGCCGTTACTTGATGATATCCAGCTCCAGACCAGGAACTCAGCCTGCGAACCTTCAAGGCATTTGGAACCACGAAACGAGAGCGCCATGGAGCAGTAATTATACATTGAATATCAATGCGGAAATGAACTACTGGCCGGCGGAGACAGCCAATCTGTCCGAATGTCATGAGCCGTTGATGGATCTGATTAAGCGTCTGTCCGTCAACGGCAAGAAGACGGCGGAGATTCATTATGGAACAAGAGGCTGGACGGCTTCCCACAATACCGATCTGTGGGGACATACCGCTCCTGTAGGGAACTTTGGACATGGCGATCCGGTGTGGGCATTGTGGCAAATGGGCGGCGTATGGCTCTGTCAGCACTTATATGAGCATTATGTATTTACCAAGGATGAGGATTTCCTAAGAAATACAGCGTATCCGATCATGAAGGACGCCGCGCTCTTCTGCCTGGATTGGCTCATTCCGGATGAGAACGGGATGCTCGTGACCGCACCTTCTACCTCGCCGGAGCATCGATACAGAATCGACGGTGAGCTGTATGGGGTGACAACAGCAGCGACCATGGATCTTGCTCTTATGTATGATTTGTTCACCAATATTGCTGAGGTGAGCGAAGTCTTGGGAGAAGATGCTGAATTTGCGCAAGAAGTCCTCGCAGCCAGAGATCAGCTGCCGCCGCTGAGAATCGGCAAATATGGTCAGCTGCAGGAGTGGCTCCATGATTATGAGGATGAAGATGTTCACCATAGACATGTATCCCATCTATTTGGGGTATATCCTGGACGCCAAATTACCGAGGGGCTTGCACCGGAGCTTCTTCAGGCTGCACGCGTATCACTGGAGAGACGCGGTGACGGTGGAACAGGCTGGAGCCTTGGCTGGAAGGTTGGTCTGTGGGCACGATTCCAGGATGGAGATCGGGCGCATCGCCTTGTGTCCAATCTGCTTCAGCTCGTTCGTGACGGCTCCGAAAGATACGAGAGCGGCGGGGTGTACCCGAACTTGTTCGACGCACATCCACCATTCCAAATCGACGGTAACTTTGCGGCAACCTCAGGCATTATTGAGCTGCTGCTTCAATCACATCAAGGCTATGTAGAACTTCTTCCTGCTCTGCCGCAGGCTTGGGAGAAAGGTTCCATCCGTGGACTTCGTGCTAGGGGCGGCTATGAGGTTGATCTTGCATGGGAAGGCGGACAGCTGTCTGCAGCTGAGATTCGTGCCGATCATGATGGAGTGTGTGCGGTTCGGACGAGAGCTGCCGTCATTAAGATAACCAATAAAGCCGGCGAAGAAGTACAGGCAGAGGTCAAGGAGAACGGAGTTCTGGTCTTCCCTGTACAAGCTGGAGGAGCTTATATCCTCAGCATTCAGGGATAGAAGTAAGAACAGGCTATACAGAAAAACGCGACACATCGCGTTTTTTCTGTTAGACCTCTACAATAGTTTTACATAGGACGCGTTCCTATTCTTGCGATTCCTCTGTTGGATTTCTTCAAGAACGCAATGGTGTGTTCTTTAAACACGCTCTGAGGCAAATGATCAATGGCATCCTCTGCAAGGGCCAGCGTCAGGTTCTTACGGAACAGGAGGGAATGTATCTGCTTGATCATTCGAATGTCATCCCCCGACATGCCTTTGCGTCTTAAACCGATGAGGTTGATGCCGTAGATTCTGGCATGATCGCCGCTCGCAAGTGAATAGGGGACAATATCTTGAGTGACACAGCTCCCGACACCAATCATGGAATATGCGCCAATCTTGCAGTATTGATGAACACCAACCAAGCCCCCAAGTGTAACCTCATCTTCGATCTCCACATGACCTGCAATCTGCACACTGTTGGAAATGACGATATGATTTCCCAGGACCGCATCATGTGCAACATGAACATAGTTCATTATAAAATTATGATTCCCTACCCGTGTGACTCCGCCGCCGGAGCCTGTTCCTTTGGCTATCGTTGCATACTCTCGAATTGTATTATGATCCCCGATGATCAGCTGTGTTTTCTCTCCGTTATATTTAAGATCCTGGGGAGGAGAGCCGATAATAGCACCCTGGTATACATGATTGTGTTCACCCAGTGTAGTATTCGAACCGATTCGCACATGACTTTCAATGGTACATCCATTTCCTATCCTTACGTGTTCCTCAATGATGCAATAAGGGCCGATCTCGACTTGATCTCCAATAACAGCGGTAGGATGAATGATCGCAGTAGGATGAACCGTTGTAGTAGGGAGAGACATGGTTATTCCTCCTTCGTCAGCTTCTTTATGCTCTTCTCTAAGGAGTCTAACTGCGTGCTGAATCTCTTCAATGTATGCGGAAGACGTTCAATAGCGGCTTGCTTTCTCAGTTGTTCATGGTGGGGACGGGCATAGTAGCCCGAAATGAGGGATTGTGCAGGTACATTCTTCGTAATGTTAGACTTGCCCAAGATCGTGGAGTGAGCCCCGATGGTGAGGTGACCCACGACTGCAGATCCACCGGCCAGCACGACATGATCCCCGATGGAAGCTGAACCTGCAATTGCAGTTGTACCTGCGATAATACAGTGTTTGCCGATGTGAACGTTATGAGCAATCTGGACCAGATTGTCGATCTTCGTTCCCCTTTCAATAATAGTGGGGTCGATTGTTCCGCGGTCTATCGTAGTATTGGCACCGATCTCGACATCATCATGAATGACAACATTGCCGACATGAGGAATTTTTACATGCTGCTGCCCATCCCACTCGTAACCGAATCCATCAGAGCCAATAACGGCACCGGAATGAATAATGACGTTGCTCCCGATACAGGTATCTCTCAGAATCGTGACATGAGGATGAATGAAGCAATGATCTCCAATCGTAACATGATCCCCAATAAAACAATTCGAGGAGATCCGTGTTCCCTCACCGATCGATACGTTCTCTTTGACAACGGTACCTTCATCAATCTGTGTGCCCTCCCCGGCTTGGAGTGAACAATCGACCATCGAAGAAGAGATAAGACCGTTTGCTCTAGTCTCCTGTAGAAACATGTTCATGACATGAATAAAGGCAAGCCGGGGGTTTTTTACCCGGATCACAGGCAGGTGCACATCGGTAATCTTCTCGGGAACCACGATGGCTGAGGCTCGGCAGTCTATTAATTTGCTTATATTTTTCTCCGTTACATAAGTGATTTGTCCACTCTCTGCACTGGATAAGGAAGCGATGCTATGTAGGGTCACTTCTCCGTCACCGATTAACTCTCCGTTCAGTTCCTGTGCAATGACTTTAAGCTTGTACTCCATCTTTGCTATCTCCTTGTGAATACAGATTGTTCATGATCTCCCGTGCCAAAAGAGTGTTTAGACGGTGGGAAGTCCGCACGCCTCTAACCTGGGCTAGAACAGGAGGTGCCAGTGCCAGATCACCCATCACATCGAGCAGCTTATGGCGGGCAAATTCGTCCGGGTATCGAAGGTCTGACATAATTCGGTCGTTACCGATGAGTACTGCGTTGTCCATGGATGCGCCTTGGATTAGGCCTTTGCTTCTCAGCAGGTTTACTTCTTGTTCATATCCGAAGGTGCGTGCCGGAGAAATTTCGCTTCGATAATCATGGATGGCAGGGTTAAAATAAGCAGTTTGATTCGTCAAAAAGGGCAGCTCATGATCGTTCGTAAACTGGATCTCATAGGCTATCTCTTCAGCAGGAATGGCTTCCAGATACGAACGGCCGATCTGTACTCGGACGGCTTTGGTTAAGCGCATGTATTTCTTGGGGGCATGCTGCTCTACGAGCCCGGTCTCGGCGATCCTGTCGCTGATCATTACAGAGCTGCCATCGAGGACGGGGATCTCTTCACCATCTGCTTCAATAATCGCATTATCAACTCCCATGCCGCGAAGGGCTGACATGACATGCTCGACCATCGAAATAGAATAGTGACGTTCATTAGCGAGCTGTGTGCACCGATCGGTCGATGATACATTATACGGCACGGCGCAGATGATCTCGCCAGGGGATAGATCCGCTCGTCTGAAGCGAATTCCACTGTCTGCTGGAGCAGGATGTAGGGTCATGGATGCCGGAATTCCGCTGTGCAGGGTTATGCTGTTCAGTTCAATAGGTTGGGCAAGTGTGCGCTGATACTCCATTACATCCTCCTTTCTATTAGAATATTATAGATTAATTCACGAATATTGGTAAATATGTTGTGACTTTTCTGCAACAATTGAGAGATTTGGAAATAAGAGAAACACTGATTTTTGAACAATAAACTCTGTTATTTGAATGGTGGTACGGGAAGGGCATGTCTATAATTTGGGGTGGCTGATCACTATAGGATGAAGAGGTGTTAAGATGGCATATTTCAGTATGGGACTGTTCCAAAAGATCGCTGTGACGGGCATAAGTGTGATCTTGATCACTACAGGAGGAATTGCATCTGCAGCTAATGATATAAGCAGGAAGGGGAAACCGGACATGGACAGGCGTATTCAAATGGAATATCTGGATCGCGGGCTTATCGCTGTACCTGCCAATAACGGTGTATTTCTAAGCTGGAGACTGCTTGCTAACGAGGCAACCGGCAGTAATGAAACGGGGCTTACGGGTACGGACTTCAACATATACCGGGATGGTAAAAGAATTGCCCAAGTGACGGACAGTACGAATTATCTGGATCCAGCGGGAGAGACAGATTCCAGCTATTACGTATCTGCCGTTGTGAAAGGCGAAGAAGTCGATCAGAGTGAGGCCGTTATACCGTGGGGGAATTCTTATTATGATCTTCCACTCCAGAAGCCGCAGGACGGTATTACACCGGCAGGGGAGGCCTACACCTATTCAGCTAACGACATGAGTGTAGGAGACGTGGATGGAGACGGCAAGCTAGAGTATTTTGTAAAATGGGAGCCGAGTAATGCGAAGGACGTGTCCCAAGTCGGCTATACAGGCAACACTTATATTGACGCTTATACTTATGAAGGCAGACTGCTGTATCGTATAGATCTTGGTGTCAATATTCGGTCGGGAGCCCATTATACTCAGTTCCTTGTATATGACTTCGATGGGGATGGCAGAGCCGAGCTCATGTTCAAGACTGCCCCGGGTACCAAGACTCTTCGTTATAATGACCAAGGGGATGTCATATCTGAGCGGCATATTACGATGCTGAAGGAAGACCTTGCTGCAGGCTACTCTAATGAGGATGATTATAGACTTAGCGCTGAGGGCTACTATGAGCATATTGTCGAGATGTTCATGAACTGGCATGAATATGAGGAGGTTAAGGATGGAAGCTGGCCGCAAACACTGGAGGAAGCCTTCGGAATTGCTCCAGCTTATGATTATCCTTTATCCCGGGAGGATGCGGGGCATCTAGCTGATCATTTCATGGACGTATTTGCTCCTTCCAAGGATGCCAATCGGAATAAATTCCGGCAATTTGAAGGATTTATATTATCGGGTCCCGAGTATTTAAGCGTATTTGAAGGAGAGAGCGGAGAAGAGCTTGAGACCATACGTTACAAGCCGGGGCGGTATGATGACGGACTGCGCTGGGGAGATTACGCGATGAACCGGATCGAGCCGGGGAACCGGGTGGATCGATTTCTGTCCGGCGTAGCTTATTTGGACGGAGAACAGCCCTATGCAGTATTTGCGAGAGGCTACTATACCCGGACAACACTGGTCTCTTACAGCTGGGATGGAGAGAAGCTGAATGAGTACTGGTACGTAGATAGTGGATGGACACCGATGACGAATCCGTTCAGAGATGGTCCGCATGGTAGAGCAGGTACAGATCCTGAGTACGGGCAGATTACAACGCAAGGAGCCCATTCACTCAGCGTAGCGGATGTAGATGGTGACGGCAAGCAGGAGATTGTATATGGCTCGGCTACCATTGATCATGATGGTTCTGTCTTGTCGAATTCGTCATCTGTGATGCCGCCGCAAAGCGCCAATCCTGGGGCTGTAGCAGGCTTGGGACATGGAGATGCACTGCATGTTGCTAATATTGATCCAGCTCGCGAAGGTCTTGAAGTGTATATGGTGCATGAAGGCGGGGCCTATGCTCCCTATGGATATGCGCTTAGAGATGCGAGGACAGGTGAGGTTATCTACGGCGCTTATACCGGACGTGATACCGGACGCGGCATGATTGGAGATGTAGATCCGGATCATCCGGGACTTGAAACATGGGCTGTCGGATTGTATACAGCAGCGGGTCAGAAGATTAGTGACACGGCCCCGGGTACCAACATGAGCATCAAATGGTCCAAGGATATGACGACCCAGCTCATAAACGGCTCATTAGAGAATACGCCGACCATTGATGATTGGAAAAAAGGAACGGTGCTGACTGCAGAAGGAACCCGTACAAATAATCATACGAAGGGCACGCCGTCCCTTGTGGCGGATGTCTTTGGAGATTGGCGGGAAGAGATGTTAGTCCGTACGGCAGATAGCAGCGCAATCCGTATTTATTCCAATACGGAAGTGACAAGTCACAAGCTGCACACCCTGCTGCATGATCCGCAATATCGTGCAGGTGTAGCTACGCAGAATACGGGCTATAATCAGCCGGTGTATACAAGTTACTATTTTGCGTCCGATATGGATTTTGCTCAGGTGAAGCTTCCGAATCTATCCATTGCCGGGCTGCTGCCTGTGCTGGAGCAATTACATGATCAATATGCAGAAGAAGGAGATTTGTCAGGAGCTGTAGTGAAGCAGCTGGCCAATACGCTAGAACAAGCAGTGCATCATTATAATAAAGGAGCTTATAAGCAAGCATCTTCCTTCCTGGAAAAATATATGGCAGAGCTGGACAAGCGAGGCGGCAAGGACAAGATTAGCGAGCGGGCAAGGCTGAACCTGACTCATCATGCCGAGCTGTTGTTGGATGAATGGAAGCAGAAATAAGGTAGTGAATATAAGGATACCCCATGGATCGGGATGGACAACAGTGTCTATCCGCAATTCATGGGGTTGTTTTTTATGTGGATGTAATCCTTGGATCAATGATCTGTCTATCCCAATCTCGGCCCCATTTCAACAGATTTCAACAAATTTCATCATTGCAGTGGCGTAATCTCTCATCCTATGTTATGATGTTTTCATTCTGCTAATATGGTAGCGGACTAAAGCGTTTGGAAATGGATGCAATTTATTCTATATTTAATATACATCTAGTGGAGGGAAACTCGTGAAAAAGTCAGCATGGTTACTTATGATAAGTATGTTCGTTCTTGTATTGAGCGCCTGCTCAACAAGCGGACAGGATGAGAATACACTCGTCATCGGGATTGATGATAAGTTTGCACCGATGGGATTCCGTGATGAGAGTAATAACATTGTCGGATTTGATATTGATTATGCAGCAGCAGCGGCCGAGAAGATGGGCAAGGAAGTAGAGTTCCAGCCGATTGATTGGTCTTCCAAGGAATCGGAGCTGAGCAGCGGACGCATTGATCTGATCTGGAATGGTTATACCATTACTGATGAGCGCAAAGAGAAGGTGCTGTTCACGAAGCCTTATATGTCAAACAGTCAGGTCGCTGTTGTGCTTGCAGATTCACCACTTGCTTCATTGGAAGAGCTTGAAGGTAAGAATATCGGATTGCAGAAGCTCTCTTCTGCATCGGATGCGCTGAGTGCACACCCGATTAACGAGAAGGTTGGTACGGTATCCGAGTTCCCGGATAATGTACTTGCTCTAAGTGATCTGAAGAGCGGCAGATTGGATGCTGTTATTATAGACGAGGTCGTTGCGAAGTATTACATGTCTCTAGAAGAAGGGACTTACAAGCTGCTGGATGAATCACTGGCTCCTGAAGAATACGGAATCGGTGTGAAAAAAGGAAACGAAGCGCTTCTGAATGAGCTGCAAAGTGCTCTTGACGAGCTGAGTGAAGATGGAACAGCGGCCAGCATCTCCGAGAAATGGTTTGGAGAGGACAAAGTATTAAACTAGGCAATAATAAAAAGATGATATGCTGGAAACCGGGTGATGGTTTATCCCGGTTTCTTTTACTTCAATGAATGGAATCATGAATCCATAATCCGGATTGTAGGAGTCGAAGATAACGATGAGTTTAGAATATTTGTGGAGTATTACTCTGCCCATGCTGGAAGGGGCAAGAACGACCGTGCTGTTATTTTTTACAGCCATTATATTATCTATACCGCTCGGCTTTGGCATTACTTTAATGGCAAACAGCCGATTTAAGCCGGTGTCCGCAATTGCGCACAGCTATATTTACGTCATGCGCGGCACGCCGCTGCTGCTTCAGCTGCTGTTCTTCTGTTACGGCCTGCCGATGCTTCCGGTGGTCGGAGAGTATCTGGTACTGGATCGCGGCGTTGCGGCCGGAATTGCCTTTGTACTGAATTATGCTGCGTATTTTGCAGAGATCTTCAGAGGCGGTCTGCTGTCGATTGATAAAGGTCAGTATGAAGCTTCACAGGTGCTTGGCTTAAGCAAATGGCAGACAATGATCAGAGTTATTCTGCCCCAGATGATTCGAGTGGTGCTTCCCTCCACAGCGAATGAATCTATAACCCTGGTCAAGGACACCGCGCTTCTCTATGCCGTTGCTGTTCCCGAGGTATTGCACTTTGCACAGACCGCAGTCAATCGGGATGCAACCATTATGCCTTTTGCCGTGGCAGCTGTTGTCTACCTGTTAATGACGCTTGTACTTACTCTCTTCTTTAAAGCGCTGGAGAAGCGGTTTCGGTTTGAATAAACTTTAAAAGGAATGTCGCGTGATGACCAATATGATAGAAGTCGTGAATCTGCAAAAATCGTTTGGAGATTTGCAGGTATTAAAAAAAGTGGATTTTGATGTAAAGCCAGGCGAAGTTATCGCAGTGATCGGGCCGTCAGGCTCAGGCAAGAGTACAATGCTTCGCAGCCTGGTTAACCTCGAATCGGTGAATGGCGGAACGATACGCATCGGGGGAGAGTCACTCGTGAGCGAAGGCAAATATGTGAGTGCACCTGAAATCAAAAGAATTACCTCCCGAATGGGAATGGTATTTCAGCACTTCAATCTGTTTCCGCATCTCACGGTTCAAGGAAATCTGGAGCTTGCTCCCAAAATGGTCAAGAAGGAGAATGCAGCGGCCATTAAACCGCGGGTGGCAGACCTGCTCGCTAAGGTCGGTTTATCAGATAAAGCGAATGTGTATCCGGCTAGCCTGTCCGGTGGTCAGAAGCAGCGTGTTGCCATCGCTCGGGCACTCATGATGAATCCCGAGATTCTCCTGTTCGATGAGCCGACATCGGCGCTTGATCCCGAGCTCACGGGAGAAGTACTGCGGGTTATCCGCAAGCTGGCCGATGAGAACATGACCATGATCATCGTTACGCATGAGATGAATTTCGCGAGAGATGTCGCGGACCGTGTTATATTCATGGATCAAGGTGAGATTGCCGAGGCGGGTACACCCGAGCAAATCTTCGGGAATCCGCAGCTTGAACGGACGAAGGCATTTCTTATGCGTAGTGAGTAGCTTGCTGTAAGCTAAAGTGATATAAACTGGAATTTTGCATCGAGTCACTATGCAAAAATTCCTAAACAGCCAATAACCTTTGCTCTGGCGAGCAAAGGTTATTTTTGTATGAGAGGGGATACGGGGGAACGTGAAGAGGATAAATGCCGACATATATGCTATACAGTTAAGAATGCTGGAGGGGCTGCTGTGTGCCGGTTGAGACAGGTCTTCTCAGACCCAAATGCTCCCGCAGTGTACTTCCGGTATACTCCTTCCGAAATAAATTTCTACGCTGAAGCTCAGGTACGACGAGATCGACAAAGTCGGTTAAGCCTCCAGGCAGATACGGGGCCATCACATTAAATCCGTCAGCAGCACCGCCATTGAACCAAGCTTCCAGCTGATCCGCAATCTGAACGGGCGTTCCCTTGATGCTCCAATGTCCGCGTGCACCGGCGATGTGCTGGTACAACTGGCGGATCGTGTAGCCTTCGCGGTCAGCGATGTCTTTGAGAAGAAGGAAGCGGCTCTTCTGACCATTGATTTGCGAGAGATCAGGAAGTTCAGGCAGGGGACCATCTACAGGATAAGGGGAGAGGTCGTAGCTGATCAGACCTGATAACAGTGCTACACCGACTGTAGGATGAATCAGCTCTTTCAGCTTGGATTCTAGTTCATCAGCTTCTTCTTCGGTTCTTCCGATGATAGGGAACACGCCCGGCATGATTTTTACATCCTCGGCCATTCTGCCATAGTGCTGCAGCCGGCCTTTTACATCTGTGTAAAACTGCTTCGCTTCATCAAATGTCTGCCAGGCGGTAAAGATCGCCTCCGCGTACTGTGCGGCAAAATCCCGGCCAGATTCCGAAGCTCCGGCTTGAATGATGACAGGGTTGCCCTGCGGAGGGCGGGAGATATTCAGCGGTCCCTGCACCTGAAACCATTCTCCCTTGTGATCGAGGGCGCGGATCTTATCAGGAGCGGAGAACACGCCCGATTCTTTATCCTTAACAACCGCATCGTCATCCCAGGTATCCCACAATCCGGATACGACATCTACAAATTCTTTGGCACGATCATATCTCAGCTCATGGAGCAGATGATTCTCTTTCCCAAAGTTCAGCGCTTCAATTTCACTGCCGGAGGTCACCACATTCCAGCCTGCCCGGCCATTGCTGAGATGATCCAGGGAGGCAAACTTGCGGGCAACATGGTAAGGCTCGTTGTAGGTGGTGGAGACGGTGGCTGCCAGTCCAATACGATCTGTAACTGCAGAGAGAGCAGATAGTAAGGTCAGCGGCTCAAATGTTGCATTCACCGCCCGGCCTTCTATTGATTTATTTCCTTTTGCGGCAAGACTGTCTGCCAGAAACACCATATCGAATTTACCCCGCTCAGCGGTTTGAGCAAGCTCCTTGTAGAACGATAAGTTCAGCACACCATTCACATCTGCATCGGGATGGCGCCATGCAGCCACATGATGACCTGGAACCATCAGAAAGGCGCCTAGCTTCATTTCTCTCTTGGACATACTTTGCCTCCTCCTGACAACCAAAAAAAACCGAAGATCAGACTCTTTCCTAAATAGAAAAGAATGATCTCCGGCTGTCCGGTTGAATGTAGTATATTCCGACTGGAATAGTTATAAATTTATTAAAAGCATAATAACATAGGAATCCAAAATTTAGCAACTACTTTTTGTTCGGTGACGATTCATCCTCATCCTTACTATCACCGACGAGATCACGAGCAGAAGATTTGAACTCGAACAAGGTCCGACCTACGGCGCGTCCAAGCTCAGGCAATCTGGAAGGTCCGAATAAGATCAGGACCAGTACCAGAATCATAATGATTCCGGTTATTCCTATATTCTGGAACATAAGATGTCCTCCTCATGTAGTAATTGATTATTTTTTGGGAAATACAGCGACAGCCTCAATTTCGATCAGCCAATCAGAGCTTACGAGACTGGCCACACCAACAGTGGAGCGAGCGGGCTTGACTGGATTTTTTTCGTTGTTAAAAAATTCGCCATAAGCTTCATTCCAGCCTGCATAATCGAATATGCCTTCCTTCGCGGCGTCCGCCGTCAAGTAGGCGCGGAGATAGACAACATCCTTCATAGAGAGACCCTGATCCTTAAGCTGCTTCTCAATGGATGCCAGAACACCGGCCGCCTGAGTCTTGGTATCTCCATATCGCTCATAGATGGTCTTACCTTCTTTATTCAGTACAGGTGGAACTGTGCCGCTCGTGTACAGATAGGCAGCCCCTTCCGGTACAACGACACCACCCGAAATACTAGAGCTTGGATTACCATAGAAGACAGTACCATTATCAGGTGCTGCGGCTTGTATTGGGGCGGGCTCAGGCACCGATACGGTTCCCTGAACTTCGATAGGGGCTTTATCTGCTGCATAAGCGGTTGCACTTAAGCTTGCCATGAGTATAGCTGCGAGCGTTAAACTTTTTATTTTTTTGTTCATCATAAACTTCTGCCTCCTCTGGACATTCATATACCTGGATTGAAATACACTATTGCCAATCTATTCTGTGATAACTGTAGGCTATCCCGTATGCATTAAGCCTTCATGACACGTTGATGAATATCTTTAACAACAGCTCTTGCGGAATCAATGGCCCCGGCCTGCCAAGCTACGATATGGCTGATATGATCTCCTGCAAGATAGATTCGGTTGTCCGGCTGGCAGAGGGTCTTGTACATTCCTGCACGCTCCTCGGCATTATAGGATACCCAGGCACCTTCTTGATATTTAATTTTTTTCCAGTCGATGGAGAACGAATTCTCGAATTCTGTCTTGTATTGAGGATGGATCTTGGCTCCTTGATTCAGTGCATGCCGTTCCCGTTCTATGTAGCTCATACTGCCCAGCTTGTCCGCATTTGCTCCGGTTGCATAATAGCCGAGCAGGATGCCCTTCTTGCCAAAGTAGTCTGTAGGAGGATAATAGATTTGGGTGATGTCCATATTGGTGAGGCTGTTGCCGCCGAAGAGCAGCTCATCCTCTTCCCAGAACCTGCGTTTGAATTGCAGGCCGATCTTACCCGCAGATGCGTATCTTGCGTTCTGAATTGCACTTTTCATGGATGGAGAGAAGTCACCTGGAATCGTTCGAAGAACGGAGAGGGGAATCGTACAGATACAATAATCTCCGATTATTTCCTGTTCCTTTTTGTTCTGGGTAAAGCGAACCCGCACGCCATCCCCGGATTGCCGTATCTCGGTAACAGGAGCATTCAGCTTGACCCGGTTGCCAAGACGCTTCTCAAATCCCTTCACGATCATATCCATACCGCCGACAGGATGGAACATCATCATTTGCTGGTCATAACCATATTCATTGCTGAAATAATTACCGAATCCGGATTGAAGAATGGCTGTGAGATCAAACGGATCTCTTACAACGCCTGCATCCAGGCGGCTGCCCGGCTCTTCCTTATATCCGCCGCGGGAAGAGCCGCGGTAGAACAGGTCGGCATTCAAATCCCCTTCCCGCCGGAGATATTCAACCAGCTTTTCTTTCTCCTCTGGGGTAATAGGGAGATCAAGAGCAGACTGATTGACAGCCTTGGCGAGCATTTCGGAGACATAACCGCGCACATCGGCTTTGGCTGCACGCTTGGTAATTCTTTGTCCGGAGAGTGCCCCCACATTCTCATTGTAATAATAGCCGCTGTCGTTCACATTGTTGAAGGGCTCAATCGGGATATTGAACTCCCTGCAATATTCGAGAGTGGAATGAAACTGGGGAATCCGCATCGGTCCTGCATTGAAATACAGATCGCTGCCGAATTGGGAGTATTGCCGTGTTCCGCCGATTTCCTGATTCGTGGTTCCTTTGCGAATGCTCCAATTCCGGCCGCCCGCAAAAGGCTTCGCTTCCAGCACGGTACACTGATATCCGGCTTTGCCAAGCTCATAGGCCGCGGTTAATCCTGCGATGCCGGCACCCAGGATAATAATCTTCTTGCCGTTTCGATTGCTCAGCGCAAGATCGTTCTTCCCGGGAGGCGTATAATCCTGAGCTTTCATCGTTTCTGGAGAGAGAAGACCCAAATTGCCCATTAGACTGAAGACGGCAAGAGAACCCCCGACCTTGCCAACTGTCGATAGGAATTGTCTTCTTGTCATGTCCTGAGGCTGTTCAGCATTGCTCATACTATACTTCATCTCCTTTGTGCGTATTAAGAACCTTTGTGGAGAAGATATTAGCAGACAAGAAGCTCTATTGTCTCAATTTTTGTAAGGAAATCTAACACACTTTTTTTGTGATAGTAACTTCGAATCGATTAATTTCTTATCAATTTGCTTCAATCTATTGAATTTTGTTCGGAAAATCCTTAAAATTGTTGCCATAACGATAGTTACTATCATCGACAGCTAAATACCCTGCTAAATCTGTTCATCAAACATAGTTTCAGGAGAAGATACTCCAGTAATATGGCAAGTATTCTAACATTAGGGGTGTTTGTGATGAATGATCAAATTATGAGCATTGGCATGGTGAAAGAATTGACGGGGTTATCGGAGAGGCAAATTCGTTATTATGAGGAGAAGCAGCTTGTCTTTCCAGCACGAACGAAAGGGGGAAGTCGAAGATATTCATTTGAGGATGTAAAGAAAATACAAGAAATTCATCGCAAGCTAAAGGAGGGATATAATACCTACGAACTTAAGGCTAAGAATCGGCGGCAGAGCAGCGTGATATAACATTTCGGCAAGATCGCAGATTTTGCAACCGCTTTTTGCCACTATTCGACAACAATCTTCACATTCATGGTATATAATGCACTTATCTATAACTGCTAAATTTGAAAACAGGCATAGGGGAGTGCAAAAACGATTGTTAATCCATCGACTCAAGTTAATTTTCTTTCCGATTAGCTGCTTGCTGATCATTATCGCATCTTCTATTTTGGGTCAGAGCACGCATCGTTTGTGTGCCATGATTGTCGTGAGCATTCTGTTGTTGTTATCCGTAGTATTAGATCATAAGTATCCGCGGTTTCTCTGGGTTCAGCTGATTCTGCTCGGCATTTTTCAATATATCACCCAGCTGAACTGGTGTGTACTGCTGTACTACATTATGATCATGACGATTTTTGATAAGAAACAATCCTACAAGAAAACATTGCCTGTCTCTGTACTGCTTATCCTGCAGTATACCATTATTCGGTTTAGTTACGTTCCTATAGGGGCGTATAATATCCTCGTTACGATTTTTGACTTCTTGACTTTAATTTTTATCGTTTTTCTATTTCATTATGTCATTCGTGCCGAATCAGAGAAGCAGGTCCTTCTCGATAAGAATGACTATCTCACCACTCACGATCCGCTGACCGGCCTTCTTAATTACCTTGGATATATGAACGAGATACAAGCGCTGATATCCAAAAAGGTTCCTTTTTATTTAATTCTGCTAGATCTGCAAAATTTCAAATCTTACAATCATGATGGCTTGGAAAGCGGGAATGAGGCGCTCATTAACCTGGGTAAGGCACTTACCTCCACTTTCCCTAACGCGTATGGTGTTTCCAGATATGCAGGAGATCGTTATGCCTTACTGCTGCCCACTGAATATTATATGCCGGATCATATTGGTGCATTGCTGGAGATGGATTCACTCGGTTACCAGGTATCGTACAGCTTCGTGTCTCATCCTGAGGAGAGTGAAGATCATAATCAGCTCATTATGAAGGCAGAGGACAAGCTGTTTCAGATGAGGCGGGAGCAGTGGCTTCAGCGGGAGGAGGACTTGTTCAGATCGGAGAAGATGAAGGTTGTCGGTGAACTGGCAGCAGGAATGGCTCACGAGGTCCGCAATCCGCTTACTGCGATTCGGGGATTTGTACAGCTGTCCAAGATTCAGTCCTACAATATCAAGCCCTGGTATGAGGTTATTATGAGTGAGATTACGAGAGTAACGGAGCTGACCGCCGAATTTCTTCAGTTCTCCAAGCCACATGCCAGCAATATGAGATCAGAGTCGCTGACAGTGTGTACGGAAAGGGTTATTTCCCTGTCGGAGTCAGACGCGATTTCGCGAGGACATCAGCTGACTTTGGACATTGAGGACGAGTCGATGTACATCTATATGGATCGAGACAAGATTGTTCAAGTGCTGCTTAATCTCGTGCGCAACGCGCTTGAGGCGATGGAGACTCCTGGTGAAGTGAAGATTAGAGTGAGCCGGGCTGACAATAAAGCGGTCATCCAGATTCAAGACACTGGAACAGGAATTGCTCCTGATCAGCTTCATCAGATCTTCAATCCCTTCTATACGACAAAGGAGGATGGAACAGGACTTGGTCTGTCTCTCTGCCAGAAGATTGCCCAGGATCACAAAGGCTCCATTACGGTACATAGTGTGCTGGGAGAAGGCTCGACGTTTCGATTGATATTGCCTGTATTGTTAACGGATGAATCAGGCCCCGAGTCCTGATCAACTGCTGCAATAAGAAAGAAGCCTGACGGGGATATCCGTGCAGGCTTCTTCTTGCTGTGCTCGATCGGGATACAGCTACATGTGTATAACCCGAGCTTCATGTATTTAGCTTCTCAATTTCTCAAAGTCAATTTCAGGTACGAGACCTTCGGCAGCAGCACGGCCCAAGAGAGCTTCAATCGCTCCGAAGCCTTCCTCACCCAGATTTCTGGTGAATTCATTGACATAGAGATTGATATGCTGCTGTGCAACTTCAGGGTCCATTTCTTGTGCATGAGAAAGAATATAGGGTCTGGACTGCTCGGGATGCTTCCAGCCATAATCAACGGAAGCTTGAATCCAGGAGGTGATCTCAGCAGGATCAAGACTGCGGCGCGCAACGATGGCACCGAGCGGAATCGGAAGACCCGTATCCGCTTCCCACCAAGTACCCATATCCGCCATTAGTGAGAGGCCGTATGACGGGTACGTAAATCTGGCTTCATGAATAACGAGACCCGCATCGATCTTACCATCGCGAACGGCAGGCATAATCTGGTCAAATGGCATAACCACAATTTCGCCGATGCCGCTAGGCACGTTCTGGGCAGCCCATAGCCGGAACAGAAGATAAGCGGTAGAACGCTCGCTAGGCACAGCAATTCTTTTTCCAGAGAGTGATTCCGGCTTGGTATTCTGATCTGCTGTCAACACCAGGGGACCGTTGCCTCTGCCAAGGGCACCGCCGCATGGAATGAGGCGATATTCATCAGACAGCCATGGCAGGGCGGCGTAAGAAATTTTGAGGATATCATAGTCACTTGGCTTCGTAACAAGCGTATTTGTCACATCAATATCTGCGTATGTAACCGTGAAATCCGGTGTATTTGGGATCTGCCCGTGGACTAGAGCATGAAAGACAAATGTGTCATTGGGACATGGTGAGTAAACAATGTTCATGTTCATAATTACAAGACCTCCGATAATTTCTGGCTGGCTGTGGTTAGAGCTTGCAGTGCTTCTGGAATGCGCCACGCATCCCGGTTACGGGGACCCACGGTATTAGAGATGGCTCTAATCTCGAGTACGGGTACATTCATATAGCTTGCCGCAGCGGCGACGCCATACCCTTCCATGGATTCTGCGTATGCTTCTGGAACACGTCTTAACAATTCCTCGGCGGTGTGAGCTGTTCCCGTTGTAGTTGATACCGTAATAATGGGGCCGTAGTGGACAGGTAAATCTGTTGATGTCTGTAATGCGGATTGAATGGATTGAATCGCTTCGAAATCGGCGGTCACTCGTGATCTGCCGAAACCGAGCTCGTCCACACTGCGGAATCCTTCCGCCGTCTCGGAGCCTAGATCCGCTTGTATCATTTCTGTAGAAATAACGACGTCTCCGATTCCGGCACGCCCCGGGAAGCCGCCGCCGATTCCTGCATTAATGACCAGCTTGTACGAATCAGAAGCCAGTGCTGCTGCGGTTGCTGCCGCGGCGGACGCAGGTCCGGCTCCTCCTGCAATGACGTGATAATACTCCGGGACTTTCAGGCCGTCCTCTATAGCCTTCCGCTCTGCCTCAACGGCAGTGACGATCAAGATTCGAGATGACATGATGCAGCTCAGCTCCTTCTGGTGACATAGAAACAGGTGTGTAATGCGATTTAATTATATCATTTTTGAGAAAGTGGCATGACAAAGTGATTATTGACAGTTTAATAGTTAACTGTATTATAAGTAATAGTACAGTTAATTCAGTGTTATGCATTAACTTTGGGCTCTACATCGTTACATTGGTATTGATTATTTATGAAGGAGGTATCCGATGTTTGAACTGGACGTGCGCAGCCGTAAACCGATATATGAGCAGTTAATTGAACGCATTAAGGAGTTGATTATGATGGAAATGCTGAAGCCAGATGAGCAGCTGCCCTCTGTGAGGCATTTGTCAGCCGAGCTTACCGTGAATCCGAATACGATTCAGAAGGCTTACCGTGAGCTGGAACGGGACGGGTATATTTATTCTTTGCAGGGCAAGGGAAGTTTTGTTGCTAAGGTGGAGCATAGACCTCTTGATCAGAGAAAACAGGAACTGAAGCTGGAGATACATAAGCTGCTTACGGAAGCAGTCTATCTGGGAATGACAGAAGGTGAAATCAGGGAGATTTATCAGAAGGCACAGCAGGATCGTCATTTGGATCGGGTAGAGGGGGAAGAGCATGATTGAAGTATCGGGTGTAACGAAAGTATTTGAGACAGAGGCAGCGGTGAATCATCTGTCCCTTACTGTTCGGAAGGGCTCGATATTCGGCCTCTTGGGATCGAACGGAGCAGGAAAGACGACGCTGTTAAAAACAATGGCAGGAATCTATAAGCCTGACAAGGGAAGTGTCTCCATTGACGGCGTACCCGTTTATGAGAATACACAATTAAAAAGCCGGATTATTTTTATGTCCGATATTCCTTACTTTTTCCCTCATACATCGATTCGCCAGATGGCTGCCTTCTACAAGCGAATGTATCCCGGGTGGAATGAAGAACGGTTTCGTCAGCTGGAATTGGTGTTCAAGCTGGACCTTACACGGAAGCTGTACCGAATGTCTAAGGGGATGCAGCACCAGGCTGCAATTATGCTGGCTCTTAGCTGTATGCCGGATGTATTGCTGCTGGATGAACCCATCGATGGGCTTGACCCGGTCATGCGCAAGATGATCAAGAATTTATTATTCCAGGAGGCAGCTGAACGAGAGCTGACCGTCGTTATTTCTTCTCATAATCTAAGAGAAATCGAGGATATGTGCGATCATATCGGGATCATGCATAACGGAGTGCTCATGGTTGAGAAGGACCTGGATGATCTGAAGGCCGATACCCACAAGATTCAAGTAGCCTTCCGAGATGACCGTCATGAGGAGACCCTGTCCAGCCATGTTCGCATACTGCATGGAGAGAAGCGGGGAAGTGTGGAAATTTATATCGTGAAAGGCGATGAGCAGGAAGTGAAGGAAGCATTCAAGGCTTACGATCCTTATGTGCTTGATATGCTGCCTCTCACGCTGGAAGAGATTTTTATCTATGAAATGGAGGACGCTGGCTATGACATCCATCCGATTATTCTTTAACCGTGGAGTGATTCTCCAAGATCTGAAGCAGCATGGATGGATTGGAATCTTGTATCTGCTGGCTCTGGCCTTTTTGCTGCCATTTGTTATGCTGGTTCATCCCGTTAGTGGAGGCCAGGGCAGAGAGATCGATTCTTTGTTTGATGTTTCAGACGATCTGACGCTTAATCTGCTGCTGATTTTTCCGATCTTTACCGTAAGCTTTATTTTTCGATATTTGCATAGTAAGGCTCCGTCCGATTTATATCACAGCTTGCCGATTACACGGAACCAGCTGCTCACATCACATTTGTTCAGTGCACTGATCCTCATGTTAGTACCGGTGTGGGTAATTGCTGTCGTAACCGCATTGATTCGTTTGTTTGCAAGTAATCACTACATATATGAGCTGTCCGTTGTCTGGGAATGGGCGTGGCTGTCTACAGCGATCATATTATTTTTGTCTGGACTCACGGTCCTGCTTGCAGTAAGTCTTGGACAAACGATCCTTCAGCTGATTGTAACCTATGGTCTGCTCCTGACCCCGGCCTGGATCCTTGTGCTGGGTGTCATTCATATGGAGAGATTTCTATTCGGCTTCTCTAGTGAATATTATGAAATGGGATATAGCACTGGATTTGAACTGGGCACTATTTCGCCATTTCTGAGGCTGACAGGACTGTCAGGTCAACCGTTCGGCTGGATGGAGATTCTTATTTACTTGCTGTTAGGTGTCATGTTTATTATAATCAGTTATTTCTTATATCGAAAAAGAGATACGGCCGCCTCAGGACGAGCTATTGTCTTTCCATTTATGACACTCCTGTTCCGTCTGCTGGTCATGCTGTTTATATCCATGGCATTAGGGGCCTATCTGTCCGAGGCGAATGGATACAGTACTCGTGGTTTAATAATTGGTTATCTCATCGGAGGGATTCTAGGCTGTCTTATTGCTGAGATGGTCGTCCGCAAGACTTGGCTCATATGGAGCAAACGCACACTCGCAAGCTCGATAGGATACAGTCTCTTGCTTCTTCTGCTGCTATATCTGCCTGTATCCAATATCGATGGCTTTGAAACTCGTGTCCCTAAGGCGGAGGACATTAAAGGTGTCGCTGTATCTGAGCATTTTACTAACCTCATTGATATGGATGAGGTAAATCAAATGCAAATTCCAGCGAAGCTGACCAGCAAGAGCTTCAGTCAGAATCCTGCCTATATTGAAGCGGTGCTTCAGCTGCATCAAGAGCTTATTGCCCAATATGAAGCAGGTGAGATCACACCTGTAAAGACTTCAGACCGTTCAAGAAATTTAGTTATTGCTTACGAGCTAGAGAGTGGGAATAAATGGGTTCGCGAGTATGAGCTGCAAGAAGGTCAGCTGGAGAACAGTCTAAGGAAGGTTATGGAGCACGAAGAGTATAAGAAGCAGTATGTTCAGAGCACCCTTCTGGATGAAGATACATCGAGAATTACATTAACAAGCTGGGAGGCGAATAAGAAGGTTACAATTAAGGATCCAGAGGACATTAAGGAATTTAAGCAGATCTTACTTAAAGAAATAGTGAGCATGAGTTATGAGGAACAGCTTGAGATGGGAAACAGCTGGGCGACAATTGAGCTAACGAGTCCCAATCTACGTTACGGAAGCTATCAGTATCAAGAATGGAGCAAATCCTATGAGGAGCTGGAAGCCTGGATGGTAGAGAAGGGTCTTGCTGATCAAGCCAGAATGAATCCTTCAGATATCCGCGAAATGACAGTGACAAGAAACATTCCGAACACCGGTTTCTCCGGCAGTCAAGAGGATATGGAATTAAACGAGAAATACTATGAACATATGGCGCAGCTATCTGGGGAAACGAGCGTAACAGAGGAGGTCAGTCAGTGGGATGTGCTAACACATCGAAAGGACCTGTCCGTATACGATGATTACAATTTGGATACCCCCTATCTCGTCAAGATCAAGCTGAATACAGGCGAAGTATTTATTAACGGCATGGAGCATTTTCCAGAGGGTATGTAGAGCGTGCAGCTTGACGCTAGGTGGAAAATGAAGTATATATGAATAGATCCGATTTGAATATGAGCGGCTTATGAGGAAGAACCCGTAAGAACAGGCAGGATGCCTATTCTTGCGGGTTTTTTGTGTTTATGCGTTTTTATTGAAGTGGATCAGAGTAAACAATCGAAGTGAGAAGGGAGAATGAACGAACGTGAACAAGTCTAGTGAGATTCAAACATCAGGGATTAGGAAGGGGAGCGTGCGAAGTACATGGTGGAAAAAAGGCGGGCTGCTGCTCGCCTCCATCGGCCTAGCGATAACGCTAACTGTACCTTCAGCTCTTGCGGCAGGGTTCGAATTGTCCATTACGGGCAAGAAGATGCTGGATCAAACCGTATCGTCGTCGGGCTCTGCCATCTCGTCAGCGCTGCGTAAGCAGGAGAGCAGGCTGAAGACCCTCCATCAGCAGGATCAATCCGTTGATCAGCAGATCCGGACGATCTATTATGCGAATAAGGAATCGGAAACGAGACTGCTTGAACGACTCAGACAGCATGAAGCTGCACAAATTGATAAATTAACACAGGATGTAACGAGCACGAAGAAACGGTATGAACCGCTGTTTGCCCTCTATTCCTCGCTGAACAAGGAACTGACCCTCGTAAGAAAGCTGAAGAACAAGAATCTGACGGCTGCAGTGAAGTCACAGGTAGACTCAACCAAAGTCGCGGTTACGCTCGCAAAGGAAGAGATCAAGCGTAAACAGGACAAGCTGACCGCGGCTAAAAAGGCGAGAGATGCCGAAGTCAAGAAGGTCAGGACAGCACTTGCGCAGAAAAATCCGGTCCAGGTACAGATTAGAGCAGCCAAGAGCAATATATCTGCAGCAAAGAAACGATTTACACAGGAAATGAAGAACTTCAATGTTGTGACGAAGAAGAAGGAGGGCACAGCGGTTCTCTCATCGATTACAGCATTATGTACCATTGCAGAGGACATCGTAAGACAAAAGGAAGAACAGTATAAACTAGAGTCGAAGGTGAAGCAGGTCATCGCAGGAGCGGGCAAGCTGCTCTAATCCTCCTCATACTCATTTTATATTGAAGATGAAGCAAGGCTGCACGTCATATATCACCATTCATGAAGAAGTCGTGACGATGTGCAGCCTTACCTCAATATCATTCTATTTCTATTCGAAGTCTCGAAATAGATCGCGAGCTTATTTATGCTCGTCAAACCAGCGGACAATATGATTCAAGCGTTTGACACGCAGACCTGGATGTCCCCCGCGTGACAGCTCATGACTGGATTTCGGGAACCGGATGAACTGTGTCTTCTTGCCAAGCCGTTTGAGTGCGATGAAGAGCTGCTCTGCCTGCTCGATCGGACAGCGAAGATCCTCTTCGCCGTGAAGAATCAGAAGTGGAGTCTCCACTTGCTCGACATACGCCAGGGGAGAGTGCTTCCACAATAATTCGGTATTCTTCCATACGTCACCGCCAATTTGATCCTCTGTGAAGAAGAATCCGATGTCGCTGACGCCGTAGAAGGAGATCCAGTTGGAGATGGAGCGCTGTGTAACGGCTGCCTTGAATCGATTCGTATGCCCTACAATCCAGTTGGTCATAAATCCACCATAGCTTCCACCTGTTACGAAGAGCTGAGATTCATCAACAAAATCGTACTTAGTTAATGCATAGTCTACAGCTTCCATGAGATCTGCGTAATCTCTGCCGCCGTAATCTCCACGCACGGCATTAACGAATTCCTGGCTGTATCCGTGGCCGCCGCGCGGGTTCGTATAAATGACGGCATAGCCTCGAGCTGCCAGCAGCTGAAATTCAAGCATGAACGTAAATCCATACATGGCATGCGGACCCCCGTGAATTTCGAGTACAGTCGGAATTTTCGTCCCGCTCGGTGTTCCTGCGGGCTTCATCACCCAGCCTTGAATCGCTTCCCCGTCTGATGCCTTATAGTAGAATTCTTCCGGCTGAATGAGCTCGATTTCTTGGAGGAAGACCTCATTATGCTGTGTAAGTCTGCTCTCGAGCTGTGATTCGGTATCGAGGAGGAACAGATCTCCTGGCTGAGCCGGATCTGCAGCAGCAAGAATGAATTTCTCATCAGAGGACTTCTCGAATTGATAAATGTCTCTGTTGCCTTGCGAGATCCATTCGTAGCCCGAACCATCTGCTGCGATCTTCACTAGATGAACGCCGCCCTCACGCGAGACCAGACTGTACACCGATTGACCATCCTCACTGAACACGGGTCCGTTAGAACGAGTGCCGGATCGCATGTCGGTTACCATGGAGTTTGTGAGCTGGATATCATACGCTTTCGTTACGGATAGCCATTCACCGTCCTGAACAGGACGAATGAACAGATTCACTTGAGTCGCATTATGATGAGAACGATCACTTCCGAAGATGGCTAGCTTCTCGCCATCCGGAGAGTAGCTGACTGCATATACTGACCATTCGGAAGAGGTGAGCTTCCGGCGATTCTCTCCACTTGCGTTTATGACGTAGACGTCGGTAATTAGACTGAGATCTGGGTCTGAATCATCCTCTGGTATTTTTGCAACGAAGGCGATATTCTCTCCATCCGGTGACCAGCAGAAATCTCCGATGTCATAGTCTCCACCTGTTAACGGAGCTGCGTCGGCATTGGACCCTAATTGCTGTATGTATAAATGAGATCTGCGCCCGTTCCAGCGCCCGGTGCCGTCTGCTTTATAACGAATTCGATCAATGATTTCTTCTTCCAGCGGCTTCTTGGAATCTGCTGTTTCTGTCTTTGCATCTTCCGATGTATTCGAATCTGTCTCAGTGGACTGTGGCTCAACTTGCGTACGGAACAACAGCTTGCTGCTGTCCGGTGACCAGGCAAATCCGCTTACGCCATGCTCAGCATGGGTAACGACCTGCGCCTCACCGCCATTAGCAGGGATGACCCAGACCTGTGGTTTATCTTGATAGTTACGTATAAAAGCAAGCTTTCCTCCATCGGGGGACCACATCGGCTGACGATCCTGTTCACCGCTTGTAAATACGATATCCTCATGACTGCCCAGCTCTACCATCCGGATATGAGAGCTATATCCGTTACGTTCCTTGTTAACGGTCTTGGATACATAAGCCACACGTTCTCCATTGGGAGAAATAGAAGGGTCGCTTGTCCAGATGAATTGATACAGATCTTCTGCTGTAATGCCTCGTTTATCACTCATACGTATGATCCTCCTAAATCGAAGTCGTTGGAAAGTATTGTCGTTCTTTACTATCATATCTCAATAAATTGATTGATCACAATGTAACTTTAAATGATAGATAAGCAGGAACAGGAAGGAGGGGGAATTCGATAGGCTTGGAGAATTAATGCCCTGGAAACCGATCTGTTGATTAGAAGTCCGCTGGTGATGCAGCAAAAATAAGCCTAATCTCTAATCGAGATTAGGCTCTAAGTCATTTAAACACTGACTGTAATGGAACGGTCAGCCAGCTTTTTCTTAACTAAAGGCATCAATAGACGACCTGAAATCTCGGCTTCCTCCAAATGTGGATATCCGGAGAGGATAAAGGAGCTGACTCCCGCATCCACAAATTCCAGCAGTCTGTCCGATACCTGCTCTGGTGTTCCGACGAAGGCTACGGCACCCCCGCCGCGGACAGCAGATAGGCCGGACCATAGATTAGGTCCGATAATATAGTCCTGCTCCTTCGATTGCTCATACAGATCCATTTGGCGTTTCTGGTTCGTCGCATCTGTCTTGGCATGAAGCTTCTCCTGACTCTTCAGCTGATCCGGTTCAACCTTGCTTAGAATATTCCAGGCGGCTGCCCAAGCTTCTTCCTCTGTCT
Organism: Paenibacillus sp. TCA20; assembly: GCF_000732325.1. Classification (GTDB taxonomy): domain Bacteria; phylum Bacillota; class Bacilli; order Paenibacillales; family Paenibacillaceae; genus Paenibacillus; species Paenibacillus urinalis. Next base: position 153,706 of record NZ_BBIW01000012.1, read on the forward strand.
CACGTACGACAAGCTGAGCTCTTATTCCGTACCGAAGCGTGCGTTCTACACCTGTGTTGTCTTTCAGCTCCGCAAGATGCTGCTCCATCTCGGCAATTTGTCCTTGAATCCATTCCACCGGCTCAGCCCACATCAAGTAGACATCCGCGCTCTCCGCTGCAACCTTCTTGCCTGAAACAGAGCTTCCTCCAAAATATAGCGGTGGGTGTGGATTCTGCACAGGAGCAGGCTTGCTTACACCACCTTCAACCGCGTAATGTTTGCCTTCATAATCAAATCCTGCTCCGCTGCCATCTTCGCCCCAGACACCTTTAACGACATCCAAAAATTCCTTCGTCCGTTCATAACGTTCATCATGGCTTCCATGAAGCGGGTCGCCGGTTGCCTTGAGATCCTGAGGATAGTGGCCAGTAACAACATTGATAAGCGCACGGCCACCGGACATTTGATCCAGAGTGGAGGCCATACGGGCTGCAAGCACAGGTGAGATCAGCCCTGGACGCATTGCAATAAGCGGCTTCAGCTTGGTGGTATGAGCCGCGACCCAAGAGCCGACGATCCATCCATCCCAGCAATCTCCTCCGGCAGGAATGAGTGTGAACTCGTACCCTGCTTTTTCTGCGGCTTGTGCCACCTGTACGAAATACTCCTGGGAAGGCTTGCGCTCGAGTAAGGTACCAATATATCTTCCATCCCCATTCGTGGGAATAAACCAACCAAACTCTACGGATTGTGCTGCTGTGCTCATTATCATGCACTCCTTTCAAGGTATGCTTGCATTATTGTCATTCACTCTATATATTTGGTATAAAAATAATTACAACTAATACGGTAGGAATAGTATATTAATCAGTTTAACAACCTTGAACGAATCGAACCATATCAATAGAAGGGAATCAGATTTATCATTTTGTGGGTATCGGAGGGGTTAGATGTTTACAAATATGAAGGAAGACGTTCACGAATTTCTGGAGATTCATTTTTTTAATCCTTCTGCTTATGAGAAGGGGAGTGCTGCATGGCCTATCCGTTTAGGGGCTAATGCTGCCAAGCCAGCCTATCGCATTGGACCGCGGGTAACGCCATATTACTACCTGCTGATGGTGCTTGAAGGCGAGGGGACGTTCATTCAGAGCGGGAAGACCTACTCGCTTCGCCCGGGGGACTTGTTCTGTCTCTTTCCTCAAGTTACACACGAATATTACACCGCAGAGGACAAGACGTTACGGAAAATCTTTTTTGCCTTTGACGGAAAGCATGCGCTGTCCTTGCTTGCAAGAGCAGGTCTTGGGCCGTCAAGACCCCATCTGCAGGGAGGACTGAATGATGAAGCCGTTGAGATCATGAAGTCGTGGTTCGATCACTGCCGAATGGAGCTGACCGATTTATCGCGGCTGACCTATCTTCAGAAGGTATTTGACGCGCTTGCTGTGAATGAATCGAGTCTGGCTGAGACGCCGGAGGAGCCTTCTTGGGTACAGCAGGGTAAAGAGTATCTGGAAATTCATTACGCTGGAGGCATTACCATCAAGAGTGTAGCTGATTATGTTGGCGTTGAGCGCACACATTTTACTAAAACATTTCATAAAACGTATGGCATCTCTCCGATGAAATATATGCAGGAGCTGCGAATGAATGAGGCGAAGCTGCTTCTCACAGGCACGAACTATAAGCTCGGAGAAATTGCCCAATCTGTGGGATATCCCGATCTGTTCTCGTTCTCCAAAGCTTTTAAGAGCTATGAGGGCGTCTCACCAGCCAAATACCGTGAAAAACACACAAAAGGACAAGCTCTGAGGGGATAACCCTTGACTTGTCCTTTTGTGTGTTTATTTAACCTTTGAGAGAGCCTGCCGTCACGCCTGAGATGAAGAAGCGCTGCAGGAACAAGAACATGACCAGCATAGGCAGAGATATGATGACAACGCCTGACAAGAGTCCTGGATAATTCGTAGAATACTCACCCTGGAACTGCAGCAGCGCCAGCGGGAGGGTCATCTTCGATTGATCCGTAATCAGCAGGAGCGGGAACAGTAACTCGTTCCATACCGAGACAAACAAGAAGGTAGCCGTCGCTGCTAGATAAGGGACCGAGAGCGGCATCGCAATCTGGAGATACATGCGTGACTCTCCAGCTCCATCGATACTGGCGGACTCAAATACCTCTCTAGGCAAGGATTTCATGAAGCCGTTGATCATGAACACAGAGAGCGGCATAAGAACCGATACGGAGACAAGGATGAGACCGATCCGGCTGTTCGTCAGCCCCAAATCCCGCAGGAAGGAGTGAATCGGAATCATGTTAACCTGAGAAGGCACCATGAGACCAATGACGAACAGGAGCAATATCGTTTTGGATATTTTATTCTTGAGACGGTACAGTCCGAACGAGATCATGCTTGCGAGAACAAGCAGCACAGCGACTGTCGAGAACGAGACGATGACACTGTTGCTGAAATACATCAGCATCGGCTGGCTTTGAAATAAGTGAATATAATTATCCAGCGAGAAGGAGGAAGGCACTCCGATCGGATTCATATAGAACTGCTGCTGGTCCTTCATCGTTGCCATAACGACAACAAGCAGCGGAAGCAGAATAATAATGGCATATAGCGTGAGCAGCAGCTTGCCGAGCGTACGAGCAAACAAGGGATATCATCCTCCTTTCACATGCTAGGCTTTGTTATACAGCACGGTCTGAGCGAATCGCTTTGAACTGCAAGAAGGTGACCAGTGCAATAATAGCTAGGAAATAAATCGATGCTGCCGAAGCATGCCCGAAGTTGTAATTTTGATATGCCGAAGAATAAATATACGTCGATAAAATCTCGGTAGAGTAAGCCGGACCCCCGCGGGTCATGACATATATCAGGTCAAACGCCTTAAATGATTGAATCGTTGTGTAGGCGATGACCAGTGTAGCTGCCGGTGCCAGCAGAGGCCAGGTGACGAACCGAAATATTTGCCAGCGGTTGCCGCCATCTAGTCTGGCCGCTTCATTAATTTCTTCCGGAATTCCATGCAGACCGGCCACGAACAGAATAACCATCTGACCGATATGCGCCCATGCCTGGATGCCTGCAACGGAATAAATCGCGATGGACGGATCACCCAGCCAGTTGTTAGCAAGGAAGGACAAGCCAATACGATTCAGTACCTCATTGAGCAGCCCCAGATTCGGATCATAGATATAAGTTCCGATAAACCCTACTGCCGCTGAGGACAATATTGTCGGGAAGAAATACAATGCCCGCAGGCCGATGTTGGCTTTGGAATTACGGACGAGCAGAAGCGATAGGACCAGTGATACAAGCGTCTGCACAATAACTACACTGAACATGAACTTCAGATTGTTGCCGATGGCTTTGTGAAAGATCGTGTTTTCCGCGACATTGACATAGTTGCTGAGCCCAACAAAGTTCATCGTATCCGACATGCCGTCCCAATCTGTGAAGGAGTAGTAGAGCCCCTGCAAGGTGGGATAAATAAAAAACACGAGATACAAGAGCAGGCCGGGTACGAAAAACCAGTAGATTGATTTGCGTACACCCATAATTACAGGTTCAGCTGCTGGTCAACAATGGCTTGGGCATTCTCAGCAGCCTTCTCCGGTGTAATTCCTGACATCACTTCCTGAATCGAGCTGGTTACCGCTTTTTGAATCTCAATATTAGTAATGAGGTAACGAGGCTGGAAACGAGTGTTCTTCGTACTCCAGTCACTGATCGCTGTCAGAGCTGGCGACGTATATTCAATATCCTTGACAGGGACATCCTGCTCTGTTTCGTTAGCTACCTTGCCTGCAGCTTCTGCCGTACTTAAGAATTCAAGGAATTTCTTCGCTTCCTCTGGATGCTTCGATTTACTGTTTATGCCCAGCATGAACGTCGTTGTATGAATACCTTCATATGTCGCTTCATCAGCAGGCACTGTGATCGGTGCAAGCAGATTCAGATCTAATTCAGGGTTACCTGCAAGAATGGCAGACATGGAATAGGAGCCTGTTGCGATCATGGCTGCTTTTTGCTGAGCCATAAGGGCGATCGCACCATCCGTGTTCGTCCCCAGCGCGCCTTCCTGGAAGTAGCCCTTATCATTAAGCTCCTTGAACTGAGCAAGCGTCTTCACCCACCATTCATCTGTCAGCTTCGCTTCTCCGGATTCAAGCTTGTCGAAGATTTCTTCATCCGGTGCATTATTCATCATCATCGGATTCATGAATTGACCAGGACCGATATCTGCTCCAGGGAAGGCAATGGGGATAATGCCCTCGCTCTTCAGCTTCTCACAGAGTGCGAGAAAGCCTTCCCAATCGGTCGGCGGCGTAAGGCCATATTGTTCAAAGAGTCCGGCATTATATACCGGCACATTGTAGATCAGATTGTAGGGCAATGCATACTGTTTGCCGTCCTTTGCACCGGATTCAATCAGATCGGGCTTGTAGTTATCGACGAAGGCCTCACCCGTCAGATCCGTATATAAACCGGCCTTCAGAATGGATTCGAACTGGGCTCCCGGGAAGGATGCGAACACATCACCGACCGAACCATCCATGAGCTTGGCTTGGGCCGTCGTTTGATACTGCTCGGACGGGAAGGTCTGCATGGTGACATCAATATTAGGATTCTCGGTTTCGAATTCACTGATAAGCTCGTTCCATACAGCGGCTTCGCTGTTCCAATGAATAAAGCTGATCTTTACTTTACCGCCTTCCGAGCTGCTATTGTCGCTTCCGCATGCGCTTACGACCAGAGATAAAGCCAAGGTAATCACAGCCATCGTGGAACGTTTTTTCTTTTTCATGAATAAGCCTCCTCCGTAGTCTACATAAACAAAAAACGACAGAAGGATAGATCCTCAGTATCCATTGTCGTAGAATTCAAGCTTCAAAAGAGCATAAATAAATAACCTACTAAATTAGTTGGAATAGTGTGCATTAGCATCATACCACTTCCCGGTATCGTTCAGCAATGTAAATTCGTGTTGTTTGAATTTTGTAATTTTGTGGTTTGCAATGATATTTATCACAACTTCATAAATTATTAAATCGGTGAATTTGAAACTATATAGACAAATAAAATCATTTTGATCTATATACCCTTGATTGAAGCAGCTAAATGTTTTATGAAATTGATTCACTTATCACTTATAATAAAAATTTCTCGGTACAACTTTTTATCATAACCTAGCGAGAAGATTCCCGCTTCAAGTGCTTGCTAAGGGGGGGGGGAATCGCGTCTTTTTTTGCCCACTAGACGAACATGTGTGCTATAATCTGTCTTATCATCCATATAAAGGAGGTGTTAGGCGTGTTGGTAAAAAAGACTTTCAAGTATCGCATCTACCCTAACGATGAACAGCAGTTGCTCATTCAAAAAACGCTGGGCTGTTGTCGTTTTGTCTTCAATCACTTCCTGGAAAAGTGGAATACAGCATATGCCGAAACAGGCAAGGGGTTGTCCTATAACCAATGTGCCAAACAACTACCTGTATTATAAACCTCACTGGAATGGCTTGAAGAAGTAGACAGTACGGCGCTTCAAACTGCCGTACGCCATCTTGCAGACAGCTTCGATCGGTTCTTTAAGAAGACAAGCCGTGCTCCGCGTTTCAAAAGCCGCCGCAATCCTGTTCAGAGCTACACGGCTAAGCAAACGAACGGGAATATTGCGATCCGTGGCCATGAGGTCAAGCTTCCGAAGCTCGGGTGGATGCGCTTTGCCAACTCCAGGGCATGCGAAGGTCGCATCATTTCAGCGACGATGCGGCGCCATGCGTCAGGCAAGTATTTCGTCTCCATCCTTTGTGAAGTGGAGCAAGAGCCGCTTCCTGCCGCACATAAGCATATCGGCATTGACTTGGGTTTAAAGGCATTTGCCGTCTGTTCAGATGGGCTGCGTGTAGAAAGCCCAAAGGCATTTTGCCGCTATGAAAAGAAGTTAGCCTTCTGGCAGCGCCGCATGAGCCGCCGTACAAAGGGAGGCTCGAATTGGCATAAAGCCAAGGTGAACGTCGCTCGCATTTACGAGAAGATCGCGAACATTCGCCAGAACTTCCTGCAGCAGCTGACAACCAAGCTGATTCGCGAAAACCAAACGATCAGCATAGAAGGCTTAGATGTGGTGAACATGCTCAAAAACACGAAGCTTGCGAAATCAATCGCGGATGCGTCGTGGGGTGAATTTGAACGCCAGCTTACTTATAAAGCGAAATGGTATGGACGTACGTTGAAGTTTGCGGAACCCTTCGCACCGACAAGCCAGACCTGCCATGTATGTGGCTTTGTAAATCCAAAGGTCAAACATTTGTCTATACGGGAATGGAATTGCCCATCCTGCAAGACGAGCCATGATCGGGACAACAATGCCGCTCAAAATATTAAGCGAGTTGCTATATAGCTGCTCGCTTAACAAGTTGTGGGAACCGCAGCTTCTCTTGGGGGACTGCACAAGCAGGACAACTTCAAACCGATGGGTTTGACAATCCAAGAATCCCCTACCTCTTTAGGTGGTGGGAGTGTTCAAGGGAAGTTACGTTTATATTAGGTAAGACGACGTTATACGGCAGAGAAATAGGGGGCATTTGAGTGTCAGATATAAAGAAAACTGCAAATCAAGGGGAGCCAGTATCCTCCAAGTGGGGTTTATGGTTTGGAAAAAGCATTCAAATCTGCTTAATGTATGTTGTGTTGACATTCTTTATCGGGGGGGTTGTAGGGGTTCCGGCAGGAAAGCTGCTGTTGCATCATCAAGTACCAGATCTTGGCGTTTTTCTGATTGCGGCAGTTTATTTCTATTTAATGGTTACTGTGTTTGTAAGTTTTGGGGCTTATGTAACTAGAGATACAGGTGCGTATTCGCGAATACTTCTGCTGTCGATTATTCCGCTGCTCGGATTTGCTCTCTATTATTGGGGATTGGGGATGCAGCTGTCAGATGGAGATGCGAGGGAGCTGTGGAGCTCGTCCTGGATGTGGTATTCGCTGAACCTCTACTGGGCTAACCCGGTATTGAAAGTATTATCTGCTTATGGTGGGGGGATGACTGTTGTCACGTTAGTTATGGCGCTTGTCCCGAGTATTAGTATCTTGCTTGGTATCGTGCTGCAAAGGAAAGTTAAGGTAGCCGTGAGTAATCGTACTCGCATTCTCGTATGGGGGGCGTTCCCTATACTGAGTGTCCTCGCTCTGCTGATCTTCATCGTGGTGCCAAAGGGGAGCTATACCGTTCACCAGTATCCGCAAATTGATGGTGCGACAGCTGCCATTCCTTTTGCCGAGAAGCTGAAGAGTGAATTAACGGGTGTTAATCAGCTAAGGGCAGCGGATGACACCCGGTTTAACACGACGCATCAGGCCTATCTAAACCTTATCGAAGGCAGAGCGGATCTTATCTTTGTGGCAGGTCCTTCTGAAGATGAGGTTTCCACGGCAACCAAAAATGGGGTAGAGCTCGAACTTCATCCCGTGGGGAAGGATGCCTTTATATTTTTGGTCAACGATCATAATCCGATCAGCGGTCTGTCAACAGAGCAGATTCAGGATATATATGGCGGATTTATTACGAACTGGAGTGAGGTAGGAGGCAGAAATGAGCCGATACTAGCTCTGCAGCGTGAGGCCAATTCCGGCAGTCAGACCTTTATGGAAAAAGGAGTCATGGTCGATGCGGTACTTACGGAGGTGCCGAAGGAACAGAAGGTCAGCCTGATGGGCGGCTTGATTGACCGAGTTGCCGCATATAACAATGAAGAGAACGCCATCGGGTATTCATTTCATTATTATGCGAGCGAGATGTATCAGAAAGAAAACGTTAAATTTTTGGCAATCGATGACGTGATGCCGAACAGGGACTCGATACGTTCTGGCGAATATCCGTACACTGCTGAGCTCTATGCTGTAACCCGATCGGATCTGCCGGAGGATCATGCAGCACGGGAGATAGTGGAGTGGCTTCAAGGAGAGGAAGGTCAGGAGGTTGTGGAAGAGGGCGGATTTATTGCTGTGGGTGATGATGAGTAAAAGAATAAAAGATTAAAAGATAGTGCTGGCTCAAGGGTGCTGCGTTCGCGAAAGTTTCGTCCGATCGTTCTTGTCCGGGAATGGCATAGGATTAGATAGGAAGGAAGCCATTCCCTCCCAAATACGAGCGCTACGCTTCTCCCGACAACTTTTCGCTCCCTCCGCAGGGGAGCCAGCAAAAGAAGCATCTCTTCCTCATCTTCGATTGGAAGAGGAGTTTGGAGAAGTCCGGCGTGTGAGGCAGCCGGACACTCTTGGGTGAGGGTGAAGAAAGACCGGATATTGTACTGGATGAAATCGTGCAGGATTTTGATTATAGATTCCCTGATTCGAAGGGAAAATCTATTTCGATCGATATATGTGAATGGACGTTAGATCCGAAATTCAAAGCTTTTGGTTTGTTTTCTAATAGAGAGAAATTCTACTCAGATAAGGGGTACGATATCGATTGTTCCTTTTAGAAAGATGTGGCGGCCAATAATAAGGGTAAGGCGGGCTATTTTATGAAACTGGAGCGGTTAATCTCGATCATATACAAGCTGTTGAATCACGAAGTCCTGTCAGCCTCCAAGCTGGCTGAAGAGTATGAGGTATCCCAACGAACCATTTATCGGGATATTGATGTGATCTGTGCGGCAGGCTTTCCGGTCGTATCCTATCAAGGGACGAATGGCGGATACGGTATGATGGACGGTTACAAAATGGATAAAAGCCTGCTCGGCTCGTTTGACGTGCATTCCTTGATTACGGTGCTGAGAAGTCTCTCCACTATTTTTGAGGACGAGCGAGTACAAGGAACCATTGAAAGACTACAGACGGTTGCGCCCGCGCAACAAAGCACGATTCTGTCGGTGAATTTGGATACCCGCCGTACAGATCATGATGCACTTCGTCATTTGCGAACAGCGATTGCCGGGCGGAATGTTGTTCGCTTTGATTATATTAATGCAAATAATGAACGTACGACCCGTGAGCTTGAACCGCTGCAGCTTCATTTTAAATATCGGAATTGGTACATTTATGGATACTGCCGAGCTCGTCAGGATTATCGGGAGTTTCGTTTGTCGCGGCTGATGAATTTGAACAAGACGGAATTAACCTTTGAGCCGCATCAAGGGGTGCTGAAGGAGATCGACGTATCAAACAAGCGGTGGGAGAAACAATTGGAGGAAGTTGTAGTTCGAGTGGGGCCGGAGGCTTTGGCAGAAGCGATGGATCAGTTCCATCAGGTAGACAAAGAGCCTCATGCGGATGGAAGCATGACGATGCGGATCCCTGTCTATCAGCCATTAACAGCTCGCTGGCTGTGGACAATCCTGCTCAGTTTTGGCGGCGGCGCTGAGGTCCTTGAGCCTCCTTCTCTGCGTGGTATCCTCAAAGAACAGCTCCAAAAAGCACTCCAATTATATGAAGATGTGTGACAGACAGCTGTCATACATCTTTTTTTATTATATCTACAGGAACGATTCAAATAATTTATAAAAACCCAAAAGGAGTCGATACGAATGACGAATTATCCTGTAGAAATGTTTAATTATCATACCTGGGCTACCCAAACCATACTACGTAGAATGAAGGAACTTCCTTCCTCTGTGCTCTCAGAAAATGTGAACAGCTCGTTTCCCACCATTGCCCATGCACTCAGTCATATCTATGCCGTGGATAAAATGTGGTATTTGGTGTTAACAGGCATGGAAATGCCAGATGCGTTTCAAGCATGTATGTCGATCAATGAGCGTGTTCTTCATTCAGTGGATGAATATGCGAGCTCTTATGATGAGTTAGCGGAGCGCTATTCAGAATGGCTCTCAGCCCAAACCGATTTAGAACAGACGATCCTGCTAAATAATCCATTCGCCGGAGTCCGTCAAACCCGCTTATCGGAAATATTGATGCATGTCGTTAATCACGGAACCTATCACAGGGGCAATGTATCGACCATGCTGCGTCAGCTCGGTCATGCATCTACGATGAACGATTATTCGTTTTATTGGTACCAGGAAGCTGCGAAGGTATGAATCGATAAAGGAAGATGATTTATTTGATGAAGATGGATAATCTGCTGTCTGTTACATCAAGAGAAGGTTTGAGGGTGTGGCTGCAGGAGAATGGAAACAGTGAAAAATCTTGCTGGGTTGTCGTGAGCCTGACACTACAGCCAGATACCATTCTGTATTTGGACGCGGTGGAAGAATGTTTGTGTTTTGGATGGATTGATGGGCTTAAGAAGAAAATATCGCAGACGGAAATGGCGCAGAGGTTGTCGCCCAGAAGTAAAAAGAGCTCTTGGACGGAGCTTAATAAAGAACGTGTCCGCCGTCTCGAGAAGCTGGGCTTGATGATGAATGAAGGGAGAAAGGTGCTTCCTGATATGAATCCTGATTCTTTTGTAATCGACCAGATTATAGACAGCAGGCTCAAAGAGGATAAGAGAGTGTATAATAATTTCTTGGCTTTTCCAGCCCTGTATCAAAGAATACGAATCGACACGATACAAAGTGTCCGGAACGAGCCTGATCTGTATAACAGCAGGTTAGTCAAATTATTAGCTCACACGAAAAAAAACAAGATGTACGGACAATGGCATGATAATGGGCGACTCCTAGATTATTAGATATGATACTATTTAGATGAAATTGTAGAAGACTTTGATCGGCGGTTTCCGGATGCTGTTAAAAAGACGATCTATGTGGATACGTGTGAGCTTGAACTTCAAAGTGATTATAAGCCAATGTCTATATTTAATGAAAGGGATAGTTACTACCTTAAAAGGAATTACACAATACTTACCTTCTTTTAAATTACAAAAAGCCTGGATCGACCATCAATTGTCGATACCAGGCTTTGCTTCTGTTTATGCAAATGATTTAGCCAATGCGATAAGTCCGATCAGGGTGATGATGTTAAACAGTGTAGAGATAAGCACGGTCTGTGCTGCAAAATCCGGTTCGTTCTGATACTCTTCTGCAAGGATGGAGGAGTTAACGCCTGTTGGCATCCCAGAAGCGATAATTAATGCCTGAGCTGTAATGCCTTCAAGACCAAGTGCAAATACCAATGTGATACCAATGGCAGGACCCACAAGCAGACGAATGATCATACTGATGTATACGCTGAGCCGTCCAAACCGGAGCGGATATTTCATAATCTGGGCTCCAAGCGTGAGGAGCGCAACGGCTACCATGGAATCTCTCGCATAATCGAACGCATGGAGAGAAAGGTCGGCAGCGGTGCATCAAGTACGTTCCACAGGATACCGAGCAGAAGCGCGTAAGGAACAGGCATTTTTAAAAAACCAATGATGACACTTCGATAATTCCCTTTCAGCTTGGCCCCTTGAATAGACAGGACCCCGTACGTAAAGGTCAGCAGGCTTTGCATCGACATAATGAAGGCCTGAACCGATGCAGCCATCGGATCTCCCTTAAACACGAGCGCACTGATGGGCATTCCATAGTTTCCGGCATTATCCAGCATAATACTATTGTTGAAGGCAGCCTTCATACCTTTGCTGAATTTAAAGGATTTGGAGACGATGGACCCGATAATATATAAAATGAATGCATACAAAAAATAAAATAAAACGATGGTCCCGAGCAGCTTCCCAGACATTTCGGATAGGTACATGCTCATAAACACGGCAGCAGGTGTAATAAAATAGAAATTAATCTTCGAAAGTGTGTAGAGATCGAGATTGAACGCACGCTGCATCAGTGACCCGACCGCAATAAGCACAAATACAGGCAGAACCACTTCCAGCAAGATGTCAGCAATCATGAAGTTTTCAGCTTCTTTCTATCAAGTTATGTAACATTTCTGAATGTTTTCAAACACTCGTTACATTATAGCACTTTAGCGAAGCTGTGGAGATGGTAAGTTTCATTCTTTTTTTAATAAGCCTGTGTTTATAAATTATGGGTTTCTTCGATTAGGCTTTGAAGCTTCGCCGCCGCGAGCCCCAGCTGATGTGGATCAGGGGAGAGCAGCTCTATAATCTCATCAATACGCTGCTTATAGTGAGCAGGCTTCAAGTCAAAACCTTCGATCAACTGAACGGCCCGTTTTTCGTTGATGCAGTGCTGTTCATTTTTGGCGAACAAGATCTGGTTCAAGCAGGACAGGCTTCTGAATACATGACCCATCACATAATAGCTGTCGTCTTTGGTGACACTTTTCTGGGAAAGCATCAAGGAGAAGGAGGACTCAAACGAGAAGAAATCGATCATATTCTGTTTATACGCCCCTGGATAAGGGGTTATTTTTTGTTTTAGTGAGGCAAGACGTTGGTCAGAATCAATCAAAATTTGAGCAATGGCGAGTTCGCCCATATACATCCCATTGATGTAAGCATGAGGGTGACCAGGCTGATAGCTGGCTTCTATTTTTCCGCCGAGACATTCCTGAATCACGTGCTCCACACGTACAAGATCCCGCAGGATCAGATCGACAGGACATCCATCGATAACAAACCATCCCCCAGCGTTAACCCATGGTCCCCAGCCTCCAATCGGGGAAATAGGCTCGCGGACTGGCTCATCATTTAGATCCATCACAGCCTTATTGATCTCATCAATGCTAAATCCTGCCTGCAAATCATAATAAATGCCGATATCGATATCCGAGTCCGTTTGGTGGGTTCCTCTCGCGCGGGAGCCGCCAAGAACGATACCGACAATGCCTGGAACATGGGATAGAAGGGTTGTCACCTTATTCAATAACGGAGTGATATCCATTTTGTTCAGCCTCCATTTCATTTCTGTTCTATAGCAAACATTTCAGCACAAGGATGGGAAGAGCTTCTTGGAAGATTGGATTCTTTTATCAACGTTCGGGTATTGTTATTATAGAATCTACTTTATCAAATAATCGGAGCAACGATCTACCAGAGATCAATGTATATTTTTTAGCTAAGGAGCTTGTTACATATGGAGGCAATTCTAGATCATTTGGAGCCAGGGCTCCAAGTCGTATTTATCGGGTTTAATCCAAGCATACGTTCAGGGGAAACGGGTCATCATTATGCCAATCCAAGGAACAATTTTTACCGGATACTATATCAGGCAGGTCTGACTCCTCGTCTGTATCAAGCAGAGGAAGATCAGGATTTACTGAAGCTGGGCTACGGGTTCACCAATATCGTCGCAAGACCGACGAAAGGTATTGAAGATATTACGAAAGAGGAGTATGCGGAAGGCAGGATCCTGCTGAAGAATAAGCTGGAACAGTATAGACCAGAAGTCGCCTGCTTCGTTGGCAAGGGTGTATATGCCCAGTATTCCAAAAGATCAAAAGCCGATTGGGGTTTCCAATCTGAACCTTATCTAAAAGGAATGCATGAATTTGTGGCACCGTCCTCCAGCGGGCTGGTTCGAATGCCAATGGCGGAAATTATCGATATCTACAAGCAGTTAAGTGACTATGTGCATAGTGAACGAAGCTAAATTGAAGCATCTTGCAGAAGGAGGTATTTTGCAGGATGCTTTTTGGTTTGTAAATATGGCAGTGCCCCGAATAGAAGTCAGACAATAGGAGGGATATGCAGACGGATGTCGAAATACGGTCTTGATGGGCATAGAGATGCAAAATCATTTGGAAAGGCAATGAATGTGGTTTTACGTCATAAGCCCGTGCTATCATTAGAATGATAGATCGTTTAGTTGATGCTTGCACCGAAATATTAAAAGTACTTGCGGTCATAATCTAGCGGAGGTGGATAACATGAAAGCGCTTTTTATTGGAGGCACAGGTACCATCAGTTCTGCGATCACTCGTCAGCTTCTCGAACAAGGCTGTGAGCTGTATCTGCTCAATCGAGGGAATCGGAACGAAAGCTTTGCAGCAGGAGCAACGGTTCTGCAAGGGGATATTAATGATGAAGAACAGGTCGCTGGACTGATTCAGGATCTGCAGTTTGATGTCGTGGCGGATTTTATTGCATTTCATCCAGCTCATGTGGAGCGGGACTACCGCTTGTTTAAGGATAAAACCAAGCAGTATATGTTTATCAGCTCAGCTTCAGCATATCAGACACCGTTGTCGGACTACCGTATTACAGAGGGAACTCCACTATCCAATCCGTACTGGGAGTATTCCAGGAACAAGATCGCATGTGAAGAGTATCTAACACAGCAGTATCGGGAGCACGGATTCCCAATCACGATCGTTCGGCCAAGCCACACGTATGATGAAAGATCAATTCCGCTCGGCGTTCATGGCAGCGGCGGTTCATGGCAGGTTGCAAAGCGCATGCTTGAGCATAAGCCGGTCATTATTCATGGAGACGGTACATCATTATGGACGATGACCCATAATCGTGATTTTGCGAAAGGCTTTATCGGTCTAATGGGGAATATCCATGCCATTGGAGAAGCTGTCCATATTACCTCGGATGAGACGGTCACCTGGAATCAAATCTATGAAATTATAGCCGACAGCCTCGGTGTGAAGCTGAATGCCGTTCATGTGGCGTCGGAGTTTCTGGATGCGTGCAGCACTCAGGACTATAGAGGAGGTCTGCTTGGCGATAAAGCCAACTCCGTCGTGTTTGATAATTCCAAGCTGAAGCGACTGGTCCCTGATTATGTGGCTACGACTCGGCTGGATCAAGGGATCAAGGAGACTGTCCAACATATACTTGCACATCCAGAACTGCAAAAAGAGGATAAGGAATTTGATATTTGGTGCGATAAAGTAATTCAGGCCCTTGATGCGGCTGCAAATATACTCGTGGAAAAATAGGCGGCGCAGCCAGCCAACTACGAACCAGCTTCACAATAAAAGGTCCGAAATCTGCCACAGCAGTCTCGGATCTTTTATTGATTTTCGCTGATCTTCCGCATAATGAAAATATCATTCCCTCTAGAAAATCCCTCTTCAAGGGCAATCATTTATATATTCCTCATTGTAGTGGTGGGGTAAGCTCTTTGGCTGCAGCGTCGAAAGCTGCATGCCAGTCTTTCGTAATAATGCTTCCAATGTATCCATCTGGTCGGATCAATACTAATGTGTCTCTAGTGATGCCATAGATACTGTTCAGATTACCGGTGCTGTCAATGATGCAATTATGATCAATTCTGCCATGGGTCTCCACTGAGTAGCGATGTAGTTTGGCACCTGTAGCTGGCCACGTCAGCTCGTGAAGTGCCTTGGTAGCGTTAGCTCCAAAGGCCAACAGAGTGAAGTGCGGCCCTTGATAGACGTTAAAGAGTCGCCGTATCCCATCCTGTCCGATACAAGTTGAGTCCGGTGCTCGGTCACCAACACGGAGGGTTTTGGTAGCAGGTGCTTCCATTGGTGCAAGTAGACCACCATGATAAGAGATACCGAGCTGTCGTTCTTCGTCTCCTCGCTTAAGGCTGGATAGACGATGCTGCTTGAGTCCGGAGTATAGCTCATTAGATCTGCCAAGTACGAATGCGGCAATTGGCAGTCGTTCGTTCTCATAGCTGTCAAGGAGACGGTCAGGAGCACCTGCAATCACCTGGCTGAGCTTCCAGCCGAGGTTGTAGGCGTCCTGGACTCCAGTATTAAGACCTTGCCCTCCAGCCGGAGTATGGACATGGGCGGCGTCACCGGCCACGAAAATCCTTCCTGAGCGATAGTGCTCAGCGAGCCTGACGTTTGGCCGGAATATCGAACTCCAAGTGATGTCATGGAGCTTCAAACCGGTAAGCTTATAAAAATGGGCTGCCAACGCGGTATTGTGAAGGTCGGGTGTTTCGTTTGGTGCCAGTTTAATCATAACCTGGAACTGGTTCGTGTGGGGCAAGGGGCATGCTGCGACAGATTTACCTTGAGTTCGTGGCCATATATGCCACCGTTTGCTTGATAATCCATCAATTGTAGCATCGATAATGATCATTCGGTCGGATTCATCGGTATCGCCGATGAATCGCGTACCCAGTACTTTTCGAACGGTGCTCGAACCCCCGTCGGCCCCGACCAGATATCTGCTGCGTATTTGTTCTCCTGTAGAGAGAGTCACTGTCACCCCATCTGCATCTTGTTCAAAGTCTTCCACCGAGGTATTAAACTCAATACATAGTCCTTGACGTTCGAGGAGACGGTGCAAGATAGCGTCAGTACGAAGCTGTGGCAGTAGTAGGATATTTGGATAAGGTATATCTGGAGTTGGCTTGCTTTGCATTTGCATACGCCACGGTATAGTGATCGGTCCGATGTGGAGTCCTGCAAGCGGGTATGGTCCGCCTTCATTGTGAGCTTCTTCAAGTACGCCGAGGTCTTCGAAGACCTCCTGGGTCCGGGGTTGAATCCCCTTAGCACGGGAGCCTTTAAAAGCATGTGCTGCCTTGTCGACTAGACGGACGCGAAGGCCGCGTCGGAGTAAATCCGCAGCCAGTGTGGAGCCGGTAGGACCTGCTCCAGCAATAAGTACGTCGATATAATGCTGGTCGGTGGGTTTGATCGTCATCTCAGTGTTCACTCCTGTTTTGTTCTGTATTCGTTTTTTTGTTTCTAAGAAATAATAAAGTTTCTAATGAACAATATTAAAGAGCTTAATGATTTATGTCAACATAGTTTCGTGGAAACTTTATTGGTGAGCTTCTTCTTGATATACTGGATTTTAAGTTAACCACCATTTCCGGAGGAAAATAGATGACAGATGATTTAGGAGTACAAAAAAAGATCGACTTATAAACGAATTGATGGGAACAGTGAATGCTCTACAGCAAAAATTTCAAGGAGAAGAGGATGAAGAAAAACAGTGGCTTATTCAAAATAGTCCTAATCCAGTCATTGCAGAATTGATGAAGGATATGACTGTCAGTATGCTGCATGTGTTGAGCGCCATTGGTAAGCTTGAGCCTGTCAATGGGATAACGATATCGAAGCAATTCGGCTTTTCAAAAGGGAATGTTTCTAAAATCACGAGAAGATTGGCAGATAAAAAAATTATTGATTTTGAATATATTCCTGGAAATAAAAAGGAAGTTCTGTTTCGTACAACATCACTAGGCAGAGAAATTAATCGTTTGCATGAAGCATTGCATCAAAAAATAGATTTTGGGGTCCATCGATTCTTGCAGCGGTATAACGAAGAGGAGTTGGAATTTCTCGTTAAGGTTCTACATGAAACATGGCAGACATCATGGATTTATCCGGAGACAAATGAGAATCCAAATGAACTCAGCCAGAGTACAAGCGAAGTACTAGGTAATCCTATTGTTTCCAAGGAAATGAGCGAAGTCACTGAGATGCTAAATAAGCTGGATTCACGTGATTTAAAGAAAGCGAAAGCAATCCTTCATGCTGTATTTTTTTCGGAGTAGAAAAAAGGTCCGACATCTGCTTCCGCAGTATCGGACCTTTTTCATAATTCCCCCACATCAGTTAATAAGAAGTGTGGGGGATGCTCTTAACGGAGGTTGGCTGATAAGCGAAGAGAGCGAAGGGGTACAGAGAGAAGCGCCAGCGCTCGTATTTGGTTTGGAGAGATAACCTTAGATAATCCAATCAGAGCTCTCCAAACCAAGAACGATCGAACGTACCTTTCGCTATCGAAGCGGAACAGCCAGCTAACACGAATTTCATAAAAAAGGTCCGACATCTGCTTCTGCAGTATCGGACC
>NZ_BBIW01000011.1 GCF_000732325.1 Paenibacillus sp. TCA20
AATCTCATTTTCTATACAACGGGCCGCAAGGAGCGATTGTCCCTTTTCCCTGTTGAGTGTTTTCAATCGCTAACAACTGTATATTTAGATACATTTGGAGACAATTGTATCAGTTAGGTCTAGATCTATAAAAAAGACTACTCCTATGAGTAGCCTTAATGGATAAGTTCATTCACTGTTTCGCCTTGTAAAACTCATGATACAGCTTCATCAAAGCCCGCTTCTCAATCCGGGATACATAACTCCGGCTGATGCCGAGCTCCTTCGCAATCTCACGCTGTGTGCGTTCTTCTCCGCCCGCTTCCAGCCCGAAACGCCCGACCACAACTTCCTTCTCCCGTTCATCGAGAATGTCGAGGTTCTGATAGATTTTACTCTTCTCAATCTTGAGCTGGACCTTATCCATGACCTCATCGGCTTCCGTGCCGAGGATATCGATAAGCGTAATTTCGTTACCCTCCTTATCCATTCCGATCGGATCGTGGAGTGATACGTCCTTACGAGTCTTTTTTAATGACCTCAAATGCATCAGTATTTCATTTTCTATACAACGGGCCGCAAATGTTGCGAGCTTTGTCCCTTTTCCCTGCTGAAAGCTTTCGATTGCTTTAATCAGCCCGATCGTCCCGATGGAGATAAGATCCTCCAAATCCTCGCCGGTGTTATCGAACTTCTTCACAATATGGGCAACCAGCCTCAGATTATGTTCGATCAGAAGATTACGCGATCTTGCATCGCCTTCTGCCATCAGCTTCAAATGTTTGGCTTCGTCTGCCTCTGATAACGGCTGAGGAAATGCATTGTTCTTCACATAAGAGACAAGCAGTGTCAATTCCTTAATAAATAGGGCAATGGCCGTAAAAATACCAGGCACGGGTGACACCTCCTACATTCTTCAGAGTCTACATTCTTTGTCGTCTAACTAATGTATGTAGGCATGCACCCATTCGTGCCTGTACGAACGAACCGCATCCATGTTTTTAAACATCGCTTTTTCGTTTGGCAACCGGTATTAACTTCTTATCATCGTCGGACAAATTTGATCAAGAACAGGTCAATTTAGCAACAACTGTGTAGAAAGCTGCTTACCTTTTTTTGTACTATTCTGACAGTAGTTTATAGAGGAGGCTGATGATATTGGCAGTTAAAAAACGTTATGCACACGTGGGTACAGGAGGACGGGCATCCTTCTTCTATGAAGCCATCGTGGGCAGTTATCAGGACAGCGCTGAGCTGGTTGCCTTTTGCGATTCCAATCAGACCCGCATGAATTATGCGAACAACCGGCTCGCTGAGAAGTTCCCGCATTATCGCCCCATTCCTACCTACAAAGCCGCTGATTTTGATGAAATGATTCGCACGGAGAAACCGGATGTGGTCATCGTAACGACCATTGACCGTACTCATCATCATTATATTATTCGGGCAATGGAGCTCGGCTGTGACGTCATTACCGAGAAGCCGATGACCGTGGACGAGGATAAATGCCAGCAGATCATCGACACCGTTGAACGGACCGGACAGAAGGTACGCGTGACCTTTAACTACCGCTATTCCCCGCATGCAACCAAGTTAAGGGAATTGATCCGGGATGGGGTCATCGGCGATGTGCTGCACGTCAATTTTGAGTGGCTGCTGGATACGAGACACGGAGCGGACTATTTCCGGCGCTGGCACCGGGATAAACGCAACAGCGGCGGGCTGCTCGTGCACAAGTCAACCCACCACTTCGATCTGGTTAACTTCTGGTTGAACTCCGAACCGAAGACGGTCTTTGCCATGGGAGATCTATTGTTCTATGGAAAGGAAAATGCCGAAAAGAGAGGCGTAAACTCCTTCTATCAGCGTGCATACGGCAATCCGGCAGCCAAGGAGGATCCTTTTGCGCTGGACCTTGAGAAATCTCCTTCATTAAAAGGACTGTACCTGGACGCTGAGCACGAGGACGGCTACCAACGGGATCAAAGTGTATTTGGGGAGGGTATTTCGATTGAAGACACGATGAACGTGCTTGTCAGATACAAAAATAACGCTATGCTCAATTACTCCCTTCATGCTTATGCCCCATGGGAAGGCCATATGGTATCCTTCAATGGAACCAAAGGACGCATTCAGATGCGGATTGGTGAAAAATCATATGTTAATTCCGGCGGCAAACAGACCGATGAAGGAGCAACAAGGCTCAGACAGATTCTCGTTCAGCCGATGTGGGAGGATGCTTATGAGGTTCAGCTGGAAAATAAAGCCGGTGGTCATGGCGGAGCGGACCCCATTCTGCTGGAAGACTTGTTCGGCACACCACCGGAGGATCCATTCCACCGTTCCGCATCCCATCTGGACGGAGCCATGTCCATTCTCACTGGTATAGCGGGCAACGTTTCGATGAGAACCGGGCAGGCTGTTCAGATTGAGAACTTATTAAAGTTCCCTTCCAGAGCTTAATTGAAAGCGTTCCCTATTAGGTGTCGATGCGTCTGCTTCTATTCCTTTGCATAGCGTCCATAACATAGCAGCACTTGCTTTAGTTATACAAAAGTAAGAGGATAGAGCGTATTCACTAGTTAGTTCACTCCAATTTTAGATATTTCATGCTGCTAGGAGGAACGTCTTCATCCCAAGATTGAAGAAGCCTAGCACGTGTTATGCATACCCACCAATAAAGAAGCCGCATCCTTATCGGATGCGGCGTTTTGAATCAATTTCATAATACCTTTAGCTGCTTCAATCAAGGGTATACATAGTCTTTATAAACTACTCTGCCCCGGCATCTGTCATCTTCTGGTTAGATTCCTCCGCGTATTCTCTGAAGATCGTATTGAAGTCGCCTTCGAGCACCACTCTCGGTGCTGCCTTGGCATATGGTGTATTAATCGTGCGATCGTGATCCGATTTATAAGGAATTTCCGCAAATTCATTGAAGAACGCCGCACCGTAGTTCTTGCCTTGGTATACGCTGTCCGCTCCATACTGCTCGATAATGCTGTCATTATTCAGAACCGGCATTATTCCGTTTCTGGAGAGCTTCGTCTGTACTTCTTCCGAGACGAGATATTTAATGACTTCCATTGCCGCATCTTTATTCTCCGTCATCTTCGTTAAACTGAAGTAGGTAGGGTAGGCCTGTGTACCAATTCCAGGTGCATCCGCAAAAGTCGGCATCGCGACCATATCCCAGTTCATTTTTGAGAACTCGTCAGGAAATACTGATGTGATCGAAGACAGCCAGCCGAACATCGCAAGCTCCTGAGCTTCAAGGAATTCCTTACGATAAGGCAGCTTGTTCTCATGGGCCTGCATATACTCGCGGTAGCCGGGCACATCCGCTGGTTTAACGAATACGGTCTCATAGAAGTTTTTCCAACGCTCATCCTGATCGAGTGTAGACTTTTTCGTTTCCGGGTCGACATAAGGGATGGATAAATGATTCATCAGAAGAAGATGGGTCTCTGAGGAAGATAAGCCGACATAGGACTTATCCCCTTCGGTACGTGTCAGCTTCTTGGACAGCTCCGCTGCTTCGTCCCATGTCATTCCGTCAACCGGATAATCGACTCCAAATTTATCGAACAAGTCCTTGTTGTAGTACAGCACCATCGTGTTGTTAAAGACAGGTACGCCCCATATTTGATCTCCGGAGATCTGCTTAATCGCATCGACAATGGTGGGTTCAAATTGGTTCATATCGATCTCATGCTGTTCAATCAGCTCCGTCATATCGTACTGAAGATCGAAGTCCGTTAGATATGTCGAGAATCCGCCGATGGATTCCCAGTAAATATCAATACGCTGACCCGCTGTAATCAATTCCTTCAGACCAACCTCATTGGTCTTCGGAATGTATTCGATCGTATAATCCGGAAACTTCTCCTTCAGCAGATCTCCAAAGCGCTCGTTCCAGCTCTCTACAGAGTCTCCGCTGTTGGAATACACATACAATGTATCTTTTCCATCTTTGTTATCCACAACAGGAGTTGCCGCCGCTCCTCCAGGCTCTTCCCCTCCGCCTGTATTGCCTGCACTTCCGGTTCCACCCGAGCTGCAAGCACTAAGTATCCATACCAAGCTTAAGCATAGCGTCAACATCACGGAGTAAAATTTGCGACTGTTCATAATGATCCCCCTTCAAATGTTAGAATCAAGAGAAACCTAAATCTTACTGCTGTAACAGCTGCACTTCGGAAAACAGAGAAGTATTATAATTCTCTACCGGATTATTCTCATCTCCCGCGTCAACGACCATACCAATATAAAAGGTATCCAGCCCTGCCATCGTGACAGACGACACTTCCGTCCAGGCTACACCGTCAGCGGAGTGATAGCCGGTGATGGTATTCCCTTCCTTAACCAGCTTGAACCAGTAAGGAGTGCTCAGCGATGGAATCGGTGGGGTCTGTACCATCTGTCCCCCTTCGTCTTGTCTGCTGTAGAACACGGAGCAATACTGGTCGCCTCTAACCGAAAATCCGATCATCGCTTCTTTGGCTGCCGGACTTAGGCTGCTGCGGATCATTAGTCCTGAACGATTATGAGGAGCCGTCTCAGACAACTGATCCAGTCTTGCAATGAACTCTGCATCGCCTTCGAGCTGCTGATATACGTATTGAAAGGACTGATCTTCATTCGTCTTCCCGCTGTTACCGGCGAAGAGCGGATCAATATTCCCTCCTCCTTTCACTGTAAATACACCATTTCTCAAGTCAGCATGACCGGCTATGCCCGGCTCACCGATATCGGCAGAGCTCCAAGCCCCAAGCTCACCGTTAGCATTAATATGGACGACGACTGCAGCAGAGTCCGTCTTTGTACCGCTGTTATCTACCGCTCGAGCTGTAATATAGTAGCTGCCTTCCGGCAGGTCATCCCATTTCCATTGATAAGGAGCGGATGTATCTTCTCCAAGCTTAACACCGCTTGCATAAAACTCGACTTTGGCGATACTTCCATCTGGATCAGATGCCTCGGCGTTAATCATGATCTTCCCTGGCTGGCCCTTCAAGGCATTCATCTCCGGTGAAACGATCTCAACCTCCGGATTGATGGAACCGCTTCCCACTATGTTGTTCAAATAGTTCTCCAGATTGGTATATCCATCATCATTGATGTCGCCATTCCGGTCCGCAGCATCATTCGGATTGAGGCCCTGCTCAAGCTCCCACGTATCCGGCATTCCGTCCAGATCTGTATCATCAGGTGCCGCCTTGCTGGCAAGCTCAGTCCATCCACCCACTTCCTCTGGATGGTTGATTTGTCTTCCTGTCCGGTTACGCACATCATTAACAAGTCTGGCATCGATAGAATCCCGTTTCGGCAGAATTGCCCCGGCCTGATTCAGCACCAGCTCATAAGCCTCTGCTGCAGATTGCAGAGTAACCGGTGTAACTTGAAGAGGTTCATATACCAGCTCCTTGCCCGTATCCGGATTCACGGCAATCCAGTTGTCTTCAGTCGCTGCCGGATCTCCGTCAATCACATTGCCTGATACATGAAGCTTGCCATTCGCCCCGGTCTGACTGAGGATGATGCTCCGTTTGTCCAATAACGTATCCGGTCCATACTTGTAGTAGTTGTTCACTATGTTAATATCTGCTTGATCTCCGCCATAACCGCTCAGGTAATTCCAGTTTTTCACGATGTTGTTGCTGAAATCGAAATTTTGATTGTCTTCCAGCGTTCCTTTTACTCTAGGGTTACGGCTTGAGTTATGGAGCAAAATGTTATGATGATAGCTTGCATTGCCCGCTCCCCACAAACCACCGAAGCCATGTCTTCCCTTCGAATGACTGGACATATGAAGAGCTTCACCTATAATGGACCACTGCACGGTGGTGTTCTGGTTCTCGTAAGGAGACAGCACTTCGTCAACACCCCATGTGACAGAGCAGTGATCAATCATGATATTGCTATACCTTCTGGCCGACATGCCGTCGCCGGTTGATTCGGTGTGATCCCCCATTCTAAAGCGCATATAACGTATGATCACATGATCTGCCTCGATATAAGTCGAATGGTTGTTGACACTGATGCCGTCACCGGGTGCGGTCTGCCCTGCTATAGTGATGTTGTCGCCTCGGATACGAAGCGGAGAGTCAAGCGTTATATTTCCTGACACTTTGAATACAACCGTCCGGTTCCCCTGGCTGACCGCTTCTCTTAACGAACCGGGACCGCTGTCATTCAGATTCGTCACATACACGACATCGCCGCCTCGTCCTCCGGTAGTGTACATGCCTCCTCCTTCAGCTCCCGGAAAAGCCGGGAGAGCTTCGCTGTCTGCCGCTATTTGAACAGCAGACGGAGGTTCATCCTGTGCGTATGCTTGATAGGGGACTGCGATAACTGCCAGCATAGCCGTCAGCAATGTCATTGAAACTTGGCGTTTCCATAGACTAATCATCCATTAGCCCTCCTCATTTGCAATATACAGCACTTGGCCTGGCTCCATCTGAATGTCATAAGTGTGGGAATAGATCGTTGAGGCATGGATATTGAGGTCTACACCGGTTAGTCGATATTTAGATGCGATGTCTGGAAGAACAATCGTAATATCCGTGGCCCGCTCTGCCTTAAGCTCTGCTGCAAAGCTCCTTGTCCTTTTGTTCCAAGTCATTGAAATGCTTCCGGTACAACATCGAAATCCTCGAACAGAGCCAGCTTCCAGCCGGTCAGAAAGTGCCGGCAGCAGCTTCACCATCCGTGGGGATACATACAGCAGCATCTCTTGAATAGCATTCGTAATCCCGAGGCTCGCATCGAGCTGAATCGGCGCCTGAGCTTTATTCATACTGACTCCCATATCTCTCCAGTCATTATGAACCGTAAAGAGATTCGTAAGGAGACAAGAGCGGGTCAAGATATCCAGTGAGTCTATCGCCTTCTCACCGTCTCCCAGCCTGGCATAGATCGCAGACATATGTGCCAGCGACCAGCCGGTCTGTGCTCCAAGAACACGCATATGAACAGCCTGCTCCAATCCTTGAAACAGTTCCGGACTTTCCTCGCGCGCAAATTCCTGACCCGGAAATACAGGATAGATATGGGACAGATGCCGGTGATTGTATCTGTCATGAAATTCGGAATGAATCCATTCCTTCAGGGCTCCATCCTCATTCAGTTTGTAGACAGGAAGACGCTTCAGAATCTGCTCCCAGCGAACAATATCTTCCTCACTGCCTCCCGTTCTTCGGCTGCCTTCGATAAGATTCGTGAACAGCTCTTTAATGATAGCAATGTCCATGGTAGCATTGATTGCCGTCGGCATCGGATGATCCAGTGACTCTCCCGCATCAGGCATGTAATTGCCCGGCGTATTCTCAGGTGAGACCGAAGGATATATATGGAGCAGCCCTTCCTCGTCTTCTGTTAGAAAGTCCTCATAGAATAAGGCAGCCTCCGTCATGAAGGGCAGCGCCTCGTCTCTCAGGAACTGCTCATCTCCTGTGTACAGGTAATATTCATAATAATGCCTCGACAGCCACCCGGCTGCACCGGTCCAATTCAAGATGACCGGAACGATCTGGGTCGGACTTCCGATCCCCGGCGTCGTTCCTGCCGGAATGAAGATACCTCTGGCACCGTATAGCTTACGGGCATTCTCCTTAAAGATCCCGAGCAGAGAATCATAATGACGAAACAACGGCTTCATCAGAGAGGATAGACCTCCAACAGGTGCGTGCCAATTCATCATCTGCACATTCTCATTAGCCATGTAATGACACCACATCAGTCTGTAATCTCCGCCCCATAACCCATATAAAGGCATCGGCATACCATTCTCTTCAGTAGAAGAAATATAGAGATACCTCCCGTAAGCCCACAATTTCTCAAGCAGAGAGACAGAGGCCTTACCGTCATAAGCGGTTAGAAGCAATTCTTCCGTAGATCTGTTCTCGTAATTCTCAGACTCTTCTGAGCTGATCAGCTCAACGGAAGCGGAAGAAAACAGGGCTTTGTGAAGCAATACGTGCGCTTCGAGCAGTTCTGTGTAAGAGGAACTCACTTCTGCCAATTCTTTTCTCAGACGAGACCACGCCTTGCTCCTTGCTTCCTCTGTAAATACCTTCACGAAAATAAGGACCTCATGAGCATTCGTGACCCACAGCCGTCCTCCCTCTTGCCTTACTTCTCCGCCGCTGTCTGTCTGTACCCTCAGAACTGCACCGTAATCCGTTCCATTCTCATGCCTCGCGGCAAAAGATAGAAACTCCCCTTGCGCTGCCAAATCTGTCGTCTCTTTCAAAGCTTGCAGCTGCTCAGCCCTAGAGGGATTATCACTTGGATGGATGTCGAACGTAAGGGACGCATCTATACTGGAAACACTAGATTTGAGCCTGTATACGATCATGTGATCCGCACGCGACACAAACAAGCTCCTATCATATGCCACCTCCCCATCCAGCCAGGATACGGCTACTTCTCCCGTCTCCATATTCAAGCTGCGCCGATAATGCCGAAATGCCTCCTGACCTGTCATGGAAAGTCTTAGATCCGCAAGCGGAAGAGGAGCAGACAGTGTACTGTTATACCCTTTTTCCTTAAGCGCGCGGGTAAGAACCCAGCTGGCCTCTTGGAACCGTCCCTCATCCATCAGTCCTCGTGTATCCTTAAGCGTATGACTGACGTCGGGAAGAAGGCCGATCTGTCCGCCGTGCCATAGACCGAGGTGGTTGATCAGGATCGTTTCATCCTGCACACCTCCATACACGGATGCCCCGATGACCCCGTTTCCGGAAGGCAGGGCTTCCCTCCATTTGCTCTTCCACCACGAAGAAGGATATCTCGTGACCAGCATGCTTTTACTGCTTCTATTACCGTTCTTCATCTCTGCCGTCATCACGTACAAGGTCTCCTTCCTAAGGTAGTTCGCATTGAAGAATGCGTTTACATTTTGCGATTCAGACCATTCGTGTGTGGAGCTTCATCCATCAGTTCACTGTTCTTTCAATTCGTTCTTGATCTTATCTCAGTTTTACCATGGCTCGAGGTACCGTTCTAACCTTTTCTTGCCTTAAGTTTCATCACCTTGATCTTTTTTGCTCTTATTTTATGGATTTATTTCTATCTATCTCGAACAAGGAGCGCTATACTATAACCATCTTCAAAATGCTTACATCTGGAGGTGAGATACGTGAAGGATTTCGCTATTTATCCGGCCAAGCGCAAAGGAAGCTATATGATGCCAAAATATCATTATCATGACTATTACGAAGTGTATTATCTTCTGTCGGGGCATCGCTACTATTACATTGAGAACAAACGTTATTCAATTGATAAAGGAAGTCTTCTATTCATAGGCAAAAATGAAATTCATAAAACCGTTGATTCTGATCATCAGTCACCAGATCATGAACGACTGGTGCTCTATTTCAGCAGCCGGTTCTTACGCCGCTTCTCTAATGATCAGCTGGAAATTCTGCTGTCCCCGTTCGACCGGGATAACCGCAAGGTCCAATTCAGTATCAGGGACCAGAGCTATATTGAACGGCTGATGTTTCAAATGCATCACGAATTTAATCAGCAGGACTCCTTCGGTCAAGAACTGTATTTAGAATCTCTACTCGTTCAGTTCCTGCTCTTCTCCACTCGAAAAACACAAACAGACCAGCCCGCTGTTCCGGAGGATTCCATGAACGCAAGGATGGCCGAAATTATAGCGTATTGCAACAAGCATTTTCGTGAGGAGCTGGGACTTGAGCAGCTTGCAGGGCAATTTCACATCAGCACATTTTATTTGAGCCGGCTGTTTAAGCGAACAACGGGATTCACATTCAAGGAATACATCAATACACTCCGCATTCGTGAAGCCGAGAAGCTGCTGCGCGAGTCCAATCACAAAATTATATATATATCAGAGCAGGTCGGCTTCGCGAGTGTGTCGCATTTCAATCGTAAATTCAAACAAGTCACTCGAATGGCACCCAAGGAATTCAAGAAATTATTTGAAGGCGATCGGCCGTTTCGTGAGTTCTAGCGGGTTCAGCGGGCTCAGCCTGCTCTCCACTCATCCCGGTATTCACTTGGTGTCATCCCTTCATATTTCTTGAAGATGCGATTGAAGTAGCTGTGTTTATAGCCGACACCCTCTGCGATTTCATTAATTTTTAAATCTGTTGTTCGCAGCAGCTCTTTAGCCTGGACAACGCGATAATCGGTTAAATAATCAACAAAATTGACGCCAGTGACCTGCTTAAACAAACGGCTTAGGGTGTAGGGCGTGGTTCCCACGTTATGGGCACAGCTGTCCAGTGATAAATCATGCATATAATGCAGATGAACATATCGGATCGTCTCTTCGACCATGCGTTTCATCTGAATATTGGTTCGTTTCTTGAGGTGCTCCATATACGGATGAATGACGGACTCCTTCAACAACTGCGAGAGCATGCGGGGCTCCCGAATCATGGACAGCTGCTCATACATGTTCTTTCCTTTGAACAATTGGTGAGGCTGGATTCCTGTCTGCAGGATGATGTACTGCATGCTGCCATAGAGCTGAAGAACACATTGCTGTACCCAATATTCCTTCTCATGTCCTGCCGATACTTCTCCCAGAAACTCATCAACCAAGAGCTCCATCTTCTCTTGCTCACCCATACGCATCGCCTCGGTCATTTCACGGTCCAGTGCAAATGGATAATTGGTGCTCTTCCCTGATTCGGTATGTTCATCCCAATGAACATATTCCTGGTTCATGTCAATAATCTGATTCTCATCTCTGAACAGCCGTAAAGAAGCGGCCTGATTCACCTCAATGAATAGATTCGGAAGTGATCGCACAAGCGTTGTCGGTTGACTGATCGTCACAGTAACTGCAAGTCTAAGAGTTCCACTCACTGCAGCTGTCAGCGCTTCGGCAAAGGTTTGAAGGTCATTTTGCTGAACCTCCTCCACAGGCTGAATAACGAGTACACCGATCATCAGGTTATGAAAGCTTAGAATGCTATACTGAGATAATTGATTCCTAGCAGTATCTTCGATAATGTTTGCTGCAGCAAAGGCAGCCAGCCCTTCGTCACCGATATCAAATCGAGAATGGATGCCTGACTGACCGGTCAGCTGCACGATAATGAATGTGAATTTGCGGTCAGACACAATCCATCCGTAATGCTTCATCCGCTCCCGAATATCCTTCTCGGAATAGGCTTGCAAATGCCCTTGTACGAGCTGAAGCAAGAAGCTCTCCTTGATTCTGGGCAGCTCCTCCTCCAGTCGAAGCTGAAGTGCTTTGCTCTCGAGCGAAATTTCCTGCCATTCCTGCTCAAACAGCTTGAATTCATCCATATCATAAGCATGGTGCTCAAGCTGCTTATTACCTCTGAGCAGTGTGACAAATTGTTCGACAGGAGAGTATATATGGCGTGAAGCAATCCAGGAGAGAAACAGAGCTGTGAGCAGCATCAGCAGGCTGATTGTAAAAATAATGGTGGAAATGAGCTCCACTGAAGATGTAATCACTGACATTGGCGCTGCAGCAACATAGGTCCACTGCTCCCCTAGACGATCAAACGTATTATAGGACACTGAATAGGTGACGCCTCTCCACTCCTTTATACTGCTCCCACTCGGCTGTCCTGTCTTTAAAATATCCTCTCGCAGACTGCGTTCGAATACCTCTGCCTCAACTCCCTCATTGCTGGACACCATCGGCTTCATATTCTCATCCAGCAGAAATACGCTGCCCTCATTGTATGGAGTCAGTGCCATCAGTTGATCAAGCAGCTTCTCTGGTACAAGTGACACCATGAGCACGCCAAATGATGCACCGTCTGTCCCACTTATTTTGTGCGACAGCATAATGACCGGCTCCTTCTTGGCAGGCCCCTCCTGAGATGCCCCCCGAAATATGGTAGGCTGTGTGCTCCACACAAATCGCTCAGGGCGGGCTAATAAGTTCTCATATTCTTGCTGCAGTTTAGGCTCATGCAGGTATGTAAGCTGTGGATTAAACAAATAGGGCTCATTCTCTTGCTGAATATATAATTGAACTTGCGAAATTAAAGGATGTGATCCGTGGATGATATGAAGCACCTGACTTATATTCCGCAGCTCATTACTGTTTGCGGGAAGAGAAAAATCCACCTTCTTGAGATCTTCGCCAAAGCTTGATTCCAAGGTCCAATTAGCTACGCTCTGCTCCAAATATCCCAGCAGATCATCCATGCTGGCTGCCCGCTCCTCCATTTGCTTGCGGTGCAGCTCTGTCATGTCGTTCTTGATAGCCCCTACCGCAAACCCGTAAATACCGAGACTCGCGAGGAGACCGGGAATACTTGCAGCGAACAGAATGACAAGCAGCGTTTTACGATAATACTTTCCTTTGGAGCTCGGATATTTTATCATTCCCCTCCCCCTTAATTTGGAAATTAAAGCGAATACATTATTAATTTACATAGATATGCAGTAAAAGGCAACCTATTTCATATGCCCAATGAAGCCCTGCCTGGAAGCATACTTTTCAGCACAAGAAGATAAAAAACCTTAACCCATAAGGTCAAGGCCGATATGTAACCCCTCATTTTCCAGCAAGGATATTTTCGATATGGATTCTAAACTTCCAAACAGATAGTCAACGTTATTGGACCGAGCATTCCAGAAGGTAATGATACCTGATCATAACGATTTGCCAGTGTATTTGTTACCTCGACCTGCAGCACATTTTTGCCTGTCAACAAATAATCGGATAATGAACAGCGGTACGGAGACCACAGCTTCGTATCTATAAGCTGCCCGTTCAGGAACACCTTTGCCATTTCGTGGACTTCCCCTAGATCCAGAATGACATCTGTATAGGAAGCCGATGGCTTCCATTCAAGCTCTCTAGTATACGTCACCGTACCTGAGAAATGCTCTCTTCCTTCCCATTCTGTCCATGAGGTCAGCGAGTTTGCTCCTTCTGCTCCATCGACTTGCCAGCCCTCACTCAAGTCCTGAGCAACAGTCTCTTGCTTGGTGCTAACAGGGTCAATAATTGATGAGGCATCTGGGTCCAGCGCGAGTACCAGGCATTGTCTGCGATCTATGGTTAGGGCGATATCCATTCCGCCATCTCTCGCTTCAGCCTGCACAGGAGTGATGGTACCGCTCCAGGCATCCCACAACTCAGGTTTACCTTCACCGTTAATGAATACAGAACCTTGGATTGCTGTTTCGCCTTCGTTCACAAGCACATACAGATGAATATGGTCCTTTATGACATGACTGATTCTTAGGCCAGGGCTTACGGGCTTGAACTCAGCTCGGTGGGAGAGCAATTGCTCCACTCGATCTGCAACGGATTCAAGGGGGTGAAGAACCTCCCAGCCCGGTTCGGCATCGCTGGCAGGCAGTGCAGTTCCTCGATTGTGCTCCACAACGATTCCTCCATGCCGGACAAATTCCTTAAGCTTCTCCCTTGTGTTCGGTTCAAACTGCTCTACATCCTCCAGCAGAACAATACGGTAGCGCTGATTTGCTATGCTCATCATTCCGTCCTTAAGAACAGCTTCTTCCTGTAGCAGCTCCTCCTCCAAATAATTGAACTCTATTTGACCTTCATACAGCGGTCTAGCCAGCTCCCAGGACAAGTGATCCGCACGGCACAGAACGCACAGCTCCGGCTGATTGATGCTCCCCGTCATAACCCAGCTCATCCGTTTGATATACTGCGAGAAACGGCTATACTCCGGCCACCAGATGTTGTTCGGCCCTGCATCGGGAGCTCGCTCATGAAGCCGCTCTCCTTCGATCGAGTAATAGAAAGCATGTGGACATATCAGATTCACGCCCCGGACAAAGAGCCAGTCCAAATACCATTTCATATCATCTGCTGTTAGAGCCCAGCTGTTACCCTTGCCGCATACACCAAAGCACTCGTTTAAATTCCTTAATTTGTTCCGGTGCCGTGCCGAATCGGCCGAGCATTTCCCCATCGTGCTGTGCTTGCCGGTTATACCGAGATCTCCTTCTGGAGCAAGCCAGCGCCAAACGATATCTTGACCGGGAATGTGAAAATAGCGTAACAGCCCCATATCATCACTCGCCGCAGGGTGCCCCGTCAGCGCAATGCCATGCGCCTCACACCAATCATGAAGCGGCTTATAGAAGCTCTGCTCCATTCTGTGTCTTACCGCCTTGCGGTAGCGTCTCCGAATGTCAGCTGTATAGTCACCGCTCTCAAGCCATAGGAGAATAAGCTCCTCCTCCCGATTCCCGCTGCGGATGAACTCCTCCAGGAATCCTGCCGTCCAGGGCAGCATGCCTTTACGATGCTTTCTCCCGAGCAAATCCGGTTCATCCGTGAACATGGCAATGATGCTGCTGCCAAAATGGCGGCCGATCCGCCCGTAATACCGTTCATGCGTAAGCTCAATGAACATTCGCACAGCTTCCGGATTCAGCAGATCGGCTGCACGGGGTGCCCCCGGCTCTCCATCGTCCTGCCCGTAATGGATACCGCGAATCGTCCCTAAGCTTAATCGGTCGATAAAAGCGACATATGACCATTCCCCTGCATCGGGCGGAGTATAGCTCACGGTGCTGCCAAAATCCTCTGCCATTTCAATGATCTGTGTCTTACTGGCTTCAATTCCTTCCAGATCATTCCCTGTCCGGCGAATCGCCTGCACCGATACAATACGGTCGCCTTCCTCCAGCGGGATGCTCCATTCGGGTGTATTCTTCATTGGCTGTTCTATCATAATAAGCCCGCGGCTTGCGAATTCCGGATTACGACGTACAATCTCACCATTGGCACTGCCTGATGGATACATTCCTTCATCATACAGGATGACACGCATATTCATACTCGCTGCTTCATCTACCACAGCTTCGACGAGCGTCATGAATTCATCGGATAAATAACCAAGGGTATCTGGTATACCGATACGCGGGTGAAGAACAAAGCCTTCGACTCCTTTATCACGAAAATCTCGGAGCTGCCGGAGCAGCTCCTCCCGCTCCAGCCTTCCGTTCCAGAACCAGAAAGGCATGGGGGTGAATACTCCATCGGGTTGCAGAAATTGCGATCTTAAGCCTTGGATCGTTTGCAATCCCTTTATACTCTCCAGATTCTTAATCACGGTATATCGTATCCCCTTCCCCAATTGAAATGGTGAGCCTCATTCTTCTTACTCTACGAGACCTGTGCGGTCAACTCCTTCTACAAACCATCTTTGTGCAAAAATATACAGAATGAGCGGAGGCATAATCATCAGGAACGAAGCGGCCATCTTCATCGGCTCATCATAGATGGACGGCCCGATCTCCTCGGCTCGCATGTTAATCTCATTCGTTATGCTCGCTACACCGACAGATAGAGGCTGATCCTCCATACCGTGCAGGAAAATGCTCGGTGTGTAAAAATCATTCCAGTTCCAAACAAAGGAGAACAGAAAAACGACGACAATGGCAGGCCTTGCCAGCGGCAGCATCACTCGGAAGAACACTTTTAAAGGATTGGCTCCATCCATCATCGCCGCCTCTTCCAGCTCCTTCGGCTGTTTGGCGAAGAACTGCCTATAAATAATGACGAACAGCGCCCCCTTGACTCCTTGCCCAAATAACGCCGGCAGCACGAGCGGAACATAAGACTCAAGCAGCCCCAGCTGTGAAGCTGCAATTAGCTTCGGCAGTACAGTCAGCTGCGGCGGTACAATGAAGGTGAGCAGCAAACAGAAGAACCAAAAGTTCTTCAAAGGGATATCTAGCCTGGCAAACGCATAACCTGCAATTGCGCAGGAGATGGTCTGGAATACGGCAATGCCCGTAGAGAGCGATAAACTGATGGTGAGTGCTTTGGGATACTGCAGCATCTCCCATGCATCCTGAAGCATCCCGAAATAAAGCACCCGAGGCACCCAGGTCACGGCTGGATCCACTAAATCCACAGCATCCTTAATCATGCTCGTGATCATATAGATAATCGGATTCAGATAGATATAAGCCGTATCAATGAGGATGACATACAGGAAGCACTTGAAAATAAGTCCTTTGTCCGCCTCAAGTCCAATAAGCTTGGTCTTCACGAAGCGGCGGGTAATCAGCGGCAGGCTCTTCGTTCGGTTCTTGGCAAAAACCGGTTTAGCCATGGTAAACCTCCTTTAGCGGTAAGCATGGGTCCTGCGTGAAATTCTCGAGAAGAGAAAGAAAATGATACCCAAAAAAACGAGAATGATGCAGAAATAAATCCAGGCAAGAGCACTCGACAGACCATAATCTGCCGTATTGACCATGTCGATCACAGGATTCGTCGGAAAAGTAAATAAATCGACCACCGTGTAAATGGTATTTAGCAGGATGAACGGGACCATCTCTGGCAGCGTTATTTTCCAGAACGTCTCCCAAGGGGTTGCTCCATCCATCCGGGCTGCCTCATAGATCGAGTGCGAGATCGTTTGTCTCCCCGCAAGAAAGATCAAGATTTGAACGCCGGAATACCACAGCACAAGTACAAAGGATCCCAGCACCGAAATGATCGGTGCAGCCCAGCTGCCCGGGAGCAGCTCCGTCACGAAGGAAGAAATATTGTATCTGGATAAGAATTCAATATCTCCCTCGCCCTGTGCCATGAATTCTTCAATGACCTGCCCGGTCGTAAAGATGACAGGAAGAAAGAAGATTACGCGAAACGCGGTGCGCCCCGCAAATTTCTGATTAAGCATGATCGCAATCAGCAGGGCGAAGATGACAATAACCGGAATCATGAGCAGTGCTTCCCGCAAAAATGGAATCAGCCCCTCGTACAAATATCTGCCGTTCTCGAACAATATCGTCTTGTAATGTGCAAGTCCTCTGTACTCCACCTTGAGCCCGCTCGCTAGAATTTCCAAGTGATGAAAACTCATGTACAGCGAATACACAAGCGGAAATGCCATAAAGATCAAGAAACCGAAGACCCAGTTGGATATGAAGATGGAGCCCCACAGCTTTCGATGCGCTCGTGCACTAAGACGCCGCTTCTTGCGTTTCATCTACACTCCATCCCCCTTCAATACCTTGAAATCCTGCCCGGCAACCTTCTCACCGTTATATACAAATGCCGATTCCGTATAATTGACGATGATCATCGTTCCATCTTCATAGGTGGTTGCCTTTACACCTTCAGCCAGCTCGCGATGCTGGACAATAAACTGGTGCTGAACACCTGAGAGCGCGTCATTATACCTCCTATACTCCGAAGCGGCGGAATCCGCCCAGCTTGCATAATGGGAGCTCTTGAGCTGGAGACCGTGAGCTTCACTTAATCTTTCGGCCGGCACTGCTGTGAATAGAAATGAAGGAAGCGCACCGTATTCAATATCCCGCAAAAAATCATGCTTATATTGCTGCCTGTCATTCTCATATCCAGATGTGTAGGTAATCAGTCCATGCAGCGCAATTTGTGCAAAAGGAACGGCCTCTTGGGAGAACAGATCATAGGAGTAATCATCCGGGAGAGCATTGACGTGATCGGCACCGCTCAGCATATAGAAATTCGGACTTTCAATCCATACGTTCCCCAGTGTGTCCTTCACTTGCTGAAGGAGCTGCTGCTGTATAGAAATGGCTTCCGTACGGGAGGCTCCCATCCTCGTGTTGTAGTCACTGTCTAGTCGACTGCCTGTGACGAGAAGAGACAGCCCATCTGCCTCAAGCTCAGCATAGGAGCTCAGCTCCTTATGAAGAACCTTCTGAATAAAAAGGCTGCTGGCCAAATAGACCTCATCACCGCGGATTCGGGCTTCCTGCATCGTCCCTGCCATATTTCTAACCGCATGATACTGCTCACGAAATCCTCCGTTGCCGGTATTATTGAACTCATAATTGACTCCCAGCATGACCGGGATATCCAGCGAGTGGGCGTGCTGGATAAAATCCTTCATCCCCTGCTCTCCGCCCAGTGCCTGTTCGACGCCCAAATATCCGCCATACTGTGCATAACCGCCTTTCTGCCAGCCCAAATAAGTGACGGACATCGGACCCATTCCCCGCTTCCGGAGATCAGACAGAATATGTGCAGCCTGTTCTGTCGTCGTCGCCTGGATATATCGGCTGCCGAGCATCCCATCTTCCGAATCGCCGCCAAGAATTGTAAGATGAAGCGGGATATCAGCGGATGAGGATTCACTCTGTTTCTGAAGCCCTTTCTCTTCCATCAAGTACTTTCGGTATCGCTCTGCCATACCTACATAGTCAGACCTGCCATTGTTCAAGAAATAATAGCGTACAGTCCGATCCGTGCCGAAACGCTCATCCTTGTTGTAGGTCGTAAAGCTCGTTCCTTTACTCCGGTTCGTAATCTGCTCAAACGTGGCTCGATAGGTCTGCTGCGCCGTAATCCAGTTGTAGCTGCTCAGCATGCCGGAAGGTGCGGCAAAAATATCGCTGTACTCGGCTCCATCTTCAATTACTGCAAGCAGTCCCTTGCCTTCCGAATGAATCCCGAATACGGGCATCTGGGCTGGATATCGGGAACTGAAGCCAAGCCGGCTCATAAAGGAAGGATCTTTGCCGTACACACTTTCCTGATAGCCGAGATTGGTATTCAGTCTGTGATCATCATAAGCGATCAGGGTGCCCGATCCATCCGGAACGAACAGATAACCTTCCCGATCGGTGGAGTGCTCAGCAGCCATGAATGGGAACAGCCTCAGCCAGATTAAGCTATACTTGCCTTCCTTCAAGCCTTGATCCACAATCTTGGTCTCCACGTAATCATCCTGTATCCGAATTTGCACAGGCACGCTCAATTCCAGCGCGGGCATATCATAAGTCCACTGAATGCCACCGTCGATCTCCTTGATATCTTCGATCGTGCCGCCTAAGGTCCTGAAATTACTCTCGCGAGGCTGCGTATTATACACGGTGAAATCGGTGTACTGGAACATAAGAGGCGAGACCAGATGTGTCTTCCAGATCCCACCGATCGTCTCATTCTCAAAGTCTTGCGGATCCGGATAAGATCTCCAAATGCTGCCGCTGCGTTTATCCAGAACGATGAAGTGTCCTGTCGTCTCATCCAGCTTCAGAATCAGTGACTCGGTTTCGGCTGCTGCTCTAAAGTCAGCCTCTACCGGGAGTGAAGCCTCTTGCTGCTCCGCTCCTCCAGACGCCCCTTGCTGAGCTGCCGGGACCATGCGATCTCCTCTGAATTTCACTTCGAGCCTGCTGGCTCCCAAGATGATAACGAAGGCGAGAAGAATGAAGAGCACGGCTTTTCTGTATTTGGCTAGCCTCATCTTAACAGCACCTCCTGATAGACTTCGTGGATAAATATGAGCAGCTCGTTCGTAAGACCAATGACAAGAAAGATCAAGACTGCGAGTACGATGAGCGCAAATAGGCTCATTATTATATTCAGTAAGGTTTCCCCTACGGTGTAATTGTGTAAGGACTGTACCATCCAAATGAACAGAAATACGAGCCAGATGTACATTCCGAGCCGAAGATAATCGTAAATTGCACCTTCTGCGTGTGTCATGACATTGGATAAGGCAGCCAGCGGTACACCAATGAGAATAAATGGAGTTAGTGCATAGGCACTGCCGACAAACACATCCTTGAAGCGCCCTTCTCCCCTGTAAATGGAGCTGATCAGATAATTACTTACTACCCAGCCGCACCACAGCCCCAGGAACGGGAGCAGTACCGAAGTTACTGTAATCGAAGAGGGCGGAACCGGATTAAACGCAAAGCTCGTCATCTGTTCAGACAATAGGAGCGCACCGCCCGTCAGTACCAGCAGAATACACGCACTTACATACCCGCCTTTATTCTCAAACCTCAAAGCCGTAAACCCGTCGATGGGATGTCTTAGAATGACAAAAGCCTGTTTTATTTGTGAGAACAACACATACCTGTTATCCATTCGGTCTGAGAAGCCTTCGATCATCCGTGGTGTTCTTCCTCTAGCCAGTCGATTGACAAAGAATATGAGAACCGCTGCAACGACGAGCAGGGTAGCAAAGAAGGAGAATCGGGCCTGGAACCACTGCAGCCGTATCTGCCAGAAGGACTCTGAATACCCTGTGTCGTTCCCCGCAGCTTTGAACAGCCTCGCGGCCTCCTCGTAGTCCCCCTTCTTGTATGCGACCTGAGCCAGACCTAGAATGGCCGGCAAATATTGTTCATTCAAACGCAGGACTTCCTTCCAGGGCTCTTCACTATCCAGATATCTGCCCTCCTGGGTTAAGCGGTTTGCTTCATGCACCATTGCCCCGAACTCCGACAGACGATAGGCTTGCAGCATGCTTTCCTGACTGTCGAGCACATATATTTCACCTTTGGAATTCATATCAATCGCCACAGGTGTCTTAATTAAACCAAGCTGGGATGAAGCAGCGGATGAAGGTCCGCCGAAGTAAAAGAGCAGATTCCCGTTCGCATCATACTGGCTCAAATAGGTGTAATAGGAATCAACGACTGTAAAATTCCCCTCCGGATCGACTGCGACATCGACAAGCTGGGGAGGGGTCGTAATTCCGTCAACATAACGTATGTCATACCAGTTATACTCCCCGAAGCTCTGCTTCGCTGTCCCGAATTTATTGTACTGAGCAAGAATATTCTCACCCTGAAAATTCAGCTTCTTAATCTGCTCGGCTTCAACCGCAGCACCGTTCGTTACGGTATAGATGAATCCTCCGTCATCGATTGCAAGATTGTTCACAGCTGGAGGAATTTTGCTCGTTTCATTTTCATACATTTCCCGTGTGTAAAGAGCTCTTTTTAAGGAATCTATGAAAGAAAAGGGGGCTGAATTGGCTCCATAAAATCTTTGAAATTCCCCATCCGGGTTAAGCTGCACCAGCCCGTAATATCCGCCCATCGTGACAATATACATGTATCCTCGCTTGTCTGCTGCCACCTTGATAGGATCAAATTTCAGCTCCTCCGGTACATTGCCGGACTCAGGACGCTTGTATTCTTTCAGCAGCTGGCCTGAAGATGACAATCGAACCACGCGCTTATTTCCCGTATCCGCGATGAGAAGATCCCCCTGATCATCTACAAATACACCTTGAGGCGCATTCAGCGGATCCTCTGCCAGCTCATAATACCTTTGAAAATTTCCGTCTTTATCAAATTTCACAATCCGATTGTTACCCGTATCTGCCACATAAATTTCATCAGACGCACTGATATAAACATCCGAAGGCTTCTGCATCGGTGAAGCCACGTATTGTCCCGGATGGTCTGGATCGGGTGCCGCGAGATCCTTGCCTATCATTCTGAAAGGGGTGTATGCCGGCTGGGTATCCATCTGATGTCCATAGCTGTCTTTTGTAAACGTGCCGTAGGTTACATCGGCCCATGCTGTATATGGAACCTGCACCGCAGCCAGAATCAGTGCCACAGTAAGGACAGACAGCCATACACGTAATCCACAGTTAAACTTCATACCGATCCTCCTTTCCTTCGCTACTTGATGCCGGAGTGCGACATCGTGGCAATCACCTTGCGCTGGAAGAATAGAAACATAATCAGTGTAGGCAAGAACATGATGAGTGCAGCTGCTGCCGCTGCCGTCTGTCTGGCAACCGAGTTGGCAAGGTTCTGGGTAAGCGTCGACAGAAAGAACGGAAATGTCTTCATCGCATCGTCC
Organism: Paenibacillus sp. TCA20; assembly: GCF_000732325.1. Taxonomy (GTDB): domain Bacteria; phylum Bacillota; class Bacilli; order Paenibacillales; family Paenibacillaceae; genus Paenibacillus; species Paenibacillus urinalis. The sequence goes on from NZ_BBIW01000011.1 coordinate 21,557, forward strand.
TGCATAAATAGTGTTGATGTAGATACATCGCTCCAGATGGACTGGAAGGAGAGGATGGCGACGGTGGCACAGGCTGGTAGCGTAATCGGAATAATAATTCTCGCGAAGATGGTGAACTCTCTGGCACCGTCCATTTTACCTGCTTCAATCAGCTCATTCGGAACCTGATCCATAAACTGCTTCATCAGAAATACACCTACAGTGCTCGCAATATGAGGCAGGATGTGTGCCCAATACGTGTTCATAATACCGAGATTTGCGACAACCACATATCTGGGAATATTAATGGCCTCCTGCACAAACATCAGGGACACAACGATAATCGAGAACAACAGCTTGTGGCCCGGAAATTTGTGCTTCGAGAGCGGATAAGCGCAGAGAGCGCTTACAATAACGACGCTGCCTGTTCCGATGACACCCACAACGATGCTGTTAAACAAATATCGAGAAGCAGGAATAACGGCATCCCGGGTCATCACGAACAGCTCGGTAAAGTTACTCAAGGTCGGCTGCCGGACAAAAATATTCGGAGGGAAAATAAACAGCTCCGAGTACGGCTTCAGCGCATGGTTTATGATGTAAATGATCGGTACCAGCATCAACACAGCGAATATACCGAGCAGAAGCGTCAAGATCAGCTGCGTCCTGTCCATACGCCGAAGCCAGGATTTGCGGTTCATGGCAGGCCGTTTAGCTGACTTCTTCGATCCATCCTTTGCGGCATGGTCCATATTCATTCCCCCTTCGTACCAAACAATCTCCAGCTGAGCCTGTTGAATATACAGATTGTAATGAGCAGAACAACGGACAAGGCTGCTGCGTAGCCCATCTCAAACCGGACCAGCCCATAATCATCAATGTGATTGACGAGGGTATGCCCTGCATATTCAGGCGTCGGCTTGGTCTGGGACAGCTGTTCACCAATGGCCCCTGCCTTGAACGCAGATACAATGGCCATAACGGAAGCAAACAGCATTTGCGGCCGCATGTAAGGAATCGTAATATACCAGATTTCCTGCAATCTGCTCTTGATTCCGTCAAGCCGCCCGGCCTCATAGAGCGTCTCATCAACGTTCAGAATACCGGCCAGCATCGCAAGGAAGCCTACGCCCATACTGGACCACAAGGTGACGATAATCATGGAATTCATCAAGTAGGCCGGATCAAGCACCCATAGCTGCGGTTCATCAATGATGCCAAGTCGAAGTAAGAAGCTGTTCAAGTAGCCGATGCGATCTCCGGACAGCAGCGGCTGCCATATGATCTGCATTACCACGCCTCCGGTTAACGAGGGAGCATAGATCGCCAGCACGAACCACAGTCGAATTTTGTCTGGAATCTGAGCAATCAGCCAGGCGAGAATAAAGGATAGAATCAAGCCGCCTGGACCGACCAGCACCGCAAATTTGATCGTATTCGGAATTGCGTGCTTCAGAAATAAGGTATCCTGTGAAAAAATATATTCATAGTTATCCCAGCCGATAAACTTCGGGAATTGGATGGTGTTGAAATCCGTGAAGCTAAGCCCAAACGCAGCCAGCACAGGCAGCAGAATAAAGAGCATAAAAGCGATGACGAAGGGAGAGATAAACAGGTAAGAAAGCCGGTATTTCCATATCTCCCTAAACAGCCCTGCAATACGATTGCTGCTGGTCTTTTGCTGTTTCGCTGGCGGTGTTACTGACTTAGATAGCTCTGCCTCATGGGTTGACATACCTATCCACTCCCTTCCAAGGCTCTGTCACCTGCGGTGGATCGTAAGTATCGACTATGCTGCCTTGATCATCGATAAAATCAAACTCCCGTGCTTTACGCCAAATCTCACGATCCATGCCAAGAATGCCCTCTTCCAGCGCATCACGGTAATTTTGTCCGCTCAGCACGGTTCGGTTCCAAGCATTCATGACTTCACGCGGGATAAAATAAGAGCCTGGTATGTTCGCCATATCCTTGTACCAACGCCACTGCTCCAGCATGACGGCAAGCTCTTCCTCGTTCCATGGCAGTCCTGTAAAGGCTTCAAGATTCGCCGTATTCCAGCGGAACGCGACTCCATAGAATCCTTCCAGATCATTCCCGAATCGCTGCTGCGTCTCACTCGACAGCCACCACTGTAGAAACTGCCAGGCTTCCTCTTTAAGATCGCTGTTTGAGAAGATCGCTGCCGCGGTCTGATTTCCACCTGTCCAGCGCTCTACTTCTCCACGCTCACTCACTGTTCCCGGCAGCGGCGCCATTCCCCACCAGCCATCCAGCTCCGGTGCCGCTACACGCATCTGCAAATAAAAGTTGAAATCGGCGATCCCGATCGGCATATCTCCATCACGGAAATGCTGGTAGAAGCTTGGGACTTGCTGCTCAATCCCGTACACGGTAAACAGGTCGGTCATGAGCTTGAAGCCGGTAAACGCCTCCGGTGAATCAAGCGCTGTCTTCATTCCATCTGCCGTATAAAACTCAGCACCATACTGATATAGGAAGGTCATATAATCGTTATACGGAATGTGAAAGTTATATCCGTTCTGCTGCAAGGTTGGCAGCATCTCGATGACATCCTCCCATGTATCGGGCACGCCAAGCCCCAGCTTCTGTAGAATATCCTTGCGATAATAGAGCACCTGAAACCGCTGAGTTTCCGGGAGTGCATAATAACCGTCAGCAAAATAGTAGGGCAGTGTAGAGCCCGGTGAATACTGCTCGAATAAGTCATCAAACCCCGGATAATCCGACAAATCCTCTACTGCCCCGCGAATGGCCAATTCAATCGGCCTACCTTCCGTCATTCCCAGCGCAATATCCGGAGATTTACCGGCCGCATTCGCCATTACCAGTAGATTTTCATCTGGAAGAAGATCCACTTGAACTTCAATGCCTGTCTCCGGTGTAAAATATTGATCCGCCATCTCCTGTATCAGATTGACATAGTCACGACCATAGTTGACCCATATATTCAGCACCTCGTCCTCACTGGACGACAGCCTGTTGTCTGAACTAAAGGAATGAAAGAATGAAGAGGTATTTCTTAATGTCTTCTCTCCCCAATTCGCTTCCATTCTCGGAAACGCTGTGCCTGCCGGAGCAATATATAACTTGTCGAGTGCCATAGGTGCAGCCGTAAGGCTCGCTGTGATGGAGGCAACCCGGGAAGATATGAGGCTGAGATCCTCCAGCTTGTATGGTATGTCATTTGGATAACGAAGAATATCCTCTATATCGGTTATTGCTGTAGACAAGGATTGTGAATTTGCATCGGCTTCGCCATTCACTTCAAGCAGCATGGCCGCCATGCGCTCCAGCTTCTGTTTAATCTCCTCTGTCCTTGTAATGAGCTCCGGAAAATTCTCTTTGATCCTCCACGTTCGAGCTGTATCTTCTACTCCTCCGGTAATCGTGTTGATATTTTCAGACAAGTCCCTTATCAATGCGAGTACTTGTTCCTGTTCATTAAGCACCGGATTGTAAGGAGCATAGGTTGCAGCTAGTGTGAGGGTATGCTCCCCTTTCTCAAGGTATATTTCATAAGGCTCTTCCGCCGATGGACCGATGACCACCCCCTGCCAGCTTGTTGAATAATTGATCGGGTAAGCCAGCAGCTCTTCGAAGGGCACCTGTCCGTCAATCATGATCTTGCGATACACCTTTTTGCTCGATTGGTAGCCTTGATAGGCTCTGATCCCGAGGTTATATCGCCCACTGTCCGGTATCGTGAAGCTCCAGGTTATTGCGCCGCCGCCATTCTGCCAGCGTGTTCCGCCAATCGCATTAAAAATCAGCTTATTGTCGGCATCCGGTGACATAAGCGGGTCCTGATCTGTCATCACTTGAATGGCTACATCATTTTTGGCCTGCATATTCTCGGCCTCGATGACGATGACTTCACTTCCGCTCGTATTCCCATTGTTCTCCGGCAGGGTCATCCGGAACTCCTCATAAGGAGGTATGGTTGTCGGCGGGACAAGCTCAATCTGATCGATAACGATAGGCGCAAAGGATTGAAGACGCAGCGTGTGTTTGCCTTCGGTCAGCTTCCACTTCAGCGGCAGAGAACTGGTACCCTCCGCATCCTGAAATGACTGTCTCATCCACTGATTCTGTTCAATCGGCCTTGGTCTGATATGATTTCCCTTCTCATCCGTCTTGAAAGGGAGCTCATCCCTGAATATTCTTGCAAATTCAATCGCCCTTGCCTCATTGAACACATATTCACCGTCAAAGGATACGGCCATCGTTGTCGGCCGGTAGCTCTGATAAACAGCGTCCTCATCAATCAAGGCGTGATAAGTCAGTGCCATTTCATACATTCCCTCGGCAGGAACTTCAATGTCATACTCGATCCATTCTGTCCGGTTATTGTTCCAGATCAGCACATCCTCCTTGCCTGCGTAAGAGCCTGTAGATACACTAGCCCCTTCGGATTGACCTGAGAGTCTTGTGCCGGGTACAAGAATGGACTCACGGGCAGACGGAACTCCTGCTTCCTCCCATGTACGAGAAACGTCCATATAATAGGGTTCGAATGCGCTTTCAATTATGGGATTAACAGGAGTCTCTCCTTCTTCCTCCAAACCTTGCAAGGCATCGGTAGCAGCAGCGGAGGCAGGCCGAGTGACAGAAGAGCTTGCGTACGGAAAGGTGCCCGCAAACAGCATGACTCCAAGCAGAAGAATAAGGGAAATATAGCGGATATGCTTCATATTGCACCTCTCTTTTCCTGTATATCAGCTGAACCTTTCACCCGTCGTTTTATCGAAAAATAATGCCTTGTTCATATCCATCGCCAGCCGTATCTCTGTCAACTCTTCCACATGCTCTCTCGGGTTCACCCTGGCAATCAGATCCTTGTCAGTTCCAATATCGACATATAAGTAGCGATCGGCACCCATGAGTTCACTGAACTGATGGGTACCTTGGAAAACAGCATGGGGAAAGGTCTCGAACATGATCGGTTCTATACTTATATTTTCCGGCCTGATGCCGAGGATCACGTACTTATTGACCCGGTTTCGCTTCCTCAAGGGAACAGCAGTGCTCTCGGGAATTACGAGACGATGCCTTCGCGTCTGAAATTCGAGCTGATTGTCCGCTTCTACAATTTTTCCTTCTATAAAATTCATCTGTGGCGAACCGATAAATCCTGCAACGAACATATTCTGCGGATCATTGTATATCAGCTCCGGAGAATCCACCTGCTGTATAATGCCATCCTTCAGCACAATAATTCGGCTGCCCATCGTCATCGCTTCTGTCTGATCATGGGTTACATATATGGTTGTCACTCCGAGCTGTTTATGAAGCTTGATAATTTCTGTCCGCATATGAACTCTGAGCTTGGCATCCAGATTGGACAGCGGCTCATCCATGAGGAACACCTGCGGATTGCGTACGATTGACCGGCCAAGGGCTACACGCTGGCGCTGCCCGCCGGACAGCTCCTTCGGCTTGCGGTCAAGATACGATTCTATCTCGAGAATTCTCGCTGCCCTCTTCACTGCCAAATCAATATCATGCTTTGGCATTTTGCGAAGCCTCAGTCCAAACGCGATATTCTCATATACAGACATGTTCGGATACAGTGCATAGTTCTGGAACACCATGGAGATGTCTCTGTCTTTTGGCGGCAGCTGATTCACCATTTCGTCATCGATCCAGATCTCGCCCTCTGAGATTTCCTCCAGCCCGGCAAGCATCCGAAGCGTCGTCGATTTGCCGCATCCCGATGGTCCAACAAACACGATGAATTCTCTGTCCGCTACTTCCAGATGAAAATCCTGTACGACGGGCTGCTGATCTTTGCCATATCTTTTGTACACATGGTTAAACAGGATTCGTGCCATCACCCTTCTCCTCTCGTTTCATCCTCCATTTTCACTATGGGCTCCAGGCGAGCTTTCCTGCAATTCCATTATTTTGTATCTGTGAATAAACACTCTAATTTCGCTATTCGGTGTAGTTCGGATTGTTTCTGCTAGCCGATCAACCATTTGTATACATGACTAACCGATTCGGTATGTTTAGGTTCTCCATAAAAAAAAGAATGCGGTGAATACACGCATCCTTTGCTTGGAGATTCGCTATTCCCGCTTTTCCTCACGAACAGGCTTCACATGGGAAGGAATGCGGTCTTCGTGGATTGGGATATAGGCAGTATCGAAGCTTCCACTGTATCCGAATAAGGGACCCCAGGTATCATTTGTAACCTTCACATCAATTCGAAATTTATCCATTGAATCATCGTACCACTCCCTCACATCTGCTATTCCAGAGAACAGCATGGGAAAACGAAATCCGATGATCCCTTCATAAAAACGCTGCTCACCAGAGCGCAGTCTTAAGCCTCCTTCCGCATCGACAGTCAGGTCAATGTCCACTGCCAGATGCTGATGCGTGCCTAAGTAATCTACAATTCGATTACGCTGTCCGCTATATACCATAGTCGCATCAAATCTCCGTCGCTGCTGGCCAAAATCGTAGGTCCGGATCCAAGTCACGGTCTCTCTTCCGAATTGATCAAGATAAGCATAATTCTCAATCGTAAACGGCACATTCGTCCCCTTCTGAGGAAACATAATATTCCGCCAGGTGCCGATATATAGAAAAGGAAGAGTATACATTCGCCCGTACCATACCGAATCCATGACTCCTGTCCCGATTGAAGCGATCCCGCTTGCGCTGTTAAACCCAAATCGCTTCTGAATTCGGGGATGGAGCTTCTCAAAATCAGTTCCTAATGCTGTCCGATAGATGGAATCCATTGGTTGTTCTCCTCTCTCATGGCTGCTTGCGGATGCAGTGCCCTGCGGATGGAAGATGGGCGAGTGTCATACCGCCGATCCAGGCAAGCAAACAAACCGCCATATTTAAAGTGGCTGGATTAAACGGCGCAAGGAAGACGGTTATATCTGAGATTGCTGCGCCGATAGCGAGAAGCAGCATGGCTGCAATGTTGATTATGTAGAGCGCCTTTCGCCTGTGAAATAAGAGGCATAAGATCCCAACAGCAATTTCCAGCAGCCCCGCCACCTGCAGCAAGAGCACCGCATTCGCCTCCGAACCGATGATCCCCTTTAACAGAGCAAGCTCTTGAGCATCCTGCGAGAGCAGCTTCGGGACCAATCCATGATAAATCCAGGTAAACATCAGACCAAAGGTAACGATCGCATGAATAAGCAGCTGCCGATAAGATACTTTCGGAGGGATTCCTTTTTCAAGCCAAATCTTAAGAACATCAAAGCTGAGTGCTGTCGCCCAGCCCATCAATGGTCTGAAGATGATGCGATCAAACCATTTTCCCAGGAAATAAAATCGTGTCTTGTAATCGTATCGGGTTACAAAGCGAATCCCCTGATCCTCTTGTATATACCGCCAATATCCTCCACCAGACTGTATAAGCGAGATTGCCTGATCTGAGGAGAATTGCAGGGTCGACATACGTTCTTGGTCCTGATGCTTCCCTGGCGTAGTTACACCCTCTCCTTCTATTCGAAGCCCGAATCCGATATTTGTGACGTAGCGAAAACGCTGCTTCTCCTCTTCATCCTGTTTCGGAATGTACTCAATCTTGGAAAATCGCAGGTCCCATTCCTCATGCTTTGCCGGGTCTTGTGTGGCTCTCCAAATCGATTCCATCTCTGTATGAATGAACGTTTCAATATAAATCGTCTGATGATCATCAGACACGGTAATGCCTCCTCTTCGAACTTCGTAATATGAAGTATGAGAATTAAATCACAAGTTAATTTATATTATAGACGCTGCAATATAGTGTAAAGTTTTCTTTTTGAATCAATTTCATAATACCATTAGCTGCTTCAATCAAGAGTATATATAGATCAAAATGATATTGGTTGTCTATATATACTTTCAATTCTACCTTTTTAAGGATTTATGAAATTGATTCTTTTATACTAAAAAAAAGAGTTTCTCCGCAGCAGGTCTTACCTGCAAGCAAGAGAAACTCTTGTTCATCCACCTCGTTATATTAGTTCAGAGTTCTGCAGAAGCCGCTCTACAATCGCTGCAACTTCCGCTCTAGTCATATTTGCTTTTGGAGCAAGCTTTGTCTCACTTCTGCCATTAATTACGCCTGCTTGTACACTTTTCGCAATGCTCATACTTGCCCATTTTGACGCGTCTGGTGCATCCACGAAAGTATCAAGCAAAGAAGTATCCGCTGGCAGCGTAGAATTCAGCTCTGTCAGCTCCATTGCCTTCGCAATGATGACCATCGCCTGCTCACGAGTAATTTGTTCATTCGGACGGAAGGTGCCGTCTCCAAAACCTTGTATAAGTCCAAATTCCGCTGCTGTTATTACAGCACTGTTATACCAGTCTGACATAGCTACATCCGTAAAGGATGATGGTAGATTATCACGCCCTAGTCCTAGTCCGCGAACAACAATTGCCGCAAATTCTGCTCGGGTGATGTTCTGATCAGGATTGAACAGGCCGCTTCCTACTCCATCCACTACCATTCTTGATCCCATATTATTTACGGCAGCTTGTGCCCAGTGACCTTCTACATCACTGAATTCGATAGGATTCCAAATTACAGAATAGGAATGACCACTCGTCAAACTATTAATCAGCGCATAATACTTACTGTTAAGCTGTGTGACTTTGGTTGGTACGTGACGTACCGAGCCATCTGCATCAACGATGACGCCCGTCGTGATCTTGCTTACGTCTACTCCATCCGGAATAGCGATCATCCGAGTAACAAATTGATTAAATTCAGAAATTTCAACGTTCTGATTACCATAAGTGGCACTTACGGAAAAATCAACAGCAGGTGTAATCAAAGTGAATTTGCCGTTTACAGCTGCACTTTCGATCACCTTAAGCATTTCACGATTGGTCGCTGCAACCTTCACTTCAATTCGAATATCCTGAAGTGCGACGGCTCCAAACTGTTTCGAAATTTCATCAACTCGGATTGCATCTGCAGGCAGAATATATGCTGCATTTGCTGTCTTGATTTCGAGCTTAGTCTCCATCTTCTCCAGATTTTTGACCGTTTGCCCGGTTAGTTCACCGATCAGTACATCGGATTCCTTATTAGCGGTAATGGATAAGACTGAACTTGAATCTTCACCTGCAAGCTTATCATTTAGTTTCTGATCATCTAAAGCTACTTTGGTTACGCTTTGACCATTTTGCTCACTCGTTGATACCGTTCCAACATCCTCTGCCTTGCCGTTCACCAGGATCTCGGCTTCTTTTTGTGGTGCTGGTGCCGGTACTGGAGTTGGAGCCGGAGCTGGGATGTTTGTTTCGTCTTCGCTTGGCGGTGCAACTGGTACTAACGGTGTCACTGGCTCCGATTCAAGCGAGTGCTCACTGCTTCCTTTGCCATTAATTGCTGTCACCGTAAAGGTGTAGCTCGTCCCGTTATCCAAGCCTGTCACTGTAATAGGGCTAGTTGTTCCATACACCTTATGGTTTCCTGGCATGACGGTAACCTCATAACCCGTAATCGGGCTACCTCCATCATCCACAGGAGGAGTAAAGGTAATGATCGCCTGACGATTGCCTGATGTGGCTGTTATATTTGTCGCTACTCCAGGAACCGTCATCGGTGTTGCAGTAACCGGTAAGGATGGAGCACTATCACTGCCCGTATTCGTTGCCTTCAGTACAAAATAATAGGCTTTACCATTCGTTAATCCTGTAATGGTATGACTGTAGACTGAATCTGTTACTGTAGCTACTTCGTTATGGATCGCATCCGGCGATTCACTCATGAACACTTTATATCCCGTTGCCTCGTCTACTCCGTTCCAAGTCAAGGTCACTTCGCCATTGCCAGCTACAGGCTCAAGCAAGGTTGGTGCTCCTGGAGCAGGCGGTATTGGTGTAACACTTGCAGATGACATCGAAGATAAGGAGTCTCCGGCACGGTTGGTCGCTATTACGGTGAAGGTGTAGGCTGTCCCGTTGTCCAAGCCCGTTACTTTAATCGGACTGCCCGTACCACTCGCCGTAATACCTCCTGGCTGTGCAGTTACCGTGTAATTCGTAATCGGACTTCCTCCATTGTCCGCAGGTGCTGTAAAGTTAACTGTCGCTTCACCATCACCTGGAATGGCCGTTACATTCTCAGGTGTACCTGGCTTGTCCGCTACATTGACTGTCGCTGTATCTGTATGCCAGCCGTTCACTGTCGTTACCGTAATGACGGCTGTCCCCGGACCAACCGGAGTCACAACTCCGTCAGAATCCACAGTAGCAACACTGTGATTATCCGATGTCCACATGATATCTTTATTTGAAGCGTTCTCCGGAGATACAGAAGCCACGAGCGTCTCAGCGTCTCCTCCTACTATAAAGTCAAGACTGTCCTTGTTTAGTACGACATTCGTAACTGTAATCGTATTGTTTATAATAACGTTCAGATCATAACTTCTTTGAACCGTTCCGTCATTAACAGTTATCGTGAGCGTTGTTCTTCCATATTGGTCAGGCAATGGCGTTATGATCATCGTTCTTTCTTCTCCAGTGCCTTCGATCACCACATTTTCATTCGGAACAATGGATGGATTAGACGATGAGACTGTGACTGTAAGTGAATCACCGTCTACATCCGTTACCTTAAACGCTCTTGTAACAGAGCGATTCAGATCTGTCGTTACCGCTCCAACAAAACCCTCCGCTTGCTTGTGTGTTGCGTTCACTATTGTTCCATCTTTTCCTGGAGGCGTACTGATGGCATGAGGACTTCCTTGTTCCAGCTTGTAGTGAGCAACTAAACCCGGCTCCCATCCGGTCAATTTAGCATTCATGCCGCTAATGATTTCTTCCCTGCTCTTGGCCTTGCTCCAGAAGCTTACATCTTTCATTCCGCCATAATAATATCCATCTTGACCCCAACCACTTTTGCCTAGCCAGTGATTATGCCGAAGTCTGCCTCCGATCGAGCTTAAATCTGCAGATCCGGAAGCCTTAAGTTCACCGTCCCAATAGATATACGCTTTCTTCTCGTACTGACTGTATACTAGTGCGACATGAACCCATTGATTTTGCGGGAAAATTGCTGTCGTAGTAATATTGTTTACTGCCCCGATACCAGGCCCATTCGAACCGTTATAAGCAGAGAAGTTCATCTTTCCATTGTCAAACCCTACAAATATATTGTCACTTCCAGGACCATTGGAGGATTCGAAAAATCTCATCCAAGTATTAAACTGGTCTACCTTTAGATATCCTTCGACTGTGAAGGAATCGGCGTAAATCGAATTGATGCTGGATGGAAGCGTAACGTACTTTCCGTTACCGTTTAAATTAAGATATTCCCCTCCATCTGCCTCCGTTAGGTAAGGCTCATCGTTTACCGGAGTGACACTAATGGATGTCGAACCCTGCTCCGCACTGAATGCAGAAGTACCAGAGGTATCGATATTTTTATCGAATGAATTGTAACCTTGCGTTGTATCCCACAGCTTATAGTCAATACTCGCTTTACCATTCCAATTGGGATTTGGCTTAAAACGAATTTGATCCGAGCTCGATAGCAGAATATAAGCCATTCCACCATCTACTTTCTCAATATTGTACCAATAACCCGTATCTGTATTGTAATACTCCCATGTTCCATTAGAGCTGTCCGTACCCATTACAGCAATTCCGGTAGTTTCAGAATTATAGACCTTTCCAGACAAAAGGGATGCGATGGAAAAAGTCTGACTATTAGTATCCTCCACAATCGGGTGAAGCACCGTCTCTCTATCATCCGTACTCCAACCCATGCCTGCTACTTGGGCCAAGGCACTCCCACTGTAACCAGTCCCCGATACCGCGATACCAACAGATAGCGTCGTACTTACGGCGATTTTTACAAATTTTCGGTTCATTTGTTTCTTCCCCTCTATTACTAATTACTCAATTCGACATAATTCTCCTAAATTATACATTTATGCAATAAACAAAAAATAAACAAGTAAAAAGGACCTAGGATAATAGACTTATCACAACAGGTCCTTATTTGCATCAATACACAATGGAGCTGATTAAGTTTTTAATAGACGATACCGGTTCGGTTCCTAGTTCTGTTCTATATAAATCTTCTAGATTCTGATAAAAGCGGAGCGCTTCCTTCTCCCTCCCCAGCTCTAAGTAGACTTTTATTAATTCTCCGCCAATATCCTCACGAAAAGCGTCTATCTTGATAATTTCCTCATAAAAGTATAGAGAACGCTCGCTTTGATCTGTTTGTCTATAGTGTTTGGCGGCGTATTCAAGCATTTTTATATAGTCCTGCTCAAGCTCTAGCCCCCCAGCTGCTTGCCCACTCGTACGTTTTTCCTTTTAGAAATGGTCCGGTATACAGCTTCACGGCTGACTCTGCTTGCTCAATTTCAAAAATGCGATTATTGCTTTGCTGTTTCATTAAACGATCAAACTCATATATATCACAGGACAAATACCTTTCATCAATACGAATCTCATTTCTAGTTGCTTGGATAACGGATGCTCCCTGGTAGCAGCCATTAATGGCTTGACGAATGTAATACAAGGTGGAATTCAGATTTTTCCACGCTTTTTCAGGCTCAAAATTTTTCCACAAGGTATCTATAATTTCTTCTCGGCTGACTGTTCTTTTATGCAGCAAAAAAGCAAATAATTCTTCCGTCTTGGGGCTTCTCATCTTAACCCATTCTTTTTGATGACTACTTTGATATACTTTAAAACCGTCAAACATTTCAACCTTCAAGAATAGCTCTGAGGACTCTGCAGGCAAGGTCTTTTCTCGAACCTTAGTTGAGATGGTTCTCCGGATTTTGTTTAAAGTCACCTCTACTCGCTGTGCCGTGACTGGCTTTAACAAATAATCAAGTGCATTGATTTCGAAGGCTTGCACGGCATAATCATCGTATCCGGTTACGAAAACGACCTCTATAGATTCATGGTGATGCTTCAGATACTTGGATAGCTCCATTCCGTTTAATTCAGGCATTGATATATCCAAGAATACGATGTCCACATGATTTGCTTCTATATATTGAAGGGCATCCTTAGAATTTAAATACGTACGTGAAATCTCTATTTCATCATGATCCGTCAGCAGCCTTTTTAATCGATTAATAGAGAGCTCTTCATCATCCACAATAACAGCTTGCAGCATTAGTTAATTACTCCTTCTCATGTAATCCGGATGGGCCGGAATGTGGAACATAATTTGTGTCCCGACTCCCTCCGCGCTGATAACCTCAAAGTCAATACCGTAGATCAGTTTGATTCTCTGTCCAATATTCCACAGGCCTACACCTTTTGTCTCCGTCTGAGGAGATAGAATCTCCTTAAGCTTCTTCTCACTCATCCCACAGCCATTGTCGGATACGGAAATGAGCATTATATGATCCTCCTGCTTCCTCACCATCACATTCACAATTCCTCCACTCGAGCTCGACATCAGCCCATGTCTGATTGCATTCTCGACTAACGGCTGCAGGATGAGGGGTGGAATTTGAATAAATGGATCCGCGTCAATGTCATACTCTACTTGAATTCGATTGCCAAACCTTGCTCTTTCAATATGGACATAAGCTTCAACCAATGCTAATTCTTTCTCAAGCGTAGTGAACGAATCCAGCTGTTTAAAATCAAAGCTGTTTCTTAAGTAACTGGAAAGATGAAGCACCAAGTCTTCCGCCTGAGAAGGCTCAACGATACATAGCTCAGCAATCGAGTTCAAGGCGTTATATAAGAAGTGAGGCTTAATTTGTGAACGTAAAAAAGCAATTTCTGCTTCCTTCGCATGTTTTACAGCAGCTTTCATTTTGGTAAGGTTGTTGACCCTAGCAAGCAGTTCCTCTGTCTCAAATGGCTTCCCGACGTAATCATTCGCACCGTTATCTACAGCAATTCTCATATCTTCCGCCTTATTTCTTGCTGTTAGCATTAATACTGGCAGCTCAAAGAGCGTATATCTTTCTCGGATTTTTGTTAGTACCTCATAACCGCTCATATCAGCCATCATAATGTCCAAAATAACAAGATAGAAGCCTTGGTTTTTATCCAGCTCCTGCAGCGCCTGATGTCCATTATTGACCGCAACAATCGAATAACCCTTCAGCTTCAAAGCATTGATTATGGATTGCATATTCGCCAAGTCGTCCTCGACGACCAATACGGGTTCTTTAATTTCACCCTCCAGATATAACGGATATTGAACTTGTAGGTTTAATGACTCATGAGCCTCCACATTATGTTCCTTTGATGCTGTATTCCACTCCACTGAATCTATACCCGCCTGCGGTAGAGTAAAGGTAAAAACAAATCCTTCTCCTATCGCAGATTCCACTCGAATTCGGCCCCCGTGCAGTTCAACGAGCTTCTTAGTAATACTCAGACCGATGCCTATACCGCTTCGATCGTATTTGGAGGATGATTCAATCTGCTCGTAAGCTTGAAATACAAACCGCTCCATACCAGGAGCAATGCCAATTCCGGTATCTCTAACATGAATGACGACCGTATTTCGATGCATCTCAGCACTTATTTCAACTTCACCTACGTCTGTATACTTCATCGCATTTCCAATCAGATTGTGTAGAATTTGCAGTAACCGATCAGGATCGGCATAAATATCGGGGAAGGCTTCCGAAATGCTATTTATGAGACGGACGGGCTTGTTCCCGAGTACAAACATCTGCAATTTGATAACCGCATCTACAGAAGCTCTCAGATTCATCTTTTTCTTATGAAGTGTTATATCTCCATTCTTCATCTTGGAGTAATCCAACAAATCGTTAACCAGCATAGTTAATCTTCTACCGCTGTTCTTAACAATGGTTAGATTTTGAATCTGTTGTTCGTTAAGAGGTCCTTCAACACGCTTAATGATAGAATCCGTGATACCCACGATTGCACCGAGCGGTGTTTTTAGCTCATGAGATGTATTGATTAAGAAGTCATCCTTGATTTTATCAAGCTTAACCAGCTTGTTCTTCATCTCTTTCATTTCCTGATATGCTGTGAAAAAACGAAGCACTACAAGAAATATCATAATGATATTAAAAATAACAATGTATAATTGCCCAAGCCATAACTCTTCTTTTAGCGAGAACGCAAACAAGAGCAGGTCTAATGAATACAGATTTATAGTCAGCATCCCCAAGAACAACAACATAGAATTTATCCGCTGATTAGTCGTACTTTTAACGTATAAGGTCCCTGCCCTTACCAGCATCCATAAGAGAAGAAACTCGTAAAATACAATCACATATACTTGAACTAAAGTGTAGCTTTGGATCGGAAGAAGTACGATGAGCAGTGTAAATAGGCTAAGGACAGTGATCGCTATTTTCGCAGCTCTTCGTGAAATGATATTCTGTTGCAGCTGATTGAAGAGGGCAACAAGTACGATAAAGTAGGTCATCGAGCTGATATCCTTTATTTTGTAGATCCATTCAAAGGAAAAGCTTGAACCAAACAGTAATAAGACTCTTTCCCCTACCAGCCCCTGATAGATAGAAAATAGTAAGCATATCAAGGAAAATAGAAGTAATGAATAATCCTTTTTTCCATTCAGCCATGCAGCTATGAAGCATACGGCGTATATGACCGCAAGTGTAACCAGGATCGCAATTAAACTGAACTCACGAACGATTAGCTGCTGTTGATGCTCCATCATATGGTTCAGCTCACCAAAATAAAGGGAAGCAGGAATTCCAGCATTAATATAATCGTAATTTGCTACATGGACTATAATTTCTATATCATCACCAGTGGTTGAAAATCCGCCGATCTGTGGGATATTGCCTGCTGTATAGTCTGTACTGCGCTGAGAGGGCTTCCCATCAGACAGGAGCTTCTCTCCGTTTATATAAATATCACTTGAAAAACGAATATTCGTTTTTTTATTGCAAACACCATATCATCAGGAACATTGCTCAGCACCATCCGATAAGTCGCATACCCATACGCAGGTAGAGGTTTACCGTTAATACGGCTCTCCGTCCAATCGGAAGGTACTTTCATTATCATTCTGGAAACAGCATCTGATGCGCCATGCCTGAAGAAGGAAGGGGGAAGCAACTCCCCCCAATAAAACTCCCATTCACCATCCAATTTAATTCTGCCTTCCTGCTCCGGATCCCATCCTGCCAGGTCCATCACTCCGTTATGCACTTGTATGTCTTGCCGTGTTTCATTGGTGATAAGAATGGATATGGGAATCAAAGAAAGTAGGACAATAGCAATAATAGAAATCGTTAACCATCTTTTATACAAATAGTCCGCTCCTTCGCTGTCATGTCACCTATTTATCGGCAATTAAAGAGCTTTGAATTAATAAAAAAGAGCCCCTTTGATAACAGCACTGCTGCTTATCAAAAGAAACTCTTTATCATCATAAACCTATTCAATTACAGGCTTGCTCTTCTCGACTAGATTTCTGCCAGCTTCTCCTTACAGAACGCATCAAGGGAAGCAAGCTCATCCTCCTCCAGATCAAAATCCAAATATCGATCTGTTACGCTCTCGTACAACTCATATTTAACGATACTGGAATCCGTATCGCTGGTTCTATAGATCACTCGAATGTACACCCCATTCTCGGAGTACAGCTCATCATCTTCTTCCACGTCAAGATCAATATGGAATTCATAACGAGTCCCCGCTAGAATGCCAAACGGATCTTTAATCTCTTCAAATCTGTAGCTACTCATTTCAAGCATTGCTGCTGCTCATCCTCTCTACCTTTGTGACGCTTTATTATATCAGGACACACCTGAAATCGTAAGAGTCAATCCTTCTTATTCATTCTTTTCGCTTTCATGCGATAAATATACGGGCTTAAGTATTTTTTTGCAAGAAGTCTGCTGGTTCTTCTGTTCATCTATGTAATCTATCACTTTCTCATGATTCATTCCTAGCTGCTCCATAATCTTCTCAATATCAACACGAATGGGATAACGATCACGGTTATGCAACTGCCCTCCGCCTCCTCTATTAGATCTTCAAATATCTTCATTGTTCCAAATGATCGACTCTTCACAGTATACGAGCTCAAAGTGACAACAGTGTGTCACTATTTTCTGCTGGAAATTTGAATTAACTACAGTCTTTTTCCTCAATCTCCGATATACTTTAAATATGACAACACGCCAGCAGGAGGAAGAAAGATGTATAGAAAAGTCGGCACTCAGCAAGAACTCGATATTTTTTATCATATTAAAAAAACAAGCTGGGATGAGAAAGGGTTTGAAATGGAATATGCCGAACCCCATTCAGAACAATTTCTTTTTTATATAGATGAGGAACCCGGGGGAACCTTTCAATTTACCCCTTATGCATACTCAAGACCTTTTATTAGAAATAAATTTGACGATATTGTATTAGACGGGATGAATCTCGTGGAGGTCGATAGTTTTGCTGTATTGCCAAGCTATCGCGGCAAGCTCGGAAGAGAAATTGTCAGCTTCCTGATTCACTATGCCAAGGAACATCAGTATACTCATGCCGTTGGAATGGCAGATCCTTACGTATTTGAGTTATTTAACCAAACGTATCGGATCAGAACAACCCAGGTACAAGAAGCAGAGTGGTTTAAAGGAGCTCTTGCTATTCCCGCTCTCTTTCATTTACAGGAAGTGTATGAACAAGCTGAGCATGACTGGTATAGTCCACCCGAGGAATGGAAAGCGGGTGTTCTTTGACGTGGACGAGCATTACTTATTAAGGAAGAGAAACAACTGGGTCGTTGCTGTATTTGCAACGGTCATCACCGTCGTACAAATGCTTAATTTTGCACTCGGCATCCCACTGAGGTTTGTACTTACGGTGGAGGGGATCATATTTCTTGTGCTCGTGCCGATGACGATTATAGCCAGCTATTCTAAATTTGAAGAGCAGCTTACACCTTATATGAAGTATTTTAATATGATCATCATCGGTATATTTATGTTCATGATTAATCATATAGACCCTCATATGATCAACATCATGACGATGTATTTCTATGTCGCAATCATGGGGATTTACCAGGATCGGTTTATTAATCTGATGACGACGCTGATTACGCTAGCGATTCTATGCTACTATTTCTTCACCCAAGGTGAATTCATATTTCATTCGACAAACGTGAACGATCTCCTGTATTACATCGTTACTTTTTGCTTTGTGTCCGTTTCTAATATTATGCAGGCGAAGTTCAACAATAACTTACAGCTTGAGAACCGAAGCAAGACGCAAAAAGTGCTCGAAGCCAAGCAGGCGATGGAGGATATGCTGTCCCGATTGACAGAATCGGTTCAATCGATTCGGGAATATCAGACCAATCTGAATGCCACCGTAGACACGACCAACCAGCGTTCTGTCGAAATCGTCTCCTCCATCGAGAACATTTTATATTCGTATGAAGTGCAGAATGAGAACTCGGTCTCGCACCGTCAACAGATGATTCTTATATGTGAGAAGGTAGAAGCCATGAATGCAGAGCTCGTGAAGCTGCGCACAGCAGGAGAAGACAGTCCTCTGTTAAGCAGCTACGAGCTTCTCATGACAGAATTAAAGGATATGCTGCAGGTCGCCAAAGAAAGGGCTGAGAACACAGCCGATATCACTGAACAAAATAAAAGCAGTCTTAAAGATGTACTGGACCTCGTATCGACCCAGCAGCTGGAAATGACGAACTTATCGGAAGGCTTCAATAAGCTTGAGAAGCAAATGAGCAGGATGAATCGTAAAAATCAGATCTGATGTCGTGATTTTGCACTCTTTTATGTCATAATCTTGGAATATCCCCGCAGATGGCTGTCATGCTAAAATGTTCCCGAAACGAATCTCATATCTTCTCCATCATAGGCAGAATAAGGAGGCCATTTTCTCGTGGACAAACAGATCAGAACAGCCATCATCGGCTGCGGCGGTATTGCATTTGGGAAGCATTTACCAAGCCTAAGCAAGATCAAGGAAACAGGTATTGTCGCATTTTGTGACCTCATACCGGAACGGGCAGAAAAGGCAAGAGCAGAGTATGGATTACCGGAAGCAAAGGTTTATACCGATTACACAGAACTGCTGCAGGATGAGTCGATTGAGGTTGTACATGTATTGACGGCAAACGATACACATGCTGAAATCTCTATTGCTGCACTCAGAGCCGGAAAGCATGTCATGTGTGAGAAGCCGATGGCTAAACTCGCTGATGATGCCAAGCGAATGACGGCCGCGGCCAAGGAGTCGGGCAAGAAACTGACGATCGGCTATAATAACCGCTTCCGTTCGGATAGCTTGACCTTGAAGAAGATTGTACAGGACGGAACACTCGGCGACATTTATTACGCCAAAGCCCATGCCATTAGAAGACGCGGAGTACCTACATGGGGTGTATTTCTTGACGAAGAGAAACAAGGCGGCGGACCACTGATCGATATTGGGACTCATGCGCTTGATCTCACCCTATGGCTGATGGATAACTACGAACCGAGCGTCGTGCTCGGCAGATCCTTCCATAAGCTGTCCTCCAAGGAAAATGCCGCAAATGCGTGGGGGCCATGGGATCCAGCCAAATTCAATGTTGAAGATTCTGCTGTCGGTCTAATTGTGATGAAGAACGGTGCTACCATTTCGCTGGAGGCCAGCTGGGCACTGAATATTATGGATGTTCAGGAAGCCAAGACAACTCTATGTGGAACCGAAGGCGGTGCTGATATGGTAAATGGACTGCGGATCAATGGCGAAACCCATGGCAAGCTGTACCTGAACCAGATCTCACTGGATGCCAAAGGCGCAGACTTCTATGAAGGCCAATCCGATTCTGCACCTGATCTTGAAATGCGCAGCTGGTATGATGCCATTCTGCATGATACAGAGCCCCTGGTTACACCGGAACAAGCCTGTGTTGTATCAGAGATCCTGGAGGCCATATATGAATCGAGCAGAACCGGCAAAGCCATTTATTTTGAATAGTCTTACCTTACAATAATACAATGGAAGCGAGGACGAAACGATGAGTAAAATGCTAAGGCTTGCGATTCTCGGTTACTGGCATGTCCATGCAAACGATTATGCATCGCAGGCAGATGCCCATCCTCTGACTGAAGTTACAGCCATATGGGATGAGGATGTAGAACGCGGACGTGCAGAAGCAGCTAAACGCGGTGTTCCATTCTATGAGAACCTGGACCAACTGCTTGCAAGTCCAGATATCGACGGTGTTATTGTTGTTACGAGCACGGCTATTCATCATGATGTCATAACCCGTGCTGCGAGAGCGAAAAAGCACATATTCACTGAAAAAGTGATCGCGCTTACAACAGAAGAATGTTCGGATATCCTCCAATGTGTGCAGGAGGAGAAGGTGACTCTCACTGCTTCCCTGCCACGACTGTATGAGCCATATACGCTTAAGGCAATGGAGATTATCGAGAGCGGCAGGCTAGGCCAGCTCACTCTTGTTCGTACCCGGCTGTCTCATAACGGAGCGATACCGCAAGGTGCTAACCGTCAAGGCTGGCTGCCGGAACGTTTCTTCAGCTATAAGGAGACAGGCGGCGGTGCGATGACCGATCTCGGATGTCATCCGATGTATTTGGCCAATCTGTTTCTGGGAATGCCAGAGCAGGTTTACGCCAGCTACGGTTATGTGACCGGCAAAGAAGTCGAAGATAATGCCGTAGTCCAACTTCGCTATGCGAACGGAGCTCTTGGCGTTGTCGAAGCCGGGTTTGTCAATCGTCATTCCCCATTCTCCTTTGAGATTCATGGTACAGAAGGCAGTCTTTTCTACTCAGATCATGATCGCAAGCTGTTATACCTGGCAGCCGACGATGAGGGATGGCAAACAGCAGAACTGCCTGATGCAGACCCAAGTGCCTTTGAGCAGTGGGTAAGTCATATCGAGGCTGGCACGGTGTTTGAAGCGAATTTGGTTATGGGCTCTCAGCTGACGCAGCTGATGGAAGCCGCCAATCGTTCTGCCCGAAGCGGAGTGCCAGAGAAGCTGACCACCAAGCTTCCAATCTAAACCCTAACGCAAGGAGGCATGCAAGATGGAACGGAATGAATCCAGCCTGTCTTACCCCTATGAACTTATGAATGAACAACGCCATGCACTGGAGCAGCTGAATGTAGACTTTTGCTGGGGAAATTACGGGATCCGGGTCGTTCAGTTCCATCTGATCACCTTTCCGGCGGGTAAGATCATTGAGTTTCATAAGCATTCAAACGAGTATGAATTTCATTTTATCCCAAGAGGTAAGGGCAAGGTTATTCTCGAGGAGCAGGAATACAAGCTGTCGGAAGGAATGATGTATCTAACGGGCCCTCACGTAATGCATTATCAGGAAGCCGCTCCTGATGAGGCCATGGAGGAGCTGTGTCTTCGAATTGAAATTGTTCCGCTTCGGCCAGCTGCTACATACAAGGATTCCTCTATGGAACAAGGCTATTGGAGTACGGGAATTCAGGAAGAATACAAAGAGGCCGAAGCTTGTATAAGTCAGCTAAGCTCGCTTCCCAAGATCCCGACGACGGATCGGTTTAAAGCGATGGAATGCTTTCTTACCGCCTATACTGCTTGGTATCGGAATGAACCCGGATTATTTACGCTCATGAAGCAAGCCGTTATTAATATTATGCTTCGTACCGCCAGAGCCTATTTTCCTCAGCCTGGACGTTCACTCCCCTCCAGAGATATGGGACGCCATCGGTACCTGCTAGCCGAACAATTTATGAAGGATAACTACATGGAGCCGCTCACCGTGGAAGTCGTTGCAGATCGGATACATCTTAGCGCCCGTCAGCTGCAGCGAATATTGAAGGAATACGGTGGAGGCACCTTTACCGAGATGCTGGAATCCATTCGGTTGTCTCATATCTGCAAGCGGCTGACCACAAGCGACAGTACGATGGATGAGATTGCAGAGGAAACCGGTTATTCCAGTGCTAATTATCTCCACGCTGTATTTAAGCGAGTTTACAGTATGACACCCATGGAATACCGTAAAACCATGAGAATCAGGAAGCTGCATGCCAATACGGAGATAACTTCTGCTCCAGCAGCTTACACATATTCCGAGCGGGAAAGCTCGCTCCTATAAGTATTGAACGAAATTGAGGCCGATTGAGGCTTAGGCTTTCCAGGTGAATCTCCCCTTTTATATGACAAGACGCTGAAGAGCCTCCCTAAACTGGGGACTCTTCAGCGTTTGTGTTATGACGAAGTCAACCTTTGGATGATGTTATTCAGGCCGCTGCAATGAGAAGAACTCTCCCAATTTGCTGTAATCATTGCCTGCTAATCTTGATACCGGGCGCAAATCCTTCATCCGAATCTTACCCTCATAATAGAGCTCATCATCTACATGAAAATGTACGACTCGTCCAATCAACAGATCGCATCCGGGCAGATTCTTCTCCCCACCGAGAGATATGGAATGCTCCAGCACGCACTCCATCCGTATTCTGGACTCCGCAATGCCAGGAACTTCGATCTGAACGCTATCTGCGAGGGTCAAATTCGTCAGAGCGATCTCACTCTCATTCTCAGGCAGATTAGCCGCTGTCTTGTTAATTTCCTCGATGTATGTCTCATCTGAAATATGTACAACAAATTCTCCACGTTCATTGGCATTACGGGCCGTATCCTTCATCTGACCGTCCTTGCGCTGCACGGAGATGGATATCATGGGTGGATTGGATGTGACGATATTAAAATAGCTGTACGGAGCAGCATTCAGCACACCATCCTTGGATAATGTCGTAACAAAAGCAACCGGCCGCGGAATAATGCTGCCTGTCAGTAATTTATAATTCTCACGTTCACTCTGCTCACTAGGATTAATGGATACCATTCGCTTCCTCTCCTATCGATTTATACAAATCCTTTACACGTGATAGCTGCCGCTTGGCTGATCGATGACCCATTCCAGCATCATGATCATATCCTCCAAACGAAGTACCTGTACATTAGCCGCCACTTCTTCAGCGGACAATCGGCTCTTCATCATATCCAGTTGACGTTTCAGTTCATTTAATTTGCGTTTGACTTGGTCTTCTGATCTCATGTTGGTTTCTCCCTTTTAATAGCATTAATCTCTCCCCATTAGAGTACCATTCATAGGTGTCCATTTCCAAGAGTGCCCTTCTTACACTTCTTACAACAGAATCAGCTTCTCTTCATCCATTCTGCTGCACAGTTATCAGCTGGAAGGAGTAAAGAGCTTAATGATTTGTTTATCAAAACACTCCCAAAGAACAAGTGCGACTCCTGCTATCATCAGTGCAACTGACAAATTTCTAGGTAAAACTGCCCCTGATTCTACAAGTGCAGTGCCAAATTTACCCGGCGGAGTCGACCATCCACCTAAGCTCTCGGCATAAAACACTGTTGAAATACGAATTCCTGTATATAATACCGTTCCACTAATGAGCAGAATTCCTCCGCTGATTATTCTTTTCAAACTATCCACATCCTTCACGGTTTACCTGAGACATATTCATTTTGCATTTCGGTATTCTATAATTGAAACGCTTCTTTAATCCGCTGCGCGGTTTCCTCCGGGTTCAGCTCAGTATTGTTAATTCTTATGTAATGCTCCTTCTTGATTTCCCCTTCCAAGGAATTCAGCCGATGGCGTTCCATCGTTCGAAGCAAATCCCGTTCAGAGAATTCAATATCGCGTTTGGTCGGTTTATGCTCAAGTCGATTGGGTGTTTTGTTGCGTTCCAGCCTTTCCTCTACACCGGCTTCCAATTCTACGTAGTATACAGTTCCCCCTCTGGACTCAAAAACCTGGCTGATCTCCTCAATATAAGCCCAATCCTCCGGATGGTCAAAAGCCCACACATACGTGAACATGAGACCTGGCAGATCGCTTTTGGACACCTCTTCAAATATCTCTCTGCGAAACAGCCCCACCAGCCGCTTCCCTAAAGGGGTTCCATAGCTAAAAAAGCGGGATACCAGATCAATCGTCATATGATTATGAAACAGCTTCAGATCTGTAATCTTCTCCAGCTCCTGCCCTACCGTCATTTTACCGACAGCCTGGGGCCCAAAGATAATGACAAACTTCATACCACAGCTCACCTTCAATCCCCCGAATATTCAATCCATATTATTCCATATTACTCAAAGAGGCAAGAGTTATTTCTACATCAAAAAACGCCAGGCATAAGCCTGACGTTCTTTGATGGGTTTACTACAGGTGTATGTAAACGCATTCATAAATAAATCCTTCCCTGCACAATACACAAGCTTTTCCTCTTAGTCCACCTTCTTCTTGTCTGTCATCTCCACCTCATGAAGTACGAGCTGCCTTACATCCGGCAAATTATCGAATGTTTTAACGGTATACTTCAGCTCCATTTGTGTTCCACTGCGTAAATTCTCCAATTGCTCCATCAAGCCTTCTTCCAGCTGAAAAGCTGCAGCCTCACCATCAATTTTAAACTCAGCCGTATGGGGGTCAGCGAGACCTGTATAGATCGCCGTTTCTTCTATTATATTCTCTTCAGCTTGTTCCTTTTGTGTTTCCGCTTGCGTCTCGACGATGGTTCCGCGGACGATTGGCTCTGCAGTGCTCGTCGCTTCCAGGCTTGCCGTCGCTTCAGCCGCTGCAGTCTGTTCTGCCGAAGTAATCGCTGCAGTCAGCAGCAAGATCGTTACACTTAAGGTGGCTGTTGTTTGTCGGTTTCTTTTTTTCATCCGAGTTACCTCCAATTGAAATCGCCTTACTGTTTATTACACGAATCCCATTCTTGTTAATCAGCTGAGCATTCGGTACAGGGTCTCTTCTGCCAATGAAATGCTATTCCTAATTACCTGCTGCTCCGGTATAATGTGTATGTTTGAGTTAAGCTTAAGCAAAATACATACACCACAGGAGTATACGATCATGTCTAGCACTAAAAGTTCCTTCAGTAAGTATGAAATGCTGTATATTATCGGTATCATTGCCATCTCATTCTCTTCCATCTTTGTTCGCTGGTCGGATGCAGAAGTATCTGTTATTGCGATGTACCGTCTGTTTCTCACCAATTTGCTCATGGCCCCTCTGCTGTATAAATACCGTCATGATATCGTTCGGCTGACTAAAAAAGAATGGCTGTACCTGGCCGCATCAGGCCTGATGCTGGGTCTCCACTTTCTATTATGGATGGGCTCGCTCCGGCTCACCACTGTGGCCAGTTCAACCGTTATTCTCACACTGGAGCCGATCCTTGTAATGCTCGGGTCCATGTGGCTGTTCGGGATCCGTCCCAATAAAGTCATGCTCATGGGGATGGGTATGGCGGTCATCGGCTCTGTCGTCATTGGTGCAGGGGATTTTCGAATATCTGGTGATGCACTGTTCGGAGATTTTCTATCTTTTCTGGGAACCATTGCGGTAGCCGTACACATGCTGTTTGGACAGCATCTTAGAAAAAACATCAGTGCTTATGTATATAACTTCTGGGTATTTTTATTCGCTGGTTCTGCTCTTGCCGCCTATAATGGGGTCAATCAAATTCCCTTTACCGGGTATGATGCAAGAGAATGGGGCATATTCCTCCTGCTGGCGATCGTCCCTACCCTTTTCGGACACTATCTGTTCAACTGGCTGCTCAAGGTGATGAATGCCACAACCGTATCCATGTCTGTGCTCGGGGAGCCCGTGTTCGCGTCCATTCTTGCCTGGATGCTGCTCGGTGAGGCACTGACCGGCATCCAGCTCATTGCAGGATTTATCATTCTGCTTGGTGTTTGGATCTTCCTTAGATATGGTAAACACAACATCCACGGAGAAGATGACCTGCTGCCTCCTGTTCAGCAGAAACCAAGCACATCGGAAGTGTAATAGTTCAACTACAATGGGAATAGTTTCTTGTTTAAAAAAATGAGCCAGAGTCTCCAAGCTGAGACTCTGGCTCATTTTTTATCAGTATCCAGTGATATGAATAAAATGTAACAATTACATACCGACTTTTAGGGTAAAATATCATGATCCGTCCATTTATTATGACTTAATTTACATAGGTAGGTGTATTCATGTTTCAATCGTATCTGTTTCCGATCTCCTACGCCTTCATGACCTTTCCTATAGCCGCCTTGTTTTTTACACTTCCGTTTCTTATTGTGCAGTATCGAAAACATGGCTACATTAATAAGGTTAGGGCGATAATGCTGTATCTGTTGCTGCTTTATTTAATGACCGCTTATTTCCTTGTTCTTCTGCCGCTGCCGGCGGCGAGGCATAATGAACCCTTATCTGGTATTCCATATCAGCTCATCCCGTTTAATTTCATACATGACATCCTCAAAGAAACGAATGTTTCAGCCCAGGATGTCAGCACTTACTGGAAATTGCTTACGGAAAGAGCCTTTCTTCAGGTTGTCTTTAATATCGTTCTGACCGTACCTTTTGGCCTCTTTCTGCGTTATTATTTCCGAACACGCTGGGTCCGTGGGATCCTGTTGTGCTTCCTCCTCTCGTTATCCTTCGAGATAACACAGCTGACAGGCATATTCGGTTTCTATGATCATCCCTACCGCGTGTTCGATGTAGATGATCTGATTATGAACACGCTTGGCGGTATGATTGGATTCCTGCTTGCCGAGTGGTTCACAGGATTACTGCCTAGAATTGAGCACCTTGATAAAGAAGTCGATATTGCTGGAAAACGAGTGTCCTATACCAGACGTGCAGTAGCGCTCTTATTTGATGGGTTCATCTGCTTGATCTTGTTCAATATCGCTAGCATTCTAGATGTACCTGCTGCCTTTTGGATCGTTACCGGCTTATATTTCATGGTGTTTCCTTTTCTAAATAAGGGAAGAACCTTTGGTAAATGGCTTGTCCGCATTCATTTGACTGGAGAGGCGGGAAGGCTGAAGCTTACCGGTCTTACGATCAGATATGGGCTGCTGTACTGGATATTTTTCGGCTTAAACCTGATGATTGTAACGGCGAGTCTTCCTTCCTATGGAAGTACGCTGTTTGCTTTTGTCATCTTCGTCATGGACGGCTGGTTTGCCCTTCATGTGCTGCGCCGGTTCTTTAGCAAAAAAACGCTCCTGTTCTACGAGCAGCTCAGCGGTACGAAGCATCAGATTACTTGGCAGAGACCGACACCTGAGCTTGCACAGAAGCCTGCTGAATAATGTAAAACATATTCGAAGCCGCCATGTGGCGGCTTTTTGTTAATGAAGCAATCCAGCTTCTATGTGGATGTTTCCTCAGATCATCTAGATACCCAAAACGGTATTCCATGCTTCAATAACCGAGGTCTTCACTTTACTGCTGTCTGCTCCGCTCCCTTCCTCCGTCCAAAGGGGTGGATAATAGGTAAACACCTCACCTGGCTGAAGCCCATTCGACTCCTCCTGCCACCCTTTCCAGCGAAACGTCTCATAATACTGGGCTAGATCACCATCAGCGAGCCAGCTAACAAAACCAGAATAAGCAAGCTCCGTCGATTCCCACTCCAATGTATCCGGCGCATAGTAATAGATGTGTCCGTCATTTCCGAAACGACCGATATTCAAACTGAAAAAACCGCCCGCCGCATCGTATGCGACAAGCAGCATTCCTTCGAGAGCCGGAACGCCTTCGCGATCGAGAAGTCCATTCCAGAACGGAAGACTGCCATATATACCGTCACCGCCTGCACCGAGCAAGGTAATCCAGCCATGGTCAAACAGGATACCTGCCGTTTCGTAAGCAACTGCGCCCAGGTAGGATTTGGTGCTGACCTGCAAACGATATAGCGTGTCTGCTCCTGTGTCATGCTCTGCGGGAATGATCACACTCTTGTTTTTACCCTGGCTCAGCATATTCTCAAGCTCTTCCCAAGCGTGGTCTTCCGTGTGAAGCAATTCCCCAATCGTTAAATATCCCATCATTCTCCCCTCCTTTGAATCTATAACCATCTAAGCTCTTTTCATTAACCGATGGTTTCTACGATGCTGCCTTCACGATCCCGGATTAAAGTCTTTATAATATTTAGAACAATATTTACGGATAAAATTGGGACCGAGCCTTCTTTAGGTACAAGCTTATGTGTAAACTCAGCTGCTGCCTGCTCATTCAGAGTAATGGTGATGTTACTCTCTTCTTCTTTACAACCCGCTATATCCCCTGGCTCGAACACAACCTGAATATTTTGGCTTAACAGTCTCAGCGTCCTGCCTTTTAATATCCGGCCTTGAAGCAGCTTGCCAACGATATCAGCCTGCTTCGCTCCGATGGTTAATTTGGCCGGAGTCTTTCTAAACATCTTCCTCTCTGACGGCATCCAGTCCAGTGTATCTACGAACAGGAAGCCGGTGCTCGAGCCCCCGTTATACCTGCCATTTGAATAAACTCCACTCTTCCATTAGGCGTCTCGATGGGTGAAAGCTCCGGATCATGAGTAAACGCGAGGGCCGTGAGCAAGGTATCCGCCCCCAGGCAAATAGGTCCATTCGCATCCATATAATCTCCTGCTTTAAAAATGTTCCCGCTCCCGAACACATATCTGCCCATATTTTGCAGCAGGTTAAGCGCCCAGGCCGGCGGCTCCTCCTCTGATTCGCTCCGCGCGACTCTGAAGGTCAGCTCGAATCCAAAGCCGCTGTCCTCCATATTTTCAGATTCCTTTGTATATAGCTCGGAAAATCCATAAGTGACAATATGCCAATGCGGGCCCCCTTGCTCGGATTTATATGCACTGATCCCATCAAGCGGATCCTGACCTCCAAGAGAATATGGAAGCAAAGTTCCGTAATGCTTAGGCTCCTGGTCTCCATAAATAGGCTTTAATGCTTCATCTATAGCATCCCAGCCAGGAGCTTGATCCAGCTGTTCATTTTGCTCTTCGTTCATTTCCTCACTCATCTTATCATTGACCTCCTGTATGTTCTGCTAAAATTCAACCACTGTCTAAACATCTATTATAAATGGATTTGGACTGCCTATTGCTGTATATGGCAAATTTGAGCATTATTTACTACATGAAATACTAAGACAAAGACAACGATTGAATATGAAACTCATGTCAAACGTCAAGTAGGATTTTTTTTCATTGGAGTAAAGGTCTGATCGCATCGATATTTATCGTCCTAAGCAGGCTTCAATGATTAGGAATATCCTTAACTCAGATCCATTCAACTTTTTCATAAAATGCATGAATACGAAATACTTCTGCTTACTTCTTCCTGGTCCACCTCCTACTCATAGGCTTTTGAGGGATAAATAATATTGGCTTCGAGGCACTTATTTAAGGAGATTCTTACTCCACATTCGGATTGGCGATGAGCTCTATATAAAGTAAAATACAGCTAGACCCGATGTATTTGCATATATCATGTATTAACCAACATTCCAATAAAGAGCGGTGATGAGCTATGAAATTTATCGTATCCATGAAATGGGTGCTAGCCCGTATGTATGAACCGGACATCGCGATTGTCGATTGCCGTTTTGCTCTGGGTCAACCAGAGACGGGTAGACAAGCCTTTAATGAAAGCCATATACCAGGGGCCGTATATTTTGATCTGGAGCAGGATTTGTCTTCACCCTTGCATGAACAAGGACATGGCGGACGGCATCCACTGCCTGATGTAGATCAGCTGGTTGACCGAATTCGCAAGGCGGGCATTAGTAACGAGACCCGAATTATTGCTTACGATGATCAAGGCGGTGCAATGGCGTCAAGATTCTGGTGGCTGATGCGCTATCTCGGTCATGAGCAGGTATATATTATGGATGAGGGATTTGCGGCATGGCAGGCTGCGAGCTTTCCGGTCACTGCCGATGTACCGATTCGGATTCCGGCATCCTACACCCCGCATCTCCAGTCTCACCTACTGGCTGATCTAGAAGAAGTGCGGAAGGCTTCCACCACTGGATCTGCTATGTTAATCGACTCACGTGAATACCCGAGATACCTGGGAGAGGTAGAGCCGCTGGATAAAAAAGCAGGTCATATACCAGGCGCTGCCTCATATTTCTGGAAGGATAACCTTCAGGAAGGATCAACTAAATTCAAGTCAGCTGAGGAGTTAAGCAAACGGTTTGAAGCAGTGTCCAAAGATCAAGATGTTATTGTATATTGCGGCTCCGGCGTAACGGCTTGTCCCAATGTACTGGCGTTAACAGAAGCAGGATATGAGAATGTGAAGCTGTATGCAGGGAGCTGGAGCGACTGGATCAGCTATGAGGAGAACCCGGTGGGCATCGGGAACGGGGAGAAACCCAAACATATATAACAGTAATTAAAAATTATGAATACATTTGCAATTTGTAACTATAACTCCTAGAGGATGTGTGTCTACGCCCATCATCAACTTTGTCAGCATCCAACGGCTAAAAGTACTTACTTGGTGGATCCAACAAACTACGACTCACGTTAAGGATGCTTTGATGCTTATGATCAGTTTTGGCGCACTTATTGTTGCACTATTAACGCTGGTCGTCGCCATCATCGCTATGATTAACCACAAGAAATAGACCGCCCCATAGCAAGGTTACGGTCTAAATCTGATCTTATTTCAGAAGCCAACCGCCTTTGAAGCGGTCTACTGTGCTCGGAGTCGTGTTGGCGCACGGCTCCTTCTTTAGTTTTATTATAACGGTATCCGATTATACCTGCAATAAGGCAGTTGTCACAGCTCACAATCGGCAAGTGGTCACTGTATAGATGTATCGCATATGCCGAACATTCACTTCACCCGAAACGTACGAGGAGCATACTTGCGAACCAAGGGCAGAGCAGCCACAAGATAGAGCAGGGCTATAACAGCCGTACATATTGAAAAAACAACCGGATCTGGTCTTAAGCTGATCGATAGGACAAAGACGCCTGACACAATCCAGCTGAAGAGATAAAAGAACGGATTTTTCGTATTCAGCTCTGTCGTGTACGGCTGGAATATATAATACAAAAACAAGTGATGCACGGAGAAAAATACAGCCAGCGATAATGTGCTTACCCACAAAAATACATAGTCGATTGCTGTTGTTAACCCTCCTGCAGCGACAGCCGCCAGCGTCAGCACCAAGGCAAGTACGGCTGCGAGGAGCAGGTTCATGCCCAGAATCCTACTAAGGCGGATCCGAAAGTGCTTCGGCGCATCCTGTCGGTAGAAGCTTTGCCGCAGCAGCTTCAGATCACAATGGAAAAACAGCACTTTGCACAATTGTTCCCCGACGGTCAAATAGGCCATGATGAGGATCAGCCCCGGAAAGAATGTCCCTATGCTAGAAGCCGCGGCAGCCATCGGCTCTCGGTATAGAAATCCCGCAAGAATCAAGGCCGTCCCGAGGGCAGCAACGATGGCCAAACGCTTATACAGCGGCCGCCGGATCAAGCTTTTGTGTCTCGAGAAGAAGATGGCATTAATATAATCGTACCCCTCTTTTTTCTCGAATGTCCTCCTGCTATCGTTCGTCCCCTCTAGATCGTAATCACTGTCCTTCGCCTTGACGGCTGTTTGCTGCGCATCCGCCATCATCCGGCCCAGGTCCAGCAGCGGGTCATCCCGCTTCGTCGCCGCGTCTACCGCATCCGTATAGTCCAGTCGCCAGAAGAGAACAACACTCGCAATGCCTCCCAGTAAAATGCAAATGACGTATAAAGGCACAGCCGAAGTTAACATTGCCCCCCAAGCCAGAGCCCATTCAAACAGTAATGGCGCATATGCTGCGATGTATCCAATGAAAATGACGGTCCAAACGATGACGTTGTTCTTGATCAATATACTGCCGCTTCGCCGAAACAACCAATAATGAAAATATTCCCATACGATCCGCCACATTACAGCAGCAGCCGTGAGGAGAATGCCTTGCAGCATCGGTGCACCAAGCAGCGAGGAAAAAAGGAGCACCGCTGTCAGTAAATAAACAAATAAGGTAACGTATTTATAGCTGAGCGTCGCCCGCATATATCGTGTTGCCGGAAGCCGCAACAGCTTAACCGAGATGTATTTGCTCCGCTTCGGTTCAAGTATTCTGGCATTGGATACTCCAGCAATAATAAATGTGATAATGAAGAAAATATGCCAAAAGATGTCCAGCTGACGCTCTATAGGCAGCTCTTGGCCCAAGGTGACCACCGGAAAATAAACGACAAGGCCGACATACAGCATACTGGTCAGGAATCCCCACACAATAGACAGCAGCAGTGCAGCAATGGCCACTGCCTTCTTCACACCCACTCTGGAATAGACATTGTCACTAACCAGACCACCGATGAGCGGAAGCCGCCGAACATAATAGATTAATCGGTTTGCAATAGAGGATACTTGAAGATGAAGAATCGTATTAAGTGTTCGGAGCATCCGGTCTCTCCTCCCCATCCGCATCATCCTGCAGCAGGTCGATAACGCTCTGTTCGAAGCCAGGACTGCCAAGCAGCTCTTTCGGTACCGAAGACAATTGCCCTTTGTTCAAGATGACTAGTTCATCACACAGATCGGAGGCCAGCTGCAAAATATGCGTAGAGAAGATCAGAATATGATCCTTCTTCATCGACCGCAGTAAATTTTTCATCTCCAGTGCGACAATCACGTCAAACGAGGTCAACGGTTCGTCCAGCAGGATCACCGGCGGCTTCGTAATGAGAAATAGCAGCATCTGAATTTTATTCTTCATCCCGTGTGAATAGTTCTTAATAAGACGATGCCGATCCTCCATTGTAATTCTCATCATCTCGAAGTATTCGTCGATCTGGGTATCCGTCTGCAGCTTATCCCTGTTAATGTCCAAGAAGAACTTTACGAATTCGTATCCCGTCAGGAATTCAGGCAATATAGGCAAGGAGTAGACATATCCGATATCATCCTCTTTCAGCTCACGGCGGATACCATTATCCAGCAGCCATGCATTACCGCCATCAAGCTTGGTTTCCCCGCTCAAGCCATTAAAAAGAGTCGTTTTTCCTGCGCCATTCCGTCCGAGAAGACCGTAAATCTTGCCTTGTTCAAACGTAAATCCGGTGTTTTGCAGTACGTTCTTCTTTCCAAAGCTTTTGACAATATTCTCTAAGACTAATTCCACGTGTGAGATCTCCTCCTTATTTCCATCTATTTTTGTTAATACGAGCCTAAGAGCGTGAGGTGTCGCAATATTTTGAATTAAGCTGCTGTTTGTCGGATTGGAGAAGCTTGCTATCCTATTTCCTGCTGAACTAATATATGTAAAAGTAAGATCGAGAATAGGGGGAGCGATTCAAAATGAACTATAACTTTAAGTCAGAGGAAGCCGCAAAGATTAAAGACCACTTTGGTGAACAAGTTTATGTGAAAGTCCAACAATATCTCGGCATCTACGCAGATCAGTGGTCCCTGTCTTCATTTGAGTTCATTCCTTCCTACTCGGCCAACCTGGTGTTCAAATGCGAGTCCGCCCTCTACGGCAGCTCCATATTAAAGTTTGGCAACCCTGCTGCTACAGAAACGTTAACCGAATTCAGCACCCTTGAGCAGTATAACGGAAGGCCTTTCTGCAAGGTTTACGATATAGATCGTGAGCACTGCATTATTTTGGCGGAGCGAATTGAGCCAGGATATACGCTGAGAAAAGAGAGCTCACTTGAGCAAAGACTTACCGTCTTCTCTTCCCTGTATACAGACCTGCATGTCGAACCGGCTGACCCGGAGATCTACCCAACCTATCTTACGTGGGTGAACCGAATTACGAGTTACATGAGTCAACGGCAGGATGCTCAGGAGCTTTACTTGCATATGAAAAAAGCCCAGGAGATTTGTACCTCCCTCTCTTCGCTTTATTGTAAAGAACGTCTTCTGCATGGAGATTTTCATCATGATAATATTCTACTGGGCCCGCATGGGGAGTATACGGTGATCGATCCGAAGGGCGTCATTGGCGATCCGATTTGGGACACCCCCCGCTTTATCTTGAATGAATTTGAGGAAGAGATTACGCCTAAGCTGTACGACAAGATTAACAGTATCATCCTCACCCTGGAGAAGAAGCTTCATATTCCTGGTGAAATACTGCGGCAATGTCTCTATGTAGAAACCGCGATGGGAAACTGCTGGTGTGTACAAGACGGCTCTCCTCCGGAGGAGCTTCCGAAGCTGCTGGCGTATGTTGATTTTGCCGAAAAAATAATGAACGCGTAATTCTGATAAACAGATCATTTCATAGGAGGACATTGTATTCATGGAAACTTCCAATCAGAGCCTGAGAACCTGCAGCAAGGGTCACCAATATTATAAAAGCAGTGATTGTCCAACATGCCCCACCTGTGAGAAGGAGAGAAAACCTGACAGCGGGTTCCTGGCCCTGCTATCTGCACCGGCAAGACGGGCATTGGAGCATCATGGAATTACTACCTTGGAGCAGCTGTCCACCTACAGTGAAAAAGAGATTTTAAAATTTCACGGTATGGGGCCCGCATCACTGCCCAAGCTTAGAGCTGCTCTGGAGGAGACTGGCTTAGCTTTTAGACGATAAAAGATAAAGACTATAGATAGGTAATCGATAGATTGTTTCATGGCTTCCATAGGCTTCAGCTCATTTTTTAGCTGTTCTTCACCCAAGCATCATTCGAATAGCCCCGCTCTTCCCAGTAGCCGACATGCTCACCCTCAATTAACTCGATCCGGGTCAGCCATTTAACCGATTTATAGGCATACATCTTCGGTACAATGAGTCTGACCGGACCACCGAGGTCGCTGGGGATCGGGTTTCCGTCATGCAGGACAGCGACCATCACATCATCCAGATCTGCCTGCTCCAGTGTCAGTGTATCTGTATACACGCCGTCTCCCGAATAGAACTTTACCGTCTGGGCTGTTTGCTGCACTCCGGCCTGCTTCAGCAGATCTTTTAGCCGTATGCCCTCCCAGGTATTGTTGTAGACTGACCAGCCTGTTACGCAGTGAAAGTCACTCACCTGCACCGTACGCTTCACCTGAACAAACTCCTCCCAGCTCCAGCTTAGGCGGTTATCCACCTTACCATCAATGGTGAAGGACCAGTTCTCGTTGGTGAAGACAGGTATTTTCGTTACGGTATATACCCGGAAATTCCCCTCCGCTCCCCCACCCATGGGATGCTGAGACGCTGAGTGCGGTACTGGTGTAGGAATAAGTTTGTTCTCGTTCTGTTTAAGCAGATTTTCCATCGAATTGCTCCCGCCAAAGCTGCCAAGCCATTTTAAAAAAGATGGAGCCAGCGTTACGGTTAACCCGATGCCAATCACTCCACCGATAAAAGCTCTTCTCGTGTATATAGGCTGTGGGGCCGCAGGATGAAGCGGGTTATCCTTACGTCCCTGTTGGATCGTACGGCGCGCAGGCTCCTTGAACCATTTCAATCTAGTAATGGAGTGATAAATAATGTAGGGTAGACCAATCCATGTCAACACATCATGAACAACCAACGCTGCATTGGCTGCAGCAGGTCCTACCTGCTTGAACTGCCATAGCAGCACACCTGAGATAAACCAGCCTGTAAGAAGCACCAATACGATAACGACGTTTAACCGCTGCCAAGGCTTATGCTTCAGCTGTTTCCAGTGCTTCCCGGCAAGCAGAAGGTAATAGAGCACCGGAAGAATCGATGCCACACCGACAATAATATGGAGCGTTTTAATCCATACCCGTCCTTCTCCCAGTAAACTCCGCCAAAAACCGCCGATAAGGATCAAACCGGTCACAGCTAGTACAACTACGATCCAGCCATTCCAGGTATGTAATGAAACCAGCTTTTTGCCATAACCTTTGCGAAGCTGCTTAAGCCAAGTCCTCATTGTTTACCCCCTCTGCATGATCCTCTCATCTGTCTTGTCAATGATCATGTAATTCCATTATAACGCTGATCAGGCAGCAGGGAGAGAAAAGAACTGGAAGCAGCAGACAACGGTACACCTCGCAGTGTAGCAACACCAACATGCCTTTTGGGAATAGGAGCAGCTAACGGAATCTCCACCAGCGATCCCTCTCTAAGTTCATTCATTACATAATCCCGTATAACAAAGGCAAGACCAAAATCCCTTAGCGCGAATTGAACGAGGAGGTCAATACTGCCAAGCTCAATCTCCGGGATAATCTGCATATCGTGCGCAACCGCATAATCATCGATGTATTTTCGTGTACTCGCTCCTTTTTCCAGCATGAGAATCGGATATTGTCCCAGTTCTTCGCCAGTAAAGATGGTGTTTCCCAAATGAGAATAGCCCTTCCCGCCAACGAGACAATCTTGAATAGCGGAGCTTTCTTTCACTTCAACCTGTCTATCGGTTACGGGGAGACTAACGATGCCAAAGTCGATTCGCCCGTCCTTCAGCAGCTGGATCGTCTCGGGTGTGGTCCGATTCGTCACATGAATGCGAATGTTAGGGTACTCGGCCCTGTAACGGTCAAGGTATGGGAGCAAAAAATATTTGCATAACGTATCGCTGGCCCCGATATGGATTTCACCTTTGTCCAGATTGTGCATTTCTGCGATCGCTTTTTCACCCATGTTTACATTAATAAATGCCTGTTCGATATAGCCTAGCAGCACTTTTCCTTCGGTCGTAAGCTGAACTCCCCTTGAGGTTCTGAAGAACAGCGATCCTCCAAGCTGCTCCTCCATTTGTTTGAGGGTATGACTGACTGCCGGCTGAGTAATGTGCAGTAGCGCCGCAGCTCGGGTCAGGCTTCCTGTCTTCGCTACCTGGTAAAAAACACGATACCATTCTAAATTAACATTCATGGTATTACCTCTCTTTATATTAACTATTAGTAATATTACTTTTTCTTATATAACGAATGAAATTATAATAGTCTCTGGATGTAATTACAAATGGGGAGGCAATTCAATTGACAGTTACAGCAATCGTGGGTGCGAATTGGGGAGATGAGGGCAAAGGGAAGATGACGGATGTATTATCCGCAGCCTCTTCGTATGTCGTTCGCTTTCAAGGCGGGAGTAATGCAGGACATACTATTATTAATCACTACGGAAAATTCGCTCTGCACATGCTGCCTTCAGGGGTGTTCTACCCGAATGTAACGAATATCATCGGTCCGGGAACGGCCCTGGACACCGGCATGTTACAGAAGGAATTGCAATTGCTCGAGGATAAAGGGGTACCCGCACCCGTCCTATACGTTTCCGAACGGGCACAGGTCGTGCTGAGTATTCACCGTCTGTTCGATGAGCTGGAAGAGGAGCGTCTGGGTTCACGCGGATTCGGCTCGACGAAGAGAGGAATTGCTCCCTTCTATGCAGACAAGTATGCCAAGCTTGGCATTCAGGTCTCCGATCTGTTCGATGAAGCACGTCTTAGAGAACGGGTGGAGAGACTACTCGAGCCCAAGAACATCATGCTTCAGCATTATTATAACCGTGAACCTATCCATCCAGAGGTCCTTATGGAGCAGCTTAAAGCGGAGGCAGATTTTCTAGCTCCATACGTAAAGAACACAACTGAGGTTCTGCAAAAAGCTAACCTGAATGGAGAATCCATTTTACTGGAAGGACAGCTCGGAGCACTGCGTGATCCGGATCATGGGATATATCCATACTCCACTTCTTCTTCAACCCTGTCCGGTTATGCTCCTGTCGGTGCCGGACTTCCGGCATCCTCCATCAGCAGAGTCATTGCCGTAGTCAAGGCTTATTCCAGCTGTGTAGGTGCTGGTCCCTTCGTATCGGAGATTCAAGGTGAAGAAGCAGATGAACTGCGCGGACTTGGCGGTGACGCCGGCGAGTTTGGTGCGACGACCGGAAGACCAAGACGGATGGGCTGGTTTGATGTGGTTGCAACGAAGTACGGCTGTTCCATCCAGAATGCAACGGAGGTATGCCTCACCAATCTTGATGTACTCGGTTATCTGGACGAGATCCCAATATGCACCGCATATGAGCTGGAAGATGGCAGTACAACACAGGCCTTTCCGGTGACTAGCAAGCTGAATGGGGCAAAACCAGTCATCTCTACTCTACCAGGCTGGAAAAGCGATATTACTCAAATTCGCAAATTTGATGATTTGCCGAAGGAAGCCATTGCATATGTGGAGTTTATTGAGGCAAGTATTGGTGTAAGCATTAGGACCATTTCTGTAGGGCCAAGACGTGAACAGGTTATTGAACGAAGATAACGGCTCTTTTATTGTTCTCAAAAAAAGGGGTGCAGCCTCTCCAAGGCTGCACCCCTTTTACGCGTTTAAATGCTTTAAATATGCTTCTTGATCTTTTCCTTCAAGGGATCAGAGATCGGAAGCAGAGGCAGACGAACCGAGTCGGATTCAATCCAGCCGAGCTCAGTCAAGATCCATTTGAGCGGTGCCGGGTTCGGCTCTTCCTGGAACAACAGACGGATCAGCGGAACCAGTTCATCGAATTGCTTCTTCGATTCGGAGACCTCACCGCTAATATACCGATTATATACGTCAATAAATTTCGCCGTATTCAGGTTGGCTGATGCCAGCATCCCTCCACTTGCCCCTTGGCTCAGAGAAGCGTGGAACAGAAGATCCTCGCCGCAGAGCACCGGCTTCGAGCCATACCGAGACAGCTCTGAGACCAGCTCTACACCGCCTGAGCTGTCTTTCAATCCGATGACCTGCGGGATATCAAGGATTT
Source organism: Paenibacillus sp. TCA20 (assembly GCF_000732325.1). Classification (GTDB taxonomy): domain Bacteria; phylum Bacillota; class Bacilli; order Paenibacillales; family Paenibacillaceae; genus Paenibacillus; species Paenibacillus urinalis. Next base: position 60,061 of record NZ_BBIW01000011.1, read on the forward strand.
CTCTTATTGTATCCACGGATAACCGGATTCCCGTTCGGCCTGGAATTTCATAAGCAATGACAGGGACGCCAGCTTCCGCTATTTTACTAAAATGTGCTACAACTCCCTTGCCGGTCGGCTTGTTGTAGTATGGAGTTACTACAAGGACTGCATCTGCGCCCAGCTCTCCTGCACGCTCTGTCCGCTTAAGCGATGAGAGTGTGTCATTGGTTCCGGTGCCAATGACAATGGGAACCGTTTTATTCAGCTGTTTCATTACAATCTTCGCTATTTCGACTTGGCTCGTGACCTCTTCCCAGCTGGTCGTTGGACACTCTCCAGTCGTTCCGTTGATGACAAGGCCATTAATATCATGGACCAAAAGGTGCTTTAAGTAGGATTCAAATGAGGCTAGATCAAGAGTATGATTAGTTTGGAATGGAGTAACGACAGGTACGTAGATGCCTTTCAAGTTTTGCTCGCTTAACATGTTACAGCTGCCTCCAATACGTTGTATTTATTTTAATTTATCATAGCGTGCAGCATCACTGTTATCTATAATAGTTGATATGTATTATCAATATTATTGATGAGGTGGGCTCATGGATTTTATATATCTCAAAACATTTCGGCAGGTCGCCCTGCGTCAAAGCTTCACCCGAGCGGCAGAAGAGCTCGGCTATGCCCAATCCAGCGTCACGACCCAGATTCAGAAGCTGGAGAAGGAATACAATGTCAAATTGTTTGAACGCCACGGCAAAACGCTTCGTCTCACTTCGTCCGGTGAAGAGCTGCTAAAGATTGCTGTCCAGATTATCGAGCTGTACGATCAGTCCAAAGAAAAGCTGGCCATGCAAGGCGGCGGGACTTTATCTATCGGTACAATTGATTCCATCGCCTCCTATTTCCTTCCACAGGTCATTCAGGCGATACGGGAGTCTTACCCCGAGATGAATATAAGGCTGCAAGCCGATCGGGAGGATTATATCCTAGATCAGGTTAAGGAAGGGGAATTCGATATCGGGCTGATTCTTGGAAATACACTGCCCGAGCCAACCCTGAATACGATTGTGATCAGAGAAGAGCCGCTTGTACTCGTCTCAAGCCCGAAGAACCCGCTCTTACAGCTGAACCAGCTTGAAATTAACGATTTAAAGCATACGGACTGGTTTATGGCGGAAGCCAGCTGCAATTATCGGATTATGCTGGAAAAGGTGCTGCGAGCACATGGCATCCCGTTCAATGTCCGCTTGGAGCTGGGTAATCCAGAAGCCATTAAACGCTGTGTCATGGCAGGTGACGGGATTGCGCTGCTGCCCGAGATGGTTGTACGGGATGAGATACAGAGACAGGAGCTGAGTGTCCTTCCTTTTGCTCCCTCTTGAAGCCAGATCAGGAGCTGATATCATTATAATTCTGGTCTCATTTTTGACTTCAACAATGTGACCTGTACTTTACCTTTTTGTCATTTCCTTATTTTGCTGCAGTGTTAGTATTAACCTATTGAAATTGTTTGTGAAAGGAAAGGTTTTCGCATGTTCCAAATGACCACTTACTTGACTCCACACACCCAGACGTTTGTGAATATGAGCTATGCGGAGATGACTCCGTTTTCAGACCAGAATCTGCAGCATGTGTGCAAGGCTGAGGTGAAATCTCATGCCTAAACCAATGAAAACAGGCTCCCGCTATATGCCGGGGCTGGATGGACTCAGAGCCTTGGCGCTGATTGGCGTTATGTGCTACCACTGGGGACTTGATGAAGCTCCCGGTGGATTTCTAGGTGTCAGCATTTTCTTTGTATTATCCGGCTATTTAATTACAAACATCCTCGCCATAGAGTGGCATCATCATGGAAGAATTGATCTGAAGCAATTCTGGTATCGAAGGTTCAGGCGACTTCTGCCCGCGATGCTGATCATGCTCCTCATGACCGTGGTGTGGATGACTTTATTTGATACTTCTCGGCTCGCTTCCTTGCGCTATGACGTTGCTGCTGCCGTTACATACATAAGCAATTGGCAATTTATTTTCCAGGATATATCCTACTTCGAATCGTTTGGTCCACCCTCGCCGCTTGGACATATGTGGTCCCTGGCCGTAGAAGAGCAGTTCTACCTCCTATGGCCGCTTCTTATGCTGATTGGACTCAAATTGTTCCCAAAACGAGGCCAGATGTTTGTATTTATTTGTACGCTGGCAGCATTATCGGCGCTTCTCATGGCTCTGCTTCATGAGCCGGGTTCGGATCCAAGCCGAGTCTATTTCGGAACAGATACCCGTGCATTCGGGCTGTTGACCGGTGCTGCCCTTGCCATTGTGTGGCCCAGCTACAAGTTATCTGGTAGAGTCCAGAGGATGGCACAGCTGGGGCTGGATGTAACAGGGATATGCGCGCTGCTGCTCGTTCTATATATGATGTGGAGCACTGACCGCTACGCGTCATGGCTGTACAACGGCGGCATGCTCCTCTTCTCGATTGCAGCAGCTGTACTAGTAGCCGTTCTGGCGCACCCGGCTTCCCTGCTTGCCAAAGTGCTTGGAGCAAGACCCCTTCGCTGGATCGGGATCCGGTCATATGGCATCTATTTGTGGCATTATCCTGTACTGATTCTGACGAGTCCCGGAGGAAATCCGGAAGGAATCGGAGCTTTTTATACCCTGCTGCAGGTCGCTGCAAGCGTCATTCTGGCTTCTCTGTCCTGGAAGTACATTGAACAACCGATACGTGAAGGCGCTCTTCGTATATGGTGGCAGGATGTACGGCATCCGAAGCGTAGAAGCTGTGTATTTACACCAAGACGTCTTGCCGTCTATTGCAGCTCACTTCTGTTCATCGGCATCTTCTGTATCGGAATGACGATAAATATATCGGATGCGAAGAAACAAGAGGCAAACGGAGTCTTCTCTGAGTTTCCTTCTCCGGGAAATGCAGGAGAGCCGCCCCCTGACCAACAACACGAGAAGGAACCTGTTCCGGATGAAGAGCAGACAGATGGAGAGCAGCCAAGTGTTGAAGAACCCAGTGGTGGAGAGCCCAGTGCAGAGGAACCGGACGCTGGAGAATCCAATGGCGAAGGTGCAACAGACTCAGATCCAGAGAAGAACTCGGACAATGATGCTGAAAAGGATACAGCCCCGGAAGACATAAAGGATACACCGGCAGATCATCAAGTGAAGCCGATGTCCGGCGCTTCCATTACGGCCATTGGTGATTCTGTAATGGTCGGAGTGACTCCCTGCCTGGAGAAGCTGCTCCCGGGTATAACTGTTGATGCAGAGATCGGAAGACAGATGAGCCATGCAGCCGATTTGCTTCCGGCACTTGAAGCGAAGGATCGTCTATCCGGAACCGTCATTATTGGACTTGGCACGAATGGTGCTTTTTCGGAGAAGAGCCTGACCTCCCTGCTGGACTCTCTTCAATCCGCCGAACAGGTCCTTCTCGTGAACACGAGAGTACCCAAGGATTGGGAGGAGAACGTAAACAAGATGCTGTCTGAGATCGGAAGCAAATATCCGAATACGACAATTATCGATTGGCACGAAGCCAGCAAGGAACATCCCGAATATTTTAGAGAGGATGGCGTTCACCTGGAGCCTGCGGGTGCTGAAGCTTATACTCGTCTAATTATGAGTGCACTACAATGAATGAAGATATCTTGAATTCATCCTTACCCTACAAATTGTGTTTACAAATCAGGGGTCTACGTCCTATAATAGGATAGTAATTGACCCACAGCACGTGAGCTGTCTGATTTATTTCTTAAAAGAGCTGCGCAATCTTACAGATTTGCATCAAGCGATTAAAGGATTTTTTCTCCTTTAATCGCTTTTTTTGTGTGATTGAATTCATTTCGAAGTGTTCTAGTGCATTATCTTGCATCATTTAGATTCATGGAGGTTTTGTTATGAAAAAAAGAATGTATGATATGGTCATGCTGCTTGCAGGAGCATTTATCTTCGCGCTAGCAGTCAATTTGTTTGTCATTCCCAATGATTTTGGAGAAGGCGGCGTTACGGGGATTTCGATCGTTCTCTATTATTTGTTTCAGTGGTCGCCTGCTCTGGTCGGCTTCGTCATCAACGGCATTCTGCTGGTTATCGGCTACAGGCTGCTCGACAAGCAGACAACCTATTACACCATTATTGTCGTCGCGTTTAATTCCTTATTTCTGCACTGGACTGAGGATTGGTCAATCCCGGCTGACGAGCCGGTACTGAATGCCATATTTGCCGGACTGCTCGCTGGCCTCGGTATCGGATTAATTATACGAGTTGGCGGGACTACGGCCGGGACAACGATCCTGGCACGTCTAGCTAACAAATATCTGGATTGGAACATTAGTTACGCCCTGCTCTTTTTCGATATTATTGTGGCCATACTCTCTATCTTTGTCATCGGTATTGAGAATTTCATGTTCACCATCCTGATTCTGTATATCGGTACAAAAGCAATGGAATTTATTATTGAAGGTCTCAATCCGAAAAAAGCCGTTACCATCGTGTCAGCCAAGCATAATGCAATTGCTTCGAAGGTGACCGATATTATGGACCGTGGTGTATCCGTGCTTCGAGGCTACGGCTACTACACCGGTCAAGAGAAGGAAATTCTGTATATCGTGATCAGCAAGCAGGAAGTATCGATGCTGAAGAAAATTGTAAAATCTGAGGATCCCTCCGCTTTTGTAACGATTCATGATGTCCGTGACGTGTTCGGAGAAGGATTTATTGATATTTCCAAATAATAATAGACAGTCTGACAGCCGCGCTGAATAAGCGCGGTTTTTTTATTTCCTATGGATACAGCATCTATACGCGGGTTATATGTCTAACTCTCCGCTTCTGACGAAACATTTTTAGAGGAAATATGATTATAAGACTAGCTATCAGCCAATAATTTAAAATAAATATCATTTTGTCATGTACAATAGTGTGCGTCATACAGTATAATGTGATCAGGAGTTGATGATATATGAATGATGTAACAGAAACGATACAGAATTTACTAAGCGAACTTAGACGAGGAAGCATCATTATCGCGGTGCTTAGTCAGTTGTCAGAACCACAGTACGGTTATTCGCTCGTCACTGTGCTTGAAGACAAAGGACTGTCCGTTGATCCCGGCACACTTTATCCCTTGCTTCGCAGACTAGAGAAACAAGAGCTTCTAATGAGCAGCTGGGACACGAATGAAGCCCGTCCCCGGAAGTACTATACCATTACTCCATTTGGTCAGGACGTCTATGATGGAGTATGCCGGGAATGGATGTCACTAACTGAAAGTATGAAGAACATTATCGGAACTAGAGGAGGATAAGGAAATGGAACTTATTGAGCGTTATGTGTACGCAGTCACACAGAGACTGCCCGAGAAACAAAGAGCGGACATATCGAAGGAGCTGCACGGTCTCATTGAAGATATGCTGGAGGAACACGCATCATCAGATGAAATTACTGACCAACAGGTAGAGAATGTGCTGAGAGAACTGGGTCATCCGGAGGTGATGGCTGCAAGATACGCGGGCGAACGCTATCTTATTGGTCCAGCGATGTATTCCAGTTACATGACCGTCATGAAAGTTGTCCTTGCTTCTTTGTTGATCGCACTCAGTATATTCACCATAGTTGAAGCCATCATGACGCCTGGCCATATTTTGGACCATTTCACCCACCTCCTCGTTGATATTTTCATCTCTATTTCTCAAGCCATCGCATGGGTTACGGTCATATTTGCACTCATTGAATACAGACAGCGGAGAAGATCGACTTCGTCAAACAATGAAAATTCGATAAAAGAATGGAATCCAAAAGATTTGCAAGCTTTGCCTGATCACGGTACAGAGATCAAAAAGTCAGAGCCGATTGCCAGTATCATTTTTATTACTTTGTTTACGGCACTGTTTGCCTTAAATGTGGAGTTACTTGCTGTGTACCGAATTAGTGATCAGGGCTCCTTCTCCATTCCGTTCATCAGCTCAGCCGGAATTGAGAAGTATATACCTTTCATCTGGCTGTTAGGAGCCGTAGGCATTTTGGGGGAAATATTTAAACTGATTCTGCGCAAAAAGACGACTTCTCTTCTCGCCTACCATATATTGTTCAGCGTGCTCTCATTTGTCCTCGCCTGGATTATGCTTCAGGATACTTCGTTCTGGAATGCATCATTCATTAGTCAACTGGAAGCCGCGGGCCTTATTATTCCTGGCGAAGAAAGCCACGAGAACGTCTCCAGCATGTGGTCAGGACTGAGTCAAAACTTGATCTATATTATTGCCATCATCAGCCTAGTCGACTTGGGAAGCGAAATCTACAAATGGAGCCGCAGTAAAAAGTTTACAGGCCGTGCATAAGCACGGTTTTTTTACGTTCTATAAGCTAGCTCAGTACCTCTCTTCATATGGATTCTGCCTGATCAATTGAATGAAATGGCTCACGGTTGCAGGCAAGATTTCATTCTTCCGAGTACAGACTGCAATCGTATTCGTGAGCTGGACTCCGGTTACCATAACGCGAGCTAATTCACCCCGCGCCACCTGTCCCTTAACGACAAGAGAGGATACAAAGTTTGCTCCATATCCAGACACCACAGCGAATATAGCCTCATGTAATCCGTTGAACGTAAGAGAGATGGAAGGAGCGGGTACATTGTACGTTCGACAGAGTGATAAGAGTCGTTCTCTCGTCGAGCTCCCCTCCTCCCTCATAACAAACGGAATCTTCGCCATCTCCTCAAGTGTAACTTCCTGATTCGCATAAGGATGACTTGGAGCAACCACAAACCAAAGCTCATCCTGAAAAAGCTCCTCCGCATAGATGGAATCCGGGTGCTCTTCTAGCAGGCCTCCATAGATGGCGAGATCCACTTCCACCCCCAAGAGTTGCTTGAGAGCCTCACTTGAATTGGTCGTATTAATCTTCACCTCTACTCTCTCATAGTGCTGCTTATATTTTGCAATCCAGGATGGAATGAGAAAATTGGCAGGTAGATATGTGGCTGCAAGCCGAAGCCTTCCCCTTCCGCCATCCCGGTATTCCGCTGCATACTGCTCAATCTGCTGCTCTACCGCGAACAATCTTGCGGCCAATACCGCCAGATGCTCACCTGCATCCGTAAGGGCAATACCTCTTCCTTCCGGCTTTAATAAAGGCAAAGACAACTCCTGCTCAAATTTCTTAATCTGCGAGGTAATTGCTGGCTGGCTGATACTCAGTATTTCAGCAGCACGTGTAACACTCCTCGTCTCGGCAACAACATAAAACAATCGCAAGGCATGCAAATTCATGAGTACCGTTCTCTCCTATTTATATATTTAATTTATGAGTAGATCAGAAAGATATATTATATTTATCATTATAATCAACTTACAATAGGATTAGATACAAAATTGATGAAAAGGGGAAGTGATACGTATGAATCAGATGAACACTTGGAGCCAGGTCGATCGTTATGTAGAGGATAAGCTTATCCCTCGTGACCCCTTGCTAGAAGCCGTTCTGACCAACAATCAGCAGTCAAATCTGCCTCCCATTGATGTTGCTCCAAATCAGGGGAAGCTGCTTCAGCTGCTTCTACAGATACAAAAAGGAAAAAGGGTGCTCGAGATTGGTACACTTGGGGCTTATAGTACGATCTGGATGGCTCGTGCACTCCCTGATGATGGCAGGCTGATCACCCTGGAGCTTGATCCTCATCATGCCGACATCGCTCATCGCAATCTGGAGCTCGCAGGTTTAGATCATTTAGTTGAGATTCGTGTCGGGGATGCTCTTTTACAGCTGGAGAAGATGAAAAACGAAGAGGAGGAGCCTTTTGATTTTATCTTTATCGATGCAGACAAACCTAATAATCCAGCGTATATAAAGTATGCTCTGGAACTCTCTCATACGGGTACCGTCATTATTGGCGATAATGTGATTAGGGAAGGCGAAATTACCAATCACCACAGCACAGATCCACGGATTCAGGGTGTTAGGCAGTTTTACGATATTCTGTCCAACGAAACACAGATTTCGGCAACCGCTATTCAAACTGTAGGAAGCAAAGGTTACGACGGATTCGTTATCGGCATTGTTAATTGATTTTTTTATCATTTCAAGTGGTTCTAGGCAGGAATTAATATCCAAAAGGCGAATGTATATTCCCTATCAGATTCTCCAAGCATACGGCATCTCCAATATTCGATAAGGAGTTGATTTCAACTTGAGCAATCATCTCACGGCACACACGCAGAATGTCATTAAACCGATAGAGAACCGAATAACCAGCCTGTTTGTTCATGTTACCGATGTACGAAGAGCAGCGGAATGGTACAGTCAATTGCTTGGCCTACCCGTCAGAGAAGAACGTCTGACCTCAGGACCTGTATATTGGTTGGATCTGCCGGACGCTCATCTTATTCTGGATTCCAACACCGAGAATCGAAAAAATCCGGAATGGCGTGAAGAGATGAAGCCCCGCTTCATGCTCGCCTGCAGCAATATCGATGCAGCTTACGAACATGCCGAGCAGCAGGCAACGACATACTCCAAGCCTTATCATCATGGCCCTATGGCTTATTTCAACTTCAGTGACTCCGATGGAAATACACTCATGGTAAGCCATAATACGGCTTCCACTGAGACAGACGCATGGAACCCCGCTGATGGTGTCAGTCCAATCCTTCCCCGAATTGGTGGTGTCTTTGTCGATGTCACCGATATGAAGTCCGCTGTCCGCTGGTATACAGCGCTGTTCAGTCTGCCTTATGACGACAAGAACACGGATGGACCCATTTACAGCGTTCCTATGACAAGCGGGCCGGTACTGCTTCTGGATCAGCATCGCTCTTTGCGCAAGAAAGATTTTACAGAGCTCTTCTACTTCGAAACAAACGACATAGAGGCCTCCTATCAATACGTCCTGGCTCAAGGCTTTCAAGTCGCAGGTGAACCGAATCACTTCGATGATTTATCTGAATTTGCTGTTATTGATCCAGATGGAAACCGCATCGTCATTGCATGTATGAAATAATGGAATAAAGTTTTTTTCGTGAACAGCAAAAAAGAGCCTGAAACCATAATGGTTCAGGCTCTTGAATGTTCTGCCCTTATTATTGACCGACCATACCGCCGTCAACAGTGTATAGAGATGCTGTAACGAAGGAAGCTTCATCAGACAGCAGGAAGTTCATAACCGCCGCCACTTCTTCCGGCTTGCCGTAACGGCCCATCGGAGTTGCAGCCTCGTTCGCTTTTTTGTACTCTTCAGCTGCACCGGAGTTTGCTTCGATCTGCTCCATCATACGTGTTGCAATCGTACCTGGAAGAACCGCATTGACACGGATTCCGAATGAAGCCAGCTCATTAGCTGCTACACGAGTAAGACCAATGACAGCATGCTTGGACATAATGTAAGGAGACATACCTGGAGCTCCCATGAGGCCTGCTAGAGATGAAGTATTCAGGATTGCGCCTGAATTTTGTTCTTTCATCACTGGAATGACATATTTCAGACCAAGGAATACCCCGCGAACATTGACGTTATATACGAGGTCAAGAGCTTGTACACTCATCTCATCAATCGTAGCTGTAGGACCCTCAATACCCGCATTGTTTGCAAAATAGTCAATTGTGCCAAACTTCTCAACGGCTTTGTTCACATAGTTTTGCACATCTTCTTCTTTGGATACGTCTGCCGCAACAGCCAGTGAATTGGAGTCGTTAAGACCCAGATCTTTAATCGTTGCGTTAATTGCTTCTTCTTTCAGGTCAACGAGGACCACGTTCACATTGCGTTCTGCCAAACGACGTACCAATTCTTTACCAATACCGCCTGCTGCTCCCGTAACAATTGCTGTTTTTGCTTGTGTTTGACTCATTGTATATTCGCTTCCTTTTCCTCGAGATAAGTATGACACCTGCAGCGATCAACTACGGATGCCATACAGTTGTAAAGCTTGAATCTTTTAGTTAGTAACTCACTTCCTGTTTATCGTACACCTCTCCAAAAAGAAGGACAATAATCAGTATTCACAAAATTGTCATCTAATCGACACATAAAATTTAATTGTTAAATTTACAATTAGAAGTTGGACACATACGTTCCACATGTTCAAATTTCGATCCCTGTAATTTGGGAACCACGAGGACTTACGATATAATAATTAGCAGCGCAATCCATCTCACACTACCTTTTAATATGTTATGAAATGGATTCAACTATGTACGAATAGGACAGGAGTCTACAGGCAAATGGAAGATACGAACGACAGAAGAAGCAAACGAACACGGCTTGCCCTCAAAGTCGCTTTTATCGAGCTGGTGCTTGAAAAAGGATATGAGGCCACCACAATTATGGACATTGCCAGCCGTGCAGACTACAATCGCGGAACATTTTATAACCACTATATAGATAAAGAGGATTTGCTTAGAGATATCAAAGGGGAGTTTTTGCAAGGGGTTTCAATCGCACTCCTCGCCCCTTATGAAGGTATGGACCGGGTTGATGCGGACAAGATCTGATCTACCCCTCTACTCTACGTCTCTTGGAGCATATTGAGCATCACAAGGATCAGTTCAAGGCTCTTCTCTCTGTCAGCAACGATCTTTCATACGATATCTACAATCTGCTGAAAGACGCGATGAGGAATGATATGCATATTGTGATGGACGATTCCGCCAGAACGATAGACTATGAGATCATGCTCAGCTACCGCATGTCCGCTTTTGTAGGTGTCATTATGTACTGGGCCGACACCGACTTTAAATACTCAGCCAGCTATATGGCAGAGCAGGTGATGATTCAAACGAATCAAAATCTGAATTACATTGAGTTCAAGAATCGATGAATATGGTTTTACTTTCTCGAAAAATTGTTACAATAGGGTGTGGCTGTATCTAGATCATGGCCATGAAATGTCTAACGAAAGTGAAAGTGAGGAATATTACAAATATGATTATAAAACCTAGAACACGCGGCTTTATATGTACAACCGCACATCCAGTCGGATGCGCGCGCCAGGTGGAGGAGCAAATTAAATACGTACAGGCTCAGCCGCAAATCAATGGCGGACCGAAGAACGTGCTAATACTTGGCGCTTCTACAGGCTACGGCCTGTCCTCCCGCATCGTTGCTGCCTTTGGTGCAGGTGCCAACACGATCGGAGTATACCGTCCAAGTGCAGGAAGTGAAAAAAGAACTGCGTCGGCGGGCTGGTATAACTCCGCTGCATTCGAGCAGGCCGCTAACGCCGCTGGACTTAAGTCTTATAGTGTGAACGGAGATGCCTTCACGGACGAAACAAAACAAAAAACAGTAGAGGTCATTCGTGAGCAGCTGGGACAGGTCGATCTTGTCGTCTATAGTGTAGCTGCGCCAAGACGTTTGGATCCTGCTACAGGAGAAATGGTGAACTCTGTACTGAAACCGATCGGAGATGCCTTCACGAACAAAACGGTTAACTTCCATACCGGTGAAGTTACCGAAGTAACGATTGAGCCCGCAACCGAGGAAGAAGTGCGCAATACCGTAACCGTAATGGGCGGTGACGATTGGAAGCTGTGGATTAAGGCGCTGAAGGACGGAGGCGTGCTGGCAGACCATGCGACGACAATTGCCTATTCCTATATCGGCTCTGAGATTACCCGTGCTATTTACCGTGAAGGATCCATCGGTCAGGCGAAGGATCATCTGGAGGCGACAGCACATCAGCTGAACGAGGAGCTGTCCAGTACGGGCGGACGTGCTTATGTTGCTGTAAGCAAAGCGCTGGTGACCCAGTCCAGCTCGGCAATTCCGATCGTTCCTCTATATGTATCTGCCTTGTACAAGGTGATGAAGGAAAAAGGATTGCATGAAGGTACCATTGAACAGATGTACCGCTTATTTGCAGATCGTCTGTATCATAACGAGCCAGCTCTGGTTGATGAAGCAGGACGTATTCGTATCGATGATTGGGAGCTGCAAGAAGATGTACAGGAAGAGGTTCTTTGCATCTGGTCTGAGGTCAACAGTGACAACATCTATGACATCTCGGACCTGAAGGGATATAACCAGGAGTTCTTCCAGCTGTTTGGATTCGAGACGGATGGTGTCGACTATGAGAGCGATGTAAATCCAGACGTCCAAATACCGGGTGCCTACAAAGTAGAATAGGCCAGCAAGCTGCTGTGCGACCCGTAATCGCCCCTCTGGATCATAATCCAGGGGGCTTTTTTTTGCATGCCGATTCAATATCTATGATAAGCAAGTGATGAATTTCATATGAAAATAAGGATTGACATGCTCCATATCCGTTGGTATGATTTACCTCAATAACATATCAATTCGATGGGAATTATAAGATTTGACATTGTTCTCACCGTCTACCGTACAAACGGAGGCATTTTCGATTCATGAAGATGCCTCTTTTTTGTACCCATTTTTCCTCACACACCGTATGTCCCATCATCCACCCCATTAAGGAGGTCAGCTTATGATTGAGCAAGGAAAATCTTTAGGCACCAAAATAAAGCCTGCAGCTACAAGTAATAAACACCGTAAGGCTAAACCTTCAAGAACAAGTCAACTCAGCTCCATTCTGTTAGGCGTTCTCGTTCCAGGCTCCATTCTGATTCTATGGCAGATCGCAGGAGGCTTCGGATGGATCTCAAGCACCATGCTCCCTACCCCGCTGCAAATTGCATTATCCTTCAGAGACCTGATCATCTCGGGCGAACTGTTTGGTCACATGCAAATCAGTATCGCTAGAGCAGCAAGCGGTTTTCTGTTGGGTGCTGGGTTAGGTCTCGTATTCGGGACCCTTGTCGGCTTCCTGCGCAGGTTCGAGCAGACCTTAGATCCCACCTTTCAAATGCTGCGTATGATCCCCCACCTGGCACTCACTCCGTTATTTATTCTGTGGTTTGGCTTTGGTGAGACCTCCAAAATATTGCTCATTGCCAAAGGCGCCTTTTTCCCGATGTATGTAAATACCTTTCTAGGTATTCGTGGTGTTGACCTTAAGCTGTTTGAGGTTGCCAAGGTGCTCGAGTTCAGTCGTTTCAAGCAGTTGATCCGGCTCGTATTACCCGCTGCACTGCCTAACATCCTGCTTGGACTTCGTTTATCTCTCGGCGTTGCCTGGCTGGGACTTGTTGTAGCTGAGCTGATGGGCTCCAGTGAGGGAATCGGGTACATGATACAGGATGCACGTCAATTCACGCAGACGTCTGTGGTGTTTGTCGGTATTATCATCTTTGCCGCAGTAGGAAAAATCACGGACTCCTTCGTCCGGTACTTAGAAAGAAGGCTGCTTCGCTGGCGGGACAGCTTCAATGGATAAATGAGAGGAGCTTGATAACGATGTCTGATCAAATAAAGAAAAAACGACACAATATCACCATTTTACTGGCAGCGCTCATGGTCCTGCTCATGTTAAGTGGTTGTGCCAATCAAGGCGGCAGCACTGCCGATGTGGCAGGAGCCGTCAGCCCCGGAGATAAGGTTGTCATCAATATTGGAGTTCAAGGAGCCACCGGCATTTTCTCCTATGCAAGAGACACGAAGGCTTTTGAAAAAGCATTTGAACAGGTGGGTGCCGAGGTGAAATGGCATGAGTTCGCGAGCGGTCCACCCCATTTTGAAGCACTCGCATCCGGCAGACTGGATTTTGGCAGTACGGGCGGTACACCCGTCATTGCAGGTCAGACCGGAGGGATCGACTTCAAAGCGATTGCTGTCACCGGTGACGGTAAGAAAGGAAATGCCATTCTCGTACCTGAGGGCAGTGATATCCAGCGCATCGAGGATTTGAAAGGAAAGAAAATTGCCGTAGCCAAAGGCAGCAGTGCCTACAATTTTCTGTTCCAGGTCATTAATACCGTGGGACTCACTGGAGATGACATCGAGCTGATCCAGCTTCAGCCGGATGAAGCGAGGCCTGCCCTCGACTCCAAAGCAGTGGACGCATGGTCTGTCTGGGAGCCTTATGTGACTACAGCTACCACGCAGACAGGCGCGCAGGTTCTTGTTGACGGTGAACAATTAAACCTATTGGCACCCGGTTTTCTCATCGCACGCACCGGCTTTATCGAGACTCATCCGGAGCTGACCGTGACTTTCCTCAAGACCTACGAACAGCTAAGGCAGTATTATGAGAGTCATGTCGAGGAGGTTGCAGCCCATTTTGGACAAACAAAAAACGTAGATGCGGACATGCTCGTGAAAATTATGAATAACAACACCTCTCTCCTGTCCCCAATTACACCTGAATTTGCAGCCGCACATCAGGAGCAGGCAGACTTCCTCTATTCCATTAATGCGATCGACAAACAGCTCGACACCTCCTTAGTCCTTGAGAACAAATATATTGAACAGGCACTTAAGGAGCTTGAAGAGGAAGGAAAGCTAGAAACAGATACAAATTAAAGAGTTAAAGAGCAATTCGCTTCAGTCCCATTTGTTTTCTTCTTCCATTCCCTTAAAATAGGATCATGTATGTTCACCCCTGCATATTAAAGACAGCAGGGGTATTTCCATGACAATGGAGGCACCTGATGAAAACAGATAAACCTTATGGCATCTATGGGTTCCGCTTCACAGAAGCTCTACAGCATCCTTTTTGCTACCTCTATGCGGTTGGCTACGACAAGATCAACCATGCCGATTACTACTGGAATGGGCTGGAGCGTACGGACGGCCCGTTATTTCTAATCCAATACACCACCGAAGGCCAAGGCGTATTCAGATCAAATGAACAAGCCTTCGAAATGACTTCTGGCAGTGCTTTTCTGGCGGAAATTCCAAGTGCTCACGAGTATTATTGGAGTGAAGGGAGTGAACCGTGGGAATTTTATTTCTTGCTCATCCGTCCTGCCCTGATTGCACCTTTCTGGGAAGAAATAAAGCAAAAGCTCGGCAGCGTCCCCTCTCTTCCTCCAGTAAGCCGTCCGGTAAAGCTGCTGCGTGAAATATATACCGAAGCAAGAGCTGGACGAATTACAGATCCTTACCATGCATCCTCAATGGTCTATCAATTTATACTAGAGCTCAGCAGGTATGCGAGTCATGAGCACAAGCATCGTGACGGCTGGCCGGACAGCATCCGGCTTACTGTAGATTATCTCGAGATCAATTACGACCAGATGATCAGCCTGGATCAGCTTGCAAGTGAGCTCCACATCTCCAAATATCACTTGCTCAGACTCTTCTCTCGTACGGTGGGTATGACTCCAAATGAATATCTAAACAAAGTCAGACTCGAAAGGGCCGTGGAACTGCTCAGAAGACCTGATTTGAGTGTTGCACAGGTCGCTGAAGCAGTCGGTTTTTCGAGCAGCAGCTATTTCATTCGAGTCTTTCATCACAAAACAGGACAAACCCCAGGATCGTTCCGTGAACGAGACCACCGGTTAAATTATGACCGCCTCTTCTTTGATTAGAGCAATATTTTACTATTAAACACGTTTTATTATTATAGATTTCTGTACTCCCTGCCTTCTACAATATTGAATAAGAGCTATTTTTTATTATTTAGATTTCAATACATGAAAGAGGCAAAGGAGAAGATCAATATGTCACATCGAGATTATGCCAAGACACCGCCTATGGGCTGGAACAGCTGGGATTGTTACGGAGCAGCAGTCACAGAAGCCGAGATCAGAGGCAATGCGGAATATATGGCCAAGCACTTAAAGCCTTATGGCTGGGAATACGTTGTTGTCGATATACAGTGGTATGAGCCGCATGCCAATTCATCCATCTACCGGAAATTTGTCCCGCTTGAAATGGATGAATATTCACGTCTGATGCCGGCCGTCAATCGCTTCCCTTCTGCACAGGGCGGGGCTGGCTTCAAACCGCTCGCAGACTATGTGCACAGCCTTGGACTCAAATTCGGAATTCATATCATGCGGGGAATTCCCAGACAAGCTGCTCACGCGGCAACGAAGATCAAGGGCTCCGAGCAGAATGCAAGAGATATCGCCCATCCGAACTCCATCTGTCCCTGGAATACGGATATGTACGGTGTCGATGCTTCACAGGAAGGAGCAGCTGCCTACTATCGCTCACTGTTTGAATTGTATGCCGAATGGGGCGTTGATTTCGTTAAAGTCGATGATATTGCGGCTTCCCGACTGTACGACCCTCACCTGCCGGAGATCCAGCTAATTCATGATGCCATTGAACATTGTGGGCGTGAAATGGTACTCAGTCTCTCCCCAGGTCCTGCCAAAGTGGAGCATGCCAATTATCTGGAACAGTACGCCAACATGTGGCGAATGACAGATGATTTCTGGGATCATTGGAGCCTGCTGCTGGATATGTTCGACCGCTGTAAGGCCTGGGAAGGACGCCCTGCTCCCGGCAACTGGCCGGATTGTGATATGCTGCCGCTTGGACACATTGGAATTCGTTCAGTGGATGGCGGAGGAAGTGATCGATGGACCCGATTTACCAAAGACGAGCAGATTACAATGATGACCTTATGGTCTATCTTCCGCTCACCGCTTATGTTCGGCGGGGAACTGCGCGACAACGATGACTGGACATTATCCCTCATTACGAATCAAGAAGTACTGCATATGCATCAGCACAGTCATGATGCCAGACAGATTAGCCGTACAGAGCAGAGCATCGTATGGTCCGCTCAGGAAGGTGACAGCACCCTATATGCTGCATTGTTTAACATCGGGGAAACCGCAAATGAAATCGTCGTTAACCTTGACGAGCTGGGTCTTCAGCGTCAGGATGTAGAGCTTGTGGATCTGTGGAATGGAAGCCGGACACGGACTGGGAATGGAGTTATAAAAGCAGAAGTTCCCGCCCATGGTGCGGTATTATACCGAATCTCCTTTTAAATGAGATAACTCAAATAAACCGTACTCTCTGTTAGCTCCTGGGGTACGGTTTTCTTATGCCATTATTAGCGCTCACTCTAATGTCTGCCCGATTTGCTAACTCCTCATTGTTCAGCAGCATATATATAACTGAAGATGATACACACTTCTCAAATGAGTGGTCTAATGGATGACAAACGGAAAGGAGCAATATACATGCATATCGTGATGGTTAGCCCTGAGCAATTCCCCCTGCCGGGTAGCGGTTCTGTAGAAATCTGCATGCTCGCCATCGCCAGGGAGCTCTCTGTACACCATCAAATTACGATTATCAGCAAATTAACACCGCAGCTTCCTCCTGAGACATCTATTAATGATCATCTCGTTATCAAAAGAGTACCTGCTCTCAGCAGAAAGGATTATGCAGTAGAAGTAATTAAGTGCATCCAAACGCTGGATCATGTGGATCTCATTCAAGTAGATAACCGTCCCCGCTGCATGGCAAAGATTAAACAGGCTTATCCGGATAAGCTCGTAGCTCTCTTTCTGCATTCCCTCACCTTTGTTCCTAAATCTACTTCAATCTCTTCCATGCTTCAAAGAGCTGATCTTATTATCGCAAACAGCCGCTCCTTAAAAAGACGGATTATAAGCCGATTCTCCCTGCCTTCCGATCGCATCATAACAATACCTTTGGGCGTCGATGTTCTTCGCTTCAGACCTCTAACTATGGAAGAAAAACAAATTCATATGGAGCGCTACGGTATATCCCGTGATCGATTTAACGTACTGTTTGTTGGCAGAGTCATCCCTCAAAAAGGAATTCCGGTTATCCTGCGGGCCCTCCATCGAATACAGCCTTCCATCAAGACCCGGCTCATCATTGCCGGCAAGAGCAAGAACGCAGCTTATCCCGCCCGGCTTAAACAGCTTGCCAAAACACTCCGAATTGAGCTCCTTTTTCTAGGTGAAATTCAGCATGAACAAATCCACCAGCTGTATTCGCTTGCGGACTGCATCGTATGCCCTTCTCAGAAGCATGAGGCATTTGGACTGGTTAATGTAGAGGCGCTAGCTTCGGGCATCCCCGTCATTGCTTCCAAAAATGGAGGGATCCGTGAAATCATCGAAGATGGTCATGACGGATTTTTAGTTACACATTATAAGAATCCGCTTGGCTTTGCTAATCGGCTTGCTAGGCTTGCTAAGCACCCTGAGCTGGCTCAGTCCATGGGAGCAAACGGGAGAGAGAAAGCACTGCTCCATTATACCTGGCAAGCAACGGCTTCGCGGCTGGAAGCCACCTACCAGCACTTAACGGGCAACGAAGGATAAGGCTTCAATCTCTAGATCCTTTCGGATGTTCGATACATAATGAAGACTTCCTTCTCTTCCGCCCCTGGCATAGAGGTCACTTCTCTAAGCTCGATAATCGCCATATCTTGAAAAATAAATTGTACTATACCCAGTGTTTGCTGCTTGAAGGTATCGTATATTCTTCCTGCGCTGCAGCAGCCTCTGGGTACGATTTCCGGACTATTTGCTATGTAACCGATTTGTCCATGAGGAGGCAGAACAACGCGAATCGCTTCAGAGTCGGACAAGTTATCTGGATCTTTAATTAGAAAAACAGGCTCTCCTACTCGTAATTTAGAGGAGTACCGATGGTTCTTCATATCTGTTATTGCGGCATAAACTTTTTTATGCACGTAAATACCTCCTTTGCTCGTAGTAGTCAATGATAAGTTTATCGGTAACCGTTTTAGGTTTTTTACAGAAAAACAAAACTTTTGAACTATTTTATAAAAATATAAATCGAAAATACGGACCTTAAGACCTGATCTTATATAAAAGATACGGAGTTTGTATTTCATATTTTATCGTATTACCATGTTAAACTTTCGCAAATACGCAAATAGTTCAATCCTTTTTATTATACGTATGTGGACAAAACTGACTGGCATATACATCTTACAGATTCCATTGCTCTCTACTTTAGAGAAAGGTGTTGATCAAGCTTCATGAATTCTTCCCACACACAGTTTAAATCGTATGAGCCCTTTGTTGGTCCGTTTGATCCGTGCCCTCCGATTCGTGTGAAATACTACAGCACACCGCCCAATCTATATCTAGGATTTCAGCCGCCTAACCTACCTCAGTTCAGTGCATTTGACGCATTGAAATACGGTACCTTGTGGAAAGCACTATATAGCCCGTATGATCCGCCAAAGAGCAAGTAACTAGAGCAACTCTTGCACTGGACCCGAGTAACAACCTGATAAGAAAGGGGCGAGTAGATTTGAACCATACGGTTGACGAGAACTATTACAAATTGCTGCACGAGCTGCAGGCGCTGGATTTTGTGCTTGTCGAGTTGACTTTGTATTTGGATACGCACCCCGATGACCCTGCTGCACTTGAGCAGTTCAATCTGTATGCCAAAACGAGAAGAGAACTGGCCGATCAGTTTGAGGCTCTGTACGGTCCCCTGCTTCAATACGGTCAAAGCGGAGCACAGCAGTCTTCCTGGCAATGGGCCAAATCCCCTTGGCCATGGCAAGTCTAACGTAAAGGAGGCAAATTCATACCATGTGGGTATACGATAAAAAACTGCAATATCCCGTTCGCGTAAGCAAATGCGATCCCATGATGGCCAAATTTCTGCTTGAGCAATACGGAGGTGCTGACGGAGAGCTGGCTGCAGCGCTGCGTTATTTGAATCAGCGGTACACCATTCCCGACAAAGTCATCGGACTGCTCACGGATATCGGAACTGAAGAATTTGCTCACCTGGAAATGATTGCCACCATGGTGTACAAACTAACGAAGGATGCGACACCAGAACAGATGAAGGCGGCGGGACTTGGAGATCACTTTGTCAATCACGATCATGCCTTGTTCTACCAGAATGCATCTGGTGTGCCATGGACGGCTACCTATATTCAGGCCAAAGGTGATCCGATTGCTGATCTGTATGAGGATATTGCTGCTGAGGAGAAGGCGCGGGCGACCTATCAGTGGCTCATTGACATGACCGATGATGTGGACCTGCAGGACGGTCTCAAGTACCTCAGAGAGCGGGAGGTCGTACATTCCCAGCGCTTCCGTGAAGCGGTCGAGATCATTAAAGATGATCGGAGTCATCGCAAGTTTTTTTAACATTAAGATATGGAGAAATTCCAGTAAATGAACACTCATCAAAAAGACAATCAATTATAAGCAAAATTAAAACAACCTGAGTCCGTGTTTCATATGGACTTAGGTTGTTTAGTTTCGAACTCAAGAAGTAGTGAACTTGTATGCTTATCTGGCTGCTAAGCAATTCCTGCTTATTTAGATCGTTAATACACGTAATTCTGTAAGAAACTGTTCTTCTCTGGAGGAGTTATAGTTGATTGGAAGTGAGACTTGATATACTTTTCCATCTGTTTGAATATCTTTATTTTTGATGTGTTCGAATAGTAAATAATAATTGTCATAAAAATTTTCTTTAGACCAATCAAATGAGATACATACATACTCTCCACTCGGAATGGTATCTAGAATAATGTCTGGTTCTGATAATACAAGTTTTTCTCCTTCACAGATCGTCGTAAAGACATTGCTGCATCTGATATGTTCAGATTCTCTATAGGGGCATAGATCATAAATGAATCCAAAGTAGTTATTGATGATGTCTCCTCTTTCTTCTAAAACATCGGCCAATCTCCTAAAATTAAAATCCGATTGCTCAAAGAGATCCATTTCACAGCTATTCACTACTTTTATAATGTTTTTTTCTTCAGTATATCGATTATATATTATCCCTTCTTCATTTCTTTCGCAGATCTCTAGCTGCTCTTTCAGCTGTTCCTTTCTTCTTAATAGTAATCGTCTCGATCGCTGAAGCTTCTCAATTTCGTGATCAATAACCTTCTCCTGTTCATCAAGGAAGGCTTGCATTACTTCAGGTGTACAAGAAGTTGAGACGATACTTTTTATATCATCCAGTGGAGTTTGAATCTGTTTAAGGTACTTTATAATGTCCAAATAAAAAAATTGCCGAATGTGATAGTAACGATACCCATTATCTGGATCGATATGATGCGGCTTAAAAATGCCTATCTTATCATAATAACGCAATGTTTGAACGGATATATTATTCAATTGAGCAGTTTCACCTACAGAATACAATTGTTTCATAATTATTTCCTCTCATATAAAATAATCCAGGTCTTGACCCTATTGTTACTATAGGGTTTATTCTTTTCAATGTAAATTATGCTTAAAAAAAGCTAAGAAGGGTGATTATTTTCATGAATAACTACAATAGAGTTACAAACATACTTGGAATCAAATATCCTATCGTACAAGCAGCCATGTCTTGGATTACAGATGCTAAAATGGTTGCGGCAGTATCCAATGCAGGAGGTTTAGGGATCTTGGGTCCTCATGCAGGTTACAACACAGCTCCTACTGGTGGTACAACCGAAGTTCGTGAACGACTTCGCAAGGAGATCCGAAAAACAAAATCATTAACGGATAAACCTTTTGGGGTAAACCTATATATGCCTAAGGTAGGTTGGGAAAAATACGCTAGAGCCACTTTCGAAGTTGCTCTTGAGGAAGGTGTTAAATATTTTGTTTCTGTCGGTGAAGTGAACAAAGAAATGATTGAGGAAATTAAGCAAAGGGAAGGAATTCTCCTATTACGGGAATTGACGCCCACTGTTGAAGGGGCAAAATTAGCAGAGGACTATGGAGCTGATATTATCATAGCTACCGGCTATGATGAAGGCGGATGGATTCCTCAAAACAAAATCGGTACGTTCTCCATCGTTCCAACCATTGCAGACGCTGTTACTATTCCAGTCATGGCCACTGGCGGTATCAATGATATTCGCGGCGTAAGAGCGTCTTTTGCTCTAGGGGCTGAAGGGGTTTATGTAGGAACACGATTCATCGTTTCCGGAGAATGTCCTGCAGCGGACAGTGCTAAGCAAGACATTATTAATTCTAAGGGATCAGATTTACTTTTAGTGTCGAATATGCAACGTTCCACCCCGCATCGATTTGCACGTGAGCTGGGGGAAAACTTTAAAAGTGCTGAAGATTCCACTATTAATGAACAGAAAATCAGTGAAATAGGTGGCCTTCTTCCCGGGATGCTCCTTGGAGACCTTGATAAAGGTATCAATTCAGTAAATACAGCCATCGACCTTATCAAGGAAGTGAAAAGCTGCAAAGAAATCATTCATGAATTAATGGCTGACTTCATCAATAAAGAACAAGAAAGTGACCATTAATCATGGCAGTCAAACTTTTTTCACCCTACACCATAAAAGGTGTAACATTAAAAAATCGAATAGTAATGACTCCGATGGGAACCAACTCAAGCTTCACAAGAGACGGCGTTGTGTCCGATTGGCATTTGATACATTACGGTAGCAGAGCAGTTGGACAAGTCCCATGTTTATTATGCCACGAAGATGAAAAGTCAGGGAGTATAAACCACAATCGATGCTCCGGCTCAATATCAAACAAACTATGGAGCTGCTTGGTTTCCAATTAAGTAAAAACAAAAATTCATTAAACTCGCAATAGAGGAGCTGAGAAACATGATTGAAGTAAATAAAAAACAAACATTACGTTTGCTTTTTCCTCAATGGCAAGGTGGAAATAATCCTCCCTATGTATTAGGTGCTAAGCTCTTAAATTGGCTTGCTCCCGTGTCGAGTGGGCCATATGAAGAAGTTCCGGTGAATCTGAATACTTCCATTGAAAAAGAAGATGGTATTGTTGCACGAACAGCTGTACTACAACAAGCCCGTTCAGCAAAGAATCTCATCCAAAAACATACACCTGAGCGCATCGTTGTTTTAGGAGGAGATTGCAGCGTAGAACTCGCTCCGTTTGCCTATTTGAATGAAAAATATGATGGGGATACGGCTTTATTATGGGTCGATCTACATCCGGATGTCTCACTTCCCGAAGATTTAGCTCATCATCACGCACATGTTCTTGCTAATCTGCTCGGTGTGGGAGATAAGGAATTTGTATCAGAAGTCCCTCTTCTATTCAATCCTGAACAGATACTCTTTGTCGGTCTAAATGACATGTTGGAGGCCCTTGATTCCGAACCCATGCGTCAGATGAAATTAGATCGTGTTACACCTGAAGAAATAGTGCACGACAGCTCTAAGGTTCTTCATTGGCTAGCTGAGCGAAAACCATCCAAAATCATTATTCACTTTGACCTTGATGTATTGGATCTGAAGGAGTTTCGATCTCAATTGGCTGCTTATCCCGGAACCTACGAAGATTATTCGAAACGGCTCGCATCTGGGTCAAGTATGGAAACAATCATTCGAATTCTACAGGATGTTGCTCGTTCTTATGATGTAGTCGGGCTAGGAATTACTGAGCATTTTCCTTGGGATGCTTATTTTCTTCAAAATATGCTAGCACGTCTACCACTGATTGGTGATATCAATAATCAAAAACGCCCGCCATTCAACACACTGTAACAAAAAGTAGTTTCTGATTTGAAATTAGATTCCAAAAAAGACCCTGCGCATTCAAATGCGCAGAGTCCTCTAGCTTACTCTATATTTTATTCAACTTATAATTTATTCCTCTTCGGATGCCGCTACCTCTTCGTCAGCGCTAGATTCCGCTGCCTCGCCTGTATCCGTATCCGCTGCACGCAATACCCCTACAGAAGCAACGAGAGTATCTTCAGGCGTAACGAGTGACACACCCTTCGGCAACTGAATTTCGGATGCAGCCAGCTTGTCCCCTACCTCCAGCTTAGAGATATCCACTTCAATGACAGCTGGAAGATCATTTGGCAATCCTTCGACTTCGAGTTCTGTCAACAGCGTCTGGAATACGCCGCCTGCCTTGGAGCCCACCGCTGTACCTTGGAAATCGATTGAGATCGAGACCTGAATCGGTTTGTTTTTGGCAATTTTTATAAAGTCAACATGAAGCAGTCGATCGTTTTGTTTCTGCATATCCTTGATCAACACCGGCACTGTTTTGCCGTCCAATTTCAGCTCGAACAGCTCGGAGCGTCCCGTATGGGATACGCGGGAGAATTCCTTCGCATCCACATGAATCGGAATGCTGTCAAATTGCTGTCCGTATACAACAGCCGGAACGCGCCCGCTCTGTCTTAGATTTCGTAAACCTGAACCTTTTTTCTGTGTCCTTTGCTCGGCAATTAGTTGGACCGTTTCTCCGTTGGATTTCATATCTAAACATCCTCCTTACAAGTCCATGGTTCGAATTTGCCCCCAATAACAAATAACAAAATAGAATCAGGGCCATATGTATAACTACCCCCTATGAACGGGATTGAATCTCGATTTGCTCATAAAAAGAAATAAAAATAGCTGCCGAGTCTCTCTCGACAGCCTGAACTTCACGTGTCATTACATAAACGCCACTATTTTTCCCACAATAACGACTTATTAAATCCAGCATTTCCAGTCCCCTCATCATGCACTGCTAAGTCCATGCAAGCGTATCTTCTGACCACCGACGGCAACGACCACTTCTCTTGTCCCGCTGTGTACATGAACCTTGATTCGTTCGTTCGCAGGAGAAGGCGGGATATCTATGAAGTAATCACGATCTCCTTCTCGCTTCTCCCACTCATTCAACCGAATGATATACCCGATCCGTTTAATGCCGGGTGCCACTCTGATCCTTGCCTTCACAGAATGACCACCCTCAGCATGTAAAGGGATTTTGCCGTCGTGGATACCCGTGCCCCATACCCAGACGTTCCAGCCTTCGTAATGTCCATCTGGCCGGGAATATTCTATTTCCACCGTGCGCACATAATACGGCTGAACTTGAAAATGATGCTCTGCCCTGACCTCACCTGCAGTTGCAGCCACCACTGCTGTGCCGGGTCGTATGGCTTTGACTTTGCCATTATCCAGCGCAATCACTCGGGGTGTCGTTGTCTCCAGCGTATAAGGAGCACCTGCCATCACTTCTTCATATTGGTTCCAGACCGTTACATGAGGACGATACGTCTGAGTGGCATAGATGGATTTATCGACAGCAAATTCAATGCGGGCAGGATATAGATCATCGACCCACATCTGTACCGTCCCGGATATTTCTCCATGAGCTGCAGTGATGAAGCAATGTCCATTCATGAGACTGCTCGCTTTGCCCGTCTGTCTTACCCGGATTACTCGATCATCCGAGGAGCGCCAGACCGCTGTCATTCCGTCCATTCGCTTGCCGTGCTGATCTCGATAAACCGCTTCGAATTGAAAATGTTCTCCTGCTGCCACCGCTCTTCTCTTGGTCATAATTTCAATGGAAGACAGCACAGGCACTTCGATCCCGCTCATTCGATCATAGAGCACCATCATGGACAGTCTAGGGACGACAACCTGCGAAGTCACTTGCGCCTGCACCTTCTCACCGGCTGCACGATCACTGACAACGATGTTCCAGGAAGTATCCTGCGGTACCGCTACAATCTCATCCTGCTCTTTCCCATTATAAATAACAATGATCCGGTTCCATGCATCGCCTGCACGATAGCCTTCCAGCATATAGGCCAGAACCCCGTTACCGCACTCAAGCACTTTCAAATACTGCTCGACCTGATCGCGATGTTCCAAACGAAAGGCAGCATGCTGTTTCCGAAGCGCAATGAGCCCCTTGTAATAATCAAATACGGCACGAAACCTCGCCTTATTACTCCACCTGAGCGCATTCACTGCATCTCCACTCCGATAGCTGTTATGGTCTCCGTATTTGGAGCGGAGCAGTTCATCCCCTGCATGAATAAAAGGAATCCCTTGTGAAGTGAGAATTACACCATTCGCAAGCAGGGAACGTCTTACCGTATCGTTGTCTAACAAGTTCATTGGATCTACATGACGATAAGGATCCGCATGCTTGACAGCCTCTGCAGCACTGATTCCGCTCGTTGGACGGCCATCCCTCCATTCAGGAAAGGCTAGCAGATCTCTGATGCCTTGGGATGTAACAATTTTGTCCCAGAGATTCAGGTTATCGTGGGCTGTCACATAATTGATCGTCTCTGCCGGTGAATACGCAAAGTCATGTATCGCTCCCTGCACTCCAGCCAGCACTGCACCTTCCACTCCCCACCAGCCTGTCGCAAATCCGCTTCCAGACCCATCGCTGTCACCCTTGACCGCTGCACGATAATGGTCGTTAAATACCGCAAATCCTTTGCCTCGCTGTGCACCCTTAAGCGTTTTGTCCGGAAGCGGTGAATCGCCTCCAGTCCAAGGCTCGCCGTATACCAGGATGGAAGAATCCAGCTCCTGTCTGAGCATCTCCGTAATTTCGGTCATCGTCTGTGTATCGATTAGCCCCATGAGATCAAAACGGAAGCCATCGATGTGATACTCCTCCGTCCAATATCGAACGGAATCCTTAATATACTTTCGAACCATCGGTCTTTCTGTTGCCAGCTCATTCCCTACACCTGAACCATTGGACAGAAATCCGTGACCATTTCTACGGTAATAATACCCCGGTACAATGCCGTCAAAAGGTCCATCGTCCACGCCATAGGTGTGGTTGTATACGACGTCCATAATGACCCGAATGCCGCAGCGATGCAGGGCACGAATCATTTCCTTGAACTCTCGAATTCTTGTATGTGGATTGGAAGGATCACTCGAATAGGAGCCCTCGGGTACATTGAAGTTCTGCGGATCATAGCCCCAGTTGTATTTGTTATCTGCTGCCTCTGCATCATGAACTGTTAATTCGTTAACCGTCTTGAAGTCAAACACCGGAAGCAGGTGGACATGGGTTACCCCAAGCTCCTTCAAATGGTCTATTCCAATACGATGTCCCTCTCGATCGGTTAAGCCCTCTTCCGAAAAAGCACTGTAAAGCCCTTTCTTCTGAAAAGGTGATTCCTCGTCCATCGAGAAATCTCGGACATGAAGCTCATAAATGATGGAATCCGTTGACTTGATCAGCGGGGGACGCACATCATCCTCCCAATCGTCCGGATCGGTCTTACTCATATCGATGATTGCTGTGCGCGCGCCTCCAGCAGCAACTGCTTTTGCATAAGGGTCTACTGCATAATGTACCTGTCCGTCTGAGAAACTGACCTTGTACATATAGAATTTCCCTTCCCAATCTCCCTGAAGTGTAAGCCCCCATGTACCTGCCTGCATCTGATTCATGACATAGGCCGTTCCGTCCTCATGATTCATAACCAAGCCGTTAGCATCATACTGACCCGCATCTTCATAGAGAACCACTTCAACCTTGCACGCTGTAGGAGCCCAAATCTTAAAAGCACTGCTCTCACGTGTATAAATCAACCCGAGATCATGTTTGTCATAATAAACGTTATTCAAATCCTGCATCAAGCTCACCGCCCGTGATTGTAATAATGTACGGACCCTGCAGTCTTACCCGTTTGTGCGTTATGACTCTTAGACTCGCCTGCTTCTCCCTGCACACGGTGATCGATTCAAAGTTGTTGAGGATTTAATAAACCAAATCCTCAAATATATAAACTACAGAGTAATGACTCTATCGTCATTACTATCATTTATGCCACTTTCATAGAGAAACTATAACCGCCCAAACGAGAAAGAAATGAGCAGAGCTGATATTGTAAAATCAGAAAACGCTTACACAATAGTATATGACACCATCCTACAAAGGTTGTCGGCTAATGATACCTGCTCTACAAAAAAAGGCTTATGCACACTACAAAAAAAGACGTCCCAGCAAATATGCATCAGGACGCCGCTTGCCATAATATCGAAGTTCTAGTAGACCTGCAAACAGGAGGGAGGGAAGGAGAATTCGGTCTCCATAGGAGGGGTATGAGCAATAACTCTGCCTTGGCGAATAACATACAGCGGCTTCGGACGAAGCCGAATGGCGTCTGCGGCCTGCTGGGCGGGAAGAACAACCAGATTAGCCGGATACCCAGGATCGATTCCGTAATGGTCCTCCAGACCGAGAACACCGGCTCCATGCTTCGTGACCATATCTAGCAGCAAGCCAGTATCATCTCTTCCGGTCATATGCTCCAAATGTGCCGCCATATGAACCGCCTGCAGCAGATTGCCGTCTCCGTAGGGATAGAAGGGTGTCAGCATGTCATCGTGGGCAATGGCAACCGGAATGCCGGCTCTCGACATATCCCGGATTCGCGCGATCCCTCTGCCTCTTGGATATGCATCGAATCGTCCCTGCATCGAGCTGTTAATCAGCGGGCAGGCAATAATATGGATGCGCGAGGCTTTGACAAGTCCGAGCAGCTTCTGGAAATACGGCTCATTATAATAAGCGGTAGCACTGCAATGACTGGCAGTTACTTTGCTATACAACTCATGCTTAATGGCAAGCGCTGCTGTGCACTCCAGGAAGCGGGACTGCTCGTCGTCTGTTTCATCACAGAAGACGTGAACGAATGCATCATACTTCTTCGCTAGCTCGAAGCAAATCTCAAGTGACTCTACCCCATCCTCCCGGGTCCGTTCTCCATGCGGGATCGCCCCTACACCGTCAGCACCGAGCCGCAGCGCCTCCTCCATCCGCTCTGCATTCCCCGGACATGCGACGATGCCGTCCTGAGGAAAAGCGATCACCTGAAGCTGAACAACAGATGCCCACTCCTCCTTCAATGCAAGAAGTGTCTTTAACGCTGTCATCCGGGGATCGGAAATATCTGCGTGGGTCCGAATAAAGAGTACTCCATGTCCGACCAGAAGACGTATGACTTCGTTCGCCCGCTGCCGCACATCTTCCGGGGTGAGCCGCTTCTTGCGTTCACCCCACAGCTGAATCCCTTCCAGCAAGGTGCCGCTTCGGTTCCAGTCCGGTTCACCTGCGGTGAGCACGGTATCCAAATGAATATGAGATTCTACAAACGCAGGGAGCAAAAGTCCCCCTTGCCCGTCAATAATATGTTCTACTTCCTGATCACTTTTCCAGGCGTCGCTGCTGTTAGATGGCTCAATGGAATGAATGCGCCCGGACGCAAGGAATACATCCACATGACGGCCTTCCTGTGTCATTACATTTTTTAATATCGTCATTTCCATACGGCTCTCCCTCCCATTCCTTCGGTTTCTAACACCGACTCCTCCCACAGCCTTTGAATTCGTTCCTCCCCAAAACGGCTTGCTGCCCTGGTCACACTGACCCATGCTCCTGATTTCGCGACCCAGCGGCCGGCCGGCAGATGTGTGAACACTTCCTCCGGATTCCTCGCATCCACAATAACGAAGTCGGCTGCTCCACCTTTATGAATACCGTAATTCTCCAAGCCGGCTATGATAGCAGGCTTCACCGTTACCATATCGAGAAGCTTCACCATGTCCTCAGGACTGCCATAATGGGCGGCATAGCCTGTAAGCTGCGCAATCTGCAGCAGATCTCCTCTCCCGAAGGGATGGAATGGATCGTGGATATTGTCCGATGCCGCGGCGAGAGCAACTCCCCCCTCCATCAGCTCACGGACCCGGGTCACTCCGCGTCTTACAGGACCCAGGTCTGCTCTGCCTTGAAGATACAGATTGGCCGCCGGAAGAGTAACCGCATGAACTCCAGCGAGTGACATCATCGCGATCAGCTCTTCAGCCTCAGCTGGGGGCATGGAAGACAGAGAGCATAAATGTCCGGCAGTGACCTTTCCATGATAATCATATTTCAGTGATTCCTGAGCTACTTTAAGTACTGTCTTCATCTCGGGATTGTCCGTCTCATCGCAGTGCAGATCAATAGGCACTCCAAGACGTAACGCCAGCTCAAATATGCCTTCTATATCTGTATCGGGGTTATGGGATAAATGCGGCGCACCGCCGATGCCGTCAAGGCCCATTCTGAGCGACTCCTCAATCAGCTCCATGCCTCTTCTTCCAAGATCGCGATAAGGAACCATGGGATACAGCTCCAGATCCACCACACCGCTCAGTAACGATCTAGCTTCCAGTGCAGCTTCCACTGTACGAATTGCAACATCTTCCCCTGCACTCACATTAAAATCGAGATGGGATCTCAGCCTGGTCGATCCATAAGAGACCGCCTGCAGAGCAGTCCTCACGATCCGTGCACGAATCGTCTCCTTCGAGAAGGATGCAGCTGCACGGCTGTAATTTTGAATGGCTTCAAGCAGTGTCCCCGTTTGATTACCTACCTGGGACAGGCTGAAGGCTTTATCTAGATGCATATGTATATCCACCAGGCCAGGAAGCATCATTCGTCCCTTCAGATCAAACACCTTCTGCTCATTGCTCATATCCCTCCCCATGGGAAGCGCAAATGACGCAATGTCCGCAGCTTGGACCCTTTCCTCGCCTGAGGTCTGCTCCTGAACAGATTCATATTTCCCATCACGAATCCGAATATCATAGAGCTTGCCCCGGCTCTTAAGATCGTGCAGTGAGGCATTGATTAAACGCAATGTTCCTGTCATACTTCGCTCCTCCTATTCAGGACAGACCTATATTTCACTCTCATCAAAAAACCCCCTGCAGCTTATGCGTCAGCTGCCCAATAGGCCGGCGTCCGATAAGCCAGGAGGCTGCAGCTCTTAATAAGCTGTCAATCCATTATTCGCTGGGACCGGGAAGAAATTCGGTCGTGAAGACATTTCCTATATCCTCTTTGGATTTCAGTAATCCAAGACTGTACATATCCTCCTGAAGCTTCGTCCAACGTTCTTCTGTCATGCTGAGCAGCCCGTTTGATTCCGTCTCGTCTGTAAAAATCAGCTCAAATTCCTGCTCCGCTCCATACTTCATCCCTTCCAGCGTGAGATCGGGATTTCTTTCCTTCAGAAACTCGTTCATCTCTTCGTAATGGTCCTTGTAATAATTCCAGCCTTTGATGGAGGCGGCAAGGAACGATTTTACAACCTCAGGATTCTTCTCAAGGAACTCTTCTGTAGTAAACAGCACATTGGAATAAGGCTGAAATCCTGCATCATACGTCAGTAAATGACGGGTCTCAATCCCTTGCTGCTCGAGTGTATAGGGCTCTGATGTGACATAGGACTGTGTGACCGCATCCTTATCCTCAATGAAGTTAACGAATTGCCCTGTATAGGTCTGATCCTTCACTTCTGTCAGATCATATTTCTTCTTGATAAAATCCCAATAGCCAGACCCTGGTGCAATATATACGTTCCGTCCGTCTAAATCCTCAAAATCCTGAATATCCGCATCTGCATGGAACAGCATCGCCTGCGGGCTCTTTTGGAAGATAGCTGCAATCGCTACAACCGGAATCCCGTTGTCTCTGGCGGTGAGCACTTCATCCGCTTGCCCCATACCGAACTGGGCTTTGCCGGAAGCAACGATCTGCATAGAGGATACCTGAGGTCCACCAGGCTCGATGGTCATATCGATACCGGCTTCCTCGTAGTAGCCTTGCGCTAGAGCGGTATACTGCCCTCCATGCTCAGGCTGTGCAAACCAATTCGTCACCTGGGTGATTTTTACCGGCTCCTTGTCGCCTTCTTCACTCGCGCTGGCGCTTCCTTCGGTTGTACTGCTGCCAGAGCCTGAGCTGCTGCATGCTGAAAATATAAGGGCGAGTGCCATCGTTACTGTGAGACCTGACATTTTCTTCTTCCATGAATTGTTCATTCTCTTGAATCCCCCTTATATTTTGATTTCAGGAATCTTATCTTAGTTCTCGGATTTCATTTCAGACTCATGCCAGGAGCTGAGTGCCCATTTGGAGAAGGCACTTACGAGCAGATAGAAGGTAATCCCAAGAATCGAGGCGCACAGTCCACAGGCGAACAAATAAGGGGTCTGGAGTCTCGAAGAAGCGACTGTAATGGCATAACCAAGACCGCCTTCGCCGCCGCCAATGCCTGCGATATATTCACCGACAATAGCTCCTACGACAGACAGGGTACAGGATATTTTCAGTCCTGCAATAATATACGGCATTGCGGCAGGCAGACGCAGTCTCCACATGATCTGCCAGCGTGAAGCATTGTAGAGCTTAAACAGGTTCTGCATGTTGCCATCGGTAGAATTAAGACCAATTAAGGTGTTGGATATCATCGGGAAGAAGCCAATCAGGAAGGCAATGATGACAATCGAATTTACGCCGGCACCAAACCAGATGACGATAATCGGGGCGATCGCGACAACCGGAATCGTTTGCAGCACGATTGCATAAGGATAGACTGCTTTCTCGATGATTTTGGAACTGGCAAGCAGTATGGCGCCGGATACCCCAATCACGATACTGAGCAAGAATCCAAACACCGATTCATACACCGTCGTCATGACCGATGTCATCAGGTTGCTCCAATTCTCTACGGCCGATAATACGATGTCCGATGGCTTAGGAAGCAAATAGGGAGCGTATCCGAGCAATCTCGTTACGATCTCCCATAGACCGACAACAACGATGAAGGCGATGGCGGGAGGAAGAAATTTTTGCATGAAATTGTTGCTCTTCGCTGCTTTCGGGGTTTGGACAGCTGAGGCAGAAGGCGCATTACTGTCCTCTTTCTGACCCTTTTTTTCATATGCAAGCTTCGGCTGATTCATTGCCATTGTCTAAGCACGTCCTTTCTATCAAGAGAGCCTATTCTAATCGATCTTGCCAGGGTTAAGCAGTCTTAACGGATCATTCTCCTGTTTCTTCTGTTTCATAAGCGGCAATATCCCTCGTCCGCCGGAGTCCAGTGAATACGTATGCGGGTTGGCCACATAAATTCCGTTAGCGTTAAAGAAATCAATGATTTCGTTCAAGCGCTCCTCGGTCGTATAACGCACGACGGGTAGTGAAGACGGAGTGACTGCGCCACGGCTTCTCATCCATTCAAAATGAAGCAATACTTCATCTCCAAATGTTTCTTTAACTAGCCTTACTTGTTCTCTGAAATGCGCTAAGGAGAATCCGGCCTGCAAATAGGTAATATTGTTCTCGCATTTAAGCGCCCATAATGTGGTGTGATTCCAGCCAAAGTCAGACAAGCCAATGCCTGATCTGTACTTCTCAGCCGGAATGTAATGGCCGACTGTTCCGCCATGCAGCTCCGCAAGACGTGCAAGGGCAGGCTGGCTTCCCTCCTCTGTCTCTAACAGAACCGCCGCTTTCTCGGGGACGACTACCTTTTTTAATGGTCTGAAATAGGAAGGTATGGGCCACTCGTGGGGAGAGATCAGTCTCTTGCGAATGGAATCATCATGAGACAGGTCATGGGAGAATTCCATAGCCTGCATAAAATCATCAAAGAATACGATAGACTGCTCCCATTCGGTCTTGGGTGCAAGTGGAATAACAAGCTCGGTCAGAATTCCGGTTGTGCCATAGTTATGAATATAGGCCGGAAGATCTTCGCCGGACACGACCAGTCTTCTCGGCTCCTCTTCCAGGGTATAGACGACGACCTCCGATACATTGCCGTCCCACAGGTCCCCCCAGGTGATGGAGCCGATCCCTCCTGAACCACCGCATACATAACCTCCGACGGTCGCCTTCATGAACGTGCTCGGATAAATTCGCAGTTCAAGCTCTCGTTCCCGGGCTGCCCGTTCCAGAGCTCCAAGTCTGACTCCACATTGCACGCGAACTGAATTCTCTCCCCATTCAAGGATTTGATCCAGCTTGCTTAGATCGAGTACAATACCGCCTTCGAGCGGGATCGCCTGACCGTAGTTTCCAGTGCCTGCCCCTCTAACCGTAACAGGAACTTTATGGTGATACGCAATCTTGAGCAATGTCTCGACCTCAGCATCCGACTCGGGTCGAACAATGCTGTCCGCAATCTTATCCTTCAGCCGTTTTTCAAGGACAGGAGAATACCAGTAGTAATCTTTCGAGAGCTTCTCCCTCGAATCAAGATCAAGCAGCACCTTATCTATTCCAAGCCCGTCAATACACACCTTCTCGATCTCAACAGCCATCATCTTCATCCTCCTTGAACACGGATTTTTTTGACTTATGCTAGTGATGCAGCACCTCTGACACTTGACCGACCAGCTTGCTGAACTCCGGCGCGGTGCGGAACGTTTCATCTCTCGGGAACGGTACAGGTACCGGGATCGTACTCGCGATTTTACCGGGTCTTGCTGTCATGACAACGATAGAGGTCGAGTGGTATACCGCTTCAAAAACGTTATGTGTAACGAATAATACCGTCATTTTCTTATCCTTCTGCCATATGCCAAGCAGCTCATCCTGAAGCGTCTGTCTGGTCATTTCATCGAGCGCTCCAAAAGGCTCATCCATGAGAAGCAGCTTCGGATCGGATGCCAGTGCTCTCGCGATCGATACCCGCATCTTCATCCCGCCTGAGAGCTGGCGCGGAAGGGCGTTCGCATAATCCTGCAGCCCAACCATCTCAAGCACATGCATTGCCTTCTCCACTCTTTCCTTCTTCGGGATCTTGCGCAGCTCCATCGGCAGCGTTACGTTGTCAATCACTTTGCACCAGGGAAGCAGTGTTGCATCCTGAAATACGAAGGAAATGTCACTCTGTTTTCTCGCTTCGGCAGGCTCCATACCCATCAGCCGCATTCTGCCGGCTGTCGGGTCTCCAAGTCCGGCGATCATACGGAATATCGTAGATTTACCGCAGCCGGATGGACCTACAAAGCTGACAAACTCGCCTTCCGGTATGCTGAGATTGACGTCCTGCAGCGCGATAGTGCCGGTCTGATAGATCTTGCTGATGCCTTCCATCTCCACTAGCGGTGTCGTTCCTGGGTTAAGATTTGCCTTATTTCCCTGTGCTGTAATCAAGCTGCTCATCGTTTCATCTCTCCCTTTAAACGGATTCCATTTTTACTTTCTTGTCGAACTGGAACTCAAGCATCAGTCTAAACAGCTCCGCTGCATTCCTGCCTGCGGATGACAGCAGTGTGCTGCCCTTCTCGGCAGCAGCCAGCTGTGCATTTCCACAAACACCGGATTCCGATAAATCCTTCATCACCCATGCAAACCGTTTGTTGCTGAATTGAAGCTTCATTTCTGGAGTAACAGGCGGGTATTCATTTGGAAGCAAATCGCGATGCACCCAATCGTTATGGAGGTGCATGATCATCGATGTTTCCGAATCACCTGCGTGAATTCCGTATATGCGCTCCTCAGGTGTGAGGAGCTCCTTGTCATTATCGAGTCCGCCTCCATCAAGCCTGAATACCATCATCCCTGTCTTCTCTCTAATATCTCTGGCAGCCAGGTTAAGCAGATCTGCATTTCCACCGTGTGTATTAAATAATACGAGTCTGTCAAAGCCGGATCTGGCAAGGCTGTCCGCGATGTCCATCAGCACAGCAAGCAGAGTTGTCGCTGATAAAGTCACCGTTCCGCTCCACCCTGCATGCTCATTACTTTTTCCATAAGGGAGATGCGGCAATAGCCATATATTATCCTCTGGAGTCAGATGCCTGAATGCCTCCGTTAACATCCCTTCTCCAATCAGCGTGTCGGTATAAACAGGAAGATGCGGCCCGTGCTGTTCCATTGCACCGATGGGCAGGATCAGCATAGCTCCCGTCTTGGCAAGTTCACCGATCTCCGGCCCGGACAGTCTGGGGAGGAACAACTCGTTGTAAGCCATTCCTTGATAACGTGCGGTCATTCATATCCACCCCTCAGTTATGTATTGTTGTTAGAAACAATGTAATGGGAGGAGGAGATGATGTAAACAAAATTTACGTCGTTTTGGTTTTTTATATAAAATGACAACTTTATTTTGTGCTTCGAGCACTTGATGATGTTACTTCAATGTTAGGTTAAAGAGAAGATATACGAAAAATCAAAAGGAAAACACTAAATATTGTTCGTTATTAAGGAGGGATTAGCAATAAAAGAGGTTTGAATTTGTTATGTAAAGTATGAATGTAATATATCTTCCATTTTCATGCTTTGTAAATAAAAAAAGAGAAGGATGACTGTTTCATGTCAGATATCCTTCTCTTTTTTTACATTATTAACCTTTAAAGTTATGTTGGAGCTGTCTCACACGGCCTGCAATATCCTCTGCATAGCTGATCGCAGAAATGACGGCTATTCCATCTGCTCCTGAAGCAAACACATCCTTGGCATTGTCGGCTGTAATTCCTCCGATGCCAACGATGGGAAGTGTAACATTCGCGTTCCGCATAACCTTAATGATCTCTGGACCTTGCACGGCCTGTGCATCATCCTTTGATTTTGTTGGATAAATCGGGCCTACTCCGATATAATCGGCCCCTTGCGCATAAGCCCTCGCCGCTTGTTGAATAGTATGAGCCGATATGCCGAGGATTCGATCTCCAATTCTTTGTCTCACCAAGCCCGCTTCCTCATCCTCCTGACCGACATGGACACCGTCCGCATCCACTTCCAGTGCCAAGTCAACATCATCGTTCACAATAAAAGGTACTTTATGCTCTCTGCACAGCTTCTGCAAACTCCGGGCGAGTTCGATCCGCTCAGCGCCTTCAAGGCAGCCGGGACCTTTCTCTCTGAACTGAAATAATGTCACCCCGCCGGTGAGTGCAGCCTCCAGTGTATCCTCCGGTGCTTGAACACAATTTCTACTACCCATTACAAAATAGACCCGAAGCAGCTCCTTCATACGGACACTCGAAATCCGGCTCATACGCTCACTCCTTTTTGCCTGCGATAAGCCCAGTGATTCGTCGGACCCTGTCCTCCTCCGATGCCCAGTGCATCGGTAAGTGCAGCTTGGACAAAATCTCTGGCCGTCCTCGCCGCTGACAGGACGTCCTTTCCTTTTGCCAATTCTGCGGTAAGCGCCGCGGAGAAGGTACAGCCTGTTCCATGGGAATGAACCGTGTCTACTCTTGGCCCTGCAAGCTCCGTAAAGCCTGTCCCATCGTATAACAGGTCCGTAACCGTATCGCTGCCTGCATCATGACCTCCTTTTACAATGACGTAGGCAGGACCATAATCATGTATTCGTTTAGCCGCCTCCTTGCGGTCTGCCAGCGAATGAATTGTGCACCCTGTCATCACCTCCGCCTCGGGAATGTTCGGTGTAACGACAAGTGCAAGCGGAAGAAGCTGCTGAACTAGCGCCGTCACTGCTTCCGACTGAAGCAAGGACGCACCGCCTTTTGCAATCATTACTGGATCAATAACCAGCTTATCTATCTGATAGCGCGCAGCCTGCCTTGCAACCTCTGCAATAATTTCGCTGCTGAATAACATCCCTGTCTTCACGGCATTTGGTCTCAGATCCGCAAAGACGGACTCGATCTGCTGGGCTACAAATGGAACCGGCAAAGAATGCACGCCTTGTACGCCAAGGGTATTTTGGGCAGTAATTGAGGTGAGTGCCGACATACCGTAGACATTCAGCTCCTGAAAGGTTTTGATATCGGCTTGAATTCCAGCACCGCCTCCGCTGTCTGAGCCTGCAATGGTAAGCGCCTTAGGTATATTCATCGACTATGCCTCCTCCTGAATAAACAGCTCGTTCATGTCGGTAAGTTCAACATACTTCTCAAATACAGACGGCTCAAGCTTGGACAGCTCATCCAAGAATGCAATCTGGAAGCTGCCGGCCCCCTTCTGCTCGGTCTTCTGCCCCGCGAGGCTTGCCGCCGCTCCATAAAACCCAAGACCTGCGGTCCCCGCTTCCAATACCGAGTCATGAACGGCAAGAAAAGCACCGATGACAGAGGTTAAGAGACAGCCAGCCCCTGTTACACGTGTAAGTAAAGGATGGCCGGATTTAATAATAAATCCTGTATCTCCATTCGTAATGACGTCTTCCGGACCAGATACGACGACGGTTGTTCCGAGTGTTCGGGCTGCACGCACCGCCATTTGTGCTCGATCTATGACCTCAGATTGACCCGCGTCTACACCTTTTACGGTCATCCCTTCCCCAATTAAATGGCTGATTTCTCCTGCATTGCCTCTAATGAGCGCGATCTCTACTTCCCGAAGAAGCCGAAGTGCCGCATCTGTCCGATAAGGTGTAGCTCCCGCTCCGACCGGATCCAAGAGAACAGGTACACCGTATACATTTGCCGCCTTGCCTGCTGTAATCATCGTATGGACTAGGTCCGTGGTAAGTGTTCCGATATTGAGCACCAGCGCACGGGCATGCTGAACCATATCAGCCACTTCCTCCTCCGCATAGGCCATGACAGGGGAAGCGCCTAGAGCTAGCAAGCCGTTCGCCGTGAAATTCGTAACGACCGTATTCGTTATGTTATGGATCAAAGGTTGTTCTTCGTGGATACGAGTAATAAGAGATGATAGTTCAAGTTCAATATTAGACATTGGGATCAGACCTTTCTTTTTGGAAGGTACACAGGAGCCGATCTTGGAACTGAGAGGGGTGTCGCAAAACTAAAAAAACGCATGCGAAAGCATGCGTCATCATCATGTTCGCTCCCTACGCTGGCATTATCCATGGCAGGTTCAACCGGTCAACAACAGATTAGTTGTACTCTCAGCTTGCTTCCGCAGGCTCCCGTATCTATATAATTATTTAAAATTTCTCTTACCTCTTCATTGTATAGTACATCTTCCCAACATTCAATTTGTTGACTTTCGCTGCCCTGTAGCATATGATACGAAGTAACTCATCCAAAAAGGAGAGATTTTTGATGTCGGTGATCGTTCTTAACTAATCAAATTTCATACAGAGGCTCGTCTATGGTTTCATCGCCTGAAATTGCGATGTTTATTTTTTAATGCACATTTACATGTGTAGACTTTAGATGCCTCATGAAATCAGTTAAGAACAGCGGATAATCAAGCTCTCTATGAACATGAGTGATGTACCAATTGACTTGTGAACTCATCCGCGCTGTTTTTGCAGCGCGGTTTTTTTGTACCCGTTTAACCATCGATTTACAGAGATCTATGCTTTGTAGTGGACAATTTATTGATGGCCGGGACGATTCACAGGTTATATTGTATGGCTTGGCAGCATCCTTTGCCGATCCATAAATTAACTCATGCATACAGACGTAAGAACGAACCCTACTGTTCGCTTCTTGCGTCTTTTTTTGTTTTATCCGCATCAACGTCATTCATAATTACAAAAAAAACGGAGTAATAACCCATGAATCATCAAAGCATGCAAAGACTCGAATACAGTACTGTCAAAGAACAACTGCGATCTTACGCGGTATCCTACCTTGGAGAACGGCAGATCGATTCACTGACTCCCATGACCCGTCTAACCCAGATTCGTCAGGCACTCGCTGAAACAGAGGAAGCACTAGGACTGATCCGGCACGGAGCAAGCGTCCCACTTCCTTCATTGTCAGGAATCGAAAATATTATGAATCTGCTGGGCACCGGCTATCTGTTTACGGAACAGGATTTCATGCATCTCCTGCAATTTCTGCGGAGCTGCACCCAGCTTATGAAGTACATGCAGTCCAAACGGGAGATCGCCCCCAATATAAGCGCTTATGCTGGCTCCATGTACACCCTGGATTCCCTACGTGAGGAGGTGGAACGCTGTATTTACTTAGGACGGATTACCGATCATGCCAGCAAAGAACTGCTCAAGACGAGAAAACAGGCTCAGGTCATCGAGGAACGGCTGAAAAAGAAGCTGGATACCCTTCTGTCCAAGCACCGTTCTATTCTGCAGGACCAGCTCATAACAAAACGCGGGGACCGCTACTGCCTGCCTGTCCAGAAGGAATTCCGCAAGCAGATCAGAGGAACGGTTCACGGCGAATCCGCCAGTGGCCAAACCGTATTTATCGAGCCAGACGAGATCGCCAGTCTTCAGATGGAGCTCAGCCTGCATCGTGCAGCGGAACAGCGAGAGGAGATGAAGATACTCAGTGAATTGACGCGTTTGGCAGACCAAGCTGAATATGAGCTGCGTGTGAATACGGATACCGTAGGTATATATGACTTTTTGTTCGCCAAGGCACGCTATGCCCTCTCCTATCAGGGACGGTCCGTTCACCTCGTTGATCATGGGGTCATTCGATTAAGGTCCGCACGGCATCCGCTCGTGAACAATATGGTTCCGCTCGATTTCCACATTGGTGATGCATTCAAGTCCTTGATTATTACAGGTCCCAATACCGGCGGCAAAACCTTATGTCTTAAGACTATTGGGCTGCTAACACTCATGGCCCAGTCCGGACTTCTCGTTCCTGTCGGAGAAGACAGTCAGCTGAGCGTATTTGAACAAGTCGCCGTCGATATCGGGGATGGTCAGAGCATTGAGCATCAGCTGAGTACGTTCTCTGCCCACATCAAGAACATTATCGAGATTCTGAAGATGGCGGACCCTTCCACACTTATTCTTATTGATGAGATGGCGTCAGGTACGGATCCTGGAGAAGGAACCGGATTGTCTATCGCTCTGCTCGAAGAGATGCATAGAAGGCAGGCGACGGTCGTAGCAACGACACATTTTTCGGAGATCAAAAATTTCGCAGCGTCGGCTGACGGATTTGAGAATGCCCGCATGGAATTTGATACAGAATCTTTTAAGCCGTTATATCGCCTGACAATCGGGGAAGCAGGAAACAGCTATGCATATGCCATTGCTCTGAAGCTCGGAATTCCGCCATATATTATTGAGCGCTCCAAACAGATCTCTGCCACATCGTTGACGGTGGCTGATTTGTCAGGACAACGGGGCGTCGGCAGTAACACAGAGAAGAGTAGCATCGTGCATCACCATACAAATTCTCAAGAACCAATACCTGACCATCCAATTCGGGAAGATAACGATCGCCGAGAGTCGAGAGCTGCCCCTGCCAAAAAAACTCAACCAAGCGA
Source organism: Paenibacillus sp. TCA20 (assembly GCF_000732325.1). Lineage (GTDB taxonomy): Bacteria > Bacillota > Bacilli > Paenibacillales > Paenibacillaceae > Paenibacillus > Paenibacillus urinalis. Next base: position 100,564 of record NZ_BBIW01000011.1, read on the forward strand.
AGTGGAAACACAGCCGGCCCGGCCGCTGCAGATTGGGGACAGGGTACACATCCCTTATATGCAGGAAGGAGGAATTATTGTCGAAGCAGAGGATCCAAAAGGCAAGCTTACCGTACTTGTTCGAGGAAAAAAACTGAAAATTGCCAAGCAGCGAGTGAAGCTGCACATTGCAGGCGAAGAGCTGTATCCGGACGACTATGATTTTGACGTTGTATCCCAGACCAAGGAGAATCGAAAAAAACGAAAGCAAATGTCCAAGAAGCATGTTCCGGGACTCACCATAGAAATGCCAAGAGATGAGTCTTAAGTGTGCCATTGAATACGTGATATGATGCAAATGAATGTACAAAGATGGACGGGGAATGTCTCTTCCTCGTCCATCTTTAATATTTCCATAAAAAAATACTTTACTTCACAGTTAAGCACATATTATTATGGTCAAGCTGCTTTGTTCGGGTATTGCATATATTTACATATTACTGGGGGAAGAATATTCTGGAATTTCTAGCATTCATGCTTTTTTCATCACTTGAGACATTTGCACTATTTATCTTTATTATTACGTTATTTAAGATTAATCCTGCCCGTTATACTAAGCGCGCCCTTCTTGTCCTTATGCTTGTTAATTTACAGAGCTATTTTCTACAGAACGAGCTGAATGTCGCTAATTTGGTACCAGCTATTACCATTATTATCCTAGCCTTATTCTTTACTATTGTGGTTAAGATTCCTTTGCTGCCTTCGGCCTTTCGAACCATACTAGCTACCGTCCTGTACGGTGCGATTCAAACTCTCTTAATCATCATCATTTACGGGGATTTAGATGTACTGGAACAGAGCATACGCAGCCTTTTTCTGTTACAAACCTTCAGCAGTGCTGTGCTGATGATCATATCCTGGCTTATGTACAAATACAACTTCGGATTCAGCTATCCATATGATAAACTTAAGCTTAAATTTGAATATGCTATTGTTACTGCTCTAATGCTCATATTCTTGATTCTGATCTCTTTCATCCTCTATATGAATCAGATCTGGCTTAACATTTTGTTTTTTGCCTTAAACCTGGCTTGCTTCTTGTTCTTTGAAATTCAAGAGCGCAATTCAAGCAAGTCGAACTCAACATAGAATCCGACATTTTACATGCATGATCAACAATGACTCTATCCTAAAGCAGGTGAAATATGCCTTCATCCTCTATTGAAATTAATCCGCTCCTCTGCCCTTTATGCCATAAGCCTAATGGGTGTGCCTATGCAGCCGGGAAGCCTCACACGGAATGCTGGTGTATGAGCCTGTCTATACCCAAGGAACTACTGGCACGCATTCCAGACGAGCAGAGACGCAAGGCATGTGTGTGTGAAGCCTGTGTGAATGCATTTAATGCCAGGGGAGCAGAAAAAGTCTAATGCCCTTGGCCTATATGTGATTGCATCCAATAGATTAGATTTCGTTACAACCTTTGCAGCAGTGAACGTTATATTGAATATATACTTAAACTTTCTGGGAGGTTATCATGATAAAGACGCAAGTAATGAGAACCCACTCACCATCTAAAGTCAAAAGTACTTATGTTACTGCCTCATCCATCCTTCTTGCCTCTGCGTTTATTCTGTGGCCCAATGTACCTTCTGCTATATCTCCCTCTGCATGCATTTCGACAGAGTCCGATCAATACAGCTCGCTTCAAATTACATTTCCGCTTGATAAATATGCTATGGTGATGAGCAGTGTTCCTGGATTCCCCATCGAAATAACAGAAGAAAACACCACATTTCCGCTAACCGTTACAGCTTCCTCAGGAAAACTTCTGGTTATGGAAGGTTTGACGGGCAATCAGGTGAGGTCATCGGGTACATCCCTTGAGGTGAAACAGCCCAGCACCATTTATTGGTCCCCTCTTGCATCTCCACCCGTAAGCGAAGCGACCATCACGGTAACGAGCCAAGCTCTTTACTCGAATTCAGCTGCGGGGTCTGCTTCTGTTCACATCGTACAAGATCACGATGGCTTCTACAAAATTAATTAACCCCATGAGATTCGTTCCACGAGAAACATTTTTTTCCACAACAGACACTACAGCGATGATGCGTTATGACTATTGATTATATGCAATATCATATAAAAAGAGCTGACCTCCCCTTCAGACAGGAAGATCAGCTCAAACAATTTAAATCATTACGTCATATATTAAATAATATATCTTGTTACTCTTCAGTATGTGCACGATAAGCATCGGCATCCAGCAGTTTAGCAAGAGCTGCCTTGTAATCTCCACTCAGCTTCACTTCAATCATCCAGCCATCGCCATAGGGTGAAGCATTCACAAGCTCCGGTTCGTCTTGAAGCTTCTCGTTCACACTAACGATCGTACCGCTTACCGGTGCAAACAAATCAGATACCGTCTTAACTGATTCAATCGTACCAATACTATCATCACTATTAATGTCCGTTCCTACTTCAGGCAGCTCCACAAACACAATATCACCCAGCTGATGCTGAGCAAATTCAGTAATTCCGATACGAACCGTATCTCCTTCTAACGTTTGAACCCATTCATGCTCTTCACTATACAACAAACCGTTAATTACTTCGCTCATGATCTCGTCAGCCTCGCTTTTTCAAAAGTTAGAATTGTGTTTCTTCTCTGGTTCCTGCCCTTTTTCCACCCATAGCGTAAAACAATCCTCATCACAATGTCAAGAATGCTAACAAAAAATATGTTTTATGGATATACTCCTTGACTTTTCGGATTTAATCACGTATTAATGTAGTATAAGCGTTAGATTGAGCGGAAGAGTTCGCTATTTCCGAACATTCTAGCTCATTAAGCGGTTGAACGTAAAGGGAGAGATTACCGCAGGATTCTTGTTCTGAGCTTCTGAGCAGAGACATTATCCGCATGGTAACGCCGAAGGAGTAAGCCCATTGATAAGCAAAGGGTGAATCTCTCAGGCAAAAGGACTTTTACCGGACGCGACTCTGGAGAGCATCCATAACCGTTCGCCTGCTACTAGAAGCGAACGTTGTTAATAAAAGGATCACCCAAGGGGAAACTCGTGAGCAGCATACGGGGTAACTCTCAGGTACCAAGGACAGAGCCTAAGAAGAACACATGCTTTATTTGCGTGTATTTTTCTTTGGCCTGTCCTTTTCTTTTTCCATTTTCCAATAGCCCTTTTTCCCTTTTCCTAAATTTTTTATTCTAATTATTCTTCTTCATTCCTTCTATCTAACTACAGCCGGAAGCCGGCTTTTGACGAGGTGAAAATTATGTCCCAATTATTGAGAACACCGCTTTTCCCTCTTTATGAACAATATCCAAATGTACGCTGTATTGATTTTGGAGGCTGGGAGCTCCCGGTTTCCTTCAGCGGAATCCAGAAAGAACATGAGGCTGTTAGACAGCAGGCTGGATTGTTCGATGTATCCCATATGGGTGAATTTCGAGTAGAAGGCGAGAATGCAGCCGACTTCCTGCAAGGAATGCTGAGCAATGACATATCCCTGCTCGAAATTGGTCAGGCACAATACACACTTATGTGCTACCCAACCGGTGGTGTTGTGGACGATTTACTTGTCTACAAGCGCAGCGATCAGTTGTTCATGCTCGTTGTGAATGCATCCAATATTGATAAGGATTGGGCATGGCTGCAAGAGCATCTGCCGGAGAACGTACAGATGGTCAATGAATCGGATGCGACCGCTCTGCTCGCACTGCAAGGTCCAAAGGCTGAAGCTATATTATCCAAAGTAACCGATGTGAATCTTGCTGAGCTGGGGTCTTTCCGTTTTGTCGACGGTGCAGAAGTGAGCGGCAGCAGCGTTATTCTATCGCGCACGGGATATACCGGTGAGGATGGATTCGAAATTTATGTCAGTGCTGATGACGCACAGCAAGTATGGCTTGCACTTATGGCCGCAGGGGAAGATGAAGGGTTGCTTCCTATCGGGCTTGGTGCGAGAGATACACTTCGATTTGAAGCTAAGCTTCCGTTATATGGACAGGAGCTCTCAGCAACGATTACACCGCTTGAAGCCGGTCTCGGGATGTTCGTGAAGCTGGCAGCTGGTGACTTTATCGGTCGGGATGCACTGCTGAAGCAAAAAGAGGAAGGCCTGACCCGCAAGCTCGTCGGGATTGAGATTACAGACCGCGGTATTCCGCGATCTCATTATCCGGTCTTTGCAGACGAAGAACAAATCGGTGAGGTAACCACAGGTACCCAGTCACCTACCCTCAAACGCAATCTGGGTCTTGCACTGCTGGATATCCGGTTTACAGAACCAGGTACCACTGTTGAAGTCGAAATCCGGGGGAAACGCCTCCAGGCAGAAGTGATCAAAACCCCATTTTATAGAAGACCAAAACCTACAGCCCAAGCGGCAAAAGGAGCGAATTCGTAATGACAAATCGTTATCTTCCGATGACGGAACAAGATCAGGCGGAAATGCTGGCAGCAATCGGAGCTGAAACGATAGAGGATCTTTTCTCCGACATTCCTGAAGAAATCCGCTTTAAAGGCGAACTCCCTGTTTCATCTAAGCTGGACGAATATGCACTCACACGTCATATGTCCCGTCTTGCCGGACGCAATGTGAACGCAGATACACATCCAAGCTTTCTCGGTGCAGGTATCTATGACCATCATGTACCTTCTGTCATTAACCATGTCATTTCCCGCTCCGAATTCTATACCGCTTATACACCCTATCAGCCCGAGATCAGCCAAGGCGAGCTGCAGGCCATTTTTGAATTCCAATCCTATATCTGCGAGCTTACCGGAATGGCTGTAGCCAATGCCAGTATGTATGATGGTGCAACCGCTTTTGCAGAGGCCGGCAATCTGGCCGCAAGTGCGACTCGTCGTAAGAAGCTGGTCGTATCGAGTACCGTGCATCCGGAATCCCGTCAGGTGCTTGCCAGTTACGCACATGGTCTGAATCTTGAAATCGTAGAGATTGGCTATAAGAATGGTGTCACTGATATGGAAGCACTCGCAGCTGCAATCAGTGAGGATACAGCCGCAGTGATGATTCAAAGCCCGAACTTCTTCGGCAGTGTAGAAGATATTCAGGCGGCAGCTGATCTGATCCATCCCAATAAAGGACTTCTTATCGTCAGTGCGAATCCAATTTCACTCGGACTTCTGGAAGCTCCGGGTAAGCTTGGTGCAGATATCGTTGTTGGTGATGCTCAGCCGTTAGGAATTGCAGGCTCCTATGGCGGCCCTACTTGTGGATACTTTGCTGTATCCCAGGCCCACATGCGCAGAATTCCTGGACGAATTGTCGGTCAAACGACGGATCGTTATGGCAGACGAGGCTTTGTGCTTACTCTGCAGGCTCGTGAACAGCATATCCGCCGCGAAAAAGCGACCTCCAATATTTGTTCCAACCAGGCTCTGCTTGCACTAAGTGCATCGGTCTATATGTCGCTGCTCGGCAAACAAGGCATGCTTGATGTATCGGAGCTTAATTTGCAGAAGAGTCATTATGCCAAGCAGACATTAGCTTCTATTGAGGGGGTAAGCACTCCTTTCACTTCACCGACATTTAACGAATTTGTGATTAAGCTGCCGGACCATACGAGCATGGAAGATGTACAGAGCAAGCTGCTCGCTGCAGGATTTATCGGTGGATATGATTTGGGACGTGAATACCCGGAACTAAGCGGTCATATGCTGATTGCCGTTACAGAACGCCGGAGCAAAGAAGAAATCGATGAATTCAAAGCGGTATTGGAGGGATTGCTGTGAGTAAGATTGAAGCAGAGAAACCACAGGTTCAGAACGAGACAGCAGAACTGGATTTTGCAAGAACAGCTGGATCAGAGGCTCCTGAGCAGAAGCTGATTTTTGAACTGAGCAAACCAGGTCGCGTCGCATACTCCTTGCCCGAGCTTGATGTACCTCAGGTCAGTCAGGCTGAGCTCATTCCTTCTGGATTTTTGCGTAAGGAAGCAGCTGCATTGCCAGAAGTATATGAAGTGGATGTCGTTCGCCACTATACAAGCTTGTCCCGCCGTAACTTTGGTGTAGATAACGGCTTCTATCCGCTGGGTTCTTGTACGATGAAATACAATCCGAAGATAAACGAGGATGTCGCCCGTTATACCGGATTTGCCAAGATTCACCCTTATCAGCCGGAAGAAAGTGTACAGGGAGCACTTGAGCTGCTGTATCAGCTCCAATCCGACCTCGCAGGTCTTACTGGAATGGACGAAGTGACGCTTCAGCCGGCAGCCGGTGCGCATGGTGAGTGGACAGGACTGATGATGATTCGTGCTTATCATGAGAGCCGCGGTGAAGTTCGTACCAAGGTCATCGTACCTGACTCTTCCCATGGTACGAACCCGGCCAGTGCGACAGTGGCAGGCTTTGAGACGGTGACGATTCCTTCAACTGCTGAGGGACTGGTCGATCTGGATGAGCTGCGTGCAGCTGTAGGTAATGATACAGCCGCACTCATGCTGACGAACCCGAATACACTCGGTCTGTTCGAGAAACAAATTGTGGAAATTGCCAAGATCGTGCATGATGCCGGCGGTCTTCTGTATTACGATGGAGCTAACTCCAACGCGATTATGGGTATTGCTCGTCCCGGCGATATGGGCTTTGACGTGGTCCACTTGAATCTGCATAAAACGATGAGTACTCCTCATGGCGGCGGCGGTCCGGGTGCTGGTCCGGTCGGCGTGAAGAAGCTGCTCGTGCCGTTCCTTCCGAAACCACACGTGAAACGTACAGAAGAAGGAACATTCTACTTGGATCGTGAAGTAGGGCAATCCATCGGCCGTGTTAAAGCTTATTATGGTAACTTCGGCATTCTTGTCCGTGCGTATGCCTATATCCGTACCTATGGTCCGGTTGGACTGCGTCAAGTTTCCGAGTATGCAGTGCTTAATGCCAACTACATGATGAAACGTCTTGAGCCCTATTACGAAGTTCCATATCCTGGTGTATGTAAACATGAATTCGTTATGTCGGGCAAAGGCTTGAAGCAGTATGGTGTACGTACACTTGATGTGGCCAAACGCCTGCTAGATTTCGGCTATCATCCGCCAACGATCTACTTCCCACTGAACGTGGAAGAATGCATCATGATTGAACCGACAGAAACCGAAAGCAAAGAAACACTCGACGGCTTCATCGACACGATGATCCGCATTGCCAAGGAAGCCGAGGAGAATCCTGAGCTCGTGCTTAATGCTCCATACGGTACACCGGTGACTCGTTTGGATGAAACGACAGCTGCACGTAAGCCTGTCCTTAACTGCGCTTGCAGCTAATTCGATATGTAGTTAGCATCGGCTTGATATATTGGAACGTAAATTAAAATAAACAAGAGGTGTCCGAAGCGTCATATTGACTTAGGGGCACCTCTTTATTTTGTATAAAAAGAATTTAGCTTTAAGAAAGCTGCATCACAATTTTGGCAGCTTATGTACCGGCCACAATATCCGCCTCATGATTTTACGGATATAATAAGCCATTATCGTCGTGGTGCTCCATGAGCTGCGCTTATTCTGACTGTATTGATCGTTAATAATATAAGTCCGAGTGGAAGTAGGACTCATTAGTCCGAACCTCTCCCATTCTGCCGGATCATTTGAACCTTCAAGTTTTATAAGCATATTCTCAGTCTCGCGATTTACTTTAGCCGGAATTTGTTCATATGCTTCGGAGATTTGGGCATGAAACTCGTCAATCGGATTGCGGCTAGCAATGCTCTCTAGGTGGATGCCTTCTCGAATGTACGAAACGTATGACAGATGTTCAGCCCAAAACTGATCGATATAAAAAAGCCGAACTCGCTGTTCCGAAGGACTCATTGACTTCTCCCCTTTTAAAATTCGGAGCCGCTCCTCGAACAGAATTCGCCGCTGATCCTCCACCATATCCGAATATGAATTCAGTTCCTTTTGGATATCAAAGTTTTGCCCCATAATAACACGCTGGATATGTGTAATTTTGTTACGAAGCACAGGATCATCGAGAGCCTCATCCTGCTTTGGAACACGAATTGCTTTATCAATGCCGAACCGCAGCATCAACTCATCCTCCAAGCTTACGAAGAATACCGAACCTCCGGGGTCCCCTTGGCGGCCGGAACGTCCGCGCAGTTGGTCGTCGATCCGCACACTTTCGTGCACATGCGTACCAATCACGTACAATCCGCCTAGTTTAGCAACTTCTTCTGCTTGCGTGGGGTTACCCCCGCCGAGCCGAATATCGACGCCGCGTCCCGCCATATTCGTAGACACGGTCACCGCACCAATCTCTCCCGCTTTGGCGATAACATCAGCTTCCTCAGCGTCATTCTTCGCAATCAAAACATGACAAGGTACGTTTGCAGCAGCCAGCGCCTTCGCCAGCATGTCAGACTCCTCGACGCTTGACGTACCAATTAGAATTGGGCGTCCCTCCCTATGGACGGACGATATTTCATATACAAGTGCCTTAAGCTTGGCTTCTTTATGAGTATAAATTCGATGCGGCTGATCAATTCGAATGTTCGGACGGTTTGGCGGGATTTGTACAACCTGCAATGCATAAATATCTTCGAACTCCATGGCTGATGCATGCGCGGTAGCCGTCATTCCACAAATCTTAGGATAAAGGCTAAGGAAGTGTTGGAGAGTGATCGTCCCAAGAATTTTCCCGCCGCCTAAGAGTTCGAGCTCTTCTTTGGCCCCAAGCGCCGCTTGCAGCCCGTCCGGCAGATGCCGGTTCTCCGCCACGCGGCCGGTATATTCGTCGATCTGTTCAATTACACCGTCCCGGACGATGTAATCGACGTCTTTTACTAATAAATATTCTGCATGCAGCGCACAATTTAACGAAGATAAAATATGACTATTATGGCTCTCATATAAATTGCCGCATCCGAGCAGCTCTTCCGCTTTCGCAGCGCCTGCTTCATTCAAATATACATTCCGCTTGAACTCATCGAAGTCATAATGCTCATCTTGCTCGAGCTGCCTGGCTACTTCTGTGAAACGAGTAACGTCTCTACTTAAAAAATCCGATTCTCCGGCAATGACTAGCGGTACCCTTGCTTCATCGAGAAGAAGCGAATCCGCTTCGTCAACGATGACATAGTGGAAAGAACGGTGCACAGTATTCGCCTCATCCAGTGCGATTGTGTCCCGCAAATAGTCAAATCCTGCCTCTTTAGCCGTAACGTAGGTAATATCCTGTGCGTATGCTTCCCGTTTCTCGGAGAAGCTCATACCCGCTTGAACTGAGCTTACCGTTAACCCTAGAAGACGATAGATCGGTCCCATCCACACTGCATCCCGATTTGCCAAATAATCATTGAATGTCAGCACATGAACGCCTTTACCGGTTAATGCATTTAGATAAGCAGGCATAACAGCTGAAAGCGTCTTTCCTTCGCCGGTATGCTGCTCTATCAAATAGCCCTCATGCAGAGCGATTGCACCTATTATCTGGACATCGTAGGGCTGTAATCCAAGCGTTCTCTTCGCCGTCTCGCAGACTAGCGCATAAGCATCCACAAGCAGCTCGTCCAAAGGTATACCCAATTTTGCTTTCGTTCTCAACCTGAGTGATTCTACTTGAAGCTGCTGATCGTCCCATGTTTCCAAATTCCATTTCCTTATGAGTTCCACTTTATCCTGATAGCTTTTCAGCTTATTTTGGGTATCGCGGTTTTTGAATTCTCGCATCATCTTAATGGCTAAATTCATTGGGATTGGATCCTCCTCATAGGATTAGCTATTCTATCGATAAGTATAATCATGCCCGCTAAAAATAGCAATTTTTGGAATTTACGAACTCATATCTCCCACTCTTCGCGCAGCATTCCCATCCGGATGGAATCATAGTGCTTTCCATTATAGAATCTAACCTTACGGATACGGCCTTCAATCTGCATCCCCAGCTTCTCAGCGACCCGAATCATTCGGGTGTTCCCTGACCAAGTCGTTAGTCCCACTCTAGCAAGAGGCAAATGATTAAACAAATGATCGATCCATAAGCTTAAGGCTCTGGTTCCCACCAACTTGTTCCAGCTGTTCGGCTGATGCAGCACAATCCCCATCTCCAGCCAATTCTTCTGCTCATCCTCATAATAGTAGGAAACCAAGCCGCATATCTCTTCATGCGTCGTGATGACCCAGCGATGATCGCATGCAATCCAGCTATCCTGCATCTCAGCAAACTCTTCCCAGCTCTTTGTATGATGAGCAAAGTAAGGTGCATCCCACTGCTTCCACTCCGGATTCTCTTCCTTGTAGATCAGCTCCCATAAACGTGGCAAATCTCCCTGTTCTATCGGTCGGATCGTAATTTCCTTATCTTTGTACATGGAATCTCCTTTATTATCATGATATCTATGTATTTCACAATTTCTGTAACCACTCCATTTCATTCTATTTTAGAGACGGAGCAGGCACCAGGTATAGATTGATTTAAACCAAATAAGAGGATGCATGATAAACAGAGTGGATGGGATGGTGGTATAGGGGATATTAGATAAAAAAAACGGTATCCGCATGGAGCGAATACCGTGAAAGTGTTGGAAAAGATAAAGAATTAATTAGAAATCAATCTCATAATACCTGTAACTTAATGATCTATGAAATTGATTTAGAAAATAGAGATTTCAAAAATTTCCGAAAATCAAAAATTACTGTTCGATGCTTTGAACAAGCTCTACTACCTGTTCAGCCGTCTGCATATCCAGCGCTTTTGCAGCAAGCTCTTTCATGTCTGCTTGAGACAGCTTCGTCAGCTGGCTGCGTGCAGGCAGAATTGAAGTTGCGCTCATGCTGAATTCATCCAGGCCAAGACCCAGAAGCAGCGGAATTGCGGTAGCATCCCCTGCCATCTCTCCGCACATACCAACCCAACGGCCTTCGCGATGCGCTGCATCAATGACCATTTTAATCAAACGAAGAATGGATGGGTTATAAGGCTGGTACAGATAAGATACGCGTTCATTCATCCGGTCAGCGGCCATTGTGTACTGGATCAGATCGTTTGTACCGATGCTGAAGAAGTCCACTTCCTTGGCAAATTGATCAGCAAGCACCGCAGTTGAAGGAATTTCAACCATGATTCCAAGCTGAATGCTGTCGGATACTTGAGTACCTTCAGCTACAAGCTTTTCCTTCTCTTCGAGAAGAATCGCTTTTGCTTCACGGAATTCTCCAAGCGTAGCAATCATCGGGAACATAATACGCAGGTTGCCATGTACACTCGCACGAAGCAAGGCACGAAGCTGTGTACGGAAAATGTCTTGACGATCCAGGCATAGACGAACCGCACGGAAGCCCAGGAACGGATTCATTTCTTTTGGAAGATCAAGGTAAGGAAGCTCCTTGTCTCCACCAATGTCGAGCGTACGAACGACAACGGGTTTTCCTTCCATTTTCTCAAGAACGGTTTTGTAGGCGTTGTACTGCACATCTTCAGATGGCAGCTTGTCGCGTCCCATGTACAGGAATTCTGTACGATAGAGACCTACGCCCTCTCCGCCGTTCTCAAGCACTCCCGCCACATCATTAGGAGTACCAATGTTTGCAGCAAGCTCAACATGCACGCCGTCTACCGTAACTGTAGGCTCGTCGCGCAGTTTTCTCCATTCCGCAACTTGTGCAGCATAAGCAGCCTGCTTGGATTTGTATTCTTCCACAACGGAATCCTCAGGATTAATCAGTACATGTCCGTCCAAGCCGTCAACGATGATTAGATCACCATTCTTCGCTTGAGTCAGTACTTCCTTCGTTCCTACGACTGCAGGAATCTCAAGAGATCTGGCCATAATTGCGGAGTGAGAAGTACGACCACCGATATTGGTAGCAAAGCCAAGCACGTATTTACGGTTCAGTTGTGCTGTATCGGATGGAGTCAAATCCTCAGCAAGTACGATCACTTCTTCACTGATCTCTGCCGGATTGACCACTTGTAATCCAAGCAAGTGACCAAGCACACGTTTTGTAACGTCGCGCATGTCAGCTGCACGTTCTTGAAGATATGCACTCTTCATATTTTCAAACATTTGAATGAATGTAGCAGCTGTCTCTTCAAGAGCGAATTCAGCGTTTACTTTTTCATCCGAAATTTTCGATTTAACAGGATCAATAAGTTCTGGGTCATTCAATATCAGCAAGTGAGATTCAAAAATTTCTGCTTTTTTCTCACCCAATTCTTGCAAGGTACGTGCTTTGATTGCCTGGAGCTCGGCTTCGGATTTCTCCAAAGCCGCTTCCAGTTTAGCAATCTCCGCATCAACGTCGGTGATCGAGCGTTTTTCTACAGAGTAATCAGGGTGCTCCAAGATAAACGCCCGGGCAATGGCAATACCCGCCGAGGCAGCAATCCCGGAAACATTAGGCATGAACTTCGCCCAGCCCTTCGTTAACCATCACGTCTGTCAGGGCTTGAATCGCTTGTGCTTCTCCTTCGCCTTCAACGATGATGCTGATTGTGTCGCCTTTTTCAAGACCAAGGGAGAGAACACCCAGAATGGATTTCAATGTTACTTTTTTGCCTTTCGCTTCTGCAAAAGACTCAGCACCTTTAAATTTATTAGCTGTGTTTACAAGTGCTGTTGCAGGGCGTGCATGGATTCCATCTTCGTCAGTAATTCTGAATGTTTGTTGCATAGTTTTCATCCCACTTTCGTCATTTTTTTAGTTGGTTGTGATTACGTCATATACGTATATTACCTGTTACACAGGAGTATCGAACCACAATAGACTGATTTTTCACATCGAATCATGCAGCTGGTAAATGAGTGCAAGATCTAGCCAAACCTTAAGTTTGAACTAGACCTTGCATGAGCTCTTTTACGGCGCTATACATTCAAACGTAAAAATCTCGTCTTATTTGATTGTTATAATTCCCTCTTCGCCTGCTTTCAGTACACCGGATTTATTCAGTGTAACTGTGGATCCTTCCGGCAGGTTAGAGAAAATAATTGGTGAAATAATGGAAGGAGCATGCTCCTTAACATAATTCACGTCAACTTCCATGATCGGTTGACCTGCAGAGACAAGATCTCCCTCAGCAACCAGAACATTAAAGCCTTGGCCTTTCAGCTTCACCGTGTTAACTCCAATGTGAACAAGTACTTCCTTGCCGCCGTCAGACATGATGCCGACCGCATGCTTGCTTGGGAATACATTGAACACTTTACCGTTCACTGGTGATACAATCGTTCCATCATGCGGCAGAATCGCGAATCCATCACCTGTCATTTTCTCCGAAAATACAGGGTCTGGAACTGTCGTAATATCGAGAAGCTCACCGTTGACCGGCATCACGATCTGCTCGTTGATGATCGCTTCACCTGCTTCACCTTGTGCCTGCTCTTCTTCAGGTTTAGGCTCTTCAGCTGCTGGAGCTGGTGCCGGTGTACGCCCCTCCATGATGTCCTTCATTTGGGACTTGATCGTATCGGAACGTGTCCCGAAGATCGCCTGTACGTTGTTACCAACTTCCAATACTCCAGAAGCACCAAGGTCTTTCAAACGCCCTTTATTGACGTTGCCTTTATCTTTAACCTCGATACGAAGTCTTGTGATACATGCATCCAAATGCTTGATGTTATCTGAACCACCAAAGGCTTTTAGAATTTGATGCGGGAGCTCGTCCTTCGATCCTGTATTGTTCGATCCCGTCTCTACTACTTTGTCCTCGCGTCCCGGTGTTTTCAGATTGAATTTCTGAATGACGAAACGGAAACCGAAGTAGTAGATTACCGCAAATACAAGACCTACGACAATAACCAGCCACCAAGGCGTACGGTTTGGCAATACGCCGAACAGCATGAAGTCAATGAATCCGCCGGAGAAGGTCATCCCGATCTTAACGCCGAGAATGTGCATCACCATAAAGGACAAACCTGCAAACACAGCATGAACTGCGAACAAGATTGGTGCTACGAACAGGAATGAGAACTCAAGCGGCTCTGTAATACCTGTCAGGAAGGCTGTCAGTGCACCGGAAACCATCAGGGAACCGACAACTTTCTTGTTCTCTGGCTTCGCTGTGTGGTAGATCGCAAGTGCTGCAGCCGGAAGACCGAACATCATGAACGGATATTTACCTGTCGTAAATGTACCTGCTGTAAATTCTACACCATCACGAAGCTGAGCCATGAATATCTTCTGGTCACCACGAACGAGTTCTCCAGCCTTGTTTACATATTCACCAAACTCAAACCAGAATGGAGAGTAGAAGATGTGATGTAAACCAAACGGAATGAGCGAGCGTTCGATCACACCGAAAATAAAGGCAGCCAGTGTTTTGTTCGTATCAATCATACTTGTAGAAATAAAGTTCATCGCATTTTGAATTGGCGGCCAGATCAATGTTAGAGCCAAACCAATCAGTAGCGCCATCACTGCAGTGATAATTGGAACAAAACGTTTACCTGCAAAGAAGCCAAGGTAGGACGGAAGCTCGATTTTGAAAAACCGATTGTACATCGAGGCAGCCAAGACCCCGATTATGATACCACCGAACACGCCTGTCTGCAAAGTCGGGATACCGAGTACGCTTGCGTAAGCAAAGTCCCCTTGAGTAAGTACGTAATCATTTACACCCATTACGGTGCCCATTGTTACGTTCATAACAAGGTAACCGATAATCGCAGCGAGACCCGCAACGCCGTCTCCACCGGCAAGACCAATTGCTACGCCGACCGCGAACAGCAAGGACAGGTTATCAAAGACAATTTGTCCCGAGTTCATCATGACATTAGCAATGACTTGAATCCAGTGCGCTTCTAGAAAAGGCACATACTGCAGGAAGTCCGGGTTGACCAGAAGGTTCCCGATCCCGAGCAGAAGTCCTGCCGCCGGCAAGATCGCAACCGGAAGCATGACTGCTTTACCGACACGCTGCAACACGCCGAAAAGCTTTTTGAACATGTGTTTCACTCCTTCAAGGATATATGTGTTAGTTGATTTCGAGGAACGCAAAAAAGGCATGAGCGTATAGAGCATGTGTACAACAACCTGTGGGTTATAATGCCCAATAGTGGTCATTGCCAATCATACTTTAATCAACTCATGCCTGATCGAATCAGTAACACGTCAAAAATATTAAGCTGTTAATTGCTACGGTCAACATCATAGCACCAGAAAAAAAAGATTGCAAGCCTTTTCAATCAAAAAATTATTTTAATTTTGAAATAATTTAATAACCACAAGATGTAGATGCAAACTACAATAAGACTCAACATATTGAATAGAAATTTATTCGTTACGCTCCTTTTTTTGGGAAAGACGCTGTAAATGCATCGTCAAATAACTCACCTCGGCGGAGTACACAGGAAGATTAATTCTTCTCTCCATAATCTTCGTCAGCTTCCAAGCAAGCGAATACATCTCCGGATATTCTTGATTAAGCAGTGAATCCAATTTGTAAATCTCGGCTACTTCTTCACCGCGTCGAACCCTTTCGATTGCAAATCTAAGATGGGTCACAAGCCTGGAATAATCCAGAGAATCACGAGGGATACGGTAATCGAGCTGCTCCTCAACCAGAGCCACCAGGTCTGCTATGAGCTTGGAATGCTCTTGCACCTGTGAAATATTCTGATTCGTCATGGCACTATAAATGTGAAGGGCTACAAATCCAATCTCTTCTTTGCCAAGATCCACTCCCAGACGCTTCTCGATCAGCTCGATGGCATACTCCGCAAATTCATACTCCATGGGATACATATCTTTTGTCTCGTACAAAAAAGGATTATGCAATACGATGCCTTGCTCTTTGCGCTTCATAGCAAAGGCAATATGATCGGTCAAGGCAATATGAATATGCTCGTTGAGAGGAACGTTGCTCTTGCTCGTTATATTTAAAATAATATCGTTAATCGTTTCTATTAACTTCTCACTAACACGAGGAACCAGCTGCTTGTATTGCTCCTGCTCCTCCTGCCTAGTTAATATAAACATTTTTTCTACTGCCTGCAGAGGAATTTGATCACCTGATTTGCGATTGAATCCAATCCCTTTGCTGATGATGACTACTTCTTCGTGTTCAGGGTGGGTCGCGATAATCACATTGTTATTCAACACTTTAGCTACCTTCAGGTTCACTTTTGCACCTCTTTTAGCCCCATAATTCGTAATTTTGGCGTGTCGCATCTAAATAAGATACACCACGCTTAAGTTAACAAATTATGAGGCTAAGGTCAATATTTAACCGTTGGAAGTACTAGGCCTAGATAGTTTCTTTGGTAGCAACCACTTCAGCTGGAATCTTCAAATGGTCTATTGCTGCTGGCTCCGAAGGAGCGGTTGGAATTGCCTCTTTGGTAAATCCTTGGATGAGCTGCTCAACATCGATACCTGACACGCTCTTCAGCATTTCAGGAGCTGTTGACATGAGCTCGGTCACGTAATTGCTGACTCTTGCAGCCCCTTCTCCTTTGCCTGTATCAACAACGGTAAGCTTGTCGATGGAGGAGATTGGCTGTGCGATACGCTCAGCAAGCTCAGGCAGCATTTTTACAATGATATCGAGCACAGCCGCTTCGCCGAACTTCTGGAAAGCCTCTGCCAGTTTTTCCTTCGCTTCCGCTTCGGCAAAACCCTTCAGACGGATCACCTCTGCATCTGCTGTACCTTTTGCACGCTCGGCATCCGCGACAGCCTGACCCTCAAGACGCTTCTGCTCAGCTGTAGCCTTTGCTTGTGTTTCAATGGAGTATTGCACAGCATCTGCTTCGCGCATTCTTTTGGCCTTGTCGGCTTCTGCCGCCTGCTCTACCGCATAACGATCTGCCTCGGCCTTCTTCTTCACTTCTGCATCATATTGCTTCTCACGCACCGTAATTTCCTTTTCCTGAAGATCAATTTCACGCTCTTTACGTACGAGCTCTACCTTCATTTGCTCCTCGACCATCGTCTGTCTCGCACGGGCTTCTTGAATGTGGTAAGCCTGATCCGCTTCTGCTTTTGCCGTATCTTGATCTTTCTTAAAGGACGCGACCTTCAACTCTTTTTCTTTGGCTGCTTCTGCGATATTTGTATCCCGGAGTAGTTCCGCTTTCTGCCCTTGTTCTTCTGCATTCGCTTTTTGGATTCTCGCATCTCGTACGGCTTCCGCCTCCGCAATCTCTGCATCCCGTTTCACCATGGCAATTCGGGGCTTACCGAGCGCATCAAGATATCCGTGCTTGTCGCGAACATCTTTAATTGTAAAAGATACGATGGTCAAGCCCATCTTCTTCAAATCTCTTGCCGCCACGCCCTGAACCTCTTGAGCAAATCGATCCCGGTTACGGTACACTTCTTCTACCGTCATTGAGCCGAGAATCGCACGCAGATGACCTTCGAGCACTTCCTGAGCTTCGCTTTTCAAAGCTTCAATTGGTTTACCAATAAATTGTTCTGCCGCTGTAGCCACATCTTCAATCGAACTGCCGACCTTGATGATGGCTACTCCATCTGCAATAACCGGTACTCCCTGCTCGGTATATACTTCAGGTGTTGTTACATCGAGCTTATGGGATAATAGTGATATGAACTCCGACTGCTGGAATACCGGCCATATAAAAGTACCTCCGCCGCGAACAATCTTTATTTCCCGTCCTGATTCATCACTAGATATATTCTTCCTTCCAAGAAAGGAGCCGGTAACAATCATTGCTTCGTCTGGACCTACGGTCTTGTATCTCGCCCAGAAGGCGATACCGAGGATTAAAATTACAATCACTACAATTGCGGGAATAAGTAAAGATTCTTGCATGAAATCTGGCATTCTCATCTCTCCTCTAAGTTTAATATATCTTTGCTACAAACTGTCTAACTCCGCTACACGCAGTACGCCATCCGCAACCTCCACAACTACGACCCTGGTACCTGCCGTAATCGGTTTGGCTTCAAAGCTGGAAGCGGTATGAAGGGTATTTCCACTTACGAGCTTAATCATCACTTCACCATAACCCTTCTCTGGAACGGGAACAGTGATCTCGCCAATCTTTCCAGCAAGCTCTCGCATGGAAAAACCGGTCGACACTTCGCTGTTTCGTGCAGGCCTTATGTAAGCAAAAAACACAGTCAACGCCCCAAGTACGCCGAACAACAGGGATAGCAGCACATGACCGGCTGTGTCTAGCTCGGTATACTTCATCAGCAGAATACCCGCTCCCCCAAAGGTGGTGATCGCACTCGCGATGACTGTGGAATTCAAAAATTCAACACCTGCCAGCTCAAATGAACCTTCCAGCAAACCATCAAACAAATCTCCGAATAAGACGCTAACAAGTGCAAATATTGCGCCCCCGATCAGGCAAGCCCAGTATAACGTCTCCATATTTCACCTCCCTCAGATCTTGGATGCACATGTCAATATATACGTATGGATTAGGTAAATGTTTCAAAATTATGAAGAGGGAGCTAATTGAGGCAGGGATAAGGAAAGTGGGCATAGGTTTAATTGCTGCGGTTGACGGATTGTTCTTCAGATCGCAAATTGCCTTTGAATTCTCTCGATCTTATCAAACATTCAACGGTTAGAAGTCCAAAGACAAAAAGCGAACGCTTCGCTTCTTCTGTAACAATTCCGTCCTCCTTCACTTGCCCATACTCTCTTCAAATATCTCGACCCAGCTCAATTACCTCCCTGGAGGGGAGGGTAAAGCGGCAGGAGTGGCATGGGATCAATAGCTGCGGTTGACGGATTGTTTCTCAGATCGCAAATTGCCTTTGGATTTTCTTGATCTTATCAAACATTCAACGGTTAGAAATCCAAAGACAAAAAGCGAACGCTTCGCTTCTTCTGTAACAATTCCATCCTCCTTCGCTTGCCCATGCTCTCTCGAAATATCTAGACCCGCTCAATTACCTCACTGGATGGGAGGGTAAAGCGGAAGGAGTGGGCATGGGATCAATAGCTGCGGTTGACGGATTGTTCCTCAGAACATTTTCTTATTGCATGCCAAACAGCCCTTTGCATATTAAACAAGTGCAAAGGGCTGTTTGTTATGTTTTTTTTACAAGGATGCTTTATAAATTTCTACTACATCCTCGCGCTGCAATTTATTGAAGTTACCAAACGGTCCAAAGCGCATCGCTTTATCCGCCATCACATCAATTTGACTCGCGTCAATATCATAGTCTGCCAAACGGTTTGGTGCGCCGATGCTTGTCCAGAATGAGCTCAGTGCATCGATTCCCTCGAGTGCAATCTGCTCATCGCTCTTGCCTTCCGGATTCACATCAAACACATTAATCGCAAGACGCTTAAATCGGGATACATCGACATGCAGGTTATGCTTCATCCAGTTCGGGAACAGAATCGCAAGCCCTCCGCCATGCGGAATGTCATAAACGGCAGACACGGCGTGCTCGATATTGTGCGTAGCCCAGTCGCCTGCAAGACCCATGCTCAGTATATTGTTCAGCGCCATCGTACCGCAGTACAGAATGGTTTCACGCAGCTCATAATTCTCCAGATCGTTAATCAGCTTAGGAGCTGCCTCGATCACCGTACGCAGGATCGTTTCACAGAAGCCCAATTGTACCGGAGTATTCGTATCCAGATGGAAGTAATGCTCCAATGTATGAGACATCATATCTACCATGCCATACACGGTTTGATCTTGAGGTACGGAGAAGGTATGCACCGGATCCAGAATTGAAAAGGCAGGGAATACTAGCGGACTTCCCCAGCCCAGCTTCTCCTGCGTTTCTTGATTCGTAATAACCGAGCCGCTGTTCATCTCTGAACCCGTTGCGGCCATCGTCAGTACTGTAGCCAGCGGCAATGCGGCTTCCGGCTTCGCCTTACGCTCTGCAAAGTCCCACATGCTTCCATCGTATTTAGCACCGACGGCAATCGCTTTGGCACAGTCAATTACACTACCTCCGCCAACAGCCAGAATCAGATCAATATCGTGTTCTTTGCAAAGGTCTGCTCCTGTATGTACTGTCGACAGGCGAGGATTCGGCTCAACGCCGGCCAGTTCATGAACCTCAGCTCCGATTTCAGACAACAGCTGAATGACTTGGTCATAAAGACCATTACGTTTTATACTGCCACCGCCGTAAACAAGCAGCACCTTGTTCCCGTATTTAGGGACTTCGGTTTTTAGTGCTGCAAGCTGACCTTTACCAAAGATCAGGCGTGTAGGATTATGAAATTGAAAAGCTCTCATTGTAAGATTCGCCTCCAAGCATACATTTTGATAGTGATACACTTCTTATTATAGGATCATTTGTTTCCAAAAAACAAACTTCCGCATCGTTCCTTAGGAAAAAGCAAAGCCCATCCCTAACAAGGGACAGGCTTGCATTGCAACTAAAGATGAGGCTTCTATTCCGTTATTCCGTATAACCTAGATGCTGTACAAAGCGACGGAATGCTTTTTTACCAGCTTCATCTCGTTTGTATACACCGGCGTGCTCGAGAATTTGAGCAAATTTATTGCCTGCTTCTTCCTGTACTCGGGCCACAGCCGCTTCCTTAGACAGAGCAGCACCGTACTTCTCAATCAGAGCGTGGATCCATTCTGTATGCTTGTGAAGATCAGACGCTTCATCGCCGACAGCTGATTTCAGAAGCTCATCATCACCAGTCAATATATCCGCGATAAGATCCAATTCTTCTTTTAGTCGTCCAGGCAGAATCGCGAGGCCCATGACTTCGATCAGACCGATATTTTCTTTCTTCAGATGGTGCATTTCACGATGGGGATGGAAGATTCCCTCCGGATACTCTTCACTTGTACGGTTATTGCGGAGAACGAGATCCATCTCATATCCCCCGTCTGCCGCACGCCGCACAATCGGTGTTACCGTATTGTGAGGTACCTTCTGACCATCCTGCTCCGTATGTGACAGAATATCTACCTCTGGATCACTGTACACCTTCCATGCCTCATAAATATCATTTGCCGCTTCAAGCAAGACCGCTTGATCCTGGGAAGAGAGTCTCAGCACAGACATCGGCCATTTTACAAGACTCAGTGAAACGCCTGGAGCCGCATCATTATGGAACACAGCCTCCTGCACTGCATTTTGAATCGCAAATGTATGTCTTCCACCCTGGAAATGATCATGCGTCAATATGCTTCCGCCCACGATGGGAAGATCCGCGTTAGAACCGATGAAATAATGTGGGTATTGATCCACAAATCCAAGCAGGCGGCGCAGCGTATCCTTCGTCAGCTTCATTGGTACATGGTCATGATGGAACACGATACAGTGCTCGTTATAGTAAACATAAGGAGAGTATTGGAACAGCCACTTCTCATCATTCAGCGTAAGCGGAATGGTTCTCAGGTTCTGACGAGCAGGATGATTAATCCGGCCTCTGTAGCCTACATTCTCACGGCAGAGCTGACACTTAGGATATACAGGCGGCGGAAGCAGCTTAGCCATCGCAATTTCTTTTGGACTTTTTTCCGGCTTGGACAGATTAATCGTAATCTCGATCTCTCCATATTCCGTAGGCTGCTTCCAATACACATTCTTCGAGATGCGATCCATGCGAATATAGTTGGAATCGATGGACAGTTCATAGAACCGGCTCGTTGCGGCCTCTATTCCCTTCTCTGCCTGAATCTCACGGAACTCCCGAATCACTTCAGAAGGACGAGCCATCACCAGTCCCATGATCTTCGCATCCAGCAAGTCCCTGTACGTATCCGTATTCTCCGGAATGAGTCCGATCTCATAACCGTAATCGATCAGCACATCAATCAGCGGCTGTGGTCCAGACAGCTCAGATTCATCCATCGTGCCTGCATAAGGCTCGTCAAGATCAAACAAACTCAGCAGCTGGTTACGGCTATAATCATAATCTGCATCCTCGATCAGATGACGTCTTGCTGCAAACAATACCAAACGTTCTATGGCATGAAGCGCTTCTTGTGCAGCGGATGACTGCTTATTCTGTTTCTCTCCTGCATTTGTATTCACGTTCATCTCTGCCATTTGCTTACTCCCCTTTTTGGTTAGTGCTGTACCCATCCGGATGGGATTGATGCCAGCTCCAAGCACTCGCAATGACCTTGTCCAGATCTGTATATTTTGGCTCCCAGCCAAGCACTGCCCGGGCTTTATCTGAGGAAGCAACCAGTACCGCAGGGTCACCTGCACGACGTGCTTCCATGACGACCGGAATGTCGAGGCCAGTTACTTTCTTCGCTGTTTCGATCACCTCTTTGACGCTGAACCCTTGACCGTTGCCAAGATTGAACACGTTACTCTCTTCACCCTTGCGCAGATAGTCCACAGCACGAAGGTGCGCATCGGCAAGATCGCTTACGTGGATATAGTCACGGATACAGGTTCCGTCTTCAGTAGCATAATCGTCTCCAAAAATCGCAATATGCTTGCGCTGCTTCAAGGCCGTTTGGAGCACTAGCGGAATCAGATGGCTCTCCGGCTGGTGATCTTCTCCAATCTTACCGCTGTCATGGGCACCGGCTGCATTAAAGTACCGAAGGGATACATACTTGATGCCAAGCACTTTATCAAACCAGGACATCATGCGCTCCATCATGAGCTTGGTCTCACCATATACATTGGTCGGCTCTGTGCGGTCGCTTTCCTCGATAGGTACTTTTTCAGGCTCACCGTACGTTGCAGCCGTAGAGGAGAAGACAATTCGTTTAACGTCTGCATCCTTCATCGCCTCGAGCAGAGACAATGTACCGAACACATTGTTATCATAGTATTTTCCTGGGTTTTGCATACTTTCACCGACAAGGGAATTCGCTGCAAAGTGAATGACTGCATCAATCTCGTTCTCGGAGAACAGCTTCGCCAGCACCTCCTTATCCCGAAGATCTCCCTCGTATAGCTTACCGCCAAGGAGGGCCTCCCGGTGACCTGTCTGCAAATTATCAAGCACAACCACTTCCTCACCGCGCTCAAGCAGCGCTGCAACGGTATGAGAACCGATATAACCTGCTCCACCTGTTACTAGAATCGCCATCGTATTACGCCTCCCCTTTCAATTCTTTAACGCCGTCGCCAACGCCGCATACATAGAAATCTCCAGTGAGTCCAGTCCGTTCCTTGTACGCTGCACCAACCTCCTGCACAAACCGATCCACATCGTTCTCATGCACAAGGGATACGGTACATCCACCGAAGCCTGCACCTGTCATGCGGCTGCCGAGTGTACCTGGAATTTTGCGAGCCTCTTCAACCATCACGTCGAGCTCTTCACAGCTTACTTCGTAGAGGTCACGCAAGGAATCATGAGAAGCATTCATCAGCTCCCCGAAAGCTTGGAGGTCCCCGCTGCTAAGTGCATCTACTGAGGCCAGCACACGAGCATTCTCTTCCACAACGTGCTTGGTCCGTTTCTTCAGAATGTCATCTCCCAAAGCTGACTCCAATTCACTGTATTGCGCTGGAGTAAGCTCTGCCAGATAGGACAGTGAAGGCAGCTGCTCCTTCAGAATAGCCAGGGACTGATCGCATTGCTGACGTCTCTCGTTGTAAGCTGAATCTACAAGACCGCGGCGTTTATTCGTGTTGCCAATAATCAGCTTGTAATCTCCCGTACGGAATGGCACATGCTTGTATTCAAGTGTGTCACACATCAGCAGAATGGCATGGTCTTCTGCACCGTTCGCTACCGCAAACTGGTCCATAATGCCGCTGTTCACTCCAACATACTGGTTCTCAGCGCGCTGAGAGAGCAGTGATATTTCAACTGTGTCCACCTTGCCTCCTTCAAGTGTAAGCAATGCGTATGCAGTTACTACTTCGATTGAAGCAGAAGAGGACAGCCCTGCGCCGTTCGGAATCTCGCCATGGAACATCAGGTCGTAGCCTTTTGTGATGCTCGTGCCTGCCTTAATGATCTCAACCATTACACCGATCGGATAATCGATCCACTCGCCTGATTTTTCCTTGCCGATATCCTCCACCTTGATTACCGCTTCATGCGAAAGGTTGGTGGAATAAAAATGGATCTCGTCATCCTGGCGTTCGCGAATGATCAGCGTTGTTCCGAATTCAAGTGCGGCTGGGAGAACATAGCCTCCGTTATAATCGATATGCTCACCGATCAGGTTCACACGTCCAGGAGCGTTAAACACGCGGATTTCAGCAGAATTTTCACCATATTTTTCAGTAAACTGTTGTTTGAGTTGTTGTACGTTCATTAACCTTCACCTCTTTGTAAAAGTTGTTTTAAGCTTAATCAAAGTATACATGGAAGCGTTATTAACGGTAATGTATGCATGTGTTGAATCTATGGACAAATGTGACTACGGATAACTTGAATACATGGAAAACACTGGTTTTCATTCATATGTACTCCCTGCTTTTTATGGTATACTAATGACGTGATACCTATACTTTTACGTACATTATTGCTCTGTAAGTCCGCTTGCAGAAGAAAGGAAACACCCAATAATGCAGGATTCATATTCAGTAGCTTCCAATCCCGTCGATTACGAGAATAGTCCGCTGCACGTCCTCTTCGTTGGCGAGAGCCAAACCAAACCGGGACATGCGCTGGGACCGAAAATATATGATTACTACCTTCTTCATTATGTGGAGTCAGGCAAGGGTGTTTTTCGTACAGAGAGCCGCACTTACCATTTGTCCGCAGGGCATATTTTTTTGATTCATCCTTCGGAGCTGGTTAGTTATGTATCCAACGAGGAGGAGCCCTGGCGCTATCGCTGGATGGCTTTTACGGGCAGGGAGGCCGATAAGCAGGTGAAGGACGCCGGGTTCAGTCTTGATCAGCCAGTGATTACAACCGCGCAGGACAGTAGAATGTCGTCACTCCTATCCACGATGCAGAATGCCTTTTTCGAAAAAAAAGAAAGTGCTCACCTCACCTCCATCGGCTGCTTATATCTGATCTTCGCTGAGGCCAAAGAAAGGCTTGTGCTCGAGTCTGCAGTAGCCATGACGGATTCTCAGGTAGGCCGGACGGTGAAGCAGATGATTCAATACATGTCGACTCAGTATGCCCATCCGATCTCCATCGAACAAATGAGTGCAAGCTTGGGTTATAATCGCGCTTATTTGTCCCGTATTTTCAAAAAAGAAATCGGACTCTCGCCAGTCACGTATTTGCTGAAGCTGAGGATTGATAAGTCCAGACAGCTGCTTAGAGAACGGCCTGAGCTGTCCATAGAACAGATATCTGCCTCTGTCGGGCTGCCGGATGCACTGTATTTCTCGAGACAATTCAAACGGTTCTATAGACACTCACCCAGCGCATATCGCAAACAGATGCAGGAGCAGTCCAATGGAACCTCTCCAGACTGAAGTCATGCGCATACTTGAGCATATTCTACTTACTAAATAGTAAAAAGCCTGCCTATGAATTTGATCATAAGGCAGGCTTGTTCTTTTGTCACGATAGAAACAATAGAATCAGGCTCGAGTCCTATCCCCTTAGCTGTCTTTACGCAGGATCGATTCGATATCTGCTAATTCTTCGGGAGAAAAGTCCAGGTTGTTAAGAACCGCTACATTCTCTTCGATCTGGCTCGGGCGGCTTGCTCCAATCAATGCAGAAGTCACTCTTCCTTCTCTAAGCACCCATGCGAGGGCTAACTGAGCAAGACTTTGACCGCGGGAAGCAGCCACCTGGTTTAAGGCACGTACTTTACGCAGTGTTTCTGGTGTGATCTGAGTCTCATTCAAGAAGACAGAGCTGCTCTTAGCTCTGGAATCTTCAGGAACTCCATTCAGATACTTGCTCGTCAGTACCCCTTGCTCAAGCGGGCAAAAAGCGATGCTTCCCACACCATTTTCCGTCAATACGTCCTGAAGTCCGTCTTCAATCCAGCGGTCCAGCATGGAATAACGAGGTTGGTGAATAAGTAGAGGGGTGCCCAGCTTATTCAGAATATGTACAGCTTCCTTCGTTTTTTCAGCTGAATAATTCGAGATCCCGACATACAATGCCTTGCCGGAACGAACGATATGATCAAGCGCCTGCATTGTCTCTTCCAGCGGAGTGTCTGGATCAAACCGGTGAGAGTAAAAAATATCGACATAGTCCAGTCCCATACGCTTCAAGCTCTGATCCAGGCTCGAGATCAAATATTTGCGTGATCCCCATTCACCGTAAGGTCCCTGCCACATATGATAACCGGCCTTCGTCGAGATAATCAATTCATCCCGATAAGGCTTCAAATCTTGAGCGAGCACCTGTCCAAACAATTGTTCAGCAGAACCAGGTGGGGGCCCATAATTGTTAGCCAGATCAAAATGAGTGATCCCCAGATCAAATGCTCGTCTAATCATGTCTCTGCCATTCTCAAGCGAATTGATTCCGCCAAAATTATGCCATAATCCAAGGGAAATGGCCGGCAGTTTAAGTCCCGAGCGGCCTACCCGGTTATATTTCATTTCATCATAACGTCTATGATCAGCTACATATGCCATATCTCATCTTCCTCCTGTAATAAATCGATTAAAATGTATCTTCCATTTCATTTATTCATGATAGACCCAAAACTACAGCTTGACAAGAAAACGTTTACAGATAGTGTATATCATTCTTATTTCCCCGACAGCAAAAGAACCCCCTTTCGCTAATCAAGAAAGGCAGGCTCATGACAAATTGTTATAATTTTGTGTTTACTTGGTCCAGTACACGGCCAATGGGTTCGGTAATCAGCAGATCGGCCCTGCTGTCATAAGGCGTGGGTGTAGCATTTAGCAATACGGTATGTCTGCCTTGAAAATAGGTCACGAGCTGTGCAGCAGGCTGAACGGTTAACGAGGTTCCTCCGATAATCATCAGATCGGCTTCAGACAGCGCATCTACAGCATGGTAAAGTGTCGTCTGATCAAGCGACTCTCCGTACAGCACGACATCGGGCTTAATAATACCATTGCATTTATTACACTTAGGAACTAATGATTCGGATGCAAATATGGCATCAAGATCATAGAAATGGGCACAGTCCATACAGTAGTTGCGATGAACCGATCCGTGAAGCTCATGTACCTTCCCGCACCCTGCCGCCTGATGCAGACCATCAATATTCTGCGTAATGACAGCCGACAGCTTCCCTTCCTTCTCCAGACGGGCAAGCAAACGGTGCGCACCGTTAGGCTTGGCACGAGGGTGAAGCATTTTGGAACGATAAAAATCATAGAAAATGTCCGGATGCAGCATAAAAAAATCAATACTTAACAGCTCCTCAGGTGAGTAGGGAGAATGCTGTTCTGTCTGATAAATCCCGGCAGCAGATCGAAAATCTGGAATTCCACTCTCAGTGGATGTGCCTGCTCCGCCAAAAAACACGATTTTGTTACTCTCACGAATCCACGTTATCAATGGTTCAAACGCATCAGCCATTATCTTGCCCTCCCTTCAGCAGAATTTGATCATAATGGGTAATCACGGTATCGGCATGCTTCAAATAGGATGTATTTCCTGATGGGACAATGCCGATATTCAGCTGAGTACCTGCACTTCTTCCCATTTGCATATCTCCGTTACTGTCACCGATGACAGCCAGCTGCTCAGGAGAAAGTCCAAGTGCTGCACAAGCCGCATGCACACTTTCAGGATCAGGCTTGCTGCTCGTTACCCGGTCAGATCCAATTATAACATCAAAATAGTCGAGAACATCCAGCCATTCAAGATGCAATGCAGCATTTGAAGTTAAATCTGCAGTCACTACACCCAGCAAGAGCCCCTGTGTCTTGCAACGGTCCAGAAACGGAATCAGTCCGTCCAGTGGAATTGCATGTTCCTTGTTTATCGAATCGTTGGCTCTCGCGCTAATCTCACGAATACAGGTTACTGCATCATTCCAAGGCATACCGGCTGCATACAGCTGCCAGGCAAGCACTGCGGTAGACTCGCTTACCGTCGCAATTGCAAACGGTCCTTCGGCATCATAACCTGCAACCTTTCCTTGCGCATCATACCTGGTCCCCAGCACCTGCTCCCGCTGTCCAGTAAAGCTCTTACCCATTCCAGCCAACTGAGCTTCCAGTGCATCCAGCACATAATCTCCCCAAGGAGTCCACAATGCCTCTATGTCCAGAAGCGTTCCATCTTTATCGAATAAAATTCCCGAAATATCTGCTTCCTTCTGTCCGACCTTTAATAGAGCGATTTGAATCACTTCCTCTTTAAGTGACTTAAAAATTCTGACCGAGTGCTCGGTCAGAATTCATAAGGTTTTTTCTACTATTTCTCTTGAACGGCCTTTCGGTATACGTCCATATACTGCTCAGCTTTGCGACGGACATGAGTCATATCGCCGGTCTTGACGGCCTCTGCTGTCAGATCTGAACCGATTCCAACGGCGACCGCTCCTCCCTTGATCCAGTCTCCCAGATTGCTTAATGACACTCCCCCGGTTGGCATAAAATTCGCTTGCGGAAGCGGGCCCTTCATCGTTTTGATAATCGAGGGATCGTATACATTCCCTGGGAATAGCTTAACGACATCTACACCAAGTTCCAAGGCCGACTGAACCTCGGCAATCGTCATCACTCCCGGCAGGATAGGGACACGGTACAGATTACACAATTTGACGGTCTCCGGATTCAAGGCTGGGCCTACGATGAACTCGGATCCTGCCATAATCGCAGCGCGAGCAGATTGCGGCTCCAGCACCGTCCCAGCCCCAATGATGGCAAACTCCTCTTCATTTGCTGCATTCCAGGAATATTTCTGGCTCAAACGCTCAATGGCCTGCAGAGCTCCAGGTACGGTCAGTGTGATCTCAATGACTTTGATGCCCCCTGCAATTGCCTGCTCTGCCATCTGAACAACCTGATCGGCTGAATCCGCGCGCAGTACCGCGACGACACCTTGCTCAAACATCTTATGTAGCAGCTCTAATTTTTTCATTGTTCTCGATTCCCCTTCGCATGATTAATGAATGGATTAACCTAATATAATTAGTTAGCGTTCAATATGGTGGGCATTGCTCAGCTTGGCCTTAACTTCAGCCGCTGTCGGAAGCGCTTCCCAATCTCCTACAGCTTGAACCATCAGGCTTCCTGTCAGACTGCCAATACCTGCGGCCTCTACAGGATTCAAGCCTTGCAAAACACCTGATAAAAACCCTGCCCCAAAACCATCGCCTGCGCCAACGGTATCTATAACTTGATCCGCTTTGACAAAGGGAACCTCCTCTACAGATCCCCGCTGCAGTACGTAGGTCAGCTCCGGGCCACCCTTAACAATGGAGACGGCATCAAGCTGTTTTAATCGATCTAATATTTTATCCGTATTCTCTTCCTCATAGAGCATCTTCAGTTCGTCCAGCCCCGGAAGAAAATAATCGGCCTCTTGTGCAAGGGACAGCAAGACCGGTCTTGCCTCTTGAAGTGTCCACAGCTTCAGCCTCAGGTTAGGGTCAAAGCTAACAAGCACACCTGCCTGCTTGGCGATCCGAACAGCTTCAAGGACCGTCTCCCTGCTGGATTCACTGATCGCTGCAGTAATACCTGTAACATGCAAAATTTTCGCTCTTGAAATGTAGTCAATATCAAGGTCAGAAGGCGTCATCTGGCTTGCAGCAGAAAATTTACGATAATAATGTACAGAAGATTTGCCCGGCACATTTTCTCTGATCATGAGTCCTGTAGCTTCACCTTCGCTCAGCTGAGCACGGGAGACATCTACACCTTCGCCGCGAATAGCCTTATATATCATCTGGCCCAGTGCATCGTTACCCAGCCTTCCAAACCAGCCTGCACGGTGACCCAGTCTCGCCAGACCAATCGCAACATTGCTCTCAGCCCCGCCAAAGGATTTGGACAAAGTGCTCGCATACTCCAGTCCGCGTGTATCCTGTGCCGTAAACAAACCCATACTTTCACCGAACGTTATGACTTCAGGCGAAGAATATTCCGTTTGATTTCCCATACCAATTCCCTCCCTCTCTCTTGTACCCTTCTTCATTTCCATTTAGGTGCGCATACTTTCAAATTCGTTTACTTATTCCATTGTTATCATCCATGGAACCGTTGTCAATCAACAATTCATATGTTTTTCCACAGAATATAACAAGCTGTTCATCGTCATGGTTTACTTTTCCGTTGACTATCCAAAATTTTCAAGTTTTATCCGTTTCATCTATTTTTACTCGTGGTAAGTACAAGCATATCCTTAACACCATTTTAAGAAAGAGGAGTGATTCATCCATGGCACAAACGCTGAAAGGAAATCGCCCCAAGATGACCCGTGCAGAAGCTGGGCGCCTCGGAGGAGAGGCAACATCCAAAAAGTATGATCGATCCTTCTATCAAAAAATCGGACGTAAAGGCGGCGAGACCACATCAGAAAATCACAGCTCTGACTTTTATCAAGAAATCGGCAGCAAAGGCGGAAAAGCCACTGCCAGCTCTCATGATCGGAGCTTCTATCGAGAAATCGGCCGTAAGGGAGGCCTTCGTTAGGATTAAAGTCCCCCCAGAAATCACCTTAAATTTGTAGAAATATGACGTGATCTGTGATAGACTCATTTAAATTAGATTCTTACTATTAGCTCTTTAAAGCAGCACAGAAACAGTGACCGTTCATCATTTCGTGCATACTGCTTTCACATGTGCAGTTCAAATGCTAATCCATATTGATTCTTGGGGGGAAACAGACACCATGGCACCAAAAAAAATGCGTTCAGACATGATTAAAAAAGGTTTTGACAGAGCGCCGCATCGAAGCTTGCTTCGTGCAGCCGGGGTAAAAGAAGAGGATTTCGGCAAGCCATTTATCGCCGTATGTAATTCATACATCGATATTGTACCAGGTCATGTTCATCTTCAGGAATTCGGAAAAATTGTAAAAGAAGCTATTATTGAAGCTGGCGGCGTTCCATTTGAATTCAACACGATCGGTGTTGATGACGGGATCGCAATGGGACATATCGGTATGCGTTATTCACTGCCAAGCCGTGACATCATTGCCGACTCCGTTGAAACGGTCGTATCCGCTCACTGGTTTGACGGAATGGTCTGCATTCCGAACTGTGATAAGATTACGCCAGGAATGCTGATGGGTGCTCTTCGTGTAAACATTCCGACCATCTTCGTCAGCGGCGGACCGATGAAAGCGGGCCGGGACAAGAACGGACGCGCATTGTCACTTACTTCTGTATTCGAAGGTGTCGGTGCTTATCAAGCCGGCAAGATCGATGATCAGAGTCTGCTCGAGCTAGAACAATTCGGCTGTCCGACTTGCGGGTCCTGCTCCGGTATGTTCACAGCGAACTCCATGAACTGTCTTGCTGAAGCACTAGGACTTGCGCTGCCAGGGAATGGTACTATTCTGGCCGTTGCGCCTGAGCGTCGTGATTTTGTTCGCAAATCAGCCACTCAGCTGATGGAACTGATCAAGCTCGATCTGAAGCCGCGTGATATCGTAACACCAGAAGCAATTGACAATGCCTTTGCTCTGGATATGGCGATGGGCGGTTCCACCAATACTGTGCTTCACACATTGGCTCTTGCTCATGAAGCCGGCATTGAATACCCAATCGAGCGGATCAATGAAGTCGCGAACCGCGTACCGCATTTGTCCAAGCTCGCTCCTGCTTCTGACTATCATATTGAGGATGTGCAGAACGCAGGCGGTGTAAGTGCCGTACTAAACGAGCTGCTCAAGAAACCGGGCGCACTTCATGCAGAGAACATTACGGTTACTGGTAAAACGTTACGTGAGAACGTAGAGAATTCCCCAATCCTGGACGAGAATGTTATCCACAGACTGGATAATCCGCATTCCGAACGCGGTGGACTGGCCGTTCTCTTCGGTAATTTGGCTCCAGAAGGGTCCATTATCAAGGTTGGTGCCGTAGATCCATCTGTCGGCGGTTATCACAAAGGCCCTGCCATTTGCTTCAACTCTCAAGAAGAAGCTCTTGAAGGCATTGCCAACGGCAAAGTAAAAGAAGGCCATGTTGTCGTTATCCGATACGAAGGACCAAAGGGCGGACCAGGTATGCCAGAAATGCTTGCTCCAACTTCCCAAATCGTCGGTATGGGTCTTGGTGCCAAAGTCGGCTTGATCACGGACGGACGTTTCTCCGGTGCATCCAGAGGAATCAGTATCGGACATATTTCTCCGGAGGCCGCTGAAGGCGGACCGATCGCCTTTGTACACGATGGAGACCTCATTGAGCTTGATCTCAATAACCGTAAGATCGAGCTGCTTGTCAGTGAGGAAGAGATGGAGCGTCGTCGTGCCGAAGAATGGACCGAGTTTGAACCAAAAGTGAAAACAGGTTATTTGGCTCGTTACTCCAAGCTCGTTACCAACGCCAGCAACGGCGGTGTCCTGAAAATATAATACTGCACTTCTAAATAAAAGGGATCCAATGCGTGAATGGCATTGGATCCCTTATTCTTTTCCCGATAAATGAATAACCTATTATGCCACAGGCGGAGTACGCGTTAAATCCGCACTACCACCTGCTAATGAAATATCTTCTTCTTCTGAATAGCCAGTCTTAGCCAAGCTTCGTTGGTCATATACGGATTCTTTTTTAGGCTTCAATCCGTCACCGAAACGGTCAAATAAAATATCCATCGGCATTATGATCATTTTCGGAGTCATCTGCTGGCTGCCTTCTCTTAATCTGCCTTGACCTTCCGGATGTATTACACTCAGCAGTATTTTTAAATACACTGACGTTGAGGCCGCAAACAAACCGCGCGGGAGATCCAGCACCGAGAATCCAAACTGCTCGGGTCCACGATTGATCATGCTGACCCCGTATAATGCCTTCGCATTAGCCACTTCCGGATCGAGGGCTGCAATCTTGACGAGATCCGGCAGCTGCTTCTCCATCGTCCGAATCATACGGATAGCGAGATGAACAGAAGTTTTTGAAGAAGTTCCTAGCTGATACAGCTTTTTATTATCAAAATGAAGTTCTATGATGTCGTCTCCTTTTTGCAGGGAGTGACCATCTGGCAGCTCAATGGCTTTACCTTGATAAGGGCGCACTCGATAATGCAAGAATGGATCTTGAGGCGTTATCGTCTTCAGCTTGGTAATCATATGGAATATCTGCTCCCAACCGAGCCATGCCCGAACCACTAAACGTTTAAAAATTGACTGAATCTTCATAACTGCCTCCCTTCCCGGTATTGGCTGCTTAGCTGCATAATGCTGGGATATCATATCATCGATCCGTATACTTTGAATATCTCGGTGCCTTGCCTCTGACAGAACCCGATCCAGTGCAATGAGCATTTGAGCCGGTGCATGCCGATCTGCTCCTGGTGTCGTTCCACAATCATGAAGCACCATGACCTCACCGCCCCGCAGCTTCTTCAGCATCCGCTCTGTCAGTCGATCTGCTCCAACTCGTTCTCTCCAATCACCGAACATGCCCGACCATAATACTATGCGATGGTGATGCTTCTTGGAGAAATCAAATAAATTGGTAATTCCCCACGGTGGACGGTAATATAGTGCATGAGATCCAGTAATCTTATAAATGATGGAGCCGGTTCTTTCTATCTGCTGACGAACAACTTTGGGCGTCATCAGCCAATTGGTCTGATGTATATAATTGTGGATCCCAATCAGATGACCTTCAGCGTGCATTCTTCTTACCAGCTCGGGGTTGCGCTCCGCATGTTCACCCACAACGAAAAAGGTGGCCTTGGCTTTATGTTTCTTTAACAGATCAAGCAGCTGCGGCGTGTAGTCAGGATCCGGCCCATCATCGAAAGTTAATGCAAAATCCTTGAGATTCCTTCCGCGTCTGAATACTCGAAATCCGAATAAACGGCTAATTAAACTAGGTATAAATGCATAAAAAGATGTAATGTAAAAGAGCAACAGCAGCAAGTTCTGCATAACGGTATTCCTCACTTTTTTAGACTCGTAACGTGTGGTTGTAAGACGTACATTACAAAATCTTAAAAACAACACTAACTATTATTTTATCATATTGTGAATAAAATGAACCCTTGATTTTAAAATTAACGTATACTTCCTAGATAGGAGAATTACACACTTTTTAAAAGGAGTCGTTGTTATAATATGCTTCCTCTTTACAAAAAATATTGGCGAACCGCACTCGATGTCGGATTAATTGCGCTAACCGTATTTCTGATCATGTTTGTATCAAGCCAGCTGTACCAGATTGCCGCACCCGTATTTTTATCTTTTCTTGTATTTGTCATTATTGAGCCTTTGGCTAAGTTTCTACATAAAAGAGGCTTAAAGAAAGCCTTGGCGTCAGCCATTTCGGTACTTCTGTTCGTTGCTGTTCTCCTAGGCATCTTCTTCGGACTAGGCGTAATCATCGTATCGTCCATTACTCAATTCCAGGATAATATCCCGGCATATATGGCACTGATCCAGACCCAATTCACTCAGCTGCTCGAAATGTTTCAGACCCAGTGGAATGCATTGCCGGCAACCGTGACTGACCAAATTAATCAGAATTTTGAAAAAGTAACGGCAGCCCTCTCCTCCTGGGGCGCAGGCTTCCTTGGGTACATAGTCGGTATGCTGAGCTCCTTCTCCTCGTTTATCGGAAATTTTGCAGTGGCGATTATACTGGCTTTCTTCCTGAGCGTCGAGTTTGATATGTGGCGGATGATCACCAAAAGAAAAGCACCCAATACGCTTAAGCAAGCCTATCTGTTCTTGAAGAATCATGTATTCAAGGCAATTGGAGCTTATCTTAAAGCACAGCTTATACTCATCTCCATTACTTTTGTGCTTGTATTGATCGGTCTTATTATTCTTGGAACCGGAAACGCCCTTACACTTGCACTCATCGCAGCGGTACTGGATCTGCTGCCGCTGCTCGGGGTACCTGTTATATTTATTCCGTGGAGCATTTATTTGTTCATCGTGGGTGACGTCGGTACTGCAGTTGGCTTATTAGTAGTTATGGGTGTGACTATGCTCGTAAGACAACTGGCTGAGCCAAAAATATCAGGCAACTCCATCGGGGTAACGTCTGCCTATCTGATGCTGTCCTTTATGCTGATCTCGCTCTCGATCTTCGGCATTTCTGGCGTCATCCTCTCCCCAATCCTGCTCATTCTGATTAAAGAATTGTGGCAGCAGGGGTATTTGCAGCGCTGGATCCGATTGCCTGAGGACGAATTCCAATCTTCTCCTTTTGCCGTGGATGATCAGAACAACAGAAATTGATATTGAATTCAAAAAAAGGATAGCAGGCACGCAATAGCATGCCTTGTCTATCCTTTTTTCGTACGTGGAATTTATAATTCGCTCCGCTTCTAATCCGAAGTACCTGCGAGAACATCCATAACCTGCTGAAAAAGCGCTGTGGCTTTATGTTGAGAATGAACCGACTCATTTTTCACCAGAACGGCTACCGCGTACTTGGGATGATTTACGGGTCCATATCCGATAAACCACTGATTATTCTTCTCCACGCCATTGTGCAGCACCTGAGCCGTCCCGGATTTGCCGGCTAATGGCCAAATGGCCTGCTGCAAACGGATGCCTGTCCCTTCCTCGACAACCTGCTCCATATAGGATCGCAGCTGTTTAGCGGTCGAGCTGTGAATCTGAATGGAAGAAGCTGCGAGCTTCTCAGATGGGATCAAGGACTGGTCTTTAATCTCAGCAAGGAGCTTGCCATCCGCATAATGAATCTCCGATACAAGCTTGGGAGAGAGCATCTGACCTCCATGGAGTACAGTAACGATCATATTAGCCGCCTGCAGCGGGGTAATCTTCACATCTCTTTGACCAATGGCCGTCTGGATCCGGATTCCTTCATCGTTCTGCTTCAACATATCTGCCGTGTGAAAAACTTCTCCTTCGTCCTCGTGATCAAACATTCTAAAATCCTGCAGGCCCAGGTAATGCTCCCGATGATAGCCTACTTGCTGTCCAAGCCCCAGAGCATGGGCTGCTTGCAGAAGCTGGCTCGAGGTAAGCCTTGAAGCCACCTCTGCAAACGCAACGTTGCAGGACCCGGCAAAAGCTTCTTCAAATGTAATCGTACCATGCCCTTCTTTTTTCCAGCAGGCCAGACCATACTTACCATAATGACCTGAGCAATGAAATGTTTCTGTTGAGCTGACAGCCCCTTGCTCCAAAGCTGCGGCTGCTGTGACCAGCTTGAATATAGAACCGGGAACCGCCGCCATGGTAGCCTGATTGACCGAACTGCCGTCATCAAGGTGAATATCTGTTGGATTATAAAAAGGACGCGATACCATTGCCCTTACCTCGGCATGATCCGCATCCAGTACAACGACTGCTCCTTCATTCACCTTGGCCTCAGTGGTCAGCTGCTCCAGCTTCTGCTGGAGGGACAAATCTATCGTCGTTTGAATATGGAGCGGATATTTGGGATTATGCGGTGCAATAAGACGTGGACCCATGCCTTCTACCGGCTTCTTGTGACTATCTACCATATTGGAGACAATCGTTGGACCAAGCCCCTTGAGCAAAGGTTCAAGACTTCTCTCTAAACCGGCTGCACCTGTCTTTACATTAAAAGGATCCTTGACTTCAAGCTTTACAACCGGCTTCTCAGCATCAGGAATTTCGGATAGATAGCCAAGCCACTGCATTCCATTCTCCTTCAAGGCGGAATAACGATCCATATAGGGCAGAGCCTGAACATCCTCCAGCTGCAGCTGACGAATTGCCTCAATTTGTGCCTCGCTTAACACCATCGGTTCTCCTGTGGACGATTGCCAGTACTCAGGAGAATGAAGCGATCTCCATTTCTCCCACAACTCACTTGAGTCTATATTCAATATATGAGCCAATTTTCGATGCTGTTGTTCCTGTTCTGTATTTAGCTTATCTTCTAACGGAAATAAGACCGGAATCCATATCAGCTGCCCCGTAATCGGCTTGTGATTCCGATCAATAAATTGACCTCTGCCTGAATCCAGCACAATCCCCTGCTCACGCTGAAGCACGGACATTTGCAGCATCGTTCGTTCAGAATGGTCTAAGTGGTGATTCACCTGAATGAACTGAATATACGCAAGACGTATAATTATAGCTGCAAATACGATCAGCATCAGGAATAAGGCGTAAAATATTCTTTGTTTTCGAAGCAAATTCATAGCTGCCGCCTGCCTTTAATTCCTTAGTTAAGATTTGTACAAAAACCTCATTTACATGCTATTATCTCCCTTTCCGATCTGCTCAAAACCTATCTTTTTTATTAAGTTCATCTCCTCAGATATCGAAAAACCTCCGTCCTGTTGGACGGAGGAAAAATAAAATCATTCCGCTTTCAAATGATAAAGATTATATACGGAATGCTGATAATGTATCTTTTAGCTCCTCGGATACGCGTTCCATCTTGTTCGATAGCTCGACGAGCTGGTTGCCGACACTTTGCTGTTCACTGCTGAGGGATGCAACCTCCTGCGATGTAGCAGAGGACTGCTCCGCTACAGAGCTTACACTCATCATCGTTTCAGACAGTGTAACCTGGGATTGACTCAGCGCATCGATGGAAGCGGACGTTTCGGTCAGCTTGTTCACGAACATCCCCATCTGTTCTTCTACGGTTTGGAAGATCTCGCCTGTTTCCTTCACTGCTTGAATCTGTTCCTGGAAGAGCGGGTATGCCTCCGACAATGCAGCTACCGTCTCGTTCATTTCGTTCATAATCCGATCCGTCATCTCGGCAACCATGTCGATCGATTGCTTCGATTGATCTGCCAATTGCCGCACCTCTCCTGCTACTACCATGAAGCCTCTGCCTGCGGCACCTGCTCTTGCGGCCTCAATTGTTGCGTTGAGCGAGAGTATGTTCGTCTGTCTTGCAATATTATGGAGAACATCCAGAATGCCCAGAATGGATGAAGTGCTTGATTTGAGTGTATCGACTTTTGTAACCAACGCTCGAATCATCTGCTCGCTTTGTTCCGTTTTGCCTAGCAGCTCACCAAGATACTTCGTACCTTCCTGGCTCGCCCCTTCAACCAGTCTAGCGGATTGGTCAAGCTCCTCGTTGGTTCCAACCACCTTCTGCATCTGTGTTGAGATCAGCTCCGTCATCTCACTGCCTCTCTCTGCCTCGGATGCCAGGTTCGTAGCCCCACCTGCAATTTGCTCGGTTGCGATCGCTACTTCAGCTGCTGCTGCAGCCGTCTTCTGTGATGCAGAGCTAAGCTCAGATGCCGTCAGCAGCACATCCTCTGCCGTCTGATTCGTCTGATTCACGAGCTTCGTAATCTGTTCCATCATCAGATTGAAGCTCTCGGAGAGCATCCCTATCTCATCTCTGCTCTTATGTGTCGTACGCACCGTCAGATTGCCCTTCGCTCCTTCGAACATCAGATCCTTCAAATTCACCAGCGGCTTCGCAATCATGCGTACCATCCATATTCCTAGTAAAATAGCGAGCAGCAAGGAAACAATCGCAACGATAATCGTTGTAACGAGAATCGACTGTGCATCCTTAACCAGCTCAACCACCGGAATCATCCCAATAATCTTCCATCCGGATACATCAAGTGTGTTATAGACTGCCAGAACCTCTTCATTCTGACCATTGATGGTATTTCTTGCATCTGTGGCGCCTGCTTCCTCCGTAATTTCGGAATAGAAGGAGAGCTCGGTTTCTTGGCCTGCCCGGTCAGGAAGGGTAGAAGCAACCACAATGCCATTCTCAGAAATCGCTTGAGTAACTCCGTTCTCGCCCAGATTTACAGTCTTTAGTTCGTCTTCAATGGCACTTGCCTTAATTTCGATAATGATGATATAAGTACCGATACTGGCATTTACATTTTTAAGAGCTCTGGCCATTCGATATGTATGTTCCTGTCCAGATTCTGCAGCTGTAGTTGGCAGCCACATGACTCCTCCTGCTTCGAGTAGGGTGTTAAACCATTCCTCTTCACGAACACCACTCATGGTTGAAGCTGCTCCAGTGCTGATTACAGGAACCTCTTCATTCTTATGAATAATGGTCATTGAAGCTACTGTTGCATTTGTAAACTGCATATTTGTAAGCGACTCGCTTAACAGGGACGTTGCCTCAAATCTGTCAAAATCGGATATGCCCGTGCTGAGCAATGTCTCTAGATTACTTTGAATATGGGTATCGAAAAAGATCTGTGTCGATAAATCTACATAACGCTCCATAATCAGATCAAGCTTTTGACCCACTTGATGTATGGCTTCCTGGTTGGCAACTGAGGCCGTTTCTTTGATGGTCGATTTGGCCGTTTGATAAGACAGGGTGCCTAGTCCAAATACGACAAGCAGGATGGCAACCATAAAAATGAGAAATAATCGTACACCTACTGAACGCAATGGATTAAATTTTAATACTTGCTTCCAAGATAGGATTGAAGCCAGTTCAAGTTTCTTTTTATCCTTTTTTTGGATCTCCTCCTCATGTTTACGCTTTCTTTTTTTCACTGGATTCCACTTCATCTTTTGTTCACCCACCGTAAAGAATTATCATAGCTATGTAAACTTCCTAGTATTATCTATTATTTCGACAAGTTTCTTCCAAAACCTTTGCTTTTTTGAGAAATAAACTATAACTTTTTTCCTAGATTACTATTAAAAAAAAGCCCTCGTCTGCCGATATACGAGGGCTTTGGTCCTGAGTCTTATTTACTTCCTTTTGCGCATCATGTCAAAATAAGCTACAGGCTGGTCCACTTTCATCTTAATGTATTGCAGCGGATGGCGGGCTGCCTCCAGCTGATTTCCTGCTTCATCATAGATTTCGGTTACCTTCTGCTTGAAGAAGGTTCCGTTCGGACCAAAAAATTCGATCTCCGTGCCTGGCTTAAAGTAATTCCGCTGCTCAATCGTTGCCAACTGTGTCTGTGGGTCATAGTCCATGACAAGTCCGGCAAAATCATACGGAACTGCCTTTTCTTCCGGCTCATAAATATGATCCTCATGATCTGGTGTATCGTAGAAAAATCCAGTGTTCAGCGGACGATTGGCTGCCTTCTGTATTTCCTCGAGCCACTCTGGCTTCAGCACATAGTTATCCGGATCTTCCATATAAGAATCAATCGCTTGTCGATATACATTAACGACCGTCGCTACATAATGAATGGATTTCATTCGTCCTTCAATCTTGAACGAGTCAATTCCTACATCAATTAAGTCTGGAATATACTCTAGCATGCACAAATCCTTGGAGCCCATTGTAAAGGCCTGATCCTCTGAATTGTACAGCGGAATCTGATTGACGCCCAGCTCAAAATTTTGAAGCACACGGGAGCTCTGCATATCCTCTTCAGATACCCAAACCCCCTCCTCGCGTACATCTTCAAACAGATCGTATTTCCAGCGGCAGGACTGGCAGCAGCCACCGCGGTTCGAGTCGCGGTCTGTGAAATGATTGGACAGCACACAGCGGCCGGAATAGGACGAGCACATCGCGCCATGAATAAACGCCTCAATCTCGATATCCACATGGCTCTTGATCTCCTGAATTTCCTCGAAGCTTGCTTCACGTCCCAGAACGACACGCGGCAGTCCTTCCTCTTTCCAGAACTTGACCGCCTGCCAGTTTACTGTCGATTGCTGTGTACTCAGATGCACTTCCATACCTGGTGTAACACGCTGTGCGATCTCTATAATGGCCGGGTCTGCAGCGATAATAGCCGCAATGCCTGCCTCGTACAGATTCTTCAGGTAAGCTTCAATCCCATCCACATCTTCGTTATGTGCATATATGTTCGTCGCTACAAAGACTTTGGCACCATATTTCTTCGCAAACTCTACACCTTCACGCATTTCTTCAAAGCTGAAATTATCTGCGTTTGAACGAAGGCCGTATTTTTGACCGCCAATATACACCGCATCTGCACCATAATGAATAGCAAACTTCAATTTCTCCAAATTTCCTGCAGGAGCTAGAAGCTCAGGCTTAGCCAACCGGTTACGCTTACCTGAATACTTCCGTTTTGATAATGTTTCCATTCTACCTATTCGCACCTCGAATCAATAAACTTGTTCTTTGTAGAAAAATCCAAAAGAAAGCTCACGCTCTGGGTCTTGCAGCTGACGCACTTCATCCAGCCATTCTTCCTTATAGGCATACTCAGATGGATCAGCAGTATAAGCATCTATCGCTGTACGGTAAGCACGGACAACCGCCTCATTATATGCCACACTCTTCAGAATCCCTTCAATCTTGAAGGAATGAACACCCGCCGCCATCAACAGATGAAGGTCCTCCATAATGCAGATATCCTCTGAGCTCATAATATGCGTGCCATTGCGATCCTCGTAAATTGGGAATTTCTCCTCCCGGCGCTCTGCTTCAATGAGGAACAAGCCTCTTGATAAGCCGAGATCTCCCTCAACCGGACGACCTTGCTGCTGCATGTAGCTTGCTACCAATTGACGCTTAGAATGATATATGTTCGTCATCCCGTGAACTTGAACCTGAGCTTCAACCTCAAGAAGATCTATCATTTCGGTAATTTCATCCATATTCAGTTCTCTCGCGAGTACAACCCGACTAGCACCTTTACGTCCCCAATAGTTTGCGGTTCTATAGTTGGTAGAGGTCATCTCTGCATTCCAGTGCAGCTTAAGCTGTGGTGCAAATTCCCGAACAGCACTTAACACGGATGGATCATTAAATTCAATTCCCTCCACACCGGCTTCCGCCAGCGCTCGTACATACTCCGGAATTTCAGACAGCACATCATTACTCATAATGTTGTTCATGGATACATAAATTTTGGCCTCATATACCTTCGCCATCCGTACCGCTTCTGCAATCTGATCCAGCATGAAATTTCCCGCAAGGCGCATTCCAAACCGTTCTTCCCCAATAACAACAGCATCCGCCCCTGCCTTCAGCAGGCGCTCTGCTTCCTGTAAATCACTCGCTGTGACAAGCAGTTCATAAGGCCGTGTCAAAGCCATCCCTCCGTTATTCCGCACTTTCATTACTTTTCTCAATATTGTCTAAATGCTCTTCATAAGTTTCAGCAAACAAATGCTCTGAGCTTCCATCCTTCTTGGTAACGTAAAATAAATAATCAGATGGCTTCGGTGTTAGCGCCGCTTCAATCGCACTCAAGCTTGGGCTTGCAATCGGGCCGGGCGGCAGCCCTTCATTCCGATATGTGTTATATGGACTTTCCACTTCAAGGTCCTTGTACAAGAGACGCTCCTTCTGCTTATCCAGCAGATATTGAACGGTAGCATCCATTTCAAGTCTCATGTCCTGCTCAAGCCGATTATAGATGACACCCGCAACTAACGGTCTTTCATTATCGACAACTACTTCACGTTCTATGAGCGAAGCAGCGGTAAGCACCTGATGAAGATTCAGATTAAGTTCCTTGAGCTCCGCATCCAGTTCGGGAATACCATTCAGTCTATCCTGCATTTCCGTCAGCATACGACGAATAATATCTTCCGCCGTACTATCTTTCTTCATTTCATAGGTTTCAGGGAATAAATATCCCTCAAGTGCATAGCGGTAATTCTCATTGTCCGGTATAGATGCCACCAGAGGAATGTCATTAAACAGCTCCTTGTCTTGGACAAGCTGCATAAAGATCTTACCGTCTGTAACTCCTTCATCCTCCAGCTTCTGCGCGATCTGCTTTAGGGTATAGCCCTCTGGAATAGTAAAACGCAGCATTTCTTCCTTTTGTACATCTCCACTATTAAGAGCCGTAATCATTTCATCATAATTCATTCCGGGCTGAAAGGCATAAGTGCCTGCTTGAAAGTTCGCACCTTGGTCATTCAGCTTCAAGTATGCTTTGAATAATAGAGCGTTTCGAATCAGTCCCTTATCTTCGAGAAGATCGGCGATGCCTGAAGTACCTGTCCCGGGTTCAATCGTGAAGACAACAGGCTCGTCCTTTGGAGCCACAGGCTTCATGGATTGCCATACATACAGTCCTCCTCCGGCTAACACAACAATAAGCAGGATTAGCACGATGAACCGTCTGAAGTATTTTGCTTTCAAAAAAAGATTCCACCCCTTCATAACTAAAAAGAGCGGACTGCTCCGCCCTTCCCATAATTCAATCCTAATTCTATATACTATGATAACATACAAATCAGGCACCTCGGTAGAGGTGCCTCATTCTAGCCTTCGTCATCTGGTAATGACCATTCATCATAGAGCTCGGCAATGTTCTCCCACTCTTCATCATCTTCAATCGTGATCAGCTCAGGAATTCCATTCTCATTGTACATGACCCGAAGCAGCTCATAATCATCGAACTTGCTCTTCAGAGCTTGCAGTACAACGTATCCTTGACCTAACACTTCGAACTCAGCGAGAAGCTCATAGGGAACCGACTTACCGCTCTCATCTTCCAGTTCAACCTCAGATCCAAATGTTTCTCTTAAGCGAGTTGTAACGACAAGATTCGCTCTTGAAAAAGGATATTCGGTCATCTATACATTCTCCTCGTCTTCTTCTGCCGCAACAAGGGTATTGAAAGTTTCTTCAACGATGGCCCATTCCGCTTCATCCTGAATCGTGAACAGTTTAATATCATCCCCATCTTCTTCATAACGGAATGCATATACCTCGGACTCATCTTCGTCCTCTTCCGCTTCTACAGGGACAACCATCATGTATTTCGCATCTGAACCATCGACGTCAAAGGTCATGATGACTTCAAATTCCTCATCGTTGCCTTCCTCATCGGTAATATAAATAATCTCGCGATCCTCGTCCATACCCAAACGATTATCCGTCATAGCTTAACGTCCCCCTCACCTTGTACTTTTGGCATCTAAATAATTTTGCAATATTAAGCTTGCGGCCATTTTGTCCACAACCTTCTTGCGCTTCTTCCGGCTGACGTCAGCTTCAACGAGCGTTCGTTCTGCCGAAACGGTGCTCAGCCTCTCATCCCACAGGTGAACGGGCAAGTCCAACATCTCCCGCAGCTTCTGTGCAAATTCCATGCAAAGCTCGCCGCGAGGACCTACGGTGCCGTTCATGTTCTTGGGTAAACCAACGACGATCTCACTGACTTCATTCTCTCGAACGAGCTCATGAATTCGTCCAAATTCATCCCCATCCCGGCGCCGTTCTATTACTTCCAATCCCTGGGCAGTCCAGCCAAAGGCGTCACTGATCGCGACACCAATTCTGCGGTCGCCATAATCCAAACCCAAAATCTTCATTCATTTCTCCTATTCTTACCGGTGATTGGCCAGATAAGAACGTACCAGTTCTTCAATCAGTTCGTCGCGTTCTTTTTTGCGGACTAGACTTCTGGCATTGTTGTGACGAGGAATGTAGGCAGGATCCCCGGAGATCAAATAACCTACGATTTGGTTAATCGGATTATATTCTTTCTCCAGTAATGAATCATATACCTTTAGAAGAATCTCTTGTGCAGAGGCTTCTTCCACATCACCCTTGACGTTGAATTTAACTGTCTTATCCATGGAGTCCACTTATGACACCTCGCTCCTGCATAAGGCAAGAGAGTAAACTCTTGCCATGCCGAATTGATTTCTTCTATATCATAACATATTTTGGCGCTTTGCAAATATATCAAAGAAAGTGAGTGTTTTAACTTTTTGCGGGAAGCCCCGATCGTTATCCTGCTACGAGCTGTTCCGCTACGCGGAGCGCTTCATCCAGTTTCGAAGCATCCTTGCCGCCGGCTTGGGCCATATCAGGGCGACCGCCTCCGCCTCCGCCGCATACACTTGCTACTTCTTTAACAATTTTACCCGCATGCAGGCCTTTTTTCACATGCTCCTGCGGTACGACAACGACAAAATTCACTTTATCCTCGTTTGCCGCTCCGAGCACAAGCACAGTGTCCGGCAATTTCACCTTGAGCTCATCTGCCAGTGTACGAAGTGCTTCCATTCCGGATACTTCCACTCGGGTTGCAAGCAGCTTGGTATCCCCATGCTGAACTACTTTATCCGTAAGCTGACCTGCTTCAATCGAGCTGAGCTTGCCT
The DNA here is from genome assembly GCF_000732325.1 of Paenibacillus sp. TCA20. GTDB lineage: Bacteria > Bacillota > Bacilli > Paenibacillales > Paenibacillaceae > Paenibacillus > Paenibacillus urinalis. The sequence goes on from NZ_BBIW01000011.1 coordinate 145,388, forward strand.
TGAAGAGATTCATTCTCACGTGTCAGCTCCTTCAGTTGCAGATGAAGCGAGTCAATACGCTTAGGAACATCGTTAAGATTGGATTTGAGCAATGCAGCGGATTGTTTCAGCAGATCCAGCTGTCCTTCCAGGTATTCATATGCGCCGCGTCCTGTAAGTGCTTCAATCCGTCTCACACCAGAGCCAATGCCGCTTTCGCTTACCAATTTGAAGAGACCAATCTCAGAAGTGTTATTGACATGACAGCCCCCGCACAGCTCGAGACTGTAGCTGCCCACTTGAACGACACGCACGATGTCTCCGTATTTCTCGCCAAACAATGCCATTGCACCCATAGCTTTTGCTTCATCAATAGATTTATATTCAATTACGACATCTAGTTGATTCCAGATCTGCTCATTTACTTTACGTTCAATGTCGAGCAGCTCTTCCGGCGTAATGCTTCCGAAATGGGAGAAGTCAAAGCGCAGTCGTGAAGGTTCGACCAAAGAACCTGCTTGATTAACATGCTCACCAAGCACTTCTTTTAGTGCCTTGTGAAGCAGGTGAGTTGCGGTATGGTTCTTCACAATCGCATCCCTGCTCGTCTTATCGACTTCGGCTTTGATCTTATCCCCTACGCGAAGCTCACCAGCTTCAACGTTTACGATATGAACATGCTGTCCAAGCGGTGCTTTCAGCAAGCCCTCTACTTTAGCCACAGCAGCTGCTCCGCGAAGAAGACCCTTGTCACTGACCTGGCCGCCGCTTTCCGCATAGAATGGGGTGATGTCAAGTACGACTTGGCACGTATCGCCTTCTCCTACTGCATCTACACTCACATCATTGTGAATAAGAGCAACCACCGTTGATTCTGTCACGAGGTCATTATATCCAACAAATTCACTTTTAACCGTCAGATCGGCAATCGCGCCGCCTTGAACCTTCATACTCTCATTCTCATGACGTGCAGAACGAGCACGATCCCGCTGCTCTTGCATTGCTGTATCAAAGCCTTCACGGTCTACAGTCAGGCCATGCTCTGCTGCATAATCCTCTGTGAGGTCAAATGGGAAGCCATAGGTGTCGTACAGTTTGAACGCATCTTGTCCGCTGATAACAGAGCGTCCTTCTGATTTAGCCTGTCCACTGATATCTGCCAGAATGGCAAGACCATCACTCAGTGTTTCATGGAAACGCTCTTCCTCTGTCTTCACCACTTTAGCGATGAATTCTTGCTTGTCGATGACCTCTGGATAGTATACACCCATAACGTCTGCTACTTGCTGTGTCAATTCATACATAAAAGGACGATCCAGACCAAGAACTTTGCCGTAACGCACTGCACGGCGCAGCAAACGGCGGATAACGTAACCACGACCTTCATTCGAAGGCAGCACCCCATCACCAACGGCAAACGCAACGGTACGGATATGGTCAGCAATGACTTTAAGCGCGACATCAATCTCTACGCTGTCATTGTATTTCACTCCGGCAATTTCTGCTGTCCGCTGAATCATTGGCTGGAACAGATCTGTGTCAAAGTTCGAATCTACATCCTGCAAAATCGAAGTCAAACGCTCCAGACCTGCACCTGTATCAATATTTTTGTTCGGAAGCGGTGTATAGCTGCCGTCTTTGTTATGGTTGAACTGGGAGAATACCAGGTTCCATACTTCCAGGTAACGCTCGTTCTCTCCGCCTGGGTACAGTTCTGGATCATTCTCGTCATTGCCGTAAGCTTCGCCGCGATCATAGAAAATTTCAGTACAAGGACCGCATGGACCTTCCCCGATGTCCCAGAAGTTATCTTCGAGCTTGATAATACGTTCAGCCGGCAGGCCGATTTTTTCATTCCACAGCTTATAAGCCTCTTCATCCTCCGGGTAAACGGTCACGGACAGGCGTTCGGGATCAAAGCCGATCCATTTCTTGTCAGTCAAGAACTCCCATGCCCAAGTAACAGCCTCTTCCTTGAAATAATCGCCGATGGAGAAGTTGCCGAGCATTTCGAAAAAGGTATGGTGTCTGCGCGTTTTGCCGACATTCTCGATATCGTTGGTACGGATACATTTCTGAGAATTGGCAAGACGCGGGTTCTCGGGTTTCACACGTCCGTCAAAGTACTGCTTAAGAGGCGCCATCCCTGCGTTAATCCATAGTAGAGATGGGTCGTTATGCGGTACAAGCGATGCGCTTGGTTCGATTTTATGTCCTTTGGATGCAAAAAACTCGATCCATTTGGAACGGATTTCACTAGCCTTCATAGTTCATAACCTCCAGTTTTTAAATGTATATCGATTAGCCTTCGCGCCTCTTGAGATACTCCGCTCCATGGTCAGATTGTTCTCCGATCGTCGTTGTTTCTGAATTTGATCAGAATAATTACCAGTGGTAAAAATTCAGAAACAAATACGAGCGCTTCGCTTCTATGAACAATTCTGCCCACTCCGCTTTGGACGTGTCCCACTGAAAAGGAAGAAGGCTAAAAAATAAATTGAAAAAAGGTTACTCCCGGTACGGGAGAAGTATCCGCAGAGAACAAAAAAACGCCCCTGATGAGATCAGGGACGAGTTATTCGCGGTACCACCCTGGTTATCGCTGCTGCTCATCATACGAATGAGAATACAAACGATCGCCTTGTAGAACCTGATAACGGTAGGTCAACCGGCGGCTTTAACCGCTCTCCGAAATTAGCTTTCCGCCGCTTCATTCCAGGACTCTTACACCCAACAGCTCATCGTTAACAGGAGCTGAAGGAGTCCATTCTCTGAGGGAACACCCTGACGTACTTGATTTCATCATTGAATTTACGATATAAACATACATAATTTATTATATCGTTCCAGAAAGTTCATGTCAACGCGGCCTTTGGGGAAAGGAAGAGCTGCACTTTTATTCAATTGTCTTCCGCTTGATATAGTATATAAAGAAATGCTGGAAGATCACCTTAAGCGCGGCAAATACAGGCACAGCTAGGACTAGACCGATCACTCCTGCCAGTTCTCCCCCGACAAGCAGCGCAAATATAATCGTCAGCGGATGCAGATGAAGCGTTCTGCCAACCACTTGTGGGGACACCACATTGCTCTCTAGAATTTGACACAGGGTGTTCACGATGACGACAAACAGCACCATTTTAAAGGAAATTGTAGATGCCATGACTACAGCCGGAGCAGCACCTAGAAAAGGACCCAGGTATGGGACAATATTAAACACACATACAACGCTCGCCAGAAGCAAGGCATACGGCATGCCAATGATCATATATCCAATGTAAGCAAATATACCGACAACGATGCATACGATAAACTGACCTCTTATATAATTACCGAGCGCCGTATCTATATCTTTTAAGAGCATGACAATGGATTTTCGCTGCGAACGCGGAAGATAGGAGACGACTGCTTTTTCCATGACATTAAAGTCCTTGAGCATGTAAAAAATCAGAAATGGAACGATAAATATATTGAAAATCGTATTGATCGTCGAGCCGATGTTATCCATAAAAGCCGAGATCCCTGTGGCCAAACGATTCTCCATTTGATACAGCCAACCATTAATACCGGATCGTATCCCCGGAGGCATGAAACCATTGTTCATATTATTCATTAAACTTTGGGCATGCATATTGAGCTCAGGCAAGTGTTCATTCAGTTGCTCAAGCTGTTCAACAAACATCGGAATGACATTCATCAGAATCACGACAAAACAGGTGATAAAAACAGCGTATATGAGCAGCACCGCTATGCTTCTAGGCACTTTACGGCCTCCGAGCATACTAACGACAGGGTTTAGCACATAGGATACGATTAAGGCAACAATGAACGGCGCGAGTATAGCTTTGAAAAAATCGTATATATCAAGGAGCATTGGCCGAAGCAGCCAAATAAAATATAAAATGATAAGGGCAAGTAATATGAGCAATCCGTATCGAAACAGCTTGCTGTTTTTTAAGTGCTCCACATCTGTCTCCTCCTCGGACGGGCTTATCCATGTAAGTATATGTAGGACCCTCACAATTTAATCCTGTACTCGTCCAAGAGACTTAAAAGGCACAACAAAAAAACGCTAACAGTATTTCCACTGGCTGAAATACGTTTAGCGTTTCATTTTTTCTAAATTTATCCCCTTCACATGAACCGACAGCTATGTATCCTTCTTCTAGAAGTCATGACTAGCGCGTGTTAGACCGTGCATAGAGGAAGTTGTTGGTAATAAGCTATTGTGATATTTGTATGCCAGGATAATCCTGTGCCATCTCATCACCAAAGAATAGATCATCAAGCGAGCTCAGCGTTCCATCCTCTTCTACTTGATACACTGACATCTTATCTCCGTTCACTGTCAGCTCAATAAAGCATCCCCAGCAATAAAATTGGTGTGAACCAATCTTTCCTATATCTTTGGAACTACAATTTGGACATTTCATTAACTTCACCTATCCGTTAGCAGAATATTAAACACTTAATACTGTCATAGCTTGAACTTAAGATCATATACTTGGTTACATATCCGCTCTCTTAATTCATTCTATACAGATGCTGCTCACTTGCAGTAGGAACGATAATGGCATGCTCGCCAAGCGTTATCTCTTCTACAAGAGGCAGCCATTTCCGGCCTTCCATCAAGTCAGTGACGAACCCGTCACTAATTTCGAGACTTATTATATGATTTCCCAATTCCTGGTCAAAATAAACATCGGTCACATGCCCGAGCATCAAGCCTTCCCTTGTAAGCACCGGCATATCTCTTAATTTATGATGACCTTTGGCGTAGCTATATTGTATGTCGTCAGCTTCCGTATGCCGGATCGCCTGTTGATTACGAATCATTACTGCATCCTCGCCATAAGCGACGATGTCTCCCCATTCAATCGTTTTGACCTTGCCCGAAAAAAGGGCTCTACCGTCTAACTCGATTCCACAAATCTTCCAGTCCTCTGTAAGCAAAAAATCAACAATCTTGCCGATTTGTCTGCCGACCGTTATATCATAAACGGCTAGACCTATCATCTCTTGAAGTTTCATGTCTGCTTGGGGGTATCCCTTCATCTCCTTGAATTAGAATATGAGCAGCACGAGGTGCCGCTATATTCGGCCGATGACAACAGGACGCAAATTCCCTCCTTTGTCCGTATATATAGAAACCCTTAAGCTCTACTACGCAGCCGCTTAATAATGGTTCCAACTTTTTGAGCGGTATATACCAAATCTTTTTTAGTATTACCCAGCCCAAAACTGAATCGAATCGCAGAATCCATAATTTCTTCAGGTAATTGCATCGCCTCAAGTACATGAGACCGCGAGAGCGAGCCTGAGGTACATGCTGAGCCGCTTGCACAAGCTATACCTTCTACATCAAGATTCATGAGCATCGTCTCCGTTTTGACAGAAGGGAAGCTTACGTTAACGATGTGAGGAAGAACCTGTTCAGGATGACCATTCAACACGAATTCTCCTTCGCCGACTTCCTTGCTGAGCTCTTCAAGAAACACGCTTCGCAGTTCAAGATCGTGTGCGGTTCTATCTTCCATATGAGAAGCTGCCAGCTCCACTGCTGTGGCAAAACCAACAATCCCTGCCATATTCTCTGTACCCGCACGGCGTTTACGCTCCTGAAGTCCCCCGAACGCGATCGGATTCAGCTTCACCTCACGGCGCAAATACAGCGCACCGACACCTTGAGGTCCGTTAATTTTGTGGGCAGAGAAGCTCATCATATCCACAGGCAACGCATGCAGATTTATAGGAACAGAGCCGAGAGCCTGTACTGCATCGACATGAAATAACACACCATGCTCCCGTGCGATGCTTCCAATCTCTTCGATCGGCTGAATGGTCCCAACTTCGTTGTTGGCATACATCACGCTGATCAGAATCGTATCTGGTCTTATGGCCGATATCACATCATCCGTGCTGACAAGTCCATAGGAATCAACCGGAAGATAAGTAACCTCATAGCCCTCTTGTTCCAGCTGTTCAAAAGAATGAAGCACTGCGTGATGCTCAATGGAAGTGGTAATGATATGCTTTCCATTATTTTCATGGGCGGACAAGGCACCAAAAATAGCCAGGTTGTCACTCTCTGTCCCCCCTGACGTAAATATAAGCTCATCCGGAAAAGAGCCCAAAAAAGCCGCAATCTTATCCCGGGCACTGCTAACGGTACGCTTCGCGGCACGCCCGAAGGCATGCACGCTTGATGCGTTACCGAATTGACCAGTCATCACCTTAAGCATTGCTTCTGCAACTTCAGGATGCACAGGAGTGGATGCGGCATGATCCAAGTAGATATTCATTTGAGTTTCACCCCGCTTAAATATAGAACATGTAGCTGTCTGATTCGGTATCCTCTTTATAGGAGATCAGATCTTGAAGTGTTGTAGAATCCAGCACCTCTGCAATACTGTTGCGGATGCGCATCCACAAGTCACGTTTGGCCGGATCATCTTCTTCTGTAAAATCAACCGGAGAAATTGGTCCTTCCAGCACCCGAATAACATCTCCTGCTGTGATCGTAATGGGCTCGCGTGCCAAAATATATCCGCCATATGCTCCGCGGATACTCTTAACAAGACCTGCATTGCGAAGAGGTGCGATGAGCTGCTCCAGATAATGCTCTGACAGCTGATTCTTCTCTGCAATGCTCTTAAGTGAAGTCGGGCCCTCGCCAAATCGCCCGGACAGTTCCATCATAATTGTTAATCCGTAACGGCCTTTAGTAGATATCTTCAAGTGTGTACACCTCATTGTTTAGTAATATTCTAAGGAACCAGTCCTATTTTGTAATTATGAGCTCGTTCGCCTCATTTAGAAGTTTTATATCGTAATTAAATTCGGGCTTATGATCAGCATTGCCATATTTCACAGTATTCCGATCATAACCATTAAACAATGGTAACATAAACAGGACGTTTATGGGGAAAAAACAGTGACGATAATATTAAGAATTAGATGAAGCTTCTGACGATTCAGTTGCTCTATATCGTAATTGTTCGATTTACGTCGTAAGTTAGGGTATAGTGTGTTAAAATAAAACGCGTATTACAATTTTAGATAGAGATGGTGATGACGATGTCTAACGATAATCAAAACACCCGCGTCATCGTCGGCATGTCGGGAGGCGTTGATTCCTCCGTCACAGCACTGCTGCTCAAACAGCAGGGTTACGACGTCATCGGTATTTTCATGAAAAACTGGGACGACACCGATGAATTCGGTCATTGTACGGCAGAAGATGATGCGGAAGATGTCCGCCGCGTCTGTGAACAGCTGGACATTCCTTACTATACAGTCAACTTCGAGAAGGAATACTTTGATAAAGTATTTTCATATTTCCTAGATGAATATAAGTCCGGACGGACTCCTAATCCGGATGTCATGTGTAACCGTGAGATCAAATTCGGCGAATTTCTGAACAAGGCGCTCGACCTTGGGGCCGACTATGTTGCTACAGGACATTATGCACGTCTGATTCAAGAGGACGGAACATACAAGCTGCTTCGGGGTGTAGATAATAACAAGGATCAAACTTATTTCCTTAATGCACTGAATCAGGAGCAGCTGTCTAGAGCCATGTTCCCGATCGGTCATCTACCGAAGCCTGAGGTCCGCCGCATTGCGGAAGAAGCCGGTCTCTACACGGCCAAGAAGAAAGACAGCACGGGTGTATGCTTCATCGGTGAACGCAATTTCAAAGAATTCCTCTCTGGCTATCTGCCTGCCAAATCCGGCGATATGGTCGATATCGAGAGCGGAGAAATAAAGGGCCGTCACGATGGGCTCATGTATTATACGCTCGGTCAGCGTCAAGGTCTTGGCATCGGCGGCTCCGGCAATGGACAGCCTTGGTTTGTAGCAGATAAGGATTTAGAGAAAAACATTCTCTATGTTGTCCAAGGTGACAAGCATCCGAGCATGTACTCTACCGGACTTATTGCTACAGGAGTAAACTGGATCGCGGGTAATGATCACGTACCAAATGCTCCTTATCACTGTACTGCCAAGTTTAGATATCGCCAGCCTGATCAAGGCGTGACTCTGACCTGGCGTGAAGACGGCACGGTACATGTCAAGTTTGATCAAGAGCAAAAAGCAATTACGCCAGGACAAGCTGTCGTATTTTATGACGGTGATGTATGTCTCGGCGGCGGTACAATTGATATCGTTGAGAAGGTTGCTGCAGCTGCAGGTTCACCTGCCTAAGCGTGATCCCCAGATAAGCAGATGAGTAAAGCCATTCCTCATGTATTTCATGAAGAATGGCTTTTTTCCTGCTTTTTTTATAGGAATTATTAAAATTTTTAATTAACGATGAATGAAGTTAACCACATACCTGCGAATGCAGCAGCTATTCCCACGATTACAGAACTCATGACGTATAATGCTGCCTGTATACTTTTATCCGCTCTTATAAGCTGCATCGTCTCATACCCGAAGGTAGAAAATGTCGTATATGCTCCGCAAAATCCAATGCCGAGCACTGCCCACCCTAACGATGGCAATATGCCTTCCACGGTGAGCACATACAGGATCCCAAGCAGCAAGGATCCGCTGATATTAATCAACCAGGTCCCCCAAGGAAACGATGATCCTGCAGCGGCTGCCTTACGAGTGATGATTTTTCCAAGCGCATACCTGAGCATCGCGCCTGCCATGCCCCCTACTCCAGCAGCCCAGATCATATTGTGTTCTCCTTCCGTGTTGCCTTGCCTAACATCCATTTGCCCAATCGCAATCCTAACTCACTCATGATGATTCCGATCGCTACACTCAGAACCACATACAATAATCCAAGGAACAGCTCACTCATGCCAGCTAATCGGACAACATCCACCGTGAAGGTAGAGAACGTAGTAAAAGCACCGGTAAATCCGGTGCCAATACATAACCTCAGTTCGGGCCCCATACTCCATTTACCTGGAGTAACTGTGAAAAACCAGCCCAGAAAGAAGCAGCCTGCCATGTTAATCAGCCATATAGCCAGAGGAAATAAACCTTCTTCCGGTTGGATCAAATCTTGTACCCCATACCGGGCTGCCGTTCCCACAAATCCGCCGATTCCGATGTAAATAAGCTCCTTCATCCTCTTTGATTCCGGATTCTTCTCCGCTCCTGATTCAGCTTGATTTTGGATTCATTGCCTTGCTCCGTTGCCTCGTAGAAGATTTCATCCTGAATCTCCTTCGGCAAGTATTGCTGCTCTACATAATGCCCCGGATAATTGTGCGGATATTTGTAACCCACATGTCCAAGCTGAACAGAGCCTTTGTAGTGTCCGTCTCTTAGATGGAGAGGCACTTCCGCCGATTTTAATTCATCCATCGTAGCCATTGCTTTCGCTATAGCAGTGTACACTCGGTTGGACTTTGGACTCTCGACCGCGAACAGGATGGCCTGCGCAATGTTCAGCTTGGCCTCCGGCCAGCCGTTGTTGCGGTAAGCCTCAAGGGCAGATACAGCCTGTACCATCGCCTGTGGATTGGCAAGACCAATATCTTCGCTCGCCGCGGCAATGAGCCTGCGTATGAACGTCATTGGATCCATCCCCAGCTTCTCCACCGCATACAAGAACCAGAAAAGTGCTGCGTCACTGGAGCCCCGAATGCTTTTGTGAAAAGCGGACAGTACATCGTACTGTGTTGACTCATCCGCTTTGACGATGGGACGGCGAATCGATTCCTCGGCTACCGCAAGTGTAATATGAATGGTACCGTCTGACTCAGGCGGCGTCGTCAGCGCTGCCAGCTCCAATGCATTCAGCGCCCTTCTAATGTCTCCATTTGCCATGGAAGCGATATGAAGAAGGGCATCCTCATCCGCTTCCAGTTTCATATACCCGAGTCCTTTCTCTGAATCATGAAGAGCACGCCGCATGGCGAGGAGTGAATGCTCCTTGGTCAGTGATTCGAGCTGGAACAAGGTTGAACGGCTGAGCAAAGCTCCATTCACATAATGAAAGGGATTCTCTGTCGTTGCGCCGATGAAGATAATGGTTCCCTTCTCCACCGCGGGCAGCAAAGCATCCTGTCTAGAGCTGTTGAAACGGTGTACCTCATCCAGGAAGAGAATCGTCTTTGTGCCGTACATGGACTTATTATTTTGGGCCTGCTCGATGACCTCCCTCACGTCTTTGACGGAGGCATCGACTGCATTCAGCCGGACAAATTCCCCTTGGGTATGGTGAGAAATAATATGTGCGAGTGTCGTTTTGCCGCAGCCCGGAGGGCCGTACAGCAGGATGGATGAGACCTGATCTGCCTCAATCGCCCGTCTGAGCAGCTTCCCGGGTCCGACAATATGCTCCTGACCTATATATTCATCCAGGCTCTGCGGACGCATGCGATCAGCAAGCAGCCGTGCCTTCGGCTCCGCATCCTGGCTGTATGAGAATAAATCCATCATTTCACTTCCCTTAAGTTGTGCTTACCCTATCATAACACATGTCCTTCCTGTTCCTGATTTAGGAGTGACACGCTAGTAATTTTAATCTTAGGTCCGTACTGTTTGCGGATGACTTTTCTCGCTTCGATGGCGGTTCTGGCTTTGACAATGATTTCCTTGAACTCACTTTCTTCCGTATCAATGACAATCACGTATCTTCTCGCTCCGCATTTCATAACTACCACCTCCATGAAGCTTTAAACTTCTCTTTTTCAAAAATTCGATTTATTCAATCCTAAATCCTTTATCGGAATTCATTATGGTAAAATCTAACTATACGGTTGTTCAATACGTTCTCTCTAAATAGGGAGGTATGCACATGCTTAAACGAACGTCCGCGGCCAGTCTGCTTACGCTCACTCTGGTTATTTTCGGCGGAAGATTCTTCTTCACTTATAAACTGGACGGTCATATTTTGTATGCAGAGTATGCCATATGTCTGTTAGTCACTATCGGTGTGCTTCTGTATGGTCTTATCACGGAGCAGCGCAATTTGAAGAACAGAACTTATTCGAAGATGGAAATGGTGAAATGGTCTCGTGGTCACAAGGTCATCATTCTATGTTCAATCGTCATTATATTGCTGGGCAGCCATTTAATTTATTTGCAATTTCATCCTCCTGTGCCGACGACTGGACCTGTTGGAGATCTGCTGAATTCAAAACCAGATTGGTTTGATATAATGGTTCGTTTCTATATCATTACGGCTGCCGTCTTTACTGCTCTTCGTTCAACTCTTGTTATTCGTTCCTTCTCTCGTGCATTGGAGAATCAAAATGAGATTATTAAGGAGGATGCTGACCATCTCTAAGAAAAACTTGGCTTTAATTATTAGTATCTTCTGCTTTGCTGCTGGACTGTTCAGTGTAACATTTTTGCAATCGGACGGTCCCTTATGGGATTTTCCAATTATTTTAATCGCGTTAGCCAGCTGTAGTTCATTCCTATGCTATTCCATTCTGGAGTTTCGTGAGCTGTTGAACGAGAGAGATGAGGACAAAATCAAAAAATTTAAATCCGGCACTTATTATACTTTAATTGTATCCATCGTCTGGCTCCTGCTGTATATACCCAGGCTTCAGGATGATCTTACTCGAGAAGTGTTTGATGGAAGAGTAATGCCCATTGATTGGGACTCGGCACAGTTATATCTTCTGGGTATTATCTTTTTCTCATTGTTCCTGATACGCTCGATCGCAGGACTACAGCTTCTGAAGAAGCTCAAGCAGAAGGATATCTCGAACATAGAGTAAATCCCTAATTGAAATAGAAGAAGGAGAGCTGCATGTCTAAGAAAACGATAAGCATGGTTCTTTATATTGTAGGAATTGGTATATTCCTCATCCGTACGTTCGTTCACGAGGCTGACCGTCTGTTAAGTCTTGATTTCGTACTTCTCACTTTATTTACTGCAGGTGCAGGGATCTATATGATATGGCAAGAGAAGCATGAGCTGCTGGGCAGTGTGACGGATGAAAAGCTGCTCAAAATGCGAAAGCAATATCTTTTCGGCTTGTTCGGTATCGGTTTTGTTATACTTCTACAAGTCGATATGCTGTTCAATGAGCTGAATCCCAGACCTAAAATAAACGGCATACCAAGACCTGTCGATTGGTCCTCTGTTCAGATCAAAGTCTTTACCACCATCTTATTTACTGTAATATGGGCTCGATATATTCTCGGGTATTTCACCCTCCGAAACAAAAAAGCCGAGAACACATAAGCCGCATCCATATCATGGGTGCGACTTACGGTTCTCAACCTAATTAACTGCCAGCCTTACTCCGGCCAGCCATCAACAACAACCTCATCGTTATCCTGCTCCACGTAGTGAGGCCGGTCCTCACCATTCATGAGCCACAATTCATGCAGCGCACGCGTACAGCCGACATATAAGAGCTTGGCGTCCCATGCACTGCTGCCATAATGAGCTTGGTCCGCGTCAGCAACAATGACAGCATCGAATTCCAGTCCCTTGGACAGATACACCGGAAGCACTGAATAACCGCCCTCATATTGCTTCTTGCCGTCATCGATCAGATTAACCTCCAGTCCTTCTGACCGAAGCCGCTCATGCAGGGCTTTAGCTTCCCGCAGAGAGCGTGTCAGGATGGATACCGTCCGGTAGTCCTTGCCAATGAGCGTCTCCATTGCTTTTTTCAAGGAAGCTTCTCTTCCCTCTTGTCCGTAATCAATGAGCCGAACACCGTCTCCACTCCGGAACACGGGTACAGCGGTGATGCCGCTTTGAACTCCTTTTTCCAGAATCGTATTAGCAAACTCAATGACTTCCATCGTAGATCGATAGCTTCGGGTCAGCGCAAAATAATCATTATACTCCGGTGCAAAAAGTGAGCTCATTTCCTCCCACTGATGCACGCCTCGATAGGCATGAATGCCCTGGGACAAATCGCCGAGGATCGTAAAGGAGTGCCCTTTGACGAACAGATCCAGAAGTGCGATGTGAAATGGAGAGAAATCCTGCGCCTCGTCAATGACCACATGATCAAAGCGCTGATTACCATCCACCTCATGCACCAGTACATGCAAATAAACGAGCGCCGGAAGGTCCTCTTCGCGAATGACATTGTTCTTCAAATCAAGTGCTGTCGACTTTAACACAGACTTTGGAATCTGGCTGACGGCTTCCTCCGGCATGGGGCTTGCACCTTTGGCTGCTTTGAAGATCTGCTTGTAGAGTGTAAGCGGCTCGTATTTCGGCCATTTGTTGCCATACGCCTTCTCGCGTGTTGAGGCTTTCTTCTTCCACTCTTTTTGTACAGCTGCCGAAGGCGCCTTTTTGAGCTCCATTTCGATCCAGCGATGTACCCGGGCCATAACTCGTTCTTTGCGCTTCGCGAGAGGGTAAGGTTTATACTCTTCCTCAAACCACTTCACAATCTCTGCTTTCGGAAGCACAGCGCCGTCCCACGGTGAGAAGTCCATGTCCGGTACCGAGCTGATCTCCATCCTCTTAATGCAGTCACGGAGAATTTCCATAAATGCGATAGATCCCTTAAACCGTCCCGGCACTTCCTCCGTAATCTCCGGCAGCTCTCCTTCACCCTCGAACCAATAAGACAGCGTCTCTGCAGGATCAGCCAATCTCAGCTCCAGGTCCAGCAAATTCATCGCCCAATCCGAGAAGGTGCTCTGCTGAATATCACCCACACCGAGCTCAGGCAGAACGTTTGAAATGTAATCCAGGAACATATTATTGGGGGCAAAAATAATCATCTTCTCTGCCGATACCTGCTCCTTGTACTGATACAGCAAAAATGCTAAACGATGCAGCGCAACGGTTGTTTTACCACTACCTGCAACCCCCTGAATAATGAGCGCTGTGTTCCGGGCGGCCCGGATAATCCGGTCCTGCTCGGCCTGAATTGTTGATACAATATCTCGCAGCTTATTGTCCTTATTCTCCCCAAGTCGATAGACGAGGAACTCATCAGATACGGCAGGCTGGTCACTATCCCGATTATAGGTGTCGGCCACACGCTCAAGAATCTGCTGGCGAATCACAATATTCCGCTTCAAATAAACGAGACCTTCAATGATGCCTTCCGGCGATTCATATTCTGCGGGTCCATCTCCGCCGGTAAAAGAATAAAAGAGACTCGCCACTGGCGCCCGCCAATCAATGACCAGCGGCTGATCTGTGTATTCTTCACGATCTACGCCGACTTTGCCAATGTATAACGGTTTTGAACTGCCAGTGCCGAGCTCTTCAAAATCAAGACGTCCGAAATAGGGCTCCTTTACGCTCTTAGAAAGTCTTTGTCTGCGTTCCTCTCGTCCCGCCTCCAGTACCTGCTCCGTAAAGTCATGCCCGGTATATACCGGAACCGACTGAAGCTTCGCAAGCTGCTGATCGACTTCCTTCATCGTATCTTTAAGCCTCTGCTCCTCTTCTTGATAGGCACTTTGAATCGTGTCATCCATAGTTCAGTTACCTCCTAAGAATTATTTTGCAGCTCGGACGTGTCCGTACAGCAAAAGGAGTACTAATATACCACAAAAAATAAAGAAAAGCCATTCATTTCCGGAGAGGCCTAGACTTCGTCATGGTGTGGTATAAGCCTCTTTTACAACAAGGCATACACTACAAAATTGAGCAGGAAGAGTACGGCTATGAAATACATAACCTTAGGCACTTCCCTTCCTTGTCCGGCCGCCAGCTTAGCTACGGGATACGCGATGAATCCAAATGCCATTCCATCTACAATGCTATAGGTGAAGGGAATCATCACCATAATCAGAAATGCAGGAAAGGCTTCGGTATAATCCGAGAATTTGATATCCTTAACGCTTTGTACCATCAGACCTCCGATAATGATCAGAATGGGTGCAATTGCACTGTCCGGTATGAGCGTTAATAATGGGATGAACAAAAATGTAGCTCCAAACAATACCGCTGTCGTGAGCGGCGTAAGCCCGGTTCGTCCTCCCGCAGCAATTCCTGCCGTTGTCTCGGCTGCTGCGACTACAGGACTTGTACCGAAAATTCCTGCAAACACATTCGTAATGGAAAGTGCCCGAAGGCTTCCTTTAAATGTCTCCGGACGCTGAGTAATGTTCGTATGCGAGGCAATGAGTCCAATATTTTCAAATACAACAATAAGCAGCAGCAAGAAGACCGCAATCCAGAAGGATAGATTCACCAGCCCTGTAAAAGACAGCTCTCCAAACAATTGTCCATACTCTCGTATGGGCTCGGATGCGGACATCATTTGAGATGGGGCTTCTGCAGCACCAAGTACATAGGCCAATATCGTACCTGCGACCATGCTAATAAGAAGACCGCCCTGCACATTTCTCACGAACAACACAAAAGCTAACAGTAAGGTAAGACAAGCGGTCAGCACACCAGGATCATCAAAATGGCCGATCGTTACAAAGGTCGTTTGATGCGCGACAACGATCCCGCTTTTTTGAAGACCGATAAAGGTCAGGAACAAGCCGATCCCCACCGTGATGCCATGCTGTAGATTATGAGGGATCGCTTCACTTATCACTTTATACAGGTTCGTAAAGGCGACAACCGCAAACAGAATGCCCGTAATCGTGACCACCGCTAATGCTTCCTGCCAAGTCAATTTCATCGAATGCACCAGTGTATAAGCAAAAAATGCGTTAATTCCCATTCCCGGAACTACGATAATCGGTGATTTGCCGATAAACGCCATGAATAGACAGCCGGCAATCGAAGTTAACAAGGTTCCCACCATCGCTGCCTGCAGCGGCATACCTGCATCCGCCAGAATAGACGCATTGACCATTACAATATAAACAACAGAGAAGTAGGAGATAATTCCTGCTCCAAGCTCTTTCTTGAGCACATCTCCTTGTCTCATTCCAACCCATCGGAACAGACTTTTTTGTTTCATATACGCTAATCCTTTCTCTCACTTCATTACAGTTATCAGATATTCATACAAATGCTCAGATACTCAAATACTCCATACAAAGAAAAAAAGCGTGAATACCATACGCTGGTATCCACGCGGGAACAAGTTTATCTTGTTCAGTTTGTGCTCATTTTAAACCTGAAAGCATCGGCTTAAGCTTCTTATTTCTCGGCAAGCAAATCCTTGATGGCTTCACTGACCATGATAAGTCCTGCAACAGGAGGCACAAAAGCATTACTTGCAGGTGGCTGTTTTGCTTTTCGGATCTCAGGTGCATTTTCCGGAACAATCTTATCCGTTACATCCTGACGCGGCTTCATCGGCTGCTCTGTAGAGAAGACGACTTTTACACCTTTTTTAATCCCGTGCTCCTTGCGCAGTTTGTTACGAATGACACGAGCCATCGGATCCATGGAGGTCTTGGAAATGTCGGCAACCTGAAACTTGGAAGGATCCATTTTGTTGGCGGCTCCCATGCTGGAGATCATCGGAATTCCTCTCTCCATACACTCCTTGATTAAGTGGATCTTGTAAATAATTGTATCGGAGGCATCCAGTACATAATCCAGCTCGTATTTAAACAATTCCTCGTAAGTTTCTTCCGTATAGAACATGTTAAGCGCAATAGCATCGATCTCCGGATTAATCAGCTTCACCCGATCTACCATCAGATCTGCTTTCTTCTGACCAATCGTCGTCGTTAGGGCATGGATCTGACGATTGATATTCGTAATGTCGACGACATCCTTATCAATCATAATAATCCGTCCTACCCCGGTACGAGCCAGAGCTTCCACGGCCATTGAGCCGACGCCCCCGATGCCGAGAACAGCAACAGTGCTGTTCTTCAGCTTCTCCAGGCCTTCCGGTCCAATCGCAAGTTCCGTTCTTGAAAATTGATGTAGCATGGTGACAATTCGTCCCCCTTACTTAGTTCTTTTCCGCTTTGGGCTTGCGAGAAACGCGGATATGAAGCTGTTCCAGCTGCTTCGTATCTACTTCCGACGGCGCGTTCATGAGCAAGTCTGTAGAGCTTGCTGTTTTCGGGAATGCAATCGTTTCACGGAGGTTGTTACGTCCTGCAAGCAGCATAACCAAACGGTCGAAACCGAACGCGATACCGCCATGTGGAGGCGTGCCGTATTCAAATGCATCCAGCAAGAAACCAAATTTATCGTAAGCTTCTTCCGTGGACAGACCAAGCGCACCGAACATTTTCTCTTGTACATCCCGTTTAAAGATACGCATAGAGCCGCCGCCTACTTCATAACCGTTCAGTACCAAGTCATAAGCCTGAGCACGAATCTGACCCGGATCGGTATCGAACAAGTGCAGATCCTCTTCCTTCGGACGCGTGAACGGATGATGCTCTGCCACATAACGTTTCTCGTCTTCATCGTATCCCAGGAGTGGGAAATCCACTACCCAAGCAAATTTAAACTTATTGTCGTCGATCAAACCAAGCTGACGGCCGATTTTCAAACGCAGTGCGCCCAACACATCTGCTACTACTTTTTTATTGTCAGCTGAGAACAGAAGCAAGTCTCCGTCCTCTGCACCTGTACGTTCCTTGATCGCTTCGATTTCTTCAGGTGACATGAATTTCACGATAGGCCCCTTGAATTCGCCTTCCTTCACTTGGATCCAAGCCAGACCCTTCGCCCCATAACGTGCTGCATAAGGTCCCAGATCGTCAATCTCTTTACGAGTCCACGTTCCACAGCCTTTGGCGTTCAGGCATTTAACCTCTCCGCCTTTTTCGATAACCGAAGCAAACACTTTTACTCCGCTCGTGGCTACAATATCGTTCAGCTCGACAAGCTCCATGCCGAAGCGCAGATCTGGTTTGTCAGAACCATATTTACCCATGGCATCTGCATAAGTAATACGCTGGAACGGAGTTTCGATCTCGACTCCTTTGGTTTCGCGGAACAATTTAACCATAAGCTCTTCCATCATTGGCAGCAGCTCATCCTGCTGGAGGAAGGAAGTTTCAATGTCGACCTGCGTAAATTCCGGCTGACGGTCTGCACGAAGATCCTCATCACGGAAACAGCGGGCGATTTGATAGTAACGCTCAAGACCACCTACCATCAGAAGCTGCTTGTAAACTTGCGGTGATTGTGGCAAAGCGAAAAATTCGCCTTCATGCACACGGCTTGGCACCAGGTAATCCCGTGCACCTTCCGGTGTGCTCTTTGTCAGAATTGGTGTTTCTACTTCAATAAACTCTTTCTCATCCAGGTAATCACGGAATACCTTGGCTGCTTTGGAACGCAGACGAAGCGTTTCCTGCATTTCCGGACGACGCAGGTCCATATAGCGATATTTCAAACGAAGGGATTCATCCACTTCAATTCCGTCTTCGATAAAGAACGGAGGTGTTTTGGATGCATTCAGCACTTCAATCTCTGTAATCTGTACTTCAATCAAGCCTGTTGGCAGGTTCGGGTTAACCGTCTCTTCATCACGCTTTACTACCGTTCCTGTCACTGCCAGAACGTATTCACTGCGGACACGGTCAGCAATTTTGAGCGCCTCGCCGGAGTAATCCGGGTTAAATACGATCTGTACGATACCGCTGCGGTCACGCAGATCAATAAAGAGCACGCCCCCGAGGTCACGGCGAGTCTGTACCCAACCGTTCAGTGTAACTGTTTGACCGATGTGCTCGGTCGTGAGTGTTCCGCATTGATGACTTCTTTGCATCTTCATTCTCCTTTTTGATCAAAAATTATATAAAATGTTTAGGAAACTTATTAAAGTCACCCTCCTAAATCCTCCCTGACAGGGAGGACCCCAGATGGCGCCTGCCCTCTGGACACCCGGAAGCTGCAGCAGATGCAACAGTTGGTGGAAGGTGAAAAAACTTACGTTGGTGGTGGGAGCGCTACCGTCCTAACCTTTGCAGCGAAGCTGCAAAGGTTAGGACCCCGCTTCCCCAAGAGCATGAAAACCCTTGTAGCCTTCGGCGTAACTTGCATTGCTTCGCTTCATGCAAGGTCAAAGGCAGGTAAACCCTTTAGCCTTCGGCGTGTCTTACATTGCTTTGCTTCATGCAAGATGAAAGCCGGGTAAACCCCTGTAGCCTTCGGCGTGGCTTGCATCGCTGCGCTTCATGCAAGGCAAGGGCGTGAAAACCCTGGTAGCCTTCGGCGTATCTTGCATTGCTTCGCTTCATGCAAGCATGGAGCGCTGCTGCACTATTGCAGCGCGGAGACCAGGTCGGCGAGCTTCACAACACGCTGCTCGCCGTCTTGCATTGACTTGAGCGTGATTTCTCCCCGCTCAAGCTCATCCTCGCCAAGAATCGCGGTATACCGCGCCTTCAGGCGATCGGCAGACTTCATTTGGGCCTTCATCTTCCGGCCCAAATAATCGCGCTCTCCGCTGTATCCAGCTTGGCGCAGTTTAAACAGCTGCGCTGTCACCTCGGCTTCAGCAGCTTCGCCAAGGGCAACGAAATAAACATCCAGCGGCTTCACCGCATCAAGCTCCACTCCCTGCTTATCCAGAATCAGCAGGATACGCTCAAGACCGATACCAAAACCGATACCCGGCTGATCCGGGCCGCCAATACCAGCTACAAGACCGTTATATCGACCGCCGCCGCCAATAGTGTCAATAGCGCCGATACCTTCGGCTTTTAGCTCAAACGCAGTCATCGTGTAATAATCAAGTCCCCTTACAAGACGGTGATTCAACGTATAAGGAATTTCCATGCTGTCCAAATAGGCTTGTACCTTCTTGAAGTGGTTCGTTTCTTCCTCACTCAGGCTGTCCAGAATAGAAGGCGCATCTGTAAATTTATCCTGATCCACTTTGCAGTCGAGCACACGCAGCGGGTTCCGATCCATCCGGGATTGACAATCCTTACACAGTGATTCTCTCATCGGATTCAGGAAGGCCAGCAGGGTCTCACGATATGCTGCCCGGCTCTCCGCATTACCCACCGAGTTCAGCTCCACGTTAACGCCCTGGAGTCCCAGCTCCCGGCAAAATTGATATCCGAGCGCAATAACCTCTGCGTCAATCGCAGGGTCTACCGAACCAAACGCCTCCACTCCAAACTGGTGAAATTGACGCTGGCGTCCAGCCTGCGGCCGTTCATATCTGAACATCGGGCCTGTGTAATATAGCTTCGTCACATCTGGCTCTCCGTACAGCTTGTTCTCCACGTAGGAGCGCACAACTCCTGCTGTTCCTTCCGGCCGAAGCGTCATGCTTCGATCGCCCTTATCTTTGAACGTGTACATTTCTTTCTCTACAATATCCGTTGTTTCTCCTACACCCCGTTCAAACAGGTTCGTCTGCTCGAATATCGGTGTGCGAATCTCTCGGTAGTTAAACCGCCCGCACAGCTCTCTTGCCTTACTCTCAACATATTGCCACTTCTCTACCACACCTGGCAGCAAATCCTGTGTCCCTGTCGGTTTTTGAAAAGCCATCTTACATCCCTCCATCACTATCCAAGTCATCATACTTGTATCTAAATTTTCTTGAAAACGAATCAATTTCATAATACTTTTGATTCAAACATAATTTAAAAACAAAAAAATCTCCCGCCCTGTTTCATACATGAAACAGGGACGAGAGATTGCGATAAGCACATCTACCGTGGTACCACCCACATTCCGAACAAAGATTACAGCTCATTCTTCGTTCGCTTAAGGCGTGTAACGCTCGCCAGCGCGATACGGCTAATCACCAGATTGCTTTCGCCGTCCGTTCTCGAGGAAGTCATTCGTCCGGTCATCATGAGAATCCTTCCAGCCTAAGGGATTCATCTCTAAGCATGTGGGGCACGGAGTACTTGGTCCTGTCATCAAATCAACTTATATATCCTTATATTATTGTTCGATTGTAATGAACCCATACGTTAAAGTCAAGCATTTTCTAAAAGAAATTAACATGCGAGGTAAACTAATTCCAGAAAATAGACAGAAAAAAAACCTACAAAAACGGTTTGTAGGTTCAAAGTATATATTAAAAAAGGGGGTCATGCTGTTATTATAAACAGCATATATTAATAATTGATGTTGTTAATATTACGAGTGTATTACAATTTTGAAAGCGCTTTAACTCGCTTGGTCTAAAATGTCTCATTCCATAAACCGTTACACAACGATCCTGCGGATTCCGCATCAATCCTTCTGTAAAAGCTTGCTCTTGCATATATCATTAAAGATTACTCATCTATTTCCACATATCCGCCTTTAGAGCGAATTTTGTTTACGACTTCCTCGTATTCTTCATCCTTTACCTTCACAGATAATACATAATGGAGGTTGTCATAGTCGTCAGTAAATACATCCTCCGCATTCAGCAGCCCGCCTTCCCGATTTCCATTGCGATCTGCCGCTGTTGGTTCATCCGGATTACGATCTGACACAACGGGAACTATACCCTCCGTTTGTGTTCCAGCTGCTGTGCCTACAGCACCGGTTGTATTAACCCCCCCTACGTTGTTATAGGGAACAAGAGGAACGAGAATTCGATTTGATCTCCCTATGGAAGAATCCAGTTCACCTACCTCCAATTGCTCTGTAGCAAACGCATGTAGGGAGATTCTGGCACCTTCTGCATCATCCTCAGTTCTGAAATACGCTTGTATTCTCTTCGACATGACAAACCCTCCTTATTAAAATAGTTAGTTCATTGTGTTCTGAAGCACGACATTGAAAGTCGGCTCCATTTTATATCGCTTTTAGTATTTCTCGAACAAATGCTGGTTCATCCTCAGGTGTACGGGATGTAATGAAATTACCATCTACAACGGCTTCCTCATCGCGGAATTCAGCACCCGCATTAATCATATCGTCTTTGAGCGGTGGATAAGAAGTAACGGTACGTCCCTTCAACAGATCCGCGCTTGCCAATATTTGCGGGCCATGGCATATCGCTGCGATTGGCTTCTTCGCCTGATTGACTTCGGTAACGAAGGTCAGAATTTGATCATTCAAACGAAGATTTTCTGGTGAAGATCCACCCGGAATGACGACGGCGTCATAATCAGCTGCACTGACCTCCGTAATGGCTTTTTCAATTGTGTACTCTTCTTTTCCTTGTTTCCCTTTCACGGTAGCTCCTGCTTCAAGGCCGATAATCACGGCTTCATGTCCTGCTTTTTTTACCTCATCGTAGGGAACTTTCATTTCCGAGTCTTCGAATTGGTCTGCTAACAAAAATGCTACTTTACTCATTGATTATCGTCTCCTTTCAAGGCAATAGCGCCTCGAGTATTCATTACCCTGAATGACCTGTTTTATAACATCCACCGCAAAAATCTCTATATCCATAAAAATTCAATTTATAAGTCATCAAATGAAAAAAACTATCTCCTTGAGAGAAGTTCTCCAAGAAAATAGCTCTAAGATCGCGGCAACCGGATTCTGACCGGCTTATCTGTTGATGTTGTTTCATACAACGAGATTGTTTTGGTTGCTGCTACATTGGCCAAATGCATGGCTTCGGGTACACTTCCCGGCAGAAGCAGCATAGACACATTCATGTTCATTTGCTTTAGAGATTGTCGCATACCAAAAAGACACCGTCCTCACTAGGCTTATTCATTACCTAGTATGTCCCGGTGTCTATGGAATTAATCTGATGTAAACCTACGAAGTCGAGTTAGACCTTGCTCTCCAAGATCAGCGTCACAGGGCCGTCATTATTCAGCGCAACATCCATCATCGCTCCAAATTTCCCTGTCTCAACGATAAGCCCCTTACTTCTAAGCTGCTCATTAAAATACGCATACAGCGGCTCTGCCACATCAGGCCTTGCCGCAGCCATGAAGTTCGGTCTTTTTCCTTTACGTGTATCTCCATACAGCGTAAATTGCGACACGGATAGGATGGCACCGCCGACATCCATAATGCTATTGTTCATTTTTCCGGCTTCGTCCTCAAACACACGCAAACCGGCGATCTTTTCGGCCAAATAGTCAGCATCCTTCAGTGTATCCTCATGCGTTATACCAACAAGCAGCATAAATCCTCTATTTATCTGACCGACAACCTCTTGATCTACAGTTACTTTCGCTTCGCTTACGCGCTGCAATACCACTCTCATGTTGATCTGTACTCCTTATTGCATAATCCGATGTACAGAATATACATCTTTAACTCGCTTAATTCGCTCTACAACCGATTGCAGATGATCCGTATTCCGAATCAGAATGGTCATATGAACCTGAGCAAGCTTATTCTTATCTGTGCGCCCCGTAACAGCAGATATATTCGTCTTACTTTCGGACACGGCCTGAAGTACTTCATTAAGTAGCCCATTCCGATCATGTCCAGTAATCTCAATATCGACGCTGTAGCTCGCCGTTTCATTCTCGTTCTCCCACTCTACTTCGATCACACGTGCCGCTTCTTCCCCTTCGAGGTCTAATGACGGAAGATTCGGGCAATCGGTACGATGGACAGAAACCCCGCGCCCGCGCGTAACATACCCTACAATTTCGTCACCTGGCACCGGATTGCAGCAGCGTGCAAATCGCACAAGCAGATTATCAATGCCCTTGACTTTAACTCCGTTGGTATGCTGAGCTTTTCGCTCAGGAGCGGCCTTGATTTCCTTGCGTTCTGTCGTAAGCTCAAGCAGGCTTGCTTCCTCCTGCTCTTTCCGGAGCTTCTCTGTCAGACGTGTCACGATTTGGGATGCAGTAATACCGCTGAAGCCAATCGCAGACAGCATATCGTCAATATCGTTAAACGCGAAACGTTTGCAGACCTCCTGCAATTTGTCATCCGTAAGCCATTGAGAAGGCTCGAGGCCAATCCGTTTCAGCTCACGTTCAAGGCTATCTCGACCTTTTTCGACATTTTCTTCGCGTTTTTCTTTCTTATACCACTGTTTAATCTTACTGCGTGCATGAGAAGATTGCGCAATCTTCAGCCAATCACGGCTAGGACCATACGAATGCTTGGAAGTCAAAATTTCAACTATATCGCCGGTCTTGAGCTGATAGTCCAGTGGTACAATTCGTCCATTAACTTTAGCTCCAATCGTACGGTTACCTACTTCTGTATGAATCCGGTAAGCAAAATCAAGAGGCACTGAGCCTGCAGGAAGCTCAATGACTTCACCTTTTGGAGTAAACACAAATACAAGATCCGAGAAAAAGTCCATCTTCAAGGATTCTACAAACTCTGAAGCATCCTTCGCTTCATTTTGCAGCTCAAGAATCTCTCTGAAGAACGTAATGCTGTCCTCTAAATTATTGCCTCCGCCTTCCTTATATGCCCAGTGGGCAGCAATACCGAACTCTGCTGTGCGGTGCATATCCCAAGTACGAATCTGAACCTCGGTCGGCTCTCCCTTTGGACCTACTACGGTCGTATGCAGAGACTGATACATATTGGCTTTGGGCATCGCAATATAATCTTTGAATCTTCCAGGCATCGGCTTCCATAAGGTATGGATAATTCCGAGGGTAGCATAGCAATCTTTAATATTATCAACAATAATTCGAATAGCGAGCAGATCGTAAATTTCGTTAAACTGCTTATTCTTGCTCGTCATCTTCTTATACACACTGTATATATGTTTAGGGCGTCCGGACAGATCGGCCTGAATTCCCATCTCACCCAGCTTGTCGGATATCCGATCAATGACATTATCAATATATTGCTCGCGTTCTGCACGCTTCTTGTGCATCAGGTTAGCAATACGATAGTACTGCTGCGGGTTCAAATAACGGAGTGCAATATCCTCCATCTCCCACTTAATCGCCGAGATCCCGAGCCGGTTGGCAATCGGACAGAAGATCTCCAAGGTTTCATACGAAATACGGCGTTGACTTTCTTCGGACTGAAATTTCAACGTACGCATATTGTGGAGACGGTCCGCCAGTTTAATGACAATGACCCTGATATCCTGAGCCATCGCAATAAACATCTTTCGGTAGTTCTCGTTCTGCTGCTCCTCTTTTGAACGGAATTTAATACGCTCCAGCTTCGTCAGACCATCCACCAGCATGGCGCATGTATCTCCGAACTTCTCTTTGATCTCGTCCAGTGATACCGTAGTGTCCTCAACGACATCATGAAGCAGGGCAGCAATAATTGATATGCTGTCCATCTGCATGTTCACCACGATATCTGCAACAGCCAGCGGGTGCAATATATACGGTTCGCCCGATTTGCGCGTCTGTCCGTGATGAGCTTTCCCAGCAAAGTCATAGGCTTCACGGATCCGGGTTAATTCGGGTTCTTTGATATAGGCTCCAGCCTTTTCCAGTAATTGCTCTATGCCCATCTAATCTTGTCCGATTCCTTTCTATAATAAAATGGAACCCGCCGATCTTACATCTACACAGGTTCCCCGAAAAAGTGATTTTATAATATTATGACGCTTACCTGCTTCTACGTCAACCGTCGTCATGAGATGACAAGTTATGCTTTTTCACCAACTATAATATATAGGCATCTAGTTCCCCTATGAAAGCGTGTCAAATCGCAGAACTGAAATGAAAAGAAATTCATTGAAAAATGTCGGAAAACTGTATAATCTATTAAGGATTGCAGAAGGCTACATCTAACGATCATGCACGATTTTATTTTGAGGAGTGAACAATTTTGCAGCGTGAAATCGGAGTTAATGAGAAGCTCCCTGTAGGACCAGGTCTACTATTAAGTATTCAGCATTTGTTTGCCATGTTCGGCAGCACTGTACTGGTACCTAACATCTTTGGTGTCGACCCTGGGATGATCCTATTAATGAATGGTATAGGGACCCTTCTCTACATCTTTATATGTAAAGGAAAAATACCGGCCTACCTTGGCTCCAGCTTTGCTTTTCTTGCACCTGTTACTATGGTATTGGAAAAACAAGGAGATAGCGGATATTCCATGGCCCTCAGCGCGTTTATTGTCACGGGTATTATCTTCTGTCTTGTTGCTTTGATTATTAAATATACCGGCACAAAATGGCTGGACGTGCTCTTTCCCCCGGCAGTGATGGGGGCTGTTGTGGCTCTAATCGGACTGGAACTCGTTCCAGTCGCAGCAGGAATGGCAGGACTTGTTGGCACGGAAGAGGGTTGGTCGCCGGATGCAACCACAATCACACTATCCATGGTCACTCTTGGTGTAACCGTGCTGGGCTCCATTCTATTTCGTGGATTTGCGAAGATCATTCATATTCTGATCGGTATTGTGGCAGGTTATCTGCTTGCGTTCTTTATGGGAGTAGTCGATACAGCCAGCTTCTCAAGTGCAAGCCTGTTTAAAACGCCAGAAATAACGACTCCTACTTGGGATATGGGGGTAATCTTTACGATTGTACCGGTAGCCTTGGTCGTTATCGTTGAGCATATCGGTCACCTGCTCGTTACAGGCAGCATCGTAGGCAAGGATCTGTCCAAAGATCCTGGGCTTCATCGTTCCCTGCTGGGTAACGGCATCTCAACAGTGATATCTGGATTCGTTGGCTCTACACCCAACACAACTTATGGGGAAAATATCGGTGTCATGGCTTTAACTCGCGTTTACTCGATATTCGTTATCGGAGGGGCTGCGATTATCGCCATTATACTTTCGTTCTCAGGAACGTTTACCGCTATTGTCGCCAACATTCCGACCGCTGTAATGGGAGGCGTATCCCTTCTCTTGTTTGGGATCATTGCCGCATCCGGCTTCCGAATCTTTGTCGAGCAAAAAGTTAATTTCTCCAAAACCAAAAACATGCTGCTGACTACACTTGTATTCGTTACAGGGCTCAGCGGAGCTACCCTTGAGATCGGAACCGTACAGTTAAAAGGTATGGCACTTGCCACGATTGTTGGTATGATTGCTGCGCTGCTGTTTTATCTCTTCGAAAAACTGGGCTGGATGAATGAACGTGAGGATGAGTCCGCTCACTAAGATATACACAACACACACATACGAACGAAAAAAGGTGATCAGCTATAGCTGATCACCTTTTTTTCAATCATCTGACGTTTATTCGTCAAAATATTTCCCGGGAAACGGGAGATTAGTATTTCATAAGTGAATACACATTTACATCTGTAAGTTTATCTCTACCCTTGAGTTCTTCAAGCTCGATCAGGAATGCAGCGCCAACTACGTTTCCACCCAACTGACGAACTAGATTTACGGAAGTCGCAATGGTACCGCCTGTTGCGAGCAAATCATCAGCAATCAGCACATTTTGACCTTTTTCAATGGCGTCTGTATGCATTGCTAATTGATCCTTACCGTATTCGAGATCATATCCGATTTCAATCGTTTCCCCTGGTAGTTTACCGCTCTTGCGAATAGGTGCAAAACCAACACCCAGCGCATAAGCAAGCGGCGCTCCAACCACAAAGCCGCGTGCTTCAGGGCCCGCAATCACGTCAATTTTCAAATCAGATACAAGCTGCTTGATTTCATCTACCGCTTTGCGGTACACTTCGCCGTCCTTCAGCAGTGTTGTAATGTCCTTGAAGCTGATTCCGGGCTGCGGAAAATCAGGAATAACCCGAATGTAATCTTTAAAATCCAAAATAATCTCCTCCTAAAATAAATGAATGCTTAGGATGCACCTTTCATGTGAGTCATCATCCATTGCATCAGTTGGGGCGCTGCCAAATCGAACATCGCATGTTCCATATCAACGAGCTGTTCAATAGCCTGGTAGTTTCGGGAATCCATCAAATTTTGCTTGGAAGGATTCCTCACGAATGTTATTGTACCAGAATTTCGTTCAATGAATGACAGCTCCTCAAACACATCCATCACTTTGGAGATCATCCTTACAGAATATCCGCACTGACGACTGAGTGCCTCCATCATTCCTTTTTCCGGTACAGCTTCTTGTCCCCATTTGGATATAAGGACATATATACGTTTAAAATCATCACGCGTAAATCGCTGCAATCTCTCGCTTCGATGTACATGGGCGTGAAGAAGAATAACATTACCCGTTCTCTTGATCAAGCTTTGCATCGCTGTTAATTGCTCGGCAGTTTCGGGGGTATCCAGAACAAACAGATTATCCAGCTGCTCCCCCTCAAATTCTAACGCTAAGTCGTTCTTCGGAACGACTCCAACCTTCCTATCATATACCCAAATA
This sequence comes from Paenibacillus sp. TCA20, assembly GCF_000732325.1. Lineage (GTDB taxonomy): Bacteria > Bacillota > Bacilli > Paenibacillales > Paenibacillaceae > Paenibacillus > Paenibacillus urinalis. Next base: position 173,293 of record NZ_BBIW01000011.1, read on the forward strand.
GCCTTTTCATTCAATTGGTTTTCTAGACCAAATATATTTTTTTCATGAACAAGCACTCCGCTGATGCTTGACGGTGATTGAGCCCGGCTGCCCAGCTGCTGTATGAATCGCTCGATTTCGCGTCCTGGGTCCCTGCTTCCCCGATAATCAAACACCTGGTGCTCAGGAAATCTGAAATCGTCCAGCATCAGCTGCAGCTTCCTGGAGCCATTCCATTCATTGATTTGCAGCTCGCCCATCACTTCAAGTGCAGAGCCCTCTGGAAGATAGTCTGCATATATGCCGTTCCCAAATGAAACAGCATCAATAAGCTGACCATCTTGTTCTAGCGTAAGCTTTAAATGAGACTGATCTTTCCCCATCTTGCGGATGCCGACCAGATTCACATTTCGAATCACGAATTTAGGCGTAGGATTATCCATGCCAAATGGCTGAAGCAGCTCCAGCTCCTCAATGACAGACAGAGGTACCTCGCCTAGGCTGCACTCTCCATCTGTATCCTTCACCGGGATAAAATGCTCAGGCTGCATCGTTCTCTCTGCGTACTCATTCAGCTGCTCCTCAAAAAGTGTCAGTTGATCACGATGCAGCGTCATACCTGCAGCCGCAGGATGACCTCCATAATGATCCATGACATCCTTGCAAGCAGTTAGTGCCTCATAGATGTCGAGCCCAGGAACCGACCGGGCAGAGCCTTTACATTTGCCGGTCTCTGAATCGATGCCCAGGATTAGTGTGGGACGATAATAACGTTCCAGCACTTTTGAGGCCACAATCCCGACAACACCTGGATTCCAGCCCTCTCCTGCAATAACGATGACATGCGGAAGGTGACCTTTAGAGGCTTTTTTCTGCTCCAGCATCTCAACAGCCTGCTGGGTCATTTGCTGCACCACCTGCTGGCGCTCCCGATTCAGCAAATCCAGCTCCTCTGCAAGCCTTACAGCTTCATCCTGATCCTCCGTCGTTAAGAGCGCAACAGCCCTGCCTGCATGATCAAGCCTGCCGCTAGCGTTAATGCGGGGACCTACTGAAAAACCGATATGAACCGAATTGACGGTTGCAGGTTCAACTCCGCTGATCTCAAGGAGAGCGCGAATTCCAAGATACGCCGAATTTTTCATCGATTCAAGTCCTTGTTTCACAATGATTCGATTCTCATCTGTAAGCGGCATTAGATCCGCTATCGTGCCGATGCTTGCAATTTCCATCCATTCTTTGGGTACATCTCCCAGAATCGCTTGAGCAAGCTTAAGAGCAACCCCTACACCAGCTAAGCCTTTGAAAGGATAGGGACAATCTTTTTGCTTGGGGTTAATCAATGTGTAGGCTTCCGGTAATACATCAGGAGGCTCGTGATGGTCAGTGACAATGACATCGATACCGAGCTCTTTTGCATAAGCAATTTGTTCTACCGCACTTATCCCTGTATCTACCGTGATGATTAATGTAACTCCCTGTTGATGAGCCCAGTCCAGCGCATGATTATGAAGGCCATAGCCTTCATTAGCACGATGGGGAATATATATATCGTAAGAGGCAGAGAGTCTGCGCATTAAATGAATCATCAGCGAGGTACTAGAGACTCCATCGGCGTCATAGTCGCCATATATTAAAATATGTTCACGCTGATCCAGCGCATCCTTAATGCGAGGTATTGCTTCCTTCATTCCTTTTAACAGATAGGGATCATGCATGGACCCCGCACCAGCATTTAAAAAGTGTGAAGCATCCTCTATCTTACCTAAGCCTCGATTAGCAAGCAGTCTAGCCATCAGGGGAGATATGTTTAGATCATCAGCTAATTTCTGTACTTCTTCCTCATCATGCTTCGGCATATTCCATTGATATTTCGAATAAAGCACTGTAAATCACCTTTCTTTCTATACAGAATGAACTTGGCATCATTAATCCATAGTTCAATCTATCCAGCACGCCACAAACCTTTTGTATCCAAAGTAACAGCTGCTTATATACAATGGCCGTTTGTTTACTGAAGCAAAGTAGTAGACTCGCGTTCAGCCAGCTCATAATTACTCTTATATGGATACTCTGATAGATACGGCAGAACTTCTATGCTGACCTCTGTAACCTGTTCAAATCTTCCTGTAAGCAGAACCTTGACACGCTCTGACGTTTCCTGTGCCTCAGCAACGCTCATTCTTGGATTTACGGTCACTCTCACATCTACATAGATACCACTCGTCCGCTCATAGGCGTTAATCTGTTCAACCGTTACAATACCATGTACACGCTGAACTGTCTCCATGTAATCATAGGTATCTTGTCGAACTTCCTTATCTTTGTGGCCCAAGAAATAGCTTGCGAGCAGCTCATATCCCTTCCAGATTACGATTCCGGATGTTATAAGCGCAGCAACAGGTTCACTGTATAGAAGCAAAGAGTAATCCATTTCTTTACCGATCATAGCAAGCGTGATGCCTGTAAGGACGATTATAGAGCTATATAGAGCTAAACGGTGATGACGGCCCATGATATGTATGGCTCTTTTATCCTTGTAGCTGCGTCTCCATTCATATTGAAACCATATCTCTCTAGCAACAAAAGCAACAAACGCGATGATTAAGACCATCAGCTGCGGCGGTTCAAGATCTCCTGCCACCATAACATAGATCGAAGAGAAAGCAATTTGCATTGCACCTAATATAACGAGCAAAGGAATGATCAATGCGAGAAATTCCCCGAATCGAACCGTGCGGCTTGTAGAGGATTCTATGATAGGTTCCTTGTCAGCGTTACCGAACCGATGTGTAATAAGTGTAGAGACCTCTCCTGCGGAGTACATCGCGTCGCTCAAAAGTGCCTTGTTTCCCGAAATATAACCTACACTGCCTTTTAATATCGTAAGTCCCATATTTCCGAGCATACTAGTCCAGAAACGAGACCTGTTCATTTTTTCCATATAATCAGTGGTCATCCGTGTTCCCCCTCTACACGTTAGACGGTTAGATTCGAAAGCCGCGCCTTACTCAGACGCGGCTTTCATTGTTTTACCATTGAAGTCAGTTAGCTGACTTCGCAGGATTGTTTGTTTTTGGCTTTTGTTTATTTTTAAGAATGGCCCAGAGTGGGCTTGCAATAAATATAGACGAGTAGGCACCGAAGACAAGACCAATCACCATAGCCAGTGAGAACATGCGAATCGATTCGCCGCCAAGCAGGAATAGGAACAGTGATGCAATAAATACGGTAATTGTCGTATTCAATGAACGAGTCATTGTCTGTGCAATGCTTCGGTTTACAACCTCATTCACATCTTTACTTGTCTTGGTCTTAGCAAATCTCAAATTCTCTCGAATCCGGTCAAACACAACGATCGTATCATTAATGGAGAAACCGACAATGGTTAATACTGCCGTAATAAAGGTCAGATCTACTTCCCATCTGAATAAAGAGAAAATACTGATAACGACAAATGCATCATGCAGCAGTGCGACGATTGCAGCTACAGCAAATCTCCACTCAAACCGAATGGTAACATAGATCAAAATCCCTAAGCTTGCAATCAGTACGGCATAAATTGCATTGCGTCCCAGCTCTTTGGCCATTTCCGGATCAACGGTGTTGACTTCAAAGGACGCTTCCGGGTCAATTTGTTCATTAAAAGCGGACTTCAAATTAGCTTCCTGTTCTTCATTGAGCACCGAAGAAAAACGAATATTCACTTGGCTTGTACCTGCAGAAATGGCAGGCTCGTCATCTGCAAGCCCCAGCTCTTCAAGGACAGGTTCAATTTCTTCCGTTGTAATCGTTTTGGACGCAGTCACGTCCACATTCGAGCCAGATCGGAAATCTACGCCATAATTAAGTCCGAAGACAGCAAGGCTTAATATCCCAAGCAAAGTAATGACGATGGAAAACGTATAAAAATATTTACTTATTTTGATGTAATCAAATTCCCAATTAAAGCGCACGAATTTCACTCTCCTTCACGCCGAAGTAAGAAGGCTTCTTAATCAGTTTTGCTTTGACAAGCAAGTTCAGCAAGAAGCGGGAGAAGAAGATATTCGTAAGAATACTCGTTACAATATCTATGATCAGAACGATTGCGAAGCCTCTGACTGCTCCGGTACCAAGCCAGAACATAACACCAGCTGCAATAATCGTGGTCACATTCGAATCCATTACCGTACGGAATGAGATCCGTTCACCGGACTTAACAGCAGACATGACGCTCTTTCCGCTGCGAAGCTCTTCTTTAATCCGTTCATAAGTAATAATATTGGCGTCAACCGCCATCCCGATCCCCAGAATGAAGGCCGCAATCCCTGGCAAGGTGAGAACGAAATCTCCCCAATAAAAAATAAGCAGAACAAGCCATGTATGCACGATGAGACAAAAGCTTGCTACAATCCCAGGTATACGATATAAAGCGATCATAAATATTAAAATAAAGACGGATGCAACAATCCCGGCTTTAATTGTCTGTTCCAGGGACAGCTGTCCAAGTGAAGCACCTACGCTTTGAGAGTATTTCTCTGTCAGCTTCAGTGGGAGCGCTCCAAGATTGATGGTGTCTCGAAGCTGGTTCGCTTCTTCCCGTGTGTAGCTGCCTGTGATCTGTGCCTTGCCATCGGTCAATACTTGCTGAACAATGGGTGCAGATAACAGTTCATCATCCAGATAAATGGCAAGCTCTTGACCTTGCAGACGCTCCGTAATTTCTGCGAATTTCTCCTTATCCTTCACCTGAATGTCCACCATAGGCTCATTTAGGCTGCCAAATACAACAGAGGCGCCGTTCTCGACAAACTCATTACCTCTGAGTTCAATTTTGCTGTACTCGCCGGGCTCGTCCCCATCCTGCGCACTGCGGAACGTCAGAACAGCCGGCTCCTTCATCTTGCTGCGTACCTCGGTCTCATCCGTAACCCCAGCAAGCTTCAAGCGAATCCGGTTCGAACCCTCTGTTGTTACTTCAGGCTCACTTGTTCCTAACGCATTTGCACGTTGCTCGAGACTCTTCGCCGTCTGAGTAAGTGATTCTCTGGTGACTTCTTGTCCTGCTTCCAGCGGCTCAGCTTCATATAAAATCTCGAAGCCTCCCTTTAAATCGAGGCCGAGGCGTATATTGTTAAGCAGACCTGGGCTTGTAAAAGCCATAACGCCGGCGGTCACTAGCACGACCAGAATGAAACTGATAGCTCTCTTCATGCCGTCACTTTTATCCCCCTTCATTCTCAATATTCCTATTATAGCTATGCAGGAAATCTCAGTCAATTTTCCTATATGAAAAAGGCATCGGGCGAACCGTTATTTCAGAAACAAAAAAATCCCTCTTTCCATTAGAAAGAGGAACCTCGATAAGCGGACAGCGTCATGTAATTCATAAAGCTGGTTGCCTTCAGCGATAAAATATCGTTAACCAGCTGATGCAGCTGCGGAACGCCGTGTTTCTCATATTTATGACTAATACAATTCCACACATCCTTACTGGTTACATGCTCATATCCTACCAACCGAAGTTCCTCAGCCTTACTGCAGCATAACAGCTCGATGGCTTCTTCAAGCTCCTGTCCATCCATTTCTTCAATTGTGGAATCCATCTGCTTCAGTCCTCCTTTAGACCTTCCATAATCCTTTATTCGTCTTATACCCGCTATACTCCTGCCTGATTCAGGATTAGAAGGCTGTTATATTCAGGAAATATCATAATTGGCAAACTTCCTAGTCATGAGATGGGACAGGTTTGGCATATCCATTATTAAGAGCCAGTCCATCAGACACAGGAAATACGTATTAACCCAGGGGAAGAGGGAAATCCATTTATGAAAAAACAAACATTCATCCAAGGAACCATGATTCTACTTGCAGCCGGCATTATCAATCGTATCCTTGGATTTATTCCCCGTATCGTACTGCCCAGAGTCATTGGAGCTGAGGGGGTTGGTCTATACCAGCAAGGCTATCCATTCTTTATCGTCATTGTAACTTTGATTACTGGGGGCCTTCCCTTAGCGATTGCCAAGCTAGTTGCTGAAGCGGAATCGTTAGGCAATAACGGCACATCCGAAAAAATTCTTCGAGTCAGTCTTTTGTTCACATTGTCGCTGGGCGTATTATTCACTACCTTATGTATTATCTTTGCACCATGGGTAACGAGCACCATTCTAACGGATGAGCGAGTATATCATACCTTTGTGAGCATGACCCCCATGATTCTCATCATCGCAGTTTCGTCCGTGTACAGAGGATATTTCCAAGGTAAGCAGAACATGATTCCCTCTGCTGCTTCATCCATTGCCGAGACGCTCATGAGAATATTATGTGTGCTGTGGTTCTCCTATCTTCTGCTCCCTCGGGGTATCGAATATGCGGCAGCAGGAGCCATGCTGGGCGCGGTCGCAGGTGAACTGATCGGTATGATTGTGCTCCTCTGGCAGCATGAGAAGCACAGGAAAACAGGGAAATCCTTACCCTCTCTCCCTTCTTCGGCACCAACTAAACAGAGTCAGGGGCAACAAAAATCAATCTTCAAAAAACTGATGGCCATCTCCATTCCCGTTACAGCCGGGCGCCTAGTAGGTTCATTGTCTTACTTAATGGAGACCATCGTTACGGCTCAAAGTCTCGCTCTTGCAGGGCTGACCAAGGCATTGGCTACAGCACAATATGGAGCACTTCAAGGAATGGTCATCCCTCTGCTGCTGCTGCCAGGTGCGCTCACATCATCACTGGCGACATCCCTCGTGCCTTCCTTATCCGAGGCAGCCGCAAGAAAAGATTATAAAACCATTCATAAGAGACTACATCAATCTCTCAGACTTGCGCTCGTTACCGGGGGACCCTTTGCCGTCGTGATGTTTGTGCTCGCAGAACCTCTATGCCGGCTGCTATACGACGATGGCTCCATTGCCAACATGCTCAAGACCATGACTCCTTTTGCTCTGTTCATCTATGTACAGGCACCACTTCAGGCAGCATTACAAGCTTTAGATCGGCCAGGAAGAGCACTCATTAACACCACAATCGGTGCTGTTATCAAGATCACCCTTATCCTTACGCTGGCTTCAAGACCTGAATATGGCATATACGGAGCCGTCATCGCTATTTGTGTTAACTCTCTCATCGTCACTCTGCTGCACGGCCAAAGTTTGAGACAGCTGCTTGGTTTTCGTTTTCGCTGGCTTGATCTTATTAAAGTGGCCGCAGGTATGGTAATTATGGCCGGGCTAACACAGTATTTATTCCTTCATCTGCCCTGGACCCATTTATCCTTCTTACAATTTATAGTTTCCAGCTTCATGGGTCTTATCGTTTATTTAGCAGTGATGGCAGCCTGCCGATTAATTGATCTGCACGATTTATCCCGTGTTCCTTTTATCGGCTCATGGATATCACCACGTAAATAGTTTGCTGCAAATTTTCAATTATTTTTTAGAGCTGTCTTTTTTAGCATTCACGTAAATCTCGCCCTTATGATCAATCGAGCATAGAAAAACATCTTTGAAATCTTTTATACCGTGCTCTTGGATTTGATTCTTCAGCCAGAAGCGGTTTTTCTGAATCATATCCAGATTCGCATCCTGCACCTTCCCATCCATAATAAGTGGAAGCGGCAGTGCCTCGTATCGGATATTCGTCAGATTAATACTGTTCTGATCCAACTCTTCAGCAGCTTCGCTCATATGCGAAAACAGGCTTTTCTGCGACTGCTTGTGTCGCTCATCCGGCTTCTTCTCTTTTGGAATGACGGACAGCTTACCTGTTGTCTCTAGAATGGCAAACTGTAATTCATCGATATTATCAACATTCTGCTCACGCAATTGCAGCATGAGATCATCGAGATTATAACGCTGTCTCTTCATCTCATCACGCTGCAGTTTCCCATTTGACACGAGAATGACCGGTTTACCATCGACAGCAAGACGAAACCATCTGCTCTTGAGCCCGAGGAGCGCGAGACTAACCTGCAAAATAATGAGGGTTATTATCGGCACGATGCCTTCATATAGAGGTCTTTCCACATCCTCTATCGCGAAGACGGCAATCTCTGCAAGCATGATGGATATGACCAAATCAAAAACAGACAGCTTTCCTATCTCTCTCTTGCCCATCAAACGAATTGCAAAAGCAGCAATACAGTACATGAGCACAGTACGCAGTATATGTAGCACGACATGATCGATCATGATCCAGGCCTCCCTGTAGCTTTGGGTCAAATGTGGACATTGGTAATGGATAGGTTGACCGAAGTTCATGAGTGCCATTCCATTTAATTAATGGAAAATGAGTTCTTAAGCCGTATAGCTTGGCCATAGAATGTATTAATTACAGCCGATCAAGGAGGTTTCCTGTATGGATTTCGTACGCCGCGTATTTTCCATTCGCATTCACAGCCCGCTGCTCTCAGGATTGATTACTGCTTTTATCTGGATGTTTGTTGGTGCCCTGGTATTGTCTCTCTTTCTGTGGCTGACGGGTATGCGAGAGCAAGACTTATCCTTCTATACCTATTTAGTTCATTCCATTGCCCTTTTGTTTGGAGGGTTTGCTGCAGGAAAAAAATCTGGAGAACGCGGATGGTATCATGGTGGTATTACAGGAGCTGTCTACGGTCTTCTCGTCTTTGTTATCGGATTTCTCGCACTTAATTCTTCGATTCAACTATATGATTTGCTGCAATGGGCAATTGCATTTATCGTCTCTGCCTTGGGCGGCATATTCGGTGTCAATGTAAAAAGATGATCTCAAAAAAAGGACTCCTGAATGGAGTCCTTTCTCACTTCTTTAGCTTTAGAGGCAATGCTCAGTCCTGTTAAGGACATCATATCACTCTTTTCTAAGGCAGAAGCTTATGCTGTTTCTTCGCTTTCTCTAGGAACGACGGAGCTGATGCTGCTGCGGTTAAATGTCAATTTAGTGACATCGTTTACACGCAATACGATCGTATCGTCCGTTACTTCTGTAATTACACCGTGAAGTCCGCCGATGGTTACGACCTTATCTCCTTTTTTCAAGGAGTTCAGCAAATTTCTATGTTCTTTTTGTCTTTTTTGCTGCGGTCTGATCAGAAGAAAATAGAACACCGCAAACATAAGTACCATCATAATGATGAGCTGAAGACCGCCACCGCCTGCTGCTTGTAATGGAGCATTTATCATCTGTTTTCCCCCCTTTCACAAATTCACATACCTTATCATCAAGTACCGCTTATAAGCTACATTCCCCTGATTTAAAACCCTTTGTCATTATCATGAAGTCCATATTGCTCAAAGAACTCATCACGGAAATCTAGCAGACGGTCATCCATGATCGCCTGACGCACTTTCTTCATTAAATTCAATAAGAAATGCAGGTTATGATACGTTGTAAGACGCAAGCCAAACGTTTCGTCTGCCTTAATTAAGTGTCGTAGATATGCTCTGGAGTAATTCCGGCATGTATAGCAATCGCATTCAGGATCAAGCGGACTGAAATCACGGGCATACTTCGCATTACGAACCACTAGTCTGCCTTGACTGGTCATTGTTGTTCCATTACGTGCAATACGAGTAGGAAGTACACAATCAAACATATCCACGCCTCGGATGGCTCCCTCAATCAATGCATCCGGAGAACCTACCCCCATCAAATAACGCGGCTTGTCTGCCGGAAGCAATGGGACTGTATAATCCAAAACTTGGTACATCAAATGTTTGGGCTCGCCCACACTGAGTCCACCAATAGCATACCCCGGGAAATCCATGGAAGTCAAATCCTGAGCGCTTAGTTTACGCAAATCTTCGTGCATTCCACCCTGTATAATCGCGAATAATCCTTGGTCATGAGGTCTTGCATGACTCTCAAGACAGCGCTCCGCCCAGCGGCTCGTTCTTTCGAGTGATCTCTTGACATATTCATAGTCTGCAGGATAAGGAGGACATTCATCAAAAGCCATCATAATATCCGAGCCTAGAGAATTCTGAATTTCCATCGCAACCTCAGGAGAGAGGAATTTCTTATCTCCATTTAGATGCGAACGGAAGTGTACACCTTCCTCGGTGATTTTACGCATTTCACTCAAGGAAAACACTTGAAACCCACCGCTGTCCGTTAGGATAGGACGATCCCAGTTCATAAATTTATGCAGGCCCCCTGCTTCGCGCACGATATCGTGCCCTGGACGCAGGAATAGATGATAGGTATTGCTCAGTATAATCTGAGCCTCCATCTCTTTGAGCTCTTCTGGGCTCATTGTCTTAACTGTGGCTTGGGTTCCTACCGGCATAAAAATAGGAGTCTCAATCACACCATGCGGAGTATGAACTCGTCCCAGACGTGCGCCTGATTGTTTACAAGTTTTTATATGTTCATAAGTAATTGCTGCTGACATTTTATTATTCTCATCCTCTATCTTAGTAAATGAACATTGAATCTCCGAAGCTGAAGAAACGATATTCTTGATTTACTGCCTCTTTGTAGGCAGTCATGATGTTCTCAAGACCAGCAAGAGCACTCACCAGCATGACAAGTGTTGACTTAGGAAGGTGGAAGTTCGTAATTAAAGCATCTACAACCTTGAATTCATACCCAGGGTACATAAATATATCTGTCCAGCCACTGCTGGCTGTGAGCTCTTTACCTTCAAGCTGAGTTCCAACGGTTTCGAGAGTCCGGCAGCTTGTTGTTCCCACCGCGATAACGCGTCCCCCACGTTTTTTCGTCTCATTGATCAGATCTGCTGTTTCTTGATTCAAGGAGTAATATTCCGCATGCATGACATGCTCCTCTACGACATCGACCGACATGGGACGAAACGTTCCAAGCCCTACATGAAGGGTAATAAATCCAATGGAGATCCCTTTGTCTTGAATTCTTGCAAGAAGCTCTTTAGTAAAGTGAAGTCCTGCTGTAGGAGCCGCTGCAGAGCCTTCATGCTTAGCATATACCGTCTGGTAGCGCTCTTTATCCTCCAGCTTCTCCTTAATATACGGAGGAAGTGGCATCTGCCCTAAGCGATCCAGTATTTCCTGGAAAATACCATCATAGCTAAAGCGAATAACTCGTCCACCCATATCACTCTCTTCCTCAATGGTAGCGGACAACTCTTCACCAAAACGGATGACGGCTCCCTTCTTCAGCTTTTTCCCCGGCTTAACGAGCGTTTCCCAGCGATCTTCCCCAAGATTATGCAGCAGGAGAACCTCTGCCTTGGCACCCGTGTCTTCTTTAATACCAAACAATCTGGCGGGTATAACCCTCGTATCATTAAGTATTAAGGTATCGCCTGGGTTAAGAAAATCTATGATATCCGTAAAAGTGTGGTGCTCCATCTCACCCGTCTCTTTATTGAGCGTAAGCAGCCGTGATGCACTGCGCTCTTTAAGCGGCGTTTGAGCAATCAGAGACTCGGGTAGTTCAAAATCATACATATCTACATTCATAAGTTCGTCATTCCTTAACAATAGTTACATTCTGATAATAGTGTTTCAAAATAGACTGGTAATCATACCCTTCATCTGCCATTCCCTTGGCACCCCATTGAGACAAGCCCAATCCATGACCGTAGCCCTGCCCGTTAAATAGGAAGGATTGAGTCTTGCTTACAGCTCGCGCATCTCCCTCGCCATTCATAACGACCATTGAATTGCCTGAGTAGGATGAGGTTCCTGAAGCCGAAATGACATGAGCACCGCCGGAACCTTTTTTCTCCGCGGTTTGTCCATTTGCACCTAGTACAGTATAACTTCCGGTATCCGTAATATCAAACAATGTGCTTGGCAAGCTGCCAAATGCAGACCGATAAGCATCACCATATTTCACACCAAGCACCTGACCGTTCGCCTGTACTTCTAAAGCCCGGCCTGATGGCCCTCGTTCCGTAACTTCAAGGCTCGTGATAGAAGACGGTACAGCTGTGTTCACCTTCCCTTGCAGCATCGCAACGACCTCTGCGGAAGTGAAAGGACCTCTCATCCAGCTGAAGCTTCCCGATTCATTAACCTTACCCAGAACGACGACTTCGGTTCCCGGATTCAATTGAGCTATTGGGTTGACAGTCGATTGAATTAATGGAATTTTTCGCACATTCGTATTCTGAGCCGTTACTGTCAGCTTTGGAAGCCCTGCTGCCGTCGTGCCTTCCAGCAATTTGGTATTGTCTTCCCTTACGTAGCCTGTCTTGCCATCCGTAAGCAGCACATGATACCACTCGTATGTACCTTGCTGTGCTGCTTGGTCTCCAGGACTTGCCACACTAGCGAATAGGTTGCCGCCGCCGTTCCATACCTCCGAAGGATCAGCCGTTGTTCCGCCTGCATTAGAGGAGAAGATGGCTTCAATAATCTTGCCGCCGCTCTTCAGGACTTCACCTGCTGTCGCATTAACGGCCTGTGTAACACGCTCATGCTCTGCTCCGATCCCGTTATAGGCCTGACTAAGTGTCGTATCTACAACATTGGCTATTGTAAATCGATTGCCCTGATATAGAGCATAGCTCCGTGCAGCAACAGCCTGGGCTTTCAATGTCTCTTCCGGCCAGGAGGTATACACCTCTGTTCCCACGACAGAGTAGAGATATTGCTCAAGCGGCAGCTCATTAACCAATGCCAATTGACCGTTATAAGTGCTAATCTCAAAATCACCACGATAGGTTCTCGCTGATCGTTCCGTAACGCGAATACCTGCATCTCCTCCGTCCAGCACGAGCTTAGCATCATTTCCACTGACGATATAATGATCCCGCGCCGCTGGTGAAGCAAGGTTCAGCGTAGTATCCTCACGAATTATAATTGCCTTGGTATTTGGAGAGACCGGAGTCACGGTAAGCTGGGGCAGCTGCTGTTTTACTGCTTTTTCCACTGAAGTGAGCAGTGCATCTGTCGTCTCTTCACCGATCCAAACTGCATATTCAGGAGCTCCTGTACCCGTAGCTTGCAGCACAGTATACGCATCCAATCCTTCAGCCGTAATTGTGCTGCGTACCTTGTCAGCTGCCGCCTTGGAAGCATAGACACCGACAGAGCTATGTTTACTTCCCTTCACCGCAGGCTTTTGTCCATTTAACAGAGTGCTGTTATTCTGGGCTATACGTGAAGAAGCCGCTTCAGCCAGACTCAGCGTATTATAATTTCCTGCATATACCTGATACACGGTCTTACCGCTCTTAGAAGCAGAATACATTATCGGTTTGTCAGCTGTGCTCTGCAGAGCCTTAGTGATCGCTGCCGCTTTGGCAAACTCATTGGTTTCGAATACTTTCACACGATATCCGTCAACGCTGAATCGAACCTCGTCAGCATTTGAAAGTGTGATCCATGCTTCATATCCGTTACTGCCTATTATTCCAGCAGACCCATTACCTGCTGTTTGCATGGTAACTGCCGGCGTGGTTGACTTATACGTGCTGCCTAGATCAGCAAACATGGCAACACGAATCGTATCAACTTCCGATGCATCAGCATATGACGGCATGTAAAGACTTCCTGCTACCACTGCCGCTGCTACAGCGAGCTTCGCCCCCTGTAACCAATGCAGACGACGCTCGCTCGACTTTGTTCTTCGGTACATTTAGTTATTCTCCTCCCCCATGTTGGTGCAAAAGACTCCCTCTCCATTGCATAATGTTCATATCGTTTCTCTGGCTGTACAATTATACCTGTAGATTTGTTCTACTTATCCAACACTTTGAGCATCATTTGATATAAGATATGCAGCAGAAATACATGGCCAGTTCTCCAGCAGCGGGGCATTATTGCCTATGAACATGTCTTACTCTAGGTCAAACTCTTACTTATCTGTTGGCATGGGAATACCAAGATGTTCGTATGCCGCAGGTGTTACCACTCTGCCTCTAGGTGTCCTTTGAAGAAATCCAATCTGAAGCAGATAAGGCTCGTAGACATCTTCAATGGTCTGACTTTCTTCACCTATTGTTGCTGCAATCGTATCCAGTCCGACAGGCCCGCCCCGGAAGCTCACAACCATCGACTTCAGCATCTTATAATCTATATCGTCAAGTCCACGCGGATCAATTTGCAATCTTTTTAAAGCTTCCTCTGCCAAAGCAGAAGTAATGATTCCATCTCCCCGCACCATAGCAAAATCACGCACACGCTTCAGCAATCTGTTCGCAATTCGAGGCGTTCCTCTTGAACGAAGTGCAATCTCTTCGGCAGCATCGCCAACAATCTCAATACCGAGCAAATCCGCTGTACGAGATACAATGTAAGTCAGCTCGTCCACGGTATAGAACTCAAGACGACTGATTACTCCGAAACGATCTCGTAACGGTGCTGATAGCAGTCCTGCTCGTGTAGTAGCACCTACCAATGTAAACGGAGGAAGATCCAGTCGCACAGAACGCGCACTCGGTCCTTTTCCGATCATAATATCAAGAGCAAAATCCTCCATAGCCGGATACAGCACTTCTTCTACGGAACGATGCAATCGGTGAATTTCATCGATAAAGAGAACGTCCCCTTCCTGCAGATTGGTTAAGAGCGCAGCCAGATCACCCGGCCGTTCAATGGCAGGTCCTGAGGTTGTCCGAAGGTTAACACCCAGCTCATTCGCGATAATGTTGGATAATGTCGTTTTGCCAAGACCCGGAGGTCCGTACAATAGCACATGATCCAGCGCCTCGTTACGCATCTTGGCAGCTTCAATGTATACCTTCAGGTTCTCTTTGACCTGATCTTGCCCTATATACTCATTTAAATAGCGGGGACGCAGACTTAGCTCCACCGCGTGATCTTCCATCATCAGATTGGCGGATATAATCCGTTCATCCATATTTATCCCTCTATTCTGCTTCAAGCATTAACAAGCGGAGATATCCCGCTTTTTTTATCCAGTAAACAACATTTTGAGTGCCTTTTTCATCAAAAGATCTGCTGTATCCTCAGCAGTTGTCTCATTCTTCATCTTGAGCCATACCTTATCCAGCTCGCTGTCTGTATATCCAAGTGCCTTCAAGCCTTCACGTGCCTCTGACCAGTAGGAGCCATCGCCTTCTTCCGCCACATTCGGTGCGAATAGACCGGTAGCATACATGGCACCTCCAAATCCGTCAAGCTTGTCCTTCAGGTCAAGTATCATCCGCTGAGCCGTCTTTTTACCGATACCCGGCAGCTTCGTAAGAAACGTAATATTCTCCTGATGAATGGCCGCGATCAGCTGATCTGGTGTACCTCCAGTTAGGATGCCCAGTGCTACCCGCGGACCAATCCCGGAGACTTCAATTAATTTACGAAAAAGCTGCTGCTCCTCACGCGTAGAAAAACCGTATAACAGCATTGCGTCCTCTCTCACATGATGATGAGTATACACCGTTACAGCAGTTCCTTCCTGCTTAGCAAAAACAAAAGGGTTCGGGCAAAAAATCTGATAGCCGATTCCTTGAACATCGATGACCACATAATCATTTTCAATCATGACAACAGGCCCTTTAATATAATCTATCATTTTCTCGTAACCTCATTTAACTTCGAATTTAGTGTATAGGAATGGGCATGACATATAGCCACAGCCAAGGCATCTGCAACGTCGTCTGGTTTAGGGACGGTCTGCAGCTTGAGATACATTCGAACCATCTCCTGAACCTGCTTCTTCTCTGCCTTACCGTAGCCAACGATAGCCTGCTTAACCTGCATCGGTGTGTACTCAGCTATAGGCAGTCCCCTCTGCGTAGCCGCAAGCACCAGCACTCCCCTCGCCTGACTTACTGACATCGCTGTAGTTACATTTCGATTAAAAAACAATTTCTCCAGTGCAACTGCATCCGGCTTATATTTATCTATCAATTGGCACATTGCTTCATATACATGTAGTAGTCGTTCCTCATCAGGCGTGTGTGCCTCTGTCTGTATCGATCCGTATTGTACAGGTGTTAATTTGTTCCCTGTTTTATCCACGAAGCCAAACCCTACAATAGCTATCCCAGGGTCAATTCCTAAAAAGCGCAAAACCATCTCTCCTTAACATCTGCGAACATATGTATCGTTTAATCATTATATCAAATGTTCAAGGCATAGAACGAAAAAGTTTGCACTTCGACGAAAACTCCTACAATTTCGTGAAATTTCGAACATAACAAACACAAAAAAGGCAGTTTTCACTGCCCTTTCTTTCAATTAACTGCATATTAAATTATTCAGAAATATATTCATCTTACAATATTCCCGACGGGTGCAACTGCATAATCGCTAAAAGTCGATAAAACACTGTTGTATTCATCAACATCCTGAATGCGAATTCCTTTGTGGAGCTGCTCTAGGACTCCCTCTGGGAGAGAGGATTCCATCGTCCCTACATCCAGCTGAAAAAAAGTACGAATGACCTTCTCTTCATCAGGTTCACCTTGGTACAGTATCAAATTCCCATTAGGATCTACTCCCATAAATGCATTTTCTCTGCATTCTGGAGATAGATCATGAATCTGTTCATTCAGTATAAGTCGGTCCTGTTCCAAGCGACCGCTCCAATCGGGATGCTGCTTAATCATGGAGACCATTTCAGCGGTATCAAATATCCCCAGAGATATGGTCTCCACGCCACAAATATAACTCTTCTCCAAGGCGACTTCTCTTACCTGCTCTGTACCTTCAAGCTTGTTGATAAGCACTTCCTGTGAGGGGTCAGACTCTTTCATAAACGCCATATGATTCCCAATGACCTCCACACTGTCCGGCATAGTCAATAAAGACTGCAATGTTTGTGATAACGGAAGCCCGCCTATAGCCATTGCCGCGAGAACCAAACATAGGGTAAGCGTCCAGAAAGTACGTTTAAGTCGTTTAAATCGTTTATCTTTATTTTTTCGTCGAAAAAAAATCAATGGAATCCCCTTCTATCACACTTTTTTGTTAAGTGTGACCGGAATTCAATAAATATATACAAAAAAGGTTACCGCCTTAGCGATAACCTTTCCCTGAATCGGGATGACACGATTTGAACATGCGACCCCCTGGTCCCAAACCAGGTGCTCTACCAAGCTGAGCTACATCCCGATAAATAATGCCGGTGAAGGGACTCGAACCCCCACGGTTTCCCTCACGATTTTGAGTCGCGCGCGTCTGCCAATTCCGCCACACCGGCCTATTTTGTAAAATAAAGAAAAAGCGGAAGACGGGAATCGAACCCGCGACCCTCGCCTTGGCAAGGCGATGCTCTACCGCTGAGCCACTTCCGCTTAATAGGATGCGCGTGGAGGGACTTGAACCCCCACGTCAAAGACGCTAGATCCTAAGTCTAGTGCGTCTGCCAATTCCGCCACACGCGCATATATATGGAGAGTCATATCGACTCGAACCAACTACTTATCAAAGATTTAAAATGGCGGAACTGACGGGATTCGAACCCGCGATCTCCTGCGTGACAGGCAGGCATGTTAGGCCTCTACACCACAGTTCCACGTAAATCAATTGCGGGGGCAGGATTTGAACCTGCGACCTTCGGGTTATGAGCCCGACGAGCTACCGAGCTGCTCCACCCCGCGATATTAAGAATGGAGACTGAGGGGATCGAACCCCCGACCCTCTGCTTGTAAGGCAGATGCTCTCCCAGCTGAGCTAAGTCTCCATTATGTAAAGTTTAAAAGAAAGTGACCCGTAGGGGATTCGAACCCCTGTTACCTCCGTGAAAGGGAGGTGTCTTAACCCCTTGACCAACGGGCCGCTGGCTCCCCGAACAGGACTCGAACCTGTGACAACTCGATTAACAGTCGAGTGCTCTACCAACTGAGCTATCAGGGAATATGTAATAAAATAATAGTTCAGCTTGGCGGCGTCCTACTCTCCCAGGACCCTGCGGTCCAAGTACCATCGGCGCTGGAGGGCTTAACGGTCGTGTTCGGGATGGGTACGTGTGGAACCCCTCCGCTATCGCCACCAAACATGATTTTTGCGCTGTGATATCTTCGGCGAATCATCACCAGCAAAATATCAATCCTTAAAAAGGACATGCAGCTTCAAATCTTTACAAGGAATTTACTCCCTGAAAACTAGATACGAAACAATGTGCGATGTTAGAATCTTTGTTTACCCGGTTTTGTTCCGGGCCCCGAGAAAGTATTCGGATTCATCT
>NZ_BBIW01000010.1 GCF_000732325.1 Paenibacillus sp. TCA20
TTTTTATTTATTAAGATCCCCAGCCGAAAGCAAGAGGCCTAACTAGTGTATCCTCTTTATATACAACTGGTTCCACACATTCTGCAGCGCTTGCAGCGCCTGCAGTTGCGCTAAGAACCCCTAATGTTAGCAATGCTGATAGAAACAACTTTTTCATGCCTAATCGCTCCCTTTATTATGCGGTTAAATGCCTTCTCTTGACGACTGTCTGCGTGATCTTTGAGGGTTTCAAAAAGATGAACACATTCCTCAAAGTCTGCTACGTTCTTCATTTTATCAGCTAATGAGAGTGCGCGCAAGAGGTTTTCTAAACAAAAATGTAACTCATTACATTTTTGTTTGTAAAGGGACAATTGACGGAAATATCTGTACTGATAGGACATATTCACTACACCAAGTGTCTTATCATTTTTCCAGAAATCTTCGGGTATACGATCTAACACATGATCAATATTCATACTGTTCATGTTTGCAGCTTCAAGCATTGTGACCAAGCCAGCTAAGGCTTCTTCAGGATTCTCTAATATATAATCAGCAATTCGATCTAGCGCTTCTTCTTTTCCCATAAGTAGCTCTGCCGCGATCACATTAATCTCAGAAAGTTTTGTCCAGTGGTTTATCCATTTTATATCTTCTGCAGTAGGAGATATAATGGATGACCAATCACTATATTTAAGTGCCCATTCTCTGGCTTTCGGGTAATCGCATTTATACTCATAGACTGTTCCAATGGCCATATAAGCAAAACCATAATAATAAACTAGACTTCTCTCTGCTTGATTAAAATTAACACCAGTCATTTTTGTAATATTATCAATAACATTAGTTTTCTCTATAAGCGATTCAGCTAAAAGTAGGATTTTATCCCAGTCACCGAAAGAAAAAGTATTCTTTAGCTTGCTTATAAGAGAATCCAAATCACTGGCATCAATATTCTTAATCATTTCTAATCTCCCCTCGTCAATTCTCAACAGTAAGAATAAAACTATTTTTCTGAAATGGCAAGATTATTTTTTCACAATATCGGTAAGATTGGTACGAATTAGTACAGAATAATCATTTGGCTCATCAAGTAATACCTGAATGGGAAAATATTCATTTTTAAAAAGAGTCTTTTGATCTATATAATTTACATATCCAAATTGTTCGATTGAGGGTATTAAGACCCGATCTCCTAACTTGGGAAAGTAGACCTCCGGCTTATTATTTTGTTGATCAGCAAAATCAAAAAGATCCATCAACTCAGCTCCTTCAATATAAAAAAAGCCGACTTATTTGGCGGCTTCATCTTAAGATATAATCGAGCGAACCATCCGTTGCTCTTTTATGAATACGGGGTCTACCACTGGACGGAAGAAAACTCCACAAAAGCGACAGACGATTTGACTATTTAGAAATACAATACCATCTTGCGAAACGGCAATATTATCTTCATCGTGATCGCATACTGGACAAGGTATACGAAAACTATGGACTTCCGTCAATTCGTTAATACCCATATCGGGAATCCGTGTTTGCCTGGATGATTTATATGTGGCTAATTTTCCATTACGTAGCCTAATCTCAGGCTTACTCATTGGACGCCCCCTTTAAACTATGTACGCCGGTCTTTACCGCTTACCCGACTGCAGATCACCTGTGAGCCTCGGAAAGTTTTCGTTAGGGATATTAAGCCTTGGCCTTTCGGCATATAGGATTTAAAGATAGTCTTCAGACACCCAAGTACTCGATGCCTGAAGATCCTACCTGAAATTGATAGTAAGCTCTACCCTCGTCCAATCCATTGAGGCTTAATCTGCCCCACAAAATTCTCCATTTAACATACAAGCTGCAGGTCTTTAAGCATTTAAGATGAAAGGTGTTTTCACGATCATGAACTTTACTGTTCAAGCATCCACCCGATCCGATAAACGGAAACTTAAAGCAACCGATTCGAGAATCCTACCCTGCACATTGGCACTTGTTTCACCTGATCCTGTGAGAATTGAACGCTAAGAAGGTTCAAAGCTGATCTACGGTCTTTACTTGTATGTTAAATGCAGAAGCCGGAAACGGGAATCGAACCTCTGATCTCTCGTATGGGTTTATACGATCGCTCTACCGTTAAGCTATTCCGGACACAATCTATGTAGCGCACTGAAAGTCACCAAGGTCTCTGCGTTTCGTGTGACTTACTGCTGTCGCAAAGCAAGGGATGCAAACGGAGCCGAAACACTCCAGCTTATGATGCCGGCAAGCCACGCGTTGCCGGTCATTTAAGCTGCCCGTTTCTAATCCACTGTTTATCCTATCAGATTCGATACAAGACCAGTCTACCCGCCTCAGCGTGGCTTACGGAACCGGACAAGATCATCAGTGCGCCTACATAGCTAAATAAGTGAATCATACTGTAACGCCACCACATCGGAATCGAACCGCATTTCATGATTATCAGTCATGTGCTTTCCCTGATAAGCTATCATGGCAGACTCACATACAGTATGATCATGACAACCCTCATCCACCCCTAGGTTGTCGCGGAGGGCCCACCTGTTGCCTCTCTTCATCGCCTTTTGTTACAGGTTCGGTCCTGGCTGTTGTTTACGTCAGTTTTTGCATACTGCCGTCTGTTTTTTGAATAGTCCATCCAGGATACCGTCCTCAGTGTTCGGCTCTGCAGCGCCTACAAACCTACTAACGAATAACTCCAGACTTCCTACGGCTGAATCAGATAACCTACCCTTTATAATTCTTTGATGAGGGGAAAAAAAGGGTGAATAAAAGACCCTCAATCGACATACGATCCAGCATACTTGCTCATTTAACAGCTTCCCATAAGTTCCGCTGACTGCCAAAGCCAAATAGATCGAATCCGTTTATCTTCGGATGCTCTGCGTAAAGACGCGGATCATATGTCCATTGAGAGCAAGAATGTGGGCAAGGGCCACTCTCCCTTGCACTGACTAGGTTATGCTTGTATTTACAGGCACGCGGTCCTCATCTTACCGCTATTAGCGTCTCTCTTCCGCCACCACATTCTTATATCATGCATCAAATTGCTTTGTTGCAATATTGGATTGTAAAAATGAATTAAAGACTGCATTCTTCGTTTCACGGAGCCAGCGTATATAAGCCACATTGTCTGCGCCATAATAGCCAATCCGATTTATCTGTGGAACCTTTTCTTCAAACTCTTTCCAGAGCTGAATATGCTGTTCTGGAAATTCCGAAGCGAATGCATTTGTTGCAAATATTGAACGCTGAACGTCCAAGTTCATGTGCTTCAAATCCCTTCAAATTCAAATGCCATTTGATTCTCTTCATTATGCCAGATGTGCTGTATGCGGCCCTCTTCTACAACATAAACCTTGTTGTCGAAATCATAAGCCCCGTCAGCTGCCTGAACACTATCACCCGAATTATATCCGGTGAAATTAAAAAAAGGAATCACACTGCCTGCTGGTTTCATTGCATACATATCTTCAACTGTCATTGCTGTCATCGTTATTAGCCCCCTATTTAGTGTGAGCTTGTAACGCATTACATTTTGAATTATAACACGTTACAAGCTAAAATCAAGCGTTATTTTGAGATAAATTGATTAAGCTGCCCCTTCTTGGCTTTCAGTATCCTCAGAGGCCTGCTCAGCGTATCCATCTGCACGATCAGCAAAAGGATCTCCCTCTCCATCGCTATAGTCAGGCATGAAGTTTTCGATTCCTGTGGAACTATCAAGTCTATGCTTCACAGGCACAACGACATTTACATTCCCTTCAAGCGCATTGGTTTCTCTTAAGAGGAAAGGCAGACCTGTCGTAATCTTAATTTCCACATGAGCGGTTCCGCTAATCTTGTTCAAAGACTCAAGCAGATAGCGGCCATTCATTGTGGATGTAGCAAATTCACCTTCGCCTTTAAGTGTTGTCATATCTTCCAACATTGTACCTTCATCACTATCCAATGATTGAATACGCATCTGGTTCTTTTCACCATCAATCATGAGCGTTATTTTAGAAGAACCAGAGTCATCTAAGAAGATGGCTGCTCGCTTGACCGCACCTAAAAACTCGGAATTAGGAACCGTAACACTAGCCTTAGCTCCAGTAGGAATAATTCGATTTGTATCAGGATATGTGCCTTCTAATACTTGAGAATAAAGAACAGTATCGTTCATGTCATATATCACACGAGTATCTTTGACGGTAACTTTGATAGTGTCCGACTTCTTTTCCTTTAGATGCTTCATAACCTCATTGATTGTTATTGCTGGAACACTGACACGCATTGGTTCGCATTCAATAGCTGTCGGGTGATAAACCTGTGCGAATCGATGCCGATCCGTTGCAACGCAGCGAAATCTTTGGTCTTCGATGTCATGCAAGACGCCTTGCAAGACAGGCATGCTCTGCAATTTAGAAGTTGCAAACACTGTGCGGCTGTACATATCCAGAAGGGCGTCAGCAGCGATTTCGAAAGTATTGCCTTTCTTGATCTTAGGCAATGCTGGAAACTCGTCTGAATCTTGGATTCCAATATCCATATTGGCACGACCTGATTTGATCCGGATGTGGCTATCTCGAATAAAGATGGTCGTGTTCTTCCCGCTCATTTTACTGATAATATCCAGAAAACGCTTTGCTGGAAACAAAACGGATCTAGGATCATCTTCAATCACGCAATGCGCCGGATCAATTGTTGTCTCTACAGAATAGCTGTCGTTTTCAGCTCGTAAGATAACTTCATTATTGGTAATAGCAAAGAATATGTTGCGCAATACAAGGTTCGCATGGTTGTGGTTTACAATCGATGCCGCTCGCTTCACTGCTTTTAAGAGCTCAGCCGTTTTAATTGTGATTTTTCTTACTTTATTTGCATCATCGGCCAGCTGCAGGTCAACCTTCTTATCTAATTCAATATCATGTGTAAGTGTCATAGTCATTTTCAAGCCTCCGTTAATTTATTTTCCGTTAAATCCAAAAAGCCCCTGCCGTCGTAAGACGGCCTCTACCCAATGATGTTTGTTAGAATACCGAACGGAGAAACATGTTTAATGGCTCCTGCGGGAATTTTTGCTCCTTCTTGTAGAAGCATTTCTTCAAAAGCAGAAAGCATGCCTTCATTAACACGCTCGCTCATTGCAATTTCGCTACGCATAAAACCAAACAGGGAGAAGTCATCAGACACTGCCGAAAATGGAACAAAACCTTCGTTTTGACCATATGGGAATGTATCAATTAGATTTTGAAGCTGATCTTGAGAAATCACTGCTTGTTTTTCTAGTTTTTGTACTACCAATTCAGGGTTAGACATAATAAAATTCCTCCAATAAGTTAGTTTGTTTATTATACAGGGGCAGTTGCCCAGTCTAAGTCAAATGCAAGTTGCCCTTCAAGAACTTTCTTGCCAGGTGTTGCAGGAACAAGAGAAATCGTTTTGCTTTGCTCAAAGCCCTTAAGCCATTGTGGATGGAAGGCATACCATGGAGCATACCAGTACGTCTGAATCTTGCAGAGCTTCACGGCGATCTGGCTGATATCTTGGGCAATCATTCGAAGAGTATGGTTTGATGCTGGAAGTATAGTAGCTCCGCATCCCACGCAGCCATCGTATACAGTCTGGCGTTTTTCCTCTTCAGGATCTCCACCCATCGTCATTTGTGTCATCATACACGTTATATTGAATGGCGTAGGAAAGTAGCCTAATCCAGACTTATATCCTTTACCAGTTTCTTCTGAGAGCGTGTGAGACAAGTAATCGGTCGGATAATTTTGAACTAAAAATATATCGAACTCTCGATAGTAATGCTCATTCAGTTCAGGTGATATCTTGAGCGTTTGATTTTCCGGTGAAGCCGCCAGCCCCCACATAAGCCAATCTGCAAAGTGATCGATCGTTGATTCGTGATGATCAAGGCATTTGCGCAGCATCTTTTGAGTTTCTTCGACACCTTCTCCACCTCGTTCTTTCCATTCAATTTGAGGGATCGGTCCGCTACCTTTGATCGTTTTCTTCTGCAATATCTCATGCCAGTAGTTCCATCTACCCCAAAGCAAATCATCATAGGAGAATAGGAATGGCAAAAGCCACCCCCTCTTCTCAAATACTTCCGAATGATTACTTGGAAGACCGCTTATCGCCTTGGCATATTCATAAATGCTAGATTGCATTTTCATGAGCTGCTCCGGAAGAAAACGATCAATTTGATATAGGTCCTGGCGCTTCTTGGCTTTTGCCATCCAAGATTCCCCCTATTCAATTGTTCTTTTATAATATATTATCGAAAACAGCAGAAAGCCGAACCGAATAAGTCTCGGTCTTCTATCTATCCTCGGCAGCCAAAATATAGGCTTGGCACATTCAAATGCAACGGCATGTGCTTTATTATTGGCTGTGAACCATATTTCCACAGACCCCTTATTCTTGTTCACCCAAGGCTTAAACCTCTGTCTGATCCATCTTTTTGTCTTGATTTGCATCAGCATTTTTCTTCCTCCTCTTCATTACCGGTATATAAATACTTGCATGAATCCGAGCAGAAGTTTTTATGCTTACGTCTCGTGATTTCATCTTCGCAATGAAGACATTTCTTTAATAAAACTGCTTCCATATTTATGCTGTCTCCACCGTATCTTCATTATGGATGATCTCATAGGATCCATCCGGTTCCCGTTTCCATATCGTTGCATCATCTATTTCAGGATCGAAAGGCTCTTCAGAATAATGCTCACGAAGGTGCTTCATGGCTTCTTCTTTAGTTTCGAATTTCGAAACATGGTCTACAATGCCGCCAGCGAGATAAACATTAATGAAGTCCCCATCATAGATAGGATTAGATACATCGGCGCCTTCCAAAGGAATAGCATACCATTTACCTTTTTCGATATACTCGGATAACTCAGAAAATGAACACTTATACTCCTGCTCATGTTTGAGCTGCCATGGATAAAAACAGTGGGCAGCATAGTTATTATTGTCCTCATCTTGCAGGACAGCGACTATTGTTTTACCGTCTTCCCTCATCGTTCGAAAAGCCTCATAAACAGAACAGCGAACTGCTCCATCTGGAATTTTTACATTTGACATTTAGTAGCAACTCCTTTTTTTGCTAAGCAGCGAAATATTTTAATCGACAGGTAAAACAATAATATTTCTTTATATATTCGTAGTAGTATTCAGACCTGCCGCATTCGACGCAGCGAACGCGGCACATCCAAATATTATTAATTAAATATTTCTTCTCAAGGTAGCTCTGCATTAGATCCATAGTTTAAAAGAAGGCAAAAGCGCCTTGTCCTTCCACGATTCTCTCATTCTTGCGAAGTCCTTTGTTATATTCACGCACGTCCTCAACAACACGGAATATGTCTTCAATGTGGTCCATGTAGCTATTAAGATCATTCTGAGTGATTTTGCCCGAAGCCACATCAATACGCATCTTATTAACCAGACCTTTCTGAATCTCACGCACTTTATCTATACCTAGTGGATTCATTTCATAAGAGTCGTAGCCCTCATAGGAGCTATTCTGCAGCTGCTCATAAGAAGCATTGATTCGTTTCCATCGATCTTCAATGGAATTGATATTATCCAGTCTTCCTTCACTCATAAGCTTCTTAGCCAGTGCATTGATGCCATCGCCAGAGTCTGCCATTGCACGAAGACCCTCTTCAGAGAACTTGCCTTGCAGAGCCATTGCCGCATCAATCTTCTTCGCAATGCTTTCTAGCACATCTGCCTGGATTGTATTGCGATAGACCGACGTACTAACTTCAACTTCCTCAGTCTGTTTAATCCGCCAAGATCGGCGTGAAGCCTGCATATAGTTATAAGCACTGTAATCCATTTGATAGAAATGAATATGAGGGAACATAAGCAGATCAAGACCAACAGCGACCAGACGAGAGTTGGTTACAAGAACATCCCAATCATAGCGTTCCATATTCTTACGCAGCCAGGTTTCCCGATCCTCTTGCTTCGGCATCTTCATTCCATCATAGGTTCCAGATGAACGTAGGATACCAACATTATAGCCATCCTGTTTAAGCCGCTCATACAGCCACGTATCGACTCCATTATCTCCGCCAGTAAAACGTCCATAGACAAGTACTTTACGGCCGCGTTCCTCGATCTGCTCCTCCAGAAGGCTCTGGAGCGCATAATATTTACTTGGAGTGTAATCTTCAGGGAAATTATACGGCTGACATAGCTCCTTAACCTTGTCATGCTCATCAAGATATGTGATCGGCTCGTGTTTGAATGGCATATCTGCATACTGATAGAGCTTTGTGATATACGAGGAAAGATGCTTCATCCCGCCTTGCCCCATCGCATCCATGATGTTTTCTTCCAACTCGTCATACATTCTGCGATGCTCGTCTTCCATCTCGATGAACATTGGAATCTCACGATACGGCGGCAGTGCATAGCCTAGGTCACCCAGCTCGATAAAGGCACAGTTACTCATTAAGAAGCGCGGGAATACAAGTGGCGAAACGCCAGGCAACTGCTTCTTTCTCTTCTTGCCCTTACGATCATCGGTGAACTCTGTCATAGAACGTTCGTATACGCCATAGTTCTCAACGAAGCGGCTTTCATCATCATACGTAATACCTTCCAATTTCAGCTTCTTCGCGTCCAGTCTAGCCAGAAGATAGAAGATATCTCTTGCCATACCACCGAGAAGTGTACCTGTCAGCAAAATCTGCTTATTTGTATGATTGATCAACTGACCGAAGGCATTCGCACGATCCGAGTCTCCACTCTTGTATTCATGAACCTCATCTGCGATCAAGTATTCAAAGAATCCACGACGAAGATGTTTATTCAGATACCATGCAGGAGATACCTTTCTCTCGAGAGAGCGAGCAGGGAGCTTCTTAGCACTCCAAAAAATAAAGCCGCACTCTTGATCAGGAGAATCGCCCTTAAGACGCTGATGCTTAGGAAGAGCATCTTTTGAGACTTTATTGCGACAGCGGTAGTTTTCACGGTTTTGATTCCAAGCCCATTTGTCTTTACCGCGGCGAAGCTGGAAGTAATGCTCATCAGAGTACTTCTCTTTCGTCTTCTTAATCGGCTGTCCGCATTGAGGACAATACATAGCTTCAGGGCCAATAGCAGTTCGTGTTATCGCTGCACCATTTCTAAAGGAATTTTCTTTGGTCATACGAATGCGGATTTTCTTACCCGCTCTCTTTTGTGCAATGACTTCTTCATAGTCATGATTTTTGACATATCCTTTGCGGAAATCCATAACCGGTTCAATCGGATATGTCTGCTTTGCTGCATCAGAACTCATGACATAGTATTCGATCTCTGTCGGGCGATACGGCATATTTCTTAAGCGATGTACATCCCGCCAGTTATTGATTTGATATACTTTCACATCAGGAATACGCTCCTCTATCTCCCGCTTCCATTTTTCGACCATTATTGCTGGCACAAATACGAGTGCACGATAAGGCTTAGGTTTCTCCATGCCTGATCGAATAGCATGAGTAACATAAGGAATTAGGGCGCCCATTGGTGATTTACCAGATCCCATCTCACCGACGACAAATACGTAGTCATCCTCATCGTCTTTGATCGTATTAGCACAGCCCATAACGACATCTGCTTGTGGCGGGAACAATCCGGTAACACCTTTGGTGTTTGCATGAAGATTCGCATGATATAAAGAACGATGATGCTCTTCCTTTGTAGGATCAAAGCGCAATACAGAGTTTTCCTGAATCCGCTGGCCAAGCTCTCCTGCAAAGTTCTCGAGATACACATCCAACGTCGTGCAGTTCTTGAGTACAGATTCTTCTTCAGTTGGACCATCGTCCAGAATAGCGAATGGCATGGAATAAGACCGAATACCTTCTGAAATAATGGCTTCCAGGTTCTCTTCAGTGATTCGAAGCAAAGCAGCTTCAAGATCATAATCCTTACCATAGCTCTTTACTTCAAGGTTAGTCAGGAGACCATGATCATAACAAGCCTGCACGATCTCTTCCTTCCATTCAGGAAGCATTGGCGTATTATATCGATCATTCAGTACTCGATACACTTCTGAGAAGATATCGCCATCCCAAGCTAAGATAAGTTCAGGATGTGGCCCTAGTGGCTGTATGCCTGATTCAACGCGTTGCTTGTTTTCTAAAATGCGCATTTCCTTCTTCTTGATATCATTCTTGGCAGCTTTTGCTACATAAAGAGTGTTAACGATATCATCAATCTTTTGCTCCGATGAGTCATAAAAGTCTTTCTCTGGAACAAAGACGTTCATGATTTCATCCCGGCTTACCCCTTCACCTAATGGAGAGATCGTTCCGCTTTTATGCTCATTCATCTCATAAGCTAAAAGTGTTTGTTTCGGTCCTGCATTCATGGTATTAACCAAATACATATTATTGGCGCTTCTACCTATTCTTTCGAGGACGATCAAATCAATAAAAGTACTGATTCTAGGTCCACGACCTTTATTATGCAGGACGAGTTCAAAGAGTTTGTCCGATACTCTTGTGGCCATGACACAACCTCCTATAATAATTTGTGAAAATCACCGTGCCGATCTAAATATTTGATTCCGATATGGAAGTATTCACGATCTACGGTCTTAATCTCAGTTCCGCGATCCGTTTCTTCCTCTTCAGTAAACTCACTATTCTTTTTGACAACCGATCCTTTAACCAAGTGGCGATCCGCACCAGTGCCGATATATCCGTTTAGCAGTCCACTTGCAAGGGTTAATGATACATGTCCTTTATGCAGCTGCGTGGGTGGTTTTGGTGTGATATTATCCAGGGTTATTCCATGCTGAACAGCATAGTTTTCGACGAGCATAGACTTTCTCATGACTTGTTGAACTTCTTCTGGTGTAATCGGTCCGATCCGGAAGCTGACTACATCTTCTTTCTTTCCTTCAGGAACTTTATATAGAGGTTTCTCTTGTACAGAGATAACCGGAATATCCTTGTAAGGCTTGTATTTCGTCTGCATGATCTCGTAAGGGAGCGTATCTTGCTTCTCTGTTCTTAGGCGTTTCTTAGCGATAATAACGCACTTTCTGTGCTTCTCATATTCGCTATCATCCAGGCGGAAAATTTGAATATCTTCAAAGGCGTTGGCCAACTTAAATGAAATATGTGCATCAATAAATTCCTTCGGAGTAAGCATGATAAGAATGCCGCCAGGCTTTAAATAACGAGCAGCATTCGTTAAAAGGAGCTTATCATCACGCAAGGCAGAAGTACGTTTCTCTTGTTCACGTAATGCCTTACGATATGCAATGTTTCTATCTTCGATTGCTTTCTGAATCCGCTCTTCCATATCTACTTTGCGCTTTTCAACTTCTTCCTCCGTCATTTCAAGCTGATTCAGATCGAGATAATTATCTGCAGTAGATTGAAGCGATTGTTGTTGCTGCCGTATCTCAGCCTCAAAGTCAGGGATTTGAAAAGGATCATAGGACATAAAGATATCTTCAATGAATTGCGGGTGAATATAAGGATCAACAACTGCTAGCGAAAAAGCATCATTACTTATCTTCATCTCTCTCTTGTAATGAGAAAGGGCAACTCTTTCAAAGAAAGTACTGGCTTCCTTCGCCATATACTCACTTGCTTCGGCGCCATATAGGTAGCGTTCACTCGCAAAGTAAGTTAATTCATCTAATGTCTTGCCATTAAAAGCTTTAAAATCAAGGGCAGTAATTGACTTGCCTTCAGGGAACTCAAGAAAACTATGTAAACGCCTTGCCGTATGTCCAGACAAGGCAGCGTTAATTTGTGATGGAAAACTCATAATCAATCTCCTCCTCAAAATGGTATTTCTGAAAGTTTACTATTAGCAGAAGCGATTTCAACCATAGGAATGCCGTATTGCACACTGATCCTGAACTCTTCAATCATTGCATCAATTAGCTCTGCAGGTATACCTTTCTCAAGGTATCCTGATACAGTGCCAACAGTTTTAGAATGATAAACCTGCTTATCTACAAAACGAGAATTTTTATTGTCTGCCTCTTTCACTTCACTGAGAACAACCATAAAAGGGGCAGGCGTATCTAATGACAATAATTCAGGACCTTCTTTTTTAAAGCGTAATGTAATCTTGTACCACTGTGAACTGATTAACAGTCTTCGATGCAATATTGTATAAGCTGCCGATTTTCGATCATCCTCAAACCAATTGCAAGTCAGCAGGTTTGAAATCGTTCTTGCAGAAATGTCCGTAGTTTGAAAAGGGAATTGATTATATAAATAAGCTTTCATAAGCTCCATAGTATGGGCCTCCATTCAGTAACATAAGCTATTATAGCATGTTTTGAGCATAATAAAAGACGTTACAGGCAGAAAAATGTAACGTCTTACATTATGCAATGTTTTACTTCAATTTGCTGCGCATATGTTCACGTAGCTCTTCGAGATCAATATAGCCATCCGGTCGGATATCCATATCGTAAAAAGTGAAATCTAGAACAGCTTCTATCAGCATAGAAGGGGTGATTTTAGCCCCACCACGATATTGAGAATTTTCCGATGAAAAATTTTTAATAAATTTATCAATATCTTTATTATAGATTTGATAACTGCTGGTTGAAGGAACTTCACGATAGAGATCGTCAGGCAGCTCTGGACGCTTAACAAACCGATGCTTGGCAGTGCTTGTCTCTTGCCTAGGAAGACGTGGACGAACTACCCTCTGTTCAGTCTGTCGTGTTGCTGCAACCTGAGATTGGGCAGTTTCAATAATATCCTCTCGAATATTGCTTTCTTCTTGTTCTGGCTCAGGTGTTGGTGGCTGAGCTGCTGCAGTTCCCATTTTCGGTTTTTGCGGCTGAAGCCGGCTCTGCCCACTTGCGTTCGCGGCCGCTCTCATTAAATCTTGTGCACCCATATGTACACCTCCTCAGTCATGATTATAAATAAGCATGAGGCTGAGGTCAATATTTCATATGATATAGGATATACGAATTGTGTCGAATTATGCCGCTGGCATGGCGCTCTTAACGATTTTATGAACAGTTTGCAATTCATCAATGTCCAATTCGGTTAGATAATTAAAGCTGTGGCCTACTGCGCTCGCACATTGGTTAAAGACATTCTGGACATTGATATCCATATTGTACATTTGTTGCAAATAAAACGTGATTTGACTCTCAATATCAATGCGTCTTTTTGCTATATTTTCTGTCTCAATTACTTTTTGCATTTCCTCTTGGCTTGCGCTGCCGCTGTGATAGCCAAGATTATCTAAAGCACGGCCACTAGCCGACTCTTCACAGTTTTCTACCCAAGCATATTGATCCGCTTGGCGACCACCGGCGATAGAAAGAGAATAGCCGATAGAATCTGCACCTAAGAGCAGACCAATACTTGAAGCAACGATCGCTGCGTTATCCGGAGTAACGGACTTACATAGTTCTGTTACTGCAGTAACCGCTTCGGGTGAAAGGATGCGCTTTTCCTTATCCAGCCAGATTAAGGAAATATAGACTACATAATGATTAGCATAGTTAACGCCAGATATTTGCATTGGATAAATGATGGAATTGGGATAATCAATACGTAAGCGTTCTTTTCTTCGTTTAACAGTCTCATATTTAGATGGATCAAAGCTGGAGCGTTTTCCTCCGTTGCCGTTATTGTATGCCACTATATAATTCACTCCTTATTTTCGGGATATAGAATGGCCATAATAGATACCAAGTAATCGTGCATCATTATCCCATAAATAGCACTAGAATCGAACTGAGGGTATTGAGAAATAGCATGCCCTATCGCCTCTTTAAGCTTCTCCTCTTTACGCTCTGCTTTTTCAGCACGCTCTCTTAATTCTTCAACATAGGCGCATATATCACAACGAAGCCGGCCGTGATCTTCGCACACTTCGTCCTTGTCTTTCATAATTCACCGCCCTTAATAGCCGCCATTATTTTCACAAAGCCACTCTTTAAGCGCAATCTGCGCTTTCGCAAAGCAGAGCTGCATATCGCAATCATCCTGAACATGAATTACATTTTGGCCATGCATTTCATGTGCAGGTTTATAGCCAATGGTTATAATCCAGCCCACTATGCTTGAGTGGTAAATATCAAGCGTCCAGGAAAAATTATGACTTATGCTGTTATAAAATAAGAGAAAGTCATTCATACTCCTCCTCCTGGGATACACTTATATCTACATAAATACTGGCATCACATTGGTAGCAATCAAAATTCGCTTCCGAAGCACCCATATCCTCAACAGGTTCCCCGCACCTTGGACAGAAAAGAATAATTCCTCGATCATAATCATCTTTAGTTCCAATTGGCAGAGCAACAAGTTTGTCTAATTGGTGATATGTGGTTTTAAAGACTTCATTAGCAGCAGCGCTTTTGCATTCTTCAAGTGTCATCTCTTTATCAACTGACACCTTTGCTGTAGTGTTATTGCTTTGACCATATACCCTATATAAGAGTTTTTTCTCTTTACTCAATTTTTACGCCTCCCAGTTTCCATAAGACCATCGCCCAATTGATACATTGCAAGGCTTGCAGAACATTTCATATTCAATGATAAGCGCGAAATCTTCGTACATATAATTACGTCCTTCTATATCAGTGTTTTCACAGATGTGACACTTTATCGGGCGACAGTCTTTGTCAATGTAACCTTCTGTAATCATTCGCTCAAGGTAATCACCGATTGTTTCTACTTCTTCATTCATCCTTTACTACCTCCAAATGTTCAAGTGGAACAATATAAGGTGCTTCGTCATGTATTATGGTTGCATATGTGCCATTTCTCTCTATCAAATGATCTACTGTTGCAACATTAGATAGATTGTATTGCCATCCGTGGTATCGCACCTTATCTCCCGGCTTAATGGTGGGTACTGGATCAGGGTTGAGCAATCCTGAATCAATTGCTGCGCAAAGGTCTACGAATGCATCACCAGAATACTCAGATTCCATAAAAGGTTCAGCTTTGTCATTATTTAAAAACCATTCCTTCAGCTTATCTGCTGATATAAGGTGCTCTTGTTTACTCATAGTCTACCTTTCCACCATACTTTCGTTTTTCCTTTGTTTCTTTATTAAAAAAGTCATGTCCGGTATTGGTTAAGTACTCAACTACAACTCGCTGATTTTTAATCATCTGTTGTTCTCCCCTCCCTAATACCGTTTTACAATCTTGAAACTGATTTCTTCTTCCTTAAATTGAGGAGTAACTACACATATCTTCCGACCATCAATGTTTATAAGAATTTCATCTCCGTCTTTTGATTTCCCATCACTAACAAAGTCAGCTAAATACTCGTATATGTCAAAATTCTTCAATGTGTTCTCCCCTCCCAGGGAAAGAGGCTGATGGCCTCAATCCGTCTCAGCGTTCCAACTCATATCTTGCTCCAGTTGCTCAATGAGTTCCTTTACTTCTTCGTTGTTTTCTTCCGCCCATTCATATAATTCATCCAATACTTCGTGTGCCGGCTTTAAATTGTCATAAATAGATATAACAACAGTCAGTCCTTGAGTCTGTTCAATGTTTTGAAGCTGCGTGTGTGCATTATCTGCATTAAGTGCCTTCATTTGTTCAACTAAATGTTTAATCACTTGCCCCTCTTGGCTCATCTGTTATCGCTCCTCTGCATAGTGCTTGGCTAATCTATTTACAAATTCAGAATGCTTTACAAAAACGATGTGTATGGCGAAATAGCCTAATCGTACACCTTTACTGTGCTTGTACCAGTCAAGACCTACTGTCCAATCCCGATCTAATTCTATTAGTATAAACAAGGTTTATATCTCCCCCAGAGGAAAGAGGTAGGCAGCCTCAATCCTTTAAATAATCATCTAGTTGTTTTGTTTGTCCGATGAGTTCGAAGTTTTCCATAACAAATCGTTCAATTTCTTCCCTTGTATAATTCTCATGTTGGTCAATACTTGGCATTGCGTAAAATTCACGCAAGGCAGGGAATTTATCAGGGTATTCAGATTCAACTATCGTCATTATAGTTGGAAAGTGATTTGTCCATGTGCAGTCATAAAACTTATTAGCCTGCTTATCGTAAACACCTAAACCGGTTGAACCATATCCTCTTTTTTTAAAATTAATTTCTAAATTCTTATAATCTTCTCTTTGGAAAATTACATCGAATATTAAGCGCGCATCTTTTTTCCAATTCTCTAATGTGATGACCTCTAAACCTTCGTTCTCCATAAATTTTGCAATATGACTTCCAAAGTTTGGTCATCCATTTTGTTCAAAAAATCATAGCAGGCAAATTGCTTAGCCTTATAGAATTTCCCTTGTATGTTGTTCTCCACATGCCTTTCGAGAGCAATCCTTACAAGCGTAAGGGGATCATATGTGAGATGTAATGTTTCCATATAAACTCCTTTTTCTTAAGTATTCTTATTTTTTTCAGGTAATCCAAGAGCTTTACGCCCTTGATCAGTCACTGAGAAATAAGCATCTTCATCATCCCAGCCTGGGCGCTTACTGGCATAGCCTTTATGGACAAGATCGTTCCAATCTGCGTTGTTCGCACGAGTAAAATAATGATTTCGTGTTTCATGCTCATGATAATTTAACCCAAGAGCATGTCTCATTTGATCACGTTGAGTTTTTGTTAGCTCCATATTTAAGGTCCATCTCCTTGCTCATGTATTTTAACCAACAAGAGTGGCAAAACTTTTCTCCTAATTCGAGCAATGCTTCAGGAAAAGGATAAATATTGTCCTTAGTCCTGATATCGCTTGTTACGAATTTACAAGCATCACATTCTGAATGGATGATTTTAGTTGCAGTGAAGCTCGGGTGAA
The DNA here is from genome assembly GCF_000732325.1 of Paenibacillus sp. TCA20. Lineage (GTDB taxonomy): Bacteria > Bacillota > Bacilli > Paenibacillales > Paenibacillaceae > Paenibacillus > Paenibacillus urinalis. The sequence goes on from NZ_BBIW01000010.1 coordinate 16,775, forward strand.
ACTCTACATGCAACATAAACTCTTCTTCACAATGCTGGCAACACCATTCGGTTGTATTATCTGACGATAACCACCCATCGGAAAGAGCATCACGCACATCGTTTTTCCCGCCACAATACGGGCAATTTACTTTATCGTACAATGCAAAAACTCCTTTATTCAAACGAAGGGTTGGTAAACTCTGTTTTATACTCATCTATAATGAGCTTTGATCCATTAGTAAACATTTTGAAAATTGTTTCTTCAAGACCGTGAAGGCCACCCAGAATAACACTGTTGTCGAAACAGTTCTCGCCAATCATAGCGCCAGATACAATATTATCATCTAGGGTTATTCTATACTTACATTCATATTTAGATTTATCTTCTACCGGGTCCAAATAAACCCAAGTAAGACCTCCGGCGGTCTGATGTACATGAACTGATATCTCAGTGACTTCATCATACTCAAGCTCTCCAAGCTCCATTTCAAATTCAACCATTTCTTGGATCAATTCAGATAGCTTGTACTCATTTTTGCCGGTTCCAAGCATATCTTCAAGCTGCTCTTTTATTTTAGTAGAACCAACATCATGAATAGAACGATCGATTTCCTGTTTGATAATATTAAGAATGACATGGTTATATGATGGAATGTCGAGCGACTTAAGATTAACATTGAGTAATTCTTCTACTTGTTTTTCTAATTCCTTGCCGAAAGTACTATAGGAGCGAAGAGAGCTTTCGATAATTGACTTTATCGTACTCTTAAGCTGCTCCTTGATAATTGTTTCAACATATCCTTCTTCCTGCAGCTTTAGTAGCTCTTGATTAACCAATACATTTAAGTCCATGTGTATTGCACCTCATTTATTATATTATGAAAAAGTAATGTGTTACAAAGGTATTTTGGTATCAGGTTTAGACATATCTTGATCCGGAAGAATTTCAGCATTCAAAAGCCATTTACGGAAGTAGCCAATATGCTCACCATGTAGCTGTTTGGAAGATGGCCTTTTATAAAAGACCATAATCCCTTCCATCCCAAGATATATGCGCTTTCTTTTACCTTTTTGCAGTACGGTTCCTGGCTTCATTACGTGAAGCTGAGCTAATGTTACGGCCATGACGTCCCCTCCTTTTATTTATCTTTTCGGCATTCTCATGCATCTTTCTTAGCTCTTCTCTCATTGAAAGTACGCATTCTCTTGTACGAAAGCCATCATCAATTCTTCCATCTTCGTGTGAAATGCTGGCCAGCATTTCAGCTTTTCGAAGAACCTGCTCATGATGTTTTAAAAATGGGATTCCAGTTCTCTGATCAATGGAAACCTCATAATAGTCAGCCTCGCGCGACACAAAATCAACCGTATCTGGCTCTTTATGTGGATCCTTGCTATTCGCAGCCCCACAGTACATACACACATCAGGAAGATTATTTCTCATATCCATCAAAGCCCAGAATGTATTATTGCACTCTTTGCAATGCATTAGATATCTTTCGATCTTGATGCTCATCTGACCATAAACACACCTTTCTCCTGATAGTGCGAAACATGTGCCTGGATAGATTCATAGTTGATTCCAAACAATTCGGATGCTTGGCGAACATAAATATCCTTTTCAACAGGATCTTCGATGCTGCTGAGTACTTCAATTACTTTCCGCATGCGCTCATTTTGTAAGCCGCTTATTCTTGACTGATGATATACAATCTCGTCATGTGTTTCTTGATAAATTCGTTTTAGTCGATATTGGTTAACGGGTATGGTGTATCTCTCGATAAAGCGAACAAATGAGTCATCAACCATATTAAAATTATCACAAACAGTGCAAGGATCAAGTCCTGGAGAGAGTGCAAGAACAAGTGGTTCAATACCATTTTCTTTTAAGATTTTAGAATCACGCTGTATGGCAGCTTCACCTGCAGGATCACCATCACGCATGATTATCGCACTCTTTGCTCCTGCCCGTTTTAATAACTTGACCTGATTTAATGTGAGCGCTACGCCCATTGTAGCAACGGCATGCTGCGCCCCGTATTTATGAAGCTTAATTATATCAGTCCAACCTTCAACAATAATAGCAACACCAAATCTGCGTATAAAATCTTTAGCAATGTGAATACCATATAGATGATCGCCTTTTACAAACTCAGGATAAGGGTGATTAGCATAGTTTGGATCGTCTTTCTTAAGGCCGATTCGATCTAAGTATTTAACAATAGTCGGTTTGTTATCCGACTTAAGCTGATCATTTTTTGCTTTGAAAACATTATCAGGAAGCAATACTCGACCCGTAAAACTGACCAAATTGCCCCAATAATCATAAAGTGAAAAGACAATGCGATCTTTGGTATTTCGAAAATCATAAACTTGATCATCGCCTAATCCTAAATTCCAAAGTTTGATATCATTAATATCGAAACCCCGATTGTATAGATAATTAAGTCCTTCAGTGCTCTCTAGCAAGCGGTCATGAAACCGCCTGCCAGATTCTTCACAATATTGCACCCACTGAGATCTGATATTCTCTCTTTTAGCTTCTTCGGGATTCATCGGCGGCAATGGAATATTTAGAAAACTGGAGAGCCATTCGATCGCACCGCCCATATTCACATTTAAGATGCCTTTTAAAAAGCCATAAACATCGGATGCTTGTACCGTACTATGGTTTTTCGATCCAGCTCCGCAAGCATGACAATAAAACGTCTGAGTATCTGGACGAATTTGCATCGAAGGTGAATGATCGTTGTGAAATGGGCATATCCCAAATACATTACTTCCCATAGGAGTAAGTGTTGCGAACTGACTGATGACTTGGACAATATCAGCTTTCTCTTTCAATTCTGACTTAAAATTATCTGGGTAAAATGCAGACACCAGGTGCACCTCCTTATTTAATTTTCAAAAAGCCCCTGCCGGCGTAAGGCGGCCTGTTACTCCTTGCGGACAGCAAGTAAGAACAGCTCTTTAACTTTTTCGCCAATGTCTTTACGTAGTTCTGTTTTCTGTAAAAACATAGTATGGGCTGGTTGCTCAACAAAATTATCAACAGTAAAAAGTAAACTTTGATATATGTTTTTTGCTTTTTGCTCTACATCATTATTTTTAGTTTTCTTCGAACTCATTTCATTAATTGTTTCGTTCATGGTAGTGATTTGATCTTGTAAATTTTTAATTTGTTCGAGATTTTGATTTCTCTCTTCGATCAAAGCTTGAATAAATTTTTTCTCTTCGATGGTAGATAATTGATCAGTTAAATCTTTAAAAAACATTTGTATTTGAGTTAAGCTTTCAACAGCAACAGATAAAATTTCTCGATCATCTTTCTCCAACATTGTTTGAGCAGATGATGATCTTGATTTAGCCTGAAACTCTCTAATTTGATCATCTAATGATTTCTCTCTCTCGACTATAGAACGTGTAAAAGAATCATCTTCATTATGATTATTACTATCGTCTTCGTCTTTAATTTTATCTAAATAATCATCTTGTGAAGGAATGTTTTGTTTTAAAATTTCCTCATTTTTTAAATCAGGAGTCTCATTTATCTGCTCATTATTTTCAAAATTCGAAGTTTCTTTAATAATTGTATTTTCATCTATATGTTCATTATTTTTAGTTTCATTCTCTGCTGAGATTATGGATTTTGGTAAATTAAGATGATTCATACTGTCTTTAATTTTTTGCATAAAGTTTTCATCATTTATTGCAGGATATACCAATTTAGACTTAGGTTCTTCTTTTTGACTCATTAAACTAGAAGACAGACGATATATTTTTTTCTTATGTGGTCCTGTTCGTCCAGTATCAACTAATTTCCCTTCATCCGAAAGCACACGTAAATGATGTGTGATTGAAGCGGTTGAGACTTCAAATTCCTGACTAAGAACGGTTGGAGATACATGAATATCTCCAACATCATCAGCCATGGTTTTTAAATGTTCGAGTAGGGTCTTCCTATCCACCTTTTTTTGTGGTGCAGCACTCATACTTAGGCCTTCCTTCCCATATCTTCGTTATTTTTACTCCCCCACTCGATTATAAACCATTAGATTAAAATTATGCTAATTATTTGGTTTTAGCTCGTGCCTCATCACTAGCTCTTCAGGAAGTTCATCTAAAAATCGGGAAGGATCCTGAGAGGTTTTGCCCCCACGATAGTTTGTACGTTCTCGAGTAGATGTCAACATGATCTGATTTTCAGCTCTTGTAACGAGAACATATGCCAGGCGTCTTTCTTCCTCCAAGTCTTCTGGAGAATAGCTGCGGAATGATGGGAAAATGCCTTCATTCATTCCAACGCCAAAGACAACTGGAAACTCCAAACCTTTACTTCCGTGAATAGACATCATGCGCACGGCGTTTTCCTTTTCTTTATTGTCGAAATCCATGAGCAGGGATATTTCTTGCATAAAATCGGTGAGTGATTTATCTGGATTTTCATCCTTATAGCGCTCGACTAATCGAAGGAACTCATTAATATTATCAACTTTCTCCTCTGCCTCTTTATTATTTTTCGAAGTCCACATCGCCATGTAACCGCTCTGCTCAAGAACATAATGAACATATCTTCTGATATCCATGTGCTTCATTGAATCAAAATGATCCAACATGCCAAGAAAGTCTCTGACTTTGCCTCTAGGGCCTTTCTTGATTACAGAAATATCATCGACATTTTTTATTGCTCGAGAAACGCTGACTTTATGTTCATTTGCATAGTCAACGATATGATTGATCGTCGTGTCACCAATGCCGCGAGAAGGCTTATTCATAATTCGAATTAGAGCACCATCGTCTTTACGGTTGACGATCGATTTCAAATAAGCAACGATATCTTTGATTTCTTCTCGTTGGAAGAAGCCGGTGCCTCCCACGACTTTATAAGGAATCATATTGTGCATGAACATTTGTTCAAACGGTGCAGACTGATCATTAGTTCTGTAAAGAATCGCAAAATCACCATATGAATGAGTGCCAGCTTTAACCATCTTCTGAATTTGAAAGGAAACGAAAGCTGCTTCAGCATGCTCATTCTGTGTTTTCATAATAAGGATAGGATGTACATTGAGTTCCGGATTGTTTGGCCACAAGCTCCAATCTCATGTGGCTATTCTGTTTCATCAGTTCATTGCCGGCACGAACAATAACATGGTTCGAGCGATAGTTTGTAGAAAGCCTTACGGTCGTACAAGGGAAATACTGAGATTCAAACGATAGAATCAGATTTACAGCAGCTCCTCTAAATTTGTAGATCGACTGCTGCGGATCTCCAACAACAAATAAATTATTATGTGGAAATGCCAGCAAGCGAAGCAAATGATATTGTGCATGGTTTGCATCTTGATACTCATCGGAAAGAACAAATTTAAAACGATTTTGCCAGTAGTTGCAAGCATCCGGAAATTCCTCAAGAAGCTTTACAACGTTCATAATCAAGTCACCAAAATCCATCGCATTCATCTCTTTAGCAAGGAGCTGGAAGTCCTGATAAACAAGAGCACACATTTGGTCATTTGCGCTTTCAGCTTGTTCATGAAGGCAATACTCAGGAGTAAACAAGTTATTCTTAGCTTGGTCAATATAATGTAAGGCCAAACCTGGTTTTGTATTTTCATCAACGTTTAGTTTCTTATAAATACGCTTGATCAGATCAAGAGAGTCACCGGTATCCATAATCGTAAAGTTGCTTTCATATCCAAGTAGATGACCATGCTTACGCAGGATACGAACACAAAGTGAATGGAAGGTTCCCATCCATAGGTCACGTACTGCTTCCTCACCAACAGCTTTTGCAATACGCTCTTTCATTTCTTTGGCAGCCTTATTCGTAAACGTGGCTACAAAGATGCTGGACGCCTTTTCACCATGCGCCAGTATATTAGCGATCCGATTTGTCAGTGTCTTTGTTTTGCCGCTGCCAGCCCCTGCAAGAACCAATACCGGTCCATAGATAGCTTCAGCTGCCATGCGCTGCTCGGGATTTAACTCATCCAGTAACTCTTTAACCTTATCCATTGATATAACATTGTTGATTACTCTCTCCTCAGTAGCCATTCATGTCCCTCCTAAAATAAATCATAAAGCTTCCTTTATGTAGAAAAGCCGCGGTTAGGCGGCTTTTATGTTCATATTCATCATCTGTTAAGGAGCAACCGGCTCTGTCGGCTCGGCAGCTTCTTCTTGCATTGCTTCTTTAAATCGTTTACGGAACGCATTTGCATGCTGATCAGTAATTTCAAGGTTACGTTTATAATCGGTGCCGCCGCCAGCAAGAGTACCTACGTAACTCTTCTCTGCGCCAACATAGCGTTTAAGAACATCCTCGAAAACTGCTTCCATTTTTTCGATGTTCGCCATTCGTTTCACATCCTTTATCCCAAAATGTAATGCATTACTATTTTAGCATAAAGGGTGCTAGGGTGCTATCTTCTTTTTGCTTGATCAATTAGATCAGGATAAAGCAATTGAAGCTGGCGATAGACTTCTTCAAATGTCTCTCGAATATCCCACTGTGCTTCTTCCGTTGTTCTCAGATTGATAAGGTGGTAAGCCTCCCACAAATCAAAGTGAGCCACAATGCGGCGGCGGTGAGTGTTTAAGACAACATATGGAGCTGTGTAGTCATGTCCTGCTGTGCTTAGTAACTTGTCATGAAGCGCTTCAGCTTTCTCTGCAAGATCAAAGAGCAATCCTTGCAAACCTGCTTCAACAATACGAGGCGGAATCGTAACGCCGTTATAAGGAGAAGGCTGGTTATAAATAAAGTCAGTCTTTCTGTTATGACGAAGCAGCTGATGCCAGTTAGCCTCAGACACAAGAAGTTCGAAGGCGAAGTCGATCCCACGGAAAGAATCCGGTGGCGTGTCATGCTTGCCGATTTCAAAAAGCATTTCTTTAATAATCTCAGTTGGATTAGTAATATTCTCTGCTCGACGCATAGCTTCCTCATAAGGAATGCCACTCTCTTGCACAATAGCTTCGGCAACAATTGTTTCTATCGCCTTTTTAGGCGAAGGTCCTTTGATTAATGTCGCCAGATTACTTACCTTGGTTGCACCAGGTTGATCAGCAAAACGATGCTTAATACGCTGCTTGCTGTTCACTTTATATTGAGAAGGTACAGCATGCTTTAGCAATGTTGGGAGAACTTTAGTGATCTCCGTTTTCAGATCGCCAGCAAGCTTAATAACCTCTGGATAGGAGCTTGTGTAGAGATTGGCGATGCCATCCCGCCAAGTACGTCCGTTTGCCGTCATGCCCAGCTGAGTATGCATAGCCAGTGGAAGTGCGTATCGCGCATCTTCAAATGCAAGCTTCATGAGATTAGCTTCATATTTTTCTTGCCATCCAAAAGATTGAGGAAAAATTTTGCCCTTATCTTTTTCGATAAGATGCTTAAATACGCCATCAATTAATTGCTCGAAAACATCGTAACATTCGTTCATAAAGTCTTGGAACTCTTGCCAAAGCGGGTTAGACACCATGTCTCTAGTAATCCCATTAGGATTAGGAATCGACTTGGGCACCGGATTGTACCAATCGCCTCTCTGAGGCTTCTGATAGCGCTGAGAATACTCAGTAATGGAATAGAAGGTGTTAGACAGTTCCAGCTCTGCAGAAGCCAGTCTGGACACTTTCTCAATGCCCACATGAGCATTGGCATGTTCCGCTACACTGCTGTGGCCATAAGACACAGTCCATTTCTCGTGGAAGTCTTGGGCTTTCTTTGAAAGCTTCTCGAAGGAATCCTTACCTTGATAATCGCTTGCATTGATGAGCCCATCTTGAATAGCTTTTAGTAAGTGTTCCTTGAATGACTTTGGTGATCGGCTCACCCAGGCAAACAAGACAGCTATAAACTCCTCTGTGAGATTCGTTACCGCATATACATTTCCATCCGGATTTGTCACAAATGGAGTAATATCCGGTAGTGCTGTCAGATCAAGTTCTTGCTCTTTAGCAACCGTCTGACTTTTTGTAGTGCGTCTAGTTCTTTTTTGTTCGGTCACGATCGGTCTCCTTCGCTTTTTTAATAAAAACTACATCCTTGTACATCATCATGAAACCAACACCCATCAATATACCGTTAATTATGTCTAAAACCGATTCTGCTGTTGATACTGCTCTCATGTTCCAGCCAAAGGCGGCAGTATACATAATATTTACTATAAACATTGTTGCAGCCAGAAGGGCTCCTCTATCTCGATGCCGCTCTGATCCAGGCTTCCGAGGCAAAACCTTCGAAAGCCCAATCAGAACACTTACAGAAAAAGATAAATAGACATAAGTCCAAAATATAGTGTCACTCATTAGTCTAGGCTGTTGAACACATCAGTGATGCCGCCACCATCGTAATACTCAGGTTTTTTGCCTTCATCAACCATTGTGCCATTTTGAGACAAATGAACTTCGATATCCTTGGTGATCTTCGTGCAATCTGCACCTTCACCATTCAAAACTTCAAATGCCACGCCGCCTTCTTTACCAATAGTAAACTTTACTTTTCTCTCTTGCATGTTGAATACCTCCGATTTAATGAATAGTTTTATTAATTAGGACCAAGTAGAAGCGACTAGCTCCAATTCTCCGGCATCGCTATGAGTGATGCTCTCGAAATCGACAGAGAAACCGTTAGATTCGCACATATCAATAACCATGTACTTGTCATGCAGCTGAGCTACTTGATTAGTGAATTGCTTTTCAGAGAAGCCAGTCATAAACCAGTCAGCTACGCATTCGAGTTTGGTTTTTCCGTCAACAGCGTTCTCTTGGAAGCCGATTGGCTGCAGCTTTCCGTTTGTATCGACAACAGCCAGAACTACATTGCGAGACTGCTTGTAGTAGTCAATGATTGTCGTGTTTTCTTTGTATCCAAGGCCCATTTCAGTAAGAGCCTTCTTAACGAACTCGACATTATTTACTTCACATTTGTAAGCTTGAAAGTGAGACATATTGATAATTCCTCCTAGGATATATTAAGTGCGCCCTAACCCCTCCGTCATGCGCTTGCCGTTGCGGCACCCAATTCGCGCCGTATGGTTCCCCAAAAACTCAAAGATTGTATTTCTTGGCTATTTTCCGAAGCAGCTCTGCCCTGACTTGCTGAGATGCAACAACATCCTTATGAACAGCCGCAGGCATCTCATTCAGCTCTTCTTCGGAATAATCTTTTTCAATCAGGAACGTAGCTGTAGTCACAAGGTTATCAAGTACTTTCATAAATGATTTATCTACATGAGCACAAATAACATTGTTGCTTAGTTCACTGTGTGATTTCTGCATATGCTGTTCGTACTCTTTCAATTCATTCAGTGCATATTCAATAGCTTTATCGATCGTTTTTCTTGGATCTATGTGGAGTGGCTTAGAAAGTTCCATTGCCTTTTTACGTTGTTCTTCACGATCATAGGGCATACATTCACATCCTTATTGAGAAAATTCAATGTCATTATTTCCAAAGACACGGAATGTTGCGCCAGATTTGGTTTCTTCCGTTTTTCCGCCGCTATGAAGGAAGTCATGCTCGGTGCTAGAAACACATACTGCAGAGTGTTTAGCCCATTCTCTCAGGTCATTAATAAGCTGAGGATTACGCTTCGCTAGTGGAACAATCTTGTTTGCTTGTTCTTCAAGATCAGATACAGTGATGTAATGCGTTTCACGTTGCTCTTTTCTAAAAGCAGCATAAGCACGGCGACCAGCCTCAGAAACTGCCTGTTCGATCTCGGCACCAGTGAAATCTTTCATCTTCTCGGCAAGGTTAAGAATATCTAGCTTATTAAGTGTGCTGGGATGTTCAAAGTCATCGTTCGTGATTGAATACCCGCGTTTCTTTAGATGGATAGCCAAAATCTCGGCACGCTCTTCCGTGTGTGGGAGACTAACAAACATAATTTCGTCAAACCGACCCGCACGAGTAAGCTCTGGTGGCAGCTTTGTAATATCATTCGCAGTAGCAATAACAAATACCGGTTTCTCTTTTTCAGAGAGCCAAGTCAAAATCTCTTGAACAACGCGGGATAGCGTACCAGAGTCTGATTTGTCTGAACTCGACATGCCCGACAAACCTTTCTCAAACTCATCCATCCAGAGAACGCAAGGCGATACTTGTTCAGACAGTTTTAGAGCACGAGATATATTTTTCTCGGACTGGCCAACTTTGGAATCCATGATGTCCGACATGTTCATCTTAAGCAGCGGAAGATTCCATTGATGAGCAATAGATTTAGCCGCCAAGGATTTACCAGTACCCGGCACGCCAGCAAGGACTACACCACGTACCGGATCAACATTATACTGCTGCGCATCAGGATGGAATGCGTAGTAGGCATCTTCCGTCCACTCTTTAAAACGATCCATCGCGCCTACATTATCCATATCGCCAAGCTTCGTGATGTATTCGAGCAAGCCTGTCTTTCTGATAACTTGCTCTTTTTCAGCTACAATCTCTGCAAGGACGATCGCCTTATGTTTAGAGGTTGTCTTGCGCAGAATATTTGAAATCTCATGCTCGGTCATGCCAACTAAGGCATGGATAATTGCTTCATACTCTCGACCTTTAGGTGTGGGAAGGTCTTTGCTCTCCAAAAACTTGATGTTGCCATCCAGCAGAAACTTAACACGATCCCGATCAGGTAAATCAAAGTTAATTAGCGTTATAAGCTTTTCAAGTTCCAGTGGGATAGATGCTTCGGGAGAAGTTAAGATAATTGGTTTATAAAATTCAGTTTTCGATTCGAGATAATCCCGTAATTTACGCTTTGCTTGAGCATTGGTCCAAATATCATGAAAATCACGAATTACATAAATGTTTTGCTCCCTGGCTTCAGCAATAATATCAAAAAGCTTCATAGGATTATCAGCCTTTGGTCCCTCGGCTGGTTTCCCGGTAATACCATCTACAAGACCAGAAGTAATTGACCAATAATACATGTTCGCATAACCTTTTTGCTGAGCAATATGTTGCAAATTTTCTATGAAGCGTTGCTCTTCAAAAGTTTTAACAAGAATAGCTCTGTGCCTGGAGTTGAGAAGCACAGTAAGTTGATCCACAGATGATTGTTGAATAGCAGTTGACATGAATTAGTCCTCCTCAAGACTAGATAAATTAAAATTCGATATCAGAAAAGATGCTTTGAACTTTCTCTTGCTCTGCTTTTTGCTTGCTTAATCTCAAAATGGCATGTCGATCGGAAGCAAAAGTATCCTTGTAGTCCGCATAGAAAGGATCATTGGATTCCACAGACTTAAGGTTGTTACGAGATTCTACAGCCTTTGCTATAAGATCCACCTCTGACAAGTCAACAATCTTATCAAGATAAAGAGAAGCTGCATTCAATTGCAATGAATGTGATGCAAGCTCTGAAGGGAAAGAAGTGGAACCTTGTGCGCTGGCGCTGAGAGTGTATAGCAACTTTTCATCAAGGTTATAAAAAATAAATTCATATCGTTCCAAATTAGATAGGATAGTTTTATCATTTCCGATAGGGAGCGTTAAATCATGGACAATATATCGATTTGATCCGCTGTCCTTAACTTCAATTTCCAAGGACTCAAAAATACCGATATCTTCGTTCTTTTCTCTGTCCCAAATAATGCCTAGTCCTCCAACGAATGCTTTATTGCCAATCTTGAAATACAGATTGCCAACTTGCTTTTGGCCCTCAATATGAAGATCAATCGCCTCACCGAGGGTGTTTCGGAATAAGTCTGTTTGCTCGATACGTTTGTTCTTGTTCTCAGTTTTATGCGCCAGATCAGACATTAGTTGCTCAAACTGCTCTCTAGAAGTTTTCGCTTTGATTTTAGTATCAGAAAGCTTAGCCACAAAATAAATATTCTCTTCATCATTAGGCTCAATTTCCAGAGAAAGATCCATCTTCTGGAGCCTCATTGTTTCGCAAGAGAATAAATAGTCAGGGTTCATAACAGTCTTGTTAACAATCGAATAGTCAATGTAATCCATTTCATTCGGATTATGAGGATTCGGAATTGGCATGTGAAGTACCTCCAATATTTCTTTGTAATGTTGTTGAATTGATAAAAGTCCAGATAGCTCTACAGCATAACTCATTAACAGCTGATCGCTTGGAATACGAAATGCTGCAGGCAGATTCTCTGCAAGCTCGGTATTATTTAATGCGATCGATTGAAGCGCCTTAAACGCGCTATTCGGATCAGATCGCGACACTGCCTCAGCATGCGCTTCAAGACCCGGAGTAATATCAACAGAACGATTGCCATCACTTAGTGTCACAAGTAATTCGGATAAGTCGAGATCATCACCCATTAAGCACCGCCCATTTTGGCCATTGCCTTATCACGCTTGCGATATAATTTTGAGCATGTTGAATCACAGAATGTTCTTCGTTGATCTTCGAGCCCATGACCGCAGCATTTGCAATGTTTCAGGCGAAGGTGCTCTTCCATCCATTCGTCTGCATGCAGAAAGATAAAAGAGTTTTCTTTCAGAGTCGCTTGCGTATCAAATACGCGCTGATTACTAGAGCCAACAAACATACCCTCGTTCATATACTTCTCAGTAGGAATACGATGCTTAGCTTGGTAATCTCCATCAACAAGCAGATCAATTACAGACATTAATTCTTTGATTTGATCAGGCGTAGCTATAGTAAAACGGTCTTGCTCATCGTTCCAATCTTCACTATAGGCAAGAAGCGTTTCTTTAACAGGTTCTTCATCTACATTTCGGATACGATAAGTGATGCCGTTTTTGAGCAAATTTTCGAGAACATAAGCAGTGTAAACCACAATATGAAATCTAGGATTCCTGCGTTTTAATTCGGTGCAGACTTTAATAAGATTCCGTGTTTGTAGAAGTGGCTCTCCCCCGCAGAAAGTAATCTGTAGATTCCATGCATCTCGCTCAAGCATGTATACCACTTCATCGACTTTCATATCTCTCCTTAGCCCTCCAAATTCCCATGTAGCTGGATTGAAGCAGCCTTCGCAAGGGTTAACTATTCCTCGTATACATCCTTTTAAAAACAGTTCCAAGCGCTTTCCTGGACCTGCTGTAGTTGCATCTTTGGTCACACCAATAAAACGCATTTCTTGACGTTTCATATCTACCTCATGAACGCCTGCCAAATGGCGTATGTAACTTGAGTTAATCATTACCTCACTCCTACAATTGTAATGCGTTACATTCAATATAAACTATAACATAGGGAAAAACAAGAAAAATCTGCAGTATTTCAAAGAAAAATGAATTATTGCATTAGAAGAAGCACGAATTTATGATCATGCGTCTTCTGATACGCTAATGCATTAAAAAAGGCGCCACCGTAAGGCAGCGCCACAACACTAATTCATTTTTACATATAAGGATTTATCTGCAGGCACATAGTTTACGCAGCCTGGAATCCATTCTTGAAATTGCTTAATCGTTTCGGCAACTTTCGCATCATGCTGATTTCTTACTTCTTTCTTCAGATCGGCATACTTAGATTGGATCGGCTTCTTGTCAGCAGCCTTCTTAATATCCTTTGTTTCGTCTGAATATTGCTGATCCAGATCGTCTAACTTTTTCTTACGATCTTCTTCTAGCTTTTCAATTGCCTCATCGAGCGTCTTTATGAAGTAATTTTTAATAGCTGTTTCATCCAGAACAGGAGCTTTTAAGAACTGCTCCTTCATGTTTTGCTTTTCAAGCATTTGAGTAAGCTCATCAATATCAGCAATCTCGATCTTGTGCTTAACGGTGCGCGTCCCAACGGTGGCCACATCAAGAGCAAGACTCTCGCCTCGATTTTTGACATAACTCTCAATCGTTTGATTGATCTGTTCGATCTGTTCATCTTTACGATTGATTCTTTGTTTCCATTCAGATGCTACTATATCTGCCATTTGCTTAGTCTTTTCTTTTTCCTGGAGCAAGTATTTTCGACGAATGATCATGCGACGAATATCCATGTCGTTCAGTTCACGAGTAACCCCGCCGTTCTCTTTAGCGGCTTCCAGCATTTCATCGACTGCATTCATGATATCATCATGCTCAAACATATAAGCTGAATCTAATAGTGTATTCATTATTAACATCCTTCCTGTGTTTTGATTTTATGATGTAATTAAAAAAGACTATCAAAAAGCCCCCGCCGGCGTTAGTCGGCCTGCGCTGCATTAAGTTGATCCTGAAGATGACGCAAATTCTGATTCAGTATTTGAATCGTCTGAATATATGCAAGCATACGATCATATGTCATAACGACATAATCGGTATTTTGACCTTTGAATGTGAACGGAAGGAAGTAGAAGTCACGATTCATTAGTCGCGCTTCTTCTTCCAGCTTATCAAGCCACTCTTTCTTGATCGTAATTTGCTTCTCTCCGGACTTGCTTAGCGTTCCACGCTCTTTAAATTCGGCCAGAGCAGCTGTAAGATCCTCTTCGGTAATCATGTCTCCTAGAGAGTGATACAGAGCGCCTGATGCGAACTGACGACGCGCTACGTCTTTTGCTTGTCTTATCGCCTGGTTGTATTTCTTCGTACCGCGCTCTTCAAATGCCATTCCTTCTTTATCGCTCTTTTTGGCACCGGAGCGCTGCCCAAGCCGCCGTACTTCTTTCTTAGGACGAAACATGTTGTAGTTGAAACATCGGCGGCAGGACTTGTCCACGTTTTCACACTCAGAGGCGTGCTCACATTCAGACATATTGCTCCTCCTTGCATATATCAAAATAGCGGACTGGAGGACCAGACCGCTTTCTTTTCGAGTCTACATTGCTGAGGCCAGTTCATTTTTAAGCAGCGCATTGTTTGTAATCTTTGCGCCCATCTTGCCTTCAAGAGCTCTAACTGTAGATTGCATTGAGTAATAATTGCTTAAGATATTGTCTTGAAGCTCATAAAGATTTACGGCTTCAAAAGGATATCCAGTTACTGGAAACGCCCTGGCATGTTGGATTCCGCCAGCTTTCCTTGCAGCGTCATTCGGACCGGCATACAAATCTTTCAAAACACTTTCGAGCAGACTATCCATAATATCTTTTAATTTACGGATTCTGCCGAAGTCATAGACCGCTCTTGTGTTAAGTTCATCCAGTCTGACGTTAAAATCAAGCAGTGTCTCTGCTGTATTTTCAGACGGTACCCTTAAGTTTTTTGTTTCCTGTTCATACTCAAAGGTTAAACGATTCCATGCCATGAAATTTTCACGCAATATGATGTCGATAATAGCCAAATGTAATCACTCCTAACTACATTACCATAATACATATTGAGTAGGCTGAAACTCTCCCATTTCATCACGAACACTCTGATCAATAGGGATCGGGTTCGTGAAACGGCAAATAGCTTCGACAAAGCAAAGAGCACCATTATCATCATAGACCGGGCTCAGCTTAACTGTATAAGACTCTCCCGTGTTGCCGCGACTGATAAAGTCTACTGTTTCCCCGTTCCATGCGCGGAAATAGCAATCCCGCACATGTTCCAGGTTATCTAAAGGCATAAACTCTTTTGAAAGCTCCCTGCCAAGGAATTGATGCGAAGTCACTCCAACTCTGCAACAAAATTCGCAGTCCACTTCAACATGTAATAACTTACCTTTGACCATAGCGATGCGGTAATATGATTCATCCAAACAAGGTCTCTCATAATTATCCAGCATCATAGAAAGGTTATCGCAAAATTCATCCTCAATCCGCTCCTTCACTAAACCGCTAAAGGATGGATTGCTTGAAAATTGAACCATTAATTGCTCCTTAAAATTCTCAATCGTGCTGCTTTTTCCGCTCATAACGGCACTTGCAACCCATCTTGCAAAAGTATCGGATGTGCGATTTGATTTGGTCAAAAGATTAAGCATGTGGACGTGTTCCCCCTCGAACTTAGTGTGTCTTTACGAGATAGGCTCGAACGCCATCACCAATGTCCGTGATTCCTACGAATTGACCGTCATTAAACGGATTCACTCCATCTGTGTTGATTTGTTTCAACTCATTCTGCAGCGAAGCTAATGATTCGTTCAAAGCGCGGATCTCCTCATTCTTTGCATCGAGCTGAACATACAGCTGCTTCTTCTCCGTTTTCAACTGATGAATCTCCTTATCACGATTCACTAGAAGCTTTTCAAACCGCTGTAAATGACTGTTCAATTTGTCAGCCAGATTGAGTATTTCAGACACTTGTTCTTCTTCATTAGGCAAGCCTAAGAAGACATACTCGTGTGGTGTCGTGCTATCAGGCGACTGTCTAATATCAATTATGCCTTCAGCTTTCAAACGATTAACCGCGCGTGAAATCGTTGCGGTGCTAATGGCAGAACCTTTTTTGCTTTTGGAACTTGCGCCGCCCACGGAATGAACTTTTCGGACAGAGATGCGATCCTTAAACATTTCGCTAATGCTTTCAGCCATTTGAATCATAGATTCTTGTACGGATCCCTGTTCTTCTGTTTTAAGCTTTATATACTCATAAACTAACATTTCATTCTTCGTCAGGCGACTTTCCAGATAATTTTCAGACACGACTTCATCCTCCTCGCAATTTTGCATCGCCTTTTGGCACAAAGCAACGCAATACAATTTCACTTGTTACGATAAAGTATAACACGTTACAAAGTGAAAAGATATAATGCGTTACATTTTTGCAACGGCTATCTCGCGAAAGAGGCATTTTACTCTGTATACCTAGGGATTTTGCGCGATACAAAGGAAAAAGCAAGGTTAAAAAAAGGCTGGACAGTATCCCGAAAGAAAGGAGTAAACTGACCAGCCTCAACTGAACATTTATTTTCAGTTAATTGCTATCTTAAGTTCGAGTGACCGACTTAGAGCCGGTCACTCTTTCTTGTGCTATTAATTTTTCAATGTCCATATTCATATTCAAAATAAAAACAGAGAATCCGCCTTCTGTATTAAGTTTCAGATAAGAGTCTGTAACTTCAAGATCTGAGTGAATCGAAGCAAGTGTGACGCTAATCATAGGGAGAAGAATTTTTTTATAGTCTTCAATCATGGCATGCGTTACATTTGATATTTCAAGATGCTTGTACATTAGCTTTTCTAACTGCGTCATTTCTAGCCTGCAACGAATTACAATCATGGAATCTATAATGCGAACTCTGCATTCTGTAGGACCCCGCCCAATGACTTTCTTTCCGATTCTGGCGGATTCCATAGCAAGATTCTTCTCTAGCTGTCTTATTTCCATTGCTAAAACCACGCTTCTGCTCGATCCCGCAAGAATCCTCTTGTTTCCTGCGATTATCGATTACTTTTTTGATTATAAATACTTTGTCGTATAGTGTCAACGAAATATTGGAAATTCCATGAAAAATTTATAACGAGGCTTACTTTCTTTCCCAAATATGAAAGTTGTGTATCGCGGCGTCCAATTCAACATCGTAAATGCCTCGTATTTTAGCGATAGCCCTGATCTCATCCACATTGTAGATGCGATAACTATGGCGTGGACTGTTTTTAATAGAACGTCTAGCTCTGGGAATTAGATTTCTTTCCTCCCAGTACTTGATCGTATCCTTATGAACGCCAAGGATCTTGGCTGCTTCGTTGATAGTGTAGTCCTTGCTCATGCTGTCCTCATCCCCTGTAAAACATTTAAAATATAGTTAAACTGCCCCCGAAGCGTGTCTAAAACAATCGCCTCTTCTGCATCAGCAAATGAATATGTTGCTAATGCATGTGTATATGGCGCTATCTGAACATACTGACCAAACTGAGGTTGTTGCATAATTGTACTAGAAATCTTGTATCCTAAACAAACTATAATAGAGGGGCGAACTGTTAAAATCTCACCGGTAAGATGATGGGCACATTTGGCGGAGTCTTGGGACTCTGAGCATTTTGTAAGGGAAGTTAAATAGACGTCTTTAAGATCAATACCCATTTCAACCAATAATTTACCAAGTTTTCCGCCTCGCTTGCCATCATACAAAACATCGTCGGGAGTCTCCCCGACGATCATAATTGAAGCATCAAAATTGTTGAGAGGCAGCGGCTTGGTAAGTTTAGCAAACGGACATAATCTGCAGTTTTGTATATCTTGACGCAACATGTCATGAGATTGTTGCAGCATACACTCCTGCGGCATATCATTAAGCAATTCATTATAGTAAACTGGTTTTTCGGCCGCTGCCATATCAACCACTCCTTATTTAGAGTAATACTTCTTCTTCAGTTGCGCCTTCCAAATCATCGGGCTCCTCATCTGAATCAGATTCATCTACAAAAACAGTATCGCTTGGAATATTTCCAAGAACAAGATTATTTGTATATTCATACAGTGCTGGGCTAACTCTTAAAGCTTGAAGCAATTGCTCTTTCCCTTGCCACTTGAGTTCATTACCAGATCCATCTGTGAAAGGATTCTTTGAATCATCAGGGTCGGCACCATAAAAATAATAAGCTCCTTTACGATGAATGATATCTAAATCACAAGCGACATCCATAATATTCTTCACACGATCAACGCCACCGACCCAATAGTAATCATACTCAGCGGTTGTAAACGGAACGGCGACCTTATTCTTCTTGAAATGAAGAGTAGTTGCCAGGCCAACCTCAGATCCGCCTTTTTCGATCTTTGTAGCTTTTACTTCGATACGCATTGATGCATAAAATCTAAGAGCAAGACCGCCAGGAGTTGTATTTACTACTGCTCCTTTTAAGCCTGGCTTTTGACGAAGTTGATTAATAAAAATAAAAGTAGTTCCCGTTTTTTGAGCAGGACCTTTCAATTTACGCAGCCCTTTTCCTAACATTCGAGCTTGAAGTCCGATCGGATTATACTCCATATCATTTTCAACTTCTGCAAGAGGCACCAACGCTGCTGCTGAATCGACTATTACAAGACCGAACTGCTCAGATAAGCACATAGCCTCCATTAGATCAAAGGCTCCTTCCCCTGTCTCTGGTTGGTTGATCAACATCCCATTTGCCGAAGTGTCTACGCCCAAGTTAGAGACATGATAAGGGTCTAAAGCATGTTCAGCATCTATAAACCCTACCTTCTTTCCGAAGAAGGGTCCTGGAAGCTTTGCTAACTCCTGAAATTTTCCTGCAAGCATTAAGCACAAACTTGTTTTACCGGATGACTCTGGACCGTAAATCTCGATTATACGACCAGAAGGAACCCCTCCAATGCCTGTTGCAAAATCGAATGCCGGTATACCAGAAGGAATAGGAGTAACTTGAGTGCGCTCATTTCCTTCAAGTGTAAAGAAAGTGCCTTCGCCAAAGCGCTTATTAAAATCGGCTTGGATTGCTTTATTATCCATCATAACCGGATTTTTAGGCTTAGCCGATTCTTTCTCATCGTTTTTTTTAGCCTTCGTTGTTGCTGCCATGATTGTACACTCCTTTATAGTTGACGATAAAATCATCAACCCCTACTTTTATCTTGTGCAGGTCGCCAATAGCGGCGCGGAGTGTTGCAATCAAATGTTCGTCTCCAGCCGCTACGGCTGACTCTAATTCTGTTGTTAACGCTCGGCCTCGGGCCTGAAGCGTTCTGGAAAAGAACTGTGCAGAAATCACCTGGGCATGATCCGGAATATCCTTATCATCTTTGATCATGTTGTGAATCTTGGTTAAAGATTCTTCATACATGCGCCCTTTCGCTCCCTGCACGTTCATCCCCTTATCCCGATAGAATGAGAAGATGCCGTGCAGGAAGCGTGAAATGGCTTCTGCAGGTTTATGCTGAGACATAATGCATCACCTGCTTAAAAGGATTAGCGTTGCGGTGCGCCGAATGGTGGTTGGAAATTACCTTGTGGCGGCTGGTTTTGAGGCATGCCTCCTTGTTGTGGGGCGCCAAATCCTGCAGGTTGTTGCTGACCAAATCCATTTTGTTGCTGGTTAAATCCTTGTTGATTACCCCAAGCAGGAGCGCCTTGTTGAGGCTGTTGCGGTTGCTGTTGGAACCCACCTTGCTGAGGCTGTTGCTGTTGGAAGCCTCCAGCTTGTTGCTGGCCAAACCCTTGTTGCGGCTGTTGCTGATAACCCTGTTGCTGGAATCCTCCGCCTTGTTGCTGTTGTTGACCAAAGCCGCCTTGTTGTTGATTAGATCCATTACCAGATTGATTGTTATTGCTAGAACCCAGACCTTGGATTTTGCTAACTTTGATGGTCGGAAACATACGGCCATCTGTGTTTTTCTTCAGCATTGGAATACCTTTGATGAAGAGTTGGCGACCCTTATAGCAGTGTTCCATCAGAAATTTAAAGTTACCGTCACGGTCGCCGTTCGCCCAAACTTCAAGATTCCAATAATCCGGTTCAGATTGACCTTGGTGATTAACAGCTACACTTGCATTAGCAACTTTAGAATCTCCAACAGCTCTTGCATAAGCATGTACGCGATCGCCGTTTTGATTGTTTGGATCCTTTACAGTAGCCAAATTAACGATGAGCTCGATTTCTGCGTGGGAAGGCATGCTGTTCCCCTGATTGTTATTTCCTTGTTGACCTTGACCATTATTTTGATAGTTAGACATGTGAAAGTCCTCCTCAAGAGTAATTTAATTTATAATTTCAAAAAGCCTATGGAGCGTTAGCGACCTAATACGAAAGCTTGTAGAGAATACGTTTTTCCTCATGAACAATAGAAGTTAAAGTAAGTATGTGATCTGAATTATCGCTAAAATGTGCAGCGAAGCGATCACCAATTTCTATATCTCGTTCAACAGGATACATGAAGTGCTGTTCGGTGCCGTCTGGCAAAACAAACACATTTCTCATACCAGTAGCTCCATATCATAGGCAACAACTGAAAACTCTTTTTTAGGCAGCTTATCGATTACGTTTAAAATTCCGTCAATACACAGGTAGCTGCCAACTTCGATGATATCTTTGAAATTCTGATATACATCATCAGCGATAATCACTCGGATCTCACCTATGTAGTCGTCAATAACAAATGATCGAATCGAAGATTCATTATCGAAAATAGGTAATAAAGGCGTCAAACTGACAGAAGTAATTTTGCCAGCAATCTTAACTTCACTGAGGTACTCACCGTCTTTTAATTGTTCAGAAAAATGCGTAACCACAGACTGTATCTTATTAATTGTTGCCATGCAATCTCACCTGCTCGTTGTATGTTTTCCATGCTTCGTCAAGCAGATCATTCAATTCATCTTCGCGAATGATTCCTCGTTTAATGAGAACGTTGAGTAATACATTGCTGATTACATAAGAAGATTGAAGCAGATCTTCTCTTCTAAGAGATACGAAAGGTTTCTCTTCTCTTGATGCAGGTATAAGATTGTCAAACAAATCACCCTGTCCATCTATAGGCATGTTAGTTCCTCCTCGGGCAGATCGCCCTCTCCTCATAATTTGCAGTGATTATAATTTCTCTGGTGTAGAGATAATCCTCACCTTGACTTCGTGCTTTCCGTATCTAGTACGGTCAGAAGCATCGGGCACATAGATATCAATTTTGTGGCCTTTAATAGCCCCACCAGTATCGTCAGCGCGCCGCTTCTCTACTCTGCCGTCTGGATACATGACTTCGACCCACGATCCAATTGGGATCAATCTCGGGTCTACTGCAATCGTAACACCAGCCTCTACTTTCCGACCGGAGAATGTCACTCCATAAGCCGGATGGCCGGGTCCCTTACCTGTAGATGCCTCGTTTGCATCATAGTACGTGGCAATGTAAGACGAACCGGTGCCTTCATCCCAATTCAGTTGCCTGGTCTGGGAATTAGCACTTTGCTTTGCTTGTTCTTTTTCGCTCGAAAGCTTCTCAATTTTCTGAGTGAACAAACGATTTTGCACTTCCAGCTGCTCCTTGAACTGCTCATTTTCTTCTGCTCTTTTTTCCTTAACGGTATTGAGCTGATAGGCCAATTCATTGTTCTGCTTTTTCAAAATTTCCTGATCGTTCAGCACCTCCTGCTGAGTGTCGATCAGAAGCTTCTGGTTAGCTACAGTCTGGTTTAAGTCATGTATCGTGTTTCTCTTTTCTTGCAAGCTACTATCCGCTCTTTGAACGCTAGTAACAAGTGCGGCAGCAAGTAGGACATTAATGACGCCCATCGTATAAAAATTACGATGTTTCATTCTGTTTCCACCTCGCTTTGTTCGGTTGTCGTAAGATATCATAGCATTATACCCCATGTTTTGCAATGCATTACAAAATAAAAGTACTACATATAATGTAATGCGTTACAATATAGGCGATAATCTTGGAGATATTAGGTTGTGATATTAGAATAGGTCAAAAATGCTCTGTTATACGAATTAATATTACAGATTTAAACAAGATCCTCCACTTGCTGAAGGCTTGAGGACTTTGTGTGTTTTGTTGTCACCCAAACTTTCTTAGAAAAAGTCAAGAATGACCAAAAATAAAGCGGAATATTAGATAGGCTAATTAGGTTTAAATAGAAGTAAGCCTTAAAGGTATTCACCTTATGTTTTGCATCCTTTAATGAGATATGGATATACATAAAATTAGAAAGAAGCATAAATGTGTAAACCCACATAGGAATAATCGTATCGTATAAAGTGTGGCCAAAAACCAAAGCTATATAGAAAAATGAAGACATGATAAAAGCGGCAGCAATTCTTCCTGGATTAAGCAGATAAAGAACGCTGTCAAATGCAGATAGGTCTCCCTTTATGAATGCTCTTTTAAGCAGGGGGGCAGTATATTTAAAGCATACATCCCAATGCCCTCTCGACCAGCGAAGACGCTGAATACAGCTGTCTTTAAAGCCAGTAGGCTTCTCGTCGTATACTTTAGCATGGTGGCACCACGTTGTTTTCACGCCTCTAAGGAGAGCCTGCATTGTAAATTCTAGGTCTTCAGTCAAGCTCTTAGCTGTCCAGCCTACTTCACGAAATACGTTCATCTCTACACAGAATCCAGTGCCGCCGATCACGTTACTGAGTCCAAGACGTGATTTGGCCAATTGCCATGATCTGTTCATTACACGAAAGCTTGTATCGAATGCGATCGTTACAAAGTTGTCTGTAGGATTTTTCGTGTCTATGTAGCATTGAACGATTTTCTCTCCAGCACAAAGGTGATTGTTCATTTGTTCAAGATAATTTCTCGAAACAAGATTGTCTGCATCAAATACACAGATTGCATCATACTGATTCAGATCGACTGTTTCAATCGCATAACGAATAGCATAGGGCTTTCCTTTTTTCTCCCCTGGGAGATAAAAATGCTCAAGGACCATTACATCCTTGGATCTACCTATCTCTGCTGTGTTGTCTTGACAGTTGTCAGCAATTAAGCAGATATCATATAGATGATCAGGATAGTCTATTTGCTTAAGATTTTCCAAGATGTCAGATATGACAGCCGCCTCGTTATTCGCAGGAATTAGAAGCAAAAATCGGTTTTCAGGCGCATGATTCGCTAACTTCTTTGCTTTGCCGAAGCCGAATAGACCAATGACAAACCAATAGCTTAACCAAAGGAAAATGACAATCTGCATCACTTCGAAAAAAGTCTTCAATGAACTAACCTCCGTTGTTATAAGAATTGAGAAATAAAAAAGCCGGCAGCCCTCAAAATGAGAGCCACCGGCTTTTATTGTGTATTATGCTGTAACTAAACGGACATTTTCTGCTAAAGCGAATTGTCCTGCAGTAATATATTCAGAGCGTGTTGATAATAGTCTTGCGTTGAAATTTGTTACATGACTGATAAGAGTGCGTGAGCCTAATATGTTATTTAGATAGCCAGCCATAACGAGAGCTGCCATTTCATTTGTCATCATGCGCTGCGGTTGATTAGCCACAATATCCCCGCAGGACTCTGTAGGGAGCTTTGATTCCGTATCTGTTAAGATATCTTCATATAGATCTCCAACCGGCTGTAGCACTACTTTTCCGCTTAATTTAAGACCGCAAACAATCTGTCCAGAATATCCTGAAGCTGGATCATCTTCATCGTAAGGATCAATTCCACTATCAATGTAGATAATATCGCCTGTGCAGCTATGAAAGTATTCATGCATGATCTTGCGTGTTGCATGATTATCAACACAGCCGATAAGAATCTTTACCCGATGACCCCCAATGCTAAATGCTTCTTCAATACTTTGAATAGATTCAATGTACTCATCCTTATAATGAATCGGAAAGTCATAAACATTCCCATAACGATCAGCTAACACTTGAGACTTTACAAAACCAATATCTTCTTCGATGCATGGTTGCCGCAGGAGATTCTTCTCTTCAAATCGATCCCCATCAATAAGCGTATAAGTAAAGCGAAAAACTGGATTCGTCTGCAGGAAAGATTTAAGCATTTTTGAAAGACGCTGGGTTAAATATCCTCCATTACCTCCGACGCCAATCTGAACAATAGAAAATCCTGATAAAGAATCAGCTACATTGATTTCCTTGATCATAATATAATCACCCCTTTTTCGGTGCTTTGGTTACATTTGGAATGATATATTTCTGCTCCTTATCAATCATCATTTCAGTGCGGTCTTTAGAAAATTGAGGATACTCCATTTCCAAGTACTGTCGCACTTTTTCCAATGTTAATCCGTCTTCTGGAACGGGAATGCGCTTATCGTAAACGAGACATACCCAATTCGTATCATATTTGACAGGATCAGTCGGTGATGGCTTTGTAGCATTGACTTTAGGCTTTGAAGATTTTGATTTTGGAGTTGCTGCAGCAATAGGCTCACCAAAGAGATCATACTCAACATTAGCGTCTTTGCTTTCTGCCTCGTCTTCTGGTTCTTCTGGCTCCACTGATTTCATCATATAATCGAGCTGCTTTTGTTTTTCTAATTCCTCATTGTTTTCTTGCTCTTGAATAAAATCCATGATAATTCCTCCTAGTTGTTATTAATAAATAATCTAGACCAATCACCAAATGTCGTATTCATTGGTGTTAGGATATCGTAATCAAATGGCTTGTTTTTAAACATGTCAAAGACATTATACAAGGTGTCTTTAATTTTGTTGGTTTCTCCGGAAAAATAAATATGATCATTATTAGGCACTTCACGCCATTGATAAGGGAATGTCTGCAACTGCACAAGATCATGAACCAACTCATTAGTCCAGTAGCAGAGCTTTCCACTATCGTAAACATTAGAATAAGGGAATCGGTATAGCTCAGACGTGTCTCTAAGGCTTAAGTCTTTATAAGCTGCAACATATGCCGATATGAGTGTTTTACCAGCAACAGCAAAAGCAAAAACCATTTTTGGATATGGTATCGATTCGAAACTAAAATCATGATATTTAACATCATGGGTAGTTTCTTCTACTGTAATAAATAAATAGTTTGTTCCTTTTTCAGATTGAGCATATTTGGCTGTGTTTTGTGGAAGCGCAGGAGAAGTAAGAACCACTCTATCAGATGTAAATTCTTTCCCTCCTGTTGATGATTGAAGCATATCAATAATTTGATCCGCATAAACATATTTCGTCGTTTTAACTCCATTATCTTCAATAATTAAAAGCGGCATCTTTTCAGGATGAAGCTCGATCTTGACTGACATTTCCATTGCCTCCTTCTGTTAAATATGGCTTTATTTCTTTAAGTAAGTTCATAAAATTTATAGCACCCAACCCCACACCAACAAAATAATAATATTTAATATGCAATATATCTTCTTGTTCGATTTCCCACGAGGCATCAAAATCAAAACCTGAAATATCATCAAGAATATCTTCAAACTTCTTTTTGATGGGAGCTAGTATTTTTAATTCTGTTTCTGTTAAATCTTCACGAAAATAAAACTCGATTCTCGCAATTGTATCTTCATGATCATCATCGGAATAGCCAAATACTGCTCCGTAGGGAAATATAAGATCGTGAAGAGTTAGGCGAAATAATGTTTGAACTAATCCATCACCAGGCTGAGTTGTTAAGTTATTAAATTCCGATGAAGTTTCAAAATTATTAATCCTTCGAATTTTCAAGAGTGCAAGAATATCTAATTGATTAAGCCAATAATCACGTTCTTCAGCTCCGAACAAAGGGGTAACTTCGTGCATGGATCACACCTCTATTAAAAAAATTTTACTGGTTGTCGAACTCGCTGCATCTTTTTTAGCTCAAATATAAATTCGCGCATATATACATGTTGATAAATACTGTCTCTCAGCATATTGGGAGTATACTCCTCCCCATCTTCAAGGGTGGCAGTATAATTAATCTCTTCGAATAGTCGTTTAATGCCTTCAAAGCTAATGTTATCAAGCTGCTCATCAGATACTGAGTTGTTATTAAAAATGACATTTGCAACTTTCAATTCTTCTTCTTGATACTGGATATTATTGCTATTAATTGACTGAGTAGATAATGCGATTTCTAGTACACTACTATAATTAAAAAATTGTTCTTTAGGCATTAGATCAACCCCCTGTTTTTTGCTTCTTCAATCATCAATAAATAAGTTTTGGATTTGCGAAGATATTCAGCAATAACATCCATCCTTATATTTTTAGCTTTATTGCGCCTGTATTTTTTACTCATAATTTGAGAAGCAAGCTCGCGAAGATCAATATCCTGCACTCTTCTTTCAGTTAGGCGAATACAATTTAAAAGATGACTATCTGTCATATTGGCAGGCCGAATAACTAACCCCTTTTCTGTAGTCCAGAAGCCAATGAAATCCCCATTTTTAGCCTTCTGCAAATTGATTGAAGCCTGAAACTCACCGGGGTCTCGATAATGATAGGCTGTCATTAATTCCATGAATGTTCACCCCAATAAACATTAATTTCAAAAGAGATAATTTTTATGTGTTGAATATAGATTCGTATCGTTGCTGATCGTGGTACTTCTTCATCAAGTTATTAAGATCAAGCTGGGCTTCAATTTCTAAAAGCAAATCATTGTCATGACAACTTGATCTCGAATATGATCCTCCACTGTAATTAATATAAGAAATGTCTGGGTTCTGATACTCACCTTTCAAATCACTTGAGCTGGAATTTATCCAAGAACTAAAATTTACTTTGAACTTCGGCTTATATGTATAGAATTTGCCGATGCCAAGAGGCGATTTTGTAATCCGCCCGAACCTTTTTTCACATATGGTATCAATAGGTTCTCCCCAGGTAGATGAGACCCATAAATGACCTCGATCCCCAAAATTCTTAAATATATGAGTTAATCGGTGCTTATGGATAACCTTTGGCCATATATGTTTGCGAACATAGCTAGTCTTCTCAAATTTAATAACTTCACGGACAATTATCTTTCTAGCCTGCTGCTTAGTAACACCACTTGTTTTGCAAAGCACATGCACTTGGCCATGCTGATTAAACTGTAGATGCAGGTCATAAAGAGAGCGCCAGACTCTACGCTTCTGGCGCTTATCATAGTAGTGAACCCGCTTATGATCAAGACGACCGGTGTAATTATACAAGTTATAAAAAGTATCGGGCTCGACCTTAAAGCTATAGTTTCCATCAGGAATAAATTCTTCACCCCAATAATCTGACCTGCCCATTGCTTCTAAGTGAATCAATTGGTGAGCGAAGTAAACCTTCTCTTTTTCAGGCCCATATAAATATGGGACCTTCTTTACAACAACCGGCATTCCTTTCATAAAGATTCCTCCTAACCTCCAACAGTTACAAGACCCTGAGAAGATTTTTTTCTTTCCTTGATCATGTTTTCCATTGCAAGCTTGCTTATGTTCTTTGATGAGGCGGTTGACTTGCCGCCATCAATAACTGTATTGGCCATCGATGATTTACGCTCGAGAATATTCAGCAGATGCTCGTCGTATCCGTTATTCATGATCAAATAATAGATGTTGATGTTGCTAAACTTATTGCCTGTGCGATCAATGCGGCCATTCCGCTGCTCAACTAAAGTAGGATCCCAAGGCAAGTCAGCATGAATCATATAGTTGGCAACCTGCAAATTCAGTCCAGTGCTTCCAGCATCGGTACACACAATGGCCTTAATGTTCGGATTATTAACGAATTGCTCTTTAGCAAATTCCTTCGCGTTGTCATTCATCTTTCCATGGAATACCACCGATTGCTTGAGCTTGCTATGAATAAGCTCAGCCATACGAGCAAACTGAGTGAATATAACAACCTTAGACTTTGGCTCATCATAAAGCATTTGCTCATAGAACTGAACAATATGATCCACCTTTGGTGATTTAAGGTCTTTCTCGGACAAAGAGATATCCTTCAGTATGCCTTGCGCCATGGATGAATCGGACATTGTAAGAAGCTGCGGAGAATCACAAGCACTCAGCATAAATATTTGATAGCCTTGAGCTAATGCATCGTAATATTCCTTCGCCTCCTCTTTAGACATGCTTTTGCCGGCGATAAAATGATACTGATCCGGGCTAGAGGAAATCTTCTTAGCTGTCTCTTTAACTTCCATGTACTTATCCAGAAGATAATCATGAAGTTGTGCTTGCTTATCGGTCATATCAAGGAAGATTGGATCATCTGTAACTTTAGGCAATTGCTGTTGTACTTCTGGGTTCTCTTTCGTTCTCCGTATAAAGTAAGGCGCAATGCGATAATAAAGTTCTCCAAGCTCTTTGTAGCCTGTAATCCCATATCGCTTGCTATACTCGCAGTATCTTTCACGAAAAGCATACCAATCACCGAGTATATGTTCATTAACGAAGTAGAACAGACTCCACACCTCTTCTGCTTTACCCTGCATAGGTGTAGCAGTAGCAATAAACCGATGAGGAATATATTTTAGCTCATAAGTGGCGGAAGCTATCTGGCTTGGCTTGAGATCCAAAAAGGTATCTGTTACACCATTCTTTATTTTTTGAGCCTCATCTAATCCAACGGCATCAAAAGGAATACTAGTAATAAGTTTGCGAAGTTTTTCATCCCGCAGGATTTCATAGTTGATCACCAAATATTGTGTCTTCTTATGTGAAGCGAAGCCACGTATGAGCTTCTCTCTCTGCTTGGATGTGCCTGTTACTGGAATAGCTGGCTTACCCGTAAACTTCTCAATTTCCTTAGCCCATTGCCTCTTAAGAGAATTAAGTGTGACGATCAGTCCGCGCTTGCCACCACGTTCAAAAATTTTCTCAAAAGCGCCGATCAATTGCGGAGTCTTGCCAAGACCGCAACCATCAAAAACGGCAGCGGATCCTCGATCAAGAAGAAAGTTTGCACCCACTTTTTGATATGGATATAGCAACAGCTTAAATTTCTTGAACTCTGTTTCGGATTCCCATTGTAAGTGCTTCTGTACAATCTCGTCATAGATGTCTAATCCAGCAACGATTTCGTTAAGCGGGGTCATCCAGATAATCTGATTGTTAAAATTAAACAAAAGAGCACCAACATTGTCACGGGAGATCATCCACTCGCCAGTTTCCATGTTGAACGCACGTCCAGGCAAAGATCGAACTCTGGACAAAGTATATTCGAATGTATCTATGTTATCCAATATTTTAATATATACGTTATCGTATTGGCTGCGCACTTGTATCAAGAGGAAACCTCCCTTCTATCCTACATTATATCACGTTAACCCATTGTTCAATACTATTTTAAACAATTAGGCACTGCATGCAAGGCCCGATTTTAAATAATCATCGGAACCCTGAGTTGCAATGTCTAGTTAGAAAATTTGCTTTCCTGCAGAATCAACCGGAGCACCCCACTGCATAGACTGCGCCTGAAAGCTATTTGGGGATGCAGAGCCTTGTGGTTGAGCCTGTGGCGCTTGCGAAGACGACTGCTGACCAAAGAGTGGTTGAGCTGCAAAAGGATGCTGAGCGCTAAAAGCAGGAGGCTGAGAGCCGAATGTTTGGGATCCAAAGCCAAAAGATTGATGCTGAGACCGCTGATTCGATTGCTGATTCACAATTTGAAGAGCTTTTTCCATTGCAATTTCTATAATGGTTTGCTCTTGAATGTAGGCAAGTGCCTTGTACTTATTTCGAACATCCTGCACGTATTCGAATGGGGACACATCCGGATGAACAAACGAAGTATTCGGAAGATTTCCTTGTTGTGCTATCGTCTTAATGTAAGGCGTTACTTGTCCATTAGCCCTATCTTGGTGAACCTGAAGCATGCGTCGTTTTTTCGGTGTGAGTGAAGCATTTTCTTCAGTAAATACATCTGTATTGCGATCCCAATGGTCCTCCATGCCGATTAAATAGCGACTACCTGGTGCTTTGTTGCTATCCACTACTCGAAAATTGATGTTAAGCATATGTAGAGGAGATTTATCATGAGTAATTGTGAGTGAAATGGATACACTATTTTCATACTCTACTGCTGAGAACCGAGCGCCATGCAGTTCATAAGTGGCACGCTTGCGATTATTCCCTCCGATTTCAACCGAATCGCCATTCAGGAAGCGTTGATCAATGCCCATGATAGCCTGGTATAATGAACCGAAATTAGCAATTCGAAGTGTCGTAAAGGCTTCTCTTCCGTCATATAAGCGCTCAGGACCATTGGTATTCAGTAGTTTTGGGTAATACGTCAATGACCATCCTTTTGTAATGGATCCTTCAGCGATATCTTGCACCATTACAGGATAAGTGCCATTTCCAGTCATCATGCCGACTTCAACAGAAATTGCGTTTTGAATATCATTTTTGATTTTATCTAACATTAAAATTTCCTCCGATTGTTTTTAGGATTAGGTAGTTTTACTTGAGTCTTCCAAAAGTGATTGATCAGGGCAAATAAAATAACAGCGGGCAGTAGCCAAAACTGCCCTATAAGAACAAAGAAACCGAAAATGAAATACCAAATCATAGAGCCACTTCTTCCTTGATTCGATCGTAATGCAATACATTATGTGCTCTTCTTTCCTCCTGCAGAGCCAAATCATCAATAATAGCAAGCTTTGACATCGTCCACATAGCAAGAAGCGTGCTCTTAGAAGCGATCTGAGCTTCTACTTGATCAGAAAGCTCTTCTGAGGCAGCGCGAAGCGCCTCATATCTTTGCATTGGCGCAAGGGGCTTAACCGCCTCTGTTATAGCATTTAAGGTACCTGCATTGACAATTTTATTAACGATATTGATAAGCATAAAAATTCCCTCCGTAAATTTAATTCTAAAAAGCCATAGGAGCGTAAGCGACAATCAGCGCGCGAGACTTTCAGCCAAATAAAGCAGTGATGTTTTCGCAGGAGCTACATAGCTTCCAAGCTTCTCTTTTATATAATTGTAATACGTTACTTTTAGGGATGAATCACTGCTGAAACCGCCATCTATAAGCCCTCGTATGAATTGATCCGTCTCTAATTCGGTCTTAAATTCGTACTCCTTCTCCGGATTTTCACTATCTAATAGTTGCACAGTGATACGCCTTGCAATATCACCACATATATCCTTTTCTACCTCAGTATATAATTCTTCGATAATCTGATTTAATTGCCAATATTTCTTCCAACCGCCTACCTCAACATGGTAGCCGGAACATTCCATTGGCGTCTTATCTAGCTGATCTGCAAGCTTTAAGGCTTCAGAGTAATTAGAGTTACCAAAATCTATTGTTACAGTCTCGTTACATTTTAGGCATGTTGTTTTGACTTGTCTTCCCATTGAATTTCTTCCTCCTCTATAATGATTTCCTCAATACTTTGTCTTCGAAGATCCCATCTAATATAAAATGCAAATAAAGCGACAAGAGCTAAGATTATTAGGATTCCGAAGGGTTCCAGTAAAATAGCTAAAGTCGCAAGGAAAGCACCTATTAATATGCAAACCAGTAATCTGTCTGCAATGAAATCTAATCCAGGACCAACAACATCCATAAATGATCTTTTCATTAGACAACCGCCCTTACAATCGGATTCTGAATATAAGCAAACGCGATCGTAAAAGGAATGTTTGCAGGCTTATTTGTCTTAAGATCGATAACATTCTTAAAAGTACAGAATGTATAGCTTGTGTCTTCTACTACACCCAAATAGAGCTTTCCAAAATAAATAAACTCAACACGAGCATTAATTCTTGCCCATCCTGGACGATTCTTGTCTTGTGGCAGCATATTGCCCTCCTTCTTATGAAACCGCCATTGCTGTTTCATATATCGTTTGTTTTGCTTTCATTGCATATTCACTTGAAATATGAATAGCTTCGATATTATTCTCAGGAGCTGGACTGTCGGCCATATAATGGACTTTATAGCTTATAGTCTTTGACTCCAAAAGAGCATGAATTTGACGCCATAAATCCTCATGTTTGAGCTGATCGCCATTAGCTTTCTTGAAATCATTTTTAGCCCATTGATGAATCAGCTTATTTA
Source organism: Paenibacillus sp. TCA20 (assembly GCF_000732325.1). GTDB lineage: Bacteria > Bacillota > Bacilli > Paenibacillales > Paenibacillaceae > Paenibacillus > Paenibacillus urinalis. The sequence goes on from NZ_BBIW01000010.1 coordinate 48,976, forward strand.
GCCCCGCACTGACTTGCGGAATGCCGGTATAGATATGGACAAAGGCTTTTTTCTTTATTTCTTTAAGTCCTTCAAGAACTGCTTTAAGCGTCATTCGAGTTACAGTTGTATCCTTGCCATAGCCACCAAGAGTTTTTTTATAATGCTGGCCACCCATAGCAGAATGAAGCATGACACAATAGCCTCCATCCTTATTGGTGTTAGCAGTACCGGATACCCACATTTCAATGCGCAAACAGTCAAATTCTTTCTTTCCTTTTGTGCCACTCATCTTAAGCGACCTCCTATATAAAATAATGATATTTGCTGAAACATTTGATAAATCAAAATATTTGAATCACCAAATCTATCAACAAATTGCCTGATTTTGCATTCTTAATATGACATATTTCATACTACATATGATTTGAGTGCTCAAGAAATAGAAAAAGACCCACATCATATGATATGAGTCTAAATCGTATTTCATATATAGTATTTAGTAGAGTGGAGCATCATTTTTTCCGAAAAAGATGATATAAATCTTTGACATGATCTGGAAGCTGGTCGAAGATTTCCTTGGGCATATCATCAATGTTTCCACCAAATACATTGACATAGCTGCTTAATTCAGGTTTTTGGAATGGGTCAAAGCTCTCTTCTTTGTTAGAAGGTGAAGGCATTTTTTTAAGCTCTTGGAATTTAGCCTTCTTAGCTTCCTTGATCTGCTCTTGAATGATTAATTTAAAAGTATCTCCAATACTATCGACAGTTGCTTCTTTCAAAGAAACTGAAATCTCATCAGCTTTAAGATTAAACTGACTTTCTTTATCTGAACCTTCTACTGGGTTAACGACATGGATAGATAGACCTTTGATTGTGATGTTAGCTTGCATGATTAAATTCCTCCAAAGTATGTTTTATTATTTAACTTCAAAAAGCCCCCGCAGTCGTTAGACTGCTTATTTGAAACGTCTAGTGCGACGATCCTCAAGTACATTACGAACGGCATTTCTATAGTTGGCACGGTTAAGCTTGGGATCCTTGGCTTCCCTCTTATTCGCTTGATGAACAGCTTCAGATCTTGCAATATGCTGATGTGTGGCCATCATATGTCCAAGAAGCAATCCACTCTTACCGTTAATTTGATAAGCCAGGGAATCAATAAGATAAAGATTCTCATCCACCAGACTCCACCTCCTTAATAAAGTCAGAAAGCTTCATTTTGTCATGGTCGGGTATCATCGTATAATTTACACCCTTCTCATGATACGCCAGTTCTCGACTCGTAGTACGAGAACCTGTCTGATCATAGACCTTGATCCAAAAATCGACACGATCACGCTCGACTACTGTCGCATTAAAGTCGAATCGAAGCGGGTAGAAAAACCCACGATCTTTGACTCTAAGTACATAAAGTAGAGGTATTTCGCCACTGTGTGAAGAAAACGAATCACCATGAAAGTAAGGGATAGAATAATAATATCCATCTTGATTAGAAACATCCATTCGATCCATTGGCTGCTCTTGAATATCAAAGAAATCTTCTGATACATATGTAGCGAATATTCCAAGACCAGCTTGGAATTTAACGTGGAAATCATGAGAAAGTTCAGGATAGCCCGAAGGGCGTGATCTCAGCCATTCTTTAAGGTTGTTATTCATACGACACCTTCTTTATTGTAATGTATTACACGAACCTGTAATCCTTTATTCTTAGCGATATTAATCATGCCTGCTGTTCCTTTGCTAATGCTATCCCAGAAGGCCACAAGAGCATCGCCATTATCGGCCATATCAGCATTTCGCCTATGTCCAGCAGAACGATCAACAGGACCTCTCGGACCCCTAGGGCGCCAATTAGGGATGTATGTATCTATAAAGTATCCTCTTTCATTGGCATATCGCTCTCCTAGCATGTCTGCACCTATAGCATTTCCTGAAACAATCACGATGTTCTTCTTGTGTTGCAAGAGATGATCCAAATGTCTGCTAAGCAGTGCGTAATCATCGAAGTCGCGTGACCCGGCTACAACAAGTCTGAAGTATTCATCCACTTCAATAACATCCACGATAGATATGGCCGAATCATCCAGATTCCACATCTTCTCTACGTCTAATGGATCCTTGCAGTACTGCACTTTAAGTTCGCTATAGTTGGTGTCGTCTCTGTATTGTACAAGATACATCGAAAAATGTCTCCTCAATTCATATATTTTTGTTGTATTGCCTTACATTTTAGTACAAAACGACGGATTTTGCGATAGTCACCGATTAAATGGCATGCTACATAGATACCAAGCACGATACCGAAAACAGTCAATTTAGTTAGCCTCCCTCCACTGGAATAGAACATTACACGAACAGTATGTGTACAATTTGTGAACGTTTTAGGATTGGGTGTATATACCCTATGTTTTCCGGTAATTCTTTATATATAGAAGCAAGCTTACTTAAGAATAGATAGATTACATTCAATTCAAGAGTTAGCTTACTTCTGATGTAGATAGAAAAATAAAAAGGTGGAGCAAAAACGGCAGCTACCTTTAATAGAATGAGCTATCGTATAGAATCGTCAGTTCATTCTATTGAGAGTAACATTCATTAGTAAGATACATAAATAATCGGCCTTCGGGAGAGGTCTGTCCAAATGAGGCAGAGCATAAAACCTTTAAAACCCTATGCAATGGTTTAGTTATCCCATATAGGGAAACGAATCTTTAGGAGTGAGCAGTCTCTAATGACAGCACCTCCTCTACTTTATTTTCGAGAGCCTGGCGATCACGGGAATAGAAAGTATACTTCCCTTTCACGAAAGGCTTAGGGCCTTCCTCGATAATGATATCTCCTTTACTCCGAGTAGCGACAACCAAAGCAAAGTTATTCTGAATAGGCTTCATAAAATATCTGATGATCTGTTTATTATCCATGATATGACACTCCTTTAAATATAGTATGGTACTGCTATACTCCCGAGTTGGGAGCCCGCGCTTGGCCAAAAGCCTATTTATAGTCGCCAAGCCGACTTAGAAAAAGAGGGATGCTGATTGTCTGATGCATTCTTGTTTGAGATGCTGATTTTTGACAAATAAGTCAACGAGCATTAATTTGAGTGCGCTTTCAGGAATATCTTTGATCTGTTCGGACACCCAATGAGTAAGCAAATTACTTTCAGTTTCGATATCAAATGAAGCATTCTCGATATAAGCGGACATATTATCAAGGTATTGTTTGGCTTGATCATCGGTCATTTTCTCTTGTGCGACAGCAGTTAACATTTTATTCGCTCCAATCTATTTGAGTTTGATATGCTTCTAAAGCTTGTTGTCGATACCAGTCGGCTGCTTTAAAGCTGATCGGCATCGGACGATAAATCTTGATGTTTAGTTCAGCACACTTTTGTTCGATCTCACCTAGGATTTGACGGCATTCGTCATCCTTATCTTGAAGATAGAATGTATCAGCTCTGATTAAATCAATACTGAGCTGGGCGGGGAGAGGGGTGCGCTGTAAACAATAGATGTGATCATCTAAGCTAGTGTAATTAAACATAATTAGTCTCCTTAGAAAGGGACGCATTCTAAACAGAAATGGTCATCTATGCATCCACATGGTTTGTATGTATGAATGTCTTGCTCATAGCCAGTCGGATCGAAATCCCAGTGCATCTGCTGGAACTCCGGATCGTCGAAAATAAATACATTTTTCATAAGTCTTCCTCCTAATAAAAAAGCCCGCTCCATTAAGGAACAGGCTTAGGTTTAATTTGTGGTTGATTCTAACTCGTTATAGTATTCATCAAACTCGTATTCAAACTTTCGATCTATTACTGTGCCTTCTTCATTAAAAACAACTAGCATAGGAACTCCGAGAAGATACTCGCGAATTTCAAAATCGAGTCCTCGCTGATAAAGCTCGCCACCTATCATACCAAGTATTAAATCGTAGGCGTTATTTATTCTTTCAATTTCCTTCTGAATCTTAGGATCTTTTGGCATCTACATATAATTCCTCCTTCTAGTAGTTTGCTAGAATTATACAATTGTGTTAAGCATATTAATAGTACTAATCAATAGTACGAAAACACGTCCTGATAAATGAAAGAGCCAAGCTTAATTACCTAATCGCATCGTATAAGTATTTAATATATCATATGAAATAGGAATTATATAATATATCATACGATATAACTGTTATCGCATATGATATAAGACTTAAATCATATGAAATATCTTATAAATCATATGAAATACTATTGAGCGGATTCAGATAGCTCCATTAGATAAGCCGAATAAATAAAGAACATCATAAGTATAATTGCTCCTATAACCTCAAACTTGCGCTTTAGCGGGATTTTAGGATTTCTGAGAGCGGGAATAGCGATGATAAAGCATAGGAAAAGAAACAGCTCGAATATGATAACAGCAATTGTATTATACGTCTGGTTTATATCTATGATTATAACCTCCAATCATATTCTGTTTCGCTGCTAGTACAGCTCATCAGTACGGTTTGATTACCGCAGACAGAATAGGGGAGAGGCCCCCCTTATTTTTGCATTGGTATACGAACGATCATACCTGGCTTAAGATCACCTGGATTATGTAAGTTGCTTTTATCAATCATATAGGCGACGATGGCACGTTTATCTGTATCAATGTCACTTTGCTCAGCAATACTCCAAAGTGTATCGCCAGAATCAACAACATAGTCAACATATGCAGGATCAGGCTGCCATGCAATAATGCCAATAGTAGTACAGAGAGTGATAAAGAATGCGATAGCAAGTGATTTAGTTTTCATAGGTAAAACCTCCAGTTTATGATTGAATAAGAAAAAGGACTGCTATATAGACAGTCCTCATAAAGCCCTTGCTATCGTTAGATAGCCTAGAAATGATATTGCTCACAAGAGATAATTTCATCCTCATGAAGAAGAAGATCAATGAGAAGAGTAGTCCCAGAAGCTAAATCGAAAGAGATAGCATAATCAAAGTGAAAGTTTTCACCTTCTCGTTTAGAAAAAGACGCCTGAATGTTTCTTTCTTTGGTGTCCTTGATGTTGTATAGTCGTCCTGGAATCATGAGAACTTTGTTTACTGGGTGTAGAATAGGTGGTTGCATGTAGAAAATCTCCTTTGAATTAGAAATAAAAAAGACTGCCTAAGTGGCAGCCGAAGGTAAAACTATTCATCCATCTCGCCAATATCGACAGTTACTGTTGATATCTCATATCGATATATTGGAACGCTTAATAATTTATAATTAAATTTGGCAGGCGAGTCTGGAAATGCTCTGAACATATTGCGCTTCTCGAAAATAACAATCTCATCATCACCATTATCTTTTCTGGTCAAAACAATATAATCCAGGCGATCTATGATGTCATATTCTATGAATGGAATGAGCTTATTTACAACTTCTTCGAAATACTTATGAATTGGATCAACAGTTATTACAGTAGCTCCATCGTGGGAAGTTAGACCATGATTTAGGTATTCATCAATCAAGTCATGCAGGAAATAATCTAAATCTAAATTGCTTACTGTCAAAAGAATCCGTCCCCTCAAAATAGAATAATTTACCTTTAAAACAATAGCATAGAATCATTCTGATTGGCAGTGCTAATCCAACCGCATTGATCCTCAAAATGAATAAGCTCAGCTTGATCAATTACGGATCCATCAAGAGTATGAAATTCTCGAGAACGGTAAGGATTATATCTTACTTGAACATTAAGATCTGCAGACTTGTCTGAATCAATAGCAACAAGAGTTCCGGAGAAGACAGCACAAACAGCTCGTTGTTTCTTCTCTTGAATAGAATCATATTTGCTCTGAATAATACGAGAACGAGCCGACCTAATGGTGACTCGCTCTGCATAAGCCAATACTTTATTATATGTAGGACTCTTAGGCTGACGATCAAGAATACTGAATACACCTTTCTTATTCAGATTCACATAAACGTCAACACGCTGTCCTATAATTGGATTCCCATTTCGTATTTCCAATATCATATGCTCCTTTACTATACGGCAGCGCTGATAAGCGCAGAGTCCACACGAATGATTGATTCATAAGAAAACTGGCAATTCACATCGAAAGTAATCTCACCTTCAGCAGTACGCTTTTCAGCATTATTCATGCGGACAACATAAGGGAGGTTAGGGTCGATAAAACATTCACCAGTATATTGAGTTCCATTGATAACAGTAACCGTGTTGATCTTGCCAGGGGAGAGAAGACTATCATAGCGGCGATCATAACCAAACATTAAATCCATTCGACCACGTCCTTGTATGAAATAAAAAAGCTCACCTATTGGCGAGCTTTAATCGTTGCTTGTATTCGTTTATTAATTTCTTTTCTATTTCTGATAAAGGCACTGACATTAGAAGTGTCAACTCCAGGCAATGTTTGTTCAACATAATGACCGTTAGTGTGTCGATCAGCGGCTTTTTCTAATTCTTTGAAGCGTCGATCAAGTATTTCTTTGTCCATGTTAATCACCTCTCTTATAAGTATACATTAACCAAATGCTGAGCGGTAGTCTCAGATACAATCATATCTTGGCCACTTATAGGAACCGCACCTAAAGATGAGAAATAATTGACCAGTTTAGTCTTAGCTTTCAGGCCAATAAAACCTTCGTGACCTAGTTCCATGCTTCGTTTACAGCAAAATGCAAATAAATGAGCTCCAATATGAGAAAACTGTTTATTAATCGGATCCCTATTACGGGGTGAGCTTTCGATTAAAAGCATAAAAACATGATCTTCTTTCTTTTCCAGTGCAATGGCGCCTTGTATTGTACCACTAGGATCACCTGTAACAACCATTTTATACACTTCTACTTTAGGAGCGTTAAAATAAATATTCCAGTCAAAAGAAGGCTCCCATCCAGTTTTATTCATAAATTTGACATCTGCTTTGGTTAAAGGAAGGAAGGATACGGGATATTCTTCACCATTTCTATGTAGAATCATTTTGCTAAAAGAACTCCTTTCATAAGCGGAAAATGCGGTTCTTTGATCATATTAGCATAATAAATATGCTTAATGATTTATTTCACTAATTAAATTATTAATGTAATGAAATAAATAATGAACATAATAAAAGCCGCCCAATAACGAGCGGCAATGAAACACATTACATAGAAAAAGATAATCTAGGCGGCATCATATAATGGACGCCTACACGTAAAGCCATCTTAGCTTTATCTATATCCTTATAGTATCCAGATATGCGATCGTGGTGAAGGCAGACATCAAGTTCAAAATCATAAGAGTCATAGCCAATATAATATCCTGCGGCTGAGTGCATAATCTTTTCAGGGGAGACGAGATTACCATAAACATCAAAGTTGTAACGGTATGTATTATCTAAGTATTCAAACAGTAAAGATTTAGCTTTAGTAACTGAATAGTCAGGCTCATAAATAAAGATGCCTTCTGATTCAAGTATGTCCATCAAAAGACTGCGGGAGATATTCTGAGCGGCAGGGTAGAGAGGTAAAATAGAATCTAAAAGTTCTACAACTTGCATAGTATTCATATGTATAGTCTCCAATCTAGTTAAAATGTAATGCGTTAAATTATATATCGGATAACATAATAATATCATAAAGACCTCGGAGCCGTTAGGCTCCTACAAGGCACCGACATAGTTGTAGTAATCGCCTTCAGAAGCAAAGGCGCCACCAAATGGACCGTCATTCTCATCATCGCATGGTGTGCCAAACTGAGAGATATATTCATGACCATCAGCATACCAAGCGCGAAGACCAAGCATGTATAAATCGTTATTAACCACAAAGCCGCCAAACTCATCATCAAGCTCTTGTTTTAAAGCAGGATTAGCATCTGGATAGTATTTCAAATCAATTTCAGGCTTGCTGATAACCGGTACGATAAGAGCAGGATCATAGCCTTGATCACGCATCTTGTTGATGATGTCATTACAGCATGCTTCTGCCCACATCTCAATACGAAGATCAGAAGAGCTGAAGCACTCAGGATTGTGTGAAGATGCTTTGTAGCCATAAAACATCATAGAAATCACATGTTCAAAGTTTTCGTTATGTATACGCATTATAAATAGCCTCCATATGTATAAATTCAAAAAGCCCCCGAAGCCGTTAGGCTTCCGAGAGCGATAGTTAATTGATTGCTATAAAGAATGCGAAAGCTCAATATCATTTGGCGCCGTTCCGAAGGATCGGCAAAAGAAAATTAAAGATCAAATAGGCGATTATCACTATATAAGATACCTAGCTCTTTATCGCTATGGTATAGCTTCTTACCATACTCATAGCCAAGCTTATACTGAGGATCCTCAGTATATACGCTAGGGTAGAGGGAGACATAGCCATAGCAATAATGATAAGCATCAACTACACCATTATAATACTCCTTAGTATTCTCCTTATAAGCAGACATCAGCTCCATCATGGCCCACTCCAAAATGGTGGATACATAATACCTACTATGTCAAACTCTCGAATATAGTGTTGATTAGAAGTACTCTCATCGTGAATCACAATGTATTTAGAAATTAAATCTTCGTTAACCTCCTGAATAACGCCAGTTGCATAGGATCTGGATATCGTCTTATTATCTAAATCTACGTCATGATAATGTATCACACGTACAAAATCACCTATATAGAAGTCGGCATCTTGAAATGTAATGCGATTCATTATAGGGGGAGAAAAGGTAAAACCAGTATTCTCTAAATAGACATTCATTAATTCCATCAGGCGCCTCCATGAAGTTTGACATTATAGATATTTCCTTCGTATAGAGATATATGTCCATGGTTGGATCGAGGACCATCATCCGGATCTCGATATATAATTCGAAACATCATACGTTCATGCTGTGAATCGTCATCCCTGTGCATATACTGAGCAATATACTTTATTCCAGGCCGGTCATAGTAGTATTCGAACTCATAGACTAAGCCTGGAACCATATCTTCTGGTTCTATATGTTTGCGTAGGCGATAACTAGTCATTAATTCCACTCCCAACACTCCTTTATGTTAGATAGTGGTATGGAACAAGAATTAACTTCATGAAGCATGTTATCTCGGCCATCAAAAGAGACAAGTGCAAATGTAAGAGTGATTCCATCTTCGGTGGCAGCCGCGATCATGCCCAGATAATAATCATTGCTATAGGTAACAAATACATATTCATCACCTATAGCATACTCAAGCATGGTTCTAAGGTAAGGAGCAATCAGTTCCATAGATTTCATACTCCTTTATAGAGTCAACATGTAATGACATTTCTGATGTTGACTTAATATTACGAGGATCATCACATAAAGATATGTCTACCATGCCAAGCTTTAAAAAGTTGCGGTCTAGGGAAACTACAGTTCCGAGCAACTGATCACCGTTGTTTAGTAACTTATAGTCACATCCTATATGAAGCAACGATTTAATATACGATGAAATGAGCTCCACGATCAATCACTCTCCATATAAATACTTAATTGATCTATCTCGTCTGGTGCAAACATCATCCCTATTCTGCAGTACTGATTATTGATAGTATACGTGTGAAAGATCAAAACTTGAGAATCATGTCTATGCTTATGGAAAACAGCAATATGATACTGACCTTCATAATAAAAAGAATAGGTATTGCCAGGGATAAGCTGATGCGCAGCAACAATAGTTCGTTCAAAGTAAGGAGACATAAGCTCCATTATATACACCTCATTAGCGCTCTTTTACACTACCAGGATCCGCTCTGCGCAGGATCTCATCATAGACAGCGTATGCATATTCCCAGTCTTCGAATTTCTTATCATATATAGAGATGGTTTCCCATCCTCGCCAGCCACCAACATCACTCCAATAGTCTTTTGAAACAATGATTCGAGCCGGTTTAGGGAGAATATCCCCAGTCCTTTGAATCTGAGAGTAATGCTTAACGCTATCTTTAGTGAAAAAATGTCTCTTTATAGGCTTAGCACCCATAGCAATACCTCCTATAGGTGCCTTCTTGTAGCATGACCAGCTTCAATAAGTTTATTAAGATAGCGTAGCTGCTGCGCTGCATAGTATGGATCATCACTATCACTAAGCCTATTCTTTATATCTTGCAGGGCAATCAGCGGGAAATCATATTCACCAATCAGCTTATTTATCTCAGCTGATACATACTCATGAGTAATCTCTTGACTCATATTATCTTCCTTTCTTAATAAGATTATCAAGCTCTCTACTGATATTATCGAGAGCTTGGCTTTCTCTGGTCTGAGCATCATGTATGCGCTTAGTTGATCGGCGTATAGATAGAATATTGATTACGGCAATGGCCGCAATGGCAATAGATATTACAGATATAACAGTCGAGACCCAGAGTATAGGGCTCATAAGCATCAACTCCAATGCATAGGGTTTTAAAAGGTTTTAGCGCCGTTCCGTAAGGATCGGCAAAAAGAAAAAATCCAAGCCGCATACCATTAATACTATAGCTCACTATATAAACAGTATACAGCATAAGCATACATAGAAGATAAGACTATAGATCAAGTAGAGGAACATTCCTATTAGGAACAGATATCATCTCAGTACCGAAAGAGCCCATACGCAAAGATACAGCACCAACATCTATAAGCTTACGCATACGATACTCCAGTTCCTTCTCAGTAAGACCATGCTTCATATCATAATAGTTAGGATACATTTGAACTACAGTATAGAAAGGAACCTCCTCATTACCTGAGATATCTAACGTTTTAGTTATAGCATGCAGAGCCTCAAAGTTGCGATAACCTAATTGTTCATTAGTGTAATTCATATCAAATTCATTAACAGCATTGTTCATATCATTAATCCTCCTATAGATAATTAGAATATAAGCTGGGCGATCAATAAACCAGTGGTAACACCCAGCGCAAAGTAAACAACAACATCCCATTTAGTACGCATATATAAATCCTCCTTAAGATACAGCAGATACAGCATCATATCTCTTCATACCAAGCTCAGTAGGAGAGAGTATATCATTCATATCTATAGTCTCTCTATATATAAAGCCGGCATCAATCAATACAACCAGTCTATACTGGAACTCCTTCTTGCCCATAGTATACTTCATATTCACACTATGGTAACTAGCATGTAGCATGCAGAGATTGCTACCAGAGATAGTTCTTCCAGTATGTAGTCTAAGCATATCCATGAGAAAAGCAAATACATCTAAGTTGCGATTACGTACTTCCTCTTTAGATAAACTATGATCGAATAAGCTACGTCCTTCAGTTAGCAATTTGTTGCTCATATAGATAGCCCCCTTGTTCAAGTTAAACATTCACAATGCCACAGGAGCGTTAGCGACCATCGTCTACACTATCTATTACATCGTCATACACTATAGAAGACTTAAGATAATCATACGCAGGATGAAGAAAATTTTCGGATGAGGGTTCACCACTTTCAGTCGCATATGATATACGAAATAGGTAATATAGCATTCGAAGTATGATATATGGCAGGATGTAGCTCTCTGTGATATAAGTCATCGTACATAAAGTAGCGTCACAATTGAGATTGCACACGATTCGGATAGGTGATAACAGCCATCGATAACGGCATGATCAGCATGCTCATATAGATCAGCTTACTGGCGGCGAAGCAGCTTCCTCCCCCACCGGGAGCTATATTCATATGATTCAGCTGTCTAGCTGTATTGCCGTAAGTTGCCGCCCATACATGTCCACTATAAGTATCTTGCCTTCGCGTCTAACGAGAGCATCCTACAAGTAGTATGATTCGTCATCTGCAAAGGGTAGGGCGTCTTAGAGAGGAAGCGTGGAGCTGTCGATGGCGTTAGCACCTACCCGAAGGGTGTGCTATAATAAAGCAGTAGCCGACATGCCTAGGAACATGCCGACTACGTGTATGGCTGTGGTGGCCTATTACATGCGTTCGATGCTGGAGATAGTCAGACTCATAGTTCTGCCTTTAGCTTCAGCATTGGACACACTAAGATTAAAGCATGTTGCGCCAGTCAAGAATCCAACTTGGTCTTGGTAGAAGTCACCTACATATACATTTCTGCTGCCTACTGGAACATAAGCAACATACGTATAGCTTTCAGTAACCTCGTTATACATATACTCCACTGTTACCATACCTGCATTCGCAATGACAGGTGCCATTCTCTCTCCATCAAATACACGACCGGTTGAATCAGCTCCAATACGGAAGTTTGCTTTGATATCAGATGCAGGGACAACATAAGGGTTCTTCACAATCTCACGATTAGAGATAGCAGCGCACAGCTCCAAGAATTGCTTCTTAGCCACGACCCAAGGGAAGCTGATCGAACGATTGTTATCTTGACCTCTCTCTGTGTATGTCACCATATATGCAACATAGCCGATATCCATAGAAGAGTAAGAGAACTCCAATGCAGCAAGTGCCATTTGACTCTTATACATAATCGCATCGCAATCGTCTCTATAGATACGCTCAATCTTCTCTTTAGCCATCGCCAGTGCAGGATCAGCCTCACCATACTTCAGCTCAGCAAGCTTGATGAACTCTTCATGTTTCTGACGAGCATTCTTGATGTCGCTTGTATAGATAGAACGAATGGAACGAATAGAGTTAGCGATTCTGTCATAGATAACTGGATCAATAACATACTCAGCTCTCAGGATATGAATCAGGTTGTTGTTCTCTACATCGTTCATGATCTCTTCGGACTTGTCGATTACATTCTCTTGTACGAATGCTTTCATGTGGTTATGCACACGGGACATTACAGAACCTGTGTCTACTCCACCCTCAGCACCTTTGTGATGTGCGAGCCATGCTTGCTTGATCCATTGACGCTTGGATTTAGGTGACTCTTGGAATCCTGCATATCTTGGAGGATTGTTGATGAACTCCAATTCAGCAGCCAATGCTTCCTCATATGCACCACCATGCTTAGCACGGTCAATCTCCCATCCTTGAGCCAGACGAATCAAGTCGATCATATCTTCCATACGAGCGATCTCTCTAATCAGCTCTTGTTTCTCAGCATCTGAACGTTCAGTCTTTTGACCAAACTCATTGGTATTCTCTGCATACATATATCCTACTTTACGTACAGCATCAGCAAGACGAGTAGCAATGTTAGTCAGTTGACCGATCTTGTTAGGAGTCAGTGTACGAATGACATACTCTTTGCTTAGCTCATGTACAGCTTGAATGAATGCATCATTATATTGATCGGCAGTGAACTTCACTTTGAATTGTCCATCGTGTGATACGCAAGGAGCATCAAATGCAAGCTTCTCATCAGATTCCATAGGGAACGGGCATCCAGAAGACCACTCACCATCTTTATCTACATGCAGGTCAAGCATAGCCAAGAACTTAGATTGACCATCTTTACCCATGATGCCATTAACGATAGCACGTACTTGTGTAATGAATGTTTCATCACCATCGTTATCAGCTCCGCCTTCAGCGAATGTATCCAAGTCATGGCAGCTCATTACACATACAGAGTTGAATGCGCCTTTAGCAGAAGCAGTCACATAGTTTTGTGGAGCTACACCATTCAAGATACGTCCTTCACCTTTAGCAATAGCAGGGTTACGGAAGGATGCAACAGGGCCCTCTACAAAGTGTTGGTTATCGCGTGCTGTCATGAATGTTTGGTGTGGCTTAAGACCAACGTGATCAGGGACAATCATATCTCCATTCTCATCTTCCACAGCTTGAAGCAATGCATATGGATCTTGAACCATGAAGCGATACTCGCCTTCTACAGGAATCGTACCAGCAACCCATTTGTCTACTTGCTGCCCCATCAGTCTCAGTGCTCTTGTTTGCATGTAAGCATCTTGGAATGTGAATGGAGCATAGTGCATGAAGTTAGCAAATACAGAAACAAGGGAGCGATCACGTAGAAACTCAGCTTGTGCAAGAGTCAGCTTGTTCAGCTTCTCCAAGTGAGCAACCCCTGCATACTTTTGAATCAGTGCAGGATTAGTAAGTACACTCTTAGCTTCATCCAGGCGTGGTTGAGCAACATCAATCATTTGCTCTGCTGTAATGCTGGATACATGTGCAAACTGATATGGAAGCTCTACATACTCAGACTTCATAGCAGGACGCTTAGCAAAGCGTGCAATACGCAGCTCAATACCAAAGTCAATCTTACCTTCGCTATCAGCAAGCAAACGGAAGTCACCTTTCACAGCAGACTTGAATGCAACGATATCTGCATCATAGTATTGACGCAAGCCTGGCACGAATACCATCAAGCCTTTAACGAATGGGGTGATACGTACTTGCCATGCATCGGAATCATTGCCAAACTCAGCCTTCAATGCCCAGTAGATCGACTCGGAAGCTAGAACCAAGCCATCGCCTACGCCAAGCTTCAGATAGTTCATAGGCAGGACTTCTTCTTTAGTCATGCGTCCTTCTTTCCATGTAGCTGTGAATGTACCATCAACCGCAGATACAGTGACTACACGGTTGTTATAGAATGCTTTGAACTTACCATTCTTGATCTTAGCAAAGCGATCATCGATTACTGCCATAGAGTGACGATCAGAGTTAACCAAGTATTCTCCTGCTCTCATGTTAGGCAGCTGGTCGATATGAGCATTAGGGAAGGTTACAACCTTAGATGGCACAGAGCTTGTACCAGACAGGCCTGGACGTTTCAGATACTTCGTGATATCCAGTGTATAGATACCCGTAGCCTTATCCAGTTTGCAATAAGACAGGAAGCTATGACCAAGCTTACGGAATGCTTGTGGAATCGTCATGAAGTCTTCTGCAATATAGATACCTTGCAATTGACGAGCTTGAGAACCTGTTTGAATAAAGAAGTTTGCTTTGTGTGTAACGCCATCCACTGAGTAATGGAATCCATTGCGGACGATCTCGATTTGCAAGTCTTTCATTTCTTGATTCTCTTGATCAGCGATATTCAAGTCGATATAAACAATGTGAGTCGCATCCAAGTGTAGATCGTTGCTATCTGTAGCTGGCATCAATTTACCGAATGCATCAGCAAGCTGAGATTGAGATTGATAGCTGACCTCCGCGTTGAGCACCACTTCACCAGCTTCGTTGCGGGAATGCTTCAATAGATCGACAGATACAGTACGTACACGCTTACGAGTAGGTGCAATCACCATAGCAGGAATCTCTGCACCTTTCTCTTCCATGAATGCACGGAAGAAGCGATATTGATTCTTAGGAACACCAGTAAGCTCCGGGTTCTCCATAACAGTACGGATATCCTTACCACTAGCGATAGCAGCTGTGATAGCCTCATAATTCTTTGTTTTAACGCCCAATCCTGGGAACTCAGCAATAGCATCCAATACTACAGAAGTAGACTTGTAATCAGACATTTGCGCCTCTAGTTTGTTACCTTTGATAGCTTTGTTGAAAAGACGGTTTACCTCAGCCAGTTGTTTGTTGATTTGTGCTTGTTTGTTGTTAGTCATTGTAGATTGCTCCTTTTTGTTTGTTTTAGTTTGTTTGTTGGACATAGGGACGGACGACATAGCTTTCTTTGAATCAGTTGACATAGAGTGATTCCTCCTTGGGGTTATATGTGCTGTACTTACATACAGCTCCCTATATAGGGGGGGGTTCATATAGAGGGGGGTCTATATAGGCCACCTATACAGGGAGCTATGTGTAAATAAATAAAAAGACCCCTGCATACTACACATGGGGGCGGCTGACCCGAACCATGCGTACTACACAGGGGCTGTATATGATAGAGTGCACCTACACACCCATATGCCCATATACATAGGCACAATATGGCTAACCATAGTACTGCTACCCATGCCACCATATAAGGTAGGGTAGAGGGTATAGCCTACATAGGGGATCATCCACCGTTATCGTGTACTCCCTATGCATCTACACCATGCCATGTCCATGACCTATTAGATCACGAACAAAGCAGCTGTATTGAGGTATGCATATGCAGATGCTACCCATACATAGTCAAGACCAATGCATGCCCAGTATGTAGCATATAGGGCGATCACAGGCAGGAAGCCAGCTATAAGGCTGGATACCATAGCGGATAGGATAGCTCTGCGCCAGTCCATAGCCTGCTTCTTACGCTTAGCAATAAGGAAGTGGATAGTGAGTATGGCTACCATGGCTACAGCAGCAGCTATCCACCCTGCACCTACTAGGGATGTGGTAGCCACGCCACCTACTACAGCAGAGCCTACTACAGTGGCAGTCTCCCACTTATGCTTACGAATAGCATTGCCTACAAAGGCTATGTCTTTCTTAAGTCCATTGTAGATGAAGCCTACTACCTTCTTAGTTGCATCCCATACAATACCAGCATACTTAGCAATCTTAGATGTCTTAGCTTCACTAGCATCAGCAGGAACATCAATGATGATAGGCTTACGCTTTGCTTCGAGATCTTTCTTGAATTGCATGTAAGTGTTGATAGAACCTTGAATTGTGTTAGTCATGATAGACTCCTTTCGTTGTTGCAGTTTTACGGGTTCACTGCCAACCCTAATGTGTTTGCTTATTGTTGGAGGGGGTGGGGCGTCGAACGTCACCATCAACCAACAATAAACAACTAGGTACCCCACGCAAAAATTTTTTTATAGAAAATTGCCCCCTATAGAAAATTTAATTGTTGTCAAATAAAATGTAACGCATTACAATTTGAGTATAGAAAATAAAAAAATAAAAAAGGAATGATTATCCATGTTAAAAGAAACATTCTTAATACACATATCAAAAGACGGCGGTTATATCAAAACAGAAGGACCATTCGAACAGTATCCTACAAATGGGCAGATTATGTTAGCTATTGAAAAACACGAAGGAGATAGCGGCACGATTGAAAAGTCATTTGATTTAATTAAAAAAGAAGAGAAGAAGTCGGACGATCTGCGAGAAGCTTTGAGGCCCATGATGCTCATGACGATCAAGAATAAATTACTTCACGCTGCCGAAAATCATAATTATATTTATGTCGATGAATATCTCAGACAAGTCGGAAAAACAACTGCTTTGATTGAGTTTGCTAAAGATATCGAAGGTATCGTTGTTGTAAGACACAGAAGTATTGCAGAGGCATTAAAAGAACAATCAAAATATGATCGCATTATGTCGGTTTTCGATGCAAGTGTGAAAGGGTTTGACCAAGATACTCCTGTTGTATTTGATGAAGGCGTGAACCCTGATATGCTAATAGGTTTAAACGTAGCAACGGGATTCGTAAACAAAAAATAATACAAACACGCATGTACTGAGGAGAGCTATGTAATGTCAAAAGAATGCGCGATTGAAGGATGCAACGAGCATGTTAGATCAACAGGGCTTTGTGCAAAACACTATCGGAGGAAATGGCTATACGGAGACCCAACATACGAGAAGCAAGATTATGATAGACCAAAGTCTTGCTCAGCATGTGGTATTAACAAAGTGAAAGCGCTCGGCCTCTGCCCTAATTGCTATGCAAAGAATCGAAGAAAAGAAATGGGATGTAATCAATACATGATCGGTGGCAAGTCCAATAACGATTGCGAATGTATTGAAGAGGGGTGCAGCAAACCAGCTCTAGCAAGAAAGCTATGCAGGAGGCATTATCTTAAAAAGCGCGCAGAAGAAGACGAACATAAATTGGAGGCAAGCAAATAATGAAAAAGCAAGGAAAGATTGTTGTGACGAAAGAAGTGCTCGAGCAAGCGCTTCATCTTAAGGAGGGAATCTCAATCATTGGGATTGAGATGGATTCAATAGATCGAAATACGTATGCGGTCTATGTTCAAGGAGATAGCTTGCAGACGGTGGGAGAAGCGCAACAATCTATAGTCTATCAGCAGGAAGACGTAATGAAATGAAAGCCATATGCGAATTTCCTCGTTGTGGAAAAGAAGTTATCGCAAAAGGGCACTGCTGGAAGCATTACAGAAGAATCAAGCGGCATAATGATCCCACCATTGTGTTAGCAGGAACAGGGAAGCCTATGTACGAGCATACAGAGTGCATCGAAGAAGGGTGCGATAAGAAGCCTATTGCAAAAGGACTTTGCGTTGTGCACTACTCCAGAGCAAGGCGAATAAACCGCTTGGCGGACGGACGGTGTACGGTATGTGGGAAAGAGAACAATAGCACAAAGAGGGCATGTGATTCCTGCCGCTTGAAACAGAAGATGAGGGCTAAGAGGAAGGCGGGAGCCTAGTGGAATTGATGAAGGTCTATTCAGAAAAATTGAAAGAGGAAAAGTCAAGGAGCAATTGGCTTAATCTTGCAGACGTTGTCTACTATATCCAGCCTGGGGAGGTTGCCGAATCAGAAGATCGCCAATTCAGCGTGAGTTGTACAGATTCTATCAATGGGCACTTATCCTATTACTTCATGGACAAGGGGCGAAGACATGGAAAGAGACTGGAATTTAGCAAGGGAAGCATTATGACGGCATTCCAAAAGATGATGCTGCCTAATCCAGACTTCTATAGTGCCTCATACAAGATAAGGGGGGTGCGAGATATTGGAGCTTATGCAGAAATACATTGATAATGTTTACTCTCTTAATGGCATCTATATTATGCAAATACCAAGCTCGATGCCGTTTAAACAAGCAAAAGAAATGGCGGATAAATGGAAAAATAGATTCGGTCAAGGTAGACCGCTTATGGTTATTCCAGAAGAAGTGGACATTCAGTACATGGAATCATTCGATACGAGTATTGCCATAAGGATGCTTACGAACGGATATAGGCTTAAAAGAAGCAGCGAGCTTGGAGTAAAGTATATATGGAGTGATAGGTTGAAGCGGAAGGAAGAGGGTCAGAGGTGGAAAAATTACACCCTTACAGACGCAGACTTGCTTGCTAGAGATTGGCAGTTGGTCAGGGAGGATCTACAGTTATGAATATAGCAAATCAAGTCCTAAAGGCTTTAGACGAAAGCTTCCCTGGCTTAGAGTCTATTGTTGCAGAAGGCGACAGGGTTATCATGTATTGTGAATCAGGAGCTTGGCAGCTAGATATTATAAAGGCGCAGCCCATGGAGTATATAGCCATTGACGTTAAGGTGGACGTGTCTGATCTAGTAGGTGAAAGCTAATGAGAACCCCGAAGATCGGATCGAGGTGGCAGCACTACAAAGGTGGACTATATGTCATATCTGACATAGGTATTGATGCAAGTCGTCATGAGGATGGGAAAGCAATCTGGTACTACCGTGAGGATGAGCCTGATCAGAAATACTACCGACCGATTTTAGAATGGCACAATCCTATTGAGCATGAAGGTGAGGTTGTTCCTCGTTTCAGAGAGCTTGAGAAGGGAGGATCAACACTTGGAGCTATTGATGGACTATTTGCAAAGGGTATCAAAGGCAAAGGGAGAACCTATCGTCGTCCGAGAGTCTGACTACTATGAGCGCTGGAGACTGTTCCAAGAGTGCGATAATGGCCATATTGCGGTCGTTGCTCACAGGAGAGCAGGGAAGACCACGGCCATAAGTGAAAAGGCAATCAAGTCAAACAAGAACGTTGTTATATTTGATCGGTATGTTGCTTCATCACAGGCTCATAGGGATATGATAAGATCACGCCTTATTCAGGATGGTATTCAGTATGATTATACGTCTAATGGGTTCTCCTTGGGAAATGGCAGGACCATATCTTTAGAGATGAAGATCGGAGAGTATGCACCACAAGAACTAAATGATTGCTTGGTCATATTTGATGAAGCAGACTCTATGATGATCCATTCAAGTTGGTTGGAGCAAGTCATGATCTATGCTGATGTTATTATGGTGTCCACATATACAGCATTGTTGGATAACACGTTTAAGAAGTTTCTTAGTAATCGAATAAAGCCACGGATCGGAGATCATGAAGTCCTGGCCTTTATCATGCCTTCTCCAAGAGCTCCATCTAGTTATGGAGAGTTATTTATGGATGCAGAGCAAATTGCCTTACAGATCGAATGTGACCTAGCAAGGGCACGGAAATTCAATGGAATAAGACACGGAAGAGGACGGAGATTAAATGCGAGTTTTCAAACGACTGAAGAGACAAGACAAGTGCTCCCTAGCGATAATGTTACTGCTAGTGACATCGGCAACGGCACCGCAAGTGATAACGGATAAAAAGGCAACACATCAAGAGGAAACGTATATCATAGAACAAAATCAAAAGCGTCAAAGAAAAAAAGAGAGAAAACGCGTGAAATAAGCCATTATCATATTGTAATGCGTTACATTATCGTATAGAATAAACTCAAGTCGAGAACACAGACCCGACTTGGCAGATGACTGCAGCAGCTCTCCTCAGAATAGCTGACTGGACACAGTATGGTTTACTCCGGATGAATCGTGTAGCTTAGCATGGGCTCACGGCACCTCCTACAAAAAAATAGTCCGGAGTATGCCTATACTCTTTTTAGAGAAAAGGGCTTCAAGTAAATAGCCACAGATCAAGGACTGCCACCCTACCTGTTAAATTACACCTCCAGTGTTGAATATAGCGTTGGCATCGCTCTTGAAGCCTTTTCTGTGAAAAGAAATCACAAAATAAGAACATATGTTCTTGATATTTTTTGCCAAATGGCTTAAAATATAACTCAGCGAAGGATACGTGAGATCTCCAACCTCATACAGCTTCACTTGTTCGAAAAGCGGCGGGCGGCACACCTGCTGCTTTTTTTGTTGCCCAAAATAAGGGTTGCTTGCCATCTCCTAAATATGTTATGATCGTTTACGAGAGAATACATCAGAACATGTTATAATATGATATAACATGTCGAATTAGGAGGAAAACAATCATGGCGGTGAAAAAAGTGAAAGATTTGAAGTTGAAGCTAGAGGACTTATTTGATTTTGATCTTGCAGCAATTGATATTGGTTTTAATGGAAGCAAGCGTATGTCAAGCTTAGGTATGTTCGGTGTTATACCAAGTACTGTTATGCCTACAAATGAAAAATTCGCAAATTCCTTCAAACACACAGAAGTTGATGAGTCGCGCTTGATGGTGAAGACTGCTGACGGTTTCTACCACGTAGGTGAACAAGCAATGAAGAGTAATAAGCTTCTGGTCACAAGTCGGACAACCAATCATGACCGTGCGTCCGATCCTTCATTCAGAGTTATGTTTGAAACCAATCTTGCACTATGTGTTCCTCATGAAGATGGAGAATATGATGTCTACTTAACAACCGGCTTGCCGAATGAGGATTTCGATAAAGGTATTCGCACACGGTTGGAGGAGTACATAAACCAAAGTTTTGAAGTTGTAATCTACCTTGGTTATGGAAAGAAAATCACTAAGAAAATTAACATTATTGGATATGAAGTTCTGAGACAGCCAGAGGGAAGTGTGACATCTACACAATTTGCCTTTACAAGAGAAGGCCTTCTGACGACTACTCTCTACAGAGCTTTGACTGCTGTTGTTGATATTGGCCACCTGACTACAGACTATGCATTATTCTCCGAAGGCGTATATGTAGAGGAAGAAGGAACTTACGGATCGACACTTGCGACTGCTGAGCTGTACAAGCGACTCAAAGTGAGCATGGCTATTCACTTTGATAATGAGTTTGGAGTTGCTTACAGTCCAACGGATGATGAACTGGATTCAGTTGTTCGTGGAGAAGATATCGAGTTCAATGGTGCTTCTCATAAGTTGTATCATCTTGTAGAAGAAGCCGCGAAGGAAATCTCGGCAGTCATTGCGAACGAGGTCATTACGTCTTGGGGTCAACATGCGAACCGCGTGAAGATCATCTTGCTTACAGGCGGCGGTGCTCATATCTTCCAAGACTTCCTGAGAGAAGAGTTTGCGAAGCGTAAGGTACAAGCCTTCTCTGTAGTGGAAGATCCTCAAATGGCTAACGTATATGGATTCTACATCCGAGCAGCCATGAACCAAGTCAAAGAGATGGAAGATGGATCTCTGAACTTCGAGCAGGTATACGAAAGATTCATCAAAGATATATTCGAAAGCGAGGCAGCGTAATGGCTGAAGAAAGAGAGACAAAACCACAGAAGGTGCCTAAAATCCAAGTCATCATTCGGGATGTCGATACAGATATTAAAGAACATTTCGAAAAGATTAAGCCAGGTGATTGGGCAACAGAGGCCAGACGACTATTGTCGAAAGCTATTGAGTCGGAGTAAAACGCAGGAAAATAACGCTTTCCAGCGGAATTAAATGAAATGAAATAGAATCACTTAAGATAGAGTCCCTACATGGGGCTCTATTTTTTTGTGCATTCATAGGTGCAAATGTCCTGAAAATACCAGAGCCTGTACAATTAAGCTAAGGGGATAGACTGCCCAAACAGTACCGATCGGGGTCAAGGGGTCATTAGATCTACCCCTTTTTTCGTACTTACAAGGAGGAGAATTTATGAAGCCATATGTCTGGAAAGAAGGTATGAGTCTGGAGGAAACAAAAGACGGAGCCTATTGGGAAAGGAATATGCTGGCGCTATTGCTGGCTAACTATATAAATACATCCAATCAGGAAATGTGGGGGCTAATGGCCAACACGACATGCGGTTGGTATTACGATACGGATAATAACTGGGAAGGATGGCTTCGCGTCATTTCCATCAACAGTGGAGCGATTACATTCCATATTCCAGACAGCTTTGATGTTGGCACCCTGCCAGAGATTAAACCTAATTGGGATGGGCATAGCACAGAAGAAAAATGGAAGAATGTCATGAAGACTTGTGGCGTCATTCCAGAAGGAGAGTGACCTATGTCTAATACTGGACCTCGAACCGAAGCCGGGAAGATGGTCGTCTCTCAAAACCTGAATCCTACGGCTTGGACACAGAATCCTGCCGCTATACAGGCGATAGATGTCGCCCGCAGGCTTCGCAGTACAAAGCATGGGCTATATGCATCCGTGCCAATCATCTGTAAAGCAGAATCCTGCCCTTATCGTGAGTCTTGCCCTCTCATGCAAATGCAAATGGCACCCTTTGGCGAGAAGTGTCCTATTGAGATTGCTGCGATTGAAGATCTCTTTGACCGATACTGCACAGACCTCAAGATTGATCGAGAGGATCCGAAAAATACGGTCGATCTCATCATGGTTAAAGAACTCGTTGATATTGATGTGTCACTTCTCAGATGTGATAACAAGATGGCGATCGATGCGGACTTCATCATAGAGAACGTGGTGGGTATGACAGAAGACGGAGATGCGCTAGTGAAGAAAGAATTGCATCCCGTAGTCGAGTATAAAGAGAAGCTGAGAAACAGCAAGAACAAGACACTGCAGCTCTTGAACAGTACGCGCCGTGATAAGCAAGGGACGAAGGTTACAGTTGAACTTGATCCGGCTTCGAGAGCTTCACAAATGGTTAAGGTGAATGACGATATGGATGCTCATATGGAACACGAGGATGAAGCACAGCGCAGATACTACGAGAAGATGAGGGGCGCAAGCGAGCCAATCGACATTACGCCAATTGAAGTCGAGCCGATTGAATAGGAGGTGAGAACATGTATGTCAGAGGCGCTGTGAACGTGGGCAAATATATAGGGAAACAAGTCCCTTCGATGTTTGAGAGGAATACTCAACGGAGCATTAACAATCTGTACACAGGATTAGGTCTATCCAGAAAAGGAAAGGCAGTAGCTCTTACAGGAATGGGAGCTTACGGCGGATATCAGGTTGTAACTGGGCAATCCGAAGCCGGAAATCGAAATGCGATGGATGCTATGGATGATCGAGGGATTATGTCGCTTCCTGGGACAAGATCGGATGGTATGGGATATCTAGGCGATCCTGCCGGTAATCAGGATTTGGCTGCCAGAGGTGACCTTGTATTTGCCCTACACAATTTAAGGCATGGGGGTTAGATAAGTGGCCAATATGACAACACAAGCGTTGCCGCCAGCATCTGGAGATGGAGGCGTCAAGCAGTTTAGAAAAGAAGGAAAGATCGCTCGGACTTTTGGGGCAGGAATGGTTGCGGTCGATGCCTTTTCTCGAATTAAAGACGGGGAGAATGCGGCTGTTGCTATCGGTAAGGCTGCCCTGACGAATGCCGCGTGGAACCTTATGCCTGGTGGCTTCCTTACAATGGGGGTTATGGCAGGGGTATCTATGACGCCTGAGATCATCCGGATGACCGATGCAGCCAAGGCTGGCATACGACAGAAGTCTTCTATGTTTGGAGGCGGATTCACGCAGAATGAGGGGCAGATGTACATGCAGCAGACGGGTATGCAGAATGCCTCGAATGCGAGAAACACAGCTTCCGCTATTATGTCACGGCACGCGCGCGGGGCATCTAAAGCCTACTGAGAGGGAGGTGAGTAAAGATGATGAGAAGCAATGAGCCCTATCAAAGAGTCAGAAATCATGACCCCGTTTATAACGGCGCAGCTTATGGGGCTTTGGCCGGTGCGGCAAGCATGGGTGTGGCTCATGCAGGAGCAAAAGGGGCCTCACTTATAAGTGCAGCTAGGTCAGCAAGAAAAGATTCCACCCCTCTATTGCCGGAGTATGGATCCACCAAACGGACTGCTAAAGCAGTCGGAGTCGGCGGAAAAGTAGAACGAGGTTACGGCAAGGTGTTTGGTGGTGGCTGGAAGAAGGCAGGATATTATGCTGGTGCTGCTCTGCTCGGTGGAGGAATTGGAGCAGGAATTGACTATATGACTGATTGAGGTGAATAACGATGATGCAATCAAACAACCCATATAATCGGGTAGATGAAGGAATCGGTTCTGGACTCGTAGCCGGAGCAGTTGTAGGCGGTGCATCGATGGCTGGCTTGCAGTTCGGGGGAACTCAGGCTGCGCGAGGATTGCGAAACATGGCAAACCCAGTGCTAAGCAGAAACGCAGCTGCAAGAGCGATTGATGGAGGCATTCCTAAAATGGCAACCGCTCAAGGTGTAGCTGCCTCTGGAGCAAAGCATTTAGGTAATGGAATCCGAGGAGCGCGGAAAATGGCATTTGGAGGAGGAAGAAACAAACTCCTATCTTATGGCGTTGGCGCACTTGGTGGAGCTGCGATTGGCGGTATTGCTGACGGAATGAACTAAAGACATCCTGCCTAGGAGGTGCACTCATGCAAACTTCATGAATAGTGAAGGGGTGCTGAATTAGGATGTTTTTAAAATCTAACCAATCATTAAATAGGATCTTGCTTCATGGCCGAAAGAATGATCAATGGGTTCCTCTGAAACATTTGCAAACTCATGGGCTTCACGACCAGATGGATTGGCCTAAAGCAGCTGATGCAGGATTGCTTCATATGAGGAAAAAAGAGAGAGGGTATGAAGTCAATCTCTCGCAAAAGGGATACCACACCCTAAGCAACCTCTATCGAGCGAATTAGGGTGATATTATGGATACTGTTGACGAAAGACAATTATTTGAAATGGAGCGTGAGATTCGCTCTGATCCGATCAAGTGGGCGTACTGGAAGCTAAAAGATCCGAAAGGTAATGCATGGAAAGCCCGCTGGTATCAACGAGAAATGATCCGGGGGATTATGAAAGGCGACCGGCGTGTTGCTGCTCGAATGGGACGCCGGGTTGGTAAGACGGAGACGATGGTTGTATTCTGTCTTTGGTACGCGTTTCATCATAAGAATAGCCGTCTACTTATTGCAACGCCATATGAACATCAGGTGCGATTGATTTTCATGCGTCTGCAGGAGTTAGTCCGTGACTGTGAAGAGCTAAGTGCTTCAGTCACCATAACCAAGAATCCGTTTATCGCTTCCTTCGGAAATGGTTCCAAGATTATGGGATTTACAGCTGGTGCGAATGCCGGCAGTCAAGCCGGTGCGTCCGTCCGTGGTCAGCGGGCAGACTGGTTGTTCCTTGATGAGGTCGATTACATGTCTCGTGACGGTATCGATGCGGTAACAGCCATTGCGCTTGAAGACCCAAAGCGTATCGGTATTTGGGTAAGTTCCACACCTACAGGTAAGCGGGACTTCTTCTATGATATCTGTACAAATCCGGATACGGGATATATTTCGTATCATTTCCCGTCTCACGTCAACCCTGACTTTGATGAACGAATGGAAGGCGAAATGCGTGCTACCATGACTCAGCAAGGTTATATTCATGAGGTTGAGGCAGAGTTCGGAGAAGAAACCGTCGGAGTATTTAATAAAGACGCGGTAGAGCGAGCAAAAAGCCAATATCATTATAGTTATCGTTCTCTGAATACGTATGAGCGTGAGCAGTATCAGAAGCAAGGCATCAACCTAGATGACATTGTTTATTACGGGCCTTATACTATAAATAACCCAGCGCCGAAGGCTCTCCGGGTCATCGGAGTGGACTGGGATAAATACGGAGCAGCGACTCAGATTATCGTTACGGAGTTCGATGAGCAACTGAAGAAATTCAGAGTCTGCCTGAGATCAGAAATACCTCGGAGCGATTTTACGTTCGATAATGCGGTAAAACGAATTATTGAGCTGAATGATATATATAACCCTGCCTTTGTCTATGTAGACGCAGGGAGCGGGGAATATCAAATCGAAGCGCTTCGTCTTCACGGTCGGGAGAATCCATATACACAGCTAGATAAAAAGGTAAAACGGATTCAGTTCGCACAAACCATCGAGGTGCGTGATCCAGCGACTCGTGAAGTCGATAAGAAAGATGCGAAAAACTTCATGGTTAACCAAACAGCTATCCTATTGGAGCGGGATCGACTCGTTCTTTCACCATTCGATGATATGGTGTGGAAGCAAATGATGGATTACCAAGTTATCCGTATCTCTCAAAACGGAAAGCCGATCTATACGTCAGAAAATGAGCATGCACTGGATGCATTCATGCTGACGATCCTTGGATTTACATTAGAGTTTCCTGAGATCGCAAAGGTCTTGGAAAAGTTCAATGTAGCCACTCGTGCTTTCGTATCGCATAACACATCAGAAGAGAAGATCGCAGAGCAAGTATTTGGCGGTCAACGTGATATATTCAATATCCAAAACAAAAAACCAGAGCGTGAAGCGAGGGACAACCCGAACTGGCACTGGGAGAAAGTTCAACTTGGATATGGTGGAAAAAGAAGTAGAGGCGGATCGAATATATGGGGTCGCGGAAATGCGAAGAATCGTCCGACAAGAGCTAAGTTTTGAATCCTCTGGAATGCCTGAAGTAATGCGTTGTCCCTTGCGGCCATTGGGCCGCCTGGTGGAAGGCAAAAATCCCCTGTATCCTTTCTGGCTAGGCTCATCAAACTCTCTTTCCCTGGGGCGCAGACTAATCTCTGCGCCTTACATATTTTATGGAGGTCATTAATATGTCAGAAGATATCTTTGGGCAGCGTGGTATAGATACATCCTATGAGCGGAATCAGGTTAACTATCGGCCGGATCTGAAGATGCCGAAGAAAGATAGGTTCTATCGAATTAATCCGGCAACTGTGCAAAAGATTATTCGTTCAGAGGATTTTACGATTACTAGCGTTCTAAAGGGCTATTCAGAATTAGTTGAGCGAATGAATGTCTTAATGAAGATGATCGAAGATCGAAATCAAACCCCTAGCTTCTCTACGTATAAGACAATCCTCGAATCAGGAGATCAGAGCAGCATTATTGAGCAAGAAGATATATTGTGCGGTCCGCGGGCTTCTGGTGATGCTGAAATTTACACGATCCTATACCGAATGAAGGCATCCTGCTCGATGCAGTTCGAATTTGTGGACGGACACTACCGTACTCAGATTACAGATAACGCAGAGGTTAGTGCTGTCGAAGAATCAGAAGTCAATATGATTAATCAATGGATTGAAGCAGAGCAAGTCTTCAATCAGCTCACAGATGAGATTCAGTCTGCGTATTCGGATGAAGAGAGCCATGAGGAAGATATAGCGAACTCGACAATCTCTTCACTGGAACGGCAGATTTATGACCAAGACTTAACTCGTCAACAGATGGAAGCATTGCATGTATCTCTATCGGATACTTCATATGTACACCGAAACCGATATGTGATGTATTCTCAATTACTTGATCAGATGCAGTTTCTTATAACGAATCCAGCAGTTGTCATGAAGGATGATCTTAAAGGGATGATTCTACAGGTGGCACCCCTTGCTGATAAGTCTTCTGTTGCTGCTTATGTCCTGCTGTCCTTCCGCAACATAAAAGACAAGCTGACTGCATTGAAAGGGCAGTATGCGCTGATTGACGATCAGAAAGAATCCTTTGTTTCAAAGCAACAGTGGTTCTATCAGCAACTGGAATCCAAATCCGGTGTCGGAGTTAAGAGCTGGCTCTATAATCAATCGGATACAAATGAATCCATGAATGCACTGGCTGAAATCATTGTCGGCTCCTTATCGCAGAGTAAAAACCAGTACGACTCATCCATTACAGATATGACTCGTTTCTATCAGCAAGAGGCAATTTTCTATAGTCAACAATACCAGCTTATTCAGAAAAAAGAGGAAATCAGAAGATTCTTGAGGATATTAGAGGATTTGCAAGAGGCAAGCAATATCGATGAAGAATGGGCAATTAGTTATTTGGAGACTAATGGATACGTAGTCTAGCACAAGTGTAACGCCTTACATTTTTAATATATAATTATTTAAGATAAAGTGACTTGCTCGGAAAGGAGATGTGTTTCTTGGCTAAGCTTTTTATGAATGTCTTATCACGTATTGGCCTAAAGAACGCAACGACTCCAACGGGCGGCAGCTCCAGTAGCGGCATCACTGTCAATCGTGATCCAAAAGCGACTCAAGTCAAGCGAGTAGGATATGCAGTCAAAAACAGCTCAGGTGGTAGTGACGCTGAAACTCCGAAATCGGACTTTGCAGCTATTGCAACCGCCATAGAGCGTGATAGCTATCTAACACAGACAGTCCTGAAATATAGTGAGCTGATTATGAAAGGCGGCTATGCATTTAAGAGTCGCAGTGATGAAGCTTTGCAGTATCTCAAGACAAGGTTGGATATGATGGCGATTGCTACACAAGTGCCTACAGACGAGCTATTTCATGGAATCGCAGATGATATTGTAAGATTTCACAACTCTTTCGTTGTCAAAGCCAGGGCTAAAAATGGCGTGGGTCTACCTCCGGGTCTTCCCGCAACAGCAGTCCTTCCAGCCAAAGACCCCGTAGCCGGATATTTTAGACTTCCACCCGCGACGATCTCGATTACGCGGGATGATCAAGGTAATGTAACCAGCTATACGCAGGATTCTGGATCAGGCGGAGACACAGTAGATTTTCAGGTGCAGGATATGATTCACATTCCTGTGAATCGTCCAGCAGGCGAAGCATTTGGTATTCCGTTTCTCGCTCCTGTTATAGATGATGTAAGGCTTTTGAGAAAGGTAGAAGAGAATGCAGCACTCCTGCTGTATCGACACATCTTTCCGCTTCTGGCTTATACGGTAGGTGTTGCACAGCCGGGATATGAGGCAACGGATGAAGAGCTTGAAGCTATTCGATCTGTTATCGAAGATTTACCGACAGATGGTGCGATCGTCCTTCCAGAACGCCATAAAGTAGAAGCTGTTAGTATAACAGCCATTGATGGTCGTCCTTACCTGGATTATTTCGAAAACCGAGTGTTCTCGGGGCTTGGTATGTCTCAAGTCGATTTCGGTCGGGGAGATACAGCCAATCGAAATACAGCGGACGCTATGGGTGGAAATAAAGCTGACCGAGTGAAAGGTTGGCAGAAAACGATCCAAATGTACATTGATCAATTCATTATCGAAGAGCTTTTGGTTGAGGGCGGCTACGATCCTATGGCCAACCCTGATTTTAAAGTTAACTTCGTCTTTAATGAAATTGAGCAAGAAATGCGTATCAAGGTCGAAACACATGAGATCTTTAAATTTGAGCATAACGTTCAGACGTGGGATGAAACCCGCAAGAATATTGGAATGGACCCTGTAACCGATGAAGGTCGATTACACTTCCAAATGATTGGGATGCAGCAAGCAGAGCATCAAGCGACTCTTGATCAAGCAGCAGCCGCGGCATCCGGCAGTGCGGAGACAAACAATAAGCAACAGCCAACCAATCAAAATGGAACACGATCCGGACCAAAAAGCAGTACAGAATCCTTGAAGGAAATGTACGACAAAGTGATTGGAATTTCGCTGAAAGAAAAAGACCAATACGACCAGATTCAATCGGAATTTGAACTTCCTATTGAGACTGTGCAATCCCTTCATAAAGAGATGAGTAAAGTCTTCTCTGCAATGGAGGAGGATGTGATTGGTGAGATTCAGCGGACGAATACCCGTAACAGATTCCCAATGACTTCGCCATCTGAAGCCCTTTCTGCGATTCATTTCAGCAAAGACAAAATGGATCAAGTTATTCAGAAAGAAGCAAGAAGCGTACTCCTTGAAGGAGCAAAGAAAGCTGCTACTCAATTAAAGCTATCTAAAGCGCCTGGTATTAACTTATCACAATCGCTTCGACTGGTATCTGAATTTACACAAGATTCTTTTGATTTGATGGAAGAAACAATACATCACGTATTAAATGAAAAGCTCAAAGGTGTAGATGATGAAAACAAAGCAATTCTAATCACGCGTAGCGTGTTTGAATCTGTAAGGCATCGCATTAAGGCTATTGCCAAAACGACAGTGATTAAGACATACCATTACGGATATGTTCTGGCGCTGGGCAGAAGTGGAGTCTCTAGCGTAAAAGCTCTTCATGAGCCTGGAAGCTGTTCAACCTGCTATGAGAAATCGCAGGAGATTATCTCACTAGTAGAGTTATCGTCCTACGATGAGATGGCTATATTCTATCGCATTCCCCCGTTTCACACGAACTGCGAATGTGATCTAACAATCCATGACGAAGGGGGTGAAGCTAAGTGAGGAATGTATACACGCTTACAGAACATGAACAAAAAACACTGGTGCCTAAAGCCTTTAACGAGAATTTAGGGACCATCGGAAAGATCAAACGAGAATCAGTCCAAGTGTTGAATGAATCAGCCAAAGGAAAACCCAAAAAGCTGATTGTTACCATTGAAGCAATCCACGTTGGTCGTACTCGTAACTATACGTATTACACCAAAGAAGGATTGTCTGCAGGTCTTGAAAGCTGGACGTCACCACGGCCGAAGCCGGTACTGACTCACCACAATGATGTTGACGGTGAGCCAATCGGACGGATCATCAAGGCAGAGTACCATGATGTGACGATGTCGGGTAAGCCAGGGCTTATGTTTACCGTAGAGAGCACCGATCCGGTCGCAATTGAGAAGGTGCTTGATGGTCGATACCAAACAGTATCTATCGGGGCGAGTACAGACAAGGTTACTTGTAACATTTGCGGATCAGACCGCACTCAAGAGTGGTGTGAGCACTATCCCGGCCAAGAGTACGAGGATCAGACAGCTCATTTCATTATTGGAACAACATATGGACGTGAAGTTTCATATGTAAATGTCCCTGCTGACGAATATGCCGGAAACACAGGTGTTACTGCAGTTTATGAGGACGATGGAAGCAATTCAAACGGGTCTTCTCAAGAATCCGTTCAAATGAATATCTTTCAACTAGCCGAAGGGTTACTGCAGCATGTAGATAGCCCAGGTACTAACCTATATGAGCAGTTAAATGAAGGACAAAAGAAAGCCTTCGAAAACTTGCTTAGATTTGAAGAAGGGAGTACAACAATGCCTAATCCAAATGAGGAAAATCCAGAAACTACAGTTACAGGAACAAAAGAAGGAGAGCAGACGCCTCCAACTGAGCCAGAAACAACCCCAGTGGCTGGCACTAAAGAAGGAGAGCAAACACCTCCTGCACCGGCTAATGCTGACCCAGTTGCACAAACAACGGAAAGCAACCCGCCTGCTCCTGCAACTCCTCCAACTCCGACAGTTAATGTGACGGAAATGCAGCAGACCATTACAAATCTCGTAATGGAGAACCAACGCATTGGAGCGAAGCTGTCTGAAGCACAAGCAGAAGTTTCTCGACTGACACAAGAAAATGCAACATTGAATGAGGCAGCTCATCGATCTCTTGCAGAAAGCGTTGTTCAGTTAAAACGTCAGCTAAACAAACCTGATGTTGTAGGTGTCGATCACCAAGAAGCAGTAGATGCACATGCAGCACGTAGTAAAGAGTCCTTGGAAAATACAAGAACTGATCTTCTTGCAGAATCTAAAACTCTTAAGCCGGTTCCAGGTAGCGTAACAAACCCTGGTGTTCATACAGATGAGTCCGATAAGCCGAAAACGATGACTGGACAAGATGCTGTAAATCTATTTAGTGGCATGTTTAAAAGCAAAAAACACTAAAACATGTATACCAATTTAAGGAGTTGACTATTCAATGGCATTATTCTCTGGCAATACAGGTCCTCTTAGAGACACACCAGATCAGTACAATCGTACAAATACCAAGCTTCAAGCAGGTACTCATGATAGTCCCGGTGAGAAGTTTGCGATTGACCCTCGTCTGAAACGTCTTTTCCGCTATCATTTCGGTGGCGATGGCTGGGTTGTAATTCCAAAAGGTCGTGCAGTTGCGCCAGCAGCTGATAACTTTGGCGAAAGACAAGATGGCGTAATTAAAGACTTCGACAGTGGCACATTACTTCCAGTTCTTACATTGGCAAACGGCGGTAAAGATGTAACGGACGTTCATAAAACAGACGGTTCCACTTACACTCGTGCAGCTAATAAAGCGATTGGCGTAGCTTACGGTAACTTGTATGAAGAGTTTGTAGATGGTTTCAACGGCATGCAGCCGACAATTGAAAATACGATCTACATTGAGCTTCCATACATTCCAGTAAAAGCAGATGCTGAGGAAATTCATTGGGGTTCTTTCTACGATGTGAATCCAGCGCGTCCTGCGAAAAACGGCGACTATGTAATGTCTGATGAAAACGGACGCTTGATTGTAGCCGACTTCGATCAGATTCGTGAACAAATCAAAGCAGCGACTACCATTGATGAGTTGAAAGCCTTGATGGAAAAAGAAAGTATCATGCGTGATCAAGCAATCGGTCAGATCTGGTCTGTTGAAACTAACATGCCTCCACAAGGCTGGTTGAAATGGGTTGGATGGAGCGAAGAAGATCAACGCTCTGATGACAGACACATCAATAACTCCGGATTCCGCCCTGAAGATATCGGCGCACAAGATGGTTTCCCTGGCTACCCTTACGAAAAAACTTATGCGAACTGGGATAAAGGACAGTACAAGCCGCAAGGTATTCCTGGTCTCACGAACGGTTCTAACATCGAAGTGCCATACGAAGATGAAGTTATCGGCACAATTCAGCCAGGACAATCAGGACGTCATGATTTCCGTCTGGAACACCTTCCAGCTGTAGCCGGAACAATCGAAGTTAAATTCGATGGACAAGTCATCCAACCTGATTATGTTAATGCTGATCTAGGCTTGGTTGTTGTAACGGTTGATAACACTGCTGGCACTACTCCTAAAAATGTAACGGCAACGTACAAAGCAACAGGTCAAATCCCTGGTATCCCAACAGGTTGGGACTTCAAAGGTTCGATCGGTGCGGTTCGTATCCTGCTTCATAAATAATTCGTAATCACAGAAAGGGGCCTAGCCACTTATGATGAACTTAAATGAAATGCAATTGTCTCCGGAGGCTGTGAAAGTCTACGAGAGAATGCAGCGTCAGCTCAACCTTGAAGAGGATTGGACGCAAATTCCGAAAGGTGAACTTGTCGGCGTAAAAGAAGCACTAACTACTCAAGATGCTTCCATTCTTATCCCTCGCGTTATTACTGGTATGATGCGTGAAGCGGCTGAGCCTATGTATCTCGGTTCCACTCTGATGCAGACAGTGCGTCTAACAGAAGGACGTTCTATCGAGTTCCCGTCCATTGGCGCAATGCGTGCACATGATATCGGGGAAAGCCAATCGTACCTGGAAGAAACTGTTGACTTCCAAATGCACCGCACTCAAGAAGTCAAAGTTGGTAAATCCGGTATGGTGGTCCGCGTGACGGACGAAATGATCAACGACTCCCAATGGGACGTAATCGGGATCTTGGTTCGTAAAGCGGGCGAAGCAATGGCTCGTCTTAAAGAAGAAAAAATCTTCAACCAGTTCTCTAAGCATGGTCACATCGTATATGATAACGACATTCGTCAAAAATATACGGAAGCAGGTACAACTGGCCGTGATATCGATGGCAACTTTAATAATACACTGAGCACAGAAGATATGATTGATATGTTCGTAGCGGTTATGGCCAACGGATTCAATCCTACAGATATCATCATGCATCCACTGACTTGGAGTGTATTCTTCAAAAATGATCTGATGCAATCCCTGTCTCATGCAGCACTGGGCGGTTCTCAAATTACGAACCTTCAAATTAACCCAGACAGCGTGCAAGGACGTATTCCATTCAGCATCAACATCAACTTTACGCCGTTTGCTCCATTCAACTACGAACAGAAGAAATTCGATATGTATGTTGTGGACAAATCCAATATCGGTATCGTGCTCGTTAAAGACCCACTGTCTACAGAGCAATTCGATGATCCAATGCGTGATATCCAAACGATCAAAGTTAAAGAACGCTATGGTATCGGCGTATTGAACGAAGGTAAAGCAGTAGCGACAGCTCGTAACCTTGCTTTCGAACGCAGCTATCCAAATCCTCAAACAGTACGAGTTGTCTCTTAATCTGCTTGTTTGGTAAGGTATAGCAAACTAAACTAAACTAAACTTAAATGGAGGGATCAAATATGGCTGTACAAGTGACGTTCGGTTTAGCGCCGCGCAAAACTAGCTACTTTGATCCCCTCACTAACACTTATCTTACGCTGGCTAATCCTACACGGTCATTGACATATGACGAGACCAAGCCTGAGACGATGAAAAACATTGTCCACGCTGTGTTGTGTAAGATGCCAGCTTTGGTGTTATATGAGGGGGAGCTTCCGGCCTCTGTAATCGAGAACTGGAAAGCAAAGTTTACTGATGTATTTAAAACAAATACAAAAGAAGTTCGTAAGACTTTGGATGGAAAACTTGTTCATCCAGATCCTTCAATGGCTGTTGATCGCGCAGATCAGCTCTTGGCTGGCAACGCTGATCTTCCTAATGCTAAAGAAGCAGGAGAGCCTGAGATCGTTCAAGTGAACGCAATGGCAGCTGCGGCAGCAACTGCTGAAGCTCCTGAAGAAGTCAAGGAAGAGGTCAAGGAAGAAGCGCCAAAAACAACAGCTAAACGCACCGCTAGAGCTGCAGCAAAAACTCAAGAATAATATAGCGTGAAAGGCAGGGACCATCATGAATGAAGAAATGAGCGTCATGCCTTTCACTATTGATGCAGGAAATCCGATGAAAGAGCGGCTATTCAGGCAAGTTTCTTTTCCGGGTAGTGAAGGTGTCTATCGTCTTCGTGTAGTTCAAGCCGAAGGCGATAGCGCATCAATAGTGACACAAAAGCGCGTTGATACCGGCCTTGAAGCAGACAGCGTAGAAGGCGCTATATTCCGTGTTAAAGCCGTTCTGGATTCACCGATCGATAGTGTTTCGGAATCCTATTGGCTAACACTTGGGTTAAATCCGCAGCCGGGTGAAGTGAAAAGGCTCAATCAGTATCGAATCCGTGGTGTTTCGGATGTCGGGTACAGAAGTGATTGGATCTATTCAGAACTCAAGGACGATCAAAATGAGCTTTTAGTTTATGAAATGCTTTACGATCTTCTTGATATCCTAACAATGGTTCGAGAGGGAGAAGTCGAGAGTCTTGTTAGTCTCATAGTGGACGACGCGCTTCAATCTACGCTCCGCAAGGATCGAACCAGACATGACTTCCTTATGAATCATGAGGATGAAATGACGACAGGCACATCCGAACAATTTATTGTTCGAGCTAGCAGTATGGAAAGTGTACATGAGCAGATGGAAGCTGCGCTTCAGGAAGTATTTCAGCTGATCGGCAAGGAGCTAGGACATGAGTTCAAAGAAAGTTTCATGTCCTCACATAAAGAGTTCTCAGAGCTTATGAGACTGCACCGCGTGTCCGACCAGATCAAGAATCGGACAGATGATATCGTGACGTTTGTTCTTGAAGTTTTCCTTGAAGATGCGATTGATAAAATCATTAAAAAGTCCAGGATTGAAGTCTTCTTAGAAAACGGCGAAAATCAAGCGATTTATTTAGGTGATAGCACTGATTTCGATATAAAGCGTGAAGTATTGAAGTCAGCACATGATCTGATGCCTTCTGACGACTTTGTTCTAAAAGCTAATGGTACAGTACAATTAATACTAGAGCCTGCGCTGCAAGAACAGATGGACTATGTTCATTTGGAATCTACAAAAACAGAGCTCAACTACTTTAAGAATGAGATCCTTGAGGCTCTGATAGCGGAACCTGAAGAAGAGCTGCTAATGCTTATGAAGCTCTTTATTACTGATGCCTTGTTCCCTTATCTAGCGCTTGATCAGTTAGCGGCTAGTCTCTATCTGGAAGTCGAGGATGAAGCGGATCTGTCTAAGAAGAAGTCTCATGGCATAGTCAGATATGACATCTATCATGACGATGATGTAATGCAATACATGATTGTTAAGGATCTTGTTAAGGAACTGATAAGCGGAGACCTCCTGCCTCATATCGATGACTATTTTGTTCATCTGGTAGATAAGCTCATAGGCCGCATACAAGAAAAAGCTCACGTTCTAGTGGACTATGAAATTGTTGAGGCATTCGACAATTTTGCAGGCATCGGGGAACGTCTGCAGCAGGGCTATATGGCAATTAAAGCGACCTACTCAGAGGATTGGGTGGTCGAAATGCTGGAAGGCTTAGAAGCTCATTATGAGCCTCAGATTTCCTTTAAAGATAATGTAGATATGAATCTGCATGAATCCTTCAAATGGATCGAGACTGCACGCCATAAAGCTAATGAAACCACGAACATTGCTTTGGATGAAAGGCTAAATGTGACTCGTGGGCATTCTGCCAATCTAATCGATCAAGCACAATTAAGCATAAGCTCCACTTATCAAATCATCGCAGATTATCAAAAGCGGTTAAGTGAATACTACGATGTTTTGATTCAAGATGATATACAAATCCGGAAAGACCTCGCTGGATCAACGAATGAGGCAATTAGCTTTGATTCTAACGACAGCGTCTATCCGGTCTATATGCCAAATATAAGCGACCAACGAAAACGTCTTGCTTCTGATAATGTAATGCCGTTCATTCATCCACAGCCAGCTGACTTCTTTAAGATTAGCGGCAAGGAGAAAGTGCAGTACGCACTAGGCAACGGATTTGATGAAGGATGGCCAATCGGGGAATTTATACTTGGCGTCAATACCCTAAAAGGAGTGGACTCATAATGAATTTAAAAGCAATCAATGCATTGCTGAGCAAGCTTCCAGATGGACCTAAGAAAGAATCTTTCATGAAAAGATTTCAGTCCGCAACTTCTCCAAAAGCCAATGGAGGATTGAATGACACTTTCGAATTTGAAACGAAGGGTCATATCATGATCGAAAGAATCGACGAGGCTGGCAACAGCTTAGGCGTGCTTGCGGATCAACCAAACTTGGTTGTCGATGGTGCCGAAGAAATTATGCTCCGTGCGTTCTCTGGCGATCCGGATCGTACTCTTTACAAAAACCGCACACCAAAAGCAACGAATGGTGTCACACAGAAATTCCATATTGGCTTGACTGATAACATTTCCAGTGCAGTGGATGGGGTAGATCAACTCAATTTTGCTCCGAATGTTTTCTGGAAAGCAGTAGACGACAGTCAGTTTAATATCACTTACAGTTACCGTCCAAAAACGGTATATCTGAAAGAAGAAGTATCTGAGCAGGTAGGCAAGAAAGCATTCAGCATTTCTACAAAATCTTCTTCTGGTGCGATTCCTATTACATCTGAGATTTATAGTGCTCAAACCAATATGTTCATTGGATTGGGTGACGGGAAAGATCGTGCAATTGATTTCGAAGATGCGCGTATCGAAATTACTGGCGGATTTGAGGTGGCTGAAGGCAAGGCAGTAGCGACTACAGAGAATGCTTCATTGAAGCTCACTGAGAAGCTAGGACGCCTTGTTGTGAAATACGAAAAATCCAATACGGGTGGACAAATCGGGGTTTATGTTGATGGCACTTTGAAAGAGACCATTGAGACTTACGATTCTTCCCTTGCAGAACCGGTTTCTGCTGAAAAAGTATTTGCAGATCTTGACCGCGAAACTTCTCATGAAGTTGAACTTCGCTTTACAGGAAAAGATCCTTCGATTACTGAGGGAGCAAATGTAGTGATTACTGGACTTCGTTCAGATGGTCTTACTGAAGCAATGAACGGCTTGGCGCATGAGTTTGAGAACTTCACAAAATCGTTCCAAACCATTACGTCATACAGCACTTCAACAAACCCTCCTTATGTAGCGCAGCTGGAGCATTTCCCTGTTGTTCCTGAGAGTCTTGAGGTTTCTTATGAAGATGAAACTTTCGAGCGAGTTGAAGATCGAGCTGATCTTGCAGATGGCAAGTACTTCCTTGATGAGAAAAAAGGAACGCTTGAATTTAATAAAACGCTGAGCGGATTGCACGTCACTTATGATATCACCGGCGAAAGATACGATTTGAAAGCAGCCGCAGCGTTGACGAATCAAACCGTAACTTCCAATGTAACCGGTGAAGCTGTAGGTACAGGCGACGGCACGGTGTCGGTGTTTAACCTTGCTAATACGAATGTAGTAAGCTCATCGCTTGTTCTTAAAGTTAACGGCGAGGTCGTTACAACTGGATTCGGTCACAGCAAAGGCGTGATTACCTTCTCAAACGCTCCTGCAGTAGACACAGTCATTACAGCTGACTACCGCTATACTACTGTTGGTAAGGTGTACAATGCACCAGTTGTCTTGAAAGAAGCAACTGTATTTGATGCTAATACAGGCAAAGAGCTAGCACTGGTAGCAACAGACGATGAATTTAACACTGGAAAGTTCAAACTTTCGGAAGATAAGAAATCGATCGTCATTAGCACTTTGGATGCAGAAGGCACCGCTATCGTGAACTACGATATTTACTATACTTCTGAGGAGATTCCAGGATTCGAGACAGGTTATGCACGAGCTGTCATCGAGAAGCCAAAAGCGGGAACAGCTTATCCTTGGTATCAGCTTGATAAAGGAACAGTAAGCTTCATCGCTGAGTTCCCTGAGCAAGTACCGGCATACAACGTGACGATTCGTGAAATGGGATTGTTTAACGGGCCACGTAAGGATGATGCAATTGAGGGATTTACTGGATTCCCAGTCGATGCTTACTCCTTAGTACGTGTTGGCGATACCGTGAAAGATGTTACCACAGGAATCCGTGTCACTTGGACAATTAAGCTACTGAATAAAAACGGGGACGCTTTTAAAGGCGGATTCTAAGAATAGGGGGATAACAGACAATGTTTAGAGATGAAACTAACCTAAACGCTAAGGGCCGCGTTAAACTTGAAATGTATAACGATCATGAGGGTGTTTTCTTCACAAAAGAGAAGAAAAACATTGCCGTTCATAGTCTGAATAATATCATTGCACAAATGATGGCTGATCCGGCTGGCAAGACTCGTGCGAAGCAAACAGACAAGGGTGAAACGGCGCTTGCACCAAATGCAAAAGGCGTTTACGAATTTGATCTCTCAATTGCCTGTGAATCCGAAGGAACCTACACGACTGATGTAGGTTCCGCTAATACAAGCACAGATCTTGTTATTCCGGATATCACACGGCTCTTGAGCGTCATTTCTGTAGAGGCTGATGGCCAAGCCCTTGTGTTAAATAAAGACGTATCCATTAAAGACCCAGACTCTGCAACATTAAAATTTACGGCTGCACCAAAAAATACAGTTACAGTGAAGTTCCGGAAAGTAGCGTCCGAGTATGCTGAGGTCGTAGCGGGTTCAGAGGCGATTACTGTGGGCGGAGAAGCATATGTGCTTGCAGATGTTCCATCGGAAGAGAACAAACAGTACGCTATTGATTACAAGCTTGGTAAGGTTTACTTTGCTGCAGCTAAGACGAACGTCAAAGCAGATTATCAATTCAAGCTGTTCTACTCCTTGGGCTTTATGGGGCTCGGCGGAAAGCCAGAAGGGCATCCAGAAAATAAACCGGTTGAGTTCGCTGAATCTGATAAGCTTCGCATCAAAATGGATGGGGAATACGATGGAGCTCGTCAATTGATTCAGTATCCTTCGCTAATAAGTATGGGCGATCCGGAAGTGGAAGTCTTCCCGACTAAGCCGATTACTTTCTCAGAGAAAGTCATTACGGTGACGGGTGATGGAGCAGCAACATCGTTCCCGCTGAATCCAGAAAATAAAGTGCTTAAAATTCTAAGCGCTAAACTGGAAACTGATGCAACAGACGTAACGGTTACATTGGAAGGATCGAATGTCGTGTTTGCTGAAGCGCCAGCGGAGGGAGTGAAGGTAGTCGTTCGTTTCCAAGATCAGCTGGACAATAGTCATCTGACTTTTGAAATGGCAGATGCACCAATCATGGAGCTTGTATCCGTTAAGCATCAAGCGTTGGATAACACCGTTAAAGAGTACAAGATTGTAGACAAAGGCCTTAGCATCGGCAAAGGTGATGTGTGGATCGTTAACTCTGGCAAAGGCATTATTCAATTCAGCCTCGCACCGCAAGGAGTAGATGCTCTTGATCCTGCGAAGAAACCTCCAGTCGTAGAAACTCCAGGGCTGTTGACATTCGAATATCGAGTGAACAGTGGTACGACCGTTCAATTTGTAGCCGACTTCCCTAAAGGAGTTCCAGGTCCAATGAACGTGGAGAAAACAGAAACACTGAACGTATCTTCTGCTGTAACGACTTACACTCTCAATAAGGCTGCTACTAAAGATGCTGAGGGCAAATTCATCCTTGCTGTAACGTTGAACGGCGTAGCTCAGGTTGAAGGCACTGGTTATGATGTGTCCGCTGACGGGAAGCAAATCACATTCAAAGTCTCTCTTCAAGATACAGATAGCGTGAATGTGGTGTATCAGTACAGCGAAACTACACACGTAATCTATCAAGTAGGTATGTTTGCAGAGCAGGAAGAAGGAAAGATGTCTAACATCTCCGGTATTGGTCCTGTTACTAAAGACGCAAGCACAGGCATGAGAGTAACCTGGTCAATGACAATCTAAGATAGGACGGTGACAGCATGGCTACACCTAACTACATGAAGCGGATCGCCTTTCTGGATGGACAAGTACTGCACGACTTTCACTTGAATACGATGCAGAAAAACATTTCGGAAGCGATTAAGCTGAAAACCATGTACGAGCGATATGACATGCTGTTGCTGTGCTCTCCATATAAGCTCTACTTTGCAGAGCCGTTTGTGGATGAGGTGTACAAAGATCCATCGAGTACTGCAATTCTGGATACTCTAACGAACTCCATTAAAGCAGACTCATGGATCTCTGTGCTCCATGAGCTACCAGCAACAACAGATGAGTTATATTTGCTTGCGAATCAAGAGGTGGACGTAGCGAATGGTGCATCTGTCGATTACTACTATCGTGTGAATACAAGTTCACCGTGGCAGAAGATGACAACAGATGTTGCTGTTTACCTAAGTACACCCACGAAGTTTGTACAAATTCGAATTGACTGCAAATACACCGGAACAGTAAGACCAGCTGTATATGATTACTGTCTAATGTGGAAGTAAAGGAGGAAAGAACATGGCTCATGTAACCAAGCACCCTACTCACCCTAAGTATCGCATGAAAGTCGGAACAATGCCGGATTTCAGCGGCGAAAACGACGTAGATGGCGAGCAGCCCTTTGGCGTAGTAGATGGAGTTAATAAGATATTCGTTTTAGCGAATAACCCTATTAAGAACTCTTACAAGGTCTTTCGGGATGGGATGAGGCTTAGACGCGGAGCGGATTACGACTATGTTGTTAACGGCAAGGAGATTACTTTCACTGAGCCGCCGCCTAAAAACTCCACAATCCTTGTAGATTATAAATTGCAGGTGGCGACATCATGAGTCTGGTCCTTCGAACGTTTCCGGTGCATCTAAGTCAGAAGGTTGATCTCGATAGCGATATTGAGGTCACTTTTCTATTCGATATCTTTAAGGAATCCATTAATACAAATAACGTCATGCTCTTGAACCTGAAGACACAGAAGGGCGAAGAGATCAGCGTTGTATATAAAGACAAACTGCTTAAAATCCTGCCAGCCAGAAGACTCGAACCACTAACACATTATCAAGTGGAGCTGGTTGGCGGGGTAGAAGGCGGTATTCGGGATATTACCGAGCGTCCGCTTCTACAAAGTTACAAGTTTGAATTTGTAACCGGCAATGAGACTCGAATGGCACGTCCTCTAATCACATCGCCTACAGATCTATCCGAAATCACAGGTGATGCTAAATTCACCTGGCTGCCGGTAGACAGAGCAGACCACTACGAGCTGGAGATATCCAAGAGCAATACATTCGATGTATTGGTTTGGCCACACCAGAATACGGGCTTGATCTTTGATACACAGGTAGTGCCTGATATTGATTATCAAAAAGGGATTACCTACTATGCCCGAATTAGAGCGGTCAATATTCAAGGGGTGAAAAGCGCTTATTCGAATCCGATTCGCTATCACTATGATGGGATTGATGAGACCGAGCCACCTCCTGAAAAAGAGACGATTAACATTGACCATGTTAAAACGCTGCAGGCCGAGGGTGGAGAAGTGCTGTTCCGCATGGATAAGCCATACACACCAGGCATCGGGCAGCTAAGTGTCTACCTGAATGGCATGAAATTGCAGCCTTGCTCAGGACCAACAGTGACGGATGGAGACTACCGTGAAGTAGATCAATATTTCATGATGTTTGTAGAGCCGTTGCAAGCTGAGGATGCAATAGAGTTCAGAATTGCCAACGCTGTAAAACAGGATGTACTCGTGGGCAGGGAAACCACGCCAGCATCTGAGATCGATACCCTAAGAGATTACTTCGCAGCTCAGCTTGAAGAGTTAGCGCCAGTATTGGCCGTAAGCTCAGTTAAGCCAAAGAACGGCTCCTTGATGGTCACAGACTTATCTAGTATCATCATTGAGTTTAGCCAAGAGGTTGATCCGAAGAGTATTGATGAAGAAACGGTCTATGTCGTTTCTGAAAAAAACTAAGAGAGGTTGAGTGAGATGGCTGAGATCAGAAAGAAGGGCGGAAATGCAATGCCGGTTCGGGTGACGAACCAAATGACATCAGTTAGAAATGAATCACCTATTCCGGATTCCGTGGACAGCCAGACCTTTCTCACAAAGAATGCTTTTGTCTCAGGGACACTATTCGTCAGTCTAAACGGCATGAGAATGCATGAGGGCGAAGACAACGATTATATAGAGCTGAGTAGTCAGAAGTTCAGGTTTAACTTTCCATTGGAATCAGAGGATGCTGTGATTTGTGACTATATATTAATCCTTTAAGGAGTGAAACACACATGGCAATTACTCGTTTTCGTGGTGAACAAATTAGAGATGCCGTATTGAAAAACAGCCATATTGCCGATGATGCAGCCATTGCTGAGTCGAAACTGGCGGTTAACTGGGAAGAGCATTATCAGACGGCACTAGAAGGCAAGAAAGTTGCCGACTACATTCAAGTCATTGCGACAGATGTATCCGGCGTAGCCAATCTGGATGTCTCTGAAATCATTCCGGCAACCGTGCCAAACGTGTTGTCTGACCCACTTTCCGGTGAAGGCGTTATCGTTGATGCGCCAAAGAATAAAGTAATCCTCCGTGACGTTGTAACCGGCGAACCGGTTCTGGATGATAAAGACCAAGAAGTATTCGGTCGAATGACTTTCGAAGGCGGCGTCTTCGTTCTGAAATTCTACTCTCCTGACGGCGCAGGTGAAGTTCCATTCACAATGCCTGAAGGACAGAAGATCGACTGGCAATACCTGAAACGCTTCAACCTTCAGACGGTTTCGGAGATGTTCGCAGCGAACGAGAAGTTTGCTGAAGGTACGGCTGATGCAACAGCTCACCTGAACATCAACCAGCTGGCACAAGACCTTTACGGCGCAGGGTTCTCTCTGGATCGCGATGGTAACGGCAACTTGCCTAAAGCAATTGTTCAGCAAATCGCAGATGAGATTCAAGCTCGTATTGCTGCTGATCAGGCAATCCGTACTGACTTCGCAAGTAATGAAGCTGGCAAAGGTGCAAGCACCATTGGCGTACAGGATGAAGCTGGACACTTCGCAGGCGCTACGGTTGAAGCAGTACTAGCTGAAATCTTTGAGGCTCTTACTGGAATCTCAAACGGCGGAACTACAACTCAAGTTGAAGTAGATGCTGCTCGGGTATCCACGCTTACTGGCGAACATGAGGCACTGAATGATCGTCTTGAAGCTGACGCTGCTGCTCTTGCTAAGCAAGTAGCAGATGAGAAGGAAAGAGCTGAGGCGGCCGAAGAAGCACTCGCTGGGCGTGCGACTGATCTGGAAACAGAAGTCACAGCAGCACGCGGTACCGCAGAAACCATCGATGCTCGCCTGGATCGCGCTCTGAATGAAGATG
Source organism: Paenibacillus sp. TCA20 (assembly GCF_000732325.1). Lineage (GTDB taxonomy): Bacteria > Bacillota > Bacilli > Paenibacillales > Paenibacillaceae > Paenibacillus > Paenibacillus urinalis. The sequence goes on from NZ_BBIW01000010.1 coordinate 93,516, forward strand.
GAACGCTTAAGGCAGGTAAAGATATTCACCGTCACCCTAAAGCAGTTTATGTCGCAAACGGCGGAGAATCTGTTGTACAGCTTGCTGACTTCAACGTAGAGGATCTGCCTCCTTATCAAGTCGGAGACATGACGCTTGACGTTTATATCAACGGTGGCTTGCAGCATGAAGGGCTCAACTATGCAGAAGTTGCTGGCGGCTTGTCGATCAACTTCGATGTTGGCGACGGAACGACTCTTATTACAGGCGACTTGGTAACAATCAAGTATCAAGTCAACAACGTAGAGTAGCACAATTTCCCCTCGATTATGAGGGGATATACATAAAAATGAGTGAAGGAAGGCATCGCCATGAAGCACATTGGAGAATATGCGAAGAACCAAGAGATTATCTTAGAATTATTGACCTATGATGAAGAAAGCATGCCCATTCCTGCCGATTTCTTTCCCACTGCAATCGTTGAGTATTATAGCTCAAATGGTCTTACTCAAGTGGCCCATGTTACACTTGAAGAAGCAAAAAATGGCTTATATATGAAGAGTTTTACTGTGCCTGAAAGCTTTACTACCGGGCATTATGTAATCACTTACGAAGCAACAATTGATGGAGAATTATATACAGTCTTAGAGCGATTTAGAGTCATTGGCTCCAGTAATGATTCATCGTCTACACCTACCCAAAAAGTAGCAGTATCTGATCTTACTATTCTTACTCCTTCAGGACTTCCGACAACGGTCGTGATGGCGGGCGGGCCTGTGAAGCTCGCAGTCGTTCGCATATGGAGTCAGGATAAAAAGACGCTGATCGATACGATATCGACAGATGCGCAAGGTCACTGGCATACATCATTGTATCCGGGGTCCTATCAGTTCGAATTTATACATCCGAACGGGACGCTGCTGCGAACTTTAGAAAAGGTGGTGAAATGATGGACATTGGATACAAAGACTATATTCCTCCTAGTATGTTCGGAATGAATGTAAATTTCTTTGTCATTCTGGATGACGGAACGGAGATTACGCTTGAAGATGCGAAATCGGCGGGTCGAGGGATTCGAAAGCTTGTAGTTAAACCAGTAGATTCTATACTCCTGAATCACAACTACACTGTTGTGGTGGACGGGGTTAAGAATGCAGATGGTGACGCTTTAGAAGAGCCTAGTGTCTCCGTAATCAGTACAGAGTTCAGCCCATTGTATGCTAAGCCGGTAGAGCTAAGACCATTGCTTCGTCAGTTGATGAGTTATTTCACCGTATACGAATTATACGTTGCCCTGCGAGATGCCGGCCAAAAAGCTCATCAGCTTCAAGATATGATTATCGATGCGAACAACAATAGATATGACTTACTAGAAGAGCGTGATACTTCTTATTACCCTACTCAGAAGTTTGTCGTGTATGAAGCAGCGATTAATCTATTATCCTCTTTGCTTGTTACTGTCATGGATCAGCAAAACATCGGGAACCCAAATGAGACCATTAGTGTTAATGGGGGAGACGAGGTTCAGCTGGGCGATTTCCGAATTGTTCCGGGAGGATCTTCTTCTACCACTTCAAGCGGTAACTCAAGTGCAACTGTTCCGATCAACCTGATCAAGCAGACACTTGAAACCTTGTCTGGAGATCATAAGTTCTGGATGGACGCTATGATGGGACGCAATAAGCGCGGATACGCAACGCCAGTTAGCGCTTCGATGAAAGTAAATAACGGCGCGACACCAGACGACAGAGGTCTTGAATAATGAGAGACCTTAGAGAAGATCTAGCGAAATTTTTCGATAAATATGCTCACAATGTCGTTTATGTTCGTCGTGATCCACGATTCCGATGCGCTTGCTATTCTGAACGAAGCGGTGAGCCAACCAGCAATTGTCCTAAATGCTTCGGGACTTCCTATGTCGTATCAATGGAGAAAGTGAGAACCAGAAGAACACTTAGTTCTGTTCCGGAGTCACTGCCAAATACGAATAGATCCGCTGCATTTGGTAGCATGGTGCCTAAGCAGTATGTCTACTACTTAGAACACGATATCAATCCGAAAGAGAATGATCTTATTCTAGAAGTCCAATGGGACAAGGGCATGCCGGTTCGCATTATGCAAAAGCACAGTATAAGTGTAGCTGAGCCACTTTACGGCAAAGGCGGTCGAGTGGAGTTCTGGGTGACTTATCTGAAGCATTCAATGGGGGAGGCGGGAGACAATGCAGCCCTCACCAAATATTGATTATTTTCAACTTCCTCATATCTATTCCAGTGTAAACCTGGCGATAGGTAAACGAATCATCGTTCTTGGGGAATCTACCAAAGGATCACTTTATGATCCCATTGCAGTTACCAGTGTAACTTTAGCAAAGAAAGTCTTTGGCGAAGGACCATTAATAGAGCGCTTCAAAGATTTATATCTAGGTGGTCAAGTGGGAGCCTATTTAATGAGAGTTGAACGTAATGCGTTACAAACATCGCTTAGTACACTCCTTAAATTCCCCTTCGATCTCATATACATTGACGGAGTATACTTTGATACTCATCCGGAGGCCATCCAAAAATTTATTCAATTTGCCCAGGATAAAGAGTATCAAGGTCAGCTAATACATGGATTCTTCGACGTTAAAGACCTGGATTCAATGGAAAGCATCCGAACCATCTATTCAGATATTAAGTCTCTTACGCAGACAACTGAGAACGGTGATGAGGAGCTTGGTAAATACTTTTCAGTCGTGTTTGATCAAATGAAAGATCATCATGCGGCAGCGGTATACGCCGGGCTTGTAGCTTCATTGAATCCAGAAAAGAGCCCTGTTAATAAGACACTAAATGTGGAATTAAAGCAGGAGCTATCAAAGGAAGATATGCAGGAGCTAAGTGCTGCTGGAATCGTCTGTTTTAAAGATAGCTTAAAAAAAGGAGTCGTCTGTTCCTCCTCAAGTTGTGCGGTCGCTACATCCAGTAGTGCAAGCAAGCATATTTCCAATCTTCGAATTGCACAGTTTCTTATTCAAGAAATTGCTGATCGTCTTCAAGAATACGTAGGCAGGATCGGCATTGAGTATATCATTACCGAAGCCGAAGCAATCATACAATCGATTGCAGAAAGCTATATGGATGCTCAGCGAATCAAGCGATACGATTACACGCTGGAACCGGATAGGCTGAGGGGAGTCATCAACATTGAAATCGAGATCGTTCCTATTTTCTCAGTCTATACAATGACACAGACTTCTCAGGTAAGGGTGAGAACATGAATCTGAATTACCCAACTGGCTATGATCCAAAGAAAGATCCGTACTTGGATAATCGTCTCCGCGCAGATAAACCCATTACCTTTCTAGGATTCATTGATGAAATGAATAAGCTCTGGAAAAGGGCGGAGAAGAAAGGGTCAATTAAAAGACACTTTCCAGTGAAAGACGAGGCTGAAGTTCCTCTCATTACATTTCGGCTGATCAGCCGAGTAATCGATCCTGACTACAAAGATCGCAAGCCTCGTCTACGAGCGCAAATTCATCATCCATATGTTCCGGGTGAAATAGTGGAGCTATGGGGTCAAGTGTTTCTATTCACTATTCAGTTCGATGTGCATGCTCTGACTGCTGAGGAAGCAGATGAATTAGCAGGAGAGTTAGAAGATTTCATCTTTATGTACAAAGGATATTTCAAACAGAACGGTGTTCATGAACTAACGTTCTTACAGCAGCTTGAAGATCAGGTGAGTTCGGACACAAGGGTCAATGTGCCCATACGTCCGATTCAATATATTATGCGATTCGAGAAGATAACTCCAAAATTCCTTAATCGCATCGAGCAGATCGCGGTCAGAACAAATGACCTTGACGCTCAGAAAACAAGTCAGCAACCCTTTAAGGAGGATGAATAAAAATGGCAACTACTGAAAAGTACGAAAATCTGCCTGGTGTTAAAGTAACCTATGAAGACGGTCAATTGTTTACCGGCAGCTCTCAGCAAACTGCAACTACTCAGTCCAAACTGATTATCGGCAGTGCAGTGGATGGTCCAACTGGCGAGCCAGTATCTGTCCGTGAACTCGGCATCAAAGAAGTGGACAAGCTATTTGGTGGCATGCTTGATCGCACTACAAAAGAACCGAATGGTTCCTCTCTGGTTCGAGGCATGTACGAATCTATTCTAGCTGGTAACGATGACATTCGCTTGATTCGTGTAGACGGTAAATCCGCTCAAACAGTTTTGAATGCGAAAGACCTTGCCCGCGCTACAGAGCAGTTCCTTGATTATGCAAAAGGAAATACTGCATTCTCTGCTAATCTGAAGATCCCTGAAAATGGACGTTTTGTTGGTGAGGTCACAGTGTCTGAGATTGATAAAGATACTGGCGTGTCTAAAGTAATTGCAAATGCAATTCGCAATGTCGATACTTCTATCGCTGGCCAAGAAATAGCATACTTCTATGCTGATAAAATGCGTCCTGGTAATACAGTTAAGATGTCATTTGATTACGAGAATTATGTATACACTATGGTTCCTAAAGCGGACGAAGGTGGAGTGCCTGATTACACTGATCCAGATTACACATTGAATCGTGATGTACAGGAAAACCACTATTTCTACTCTTCCCGCAGAAACTGGTCAGACAAGCTTGAAAGTGGACACGTTCCAGTTGTTGTTGTAAAAGACAATACTACTGGCGTGGTTGCAACGATTTCTTCCACGACTCCTACAGGAGAATTGATCTACCGTGTAGGTAAAGGATTTAACACGGCAAATCCACTTACCGATCCGGTATCCGCTAGTGATTACAAAGATGGCGGTATCTTCTTCACAGCAGCTTATGATGCTGAAGTAGCGAAAGGAGTATATCCAGATATCACAGGCAACGTAACTGTTACTGTTGAGTATGCTTGGTACTCTTCCTTTGCGAATAAAACAGAAGTGACTGCAACTGTTCCTGGACAGGATACTCCTTACAACCTGAACTACACTCCAATGAGTGATCAGTTCTCTATCTTCTATATGGAAGGTCAAAACAAGGTTGTTGTTGATCCAGCAGGATACGGTTTGGATATCTCCGATAAGCAAGTGACCATCTTTGCAGGCGCTGTTCCAGTAGGCGTTCAATTGTATGCAGGATACAAGACATCCAGCAATACAGCAAGCGATCCTAAGTTGTTCGTTTACGGCAAATACGATGGAGAAGTTTACGGAAGCCTGACGGATCCATACGATCCAACGACTCTTCGAGGTGTTCGAGTTGAAGTTCAAGTTGACCCAGAAGATCCAGCTGGCGTAGAGAAGGTCATTATCTTCCACAAGCCGACTGAGAAAAAGCTTACCTCTCAGGATAACGCGTTGAGATATAAAACAAAGGCGCTGACAGCAGTACGCACGCTTCGCCAACTGGTTCAATATGTCAACACTGATCCAAACAATAACGTTGTTCGACTCTTCTGCCCGAATGAGTTTGGTAGCGTAAGAGTTCAAGGATTGCTTGAAACAGCTCCAACGTACCTCGGTGAAGAAAGCCCAGGCGTAATTAAAGAAGACCCAACTCAAGCCATTGATTCTCCAGATCGTTTCCCATGGCTCGGACAAAACGGGCTCTTTGATCCTACGAAGCCAGCAGATATGGCTAAACTTTATGAAAAGCTCGGCGGCACTTATGAGTCAGACGGTTTCGGAAATATCAAGCTGACAAGCCAAGGTATTTACAACCGACTGGAAAACTATGCTGTTGACGTTATCGTACTGGTAGATGCTTATGCAAACAGCATTATCGATCCACTGGCACCTGAGAAGAACTTTGCAACACAGCTGGCGCAGCACTGTGCGGTTGTTACTGCGAAGACTTATGAAACCATCGGTGTTATTAGTATGGCCCCTGCTCTCGAATCTACTCTTCTGGCTGTACAGGAATATGTAGACATCTCTACTGGTGTAGAGACTCTGATCACAGATGAGCGGAAGAAGACATATGAAAATGCGGGTATCCGTTTGGACTATGTGAACATGCACAGCATGTTTAACGAAGCTACGCATGAATATGTGCTCAACGAGAAGGGTGAGACCATTGATGTTGGTCGATATGTGAGTGTTGTGTTTGGTCCAGAAGTAGGGCTTACAAGCGACCAAGTTGGCAACTATGTTGCGCCGGGTGCTATTGTGTACGGTTCCTTGATCACTACACTGAATGCTGAAGTTGCAACGACTAATAAGCAATTGCCTTCTGTATACGGTCTTCGCTATCGCCTTTCCGAAGGACAGCATAACCAACTGATTGGCGGACGTTATGTAACGTTCGATACGAAAGCTTTCTCGACTACAGGTACGAATCGCGCGGTTTCAGTAAAAGACGGGGTAACAGCTGCTCGTCCAAACTCTGACTATGGTCGTCTTTCTACCATCCGAATCACTCACCTGTCGGTACAGCTGGTTCGCAGAAAGGCTGAACCATATATCGGATTACCAAATGGTCTGGCTCAGCGAAATGCATTGTCTGCTGAGATTCAAGCAGGGCTCGATGCACTGAAAGAAAATGGAGTTCTTCAACGCTTTAACTTCGTTATCTTCTCCAGCGCTGCCGATCAAGTCCTTGGCAATGCGTTTATTACGCTAGATCTTGTTCCGCAGTTCGAACTGAGAAACTTCAATGCTTCTGTAGTTTTGAAAGCTTCATAATCATCTGGTTTGGTATAGTACAACACACCAAACCAAACTCCTGGGGTTTAATTACCCCAGGACTAATATAAAGGAGTGAAATTTAATGGCTATTAACGCAGGCACTAGCATGGAGAACTACACACGCTCGTTTAGCTCCTTCGCTGGTTCAGATAATCGTCGCAACATTCAATGGACGACTCATTGGTGAACTCCAGGCGATTACTTACTCCGTTACTCGTGAGGTCGCACCGATCTACACGATGGGGTCGCCAGATGCCCGCTCGTTCTCCCGTGGTAAGCGCGGAATCAGCGGATCGTTGGTATTTACTCAGTTCGACCGTGATGCTCTGCTTAGCGAAATGGAAAAAACGTATTCCGGCGCACCGGCAATGCAAACCTTCCAGCAATACAAAGCAAACATGGATGATGACTTGATCTTCGGTCTGAAAAACACAGAACGCGGTTATGGCATTAGTGCATGGGATGATGAAATGACTCGTCTTGGTTATGCGAAGACAGGAGCCAACACATTCGATGATTCTAACCTGACTGGCTTCTATGTTCCAGAATACGCTGACCAATTGATGCCATTCAATATCACAATCACTGGTGCCAATGAGTACGGACAGCGCATGGGTATGGAAATCTACGGTATTCAGGTCTTGAATGAAGGTTCTGGATTCTCTGTAGATGATGTTATTACTGCTAAGGCGTATACGTTCGTGGCCCGCAAGCTGAAAGGTGTTCGTCCGAAAGACAACCTTCGCAATGAAGGCTCTGACGGTATGATTTCCACTGTAGGCGATTTGTTCAGAACGGTACTCTAATGGACAAAGGGCAGCTCCAAAAGGGCTGCCCTTTTTTACATACTTATAGGAAAGAGGTGCCACCATGAAAAGAGCGAACAACGGCTATATGCATACGTTCACCAGTTACTCCGGTTCAGATATTGTAGCCACTATTAATATGCCCGGAAAAGGGCCGCAAGTATTCGGTGAACTATCCACTATTTCATATTCTATATTCAGAGAGAAGTTTCCGGTTCGAGCACTAGGAAGAAGCAGTATGAAAGGATTCACTAGGGGGATGCGCACGATCACTGGCGTGATGAGTTTTACGATGTTCGATGAAAGCATTGTTCTTCAAGCAATGGAAGAAGTGAAAAAGCTAGGATACAACATGCTTATGGATGAGATGCCTATGTTCGATATCACCATTTCAATGGCAAATGAGTTTGGAGCAAAAAGTGCACTGACGATTTATGGTGTTACAACTTATACAGAAGGCATGTCTTTAAGTATTAACAGCTTGCTAACCGAATCCGTCTATGAGTTTTATGCTCTCGATATTGATCCAATGAGAAGGGTGATTAAATAATGGCCATTTATAGTTCAAGGAGAAAACCATCCCCTCAAGGGAATATTTATAAACGCCCCGACAATCGAGTAGAGTATCAGATCTTTAATGAAGATTATTTTTCAGGAGCAGACGTCAACTTATTCTTCGGAGATATTTGGGTGGACGAAGCGACATCTATTCAGTTTGCGCTGAGTGAGCAGGTGCTACCTGTTTACGGATATCATTCCTATACGATGGATACGGTTGCCCGCGGACAGAGAATGGTTCAAGGACAGTTCAGCATCAACTTCAAAGGCGTAGGATATCTGAAAGAAGTGCTGAAGAATGCAACAGCAATTAATTATGCGGTCAGTCAGGCACAACAGGAAGGTGTTATTAAGAAAGAGGATTTCAAGAAGTATAAGCTGGATGAGATTCTAACGATGTATGGCAAGGAGAGCTTTGAACAGATCGCTGAGGAGTATGAAGCGGCTTTATGGGGCACATCTGAGGATGAGTCTATGTTGACTAATCCCTATACGACGTTTTTCCCTGCTGATCCATACGGCTTTGATATCAAGATTAACTATGGTGCAGTCAGTGAGTCCCTAAATCCAGGGACACAGTTCTTTACAACTGCAGGAAGTTTTAGGACTCCTGCAAATGTGACAGTTGAGACAGTGAACGGAGTGCAGCTTAATGGCTTGTCCAAAGTCGGCATCGGCACTGCCTTTGAAGGGCAGCCCATCACAGAAGTTTACAATTTCATCGCCAGAGATATAAATGGTCCTTTATATGTAAGGTAAAAGCAAGTATAATAAAAATGTAATGCGTTACAATATGATTCAAGAGAGGGATTGCAGATGGAAGAGCCAACGCTTTTTGATATGGATGAGGATACAAAGGAAAAAGAAAATCTCCCTGTAGATCAAGATACAGGTGTAAAAGCTGAAGAAGAAACGAAAGAAGCAGTGCAGCAAGGATATACAGAAGAAGAGTTGAATAGTCCGGTTTTTGAAGGAGGACCAACTCGGAGAACCGTTGAAGAATGGAAGAAAAAGCATAAGACAATTTACTTTACTCCTTTCCCAGATGGGGTATATATCTGGCGAATTTTAACTCGTCCAGAGTATCGAAATATTATTGAAGATAAAGCTCTGAACACCATGGATCGTGAAGATCATATGACTAGCACTTGTCTTCTGTATCCTAAAATGACGCTCGAAGAAGTTAGGTCGGATTCCGCAGGAAGACCAAGTGTATTGTCCGAAATGATTATGTCAAAAAGTGCATTCGTCGCCCAGTCGGCGCCAATCCAATTGTAAGCAGGGCCATTCGCTCTGCTTCATTTTTTATCAGGTGATAAATATGTATACACAAAAAGAGATTGATCTATGGAAAGAACAGTACGGGGATATATTTGCATGCACCATTAATGAGAAAAAATTCGTGTATCGAATGCTTGGACGGAATGAGTACAACTTTGTCATGGCAATGGGAGATGTATCCCCTAGCGAAGCTGAGGAAATCTTTTGTGAGATTGCAACGATCTATCCTGAAGGCTTTAACTTCCGTACAACAGATGGATATGCGACTTCCCTTTGCTCATATATCTTAGACAGTTCGATGCTAGGCAATACAGATCAAGCAGAACAGCTGCTAAACTATCATCGGGAAGATATGACGGATTACAGCTTTCAAGTTGATTGTGTGATTCAAGAGGCGTTTCCTAAATATACGTTAGAAGAAATAGCCAGCTGGCCGGTGCCGAAAACGATGTATTACTTGGCTCGAGCTGAATGGATACTGCAAAATCTACGAGGAGTGCCTTTACAAGTCTATTCTCAAGAAGAATTAATGACTATACAACAGGAACAAGCAGCTCCTGCTCCAATGCCTATGGCTATGTCTCCACAACAAAGAGCGGAGGCATCCCCTTTAGCGAATCCAGAGAAACCGCCAGAGCCTAGACAAAAAGGCGATGTGAGCCGAAAGGAACTGACACAGCAAGAGCTAGAAGCTATGATGTCTCAAGTCTCAAGCCAGAAAGTTGACCTTAGTAAAAATATGGCCAATCAATCTTTTCCGGAACTAGCTTTATTTAAAGCTCAGGACGACCTTAGAGGTGAGTTCGATGTTTAAAGTATGGGAAATAGTGAATCAAGTTTACTACGATCCCAGAGTGAATAAGAAATATGGGGACGGGCAGTGGATGATTCAGACCTGCTGGGGGCTCTATCTTGAAAGATGGTATGAGAAATACGTATATGAAATGAGGTGATAGCTTGGAACGAGAACAATACGATGAGAATAAGTTCGCTCCCTATTTAGATAATGATAGCCGTCCGATGACGCGCTTTTTGCAATCAAATGAAGAGGATGATGAAATATCTTTCTTCGCAAAGGCAGGTATCGCAGTAGGGGGCGTTATTGCAGCAAGAGCTTTGATGCATCGTACCGGAGCTACCCGACAAATCACACGCTTTTTTGATACCCAAGTTAAAGGTTCCTATCAGGCAGCCAGAGAAATCATGCAAGAGCAGCGCCCTTCAAGAACTATGACAAGGGATTTGCCCGGATCAATCCGGAGATTCAATGAACGAAGAAGTGAATTGGTGAAGCGTCAGACTGAGCAGATGAGAGAGTTTAGTCGGCGCGGCGGTGCAGAAGAATACGATATGCAGCGTTACATCCGTCAGAGGGAGCAGATGATTACGGAGCAAGTACCGTTCCATATCCAAGAAGGATTACGGTACCGGGACGTTCTTAAAGAAGTGGAAGCCCGCATGCCTAAGCATGCTAAGTCCATTCAAAGTGCAATGGAAAGTGGAGACCCTGGATTTCTGAGATCACTCCCGTCAGAGCAGGTGGCATCCCACCTACGCAAACACGGTGTTACTGATCGGGATGCGATTGATCAATTTGCTCGTATCCAAGATGCCTATCGGAATAAGAATTATCGAGCTGATTCAGAGGAAGCCCGCGCATGGATCGAAGGCATTCAGACCAAGATGCGTAAGTTTACTGCCGAGCAAATGGATAGCCTAACCCGAAAAGAAGCTCGATACAAAGGGGTACTGAATGGTCATAGGCAAGCTACTGTAGAAGACATTCTAGCCATGAATAAGAAAGGGGTCATGCAGGTAGACCCTAAGCTTGTTGCTCATATGGAAGAGATCATGCAGTACAACAAAAAGTTTGGCCAATCTGTATTTGACGAGAATGTATACATTAGAGAGAGAAACGGAAAGATCATCGATTGGACCGATTACAAAACATATGATGATATGCGCAGAGGTGTTAAAGAATGGGCTGCCAAAACATTGCCGGGCGGGCTCATGCACATGCGGGATAGCATCAATATACAAGAGGCTCGTGAGATTGCCAGCTTCCGTATCTTTAATCGAGATGTAGTTCAGCCAGGGCTTAACGCTCAGCGTGGCTTAGACGTCAAGGAGAGAGCCCATGAACCACTAATCTATGTCAACGGTAAGTTTGTTCGTCTCTTTGACGAAAATGCAGTCAACACAGATGCAGGTATGGAAGTACTGAATAAGCAGCGCGATATGTTTCTTACCTCATCAAGATTCGGAACGATCGGAAAAGTAACACGGCAAGTGTCCGGCATGATGACCGAAGAGGGTGGTCAGAGGAACTTCTTTGCGGGCATCTTTGATTTAGGAAGACAGGATAAAGATGCTGCCATTCATGGAGCGCTAGGAAGAGTAAATAAATTCTTTAATCCAGACTGGGAACGCAATGTCATTAATAAAGCCCTGCAAGGCGGCATCGATCAAGAGAGCTCTTATGCTGTTAGGGCTTATTTTGAGAAGTACAGCAAAGGGCTGTCCGCCCGATCCCTTAACAATATGATTGATGATATGCCAGCCAGCTTGAGAGAGTTTGTTCAGGCGAATGACATTACCTTCAGTACGCAAGATGACTTCATGAAAGTATTCCGTTTCATGGGCGAAGGCGATGGAAAGCGAATGGCAAGTGGCGAGTTAAAATCACTCTGGCAAAAGTATGAGCGTGATCCGGATGCTTTCCTACATTCTAAAAGACCTGTAGGAGACTCTTCTTGGCTTGGAGAATACACAAATATTCAAACAGGGTTCGATCGTATTCATCAGCAGCTTAGTATCGATCTGATTAATCAGCTTATTCACCGGAAGCAAATGAACACGATGAGCCCTTTTGATTTCAGACAGTATACGGACGATCTCTTTGATGCAGGTAAACTGACAAAACAAGAGTGGCAGGATACACAGTTCCTATTCAGTCATGCACAATACAAGAAATCAGAGATTGGAATCAACTCGAATCCTTCAGGGGCAATTCAGGATATTAATAATCTGATGACTGGCAAGACACCAGAAGCTTTGAAATTCCAGGATAATGTGAAAGCTAATCTCCATGTAACAAATCCTCTATTCCAAAAGTTCTCTGGAACAAGACCGATCAACCGCATAAACGATGAATATATTGCGGTGAATAAGGCATTTGAATCAACGACTGCCTCTGGAAGATTTCTTGAGTTCTTCACGGACTTCGGGGATAAAGCAAAGCAGATGGGACTTCGGACTGGTCGAAGAAACATGGAGGACTTCACAAACCTGTCGATCTTCGGGGCCAATTATCCGATTTACCGTTTGCAGGACGCACTAGGTGATCTCGGGCTTGGATTCTCAGATGATTCTATGACAAGTCCACTGAAGATGATGTCCTCTCTAATGCTTAAGAGATTCCTGCCGATCTATCTTGGCACACAATACGCTCAGTATTTAGATTGGGAAGTGGAGCAGTCCACAGGACAGAGTGTATCTGACCGGTGGGAAAACTATAAAGCTAGAACGAACCTCATTGAAGCTTGGGCTGATGATCAGAGCGGAAAGACAGAGGAAGAGAAAAGAGCAAGGATGCTCACGCCTGGGATTGATCACTTTGCCGCTATGCCTAGCATTTATCTTCCGGGCATTGGCCCTGTAGGTCCAGGCTATATTGCTGCAGCTGCTCTTGGATATGGCGGAACTCCAATTGATGAAAGGGAAGCATACTCTGCTGAAGAGTATGAAGAATACCTGCAGTATGGCGAAGATGAAGTACGCAAGAGTAGATGGTGGTTGTTTGGCTCCAAGTCGGCTTATAGAGGCGATCGTGTTACTGAACACCGTCCTAATAGCTACCGACTAGCTTTGTCGGACGCAGAAGATAGTGATACAAACCTGACTAATGAAGAACAATGGTCTGAGACAAATATATTGCCGACTTTCCGAAATCCTTTAGGGGGATTGGCTTACGCCTTTGGGTTGAAGGATCCGTACTATTGGGAAAGAAAACATTTCTATGATCGACCTTACCTGATTACCGGATCACTATTCAACCCGAATACACCTTTCTTCGGAGATATCGGAAATGCTACGATTGGTCAGCTTATTAAGCCGACAGAGAAGATGCATCCCGAATACTGGGGCGACCCTATCTTAATGCAGGAACAGACAGCGGAGTTCGGTAATCGTCCTAACTCGCCAATCGTGACACGGTTTTCTCCAGGCGGTCGAACGGAGAATATCGTGTATGCAGACTCTGAGGACTATGGAGCTAACCAATATACAAGGGACACTGATACTTCTGCACCGCGCTATATCCAAATTCATCAGAAGGATGCAGAGGGAAATCAAACAGGAGCTTATGTTGCTCAAGAGATCAATACAGGACAAGCCATCTACGTGCCAGCAAATGTGGCCAATAAAGATTACACCATTGAAGAGCTATTCAATATTGCTGAGAAGACGGACGATGAAACCCTGATTAAGACGAAGCCTCGTGCAATGTTTGATGATGGATTCGCCTACAAACAAGAGCTTGAGAATCGTAAACTAGAAGACCTTCAAGATCCAACACAAGCTGGATGGCTTATGCAGGAAGCGTGGGAAAACTGGTCAGAGCCTCTAGGGGTATACAAATGGATTCTTCAGGATGAGCTCTTCGGATATAATCCTTATGAAGGTAAGACAGTTATTGAAAAAGCCGATGCAGCTTACAATCTATCAAATGCTTTCCAATCGCTGAATGCAGGTTCCCTCGGTGGTCAACTCTCTGAGATTGGGCGGCGGTTCATACGGCGCGATGATGGACAACTGGATAAATTTAATCCGATCCGCAACACGATGCCAGATTGGCTACCTGGCTCAGATTATTTCATTGATTTTCAAAGCGGTGATCCCTATCAGAAAATAGAGAATGGAGAATACCGACTGCCGGGAGAGACCTATGAAAAGCTTAATCAGCTTCATCCAGATGAGACAGGTGCTTATGGTGCTTTCGATAAATTCAAGATACTAGCTGACGTAGCGCCATGGAGTGACGAATATAAATTCTGGCGTGATTATGTCGTAGAAACGAATACAGATACTGAACTTAGAAAACAAGCGGCTGATATCAAGCGGCAGGTGTCTCAGAGGAAGCAGAAGTATGAATTTACTCCTTATCGGTTTGAAGGCGCTGAGCTTGAATATCAACAGGCTACGGTACGCAAATTCTTGGATGACTACAGTTTTGTGACAGAAGAATTTGGCGATCAAGTTTTCAGGCTGGCTGGTGTCGATTTAAGAGGGAAGGCGGAAGGCGTTCTTCGGTCGTATGTTAATGTTGGCGATCAAGTCACAATCGGTCTTAATGGTGATGAAAGTAAACAGATTTCGAATGATACGTATAAGACAGCACGCGTTGTTGTTTATAACAAGGACATCGGAAATATCAACCGAGATATCCTTGCTCGCGGGTTAATGAAAGAGAATCTTGCCGATTTCTCTGCTGCAGGTGTATTCTCAAGATTCTCAGACTCTGAGATTAGCAAAGGCGCAAAGTGGGAGCGGATTGCTCACTATGAGTCACCACTAAATACGAAGTTCCTGCAAGTGCGTACAGCACTTGAGGAATACGAGAGAGATCAGGTGTACGGTAAGGATTGGGCAACATGGGAAAACTTCTTGATTGATGATTATCTCATCCCTGGTTTCCAGTCCATCATTCGTCATGATTTGGATGAATCGATGATGCGTGGGGCCGTTGCCGGTGCACTTGTAGGTGGGTTCCTAAATATCTTCGGAGCTGGTAAAAAGAATATTCTGCGCAGTGGTATTGTCGGTGCTTTAGGAGCCGGGATCGGCAACCTGTATAGACAGCATTACGAGAAAGAGACAGGCGAAGCGTGGATTCCTGAGCGAAGAAGGATAGAGAATGACATCAACGAATACTTCGATGTTCTGAAATACATGAAGTTTCGCGGTCTATATGAGCAAGCGAAGATTGATGCTGCTGAAGCTGGCTATGATGTCGATACCATCCTTGGGGATGAAGAAGCCCGGCAGGAAATAAATAGGCAGCGGAAGCGCGAGCTGGAAGACCAGAAGATCAGACTGTTCATTGATCAACCTGAAGGATGGGAAGATCAGCGCAAGGCCATCAATAAAGAGATCGAGCTAATGGGTCAAGGATTCAATGAAATACAGCTGCCGCAAGAAGTGCTTATGGCCATGCATTACAAAGACATGTATGAACGCACGGTTTACGGCGCTGATCCATATAGCGACCGAATGAAGCTGGCTAGCGCACTCCCGTACAAGGATAAATGGTTCTTCGATGATTTTGTTGAAGCTCCTGAAAGGGATCGTCAACGTATCCTAGAGGTTATTCCGGAGAACCAAAGGCGTATCTATAAAGCATTATGGGGGATCGAAAATGAAGGACCAGCTCCTTTAGAAGAGGTATTCTCCAAGTTCGTCCTGCCAGACCCCGGATGGATCGGATGGAATCCAAAGGTTGACCTTGAAGATATGAAGGTGAAGGCAGTTCAAGAAGCCGGCCTTGATATGAGTGACTTTAACTTCTGGACAGATGATGTTGTCTCATCCAGCTATCTGCCTGATATTTCACCTGAAGGCAATGATGTCTATCTGAATGGACCTCAATTTTCAGGCTATCAAGAAATGCAGAATAACATCCGTGCTGTATTAGAGGGGCAAGGCCTTACCGATGTAGATATTCGTATAGCTCCTAGCGGAGGAAATGAAACCAACGTGAACTTCAGATACGAAGAGGATCGAAGTCATGAGATCAATAACTATTTCAAAGAGAATATGGATTCTCTGATGTAAGGAAGTGAACCAATGTCGGGAATTGAAGAGATATTGATGGCCGAAGGGTTCCAGGCGGTTGCTCCAAACAGCCGCGGCACCTGGGTTCCAGTCACCGCATTTAATCCTGTTACAAGCCCAAACTATGCAAAAAGAGATAGTCGGCAAGGGAAAGTAAATGAACTGTTAGAAAAGATTAATGGATCACAGCTATCGGCAAGATCAATCATTGGTCAGGGGCGGTACAAAGTAATGCCAGAGCTTTACACTGCCAATAATAATCAAGCTCGAAGCGCCATCGATGTATTTCAGGAGTTTGCACAAAGAGCTAAGGACCCAAGCAGTAAACATAATTCCTATATTGCTTTCGATATTGAGACCATGGGTGATCGATCTAAAAACAATGGATCAGGATTTGGAGTAACTGAGATTGCAGCTCAAAGCTTTAGTAGGCAGGCAGACGGGACTTATAAATCCAACTCAAAGAGCGTTTTTAATGCGTTGCTTGCCCTAGATAATAAGTCAGCAACAGAAATGAAAGGTCTGATAAAGAAGATTAAAACAGATCCATACAGTTTCCGAAAAATGACTTCTTCTGAGCAGCGCTCCGTTATCGACTTGATGCGGTATTCTACTTCAAACGAGGGCGGTGTTTCGGGTGCCATCCTGCAGACAAACCGAGGAATAACAAATATCAGTCACAACCAAGTCGTGAATCAGATTCTTCGCACAGACGGAACAATTGATGACTTGAAGTTTATTCAGAATTTTGAATTTTATCTTCGTCATATCAATCAAGGATTTAACGATCTACAGGCTAACGGAGAGAAAGATCATCTAGGAGTTATTAACCGGTATAATAAATTCCTTCACGACAATCGTTACAAGTACTTTTTATCTCACAATGGTACCAATTTTGATATACCTGCATTGGAGCAATGGAGTAAAAAGATAGGAGAGCCCATATTGGGACCGAAGAAGCATATCGACTTCTTGAGAGTCATTCAATCATCCTATCCGAATATGAAGGGGCTGCATACAAGCTTCGGCAGATCATTCGAGTCTAAACCAGCAATGGGAGGTCTAGGCACACTACAAGAACTGCGTAGAACTTTTGGGTTTGATCAGGGCGCCGCCCATAATGCCGCTCATGATATTGGTGAAGAAGGTCTAGGCGGAGTTTTCTCCAAAATGTTTAACGGCGTCAATCAAACAATAGAAAATGCAAAAACACTGCCGGGCATCGACACTTTTGGGTTCAATTATCATCCCACTCAGCTCAGTTGGAGTGATCGGCAGCTTAGAAGAGGGGATCGCCTATTTTCAGTTGGCGGAGCAATGGCTTACGGCAATGGCGAGTTTGATTTTCAAGCAAGATTGGAAGACGGATCCTTTGTGGCAGATGAGCCCGACTTTAATCGTATGGCCGTCAACAGTAAGTCCTTCTATGAAGTGCAGGGATTGCGGAATATCTCAGATTATAATGAAGACGGTACTTTAAAGACAAATCGATTAGCGCTCGACTTATATAATCCAGATACGAAGGCCACCTCATTTATCATTCGTGAGGGTGATGATGCCATTCAGCAAATCGAAAATTTTGTCCAACAAAAATTCTACTACTGGAATGGCCTTACAAAAGGCATGCAACGTGAGATTCGTATCCAGAAGGAAAGGGACTTGGCTAGACGAAGATACGAAAGTTTAACATCTCTTTCGGGTGCCGGTGGAAACTCAACCACTCGAGGATTTGAAGCTGCAAAGCGTATGTATGGTAATGCATCAGTTTACCGCGAGCGCTTAGAAGGCAAGGGCGGACATATCCAAAATGTAATAGATAGCATTGAGGATGATGCCGATGAAGTTCGCCAGCGCTTGATGGATAGCCGGATTACTCACGAAGAGATGATGGATCGCATGGACTTCAATAGTTTGCCGGGAGGTAAATTAAATGAGGCAGAGCAGCGCCTATTCTTCCGAATGGCTCCACGGCTTGTGGATGAGCTTCCTCATTACAGTAAAGCCATTGAAGCGATCGAGGAGCAATTCCCAATCAATCCAGACATGAGTGATAAAGAAGTAAAGCGAACCAGGCAACAGCGGGATATTGCTTGGAGGTTATATAACCAAGAAGTGAATGGAAGAATTGGTGGAGATACTACCGAACGTGCAACACAGCCCTTTGAGCAAAGAGGCATACATTATACGGATCGAAGCACAGCTAGAAAAGAGCAGAGATACCTAAACTTCGAAACGGTTGCAAGTGCTCGTAATGCAATCTATCGCCAGATCGGGAAACCGGAAGATGGTATTGATCTCAGAAAAGAACGTCTTGGAAATCTGATTACTTCACTTCAAGAGAGTAACGTTATCAATAGAAAAGTGGCCAACAAGTTCCACGAATTTAATCGAAGCTTCGCTATTAATGACAGCATTAATATGATGGTCCAAGATCTGATGGATAACCATGATATCATGCAGCAGAATCTCAAAATTAAATCCGTAGGTCGTAGAGCTGAGATGCAGCAAGTAAGCGCAGCTGTTAACCAAGAAATGATTCAGTCTGCTATCAAGAAGACCAATGGAGTTCAGGGTTTTATTCTACAGCAAGGGATTGCAAACCAGCGGGTGAAAATGGACGAGAGTGCAATCAACGTCTTTTCACGGCTTGATGGTGTAGAGCATGCATCTGGACTGAGAAGCAACAACTATTCGGCTATCAATCACATTCTGGAAAGCTACAAAACGGCAGCGGACAAAATGGGGATGCATGGGCTTCAGTACAATCTTTCAGTGAATCAAGAAGGGACTCAGGCACGGATTCAGATCTTTAAGAGCGAAAACAGCGCAAGTGTCATGGAAAAGTTTCTTGCCGGCGAATCGCATAGTAAAGCATCCGAAATCATTGTTCCATTGATCCAGCAGAACGGAACCCATGTTATTGGCAACCAAGTACTCAACGCTCGATCTTTTCTAGTCAATGAAGGAGGAAGCACTAAAACTATCTCTTCTGCAGAAATGATCGCAAGAGGATATACCGATTCTTTTGAAATGCGTAACATTCTAAATGCCATTAGAAATGATGAGTATGAAGAAGCGGACTTGATGAGTAAGAGGGCTTTGCGGGGTGAGATTGAATCCCTGTCTGGAATCAAGCGCAATATCCTATCTCAAAACGATGGTTATTATTGGGCAAATAATGACTCTGACTTCTTAAAGCAATCTCACGTCAGTCTGGCTCCAGCTATGATTCAAGAATGGCATGAACAAGGACGTATTGATCTTGATAGAGATATACGGGAAGACTGGCTGGGAAAAGCCCTACAGCATGGAAGTAATATACGACATGCAACGTTTGATGATCTTTCTCCTAGTAAAGCTTATGAAATGATCAAAGAAGTTGACCAGTGGGCGGAAAGCAAGGGGCTAAATCTTTATGCCGGCAGCGTAAAATCTGAAAATGTTTCAAGAGGGATATGGTCTTTCAAGAACATTCAGGATTATCATCCACTTGGAGCGTACAGCTTTAACGGTCGGGATAATGCTGTCCAGTGGTTTAACAGCTACAACGTTAATGAGAAGACAAGGCAAGGACTTCTTGAAGCTGGCATAAAGCCTTCATACTTCGATAGCCTTGTTACAACAGCGGCCATGGAAGAACGGAACAATGCGAATCCTGCACAGCGAGGCGTTAACATGAAAGTTGCCTATATGTCGCAAGCTCAGCTTGACGATCGAGTGGAACAGCTTCTTGCTGATAGTAGTGTAAGTCAGCGCATTAAAGATCAGCTATCTAATTCCATGGCGAAAGCTAGATTATACGAGCAACAGGCTATCTTTACTAAAGAAATCATGGACGCATACAAAGTGGATAATCACACCTTTATCGACAAGGGTGACTCCTTTACCTGGAATAGTACTTTCTACGAAGATGGCCATTTAAGAACAACGGTGAATCCAGGGGATCTGCTCGGCATAAGAACGGTGTCTGGCGTTGAAGAGAAAGTCTTCTATGACGGAAATAAAACAGGAACAATCTTCACGGATTATGATGAGAATAGAATCGGGATTCATACTGAAGACCAGCCGTTCAAATTCATGATCGAAGGAGAAAAAACAACCGACACTACAGTCTCAAGAGAGCTAATGAGATATCTTACAGGATCAGATGATATCACAGCTATCTATAATCCTGATGTAGAAAAGCATAAAGACTTTGGCGCTATGATGACAGGTCAGGCCAAACTTCTAGCAGACCATATTCAAGGCATGTCTCCAGAACAACAGCAACGTGCAATCAGAGCTGTAGAGGAATCTGGCATTGGACTAAATTGGAATGAGGATCGATTCCTAGTTAATTCGAACAAGGATATTCAGACAGACGCCTTTGATAAGCTCTTTGCTCATTCAGATATTAATTTGAATAACAAGACTAGCACAGGCTTAACGACTGCTATTCAGGAAGTTAGGGCTTCTCAAGTAGAGAATTATTCTCGAATGACTGATAGCACAGGCAGAGTTGTTATTGGGTTTAGAGGTGACGATCCAATCTATGCAGGTGGAGAGAACGCCATAAAAGGTGTTACGTGGGGGCATCGTGAATACGGGGTCCTGGATAACATGGGGGCAGAGGCTACAAAAGAGTACATGTATGGCCGGATGCTTGAGACAAACCAAGCAAACTATCGCGCGCAGGAATCCAGAAATATGATAGCAGCTCTTGGCGCTATTGCGAATCCCGAATCCATTGAAGGTCCTTCTTTAACCATAAATGATTTCAAAAGCCTTCCTACGAGCAAGTATGGAAAGAATGAGCATTCGCTCATGGGAACTATATTTGACCGATCTCATGTGTCTCAAATGCTTGGGGAAGGATTAAATGAGCAGGGGTACTGGTTAGAGCTTCCGAAGGTTGGCGACTTGGAATACACCTACATTGACAAGGTTGTGGGCAGAGGGGCTGGTTCTGAAAAAAGGAAAGCTATTGATAAAATCTTTATTCCATTTACAGCTCAAGAAGGAAAAGGTGGAGATATTCATTTCAGAGAGCTTCAAAAGAATATCGCCAAAATCTATGAGCGAGCTGCAAGGATCGGGAAGAACGATGGGGTTACAAATTACAAGGAGGCTATAGAAGCTCATGGATCCTTGCAAAGATCTATTGATGACTACGTTAAACGACTGACTAAAGACGTGACGTCTTCAAAAGGACAGACGTACAGCAGCGTATTCAAGACCAACATGAATGAGTCCGGTACCGGTATCTTTAAGCTGATTGATCCGAGAACTTCAGATGCGATGGACGGCGAAAGAACATATATCTCTCCAGAAGATGCAAGAAAGATGGGCATCTATGAAAAATTAAGCGATCCAAATAAGCCTTTCTATACAATGAATGTCCGCTATCCTACGTTCCATGATAATGCAATGCAGATCACTCAGCTCATGATGGATGAGAATGTGCGACCAGGAGAGTTTCACGTAACTGCGTTGACAGCATCCCTAATGAAAGCCGATTCTGACGGCGACTACGATAACATAGTGGCGCTGAGCGATGAAAAGATACAGGCTGAGTGGGGCAGGATTTACAATGAACAGCAGAAGCAGCGTACAGAAAGAATGGATAAGCTGATTAATAAGTTTTCTGGTGATGAAGGGGCTCGAAATTTCGACCTTCCGAATTTGAGTAGTGACGGTGAGTTCACGCAGTTTGCAGCGAACGATCGCTCCGAGCTTACAGCGAAATCAGGTAAGATGGTAATCGGTCATGCTTCCAACCTTAACTACGCCATGCGTCAGCAAGCCAAGACCTACCTTGGCCACAATGAGACTGCACGGCAAGCCATTTATGACTTCGGACAAGACTTAGAGCAGAAACTGATCTCATCCAAGCACGGTGCCGAAGAGATTGACAGTGCGATGGACTTCATTAATAGCCTGTACCGCGCTAGAACTGATTCCGACTGGAAAAAGGTTTACGAGTTCGACAGGCAATTCTTCTTAGATGGTGAAAGTCAAACGACAGGACATGAGACTGCAATTCGTGAACTCCAGAAGATCCACGGACAAGATGGAGGCCTTAGCAGTCCTTACAAGAAATTCGGGACAAGCACGGGTGTCAGTGTAGATCGTGTCGGTGTCAGCGGTATTGTCGATGCTATCAATGATGAAAGCGGAAGTTCTAATGCTGGGCTTGGACTTATCCGAAGATTGGCCGGTATCGAGAATCCAGAGTTCGACATGTCGGATTCCGGATTCAGAGTGGAACCTAACGACCCTGGCATATTTGAGAAAGCGACAAAGCGTCCAGGAGGAATAGCTGGCGTATTCTCAGAAACATTCGAAGATATGACTGGCGGTATGCTAGGCATGCGTGCAAACGAAGCGGTAAAGAGTGCGATGGAATCTGTTTTTAATGGCCCTCACGGTGGCAGAAATAAAATGATTCTAGGAGGCTCAGCCCTAGCGCTTGCAGGCCTTATAGGTTACAATACACTTAGTGATAGCGAACCTGTAACGCATTACAATTCGCCAATAGTGGGTGCAGCAGATGAAGCTCCAAACTACGGCGGAGGCGTTCCGGCACCCGCTATGCCAGAGCTTGATTATTCCACTCTTCCTTCGGGCGGAGCAAATATTCAAGTGTCGGCAAAAGGCAACAATCAGAATACCCAAAACTTCTCCCGCATGGTTAACCAAGGGATGCAACAGTCCAATTATCAAGGTGGCAAGGTCAACATGAATGTTAACCATACAGATAATACGAACAGGCTGACTCGAAACTGGTACAGGGATAAAGTGGAGGAATATTCATAGGAGGCTAAGCATGGCAACAACGCTAGGTTATGACGATAGAGACGCCCTCTATGGCAGCCTGCGTGACCATTTCTTGCGGTTGGGGGATACACAGTTTTATGTTCCCCCGACTGCTATTAATGTTCAGCGGCGAATGAGACAAGAAAAAATTAATGTATTGCGCGGCAGGGGAAGCTTTGTAAAAGGAAGCGGATATTCCGATCAAGTCATTACGCTAACTTTATTCTTTCCGGATATTGTTAGTATCAATAACGAACTTCGTCCACTACTGGCACAGGTTCGAAAATGCCCCTTCCTGCCGATCGAGAATATCTTACTAAATAACACGTACAAGATTGATGCTGTTACTATTGCAAGTGTTAACGTACAATCCGTGGCTGGGTTCCCTCACTCATTAGAGGCGCAGATTACAATGTACGCCTTTAATCCATTCGCTTATATCATGGATGATTCAGAGCGAACGTTTGACGAAATGTTTAACTGGCCATTATTTCGTTGGCATTACCAACGCAATCTAAAGCCAGACCCAGCCAATCTTATCATCTATTACGAGCCGCTTCAGACTGACTTGAATAACGAGTATATTTTCAAAGTTGCTTCTGAAGAGGACCTTCAATTCATCCGTAAATGGAGAAAGAGTCGGAACAAGCTCATTCATGCTTATCAAGAAGACATGGATCAGTCCGGTTTCAGCGAAGGCGACTATGAATGGATCGATGGCGTCCCGATGCCTAAACGCACAAGCGAAGCTGTCAGCTATGACGAAGACGGCTTGCCTGTATGGGAGGGATCATTCAGGGACGAAAAAGATGAAGAGCTTTTTAGAGATATTATTGGTGAGATGTATCGAGGGGATCGGGAGAAAGACAAAGTCATTAGCGAGATGAACATCTTCATGGAGAACTGGGATATCCCTGGTTTAACTATGGAGCATGTGAGTGTAGGATATGAAAATGTCATTACGCCACTTCAGCTGCAGATGCACGAATCTCCAACGCATCAGTATCTAGGCTCTCAAGACACCCTCTTCGTTCTTCAGTTCTTTGCTGAAGATGACGAGGCTTTGGGCGCAATAACTTCACTTGTTCAGAGAACAAACTATCTGGCACGGGAATATCATCGTGAAGTGTCCAATGGATTCATTCAGTTCGATCACCAAATCGCCCGCTTATTCGGTGCACGATATATGATCATCGAAGACCTTCAAACCACTACAGTTGAAGGGCAACCAGGTGCTCACAGAATTACGCTGACAATGAGTTCGTACAATCGGGCACAGCGGCGTATTGCTGAAACTGAATGGCTGTCTAAAGGGGTAGATTGGCAGATCGGATGGGCCGACAGAGCTTGGTGGAATCTGGATGATAAGCCATGGCTGAGAGAAGATCCTTTCGGTGGATTCATGAGCTTGGATGTAAGAAAGAAAGCCGTCTATGACCAACAGGTTAAAGAGATGATGAAGGGTGTAGAAGTATATCCCGACCTTGAATTACCCACGTATGCTCAAGTAGCGGACGCGGGATTTGAGATCAGGAACCTGAATGACGGCATCTATGTAGATCCTGATTTCTTCCTCATCTATTCAGACCCTGTTGACTTTGGAGAGCAGGTAGGAAAGCTCTTTGATGAAGGGGAAATGACTGCCGAGGTAAGGGACTATATGGGCGGTAAAGGTGAAGTGAAAGGCAATGCGATTACGCCAGATGATAATACGGCAGCTGCAATCGAGCGGGAGAAGTTGCTAATCAAGAATGCAAGCGCCATGACAGCTGCTCCAGACTCTACCGATACGGCAAACATGTCAACAACCGATGTGGAGACAATCATCCGGAAGAAAGCCAAGGATCAAGGGCTTGATCAAAGACTTTGTGTAGCTCTGGCTAAATCATTCGATACGAAGCTCCGACAGTTCTACTATGTGGGCGAAGGGGCTAACAAAGACCTTGGCGGCATCACTGTAACAGCCACCAATACTCCAATCATGATGAATCAGGAAATGAAATATTTCAAGGATACGAATTACTTGCGTAATGCGAAGTATATCGGCGTCATGAGAGTGAGTCCTGTGATGGGCGAGCCGAACGGTCTAGCCAACAACATCGAATATAATGTGGAGCAAGGGATCGCTTCCCTTAAGTATTATTTGGAACGGGCTTCGGTTAAAGCGCCAAATGATAATGTTGCAGCAGCATTTGGTCTTACAGATAAAGCCAGAACTAAATGGGTGAATGCGTTGTGTTCCTATTTAGGCTATGCTCGTGAATACAACTTGCTGGCCAGCTCCAACAAGAAGATGCCGGCAAACGTAACAGCTCTCATTAAAAAGATCTTGAAGAATATTGAAGCCCTGCAGGTGAGCTCCACGATCGATGCAGATTACTCTAAGCTGCCAGTTGCAGATTATAAGTCCGTTAGCATGAATAGTGCAGAGCCAACCTTTAAGGAAAAGATTCTGGACGAAAGTGACTTTATGGATGATCAGACAACGCTCAGAGAGATGTATCACGATACGATTAAGTATGATCGCAGAGGCCGCTTGATACGTGCTTTTCCTACGTTTTTCCTAATGTTTATTGATGAAGGGCAATTCATGGGTGCCGTTAAGATGTCTGACCAATTCTTCGGGTACCGAGCAGTAACGGATATCACCTATACGAATAGTCGGAAGCTAGCTTCCAGTACACTCGTTATGGAGATGGCCAATGTATTCGGCAAGCTGACGGATGCGATTAAATCAACAGACTTGACGCATACCAGCACAGGTGACCTCATGCAGGCGCTATTCATTCCTGGTAATGCTGCTAGGGAAGCAGAGAGCAATCGGATCGGGATCGGGCGTACAGAAGACTTGATGGGGAACTCTCGATATTCGGATACCTCTTGGTATAAATCCATGTACCTACGCACAGGCGCCCGCATTCACTTCCGCATGGGATATGGAAGTAATCCAATGAATATGCCAACGATGATGAATGGCGTGGTTACACAGGTACAGAACGATGGGGATACCGTTACCATCGTGGCTCAGGATGACGGGATCGAGCTGACGAATAAGCTGAAGGCAAAACCAGACGAGCAGACCAGAGGGTTCATCTACAGTACGCAGGAACCGACAGAAATCATCGACTCCTTGCTTACGGACAACCAAGGCGCGCTAATGAACTTTTATGCGAATAGATTAAGTAACGCTGCCTATGCACAGCATTCCCTTGGCATCATGCACTTTGGGATGCCGGGAAAACCGATTAACTATTTCTGGCGGTGGGAACTGGCAAATCGTCCACAGAATGAGATCACCATGAATATCTACGAGACTACAGGGAAGTACAAGCAAGAGCAGAACGGCTTCTGGAGCAAGCTCGGAGATTTCTTTGGAATAGGCAATAGCGATGAGACAGGGATTAACATTAATCTATACGACAAAACCGTATGGGATGTCCTTAATATCACTGCGTCCGTTGGAGAAGACTTTATCGTAGCAGTACATCCATTTGATTTCCGGAATACCATCTTCCATGGTAAGCCATACTTCCCTGTTGGATATGAGTATTTGCTCGTTCCTTCAGAAGAGGGAATCAATGCTGCTGAGAGCGACTACGGATTTAATCCTTTCAAATTCAAATTGTCTGAGGATGAATCCGACTTTGAAGGAATCCAGATCCTTCGTAAGCCATTCCGCCAGGTTCATATATATGACAGCTGGACAAGTATCATTGATAACGGCATCACGGCTACGGATGAGAATATGTATACAGTGGCGCAAGGCGTCTACTACGATGAAGGCAAGATGGATACAACCGACTTCATTTATGTGGATACAAACATCTGGCCAGAGAAACAGCGCACGGTTCAGATCGACACTCAGCTCAACCTTCAAGGCGTTCGATTGATTGAGAATATTCCTCTGATCGGTCACTTCCTAAACAAGCCGTTCAAGTGGTACTTCGATGAGTACACGGCAATTCGTATTGCAGCAGCCGGCCTACGGGATATGGTCAAAGAAATGTATGACGGATATCTCACAGTGATGGGCGATCCATCTACCAAGCCTCATGATCAAATTTATCTATATGACACTTATACAGATATGAGTGGTCCGCTTGAAGTGAGAGAAGTCACCCACATCATGAACTTTGATGTCGGATACATCACGATGATCAAACCAGATGCGTGTGTAGTTAATTCGGATACGAAGATGACAAGACTATGGATTACAGCAGGATCAGCAGCCCTACAAGCATTCACACTTATCTTATTGAGAAACATGATGAGAAACCGGGGCTACCAAGGCACCATGCCAATCATGAATGCACTATGGGCGTCCACAAAGCGCCGGTATAATGCCATGATGGGCAAGTGGGATTCCAGTTGGATGAAGAGCAAAGCATCTTCCCTCTATAAAAAAGCAACGGATGTAATCAATAGCGGAAAGACGACAGAGTACAAAGGCGGATCAGGTCCGATCTACGAAGTTGATCCGATCACAGGCGAAGTCCGTGAATACCATCCAGTATCTTCTCAAATGAAAAAGAGATGGGAAAAAAGCGGACTATTAAAAGCATTAATGTCGAAAATCGAAGGCTTCACCTTTAAGGATGGTCAGAACCTCTTTGATAAGCTGGACGGCGCTTTGTCTAATCGACGGTTTCTGCGATATGATAGAGTTGACTTAAATAAAATTGCTAAGCTGAAGAATGTTGCGTCCGAAGCGATATTCTCTTCTGCCAAGTTCCTTGGTAAAGGAGCCAGGTGGGGGCGCAGGGGTATTCAGGGCATCCTCGGTATCGGTGCTGCGGCACTCGGTCCGGTTGGATGGATTGGATTCGCAGTCGAGTTTGCAATAACCGAAGTAATCACCAGAGGTATCTCTGAATGGGTCGAGCGCTTCTTGTTTACTCGGCAGGCAGTCATTATTGCGACTCTTCGAAAAGAAGGGGTTGAGTTCTCAGCCGGAATCAATGGACACCAAGGCTCAGTCATTGGAGACTCCCCGGATACATGGCAAAGGATTCTTACAGGCCCTGTAGGATCCGTCTTACTTGGATTCCTTGGTGCAGATGTAAGCCGCTATGGTGCAGTAGATGCTGGAAGCATGGATGATATGTATAACATGGCGCTCGATTCTGGATCAAGCAGTAATCAAATTGATATGAACATGTTCGCCAAAAACTTCTTCGAAGCTCATCGGAAGCCGGTCTTATTTAATCAAGAGATTGCTGATCAATACGAGATCGACAGGCAGGAAGCCAGTGCCGCTATGGAGGGACAGATTGCCGAGAACGATGAAGAAAATGAAAGAGGCGCATCTTATCCGGAGGAAGAATCCAGTCTACTGACGATGCAGGATTTGCAGAATGCCTTCGGCTCAGCTAGCAATGCGGACGGAACAAGTTTTGAAACACTAGATTTAAACAAGCCAAGCGGAATATCTGCTGAGGCAATTGATAAAGCTTTTGCTGGAAAAGGAAAACTAGCTGGACTCGGTAAAGTTTTCGTTGATCTGGAAAGCAGGATTCCCGCAGCTCCATCACCGCTTGCAGAAGTGATTGGTACCCCGAATGAAGGCGGGCGAGTAATCAATGCTCTCTACCTTGCGGCACACGCGGCATGGGAGACGGGCTGGGGTACATCACGAATATTTAGAGATAAGAACAATCTATTCGGTTACGGTGCTTATGACAGTAGTCCTTACGAGAGTGCATACACCTTTGCAAGTCCTGCCGATTGCGTAAATTATGCAGCCAATAAGATTAAAGATAATTATCTGACGCCTGGCGGTAAGTACTATAATGGTCCAACACTTGAGGGTATGAACATCAAATATGCTACGGACAAGAATTGGGCTAAAGGTATTGCAGGTGTCATGGCGAAGATCGCATCCTATGACCCGAACTTTCAAGCCCCTTCCGTTATGAATGGAGCACAGACTAAGGGAGAAAAGCCGGTCGTATACGGAAATGAAGGGAAAGCGAAGTATCGATTGAAATCATCTTCTGAAGCCGCAGCTGCTTGTATCAATATTAAGAAGCAACCGCTGACGTATATGAAACTAACCATGGTGACTTCCTCACCTTATATCCGTCAAGCCAGTTACGATCTTCTTGAAGCATTAGGGAAAGCATATAAGCAAAAGACCGGAGAGACGATCTGCATTACAAGTGCATTCCGCGAGGGAGATAAGAACTGGCACGGCACCGGATACGGCGTAGACATTGATACGCCAAATGCAGGATACATCGGTGGAAAGGTTCGATTTGCTAAAGGCAGCAAGGATAAAGAGAATCTAAGGATTCTTTGCGAGCTTGCCATTCAAGTCGGATTCGGTGGTGTCATTCATGGAGATGTGGATGTCATAGCCGAAATGAAATCGAAGTATCCAAACGTAACTATTCAGCAGCGGAACGATCATTACAACCATTTACATTTATCATATCCGCGTTCGAATTAAGGAGTGACAAGCGATGCCAATGGAACAGGGGAATGTCAGCCGAAGAATTAGCCAGCAGGGAACTGAAAGTGCTCTTGATAAGAGCACTTCGGGGCTGATCGGCTACGTAACAGAGTATTATCCGAATGCTTCAAGTATCTCAAAAGAGCTCAGACACACCGTTGATATTGATGTGCCTAACGGAAGTCGGACGATTAAATATTATGGAGTACCATGCTTCGTGTATTCTCAGGGGGTTATTGACAAAGGACTTGAAAAGAATGACAGAGTATGGGTTCAATTTATAAATGGCGATCGTAAGCAGCCGATTGTCACAGCTTACTATCGAGAACCAGGACAACTTGATCTCTTCTGGAACAATCTCAAGTTCCGTGTATCTGACTTCTTTGGTAGTTTGGGGGTGTAATGCATTGCAAAATTGGATGATAAAGTTAGAAGAGCTTATGATGAGTAGCGATCAGAACATTGATGAAATGGTTGAGCAGTCATCACATGCTAAAAATGCAGATGTAGGTATCATTAATGACACGTCCGGCGCCGGTATTCTGGCGCGGGACAGTGGTGTTTTAGAGGGTTTTTCGTATTACAATCTCGGGTTCAGGCTTGATCCTTCAACCATGACCTTCGGATTATATGCTCCCAAGATTCGGATGTTTACGGATGATTTTAAAGTGGTTAGCGGAGCGCAGGAATTTAATCCGATTAATGATGAATATGAAGAGATTCTGAACATGATAGGCGGGAATAATAATGGCCAAGTATAACGAGAAGGATATCTCTTTTTACGGAGAAGGTATAGATGGCGATCTTATAGCCGGTCAGCCTGATACAGACGGCTTAGTCGATCTGCTTATGACATCCGACTATGAATCTGCACGTCAGGACATTAGCAATCGCGCACGTACACAGACTGGAGATTGGCGTTCTCACCCGCAGATAGGCGGAGACCTAGAACTGCTGGAAGGAGAACCGAACACACGGGATACGGCGAATCAGGGCGTCTCACAGCTATTGCAGACATTAACTTATGACGGCAGATTTGCCGCAGGAGATGTCGAGGTTAGGGCGGTGCCGATTGATATCTACACTATCGACTTCTTTTGCTTCGTGGATGCTGGCGAAGATACGCCGATCGTTGTGAATCAAAGCACCAATCTGTAAGGAGGTGAAAAAGAAAAATGGCGTTAATTAAGCGTACTGCAAATGAAATTCTTTCAGATGCAATGACAATTCTATCAAGAAATACGCCGATAACGAACTACAAGCCGGGAGCTATTGCAAGATCCTTATTGGAGTCCATGAAGGATGAGTTTCCTAACCTGTACGACTTTGCAGAAGAAACGTTAAATATGGGCTTTCTCAGCAAAGCAGACGATGAGTATCTTGATCTGATCGGTGCATTATTCAGTTATCCTCGTCGAATGGTTGAGACGGTAAACAGTGATGGCTCAATAACCACAGCTCCACTTGATAAAGAGACGTACCGGTATGAGATATCTCAGCAAGTGCTTGTTGCAGCTTCGGGAAACTATGCGGCACTTCGCTTAATTATCCTGACAGTGCCGGGAGTGGCCGACTGCATCGGAAAAGAATACACACATGGCACAGGAAGCTTTAGCTTTACGATTATCCCGCAATATGGATTTAGCTTATCTCAGATCATGGCCGGTGTAGAGGATGCAATTGATAAGACAAAGTGTTTTGGCATTCGACCTAACATAGTTTTCCCTGCATCGGTTAACTTGGAGTTAAGGCTGCAAATTAGCTTTAGCGATCTAGCAACTACATCTGAACGAGAGCAAATTCGAATCAGTCTTAGAGGCGAATTGATTAAATACTTTGGCAATTTCGATCTAGGCCAAGGATTTGTTTATAACGATTTTGTTCAGCAGGTGATGGACATTGACAGAAAAGTGGCAGACTTCACAGTTCAGAAGTTTTACCTGAATGATGAACCTGCTTTGCTTACGAATCAAAGCATCCTAGAAGATGAGCTATTAACACCGATAGACATCGTAATAGAATAGGTTGTTTGGTTCGGTATAATGTACTAAACTAAACAGAAAGGTGGAATACACATGGCGATCCATCGCATTCGTGTAGAGCAGGTCCGGTCGCAAGATCCGGAACAGAGCAGCTTAGCTGAGCAGTTAAATGGGATTGGAAAACCATATTATGAGTTTGTTACGCCCCAATCAGGACAGAAAGATATTCCCGTAGGCAAGCCATATCAGCCTGGCGATGGAGAGTTGCTTGTCTTCCTCAATGGTCAAAAGGCAGTCCCTACTGTTGACCCTGTACTATTCAATGGTGACTACGTTGAATTTGATCAAAAAAAGATACGATTCCTAGAGCCACTTGTAGACGGTGATATTGTCGAGCTTCGCATGGCAGGCAAAGGGCAGGGTGTTGCATATGTAGTCGATCATTTCCATGCCTATCGTGAGAAACCAATCGGCGTCATAGATGGAGTGAACAAGATATTTTTCTTGAGCCGAACGCCAAGAGGCAATACAGAGCTGGTGTTTTTAAACGGCATACTGCGTGACCGCGGGGAAGAAGAGGATTATGTGATCGAAGGAAACAAGATCACTATGGTAGAGGCGCCGCCGATAAATGCCAAAATTCTTGTGAACTACGACTTACTATATGTGAACGCATAAGGAGGGAATAAGCAATGGCAACTACTAAAATATTACGAGAAGACCTGGCGTTTGAGATTCGACAGCTTCTGGTGGATATTGAGAACTCTCGTTTCGGTAAAGAAACCCTTGCGGCAAAGATTGAAGAACTTGGATTGGATATTACAGTCGAGAGATTGGATGATTCCTACCAAGCTTTAATTCAAGCCCTGGTCGATGATAAAGAGTCTACCGGAAAGAACGTCATAGAGCGTATCGAAGATTTAACTGCAGGTGCAGCTGACGTTCAAGACCTAAAGACAAAGATTAATATGCTTGGTGAATACGGTAATTTCAATGAGGTATTCAGTTATGATACAAGCGGTAACGTAAATAAGCATACCGTCACAGGCGATGTAGCTTTCACGATTGATTATGTCTATACGGATGCTGCTAACGGCATCTTGAATTATTCGGAGAAAAAGTATACGGATCCGGAAGGCAAGAACGTGACGATCAAGAAGATTTACACTTATGATTCTGCCACTGGAAACATCACAGGCATTTCAACAACTACCACAATCGTATAAAGGCGGTGGACATCAATGGATATTATTTCACTTGGTAAAGCAACTCAAGCAATGAATCAGATTAAAGAGCTAAGTGAGAGCATTGTTGCGCCGCAAGCTGAAAGCCATTTCCCAACCGTCGATGCACGGTTGGATTGGCTGGAAGCACAAGCGGCAAAAGCTAAGGGTGTTAATTCAAAAAGCATAATCTTATCCGAGGGAACTTTTGATAAGACCGAATATATTGCAGGCGCTATTCGATTAAAAAAGGCTGGCGAGATAATTGGGGATGACTATAAGCCAGGATGGCAAGTAGTTACCTCTGTTCAATTTGCTAACGGGCTTACTCTAACTTTTGATGCAGGAGCAGGGAATCAAAAAAGAATAGAAAAAATGTGGGTAAATGGAAGTCAGCATAGCTGGAGTCAATGGAGGTTTACCTTGGTATCCTTTAATTTATATGGTTCGAATGACAATGTGAATTTCGACCTTCTTTATTCCGGTGTGCAAAATTCATTGACGAGCAAGGAACATTTTTTCGTAAATGAAAATTACTACCGTTATTATAAGATGGCGGATATGGTTGGATATAATGGCGGCGGCGATGTTGCAGTAAAAGGTGTAAACATGTATGAAAGAGCTTTTCAGAACACCTATGTAACAGAAGGAAGCTGGGAGTCCGGAATCTCAGATCTTGGAGAAGGATGGCTTTCTACTTTAGAAGCCATAAGGCAGGTTGTCGGCATACAAGGATTAATTGCAACACCACCAATGACAGCAATATCTAATGAAGTTGGGACAATTATTGCAAGCTCATCTTACTTTGGAAATGCTGCACTCATTGAGGCATTTGACCAGGTTGAAAGTGCAATGGGATGGCAAGGAGCAGGCACAACAAATCAATGGCTTGGATTCAGATTCACAAAGCCGATTGTTATTAATGAATATCGAATGGTTACAACCCGAAACGACCAAATGCATCGTGCTCCAAAAAGTTGGCGTTTTGAAGCTAGCAACGATGGAACGAATTGGATAGTGCTTGATGAACAAGAAAATCAAACAGGTTGGGCATATCTTGTCTCCAGAGACTTTAAGGTAGATAATTCTACAGCATATACTCATTACCGGGTGTACTGTTTTAACAACAACGGCGGAAGTTCCTATACTAACATCGGAGAATTAAAGCTCATTGAAGGTAAAGGTGAAGTTGATATTCAAGTTGCAGGCTCTGAAGACGGGATAAACTTCGATTCATATCAGCCAATTACAACGATGCCTCAAACTAAGTTTGTAAAATTTAAAGCCAGCATCTCTGCTGGAGCAGCGCAAGGAGAAACTACCTCTTTTGACTTCAACCAGTCTAGCGATCAAAACAAATTCACCCTCAATGATCAAACAATTGCTGATGGAAAGTTGCAACTAAAAACCTCTTATTCAGAAACTATGAATCAAGAATCCGTCACAGAAGGTGGAGCTATCTATTCTGCAATAATAGATAAGACGGCATTTAAGTCTATAGAGAAAGTGAGTGTGAAGTGATATGGCAGCGCCAGCAACAACAGGTCTGTTGAGAACAAAAGTGGCCGAAATGGAAATAGGGGATTATATTAAGTGCGGATTACAAGTGAACCCCAGTAGAATATTTAATCACTTAGGGAAAATTGACGAATTAAATGACGGTGCCGGGATTAATAAAGAGATGCCTTTGACTGGATTAACTTACTCATCAAATGGTGTCGATGCTCATATAGGATATTTTTATTTTATCAAAGTCTCCAAGGGGCTCCTTATTGCGGATAGGATTTGCTTAACAGGCCAAACCGGAAGCTGGAATGATCTGAATAAAACAAAGCATATAGAAGGGGTTCCATGGAATAGTGGAAATAATATCCCTGTGATGACCAGTAATACTGTGCCTAGTGGATTGGCAAGTGCCAGCAGTGAATGGGTTGGACAACCCGCGTTTAAAGCCTTTGATGGCAATATTTCGAATGCAGGCAATGCTTGGGTGACTAATTCAACAATAGGCGGATGGTTACAATATGATTTTCCAGAGCCTAGGGTTATTACAGGATACGCAGTATGTCCTCAAATTTCAAATCTATTAAGAAGCCCTAAAGACTGGACATTTGAAGCATGGGATGAAACTGAGTCAAGATGGGTTATTCTCGATCAACGAATTGGCATTATTGGGTGGGCGAGCAATGCATTCATGAATTTCTCATTTGCAAATAAAAAGGTTTATTCCAAATATCGAATTAATGTGTCTGCTAATAGTGGAGATGCTACATATCTCTCTATTCAAGAGATGCAGCTATTCGAAGTCTCAGGAGTAATTAGAACACTTACAGGTGGAGTTGCCTTCGCGGATTCTGAAGGAAATAAAGCTTTAACTGAACAGAATCCACCACAGGGAGCTTGGCCGACCAATAATGAATGGGATCGCTATATCACAAAATATCCAGAGAGCCGAATACAAGAAGGTAAAACGTTAAATGACATATTTCATTTTGCTGAATGTATGACATGGACACAAGACACCGGTTCTGACGGAATAAGCTCAGGATCAGCAGCTAGGAGAGTTATAAGAGGCGGATCTAATGGGGTCGCTTTCTATAACACTTATAGTTCTGATAATGCCAACATTCAAGTTGGATTCCGTCCAGTGCTTGAATATAAGGAGGTGTAATATATGGCAACAATAGGACAAACATTAACTGCTCCAGAAACAGGATGGAAACGTATTGACAATACAGATAGTAAATTTGTTTTGTCTGGAAGTTGGGGAAGCTCAACTAATGAAGGTCATTACGGTGGATCCGGGCTATATAATGGATCAGCTAATGCGAATGCGAAGGTATCCTTCAGATTTTATGGGACTAAAATAAGATGGATTGGCTACAATTCGAACACAGAAGATTATCATGAATCAGTAAAAATCACTATAGATGGTATATCTGAAACATTTAGCTCCGTAGGGGGTAGCACTTTATTTCAGGCATTACAGTATGAAAAGAATGGGCTTCCTTTAGGCTTCCATACCGTTGAGGTTAGTGCGGACTCTATTGCTAAGTACTTCTATTTTGATGCTATTGATATTGATGAAGGTGGATATTTAACGGTATTGATTGGTGGCCAATTAACCAGCCCGGAAGCTGGATGGAAGCGTATAGAGAACAATGATCCGCTTATTCAATATGCTGCCAATAGAGTATCAAGTGATATTAACTATAATGCAGGTACAATAAAATTTAGGTTTTCAGGCTCGAAGCTCAGACTTTTATATAATTATAATGTTTTCGATGTCTTAGATATTGATGGAGTAGAATATGAACTGCTTCCGGCTGCTAATGAGTCAAATAAAGTAGTATTTGAAATACTTGATCTCACCGACTCAAATCATGTAGCAACAATTACAACCCACACAGGGAGTGATTGGTACTCACAGTTTAATGCGTTTGATATTGATGGAGATGGCAGCATACTTCCTTTAATAGGAGGAGCGCTAACTGCACCGCAGGATGGATGGAAGAGATATGATGATCAGTATCCAGGTTTTAAATATAAAGGGAGCTGGACTGCAAATAGCGCAGGAGATACAGGAGCATACAAAGGTGTAACCAGAGTCTGCAATAACGCATCTGTAGACACAGATGTAATATCATTTCGTTTTACGGGCGATCGCATTCGCATTATTGCTAAAACAAACACAAAACATTCAAATAATGTGATAGTTCGAATAGATGGTGTCGAAGAGGTTTTCTCTATTAGAGATACACTAATGCAACAAAGACTAGCCTACGAGAAAACTCTCTCTGACAGTAATGAGCATGTAGTTGAGATTACAGGGACGGGCTTAATCGTCTTTGATGCTGTTGATATTAAAGCTGATGGCCGCCTTCTACATCCAGATGAAGCAACCGATGTTGCTAATCTTGAAGTAGGCAAGCGCATAAGATGTAATTACGTTGTAACGACCAGCGGGACGGTGGGAGCGTTTAGTAATCTCGGGAAAGAGACAGGCGATTTCCTAGCGCCATCTGGCCCATCTGTGCCAAATGGAGACTTCTATTTCATTATGGTTGAAGATTGGAATGGCAAGAAGATTCTTATTGCAGACCGAAATATTCAAACTAATATTACATGGAATGAATTAAATAGCTCGGGCGTTGCCTCTGGAAGCGGTGTTAAGGCGCTTGTCTCTGATAATGGCAGCGAAGGCACAGTGCGTTTAATGACTGGGGGTAAT
Organism: Paenibacillus sp. TCA20; assembly: GCF_000732325.1. GTDB lineage: Bacteria > Bacillota > Bacilli > Paenibacillales > Paenibacillaceae > Paenibacillus > Paenibacillus urinalis. The sequence continues at coordinate 130,324 of NZ_BBIW01000010.1, forward strand.
AGTTCTGCCAATAAAGATAACCAATGGGATATATATATCGTCAACTCTTCATTAAACGGGGCAATTACAGCCGGAGATAATAATGTTTGGAATTATGGTGTTTATGGTTCATGGACTTCTACAACTCACAACAACAGTGCGACCTACCGAACATTGAGAGGAGGCGGCACTGTAACTGCAATGGGCGCATCAGCTACGTCTAGTGCTGCACCGGGATTTAGACCAGTCTTAGAAATCGAGCCGCCACCTATCATTCAAAAGTTCCTTATACAAGATGGAGAAGAGATTAAAAGGCTTGTATTTGCCGAGAATCAATCTTCTGTAAATTTAGCAGGGAGCCAATATGTAGAGGCTCCTCTTTCCAATAGTCTGAATATTGGTGGAGACTTTACGCTGCAAGCGTGGGTTAAATTAAATGCCAGCGGTATTTCAGGGAGTGTTATCTCTAAATGGGGAGCAGCAGGCTTAGGGAATGCTTCCTATCTGTTAACAATTACCGAAGGTAAAGTTCAAGGCGCCACTCATAACGGATTCAGAACTTCATCGGTAGCTGGTGCGACATTGCTTCCCGTCAACACTTGGGTCAATATTGCTGTGGTCTTACAAGGAACTGCCCTGTCTGTTTATGTTAATGGGGTTATCGACGGAGTTCAGAATAATGTTGTTCTTCCGCAGGCTGCTTCTAATTACAAACTAAATCTAGGTCGTGAATCCAGCGGATTAAACCTCTTTAATGGATTTATTGATGAGGTTAGTATTTGGACAAGAGCGCTTTCTCCTGATGAGATAAAGAGAAATAGTGAAGTTCTCTTAACTGGAAAAGAAGTAGGATTGGCAGCTTACTGGGACTTTGAAGAAGGAGAAGGAATGACTATTGCTGATAAATCAGATAACCATAATGATGGACATCTAACATCATCCTCAGTTTGGGTTGCAGATGCTTCGCCAGTAAAGGGAGATAAGTTCTGGAAAGTAGTCGGGGCGACTCCTGCTGCAAAAGATTATTTTGACTTAGATGGAATGGATGATTTAGAAATCATTAAGAATGAGGACATTTTATCTTTAACTTCTTCCACTCCTAAAGTTTTAGTCTGGACGGATTATACAGAAGTCAATCCAGTTTTAAACACAGTGGCTTTGCCTAAAGAGAAAATAATAATGCCAGTAGGCGATATTGAAATCCCTGAAGAAGGCATTAATTCTATTAACCTGAATGCTACTGGAATTAAGGCTATTGCAAGTATTGATCAAGGGCAGACTTGGAAGGCATGGGATGGATCGAGTTGGATTACGGTCACGCCTGATGCTCCAGGAGTTAAGACAAGCGGAATGACACCAGAAATATTCAACAGCCTTAACAGTGATCAGTGGAGTATGCTGATTCAATCCTCAGATACAATCCGTTTCGCTTATTATCTTGAAATGGAATCCCTGCAGGATGAAGTATACGCAGATGAGATTAGCTTTACTGCTAATGCTGTCACAACTGTAACGCCTTACATTGAGTCGATAAAAGTGACTTATGATGAACTTACAATCAAAGGGCGCCTTGAGGATCTGGAGCGAATCAACACGATTAATATGGCAAAGCTCAATTTTAAGAGTAATGCTTTACTTGTCTCAGAAAAATACAGTCTATATGACCTGGTGATCGATACATTCGAGACAAATGGTGGAATAGACGCATCGCTGACCACGGCAAACTATGATACAATCAACAAGAGATATAATGGCTCAGGTGTGATTGTAACGCCATACGAAGAAGTTAATTCATATCGGAAACAGCTATTGATTGTGGCTGACGCAACATCTGATGTGCAAGTCGCTTATTCTATGAATGACGGCGGCACATGGAAAACTGGGGCGCTGAATACCCTGATTGACATTTCAAATGACACAGGCAACAAGCTGAAAATAAAAGTAACATTGCCGGCTGCCGGTTCGAATATTACGGCACTGGCTTACTCTTGGGCGTAGGGGCTTTCCCTACTCCCAATTTATAAGAGGTGATCTAATGGATATTATATCGCTACAAAAGGCAACAAAGGCAAAACGAGAGATGAAGAAAGTAAAGGATCGTCTTGGCGATGGTGTCCAGTCATCGTTTGCTAATGTCAAGGGTAGGCTGGAGGCACTGGAAGCCAGGAAGATCGGAGAGAATGCAGCAACGTATTTAATCAGCACTGATGATCAGTGGAAAGCCGGGACAATGAATAACGTCCTTGCTGCTGACGGTGTCCTGACTGGAGCAGGATCTTGGATTGGTGAGATCGAAATTCCAGACGCCGTATCACTATCTAAAATCGGAATAGAGACTAAAGTCTTACAAGCCGAGGATTATACCCCTCTGATTCAAGGTATGACATCTGGAACAGCACCGGCTCCGCAGGTCGCTACCGCATCGAGTGGTTCTGGTTATGCTATGTTCTCTGATTCGGGAAGCGCCGCGTGGAGATCGTCTGGTGGTGTGATTAGAAACTCATGGGTCATGATTGATTTGGGCTCTGCTAAAAACGTTACACAATACACAATGTCTACCGGGGTGGAAAATTCCACTACCAATACGTACTCTAATTCAATGCCAGGATCATGGAGGCTTGAAGGAAGTAATGATGGCACATCTTGGACCACGATCGATACAAGAACCGCCACCGCGGCTGATTGGGGCGGTTGGAGAAACTGGTCTACTAGGATTACGAAAACTTTCCAGTTTGCCAATGCCAATAATTATCGGTATTATCGATTCTATTTTGTGCAAACATGCGATACAAGCAGCAGCACATATACCTTTATCGTTGGCCGCACGCAGTTGTATGAGCAAGGCAGCGCCCAGCCAATTTATGTGAACGATGATTTCTCGACTGCAGATGTTACGATCGATACAGGAAGGGGATTCGAAGCGCTCGGATCGAGTGGTATAATCAACTCCAAATTCAATACGAACATTAAGGTGAAGATTGCGGCGCCAAGTGGAAAGACGCTGAGCATCAGCAAACTATCGATCACGTATCGCTCCCGTCCAATCAATATGCGGATATCCGAAGTGGAAAAAATGGTTGCAATCAATCTGAACAAGCATAATCTCCGGGTTGCAGCGCTTCTTAACAAAGCCAGATACAAGCTGACAGATATGGTTGTTGACGACTTCGCGGACTTGTCGGGTATTGACACTGATAAATCCACGGGGTATGCGTATGATGGTACATTGAAAAAAATATCGGTGTCTGATAATCAAGACACAGCGGAAGTTGTCACAGTAGCAGAAAAGCTTGACGCAGTTCCGGAGATGTTATTGCTTTCAGAAGCGTCGGCTGGAATATCCACAAGCACCAAATCACCTGATTTGGCTTCTGGAACAATGAATGGCACGGATTTTATGAATGGTGCAATTAACCTTCATGTTGTCGGAGAAACGAGCCAGAAGGTTTATGCGACATCAGGGACATATGAAACAGCGGTTATCGACATGGGCGATAACTATAAATCATTCAACCAGGTTACAGTGCTATCAGATATTCCGACCGGATCTTCTCTGAAGGTATCATCCTCTACTTCCGAGGATGGCGTTGCATTTACGCCGTATACTCCATTGAATCCGGATGGGTCTGTTGCTTCTCCAAACGGTAGATATATTAAATTCCGTTGCGACATGGAGTCGGGCACGACCACGACGAATGAGACGCTTCAGGATTTCACTTCAGATGAGGTAGATCGATTTGAAACGAATCCGTATATCCAGTTTGACGGGGCAGCTAAATTTCGCTTCTTTTATCGATCGGATATGCAGAAGGATTCAAGCTTTGCTGATTCAGGTAGCGTGTTCAGAGGGAAGATTAAGAAGTCCGAGTTTCAAGAGCTTAAATCGATAGAGGTGAACTAACAATGGCAGTTAAAGTAGGCCAAGTATTTACCGTCCCATACTCGGGAGCAAAAGAAAACTGGGTGGTACCTAATGGCGTCACTAAGGTCCGCATTCAATGTTACGGTCCTGTAGGTGGCGCGGCTTCCAGCGGCTATGCCGGAAACCATTATGTTGCACCGACGAATGGGGCAATCACGTACTATGATGTGAAGGTGGCGTCTAAGGAATCATTTAGCTGTTACGTAGGACAGGTTGGAATAACTGGAGGAACCGGTTCATACACGCCAGGACGATTGGGCCCAGGAGGAGGCGGTGGCGGCAGCGGGGCAACTCAGGTATATAAAGACGATGCCCTCATTGTAAGTGCCCGTGGTGGCGATGGAGCACATGGCGGAGATGGCAACACATCCAACTCTTCTGGCTATGGGTTGGGCGGAGATGCTGGATGGTCAGGACCCAATGGTATTGGTAAAAACGGAAAACGCGCGAGCTCTCTAAGCGGCGGCGCTGGCGGTGCTGGAGGTGGAACTAGTATTGGAACATCTACAGGTGCGACCAATAGTAGCGTAGGTAAGATTGAATTTATCGTCTTGGAAATCGCCAACTCAAAATATCTTTTCCAAGATGGATCGGATATTAAGAAGTATATGCCATATCAACCTGCAGTTGCGGGAAGCAACCAGATACCAAGAATGACTTCATATACAGCTCCATCTGGTGCAGTTTCCGCCAGCGCTTATCATATACAAACAGGATATGCTGCATGGAAAGCATTTGATGGTACGGAAACTGGTGTTTATCAATCTCCATCCGGAGCATTGACAGTCTGGGTAGAATATGACTTCCAGAGACCTGTTTTAATTTCGAAATATGTAATTCATGCAGGACAAAACGCCAGCTATTTGCCATTATCATGGGATTTCGAAGGATTTGATGGGGAAAACTGGATTGTATTAGACTCTCAAGATGGGCAGACAAACTGGGTGAATGGCGATATAAAAAGCTATTTATTTAGCAATACAGTGAGCTACAACAGGTATCGCATAAATATGAAGTCCGGAAGAAGCGACTCTTATTATCTTCCAGAGCTTGAAATGCATTCACCAAGCTATCCCGAGCAGCCAGCCAGATGGGAGGTAGTAGGAACAACTCCTGTTACCAAGGCGATGTTTGATGCAGACGGTATGAACGATACAGACCTAGCAAAGGTTGATCATGCAGCCATTCAATTGCTCAATTCTGAGAATATCGATCTGCTAGTGTGGACCGATGAAGTTGGAGCAATCCAAAGCTACTCTCAAAACCAGTGTGTGGCAGGAATACCATATGCAATTGGTAGCTTTAGCTCATCATCATATCCAGAGTCCTATGCATTTGATAACAACAGCAACACGAAATGGGTTGCCACTCACGCCACATCAATCGGAAATGGGGCGATTGGATATCAATTCCCAAGCCCGATTGAAATTCGGAAATTCGTTATTCAAATGTCGAATAACCTTATGACGGCATTTAAGGTGCAATACTCTGACGATGGGGCAGCGTGGACGACAGCCACATCCGTATCAGGGATTACAGCAAATACGACCGAAATTAAAATCGGCTCATTCGGCGCACACAGCTACTGGCGGCTGCTTAATGATACAATGACTAATTCAATGTGGGAAGTAGTCGAGCTACAAATGATGACTGGTAATCCATCCCCTCCGAGTCGAACGATGGACATAACAGCAATCCCCTTCAGGCAGCTACTTATTCCAACGAGCGATCTTACCGTGGGAGAAATCGATAAAGTGCGACTTGATATTGTCAATAAAAAACCTGAAAATGCTATACCGCTCATGACAAGCAATACCGCTCCAAGCGGTAAAGCAAGCTCCAGTACGTATCAAACTGGAAGCGAAGCTTACAAAGCCTTTGACTCCGTTCGTACTGCCGGATCGTCATCATGGTTAACCGCATCGAATGTATTAACAGGCTGGCTTGCTTACGAGTTTCCTACAGCCAAGGTCATCACTTCATACATGATCATTCCGTACACGGAAAGCTTATCACCAAAAACGTGGACGTTTGAAGGCAGTAATGATGGAATCACATGGGATGTGCTAGATCGGCAGGCCTTAGCAGCGTGGGCCGATTGGAGTCCAAGAGGAACTAGTTTGACCTACTCGTTTGCGAATGATGTTGCATACACGAAGTACCGGCTAAATATTACGGAATCCTTCGGAACTGCTTATGTCGGCATCGCGGTTCTGGAAATGTATGAAAAACCAGTCGGCACGGATCTCAAGGTATTGCTAAGTGGAGATAGTGGGCTTACCTGGAAAACGCTTAAAGGTGGCGGAGAATTTTTGCCAGCGATGACATCTAATTCAACGCCAGCTCCTTACCTGGTTGAAGCATCCTCTGTTTTGACTGGTGCGAGTAATTATCAGCCATGGAAGGCATTCAATAAAACAGTAACTGATTATACCGACTCCTGGATAAGCGATGATAAGGTCGGATGGGTATCAATTGATCTAGGCAGCAGTGGAAGTAAAAAAATATCGGAATATTCTGTTACTTGTCGAAATTGGAACGATAGTCAAGCTGACAAAGAAACCACGGCACCAAAATCTTGGACCTTTGAAGGGTCAAATGACAATGCAAATTGGGCTATACTTGATACGCAAGTTAACCAGATATCTTGGACAAAAGCGCAAAAGAGATCCTTCAAAATTTCCAATAGTGGTATATATCGTTATTATCGATTAAACATCTCAGATAATAACGGAGCGTACTATGTAGCAATTGGAGAGATCGGGTTAATTGAAGCTCCATCTTTCCAAACGGTTAATATTGCAGATATGGCAGCTGTAAAATCCAGCGGAATGACGCCGGCACAAGTTAATGCGATATCTGCATCTGACTGGTCTAATCTTGTGAGCAGTGGCAAGCTTCGTCTAGCTTTCTACATGGAGCTTAACAATATGACCGATATTCTTGAGATCAGAAAACTGGACGTAAATCAAAAGATTCACACGATAACGCCAAGCCTAAGTGGGATTTCGGTGATATACAATAACCTAAAGATCTCAAAGCCCCACTTTTTTGTATCAAGAGATGATGGCGGAACATGGACAGAAGTATCGCCAGATGCTCTGACCAAATTAGACGGCATGCCAGAGGGCAAGATGCTCAGGGTGAAAGCTGTTCTAAGGAACGGCGAAGAGGTTCAAGCATTATCATATTCCTGGGTGTAAGGAGGATTTTAAATGAGCATGGATATTATTAGTTACGGGGTCGCCAACAAGGCGGCCTCCGATCAAAAGAAAACTCGGGATACAACGCTCGGCGCAGGCGTCGAGGGACAGGCCCATAACCTCAAGGAAAGAATCGACCTAGCCGAGAAATATATCCAGGGTGTCGTTCGGTTAGCAGACAGTATAATCGTTAAGGATACCATCAATATCATGAAAGCCAACGCCAGACTGAATGTGATCGCAAAGTCCAAGCGCTACAAACTGGCAAACATGGTCTTTGAAGACTTCCTAGACGACTCTGGAATTGATGCTGCGAAAAGCACGAACTTCTCACTGGACATAACACTCGGGAAAGTGAGCTCTGTGTCCGGCACAGCAGTTATCACAAGCACGGCTGAGACTGCTGATGCTGTGCCGAGCAAGGCCATCCTCGTTACTGAAGAGAATATGCCGCAGAAGACGCCGCTGATTCCAACGATGATAAGCAATATTAGGCCGATTCCATATGTCGCTAGTGCATACGACCAAACATATTCGTCTAATCAGGCATGGATGGCCTTTGATGAAACAAGTAATTATTTTATGGGGGGCGTCAACGCAAAGCTTCCGTATTGGTTGATGATCGATCTTGGCACAAATGCGGAGGCTGCCAATCAATTGGAGATTATTACGACGGGCTATGGTACACCGCAAGGCGGATTGATACAGGGCAGTATGGATGGAAAAACCTTCGAGAATTTGGCGACGCTTCCAGCAAGTATGGCCTACTACAGAACCTATCTAATTGATTTCGTAAACACCGTAAAATACAGATACTACCGTCTAATTCAAACGACGTCAGGTCTAAACCGCATGGAAGTCAATAAAATGCAGCTTTATAAGGTGACTAGTGAAGGCGCGCAAGTCGGAAAGTACTTTATTTCAAGAGATGACGGAGTGACGTGGGAACCGATCAACCCGGGGGAGCTCTTTTATTTCGGAGGAAACACACCTGCTGGCACAAAAATCCGGACCCGAATTGAAATGCCAGACAAATCAGAACTATTAAACTACGGACTCACCTGGTCCTAAAGGAGACGATCGACTATGGCAAGAGAGCGATTCACACTGGTAACAGACGAAGTAAAACGCGAGGAGGATATTCGCCGGCAGATTGAAACCGGCGAAATGAATCCGGGAGTATATGCCACGCTGTCTGATGACGATAAAACAGCAGTATCTAATGTCCTGTTCGAGATGTCTTCCGAGAAGATCGAGCCGAACCAAGGCACATCTGCATTGGAGTTTATTCTGTTTGCTTTCATGCGTATCACCAACAAGAAACTGTCCGGCATGAGCCTTACCGCAGAGGATCAGGAAGTAGAAGACGCGCTTCAAGTGATTCTAGGCAATCACCAGATCACGGATGGCACCACACCAAAAGCAGATTGGCTCTTCGATTACATGAGCTATGCGCAGGCCAAATCGGCCGAGTTCCTGCAGAACCGCGCAGAACACATCGACCGTAAGAAGAGCACCATCGGAGTGATCTAATGGATTTCGAGGTCGGTGACATCTTAATGATACGCGGAGACACTTTTATGGTGTCTCCCATCATCAAAGAAGTCCTTCATTCCGAGTTCTCCCATGTCGCTATCGCTGTCGGAAAGAACCACATCTGCGAGATCGATGCCTTCAAGCGAATGCGGATCGTAAGTAATCCATATACCGATTACGACCTATACCGGATCAACACCGGACTAAAAGCAGCAGAGAAGCTAAAGATGCAGACGTTCCTCCAAGAGAAGTGCAGAACCATAAAGGGATATGATTGGCTGCGGATCATCGAGATCATCTTACGTCGGTATCTCAAGTGGGAAGTTTCTCTCAACACCAAGAATCGGTACATCTGCTCGGAAGTAATTGACGCCGCGTATGCGGCCATCGGAATGAATCTGGTGCCGCAGCTCGAAGATGAGGACGTAACTCCGATGGATATCTTAAAATCGCCCTACATTGTTCAGATCAAAAATACCCTTGCAAAGAGTGTGTAGCAATTCGCTATGCACTCTTTCTTTAAATGTAAACAGGCTTTATAATGTAATAATGTAACGTATTACAAAGAAAGGGGGATATGATGTGGATTATACATTGGATATCGATGGCGTCCTTTTCGCGAGCAATAAGCCATTCTCTGCGACCCTCGCCGTACTGGAAGACCTCCAGGATGACAACGTGTTTACGGAAGAACGAGACTACGCCTCGTTCGAGAAGACCCCGCTTCAGTACCAGATCACCTCAGAGACCGGAGACGATATTATCCAAGTCACAATTCCGTATTCCAATCGCCTGAGTGATTCAGATGCCGCACATGCCGTAGTTTGCTTCCATGATGGTATCAGTAACTGGCGGCCGGTCAAGACCGACTGCGACCAAGATGGGCGCACTCTGCAAGCGACATTCGTGGGAAAAAAACTGACGATTGGCTTATTCCTTAACGAATATTTCTATTCAGAATATACACAGTACATGGCAGATGAGTTTCCTACATGGACAACGCTGCGCGGGAAAAAGTTCAGTCTTGGACAAAGATTTTTAAACTACTTCGGGATGCAGTTTGAACGAGGCATGGGTGATCTTAAAGATATCCGCCGCCAGCGATTCATCGACACGCTTGACCCGAACATGATGGACTGGGTTTATATCTATCCAATCCCTAAGATTTCATCTACAGACAGTCTAACGATTTATGATCAAGAAAATGCTGACCTTCGTAAGCCGGTTCCCATCTTAAGCTCACTAAAAGAGTTCTTTTATAACATGGAGCAGAAGGGCGTCATTATTGATTACGAGTCTCGAGTCATGTACTCCATTCGTCGATATGAAACCATTCTAGGTGTAGTCGAGAATATTGATAACCGGCAGGGCTTCCGATCAACACCGACACCTCATTTAATCTGGAATGCCTTTGATGAGTTCGGGCTTTTAGTCGGCGTGAAGCGCCTGACGCTTGAGCGGAATGCAGAGTATCGTGAGCGCATCAAAGATGCTTTCCGTTACCCGGCAAACAACAGTGAGCTGGGGCTAACCCATGCACTCGGCCGCGAGCTTGGCTTAATCCGGAGATTCGTGTGGAAAGACGATACGAAGAACTTGTACATCAAAGGCAGCGGACTAGACCACCGCACGATCCGTGTGGATGGCCAGAAGATTGAACCTAACATGTACGCAGTAGATCGGTTCGGCAACATCATGATTCAGGCTTTCCGTGAAGGAAAAGAGCATACCGTCTCCATCATCAAAGATGTCTTCAAGCATCAGCTGTACGATAAACAGGATGAAGAATTGTACAAAATGATGTTCGGTGAAGATGGGCAAGCCACAGACAAGCTAATCAATTGGGTGAATTACATCAACGAAGTAGCTCCTGTGATGTGGGGGAAATTCAATTGGGATGAAGGATACTGGGATACGATCAGCAGAGACCTGACGGGGATCGGGTATCTTCCAAACATTTGGGATTCAGATATCAAGGTCTGGGACGATTACACATTCAGACTAGATCTAGCGAAGGAGAAGTTTTAATGGCCATAATCAATTTCGATTATAAAATCAAAGCAGAGATTATCCCAACGTGGGAACACCCATTTCATTTCGCCGTCTATGCTGACGTAGAGAAGCCAAATGGAGATAGATATAACGATAAGCTATATGAGGGGCGTGGAGTGCTTAATCAGCAGCACACAAACTATGATAGCAAAGCTCATATCGAATTAGATGGCGTAGTTATTGAACTCGAAGAGGGAGATGTCATCCAAGGATATACGGCTATCTCACTAGACCCGAATGTATCCATCGTGGTGAACGAGAGCAGTATTGATTCCGTTTATGCTTGGATCGAATCCAGAGCAGCTGTGCCGATTGCAACCGAAACAAAATGGATTACAGCAGAGCAGATCGACACTAACATTCACGGTACTAAGGAAACGGCAAAGACTTTAAATCGTACTGAGCTGAAGCAGCTGCTTGAACGCAACAGCGAAATAGAGTTCCCTCTTCGCTATGATATTCGATCCCTTGAACTTATCAGCAATAAAGAGAATGTAATTATGGAGCTTTCTGAGGAGGGTATTGAAGTCTTTGGTTTTGATGCTTCTCTGATTGAGAATGTCATCGGAAGCATAAGTGTAAATGAGATCATTGTCACTCACCGAGAGACTATCCCTGTTCCGCTTTTCCTTGATGTTGAAAGTGCTTCAGGCATACAGTTAAATCTAATTGAAGGCATCATCGATAACCGGAATATCGCAAGAGTGGCTTCAATTAAAGAAGACAAGATTTGGATTGAAGGCATGGGCGTTGGCGAAACAAGCATTCGTATCAACTATGCAGGGGTCCTGATTGCTGAAACACCGATCCGAGTAGAGAAGCCAAAAGCGATTATCCATACTTCTCTGGATAGCAAAAACTTTTATGTAGGTCAGCCTTTTCAAATCCACTTGATGCCAGAATATACGAATGGAGATGTCTTTGAAACTTCCACCTGCGAGTATGAATTGCAGGGCGGAGAAGTAGAATCTCAACTAGATACGACAACGCTTAGTATCATTCCTCATACTGCAGGTGTTTTAATAATGCAGGTTCGTCTTGTTAGTAAGACAGGGGAGGTGGTGGAGGCAACCATAAAGCTGCCGGTGCGGGATAAGCACCTGTATCGATTCCATGTTCAGCCTGAAGAAGCTACGATCGTTCAAGGCGATAAGCTATCTCTTTCTGCTCAATATCAAAACACATCGGCCGGCATGGAACATGATGACTCTTTAATTGAGTGGAGTGTTTTAGAAGGCACTGAGTTTGTTCAGATGGAGAATAGTAAGGGAAGAAGTGTCATCCTTGGTGGTTATGGATCAGGAGTCGTCCGGCTTAAAGCAAGCGTTTATGATAATGAAGCTGAAGCCACGATCCATATCGTAGGACAGACGCAACCCATCCTGCACTTTGCAGAAACCAATATACTCATGGCGCCAGGAGAGCGAAAATCGATCTATCCCGCTATCGTAAATGATGATGGTCGCAGCCGGCCGATTGCGTGGGACATCCAGCAAAACAGCTGCCTTAATATCGTAGATGAAGGCGCAAGTAAACTTGTGTTTGAAGCTATCACGAATGGCAGAGCCACAATCATCTGCAAAGCAGGGGATCTGAAGCAACAGATTTATGTCGATGTATCCGAGAACCGGATTCAAGCGTTCAGCACCGAGGCAGTAGATGGATCGATTTATATTCCGACAGAAGACTCTCCAGAACAATGGACGGATGTAGAAAAAGATCCGAATTATATTGAGAGCCCAGGGATGCTGACGAGCATGTATACCCGGACAAGCGGAGAAGAAGATCCGAACTATGCTTTCCACTCAGGGATCGGGGATCAAGACGACCTGCTGGTGAAAAAGCCTCAGCTAGAAAACAGCGTCCAGCCATTCCAATATGCAGCACGTCTGCGCGGGAAGAAACGCCATTCCATTATGATCTATCCAGAAATCGCATTCCAATACAGCGTTCAGTATAAAGGCGATCTCTACGTGACCTATAACGAGTCTCCATTCAAGGTGAGCATTGATGCTTATCCAGCGAAGAAGTTCGAGTTTACGATCAAAGAAGACCGCAAGCTTGAAACAATCAAGGACTATGAGGTTGAAATGTCCGTGGAAGGGCAAGTTACGAAAAAGGATTTGGAGTACGCCGTCAACTGGAAAGCAAATGTGGAAGTGAATGATGAAGGTGACGTAAAAGGATTGTTCGTTTCTGGAGGAGACAAAGGAGACTTCATCGGTAGCGGCACCGCGTTGTCTTGGCGACTCGGAAGCGGATACGTCTATGACACATACAACCTCAGCCGGTTCAGTGGCGTTGTGGCAAAGAAATACTATGACTACACTAGCTACGAAGCTGAGTTTGATTACAAGCCAATTGCGGGCGACTCATCAGGCATTGCAGACGATGACCTTATCGGACTGATCTTCAAAGCAAGAGATAAGCGAAACTTCTACATGCTGCTGATTGAAAGCCATGAGCGTGCAAGAAACTCAAACCGTACAGGCGACAACTTGGAAGGGTTCAATATCTACACTGGGACACCGGAACAATGGAACGCGCGATCTGTAAGAGGAGCCAGCTATCAGACCGAATCAGAATGGCGGCTATATACGCAGAGCATGGGGTGGAAGACACAGCATAGACGCGTCTACAAAGTAACCGATGGAGTAATGAGTCGGGTTAATGTAAATGATCTAGGCGGCGGCAATGGATGGGATTTCAATGTCATGCAGAGCATGATGGTCCGCTCCATGGGTAAGAAGGTAGAGCTTCATGTCCGCCACAGCTTAAGCGGCAACTATGCAAAAATATTCGAGTTCAATACGGATTGGGAAGAGGGAAGCTTTGGGATGTGTAATATCTCTCAGGCTGTTCAGTTCCATGGGATTCGTGTGCGGGAATGGAATCAGATCGAAGGGCGCATTCCGGAAACCGGCTATGACAAATATACGGGGATCGGAAGTAAAACGATCTCTTCTTCTGGTAGAGAATACGTGAAGACTCAAGTCGTATCTAAACTCAGCTCGCCATCACAGAAATATGAAGTCACAGAAGTAGCTGGCGAATTAACGGATAGCTCTGCTGGCAGTATCACGGCATCTGTCACAGGAGCCATCGTGGTGAAGTCCAACAATCCGCCTAATGCAGGAGAGCCGATCACGCAGAAGTTTACGAAGAGTGGCCAGATTCGAATTACGCCCGACAACATTGATTTGAATACGGCTGCCGAAGTCTATACGAATGCTCAAGAGTTCTTTAAAGCAGAGCTGTCTAAATTCAAGAGTGATCATCCGGAAATGTCTGCAAGCAGTGTCGTGCCGACCTTTACGCTAGTTAAGCCGGCTGTTGATGATGCGGAGAAAGACTTTACGCAAGAGCGCCTATTGATGTGGGAGACTGAACCCGAGATTGTAACAACCGAGATTGATTATGAGCATAATGTATTTGCTTATGAAGGATGGGTCGCAGGACGGCCTCTGACGGACTTTGTAGGCGGTAACTGGGCAACCTACACATTAACCTTCCATGATAACTCAGGGACCGTCAACGAGCAGTATGACGCTTGGAAGTGGCAGAACAGCGGAGCAGTCGACATTCATCATGATCCGTCCGATGTGCTCATGCTCAAAACAACAGAGTGGTACAAGGGGATATTCCCTGCCGATATCCTGAATGAAGGAATCGTTAATAGTGAAGAAGACAGCTTCGTTGATATCCCGCCAAGCCATGAACATTACATCGAGCCGTATCTAAGCACACCGATGCCAGGCATCTATGACAACGTTCATTATCTTTTGTATAAGGAGCCTATCGGCAAGCAGACATTCACTTGGATGTATTGGGAAAGCCAGCCGGGAATCACAACCCGCAACAGCGGACTTCCTATTAATCAGTTGACCGGCAAACCAATCATCAAGACAGATCGTCAGAATGATCGCGTTGTGGTGAAGTGTGATGAAGATCCAAGATACATCCCTTATACAACGGGGAAAGAAATTGGATATGGAAAAGTTAATGGCAAGCGTCCATTCTTCGGAGACTCAGCTGGGCGAGCAAACATGATTGGGGTTCCAACAAACACAGTGTTCATCCCTGAGAATATGGTCAACATTACAGGGCCGTATATCGAAGTTAGCGACGATCGTGTGAGCTACAGCATCGATGCCGGAGGAAAGACGGTTACGTTCAGCTCTGATTTCAAAGACGCTTACGTTTGGCATACCGATTGGTATACGGGCTGGCATGAAGATGAGAGAGGTTTCCATGCAGATCTGAATACGACAACAACCATAGGCGATCCAATCTCCATCAATCCGGAGGATCAGGAAGACTATGATGATAATGTCTCTATCGAAGGCGTTGAAGTCATCAGCAACAATCCGTTTGTTTCTGTCTGGCCAACTCAAGCAGAGGGAAGTTCTTCAGGACTCTTGGGAACGTACTATCGCTACCCACAAGAGATTGAGAACTTGCTTGAGAAGTTTGTTGTCGGCGGTAACTTCCAAATCAAAGAGCAGGTCTTTGTCATTGAAGAAGCGGTGGCTCCAGTAAATACGCCAGGATTACCTGCATCCGAAACGTTCATTCCCGGCAGTGCGCCGGTGAGAGGAACCATTCAAGGAGTTACGGAGTTCGAGGTAGCGACAGTATATGTTCCTGCAGGAAAGCCAATCCTTAAGATCGCATCGAACTTCATGATTGATACTGGAAATAAGTATCCTGACCTGCTTGTGACTGCGCCGAACGGTGAACAGTTTGGTGTTAAATACATGAATGGGACTTGGTCTGCTTCAGGAACAACTGCATCCGATTTCTTAAGCTGCAGACAGTACACGCACTCTGGAGATAGCGGGCATGCAGAAGTGATGACCTTCACGCTGCCGATTGAGGGGACATGGACCATTAGCGTATTCAACCAAGGGAATGCACAGACCGCTTACATGGTGACAACTAACATTGGTACCGATGTACGTAAGGTGCTGAGCCTGAGCTATGTACCAGACCCTGATTCTGTTTCGGTCAAAGTGAACGGCATTTCAATTACAGCTTTCGCTATGGATCGTAAGGATGTCATTATTACAGCGCCGATCGTGAACGAAGATGTCATTGAGGTAAATTACTCTGCAGGTGGAATCAAGATCAAAGAGCTGCCTATGCAAACAGACTTCCCGATGTATGATGTGCCGCCTTACAAGGTGCTGTCAGTCAGAAAGAATGATGTGGAGATTCCGGAGAGTACAACAAACGGATACTCCATTGATGGTCAGACCTTTAAGATCAGAGGAAGCTATGTAACGCCAGGCGTTATTCGAATCAGATACGGTGTTGGTGAGATTGATAACACATTTGATTTAGCCAATGATCCGCAGCTATCTCCGGAAGTTTATCTAAATGGAACGAAGCTGGATGAAACGAAATACAGCATCAGCGGTCGTGTTCTTACAGTGGATAAAGAATTGCTCATGCCTAAAGATTGGATTCACTTGCAGTCTTACAGAGTGGCCAAGCGTTTCGATCCTCAGAAAGAAAACTACTTGGGTGATGTGAAAATGTCCCGCGTCGATCCATTCATTAACTTTAATTGGGGAACGCAATCACCGTTCACAGAGAGCCTGGAGCCTGCCGGCTTCCGCATGATGGCCGTCATTCCAGATCAGATTAAATTCAATCTGAATGTTGAGATGGAGATCAGTTATCCTTCATCTGAAGTCATCGACACCAGCAACTTCACAGGTGTATGGAGTAAGTTTGACGAGAACATCGGATCGAATGTAGGGGATTGGCATGGACCACCGGAAGCTGGATACGACAAAGTAACAAACCTTGCTAACCAGAGCTACCGATCCGGATGGTATAACCCTGAGCATGCAGATATGACAGACTATGATTTTGAGTTCATGGTGCAGGAAATTGGCTCCGGGGATGACGATATGTATGGAGCTATTTTTAGGTTCAATCCATCCACTAAAAACTTCTACTCATTCGAGTGGGATGCCAATGGGATGGACACGAAAGGGATGGCTGTTTATCGAAACATCTGTACGAACCCATCTCAATATGGAACTGCGCTTCTGTCATATAACAAAGTGAAGCTTGCTCACCTGCCAGAGCCTTGGGCGTATGGTACCGATCAAACGAATAAGATCAGAGTTCGAGTAGTAGGGCAGTCCATTCAAGTCTACACCAACGATGTACTGAAATTTGATATCGTAGATAATTCACCAGACGCACTGATTTCAGGAGCGTGGGGTCCAGTGACAATGTCTCAACCGAGAACATACTTTTGGAATTTCAGCACCTCGAAAATTCTAAAGGAAACAATCCGGAAGCCGATGAGCGCAGAGAAGATGAAGTCACTAACGGACAGTATCCGAACCGAGGAAATGCTAGTTAGTGACCAGCGAATGATTGATTTCTTTAGCAGCGAATTAAGCAGCTTCTTGAGCGCGCATGGATTCAATCGAAGTGATGTATCCCTACAGTACTTTATCAAAAACGATACAAGTGATTACAAGACGCACTTTACGACAAGCGGTATTGTTACATCTAGTGATGATGCCAAAGTATCGGCTACTGTGATTACACGTCCCGCGTCCACGCCGGAACAACCTGCTTGGCTGGATTACCGTGAAGTCAACCGAGGGCACTTGCCACCAGACACATCGGTGGATGTTTACAGTCCTGATCAGCCAGAGCCTTACATCGATCCGATTCAGCCGGCCGATGAAGGGACACCAAATGATGGCTTTGCGATTAACTGGAAGGGCAGTATCTATGCACCAGTATCAGGAACCTACACCTTCTACTCCACATCGGATGATGGCTTCCGACTCTGGATCGATAAGAAACTCATCATTGATAAGTGGGTTCTGCAATCTGCAACGACTCATGTCGGCAGTATTGAATTGCAGGGAGGCAAATGGTACGACTTCAATGCTAACTACTTCGAGAACGAAGGCACAGCCAGCGTGAAGTTGGAGTGGTCACATCCGGCAACAGAGCGGGCAATGATCTCACCTGATTTCTTCACTCCTCGTTTAGGATATGCAGTGAATGCCAGAGTGAAAGAAGCAACACCGCTGCCGTGGAGCCCGATGATTCATAATGGCTATTACTACTTCAAAGATAAGGAACATTACTTGTATGCGAAGAAGACGCGCCATGTGATGACACCGGTCGATCACCAGCTTCTCATTCAACCACGTCCGCAGCAAGGAGCGCCAATGATCGTGAGAGATAACGAAGGAAATATTCTTCGCAAGACGGCTTTCTATGAAGAAGTCTTTAATGAGAATGGCTTGCTCATTGATATCCAGCAGACATTGACTTATAAAGAAGAGCTGATGGGCAATGGATACAGTAAGTACTATCTAACCTATAAGGGGATTGATCCGGATAGTCTTATAATTAAATTGAATGGCATTACAATTTCAGCAGATAAATATGTATTTGATGCAGAGAAATCATCGATTCAGTTCATGAACAATGTAGGAAACCGTGATATAATGAACTTCGAATATAGCTTGATGTACAGCTATTTTGTAGACTACAACCATGATCCGAATAATGATGTCGCCAAGATTGTTCTTCATCCGAACTATGATCCAGACAAGATGAAAGATATGGAGATCATTTATGAAGGCGATGCGTTTAGTCCGTTCTATCGAGCAAAAGAAATCGCACTGAATCCGCTGCTCACTCATAATCACAAGGGCTTCCTATACTTGACCAACAAGATATTGGATACACCAAAATCTGTGGATATCAATGTATCACCAAAGACACTGTCTTCCGATGGATTAGGAAAGGTTCTAGTGACAGGGAAGGTACTGGACAAATACAACAATCCTATTCAGAACAAGAATGTGGACGTATATCGTGATGGAGAATTAATCTACAGCGGTCCAACGAACCGTGCAGGAGAAGTCTACGTTTACGATAAGCCGGTGCCTAGAGCTGAAATGATCAGCGTATATCAGATTATTTGCGAAGACTTAAATAACCAAACACTTCTAAATTTCTATGTTCCTAATATGAAGGATCGCTACTTCCTTGAAGTGAAGACCAGTAAAGCAGCGATCCAAGCGGGGCAGGATGATAAGGCGACCATCTACATCACGCTTCGGAATGAGAACTGGGAGAACGTGGCTGGGGAGAGAATCAAGATCGTTTGTCGTAATACGAAAGGTGAAATCACTACTTCTGAAATGACGACAAATGTCTATGGCCAAGCAGAGTGGACAGTCTCCGCTTTGAATGAGCAACAAGGCAATATTACTGTAACAGCTTCTTACAGTATGGAAGGTGAAACAGCAAGCAACTTCATCTACCTGAAGGTAATAGGGGCGTAACAACCCCTATTGCTTTTTACATAGGTGAAAGAAGGGAGATTAAAAGTGATTAAAGACTTTTATCGCATCGCATGCATTATCTCAGTAAAGGATCAGAATGAACTTGATAAGGTATTTGTATATGACGATTACTTTACGATTAACGAAACCATGAATCAGGCTGCAATCGGACAGGCGCTTTGCGGTGGAATGAGCATGCAGGAAGTATTCCAGAATCAGATTGATGATTACATTCAGGAATATGGGATTCAACCGAACAGAGTCACGGTCGTTGGCTATCAAACTAAATCAGGCCACAAGGATATTTCAGTCGTTTTCTATAAAGATGGAGTTGAACAGAAAGTTCAAACAGCTGACGGATCCATGAAAGCAGTAGCTTATTATCACAAGGATGAGCGATTAGACTACGGGCTTGAATTGTTTGAGTTTGATAAGGCGCTGCCTAACGGTAAGCTCTCTCTCAGAGTGGGTGAGCAGGTGCCAACTGGCGATGTGAATCTGGCTTATATCCATAGCCCGCGAATCAATGTAGAAGAGAACGTATCTTTGATTGATACTTCTTCAGTCAATGAAAATGTAATCCCTATTGATCAGATTGAGTCCTTAGTTGTGCCGGATGCAAACGGTGTTCTCTCTTATGCTGATGTGGTTTCCGATGATCAGCCGATCATTATGCGTCCGCCATACAGCAGGTTTCCATCCAAGAATATCAACATCACTAGACGATTTACGCAGAACGAAACTGTAATATCCAATGCACTGTTCTATAAATTTGAACTAAAGTATCATTACGACAGTGATCCGGGAGAAGCAGGAAAGGTAATACGTTACACTGGCAGCCAAATTCAGCTAACCGATGAGAACGGAAACCTGCTAGGACCTGAGTTTAAACGTCTGATCTATGCTCAAGCGACTGAACAGAATCCTAAGATCTATTGGGTGAAGATTTATATTCAAAGCAATACAGATGAAGAGCAGACCTTTAAGGTTCGCTACAATCATGTCGAGACTCCTGCTCCAGATGAAGAATTAAAGAGTACCACAAAAACGGTGGAGCTTTATTCTAATCAAGGGAACGTTGGATTGATTGAGGGTGGTAAGCTGCGAGTGATCAATGGGATCGGCGCGTACGAGCAGGTAACAGCAGAAGACCTGCGGGCAGCCGAGGACATTCAAGAGGTGTATTCGATTGAGGAATATCCGGATAAGGATGGATATAAAATTACGGTACCGCAACGTTCTATGAATGACCCAAGAGCACGTAACGCATTCAACTATAAGCTGTCTGCCACCTATTTGGATGACAAGAACAACCAGCGCACATTAACCTTTGGATACGTAAGCGATTGGACAATGAATGCAGACGCCCTCCTTGCTCATGAGAAGCTTGAGTTTACCGGAGAGTATAAAACCTTGGGCGTGAATATTGGCGGCGGATACGTAGACGCACGGAGCCTCATTCAATCGATTATGCCAGTAGACATGCCTTCTCTTCCGATGGATGCCATATTTAAAATTGAAGATGCCAGCGGGAACCTGCTCTATACAACTCAAACCGCTTCAGACAATGGATCAGTAGAAAGCATTGTAGCAGAAAGCGGAAGCTCACCGGCACAGGCAAAATCAAATACGACAACTGCTAAGTGGACGGGAGCCAGCGGAAGCAATGTGAAACTGAAGAATAACCCAATCGAACATCAGGTTACGGTCTATCCTGAACAGCAGAAGTCAGAAGTAGACTTCACATGGGAAGCCAGCGGATCAGGAGAGATCATTACTTCGCAAAGCTATCAAGGACGATGGAAGGTATGCCAAAACGTAACGATCGAAAAAGCCTTCACAGCAAAGCCGATTGACGTATTTACAGGATGGGACTTTATCGGCTCCAATGAGACACGAGGCAAATGGGAATATAACAAAGCCAGAGATGTACTTCTGCTTACGGTAAATAAAATCGAAGTCAGTGGCTACTACAATGGTGCCCACAAAGATAAAGAGAACTACATTTTCTCTGCATGTGTTACGGTAAACGACCACAACGATGATGACGTGATCGGGATTCAGTTCCGAGTTAACAATGATAAAGAGTACTATTGCTTCCTATGGGAAAAAGATCAGCTCATGCGCGAGCCAGGAGCCAACGGTAACGGCGTAGGTCGCGTACTCGTGGATGAACGCGGCGTATCTGCGGTGCTCTACTACAAGAATCCAGACCCTAATAAATTTAACAGCGCCTATGAAGCTGAAACGAATATGACAAAGTACATGTCAGACTACGGATTTAAAAACCGTAAGAAGGGTATATTCAAAGCCAGCCCGACTACACTTCCGCCTTACTCTGATGCACTGCATCCGAACTGCCAGTACAAATCAGACCGGACGGGATCATCCTTTGAGAATATAACGAGCAACGTAAACTATAATGCGAAAGGATGGGTACCGGGGGAGACATATAAGATTCGTGTCGTGGTTGCCGGTAGTAAGTTCCAGGTCTACATCGGTAACGATACTTCCGATGATGCATTAGGAACATTGGTTTGTGAAGCTGAGGACAGCACCTACAGCAAAGGCTCTTACGGAATCTGTAATATCTCTCAAGAGAATGCGCTATGGTCTAAACTGAAATTCACAGAACTGGATGTTCACGAACTCTGCACAGACTGGGAGAACGTGACGCTAACTAGTAACGATTGGGTTAAAGTGTCCGACAAGAAGCCGGCCGACATTTTAACCCCACTCATTGAACAATACATGAAAGACACCTATGGTAATGACATGCCTTATACTGTTACGACTCCAAGTGTTGTCGGTGATCCGGCAGACCTTAGAGCAGAGGTTCGAAACGATGGCTACATTTGGGCAGTGACGAACAGCAGCCAGGCAGGAGGGACGTTAAGTACTCCTTGGCTAACCAGTGATAATCGCAAGAATATTACCGGCACAGGCAAGGCGGTCATGAGGGCAGACGGCGTTATGGATGTAACACTCACCCCGCCAATGCTAACGAAGGATAATATACCGATTGAAGTTCAGAACTTCTCTTGGAATCGAATATGGGCAACAAGCGGTGAAGGCGTAAACATTCGGATTAACGGTGACAACTCTGTTTCTGCTGAGGTCGATGTGCCGCCGATCATTCCGATTGGAGCACCACTCACCCTGCCACTGGAAGGAACAGATAAGATTTATAAGCAGGAAGGTATGAAATCGATGGGCCTTCTTTTCGGGACAGGAAACATTCTCGAGAAGCTAAACATTTCATCCAGTGTTCCTGCAAATGAATTGCTTCTGCGTATCGAGAGAGGGGATTCAGCGGGTAACAATCGGGAGAATCGAGTGAACTATCGCTGGCATTATAACTGGCAGAACCGAGAATACTTCGAGGTGGATCAGGCAAATCGAGGCGTTAACCGGATGCGCATGAAAAACATCCTGCAGCCGGGAACAACAAATGTGATCGAAGGGCTTACGGCTGACCTTGTAGCGTGGACAACTTTCGAAGAGCTAGAGTCAGTGCCGGTGTTGGCCATTAAGATTGATGATGATAAAAAGATCGAAATGGAGAAGCCAAAGGTTGAGCGAGACAACACGGAGATCGACAACTGGTATGTACGGGTGAAGAACGGCAGGGTGAAGAAGCGATATGTCCTTCCTTATTATGAGGCTGGTGAAAAAGTCCCGCAGCTCTATGTATCCTATCCAGAATTGATTCCATACGCTCCGATGAATCCGGAAGAACGAAAAGAAATCATTATGGATTATACGGTGCCGGAATATACGAACCAAGAGTTCTACAATGAACCGGTCATTCTGATTGATCGAGAGCATCCTGTCATTCTCAATGATAAAGCGATTCAAGTTGGATTCACGCCAATTGCGATGGCATCCGAAGCTGGCGTAAGCTATCTCGAAGTCGAAGCGATCCGAATGAATCAGTCTCGTAAGCTAAGAGTTTCCGACATCGATGCGAAAAAAGGTATCATTTATCTGCACGATAGGATTCGAGATCAGGACGAAGTGATTGTACGATATGCTTATGTAGAGGATTGGTACACGTACCGCGGGTACAATCGCAGCGGAGAGTTCTTCCATCTGGACTTAAACCCAAGTCCAGGACACCGATTTACGATGGCCCAAGATGGATTTCATGAATGGGTGCCGGGAGATGTGACGCTGCGCGAATCGTACACAACGACCGAGAAGCAAAGCAATGAATTATTAGTTAGACAAATGCACGTCTATCTAAGACCCACATCCATCTGGATACAAGAGGAATCAGGACCTCAGCTCATTAGTGGTACAACTCGTAATCAAGCGATCTTCCATACGGATGACAACTACTGGTTTGAGCCAGATGATTATAACTATGATCCATCCATGCTTCGACTAGGGAAAGTAACAGTCCAAGCCAACTCCAGCCTTAAGAAAGATGTGGTCATTATGGACACCCGGACAAGAGGCGGTGGTCTGGATGAAGCATTATCTAAAGCGGTCATTGCCAAGGTAAATAAAGAATCACTTTACCATTGGGATATCGGCTACTTTGATGGAGAAGCGTATCAGGAAAATGGAGTCATTATTGTTCGGCTCCCGCGCAGTATCCTAGCCACTCCAAATAATCCAAACGGATTTAGTGAAGCTGAAGTGCAAGCAGCTGTAGCGAAGCATAAAGGATACGGAATCCTGCCGATCATTGAATACTATGATCTGCAGCCAACCGATCTTAACGTGCTTGGTAATCCAGAGTTCCTTTACGGCAAGCACCTGAATGAATATAACACGAATCTATCAAGCGGATTATACTTCATTAATCAGCAAGACCTCGGTACTGGCGACAACTCTATCCTTCAAATTGAAGAGGGAGGCGTATACGGCATCCTGCTATCCACAGCCAATCTGGAGTACAGTGATTACACTTTGGATATCAAGGCGAAGAAGATGTCTAAGGCGGAGGATCGTTCGGCAGCTGTCATCCGGTATGTATATCGAAACGGAGAAACGGCAGAAGTACCGATGGCCACAATCAACAGTGAAGACTGGATGATTTATACGGCTGACATTATGAATGACGGTAATATTGATTCCATCATTATTCAGGTGAACAGCAAGGAAGCTAAAGGTGGCATTCTTGTAGACTATGTTAAGATGTTCCCGAAATTTACGGAAATAGATGGAGTGGAATTTATAGAATTGTAATGCGTTACATGATATGATAATACACAGCAGCTCGCATATACTGCGGGCTGTTTCTTATAAGGAGGAAAAGGTATGCCAATCACAGATACAAGGAATATCGTGCAGTTTGTGAATGAGCTTGAATCGAGGATTAATAACTTAGATCAGGACCTTTTGGATTGGGAGAATAATAAAAGCCAAATTCTAAATGCCCTGCCTCAGATCAATCTCAACCGCACGAATGCCATCACTGCAATCGTTAAAGCAGAGGATGCACTAGCAGAGCTTAATACGGCAACTTACGGTGTCGTTGCGGCTAAAGGGCAGCGCCTTAAAAAACTGCTCGATGATCTGAAAGCACAAGTCATTGAGATTGCCGAGAATGCACCAGGCAAAGGCATTGAGATTGACTCTTACATTCAAGATGAAATCAACAATGCGATCGCCGGTGTAGACAGTGCAATTCACGATGGATTAAAGCTGGACTATCGCATTAGGCAAGTTCAGGATATGGCTCAAGAAGGAGTAGAGTTTGCTCAAAAAGAAATCATTCTTCCTTTTAGCCATAAAACAATTAATCCATTAAATCATTATGAGGTTCAGCTCGAACCGCAAGAAGGCGTAGAGTATGTCAAAGGGGATGTGACAGTACTTGATGCCGGCGGGGATCGCGTTGTGCTTGGAACGAATCAAGAAGCCATTACTGGAACGATCTATGAGAACGGAACGATTATTCTTTCTGAGTCTCCTAAAGTGCCAGTAACGCTGATTTATCCAGCACGGCTAAACTTTAATGATGTGCCAGAAGACTTCTTGTATTACACGTTGCAAATGATGCTATCGAAGTCTAGTCCAACCCTTACATTCGTTCAGAAAGTTGAATCGATCGTAACGGAAATCCTTACAGATATCCGGTACATGAAGGGAACGAACTGGACAGTAGATCACAGCATTATGCGTAACCGAAAGGACATACTGCTGGAAAGTATCACGCCTAAAGGTTTGCAGGTAGATGTCCAAAACGGAAATGTTCACGCTATGTTCAGCTACAACGATCATCCGAACTTGAAACACTTTGTTCTGGAGAAGTTAAATCCAGAAACGAATGAGTTCGAGCCGTATGATGGGGCTGAGGGGATTATTTCTAAATGACCGAGTTGATGAGCCGATACCAGGAATTGAATGCAAGAGAAAAACCCGAAACTTCTAGCCGAGGGAAAAGAAATATGGCTGGTATTATTGTCAGTGAAGGATTTGCAGAACACATGAGAGTTACCTCAGGAGATCATGAACTTACGCCTGTAAGAATATCTGTCGACGGAACTGTTGCTCCTGCAGATGAAGAAACATTCTTAGCATCTAGGGCAATCCCAAGCAGAGGTAGGGGGTATAACTTTCCTCAAGAAATATTAGGAACCTTTTTTGATGGGTTGAGGACTAATATAAGGACAGATGATCTTCCGTATTATCCAGGAGTGAATCCTATTGAATTTGCTGACGAGGAAGTGCCAGAAGATGCATATACGCGCCAAGAAAGTTTCGACGATTATGCTGTATCTATTTATGCAGGTGGAGTACCTATTCCTGGAGTCTTGAGATATGAAATGACAGAGCAATTTGAAAACAGGAGAATTGAAGGCTACTTAGAACTACAGCGTTTTGGCGGCGATTCGATTTTGTATCAGGTTGCCAGGGAGCAGGAATCCCGTATCCGAACTATGATGATACGCATGATTAGAGACAGTGGTGAAGTGATAACCCAAGACGTGACCAATGTGCACTGGATTCGCCGGACAATCAGCAGATCGGCAGGCGAAGACATGGAGACTGAGCGCTTTTATTTTACAGCTAATTCTATCAGATCATATGGTAGTGAAAATTAAAGTGAGGGATTATATTTGACGGAGTTAATGAGTCGATATCAGGAAAATGCAGTTCAGAAGCGAATACATCTTCAGGGGATTTTGAAATCTGGCGAAGACGGGATGAAGTTTGAAGATGGCTATGATACCATTGCCCGAACGATTGCCGGTCAGATAGCGTCTTGTAATGAATCCAGGCATCAACCGGAAGATGATTATCGATCAGATTATTCCCTTTGTCTACCGGAAGTTTTCCTCCGATTCTATTTGAGTGACAAGAAAGTCTCGCTGGAAGAAGCAGAAGAAAAGCAGATTATGATGTCGATCGGGGAGCTTGATATTTATACGGAATGGTACGGCTATTCAGAGTATACGATTGAAGGGTATTGTGTCGAAAACTTCACCATCGGTAACCATGACATTGAATCGATCCTGAAGACGTATAAGGGGAAATACGCACACATCATTATGGAGATTTATTGAAGGCAGCTCGTAGGCTGTCTTTACATACGAAAGGAGGAGTGACATGTTAAAGACTTTAGCTAGGGTGCCACTATTTTGGTTACTGTTTTCTTGGAATATAGGAGTAGTCATCCTTGCTGGTGTTATTATTTATAAGTTATTCTTTTGGATTCTTGGGTTTTGGAAGTGCAAGACTTGCAAGAAAGCACATTGGGCTGACACATTATCTTGTAACTATGAGAGCGCAAAAGGATATGTATCAGGTCCTTTCTGTGAAAGTTGCTACATTGTTTTTTTGGAAAGTCGCACAATTAAACCGCCACCGCCCAGCTGGCGACCATCGAAACCAGCACCACCGAAACCAAGGAGTGGACAATAAAGATGAGTAACTATTTAGACCAATTCCTTTCCACGCTCCCGCAGACTCAAAAGCAAAAGCTTATGGAGCTTCTGGAGTTAAAGCAAAGAGAAGGATACATCAAGAGTGATACCGAGTTCCAAGCCGAACTCGAACGGCTGCTTAAAGTCTTGGATTCAGCGAATGCAACGCCGACTTTTCAAGCTCGACACCAAACCGGCAAGACGGATTCCAGAAGTTATAACAGTAACCTTGAAGAGATTGCATTTGATCTCTCTACAATATTTGCAGCTTCGAACCAGATCGACAGCTTAATGGATGATAATCAGCGGTTGTCACGGTCAATGCTTGCAGACATTCGCAAGAAAATCTATGCCCTTGAAGCAGAGGTTGAGAAGCAAGCATTGATAATGAAGAACACAGATGGATTCGTAGAAGGAGTCCATGAGCAATTCAAAGCTCCCCAATATACTGAAACTAGCGAATCATCGCTTGCAATTCTCAGAAAAGATCGCTATGGCCAATATCTAAATAACAAATACAGTGCTGAGATTGTCAGTGACTCACTACAGCTTGCTTCATTCGAAACGATAGACCAGCTTAAGAATCCCTATGGAAGAAAGCTGGCATCGATTCAGGTGTTGAACCGGATCGGAACAGTGGCCACAAATAATAATCATCCAATATCTAATGCCATAGATGGTTCGCAAGAAACCTTCTGGGCAGAAGTCATTCTGGCCGATGATGTGATTACGCAAAATATCAGTGATCTGTGGACACATGACTATGAAGGCTATGAGATGGATGGGGCAATGTGTGAGCTTGAAATTAGGCTGAACGGTATTACGACCGTATCTGAGATTAGCCTTGATCCGTATGCTTCTTATCCTCTTGAGATTGTGGCCATTCATGGATATGAATCTTCCGATTACGCAGGGAAGACTTACAAACTCGTTACGCCTAATCATGAGAATCCGCATCAGCGAAGCAAGAAGTCTGTAGGACAGATGACATTCCAATTCCCATCGGTCGATGTGGCCAAGATTCGTATCCTGCTTCGCCAAGAGAATTACGTAAAAGAAAACTATCTGGTGAATGTAGATGAGCAGAACAACATGGAGCTGTGGAATAAAATTGCAGGTTCCGCAGAACTTATGCAGCTCGGCACCGATGCTATTGCCGATCAACGGGAGCCAGGGGAAACCATTGCTGAGTTCGATAAGAAGAATCAGCTTACAGGCTGGAGCCAATATCTCACAGCGCTTCAAGAGTGGGCTGAAAAGCAGGGCGACAAAGCGAAGTCTGTTCTAAGTGCTGCCAAGTCAGCCATGGAGCAGGTCAGAATGGGTAACTATCAAAACCCTATGATGCTTGCTCTGCGTTCGATCAGTGCAAATACGAATCAAGCTACAGTGGATGAAGGCACACTGAGTCAGCAATATATTGCAGCCAACAAGCTATCCTATCTTTATGGCTTATACAATGTCAGCATTACCGGGCGGAAGTATTTGCAAAGATCGATCTACGTGTCTGAAGGACTGCCCGTGTCCGGAAATGTGAAACGCATGTCTCTTGTTACAGAGGAGAAGCATCATGATATGGATTTAGAGAATGGGGATAAGGCACGGATCACGGATGTTGAGTACTACATCAGCTACAAAAAGAATCCAGAGCCAACTGCATGGCATCCTATTATGCCGGCTGGCAAGGATTATGTAAGAGGCGAACTCCTGCTAGGCAGCTCGGTTGGGGGCGATGATTATCTCCTGCAGAACACCATTAACTTCAGCTTTCGCTTCCCTGTCATCTCTAAAGATACGGTTACTGTCCGGAGAGATGGCGTGCCAATCGGCGGTGACCAATATGTCATTACGGATGATGGAAAGAGAATAGGGATCAGGCAATCATTCTATTCTGCTTCCAGCATCTACACTGTAGACTACAAGCCAGCGAACGAGGCTTATTACGTTGACGTGGATGCAGAGACTGTACAGCCAATGCAGTACATTAACCCACAAGGGGAAACAGGTGAATATTTCAACGGCGTGAATGCGAACAACACGATCACGCTGCAGCATACTCCTTACGTTTACCGGAGTGAGATCTTCAATTACGACTCACAGAATGACCGCTACACACAAGACAGCAGTCAGCTCAGCATGGATAAACTTTACTATCCGGTTATCGTCCGGGTTGGCGGAGTGGAGTACAAGAATATCACAGACTATGCTAGTGGCACTTATGATAAGAACCGGCTCCAAAACGAGAACGATGGCAGGAACTTTGCTCAAATTGGCAACACCCTTTACTTCCCTATTTCCACATTTGATGGAGAGCTGAAAGATATTGTGGTGGACTATTACTACCTCACAACAGACGTTCGATTAAAAGCGATCCTGCGTAGAAATAGTGCCGGTTACGAGAGCGTTACACCTTCCGTATATAGCTGGTCCATTCGTTGTCAGACTTATGATCAAGAGGTGCGAGATGAGTGAACCTATTAAGAATAATTCGCAGCTCCTGTATGAGCAGGCGAAAGCACAATTCGATGCAGCTAAAGCCGCATTCGATGATGGAAGCATTAAGACAAATACGAAGCTGATACAGACTGTCTTCCAAGCGTTCGAGAGCTTCTTCACTTCGATAGGGCAACCGCAGATGGTCTTGCGGCTTGCTCCCGAAGGCGGGCCGCCATGGTCAGAAGATTACAACAACATGATGGATGAGATTAAAAAAGACATGGAGATTATGTATCAGGAGATTGATCTGATCGGCAGGGCGCTGTACACGGATTTCAATCATAACATGGTACAGCACAGCATCCTGCAAAGTCAGTTCGGTGTGATACAGGATAAGCTAAAAGACCTTCAGCTTCTATCTTCTAATATGCAGTCGAACGGAAAGATCACTTTCCACCGCAATGACTTTCTGAATAACGATAAGATTGATTATGATCGCACAACCGGAACGGCAGCTAGTATTGAGAACGGGATTGTGACGTTACCGCAGACGGACAGTATCAACTTAAGTCAGGTGGCACAGGTTACGATCATTCCAGGAAACAAGACTTACGACAGCTTCATTCTCGGCACGGAGTCCAACGGATTCCCTGGCAATAATCATGAGGTGACAGTGAGCGGAGGAAACACTCAGAATGACTACACCTACCAGTATGTTGGCGGTAAAAACAATCACGCCGCATACGGATCCGTGCTTGATGGAAACCCGGATACATGGTTCGAATACGAGTTGGTGAATATCCGAGATCATGATAAGCAGAACGTGGCCAAGAACCTAGGCTTTGCTTATCAGGTGCATGGAAATCAAAGATTGAATTGGGCAAGAGATCCGGAGAATGGCGTGCTGAAGCTTCATATGCAGATCATCTTGAATGAAGCGACAACCGTAAATGCAATAGATGTTGAGATGTATACACCTCCGAACCAAGGTGCAAGAACAGCAATCGTAAAAGACATTCTTATTTCAGACGGCAGCGGGATGCCAGAATCCGTAATCGGGTCAAATAAAAAAGATGATGATTATGTATTTCATTTTGCTCCACGAACAGCCAAAGTCATTTCTGTACTGTTTGAACAGCGAACAAAGTATTACACCGATATTGGCCATGAGTACTATGAGCAGAATCAGCAAGCCGGAAGCGATATTGACTATGCCATGAATACCGCAACCAAGCAGGTTAAGCCAGGCTATCTTCCCCGAGTGGAAGGTCCGCTCATGGCACTGCAAGATATCGGTGTTGAAGTTAGCGTAAAGGATTCATCTGTTAACGCCTACTATCCGCTTCAAGGTGAAGACGCTTCAAGTCCGGTGCTCGATGATGCCATTACTTCTTTATCGAGAGGCATCACACAGCAGACGATTGATATCGGCACAGAGCGCTTCGAGGGCTGGCGCTACACTATCGGCATCCGAAACATTAATGTTTACTCCTATGAGTATGAGCAAAGCGGAGAGATCGTAACAGAGCCTTATTTCTTTGAGCAGCCGCTAGAGAAGATTACGCTGTCTGTCGATGAAGACAATCCTCTCATGATTGAAAATGCACAGCCAGGAACGGAGTATAAATGGATTAAATACTTTATCTCCATCGACGATGGTGCAACGTGGTATCCGATTTCACCGCTTGAGCATCAAGAGTATAACAGTGGTGGGGAAGAGGCGCCGCCTAAAATATATACGGTGCAGCAGGTAGAGAAGTCGAGCCAAGCACTTACGACAAAGACCGGCTATATTGAATCAGAATATCCAGTATATAGTCTCAGATTAAGAATGCTATTCGAAAGACCGGAGGATGAAGAATGACCCAGAAGAATAAAACGCCTCTCTTAAAAGGCTTCACGATTAAAGCATACACTGGCGCGGAGGCTTCCGATAGCGAAGCTTCCCTGCGCAGGGCAAGTACAAGCGAATCCGGCAGCGGTTCTGACGTTGTTGATCCGCCGTATTATCCGCCAGAGCCTACGGATCCGTCTGCGCCAGATAACCCTGGGGGCGGTGGGACGAATCCAACCAATCCAACTGACCCAGAGAATCCAGGAGGCGGCGGAGGATCGGGTGACGAAGATAACCCAGGAGGCGGAAGCAATCCTGACAATCCGGGCGGAGGCGGCGGAACGGACGACCCAGAAGATGATCTTCCTGACGACCCTAGTGATGGTGTCTCGAGTAATGGGCGCATCTATATTAGAATCCTTGAAAGAAAAGACAATCCGGATAAGTACTGCTTAGGAATAGATTATCCTGTTAAGGTGCGTGCTTGGACAGCGAGTGAAGAAGAGAAGATTATAAAAATTGTTCTCAAATTCAAAATGCGGCACAAAGGTGGCAAGCTAACAGAGTTTGTTTATAAAGAATACACCTATCCTGGAAGTGTTGAAGAGAGCATTGAACTCGTCATACCAAAGGCAACATTGGATGAATGGGGAGTTAAAGAAAGAACTTATCTGCAATTGATTGCTGTCGTTTATACGGACCAAGGAAGAGATACACACACCACAGACTATGTGAGATTCGAAAACTGTGGGGAAGAGGAGGATGATCCAGATAAAGATACAGACGGGGATGGGATTCCAGATAAAGATGATCCTAATCCTGAGCAGCCAGATGAGCTGCAAGTCACCATCACACCTAAGACAACAGAGATATGCTATGGTGATGATTTAATCGTGTCTGGAGTGGCTGACGGCCCGTATCCAATTACGAAAGTCGTTATGCTTGTCAACGGAACACCTCTTGAAGATATCGTCACAGAGGAGCCTACAGAGCCGGAGACGCCGACTGAGCCGAACACGCCGAACAGCATCAGCTATTTTGTAGACGGCTCAATCTCACCATCAAGTATTAACCAAGATTACTGGACAGGAAATAAAGCCTTTAGCGGGAATGTCCAAATTACTGCAGGTAATATCGTGCCACTGAATATACAGCCTAACTTCTTTACCGGAAGAAACCAATGGCTTGATTTCATGGAGAAGGTTAGACGAGCGCTTGCTCCTGAAGAAGATACGATCTATACCAAAAGCAATATCAGTATTCAGAATTTTCATGCCTATCTATGGAAGTTCCATCAAGACAACTTAAGAGGACTAGTCACATTACCTCAGCCGTGGTCGACGTTTAAGTCGTGGGCGGTAAGTAATTTACCGGGATTGACGGAGCTTCAGCTGGGCAGCATCTATGCAACCTATAAGATCAAGGCCATCAGCTTCTTCTTCCCAAGTGCAAGCTCATATCTTTCAGGAGATATTATTGATACGTTGTCTGACCTTGTGGCCAAGACGAATACGTACACCTATCACTGGATCGACTTCAATGATATTCAAGGTAATCCGAGTGTCGCGGCTTGGGCGAAGGATGGGGAGCTGCCGCAATTTTATTCCTTTATTAATTTTGAACCTGATGCCTTGAATGCCAGTGTCATCAATCTTATGGCATACCGGCCAACAGATTATACGTCTAACTCTTCAAGGGATGAGAGCGACACGCTGACGCCGCTGGACAAATACAAGAGCTACTGGCTCCCAGTAGGATCGCTAGGAACAGCAGACCTGCAGACACTCAACAACAATCAGCCCGCATGCCGACCATACATTGCAGGAGAGATTGCAATCCATGAGATTGGACATGCTGTTGGATTCTACGGGGCGGACTATTATAAGTTTGATGCTGGCCATAAATATGCAAGCGACATAGGTAAGAGCCTGCACGACTACAGAGAATGGCAAGAGATTAGCGGGTGGGACTCCATCAACTGGTCGGGTATGAGACAATACTACAAGCTAAATAAATCGAATCCGGGAACGAAGCTAGACAACGGAAAAGAAGCACCTGTCACTGCTTATGGATGTACGCAGCCCGCAGAAGGATTCGCTGAAGCTTACAGATTGTACATTATCAATCCAAGTTTCCTGAGAGACAACTTCCCTAAGCAATACGCATTCATGGAGAAGTACGTTAAGAACATGGAATCCATTGATGTAATGAGCACGGCAAGCTTCAGAAGAATGAGTGAGACGGTTGTGATCGATGGCTACCATAGTCCTTTCTGGATGGCTGCTTCGCCTTATGAACAAACCTTCAACTTCCGATACCCAACGCTTGGTCATGAAGTAGGTGACAGCTTTGTGGTTGAAGTGAAGGCTTATGATAGCGAAGGTAACGAGGCATCCGACAGCATGACGGTCACAGTGAAGGATTGCTCAATTGATCCGGAAGGACCGAAGGTGAGAGACTGCTTAATGTTCGATACACTGCATGTGGAATACTACGATGCCAATCTTCAAGACATTAAAAAGTTTGATATTCCTGCCGACTGGCTCCCGTATGAAATTAACAATGGTGACGGGGCAACGGCCATGTTCGGATGGGGAGAAGACGACACGATTACTGCATGGTTTAAAGATGGAGGAAACAGCAGTGGCTACGGATTCCAGCTCAGCTCGATTGGCGTCAATTATTTGGATGAACACAATAATGCAAAAACAGCCTGGGCATCCAACATCTATTACGAAACCGCAGGTGTAAAGAACAGCAGGAAGATGCTTGGTGATCCTACAGGTAAAGATACTTCATGGATGAATCAAATCCTCACAAGCGGCAGCTATACGGAAAGCCCATCGATCGGATCGAAAGGTGACTATGTTAAATTCAAATTCCCTTCTGCTTGGAGTTCGAATCAATGTCCGATCAATAAAGATATTATCCGTCCAGAAGATGATGACTCGCCAGAAGAAGATCCAACGAACCCGAACGTTCCAGATTATGATCCGGAGAAGAATCCAGTCCGCGACTGCTTGATGCTAGATAAGATCATCTTCCAGTATTACAGTGACGTGACCAAAGAAATGCAGACGAATATTGTGCCTTTGGAATGGCTTGTAACTCAGGAGTTGACGATCGAGACGAAGGCGGGGCCTGTTACACTGGTTGCAGGATGGTCGGATTATTATAAAGGCGTATCGCTTATGATCCGGAATGCAACCGGCGCAAACAACATCTTCCTAACGGGAGTCGGCATCATCTTCAAAGACTTCTATGATGATTCGAAAACCGCATGGGCTTCGGATATTAACTTCAAGACAGCAGGAGCAAAGAACACCGGCTGGATGACTGGCGGGCCGAAGAACTTAGATGAGCTGCCATGGGTGGCAGAAGTAGATGCAGGAAACTACGGCAATGCCCCTGTGATCGGTAAGACAGGAGACTTCATTGTAAGCAAGCACATGGATTTATTTACTTCTCAGGTCTGCTCCATTGATCCAGAGCATAACTCTGACCCGGAAACAGGGGTAGGAGCTGATCCAATTCTTGAAGTCACTGTGCCATCACTTAATCCGGAAGAGATTACGCATTGTAATACAGACCCATTAACCATTGGAGGATATGCAGAGATTGCACCTAAAGTTACTGAGATTAAAGCGACATTCAATGGAGAAGAGTTCTATCAACGAAATGGTAATGCGTTTCACGAAGACTTTAACTTCACGATTCCTTCAAGAGCGTTTGGAGAAGGTGGATCAGGAGGAAGCAGCGAAGGTGGCATTGCAGATATTATCTTCTTAATTGACTACTCCGGAAGTATGGGTGAACACATTGCCTCAGTTGCAGACAATGTAAACAACTTCATCAGAAGGCTGAACGATGACAACGTAGACTATCGACTTGGATGTGTGCGATACAGCGATATTAACTATAGTGAACCGACTACCAAGACATCGTTGACCACAAGCGCTTCAGAGTTTGAATCCATGCTAAGAGCAATTGTACTGGCCGGTGGAGGAGATACAAGAGAATCGGTTCTGGAATCCATTATGGATCCTGTGAATGGGGCACTCACTTATGATTTTAGAGAGAATGCTGCGAAGCACTTTGTCTTAGTGACCGATGCGCATTTCCACGATAAAGAAGTGGATGGAATGTCTATCTATACCGCAGCTCAAGCCATAAGTGCTATGAGGGAAAAAGGTGTTATCATCAACATCATTGGTCCGATGGGTGAAGGAATGTTCACGCTAAAACAGCTTAGTGATGGAACTGGTGGACAGTACCTTGATATCAAAGGAGACTACGGAAACCAGCTCACGAGTATTTCTGGCCAGATATCAGAGGATGCAGGTGAACTCATATCTGGATACGTAGTTATTACAGCAACCGGCACAGATGGCAAGACTGTAACACGCCGAATTAAAATCAATGTAGTGGATTGCTCGGTGCCACCGCCAGGGTCAACACCAGATGAAGGAAACATCGAAAACAGCTACGACTTACTCTTTAGATTAAGATGGGGCATTCCAACAAACACTGCCTCTGACGCAAGATCAGATATGGATCTTCACGGATACCTTGATAGAGATGAGGCTAAGCATATATTTTACGGCTCTCGCGTGGATGCTGAGTATCCGGGTTATCGATCATATATTGAAGGAACGAATAAGATTTATCTAAACTTTGACTATGCTGACCATATGAGAAATAGTGGGATCGACCATTGGAATAATGAAGTGGAAATCATTACAGTAGATGGGTTTGTTAACCGAACACTTACTCTTGTAGTCGATAAATATTACGGCGTGGATGTTTCTGATCTTGATCGAGCACCGCAGGTTGAAATTGTGGATGCAGGAACAGGATCTATACTTCAGACAATCGTTCTGAGTCCTACTGACTTCAATTCGAAGCGTTCTATTATCGTCTGTGATATTGCTCTAAAAAACCCTGGTCAAACTAAAATATCTGATATTACAATAAGAAAAGAACCAAGAGATTATCCAACTCCAAATTAAGAGGTGATGAGCTATGGGCATCCGGCAGACACAGCTGTCGCGCACAGTAGAAAAGATCGTAAGGTCCTATCTGCAGCGCGGAAGATATCCCAGTATTCAAACCATCACTTATCATCTAGGGCAGTGGCTCCGGGAGCATACTCCTGGGGCTCCGTCCTTTTCGCCTCGTAAGGTTCTCCGCAAAGAGAAGTCGGACAGCGAAAGCTACAATGATAATGTGATGATGATTAGACAGGACATTGGCGATCTGTATGACGCCACAATTAATCAAACCATTCGAATTATGAATGACTTTAACTTTGCCGAGACAGAACGCGCCAAAATCAATCATGAACTATCGATGCTATCGAAGAAGATTGATCAGCTTCTCCTTGTATCAGGCGCAGGCAGCAGCTACCTAGATACGGTTATTGAAGACTTCATTGATACGAGTCGGATGAATACCGGCAATAGTACAGTAGCCATTGATCTGAATAACGGTCAAATCACATTGAAAGAGAATCAAAGGCAGAGTAATAAAGTTTTACTATCAGGATCTCAAGCAACTTTTAATGCACTTACACCTAACGTAAAGCAGTCTGCTATCGAAACGATCAACAATGCGTTCGATGATAATATTAATACAGCTTGGTGGCATGTAATTAAAACGACAGGGCCAGGCACCGTAAAAGCAGAGCTGACGATCAGGTTGGCCAGTGTAGAAGAGATTAATGAAATAGAGTATATTGCTCATCACGGTAAACCAGTTTTGATCCAAGTAGAATACTCTCTTGATGGATCGACATTCACACCGCTGCCTGAAAAGAATAACAAGCAATCCGTAAGTAATCGAGCGGTATGGAACTTCTCTCAGTTGAAAGTGAAGGCAATTAAGTTCACCTACGAGAAGAAGGACCATGATGATAATTCTGCCGGCGTGTATAACTACTACTTCGGTGCAAAGAGTATTTCGATTTCAAAGAAAAGCTATCTCAGCGAAGGCACCTTAATTACGCAGCCATTTGTATTTAGTTCTGATAACATCAATATGGTTTCGCTTAGCGCCTCACAGGATATCCCTTTCGGGACAACGATTGATTATGAAGTTGCGCTAACGAATGAAACAACTGCACTGGATAGCCTAATCTGGTATCCGATCAGCCCCTCTGAAGACACAACTCCTAAATATTCGAAGACAGTAGAGTTTAACGCTCGCGCATCGAAGAATATAGAGTTTGGACAAGCAGAAGCTACGCAGGAAGTAAAGAATGGCATGAAGGTATTTAGGCTCCTCAAAGATGACAAAGACGGCACCCTACCAGAAAGCTTTGACGATATCCAGAATCCTATCCTGCTTCGCGGAATTAATCAGTGGAGAAGAGAGCGGTCTTATATTAAGTTTGACGGCACCATCCCGCTGAACAGCACATGGAAGTCACAATATGATAACCGGCCAGATTCAATCCGTACTGACTATCAAGCTATCGGCAACCAATTAAATTTGCGCCGTGAGAATGGCGGCAAGTCCGATAATTTCTATCGCTTCACCACTTGTGTGTATAGCGAAGAAGCCAGAGTAGAACCACTATCCCTGGCTGTCATTCAGACTGTATCCGGCGTAAGAAAACGTATTGGAACATATGCAGTATATGTAGATGGTAAACGTATGGTACCGTCCAATGAAGAAGTAACTTTGACATTGGCAGCAGGATGGAGTGAGATTCAAATCCTATTCCATTGGGGAGATATGCAGCTTCGGCAGGATTTTACAGATGGCGATCTGCCTAATGAAACCCTGCTAGGCAAATTCAACTTCCTCTTGGAGAAACGGGTAAGGGCAGATAAGGATAGTCTCAAGATCGTGGACGAGCATTCACTGTATTACAATATCTCCCCGAATAATAGAGACTACTTCGCGATTTATGAAAACCAAGTCGTGCTGAATTACCTACCAACAAATTGCATCTTCCAGTTGGTCTATGAAGTCATTGATAGTTCTATTCAGAATAATCAAGTCGTGATGAGAGCTTCGATGAGGCGGGAAGAAAGTATTCCACACATCACGCCGAAAATAATGCGTCTGCAGCTGCAAGCGAAGTGAGGTAGCTTATGCCAACAATAGAAAAAGTACTATTTTATTTTGATGATGATAATGTATTTCCTTACGAAATGGACTTCGCTGATGTGCTTGGCAATACCGGTATCAGTACATCGGAAGGCTATAGTATTGTGCCTGAGATTCAGAGCGCAGACAACCTGACAATCCGCATTGTAAACTTTGCTCCACCGTTGTCCTCACCATCAAGCAAGTTCGGCAGTCTCTTGGGGATTGCTTATGTTTACGATAATGGGGTAAAGAGTTGGATAGAAGAAGTTGTTCGGTACGGACCTAATTCAAGCAATCTGGAAGTGGCAATAGGGGATTGGGTTGACGGAAAAACGATCAGCCAGGTTCGAAGCGATGCCCGGTACCGAAAGCCATACATCGGATATGTTGAAGCACAGGATTATGTAGAGTACAGAATTGAAGCGTATCAGGACCCACCGCCACCGCATGTACCACTATCAGGAACAATTGATCCTCCCGAAGTACGTATCCGGATTGGAGAAACGGCCAGCTTCAAGATTACTTTAACCGGTAGCAATACAACCATTAGAGATTGCGATTGGTTCTATGATGCAGACTCAACCATTGTAAGGCCGATCTCGTTCACGGATTTAACCAATAGTGCTCGTTTTAGCAGAGCAGGAACATATCACGTAACGTATAATGTGAATAATACAATAGGTGAAAATTTCACAATAAGTGCGCCCATATATGTCGCTGATCCTGCGCCTATACTCGTTGATATCCTTCAACCAAGTACACACTCTTTGTCGCAAGGTGAGAGTTTGGCCCTCGATGCTATTGCCGAATCAGAAGCCGAGATTAGTCTCAGGCGGTGGGATATTCCGACAGGAGTAGATATTCTTAACCAGAATGGGGAGCAGGCTATACTCAGCTTTAATCGTCTTGGAACGTATACGATCAAGTTCTATGCTGAGAATGTAGAGGGATCGCACGGCGAAGATTCAGTTGTCGTTTCCGTATTGGAACCGCCAAAGAAAAAGCCAGGAATAGAATTATGGATTGGCACTAATGATGGCCAGGTGCAAGTTAATCCTTCGATTATGATGAATGAGCTGCCGATCAATAAGGATGATATTTTTCTATCCTACAAAAATAGCGGAGATTCGGCTTGGAAATTTGTCGAATTTAAGGTAGAGGTCGGTGCAGAATCATTCACCTACATGGATGGGCGCACTCAGATACAAGAATCGGTAACGATTGCTGCCGGTGGAGAATACCGAATCCGCGCAGCACTGCATGATTACGATGCTCGTAAGAGGTATACGATTATTCTTAAGGCTGTCATGAATGATGATCAAGGACAAGCACTCACGAGATTCTATGAATTAAGATGGATCGCCACGGCAGATGACGGATACGATCTAGTGATCGTAGAGCGCAGGGATGATAATTACCACTACCCAAATATCATGAAGCGTAATGCAAGATATCGGGGGCAGCGCGAATCAGAGAAGGTATTATCTGATCACCAAGAACAGATTTTAGACATCCGATTGAATCACATGATGATAGAAAATCATACGAAAAATCAAGATGATGCCGTAAAATCGTGGTTTCAGGGGGAAAACGAAGCTGGAGTGGAAAATATTACGTATTCTGCAGTAAAAACGTTCAGTATAAATATGGAACAAACCAGTTACCCTCTCATGCCTGGAGTGGCAGAAAGCTCTTTTTCAAGGCTTGTGGTATTCTTAGATGGAGCAGAACTCAATAGTCCTGGGGATTTTGTGTTCGAAAACGGATATATCAAATTAAAAAGTAACGCGTTACAAATTGGAGATATGAAAGTCGAGTACACTGTAACGGTTGCGGTGGCCGAACAGAAGATGAACGGCCTTTATCCTGTGGCAAATAGGATGAATCAGATGAATGAGCATTTGGCTGAATTAGAGAGGAGACTTCAGAGCTATGAGAATGCCTACAAGTAAACCAGGAGGCGCCCAGTTTCGGGGCGCTACTTCTTCCTCGGATTACAATAACAACGAAGATAATAAATACCTAGAGCTTGTAGAGCTGTATCGACAAAGCAATCTGAACATCCAGAATCTTTCAGAGGCTCATCAGATCATCCTTGCAGCGAATACAGCCCTACACAACTATGCGATGATGCTTGAGCGAAAGACCGTAGAGTTAGAAGCACAGATGAATCGAATTGAATCAGCAGGGCCTTACGAGCCGATCTTCTTCAAGACCGGCTTCGTACAGGATATGACAACGGTTTACCCAAACATCTCCCAAGAGAACGGAGAGACAAGCCTGCGCTGCGATGTGGACTTGAACTACCGCTATGCAACAGTACCTCTGATTCATCAGATACCAAAGACGCACACGGTCAATGAAAAGAACGGTGCTGTGGTTGTTCCTACGGAGCTGAAGGTTCAAGTAGGTCGCACGAATACCAAGGGCGAAGTCATTGACAACAACCTGCTTAATGCATTCAACGGAGATAATGAATCTTACTGGCACAGAACAGTAACATATAATATTGCTGAATGTCCGGATCAAGAGGATGTCATCCTTGAGATTGAACTGCCTAGTCATCTAGTAAACAATCTCAACATAAACACGGTGCAGATCCATCCACATCCGGAACGTGGCATTCAGGTCAAGAATGTGGAGATTCATTATAACAGCGCTTGGAATACCATTCAGGGATTTATACAGCCAGATATGGCTGCTGTAAACAGCAACGAGTATACACCCCGCAAGAAGTGGTTCTTCCCTGGCGTTCCCGTTCAGAAGATTCGCATTACGTTGGTTCAAAAGAATCCTCTTGATATTGGCGGTAAGAAAGTATTCGTTCTCGGAGCGCAAGAGATCGGCGTTTACTTGACGATGTTTGAGCCAGGCGGCGGCACAATATTAACACCATTCGATATGGAAGGCATCTATAACATTGAATCTGTAGAGCACGTCTTTCTCAATCGCGATGCATTTGGTATTGATCGCAACTTGGATCAGCTTATGGAGGGACGAGTTTTTGAGTACGAATTGCTGAGAGAAGAAGCCGATGGCTTCCTTACTCCCCTCAAGAATACTGAATGGTCAGGTCAGTTTTCGGAGCGGATCTGGGTTCGTACAAAGCTGCTGATGTACAATGGCGTGAATCCATGCCTTCATGCGGTAAGGCTTAATTATTCTCGATGAGAAAGAGGTGAAACCGATGAGTCGCTTTGAGCTCGGAAAAACACTTAGCTTAGATAATATGGCTTCTTCATCAACTGCAGTATGGGCAACAATAGGTGGAGTTTTCGGGTCAATCGTAGAAACCGTATACGGCGGCGGAGAAGAGCGGAAGTTTATGATTGCCATCTATGCATTCTTTATCTTTATGGACTGGATCAGTGGGATCGCCGCTTCCAAGAAAGATGGAAGTTATTCTTCCGAATATGGTATCAATGGCGTACTGAGGACTTTATTCATACTTTGTTTTCCGGCAGCAGCCAACATGCTTGACTATGTATTAAACACGCCAGGCGTTATCTTCTATTTTGTAACGACGGGCTTGATCTTCCACACCTTCAACAGCTTAACGGCTAACTCTGTACGAGCTGGATGGGAGAAGTGGATTCCAAACAGCATCATTAACTTTGTTCAATCTGAGATTGAAAATAAATCTAATCGATCTTCCAAAAATACGGAAGAGAAATAGGGGGAAACGAAATGTTAACAAGCGTTCGCAAAGCTCTTGAATATCTAGCAATTACGCCGGCTGTCGTTCAATTGGTCTTCACCTTGGTTGCTCTTTTCGAAACAGAGGGCAACGGTGCAGAGAAGAAACAGGCTGTTCTTGATACTGTCAGAGTAGTCTACGCAGAGGTTAATGGAGTGTTCGCACTTAAAGTCTCTGAGTCGTTCGTTCTGAGAGTTGCAGGAAGCACTGTCGATATTGTTGTCAGCTTCCATAATCTCGTTGGCACGTTTAAAAAGAAAGAAGCTTAATACTTCTATCTCTTTCTAGCGCAAGATATCTCTCGATATCTTGCGTTTTTTCAATTTTTCTCTTGATTCCTAAAATTCAGCGTGCTATCATACAAATGTAACGCATTACATTTAGGTGTTGCTTCGGCATCTGTTGAAGAATATAATAAGAAAGCAGTCAGTATACAGGAGGCGTCTATGAGACCTACAATTGAGAAATACCTTCCGGACATGGATCAGATCAAAAAGATCCGTGAGTCTTTGAAGGAATGTAAGGACGAATGGCTAGAAACCAAACCGGGGAGCGGAAAGAAACCTGCAAGTAAGTATATGGGCGTAAACACCGTTCGCCAAATTTTAGATAACGCTGTGTCAGGATATACGTATTGGGACTTCGGCTTGATTGATAATTGGAGAGAAGAAGTCTACA
Source organism: Paenibacillus sp. TCA20 (assembly GCF_000732325.1). GTDB lineage: Bacteria > Bacillota > Bacilli > Paenibacillales > Paenibacillaceae > Paenibacillus > Paenibacillus urinalis. The sequence goes on from NZ_BBIW01000010.1 coordinate 172,975, forward strand.
AGTATGATAAGGATTCCAAGACATGGTCCTTTGATGGATATGTTTATCACGCTCGCGGCTTCCTGTTCATTCCCGGACTTGGCCAGCGTGAGCAATATGGTTGCAAAATTGCTGTCGGCGGCAAGGATAATCAAGACAGTGCTTATAAGGCAGCTGCTTCTAATGTCTTAGTAAAAGCGGCATCACTCTTTGGCGTAGGCGAGTCTATCTATTCCAAAATTAAAGTCGAAACGGATGCTGATGAGGAACAAAACGCTTATGATCAAATGCAGCAAAGCGGACAGTATCAATTCCAACACCAACCGCAAGGTGGGTTCCAGCAGCCGCAAGAAACTTATGCTCAGCCTCAGCAAAGCTTCGGACAGCCTTATACTGATCCGTATCAACAACAGCAACAGCAAGCTTATTTCCAACCTACGCCTGAACAGCAGCAGCAGTTTTCACAACAACAGCAAGGTGGCTTTAACGGACAGTGGGGCGCACCACAACAGCAAACGAACTGGGCTGTAGATGTAAATAACGAGGCTAACGGAAATTTTAATGTAGCGCCAGAGCTTCATGAAGATCAATATCCATTTAATCCTCATGAGCCAAACACACCAGAAGCCATTGCTTGGGATCAGCGCAATCTGCCGAACAAGCAACCAGAAGCTGCTAAAGAGCAGTCGTTCCAAGCGACCCCTCAAGCGGAAGCAACGCCGCAAGCATTCAAGGCTGAAGCTAAACCAGTTGGCGCGCCGGTTCAAACTGAGGCACAGAGTGCTCCGCAGCAAAGTGCTATTCCGCCGCAATGGGATCAGGTTGAGATACAAAAGATACATCAGCACAAGGCAAGGCTCAATATACAAACCGATAACGACATGCTTCCTTTACTCAGAGAGTTCTTGAAGAAAGAGGATGCAGTTCCAGGCGATTTAACTCCGGGGAATTTAGCTGAATTTAATATCTTCTTGGAGAAGTTTGCCGCCTAATGAATCGAGATGGGTTGATTTATCAGCTCTCAGGATGGTTCGTATGCACGATAGTCGGTATTCCGATACAGAATGCCGACTCTCGTATCCGGACTAACATATCATCTATTCAGAAATTAGTTAAGGATGGATGGGAGCTGGAAGAGATTCAAGCAGAGATCGAGAAGTTTGCCCAAGATTACCCGGATATGGTCAAACGAATTTATATGCTTGAAGAGATTTTCGCCACAAAGAAACCACCGAAGAATATCATGAATCCGGATATCTTCTACTATCACAACCGGCTGAGGGAAACTTCTCCTGCGCCTAAGATGCGTAAAGGACCGGACGGCAAATATATTCAAGAAGTGGAGCCGTTCTTCTTGGAGATGAAGAAACGCTTTACGATGGAAGAACTGCTTGAGTACTGGTATGAAAAGATGAACATTCAGAGCAATCCTCATATGATTAAGCAGGATGAAGGAAAATTTAATTACTTACTCGGCATCTATGATCTGGACGAAATCCTGTTTGCCATCGATGAAGCAAAGCGCATTCGCTTAAGCTGGCAACGGAGCCTTCTTCGAAACGCTTTTGATATTGAGAAATATGTAGATGAAGCTAGAGAGACGATATCACAAAAGAAGAATATTCATCAGATACATGGGATTAACCGAGTGATTCGAAAACAGGTGATCGCACAGTGAATGAGTTCCAGCTTTTTGTGGAATGCGGAGCGGACACCAATTCGGAAAAGTTTCCATTTACACGAAAGCATTATATGCATCCTTCCGAGACCATCAAGTTTCGGAATTACTACAACAACATAGGCGTCTATGAGACTGTAATGCAATACATTAACCCTGAGTTCTTTCAAAATGAAAAAGGGAAATGGGTATTGAATGCAAGGGATGCTCTGAAATGGGGCGATCTTTATCTGGACTTTGATAAGCCATTAGAGACAGAAGAGGATTACACCAAATTAAAGTATGACGTGCATATTGCCTTTCGTTATCTTAAGCATATTCTTTCAATCGAGCCTGATCAGATCAATGTATTTTATTCGGGACACAAAGGGATTCACTTGACTGTCAGCGGACATGTGCTTGGGCTAAATCCGCACGTATCCCTGAATCAAATCTACCGTGAGATTGCACTTGATATCGCGAAGTACACACTGTTTGGAACAATGGATACAGCAATATACGATGATAAGCGCATGTTTCGAATGGTCAACTCCTTCAATAAGAAGGGTGGTCATTATAAGATACCCATAACGCAGCAGGAGCTTCGCACTTGTACACTAGAACAAATTAAGGAACTGGCAAAAGAACCGAGATTCCTTCAACCTGCTCCACTGGTAACATCAAATAGAGCTAAGTTATCCCTTGATCGGTACATCCAAAAATGGACCGAACGGAATATAAAAGCAAAGGAATACCAAGGGAAGATTCGCAAGCTAGAAACTCTGCCGCCATGCATTCAGACCATGCTTGAGCGTACATTTAAAGAAACTGTGGACGAGCGTAATAACTCTGGGACTGCACTTGCCAGCTTCTATATGCAGCAAGGAATGGAACGAGATGAAGCAATGGCGCGGATGCTCATATGGGGCGAAGAGAACTGCATGCCTCGATTGAACAGAAGAGATATCGAAACTATTGTGAACTCAGTTTATAACGGACAATACCGATACGGCTGTGAAGCTTTTGCTAGACTGAGCGGCGTATGCGATAAAGATAAATGTCCTCTCTTTAATAAAGAGTTGAATAAAAAAGCAGAGGAAGAGAAAAAGGCCTAAGCGTCCCTTAGAGGGTTGTGTTTTTATACGCACCTTGTAAGGGGCAGCTTAGGACCCTGCTCGAACCTCAACTTCACCCAACACACAACACACAGGGATCTCTCCCTGTGTAATGCTTACGAACACTCGCAGGTATTACACGGGAGAGAGATAAGCCGTATGGAAGGAGCAGCTATGAGCAATACACAGCCAGGACAATTTAGTTTTACGGACATCATGCATCAAGTTGAAAGACAAATGCAGCAAGATCCAAATGCATTCGGCTTTGAGCCCGAAATGAGAAAAAAGGTTATTGTTACAAATGTCGAGGGAATACTTGGTCGTCCGTTAAACAGAATCGAAGAAAAGATGCTCCGCAATATCATGAATATGGATGCTCACTCATGGGCCAGAGGGAAAAACGGGGGATTAATTTCAGGGTTGCAATCATTCGATGACGCCTTTGAAGGCGGGGCTCAGCCTGGGCTTATCTTATTTGCCGCTGCACCAAACGTCGGTAAATCCGCCTACATGCTTCAAGTATGTAAAGGAATATCAGAGAGAAATGAAAAGGTCTATGTTTCGTATCATTCGCTTGATGATGCCAATAACGATCTTATGCCGCGCTATATTGCCAACGATCAACAAATCACGATCGGCCAAGCAAAGTCGCCAGCTAAGTATGAAGACGATGAAGAGATTATCAATAAGCGTAATGAAGGAATCAAGAACCTGTATCGCAGAGTAGACCGCTTCGGCATGTTCGATTCCAATGATATGACCAGCGTTGAAGCCATTGAAGAGCACATCAAGGATATTAAGATGACGATGCCTGAAGGCACTCGAATCGTAATTGCAATTGACTCCTTCAATGACTTGACAGTAGAGAGCAAGACCTTCAGCAACAATGATGATAAGACGGCTCACGTATCTAAAACGATCAAAGGCTGGGCTACAAGATTTGATGTTGTCGTTATGTGTACAGCTCACTTGCGTAAAACGAACGGCAAGCGTCCGATAGAGGATGATCTGAAGGATACAATCACTCTTCGTTATGAAGCAACAATGGTCTGCCTTATGTACAACGAAGTCGGCATCAAGGAAGAGAATGCTGAAATCTATTGGGTCGATGAAGATGAAGACTTGAAGATGCCTGTCGTGGAAGTGAAGTTCGCTAAGAATAAGCACGCATCCATGAAGAGTACTAAGTTCTTTAATTTTATTCCCGATTACTCTCTGTTTATCCAAGCGGAAGATGAAGCTCAGCGCCGATTCGCCTCTAAGATTTATCAAAACTAAGGAGGAATTGATTTGGATCAAATTAAGATCATGGCCAACACGCCAGACCAGAACCGGAACTATCTCCGGACTTACCTACAGGAAGAAATCTCCCAAAAGATTCGGCTAGAAGAAACCATTAAGCTTTATGAGGTGCAGTTGGACGAGCTAACTGAGGAAGTCGTTGATCAGGCGGAAACCATGCGGGCTATGAAGAATGATGAGATGGCTGATAAAGCGTCAAGCCGATTGAGCCGTATGGAGCTCATGAAATTCACCGTTCAAAAGTATTTGCAGCATTTGAAAGAGCGGAATCATGAAATGGTAGAAGATAGCCAGGCTCACATGGTTGCTTTATCTGAAATCGAAATAGAACAAGGAGGCTTTGTTGCACTCCTGTTTGGCCTTCGAGACAATGTAGAATTTGAGCCAGTATCACAAGGGCTCACATTCGAGCCAGGGGGCAGCGTTGAATCTATTATCGGTACATCCCTAACCTCTTGGAAGGACAGCTCTCAGCTAAAAATAACCCTAATACGGGAGGGGAACTAATTGAGATACTCTTACTTCTTTAATGAAGAAAAGTCACACCGCATTGATTACTCATTCGAAGTCCAAAGCTATCGAGCTAGAAATAATGGAGACATTGAATTAGTCTTTATTGCTCGTGTAACTGAGTTCATTGATAACACACAAGCTCGAACAGAATCAAAGACAGGCACTTTCGTATTTCCTGCCGGTAATTCAAGTCATGACGTTGATCTGCAGCGCATCCGAATTGCTGAGCAAAACAAATGGGTCTTCCATGTGAAAAACAATAAGAATGCCTCTCAAGATGTGATTGTAGGGCTAATTAGTAAGACGGCTGCTGCCAACCCATTAGGAGAAGACATTTACCATGATACTCCAAGCTATAAGGCAGAGCTGAAAGCAAACAACTTGGCCGTCCTTGAACAGGAGTATCAGCCGCCAGTGCTCACACAAACGCTTGTGTATACAACGTTTGCTACACCTGAGTACCCGATTGGCTTTAGCTCCGAAACGGCTGAATATAATAGTCAGCGCTTAATGTATCAGTTGAAAGGATTCGAACAGATCCTCCCGCAGGAAATCGATGCTTATACTGCTTTCTCTGTTGAGATGAACATTGCTCCGCGCAATGTAGTTCCTAAAGGAAATTCAATCTTCTGGATAAATATTGATGGCGTCGGTCGCTTTGACTTCCAAAAAGAGAACATGGTGTATGTGAACGAAGGGGATGATTACAACAATGCTATTAAGATCCCTCTGGAAACAAGACTTACTCCAGATTTGTTCTATTATAATAATGCATTTGTCCCTGCATCGAAGCTTACAATCTCCGGCAACGGCACTGGCAAGCTCACGATCACTTATTTTAACAAGCAATTTATCGTGGATTACAATGCCGGCCAAACAATTCAGTTCGTCAACCTGATTGCACAGGAAGCCGAAATTAACGCTATGGCATTTAAAACGATGGCAGCTGCGACAGATATCGATCTAACTGAAGGATCTGAAGTGTTCAGCGGCGGGGATCGACTTGGCATTGCTGGTGAATGGGATGCCAAGAATGCAATTGATAACAATGAAACTACAGCTTGGGGATCAGTGCAAGCCGGTAACGTAGACGGTCTGGCATGGATTGGTTTTGATCTAAAGGTGCCAACCGGACTGCGGAACATTACATTTAAGCAGTCAGAGGATTGTGGGGTAGACCTTATAGATATCGAAACATCTGAAGATGGCAACACATGGACTTATGTTGAATCTGTCAGCACCCACAGTCAGCCACTTGTATCTATCGATCTAAGCGTCAATGCCATAGCAAGATACTGGCGCTTAGTAGCTGCCTCACCGATCGTCAGCTTCCCTGATACCGGGGAAGCTTGGGAAGCGCGCATGGTGGATCAATCCTGGATCATTCATGAAGTTGAAATGTATCAGGCGCTAGAAGAGTCACTTCCGGCTCCAAGCGACCTGCAGGCAATTATCCAAGAGGATAACACCGTCAAGCTCACATGGACTTATGATGGTCCAGATGCTACCTTCCGTATTTATAACCGTGGAGTATTCCTTGGGATAGAAGTGGAAGGAGTTAATGAGGCGATTCTTTCTAATCTGATTGAGGACAAAGAATACAGCATTCAGGTTACAGCAAAATCAGGATCTATCGTATCTCCATCCAGTGAGCCTGTTACTTTTACATTGGATGATCCCCAAATTGAATGGGGAAATCGTATTCCGGTTTACCTCGATAACCTGGTCATTAAATTCTACAAATAAGGAGAATCACAATGTTAATTGGTAAACATTTTACAACCGAAGAGCTTATGACAATCATGAAAGACAAGATTACGGATCTGGATATGGAGACTCGTAAGCTGCAAAAAGAGTACAACGATTTAAACAAAGATATGGCTTCTAATCCACCTCAGAAGAATAAAGATGACGAACGCCCTATGAAGCTGAAGCAGCTTAGGGAGATCATTGAAGACAAAATGAATGAAGGAGTTTGGCTAGAGCAAAAAGTCGATGAAGCTGAAAAAGCCATCGAAAAAGATCCTAATGTAGCCAGCCAAAAAACAATGTTGTCTCTAAACGACATGCTCCGCCTAGGTGTTGAAGATCCGGAAGAGCCTGTTGTAGAAAACGAAGAATAAAGGGGATTTAAGTTCATGGATTTTATGGAGAAAGCCTATCAAGGCGGCCTTACAGAGAGCGATCGCAGAGAGATGCTGGAACAATACAAAGCTGGCATGATGAAGCAGGAAAGCTTTAAGGCACCGAAAGGGAAGGTACTATCCAAAGAAGATCCGCTGAATATGCCAAGACATCAAGTGTACGGCGAGTGCATTCGTTTCCACGAATGCCCGCTGTGCTTTAAATGCAGAAACTTCAATTCTTCTGACTCCGAATGCCGCAGCTGTATCCTCTTTGAAGAGGGCTCCATTTGCAATACAGAAAAGCATAACGAGAAGATTCTGAACATGATGATCCGCAGGCAGCGTGTTGATTTGGATGGAACTGACTTCAAATTATTTGATGTGCATTGCGAGGATGGCCACAGCGGGGTGCACAAGATTATCTTGCCTGGTGGCAAAGTTATTTTACGCAGCGAAGAAGAGTCGGATGCTGATACATCAACGATGATCCCATTCATCGGGCAGAAGCTTGAGTACTTCGTTAATAACGAATCCCAAGGCAAATTCATCCTGAAAGATGCTGACCATTTAGGCGTCTTCTCTTTAAAGGAGGTTAACGCAAAATGAATCTAACAGTAAAAGAACACATGGATTATATTCAACTGCTCATAGATGCTCGCAATTCGGGGCTTCATGATGCTGAGGGTCCTCTTAGGAACGCGATTATTCTATTCGATCGCAGATATATCAGGCCACCGAAACTTGAAGAGCCAGAGGTAAGACCTAGTGAAAAAGAATAGCCCTATGAGCTTTGAGCAGATTATGATCCAGCAATCTTATCAAAGCGTTGAGCAACCTGTGTACTGTCGCTTTTGCGGAATGAATGTAAAAACCCCAAGCAGCAATTCTCCAGGAGGAAATAATGGAGCTTGGAGAAGAAATTTGGATTGGGAAATTAAAAATCATTGCCATGTAAAATGTGCAAGCGAAAATCAAGGAGGACGCTAACATGTCAGAAGTAAAGCCAGCCGTACTTATTTTTAAAGAGGAATTGGAGCAATTTAACGATCCTGAGATTCAAAGTTTTACTCAGAATGCATTATCTATGGCGCCAGAAAGCTTCTACAATGATGAGGAGCTCGTTACTTATACAAAGAACGTATACCGCATACTTATGGGTTTCTTGGGGGAAGAGTCCAAGATTCGAGGCCTAGCCGATGCATTCCGTGCAGGAGCTTTACTTCAGGATCTGTGCTTCAATGAAACTGGCGATGCGTATCGTCGTATTCATCCGGTTATGGTCCGCACCTTCCTTGCACCTCTGAAAAAAGATCTTCAGACTAATATCTTTGATGCCATTCTTGGCATGGTCGAAAGCCATGAGGCCGATCAATCTCCGTCCCCGTTGCTGGAACCAAAGCCAACAAATTCCGCTTTTTTATTGGCAATGGCCAACAAGGTTGCACGCTTCAATTTCATTGAATTTAAAGACTGAGGAGCTGTATTTAAATGGACAAAAATGTTGTAGCAAAAAAAGTAGTTGATCGCATCTCTCTAATCGAAGTGGAAACTGGCAAAGTCATCTTGGAAGTTGATGCTGATGACAATAGCGAAGAAATAAAAGGGCTGATAGAAAAATATACTTTTGACTTTACGATTGCTCATAAAAACGTGGTTGATCAATTAGCGAATGCTTTAATCATCTTAAAAAAGATGCCGCAGGATCATGATACGAGACGAATGATGGATTCAGTCAAGGATGCAATACAAATTGCAGATAGCATCTTCATAGATCATTACAGAAGCAGTCATCCGCAATACGAAAAAGAAATCAAGTAAAGTTTAAATGAAAGCAGGGGAAGAAATGAAATTCGGACATGCACTTGAGCTCTTAGAGAAAGAAGAAAAGTTAAGACGCGATTCTTGGGCACCTGGCAGCTTCATTGTAATGATGCCTTCTCTTTATCTGCCGCCTTTTAGTACAGCTAGTACATTTTTGAAGGTTAACGATCGCACAGCAAAACATATTGGTGTAAATACGCCTCTTAATTCGCAGCCGTATATCGCATTTTTTAATGGCGAAACGGATGAATGGCAGCCAGGCTGGCTTCCTGCTCAGGCGGATTTGTTTGCCTCAGACTGGTATGCAACCAAGCAAACGCCATATTAAGGAGCAATTAATTAAATGGATCACATTATGCTTGCAGTCAATATTTTAATTTTAAGTCTTAGTGCACATTTTTATGGGGATAGCCGTAAGCGCAATTTAAAAATTCAATGGGTCTTTTTAGCTTTCACGATTGTTTATTTGCTATTAGTTGCGGCTCGTCTCAAAGAAATCTGGGGGTAAAGGAAGAGGTATATATGGGAGAAAAGAAGAGAAAAGAGAGCCTGCCGATAACACGAGGCGGGGTAATCCCCATCTCTCGCGAATTGCTATCTCACATCTTAAGTGAGAAGTTGGGTGTGCAGGTCCAAGTAAGCCACGCAGAAAGCTTATACTATGCAGATTGCATCGGGTTCGCTGTGAAGACCAAAGATGAGAGGTTTCCAATAGTCTATCCAGGTAGTCGATTGGAAAACATATCATTGGAACAGCGTATAGATTCAGATGGAAAAATTCATATAACGAACGTCACGCCGTTTAGCGAACTATAAAAACTGCGTATAATTAAGATTTTACGCAGTTTCTGTTTTAAGCAATTTTTTTCTGAGGAGGTGGGCAGTTGGACGTAAAAATCGTTCAGAAAGAAGGGCTTGAAAAACCCTTTTATCAACCAACTCTTTCCAGTAGAGAAATTAAAGAGATGTATGACTATTTTTATCCAAAAAGATGGAGTAGTAAGTACGCCGAGCAGATACTCAACATACTGGAAGACCACCTCTCTTCTTAATATTGCGTAATTGAAATGCATTGCATTTTAGAAAGGTTAGATAAATATGTATTGTAAAGATTGTATGTCTTTTTTTGTTAGCTGCCCCTGCTGTGATGAGCACTTCTGCCCAGACTGTCAGAAGCGTGAGGAAGATATCGAAGAGGAAGAAGAGGAGGAGGAATAATTGACATGACAAGAGGTAGACCGCCGAAAAATCCGGCCGATCCAGGTAAACTCCCTTTTCAGCAAGGGTTGCAGACTAGGCAAGTGACACCCGAAGAAGCTGAAAAGTATGGGATCAAACTAGAAGATATTCCAAGCAAAGAAGTTGAATGGTATTCCAATAGTATCAATGTCAAAGATCCAAGCATTGGTTTTCAAAAATCTGGAGGAATCCATATTAATAAAGAGGCTGGCGCACTTCTAGGAATTAAAGAAGGTGACAAGATTCAGATTGGATTCAGAGGCAACCCTCGTCAAATCGTACTAAGAAAATCAGAAGACGGTATACGTCTTGGAGCTATAAAAGGTAATAACAAAGGCAGTGGTTTTAAATGCTCTAACGCTGGACTCGTGAAGTGGATAGCTCAAAAAGGAGCCGAGACAAAGCGCTATGTCATTCGTTCAACCGATGAAGAAGGAATTTTTGTAGCAAACCTATATCAATAAGCAAGGAGAGGTTATTAAAATGAAATCAGCATTAGAGCAATACTTACTTAATCTAAAGAAAATTAAGAACATGGACGAAATGTATGATGAGATCGGTGCCCTTACTGAAGACACTTTCAGCAACCATTTCTATGGAGGATACCTGACTCGTGCTTTGGAAACATTCAGCAATTCTGTCGATGGCAAAGACCTGAAACTTGAAATGGTTGTGTTAACTGAAGCACTGGTCAACAATACTCCTGAAGATGGGGAAGGCGACCCTGTCTATAATGAAGAAGAACGCGATCTGTTTATATTCAAAAAGCTGCGTTCGATTGGATCAACCGTAACAATGGAGCAGATCAGAGAAGTATGTGATGCTGAAGGAGAATACCTTGATCAGCTTATGAGGACAGAATAATGAATTTAGTCGTATTTAGTGCCTTATTTATTCTTCAATTTGTTGGCCACAGGATAGGAGATTTTATTCTGCAGACGGATGTTCAAGCTCAAAATAAAACAAAAGACTGGAAGGCCAGATTACGCCATTGCTTTTCTTACTCTTTATCGGTAAGCCTGCTAACATGGATCCTGTTACCGATACATTATCTCCCTATCATATTCTTAATAACGATCGTCGAGCATTTTATCATCGATGATCGAAGATTTGTTGTTTGGCTTAAAACAAATATCGAGACAAAAATCGCCAAACAGAAGGAGTTTAATATTAGTACGGTCCCTGGATTTGTAATTATCGAGATCGATCAAACCATTCATATGATCCGAATGCTATTAATCGCAATTCTTTTCAGCTATATTATGTAGCCTTGTATCAAACGAAAGGCCTCAGCACTATATGTTGGGGTTTTTCGAATGTCAAGACTTTAAATGTAGAAAAATATAGAATACAATAACAATTGCACACTAAATGTAATGCGTTACAAAAAGGAAGGTTTCACATGTTATTGAGTTATTATTCTTTATCTGGCAAAGCAGAAAGTTTCGTTAAAGAAACAGGAATGCATGCCGTAAGGATTGGCCCTGCACTTCGAATGCAGCAACCTTATGTGCTGATTACAAGCACTGAAGAAACAGGCAGCTTTCCCGAGGAAGTATCCGACTTTCTTATACATAACCATAATCTTATGGTTGGGTGCAGCATTATCGGCCAACACAACAGGGAAGAACTTCATGAATTGAGCCTGGCTGTTCCATACATCTCATCAGATTCTGTTGAGAAATTTATAAAAGAGGTGAATCAAATTGAGCGCAACACCGTTGAAAGTTACAAAGCCCAACAATAGAGAGCTGGCATTTGACGTCAACCGAATCCAAGTATTCGCTGAACGTATTATGGCAGGTTTAAAAGATTCGCAGGGAGAGACCCTGAATATACAGCGCCTAATGCGTGGCGTATTATCCAAGCTCAGATATAAAGAAGTAACTGCAGATGAGATTACAAATGCATTTACTATGTCTGCACTGGAACTGATTTCAAAAGAAGAACCGAATTGGAAGTTTGCAGCCGCTCGTTCCTTTTTAACATCGTTATATAAAAAGGCGGCTTTCAATCGTAATTATAAATCCTATACAGATAAACCTTATGGCTCCTTCTATAATCTGATTACTACAATGGTAGAGAAGAACCTATTCAGAAAAGAACTGCTAGAAGCTTACACCAAAGAAGAGATCGAGGAGCTAGAAGCTACAATATCTCCGGAGAATGATTTGCTGTTCGACTATATTGGCCTAATGACATTGAATGAGCGATACCTAACCAGCGACTATGACGGCAATGTGATGGAGCTGCCGCAAGAGCGCTATATGGTTATCGCCATGTTCCTAATGCACCAGGAGCCAGCAGAGAAGCGTATGGAGCTGGTTAAAGAATCTTACTGGGCTATGAGCAACCTGTACATGACAGTCGCAACGCCGACTTTATCCAACGCAGGTAAAGCCACAGGAGGACAATTATCCAGCTGCTTTATCGATACTGTGGATGATTCCCTCGAAGGGATTTTTGATTCCAATACAGACGTAGCTCGCCTTTCTAAAATGGGCGGCGGCATCGGCGTATATTTAGGCAAAGTTCGATCCAGAGGCTCCGACATTCGTGGTCATAAGAATACTAGCTCTGGCGTTGTTCCATGGATTCGCCAATTAAATAATACAGCAGTCAGCGTAGACCAACTGGGCACTCGTAAAGGCGCTGTAGCTGTCTATCTGGACGTTTTCCATAAAGACATCCTGTCCTTCTTGGACCTTAAATTAAACAACGGTGACGAGCGTATGAGAGCGCATGACATCTTCCATGCTGTCTGTCTGCCGGATCTATTCATGGAAGCAGTCCGTGAGCGCGAAGAATGGCACCTGTTCTGCCCTCATGAAGTGAAGAGCATTATGGGATGGACAGATGCAAAGGGGCGTAAATTGGGCTTAGAAGACTTCTATGATGAGAACCTTGGAAGCGGATCGTTCCGTGAGAAATATGCCGAAGCTGTGGCCAACCCGCTGCTGCCACGCATTACCGTACAAGCGATTGATATCATGAAGCGTGTCATGAAGTCTCAGCTTGAGACAGGAACACCGTACATGTTCTATCGTGATACAGTAAACCGGGCGAATCCGAATAAGGCGCATGGCATGATATATTCTTCAAATCTCTGCACAGAGATCATGCAGAACCAATCGCCAACAGTGGTCGAGTCCGAAGAGCTTGTAACTAAAGATGGTGAGACACGAATCATCATTTCCAAAATTCCAGGCGACTTTGTTGTATGTAACTTGAACTCAATCAACCTATCCAGAGCCGTTCCAGATGATGTATTAGAACGCCTCGTTCCAATCCAGGTTCGCATGCTGGATAACGTTATCGACATTAATAACATCGAAGTGCTTCAAGCACAGCATACAAACACTAAGTATCGTGCCGTTGGTCTTGGAACATTCGGTCTCCATCATTTGCTTGCTCTGCTGAAGATTCGTTGGGAGTCCGATGCGGCTGTTGATTATAACGACACTCTCTATGAGAAAATCAACTTCCTTGCGATTAAAACAAGTATGGAGCTGGCTAAAGAAAAAGGAGCCTATCCAAAGTTTGAAGGCAGCGAATGGCAAAGCGGAAATTACTTTACAGATCGGAACTACAACACTGCTGAGTGGACTCAACTTGCCGGAGATATCCGTAAATACGGTATCCGCAATGCGAATCTAATTGCAATAGCGCCAAACGGCACCACATCCATTATTGCAGGTTCTACAGCTACGATTGACCCTATTTACGAACTCGTTTCTTATGAGGAAAAGACAACGTATAAAGTGGCCAATCCTGCTCCGGATCTGAATAACGATACTCTTTGGTATTACAAAACAGCATTCCTGATTGACCAGCACGCCAGCATTAAAATGGCCGGTGCTCGATCAAGACATATTGACCAAGGACAAAGCTTTAACCTTTATGTAACTCCAGACATCAAAGCAAGTGACCTTTTGAACTTGCATATGGCAGTTTGGGAGAACGGGATCAAGTCCAGCTACTATCTCCGAAGCCGCGCATTGACAATTGAAGAATGCGAGAACTGTGCTTCATGATCGATGTATCAAGCGAAATATTGATCTGGTATGTATGGGCCACCGCCATCATCGGTGGCCTTACAGCCTTGGGTCTACTCATATGGTTCATGATCTGGGTCTGGGATCATACACTCAATTCCATATTGGTCATGTTTAAAATCAAGATGCTATTTGCTGAATTTATGCGTGACCATTACAGGGGAAAACAAAACAAGAGAGAAGAGTGAATGAAATGAAAATGCAAAAAATTTTTAACACCGAGGCGCCAAATAAATCTACTCGGATTATCGAAGGCGAGAACTCAGGGATTCTTAACTGGAACGATATCCGTATGCCACATATGTATAAACTCTATAAGGTTCTGCTGTTGAACCATTGGATCGCTGACGAGATTCCAATGTCTAAGGATGCACAGCAATTCCCGCTACTGGATGCAGAGGAGCAGCGCACATTTAAAATCAATATCGGACTGTTGGCAGTTTTGGACTCCATGCAAACTATGTTTGTCGGTGATGTAAAGCGTTACTTTACAGACTCTTCACTTGAAGCAATCTCAGCTATTATCGGGCAGCAAGAAGTTGTTCATAATCAATCCTACTCCTACGTGCTGTCGTCATTAGTTTCTGAGCAGGAGCAGCGAGAAATCTTTGAATATTGGAAGCATGATCCGGTACTGCTGGAACGCAATACATTTATCTCAGAAATCTACCAAGAGTTCCGTGATGAGCAGACGCCACAAACTTTCTTTAAAGCTATGGTAGCTGATCTAATCCTTGAAGGCATCTTCTTCTACAGCACATTCGCATTCTTCTACAACCTGGCTCGCGACCAAAAGATGATGGGTACTAGCCAAATGATTTCATACATCCAGCGGGATGAAAATCAGCATTGCTACTTCTTCGCAGAAGTATTTAAGCAGCTGCTTGCAGACTTCCCTGAACTGAATACGCCAGAGAACATTCAGTACGCTTATGACACTATTGATCGTGCCGTACAACTGGAGACCAATTGGGCTTACTATACACTAAAAGAAGTCCGTGGTATCGATCTTGAAGAATTGTCTGACTACATCAAATACATGGCCAACCGTCGCCTGAAGATGCTCGGTCTGGAGAAAGCTTACGAAGGCGTGGATGTAAACTGCATGCCGTGGATTAAGCCATTCTCTGATGAAGCATTGAATGCTACTAAATCTGACTTCTTCGAAACCAAGTCTCGCAACTACGGAAAAACCAGTGACGATAACGGCTTCGACGATCTATAAGAATAATAAGAAAAGAGGATAAACAACATGGAATTAATGCAACCGTATCAATACGAAGGCAAAGGACTAGACTACGCTTACGACCAGGTGAAAGCTTTCCAAAAAGCGTTTAATCATCCAGTTAGCGAACTGCCGACATTCATGAATGCAGAGCGTGCGGCAAAGCGAATGAATTGGGTTAATGAAGAAGTACAAGAGTTTTTGGATTCTAAAAATGTTGTCGATCAAGCTGACGCTATGATTGATGTGATCTACTTTGCTATTGGCACACTGGTAGAGCTAGGCGTAAAACCTCAAGAACTCATGGATATCGTTCAGAATGCAAACATGAGCAAATTATGGCCAGACGGCAAACCTCATTACAAAGAAGACGGCAAAGTAATGAAGCCTGAAGGATGGGAAGATCCTTACGAAAAGCTCGCTGCAGCGATTGCCCGTCAATATGATACAGCAAGAGAGAACCTTGCGGGAGCTTAGGCTCCTCTTGGTACATAGGAGGCCATATGGCTTACGAAAATGCAATCCGCTGCCTCGAAGAACGGATCGGTGTATATCGCCGGATGAGAGATCGACATATGAGAACGAGCTATAACATAAACACAAGGATTGGAGAAATGGAATCAGCAGTTCGCGTCCTTAAAACAGCTCAGAGTAGACAAGAAAAATTTGAGAAAGTCAGCCAGAAGCAATAGTCCAGGAGGACCGCCTGTGGAGTTAATGAAAAAGTATTATGAGCGCTGCGGCGTGATTAATGATCCGCCTAAGAAGCCAAGAGTAGTAGTAAGTGAGAAGGCTTTCAATTGCCTTCATGGCGGACAGGGATATGACTTAATAAGGGAAGCTGTTGAACTAGAAGTCGAAAGACGCATTCGGCTACAAGAAGCTCACTTAAAAGCGTTCAACTCGTTATTTAGATAGAAAGGAGTCATCACTATGGAACTTATGCAGGAATACAGAAAGAGATTTAGACAATCAACTGCTGCGGAAATCCTGGAAAGAATTAAGTCAAGCGGAATAATCGAAGGAAGAATGAAAAGAAGTAATGAATATGGAAAAAATCTGTTTGAAGAAGAGATTCAAGCTGAACTTGAAAGAACCCTAACTAGAAGAGTGAGTGATGCTATTGAAGTTCCATATGTAGGCATGCCGAATAATGAGTTAAATAGACAAAGACTAACGGGCGAAGTGCAGAGAACGCTTGAAGATCTAAGAGGGGGAAACCTGCGTGGAACTATTCCGCCCGTATTTAAAACGTCACGTCTATGACAACATGGGAGTCAGTAATATGGTTTCTGAAATCGCAAATGAAACGTTAAGAGATATGCAATATCTTATGCTGACTCCCGAAAACCTACAGATCATGGGCAAAGAGATATCAAAGAGGGCAGCAGGAAGGTTGTCTGGTCTTATGGATGACAAGCTTTACTTCGATGTTATGGTTGTATTGGGTCAAAACAATAGCGCGAATTTAATATGGGATATTCGGGATTGGGAAGGCAGAGCTGTAGAGGTAGAAAGGTTGATACCATGACTGAAATTACAATAGAACAGCTGTACGATTTTAAAACCTGCCCCTTGCAATATAAGTTTACAAATATCGATAAACTGCCTCGCTTAAAGACAGAGGAAAGCAAGGGGCTTCGTGAAGTTATGCTGGCCACGATCAGCTATTATTATGTCAACCTTCATGAAGGTAAATTTCTTACACTGAGTCAGCTGAAGGATAAGTTTACAAGCCTTTGGTATGACAAAGATAAAATCTATAAGATCAAGTTCGACCAGAAGCAGAATCAGCGTAAGAAAGAGCTTGAGGCTTTCGGCATGCTGGCACTATTCCATCGACAGCAGCAGTACAACCCGGATAAGACCGTCGGTGTTAATGTGGACTTCCGACTAAAGATCGATCCGGACTTTCATATTGTGGGGCGTATTCCTGTGATCAGGGAAACGCCAGGCGGTAAACATGAGATCGTAAACTTTCAAACAAGAGTACAGCGCCCCACCGAGTTCTATCAGCGGACAGATATGGGCATCACACTACAGGCATTAGCTTTTCATTCAATGTACAGAAAAGAAGTAGATACGTATGTATTGCATCATTTAAAGACCTCTCAGTCCATCTATGTAGATCGGAAGCGTGCAGACTATCAAAGACTGTATAAGTCAGCTCGAATGCTTAAGAAGTCGATGGACGAAGGCTGGTACTACCCTCGGGAAGGTTTCCACTGTGATAGCTGCCCGACTCAAAAATATTGCATGGAGTGGCGCTAATGGAATTAATGAGAAGATATAGGCTAAATATCAGCGAAGCAGAGGAAAAAAGCAACGACCAAGTAATGAGACTGGCTGGAAATATCGTTTATGATGTATTAAAACGTCGTGTCATAATGGATCGCTTTGGCGGTCCCTCGGTAATAAATAGAGCAGATATGGAAAAAGAAATTTATGATAATTTACTGACCGCTGGTCTTGCTTATCATGTTCGTGTCTTAATAAATAGGCAATATACTAACTGTCAGATTCGCTATATGAGATCCAAAAAAGCGGGAGATTTAACAGGCGTAATGGATGAACATGATCTTGAGCGATACAAGGAAGAAGGGATAGTTCCACCTCATGGAATTAGATGGTAGAAGCCTATGGAGATGATGAAAAGATATCAAGATCGTCATAGGAACGTGACAAAGGTTCCTACGTCTACACCAAGAACGATAGGTATGGATCGGCCAAAGGGTACTATTGTGCATGAAGGAGTACGTCCACAAGGCAGAGGAACGAAGAAAGTAAACACATGTGGGTGGCCAGAAGAGGATAAAGCGTTTCGGAGATTTGGGTGGACAATGGTAGGGGTTGGCATACTCGTTATCATTTCGTTTATTGTTCAGAACTTGGGGGAGTAATCATATGGAGCTTTTGTCAAACTACCAGCAAAAGGTAAGGGATGAAATTAAAGATATATATTTAAGAGGACACAAGGGCACTGGGCAGATTATAGGTTGGAATATACCGGTGCCGGTTGATGTGAGAGAAGAGATAGAGCGAATATCCATACAACCTGCGACTATTCTTCAGGACCCTGGAAGTGTTACGTATATACCGGAAGAAATACGCAACTGGCAAGATCTACTCGAAGAAGAGCAGCGTCGTTCCGGGGATTCCGACATTGTAGATTATAGTCGAGAAGCTGAGAGAATATTCGAAGATAGAAGGCTTGAGGATGCTAGGCGACGGGCGCAAGAAAGAGAAGAATTAGCAGCCAAAGCACTTGCTGACTTAGAAAAAGCTGCAAAGACAAGAGAAGCCACAAAAAAGAAAGAAGACCGAATATGGCGGATCACAATAGTTACAGGATCTTTATTGATATTATCATCAGTCATAAATGCATTTCTAAACTCATAAAAGGAGCGAATTAATATGTCAACAATAACAAGCAGCACCCGCAAAGAGTCTTTCGATCTGGTTAAACAGGATGTAGCAACTCGTCAGAACATCATACATAGCTTTCTTCTTCAATATGAAGATGGCTTAACAGCTAACGAAATTGCAGCTAAAATGTACGAGGCTGACCTCTTAAAAGGATGGGATCGCAATCTGGTTCATCCGAGACTAACAGAAATGACAATGTCCGGAAGAGTAAGAGTTGAAGAAAGAAGAAAATGCAGTATTACCGACCGATCTTGTGGAGTGTATATAGCTGTTACTGATGAAGAACTCCAGGCTTATATGGATCAAATCAAAGAACAAGACCTCTTTATAGATTTTTCACAAACTACTGAAAAGTAAAATGTAACGTGTTACAATTATAGAAGATAGGATACAGGGTGAAAACATAGGAGGAAACTATGAGTGACACCCAAACGGACTATAAAGTCGTCCAAACCCATGGCGCAGAGATGCGCGATGACATTATTGATTGGGGCATTGAAGCCGTAAATGCACCCGATGTATGGAATACCACAACCGGTAAAGGAGTCAAAGTGGCTGTCCTTGATACGGGCGTGGATCGTGATCATCCAGACCTGCAGCCGAACTTGAAAGTCTATGCAGACTTCACTCGCTCTCCTTATGGGCCTGAAGACAAGCAGGGGCATGGAACACATGTTGCTGGCATCATTGGAGCGGCAGACAACGGAATAGGAGTTGTAGGGATCGCACCTGATGCAGAGCTGTATGTCGCAAAAGTCCTTGGAGACAATGGAGGAGGCAACTTTCAATCCATTATCAATGGCTTGCGATGGGCAATTGAGCAAAATGTAGATATCATCAACATGAGTCTCGGCTGCGCAAGCGAGCCGCCTCTGGAATTATACAAAGTTATTAAAGAAGCGGCTGCCGCGGGCATTATAGTTGTTGCTGCTACAGGCAATGAAAATACAGGTGTATGTTGGCCAGCCATGTATGACGAAGTAATCGCTGTATCTGCAATGTCTCCAGGGAAAGAAAGAGCTCCATTCAGTAACTATGGCATAAAGAATGAAGTCATGGCTCCTGGTGTAGACATCTTCTCTACGTATAAAGATGGAGGCTATGCGAAGCTATCCGGCACCAGCATGGCAACGCCTATTATCTCCGGATGTATTGCACTGTATATTAGCTTCTGCAGAGGGCAAGGAGTAGAGCCCACGCTGGAAGAAGTTCATGCAAAGCTAGAAGAATCCTGTGAGGATTTAAGTATTCCAGGCAGAGACATTTATACTGGCGATGGACTTATCGATCTCGAAAAATTAATCGGCTAATAGGAGGGGCGAAATCCCCTCTTTTTTTATGCAGAAATTGTGTTATAATGTAAAACGTAACGCATTACATTTTAAGTAAACAAGAGATATAGAGACTATAATGGAGAATGGTGGTGAAAACATGGGAGGATATCGTATTATTGAAGACCTAGGTCGTGGTGTATTCACGGAAGATTTAGCACCTAAGAAAGGAGATGTCAAAGAGAATGAGGATCGGTCCGAAAAGGAATTGGGCAGTGGAAAGCCAGCAGACGGAGAGTAAGGAAGATGAGAAACTTGTAAAGATGTCAAAAAAGTCCGAACAAGGAGTCACGAACATTGACTTTATCTTGGAGCCGGAGCAGTTTGATGAACTTGGCCGCACCTGCAGACTAACCTTCGATGAGTTCTGCGCTGTCATGAATAAGATCGCTGACGAGGAAGAAGCTGAATGGGACGAGCTCCGAATGAAAGATCAGGTGAATATTACTCGTGATGCTATCTTAGAGGCGACAGTTTTGAAGTATGTAAAGCAAGAATACGGACTTGATCCAGAAAAATTTACTGGGCGTGATCTTAATTACAACAAGCGATACGATAGTGAAGGACGCTTCATTGGTGAAGCATTAATTATCACATGTATGCACATTCCCACGATGGCAATGAAGGTGAATAAATAATGGCTAAAAATACAGACATCTTAATGATCATAGAGGGCGAAACCTCCTGTGTTAAAACAGTAACCAAGCTAAGTCATATAGATGTGATCGGATTCGATAGTCTCACGAAAGAAGCAATGAGGGGTAAGCAATACGACAAAGTGTTACTTCCTTTATCAATGAGGGAGTCCGAGGGTCATATAAAGGTGCTTCAGATTATCAAGCCATTAGTATTGATCCACGACGACTTCGATATTCGCATTATTTACTACTAAGGAGATACCGATCATGGAAACACTTATCCTGCCGATGATGATGTTCGGGAGCTATAAGTCTTATGAGAAAGAAAAGGACCCCGTCACTGGAAGATGGAAGATTAAAAAGGAGTTAAACGGCAAGGGCAAGCTAAAGCCAGTGAAGAAAGTTTACACCCATGTAGAGGCACTTGGAGACCCTGGTTTCTACCCTTCCGTTAACCATATCTATGAAAATACAGGCAGAGGCGGCAAGAAGCTGACGAAGCCGGCAGAAGATCTATTTGAAAAATGGCACGCCTTGGCTTATGCTTGGAGCTTAAAAAATGATTGGAAAATGACGACAAAAGATAAAGTGGTTCTTGAACTTACAGCCTACTTTCCAGATGAGAAGAAACGCGATACTCATAATGTCTTTAAGCTAATGATGGATGCTTTAGAAGGCGTCATTTACAAAAACGACCACTATGCCCTGCCAAGAGTAAAAGATTTTCACTATTTAGAAAAAGACTGCGGCATTCAGCCTTACTTCGAGCTTCGGATCTTCCGGAAAGCTGACGAGATTGACCCGGAGGATGTGAGGAAGGAATATGAAGAAGCAAGACGATCCGCTTCATAGTTATCTTGAAGAAGGCGATGCCAATCCTCTGATGAGAAGATATCACAAGATGATACGAAGATACAGCAGGCTTCTTGTCTACGGAGAAATGGATTTTAAAAGCTATGATTCTAAGCGATTTATATCCTGCTTCATTCGGGAAGCTGAAATCATCAATGATCTTTGTAAAGCTGGAGGATGCAAAAGCGAAACGATCGAGAAGGTTTATGATGTCATCAAGAACATTCGAGACACTTTCTCCGTCTATGATATAGCGGAGATCGAGCATGAGCTGCTAATCGTATTGTTAGAATGTGCGCACTCCTATAAAGAAATGGGATTCGGCTTTAGCCGATATGTATACAGTGTGTTTAGATACCGAGTAAAGCGGTTTGTGGATAATAAGATGTTCGAGAGTATGGAAGAAGAGCAGTACTCTTACAAAGATGACCGCTACATAAATGACGATCGAGCCATAGACAGCATCATAGAAAACAGGTATTATTATGAGCCTCTAAATATGGAGGTTGATGAGTATACTGAACTGGACAATATTCTGTGGTTGAACGGCATAGTAGGTAGCGATTTGTTCAAAGAACTGAGTTATAGCGAAAGATTTATTCTTCTTAAGGCTTACGATGAAGGCATGACAGATAGAGAGATTGCTCGAATTAACGGGCTCCATCATCGATCTGTTTATCGCATTCGAAAACGAATCGCTGATAGCTTCCGCGAAAAACGTGTAAAGGGAGAAATAAAATGTCTACGATGATGAACTTTAACGAGAACACTATGATTGCTGGAGTTGCCACCTTGGATTGTTCGAACAACTTAAATCATTTTCCATTGGAACTAAGACTGAAAGAAATCACTGAACGAGATAACTATGTTGTTGCAGGAAATCTAATTGTACCCAGTAAGTTCTTTAATCAAATTGTCTTATGCAACCGAGAAATGTATTCAGATCTCACAACCGAAGATGAAGAGGCAGTAAGCGGAGATAATTAAGTTTATCTCCGCTTTTCTCTTGATTCCTTCTATTATCTCGTTTATAATTGAAATGTAACGCATTACATTTCATAGAGGGGGTCGGATGATGGCGGGATTGCTTCAAACCTATATCGAACGACATCAAAAAGAGAAACTAGCCAATGAAACAAGGCCGATGAGAAAGCTTCATCCATCTACGATCGGCATGTGTAAGCGGAAAATCGTATTCGATATGCTTATGGTTCCGAAGCCAGAAACTGATCCGCAGCTCATCCGAATCTTCGAAAATGGTCATAGCATGCATCACCGTTACGAGAAGTTGTTCGCTGATATGGGAATCCTCGTTCAGGCAGAAATGAAGTTAGAACGGGACGATATCAGCGGACATACGGATGCGCTTATCAGTATTCCAAGCTTTCTAAATCCCTTTGGGGAGAAGTTCTTGGTCGAGCTAAAGAGTGCATTCAGTCATAGCTTTAAGTGGATGAAAGAAAACAATAAACCAAAGGCTGAACATAAGGCGCAGCTTACGTTTTACATGCATCTATCTGGCATCCACAAAGGAATCATTTTCGTTGAAGAGAAGGACACACAAGACGTTTGGGAATACCACATGAATTATGACCCTGTATACGGCAAGAAGCTAGAGCAAAAAGCAAACGAATGTATACAGCTGGCCAAAGACAGAAAGCTCCCTCCGCTTGAAAAAGGATATACGCCGAGCAATTATAAGTGCAAAGATTGCCCTTTTAATATCTACTGCCACTCAGATAGTGCCAAGAATGATGGTAGTATCCGTAATCCTAATCCGTTCAACTTCGGCAGCGAAGCTTACAAGGATGTCGAAAATATCAGAGCTGCTATAAAAGAAGGCAGACCTATCCCCGACGTAATCACCGGCGACACAAATGGAGATCTTGTGCGCGAAGTAGCTGAGAAAAATATAACTTTCTCAAAGGTGGATTAACTTATGTACATCGATATCGGTTTTGGAAATTTCATTGAAGAAAGCAAGATCATTTCAATCAGTCGTCCAGACAGCTCACCAATACGTCGCATGATGACTCAAGCTAAAGACGATGGGCGCTATGTGGACATGACACAAGGAAGAAAAACACGCTCCATCATTCTAACTAGCGGCGTAGGAGGCATGGTTGTTATTGGATCGCCTGTAGCTCCAACTACTGTTGTAAAGCGCGCAGATGGAAGATTTGGGCCAATTATTTCATCGCTCGACGTGATCGGGGAAGGCCAGTCGAAAGATTAATCGCAAGGAGAGCGAGTCATCTATGATCAATCATTTACATGTACACTGTGAATACTCAGAGCTTGATGGTCTTTCTACCGTAAAAGACCTCGTCAAGCGTGCAAAGGAAATCGGTAGCTCCGCGCTCGCCATTACGGATCACGGCGTTTGCGGGGCTATTCCCGATTTTATAACCGCATGCAAAGAGGAAGGGATCAAGCCGATCCCAGGCTGCGAAGCTTATATGACGAAGAATCGTCACCTTAAAAGTGATTTCCATAAAGCTTCAAAAGCTATTTTTTTAGAGAAGTATGGCATCAAGGATAAGGCTTGGAAGGCATTTCGGAAAGCAGTAAGAAACAATCCTGACAACTTTATGCTTGAAGCTCGGGAGCTGCTGAAGGACTATATCATGCGTGAAGATCTTAAGTCTATGGCTAGTGGATCAGAAGAAGAATTAGACTTGTTCGGTTTCGGCATGATGGAAGAAGAGAAACCACTCGTTGTAGGGTTTTCGCCAGACGATGCGCTTGAAGACTTCCGGAAAGAGTTCTATGAATTAATCAAGCATGATAACTTTCATATTGTCCTGATGGCCACTAACCAACAAGGATTGGAGGACTTATATGAAATTATTTCAGATGCTCATATCAGCGGTTTTTATAGTAATCCTCGTACTGATCTTGCCTTTATTCGTGATCGTGGTCTTGGCAAGCACATTATTGCTACCTCTGCTTGTCTTGGTAGTTACCTTGCTCGCTTTGCCCTTGCTGGTGATCTGGCAGAGTGTCGCTCATTCATACAAGAGTGCAAAGACACGTTTCACTCATTTTATTTGGAAAAGCAGGCAACGCGCATTCCAGAGCAAATCAGGCTTAATGAAATCATTGACCAACTGGCTCTGGAAACAAACACGCCGAAAATCGTAACAACAGATGTTCACTATGCCAATAAAGACGACCGTGACATCCACGATATTCTAGTTGCATCCAGTATGAATAAGTGTATTCATGATAACGACCGCTTGATATACGCTCATGAGTTCTGGATGAAATCAGAGGATGAGATTCGTGAGATTATTAATGATGATGAAGCCATTGAAAATACACTCAGAATTGCAGAGTTGGTCGATGTAGACTTGCCTAAAGATCCTTTGTTCCCTAAATACATTGTTGATGAAAATGATACAGCGGAAGAGCAGCTAGAGAAGCTGGCATGGAACCGGCTGTTCACCTACACATTAAAGACGCCGATTGATCTGGAGCAATATAGTCAGCAGCTACAATATGAGCTGAGTGTTATTAATCCACTTGGATTTGCTGATTACTTCCTGATTGTATCTGACTATATCAATTGGGCGAAGGAAAATGGATTCGAAGTCGGACCTGGAAGGGGATCAGCTGCCGGCTCACTCGTTGCTTTCGTTATTGGTATTACAACGATCGATCCGATTAAATGGGATCTAATGTTTGAGCGCTTCCTGAATCCAGAACGCGCAGGCTATCCAGATATCGACGTAGACTTCTCGTATGAAGGCGCTAGAGCTGTACAGGAATACATGAAGCAGAAATACGGTGATCTTAACGTAGCTCAGATTGGCACCTATGGAACTCTTGCAGGTAGATCGGTTATTCGTGCAGTTGGTAAGGCACTTGGATACAGTGCGCAGGATCAAGACCGGTTTGCGAAGTCTATCCCTGAAACGCCAGGCATTACATTAGACAAGTATATTAATAAAAACGGAAAAGAAGTGGATGGTGCTTATCAGATATCACCTGAAACTCGGATGTATGCAGATAGATATCCTGAATGGTGGCAAGCTGCCAAAGCACTTGAGGGACACGTCAGAAGTGCAGGAGTGCATGCTGGAGGCATCGTTCTTTCACCTAAGCCGCTTACGAACACTGTTCCTCTTCGACTGGATAAGGAAGGACTTACGACAACTCAATACGATATGGAGTGGATCGAAAAGTTCCTAGTTAAATTCGACATTCTTAAACTGTCTACACTCGACCTGATCAAGAAGACAAAACAGAATGCAGGGATTATGGATCTTGATCTGAATACAATTGACTTTAATGATCCGAAGATTTATGAAGAAATTTATAATAAGCTGAATCTCTCAGGAATCTTCCAGTGCGAGTCTGATTTATTCCGCGGAATCATTAAAGACATGGAGCCTTCAAACGTAGAGGATATTTCCGTTATCGTAGCGCTAGGCAGACCAGGACCACTCGACCTTATTCCCTCTTATATCCGAAGAAAGAAAGGACAAGAGAGAGTTACTTATCCGTTCGATAGCTTAGAGCCGGTTCTTGGAAAGACGTATGGTATTTGGGTCTACCAAGAGCAGATCATGAAAGCTTCCATGATTCTTGGAGGATTCACTACCGGTCAATCTGATATCCTGCGTAAAGCCATCTCGAAAAAGAATCACGCACTAATGGAAGAATGGATCAACTACATGATCTATGGCAGCGCTGAAAAAGATGCTGAGCTAATCGCTAAAGGCAAAGAGCCACTTAACATTCCAGGAGCTATTTCCCTTGGATATGACGAGGCAACACTTCTTAAAATCAAAGAAGACTGGATCAAGTTCGGTGACTACTGCTTCAACTATGCGCATAGCGCTTGCTACGCAGTACTCTCTGTTATGACAGCTTATCTGAAGGCTTACTATCCAACAGAGTTTATGGCTGCGCTCATGACAATCTCAGAGGGCAAGCTGAAAGATGGTGTTCCCCGTAACGTTGCATACATGAAAGAATGCGAAGAAATGGGAATCAGCATCCTGCCACCAGATATCAACTACTCTAACGACAGCTGGACACCAATCAATGCTCAAGAGGGCGAAGAAGGTCTTGGTAAGATTTTGTATGGCCTTGCAAGTATCGCAGGAGTCAGCAGCAAAGATCTTGATGTCATTACGGAATGCCGACCATTCAAAGAATTTGATGATTTCTTATTGGCCAATAGAACAATGAAACTCAATAAAACAAAAACATCCAATCTCATTAAGTCCGGAAGTTTCGATACAATATCCGACAACCGCAATCTCTTATTGCGCAGATATTTCGAATACCGCGGCGAAGAGTTTGAACATATGCCATCCAAAACAACGAAGAAGGACATTATCGCCTATGAGCGTGAAATGCTCGGCACAAATGTAAGCATTCGTTCTCGGTGGGATAGCATTGAAGATGGCAGAGAGAATATCACGTTCACCGGCTACATTATAGAGTCTAAGCCTTTCACAGCCAAGAGTAGCGGCAAGGTAACAGGTAAGGCGAAGATAGAGACGGCAGAGGATGAATTGAGTCTAGTCATCTTCAATAAGATATGGAGCAAGAATGCAGATGACTTCATTATCGGACGCAAGATTAAAGTCGTCGGCAAACGAAGCGGTTCAGATCTCATCGTAGATAAAATTACGTACATGGATCATGCCGAACAATCGGAAGAGGAAATAATGAATCAGTTCCAGGTGGAATTTAGCTAATAAGAGGAGGAGTCATCTGTGAATCTCATGGAAGTCTATTTAGATCAAACTGTCGAGAGCTTTATGCTCTGGATAGTAAATAAAAGGAAGCAAACCGTATCTCTGACGGTGTCACGATTAGAGGAGTTTAGGCCCCATCCGGACTATTCAGATGTAACACAGGGCAAAGTCATTATTGAAGAGTGGGTCATGGAAGAACTTAAAGACGATCCATCTATGGATGGATGGGAAGATCGCATGCGTGTTTTGATGATGAAATTCATAGGCGGGGGAGAGCGGGCATATCAAATTGTCTATCATAGGCTTGGCCGGCAAATGGACGGTAGCTGGCTGCTCACATTCAATTGTAAGGAATACGAATAATGGAATTGATGAGCACTTATCTAAAAAGAGATCTGGATGTATATAAATGGCTATTCTCTATGAAGCTGAATGTTCCTGAAAGTGAAAAGCATTGGCATGAAGAAAACATGGCGCTTATTTATAATCCAATGACGGATGAAATTATTAAAGGCTATGCTACTTCTGTAAAGATCGAGAAACTTAATGATCACATATATTCAAATACGACTGGCTCGTTTGATATGCACTTGCGTCCTTCGAGTGCATTCACAACTTCAAGAGTAATCGCAAGCATACCTTTTACATTTAGCAATTTAAAAGATATGAGAAAATTTATAGAGTGGCAAGATAGAACCTCCATTGAAATACTTACTAAGCAGCATTTCATAAGAGGAATCATTGTTGGCACGCTCGTCTTTGATGGATCCATTTATACCGACCTTGAGGCAGTTCATATTGAGACAAAAGTATAATGACATGTCGAATTTATGATAAATAAGTAGTATAATCAAAAATGTAATGCATTACATTATAACTAAAAAGGAGTGAGGCTCAATGTTGAGCAAAAGCGAATTTATTGCAGCTGCCTTGAAACAATATGTGGTTGTCCTAGATGATGGCCACGGTATGCAGACAATTGGCAAGCGCACACCGATCTTCCCTGCAGGAAGCGGGATGAAGAGCGAAACGGGCAACTTCATGCATGAGAACGAATTTAATCGCGCTGTTGTGAAGTATGCAAAGGATCATCTGGAGCGCTGTGGTATCAAAGTTATTGAGTCAGCTGCAGGTGATGGCGATGTTCCGCTGGCTACACGTTCTTGGATTGCACGCAATGCTAAAGCAGATGTATTCGTAAGCGTTCATGCTAATGCTAATAATGGCAAATGGAATAGCGCTAAAGGGGTAGAGACTTATTATCAAACAGGCGCTGGATCTGACAGCATCAAGCTTGCAAATATCATGCAAAAGCATCTGTTGATGGGAACGAAACAATCCAGTCGTGGCGTTAAATCGAACAGCTATCAAGTTCTTCGTGAGACTCACGAGCATATGGCTTCCGTCCTAATCGAATGCGGCTTCATGGATAACCTCGAAGAAGCAAAGTTGCTCATTGATGATAACTACCGACGCGAAACCGGTAAAGAAGTAGCCCAAGCTATATGCGAATATCTTGGTGTTACATTTATTGAGAATACGGCAGTAGGTGGTATCTCTACTTCTAAGAAAGAAGAAGAGGCATCTAAATACCCACCAGCAACTGTTGTAGTAGAAAAAGAAAATGGGTCTCTTCGACCTCTCTCAACACCTGGATTTATTAACAAAGGCACTTCATATGTTCCGGTGAAAGCTGTATCTATTGTTGCCGGTAAGTCTGTTGGATTTGATAACAAAACAAAGAAAGCATCAATAAACGAAGTCGTACTTGATAATACGATTGTTGAAAATGGTGTGGCTTATGCGCCTTCCAGAGATGTTGCAGCTGCGATCGGCATGATTGCTCAGTGGAGCCAATCTATATCACAAGTTAAATTTGTTTTTGGTGAATAGCATGGCTATGACCACCGGCACGGCTATCCTTATTCCAGGGAAGAAGAAAGGCAGCCTAAAAAGAAAGTAGCAGGACACTGTGAGGTGAGCCTGATGAAGAAGGACTTTGTTCATTACGAGCCTAGGGACATTGCTGCTGTCGTTTGTCCATTGCATCCACTTGAAGGGATGATCGGTACGATCTATGAAGCTTCAAATGAGAAGATGAGATATCTCGTCCGATTTGATGATGGAATATCTGATAGCTTCTCTTGGAACCAGATTAAACATCACCGATCGGAGGATGACCTCGATGCATTGATCGACCTTTCATTGACCCTTGGTGAAGCAGGGGTGGATCTGTTTGAAGACTGGAGCACGGAGAAGATTCTTCGATTCCATAGGCCAAATTAGCACAGGGGGAGATACAGGGGATGGATACACGCGATTCAAGGGAGCTTACACGTTTTGCCTTTGGTGAGCCGGAAAATACTCAGGACGAATATAACGAATGGGGCTATCCAAAGGAAATCGATGAAATGTTGGTTGCCGAGACCAGGGAAGAAAGGCGATCAATTGCAAAAGCATGGCGCAAGTTTAATGGCATTGAAGATGTTGAGAATCGTCGTGCAGCTGAGAAGAAGAAAAAAGATAAGAGCAAGAAGCAGTCTGCTCATGCTAAAGCATCAAGAAAGAAAAATAGAAAGTAACCTCTGAGAGAGGTTGCTGTCATCTGCCCAGCCGCTGAAGAAGGAGTTATCAGTATGGAGATTAGCAAAACGTTGATCAATCGCATTCGAATTTTAATCATGGTTGGCATATTTATTGCCGTTTACCACTTCATCGATCCGATGTGGGCTTTCGGTTTTGCCTTATATTGCATCTTGGTAGATATTGCCGATCTGAATGAAGACATGGATGAGTTAACGGAGGAAAGAAAAACATGGAAGAGTTTCTTAACCAATCGAAAGGGTTTCTAGGAATCCTGCAAAGCATGCTTACGGACAAAGAAAAGGAAAACTCAGCTGAAGCAGCTGACTTGATGTTCGAAGAGATCCGTAAGATATCAGAAGACAAAGAATTAAACATTAGGGAAATGATGAATGCTGCACTCGCTGTCCAGGCAGAAATACTGCAGCTCGTTATAGAAAAGACAGAAGAGATGAAAGGGTAGAGTGATATGAAGAAAATGTTCATCATAGCCCTTGAGGGACTTGATAAGAGTGGGAAAGCCACTCAAGCAAAGCTGCTTACTGAAGCATTGCGGGAGAAAGGTCTCAAGGTAGAGCAGAGTGAGTTTCATCGGTATGATACGCCAACCGGAGAGCTCATCGCAAAATGGCTTCGTAAGGAATACCCTGTTAGCCAAGCTACTATCGAGCTGATCATGGCAGCCGATAAGCATGCTCAACAAGAATACTTCAATGAACTAGAAGCTGCCGGTGTAGATGTACTAATCCTAGATCGCTATACTCTAAGTCAATTTGTTTATGGCATAGTGAATGAAATGCCATATGATTGGTGCGAAAAGCTTCAGGAGCTTTTACGTAAGCCAGATATGGATATTGTTATTGAAATTCCACCAGAGCTCAGCATGGAGCGAAAAGGAAAGCATAATGGCGGTGTTAATGATCGTTATGAATCTGATCTTAATTTGCTTCATCAAGTTAGCTTTGCCTATCGAATCTTCAGAAGAAAAGATCATCCAATTATAGATGGAAATGCGCCGATCGAGGATGTTCATGAAGAAATTAAGAAGGAAGTCATCGCAAGACTTAAAGACGAGGACATCCTATAATACTAAGCCACCAGCAATGGTGGTTTTTTTCTTCCGCCGATAGGCGGCAAAGGGAGAGGGGCAGCTAAAAAAGGTTTGACGCCGAGAGGTAGAATGTGGCATGATTGCTTCTTTTAACATTGGATGTCTTTCTATTATGAATTTTTCATACACTGAAATAATTATATGTATTGTAATGCATTACATTTCATTATATACTAGCTATAGGAACAAATGACCTTTTTTCCTGCTCCTTGATTTTTCTCTCTTTGACTTATTTTCCCTATAAAAAAGCCTGCCGTGTTGGCAGGTTTTTTTAGTGCAGATTAAATTTCATATTTCGTATTTCAGATGATATATTTTTGCAAGCCTCTGCTATTGACCTAGTGATAATAGAAGATGAGTGCACTTTTACGGTAGCCTTTAACTTGTCACCATCAAGATAAGGCAGAATTATTCTTCCTATTACATTGTACTGATCGTCTCGCAAATTCGTGTCAGTCTGTAGTCGTTCAATGATGATTTGCTTTTGCAAATCTGTGTGATCGGTTAAGTCAGCAATCTCCATTTGAACTACCATATCATTCATTAACGATTTTCCTCCTTGGCTTCTTCGTCAGAGTACCAATCAGATTCAATGCCTTCTTCTTTAAGATTGCTAATAAAAGTATCTCGCTCTGAAGGAGTTTTGAATCCTCTATCTTGGACTTGATCATTTTCAACCCAGGTTACAATGTACATGCAGCTCAATCCCCTATCTTGATGTATTGACGTGCTTCCAAATAAAAGTGGTGGCATCTTCCGCTGGAATAGACCATTCGCTCTTGATCTTCCGCCCATGAAGCCTCTTGGTATTTATGGCTTTTACTATACCAGCCGGTGTAAGGCCAGTCATAAGCGCCAATTGTTTTGCTGTGATCGGTTCGCCAGCATCTAGTGTAATTCTTATGTAGGTGCATCTTACAAACCTTCCGATCAAGGTTTTTTCCCACTTTAGCCAGTCGATAGTAAAGAATGTTTCATTCAGAAAGTTGTTCTCCCAAATTAGAGAGCAGATACTTTCTAGCATGCTTACTATGTCTTGCGGCATTTCTCTTTGACCGATCATATAGAGATAGATCTCTCGTATTTGTGCTGCAAGAGGATAAGGATATTGAACACCCTCTACAGTAACCGGCGTGGGCATTAAATGCAGCCCAGGGCAATACAGATTCAATTTTGCATGGAGCGCCTGGAACTTTTGGTCGATCTCTACGATCATCTCTCCGTAGTATTTTTCGTCTAAGCCTTTGACATATTTCATAATGACCACCCAACATCCATTTGTTGGGTTTAGTATATTATACCAAACTTTTAGTGTCAAGTCGTTGTCAAATCATACCTTGGTGATAAAAGTACTGGGGGAGTTTCCAAAGTCTAAGAATGTATGTTAATATCAATAAAAGGAAAAAGCCACCCGTGGTCAGGTGGCTTAAAGGTTCCTGCTATACCTAGACTTTAGTGTCATGGCTCCTTGAAAATTGAGAGAATCATCAGAGAGATATAGAGGAATATGATTTTTACGTTAGGTCTAGTATATCGGAGCCTCCTATTCCTGTCAATTACTTGAGGAGGTCTTTGAAGATGGGCGACAGCACGAATAACATACATTATTTCCGTTATGAAAAGACGGGTAATAAGGTGCAACGAATAAGAAAAGTTAACGGGGAGAATATTGAAGAAATGGTCGAAGAGACGAGGAAGATCTATTACACCGAAAAAGATGTCACTAGTTATTCGCTCGAGAACTTGGGTCTTTCACTGCCCTACACACCAGGCAACAAAACCACCGTTCATAACTACTTAATCAAATTTTGGCAATACTTTCTTGGGCCAGAAGCAACCATGACCTACATAAATTATCTGAGCCTTTCGTTCAATGAATCAATCCCGCATATGTCTCAAGAGCATATGGCAGAGATGATGGGGATCAGTCGCGTTACCCTGATTAAATACTTAAATAAGCTTGAAGACTACGGTTTTGTTATGCGCTTTTGGGCAGAAAGCAAAAAGAAAAAAGGCATGAACGATAGTACTCGAGTGAAGGTAAGGCAGACTGTTCCTTTTCTGAGCGAAGTGGAGCTGAAGCAGCTGCCGGATTGGCTACTTCTTCAGCACAATCGTTTCATGGAAAAACTTTTTGAATCGAACGACATTATGCTTCCTGAGAATAATGACCATG
The DNA here is from genome assembly GCF_000732325.1 of Paenibacillus sp. TCA20. Classification (GTDB taxonomy): domain Bacteria; phylum Bacillota; class Bacilli; order Paenibacillales; family Paenibacillaceae; genus Paenibacillus; species Paenibacillus urinalis. Next base: position 205,838 of record NZ_BBIW01000010.1, read on the forward strand.
AAGATGAGATCAAGAAGCTGCATGAAAAAGGGAGATCTAGAACTCCTGGGACAATTGAAATTACCGCACCGCTGGAAGTACGAATCAATAAAAAGCGCGAAGAGCTACTTCTAAATCGAACCCCTGAAGACATACGAGTATGGAGCGAGATAGAAGATTTTCTGAAGCGATCTATAAGTGCCGTAACATTTGGGACGTGGTTCAAAGAAACTTTTGGTTTCTTTGAAGACAACAAATTAATTGTACTTGCTCCGGTTCCATTCGCAGCAGAATGGATTGATTTTCACCACTCGAAACAAATACTGAACATCTTCAGAGCTTTGACGAACAATGATGACGCAATCATTTGTGTTACTACAGCAGAAAAATTCTTATAAAAAGAGAGCAGAGGGAGACATCCTTCTGCTTTTTTTATTAAAAAGATATCCACAGATTTTGTGATTAACTCTTACGTTAAAATATATATATAT
>NZ_BBIW01000009.1 GCF_000732325.1 Paenibacillus sp. TCA20
TACGAGGTAGATAGGCTGGGGGTGGAAGTGCAGCAATGCATGGAGCTGACCAGTACTAATCGGTCGAGGGCTTATCCTAAGAGTTTTCGAAGAAAACTTGCTTCGGAAGCATAAGCACAGAACCCCGAGAACAACGGGGAAGCACTAAATCGCACATTGTTTCGTATCTAGTTTTCAGGGAGTAAATCCTTGTTATAGTGATTTTTCAAGAAGCGAAAGCTTCGAAAAATCCTGTTTGGTGGCGATAGCGGAGGGGTTCCACACGTACCCATCCCGAACACGACCGTTAAGCCCTCCAGCGCCGATGGTACTTGGACCGCAGGGTCCTGGGAGAGTAGGACGTCGCCAAGCACACATAAGACACTATCGATGAAATTCGATAGTGTCTTTTTTTTGCTCGAGAGCTTAAACATAAAATATCGAATAATTTAGTACCAAGTACTAGTACCAAGTGTTATAATGGTGATACTAACTGTAAGGAAGGTGAACAGGATGTATCAGTCAAATGCGAAAATTACGGCAATAGGTACTTATGTACCGCAGAAAATATTATCTAACGAAGATCTCGAAAAAATGGTAGATACGAATGATGAGTGGATCGTACAGCGTACAGGCATGCGAGAACGAAGAATAGCTGCTGAGAACGAGTTTGTATCTGATCTGAGCTATAAAGCAGTTGCAGACATGATTAAACGCTACGCTGTTGATGTAACCGATGTAGATATGATTCTGGTGGCCACTAGTACAGCGGAGTATACTTTTCCGAACGTCGCTTCCCGAATTCAACAGCATTTTAATATTAAACAAGCAGGTGCTATTGATCTAGGATCAGCTTGTGCGGGATTTGTTTACGGATTGCAGTTGGCAGATGGAATGGTATCCAGTGGTATTCACAAGAAAGTGCTTGTTGTTGGTGCTGAGACTCTTTCCAAAATCACAGATTATACAGACCGATCTACCTGCATCCTCTTTGGGGATGGGGCCGGAGTTGTGTTGATCGAAAGAGATGCGGAGCATCCAGGATTTATATCTACGGTATCCGGCACTCATGGCAGTGGTGGAGGTCATTTATATAGAAGAACATTTGCTACAGAGATTGATGGACTGAATATTGAGAAGGACTCATTTCTTGTTCAGAACGGACGGGAGGTCTACAAATGGGCAGTACGCCATGTGCCTGAGGCATCTAATCAACTGATTAAGGAATCAGGGCTGCAGCCGGAAGATATCGATTGGTTTGTACCGCACAGCGCGAATTTAAGAATGATTGAATCCATTTGTGTGAAAGGCCCGATTCCTATTGAGCGTACATTGACTAGTGTAGAGTATAGAGGAAATACCTCGGCTGCCTCGATCCCCTTGGCAATTCAGCTCGGACTTGATGACGGGCGTCTGAAATATAATGATAAGATGCTGCTGTTTGGATTTGGTGGTGGCCTAACGTATGCAGGAGTGATTATGCGCTGGACCGTACCGGATAGGGACTAAAACAATAAGGAATGGGGAGCTTGTCCTCATTCCTTTTACATAATGGATTTGAGTATCAAGAGACCTGCGATGAATTGGCATGATTAAAATCTATTATGAATTTATGACATATCCCTCGCTTATCTTTTGGAATGTATTTTCATCCGCGATAATAAATAACTTAGCTTGTTCTGGAATGATAGTATTAGGCCTTCTTATGATACTAGTATCATCGTGATCAGCAATCAATAAGGCACCCATTGCTTTTATTTCCTCGAACGCGTCATTGTAAGTTATCCATTCTTTCTTTTTGTTAATAACATATATTTTCTCGCCACTCTCTGTGCTGAGCAGATTCATAAAAAGCTTGGAAGAACCTTTATGTACACTTGCATGGGCGATCAGATAGGAGATAGACTGCTGTGAAAGGATGAGCTCGTCTACCTTCGCATGCTTAAAGTTCATAAGGTGATTCTCCTTAAGAATCTCTGCTATGGTGTATATATGGCGGTTCACTTTCTCGCCGTAGCTTTCAATTGTTGTGGCAATCAGCAGTGTCTGTCCATCTGCATATTTGGCCGGTACTCCTTGAGGAGAAAAGATAATAACGGCTTTTGATTTGGCCACATTTGCACGATCAAGTGTCTCGTATTCTGTCGGCTCGCCTTGAATGTAATGAATTTGACTATGATCTATGGGGCTCGAAGGAAGATCAGCGATAAGTACGATGTTATGAACGCTGTCGCTGTTCAGCATTTCCTTAATGGTGTCTTTGATCTTATCGTCAGACCAGCCAATAATGACATAATGATCCTCACCTCTATAATCCATTTTTCCTTCCTCCTTCATCTTGATCCATTTAATAAATCGTTCCGATACTTTAGCAACGAGCGTCCCGATCAGAAAAAGTCCTGTAAAAATAACGATCGTACCGAAAATCATTCCAGGTAGGGTCTCAGGGAAGTAATCCCCATAACCGACCGTTGTGGTCGTAACAATAACCCACCAGAGACCTTTGATATAGGTCGAGAATTTCTCAGGCTCCAGAATATGAATGATGATCGGGCTTATGAAGAAGAAGGATAGTGTAAAATAGATAAGCGTTATATTGCTCATTTTAAACATTTTCTCGAAAGCCTTACGCCAAAAAAGCATAGCCCACCTCATTTTTAATTTGTGTAGCGCAGCTGGATTATGGCATTTATTTACGGCTTAAACATAGCTGCGTTCCACTACTTTTCAAAATATTTACAGTGAGTTCTATTATATAAAACTTCTTGCCGCTCGGCTATCTAAATCCTTTCCCTGAAAAAAGAGCACATACCGACTGGGTCGGCATGTGCTCATCTTATGAAATCGTTGTGTGTCTATAAACGATATCATAACTACTCAGACAACATAGGGGCTATACGGTGCTGTGTTCCCTGCTCGTAGCTATAAGCGAGCTTGATGAGTTTACCTTCATCATAGGCTCTGCCAAGGAATTCAATCCCGACAGGAAGTCCGTTCTTGGTGAAACCAGCTGGAACCGTGATAGCGGGGAATCCAGAGAATGCGCTAAGCCGGTTATTACCGCCGGCATTCTGAGGCTCACCTATTACCGCAGCAGCCGCAGCTGTACTAGGATACACAATGGCATCCAGGTTATGGTCTGCCATCACTTGTAGAAGAGAGTCTTTGGCCAGCTTCGTTCGCTTCAGCACGATATCTTTGTATTCCTCGGTTTCCAATGTTTCACGGGCATCGCGGGACTTCATCGATTGCTCTTGGTCTAAATCATAATTGCCAGATGCAATGATCTCAGACAAGGTGGCGTATGGAGCATCTTCACCAAGTCCTTTAAGGTAGTCATTAAGCTGGAATTTGAACTCATAGCTGCTGAGACTTGGATACTTAGAGAGTTCGGCCAAATTAGGGAGCTTGATCTCTACAGCAGTAGCGCCAAGTCCTTCAATTTTATCAATCGCATTATAAATAATGGAGGAGGTTTCTTGTTCTGCATCACTGCTGGTGGAGAAAAGCTCAGTAGCTACACCGATGCGAGCGCCTTGCAGGCCTTGTGGGTCCAAATGATCGAGATAGCTCTCTGGAATTCGTCCGACGCTTGCTGCGGTGCTCACATCCTCAGGGTCATATCCTGCAATAGCATCCAGCATGATCGCAGCGTCTTCGACGGTGCGCGCCATAGGTCCGCCTACATCCTGTGTGAGTGCAAGCGGAATGATTCCGTCACGGCTTGCTAGTCCAATCGTTGGACGAATCCCTACAAGACTATTAAAACTGGAAGGGATACGGATTGAGCCTCCGGTATCTGTGCCTAAGCCTGCAGCTGCAAAGTTGGCGGCAATCGCAGCACCCGTCCCCCCGCTTGAACCGCCGGGATAGTGATCCAGTGCATAAGGGTTTAAGGTCTGTCCACCGAGTGAGCTGGATGTTGTGATGCCGAAGGCAAATTCATGCAGATTTGTTTTGCCCAAGATGATTGCACCGGCTTTTTTCAATCTGGCGATTTGCTCTGCATCTTCATCTGGAATAGAATCCTTGAGGCATAGGCAGCCTGCTGAGGTTGGCATATCATTCGTATCATAATTATCCTTGACCAGAATCGGGATCCCATGAAGATGACTGCGAGGTCCTGTACTTGTACGTTCCTTATCGAGTTCAGCTGCAATATCAAGAGCATCATCGTTTATTGTGAGTACTGCATTTAGAGAAGGACCTTGATCATCATACTGTTCAATCCGATCCAGATACATTTGCACAAGCTGGACAGAGGTCAGCTTTCCTTGTTCCATCGCTTGTTGCATATCTGAAATGGTAGCTTCCTCGATTTCAAAAGGCTGTATGTATTCTAAGACACGTTCATAGATAAGCTGGACATCTGAAACGGTAAGCGGAGTTCTTGGGAAGAAGGAGTCTTTACTGTAGCCTGTCATAATTTCAGCTTGAGCTACAGCACTAATCGCATCAGCATAGGAGCTGTTTTGAGGGGTATCTTTAAATGAACGGTCTGCTGCAGGCAGAGAGAGCCATTCCTGAATGGTTTGGGCTGCGCTTTGTCTTGATATCACGGTGCTGGTGGGTCTCTCCAAGGTAAATGGAACCCCCGCAGTCTCTGCAGCCCGCTTCATTTGATCGTAAAAATAGGCGGCGTCTGCAGGCTTGTTACCGGTGAGCTCGGCAGAGGATGTACCACCTGAAGTTGTTCCGTCTGCTGCTGATGCTGTATAGGCAGGAAGCAGGAAGGAGCTGGTTAGGAGTGCAGCTGCAAGCAAGGCTTGTCCACTTTTTTTCCATCGGCGTAACGGCTGGTTCACATTCATATAAACACTCTCCTTGTAGGTTGATCTTGAGCTCAGAGTCGATAGCATATCCTAACTCGTGTCACTTAGATCTTATTTAATGTCATAAATTGTTACAAGCATAGCAGGTATGTAATAAAGCGATTACATCAATTGTTTTCTGCAAATTGCTCTTTATTTCAGATAAATATCTCTATGAAAATAAAATTGATCAAGGAGTCTTAAGACTATTCTCACAGCTTCAATGTAAACTAAATTGACATTATGAGTATCTAGTTAGTTCTCTCGAGTATACTTCTGCGTTTGTCTAACATGTTAGGAGAGTGGGGCTCTCACTTTATTTGGTTTTCTATTACTTACTCCGTATTGTGAATTTTGTAGTGTCAATCGTTCATAATGAACGTTCTTGGTATGTAAGGACTTCTTCTTTCGCAGGCACTTTAAAGGAATGATATAATGAAGGATGTTATAGAAAGGAGAGTCTCATGAAAGTACTTGTTCTAGCAGAAAAGCCCTCCGTCGCACGTGAGATTGCGCGTGTAATGGGAAGCAGAGAGAAGCATAAGAGCTATTTTGAAGGACCTAAATATGTAGTGACTTGGGCTTTGGGCCATCTGGTCGGATTGGCTGAGCCTGAGGATTATGATCATAAATATGCAACCTGGAACCTTGCGGACCTGCCGATTCTACCGAAGCAGACGAAGCTGAAGGTGCTGAGAGAAACCCAGCATCAATATAAAGCAGTGCAGCAGCTCATGAAGCGACAAGATATCAAGGAACTCGTCATTGCAACTGATGCTGCTCGTGAAGGTGAGCTATTGGCCCGCTGGATTATGCAGATGGCGCATTTCAAGAAGCCTTTTAAACGCTTATGGATCTCGTCTCAGACGGACAAAGCCATCAAAGAAGGGTTTGCAAACTTGAAGCCGGGTCAGCAGTTTGATCGTTTGTATGAATCGGCACGCTGCCGTGCTGAGGCGGACTGGATGATCGGTCTCAATGTCACCCGCGCTCTTACCGTTAAATATAATGCCCAGCTGTCTGCGGGACGCGTCCAAACCCCGACTCTTGGCATGATCATGAATCGGGAAAAGGAAATCATGAATTTCCGATCAGAGGAATACGACACGTTGTCTGCTGATTTTGGCAGCTTCCAAGCAATGTGGCGAGCGCCTCAGGGAGACTCTCGTATTTTTGATAAAGCTCGGACAGAAGAGCTTAAGCGCAAGCTTGAAGGACGTTCCGGCAAGGTCGTTCAAGTCAAAAAAAGCGAGAAGGTTGAAACCCATCCGCTGGCATACGACTTAACCGAGCTGCAGAGAGATGCCAATAAGCGATATGGCTTCTCAGCGAAACAAACCTCTAATCTCCTGCAGAAATTGTACGAGCAGCATAAGCTGGTCACTTATCCACGGACAGACAGCAGATACTTACCTTCAGATATGACAGAGACGTTCAAGGAGCGTCTGGAAAGTGTAGCGGTAGGCCCGTATAGTTCATTAGCAAGACCGCTGCTTCGGACCAAGCTTCTGGTCACGAAGCGTGTGGTGGATGACAGTAAAGTGAGTGACCACCATGCCATTATCCCTACAGAGCAAACGGTTCTGCTCAATCAATTGTCTGCGGAGGAGCGCAAGCTCTACGATCTGATTGTAAGACGATTTATAAGTCTGTTCTATCCACCAGCCCGATATGATGCGGTTCAGGTTAAGATTGAAGCAGAGAATGAAGCTTTTATTGTAAAAGGAACAACGGTTAAAAATCACGGATGGCGTGAAGTATATGGTGCAGAAGGTTACAGCGATGAGGATGAAGAGACTTCTGATGATGACTCCTCGGATTCAAGAGGAAGTGGGCAGCAGCTGCCTGAGCTTCGCGAAGGGGAGCTCATCAAGATTCAGCGATGCATCATCAAGTCAGCTCGTACAATGCCGCCTAAACGCTATAATGAAGCAGCTTTACTGGCTCAGATGGAGAAGCATGGTCTGGGTACACCTGCGACCAGAGCTGATATTATCGAGAAGCTTGTCAGCAGTGACACGATTGAACGTCAGGGCAATGTGATGCACCCTACTGGCAAAGGGAAACAGCTGATTGAACTGGCAGCACCACAGCTTCGTACACCTGAGCTCACTGCCAAATGGGAGTCTGAGCTGGAGCGCATTGGCAAAGGTCAGGGATCTCCTGAACCATTCTTAAACGGAATTCGGAAGATGGCGGACGAACTTGTGCGCAGTGTCAAGAATAGTACCACGGAATACAAGCCGCACAATGTATCTAACAGCCATTGTCCAGATTGTGGTACAAGACTGCTCGAGAAGAAATCCAAGCGAGGCAAGTTCCTCGTGTGTCCTGCGGAGGATTGCAGCTACAAGCGATCGGCAGAGAAACGTTTGTCCAACCGCCGTTGTCCGCAATGCCATAAGAAGATGGAGCTTAAAGAGGGCAAGGCAGGGATGTATGTGCAGTGTCTGCCATGCGGCATCACGGAGACCTTGGATAAGGACAAGCAGCGGGTTAATAAACGTGAGCAGCAGAAGCTTGTTAAGCAGTTCGAGAAAAAGGAGCCGATTGGCTCGAATCTTGGTGATCTGCTGAAGGCAGCGATGGAAAAGAAAGAAGGTAAATAGGGCAGTGTGCGGCGCAATACGAAGTATTCGTATAATGCTCGTCCGAAGATGACAATCTATGTCGTAGGGGGTGAGCGACACATGCCTTATCATAAACCGCTGAAAATTAAAAACCAGCAAAATAAGTCTAGTGTGCTAGAGGAAAGCAGAACCATTCGTCCGGCCAAGGCCGCCCACACTCCGCCAAGCTTGAACGGCATTCCTAAGCAGGAATCCTAAGCTGTAAGCTGTTATTCGCAGTGATAAGCTGGCTGCATGAGAACCAGATTCAATATTGAATCTGGTTCTTTTGCATGCTTTTAGGCGCAGTATGAAGTTATGGATAACTGACGCATAGAATAAAGCCCATATAGATACACTATATTCAGCCAACAACATCGGAGCCTGTCCGAGCTCATTGTCACTCTGTTTCTTCAGAAGCTATAATGGAGTGGGGAATGCGATCCCTAAAGAAAGGGGAATTGCCAATGCGGACAGGCATCATTCTATGGTTTGTTTTTATAAATGTGGTAGCCTATCTTGTGATGTCAGAGGATAAGAGAAGAGCACAAAAAAGACGAGATCGGGTTCCGGAAAAAACGTTGTTTTTACTTGCTGCGATCGGAGGTTCCCTCGGCATACTGATTGCAATGTACCGGAAGCGGCACAAAACAAGGCATGCCAGCTTTACCATTGGCGTACCTGTTCTTCTCTTCGTTAATGCTATACTTTATGGCTATTTTTTAAGCTGAGTTTATTATAACGCTTAGTGAAGCTGACAGACAGCTTGTGATTCAAACAAATCCGTAATCGGTTAAATAGAAGTACATACAGAAAGGTGGCGTTCCTGATGACTTTTTCCAATATTCTACTTGCATACGACGGATCAGAGTTAGCGAACAAAGCGTTTGAGCGCGCAGTGGAGTTAGCCAAATTATCTGACAATACACAGCTGCATATTGTTCATGTATATGATTTCCCGCGGGTATTTATCGGCGAAGGTCTGGCACCAATCCCACCGTCGGTAAACAGTGATGTATATGAGCTTGCTGAAGAGACCGTAGACAAGATTAAGAGACGTCTTGTTAATGAGCAGATCGGTGCTAGGGTTGAACTCATTCAAGGCTCTCCGGTGGATGTCATATTGGAGTATGTGAAACAGAACGAAACGGATCTCATTGTAATAGGCAGCAGAGGACTCAGCGGGATACGTGAATTCGTGCTGGGCAGTGTAAGCCATCGTGTAGTTCAGGAAGCAGACGTTCCCGTACTCGTAGTGAAATAAACAAGATGAAACAGAGCATTTTATTCGAAAAAACCAGTATCTTTCCTGTACTTCATGGGAGCTGCTGGTTTTATTTATGTTTCAATTCAATAAATATCCGAACATTAAATATGGTAAAGATTAAAATGTTCGTCTTTAAGTTGACATGAGGTGTAGGGGATTGTTAAACTGTTAAAGGTAAAAAGAATAAACTCGGAAATCAAAGAAATAAGTAAAACTGCAGAACAAAGAATCAATTATTCTAATACCGATCGTAGTCGTAGTTATGTAATTGATTCGTTCAAAATATAGAATGATCTCGTATAGTACCGGGGATACGGCCCGGAAGTTTCTACCCGAAAACCGTTAATTTTCGGACTACGAGGATATCAGTGTTATGAGCCGCCGCTGATGCAGGGTTTGGCTTGTGTGGAAGCACATCCATGGTGGGTAATTGTCTCTCCCGTAAGGCTGCAGCTCTGATATCTTCATATCGTCCGGAATCCGTATAGTGTCATCAAAACTCGAGGATTTCGGTTTTTTTTCGTCAAATTGAAGGTGCTTGTGATCTAATTCGAGGGAGTGGATATCATGTCAGTGCAAGTTGCCGTAATTATGGGGAGTACATCAGATTGGGAAACGATGAGACATGCCTGTGAAGTGTTGGACGAGCTGGACATTGCTTATGAGAAGAAGGTTGTCTCTGCTCACCGTACGCCGGATCTTATGTTCGAATTCGCAGAGGGCGCGTATGACCGCGGAATCAAAGTGATTATTGCAGGAGCAGGAGGTGCCGCTCATTTGCCTGGAATGGTCGCATCCAAAACCTTGGTTCCTGTGATCGGTGTTCCTGTTCAGTCCAAGGCACTGAATGGTCTGGATTCTCTGCTCTCGATCGTGCAAATGCCTGGCGGTATTCCGGTAGCTACAGTGGCCATCGGCAAAGCAGGAGCAACCAATGCAGGGCTGCTCGCTGCACAGATCATCGGGGCGTTTGAACCTGAGGTTGCGGTTAGAGCACAGGAACGCAGAGATCGAATCCGTAAAGAAGTACTAGAAAGCAGTGATACGTTATGATAAATAAGCTAATCAGCGAGAGCGCGAAGGTCTTCCCTTCTGGAGCCACGATTGGAATCCTTGGAGGCGGACAGCTTGGACGGATGATGACACTATCAGGTACAGCTATGGGATACCGGTTTATTACACTGGAGCCGACCGAGAATTCACCTTGCGGGCAAGTCGCGCGGCAGATTGTAGCAGGTTACGATGATCAGAATGCAGCACGCCAGCTTGCAGAAGAGTGCGATGTAATCACTTATGAGTTTGAAAATGTGGATGCCGAAGTGGCGGCCTTGCTGGAGAACGAAGCGTATGTCCCCCAAGGAAGCAGACTGCTGTATACGACTCAGCATCGTCTTCGGGAGAAGCGTGCCATTGAAGCGGCGGGTGTGCCGGTTGCTCCATATCGGGAAATTACGAGTGCAGAGGACATGAGCGCAGCGGTTGAGGCGCTAGGCGTTCCTTGTGTGCTTAAGACGGTAACTGGAGGCTATGATGGCAAAGGCCAGCGGGTGATTCGTGACAGAGAGGCGGCACTTGAGGCTTACGAGGAGCTGGCGAGCCTTGGTACAGAGCTCGTATTAGAGCAGTTTGTAGCCTTTAACTGCGAAATATCCGTTATTGCTGCACGTAATCCCCAAGGAGAGATTCGGACATTTCCCCCAGCTGAGAATGTGCATGTGAATAATATATTGCACACTTCCGTTGTACCGGCGAGAGTATCATCAGAGCTCCAGCTCGAAGCGCAGCAGCTCGCAGCTAAGATCGCCGAATCGATGGGAGCCGTTGGGCTGCTGGCTGTGGAGATGTTTGTGACAAGAGATGGACAGCTGTACGTTAACGAGCTGGCACCTCGACCACACAACTCAGGTCATTATACGATGGAGGCGTGCAGCACATCACAATTTGAGCAGCATGTAAGAGCTATATGCGGCCTCCCGCTTGCAGATACATGCCTGCTGAGCCCTGTTGTGATGGTGAATGTCCTGGGAGAACATATTGAAGCCGTAATTGATCGATTTGCCAAAAAGGACTCAGACGCAGACGAACTGGGCATTGTACCTAAGCTTCACCTGTACGGCAAAGCCGAAGCCAAGACTGGACGTAAGATGGGACATATCAACCTGTTATGCCATGATGTGCAGCATGCACTGGATTGGATAGACAAAACCAATATATGGAGGAACGAATAGAAATGATTGAACGTTATAGCAGACCCGAAATGCGGGCGATTTGGACGGAAGAGAATAAATTTAAGGCTTGGCTGGAAGTGGAAATTTGTGCATGCGAGGCTTGGGCTGAGCTGGGCGTCATACCACAAGAGGATGCAGCTGTTCTTCGTGAGAAAGCAAGCTTTGACATTGACCGGATCTACGAGATTGAGCAGGAGACACGTCATGATGTCATTGCCTTCACACGTACCGTATCCGAAAGTCTTGGAGAGGAACGCAAATGGGTGCATTACGGTCTGACTTCTACAGATGTTGTTGATACAGCGAACGGTTACCTGCTTCGTCAGGCGAATGAAATTCTTGAGAAGGACATTCTGAACTTCATTCAGATCCTAAGAGACAAAGCGATTGAATACAAGCACACTCCAATGATGGGACGTACACATGGTGTACATGCCGAGCCAACCACCTTTGGTCTGAAAATGGCGCTATGGCATGAAGAGATGAAGCGCAACCTGGAACGCTTCCGTCATGCTGCTGACAATGTCCAGTTTGGCAAAATCTCAGGTGCTGTAGGAACTTATGCGAACATAGATCCTTTCGTTGAGGAATTCGTATGTAAAAAGCTGGGCACGAAGCCGGCTCCGATCTCAACGCAAACATTGCAGCGTGACCGCCATGCTGAATATATGGCAACCCTTGCACTGATCGCGACTTCCTTGGACAAATTCGCGACCGAAGTACGTGCACTCCAGAAGAGTGAATTCCGTGAAGTGGAAGAGGCTTTTGCTAAAGGTCAAAAAGGCTCATCTGCTATGCCGCACAAGCGCAATCCGATCGGCAGCGAGAACATCTCCGGCTTGTCCCGTGTCATTCGCGGACATATGCTGACAGCCTATGAGAATGTAACGCTGTGGCATGAGCGTGATATTTCGCACTCCTCTGCTGAACGCGTCATTCTGCCGGATGCCACGATGCTGCTGAACTATATGCTGAACCGTTTTGGCAACATCATCAAGAACTTGACGGTGTTCCCTGAGAACATGAAGCGCAACATGGCCCGTACTTTCGGTGTTCCGTTCTCCGGACGCATTATGACGAAGCTGATTGATAAAGGCTTCAGCCGTGAAGAAGCGTACGATACAGTTCAGCCTCGTGCGATGGAAGCATGGGAGACACAGCGCCAATTCCGCGACATCGTGGAAGCGACGCCGGCGATTACGGAAGTGCTCAGCACAGAGGAGATCGAGGACGCCTTTAATCCGGCATGGCATCTGAAGCATGTGGATACGATTTTTGACAAATTGGGATTAAACTAGTCCAGCAAGGTATCTGAAGGGCTGATACGGCTTGAAAAAATAATAAAACGTGGAGTGATTAACGTTATGGCTTTATCCACCGCAGCAGAGCTCATTAACGCACCACTGTTATACAAAGGCAAGGTTAGAGAGTTGTACGATTTGGGTGAGCATTTCCTGATCGTCGTAACAGACCGGATTTCAGCATTTGATTATGTGCTGGAGCCGGCTGTTCCGGAGAAAGGCAATGTACTCAATACAGTTAGTGCTTTCTGGTTTGACCAAACGAAGGAATGGATGCCAAACCACGTTGTCCATACCAATGTAGAAGAACTGGGCGATATCGTGCTGGATAAAGAAGCGCTGAGGGATCGGATTATGGTCACGAAAAAAGCCGAGCGTATTGATATCGAGTGCGTGGTTCGCGGATACATTACCGGCAATGGCTGGAGACAGTATCAATCCTCTGGAACAGTTAACGGAATTAAGCTTCCAGAAGGACTACGCAAAAATGCGAAGCTGGATAAGCCGATCTTCACGCCGGCGGCCAAGAACGATGTCGGCCATGATGAGGATATCTCCATTGAGCAGATGAAATCGGCGGTCGGTGAGGAGCTTGCGCTTGAGCTTGAAGCGAAGAGTCTGCAGCTGTATGAGTTTGCGAGAGACTATTGCGAGCAAAGAGGTATTATTTTGGCAGATTGCAAGTTTGAGTTCGGGATCGTGGATGGCGAGGTCATTTTGATAGACGAGATCTTTACCCCTGATGCCTCCCGGTTCTGGGCCAAGGAGAAGTATGCGCTGGACATTGAAATCGACAGCATGGATAAAGAGCCGGTAAGAGCCTATCTGGCATCCACGGATTGGGATAAGAACAGCCAGCCGGAGCCGCTTCCTGAGCATGTCGTGGAGGAAACAAGCCGACGCTATAAAGAGATTAAGGACAGGCTGACCCGTTAATTTAGACATAGGAACTGGGGAAGTACCCGTATCCGTGTTATGGAAACTTAGCAGATAAAAGCTTCATATTAGCAATCATTATCATCATTAATAGTCCATACCTTAAAAACATTCCTTAGGAGGAACTTCCGATCATGATAAAAGCTACTGTATACGTTACGATTAAACAAAGTGTACTTGACCCTCAAGGCGTTGCCGTACAAGGCGCGCTCCATTCCATGGGCTTCAGTGAAGTGGAAGGGGTACGCATCGGCAAATATCTGGAGCTGACACTGGATACAAGTGATCGTAATGAAGCAGAAGAACGCGTTAAGGTCATGTGTGAAAAGCTGCTCGCAAATACGGTTGTCGAAGACTACCGCTTTGAATTGGAGGTTTAATTCATGAAATTTGCAGTTCTCGTGTTTCCTGGATCCAACTGTGATATTGACTGCTATAAGGCAGTAGAAGAAACGATTGGACAGCCCGTGGATTATGTATGGCATACGGCAACAGACCTATCTGCCTATGACTGCATTATCGTTCCCGGCGGCTTCTCTTACGGTGACTATTTAAGATGCGGAGCAATCTCCAGATTTGCTCCAGTGATGAACGAAGTAGCCAAGGCTGCAGAGCAAGGTAAATACATTATCGGGATCTGCAACGGATTCCAAATCCTGACGGAAGCAGGGCTTCTCCCTGGCGCATTGCTGCGCAATACAGGTATGAAGTTTGTGTGCCATGACTCCGTACTCCAAGTGGAGAACAACAACACCCCATTTACAAGCGAGTATGAACTTGGGGAAGAGATTATTATCCCGATCGCGCATGGGGAAGGCAACTATTATTGTGATGAAGAGACGCTTGAGAAGCTTAAAACAAACAATCAAATCGTCTTTACTTATAAAAACAATCCGAACGGCTCCTTGAATAACATCGCCGGCGTAAGCAATGAGCGCGGCAACGTGGTAGGCATGATGCCTCACCCGGAACGTGCGGTGAATGAAGTGCTTGGAACGACAGACGGCAAACGCATGTTTACATCGATTTTGAACTCCTGGAGGGATCAGCATGACACAGCAAGTATCCGCTAAAGAACCAACCGCAGCACAGATTGCCGAGCATAAACTTTATCAGCAAATGGGCGTATCTGACAGTGAATATGACCTGATCGTGTCCTTCATGGGACGTCAGCCGAACTACACGGAGATCGGTGTATTCAGTGTTATGTGGTCAGAGCACTGTGCTTACAAGAACTCCAAGCCGCTGCTGCGCCGTTTCCCGACGACAGGCGAACGTGTCCTGATGGGACCGGGTGAGGGTGCAGGGATTGTCGACATTGGAGATAACCAGGCGGTTGTATTCAAGATCGAGAGTCATAACCATCCTTCCGCGGTTGAGCCTTTCCAAGGTGCAGCAACAGGAGTTGGCGGAATTATCCGCGACATTTTCTCCATGGGTGCAAGACCGATCGCATCCCTCAACTCCTTGCGCTTCGGCAAGCTGGAAAGTGATCGTGTGAAATATTTGTTTGAGCACGTCGTATCCGGTATTGCGGGCTACGGTAACTGTATCGGCATTCCGACGGTAGGCGGAGAAGTGATGTTTGACGAGAGCTATGACGGTAATCCGCTCGTAAATGCGATGTGCGTGGGTCTGATCGATCATGACAAAATTCAGCGTGGAGTTGCTAAAGGGGTAGGTAACCCGGTGTTTTACGTGGGACCTCCAACTGGACGTGACGGTATTCACGGAGCAACCTTTGCTTCGGTGGAGCTGACAGAGGAATCTGAATCCAAGCGTACAGCAGTACAGGTCGGCGACCCGTTCATGGAGAAGCTGGTAATGGAGGCTTGTCTTGAGCTGATTGATACTGGCATCGTGCTCGGTATTCAAGATATGGGTGCTGCTGGTCTTACGTGCTCCAGTGCGGAAATGGCAAGTAAGGCAGGAAATGGACTGGAGCTGTATCTGGATCAAGTGCCTCAGCGTGAAGAAGGTATGACACCATACGAGATGATGCTGTCCGAATCTCAAGAACGCATGCTGTTCGTCGTAGAGCCTAAAGACGAAGCACAAGCACGTGAAATTTTTGAGCGTTGGGGCGTGATCTGTGCAAAAGTCGGCAAGGTTACGGATGACGGACGACTGAAGCTGTACCATCACGGTGAAGTCGTTGGCGACATGCCGGTAACGGCATTGGTTGACGAATGCCCGGTATATAACAAACCATCCTCTGTCCCTGCTTATTATATTGAAAATGAAAAAATCGACACCCTGCGTTATGAAGAAGTGTCGGATCTGACAGGAGCTTTGAAAAAAGTGCTGTCCTCTCCGACCGTATCCAGCAAAGCTTGGGTGTATGACCAATATGACTATATGGTACGGACCAGCACTGCCGTTCGTCCAGGATCGGATGCGGCGGTAGTAACGGTGCATGGCACTCGTAAAGGTCTTGCAATGACAACAGACTGTAATGGCCGTTATGTATATCTGGATCCTGAAGTAGGCGGCAAAATTGCGGTCAGCGAAGCTGCCCGTAACATCGTTTGCTCTGGGGCAGAGCCGCTGGCGATTACAGACAACCTGAACTTTGGTTCGCCGGAGAAGCCGGACATCTTCTGGCAGATGGAAAAAGCGGTAGACGGAATGGCTGAGGCATGTACGGTACTGGGTACGCCGGTTATCGGGGGTAACGTAAGCTTATATAACGAAAATGCCAAAGGTGCAATTTACCCAACGCCTGTCGTTGGTATGGTCGGACTTGTGCATGATACAGACCATATTACGACACAAGGCTTCAAGAAAGAAGGAGATGTCATTCTTCTTCTTGGGAATACACATGCTGAGCTTGGCGGCAGCGAGTTCCAGTATGCGGTTCATGGCTTGACGGAAGGACGCCCTCCACAGCTTGATCTTGAAGTGGAGAAGAAGCTGCAGGAAGCGGTACTGGGTGCTATTCAAAAAGGACTCGTACAATCTGCGCATGACTTGTCTGAAGGCGGACTTGGCGTGGCACTGGCCGAGAGCTGTATCAGCGGCGGTATTGGTGCGAGCGTGAGCTTTACAACAGACCTTCGCGGAGACGTGGCTCTATTCAGCGAGAGCCAATCCCGTATTCTACTGACGGCAGACCAAGCACAGGCAGAGGAACTGGAAGCGTTCGTGAGAAACAGCGGCGTTCCGGTTCAAGTGATCGGACAAGTGAAAGGAAGCAATCTTAAATTGGAGTTGAACGGCACATCAGCTGTGGACGAACCGGTAGCGGTTCTGAAACAGGTCTGGGAGGATGTTATTCCATGTCTGATGAAGTAAAGACCCCGCAGTTTTGGACCGGCGATTACTACAACGAGGGTTCGGGCAAAGAGGGACTGTTTGATAAATTGAAAGAGGAGTGCGGGGTGTTCGGGGTGTATAGACACCCTGACGCGGCCTCCTTGTCCTATTACGGACTGCATGCCCTGCAGCATCGCGGCGAGGAAAGTGCCGGAATGTGTGTCAGTGACGGCAGCGAATTTCACTATCACCGCGGAATGGGACTTGTCAAAGAGGTGTTTACCAAGGATCTCATGGCTTCCCTCTCCGGAGATATTTCGATCGGTCATGTGCGTTATTCAACCAGCGGAGACAGCAAGCTGACGAATGCACAGCCGCTCGTATTTAAATATCGTGACGGCGATCTGGCGGTTGCGACGAACGGAAATATCGTGAACGCGCCAGAGATTCGCAAGGAGCTGGAGCAAGGCGGTTCCATTTTTCAAACGACGAGTGATACCGAGGTTATTGCACACTTGATCGCTCGTTCACCTAAGGATTTGGTTGAGGCGGCAAAAGATGCATTCCGCCGGATTGTTGGAGGCTATGCTTTCCTGATCATGACCAACGATCGGCTGATCGTTGCATCGGATGCTCATGGACTGCGTCCACTGACGATGGGCAAACTCGGCGATGCCTATATTTTTGCTTCCGAAACCTGTGCACTGGAGACGATTGGTGCTGAGCTGATCCGGGACATTGAGCCAGGAGAAATGCTGGTGCTTGACAGCGATGGGCTGCATGAAGACCGCTTCGAGGAGAAAAAGCACCGGAAAGCGCTGTGTGCGATGGAATATATCTACTTCGCGCGTCCGGACAGTGATATGAATGGAGCCAATCAGCATGGTGCACGGAAGCGGATGGGCAGCCGGCTGGCGATTGAATCGTTTGTGGATGCGGATGTCGTAACGGGTGTTCCCGATTCCAGTATTTCCGCGGCAATAGGCTATGCTGAGCAGACGGGTATTCCCTATGAGCTGGGGATGATTAAGAACAAATATACGGGACGTACCTTTATTCAGCCAAGTCAGGAGCTGCGTGAGCAGGGAGTGAAGATGAAGCTGAGTGCGGTGCGCCGGGTCGTAGAAGGCAAGCGGGTTGTCATGATTGACGATTCCATCGTGCGCGGTACGACATCACGCCGGATCGTGAACATGCTCCGGGATGCAGGAGCGACTGAGGTGCATGTACGTATTACATCACCACCGTTCAAGAATCCATGCTTCTACGGGATTGATACCCCGAACCGGGATGAGCTGATTGCTTCTTCCAAATCGATTGAGGAGATCTGCCGGGAGATTAACGCAGATTCACTGTCATTCCTCAGTCCCGAAGGTTTGATCTCTTCTATAGAAGGTAACCACCAGGATGAATATAAAGGCGGCCTATGTCTTGCCTGTTTCGATAATGACTACCCAACGACGCTGGACTTCAAGGACGCGAAGGCGGGCTGCGGCTGTTAATAAGCCGCAGAATTCATTGCTCCATGAAGAGCCGCCCTACATTTGCGACGCAAACAGGGGATGGCTCTGATGGAGCAAGGCGCGCAGCGCCAAAGGCACCGCAGTGGACCCGGCACATTTGCCGAAGGCAAACAGCAGGAGGTCCCAGCGGAGCAGCCACGCGCAGCGTGTCAAAGAGCTTCCCCGCGAGCCCCAGCGCATCTGCCGAAGGCAGACAGCGGGAAGGCTCAAGGGAAGCAAGGCGCGCAGCGCCAAGGGCATCGCAATGGACCCGGCACATTTGCCGAAGGCAAACAGCAGGAGGTCCCAGCGGAGCAGCCACGCGCAGCGTGCCAGAGAGCTTCACCATGATCCCTACACATTTGCCGAAGGCAAACAGTGGGTAAGCTCGGGTGAAGCCCCTGCGCGCATAGCGCAATCAGCAGTAGAGCGTGTCTGCAAGACGAAAGCGAATCCCAGCACCACAGTAACCATAGCAGGATCCAACCAAACTCCGGTCCGCGAATCCATTTTGCGGGTGTCCAGAGGGGCCGCGGCCTCTTTGGGGTCCTCCCTGTCAGGGAGGATTTAGGAGGGTGAATTTATATTTGAGGGACGGTGACCAAGTTGTCAGAAGCATACAAAAATGCAGGCGTCGATATCGCGGCAGGCAACGAAGCGGTTGAGAAAATGAAGAAACACGTAAAACGTACATTTCGCCCTGAAGTTATGACCGATCTTGGCGGATTCGGTGCCTTGTTCGGATTGAACAAGGATAAATACGATGAGCCCGTACTCGTGTCTGGCACAGATGGTGTCGGAACGAAGCTGAAGATTGCATTTGCGATGGATCAGCATGATACGATCGGCATTGATGCAGTGGCCATGTGTGTGAACGACATTGTCGTACAAGGTGCAGAACCATTGTTCTTCCTCGACTATCTGGCATGTGACAAGGTCGTACCTGACAAGATCGAAGCGATTGTAGCCGGTATTGCTGAGGGATGTCATCAGGCTGGAGCTGCGTTGATCGGCGGAGAAACAGCCGAAATGCCAGGCATGTACAGTGAAGGGGAATACGATATTGCCGGCTTTACGGTAGGGGTCGTGGACAAAACGAAGATCATTAACGGCAGCACGATTGCACCTGGCGACACGGTGATCGGTCTTGCTTCCAGCGGCGTGCACAGCAACGGCTTCTCTCTGGTTCGCAAATTGCTGCTGGAGCAGTCGGGATACAGCTTGCAGGATGAGATTGCAGAGCTTGGCGGAACACTGGGCGGTACGCTGCTTACGCCGACCAAGATATATGTGAAGCCAGTCCTCGCACTTCTGGATGAAGTGAAAGTAAAAGGCATGGCGCATATTACAGGCGGTGGATTCATCGAGAACATTCCGCGGATGCTTCCTGAAGGCGTGAACGTGGACATCGATCATGGCTCTTGGCCGGTTCTGCCGATCTTCAAGCTGATGCAGGACAAAGGCAGCATCTCTAATCGCGATATGTTCACAACCTTCAATATGGGAATTGGTCTTGTCCTTGTTGTCAGTGAAGCGGATGCGGAGAACACACTCGCAGTCCTTCGTGCGAATGGTGAGGAAGCTTACACCATCGGCCGTGTGACCGAAGGCAGCGGAATCGTGACCTTTACAGGAGTGGAAGTCTAATGCCTGGCTATCGCATTGCCGTGTTTGCTTCGGGACAGGGCAGCAATTTTCAGGCATTGGTGGATGCTGCAGCGAGCGGTAAGCTGGATGCAACGATTGAGCTGTTAGTCAGTGATCGACCACAGGCTCCAGTAGTGGAGAAGGCGGAAGCCGCTGGAATTGAATGCCATGTGTTTAAGCCTAAAGAGTATGCTTCAAGAGAAGCCTACGAGCAGGAGATTGTCGCCAAGCTGGAGGAGCGCGAGATTGATCTTGTAGTCCTTGCCGGTTATATGCGGCTCTTAACCTCTGTTGTCGTTGACCGTTATGCAGGCAGGCTGATTAACATTCATCCTTCCCTGCTGCCCGCGTTTCCGGGTAAGGATGCCATTGGACAAGCTCTGGATTACGGAGTAAAGATGACGGGGATTACGGTGCACTTTGTGGACGGAGGAATGGACACAGGAGCTATTATAGCCCAGAGAGCCATTACGGTTTCACCGGAGGATACAACAGAGACACTTGCTGCTTCGATTCATGAATTGGAACGTGAGCTGTATCCAGAGGTCGTATCTTGGTTCACCAAAGGGCTTGTCACGCTGGATGGACGCAAAGTTACGATTGCGGAGAATGATGTCAGAAAGTAAGAGGCAGGATTCGGAAAAGTAACATTTTGCGATATTACTCATTTGTTCGCTGCAAGATATGATATTTCTCGGGAAATAAAACAACAATTTTTAGCACCAAAATGGGATGAACAAGAGGAGGATCTTAATCGTGGGTATTAAAAGAGCGCTGGTTAGCGTTTCGGATAAAACGGGTATCGTGGATTTTTGCCGTGAGCTGTCTAATTTGGGTGTGGAAATTATCTCGACAGGAGGAACAAGCAGCCTGCTGTCGAACGAAGGCGTTCCTGTGATCGGGATATCGGACGTAACCGGTTTTCCTGAAATTATGGATGGACGCGTCAAGACACTGCATCCTGCTGTGCACAGCGGACTGCTGGCAGTTAGAGACAATGCTGAGCATCAGCAGCAAATGAAAGATCTGGGTCTGGATTACATTGACCTCGTTGTCGTTAATTTGTATCCATTCCAAGAGACCATTGCGAAGCCGGGCGTTTCTTATGAGGACGCGATCGAAAATATCGACATCGGTGGTCCGACTATGCTTCGTTCTGCAGCCAAGAACCATGCTTTTGTCAGTGTGGTTGTCGATGCAGCCGACTATGAGCAGGTGCTTGCTGAAGTTCGTGAGAGCGGTGATACGACTCTTGAAACTCGTAAACAGCTTGCGGCAAAAGTTTTCCGTCATACGGCGGCTTATGATGCCCTTATTTCTGATTATCTGTCTAATGTCAACGGAGATCCACTACCAGAGCGCTACACCGTGACTTATGAAAAAATCCAGGATCTGCGCTATGGGGAGAACCCGCATCAGCAGGCTGCCTTCTACCGCAAACCGCTTGCACCGAACGGGACACTCACTACTGCAGAGCAATTGCATGGTAAAGAGCTGTCCTACAACAATATCAACGATGCGAACGCAGCACTGCAGATCGTGAAGGAATTTGATGCTCCAACTGTAGTCGCAGTTAAGCACATGAATCCTTGCGGCGTAGGTACAGGTGAGAATATCTATGAAGCCTACATGAAAGCCTACAATGCAGATCCAACTTCGATCTTTGGCGGCATTGTTGCAGCTAACCGGACAATTGACAGTGATACAGCTGTAAAGCTCAGTGAAATTTTCCTTGAGATCGTCCTTGCTCCGGACTTTACACCGGAAGCACTGGAAATCTTGACCAAAAAGAAAAATATCCGCTTGCTGAAAATGGGTGAGCTTGGCTCTGCGAAGGAGCGTACAAGCCAGTTTGTTGTCACTTCCATTGACGGGGGTATGGTCGTGCAGCAAAGTGACATTCACTCCATCGATGAAGGTGATCTTCAAGTTGTAACGGATCGTGCACCTTCTGCCGAAGAAATGAAGCAGCTGCTCTTTGGCTGGAAAGTTGTTAAGCATGTGAAATCCAATGCGATCGTGCTTGCAGCCGATGATATGACGGTGGGTGTAGGCGCTGGTCAGATGAACCGCGTCGGTGCAGCCAAGATTGCGCTTGAGCAAGCGGGAGACAAAGCCAAAGGGGCGGCGCTTGCATCTGATGCATTCTTCCCGATGGGCGATACGGTTGAACTTGCTGCAAAACACGGCATTACAGCCATCATCCAGCCTGGCGGATCGATCAAAGACGAGGAATCCATCAAGGCTGCGAATGAGCATGGCATTGCCATGGTCTTCACGGGCGTACGTCATTTCAAACACTAATCAATAGATAAACAATTGAATAGAGGATTCGAGCGTTATCTGCACAAAAGATCAAAAAGGGGATTTGAACGGACAAGCGGAGCGTGATCAGATCCTTATCTTTACCCAGAAAAAGAAGCTGAGGGCTTAGCGATAACTTGTCGCCGGTCCTCAGCTTTACACTAGATAGAAGCTTTTTTATAGGATGATATTAAGGAGGAACCTAACCTATGGATATTCTCGTCATTGGCGGCGGCGGCCGCGAGCATGCGATCGTATGGGCTTTGTCGAAATCGGAAAAGGCTGGCAAGATCTACTGTGCACCGGGAAATGCAGGAATCGGCCAGATTGCGGAGTGTGTGCCGATTGCAGTCAGCGAGTTCGAGCAGTTGACCGCTTTTGCGTTGGAAAAAGAAATCGGATTGGTGGTCGTTGGACCGGATGATCCGTTGGCCGACGGAATTGTGGATGCATTCGAAGCGAAGGACATTCCTGTGTTTGGCCCACGCAAAAATGCGGCAGAAATCGAAGGCAGCAAAACATTCATGAAGGATCTGCTCCGGAAATACAGCATTCCTACGGCAGCCTACGAGAAGTTTGGTGACTATGAACAGGCGCTCGCTTATTTGCGCTCACGCACGGCTCCAATCGTCATCAAGGCCGATGGACTTGCTGCGGGCAAAGGGGTAACCGTAGCTTATACGATGGAAGAAGCCGAAGAGGCGCTGCGCAGTATGATGCTGGACAAGGTATTTGGCGATGCCGGTACTCAAGTCGTTATTGAAGAGTTTCTGGAAGGGCAGGAAATGTCCATTCTTGCATTTGTGGATGGAGAAACGGTTCGCTGCATGCCGGCAGCACAGGATCACAAGCCGGTGTATGATGGAGATAAAGGGCCGAATACAGGCGGAATGGGAACCTATTCTCCGCTTCCTCATATTGATCAAGCCATTATTGACAAGGCCATAGAATCCATAGTCATTCCTACCGCAAAGGCAATGGTAGAAGAAGGACGTCCATTCCGTGGAGTGCTGTTTGCCGGGCTGATGATATCTCCCGATGGAACACCAAAGACAATAGAGTTCAATGCACGTTTTGGAGATCCGGAAACGCAAGTCGTGCTCCCTAGGCTGAAGACCGATCTGCTCGAGATCTTCCTGGCCGCCGTCAACGGAACGCTGGCTGATATCGACATCGAGTGGAGTGAAGAAGCTGCCGTGTGTGTCGTCCAGGCATCGGGCGGCTACCCGGCTTCTTACCCTAAAGGAATTGTTATTTCAGGACTGGATGAGGTATCAAGCGGGGAGTCTGCGCTTGTATTCCATGCGGGAACGGCGAAGAACGAGGCGGGAGAATGGGTAACCAACGGTGGACGCGTACTGGGTATTGTCGGACGGGGTACCACTATTGAAGAAGCGAGAGCGGTAGCCTATGCAGCAGCGGAAGGCATTGATTTCGAAGGAAAGCATCAGCGGACCGATATTGCGGCCAAAGCACTGGTATAAGTTTCAACACAGGAATAACTAAACCATAACGGCTTTTTTGTATGCAGAACTTCATTATGGTTCATCATACAAAGAGGCCGTTTTTTTGTGTTGGAAAACAATAGAAAATCTCCTCTTGCAAATTCGTTGTGGAGGGTTTATGATAAGGACATAGAAATTATCTTAAATTTAAGATATTATAATTTGAAATGTTTTACAAAGCTTAGCAGCTCAGATATAGATTGGAAATGTATAAACCAAAATTCAATAATGGAGTGGAGGAAATTAACATGTTACAAACCGCAGGAATTCACCATATTACCGCTTTTGTGAGCGATGCTCAGCGCAATGTCGATTTTTATGCCGGCGTGCTCGGACTTCGCCTGGTGAAGAAGACCATTAACTTCGATGCACCGGAAGTATATCACTTCTACTTCGGAGATGAGAAAGGAAGTCCGGGTACAATCATCACCTTCTTCCCGCAGGCTGGTGCACGTAAAGGTGCTGTCGGAGGCGGGCAAACAGGAGTAACCGTATATGCAATTCCACCGGGCAGCATGGATTTTTGGAAGGAAAGACTGACCTCATTTGATATCCGTTTTGAAGAGAAACATCGTTTTGGCGAGAGCTATATTCGGTTTTTGGATAACGCAGGACTTGTCCTTGAGCTCGTTGAACGTGAGGCGGGGGATTTGAATACCTGGTCCTTCAATGGAGTTCCGTCAGATAAAGCGATCAAAGGCTTTGGCGGTTCTGTATTGTACAGTCTGGCTCCGGAGCAAACGATCCGGGTGCTCGAAAATTTCCTTGGGCTGACGAAAGTAGCTGAAGAGGAAGGATGGGTTCGTTTCGAAGGAACAGGAAATTTGGGTAATATTATTGATATCAACAAAGTAAAAATGGCTCCTGGACGCGGCGGCTCCGGAACAGTCCATCATATTGCATGGCGCGCCAAAGATTTCGAAGAACATGAAGCTTGGCGGAACATGGCCGTAGAGGCTGGACTTCATCCAACAGGCATCATTGACCGTCAATATTTTAACGCTGTATATCTCAGAGAACCGGGCGGCATCCTGTTTGAGATCGCCACAGACCCTCCTGGGTTCGCAAATGATGAAACACCTGATAAACTGGGTGAGAAGATCATGCTTCCATCCTGGTATGAGCCTCACCGTGAAGCAATCGAAGCAAATTTGCCGGACGTCATTGTCCGTAATATTGAAGGAGGAACTAAAGTATGAATATGAAGCATATCTATCGTGAAGGCAGCAACCCCTCAGCACCAACGATCCTATTGCTCCACGGCACAGGAGGAACAGAAACCGATCTTCTTCCGCTTGCAGAGCTGGTATCTCCAGAGTCAAGTGTACTTGGGGTGAGAGGAAACGTAAGCGAACACGGAATGCCCCGATTTTTCCGCCGTCTGGCTGAAGGGGTATTTGATATAGAGGATCTGATCTTCCGTACACGAGAGCTGCATGAATTCCTGGATGAAGCGGCAGAGCAGTACGGCTTTGACCGCCGCAATATCGTGGCCATCGGCTACTCTAACGGTGCCAATATTGCAGGCAGCCTGTTGTTCCATTACGCGGATTCGCTGCGTGGGGCGATACTTCACCATCCCATGGTACCTCTTCGGGACGCTGTGCTTCCGGATTTGGCAGGTGCTCCGGTATTTATTGCCGCAGGAAAAAACGACCCGATGTGCGCTCCGCAGGAATCGGAAGAGCTTGAAGAACTCCTTACCGGCGCCGGTGCCAACGTGAAGATGCATTGGGAGAATAACGGTCACCAGCTGAGCCGTAATGAAGTCATTGCCGCAGCTGCCTGGTTCAAGGTTCAATTCAAAGCTTAAAATATTAATCACATAAATGATGATGTTAAACCTGGCAATGCGGGGAATACGGAGTCAGTCACGATCATTGTGACTACTCGCGTATCCCCGTTTTTTTGCGGTATAGAAGCGGGGTTATTCCTGTCCACTTATTGAAGATTCTCGTAAAATCACTCTTCCGAGGAACAGCTCGAAGATCTCATTTGCAAACTGAATGCACTGGATCAATAACAAGCACCAATGATGTGAAGATGATCAACTTCATATTAGTTATAGAACATCGTCTATGTATAGACGGTGTTTTTTTATGTATCTTTAGCGTATCTTTAACGATTCTTTAGATTGGCTTGAACGTAAATTTAACGCGGGTCTGTAAGATATGAAATGTCAAGAAGTTATCCGAAATCAGAAAGGATGGAGATTATACGGATGTTCATTCAGTCCAATCCTGCCATTGTAATTCAGAGCATTGAGGTTCATTTGGGAGATCCCGGATATGTGTAGCTCGGTGTTTAACCACGACGAGGCAATGCGATGGGGAGGCTTCATCAAGTCCGTCTACAGTGCAGATCGAACAGTTAGTGATGCGAACGCACTCCTCGAGATTGAACTGCCGAACTGGAAGATCATCGCCGGGATTTCAATTGAGCCTTCTCTGTTCAAATCGCATTCCGAAGAATGGATTGGCTGCGTTATGGAATCCTTGACCGACCCTTCCCGCAAGGGAATTGTGTATCGGGGAACGGAGACAGAGCTGGAGTGGATTGATGATTTTGAATTCTTCCTGCTGTCCTACACGGAACCTGGAGGCGTTGGCAAGGTGGAAGAGGGATTCGCCAGAATGTACCGCTCCCTTAAGGTTCACCTGCTTGAAGGAGACAAATCCCTGCTCATGACAGAGTATACCCAGAATCTCCAAGCAAGCAGCCTGACTGTTGCGGGGCATAGCCTCGGTGGAGCATTGACTGTACTGACGGCGTATGCGGCCGCCTTTTGCGGGATGGAGACAGAGGTATACACCTTTGGTTCTCCCATGGTCGGAGATCGGACTTTTACGTCCGCCTATGAGAAGTTGGTCCCCAGTACATGGCGTATCTATAATGCGCCGGATATTGTGCCAAAGCTTCCTGCTAGTGAGCTTGGATTCGCTCAGCCGGAAGTCGGCATCCAGGTAAACTCCTTAGATATTCCTGGGAGCGGGCGAGGACTGGCCGAGTACCACAAGATGGATACGTACTTAATGTGTATTTCTCAGCAACAGACTAATGATTCAAACTCAAATAATGAGAAGGTGGGATAGGTTATGCCAATTTTTTATCCAGACAACGACAATAGAAAGAGAAGATTGATTGAACTCGCTACGGACACTGAAAATTTCTTATATGATGCAACAGCGAATTATAACGATTTTAAAGCTCTGTGTACTCAAGTCAATGCTCAAATCGTAAGTGTGTATCAGGAAGCCGGATTGAAGCAGCCGGATATCAGCCAGATTAATGTCATCAAGCAGGCAGATCCTTCTACGGATATTAACACGGAGGAGACGGTTGTTGCGATTGCAGAGGTCATTGTCGATGTAGCCGGGTTTATCGGTTCGGTTAAATATCTAGCTCCAGCGGCTACCAAGATGCTGGTCAGAGCAGGGCTTATGACAGAGGAAACGGCCGCTAAGGTCTTGACCAAATTTACGGTACCACTCATCGACAGAGAAGTAGAGATTACAGCGGGAGACCTGGCAGGGAGCATCCTCGGGGGGATCGCCGGAGGCGTTGCCGTTGCTGGAATTGATCTGGGTATCGATGCGATCGAAGGCTCCATTGCCAAAAACAAATTAAGAACAGGGCTGCATCAGATTTACCCGATGAGACAAACGGCAAAAATGTCACTTGATCAGACCAAAGAGCTGAAAAACTCCATTCAATCCGTGAAGACGACGCTGGATGCAATTACGGGTGCAGGCATCGAGCTGAATGAGCAGATCATCACCAATCTGATTACGAAAGACGTGCTGCCAAGTGTGCAAAAAGCACAGGCTATTACGCTTGATGTAGTCAACGCTGAACTGAGCGGACTGGACACTGACCGCAAATCCTGGACAAATGAGGATACGAATTAATGTCGATCTTTTTTCCGGACAATGATAAGCGGCAGGCGAGACTCATTGAGCTATCTTCGGATACACAAAGTTTCTTGAATCAATTGAAAAGTAACTATGCAGAATTTACGATACTGAGCCAGGATATTAACGCCAAGATTGCAGATCTATATATACAGCATGGCTTGGCTGTCCCCGATGTTACGAGCTTTGATATCCTGCAGGCAAGCGGAGCGGCACATGATGTCTCGACAGGCGATACGGCTGTAGGGATCACCAATATTTTAGTCGATGTAGCGAGCTTTCTTATCACCGTGCAATATCTTGCTCCAGGAGTAACCGCCGTGTTGGTCGATTCGGGCATCATGGCAGCGGAGACGGCTGCAACGGTGCTTGGCTCTGTCCTCGGCGTCGAGATAGCTGTCGGAACACTTGCAGGCGGACTCATTGCTGGAGTCATTGCGGCGGTTGTCGTTGTAGGTATCGGGCTAGCCATTGATGCGATCGAAGGGGCCATCCTAAGAAGCAAGCTGCGGCATGGTATACATCAGATGGATCAAGTGCGCGGTTCATTGAAGCTCTCTCTCGATAAAGCCAGTATCATGGTGGAGTCCATGAAGAGCATTCAGCGGGCTCTGGATTCTCTTCAGCAGAGCAATATTGAGATCAGTGATGCAGTTGTGCGCAATATTGTACAAAAAACAGTGGAGCCGGCTCTGGCCCAGGCCGATGCTGTGACACTGCAGAACGTCATTGCCGAGCTGAGTCAGCTCGATCACCAGCGTGGATCATGGACAGCAGAAGACGAAGTACCTTCGGAATCTCCTGGGCCTCATAAGGTCTTCTTGATAGCCAAAGCCCCTGAAAGTACACTGCCTGCTATTCCATCGGATTTGAAGCCGACATGCTTGGCTTCTCCAGATACGCTTCAACCGAATGCGATATATCCGATCATTAAATCGGACGGTTATACCTACTGGCCGCTGAGCTATATAGATAATCGGGTAGGAATGGCAGTCGTGGCGTTCGATCCAAGCGGACATCTGGTGAAGCGCTGGGATAAGATCGGGGCTAGATACATCGTGGACATTACGGCAGATCCAAACAGCAATTCAATGATCTTCCAAGGTCAGGCTAATCAATCGTTTAGCATGCCTTGGTCTGAGCTCGGTACGCTGTAATTGCGTAACTCGAATACAAAGCTATCATCATCGTATGTTTGCATATTTATCATTTTTATATTAAGCGGCACTCTTCTTCAATATTGAGAAGGGTGTCTTATTCTTTTGGGAAAGAACACTTGTTCCTGATATGGTTTAGATCTACAATAGGTTTATATTTCCAATCTTAATTGTAGGAAGAGGAATTAGAAATGCAAAGAAGGAATGTAGTCTACTCCTTAATTATGGATGATACCTGCTCTAAGGTGCTCATGGTTCAAAACATGGATAACGGACGCTGGTCACTGCCCGGCGGGGCGGTAGAAGCGAATGAAACATTGGAGCAAGCTGCAGTTAGAGAGGCAAGAGAAGAAACAGGCCTTTTCATACAAGTAGGAGAGCTTGTCGGGGTAAGTGAGTGCATTATTGAAAAGCGCGGAGAGCAAGTGCTGTTCTTTACTTTTCTAAGTGAAGTGATCGGAGGAGAACTGCAAATCACATCACCCGAGGAGATAGGGGAAATCGCCTGGATTAATATGGATCACGCTAATCAACTGATGCCAGTGCCTTCTTATCAAGGCGGACTTAAGGCGGCAGCTAGAGCGGATCGAGGAATAACATACATAGACGAAGGAACGGCTTAGGCGGCTTGAGGAACAGATGATTTAAATCTAGAATAGATTAGATTCTTTGGAGGAGACGGGATTACAATGAGTGTCTTTGCACAAGCACAGGACAATTTAAGAGCAGCAAATCAGATACTAGGTCGGTCCGAATCTATGAAGCCGTCGTGGATTATGGGGTCCGGACGCTGCCAGAGCTCAAGGCTTGGTATGGGCAGCATGTTCAGGAGGGGCTTACCTTCTGGAAACCCCGTAATTAGAAACTATAGATTATAACAGAACTTCTAATTCGCTCTAACGTCTAATGATATAGCCGATCTTCAAGCTGTGGTCAAGCATTGAAATAGGCTGGAACATATTATAAGGCAGAGGATGAAGAGACGAAATGAAGCCGACCGTAGCAGACATGATGAAGGCTTATGCTGAAGACGCTGTTGAGTTAGCTGAGAAGCTGGGTCAGAAGCTTGATTACAGTGAAGATAGCATCAAGAGCCTGGAAGGGATATTACAACGCTATCATGAAGAATTGCCCCGAGGTGTGAGAAAGATATTTAGAAGGGGCCCTTCAGAACACGAGAAGATTCAGATGTCCAAGGCTTGGGGCGGTTATTTGGGAGAAACGATCATCAAACACTTGGGGGGAGAATGGCAGCAAAGCAGTGTATCGGAGGATACGATTGCTCTTGTCGTGAGCAAGGTGATTAACGGAGAAGACTATCCTCATGAGATCTATCCTCCATCTAAGGTATACCGCAGAATAATAAACGGTCCGGAGGACAATGTTTGGCATTATTACCTTGTGCTCAAAGAGGACTTGAGCTGTGATCCAGCCCAGTCAGCCGAGTCATGTCAAGAACTCTGAAAGAGAAGCAAATAGGATCCTGAGGAGAAATGACGGATTCATTCTTATGGAATCTCTCCTGAAGGAGGGGCTGTTAATAGTCTGATGCCTAAGCTGTGCCTATGGCTTGAAACAAACGATTGTTTGCTCTTATAATGATCTAAATGATAGCTTGGTCAGTATACATTCGGAGTAAAGTAGATAATGACAGCTATAGGCACAGCAACAATTGATGGCATCTCAGTGACCAAGTTGATTTTATATTTGCACTGTGTTACGCTTACATTACATGACAACCACATATTTTAGATGCATCGTTTAATGGATTGTTACTGCTTAAGACAGGCAAAACCTAAACTGATGGTGAAATGACAGGCTCCTTGGCGGAGTGTGCTTTTACCTTGAGTTTAGGTTTTTTTGTTTTCTGACCTCGGATGACAGCCGGCGTATTCGGGAGTCTGCCTACGAAAACAATCAAGCCTGTGTACTATTCATGTCCTAAATTGAATTTTTTATCTATATTTCGAAATTTCTATATTTATATCACATAGAAGAGAGGTTGTTAATGATGACATTAGCCAAAAAAGGATTTCCGGAAAATTTCTTATGGGGCGGAGCAACCGCAGCGAACCAGCTTGAAGGAGGTTATAACCTAGGTGGCAAAGGTCTCTCCACCGCAGACATGATTGCCCATGTTCCTAAGGAGCTTCGTAAAGGCGGTCATGCCATGGACATTACTTCGGACCGTATCGAACAGATCCTCGCTGGAGAGGTTGAAGAGCGTTTTCCAAAGCGTCATGGCATCGACTTCTACCACCGTTTCAAAGAAGATATCGCTCTGTTTGCTGAAATGGGCTTTAAGGTATTCCGGATGTCCATTCATTGGGCTCGTATTTTCCCGAACGGCTATGATGAAGTACCGAACGAGGAAGGGCTGAAATTTTATGATGAGGTGTTTGATGAGCTGCATAAATACGGCATTGAGCCGCTCGTAACGCTGTCCCATTATGAAACACCGCTGGGTCTGACGCAAAAATATAACGGATGGGCCGGACGTGAAGTCATCGACCATTATGTGAGATATGCGGAAACGGTATTCAAGCGCTATAAAGATAAGGTGAAATACTGGCTGACGTTTAACGAGATTAATGTCATGCTGATCAGCCCATATACGGGCGGCGGTATTCTGGTGGACAAGGTGGATAACAAGCTCCAAACGGCCTTCCAAGCGCTGCATCATCAGTTTGTGGCGAGTGCCTTGGTGACGAAGCTGGCCCATGAGATTATTCCAGGCTCCCAAGTAGGCTGCATGCTGGCTCGTATGGAGACCTATCCGAAGACCTGCAATCCAGAGGATGTAAGACTGGCTCAGCAGGAAAATCAAATCAACCTGTTCTTTACTGATGTCCATGCTCGTGGTAAGTATCCAAATTACATGGCACGATACTTTGAAGAGAATAACGTGGTTATCGAGCGCCAGCCGGGCGATGATGAAATTCTGATCAACAATACAGTGGATTTTATTTCGTTCAGCTATTACATGAGTGTAACGAAATCAGCATCTGCGGATGAGGAAGAGGTAGCTGGCAATCTGGCTGGCGGCGTGAAGAATCCTTATCTTGAGGCTTCCGACTGGGGCTGGGAGATCGATCCAATTGGGCTTCGAGTTACACTCAACAATCTATGGGATCGTTACAATAAACCGCTCTTTATCGTGGAAAATGGACTTGGCGCATATGACAAGGTCGAAGAGGACGGCTCCATTCATGATACGTACCGGATAGATTACCTCAGAAAGCATATCGAGCAGATGAATGAAGCAATTAAGGATGGAGTAGATCTGATGGGCTTCACAAGCTGGGGGCCGATTGATCTGGTCAGCATGTCTACATCTGAAATGTCCAAGCGCTATGGCTTTATTTATGTCGATCTGGATGATGCAGGCAACGGTACACTCGAACGCTCGAAAAAGGATTCCTTTGAATGGTTCAAGAACGTTATCGCTACTAACGGCGAAGTGCTCTAAAGAAGATTTCGGGTGATAGAATGAACAGCCCGGCTTCTGTGCAGGATATAACAATCGAGAGAGGATTGAATTAATATGACAACTCCATTTCCGAAAGACTTTCTATGGGGCGGTGCTGTAGCGGCCAACCAGCTGGAAGGGGCCTATAATCAAGATGGTAAGGGACTGTCTGTTCAAGACGTGCTGCCAAAGGGTATATCAGCGCCGAGAACGGAAGAACCGACTTCAGATAACTTGAAGCTCGTAGGGATTGATTTTTATAACCGATACAAAGAGGACATCAAGCTGTTTGCTGAAATGGGCTTCAAGGTATTCCGTACGTCGATCGCCTGGTCGCGTATTTTCCCGCAAGGAGATGAGCTTGAGCCGAATGAAAAAGGGCTGCAGTTCTACGATGATTTGTTTGACGAGTGCTTGAAGTATGGTATTGAGCCGCTGGTCACCATCTCTCATTATGAGACGCCGCTGCACCTGTCCAAGACATATAACGGCTGGGTTAACCGCCAAATGATTGGATTCTATGAACGCTATGTTAGAACACTGTTTGCCCGCTACAAAGGAAAAGTGAAATACTGGCTGACCTTTAACGAGATCAACTCTATTCTGGAGGAGCCATTTATGAGCGGAGGCATCTTTACTCCAAAGGAGCAGCTCTCCAAGCAGGATTTGTATCAGGCGATCCATCATGAGCTGGTAGCCAGTGCCTTAGCCGTGAAGATCGGACATGAGATGATGCCAGAGGCCAAAATCGGCTGCATGGTGCTCAGTATGCCGACTTATCCGCTCACGCCGAACCCGGATGATGTGGTTAAAGCGATGCATGCAGAGCAAAGAAATGATCTGTTCGCCGATGTGCATGCCCGTGGCTATTATCCTAAATATATCAATCGTTATTTCAAGGAGAACAATATCAGCATTCAGTTTGAAGATGGCGATGCTGAAATTTTGAAGCACACGGTGGATTTCATATCCTTCAGTTATTATGTGAGCATTTGCGAAACAGCCGATCCGGACAAGCGGAATGAAGGTAAAGGCAATTTGTTCGCAGGTGTGCAAAACCCTTATCTGAAAGCAAGCGAATGGGGATGGCAGATTGATCCTCAAGGTCTTCGTGTTACACTCAATAAATATTATGACCGTTATCAGAAGCCATTGTTCATTGTTGAGAATGGACTTGGGGCTATTGATGAGCTTGTTACGGACGAGCAGGGGAATAAGACCGTGATTGACGATTATCGAATCCAGTATTTGAACGATCATCTTGTTGAAGTCGGTAAAGCGATTGAGGATGGGGTCGAGGTCATGGGCTTCACCTCCTGGGGATGTATTGATCTGGTGAGCGCATCTACTGCCGAGATGAAGAAACGTTATGGCTTCATCTATGTAGACCGCAACAATGACGGTACAGGCAGTCTCCAACGGTATAAGAAGAAATCATTTGATTGGTATAAAGAAGTTATTGGTACAAATGGAGCGAGTCTTACAGATCCGGCTGCCGAAAAGTAATTACCGAATAGTGGCACCTTCGGGAATGTTAAACGCTTTCATAAAACCGTTGTCATTTGGCTGCTGATATGGTAAGATAGGCCTATAGCTAATATATTACTGGATTGTTACTGTTAAATCAGGCAAAACCAGAGGCGGGGCTGCAACAATGCTCGGCTTTGGTTTTGCCTTTAATTTTTTGCCAGTACAAGGTGATGTGAACAGATGAAAATAGCGAAGGTGCTGAACAACAATGTTGTGACGGTCATCGATTCAAGTGGTAATGAGCAGGTTGTTATGGGGCGGGGGATCGCCTTTAAGAAACACACAGGAGACTCGATTGATGAATCTCTTATTGAAAAGGTATTCTCACTTGAAAGCAAGGAAGTATCACAGAAACTGAAAACGCTTCTGTCCGATATTCCTGCGGAATATGTGGAATGCTCGGATGAGATTATCCGTTATGCGGAAACAGTACTTGGCGAGAAGCTTCATGAGAGCATCTACATCTCGCTGACGGATCATATTCATTTTGCCATAGACCGTCATCGGCAGGGCATGCAGCTGCGGAACGCACTGCTGTGGGAGATCAAACGGATGTACCGCAAGGAGTTTGCAATTGGTCTGAAGGCGCTGAATATTATTGAAGAAACGCTCGGCGTTCTCCTGCCGGAAGACGAATGCGCATTCATCGCAATGCATCTTGTAAATGCCCAGATGAACGGCGAGATGAGGGAAACGATCAGCATTACGAATATCGTCAAGGATATTCTAAACATTGTAAGACGAAGCTTTGTGATTGAGCTGGATGAAGATTCACTCAGTTACTATCGGTTCTTAACGCATCTGAAATACTTTGCACAGCGGGTCATAGCAGGGACCGCGATTGAAGGGAAGGAAGAGGATAACCCGCTTCACGACCTGGTCAGCAAGCAATATCCTGATGCTTACGCTTGTGCCATGAAGATTAACGATTACACCCGAAAAATTTATGGACGGGTATTATCAAAGGAAGAAATATTATATCTGACCATTCATATTGAGCGGATCGTCAGAAACGAACAGCCAACCGAATAATACGGGATTGTTACTGTCGTACAGGCAAAACCTAAACGTTGAATCACAGATAAGTTGATCTTGTCTTGGTTTCAGTGTTTAGGTTTTTTTCTTTCCTATTCTAAGTGCAATACGAGCTTTTCACTTATTACATTTCCTAAAAGGAGCAATTCATCATGGATAAACAACAATTGTCCAAAGATATATTGAAGCTGGTCGGCGGCGAAGAAAATATCGATCAAGTAACGCATTGTATGACCCGTCTTCGCTTTAACCTGAATGACAATAGTAAGGCAGATAAGAAGACACTCCAAAATACCCCGGGTGTCATGGGTGTTATGATCAACGGGGGTCAGTTCCAGGTTATCATTGGTAATGAGGTACCTAAAGTGTACAACGCACTAGTCGGCAATATGAGCAAATCACCCGATGCGGGTACGAATGCATCCAGCGAAACAAAGACGAAGAAAAATCCGCTGAGTGCTTTGTTTGATTTTATTTCCGGCGTATTTACCCCGATTCTTCCGGCGATTACCGGAGCGGGGATGATCAAAGGGATTGTCGCACTCCTGGTCACACTGGGCTGGATGTCCGAGACAAGTTCGACGTATCAAATTCTGTCGGCGATCGGAGACGGAGCGTTCTACTTCCTGCCGATTATCTTGGGGATTAGTACTGCCCGCAAGCTGGGAAGCAACATGTACATTGGTGCAGCGATCGGGGCTTCTGTACTCCATCCGACGATAACCACCTTGCTAGGAACAGGTGAAAGTATAACCTTTGCCGGACTTCCTGTTGTGGCAGCCACCTATTCTTCATCGGTGATCCCGATCCTAATTGCGGTGTGGCTCGCCTCCTATGTTGAGAAAGCCGTAGACAAGGTTACCCATGCATCACTTAAGCTAATTGTTGTTCCTACAGTTACGCTGCTCGTCATTGTACCTGTGACGCTTATTGCCGTTGGTCCACTGGGTGTTATTATCGGTAATGGCTTGACGGATGGTTTCTCCTGGCTGTTTGATAACACAGGACTGTTTGCAGGACTTATTATTGGCGGAGCTTTCTCGCTGCTGATTATTACAGGCATGCACTATGCCCTTGTACCAATCATGATCGGTTCGATCGCAACATTGGGCTATGATTACCTGATTCCGATGATGATGGTAGCGAACTTTGCCCAAGCTGGCAGTGCGCTCGGCGTATCGCTCAAGTCCAAGAACAAACAAACGAAATCACTCGCAATGTCGACGAGTGTTACGGCCTTCATGGGAATTACGGAACCCGCGATGTACGGGGTCAACATGAAGTATAAGAAACCGTTTATCGCGGCCCTGATCGGGGCGGGTATCGGCGGTGCCTTCATGAGCTTGTTCCATACGAAAGCTTATGTTGTCGGCGGCCTTGCCGGTTTGTCCGGTATTCCCATGATTCTGGGTGAAACTTTCGTATATGCTGTTATCGGTCTTCTAATTGGTTCGGCTGCAGCTGCAGTCCTCACTTATATTCTTGGATTTGATGAAGAGATCGCGGTGGAGACTCAGGAAGCTAAAGAAGTGAATACACAGGGCGCCAATGCTTCACAAACTTCTGTGACAGCTGATGCAGGAGCTGCAGCTTCCGTGTCCGTGAATGAGGAGGAAGTAAAAACAGAAGATCAGGAAGTATACAGCCCGATTACAGGTGAGGTCAAACCGCTGAGTGCGGTGAATGACCCTGCGTTCTCTGAAGAGATTATGGGTCAAGGATTTGCCATTCAGCCATCCGAAGGCCGGGTTGTCTCTCCGATTAACGGAACGGTCTTCTCACTGTCCAAGAGCGGTCATGCGATTGGCCTTGTGAGTGACAGCGGAGCGGAAATGCTGATTCATATCGGTATTGATACAGTGAAGCTGAAAGGGCAATTCTTTAGTCCGAAGGTTCAAGCTGGGGCGAGGGTATCCGTGGGTGATCTTCTGATGGAGTTCGACAGGGAAGAGATCGAAAAAGCAGGCTACGAAACGATTACACCTGTCATTGTAACCAACATGCACCAATACGGAGCGATCCAATCCGCAGGAAAAACAAACGTCCGTGAAACCGAGCTGATCTATACAGCCAAGGCACTGAAATAATGAAAAAAGTGATTTCGTTACTCGAAGAGAGATTTGAAAAGGATTTTTGAAGAAAGCCCAGCTAAATTACAGCTGGGCTACTTCTTTACACCCACATAGTGAGATTTTTGGATGAAGAACGACTTTTGACGAAGTCAACCGGAGTGATTCAGCCAAAAACCGAACGTATTTACTCGGCTTCCTTGATCGCTTCAGCAAGGATTTTACGGAAAGCAACTTCCTCATGATCCTCAAATCCTTTAAATATAACATCCTTGATATCCTCGTGGTTAAAGAAGACATTAGAGTCTTCTGTTAAATTGCCGTGTGGATAATAACATGCCACATAGTCCCATGTACCCTGAGACTCAGTATCATTTTGCAGCCGGCCATAGATCATCAGCTTCTGCTTCCATTCCTTAATGCGTACTACAGAACCGATCGGCAGCAGGTCTTGTTCATAGTTAACAGTCATGATCGTTCCTCCTTTGCAGGTCAATGCTCTTATTTAACCATAATGACCCATAGACATGCAAAAGAAGCTGCTTGTTATTTCATTCCTATCACATCAGCCATTGGAGGATTAGCCGCTTCATCTTAATAGATGCCCAAGCTATTGGCCCAGTTCCCATACCAGGAATAATTAACTCTTCGTTCTTGTTCAATATCACTTAGCTTGTACTTCACTATACCGTCTCGACCGACAAAGATCGGTTTATTGGTATTGATCTCATAGAAACGAGCCCAAATGGCCGGCGCACTCGGATCACTAACCACCACAACATCATCCGTAGTCTTTACTACTTTGATACCGGTGATTTTTACAGCTTTGAGCCAATCTTCCGCTGCCTTGATACTATTTGCAATTGCCGTAGTAGAGGCTCTAGTCTTGAGGAACTTAACGATGTTCACACTTTCCTGTGCGCTAAGAGAAGGAACCTCATAGGATCTTGCTCCAGCCGGCTTTAGTGTTGAGGAATCATGCTGTTGTCCCCAAACGGTAAGTTTACCGTTCACAGACACCTGAATTTGCAAAATTAAGTTGATTCCCTTGGATACAGCACTACTGGCTCTGCTGGCTAACGTGCTGTCCACAAAGGAAAAATCGCCTTTTTTGTTAGCGACGTCATCGAGTAGAATCATAACGTTAATCATGGCGTTGTCATTAAATGTAATGTGCTTGTGATAACCGGAGCTGTTGTATATTTGCGGCCAGCCTCCATTCGCATATTGCATGTTTAGCAAGAAGTTGATTCCACGGATCGCAGCAGCAGAATATTGAGCATTGTTGGTTTTCTGGTATTCCGCGGCCAATCTTCTGATCTCGGTATAAGTTGCCTTATTATCAATCGTAGATTTGGACCATTCTCCGCTCGTCGTGCTGTAATCCTTTTTCCATCCGCCATCGGCTTGCTGATATTTGAGTATGTCGGAAATACTTGCCGTTTCTCCTGAACTCGCTAGGACAGTAGAGGAAGGCGGAATCAGGAGAGTGATAACGGAGAATATCAGGGATAATGCCAAGAGAGCTGGAATCTTCTTGAATTTTGCCAACATAACAGTCATCTCCTTATTAATTACTTAATGTAAACGTTTACAGTCTTGTTGCTTATTATATCGGACGACCACATAATTGTAAATAATTTTAAAAAATGGATTGAATATCCTGATTATTTGCAGATAACCTGATGTTCACCAGCATTTGAAAAAGCAAATAAACACAAAAAAGCACTTATTCAAGTAACCGGAAAAATACACACCTGTGGTGTATCGTTTAACCTGGGTCGCTTAAAAAAGTGCATTAAAAGTGAATTAAAAGTGCTAAATGCTCTCTTCTAGATCAATTGTGCTAAATGGATTGCTGAATTATATGGATTGAGCGGCAATCCCTTCTTAAGGCGGTTAACAAAATCGTTATTCGCCAGCAAGGGACGGCCAAATGCAGCCAAATCGATGACACCTGAACGGATGGCTGTCACAGCAGAATCGGGAGTCAGATTGCCAACTCCTATGATATAACCTTCCCATCGACTCCGCACGAGCTCGTGAAATGTCAGACCTTCCCATATCGGCTGGGAGAAATGGTTTGTAGATGGATGGATGACTTGCAGACCAACCTCGTGAAACATCTCGATGTATGACTCGATCTCAGCGATAGGGTCTAACCATCGGAAGCTGGGCTGATCGTCTTTTAATTCAGAGAAGCGTAGAACGACACGCTCCATACCGATATCCTCACCAATGGCAGAGAGTATTTCTCTCATTAGTCTCAGACGCTGAGTCCTGTGACCACCATAACCATCCGTACGTCGATTTGTGGATTCCGATGCAAATTGATCAATTAGATAGCCATGGGCTCCGTGAATTTCGACCCCGTCAAATCCGGCTTGAATAGCATTATTAGCTGCCTGTTTAAAGTGATGTACGGTCATACGAATATCTTCATCCGTCATTTCCTTAGGCATTGCGTAAGGTTTATGCAACCGATGTACAAGCCCCTCAGCACGCAGAGCAGAGGGGGCAAGGGGTGGACGGCCCCCTGTTAAATCAGGATGGGTCAGCCTGCCGACATGCCATAGCTGTGCTATAATGGTGCCGCCTTTTTCATGTACTGCCTCCGTGACTTTGCGCCAAGCACTCACTTGCTCGCTTGTATATAATCCAGGTACTCCAAAGGTCCCTTTTCCTTGGATTGTCGGTATAATGCCTTCTGTGATGATAAGGCCTATTCCGTCTTCCGCTCGGCGTTGATAGTAAGCAATGACATCCTCACCAACCGTACCCGTAACATCATTGGCAAATGAGCGCGTCATTGGAGCCATTACAATCCGTGTTTGTAGTTGCCAGGGCCCGATTCGAACGGGCTGTAACAATTCGTTATTTATCATATCCACGCCTCTTCTTTCAATTGATATAATAAATAATTTTATATAATATCGATGTTAGGTACTATAGAGTTTTAAAGTTAATATGGAGTTCGAATCTTTAAATTCATTTCATTTGATGAATTATACCTTGAATATAAAGGAGTATGATTGATGGACGATCTGGACAAGCAAATCTTGCTGCGGTTGCAGGAGGAAGGGCGCATCTCTATGACGGATCTAGGAAAGGCCGTCTCCTTATCACAGCCTGCCGTTACGGAGCGAGTACGCCGCATGGAAGAGAACGGAATTATTGATCACTATCGTGCAGTCATTACCCCAGAGAAGATCAACAAGCAAATATCCGCATTCATTCTGTTCTATACTAAAGGATGTGATAACTTCGTCAGTTACTGTAAAGAAGCACGCGATGTCGTTGAGTTGCATCGAATCAGCGGACATCAGTACAATTTTCTTGTCAAACTGGTTACCGAATCTTTACTAACCTTGGAGAGTGCAATTAATGAGCTTGGAAAATATGGTGACTCAACGACCATGATCGTACTCTCATCACCAATTAAGCAAGACCAGTTAATCCCTTAAGGATCTTTAGGCTGTCGAGAAATTCTCGGCAGTCATTTTTAGTTCTTTTTCATTCAAGCACGGGATGGATTTACTAAATGAATTTTTTTATGCTTTACACCTAAAATAAAATTTAGTAAAATTAAATTGCAAACAATATAATTTATAACAATATAACAACAGCTATATTCTAAAATTAAAATTAAAAGGAGAACATGAAAATGAAAACATTGTATGAAACAACGGTAATCAATACAGGAGGGCGTCAAGGCATTGTGCAATCTCCGGATAACGTATTTTTGCTGGAGGTTGCTGCACCTCCGGAGCTAGGCGGCAAGGATACAACGGCTACCAATCCTGAGCAGCTGTTCGCGGCTGGATACAGTGCCTGCTTTAACTCCGCACTTGAGTTTCAATTGAAGAAGAACAATGTACAAATCGAGAAGAGCACCGTGTCCGCAACGGTATATTTAAAAACAGATCCGGCAGATAACGGTGTTAAGCTTGAGGTGGAGCTGGATGTACGAATCGACGGTTTGGATGAGGAGACAGCTCGCAAGTATGTGGAGCTTGCTCATGATTATTGCCCGTACTCCAAAGCCATTAAAGGAAATGTCAATGTAACGGTAAGCATGGGGTAAATGAAATTCACGCGATAACTCACAATAAAAAAAGCCAGTATGCTCCATACGAATGGGGCGGGACTATACCTTGTTTATGAGACAGGGTACAGTCCCGGGCATACGGGCTTTTTTCTTTTTTTAGCGGTCATGTAACTGCTGATGCAGCTTCCGGACCTGCTCGGCTAGCTCCGGCACAGGGCCATCTACTACGGTATCACGAATAACTTCGTGAATAGGGAGGCTCAGCACCCGAGATGAGCGGGCGCCCATATCATTCAGCCACATGGACAGCTGAGCTGAGGAACTTGCATAAACGATCCGTCCCAAGCCAACCCATCCATGGGCAGCAGCACACATTGGACAATGCTCGCCAGATGTATATACGGTTGCTTGGCTTCGTTCTAGTGGGTCCATGTGCTCTGCAGCCCAGCGTGCTAATGCAAATTCGGGATGCTGGGTAGGGTCACCGCCTCCCACATGGTTACGTTCCTCGGCAAGTACGGTGCCATCAGCGGATACAAGGACGGAACCGAAGGGCTCGTCACCTGCTTCAAGAGCGGTTCCTGCTAGCTCTATGCAGCGTTTCAAATGTGCAAGATCTGTATCATTGACCATGGCTGTTCATCTCCTGTTCTCTATTGCTATACTGTCAGGCTATCATGATTATCGGTATCTTGAAAATAAGATCCCCAAAAATATGGTCTGATTGGAGTTCGATTCGCTGGTAAAAATAAGTACAGATGAGGAGGGCATGCCGCGCAGGAAAGTGGTACAATACATAGAAATGATAGCTGATAGCTAAGTCATAGACAGAGAAATGCTGCGTAAGAGAATTCTTTTCATATCACCCATCGTTTGATGAGTTGTGGAATGGATTCGAGTACATGCCTTGCGCGTACCAAATTCAAGCGGAGTGTGGAGAGAATGGAACCAGTAGAGACATCAAAAAGTGGAAATGTCCCTGTTGTGGGAATGGAAGATATCGTCAGAGCACACCATGTGCTGAGAGAGGTTATCGTACGTACACCACTCCAGCGTGATGCTGTGTTATCTGCGAAATACAATTGCGAAGTTTATCTAAAGAGAGAAGATTTGCAAGTCGTTCGTTCATTTAAAATCCGTGGTGCTTACAACATGATCCGGAGTCTGTCCCAGGAGGAGAGAGAACGGGGGATTGTATGCGCGAGTGCTGGGAACCATGCGCAAGGGGTTGCTTTTTCATGTAATGCCTTGGGAATTCAGGGCAAGATCTTTATGCCAAGCACAACACCGAGTCAGAAGGTTAAGCAGGTAAGACGTTTTGGAGGAAGCAATGTGGAGGTCGTGCTTACAGGCGACACTTATGACGATTCCTATGAAGCGGCCATGCGTGTATGCAAGGAGCAGGAGCTTACGTTTATTCATCCTTTTGATCAGCCGAAGATTATTGCAGGCAATGGAACGATTGGGATGGAGATCATGGAGGATCTGGACACCCCCGCGGATTATGTGTTTGTGACTATTGGCGGTGGTGGACTCGCGGCAGGTGTAGGTGCGTATATCAAAACCGTTCATCCGGAAACGAAGGTCATTGGCGTAGAGCCGTTAGGCGCAGCTTCCATGACGGAGGCCATTGATCAGAAGCAGGTCGTTACCCTGCAGCAGATTGATAAATTTGTGGATGGTGCAGCGGTTAAACGTGTGGGTGATCTCACCTATGATATCTGCAAGAACGCACTGGATGATATCTTAAAGGTGCCGGAGGGCAAGGCGTGTACAACCATTCTTGAATTGTATAACGAAAATGCCATTGTGGTTGAACCGGCGGGTTCCTTGTCTGTTGCTGCACTAGCGCAGTATAAGGATCAGATTCAAGGAAAAAAAGTCGTCTGCATCATCAGTGGGGGCAATAATGACATTGACCGGATGCAAGAGATTAAGGAACGTTCGCTCATGTATGAAGGGCTCAAGCATTATTTCATGATTAACTTCCCGCAGCGTGCGGGGGCACTCCGTGAATTTTTGGAGGATGTGCTCGGTCCAAATGATGATATCGCCCGGTTTGAATATACGAAGAAGAATGACAAAGAGAACGGTCCGGCCCTGGTCGGCATTGAGCTGATGTACACCGAGGATTACGAGCCGCTCATCGAGCGTATGAATCGAAAAAATATTCAATATACCGAGCTGAACAAGGATCTTAATCTCTTTAATCTCTTGATCTGATATATTTTAGGTGATAAAAATAGAGCCCCGCTTACAATCGTAAGCGGGGCTTCCTGTGCTGCACATTAGCATTCTATCCGTTCGTTCCGACATGCTCCTCGAGCCAATCTTTTACCTCAGAGGTTTGCTTGAACTGATGATCCTTCAGTACGTTAACGAACTGCTTCAGCAGCTCGTGCAGCTGACTGTTGTTCTCATTCGGGAGACCGGCAATGAACGTGTAGGCTGTTTTGGCATTGGGTCTGATCGCTCCATTGTCTTGGAAGAGAGGGGTATTATTCATCCCGTAAAAAATAACGTGTCTGTACAAATCATACTGATCTTCCATTTGCCGTGTGCGATTAGAGTTCGGATAGCTGGTAACAAATCCTTCGAGCAGTAACGCGCGATTGACAAGCTCCTGATATCCGATCGCAAGAGCGGCATCCTTACCCAGCTGTTTGCGAGAGAGCTCTGCCTGGATGCTGATGTAAGCAGAAATATCCTCTTTGACATCCTCCTTGTAGCGTTCAAAAGCAGAATAATCCATCGTCAGGAAATACATGCCTTCAGCGGTAATGACCTTGTATCCGTAATTTTTAGCCTGTGTCAGCAGGTTTTTCACTTTTTGAGTTTTTGCCTTTTGGATCAGCTGGTTCATGGTGTCGTTTTCTTTGAAAAAGGTCTGCAGCTCCTCTTGAACGTCCTGCGGGTACAACTTCTTATCAATGGACGGCATGGCTTTGATCCGTGCATTTTCTAAATAGAGCACCATAAGCGTCGCATGATGGGGAGATGCTTTTGATATATTTTTATTCAGATAAGTTGCAGCTTCCGGCAGACCGTTCGGTTGTTTAAGCAAAGCTCGAAACTTGTTCAGGATAACGGACGACTCCGATGAAACTGCCTCAGCAGCTGCAGGTGCTGATGTATTTGCTTGCGCGGTATTTTGGGCGAAGGCGGGGCTCCATCCGGCAGGCAGCAGCAATGCTGCACTGCTTAACACAGCCATCCATTTTACGGTGGATTTCCGGTTGTTCTTATGCCGAAGTATCGTGTTCTTCATAATTATAACCTCCTAAAAATGATGGATAGATTTACATACATGGGTTACCTAAAGTATTTACCCTAATTACCCGAGGCCCACCTGCTCTAGTTGAAATGATGTGGCACAATAATGATCGAATTGCACACAATGGTCTCTACTGATTCAGCAAGCGAGCCAACATTTGGCCCACGCAAAAAAATAATTTTCTTCTGACTTGTAAATATGGAACATTATCCCACTATTCTGCGTTATAAGATTGCTGACGTGAAATGAGCCGCATAAGTTGCAAATGGATCTGATGTTTTTTAATCCAATGTGAAGCTGGAGGAAATGTTGATGAAGAAATGGGTATCCTCGGTTGTGATTGCTGCACTGGTATCCGCGGGCGTTGGTCATACGCCAGGTATGTTAAACGCGGCGACTGCCATCCAAATTTATATCGATAATGAAAGACTTCCGTCTACCCAAGCGCCTGTAATGAAGGGCA
This sequence comes from Paenibacillus sp. TCA20, assembly GCF_000732325.1. Lineage (GTDB taxonomy): Bacteria > Bacillota > Bacilli > Paenibacillales > Paenibacillaceae > Paenibacillus > Paenibacillus urinalis. The sequence goes on from NZ_BBIW01000009.1 coordinate 44,301, forward strand.
ATCGGGTTCTCGTTCCACTGCGCTCGATCTTTGAAGGGCTGGATGCGAATGTAATATGGAACAATAAGACGAAGACAGTTACAGCGACAAAAGGAGACCAGACGGTCTCCATGACGATCGGATCGAGCTATGCCACGATCAGTGGAAGCAGAGTCACACTCGATGTCCCGGCGTCGATCATCAAAGGCAGCACTATGGTGCCCATCCGCTTCGTGACGGAGGCACTTGGTGAGGAAGTGCTGTGGAACTCCAGTGCCAAACGTGTAGATATTATTACGAGCAGCAATGATCTGTCTTCTTCCACTGTAACGACCAGGGTCGGTACACAGTACGGGGATGCAAGAGATATCAGCGTGGAGTTTACCCCTTCGCAGAACGAAGACGGGGTGCATGAATACCGGGTCATACTGGTCAAAGCCTCAAACAGTGGAAGCTTTAATCTGAATGAAGCCAGAAATGTATCTTATACGAGCTACACCCCAGTATCGAGAACGAATGGCAAGCTTAGTGTGACGTTGAAAGAGAACACACTGGATGCAGCGGGTCAAAAGATACAGTCTGGCACGGCTTACAAGGTCTATGTGCTGACCGTGGGGAATGATGCTTCTGATTTCTCCTATGTGCTGTCCTCGGCTAAAGATCCGATTACGATGAGTGCCAAGCCTGCAGTAGCTGCAGCCTCGGAAGTTAAAATTCGAGATATTGCGAACCATGGGGATGGAAGAGATGTTGAAGTCAGCTTTAAACAGCCGGGAACAACATCCGATATCTCGAATTATCGCATCTTCGTCGTCAAGCAAAAGGATGCATCATCCTTTGATGTGAACGCAGCCAGTAGAGCAGCGAACAGCTATTCTACACCCGTGAATAAGTCGAGCTCATCAACGATTACGACGACGTTGTCGTCAGGCACACGTGATTCATCGGGAGAGATTATCAAGAACGGCATCCCGTATGTCGTCTTTATCTATTCGGCCAGCTCGAACACGAATAATAAGCAGCACAAGCTGTCGGTTGCTTCCTCTGCGATTACACTCGACAGTGCTACATTGACGGCTCCATCCATTACGGCAGTCAACGATGTAAATGATTATGGCAATGGCCGGGATATACAATTGTCCTTCAATAGAGCAGGCAATGAGGCCAAGGTCGGTTTTTATAGAATATATGTTGTTAGGAATAATCAAGCATCGTCATTTAATATGACTGAAGCGAATAAGCTGGGCTCGGACCGTTACTACGATATCTCCAAGACAGGTAACAATATCACCACCACCTTGCCTGAAAAACTTAAGGATACCAGCGGTAATACAATCCGAGAAGGAGAGACGTACCGAGTCTTTGTTGCATCCATGGGCAATCAGCAGGGAGGATACTCCAATCTGCTCTCTGGTGCCTCAGCCCAGATTACCCTTGTGAACAACTCGGTAACGAAGCCGATCAGTGGACTTGCGGTGAGTGATATTCAGGATTATGGGGATGGCCGTGACCTCAGAGTGACGTTTAACAAATCATCGAATGAAGCAAGTGTGGATCATTATCGCGTATTCGTCGTGAAATCGGGGAATGCAGGGGCTTTTAATGTATCTATTGCAAGCAGCATGAACAGCTCAAGATACACGCGTGTAAACAAAACAGGCGGCAATCTATCTGTAGCCTTGTCTGCTGATGCGAGAGATACAGACGGTTCCATTATTCGCAGCGGAGTAAGCTACCGCGTATTCGTTCTTGCGGTCAGTAACAGAGGTGACAGCAAGCTGAACTCTCTGTCCGGTGCTTCATCTGTGATCCAGCTATCGGCGAGTAGTGCCCAGCCAGCTTCCTCGGTAGAGGCGGTAGTGAACGGAACCAATGGGGATGGACGTGATGTCACCGTGAAGTTCAAGAAGGCTTCGGATGAGACAGGGCTGTCCCGTTATCTTGTTATGGTAGTGCGGGCCGATGAAGCGAGCAGGTTTGATCTGGCATGGGCAAATCGGGTGGACTCGGGGAATTATACAGCAGTGGCGAAGAAAGGGTCAGATCTGTCACAAGTGCTGAACGAGAATACCAAGGACGTCAGGGGTGATCGTCTCACTCCGGGAACAAATTATAAGGTGTTCGTGTTGTCGCTAGCAGATGGCAAAGTACGCTCGGAAAATGCTTTGTCACAGCCATCTAACACGTTCGCGATCAATAAGGCACCTGTCGCAGTGGATACTGCCGTCATAACGAAGGTGGAGAATAAGCCTGCTCAGAATCCCGCCATAAAGGTGGATTTCAATAAGGCAGGCAATGAAGCCGGATTGTCCTTCTACGCCGTCATTGCGGTGAAGGCGGCGAATGCAGATCAATTTACGCTGGAGCAAGCGAATGCATTGCCAAGAAGCCAGTATACCGCGGTTTCCAGAATGGGAGACAACCTGAGCGCGGTGCTTGATACGTACGCGCTGGATGCAGATGGCAGCACATTGAAGGCGGGCGTTACCTATCGTATCTTTGTATTATCCGTAGCTGATGGAGACAAGGCAACTGTGAACAGCCTGTCGAGAGCAAGTGACACGATTGTAATGGAGGAATTGCCTGCTGCAGCTGCACCTCAATCACAGCGCACATCAGGTGAACACGGAGAAGACTCGGCTGCTAAGGATATATAATGGCTGCAGTTTAGGAGCATGACGGAATTAGGAAGAAGCTCGAATTGCGATTAGCGGCAATTCGAGCTTCTTTGGTATGTTATCCACATGTTAATAAACCCTAGAGCATCCCGCAATGGCTGAGGCTTCTCTGGGGTTTATGTATGAATTAAGCCCTTTTTTTTCTTCCGAAGATCGGTTTAACGAGCACAAGTCCGATGGCTCCAATAGCGATGAGGGCAATGGCAGACAGCTGAATAGCGGGAAGCATATTGCCGAATATGTAGCCCAGAAGCAAAATGATGACCACGACGATGAGATAATTGATGATGGATTTCAGATTAAATCCAGCGCGTCTCGGTGACCGATGGGTCTCTTCATCCTCCGGTGCATGATTAAAAGAGAGGAGAATCTGAATTAATACAATCGCGCCACCGGCGATGAGGGCTAATGTAAACAGGCTGATACTCGTATAGGATGATGGATCTTGGCCCGCTAACGAAGTCACCTGCCCGATGAGTCCCATTAGCAGAAATACCATCGATACCGCAGCCCAGGCAATCATGAGATTGAATTTAATTCCTTTGGTATTATCTGTATTTTCATTATTAATCTTATCCGCATCTTTAGCTGAGACGGTGGAGGAGGCTTTCGAATTTGCAGCGGGTGCTGCTCCCAGCGCATATTTATTCTCTTCTTCTTTAATATACTTGTCCGGTTTACCGCCGAATAATTGCTTCAGATCGGTGCCCTTACGTTGTGCTTCTAAGATTTCCTGTCCCATGCGGAGCAGCAGCTCCTCGAGCTCGAGCTCAGGAATGCGCGAGTTCCTGACCTGTTCCTCGATCAGGGCATAGAACTCCCTGGAAGGAGATGTCATCTGACCAATGACCGTAGTTTGCCGATTCCTGATCAGCATGATTTGTTTGCTGCGATTCATTACTTTATTGTCCACTCCTCTGTCCTATATCCGTACATCATATGAATAAAGTATACGGGAGTAAGGTGGAATTAGCAAAGTTAGGTGTAGGCTTATTCTTTATAGAACAGCTGAGTATGATGAACAGCTACATATATTATGGCAGCGATGACGGCAAGACAGAGAAATACACTTCCCAGGTGATGTTCAATCCAGTGGAACATGAGCTTCATGTGATATCTTCCTTTCCTGTAATCTTCGATTGCTGCTTGTTATTATTCCGAATCAGAGCTTGGATTAATCCGTCTCATTAAGTTTTATGAGGCCAATTCAGGGTCAGAGCGGGAGTGTATAGCCAGTTATCTCCTGTCACACACTATGTCGTGTGCTTATCTAAGAGCAGTACGCATATATAAGGAGGGTTTCGATCATGACACAGAACGATGCAACGAGACAGTATCTGTTAAACAGCCAGTCGAGAGGAGTCAAGGATGAGGTTGTGAAGGCAGAACATATTGAAGAAACAACGAGTCGTAATGAGGAATTTGCATGGGCTCATCAAGTGAGCCGTTCTGCAGAGACCCAGCGGGTGAAGGGAACAGCCCAGATCAGTGCTGAGATTGCGAATGTAGCACCCGTCTATCGGACAATAGCGGATACGGAGTTTGGATCAGATGATGAGGGAGTAATACCGCGCGGGGAGACTGAAGCGGAGCCTGTGGAATGGAAGGGCAAATCAGAAACCCATGCGATGTTTCGCCGGAGCTATGAATAGGCCATAGAGAATTCCATGGAGTGGATTGACTTTCGGTAAAGAATGGTGCTACACTATCTTCAACTAATTCACATTAAACTTATCGGAATTAATTGAAATATAGTTTGGTATTCGTTTAGGTGTTACTTTTTACTGGGAGGAAGTCATATGGAACGACAAATTGGCATTAAGCATGGGGAAGAGGAAATAGCAGCAACGATCCATTATCCGGTGGTATCCGAAATCTCAGAAGGCAAGAAGCCGGCACGAGTACCGCTGATCGTTATTTGCCATGGGTTTGTTGGTAATCGTATTGGTGTTGACCGTTTATTTGTCAAAACGGCGAGAGAACTGGCGGAGGACGGGAACCTGGTGCTTCGGTTTGATTATATCGGCTGTGGTGAGAGTACAGGTGAATATGGCGCTGAAGGGCTGCAGTCGATGATAAATCAGACGAAGAGCGTGCTTGACTATGCCCTGGATTGCTGTGATGTCGATCCTCAGCAGGTGACGCTGCTAGGTCACAGTCTCGGAGGAGCTACAGCACTTCATACCGCAGTAAGGGACAAGCGAGTAACCAAGCTTATTCTGTGGTCTGCTGTAGGGTATCCTTTTAATGATATTATAAAAATAACAGGCCGTGACAAATACGACACCTCTGTCAAAGAGGGGGCGGCAGATTATTTAGGCTATCGCTTTACTCCGGCATACTTTGAATCGCTCGCCGATTTCCAGCCGTTTCAGGAGGCGCTCAAATTCTCAGGTGATGTGCTGGTCATTCACGGAACGAGCGATGATACGATCCCGGTCGATTACGCCTTTTTATATCAGAAGGTATTCTGGATGCGCAGCGAGGGTCGCTGTGATAAGGATATTATTTTTCAAGGAGACCATACCTTTTCATCGGGACCGGAACGTGAGCAGCTCATCAAGCGTACCCGTGCGTGGTTAACAGAGCAGCGTAATGCGAGCCAAGACTGGCAGCATTGGATGATCTAATGGAAGAAATAAATGTTTCAGTACTGAATGAATCAACTTTATTTCGTCCACCTCTAGATGTAAAATAAACACATACACCCATTCTACCTGTGTCTGGAGGCTTGGCAGCAATGACGTTACCTGCATTGTTTATTGCGCACGGTTCACCCACCCTCGTCATAGAGGACAACAACTACACAGCGTTCTTGAGAGAGCTTGGTGCCAGCTTACCGGTCCCGAAAGGTATTGCCTTATTCTCCGCTCATTATGATGAGCCGGTGCAGTCACTGTCTGTAGATGAGTTTCATACAACGATGCATGATTTTTACGGATTTCCTAAAGAAATGTACAAGATTGAATATCCTGCCCCGGGCGATCCGGAGCTGTCGATGAGGATTGGCCAATTGATGGCAGCACAGAATCTGCCCTACAAGCTCGTTACAGGAAGAGGACTTGATCACGGTGCCTGGGTCATTCTTCGGCATATGTATCCGGAAGCGAATATTCCGGTCGTCAGCTTGTCTGTCGATTCCATGCGGTCAGAGCAGGAGCAATACCGTATCGGCTGTATGCTGGAGCCTTTAAGACACGAGGATATATTAGTGATTGGCAGCGGCGGGCTGGTACATAATTTGAGGAAGCTTAGTCCAGATTCAGAACCCGCAGCGTGGGCTGCCGAGTTTGATGAATGGCTCACATTGAAGCTGGAGGAGTGGAATCTTCGAGACCTTTATGATTACGAGAAAAAAGCCCCGAATGCCCAAGATGCGGTCCCTTCTTATGCATCAGAGCATTTTGCACCCTTATTCTATGCAATGGGAGCAGCAGACAAGGAACGCAGAGCACAGAAGAGGTTTCAAGCCTATCAGTACGGCAGTTTGAGTCTGAATTGCTGGCAATTCGGTTAACTTATAACGAAGTTAAAGGCATTCCCTAATGGAAGAGACGATCTTCCCCCAGGGGATGCCTTTTATTGTTTATATACGAGCAACCGGCAGGTCCTAAGATTTAAGCTCGAAGAACTCACAGTCCTGCCGCTGATGATAGGCAATATCGCTGACACTGGATTGAATGACAATGGTCATCTCATCATAGCGAATAATAACACCGCCGGAGTCGATCTGCTGGTTATCCTTAAAAACGCGAATGCGTCTTTTGCGAGTCATGGCTTCTTCAAAGTCAAGGTTGGTAATTAAACGGCGATTCGTAGCCAAGGGGTTGTCACACCTCCATCATGGATTAAATGCCCATACAAGCGGGCCGTGAAGAGAGTATACCACGGAAGCGTGCCGGTATGAACGGTTATAGCAAAAAGCAGGTCCCCGATAAGCCTGCTCTCCATGTTTTTTCGATGGAGGAAGATTTGTCGGGCGGCCTGCCCTGTTTCTATATCATCTATTTCGGGGCTTAGGTGTGCTGCGTCTTCGTGTTCACTTTTGCCACCGGGTCCTTACGATGTCTGAACTTGTTGTACATTCCGCGGATATAAGGGATCACCCAGTGATCGAGACCGATCTTAGCCGCATTGTATCCAGCGACAACGATGAAGATCTGCAGAAGTACCAGCTGTGCATTCGTGCTCACCGTTCCCGAGAAGAGGAACGCAAAGTTCATGACCATCGCCATCACTGCAGCCAAGGTAGTGAAGCATCCAAGCAAGAGGCCTACACCGACCAAGAATTCACCGAGCGGTACGAGGAAGTTAAACAATTCTACGTTTGGAAGGGCAAAGCCTTCAAGAAATGCACCCCACCAGCCCTGAACTGTAGCACCCTCACCTGTCGATTTCTCGATTGCTCCTGTCAGGAATCCTGTAGCATCAAAGCCTCCGCCCGTCAGCTTCTGCCAGCCGTGAGTCATCCAGTCATATCCGAGATATACCCGAAGTACGGTCAGCAGCCACATTGCAACCTTGTTTTCTCTCAGCCATGTTGTAAACATATAAACCACTCCATCCTTTTTTTGTGAGGAATCGTAGGATTCCCCTTGTCTGAAGATCATTCGTTAATATCAAGATAGATTGAGCGATAGAAGTTAATGCCTTTATCTTTGTACACTCTTTTGCTCGTTCTATCTATAAAAGTGATCACTCTTTTGATGTCTTTATCTTAAAACATATCCCATCGTATGTTTGTGATAAAAATCACAATATATCTAAAAAAAACGCCTATTTCCATGAATCTCATCTGATCTGTGCAATTTCTCGCAGGAAATCAAAGACATTTCGCTCGAATTTGTGATTAAATGGTAGAAAAGCATGCTGCTACTTTCCCTGATGATGAAGGAGGAACACACTTACGTGCAGATCGTAGAAAGATGGAAGCCCTCATTATACATCTTATTCTTACTCATCCTGCTTACAACCGCTTGCTCATCCAATAGCACACCGGAAGCTGAGCCGTCAGAGCCGGTAGTGGAGACGCCGGGGCCCGCTGAGGAGTTGACAGAAGAGCCCGAAGCGGAGCCCGAGCCTGAGCTGGCTTATGCTGCTCCGTTAACAGGTATTCGCTCTGCAGAGCCTGTCGATGAAAGACCTCTTGCGGTAATGATCAATAATGCCCCGGCAGCAAGACCCCAATCCGGGCTTAGTCAAGCCGATCATATATATGAAGTGCTGGCTGAGGGGGGCATTACCCGGCTGATTGCGATCTTCCAGAGCGGAGGAGCTGCCGAAACGTTAGGTCCAATCCGCAGCATTCGCCCGTACCTCATCGAGCTTGGCGAGAGCTATGGAGGTATACTGGCACATGCGGGAGGAAGCCCGGCTGCCTACTCGATACTGCAAAATGAGGGGAAGCCATATCTCGATGAAATCTCGAATGGCGGACCTTATTATTTCCGCAGCAGTGACCGCAAAGCACCGCACAATCTGTATTCTTCTGTCGATCAGCTGCGAGAAGGCGCAGAGAACCGAGGATACTCACTAGAGAACAACGCACCCGTATATTCGTATTTGGAGCAAGGAGCGGAGGTAAGCGGAGAAGCAGTCCGTTCATTTGATATTTATTATCTGAACGACAGCTATACCGTAAGCTACGAATACGACAGTACTAGGCAGCAATATTTAAGAAGCGTGAATGGTACTGAGGATTTGGATGCAAATGATGGAACACGCTTAGCTGCTTCAAATATTGTTGTGCTGTCGACCTCACATCGGGTGCTGGATGATGTAGGCAGACTCGCCCTTGATCTGTCATCCGGCGGTGAGGCGATGCTGTTCCAGCAGGGCCAGCTGATTCGTGCAGAGTGGAAAAAATCCTCAGGGGACATCATTCGGTTCTATAAAGACGGGAAGGAGCTGCCGCTCGTTCCGGGAAAAAGCTTCTTCAGCATTGTGCCCGATTCTCCTGCACTTGAAGAGCATATTACGTTACATTAACCACATAGCCAGATCATCATCGCTTATCTAAGCCATGATGATCTGGCTATTTTTTTGTGTATCCACATAAATACCAGGTCCAGAAACGTACACCAAGCTAATCATGACAATGTCAAAGAGAGAAGAAAGTTGAATGATTTTATTGAAAAATAAAGAATTTTACATTTCCTTTACCGTGAGGTAACAGACAGATCGCATAGCAGTGGTAAAATTGTCGAAGTTCATTTTATGTTGTTCATAGAGAGGAAGCGGGGGAGTATGAAGTTAAGAGGCCGTTCCATTCAACTGGCGGTTTTGGCTTTTGCGGTAATTGCTGCAGCAGGCTGTTCTGCACAGCCGGTCAAGAAGGAGACAGGAAGTGAGCTTCAAGCCTCTGCATCGACAGCGGACAAGTCAGCAGGGAAGGAAGAACTGATACTTGCCGTCGGAGGTGAGCCGGATACAGGATTTGACCCAACGACAGGCTGGGGCCGGTATGGTTCGCCCTTGTTCCAGAGCACACTGCTCAAACGTAACAGTGAGATGGAGATCGTAAGTGATCTGGCTGCAAGCTATGAGACAAGTACGAACGGGCTCATCTGGACCGTCAAGCTGAGAGAGGATGCCCGGTTCAGCGACGGAGAGGCGCTGACGGCGGATGATGTTGTGTTTACATATGAAACAGCGAAGGATAGCAGCTCCGTAGTTGATCTCACCAATCTAGATTCTGTAATGGCCATGGATGACTATACGGTGGAGCTCACGCTCAAGCAGCCGCAATCAACCTTCGTCTATGTTCTGGCGACACTCGGCATCGTGCCCGAACATGCCTATGGGGATAACTACGCGCAGAACCCCGTTGGCTCGGGTCCGTTCAAGTTTGTCCAGTGGGATAAAGGGCAGCAGCTGATCGTCGAGCGAAACGAACTATATTATGGTGAGAAGCCCAGCTTCTCCAAGCTGACCTTCCTGTTCCTGGAGGAGGATGCTGCCTTTGCGGCAGCAAAAGCAGGTACGGTTGACGCTGCATTTGTGACCCCGGCATTCAGCACACAGCAAATTCCAGGGATGAAGCTCGAATCCTTGCAGTCCGTTGACAACCGGGGCATTATGTTCCCGTATGTGCCAGAGGAAGGCCGTACAACAGAAGAGGGCTACCCGATCGGCAATGATGTTACTGCGGATATTTCGATTCGAAAGGCGATAAATGTCGGCATTGACCGCGATGCGCTCGTAGAAGGGATTTTGGAAGGAGAAGGAACACCAGCCTATTCCATCAGCGACAACCTGCCATGGTGGAATTCGGATACCGTATTCGAGGATGGCAGTATTGAGCAGGCGAAGGACATATTGGCTGAAGGTGGATGGGAGGATTCCAATGGAGATGGAACCGTGGACAAGAATGGTATTGAAGCGGAATTTACGCTGATCTACTCCTCTGGTGATTCTACCAGACAGTCCCTTGCCATCGCAGCCGCCGACATGGTCAAGCCATTGGGAATCCGCATTACAGTAGAAGGGAAGAGCTGGGACGAGATTGATAAGCTGATGTTCTCAAATGCTGTATTGTTAGGGTTCGGAAGCAATGATCCGCTCGAAATGTACAATGTGTACAGCAGCCAATTTGCTGGAATGGAATATTATAACCCGGGTTATTACAACAACCCGCAGGTTGATGAGTATATGGAAGCCGCGCTTGCTGCTGCGGACGAAGATGAAGCAATGGAGCTGTGGAAAAAAGCACAGTGGGACGGCACGACCGGCCTCAGCACATCGGGTGACGCACCATGGGCCTGGCTCGTCAACCTGAACCATCTATATCTCGTGAACGAGAAGCTGGATATTGGGGAACAGCAGATTCACCCGCATGGTCACGGCTGGCCGATTACGGCCAATATTGAAGAATGGGAATGGAAGGAATAGCTGATGGCCGTGATGACCGTTACCGTTAAATTTGTGGCACGGCAGTTCTTCAAGCTTATTCTCTTGCTTGCTGCCGTAAGCGTCATTACCTTCATATTAATCAGCAATACACCGATTGATCCGACGCAGGCTTATATCGGAGCAGATATGCTCCGTGTAAGCCCAGAGCAGCGTGCAGCGATATCCGAATACTGGGGGCTGAATGATCCGCCTGTAGAGCGGTTTCTAGCATGGGGCAATGCGCTGGTACAAGGCGACTTCGGGACTTCAATGATTCACCGCGAACCTGTATTGGATGTCATTGCAGATCGATTCAAGAGCTCTCTCGTGCTTATGCTTGCAGCCTGGGTGCTGTCGGGATTGATCGGGTTTGCCGCCGGAGTACTGGCAGCGATGAAGCAGGGAACCTGGATTGACCGCATCATCAAGTGGTACTGCTATGGCCTGTCATCCACACCGACGTTCTGGGCGGGTATGCTGCTGCTCATTCTGTTTACGGTATGGATTCCTGTCTTTCCGGTGGGTCTGGGTGTTCCAGCAGGGGTTGAAGCGGCAGAGGTTACCTGGCTGGACCGGGTGCGTCATATGATCCTGCCAGCACTCACGCTCAGCATTGTAGGAATATCCAATATTGCTCTGCATACCCGAGAGAAGCTGGTCGAGGTGCTGGATAGCGAATATGTACTGTTTGCGAAGGCAAGAGGCGAAGCCGGCTTCATCCTGTTCCGCCGGCATGGACTTCGCAACATCCTCCTGCCCGCAGTGACGCTGCAGTTCGCTTCCTTTAGCGAGCTGTTTGGTGGTGCCGTATTGGTCGAACAGGTATTTTCTTACCCCGGACTGGGACAAGCAACGGTGGAGGCGAGCACGCGCGGCGACGTTCCGCTATTGATGGGCATTGTGCTGTTCAGTACGCTGTTTGTTTTCACAGGGAATCTTCTATCAGAGCTTGTATACCGCTGGATTGACCCTCGAATCAGGGAGGGACAATCGCTATGATGACCACGCTTAATCGCAGAACGAGAACGGTGATCTATTCAGTCATTGCGATCGTTCTGCTAGTTATTCCGGTACTGCTTGCACTCTTGCAGAGCAGCTCCATGTTAGATACTCATTTGACTGAGCGGAACCAGGCACCATCTCTTGCACATCCGTTCGGAACAGACTGGCTGGGACGTGATATGCTCGCCAGAACGATGAAAGGACTTGTTCTCAGTCTTGGTGTCGGCCTGACAGCAGCTCTGGCAAGTGGGATCATTGCGGCTGTACTTGGACTGATGGCAGCTAGCCTTGGCAGAACCGTCGACCGAATCATTACATGGCTGATTGACCTGTTCCTGAGTGTACCGCATCTGGTTCTGCTTATATTGCTCGCATTTGTCATGGGCGGCGGCGTCAAGGGAGTCATTATTGCGGTAGGACTGACGCATTGGCCGAGCCTTGCCCGTTTGATTCGTGCAGAAATAATGTATTTGAAAACGAGCGAGTTCGTGCTTATATCCGAGCAGATGGGCAGGTCCAAATGGTGGATTGCGACGAGGCATCTGCTGCCTCATCTGCTCCCCCAGTTTATTGTTGGGACACTCCTGCTGTTCCCGCACGCGATTCTGCATGAGGCCTCTATAACCTTCCTCGGCATGGGGTTGTCACCGCATCAGCCGGCAATCGGCATCATTTTGTCGGAATCGATGAGGTATTTGTCCACAGGCATGTGGTGGCTGGCATTCTTCCCGGGACTATGCCTGCTTATTGTCGTACGTGCGTTTGATGTGCTGGCCGAGAATTTGCATGCGCTGATCAGTCCGCATCGTTCACAGGAGTAGAAGGGAGAGCCTATGACAACATCTTTATTGGAAATCCACGATTTAAATATTTCGTTTACCCGATATGACAAGGGACTCAGGCAGATGGATATGCCCATGATCCGTAATCTTTCCATGACCATTGATCCAGGTGAAATTGTAGCGGTCGTTGGAGCCAGCGGTTCAGGTAAAAGCCTGCTGGCCCACGCTATACTAGGAATTTTACCAAGAAACGCTAAATGGAATGGAAGTCTCACCTTCGATGGACAGTCCCTTACTCCAAAGCTGATTAAGAAGCTGAGAGGCAGAGAAATCGCAATTGTGCCACAATCTGTTGACTTCCTTGATCCACTGATGAGAGTTGGCATGCAGGTCAGACAAGCTGTGCGGGTTGGAGATCCTGTCGAGGAGCAGATCAAAGCCTTTCGAAAAATGCGGCTTGGTCCGAAGGCGGCGAAGCGCTACCCGTTTCAGCTGTCGGGCGGGATGGCCCGGCGTGTGCTTGTATCCATTGCATCGGTCAGCGGCGCCAGACTGCTCATTGCTGATGAGCCTACGCCGGGACTCGATGAGGGGGTTGTACAGGAGACGCTGAATATGTTCAGGCAGTTTGCGGATGCCGGCACAGCTGTTGTGTTTATAACACATGATTTGGAAGCGGCTTTGTCCATTGCGGACCGGGTTGCCGTGTTCTATTCCGGGACGGTACTTGAAATGGCGGAGGCTGCTGATTTTACTGGGAAGGGCGAGCGTCTTCGTCACCCGTATACACAGGCATTATGGCGAGCGCTGCCTCAGAACGATTTTGCCGTGCCGGAGGAAATTGACTATGCCATGGCAGCCGCAGCAAGAGAAGGGCAGCTGATCTGATTCACTGCCAGGGCAGTGTTAAACGCAGAAGATACGAACATAACCCGAGGGTAGGGAGATAAGCTCATGATGCTTGAAGCTCACAACATAAACAAACGGTATGGCAGGGAGCAGTGGCTGTTCCGGGAAGCAAATGTCCAGGTGAAACAAGGGGAGGCTGTAGGATTGCTAGGCCCCAGCGGCTGTGGGAAGTCCACTTTATGCCGAATTATGTCAGGCTATGACAAGGAGTTTGAGGGCAAGGTGCTGCTGGACGGAAGACCGTTGCCAAGCACTGGCTACAGACCAATCCAGCTCATATTCCAGCATCCAGAACGTGCGGTTAATCCTCGCTGGAAGGTGGGCCGGATATTAAGTGAAGGCTGGCAGCCCGACGAGGAGCTGCTTGCAGCGCTCGATATCCATCCAGATTGGCTGGAGAGGTGGCCGGCGGAGCTCTCCGGCGGGGAGCTGCAGCGAATCTGCATTGCTCGTGCTTTGGCTCCGCAGACCCGGTTTTTCATAGCAGATGAGATGACAACGATGCTGGATGCCATTACCCAGGCTCGAATATGGAAGGCGGTGCTTGGCTTGGCAGAAAAGCGGAAGATGGGGCTTGTCATTGTCAGCCATGACCGTCATCTTCTGAATCGGATCTGTACTCGGGTGATAGATTTTACAACCTATCAAAAATAAGAATTGGCGGTGAGCTGAGATGAAGAAATGGATAAGAATAGCTGCACTTATCGCAGCTTATACCCTCTTGGCCGGACACACCTCCTGTGAAGACATCAAGCCGCGTCCGGGCCAGACGGTGAAGCCGGATGAATCCGCTGCCATGGAAGGGAACGGATCACTGACTACAGCGCAGCATGAGATTCAGCCTGAACTTTAGTCTTGGTTAGAGGGAGCTGGCATGGTACAGCAACCCTTCCAAGTATAAATAGAGGAGTGTGTCTATACGATGGAAGTCGTTATGCATGAAGGCTATCACGGAATATTGACCCGGCATCATCATAACCGGAATCGGAACAGCAGGACCGGAGGCCCTGACCCGGACGAGGAAGACAGCTATGAATCCCAGGATTCGGAGCAGCGGCAGCTGAGTAAAGAGCGTGCAAATACCCGTCATAAGCTCATTTCGGCATGTGTAGTTATCGCCGGCTTAACGGCCTATGTCATTTGGGAGTTTAGTCAATTATGAATACAGTGCAGCTGAGGAACGTGTATATATGGTTTCTGCCGCTGCTGTCGGGCTCGCCTTACTCGTCTCTTATATTCCGATGCTGGACGAAGTCGCGGGATTTCCACCCGCATTCTATGCCATGCTGCTTGGAGGCGGGGTTATCGCATACCGCGCACTTCTGGCTGTATTGGATACACACAGGCTGACTGCAGGCACTCTGGTCGTTATTACGATGGCAGGCTGTGCCTACCTCGGGTTTTACAAGGCTGCCGCACTTGTGGCACTGATGATGCTTGTGGGTGAGCTGCTTGAGGAAATTACACTGTACCGGACCCGGCAGTCTTTCGAGGAGCTGCTGGCACTTGTGCCGGAGGAAGCCTCCGTATGGCGAGACGGATCATGGATGCGGGTGTCTACCTCGGAGCTTGCTCCGGGTGACCGCGTGCTGGTAAGGCCAGGAGAACGTATACCTGCCGATGGGACCGTGACGAGAGGCAAGGCTTCCATCAGCGAAGCTGCTCTGACGGGAGAACCGATGCCACAGGACAAGGCCGCAGGCAGTCAGGTATACCAGGGGACCGTTGCAGAGTTTGGCTCAATTGAGATGACCGTGGCAAAAACCGGAGAAGAAACAACGATGGGCCGAATTATTGCCTCTGTGCTGGATGCACAGGAAACGAAGGGCCCCATGCAAAGGCTTGCCGACCGGATTGCCGGTTATTTTACACCGATCATTCTCGGAACTGCTGCAGTTACCTGGCTGTTCACGGACGATCTTGTACGTACGATGACCGTGCTGGTTATTGCCTGTCCATGTGCACTTGTACTCGCTACGCCTACCGCTGTGGTTGCCAGTGTGGGCAACGTTGCCAAGCGGGGTGTGCTCGTAAAAGGCGGGCGTGCTATGGAGGCACTCTCCCGGGTTAATCTGGTTTGCTTCGACAAGACCGGAACGCTTACGGAGGGCAAGCCCATGCTGAAGCAGATCAAGTCATTTGGAAGCCTGACGGAAGCAGAGCTGCTATGCTGCGTGGAAGGGGCAGAGCGATATTCCGAGCATCCGATCGGTCTCGCGATCAAGGAATATGCGGAGGAACGTGAGCTCAGGATTGCCGAAGAGCCGAGGGACTTCAAGCAGGAAATCGGCATGGGTGTCAGTGCAGTCGTGTCGGGCAAGCGGGTTAGGGTGGGGAATGAACGTCTCGTAGAGCAGTGGACGGGCAGCGCTGCAGACGCGGAGGCGGCTGTGCAGTTTCTGGCGGAGCATCAGCATGAGACAGCCCTCCTCATTATAGTAGAAGAAGAATTGGCGGGAGGTCTCATCATTGGAGATCAAGTGCGGGATGAGGCGGATCAAGCACTTGCCCATATTCGAAAGCTTGGCGTTTCAAGGATTGTGCTTCTGACCGGAGACAGTGAAGGAGCCGCCGCATCGTTACAGCGGGAGCTGAAGCTGGATGATGTTCATACAAGACTGCTTCCGCACGACAAGCTGGCTGTTATTCGCCGCTATCAGCGAGAGGGCTACGTTGTAGCCATGGTAGGTGAAGGCATTAATGATGCGCCCGCCCTGGCCGCAGCCGATGTAGGGATTGCGATGGGAGCGGCAGGGACCGATCTGGCGATTCAGTCGTCACAGGTGGCCTTGATGGGCGACCGGCTTGAGAAGCTGCCTGAGGTCATGCGAATCAGCCGTTCAACGATGTTTATCGTAAGGCAGAACATCTGGATCTTTGCCGTGGCGTTTAATGTCATTGGTATCCTGCTTGCAGCGTCAGGATGGATTGACCCGGTTATGGGTGCAGCCATTCATAATGTTGCGTCACTATTCGTAGTGATGAATTCGGCAAGATTGATCCGCAAGAAAGCTGGGTTTTCAGTATAATTCAATATGCATATTAGGAGCCTTAGGCTTGAATTTATGGTTTAGTCATAACCGGAATTCAAGCTGAGGCTTTTTTTGTTGTACATATGACACAGTTCAGAGTTCATCCATGCTCGATAGAATATGATTCTTTTTACACATCTAATGGTTATATCTAGGAATATCAAGGATATAGATGGAAGCTATGTGAGTCATTTGGATAATTGAGACATGATCAGGTCACTCTACATGAAGATGGCAACGTAGAATTATGAAAATTGTTCGGTTTTTGTGTAAACGCGGTGTAAAGTATGTTAAGATATCAAATGTTGTCATTTCATTTCATTACATTACATTTCACGCAATCTTTCTGTGAAGGGGATATAAGAATGGCTTTGAAGAAGAAGAAGGATATATTTTTTGAGTCACTGGAGAGTATGGCCGATACGGTCGTACACGCTGCGGATTATTTTGCCCAGCATGTCGGAAGCCTGAACAACATGGCCGAGTTTACGAATCAATTGAAGAAGTATGAGTCTGAGTGTGACAACTACACACATACGATCATCAAAGAACTGAACAAGACGTTTATTACGCCGATTGAACGTGATGATATCATGGCGCTCGCTACGACGCTGGATGATGTGATGGACGGTATTGAGGCAACGGCATCCCGTTTCTACATGTACAATCTGACAGAACCGGATCAATATATTGTGCAGTTTGCTGAAATTATTCGCGAGTCTGCCTACGAAATTCAAAAAGCGGTACATTTGCTCTCTCAGAAAAAGCTGCTCGCTATTCGTGAGCATACGATTCGGTTGAACGATCTAGAGAATCAAGGGGACGAGCTTCTTCGTATTTGTATTAAGAACCTGTTTGATACCGTTACGGATCCAATCGAGCTGATTAAACGCAAAGAAACTTACGAGCGTCTCGAGACGACAACCGATGCTTGCGAGCATGTTGCCAACCGTCTTGAATCGATCATCATGCGGAACTCGTAAGGAGCATAATAATTATGGAAACTACGATATGGGTATTAGGAATTGTTATTTTCCTGGCGCTGGCCTTCGATTTCATTAACGGGTTCCACGATACGGCGAATGCCATTGCAACATCGGTATCGACGAGAGCTCTGACACCGCGCCGGGCTATTATTCTTGCAGCCAGCATGAACTTTATCGGTGCGCTGATGTTTACAGGGGTTGCGAAAACGATCGGGGGCAGTGTAGCAGACCCCACCAAGCTGGATAACGGGATCAATATCGTAATTGCGACGCTTATCGCTGCGATTGCGTGGAATTTGATCACCTGGTGGTTCGGACTCCCGTCCTCTTCATCTCATGCACTGATTGGGGCGCTTGCGGGTGCCGTGTTTATCGGTGAAAGAAGTGAGCTGAATTGGGGCGGATTTGTTGATATTGTAAAAGGTCTGATCTTGTCTCCAATCATCGCCTTCGTTATCGGTTATATTGTCATGATGATACTGAAGTGGATCTTTGCCAAGCGCAGTCCGCATACAGTCAACAAGGGCTTCCGTACCATGCAGATCTTTACAGCTGCACTTCAATCCTTCACACACGGTACGAATGATGCGCAGAAAGCGATGGGGATTATTACATTCGCTCTCGTTGCAGGTAAAGTGCAGGATACAATGGAGGTTCCACTGTGGGTTAAGATCGCGGCAGCAACAGCGATGGCCGCAGGTACAGCAGTGGGCGGCTGGAAGATTATCAAGACTATGGGTACTAAAATATTCAAAATTGAGCCGATCAACGGTTTTGCAGCGGATTTCTCGGCAGCATCCGTCATCTTCGGTGCAACGCTGCTGCACCTTCCGGTCAGCACCACACATGCGATCACCTCGGCGATCCTCGGTGTAGGCTCAGCTAAACGCTTCAAATCCGTGAAATGGTCGCTGGCAGGACGTATTGTGGTAACCTGGTTTATCACCATTCCGATTTGCGGTTTTCTTGCCGGCCTTATTATGTGGTTATTCTTCTAAGCACTTCGTTTTTTATAAATAGATGTACAATAAACAGAACCCGGATCACCGCGAAGCTGTGGATTCATTTCGCGTTGTTGCCGGGTTTTCCGTTTGCTCCATGTGGAAAATGTTTATAACTCTGTGAATATGGGGACATCTAAGGGTAATAAAAGTCATATAAAAAAGTTATCCACTTGTGGATAGATAAATCAGCTATAATTATACAGTCCGTGCTTGCTTCTCTTTCAACGATGTGGGTTTGAACAGAGATGAGGAAGCAGGGCTTTTTTGTTCCGTAATATTTGTGATAGAGAGGGAAAGGCGTGATGCCCCATTATTCGGACGATGGCAATAACCCATGATCATAAAGTGATCAAAGAGTTACATCTGCTTGATATTCGTATTGAGGATTATGATTTTGTGTGGACAGATTTCAGTGCTCCGACAGAAGAGGAATCCCGGCTGCTAAAGGATTATTTTCATTTTCATCCACTCGCTGTTGAAGATTGCCTGCATGTCCTTCAGCGCCCTAAGCTGGATTACTATGGCGATATTCAATTCATGGTGCTTCATGCAATCCGTGAGGAGGAGGAGAAGGCGCACGAGGTGGATCTGTTTCTTGGCCCGAACCTGCTGGTATCCTATCATCATGAGCCGCTTGACGAACTGAATCAGGCCTGGGAGCGTATCGGGGGAGAGGCAGAGAGGCGCACCATCTGGAGCAGAGCGCCCATTGCGGCCGCCTATACAGTGATGGATAAGCTGGTCGATGGTTACTTCCCGGTCTTGTTTGCCATTGAGGATGAGCTGGCCGAGCTGGAAGGAAGGAGCGGTAACGCCCCGATGGATGAGCTGGTCAATCACGTATTTCTCATTCGAAGCAAGCTGCTTCGTTTGCGCAATACGATCGTGCCCATGCGAGATCTCTTGTATCGAATTGTCAACTCACAGCATATACAGGGGCAGAGCCGAAGTGATCATAAGCTGTATTTTATTGATATCTACGATCATCTGCTGAAGCTGACAGATATGCTGGACGCTGACCGGGAGATGACGGCAGATCTGCGGGACAGCTACATTTCGCTGAACTCGAATCGAATGAACAGCATTATGAAGACGCTGACAGTCATTACGACCTTGTTCATGCCCCTTACACTGATTGCCGGCATCTATGGGATGAATTTTCATTATATGCCAGAGCTCGGCTATCGATATGGATATACAGCGGTCATCGTGGTGATGCTCCTGCTGGGCAGTGGAATGATGATTTGGTTTAAGAAGAGAGGCTGGTTTAAATAAGTAAATCTTGCTCCATTCAAAAGTCGCCTTAACCTAAATAGAAGCACCCCGCGCTGAAGATCCAGCTGCGAAGGGTGCTTTATGAGGTGTTCTGCATCAGCCGGCTTGAATTATCTCCTTCTCTTTTTGGAGGATGAGGGAGAGTAGGGCTTGGAGGACGAAGTTTTGCGGCGTTTTTTGCCCGTGGAAGTCGTCTTCCTGCGTTTACGCTTCTTCCTCGGACGGTAGTAAGAATCGTCGTAAGTGGGTGATGTGGACTCTGCTGCTTTATTTGCTGCTGCAGCAGCTCCAAAGGGGAGTAGCCCTGCAAACAGCTTCATCATCGGGGCCATCTGCTGGACTCCGTTGACAACCTGCTGAACCTTCCCCATCCCATTAACGATCCCGTCAATGCCGCCAATTCGGTCAAACAGACCTTTCAGATTGCTCAGGTTATTCCCAATTCCGCCTAAATTGCCGAGCAGACCTCCCGTTGTGGCCGCTGCCTCGGTTTCGGCTGCCTGCTGTGTCACCTGATTCGCAGGATATACAGGAGCCTGCTGCTGAGGCATCGCATAAGGTGCTTGCGGCTGAGCAGGTACTAATGCATAGGGTTGTGCAGTGGGAGCCGGCGCAGGCGCAGACGGCTGGTTATAGTGTGGAATCCCAGGATAGGGTGAATACTGATTAGGGTCCGTGAATGCCCGAGCTTGCCGGCTGCGTCTTCTGTAGTGTTGTTGAGACATCGGTAGATCACATTCCTTTGCGCATGGTTTAGTATAGTGTATGTTGATGAGGTGCTCTGCGTTTAAGAAAATGCGAGATTTTACGGGATATTGGCGGATTTGGGCTCCGGCCCAAGCGGTTGTACCACATAAGAAAAGAGAAAACCTACGGATAAAAAAGTACGGATATTTACCGATAAATAGAGTAGAGTCAACAGGATTCGATCCACAGGGGAACGAATTAACATGAAGTCGGGGTATCGATATGTCCATGACTTCTCATATAACAGGAGCAAAAGGTATCACAATTCATTGCAAACCTGTGCATTATGGTATAATGTAGTTTGGCGTCGGTGTGCTGATCTTACCAGCTGTGTATAACGATGAAGGCTCGGGATGATTTTATTCTGCATCGCGTGAAAACGGTAATGCTTGAAATACCAATAACGTGTAGTTACAATGAAATAGTATTCATAGTAACCTTAGGGGATGATAACATGCAGCTGAAGAAGCTAAATGATAAAAGTATAGATCAATTATTTGAAGCCATTTTGACACTTAAGGACATCGAGGAGTGCTATGTATTCTTTGACGACCTGTGCACGGTGAACGAGATTCAGTCCTTGTCTCAGCGTCTGGAAGTGGCCCGTATGCTGGGTAAAGGCAATACGTACAATCAGATTGAGTCGGAGACGGGGGCAAGTACGGCCACCATTTCTCGTGTTAAGCGCTGCTTAAATTACGGAAATGACGGCTATAAGATGGCGCTGGAGCGCCTGGGACGCTAAATGATGATGAAGCCGGGAGTTCTGATCATCAGCCATGGATCCAAGGATTCGGGCTGGACTGAGCTTGTGGATCATGCCGTCATGCAGCTGTCACTGCCTGAAGGAGTGCCTGTTTACGCTTCTTTTCTGGAGAATGTAGAGGGAAGGCTTATTCAGGATGGAATTGATGAACTTGAACAGAAGGGTGTAACAGATATACTCGCTGTTCCTTTGTTTATTTCAGCGGGAAGTACGCATGTAGATGAGATTGAATATGCCCTTGGAGCCAAGCCTGTTCCAGAGAAGGAAACGGATCTTGAGCCTTTTCGGGTGAAGTCACGTGTCCATTATGGACATCCGCTGCATGATGATCCGCTGCTAGCTACGATGATCTGGGACAAGCTGAAGCCCTATTCGCAGGAGCCTTCTGAGGAAGTTATTCTGCTGATTGGACACGGCAGCCGTCACGACGAATTTCGGCAGCGATGGGAGCAGGGCTTCTCTACGCTCGCTCGTCTGGTTAAGGACATCAGTGGAGTTTCTCAAGCGGATTACGCACTATTGAATCCAGATCATATCAAGGATACGGCTGCTGGCTACATAGAACAAGGGTACCGGGTTCTAGTGATGCCGCTGTTTTTGAGTGCAGGGTATTTTACGAATGTAGAGATACCGAAGCGGCTGGATGGAATTCATGTCGAGTACAGTGGGGATCGTACGCTCTTACCGCATCCTTTGCTGCATCAGTGGATTGAGGAGCAAGTGGACGATATGCTGAGAGCCTTGGCGGACGCATAGCAGGACATAATTCTATCGTGATTGTTATTTATATTCGGTTATTATTGGAAATGCATATGGAATACAATAGAATAAGGAATAGAGGCCTGGCCGTTTGTCCTAAAAACAGTGGTATGATGCGAACTGAAATAAAGACGACGGCCGGTTTTTTGTTGTATAATAAACTATTGGATGTAAGAAACAGGTTGAGTTAGACATTAAGCGGCCGTGTTTTTGGGAATAGTAAGAAGATGAATTCATTTCATAATCGCTGTCGCTATGATACTATTTCTATCGTTTGCTCGGATTCATTTTATAACGCGGTATTCAGGGTATTACGAACTGGAGTGAAATTATAAGATAAGTGCCCAAGGCTGGTTGTATGGGATCATTGGGATATTTGCTAAAAGTGGGTGGCGTAAGGATCATGACTATGAAAAAGGCGAGATTAATCTATAATCCGACGTCAGGTCGGGAAGAGGCGAAGCGAAGACTCGCGTCAATATTGCAGCGTTTGGATGAGGGCGGAATTGAAGCATCCTGTCACGCAACGACGGGCGAAGGGGATGCGACTAGGGAAGCATCGGAAGCGATTGATCGCGGATACGATATGATCATTGCTGCAGGTGGAGACGGAACGCTGTATGAAGTCATTAATGGGATGGCAGGTAAAGAAAATCGGCCGCCGCTGGGCATTTTTCCGCTGGGGACGACCAATGATTTTGCAAGAGCGCTCGGAATCCCAAGGCATTGGGAGGATTACTGCGATATGGTGATCCGCCAGGAGACACGTCCTGTCGATCTGGGTCTTGTGAATAATCGTTATTTTATCAACATTGCCGGTGGTGGAACGCTGACAGAGCTGACCTATGAAGTACCAAGCCGTCTGAAGACCATGATTGGTCAGCTAGCTTATTACATGAAGGGCATGGAGAAGATGATTAATCTTACCCCGCAGGAGCTCTACATCAAGGCCAGGGGGCAGGAGGACATTCATGATGAATTCATGCTGTTCCTGATCGCCAATACGAACTCGGTCGGTGGATTCGAGAAGCTGGCACCGGGTGCGACGATTGATGACGGATTATTCGATGTCATTGCACTGAAGAAATGTAATCTGGCGGAGATGATTCGCCTTGTAACGATGGCGCTCCGCGGAGAGCATCTGGGTGACAAGAAGGTCATTCACTTCCAAACAGACTATATGGAGGTTACCTCACCGGGTGAAGTGCTGCTTAATCTGGACGGAGAGCTGGGCGGGTCCCTTCCGGCAAGCTTCAGAAATATGCCCCATCATATCCAAATCTACAGATAGACTGAGGCAGGTACTTCGAGTAATGTGAAATCTGATTCAGTATACAGCTGAATTGTTAATGGAGTAATAACTGGAATTCAATTACATTTTAAATCGAGAAAATCAACAAATGAGAGGAATTACACAAAGATGAACAACAACCGCAGCGGTCGTGGAAAAAACCGCCGGAGTAGTGAAGTAAAGGCTGGAGCAGAGAGTGCAGGAGCAGGTAAGGCTAATGGAGGACGTCTTCAAGGGAAGGATCGTCGTGCCGGGAAGACAGGTAACAAGCAGACTGGAGTAAGGTCAAGAACAGGGATGCGGCCACAAGGCGAGGCATCTTTTTCTGCTGTGCACGGACTGCCCGTTGCGAAGAACGACGAGACGGTCATTGATATCATCGGGATGAATCATGACGGTGAGGGTGTCGGCCGTGCGGATGGCTATACATTGTTTGTTGCAGGTGCACTCCCGGGCGAGAAGGTCCGTGTGAAGGTACTGAAGACGAAGAAGCAGTATGGCTATGCGAAGCTGCTGGAGATTATTACAGAGAGTAAGGACCGCGTCGCTGCGCCATGCCCGATCTATGATCAATGCGGCGGCTGTCAACTGCAGCATATGAGCTACGAAGGACAGCTGGCATGGAAGCGCCAGATCGTCGTGGATAACTTGACGCGGATCGGCAAGCTGAATGTGATCGATGGACAACCCGATTATCCACAAGTGGATAACTCCGCTACAGATATGGAAGATACTCACAGTGCTGGGGACAAGCCTGTGTATGAAGGTATTCGAGTGCTTGAGACATTAGGGATGCAGGAGCCATGGCGTTACCGGAACAAGGCACAGGTGCCGATGGGTGAGATCGACGGCGGTCTGATCGGCGGCTTCTATGCCAAGGGCAGTCACCGCATCGTGGACATGGAGCGCTGCATGATTCAGCATGAGCACAATGACGAGGTCGTGGAGCAGGTTAAGCAGATCGGCCGTAGTGTCGGAATTCGAGCATATAATGAAGAAACAGGCAAAGGACTGCTTCGTCATGTGGTCGTGAAGAAGGCGTTCCGCACCGGCGAGATCATGCTTGTGCTCGTCACGAATGGAGACAGCATTCCACATGTAGAAGCATGGATACATGGCATTCGGGAGCAGATCCCACAGGTGACCAGCATCTGTCAGAACGTGAATACGAAAAAAACCAACGTTATCTTCGGAGACGTTACCCGAGTGTTATGGGGCAGTGAGGTCATTTATGATTATATCGGAGACATCAAGTTTGCCATCTCTGCGCGTTCCTTCTATCAAGTCAATCCGGTACAGACTGAGGTGCTGTATGGCAAGACGGTAGAGTATGCCGGGTTGACGGGGAAAGAGACCGTCATTGACGCTTACTGCGGAATCGGGACGATCTCATTGTTCCTCGCTCAGCACGCCGAGCATGTCTACGGCGTAGAGATCGTGAAGGAAGCGATTGAGGATGCGAAGAAGAATGCGGATCTGAACGAGATCACGAACGCCACCTTCGAGACCGGCCCATCCGAGGATGTCATTCCGAAGTGGAAGGAGCAGGGCATTACCCCTGACGTAATCGTCGTCGATCCCCCGCGCAAGGGCTGCGACCCAAGACTCTTGGATACGATTCTGGAGATGCGTCCGGAGCGTGTGGTTTATGTGTCCTGTAATCCATCCACTCTGGCTCGCGATCTGCGCGTCCTGGAGGACGGCGGGTTCAAGACGATGGAGGTCACGCCGGTGGACATGTTCCCGCATACGGTGCATGTGGAGAGTGTAGCGGTGTTAGTTGGAAGGGATCATTAATTCAGTAAGTATTGACGGTATAAAAAAAGAGGGCTGTGGCCCTCTTTTTTATTTCCTATATGAGCCTGACCCGTTAACGAGCCTAATTCCTCTACTACAATAAGCCTGCGAAGTTATCAACTTCTACAATCTACAACTTGTTGTTATAGTGATTTAAAAGATTCTCGATTCGATCTTGGATCATTTGTTTCAATGAAACAGGCTGTATGGATCTTACATAAGGTCCAAATCTCATAAAATAGTCGGCTATAAAAGCTTCTTCTCCTGGATGATAGAAACCCCGTATAACTGTGTTATTGCCACTCTCTAATCTCATCGAAGGATAATGTTCTTTATAAAAAATATCTCGAGCTTCTTCTGAAATCTCGACTTTAAATTCAATACTGTTCTCAGCACGGTAAATTTCTAATGAGCGACTGACGAGTTCTTCTATGGAAAAGGGAGATTCAGCGTCCTCTTCTTCAATAAAAGTTATTCTGTCGCACCTGAATACTCTATGTTTATTCGTATTTAACTCTATTCCAGCAGCATACCATTGACCAAACTTGGCGGAAATTTTGAAAAACTGAACATGGTAACTTTTTTCCTGGTTGTTTTTTGTGTACTGAATACGGCAGCTGTTCTCGTGAAGTATGCTTTTTAGTATTTTGTCTAAGAAACGACTCGCATGATGGTGCTTGTACATTTCAAATTGCAGGATTTTTTTCATTCTGTGAATTTGTTTATTTTGTTCGTTAGAAAGACAGTTTTCAAACTTCTCGTTTAGTTGATTGACACTTAAATGAAAGGGCGTTGATTCATAGGCTTCTAACGTCAGCATGGCAAAATACAGAGCATACACTTCATCCATCGTAAAAATAATAGGCGATAATAATCTGTTTTTTAAGATGCCATATCGTCCATGTCTGCCTTGCTCTGAATAAATGGGCATACCCAATTGCTCTAAGGAGCTAATGTCGCGCAATGCCGTACTTTTGGAGATATCGTATTGTTCCATTAAGTCACTTAGATTGAAGAACTCTCGGCCATTCAAGTATCTAATCATGTCATTTAATCTTTCTGATTTATTCACCGTAAATCTCCTTATAAAGGTGTCAATAGTTGATACCTTTATATTTTATAATAAGCTCAAGGTATACATCAAATGGCCTTACAATATGATCCAAAAGGAGACGGTACCATGAGTGCAACGCTAGAAGTAGCTATTTTCTTATCTATGAATGGAAAAGCAAAAGAAGCGATTGATTTCTACAAACAGCATTTAAATGCAG
The DNA here is from genome assembly GCF_000732325.1 of Paenibacillus sp. TCA20. Lineage (GTDB taxonomy): Bacteria > Bacillota > Bacilli > Paenibacillales > Paenibacillaceae > Paenibacillus > Paenibacillus urinalis. The sequence goes on from NZ_BBIW01000009.1 coordinate 70,469, forward strand.
AGGAATTGTTACTGGTAACCTATGAAGACCTAGCAAAACGTGACAGCTCGATGCAGCTTACGGATGAAAATAAGCATTATATTACTCATTCCGTCTTATCCATTGGAAAAACAAAAGTCATGATCGCAGAAGATCCGATGGATGCCACAGAAAAATATGTAGTTGGCAACAACACCTCATTGTGTATTCAAAGTGCTGATTTAGAAGAAATCGAACATTTTTACAACAGCTTGACTACAGATGATAGGGTAAGAATCATGGTTCCTTTATCCAGCAATGTATTTAGCAAAGCATATGGCATTATTGAGGATCCGTTCGGTATTCAAATTCAATTCATGTACGATGATAGACTAAAATAAAACTTTTGTTTGTAGGTGGGGGCTATATTTGACGTTTGAATATATAACAACAAAGAATAGGATGCTAAATCAATTACGATTTGGCATCCTGTTTTAAATGTTTTCTCATGCTTTGCACTTCAAATAGAGAACACGTTATAAATTTGCCATGAGACGTTTTTTAATTAATTCATAATCGTCCCTAGTAATGCCAGGAGCAAATTCTTCAGGTAATTCCTCTAAGTCTGGAATGGGTGCGCCTTCCGGGGTACCAATTTTCACTTCAAGCGGCTGCCCGTTTTCCGGATTCGTTCCTTTCCAGATCATTCCGATATCCCTATAATCTGTTTCGCTCCATGTGAATAACACATTGCTTAAGCCTTTTTCAATGAACGGTTTGGAATAATCAAATTTTGAGTTATCTAGATTAGGAACCGGAAGCATTTTCGTCAAATCTACCCCTGTAGCAATTTCGATCGCTTTCGCATAGGCGAGGATATGTGTCCCTCCACGAACAAGTAAATACCCAATCATGGTTCTAGCCACTGGATGATCTGTCATCTCATAAACTCTCATTTTATGTGTACGTGCACCAACCTCAAGAAAAAAGTTATGTGTTAAATCTAAGACTAAATTTCCACTATTAAAAACATGATCCCCAGTCCAAGGTCTTCCCATGGAATCACCAGGTATTGCGGTTTGAGCTGTAGAAATAAAATGGTAGGTATTTCTTGCATCCTTCCCATTTTGAAGTGGAGTGATATCCGGATCACCTGGAAAAGTATTGCCTACCGATAACAAATTAATCGCATTAGAAACAAGCTCTACATGACCAAATTCTTCTGCTGTAATGCTTGCCACTAAATCATAGAAGGGTTTTAGCTTTTTTTTATTTCTGAAGTTAAAAGACTGAAACATATAGTTATTTAAGGTGGACATCTCCCCAAACTTGCCGCCCAAGAGCTCTTGTACTGCAGCTGCAGCATTCATATCGCCGTGTGCGGGTACAGGAAGTTCAATTGCTAATTTATTGATTCTTTTAAACATGATTTCCCCTCCACTTTCCTTTTGTTAACCAGGAAAAACCCAAATAATTTGCTGGGTACGAATAAAAAAGGGAGTTCCGTTAGATTCGACAACAATGTGATCTGGTAATACGTTTTTCAATAAACCACGAACGCTGCCTCTTATGGTTTGAACAGTAACCACATTACCAACGATCGTTGATAAGGTCTGATAAACATAGGGATCATAAAAGCTTAACAGGTTGTTATTTGTCATTTAGATCCTCCTTTTCCAGTGTGCTTCATAGTGAGTATACGTTTTTCATTAAAGCTGCCCTTATTACTTCGCTGCGGTCCTGGTCTTCGGGCAGCTGTTCGAATTGTTCCTTAAGGTCGTCGTCCAGCTGTTTACGAATTCTAAAAGGTATAATATTACTTTTCATAAAATTACCCCTTTCCGTAGGCTGCTGCCTATCTGTTAAATATGTATTACGATCTGTATTACGTTATTCCTAAAAACATAAAAAAGAAGCCCAGGGCTGGGGGTCCCGGGGCTGTTTTTGCTTATTTGGATAAGGGTAGTAAAAATTTTTCGTCGTCAAAAAGCTTTTTTCCTTTGGAAAAATTTTATGCTTCCCGTATTCATAATATGCCAGAAGGCAGAAAAAAGCCGCTTATTTTGCAGCGGCTTTTTTGTCTTCGCAGTATTTTACTATGGCTTCGTGGCTGTAAGGTTCCCCGTCGGTTAAAAAGAAAAGCTGCTGTACTGGGTCGTACTTCTGCAGCAGTTCCCCCTGTTCTTCCGCGAATTCTGTAGCGCATAATACCAGCTGCGGGCTTACGTAATGTTTTCCTACGGCTTCTTCGACTACTTTAAGCTGCTGATCTATAAGGCGGTCTGCGGTCATTTTTAATATTCGCCCCCTAGAAGTTCTACTAGCTGGTCTACTTTTACCATTACGTCCGGGTTCTTTTCGCGGTACAGTGCCAGCATTTCCCCCAGTAATTCCCGCTGCCCGTATCCAGCGCCCTTTACTTCATTTGAAAAAAGACTGAAAAACAGTTTATTTGACTCTTTTTGTTGGGGAATAGCACATTATAGAAGCGAGGAGTGAAACCTTATGACTCAAGAAGAGGTATTAAGCGGCGGAAACGTAAATCATATCGTTCGTATAGGAGACACCGTTCGACGTCCTACAGGATATTGGAGCACAAGTGTTCATGAATTGCTTACGCATTTAGAAAGACAAGGGTTCGAGGGAGCACCAAAATTTCTTGGCATTGATGAATTTGGCCGTGAGATATTAACATTTGTGACTGGTGATATGAACAAGCCGGAGTTAGAATCGCATACTTGGTGGATGGACGAGACGCTTGTGGACTTTGCCCACCTGTTACGACAATTTCATGATGCGACCCGATCCTTTGTTCCAAGTCCTGAAGCCAAATGGCAGCTTACAGGCCCTGACGGTGCCGAACACGAAGTAATATGTCATAACGATGCCGCGTTCTATAACCTTGTCTTTCAGAATGGGAAGGCCGCAGCACTCATTGATTTTGACATGGCTGGCCCAGGTCCGCGCCTGTGGGATATTGCATATACCCTTTACACGTCCGTACCGCTGGGTCGTTTTACACCTGACTTTTCTTCTGAAACGATGGAAGTAATACAGTATCAGCGTGAAAAAGATGCGCAAGAGCGCCGGCGCCGAATACAATTGTTTTTTGAATCTTATGGATTACCCGTTCCTAACAATATGAAGGAGTGGATTATTGATCGATTGGTTGTACTATGTGATACGATAAGAAACTTTGCAGCTAACGGTAATCAAGCCTTTCAAAAAATGATGGATGAGGGACATTTGGCACACTACGAGAATGAGATTCAATTTATAAAAAAACATTATGAAGACTGGATATAGAGAAGAAGGAAAAATAGCGAGTATTCCTCCATTTCCCGCTCAAGCAAAGTGAGTTTCGAGTTACCTTGAAGTATATCTGAAAAAAACTAAGTTTCACCTTTAATTTGGAGTAAGAATTCCTTGTCACAAAATGGTATTATCTGGGTTGGAGGGAGGTTGATCACATCAAATTATGTAAGCGCTTCACATGAGTGATAAAAATTTTAGTGTGGGGGGATTGCTTCGAATGAGAACATCATTTAAGCAGGCCGTTTCTGGGTTACTTGCAGCGGCTCTGCTTCTTCCGGTCGGCTTGTTTACTCCAGCAGTTAATGCGGCGGATCTAGCGGCATCTGATTCACCAATTGTATATCAAGAAACATTCCAGAATGGTCAAGGCAAGGCAACTCAATCAGGCGGTGCCCAGCTGGAAGCTGTAACAGGCAAGCCGTTTGACGGCAATGAGGACGGAGCAGTTCTGAAAGTTAGTAACCGATCCAATAACTGGGATGGCGTGGACCTTGCGTTCGGTGACCTTGGCTTGGAGGTTGGCGAAGAATATACGGTAACTGCTTCCGTCTATGTGGATGCTGATTCTAACCCACCGGCGGCGGGGCAGGCTGTCCTGGAGGTTGTAACCAATAAGGGCATGGATGGAGAAGGATACACAGGGATTTATTCTTCCGACTTTAAGGCAGGGCAAGGCATTACATTATCTGCCGATCTCTCTGTAGCCAATGTGGACAATACAGCACTTCGAATTAAATCGGATGAAGCCGGTAAGGAAGTATCTTTCTATATCGGGAATATCACAATTACCCAAGAAGAAACACCTGCCGAGCCTACGGTAGTCCTGAACCAAAGCTTTGAAGATGGAAATACAGGAGGATGGAACAAGCTCTCCTGGGGCTCGAACGGAGATACTGCGGTCGTAGATGACGTAGCTTCCGAAGGTACGAAATCTTTGAAGTTCTTTAACCGAGCCGATGAGAAGGCTGTTCCTGCTCTCGTACTTACGGACAAGATGAAATCCGATCGTAAGTATGATATCTCACTCAAGGTTAGACTTGGTTCAGGAGAAGGTCAGTTCCATCTGGCTTCCAAGATCGATTCTGAAATCTTAGAAGAGGATCAGAAATATCCTTGGATTATCGGCAACAAGCTTGTAACCGCTTCCGATTGGACGCTGTTCGAAACCAAGGGCTATGAAGTTCCTTCTAGAACAAATGAGGTCATCATCTATGTTGAACCATCGGGCAACACGTTAACCTCGGATATATACATTGATGAAGTTATGATTACGGATGTGACCCCTGGTCAAACTGAACCGGAGGTTATAGATAAGACGGGGATCTCTGCAGACTTTGAGAAGGGTCTGGATGGATTCAAAGCACGGAACGGCCGTGAAACGGTCGCTCTATCCCAAGCAGATAATCATACACCGGATGGCGAGCAAAGCTTGATCGTTACGGCGACGAAACAATATGATGCAGCGTTAGTCGATGCTGCTGGAAAAATGGCAAAGAATCACGAATACGAGCTGTCCGCTTGGGTGAAAATGGCTCCTGGCGAAGAACCTACAACACTTCGGATCAGTGTTCAATATGCGGACAGCGGTTTTGCGAACGTATCACAAAATGCAACCGTTACCGATCAAGAATGGGTACACTTAACGGGTAAGTATACGCTCACCACGACTCCAAGCGTACTCAATGCTTATATCGAAACAGCAAACGACGACGGCGGCAACCGGACCTTCTTTTTAGATGACTTTTCTCTAAAATATTTGGGACCTGTAGCTGCTGCACCTCCGATTCAAGAGAATCTCCCTAACCTCAAAGATACTTACGCAGATGAATTCCTGATAGGTAACATAGTTAATCCTGCTACCTTCGACGAGACTCGGCTCAAGCTTCTGACGAAGCATTACAATGTCGTCACGTTCGAGAATGATATGAAGCCGGATTATGCCTATGATACAAACAAAGCATTCGATTTCACCGCAGAAGATGCGCTTGTCAAGCGAGTACAAGATGCAGGCCTTGATATCCATGGTCACGTGCTTGTATGGCATGCACAATCACCTACATGGCTGCATACGGCAGCGAGTGGTGAGCCTTTAAGCCGTGAAGAAGCTCTGAATAATCTAAGAACACATGTGAAGACGGTCGTTGAGCATTTTGGGGACCAAGTCATTTCCTGGGACGTTGTCAACGAAGCGATGAACGATAACCCTGCGAATCCAACCGACTGGAAGAATGCATTACGTAATTCCGGCTGGCTGCAAGCCATCGGCCCAGACTTTATTGAGGAGTCATTCCTTGCGGCCAAAGAAGTCATTGACGAAAATGGCTGGGATATTAAGCTCTATTACAATGACTACAATGATGACAACCAGAATAAATCTACTGCGATCTACAGCATGGTTAAAGAGCTGAATGAGAAGTACGCGGCAGATCACCCTGGTGAGAAACTGATTGATGGCATCGGCATGCAAGCCCACTACAATTTGGGTACTCGGATCGACAATGTCAGAATGTCACTTGAGCGTTTCAGTTCTTTGGGTGTAGAAGTGAGTGTCACCGAGCTGGACATTATGGCAGGCACCAACTCAGTCATGACTGAAACCGAAGAGAAGCAGCAGGCCTATTTGTATGCCCAATTGATGGATCTCTATAAGAAGAACAGTGAGCATATTCCACGTGTTACCTTCTGGGGATTAAATGACAGCACCAGCTGGAGAGCCGAGCAGAACCCAACCTTGTTCGACAAGGATTTTCAAGCCAAAGAGGCTTACTACGCAGTAAATGATCCGGAGAAGTACTTGGCGGACAATGCACCTGAAGAGATCGAATACAAGAAATCAGGCGCTTCCTATGGAACACCAGTGATTGATGGCTCCGTAGACAGCGTATGGAGCAACGCTCCAGAATTGAAGCTGGATACGAAGCAAATGGCATGGTCAGGTGCTACGGGAACAGCTAAGGCACTCTGGGATGATGAGAATCTATACGTTTTGGTGCAAGTCAGAGACGATCAACTGAACAAGTCGAACCCGAATGTATGGGAGCAGGACTCTGTAGAGGTATTCGTCGATGAGAATAACGGTAGAACAGCGAGCTACCAAGAGGATGATGGACAATACAGAGTAAACTTCGAGAACTTAGCCACCTTCAATCCTGCGGAGATCGCTGAAGGTTTTGAATCCGAAGTTACTGTATCGGGTACTAACTACATCGTTGAAATGAAAATTCCATTCAAAAAGGTAACGCCTGCGAACAATGCCAAAATTGGATTTGATGCGCAGATCAATGATGCAAAAGACGGCAACCGAATCAGCGTGAACGCTTGGAATGACGCATCCGGTCAAGGTTACCAGGATACGTCCGTGTTCGGTGAATTGACGCTGACGGGCAAACCTTCTTCCGGCGGCGACAATGGCGGAGGTAACGAGGGGGGAGGCAGCAGTGACGGAGGTAACGGGGTATCCAGCCCAGCTACTACGCCACAGCCTCAACCACAGCTTCCGGGCAATGACTCCGTTATTGTACCGGTAATAAAAGTCGAAAATGGAACAGCCACAGCAACCGTTTCGAGCGACAGCCTGAATAAAGCAATTGAGAAGTCTACTCCCGGTGCAAATGGCAAGAAACAGGTGAGCATTGAAGTGCCGACGCAGGCAAATGCACAATCCTATGTTGTGCAATTTCCGACTTCAAGCCTGCAAGACAACAATAATGTTGAGTTTGTGCTTAAGACGGCCAATGCAACACTTCAGATTCCGTCCAACATGCTTTCTAATATTACAGAACAAGCAGACCAAGTCTCTATTCAGATAAACAAAGGCTCAGCAGATCGCTTGAGTGCAGGTGATCGTGCTAATGTAGGCAGTCGGCCGGTAATCGACCTAAGCGTAACAGCTGGTGATCGTGAACTTGCCTGGAACAATCCTGCGGCACCTGTAACGGTATCTATTCCGTACACACCTGCCGCACAGGAACTTGTCAATGCACATCAAATCGTCATTCTAAACATTGACAATCAAGGACAGGCAACAGTAATACCGAATGGACGGTATGATGCTAAGTCCGGCTCGGTTGTGTTCAAAACAACAGAGTTCAGCACCTATGCTGTGGCCAATGTAACCAAGTCTTTTGCTGATGTGCAAAAGGTCCTGTGGGTAAAACAAGCCGTTGAAGCAATGGCTGCACGCGATATCATTCAAGGAATCTCTGATGACAGCTTCGCTCCTGCAGCTTCGATCACGAGAGCGGATTTTATTACCTTGCTCGTCAGAGCACTTGAATTGAAGAGTCCGGGTACCAACACGGCATCCTTCAGCGATATACAGCCGGACGCTTATTATGCCCAGGCCGTGGCTATTGCCAAAGAGCTTGGTATCGCAGCTGGATTTGAAGATAGCTCATTCAAACCAGACAGCAGCATTTCCCGTCAAGATATGATGGTACTTACGGCAAAAGCACTGAAAGCAGCTGGTAAGTCATTTAGGAGCAACGGAAATCTAGCGCCTTATTCCGATGCTGAGAGCATTTCCGCTTACGCCATGAATAGTGTGGCTTCCCTTGTAGGAAGCGGAATAGTCAACGGCAAAGACGGTAAAATTGCCCCAGCCGAACCCTTGACCCGCGCTGAAGCAGCGATGATTCTGTACCGGATCTGGAAAATGTAAATGAGATCAGCTGATTATAAGGAGACTTCCCCCGTAGATTGTTAGACGCGGGGAAGTTTTCTTTTTTTGAAAGCCATAAAACAATACGGTATGATTGAAGCCTTAGACAAAGAATTAAGGCCGCCTATTTATGGGATGCTTTTGTAAAGAGAACATAGGAGGATACATATATATGTCCTGGAGTAAATTGAAGCAGCAACTGGAGAGTTTCCTATCTCCCGCGTTAGTTGGAAGGGTCGAATACCGCGCAACCAGTTACCGTTATCTGCCTGATAAATCAGGGGATTGTTACATTGCTGTAGATAAAAAGAACGTGCTGAATATGAACGATCGAACGACCACCATCCGTTGGTATCAAACGGAGCAGGAAATTAAGAGTGACCCAGAAGTGCAAATTCCGATCAGTAATGAAGAGCTTGATGCGGTCAGAGCAGATACCAAAGGGACTGTCCCGGAGGATCGATTAGTCGTCATCGCACGAAACAGAAAAATAACGGTACTGGCTAAAGAGCTATTGTCAGCACAGACCTCATTAAGCAAATCCAATTTTGCCGCTACAGCGACTAAGTTCTTATCTACTTCAATAGAGGATAGCATGGAGAGCAATGATATCTTGTTAAATATTCTAGCTCTAGTGGATAGACGAGTTGGGAAAAAGCGGATCTTAAACATGTCCGAGCAGGTCAAGTTAAAGCATCCTATTGTGAAGTACTTCTATGAGCTGCGGCGTAATACATTATAAAGATTCTATTTAACAGAGTGTTATCGTTCTAGCTAATGGTTATCTTAAGTTTGTCGCTATAGCTTTTAGCTATAACTAGATATTGCTTTTAAGTCTTATACAGGATAGACCTCCATGCTAGAATCAAAGGAATCAAAAACGACATATGCGATCTAGAGGGGGACTTTAATCATGTGCAATAGATTTCAAATCGTAGGCAGCTTACTCCGTCCATCGGATTTATTAGAATATAAGCATCAAATCGAGCATCGCGATGATATAACCTATCCGTTTTACCAAGATTTCGAGGGATATGAGCAGTCTGAGTCCTCAGCGATTCAAGCTGTAGTCGATAAAGAAATTGCTAACAATATCTCTGTTGTTACGGATGGAGAATACTCCAAATCGATGTGGCATCTGGACTTCGTCTGGGGCTTCCAAGGCATCAAACGCTACATCGCAGATCACGGGTATTTCTTCAGAGATACCGATGGGTCCTCCAAGTATGAGACTCGTAAAGATATTGGACTCCGCATTACAGGTGAGCTGAGCGGTAAGAACCATCATTTTATTGATATCTATAAGAAGCTTCAAGCACAGGCTGGCGATCATGAAACGAAGCTGTGCGTACCATCTCCATCCCATATCTTTGGTGAACTGTCCTGGTCGGATAACATTGGCGGAACGGAATCCGTGTATCAAGACAGACAGGAGCTTAAGAACGGATTGGTGAAGGCTTATAAGGAATTTGTTGAGGAGTTTGCTGCCGCTGGCGGTAAAATTCTGCAGTTCGACGATTGCTTGTGGGAGCTATTCGCTGATGACAATCCGAACTCTCCTTACACGGGTGAGAACATCAATCAGGAGGAAGTGCAGGCTCTGGCAACTGAATTCATTGATATCAACAATACGGTCATTGACTTTGGTCATAGCCTGGGCCTCAAAATGTGGACGCATAACTGCCGCGGTAACTACGACTCCCGTAACATGGGCGGCGGTTCCTATGCCAAGATTGCGAATCTGTTCTTGAAGCAGCTCAAATACGACCGCTTCTTCCTGGAGTGGGATGATGAGCGTGCAGGATCACTTGAGGCACTTGCGGTGTTCCAAGATAAGCCGAATACGGAGATTGTACTTGGCCTGCTGTCCTCCAAGACGAATACGCTGGATGATGAAGAGCGTGTCTTGAGAATGCTGGATGAAGCGTCCAAAATTATTGATAAGGACAGACTGCTCTTATCTCACCAATGCGGATTTGCGTCCTGCGATGGCGGAAATGAATTGACCGAAGCGGAGCAATGGGCGAAGATTAAGCAAGGTCAGCGTATAGCGGAGCAATATTGGGCGAATTAATATTTGAAATAATATAAAGCAAAGAGGGAAGCGAAGATCCCATTCAGACTGTCGGCGAGGTAATTGCAGGCAGTCTTTTTCTTGTGATGAGAGGTCTGCGATTATTCTGCTGTGGAACTTCCAGGACCTGATCATTTGATTTGTTAAACATTTACTGTAAAATCAATGGATGCGATCGTTTGATAAAAAGTGCTCAAACATGCTATAAGTGTAGAAGAAGCATGAACAGCGTTTGCTTTTAATATAGGGATATAGCTGTGTCCTGTTACTATAGAGAGGTTTTTGATATGACAACGAATTTTTGGCGTGATTTGCCACGTCCTTTTTTTATACTGGCACCGATGGAGGATGTAACGGATGTTGTTTTCCGCCATGTCGTGAGTGAAGCGGCAAGACCGGATGTGTTTTTTACTGAATTTGCGAACACCGAGAGCTATTGTCACCCGGAGGGGAACCACAGTGTGCGTGGGCGGCTTACTTTTACGGAGGATGAACAGCCTATTGTAGCCCATATCTGGGGAGATAAACCGGAATATTTTCGTCAAATGAGTATCGGTATGGCGGAAGAAGGCTTTAAGGGGATTGATATTAATATGGGTTGTCCTGTAGCGAATGTAGCGGAGAATGGGAAGGGAAGCGGTCTGATCTGCCGTCCCGAAACTGCAGCTGACATCATTCAGGCGGCCAAAGCCGGGGGACTGCCCGTATCTGTAAAAACAAGGCTCGGTTTCAGTAAGGTTGATGAATGGCGTGATTGGCTGACTCACATCTTGAAGCAAGACATTGTTAATCTATCCATTCATCTGCGGACAAGAGAGGAAATGAGCAAAGTAGACGCCCATTGGGAACTCATTCCAGAGATTAAAAAACTTCGTGATGAGGTTGCACCAGGTACGCTACTGACGATTAACGGCGATATCCCGAACCGTCAAGTCGGCTTACAGCTTGCTGAGCAATACGGGGTGGATGGTATTATGATTGGACGTGGTATTTTCCACAATCCATTTGCCTTTGAGAAGGAACCAAGAGAGCATAGCAGTGAGGAGCTGCTTAACCTGTTGCGGCTGCATCTGGATCTCCATGATCAGTATTCTGCTATGGAATCCCGTTCGTTCAAGCCCCTTCCTCGTTTCTTTAAGATTTATGTTCGTGGATTTCGAGGAGCAAGTGAATTAAGAAATAACCTCATGAACACCAAGTCAACAAATGAAGCGCGGGCATTGCTCGATGATTTTGCAAGCAAGCAGCATGATGAGGCCGAGCAAGAGTAGGACTTCCCTGATGAATATTTTGCCGTATTCAGTGCCTGTAGTGGTTAGAACGATACTATGATTACGGGCCCCTATACAAAGGTATTATGGTATGATGAGTTAGTTGAACAATAATCGTATTTAGATAAATCAATGAGGAGCCCTTCTGGATGAAGGGCTTCTGTAACGTTTATTTTGGCAGGGGTAATCTACTATAGGAGATGTCTGATCAATTATGATAAAAAAAGAACTCGCACACATACGCAAGCAGTTTAAAATGGACCACGAAATGCTGAAGCTATACGAAATTCTTAACGTGTATATTATGAAGGAGAGCAACGAGATCTATCATTACGAGCGTCAGCCGTTTGAGCTGCTGGATCGGGAGAAGCAGGAGCTGCACATGGCTAACTTCAAGAAGCTGTTAACCGGTGAACTGGATCAGAAGCTGTTCGAGTTAAAGTTCCAGGAGGAAGCGGAGGAACCAACACGTGAGCTCCTTCATCAAGCGCTGGTGACCGGGGATCCGGATGAATGGACGGATCTGATGATCCTGCTCGTGGAGAGAATGATGGCCGATACCCATTATAAGCAAGATACAGTGATCACTTTTGTTCGGGGACAGTACTACCGACCGACGAAGGAAAGAAATGAAGAGGTCGAAGAGAGCGAGAAGAATGAGGTCTTTGCGAATTCATTTATTTTATGCAGTGTGAACTCCACAGAGCAGCAAAAGAAAACACTTATGTTTGATTATGTCGAGCGGGAATATAAGTATAATGTCTTTGTTGATCCTATCATCAAATTGAACACGCCGGAGCAAGGCTTCTTCTATCCAAGCGTGACCGATAATTATTCTGACGTGAACCGTGTTCTGTATTCCTCAGGGAGAGCCAACGAGCCAAACTACCAATTCATCGAGGAAGTCTTGAAGGCAGAGAGAACGGTGACAGCACAAGAGGAGCGGACGATCTTTGAGGATATCGTGAAGGAAGTCGCAGGAGAACAGCTCGATGCTGCAACAATTGCTCATGTCTATGAGGAGATTCATCAGGTCATTGAGACAAGCGATCAGGAAGAACCGCCAAGGCTGGACTATAAAGATGTGGAACGGATGCTGACTTCGAGCGGTGTGGAGAATGTGACGGCAGAAAAGGTAGAGCTTGCGTTCGAAACGGTCGTTGACGACAAAAATTATGAGCTTAAAGCGAGCAGCGTTATGCCGAAATTCACCTCCAAATCGATTAAGATTGATACGAAGGTCGCTACCATTTCAGTGAGTCCGCAGGATCTAAAGTATTTGAAACAGGTGAGTTATCGCGGAAAAAGATGCATCCTCATTGAAGTTGACGAAGATGCCGTCATCGAAGGATTTACCCTGGCTACGGAGAATTTGATAGATTAAGATGAACAGAAAGGGCTGTGTAAACGATGAATTTTGAATCTGTCATGCAGGAGCTTGAAGCTCTCGGCAAGGAACGACTCAAGAAGATGTACATGTCCAATGGCGCCCATGAACCATTGTTTGGTGTGGCGACAGGCGCGATGAAGCCCATGGCGAAGAAGATCAAGATTGATCAGCCTTTGGCTGAGCAGCTGTATGCGACAGGAAACTATGACGCGATGTACTTTGCGGGCATCATTGCAGATGCAAAATCCATGACAGAAGCGGACTTTGAGCGCTGGATCGATGGAGCTTATTTTTACATGCTGTCTGATTACGTCGTTGCAGTCACCCTCGCTGAGACCGATATTGCACAAGAGGTGGCTGATAAGTGGATCGCAAGTGGAGATGAGCTGAGAATGTCAGCAGGATGGAGCTGCTATTGCTGGCTGCTCGGCAGTCGCCCAGATATACAGTTTGAGGAGAGCAAGATTGCCCGTATGCTGGACATGGTGAAAGAGACGATTCACGAATCTCCTGAGCGGACCAAATCCTCGATGAACAATTTCGTATACACAACAGCCGTGTCCTATGTCGCGCTTCACGATAAGGCGGCCCTCACTGCAGAGGCTATAGGCCCTGTTGAAATGAAACGGGACAATAAGAAGCCGGCGATCTTGCTCGCGACCGATAATATTCAAAAAGCGGTGGACAAGAATCAGCTTGGCTTCAAACGCAAATATGTGAGATGTTAGACATCCCATTCCCATAAGACATTCGAGAGCATTCCTCGGGTGTCTTTTTTTTCGTGCGGATGAGTAATGCTGGCTCATAGATGAACAGTTTGATGACTGGAAAATAAGGGTAAGGGGTGGTGAGACTACAGGGACAGGAGGCGCTGAAATGAAAAAAAGAAAGTACGAAACCAAGCATATGGCAGGGGCATTTCTAGCCGGAGCTGTATTGTTTTCGGGATTTTCTCTGGCTGCAGCAAGTCCAGATCTTACTTTGGACAGCCTGAAGCAGTCGGCCACGAAATTAAGTGTATATGTTAATGGAGAGGACAAATCCTCTGCAAATGGAGAGTACGATAATGCAGGAACAGCTGCACCAGAGTACATCCTTCATAACGACACAACTTATGTACCCGTTCGGATGGTATCTGAGCTTGTCAATCAGCCAGTATATTGGGACGAGGAGTCTCATTCGATATCATTAGGCGTGCCAGCGGTTCCGTTATTTAATGCGGAGGGAGAAGAAGCGGGCTTTGCCACATTAGAGCAGACAGATGAGGGAGTCGTCGTGAAGGTTACGGCTACAGGGCTTACACCAGGGAAGCATGGATTCCATGTGCATGAGAATCCTGTACAGGGAACCGATTTTGAGACGGCGGGTGGACATTTTAACCCAACAGACAAGCATCATGGGCTTGAGCACCCAGAAGGAAGTCATGTCGGAGATATGCACAATCTTGAAGCAGGACAGGATGGGACGGTAGAAGCAGAGGTGCTATTGCCAGAGGCCACACTTGAAAAAGAGGATGCCCACTCTGTACTCGGGCGCTCACTCATTATTCATGCGGGTGAAGATGATCACATGACCGATCCGTCAGGGGATTCCGGCGGACGTGTACTTGGCGGAAACATCCCGGAATAATATCTCCTGAGATGTTAATTTTTCACGAGTTAAGGCAACAATAATAAAGATGAGCCATGAAGACATCGCGCCTCGTTCTCCTATTGGAAGCAGGCGCTTTTTTGCAGTATCGGCAATAGCATAATATTTCAACAAGGAATGGAGAGACCCTTATGAAGCTGAAGGATAAAGCAGCGATTATTACAGGTGGTGCGAGTGGAATTGGTGAAGCGACCGTGCGTCTTTTTGTAGAAGAAGGGGCGAAAGTGGTCATCGCAGATTTCTCGGAGCGAGGCGGGGAATTATCTGCTGAATTGAATGCGAGCGGGTATGATACGCTCTTCGTGAAGACGGATGTAACAAAGGAAGAAGACATTCAGAACATGATCAACCAAACGGTGGAGAAGTATGGCAGGCTGGATATTATGTATGCCAACGCGGGTGTGGCAGACGATGCGCCTGCTCATGAGCTGTCTTACGAGAAATGGAAGCGTACCATTGATATTAACTTGTCAGGCGTCTTTCTATCCGATAAATATGCGATTGAGCAGTTTCTTAAACAAGGCGGCGGAGGAGCGATCGTGAACGCAGGATCTATTCACAGCTTTGTGTCTCTCCCTAATCCAACAGCTTATTCCTCTGCCAAAGGCGGAGTTAAGCTGTTAACTCAAAATCTATGCACGGCCTATGCCAAGGAGGGGATCCGCATTAATGCTGTATGTCCCGGATACATTGAAACGCCTCTGCTAAAAGAAGTGGATGCGGAGACAAAACAATATTTGGCCTCACTTCATCCGCAGGGCAGACTTGGAAGACCGGAAGAGGTTGCCAAAGCCGTCTTGTTCCTGGCCAGTGAAGATGCCAGCTTCGTTAATGGTACGACCCTTCTTGTGGACGGAGGATATACAGCGCATTAATTTGATATCGCAAAATAATAAAAACCTAGAGTACACCTCCTAAGAGGGAGCTCTAGGTTTTTGGCATGTTTCTCAGCATTCAGATGGTGATTGTGCATGGATTGGGGATCGCGGGTATGATAAAATTTTTAAGGAAATGTTTGCTCAATAAGAAGTGCATAAAGAGTAGCTTCAAGCCCGTTACGTATCTAAATAATAGGAATGGAGAGTGGGATAATGAAATCAATCGCTGTATTCTGTGGCTCCAATGAAGGAAGCTCTTCGATATACAAAGAAAGTGCTGCACAGCTGGGTAAGGTGTTGGCCGAGCAACAGATCACTCTGATTTACGGCGGATCTAATGTAGGTCTGATGGGAGCCGTTGCTGATGCGGTCTTGGAACATGGCGGACGTGTAATTGGTGTATTGCCTCATTTTCTGCAAGCTCGTGAAATTGCACATAAGGGATTAACCGAGCTCATTATGGTAGATTCCATGCATGAGCGTAAAGCCAAGATGGCTGAATTGGCGGACGGATTTATTGCTCTTCCGGGTGGACCCGGAACGATGGAGGAATATTTTGAAATATTTACTTGGGGACAGCTTGGTTTACACCAAAAGCCATGCGGGTTGCTGAATATCAATGGTTATTTCAATTCGCTGGTGTCTATGTTCGATGTGATGGAGCGTGAGCAATTCATGCAGCCGAAATATCGCTCGATGGTTCTTACTGATCACACCCCGGAAGGTCTTCTTCAGCAGTTCGCAGACTACACGGCTCCGTCAGTTAAGACTTACCTCACGGAAGAGCGTACTTAGTCTTTTGAAGTCAGACCCCTACGAATATGAAGTCTGTAAGGCATGGATCGAGTTCATGCCTTTTAGTCTTCAGTCAGGATGTGGTCAAGGCTCTCACCCGGTACCAATACTTATAATTCTCCGTATAACCGATCTTGGAATAGAGTCTTAGTGCAGGTGCGTTGTTCGCAATGACTGCCAAATAGCTGAACCGTGCCCCATGATCCTTACCCCAACTCAGAAGATTTAATATCATCTGTTGACCGAAGCCGCGATTGCGATATCTGGCATCCGTCACAATATCATACAGCCGATGTATTCTCTCTCCACAACGCCAAGTCCGCAGGCAACCACTTGTTCATTGTCATATAAGGATATGAATCCTCTTCGGGTTCTTGATCTAATGTGGAATCCAGCTCTGCAGGATGAATAAAAGGTGTGATTTTAAAAACAGCAGGGAGACCATTAGCTGCATATAGCTTCTCGCATTCTGTGATTTTGTGGAGTGTTTCACCCGTTGAATGATATAGGGGATGAATGGAGTTTGCCCGCTTCGTGAAGCCGTTCGCAAAGCGCAGCAGCCAGCCGCCGTAGAGAAGGGTGGATAAGGACGGCCAATGATTCAGAGAGAGCTCTTCAATATATGTATTATTCATATCCTTAATCCTTTCATGTGTATAATGAATTATTATAATTAATAATGCATAAATATACAACGAGGTATAAAGAAATGAAATATAGAATCAAGCATGACATAACAAAACAGCCCAAACTCCAATGCAGGAATATGGGCCGTAGTGAAGTCCGTTCTTCACTTAGGGGATGGGATTATCCTTGAAAGTTAATGAACTCTTTATTTATCGCTTGAGCATCTTTGAATCCGATTTTGTATGCGGTCTTCATTACACGGGTGTTGCTCTGCAAAAAGAGATCCTCCAGTAATCCGAGGCTGTTGTCCAATTGGTCGGGAGTTTGATTGTTAATCGCTTCCAGAGTCTCGCGGAAAAGCATATAAAGGTTATTGTGTTCCTTCTCGCAGATCTCTACAATATCCTGTGATCTTTTTTCAAATGCATCCTTCATCATTTGTTCTACCATCGCTAAGCCCTCCAGTTGATGTCATTAGTCTAAGTTCGTTATTGCTTAGGGGTTCTTCATCGGTTTTTCATATCAATCAGAAATTAACATTCTCGTATACATCATACCTTCTCAGAGTCGAAAAATTTGTCGCCTTATGTCGAAAGAGACTTAGGTAATATTTTCATAAACGACCCCACTTCAGAATACCTTACCTTACTTTAATGAGTGATGGATTAGATTCAAACGCTTTTATGAATATGTATAATTTCTTGTTTACGGTATTGGCCTGGTGTCATGCCGGTTTCCTTCTTGAACATTCGATTGAAGGAGGAAAAATTGACATATCCCACCTGAGCGGCAATCCGGTTGATTGTCATGCCGGTCGTTATTAACAACTCCTGTGCTTTTTCCACTCGGACACGATGCAGATGCTCGCTGAAGGTACTACCGGTTTTTTCTTTGATATAGGTTGATAAGTAAGTACTGGACATATTGAGCAGATCAGACAGATAGTTAAGTGACAGGTCCTGGTGATACTTCTGCTGAATGATATCAAGCACATATATGGCAAGCGTGTCTTTAATTCCGACCGTTGGTTCGCTCACCTCGTTTCTCTCATCTGAGGCTTGAATAAGAACCGTTGATTGCTGCTCTGGCAGAAGTGGATCGGTTAACTGTCCTTCGTCAGGCCTCGTGATCAGCTGAATCTGCCGAGATGTAGAGGCTTGCTCAATCCAGCGCATGGTCTGCTCATAGATCCCGCTGAGCTGACATGGTTCAGGATACGAATCACTGACAGCGATTTGCAGTTTCCCGCTATGAAGCAGCTCTTGCTCCCATGCAGGAATTTGTTCTTCTAGATTGGCAATAAGGATGTCCCGGTCTATGTTATAGAACATCGAGATGACGTGCATTGGTTCGATCTGAAACGTATGGGTAGATGGTCCACATGCTTCGGCGAATTCGCGCATCGTAAGGATCAAACGGTGCATGGTATCGCTGTATGAAGATTTGCCTATTGAGTCATCTGCTTCTGCACCCATATCCGGAAGGAAATCATACAGAACCATAACAGTGCTGCTGATAGAGGGATGCAGTCCTGCTCGTTCTAAATCAGGATTGAGATGCTTGATTTCATTGATATGATCTAAGGTGATGATGGAAGGCATGATCTTGGCAGTCCACTTCATATAATGGTCGCGTTCTTTTGATAGGCGGGTCACTTCAAGTGCGGCAGAATGGAGGTGAAGCCGGGAATCTGTATTGTTCATTGAAACATGACTGGCTAATGCTTGTCCGATCGCTTTGATCGGAGTGCGAATCTGCGTGTAGAACAGGAACAGCCCTGAGATGCAGATAGCGAGTAAAAAGTACAAAACGGCTAAGATCGTATTTAGAAAGAGGGATGACCGTTCTACTTCCGTATTACCTACGGTACTTATCCATTTCAATCCATTTATTGTGTCTTTATAAAAATAGTATTGGTTATTCATCTGGGCTGTATTTTGGCCAGGCTGAAATGAAGGGAGGGGCAGGAAGCGTGCTGCTGTGTCTGAACGGTACAGCTCCTTCCCATCTGCAGCGAGCACGATCAGGTGTTCAGGAAGAAATCCCTGACGGGCTGCTTCTGTAAGCTGATAAGGAATATCTATATGTGACGATGACGATTGCGAGGCACTCAGCCGTTCGGCGGTATGCTCCAACTGGAATAAGTGTTCTTTTATCGCTTCATTAGTAACTGCTCTATTCAGCAGGGAGGTGGTGAACAGGTACAGGATAGCAATAAGTGCAAATATCGTCGTCATGGTCATTATGGATTTGCCGTCCCACCTCATTCTCATCTCAATGAACCTCCCCCGAAAACAAGCTGTATCTTACAAAATACTAATAGAGAATTGTTTCATAAATGTGTATGTAATGTAATCGGAATGTTAAGAAATTTAGTGTCGATATTTCAGAATTTTTGCATTTTATTCATTTCATGCTTTTTCGCGGTAAATAGCTAAAAAAATGCATAGGTTCCAATCAAATGTCCATTGTCGTGTTCTTTCCTCTTCGGATACCCTTTAAAAGGTTCATCATTATACAATATGAGGAGATGAAGATGAGGGAATGTTTAGTTTGAACCAAATGAAGCGATGGACAGCCGTATGTATGACAGCCGTATTGGTTGTGACAGGCACGGCTGGAGGAGCGGTGCCATGGCTTGGCGTACAGTCAGCATATGCTGAAGCCCTTGCTGAGACCTCAGGCGAAGTACCTGCCGATACTCCTGCTGATGTTCCAGGCGAAGCACCTGCCGAGACTCCAGCTGAAGCACCTGCCGAGACTCCAGCTGAAGCACCTGCCAAGACTCCTGCTGAAGCTCCAGCCGAAACACCTGCTGAGACTCCAGTTGAAGCTCCAACTGAAGCCGCTGGTGCAGCACCGGTGGTTATTTATGAGCAGCAAGCGGAGTCAACCGTACCTATGGACATGTCGGTTACATTGTCTGTATATAGTGAAACTGCGATTACTACAGGCACACTATACTATAAGGGTAGTAATGATGAAACATTCGAAGCTGCGCCAATGAACATCGGCAATCCCGCTCAGGGATACACGGAATTATCCGGGATTATTCCGGAGTCTGTCATGCACGATGCTGAAATGGTGAATTATTATTTTGAGGTTACAAGCGAGAACGGAACAACTCGGAGTCCGGCTGAAGACGGGACGGTATATGAGCTATTGATTGAGCAGCCACCTGTAGGAGAGACGCCGAGTCTTCTGATTACGGAGATTGTATTTAATGCTCCGGGCTCTGGAGAGGTATCCGAATATATTGAAGTTTACAATAACAGCCCACAGCGCATTAATTTATCCGACTATTATGTGCATTACGAGAATCATGATGGAAGCACGGTTCGGGATTGGACGCTTCCAGATCAGGAAGCAGAAGCATGGGAGACGATAGTCTTGCTCAGCAAGAACAGCAGTCTATCGCAAGTGAACAGTGACTACGGTGTTTCGCTGGCCGAGCACCAGATTGCAATCATGACCCAGCCTAGCGGCAACCTGGTGAACACAGGTACGTACACCGCCTCAATTAAGACGGTTGCAGATAACGAGACCTTATCATCGGTTCGTTACAACGATGCAGCAGTGAACAGCTCGGAGAACGGTGAAGATCAGGATAAGACAAGCGTGGTTTATAAATTTAATACGAACAGCGCTGTGATGGAAAAATGGTTTAGCTTCGGCATCCCGACACCAGGAACGCTGCTGGATGGTCAAGTGCCGGATCCATCAGCAGAGAATCCGTCTCTGCTTCCGGTGATCAGCCATCAATCTGCCGGCACGATGCCTCTGCAGGATGTTGTGATCACCTCTTCCGTACACAGTCCAACCCCTCTGGAATCGGCTACGCTGTATTTTAAAGACCGCTCAGCAATAACTTATACAGCTGTTGAAATGTCTGTGGACACAGGAGAAGCAGGAAATTACAGCCTCTCAGGAACGATTAGACTTACCTCTATTGGCTATTCAGGCAGCATAGATTATTACATAACGGCCCGCAATGAAGAAGGGCTGAGCCGCACAGAGAGATATGGGCTTACTATTGACCGGGAAATTCCGGAGCTGCTGATCACCGAGATCGTGTTTAACGCTCCGAATGATGAATACTCGGAATATATTGAGGTCTACAACAACAGCACCGAAACGATTAATTTATCAGACTACTATGTATCCTACGAGAACTATAATGGTACAACCGTATATAACTGGACCTTAGGCGATCAGGAATTGCAGCCATGGAAAACGGTAGTGCTGCTCAGAAAAAATGGCAGCCTCACGCTCGTCAACAGCGAATACGGAGTATCCCTTACCCAGGATCAGATACTAATCATGAATCAACCCTCAGGCAATCTAGTCAATACAGGAACCTACACGGCTAACATCAAGAAGACGAGTGATGACCGGATCGTATCATCTGCAAGATATAACGATGCTGTCATCGGTCCGAAGGATGTGACAGATAACGGTGACAAGACCAGTGTCGTCTATAAATATCCGGTAAGCGGCGCTCTGATGGACAGGCTGGCAACCAAGCAGATCCCGACACCGGGAACCATTCTGGAAGGGCAAGTCCCCCTTCCGCAGGTAGATGACCCTGAACAGCTGCCTCACATCAGCTACGAGCCATCGGTGACGACCACGAATCCTCAGGACGTATCCATTGAAGCTGAGGTGACAAGTGATACGGGTGTGATTGCTGCCAAGCTGTATTACAAGGCAGACTATGAGACCTTGTACAGCAGTGTGGAGATGACCATTACAGAGGGCGCCGAAGGGAATTATTCCGTAGCAGGTGTTATTCCGGCTAAGGCGATGGCAAGCGCACAGCAAATTCAATATTATTTCACGATTCAAAATGAATATGGTACTTCGCGGAGTCCGTTAGAGGCAGATGCGACTTATGGGCTTCAAGTCGAGCTTGATGGAGAGCCTCCATATTTGCTGATTACGGAAATGGTGTTCAATGGACCCAATATTAATGGTGCTGACGTCCCTGCATGGGAATATATTGAGCTGTACAACAACAGTGATCAAATCATTTCCCTGCAGGATTACTACATTGATTACACAGATCTAAGCGGTGTTACCCAATATACTTGGCAGTTCACTGACAACGTTCAGATGGAGCCCGGCAGAGCATTGGTGCTGCGGATGGAGCCGACGGATGCGAACGGCACGGCGGACAAATTCAACGCTGCTTACAAGCTGACAGGCGATCAAAAGATTGAGGAAGCAGACCTCGTTAATCTCAGAGGGGACAGCAGCCTTGCGAATACATCTTCAAGAATGGTTAACGTTGTAACCAAATCAGGACAGAAGGTTGTATCCGCGGCTTATAACGACAATGCAACTCCAGATAATCCAGCGCCTGATAATTTGACGGATACCTCGGTTACGTACTTACCGAATTATGTAAGCGAGGATATGGTTAAATGGGGCGTAAAAGTAACCCCGACACCAGGCTATGTACTGGATGAACAGAAGCCTTTAACAACGGTTACACTCCCAGATGATTATCTGCCTCCAGTTATTGAACACACTCGCGGGGCAGGCAGTATCGGGATGGAGGACTATACAATCTCCGCTCAGATCACGGATAATACCGTCGTATCAGAAGCGAAGCTCTATTATAAGACAGATGTGATGTCAGACTTCACTTCTGTGGCGATGACTCAGCAAACAGGAAATTCATACGAAGCTGTTGTTTCGGCAGAAGTACTGACAGGCGCAAGCCGTCTATACTATTATTTCGAAGCATCGGACGGAGTTCATATTACTGTGAAAAAGGATGTGAAGAACGAGCCTTACGAAATCAAAGTGCTCGAGTCCATCTCCTCAGTAGTTCCAGAGCTGCTAATTACAGAGCTCGTGCCAGACAGTACGGGAAGCGATATGTATGAGTACATTGAGGTGTACAACAATTCGACGCAAACTGTGAATTTGAAAGATTACCAGGTTGTTTATGTCTATTATCATGGCGGAACGGATGCTTGGGATTTGCCGCATAACCTGGAGCTTCCGGCTGGAGAAACGGCTGTCATCTGGGTACAGTCTGATCTAAGCAAGGACGAGCCGGTCAGCAGCTTTAACAGCCACTGGGGCGTCAACCTGCCAGAGGATCGGGTCATGTCGATCTACTCCATCGGTATGAACAATACGAATGAAGGCCGGATCATTCTTGCCGAGGATTCGCATTATGCCGTCGACCATGCCCGCAATCCAATCGTACAAGCCTGGTTCAACGTCGGTGTTGATGAGGTAGAGAACGACGGTACGAGTGTCGTATATGAATATCCTAAGGACGGTTCTACCAAAATGGTGAAGCGTTCTGCACGCATGACAGCTACACCAGGCCAGCTTATTGAGGCACAGGTGCCTGAACAGCTTGTCGAAGTAGCAGATGATACGAACCAGCCGGTCATCATTCATGAAGAGCAAGTAGAAGATACGCCTTTTGGCTCGCTGACATTTGAAGCAACGGTGACCGATGATCAAATGGCAAAACGGGTATCCTTGTTCTTCAAACGGGATATGGATACGGATTACACGGAAGTTAATATGAAGCGCACAGCGGAAGGCTCGGATGTATTTATGTCCGCTGAAGTGAACAAGGCACTGCTGCTTGGCGCAGCGCATGTTGATTATTACTTTGAAGCAACGGATGGGCAAAATATCGTCCAGTCTGACAACTACAGCCTCGGTTTTGTGAATTATGGACCGTTGTGGATTGATTTTGCAAATGTCGAATTTTTAAGTGGAACAGCTGTTGTTCAGGGCAATGCGGAAGCTGCAGGCGAGACGTTGACCCTCTCGGTCGATGGAAATGAGCTCATCACTAGTCCGGCGATGCATACAGCGCCAACACTAACCTATCGGGTTGACGATATAAACAGCGGCTTCCAGAATGGTTTATTCATCAATGATGAGCTGGTTACGCTATTGCCAGTGAGTACTTACTATCAGCAAAAGTATGTTGATATTCCGCAGCACGTTCTGCAGCCAGGAGAAAATACGATCAAAATTACGGCCGGAACGAAAGAGAGCCCGCTGGAGTTCGGTACATCGAACAACAACGATGACTATCGAATTGAAGGAGTGGAGCTGCTGCTGCCAGACGGCACTTCAGCCGATTGGACTTCAGCACGTGCCAAGACATTAAATGCAGACAGCTTTACCGATATCGATCCCGCTGACCGCCACAAGATTGGTGATAGCGGTGGATATGTCGAATATATCGAGATTACATTTAACATACCGGCAGATGTATTCCACAGCATCTACGCGGAGGTAGACACAACAGCACTAACGGATGGAGATCATCTGTTTACATTGTCCTCAGGTTCGGGTAACTCGGCTGAGGTAACCGCTGTTGTTGACAATAACGCGCCTGTATTTGAGAGCTTCTCTATTGAAGACGGCGAGCTGTATACTGGTGAATTTGAGCTGAATGCGGTTATTGAGGACGCTGTATCCGGTGTCGCTTCGGTTAAGGCTACCCTTGACGGATCAGCAGTAGAGTTGCCAACGATGGTTCAGGCTTCAGAACTCACTGTGGGCGAGCATATTTTTGAAGTAGTGGCAACGGATGCGGCAGGAAATACGGTAACTCGTAAAGGTGTGTTTACTACGGATGAAACGGCACCGAACGCTCCTGAGGATCCGACTCCAGCAGATGGTGCAGCAGGTGTGAGCCGTGATGCAGTGCTCAGCGTAACTGCAAGTGATCCGAATGGAGATGCAGTGGACGTGTCCTTTGGTCAAGGCTATCGTTATGATTACAACG
Source organism: Paenibacillus sp. TCA20 (assembly GCF_000732325.1). Lineage (GTDB taxonomy): Bacteria > Bacillota > Bacilli > Paenibacillales > Paenibacillaceae > Paenibacillus > Paenibacillus urinalis. The sequence continues at coordinate 94,861 of NZ_BBIW01000009.1, forward strand.
AGCAGTCGGATATTGAAGCCTATTCCAATGCCGTTGACCGTGAGCCGCCAATTGAACTGAATCCAGAAGGTGAGGAAGGATTTACAGCGGAAGCAGAAGCGCTCGTTGCGAAGCAGGACGGGGAATATTACGTTACAGATGCGAGTGGCCTGTTCCCTTACCAGCGCTATGAATTCAAGCTGGACGAAGATGCAAGTGGAATTGAATCCGTTGAAGTTGTGTGGCAGGGACACTCGGTTGAAGGCCGTCAGGTGACCATGTATACGTGGAACTATAACACGGGCAAATGGGAAGCTGCAGCCAGAGGCGTAGGTGCCGAAGACTTCGAACTGAGAGCTGCCGTAAACGCTGCGGACATGGTAAGAGACGAGACGATTCAAGTGCTAATTCAGGACTTGATTGTAGCTGAAGATGCCTCCACTTCCGAAGATCCGGACGGTGATGGCAAATTCACCTTTGCCTTCTCTACAGATACGCAGTACTACGCAGATTCCTATCCGGATATTTTCCGGTCACAGATGCAGTATATCGCTGATATGAAGGAAGAGATGGATATCCGTTATCTCATTCATACCGGTGATATTGTGGACGACTGGTATCGACCGGACGAATGGGCAATAGCCGATGAGAGCTTTAAGATTATTGAGGAAGCCGGTCTTCCATATGGTGTCGTTGCAGGGAATCATGATGTCAATTTTAATGCTGCCGATTATACGGAGTACTGGAAATATTTTGGACGTGATCGGTTTGAGAGCCAGCCGACTTACGGAGATGATTTGAACAACAACCGCGATCACTATGATCTTGTATCTGCCAACGGTCAGGATTTCATCATTTTGTATCTGGGCTGGAGCATCCAGGAGGATACAGTGGAGTGGGCGAATGAAGTGCTGAAGAAATATCCGGACCGCTACGCTATTATCGGAACGCATGAATATATTTCTCCTTCCGGGGCGTACTCCGGTCAAGGTCAAATGATCTGGGATGAAATTGTAGCGAAGAATCCGAATGTGAAAATGGTCCTTTGCGGTCATATTCATGGCGTAGGCTATAACGTCAAGCATTTGGAAGACGGGCGCGTTGTCGTAGAAATGCTGGCCGATTATCAATCCGGACCTATGGGTGGTTCAGGATACATGCGATTCCTGGAATTCGATCCAGCGGAAGAACAAATTCATGTGAAGACATACTCACCTTATCTCGATGACTGGAATTATTTTGAGGACGGTTCCGACGATTTCTACATTCCTTTTGAGACACAGGATCCTCTCAAGCGGGTAGCAACGGATTATATCGGAGTGAATCTCTATAGCACTAACGAGATCGGGGCACAGCAAGCCGTAGAAAGTGGAAGCAGGGCGAGCACGACCTGGTCTTCACTAGACGCGAATCAAAATTATTTCTGGTATGCCAAAGCAACGGATCCATCCGGCAGCTCGACACTCTCGCCAATCTGGAAATTCTCCACGGGCAGCGGTGGAAATGGAAATGGCAATGGAGACGGTGACGGAAACGGAAACGGAAACGGAAATGGTGATGGTAACGGAAACGGTAATGGTACCGGAAACGGTAATGGTACCGGCGGTAATGGTACTGGTAATAACAATAGCAATGGCTCTGGCAATGGTACATCAACGGACAGCGGGTGGACTGCAATCAAGGCAGAAGATATCTCAGCAGATGGTGACAGTGTAAGCCTGAGAGCAGAGGACGATACGAGAGGCTTGATCTTAACCTCAGCAGCGCTTACTCGTATCGGAAACCGGAGCTTGACGATTACGCTTGCAGACGGTGCCGTGATCACCTTGAGTGCAGAAGAACGAGCTGCATTGGCTGGTGAGCTTGGTGCGAATGAACAACTGTATGTTTCTACAGAAGCAGCTTTGGAAGAGGCTGTGGACGGAGCAGTCCGAGATTACAGCAGGGAACAAAAAGCAAGCTTTAAGGTGGTCGGCAATCCAGCTAAGGTGGAGATTGGCAAACGCGGTGTGAATGGCACAGCGGAGCCGCTGGATGCTTCGGTAACGATTAAGCTTACGGCCGATAACGTGAAGAATACTGCTCTGTCCGGTATTTATCAGATTGCGGAAGACGGTACAGTAACATGGGTTGGCGGAAGTTATGCAGACGGAAGCTATACAGCATCAGTAGAAGAGGCGGGTACGTATGTCGTACTGGAATTTAACAAGCTCTATACTGACGTCACCGAGGGACATTGGGCTCATCCTTATGTACAACTGCTCAGCTTCCAAGGTATCGCAAACGGTATTAACGACACCACATTTGGCGCTGCAAAATCGACTACAAGAGCCGAATTCGTAACGCTGCTGGCAAGAGCATTCGGTCTTACAGCATCCACAGGCTCGGATACCTTCAGCGATGTTAAGGCTGGAAGCTGGTATGCAGAAGCTGTACAAGCAGCTTATGAGGCGGGCATTGTTTATGGTACAAGTGCAGACCAATTCGAACCAGGCAATTCGATCAGCCGGGAAGAAATGGTTGTCATGATTGTGCGTGCACTGGAGAATATGAGCGGCAAGGAGCTCGAGACCGGAAACGGAACGGCCTATTCCGATGACAATCAGATCAGCGATTGGGCCAAGGAAGCGGTCAAGAAGGCAACGGCATTGGGATTCATTGCAGGTAAAGGAAACAACAGCTTTGATCCTAAAGGCATGGCATTGCGTTCTGAGACAGCGAAGGTTCTCGCTCTGATGCTGGAGCAAATGCAATAACACGGTTAGGGAGAAGGCCTGCAGGAAGGGCTTTCTCCCTTTCTATTTTTAAGAGATGAATATTTTACATTATTAAACAATAATTTCATCATCGGATAAACATAGGATGCTATATTGATTGCATTTGAGGTACAAGAGATCGCTACAGGAGGATATGGCATGCAATTATATGGTCAATGCGGCAGGACAGAGGAAGAATCGGGTGCTTCGAGCTTGCGCAGAAGCTTGCCCTGCATCGATTTGCGAGGATACACCAAGTGGCTTGCGGCCCTCATCATTTTTGTAATGACATCCTCTATTTTTGCTCAACCGGCAAGTGCACACATGAATACGTTGGGATATTCCAACATCCAGGTGGAGCAGGGCGGATTGATATACGAAATAGAGCTTGATCTGCAGGAGGTAGCCCAGTGGATGGATGTCCGATCTGGCGGGGTGTTCATACTGGGTGGAGGTAATCAGCCTCCCGAGGGCGAGGTTGCATGGACACAGGACGAGCTCAGATCCTTGATTGAGGAATCCTTAATTGTAGAAGGAGAAGGCCAGGCTGCCGAGCTTGCAACCATTGATGATATCAGGATTGTGGAACGAAATGACACCGGCTATCTGCATATGCTGCTCGGATATGATTTTGCAGAAGCGGCGGATGATTATTCAATTAACTATAATTTTTTCTTTGATATGGACGCCAATCATCAGAATTTTGCTGCAATTCGAATGGGTGAGGCCTCGAAGGATATTGTATTTACCAACGGACAGCAGGTGGCTGCCGGTGAAATTACAGCTGAAGGAAGCAGCAGCACGACGGTTGAACTGCCGGGCTGGGCCGTCACGGCTTGGAACTACTTGGTGATCGGAGTCCAGCATATCTGGTTCGGGATTGACCATCTGCTGTTTATCCTTGCACTCGTGTTGGCTAAGCTGCGTCCCTGGGACTATGTAAAGGTTCTGACGGCTTTCACCGTCGGGCACAGCTTGACCATTGCACTGGCTGCACTGGATATAGTACGTCTGCCATCGAGCTTCGTGGAGCCGTTTATTGCACTCAGTATTGCCTATGTAGCTGTAGAGAACATCTTCCGTAAGCAAGTGAATCGGCGCTGGCTCATTGCGCTGCTGTTTGGTCTGATCCATGGATTCGGGTTTGCCCAGGTGCTGCAGGAATCGCCTGTGGATTCCATTGTGCTTGCACTGATTTCGTTCAATGTCGGCGTGGAGATCGGTCAGCTGTCAGTATTGGCCGTGGTTATTCCGCTGCTCCTGTGGCTGAGAAGATTCAAGAAAGTCTATACGTACAGCAATGCCGTGATATCCGGGGGGATCATGCTGTTTGGCCTGTTCTGGTTCGTGATTCGGGTAATTTAATTATAGAAAAAGATTCATGGATGAAAATTGAAAAGCCAGATATAATTTGATAATGCGCTCCATTAACGAAGTAAAGTGAACAGAGGGCTGCTGTTATAGATTTATTCTTTAGAAAAGGGGCCTTTCTTAAAATGACAATGAAGTATTCTGCCGTCCAGGCAACAATTCATGATTTAGATGATTTGGTTCCACTATTTGATTCTTATCGTGTGTTCTATGGGCAATCATCCAATCTTGAGGGAGCCAGGTCGTTTTTGTTCAACCGCTTTAATCATGCAGAATCGGTAATATTTATCGCACGTGCTGTTTCTGATGGACAAGCCGCTGGGTTTGCTCAGCTCTATCCTACCTTCTCATCTATCTCTATGCAGCGATCATGGGTCCTTAATGATCTATATGTAATGGAAGCACATCGCAGAGAAGGAGTTGCGGACTTACTGCTGCAGCAGGTACGGGAGTTTGCGACGACAACACAGGCAAAAGGAATCGCATTATCTACAGCGCCGGATAATAAGGCAGCACGGACGCTTTATGAGAAGCACGGATATGTTATCGATAACGAATTTTATTCTTACTTTTTGACATTGCCACTTCAATAGTACATACACCAGGTGGATATAGTCCGAGAAGTAAGCTTTAAGCGAATGTGTGGTCGAGACCTGCCGTGTGAAAAGTAGACTCTGTTCGAGCGCGTATGCTACAATGTTCGCAAGGAAAATAAGCTTGAAGAAAAAGGAGAAAAACATACCAGCCATGGATAAAACAATGGAAGTCATTAATTACATCAAAGATAGCAAAAAGGTTACGCCTGTAAAGGTGTACTTCAACGGTAAAATCACTTCTCCAGTAGAAGGCGTTAAAGTATTTGATTATGGTGACGGCGGCGTGCTGTTTGGCGATTGGGCAGAAGTGCAAGAGCTGCTTGCGAACGACAAAGGAATTGAGTCTTACGAGGTGGAGCATGATCGTCGTAACTCTGCAATTCCGATGCTTGACCTGAAAGGAATCAATGCACGTATTGAGCCTGGCGCGATTATTCGTGACAAAGTAGAGATCGGCAACAATGCCGTTATCATGATGGGTGCGGTTATCAATATCGGCGTCTCGATCGGTGAAGGTACGATGATTGATATGAATGCAACGCTTGGCGGACGCGTTCAAGTCGGCAAGATGTGCCACGTTGGCGCAGGTGCGGTACTCGCTGGCGTTATCGAGCCTCCTTCTGCACAACCGGTTGTCATTGAGGATGATGTTGTCATCGGTGCAAACGTTGTTGTTCTCGAAGGTGTGCGCGTGGGCAAAGGCGCTGTAATCGCTGCGGGTGCAGTCGTGATTGAAGATGTGCCGGAGAACGCAGTCGTTGCGGGTATTCCAGCTCGTGTAATCAAAATGGTTGACGACAAGACCAAGTCCAAGACTACAATTATTGAAGGTCTTCGTAACCTGAAATAAGCAAGTTTAAATTAATCCAAGCGCGCGCCATCAACAGTGGCGCGTGTTTGTTTATGGGCGGCTTAAGCCAGAGCTTGAGTTAGCAGGCGCATATAACTTGATACGATAAGGCTTAACGAGTGACTTGAGGAGTGATCGAATGAGCGAGTTTGTAGAGATAAGACGGAGGCTTCACCAGATTCCGGAGCCAGGCTTTGAAGAGTTCAAGACACAGGCTTTGCTGCTGGAATACATCGGCGGACTGCCGCAGGAGCGGCTGGAGGTCAAAACCTGGCGTACGGGTATTTTGGTTCGAGTGAAGGGTTTAATTGGTGAGCGGTGCTTGGGATACCGGGCGGATATGGACGGGCTGCCGATCGATGAAGAGACGAGCTATGAATTCCGGTCAACGCATCCGGGTTACATGCATGCTTGTGGACATGATCTGCATATGGCTATCGGTCTTGGGGTACTCACAGAAATCGTGAGAGAGCCAATTAATGATGATGTTCTGTTCGTGTTCCAGCCAGCGGAAGAGGGGCCGGGCGGCGCTTTACCCATGCTTAGCAGCGAGGAATTCAAGGCGTGGAAGCCTGATTTCATGATGGGGCTGCATATTGCTCCCGAATACCCGGTAGGAACGATTGCGACTAAGCCAGGCATTCTGTTCGCGAACACATCAGAGCTGTTTATTGATCTGACAGGTATAGGCGGTCATGCCGCTTATCCGCATCGGGCCATCGATATGATCGTTGCGACGTCGAGTCTGGTCATGCAGATGCAGTCTATCGTCTCGCGCAATGTCGATCCATTGGATTCCGTAGTTGTGACACTTGGCAAAATTACAGGCGGAACCAAACAGAACATTATTGCAGAACGGGTTCGTCTGGAAGGCACAATTCGGTCCTTGTCAGCCGATTCAATGGCGGATGTAAAAGCCCGGATTGAAGCGCTGCTGACAGGCGTAGAGGCCGGCTTTAACTGTAAGACCGAGCTGGATTACGGCTCCAATTATTATCAGGTGTACAACCATGAAGAAGAAGCTGAGCGATTTATGAACTTCGTTCAACATGTTGAAGGCGTGGAACTGATTGAATGCACGGAAGCCATGACGGGCGAAGATTTCGGATATTTTCTCCGTGATATTCCTGGGTTGATGTTTTGGCTTGGGGTCGACACGCCCTATGGACTGCATCATGCAAAGCTCGAGCCACAGGAGGAAGCGATCGGCGTGGCTATTAACGTTGTATCTAACTATTTGCGCCATCGTTCTTCTTAAGGAAGGTCTCCAGACCAAAAACTGCTTCTGCGCTCATGCGCAAAAGCAGTTTTTTTGTAGCATTCATCCGAGTTTAGCTGGACAGTCCTTGTACGAACGACTCGATGCGATCCAGCGCCTCATGAAGCACCTCCATAGAGCAGGCGTAGGAGATGCGAATATAGTCGTCGCCGAAGGGGGCAAACGCGGCGCCCGGCACGACCGCCACCCGTTTCTCTTCAAGCAGACGATGAGCGAACGTGGTGGAATCAAGTCCAAACTTAGCCACAGATGGGAAGATGTAGAAGGCCCCGTTTGGCTGTGTGACCTCAAAGCCTGCATTGACCAGCCGCTCATAGGCATAATCACGGCGTCGTGCGTACTCCTCTCGCATTGGCAGTGCGTCATCTATGCCGGCCGTCAGCGCTTCAACCGCCGCCGCTTGGCTGACAGAGCTCGCGCATGTGACATTATACTGATGCACTTTCACAATATGGCGTGCCAGGTAAGCCGGAGCGAACAGCAGGCCGATGCGCCATCCGGTCATGGAGTGTGACTTGGACAAGCCGTTGATCACAATGGTCTTCTCACGCATCCCAGGCAGAGCTGCAATGGAGGTGTGCGTCCCGTCAAATACAAGCTCACTGTAGATTTCATCTGACAGGACGAACAGCTCACGTTCCCGAACCAGATCTGCAATCTCGTTAAGCTCCCCGGAGCTCAGTGTACAGCCCGTCGGATTGGAAGGGGAGGCCAGCACGATACAGCGAGTACGCTCAGTCAAATGCTGACGAATCAAATCGGCCGTCAGCTTAAAGCCGCTGCCGGTCGTATCGATATGCACCGGCTGTGCACCACACATGCGAATAATGGGTTCATACCCCGGATAGATCGGGCCTGGAAGGAGTACCTCGCAGCCTTCCGTAAGAATCGTCCGAAAAGTCACATCAATCGCCTCACTGGCGCCTGTGGTCACGATGATCTCATCCGCAGGATCATATGTAAGTCCGTACTTCTGCGTCATGAACTCGGCCGCTGCTGTACGCAGCTTGAGTGTTCCCGCATTCGGCGTGTACACCGTCTCCCCACTGTCGATGGCTTGCTTGGCTGCCTCCAGAATATGCTGTGGCGTTGGAAAATCCGGCTGCCCGAGCGTAAGTGACAATACATCTTCATATTGACTGACCTTGTTGGCCATTTTTCGAATACCGGATACTTCAATGCTCTGAACCTCCGGCCTGATTAAATGCTCCATAATTTCACCTGTCCCGTCTATATGCGTTTCAATGGTAATCATCATATCATATCGAACGGAGCACTTCGAGAGGAGCACCCACAATATCCGTTGGTCTGCTAAGCTTCCATATCACGTGTATCGGCTATTTTTATATGGCAGTAGTATCAAGATGCTCATTCCATTGTTTGAGCGACTGTGCATCATCATAACCAAGCTTATGCGCAGTCTTGATCAGCTGAATATTGCTATGAAGAAAGAGATCCTCCAGCTGTCCTGTTTTATGATATAAATGCTCGGGCATGTGCTGCCTCATATTTTCCAGTGTTTCGCTAAAAAGCTTATATAGCTCGAGATGCTCCCTTTCACAAATCTCCACAATTTCCTGAGATCTTCTATCAAGTACTTCTCTCAAAATTTGATCTACCATCATCTCTAGTCCTCCCTGTTGTCCATCCATTGAGATCAGAATATGCCTACTGTATAGAACGAACATCATCGCAATATTAAAATAAAGGACTAATTATATTAATATTGAAATGTTAATATATTACAGGTGACAAAAATAATGATGAATCCACTGTTTTTATGTCCAAAAATCGCAAAATTGTTAATATATTGTGCGTGTTTTTGCTTTATAATAGTTCTGAAGTAGTGACATTTTTTAGAAAATTGTTAATCCAATATGCTTAGTTAGCAAGTGAGCTTGGGTCTTCAAGTCTGGTTAATAGAAGAATAGAATTTCATGGAAATGTAAGTGGGTCATTGTATTTTTTTGCATGCTAGACAAGTGTGTCGAATAATGAAAAGGAGCATAGCAAGATGCCAAGCACAGCTACATATTACAGGCAGGCAGGACTGATCATTCTGTCCCTGCTGGTTCTGCTGACAGGATGCAGCACTGCGAAGAAGGACACAATCACGAACGATCCAAATGTAAATCCGGATCCGGTCGTGCAGCGTTATGAAGGAGAGAAGAGTCAGGAGATTCCCTATGTATATACAGGACGCAGAGAGCTCTCACTGACCTTTAACGGAATGGGTGACAAGGAGACGATGGATCGCCTGCTGGATGAGCTGGACAAGTACAAGATTAAGGCTACTTTTTTCCTGCCCGGCATGAGGGTCGCAGAGGAGCCGGATATTGCTCAGGCGATATTGGACAGGGGACATGAAATTGAGAATAATCTGCTGAATCAGCTAGATATCACCGATATGAATTACAACGATATCTATCAGGTGGTTAAGCTCGCGAATGAGGTGATTAAGGAGCATACGGGTGCTGAGCCCGTTTACGTCCGTACCAGATCCGGAGATATTCCTGAAGATCTCGCCCTGGCTGCAGCTCATCTGGGGATGAAGGCAGTGGTAAGCTACAGCATTAATCCGAAGGATCGGGATATGAAGAGCGCAGAGGAGATTGGTGAATATGTAGAGCGTTATATTCATCGGGGCGGGATTATTACTTTAAATACCGATATCAATCCTGAGATTGTTGAATCGATTAAGTATATTGCGGCAGCCGCGGAGGATATCGGCTATAAGTTAATTCCACTTAGAGAACTGGCAGAGAATGGCGGAGTCCGTAAGCCGCTTGAGGAAATACCCGGCTATGATGCAGCTAAGATCAATCCGGATTATGAGAACGCCGAATACGAGCTGATATATAAGGTCAAGACCGACAAGAAGCAGGTGGCTCTGACACTGGATGACTGGGCCACCGATAAGACAGTAACCCAATTTCTTGATATCCTGGCCGAGAAAAAAGTACATGCTACCTTTTTTCTGCGAGCCAGAGGCGTAGTAGATAATCCCAATCTGGCTCGTGCAATCATTGAAGAGGGACATGATGTTGCGAATCATACGTATACGCATCCGGTTGTTACCTCGCTGACAGCAGAGGAATTGCAGGAGGAAATTGTGAAAGCTCATGAGGTGTTGACGGAGGCAATCCAACAGCAGCCGTTGATGCTCTTCAGGCCGCCTACGGGAGCGATCGACGCTCAGAGTGCCAAGGTGATTGCTGCGACAGGATATGAGCACATTGCGATGTACGATGTGACAGCAATGGATTGGGACGTATCCCATTCTGCAGACGACATTGTGAATATGGTTATGGACCAAACGGAAAATGGCAGCATTATTTTGCTTCACATCCTGGATGGTATTCACTCTGTTGAAGCTCTTCCAAGGATTATTGATCAGCTGCGAGCCAAAGGGTATACATTTGTCAGCTTGGTAGATTTAATGGAACAGAACAAAACATGGATAAACAGTGATGAGGTAAAATAATGGGATTGTTTGAGGAACTGGCTGCTGGGAACGAGAAGCTCGCAGTGATTGGACTTGGTTATGTCGGGCTGCCTATTGCGGCTGCTTTTGCCAGAAAGTTGAATGTTATTGGATTTGATGTGAATCGTCAAAAAATAAAAGCCTATCAGGATGGAATCGACCTGACTGGTGATATCGGGGATGAAGCCGTACGGCATTGCGGCGTAGACTTTACGTCAGATAGGGACCAGCTTGCTGGGGTACGCTGCTATATTGTTGCCGTACCAACACCCGTCAAGAGCGGGAACGTTCCTGATCTGGAGGCAGTACAGAAGGCGAGCCGGCTTGTAGCCGAGCGGCTGACACCAGGCTCGCTCGTAGTCTATGAATCTACGGTATATCCCGGCGTAACGGAAGAGGTATGCATACCTATTCTCGAGGAAGTTTCGGGACTTACGTGTGGAAGGGATTTTATGGTGGGGTATTCACCGGAGCGAATTAATCCGGGAGACCAAGTCCACCGGCTGGAGAATATTGTGAAGATTGTATCTGGCAATGATGAGGAGGCGCTGGAGACCGTCGCCAGCCTATATGAGCTGATCGTCGAGGCCGGGGTTCACCGTGCCGAGAGCATCAAGGTAGCCGAGGCAGCTAAGGTCATCGAGAATGCACAGCGGGATATTAATATTGCCTTCATGAATGAGCTGTCCATGCTGTTTCATGAGATGGATATCGATACGAATGCCGTTCTCAGAGCTGCAGGGACCAAGTGGAATTTCCTTCCGTTCCGTCCGGGTCTGGTCGGCGGCCATTGTATCAGTATAGACCCTTATTATTTGACTTACAAAGCGGAGGACAGCGGTTATCATTCGCGAATTATTTTGGCTGGACGGCAGATTAACGACGGTATGGGCAAGTACATCGCCCAGAATATCATCAAGATGATGGTGAAGCAGCAGATGGATTTGAGAAATACGCGCATCGGCATTTTCGGACTTGCTTTCAAAGAGAATTGCAGTGATATCCGCAATTCCAAGGTGATGGATATTCTGAATGAGCTAAGCGAATATGGGATTACCCCATTGGTAGCCGATCCTTATGTCGATGCGGCTACTGCCTATCAGGAATACGGCGTGGAGCTTTCCGATCCTGCGCATCTAGTAGATTTAAACATCGCAGTGGTAGCTGTAGCCCACGAATCTTTTAGAGCAATGAGCTTCAACCAGGTGCAGCAGCTATATAGCCATACACAGCCGAAGATTATGTTTGATATCAAGGGGATATATGACAGACACATGTATGAGCAGAGCGGATTTCTCTACTGGAGCTTGTAGTCCACAGATAGGAGCTTCGATATGATAAGTAGAAAAGACAGAATCAAAGAGGAAAAAGAAAAGCTGACAAGAGAAAAGCTGACCAAGACCCGTCCAGACAGGCGGAAGCTGTCCTATGTGCCAGACCCCGAGAAGGTTCGGGGCTCAACAGATCGGCGCGGTATTGCGGCGGCTGAGGGAACGGAAGGAATAGATGTTGATTACATTAATCGGCTGCGTAAGCTCAGTCTGCGTTATTTGGCAGAATTTGAAGTGAACGTTACACCAAAAGGCCGAAAGAGCAGGCATGCGCTTAGAGGCAAGTCAATCGATATTTCTTCGACCGGACTGTTAATGGAACTGTACCATCCGAAGCATCATTTACAGGTTGGGAGCCGAGTGAATGCCAGATTCAAGATCCCGCCGGGGGCTATGCCGGAGGGATTCGAATCGTCAGTCAATATGGATGCGAAGGTGGTCCGTATTGTCACACAGGAGCAAACCGAGGATTCAGAAGGCAGTGTGCAGATCGCCCTTGATTTTGAGAAGCCGCTGACCTCTTATCTTCAGAAAAAGCGCTGGGGATATTCTGTCTATTCTGCCAGTGCCATCCTCCTATTCGCGGTGCTGCTGATTATGCTGATGCGAGCAGAGAGTATCATTTATTTCAAATATAATGTAGTTCTTTACTTATATAGTCTGATTGCGGCAGCCTTCTTGCTGACCCGGTACTTGTTCGGCGCGATGTACAGGGATGTCAAGGTGGATCCGCTGTATACGCCGGGTGTGTCTATTATTATCCCATGCTTCAATGAAGAGGAATGGATTCATCGAACGATCCTTAGCTGTATCAATCAGGATTACCCGGTGAACAAGCTGGAGGTCATTGTGGTCGATGACCGCTCCACAGATCGGTCAGTAGAGCGCATCCAGGAGACCATTGAAATGATCCATCAAGAGGCGGAACGGTATGGGACCGCAGAGAGACTCTCTTATGTTGTGCTTGAAGAGAATGGGGGCAAGCGGGAAGCTCTGGTTAGAGGGGTAAAGATGGCGAAGCATAACCTTGTCGTCTTTGTTGACTCGGACAGCTTTCTTGAGCCAACGGCTATTCGCCATCTGGTGCAGCCCTTCCAGGATCCGAAGATGGGCGGCGTTGCTGGTCGAACGGACGTGGAGAATACGTATACGAACACGATCACCAAGCTGCAGACCGTTCGCTATTTTATCGCTTTTCGTATTATGAAAGCAGCGGAATCCTGGTTCGACAGTGTAACCTGCTTGTCCGGTCCGTTGTCCTGCTATCGCAAGGAATTGGTGCTTCAGCACGCGGATGCTTGGCTGAATCAGAAGTTCCTGGGGCAGCCTGCGACATTCGGCGACGATCGAAGCATGACGAACTACATTCTAAAAACCCACCGGACAGGTTATCAGGATACGGCCATATGCTCCACGATCGTTCCGTCCAAAATGAATGTCTTCCTGAAGCAGCAGATGCGGTGGAAGCGCTCGTGGCTGCGTGAGTCCTTGCGTGCAGGAACCTTTATATGGCGCAAAGAACCGTTCATGGCATTATTCTTTTATATTGGAGTCATTGTTCCCATTGCCGCGCCTGTTATCGTTCTCTATAACCTCGTCTATGTGCCGGTTGTTCATCATGTCTTTCCTTTTACCTTCCTGATGGGACTGTTCATGATGGCACTGCTGATGAGTCTTGCACACCTCTTGTTCAGGAAGAGCAAGCTGTGGGTGTTCGGATTTGTGTTCTGCGTATTTTATGAGTTCATTCTCTTGTGGCAGATGCCTGTGGCCTGGTTCACCTTCTGGAAGTCCACTTGGGGTACGCGGGAGACACCACAGGACATTGAGGCAAGGAAGAAGAAGGAAGAGCGCAAGAACAAACGAAAAATGAAAAAAGGATGGCAGGCCTAGATGATCAATAAGCATAAGACTGCCGCTATGGATGTTCACCAGAAGAATGCGCGAAAGCTGCGCAAGTCGATGATCCAGTTCATTGTGCTGATTCTATTAGCCCTATTGCTCATAAAAACGTTGTTTAATATCGATAAGTACGAGGAGCCTGACCGGGCTGCGTGGACGGGAACGGACGGTTTTATAGCGATATCCTATTTTGGTGTCGGACGGGCAGGTACAGCCAAGCTTGTGGATAAGGATCAGCTGAAGGATCAGCTGGAGGCACTGTATGATCAGGGGTACGTAACGATATCGCAGCAGGACATCCTTGATTATTACCATGAAGGGAAGCCTCTGCCGGAGAAGGCACTGTTTCTGTCCTTCGAAGATGGTCGGAACGATTCCAGCTTATTCGCTCAGCCTCTGCTAGAGAGGTTTAATTACAAGGCAACGTTTCTCTCTTATGCCAACAAGATAGGCAACAGCGAACGGAAGTTTGTGCAGCCGAAGGAAATGCTGAAGATGACGAAGACGGGATATTGGGAGCTGGGGTCGAATGGCTATCGGCTGAGTTATATTAACGTATTTGATGAGGAAGGCCGGTTCATCGGAGAGAAGGATGAGAGCGAGCTGCCTGATAAATCAGATATCGAGTACTACAATCATTACTTAATGGATTTTATAAGGGACAAGAATATGATCCCTGCTGAAGACCGAACGCAGATGGAAGCCAGAATTAAGACCGATTATGATCTGATGAAAAATATATATACGGATTCACTTGGTTATGTTCCCGGCGTATATATGATCATGCACGCCAATGCGCTGGGAAACGGGATGAACAGGCTGGTGACGAATGCCAATGAGCAGCAGATCAGAGAGCTGTTCAACCTTCACTTTAATCGGGAGGGCAATGCACTGAATACTCAGGCCGATCAAGTGTATAATCTAAGCCGGGTTCAGCCCGCCCCCTATTGGTCAACCAATCATCTGCTGATGAAGATCGTGCAGGATTCGGGTCAGGCTCTGGTGTTCGTCCAAGGAGATGAGCGCGAAGCAGAGAAGTGGCGTCTAATAACAGGGGCAGCTGAGTTTAAAGAAGGCGAGATCATTCTCACATCACCCGCCGGGGGGATGGGAAGACTTGCGCTGTTTGATTCTACAGGCTCAAACGACATTTCAATGCGCTTCGAAGCTGCAGGCAATGTAGTGGGTCGTCAGGGAGTGTATTTAAGAAACGATGAAGAGAAGGGGAGCTACCTGCGGGTCGATCTTGTAAATAACAGTCTGCGAGTCGTACAGAAGACAGCCGGTCACGAGGAAGAAACCATCTATGAAGAGAAGCTGGATCCGGTGATCTGGTCCCATGAAGACCTGGCGTATGATAAAGCCTCTGTGTATACCAAGGAGCAGACAACGGCGGGAGATCGGGATGCAGATGAGGAATATCCGATTAATATTGCGGATCAACGTCTAATTCAGATATCGCTGCAGAAGGACAAGCTTAGCGTTACTGTAGATGATGCAGAATGGATTAAGCAGCTGCCTGTTGATCCTTCCATAGATGAAGGTAAGCTTATGCTCTATGCTGCTTATCACAAGCAGAACAAGAAGGACACGATCTATGACGGGATCTTTAAAGAGATTGAAGTATATGTAAGTGAACCGGATGCTGAGGAACCTTCCAAACTGTACAGCAATATTCCAACTGGCTGGGAGAGAGTATCCTATTCGGTAAGGAATGCTTTCAATTCAGCCATTGATTGGGCAGTCGAAACCTTTTGATGAGGCACGATCAATCATGACGAGTTATAGAATGGAGATACGATGTGGTTAGGACAAGCGATGTTAAGCGCGGGAAACGTGGAAATGTTGGACGGCGAGGACGGTATGGAAAGCCGGGAATTGTACTTGTTGCCCTTCTGGTAATGGGTTTACTCACTGTCCTGCTGTACTTCCTGATGCAGAACAAGAGCGCTCAGGCTCCGGTTGAAGCTCCCGAGCAGGCTTCAGAGCTGCCCGCTCAGGAGCTGTCGGTCTGGATTACCGACTGGCAGTGGGAAGCAGGCATTGAGGACTGGTCTGCCCTGCACAAGGGGACCGTTGATGTACAGCTGTTTGCAGCTTATTTTGATGAGCGGGATGAGCTGTATTTTACAGAGACGATGTCGAATGCTCTTCCCCGGCTGCATGAGCTGACGGGTGTGGATGCAGATTCTGATGCACAAATTGGACTGACGCTGGTCAATGATATCATTCATGACGATGGAAGTGCGGTCCAGAAGGACCCTGAGCTGCTGACACGACTTACCGCAACGAACGAATCGCGAGCACGACATATGGAGAGCATTACGAAGATCGTAGAGCGATATGGCCTGGATCAAATCGAGATTGATTACGAGCAGATAAAAGATCAGGATTGGCCGAATATGATCCGGTTTTATGAGGAGCTGGCTCTTGAGCTTGACGAGATGAATGTGTCTCTGCGTATTGTACTTGAACCCAAGGCACCTATTGAGGAGCTGAAGCTGCCTGAGGGACCGGAGTATGTTATGATGGCCTACAATTTGTATGGAGGGCACAGCGGACCAGGTCCGAAAGCAGATATGGCATTTATTGAGGAGCTTGCTGCGAGAATGAGTCATTTGCCCGGGGATCCGGTCATTGCTTTTTCAGCGGGGGGCTTTGATTGGTCCGAAGGCAGCAGCACGGTCTCTCTTACGGAGAAGGCAGCCGCAGATTTGCTGGATTTATATCGGATCACTCCTGAACGAGATACGAAGAGTTGCAGCTTGTATTTTAATTACACGGATGAGGATGGGGCACCCCATACGGTGTGGTACGCCGATCACGAGACACTCCAAGGCTGGATGGAGGCAGCAAGTCGTGAGGGAATTCATAAGTATGCTATATGGCGGCTTGGTGAGCTGGGAGAAGATACCCGGGATTTGCTGCGTGAGGTAGAGTGAATGTCGAATTATTGCGGTTTTTTGTTGCGAAGAATCCGGGTAAGAAATCAAACGTTTTCATGTTACAATGAGGAAGTGAATGAGGGTGCGGTGGCGGAGCCTTCTTTGCTTCTTCTTTTTTTGCCTGCCAGTACCTATATATATAAACGCAATCATCATAATCAAATGAGTAAATGTGAGAGGTGACCTATGAATCAACAAATATTGTTTAATGATGGCTGGGAATTTGCGAAGATGCACCTTGAAGCAAAGGACGCGGGGATAGGAGGACAGGATCCGAGTGAACTGGATGCAGCAGCAGCGGCAGAGCTTCAATATGTCCCGGTCGATCTTCCTCATGACTGGTTAATCTATAACTCGCTCGACTTATATGAGAACAGCATTGGCTGGTATCGCAAGAAATTTACATACAGCGAGGGTGAGAAGCAGGTGCTTCTCGCTTTTGACGGTGTTTATATGAATTCCTCTGTCTATGTAAATGGACAGCTTGTGGGCGAATGGAAGTATGGATATTCTGCCTTTGAGCATGAGATCACGAAGGCACTGGTACCTGGTGAGAACGAAATTATCGTTAAGGTTGTACACCAAAGCCCGAACAGCAGATGGTATTCTGGAGCAGGGATTTACCGTGACGTATGGCTTAAGACCAGAGAGAGCAATCATATCGTGACGAACGGAATTTATGTATCTACGACTCAGCAGGAACAGGGCTGGCTGGTTGAAGTGGATACAGATGTAGAGCTTCTGCAGGACGGTGAGCTCGTTCACACCATTATGGATCAGGGGAAGGTTATCGCTGCTTCTTCAGATCAGCTTGCGGCAGGAACAGAATCCACATTAACGAACCGCCAGCAGCTGACCGCCGTGAACCCTATACTGTGGAGTACCGATGAGCCTTATCTGTACCAGCTGGTCACTGAACTGAAGATGGCTGGGGAAACGGCTCAGAAGGTGACTCAGAATATTGGCTTCCGCACGGTCAGTATGGACCCGAACGACGGCTTCCGCTTGAACGGTGTGAAGATGAAGCTGAACGGCGTCTGCGAGCATCATGACTTGGGAGCTCTCGGAGCCGCATTTAACGTGACTGCTCTGCGCCGAAGATTTGAGCTGCTGAAGGAGATGGGCGTGAACTCCATTCGTACAGCTCACAACATGCCGGCGAAGGCGTTCATGGAGCTGGCGGATGAGATGGGAATGCTGATTGTTTCTGAAGGCTTTGATATGTGGGAGAGATCCAAGACGCCTTATGACTATGCAAGATTTTTCCCGGAATGGGCACATACGGACGTGAAGAGCTGGGTGATGCGGGACCGCAACCATCCAAGCCTTATTATGTGGAGTATCGGCAACGAGATTTATGATACGCATGCAGATGAGCGCGGACAAGAAGTGACCCAAATGCTGATGGACTATGTGCTGGAATTTGATCCGAAGCAGAATGGACGTGTCACAATCGGCTCTAACTACATGCCATGGGAGAATGCGCAGAAATGTGCAGACATCGTGAAAGTGGCGGGCTATAACTATGCTGAGAAGTATTATGACGAGCATCATGAAGAGCATCCGGACTGGATCATCTACGGAAGCGAAACGGCTTCGGTCGTACAGAGCCGAGGAATCTATCATTTCCCGTTTGAAAAAGCGATCCTGGCCGACGATGATGAGCAGTGCTCTGCGCTTGGCAACAGTACGACCAGCTGGGGAGCGAAGTCGGCGGAGGCATGTATTTTGGCCGAAAGAGACACGCCGTACTCCCTTGGACAATACTTGTGGACCGGCTTCGATTATATTGGTGAGCCGACGCCGTATCATACGAAGAACTCTTATTTTGGACAGCTGGATACCGCTACTTTCAAAAAAGATTCCTATTACATCTATCAATCGGCCTGGACAGATTATAAGAAAGCACCGATGGTTCACATTTTCCCTCATTGGGATTTCAGCCCTGGTCAAATGATCGATGTACGCGTGTGCTCCAATGCACCGAGAATTGAGCTGCAGCTGAACGGCAGTACGATCGGAACATATGACATTGATCATGAGAACGGTACGCAGCTGGTCGGCTGGTGGAAGGTGCCTTACGAGCCAGGTGAGCTTAAGGCGATTGCATATGACGAGAATGGCCATGTTATTGCGACAGATGTGCAAAAATCCTATACGGATGCAGCGAAGATTCGCCTGCTGCCGGATAAGACAGAGCTTACTGCTGACGGCACGGACCTTATTTTTGTAGAGATTAATGTGGAAGACGAAGCAGGGAACGTGGTACAGAATGCAAATAATCGTGTGAATGTCAGCGTAAGCGGCGCGGGGCGCCTGATTGGTCTCGATAGCGGGGACAGCACAGATTATGATCAATACAAAGGACAGAGCAAACGACTGTTCAGCGGCAAGCTGATGGCGATTATTGGTGCGACGAAGGAGCCGGGAGCGATTAAGATTGAGGTGAGCTCTGAGGGTCTTATAGGACAATCTGCTGAATTCCAGTCTGTTCCTGCAGCGGATGAAGCACAGCTGGGCAGCATCGATGCAAACACGAAGAACGAGGCCATGGCGATTGTGATGGGAAGTGAAGCTGAGGTTCCGCTGCGCAAAATTGAGCTCATTAGTAGTAAAGGTCAGGTGCTGAATCCATCGAATACAGTACTAACCGTAGAAGCGATTCTGTATCCGGCGAATACGTCCTATACGGATCTTGAGTGGTCTGTCGTTAACGATGCCGGGATTGAGTCTAACATCGCGAAGATTGAGGCAGACGGGCATACGGCTACAATCAGCGCACTTGGTGATGGTGAATTCCTGGTACGCGCCACGAGCAAGAACGGAACCGACAAGACCAAGCTGATCTCCCACTTGGAATTCAGAGCTGAAGGGCTCGGCACTGCCTTCAAAGATCCGTATGGCTTTATTACCGGAGGTCTGTACGATGATGCGATAGGCGATGTCAGCAACGGGAATGAGAAAGGCTTCGCAACGAGCCGTGATGGGAAGACCGTTGTAGGCTTCCAGAACATCGACTTTGGTGCTTACGGTTCGGACACGATGACCATTCCGATCTTTGCGCTCTCCAATGAGGAATACTTCATTCAGATCTGGGAGGGCCTGCCGGAGGAAGAAGGCAGTACCCTGCTAGCGGATGTAGTGTACCAGAAGGAATCCAAATGGAATGTGTATCAAGAGGAGACGTACCGCCTGTCCAAACGACTGAACGGGATCACTTCGATCTATTTTGTGCTGAATCAGAAGATCCACGTCAAGGGCTTTACGTTCGAGAAGAAGAATAGAGCCTTCGAGCAGAATGCAGCCGCACAGTGCGATCACATCTATGGTGATACCTTCACCATTGCAGGTGATCACGTAGAGGGGATCGGTAATAACGTATCTCTGGAGTTCAGTGATATGGACTTCACGGCGGAAGGCGCCTCAAGAGTTGTATTCTACGGCAGCTCACCGATTGACAAGAATACGATTCATATCCGGTTTGCAGGTCCAGATGGCGAGAGCAATCAGCTTGTAGAGTTCACGCAGTCGAACGGATACGAAGAGCAGGTCTTTGAGCTGGAGACAGTAACAGGTCAGCAGAAGGTGACGTTCATCTTCCTGCCGGGCAGTAACTTTGACTTTGGCTGGTTTAGATTTGAGAAGTAAGACAGATTCTCGTAAGGTAAGAGATTAGAATTGAATGGAGAAAAGAGGGGGCAGATGCCTAATATCATTAAGCTAAGTCTGATCTTAATGATATTGAGGCAGATACCCCTCTTTTTAATACCTAATATATTGGCTTGTATGCTTAACTTTCTATTTCCGTGATTCTCTTTCTATTAAGTTCAGCTTCTCTGTGAGTGCATTGATTTCTTCTTTTAGCGTTCGATATATGGAATACATAGATGACCCGATGAGGATAAGAAGCGTTCCCGAAATCGGTAGTACATAGCGTAAAATAAATATATGATAAAAATAACTATCGGGAGTATCGGATCTAACACTTCTAGGTATAAAAAGAATGAGACCACTAACAATTAATATAACTCCTAAAATTATAGAGAGATTATAGAATGTTCTAAACTTTGCAGATTCCAATAAGACCACTCCTCATCGGCTATAAATTAATATTACTGAGGCTATTGTATAGAAGATTAACCTGTTCGAGTTCCTATGTAAACCATTCCTTACTCAATCATTTATAGATCCGAACGTTAAAGGAGCGCCATATGAAAAATAATGAAGAGACAAATCCATCAACGGATAAATCAGAGAGTAAATTAATTGACACCTTCATTTCACAGTTCCCGCCTGATGTTCAAAATAAATTGCAGACGTTGAGGCAGGTCATTAGAGAAGCTGCACCTGAGGCGAAGGAGAAGATCAGCTATCAGATGCCGACGTTTGCACTTTCAGGTAATCTGGTTCATTATTCAGCCTTCAAGCACCATATCGGCTTCTATCCGGGGGCAAGTGGGATCGCCGCGTTCAAGGATGAACTATCGAAGTATAAGAGCGCCAAGGGCTCTGTGCAATTTCCAATGGACCAGCCTCTCCCGTATGAGCTTATCAGCAGGATCGTTAAGTTCCGAGTGAAGGAGAACAAGGAGAAGGCTGGTGTTAAACGTCAATGAGTTGGACAAAGGATACGCCTGACAAGGACAACACATCAGGTATTCTGGATATTTGTGATGGGACTACAGACGAGATGACCTCGATAATCGCCAAAATTGAAGAATCACAACTAGAGGTAAATAGTCTTGTGCTTATGAAGGATGGAGTGATAAAGGCTGAGATCTACCGGGAGCCTTACCGTAAGGGATGCCCTCAGCTGCTGTATTCATTAAGCAAGAGCTTTACTTCCATCGCGATAGGCATTGCTTGGGATCAAGGGCTCATTCGTCTAGATGATCCGGTCATTTCCTTTTTTCCTGATAAACTTCCTCCAGTGATCTCTCCTAACCTGGCCAAGATGACGATTCATCACCTGCTGTCTATGAACACGGGGCATCACGATGATATTTATGCAGAAATCGCCAGGGAGCAGGACTGGGTAAGAGCCTTCCTCTCCTTAGAAGTAAAGTATGAACCGGGAACCCATCATCTGTACAACACACATGCCACCTATATGCTCTCTGCAATCCTTGAGCGTGTCACAGGACGTAATCTGGTAGATTTCCTGATGCCGACATTGTTTGATCCGCTGCATATCCCGCGCCCAATATGGGAGACCTGTCCCATGGGTATCACTGCAGGAGGCATGGGGCTCAGTCTGACGACAGACAGCGTGGCAAGATTCGGTCAAATGCTGCTGGATAAAGGAATATATGCAGACAAGCGCATTGTATCCGAACAATATATTGAACTGGCGACGACGAAGCATAGTGACACAGCGGATCGTAAGGATCGGATAGACTGGCAGCAAGGATATGGATACCAGTTTCATATGTGCAGGCAAGGCTGCTATAGAGGGGATGGATCTTTTGGCCAGTTGTGCTTCGTTGCACCTTCCGCAGGCATTGTGCTTGCGGTAAATTCCAGCTTCAAGAGCATGGAGCCGCTGCAAACGCTGCTGGATCTGATCTATACGTATGTGCTGAGCCCTTTCCTGAAAAACAACGATAAGTTAAATCAGATGGAGAGGAAGCTTCACCTGAGTTCCAGGCTTCCGAAGCGAGTGGGGCCTATGAAGGTACTGACGGGCATTCGAGAGATAGATGGGAGATGTTATAGGTTTGACGAGCATCCTGAAGGACTGCGCTCGATCCAATTTCGTACCATAGGGGACAGATTGGAGCTTCAAATGAAATATGAAGATGAGCGTGATCAGCTGCTTGCCTTCGACCTCAACAGACCGGTGACACAGCAAGGAATATTCCATAAGGATCTATCCCTTCATTTACAGGAGGTTGTAGCTTGTGCTTCGTGGATGCGCAGTGATACTCTGCAGCTGACACTGTTCTATATCGAAACACCTTATATGGTGACATATCACTTAGCATTTACGGAACGGGAAATCGAGCTGAACTATCATGTGAACGTCTCCCTTGGCCTTCGTCAATATCAGGCATTGGGACATTTGCATGATGCCTGAACTCTCTAATCTTTAACTATCTCTTACGTCCATATTTCTTGGCGTTAGTCAGAATGTGCTGATATAGGCTCTTATCCTTCATGTTCTTCAGCGGATAAAACTGAGGTCTTGTGTTGACCTCCAGAATCCAGATTCCGCCATTCTTATCCAGCGCAACATCGAGACCCAGCTCATGGAAGCCATTCTTGTGGGAATCAAATACTTTGCCGACAGATTTTCCGAGCTTTTTGAGTTCTGCTTCGATCTCTTCTGCTGTGGTGTTAGAGAAACCAGCATTTAATAGGGTGGGGCGTATAAATCCGATGCTTCCGCCTTGCTGATAGTTGGTAGCTACTTTACCCGGGGTACCGATCTTGGTAAAAATACCAGTTGATTTCCAGCTTCCGCTGCTCGATTTCTGAACCATCACCCGAATATCGAACGGTTTGCCGTTGGTTTTCTTAAGCTGAATGCCTTGCTGAAGCAGGTACGGCTCACGGTTATTTCGTTTTTTTAATTCGTTATATAAATTATCAAGCGTACTGAATTGCTTCTTGACCGAGTTGTGCTGGTACTGGTATCCATTATCGCGCTTCTTGATTCTTATTATAATGTTGTAGCCTCCAGTACCGTTCTCCGGCTTAAAAAAGACCGTCGAGTACTGTGACAGCATGCTGCTCAGATTACTTCGGCTGAACGGCATCGTTTTTGGAAGATAATCTTGTACTTCAGGGCTTTTGTCGAGCCATTTGGTCTTGGTCCATTTGCTCTTGATGGTTGTGCTTGTATAGTGCATTTTCTTCTTCACAGGTTCTCATCCCCTTTCTACCTTAGGATATGATGGCTGATGAAGTCCGTTAGTGCACTAGTCTAGCTAGGGATAATGGGGCATCTGACACGGATAAAAAAGAGTGTAAATAGGTGCGTAGGCCCAATAAATCCTGCGAATAAGGTCCGGATTGGGCCTTTTTTTATTGCCTGCTGCTTGAGAAAAAATGTGTCACATAACACAGCAGTAATAATTATTTTACATGTGATGTTAAATAAATCATCCTGCTTGACCGATGAATAAATGTAAATCTTTTAACTTTATGCGGAGTATAGGCAATTAAAAATGCAGTAAATGAGCATGGCTTAACCAATGAACTGGAGGTTTTTTAGAGTGAGCAAGTTAAGTAAGAAGCTGAAAGGGTTCGACAAGAGCAAGCTGAAGTGGCCCAACAAAAACAAGCTGAGATTAACCGTGAAGTATAAGCTGATCATCGTATTTCTCATCGTACTTATTATCCCATCTTCTCTTATAGGGACCCTATCGTACCAATCCGCGAAGCATGTGCTGGATAAGGAATTCATGCGCAGTGCGGATGAGAGCGTGGACGTCATCAACGCAGTCATCACAGATGTCATTGCTCCTAAACGAGAGGATGTTGTAATCTTCGCCAACCATGTCAATGCAACGCGATATGATGGAGTCGATAGTCCTGATATTAGAGCCGAGTTCGATAACTACATACAATTCCATAGAGATTTAGACAGCATGTATGTCGGAACAGAAGAGGGTGTCATGATTCAGGTTCCGAGAAAGCAGCTTAACGAGGATTACGATCCACGTCAGAGACCTTGGTATAAAAAGGCGATGGAGAACAAGGGACAGGTCGTCGTTACCGATCCCTATGTATCAGCAGCAACCGGTAATCTGGTCGTCGCGGTAGCAAAAATGACAGAGGATGGCTCGGGCGTTGTCGGCATGGACATAAACCTGCAGAATTTGAGCCAAGTTGCAGGCCAGGTAAACATCGGTACTGAGGGTTATGCGATCGTACTGGACCAACAGAGGAATATTGTGGTTCATCCTACGATGGAGCTAGGTATAAGAGCAGGTGAGGATTTCTTTGATCAGATGTTCGCATCTGAACAAGGCGAGTTCTCATTTACCTCTGAAGGGGAATCGAAACGTATGGAGTTCACCACGAATGAGCTGACGGGCTGGAAGGTCGGCGGTTTTGTGTTTGATACCGAGATTGAAGGCATTACCCAGCCTATTCTTATTGCAACCAGTATCGTTATTGTTGTTGCCATTGTGCTCGGCTTGTCTCTCGTATTCTATCTTATTGCCTCCATTACGAAGCCGCTTCAAGCGCTGCGCACATCAGCAGCCCGGATTAGTGAAGGAGATCTGACCGAGAACATTCAGCTGAAAAATAACGACGAGCTTGGAGACCTCGCAGGCTCATTTAATCAAATGTCTCACAACCTGCGAACGCTGATCCAGGAAATCGGCTCCAAATCAGAGCATGTTGCCGCATCCTCAGAGGAGCTTACCGCAAGCTCAATGCAAACAGCCACGGCTTCAGAATATGTAGCTTCTTCCCTGCAGGAAGTTGCCAGCCGGGCGGAAACACAGAACGATCAGTTGAACCAAACGGTAGAAGCTCTTACTCAGATCAGCATGGGCATTCAAAAGGTAGCTGGGAATGCGGTTCATGTCTCGGATTTGACGAAGCAGGCAGCAGAGCAGGCAGTAGATGGGAATGATTCTGTACTGAAGACGATGGATCAGATGAATGCGATATACAAATCGGTGAATAAATCTAATGAACAGCTGCAATCGCTGCAACAGCGTTCTCAAGAGATTGCCGTGATTGTAGATCTCATCGGGGGGATCGCCGGGCAGACGAAGCTGCTGTCCCTTAACGCTTCCATTGAGGCGGCAAGAGCGGGCGAGCACGGCAGAGGATTTGCCGTGGTAGCTGAGGAAGTCGGTCATCTGGCCAAGCAGTCAGAGGAGGCTGCGAAGCAAATTATCGAACTGATCGGGCACATCCTTAAGGAAACGGAGACCACAGCGGATAGCATGAAGCTGGCTGCGGAAAAAGTAGAGAGTGGACTCACCATCTCCTTCAATACGACAGAGACCTTCTCTTCCATCATTCAAAATATTCAGGAAATTCCTGTTCAGGTGGAAGAAGTTGCGACACTGTCTGAGCAGATTGCTGCAAGTGCAGGACAGGTCACATCAACAGCTCAGAATTTGCTGACGCTGTCCACGGAGAATGCTTCCTTATCCGAAGATATGGCAAGCTCAACACAAGAACAGCTGGCATCCATGGAGGAAATCAGCGCAGCTTCGGCTTCGTTATCCAAGCTTGCTGAAGAACTGCAGGAGCTGGTTCAGCAATTTAAAATTTAGGATTCCGGATTCAGACATAAGTACGTACATTACGAAGAGGGCCCTTCTGAGAAGAATAAGAAGGGTCCTTCATTGTGCTTACCTCTACTGTTTATGGAACTAAATTTCTGTCGGTAGGCCGTGAAGATACATCTGAATACAATCGGAATGTCGGCGTAGTACGTCAATTGTTTTTGGATGAGGAGCTGTGTAAATTATAGGGTAATCCATCTCTTCATAGTAATCGCGTATCTGAAATGCAAGATGTTCCTCATCTAATGAGAATTTTGCATTCACACCTGACTTATTTCCTCTCGCATCAAGTCTGATCCATCTGCCTATCGACTGAAGATAAACACTGTTTAATGCATGGATGCAGTACCCCATTTCCGGGGTATCTCCAAGCGTTAGACGCTGATAACAAAATCCTGTCGGAATTCCTTTGCACCGCAATATGGCACAGAGTAAATTGGACTTGGCATAACATATACCTTCCTGATATAGCAATACATCCGATGCGATACACGTAATGCGTGAGCTCTGAATATCCCAGGAGTGAGCAATCTGATCCCGGACATATTCAAAGGCGATTTTTACGAATTCGGTTTCACTTACCGAAGTGCTGTACAACTCATTTGCCAGTTGTTGAATGGAAGGATGTGAGTAATTCACTTCCTTTGTTTCGCATAAATAGTCTTCTACAGATCCAGATTGGGCGATAAGCTGCAGCATCTGCATTCCTCCTCATCATACTTGACTTCAACCTATCAAAAAAAACGTTGAAAATCTACAAGGCATAAGACTTATAAAAAATTGTAATGTCAGATCATATGACAAAAAATTGAAATCTAGCAAATGAAGTATAAAATAGGTTTCGAGAGTTACTAACTACGAGAGAGAAAGGAGTTATGATCATGAGAATGACCATTCTAGCAAAAAGAACCATGTCCCTCGTCATTTCCGGAATGTTGATCGGAGCTATACCTGAGCTGGCGGGAACACCTTCAACCGTGCATGCGCAGGAACAGATTCGATTGGAAGAGATGACAGTCAGTGAATTGACCGAGGGATACAACAGTGGAAAATATACAGCTAAGCAGATCGTCCAAGCTTATTTGGATCGAATTGAGAAGTATGAGGATACATATAACGCGTTCACCTTCATGAATGATAACGCCCTGCAAGAGGCGGAGGAGATTGACCGTCTTCGAAGTGAAGGAGCGGAGCTGGGTCCGCTTGCGGGTATACCCGTCGTCATCAAGGAAGCAGTGGATGTCGCTGGATTCCCAAGCACATTCGGCTGGGCCCCCCTTAGTAAATCAGCGGGTGGCATTGAACTGATGCCTGCTGAGGATGCTCCGGTCGTGTCACGGCTGAAGGAAGCAGGGGCCATCATCATCGGGAAGACGAATATTCCGGCCTTCAGCGCAACAGGAACGCATGCGAATACGAGCTGGGCTGGACCTACGTATAATGCAGTCGATCCTTCCATTGCACCGGGCGGCAGCAGCAGCGGGACAGCAATGGCGATCTCGGGGAATTTGGCCGTCCTTGGAATTGCCGAGGAGACGGGAGGCTCGATTCAGAATCCGGCAGCAGCGCAAGCGATCGTCGGTATCAAGCCCTCGTTCGGACTGATCCCGACAACAGGAGTTACACCGCTTGCCGGGAGCACCCGGGACGTTCTTGGACCGCATGCCCGAACTGTGCTGGATGCGGCAGTGATGCTCGATGTTATGGCCGGTTATTCGGAGAAGGATGAGAAAACAGAGGCTGCTATTGGCCATATTCCTGAGGAAGGCTACGCAGCAGCCGTGAGTGATCAGGCGCTTAAGGGCAAGAGGTTAGGTCTGTATGGACCGGGCTGGCGTGATAGTGAGCTGTCTGCAGAGACCACAGCGCTATATGAACAAGCTGTGAAGGAGCTGGAGGAAGAAGGGGCTATTGTAGTGGAGGATCCTTTTGCCGGATCAGGCTTCAAAGAGTATGTGAAGAAGACGGGAAATGTCGGCATGGAGACATTCTTCTATGACCTGGAGAGCTATATTCAGAATTTAAATCCCGAAGACGATACCTTATCTATTCAAAGCGTATTTGAAGAGGCCGGTGAGGTTCCGTGGGTCAAAGGTGGACCGCTTAGTTTTATGGAAGGAAGATTTGCGAATATTGATACGGCAATTACAGATGCGAAGAAGACACCAGATTTAACGGAGTTCAATGAAGTTAGAGAAGAGTATCTGCGAATCTTGGACAGTGTCATGGAAGAGCATGATCTGGATGGGTTTGTGTATCCACAAATGTCTAACCGGATTCCGAAGCTGGGCGAAGGCGATATTGGCGCGACAACGGTGCCCGAGATTAATATCAGCGGCCTGCCATTAATTACGGTGCCTGCAGGATATTACGAGAATGGCTCACCCTTTGGCCTCGCGTTCTTTGGCGAGATGTGGGGAGAAGCCGAGCTGATTGCGATGGCATATGATTATGAACAGGCAACCCATCATCGGGAGCTGCCCGTATTAATTGAGAAGTCTGCAGATTATGCCGATGTTAAAC
The DNA here is from genome assembly GCF_000732325.1 of Paenibacillus sp. TCA20. Taxonomy (GTDB): domain Bacteria; phylum Bacillota; class Bacilli; order Paenibacillales; family Paenibacillaceae; genus Paenibacillus; species Paenibacillus urinalis. Next base: position 123,134 of record NZ_BBIW01000009.1, read on the forward strand.
CCAATAGTCCATACTTTCCTGCAGTGATGTCATTGGCAGCGGCCGGAGCGATCGATGCGGATCAATCCGAATTTCTGCCGAATGAGCCGATCACCCGTGCGGAAACAGCTGATATTATAGCAAAAGGCTTGCATCTGAATATTCCGGACAATGCGGGTACCATACTTGAGGGCTTTGAGGATATTTCATCCGAGGATGAGTATGCGGGGGTAATAGCTGCAGTATACCGTGAAGGAATTCTCCTAGGCGGATCAGATTTGTTTATGGGTGGGCAGTCACTGACGAGAGAACAGATGGCGTCTGTATTGGTAAGAGCCTTTGATCTGCCTAAGCTGTCCAACAGTCCGCACACGGTAGTGACGACGAATGTGAAGACCGCACACAAAGAGGATGTTATGATCCTGGCTCAGCACGGAATAACGGTCGAGCTGGACAATTATAGACCACAGGATACCGTTACGCGTGGTGAATTTGCCTCCTTTATGTACAGAGCGATGGGGCTGCAGCTGTAAATGTAGTCTGGCTTTCAGGATTCCCCTTATACTAAAATGATGGAATGAAAAAAAAGAGTCTGGGCTAACGATTAATTCGGTTGGCCAGACTCTTTTTTTTCCAAATTACTAACGATTCATTTCGCGCATAAAATTCATGATTGCTTCAATGCGTATTTTATCAGCACAATCTTCGCAACAAAAAAACTTATCCTTTCTTTCTTTAGCTTGTTTATATTTTTGTGAACCTTCGTATACCCTGAATGTATTCTTACAATTATAGCAACGCACATCATAGTAAAACATTTGGTAACCTCCTTACATCACTTCTTAGTTGATATATCGAAGATTGTAACCAGTTCTCTCGTCTCCTTATTTCCATTCAATACTACTTGAAATATTGTTCCAGAATTGCCGTATCAAACCCATTAGAAATTTTAAATTCGCCCGCGTTATATTTGTCCCTTGATCTGCGTGAATTTTCGATGCGAATATATTGATCATTATATATGTCCATATCGAAATGAGCCCCAGTCTTCAGCTGGATCCGGACAGTGTAGTATTCCCATGGGAGGCCACCCTCACTGGATGATTCCAGTTTCATCTTAGAAAAATGAGATATTAACTTTTGCATCTCCGATGGGTCTGTGATTTCAACACGTTCCCAATCCTCAATGTCCTCAACTCTCTTCGTAATATCAATCATATAATATGTATCTGTTTCTCTTACGTAATCCAGTACCAGCTCTTCGAAAGAAGCATAATGCAGTGACAGAATTCGCCATAGTATCGCGGCTGTCAACAGGATGGAAATGGGCAAGCCTGCGATCAGTTTAAACTTCTTCATCAGATGATCCTTTCCTTCATTGTGATTTGGGAGCAGTAGAAGCGCTTATTTTCCATTATATGAATAAACGCCGCAAATTGGGGTAAAGTTTAAGAAATTGCTTTTTTTAAATAGAAATATAGAGGAAAAAGCTGACTTGCAATAGGTTGCGTAACTGTGTAATGTAGACGAGGCGCGTAATTTTGAGTAAATGCGCTTTAATCAAAAGTAAAAGGGAGTTTAGGTGCGTAATGTCAATTGTAATTGGAATTCTTGGGCTTATACTGACACTAGGACTTGGATTCCTGCTCAGCAACGATAAGAAGAATATCAACTTCAAAGCCATTGGAGTTCTGTTCGTTCTTCAAATATTGCTTGCCCTATTTATGTTCAAAACGAGCATTGGTGTAAGCATTGTAGAGAGTGTATCGAACTTTGTAACGAAGGTGCTGTCCTACGGATATCAAGGAATTGAATTTGTCGTTGGGGGATGGGCTCCGCCAGAAGCAAGCGTGTTCTTTATCAACGTGCTGCTGCTCATTATCTTTACGGCAACGCTGTTGTCCATACTGACACATATTCGAGTGCTGCCGCTGGCAATCAAGTATATCGGAGGAGCCCTTGCGAAGATTACGGGACTGTCGAATGTACTTACCTTTAATGCGGTGAACTCGATCTTCTTCGGCCAATCCGAGTCACTGATTGCGATCAAGCATCATCTGCAGAAGATGAATGATAACAAGCTGTTTGTTGTATGTGCCTCTGCCATGGGTTCGGTGTCTGCGTCCATCATGGGATCATATATGACAATGATTCCTCCGCAGTATGTTCTAGTAGCCATGATCTTGAACGCCATGTCAGCGCTGATCATAGCAACGATGGTCGCTCCTTCGAAGCCAAGCGAGGATGAGAAGATTGATGTACGGGAAGTATCCCAGACCAAATCCATCTTCGAGGCAATCTCGGCTGGTGCACTGGATGGAGGTAGAGTTGCACTGATCGTAGGTGCGATGCTGATTGCCTATGTTGGACTCATTGCGCTTCTAGATGGAGCTCTAACATCGATATTAGGTATTTCTTTTACCGCAATTCTAGGATATATCTTCAGTCCGATAGCTTGGATTATGGGAATTCCGGCAAGTGAAATGGTAACGGCGGGCTCCATTATGGGAATGAAGCTGGCAACGAATGAATTTGTAGCTATGCTGGAGTTCCAGCCGCTGATCGAGCAGCTTAGTCCCAAGACGGTTGCGATCGTCTCTACTTTCCTGGTGTCATTTGCGAATTTCAGCTCCATCGGGATTATCAGTGGATCGATCCAAGCGATCAGTGGTGAAAAAGCAGCCGTGGTTGCCAAATTCGGCCTCAAGGTACTGCTTGTTGCGACACTTGCCTCCATCATTACAAGTATTATCGCTGGTTTGTTTGTGTAACAGGCTAATAGCTATTAGGCTGGTAGCTTAAGGCAACTAGCGTTTAAGTCAAAAAGAACCCCGATCCTTCTCAAATGAAGAATCGGGGTTCTATTTTTAATACTTCAAGCTCTGGTGCTCTAGATCGAGCCAATTGATGATAAACTGCAATCCTTATGCATCAAACGTTTGATGGGATGCTTGATCAGAAGCCTTATTCTTCTTACCCCATTTCTGTGGCAGCACAATGAGTGCTGGTACAAGCATAGGCAGAAGAATGAAGCACAGCACGATCAGTCCGGCCATTACGGCTGTTGCCAGCTCAATCAGCAGGACAAGTCCGGATGGGATCAGCGTGGCGAATGTTCCGCCGAGAATAATCATCGCCGAGATGATGACTCCGCCGATATTTTTCGCGGACTTCACAAGTGCTGCAGTCGGGTTAAGATCGCCATACTCCTTATAGCGCATCATGAAGAAGATGCTGTAATCGACACCGACGGCGACGATGATGATGAAGGAGAAGAATGGAACGAAGGAGGATACCCCGTCAGCTCCCAAGATCTGATACGTTACAAAATTCGTTGCAGCCATGGCCGTGTAATAGGAAGCGATCAGCGCCAAAATAATGTAGATGGATGGCAGCAGTGACTTGATAACGAACAGCAGTACGATAAATACGCCGAGAATAACGAGAATGGCTGTACTGTTGAAGGACTCAAGCTGTGCTTTGTTCGTGTCATAAGTGAAGGAGCTTGGTCCGGCAGCTCCGTAAGCAGCCCCGTCAAGCACCGTACCCTTCAGACTTGCAGCCAGTGTTTCGTTAATGTCCTCAATCGTATCCATTGCTCCCATGGAATAAGGGTCTTCCTTCAGAATAACCATCATCTTCGTTACCTTGCGGTCATCGGACATGAAGGTATCAAGCGATGTCTTGAATTCTTCTGCTTCCAAAGCTTCCTTCGGAATGAAGAAGGTCTTCGCCGATTCATATTGCGCCAGGAAGTCACCTGTCTGATCAAGACCTTCGGATATGTCGTTAAGTCCATTGCCGCTCTGACCAAGGCCGTCCTTCAGGCTGCCCATACCACTGGACAGCTGGGATAATCCGCTGGTGAGCTCTTGTTGTCCCGCATTGACCTGAGCAAGTGCATCATTCAGCTGATCCATGTTCGATGTAATGACCGATGAGCCGTCTGCACCTTCGGATAGACCGGAAGAGAGCTGCTTCGCTCCTTGTTCGAGCTCACTCAGGCCAGCCAGAATCTGCTCTTGGCCGCTGTTCACTTGTGCCAAGCCGCCTGCAGCGGTATCGAAGCCGCTGTTCAGCTTGCCGTAATTCTCATTCAATTCATTCAACCCGCCTGTAATCTTGGCGAGTCCGCCTTCGAGTGCGGTACCTTGCGCCTTAAGCTGATTGTATGTCTCGTCCTGCTGCAGCTCTGTATGACTGTCACCAAGAGCCGAGACTAGAGTATTGATGCCTGCCATACCGGTCTGAATTCCAGGAAGCTGCTCCGATAGTGCAGTATATCCACTGCGAAGGGCTTCGTACTGGCTGTGAATCTCAGTGAGTCCACTCGACAGCTCTCCAGTACTGGATACGATGGCACCAAGTCCGTTCCTGATCTCTGTAATACCTGCAGCAAGACCGTCAGCACCAGCGGCGCCTTCATCAAGCCCGCTTCCAAGCTGTCCTACTGCATCGGTCAGCTGACGGTATCCGGACTCAATCTCGCTCGATCCGGATACAAGCTCATCAACCTGAGAGAAGTCAGGTGTAGATAAGCCTTCCTCCATCTGGGTCAGACCATCCCTGATCTGATCTACTCCGTCTTTGGAGGCGGAGATGCCACCGGTAATCGTTTCGGCTTGACTCGAAACATAGAAGTCCTCGATTGGTTCGAATTGAGGCTGTGTCACGCTGGATACCTGATCTACACCCGGTAGACTCTTCAATGTATTCGTGACCTGATCCAGCGCGGTGAGCGCTTCGTTGTTATCCATCGGCTCATCCGATTCAATAACGACATTGGTCGGCAGCGCCTGACCTTTGCTGAAATTGTCGGCAACAAGGCTGAAGCCCTTGGTCGATGGATAGCCATTGCCAAGCTCCTTCAGCTGGTCAAATGACAAGGTCTGCTTGCTGAACATCAGCACAGGGATCATCACGAGAATGATGAGAACGGTCGTAAGGACCGGAAACCGCACGGAAATAGACGTCAGCTTGCCCCAGAACTTGCTGTCCTTGTGACCTGCATCCTGCTTCGAAGGCCAGAAAAGCTTCGGTCCGAGGGTCTTCATGAAGAACGGTGTTAAGGTATAGATTTGAGCGATCAGAATTACGGTACCGATCGCGACGACATTGGCAGATTGGTAAATACCAAAGTCGGAGAAGCTGAGTGCCGCGAAGGCAATGAACACCGTAAGGGTACTGTACAAGATCGTCTTGCCCGCAGTACGGTACGTGGTCGATATCGCCTCATCGACGCCTGCTCCATGGGACAGCTCTTCCTTGAAACGATTAAATAGAAGAATGTTGTAGTCCGTTCCGATCCCAAACAGGATAAGAACAAGCAGCATCTGCGTTACACTGGTTACAGGGAAATCGAGCTTGTCGATAATCTGCGCCGCGATCCCCATGGAGACGAGATAAGTAATCCCGACAGTCAGCAGAGAGATGAAAGGAATCAATGCAGACCGGAACATGATAATGAGGACGATTAGTATGAAGGCAACCGTCAGGGCAGCACTTTTTTCTACCCCAATGATGGTTGCTTCCAAGTAGTCGTTCTGAATGAAATCTTCACCACTTAAGTAAAAATCCGTATCCACACCGGACAGCTCGGATTCAAGCTCCTGCTTGATATCCTTCACTTCACGGTCGCCCTTATCAATGCTGAAGCTGACCATAAGTGTGGTTTCGTTCTCCGAGATGAGCGAGGACTTCGCTTCCGGTGTTCCGAACGGATCCAGGAGCTCGGTAATGCCAAGGCCAGACATGTGATCACGGATATTGTTAATGCCGGTTTCAATGTCTGCAAGCTCCGTGTCTGATAATTTGTCTTCGTTATGAAAAACAATAATATTGCTCGTTCCCTTATCGCCGTCAATCTTCTTCAGCATTTGGCTGGCGACCTTGGAAGGACTGTCCTCTGTCAGCGGATCCTGTCCTCTCTCATGCAGAATGGCATTCACATCGGGCTGAAATACGGTCAATAGACCCGCCAGTGCCAGCCACACGACTAGAATGAGCACCCGCCATTTGACGATTCTTTGCATTCTCTCTGACTCCTTTTTTTCTATAGATAGATTAGTAAACACATGTTCATTTTACGATCAAAAAAAACCAATGATGACATCACCGGCTTAATTTTTTCGCGAATCCTTCTCCGAATACGTACAGCTGCTCATCTACCAGGTATTTGATGGTGCTTCCTTCCTCATGATCACGCAGAATGATGCATATACCTTCGATCATGGTGGTAGCGAACATTTGAACAGATAATTGATCCTTCGGATCGTGCAACTCCGTAATGTTCTTCGCAATGAGCATGACCTTCTCCAGTATTTGTGCAACAATCTCGATCAAATCCTGCTTGGCCTGTTCGTAAGCAGATCCCTGACTTAATGTCAGCAGTATCTTGATCTCAATACTCGATTCCTTCATTAGTTCCACGAGGGTATCGTCTACGAGCTGAATACAGTTGAGCGTTTCAAAGGCATCAATCGTATTGGTGCGGTCAACGGCATCCTTAATATCCATCGTATACTTGATGAACTTGACGAAGGTCGGTTCAAGTACAGCGTGGAATAGGTCGTCCTTATTCTTGAAATACCGATAGATATTACCCGTTGTAATGCCAGCCGTGCCGGCAATTCGCCGCATAGAGGATTGAGCATAGCCATACTGTTCGAATTCAGAGAGGGCCGCGGCAAGAATGCGGTCTTTGATCTCTTCTTTTAATGTTTGCATTAATGAACACCTGTTTACTATTAAGATGATGGTATTAGTATAGAGGAGTGGAAACCGATTTACAAGCATCATTTTCGATCTCATTTATACCATGTATTACGTCAAGCCGAATGATTAAATGAGAAAAAGGATGGTTATCACTATGCAAGAGCTGTGAAGGTGCTATAATAGTGTGGCAATTGATTCTAATACACTGAAAAAGAGATGATGAGCTTTGAATTCACCGGAACCCTATATACGACCCAAATCGACCTCAGCAGGCTTGCTGAATAAATATTTTACGGGTAACACGCTTGATTATAAGCAAATGATCGCGATTATTATCCCGATATTTGTGGATCAAGCTTTTATTATTTTGATGAGTCTGTTAAATACGGCCATGATCAGCTCCTCTGGAGTCGCCGCTGTCAGTGCGGTGAGCATGGTCGACTCCCTGAATATTTTCCTCATTAACGTATTTGTCGCCGTTGCGACGGGAGGTACCGTCATTGTTGCCCAGTACAAGGGCAGCGGTAATCCCGAGATGGCAGCCAAATCCGCATCACAGGCTATATCCGCTGTCGCTATTCTTTCCATATTCCTATGTGTGCTCGTGATCGCTTTTCATACGCCCATCTTAAATCTGTTATTTGGCGGAGCAGAAGCCGCTGTATTTGATAATGCGAGGCTGTACCTGATCGGAAGCTGCTTGTCCTATCCTTTTATAGCTATATTTCAGGCAGGTACCGGGGTGCTGCGAGGTGTGGCGGAGACAAGACCGTGCCTTATTCTATCGCTTATCATGAATCTGACCTTTCTAGGGCTGAACATTTTGTTCATCACCGTGCTGGATATGGGTGTAATGGGTCTCATTATATCCATGCTGACGGCAAGAGTGATCGGGGCAGCAGCGTCGCTGTATTATCTCGTGAAGATCAATCAGTCCTTGCTGTTCCGTATCAAAAATTTATTGAAGCTTAATTTCTCTATCCTCAAGAAAATTATGACCGTGGGCATACCGTTCGCCGCGGAGCAAATGTTCTTCAATGGTGGGAAGCTGCTAACGCAGACCTTTATTGTTCAGCTGGGGACGTTTGCCATTACAGCCAATGCGATTGCCGGCTCGATATCACTTGTGTTCCAGATCGGCGGCAGCGCGCTGAGCATCGCAATCGTTACGATCGTCGGGCAATGTATTGGTAACAAGAATACCGAGGATGCCCGCAAATTTATAAGATCTCTGCTCTGGCTGTCGAGTATCTTCTTCGTTGTCATTGCAGCCATCTTGCTGCCGCTGTTCCCGTTGGTGGTGCAGCTGTTCTCGCCGCCTGAGGAGATCGTGCCGATTATCTTCGGCCTGACGCTGCTGATTGCTATTGCGCAGCCATTTTTGTGGTCTACAAGCTTTATTCTACCTTCTGCGCTTCGTGCGGCAGGGGATTCCAATTTTACGTCCATGACATCGCTGCTGTCGATGTGGCTTCTCCGCATTGGTCTTGGCTATGTGCTGGGCATTACGCTCGGCTACGGTATCATGGGCGTATGGATTGCAATGGTCTTTGAATGGGGTGTCCGCGGCCTGATCTTCTGGCTAAGGTTCCGGGGCGAGAAGTGGTACAGCCGGAAGCTGATTTAAGTGAAAATACTCTTTGTCCATCCAAGCTGATGGGGAAGGAGTATTTTTTGCATCCATTTATTGAATAATCGTATCCTAATGATATAGATGTGCGTATTCAAAGTCTTGCGGATGGAGGCTGAGACATGAAATATATGGGTATCGCTGCTGTGATTCTATTGTTGGTGCTAACGGGGTGTACTCGGACAGAGGAGATTACCTTTGTAGGAGAGAGTGATCACTGGACGGGAAAATATAAGGCAATCATTGGTGAGTCGCAGGAAGATGGAGACTTTATATTTGAGTATAAGGCGGAGGAACCGCAAGAGGTCCATTTTAATAAATTGGAGATCTATGCTGATGATAAGAGTCACATATTTAAGAGTAAGGATCACAATTCCCGGAGAGTCACGATGTCGAGTAGCTGCTCCGGCTGTTCTGTAACTCGGAAGGAAGCTGAACTTCAGGTGAAGATTAAATGGGATGGACATGAAGAATCATTTGTTATGAAGCATCAGCCATAAAATTTATGGAAATTGGGAAGGCCCTTTGTAAGGGAATGAGCTATTTAACGTAGAGGATCCGGCTTGATTTGTTAATAAAAAGGGCGCCCTAGCCATGAAAGTGCGATGTTTTTGACGACGGCCCCGGCCCTTTTTAAGTCGCAATATGTCAATAGTTAGATAGTTTATCTCCTCTTTGTAATGTGCTAAATTAATATAGTTCGTTTTTGAAATATATAGCTCTTTAAGGGGGATCTGCACCATTGGATTGGCAGGATATTTTGTTTAAATTTATCGGGGGATTAGGGATATTCCTGTTCGGTATTAAGTATATGTCGGACGGGCTGCAGAAATCAGCCGGCGATAAGATGCGCAGCATACTGGAGAAGTACACATCTAACCCTATTCTGGGTGTTCTGTTCGGTATTGGGGTCACTATTCTGATTCAGTCGTCTTCAGGGACGACCGTCATGGCCATTGGTCTTGTAAATGCAGGGCTGATGACACTTCGTCAGGCTATCGGTATTGTAATGGGTGCGAATATCGGAACAACGATGACTGCATTCATCGTCGGAATCAAGATTGATGAATATGCTCTACCCATTATTGCTGTGGGTGCCTTCTTCTTGTTCTTTATTAATAAGAAGCGCTACCAGTATATAGGTCAGGTGATTTTCGGTTTCGGTACCTTGTTCCTTGGTCTATCGACCATGAGCGGAGGGCTTAAGCCTCTTCGGGAAATGCCAGTATTCACAGATTTCATGGTACAGCTGTCTGATCAGCCGATTCTCGGACTTATTGTCGGTACGGTCTTTACGATGATTGTTCAGAGCTCAAGCGCAACGATCGGGATCTTGCAGACGATTGCGGATGAGGGCATGATCAGCCTTCAAGGAGCGCTGCCGATTCTGTTCGGGGACAACATCGGTACGACAATTACTGCGGTTCTCGCATCGATCGGAGCTACAGTAGCGGCGAAGCGAACGGCGCTTGTCCATGTTATCTTTAACGTGGTTGGTTCGATCATCTTCCTTATTCTGCTTCCTGTGGTGCATACCGTCGTGCTCTGGATCGGAGAAGGGGTTAACATCCGAATGCAAATTGCATATGCACACGGTATTTTCAACGTAACAAATACCCTCATCTTCCTGCCGCTCATTCCGGTACTGGCCTGGATCGTAACGAAAGCCGTTCCTGGTAAGATGCAGGAGATCCAGTTCAAGGCGATTTATCTGGATGACCGTTTGCTGGCAACTCCAGCCTTAGCGCTCGGACAAGCACAGCACGAAATTGTTCGTATGGGGCAATTCGCACGGGAGTCTTTGCAGGACGCAACGGGCTATTTCCTTAAGAAGGACAATAAGCTTGCCGAACTTGCGCTGCAAAAAGAAGAGCTCATTAATGAACTGAATCGTAAAATTACGGATTATATTATTAAGATTCATCAGAACAACGAAGGACTGGGTGCAGGCGAAACAGAGAAAGCGACAGGCTGGTTCCAGACCGTCAGCGACATTGAACGGATTGGAGATCATGCAGAGAATATGGTTGAGCTTGCTGAATTTAGTATTACGAACAAGCTGGAATTCTCTAAAGAGGCTACAACTGAGCTGACCGAAATGATCGAAATCGCAGATCAGGCGGTGGAACAAGCACTTATCGCACTGGAGCATCAGAATGAAGATGCGGCACGCACTGTTCTGGAGCATGAGAGTAAGCTGGACGAGCTTGAGGTGAAATTCCGTAAAAATCATATTCAGCGTTTGAATCGGAACCAGTGCTCTGGAGGTACAGGGGCAATCTATCTTGATATCCTGACCAATCTCGAGCGGATTGGGGATCACAGTAAAAATATCGCTCAGTTTGTACTCCACGAACAGCACTAATTGTGCTTCGGTGTAACCCTGTATTTTAAAATAGACTTTAAATAGCGAAGTGTTCCTCTCATTAACTAATTAGGTTCGTGAGGAGGAGCACGTTTTTTTTGATGGATTGTGAAGTGAATACAAACGTTAATATCAGAGGGAAGAAGGATTTCTGAGGAGCTGAACCGAAGAACTGAAAATAGAATGAGCAATAGAAGTGGAGGCCCGCAAATTGAATATCGAACGGTATCATCTCGAAGAAATCCTATTTGCATACGGAATAAAGAATCAGATCACAGATACACACGATTATATTAAGCAATATAGTGTTTCTGACACGCCTCGCGTAAAGGCAATTATCCGAACAGATTTTGTAGACCGTCCGTCTGTCGTATTTAAGATGATTAAGCAGAAGGAGCATCCAAGATGGAAGATGGAGCAGCAAAGCATATTTTCAGAGCACATGAGAAGGAATGGAATTCTTACTCCAAAAAGATACATATCCGAGGGACAATACTGCATTTCTGTATGGATTGAAAATGTAGAGCTCGATGTAATCGTTGAAGATTACTTGGGAGAAGAAATCAGAACAATTGATGTGGAGACTGCAGGCAGAATAGGACAGCTCATGGCAAGGATGCACATCATTTCGGAAAGAGACGATTGTCACATCGATGCTGATTCGATCTTCAAGGTTACGGGATATAACGAGGCCAGCGGCTACGAACGATTTAGAGAGCTCGGTGAAGCGGGATATCTTAATCAAGAGAAGTATGAACGAATTATTCAGCTGTATGAGGACCGAATGAATCGGATTCAAGCCATGTGGCCTGAACTTCCCAGGCATGCGACGCAGGGCGATTATTCTATAAACAATTTAGTATTGAGAGACGGAGCTGCGGGTATTTTTGACTACAATATTGCGGGTGACGAAACACTTGTTGGGGACCTGATCGTTGAAGGTCTTCTGGTCGCAAATGAAATGGATCTGGCAGAAGGACTAAGCACGGATGATCGTCCACAACTGTTTAATGCTTTTTATGATGGATACAGCAAGGTTAGACCACTCCAGGAGCTGGAACAGGCAGTGGTAAAGGATGTCCATGCTGTTGTGGCTTCGATGTGGTTTACAACAATCAGATATGAGGAGGATTCAATGGAGTTTTTGGTTGAAAGGCATGAGGTAGTGAAAATGGAAAGCATACTGGACCAAATGCTGGAGCTCCTATCAGAAGCAAAGTAACAGTACATATAAGTTGAGCTTTAAATCATAGAAAGCCGCCCCTCCCCATAAATGCCATGAAGAGAGAGGCGGAATGTACAACGACAGCGGATTAACAGTCAATATTTGATGTTCACCTTGAGAAGCGAGCTTCTTCTATGTGCAGCAGCACCGATACTGCATGCAATTAGAGACTGGGCAGCGTAGTACGTTGCCATAATAAGGACACCAGCGTAAGGGATCGCTTCGACAAACTTATTCCATGCCAGGATGGAATCTGAAATGACAAAGAGCAGACTCCCGATGCTGGCCCACACATTCCCTGTCATAACCGCGGACCAGAGCATAAGTGAAATGACGGTGACATACGCAATAACAGGAATGACCAGACCTTTCAAGTCGGCTGACATGGCCATATGTTGTGCAAGCTTACCACCCATAATCCAGGCGTAGATGCCGATGGGGATCATGCTTAACAGCCGAATCCAAGAGAAGCGCCATTGATTTAGAAAAGCGGTCAGATAGAATAGATGGCCGATCAAAAAGGCAAGCAGGCCGTATACGAACCATATCGGCAGCAGGCCGTCACCCAGCATACAGAAGAACAAGCCGGCCAGCAGCAGAGCGTGCGCCGAACGCCGGCCAGTTCGCATGCGCAGGAGGGCGTACAATATAATAAGTGCCATCGGAATCAGCTTGAAGAGCAATTTAACTTCAAATGGCTCTTCCGGAATGAAGAAGATATATAGTATGCTCGTGATGAGAACAAGTAGAGGCAGCAAGAGATTCCTCCCGAAGTACATCATGTCAGGACACTCCTTATGTAAGGGTTTTTATGAGTGAATTCTGTATTCATCATATAGCAGATGGCGAGGAAAGTCATGGAAAAAGAATGGAGCAAAAAGCACGGATTATAATACCTGAGGAGGATAAGAAATGGAGAATGCTAAACTTCAAGTAACCGCACTATTTGAAGCTTTGATCGCAGGAGACAAGGAACGTGTATCCGAACTACTGACAGAGCAGCCTCAGCTCGCGAATACAGAGAATGAAGATGGATTAACCCCACTGGCTTATGCAGGACATCTGGGATTTGAAGACATAGTTCAGACATTACTAGATTATGGGGCAGAGGTCAACGCTGTGACCCATTCCAAAATTGCTTATATCCCGTCTAACACGGCTCTGCATGCGACGATTGCCGGTGAACGAAGTCTTAACGTCATTAAGCTTCTCCTGTCTCATGGGGCAGATCCGAACATAGTGGACAGCGATGGCCATACGGCACTGCATTCGGCTGCGTATCATACGGATCGCTCAGAGATCCTTCAGCTGCTGCTCGATCAAGGTGCAGAGGTGAGCAGTCTTACCGGCGATGGAGAGACGGCACTGCAGATCGCCGAGAAGCAAGGGAACGAGAAGGTGGCAGCGGTCCTGAAGCAGATGACAATCTAATTTGTATCAAATGATCAGACAGCCCATGCGTGGTACGCATGGGCTGATTCTTGTGCTCGGATCGCACCTTATTATATTCCAAAATATTACTTCAACAATTAGACACAAAATTAGCCCCTAAGTTCCAGTTATTGATATTGATTATCATTGTCATTGTTGGTATTCTCATTAGAAGCGATTATCAATGATAATCATTCTCAACTACATAACGAGAATGCCGGCTTTCTTTGTTTAACATATGAATAAAATCAAAAAGGGTGTGATGTGCTTTATGTCAGTTATCAAAATAAAAGACCGTGGAGAATTGCTGTCCTTACAGTTCTCTGAGCTCCGCAACTATCACGGCAATGTGGCACTAATGGCCATCGGAGTCGGCTTTCGGGTTGTTCAGGCGGCACTTGCAGAGCTGTACGGTGATGAAGCACCGGAACGAGCAAGCCTGTCAATACGATCAGGACATGCAGGACCGGGGTTTCGTGATGCGTTTGAGTATACAACACGGGCGGTAACACGCGGAGAATATACGGTGGATGTCAATTATCCGGCAGCACAGTATGACCCGTATCGTCCACAGTCGTATGCTTTTGTCATTTCGGACAAGAGCGGCTCATCGGTTGAGGTCATGCTGAAGCAGGACTTTCTTCCTCCGGTATTTTACGAATATTTGTACAAGGGCCGAGAGGGATTAATGTCAGAAGAAGACGCAAAGGCAAATACCCAGTTGAAAGCGGATTTATGTGAGAAGGCGCTGTCGCTCCCTCAGGATGAGCTGCTGAAAGTGAGGAGGCTACTATGAAGAGTGCTGCAGACTTTCTCCTGCTGGATTCCGGAGCAAGCTTCAGCCAGCAGAATGTAAGAGACGGAGACCTTGATGTAAGAGTTATGGTGCTGGATCAGTACGATCTGGAAGATTATGATTTACCGCAAAAAGGCCATAAGTTTCTAATCATTGACGAATTTATCGATCAGGAATTGATGCTCCGGCACAGAGGGAAGATCAAGTCATTTCTTGATCAAGGGAACATCTTACTCTTCTGCGGTCATTTGTTCCGGCACTGGATACCGGGAGCCTCGATGTTCGTTCCCAAAACGATACATAATCATTTGGATTATACCGTAACCGTACTCCCTCATCCGATCTTTGAAGGGGTACTGTCTGATGATATTACGTATAACAAAGGTGTGGCAGGGTTCTTCGCTCGGGGACATCATCCCCTTCCAGAAGGAGCAGAGGTACTGCTCACACTGCCGGAGGGTGAGCCCATTACTTACATCGACCGGAATAGCAGCCAAGGCACTATTATTGTTCATGCCGGTCGTAACCTGTTCCGTTATCGACATATGGGACATAGCAGTGCGGGAAGAATCGGAGAGCAGCTGGAACGGTTCATCTATGAGGAACACGAAGCAATTCAGCACAGGAGGGATCGTTCATGCGCAAAATAGCCGTTCTCTACACGGGCAGCTCACATCAGCATCGGACTTTTACCGAGCCCAAATATAAGCAGTACATTGAAGAGCTCGTGTATCTGCCTAAGCTGGATGAAGTGGATCTCCATCCATATGATGTGCTCATCATTCCTTCACAGATTCATGAGAAGCTTATCACTCGGCATCTGGACCGTATCCATGCATTTCTCGACCAGGGCAAGGTTGTGGTCGCACTCGGTGCTCAGCACAATAACTGGTTCACAGGACATCATTGGGAGTTCCGTCCGACCAACTTCTGGTGGTGGCGTGAGCCTGGAGCGAAGAGCGGTCTAGTCCTGACCAAGCCGGAGCATGATCTGTTCCGTTACATTACACTTGCGGATGCCACCTGGCATTATCATGGTGTGTTCTTTCCGAAGCATGATGTAGAGTCTCTGATCGAAATTGAAAACGACGGTTCTATTTTTTATGTGGACAAAGACAGCACGAGCGGGACACTGATCCTGACGACGCTGGACCCTGAATATCATTACGGCTCCTACTTCATGCCTGCTACAGAGCGCTTCCTGGACGGATTTCTTCCATGGCTGGCAGAAGGCAGGCTCTGATACACTTGTTCATTCAACTACATCACAGTTTTAAAGGGGATAACGAAATCAAATGAAAAAATCAATGCTTATGCTCCTGCTTACCCTCATCTTAGTCGTAACCGGATGCTCCACAGGCAGCGAAGGCGGAAGTACAGCTTCTAACGAACCGGCTGCATCCGGCACACCTGCGGAAGGGGAGAACGCGAGCGGAACGATAGAATCTTTAAGAATTCCAGGCGGTAACGTCGGATATCCTTCTCCGTTTACCTTCAGCGCGTCCGGTCCATTTGGATATTTGAGAAGCTCGTATATTTTTGACACCCTGACTTGGAAGGATGATACGGGCGTTATTCCATGGCTGGCCAAGTCCTGGGAAATGTCTGAAGACGGCATGACGTATACGTTTGAGCTTGAAGAGGATGTAAAATGGCATGACGGCGAAGCCTTTACGGCAGATGACGTGGTGTTCAGCTACAACTACTACAATACTTATCCGTACAACTGGACGGGTGATCTTACGCAAATTAAAAGTGTAGAAAAAGTGGACGATCACACGGTTGAGTTCCACCTGAACAATAAATATGCACCGTTCCTGAGCGATCTCGTAGGAATTGTGCCGATCATTCCGCAGCATGTATGGGAATCTGTTGACAATCCGGTGGAATTCCAGGAGGATGCAGCTCTGATCGGAACAGGGCCTTACAAGCTGGCGGAATATGATGCGGCTTCCGGGCAATATCTATATGAAGCAAACGAAGAATATTTCAAGGGTGAAGTGATGGTCAAAGAAATTGCCTACGTGAATGTACCTGACAAACTGCTCGCTCTGCAAAATGGCGAAATCGACCAAACCTACACATTTAATTACACGGATGTTCAAACGGCTGAGCAATCGGGATTCAAGTCCATTAAGGTAGAACCGACAGGCAGTGTCGTGCGTCTTGCCTTCAATCTGGATCATCCTCAGCTGCAGGATAAACGTCTTCGCCAGGCGATCGCTTATGCGCTCAACCGTGAAGATATGGCCAGCAAAATTACAGGCGGCGAACCGATGCCGGGCAGCGGCGGTGTCATTCCACCAGATTCACCTTGGTACAACGAGAACGTGAAGCAATATGATTACAATATTGAAAAAGCAAACGAGCTTCTTGATGAGCTTGGCTACACGAAGAATGCAGAAGGCATGCGAGAGGATCTGAAGCTGAGCGTCATGGTATCTTCAAGCATGCAGGAATCGACGATGATGAAGGAGATGCTGAAGGAGGTCGGCATTGAGCTGAACGTCGCGCAAGTAGACTCTGCAGCATTCTCTGACGCAATGGGCGAGAATCAATACGACATGGCTCTTACCGGTCATATTGGTGTAAGTGGTGATCCAGACTTTCTGCGTCTGTGGTTCTCTGGACAAGCCTCCAACACACTGGCTTCCCGCGGTACTGTATTTGATGCAGACGGCTTCCAGGAACTGGCCGAACAGCAAATGCAGGAGCTGGATGAGACGAAGCGTGGAGAGATCATTGATCAAATGCAGGACATTCTCGCTGAGAATCTTCCGACCCTCGTGCTGTATCACCGTCCGTTCTATGATATTCACAATGCGAACGTCTTCGACGGCTGGAAGAACACTTACGGCGGAATCGCCGACGGTATGCCGCTGTGGGAGAACAAGGCATTCCTGATCCATGCGGAACAGTAAAAAATACGCTTCTTATGTGCTCGTACTCCTATTCGTTATCCTCTTAAACTTCTGGCTTCCCCGGCTCCTTCCGGGGGGGCCAGTCGAATATATTACGGGCGGCGGCGAAGAGGGCGCCGTATTCTTAACCGAAGCACAGAAGTCAGCGATGCTGGAATATTATCATCTGGATGAATCTACAGGGGAACAATTCATACGGTATTTGAAGGGGCTTGTTACCTTTGACTTCGGCTTATCTATTATTCACAAAACACCGGTGTACGAAGTAATCATGGAGCGGCTTCCCTGGACTCTGCTCCTTGTTGGGATCGCGAGTCTCTTCTCTATTCTGATCGGACTTATTGGCGGGCTGTATTCCGCTTGGCGTCATCCGGGGCGAACCGACCGGGGCTTGTTTCTGACCATGCTTGGGGTTAGCTCGATACCGGAATTTCTGATCGGCATGGTGCTTCTAATCGCGTTCGCAGCACAGCTCGGCTGGTTCCCGCTTGGGGGAGCGAAGACGGCATTTCTTCGTGCCGATTCCTGGATGGCCGAGGCCGCGGATGTGATGCTTCATGCTGCTGTGCCGGCGGTGACACTCACCTTGGCAAGTCTGTCGGGTATCTATCTGCTCATGCGGAACGAGGCGATTCGTGTCCGCAACGAGACGTACGTGGAGTTTGCCTCTGCCAAAGGGCTTGGTTCACGCTCTATTCTGTTCCGGCATATCGGGCGTAACGCTGCACTGCCGCTTGTCACGCTGATCATGATTCGACTAGGGTCATTGATTGCCGGATCGGTACTCGTTGAGACGGTATTCGCCTATCCGGGCATCGGGAAGCTGCTGCAGGAAGCGATTCTCGGGCGGGATTACCCGCTGCTGCACGGTTTATTTTTGCTGATGACGCTATTTGTGCTAATTCTGAATCTGATTGGGGATCTGCTGTATCCTTATCTCGATCCCCGGATTCGCAAGGCGGAGCCAAGTGAGGTGAGATCATGAAGCTGACTTGGTCTCAGAAGATAGGGACAGTACTGTTCGCTGTGTATGTCATTATAGGGATATTCGGGCCTCTCGTGATTGACATATCACCTCATGCTATTGACGGAGAGCGGCTGATGCCGCCGTCTGGCGAATACTGGCTTGGGACGAACGCCATCGGGCAGAATTTATTCAGTCAGCTCATCTATGGAGCAAGAACAACGCTGATTATCGGGCTCACTGTAGCGCTGATCAGCACCTTCTTGAGCGCAGCGCTGGGTCTGATGGCTGGTTATTCCAAACGGCTTGATCCGTTCCTGAACGGTCTCGCCAACATGCTGCTGGTGCTGCCATCGCTGCTGCTAATTTTGATTGTGGCTTCATTCACAGGCGGCGGCACCTGGCAGCTGATCTTAACGCTCAGTCTGCTGACCTGGCCTGGTTACATGAGACTGATCCGGGCTTCCGTGTTGTCACTGAAAGAGCGGGAGTTCGTCAAGGCAGCGCAGCTGTATAACGGAAGCAGCAGTTATATTCTGCGGCGTCACTTGCTGCCGTTCATCTGGCCGCTTGTGCGCACCAAGTTCATTGTGTCATTCCAATCGGCCGTAGCGATGGAAGCAAGCTTGTCCTTTCTCGGCATTGGTGATCCCAGCACGGTATCCTGGGGCCGAATGCTCCAGGATGCATTCTCGCGTACGCAGACGTTCCTGACCGATGCGTGGCTGTGGATGGTGGTGCCTCCAGCGGGTGCCCTCCTGATCGTTATTATGGCCCTCGCCATGATGGGAGAGGGCAGACCGACGAGACAAGGATTTGCTGCGAAGCTGAACCGTCCGGAGAGCCGGGTTATCGCGGCTCAAGCTGCCAAGCGGGGAGGGGAAGGACAAGCTGCGGCAATCTCCGTCCAGGATCTGTCGGTAACTTATGGGGATAAGACCATTGTCCATCCCATTTCATTTGAAGTGAAGGAAGGCAGCATTACTTCCCTCGTAGGTGAGTCAGGCTCCGGCAAGACGACGCTGGCCCGCGCCGTGTATGGACTTGTGCCGGATGATTCGGTAACAGGCAGCGTACAGATTGGCGGCCATTCGATTTATGCGAAGGACAAAGTAAATACGATGCAGCGCTGGATAGATGCTGCTTATATTTTTCAAGATCCGCGAAGCAGCTTCAATCCGATCATGAACATCGGGCAGCAATTCTATGAAACGATGAAGCTGCAGCATAACAGGGAGGAGAAACACTCAGCGGCAATTGCAGCCCTGAAGGAGGTGCAGCTTGGAGAGCATGTGCTGTCCCTCTATCCTCATCAGCTCAGTGGCGGAATGCTGGCGAGAGCCCTGATTGCCCTGGCTTTTGTTAACAAGCCCAAGGTACTGATTGCGGACGAGCCGACAGGGGCGCTGGACCCTCTTGTCAAAAGAGAGGTGTTCGATCTCCTGGTCACCAAGGTCCGGGAGAACCGAATGGCGCTTCTGCTCATTACGCACGATATTCCTGCAGCAGAGCATATTTCAGATCTTATTATCGTTCTTCATGGCGGCAGAGCAGTGGAACCGCAGTATGAAGAGCAGTCGAGTGCGGGAGGTGAATGAGATTGCTGCGTATAGATAAGGTGTCGAAGCATTTTGCGGGGAAGAGAAAAGGAGACGTTATCAAAGCAGTCGATGACGTGTCCATCCAGCTGGGTGAGAATGAAATATTCGCACTCATTGGCGAGAGCGGCTCAGGCAAGTCCACCTTGGCGGAGATGGTTATCGGCTTGCAGGAGCCTACCTCCGGGTCGATTGGATGGGAAGAGCAGACTGTACAGAGTGAGCAGAGTTCCCGGAGTGCGCAGAGCATGCAGATCGTTTTTCAAAATCCGGACCGGTCCATGAATCCGTACTGGAGAGTGGGAGAGATTATCGCAGAGCCGCTCAGGCTGAGTGGATATTCGAAGCAGCATGCCCGCAAGCAGGCAGAAGCTCTGCTCGAGAAGGTCAAGCTGACATCCGATTTCATGCAGCGGTATCCTGCAGAATGCTCCGGTGGACAGAAGCAGCGGATTGCGATTGCGAGAGCCCTAACCATGTCCCCCCGGCTGCTCGTCGCCGATGAGATCACCTCAGCACTGGATCCTGCTATTGAGGAAGAAATATTGCAGCTGCTCCTCACGCTGAAAAGATCCGAAGGGATGTCCATTCTGTACATCACCCACCGGATTGAGACGATCTCGGGCTTTGCCGACCGTGTCGCCGTTATGAAAAATGGAGTGATTCAGGAGATTGGTCCTGCGGAGGCGGTATTTAACGATCCTCAATCGGATTACACGAAGGCTTTGCTGAGAGCCGCCTACTATTAAAAGGGTCTTGCAAAGCAGCGCCCGATGCTGGAAAAGACATCAAAACGATTCAGTTTAGATTGCACTTCTCAAAAAGTGGATGTTGTAGGATATCGAATTGAAGTAGATCGAATAGAAGTGGCCTAGGGTGAAAACCTGAAGGTCACTTTTTTTATATCACATAAGATGGAGATGGTCGTTTTGGGCATAAAAATATAAATTTCACTCGGTCCACTCCGATGCGGAGGTAAACCGCCTTCCACTATGAGAAGATGAGCAAAACAAAGCATATCGGCCAATCATCTGCGCCTTCTGTATAATTCAGGCCTACATCTGCTGTAAATACCAAAATTAATGCAAATTTGCTGACTGTCTGATTTTACCCTGCCGCGGCGATCCCGTATGATTTGATCAGAAACCAAGTTGCAGGAATAGAGCGGAGGGATGGCGCATGAATGCCGTGGAGATTGAGCATCTAACCAAGCAGTACGGCAAGGCAAGAGGGATTATTGATGTGAGCTTCTCGATTGAGGAAGGTGAGATCTTTGGCTTTATCGGACCGAACGGGGCAGGCAAATCAACAACGATCCGGACACTGCTTGCTCTCATCTATCCCACGAGCGGCACAGCCTCCATCTTCGGTAAGGACTGCATTCGTCACAGCGCGGAGATTAAGAAGGAGATCGGATATCTGCCTGCGGAGGTTTTTTATTACGATCATATGAGGGTTGTGGATCTGCTCAAATATTCGGCCAGCTTCTACAAGAAGGATTGTACGAAACGCATGAAGGAGCTCGCGGAGCGGATGGACCTGGACTTGAGCAAGAAGATGGAGAGCCTGTCACTGGGCAACAAGAAGAAGGTGGGCATCGTGCAAGGGCTTCTCCATAGTCCCCAGCTGCTTATTCTCGATGAGCCGACGAGCGGACTCGATCCGCTGATGCAGCATACGTTTTTTGAATTGCTGAAGGAGGAGAACGAACGCGGGGCGGCGATCTTATTTTCCTCCCATATCTTGAGCGAAGTTCAGCGGCTGTGTAACCGGGTTGCGATTATTAAAGAAGGAAGAATTGTGACCGTAGAGAAGATCAGTGCACTGAAGGAGTCGAACTATAAAAAGTTTGCGATTGAAACGGCCGTTCCTCTGGACCCGCAGCAGCTGGATATCGACGGTGTTAGTCATATTACGGCGGAGGGGAGCATCACCCGGTTTTTGTTCAAGGGGAATTTGAATCAGATCCTGCAGAGACTGGCCCATATAGAGATGGATAATCTATGGATCGAGGAGCCGAATCTCGAAGAAATCTTCATGCATTACTATGACAGGGAGGCTTGATTCGGGGTGAACATGTTTCTTTTTGAACTGAAGTCTTACCGAAAATCACTGCTGATCTGGTCCTTGTCCATCATTGGCATCATGGTATTTCTGCTCTCCTTATTCCCATCCATCTCAAGGGAGTTTGATGCCTTTGCGCGCATTCTTGAGGGATATCCGGAACCGTTCAGGCAGGCGTTTGGTATTCAGATTGAAAGTATGGGCACGTTTCTCGGATTCTACACTTATATATTGATGTACATTACGCTGTGCGGAGCCATCCAGGCGATGCTGCTGGGCATGTCGGTCGTATCACGGGAAACCCGGGAGAGAACCGCCGATTTCCTCCTGACCAAGCCCGTGACGCGAACCAAGGTACTTACCTCCAAGTTGCTGGCTGCGGTCGCATCTATTCTGCTGACCAATCTACTGTATCTTGCCGGGGCCTGGCTTATGGCGGAACAGCTTCAACCCAGTGCGTATGATGTCAAATTGTACTTCATGCTCTCGATGACCCTTCTGTTCGTGCAGCTGATGTTTGTTGGGATCGGTCTCCTCGTTTCCGTGCTGCTGCCGAGAATCAAAGCCATTCTTCCTGTATCGCTGACGACCGTGCTTGTTTTTTATATGATCGGGATGCTTGTGGCTGGAGATGAGGGAGGAATGAAGCGATATTTGTCTCCGTTCAAGTATTTTGACACGAAGAGAGTCCTGGAGACGGCAAGCTATGAAGTACCCTACATGACGGCCGCAGCCGGGATCATGATGGTATGTACCGCTGTCTGCTATTACATGTATATAAGAAGAGATATATCTGCCTAGCCTTGCGGGAGGGTGAGTTCATGAACATATTTCGGAGAGAAATGAAGAGCTATCGGAAGTCCCTGCTGTTCTGGTGCATCGGCATTGTACTGCTAATAGCGGCGGGAATGAACAAATACGAAGCGACAGCTGCCGGAGGTGAGCTGAACCAGGTGATTGCAGATATGCCGGAATCCCTGCAGGCTATGATGGGGGCGGGAGCCTATGATCTGTCGAAGGCCAGCGGATATTACGGAATGTTCATGCTGTATTTGTTCTTCGCCGTCACCATTCATGCCGTAACGCTCGGGGCCAGCATGATTGCCAAGGAAGAGCAGGACAGAACAGCAGAATTCCTATTCACCAAGCCCTTGACCAGAAACACAGTCATCACCGCCAAAATAACAGCTGCTCTGCTGCAGATCCTCATCCTTAACCTGGTCACTTGGGCATCGAGCGTTATGATCGTCAGCATGTACAATAACGGAGAGCAGGTAAATGATGATATTGCCGTTCTGATGATCGGGATGCTTATTCTACAGATCATCTTCCTCCTCGTCGGAACAGCACTTGCCTCCGTATCCAAGCGTGTGAAGCAGGCGGCTTCTATATCTTCCGGCATATTACTCGCTGCGTTCATCTTATCCATTGCCATTGATCTGAATGAGAGACTTGAAGGTCTGAAGTATTTCACGCCATTCAAGTATTTTGAGGCGAAGGAGATGATGTACGGGGGAGGATTCGATCTCATCTATGTCCTTCTGTCCGTGCTACTCATTGGAGTCCTGCTGGTCATCACCTATACGGCCTTCCGTAAGCGGGATTTGATGGTGTAGCCATGGAGATCCGAAGCATTAAGAAATTGCCTGTATAATCCAGTTATGTTATCATAACAATAGAAATAAGGACGGTCCGCTAAACCGTCCTCAGCACAATAGCTTGGTGGGAACTCCTCCGAGTAAAGCTATAAGTGGAAGAAGTGACCCAGGTGCGGAAACCTAGAGGGTCACTTCTTTTTTGAGTCGATGTATGTCAGTAGCGCTGACAAACCCAGCGAACTAACTCGGTGTCTGAAATATGGGATATCTATACTACCAGTGAGGGGACATAAGATGAGGAAAAGGAATGTAATTATTGCTGCGACAATTTTAGTCCTAGTAATAGGGGTAATTATCGTTTGGAATCTTGTGCCTACAGAAACGACATTTGAGGATGCAATGCAGGAAGGCTTTAGTGTTGAAGATGTGACTCACATCAGCACAAGAAATGCTAACAATGAGCAGGTGATTCTAGATGAACCGCAGATCCAAGCATTCATTAATGTATTAATGAGCTTGGAACTGAAGGAGAATAATTTCACTCCAGATTCAGACTCAGAACTCCATACATTCATACTAGAACTTAATAACAACCCCGAATATCAGATTGATCTTTATAGTGAGAATTATGTCTCAATTTATGACTCCAGTTTAAAGGGTAACAAAACTAAGAAATATGAAATTACGAATGATATTGATCTAGAAGCAATTCAAAGTGCTATCCAGTGAGGATACGATGATTAAAGTACGGATCATTTTAATGTATTTTTAAAATGTTGCTGGAATCACGATCTCTGATTCAAAATTGCCTGTATAATCCAATTATGTTATCATAACAATAGAAATAAGGACGGATGGCGGTCCGTCCTCAGCACAATAGCTTGGTGGGCACTCCTCCATGTGTGTTATATCGCGAAGAAGTGACCCGGTTGCCAAACCTAAGGGGTCACTTCTTTTTTGAATCGATGTATGTCAGTAGCGCTATGATAAAGCCAGCGAACAGTAACATATCGGCAAAAGAGAAGTGCATGAGCCTCACCTCCTTTCCGGAGGAAGACCCGCCCACCTAGGCGTATCGTACAACCCATATTATACCATGTGCCCTGAGAAATCAGGGCTTTTTTCTTGCATTTTTCTTAAGGGTCAGGAATCTATCTGATTAAAAAAGCTGCGGCTCAAGATGCATAGAGATATCGGATAAAGGAGAGTAAATTATATGTTTAAAATCTATTATAGAATAGTTGATGATATGGATGAACTTAAGAAGGTTAGTAGCAAAGAGTTTGACGATGAATATGCGGATATATTTGGATTTTTTTCGATCCGAATTGGTATTGAAATAGAAGGATTTTATCATGATAGAGAACTAAGAGATGGTGAAATGGGACATGAGATGCTGACTGCTTGGTTTGAACTTTATTTAACTGCTTTAGAGGGGCTATATGAATTTGGCTATGCTGCCTTTAGAGAGGCAGGTACATTAGACAGCTGGTTAGAATTCAGAATGAAAGATAACCAGGTTCAAATCAGTGCTGCGAAGGATACACTGCATAACAGCGAGTATATCCTTTTTATAGATGAGAAAAGATTCGAATATCCTCGATGGAGGGACATAGAAATCCCTTTTGCTGACTTTAGAGGTGAGATTATAAACCAAACAAAATCTTTTGTGTATGAAGTAAAATCGTTAAATTCGGAATTAGGCGAGAGCCAATTAATTCAATCATTATTATCTAAAATAAATAGTAGGAATGATCCTACAGGACCATTCCCAACATGTTTGCGAGATCACTGAAAGGCATATTCTTCTCTTCTCCGCTGCCAGATGAATAAACAAGTTCACTCGTATATAGAGGTTCCTCCGCTGCATTATTGTTTGTAAGAGTCAGCTTAGGATAGACATGAGCAAAGATTCTTCCCGTGTTAAGGGCATCATCTAATGCTTGGTGAGGACGTCCCATGAAGACTAGGTTCAAATGCTCGAGCGCTCGCTTTAGTCCAAAACGGTTACCTGAGTTCTCCCCGTGCAGCATCGTAAACTGCAGCTGTAAGTCGTTATAGTTCATGAGCCAGGACAAGGAAAGGTCACGTTCACGACAGTGTCTTACCAGCTGATACTTATCATCAGGCCCCCATGCAATGAAATAATATGGCTCATCTCCTATCCAATTCGTGAAGGCAGACAGTATATCTTTAAATCCAGACGCTCCGTCAACATCCTCCTGTGTTATTCCGGTCAGTGCCGTGGTCATAGCGTTGACCTTTGGGTTGCGCTCAGGCTTAACGTACGAATGAAAGAGGTCCGTCATGATTATACCTTGGTTGGCTTCGTTTGTTGTCATCTTGATTGCACCGATTTCAATAATATCCCCTCCGCTTCGTCCCCTTAGGCACATGAACTCGAGATCCAATACGATGTAATTTACCATGCTGCACTACGCCTCCTTCTATGATGTGCACGAGTATAGCAGAAGGAAATGTCCGTATTCTGTCAGAGAATATATGTTCGCGCAAAACGGTTCAATATCAAACAAAGTTGAAAACCAGTTATAGAATGAAGCGGAGCCTCAAGCTCTGTTTTTTTATTTTTATAAAAAGAACACTTGTTTGCTGACAGAACTATGCCACATGGTCATGCCATAATGGGCAGAAATTAATGGATTGAAGAGGAGAGAGATGATTATGCAAGAGGTACCATTTATTTCAGCCAATATAACGATTATCGTGTGTTTACTGATTAATATCTTATTATTTTTCAAGGAAGGGAGAGGACGAAGTGAGAGGTGGAATCAGATTATCGTAAATCCATTAAATATGGCTTTTTCTTTATTATTAGTCGGGTATACGGGTCTGAATTCCCTGTTTTTGATCCTGGATTTCAGCTTGGAGTACTATAAGCTGTTCATAGATATTCTTATGGCAGTCATTGTCCTTAGCTATCTGATCATGATGTTGAACGAAAGAAAAAGACATAACCAGGAACGAAATGGACGCTGACAAGAGATCAAGCCGACCATCCGGAGAAGAAAGTCGACAAGTTCAACCTCCTAGAGGGTAATCTTTTTCATAATAACGAAGGGATGAATGGAAGAAACTTAGGATATACACCAAAAATTCATCCTTTTTTTTCATTTAATTGCAAAAATATATGACATATTTCCATATTGTTCTATATAATAGTGAGTGTGGTTCTGAAGTATGAACTATAAATGAATCTTTTGGATTATGTGGTTTGAATAAATCTATAATGGCTGGGAGTATGGTTCTATGTCTGACAAGTTTTTTCGCTGGTTTAAGATTATACATGCGATTCAGGCCAGGCCGGGTATTACGGCACCAGAGCTGGCTGAGAAATGCGAGTCGAACGAACGGACCATATACCGGGATTTGCGGGCACTAGATACACTGGTCCCTATTACGAATATCGGGTATGGGAAGGGATATGCTTTTACGGGCAATTTCGCAATGTTTCCATTTAATTGGACCGATGAAGAGGAGCTTGTATTCAGGATGCTTCCTTCGTTCGTAGATCAGACCAACCTGCCGCCGGGATTCGACAGTGCTTACGACAAAGTGATGTCCTCCCATTATCGGAAGAAACGAAAAGATGCAGAGCTGCTCCAGAATGTCACGGATATCATCCAGATGGGGTCACCTGCGTATAGAGAGAATTCTCCGAATTATTTGCTGCAGGTCATTCAGGCGATTCTGGAGGAAAAAAGGATCAAGGTGCAATACCACACTCAGAGCCGAAACGAGCTGACAGAACGTGAGATTGCTCCGTATTATCTGGTCCCACGGGAACAGCGCTTTTATCTCATTGGATATTGTCATCAGGCGGAGGAGATCCGTACATTTCGGTTAAGCCGTTTTCGCTCCATGCAGATGACAGAGACACACTTCGACCGCAGGGATTTCAATCTAAAAAGTTATATGAAGAATACATGGTCCATCGAGCGCGGAGAGCAGCAGATTCATTTCAAAGTGAAGTTCTCGGCCGATGTAGCTAGATACATAAAGGAAGAAGAGTTATTTGTCAGTCCGAAGATGAAAGACATGAAGGATGGAAGTCTCTTATTTGAGGTGACGCTAAATCACGATCGAGAGTTCCTAAACTGGCTGAGCCAGTATGGTCCAGATGCCGAGATCCTGGAGCCGGTGAGCTACCGGGAAGTGATGAGGGAGCGGCTGGAGAAGTGGAATCGGTTGTACACGAGCTGAGGAGGAGAAGAAGATTCTCAAACAGATATTAGGCTGGTTTAAGAGCGAGAAGAAGCAAGAAGTTAAGAAGACAGTAAACAAGGAAGTTAAGAAGGAAAATAAGAGTACATCAGTAAAAACAAAGCCGAAAGTAGCTCCCACACGTATAGGTGAGCTTGGTGAGCACAAGATCAATATTCAGCTGGATCAGCTTCCAAAGGAATGTAGTTATATCAGCGACTTAATGCTCGTGAATCCCAAGTCACGCTCAGGATACTCTCAGATCGATCATGTTGTCGTGTCTCCGTATGCTATATTCGTGATTGAAACGAAGAATTATAACGGAGAGATCAAAGGAAAGAAGGAAGACAGGGAATGGGGCGTCAGCAATCGATACAAGCTTTACAACCCACTAAGACAGAACTATGGGCATATTAAAGCGATACAAGCACATATTCCAGACTTTAAGGTTCCCTATGTTTCGATGATTTCATTTACGATGCGTTGCAGATTTAATGTCGATCCGGAGCTGAGGAAGATCCAGTCCAATGAACTGATTATATATGACGTAGAGCTTTCGGAGTTTATCCAGAGGAAGATTAATAGATTGAAAATGGAAGGAAAGAACCCATTGCTTTCTGAGACTGAGATTATAGAAATAGTAGGGAAACTGAGAGATCTGAACATTACAGATCCATTTCTGCGAGAGCAGCATGTAAAAGGAGCAAAGACTGCTTCCCCTTCATAAATATTTCTTGATACAAGAATCCTTACTAACAAATTCAAATCAATTATTTAGGGGGATATTAGATTGGCGTTGTGGCTATTTCGTGCCGGACGTTCTGGTGAGTACGAGTCCAAGTTTCTTAGTGATCAAAGAATCTATTTAACTTGGGATGAATTAAATATTGATCTAAGAGGTTTTGGAGAAAGATCTGATCTAATCGAATATCTAATGAATGATTATGAAGCAGAGAAGCTAGCCAGAGCTAGGAACTGGGCAAGTCAAATAATGCCGATTGTAAGCGAGATGAAAAAAGGGGACTGGGTTATTTTACCTAGCAAACTCAAATCTGCAATCCATATCGGTGAGATTATGGGAGACTATGAGTTCCACCCGGATCATAGCAACCCTTATTATCACAGCCGAAAAGTGAATTGGTTTGCCACAGATATCCCAAGAACTAATTTTGACCAAGATCTGCTATATTCACTCGGAGCCTTTATGACAGTCTGCCGGATATCAAGAAACGATGCAGAAGAAAGAATTAAAGCGATGCATAAGAATAACTGGATGACCAGCGGTTCAAAAGTTCAAATCAATATTCCTAGCCAAGATCCGCAAGAAGCTACCGAGAATATGTTTGATCTCGAAGAATATGCGAATGATGCCATTGCTAAATATATTATTCGTAAATTTAAGGGACACGGTATGGCTAGAATTATTGATGCCGTTCTTAGGGCAAAAGGCTTCACCACCTATATAAGTCCAGAAGGGCCGGACAAAGGTGTAGATATTTTAGCTGCTCCAGGAAATCTAGGCTTTGGTACTCCAAAAATTTGTGTGCAAGTGAAGACATCTGATACTCCAGTAGACAGACCAACCTTAGATCAATTGATTGGAACCATGCATAACCACAAAGCAAGTCATGGATTACTAGTATCTTGGGGCGGCTTCAAAAGCTCTGTTGATAAAGAAATTGCAGCACAGTTTTTTAATGTGAGATTGTGGGATCAGAAGGCGATTATCAATGAGCTACTAGAAACATACGACTCATTGGATGCAGATATAAAGGCAGAAATTCCTTTAAAAAGAGCGTGGCTCCTAGCTGGTGAGGAATAGGGACTTATTATACAGGGAAGTGAATGGAGGAAGTTAAGGTAACATGTCGATTTTTAAATTCTTGGGTGAAGTGAATGAAGGCTTGTCTACTTTAGCTATTCAAGCTGAAGCAGATATATGGACGAATCCACGCACAACCTTGACTCAAGGAAGGTTATTTAGCGAAGAACTCGCAACTATCGTTTCAAAAATGGAGAAAGTGGAGCCTGTGTATTCAATAAAACCAAGTGAACGAGTTCATCTTCTATCACGAAGAAATGTCATTTCGGATGAACTGAAGGACAGCTTTGACTGGCTGCGTAAGAACGGTAATATGGCTGCACATGATTTAAAACCCATTCAGATAGATTTGGCTTTGTCAGCACACAGACATATTTTCACTTTAGCATTATGGTATGCGGAAGCTTATGGTCCGTTGGAAATTGAACTTCCGGATTACCTGATGCCGAGGCCTATCAAAGATGAAGATATACCCAAAAAAGATCATTCGGTAGATATGGGGGAGCAAATCGAACAATTGCTTAGCGCTCAATTTGAATCTAAAATTCTCCCAACAATGAATAAGCAGTTTCAACAATTGCATGAATCCATTGCCCAAATAGCAGAGATGAATAATCGCAATAAGTTTGAACAAACAGAAAGGGCTGAAAATCCTGCTGCTGATATTCAGCAGACTACTTCAATTGAGGTCTTAGAAACTGGCAATCAAGAAAAATCGGATATGGAAATTGGAGAGTACCTATCTTCCAAAGGACATAACATTTTAGACAAAAGGGCGAGTGGAGGAGCGCTATGGATTGTTGGCGGCTGGGAGCTCAAAGAAGAATTGTTTGGACTTAAAGTGCTCGGAGCATTTTTTAAATTTGCGAAGAATGGGAGCCAGTCTACAAAGCGTTCCCCTGCCTGGTTTTTATTGAACAAAAAGCCAGTTAGCATTCCTATAAATAACGAAGATATGAATGTTTCTAAGGAAGAGATAGCTGCTTCTATCGAGGAAACTATCATGCCAGAAGTGCGTATTTCTGAAGATGAGACTAGAAAAGTAGACACTGTAGAGTCTACTGAGACTATGGAACAAGACAACACAACAATCAAAACCCAGAATGATGTAATCGATAGAATCGAAATCAGGAAATCGTTTTTGAATAAAGAACTTGTTTTCCCTGCTTCTATGGCGGGAATGTCAATGTCCGAATTAAATCTTAAGGGTAACCAGGCCATTTTGGAGTATTTATTTAATGAGCTGAAGGTTACTATGCTCCAAGAACTTCCTGAGAACCTTTCGCTTCTGCAAGATAATATTCCAGGAGTTGGACCCAAATCGATTGAACGCTTCGTTAAGCAGTTAGAAGAAGCGATAGCAGTTGAGAAGAAGTTAATTGGTTCCGGTAAACGTAAAGAGAATGCCGTGATAGCTTATCGAGAATTGAAAAAGAAACTAGGTAGACGACCTAATTATATTGAGCTTCATGAGCAAGGATCTATAGTCAGTCAGGAGTACCGGTCACTTTTTGATTCATATATCAACTTCTTATTCTTAGCAAATGAACTAGACAAAGAAGAAGCCAGTGTGGCTAAACGATATTTAAAGTGGTTTCAAGAGGTGGATAATACGATTTTACGCAAAAGCTATAAAATGACGCTGCTGCTTGTGATGCTTGAACGTGGATCGGAGAATTGGATGGAGCCTATCACCGCGGACGAAGCGGTGCCGTTCTTCTATGATTTCTATATGGGTGACGAGACAAGAAAGTCTGTCGATTTCTCCGATTCAGAGACGCAAAAACTGTGGGATGCCCCACTTGATCGTACCGCTCAATTAATTAGCAGAATGCCAATGACCCACTGGTCAAAGTCATCTAATAAGCAAGTGATCTACTCGAATGATCAGTTCAGGGTAGGATTTCAGATTAAAGAAGCAGATCGAGAGTTGGTATATAAGTGGACGAAAGAAATTTGCGAGTACAGACTGCTTCATTACTTCGAACGTAAATCGGACTCTTAGACCGCAAAATAGCTTCAAATCCGTTATAGCAGGACCCGATAGGGTTCTTTTTCAAATAATTATAAATTCGGGGGATTAACAGTGAGTGTATCTTCAATTTTCGTAATTATCGTCTGCGTTGGAGCAATTTTGATTCTTGGAATCTATCAACTTATCCGTAGGTTTAAGCAGAACAAAGAGGTTCTACACGAATCTGAAATGATTCAGCAAAAATTGATTGAAATACAAAAAGTAGATGATATAACGGAACGTTTTAACCAGATGAATGACTGGATCCTAAATCAGGAAAGTAAATATGTGAAGAATTATGTTGTACCTGCTTGGAAATCATTCCATCAAAAGTATATGAGCCAAGGAGTAAGCTTAAAACTCGTTCCTGACGTTTACGATTTCTTCGTAGAGGAAGAACTAGTCCATAAATATGGAAATCGAAAGTTCGTTGAACTCATTCCTGGCATGTTCCTATCGATTGGTATTCTTGGGACATTTGCGAGTCTTGCCGTTGGAGTCGGATCGCTAGATCTCAATGCGAATTCTGAAAACATGAGAGCAGGGGTAAGTTCCCTTTTGAGTGGTATGCAATCAAAGTTTGCTTCGTCAATTTTCGGGATATTCGCTTCGATCACATGGCAATCCCTAGATAAGAAACTTTTCCTTCCAAGACTACAACATGCGTACTTCAGAATAAGGGATTCGTTTGATGAAGCGTTCCCAACTCAGGATCAAAATACATTTCTAGTACAAATGCTAGAAAACCAAAAGAATCAAATGAATGACTTCCAAGTATTTATGTCAGAGCAGATGATTCCGCAAATGATAAATGGTTTTAACCAAAGTCTGAACCAATCGTTGCTGCCTCCTATGGAAAAAACGCAAGAACTGATGAATGAGTTAATCACAAGTGCTTCTGTAAATCAGATGGATGGCGTAAAACAGCTCACCTCAGAGGTCATGAATTCATTAAATGATCTTACTGGAGAACATATGAAGCAGTTAGGAGAAGCATTGGAGGCAACGGTAGAGTGGCAGAAGAAAGTCCATGAAGAAATGACGGGCTTGGTAGATTCTATGCAGGAGGCTGCCAAGAACCAATCGGAAATGGTCGATAAAACGACAGTCCTTACCCAAGAGATACATAACTATACGGATAATATAACAAATTATCAGAAAGTACTTGAGGGAACGGTTGCTCAACTAAATGATACAACATCTACGAATAGTGAGCTGCAATCTGCTACTAGTAGCTTATTAGGAAAAATAATTGAAGAAAGAAATGTGTTTAACGCACACTTTGACGAACATATATCAAAACTTCAAACCAATGTAGTATCTATTGTGGATCAGACAGAGAAGCAAGTAGTCGTACAAGAGTTATTGGGTCAAAACTTGGAACGAATATCAGAAATGACATTGAGCCAGGAACAGTTAGCAGTTTCCTTATCAGAACAAGCAAGTCATACCCAAAGTTCTAGTGAAGAGCTTGGTAAGCTCCTGATTCATTTTGAGAACAATGCCGTTCAATATAATGATCTGCAGGAAAAAATGGGAGATATGTTACAGCAAGCAGAGAAAGATCGTAGGGTCTTCGATCAACTCGTTGAACGTATCCAAACGAATTTAGCGGAGCAAGTGGAAGATATGGACGAGCGCGTAGAGTATTTAGGTTCGCTCTGGTCCGAAAATAAAGAGACTATGGACAAGTTAAGTAAGCAGCTGAGTACTTCAATGAGTCAATTTACAGATGACATGCATCGCGGAATTATGAGAACGTTCGAGAAGTTTGATGAAGAGCTTACTACGTCTGTGAATCTTCTAGCAAAAGGTGTGGATTCCATGAGAGACGGATTAGTTGATATGCCAGATGTAATTCAAGAGCTCAAGCAGTCTGTAATAGAAATAAATAATCAAGCCAAGCGTGCTACAACCGTTTAAGTGAGGGGGATATCAAGTGGCACGAGGAATACGGGGAGCAAAGGGTAGTAACGGTGTAGGAGAAGAAAAGGAAAGTTCCTGGATCTCCTACACAGACTTAATGTCGGCATTATTAATCATTTTTGCACTTGTGATTATGATTACAATGTATGACACGCAAAATGCCTATGAGCAGCAACAACAAGCCATGGATGAAGCTGCGGAAGCACTTAAGCAGAAGGAAGAAGTCATTGCCCAGAATAACCAGTTGATTGAAGAGGTAGTTGGAGTTAAGTCGAAAATTATCGAAGAATTGATGCTTGCTTTTCAGGATTCTAATTTAGATTTGCAAATTGATCAGCAGACAGGAGCTATTCGCTTCTCTGGAGGCGTATTTTTTAATAAAGACAGCAGTACTGTTTCTGTTAAAGGAACAGAATACCTTGAAATGTTTATACCCAAATACATTGAAATTTTATTATCTGACCAATTCCGGGATGAGATTGCTCAAATTATAGTAGAAGGACATACCGATAGTGACGGGGGATATCTATATAATTTGAAGCTTTCTCAAGATCGGGCTTTGTCCGTTGTAGAAGAAGTTTTTGCACCGACCTTTCCTAAGTTCCCATATCAAGAGGATCTCAAGGCTGTCATTACGGCGAATGGGCGTTCCTTCAGTGTGCCTATCCTAGATAAGAACGGGAAGATGGATCAAGATAAATCACGTCGTGTTGAGTTCAAATTCCGATTAAAAGACGAACAGTTACTTGAAAAACTACAAGGATTAATGGTGGAAGAAGATGGAGGATAAATCATATATTTTTCATTTTGCATTTACACCGAGCAAATTGTCTGCGGTAAGAAAAAAGGTGGAAGAGAAATATCGTGACGTGGATATGCTGACTGCTTCACAGATTAGCTATCTACGGCTTCCAAAAATTCTGGAACTGATTCGGAGTACATCTGAGGATCGTCTGGAACAAATGGCATCAGAGTTTTTTAGAGGGAGAGACTATTCGGTTCTGACCTATAGTTATCCGTATACCAATGAATCAAGTGATGTAGAGAAAAAGATTAATATGGTATTGGCCTACGGTTATACTCCTGGCAATGCAAATATGATTTGGGAGAAGTTCCAGAGAGATTACAAACATATTTATACCGAGGACTTACTAAGAAGGTTTCTACTTAAAGATGAGGGTATTTCATTTATATACTCGGATTATACAGATGCTGAACTAAAGGAATTGCTTATCCCGGCTTTTATGCATAAGGCAGGAATTGCTCAAGGGCTATTACAGGTTATGATTCATAAAGATCCTAAGATAGCTGAGTTTTTGAAGAAGATGAAGATCAAACCAGAGACACCTTTAGAAGATTTTTTGGTCTATGAGAGATTAAAAGAGGGTCTCAGTCGAGAGGATTTCTTAGAACAAAATACTATTGAATATATTACCCGCATGTTTGAAAAGTACCCAATTGAACAATATCAAGAACTCATGAAGATTTATCTGGAAGGTCGAACTTTTGAACAGTTTCATTTTCAGATCATGGATCAGGCGATTAAGCGACTTCATGATCCTAGAGAACGGGATGAAGATTGGCGGTTTTTATCGGAACAAGCACGTGAAGAGGTAAATAAATGGCTAGTGGAAGCTGAGCTTGAAGACTATTTCGATACTGAGAGATTTGAATATTGGAAACGTTATTTACGAGTAATGGATAATGTGAAAACTCTAAAAAGAACCAATGATCCGAAAGTGATTTTTCTATATTTTGAGAACTTCGTAGTTGTGGAATTTGGCGAAAATGGAAAGGCGGTTTATTTCTATTATAAGACAGGGTTTGAGCGTTTCATTCTACCACGAACTACTAGTTATGAATATATGAGAAAAGGTACATCAGATAGGGAGTCATTATTGAAAGAAAGATATGAGACTTTTAATGGAGAACCTTTATTTATAATTAAGCTTCATCATACTCCAAAGGGAATGTGGATGGATAGATTTACCAGATATATGCAAAACTATCTGAGTGGGAATTACAGCTACACAGAAAGGAATAAAGGACCATGAGTTTTTGGAGTAAACTTAAAAAGAGAACCAAAGAACCTGAATATAATGCAATTACGTGGCAATTGGGTAAAGTGCCGCAGGGACTTAGTATTCAACTTTTCCGTGATGGGGGGCAGACGATAGTCTCTCCCCCACTTCGTATGTCAGTAGCCGAAATAAGACAACAGCCGAATGTAGAGCTTCTGGAGCTCATTGAGTCCATGTGGTACGAAGAATTACTGCAGGAGTCAGACAATAGATATTTACTTCCTTATGAATTGCTTGTCGAGGCCCCTTCAGAAATCAGAGAAACACTTGGTGTACCGGAGCCTGTTCAGCTTGAGCTGTTTCTCGGTCACGAAGGATTCGTAGGCAGTCCCCGTTTTCAGTTTAAGCTTGAAAAACATCTGCCAGCTTGGAGGCATATAGAGAAATCATCTCGTCAGATTGGACCGTGGATACAGCTTCCCGATCGCTCATATATTCTAATGGCATTGGAACAATATCAACTTCATAGATTAATCTCCGAGGAAACACCTGATGTCATGGATAAGGAGCAGGTCTTTGCATACGTAGCCAAAGTCCAGTCTCAGGCTAGACAGCTTAGTATTCCTGTAGATGATTATTTACAGAAACAAAATTACAAATTTGCCGATGGGCTAGATCTTGATGTTAGCTACGATGGAAGCGAAATAGAGATTATTCCTAAATATCTATCCAGTGATGAAGTGCCTGATAAGCTGCTTGATGAGATGGCTGGAAATAACTCTACCTATTATAGCGATTCAGAAACAGGGAAGATTTTTGTCTCGACGGATGTAGTTCAGCAAGCTAAGGTAGTAAAAAATAGAGCACCTATCCGAGGACAGGATATCCCTCGTTTTGCCGAGAACCCGGAAGCCTTTCTACCAGAGCTCGGAGAGCTGGATTTATCCCTGTTTGGGGAGCGAGTTAGATCTCTAGGTATAAGAGTGTATAAGGCACAACCTTATGTTCATGCAGAAGAAAAAGGACGAGGATGGTTTGAACTGAATGCTGGTGTCTCATTAGTTGATTCCGAGGGAGAAACCAATAGCAATTTTTCTACAGAGCAGTTTAAGGATTTAATTAATAACGCTAGAGAAGCTGGTGCCGAATTCATTGAGCTGGATGGAAATTGGATTAAGGTCCCACATGATGTGGAAAAGTTTGAGGAAGCAGTGGGTCGTTTCCATCAGGCGCTGGGTGATAAACCTGAAGTGGATGTTACCAAACTTCCTTACGTACTAGAGATTTTTGAAAATATAACACAACTCGAATATAATCAGCCGATTTTGGCTGCACACCAGGAAATGATGGATCAAGGGATTTTAGATCCTGCTCCTCCTACTTACTTTAACGCGCAATTAAAACCATTCCAACAAGACGGATTTGTGTGGATGAAATCTCTCCACTATCGTAAATTGGGCGGACTCTTAGCTGACGATATGGGGCTTGGAAAAACGATTCAAGTTGTGTCATTCCTAAGTTATTTACATGAGCAAAATAAACTTACACCTACGCTCATCGTGGTGCCCAAGTCTCTTATAGATAACTGGGTCGCTGAAGTACATAAATTTGCTAGTCCACTGGCTAGTAAGATTTATATACATACTGGAGTTCAACGCTTGAAGGATCCAGAGAGATTACAACAGCAACCGATTACTCTAACTACCTACCAGACACTGGTGAGAGACCAGCTTGTCTTCGGACAAGTAGCATGGCAGGCATTAGTTTGTGACGAAGCACAAGCCATTAAAAATCCAACGACAGCTGCAAGCAAAGTCATCAAAGCAATGAACGTAAAGTTTAGACTGGCCATGACAGGAACACCTGTAGAGAACGGATTGAGCGAACTTTGGTCTATTATGGATTATGTGCAACCCGGGCTGCTTGGGAGTCTGAGCGAGTTCAAGAAGGAATTCATGGATAAATTAGAAGCTGAGGAAAGAGACCGGGAGACGGAGCAAAGACTGCTGGCTCGAATTAATATGGTGTACAAACGTAGAACAAAGTCAGAAGAACTTAGTGGTCAATTGCCGTCCAAGAGCTTAATTGAACTACCCGTATCACTTGGTACGGAACAAAAACAGCTGTATTCATCTATTATTTCTCAAGTTCAGTCCAAATCATTATCTGGTTTGCAAGCCATTCAACAATTGAGAGAGCTTTGTTCTCATCCGGCTCTTCTGGTTCCAACTTTGAAGTCATTACCCGTAGGTGCTGTACCTAAGCTCGCACAAACGATGAAATTACTTAGAGAAATACAAAGTAAAGGTGAAAAAGCACTTATTTTTACCGAGCTTCGTCTTATGCAAGAGATTATCCGAGATGCAGTACGTGAAGAGTTTCAGATTGATCCTTTTATTATTAATGGGGTAACTAATCGTAGACAAGAAGTAGTAAATCAGTTTAATGAGAAAGCTGGATTTGATGTGATGATCTTGTCACCAAAGGCAGCGGGTACAGGGCTAACAATTACTGCGGCAAACCATGTCATTCACTATACACGGTGGTGGAATCCTGCGGTTGAGAATCAGGCAACAGATCGCGTGTATCGTATTGGTCAGAATAAGCCAGTCCAGGTTTACTATCCAATCGTAACAGCTGAGCAAAATTTTCTTTCTTCGGGGACAGTGGAAGAGATTGTTCATCGGATTCTATCGGAGAAGCAGGAGCTTGCTTCTTCGATTATTGTATCCTCTCGGAAGCTGGAGATAGAGAATGAAGTGCTGGAGAGTGCATTTCAATAGATATTTTCTGATACCAGGTAAAGTAGCTGGAACTTATAAATAGTATAAAAATGTCTAATATGGATGCTTGAATGAGTGAGATTTCTGTCGAATTATTAGTTTTTTCATGCTACGATTGCACTAGGCTATGTAATTAGATTTAATAAAATTAAAGTAATAAATATGATTATTAAAAGTCAGAACAGCCTTTTATAGGATAACACAGGGGGAAAGACATAATAATGAGTCAGTTAACTTTACAAGAATTAGAACCTCACTTATGGAAATCTGCAGACATTTTGCGTGGGTCTGTGGACTCAAGCGATTATAAGAATTATATTTTTGGATTGTTATTCTTAAAGCGTTTGAGTGATGTATTTGAAGAGCAGAAGCAAGAGTTGGTACAAGAACATGGGGAAGAGATTGGGCAACTCTTGTCAGATGATCCGGATCAATACCAATTCTTCGTGCCTGCTGCTGCGCGTTGGGAAGAGATTCGTAAGCATGCTAACGATATTGGATCAGCAATCAACGTAGCATTTGAAGCACTTGAAAATGAAAACCAAACACTTGAAGGTGTCCTAACACCAATTGACTTTAACCGTAAAGAAGTGCTGACAGATAGTGTATTACTGCGATTGCTTCAGCATTTTTCCTTATTAGATCTAAGAAATGCAAATTTATCTGAACCCGATATGCTCGGTCGAGCATACGAATACTTGATTAAGATGTTCGCTGATGATGCAGGGAAGAAAGGCGGAGAGTTCTATACGCCATCCAAAGTTGTTGAGTTAATCGTTAAGCTTATTAAGCCTGAGGAAGGCATGCGTGTATATGATCCGACTTGTGGTTCGGGTGGTATGCTAATTCAATCGGTTGATTATGTAAGGGAGCATGACGGTAATCCGCAATCTTTATCTTTGTTCGGTCAAGAAAAGAACTTGGGTACATGGGCGATCGGCAAGATGAATTTGCTACTGCATAATTTACCGGATCATCGCATTGAGAAAGGCGACACCATTCGTAAGCCTAAGCTCGTAGAAGATGGAGAAATTATGTTGTTCGATCGTGTTATTGCCAATCCTCCATTTTCCCTAAAAGAGTGGGGACGTGAGGAAGCCGAGCATGATCCATATGGTCGCTTCCAGTATGGTATACCACCAAAAAATGCGGGAGACTATGCCTTCATCCAGCATATGGTGGCTTCTCTTAAAGCCGATGGAAAGTGCGGGGTTGTTATGCCGCATGGTGTACTATTCCGTGGAGGGGCAGAAGGTAAGATTCGTCAAGGATTGGTTGAGGCTGACCTCTTAGAAGCGGTTGTTGGATTACCTTCTAATCTGTTCTATGGGACAGGAATCCCTGCTTGTGTTCTTATCTTCAATCGCAATAAGTCTGTTGATCGTAAAGGCAATGTATTGTTCATTGCGGCGGAAGGTGAATATCAAGAAGGTAAGAACCAGAACACACTTCGAGAAGATGACATTAAGAACATCGTGGCAGCTTTTGATGCTTATGAAGATGTTGAAAAGTATGCTCGCGTAGTTTCATTGGATGAGATTAAGAACAATGACTATAACCTAAATATTACTCGATACATTGATAAGTCTGAAGAAGAAGAGAAAGTGGATCTGGAATCGGTAATTATGGACATTTCTGAGCTGGAAAGTAAACGAGCGGATATAAAAATGAAATTAAATGGTTATCTTCGTGAACTAGGGTTGGGTGAAGTGTGATGAAGCAGGCTCGTGATGGATATAAAATGACGGAGCTTGGGGAGATACCGGTCGAGTGGGAATTAAGGGAGTTACAAGATGTTATGCAAAAAGGTGGATCTGGGGTTAAACGAGGTCCATTTGGTGGAGCATTGAAGAAAGAATTTTTTGTTGCAGATGGATTTGCAGTGTACGAACAGCAACACGTTATATACAATCGATTTAATAATATTAGATACTTTATTACAAGTGAGAAATTTGATGAACTTAGTGGCTTTGAAGTTTTACCAGAAGACATCCTTATAAGTTGTTCAGGGACAGTAGGGAAAGTATCAATTGTACCTAAAAGAATAAAACGTGGTGTAATGAATCAAGCGCTTTTAAGATTTCGACCAGAGAAAAACCTAGCTGACCATACTTTTTTATATTTTTTATTGATGTCAGAGGATGTTCAATCAAGAATGTTGGATATGACACATGGATCAACGATAAAAAATATGGTAGCAGTATCTGAAATTAAAGGATTAAAGATTGGATTACCTTCATTAAAAGAACAACAAAAAATCGCCGAGATTCTTTCGACAGTTGATGAGCAGATTGAGAACACAGAACAACTGATAGAAAAAACAAAAGAGCTTAAAAAAGGTTTAATGCAGCAACTCCTGACAAAAGGCATTGGACATACCGAATTTAAGCAGACGAAGCTTGGGGAGATACCAGTTGAGTGGGAAGTTAAGGCAATAAATGAGGTTAGTGTCTTTTGTTCAAATGGATTTGTAGGTACCGCAACTCCGTTCTACACTGAGAAATCCGACGGTGTTTTATATCTACAAAGTAACAATATACGGAAGAATAGATTGGATTTAACTAAAACCGTATACATTAATTCGGAATTTACAGAAAAATATACTAGAGCCAAAGTAAAATCAAACGATTTGTTAACGGTTCAATCCGGTCATATTGGTTCAACTGCTGTAGTAACAGAACAATTTGATGGAGTTTATTGTCATGCACTGATTATAACTAGACTTAATGAATCAATTGTTGACCCAAATTATTTAGCATATTATTTAAATTCTGATATAGGAATGAAGTGGCTTTCTAATATATTTGTAGGTTCGACAATAAAACATATCAACGTGAAGGATTTTGTGAAGTTTTCAGTCCCTATCCCAAACCTGAGCGAACAACAAAAAATCGCCTCTATCCTTTTATCCGTTGATAAACAGATAGAAAGCTACGAGCAAGAGAAAGAAAAATACCTCGAACTCAAAAAAGGTTTAATGCAGCAGTTACTAACAGGACAAATACGAGTGACGGTGTAAGCCGTTGCTCGCAACCGGGAGGTGAACGAAAATGAACCCTTTGGAATATACCGAGGTAGAACAACCCTTTACTGAACAGTTAGTAAATTACGGCTATACCTATATGGAAGGTTCTAAATTGGAGAACGATCGCTCTTCAAGAGCAAGCGTCGTCTTGGAACAAAGATTTGCAGATGCAATTCGCAAGCTCAATCCTTGGATTGACGAATACAATGTAGATCGGGTAGTAAAGCAGTTTACTTCCTTGCAGGCGGAAGATGTATGGCATGCAAATAATACGATATTCGATTGGCTATTCGGACAAGGAATATCCGTAATGCAGGATGTTGGGGCAGGTAAGAAGAATCAGACGGTTCAGCTCTTTGATTATGAGAATGTCGAGAACAACGATTACCTCGTGGTCAATCAGATTGTCTTTGAAAATGCAGCTGGAACCATCCGTCCTGATCTTATCCTATACGTTAATGGGTTACCACTTGTACTTATTGAGTGTAAAAGTCCAAAGCTTCAGGTAGACAAGCAGCTTCCTGAAGGTGTACGGCAATTCGAACGTTATATGGACACAAATGAGAAGTTGTTCTGGTATAACCAGATGCTGATCGTGACGAGCCGGGATCGTGCGCGTGTAGGTACGATCTTTGCTAAGCCACAGCACTACGGTCTATGGAAAGATCCTTATCCTTATACTTTTGAGGAGATTGGAAGTCACCGGGCGCAGGATGTACTTGTATCCGGGATGCTGCGTAAGGATACCGTTCTGGATCTTATGCGTAACTTCATCGTCTTTGATGGAAAGGTAAAGAAACTAGCTCGTTATCAGCAGTATCGTGCAGTCAATAAAACGATAGAGCGAATCATGAAGGAAAAGAATCCTTCTTGTCGCGGCGGCGTGGTGTGGCATACGCAAGGTTCTGGTAAATCATTAACGATGGTGTATCTAGCGATGAAGCTGCGTCGGCAGACAGCGTTAGAGAATCCGATGCTTGTCATCGTAACAGATCGTCAGGATTTGGACGATCAAATTACGAAGACATTCCAGCAGTCAGGATTTCCGAATCCTACGCAAGCAAGTTCAGTTGCCGATCTGAAACACCAGCTTACCAAAGGTCCAGGTACAACCGTGATGACGCTGATTCAAAAGTTCCAAGGTGATGAGGAGAAGGCCTTTCCTATCATCTCGGAATCTGAGCAAATTATCGTCATGACAGATGAATCCCACCGTTCACAGTATAAAGGACTAGCCCTCAACATGCGTAAGGCATTGCCCAATGCAACCTTTATTGGATTTACCGGTACGCCGATAGATAAGAAAACTCGCTCGACGACAGGAAAGTTTGGCTCTTACATCGATAAATATACGATTGAGCAGGCAGTTGAAGATGGGGCTACGGTTCCGATTCATTATGAATCCAGGCTTCCGAACCTACATATGAAGGGAGATACATTGGACGAGTTATTTGCCCGCACCTTCTTCGAGTATGACGATGATGCCAGAGAGAAGATACAGAAGAAATACGTGAATGATCAGCTCCTCTTAACTGCACCAGAGCGAATGAAAGAAATTGCTCTTGATATCGTTCGCCACTTTGAATCTCGTATATTAATCAATGGCTATAAAGGTCAGGTGGTAGCTGTCTCCCGCGCGGCTGCAGTTGAATATAAGAAACTGATCGATCAATATGCGATGGGAAAGTTTGAAACAGCAGTAATTTTCTCAGCTGGACAGAATGATGAGGAAGAATTACGAAACTATCACATCTCGAAAGACGAAGAAAAACTGCTGATTGAGCGTTTTAAGAAGCCATTTTCCGAGGATAAGTTAGCGTTGTTAATCGTCTGTGATAAGTTATTGACTGGCTTCGATGCACCAATTGAGCAAGTGATGTATTTGGATAAACCTCTCAAAGAACATAACTTACTGCAGGCGATTGCTAGAACAAACCGGAAATATGATGCGAATAAATCGTATGGACTTATTGTAGATTATTTTGGAGTGTCCCGTTTCTTAGATCAAGCTCTTGAGATCTTCAGCGCGAATGATGTTCAGGGAGCATTACAATCGATTGATAATGAATTACCAAGACTTGAGCAGCGTCATCGCTCTACAATGCGTTTCTTTGATGGACTGAAACCGGATCAGCTGGAAGAAAGTATTCTAAGACTCGTAGATGAAGATGTACGCGCGGACTTTGATATTGCTTATAAACGATTTGCGGAGAGTATGGATAAGGTGATGCCAAGTCCTAAAGGTGAAAGGTTCCTACCAGCCTTAAAGCGTCTTGGTGTCATCCGTCAGTTAGCTAAATCCCGGTTTTCCATTGATGATGGCATGGACATCTCTGATTGCGGAGAGAAGGTTAGGCAGATTGTACATGACTTTTTGCGTTCTGCTGGTATTGATGCTAGAGATCCGGTATCGATTTTGGATGTATCTTTCAAAGAAGA
The DNA here is from genome assembly GCF_000732325.1 of Paenibacillus sp. TCA20. Lineage (GTDB taxonomy): Bacteria > Bacillota > Bacilli > Paenibacillales > Paenibacillaceae > Paenibacillus > Paenibacillus urinalis. The sequence continues at coordinate 166,670 of NZ_BBIW01000009.1, forward strand.
GCTGGATAAGAATACGCTCCCAGAAACGAAAGCAGCTCAGATGGAGCATGCGATCAAGAAAGAAATCTCAGTTCGTCTTGGCGAGGATGAAGTCTATTATACTTCTTTGAAGCAGAAGGTTGAGGAATTGCTGGCACGTTATAAAGAGCGTCAGATGACCATCTTCGAGCTGTTAGAGAAGCTGGATGCGGTCCGTGATGAGATGATAGAGAAAGCAAACGGTAATACAAACAGCGGTCTGACTTATATGCAGGAGCCTTACTACAACAAACTCTATGAAGTATGTGAGCAGCGGGCGGATTATGAATTGAAAGAAATTGCCGTTGATGTACAGCAGTTTATTGAGGAGCGCGTTACACCAATTAGTGACTGGACGACGAAGACGGATTTTAAGCGTCAATTGACTGGAGATCTGAAGGTAAAGCTGCTCAAACAGAAGATGAATATGAGTGATGCTTCGATGCTGACAGGATATTTTACAGCACTCGCAGAAACCCAATATGGCAAAAAATAATAAAAATGACCAGCAACCTGTTTGCTGGTCATTTTCATATATTTAGTGTTGATCCGTTTACACGCAGCCAATCCTTCTTTTGTTCATAATCAGGGAGCAGCATTCGTACGGTTTCCCAATATTCCTTGGAATGATTCATATACTTCAAATGTACCAGTTCGTGCACAAGTACATAATCAACAATTGAGGCAGGTGCTAAGAAGATCCGCCAGTTTAATAGCATATTGCCGGCAGTAGTACAGCTTCCCCAACGTTGTTCTTGATCCTTGATAATGATTTTATTGGGATATTGTTGAAATTTATCTGTGAATTTACTTACTCGATCTTTGGTAAAGATCATTCCTCGATGTTTAACCCACTCTACATAGAGTGGCATGAGGATTTCTCTATATTGGTGTTCTGGTATATCAGTATGAATGTATGCTCGAAATTGACCTTGATAGAAGTTAATTTCTGGTGCTGTAAAATCATTGGTTCTAATCACCTTTAATCGATATTGTCTTCCTAGATACGGCAGCTTCTCACCAGAAACAAACCTCCGTTGGAGAGAGCTCTGCTTCATCTCTTCAAAATTTAACAATTGAGTGCGTAGCCAGGTCCCTTTACGATGTAAGATATTTTCAATGACATGTTCTTCAGCGGTATTAGGAGCGACCACTTGTACACCTTCTTGATTAACAGAGATGGACACTGTCTTACGACGGTCGCTTCTCTTTAATTTGTATTCAATGGTCTGAGTTCCATATTGAAATAATGGCATGATGATTCCTCCTGTTCATGTATTATAACAAGAATTTGTTGTTTATGTGCAAGCAGTCTGTATGAAAATAAAGGCGAATAAATAGTTCTCCATCTCTATTTAAGAAGTCTTATCTATAATAGTCTGATAAGGAAATTTGCCGTAGAACCATGCCTGAGTTTTAATTTGATCTGTTCTGGACAGGATGAAGTCAAAAGGAGTGGTAAATATGATCGTCGTCAGCGTATTAATCGTGCTGATTCTAATTCTCTTTTACATGTATTCCAACCAAAAAAAGACCATTGAAAATTATCGAGATAATGCACTTGAAGCAATTACTACACATGCAGATATGAAAGAAACGTATTGGTTTGTACCATAGATATAAAAGAGATCCTGAAGAAGAGAAAGCAGAGAACCCACTTTTGTTTGAACAATTTGCTGCTGAGATAATGGCCTCTGTACGGGGAGGGAGTACTTATGTAACAAAGGGTTCTGGTGATTATGGTGTTGATATAGAAGAGGAGACAGATGAAGGATTATACCTAGGACAAGTCAAGTGTTACAACGATCAGAATCCAGTTAGTTTCGATCCTATTGCCATTATTCACTCACAAATGGTCAAACAAGGAGCCATTGGAGGGTACGTTGTAACAACAGGGAAATTCACCTCGAATGCATATAATTATGCAAGTGGACTTAATATAGAGTTAATTGATGGAAATCAACTTGTTGAGTTATGGCTTCAGCATTTGGATTCGAAACGCGAGAGGATATCACGCTTTGAAGAAGTTGTTGTTCCCGGGACATAACCTACACTATATAGATGATGAGATAATTCAGAGCTTGTTGAAGATAATGAACTCGACTTGTTCCTGAAAAATAGAGCTGATAAAAGCAGTTTCCGTAGATTCATTGTGGAAACTGCTTTTATTTCTTTATACTATAAGTACCTAGTCATTTCACGGAGGTTATCATGCTACCAGAATCACTTTCAACTATATTCCGCTCCAAACAAAAATCATACAAGATGGTCCTTATCCTATCCATCATTGAATTCTATGAAGAAACTCAATCCTTCCAAGCTCCATTGGATCAACTAGCTCAAAAGTTCCTGAAATACTTCCAAGACGAAAGCGAGCTAGGAAACATAGTAGATTCACCACCAGAGCAACGAGCTTCGGGATGGAATGAATTCACCTTAAGCCAAACCAAATCTCTACTAAAAACACCAATCGATGCCCTATCCTCTGTTCTCACATTCGACCCTGCAAATCAAACCATTACCTTCTCCAATCCAGATTGGTTCAACGAAAACACACTTAAGGAGCTTAAAGAATACGCCATGCAAGAGCTAGACAATTACAATAGGAAGCTAGAACTGAATAGAACTACGCAGTCTTCTTTTTCCTTACACGATGCCTTATCTCAGATCCTGAACACGTATCTTCAAGCGAAAACGGAGCCGTTCGCGCAGCACCCGCTAGGTAGCTTAGTTAGAAACTCTATACCGAGCCAGTTGAAGAACCTACTATCTTTAAATGAGCAATACAAGGTTCAAGGTTCCGTTGGGCAGGGGAACTGGGCCACGATCCCTTGGATCGCACTCATGGACAAGCGAATTACGCAGACAACTCAGCAGGGTGAGTACATCGTATACCTGTTTTCCGAGGAGATGCAGTCTGTATATCTTACGTTCATCCAAGGTGTCACCGAACCCTTGAAGCAAGGCAAGCTCAGAGGATACGAGTACCTCAAGTAAAATACTCAAGAAATTCGTAGCCTTATCCCACTAGACGGACTACATAAGGACGAGAATATTTATCTCATGGAAAAAAGCGGCCTGGGACAAGATTACCAAGTCTCAACGGTAGCTTATATCAAATACGACAGAGACTCGCTTCCGGACGACGACGTACTCCTAAAAGACCTCGAGAACCTCGTGTCTAACTACAAGCAGTATGTAGATATGGTACTGCAAAATAGGGAAGATGAACCTACTCCAGAGGAGGAGCTAACTCCAGTGACTATTAATGTGCGAGAGCAACTGGAACAAGTCAAACAATATATTCACCACAAAGGCTTTCTCTACCCAGAGGGTCTGATGGAGAACTTCTATTTGTCCCTCAAGACCAAGCCTTTCGTCATTCTAGCCGGGGTATCAGGAACAGGGAAGACGAAGCTGGTGAAGCTCTTTGCAGAAGCGTTGGGAGCAACGATGACGAACGGACAATTCACTTTGATCCCGGTAAGACCAGACTGGAGTGATCCATCGGATCTGTTAGGGTATAAGGATCTTTCGGGTGTGTTTAGACCTGGGCGTCTAACGGAAGTGTTAGTAGAGGCATCTAAACCAGAGAATAAGAACAAGCCGTATTTTATCTGTCTGGATGAGATGAACCTAGCTCGCGTGGAGTATTATTTCAGTGATCTGCTGAGTGTGATGGAAACCCAGGAATGGCAAGGGAAGCGAATCGTGACGTCTGCGCTCATTGGCCCGGAGTCATTAAGAGAGGAAGACCAATCGATATATGGTGGCTTGACTCTGCCGGACAATGTGTATGTGATTGGAACAGTTAACATGGACGAGACAACACATCCTTTTAGTAAAAAAGTGCTGGATCGTGCGAACACGATTGAGTTCAACTATATTAATCTAGAGCAATTTCCATCTGATGGAGTAAACATAGATAATCTTGAATCTTCAAGTACAAATAATGCTTTCTTGCGGAGCGAATATTTGCAGCTAACCGATATGTATAGCACCTATCCAGAGCTTGTGCGTTCGACGACAGATAAACTGGTGAAGATCAACAACATTTTAGAGGAGATTCATTCACATGTCGGCTTCCGGATTCGGGACTCCATCTGCTTTTACATGGCGTATAATCAGCGATTTGAGCTATTACCAGAGGACAATGCATTCGATGGACAGCTACTCCAGAAGATCCTACCTCGTATTCAAGGAAGCAGCTTATCTATCAAAAAGGTATTGCTCCTCTTAATGCAGGAGGCCATTGGCAAGTCCATTCCTGTTAAGGATCTCTTGGATGATGCATCAGATCTATATATAAAATATGGCAGTAAGCAGCAGGCCGAGGAAGTGAAGTATCCACAGTCTGCACGGAAGCTTGCCTTTATGATACGGAGGTTAGAGGAAGATGGATTCACCTCCTATTGGCTTTCTTAATCAGAGTGTAGAGCTGATCCGGATTGAGACGAATCTTTTTAACCTCTATATTCAGGGCAAGCCCTATCATTCGACGGTAGAATCCTTACAGCTTCATCGGGATGATGCTGGAGCTTGGATGGATTCAAACACGCTACAGGTGAGTATCTCTTCTAGTGAACTTGTGCTGGAGAACCTATTTGTTTTTTCGCCTGAGCAGGGACAGTTGGTTCCATGGCAGACGGGGGAGAAGAGCTATCCATTATTCTATGAGACACAAGCTTACGAGCTTGTTGTGGAGAAGAAACAAGAAACAGATCTAACGTTCTACCATGACAACTTATATATACGGCAGGCGGTTAAACCTCTCGGGCAGTCGATCCTTTCAGGTATTTTGAATTTTCAGAACGAGGTAGGGTTAACCGAGCTTGAGCTTCGTCAGCAAGGGCAGCCTGTATTCCAGTTGCAAATCGAGATCTATCCTTCCAAGATGGATTACAAAAGAGATTACCAAATGATTCTGAGTGACATTAATCGGCAGATATATAATTTATCCTTTGATTTTTTAAGAAAGACCTATCATCTGACAGGGTTAAAGGAGACACGCAATCAGAGTCTAACGGAGTTCTTTGCGATATTGCAGCATGTGTTTGATCAGCTAAGACAAGCCGTAGAACGAATTCACGCGAGCCCTCATTACAGCCTAGTTAAAGAGCAGAGAATCGTGGATGCAGCCAAGGTCAGGAAGGCGGGAAAAGAAAACATCGCGTTTCTCGCCAAACGTCCGTATCTGTTGACGCATCATGAAACGCATGGATTTATTCCACATCAGGGGCAGCGCCTGAATCCATCCCATGCACTTGAAACGAAACGCGAGGTTCAGTTCGATACAATGGAGAATCGATTTGTGAGATGGGTGCTGATCCGGGTATCGAAGAAGCTGCAGGAGATGAAGAGAAAGCTGAGCGGATCAGGTAAATTGCAGGATCCCGTACTGGATAAGAAGATTACCTCGATTCAAAATCAACTGCAGCGTTTATTACAGCTTGATTTTATGAAGGTTGGTGAGATGAAGCAGTTATCGGTCTCATTAGTGCTACAGATGGCGCCGGGATATCGCGAGGTATATCGGAGTTATTTAATGCTAATGAAGGGTCTGAGCGTGCAAAGTGATCTATTCCGTTTGTCGATGAAGGATTTAGCCCAGCTGTATGAGTATTGGTGCTTCCTGAAGATTAACGAGCTCCTTGGTCAGAAGTATGAGTTATTGAAGCAGGACATGATTAAGGTGAATCGGACGGGCGTGTTTTTTACACTCGACAAATCACAGTCCGCAAGGATGGTGTACCGCAACCCAAGGAATGGCGAAATCTTCACGCTCTATTATAATAGGCTGCCAAGTGGGGACCGGAGTGCGACGTTAGGCCAAAGACCGGATAATGTACTTACGTTGAAGAAGAATGATTCCGCGATGGAGTATAAATATATTTTTGATGCCAAGTACCGGATCGATCCTGCCTATGAAGGCTCCTATTATTATGAGAAGTATAAGCAGCCCGGGCCGGTGGAAGAAGATATTAATACGATGCATCGCTATCGGGACGCGATTGTCTACAGTGAGGGTGGGCAGGAGCTAGAGCGTAGTATGTTTGGTGCTTATGTGCTTTTTCCATATCATGATGAGCAGAATTATCAAGAGCATAAATTCTATAAGAGCATAGAAATGGTCAACGTCGGGGCCTTTCCCTTCTTGCCGAATGCGACGGAGCTGATGGATAAGTTCTTGGAAGAGATTATTATGGATAGCCCGGAAAAAGCATATGAGAGGTCTACGAGACCACGTGGTACACAGGGATACTATAAAAACAAGCTTGCGGGCAAGAATGTACTCGTTGGATCGTTAAGAGAAGTGGCTCAATTAGAGAGTTCACTTCAATACAAGTACTACCATTTGCCGCTGAGTAATATCGCAGATCACCAAATACTTACGCAAATTGAATATATAGCAGTATATCAATCCATTGGAAAATTCGCGGATACAACGGGAGAGACAGGAATCCATTATGTCGGCAAGGTGAAGGACTGGAAGGTAATGAGAAGAGGGGAGATCAAGGAACGTCCTGCACGACCTGGGACCGAGGATCAGCTCTATGTGAAGTTCCGTATCGAGGAATGGACGAAGCGAACACAGCCCATTGTATCCGGTGGACTTGGAATCTACAGGCTATTGTATACCTCCAAGTACATCTTTGACCGGGCGACCGAGATTGCTGAACTGAGACTGGAAACAGAAGAACAGTTAAGAGAATGGCGGGAGAAGAGGCGTCTGGGTACCGTGAAGGTGGAACTGGATCATACACAGGTGGACTTGGCTCAGCAGGTTAGAGACATTCGGGTGGATAAATAGGCAGGGGAAGCAATGTTAGCTTCCATGGTAAGGACTTGATCTTTATTATTCATAACACCTTGATAGGCATCGTGCCTTTCAAGGTGTTTTTTACTGGGCGGGCCATTATAAGTTGGCAAAGAATTTATTAAATGCTAATGGAGATGTAGTATCGGAAGGTAGAGGATTTGGCGAAGAATATTAATGTAACGTAGAATATCAGTAGTACTATAATTTAGGACGGTGATCAACATGATCGAAGTAGCAGCAGCCATAATTGAAGACACGGATGGTCGTATCCTCATCGCACGAAGAAGAGAAGGGAAATCTCAAGCAGGCTTATGGGAGTTCCCGGGAGGAAAGATCGAAGCGGGTGAATCGCCCGAGGATTGTTTAAGAAGAGAACTGTTGGAAGAGATGAACATCGAAATTGAGCCGTATGCTTTTTTTGCTGTGAATGAGCATGCTTATGATACGGTGACGATACGACTTGTTGCATATAAGGCAAACATGCGAGGAGGGACGATTGAGTTATCAGATCATGATGAATATAGATGGATCCAAGTAGGAGAGATGGCGGGATATTCATTTGCACCAGCAGATATCCCTTTTGTCGAACAATTATCTGCTCATTAATGAAGGTCTTCCGTATGAATCGACGTGTTCATTGAAAGGACATGGGTACCTTTTCCATAGGGTGATATATAAGTAAAATTATACCTATCTATTAAATGGAGAGGTAGCTTATGACAAGAATCAAAGTTCCTATCGATGTGCTGCTATCGGTATCTGATCAATTCGACAATGCATCTAACCAGCTTAAGATGATCAATGAGAACCTTCTCCGGCAAATTTTTATGCTGATGTCCCATTGGTATGGTCAGAGAGGGACGGCTTTTCAAACGGATTTCAAGACTGCTTATGAACAGATGAATGTAACTATAGAGCGTATGCATGTGATCAGTCAGGAACTCAAAGGAATTGCCGTACGCTTCATGGACGCGGATCAGCTGCAGGATTTTATGGGTGATCAGCGGATGGAGCTATTCACTAAACTAAGTACGACAAATCACATTAGCGAGCCGCCTAAATCATTCATAGATCAAGTGGGAGACACCGCAAAGGATCTGGCAGGAGGACTCAAAAAAGGTCTAGGAAGCGTAGTCGAATCATTAAAGGATACGGGAACAGCCATAGTTAAGAATCCCATCGGGACTTTAGGGGACATGGCTTACAATGCAACTGTAGGGACCGCCGAAGATGTAATTGGTTTCGCTGCATGGGGCAAAAACATGGTTATGGATGAAGGAGAACGTGAAGCCTTTATAAAAGAAATACAAGTGAAGGCAGATGAGTCCGGAAAAGCTAACTTCGTAGGAGAACAGGCAGGTGTGATGTTAGGCTCCTTCCTAGTAAGTCGGCTTGGGATTAAGGCGGGGCCGAATCATAATCCTGATACGGGTGGAGATGGAGGAAATTCTAAGCAGAATGTTGGGGGGGCGGTTCAACATCCTTCTAACTTTGCTGACCGTGTTAAGCTTGAAAGTCACTACGATAAGCATGGTGGAGAATTTGGCGGAATTTACAAAAGTGCAAATGAGTATCTTGACGGTGCTAAAGATGTAATCAACAATGGAGTTAAGGTGCAATATGAATACAAAGATGAAATACGAACAGGATATGTACGATTTATGGGTAATAACAAGGACGGTAACGCTAAGTTTGAATTTGTAGGAACAAACAATAACAATGAAATTACCACATATCACACTCAGAGTGGTAAAAAATTCTGGAAGACTATAAATGGTGAGAATATTTCAGTAATTAACCCTTCGGAATAAGAAATGAGGTAATAAAAATGAGGTATTTAGCTCTGGTTAAAGGGTTAGACCCGCACATTGAAGAGGAAGTTACACTCGATATACAAGGAATAGAGTTTACGGGTTTTGCGTTTATCTGCCCTTATGAAGTTGAAGGGGGAAAAAAATACCCTGTTTCCATAGGGTTTACGATTTTAGATGGTTTAGAAATTCGTGAATTATGTGATAGTAAAAAAGAACTTGAACGAATCGGTACAAGCTATAATTATTATATTCGTGGTGTTCTTAATGAAGATTCAATTGATGCAGGGATCGTTATTTCTGACGATGACGAATATTTTGCTAACTATCCTGATTTAATTGGCAAAGCTGTAGAGTTCCAGGTTGACCGAATTAATGTGGAATTTCTGATGGACTAAAATTGTTTGAACCTTGACTGGCTGCGGGCTTTTCAAGGTTTCTTTTTTGTATTACTGACTGACTCCGTCCGCCGTGCACCACGCATTGTCATTCATGCTCATTAATGAAGGTCTTCCGTATGAATCGACGTGTTCATTGAAGGGACATGGGTACCTTTTCCACAGGGTGATATATAAGTAAAATTATACCTATCTATCAAATGGAGAGGTAGCTTATGACAAGAATCAAAGTTCCCATCGATGTGCTGTTATCGGTATCTGATCAATTCGACAATGCATCGAACCAGCTTAAGATGATCAATGAGAACCTTCTCCGGCAGATTTTTATGCTGATGTCCAATTGGTATGGTCAGAGAGGAACGGCTTTTCAAACGGATTTTAAGACAGCGTATGAACAGATGAATGTAACCATAGAGCGTATGCATGTGATCAGTCAGCAACTCAAAGGAATTGCCGTTCGATTCATGGATGCGGATCAGCTGCAGGATTTTATGGGAGAACAGCGGATGGAGCTCTTCGCTAAACTAAGTACGACAAATTACATTAGCGCGCCGCCTAAATCATTCATAGATCAAGTGGGAGACACCGCAAAGGATCTGGCAGGAGGACTCAAAAAAGGTCTAGGAAGCGTAGTCGAATCATTAAAGGATACGGGAACAGCCATAGTTAAGAATCCCATCGGGACTTTAGGGGACATGGCTTACAATGCAACTGTAGGGACCGCCGAAGATGTAATTGGTTTCGCTGCATGGGGCAAAAACATGGTTATGGATGAAGGAGAACGTGAAGCCTTTATAAAAGAAATACAAGTGAAGGCAGATGAGTCCGGAAAAGCTAACTTCGTAGGAGAACAGGCAGGTGTGATGTTAGGCTCCTTCCTAGTTAGTCGGCTTGGGATTAAGGCGGGGCCGAATCATAAACCTGATACGGGTGGAGATGGAGGAAGTTCTAAGAATAGTGCTGTAGGGAAGGGTGACACTGCTTCTAACTTCATTAGCGGTAAAGGTATCTATACCCAGTATTCAGGTGGACTAAAACAAGCGAATAAGGAAGATGTAAATGCAGATTTGCTTGCAAAAAAAATTGGTGGACAGTCTCGAATGATATTCAATAATGATCCAAAAGGTCGAGAGTTTGATGTGATTTCTGAACAGTATATTGGTCAGACCAAAACTTCAATGAATAGTTTGAGTTCACAATTTAGGGAACAGGCAAAGGCTACCATTGAAGCTTCTATTGAAACAGGTGGGAAGGCATATTTTCATTTTGAGACTGCACCTGCAGATAAAGTAATTAGACAATTAAAGGAATATGAAAAGAGGTATAATGTTGAAATTGTTATCGATATCTCTTCATTAAAATAAAGGACTAGAGAGGAGCTAAACATGTATCAATATCATGGATGGGCAGTTGTATTAGAAAATACTAACGATGAGACGAATAAGGAAAAAGAAATAAACATTTTGGAATCAATTGAAGTGTATATTGAGGGTTTACAACCTAATGTAGATGTTATAGAAATGAAGGCAATAAATGGACAATATCATCTTTGGATGACGGGGTTGTGGAATCGAGAGCCTTCTTCAAATTATAATCCAGTGGAAATAATGCGGAACATAGGGGATCTTGCACCTGGCTCATATGGAATGCTCTATGTTTTTAATGATGAGCACCCTAAACATTTTAATGAATTTAAAGTTTACGTTCTTGCGAGGGGAAGCATTCAAGAAAAAGACGATCCATTTTTGTCTCCATTAATCCCTGTTGTAGCCGACGATTCTGAATTTTAGAATTTGGTAAGCTATGACCGTATAAAAATTTCGGCATTCTGAGTATACGGATAATTGCGAATGGAGGTAGGAAGGATGGAAGATAATTATTTAAAGGAACCTATATTTACACTTAGATTAAGTGGGGAGTACTTTGAAAATGAAATAGGTTGTTTAGGAAAACAACTTGCTCAAATATTAACCTGTATTCAGCATGAAACTTCCAATCTTACTTGGTTTGCTTTTGATGTGTTTGGTAGCAGTACTCAGCCCTCAGAGGTGTTGTTTCCGAAGCCTTACTCTGAAATCCTGAGTACAGATGAACTCATCAAAAAAGTGGAAAAAATAGTGCAATTCCATTCCGGAGTGTTCATTGGAATTGAAAAAGGTAAAAAAATAGACTGGGACACTCATTTATTACCGGAAACAGAAGAAAGTGAAGGATTACAAAACCACGAAGCAGAATTGGAAATTCGTCCATTTGATACTTCATACTTTGAAGTTTACGGAATGAACAAAGATATTGAAGCCAAAATTAAATCTTGCTTTATATGATCTATGAGTTTATTGATCCAGTGTGCCTACATAAAGACTGCTGCATTATCTGTGTCTATTTAATAGGAGGACTGAGCTCATGTACACATACGAAACACTAGATAACATAGATACTCAAACCTTGCACCACGTGTTTCTAGAGGCTTTTTCAGATTATCAGGTGAATATTAATCTATCACTTGAAGCGTTTCAAAAGATGCTTGTAAGAAGAGGATATTCTCCGGAGATTTCGATCGGTGCGTTCAAAGAGCCTGGACATGAGCTTGTTGGGTTTATCCTAAACGGATTGAGAAATTGGAATGGGACACGAACCGCATACGATCTTGGCACTGGCGTCACTCCTCTACATAGACAGCAAGGGATTTCGAGCCGCATGTTCCAATCGGTACGGGAAGAGCTGAAGCGGAATCAGGTGGAGCAGTATTTGCTGGAGGTTCTTCAGAACAATGAAGCTGCCTTTGAGCTATACAAAAAGCAAGGGCTTTCGATTACAAGAAACTTCTCGTTCCATAAGCTGGAGCAGAGCCGTTACCATGCAAAAGAGCTGACTTATGCCATCGAGTACCTGACAGAAATTGATTCGGATACATGGGAGCAACTGCAAATGTTGTGGGATTTCAGCCCCTCCTGGCAAAATTCGATCGATTCCATTCGCGCTGTGCAGAAGAAGTTTGTCTATGCAGTCGTAAGGCTGGAGAAGAAGATTATCGGTTACGGCATCGTAGACCCAGCAACAGGCGATGTTCCGCAAATTGCGGTGCTTCCTGAGTACAGGCGCAAAGGGATCGCGACGAGTATAGTAGGCACATTGATGAATCATTCGAACGGCAAGCAACTGCGAGTGATTAATGTAGATGATGCGTGTGAGGGTATGAAACTGTTTTTGGATAAAGTAGGATTTGAAACGATTGGACATCAATATGAAATGATGCTTATTCTTGATTAAGATGGAAAGAAATAAGAAGATAGAGTATAGAACATGCAATAAAGATCCTCGAGGACGGTAAGTGATAGCCATCATCTAAAACAAGCACTGGAGGTTATATTTATATGGAAAATAAACAGAGGACATTAACACCGGAGCAACAGGAAGAAATCCTGTCTATATTAAAAAAGCGTTTTGAGAAACATATGGATCGCCATGAGGGAATCGAATGGAGCGCAGTACAAGATAGACTGCTCACCCAGCCGGAAAAACTGTGGTCGCTATCTGAGATGGAGAGAACTGCCGGAGAGCCGGACGTAATTGGTTATGACGCAGAGCTTGGGGAATACACATTCTGTGATTGTTCCGCAGAGAGCCCAAAAGGCCGTAGAAGTATCTGTTACGATCATGAAGCGCTGGAGTCTAGGAAGCAGCATAAGCCAGAGAACAGTGCGGTGAACATGGCAGCTGAGATGGGCGTTGAAATGCTGACAGAAGAACAATTCCGGGAGCTTCAGCAGAAGCTTGGAAAGATTGATAACAAAACATCAAGCTGGGTCCTTACGCCACCAAATATTCGTAAATTGGGTGGGGCGATATTTTGCGACTACCGGTATGATACGGTGTTTGTATACCACAATGGAGCAGATTCCTATTATGGAGCCAGAGGCTTCCGCGGTTTGCTGAAAGTTTAGTGGTGGATTGAGCAGCATCATTAAACGGCATTTTTAATGTATAAACATCAGATAATCCCAGAGAAACAAATAACCTTGAATGGCATGCTGCCGTCAAGGTTTCTTTTTTTAGCGGACGCTGTTGGTCCAAGGATACCTTCACACAAGACAAAGAAATATAAATTAGGGAAATTATTTAATAATACTCAAATTTCATACATTTAGGGCATGACAATTACACTATTATGTGATATATTTTTGAGAATTCCGCGTTAAGAGGACTAGTGTCCTTGTGCAGTGGACATTAAAATATAACATTAATAGGTGATGACATCATGAATAAGAAGAAGCTCGGCCTGCTGCCGAAGATATTGATTGCCATTCTGCTCGGGATTGCCGTAGGTTCGTTCTCCCCCGAATGGCTTGTTGCTGGACTTGCCACTTTTAGCGGATTGTTTGGTAATTTTTTAGGCTTTGCCATACCTTTAATCATTATCGGATTCATAGCGCCGGGAATCGGCGAACTGGGGAGAGGAGCAGGACGCCTGCTTGGAATGACGACAGGTATTGCCTATGTTTCTTCCATTATAGGAGGCATGCTGGCCTTTCTTGCTGCAACCTTGCTATACCCGTATATACTGGAGGCGGGAAGCCTTACCCAGTCATTCAGCAATCCGGAAGAGGCACTGCTTGCGCCTTACTTCACCGTAGATATGCCGCCTGTATTCGGGGTCATGACTGCCTTGCTGCTGGCCTTCACATTGGGGCTTGGGGCTGCGGTCATTAAGGGACAAGCTCTGCAAAATGTCATGGTTGACTTTAGAGCCATTGTCGAGAAGTTAATCGCTTCGGTGATCATTCCGCTGCTTCCTTACCATATCTTCTGTGTGTTTGCCAATTTGACGTATGGTGGACAAGTGACGATGATTCTGTCTGTATTTATTAAAGTGTTCGTTATGATTATCGTTCTGCACATTCTATATTTGGTCATACAGTATGTGGTGGCAGGACAGATTGGGCGTAAGAATCCATTCACTCTGCTTAAAAATATGATTCCTGCTTACTTTACAGCGATAGGGACACAGTCCTCGGCTGCAACGATTCCGGTGACGCTTCGTCAGACGAAGCTGAATGGAGTCAAGGGGAAAGTGGCTGATTTCGTTATTCCGCTGTGCGCGACGATCCACTTATCCGGCAGTACGATTACGCTCGTTAGCTGCTCGATGGCCGTTATGGTGCTGACAGGAATGCCGATTACCTTCGGCTCCATGTTCCCCTTCATCTTAATGCTGGGTGTGACGATGGTGGCTGCACCCGGCGTTCCCGGTGGTGCGGTGATGGCTGCACTCGGTCTCTTGGAGTCCATGCTCGGCTTCGATACGACGCTTACTTCTCTGATGATTGCACTATATATTGCCCAGGACAGCTTCGGGACAGCAACGAATGTTACGGGTGACGGTGCAATTGCGATCATCACGGATCGAATGAGCAAGTCGGAGCCTGCATAAGCTATATATAGTGAAGCAAAACAGCTCAGCTCCTGTTACAGGAAACTGGGCTGTTTTGATGTTTCTCCTTCATCCCTGATGCGCTTGATCCGAAGAACAACAGGTGATAGAAATTCATCTTAACAAGACAAAGAACCTTAGTGGAGCATTGGCTTCCTAAGGTTCTTATTTTTATGCAGCGATCTTGGATGAATCCTCAAGAGGGAACTGATATGATATTAATGATTAGTATTTGCTGATTAACTTGCCATTCATATCGTATAACTCAGCTGGATCATTCTCATCATTGTTATGCACATTCGCGGTCGTCCATTTCAGATAGCCGGCAGCTGCCTTGGCAGTCTTACCGCTGGTCACAGTCTTACCAGGTGCCAGATCTCTTTCTCCTGCATCCAGCTCGAGCATAACCATCTTATTGAGAAGCTGTTTCTTTGTATATTCAGAAACGACGACACCCTCACTTGTATTGCGATCTGCATCAGGGTGGACAGATTCAGGAGTGTCTACTCCGATGAATCTAACCTTCTCCTCGGTACAGTCGTTCAATTTTACCGTTATAGTATCTCCGTCCGTCACTTTCGTAACTTTTGCCTTCAGCATGGATGCGGAGCTGATCGTAACGGTTTTGCTCTTGTTAAACCAACCTACACTGTTTCCCAAGGATTCACTTACAAATCGCAATGGAACCAACGTAGAGCCTTTGAGGATTTCTCCGGGGGTATTTAAGGTGAAAGTACTACCATTTACTGTAGCCTTTATGTACACTCCTTAGATGTTAATATTTATATTACATTGTTTATATTAACCAATCATAGTATGTAAATTATGGAACGTGAAAGGGTTTTATTGTATCTTTCAGAAATTCGTGAGGAATACGAAATATGCATGGAGTGCATTGATATGAGGGTGGTATTAGTGGTTAGGGAGTGCTGGAGGTATGATTAATTTCAATCTAATAATCAAACTAATTATTATTAATAATGATAAGGGTGATTAAAATGAAAATTTATAGAAAAGCTCAAATTTTAGGTCTAATAGTCATGTGTGGCGGAGTCTTGTACCCGATGGGTCTTGCTTCACAACATATCTATCTCTTCACTTTGTACCCCGGTCTGCTGATCCTTTGCATTGGTTATGTACTGGAGCAGCGCTCTATTCAGTCAAAAAGAAAGAAATAAACTGGCATTCTTATCTGAAAATAAAAAACAGTTGCCATAAAATCACACGTATAGTATATTCAGTTCATAAAAACGTTTTTATAAAAAGGAAGACAGCAGATGAGAAAGGTAACGATCAAGGATGTGGCAAGGGAGGCGGGGGTGTCGATCTCGACGGTCTCCAATGCGCTGAACGACGTGGATGTGCTGAATCCGGAGACGAAGTCGCATATTCTGGACGTCGCGAAACGCCTGAACTATGTCCCGAACATCAACGGCAAGCTGCTGAAATCGGGCAAATCGAAGATGCTGGGCTTCTTCACCACAAGCGTGTCAGGACCGTACTTCTATACGCTGGTCGAGACGATGTCACGGGAATGTGACCGCCACGGCTACGGTCTGAACATCTTCGTAACCAAGGATAAGCAGGTCATTATGAGCAACATTCTTGGCGGAAGGGTCGATGGGGTCATTGTCTATGAAGAGCTGCGAATTGACGAGAATGACATCGCCATTATGGAGCAGAACAACATCAAGGCCGTATTTCTGGACCGCGAGATACAGAACGAAAACATGGGCAGCATTATCTTCGATTCCTATGTGGATGCGTACGAAGCAACGAAATACCTGATCAGTCTGGGCCACAAGAACATCGCCTATATCGCCGGTGTGGAGACGATGTTCGACAGCGAGCAGCGGAAGGCCGGGTATCTGGCGGCATTGAGGGATTACGGGCTGAAGGCGGACGAGGACTATATTCTGCAAGGTTATTTTGAAGAGGAAGGCTCGTACGGCGCGGTCAAATCATTCGTTAATGTGCATGGCAGTAAGCTGCCGGATGCTTTTCTTGCAGGGAATGACCTCAGTGCGATCGGGGCCATGCGGGCACTCAAATCCCTCGGATACGAGATTCCACAGGATACAAGTGTCGTTGGCTTTGACGATATCGACATTGCGCAGTATTTCTCACCTTCGCTGACTACTGTGCGCAACCAAATTGCTAGGCAGGGAATCCTGGTTGTGAACCATTTGATTCGCATGATTCAGGAGAAGGAAGAAGGCAGGCATGAGAAGCTGCCGGGAGAGCTTATCGTTAGAGGCTCTACGCAGATCAAAATGGTGCGGGACTAACCTTTTACGCTTTACTATAAAAGGGGAAGTTCCCGTCCAGCTTAGTAGTAAACGCTTACAAATTAGGTTTCTGTTAAATTTGGTTGCACTCTGTTCAATCTGTTCATTAGATCGTAAGCCTAGCTGAGGCAGACATCCGGAATTTCAGCAGTCATTCTCTAAAAAAGAACCATATTTTTTTGACCAAAATAAAACGTTTTATTTTTCGGTGAAAATATCAAATTTCTGCATTGACTGAATCCATTTCATGAACACTATTTTGTTGCTCTGATCCAGAGTATAGGAGCAAAAAGGAGAGAAGCACATGAGCAAACCAGCTCTGATCCAGCCTGCGGATGCCTCGTCCCGTATGAGGAAGCCGCCAGCCAAGAAGCCTATGGGGCAGCGGATCAAGGAATTCTGCGTGGATTACGTGAAGCAGTGGGAGCTTCAGTCCATGATTCTTCCGGGCGTACTATTTATGATTATCTTCAACTTCATTCCAATCTATGGACTCACGATCGCCTTCAAGAGCTACACGGTCATTGACACGATTGACAGCGCACCATGGGTAGGGCTCGACAACTTCAAGATTATTATGACGGATCAGTATTTCTGGGAATCGGTCATCAATACACTTGGCATCAGCTTCCTGAAGCTGGCCATCGGGTTTGTTGTACCTATCATTCTAGCGATCATGATCTATGAACTAAGCGGGAGTCGATTCAAAAAATTTGTCCAGACCGTATCCTATCTCCCTCACTTTCTCTCCTGGATCGTGCTGGGCGGTATGCTCATCACCTGGGTGTCGACGACAGGTCTGTTTAATCAGATTCTGCTATCTCTCGGTCTGATCTCACAGCCGCAGAATATCCTGCTTGACCCAAGCAAGTACTGGTGGATCGCTGTTCTGTCTGACATCTGGAAGGAAGCGGGCTGGGGTACGATTCTGTATCTGGCGGTCATGTCCAAGATCGATCCTACCTATTACGAGGCTGCCAAGATCGACGGAGCCAACCGGCTTCGCCAAATATGGAACATTACGATTCCGAACATGAAGATGATCATCAGCTTGAACCTGATTCTAACCGTGAGCGGACTGCTCGGCTCGAACCTGGATCAGACACTCGTGCTCATGAACTCACAGAACCGGGAGAGTGCAGAGGTTATCAATTCCTATGTTTACCGGATGGGGATGACGCAGGGGGACTTCTCCTACGCGACAGCAGTGGGTCTTGGCGTATCGATCGTTTCGGTTATTTTGCTGCTGACGGCGAACAAGATCACGAGCAGGCTGAACGATAATCAATCCGTGCTTTAAGGTTTTATATAAGGGGGGCAATACTTGTGAACTCAAAAGCAATTAAAGGAGACATCGACAGCCGGATCTTTAACGCGGTGAATACCACGCTGCTCGTCATTACGATGATAGTGATCATTGTTCCGCTCTGGAATGTCCTTGTTTCATCGTTTGCTTCCAGTAGAGCGTTGGCAGAGGGTGGGTTCGTCTTCTGGCCGTCGGAGCTCTCACTGGAGAATTATCAGGCGGTGTTCCGGGATTCGTCGATTTGGCAGGCATTTTTCATATCGATCTCCAAGACCGTCATTGGGGTGGTCACTCATGTATTCTTCTGTGCGATGGTCGCTTATGGTCTTAGTAAAAAATATGTACGCGGCCGCAAGCTTTACGTCTCCATGGGCGTCATTACGATGTTCTTCTCCGGCGGCATGATCCCTACATACCTGCTCATTAAGGACCTCGGCCTGCTCGACAGCTTCTGGGTGTACATCATTCCGGCGCTGCTCAGCTATTATGATGTCGTCATTCTGATGAACTTCTTCCGGGGTGTGCCGGAAGCGCTGGAGGAATCGGCCAAGATTGACGGAGCCGGTGACTGGAAGGTGTTTCTCAAAATCTTTATCCCGCTGTCCATGCCGGCCATGGCAACGATTGCGCTGTTTAACGGTGTCGGGCAGTGGAATGATTTTATGACAACCAAGCTGTATGTCACGAATGAAGCGCTGTATCCCTTACAGATGAAGCTGTATGAGATTATTGTGCAGTCGCAGACACAGTCCATGCAAAATATCGGGGGATCGGTGGTCATTGAGACGGCGACCAAAGGCGTTCAGCTGGCGACGATCGTTATCACCACGCTGCCGATTGTCATTATCTATCCGCTCTTGCAGCGCTATTTTATCTCCGGCATGATGCTCGGAGCGGTCAAGGAATAAGGAATAACCGCTCAGTTATAAGACATTTTCCAGCTAAGACATCTTGAAAAGCTTAAGGTATACGGCAGCGCAAGTCATCTGCCATCACTACAGCAACCTGGACCACAAAACAACGGCATCACAAGTAGCACAACATAGATCTGAATATTTTAGTGGGTTATGAAGTCATTTTAGTAAGCGCTTCAATATCAAGAGGAGGGTATGAAATATGTCAAAGAGAACGTTGGGTTATGGCAAAAAAGGTTTTACGCTGACAGCGCTGCTGCTGTCGGTCATGCTTCTGGTCAGTGCTTGCGGCGGGGGAGGCTCCGGCTCCAAGGAAGCCAACTGGATCTCCATCGAGGATCGTTACACACCGGATGCAGCTACGCCGGCCTGGCAGCTTGATACGAAGGAAGAGACTACAGAGCTGACTTGGTATGTAAATGCGGATTGGTGGAACACCGATTACGGCAATGATGTCGTAACGAAGAAGATCAAGGAAGACTTGAACATTAACATCAAATTCATCACAGGAGATGATACGAAGCTGAATACATTCTTTGCGGGCGGCGATATGCCGGATCTCATTACGACCTTCGGCATCAATTCCCCCGTCGTGCAGAAGGCTTCGACTTGGGCGCTTCCGCTGAATGATCTGGCTGAGAAATACGATCCTTATTTCAACACCGTGGCGGCGCAGGATACATTGAACTGGTTCCAGCTCGCAGACGGCAAGACGTATGGCTACCCGAACTACTCCAATACGCAGGAGGACTACGATCAAGGAACGATTCCGGCCAAGACCGCCTTCATTATCCGCAAGGATGTGTATGAAGCGATCGGCAGTCCGAGCATAGGCACACCAGAGGAATTCCAGGCTGTCATGAAGGACATTAAGGCACAGTTCCCTGAGCTTATTCCACTTGGTTTTAACTCGATTGGCGAAGGTACTGGATCTCTAGGCGACGTGCTGCAGGACTTCATCGGCGTACCGCTGGAGGGTGAGAACGGCGGCTTCTACAACCGTAATCTGGATGAGGATTATCTCACTTGGCTGAAGACATTCAATCTGGTATATCGTGACGGCAACATTAGCGATGACAGCTTTGCCGATGATGGAACGGCATTTGAGGAAAAAGTAAAATCCGGCAAGTATGCAACGATTATGCTGGATGGCACACCGCAGCAGGGAGGCAATCTCCAGATCTTCATGACGGCCAATCCGGGCAAGGAGTATATCGCCATTGACGGACCGCAGAGCACCGTTGGCAACGCACCGAAGCTGAATCAATCCGGGATCTCCGGCTGGATGGTCAGCTTCATTACGAAGCAGAACGCCGATCCTGCCAAATCCATGCAGCTGTTCACCTATCTCCTCAGTGAGGAAGGGCAAATGCTGATGAACTATGGCATCGAAGGCGAGACATATGTGAAGAACGCTGACGGAACCGTACAGTTTACACCAGAGGTCAAAGAAATCCAGCAGAACAATGCAGATCAGTTCAAGAAGGAATACCGGATGGGTGAATTCATGTTCTTCGGACATGACAAGCACAAGACACTGAGTGAGGATGCATTCCCTGAATCAATCAAGCAGATGCAGGCTTGGGGTGAAGGTAAGCTCGTGCCGCATTTTATCCTTGAAAATATCGACCCGGATCAAGGGACTCCCGAAGCCCGCGCTCTTACCGCAATTAATACGAAGTGGAACACTTCCATGGTCAGTATGATCCGGTCGAAGGACGATGCCCAATTTGAAGCGGTACTGAATGAATACAAGCAGTTCCTCGATGCGAACAGCTGGGAGAAGATCGTAGAAGTCCGCAGTGAGAAGATGAAGTCGAACAAAGAGAAGCTTGGACTTTAATTGAGTTTGAACTTAGAGCATACAGCGAAGAACGGAAATAAAGTACGGGGTCACGGAGGAGAACAGCATGCAGAACTTGAAGGACCTGAACATCTACGAATCAAATGGAGAACAATCCTTGTTTGTGAACAAAACGAGAGCAGAGCTTGCACCGCCGGATACTCAGGCACAGACATATAACATCATCATCGATGACAGTGAGCAGTATCAGGAGATGGATGGCTTCGGAGCATCGTTTACCGATTCGGCAGCCTATCTAATTCATCAGGTGCTCTCGCCTGAGCAGCGTGAGGAGCTGATGCGCCGGCTGTTTGACGCTGCAGAAGGGATCGGCCTGTCCGTTATACGGAATCCGATGGGAGCCTCGGATTATGCCCGGGACTTCTACAGCTACAATGATCTGCCGGAGGGAGACACCGACCCTGAGCTGGTGAAATTCTCTATCGGGCATGATGAAGCAGACATTATTCCGCTCATGAAAGAAGCAGTGCGGCTGAATCCTCAGCTCAAGCTGATGGGCTCCCCCTGGAGCCCGCCGGGCTGGATGAAGACAAGCGGCTCCATGATCGGCGGCGAGCTGATTGAGGAGTACTATCCGGTATATGCAGAATATTTTGTACGGTACATTAAGGCTTATGCAGAGCATGGCTCGTCAGTCTATGCGATCACGCCGCAGAATGAATCCTTGTATTCGCCAGGTCATTATCCAGGCATGATATTTCCGGCGGAGGATCAGGCACGGTTCATTAAGGAGCATCTGAAGCCAAGCTTCATCAGAAATGGAATAGATACCAAGATATTGTGCTACGATCACAACTGGGATAAGCCAGAGTACCCGCTGACCGTGCTTAACCAGGCGCTGGAAGCAGTGGACGGTGTTGCATGGCATTGGTATGGGGGCCGCCCAACTGCACAGACCGATGTATTCCAGGCCTTCCCGGACAAAGAAGTTCATTTCACGGAAGGCTCCGGAGGAGAATGGATTCCGCCATTTGAGCAGGCCTTCTCCAATGTTATGCGTACAGGCATCGAAATTTTGCGCAATTACAGCAAATCGTTTGTGCTGTGGAATATGGCACTCGATGAGAACAATGGGCCGGCGGTGCCAGGCTTTGGCAAGAGTACCTGCCGCGGTATTGTGACCGTTCATCAAGAGACCCGGGACCTGACGTATACGCTTGATTATTATGCGCTTGCCCATTTCAGCAAGCATATTCGCCCGAAGGCAGTGCGCATCGGCTCCAGCAGTAATGAAACCGTTCGTTCCGTGGCGTTCAGGAATACGGACGGCTCCATCGCCGTCGTACTCTTCAATGACAGTGAGGAAGCAAATAATGTACAGGTCCAGATGCCGGGTACAGAAGAAGCTCTAAGCTTCCGAATGGAAGCGAAAAGCGCGGTAACTCTCGCCTTCGGCGCTTAACCATTTTTCAATTTCCTTCAATTCATAAAGGCAGCAATAGTGGAGAATCATCTCACCTTTTGCTGCCTTTATTTTTTGGTAGTGAAGATTTGTCCCTCCATTTTTATGTCTGTAGACTAAACCCGTTCAACAAATCATCCCATGTTGCATCATCGCCGGCTCGGTTCGGAATGCCTAGAGAGCAGATGCCTGGAAGTGCCCAACCGTTATCGACGACGGAAGTCAGTCCATCGATACCGTTCACGATCAGAATGTTATAGCTGCCGCCAGTAAGGGGGCGAAGTACCTTTTGCAGCTGAATCGCTTCCTCATATGTGCTGCCCCAGCGAATGAACAACACTCTTGTGCTCCTGCTTAATACTTCCAGAAGACGCTGGCTGCGTATGTCGATTTTCTGCTTGAACTCGGGATAGACTGCTGTCCATGTCTGCCCCTCAACGACCGGGAAATCATGAACCGAAATGACATTATAATAGTGGTCTTTCACAAAATAGGATTTGAGCGGTGTCACCTTCTCATTGTCCACAAAGGTGGCATATCCGTCGATCAGTCCCATGTTGGGGAGCTCCATGTATCCCTGGAAACGATTCTGCAGCAGCCGATTTACATCAGTCAGTGATAAGGAGACAGACCAGTCGAGCGGGGCAGAGAAGGTGCGAAGCCCTTTCCGCCGCAAGTGGGCTGCCGGCTCGCATGAGCTTCCGAGGCTTACGTAGCAATCATAGGCACCTTGAATTTCTTGCAGAATCATGTCCAATCACTTCTTCCTGATCATTTATACATTCTATGTGCGATCCGGCAGGAAGGACTAGACCTTCGAGGAGATGAGCGGCAGCTTTTTTTGATATGTCACTGGAATTGGGCTGTGTTTCACCAAGGCGAAGGCTGACAGGAGCAGCCCTCTATTATAAACGAGAAAAAGGAAGCATCTCTGGCTGTTCATTAAACGACTCACAGTCCGGGTCATCGTTTAAAACGCAGGGAGGCTTCCTTTTATATGAGTGGTTCACTGAAATGGGTATGATTAGTCTGAAGAATCAATGATCTTGTATTGCTGCTGTTACCGTTAACGTTACTGCAAGGTCTTGTCGATAGCTTGAGCGATTTCATTGAGCTTCTGAATACTTGACACAATTTCGTTCACCCGATGCTGCTGCAGCTCGGCGCTTGCCAGCACTTCCTCGACGGAGGCAGCAGATTGTTCTGTGACCGAGGATACGGAGGCAATCTCATCGGTAATTTGAGTGGATGCAGACTGGAGCTGTATATTCAGATCGAGCAGATGATCTGCCTGATCCATAACCTCCTTCGTATTTGCATTGATTTCCTGAAATAATGCCGTGATGATATCCGCAGATTCCGCGCCAGAGCGAGACGCCGTCTGGCCTTCTGTAATGCGGACCGCGGCTGAGCTGATATTATTCTGAATCGAAGATAGAATACCTCCGATATCTGATGATGCACGGTGTGTCAGCTGAGCAAGCTGGCGGATCTCCTCGGCGACAACCGCGAAGCCTCTGCCGTGTTCTCCTGCGCGAGCCGCTTCAATCGAAGCGTTGAAGGACAGGAGATTGGTCTGCTTGGCGATCTCCTCAATGGAAGACAGGATGCCGCCAATTTTAACATTTTCCGAATTGACCTTACCCATAATCACGGCTGTATTATCAACGAGCTCAGAGACTTGATGCATTTTGGCTGCAAGATCGGTAATTTGGTCTTGGCCTTCCTTCGTCAGCTCGGCAGCCATATTGGCCTTTTCACTTGTTGTCTCTGAGGCCGCAAATGTGCGCTGCACCGAATCATTCAGACTCTCCATCGCGGAGCTGATGTCCGAAACACTGCTTGCCTGGGATTCGATGCCTGCTGACATTTCGTGAAATGCAGCGAGGACCTCGCCGTTGATCTTTCCTGCCATGACGGCATTTTCATTCAGTTCTTCGCCTGAGGTATTCAGCGTTGTAGAAACCGTTCTTGCTTCATTAATGAGCACTTCGACTCGTTCTTTGGCTTCGTTCGCTTCCTTCATACTGACGTCCATATTTTTCAGTATTCGGGTACCGACCGTACTCTGGCCAATCAAGGTCAGGAGGACGACGATATAGAACGTGTTGAGGCTGATGACATCCACATTGATATAGGCGGTAGCGGCAAAATAATTCAACAGAGCCAGCCCGATGATTCCGTTGAATATCATAATAAATCGATCCATATAAAGGGAGCAGAAGGCCAGTCCCAGGTACAATACGAGAGAGTTGGTCACAGCCGAGCCCATCGACATAATTGAGAAGCTAATAATGTTGATACCGATAACCATTAAGTATTTAATTTGCGGTATGAAGAGCTTTTTCCAATATAAGAAGGTGCTTAATAGACAAACAGGAATGGCGGGATAGGCGATCGACAGCACCCCATCCAATGAATCCATTGTCGATACGATACCAAGGGTGGTACATATCCACAGCAGTAATACCAGCAGACCGTTTCTTTTGTGAAGTTCGAGTAAATCTTGCGTCATTCATGTTCCCCCTGTAATTGAAAAATAGAGTTAGATGTTTATCTTCTCACAAAAGAATATTGCTCCAATAATGGCCTGGTATCTTATTAAAATGTTAAGATAAACATGATTGGTCCAAATCACATGCGTCGATTTACGTATTTATGAATTGGATTCAATATATAACTATATCGTCCAAAATAATTACATATCTTAGCGAATTTTTCATTTTGGTATAAATTACCTTGAGGCAGGAGGAAGAAGATTGAATGAAGGCAATTATTAATATGATGTATTCGGTTCTGATCCTTATCTCCATCTTGGGCTTGCTCATCACCGATATGTCGTCAAGCAACGTCATGCTGTCCATCACAGCGATCATAATCTGTGGATTAGGACTCTATCTGGTTAATCGGAAGAAGAAGTGAGTAATACAGGGGTTAATTCAATTCAGGAAGGAAGGGATATGTTGGACATTCTTGGCATCGTCCTTGTTATTGTTATTATAGGTGTCACTCCTGCTATTTATCGGATACACAAACGTATTGCGAAATTGGAGGAACGGGTCAGACAACTTGAAGGAAGCTCCGAGGATGCCAGATAGTAAGCAGCTAAAAGAAGCCTGGATTTAACCGATCCAGGCTTCTTACTTACTAGCAATAGATTTCAGTTTACTCATAGACCCTCACATTCCCTCTGCTTGTTACTAATTGAGCCTCATTAAAGCCGTTTCCCTTGGCGATCATTCGGCCATCATCCTCGTAAACTTCTCCTAGCAATTCGACCTTACCGCTCCCGGTCTGGGCCATGAATTGATAATGCTTCGGCTCGCTGATCTTGAAGAACACATCGCCGGCTCCGGTCTCACCCTCCAGCTCCTCGGCATTGACCTGCTTCATATCCAGATTTCCTGCGCCGGTCTTTGCCTGCAGGAATGCAGCATTCATTCGCTCCACCGTGATGTAGCCGCTCTTCGTTGTGAGTGACATTTCTTCATACAGCTTCTCAGGCACGATAATGGATAGTGTCGCGCTCTCTTGAGCTGCCGCATTGCCAATGGTGTGATTCACCTGCTCACTCGCAGTTCCTTCCGGATATCGGATTCCTGCGGTCAAGGTCTGATCCACCGTGTTAACGAACAGCAGTGGCTGCTCCTCCTGTGACCAATGCTCAATGTTAAGTGTAGCGGTAATGCGATCTGCATTCGGTTCCATTTTGACGAAGATATTACCCTCAAAATCTTCTGCCATCCGTATAGAACGAATGTCTGTGGCATCCACTTCCTGCGTCTGTGTTACATGCTGCGGCTTAACTGCATGACCTGAACCCGTACGTTTCTCTTCACCGACTGATGATGCAGGGCTCTGACTGAGCGTGGCCTGCTGCTCTACGGTACTGCTGCTTCCGGTCTGGCGATATGACGGATCATTCCCGCATGAAGTTATTGCAAGGGCGGCCGTCACCAATATCATGACATTTATCTGCTTCTTCATGCGCCTTCCTCCTTTTGTGTTAGAGTCGTTTACACTTTATTACCCTCTAACGGAAGGAGTAAAAGTAAGACGGCAAGCGAAAAACAAGGCAAATGGTTGAATCATACGAAAAAACCGGACCGCTTCAGCAGCAGTACCGGCAGGTAGATCTGACATATGATGTCGCTATTTCTATTGATCAATTCTTACTTTGCGGACGACCATCATCGAATTTGCTGGAAATAGGGTGCACATTGTCTGCAGCTGGCTCAGCGAGTGCGGACTCGATCTGGTTCTTGATAATGTCTGCATAGATGGTCTGATCGATCTCGATTAAGCTGGGGTAGAGCATGTCGACCAGATCGCGGATCGTTTCCAGCGTAGACCGGAGCTCCCGCTCTCTGGCCGATGCTCTGCTGGTCTTGGATGCTTGGGGTCTGTCAGGCTCTTGATGGATAGGAGATGGGAGCTGCTGCAGGTCCTCATGAAGAAGCTGAAGCTTATCGGTTAGGGTCTGTATCTTCTGAAGCTGTTCTATACAGATGAGATGCCCGTTGCCTTGCTCATCCCACTGCTGGTAAATATCGTATAGGGAGAAGGGCTGCTTCCTCGTGTTCATAATGAGTTCAACTCTTGTGCCAGAGTGAACGGGCGAAATGAACCGTTTAGCTTTGGTGATGGAACCTTCGTCCAGCCAATCTGTGAAATGGGAAGCCGGCTCGAATATAGGGGACGCCGATTCGGAGCAAGAGATGATGCCCAGCTCTGCGTCAATTACAATATATGGGACAGGAATATTAGATGGATGGAATAACTTCAAGATGAAGACTCACCTCACATGCTGCTGCTGATTGGCTCTGTTGTAAGACATGATCCACTGTTCAAGCTCATGCATATCGGACAGAAAGACTGCTCTGCCGTCTACAGCCTCATGGACACTGTATTTCTCAATGATACGACCGCCAATCATAATGACAGGCCGGGGGATGAGTTTCTCAAAAGCTTCAACGTACTCCAGCAAGGTTGGCAGATGATAGACAATAGAGACGGACAGAGCAACAATATCCGGCTTCCAGCTGAGTGCGCTTAGACTTGCATATTCCAAGGGCAGATTAGGTCCGTAAAAGCGTGTATCAAATCCATTCTCCTCGAACATGGTATTCACCATCTTAAGCCCGAAATAATGAGCCTCACCCTTCACACATAACAGCATGGCACGGTAGCCATGGATGGCAGGCTTTTTTTTGAGCGCCGCATATCTCGACAGGAGGACGTCACATACCCCAGAAGCAAGATGTTCATCAGCTACCGTAATCTGATTGGTTTCCCATAAGGAACCCACGTAACGCATGGCGGGTGCAAGCAGCTGCTCAAATATGAAGAGACTGTTTCGGCCGGACTCAACATGTTGTAGTAAGTTTTTCCAGCAGGTCTCTGTATTTCCTTGCAACATATTCTCTGCAAATTGTTCTGCTTCCATATACATGACATGACACCTACTTCGGATATTGTGTGTAATGCTACTCATTTTAATATAAACGAATCGAAAGAACTAGGGAGAAAGAAAGGGACTGGTAGAAGCTTTTGTCGAAATTGACCCATATTCAAAAATATCCTATATGATGGAGAGACTCACTGATATACTGATAATATCGTCGTTTATATGAAAATAATGACACTTCTAATTAATTACATCTAATTCTTCTGGTTTAATCAAAAAACAAGGTGATGTACTCATGACAGACGGAACAATGCACTATGAACATCTTATAGCAGAGGTCGTTTCAAAGATCTATGCGAATGCTCCTGAGCTGGCGGACCGATATGGGGAGCAGGGAATCATGAAATGCAAAGAGGATAATCTTCATCATATGAAGCATCTTCATACCGCATCTGCACTGCGCAATTCTAAATTATTTATTGATTATGCCGTATGGCTGAATGGAATACTTGTCATTCATGGGATGCAGACACGTCACTTAACAGATAACTTTCGTTATATCTCCGAGTCTCTTTATTTGCTTGAAGATCTGGACGAACCTACATTAGAATTCTATCGTTATTGTCTGATCGCAGCAATGGACCAGCTTGAGCCCGATATGGAATAGTCCGAAACAGTTCGTAACGACGTAACTTACGCAGGGACATGGAAGGGGAGTAAGCACATGGAACGCGAGTCTTGGAACATCATGGTGAATGGAGAAGAGGAAGAGAAGCACCCAGAATCCTCCTCTCCGGTATGTGTAGTAGGCATTGGTGCTTCTGCAGGTTGACTTGAAGCATTAGAAGTTTTTTTTGATCATATGCTTCCTGATTCGGGCATGTCCTTTGTCGTGGTCCAGCATTTATCGCCGGACTACAAGAGCTTGATGTCAGAAATTTTGTCAAAGTATACGACGATGCCGATATGGGTCGCAGAGCATGAAATGGAGATCCTGCCTAATCATGTCTACTTGATTCCTCCCCGTAAGACAATGACCATCCGGGATGGTAAATTACAGCTGGCAGATGCAGTTAGGCAATCTGCCATTCATTTGTCCATTGATGATTTCTTCGTCTCGCTGGCTGCCGAATACGGCAACAGAGCGGTAGGGGTTGTCCTGTCCGGGACCGGAACAGACGGCTCCAAGGGAGTCATTGAAATTAAAAAAGCAGGCGGTCTTGTCATCGTTCAGGACGGGCAGTCAGCCAAATTTGACGGCATGCCAAGCTCTGCGAAAATGACCGGCAAGGTCGATG
The DNA here is from genome assembly GCF_000732325.1 of Paenibacillus sp. TCA20. GTDB lineage: Bacteria > Bacillota > Bacilli > Paenibacillales > Paenibacillaceae > Paenibacillus > Paenibacillus urinalis. Next base: position 195,627 of record NZ_BBIW01000009.1, read on the forward strand.
AAATATTAAACCCAAAGGATATGTCGGAGAGGCTTCTCCAGCATATACGATCCTTTGGAGTATACCCACTTGCAGGAGAGCAGGAACGAATGAGTACGGAGCAATTTATTCAACTGATTTTTGAGAAAATAAAAGAAGAGAGCGGCATTGACTTCACCTATTACAAGCGAAACAGTGTGCTGCGCCGGATTGAGCGCCGGATGGCGATGAACAACGTTGCCTCCGTTCAGGAGTACATGACCTATCTTGAAGAGCATCGAGATGAGCTTACCTCGTTAAGAAAGGATCTGCTTATAGGTGTAACCAATTTTTTTCGGGATGCAGAAGCGTTTCAAATTATTTATGACCAGGTGCTGCCCCGTATCTTTGAGAAGAAGAGCTATTCTAAGGAAATCAGGGTATGGGTGGCTGGATGTTCAACCGGAGAAGAAGCTTATTCAATAGCCATCCTTCTTAAGAAGTATGCACAACAGCTGGGTGATGATTATAATATCAAGATTTTTGCAACCGACCTGGACAAGGAATCCATAGAGTATGCGAGTCAAGGGATCTACTCGGAGAGCAATATTCATCATTTGTCAGAAGAGGACGTGGAACGGTTTTTTATCAGAGATGATGATATGTTTCATGTGAGCAAGGATATTCGCAAGATGGTTATTTTTGCACCCCAAAATATTATCAAGGATCCGCCCTTCCGCAATTTGGATATGGTTACCTGCCGGAATATGCTCATTTATTTGCAGCCGGAGATGCAAGTCAAGGTATTATCGTTATTTCATTTTGCACTGAATCCGGAGGGCTTTCTCTTCCTGGGTCCGAGTGAAACGTTAGGTAGGTTTGCGAATCAATTTGAGGCTTTTGACCGGAGATGGAATATCTTCTGTCACAAGAGTGGTAAAATGTCCTCGGATTCCGAGTCTGATTCTCAGTCATTCTCTATGGAAGGAAGAAGCTCCGGCCAGCATTCCTATCGAAGGACTGCCGCAGCTACGGTTCAGCCGAGAGAGCAGGTTCATGTTAAACGATCAGGCGATCTGTATACCATGCTTGCAGAAGAGCATATTTCGCCGGGGATGGTCGTTAATCATCATAATGATGTGATTCATTTGGTTGGAGCCATTAATGAGTATTTAGTGCTGTCGCAAGGTAAGCCTAGTTGGAATCTGTACAAAATGATCGATCAGAATGTAGCGGTGACCGTGTCCACTGGAATTCAGAAGGTGCGTGATTCATTGCAAAATGTGGTGTACCCTGCACTTCGTATCCATACGAACCAGGGAGATCGTTTAATCGATTTGCATATCCGCCCTTTTTCGCGCAAGAACAAGGCCTATGATAAATATGTACTGCTCTTGTTTGAGGATCCGCAGCATTTGAAGCAGGCTGAGGAAGTCGTGATGGAGCCTGTGCATATTGATAACACATTGAAGATGCGTATCTTTGAGCTGGAGCAGGAGCTCCAGCGTTCTGAGGAAAGTCTGCAGGCGACGGTAGAGGAGCTCGAGACCTCCAACGAGGAGCTTCAGGCCACCAATGAAGAGCTCGTTGCGGCAAACGAGGAGCTGCAGAGTGCAAACGAAGAGCTGCAGTCGGTTAATGAAGAGCTGGTAACGGTAAATACCGAGTTTCAATTCAAGATCCAAGAGCTCACGGATGTCAATAATGACATGAATAATTTCCTGGGGAGCACCCGAATCGGGACCATTTTCCTGGACAAGCGGATGTGTATCCGGCGATTTACTCCTGCGATTACGAAGGAGATTAATCTGATGGATGTGGACTATGGACGTCCCATTCAGCATATTTCACATCACTTTAGATATGAAGGTCTTGTGGATGATGCGCAGCATGTGCTGAAGACATTAGAGCCTTTGGAGAAGGAAATTCAAAGCCAGGACGGCACCTGGTACAGCATGAGAATACTGCCTTATCGTACAGAGGATAACTTCACTAGCGGTGTCGTGCTCACTTTTGTCAATATTACAGATTTGAAGGCAGTGAATGAAGAGCTGCTGAAGCTCTCTTATGCGATCGAACAGAGTCCGAGCATGACAATCATAACCGATGTGGCAGGGAAGATCGAATATGCGAATCCGAAGTTCACTGAAGTGACGGGCTACGCTTTGCAGGAAGCGAAGGGGCGAGATTTAGGCTGCTACAGCTATAGTGAATTTTCAATGAAGGACGTATTCAAGACTTCTCTGGACGGTGAAACGTGGAAAGGGGAAATCTTAAGCTATCGCAAGAACGGAGAGGAATTCTGGGAATCGGTCAAGATCATTCCGATTACAGATAAGCAGGGCCAAATTATTCACTTCGTGAAATTATCGGAGGACATCAGCGAACGCAAAAATGCGGAGGAGATGCTGCGCAAGACAGAAATGCTCTCGGCAGTAGGGCAGCTTGCCGCCGGCATTGCCCATGAAATCCGCAACCCGCTCACTGCCCTGAAGGGCTTCACCAAGCTGCTCTCCAAAAAAGAGGACGGGAATGCCTATATCGAAATTATGCTGACCGAGCTTAACCGGATTGAGCAGATTGTAAGCGAGCTGCTGGTGCTCGCGAAGCCGCAGGCTATTGAGTTCTCAGAGCATGAGCTGGAACCGATCATTCAGGATGTCATTATGCTGCTGGAGACACAGGCCATCATGAATAATGTCGAGATCACGGTGATGTATGAACAGAAGCTCAAAGTCATGTGTGTAGAGAATCAGCTGAAGCAGGTATTCATTAATGTATTAAAAAATGCGATTGAGGCCATGCCAGGCGGAGGGAAAATCGATATATCGGTCACATTGAACGAAAATGACAATATCGTGATCTCGTTTGTGGATAACGGGGCAGGGATACCGGAAGCCAAGCTCGCCCGAATTGGTGAACCGTTCTACTCAACGAAGGATAAGGGAACGGGACTGGGTCTCATGGTCAGCTATAAGATTATCCAGAATCACCAAGGAACCATACACATTGAAAGTGAAGTAGGAAGAGGAACCGGTGTAATCATTCAAATTCCAACCTCGAACAACCAAGCTCGAAGCTTGTTGCCTGTAGAGGGGAGTTTATAATACGCTCTTCTTGGCATTCAAATCAAAAGCGCAGGACCTAAGTGCTGCAAGCGTGTCCTGCGCTTCTTATACGAGATAATTGATGTACGAACATCATCAAATGTATGATTACATCAATTTTTGATTGACAGATAGTGATAAGAGCGATATGATCAGAAACATATTAAATCCGCCAATGAAATGAAACAGGAAAGCGGATACAAATGATGGAGAATGCGATGAAAGAAACGAAACGACTAACGATCAAGGAGATTTCACAGCGGATCGGGATTTCTGCTGCTACTGTGGATCGCGTGCTGAATAACAGGGGTAATGTGAAGCCCGAGACGTACCGTAAGGTTATGGATAAATTGAATGAAATGAATTATAGACCTAATAAATCGGCGAGCTTTCTCTCACGGAAGAAGGAAGTGTCCATAGCAGTGGTATTCCCTGAGCTGCCGGATTACTTCTGGTGGCAGGTCGAGAAGGGTGTCCATATCGCTTACGAGGAGCTGAGAGATTACGGTCTAAGGATTGAGCTCTTCAAATCCGAGAAGTATGACATGGAGAAGCAGAAGCAGGTCGTGCAGGATATTATCAGCTCCAAGGAATTTGATGCGATTGCGATTTCACCCAACGATTCGGAAGAGATGGCAGATCTTATTGATCAAGCTATGGATTCCGGTATGGGAATCTGTACGTTCAATAATGATTCTCCGCTCAGCAAGCGCCTGTTCTATGTAGGGTGTGACTATCGTATTGCGGGAAGGCTTGCGGCAGATCTGCTCTGCAAAATGACTGGGCGTGATGCCAAGCTTGGCCTCATTACATCGGATGCTTCATCGGTTCCGTCGGCAACGACGTTCCAGCTGCAGCAGAAGATTATGGGGTTCCGTGAGGTTATTGCTGACCAGCATGTGGAGATGACCCATCTGCTGAAGCTGAAGCAAGAGGATTATGAGCAGGCTGATGTGTTTAGGTCATTATTTGAGCAAGTGGATGCGGTCTATGTAACCAGCGCCAAGCTTAATGTGGTCGCACAGCATCTGGAGCGGTCAGGTCTCGCCGGCCAGGTGGCTCTCATTGGTCATGACATGACAGAAGAGATTTACAGCTATATGCGGAATGATGTTGTAACCGCCACGATCTGTCAGGACCCGGTTAATCAAGGGTATCTGGCTGTTAAGACTCTATTTGCCTATCTCGCGTATGGTGAGAAAATAAATGTGAAGGAAAACATCACGAAGCTGGAGCTTGTCACGAAGGAGAATGCAAGGTACTATATCTAGGTTTTGTCCTGCGGTATAGGCTTAATGCTTGCGTGCAAGTAGCGTTTATTGCTATGGAAGCGAAAGCCTATATCGCAGGAATTGCATTTCTTTTTGCATAAAATGATGTACGTACATCATTTTGCTTGAAATTTATATCATTGAGGATGATAAAGGACCTTGAGAGGGGTGATTTTTATAAACCACATGTTCAGGAGAGTTAATGGCAATTAGAAGAATCAATGTCTGCACGAAGAGGGGAGCGTATTATGAACAACAAAATGAAGGCGTTATCAATATTGCTAGCCGTGTTCTTGCTGCTGACTGCTTGTTCCAGCGGATCAGGATCCGCAGATTCAGGCGGCAAAAAAGTCATCACCTGGTGGGATACGATGACAACGGACGGAAGTGTCAATGCAATTAACAAGATTATTGCGGAGTATGAGGCGGAGCATCCTGATGTCGATATCAAGAGAACTTATGTGGCCTACTCCGATATCAAGACGAAGCTGCTTCTCGGTTCTATCGGTAATTCGGGACCGGACATTCTATGGATCGACAGTGCAGATCATCAGACCTTCTCGGCCGCAGGGGTACTCGCAGACATCACGGAAGAAGTCGAAGCCTGGGGAGAAGCGGATCGTTACATAGAAGGACCTTGGTCTTCAACAATGTATAACGGACGAAACTATGGCGTGCCTGTAGGGAGCAATAACCTTGCGCTCTACTATAACACCGATCTTTTTGAAGAAGCCGGACTAGCACCGCCCACGAACTGGGAAGAGCTGCAGGAAGCGGCTGCGAAGCTGACTAAGAATAACGTGTTTGGTTTCGCTGTAAGTGCTGTGAAGACGGAAGAAGGAACCTTTCAATTTCTCCCCTTCATGCTGCAGGCAGGGGCTGACATTCCGGAATTTGATGCTCCGGGAACTTTGAAAGCGCTAACTATGATGACCGATATGGTGGATCAGGGTTATATGTCCAGGGACGTAGTGACTCAGAAACAGGCCGACACCGCTACACAGTTTGCAGCAGGCAAAGTGGCCATGATGGTCAACGGCACATGGCAGATCCCATTCCTCGAAGCCAATTCCGAGGTGAACTGGGATGTGGCCGAGCTTCCTGCAGATGAGCAGTCGGCGACGGTGCTGGGTGGGGAGAACTGGGCGATATCTGAAGCATCCAAAAACAAGGAGACTGCCTTTGATGTCATTCAGTTTGCTAATGAGCCGGAGCGTCTGAAGGAGCTGCTTCAAACGAATGGTCGTCTGCCAAGCCGGGGAGATCTGCTTGAGGATCCGTTCTGGCAGGATGATGAGCATATGAAGGTGTTTGCCGACAGCATGCTGGATTCCACAGCGAGAGCGTACGGTCCGAACTATGCGAGCATTTCGGAAGCGATTCAGACGATGCTTCAGGAATCCCTGACAGGGGCCAAATCGCCTGAAGCAGCACAAGAGACAGCGAGCAATACGATCCAAGAGCTGCTCAAGGAACAACAAGAGAATGAATAAGAAAGGGGGAACTGACGATGGAGCCAAGCACAGTGCCTTCGGTGAAGCGCCCTAGTCCTACCAAACGTTTTTCAACATGGTCCAACTATTTGTTTATACTGCCCATCATTCTGTTTATGCTTGTGTTCGTCCTGTTTCCGATTATTTATAACATTACACTGAGTCTGCAGGATGTGAATGTCTACAACTTCAAGAAGGAGCACAGCTTTGTAGGCCTCGATAATTATATCGATACGTTTAAGGATCCGGTGTTCTTCACCGCACTTCGTAATTCATTGGTATTTACCGTATTTAGTCTCCTATTTCAATTCGGGATTGGATTTGCACTTGCCCTGTTCTTCAATCGCACCTTCCCGGGACGCAATGTGATGCGTTCGCTGATGCTCCTTGCCTGGATGCTGCCGGTTGTTATTACGGCCTCTGTGTTCCAGTGGATGCTGAACGGTGATTACGGCGTGATTAACTTTATTCTGCAGTGGCTGGGTATCCTCAGCGAGCCTCACAGCTGGCTCAGTGACAACAGCACCGCGCTGCTGTCGACAATCGTAGCCAATATCTGGATTGGGATACCGTTCAATATGATCATCCTGCTGACCGGTCTTCAGGGTATGCCGGAGCAGCTATATGAAGCGGCCAGACTGGATGGAGCCGGCAAGTGGAAGCAGTTCCGCCACATTACACTTCCACTCATGAGACCGACCATATTGATCCTTGTTATGCTGGGCATCATCAATACATTTAAAGTGTTTGATCTCATCTTTATCATGACAGCGGGTGGTCCGGTCAACTCGTCAAATGTACTGCCGATTTATTCATATCAGATGTCCTTCCTCAAATTTGAGTTCAGCCAGGGGGCAGCAGTATCCATGATCATGTTCATCATTCTGATCCTGCTTGCTATCGTTTACCTGCGGATGACGAGTAAGGAGGAGGCTCAATAATGGCACAATCCCAGAAAAAATACTTCATGACGTTCGTGTCCATTCTGATCACAGCCATGTTTTTGTTCCCGGTGTATTGGATGATCAAGACGTCACTTACACCGATAACCGACCTGTTTGCAACGCCGCCGAAGTTTGGCGTACTGAATGCGACCTTCCAGGCTTATGTCGATAATTTCATCAAGAATCAGGATATGCTGCGGTATATCGGCAACAGCTTTATCGTGGCGATCGGCACGATGCTCATGACACTGCTGTTCGCTGTTCCAGGTGCTTATGCGATGGCGAGGCTGAATATCAGAGGCAAATCCATCATCATGATTCTGCTGCTCGCGATTCAAATGCTGCCGGGGATTACCATGGCGATGCCGCTCTTCATTATGTTCTCCAAGGTACAGCTCGTTGACAGCTATTTGGGGCTGATCCTTGCAGACATGATTCATGCACTTCCCTTTGCAGTACTCATTCTGAGACCTGCCTTTATGGCGCTTCCCAAGGGACTTGAAGAGGCAGCAGCCATTGACGGATGCAACCGGTTTACAGCCTTCACACGGATTATGCTTCCGCTCGTTGTACCGAGCATGATGACGGTAGCTGTGTTCTGCTTCCTGTTTGGCTGGGGAGATTTTGTCTTCGCTCTGACATTAACGACCGATGACAGTGTACGTCCGCTGACACTCGGCTTGTACCGATTCATCGGACAATACGGGACGGAGTGGAACAACCTGATGGCGGTAGCTACCATTGCTGCACTGCCGATTATCGTTATCTTTATTGCTCTGCAGCGCTATGTGGTCGGAGGCATCGTCGCAGGTTCGATGAAAGATTAATTAAAAGAGATAGGAGAATGGCTATGAAATTTACTGACGGCTACTGGCATGTAAGATCTGGACTAAACGTACTTTACCCTGTGGAAATTCGTGATGTTGAGGTGAAGGAGGATTCCGTTACTGTATACGCATCGACCAAAAAAATCGAGCACAAAGGCCATACACTCAATACCACCCTTCTTACGGTAAAATACAGCTCACCGATGAAGGACGTGATCTGTGTTGAGTATATTCACAACGATGTGGATGAGGTATTGCCTCAATTTCATATCCATGAGGATGCAAATTCAACCGTTGATATTGCACAGGATAACACCAAGATAAGCCTAGCGAGTGGTGACCTCCGTGTGAACGTCGATCTTACAAGCGGCTGGAAAGTAGATTATAACTATGGTGAGAGAAGACTGACAGGCACCGGCTATAAAGGCCCGGCCTACATTAAGTCCACACTGGAGCCTGTCGTGCATATGCGCGAGCAATTAGATCTGGGAATCGGAGAATACATCTACGGGCTTGGCGAACGCTTTACTCCATTTGTGAAAAATGGCCAGGTCGTCGATATGTGGAATGAAGACGGTGGAACCTCCAGCGAGCAGGCTTACAAAAATGTACCGTTTTATATGTCCAACTACGGTTATGGCATTTTTGTAGATCATCCAGAGCGTGTGTCCTATGAGATTGCCTCCGAGAATGTATCCAAGGTGCAGTTCAGCGTTCCCGGCGAAAGCCTCAAATATTACATCATAGGCGGCAGCGATATGAAGGAAGTGCTGAACAACTATACGACCCTGACGGGCAAACCGGCTCTGCCTCCGGCATGGTCATACGGGCTCTGGCTGACGACCTCCTTTACGACGAACTATGATGAGGCGACCGTAAACAGCTTCGTGGACGGGATGCTGGAGAGAAATATTCCGCTGTCTGTCTTCCACTTTGACTGCTTCTGGATGAAGGAATTCCAGTGGTGTGATTTCAAATGGGATGAGGATGTATTCCCTGATCCTAAAGGCATGCTGGAGCGTCTGAAGAGCAAAGGACTGTCGATATGTGTCTGGATCAACCCTTATATCGGGCAGAAATCCTATCTGTTCCACGAAGGGAAGAAGCACGGCTATCTCGTCAAGAATCCGGATGGAACCGTATGGCAGTGGGATCGCTGGCAATCCGGCATGGGCCTCGTCGACTTTACCAATCCGGACGCGGTCCGTTGGTACAAAGACAAGCTCATTGAACTGGTGGACATGGGCGTAGACAGCTTCAAGACCGATTTTGGTGAGCGCATACCGACCCATGTCGTATACCATGACGGCTCCGATCCTGTGAAGATGCATAACTATTACACGTATCTCTACAACAAGACGGTGTTTGAGGCGCTTGAAGAATCCCGCGGCAAGAATGAAGCCATGCTGTTTGCCCGTTCTGCAACAGCCGGTGGTCAGCAGTTCCCGGTACATTGGGGCGGAGACTGCTCTGCGACCTATGCGTCCATGGCGGAAACACTGCGCGGCGGACTGTCTCTTGGCATGAGCGGATTCGGCTTCTGGAGCCATGACATCAGCGGCTTCGAGCAGACGGCTACGCCGGATCTGTATAAGCGCTGGAGTGCCTTTGGCCTGCTGTCCTCCCACAGTCGTCTGCATGGGAATGAGTCATACCGTGTACCGTGGCTGTTTGATGAGGAAGCGGTGGATGTGCTGCGTTATTTTACGAACCTGAAGAGCACGCTTATGCCTTATCTGTATGCTGCATCTGTAGATGCTACAAAACAAGGTGTACCGATGATGAGATCCATGGTGCTTGAATTTATGGACGATCTCAATTGTGCGCCGCTTGATCTACAATATATGCTGGGTGATTCCATGCTTGTCGCACCCATCTTCAATGATCAGGGGGCAGGGCGTTATTATCTGCCGAAGGGAAGATGGACGCATTTCCTCACAGGCGAGACGAGAGAAGGCGGTCAGTGGTACAGCGAGCAGTATCATTATTTCAGCCTCCCGCTGTTTGTACGGGAGAACAGCCTCATTGCGGTGGGTCAGAACGATTCGCGCACGGATTATGACTTTGCGGATCAAGTACAGCTTCATCTGTTTGAATTGCAGGAGGGAGCTACTGCCACAACGGTTGTGTACAATACGGCAGCAGAAGAAGAACTCTCGGTGCAGGCAGAGCGTAAGGGCGGCGTGATTCGCGTGACCTCATCAGGCGCAGGGAAACCGTGGCAGCTTCTATTGAGAGGCTTACCAGAGCTGAGCCGTGTAGAAGGAGCATCTCTGGAGACAACAGAACAAGGGGTACTTCTTACGCCGTTGTCTACGACAGGAACATTTGAAATGACGGTGTAGTATAAAATTAGACGAATTCAGTAAAACAGGCCGGGTCGCTGTGAAGTGACCCGGCCTGTTTATTGTAAGGTTCTTTGGATCTGAACCACTCGATATGATGATGATGATGATGATATTAGAACTCTGATGATGATGATATTAGAACTCTGATGATGATGATATTAGAACTCTTGACCCCGAACCTTCGAGAATACATAAGTGTCACGCATCGTACCGTCTACCCCAATACTGTCTCCCCGCAGTGTACCTTCCAGTACAAACCCTGCCCGTTTGGCTACATTAGCACTGTTTGTATTTCGGGCATCGCAGCGAATCTCAATTCGATTCGCGCCAAACTCCTTCACTGCAAAATCGGTAACGGCATGCACTGCTTCCGTGATGTAGCCTTGTCCCGCATAAGCGCTGTGGACCCAGTAGCCGATCTCGAACTTCCGGGTCTCCCAGTTGATCCGGTGCAGTCCACTGCTGCCGATGAGACTGCCGGAATCCCTCTTAAACAGCAGGAGCTGCAGATCCGTGCGCTCTGCGAAGCGAATCGCGGACTGCCTGATCTGCGTTTCGGATTCCGCTATCGTTGGTGCAGTCTTGGCCCAAGGCATCCAGGGTGCCAGCTCCGCGAGGCTTTCTTTAACAGCCTGGTTTATTAGCGTACCGTCACCCGGTCTCGGTGCACGTATGATCAGCCTTTCGCTATCTATGCTGTCCGGGAAATTGAGCAGAATCGGATTGATCTTGGCGTTGCTCATAGCAGCCCCTCCTAGAAAATTTTTCTAATAAACATAACATGGTACGTGACGATGATCAACCCGAAAAATGAGCACCAAAAACGAAATTTCACACCTTATCAATCGCTTGAATTGAAAGTATGATGGATTTATCAAATGTAAGTGCTTACACATGAATATTACAAAATGAAGGGGGCTCCTCTATGGACATGGAACCTCGCCAAGCACCATCCGTTTCTGCTAAGAATGCCAAGGCTCCCCGAGCTTCAGCAGCACTCCAGCTGGGGAAGAAATTTCTTAGACAGAAGCACATACAGACAATGGCTCTGCTTGGTGTAGTCTGGATGTTCATATTCAACTACATCCCGATGTACGGCATTATTATCGCTTTCAAGGAGTACGACATTATCGGCTCCATATCCGAAGCGCCCTGGGTAGGGCTGGAGCACTTCAGAGAGTTCCTGGATGATGATAGTCTCGGTAATGTGATTCGAAACACGCTCGGAATGAGCTTGCTCAAGCTCATCATCGGTTTTCCGCTTCCGATCCTGTTCGCCCTGTTCCTCAATGAGCTGAGGAGCATTAAATTCAAACGCACAGTACAGACGATCTCCTACCTGCCTCACTTTCTATCATGGGTTGTTCTTGGAGGCATTCTGGCGACATGGCTGTCGGATATCGGGGTGCTCAATAACATTCTGATGGCACTGAATATCATCGATGAGCCGATTAGCTATCTGGCCGAGCCAAAATATTTCTGGACGATTATTATTGCCTCTGATATATGGAAGGAGCTTGGCTGGTCTGCAATTATCTATCTGGCCGCCATATCCAGTGTATCGCCTGAAATGTATGAAGCAGCAACGATTGATGGCGCTGGACGATTCCAGAAGATGTGGTACGTTACGCTGCCTTCCATCAAATCAACGATTACAATTCTGTTTATTCTCGCGGTGAGCGGTGTGCTGAATTCTAACTTTGACCAGATTCTCGTGCTGCGCAACTCCCTGAACGACAGTGCAAGTAATGTTATCGACTACTATGTGTACCAGACCGGAATTTTGTCCGGACGTTATTCCTATTCGACGGCAGTTGGCTTGATCAAATCGGTCATCGCGCTTATTCTCCTGCTGCTTGCTAACAAGGTATCGAAGAAGATTAACGGAACATCCCTTTATTAGGAGAAAGGAGGGTCTATAGCCTTGTGGACGCTTAATCGCAGAACCAAAGGGGAGTTCGCTTTTGATACATTGAATACCCTGATTATGCTCATTGTTTGTTTTCTGACGATGTATCCCATCTGGTATGTTCTTGTAAATGCCTTTAACGATGGAACGGATGCCATGCGCGGCGGGATTTACTGGTGGCCTCGTGAATTCAGTCTCGATAATTTCAAGGCCGTGTTTGACAGCCCTGGCATTATGACAGCAATGGGGATTACCGTTGCAAAGACAGTGGTTGGTACCGCAGTGCACGTCTTTTTTACCGCCATGGTGGCTTACGCCTTCTCTCGCAAGGATTTGATCGGAGGCAAGCTGTACATTCTGATGGGAACCGTCACTTTATTCTTCGGGGGAGGACTCATTCCGACCTTCCTGCTCATTCGGGATTTGCATTTGCTGGACAATTTTCTCGTCTACATCATTCCCGTTATGTTCAGCTTCTTCGACCTCATCATCTTTATGACCTTCTTCAGGGAAATTCCCGAAGGACTGGAGGAAGCTGCACGTATTGATGGTGCCAACGACTGGTCGATCTTCCTGAGAATTGTGCTCCCGGTATCCCTGCCTGTCATTGCGACCATTTCTCTCTTCCATGGTGTTTATCAGTGGAATGACTATTTTACCGGAATGATCTATATCAACAATACCGACCTGCAGCCGATACAGACTTATCTGTACCGCGTCGTTGCCCAGTCGAGCTCCAATCAGATGGTAGCGGCTGTGCAGGGAACGGCAGCGACCAAGACGGTGACTTCACAGTCGATTAAACTGGCGACCATGGTCGTCACGACGCTTCCGATTGTGTTCGTATATCCATTTCTGCAAAAGTACTTCGTAAAGGGGATGATGATCGGATCCATCAAAGGTTAAGTGTACGACATCGTATAGGAACGGTATACAAATAAGCCGAAAAGGGGTTAAATGCATGAACCAAACATGGGGCTTGAAAAGAGTTCTGATTCTGCTGGCTTCACTCGTACTTATCTTTACCACGGCATGTTCTTCCTCGGGAGGAGCAGAAGAGACCGATACAGAGACACCGGACACAGAGACGCCAGCGGTTCAGCTGACGAAGGATGATCCGGGCTGGAAAGTGGATACTTCACCGATTACATTCGATTGGTACTTGAATTTCTCCTGGTTTCCAAACCAGTGGGGTGTAGATCCTACAACAAAATATATTACAGAAAAAACAGGCGTCAGTCTTAATTTTATCGTACCGGCAGGAAATGAAAGCGAAAAAATGAATACTTTAATAGCATCCGGTAAACTCCCGGATTTCATTACGCTCGATAAAGGTGAAGATGCCGTTCAGAAGATGATCGACGGAGGTCTGGTGCTTCCGCTGAATGAGCTCGCTGAAGAATATGATCCATACTTCTTTACTGCATCGGATGCAGCGAAGCTGTCCTGGTACACACAGCCGGACGGTAAAGTATATGCTTATCCGAATGCTTCTTCCTCACCGAAGGATTATGAGCAGTATGCTGACACCTATATTTCAAACCAAGTATTTCTCGTAAGAAAAGATATGTATGAAGCGATCGGCAGCCCGGATATGCGAACACCGGAAGGCTTCCTTGCCGCACTTGAGGCGGCCAAAGAGAAGTTCCCTGATGTGAATGGTCAGCCGCTCATTCCACTGGGTATGCATGAATTTACGGAGAACGGCAACTACTCGCTTGAAGGATATATTCAGAACCTGCTCGCAATTCCGAAGGAGAAGGACGGCAAGCTCTACGACCGTGCAACGGATCCCGAGTATGTGAGATGGCTGAAGACCTTGCGTACTGCAAATGAAAAAGGATTGTTATCCAAGGATATCTTCATCGATAAACGTCCACAAATGGAAGAGAAAATTGCGCAAGGCAGATACTTTGCCATGATTTATCAGCGCAGTGACCTTGCTGCTCAGCAAAATACGCTGTATGCAAATGATCCGAATTCCGTATACATCGCTGTAGATGGACCATCAAACACCAACTTGGATACACCAACGCTGGATGGACCGGGAATTTCAGGCTGGACGGTGACACTGATCTCCAAGAATGTGAAGGATAAGGCACGTGCGATCCGCTTCCTGAGCTACCTGAACAGTGAAGAAGGCAACAAGGACCTCTACCTAGGTGAGAAAGGTGTCACCTATGACACGATTGACGGCAAGGATCAGTTTAAGCCGGAAGCCTTAGAACTGCTGAATAAGGATCGTTCCGCCTTCGACAAAGAGTACGGTGCTTCATTTACCTTCTGGATGCTGATGAACACGAATATTACTGCACAGTGGACTCCGCCGTCAGTTGAGCCGTTCAAGCAAATGGAGGATTGGACCAAGGGCAAAACAGTAAGCGCTTCCGAATTTGAATTACTCAATCCGACAGGGAACTCGCCGGAAGGAATTATTAATACGAAGCTTGCTCAGCTGTGGGGCAAGACGCTGCCGAAGCTGCTGATGTCAGAATCCGAAGCGGAGTTTGATTCCGTCTGGACGGAATATCAAGAGAAGCGTGAGAAGGAAGGACTTGCAGAGGTTCAGGCCTTCCAGCAGAAGAAATACGAGGAGAACGTTTCGAAGCTGGCTGAATTTCTGAAATAGGCTGATCATGTAATGAAATGAAATGTTAAGGTTCGAATGACCCGCAGACTGCGGGTTTTTCGAGCTTTTACCCGCAAATACATGCAGAAATGGGATGGGTTTATTGTGATGAGAAGAGGAACCAATCTGGTGCAGAGCTTTGTCTCCTGGTGGGAGCACAGATCCCTGCAGAGTCGTCTGATTGCAGCGTATATTGCCATAATATTGGTGCCAAGTCTGCTCGTATCCATCGTTTCTTTTCGTGCGATTAATGAGACTTATATGAAGGATGCGGTAGACAAGAGTGCCTATATTCTCGATATGGAGAAGCTGCATATCATGAACCAGATTGAGTCCATGGAGCGTTCGGCGCAGCTTGCTGTTTCGGACAAAGAGGTGCTGAATTATTTGACGAGGAAGACAGAGCCTCCTCTGGGAGAACTGGTCGATTTTAATATGAGCGCTTTTGTTAATCTGACAAGAATCCAGTTCAACAATCCGAACATTGAGCATTTGCATCTGTTCACGGACAATCCATATGCCTATGAAATATGGCCGATTATTTTTAATGAACGACGAATCAAGGATGAGATCTGGTACGAGGATACGTATGGTCTTGGTGATCTGCAGATGTGGTCATTTCAGAACACCGACCTCGATCTTATTAAACGAACGGTAGAGCAGGAGCCCAAGGTATCTTTGCTGCGTGAGATCAGTGTCATTAGTGGAGAACATTCCGGCATTATTCAGGTAGATATGCTGCTCTCGGAATTCTCACCCCGAACCTTTACGGTCCAGGATGAGCAGTCCCAGCTGTTTCTGATTGATGAAGAAGGAGAGATCTTCTCTCGCGCGAAACAGTCACTGCTCAGCGATGCTCCCATGATGGAGCAGGCCATTCAGGCTAAATTCCAAGCGTTGTCTGATGGTGAGCCTTGGCAGATGGAATACAAGGAGGCGGGCAAATCCTATATATTTCTGAGCGTCCCGCTAGAGGGTTTGAATGCCCATTTGCTAAATGTACTGTCCATGGAAGATGTGCTGGCGCAAATTTCCAAGATCCGTAACACGACGATCGGGATTAATATTTTGTTCATTATTATTTTTACAATTATTGCTTATGTGCTCAACTCCTTCATTCTGAAAAATCTCGTCAGACTCACAGATGCGATGAAAATGGCGCGTCGCGGAGAGCTGTATACGGGAGTCGTTATCCGGGGCGGCGGGGAGATTGGCGAGCTGGCCTTTCATTTCAATAAGCTGATGAACAAGATTAACGAGCTGGTCGCTGTGGCTGTCCGTAAGGAAGCGATGTCCAAGGAAGCCGAACTCAGAACACTGCATAATCAGATTGACTCTCATTTTCTGTACAATACACTGGAGAATATCCGAATGCTGGCCGAGATGGAGGATCAGCGGGCAATCGCGGATTCGCTTACCTCACTTGGAGGGATGATGCGGTATAACTTCAAATGGTCAGGGGATTATGTGAAGCTGAGAGATGAGCTGAGGCATATCCGAAATTATATTGAAGTCATGAATATCCGGTTTGATACACCGATTACGCTGAGTGTCGATGTGCCGAACGCGATGCTGGAAACCGAAGTGCTGAAGATGTCGCTTCAGCCCATTGTGGAGAACAGCGTCAAGCATGGCTGGTATGAGGAAGCCGAGGAGGGCGGATCCAAGGATAAGACGATTATTATCCGGGCAGAGGCGGTCCGCGGCAAATGCCGAATCTGGATCCAGGATAACGGATCGGGCATGGCGGAGGAAGATCTGAAGCTGCTAAGGAATCAGCTCCACAGCTCAAGCTCCGAGAAGGTGAATTCAGAAACCGTACCTGCTTCGAGTGCAGCGAATGAGGTCAGCCGATCGAATCCATCTGCTGGGATTGGGCTGATGAATGTACATCAGCGGATTCAGCTTTTTTTTGGAGCACAATACGGTCTGATGATCCATAGTACACAGGGGGTCGGTACGATCGTTACCATTACTTTGCCAACAGTGGTCATGACAGGGGGAGATGAAGGTGAGGAAACTCATAATCGTGGATGATGAGAAAAATATTCGCCTGGGACTTAAAACGATGATAGAGCGGGAATATCCATCAGCCTATCATATTGAACTGGCCTCGAATGGACAAATGGCGCTTGAGCTGAACCGTGCAGCCCGTGCAGATCTGATATTAACCGATATTCGTATGCCTGTACTTGATGGCATCCGGCTGCTGGAGGAGCTGGATCGTGAGACGGGAGGAAGAAAGCCGGCCGTCGTGCTGCTGAGCGGCTATGATGATTTTGAATATGCGAAGACGGCGATCCGGTACAAGGTAAAGGATTATTTGCTGAAGCCGATTCAGAGAACGGAGCTGTTCGATATGCTGAATCGCGTAGATAAGGAATTGAGCGAATTAGAAGCCGCGAATCTGGAACGAACTCAGGAAAAACATGAGCTGCAAATGGAGCAGCGCAAGAATCGGCTGCGTCAGCTTCTATTTGGCAGAGGGCCCGTGATGGAAGAAGAACTGCAGCAGGCAGCTCGTATTTTACCAGCAAGCTCTTATGCTGTCGCGATGGTGCTGTGCAGATATGTGGATGGGTCTGTCATGCCTACAGGGGAAATTCAGCGTCTGGTCGAACGGCTTAGTCATTCGATGGATGTTCGGGCAGAGCTTGTCCTCACGGATATAGAGGGAAGGCTTATTCTCGCAGGAAATACCTCAGACTGGTATCAGGAGCTGGCAAGACAGGCAGAAGAGAAGGGATGGAACGGCTTCCGTATCGGAATCAGCACGGAGCAGAACGATCTGGCACAGGTTCGGGAGCAATATCTTGAGGCACAGGCTGCGCTGAGATATACCTTCTTGCATCCAAGCGCTTATTATATTGAATACGATGCAGCACTTACGAATCGGATGAATTATCCACTGCCGTATGGAAGCCTGCGGAAGCTCGGAAATATGCTGGGGACGGATCGGGTGGATGAGATGAAGAAGCTGCTCGCCTCCATTTTTGAGCTGGATCATCTGAAGCAGATGGATATGACTTATCTGGAGAAGGTAAGCGGACTGATCAATGAGAATGTGTTCGATGAGGTGTTTAGGAAATACGGGGAGTCTTCGGTGGAAGTGCTGAAGATGTATAGGCTGGTCGGCAGCCTGAACAATTTTCAGAGCTTTAACGAGTATTACAGAAAGCTGGAATACCTGCTTGTCAGCGTAAATGATTATGTGTCCCGAATCCGGCTGGCGCATAGTGAGCATGCGGATATGAAAGAGGCGGTCCGTTATATACAGGAGCATTACGAGCGTCCTCTGAATATGGCAATGGTCAGCAATCATGTATCGCTTAATTATTCGTATTTCAGCGAGGCGTTCAAGGCGTATACGGGAGACAACTTTGTATCCTATCTCAAAAAGGTACGTATCCAGCGGGCCAAGGAGCTGCTGCTTAACAAGTCTACCATGAAAATGGCGGAGATTAGTCTCGCAGTGGGCTTTGAGAACAGCAAACAGTTCTCCCGTGTATTTAAGGAACTGGAGGGCGTATCTCCGCATGAATATCGTCAGCTCGGAGGTATGGAATCAGAACGTGGAGAGTGAAGCGGAGCATTATTGAAGCTGCAAGCGGTGAGACGATGGAGTAAACAGACATGAGGAAGGCTGGACAATGAGCTTACGGGGGGCGTAAAGCTTAAGGTCCAGCCTTTGTATTATTCTATGCGGTAGGTAGCAAAAGGTTTCGAATATATAAATCGGTCGCTGATCTCACCCAGCTTCTCGGCAAGCTCGGTATTGATCTCGATGTCGAGACTTCTTAAGTTGTCATCCAGCTGCTCGGTACGAGTTGCTCCAACGATAACGGTAGATACGGCAGGCCGGTTCATGAGCCAGGCGATGGATAATGCACTCGGAGCATGTCCGGTCTCCGCTGCAAGATCAGCCACCTGCTGTCCGAGTGTTACATTATGATCCTCCAAGAATCGCTGAAAATTCGGATCTGTCTCTGCCCGGGAGCCGGCGGGAGCAGAAGACTTCTCTGTATATTTTCCAGTGAGAATGCCGCCAGCTAGTGGGAAATAAGGAATGATGCCGACGCCTTGGTCCAGGCACATGGGCACGAGCTCACGCTCCGGCGTTCGGTCTGCCAGCGAATAGCTGACCTGATTGGAGACAAAACGCTCATATCCTCTCAGATCACTGATGCCAAGTGCCTTCATCAGCTCCCAAGCTGCATAGTTGGAGGCACCGATATAGCGCACCTTGCCTGCCCGCACCATGTCATCCAGCGTACGAAGTGTTTCTTCCAGCGGTGTATTCGGATCGAAGGTATGAATCTGATACAGATCCACATAGTCCGTTTGCAGCCGCTTCAGGCTGTTCTCCAGCTCCTGCTGCAGATGATAACGGGAAGAGCCGCGTCCATTCGGGGAATCGCTTCTTGCGACGAGTCCGGCCTTGGTCGTGAGCACAACCTGGTCTCTTCTGCCTTTTAGTGCTTGTCCGATTATGCGCTCGGATTCCGTTCCGGCGTAAATATTGGCGGTATCAATAAAGTTAATTCCGCTGTCGATCGCATGATGCAGAATGCGGGCTGAAGTCTGTTCATCCGCTCTTTTGCCGAAGGAGTTGGTGCCAAGACCGAGAAGAGAAACTTGCATGCCACTGCGTCCGAGGTATGTATATTTCATAAGTATCGCTCCTTTGCTAGATGGTATAAGTGAGGTTTAAGTGACAGATAGCATTAGTTCTAGATTAGACTTAACTTCAGCAGAGATGAGATCAATTAAGGGTTCTAGTTCCCCGTTATCTGCCTGCTCCAGTGCGGAGTAATAATCTTGGCGCTTTTCATTACGAATGATGGCAGGAGGATAACCATGCTTTAGCAACACAAAGTTCATCGCAAGCCGACTGACTCTCCCGTTACCATCTGTAAATGGATGGATCGCTGTGAGCTTATGATGAAGTAATGATGCAAGCTTCACGGGATGCATGTCTGAATTTTCGGTGTACCATTGTATTAGGCGTTCCATTTCATAAGGTACTTGGACTGCAGGAACATATTGATGGATATTCCCCGAAATCGTGAGCACATGATTATCCATCTTTTTGTAGTCACCAGGAGAAAAGTCAATATCTCTCACTCCCTGAAAAAGAATGGCATGAAAATCTTTAATAATCCGCTCTGTTAAATCTCTCTGTTGAATGGCTTCGTGAAGATAATCAATTGCTTCCGCATGGTTTATTATTTCAAGATGCTCTCTTAAAGATTTCCCCTTGACCGTCAGTCCTTCTCTTAAGAAGAATGCTGTTTCACGATAAGTAAAAGTATTTCCTTCAATTGCATTCGTATGATAAGTCCACTCTTCACGAAATTTCTGAGCGATGGTACTCATCAGCTTTGGGTCGATGGGACGTTTCTTGTCCACTTCTGTTCGAAGAGCATCAATTTGATTAAACATGAGCATTGTTCCTTCCCTCTTCTTCTTACTAGCATTATATCAAACGAAACTAGTTTCAATACTACTCCTATTGTTGCGATATGGCTTGAGCATAGTAATCATATTCCTTTTCTTGAAGAAGCAGAAGCGTTTGCTACGTTTGTTGCAATGACAATAGAGTGAAGCCAATGACATCAGATAGGAAATAAAACTTCATAAAAAAAGGCCTGTCCTCAATTTATGAGGTACAGA
The DNA here is from genome assembly GCF_000732325.1 of Paenibacillus sp. TCA20. Taxonomy (GTDB): domain Bacteria; phylum Bacillota; class Bacilli; order Paenibacillales; family Paenibacillaceae; genus Paenibacillus; species Paenibacillus urinalis. Next base: position 215,786 of record NZ_BBIW01000009.1, read on the forward strand.
CCTTCTATTGTATAGGATAACTCCGAATTGGAATCCCTGGATATTGCCTCATTATCCAATGAATCTTACGTGTGTAATCAGACCATTCTCGACACGATACACTGGCACAGCCAGCAGTATGTCTGTTCTGCCGCGATGTCCTGTGACGGATTCATGGTCAATGACATAGTTATTGTGCACAATGCGGTTCGTAATGGTTGCGTTCAGCTCAGGGCTGATCTCGAACAAAGCCGTATAGCGCTCGCGGATTTCTTCTTTGCCAGAGTTCTGAATGTTGCCGACAGCATCTTCAATGACGCAGTCCTCGTGATAGGTAGCGAGCAGATCTTCAATATTTCGCGCATTGTACGCGGTTAGCTGTGCATCAATAACATCAGTAATGGACACGGTAATTTCTCCTTTTTTCTCGTAAAATGAGTTTAATGTATTAAAGCTTCTCCGCATTGTATCACAAAATTATCCATTAACATATATCATTTTTTGAGCTGCTTACCCTCTTTACAGGAGACATATGCTCATTCTGCTGGCTCTACAATGTTCAGGGTTCAATCAACCAAATGTACACAGAACAAACCGAATCGTTTTTGCAGGAATGTGATGCTTTGGGATACGGTTTGGAGATTTGCGCCATTGTTCTGCCCATGGACTGGAATTTATTCTAACCATATCATTTCGTCGTTAGGAGGCGCTGCAGGCGATGCCATATGTAAACAAAGAACGTTCTTTTGGAGCTTCACTGGACAGAACAGAGGATGTACTTAGAGCCGTTGTAAACCGATACATCGGTGCGAATCCGAAGACCCTGCCAACGTACCGGGTGCTGAATGTGGAAGGCTTTATTAGAGATAACGAATACCGTTACGATATGAATCTTATGGTAAAGCTTCCTCAGCTGCAGGATGGACAGTTCGTCTATGCCTGGGCCAAAATTTGGGCTGATGAGGAAACGACACAGGCTTATCGGATCAGCTGTTACAGCCATACACGGGTGTTTATCAACGGACTGCTGGCATTTGAATCGAATCATCGCGAGGATGTGATGCCGGAGAGCAAGGCTGGACTACGCGGCAAGCTGCGTAAGGGCTGGAACTTCTTTGTTCTGGAGTTTGAGAAAACACCCACTGGCTGCGGTGCCAGCTTCGGCACAGGTTCTGTTAAAGGCGCGCCCGTCCATTTTCTTGCTCCAACCATGGAGCGTGATGGGCAGGAAGGCTGGGTGTACAGCGAACCTCAGCATACACGCTGGATACCAGGCAATGCCAAGGAGGTGGTCTCTCATGAGATCGACTCCAAGCTGGCACGTGTTTTTGTGACGGAAATATCGGCATCAGAGGAAGCTACAGATATGACTTGGTATCCCCGAAGGGAATGGAGCGAGGAGGAGCAGCAGCTTGGTGCCTTCGCAAGAGTGTTTGATCCAGGGACAGGGATTGGAGAGAAAGCGACGGTTAACGCCAATGCCAAGGCCGATGCCAGCGTAAGTGTGGATGCGAACGTGATTGAAGATGAAAATGACAGAGCCAATGCCCGCACCAATGCAAGTGCCGAAACAGTAGTCACATCCGATGGATATGGAGTACGATGTCCCTTTGGGGCCGTTGCGCTGGCATGGTCCAAGCTGGATCACCGGAGCACCGCAAGCGAACGGAAAGTGACATGGAAAGGGCTGCACGAAGGAACATTCAAGCTATATGTGGACGGGAATTTGTTGTACACCAGTGATCAGGAGCAGGGCTACTTCGAGGTGGAGAAGGAGCTGGACTACGGTGTACATGATATTGTCATTGTGTCAGCGCGTACCCGTAAAGCCTGGGGCTTTGATCTGGAAGTACTGACCGAAGATGAAACAGGCGAAGCTCTAACCTGGGCCAAGCCATACCCCGTTGAAGGCTTAACAGGGCACTGGCTGTATCTGGGTCCTTTTTCTAAGGATCATGTGCCTCCGCCGCGAGACGTTCCTCATATGGACCGCCTATTTGGAGAGGGAGAAGAACGGACTTATTACAGAGCTGACCAGCCGGCCGCTCGGATTCGCCCTTATCTGGAATCCCGCTTATATGGTAAATGGAATTATCCTCTAGGTGTGACGCTGTATGGCATTCTGGAGACGGGAAGAGAGCTGTCCCGCCCGGATTATATTGAATATGCTGAGGATCATATTGAACAGTGTACGTCTCTGGATGAGCTGGTCATGTGGGATAGCAAGCGGCATGGTGCCCCAGGGATAAACCATCAGCTTGCGCTGATTGATAGTCTGGATGACTGTGGTTCCTTCGGCGCCACCATGCTCAGAGCTCATGAGCTGAAGAAACTGAGAGGAGCCGAGGAGGCAGCGCATCGTATTGCGGACTATATTACACGTGAGCAGGATCGACTGCCTGATGGAACGTTATATCGCTACCGCAGCTTCAGCGAGCTGATGGTTAATACGATATGGTGCGATGACCTGTACATGAGCACCCCGTTTCTTAGCCAGTATTATAAGCTTACCGGCGAGACCCGGTATTTGGATGATGCCGCTGCCCAGTTTCTGCTGTATAAGAAAAGATTGTATATGCCTGAGCAGAAAATGATGCATCATGTGTACAATTTGAATTTTGATAAAGGCTGTACTGTGCCCTGGGGACGGGGGAATGGCTGGGTATTATTTTCTCTAACGGAGCTGCTGGCTGTTCTTCCGAAGACGCATTCGGATTATGACGAGCTGCTGCATTTCTACAGGGAGCTGTGCGAGGGCTATCTTGCGGTTCAGGATGAGCAGGGCTTGTGGCATCAGGTGCTGACCGATCATGAATCCTACAGCGAGACGTCCTGCTCTTCCATGTTTATTTATGCTTTTTCCCGCGGGATAAGGTATGGCTGGCTTCCAGAGGGAATTCAGCACCTATACGCCGATGCGGTCTTCCGTGGCTGCGAAGGCATTATACGCCATTGTATTGATCGTGAAGGGAATGTATACGGCGTATGCCGAGGCTCGGGATACTCTTTCTCTCCGCATTACTACAAGGAGCGTTTGTCTTGGCTGCTGAATGACACCCACGGCATCGGTATTGTGCTGCTGGCGGGAATCGAGTCCTTAAGGCTGCTCGAATATTTGAAGGAGCGTCGTACAGATCGGGCAAGATCATCGGTAGTCCACAGCCAATAACGGAAGGTATGCAGGGGCCAACGATATGAATTCACCGAATAACCGGGCTATACAGTCCGGTTATTTCTTTTTCACAAATGAATCCATTTCATAAATCATTAAAAAGGTGGATTGGATTGAAGCAGCTAAAGGGATTATGAAATGGATTCAAATAGGTAAAAATTTAAATTTTTGTGAACGCCAGTCATACAAGTTGTGATAACATATGGAAAGAAAATGTTAATTAAAACGATACGGATATCCAAGCGAATAAAGGATGGGGGAAGGCGAATGATGTCCAAAGTGTCAAACTCGCTCCGCGCATTACTCTCAACGACTCAGACGAGACTTGTTTTTGCGCTGACCATTGCGGTGTTCGTCATTATACTTGCGGTCAGCCTGACTTCCTATTACACATCCAAGTCGGTGCTCCAAAGTGAACTGAGCGAGATGCATCACCAGCTGCTCAGCGATAAGATGAATTTTATCGAGGATTATATCAAGGATACGGACAGCACAGCCATCAAGATGGCACTGCATTCGGGTGTATATGGCTACCTCTCCAAGGGGGAGCAGATCACGCAAACGGAAATCCGGCAGCTCATTGAGTATTTGAAATATGTGGTCATTAATTCACCCATTATAGAAAGCGCATACATTTTTAATGCAGATGAAGAGAGCTTTGTATCTTATCCCATGGGCTACAGCTCCCGGTTCAGCACATTTCCGGATTCCGACTGGGTGAGCGTAGGGAGCGAGCTTGAGGAGAAGACCATGCTTGTCAAATCGAGAACGGCAGCAGGCGGGAGCGGCAAGAACGGAACGAACGAAATTACCTATTTTCGAAAAATTGTCGTCCAAGGCGAGATGAAGGGCATACTTGCTCTGAATTTCAATAAGTCAGAGCTGTTCGCGCAGATGAGACCAAGTGCCGTTTCGAAGATCGAGAGTGCCCAGTATATTCTCGACAGCGAAGGAAATCTGGTGTATCAGATCGGGGATGCCCATGCTGAACCCTCCGATATCTATGTGCACACACAGCAGCTGAGAGATCAAAGATACGATGATGTTAAGCTGAACGGGGAGTCATTGCTGCTGACCTACAATCCTTCTCCTCTGACCGACTGGAGATATGTTTCCATTGCTTCTCAGGACGATATATTGGCAAATTCCAAGAAGATCCGCAGCGTCGTGCTGCTGGTCTCCCTCATTATGCTGGTGCTCGGAGCCTGGCTGATCATTCAGCTTCATGCGGTGACCTTCAAGCCCATTCGCCGGCTGCATTCCCTTCTCAAAAATTATGAACGTGAAGAGAACAGTCTCGATCTAGGCAAGCTTGAGAATATTACCGTCCGGCTGCTGCGGGCACATGAAGACCTGTCTCAGCAGATCCGTCATACGAAGGCAGAAGCCTCATCGAAGTTCGTACAGGATATTTTCATGGGTAATTTGTCCGGGCGGCGAGAGATGGAAGCAAGGTGGAGTCAATATTTCAAGGAATGGACGAACAGGCCGCTTCGTGTCGTGCTGATATCCATTGATCGGTATTCGGAATGGGCGGATAAATGGAGTGACAATGATCAGTTTCTATATAAATATGCAATGAATAATATTGCAGAGGAGCTGCTTGCTCCATCTTACCGCAGTGTCAGCGTGGATCTAGGCAAGGATAAGCTGGCCCTAGTACTCCAGCCCAGTGTGGATAAGGAGGAGCCGATGGAAGCGGAGCTCAGCCAGATCCTTCCGATGCTGCAGGATATTCTGCAGACCAAGGCGTCGATCGGGATCAGCCATCAGGCGGAGAACGTCATGAAGCTGCAGCGTGCGTATTATGAAGCGGAGAATGCACTAAGCTACCGTTTATATAAAGGGTATGGGACGGTCATTACCTTTGAAGAAGTAGCCTCCCATGAGCGGACCGATTCCGTAGAGGATGAATCCATCGTTTCGGCATTACTCCAGGCGGTAGAGTCAGGCTCGAAGGAGCAGGCTACTCGAATGTTAAGCAAGCTGGAGGAACAGATGAGGACAGAAGGATGGTATCCTTCGGAGGTGACGGGCATGCTCACCCATATTCGTCAGCGATTGATGAAGCTGGAAGTGTCCAAGGAAGGGGCCGATCCGGAGGAAGTCATTCAGATTCGCCAGCTGTATACGCTTGATCTGCCGGATATGATGGAGCTTCTCTATGAATACACGAGCAGGCTGGCAGATCATTTTGCATCGCTTGCTGTCAGCAGGGAAGCTGTGATGGTGCAGCAGATGATTGATTTTATGACACGGCATTTGGACGGGAATGTAGGGGTACAGGAGATTGCTTCCTCTGTGCATATCAGTGTCAGTCTGGCGAGCCAGTTGTTCAAGCAAGAGACGGGAGAGACGATTCACGATTATTTTACCAAGCTGCGTGTGGAAAAAGCGGGCGAGCTGCTGATCGAGACCGACTACAAGCTGGCGGAGATTGCAAGAATGGTCGGCTATCAGCATGAGAACAGCTTCATCCGTGTATTCCGCAAGCTGAAGGATATTACGCCCGGAAAATACAGAGAGCATATGAAATACAAAAAATATACTGTTTGATCAAAACATGATGAACCGAAGCTCCACCCTATGAGCAAATACTGCAGAAGGGTGGATTTTTCTCTTTATGTCCATATTTTGGCGGAATGGTCAATTGCTGATTTGCCCCGTCAGTCGTACATTGAGGGTGTCCCTCGTGGCATTACGACTATAGAAGAGAAAGGCGGGCGAACATACACATGGCTGACATCACAGCGAAACCGGAGGTGTCTCATTCCACACCGAAACGAGGATCCATTCGTCCTTACCTGCATAATGTCCGCAAGTACTGGATGCTCTACCTCATGATCCTGCCGGGAATTGTGTATTACATCTTATTTAAATACGTTCCGTTAGCTGGCAGCATCATTACCTTTCAGGATTATCAGATTATGAATGGGATATGGGGCAGTCCCTGGGTTGGCTTCGATAATTTCAAGTTCATTTTTACGTATCCGGATTTCTGGAACGTGCTCCGCAATACAGCGCTCATTGCGCTCTATCAGCTTGTATTCAGCTTCCCGGCGCCGATTATTCTCGCGCTGCTGTTCAATGAGGTTGCAGGGAGATTCATGAAGCGCACGTATCAGAGTATTTTTTATCTTCCGCACTTCTTGTCCTGGGTCGTTGTAGGCGGCATTGTATTCGAGCTGCTGGCCACAGGAGGACTTGTGAACGTAATCCGTGGCTGGTTCGGGTATGAGCCTGTTCTATTTATGCAGCAGGAAGGGGCTTTCCGGACGATCGTCATTCTGTCAGGAATTTGGAAGGAAGTGGGCTGGGGAACGATTATTTATCTTGCAGCTCTCACAGCGATCAATCCAAATCTATACGAAGCAGCCGTCGTCGACGGTGCCGGCAAATGGAAGCAGGCAATCTATATTACGCTGCCGTCTCTGCTGCCGACCATTACAGTACTGTTCCTACTGAATATCGGTAATTTCCTGGAGCTTGGATTTGATCAAATATTTAACCTGCTGACACCAATGACGTATTCGGTGGGAGATATTATCGAGACTTATGTGTATAGGGCAGGGGTACTTCAGGGGCAGTACAGCATGACAACAGCCATTGGTCTGTTCCAGTCCGTCATTGGGTTTATTTTGCTCTATATCTTTAATCGGCTTGCGAGAAAAACAGAGCAGGGGTTGTGGTGATGAAAAATACATTTGGAGAAAAAGTGTTCAAGGTCGTCAATTACACCTTCTTGACGTTGGCTGCATTTACGATGCTCGCACCGCTCGTGCAAATGCTGGCCATGTCCTTCAGTTCGCCGATTGCGGCGGATTCAAAGAAAGTATTCTTGTTCCCGGTCGAATTTACATTCGGAGCGTGGGAGTACATTCTGAATCGGCAGGATTTGTGGAATTCGTTTGCCGTCACGATCTTCATTACGGTGGTGGGTACGCTGCTCAGTGTCTTATTCTCTGTGCTCACCGCCTATCCGCTGGCGCATCCGAAGTTCATGATCAAGAGACATGTCATGTTCGGCATTGTGATCACGATGATATTCAATGCACCGCTCATCCCGTTCTATCTGACGGTCAAATCGCTCGGGATGCTGGATTCCATCTGGGCACTGATTATTCCAGGACTGATCGGCACGTTCAACATGGTCATTATTCGTACCTTCTTCATGGGTATACCTGCTGAGTTGTCTGACTCGGCACAGATCGACGGCTGCCATGATTTCAGAGTATTGTTCCAGATCTTCCTGCCGTTATCGAAGCCCGTACTTGCAACAGTCAGCTTATTCTATGCTGTAGGTTATTGGAACACGTTCCAGCGGGCCATTCTGTTCATCCGAGATCCGAATCTCCATCCGCTTCAGGTGAAGCTGAGGGAATATATTGTATCGCCGGAAATGCTGAGTGTGACAGATATGCTCGGCAGCTTCGATTACAACATTACAACACTGAAGGCGGCCACTATTATATTTGCGGCAACGCCGATCATTCTGGTATATCCCTTCCTGCAAAAATATTTTGTCAAAGGAGCGATGCTGGGTTCATTAAAGGGCTAGCCCATCCGGCGGAATCACTGCATGTGATGAATTCATGATTTTGAATATGCGAATGGTGTAAATCGCGGGTCATATAACCTATTGAAAAAGGGGAGATCTCACTTGTGGAATCGTAATCAGTGGACTCATAAAGGATGGACTTGGTCTGTTCTGGCATTGACGCTAGGGATAACGACGGTGCTGGCTGGCTGCAGCAGCAATACGGATACAGGCAGCTCAGCTGCGCCGACCAATCCGGATTATGTGGTAGTCGATGTCTATAAGACGCATCTGAGCAAGGGCAAGCTGCCAACGCCGGATGATGCGCATGTGCAGTATATCGCAGAGAGGACGGGAGTGCAGTATAATCTGCAGACAACCTCGTCAGGCGGTGATCCGGTGGAAAGCATGAACGTGATGATCGCTTCCGGTGATCTGCCGGATATTATGAGACCGGTGGGTGGCGTAGAGCAGACGCTGATCTCGCAGAATGGCGCTCTTGCGCTCGACGATTTGCTGCCGAAGTATGCTCCGAACTTATGGAAGCGCATTCCTCAGGAAGCCTGGGATATTGTACGTTCAGCCTCACCAGACGGTAAGATTTATTATGTTCCCAAGATCTATATGATTCCAGAGCGTGCGCCAATGATTCGGCAGGACTGGCTGGATGCAGTAGGGCTCGAAATGCCGACAACACAGGAAGAATACGTGGAAGTATTGAAGGCTTTCCTGAACGAGGATCCTAACGGCAATGGTCAGGCTGATGAGATTCCAACGACAGGCAGGGAGTTCGGAACCTGGATGGATCATCTGTTCGCCATGTACGGTGTGGCAATGTGGGAAGGGAAGCCGGAATGGGATATTTACGACGGCAAGCTGCAGTATGCAGGTGTTACACAGAACATGAAGGATGCCATTGTCTTTGTACGTGATCTGTACGAACAGAAGCTGCTGGATAACGAGACCTTCCTGAACAAGGGCGAAATCTGGACAGCGAAGATTAACAACAATCTGGTTGGCAGCTGGTATCATCTGCCTGGAAACTTGAAGGATCGGCTGGCCGCGATCCAGACGCTTGCCCCAGAAGCCGTCGTCAAAGGAATGCCGATCCCGACCGTGGAAGGATACGAAGGCTATGTCACCCAAAAAAGTGTAGGCGAGCCGGAGTGGATGATTCCGAAGGTATCCGAGGACAAGGCAGAGGCATCGCTGAAGCTGCTTGACTTCTTCTACGATCCGGCGAACGAGGATTTTATTCGCTTCGGTATTGAAGGCGTGCACCATGAAGTGGTAGACGGCAAGAAACAGCTGCTCCCTGCGGATGACAATACACCGATTGGGCTGGGTATGCTGAATTACAATACGAAGGAGACCATGGATGTTCGAATTGAACAGACCTTCCCGGAGGATCAGGTTCAGATGGTCAAGGACATCTTTGAAGTGGCAACAGCGGATGCCCGCCGTATTGCGGGAGACGGATTACCTTCGTCTGTATACCAAGGGTATCCGGATATTCAGTCTCATAAGCTGTTCCAGGAATATTTGTCCAAGATCGTAATCGGTGAATGGCCGCTGGAGAAATTTGATGAGTTCGTGGAGCGCTGGAACAGCTCTGGCGGTGCAGAGGTCACGAAGCGGGCACAGGAATGGTATGAGAAGGTGCAGAGCTACCAGCAGTAACGGAGCAACCAGGTTCACATTCAATGAGGCCGTCCGCCATAAGCACAGTACTTACCGCTTAATATGATCCGAGAAGGCACCGCCTCATTGAATGGTTCGAAAAAACATGCTGGGCATCAAAAAAATACCAGGAGGACTTCTAGCCTTATGCAAAAAATTGATCGCAAATCGCTTGTCACCCGGCATAATCCGGTGCTGCGGCAGGCCGAGACCCTATCACCACTGTCTGTAGGGAATGGGGAGTTTGCCTACACCGTAGATATTACCGGTATGCAAAGCTTCCCTGAAGAGTATACGTTCCCGCTAGGAACCCAGTCCAACTGGGGATGGCACAGTACGGGCGGGCATGATCTGTATCGGTACGAGGATGTAAAGCTCACTTCATTTGAAACGCACGGACGCCAAGTGGGATATGCTACCGATGCTGCCGGTCAGGAGGAGGTATTCCACTGGCTGAGACAGAATCCGCATCGGGTCCAGCTCGGTGTCATCGGACTTGAACTGCTATCCTCGGAAGGAAGCCGTATTCGGCTCCAGGACCTTGGCGACATTGAACAAGAGCTTGATTTGTGGACCGGAATCATCAAGAGCCGGTTCTGTGTAGAGGGCGTACCTGTTACCGTTCTCACCAGCTGCCATGACCGGCTGGATCAGATCGGGTTGACTGTAGAGTCAGAGCTCATCGAGCAAGGCAGGCTGTTTGTATCCGTCCGGTTTCCTGCTCCCCACCCACAGTCCCGCGGCTGGGGCAGCAGTATAGGTCTGAACTGGGAGATCAAAGAGGAGCATAAGAGCGAGCTGCATCATGCAGATCAGCATGGAGCTGAGATCCGGAGAATCATGGACGAAGACAAGTATGTAGTGAAGCTCGCATGGACTGACGGCGAACTTGTCCAGCTCGGCCGGCATGCCTATCGCCTGGTTCCGAACAGCTCCTTATCGCAGCTCGATTTGACGGTCTGTTATGCACCTTCTGCCGATGAGGTCAAGGAGCTGGCTTCCGCCGAGGCTATCCGATCTTCTTCTGGCGTACATTGGGAGCAGTTCTGGAAGAGCGGCGGGGCTATTGAGCTCGCGGGCAGCCGTGATCCGCGGGGTGCCGAGCTGGAGCGCAGAATCATCTTGTCCCAATATCAGACTGCGCTGCATTCCGCAGGGACCATTCCCCCGCAGGAGACCGGGCTGATGTACAACAGCTGGTTTGGTAAGCCCCACCTCGAAATGCACTGGTGGCATGCGGCTCACTTTGCCCAGTGGGGAAGAATTCATCTGCTGGAGCGCAGCCTGTCCTGGTACGATAAGATTCTGCCGAAGGCACGTGAACTGGCAGTGTCACAAGGGTATACCGGTGCCCGATGGCCGAAGATGGTGGGTCCGGAAGGCGATCAGAGCCCGTCCAGCGTCGCGACGCTGCTGATCTGGCAACAGCCGCATCCGATTGATCTGGCCTATCTGTGCTATCAGGCCAATCCGGGAGAGGCTGTGCTTGAACGGTACAAGGAGATTGTGATGGAAACTGCTGAATTTATGGCTTCCTTCGCGGTGTGGGATGAGCCTGGGCAGCGTTATGTGCTCGGTCCGCCCGTTATCCCGGCACAAGAGAACCACCGGGGCAGCGAGACGATGAATCCCGTATATGAACTGGAATATTGGCGGCATGGTCTTGAGATTGCACTCTTGTGGCGAGAGAGACTTGGGCTGCCAGACGAGCCGAAGTGGCGTCATGTCATGGAGCATTTATCAGTACCGAAGCCGGTAAATGGTGTATATGAGGCGCATGAGCTATGTACGGATACGTATAGAAGAGCGAATATAGATCACCCGTCCATGCTGGCGGCGCTTGGTGTTCTGCCCGGCAAGCTGATCGACCGGTCGGTTATGCTCTCTACTCTGCACCGAGTAAGAGAAGCGTGGCGGTGGGAAACTTCATGGGGATGGGATTTTCCAACGGCAGCGATGACGGCGGCGAGACTGGGCGAAGGTGACTTCGCCGTAGACATGCTGCTCATGGACCAGGTGAAAAATACGTATTTGAAAAATGGGCACAATTATCAGCGGGATGATCTGCTGGCCTATTTACCGGGCAATGGAGGACTCCTTGCAGCAGTCGCCCTGATGGCGGCGGGCTGGATTGACGGACCTAACGGTGATGCTCCCGGCTTCCCTCAGGATGGCAGCTGGACCGTCAAGCAGGAGGGGCTTGTTCAGAGGTTGTGAGATGCTATCCAGCTTAAAGAACATAATTAGTTCTCTATATAAAGCGTTCATCCGTAATTAGAGAAGCTTCATGCATGATAACTCATGCCTGGAGCTTCTTTTTTTATTTTTAGCGATTAATTGGGCTGCAGATTGTAGGCCTGCCTTCTGTGGCAGCTATTGAGCGATCAAGGATAGGATATCCCCCTAAATAAAGTCCAGATGACCTGAACATAATCCAGTGTAGCGCTTACATTTTGGGGCTTATAATCTGAGGTGCAAGCAAGTGAGTGTAAGTATAACCATCCATCCAAACGGAATGAAAAGGAAGTGTTGATGTGAAGAAATCACCAGTATGGCTAACGCTGACACTACTAGGTTCACTGGCTTTATCCGCATGCAGTTCGGGTTCAACCTCGGCGCCTGCCGGGGGCGAAGCCACCGGAGGAGAAGGAACGGCACCGCCTGCTTCGACGGACAGTAAGCAGGTTGAAATATTCAGCTGGTGGACGGGTGCCGGAGAAGAAGCAGGCCTCAAAGCACTGATTCAAGTATTTAAGGATAAACAACCGAGCATTGAGGTTATTAATGCTGCTGTTGCCGGCGGGGCAGGAACGAATGCGAAGGCCGTGCTGGCCAGCCGGATGCAAGGGGGAGATCCTCCGGGGACATTTCAGGTTCACGGCGGTTCAGAGCTCAATTCGGGCTGGGTGGCGGCTGGCAAGATGGAGCCGCTGAATGAGCTGTATGAAGCGGAAGGGTGGAACGATAAGTTCCCTCAGGATTTGATCGATCTCGTCAGCAGTGACGGCAGCATCTGGTCTGTACCGGTTAATATCCATCGGGGCAATGTGCTGTGGTATAACAAGAAAGTGTTCGATGATAACGGACTTACAGTGCCGACAACGTTCGATGAGTTCTTTGCAGCAGCGGATGCATTGAAGGGAAAAGGCATTACACCGCTGGCACTTGGAGACAAGGAGCCTTGGGCGGCAACGCATTTATTTGAGACGGTGCTTCTCGGTACACTCGGTGCCGATGGTTACAGACAGCTGTGGACAGGAGACATCAGCTTTGACGATCCGAAGGTGAAGGAAGCACTCGAAACCTTCAAGAGAATGCTGACATATGTAAATGAAGACCACGCGGCTCGCAACTGGCAGGATGCTTCCCAGCTCGTATCGAGCGGAGAGGCAGCCATGAACGTGATGGGTGACTGGGCAAAGGGTTACTTCACGGGCGACCTGAAGCTTGAGGTGGGTGTTGATTTTGGATACGCGCCTACACCGGGTACAGACGGCAGCTTCATGGTGATCACGGATACGTTCGGATTACCAACCGGAGTGAAGGATCCCGAGTCGGTGAAGGAATTTCTGAAGGTGCTGGGCTCTGTGGAAGGACAGGATGCCTTTAATCCGGAGAAAGGATCCATTCCTGCCCGCATTGATGCGGATGTGGAGAAGTACGACGTGTACGGCAAGGAAACGATAGAGGATTTCAAGAACAGTGCGCTTACACCAAGTCTTGCGCACGGATCTGCCGCTTCTGAAGGATTCCTGACACAGGCGAATCAGGTCATCAATATTTTCGTTACCGGTGGAGATGTAGAGCAGGCAGTACAAGGGCTTAAGTCGGCAGCCTCCCAAGGATTGTAATTGACCACCAGGCAGCCTCCCGGGCCATATGATCCGGGGAGGCTGTTTTTTTCAAATGGAGTTACCCACCTGTATGATCTGGCCAATTGCGTAAGCTCATAAATGTCCAGATCATCTGAAGATAGTCCAGCTTTGCAGTCAGCTCCCTGATTCTATAATCAGGATAGAAAGGAGCGAAAACAATGGGAACACCATCGACTCTTCGCAAAAAAAGAATACCTGATACCGTATGGGCGATCTTGCTGCTCATGCCCTCTCTGATTGCAATCGGCATCTTTGTATACGGTTTCATCAGCTGGACGGGATATGTATCACTTAGTAACTGGAACAGTCTTGTGAAGGATTTATCCTTTGCCGGACTCAAGAACTTCGCTTTTCTATTCCAGGATTTCCGGTTTCAATCCGATATCCGCAATACGATCATGTTTACTGTGTTCTTCATCTTCGCGTGCTTGGCGATCGGGCTGCTGCTCGCGATGCTGGTGAATTCGAAAATTAAAGGCGAAGGCTTTTTTCGCAACATTTTCATTTTTCCGATGGCCGTTTCCTTTATCGTAACCGGAGTGGTCTGGCAATGGCTGCTGAATCCTTCCTCGGGAATCAATATTTTGCTGCAAAATCTTGGTGTATCCAGTCCTCCCAAATGGTATGTCAGTACAGAGATTATATCTTTTTTCAAAATGGGGCAGATTGAATTCGGTTTCCCTGTGGCATTGGTTGCCGTCATTATTGCGGCTGTTTGGCAGATGGCGGGTTATACCATGGCGATGCTCCTCGCCGGTCTTCGGGCTATCGGGGAGGATTTATTCGAAGCTGCACGCGTGGATGGAGCTACAGAGCGCAAGATTTTTACCTCCATTATATTGCCGCTGTTGAAGCCTGTTATCGTTAGTGCTGTTATTATTCTTGGACATATTTCCTTGAAGATCTTTGACCTTGTCTATTCGATGACGGGCCCTGGAGCGATGTTTGTCACCGATATGCCAGGCGTGTATATGTTTGAAACGACATTCCGTGGCAACTTCTACGGAAATGGGTCTGCGATTGCCATTCTGCTGCTGCTGTTCGTCTCGTTCCTCATCGTACCTTACCTCATCTCCAGCCGAAAGGGGGATTAGAGCGTGGCACAGAGAAGACTTTCCCGCTTTTTCGTATATGCGCTGCTCGCTGTGTTTGCAGTTCTGTTTCTGGTTCCGGTCTATGTCGTACTTGTCACCAGCTTCAAATCCATTGATGCCATTACACTGAATCAAATGTGGTCCCTTCCCAAAAGAGTCGACTTGTCCGGCTACAGCCAAGCTTTTGCAAGACTGGCTCCGCATTTGTGGAACAGCATGCTGCTCGTCATTCCGGCAACGATATTGTCCGCTCTTCTTGGGTCGCTGAACGGTTATGTATTCGCCAAATGGCGGTTCAAAGGCTCGGAAACGATCTTTACGCTGATTCTGTTCGGCATGTTTATTCCTTACCAGAGCATACTGATTCCGCTCATTCAATTCATGCAGCAGATTCAGCTGTACAATACACTGCCGGGGCTCATTTTGGTGCATGTCATATATGGTCTGCCTATATCAACGCTCATCTTCCGCAACTTCTATGTGAGCATCCCGAATGAAATTATGGAATCGGCACAGATCGACGGGACGGGGTTCCTCGGTATTTACAGGTATATTATTCTTCCTCTGTCGGTGACGAGCTTTGTCGTCGTTGGCATCTGGCAGTTCACGAACATCTGGAATGAGTTCCTGTTTGCGGTCACACTGACGACGCAGAGCCAGCAGCCGATCATGGTGGCGCTGCAGAATTTGTCCGGCAGTCAGGTTGTCCATTGGAATGTGCAGATGGCAGGAGCGGTCCTTGCTGCATTACCTACACTGATTGTATATATACTGCTTGGAAGATATTTTATTAGAGGACTGCTCGCAGGTTCTGTTAAAGGATAGCTGATTCATATAAATCAAGGATTGCGATTTGTGATGGAAATGATTAAGCTCAGCATAAGGAGCCGCATTAAGCAAGAAAACGGCTCTCTATATGAGCTTTTTCAGATTTATGATCCCATATCAAGCTAAGGGGGGCTCCCGCTTGTTCAAGCCTTGGCTGCGGCCGCATTATATTTTGATTGCCATGCTGCTTCTACTGACGGTGTCCATATCGTTGACTCATTTTATGAAAGCGCTTCATTATGAATCCGGCATGTCTTCCATTCCGCATTCCCGTAACCCTGAGATTCATCTGGTCCTCATATCACAGGAGCTTGATAATCCCTATTGGCGCCTGATTGAGCATGGCGCAAGAAGCGCAGCGGAGCAAAACCATGCCACGCTCGAATATATCGGTCCGGTGGAAGCCAGTGTCAGTGAGCAGATTCGGCTGATTGAAATGGCGGTAGCCGCAAAGATCGATGGTATTCTGACGCAAGGACTTGATGATGAGCAGTTCGCTGCAATTGTGGATCAAGCCATTGAGATGGGGATTCCTGTCATCACCATTGATTCCGATGCCCCCGATAGCCGACGTCTTGCGTATGTGGGAACCGACAATTACGCGGCAGGGTTTATGGCGGGAAAAGCGCTGATCCAGGATACTGCTGGCAATGCAAACGTAGGTATTGTAACCGGCAGCTTCCATGCGGCTAATCTGAAGGAGCGTGTGCGCGGCTTTCTGGATGCAGTGAAACGTGAGGAGGGCATTCGCATTCTTGATATGAAGGAGTCGAATATTGACCGAATCGGTTCCGCGTCCGCAGCTTATACGATGTCCAGAGAGCATGAAGCGCTCGATACTTTTTTCGGTACCAGTGCCCTGGATGCGATGGGGATCGCTCAGATGCTTAGTGACAGAAGTCCGGATTCCCAAGCCAGCGAGCAAAAGAATATTCGAGTATTCGGATTTGATGACCTTCCGGAAACGTTAGAGCTCATTGATCAGGGCATTGTTACGGCATCCATTGTACAGAAGCCGTATCAAATGGGAGCGGAGGGCGTGGAGCTGATGCTGGACTATCTTGGCGGCAAGCGAATTGTCAGTGTATATAACACGGATGCCCGCATTATTCGAAAGGACGATCTGCTGATGTACAAGGGAGGGAACGGAGGCTTATGATCCACATCAAAACAAAGCTGATGCTGTTCTTCACCGTACTGATCGTCCTCTTATCTGCTCTCGCCTTGTATTTATATCAGAATAACAGCAATTCTCTTACACAATATGATCAAATACTTAAACGATTCTTTCTGCTTAACGAGATCAATCAGCGTACGGTGCAGCAGGTTAACGGTTCAATCCAAACTTTTGTGCAAAGCTCAGCCTCTGACCCCAAGCTGCTCGAGAGTTATGAAAGACAGGCATATGAGCTTGGATACTTAAATGAAACACTGCTGGCGGAGATGGAGAACGACATGAATTATGTGCTCTTGAAGAATTACAGCAATATGATAACGAGCTTCTTGGAGCAAGGCAGACAGACCATCGATCAGGCTCAAGGGTCGGATCTGGCAGCTTACTATGAACGGATGACACAAACGGACCGGACTGCCGGGTTCATCCAGGACACGACGCTGAAGCTGATCAACAGCGAGCTGTCTAATTACCAGACTTTCTATGACATGATGAATGCGAAGAATGAGCATCTGCAAAAAATGGCCGTGTATGCTTTTTTGGCTGCCGCCCTATTATGCACCCTGTTTACATTCTGGTTCTCGGAAGGGATAACGAACCCCATACGCCGATTGTCTGCGGCTGCGAAGCAAATCTCACGCGGGAATCTGGCGGTCGGCGATATCAAGGTGAACAGCCGGGATGAACTGCAGTTTCTGGCGGAGACGTTTAATGGAATGTGCGCGAATATTCGTCAGCTTGTGGCAGAAATGAAGCAGCAATCAGAGCTTGATGCGCTCGTCAAAAAAATGGAGATCCGAAGCCTCCAAAATCAGATCAATCCGCATTTTTTGTTCAATACACTCAATATGGTGTCCAAAATGGCGTACGTGGAAGGGGCGGAGAAGACCAGCGATTTGGTGGACTCTATTTCGACACTGCTGAGGTATAACCTGAAGAAAATGCATCACGATGTGGTGCTGAGGGATGAGATTGCGATTGTGAGGGAGTACTTTTACATCCAACAAATGAGATTCGGCGGGCGAATTCGCTTCTCGGAGACGATTGATGAGTCCTGCCTAAGCTATGTGGTGCCCTCCTTGACCATCCAGCCGCTGATCGAAAACAGCTTTGTACATGGAATAGAGTCTTGTGAGGAAGGAGGAGAGCTGTCGCTGCATATTTATAGACACGGCGGCTTGATCATGGTCGAGATTCGGGATAACGGAGCCGGTATGAGAGAAGAACAGATATCGAAGCTGCTCGGCTCATCGGAGCCACCTCCGGATGAAGCAGCAGCAGGGCATAGCGCAGGAAAGAAAGAGCTGTATGGATCCGAGAGCCCGCCCTCACCGCCGTCATCTAGTGGTATTGGTCTTACGAATGTGCTGAAACGTCTGCGGCTATATTATCAGCGGGAAGACATCATGGAGATTGAATCCTCCCCGGGACAGGGGACGGTTATACGGTTAAAGCTGCCTTGCGCGAAGGAGGAGAAGTCCGTCTATGTTCAAAATGCTTATTGTTGATGATGAACAGATAGAACGCAGTGCTCTCAGAATGATCGTGGACAGGAATCTGCCCGATGTCGAGGTCGTGGGCGAAGCGGAGAACGGAAGAGCGGCCATCGAAATGGCACAAAGGCTTCTGCCAGATCTGGTGACGATGGATATTAAAATGCCGGGTACTGACGGAATCGAAGCTGTATCGGTACTGTATAACCTTCTGCCTGACACGAAGGTGATTATGGTCTCGGCCTTTGATGAGTTCGAGTATGCACGTTGTGTGATGAAATATGGAGTAAAGGAGTATCTGCTGAAGCCCTGCAAGAAGGATCAAATTGTAAGCTCGATTCAAGCGGTGGTGAAGGATATTGAGGCTGAGAGACGTAAGCTTTCACAGATGAATGCGCTGAGGCATCAGGCGGAACAGACCCAGGCGCTGCTTGAAACAGACTGGGTGTCCTCCATCTGTCAATCACGCACGCTTGGAGCCGAGCTGATCGGTTGGCAGCAAGCAGCAGGCATACTTTCGGAATCAGCTGGATACGCGTGTGTATTGAAGATCGCTGTTGATCAGGAGAGGAGCCAGGCAGAGCGTATTCCAATCCATCAATGGGTACGTAACCGTACATCGATATATGAATTCTGTCATGCAGGACCTTTCATTGGACAGTATCTTCCGCTGCTGCTATTTCCGGAACGGATGAGTAAGGGAAGCAGTTTATCTGTGCGCTCAAGAGCTGTTCATCTCATGAGAAGCCTGCTGCAGGAAGCGCAGCGTATGTTTCCTTCCAGCGGGATGACCGCTGGAATTGGGACGCTGAAGCACAGCAGAGAAGGCTGGATGAGATCTTATCAAGAGGCGGTGCTCGCTTCTGGTGAACCCCGTGCCTTTTGCAGCTGTTTCTATGAGGATCTGCCCGCTGGGACGGAAGAATCCAACCCTTATCCACTTGCTTGTGAGCAGCAGCTGCTGCTTATGGTGGATCGCGGTAAGGTGGAGGAAGCAAGGGGCATGTTTTCCCAGTACATGAATGAGCTGCTTGAGTTGACAAGATATCAGACGGCAAGGGTTCAGTATGATCTGAACAAGCTATTTGCTCAAATGCGGAGCCAGGCGAAGGAGAAGGGGATATCTCTTCCTAAGCTTGGTGGTTTTCATGATATGAATGACATCGAGGATTTACGCCGGTATGCTCTATTTCAATTGGATCTTGTGCTGGATGCGGTGGACACATGGTATACGGATGAACACAGATGCGGTATCGAGAAAGCGAAGTCATATATAGCTGACCACTACAGCACGGAGCTGTCCCTTGAGGAAGTTGCTGATTATGCGGGGCTGAATCCTCATTATTTCAGTAAAATTTTTCATGAGAGATGCGGCATTACCTTTATTGATTATTTGACCGGAATCCGAATCGCCAAAGCTCGGGAGCTGCTTGGTGATCCCCGCCATATCTTGAAGGACATTAGCCAGAGGATCGGGTACAGGGACCCGAATTACTTCAGCCGTGTCTTCAAGAAGATGGTCGGCATGTCACCATCCGAATATCGAAGTGCTGCGCTTAAGGAATACTAAGCTTAAGAGCAGAAGATGAACCAAGGACACGACATCCCCGTGTCCTTTTTTGTTGTATACCAACAAAAAATGGATTGTATTTTTATACATAAGGACGTATAATCCACTTAATTAACGTTAATTAAAACTAGGATGTGACATTGTTGACGACCAGAAATAAGTTAAGAGATACCGCCATCAGGCTGTTCGGAGAGAAGGGCTACGACGGAACAGCACTATCCGAGATTGCAAAGGCAGTCGGAGTGAAAACACCGGCCATCTATGCTTTTTATGCCAATAAAGAGGATCTGTTCATCACTGCCTTTAAGGAGGCTATGCAGGCTTATAACCAGTTTATTCAGGAACTGCATACTTCGAAGGTACGGGCGGACGCCAAGACCACCCTTCGTAACGTACTTGCTAGACAGTATGAATTTTACGTAGAGAGCACGGAAACCAATCTATTCGTGATTCGGACACTCCTATTTCCTCCTTTATTTCTCAAACAGGAAGTGGAAGAGGCATTTGCGGACTCAGATCAGCTGCTAGCTCAGGTACTGGAGAGCATTATGGTACAGGGTATGGAGGAGAACCTCATTCCGGATCAGAAGATACAGCCGCTGGTGGATGCTTTCTTAACTTTAATGGACGGACTTGCTATGCAGTATTTCTATTACGGCTCCAAAGAAGTTTTTGAACGTAAACTGGAACATGCCTTTGACGTGTTCTGGAGAAGTGCAGAGTACGTGACGACAACTTAAGAGCCGGTTCAACCAAGGGGGATCTTGACATGAATGAGGCGAACAGCGTAATTGAGAACAGCAACGAAGCGAAAGTAATTGAAGACTTTGAACGGGAGCCCGTACCGCAGCATCTGCGCAAGAAATGGCTGACCATGGCCTTCGTATGGATTGCCATCGGAATCGACCTGTCTGCAATGTTTCTTGGTGCTGAGCTAGGGGCAGGAATGAATTTGTCCAGCTCACTGACTGCAACCTTTATTGGTTCCTTGATTCTTGGTCTTATCGGCGCGTTATGTGCTTATGTAGGAGCAAAAACAGGACTCTCAACAGCAATGATAAGCCGGTTTCTTTTTGGAAACAGGGGAGCTCGGATCATATCCGTAGCCTTGGGGATATCCTCACTCGGCTGGTTTGGTGTTCAGACCGGGTTCTTCGCCAGCAACATGCAGACTGCCTTTCGTGAACTGTGGGGAGTGGATCTGTCGCTTGGCCTATTATCCTTTATCGGCGGCATGCTGATGATGTCTACGGCGATCTGGGGTTACCGTGCGATTGAGAAGCTCAGCGTATGGTCTGTGCCGCTGCTGGTGATTTTTATATTTATTGCTTTGTATATGGCTTTTCATTTAAACGGAACAGCTGCCATCTGGGAGCCAATCAGCACACAGCCGATACCCATGGGCACAGCGATCTCGCTCGTTATCGGTATTTTCATGCTGGGAACCGTGCTTTCACCGGATATTGCCCGCTGGGCAAGAACGCCGAAGCATGCCATTATGGCTGCATTTGTCGGTTTTTTTGTAGGGAACAGCTTTATGACGATTATTGCTATCTTCCTCTCCAGAGTTATGGATTCGAGCGATCTAACAGGCATATTCCTTACGATTGGTCTTGGACTTCCTGCCATCATTGTACTGACACTGGCACAGTGGACAACGAACACGAACAATCTGTATTCCGCTTCGCTTGGGTTCTCGGTCGTATTCTCCAAGGTGCCGAAATCAGTCATCACTATTGTGGCAGGTCTCGTTGCAACCTTGCTTGGGGTATTTGGAATATATGACAGCTTCCTCTCATTCCTGACCTTTATTACGATGCTGATTGCCCCGATCGGCGGTATTTACACAGCGGAGTATTTACTCGTGGACAGATCGAAGTTTACGTTTGAGGGTCTGGATAAGAACAAAAATTGGATAGTACGTTCACTCGTTGTATGGGCCGTATCCAGCTTATTCGCATACATGACAACGGCAGCGCCGGACGGGCTCGGTTTGTTCCAGCTTACGCAGGTTCCTGCGCTAGACGGCTTTCTGTTCGCTTTTGTAGTGCAGTGGCTGGTTGCCAAGGTATTCAGCAAGAAAGGATGACAACATGACAAGCATAAACGAAATGAATCGACTAACAGAGCTTACAGAAGAAGCGATTGAATATATTGCGGTAGGTGCGGCGGTCCTCGGTACAGGGGGCGGTGGCGATCCGCATATCGGCAAACTGATGGCTATAGGAGCCATAAAGAAATATGGGCCGGTAAAAGTAATCTCTCCCGATGAGCTCGGGGACGACGATCTTGTAGTACCGTTCTCCATGATAGGTGCACCAACGGTCATGAATGAGAAAATTCCGGCGCAGGAGCAGATGAGTAAGCCATTAGATCTGATCGAAAAAGAGCTCGGCAGAAAGATTTCCGCTATTATGCCGATTGAGGTTGGAGGAGGCAATTCACTTATTCCCGTCATTGCCGCAGCAGAGCGGGGCATCCCTGTGCTTGATGCGGATGCGATGGGGCGGGCTTTTCCTGAATCGCAAATGGTAACCTTCTATCTCGATGGCATGGACCCGAGTCCGATTACGATGGCGGATGAACGGGGAAATGCCGTGCTTATGCATGCGATTGATGGTATATGGGAGGAACGAATGGCGCGTGCAGTAACGATTCAAATGGGCGGGTCTGCCTCCATCTGTGATTATCCAGCTACCGGTGCGCAGATGAAGAAAAGTGTCATTCCACATACGTTATCCCTCGCATACGAGATCGGTAAAACGTTGTTTGAATCGAAGGAGCAGAAGCAGCACCCTATTGAAGCGCTGCTTAAGCAGCTGAATGGATATGCCTTGTTCCATGGCAAGGCGTCGGATATCCGCCGCCGGATGGAGGGCGGCTTCACACGTGGTGAAGCGACCTTTGAAGGTACAGGCGAGCATAAAGGCCGGACAATGAAGCTGTTTTTCCAAAATGAGTTCCTGCTGGCGAAGGAGGGAGAGCGTTCTCTTGCGGTGACACCCGATTTAATATCCCTATTGGATCAGGACACAGGCATGCCGATTACTACAGAGAACCTGAAATACGGTGCCCGGATTACAGCTGTCGGCTTCCCTTGTGATCCGAAGTGGCGAACACCGAAGGGGCTTGATACCGTTGGACCGAAGTATTTTGGCTATGACGTTCCTTTTGTGCCAATTGAAGAGCTGGCAGCGAAGAAAGGAGCGAATCAGGCATGACTGTGAATAGAGAATCCCAATTAAGCAGTATGGAATCATATCGCATCGGTATTGATGTAGGGGGTACGAATACAGATGCGGCACTACTTGATTCCAAGCTGAATACGATTCATACGGTGAAGGTGCATACCACGAAGGATGTGAATGAGGGTATAGTTGAAGCCGTGCGTAAGCTGCTGGAAGAAAGCACGGTGAACCCTGCACTAATCAAGTTTGCCATGCTGGGAACGACCCATTGTACGAATGCAATCGTGGAAAGAAAAAATTTGGGCAAAGTGGGACTTATTCGGATTGGAGCACCTGCGGCAACGACCATTCCTCCGCTGACAGGATGGGATCAAACACTTGCTTCCGTCATCGGCGATCATGCCTATATGGCCAAGGGGGGTTATGAATATGACGGACGCACCATCGTTGATATGGATGAAGAGGAAATTCGAAATTTATGTGAGCGAATGAAGGGTGAGGTAGCATCCGTTGCCGTTTGTGGTATCTTCTCTCCGGTGAATACTTCACAGGAGAGACGGGCTGCGGAGATTGTTCGAGAAGTGCTCGGTGAGGACATGGTAGTTACCCTCTCCCATGAAATTGGCAGCATCGGTCTCCTGGAACGGGAGAATGCCTCAATATTGAACGGCGCTCTTCTTGGCGTCATTTCGGGTGTAGTCCAGGGATTTGAAGCAGCGCTTGAGAGCTTCGGCATTCAAGCCGGCGTTTATATCTGTCAAAATGACGGGACTCTGATGCGCAGTGATTATGCGCTGCGTTATCCAATCTTGACAATTGCGTGCGGACCAACCAACTCGATTCGTGGAGCTGCACATCTATCCGGACTGAGTGACGCACTTGTCGTGGATATTGGGGGCACAACAACGGACATCGGTGTTCTTAGCCAGGGTTTTCCCCGGCAGTCCTCTGCTGCTGTAACGCTGGGTGGTGTAAGAACCAACTTCCGTATGCCGGATATTCTATCCATCGGCATAGGGGGCGGTACAATTATTCGTACGCAGGCTTCGAGTGATGGCGAGAGTAGGGGCGTTGTTACCGTAGGTCCTGACAGTGTCGGTTATGAGCTGACTAAACGAGGGACCATCTTTGGAGGGGATACGTTGACGGCGACGGATGTTGTGGTGAAGCTTGGTAGGACACATTGGGAAGGTGCTCAAATCGAGAGGATTGACGAGGAAATTTGTCTCCAAGCAGATGAAATCATAAAGACCGATATAGAAGATGCTATTGATCGGATGAAATCGAGCAGTGCGCCTGTCGATGTCATTCTGGTCGGCGGTGGAAGTATATTGGTGCCAGAGGAGCTTGAGGGTGTAGCCCGCATTATACGTCCAGCCTATTATGGTGCGGCTAATGCAATTGGTGCAGCACTAGGTGAAGTGAGCGGAGAAACCGAACGCATCTATTCACTCGAGGAACTGACCTATGATGAAGTAATGGAGGATGCCCGCAGCCATGCGGTAGAGCAGGCTGTTCGGGCAGGAGCGGACCGAGATACCGTCCAAATCGTCTTTACCGAGGATATTCCACTGGCGTACCTGCCAGGGAATGCACTGCTTGTTAAGGTGAAGGCAGCAGGAAGATTATAAGAGAATATCATTAGTAAAAGATCATTAACAAAAGGCATCCTTCTCGGGTCTATGGACCTTGGAAGGATGCCTTTTTTGCAAAGGAAATTCATTTGGTTGTTGATTATCCACTTCATTATTCAAGAAACTAATACTTGAGCTGTGAGAATTAAGATGGGTTATGCTGCAAATCTCTTGTTATCTTACGACCTGTCGGGGTCTGAGCCAAGCCGCCGCCAGCCGTTTCCCGCAGCGATTCAGGCATGGCCGATCCTACTTCGAGCATGACCTGAACCACTTCGTCCGAAGGGATGACACTTCGAACCCCGGCCAGTGCCATGTCGGCTGCTCCGAGTGCCGTAATGGCGCCGAATCCGTTGCGAACGATACATGGGATCTCGACCAGGCCTGCCACTGGATCGCAGATCAGGCCAAGCGTATTTTTCAAGGCAAGTCCTACAGCATGAATGGCCTGAGCAGGTGATCCACCCTGAATATCGACGAGGGCACCTGCCGCCATACCGATGGCGGATCCCACTTCCGCCTGGCAACCGCCTTCTGCTCCAGAGATAAAGGAGTTATTTGCGATCACATAACCAATGGCGCCGGAAGCGAACAGGCCATAAACCATCTGCTCATCTGTCCACCCGAACCTTTCCTGGCTGCTGATGAATACACCGGGAATAATGCCGCAGGAGCCGGCTGTCGGTGTCGCAATGATCCGTCCCATGGAAGCGTTGACCTCGGATACCGCGAGGGCATACGTCATTGACAAGCTGGCATGATCTCCGAGCATGGATTGTCCGTTGTCGCGATAGCTTCGCATCTTTCTTGCATCTCCGCCCGTTAGCCCGCTCTTAGAGGTCGTATCGGTATGCAGTCCCTGATGGACCGCTTTTTTCATAATTTCGTAGTATTCCTTCATTTGAGCAAATACGACATCCTGGTCCTCGCCTGATTCCAGACATTGTTCCTCCAGCATGAGTCTGCCAAGGGAGAGCTCTCTGGATTCGGCGAGCTCTGCCAGTTGTTTTAATGTTCGAAAGTTCATAAGCGTAAGACTCCTTTATACATGAGATACAGAAAAATAGGACTTGCTTACAAGATGAGAAGATTGACTTCCTGAATCTCAGGTAAAGCCTTTATTCGTTCAACCAAGGGTGAATTGATCTTACCGTCGCATTCCATGACCATCATGGCTTCACCGCGGCGGTTTTTTCGATCGACAGACATATGACCAATATTAATGCCGGCATCAACCAGCATTCTGGTAACTACGGCGATAACGCCTGGCTCGTCAATATGGCGAAGGATCAGTGTTGGATACAGCCCCGTCATCTTTAGGTGATAGCCGTTGATCCGAACAATTTCGATATTCCCGCCTCCGATCGAAGTGCCCACCAAGTTAAGCAGGCGGTCTCCCCCTTTATTTGTCAGGATAATCTCAGCTGTATTGGGATGAGGATAGAGTCCGGTTCCGGGGCCAATGGTAGTGTACATTCCAGCCGCTTCTGCATGAACAAAGGCATCAGGAAGTCTTGGATCATCCGTATTCATGTCAAGTAGTCCTCCAACGATAGCTGTATCCGTCCCGTGCCCGCGGTATGTTGCCGCAAACGAGCCGAACATCTTGATCTCAGCATGTGCCGGGCATTCTCCGAACAGTAGTCTTGCTGTACGTCCGATACGTGCCGCACCCGCAGTATGGGAGCTGGACGGTCCGACCATGGCCGGACCTATGATGGAAAAAACGTCTTTAAATCTCAATTCGATCAAGCTCCTCGTTTTGGGGGCTGCACATCTTGTGGAACAAGACAGTCGTACACTTCGCCGCCCAATCTTTCTTTAAATTCCTTATTTGCTTCGGCGACGATACTTGGATCAAGTATGGATTCAATCGCTGTTGCCGCCATCGCTTTAGCCGCGAGCAGCATTCCTTTGTGAGCATAAGTGCTCTTACCCTGCGCTACTGTCTGCCATGCATGAAGGGGGGTTCCGAACGCCATTGTTGTTGTTACACACTGTGCGGTCGGTACGTTCCAGCTGACATCAGCCACATCAGTTGACCCGCTCATAAACGTTTCTTTATCTTCAGAGAACGGTGCGATAAAGCCAGGGAGCGGCCGCTCGGTAAGCACACCTGCAAGCTGGGGACCAACCATAGCTTCTGCTTCCTGTTTATTTTGAAGGGGCAAAGTTTCATAAATAGCCTTGGCGTAGGCATATTCTTCCTCTTCATATTCAGGGACTCCCAATTGAGTCAAATTCTTATGCAGCACTTTTTCGAGCGTACTGTTCGGAATGAGGTTGGCACAGGCACCTTCATATTTAAATTCCATTTGTGTTTCGGTCATGAGGGAAGCCCCCTCAGCAATTTTGATCAGCCGTTCGAACAGGCTGCGTACTTGATGTGTCTTAGGAGCACGGACCAGGTAAGTCACTTCGGCCTCTGCCTGTACCACATTCGGTGCAAACCCGCCTGAGTTTGTTATTGCGTAGTGCAATCTCGCCTGATCAATCATATGCTCGCGCATATAGTTCGCCCCGATGTTCATGAGCTCAACAGCATCTAATGCGCTTCGTCCTTGATGAGGGGCTGAAGCTGCATGGGCACTGATCCCCTTGAAAGTAAAAGTGCCATGAATAACAGCATTCGAGCTGCCATGCATAACCGCGTTCATGGAGTGGGGATGCCAGGAGAGTGCGGCATCCACATCCTTGAAGTAACCTTCACGGGCAAGATAGGTTTTGCCATAGCCGCTTTCCTCGGCGGGACAGCCGTAGAAGCGGATCGTTCCGCTTGTACCGGGATGATCCTTAAGGTAATCTTTCACAGCGACAGCTGCTGCAAGTGCCCCGACGCCAAGCAGATTGTGCCCGCATCCATGACCATTTCCGCGAGCAGTGACAGGACTATACGCAGCAGTCCCTGCCTTTTGGCTCAAATCAGCCAGTGCATCATATTCACCTAACAAGGCGATGACCGGGCTGCCTGTCCCATAGGAGGCGATAAATCCGGTTTCAAGTCCAGCGACTTCTTTCTCCACAGAGAAATCTTCAGCTTCTAGAACATCGATGAGAAGCTTGGCTGATTGGAATTCATCGAATCTGGTTTCTGCAAAAGACCATACCTGGTCGCTTGCATTAGTGAACAGCTCACTTTTTCCTTCGATGGCGTCAGATACATACTTGCTTAAATCGATCGTTGTTGTCATAGGAACACACCTCTCTATTGGCAGTAATTGATTATTGTAAGCTGGTTATTGAAGCATAACCGCATGATTCAACTTACACAGTGGTGGGCTGAATATCGGTTGGTTTGATCTTGTCTGAACGGCGAGACAGCATAAGTGAAGCGGAGCAGATTACAGCAAATGCGATCAGCATCACGAAGGCTGCAGTATAAGATCCGCCTGAAGCTTCAACCAGGAAGCCTATAAGCATTGGCGTAAGGAAGCCGGCAAGCTGAGCACCGGTATTGATGAATCCATTTGCAGTTGCTACAACCGTTTCCGGCATCGTTTTAAGGGACTTTGAAATAATGAGTGTTGAAATGAAACCAGCGAGTGCTGTAACGATAGTTTGATGGGTAATGAACATGGCGATACTGCCGGCAGTACTCATCAAGTACAGGAAAAGGGCCACGAAAATGCCGAATACGGAAGCAATAATCCGGTCTTTACCTGCGGGAATGCGGTCAAGTATATAGCCGCTGAGCAGCATGGTGAAAATGCTGATGACAGCCGGAATAGCAGAAAGTAGACCCATTTGCGTCATATCAAGCCCTCTGACATTGACCATATAAGTAGGCATCCAGGATTGCAGCCCCCAGTTCACGGCGTAAATGCTGAAGTAACCGATAAACAGGTTCCAGATCATAGGGGTTTTAAGAACAATCTTAAATGGCACCTTTTCTTTAGGCGCAGGAACTGCCGCTGATTGCAGAGGCTGAGCCGGCTCTTTTAATAGGAAGAACATAAGGATTGTAACGAGAATTCCTACGGCACCGATGATATAGAACAGGGTCCGCCAGCCGATTGTTTCAAGCGCCTGACTCGTAAGGATCGGAGTTACAACACCCATAATTGCACCGGAGGCGAGCATAATTGACATTGCACTGCTTCTTTGATTTATCGGGAATGTAGTTGCAATGGCCTTTGATCCAGAGGGAAAAAAGCTGCCTTCTCCAATCCCGAACAGGAAACGGACGAAGATGAGAGAGAACAGAGACCAGGCTGAGCCGGTCAAGATGGTGAAGATGGACCAGGCGAAGACTGAGACGAGAATGACTTTCCGATAGCCAAAACGGTCAGCGAGTGCCCCGCCCGGTATTTGCATAATAGCGTAGCCGAGGAAAAAACTGCTCAGAATGATTCCTTGGGCGGACGCGCTGAGACCCAGATCTTGTGTGATCCCTACAATGGCATAGTTCATCACAAACCGATCGAGATTGCCTAGACACCAGCCGAGAAATAAAAGAGTGAGAACAATGTACTTAAAGTTTTTGCTTTGTACGACCTTCGACATTGTGTTACCTTCCTTCTCATCAATTGTTATATGTATGCGTTTGTTATATTAAAGTTACAGGAGGAAGGGGTTTTAATACAATGTATATCTTTGTATAATTAGCTCTATTATTATGTGAAAACCTACATTGACATGGGGGCGGAGCTATTGAACGGAGTGCTGCATGAAATCTTACATCAACGTTTAGGTAATTGGGATTATGAGGTTTGGATGAGTGGGAATTGGTCGGATTGGCGGTTGATTACTTCGATTGGGGATAAGAAGACAGCTGCTCCTGAATTCCGACGCAATTCCCCCCTTCATCATCCGGAGTATCGGCTGGAAAAAGAAAATGTCACGTTAGCTTTTCTTCCATATAACAACAACGTGTGTATAGCTGTCCGACTGTTTTCAAAATGTGATTTTTCTGCAGAACAACTGGTGGAGATTTCATCTCTCTTGTATCCGTATTATGCAGAAGCGGTAGCTGCGAAGCATGAGCGGGCGCTCAATGAGGTCATGAACAGCATTCGGGATGTGACTCAGCTGCTCGATCTAAATGAACTACTCAGCCGGATTCTTGTAAGTGCGCTGTCTGTTATTCCTTATGAATGCATTGGTGTTCTGTGGCAATATGATCCTGAAATCGATGCCTTGACGGTTAAAGCGAGAGCAGGGGGGCTTGGAGAGGGGATGCTTCAAATGAAGCTGAAGCCAGGAGAAGGAATCATTGGGCATACATTCAGCAGAGGCACACCTAAATTGTATAACAATATGCTGATGCTGGAGGATGATTTCGGAAATATGACGCTCGAAAATAGGCGTCATTTGAATACAGCTTATGATTTTGAAGATATTTGCGGTATTATTTCCGTTCCCATCAAGGTTGAAGGTCAAACGGAATGTGTGCTCATTGTATATCAAAGGGGAAATGTACCGCTGTTTACGGAATCGGATGTGAGGCTTCTACAGAGCTTCGCGGATCAGGTATCTATTGCACTGACGAATGCGAGGCTGTATGACAACTTAAGCAGACAGAACGAAACACTTGTCAGACGGGATGAGATCCATTCTTCTTTGATGCGTCTATCGCTGCAAAATAAAGGTGTGGTGTCCATCGTCAGTGAGCTGACGCGTATTATCGGCATACCGCTGACCTTTGTGGACTTTATTGATAATGAATGGTTTCCTAAGCGGGGAAAGGCGATAAGTAAATGGAGCATTGAGAGTCTGAGAGAACTATATCGATCATTGAATCATTCTGATTACTTGACCTTTGTTGCAGGAGTAGAAGGGGAGATGAATCAGTATCTATATCCCATTGCTTCCGCAAATCAATGCCTCGGCTACCTCATTATCCGTATGAACGAAAGACTCTCACCGCTGCAGCTGGTTGCACTTGAGCAGGGTAGCTCTGTACTCGCGCTTGAGCTGATGAGAAAGCAGTCTCTCGCTGAATTTTATTTCAAAAGAACACAGCAATTCTTTAATGACCTCAGGCTCAGCAAAGATTCGGAGGAATACTGGGTGAGATCTGCAGAGATCGGTATTACTCCCAGTACACAAATTATCGTTGGTCTACTTGAATTCACGGAGCTGGTAAGTCCGGTTATGCTCAGCACTCTTTCACTTCAGCTTGTGTCCTATTTGCGGGAGAAGCTGCCCTCGGGGAACATGCCCATCGCATTTGGCAGTGAAAGACGTATCACCGTCATGCTTGTCCCATCGGAAGCCCATAGGCCTGGAGAAATTGAAGAGAAGTTTATTACCTCCTTGCCGAAATGGGAGAGCAAAAATAATACAAAGCTGTTCGGGGGCTTAGGTTCAATGCGGTCAGGATTGGATGCAATTAATACGAGCTATCAGGAAGCGGATAAGGCGCTGTCCTATCAGAAGACTCGTGGTGCACAGGGGACGATACGTTACATGGATATCGGAGTAAATCGATTGTTTATCCGGCAGCCTGCTGAGGATCTGAATGATTTTATAGCAGAGGTGTTTGAGCCGCTCAGAACAGCCAAAGGGCAAGCCGGGGGTCTTGAGGAAACGCTGATTACCTATATGGCCTGTGGTGGATCTGCGGCACAAGCTGCGAGCGAGCTTCATATTCATATCAACACACTGTATCAGCGCATCCATAAGATTGAAGAGATATTAGGCATGTCCTTTAATAATCAGGAGCATCTTCTTCACTTGCAGCTGGCTTGTTACCTTCGGCAGTCGACTCGTTTATAGGTCATGAAGTTTCCACCTTCTAAAATATATATGAGGACAAGTTCAATATTGCTCACATGAATTTACCTCCTACATGAAGGATCGAGCCTATTTTAATCGAAGTTATAGCTGATTGGGTTGATTTCAAATCCAAACTTGACATCAATTTTTCCAATATGATATATAAGTAGAAGAGTTAGCACTCTAAGGTTTAGAGTGCTAAAAATTTGAGCAAGGACGCTCATAGAATAGAAGGGAGACTAATCATGGCAACAAAGCAGTTTAAGGCCGAATCCAAGCGCTTGCTGGAGATGATGGTTAATTCTATTTACACGCAAAAAGAGATTTTTCTAAGAGAGCTTATCTCCAACGCCAGTGATGCGATCGACAAGATGTACTATAAGGCATTGGTCGAGGATCAGCTGACATTCAATAACGAGGATTACTTCATTAAGATTATCGCAGATAAAGAAAACCGCACGCTTACGATTTCTGATACAGGAATCGGGATGACGCAGGAGGAGCTGGAGAATAACCTCGGGATCATCGCGAACAGCGGATCTTTTGCGTTCAAGAGCGAGAATGAACTGAAGGACGGCCACAACATTATCGGTCAATTCGGGGTCGGCTTCTATTCCGCGTTCATGGTTGCGGATGAGATTACAGTGATTACGAAGGCTTGGGGCAGCGATCAGGCCTATAAATGGCAGTCTCAGGGCGCAGATGGATACACGATCGATCCTGCTGACAAGGAGAGTGTGGGCACCGATATCATTCTTCACATCAGAGAGAATACGGAAGAGGATTCTTATGATGAATTCCTGGAGGAGTATCGTCTTAGAACGATCATCAAGAAATATTCCGACTTCATTCGTTATCCGATCAAGATGGACGTGAAGACGCAGAAGCCGAAGGAAGATGCGGAGAACGAGTTCGAGGAAGTTACCGAAGAGCAAACCGTAAACAGCATGGTTCCGATCTGGCGGAAGAACAAGAGTGAGCTGACAGATGAAGACTATGAGAACTTCTATTTCGAGAAACGCTACGGCTTCGACAAGCCGCTGAAGCACGTACATATCAGTGCTGACGGTGCTGTTGTGTACAACGCCATTCTGTTTATTCCAGAGAAAACGCCGTTCGACTATTACACCAAGGAATATGAGAAAGGCCTTGAGCTCTACTCCAACGGTGTATTGATCATGGATAAATGCGGAGATTTGCTGCCGGATTACTTCAGCTTTGTCAAAGGGATGGTCGACTCCGAGGATCTGTCCTTGAACATTTCCCGCGAACTGCTGCAACATGATCGTCAATTAAAGCTGATCGCGAAGAACATCAAGAACAAGATCAAATCTGCGCTGCAATCCATGATGAAGGATGAGCGTGAGAATTATGAGAAATTCTACGAATCGTTTGGCAGACAGCTTAAATTTGGTGTATACAACGATTATGGCATGAACAAGGGCGATCTTCAGGATCTCCTGCTGTTCTATTCATCCAAGGAGCAGAAGCTGGTCAGTCTGGCTGAATACGTCTCCCGTATGCCGGAGGATCAGAAATATATTTACTATGCAACAGGTGAGTCCGTACAGCGTATCGAACGTCTGCCGCAAACCGAGCTCGTGGCGGATAAAGGCTATGAAATTCTCTATTTCACCGACGATGTGGATGAGTTCGCCATTAAGATGCTGATGAACTATCAGGAGAAAGAATTCCGTTCCGTATCAAGCGGCGATCTTGGATTTGAAGCAGATAGCAGCGAAGAGGAAGCAGAAGCGAAGGAATCCGAGAACAAGGAATTGTTTGAGAAAATGCAGGAGCTCTTGAGCGGTAAAGTGAAGAGTGTCAAGGCTTCCAAGCGTCTCAAATCCCATCCGGTCTGCCTATCCGCCGACGGTGAAATCACCATCGAGATGGAGAAAGTGCTGAATGCGATGCCGAATGCCGACGGCCAGCAGGTCAGAGCCGACAAAGTGCTGGAGATTAATGCGAATCATGACGTGTTCAGTGCATTGAAGCAGGCGTTTGAGAATGATCAAGATAAATTCGCGGTGTACACCAGCGTTCTGTACAACCAGGCGCTGCTGATTGAAGGTCTTCAGGTAGAAGATCCCGTCGCGTTCACGAATGATATTTGCAAAATCATGGCGTAAGGTTTACTACAGCTTCATGCCACGTTAAAATAAAATGAGAACAGAGGTTTCTGTTCTCATTTTTCTATTTTAAGGAGAACGACGTATGCTAATTCAATTCATTCGCTATCGTTAATGAGAGGTACAGATTATAAGTAAGCCCAGGCGTTTTTAAAAATAACAAGCCAGGGGTTTATTTTTCTGTGCCTTTTTCATTCCTACGATAAATGAATGAACGGGGTGTACTACGTGTTGAATTCTCATATGATTCATTTGCTTCGTTGTCCCGTGTGTCACGGAGTAATGGATTTAAAGTCTGGAAAAAGCTTGTTTTGTCCACAAGGACATACTTTTGATATATCGAAATTTGGTTACATTAATCTGCTGCTGCGTGCAGTTAAAACCAAATATGATCGCACGTTATTCCGTGCACGCAAGCAGCTGATCTCCGCTGGCAAGCTTGAACCGCTCATTAAGGCGATCACGGTAGGCATGATAAATCACTTACCGGATCACTTTCTGTACAATAAGGCTTCCGAACCGAATATGCTGCTGGATGCCGGATGTGGCGAAGGGTCATTATTAATCCAGCTTCAGCAGCAGCTTGTCTCCCTGACGAGACATGAATGGTGTGGCGTTGGGCTCGATATTTCTAAGGAAGGAATCTTGCTCGCAGCCAAGGAAGACGCGGATAACCTCTGGTGCGTCGCTGATTTGGCCAGAATGCCGTTTAGGAGCAGCAGCTTTCCTTGTGTTCTGAATATTCTGTCACCGTCAAACTATGAAGAGTTTCACAGACTGCTTACAGATGATGGCATCATCATTAAGGTTATTCCGGGCAGCGGGTATTTGCAGGAGCTGAGAAGCCGATTCTATGAGCATACGGCGCAGCAGGCGTACGATAATATACGTACAATCGAGCATTTTTCCTATCATTATCACATGATTCATGAGGAGAAGGTAAGCTATACGCTTCAGCTTAACACAGAGGAAATGGCTCACTTGGTGCATATGACACCGCTGACCTGGGGAATTGCAGAACATAAGCTGAAGGAAGCTCTCAAGGAGCAGAGCATTACTTTTGAGTATCATATTTTGTATGGAACAAAGAAGAATAACAACTTAAAGATATAGAAGGTGTGATTCCATTGAAGACGGTGGCTATCGTCGGCGGAGGCATTACAGGTCTGTCCTGTGCCTATCATTTGCAAAAAGAAATAAGAACAAGCGGTCAAGAGGTGCGGATTGTCTTGTTAGAGGCAGAATCTGCGCTGGGCGGGAAGATCAGCACCGTGCACGATGGAGAGTTTACGATGGAGACGGGAGCCGATTCCATTGTAACGCGCAAGAAGAATACGTTCCAATACGTTGAGCAGCTTGGGCTGACCGATCGAATCGTTTATAACGAGACAGGGACTTCTTTTGTCCACAGTGATGGGGAGCTGAAGCAGATTCCGGATGACTCCATGTTCGGGATACCGATGAGTATCGAATCTCTGGCCAGCACGACGCTAGTGTCAGCCGAAGGAAAGGTCGAAGCTCTCAAGGATTTTTACACGCCGAATGACCGGTTTACGAAAAATGATTCCCTTGGTGAATTTCTTGAAGCTTTTCTCGGCAAGGAATTTGTAGAGAAGCAGATTGCACCTGTTATATCCGGGGTATATTCGGGCAATATATATGACCTTACGCTGGCTTCGACACTGTCCTATCTCCTGGACTACAAGAACGAATATGGAAGTCTAATTCGTGGATTGTCCGAGCAGCGAGGCAAGCTGAAGTCCTCTGGAGAGAAGAAGTTTCTCTCCTTTGCCGGAGGAATGTCGGATCTCATTGAGGCGTTTGAGAGGGAGCTCTCGGAGGTGGATATTCGCACAGCTACATCCGTTACCCGCATTGAGCCTGTGAATGGAAAGTATACGCTGAGTCTGTCGATCGATGATGTATTAGAAGCCGATTATGTCGTGCTCAGCGTTCCTCATACCGCAGCGGGAAGCATGCTGGCTAAGCCTGAGCTTACGGAGGATTTTGACCAGCTGAAGAGCAGCTCCTTGATCAGCGTCTATTTGGGCTTTGATGTGCCGGACAGTGAGCTGCCGGCTAACGGGACGGGGTTCATCACGACGGATGCGAGTGACCTGAAGTGCAATGCTTGTACATGGACAAGCCGAAAGTGGAAGCATACCTCGGATCACAGCCGTCTGCTGGTCAGACTTTTTTATAAAAGCACGAAGCCGGTATATGACTCTCTTCTTCCGTTATCCGAGGAGGAGCTCATCGAAGTTGCGCTGACGGACATTCGCGAGGCAATGGGAATTTCGGCGAAGCCGATCACACATCACGTCCGCAAATGGCATGAGCAAATGCCGAATTACCATATGAAGCATCATGAGCTGGTTCAGTCGCTGGAGCATAATATGGCACTTTATTTCCCGGGAATTTGGCTTGCGGGCTGTTCCTACTATGGAGTAGGGATTCCAGATTGTATGCTGAACGGCGAGAAGACAGCTGCACAAGTCATGGAACAGTTGCTCTCTTAAGCAAGTTACTGATTTAATATCGGTGTGTGCCACTATATTTAAGGAGAGATCATTATGCTGGGTATATCCGTTGCAAGAACAGGAGATCAGCTCGTCATTCGCTGGCAATTTACACGGATTGCAATTTCTATGGATACTGTACATCGAGCTCTCATTCCTGTATAGTGTTAGGCTAACCCATAAGTATGGAAATGAATATAAAGTGGTGAAGGACAGCATGGCAAAAGGTAAAGGCGGAACAGGCAGAGGGACAGGCAAGAAAGGCTGGAATCGCTGGCAAGCCAGTGAGCGACGCGCCAAGAGTGCACCCAAGCCTTATAAGAGCAAAGGTACTAAGAAATCTTCGGATACAGCTTCCGAAGGTCAGAAATAAAGCAAGCTTAAGAATTACAGGATATAGAGAGATCCAATCAGACCGTCCGGCAGAAATTCCGGGCGGTTCTTTGTGTTGAGCTCAGCTAAGAACGGTTTTTTACGAAAATACGGATCGTGGTTGTAAAATGGCTGATTCCATTACCTTTCCATATATAAGGGAGGGATTTACAATGGAGTTAATCAATCTGGAAGAAATCATTTATCTGGTGACGAATATCGGCTTTCCTATGGCGGTTTGTGTCATTTTGCTTCGGTATATTCTGAGCACGATTGGGACGCGTTTAGATAAGCTGGACAATTCCATAACCCGGCTGACAAAGACGGTTCGGGATCTGGATGCCGAAGCCAGAGCAGCGACGGCCAGTCAAGCAATGAAGTCAGATCGGGACAAAGAGGGTGGATAATTTCGCTCAACTATTTTCCTCTTGATACGGGTAGTTAAGAGCAGTAACTATTGCTGAATCGATATGGAATTCCTTCGCATAACAAACAAATTTCATTCAAGAAATGGAGTATTTACAACTATGAATCGTCTAACTAAACTTATGCTGTTTACCGTTTTAGCAGGCTTGCTGACTGCAGGCTGCTCAGAACCAGCCGTAGTCAAAGAAGCTGCACCGAAATTAAACAAAGTCTATTATCTCTTGGATGACGCAGATTCTTCCATATCTGAAGAGATACCAGAAAGAGATCAGATGCATATGGAATATTCTCACTATAATGATGTGGGACGCGAGGTTCAGATCACTGCCGAGATTACAAATAAGCCAAGTTATCAAGTTCAGTTTGTCATGTCTAATGAGGCAGATGAGGTCTTCACTGAACCTGAGGTCAGCTTGGCCAGCAGTAATGAAGAGACAAGCACTTATGAAGTGAGATTCGAAGTGAAAGAAGATTATTTCGCAGCGCATCCTGATGTGGAAGTGGTGTATGATACGGCCTGGGAACAGTCCAAGGATGATCAGAAATTTATCATTTTAAAATCACAAACTTCGATTTCCTCGGCAGACGTATATTAACACTGTTTATGATGCAAATCACGTTAATCGTCAGATATAGCGTTTCGTTTTCCCCGCAGAGGGTAAATTTCAAGCAAGACACGATGAAATTGATCCTATAAGGAGGAAGTTACACATGTCTAAAAAAAGAGGAATTATTATGACCGCGATTGGCGCTGGTGTCACTTACTTGATGAGGAATAAAAAAGCGAGAGATAAGCTGTTTACATCCGTCTCCAGTATGATGAGAAGCTCGCGATCATCACATGGAGGCAAAAAAGTACCGCGCGTAGACTTGAAATAGTTTAGAGCATACCCAGTCACTTATCAGCAGGGATGCCTGCTAGACAGCCACTCAGTTTTCATTTGATCGTCACATCACATGAAGGGAAAAGTCCAGGCCAGCAGGCCCGGGCTTTTCCTTTTTTGTGTCCAGTTTGAATTAGCTTGAGGTTCAATGCTAGACTGAAAAAAGCAGCATCGCTTTTGCAGCATCATTTTAGCAGATTGTGACATAAGGAAGTGAGAGAATTGATACAAATCGAAACATTTGATCAGATATATCGCATTATGGAGGATTCTTTTCCGATTATCGAATTCCGCAGTTATGAAGGGCAGAAGAAGCTGCTGTCTAATCCGTATTATCGTCTGCTGACACAAGAGGATGAGCAGGGGGAGGCCATTGCTTTTCTCGCCAGCTGGGAATTCGAGAGCTTTCGGTTTGTCGAGCATATCGCGGTTTCTCCGGTTATTCGAGGAGGAGGCAGAGGCAGACAGTTAATGGAACAGTTCATGAAGGAATCATCTCTGCCCGTCATTCTGGAAGTCGAGCCTCCCGAAGATGAGCTGAAGCGAAGAAGAATTGGCTTCTATGAACGGCTCGGTTTTCAACTAGGAGATTACAACTATGTACAGCCGCCGCTGCGTGAAGACCAGCCGGAACTGCCGCTATACATCATGAGCTATCCTCAGCGACTGACAGAAACAGAGTTTCATTCGTATAAGGAACAGCTGTACAAGGAAGTATACGGCGTTACAATAGATGAGCCGACTTCATTTAGTTAACAGAAGCTACAGTTGGTTAATCCGATAAAATACAGTGAAAGAAGCAGGTGATGCTGTACCTGCTTCTTTCTCTTGAGCTATAGAGATACTGTAACTTGCCTATAATCAATGTATTACTCAGGCACACCTTGGGTAACCCCATGGGTGTAAGTGAGCCAAGGCGTATCTAACGCCCCTCCACCGGGATTATAGGTGAAGAAGTACTCAACCGTATCACCTTGCTGGAGGTTATTTACGGTGTAGGTGTAATTCCCATTCCCTGTGGAGCTCATAGCGACGTTCAATTGACCACCGTTGTTCACCTTATAGTGTAAATCCGCAAATGTTGCACCATTCACATAGAACTGCAAATCATCTCCTAGGATTTTCAGCCCCTTAACCTCATCTCCAACGACAGAGATCGGTTCGGGTTCAGTAGGGTCTGTTGGGTCCGTAGGGTCCGGATTCGAGCTGCCTTCCTTGTAGACTCGGACATAATCTACCTGCATGGAGGCAGGAATATCGCCTGGATTCGGTGTCTGTCCACCGTCAAAGCTTCCGCCAACCGCAAGATTCATAATGAGATAGAAAGGCTCATCGAATGGTGCATTCGGATTGTCCGGTGCAGCAGTGGAGTACCACTGCTCTCTGGTCACTTTGAAGAAGAACTTGCCGTCCACATACCATTTAATGTTGTCTTCTTCCCATACGACAGAATACACGTGATAATCATTTGCGAAGGTCTGGCCTTCCGGGAAGTGATACTCTCCTGAGAGATGCCGGTTGGCTGGCCATTGTCCGCCAAAATGCACAGCGCCGCTGGTTGAGCCTGGCAAGCGTCCTCTGGCTTCCATAACATCGATCTCACCGGATGATGCCCATACCCCATAAGGACTGTTCTCTGGGAGCATCCACAAGGCTGGCCAGATTCCGTTGCCTGTCGGCAGCTTCGCACGGAAATCCACTCTGCCATATTCGAGAGAGAACTTATTCTTTGTATTTATCTTACCGGATGAGTATTGTGCATACCGACTTGGGTCTTGTGGGAAGGATTTTGGCTCGTTCAAGGCTTTGATGTTAAGATTTCCATCTTGAACAAAGACATTCTGTGTACTATTCGTGTAATGCTGCAGCTCGGAGTTACCCCAGCCCCAGGTGTTCGGGTCATCATTAAGATAATATCCTGTTTCATAGCTCCACTTGCTGGTATCGAGTGCGGATCCATTAAATTCATCTCGCCAGATGAGATTCATGCCTTGAATGTCGGGATTGCTTGGCGAGCCAATTGCGATATCTTCTTGATCTGTTACATCTGGACGCGGTGCATCGGGATTGCCAATAAAGGTATAAACCACGTAATTATTGCCGATATTGCCGCCTTTCTGACCGTTCAGCGGGTAGCCGATTCGAATCTGCATGTCCTCCTGGATGGGCTGAAACCATAGGCCGTAGATGTGATCTGCCCAATAGCCCCACTGATTGGCGTCTGACATGTTGTTATATCCGCTCGAAGCGTAAGTAAACCCGCTCTGACTAGATTGATCCAGGTTTATCCATACTCCGCCAACGTTGATCTGGTATACAAAATTACCGAGCTCGGTTCCTACAGCAGCGCCCCCATCGATTTTGGGAAGAGGAATACCAATGGCGCCGCTCTCATCTGCTGTAAAGGTTGTTCCTTCATAAGGTGTGAGTACATATGAGTTTCTTACCGGCTCATTAAAAGTAATCGTGTAAACAACGTTAGCACCCGACGTTTTAGATTCTAGCTTGACGTGGATTGACTCGGTTACATTGAACCAGAATCCGCCGCCGCCATCGGTAAATTGACCAAAGTTCTGATCGTAGATCCAGCCGCTGGCTGCATTGTTGTCAATATCAATCCACTCTGTGTCATTGACAGGCTTGACGTAGACCTTCAGATCGTCTGCTACGGCTTGATAGGTTACAGCGGGATCATTATTAAAAGTAGGATAGGTAAAGCCTGCACCGCCAGTATATCCTGCCGTGATCTGCGGTCCTTGAGTCGGGGTCATTGCAGTGATAGTTGTTTTGTTGATGTTATTGAACACGAGCGTATATTCCAGCGTAGCTCCTGTTGTCTTGGAGTACAGCTGAAGCTCTGTTGTAGAGGAAAGGGTAAACCAAAAGCCATTGAAGCCGCCATCGCTCCAGTGCCCCCAGTTTTGGTTGTAAGTAAAGCTGTCGATACTATCAATATCAACCCAGCTGCCATTGACCTTTACCTTAACTCCCAAATCTTGAGCAACTTCATTCCATGTAACAGCGCCTCCGTTAAATACCGGCATGACAAAACCATAGCTGGCCTGCCCAACGCCCGAGTTAGTAATGACAGGCCCGTCGGCCGCAGAGAAGTAGGTCATAGAGGTAATTGCAGGATCTGCTTCTTCAGCCGCGTGAACATTCGAGGCGGGCAGCAGGGTGAAGGTAGTGATTAGAATTGTGGTTAAGAATAAACTGAATACGGCGTGCAAAATACTTTTCTCCGTAGCATGACGACGATGCTTCATAAATAACCTCCCTCAAAAAAGTAGATGCTCCCCAGTGGAAAAACCTGTTTGGTAAACGCTTCCAAATGGGGGCGACTTTATTTTATCCAATAACATTTGGGGATGAACAGGTCGCATTTTTTGGATTTCGTCACATTATTTCGGTTTTTCAAGTCTATCAGTGGAATTTTTGGAAGACGAACGACTTTTGTGATAGTAACCGGAGAGAGGCAGCCAAAAATGGAACGTGCGCTTTGATGCATCCTCGAGATACCTACAAAACCACCCAAGTGGAATTTTTGGAAGACGAACGACTTTTGCGATAGCAACCGAGAGAGGCAGCCAAAAATGGAACGTGCGCTTTGATGCATCTCCGAGATACCTACAAAACCACCCAAGTGGAATTTTTGGATGACGAATGACTTTTGCGATAGCAACCGGAGAGAGGCAGCCAAAAATGGAACGACTGAAACGCTTGAACCTAACGCAACGTGATGGATTATGATCAGTTCAGGGAGGTGAAGAAATGCTGTACAAAGTGAAAGAAGTGGCAAAATTCACGGGAGTCACGATAAGAACGCTGCATCACTACGACGAGATTGGACTGGTTAAGCCGGATGAAGTCACCGAGTCCGGTCACCGGCTGTATTCAGACGACAATTTGAAACGTCTGCAGCAGGTGCTGTTTTTTCGCGAGATCGGGTTCTCGCTGCAGGAGATCGGACCGATTCTGGATAGGCCGGATTTCGACCGAAGGGGAGCGCTTGCCGCGCATAAAGAGCTGCTCTTGGAACAAAAGAGACGGCTTGAGGAATTGATCGATACCGTCGATCGAACGTTAGAAGAGGAGAATGGGGGAATGACAATGTCAAAGGAAGAGATGTTTAACGGCTTTGATATGAAATCTATTGAAGAGCACAAGGCGAAGTATTCACAGGAAGCGAAGGAGAAGTACGGAGCTGAGATGGTCACGCAGACTGAGCGCAGAACAGATGCCTACACGGAGCAGGACTGGGCGAGAATTCACGCCAGAAATAAAGAGATTAACGACAAGATTGAAGGCGCGATGGATCTGGGGCCGGCAAATGCTCAAGTACAGGAGGGGGTTGCTGAGCTTCGTCAGGAGATTACAAACAACTACTACGACTGTACACCCGAGATTTTTCGTGGCCTGGCCGACCTGTATGTGGAGGATTCAAGATTTACGAAAAATATTGAAAAAGGGAGAACTCCAGGATACGCTGCATTCCTTAGAGAAGCGATGATCATTTACTGTGATAGCTTAAAGTAAGGGAAGAGAACTAAGAAATTAAAAAAATATGACTAAAGAGCTGTTTTGATACTTCTGGTAGGTATCA
Source organism: Paenibacillus sp. TCA20 (assembly GCF_000732325.1). Lineage (GTDB taxonomy): Bacteria > Bacillota > Bacilli > Paenibacillales > Paenibacillaceae > Paenibacillus > Paenibacillus urinalis. The sequence goes on from NZ_BBIW01000009.1 coordinate 257,663, forward strand.
GAGCAGCTCTTTTGCATCCTCGAGATACCTACAAAACCACCTAAGTGGAATTTTTGGATGACGAACGACTTTTGCGTGAGCAACCGGAGAGAGGCAGTCAAAAATGAAACGCCCGCTTTGATGCATCCTCGAGATACCCACAAAACCACCTAAGTGGAATTTTTGGATGACGAACGACTTTTGCGTGAGCAACCGGAGAGAGGCAGTCAAAAATGAAACGCCCGCTTTGATGCATCCTCGAGATACCTACCAAAACCACC
>NZ_BBIW01000008.1 GCF_000732325.1 Paenibacillus sp. TCA20
GCTAGGTGAAACAAGTTTCACCTTACTCCGCTCGACTTGCATGTATTAGGCACGCCGCCAGCGTTCGTCCTGAGCCAGGATCAAACTCTCCAAAAAAGAGAGCGATTAAGCTCAATTAGAAAAACTGACGAGAACGTAATGTTCTCTTTATTTTGCTCGGTTACCATACAGTCTGACGACTTGCACCATAACCTCGCGTTTAGAATTTCGAAGAATCGAAATTCTTTGCTCACTCGTTGTTCAGTTTTCAAAGATCAACTTCGTCGCGTTTCAACTCTCGTCGTCAGCAACTTTTATATCATATCATGTCCGGTTTAGAAATGCAAGCTTTTTTAAAAAAGTTTTTTTAACTTCTCATCGAAGCTTACTTGCCATGTTCTTGTTTGAAACGGCTTATTTCTTGGCCGGAATTAGAATATACCATGTATATAATTATAATGCAAGCCTTTTGTTTATAAATATTTAATCTATCGTTTTATCTACTTATAGAAGGTATCTCTTTCTCTAATTTTAGATGGAGATACCTCCTCTGATATGTTACTCATTTATCACTCTTTTAATATAGAGCTGACGCTCTGCCACTAGACTTACAATGGCTCCCTCTACTGCTACCATTGGACGCGTTGGGTGATCTCGATCGGTAAATATGATACTCCCCCTGCGATGATCGCTAAGCTCGACTACCGCTCCATTATGAAATTGTGTCACTTTACGAATAAAGGTCTGTACAATCTTCGGATCCAGCTTCCCGAAAGACTCTTGCATAATCTGCTCCAGTACCAGGTACGGTGATTGCGAGGTCTTATACGGTCTCTCGAGCGTCATCGCATGGAATATATCTGCCACGGCAACAATTTTCGAGTACGTGTGGATCTGATGCCCCTCCAGCCGCAGCGGGTAACCCGAACCATCGATTTTTTCGTGGTGCTGCAGTGCAGTTAATCTTACCCCGTCATTGATCGCTTTTACATTCTTAAGAATTGTATATCCGTGGGTCGTATGTTTTCTTACTTCTTCCTCTTCTGTCTTGCCCAGCGGTTTAGTACTGTACAAGATCTCAGGTGACACTTTGATATTACCGATATTATGAAGCAGGCCTGCCAATGCGACCTGTACCCAGTCTCTTTGAGGCAGCTCACACCACTGTGCGATTAGATAGGAAGTTAGAGCTGTTAACACAGCATTGTGGTACATATACTCATCTCTTTTTATCGAGCGTGGACTAAAATGAAGCACTTGATAGTTTTTTAAATGTCGTATGAGAATCGAAAATTGAGTGCGAAGCTCGAAAACAGGAACCTCAAATGCCATAGCCTCATTAAAAGCCTTCTTCGTCAATGCAACCATACGTTCATATTCTTCCTCAAAAGAAGTAAGATCTGCTGTATTTACAATCTCTGCAATCTGCTCGTCTACCTGTAATTGTTTCTCCTGCTCTTCCTGCGAGCTATATGCGGATCCTCCTTCTGAAGAACCCCCTGTATTCATATCTACTTCTACGGTCTGTACAAGAAAAGCTCGCAAAATTTCTAGATCACGAGGAAGGATCACTTTTCCTTTGGATAGAAGGAGTCCTCCCAGCGGTGTATGTACATCTTTGGCCAGCTTTGTCCCTGGCTTCAATTCAATAATTGACATCATAACCATTACGCTAACGCTCCGTTCCTAACACAGTTATCTAGCAAAATTAAAATTATTATCCCATTTTCCATTATATCCCTATACGTAACTTGTGTATATTGCGAGTTTATGACCTAATTAATTTTTTAACATGCTTCTCTTTTTATACTCTACAATCTTGTTCAAATAAAAATAGGAGACCCCATTATGGGACCTCCTTAACTACCTATTCTTCGCTCTCGGAATCCGTGTCCAGATCTTCAAGACTATTCTCTTCATTGTCATCTGTAACTGGATCTGCAGCATCTTCAGACAAGGCACCCGATTCAGAAATAAGAGCTACATCTTCCATAGCCTCTAATTCCTCTTCTTCTGTTTTATCTGTTCTGCATACCGTTGCCACAGAGTCATCCTCACGCGTATGAATGAGTCTCACCCCTTGAGTGTTACGACCCATTGTGGAGATTCCCTCCATACTCATGCGCATCAGCGTACCGCTTGTCGTTATAATCATCAAGTCTTCTTCGTTCTTCACGACCTTCAGACTGACAACCGGGCCATTCTTCTCCGTAATGTTAATCGTCTTGATTCCCTTACCGCCGCGGCTTTGAATACGATAGTCCGATACCGGGGTACGTTTGCCGTATCCGTTAGCCGTAACAATGAGAACCTCAAGCTCTGAATCAACAATATCCATACCGATGACGGAATCCTCTTCGTCCAGGTTGATGCCTTTGACCCCTGTCGCGCTTCTTCCCATCGACCGAACGTCATCTTCAGAGAAACGAATGGACATTCCGTGAGCTGTACCGAGAATCATCTCTTGTTTGCCGTCGGTAAGCTTCACTTCGATTAGGGAATCATCCTCACGCAAGTGGATAGCTATAAGTCCACCCTTGCGGATATTTACGTAATCGTCGAGTGGGGTCTTCTTCACAACGCCATGCTTGGTGGCGAAGAACAAGAACTTCTCGCTCTCGAACTCTTCAACCTCAATAACCGCGTTGACAGTCTCCCCTTGCTCGATCTGAATCATATTAATAATTGGCGTTCCTCTTGCGGTCCGGCCAAGCTCAGGAATCTCATAAGCTTTGAGCCTGTACACCTTACCTTTATCCGTGAAGAACATCAGATAATTATGTGTGTTGGTTACAAACAAATGCTCAACGAAATCCTCATCCTTGGTATCCATACCCACCACACCACGACCGCCTCGCTTCTGCGAACGGTATGTGGATACCGGTAGACGCTTAATGTAACCAGTATGGGTAATCGTGACAACGACATCCTCACGCGGAATTAGATCCTCATCAAGAATGCTCTCCTCACCAACCGTGATCTCCGTACGGCGCTCATCATTGTAACGGTCCTTGATCTCTTGCAGCTCATCACGAATGATTTCAAGCACCAAATGCTCATTCGCTAGAATCTCGCGATATTCTGCAATCTTGGCAAGAAGCTCGTTATATTCGTTCTCAATCTTCTCGCGTTCAAGTCCTGTAAGACGCTGCAAGCGCATATCAAGGATAGCCTGAGCCTGATCATGACTTAGCTCAAAGCGCTCAATCAATCCTTCTCTCGCAGCATCTGTCGTTGCAGAAGCACGGATCAAAGCGATGATCTCATCAATATGATCCAGAGCAATTCGCAATCCCTCGAGAATGTGTGCACGGGCTTCCGCTTTGCGCAGTTCGAATTCTGTACGACGGCGAATAACAGTAATTTGATGCTGTAAGTAGTGATAGAGAACATCACGCAGGCTCAGAATCTTAGGCTCGTTGTTAACGATGGCCAGCATGTTTATACCGAAATTGGATTGCATGGAAGTATGCTTATACAGATTGTTAAGCACCACATTCGGATTCACATCGCGGCGCAGCTCAATTACAATTCGCATACCGCTGCGGTCTGACTCATCACGAAGATCTGTAATACCTTCAATCTTCTTCTCACGTACAAGCTCTGCAATCTTTTCTACAAGACGTGCTTTATTCACTTGATATGGAATTTCGTGCACGATAATTCTTGCTTTGTTGTTCACTTCTTCAATGGTCGTTCTCGCACGCATCGTAACCGTTCCGCGGCCTGTTTGATAAGCCTGGCGAATACCTGAACGGCCAAGAATAAATCCAGAAGTCGGGAAGTCAGGACCCTTGATATATTCCATCAGCTCTAAAGAATCAATATCAGGGTTCTCGATCATTGCGTGAACCCCATCAATGACTTCTCCCAAATTATGAGGTGGAATATTGGTCGCCATCCCTACGGCAATCCCGCCTACACCGTTTACGAGCAGATTGGGATATCTAGCAGGAAGAACGACAGGCTCGTGCTCTTCCCCGTCATAGTTAGGTATAAAATCTATCGTATCTTTATTAATATCACGGAGCATTTCCATCGCGATCTTGGACAAACGGGCTTCCGTATAACGCATTGCCGCTGCCATATCTCCATCAATGGAACCAAAGTTACCGTGACCGTCTACAAGCATATAACGCATCGAGAAATCTTGGGCCATCCGTACCATAGTTTCATATACGGCCGAATCTCCGTGCGGGTGATATTTACCGATAACTTCGCCGACGATACGCGCTGATTTCTTGTAAGGCTTGTCAGGTGCCATTCCAAGCTCCGACATCGCAAACAGAATACGACGGTGCACTGGTTTAAGCCCGTCTCTAACGTCAGGCAAAGCACGGCTGACGATGATACTCATCGCATAGTCCATAAAGGACTCGCGCATTTCTTCGCCAATATCGCGGTCTTTAATTTGCGAGTTATTTTGATCCGCCATGCTGGACCTCCTTCTTGTCTATCAAACAACATTGTTAAGCTGAAAATGTATTTGTGAAAAGCCTAACAAGGCTTTAACGCCCAAATCTTCTAATGAATTTCTCTCTATTACTAGCCTAGACAAAAAGTCCATTATTAAACGTATTCACGCTTCTAATTGGACCTATCTATAGGGATATGCCCTTCCTGTTTTGAAGAGCAAACCATATACTGTACAAATTCAGAATGGACATTCAGCTGCACAATATTACTCATATCCACACAAAACGCCATATTCCTCTATTATACCACTGATTTTTCTCCTTGTCCTATGGATTTCCTCCGGCAGGTATGATACTTCGCGAATTTATTGACTACATTCGATTAAGTAATAAAGGAGTGGTTAAATGAGCATCCGACGTGTCTCAAGCAAATGGAAAAAGACAGCTGTTCTCTTAAAAGATCCTCAGATCGCTGTCTATGTTCCAGAAACTCGCAAGTACAATCAGAATAATCTAGAGAAAATGCTGAACTCCCATCGTACGGTATATGTGAAACCAGAGCATGGATCTCATGGCAAAGGAATTATGCGGGTAGAGAAACCAAATTCTAGCAGCGATGAGACCCATTCATCAAATGAATCCGAGCATGTTCTCCATTATGAAAAAACGAAAAAACGTACACTACCGTTACAGCCCTGCATCAAAAGATACAAAAGCGAATGAATGGAAAGTCATATTTAGTTCAGCGCGGGATCAGACTTCTTAAGCATCAAGGCTGCCCATTCGATCTAAGAGTGATGGCTCAGAAGAACCCTCAGGGCAAATGGGAAGCTACCGGCATTATCGGTAAAGTCGCTGCAAAAGGAAAAATTGTGACTAATATTAACGGCGGCGGTCATATTGCTTCTTTTGAAGCCTTGTTAAAGCCCTATCTCGGAGAAGGCGGGACAAAGAAATTCAAGAAAGAACTGAACTCTCTCGCTCTCAAAACGGCAAGACAGATGGAAAAGAACTATCCCGGCATTAAGGAGCTCGGCCTCGACATTGCGCTAGATGAGAAAGTAAGACCGTGGATTCTTGAGGTTAATACGTCTCCTGGCTTGTATGTGTTCGGTTATTTACCAGACAAGAGCATTTATCGAAAAATCAAAAAATACGCTAGAGCCTACGGTAGAGTACGAATGTAGCCATTCGCAGCAAAATCTAGCGTTCGCTCCTAATCACTCTCTGCCATAGTAGTTATTCAGCTGCAATCCCGTCTACTGTAAAATCAGAAAAAGGGGCCATACCGGCCCCTTCTGTAAAACACATTGTTTATATGAATACTAAACATCAAGATTCTTGACGTATCTTGCATTCTCCTGAATGAAGTCGCGTCTTGGTTCTACGTTGTCTCCCATCAGGGTATCAAACATGGTGTCTGCAATCATCGCGTCCCCAATAGACACCTGAAGCATCGTGCGGCTCTCGGGGTCCATCGTCGTCTCCCACAGCTGACCGGCGTTCATCTCTCCAAGTCCTTTGTAACGCTGTACATTGACCTTAACGCCCTCGCCGAACTCCTTAAGGATGAGGTCACGCTCGGCCTCAGAACCTGCATAGCGGACAGTCTTATTACGTTCGATCTTGAAGAGCGGCGGCTGAGCGATGTACACAAAGCCTGCTTCAATAATTTTGCGCATATAGCGGTAGAAGAACGTAAGCAGGAGGGTCCGGATATGGGCTCCATCGACGTCGGCATCGGTCATAATAATCACTTTATGATAACGTGCCTTCTCGATATCGAAATCATCGCCAATCCCCGTACCGAGCGCCGTAATAATCGCGCGAATCTCGGCATTTGAGAGAATACGATCGAGTCTCGCTTTTTCCACGTTCAGAATCTTACCACGTAGCGGCAAAATCGCTTGGAAATGACGATCACGTCCCTGCTTCGCTGATCCACCTGCCGAGTCACCCTCAACGATGTACAGCTCACTGATCGAAGCATCCTTCGAAGAGCAGTCAGCGAGTTTACCAGGCAGAGCACTCACTTCAAGAACGCTCTTACGACGGGTCATCTCACGCGCTTTACGCGCTGCTTCTCTCGCTCTGGATGCTTGCAGGGCTTTATCCAGAATACGGCGGGAAACAGAAGGGTTCTCAATCAGGAATTCCTGCAGCTTCTCAGCGAACAGTGATTCCACAACGCCGCGCACCTCACTATTGCCAAGCTTGGTTTTGGTTTGTCCCTCAAACTGCGGTTCGGGGATCTTGACAGAGATAATGGCAGTCAGTCCTTCACGCACATCATCTCCCGTCAGATTGCTGCTGTTATCCTTGATAACGCCAGCCTTGCGAGCATAGTCATTAATGATCCGTGTCAATGCACTCTTGAAGCCGGACTCATGAGTACCACCCTCATGGGTGTTAATATTATTCGCAAAGGAGTAGATATTCTCAGTATAGCTGTCGTTGTATTGGAGGGCTACCTCCACCTGAATGTTCTCACGCTGCCCTTCAACATAGATCGGCTGCTCATGAAGAACCTCTCTCTTGCTGTTTAGGTATTGTACGTATTCCTTAATCCCGCCCTCGTAATGGAACGAGCTTGAATCACCGGAACGCTCATCCGTAATGCTGATACCAATTCCTTTGTTCAGGAACGCCAGCTCACGAATACGGGTAAGCAGGATATCATACTCAAATACGGTCGTTTCCGTAAAGATCTCGGGATCTGGATAGAACGTTGTTGTGGTTCCTGTTTTGTCGGTATCGCCGATGACTTTGACATCATACTCTGGAACACCACGGCGGTATTCCTGCTGGTAAATGTGTCCGTCACGTTGAACAATAACGCTAACCTTTGTAGACAGAGCATTCACGACGGAAATACCTACACCGTGAAGACCCCCAGAAACCTTATATCCGCCGCCGCCGAATTTACCTCCAGCGTGAAGGACGGTCATAACAACCTCAAGGGCAGATTTCTTCATCTTGGCCTGTTCCGCTACAGGGATCCCCCGTCCATTATCCACAACGGTAATGCTGTTATCTTCGTGGATCGTCACATCAATCTGATCACAGTAGCCTGCAAGAGCCTCATCGATACTGTTATCCACGACTTCCCATACGAGGTGATGCAAGCCTTTCGAGCTCGTCGAGCCGATATACATCCCTGGACGTTTTCTGACGGCCTCAAGTCCTTCAAGGACCTGAATCTCATCTGCACCATATGTCGGTTGATTCATAGACATGCCTTTCACCTACTTCACTAGATTAGAGTGGATCTGATAATTTTGTTATGACTGTATATAAAAGTGCCAAATGCGTTATAAAAGTACCGCCTCCTTGCTCTTGTTCGCAAGATGACGATACTCCTCAATAGATCGTTATATATCGCTTAGAACATTCGCTCTTTTCTTGAGAGTGGTTGAAGAGATTGGGGAATAGTAAACCGTGCTCTTGGTAACGACAATCGACTTCGCTTCTTCTTCTCCAATGATCTCCAGGTTTTTTTCCTGTTTAGAGTAAGTAATGTACTGCTTCGATATTTTGGACGATTTTTCAATCGATATATCAAAAATAGCAACGAGCTCGGAAGAGCGGATAATCTTGTCTCCGCCCAGGTGGATATACATTGTCCGTTCATCTCCTTAACGTTCCACGTGACCAGCCTGTACATGATAGATATGAGCATCATGGAGCTTGCTGGTATTCAGTGTTTCAACCCCTGTTGCGGTTATAAACGTCTGAACTTTGCTCTGGAACGTTTCAATTAGCTGCGTCTGACGGTATGGATCAAGCTCAGATAATACGTCATCCAGAAGCAGAACCGGATATTCACCAATCTCCTCGCAAATCAGCTCGATCTCTGCCAGCTTGAGTGATAGAGCGGTCGTTCTCTGCTGCCCCTGTGATCCATAGGTTTGTACTTCATGGCCGTTAATAAAGAAGGATAGATCATCGCGATGAGGACCGGTTAGCGTGGTGCCTCGTCGGATCTCCTGATCCTTGGTTTGTGATAATTTTATCATAAAAAGGTTTAATAAAACAGCTTCATCTTCTTCGAGGGCATCAGCAAAGGATGGAACATAAGCAAGTTCAAGCTTCTCTTTGCCCCCTGTAATGCCTTCATGAATCGTTTCCGCCCATTTTTGCAGCTTCTTTATGAATTGTTTCCTTTTTTTAACGATTTTAACACCATGCTCTGCTAATTGCTCATTCCATACGCTGAGCATCACCTGCTGAGATTCCGAAGCCCCCCATAACTGCTTCAGCAGATTATTTCGCTGGACCAGAATCTTCTGATACTGCTGGAGGTGATAAATATAGCCTGGAGCGACCTGTCCAATCTCCATGTCAAGGAACCGGCGGCGAACCCCCGGTGTCCCTTTGACGATCTCCAGATCCTCCGGCGCAAACATGACCACATTCAGGCTGCCGATAAAATCACTGAGCTTGCGCTGCTCCAGACCGTTAATCTTTGCTTTTTTGCCTTGCTGGGATAACGATAAATCAAGCTGAATTGTTCCGTACCTTCTATCCACATGTGCACTAATATGCGCGCTCGAGGCATTGAATCGAATGAGCTCCTTGTCTTTGGAGGTCCGATGACTCTTCGTTAGTGCCAAAGCGTATATCGCCTCAACCAGATTCGTCTTGCCCTGAGCATTCTGACCAATAATCAGGTTAACCGGTCCGAAAGACTCGAGCTTCAAATGCTCGTAATTTCGGTATTGATTCAGTTCAATGTCACTTACAAACACACTTTACATCCTCCCTTGCCTCTCGCCTCTTGAGGAAGCAGCAGGTGTTCGCTATTCTATTTCGCTTCTTCGACCTGGAACTCGCCTTCTCCATCAACGGCTACCAGATCTCCAGCATACAGCTTACGGCCCCGTCTCTCTTCGATCTCACCATTTACTTTGACAGCCTGCTCCTGCAGCAGCGCCTTCGCCATTCCTCCGGTAGGAACACAATCGGCCAGCTTCAGAAACTGATCGAGCTTAATATATTCACTGTGGATAACTATTTTTTTCACGGAAAACTTCCTCTCATGTGAATAACTTTTATTTCTAAAAAAAATAATACACAGCTCTAGTTCGTAGTACGGTATGGCAGAATGACATACTGACTTGAGCTGTTGTCCGTCGGTTTTAGGATAATTGGGCTCATCACGCCGGTGAAGGAGATCATAAGCTCCTCGCTCTCGACTACTTTGAGCACATCAAGCATATATTTCGAGTTGAAGGAGATTTTGAGCGGTTCCCCTTTGAAATCTTTAACTTGAAGCTCTTCACGCACCTTACCTAGCTCAGAGGAGCTGGATGAGATTTCAATATCCCCGTTATCCAGTGTCTGCATACGAACGATGTTCGTTTTCTCCTCACGGGACAGCAAATACGCGCGATCGATCGATTCACTGAGCTTTTTCGTTTCCAAAATCAGTTCTGTTTTGTAGGAGCTCGGAATAATTCTAGAAGTATCAGGGTAAGTTCCATCCAGAATGCGGGTATAGAATAATACACGATCAATCTTGAACAGCACCTGGTTGTCAGCAACGACGATATCTACGAGTGAATTTTGATCAGGGATAATTTTGCTCAGCTCATTCAGTGTTTTTCCTGAAATGACGATATTGTGGAATTTGATCTCATCGGCTCCCTCAATATGGGCAGAGCGAGTTGCAAGACGGTGGCGGTCGGTTGCCACAAATTTGAACTCATTATCATTCAGACTCCATAATACGCCAGTCAAAATTGGTGTTGTTTCATGCGTGGAGATAGAGAACACCGTTTGCTTAATCATATTTTTGAGCAGATCACCAGGAATGGACAAGGTTTGGTTCTCTTCGATGCTAGGGAGAACAGGGAATTCTTCTGGATCGAGTCCAACGAGCTGAATTTCTGTTGCTCCTGCAGAGATGAAAGTATTGAAGTTGTCTTTAACTTCCATGTGAACTTCCTGAGATGGCAGCTTCTTAATAATTTCGACAAAAAACTTCGCAGGTAAAACAACACTTCCTGCCTGCTCTACAGAAACAATGGTCTTACCATCCTCTTCTAAAGGGATAAACGATTGAATAGAAATATCAGTATCACTTGCAGTAAGCGTAACGCCTTGATAATTCACATCAAATTTAATCCCGGTAAGAATAGGGATCGTAGTTCTGCTGGAGATCGCCTTGGATACATGTTGAATGGATTCATTCAGGTAGCTTTTCAATATGCTGATTTTCATAGTTTCACTCCTTGGGGAATATAAGCTTGATGTTGCTGCCTAACGTACTTACTTTTTCGAAATATAGCGTCGCTAAGACGCATTTATATTGATGTAGTATTTATTAAAAAAATAGTAGTAATAGTAATAGGCGCACTGAATATGTGGATAAACCCTACAAACGGCATAAAATTAAGCCTATCCACATGTGTACAGATTGTGCATAGGCTTTGTACTTGTTAAGTTGGGTTTTTGATTTTCTCGATTAGATTGTTGATAACTTTGAACAGTTCCTGATCGTTCTTAATCGATTGTGTTATTTTCTCATGCGCGTGAATGACGGTTGTATGATCCCGTCCCCCGAATGCTTCTCCAATCTTAGGCAAGGAAAAGTCAGTCAACTCTCGAGATAGATACATTGCAATCTGCCTTGGGAAGGCCACCGCTTTGGTTCTTTTTCTAGCCTTGAAATCTTCAAGCTTCAGATTGTAATATTCGCCAACCCTCTGCTGAATATCCTGAATGGTAATAATCTTCGGACGGCTTGATGGAATGATATCCTTAAGTGCTTCTGCCGCCAGATGTGTTGTAACGTCCTGATTGGTCAGAGACGAGTATGCTACCACACGAATAAGGGCCCCTTCAAGTTCTCTGATGTTCGTATCGATCTGATTGGCAATATACATCATTGCTTCATTCGGAATATCGAGATTCTCTGCCTTGGCCTTCTTGCGAAGAATGGCGATTCGCGTCTCAAGATCCGGAGGCTGGATATCGGTTATCAGTCCCCATTCAAACCTGGAGCGCAGCCGTTCCTCAAGCGTCGGAATTTCCTTCGGCGGCCGGTCACTTGAGATAATGATCTGCTTGTGCTCTTCATGCAGTGCATTAAAGGTATGGAAGAACTCTTCCTGTGTCGATTCCTTACCGGCCAAAAATTGAATATCATCAATCAGCAAAATGTCGACATTGCGATATTTATTGCGAAAATTCTCACCACGGTTATCCCGGATGGAATTAATGAATTCATTCGTGAATTTCTCCGATGAGAGGTAAACGACCTTACTGCTGGGGTTATGCTCCAAAATGTAGTGCCCTATGGCATGCATGAGGTGTGTCTTGCCGAGTCCAACTCCTCCATATAAGAAGAGCGGATTGTACGCTTTGGCAGGGGCTTCTGCAACAGCAAGCGATGCTGCATGTGCAAATCTGTTGCCCGGGCCGATGACAAACGTGTCAAAAGTGTACTTCGGATTAAGCATATGTGCCATAGCCTCTTCTTGTGGTACTGGAGGAGGCGTGACCACTTGCTGCGGATCCGGCTCAGCCGTCTTGTGTTCTTCTATGACAAACTTAACGTCCACTTGTTTTCCGAGCAGTTCATAAACGGTTGAACCGACAAGTTTCGTATAGCGGCTCTCCAGCCACTCTACAGCGAACGTAGTGGGCGCTGATATGACGATAGACTGATCATTCAGCTTAATGGCTTTGGTCGCCTTAAACCAGGTGTCATAGCTGGGTTTGCTAAGCTTGGTTTGAATTATTGATAGTATTTGCTGCCATAGTTCGGAAGTATGGCTGTCCACAGACTGTCACTCCTTTTAATCGTCCAAATGTGGCCCAGAGCCATGAGCGGAATGTCGAAATAAAATTTATAATGTAGAATTTATCCCCAGTGTCCAAAAGACCTCAGACAAAAAAAGAATGAACAACTCAAAATTGTTCACAACTTTATCCACAGGCTGTTGATAATATTATGGATCAAAACATATATTCACATCCAAAAGTAATATAATCATAGCAAAAGAAAGCTTATATTTCAACGGATCTCAGGATTTTATCCACAAATTCAATAACTTGTGTATAATTTTTAATCACAACACTATATATTGTTTATAATCTGTTTAGTTTTCGACAAGAATGCCCAAAAGGCGATAATAATTATTCACAGCTTGTCCTCTAGCAAGGAAGAAAACTGTTGAACAATTGGAGTCAGTCTGTGTACTTCTACTGAAGTTAAGTCTGTGGATAACGAAGGGAAGTAAGAAAATCACTCTCGAGGATATGTGTGAGAGGTGTAATTATTGCCGGGCAGTTTATATAACGATTCATTATTCGTATTGAGATTAGAGTATGCAAAAGAGCCGATCATTATGATCGGCTCTTTGTGCAAAATGTTAAATCTATTCGCTTACCGTAATATGCTCTCGCTGGAACTTCGCAATATCCTCATACTCTTCGGTCAGCTTACGGGATATGCGGATAAAGATTGGAAGCAGCTCCTGATAGATCGCTACATGGTTTTGATCCGGCTTGTGGGCATGAGTCGTTCCCACCATCTCTGAGACGATCTCAAGTGAATCTGTGCGTCCTGTAGCATAGAGACCGAGGACAACGGCTCCAAGGCATGAGCTCTCGAAGCTCTCAGGTACAACGACTTCCTGATCAAAGATATCGGCCATCATCTGACGCCACAGTGGAGAGCGTGCAAATCCGCCTGTAGCCAGGATGCGGCTTGGCTGACCCATCTGTTCCTTCATGGCAAGCAGAACCGTATAGAGGTTAAAAATGACGCCTTCAAGTACGGAACGAATCATATGCTCCTTCTTATGGTGCAGTGTAAGTCCGAAGAAGGAGCCTCTGGCATCTGGATTCCATAGCGGGGCTCTCTCACCAGCTAGGAATGGATGGAAGAGCAGTCCGTCCGCACCAGGGCTGACACGTGCAGCGATACGGGTAAGTACATCATACGAGCTGATACCGAGGCGTTTGGCTGTTTCTATCTCGCTGGCCGCCATTTCATCACGAACCCAGCGGAAGATCATGCCTCCATTATTGACAGGTCCGCCGACAACCCAATGCTTCTCTGTCAGAGCGTAGCAAAATGTGCGCCCTTTTGGATCAGTTACCGGCTTGTCTACAACGGTGCGGATCGCTCCGCTTGTCCCGATCGTAGCTGCCACTTCACCAGGACGTATGGCATTTACACCGAGATTGGATAGTACACCATCGGTAGCACCAACAACGAATGGAGTGGAGGCGGACAAGCCCATCTCTGCCGCATACTTTTCATTTAAGCCTTCGAGAATATGGGTAGTAGGTACAAGCTTGGACAAGCGTTCTGAAGTAATTCCCGCAATCTGCAGCGCTTCTTCATCCCAATTGAGCTGTTCAAGATTCATCAGTCCTGTTGCAGAGGCTATAGAATGATCGACTACATATTCATTGAACAGCTTAAACGTAACGTATTCACGGATCGAAATGAATTTGGCCGATTGATTAAACAGCTCATTGTGGTCATGTTTGAGCCATAGCAGCTTGGCCAGAGGGGACATCGGATGAATTGGAGTCCCGGTGCGGCGATAGATCTCGTGCCCGTTCAGCTCATCCTTTAATTTTCTAGACCATTTGTTACTGCGATTATCTGCCCAGGTGATGCATGGAGTAAGGGGATTCCCTGCTGCATCCATCGCGATGATACTATGCATTGCTGTACTAAATGAAGCAAACATCACTTGCTCTGGTGCAATGCCGCTAGTCTTCATGACTTCCTTAACTGTATGAATGACGGCATGGAAGATTTGCTCCGGATCCTGAACCGCTGCATCGGGAACAGGGGTGTGAAGCGGGTATTCCTCACTTGCTTTTGTAACCACTTGTCCATTTTCTTCAAACAGGACAGATTTCGTGCTCGTTGTCCCGATATCAATACCTAGCATGTATGATTTCATTACGTAAGAGCCTTCTTTCTAAAATATAATGGAATCAATTTCATAAAATCATTAATAAGGTGAATATGAAATTGATTCATTGGTAACGCAATTTGCCTAACACGAAGCTAGCAGTTCAGCTTCGTGTTAGGCAATTCTCATTGAAGTGTACATATATCCAGTGTACTATATGGAGTTTTTAGATGACAAAGCTTAATAGCAAAATAAGAATCAGTGCCACTACAGAAAGAATACATTCCATAACGGACCAGGTTTTTAACGTTTGGGATACAGACATATTAAAGAATTCTTTGATCATCCAGAAACCGGCATCGTTGACATGGGACAAGAAGAGAGATCCTGCACCTGTTGCCAGTACGACGAGCTCGACACTTACATCTGGAGACATTCCGAGAACCGGAGCAACAATGCCGGCTGCTGTCGTCATCGCAACAGTTGCAGAACCGGTTGCAACCCGGATCAGAGCCGCTACGAGCCATGCAAACAGAATAACGTTGATATTAATGCTTGTCGCAAGCTCAGCAATCGCATTACCGACGCCGCTGTCGATCAGCACTTGCTTAAATGCACCGCCGCCGCCGATGATCAGAATAATGCTTGCTGTAGGAGCCAGACATTCGCTGGTAAACTTCGAAATTTCGCTCTTGTTAAAGCCGCGTGCAAATCCAAGAGAGAACAGTGCAAAGACGACAGAAATCAGAAGTGCAACAATTTCGTCCCCGATAAACTCAAGAAAATGGGTTAGACCATTTGAACCTGCGGGGTCTACAATCATCGCTACTGAACCGGCAAGCATAAGAATAACCGGAAGCAGAATCGTTAGCAGCGTGATACCAAAGCCAGGGAGTTCGCGTTCGCTTTTCAATGAGAATTGTTCAGCGAGCTCTGCAGGCGGCTCAACTTGTACTCTTTTGCTAATAATATTACCGAATACAGGACCTGCAATAATCGCAGTAGGCAAACCAACCAGGATACTGTAGAAGATGGTCATACCTAAGTTTGCATCAAATGCATCGATTGCAATCATTGGAGCCGGATGCGGCGGCACCAGACCGTGCACGGTTGAGAGACCAGCCAGAATTGGAATACCAATCTTAATAATGGACAATCCCGTTTTTCGAGCGACAGTAAAGACGATCGGGATAAGCAGGATAAGACCTACTTCAAAAAATACAGGAATACCGACAATAAAACCGACGATCATCATTGCCCAGTGTACACGTTTTTGACCAAACCGATTAACTAGTGTTGTAGCAATACGTTCAGCACCGCCCGACTCGGCCATCATTTTACCGAGCATCGTACCAAGACCAATAACAATAGCTATCGTTCCGAGTGTTCCGCCAACCCCGCCAGTTATAGAACCAATAACATCTTCTGCGTTCATTCCTGTAAGTAATCCAAGCATTAAGGCGGATATTAACAGGGAGACGAATGGATTCCATTTATATTTAGAGATCAATACGATAAGAAAAACTATCGTAATTAATGTCCATATCAGCATTGTTGCCGTATGACTAAGTCCAAAAATACTATCCATAATTCAAAATCTCCTTTGCAGCCAATTAAAGTAAAATTCTTAAGTTGTGTAAACGAGAAACGCTTACAAAAGCATTTTAAAAGTCTTCTTATCGAGTACGAGTATACTTGTCGACAAGTTTGAGCGAAAAAGAGAAAGTACAGCGCTTGCACATTTCTCAATTTGAATATCTCGGTACTTATTGTGGAGAGAAATCATAAGGTTTTATGCAAAGTTTGCCGTGAATCATCAAAATAAAGCTTAACCTCATCCGCTACAACCTCAGAATCACGAGACTCGAGCCCACGTATAAGTCTGCGGTGCTTCTCAATCACGGTTTCGATCCGCTCATGACCATGCGAGAAAACTTCCTCTGTCGTAAGCAGCAGAACCGTCATAATGATCTGCCGGATACTCTTCCATAGATGCAGCATTCGAGTGTGGTTTGCTTCTATAATGATTGTTTCATGGAAACTCAAGTCTTGATAAGCAAATTCGACATGATCCTTATGTTTTGCCGAGAGCTCCATCTTATCAATGATCTGCTGCAGCTTCATAATCAGCTGCTCCGGCAAATCGGACGATAATCGCTCCTGAACAAAGCTTTCAATAAGGTATCTAACGTCATACAGTTCATCCATATCACGTTGACTAAGACCAAGCACGACTGCACCCATCCGTTCTAATCGAAGCAGGCCTTCATTTGAAAGCGTTTTAAATGCATCTCTAACGGGAGAACGGCTGCTGCCAAATTGAGTGGCGATTCGATTCTCGGACAAAACCTCTCCTACCGGAATGGCGCCATCGATAATTTGCAGTCTTAATTCGCTTACAATATATTCACCAAGAGACTCTCCTTGTAACCAAGCAGCAGGATATCGCATGACGTGACGCTCCTATCCAAAAGTATACTTGTATACAACTTGCTGTGACTTATCCTACACTATGATTGAATGTTTTGTAAACGATTAATTTAGGACAAACAAGAAGAAATTAATTGAATTTCCTAATTTAATCGATTCAAATTAATCGCAGGATGACGTATTAAGCGTATAGCTGGAGGATCACAGAATCATAATGAAGAAGTGAAAATTGAAGAAAAAATAAATTATCCACATGTGCATAATTTATTTTATATCAAAAGAATAACGATAATATTTGATATTGTGGACAATTATAAGAAAATAAATCATTATCTTGGCAAGTTAAATCATGATAAGCTGTATGAAGTCAGTTGACTTTTTGACTTGATCATGTTTAAATGTATAAAGGCATTTTCTGTGTTTATGAAAATGATTAAATTTCGATAATGTTATGGATTGCGCTAAGCAAATTAATACAGTTCATAAGCTCTACAAGATAGTTCAATCTGTACAGGATTCCTTTAAGGGGGTGCATACACATGAGACCAACATTTAGACCGAACGTAAGCAAACGTAAGAAAGTTCATGGTTTCCGGAAAAGAATGAGCACGAAAAACGGCCGTAAAGTTCTGGCAGCCCGCCGTCTAAAAGGCAGAAAAGTATTAAGTGCGTAATGCGTGCATAAAGACCACTACGGTGGTCTTTTTTTCTTAATATCACTCATTTGATTGATAAATATATAGGTAGCACTACACTTTGGATGGATTCGTTTATGTTCTTGGCGGATCGTCTATACTAGTTATGTTCATTTTTTTGAGGATTGTCAGGTAAGCAAGGAGAAGATTGCTCGTGCATAAAAGATTACGTTTACGAAACCGGGACGACTTTAATCGCGTATACCGTTATGGAAAGTCCTTTGCCAACTATCAATTTGTGGTATATGGATTGCGTCGCAAAGATGTCGATCAGTTTCGAGTCGGCGTATCTTGCAGCAAGAAAATAGGCAATGCTGTCGTTCGCAATCGTATTAGAAGGATTATTAAAGAAATCATTCGTCATCATGAAGCCGAAATAGTAGAACATATGGATCTTGTTTTTATCGTTAGAAAAGGCGCTGCTTCTATGAGCTATCAGGAGATGGAGAAGAGTATCCTTCATGTCTTGCGAAAAGCTTCATTGCTCAAGAAAAATCGCTTGAAATAGCGTTTTCTTTGTTCTTCTAATTATGGTATTATTTACGGTGGAATGGAAAGGTTAAGAGAGGGGTTATGAAGTGTCGCGATTCATGTCAATGAAGGGTAGAAAATGGCTCCTTCTTATCGCTGTCATTGCATTGGTCTCTGTGCTAGCAGGTTGTGCTCCTTCGGGTACAACGCATCTAACTACGGAAGACTTGAAAAACAGTGATTCATTTTGGAGAAGTAACGTCGTTTACTGGTTCTCATTCGCTCTAGATACTTTTGCGAATTGGTTTAATGGAGAATATGGTCTAGCAATCCTAATCTTGGTGCTTATCGTCCGTACGCTAATTCTTCCATTAACTATTAAACAAGTCAAAAGCTCTAGAAACATGCAAAAGGTTCAACCTTTAATTAAGGAAATCCAAACGAAGTACAAGGATAACCCTGAGAAGCTCCAACAGGAAACAATGAAGCTGTTCCAAGAGCATAAAGTCAATCCGATGGCAGGATGTTTACCTTTGATCATCCAGATGCCGATATATATTGCTCTTTATAACTCGATTTATATGAATTCCAATATCAGTCAGCATACGTTCCTGTGGCTGGAGCTCGGTTCACCGGATACGCTGTTTATCCTGCCGGTTCTTGTTGCGGTATCGATGTGGTTCCAAACTTGGTACATGATGAAGCAAAACCCAAGTCAGCAGCAAGGTCCTATGAAATTCATGCTGTGGGTTTATCCGATTCTGATGTTCGTCATGTCGTACCAGTTCGCATCTGCTTTGCCGTTGTACTGGTTCTATTCCAACATTTATACCATCGTACAAAACTTCTTCTTGTATCGTAATAACGATAAGCATGTGGCTGCTGCTAATGTTCAGGCTGCGACTAGCTCCAGCAAGGGACAAGCTAAACCAGGCAATGGTGCAAACAGACCGCAAGGCAACAAGAAAAAGAAAAAGAAAAGAAAGTAATCAGCTTGTGGTGAAGGAGGCAGGGCGTTCTATATGACCACCGTCATTGCGACAGGTAAAACGATAGAAGATGCTGTCATGAAAGGATTAACTGAGCTTGGTGTCAGCCGGGAATCGGTTACGTTAAACGTCTTAGAGCAGCCATCCAGAGGATTTCTTGGACTTATCGGCGTTAAGCCCGCTAAAGTGGAACTAACCCTTATACCTAAACGCAAGAGTGAGTCCGTCGTAACTGAGCCTGACCTGATCCAAATATCGAGCTTAACAGAATCGATATCTTCTGTGTCTGAGACAGACCCCTATTACGAGGCAAGCCAATTCGTTAAAGAAGTGGCTGCTGGCATGGGGCTAGAGGTTGATATTGATATAAAGAAAAACAGAGACGGAAAGATCTTTAATATAACCGGTGACAATTTAGGTCTGATTATCGGCCGTCGAGGGCAGACGCTGGATGCACTTCAATACCTCGCGAACATCGTTGCGAATAAGCACTCTTCAAGCTTTGTCCGAATCGTGCTGGACGCAGAGAACTTTAGGCAGCGGCGCCGCAAGACATTGGAGGAGCTGGCTGAACGTCTCGCGGGACAGGTTATTCGTACAGGAAAAGAAGTTATTCTTGAACCGATGTCGTCTCAGGAACGCAAAGTTATTCATGCGAAGCTGCAGCATCACCGTCAGATTAAGACCTACAGTAAGGGCGAAGAGCCGAACCGTAGAGTGGTAATCACACCTAAATGATGTAATTCAATGAGAAATTTTGCGAATACGCAATGGCTTTCTGCGGCATGCAGGAGCCATTGCTTTTTTCATAGTATGGGCGAGTCTTTATATAAATGGTAAAGAAGGTGAACCTCTTGATTAGTGATAATATAGCTGCGATCTCCACGGCCGTTGGTGAAGCGGGAATTGCAGTGATTCGAGTAAGTGGTCCGGATTCAATTACGGAAGTGGAGAGAATTTTCAAAAGTAAAAAGCCTCTTCATCTTGTAGATTCCCACACCGTACATTATGGACACATTATAGATTCAGACAGCAAGGAGCATATTGAAGAGGTGCTCGTTACTGTCATGAGAGCTCCGCGCTCTTTTACAACGGAAAATGTAGTCGAAATCAGTTCTCATGGCGGCGTTATTTCGGTTAAGCGGATTATGGATTTACTGCTTCAGCTGAATATCCGGGTCGCCGAGCCTGGTGAATTTACGAAGAGGGCTTTTTTGAATGGTAGAATTGATCTGTCGCAGGCAGAAGGAGTGATGGATCTGATTCGCTCGAAGTCAGACCGCGCATTCTCTGTCGCTTTGAAGCAAGTAGAAGGATCGCTGTCCTCCAAGATTAAAGATTTGAGACACACGCTGGTGGAGACACTTGCTCATATAGAGGTGAACATCGACTATCCAGAGCATGATGTGGAGTCACTTACCTCGGAATTCATTAAAGAAAAATCATCTTTTGTAATGAACGAGATCGCCAAGCTTTTAAAAACAGCAGAACAAGGAAAAATATTAAGAGAAGGCATTACAACAGCGATCGTAGGAAGACCAAATGTTGGCAAATCCTCGCTGTTAAATACGCTCGCCCAGGACAATCGTGCGATTGTAACAGATATTCCCGGAACAACCCGGGATGTCATTGAAGAATTCGTTACGATTAACAACATTCCGCTGAAGCTGCTCGATACCGCTGGGATTCGGGAGACGATGGATGTCGTAGAGAAGATCGGGGTAGAACGTTCGAGAACGGCTTTTAGTGAGGCAGACTTGATCTTAATGGTAGTCAATGCGAGCGAGCCGATTCACGATGATGAGATTGAGCTGCTCGAACAGATCAAAGGAAGACAAGCGATTATTGTCATGAATAAGATCGATCTTCCAACCCAGGCTAATCGAGAGATTCTTGAACGCTACGTCGATCCTGAACTCATTGTCCCGATGTCTGTAAAAGCCGAGGAAGGAATCGATGCGCTTGAAGCAGCCATATCCCAGTTATTCTTCAGCGGAAGCCTTGAATCTGCGGATCTGACTTATGTGAGCAATGTGCGCCATATTTCCCTGTTGAAAAAGGCAAACCAATCTTTACGTGATGCCTACGATGCCGCTGAGCAGTATATTCCGATTGATATGATTCAAATTGACGTACGAATGGCATGGGAGCATCTGGGAGAGATCGTGGGGGATACGGCACATGATGCGCTGATTGATCAAATCTTCTCTCAATTCTGTTTGGGTAAATAAAGGGTAAGCTGTTAGCCTACAGCTGACAATGCTGTTCACGTTATGCACGAATCATGAATGTAGTAAGCTGCATCTTAACTTAAGCAGAAGGATTCGTTATAATGAAGGATGGTGCTTGAGAAGAGCATTCTTATGCTCAGTACTATGTTTATAACCAATCGGATGAATAGTAGCCCGATTTTATTGTATAAGAAGCAAATAAGGGAGTATTCCCTGATTATAAGGAGGTAAGGACAATGGGATATGATGGCGGAACGTTTGATGTCATCGTCGTTGGTGCCGGTCACGCAGGTGTAGAATCAGCGCTGGCGGCTGCACGGATGGGTTGTAAGACGCTGATGGTGACCATCAATCTGGACATGATTGCATTCATGCCGTGTAACCCGTCAATTGGCGGACCTGCGAAAGGGCATGTCGTTCGTGAGATTGATGCACTTGGCGGTGAGATGGGCCGCAATATTGATAAGACCTTTATTCAAATGCGGATGTTGAATACAGGGAAGGGACCTGCCGTTCATGCGCTGCGGGCGCAGGCAGATAAATTCTCTTACCAGCATACGATGAAAGAGACGATGGAGAAGGAGCCGAACCTCACGATGCGTCAAGGCATGGTAGATCGTCTGATCGTAGAGGATGGACAATGTGTTGGTGTGATCACCCAGACAGGAACGGAATACCGGGCTAAATCGGTTGTTATTACAACAGGCACCTATTTGCGCGGGAAAGTCATTATGGGTGAGCTGATGTATGAGAGCGGTCCTAACAACCAGCAACCGTCCATTAAGCTATCAGATCACTTGAAGGAGCTGGGCTTTGAGCTCGTTCGTTTCAAGACAGGAACACCGCCGCGGGTGCATAAGGATACAATTGATTTCTCGAAAACAGAAATTCAGCCAGGTGATGATGAGCCTAAATTCTTCTCATATGAGACCGAAGGCTCGGATAATGAGCAGCTCCCATGCTGGCTGACATATACGTCGACAGTGACCCATCAGATCATTAATGACAATCTTCACCGTGCTCCGATGTTCTCTGGTGTAATAGAAGGAACAGGACCAAGATATTGCCCATCGATTGAGGATAAGATTGTTCGCTTCAGCGATAAGCCGAAGCACCAAATTTTCCTTGAGCCGGAAGGCAAGAATACGAAGGAGTATTACGTTCAAGGTCTGTCCACCAGCTTGCCAGAGGATGTTCAGCTGCAAGTGCTTCGATCCATCCCTGGGATGGAAAATGTAGAGATGATGCGAAATGGGTACGCGATTGAATATGACGCCATGGTGCCGACACAGCTGCTTCCTTCACTGGAGACGAAACGTCTGCCAGGTCTCTTCACAGCTGGTCAAATTAACGGTACATCCGGATACGAAGAAGCGGCAGGACAAGGGATTATGGCAGGTATTAACGCGGCACGTAAAGCCCAAGGTAAAGAGGCAGTGGTGCTGGATCGTTCGCAGGGCTATATCGGTGTGCTGATCGATGATCTGGTAACGAAGGGGACGAATGAGCCATACCGTTTGCTCACCTCACGTGCCGAATATCGTTTGCTGCTTCGCCATGATAATGCAGATCTACGACTGACACCTTTGGGCAAAGAGATCGGCTTGATCTCAGAGGAGCGTTATGCTCGATTCCTCAATAAGAAGGAAAAAGTAGATCAAGAAATTGAACGTCTGCGCACAACAAGAATCCGCCCATCGGAAGTGAATGAGCTGCTTGCAAGTCTGGAATCAGCTCCGCTTCAGGATGGTACAACGCTGCTTACGCTGATGAGACGTCCTGAGATTTCCTACAGCATTATTGAACAAATCTCTCCTGCACCTGAAGCGTTGAATGCTGAAATGAAGGAGCAAGTTGAGATTCAAATTAAATATGCAGGCTATATTGAGAAGCAATTAATTCATGTAGAACGTCTTCAAAAAATGGAGAAGAAGAAGATTCCAGACTCCATCCATTATAGTGAGATTCATGGTTTAGCGATGGAGGCCAAACAGAAGCTTGAACAGATTCGCCCCATCTCCATCGGTCAAGCATCCCGTATTTCAGGTGTGACACCTGCCGATATTTCGATCTTGCTCGTGTATTTGGAACATTACAATCGGGTAACGGCATCTAGGGGGTAACGATGGATCAAATACAGCAGCAGCTGCAGGATCGTTTGGATCCACAGGGTATATCGCTTACGGAGAAACAGTTGGAGCAATTCGAGCTTTATTATAAAGAGCTGGTATCCTGGAATGAGAGAATGAATTTGACGGGAATTACGGAGCGGGAGCAGGTCTATACGAAGCATTTTTACGACTCCGTTTCCCTTTCTTTTTATGTGGATATGAACAAGATTCAGACGCTTGCAGATATAGGGTCTGGAGCCGGATTTCCCGGTATCCCATTGAAGATTTGCTATCCGCATTTGAAGCTTACGATTATCGATTCATTGAACAAAAGGATTAACTTCCTTCAGCATATCGTGGATACGCTGGGCCTTACCGATGTCGAGCTTATCCATGGCCGTGCAGAAGAGCTGGGAAGACGTACAGGATATCGGGATCATTATGACCTGGTTACGGCTCGAGCTGTCGCTCGATTGGCTGTACTGAATGAATTCTGTTTGCCTTTTGTTCGGAAAGAAGGCATCTTTGCCGCAATGAAGGGAAGCGATCCTACTGAAGAATTGCTGGATGCTCAATTCAGCCTGAAGGAGCTCAAGGCGAAGGTGATCAACACGCACGCATTCCAGCTGCCCGTTGAAGAATCGGCAAGACATATTATTGTCATAGGCAAAACAAGCAGCACACCGAAGAAGTATCCCCGCAAACCAGGGATGCCTCTGAAAATGCCGCTTGTGAAATAGAGAGAAAGAGAATGTTTCACGTGAAACATTCTCTTTCTTTTTTTGTATATGGAATGTGCACCATTTGTCGGGCTCTCAAGCATAAGGAATTGAGCTCTAAGAGAAGATGGAGCCGAGTGGAGAGGAGAGGGATGAGGTTACTAATCATAGATAAGAAGAGAAGGTAGAAAATAAAAGGATTGAACGTATAGATGAGGTTGTACAGTTGCCTATTCAAGCTCGACTTGAAATTTAAGTTCCTACTCGTATTCAAGTCCCCATTCAAGTCCCCATTCAAGTCCCCTTCTTGCTCAACGAATAGTGCCCGTGCAGCAGCTCTGATTTGAGCTCTCACCTGTCATCAAGCTTAACTCATAGGGGATTAAAATGAGGTTTCTCAAACCATGCTCCTCTCCACTGATCATGTCACTTAAGATGAAATTCCCTCTACTGAGTTCTACAATGGATTCAAACTTGTATAAATAGAAAAAAAGAGTGGATAAAGCATGAAACAGGTGGTGTTTTCATAGCTTATTTTCATAGTGGAATTGAAAGAAATAAATCGATAGTTGAATAGGATTATGCGAGAAAAAGTGATAGAATACATAGTAGAATGAATGGGAGATTCAGACATCAGTTTGATCTATGTCGTATTCAGATGTCGGAAGCTCCATTATAGTTCAATCTGAGTGAATATCGTGAGTTCATGTCGTTTAAAGTGGAGCATCAACACCATCCCTACTGATATTTTTAACTTTTACATAGTCAGGTGTAGCATGCTGCAATTCTTTGTATACCGAAGCGAAGGTAAGACAGTGAAGTGTCCTTCAAGGCACTATTATGAAATTAGGTGGTAATATACGGAATGAAAGAACAATTTTCTAAGTTATTTGGTTTGACGGAACGCAGTAGCGGGGATGAAGTAAAGCAAATTCCGATTAACGAAATTGTCAGCAGCCCGTATCAGCCCCGTACGATTTTTGATGACGAGAAGATTGATGAGTTATGCCAGACGATCAAAACGCATGGTGTTATTCAACCGATTGTAGTCCGTATTCGTAATTCCCAGTATGAGATTATTGCTGGTGAGAGACGCTGGCGTGCCGTGAAGAAGCTTGGAATGGACCATATTCCAGCGATTGTTCGAGAATTTAATGATTCTCAAGCGGCTTCCATTGCTCTCATTGAAAATCTACAGCGTGAAGGGCTTACGGCCATAGAAGAAGCAGTTGCCTATCAGAAATTAATAGACTTACATCAGCTGACACAAGAGAGCCTTGCACAGCGTCTTGGCAAAAGTCAGTCTACGATTGCGAACAAAATCAGACTTCTGCAGCTTCCTGAGGAAGTGAAGAACGCACTGATGGAACGTAAAATTTCGGAGCGACATGCCCGAGCATTATTGTCACTGGATCAATTGGAGCTGCAGCTGAAGTTATTAGAGGAAATTATCAGCAAAGAGCTGAATGTTAAACAAACCGAAGCAAGAGTTGCTTTTTATAAGGAAGCGACCACCGTTAAGAAATCGAAACGTATCTCCTTTACAAAGGATGTGCGTCTGGCATTAAATACGATTCGTCAATCCATAGACATGGTGTCTGGCTCAGGCATGGATATTAAGACGAAGGAATCCGATCATGAAGATCATTACGAAATCGTGATTCAGATCCCTAAACGCAAGTAAGGAATAGATCAGAAGCGGCAATTTAGCCGCTTTTTTAGATAGCAGCTCGAGGAAGGCTAGCTATCAGTATCATGTATCTCATACCCCAAGGAATGACTTCTATATTTGAGGTGAATGAAGTGTCGAAGATTATTGCCGTAGCAAACCAGAAGGGCGGAGTAGGGAAGACCACAACTTCCGTCAATTTGGGTGCGGGGATGGCCTCGTTAGGTAAACGAGTGCTTCTCGTAGATATAGATCCCCAAGGGAATACAACCAGCGGGGTTGGTATTAATAAAGCAGACGTAGCCCATTGCATTTATGATGTTCTTATTGAAGAGATTCATCCCAGAGAAGCCATTGTAGAGACCCGTATTCAAGGCCTGCATATTATTCCAGCGACAATTCAGCTTGCAGGCGCAGAAATTGAGCTTGTTTCAACGATATCTCGTGAAGTAAGGCTTAAGAAATCACTGCAGCTCGTCAAGGACGAGTATGATTACATCCTCATCGATTGCCCTCCATCCTTGGGCATGCTCACTATTAATTCGCTAACAGCATCCGATTCGGTCATTATCCCTATACAGTGTGAGTACTATGCGTTGGAGGGACTGAGTCAGCTATTAAACACCATTCGTCTTGTACAAAAGCATCTGAATACCTCACTGCAAATTGAAGGTGTCTTATTGACGATGTTCGATGCACGTACTAATCTAGGTATACAAGTTATTGAAGAAGTGAAAAAGTATTTCCAACAGAAAGTATATCAAACGATTATCCCGAGAAATGTACGTCTGAGTGAAGCTCCATCACATGGACAGTCCATCATTACTTATGACCCTCGTTCAAGAGGAGCAGAAGTATATTTAGAGTTGGCAAAGGAAGTGATCTCATATGAGTAAGCGTTTGGGTAAAGGCTTGGATGCACTTATACCTTCGCTTTCGATTAACGAAGATGACAAGATTGTGGAAATACCACTGAGCCAGCTGCGAGCAAATCCCTACCAGCCTAGAAAAACGTTCGATGAAGATTCTATACAAGAGTTAGCCGAATCGATTCGACAGCATGGTGTCATTCAACCCATTATTGTACGGAGTGTACTGAAGGGCTATGAAATTATTGCAGGAGAACGTCGTTTTCGGGCATCTCAATTTTGTGGTAAATCCACCATTCCTGCGGTCGTAAGAAACTTTACGGAACAACAGGTGATGGAAATTGCCTTGATCGAAAATTTACAACGAGAAAATTTGAATGCCATGGAGGTCGCCGTTGCATATCAAGGACTGATGGATCAATTTTCTCTCACCCAAGAAGAGTTATCCATGAAGGTAGGTAAATCAAGATCGCATATCGCAAATTTTTTAAGACTACTGGCCCTGCCTGAGGAAGTGAAGGAGCATGTTTCACGTGGAACATTATCCATGGGACATGCGAGAGCCATTGTAGGAATCAAGGAGCAGAAGGTCGTTAAAGAATTAGCGAAGCAATGCATCCAACAGCAGTGGAGTGTGCGGGAGCTGGAAGAAGCCGTACAGCAACTGGATCGCAAAAATGAAGATCAAAAGGTGAAGGTTAAACAAAAGAAGAGAGATCCTTATATTGAAAATGTAGAAGAAAGCCTGCGCAATCGATTCCAAACGACAGTGAAGATCAAAGCGAACAAAGATAAAGGTAAAATCGAACTGAACTATTATAGTCAACAGGATCTGGAAAGATTGCTAGAGCTGCTGCAATTGCAGTAGACAGCTGCGATCAAAGGATAGGCAAGGTAATGAAGGGTGTTCGTATGAGATGACATATCGTCCTCTTACCGTAAAGGGAAGATGAGGTATGTCATTTGTTGTGTTTAGGGAGGACGGATATATGAAGAGGAACAGAGAAGACATTGTCTATTTAGATCATGCTGCCACGTCATGGCCGAAGCCGGAATCGGTAAAAGAAGCGATGGTGCAGGCGATGGACATCGCAGGGGCCAACCCGGGCCGGGGAAGCCATCAGATGGCGGTACAAGCCAGCAGAGTATTATTTCATACGAGAAGGAAGCTGGCAGAGCTGTTCCATATTCATAACCCAAATGATATTGTGTATACTTTTAACACGACACTAGCTTTAAATATGGCGATCAAAGGAATTGTAAATTCAGGTGACCATATCATTACCACGATGATGGAGCATAACTCTGTCCGAAGACCGCTTGAGTATCTGAAAAAACAAAAGCAGGTGGAAGTGGATTATCTTCCTCTTGATGATCAGGGACAAATCTCCATCTCCAAGTTAGAACAAAGCATTCGACATCATACCAAGCTGATCGTTGTATCTCATAGCTCAAATTTATTAGGAAGTATTCTTCCTCTTGAAGAGATCGGACGGATTGCAAGGAAACATCACATTCACTTTCTTGTCGACGCTGCGCAAAGCGCGGGAGTTCTGGATATTGACGTAGAACGAATGAGTATAGATATGCTGGCTTTTCCAGGACATAAAGGATTGCTCGGTCCGCAAGGTACTGGAGGGTTATACATTCATCCATCGATCGATGTAGAGCCGCTGATCCACGGTGGAACCGGAAGTCAATCGGAGGCGATTGATCAACCCACCGTAAGACCGGACCGTTATGAATCGGGAACCCCCAATACGATAGGCATTGCCGGATTAGGTGCAGGTGTAGATTATGTACTGGAGATGACGACGGAGCGAATCTATCAGCATGAATGGAAACTGACACAGCTACTGATGGAGGGTCTAGGTCAAATCCCTGGTATTCAGACACTTGGCCCAGGTTTGGGTGAACCGAGAAGTGGGCTTGTTGCTTTTTATAGTGAGAAGATAGATGCTGCAGAGCTTGCCTTTAAATTAGATAGGGAGTTCGGAATTGAAGTTCGTGCAGGGTATCATTGTACTCCACTGGCTCATGAAAGCGCAGGTACAGCGAAGCAAGGTGCAGTCAGGGCTAGTTTTGGTGTAAACTCTAATGAGAGAGAAGTGGCTATGTTGATTGCGGCTGTTCGTGAGCTGGCGAATAGTTAGGTAAGGATTCTGCGTGAGTCCCAAAAGAACAATGTAAAAGACGTTAGGAGTAGGAGCAATAAATGACAGATATGAATGAGCTGATTCTGGAACAACTGCCTTTGATTGTGTTTGGGATTGTATTGGTACTGATTATTTTATTGATCATGTTAATTGTGCAGACTGCAAAAGTTAGTAAACTGCGCAAAAACTACAACAAATTTATGTCCAGTACGGGCGTGGAAGATTTGGAGTCCTTACTATTGAACCTGAAGGTGCAGATGGATGCGATTGAGGACGAGCAGGCTGTGAATAAAGATATGGTAGCCACAATGAATAAGAAGCTTGATAGAATCCAAGGGAAAATGGGTATTAAACGTTATAATGCTTATGGTGACCGTGGAGCAGATCTGAGCTTTTCCATTGCTATGCTGAACGAGAGAGAGGATGGGCTTGTCCTGACAGGACTCTACAATAGAGATGGCTCCTATGTATACGCCAAGCCCCTGCAAGGGGGAGAGTCCACATATACGCTCTCAAACGAAGAGAAGGAAGCCATTACTCTTGCACGGCAAGCAGAGTAGAGCGATTATGCCATTCTACTAACGCAGCATACAGGCTGTGTGCAATAATATTGGACATCCGGACAACGAGACTTAGCCGGGTATTCTGCAGAACGAAATATTCCATGAAGCCGCCGACATTGACGATACCTGTTAAATGGATATCGCCTACCGGCGGCAGTTCTTTATTTACACCTGCTCCTGGTTTAAGTGGACCTGACGCGACCTGAATGCAGCCCACACTGGAGGCCTGACCTAAACAGGCATCAATTCCGATAATATAGGGATCTCTGTGTTTGCTGTATATCATGGTGAGCGTATCCTGAAGATTCATGGCGTGAACCGGATCTTCCAATGTCCCATAGAGATGGAAGAAAGGACTGTTATGCTCGGATAATGCGGTTCCAACAAGTGGGCCCAGGCAGTCGCCTGTAGAACGGTCAGTACCAATGCATACGATAACGATCTCTTTGTGATGAGGTGCCTCGAACAGATGAAATAATAAACGATGAATAATAGCTGATTGTACTCCCGGATCGGTATGCTGTAGTTTTAAACCAGGCATGTCCTGCAAATTTATCGCTTTTGGAATCCGATTCATAGCGCACTATCTTCCTTTCGTGCTTGGATTAGTATTAAATAGTATATGGAAGAAGCTTAGTTTTTATACTTGGTGCGTTTCGTATTCATAGACTGGAGGTATAGGATGGAGCTGTGGCTGACCATCGCATTTGATTCAACGCAGCAGGCGCTTCGCGCAGAAATGCTGCTCGAATATGCAGGGATTGATATTGATACCTATCCAACGCCGAAGGAAATAACGGCAGGCTGCGCACTGTCCATCCAGTTTCCATCGGAGGATTTAAGACAAGTCCATCAAATCATCGTGAGTGAAAAAGTGGAGATTCGCGGCATCTATGAAAAAAAAGGTGCTGAGTATATACAAGTGGAATGGTGTGAACAAGAAGGGGAGGAGTATTAATGTGGTTTGAAGCATCAGGAACGACTCCTGAAACGGAAACAAATGAAACACAGGAAGAGACTACTGGAACAGAGGAAACGGCACCGACTGAAGGAAATACAGATACAGGCACAGATACAGGAGGAAGCACTTCTGATCCTGCGGCTACCCCCGATGACGGAACACTCTCCGAAAATGTAGGGGAAGCGGTTCAAGGGACCGTTGATGAAGCGAAGCGTTTAAGTGATGTCTTCTGGAACTGGGTCACGGACACCAATATGTGGATTCATTACGCAGGAATTGCACTACAGATCATTATTGTATTTATTCTGACCCGGATCGCGATTAAGGTACTTCATAATGTCATTGATCGGTCCCTGTTGAATCGTCAGTCAGAGCGAAAAATTAGAATCAATAAAAGACGTGTAAACACAGTAGGCGAGCTGCTCAAAAATGTGGTCTCTATCGTATGTAACTTCATTCTTGTACTCCTCATTTTATCTCAAATGGGTGTGAATCTCGGACCCGTACTCGCCAGTGCTGGGGTACTCGGGTTAGCCATCGGTTTTGGTGCGCAAAGCTTGGTCAAAGATATTATTACTGGATTCTTCATTATATTGGAGGATCAGTTCGCGGTAGGCGATGTCGTTCAGTCAGGAACACTGAAGGGTACAGTAGAGGTCATTGGTCTTCGAACAACAAAGATCGTTAGCTTTACTGGTGAAGTGCATATTATTCCTAATGGAACCATTACGACGGTAACCAACTATTCGATGGCCAATTCCCGTGCGATTGTGGATATACCGATGAAAGGCGAGGAGCAGCTGGGAGAGAGTATGAGAATGGTGAAGGAAGCCGTTCAAAATCTGCCTGAGCGCAACAGCAACGTTTTAATGGTGCCGGAGGTCGTTGGCATACAATCCATGACAACCGCTGAATATGTGATTCGAGTAGTGGCTGAGTGTCTGCCCAATACTAATCATGAGGTGGAGCGTCTCATCAAGATGGATGTAAAAGAAGCGCTGGAATATAAGGAGAGCGTAAGGCTTGCTGAACTGGAAGCCGCTGCAGCCAATGAAGAAAATACGGGGGATGGTTCGAATGGAGCGTAAAGTGTTTAACCTGGGGGACATCGTTCAGATGAAAAAGCCTCATCCTTGCGGCAGCAATGAGATGGAAATTATCCGCATGGGGATGGATATTCGAATTAAGTGTGTAGGCTGCAAGCATAGTGTGCTTGTGCCCCGTCCTAAGTTTGAAAAGAATTTTAAGAAAGTTCTTCGCTCGGCAGCGGATCCGCAAGGACAAGAGTAGGCTGCAATCCATGCTTGCCAACAGACAAGCAAAAGTGTATAATATAAAGTGCTGCGGAAAGGTACCCAAGAGGTTATAAGGGGACTGACTCGAAATCAGTTAGGCGCCTTGCGGCGTGCGAGGGTTCGAATCCCTCTCTTTCCGCCACACCATTTAACTGTTCAATATATAGAGATTAGGCCCTGCATCTAATGCAGGGTCTTTTGTCGTTATGGACGCGGACGTTATAGATGGCTTGTTGACTAAAATAGTCACCAAAAAAGGACCCTTTCGGGCCCTTTATGGGGGGCAGTGCATTTTTTTAAAGAAAACATCTTTTACGACAGCTTCGGTTAGAAGCTCGGTGTACTGCTACGCAATACCAGTGCATCTGAATCCATAATTACTTCATCAATTGCACATTACCTTCCGCTTCTATCGCCACGTTAAAGACCCTCCTTCAAATGAATAAGTCCGGCTCTGTCTTCAAATCATCCAACGGAACCACACCTCTCTGTGAAGCACTGCCTTGATTGTATTATATCCGCATCAGCGAATTATAACCGGGAATTATATTGGTAAAGTTTGGATTGAAGAAGATCGAGCTTGCTTACGTATAACATGACCATGCTGATCGCTTTTCTGCTCATCGCCTTAATGAACCCGGGCTTTGGTCAGCTTTTTCCATTTTCGATTATGATTTGAGGTTTCAGGGAAAGTCTCTCCTTTTTTGAGCTTGATCCGCTTAGGATCGTTGATCTCGGTATGGAAGCTTCTTTCACCAATCTCCGTGTACTCTCCATCATTAGGTGCTTTGTCTCCTGGTTCAAACTCCGTTTTCTCACCCATTTGAATTGCCCTCCTTCGTTATTCTGATCTAAATATGTGTCACATTGGCTATTGTGCGCAGTCTCTTGAAGGAACATGTCTGATCAACATTGGTAAAAGAGAACATGTGCTTGCACTCGTTTATTGAAAATGGTATATTGATATGGTGCGAGTTTAATCTCGTTCCTTGCTCTTAAGCGATGACTTGAGGGCCTTAAGTCCATAAGGAGGTGCTAGTATGCGCAAATACGAAGTGATGTACATTATTCGTCCTGACATTGAACAAGAAGCTGTTCAAGCTGCAGTCGAAAAATTCCAAGGCATCATCTCCAACGGCGGTGGTGAAATTACAAAACACGACGTAATGGGTAAACGCCGTCTTGCGTATGAGATCAAGAAATTCCGTGATGGTCATTATGTGTTGGTTAACTTCACTGCTGAACCAGCTGTCGTTTCCGAAATGGAACGTATCATGAAAATTTCTGACGAAGTAATTCGTTATCTCATCACGAACGACGTTGTTGCTTAATTCGTTTCAAGTGATTTTGTAAGAACTACGCTCAGAAGGAGGGGATTAGATTGTTGAACCGAGTCATTCTGATCGGCCGGTTAACTCGTGACCCAGAATTGCGGTACACACCTGCAGGGGTAGCCGTAACGCAGTTTACCATTGCTGTAGACCGTCCGTTTACAAGCCAAGGCGGGGAAAGAGAAGCTGATTTTATACCGGTCGTTACCTGGAGACAGCTAGCGGAGACTTGCGCAAATTATTTGCGTAAAGGACGTTTGACAGCCGTCGAAGGGCGCATCCAAGTAAGAAACTACGAGAATAACGAAGGCAAGCGTGTATACGTAACTGAAGTTATTGCAGATAACGTTCGTTTCTTGGAATCCAACCGTGATGGCGGCAACGCGAACAATAACGGTGGTGGTATGCGTGAAGAGCCTTCCTATGGAGGCAGCGGCCGCGGGAATAATAGCAATAACAATTTCTCACGGAACAATCAGGATCCTTTTTCCGATGACGGAAAACCGATTGATATTTCGGATGATGATTTGCCATTTTAATTAGGAAGGACTGAATAGCATGAGCTTCAAACAAAGAGAAGGCGGAGACAACGATAAAAGACCGGCTCGCCGCGGCGGCCGTAACAAACGTCGTAAAGTGTGCTTCTTCACTGTTAACAAAATTACTCACATTGACTATAAAGATACGGATCTGCTTCGTAAATTTATCAGTGAGCGCGGAAAAATTTTGCCACGCCGTGTAACAGGTACAAGCGCAAAATACCAACGCATGTTGACGATTGCAGTTAAACGCTCCCGTCAAATCGCATTGCTTCCGTACACAACTGAATAGTTAACGATTCAGTGAACGGGAAGGACAGTCTGCTACTTAGCAGGCTGTCCTTTTTTTGTAGGGTTGTTCCTGGAATGGTAGAACGAATATAATAGAATACATAGATTTCATCATTTATCTAAAAAGCTTGAGGAGTGGTTATGAACAGACAGCGGCAGTATAAACAGAAGCGAAGATCAAGTGGACCTGTTCTTTTTGTATTTCTTGTATTGGGTCTTGTCTATTATATCTCTCAAACGGAATCATTTAATATAGATTGGGGAAGTCCTACGCATCTGTTTGAAGAGGATGAGCCGAAGTATGTAACAGAGCTCCATCCTGAAGTGGCAGCGAAGAAATCTCAGCTGGTAGAGCTTGCGAAGCAAAAAGGTATACAAATCATGATCACAGAAGGTCATCGCAGTGAAGAGAGACAAAATGAGCTGTATGAGCAAGGTAGAACGACGGAAGGGCAGATTGTCACCTCTGCTCGTGGAGGGGAATCGTATCATAACTATGGCCTTGCAATAGATTTTGCAATTCGGGTATCCGAAGACAAAGTGATATGGGACATGGAGTATGATGGGAACAACAATGGTGAATCCGACTGGATGGAAGTTGTCGCTATTGCCAAAAATCTTGGATTTAAGTGGGGCGGAGACTGGGTCAATTTCCCCGATTATCCACATCTGCAGTATGACTTTGGCTATAGTATTGCTGAACTACAGCGTGGAAAGAGACCGCCTGGTTATGAGATCAAGCCAGAAGATTTGGAAGCAAGTGAATAACCTATGAATGAGTCATTATATGATAAGGAACAAGCTAAGAAATATAGGAGAAGTAAGCTCTGTACATGGTTAGAGCTTACTTCTTTTCGTAGAATGTGAAGAAATGATAGCAGGCCGCTTCATTTTTCGATTTATTCGCGAGATTCATCATTTTTGACTTGAAATTAATAAAGATAATTGTATAATAGGAAAAAAGTTCTATTATAATCAACAAATATAATAGAAGTATAAAGCACCTGTTAATTTACTTTTGACGAAATAGAACCACGCTAATTTATCGTACAAATCCACTATCCGCCTCATTTACAGAATCATCATAGCAGATAAATCCAATTCAACTGAGTTAATTACATGTTATATTATATTACACTTAATAATGCTTTATAAGCTGATATTGGCTATGAAGTGTAAGTGGTATGTCATGTTTTGTTTGAAAAACAGATATTTTATGAAGAAAGTCCTCAACACAATCTAGAAGTTTAGATCTACAAAAACAGGTCTATATACCCCGTCTCTAAACCTTTAAACAACATTTTTAATAAAAATACGAAAAAATTATTGACGTTAGTAATATTTACACGTATTATTACAATAACTTATTCGGAATTGAAAATGTAGGTACATCTTACATTTATTGACCTTTGGTCTAAAAGTTTCTATCCTTTTCACATTTCGACCTCATAGACTCAGCAATAAGACCATCGAATTATGACTTAGATCCACTCCACAACTAGAGAAGCCCACATCTTGCGAGACTTGCCATCAACGACTAAACATTATTTACTCTACACAACGTCCTATCACTTACAAACTAGCATTTCGCTCTATTTCTTTCATTACACAACAGTGCATCATGATTAAATTTACTCACCTCTGTAATTATTCATGGATAAGTATTCATACATAATTATCCTGATAATTTATAAGCAACAAGCATTATAGAATTTTACGAGGAGGATTTTCATGAGAAAGAGATTTTCGCTAATGCTTGTGATCATGCTCATGCTGGTTACTGTGCTGGCAGCATGCTCCGGCGGATCAACAGCTGAAGAACCAACGACGGGGGAACCACCTGTAGAAACAACTGAACCGGCAGAGACACCAGAAGAGCCGGCAGAAGAACCAGCAGCAGAAGATGCTACGCAAAATGATGGTTTGTTCGAAGCATCGGACATGTCAATGAATCCAGGAACAGCAACAAACCGTACTGACACTTTAATTGTAGGGATTACATCTCCTGCAGGCGTATTTAACCCGATTTTTGCAAGTACTACCTATGATGTATGGGTAAACGATCTTATTTTTGAATCATTCCAAGGTATCAATGCAGACGGAACGTACTCTCCTCGCCTTGCTGAGAGCATCGAGGTTAGTGAAGACGGATTGCAATATACCTTCAAGTTGAAGCCAGATCTGAAATACACTAACGGTTCTCCAGTAACCGTAAACGATTATTACTTAGCTCTTAAGATGTACCATGACAGCAGCTATGATGGTCAATCCGATCCACTCTCTTGGAAGATCAAAGGTGGACAAGAGTATTATGATGGCACGGCTGATGAAATCTCTGGTGTAACCATTGTTGATGATCATACTGTAGAAGTTGAAGTTACAGAAGCAACAGCTCTGACTCAAGTATATCTCGCAGGCGTTCCTTTCATCCCTTCAGACTACTATGGTGAATCTTATACTCAAGGGAACCTGGATGGGGTTAAAGCACTGAACGACAAGCCAATCGGTTCTGGTCAATATGTAATGAAGTCATTTGTGCCAGGTCAAGAGGTTGTATTTGAAGCAAACCCAGATTACCACTTGGGAGCTCCAAAAATTAAGAATGTAATTTACAAAACGACGACGGACGAAACAAGACTTGCGATGCTTGAATCCGGTGAAATTGACATGGATATGCTCACAGTCGATGAAGATAACGTGGAAATGGCGCAGCTCCTTGGATTCTTGGATCTGAACATCTTCCCAACGAATGGATATGGCTACATCGGTATGAACCATGAAAGTCCGAAATTCTCTGATGTAAAAGTGCGTCAAGCCTTGGTGTATGGACTCAATCGTGCTGAAATTGTAGAAGCGGTATACGGTAAATTTGCCGATGTTATCAATATTCCACAATCCAAGCAATCTTGGGCTTATACCGAAGAAGGTATTGAAACCTATGCATTTGACACCGAAAAGGCTAAAGCACTTCTTGATGAAGCAGGCTGGACTGTAGGTGCAGATGGTATTCGTGAGAAAGATGGAGAGAAATTTAAAATTGACTTCTCTGCTACAGCGGATAATGTCGTAGTAGATGCACTTCTTCCAATCATGACAGCGAACTATGAAGAGCTTGGCATTGAAGTCGTAGCTGAGGTACTTGATTTCAACGCAATTACGGAAAAAGCGGAATCAGGAAACTTTGAGATGTTCTTCATGGCATGGGGCTTGACTCCAGATCCAGATACAACGGTTTATACAACAGAAGGTGCTCAGAACCGCCTTGGATATTCTCATCCAGCCTATGACGAGTTGGCAGCACAAGGTAAGGCAGAGCTAGATACAGAGAAGCGTAAAGAAATCTACGCTAAGGCATATCAAGAGCTTAATGCAACGATTCCGGATATCTTGATGTACCAAAGACGTGACGGTTGGGCAATCAATGGCCGTATCAACGGTCTAGAAATTACACCTTACAAAGACTTCACGATTGATCTGTACAAAGCCGAAATCGGAGAATAATTAAATCAGCATGATAACGATAAGCTCAGCTCTGGCAAGAGCTGAGCTTATCTACTTTTCAAACCCGGGAGGAATATTATGAAGCAGTACATTATCCGGAGGCTGCTGCAGATGATTCCGACGATGATCGGAATCACCATTATCTTGTTTGCCATAACAGCATTGGTGCCTGGAGATTTCATTACTTCACAGCAAAACCCGCAGATGACAGAAGAGAGAGCGGCTCAGCTTCGCGCAATATATGGTCTGGATAAACCCCCTGTAGAACGGTATTTCACATGGGTAGGTAATATGATTACGGGAAACATGGGTGAATCTCTTCAACATAAGCGTCCGGTAACAGATGTCATCGGCGATTATGTATGGAATTCTTTCGTTATTGCCTTTTTTAGTATGATCTTCAGCTGGATTATTGCCGTATTTACTGGTGTATTCTCTGCTAAGTTTCAATACTCATTCTTTGATAAGATGGTAACTTTGTTTGTGTTCCTATGTATGTCGCTGCCTTCCTTCTTTATTGGGCTCGTATTAATTAAGTTCGTGTCTGTAGATTTGGGATGGTTCCCTGTAGGGGGCATGAGTTCAGCAGGAGCGTCGAATATGTCCACTTGGGATTATCTAGTTGATGTAATACATCACAGCTTCTTACCTGTATTAGTATTAACGATGCTAAGCACAGGAAGTCTGACTCGTTATTTCAGAACGAGTATGCTGGAAGTTATACGCCAGGATTATGTTCGTACAGCCCGTGCCAAGGGTTTGAAAGAGAAAACGGTTATTTTCAAGCATGCGCTTCGTAACGCATTGCTTCCTGCCATCACAATTATGGGATTTGAGCTTCCTGGCTTGTTCGGAGGAGCCATTATCCTTGAGAAAGTATTTGTATGGCCAGGTGTTGGACAAGTGTATATGGAATCCATTAATATGCGGGATTATCCGTTTATGCTTGGTTTTACAGTCTTCATATCGGCGTTAACCTTAGTAGGTACGCTGCTGTCGGATGTGTTATATGGAACTGCAGATCCTAGAATAAGGTTAAAGTAGGAGGAGATTACATTGTCGATTGAGGCTGCACCCTTAAAATCGAATACTCAAGTTCCTGTAAAGCAGCCGGATTCACCATGGCGCATCTCGATGCGTCGATTTACTCGCAACCGGCTCGCAGTATTAGGACTTTTCATTCTAGTATTTATGGTTGTGTTCTGTTTAGTTGGTCCTATGCTTTCTCCATACAGCTTGACCGATTATTCTGTAGCGAACAAGAACCAGCCGCCCAATGCACAGCACTGGCTTGGTACGGATAAGCTCGGCCGCGATATTTTGCTGCGAATTATGCTAGCCGGCAGAATATCCTTATTTGTTGGATTTGTAGCAACCTTGGTTGCTGTTGTTTTGGGTTCTGTCCTAGGTGCATTAGCAGGATTTTATAGAAAATTTATAGATACGTTCATTATGCGTGTAGCTGAAATCTTTATGGCAATTCCTCAGCTTCCTTTGCTGATCATCATGGGAGCGATCTTGTCTGACTTGAAGGTGCATCCGGATTATCGTATCTTCTTCCTGGTTCTAATTATGGGAGTCATGGGCTGGACATCCCTGTCGAGATTGGTACGTGGGCAAATTCTTTCTCTACGCGAGCAGGAATTTATGCAGGCAACCGAAGCGCTCGGACTTCGAGATGGGCGTAAAATATTCAGACATCTAATACCAAATACAGTACCGATCATTATCGTAACATCTACTTTGCTTGTAGCAGGCATGATCTTGAGTGAATCCGCACTGAGTTATCTGGGACTTGGCGTTGTACCACCTACTCCATCTTGGGGGAACATGATAGCAGATGCCAACAGTCTGATTGAATTCCGTAAGAGACCTTGGGTCTGGATTCCACCAGGAGTTTGTATCCTGGTAACAGTAATAGGCATTAATTTGATCGGTGACGGGCTTCGTGATGCGCTCGATCCTAAAATGAAAAAGTAGGGAGATGCGAACATGGCAAAAGAACTTGTAGAATTTCGTAACTTAAAAACGCATTTTCATACATCCGCCGGGATCGTCAAAGCCGTAGATGACGTCAGCTTTACTATACGAGAAGGCGAGACTGTATGCGTCGTTGGAGAATCAGGGTGCGGCAAGAGTGTAACGGCGATGTCCCTCATGCGCTTGCTCGATACACCTTCTGCCGGAGGAGAAATTATGTTCGAAGGCAGAGATCTATTGAAGCTGAGCAATAATGAAATGCGCAAGCTTCGAGGCAACGAGATCTCGATAATATTCCAAGAGCCGATGTCTTCCTTGAACCCGGTTCTCACGATCGGGGAGCAAATTAGTGAACCGCTCATGCTGCATCAGCTGCTGGATAAGAAGGAAGCACGCAAGAGAGCCATTGAGCTGATCAGTCTTGTTGGCATTCCACGTCCTGAGGTAATTGTAGACTCCTACCCTCATGAACTGAGTGGAGGCATGCGTCAGCGGGTTATGATTGCAATTGCTCTCAGTTGTAATCCGAAGCTGCTCATTGCAGATGAGCCGACTACAGCACTTGATGTTACGATCCAAGCTCAGATTCTTGATCTAATGCGGGACATTAAAGAGAAGTTCAACACTTCAATCATGCTCATTACGCATGATCTTGGCGTTGTAGCCGAAATGGCAGATTACGTTGTCGTTATGTATGCTGGTAAAGTCATTGAGGAAGCTTCCGTATATGAGCTGTTCAGAGAACCGAAGCACCCTTATACCAAGGGATTACTTAAAGCAAAGCCAATTATTAACCAAAGACAAGAGCGCCTCTACTCTATACCAGGCCAGGTACCTAATCCTGTAGACTTGGAGAATAACTGTCACTTCCATGATCGCTGTGAGTTCTGCATGAGCATTTGCCGTGAGAAGGAGCCGCCGCTTCGGAAGAATGAGCAAGGACATAAAGTGGCTTGCTGGCTGTACGAGGAGGAGGCGAAGGTACGATGACAGAAGTAACTAGTGCGACAGTAACTGAAGCAAGACTAAGTCATTTAGCAGAACCGCTTATGGAGGTCAAAAACCTCAAGAAGTACTTTCCGATCACAGGCGGTGTTTTTCAGCGCCATGTGGGGGATGTAAAGGCGGTAGATGATGTATCATTTACGATCTATAGAGGGGAATCCTTCGGACTAGTCGGCGAGTCTGGCTGCGGCAAGAGTACGATCGGCAGAACCATTCTTCGTCTGTTGGAGAAAACAGAGGGAAGTGTTCTTTTTAAAGGTCAGGACATCCATAAGCTGTCTAAGCAGCAGCTAAGAAGCATCCGTCCACAGATGCAGATTGTATTTCAAGACCCGTTCAGCTCCCTGAATCCACGGATTAAAGTTGGAGAAGCGATTGGCGAGGCGCTGCTGGATCATAAGCTGATTCCCAAAAAAGAGCTTCGGGAGCGTGTAGAAGAAATTCTTCGTATCTGTGGTCTGTCGAGCTACCATTACAATCGTTTCCCGCATGAATTCTCAGGCGGTCAGCGTCAGCGTATCGGTATAGCGCGCGCGCTCATCCTTAATCCTGATTTTATTGTGGCGGACGAGCCTGTATCTGCTCTGGACGTATCGATCCAGGCTCAGATCATTAACTTGCTGAGTGATCTGCAGGCAGAGAAACAGCTCACTTATTTGTTCATATCCCATGATCTTAGTGTTGTCGAGCACTTGTGCAACCGAATCGGAGTGATGTATCTGGGATCGATGGTAGAGATGGCCAGTAAGGATGATCTATTCCAGAATCCACTGCATCCTTACACCAAAGCACTGCTGTCAGCTGTACCGATTCCAGATCCGACGATTAAACGGGAGAGAATTGTGCTGAAAGGCGATATCCCTAGCCCGGCGAATCCGCCTTCGGGCTGCAAGTTCCATACCCGCTGCCCGCTCGCTTCGGATATTTGCAAGCAGGAAATTCCAGAGTACCGCAACATGGGTAATGATCACTATGTCGCTTGCCATTTTGCATAAATAACGTCAAAAGTGTGGATTTGGGGTCCTGCTTGTGTACGGATAATATCATATGTTTGATTGCTCAGGAGCATCATTTCCATATCCGTTAGGGTAGAGGGGAGGGTGCTTCTTTTTTGTTTTTTTATTGGATTATATGGAAGCAGGGCCAAGGGAGGACCAATGAATCAAGATGTATAGTTTCATAAAAAGCAGGCATTTATGAAGGAGTAAGAAATTGGAATGAAAAAAAGAGAAAAAAATTTAAAAAAATGCAGACAAAATTGTCATTTCATACGTCTATATATATAGAAGTGTTTAATAAGAACTATAACGAAGGTCATTTACATAGAAGATAGCAACATCAACATATGAAATGCGGCAAATTCAGGAGAATGGAGGACAAGCTATATGAAAAAATGGATCCTGCGAAGCAGTGCTATAGTCGTTATTCTTGCGCTGTTTGTGATTATCATCAGACCAGGCATATTAGTAGGTAAGCCTGCCATTCAATCGAATGCTGCACTGTTGATGGACGTAAATACAGGGAAAGTCATTATGAATATGAACGGTGATGTTCCGTTGCCAACAGGAAGTATTACCAAATTGATGGCCCAGCTGATTATTATGGATGAGCTCTCCGCAGGACATATTTCCTGGGAGGATCAAGTTGAAATCAGCCAAAATGCCAGCGAAGTAGAAGGGCAGCAGGTGGCGCTTCACCCTGGAGATCAAGTTACAGTAAGAGAGCTGCTTGAAGTTGTATCGGTATATTCGGCGAATGATGCGATTGTTGCTCTTGCTGAGCACGCCTTAGGATCTGAGGATGTATTCATTGATCGAATGAATGACAAGGCCAAGGAATTAGGGCTCTCGGTCCATACTATATATCATAATGTGACAGGCAATACTTCCTCGGCAGGCGGCCCTACAGACAATTATATGACCGCCAGTGATATTGCGTTATTATCAGCCCATCTCATCCAAGAGCATCCGGAAATTTTGAAGATGGCAAGTCGTCCACAGGTTGAATTAAGGGGTAAAGGACTCTACATGAGCAATACCAACTGGATGCTGGAAGAGATCAGCGGACCTTATTCCTATGAAGGGGTAGATGGCCTCAGAACGGGCTATACAGAGGAAGCCGGATATTGCTATGCCGGTACGGCCGAGCAGAACGGTCAGCGGCTAGTTGCAGTCGTGCTTGGTGCAGAATCACAGGAACAACGATTTAACGAAGCTAGGGATTTGCTGAACTACGGATACTCACACGGATACACGACGGGAGGCTGGCATAAGCAGTGGGCATTGGCACTGCGGCAGGCCGTCGATCGAACCATATAACTTTATTGTAACTTTTTTTGATTTTAGCTGATAACAGGATTGATAAAACAGCCGTTGCAATAGAACGGCCTGAGTAAGGAATAGCGAGGAATAGCGAGAAAGAGAAGAAAAGAGCAGGGAAGAGCAGGGAAGAGCAGGGAAGAGCAGGGAAGAGCAGGGAAGAGCAGGGAGTCACAGCCGCCTCGCTCTTTTTTTATTTTTGGCAAAGTGAGCTGAGAGGGTTCAAGTTACAATATATATCTTTAGAAGCAAAACTAACCTCAATATATGTTTATAGTTACATAATTTTTTCTTTACTTTTAAATTTATAGGCGTATGATAATAATTGACTCTTGGGTTAATTATAGGCCTTGAGTTGTAATCCTGGGTCTCGGAGGGATATGGATGAAAAAGCAATTACAATGGCCGCTAATTATTTTTGCGGTCGGTGTGTTCATGGCTGCCTTGGATAATGGCATTATTACTTCCTCTTTAACAACACTAAACGCTTCATTCGGTGTATCACCGAACTGGGGAGCATGGACCATCACTTTATATACACTAGGGCTCGCCATAAGTGTACCGATTGCAGGCAAGCTGTCGGACCGATACGGGCGGAAGAAGCTGTTTATGATTGAGGTGGCCTTATTCGGGCTTGGATCATTACTCGTTGCATTGAGCCCAAACTTCATATTGTTCTTGGGTGCCAGACTAATTCAGGCTTTAGGAGGCGGCGGAATATTCATTATTGCAAGCTCTTAT
Organism: Paenibacillus sp. TCA20; assembly: GCF_000732325.1. Taxonomy (GTDB): domain Bacteria; phylum Bacillota; class Bacilli; order Paenibacillales; family Paenibacillaceae; genus Paenibacillus; species Paenibacillus urinalis. Next base: position 43,144 of record NZ_BBIW01000008.1, read on the forward strand.
GTGCTCAGTACCTATCCTAAAGAGAAACAAGGCGGGGCACTAGGGATGCTCGGTGCGATGAATGGAGTAGCTGCCGTACTGGGGCCTAATGTCGGTTCTCTGCTGCTTCAGCTCACGGGTAACTGGCACTGGTTGTTTCTCATTAATGTGCCTATTGCGATATTTCTACTATTTCTCGGCTACAGATTCATTCATGAGGAGCAGGAGCTGAGCACAGCGAAGATGGATTGGATCGGTGTCAGTCTGCTCTCCTTAGGGGTACTCGGTGTCATGTTCAGCTTCACGAACCTGGAAGGAGTCAGCCTATTGACCAGCATGGGCGAGCCTGGATTTTATGGATATTTTGCTGGCGGGTTAATCATGCTGATTCTATTTTATTTTTGGGAGAAAAGAATGGAGCTTCAAGGAGCAAGTCCGGTCATTTCCACGCAAATGCTGCGAGTGCCGTCCTTTTTATGGACCCTGCTCATCGCCTTTTTTTCGGGTGCGATCCTGGCGTCTGTCATTTTCATTCCGGGATTCGTGGAGCAGTATCTTGGTGTATCCAGCACGGCATCCGGGTATTGGTTTACTCCGCTCGCCCTCGCTGCTGGTGTCGGTTCAGCGCTCGGCGGGATGTATGTAGATCGCAAAGGGTCGATCTGGACTCTAGCGGTAGCTGGTTTAATAAGTGCGTTTGGCTTCCTTCTATTTGCTCTATGGGTCGACAGCTTATGGGAAATGGTCGTTTCAAGCCTGTTTGTCGGGCTTGGATTTAGTGTGATGCTGGGAGCGCCGGTCAATGTGCTCATTACCGAGGATGCCAAGGACTCAGAACGCGGCATTGCACTTGCAACCAGTTCTTTATTCAGGCAGATGGCGATGGCCATTGCACCAACGGTCTTTGCCGGCTTTCTTGCTCGTTCCTTCTCAAGCTTCGGTGCCAACATAGAGGCTAGTTTTGCAGAAGAGGGGATTCAGGCAGATCCCGCTATCCTGCAGCAATATATGGGAGAAACGCAGTCGGCTTCAACCGATGTGAATTCCATTCGTGAAGCCTTCGCTTCCATTCCGGATACCTCCATATCGGATGCATTAACACAGGCACTTGAACTGACGGTGAACCAAGGGTACAGCCGATTATTCTGGTCCGCTTTGATCTTCAGTGTTCTTACGGCAGCAGCCTCACTGGTGACGGGAAAGATACGCAGCAAGAAGAGAAGTCAAAGGGAGCAGAGCACACAGACATCTCATCTGTAATAAATATTGAAAACGTTAGAGAAGAAGCTCTTTCCGCGTGAAGGGCTTCTTCTTTGACTAAATATGACAATTTGCAGCAAGCCTAACTTCTGATTATTATGGTAATATAGCAAAATGTACAAGTTGCAGGATGAAAAATAATAGGCCATCATAATAGAGGGATACATTCTAAGCCAGAATGTGCCGAAAATAATACTGTTATGACGTTGCTTTCACATAAGACGAATCTACAAATCTAACAGAGAAGGAATGAACTATGAGATCTAGAAGCAGAAACAGGCATCGTAGAAAGAGGAGAGGAAGAGGCTTACTCATCACCCTCCTGACTCTTGTCGTTGTAGTCGCGGTCGCTTATCCGTTCCGTCAACAGATTGCTATAGCCGCATTTGATCTATTCTTATCAGGCACGGTCGAGAACCAGCTTGAAAAATCATATAAACCATCTGGGAGTGCCAGCGCAGAGCCTGTTGTATATCAGGATGAGCCCTTCTCTGTACTCCTGTTAGGCACGGATGCAAGACCGTATGAGAAGACCCGCGGACGTTCAGACACCGTCATTTACGCTGTGGTCCGTCCTCAGGAATCCCGGGTACTGCTCGTCTCTATTCCACGCGACACTTATGTGGAGATTGTAGGACATGATGCAGATGAGAACGGCATGAATGATTACGATAAGCTGACCCATGCTTTTGCCTTTGGCGAAGAGGAGATGGCGATCAACACGGTTGAGAATTTCCTCGGGTATGAGGTGAATAATTACGCAACGGTCAACTTTATGGCTATTCAACAGGTTGTTGATGCTATCGGCGGCGTAGAGCTTCCGATCACGGAAGATATCGTTAATAAAAATCCGAATCATGTGCAATTTACTATCGAAGGCGGTAAACCAATATACAGTGGCGAAGAGGCATTATACTATATCCGTTACCGCGAAGATAGTGATTTTAAACGTGCAGAAAGACAGCAGATTTTCTTGAATGCGGTAGCCAACCGCATGTTGAATGTGAATCAGATTTCCCAAATTCCAGAGCTGTTTGATATTATGGGAGAGAATTTCCAGACGGATCTGCATCCAACATCTATAATTAACCTTGCCAAGCAGGTTCTTACACAAGGCAACCCAGAAATTTTAAGTTTCACGATGATGGGTGAAGGGGTAAGAAAGGATGACGGTATATTCTATACCGAAGTCGACGAGAAATATTATGAGTATTCGAAAGAAATGATCGCAAACTGGCTCGATCCGAATACGACGGAAGAAACACTGCTCAAGCCGGAGGATTTTAACAAAGAAGACGAAACCGAGAGCGATGTTACAGAGAGCAACGAAACCGTATCTTCTCAATCTCAATAACATAGACGTACGACAATCAGCACTGACGACATTCTTTTAGTCGGGTGCTGATTTTGTTGTCTTATATGAATATAATGGAATAAGAAGTTATTTTTCGCAAAATCCCATACTAATGGGTTGTTCTCATAATTGTGTGTAAAGAGGAGGAATAACTCGATATGAATATTGCTTTTTTCTTGCTTCCGAAACAAGAGGTGGCGACAGTAACCTCGGATGCAACGCTCAGACAGACCCTTGAACGGATGGAATATCACAGATTTACAGCGGTACCGATTCTCAGCAAGGACGGTAAGTACGAAGGTACGGTGACAGAGGGAGACCTGCTGTGGCATATGAAGAATTCCAGAGGAGAGATTACATTTGAAAACGCTTCAAAATATGTGCTGAAGGATGTACCCTTGCGCTTACATATCAAGCCTGTATCGATTGATGCCAACATGGAGGATTTGATCAAGCTGGCGAAGGTTCAGAATTTTGTTCCTGTCGTGGATGATATGCAGCGGTTCATCGGGATCGTACGACGGAGCCAGATTATTGAGTATTGTGAAGATGTCATGTCTAGAGGTTCTGTGAAATCTGATGCAAATTTATAACTAGCAGGCATATTCATTAGAGATTGACTACATCCTATAAGCTGTAGGACCGCGGGTCGCCTTTTTATGGATATTCCCTTATGCTATAATGGAGAATAAAGCATTTTACGGGAGTGTGACGAGCATGAGCATGCCAAAAGAACTAGATGTCGCAAAGCGCGCAAAAGTGATTGAATGGCTCAAAACCGAAGTGCTGGATCAAGTGTCACGATTGTTCAAGGCTCTATGGGAAGGAAGCAACGCTCGAATCAGTGACAGCCTTGCGAGTCTTATCATGAGCAGCTATATTCTTGGACGGAGGCTCGGCATATCGTTTAAAGATATGGATGACCTGCTCGTTGACAAGCTCAAGAAACACAAGAAGGAAGGTCACCAGCTTGAGGACTGGTACCAGGACATTTCCGCTCTCGAAGACCATATGCGTAAGAGGTGAACATTTTGAAATTCCGCTGGAAAACAGCTGTATGGAGTCTGATCTATCTGCTTCTGTTATTATCACTGTTAACTCCTTTAACAGCGATTAGTGTGTTTCTGATTATTTTACCAGGGGTTATACTTTATACCTCATTAAATTTGAAGTCATTCTTAGTACATGTTATACCCGTACTCTTGATTGGGCTAATCATAAGTCCGATTTATTTAATTTTCGGGATATTTTTCTTAATTCCAGCGATCGTAATCGGTCATTGTTATAAGAAGCAAAAGCCTGCCTTAAATACCTTAGTGCTTGGAACAGGCACAATCCTGGCTGAATTTTTGCTATTGCTCTTGATCAGTACGACCTTGTTCCAGATTGATTTTTCTGAATATATTCGTGAAACGATTGAGTTTACGATGACACCGGTAACCGAATCGGGCGGTAACAACGCCTTGACGAATGGATTGGTAATGGATGAAGAAATGGCCGAGGCAGTGAGCAGCGCGACCGTTCAGATGATTCCTTTTGCGCTCATCGTCACTTCACTGGTTATGGCTTCTCTAACCCATGTTATTGCTCGTCCTATTCTAGGCCGCATGGGAATCCGGGTGAACCGGCTCAAGCCAATCCGTGAGTGGAGACTACCGAAATCCCTGATATGGTACTATTTCTTGGGCATTATTCTTCAGCTGGTAGCTGGCAATACAGACAACGGCTTTCTGACGATGATTGCACTCAACTTCTCACCGCTGATTAATTTCTGCTTCATGATTCAAGCCATCGGATTTTTCTTTTTTGCTGCACATGCGAGATCATGGCATCCGGTCATTCCGTATCTGCTCGCTGTTGCCACGTTTCTGATTGGACCCATGCGGATTATCGGAATCATAGACCTTGCCTTCCCGCTCCGTGAAGCCATTTCGAAACCAAAACGATAGGATGAACCATGATGCCTAAATTTCTGTTAAAGCGTTGGCACGGTTATCAGACCGTCTGGGCGTTTGCTTTATTATTAATACTGGATGCATTTCTGGTTGCATATAACTGGCCGCTGGGTCTGGTTTGCTTCGTTCTTATCGCTGTACTCGGATTTATCATGGTCAAGAAAGAGTTCGTATTTCGAAGAGAACTGGTCGATTACATGGGCAGTCTGAATCTTCGGATCAAAAGAGTTGAAGGCGAAGTGTCTGCGAGCATTCCGCTTGGCATCGTGCTGTACAGTGAGGACCGTTCGATTGAATGGCATAATCCTTATGTATCCAGAATGTTTGAAGAGAAGACGCTGATCGGGAGTGAACTGACTTCTTTTTTTCCGCAGCTTCCATTCAAGCAGAAGGATAAGAAGGATGGCAGCAAGGAAAATGTGCATGGGAACGCTCATGAAATCAGATTTGAGTATCAAACGCTGGATCGGGTGTATGAGCTATTTCATTATCCCGAGGAACGGCTCATTTACATTTATGAGATAACAGAGCTCGCTACCTTGCGAGAGAAATACGAGAATGAGAAGATTGCACTAGGCATCATCATGCTCGATAATCTGGATGAAGCATCGCAGGGGATGGATGATCAGCAGCGTACAGCACTCATTGCCCGTGTTGCCAGTGAGATTACAGCTTGGGCTAAGGATTATCATATCTATCTAAGAAGATTATCGTCCGAACGATACCTTATGGTGCTTCATTACAGCTCACTTCAGCAGCTGGAGATGAGCAGATTTGTTATATTGGACAATATCCGGGAGATGACCGCAGATCTGAAGGTACCGATGACGCTGAGTGTGGGACTCGCCTTTGGATCAGAGAATATCCGGGAGCTGGGTGAACTGGCCCAGTCGTCCCTTGATATGGCACTTGGCCGGGGCGGGGATCAGGCAGCGGTGAAGGCGGGACAGCGTCTTTCTTTTTACGGCGGTAAGACCAATGCAGTGGAGAAGAGAACCCGGGTCAGAGCCAGAGTGATTGCCCATGCCCTGCGTGATTTGATGCAGGAGAGCGATCGCGTCTTCATCATGGGGCACAAAATGCCAGATATGGATGCGATCGGTGCTTCCATTGGACTATGGAAAGCTGCTAATCTATATCATGTAGAGTGCTATATTGTGCTCGATTCTTCCAATCCATCCATCGATCGTTTGATGGAGCAGGTGAAGAAGGATGAGCGGCTGATGGAGGCATTTATTCTGCCTGAGGAAGCTATGCAGATGATGACCGAGCATAGCCTGCTCGTTGTCGTGGATACACATAAGGCCTCCATGACCATTGAGCCGAAGCTGGTGGATTCCATTTCCAGAGTTGTTGTGGTGGATCATCACCGCAGAGGCGAGGAATTTATTAATGATGCTGTGCTGATCTATCTGGAGCCGTATGCTTCATCGGCAGCAGAACTGGTCACAGAGCTGCTGCAGTATATTCATGATAAGCTGCAGCTCACTCCACTTGAGGCAACGGCATTACTGGCAGGAATTACGGTGGATACGAAGCATTTTGCCATGCACACCGGTTCAAGAACGTTTGAGGCGGCAGGATACTTGCGTAGAAACGGTGCGGACTCCATGCTGGTTCAGCGGCTGCTGAAGGAAGATTTACAGGAATATATTGCGAAAGCAGAAATCATAAAACATGCTAAAATGATGTATGGGCATATTGCGGTCGCTGTGACAGAGCCGGGACAGGTGATCCCGCAGCTTCTGATTGCACAGGTAGCCGACTCGCTGCTCAACATGACGGATGTCGTTGCTTCATTTGTTGTCAGTGAACGGCCGGACGGCGTAATTGGTATTAGTGCCCGTTCACTTGGTAAGATGAATGTACAGGTTGTCATGGAACGCTTGGGGGGCGGAGGTCATTTGACCAATGCTGCCGTACAGCTGGAAATGTCAATTGGGGAAGCAGAAGAAAAATTGCTGGAAGTATTGGCTGAAATCGAGAAGGAAGAGGGGTTGTTCGAATGAAAGTCATTTTTATAAAAGATGTAAAAGGTCAAGGTAAAAAAGGTCAAGTTAAAGAGGTATCCGAAGGATACGCTTCTAACTTTTTGCTGCCAAGAGGTTTAGCACGTGCGGCTACGGATGGCAATATGAAAACACTAGAGAACCAGAACGCGGCTGAAGAGAAGCGCAAGCAGCAGGAGAAGGACGATGCAGCAGCACTGGGCAAGAAGCTTGAAGAGGCAACCATCGTGCTGAAGGCGAAAGCCGGAGAAGGCGGACGTCTATTCGGAGCAATTACGAGCAAGCAGATCGCAGAAGCACTTGCCGGGCAAGGCTTTAAAGTGGATAAACGCAAAATTGAACTGGACGAGCCAATCCGTAACTTGGGAGTGACTCAGGTTCCGGTTAAGCTCCACCCTGATGTCAAAGCTACGCTCAAGGTCCAAGTAACGGAGGAATAGGATGGGCGGCGAGATTTATTTTGATCGTGTTCCGCCGCAAAACCTGGAAGCCGAGCAAGCGGTTCTAGGTGCAATTCTTATTCAATCGGAAGCACTCATCACTTCGATGGAGCGAGTGACAACCGATGATTTCTACGACAAGCCCCATCAGCTGATCTATGAAGCAATGATTGAGCTTGGAGAAGGCAATCAGCCCATTGATCTTATTACACTGACCTCTCTCCTGCAGGATAAAGGGCAGCTTGATGAGATCGGCGGGGTAACCTATTTGGCCAAGCTGGCACATGCGGTGCCGACCGCAGCCAATGTTGATTATTATGCACAGATCATCGAGGAAAAATCGATGCTGCGCAGACTCATTCGCACAGCGACGCAGATCGTTAGCGAAGGCTATGCCGGCGGCGAAGACGTATCCGGCATGCTCAGCGATGCAGAGCGGCGTATTCTGGAGATCTCGAACCGGCGCTCAAGCAGCGGGTTCATCGCCATTCGTGATGTCGTCATGGAGGTCTTCGAGAAGGTAGAGTCACTGTATCAGAACAAGGGGAATACGACAGGAATTCCTTCGGGCTTCGTTGATCTGGACAAGATGACAAGCGGATTCCAGCGGAATGATCTTATTATTGTGGCTGCCCGTCCTTCGGTAGGGAAGACGGCATTTGCACTGAACATTGCTCAGAACGTAGCGGTTAGAGCGAACGAGACCGTAGCGATCTTCAGTCTTGAGATGTCCGCTGCACAGCTGGTACAGCGTATGATCTGTGCGGAAGCCAATCTCGATGCTGGCGTGATGCGGAACGGGGAGTTCAAAAGTGATGACGACTGGTCCAAGCTGACCATGGGCATCGCTGCTCTGTCAGAAGCCGAAATTTATATTGATGATACACCAGGGATTACTGTGGCTGATATTCGTGCCAAATGCCGCCGTCTGAAGAAGGAAAAAGGGCTCGGGATGATCGTCATCGACTACCTGCAGCTGATTCAGGGACGGGGCAAGGCCGGCGAGAACCGGCAGCAGGAAGTATCAGAGATCTCTCGTACGCTCAAGCAGATTGCACGGGAGCTAGACGTTCCGGTCATTGCTCTGTCACAGCTCAGCCGGGGTGTCGAGCAGCGCCAAGATAAACGGCCGATGATGAGTGACCTTCGGGAATCCGGTTCAATCGAGCAGGATGCCGATATTGTAGCCTTCTTGTATCGTGATGATTACTACAATCAGGAGACGGAGAAGAAGAATATCATTGAGATTATTATAGCCAAGCAGCGTAATGGTCCCGTGGGCACTGTCGAGCTGGTCTTCTTGAAGAACTTCAATAAATTCGTTAATTATGAACGTGTGCATTCGGATGCCTTTGCCGGGTGACATGCATTCTTATCTATAAGTATATCCATCCACTTCTCGCGTGCTGAATGCACCGGGCAGTGGATTTTTTCATTTTCAGCCAAGTTGCTCAGCAAATCCCGAACGATAAATTTTACTTATAATTTAATGTTCGCTTTTTTATTTGACTTTGATAGGAGTGACTGGTACACTTGAATTGCTGCTTTTTGTGGCAAACCTTACAGCAACAGTCATGTCCAGATGGAATGGCGATTAAGGTAGGGCTTTTTGCCGTGATATGAGGGCAGTTCGTGATCTTGTGAAATCTAGGACATTCGAATGTCTGTGAGAGCTGCAGTTATGAAGTAGCTGCGATATAGTAATCGTTTTTCTAATGTATATTTAAGTTCAAGTGTTAAGAAAATAAGGAGTGCAAAAGACACTCACGGGGGAATGAACATGTCAACAGTAGTCGTTGTGGGTACACAATGGGGAGACGAAGGCAAAGGCAAAATTACAGATTATCTTGCGGAAAGCGCCGATGTGGTGGCACGGTACCAGGGTGGTAACAATGCCGGTCATACCATTCTGATTGACGGTAAGAAATACAAGCTGAGCTTGATTCCATCCGGTGTTTTTTATGAGGATAAGAAGTGTGTCATCGGGAACGGTATGGTCGTCAATCCAGCCGCTCTATTGGAAGAGATCAATTATATTCATGAGAACGGCTTCTCCACGAAGAATCTGGTCATCAGTGACCGTGCTCATGTCATTATGCCATATCATATGGTGCTGGATGCACTTGAGGAAGATCGCAAGGGTCCTAATAAGATTGGAACGACACGTAAGGGAATCGGCCCTGCGTATATGGATAAAGCAGCCCGTAACGGTATCCGTATTGCTGACCTGATGGATGCTGAGGAGTTCGAATTGAAGCTTCGCCATATGGTGAAGGAGAAGAATCAAGTGATCGAGCAGGTGTACGGTGCAGAGGCGCTGGATGTAGAAGAGATTTTGCAACAGTATCTGGAGTACGCAGAACTCATTCGTCCATATGTAACGGATACTTCCGTTGTTCTTAACGATGCGATTGATGAAGACAAGAAGGTGCTCTTCGAGGGTGCACAAGGGGTTATGCTCGATATCGACCAAGGTACTTATCCGTATGTAACGTCCTCCAACCCGTCGGCTGGCGGCGTATGTATCGGTTCCGGGGTCGGCCCGTCGAAGATCAGTCAAGTGATCGGGGTTGCGAAATCCTACACAACACGTGTCGGAGATGGACCATTCCCAACTGAGCTGAATAATGAAGTAGGAGACTATATTCGTGAGAAAGGTCATGAGTATGGTACCGTAACTGGACGTGCTCGCCGGGTAGGCTGGTTTGATACGGTAGTGGTTCGTCATGCTAGACGTGTCAGCGGCATTACCGGATTGTCTCTGAACTCTCTTGATGTACTTACAGGTCTGGATACCGTTAAGATTTGCGTCGGATACAAGTATCGCGGTGAGTTCATCACTCATTATCCGGCAAGCCTCAAAATGCTGGCAGAATGTGAAGCTGTATATGAAGAAATGCCAGGCTGGAGCGAGGACATTACTGGAGCGAAGACGCTTGAGGATCTGCCAGAAACGACTCGTAATTATGTAAATCGGGTATCCGAGCTGACAGGTATTCCGATCGCGATCTTCTCGGTTGGACGTAATCGTGAGCAGACAAATCAAGTACTGCCAATCTATGTTTAATCTATAGACAACTGTTAACTTCATATTGATATCCATAACCCTCTTCCCTTCTAGTATAGAAAGGATGGGGGTTTTTTGGTGTTCTTATCGGAACCAAGCGTAATACTGCTGTGAAAATATGAAAATTCGAAGGATAGAATCAAGAGAATTACGTCAATACTGAGTCTATAGCCTTCTTCGGGATGAATCAGACAACGTAAAATTAACGATGGACTGAATCATCCAGCTCATCTGCTAGATTAGGCGGCGAAGAGGGAGATCGATAGGAGGAGGCGTAAACGAATGAAATGGCTGAAATGGACGGGGCAGCTCCTGCTGACAGTCATCCTGGTGAGCACCCTGACCCTGCTGACAACAGGACTAATCGTGCAATCTTATATCTCATCACTGCTGGCTAGCTTCAACATTACCTGGGAAGGAGCGCCGAACAATCTTGCCGCGGTGTTTCAAGGTGCGCTGGGCATGAATCAGACAGCGAACACCTCCGAGAGCGCAGAGTCTAATTCTGAAACCGCATCTGGCAGCAATATGAACTCAGATCAATCCATGAATGGAACGGGTGACGAAGCGGATTCGGGTGCTAATGCAAATGATGAAACGAGTCAAACAGGCGAAACGGATCCAAGTCAGGATGATCCTAACAATCCGGAGTCAAACAACGAGGAGGGAGTAAGCAGCGAAGCAGACAGTGAAGCTTCTGATGGAGGGGAATCAACAGGCGGTCCGTCCGGAAGCTCAGTGGACAGTTCGTCAGAGACTCCTTCCTCAAGCACAACAGAAGAGGGAGCTGAGGCAGGCACTACTGAAGCGGATGATCAGATTGTCATCACACCAGAGGACATTACAGATCAGAAGGACTCCATCTCTACCGAGGATAAGACAGCGGTATTCGAGCTCCTTATGAATAAGATTCCTGCCGATGAGATGCAGAAGATCTCTAGTACGATGGAAGGCGGCTTGACGGAAACAGAGCTGCAGGACATGGAGCAAGTGATTGCAAAATATTTAACAGAGGAAGAATATAATGAGCTGATGGCCGTATTGACACCCTAAAGGAAAGTTCAGGAAACCCGCGTTTTGCGCGGGTTTTTGGTATGTTTTGGTGAGTTGATCTAGTACTTCCGGCTGTGGTAAAGTAAACAAGTAAGCAAAAGGTTAAATTTTTGATACTATTTAGCAACCTTTTCTTCATATATCTAAGTAATCAAAGCGATAAGTGAGGACCAAACGTACAATCATACATATCGTTTACCGCTTGGATTGAAACTATGAATAAAATGGCTCATAAGTGATGCAATGGAGAGCAATAATATAGCTTGAACTTTTATAGGGCAGAGAAAAGGAGAAAATCATGAGCAGTATGAAAGACAACATGAAGAGCTCTGACAACTCGTTACCGAAAAAGGAGTTATCTAAGCCACGCAAATGGCTTCTTGTAACGGCGGCAGGACTATTTGTTACCATGTCAGCAGGGTTTGCGAGTGAGACGTATGTAACTGCGAATACGATCCCTTATTACAATGTATATGTTAAGGGAGAGCATATCGGAGCGATCAAGAGCGAGAACGAAATTGCGAAGCTGTATGAGAGCAAGACAGAGCAGCTTCAGCAGCAATATCCAGATGCTCTTATGCAGCTGGACATCAGTGGTGTTGAGCTTAAGGAAGAGCAGGCATATAAGCCTGAGATCGACAGCGAAGCCACACTTGGCAAGCTGGACGGATTACTGACCGGTTATGCGGAAGGTGTTAAGCTTAAGATTGATGGTAAAATGATCGGAATTGTTAAAGACCAGAAAACAGCGGATCAAGTCATCCAGAATGTTAAAAATAAATATATTACAGCTGAGGAAGAAGCGGCTCAGCCGGCTTCCAAGATCAGAACGGTTGCTGCGCTATCTTCCAATAGTTCACAAGCTTCAGAGGAAGAGCAGGTCAGCCTTGAATCCGTCGAGCTTGAAGAGCAGGTCGTGCTTACTGAAGTGAAGACTGATCCGAGTAAGATCCTCTCCAGTGAGGAAGCCATCGAACGACTGACCGAGGGACAGGAGCAGGAGACGGTATATGTGGTGAAGGAGGGAGATACGCTGAGTTATATCGCCCAGCATCACAACACAACGATTGCTGCTCTCAAGCAGCTGAATCCTGAGCTTGAAGAAGACAGTCTACGGATCGGAGACGAGCTCACGCTCGTGCTTCCTAAGCCTCCGCTTACGGTAACGACGGTCGAGACGGTTGTCGAAGAGATTGAGACTGAACCTCAGGTGGAGATTCGTGAGACAGACGAACTGAAGTCAGGTGTTACCAAGGTCGTACGGGAAGGTCAGACCGGGCTTAAGCAGGTCGAGTTTCGGATTACCAAAGAAAATGGTGAAGTCGTAAAAGAGGAATGGCTCGGGCAGGAAGTAATTGAGGCTTCGGTATCTAAAGTCGTTCTCCAGGGAACGAAGGTGACGGGTGAAGGCAGCGGTATCTTCAAGTGGCCTGTAGCCAATGCAACGATCACCAGCGGATTTGGTGAGCGCTGGGGCAAGCAGCACAAAGGAATTGATCTCGTGGGTAACCGATCCATTACCGCTTCTGATGAAGGTGTTGTGACCTTTGCAGGACAACAAAGCGGATATGGCAACGTCATTATTATTAATCATCGTAATGGATATGAAACGGTATATGGTCATCTGGACAGCATCGGTGTCAAAGAAGGACAGATTGTTGACCAAGGCCAAAGCATTGGGATAATGGGGAATACGGGACGCTCTACAGGTACACATCTTCACTTTGAAATCAAGAAGAATAGTGTAGCGCAAAATCCGATGAAATATCTCCCTTAAAATAGGAAAGCATGATCTGTATAGGCAGATCATGCTTTTTTGTCGAGCGGATGAAAGAGCTCTTTTCACCTAGTGAAGTTGCCAGTTTAGGTATGTTAGAATGAGTATACGATTATAAAAAAAGGCAGTTATAGAAGACGCAAAATCAAAGGTGGGGCGAACGGATGCAGGGAAAGATTCTAGTGGTCGATGACGAACAGCCGATTGCAGATATCCTGAAATTTAATTTAGAGAAAGAAGGATACGAGGTTATCTGTGCATTTGACGGTATTCAAGCAGTGGAGCTCGCTCTATCCGACAGACCGGATTTGATCCTGCTTGATCTGATGCTCCCCGGCAAGGATGGAATGGATGTATGCCGGGAAGTTCGAGCTCAGCTGGAAACCCGGATTATTATGCTCACAGCAAAGGACTCCGAGATTGATAAAGTGCTTGGGCTTGAGCTCGGAGCAGACGACTACGTGACGAAGCCGTTCAGCACACGTGAGCTGCTTGCAAGAGTTAAGGCACAGATGCGAAGACAGCAGAAGTCAGAGACAGCAGCAGAGCCTCCACAGACTGAGGAAGAAGCACAGGGACTGAAGCTGCACGATCTTTATTTTGATACAGATATGTATACCGCCTACAGGAATGGACAAGCTCTTGATCTTACGCATCGAGAGTATGAGCTGCTCTATTATATGGCGAAGAATGCAGGCAAGGTCATGACTAGGGAGCATTTGCTTCAGGCCGTATGGGGGTTTGAATACTTTGGCGATGTCCGCACAGTGGATGTGACGATCCGAAGGCTGCGGGAGAAGATTGAAGAGAATCCGAGCAAACCGGAAACGATTGTTACCCGCCGAGGACTGGGGTACTTGATTCGGGGATCGAAGAACGGGGTCTTGTAGATGAAATGGACCTCTTATTTCCGCACGGTGCAGGCGAAGCTGATCATTGTATATGTGCTGCTTATTCTGGTGGCAATGCAGCTGATCGGGGTTTATTTTGTCAGTGCCATGAAGACCTCCCTCACGAGCAATTTCACAGAGGATTTGCATGCGCGAGCCGAAATGCTGTCTGTTCTGGTTGCTGAAGCGCTGGTTACAGGTGACAGTGAGGGAGAAGAGGACAGCACAGAGAATCTGGGCACGCTCGTCAACAATCTCTTTAACATCAACGGAGCCGAGATTCAGGTACTGGATGCAAGCGGACGGGTGCTGACGACGACGCTCAGCTCACATAATGATTATATCGGACGTAAGAATACGCAGACGGTGGTAAGCCGTGCGCTGCAAGGAATCCGTGATAATGAAGAAAACATTATTGATGAAGACAATGTCCGCAAAAAAGTCGTGGCTAAGCCCGTTTCGTCTGGGGGCAAAATCGTAGGTGCCGTGTATATCGCAGCATCGATGAATGAGCTGTATACGACGATGGAGCGGATTAATAACATATTTATCTCTGGGGTGCTGATCGCACTTGGCCTGACAGCTGTACTGGGCGTCATTCTGTCACACACCATCACGGCCCCTATCAAGGAGCTTACACGCAAGGCTAACGCTGTGGCAGAAGGCGATTTCAGCACCAAGATGCCTGTGCTCGGCAAGGATGAGATCGGACAGCTGAGCAGCACCTTTAACTATATGACGAGCCAGCTCAGAACGGCACTGTCCGAGAATGAAGAGGAGAAGGACAAGCTGTCTTCCATTCTGGCCAATATGAGTGACGGCGTAATCGCCATCGATGAGCTCGGCCGGATTATTCTGGTCAACAAACGGGCGAGCATGATGCTGGGCCGGGATGAGGCTGCGATGAGCGGCAGGCATTTTGCTGTCGTGCTCGGGCTTGAGGTTGAAGAAGCAGAGACGATGCTGAGCGGCATTACCGCGTCAACACTGCTTCAAATCCAGCCGTCCGGTCAGAACGATTCGGTGGTGATTCGGGTCACCTTCACACCGGTGCAGCGGCGAGATCAAGAGCGAACTGGAGCTATTATCGTGCTGCAGGATGTCACCGAGCAGGAGGAGCTGGAAGCCTCAAGGCGAGAATTCGTGGCCAATGTATCTCATGAGCTGCGGACACCGCTGACGACGATTAAGAGCTACGCAGAAGCGCTGGATGACGGAGCCATTGAGGATCCAGAGCTCGGAGGACGATTTGTTGGAGTTATTCAAAATGAAACCGAGCGTATGATTCGGCTTGTCACCGACCTGCTACATTTGTCCCGGCTTGATTCCAATGAAGCACCGCTGCGGAAGCAGCCGACCGTGATTATGGATGTGCTCGACGAGGTAGCCGACCGGTTCTCCTTCCAAATGCAGCAGAAGTATATGAATGTGGCGGTCATCGTGGACCAGGATGTACCGGAGGTGCCGCTGGACCGGGATCAGATCGACCAGCTGCTGGACAATCTGGTGTCCAATGCGCTGAAGTACTCGCATGAAGGAGGCAGCGTTACTTTATCCGCTACTCATATGGGAGATACGGTCGCTATATCCGTGGAAGATACCGGAATCGGCATACCGAAGAAGGATATCGACCGTATTTTTGAACGCTTCTATCGGGTTGAGAAAGGGAGATCGCGCAGCATGGGTGGAACGGGTCTTGGACTATCTATTGCACGTGAGATCGTCAAAGCCCATGGGGGAGACATTGAGCTGGAATCGGAGCTGGGCAGAGGGACGAAGGTCACCTTTACACTTCCGCTGGAGCAGGAAGGGAGTGAGCTGTAGATGAAGGAAAGATTCAAGACGATCGTGCTCGCGATCTTGATCACCGCAAGCTTGTTCCAGAGCTATTTTCTCATCTATCGGCTGCCGGGCAGCTATTCGGTTGTTACGAGCGAATCCAATTACATCAAGACCGAGAATATGGGTCAGGAGCAGCGAATCGAGAACTTAATCTTCCCTGATCATATGGTGATTCACATGGGTGAAGACCGGCATACACTCTTCTATCCGGAATCGACCTTCTATCAGCTGATCTACTCGCGTCTAGCGGGGCGCAGCTTCGGAGAATTCCAAAGACAGAGTGTGAGCTCGGAGAACTGGAATGAGCTGAAGAAAGAGAATCCGGGAATTGAGCTGTCTTTTGACGGGGGAATGCCGGTTGCGCTGCTGCAAAGAGTGATGCAGCTCGGCAGTGATCCATTATTTGAAGCCGAGACGATCAATAAAATATGGATATATACAGACAGTGATGACAAGGCACGTGCCTTGTTCTTTAGTTCACAGGGCGATGTGGTGTATGAAGCTGCCGATGTGGATCTTACAGTGCAGGATATCAAGCAGCATGTTGACTTTGGAGCAGGCTGGACTCCTTATAGGCTGACCAGTGAAGGATATTATCTTCCGGAGGAAGCGCTGGAGATGGTTCAGGTCGAGCTGGGTACCCAGCAGTACACGGTGGAGCAGATGCAGCGAAGCCTATTCTTCGATCCCAGCATGACACGGAACATCCAGGAGAAGGATGGATCTGAAATCTATACGGACAGCAAGCGCAGTCTGCAGGTGAACTTTAATCAGCGCTGGATCAGCTATAATGATCCGGCAGCCGTGCAGGCGAGTGAGGGCGATCGGACGAAGGATACCCTTGCGGCAATTGATTTTGTTAATCAGCATGGGGCGTTCAATGGTACGTCCCGGATGGAAATTGATTCCGACGGAGACAGCACGGAGGTCCATCTGTTCCCCTATTACGAGAGTTATCCGGTGCTCGATCTGCCGGAGTACGGATATGAGCATATGCGACTCGAGGTTCAGAAGGAGCTCGTATCCACGTATGAGCGTTCACTGCTGTATCTTGATGAAGCTGAAGAGATCAGCAAGGAGATGGTACAGCTTCCTTTTGGGGAAGAGCTGGCTGAACAGATCAAGGCGGCAGCAGGAGACCAGCAGGTTATCCGGCTGAATCCAGCTTATCAGCCGGTCGTTTCAGAGTCCGGCATGAAGCTGGTTCCAGTATGGGAAATCACGCTGGCCAGCGGTCAGGTGAGTACTATTCCATCTTCTTGATGCGCTTCTACTACCCTGGACTTGTGCTGTCAAAGGTCTATAATGAAATGAGGTGAGGAAATGGATTGGGGCCGTGCTAAGAATGTGTTAATCTATGCTTTTTTGCTGCTGAATCTGGTACTCGGATATCAGCTCTGGATGGATGCGCGGGAATCTGCAGGCTCAAGTCTGGACTTCACCTCGCTGGGAGAGAGCACACAGCGGCTCATGGAAGAGAAGGGAATCGAAATTCTCGCTCCCATTCCAAGTGAAACACCTGCCATGCCCAAGCTAACCTATCGGTATGTGAATGGAAGCAAGGCAGCCAAACCGATTCAGCTGGAAGAGCCGATTGACAGCAAGCTGATCTTCTCTGAGCAGGAGATGGAAGCCGCGCTGCAGCCATATATTCCGAACATTGCGGAATATAAGCTTGATCCGCTGGCCAATCCGGACGTGCTCGATCGTTTCATCCTGCATCCGCTGGCTGAACAGAAGTGGCCATTGTTTCATGTGGACCTAGCGCTGTATTATTCCAATCAAAAAATAACGGCTTATGAGCTGTCACCAATTGAAATGTCGACATTTGAAGAAGAACAACAGGTGCTTCCGGCTTCGAAGGCGCTTGGCACATTGGTTGAACTATTCTTGCCCGATGAAGCCGTCGTTCAGGATATTGAACTCGGATATTATGGGGAGGAGTTCAACTCGGACAGCCAGGTCGCAGCCCCTGCGTGGCGATTCGTGCTCGAGAGCGGGCAGCAGTATTATGTGCAGGGCATCAGCGGAGAGGTTATTAGTCCGAAGTCAGATAAACCGTAAGGAGTTTTAAGCTATGGGGATCGCTTTTACCGTATTATCGAGCGGTTCGACAGGCAATGCGACTGTCGTGCGTAATGATGATACAGCTTTATTAATAGATGCTGGCCTGAGTGCCAAACGAATAGACGAGCTGCTGCTTGAACGGGACATGCTTGGGTCTCAGCTGGACGGAATCTTGGTAACGCATGAGCATTCCGACCACATTCGAGGACTAGGCGCAGTGGCACGCAAATATAATTTACCGATCTATGCAAACACGAATACTTGGAAGGCCATGCACAAGGCACTTGGTAAAATTCCGGAGGAGAACATCAGGATCATGGAGAGTGGAGAGGTTCGTGAGTTTGATTCACTCCGTGTGGAGTCCTTCGGGATCTCTCATGATGCAGCCGAGCCGGTGGGTTATTCATTTTATGATGGCAAGGAGAAGCTGAGTGTAGCCACCGATCTCGGTTACATGAGCGATAAGGTTAGGCTGGCGATATCGGATGCAGATGTGCTCGTGCTGGAATCCAATCACGACATTGATATGCTTCGGATGGGACGGTACCCGTGGAATACGAAGCGCCGTATCATGAGTGATCTGGGACACTTGTCTAACGAAGCGGCAGGAGCAGCACTCAGTGAGCTGTTGAACGGCCGAACCAAACGAGCGTATTTAGCACATTTGAGCCGCGATCATAATATGATGGAGCTGGCGAAGTTGACCGTTCGCGGTGCGATGGAAGACCGGGGCTGCTTCTACAAGGACAGCGAATTTCAGCTGTGCGAGACGTATTATGATCGGCCTACACCATGGGATAAGGTGGGCTCTCCATAAAGCTGTCGAGCTCGGCTGCTTTTTTCTCCACCTCTTCACGGGTAAGGATATTCTTCTCAACGAGCAGCTCGATCATTACACTGAGGGCGAGGGTATTGCGGTAATGTTCTTCCTTCAGATCAGCCAGCTTGGCTGCCATTTGGATCTCTTCCATTGCAGAGTAGACACGATTCATGTGTAGACCTCCTTCTATTAATCTATTTAATTCGGCTTGTATTCTATTGTAGTCAGGAGAGCATAGAATCATTCCTGTTTTTTCCTCTGTAACGAAATATAGAGCCGTGGTATGCTAAAAAAGCTGTTTAAATCGTATGTTATACTGCTTAAATCTTCTAATTTTTGGTGAAATGAAGGTATATGTTTATCGTGTTTGGGATGATGCAGGCAGTGTTTGGAAAAAGTGATTAGAAACTTTTTATACCAATGAAGTGTCTTATATAGTGAGGATTAATCGTTGTCCTAATTAAGGGATGGTGATGAAGCCCATGTTCAGGATACTTACAGTAGGATAAGAATATTTATGTTTTGATATATAACAAAGTAACAAGTGTTAAGGCGAGCAGAATAGGTCTTGATGCGTAGTGATACGAAGGGGAGAGGATTTAATGGGTTTGTTTGATGACGAATTTTATTCCACCAAAGTATCGAAACGGACCGGAAAATCATTAGGGCGGGTAAGGTTCAGCCGTAAGAAATTCTGGCCAAAAACAGTAAGCAGTACATCAGGGTCCTCCTCTCTTTCCATGCTTCAAGTAGCCATTATTAGCTCGGTGATTAGTGCAGTTGTCTCTGTCGGTCTATTTGCACTCGTTGTGATGCCAGGGGATGCTCAGACGGCTTTCTCCGGGACCTCACTCAAAACAGCGCAAGGTGACCCGTATGAACGCATTATTACTGCCGGTGACAAGGTAAGGCCTGCCGTGGTCAGTATTGTCAGCCATCGTGAGATCGACGGCTCCCGCATAGAGGATGCAGCTCTGGGATCAGGAGTCATCTTTAAGATAGAAGGCGATACCGCCTATATCATGACCAATCATCATGTTGTGGACAGTGGAGATAATCTGGAGGCTGTTACTGTGGATGGGGTATCCAAGGAGGCAAAGCTCATCGGCAAGGACCGAATCAGCGATATAGCCGTACTGTCCATTGACAGCAAAGGTATCAATACAACGGTTGAGATCGGTGACTCGAAGCAGATTCGCCGGGGAGAAACCGTACTTGCGATCGGTAATCCGCTGGGGCTTGGCGGTACGATGACTTCGGGGATTGTAAGCTATACGAACCGAATGATCCCTGTATCGATTAACCAGGACGGAGTATATGACTGGGAGCAGAATGTTATTCAGACCGATGCTGCCATCAATGAGGGCAACAGCGGCGGAGCGCTGATTAATATGCAGGGCGAGCTGATTGGGATCAATACGATGAAGATTGCAGACATGGGTGTCGAAGGCTTAGGCTTTGCGATTCCGACGGAAGATGTGATGAAGATTGTGACCGATTTGATGGAGGATGGCAAAGTATCGAGACCCTTCCTCGGCGTGTACACGATAGATCTGTCGAGCTCCTATGCACCGCTTGACGAGGAGCAGCGCAAGGAGCTGAAGCTGCCTGATTCGGTAGAGGAAGGCGCTCTTGTACTGGAGTCATCCGGACCAGCGGGCGAAGCGGGGCTGAAGCTGAATGATGTCATCGTTGAATTTGACGGCGAGCCGATCCAATCGACGATGGATGTGCGAAAGTACCTGTACGATAAGAAGAAGATCGGGGATGAGATGGACATCTCTTATTACCGGGATGGGAAGCTGAAGGAAGCAACGGTGAAGCTGACCGATAAGCCGGTGGAATGATATTGGAATGAGTGGTGAGAGTAGAAGCTTAGACAGCTTGCTCCTCACCATTCGCTGAAGTTCGACATGATGATGTCGGACGTTTTTTTATGTGGATCAAGATGTGAAGTCTCATAAGAATTGAATGAAGCTGCCTAGGTTGAGCTGCAGCTGGTTTAGTGGTAGACGACGAAGGCAGTAACGGTGTAAGCAGTACTGAAGATACATAGTGACAATGAGCGTATATACTCTCTTGAGGGTCGATTGAGTTTCCATTCTCTAAACGTATTATAGGCATGAATCAGGGTAAACGCGAAAAATAGTAAGGCATTTGGCTGTTCCATGATATACACGCTAACCATGACAAGAGCCATCGAAATTATCGCACTTGCGATATCTATCCTCTTCAAGGCGGTTGTTTTCTCTATAGGCTCAAATCTTTCTACTTCAAAGCTCCAGGAGAACAGAAAATAATACAGCGCATTTAGAATAAAGAACGTAACTATCAAGAGAGAATTAAGATCGGAATGGATAGGGCTTCCCTCCTTATGTATACTGCCTACTATATCACATTGAAAGATGTGATTATTGAAAATAATTACATATATGGATGGTCATTGATATAATTGTGTTAGCTGAAAATATTCAATGGCCTAACTTGATACCATAGAACATCCAGGTGTAACAAGCAAGCCTGGTTCCACGATTACTACATATATACACAGGGAGGTAGTGATAAAACTATGAATGAAGAAGAATTTTTCCCAGCCTTAACCATTGAGTCTTTGATTGATATGCTCAGAAAGTTCAGCAAAGAGGAATCGAAAATCTATCATTTGGGTGTTGTAGTCGATTATTTCTTTAAACTGAATCCGCCTGCTCCCAGCTCTGAAATAGCTTGGATTGAAAGAGAATGTGGATTAATTTTACCTAATGAGTATAAACGCTTCTTAATGCTTGTTGATGGACTACGATTTGGCAATGCAGAATGTGCAATTTGCTCATGTAAAGATGTAATGGATTTCTATTTTGTATTTGAGGATTTCTACCCGCCTAACATGCTAGTCATTACTACTGCTGCAGGATCATATACACATATTTTGCTTCAGGTTAATGAAGATGGGTACAAGTTATTCGTAACCTCTGCTATAGGGGATGACTATATGTGGTTACTTAGTGATGATAATTTACTGACCTTTTTTGATAAGTTTATTAGTACCTATGGCTTTCCTTTTTGGAAGGTGTACAAAGATGAAAGTACCGCGATAATGAAATTCAATGTAGATTAAAACATGGAGCGTTCAGGCACTCCATATTTTTTTATCTGTGTGATATAAGGATATTTATATATAACTTGTTTGCCACTCACAAGTTCTTCATTTCACATAGAATTTTTATTTAAACTTATAATTAAGGCTCCCTGTGGGACAAAATAAGGATAGGAAGGATCATTTCTCTTCAACACGAAAACAGGATTTGAAGGGATTAAGGGTTTATTTTCTAGGACAGGTATGGTAGAACAGGAGAAGGGGTTATTAATTCATGCATTGCATGAAGACAGAGGATGACCCCATATAAGAAAGGCCTCAAGACAGAAAGGATGCTTGAATGAATGTACACCGTATGTAAAGAGCATGTGGAGCATGCCATTGATTTGTTCGTCGATGAGTTCGAGGACGCACCGGATATTGTCGATCTGAAGGAAACCGAATTCTCGGATTGGGATCCGCCGGTGAAATGCTCCGAATGCGACAACAATGCGGAATTTCTGGTCGTGTAGCATCGTAGGAAGCTAGAGCTTGATGTTCATTATAGGGATGGGAGAAGAGCGTGTTACTGCGCTCTTTTTGTGTTTTATAGAGCCTTGTGCCAAAGTAGTTGCTTTAGCACACGAAATGTTCATTTATTATCCGTTCACGCCCCGCGCCCCCATTGATATATTATTTCTAAAGCGCTTACATATATTCAATAGATTAATTACTAGGATCAGCATGAGTGTGCTTTTATTTTATTGGGATAAATGATGGGGGATGATTGAATGGGAAAAAGGATAGGCAATCTTATACTGGCTGCGATGGTGGGGTTTACGGGATTCAGTATACCGGCTGGAATCGGAGGATCTGTGGCACATGCGAACCCACAGGATGCGTACCTGATGAATGGCGGATTTGAGTCTGATTTTTGGACAGATGGATCATGGAATATTACTCCTGATGATTGGAATAGCGTGGATATTCAGCGTTTTGCTTATCAGGATGATTCCTTTATTGAGGGCTTTGAAGGAGAGCATGCCTTTAAGTACTGGATTAAGGATACGTCCGCTGGAGAGCAGACAATTACACTTACACAATCGGTTACAAATTTGCCAGCAGGAACCTATGAGCTATCAGTGCATTCCATGGGTGGCGATGCAGCTGAGGTGGGTCGTGTAACCTTGTTCGCGGGAACGGATATGGGTGATGAGGTGCTTACGACGGGCTATAACGAATGGGGGAAGCAGAGTCTGCAATTCATTCTGGAAGAGGAGACGGCGGATCTGAATATCGGGGCAATCATCAGCGGTGCACCAAGTTCCTGGGGATACCTCGATCAGGCAGAGTTAAGACAAGTGAGCACGGATACGACGAAGCCGGTAGATGCAGATATTTTTGTGCAAAAGATAGAAGGGCTGTCTCCCGACTTCATCAAGGGGGTGGATATCTCCAGCATTATCGCGTTAGAGGAGAGCGGTGTCCAGTTCTATAATGAGGCAGGTCATTCGCAGGACATATTTACAACACTGCATGACGCAGGCGTCAATTATGTGCGTGTTCGGATCTGGAACGATCCCTATGACGCATCAGGCAATGGTTATGGCGGCGGTAATAACGACCTCGCTCGGGCGATTGAGATCGGTAAGCGGGCAACAGCTAACGGAATGAAGCTGCTGGTGGATTTTCATTATTCCGATTTCTGGGCAGATCCGGCTAAGCAGAAAGCGCCGAAGGCATGGGAAGGCATGAGCTTGGATGAGAAGAAGGCAGCGTTGTACCAATATACGAAAGACAGCCTGGAAGCGATGCGGAGCGAAGGCATTGATATCGGGATGGTTCAGGTTGGCAATGAAACGAATGGACAGTTTGCAGGGGAGACGGAATGGTCACATATCAGCGAGCTATTTAATGAAGGAAGCCGGGCCATTCGAGAGGTGGATTCGGAAATTCTAGTTGCCCTGCATTTTACGAATCCTGAAACCTCAGGAAGATACATGCACTATGCGGAAGAACTTGAGAGAAATAATGTAGATTATGATGTGTTTGCAAGCTCCTATTATCCTTTTTGGCATGGAACATTGTCGAACCTGACAGCAGTCCTGACGGAGGTTGCGGATACTTACGGCAAAAAGGTCATGGTAGCCGAAACCTCATATACCTATACGGATCAGGATGGGGACGGACACGGTAATACAGCACCAAGCAATTCAGGACAAACCCTTGAGTATCCTATTACGGTTCAAGGACAGGCTACATCGGTACGTAATGTCATTGAGGCAGTAGCCAAGGTAGGGGAAGCCGGCATTGGGGTGTTCTACTGGGAACCGGCATGGCTTCCAGTGGGTCCCGAGGATCAGCTTGAACAGAACAGAATGATCTGGGAAGCACATGGTTCAGGCTGGGCATCCAGCTATGCAGCGGAGTATGATCCGCATGATGCCGGGAAGTGGTATGGTGGGAGCGCCGTGGATAATCAGGCGTTGTTTGATTTTGCAGGACATCCCTTGCCATCACTGAATGTATTCAAATATGTTCATACGGGTGCTGTGGCCCCGATTGTCATCGATGCCGTTCAGGACGTACACCTATCGGCTATCGCGGGCGAACCATTCTCATTACCTAGTGTAACAAGTGTGACCTACAATGATGGAACAACAGGGACCGTGACGGTAACCTGGGATGAGACGCAGCTGGGTAATGCCATAACAGCAGGCCCTGGCAGCTATGTGATCGAGGGCACGGCAGAAGGCGGGCATAGCGTACAGGCATTTCTGCAAATAAAGAAGAGAAATTGGATCGTTAATGGAAGCTTTGAACAGAGTGACCGGAGCATGTGGAGTATTACCTATCCGGAAGGTGCAGTACCGCACACGGATTATCAGAACAATGCAATGGATGCCAAGACGGGCAGCTACTCGCTGCATTTCTATTCTGCAGATCAGGTGGATTTCAAGGCCCAGCAGACAGTAAAAGGTCTTGAGCCTGGCTACTATAATGTGTCCATGAATCTTCAAGGCGGCGATGCGGCGAATTCGGAGATGTATTTATACGCGATAGTGGATGGGAAAGAAGTGAGAGAAGACACCGCGGTGAATGGATGGGTCCAGTGGAGCACCCCTGAAATCAAGGATATCCTTGTGACAGAGGGCGAGATCACGATTGGTGCAGCCATAAAAGCAGATGGAGGCGCATGGGGGACCTTGGATGATTTTTATCTGAGCTATGAGCGAGCTTATGAACCGGGATCGGGGTCAGGATCGAATCCAGACCCAGAGCCAGAACCAGAACCGACACCAAATCCACAGCCGGGCGGAGATGCTGGAACAGGGACTGTACCTGTACCTGACGGCTCTGCGGGTGAGAATGGGAAGGGTCAGAACGACAACGAGAATGAAGCAGACGGAGATGAATCGGAGACAGAGGATGATGAGACGGCTCCCTTCCGAGATGCGTATATAGCAGGCTATCCCGATGGCACGTTCCGCCCAGGTCAGGCCGTTACCCGTGCTGAGATCGCAGCCATGCTGTATCGGGTTCAGGCTGCAACAGATGGAACAGAGCATGCTGTGATGTACGACGACATTGATGCACTGGGATGGGCAGGCAATGAAATTGAACAAATCACAATGAGTGGTTTGATGTCCGGATATCCGGATGGTACCTTCAGGCCAGAGCGCTCAATTACAAGGGCAGAGATGGCAGCGATTGTAGTTCGCTGGGCAGGTCTGGAGTCGAAGCTGACTCAAGGCAGCACAGCCACTATTTTTGCGGATGCCATAAATCATTGGTCTGAATCCAACATCGCATTGGCTGCCGAGGCAGGATATATGATCGGAACAGCAGGCGGACCCTTCCATCCGGATCAGTATTTGACCCGAGCGGAAGCCGTAACGGTGATTAATCGAATGCTCGGACGTTCTGGGGTAACCGATGTGCAGCCGCAGTTGTGGACCGATGTTCCGAGAAGCCACTGGGCATACCATGCGATTCAGGCGGCTTCAAACCGCATTCCGCAACTCTAATATTCTATGAAAACGCCTCTAATTTTTCGGGTAGCCCCTATATCGGATATGTCATAAAATACGCTTGAGGGAGTCTACCCGAAGGAGGATTCAATATGTCGAGTACAACACAATATCCATTCCAGAACACTTCCCTTCCACTTGAAGAACGGGTAAATGACTTGGTTTCTCGCTTCACTTTGGAAGAAAAAGTGGGACTTATGATTCAATATCAAACGGCAGTAGAACGCCTTGGTGTTAAGGCTTATAAGCATGGTACAGAAGCGGCTCACGGTATGGCTTGGCTTGGTGAAGCAACCGGATATCCGCAGCCGATTGGTCTCGGATGTACGTGGGACACAGAACTCATGCAGCGAATTGGAAGCGCAATCGGTGACGAAGCGCGGGGCTTTTACAAAAAAAATCCGGAGATCAATGGTCTGACCTTATGGGCACCGACGGTCGATATGGAACGCGATCCTCGCTGGGGCCGTACAGAGGAAGCTTACGGTGAAGATCCGGTACTCGCCGGTAAACTCGCATCCGCTCTGGTTAAGGGAATGCAGGGTGATCATCCGAAGTATATGAAAGCGATTGCGACACTGAAGCACTTTATCGCGAACAATAACGAGGTTGGCCGCGGCGATGCATCAGTCAGCATTGATCCGCGTAATATGCGTGAGTATTATTTGAAAGCGTTTGAGATTCCGTTTAAAGAGGGTGGCGCTCAGTCCATGATGACGGCGTATAATGCCATCAACGGCGTTCCAGCTAACCTTAGCCCGGATGTCAACGCGATTGTGAAGCAGGAGTGGGGCATGGACGGCTTTGTTGTCAGTGATGCGTTTGACGTATCCGGTACGGTCCGTGATCATGGCTACCTGGAGACTTACAAAGAGGCTGTTGCTCGTTCCGTGAAGGAAGGCGGCATCGACAGTATTACAGATGATGGCGAGCTCATTAAGCAGTCGCTTCGTGAAGCCTTAGAGGAAGGACTCCTCAGTGAGAGTGATCTGGATGTTGCACTCCGCAATACGTTCCGTGTTCGCTTCCGTCTGGGTGAATTCGACCCTGAGGAAGGCAACCCGTATGCGGCGATCGATGAGTCGGTCATTATGCATCCAGAGCATGCCAAGCTGTCGAGAGAAGCAGCTGGCAAAGCCGTAGTTCTGCTCAAGAACGAAGGAAATATGCTGCCGCTGCAAGCAGATAAGCTGAAGAAGGTTGCCGTTATTGGCCCGCTCGGCGGTACGGTATATCGTGACTGGTACAGCGGCTCGCTGCCTTACGCGGTTACTCCGCTCCAAGGTATTCAGGACAAGCTGAGCAGCCATGGCGGTGAGACGGCGTTTGCTGGCGGTACAGACCGGGTGAAGCTGAAATCAAAAGAAAACGGTCGTTATGTGCAGTTACGCAAAGAGGATCAGTCCTCTCTGGCTGCTACGGGTGAAGCGGCTGATCAAGCAGCCATCTTCGAAATGACCGATTGGGGCTGGGACAGCCACACGATCATTGCAGAGGATAACGGTCTGTATCTGACCACAGATGATCGAATTGTGAAGGCATCTGCAGATCAGATCTGGGAATGGTTCACCAAGGAGGTCTTCCTTGTTCGTCCTGAAGGAGAGAATGCCGAGCAGGCTACCTTCTCCACATGGAACGACACACCGGTTACCGTGAACAAAGACAGCGGTGAGCTGCTCGTGGGAACTGGCCGTGCGGAAGAGACAGCGAACGAGATTAATGTATCCGGCGCCGCTTCGGTAGCAGGCGGAGAAGAGAAGATCAGCGCGGACATCTTCGAGGTGGAGACGGTGACCGATAAGTTCGCAGCAGCGAAGGAAACCGCAGCCGATGCAGACCTTGCCGTTGTATTTGTCGGTAACCATCCGCTCATTAACGGTAAAGAAACGATTGACCGTCCGGACATTACGCTTCCGGCATCTCAAGAGCAGCTGATCAAGGAAGTTCTATCCGTCAACCCGAATACGATCGTTGTTGTTGTGGGCAGCTATCCTTATGCTCTGAACTGGACGGAAGAGAATGTGCCAGCGATCGTATACACGACTCATGCAGGACAAGAGCTTGGAAATGCGGTAGCGGATGTTCTCTTCGGTGATGTGAATCCAGCGGGACGCCTGAACATGACTTGGTACAAGTCGACAGATCAGCTGCCTGAATTTATGGATTACGATGTGATTAAGGGAGATCGTACGTATCAATACTTCCAGGGCGATGTGCTGTATCCATTCGGACACGGTCTATCCTACAGCTCCTTCCGTTATGACGGAATCAGCCTGGATACGAATACAGTATCAGCTGATCAGGATACTGAGGTTGGCATTACTGTTCGCATTACGAATACGGGAGCACGTGCAGGCGAAGAAGTCGTGCAGCTGTATGGACATGCCGAGAATTCTCGTGTGAAGCGTCCACTGAAGCAATTGCATGCGTTCGAGCGTGTGCAGCTGCAGCCGGGTGAATCTGCCGATGTAAGCTTCAAGCTTCCGCTGAGCGATCTGGCGATCTGGGATGTTACCCGTGAGCGCTTCTGTATCGAGAGCGGCAGCTATACGTTCATGGCAGGGGCTTCGTCTGCGGATCTGCGAGTGAATACGGAGCTTAAGGTAGAAGGTGAAGTCATTCCACCGCGTGATCTGAAGCAGCCTGTAAAAGCGATTAACTATGACGATTACGAAGGTGTACTGATTGGCGAATGTCATGAAGGTGGCAGCGCGGTTGAAGTGAAGGAGCAGTCCGGCTGGATCGTGTTCCAGGATGCTAAATTTGGTGAAGGTGTAAGCAGCGTAACTCTGCGTGCAGCAGCCCAAACGGCGGCAACAGCCGAGCTTCGTCTGCAAGGTCCGGAAGGCCCGGTGGCAGGAAGCGTAGAGCTTGAGTCCACGGGAGCACAAGGATGGCGTGATTACACGGTGACAGTAGAAGGCGTGAGCGGGCGTCAAGACGTATACATCGTGCTGAGCGGTAAGGCATCTCTAAGTACGATTCAATTTCAATAAATAAAATGCATAAGCCAGATTTCCTCACGATGAGGAGATCTGGCTTTATTTTTGTATAATTTCCCTAATATTTAAATAATGAGTTTAATTTACTTGGAAGGAGTAATTGGAGTAATATATTCAAATATAACATAGACATGCTATACCGATGAAAGGAAGTAGCCCCTTTGCTCGAAACGCTGTTGTTAAACTTTTTGATTTTGCTTTTTCCGGTCGTTATTTTCCTGATCTTCTTTGAAAACAAACCGCTCGCTTACAATAAAAAAGTGATGGTCTTATTATCCGCTGCGGCGATGTGTCTGTGTATGCTGATGCCTTTCAGATTGGAGTATGGGTATACATTTGATCTGAGGTATATTCCTTTTCTACTCGTTGCTTTGTTTGGAGGATATCGCTGCAGCTTCCCGCTATATGTGGCGCTCATCGTGTGCAGATTGTATGTTGGTGGAGAAGGAGTCTTACCGGCCGTTCTATTTGCAACCAGCATATTTATAGCGGCTCCCATGTATAGCAGAAGATTTCTGGGATTGACGCCTAAGAGACGCATTGCAGGTGCGGCGGCAGCGGCTTTGGTGACGATGATCTGGTACTTGATCACCTTAATTCTTGTGATTGAGCAAGTGGATCATACCTTCTGGATCCTGGCTGGACATGCGCTGACGACATATACCGTCTTCATGGTCATTACGATGCTTCTGATTGAAAAAATGATAGCCAATGTGCATTATCGGGATCGCGTGCTGCAGTCTGAACGATTGAACGTGGTCAGCGAGCTCGCAGCCAGCGTATCTCATGAGATCCGAAATCCGCTGACCGTCACGAGTGGTTTCTTGCAGCTGCTTAGTAAATCGGAAACGATGACGGAGAAGGAGCGGGGATATATTAAGCTGTCGCTTGAAGAGCTGAAACGAGCCGAGAGGATTGTGAGTGACTATCTATCCTTCGCCAAGCCGCAGTCACAGAACATGGTGTACGCAGACTTAAGCGAAGATCTGGAGTATACAACGAATATTATTTTGCCGTATGCAATGATATATGATGTTGAAGTGGAGACCCATTATGACAATTCACTCAGCACAAACTACGATCAGCACCAAATTCAGCAATGCCTGATTAATTTATATAAGAATGCGATTGAGTCGATGAAAGAAAAGGGCGGCGGCAAGCTGATCATTCACATCTCGGAGCATAAGGGAAGCATTGTGATTCGCATCGAGGATACAGGGGTTGGCATGGATAAAGAGGAGCTGTCCAGACTGGGCAAGCCATATTACTCCACGAAGCAGGAGGGCACGGGCCTTGGGATGCTCATGGTCTATAGCACGATCAACAAGCTGAAGGGCCGAATTGAAGTGGATAGTAAAAAAGGACAGGGCACCGTCTTCCGGCTGATCATTCCGGCTGCACCCCCTGATGAGGAAAGAGCGTAAGCTGCTGTCATACGCTCTTTTTTGTGCGTTCTAAAGGTAGTCTTTAAGTGAAATTTCAATATCAAGCTGGGGCAAATACTCCACGATGATATTTCCATTTTCATCTTTGGCAAAAGTCGTGTTCGATGAATCGTTATAAATATATTTATAGGGTCTGATGATGATCTTCTCTGGAACTTCGGCAAAAGGCTGATATCTCGTATCTGATATAAACGTATTGCGAACAGCATCACTTCGCCCAATTCCCGTTAGTGTCTGGAGCTTATTCCCGCTCTCGTCCAATACATCAAAGGCTATGCCGTTCGTTCTCGCGTCATACGCCACCCCCTCTGGAAGTGTAATCGAGGTTGTAATGTTCGTTGTAATGGGTGTGAGCTCGATTTTCTTAAGACTGAAGGTAAGGTCTCCATCATCCTTCGAAATGCTTGGTTCAATCTCTATATGATCGCCACTAGTCATCGTCACAGGCACCGACAAGGATAATGGATCTTTGAAGCCATTCATGGATAAGCGCAGTGTTAGTTCAAATTGATCGGGGAAGGACTCTCCGCCTTGATTACCTAAATCGACAAATTCAATGATGGCTGAGTTATCGTCTGCTCCAGGAAAAGAAAAGATAGGAATATGATTTTCACTCTCTGAGGCTTGGACATTTACATCATCTACCCATATATCAATATCTGATATCTGATCTCGAAGTGACATCGAAGCTGAACTACCGGCCGCTCTTATCAGGCTTAACGATACTCGATTCCCGTCATATACAACCTCGGGTACGGTAACCGTAATATCACCTATGGATGCAGCTGCATTGGGATGATCGGAGAG
The DNA here is from genome assembly GCF_000732325.1 of Paenibacillus sp. TCA20. GTDB lineage: Bacteria > Bacillota > Bacilli > Paenibacillales > Paenibacillaceae > Paenibacillus > Paenibacillus urinalis. Next base: position 74,015 of record NZ_BBIW01000008.1, read on the forward strand.
GTTCTCATTGGCTGCGTGGTAGAGTCCGAGATCTCCTGCTAGTCGAAAGATACTCTGCAGTACAGGGAACTGCTGTAGAGAAGCAGCCATGCTTGAGGATGTGAATAGACTTGCTATTAGAATGACCCCCGCAGCAGTGGAAAGCGAGGCAAGCAGCCAAGTTTTGTGACGGTTTTTTATACGGCTAAGGTGGTTGTGCTTAACTAGATGCCGCTTCTGCTGCTGGATATACAGCTCGGACATGATGGGCTCCGTAAAATCCTTATGTAAGCTTAAATTCCTAACTTGCGCAGAGATACGTTTTATTTCATCCTCTTGATTTATGGAATGCGGACTCATGGATATAACCCCCTTCTTGAGCGTGATGCTCGTTTTTGAGCTTCTTGCGTAACCTTTCGTACTTTTTGCGGATGGTGGCAGGCTTTAAGTCCATGACCTCAGCTATTTCATCGTACGTGTATTCTTCAACAGCTCTTAGCAGCAGGATGTGCTTCTCCTCCATAGATAATGGATTGAGCAGATCTTGGAGTTCAGATGAAGAGTCAATATGATGTTGTAGTGAAGGGCGATACAGCTCTTTAAAGATGTTGAATAGCTTGCGGTCACGGGCTTTTTTCTTGTTGAGATTCAAGCAGTGGTTATATGCAATCTTGTAGAGCCAGGCTTGAAACGATACCGTCGGGGAATAGCTGTTCATGTCTTGATAGCTCTTGATAAAGATTTCCTGGACGGCATCCTCAGCCTGATCTTTATCGTTAAGAAGACATTTACAGTACACATAGATCTGCCTTTGAAATTGCTGAATCACCGTGCGAAATTGCTCTATGTCACCTTGCTGAATCTCTTGGACAATCTGCTCAATATGGTTAGACATTGGATTGGGTGAGTGACCGGTATTCAGATAGATCGACTCCTTTCGTCACGTTTGTATATGCTATATAACAACTAAGCAGGATGATTTGTGACGAGCTGTAAAATTATATTTAGATGAAGGCAGGGTATGGTACACTCCAGTAAGGAGAATGTAAGTAATATATTGACGAAAGTTAACAATTTTAAAATAAATAAAAGTTTAGATACAAGCAGGAGGCAGTACAGCATGTTGATTCAGATTATCGGCGTAGGAAAATTGAAAGAGAAGTACTTAGTGCAGGGCATTCAGGAGTATGCGAAGCGGTTAGGGCCTTATGTCAAATTTCAAGTCATTGAGGTGCCTGACGAGAAAGCGCCGGACAATATGAGCGATGCCGAAGTAAGAGGAGTTAAAGAACGCGAAGGCGAGCGAATTTTGGCGCATGTGAAGAGTGAAGCACATGTGATTGCTCTTGCGATCGGGGGCCAGCTATGGAGCTCGGAGGATCTCGCAGCCGAGATGGACAAGCTCGGAACGTACGGGACAAGCCACATTGTATTTGTAATTGGCGGGAGCCATGGTCTGTCCGATGCGGTGCTGAAGCGCGCGCAGCAGAAGCTGAGCTTTGGGCGCATGACTCTGCCGCACCAGCTGATGCGGCTTGTGCTCGTGGAGCAGATTTACCGGGCGGTGAAGATTAATCGGGGAGAACCGTATCATAAGTGAGGGTAAAATAGAAAGGGACTTCAATGTGTCCCTTATCTCTTTATCCGTTGGATTATGTTTGTCTAAAGCTAATAAATTCACTTTTTTGTCATGAACATAGCTTCCCATCATTCTTATAAGGTCTTTTGACTTTTTTTTACTCCAGCTGGCGTGAAATCGAAGTGCAGATGTATCTTGTTTATTTGTCTCCCTTCTTTTCGAGAGGGAGCCGTGGGCGTGATCTCTATTTCTTTAATAATCATCCGAAGGAGTTCTTTCTTTTCTTCGCTATCTGCCTGCTCTAAAATACTATCGAGATTTCTTACAAGGTAAAGCAACGCCATAAGGTCGATAGGTTTACTCGTTGTATTTGATAGCTTTTCTTCGGTTTCTTCGAGTTGCTGCTGATAGGAAAGTTTTGCTTGTTGCTGTTCATTTAGTTTTTCTCTGAATATAGACAGTAGTTCAGGGTCTTTCATTAAGTTATCCGTAATATTAGCAATATATTTTTCGCATTTATTTATAGATGCTTCTAGGCGTTTCTTTTCTTCCAGTAGCGGTTCTTTTGCGTTCTCTCTTTCCTTATTCATCTTTTGAACTAGTCGCTGAAGAAATTGCGATTCTGTAACAATACGTTTGAACTCTTCAAGAACCTGGCGCTCTGCGACATCTGCATTTATGCTGTTGGCAGAGCATTCTGAAGCACCTTTATTATGAAAGGTACCGCATTTATAGTACCGATAAGTTTTATTTGCACCTTTGGATTTACCAGCTACCATCCCAGCACCGCACTGTGGACAGCGTATAAGTTTGGTAAGAATATAAGGCTGGTCAGATTGAACCGCTTTGTATGAACGAGCAGAGCGCTTCTGCTGAACCCTTTCCCATAATTCTTCCGTAATAATTGCTTCATGCTCACCGTCAACTATAATGGCATCTTTGTTTTTACCTGACCTTCTTTTTTCAGCCCAGTTCTCATACTGGTTAAAGCGAACTTTTCCAATATAAACGGGGTTGTCCAAAATGCCTTTCAACGTACCTATTGAAAAAACATTGCCTCTCTTGGTGATGTAACCCTTACGGTTTAAAATGCCTACAATTTTCTTGTAGCCAAACCCCTGATCAGCATAATCAAATATTTCTTGCACTATCTTGGCTTCTTCATCGTTTATTTCGAGCCTTTTGTCCTTTGCGTCATAGCCAAAGCATAAGCCACCATTCCATTTTCCTTCTTTGGCTCGTTGAGTCATCCCCATTTTCACACGGCCCACGATTTGCTTTCTTTCCATTTCAGCAATGGAACTTAGTATTGTAAAAAACATGTACCCATGTGGTGTAGTGGTGTCAATGTTCTCTGATAGACTTATCAGCTGAATTCCATGTCTGCTTAGTAATTCTGCTATATCAATTGAATCCCTTGTACTTCTTGCTAAACGATCCAATTTGTACACAATAACTGCATCAAATGAATTTTTCTGAGCATCCTCAAGTAGGCGGGACATTTGAGGACGACCAGCGATGCTCTTTCCACTTTTTCCGTTATCTATATATTCATCGGTGATAGTAAGGTTGTGCCTTTTAGCATAATCTACTAATAGCTCGATTTGAGCTGGGATACTGTATCCTTCAGCTGCTTGCTCATCTGTACTTACACGGGCATATATCACAGCTTTTAATGTTTTTATCACTTTAATCATTCCTCTCGTATTTATAAATGAAGAGGCATAAATGTATGCCTCTTTTTAGATAGGTTGACGCACAGTTCATCTACTCTGCTACTACCTGTTTTTTTCGTAGAATTTACTTTGGATAATTTGGATAGTACCCTTGTAAGTTTTCTCCGATTTTATATACCTCATCATAGACTTCAGAGTAGTTTACCATTAATACGGATAAAGCATATTCCTCAGAGTGAAGTAATTCAAGAATATGACCATGAAGTTCGTCAATATCTTTAAAAAGGGCTGATTTCTCTGCATCATCCACTTCAGTGAGTTCAGCTTTTTCAACCATAGAGCGTAATAAATCTTGTAATGATTCTATGCTTTGCCCCTTATATTTAAATAACGCTGGAAAAATAGACTTAAAATCATGCATAAAATATCCTCCTCAATAATTATTAAATAAAATGCTGCTTATCAAATGTTGAAGATGAAAGCTATCCTTCCTTTTCCTCCACGGTCTTAGTTCGCTCCCACTCTGCTATTCCTTTTTTGGCAATACTGATGAATGCATTAAGAAATGCTTCTTCATGCGGAATAGTCAGCGAAGCTTCGAATCCTTTATTTTGACTTTTTATGCATTCTGGAATTTTCTTCATTAGAATTCCTCCACTCCATTTACTAGCTTTTCATAAGCTGCCTGTTTGATCTTCCAGTGTTTTCGTCTATTTCTTACCTTTAAAATAAGTGCATCCACTTCATTAGCGAACTCCTCGTGTTCAATTGGTGATAGAAAAACTGTTTCTTCAATGTTTTTATAGTCCAGCCCCTGATGTGTTTTTATTGATAATGAAAGAGTTGCCTCATATTGAGTGTCGAGCAAGCTAAAGGGTCTCTTTGTTGAACCTTGTAGATTACTGTCTTTCTTTTCACAAATGGTAAAAGGTTTTCCACCATCTTCGTAATAGGAATCAGTAAACACAGCGATAGAGACTCCTAATTGTGCAGCAATCTTTTCGAGTAGATCGACTCTTGGTTGAGTACCCGACTCAATACGGGATATTGTTGATTGAGCGACTGAAATGCTTTCTGCAAGTCGATAAACCGTGAATAAAGGACTGTTATATTCATTTGCTTTCTCCCTTATCCACTTTAAACGCCCACCTAAGTTTTCGTTTTTGAGATACATTAAATCATTTTCTTCCACTCGGTACATCTTTAAATCTGTCATGAAATCACTTCCTTTTTTGTATTTGTCTCAAGATTATCACGGTTAATGCGTTATTGCAAGTAATGTGCATAATACTTGCCTAAACGGATGCAACTTGATATCTTTTACATAAAGGCATGCACTTAGTGTTGTCGAGGAAAGGAGGAAATCTTATGAGTAAGTCACAACTTACAAAAATATTAGAGCAGGCAGTAGATGGAGCTCTTACAGCTGAACAAGCCCGTAAAGAAATTGGTAGCAAATATGATGTTCGAAATAAAAACCAAATGGCAGGATTTCAGAAAAAGTTCAAGAAAAGATATGAACATGTTATAGAGTTTCATACTGTTCACGACCTGTATTTTCAAATGAATCATGCAGAAGTGGGGACATTCTATAAATTGGTGCTCTATCTTCAATGGGACAAAGAAGGTGTCTTAATTAAAGATGGAAAATCAATGAAACTGAAAGAGCTAAGAACCATTACTGGTCTTGGGGACCGTCAACTTCGGAAGGTACTTAATCGATTAGAGGAACTTGGGTTAATCATTAAGAGTGGTTCTAAGAAAGATCAAGAGTACATTGTTAATCCAATGTTCGTAAGAATAGGTAACACGAAAGGAAACAAAGCTCCATTTACACGGCTCTACAAAAAAACTGGGCGCTATATCCAAGATAAATTGGATACTAAAGAGTTGGGATTTCTATTGAAGTTAAGTCTTTTCATTGACTTTAACACGCTCATAATAGCTCAGGACCCATACGAAAAGAATCCTGATAAATTGGTACCACTCAGGGTTAAAGACATAGCTCAACAAATGGGTGACAGTGAACAGACAACGAAAGCCTATATTAAGGCACTAGGAAATGCAGGCATACTATATGAAGACGGACCAGCAGGGAGCCCATTAACAAAGAAGATTTTCTACATCCATCCACAGCTTGTCTCCAGAGGAAATGAAGAAGGAGATGTCTATGCAAAAGTGATGGGATACTTCGCTAATCTACACCGACAAATGAAATATGACTCAGAAAGAGACATTAAAGCAAAGATGAACCTATTAATTGAAAGATGTGATATTGCTAAGAAAGCCCATTCAAAGAAGGTCACTAAATAAACTAAACAACTGCACAATGAGTTAGAAATCCTCCACAATTAGCGGGAGGATATGGTTGCTGCCTTAATGGATAAACAACTGCGGGGCATAGACCAGTCCTCCACACTCTATGTGGGCAAACGGCATCTTTAAAAGAAGAGCTCCTTGGCTAGAACGAAGTAACTTTCATTTTATAAGGCTGGATGGATTCATTGTCGTATCCACTCCCATTCACCATCACGCATGTATAGTTCTCTAGTGGGATCACGCATGTAATATCTGAATTACCTTCACTACGTTTGGTAAGTGGCATTTCGCTTTTAAGCTCATGCCTATTGTCTCTACCACGCAGTTACTTTTTGGTGGTGGGTTTTTCTAATTTGAATTAGCTAACAAAAGGATGCTCTCTGCTCAAGATGGTTCAGTTTAAGTACAGCATGCATGAATAGATATAAATACTAAGAGGGTAAAAGTCTATTTTAACCTTAGATTCATTGTTATAGCAGGGTTTATAGATGATTTTTAATCGGCATTATTTTATCGTTTTATTAGGTTTAATCGGCACTTTTTCACTAGAACAGTAGCAAGCCCCACCTTAGATGTACCATGAAAGACATTCTGTAATAAAGTGATCTTGGATTAGAAAGTCCTGTCACATAGCGGTTTATGCAACTTTTCGAAGGAGATTTTATGAAGGGTGGTGTAATTTTAATAGAAATCAGATATTCTTGGCTGACATATTATTTAAAGAGGGCTAACTGGATATAGATAGCCCCCACAATAATTCTTACAAATATCCTTTTTCCTTTAAACTGACATACTTCTCATGTCCGATTATAATGTGATCAAGCAATTCAATGCCGACTACCTTTCCAACCTCTGCAAGGCGTTTCGTGACATCAATGTCTTCCCTTGAAGGGTCTGGCTGTCCAGAAGGATGGTTATGAGCCACAATACAACTAGCGCAACTTCTTTTTATTAATGGCAGGAAGGTTTCTCTTGGATGAACGATGGATGCGTTAAGAGAGCCAGTGAAGACAGTTTGTCTAAACAATATTTCATTCTTCGTGTTCAGTCCTAAGCAAACGAATTCCTCACGAGTCAGATACTGCATGTCTTTAAGGTAATCGTATGCATCCTGTGGTGAACGGATAGCATATCTTTCTTCTGCCGTAGTTGGATTTAATCTTGCCAGCCTTAATGCAGCGATAATTTGCTGAGCTTTGATTCTTCCAATACCTTTAATAGATAGAAGCTCTTCCTCAGTAACATCCAATAACTCCTGAATTGAAGGGAAGCGGGTAAAGATTTCACTAACGATGTAGCTGTCATCCTTTTCACGGATTGTGGTAGCCAGCAATAGTTTGAATGTAAATTTATCGAATTGAGTAGTCATTATATTTTTCCTCCTAATAATTGAAATGAAAAAAGGAGAGACGAATGAACGCCTCTCCAATTGATTGATATTGATTTTTTCTGTATGATATAGTTAGTCGATATTATTACTGATGAGTCCGTTCTAGCGGCTCATCTTTTTTGTGCAAAAAAAAAGCCCTCTGAATGCGTACTGCACTCATAGAGCTTCATTGATTCAAGGTATTAACTGATTCCATACATTCTTACCTCCTTTAAGGCTTGATTTTCAATAGTAACAAGTCTTGTATGAAAGAGGATGCTTGTTGTTTTGTGAGCTTAGTACTGTGATCTACTTGAAACATCATTTGCATCATTTCTTTTGCGACTTCTGGACGCATATTCAACTCTGATACCGTTCCGAATATCATTTGTAGTTGCTTATCTGTGGCTGGTGCCTCACCCCCTTTGTTTTGCGGGATATCCTTAGGTAAGTCCTCGATATCCTGTGTGAATAGACCACTAGCTCTTGTAGCTGAAAGAACAGCATCAATTAATGCTCTTTTCTTAGCCATCTTAAGAAGTGTATTAACAACGCTAAAAGGGTCCTGGTCTATAAAGGACTGTTCTTTATTGTTGCAAGTCCCGATCCCTTCTGCTTCCATAAAACCTGTTTGTTTGCTGACAAGAGTCACCTTCACTTCATAAGCAAAAATTCCTTTTTCCCAGTTTTCAATACGGTTAATAATATTCACATGTTTGGAAAAACCGAAGATGTCACAAAGCTTCTCTGCCCCAGGTTTTAAAAGTGTCGGCTTCCGAAAGCCTTCAATAATTCCGTAATCCAATCCTTCTTTCATCATTTCTTTTACAAATTGCTGCAACATGTCTATTCTTTCTTTGGCTTCAGCTAATGAGATAGCTAGACTTGGTACTAGACTCACTTTTACATTTCTTTCCCTAATGGGTATCACGTTACGATTGCCACCATTTTTTTCAAGCATTTTGTAAGTTCGCTCCTTCATATAATTTCGCTTACTAAAAATCATCCTACTTTTTATAGAAGGACACACGATTTCCTAATTCACGATTACAGTTGTAGTAAGCAAACTGATTAATGGCTTTATCAAGTTCTTCTATGCTAGATACCGTGACTCTAAAGCCTAAATGCCAACACCCCTTAACATGAACAGGATTCACTTTGTTTGCTACAAGAAAGCCAGTCCAGTAACCATTCTTAGCGATTAAAGACTTTACCGTATTTTTATGCTGCTTTTCCATTTGACTCACCTCCTTTCATTGATATAAATAGCATAGTTAATGCCAACAGCAACTTCACCTCCTTTTAAAAGGAACGGGTGGGCACCGAACAAAGTACAAACCTTTCAAACAACACATTACCTGGGGTCAAAAAATTTCAAAATTTTCCACTTTATAACATTTACATATTTTTACATATAGTAAGCTGGTAGAATGTGCAATTACTATTTTTGTAAAATTGATTTAACGATGATAGAAAGTCTTGTAGAATGAAAGTAGTAGAATAGTTATATTTTTGTCTTTTTGGGGGTGTAGGAATGATAGGGAAAATGTTAGATAACAAAAGGTCTGGCATTGTAGGAGATGCATTGAAACCATATTTTTAAAAAAGATGCCAAGGTAGCGATCATGTCATCCTACTTTACGATATATGCGTTCGAGGCTTTAAAGAAGGAATTAATGAAGGTGGAAGAGGTACGGTTTTTATTTATCGATCCTACCTTTACTTCAGAAAAACATACAAAAGGTACTACAGACATTGATAAGTCAGGTCGAGAGAAAAGGTTATCTGGTTCAGAACTCGAAATTAAGATGCGGAATGAACTTACACAGGCGAAAATCGCTAAAGAATGTGCTGACTGGATAAGTTCAAAAGTAAAGATGAAGTCTTTGACGTCACCATTAACACAGAATCGCCTGTTCCATATTGAAAACAAAGATGGTTCATCAGTGGCTATTCAAGGGAGCTCCGATTTTACCAGCAGCGGATTAGGCTATACATACTCGCCTAGTCTTCATATGAATTCACTAATGGATGAACCTCTATTCACAAAACAATATATCCAGTGGTTCAATGATGTTTGGAAGAACGATGCTATTGTTGAAGAGGTACAAGAGGAAGTTTTGGGAAGAATCGCAGCAATTTATGAAAATCATTCTCCAGAATTTCTTTACTATGTCACGCTATATAATATTTTCAGTGACTACCTGGAAGAATTCGATGAAGATGCGATTGTAAAATCAAAAACAGGCTTTAAAGACACCACGATATGGAATAAGCTTTATAAATTCCAAAAAGATGGTGTACTCGGAGCTATTGATAAATTGGAAAAGCATAACGGTTGTATCATTGCAGATAGTGTAGGTTTGGGGAAGACATTCGAAGCCCTTGCAGTTATTAAGTATTACGAGTTAAGAAATGACAGAGTACTAGTTTTGTGCCCAAAAAAATTAAGAGAAAACTGGCTGATTTACACTCAAAATGATAAGAGAAATGTCCTCTCTACTGACCGCTTCAACTACGATGTGTTAAATCATACCGATTTGAGCCGTACAGGCGGTTTGTCAGGGGATATTAATCTGTCTACTGTGAACTGGAGTAACTACGACTTAGTTGTTATTGATGAGTCACATAATTTCAGGAATAACCAGGCTAGGAATGACAGGGAAACTCGTTATTCCAGATTAATGAATCAAATCATTAAAGCGGGTGTTAAAACAAAGGTTTTAATGCTATCAGCGACGCCTGTAAACAACAAAATGAATGATTTGAAAAACCAAGTTGCTTTTATTACGGAAGGTAAGGATGAAGCACTGGAATCAGCAGGCATCGAAAGCATTGAACAAACATTAAGAAAAGCACAACTTTCATTCAATAAATGGCTAAAGTTAGGTGATGAGGAGCGCAAGTCCGACACCCTACTTGAAATGTTAAACTTTGACTACTTCAAATTGCTTGATGCAGTGACTATTGCTCGTTCAAGAAAACATATTGAAAAATACTACAATATGTCGGAGATTGGGAAATTCCCAGAACGTTTAAAGCCCAGGAATGTACATGCTGATATTGATGAGAACAATGAGTTCCCTGAAATAAAGGAAGTCAATAAGCTCATTAACAGGCTGAATTTAAGTGCGTATTCTCCATTAAAATATGTAATGCCTGAAAAGCAAGAGGAATACAGCCGAAAATATGATATGAAGGTAAAGGGTGGTTCAGTATTTAAGCAGATTGACCGTGAACGCAGTCTTGTCCATTTAATGAGGGTTAACTTGCTTAAACGGATGGAAAGCTCTATACATTCATTTGGTATGACAGTAGCAGCTCTTTTGACAAAAATTGATGACCTGTTATTAAAGCTTGATAACATCCAACAATACTCCAATGCCGATATTAATATTAATGAAATCGATATTGACGATGATGATGTCGAAAACATGCTGATAGGATCGAAAGTAAAAGTACTCCTTCAAGATATCGACCGCATTAAGTGGAAGCAAGATTTACATGATGATAAGGAAAAACTTGAGCAGCTACTTATTGAATCAGCAAAAGTTCAAGCTCCACGTGATGCCAAGTTGAATAAGCTTAAATCCATGATTGACCAAAAGCTCCTTCAACCCATCAATGGAGAAAATAAGAAAATCATCATTTTTACAGCTTTTGCAGACACAGCAAGTTATTTGTATAAAGAGTTATCACACTGGGTGGCAAAAAAGCATGGTGTTAACTCGGCGCTTGTCACAGGTTCTGGAGGCAACCAGACTACATTAAAGGGTATCCAGAAAGATTTAAATTCCATTTTGACCAATTTTTCACCAGTATCCAAGGAGAGAAGTAAAATTGATTCGAAAATACGGGATGAAATTGACATATTGATTGCAACTGACTGCATTTCGGAAGGTCAGAACCTCCAAGATTGTGATTTTTTAATCAATTATGACATTCATTGGAACCCAGTCCGAATCATCCAACGGTTCGGTCGAATTGATCGTTTAGGCTCAAAGAATGATGTTATTCAACTGGTGAACTTCTGGCCGAATATGGATCTTGATGAGTATATTAATTTAGAAGCACGTGTAAGCGGCAGAATGGTGCTTCTTGATATTTCAGCAACAGGTGAAGAGAACGTAATTGAATATGATGAAAAGAAGCAAATGAATGATTTGGAATATCGTAAAAAGCAATTGAAACAGCTACAAGAAGAAGTGGTTGATTTAGAGGATATCTCTGGCGGAATCTCTATCACTGACTTGACCCTGAACGACTTTAAAATGGATTTACTTGATTATATGGAAGCCAATAAGAAGAAAATTGAGACTGCTCCCCTAGGATTACATGCAGTTACCTCGCTTCAGTTGGCTCCATCTTCTGATACTGAACCAGGGGTGATATTCTGTATCAAACAACGAAATGCAGCAGCACAAGTAAAAGAAACAAGCGCATTGTATCCATATTATCTTGTGTATATGAATATAGATGGAGAGGTCTCACTAGGACATTTAAAGACAAAGCAGATACTGGATCTCTTCCGTAAAGTTGCTAATAGTCAAGCAGACGTGTTCAATGAGTTAATTCATCAGTTCAATCAAGAAACAGAAGATATGAACGACATGTCTTCTTACAAGTATCTATTGGACAGAGCAGTAGAATTTGTTCTAGGTATTGTTGAAGAGCAAGGAATGGAATCGCTATTCAGTCTTGGGAATTCTAGTCTTTTACAGGATACAGCAACAACTTCGGATGACTTTGAATTGATATCATTTTTAGTGATAAAGTAGGTGATAGAATGAGGGAATGGTTGATTAATCGATTGGAGTTTCCTCCCCGTACTGTTTTAAATCGTAAGATACCTAAGAAAGCCTTTTTTACACAAACCGATCTTTCTACAACGGAAAAGGAAATGTTTACTTCCGATATAGAGGGGGTCTATTTGTTAAGTGTTATGAATCAGCAGAGTACAAATATCCCCCTCTACCAAGATGATGAATTCAATTATGCAGAAGTAGTATGGATATACGTTGAGCTTCGAACGGACAAAAATATAAATAGGATTATTGGTGCTATTCATAAGACTATCCCTAATCCAGTCGTATTAATAATGAATTCATCAGAAGATCAGATTCTTTTGAGTACCAGTCACAAAAGGCTAAATAAAACTGACAAGACCAAAGTTGTGGTCGAACAACCTACCATTACTCAACGGTTTAATCCCAAGGAACCTGATATTGGATACTCTAAATTACTGAACTCATTGGTCGTTTCAAATTTATCTTTCGAAAACCTATATAGCATATACGAGGATATTCAACAATGGATAAAATGCGAAGAAGTAATTCAGTTAGTAGGAACAATACCTACCAGTAAAGAAAAGCGAGAAGAAGTGGTCAACATATTAAGAAATGTTCAGAAACATCGTAAGGGTATCGAACAATTGCTGCTTGAACAGAAAGGCCAAGTTGATTTTGGTGCAAAGATGGATTTACACATGATGATAAAACGACAAGAACAACAAATCAATACTCAAATACAGCAAATAAAGGAGTTGTGTTAATTGCAAAAGTTAGAGGGAAAAACATTTAATGTAGTGCAAGACAATATAGAAAAACTAAAAGAATTATTTCCAGAAGTATTTACTGAGAGCAAAGTTGATATTGATAAATTACGTCTTGCTTTGGGTGAATATGTAGAACAGGAAAAGGAACGATATGAATTTAATTGGAAAGGGAAAACAGAAGCAATTCAGCTTGCTCAAAAGCAAACAACAGGTACGTTACGTCCTTGTAAGGAAGAAAGTGTAGATTGGGCTACAACACAGAACCTTTATGTAGAAGGGGACAATCTTGAAGTACTTCGTATTCTTCAAAATTCCTATCGAAATAAAGTGAAAACGATATATATAGATCCACCATATAACACAGGTAGAGATTTCGTTTATAAAGATGATTTTCACGACAATGTAAAAAACTATAAAGAAAGTATAAAAGAGACAATGAAGTCAAACGCAGAAACAAATGGTCGCTTTCATACTGATTGGTTAAATATGATGTATCCACGATTGAAAATCGCTAAAAATTTACTAAAAGATGATGGTGTTATTTTTATTAGTATTGACGAAAATGAAGTGATAAATCTTACGAAAATACTAAATGAGATTTATGGTGAACAGAATCAAATTGCTATGATTGCTAATATTTCAAATCCTAAAGGTCGTTCCGATTCTAAATTTATTGCTACTGGTCATGAATATATTCTTGTATATGCCAAAAATATTAATTTGGTTAATTTCGGGGGATTTGGTTTAGATGAAAAGATTACAAAACGTTACAATAAAGTAGATGAAGATGGTAGAACGTATCGAGAGACTGATTTAAAAAAAGGCGGATTTGGTGACAAACGTGAAGATCGTCCTGCAATGTTCTATTATTTTATATATGATGAAAAGTCGGGTGAATTTTATCCTTCACGTACCGAGGTTGAAGGTAAAATTTCGATTAAGCCAATTAGATCAGACGGTACTGATGGTAGGTGGCGTTGGGGATTTGAAAATGCAGAAAAAATGTTGATAAATTATTAGTTAGATGGATGCCAACAAAGAATCAATGGGGAGTATTTGAAAAGGATTATCTAGATAAAAGGGATAGTGTAAGGGCACCTTCATATTGGTCTTTTAAGGATGTTAACAATGAACGAGGTGTAGAAACATTTACTGATTATGGCTTTTCCCGTGAAACCTTCGAGAACCCCAAACCAGTTGGAACGCTAAAAAGGGTTTTACAACTGGGAACAACTCCAAATAATGGAGATTATGTTTTAGATTTCTTCTCTGGTTCAGCAACTATGGCAGAGGCAGTGATGGAACAAAATGTTGAAGATGGTGGTAATCGAAAATTTATTATGGTGCAGTTACCAGAAAAACTTGATGAAAAATCAGAAGCAAGTAAGTATGGATATAGTACAATCTGTGACATAGGAAAAGAACGTATTTGTCGTGCAGCTAAGAAAGTAATCCAAGAAAATCAGAACGAAGAAGGTGTACAGCAATTAGATACTGGTTTTAAAGTATTTAAACTAGATGAAACAAACCTAAAGACATGGGATGAAGAAACACTTGATATGGAAAATAGTCTATTAGATGCTATTGAACCACTTAAAGAAGGTCGTACTCAAGAAGATGTGGTATATGAAATTTTATTGAAATATGGAATTGATTTAACAGTTCCAATGGAAGAGATAAGAATTGCTGGAAAGGCAGTTTATTCTGTTGGGATGGGCTATTTGCTTATTTGTTTAGAGCGAGACTTAACATTGGAACAAATAGAAGAGATTGCTAAAAAACAGCCAGCACGAATTGTTTTTTATGATGAGGGATTTAAAGACGATACTGTGCGAACAAATGCACAGCAAATCCTTAAGCGCTATGGTGTAGAAGATATTCGAGTAATATAAAAGGAGTGGTAACATGAAGATAAAATTCGATGAACAGCAATATCAGCTTGATGCCATTCATTCCATAACGGATATCTTTGAAGGCCAAACAGTTAAGGTCTCAAACTTCACAGTAAGTATGGGTGAAATTGTTGGACAAGAAATAACGGAATTAGGGATCGGAAACAAGCTGGAGTTATCTGAAGCAGAAGTTCTTGAAAATGTGCAAAAGGTGCAGATGAGAAATCATTTAAAAAAGAGTAAAAGCATTCAAGACTGGAACTTCACAGTCGAAATGGAAACAGGTACGGGAAAGACCTATGTCTATACGAGAAGTATATTTGAGTTGAATAAACTGTATGGTTTTTCAAAATTCATTATTGTTGTGCCTAGTGTTGCTATTCGTGAAGGAGTATATAAATCGTTTCAGATGACTGAAGAGCATTTTGAAAAGGAGTATCCTGGGCAGTATTGTCATTTTTTTAAATATGATTCTTCAAAACTAGAACAGGTTCGTGAATACGCAACAAGCACCAATATTGAAGTAATGATTATTAATATTGATGCCTTTAAGAAAAGTTTCGATGATCCAGAAAAGGAGAACAAGGCAAACCTTATTCACCGTGAAAGAGATACAATGAATGGGAAAAAGCCTATTCAATTTATTCAAGAAACAAACCCTATCGTCATTATCGATGAGCCGCAAAGTGTTGATAACACTGATAAAGCAAAAGAAGCTATTGCTTCATTAAATCCACTTTGTAAATTGCGGTATTCTGCCACCCATAGGGACACATACAATCTTATGTATAAATTAGACCCTGTATCTGCTTATGAGAAAAAGCTCGTTAAGAAAATTGAAGTACTTTCCGTCAATTCAGATGACGATTTTAATGATCCATATATTAAACTGGTTAGTGTCTCTAATAAAAATGGATACAAGGCCACTGTTGAAATAGATGAGATGAAGAAAAATGGTGCTGTTACCAGAATTAAAAAAGAAATAAATCCCAATAATAAGAACAACTTATATTTATTATCTGGTGAGCGGGAACTTTACCGTGGTTATATTGTCGAAGGTATAGATTGTTATCCTGGTAATGAAATGGTTGAATTTGAAAATGGGAAGGTACTGAGATTAGGAGAATCGATTGGTGGTATTGATGATGACTTACTCAAGAGATATCAAATCAGAGAAGCGATCCGTACACATTTAGATAAGGAAAAAAGGCTTGTCTACCAAGGAATCAAAGTACTTACTCTTTTCTTTATAGACAAAGTAGAGAACTATCGAGTTTATCCAAAAGGACAACCTTGGCAAAAAGGAAAGTATGCCAAGATTTTTGAAGAAGAGTATGCTTCCCTTATCAAGTTACCTAAATATCGATCGCTCTTTAAAGAAGATCAGTATATTTCGAACCAGAGTGCAGAAGAAGTTCATGACGGATATTTTTCACAAGATAAGAGCGGAAACTTTAAGGATAGTAAACTTGCGAAAGATGGCAGCCTACGTTCAAATAAAGATGATGAGTCTGCATTTGAGCTTATCATGAAAGAAAAAGAAAGATTACTTAGTTTTGAAACACCGTTACGTTTCATTTTTTCCCACTCTGCCCTTAAAGAAGGATGGGATAACCCAAACGTATTTCAAATATGTACTTTAGTTGAAACCAAGGATCCTTTCACTAAACGGCAAAAAATTGGTCGTGGATTGCGCTTATCTGTGAATCAGGATGGACAAAGACAGTATGATGAAAATATCAATGTCCTCACGGTAATAGCAAATGAATCCTACCAAGAATTTGCTGAGTCACTTCAGAAGGAAATGGAAGATGAGACAGGTGTTAAGTTTGGATACCTTGAAGAACAATCCTTCTCTACAATTACTCTGACAGATGAGGTGACTGGAGAGTCCAAGGAAATAGGCTATGACTATTCTGCCAAAGTGTATTCCTTCCTTGTTAAAGAGAAATTCCTTGATAAAAAAGGAAAGGTTGAAAACAAGTTGAAGGAAGCAATTGCATCTGAAACTTTCGATGTTCCAGATGAATTCAAGGAAATAAAGCAGGATATTGAAAGGGTCATAAGAAATTCCATTAAAAAGCTGCCAATCTTCAATAAGAAAGACGAAGTGGATATTAAGCTGAATAAAGAAGTTCTCCTAAGCGACGAGTTTAATCAACTATGGAACCAGATAAAATACAAGACGACATATTCGGTAGATTTGGACTCCGATACACTTAAGAGCCGATGTATTGATGCAATACAAAAGCTGGATGCATTTAAGGCTAGGAAAATTAAACGAGAAAATGCCCTATTGAAAGTGGACCAATCAGGTGTGTCTGGAGAAGGGCAGACAATGCGTGTATATGAAGCCCTTGAAGAGAAACGACGTCTGCCAGACATTCTGCGCTATTTACAGGAACAGACCAACCTTAAAAGACGTACTCTTGTTGATATCTTGATTGGCTCCAAACGCTTGAAAGACTTTGAGAAGAATCCACAAGCATTTATGGAAGCTGTTATGAAAATCATTAACAGAGAAAAGAAGAAGTTAATTGTGGATGGCATTAAATATGAGCGTATAGGTGATCATGCGTTTTATCAGCAATCTCTATTCGAGCATCAAGAGCTTGTCGGTTATATGAAGGCTAATGCTGTTGAAGTGTCAAATGATAAATCAGTCTATAACTATATTCGCTATGATTCCAGTGTAGAGCGAGCATTTGCAGAAAAGCTTAACAATGATGAAGACGTTAAGTTATTTGTTAAGCTCCCTTCTTCTTTCGTAATAGATACACCACTGGGCAATTATAACCCTGACTGGGCAGTATTGGTTGAAAAAGAGGGAGTGGAAACCCTATTCTTCGTTGTTGAAACAAAGGGAAGCACTGATCAGGAGGATCTTCGATTGAAAGAAGATGGGAAGATCACATGTGGTCGGAAGCACTTTGCTGCATTGGAGAATGGGGTCACATACAAGCTTGCTAACAGCTATGAAAAGTTCAAAATGGGAGTATAGACCTATATTTTACTCTTGATATCTTTATACCTAATGGTTCTACTCAAGTTAACAGACAGTTTAAGCGCAATGCACTCTGTTTGTAATTTGACTAAGAGGTGCGGGATAAGTATGAAAAGCAATTTATGTCATGGTTTCATGTATGAAACAGAAGAAGAACTCCGAGCGCTAGTGGGGATTGAGGAATACCTGGACATGGAGTTCAATAAAGGTAGTGGCGACTGGGAACCAGATTGGAATGAGGACAGTGATACTTACGATTTGCCTTCATCATTAGCGATGGACGTCTATTGTAAGCGTAAAGCCGAAGGCCTAACGCAACGAGAGCTAGCCAAAAAACTTGGTATTGGTCTGGAAACTTTATCGAAGATTGAGAACGGTCATAAGAACCTACGAACCGCAGTAAAAAAGAAGATAGACGACTACTTAAATGAAGAATAGTAATTGTATTTATTATGCATACAAGGGGAGCAGCCTAGATGAAATATTTAGTGCTGCTCTTTTTATTTGTTAAGGTTTATAGCAAGATGAAGAAAATATTCATGGGACATAAAGGGGATACATAAATTCTTGTAGAATGTAAGACCTATAACCTATATACGGAGTGGTCGTATGGATAAAATAATTCATTTACATTACAACTTTTATACTAATCTTAAAAATAATCTTGAAGTAAAAGATATCCTTGAGCGGGAAAAGATAACCGTATTGGATGGATTCAAAAAGAATCTTGAGCTTGTACATAGATACTATCAAAAGGTCTATTCAACAGAAGCAAAAAGAGTTGTACTGTGTGGTATTAATCCAGGGAAAAATGGGGCTGGTAAGACAGGTATACCATTCCTCGATTTTAGGGCTGTTTCACATTTACTTTCTGATTTAGGACAAGATGATAGAGAACAGAGTGCCCAATTTATTTTTTCCATCATTAATGAAATTGGAAGTGAATCATTTTATAGAAATGTATATATGACGAATATATCATGGTTTGGCTTTACAAAAGACGGTAACAATTTCAATTATTATGATTTACCATCACCTTTACCAACTATTTTTACTGATTCATTTATTGAAGAAATGGATATTGTTCAACCAATAGTAATTGTTCCATTAAGTAAAGAAGTTGAACAAACCTTACAGCAAATGATTAAGAATGGGAGATTAAGATATCCATTAGCAGAACGCTTACCACATCCATATTATTGTTCTATAGGTAAAAGAGCAACTAAGTACAAGCAAATCTATGTAAAGAAGATTACTAACCTTATTAATAATCAGTCTAACATTTTAATATAGCACAGGTTGATATCGCTATTTTGAAGGAGAGATGATGGTGAACGAAACGACACTAAAGAGGATTAGTCAAATAATCATCGAATATGCAAAGATAGGTCAGGTAATAGAGTACAATCAAATAAGCAATAAACTAGGTGGTATAATTTCCCCAATTCGTTTAAATGAACCATTAGGAGAGATATCCAATCGCTGTATACAGCATGGTTTTCCTCCCCTTTCAGCTATAGTAGTAAATCAAAAAACTAAGCTTCCTGGGGACGGTTTTTTCACCTGGGTGGCAGCACAAATGGGCTATCCCAACTTACCTCATTCAGAATGGGAAGGGTTTTATAAGGAGCAGGAAGAGAAAGTTTTCGATTGCCACGATTGGGACACTTTTTTACGACAAGGTTTTGCAATGAAATCAAACAGTGGGAGTTCCAATTCTAATACTACTAATCTTGAAGAAATCCTTAAAGCTAAGGATTATTTGAAAGGGAATCAAACAAAGTATTACATACTAACTGTAAAGGATTTTTTGGAAACGCAACAGCAAGGTCCCTTTCGATACCATGTATTAATACTGGAAAATGACAAGCTTATTAAACAAGGTACAGTTGAACATAGCTCAAAAAAGCAATTGCTAAAACCTGCTAAAATAAAAGGTATTCAATTACTGTTAGAACAATTTACACTAATCAATCCAACTGATGTTACCATGGTACATTTTAAACCAGACAGACAAGGAAAAGAGTTATGGGAGAAGGAAACTGTAAATAGTTTAGACTCGATGATTAAGGAAGAACGTTTCCGTATTCTTGACTTAATAGTAAAACATGATATAGATGCTGAAAAGTCACAAGACGATTCTTATTATAGGGATGGAAAGATAATTCAGTATTTTGGCACTCGATATGAACGCAATCCTGTAAATAGAGCAAGAGCGATTGAAATCCATGGTACTTCATGCAAGGCTTGTGGATTTAACTTTAAAGAGGTTTATGGTGAGAGAGGAAAAGACTTCATTGAAATACATCATCTTAAACCACTGTTCACCTTAGGAAAAGAATCAGATATTGATCCAGCGAATGACTTGATTCCTGTTTGTTCAAATTGTCATCGAATGATACATAGAAAAAAAGATGATGTATTAGATATTGGCGAATTAAAAGAAATTTTATCTAGGAGCTTAACAAAAATTAAATAATTGCAGATAATGATTGAAGGATTGATGGAAATGAAAATCGCAGTATTACTGAGAAAAACAGAGACTAATAGTCTTTTTAGAAAAGCACTATTAAAAATAAGTGCTATTCAAGGAGAAGAGTTATATCTGTGTTCTGGAACGCTTACTCAAATAACAAATGATCCAATGTTTTTGAAATATGTTAGTCATGGTTTTAAAGGAATAAAAGGGTCAAAGATAATAACTTTGGGAATGCGTTCGATGGGTGACTGTAAACATGGTGTAACTTTTGGCAGTTGTTTAGCAATAAGAAGTGGGTATTGTAATGCTTGTAAGTATCAACGGTTTGTAAATGACTTGAGGGCTCATGGTAGCACTGCAGGTGCATATACTGTAGATGCCTACAGGGAAGTACAAGATAAATGGCATGCTAAGGTTGCATTAAAAGTTAAAAACGGGGAACCAATTGCCGCAATAATTGGTAGTAGTAATCTTACTATTCCTGCCTATGGAGAAAAGTGCTCATGTACAGGCGTTAAGACTCATTGTTCAATACATTCTTGGTCGAAAGCTAATAAGCATTTTCCATTTGAGTGTGATGTTCTATTTTGGGATGAGACAAAAATAAAAGACATAGCCACTTCTTCTACCGATGTTGATGGAGACAGTGTCTCTTTTAATAATGATGGGATAATAGTAGCTACTCCTGAAAGGGACGTTAAAAAGGACCTAATAGACCAGCTTGATTCAATTAGGGCATTGATAGGAGATACTACAAAAGTTAATTCAATTTAATGATTGTAAGAGAGGGAGAGGATAGTATCCTACCCTCTCCTTCAATTTTCAAAGAAGTTAAGAATAATTAATTTACCCTATCCAACGTTACGGTGAACCGTACCATAAATAACGGCATGTTTTTTGGTGGGGAACTGCGTAATAGACGTGGAAAAGGATTAGTATGGTGAGGGTTTACCCTAAGTCACTTTCTGTGAAAAAGCCTGCTACAGAGGCGATATGCTATGATTTGAGGGCATGGAGATGCCCATGACTTATTCCTGTTTGGCATCAGATGACGATGGTGTATGAAGCATTAACTTTTGCTTAGAAAAAGCAAAAGCCCTTGCTACCGTTTGGGTGTAAGGGGAATATCCTAAAAACACGCATTGATCTTATCATCGAACTCCAATTCAATGCCTTCGAATTTCTGCCCATTCTTTACATGAATCTGCTTCACGATGATCTGAAGCAGATTCTTTTGTGTTTCAATCGGTGCTGACGATAACAACTCATGGAATAGAGACAGCACCTGCTTTACTTGATGCAGCGGAACCGGGTCGGCGGAGCTTCGTTCAAGCTGTAGTAAGGCCTCATGCCTTCTTCGGGTCAGTGCTTCATGCTGCTGCTTAATTTCATTCATACGTTGGATTAGAAATTCATTATCAACAACATCGGCTTCGTAGAGCTTGAAGTATTTTTTCTTTTGAACATCCAGCGTTCCAAGCTCCTTGTCAACGGAAGCTATTTCTTTCTGGAGAGGAACGACATTCACGGTAAGGTTATTATTGATTCGTGCTACGATGTTCTCCAAAATCTTAGGCTTCCTCACCACGGCAGCCATTCGGTCGGTTACATATTGTTCAGCCATGTCAGCCTTCACACTATTCGAAGTACAAACGCGGCTACCTTTTGCACGGAAGTTGCTGCAAATGCAGTATTGCTGCACAACCTTGGTTCCATCCTCGAGCGTACAAAACAAAGCCTAACAAATCATTCAGTGCCGTTTCGATCAAGACGATCATTAACAATCCAGTCTACATCGGTAAGATTCGCTACAACATTAGAGAAAACTGGAGTGAGCAACGGCGTAAGGGCATTAACCATGATCCTATCATTGTTGATGGTGAACACGAACGTATTATCACACAGGATGTGTGGGAAACCGTACAAAAGCTCTACGCTAAAAAGTCCGTCACCTCGCCGCGTGTCTTCAATGGAACCTATTTGTTAACCGGAATGATGTGTTGCCCCGACTGTGGAGCAACACTTGTCGCCCATCGGATTCATGAAGAAGGTCATGATGAAGTCGTTGGTATACATGACAACAATGCTGTAGACGGTCATGTCACCCAGTTGCAGTGTTTCTACATACTCCGGCATACTACCCAGCAATCCGCAGTCCTCTCGATTTAGTCCTACGCATTCCAGATCGTACAGGTTGTCTCCTGCTTCCAGAATGACAATATAGCCGTATCTGCCCAGCACAAAGAGGCGATCACCAGGGTCGCAAATTTCGTCTCGCAGTTGGTTGAAGTGGTTTTGAATGTGGGGGAGTAGGGAGGGGAAGAGGCTGGCTGAGTTTAGCGTGGTAATGTCTTGTGGGGTTTTGATTAATCTCATGGATTTACCTCAATTAGAGTTTATTCTCGGGCACTTCTAAGTAATAATATATGTCTCAGTTTCTTTCTATTACGCTCTGGATTGGCACATTTCTAGTGCAAGAATTGGGTTATTCTGGTATGCTTGGAGTGGGACTATTATACTAGTTTGCTTGTCGAGTTGCTTATAAAATGGAGAATAAGAGTCTTTACATAATATACAGTGTGGTTATGAGGGAGAAGATGGCTAGATGACTCTACCTATAGGGAAAAATGAATATCTGATGGGATCTACCCCCGTTTTTGGATACGGAGTCTCGTACTCTGAATTAGAATTAGACGTTGCATTATCTGGTCCAGTTGCAGAGATAGTTTTTGATATTGAAGGAACTGCTGATTTAACAGACCTACTTGATAGTGTAATTGATACAGATTTTGATCGTAATGAGCTAAAACGTGTATTAGAGTCTGAAAAGGAACCAGAAAATTGGCGAGTTGGCGAAGCACTAGCAGAGTTATTTCTAACTTGTCACAAGGCTTGTTGCTTTCCGTGGCCTGATGGTCGGGATGAGAGAAAGTCCGGATCAAGCTTGCCTGGAGCAGATTTAGTAGGGTTTAAAGAAATTAATGATGATGCATTTTTCACCTTTGGTGAAGTTAAAACATCTACTGAAAGTGGTTATCCACCTGGTGCAATGTATGGGCGAACTGGATTGAAACAGCAATTAGAAGATCTGCGTGATAAAGTGGGTATTCGAGATGATCTTGTAAGGTATCTTGGTCATAGAGCTGTAACGGCCTCTTGGAAAGATTTATATATTCGTGCGTTTAAGAAGTATATTTCAAATAATAAAAGCGTACACTTATTCGGACTACTAGTGCGGGATGTTAAGCCTCATGAAGACGATCTGAGAGTAAGGGTACTATCATTAGGGAAGGATTGTTCTAATGAAATGTCAATTGAATTACATGCGTTATATTTACCTGAAGAAAGTATTAGTAAACTGAGTGAGAAAGTAATGGCAACAAAAAGGGAAGGTGCTAAATGATAGTTAATACTGATTCCCTAGAACAGATTGATAATCATTGGGCGGTTAAGGCGCTGGACTCAGAACTCCAAAAGGGGCAGAAGATAGCTGAGAATTTAATTGTAAAGAATGCTGTAGGCAATCAGATATATTTAGGTGGAGAAAGCTCTCAGTATGAACAAGAGATAATTAATAGGTTATCAATGGCGTATGAAATGGTAGCAATAGAAGGATTAAACGCGGTGCTGAGACCAACTAGTTCTAATGACGAACTATTAAAACAATGTACAGCGGGATGTTGGAAAGCTTTTGAATTTAGACGCCTAATGCATATTCCTACTGAGAAAACAGATAAAATTCTACATATTCTTCATGTATCTGCGTTGGCCTATTGCGGTGACAGATGGTCAGATCTTAGACGGTGGTACTATGAAAATAATGATTTTACTAATGTCGGGATAGATCAAGATATGACATGGGATATGCGTCTTCTGATTACACTTTATGAATGCTGGCTACGGCTTTTCAGAAAGAATGGCTGGAAAGATTTAAATGATATTAGTTCTATTATAGGTAAATTAAGAGAGGATCAAAAAACGTTTGAATCTGGAGCATTAAATAATTCTTCACAGACACATGGACGTGTAATGGCACTACGTTTAATTGGTCTATACCACTGGGCAAAAGCAACAGAGTTACTTGCGCTTTACATGTTACAGGGAGAGCCAAATGATATAACAACACAACTCGATAAACATTTTGAGTCTGGTGTTGAAGCTGCTAATATATCAAAAGATTCTCAATTAGAGGTTTTGTTACGATGGTTACATGCTGCGTCAAAACAAATGGTAAGCGGCTCTCTTTGGTCCTTAGCTCGAGCTGGCAACTCGAGAGTCACACAATTTGTAAAAAATGCAATATCAAATCAGGCACTCTTTGAATTGCTACCTCCTCAAAGAATTGCAATACAAGAACAAGGCTTGTTGGACCCAGCAGCAACCGCTGTTGTTGTTGAAATGCCAACATCTGGTGGCAAGACATTACTTGCTCAATTTAAAATATTGCAGGCACTTAATCAATTCAATTTCGAGTCTGGCTGGGTTGCATATGTTACGCCAACGAGGGCATTGACATCACAAATAACTAGAAGATTGCGGCGTGATTTCTCACCATTAGGTATTCAGGTAGAGCAGTTAACAGGTGCTATTGAAGTAGATGCATTCGAAGAAGATATGCTTTCGGGGTTAGGAAGTGAGCGTCCATTTGATGTACTGGTCGCAACTCCAGAAAAATTACAACTGATTATAAGAAATAATAAGATTTCTCGTCCATTAGCATTAGTTATTATGGATGAAGCTCACAATATTGAAGACGAGACCAGAGGACTTAGAATAGAGTTGTTATTAGCCTCAATCAAGCGAGAATGCAAAAGTGCAAATTTTCTATTATTAATGCCATATGTTGAAAAAGCAGAAGTTCTCGCTCGATGGTTAGCACATGATGTAAATGCTGCAAGAACAATTAGTTTAGGAAGCACCCCGTGGAAACCCAATGAAAGAATAGTTGGCATGTATCATACTGTACCCGATGATTCTGTTCGAGCGGGATGGAGATTAAAGTACAAAACATTAGTGACTAGCCCTAAAACAATTCATTTAGATGGAGAGCATTACGTAGGAGAAGTAAAGCCAATTAAAATTCCGAAAAGTAAAATGACCAGTCTGAGTCTACAGACTGCTGCAATGGCAACAATTATGTCTGGTAGGGGTACAAGTATTGCTGTAGCTAATAACATTAATTCTGTTTGGAATATGGCACGTAAAATATGTGAGACCTTACCTATACTAAGCCAAATACCTGAAGAAATAGAACTCGTGTGTAAATTTATCCAAACGGAGGTTAGCGCTGATTTTGAATTAGTTGATATGCTTTCACGTGGTGTAGGAGTACATCACGCCGGCCTCTCAGATGAAATACGTTCCTGTATAGAATGGCTAGCGGAGGAAGGAAAGCTACTTGTGCTTTGCGCTACTTCAACTATAGCTCAAGGGATTAACTTTCCTGTATCATCCGTATTCTTAGCCTCTCGTTTCGTACCGCTTGGACGTCGTTCAAAAGAAATGTCACCAAGGGATTTTTGGAATTTAGCTGGACGAGCAGGACGAATGGGGCAAGATAGTGTTGGGGTAGTAGGGATTGCGGCTGGTGATAAGCCAGCTGATATAGTGAATTATGTTAGTCGTGCAACGGGAGAAATCGTATCTCAGTTAGTCACGATGATGAATGACCTGGAGGAAGCAGGGAAATTAAATCAATTATCAATGATAATCCAAGATGAACAGTGGGAAGATTTTCGATGTTTTATTGCACATCTATGGAATGAGAAAAATAATTTGGAACTTGTTTTAGCCGAAACGGAACAACTATTACGTAATACATTAGGTTATGAAGTATTACGATCTTCGGCTGATGGTGATAAGAAGGCGCGTTACCTACTTGAGGCTACTAAGGATTATGCAAAGAAATTATCATCTAACCCAGGAAATACAGCATTAGCAGATATGACAGGATTTTCACCTGAAGGAGTAGGAAGAGCTCTAGCTGGTATGAATCAATTAGAAAATAAGCTTACCGCTTCAGATTGGTCTCCTGAAAGTTTGTTTGGTACTGGTACTGCTTTAGCAGATCTTTATGGAATAATGTTAAGAGTGCCTCAACTTGCTAATTCACTTGAAGATATTGGAGGAGAGGGCCATGAGAAAAAGTTGCTTGCAGAGATAACTCATGCTTGGACCAATGGTATGAGTATCAAAGATATAGCAATTCAGTTTTTTAAGGGAGATCAAACAAGTTCTATTACAGAAGCCTGCAGGGCTATATACCGAAATTTAGTTAATGCGGGGACATGGGGGATATCAGCATTAAGTCGAATGTCAGGCATTGATTTTGAGACATTGTCTGAAGCTGAAAGAAGAAAAATAAATGTGATACCTGCCATGATATACCATGGAGTAAGCACGGAAGAAGCTGTTCTAATGCGAATGAATTCTGTACCCAGAAGTATGGCAGAGAATCTCGGAAAAGAATTCAGAGGAAACATGAAAACCAAAGAAAAAGCTCCTGATGTAGGTGAGGCAAGGAAGTTTTTACAGCGTCTTGAGGAATCAGATTGGGAAAAACTCCGGCCTAAAGAATCTTATCTTTCTGGAAAAGAATATAAAAGTGTTTGGGAGTTGCTATCAGGGGGAGAGATTTAAACTAGTTAAGGACACAGAAGGTGAGGTATCCTTTTTATATTTTACTCCGATTTTTTCAAGAATGTATCGCCCTAGTATTATTATTTAATATATAATAAGGTCAGTGTTACATTTCTTGAGATGGTGGCGATTACTTATTAAACCAAATTATGCGGGTATCTGTGTTGAGTTGCTTAAGACTATGGGGCCTATGTTGGGAAGCGAGTTGCAAGGACAACTCATTTATAAAACCAATGTCAAACCAAATAACGCTAGACAAATCTTATTAAGGTTACGTAATGAAAAGGTAGTATTAACAACGGAACCAGTGAAATTTGCTAGAAATCAATTACTTTATTTTCTTCCAAAACAAAATTTAAAGGATAAATTAAAGGTTGTAATTCCAGACCATGGACAAACATTTCACCGATTATATCAAGCGCTTGTTGAACAACAAGGTTTTCTCCATATAAGTGAATTCGCAAAAATTTGTGCCGGTGTTGTTAACACAAAGGAAAAGGAGAATCTAGCATTAAAGCAAAAGGATGTATATCAAATTATTGATGAATTATTACGGTTACAAATTATAGAACCTTTACTCGACCATGGTTCAGAACGCTTTATCGTTGCGAAAAAAGAATGGGTTCCTACAGTAAAGCTTGATGAGAACAACATTCAAAAGAGACTAAAAGATTTATCCTTTTCTAATGATTTTACTGAAAGTTTGTTAAAGTGGTTAGAGAGAATGAATTTAGCAGGCACCAATAGTACTCACCTATTTACACAATTTGATAGAGATCATTTTAACGGATTTTATTGGAATGCAATAGGATACTCCTATCTATGGGGATTGTATAAAGCAATTGAAATAGATCCTTTTAATCCCTCACTTGAGAAAACCCCTTCATCAATAGTAATAGAGTCTGTTTTGCACAGAGTGATGAAAAAGTATGATGTTGCAGGGTTTATTGCACGTGTCAGTGTTTTATACGGAAGGCTTAGGGTAAAGGATAATTATAGAATAATACCTATATGCTTTGTTCAAAGTATTGAATCAGATGCTCTTCAACTGGCAAGACAAAGAGGAATAATGGTTATCTCAATTTCTGAGGTTTTCGGAACCAAAATTGCTGAAGCAATTAAAATGGTTAGAGAATTGGATCCGCGTAAAATTGATCCAGAGGCATTAGCGGCTGTACTTGCAGCATCAGATGCCAGTGGTCATGATGGGAAATTCGGCTCGCTAAAAGGATATGTTTTTAACTTTATAGTCGCTTCAATGTTTAACAATCAAGGTTACAATTCAAAAATTGGGTGGAAGTATGAAGCATTGAATAAGAAATGTGAATGCGACGTTGTGATATCAGTGGATGATGAATATCTTCTGGTTTGTGAAGCAAAAGGATACAACGCAGGGACTCAAATACAACTTGGAGAGTCTGAGGATGATTCAGATACAGTTAAAAAGTTTTTTGAAAAAACCTGTAGAATCGTTGAAGCTGCAACTGGGAAAAAGGTTTTTCCTGTTTTTATAACATCTGGTGAATTCACACCACAAGCGCTAGAATATATGGAGGAATTCAGAAAAAGAAAAGCCATATCGAAGTTTTTAAAGATGAGAAATTTCCCTACCAGTGTATATCTTGATCGCAAAGGTTTGATGGATTTATTTGGAAGTTCACAGATATATACTGAACATAAAAAGATACTGAAAGAGTTTTTTAGAGATCATAAAAAGGATAAAATAAACGGAAACAAAGGAGAAGAAGTGGTTCATTAAATAAATGAAAGGAGCCTTCCTGGTTAGGAGGGCTCTTAAAACTTGCCGTTACAGACGGCGCGGTGAACCGTATCATATAAGTAGGGCGAAAATATGGGGTGTAAGAGAGGCTGAGGTCATTAAGATCGAGATTTATAAGAGATTCTAGCCCTCTTAAAGGGGTTACCCGTTTTGTGTGACAGGGATCAAAACACCTTGCAAGTTTAAGCAACCAGTTACCGATATTGTATCGGCGACTGGTTACTTAATTCGTTTGAATGTGAACCGAGTTATAATTATGTAGTTTTGAACGGTCTGTCAACGATTGCTGTCGTTGCTCTGATCATTTTACCTTAAGGATCTAGAAGCTGTATTAGTGTATTTAACACAAAGGCTGTATTTCGACACCTGCAATCGTGCTCACGAATAAGAACCTTTATACTTTTCGTAAGCTATGAATCCCTCAATATCATTATTTAATAATAACGGTATAGCATGTTCGATATCAGTTATGTTCCAATCCCACCATTTTATTTGCAATAAACTATCTATAAGTTCTTGCTCGAATCTATACTTAATTATTTTTGCTGGGTTACCTGCTACTATAGCATATGGTGGAACGTCTTTACTAACTAAAGAATGTGCACCTATTACTGCCCCATCTCCAATTACGAAAAATCGCGAAGGACATTAAAAAAGATCACGAGCTAGCAATGGAACTCTGATCAACCGAGGAGTTTTTGCCCATACTATTGGCAATCTTACTTATGGATAAAAAAACTGCTTTCACAGGAAGTGCTAAATAAATAAGCTTGATCAGGATATGCAGACTCCACACTTTAGATGAGCGAAACCATTTAATGGATTGGTTAATGGCTAATCAGCTCTCACCAAAGACAAGAAGACCCTTGCATTAATGGAGTCATGGGAAAATAACCCTTCTTCTCCAGCTGATGCAAGGCCTCCGTTTCTAGAATTTGCTGTGAAACTTCCTCGTACGTTGGGAGCATAACGTGATCCTACTTAAGCTTTTATTTACGGATATGAACACTCTAAGAAACCCAAACCCACAAACCAATTGAACTTACCATGGAACAGTGTTACGCTGAACAACGGCGACTCAGACTTATGTTCTGTCTTACCATCGAATATACACCAACAATAGTCACCATCCTAGCTATCCAGAAAGGTAATACGATGATCAAAGTTGAAAACTTATCCTTTTCATTTCCGCAAAAGGAACTGTATAAAAATATTTCGTTCACGTTAGAAGAGGGCCAACACTGCGCTTTCATAGGTACAAGTGGTAGTGGCAAAACTACGCTGATCGATATCCTGATGGACCCTGAAAGGTATTTGTTTGAGGGGAAGCTTGAGATTGACCCGAATTGCAGAATCGGGCATGTCAGTCAGTTCTCGCAAGTAGACAACACAAAAGAAGTAACGGTCTTCGAATATATTGGAGAAGAATTCATTAAGATTCAGAACGAAATCACATCCATCTGTACAGAGATGGAAACATCTTCGGATATGGATGACCTGCTGGAGAAGTATCAATTGGCGTTAGACGCCTTTGAAGCCATGGGCGGGAGTGATTTTGAAAGTAACATTAATAAGAAGCTAAATCTGGCCAACCTGATGAAGCTCAAAGACTCCAGCGTATCCGACCTGAGCGGCGGGGAATTTAAGCTGATTCAAGTGATGAAGGAAATGCTGAATCACCCGGAACTGCTAATTATGGACGAGCCGGATGTCTTTTTGGATTTTGAAAACCTGAACGCACTTAAGAAACTCATTAATTCCCACAAGGGCATGCTGCTCGTTGTTACGCATAACCGGTATCTGTTGAACCATTGCTTTAACAAAATAATACACCTTGAAAACGCGGAGATCCAGGAGTTTGATGGGCGATATATCGAGTACAATTTCTCTTTACTTCAGACCAAGATTGAGATGCAGGAGCTCGCCGTCGCTGAACAGGAAGAGATTGAGCGCTATGATGTCATTATTGATAATCTTAGAGCGATCGCAGAATATAATTCAGAAGCATCCAGAGGAAGGGCGTTAAAGGCCAGAGTCCGGTTTCAGGAACGATTGGAAGCTCGTAGAATTAAAGCACCTTTTGTTGATATCAAGCAACCAAAGATTCGGTTTGAGCTGGATCATATAGTGGAAGATACCACTCTCATAAATGTGGACAATTATAGTGCTGCCTTTGATGAGTTGCTTTTGCATCATGTGAACTTTGAAATCAAATCGGGTGATAAAGTAGCCATTATCGGTGCGAACGGTACCGGGAAAACGACTTTGCTCCGGGAAATCGCTCGAAATCATTATGACTCCATTGAAATAAATGCCGATGCTCAAGTGGCTTATTTGTCTCAGCTTCAAGGCGAAACGTTAACGGATTCGAATACCATACTCCATGAATTCATTGACGCCGGGTTTCAAACCTATGATGAGATTAGAGCTTATCTTAAACACTATGGTTTTGAAGGTGAAATCCTGGATCAGAAGATCGGAACGTTATCTGGCGGAGAGAAAAATATACTTCAGCTAGCCAAGGTTGCTGCCAGTCAGGCCAACGTACTGCTTCTTGATGAACCGACAAGCCATTTGGACATTTACACCCAGATCGCACTGGAGAAAGCCATTATCGACTATAAAGGCGCGATTCTGATGATTTCACATGATTTCTATTCCGTTGTGAATGGTATGAATTATGTATTAATTATTGAAGATAAGACAATACGTAAGATGAGTATGCGCAAGTTCAGACAGATGATTTATGCGAGCCACTTCAGTAAAAACTATTTGGAAATGGAACAGAAGAAAAAGTCCGTTGAAATGAAGATTGAATTGGCTTTGAAAGATACGAATTTTGAACTTGCCAAAGTGTTGCTTGATGAGCTGGAAGAGCTGATTAAGCTGCTGTAAATGACAAATGCGTGGACATGTTACTTATATAAAGGGGTTACTTCATGAGTGAGCAAGTTGAGCAAGGCTTTGAAAGTTATGAATTAAGCGAGGAAATAATCCGTTCATTGGATAGCCTGGGGTATAAGCAGCCGACGGAGGTGCAACGTAAGGTCATTCCTTATGCGCTGGGGAAAAAAGATATGACCGTTAAATCCCATACCGGAAGCGGGAAGACCGCAGCTTATGGGATCCCGATCTGTGAGATGCTGGAATGGCAGGAATACCGGCCGCAGGCCCTTATTTTGACGCCAACGCGTGAGCTGGCCGATCAGGTTAAGCAGGATATAATGAACATCGGCAGATATAAACGAATTAAGGCAACCGCTGTATACGGGAAACAGCCTTTTCACAGACAGAAGGTGCAGCTGCAGCAACGAAATCATGTTATTGTAGGCACACCGGGGCGGTTAATTGATCATATCGAGAAGCAGACGATTGATTTGGAGCAGATCCGTTATTTGGTCATTGATGAGGCCGATGAGATGCTGAACATGGGTTTCATTGAACATGTGGAGAAGATTATCCGTGAGCTGCCGCTGGAGCGGATGACGATGCTGTTCTCGGCGACGTTGCCTAAAGATGTGGAGCAGCTATGCCACAAATATATGAATGATCCGCTGGATATTGAGGTACAGACCGAAGCCAGAACGACGAGCCAAATCGAGCATTCCCTGTACGCCGTCAGGGACGATCACAAGCTGAAATTGCTGCGGGATATCACGATTGTGGAGAATCCGGATAGCTGCATTATTTTTTGCCGGACCCAGATCAGGGTTGAAACGGTATTTAATGAATTGACTAAGCACGGCTACCCTTGCGGCCGAATCCATGGGGGCATGGAGCAGGATGATCGTACGGAGATGATGAACGCATTTAAGCGCGGGGAATTCCGCTACCTGATTGCGACCGACGTGGCTGCCAGAGGGATTGATATCGAGAACATCAGCCATGTTATCAATTATGATTTTCCGCAAGAGAATGAAAGCTATGTCCATCGCAGTGGCCGTACGGGAAGAGCCGGGAAATCGGGGAAGGCCATCTCCTTCGCTACACCGTCTGAAGACTAGTTCGTTGCCAGCGTCCAGCAATACATCGGGTTCGAGATTGAGAAGCGTAACGCCCCGTCCAAAGAGGCCATCGCACGTACCCTTCCTGCTTTTGAAGCGAAGCTTGCGAATCAGCAGACGATCAAGAAGGACCGAAGCTCCCATCGGAACCAGGAGGTTCTGAAGCTCTATTTCAACGGGGGTAAGAAAAAGAAGATCCGGGCCGTTGACTTCGTAGGCACCATTGCTAAGATTGACGGGATATCGGCCGATGACATCGGGATCATTGTAATAGAGGATAACGCCTCCTACGTGGATATTCTTAACGGCAAAGGTGAACTCGTTCTGAATGTGATGAGGAATACAACCATTAAAGGGAAGCAGCTGAAGGTACATCAGGCGAAACGCCAATAGCGGGAAAATCTATGGTGGGGTATGTTGTCAATAACTAAATAGGATAGTAATTTTAAGAACCAAGGAGCTAAGGGATATGTTCTCGCTTAGCTCCTTGGTTTTTGGCGTCTACCGATGCTTTCTTGAGCAGATGAGAGGAGGGTGGCGGATGGAAAAACGGGAACTAATACAATTGCTCGAAGAGCTTCGGAGTATGACCGTTAAGCTGAACCTTCTCACAAGTAGAGCAAAATTTAGTTTGAATTTACCGATGCTGAGGCACGGTTAGTAAGAATGTCAAAAAGCTTCTGCAAATAAAAAATTCCTCGTACTTGCTCTACGAGTGTATGGTCAATGTATTGTAAAGACTTAAGAGCAATTTCTTTAGCCTGAGCAACGTTATGGTTATCAAGATCCGACAATACTTCACGAACAACATCCAAGGAATAAACCACTCTCTGAACGGTACGAATGATCAGAATCTTTCGGACATCGGACGGGCTATAAATGCGAAACCCGCTCTCTTTGTGCCGTTCAGATTTAATTAATCCTTCTTTCTCCCAATGTCGAATTGCGGATGCAGATATGTTGGCCTCTCTCGCCACTTCTCCAATCGTAAAAAACGGTTTGCTGCGGTTGAGTGGAAGATCAGTAAGCTCTCTTAAATCAAGCATCTCGACTGTTCTTTGAACCGTTAGCTTCTCGGCATGCAGGTCCACTTGTGCTTTATTAATTAACCATAGAGCATCAAGTCTCTCCCCCTTGACGATGCGTGGCATGACTTCCTTGACCAAATCCATACCAAATCCTGATTTTAAGGCGCGAATACATTGGAAATACGATTCATGCTCCTGTGTATATATTCGGTAACCATTCGATGCTCTTTCGACTGTAGGAATTAACCCCCATGCTTCGTAATGCTTCAATGCGCTCGTGCTGATATTCAACTTTTTAGCTATATCACGGCCATTCATCAAACTTTCAACCCCTTGTAATTCAACCTTAAAGCACATGACCACTTCATTTAATTATAGCCTATATTATAAAGGCTGATTTATTCAAACCTAATCATTTGCATTAATATTGTACGATAGGAGTGTAAATCAAAAAACCAAGAATGCCGAACTTCGGCGTAAAACTGGAGGAGATAATTTGAGCAAAATCATTCCTATATTGCCTTGCGTGAGCATTGATGAACAGTGTGAGTTTTATGAGAGCATCGGCTTTACAATAACCGCTAAGGATAAAGCCCCATATGCGTATGCCGCTGTACGCTACGAGGATATAAACTTACTTTTTTGGGGCAGTAAAAAAAATGATCCCAGCGCCAACGCGAGCATGGTGTTCATTGAGGTTGAAGACGCCGACAGCTTGAATGCGGAGTTCTGCGGCAATATGAAAAGCGCATGGGGAAAAGTTCTGCGAACAGGATTTCCCCGCATTTCGAAGGTGAGAGAATTAAAAGAGGACAGGCGGTTTACTCTTTGTGACCCTTCAGGTAATACATTTTATTTCGGCACACCCAACAATGGAGATACGATCACAATGCGTACGCTTGATAACGAACAGCTTGCCGAGTCGTTCGCGGTTATTTACGACTTGCTGCATTCGAAGGAAAGTCCCGAAATAGCAGCTAAGGCATTGTCGGTATTTAATCGCAGCAAGGTCGAGTTGAATGTTTCGGATAAGGAAAAATTAGCGGTTCTAACATCGGAGATTGAAGAAGCATTAAAGGAAAGAGATGATAATGGATTAGCCTAAAGAATTAAACATTCATTCGATTGCAAGAATTCCAACACGGTACTCAGGAATTCATCTTGGTACTCGATATTCGAGAGGTGAACGGACGGCAACAGGACAAACTTTGTGTTCGGTACCGTGTCGGCGATCAATTTGCCGTGGCCAGGATCTCTCCGTCGTAGAGAAAGTAAATGCCCCTTCCGTGGTTCTAGCGGAAGGGGCTGAAAAATAATAATGCATCTTAGTATTTTCCCTAACGGAGGCTGACAAGTAATACTTAACGTCAGTGCTTCTTTATTTCAGGTGATTTCAAAATTAAGTAGATTTCAATTTGAGTTGTTTCGATATGTTGTAGATTGATTCAAATTGAACACTTAGACGCGGCTCGTTGTATTGTAAGGTGAAGTTAAAAAGAATTTCTCCATTCGTCCAATTCTTTTTGTACTTAATAGCTTCAATTACTTGTTTAAATAATGATCGCTGCTGTATCTCTGTCAAGCCTTGCGTCTGTACATCGACTTGGTTGTTATTTTTTTCTGAAGGCAGGGTTCGAACACCGAACTTCGCAACACCATTGTTCCGGATCAGTACAAAAATAGTCCCCGAAACCAACTGGGACAGCTCCTCCTTTAATTCTCCGAACACAATCTCCAATTGTCGTTCTAAAGGAAACTGATCCAAAGTTGTAGGGGAAATCGGGTTCTCCTCTCTAAGAGCAGGAGTCTTTTTTTCTTCCTCATAGGTACGCTCAATCAAAAATTCTTTTATAAGGGTCTGATAACTTTTGTTTCTCTGCTTAGCCAAAGTACGGATACGTTGGATCAAGTCCTCGTCTAGATGGACAGAAATAGCCAAAGATTTTCTTCTTGGCAAATCATAATCCTCTTCCTCTATAATGGAAGATTCCAACAATTCGTCGCTCATGTAATGATTTGACCAGAATTCCGCTGCTTCCGCATCGCTCATATGTTCTGGAATCTGGTCTCTTGACGTGATAATCTTCATAATTATCGATTCCTCCTTCTATAAGCTTTGGCTTCAGTTTCGGTAGCATCCCTTGCAGTTACAACTCGTAGTTTCCCCATCATTTTCTTAATATAAATCACGACCAATCGTCTTCCATCTTCTGTTGATCCAATAATCCCCATGTTTCCACTATGAGCTGAAAATTTAATACGCTGCGGGTCCATCAAAGCATCTTCCGCTTCAAATGGTTCAACATTATGACGTGCGATGTGTTGAATATTTTCTTCGTCCCATATGAATTGTGACAATTAGATTCTCCTAACAACACACATATTATTTCATATATACAATTGCAACCCATTTTATTCAAAAAAGGTTTGACTTCTGAAGCGGCCTATCAATTAAAATTTTTGTGAAATAGCTGAATAAAGTTTATTCCTCTAATTTTAATATCACCTTCGTAAAAACTTTAAAATCATCAACATGCTTCTCTATAATCGCCTCTAAAATCTCAAGCTCTAACGTTTGGTAGTCATGCACAGCAATATTTCGGAATCCGACCATATTCATCATGGTCTTTGCTAAGCTATCTTCAATTAATCCGGCGTCTAGCAGCAGTTTAAATGCGTCACGACTCGCTTTTGGTACGCCCAGCTTACGATTGCTGACAATATGCATGGCCAGATCAATGCTTGCCTCACAAGCACGTTGAATATTCAGAATGATGCTATCCTGCTTCGTAAAGTCCGTTAGGTTTGCAGGATTGCCCTCGTAAACTTCATGAATGCGCCTAACACAACGCTCGATTGTCGCCGTTTTATTTAAAATAACATCATTCATTGCCGAATACACTTCCTCTCTCTTTAATCGCATCGATGATCGCTGCTCGCTGCTCGCTTAACGTAGCATACATGCTATAGGCACGCATTTTTTGGCGTATAAATTCATTCTCGTTATGTATATAGATTGGAATGCCCTGCTCAAAAATTTGCATGTTGAACACGGTATCAATTTGTTTAATGTCGACTAAATCGACCTCTCGATTCGCAATAGCCGCTAGCTCAGAAGCAAGTACAAAACGTTCATAAGGTGATAGCTGCTTGTCACTGAAATAAGCCAGATCGATATCACTTTCATCATGAGTTGTGCCTCTAGCGAAAGAACCAAATAGAATGACGAAGGCGGGACTTGTCTCTAGAATGATTTTATCCACTAACTTCTTTTGTAACTCTTCGATTAGCATGCGGATCACCTTCCTTTCTCGTATTATATATTTTATATGAAAAATGCGCACTTATACTTGGGTAATACTAGACTCATTAGAGTGGATTAGCTATTACTTAAAGCTATGGATTTTTGCGGCGAAAAGGCCATCCCACCATGGATGGCCTTTCAATTCTTGTTATAAATAACGCTTCTCCGGTCTACGGAAGCTGATACAAAGTACAAACTCCCGTCATCTTGGCTGTTTATCGTGGATACAGTTTCCTTAAAGTGTACCCAAGTTTAA
Organism: Paenibacillus sp. TCA20; assembly: GCF_000732325.1. Taxonomy (GTDB): domain Bacteria; phylum Bacillota; class Bacilli; order Paenibacillales; family Paenibacillaceae; genus Paenibacillus; species Paenibacillus urinalis. Next base: position 110,877 of record NZ_BBIW01000008.1, read on the forward strand.
GACATCTGAAAGCGATAAATAGCTGTGGAGAAACCGGACCAAGGTTTACAGTTCGACTCTCCAGTTGCCCATCATCTTGGCGACTCCGGGATCGCGGTACGATAAGAATAGACTCTCCCGAGTATCGAGGGTGGAAATGCGTTCCATGTCGTCCGCGCTCAACTCAAAATCGAAAATGTTGAAATTTTCGATGATTCGCTCTTTTCGTACCGACTTTGGAATGACAACAACTCCTCGTTGAACAAGCCATCGCAATACGATCTGGGCGACGGACTTGTTATGTCTTTCTGCGATTGAGGCCAGTACATCGTTGCCGAACATGTTGTTGAGCCCTTCAGCGAACGGCGCCCACGACTGGTGTTGCACGCCCTGCTCTTTTAAGAAAACAGCACTCTCAGTCTGTTGGTAGAACGGGTGCGTTTCAATCTGGTTAACTGCGGGCACGATTTCGTTATGTACAATGAGGTCCATCAGACGATCGGGCAGGAAGTTGCTTACACCGATCGCCCTGATCTTTCCTTCGCGGTACAGCTCTTCCATCGCGCGCCATGTGCCGTAGTAGTCGCCGAACGGCTGGTGAATAAGGTACAGATCGAGATAGTCGAGCTGCAGCTTCTTCAGTGATTTTGCAAACGCAAGCTTGGCACTCTCGTAGCCGGCATCCTGAACCCAAATCTTGGTCGTAATGAACAGCTCCTCACGCGGTACACCGCTGCGCTTAATTGCGCGTCCGACCGCTTCCTCGTTAAGGTAACCGGCGGCGGTGTCGATCAAGCGGTAACCGGCCAACAGAGCTTCGTACACTGCGTTCTCGCACTCATCAGCATCAGGAACTTGGTAGACACCGAAGCCTAGAATCGGCATTTTCACACCGTTGTTTAAAGTTACAGTTTGCATTGTAATTCCTCCAATTTATCAAATGTATTACAGCAACTGGTGCGCGGTACGTATCCCGGAACATCGCAGACTGGAGTGGGAATTCCGATTACGGCTCAGTTGCATTACAATGAGTTTAGTACCTTCGTGTAACACGAAGGCAAGAGGCTATTATTTCTTTTTTTATCTAAGGGGGAATCCAACATGTATACGGTCAAAGAAGCCGCTCAGATTACGGGACTCACTGAGCACGCGGTGCGCTTTTACACGGATAAAGGTCTGGTGCCAAGCGTACAGCGCAATGAGAATAATATTCGATTATTTGACGAAGAATCGATTAACTGGCTGCATGGTATTAAATGTCTCAAGCAATCCGGGATGCCGATCGATGTCATTAAAATGTATATCGATTTATGTCTCGAGGGGGATTCCAGCATTCCACAACGCTACAGACTCATGATGGAGCATAAAGAAGCTGCGCTGGCTAAGCTCGAAGAAGCCAAGCAGCACGTTGCCCATTTGGAAGAGAAGACTGACCTGTACCAGGCCATCCTGGAGAACCGCTCTCCAGACACGACGAATCCCGCCCACTGGGATAGAATTCAGCATATGCATGGAGACGTGTTTTACTCGCGCTCAGTTCGTAAGGCCTGAGATCGTTATGAGCGCCTATTTTTATGGCAGGTATTGACAAGACCAATTCGCACAAGATATATTGTGAATACACGATATACACAATTTGGTGAGGAGGGATGTAAGTAGTGCTTGCATTAGACATTCGAAACGTAAATAAGAGTTACCCCCATTTTCAACTTAAAAATGTATCGTTTCAATTGGAGAAAGGCTACATTATGGGTTTTATTGGTGCGAATGGCGCAGGAAAGACCACGACAATAAAATCAATCTTGAATATGACCCGCATGGATAGCGGGGAAATTCGCGTATTCGGCAAAAATATGGCCAAGCACGAACTTGAGCTGAAGCAGGAAATTGGGTACGCCATGGGCGGTGTAGACTTCTATACCCGAAGCAAATTGAAGACCCTGACCGACGTGATCAAGAAGTTCTATGCCAATTGGGACGAGAAAACGTACCGCAATTACCTTCAGAAATTCAAGCTGGATGAAAACAAAAGGATTGCCGAGCTATCGACGGGAATGAAGGTGAAATACAGTATTGCCATTGCCTTGTCCCATGGGGCAAAGCTTCTCATTCTCGACGAACCGACAAGCGGGCTTGACCCGGTTGCAAGGAACGAACTGTTGGATATTTTCCAAGGACTCGTCGCTGATGGCGAGATCAGCATTTTGTTCTCGACGCATATTACTTCAGATTTGGAGAAGTGCGCGGATTATATAACCTTCATTGTCAATGGACAAATCGTCCACAGTGGTGAGAAGGAAGAGTTCAAAGAATCCTATCTTCTTCTAAATGGTGCTGCAACTCAACTGAACCAAGTGAAGGACAGATTGATCTCTTATAAGATGAATTCATTTGGATTTACGGGGCTGATTCTCGCGAGAGACTTCGATACCTCCTGGAACATGAAGGCTTCCACGCCGAGCCTTGAGGAGATCATGGTCTATTTTACGAAGAAGGAGGAAATGTATGTATAACCTGGTGATGAAGGATGTAAGGTTGGCCGTGCCCCCCTTTTTCTTTCTGTTTCCTTTCTTGTTTGGCACCTTAATGTTCATTCCCGGTTGGATTTACTTTATTGTCCCGCTGTATTTCTGCTGGATCACGATTCCGAATGTGTTCAACCAATTTAAAGCGCAAAACGATTTGATGTTCACGTCGGTGATGCCTGTCTCCAAACGAGATATGGTAAAGGCAAGAGTAACACTTGTGGTGGGCTTAGAGCTGCTGCATATCATGATTGCCGCGATCTTCGGCGCCATTTCGATGAACTTATATCCGGACGTAACGTATTATTTCTTCCCGCCCAACATGGGTTTCTGGGGGTTAAACCTTGTTATGCTTGCGATCTTTAACCTCATCTTTATTCCGATGTTTTATAAGACGGCATATAAATTCGGCTGGGCGCTGCTCGCCGCTGTTATGGCCGCCATGCTGTTCGCCGGAATCGCACAAATGCTCGGCATTCAAAGCCTGGTTGTTAATGATGTGTTCTACGGCACCGATGCGCAGCAAGTGACGCTCCAAGCCTTCATCCTGATCACTGGAATTGTAATTTTCGCGGCGCTCTCCGTCATTGCCCATCGGCTCGGGGTCAAACGATTCCTCCAAGTGGAAACTTAATGAACATCGCGATCTCTAACACATCTGACAAACCGATTTACCAGCAGCTTTTTGAGCAAATCAGCGCCCAGATTTTGAAAGGAGAATTGGAAAACGGCTATTGTCTTCCACCGATCCGACAAGCGGCTCAGGAGCTGAGCATCAGCGTGATTACCGTCAAAAAGGCTTGGGAAGCATTAGAGAGATCTGGGCTTATCCATACCATTACGGGAAAGGGTTGTTTTGTCGCCGACCTGTCCTCCGATCGGAAATTACAAATTCGCAATGAAATGATCCTTAAACAAATGCTTCTTGACACCTCCTACTACAAATCCTTCGGCCTTACCCTGGATGATGTGATTGAGATGTTAAAGAAGGTATATTAGGCGAAAGGGGAGCTATAGTAACAGCTCCCCTTTCGCTTTTTTTCGCGATTTATTTACAAGAATGGAAGGGTGATTGCTAGACGCTCCTGTGTTAAACTATGACCAAATATATCCAAAATACCACCTGTCAAAAGGAGTCTGCTATGAGCGAGATGACATTGGATCTGCAAGTATTAGAAAATTTAAAGCCGGCGTTAACGTCGTTCTGCTACAGAATGCTGGGATCCATCGATGATGCGGACGATGCTGTTCAAGAGGTATACATCCGTGTATGGCAGAGCAGGGACTCATTCCGGCAGGAATCATCGTATAAAACCTGGATTTATCGCATCGCCTCGAACTTATGTCTGGACAAGCTGAGACAAGCTAAACGCCGTGCGCTGCCCGTTGATCTCTCCGAACCGGCGGCCTCCATCATTGAACCCCACGAAACGTTGCCCGACTCCTCATGGGTATGGATTGCTCCTGATATGGGGGGGAATCCCGAAGAAGCTTTCATTCGCAAAGATACTCTACAGCTCTGCTTCATTGCACTACTTCAAACCTTACCGCCTCGCCAGCGTGCCGTACTTATTCTGAAGGATGTATTTGACTGGTCATCTAAAGAGATTGCTGAAGCGTTGAGTTTATCGCCAGCGGCCGTCAACAGCGCTTTGCAAAGAGCCAGGGAGACGATGAACAGGACCCAGCTCCGTTCCGAAGAGCTTAGCCGGATGGAGATTCAGCCGGATCGCGAGCTGCTGTCACGGTATGTGGACGCCTTTGAACAATTCGATGTCGATGCGCTAGTCGCGCTATTCCATGAGGAGGGCTGCATGTCGATGCCGCCTTTCCCGATGTGGGTGCGCGGCAAGGACGATTTGTTCAAGTTCTTCTCGCTGACACGAGGTCATTGCGAAGGCTCACGCTTCCTGCCGATTACAGTAAACGGCGGCTATCCTGCTTATGCACAGTATATGCCAAGTCCTGATGCGTCCGTCCTGATCCCTTGGGGAATTCACGTCATTGAAGCCCAAGATGGGAAGATAAGGCATGTCCAAAATTTCATTAATACCAAATTATTTTCACGATTTGGGCTTCCTGAGCAGATAGACCGATGAATTTTGAGGCCCCATAACGTCTATATCATTGAATAACAAAAAAACGATAAGAGGTGTCTTCAAAATGGGAACAAGTAATGGAACGAAAATAACGGTTCAGGCCGTCATTCAAGCACCAATGGAAAAGGTATGGAGCTGCTGGACGGAGCCGGCACACATTATGAAGTGGAATCAAGCTTCTGAGGATTGGCATGTGCCGAATGCGGAGAATGATTTGCGGACGGGCGGCAAGTTTCTGACCAGAATGGAAGCGAAGGATGGCAGCATGGGGTTTGATTTTGCCGGTGTATATGATGAAGTGAAAACGCATGAGTTGATTTCATATACGTTAGGAGATGGGAGAAAAGTCGAGATCACCTTTATGGAGCAAGGCAGCGAAACGAAGGTCGTGGAAACGTTTGACCCCGAAAGCACGAATCCGGCCGAGTTCCAGCAAGCCGGCTGGCAAGCGATCATGGACAATTTCAAGGCGTACACGGAGCGATCCTAGGCGGTTCGTTCGAATATCGTCCAAATCCAAGGAGGTAGTATGTATGACTTCAAAACTAACCCCGTATATTACGCTGGAGGGGAACACGAAGGATGCCATCCAGTTCTATGAACAAGCCATCGGTGCCAAGGTTCTCTCGCTCATTACGTACGGTGAAATGCCGGATATGCCAAGTACATTTACCGATGATTTCAAGAGCCTTGTGGCACACGCAAAGCTGCAGGTTGGTGAATCGGAACTTATGTTTTCCGATGCTCCATGGGGTTCGCCTATTGCCGATGGAAAGCGGGTAACCATTTGCATTACATCGAATGAGGTGGAACAATCGAAACGAATCTATGACGCACTGCAGCAAGGCGGTCAAGTCAATATTCCGTTTAAGGAAGAGCCTTTTAGTCCTGGTTTTGGTGATGTGACAGATAAATTCGGCATAACCTTTCAAATTTTCACGGAATTTCAAAACTAAATGATGGCCAAGGAGTCGCCCAACATTGGTGCGGCTCTTTTTCTGCACATTTGCGTCCAGATGGGAAGGACTCGGCTATTACTAAAAGCTATAGCTAGCCATACGTTTTACATATAACATGCAATCTATTCAATCGTGATATATTCAATAGATTATAGCGTTGAAGGAGAGACATCTATGATTCCATTTCGTAATGATCATGTAGGCAGCTTTTTACGTCCTGCCAACTTAACTCAGGCACGTGAGCAATATAAATCAGGCAATATCACATATGAACAATTAACGGCAGTGGAAGATAATGAGATCATCCGTATTATTGAGAAGCAGAAGCAGAATGGCATAGCAGCCGTAACGGACGGCGAGTTCCGCAGAAGCTGGTGGCATTTTGATTTTCTCGGCGGCTTGGATGGAGTAGAGTTATTCGAAGAAATAGCGGGACTGAAATTTCACAACATGGTAACTCGCAAAGGCGGTATTCGCATTGTCGGTAAAGTGGATTTCTCGACGCATCCGTTTATTCAGCATTTCGAGTTTTTGAAAAAGCACGCGGGTGACACAGTGGCAAAACAGACCATTCCTAGCCCGAATATGCTTCTGTATCGTGTGGAATACAATGACGAAATTTATAAGGACCGTGAATCGTTCCTTCAGGACACCATCACGGCCTATCAAAAAGCGATCCAAGCCTTCTATGATGCAGGATGCCGATACTTGCAATTAGATGATACAGCCTGGGCAGATCTGTTCTCTGAAGCAGGTCACGATAAGCTGCGTGCAAAAGGCTGGGATCCGGCAGAAGAGCTGAAAATTATGCAGCGGATGATTAACGAGTCTTTGGCTCATAAACCAGAGGATTTAGTGGTGACGATGCATATTTGCCGTGGTAATTATAAATCCAATTATTTCTCAACCGGCGGTTATGATTACGCTTCTGAAGTCATATTTGGAGGATTAAACGTGGACGGGCTGTTCCTGGAATTCGATGACGAGCGTTCAGGTGGATTCGAGCCATTAAAATATGTGAATCGTAAAGATTTAAAAGTCGTACTCGGCTTAATCACATCAAAATCAGGTGAATTAGAAGACAAGGAACGAATTAAAGCGCGGATTGCAGAGGCGGCGACCTATGTACCGCTTGAACAGCTATGTTTGAGCCCGCAATGCGGCTTCTCGTCTACAGAAGAAGGCAATATCTTAACAGAAGAACAACAATGGCGTAAACTTCGTTTCGTGAAAGAAATTGCCGACGAAGTTTGGAATTCATAGATCCATACAACGGAGGGATTGAACATGACAATTCAAGCGGACCAAGAGACGATTGTAGTTGAGAACTTCATTAAGGGTCAACGAGTAAAATCCATTTCCCAATCAGCAAAAGAGAATCCGGCAAACCCAACTGAAATAGTGGGCTATTTCCCGGTCACCACAAAAGAGCAAGCGGCTGAAGCGATTGAGGCGGCGGCAGAGGCTTTTACAGCATGGAAGCAGAGTGCAATTGACGAGCGCATTACTCGCATGCGCAAGGCGATTGAGAAAGTTAGAGCAGCGGAGAATGACATTGTCCAATTGCTGTCTAGAGAGCACGGCAAGCCGCTTTATGATGCCCATGGTGAAATGTATGTTGCATTGATGTGGATGGAATTTGCCTGTGATCAGGCCAAGTCGGTTCTACAGGAAGAAGTTAAAGACCATGAGACGGGTAAAACGATCATATCCCATGATCCCATTGGTGTGGTGGCGGCGATTAGCCCATGGAACTATCCCATTGCGCTGTCCACGATTAAGATCGCTCCCGCCTTACTTGCCGGCAACACAATTGTGCTGAAGCCAAGTCCATTTGCCCCACTGGCAGCAACCAAAGTGGCAGAGATCATTGCGGGTGAGTTTCCGGCTGGTGTGATCAACGTCGTTCATGGTGAATCCGATGTGGGTATTGAACTGACCTCGAACCCTCTTGTCGCCAAGATTGCCTTTACAGGCGGAACCGAAACAGCGAAGCATATTATGAAGGCTGCTTCGGAAACGATTAAGCATATGACGCTTGAGCTCGGCGGCAACGATGCGGCGATCTTCCTGGAAGGCTTTGATGTTAACGATGAGCGGGCCATGCGCCGAATTGTCGTTTCTAACTTTTTGACAACAGGCCAGATCTGCATGATTGCCAAACGTGTATATGTTCATCGTTCGATTTATGATGCCTTCGTGGACAAATATATAGAGGCCGCCAATCGCTGGATTCGAATCGGAGACCCATTTGATCCGAATACGACGGTCGGTCCGGTCAATAACCTGAAGCAGAAACAATATGTGGAGGGCCTGGTCGAAGATGCGAAGAAACGCGGAGCGAGAGTCATTCCTCTGGGACAAATTCTCGATCAGAAGCGGATTGATGAAGGCTACTACTTGCAGCCGACCCTTGTGCTCGATTGTGACTATCGTGATCCAATTGTGGTAGAGGAACAGTTCGGTCCTACGGTACCGATCCTGCCCTTTGACGATGAAGAGCAGGTTATTGCATTGCATAATGAGAGCATCTATGGACTCACGAGCTCTGTCTGGGGAAGAGAAGAAGATGCCATTCGGGTGGCACGCAGGCTCGAAGCAGGTACGACAATGATCAATACAGCTGCTGTGCAAGGGCTCGATGTAAGGTTCCCTTTTGGCGGCGTCAAACAATCCGGCGTTGGCCGCGAATATGGCGAGGAAGGCATCCTCACTTATACGGAAACACATGTCATCAACGTACCGAAGGCACTGGATCTCCCTTATATACCGGAATAGTCTTTATAACGTACATCCTCGATATAGTAAATGATTTTTTGAAGAGGCGCTCTAATGGGCGCCTTTTTCTTGGAATTAAAAGAAACCATATTGCAAATGCCCTGATTACCTCAGCAATTCTTGAAAGTCATTTAAGTAAGCGTACCGGTCCCAGGTCACTTATACTCTTGAATGCTAAAAACATCCCGAAAGTCGTTCATATGAAAATGATGCTGATAGACGAAGCGATCGACATCCAGAACGATATCCAAGTCGAGCTCCTTGCACATACGCTCCAGCGTATCATATAACAAGGCGATTTCTGCCTGTTCTAGCTTCTTCAGTTTGAAGTATCCAAGCGATACATGCGGCACATATGACCTGTATTCTGGAAAGATCTTCTCCATACGATTGTATAAATCGGTTAATATCTCGTAATCGTCCTTGGATGCGGGTACATATTTAATACTAATGACATCTTTGCCGCTGGTACTTACTCCAAGAGAACGCATCCGAATACGCTGCCCTCCGTATAGTGCGGCTATGCTCCGGAATTCTGCCGCAATGACTTCTTCAAGCTGAGCTAATTTCTCCTGAATCACCTGCTTGCCACCCGGTGTGTTATTGACATTGCTGAAGGAATGGATCGTTAAATGGAAGGTTTCAGGCTCGAGTTTCACGAGTTGATGCTCCAACACGCCAAGCAGCCGTTCCTGCGCGACCCGGCACTTTTGACGATCCGATTCAGATAATGTGATAACAGAGGTAGCACCGTAAAAATCGTTCATTTGTCCTTCTTGCGTAATTTTGGCTGATAAACTCTCCGAAACGACCCATTCCTCCGGTCTATTATTCATATCTTGATTCCATCGTCGTTGCAGATCGGAAGCGTATGTCTCATAGTTCATGAATGTTCACCTCATCTGAATTAATTCTTTGTAGATTATCATCGTTTGATTATGGCTTATCACATTTTTTGTAAAGAATGATCTCCATCGGGCATAAAAAAAACAGCGATTCTCCCATGGAGGATCGCTGTTCTATGTATTGTTCTATTTTGAGGCCAGGCGGTATTATTCTACCGAGTATTTAATCAAATTCCCAGAGACGCCCATCATTTTCTCATAGTTCCGAAATTTCCCAGATTAGACTGGAGACCTGAGAGACCTTCCCTGCATTCTCCACAGCAAGCTTGCTGTTCTCTAGAATCTGCTCGCTTGTGGCCTGTAGCTCCTCAGCATGTGCCGCTACGTGCTGTACCATATCGATAAGCTCGTTCGAGATGTGCTGGGTAATCGGAATATTGATCGTATCTACGGGGAAACCATAAACTTCTTCACTGATATGTACGAGACTCGGCTCGCATCCGTTAGTTAAGGCTTTAAAGTCCTGAAACTCAGGAATGAGCGGATCGCCAACACCTCCACCGGAAGAGCGAATCGTATTTGTGGCACAGGAGGGCTGACGATTGAGTATTTGAAGTACGGCTGTTTCATCCCCGCGCAATTTTCTTCGAAAGGGCATCTGGAAAGTATCTGCCGGCAAAGCGTAGAAATTTGGAGAAGCCCGGGACGACCCTTTTTTTATTCTGCTCCATCCCATGGATTCCGTGCTTCACTAGTGAATCTAGGCTCATGTTGGGAATAGGGCCGCTGCTGTGCATATCCGGTTGGAGACTGGTTTCCGCAACGAGAGGCGGGACAAGCTCCATCACATGAACGTTTCTTCCAGACTTCTTGAGCTGGATTCGCAGTGCGTTGGTGAACATATGCACTCCTGCCTTCGTAGCCGAGTAGACCGGATGAGCGGGCGAAGAGACGTAGGACAGACCGGAGCTTACAGTGACAATCATGGCTTCGTCCTGCCTGCTCAATTGAGGGAGTAAAGCTTCTGTCATCCAGATGGTCCCGTTTAAATTCGTATCCACCTCTGCGGTCGTTCGCTCCAAATCGAGGTTGTCGTCCATCAATTCGAATGCGCGCATAATACCAGCTGAGTTAAATAAGATCGAGGCTTCTGGGTAGCGGTCACGTATGAATGCAGCCATTTCACGAACGGAGTTTGCATTAGAGACGTCACCTTGCAGTCCGATGAGCCCCTTATGTTTACTGGTAACTTGATCAAGGGTTGCCTGATTCCGACCGATGACAATGACTCTATTGCCGCGATTCATAAACTCTAAGGCGAAGGCAAGACCAATACCGGAAGTACCGCCTGTCACAATAATGGTACGCTTAGAAAGCTTCATCCAATGATTCTCCTTTTCAAGTTACATTTTTTTAATTTTGTAACAACCAAGCAAACTAAGCATACAATGCCGAGTTACAAAAATCAATAGTTGTAACCTCTATTGCCAATCTGTATAATACAATTATGAAAAATTTAAGCAGAGAACTCATTTTACAAACCGCACATCGAATGGTCGTTGAATACGGCATGGAGAAAGTGAATCTGTCCAAGGTTGGATCTGAGCTGGGGACCACGCACGCCGCGATCTACAAGTATTTCTCGGGCAAGGAAGAGCTGTGGACCGAGCTTGCATTATCCTGGCTGGACCATGAACTGGCGGGGCTGTTCCCATTCAATACGGACAAGTACTCATCTACGAAGGACATCGTGCACGACTGGTTATGGGAATTAAGTCATTCGAAATATGAAGCTTATATGCGTGAGACAGAAATGTTTAAGCTATATACGGCTTATATCGATGGGAATCCTAAGGTGCTCGTTCGGCACATTGGCGATTTATTGGGCAGTCTGAAGGCAGCGAGCGGCATAGAAGACGTTCAGCAGCTGCAGGCTATTTTGCTGGCGTTCTCTTATTTCTCCGCACCGGCTTATGCAGATAATTGGCTGAGGATTGACTTCAGAGCAGAGTTTGAATCAGTTTGGAAGCTGATTGAAGCGGGGATTATGGCATAGCGGAACTGCACATATCCTGTAAGATACAACAGTATAGACAAAATTAAAGAGCCATCCTGTACCGGATGGCTCTTTCGCAAGTGTTAATGGCAATCTTATCAATGAATCCGAAGGGAATAATCTGGTTTACATCAGTTTCATAATTGGTGGTGACTTAGAAGGGGAGCTCTACCTCCCATTTGCCAGGTCAGAAATAGAATGCGCACTTAAAACTTCTTTTATTTTTTGCTGCGATTCTAGGATGATGTCTAAGATGAACTGATCCATGTTATCAATTTCACTCACGACATCATTGGAATGTGCGTCCTTTGCTATTGCAACATATATATCATATAAGGTGGTTTCCTCAGGGTTGACTAGGAGTCTATATCCACCATAACGTCCTCCAAATCCTTCGACAATGTGTTCGCGCATTAATTTAGCCATCACTTTTCGAATAAAGCTGGATTCGATGCCTAATATCTCAGTTAATGCATTGCTTGTGACTAAATCGTCTTTATCTGCTAATATCGCTAATGACTTAATGGCTACGATGAAGTTTGTTTTACCTAAGTAGCTCAATTGTAAGAGGCTGTCCATGATTTCACTTCCTATCTCATTCATTTTAGCAATGTATCAAAGTAAATTAAAGAAAAATCAATTGACGTAAGGTGCTGCGATTTGTTAAGTTTTAATTGTGAAATTATATCACAATTAAAACTGGGGAGGTTACATCATGGCTCGTTTAGAGAATAAAGTTGCTATTATTACAGGGGCTGCTTCAGGAATGGGATTAGCGGCTCTAGAATTATTCACAAAAGAAGGAGCAAAAGTGGTTGCGACGGACATCGCGTTCGATCAATTGAAAGAAGTGACAGCATCCATAGAGGGTGAGATTTTATGTGCCCAATTAGATGTTACTTCGGAAGAACAATGGAAAAGTGTAATGGTTGAAGCAAAAGAAGCCTTCGGGAAAATAGATATTCTGATTAACAATGCGGGTGTATCGTTCCATAAAACACTTTTAGAAGAGACATTAGATGGCTGGAATCGTTCCATTAACTTAAATTTAACGTCTGTATTCTTAGGAATGCAATCTGTCATTCCATATATGCAGGATAACGGTGGAGGGTCAATTGTTAACTGTGTGTCATTATCCGCAATTATCGGCAGCGCAGATAATGGAGCTGCTGCTTATGCTGCGGCAAAAGGCGGCGTAAGAGCATTATCCAAGCATGCCGCCATTAACTTTGCACAAGATAATATTCGTGTGAATTCTATCTATCCTGGTGCAATCTTAACAGGTGCAGCCCAGCGTCATGGGGTAACATCGCGTGAAGTATTAGGAAAAGCATTTGAAGGTACAATTCCTTTACCGCCATTTGCTGGGGAAGCGCTGGATATTGCGAATGGCTATTTATATTTAGCATCAGATGAATCCAAATTTGTTACGGGTGAAGAGCTAATCATTGATGGTGGCTGGAGTTCCAAGTAGAGACGAATTTATAAACGGTGTATACCTGCAAAAAAGATGAGAGTTTTCTACATCGAAAAGATCTCATCTTTTTTGTGTCGTAATCATTTTCTTCCGAAAAATACGGCAAAATCCAAATGCTTATACATACAATCTACATCTTGGAATCCCGCTTGCTCCATCCACAGGATCTGATCCACTAGTTTTGCATTGATATCCAGTTTTCTTCTCTCTATGGATGCGTCGATCGCTTCCTTGCTGAGTCCACTTTCGTTAATACGCTCCAGCCAGCGTCGTCTGAACAATTCATCGTTTTGCGGAGTATTACCTGCTACTTGATCTGCATTTACAAAAATCCCGCCGTCATTTAATAGCCGATGTATTGTAGAGAATAATTGCCTTTTGGCGGTGTGAGTCAAATGATGTATCGATAACGAAGAGATGACGATGTCATAGTTTTGAGAGAATTTGAGGCTCGAATAGTCCCCAACCACATAGTGGATATTTTCTTTCTGGTGAAATCTCTTCCGTGCGCCCTCCAACATTTTTTCGCTTAAATCCACCAGTGTAATCTGTGAGTTAGGGTACTTTTGGCAGACCATGCTAGAAAATAACCCGGTACCTGCACCAAGATCAAGGATCTTTGGAGAGTCACTGCGGCTTTCAACCAAGGATAGAGCCATCCCATAAAAATCCTCGAAACAAGGGATAAGATGTTTTCTCTCCCGATCATAGTCACGGGCAACGGCATCAAAAAGCTTCTTCACGGATAATTCCATAACACGACCTCCTCAAACGATTTACTTCATTGTAGCGAGTAACGTTATAATTGGTGAAATATATAAATCGTATAAAGGCCATAGGAAATCACTATAACTAACAGATTGTTATCATAATCGTAGGATATTGGGAGGATTGCAGATGAAAGTAACGACCAAGATGATTGACAAGCAGCTTCGCTTCAGAGGAAGGTTGATTGACAGGCTGATGAGATCGAAGGATGAAGACAGCTGGAGAAGAGCCATGCACAAGTCGAAGAAGCGTTCGGATCGGTCCATTGGCAAAAATATTGAGGGATTAGATTGCCGTGAAGAGTGGATAACGAGACGGGATGGCTCGAAGCTGCGAATCCGAATCTATAAACCGCTGGATCACTCAAGTCCTCTTCCTGGTGTGCTGTGGATTCACGGAGGCGGCTATGCAATGGGTAATCCAGAGTTGTTCGGGCAAGCATACGGGCGGCTGATTCATGCCAGTCCTTGTGTTGTAGTGGCGCCGGATTATCGCCTGTCCATTGAAGCCCCGTACCCGGCTGCTCTAGATGACTGTTATGACACGCTTCTATGGCTCAAGCTCAACGCTGAAGAGCTCGGCATCAGAAGCAACCAGCTTATGGTTGGCGGAGAGAGCGCAGGAGGTGGTCTGACGGCAGCACTTTCGCTGTATGCAAGAGACCGGGGAGAGGTCAGTATCGCCTTCCAAATGCCGCTATACCCTATGCTTGATGATCGAATGGACAAGGAATCGGCTGAAGCGAACAATGCGCCAATCTGGAATTCGGACTACAATCGATGGGCATGGAAGCTGTATCTTGGCAATCTCTATGAGGGAGATGTACCGGAATACGCGGCCGCTGCAAGAGCGCGTGATTACAGTCATCTGCCGCCAACGGTTACTTTTGTCGGAGATATCGAACCATTCCGTGATGAAACGATTCAGTACGTGGAGGACCTGCGGAAGGCGGGCGTACCTGTCGAGTTTACATTGTTTAAAGGCTGCTATCACGGCTTCGACATCATTAACGCCAATGCAGAGGTAAGTAAGCAGGCCGTGTCTTTTTACCTGAATGCATATAAGCATGCGGTAGCGCATTATTTTGCAGAGCAGCCGAAGTCTGGCTAATCCTCAATCATAAAGAGCTGTCCCCGAAAAGTCATTCATTCGTTATGACTTGAAGGACAGCTTTTTGGAGTTGCATCACATCTCTTTGTAGTACTTGAAGCGGTAATAACTGTTACTCACAAGGATAATCAGATACGCAAATATCAATAGCAATAATATGATTAAATCTATACCCATCAAGGATAGGGCTAAGATTAGCGCTCCAAATACAAAGGTCATCATATCGTACGCTTTTGCTTTTGCCCGGTTGGCGATCGCCAGATTGCGCTCATCGTTCTGGTCAATCTCAAGCTGCTTAGCAGCGGCGGGTGCCCGCTTCATTGCATGTTGGAGGATGACTTCTCCTATACCGTGACCAAAAAGAACACAGCCCACTCCTACACAAATATAAGGCAATGCTCGCAGCATACCTTCTGGATCTTCAAATGCTTTGATGAAGTACAGACCGCCTGCGAGCATCCCTATGCCTAAGACGGTAAAAATATAAGACGAAACCAATTTATTCATGCCTTCTCATCCTCCTCATAAATGAAAATTTCTTCGATATGCATACCGAAATAACGAGCAATCTTGAACGCTAACAGAATCGATGGGTTATAACGGCCGTTCTCCAGAGAACCGATCGTTTGCCGTGATACTTCAAGAGCTGCTGCTAATTCCTCTTGCTTAATTCCGCGCTGCTTGCGGATTTCTTCTAAACGGTTATTCATGTGTTTGCCCTCCATATGGAAAGTCAGCTTTACATATGGAGAGTATATCGTACAAGGCGAGCAATGTAAAGCGTGCTTTCCATTATGATTGAGGTACAGTTACCTATCCGCCACATTCCTGAGTTTTATTCCTGAGTCTTATCATTTAAGAGAGCATCTCGAGAGAGGTGCTCTTTTGAATTACAGCAAGATGTGAGAAGTAAAAGAAATCGGAGGGTGTTACGTTGTAGCTGTTGGTAGTCAACGACATCAGAATTCGAATGGAGGTAAAAAAACATGAGTAACAAGCACAACAAAAAGAAAATGAACCGAGGCCTGACAGCTAAGGGCATTTTCCGCGTGGCGGGCTTATCAGCAGTGGTGGCAGGACTTCTATACATCGTCATTCAGTTCATTCACCCGCCGGATGATCTGTCTTCTGTGAACTCCAGTTCTTGGGTCATGGTTGCATGCTTAACTCTTGTCATGTCTCTCTCCAGCCTGATCGGAATGACAGGGGTTTACATGAGGCAGGTAAAAGAAGCGGGGTGGCTTGGTCTGATCGGTATTCTGCTGTTCGGTCTATTTTGGCTCATATCATTCGCCTTCAGCTTCATCGAAGCCTTTGTTATGCCGCTGCTTACAGCGGATGCCGGAACATTTGTAGAAGGGATGTTGGGTATATTTGATGGAACGGAGAGTACGGCTCATCTCGGAATTTTTCCGGCACTAGCCGGTTTAGCGGGCGGCATGTATATACTGGGTGGACTGCTGCTTGGCATCGCCATATTTCGGGCCAGAGTTCTGCCGCGCATGGCAGGTATTTTGCTTGCTTGTGCTTCCGCAGCGACCCTCGCCACTTCAATCATCCCTCACCCGCTGGACCGAATGATGGCATTGCCCATGGGAGTAGCCCTGATATGGCTGGGATATGCGCTCTATGTCCAGTCTAACATTCTGAATCGGCAGGAAGCTTTTTGATGGGGGCATAGATGTGGTAGCTCGAATCGAGATTGTGGACGTCATCAAATACTTGTACGAGTTCGATATCGGATTGCTCAGCTTCTTGTCTGGAGATCTTTAGAAATCTGGCATAGTCCGTTTCGAGCACACTACCAATCTCAAGCAGGTCTCCGAAGTACTTGAACCGGGCACAAAAAATCTGAGGTACATTGACCGTAAAATAAAAGGGCTTATTGATTTGAATATCGCACGGAATTCCAAACAGAACCTTGAACTGGGTGGAGTTAGGCTGGCAGTTAGAGTAAATGACATAGCAGGGGCCACTTATGCTCTCATTAATCTGACTTAATAATAGCCCGGCATGCTCACGAATTCGCTCTTTATAATCGGCTATGGCTAAATCTACCTCAAAGGCAATGCCGCTGAGCTGGATCGCATCTAATTCGATGAGGGTAAAGTCGGTAACGATATCACCGTTGATGTTTTTAATGGGTCTTTTGACAACTGCAGGGACAGGAGTTGGTGAAATTGGTTGAGTTCCTGCTCTCAGTGAGCGGGGAGCTACACCGTAATGACGTTTGAAAGCACGGGTAAAGGAGGCTTGGGAACCAAAGCTGAGCTCATAAGCGATGTCCGTTAGAGACATGTTATGGTTTTGTATCAACGTAACAGAGGTATTCAATCTTCTGGATAAAATGTATTGATTTAACGAACAGCCCATCATTGCAGAGAACAGCCTGTGGAAGTAGTACTTTGATATGTTCAAGGAGGCTGCAACAGATTCCACGGACAAATGCTCATGCAGATGTCCCTCGATATAAATTAACGCCCTTTCTACTGCCTCATAATGGTCCATGAATAGCTCCTTTGCTCAGGTGTTCTTTGATCATTTTGTAGTAAGTATAACGTAGCCGGAGGGATACACACCATCCTTTTAATTGATTCAAATAACTTCCAATTTGGACGTTCGATCTGCTCAAATATGGCCGAATACAACTTCTAAGGGAGTATTTATGAGAGTTAGCAGGTTCAACAGCCCTTAGCTTGGTTAAGAGGTGTTTAATTCGCTTGAGGCGTGAATATCGCATGTGTCTCATGTAATTATTATTGTTACACTAATAAAGTGCCTCGAAAAAGAACGATTCTGCATGTCCACTTCAAGGATTGGTTGGTATCCTCAGGAACGCTTCTTACTTACTTGGGTTCAGCATTTCTATAATGTTTTCAATCGCAAAAAAACCCACCGCGACAAAATCAAAGATGGGGAGTTGTATGTTTGATATGAAGAAGGCTTCAACTGTTTTTTATGCTTCAATTGCAATACTGGTAGTTCTAATTCTAATGGGAATACTGATGCCTGCATCGCTGGAGAGCATCACGACCACCGCACAAAATTTTATCACAGATAAATTCGGCTGGTACTATCTAGGAATCGTTACTGTGTTTGTGGGCGTGTGCATATATTTGCTGGTCAGTCCAGTCGGTCAAATCAAGCTTGGCAAGCAGGAGGATAAGCCGGAATTCTCACGCCCGACCTGGCTTGCTATGTTATTTAGTGCGGGAGTCGGCATCGGCTTGATCTTCTACGGCACGGCAGAACCGATAAGCCATTATGCGGTTAGCTCGCCTACAGGCCAGCTTGGCACAGATCAAGGCATCAAAGACGCCATGCGGTTTACCTTTTTCCACTGGGGTATTCATGCCTGGGCGATTTATGGCTGTGTTGCCCTCGTCATTGCTTACTTTACCTTCAGAAAAGGCGAGCTCAGCTTAATCAGCCGTACATTAAGGCCCCTCATTGGTAAACATGCCGATGGAATCGTGGGTAAGATCATTGATGTGATCGCTGTAATTTCCACCGTCATCGGTGTTGCAACGACATTGGGCTTTGGTGCAACACAAATCAATGGGGGACTCTCCTATTTGTTCGGGACACCGAGCAATAATATGATTCAGACGATCATTATCGTCGTTCTGACGATTCTGTTTATGCTATCTGCGCTTACAGGTATTAGCAAAGGGATTAAGATCCTTAGTAATTTAAATATGGGACTGACATTCGTCCTCTTTCTAATCGTGTTCTTCTTGGGATCGACTGTATTCACCTTGAATCTGCTCATGGATACCATCGGAGGTTATTTACAGAACTTCATCAACATGAGCTTTCGAATTGCTCCGCTCAATGAAGATGCGAGAAGCTGGATTAATGGCTGGACGATTTTTTACTGGGCTTGGTGGATTGCTTGGTCTCCATTCGTTGGTGTGTTTATCGCCAGAGTATCCAAGGGCAGAACCATTCGTGAGTTTGTTATCTACGTTCTGCTGGTGCCTTCCCTTATTGGCTTCGTATGGTTTACGACCTTTGGCAGCGCAGCGATTATGACCGAAGTGTCCGGGGCGTTGTCGATCTCTTCCTTAACAGCGGAAGAATCTCTATTTGGTGTCCTAGAAGGCTTCCCATTCAGCATGGCGTTGTCCATTCTCGCTATTCTTATTATTGTCACGTTCTTTGTGACATCGGCTGATTCAGGCACCTTTGTTCTCGGTATGATGACAACGAACGGTTCCCAGAATCCGAGTGCGCAGATTAAAGTGGTATGGGGGATCTTTCTCGCCATTACTGCGCTCGCATTGCTCTATTCCGGAGGACTGCAGGCGCTTCAGAACACAATGATTATAGCCGCACTTCCATTCTCCATCGTTATGGGCTTAATGGTTATCAGCTTCCTTAAATCGCTGAATCAAGAGGCCAGAGAACTGGGAATTGGACAGATCAGAAGCAATAAGAAGCTGACAACAACAAATCAATCGACATAGCATTCTATAGAACGATCTTCTAAGGTTTCGCAAAAAGAATGCACAACGTACAAAAGGCACCCGCTCGGGTGCCTTTTGTACGTTGTGTATATAATTCTTATACGAATTCTGATACAAGCTCTAAACGTCTTGGAATTCTCTAGTCAAGGCTGCATTCACATGATATCGTCCCTTCGGCACGATCAGCGGAGAACCGGATACAGGATCTTCAATGACGGTGCAATCCAGTTCAAATACATCCTTGATCAGTTCACTCGTAATGACCTCCGCTGGCCGTCCCTCAGCGATGAGCTCTCCCTTGCGAATGGCATAGATATAATCCGCATATCGTGCAGACAAATTGATGTCATGAAGAACCATCACAATGGTTGTCCCGTGCTTCCGGTTAAGATCGGTAAGCAGATCGAGAATCTCTACCTGATAGGTGATATCGAGAAAGGTTGTCGGCTCGTCCAGAAAAAGAATGTCCGTCTGCTGAGCGAGTGCCATCGCAATCCAAACACGTTGTCTTTGACCGCCGGACAGCTCATCTATGCTGCGGTTGGCAAGCTCCGTAATCTTCATGATCTCCATCGCTTCTGCTACGGCTTCCGTATCCTTCTTCGTCCATCCTCCAAGAAGGGACTGATGGGGAAATCTGCCTCGGCCGATCAGATCGGCGACAGAAATTCCTTCAGGGACGATAGGGGACTGCGGCAGCAGTCCTAGGATACGCGCCAAAGCCTTAGGAGGAATCTTACTGATCGACTTCCCGTCCAGGGTCACTTCACCAGCTTCCGGCTTGATTAGCTTGGCGAGCGTTTTGAGCAGTGTCGATTTACCACAGGCATTCGCCCCGATAATGACACTAATCTGATTACTGGGAATGATCAGGTTGATATTCTCAATAATCGTTCGCTGCTCATAACCTGCTGCCAATTGATCTGCTTGAAATACGTGAGTCGGTTTCATTAAAAATCTCCCTTTCGATTCATTCGGATGAGCAGATAGATCAGATAAGGCGCTCCGAGGATTCCAGTGATGACGCCCACAGGGAATCTAGTCTCAAAAGCAAACTGTCCGATTAAATCTGCTGCCAGAACCAAGATAACTCCGACAAGACCGGCAGGAATGACAGTAGAGTAACCTGCACCGACAAGTCTTTTGGCAATCGGTCCAGCCAGAAAAGCGACGAAGGCAATAGGGCCTGTAGTGGCGGTAGCGACCGCAATCATACAGACGGTGCCGATAATCAGCGCTATTCGCGTTCTATCCGTATGGATACCGAGAGAAGTAGCTGCCTGCTCGCCAAGCTCTAGCAGGCTCAGATGTCTGCCTAACAAGACAACGATCGGTGTACATACAAGTACCGTAATGATTAGTGGCGGAAGCTCGTCCATCTGGGCGCCGTTAAGTGTACCGCTTAGCCAGCGGTACGCAGAACCGATGTCATGCTCGGAGCTGATCCGCAGCATATAAGATATAACGGAGCCGAGCATAGCATCAAGACCAATACCGACGAGAATTAAACGCCCGAATGAGAAGGACTTTTTATGAGATAACAGATAGAGAAGCATGACCGTAGCCAGACCGGCGATGACAGAGGCAATAAAGATAACCGCTTCACTCGTATGAAGAATGAGGATACAGTATACAGCCGCTGCACTTGAGCCTGAGGTAATGCCGAGTACGTTCGGATTCGCAAGCGGATTGCGAAGCATGGTCTGGAAGACGCTTCCGGCTAGACCGAAGGCAAATCCAGCGAACAAGCCTGCCAGCATCCTCGGCAGCCGGATCGTCTCAATCGCGAATGTCGCACCCTTGATATCCTCACCCGACAGTACGCGTGCAATCACATCCACCGGATAGATCGTATTCCCAAAATAGAGCATCAGGACGCACAGCACAAAAGCAATCGCAGCAAGTGTTGTCGTTACCAGCACATATTGGCGGCGTCTCTGACGTCGGCCGGATACAATTAAATTGATCGTATTATTCATCATAAGGCACGCACTTTCGATCTCATCGCTAGTATGATTAGAATCGGAGCACCGACGAAGGCAGTAACGATACCTACTTCAAGCTCTCCGGGTCTTCCGAGGATTCTTCCAATCACGTCGGATCCGGTTAATACGATCGCTCCTGTTAGCGCAGACATGGGAATGAGATAACGCTGGTCAGGTCCGATCATCAAACGTATAAGATGTGTCGCCAGAAGTCCAACGAAGGCAATCGGCCCCGCAAGTGCCGTTACTGTACCACATAGAATAACCGCAGCAAACGACGCAATTAGACGCAGAACTCCGGTCCGAACACCCAGGCCGGTTGCTGCTTCATCCCCTAGTGCCAGCGCATTCAGTGCAGGAGCCGTAAATATGGCGATTAGAAAACTGATGAGTAGAAAAGGAAAGAAGATTCCGATATCGCTCCAATTTGCTCCCCCGACGCTTCCCACCTGCCAGTAGCGAACCTGATCCATCACGTTCGAGCGTGGAATCATAATGGCGCTTACTAGTGAAGAAAGGGCGGCACTAGTAGCCGCCCCCGCTAACACGAGTTTAACAGGTGTAGGTCCGCCTCGTCCAAGCGAGCCGATCCCCATGACAAACATCGCAGTAACCGCCGCGCCGATACAGGCCATCACGATAAATTCATTAGGCGAGCCAATATTCAGGAATGCAATTCCGGCAACAACAAACAAGGATGCACCGGTATTTACACCGAGAATACTTGGATCAGCAATCGGATTGCGCGTGACCGCCTGCATGAGGGCACCGGCAATACCTAGTGCCCCTCCGCATAAGAGACTGAACACGGTTCGGGTAATTCGCTGCGCAATGACGTTGGCATCATAGGACTCGCTGCTCGGATGGAACAACGCGTCCATTAATTCTTTAAGTCCGATGACTCTTGAACCGAATGCAAGTGATGCCACTACGCAAATACCGAGAACAATTACGCTAAGAATCAGGACCATGGCAAAATGCTTCGGTGCGGGCGAATTCTGCGGCTTGTCTGTTAATGTCGCTGGATTATTCATTGACTTTCTTAGCAGATGCATCGATCAATTCCAAATATTCATCAATCGTACTTGCGATTGAAAGTGGATTTGGGTTACCTGCAGCTGCAAGCGGTGTGTTGTCTCCGATCACGACAACCGAACCTCTTTCAATAGCTGGGACTTTGCCAAGGAGTGGATCTGCTTGGAGCGCACTAAGCAGGTTCTCGTCTCCATAGGTAACGATAATGTCCGTATCTTTAAGCGCATCCGCATTCTCTGCACTTAGCTGCAAATAGAAGCTGTCTTCCGACACTAGACTTGCAAGTCCTTCCGGGAACGTCATGCCAAGCTCCATCAGGAAGTCTCCGCGAGGGTCACCTGGCGCGTATACCGAGAGCTGTGACAGGTCGGTTGGAGTAATATATACGAAGGCAGCTGTCTTACCTTGAATATCTGCATACGCGGATGATTTCTCCTTGATCAGGTTCTCTGTGTCCTCGATGAGCTTCTCGCCTTCTGCCTGCATACCCATTCCCATTGCGTTATACAGAACTTGATCCTGCCAAGTGGTTACCCATGCTGTCTCTTGGTAAGGAATAACCGGAGCAATTTGGCTCAGTGTATCATAATCTTCTTGAGTAATACCCGAGTAAGTAGCGAGAATGACATCAGGAGCGGAGTCAGAGATCGCTTCAAAGTCCAGTCCGTCCGTATCATGGTAGACATTCGGATCCGTTACACCAAGTTCATCCAGCTTCTCCTTCGTCCAAGGCAGCAGTCCGCTGTCGTCTTGTACACCGTAGTTCGCTGCAGAGAAGCCAACAGGTACAACGCCAAGGGCAAGTGCAACATCATGGTTTCCCCATTGGATGGTAGCTACACGTTCAGGCTTGCTCTCAATCGTTGTTTCGCCAAAAGCATGCTTAATTGTGATGGGATACTGGGTAGCATCTGCATCCTCTTCGGTTACCGGTGTTTCCGTCTGAGGTGCTTCTGCCGTTGAAGAGTTCGCAGGAGCTTCATTCGCAGTTGAAGTTGAATCGGACTCCTGGGCTCCGCAGCCCACAAGTGCAATCGCGAGTATTGCCGATACCGTGATTGTTTTTAGAGAATATTTCTGAATGTCTTTCATAATACATACCCTGCCTTTTTGAATTTATATTTTTATAGGGTGAGTCAGTTTAGAACTTAGAACTTAGAACTTAGAACTTAGAACTATTCCACCTTGCTGATTGCTTCTGAGATGAGATCCAGGTAATCATCAATCGTATAAGCGATGGACAGAGGATTCGGATTGCCGGAAGCCGCTAGAGGCGTGCCGTTACCGATAAATACAACGGAGCCTCTCTCGATGGCAGGAATTTTGCCAAGCAGCGGATCTGCTTTGACAGCTTCATACAAGTCCTCGCCGCCATATCCAACAATGATATCTGCATCGTTCAGTACATCAGCATTCTCCGCACTTAGGCTCAGGGAGTAGCTGGTTTTGTCTTCAATCTGTGATGTTACGCTCTCAGGGTATTCCATTCCAAGCTCGATCAGGAACTCACCGCGTGGATCTGCAGGTGTGTACACATGCATTTTGGACATATCGTCCGCTGAGAAGTTGACCCAGACGACTTTCTTGCCTTCCATTTCAGGGTGTTCACTTGCTTTTTCTTTAATCAGATTCTCGGTATCCTTAATAAGCTGCTCGCCTTCTTCCTTCATGCCCATGCCTGTTGCGTTATACTCCACTTGCTCACGCCAAGTTGTAAGCCATGGAGCTGTCGGATAGGCGACAACCGGAGCAATTTGACTGAGAAGGTCATAGTCTTCCTGCGTGATCCCAGAGTAGGCTGCAAGAATGACATCAGGATCAGAGTCGGATATGGCCTCGAAATCCAGTCCATCCGTATCCTGGTATACATTAGGCTGATCTACACCAAGCTCTTTCAGCTTCTCAGCTGTCCAAGGCAGCAGTCCACTGTCATCCTCAACGCCGTAATTTGCCGCAGAGAATCCTACAGGTACAATGCCGAGGGCAAGAACAACATCATGGTTCGCCCATTGGACTGTAGCTACACGTTCCGGCTTGCTCTCAATAACGGTTTCGCCAAAAGCGTGCTTGATGGTGATTGGATAATCAGATGCTTCACTCTCTGTAACCGGTGTTTCCGTCTGAGTCGTTTCCGTAGTTGTAGAAGTGGCAGGTGCTTCCGTTGAAGTAGAAGTAGATTCCGACTGCTGGGCTCCACAACCGACAAGAGCAATAGCGAGCATTGCAGATATGATTACTGTTTTTAAAGAGAATTTCTGGTTTCCGTTCATTTACAAACCCTTCCTTTTTCAATTTATATTTTTGATGCATTGCTAACCATGAATGGGTGACCAACGTAGGATGTTATGTATGATAATGATTATCAATATCGTAAAACATATAATCCATTTACCGTATTGTCAATAAAAATCTACTACATTTCTACTAATTAGGTAGAGATTTTGGTTCAAAGAGCAGGAATATTTAAGTTTCAGCCATCGGATTTCTCGGATTTTACACTTTTTAAACCGATTTAGATCGTTTATAATTGTCTGAGAACAAACACGGAATATTCTACAAAACATGGCACCGGATATGATATGGTAATAGCAGAAGATGTTAGTTCCAAGGTGACGCCCTTGCTGATTGCGACATTTATAGCAGAGCGCTGCCCGTTTTTTTACAAATATAGGCGATGAGGAAGGGTTTCAATGAGTGACATACGGATGAATACAGACGTGATCTTGATTGGTGCCGGAGTCATGAGCGCTACCTTGGGTTCATTACTCAAAGAGCTGGCACCTGAATGGAAAATCAAAGTGTTTGAGAAGCTAGGAAGCGCAGGAGAGGAAAGCTCTAATGAATGGAACAATGCCGGCACAGGACATGCTGCTCTGTGCGAGCTCAACTATACTTCCGAGAAGCCTGACGGATCTATAGACATTAGCAAAGCGACGAAAATCAACGAACAATTTCAGCTATCTAAACAGTTCTGGTCTTATCTGGTCAAAAGCAACTTAATTCGTAATCCGCAGAAATTTATTATGCCCATCCCGCATATGAGTCTGGTACAAGGGGAGAAAAACGTATCTTATCTGAAGAATCGTTTTAAAGCGCTCTCACAGCATCCATTATTCCAAGGGATGGAGTTCTCTGATGACCCTGTACAGTTAAAGAAATGGGTACCGCTTATTATGGAAGGGCGCACATCCAATGAACCGATCGCAGCGACCAAAATTGACTCGGGGACAGATGTCAACTTTGGCGCTTTGACGCGCATGTTGTTTGATCACCTGAAGAGACAGGGTGTTGAGGTCCATTACAAGCACGGCGTAAAGGACTTGAAACGAACGAGTGACGGTCTGTGGCAAGTGAAGGTTCATAATCTAGACAGCAACAAAACAGAGCACCACACCGCGAAATTCGTATTTATTGGCGGCGGGGGCGGAAGCCTGCCGTTGCTGCAGAAGACAGGGATTCCTGAATCCAAGCATATTGGCGGCTTCCCGGTCAGCGGACTGTTCATGGTGTGTAACAACCCGGAAGTGGTGGAGAAGCATCATGCCAAAGTATACGGCAAAGCTAAGCTTGGAGCCCCTCCCATGTCTGTTCCGCATCTGGATACAAGATACATTGACGGCAAGAAGTCCTTGCTGTTTGGTCCGTTTGCGGGCTTTACACCTAAATTTTTGAAGACAGGGTCCTATTTTGATCTGATTGGTTCCGTCAAACCGAACAATATCCTGACGATGCTCTCGGCAGGTGTGAAGGAAATGGCGCTTACCAAATACTTGATTCAGCAGGTTATGCTGTCCAACGAGAAGCGGATGGAGGAGCTGCGCGAGTTCATTCCGAATGCGAAGACCGAGGACTGGGGAATCGTGGTGGCCGGTCAGCGTGTACAGGTCATCAAGGATACAGAGACCGGCGGCAGAGGAACACTCCAATTCGGAACAGAGGTGGTCAGTGCCTCGGACGGCTCCGTTGCTGCGCTGCTTGGGGCATCACCTGGCGCTTCCACGGCGGTGCATGTCATGCTGGAGGTATTAGAGAAGTGCTTCCCGCAGCAGATGAAGGGCTGGAAGCCGAAGATCAAGGAGATGATTCCTTCCTATGGCGTATCGCTGGTAGAGAATCGTGCGATGCTCCAAGAGATCTCTACATCAACATCCAAGCTATTAGGTCTCGGCAGTATCGAGCAGGCGCCTATCAAACCGTCTCCTATGAAGCTTAATGGAAGCATGTAGCTGCTGCTGTGCAGTATTCGGAATGTCTGTTTTATCATAAAATATAATATAGAGGCCTTGGATCCGAGCCTGGATTCAGGGCCTCTTGCATTGAGAGATCAAATGGTTCTAATCCACATTAATATGGAAAATGGTTTGATAAAAGACAGCTATTAAAATATAATTGACCCATACTTAGAATGATAATCGTTATCAATTGTCATGATAAGAATACTTTTAACACGAGGAATACATATGAGACTATGGATGTTAATAGCGGCAGCCGTAGTCCTGTCTTTTGTTTCGCTGTTTATTGGTGCGATTGATATTAACATCTTTGACTTGTTCAACGGTAATGCGGATAAGATGCACATTTTCCTTATCAGTCGGGTACCCCGCTTAATGGCAATCATACTGGCAGGCATCGGCATGAGTATCGCGGGATTGATTATGCAATCCTTAAGTCGTAACAAATTTGTATCACCCACAACAGCAGGCACGCTTGACGCAGCGAAGCTGGGAATCCTGATATCAATGCTCTTCTTTGCGAATGTAAGCTATACGTGGCAGGTCATTTTCTGCTTCGTCTTTGCACTTGCAGGTACTCTGGTATTTATGAGGATTTTGGATCGAATTAAGTTTAAGGATGTTATCTTCGTACCGCTTATCGGGATTATGTACGGTAATATTCTATCGTCGATCACAACCTTTTTCGCTTACGAAGGTGATTTGCTTCAGAATATCTCTTCATGGCTGATGGGCAGCTTCACCCTTGTTATTGCAGGGCGTTATGAGCTCTTATATCTGAGTGTTCCGGCTGTTATTCTGGCGTATTTATATGCCAACAAGTTTACGGTTGCAGGAATGGGTGAGGATTTTGCCAAGAATCTGGGTCTGAGCTACAAAACAGTGCTGAATATAGGACTTATCTTAGTTGCGATTATTGCTACAACTGTTGTGCTGACCGTTGGTGTTATACCGTTCTTGGGACTTATTGTTCCTAACATTGTGTCACTGTATCTGGGGGATAATCTGCGCAAAACCATTCCGCATACCGCAGCACTTGGTGTAGTATTCCTGTTGGCTTGTGATATTGTGGGGCGCATTGTAATTCATCCTTTTGAAATTCCAGTTAACGTAACGGTAGCGGTAATTGGCAGTGCGATCTTCTTATTTATGTTGTTTAGGGGGAGAGCATATGCAAAAAAATAGCACAAAGTTAATTCTACTAGGGGTTGTTGGGCTTGCATGTATTCTGCTCTATGCCTTCTATGACATAAAAGGCGGGTTTGATTATGCCTTCCCAAGACGCATGGTTCGCATCGGGGCAATGGTTGTAACAGGTATTGCTATCGCATATTCCACCGTTGTATTCCAGACCATTACACATAATCGGATTCTGACGCCGTCTGTTATGGGATTGGACTCTATGTATGAGGTCGTGCAGACCTTAATATATTTCTTTGCCGGCTCCATGTCGGTATGGGTGCTGAATAAGTACTTGAATTTTGGTGCGGCGATTGCTGCCATGGTTCTATTCGCACTTATCTTGTACCGGTTCCTGTTCAGGGCAGACAAGCATCCCATTTATTTGCTGCTATTAATAGGGATGATCCTGGGTACACTCCTCGGAAGCTTCGTCACCTTCTTGCAGGTATTGATTGATCCGGTAGAGTATTTAAGCCTTCAAAGCCGACTCTTTGCGAACTTTACCAACGTGAAGGATGACTTGTTATACGTTTCTATTGCGATTTTAGGTATAGCATTTATTTACGGGTACCGCATTATGCACAAGCTCGATGTCATGTCACTGGGCCGTGAGAATGCGATTAATCTAGGTGTTAACTATGATGGCATGGTGATGAGAGTGCTGATTCTGTCTTCGGTGCTGATTGCGACATCTACTGCGCTGGTCGGCCCAATCACGTTCTTTGGACTCATTGTGGCCAATCTCGCTTATCAATTTATAGTGACCTATAAACACTCTATATTGATCCTAGGGGCCAGCCTAATCAGTATAATCGCGCTGGTCGGCGGACAGTTCCTCGTCGAGCATATACTGGAGCTGCGCACCACACTGAGCGTCATCATAAACTTTGTCGGTGGAATTTACTTTATTTTCTTACTACTTAAAGAAAGCAGGGCGGCTGGAAGATGATCGAAATCAAAGGATTAACGAAGCGATTTGGCAAAAAGCCTGTTGTAGAGGATGTGTCGGTAACGATTGAATCAGGGCTGATCACATCGTTCATTGGTCCGAATGGTGCGGGTAAATCTACCCTGCTGTCCATGGTCAGCCGTTTGCTCGATTCGGATACAGGGGAAGTACTGATCGACCAAAATGATGTGAAGAAATGGAAGTCGAGTGAGTTTGCGAAGCGGGTATCCATACTGAAGCAGTCGAACTTTATTAATGTGCGATTGACGGTGCGTGAGCTGGTTTCCTTTGGACGCTACCCTTATTCAAAAGGGCGTCTTAATACGGAGGATGAGCAGTTCGTAGACCAAGCGATCGAATATATGAATCTTGCTGAAATGCAGGATAAGTATTTGGATGAATTGTCGGGCGGACAGAAGCAGCGGGCATTCATCGCCATGGTCATTGCACAGGATACGGACTATATTTTGCTGGATGAGCCACTGAACAACCTGGATATGAAGCACTCCGTTCAAATTATGAAAATACTTCGCAAGCTCGTTAATGAGCTGGGCAAAACGGTCATTATCGTGCTTCACGATATTAACTTTGCCTCCGTGTATTCTGACCGGATTGTGGCGCTTAAGGACGGCAAGCTGGTGAAGGACGGGCCGACACATGAAATTATTAATACCGAGGCACTGCGTGAGATCTACGATATGACGATTCCGGTTCAAGAGCAGAATGGTAACCGTATTTGTGTCTATTTTGATGCACAATCGTAAATGAAATAGAATTCCTGATCTATAGGCTGAGGAGCAGCTGTAACAGCTGAATTCTCAGTCTTTTTTTATGATGAGCGCTCTCTGATTGGGCAGCATAAAACGAGAAAAATTGAACATTTTATTAATTTTTATATAAGAAATTATGAAAACTTTGTAAAAAACGTTTGACTTATCATGCTTTAAAGCAATATAATGAGAATCGTTATCAACAATCTGATAATGATTATCATTCTAAATAAGAGAACGAAAAGGGGAGAGTAGTGATAATGAAAAAGTGGAAATTTACTTCTGCAATACTTGCCATCGCTTTGATGCTCGGAGCATGCGGCACAACGGAAGAAGGTAGTACAGCGGAAGGAACGAACGAAACAGCAGTCGTTGAGAATGAGACAACGGCAAGCGGTAATGAGGCAGCTGGTGAAGAAGCAACAGGTGAAGAGACTGCTGTAGAATCATCTACATATCCGCTAACCGTATCTCCTACGGTTGGTTCATCTGAAAGTGAAGAGAACGGAACGATCAACTTTGATGATGTTACTTTTGAAAAAATGCCGGAGAAAGTCGTTGTATTCGACTATGGCTTTTTAGATACATTGAATGCGCTTGGTGTTGAAGGAATCGTTGGGGTTGCTAAAGACTCCACTTTGCCCGCTCACCTTGAAAAATTTGCTTCTGATGACTACGTAAGTGTAGGCGGACTTAAGAGCCCGCTCTTGGAAGATATTGCAGAGCTTGAGCCAGACGTGATCTTCATCTCTGGTCGTCAATCTGCTTACTATGAAGAGCTGAAAGAAATTGCTCCTGTCCTCTTCGTGGGTACACAGCAGGATGACTACTGGAACACTTTCCTTGCTTCTGTTGACACTGCAGCCAAAATCTTTGGTAAAGAAGCAGAAGCTAAAGAGTACACTGCTAAATTCGATGCAGCTCTTGAAGAGATCAATACGCTGGCAGGCAGCTTTGAGACGTCCCTAGTGACAATGTACAATGAAGGTAACCTGTCTGGATTTGCCTCTGAATCTCGCTTTGGCTACATGTATGAAGTATACGGATTCAAGCCAGTAACAGAGGATATTGAATCTTCATCCCATGGTTCTAACTTCGGATTTGAAGCCATCCTGGAATTCAACCCTGATGTATTGTTCGTTATCGACCGTACCGCAGCTACAGGCGGCGAATCGAATATCGAAGCAGATATGGAGAATGACATCATCAAGAAAACAACGGCTTACCAGAACAATCGTGTCGTTTACCTCGACGGTCCACTATGGTACCTGAGCGGCGGCGGCTTGGAATCTGAGCTTGCTAAGATTGAAGAAGTATTGGCTGAATTGAAATAACACAAATGAACGAAGACTGCTACAGAGTAGGTTAGATCCTTATGTAGCAGTCTTTTTTTGTTACTATTTATGGTCATTTATATTTTTGTTAATAAATTCCGTTGATCTAAATTTATCGGCCAAACCCCGTGTAAAATTCCATTTAATGTAATATAATGGGCTTAACCTGAAGATCTGAACCTGATGATAAGGTAGATCATATGGATTATATAAGGTGGTGTTAACAAATAAGCTAATTAATCAACCTCAATTATTGAAGCGCTTAACTTTGTAGTTTGTAGTGCGGATTAAGTATGTAATGATGTCGCAGCATGATTGAACGTAATAGCCAAATTGAAGGAGGAATGAATTGTGGACAATCGTTTCGTAAAAAGAATGGTTAGTTTCTTTCTGATCTTAGTTATGGTTGGTGCTGCGGTATTATACCCGGCAGATAAGGGCTATGCGGCAACGGTATATGTTACGGATAACGGCACTTCCATTGTAGTCAATACAGGCTCAGGACTTGAGTATACCGTGAATAAGGATAATGGTGATATTACTTCGGCCAAGATGAATGGCACAGAGCTGAGCAGCTCAGGTGGCAAAGGGTCTCATATTGCTTCGGGTCTCGGATCAGCTGCAAATGTGACTTGGAGCAAATCTCCTTCGGGTTCTACGGTTCTGATTACTGTAGCTACCGATACATTAACCCACTATTATTCGTCTCGCGGCGGTGAGAATACGATCTATATGGCGACTTATGTGACAGCTCAGCCATCAGTGGGCGAGCTGCGCTATATTTTCCGTGGTAATGGAAACGTTCTCACGGGTGTGCCGGCGAATTCTAACAATCGAGGAACAACCGGTGCTATAGAGAGCCAGGATGTATTTGGACATTCGAATGGTCAGACAACCTCCAAATATTATGGTAATGATCAAGCCAAGGATTTAACGATTCGCGGAGCTACAGGGAATGGAGTCGGTGTCTTCATGGCATATGGCAATCGGGAGAAGAGCTCCGGCGGTCCATTTTTCCGTGATATTCAGTTCCAGAGCGGCGGCGATACTGAAATCTACAACTATATGAATTCCGGACATGCCCAGACAGAGAATTGGAGAATGGGGCTTCATGGACCTTATGCCTTGGTCTTTACAACAGGATCTACCCCGGCAGTACCTGACTTCAGCTGGATGTCGGGCCTTAATCTGCAGGGCTGGGTGTCCAGCCGAGGTAATGTAGTGCTTAATGGTCTATCCGGTATGGATTCAGCTTATACGTACACGATTGGCTTTGCGAATAGCAATGCCCAATACTGGGCAACGGCTTCTTCCAGTGGTTCTGCTTCGAAATACGGAATGATCCCTGGAACGTATACGATGACCGTATATAAAGGGGAACTCGCGGTATACACAGAGAATGTCACTGTGAACGCGAATGCAACGACCACGGTGAACACACGGACGATTAACAATGACCCAAGCGCTGCTTCTGCTATTTGGCGTATCGGGAATTGGGATGGTACACCGAGAGAACTCCTGAACGGACAGACCATTCCGGTGCGGCATCCCTCCGACAGTCGTAATCCAAGCTGGGGACCTGTAACGTATGCTGTCGGCGGTGCAACAAATAAATTCCCAGCGATTCAGTTCCGCGGAGAGAATTCTCCAACAACGGTTACCTTTAATCTGAATTCTTCACAGGCGGCCTCCGCTCATGTGCTGAAGATTGGGATCACGGCAGCTTACAATAATGGACGACCAAGTGTCACGATTAATGGAAATACGCTCAGCAACCCGGCGGCATCCTCGCAGCCTAATTCCCGCAGCTTTACGATTGGCACTTACCGGGGGAACAATGCGACCTTTACATGGAATATTCCAGCCTCCTACTTCAATAACGGCGCCAATACTTTGACCATAACGCCGATCAGCGGTTCCAGTGATTTGGGCAATTGGCTGAGCGCAGGCTGGGTCTATGATGCCGTCGAACTGTTGAATTAATCCATACGGTAACGGAATAAACCGGCTATTGCCCTATGCTTGTTGTAGGTGCAAAGCCGGTTTATTCATAAACAATCGTATGGATAAATGGATAGAGAAAGATCATTTTATGTTACATTATGTATAGAGCACTGTATGAAGCCCGAGATAATATTTGATGAGGAAGCTCACTACAACTTCAGAGACGGAGGGAATAGGATGAACGAGAAACGAAAGGACGAATTAGGAAGAAGGTTTTTGCTAAGCCCCTATATTTTAATAGATGAGTGCAATGAACTGGAAATACAAGAACTGATCTTTCTCATTCATTCAGGTAAACACCTCAAGACAAAAGAGGCAGCCCCAGCCAAGCAGCTGGATGATAGAATCAGCCTGTTATTTAACGTGCTGCACGAGAAAGTAAGAGACGCAGAAGCGTTATACATAGCCTATGAGAAGAAGACGAATTACCCTTACATTGATGCGGAGGATCGCATCTGGATGTTCTCAACAGAGGAATATGCATTGCATGCAGCCGATTATTTCATGCAGCAGCAGCTGATGCTGGAGATGAAGCGGGTTGGCAGGGAAGATCTGATGAAGATGTTTGGCGAGCTTCACATGCTTGGGCTGCGAAAAATACTCGTAGATAATGGGCAGTACCATACCTTGCTGGATCGGGATGAACTGCTGCCACCACCGGACTTTGGCGATACACCTGAGATTAATATTCCTGTAACCAATCCAGATTTGCAGCATGCCATTATTCGCTTCTTTCAATTCATTGGCACCAGACGGAGCGGAGAAGGAGCAAAACAGCTGGCCAAGGAATTTGAGGCCAAAATGCTGTATGAAGTGATTCGTGCCAAGTATCTAGTCCCGATGCAGCTGGAGGAAAAAGTGCCCTCTACGCTGGATGAGCAGGGCAGAAAGACAATCAAGGAAGGTGCGCGAATCCAATTTGCCGTACTGGGCGGCGAGGGCGATTCGAAATGGCTGCCAGTATTTACAGATTGGAAAGAATTTGAGAAGGCTTACGATAAGAAGGTGTGGAGCAGCAACATTGCTACATACGATGACATCGTGGCGATATCGGCAAGAATGAATGGAATTGTCGTGAATTGCAGGGGGATTCCAATTCCCATCCATGAGAAAAATAAACAGATGATTGAGGCGTACAGACAGGAGCTTGCTTCGGCTGCCGCTGAAGCCTCTAAGGAAGCACCAACCGAGGCTGTACAAGAGAGTAATACAGATGATATGCCAACCCAAGCACCTACTGACACTCCAGATCGAACTTCTGATGCAGTACCGGATGAGGTGTCGAGCCAAGGTCCGAATAATGCATCAGCAGGAGCACAAAATGATAGCCAAGCTGATCGCGAGACGGAGAGCAGCATGGACATTGGAGCTCAGAACGAAAGTGTAACCCCAAATGAGAGGAAGCATTCACCTTCTGCCGCGGCAACAGAGGAAGTGAAGGTTCCTCAAGGAACAACGCTGCGGATTGGTGAACCTAGTGAGGTGCCAGAACCTCTCGCCGACTCGTTAAAGGCCTGTCTGAAGAAGCAGAAGGGCGTTAAGAAAGCCTACTTAAAATGGATGGTAAAAGGAGAAGAACAAAGCTATCTCCTCATCGTCGATTTCGAGGGGAGTCAGGAGGAGCTGTTCAGAGACATTGCTCAAGCAGCCACGCCTCATCTGAACGGATCCTTGCTTGATATTACCGATAGCAATGGCTGGGCTGCAGAGCATGTCAGGGATGCGGAACCATTTTATAAGAAGAAACGGTTTGGATTTATTTGAGCTGAATAAACGATGGAAGAATTATAATTTAAAAAGAACGGAGCTGCGCTTTGAATGCAGCCCCGTTCTTTTTGTATAGATTCGTAAGGTCTTCGTATACTTCGCTGATACAATCCACCGGCTTGTAACGAAATGGAACTCAGCGGCGGCTTACGAATTTTTTGATATGATCCAATTTTAGTATTCGGTCTCCTCTAGACATCAGCTCCTGGTCACTAACGATCCATGTATGATCCTTGGAGCCCTTTCTTCGTACAGCAAAGAAGTGATAGGGATTCCCTGAATATATCTTGAAGCCTTTCTTGCGGCAAAGAGCGCAGAACTTCACACATTCGCCTTGTGTCTGGTCCGGAAAGCTTACGGTATCAAAAACTTCACGCTTCACGAGCAGTGTGGCTCCCTGCACCTGAGATACGTAGCATTCCGTGAGCTTGTGATATCGATGAAGCACGAGCTTACGGCTGCTCAAGTACATAAAATGAGCTCGCTTGCCCACAATGTCAGCTTGGGACTTCTGCAAGGTACGCATACTGTCGGCGAGATATCTTGGCGCATAGTAGTCGTCATCATCAAACTTTGCGATATAGGGATGCTTCGCCATCTGGACTCCATAATTCAGACAGTGCCCCAAGCTTACTTGCTCTGGTTGACTGTAAATTTTGATATTACGATATTGTTTAACCGCTGCTTTATACTCCTCGATCTTCAAATGATGGTGGTTCAAAATGATAATCAGCTCTTTATGCTTGTAGCGCTGCCTGAGAAAATTGTTAATTAAATTATCCATACAGTATCGTCTTTTTGTACAGGTGATGATCGACACCGCTTGTTTCGAAGAAAGCTCCTTCAGGGACACCGCCTACAACCCCTTTGGCTTGCGCTTAACGAATTTCTTGAAATGATGAACGCCGGGGATCTGTTTGTTATGGGCAATCATTTGCTCTTCATCAATGATCCAGGTATGTCCAGAAGAGTTCTTTCGGCGGATGGCAGCAAAGTTGAATCTGCCACCAGAATACACCTTGAAGCCTTTCTTTTTGCTGCGCAGACAAAATAGATCATCCTCTCCTACATTCTGATCGGGAAAGGATACCTGTGACAGTACCTTCCGTTTCATCATCAGCGTAGCTCCAGGCAGTATGGATACGGTTTTGTTCTCATCCTGTGGAAAGCGGAGGATCAAGGTTTTGGATCCCTTCAAGTACATGTAATGGGCCCGTTTACCGAGCACATCGGCTTTACTCTTGTGAAACGAGAGAAGGCCATCCGTGAGATAATGGGGAGCATAATAATCATCATCGTCAAACTTTGCAATGAAGTTGTACTTGGTCTTTTTGAATGCATAATTGAGGCAGGCACCAAGCGAGCGGCGCTCGGGAAGCCGAAAGACCTGCACATTCTTATACTTTTTGGCCTGGCGTTTATAAGGTTCCAGAGGAATTTGGTCATTATTGACGACGATAATCAGTTCCTTTTTAGCGTGAAGCTGCCTGCTGTAATTGAGAAACAGCTGTGACAGATAGCTGCCTCGGTTCGTGCAGGTGATGATGGATACCCCTTGCTTTTTTATGAGATGCTCTAGTCTTCTGCTCACCGGATCACTCCTCTCTATACTAGAGAATTAGAATCTTTCACTAACTTAGGATATGTAAATGAAAGATTAGGAGAAACGGTGATTGTCCATTTATGGGCCGCACATTCGAAGATATATTCATGATTCATAGAGATGCTGATGTTCATTAAAGAGCTTGATTGCAGATTGTGCTCCTTGAATGGCTTCAAGCAGAGACTCAGTGAGGCGATCAGTTACTGATACAATATCCTCATCATCCGAAGGGGAATTAAGGATGGTAATAACATCTGTAGGTCGCTGGTCCAGCTTGCGAAGCAAACGGAGAATGGCTTGGAGAGAGTAGTGGGCGCTTCTTAGTCCCCGAATAATTTGCAGCCTGGATAATTCTTTTTCCCCATAAATACGGTGTCCGTTCTCAAGTCGCGGGATCACAATCAGTCCATTGCGTTCCCAGTTTCTTAACGCTTCTGTCGTAACCCCTAATATATGAGCTGCTTCTGTTCGCGAGTAAGTCTTGTCTCCATCTGGAATACCCTCATGCAGCCATTTCTCCACGGCTTCTGCAGCGAGCAGAGCATGCTGATATTCACTTTTTAGATGGGATAGATATTCGTGAGTCAGACTTAACGCCTGTGCGAATTGTTCTTTCCCAGAAGTGGTAACAATCTCTCTTGCTTTATTACGGATGTCACCTTGTACAATCTCGCATTGAAACAGAATTCGCGCAATCTTCATCTGAAAGAGATGAATGTCTGAGTATACACGGTACCCATTGGTAAGCCGAGGAACAGGAGAGATGTATCCCCATTCCTCATAGACTCTTACCGTATTGGGATGCACAGAGGCGAGAGAGGCAATCTCTGAGGTCTTGTACAACGGATAACGACCTACTTCCATCTAAAATATCGGATCGTGATCCCCATAGAGAGGATGATACACATTCCTAGAATTCCAATGTGCAGGAGACTGTTTGAGAGATCGGCTCCTGTACTTACGTCCTTTAATAAATGAATGCCATGGGCAAGCGGAAACACATCCATTCCCCATTGCAGAAAAGATGGCATAATCTCATACGGAATGGTTGCTCCTGAGAATAACAGCATCGAGAAGTAGGCTGCTGAGCTCCAGAGGTTGGCGGACTTGGTATCCCGAACAAGGCTGCCAATCAGTGTGCCAATACTGAACATGGATATAAGAACATATAAATAAGATATCAGGAACAACGGCCAGGAGCCCTGAAGTTCATAGCCAAACGCAAAGAGGTAAACGAGTGTAACGCCAATAAATGAAATGACAGCTGCGATCATCTGAACAAGTCCTTGAGCAATGACAATCTGAAGAGGGGATACCGGTGTAACCTGCAGCCTCTGCAGAATTCCCCGGTGACGATAATCGGCAAGCGTCAGGGACAAGCCCATCACCCCGGTTGCCAGTATACCAATCGTTATGACCGAGGCGTACGACAGATCAAAGTTGGACGCACCGCTCCCAGCACTGTCTTTACTCAATGTATAGCCAAATATAGACCCAAGTATAATGGGGAATAAAATCCCGAAGATGAGAATGTCGATACTCTTCCAGACGAGCTTTGCTTCAATTTTAAAGAATGTCATAAATGAATTCATCAGTAGATGTCCCCCTCTGTTCCTGCGAAATGTAAATATGCCTCTTCTAATGATTGCGTACCGCTGAGCTCAAGCGCTTCAGGTATCGTCCCTTGAAATACGGTATTTCCTTTATGAAGAATAAGGATTTCATCGCACAGGATCTCCACCTCATCCATGTAGTGTGAAGTAAGAACCATTGCCATCCCTTGTTGTTTCATATCCAGCAGTCGATTCCAGAGCATGCGGCGTGCTCGAGTATCCAGACCTGTCGTCAGCTCATCAAGAAATACCAGCTTAGGCTGGTGAATGAGCGCAAGAAGAACAGCGAGTCTTTGCCGTTCCCCACCGGAGAGTGTTTTGACGAGCTGATCTGATTTGTCCTCGAGTCCAAATATACGTAGTAACTCGTTGATATCTGCCGTTTGCTGGTATAAGCTCTTCCACTGGCGGCATGAGTCCTGAACGGTTATGTTTTCCTGAAACTGCGTAGATTGCAGCTGGACACCAACCTCTTGAAAAACATGCTTCCTCTCCTTGATCGGGGATTTGCCTAGAATGGCGAGCTCGTCATACTGGCTCTTCTCCATGCCTAGAACAGCGGAAATGGTTGAAGATTTACCGGCACCGTTAGCTCCGAGCAGCCCAAGCACCTTGCCTGATTCAAGTTCGAAGCTGATATGATTGACGGCTAGAGCAGAGCCGTAGGTAACAGATAAATTTTTGACGTTTAGTACCATTGAAGTGCCTCCTTCGTTTTTGGGTGAGAAGCAACTATATCAGACGAAGCGGAGGGTGGTGTCATATTGGAGGGTTGGACAGCAGGAGAACACACCAGGGGATGGAATTGTAATATGAGGAGTGCCTGATTCACAACATATGGGAGGTCGATTAGGATGGCAAAGCAATTCTCGGCTTTACTGCCAGAGCATGTTGAATTTATTGGAAAACAGCATCTGTTCTTTGTAGGTTCGGCGGCTCTATCACCAGATGGGCATGTCAATCTTTCACCCAAGGGCTATGATACGTTTCGTGTGCTGTCCGAGAATCAAGTCGCTTATCTCGATCTGACCGGAAGCGGCAGCGAGACGAGCGCACATATCAAGGAAAATGGGCGGGTAACCATCATGTTCTGTGCATTCGAGGGCCCGCCTAATATATTGCGGCTGTATGGAACGGGAACCGTGGTGCTGCACGGGACGAAGGAATGGGAGGAGTTATATCCCAAGTTTGATCCGCTTCCCGGATCAAGGCAGATTATCCTCGTCGACGTACATAAAGTGCAGACTTCCTGCGGCTACTCTATTCCGTTCATGGCATATGAGAAGGAAAGAGATACACTCCAAAGATGGGCCGACCAAAAAGGAGAAGCAGGACTGAAGAGCTACTGGGAGCAGAAAAACAGCGCAAGCATTGACGGTTTGCCAACTCCGCTTGGAATCCAGCTTAATAAGTGAGCAATAATAAGGAGTGGAGTCATGAAAGAAAATCCGAATCTGCAAGTATATCAGCTATCTGATGTTTCAAATTTAAAGGTTCACGGCCGAACAACGGGCAGGCTCGCACCGCTCACTTTATTTTGGACAGGGAGTGGCATTGAACTAAACAGCATAGGCTCCGAGCTTGGCTCGAAGTCGAAGTGGACTACAGTCAGCATGAACAGTGGATCTCGATTCTGATCAACGGGGTACCGGCAACAAGACAGATGCTCACGCACGGCAGGTACTGGATCTGTTTATTCAGAGGGATGAATGATCG
Source organism: Paenibacillus sp. TCA20 (assembly GCF_000732325.1). Classification (GTDB taxonomy): domain Bacteria; phylum Bacillota; class Bacilli; order Paenibacillales; family Paenibacillaceae; genus Paenibacillus; species Paenibacillus urinalis. Next base: position 150,132 of record NZ_BBIW01000008.1, read on the forward strand.
TACGGTCAAAAATGTACGAGTTATCAAGGAGGTTCAGGCTATGAGCGCCGATCCTGATGCCTTGCTGCAATTTCACGCGGTCAAAAGCGATGGACAGTTTATGCCTGTTCCCGAGAGCAGTGTGAAGCTGGAATTTATCGGCGACAGCATCACTTCCGGGGAGGGAGCTATTGGCGCAAAATTAGAGCAGGACTGGATTCCGATGTGGTTTAGCGCGGTAAGCAATTACTGCAGGGTGACAGCCGCCGCGCTCGATGATGCGGAATACCGGATCCTGTCCCAGAGCGGCTGGGGTGTGCTCACAAGCTGGGATAACAATCCGAAGGCGAGCATGCCGCAGTACTACGAGCAGGTGTGCGGACTGCTGTCAGGAGAGCGAAACCGGGAGCTGGGTGCGCAGGAGCCGAACGATTTTGCCGCATGGCAGCCGGATGTCATTGTGGTCAATCTGGGTACGAATGATGGCGGTGCCTTTCATTCTCCTGAATGGAGAGATGAAGCAGGAGGAGCGACCCACAAACAGCGGTTAAATTCGGACGGTACCTATCATGAAGAGGATCTGCGGGCGTTCGAGAACGCGGTAGAGCAGTTTCTCGTCAACCTTCGGAAGAATAATAAGGAGGCTCATATCGTATGGGCCTACGGTATGCTCGGAACACCGATGATGCCGGCCATTTATCGGGGAGTGGATGCTTACCTGTCGAGATCGGCCGATCGGAAGGTGTCTGTGTTCCAGATGCCGAACATGACGGAAGCGACCATGGGCGCGAGAAGTCATCCCGGTGCGTTGGCTCACGAGGAAGCCGCTACAGCATTAGCAGGTTATATTAGAGGCATTCTTCCATCTAAATAACAGGATATATACAAACAGGCCATCTCCCGGATATCGGGAAACGGCCTGTTCTGATGCATACCGGCTTAAACCAATAGCTTTATTTTTTAAAAATGCCAAATGCTCGTCCCACAGGCAGGAAGGTCCGTCCAAAGTGCGTATTAAGCACAGCAGCGCCCGCTCCATACAAGGATAGAAGTCCGATACCCATCTCTGCATAGGCTGCCAGCGTGTGGAAGACGTGAGGAGCAATGCCGAAGGCATCCAGCGTCAAGCCGAGGAAGAGCAGATCGATCAGTACGAAAATAAAGAACAGCACTTTATGTGTCTCCATAGCTCCAATAGTCATAAATAAGCTGAAGATCAAATAGCCGGCAAAAGCAAAGCCCAGTTGTCTGCCATCTGCTGCACCTGCAAGCTCCTCCCCGAACACGCCCATGTTCGTCAGCCAGCTGGCAGCTGTAGCAAACCAGAAGAAGGCATAAGCTCCAAAGGCGGTCATGCCGAAGGTGTTATTGTGCTTGGCGTCCAGCATGCTTGCGAACAATTGAGCGAAGGCTCCTAGAAAAATAGCCCATGGGATAACCAGGCTGAGGCCCTCGGTCAAGCCCAGCTTCTGCGAAGAAGCAACCAGTGTAACAATAGCCAGGCCGAATAGGCCGATACCGCTCGGATCAGCCGTTACAATCTTAACTTGAGTCGATGATGCATTTGACATGTTGTTTGTTAATGCCTCCAGTAATCTAATATAGGTGCATTCATTTCATTAATTTCTGAAAATTATGAAAAAAATCATGCTGAATCATTTTAGCGCATCAAGACATTTTAATCTACTACAAATATTACATAAAATCGAAGAAATACCGGATAAAGTGAAACAGCACCGGCGAAGTGTAGGTTAAGCTGTCAATTTGACTGAGATAGCCTTTCTTCGGTGCCTCCAGCTTGTCGCCTCCGAGCAGCAGGTCCCGCTTTAGCACGGAGATCGTTAAGCTGCCGAAGAATCCGCTGAGGCTGATCAGCATACCTGTAATTAGGCCAAACTTCAAATCGAACGGCGTCAGGTGAGGATAGGCAAAATAAGCAGCAGCTGTCGTCACGAGAAACGCGCAGGCAAACCCCTCCCAGGTTAAATAGGGATTGGATGTGGGTACGATTTTTCGCTTGCCAAAATATAGAGACGCTAAATAATGAACGACATCACCCAGCTGTGTCAGCAGCACGAGATACAAGACGATTCCAGCTCCATACTCGGGCGCAGCGAACTGATAATAGGCCAGGTGACTGAGACCGAATACCATCAGCATAAGCCCCCACTGGGTAGAGCTGACGCTGCGTACAAATCCGATCGTGCCTTTGTTAATCAGCCGCGGAAGCGGAAGGAACAGGAACACATAGACGGGGATAAAAATAATAAACATGCCGTACCAGCCAATGTAAATCCAATAGAACTGCACCGGAATCGACAAATAGGCCCACAGAAACAGTCGGCGGTCTGCCTTCCTCGTCTTGATCATAGAGAAGTATTCCCGCAGGGAGAAGAAACATAGAACCATCAGCGATAAGAGCGAAACCGCTGGAGTGAACAGGGTAGCCAGACAGAAGATAAAGAACATGCCCCACCAAGTCTTGATCCGCTGGCCGATCGCCTTGTAGTCCTTGTCAGGCTGAACCCTGCCGATGATATGATAGATAATATGGATTGCAACTAACAACGTAAGAATAACGACAAGCGTATGTATAGAACTGCTCAATGTGTTTTCACCAACTTCTTCTTATTCTAGGGCTATTATGAATGAAAACTACGGATAGAAGACCTTGATTATTCGAAAATTCCACCATTAGGATCATATGTTATTATGAAGGAATAGGTCAATCTTGATAAGGGGAAATTTGAAAAATGGAAGCTTCACGCTCAGTTTATATATTGCTTACGAATACAGGGACACTCTTTACGAAAATGATCCAGAGCTATACGAGGGCCCCTTATAATCATGCCTCCATTTCATTTGATCGGGAGCTCTCGGAGCTGTACAGCTTCGGCAGGAAGCATCCGAATAATCCACTGAATGGCGGATTCGTCAAGGAGGATATCAAGACGGGTACGTTCAGCAAATATCCCGATACGACATGTGTGCTGTATGAGCTTAGGGTCACAGACCGGGAAGTAGTGAAGATGAAGAGAGTGCTGCAGATCTTTATTCGCAGTCATCGTAAATATATTTACAATATCCTCGGGGTGATTGGCATTACGTTAAAAGAGCCGGTCGAATTCAGCAACTCTTATTTCTGCTCCCAGTTTGTCGCTGAAATCTTGCAGCGGTCCGGAATCAAGCTGTGGAATAAGCTGCCTGCACTAGTGACACCGGAGGATTTTCGCCAGTGTGACCGGCTGAAGCTGATCTATGAGGGCAAGCTGAGCGAGTACGAACCTGATCATGTGTAAAATCTAGCAAAATATCTTTATCCACTCGGCCACCGGCTGCATATGCTATAGAAACTTACAGCACTCAGGAGAAAGCAGGGATGTACTGTGCCCGCCAAGCGACAGCAGCAGAAGCGGCTGGAGCGGCGCCAGCTTCCACAGCAGAAGAAGCAGCTGCCACAGCCGAATAAGCGGAATAACTCCAAAAAGTCCCCGCGGAAGAGGCAGCAGGGCCAGCAAAATCAGGCTAATGAGCAGTCTGAGCAGATCCAGCAGGATATTAATGTACAGCTTGCGATATATACATGGCTGCAGGCGATCGGCACGAACATTACAGCGATTGGACAGACCAAGATTCTATCCAGAAGCACGGAGGTACAAGACGAGGGACAGAATCTCGTGGTTATAGGAAACATTATTCAGTCCATCGCCAATGCAGTTCAAACCGAGCTCACTTTGCAGCAAACCCCCTTTGTTACGAACAAGAGCGCCAACAACTGGAATGCCTTCGGTAGCCTGCTGCAATCCATAGGGAATTCAATTCAGGCGATTGCAACAGAAGCATCGGACTAAGAAACACACATGATTATAGGAAGATAAAGAGCATAGCACTAGTAGGAAGCAGGCGGATGATTAGTCCGTCTGTTTTTTTGCGGGAAAGTTATTGACGCCATATGGTAAATAAAGTTAGAATACAAATGTTAACTCAATTATTCAGTAATTAATATTATTGTTAATTATATGTGATAACGGAGGTGAACAGTTCCTGTACAGCGGCTATCGATGGTCTAGTCTTAATTGTCAGCAATCCCGCAAGTAATCGAGCGATACAGCTATATTAATGAAGGAGGATATGCATGAAGAGAATGATGAAGAAAGTTACGGCCACGCTTCTCACATTTACGATGCTACTGCCTGGCGCCGCATTCGCTGACTCCAGCCAGAAGGAAGATGTGAGTGGTCATTGGGCGAAGGAGCAACTCAGCACCTGGATCGACAGCGGTCTGATGCAAGGATATCCGGATGGGTCCTACAAGCCAAACCAGCCGATCACACGGGCTGAACTTGCGACACTGATTAATCGTACGTTCAACTTGGTTGAGGTGAACAGCAGCAGTAAGTTCTCCGATCTGTCGGTGCAAGATCCTTTTTATCAAGAAATATTGAAAGCGGTTGCGAACGGTTATATGAACGGATATGCAGACGGTACAATCAAGCCGGACAGCTATGTTTCCCGTCAAGAAGCGGCGGTGATGCTGGGTAAGGCTTATGGGCTGCCGCTGCAATCTGCTCTTGGGTCTTCTGCACTTTCCGATGTGAAAGGGCTTCCAGACTGGAGCCGGTCTTATGTAAATACGCTTGTTAATGAGGGCTATGTGAAGGGCTATACGAACGGCACCTTTGGCCCAGAACGCGAGATTACGAGAGCGGAGGCTGTAACCCTCCTTCAGAACATTTCAGGACAGGTCATCAATAAATCAGGAACCTACAGCAACATTACATCCCGTAATGTGGTCATTAATCAGCCGGGTGTGACGCTTGAGGATACGACCATTGAAGGAAATCTCTATCTGACTCAAGGGATTGCAGATGGAGATGTGGTGCTTAACAATGTCACTGTCAAAGGTCAGGTTATCGCTAGCGGCGGTGGCGAGAATACCGTACATCTGCAGGACTCTGCCATTCGTGAGCTGCTGGTGAACAAGCTGAACGGCAATATTCGCTTGCTTGCTACAGGAAGTACGAACATCGACAAGACCTATGTTCTTTCCGGTGCATCAATTGAAGAACAGGACTTAACCGGTGCCGGCTTCTTAAATGTCGCACTGCGAGCGGAGCTGCCACTGGATGCAGTCGTTCGATTGAGCGGGGAGTTTGAGCGGGTCGAAGTGGATGCAGAGAATCAGCCTACGATTGACCTGATTAAGGGTCTGATCAAGCAAATCATTCTGAATCAACCGGCAGCGCTTCAGGTTGGTGAGGGAGCGGTCATTGATAAGGTAGAAATCCATGTCGAGGGCTCCATTCAGGTAACAGGAAAAGGAAAGGTTAATTCCAAGGATGACCGCATTGTTCATGATCGCGGTGACGAAACAACGGGTGGGAATCCGAGCCCGGATCCAAATCCAGGATCGGACTCAAGTGATCCATCGACCCCTACGACTCCTACGCCAGAAGAACCGGGTCAGGAAGCTCCTGCTTTTACGAACGTATCTGTACATGATCCTTCTATTATTAAAGAGGAAGATACCTATTATGTATTCGGTTCGCATATTGAAGCTGCCAAATCAGATGATTTGATGAACTGGTCTACCTTTACGAACGGCTATACGACTCCAGGTAACAAGCTGTATGGCGATTTGTCCGAGAACCTTGCAGGCTCATTTGCATGGGCGGGTGAGAATGACTCAGACAGTAAAGGCGGATTCTCAGTCTGGGCACCTGATGTGTACTGGAATGAGGACTATATCAATGAGGACGGAACGACAGGTGCCTACATGATGTATTACAGTGCGTCATCGACGTATATCCGCTCCGCCATTGGTATCGCGGTATCGCAAAACATTGAAGGTCCATACACCTATGTTGACACGATTGTATACTCTGGATTTACCAAGAATGATGCAAAAGATGCAGACAGTCAGGTTAACAAGAAATGGACGAATACCAACATTCAAGGTCTTGTTGACAGCGAAGTGCTGGCAGGGCCGAACCCGAATTGGTTCAAGGCAGACGGTGCCTACGATAATGCACAATACCCGAATGCCATTGATGCTACCTTGTTCAAGGATGAAGACGGAAGACTGTGGATGCTTACGGTTCCTGGTCAGGCGGTATTTTCCTGCTGGAGCTTGATCCAGAGACAGGCAGAGCGATCTATCCGGGAGAAGACGGGAAGACCTCTGATGGACGTATGATCGACCGTTACTTCGGAATCAAAATCGCAGGCGGACATACCAAATCAGGCGAAGGTCCATTCATCGTATATGATGAAGCCTCCGGCTACTATTACTTGACCGTTTCCTATGGCTGGCTTGGAGCAAACGGTGGATATAACATCCGGCAGTTTAGAGCAGAGAACCCAGAAGGCCCTTACCTCGATGCAGCTGGAAATGACGCTGTGCTGCCAGCGGGCACGGAGAACGAGCAAATTGGAATTAAGCTTATTGGTAACTTCCTGTTCGAGAGAGAGATTGGTGAGGCTGGAACCGGAAGCGGTTATGGATACGTATCGGCAGGACACAATTCGGTCTTCTACGATGAAGAGCTGGATAAGCATTTCTTGTTCTTCCATACTCGATTCCCGCAAAAAGGGGAGGCACATGAGCTGCGTGTCCATCAAATGTTTATGAATAAGGACGGCTGGCCTGTTGTTGCCCCGCATCGCTACTCGGGTGAAACACTTGAAGAAGTAGCAGAAGAAGAAATTGCAGGAGAGTATAAATTCGTCAACCATGGACTTGCCTATTCAGGAGATATTGTCAGCTCTGTGAATATCGTTCTGAACGAGGATCATACGGTATCCGGCGATGTATATGGAACATGGACTCTTGTTGATGACTACGAAGCGCAAATTACTATTGATGATGTGACTTATGACGGCGTATTTATATCCCAGTGGGATGGGATGACGAAGCGGGAGACGATGAATTTTACAGCCATCTCTGAAGCTGGCGAAACGGTATGGGGAATCCAGCAGCCGGACAAGTCAGATGAGCAGGTCGTTCAGGATGTACAGCAGGCGCTGACGCTCGGCAATACATCTAATGTAAGCTCCCGTCTGACGCTTCCAACAGAAGCGGCACGAAACACAACGATTACATGGACGACTTCAGATCCAAGTGTAATTACTGCGGAAGGAGAAGTATTCCCTCCTGAGGTAGGTGAAGAGAATCTAACAGCTGTACTGACGGCTACCATCACCAAAGGTGACGCATCACGCACGAAAGATTTCAATATTACAGTCACACCGATTGATGTGACATTTGGCTTGTCTGCACAGTATTCCTTTGAAGAGAATCTTGCCGCATCGGTTGGCGAATTCGGAGAGGGCACAATCACCGGAAATCGCATTAACAATGAAGGCGGAGCGATTACTTATGAGGCAGGAGTACAAGGGAAGTCCGCTGTATTTGACGGGAATTCAGGCATCAAGCTGCCCAATGGATTAATCGAAGGAAACGAATATTCGGTGTCCATGTGGCTGAACCCAGCACAGACAACACAGTATACAACGGCCTTCTTCGGAGGCTCGGATAAGAGCTGGATCAGCTTCGTTCCCCATGGAGGCGATGGGAATACGATGCTCTGGTCCGGGGAGAGCTGGTACGATGCATCAACAGGCTCCCGAATTCGAACCAATCAATGGCATCACGTAGCCTTCTCCGTCAATGGTGAATTTGTTAAAGTGTTCGTTAATGGAGAAGAAGCTTACTCCGGAACAGGATTTCCTCATGTATTTACGACGAGTGAAGGCGTGTTTAGTCTTGGTGTGAATTTCTGGGATACGCCGTTCAAAGGGAAAATAGATGAGCTTAAAATTTATGATGTGGCCATTACAGCCGAGGTTGCTGCGAAGCTTGCCGAAGACCTGCCGCCGCGTGAAGAAGGACCTGCAGAGCTGCAAGCGCAGTATTCCTTCGAAGAGAATTTGGCAGACACTGTCGGTAACTTTGAAGCAGGAACCGTGATTGGTAACAATATCGATACTCCAGACGGTGGGAACATCACTTACCAGGACGGGGCAGAAGGGAAAGCAGCCGTATTTGATGGCAAGTCGGGCGTAAGACTGCCGAATGGGCTTATATCCAGTGACAGCTACTCTGTAACGATGTGGGTATATGCGGATGAGCTGCCAGGCGTGAATACGACCACTTTCTTTGGAGCGCTGTCGAATGCAAGCTGGTTTAGTCTAAAGCCGGCAGGTCCTGAGGGTAAGTCCATGCTCTGGTCTAATTCCAAAGGAGCCTGGTACGATGGAGTAACAGGCGCTAAGCTTCCATTAAGTGAGTGGACTCATTTGGCCTTCACGGTCGCTGGCGATCAGGTCAACGTATATGTTAACGGGGAAGAAAAATTTGCAGGTTCAGGCTTCCCGGACATCTTCCTTGACAATACAGGAACCTTCAGTCTGGCTGTGAATTGGTGGGACCCCCCGTTCAAAGGCATGATGGATGAGCTGAGAATATATCAAGGTGCCATTAGTGCAGAAGAGGTACAGGAGCTTGCAACAACATCGGCAGTGAACTAACACAGCAGGTGGATCAAGCAGGAATAACACAATAAGGGCAGGCGAACGATAAGTTCGTCTGTTCTTTTTTTGCTGGGCTATTCGACGTATGGCATAAATCCTCATATTTAAGAGCTTCTTAGGCAAATATATAAAAATGTGGTTGTCTGGCTGCAGTTCGTCTTAAGCTCGAACCAACAAAGTTCGACTATATTTGACAAAACTGTGACAGAGGAGTATAATAACAATTAGTTAGTAACTCACTTCAACATACTTACTTTTATATACAAAGGAGTCCTGAATCATGTCTGAATTGAACGGAAAAGTTATTGTCGTTACAGGTGGAGCAAGCGGTATCGGCAGAGAAGCTTCCTTGCAGTTGTCGGCCAAAGGGGCAACGATTGTTGTAGCTGATTATAATGAAGAAGGTGCCAAGCAAGTCGTATCCGAGATTGAAGCGCAGGGCGGTACAGCGGCTGCGTACAAAGTAGACGTGTCCAATGGCGATGAGATCAAAGCGTTGATCGACTTTACAGCTGAGAAATTCGGAACCTTCAGCGGTATTTTCAACAATGCGGGTATTGGACTGGTTAAACCGTTCCTTGAGATGGACCCGGCGTCCTATCACCGTGTAATTGATGTTGACCAGCACAGCGTATATTACGGTATGTATTATGGAGCTAAGAAAATGGTTGAGCTTGGCGTCAAAGGTACCATCGTGAATACAGCTTCCATCTACGGAACCATTGCTGCTGTCGGCAGCTTCAACTATAACGCAGCCAAAGCGGCTGTTGTGATGATGTCCAAATCTGGTGCACTTGAGCTGGCAGAGCATGGGATCCGTGTAGTGGGTGTTGCTCCTGGCTTTATTAATACGCCGATTCTTGGGGAAGATGAAGCAGCGAAGAAATTCCTGGCCGAGCAGCATATGCGCGGTGAGCTGATTGAACCGGAAAAAGTAGCAAGCGCTGTAACCTTCCTGTTTACCGATGCTGCTTCTGCCATTAACGGAACAACGCTTCCAGTGGATGATGGTTTCCTGAGCTTCAAAACAAAATAATTGCCGTATTTGAATACTGACTTGCACACGAATCGGTGTATAGACGTTTAAAGCGTTTATGCACCGATTTTTTCATAAGAGCAGGACACACGAACTATACATCGATTCCGTTTCCTCGTGTTTATATCATTCGTTCGCTATAATCTCTAATGAAAGCTCTAGCTTCCTCTTTTTTCACAGAATATATGAATGGACAGGTGATAAGATGACAAAGACCATTGTACAAAAGCTGAATTTACATAACTTTACCCGCAAGGCCGTGCTGAATTTGCCTGCTGACATCGATTATTTTGCAGAGCTCGGAGACTACGATCATGAGCTGGCAGAGAGTAAATATGATCTGATCTTTGCCTTTGTGCTAGATATGGAGCAGATGAAGTCACAGGTGATTAGGGTGATCGAAGAGGATCTGCTGGAAGAGAAGGGTTACCTGTATTTTGCTTATCCCAAAAAGGGCAACAAGGTTTACGCTACCTACATTCACCGTGATGAGATCTTGGGAGGAATAGGGGCAGACGAAGACGGCTATGTAGGGACAAGCAGTATTAAATTTGCCCGCATGGTGGGTATGGATGACGTATTTACCGTGGTAGGGCTGAAGAAGGAACAGCGGAAGAGCAAGGAGTCCTCCAAGGCAAGCCAGAGAGTAGACGATTATGTCGCCATGATCCCAAATGTGGAGCAGGATTTGCAGAACGAGCCGGAGCTGCTCGCCTTCTATTATACCCTTACACCTGGATATCAGAAGGACTGGGCGCGCTACGTATATAGTGCCAAGCAGGAAGCAACGAGGGAGAAACGGCGTGAAGAGATGAAGATGATTCTCGGAAAAGGGTACAAGAGCCGCGAGCTGTACCGCCAGGAGCAAGGGTAGATATTCGGATAAAATAGTACTTGATAAATCAGCCATTCGACCTCAGAATATAGATAGTGCATTAAAGTTATTAACTTACAAAAATTAATTAATATAAAGCAGGAGGAGTCATCGAATGGAGATAGGAATCAGTACTTTTGCAGAGACATCACCCGATGTGCATACCGGTGAGGTGATGAGTCACGCGCAGCGTCTGCGCGAAGTGGTGGAAGAGATTATTCTTGCCGATCAGGTGGGACTTGATGTCTATGGAGTGGGGGAGCATCATCGAAAGGATTATGCCGCATCCAATCCTGCAGTCGTTCTGGCAGCAGCCGCACCGCAGACCCAGCGAATTCGGCTTACGAGCGCCGTATCCGTGCTGTCATCCGCTGATCCGGTACGTGTGTTCCAAGACTTTGCGACCCTGGATGGCATATCGAACGGACGCGCGGAGATTATGGCGGGCAGAGGGTCTTTTATCGAGTCCTTCCCCCTGTTTGGCTATGATCTGAATGACTATGACACCCTGTTTGATGAGAAGCTCGATTTGCTGCTCAAATTAACCGCATCGGAGAAGGTAACCTGGCAGGGAACTCATCGTCCGGCAATCCACAATCTTGGTGTTTACCCAAGACCGGTTCAGTACCCTCTTCCGGTATGGATTGGCAGTGGCGGGAATCAGGAATCGGTCATCCGGGCCGGGCTGCTGGGGCTTCCGCTCGTGCTTGCGATTATTGGAGGAAGACCGGCACAGTTTGCACCGCTGGTTCAGCTGTATAAGAAGGCAGCTGCCCATGCAGGGCATGATGCTTCCAAGCTTCCAGTGGCTTCTCACTCCCATGGCTTTATTGCAGCGGATCAAGAGACGGCGGTAGAGAAGTTCTTCCTCCCGACCCAGCAGAGTATGAATGTCATCGGACGGGAACGGGGCTGGCCGAGCTACTCGCGCCAGAGCTATGATGCAGCCCGCAGTCTTGAAGGGGCGCTGTATGTAGGTGACCCGGACACGGTGAGTGAGAAGATTATATATTTGCGGAAAAATGTCGGCATTACTCGGTTTATGCTGCACGTTCCCCTTGGCACAATGCCGCATGAGGAGGTCATGACAGCGATCGAGCTGCTTGGCACGAAGGTGGCCCCTCGGGTGCGGGAAGAGATTGCTGCGTGGGAAGCGAATGGTGGAGCATAAATCAAGTGATATCATGATACGTGCTTGATCATAAAAAGGAGATCTTCAAGCCTTACCTTAAGCGTAGGGACTGAGGATCTTTTTTTTGCGTTAAAGGATCCAAAAAAGTGAAAATAAATAATCACAATTATTCCTATCGTGATATAGTAGATTAAAGTCGTTTTATGTAGAATTATGGCTAGAGAACGGGAACAACCTGCTTTATAATTTAATGAGGGTTTAGCATAAAACGATAAAAGTAATCATGGAGTAGATGAAGATGGCAGAAGAGCTGCGCTTACCGGTATTCATGATCATGGCTGGCGGCAGTATTAGTGTAATTTTATGTGTATACGGACTGCTGAGGCTTAAGAGTGCACCTGGCGGGATGTACTATGTCTGGATGACATTAATGGCATCCTTTTTTTCATTTGCCTATGCGGCGGAACTGACCAGCTCGACACTGATGCAGATCAAGTTCTGGATCACCGTCGAATACATTCCGCTTCCGCTTATTCCTGCATTCATGCTGCTCATGTGCACACAATACGTCGGTGTGGCTATAAAAAAATGGGTTTATTATATCCTTTTTGCCATCCCAGTGACGACGACACTCATCCAAAGCACGAACGAGCTGCATCATCTCTACTACACCTCCGTGTCACTCCGGGAGAACGCTCCATTTCCGATCGTGGAGCTGACTTATGGACCGTGGTTCGCGGTGCACTCGGTTTATCTGTACGGATGCATCATCGCGAGTGCCGCTATCCTGCTTGTACAATGGGGCAAGGCAGCGCCCGCCTTTCGGAGGCAGCTTCTTACGATGGCGGTTGGGAATCTTGTGCCGATTATCGGCGCCTTTTTGTACTTGGCGGGTATGAGTCCTTACGGGATCGATCTGGGGCCTGTTTTTATTAGTCTGTCCTTTATATTTCACAGCATCGCCCTGTTCCGGTTTCAGATGTTCAGCGCCGTACCTCTGGCGAGAGAGATGGTATTCGAGCATATGAGGGAAGGAGTCGTCGTATTGGATGACAAGGACATCATTGTTGATTACAACCAAACAGTGCTGACTGTGTTTCCAAGAATGACCAAGGGGGTTATAGGCCGCTCGGCATCGGCTGCACTTCAGGATTATCCTGAGCTTGCGGAGCTGGTTTGCCGTGGGCTGGAGTTTGACTATAAGCTCAAAATAAATGGAGTGAATCAGCATTTTCACGTCAGATTTACACCGATGATGAAGCAAGGGATGCCGATCGGCCGCATCATCACCTTTGCCAACATCACAGAGCGCATCCTGATGCAAGAACAGCTCAAGGAGCTGGCTGATACGGACGGTCTGACCCAACTCCTAAACAAAACCGCACTACTGAGAGAATCGGATAGGGTCATTCGTGAGTACACCGAGCATGGGGGAAGGCTCTCCGTGATCATGTTCGACATCGATCTGTTCAAAGAAGTTAATGATACGTACGGTCATGAGGCAGGGGATATCGTGCTGACCCATGTGGCAGATGCCATTCATTCGACACTCAGCGGTGCAGGATTTGCAGGCCGGTATGGCGGGGATGAATTTATTCTCTGGCTTCCGGACACCTCCCTGACGGAGGCGTGTGAGCTTGCGGAATCGATTCGTAAAAATATAGCTGGACGCCAGATGATTGTTGAGGACCAAGAAGTTAGGGTAACCTCCAGCTTTGGTGTAGCGCATGCCGGTATCGTCCCTGGCGAAGGAGAGCATTCCGCTCAGTCCCTCATGAGGGAAGCAGATAAAGCGCTGTATACCGCCAAGAAATCGGGGAGAAACAGTGTTTATCCGCTTAGAAAATGGATTCATGTATAAAATCTAATCTTCCTCTGGAACGATCACATCAATATGACGGGATAATATACGCAAATGGAGGGGCAGAGAAGGACCAGCTTCTCCATCAATATTGGTAGACAATGACTCCTCAGATCGAACACGGACTTCCTTCGCTGTAAAATAAACCACGTCGGAATGATCCTTTAAATTCCCGAGTAAGAGCGACGTTCCAACAGTAAGTGTGTTAAAGACATTTATATCCTTGATGATGAAACAGTGAATCAGTCCGTCGTCCACGGAGGCCGAAGGCACCATCTTCTCAAATCCGGCGACAGAGTTCGTTAATGCAGCCACGAACAAGGGGGATTCACCTACCCATGTTTCATCATCATGCTCGATAATCAGATGATTGGACGGGCTGTTCACGAGGCGTTTGATGCCTTCTTTGTAATAAGCGAACGCGCCGAGCTTCGATTTTTGCTCAGAGCTCACCTCAGCCAATACTTCGGCCAGCATGCCGACCGCAATGACATTTGCAAAGATCCGATCATTGATTAATCCGATATCAATTGGCTTCAAGCGGGTAGAACGGAGCGTACGAATCGCCTCAGCCGGATCAAGCGGAATATGAAGTGCTCTGGCAAAATCGTTAACAGTGCCGAGAGGAACAATGCCAAGCTTGGGTCTGTGCGCTTGATCCATGTAGCCATTCAGCGTCTCGTGCAAGGTACCGTCTCCTCCGATGGATACAACCAGATCATAGCAATCCTCACAGGCGGAAATGCAGAATGCTGTCGCATCATGCTCCTTCGCTGTTTCGTTTACGGACGTCTGGTAGCCCTGTTCCTCCAAGACCTCCTGTACATCTCTCAGATAGGCAAGAGCCTCTTCCTTACCTGAAGAAGGGTTAATAATAATCATCGCCTGCTTCATATCGTTGTTCCTTCCTTGGTTATCATTTTGATATTCTTTACCCTGAGAAGTCCCCATGTGAATACCCGACAAGCCTACATCCTCAAAAAATAAGAAAAAATCGCCCACATACCTTCTATTTTTCACAGAAGCATTTCCCTTTATTATCGTATTTAGATGCAGCTACGCTGTTTGCGATAAATAAGAGAGGTGTGTTGATATGACTTCTACTCCTTTAACGGATAAATATATAAATTTAGATACCTGTGCTGTCGTTACAGAATTTCCTTATATGCTGAACCCATTCATGCTGTCCGATGATGAGAACCGTTTCGTCACGCCGCCTGGAGAGCTTGTTCCGGTGGGGGATCGCCAGCTTCACACGCTGATAACCGGATCAGGCGATCAGACGATTATTCTGGAAGCAGGTAGAGGCGGCTGCTCACAGGACTGGTCGCGGATACAGCCTGAGCTGTCGAGGCATGCAGTAGTGCTCTCCTATGATCGTGCAGGATTCGGCTGGAGCAGAGGAGAGGAGAAGCAGCAGACCTGCCGAGAGGATGTGGAGGATCTGCGAACCCTATTGGCTGTTAAGCAGTTGAAGCCTCCCTATGTTCTTGTCGGGACCTCGTTCGGCGGAATGACCATACGGCTGTTTGCTTCCATGTATCCGGATGAAGTGTCTGGATTGCTGCTCGTCGATTCGATTCATGAGGGCATGAACATCGAGGCTATAGCTTCAGGATATCGCCGCAGTACATTTTCAGTCGCTGATCCTGAGATTGAGCTTGGGTGTGCTCGTGAGAGTGTTCGGCAGCTGTATAGTGCGGCTCCGCTTCGGCCCTCCATGCCGGTCATCGTGCTGACGGCAGGCAAGCAAACGGAAGAGTGGAAGGACAGCCAGCAGGCACTGTTTGAACTGACGAATTGCACGATACCGCTAACGGTTCAGGACAGTGAGCAAGACATTCATATTCATCAGCCGGAAGCGGTCGTTGATGCAGCGCTCTCCCTGGCCATACTCGGCCAGCGTGGATAGTATTTAGTCTGTATAGTTGCGATTATATCTACAGCAGAGCTGTCGCATTCCGAAACGATCATGATTTTGAAGGACTCCTTTACCTTATGGGTTAAGGAGCCCTTTTTTTGGTACGCCTCATACGCACCTGGACATATGTAAAAAAGTACATTATAATAATAGTGCGATATAGTTACCTAGGGTAACTAATAGTGAAAAGAACACGGTCTTTTTTTGACTAATTAAGCTCAATAAAGCTTTTTGCTGCAAAGAACCAGACTTGCACCAATGCAGGGTGGTCCTTTTTTGTGATGTATAGAAAGGGGAATATGCAATGGAACAGACAATTTCAAAGGACCGATTATGGACAAAGGATTTCTTCATTGTCTTCGGTGTGAACTTTTTATTATTTTTATGCTTCTATTTGCTTGTCGTGATCATGCCATCTTACGCGATCAATGAGTTTGGGGCATCGGAGAGCATGGGTGCATTCGCATCCAGTATTTTTGTGATCGGTGCATTGATCGGCCGGCTGGTTGGAGGCAGCACAATTGAGAAGGTGGGACGGAGACGGATGCTCTTGACCGGGCTGATTTCTTTTGTCATCCTGACCTTTCTTTATTTCGTCACCCCTAATCTGGGAGTGCTTCTGATCGTCCGTCTGCTGCATGGGATTGCCTTTGCGCTAGCCTCTACTGCGACAGGAACCATCTCGGCCAGCCTCATCCCTCATTCCAGAAGAGGAGAAGGGACCGGATATTACGGTGTCAGCATCATTATTGCTTCTGCCATCGGTCCGTTTATCGGATTGCTGGTCAAAGAACACGGCAGCATCACGTTAAACTTTATTTTATGCGCGGTTCTTGGCGTATTATCCTTGGCTTCCTCTTTCTTGATGAAGGTTCCGAAGCTTACACTGACTGCAGAACAACAGAAGGATCTAAAGGGCTTCAAGATATCCAATCTGGTTGAACCGAAGGCCATTCCGATCTCCATCATCAGCTTCGTCATGGCGTTTGGATATTCCAGCATTCTTACGTACCTCACCTTGTTTGCGGAAAAAATAAATCTGGTAGAGGTCGCAAGCTTCTTCTTCATCGTCTATGCGATTGTTGTCATACTAACCAGACCCTTCACAGGAAAGTGGTTCGATAAGCATGGAATCAACGTGGTCATGTACCCGGCTATTGTACTGTTTGCCCTTGGACTTGCGATACTGAGTCAGGTGCACAGCGGTCCGTTGCTGCTGCTCTCCGCCGTCTTCGTCGGGCTTGGCTACGGAACAACGCAGGCCAGCGCTCAGGCGCTCGCCGTGAAGAGATCTCCCGTTCACCGGATGGGACTGGCTACCTCGACCTTTTATATCTTTGTTGATGTGGGAATCGGCGTAGGGCCTTTTATTCTCGGGTTCCTTACACCGGTCATCGGCTACAACGGCATGTACATGGCAATGGCGGCACTGATGATCGTTGGATTTGTTCTTTATTATGCACTGGTGGGCAGAAAAGAAGCCGCAATGCAGAATTCAGAGCTCAAAATTTTAAATAAATCCTCTTAAGTGATTCGCATTCGCATATTAGAAATACTCCCCGCCTTATTTGGCAGGGAGTATTTTTTATATCAGCACCGTTTGTTCTTGCGATCGCGAATGGTATCTTGCTTAATGCAAGGGGAGTGTTCAGGCTTTGCTCAGCTCACAGCGAGCTTTTGATTACCCGTTTGTAGTAGTTGACTGACAGGATGCCAAAGATCGAGTAGAGCACGGTGTACAGAATCATCACGATCAGCATCGGCGCCATGAGCTCGGTGCCGAAGAGGAACCAGCCTGACTTGACAGCGAAGTAGCTGTGGCACAGACCGACAATGAGCGGAATGCCGAAGTTGAACAGCTGCTTGAACCGAATGCCGCGCATCAGGTTGCTCTCTGTAAAGCCCAGCTTGCGCAGAATCGTATAATTAGGCCGCTCCTCTTCACTTTCATCCATCTGTTTGAAGTACAGAATACAGCCGGAGGTAATCAGGAACGTAAGGCCGAGGAAGCCGACGATAAACATGATGAGTCCCATGTTATTACGTTGATTCAATTCAAAATCATATTGAGCGAAGCTTGGCACGCCGAGATTCATCTCTTTATATATTTGATGTGCTTCTTCGACCTGTGAACGGTCCTTGAGCTGAATCCCGTAATAGTCGGCACGGTCTTCTGTTTGAAGCTCCGGATTCCTATCTTGGCGCAGCTGCTGATACACAGACTCGTCTACAATAACAGTAGGAAATCCGCCGCCATAATAGTAGGACAGCACAGCTTCCTCCTTGCTTCCGATCAGATTCTGATGAATATCAACTCCGCTGTGTCCAATAAAATTAAATTCACCTGTCTCCGCAATCGTCATGAAGCCTGATAAAGCATCATCGTATCCCATGAATACAGCCTCACCAGGTTCAAGCTCGATACCTTCAACCATCGTTTCGCTGAGCACAGGCGTGTGAATCGTTTCATCGGCAAATGTATTATTAGACATGAGTTTACTTGCATCCACCTCAGCTTCAATCGGCTGTCTGTGAATGACTTCATAGGCGATCAGGTGTGAATCCAGCTCGGATATGAAATCTTCTTTGACTTGCTCCTCTGCAAAGGAGAAGTCATGCGGTACACTGCTCTTCGCACTCGATTCAGCAGAATAATAAGAGATATAGCTGAGTGACAGCAGGCCGATCGCGAGCGCCGAGACGGTCGTGATGACGGTGAGGAGCATAGCATTCGATTTCATCCGGAACATAATGGATGAGAGCGACAGCACCTCGCCAATGGACAAATATCCATTCTTGCTCTTGCGGATCGCGTTGAATATGAAACTGACCGAGCCCTTATAGAAGAGATAAGTACCGATGATGACGGACGCCAAAATAAAGATCATGGCCCACATCAGATCTTCCATTTCCGTAAAGCGTCCTCCGAATAATTGAGTGGAAACATAATAACCGCCCAGAATCAGAGCGATCCCAAGAACGCCGAGTAATATTTCGAACAGTGACATCTTACTCACCCGCTGCTGTGCGGTGGATACGACACGGAACAGGGAGAGTATGCTCTGTCTGACAATGAACAGATAGTTCATGATCATAATCAGCACATAGATGAGTGCAAACACAATGACGGTCTGCGTGAGAGCTTCCGGTGAGAAGCGAAGGGCTGCCAGCTCATCCACACCAAGTATTTTGAACAGAATCATGAGAATAAGCCGCGAAGCGGCGAAGCCTGCCGCAATACCGATAACCATGGAGCCAAAATACAGAATCAGGTTCTCCGCCGTCAGGATCCGGAAGATGCGGCCTTTCGTCAGACCAATCAGCTGGAACAGTCCGATCTCCTTGCTCCGGCGTTTAATGAAGATCGTGTTGGCATAGAGCAGGAAGACGGCGACAATCGCAACGAGTAGAACGGAAGCTGCCCCAAGTGCCGCAGCCCCTTTGACCGTACCCTTCGCTTCATCCATGGACGGATCGTATTGCAGCGTTACGAATGAGAAGTACAAGCCGACACTGAAGATAAGAGCAAATACATAAAGATAGTAATTGCGTATGTTCTTCTTCAGGTTTCGAAAAATAATCGTATTCAGATTCACGCTTGAACACCGCCCAGCACGCCTTGGGTTTTCATAATATCGCTCAGGAAGGAGGATCTTGGCTGCTCGCCCTTATTCAGCTGCGAGTATATCTGTCCGTCCTTGATGAAGATGACCCGGCTGCAGTAGCTTGCCGCTACGGGGTCATGCGTAACCATAATGATCGTTGCCGCATGCTTCTCGTTCATGTCACTGAGCTTATTCAGCAGATCGGAGGCAGACTTCGAATCGAGCGCCCCTGTCGGCTCATCTGCAAAAATAATGCCTGGATCATGGATGAACGCTCTGGCAGCAGAGGTCCGCTGCTTCTGTCCGCCTGAAATTTCACTCGGGTACTTATCCGCCAGCTCGTAAATGCCAAGCTCGGATGCAACCGCCTTGAATTTCTCCAGCGCAGCCCGTTTGGATACGTTCTTAATGGATAGCGGAAGGAGTACATTTTCCTTAACCGTCAGTGTGTCGAGCAGATTATATTCCTGAAAAATAAAACCGAGGTGGTTCTTGCGGAACTCAGCGAGATCCTTCTCCTTCATGCCTGTAAATTCTTTGCCCTCAATCTCGATGGTTCCCTCGCTCAGCTTGTCGATGGAGGACAGCACATTCAACAGGGTGGTCTTGCCGGAGCCCGAGGCGCCCATGATGCTGACAAACTCTCCTTTGTTTACCTTCAGATCGATCCCCTTCAGCACTTCCTGCTTATTAAATTTGTTGCCGTATATTTTGTGGATCTTATTTGCTTCCAATATAACCACGGGTTTCACTCCTTATGTTCTTTATGAATCCATCTTACCTCGCTCACGCCGAATTCTCCTTCGATTCAGCGAACAAAGCACAAAAGCATGTGACAATGTTGTCACATGCCTGCAAGATGATCGAAATCATTAGGAACAGGAAAGGTAAGATAGAAGGCCGTGCCATGCCCCACAGCAGACTGAACCTCAATATGAATCCGAAGGGAATCAGCCGATTTCTGTGCCAAATACAGCCCCATTCCCGTAGCCGCGCTTTCCTGATGCCGGGTTGTTGAGGTGAATCCCCGATCAAAAATGCGGGGCAGATCCTTCGGATCAATACCGCGGCCAAAATCCTGAATGGTCAGAATAACATGTCCGTTCTCCTTCCGGCTCTCTACGATAATATCCGAAGCCTCACTGTATTTGACGGCATTGGTCAGGATCTGCCGGAGGATGAAGCCGAGCCATTTTGCATCTGTGAGCACCTGAGGCGCTTCCAGCGATACGTCAAAGCCGATTCCTTTTTGGATACACCAAGATTTCAAGTCCCGAATCTCCTTGTAGATGATCGGTTCAAGCGAGGTCTCCTCAATATACAGATCATTCTCGATAAAAGGAATCCGCTTCTGATGCAGCTGCTGATCGAGCAGATGGTGAATCCGCAGCCATTCGAACTGGAGCTGGCTCTTGAGCGCATCATCAGGCAAACGGTCAATCATGAGCCGCATCGCCGTCAGGGGTGTCTTGACTTCGTGAATCCACGAGAGCAGTTCATCCTTCTCCTGCTCGAGGAGCAGAAGGCGGCCGGATGCTTCTTTTTTATAGTGCTGGGTCTGCATCGTCACTGCATCCTCCACAATCTGCTCGAAGGGACTATCGGCGTTCTTGAAGGCTGTAAGATCATAGGTGTGATTCCAGGCCTTCAACTGTTTGAAGAACTTGGTTTCCTTATGATACCGAATAAAGAAGAACAAAATACAGAGCATGGAAGACAGCAGTGTAATATACAGAATGGGCAGCAGTGGAACAGAGGTATCGATATAGGCGACGAACAGCGTCAGCAGCTGCAGGACGAGGATCAGCAGCAGCCAGCTGCGCCGTTCAATAAGAAACCCCCGAATCATGGGGCAGCCTCTTCCGTAGCCATGTAACCCTGTCCGACCTTGGTTTCAATATAAGCACCTAGGCCGATCGTTTCGAGCTTCTTCCGCAGCCGGTTCACATTGACGGTGAGCGTATTGTCGCTCACAAAATGCTCATTATCCCACAGACTTTTGATGAGGTCCTCTCTGCTGATGATTTGGTTCTTCTGCTCAATCAGCATCTTGAGGATGAACATCTCATTTTTCGTGAGCTCTGCTGTGCCTTGATCGTTTGAAATGATGTTCTTCACATATTCTATGGCTGCTCCTCTCCAGGTCTTAAGCTGGGTTGGCTCTGTATTGTAATTGTAGACACGGCGGAGCGTGGCCTGGATCTTGGCGATCAGGACATCGAAATGAAACGGCTTCTGAATGAAGTCGTCAGCTCCGAGCTGCATGGACATCACCATATCCGTCGGGTGGTCACGGGATGACAGAAAGATGATGGGCACGTTGGAGTGGGCCCGAATCATACGGCACCAATGAAACCCGTCGAACTTGGGAAGCTGGATGTCGATGATGACTAGATCGGGCTGGATCTCCGCAAACTCCTGCATGACTTTATCAAAATTGCGTACACCGTATGTATCATAAGACCACTGCGATAAACGGTCCTTTATTTCTTGAAACAAGGTCAGATCATCCTCGATGAGCATGATTGTGAACATATGACAAGTCACCACATTTCTCTATAGATTACTATAGCCAGTGTATAGGAAATTGTTTACTGATTAAAGTGAGGAACTATTTGATGAAGGATACTCACAGTGAATCGAGTGCCAGGTTCAATTTGCTGTAAAGGGTTAATAATGAGCATACGTACAACTTTACAGAAAAGAGGGCTGCATCATGGTTAATAAAGATACACAAAACAATGAAGAAGATAAAGCGATCCGTGATGATGAACCGGACCAATTCGAGAAGACCGGCGGCAAGGCTGGCGAGGATGAAGGGAAGTCTGAGCAAAGCAACGCGTAAGCTAAGCACCAAACACCCTTTCGCTACAAGGCGAGAGGGTGTTTTTTATTGAAGTGGGTCCTGTATTCCTTACTCTACAATGACGCTGGCTTCCATACTCGGATGCGTAGCACAATAATAGTTATAGGTCCCTTTCTCATGAAAAGTGTGACTGAACTCCTCCCCAGGTCCGAGATGACGGCTGTCGAAGGCGCCTCCTATATCCGTAACCGTATGAAAGACAGGATCCTGGTTCTCCCAGGTGACGGTAGTTCCGGCTTTAATTCGAAGCTCTTTCACAGAATATTTCATGTGACTGATTGCTACCATAGCTCCTTCCCGGGACTCTTCCAAGGGGGAGACAGGAGCACCAGCTGTTCCTGTTATGCTGCGATGATGTTCATTTTCTGTTTGTCTCCCGGCCTCACCATGCTGTCCATGCCCTTCATGTTCTGATGCCGGTCCTTGATCACCGATCATGACCATCGTATGCATGCCGCCAGGATAGACACCATTGTTCGTATTGTCGACAATGTTATGGCTGTGGAAGGGGTAGGCCCCTTCCTGGATGAATGTAATTAACAGGTCGTAGCGCTCACCGGGCCCGATATTTACCGTGTCCTTCTCAAGCGGGGCAGGCAGCGGCCTGCCGTCAGATGCGATCACTTCAAAATGATGCCCATGCAGATGCATGGCATGAGGCCGGTATCCGGAATTGATGATGCGGACGAGTACCTTCTCCCCGATCTTGCCTGTAATGAGCGTACCTGGGTCCTTCTCGGTGTCAGGATAGGCCTTGCCGTTAATCGTAAAATAGGTAGGCTTGAAGTCAGTACGATCATACTTCTTGCCCTCCTGCACGGCCTTGTGCCATACCGGATCAATCTCGTTCAATACGAAAGTATATTCTTTGTCGTATTTCGGACCACTGGTCCAAGCCTCATTAGCTCCGTCCTTTGCTTTGACAATAAAAGCCCCGGTCATTCCCATCTGCAGATGCTCAATCGTATCGACATGACAGTGATAGAAGTAGGTTCCTGCATGATCGGCCTTGAATCTATAGGTATAGCTGTCTCCCACAAGCAAATCCTTGGAGGTGTGCGGCACACCGTCGTTCGCCTGATCCGTATCGAGTCCATGAAAATGAATCGTATGCCCGACCTGCTTAATCCCCTTCTGGGAGGTGCCCAGATTGGTCAAAGTAACTTCTACCAGATCTCCTTCATTAACGGTGAGGGTAGGGGCAGGATATCCGGCAGTCCCCTTTGCTTGTTGCTCACTATATCCCCACACGTATACAGATGTCTCATCAGGGAGCTTGAGAGTACCGTCCGTGGCATAGAAGTGAAATCGTTTGGTCTCCGGAAGAGACGTATTTTTCTCGTTTGGACTGTGGGAAACAGCCGCTGCAGAGAGACTAGACCCCAAGCCGGTCCCTATATTTATCATCGAAAATAAAATCATAACAATAAGCAGGATTGTGATTGTTCGGAACAGAAGTGCTTTTCTGGATGAATTTATCATATGTTGTTCCTTTCCCCTTGAAATTGGGTATATGTAACAGAGATAATAAATCGAAACATTTCATTACGCTAAGCGTCCATATAGTTAGGATACTGGCTTTCAGTTTAAGCAAACAGGGGGAGGAATATGCGTAGTGAGGAAATACATAGCCATAATGCTTGTTTTCATAATCATCAGTATGGGTGTTGCCTTTCAGGCCTCCTTTGCTGCAGCGTACACCGAAGAGGTATTTATTGAAGATGAGGCACTATCCTATGGACTGAAGTCAATACTTAATAAGCCGGTTGATGAGCCGCTCACGACAGAAGATTTGGCTTCCTTGAAGGTCGTTGATCTGCGGAGCTTGGGAATTAAGAGTCTGGCTGGACTAGAGCACGCGGTAAATATGACCCATCTGAGGCTGTCCGGCAATGAAATATCTGATCTTGCACCTATAAGCAAAATAAAGACCTTGCGGGAAGTCGATGTAAGGAGTAACTATATTACTTCAATTGAGGAATTAGCAGAGCTTACGGATTTGGGAAGACTGTACATAAGCAATAATGGAGTTGCATCCATCGAGGTCGTCAGCAACTTTCCTCGGTTACATACCCTTCTGATCAGCGGCAATCCGATAGACCGTCTGGATGCGCTGGAAGAAGCCAAGGCATTAAGCTGGCTGGAAGCAACCGACAATGGAATTACAGATATTTCGGTGCTGGCTGAGCTTCCGGCCCTTCGGTATATTCAGCTGGACAATAATGAGATCGAGGACTTGTCCCCTCTTGAGCATCTGACAGAAACACTTGAGGGAATCAGTATGAACAATAATGAAATCACCGATATAGCGCCACTTGCAAGTCTGAAGAACTTAAGGTCCATCCAGCTGGCAAATAACCAGATCTATGATCTGGCACCTCTGGCGGATTTGGCAGAGCTCAGCGAGCTGCAGCTGTCAGGCAATCGAATATGGGATATTTCACCCCTTGCAGAGCATGACTTTATCTATTATCCGGCAAACCGGGTTGGAAACGTGCTGGAATACTATTCTTTGGGACTCGCTGACAACTATCTGGACTTAAGCGAAGGAAGCGACACATTAGATATTTTTGAGAAAATAACGGCCAATGACAGAGACAAACGATCCCAAGGCGAGCTGCAGCGCTTAATCATTGGATCAAGCACAGCCTATGCCGGCAGCATGGAGTTTTCTTTGGAAAGTGCTCCGTATATAAGCGATAATCGCACCTATGTACCACTTCGGTTTGCAGCAGAACAGCTGGGAGCTGATGTGGAGTGGAATCAAGATCTTAGTGAAGTGACGATCCAGGTTGGAGACACAACGATTCGCTGGGCAGAGGGAAGCAGGCAGGTGGATGTGAATGGTAGGATTGAACGGTATGATGTACCGCTGATGCAGCAGCATGGCAGCTTGTTTGTTCCTGTCCGCTTCATATCCGATCAGCTGAATGCGGATACGGCCTTTATCAACGAAACGAAGACAGCCCTCATTTTCAATAAGGAATAAAATAAAGCCTTCCAGTTCATTCTTTTGTTGTGAACCCTCATCTTGCTGATGGGGGTTCGCTTGTTCGCATTGGATCTACTTTCTAGTCCATGGTAGCGATGATCCACCTGTCCTCTTCTGTCCCCTTCTCCGGAATCAATGTATATTCAAAAGATCCATAGGTGACTTCTTCTTTCATCTGAATGGCATAGCTTACTGCAATTTGGATTCTTTTCTCCTTCTCCAAATAAGTGATTGAATCAACAGATTGGAACTCAATCGCTTCTCCATCCGTGTGCAGATAGGCTAATAAATTCAGATTTTGTTCCATTGCATCCTCGGACATTCCTTCTGAGAAGCCTTCTGAATCATTGCTGACGATCGCTTCCATATTGCGCTGGATGGTCTCCGCCATGTCCAATGTAAAAAAATCCTGTACATAATTTGCCATATCTATAGAGACACCTTCTTGAAATTTAGTGGGATCAGAGGGGGCGGACCTTTCAAATATAATCGTTTGTTCTTCAGCCTCCGGCTGCTCTGCTGGAACAGTTTTTGGCGCTGTTTCTGTCGCATTAACAGGGTCGGGAAGATCAGGAGTCGAAGTCTCCGTCTCTGCTTGACTACATCCAGTGATCCATAGTAACACTGCGGCGCTTGCTGCATAGAGGATAATTCGGCTTTTTTTCATCTGTATAACGACTCCTTTTGATTTAATTTAATACTTCTACTGACGCCGGCGTTCTACATAAAGTTGCAATAGAATCTTTATTACATCATGCCGAAAATATTAATATTTTCATGAAAAAACAGAGGAATATGATAGATTGTCGACTATTGTCATCATTTCTCAACAATTGATACACAAGGATATATAGGCAGTTTTTTTAAAAAAATAGGTTTACATATTTTCCCTCTAAATATAGTATGAAGGAGTACGTCCATAACGTTTAAGGGGGAGAGCAATATTATTAATCGTAAATCTTTCAAATGGCTTGCTGCGCCGCTCATTCTGATGCTGGTCGTATTGACAGGCTGTCAGTCAGTAGGTGGATTTGATGTCAATTCAGCCATACTAGGAAGCAAGGAAAAATTATATCAGCCGATGGAATCCCGTCAGACACTCGATCTGGAAGTTACACCGTCTGCGAATGCAACTGCGGAAGATAAGGAAATGATAGACCTATTGAACTCCATTTCCGTACATATTGACAGTGCCAAATCGGAAGATATGGATCATGCTTCGGTTACAGGCTCTGTATACTATTTGGATAATGAAATTCCATTCCTCTTCAGCATGGATAAAGCCGGGTTTGCTCTTGATATTGAGGGTGCAGAGAAGCCGGTCTACTTCTCGCTTGGGGAAGAGATAGAAACACCAGAGATGACAGAATATTATGAGCAGGTAGAGGATGTAACCTGGGAATTGGCGAGCTTCTTGGTGAAGCATTTGCCTAATCCAGACACGATCTCGGTTGCAAAGGCACAAGAGACAGTTAATGGAGAGCAGCTTGACCTCACTCAGCTTCATGTGGAACTCAGCGGTACAGAGATGGTCGAGCTTATCCGTCCGTTCCTGACTTCTATTGCTGAGGATGAAGAAGGCTTGAAGCAGCTCATTGGCAATCTCTACGATGCCATCTCAGTTATGTTTGTTGCGATCGAAGCGGAAGATGAGTCCCTTGAAGGAGCTTCGGAGTTCCTGTCTCCGGAATCCAAGGATACGACGGTAGCGATGATTCATGGCGCGATCACGGGTTATCTGGATGAGTTCCTTGTGGATTATGATCAAGAAGTTGAGAAATTGTTCAATGAAACACCAGAGCTGAAGACCGTATTTGGCGATGATACGAATCTTACAGTAGATTATTATTTCGACAGCGAGCTGAATGCCCGCAAATCAGATATGGAGCTGAAGGTAGCCATTCCCGCATCGGATGAACTGCCTGTCAGTGAAATCAAGCTTGTAAATACCTCTGAGATCTGGAACTACGGAACAGAAGTCAAGGCAGATCAGGTCGATACTTCGAGTGGCGTTCTTGATGTGATGTACGGTGAAGCAACGACAGGCGAAATTCTTCGTAATTTTGAAGGATCCGCACCAGTGCATGAGCTGCTGCTGAACTCCGGTATGACCAGCATGTTCACTTATCTTGATCCGGAAGACGAGTATTACGGATTGGTGAATAACGACGGTACCGGATTTGTAGCCCTTCGTTATTTTGCAGACCAGTTTGAAGCGGATGTGAAATGGACCAAAGGCTCGAATCAGATTGTGGTGACGAATGACCTGACGCTTGCGCAATCCACTTATACGCTGGGCTCTAAACAAGCTGTCGTCAATGGAGAGAAGGTAACCTTGCCTTCTGCACCTTATATGGAGCATGGGATGGTCTATGTTCCACTGCGTTCCATTGCAGAAGCACTGGATGCAACGGTTACGTTTGAAGACGGCTGGTATGCCGTAGAACGTAAGTAATAGCACGACACTGTAACATGAGCACTGAGCTGTTCAATGCTGCCGATGGCGGTATTGAGCAGCTTTTTCTTTACAACTTCTGCAGGCCGGGTTAAATAGAGCGAGCAGAGATTGAAAAGGGGAGGTCTGATACGGAAAAAGTCCATGTTTTGTCCGGGGTGAATACTCTATAATGGCTAGGCAAGTAGGGAGGAGGAGAGGTATGGCAACAACTTCAGCGAAGCAGGTCACACTTTCTGCAACGAAAGAATGGATCATGCGATCCCGATTTAACGGACATGACTATCGAATTTGTGTGTATTGTCCAGTAGAGGAGCCTCCAGCAGAAGGCTTTCCTATCATTTATACCCTTGATGGCAATGCGACCTTTGCAATGACAACGGAAATGATTCGAATTCAATCGGTGAGACGGGAGAAGACGGGGGTCGTTCCAGCGATTGTGGTCGGTATTGGCTATGATCTGGATGCGCCGTTTCCGCCGCGCAGACACTATGATCTGACGATGCCGGCTAACGAAGCAGAGCTGCCTGCAATGCCAGGAGGAAGAGAACGCCCGGAGCAGGGCGGAGCTAGGGAATTTATGTCCTTTATCGAAGAACAGCTCAAACCGGAAATCGAGCAGCATTATTCGGTGAATGCAAGCAAGCAAATGATCATCGGACATTCACTCGGAGGCTTGTTCGTGCTGCAAATGCTGTTTGCGAGACCGGGTACTTTTCATACATACATTGCCGGAAGCCCTTCTATTCATTGGAATGAGTCTTATCTTGCAGTGCAGGAGGAGACGTGGACGAAGGCGCTAAATTCCAGAGAGCTTGCGTCACTGAAGGTTCGGGTTCTGGTGGCCGTAGGCGAGCGGGAGGGGAGCTTCAAGATCCCGATGATTGAGAATGCCAAGAAGCAGGCAGAACGGCTCTCCGCTCTATCCGAATATGGCGTACACGCTGCATTCAAGGAATTCGAGGACGAGAATCACAGCTCCATACTGCCTGTACTGATTAATCGGGCTTTACGATTTGCGGATTGGGCGAGCGAATAACGGACAACAAGACAACTTTTCTCAGGAGTACTTTTGAGGAAGTTGTCGTTTTTTTTCTGCGGATGAAAATGAATTTTCGTATATTTCAAAAAAAATCACTGCAAAGTCTTGAAATTTGATATACTCTTTATGATATTGATAATCATTATCATTTATGAGGTGGTGATTCCAACATGTATGAATGGAAGATGGATAGCGCAGATCATGAATTGGCAAGCAAGACGCTTGATTATTCATCGGTAAGACTGCGTGATATTGCAAGAGTCAGTACCAGATCAAGATGGTCCCTTCCGAGAACCCGTACAGCATCACGCAGACTGCTAGTGATCACGGATGGAAAGGGCTCCCTTACGATGAACAACTGTTCATATCAAGTAGAGAAGCCCTGCGTGTACTCCTGTGTGCCGGAAGCGAGTATTGAAATGACATGCAACTGCGGCCGGGATCTCGATTTAATGATTATAGAGTATGATATCTACCAGGAACAGGGCAATAAGGGTCCGCTTGTCGTTGTCGATGATTACATTATGGAACCAGGCAGTGAGCTGCTCAGTCAGGAGGCAAGCTGGTTCACAGGGATGTGTCAGTCCATATATGGTCATTGGCACAGCGGTGAGGGACTTGGACGCTACCGCAGCCAGATTATTTTTCAGGAATTCCTGTACTGGGTTGCAAAGAGCCGTACGGCTGAGGTGCAGGACTCGAACTCAACGCTTCAGAAGACAAAAGAGTATATTGACCAGCACTATGATGAGAATCTGACACTGGAGCGGCTTGGACGGATGGCGGGACTCAGCTTGAAATATTACAGTGAACTGTTCAAGAAGCAATATGGAGTGAGTGTAACCGAGTATATTGCAACGACGCGGATGGAGCATGCTAAGCAGCTCATGATGGATTCAGAGCTCAAGCTGCGGGATATTGCCCACTTGGTTGGGTACCCGGATGAATTCTATTTCAGCCGTAAGTTTAAAAAAATGATGGGCGTTTCCCCATCTGAATATAAGAAGCAGCAGGAGTTAACCTTCTTAGGCAGCCGATTTTCCTAGGTATTGGTAAAAAACATAGAACCAGTCCATGCCTTTACCGGAAAATGTCCATGGATACCTTTACAAATCTCTTATAATATTCAATAATGATAATCATTATCAATTATGGAGATATAAGAGAGGGGTTCCTATTTTCATGAAAAAGATTTCCTTTTATGCCATGCTCGTTCTGATGCTGGTCATGCTGGCAGCATGCGGACAGGCAAGCGACACGAACGACTCGGAGACTGCAAGCGGCACATCAGAGACAACTCCAGCTGCTTCTGAGCAGCCTGCCGAAACGGATACTACAGAAACCGATACAACAGAAACAGACAGTGAAGGCGAGACACGTACGGTTACATATCTGGGAGAAGAGTATACTCTTCCAGCAAATGTGGAGAAGATCGTCGTAACGGGCGCTATGGAAGCGATGGAGGACGCTCTTGTACTTGATGTGCCGCTGACAGGTGCTATCGAAGTAGGCGGCGAGTTCCCTGAGCGTTACGCTTCGATTACGGAAGGGGCAACATCGATCGGAGCGAAGCAAGAGCCTAACTTCGAAACGATTCTTTCCTTGAAGCCAGACGTTATTCTGGGAACAACCAAATTCAAACCAGAAGTTGTAGAACAGCTGAAAAAGATCGCTCCACTTATTCAAGTGTCACATATCTCAACGGATTGGGAAGCTAACCTGAACCTGATGGGTGAACTGTCCGGCAAACAGGATGAGGCAGCTAAAGTCATTGAAGATTACAAAGCAGAGGCAGAAGCAGCCAAAGCGGAGCTTGGTACGAAGCTTGAAGGCAAGAATGTCATGGCGATCCGTATTCGTGGTGGAGAGATGTATGTTTACCCGCAGGACGTATTCTTTAACCCCGTGCTATACTCTGACCTTGGCTTGACTGTTCCAGATGCAGTCGCTGCAGCCAAAGCGCAGGAGCTGATTACGGTTGAGCAGTTTGCCGAGATTAATCCTGACTATGTCTTCCTGCAATTTGCAGATGCGGAGAACGCGGATAAACTTACTGCACTCGAAGACATCCAGAACAACCCGATTATTCAAAAAACAAATGCGTTCAAGGATGGACATGTATATACCAATATCATTGATCCATTGTCTGAAGGCGGACCTGCTTGGAGCAGAACAAACTTCCTGACAGCTGCTGTAGCAGAGCTGAAGAAGTAAACGAGCTTTCATTCATCCATGTTATCCAAAAGACGAGTACATCCGCTGCTCATATGCCTGGTCGCTCCGGTCATCATAGCTGTTACCATTCTCGTCTCGATACTATATGGTGCCAAGGATATTAACGCGTCTGAAGTATGGAATGCCTTATTCCAATTCGACTCGGACAGTATCGATCACCAGATTATACTAACCTCACGACTCCCTCGAGTCGTGGG
Organism: Paenibacillus sp. TCA20; assembly: GCF_000732325.1. GTDB lineage: Bacteria > Bacillota > Bacilli > Paenibacillales > Paenibacillaceae > Paenibacillus > Paenibacillus urinalis. The sequence goes on from NZ_BBIW01000008.1 coordinate 180,859, forward strand.
GGCATTATTAATTGGTGCGTTTCTAGCTGTCTCCGGTGCGCTGATGCAGGGGATGACAAGAAACTATTTGGCTTCACCTTCCATAATGGGTGTATCGGACGGTTCCGTATTTGTAATCACAATTTGCATGATTCTGCTTCCTAATACATCCTCACTAGGATACATAGCTTATTCATTGATCGGTTCTGCCATCGGTGCCGGCATCGTGTTCTCACTTGCATGGCTGCTGCCGAGGGGGATGACACCGGTCAGGATGGCCATTCTCGGAACGATCATCGGGACCTTCTTGAGTGGACTGTCCGAGGCGGCCGCTACTTATTTTCAGGTATCGCAGACGGTCAGCTTCTGGTACAATGCCAGACTCCATCAGATGGATCCTGAGCTGATCAAGCTCATTGTTCCATTCGCGATTGCCGGCCTCGTGCTTGCCATGGGTCTGGCACGGTCCATTACGATTCTGTCGATGGGCGAGGAGATGGCTACCAGTCTTGGCCAACGGACCAAATGGGTCAAGGCATTATCCATTCTCAGCGTAGTCATTCTGACAGGAATTTCAGTAGCGCTTGCGGGTAAGATCGGATTTGTCGGTCTTCTCATTCCGCACATTACCCGGTTTATTGTCGGTATTGATTATAAATGGGTCATCCCATGCTCTGCGTTAATCGGAGGCATATTCCTGGCTTGGTGTGATATTATGAGCCGGTTTATCAACGCTCCGTTTGAGACGCCGATTGGCGTTGTGACAGCCATATTTGGTGTACCATTCTTCCTCTACCTGATCAAGACCAGAGGAGGGAAGTCCAATGCCTAGAACCGCTCGTTTTAAGCGATGGACGGTTGTTACCGTTTCGCTATTCATTATCCTAGCGGCTTCTTATATCAGTGTAACGAATGGCACCTTTGACATGACGGTAGCTGAGGTGATCAAGACACTGCTTCGGATTGATCCGACGCCAGAGCATGATCTGGTAATCTTTGATTTCCGGCTGCCCCGAATTGTCATTGCCGTATTACTCGGGCTTGGTCTTGGGGTAGCGGGTGCCGTTATTCAGGGTATCGTCCGTAATCCGCTAGCTGACCCCGGGATGTTAGGTATTAACGCAGGGGCTGGCTCAGCAGTCGTGCTGTTCATGTTCTTGTTCCAAGGAACGATTACAGGAGCGAGCTTTGGCTCCATCATGCTGATGCCCTTGTTCGGACTTGTCGGCGGACTTATAGCGGCGGCTTTCATCCTGCTGTTTACGATGGACAAAGGAAGACTCGATTCGCAGCGGCTCATTTTGGTAGGGATCGCGGTATCGTCAGGGTTCGGTGCACTGACCTTGTATGTATCGCTCAAAATGAACCCAAGTGACTTCGAGATGGCCACAGTATGGCTGTCAGGCAGTATTTACAATGCGAACTGGCAGTTTATCCTTGCCATGCTGCCATGGCTGATCATTTTAATCCCGCTGATCTGGAGTAAATCACTCGTGCTTGATGTCATGCAGCTTGAAGAGCTCAGTGCCTTGGGAGCCGGTGTGCGTGTACACCGTGAACGCTTATGGCTGCTCCTGTTCAGTGTTGGTATTGTGAGTGCGTGTGTAGCCGTGTCAGGAAGCGTAGGCTTTGTCGGACTGATTGCACCGCATATTGCCCGCAGGCTTGTTGGGATTAAGCACCGGCATGTTATTCCTGTATCCGGGCTTATAGGGATGGCGATGGTGGTCGTCGGCGATCTCATCGGCAAGTCTATCTTTGCACCGGCGGAGCTGCCGGTTGGTATCGTTATATCTATTATCGGGGTTCCTTACTTTGTGTACTTGCTATTCAAGACTAGAGTATAGTGAACAGATGATATATGTGGAATCCATTATGATGGAAGGGACAGGGGTAGTGGAGGACTCCTGTCTCTTTTTTTATAAGCCTATTGAATCAATCATTTCGCATAATTGAATCGTGCATGATAGAATAAACAAGGCGCGAAGTTAAAACGTGCCAATCCCCATACGGAAAAAGGAGTGTATGACGAATGGCTTTGACATTTAAGAATATGATTGAAGAAGCACTGAAGCATGTATCCGGGATTAGCTCCCAGGAAGCGAAGCAGCAGATTGCTGACAAACCGAACACGCTAGTGATCGATGTACAGGATGCCGCTGATGCCGGTGCTTGCGGACTGATTCCGAGCAGTGTCAACATCTCTCTTGGCATGCTGCCGATCCGTGCAGACCTTGAGCTGCCAGCCGAGCTTCGTGACGAGCGTCTATCTGATCGCAGCCGTCCTGTCCTTGTTACGTGCGGTGCAGGCGGACAAGCTACTCTAGGTGCTTATATCTTGCATCAGATGGGCTTCACTGACGTTCATTTTATTGACGGCGGTACAGCAGCGTGGAAACAAGCAGGCTTTGACGTAGAAGCACTGTAAGAGACCAAATCATATATTAGATATGCACAAAGAACGCCGGGCACCCACTGCGAAGTGGCTCCGGCGTTCTTTGTGTGTTCTGTTCTAACCGAGAATATACTAATTGACCGAATGCTCTTCCTTCTTGTTCAGAATGCTGTCCTCCAGCATATCGGTCAAACTGCCATGCTCCTTAATAATATGGTGCTCTCCCCAATTGCACATGGAGTCCAGAATCGGTTTGAGGCTCCAGCCATACGGGGTCAGCTCATATTCCACCCGTGGCGGGACCTCGTTATAGCTGATGCGGTTTACGATGCCGTCCTCCTCAAGCTCGCGAAGCTGCTGGGTCAGCATTTTTTGCGTAATATTGGGCATGAGCCTGCGGAGATCACTGGTGCGCTTCCTCCCGTGAGTCAGGTGGCACAGGATGACGCTCTTCCACTTACCACCGATGACCTCAAGTGTTGCTTCCACAGAAATGTTATATTTCTTCGTCATGTTCCTCATCCCTTTCCAAAAGGCACTAAAAAGTACCTATAGTACTTTAAAGTACGTACTGTTCATTATAACTCATATGGATCATAATAGCTTTTGCCGGCCGGCGATTACGATCATACAGGAGCGAAAAGTCCATGTCACTTGAAAGAAAACGAAGCACGTGCTTTTGCCATTGGAACAACCGAGTTTATCAGTGTAGGGCTGCTGCCTATGATTGCTGATGACCTGAATATATCCGTTACGACCGCAGGACTGACGGTGACACTGTATGCGCTTGGAGTCACCTTCGGGGCACCGATTCTGACGTCCCTTACGGCCCGTGTGCCGCGCAAAGCGTTGCTATTATCCATTATGATTCTATTTATTATTGCGAACAGTGTAGCCGCCATGGCGGACGGCATCGCAATTCTGCTGACCGCCCGTGTTCTGTCTGCATTTACACATGGGGTCTTCATGTCGGTAGGATCAACGATCGCGGCAGATCTCGTCACGGAAGATAAGCGGGCAAGTGCCATATCCGCCATGTTCACAGGACTTACGGTTGCGACCGTAACGGGTGTGCCGCTGGGTACATTTATCGGAGGCCAGATCGGCTGGAGAGCGGCTTTTGTCACGATCATCATTATCGGTATTCTCGCATTCATCGCGAATGCCATCCTTGTTCCATCTGAGCTGCAGAAGGGCAAGACTGTGCGCTTTCGGGATCAGGGCAGGCTGCTTACGAACGGAAGACTACTGTTAATTCTAGCGATAACAGCACTCGGATACGGAGGAACGTTTGTTGTTTACACTTATTTATCCCCGTTGCTGCATGATATAACCGGATTTTCGGAAAATACGGTAGCAGCCATCCTGCTGCTATACGGAATCGCCATTGCCGTTGGTAATATCATTGGCGGCAAAGCGGCCGATCGAAACCCGCTCAAGTCGCTGCTCGTCATGTTTATTCTACAAGCTGTGGTGCTGCTTATGCTTGCTTTTACAGCACCGTTTAAGATTGTAGGGCTCATCACCATTTTTATGATGGGATTGTTTGCCTTTATGAACGTTCCCGGACTGCAAGTCTATGTGGTTATTCTGGCAGAGCGGTATGTGCCGGAGGCCAAGGATGTAGCTTCCTCACTGAACATCGCAGCCTTTAATGCGGGAATTGCGATCGGAGCTTATCTTGGCGGCGTGGTCAACGATTCCATCGGATTGATTCATACCCCTTGGGTTGGATCGCTGATGGTTCTGGGGGCAGTACTACTCACCATATGGAGTTTAATACTGGAAAGAAAACAGGTACCGGTTCACACGAGACCGGCAGCCTGAACGATTAACAATAATGGAGGAATGTACAAATGACTACAGCAATGCATTTACAAGACACGGTTAAGCTGAATAACGGAGTGAACATGCCATGGTTTGGTCTTGGCGTATTTAAAGTGGAGGAGGGTGAAGAGCTCGTCCAAGCTGTGAAAAATGCAATAGCTCACGGCTACCGCAGCATCGATACAGCGAGCGTATATCAGAATGAGGCCGGCGTTGGACAGGCCATTCGTGAAGCTCTGCAGGAGAACGGACTCTCACGAGAGGAGCTGTTCATCACTTCGAAGGTGTGGAATGCTGATCTGGGATATGAGGAGACGCTGGCTGCCTATGAGGCAAGTCTCAACAAGCTGGGACTGGAGTATCTGGATCTGTATCTTGTGCATTGGCCGGTGCCAGGTAAGTATAAAGAAGCGTGGAGAGCGCTTGAAACGCTGTACAAGGATGGAAGAGTGAGAGCCATTGGAGTGAGCAACTTCCAAATCCATCACCTGGAGGATCTGCTTGCGGATGCAGAAGTCACGCCGGTCGTTAACCAGATTGAGCTTCATCCTTATTTGAGCCAAACCGAGCTGCGCAATTATGCGGCCAAGCATCATATTCAGATTGAAGCCTGGTCCCCGCTCATGCAGGGACAGCTGCTGAGTCAGCCGGTGCTGCAAGACATTGCGGAGCGTCATGGCCGTTCAGTGGCACAAGTCATCTTGCGCTGGGATCTCCAGCATGGAATTGTCACGATTCCGAAATCCACAAAGGAGCACCGGATTATAGAGAACGCCACTGTATTTGACTTCACCCTATCGGATGAAGAGATGGATAGAATAGATCAATTGAATCAAAATAACCGGGTGGGTCCAGATCCGGATCATATTGATTTTTAAAAATTTCGAGTTAAGGCGGTTCCTCATCTTATAGGAGCCGTCTTTTTCAAGTTCCATGGATTAAGCCTTGTTTAAACGTGAAAAGTTTGGGACAATAATAGACGGATTACCGCATGATTATAGAGACCAAATTCCGGTTGTTCGTCACTATGCTGATCGTTGTCTATACGACATTTTCAAATTCATCGTTTTATTGATTGTTTAAATATATTGAAGTATGAGGGTTCTGCTCGTTCAATATAGAATGGCGCATAATCCTGGTATGTGAAAAGAGGGCAAAAGATTCATGATTAAACCATCCATCTATGGATTAACACTTGATCAAATGGGAGCCTGGCTCGAAGAGAAGGGCCACAAGAAATCCCGGGCCACCCATGTATGGGAATGGCTGTACAGAAGACGGGTTACAGAATTTGACCAAATGGAAGAAGTCAATAAGGACTGTCTTCAGCTGCTGTCGGAACACTTCTCTATTCAAACGCTGACTGAGCATACGCGTCAGGAGTCCATCGACGGGACGATAAAATTTCTGTTCCGCTTGTCTGACGGCAACTTGATTGAAACTGTGCTTATGCGCCACAAATTTGGCTTGTCCGTCTGTGTGACAACGCAGGTTGGCTGTAACATCGGCTGCAGCTTCTGTGCGAGCGGATTGCTCAAGAAGAGCAGGGATCTGAGCAGCGGTGAGATTGTGGAGCAGATCATGAAGGTGCAGCTGCATCTCGATTCGATGGGTACGGGTGAGAGAGTGAGTCACATCGTCGTTATGGGGATCGGAGAACCGTTTGATAATTATCAGAACATGTCTGATTTCATTCGTGTCGTGAAGGATCACAAAGGGCTTGCGATCGGAGGACGCCACATCACCGTCTCAACCAGCGGACTGGCCGGCAAGATCAAGGAGTTCGCGGATTCGGACCTGAACGTCAACCTTGCGGTATCGCTGCATGCACCGAACAATGATCTAAGAACACGTATTATGAAGATTAACAAGGCCATCCCGATCGAGAAGCTGATGGACGCGCTTGAGTATTACTGGGATAAGACCAATCGCCGGATTACGGTGGAGTATATTTTGCTGAAGGATGTAAATGACCAGCCGGAGCATGCATTAGAGCTCGCAGAGCTGCTGAAGCATAGACGGAGCCTCGCGATCGTCAACCTCATCCCATACAACCCTGTAGATGAGCACAGCCAGTATCAGCGGAGCGAGAAGGACTCGATCACCTCCTTCTATGACACGCTCAAGAAGCAAAATATCAGCGTAAGTGTGCGGCTGGAGCACGGAACGGATATTGATGCTGCGTGCGGACAGCTGCGAAGCAAGCAGATCAAGAAGGACGTGGACGGCAGCCGGGAGAAGGTACTGTCTTAATATATGAATGATAAAGATGAGAATGGGGATGTCCCTGGGCTCATCTTTTTTTTACATAGCACAAAAAAAGAAAGGGATTCCTCCCTTTCCTTCGGCATTTCGTATCTAATTAGGCACGACCTAGCTTGAACTATATTTTCTGCTCTTGTAGTACGAGGAGCCGTTACGGTTGTGTCTGTGCTTGTAATCGGACGAGGAGCCTCTGCGTGAATAACGATGAGAGCTGCTTGAGTAACGTTTACGATATTTTCGGTCTGAGCTGCTGTATCTTTTGCGTCCATTGCTGTGCGAAGTAGAATGAAGAACCTTATCGATTAGTTTTCTAAGCATATATTAACACCTCTTTATTTCTTAGCGTATTCGCATCCTTATGGGATATGATGATTAATATAACCCACCGAAGCCTTCCCTTAAACAGAGCGAAATTGCTAAATATCATATTATTATAGGGCAGCAAGCTTAATGCATCCTTAAAAGAATGTAATCGCAATGTAAAATTTGGTCTTCATCAGTCCGTACAAAAAAAAGAGCTGTCTCGAGTCAATCAGATGACCTAGACAGCTCTTTGTGTATAATCCTTATCTAACGCCCTTCATGGCACGCTGGATGATTGGAGAAATAGCGAACAGGATAATCCCGAGTACGATGGAAATCGCCCCGATAATACCAAAGTATGCCATTTCAGATTCAGGTGAGTACAGCTTAACGACCTGAGCATTAATCGCCTGAGCAGCAGCATTCGTTAAGAACCACAGACTCATCGTTTGGGCCGAGAAGGCTGCAGGCGCCAGCTTCGTTGTTGCGGACAGACCGACCGGTGACAGACACAGCTCACCGAGCACGACGATGAAGTAGCTGAGTACGAGCCACAGCGGATTAACCAGTGTGTCGCTTCCGCCGAAGTAGGCTGGCAGCAGGATCACAAGAAACGATAGTCCTGCGAACAGAAGCCCGAGCGAGAACTTTTGCGGAATGGACGGCTGACGATCTCCAAGCTTAACCCACAGCCATGCAAATACCGGTGCCAGGATAATGATAAACAGCGGATTCGCGGATTGGAACCAGGCTGGTGCAATCGTGATGCCTGCGAAATCCAGCTGAGTCCGGTTATCTGCATAAGAAGCGAGAATCGTTGAACCTTGCTCCTGAATAGCCCAGAACATAACAGAGGCAATAAAGAGCGGGATGTACGCGAGTATACGCGAGCGCTCCACCTTGTTTGTTTTGGGACTGTTGTACATGACAATAAAGTAAGCGGCCGGAATTAGAATGCCAAGAATACCGACGATGAAAATAAATGAGTCGAACGTAAGTAAGCCGATCTGAGCAGCTGCGACAGCGATAACAGCAACGACAATGATTCCGATCAGAATCGAAGTATACAGCTTCTTCTTCTTCTCAGGAGCGATTGGGTTGGCTACCACTGTACCCGCAAGACCGAGGTTCTTCTTCTTGGTCAGCATAAATACAACAAGACCGAGGAACATACCTACGGCTGCGACACCAAAACCAAGGTGATAGTTGTACTCACCCAGCGTACCTACGATCAGCGGAGCAAGGAAGCCCCCCAAATTGATCCCCATGTAAAAGATACTGAAACCAGAATCGCGGCGATCATCTTCCGTCGCATAAATATCGCCGACGACACTCGACACGTTAGGCTTCAATAATCCGGTACCGAGTACGATCAGTACCATGGAGCCAAAGAATGTGGCCACACTGCCTGGAATCGCAAGCAAGATATGACCGAACATGATAAGTATACCGCCATAGAAGACAGCCTTGGACGTACCAAATACCCGGTCAGCTAACCAGCCGCCGATGATTCCGGACATGTATACGAGTGAACCGTAGATCGACATGATGGACAATGCAGTGGATTCGGCAATGCCAAGGCCACCGTTTGTTACCGTATCGTACATATAGTAGAGAAGGATTGCTCTCATTCCATAATAGGAGAAGCGTTCCCAGAACTCTGTAAAGAATAAGGTGAACAACCCTTTAGGATGTCCAAAAAATCCTTTCTGCGGGACACTGTTGACAATGTCCTTTTTCGTGATGTCTGACATGAAATAACCTCCTGTGCTTTTGCTAATCATACCGTTAGATGTTTTTACCTGTCAAAAACTTTGCAGGAGGTAATATTAAGCATCTGCCTGTCAAAAAAATCATGAACAAAGAAAAAGGGCTGCGTACTTCCTGCAATATCAAGTAGAAGTTCAGCTAACGGCGGTTTGTCTCCTATGTAAACGGGGAGGGTTACCCTTCCGTTTATTTATACCCATGTGTAGTAAAAATTAACAAAGCAAAGCAATCAATCCATTTCATATGGCAGTAAATATAGATTGCCTCCGGCAGCAGAAAACAATACAGATGTATGAATCTCTGGACTGCTTTGTAACTTTAATACACAAAAGCTAAAATAGGATAAAAAAAGCCCATGTCATCCACAATCCGTTTATGATCGTCAATAATACGGTTTGAGAGCATGAAACTGGGTCTCCTTCAGGCCCGTATCTTCTGAAAATCAACAAAGGTGGAGGTATGCTGATGAATCGCAGAAGACTTGCCATCATGAGATTATTGAATTCTCGCAAGAAATATACAGCCCGTGAGCTTGCACAGCGGTTTGAGGTGTCCATTCGTACAATACAGCGGGATCTGACTGCCTTGCAGGAGTTAGGAATGCCTGTATATACCGAGGTTGGAGCCCATGGCGGGTATCAGGTCTTGCAAAATGGTATTTTACCACCTCTTCAGCTTCGTTTACAGGAAGCATATGGAATCTACTTGATGATGGAATGGCTGGAAAAGATTCAGGATATGCCTTACGGCGGTATCAGGGAGGCATTGTCAGAATATTATGCGCATGACCTTCCCCTTGAGGTTCAGGATCGAATTGACCGTACAAAAGAGCATATTATGTTTATCTCGTCCGTCAAGGCAAGACCAGCTCCATACACGACAGAGGTACTGAATGCAGCGATAGATCGAAGAAAGCTACAGTTTACTTACGCAGGAAAATCAGGAATGAAGGTTCATGACGCGTTCCCGCTGGGTCTGTACTACGAGCATGGCTTCTGGTATATGCCGGCACAGAACGAAGACGGGAGAACACTGCTGTACAGGGTAGATCGGATGGATGCTGCCAAGATGCTGGAAGAGAGTAATGAAACGGTCCCTACTTTGAAGGAGTGGCTTCATAGAGTGGAGCAGCCTCAAGGACATGCTGCGGTGGTCGTCTTTACGAATATTGGAGAGCGGCTGGCTGAGAATGATCCTATCTTTGCGGACTTGCACGAAGGGATCTGGAGAGGGAGGATTCCGGAATCGGAGCTCGCCTATACTGCGCGGCGATTGTTGTCCTATGGTCCCGAAGTGAAGGTGCTCGAGCCGGATGTACTCAAAGAACATGTTCGATTATTACTGATGCAAAGCTTGAAGCAATATGAAGAATAGCCGCTGATCCAAGCGGCTATTCTTCATAAATATATGGATAGAACTTAAGGTGCTTCAATTTGATAGTTCCATGCAGAGAGGTTATCTGATCACATTAAGTCCATTTCAGCAGCTTCTCTGCTGTTCTGACAAAGACTTGAACGCCATAGGCCAGCGCTTCATCGTCTATATTAAAGCGTGCATGGTGGTGAGGATAGATGATACCCTGCTCTTCATTACGGGAGCCCACTCTGAAGAATACACCAGGGGCTTCCTGCTGATATGCCGAGAAGTCTTCCCCACCCATCGCAGGACGAATCATAGCGATACGATCTGGACCAAACAGCTCTTCAGCTGCCGTGTGCACGACTTGAGTGACCTCCGTCTCATTCACGACGGGATGGTAGCCATACTCATAGTCGAGTTCATACTCGGCATTATGAGCTTCAGTAATTCCGCGCAGTATGCGATGCATCAGCTCGGGAACCTCACGGCGCACTTCCGGAGTGAAGCTGCGGACTGTGCCAGCCAGTTCAGCAGAGCCGGGAATGACATTATAGGCCGTGCCGCTAATGAACTTGGTGACAGAAACGACCAAATGATCAATTGGGTCTATGTTGCGAGATGCGATATGCTGTAGATTGGTCACAACCTGTGCTCCGACGGCAATCGGATCGACCGTCATATGAGGATAGGCAGCATGCCCGCCCTTGCCAGTGATCGTAAGACGGAAACTATCCGGCGAAGCCATGGCCGGGCCATAAATGATGCCAATCTGACCGGTAGGGAGACCTGCATCAAGATGGCTGCCAACGACGTAGTCTACACCTTCCATCACACCTGCCTTGACCATCTCCTGGGCTCCCCCAGGCAGCAGCTCCTCCGCATGCTGAAACAGAAACCGGATCTCGCCATGCAGTGAATCCTTGCGCTCCGCGAGGATCTTGGCGACCCCGAGCAGCATGGCAGTATGTCCGTCATGTCCGCACGCGTGCATTACACCTTCATGAATCGAAGCAAACGGGATATCATTCTCCTCTGTAATTGGCAGGGCATCCATATCGGCACGCAGTGCCAGTACTTTGCCCGGCAAAGGACCAATTAGTCTCGCCATGACGCTGGTAGGCGTGGGTCTGCTCAGTTCAAGACCGGCAAATTGGCTGAGTGTATCAAATATGAACTGTGAGGTTGCGAATTCTTCAAAAGACAGCTCCGGGTGCTGGTGCAAATGTCTTCTCCATGTAATAATCTGCTCCTTCAGCTCCCCCGAGAGAGCACTGGACGTACTGTGAGATACCGCATCAGTGGACATGTAAGCTCCTCCTCCATTTATCAAACGATACCTTATTACATTCGCGCTCTCTTTCCGCACACCTTCTTCACTTTAGATGTTAGACATGAATCGAATCGCGATGTCATGCCTGGAGCTTGCCTAAGAGATAAGCCTACATTCTCGAACGCGACAGTAAGTATAAGAAATAAGGAGCTCCAATTATGGCTACCATGATCCCTGCATGGATCTCGGAGGGCTGGAGGATGGAGCGTCCGAGTGTATCGGCCACCAGCAGGAGTAGTGCCCCGCCTAGTGCCGAGGCTGGCAGGAGCATGTTATGACTAGGACCCACAAGCCTGCGGGCGAGATGAGGAGCAATCAGCCCGACAAAGCCGATACCCCCGGTAAAGGCTACACAGGATGCGGCAAGACCTACAGCGATCAGGATTAGAAACAGTCTTTCCTTGTTCAGTCCAACACCAAGAGACATCGCCACATGCTCATCCATCGTCAGGGCATCCATCATTCTGGATCGCGCGAAGGCAATGATGATCAGCAAGAGGACCCAAGGCACAAGGACAATGACTTGATTCCAGGTGGAGCCCCAGATGCTCCCCGCAAGCCAGCTCGCGACAATATCATACTTCTCCGGATTCAGCCTGAGCATCAGCACAATCATGAGCCCGTTTACTGCTGCGGTAATGGCAATACCGTTAAGCACCATACGATTAGGATTGAGGCCGTCGTTTTTTGCTGTATGAGAGAGCATAAATGATCGCTGCTATCGAGAGTCCCCCGATGAGTGCAAGGATGGGAAGCAGATAGGCAGGGGCATCGGAGTTGCTGGAATAGAAGGAAATATAGATTACAACAACGAAGCCCGCACCTGTCGTAATGCCGAGAATGCCTGGATCTGCGAGCGCATTGCGGGATACACCCTGCAATATACATCCGGATACCGCAAGACCGGCGCCAACCAGCATCGAAATAATAATCCGCGGCATACGGAACTCAAATAGAATGAGATTTTGCTTGGCCGTTCCGTTCCCCAGCAGTGTATTTAGAACCTCAGCCGGGGTCAATTTGGAAAACCCGGTATTTATGCTGATCAGCGTAAATACGATAATGAGCAGAGAGAAGCTGCTGAGTACGATCCACTGCTTCGTTCTTTTCTTGTGCTTACTCGACTGAATTTGCTGTCTAAGTGATTCCTGGGTCATTATAGTCCCCTCCCTGATTTGCGAGCGATGTATAAGAAGAAGGGAACGCCGACGAGGGCGAACAGAGCACTGATTGGTGTTTCATAAGGAGGATTGATGGTCCGCGCACCCATATCCGCCAGGAGCATGAGCAGTCCGCCAAGGACAGCCGAGCAAGGGATGATATAGCGGTAATCTACGCCGACAATATAACGTACCATATGAGGCACAACCAGACCGACGAAGCCGATCGGACCGGCAACGGATACGGCTGCTCCGGCCAGAATGAGTACAATAATTCCACCGAACAGCTTGACGAGGCCTGTTTTTTGACCAAGCCCGGAGGCGATATCTTCTCCTAGACTAATGAGTGTGATGGATCTGGAGATCAGCATTGCACAGATGAGCGCCCCGGCAATCCAGGGGAGTACGCCGATGAGCTGTGACATCTTGATGCCTGCTACACCGCCTGCTACCCAGTAAGCGAGATCCTGGCTTAATCTAAAGTGGATCGCGATCCCTTGACTGAGCGCCGTTAATAGTGAGGTGATCGCAGCACCTGCCAGCACAAGTCGCACGGGTGTAATCTTCGCCTTGCCCAGATAGCTCGTCCCATAGATCAGACCGGTTGCCAGAGCGGCTCCAATAAAGGAAAAGAGGATGGTTCCTCCATACGACATGCCAGGAAAGAAGGCGAGCGACAGAGCAATCATAAACGTAGCACCTGCATTGATGCCAAGAATACCGGAGTCCGCGAGCGGATTGCGTGTCATTCCTTGCATGACCGCACCGGATACAGCGAAGGCGGCGCCGATAAGCACATCTGCTAAGGACCTGGGAATGCGCAGCTCATGAATAATGTTATGCTGGGTAGAATCGGGATCAAACCTGAAGATTGCATCAATGACAGTTTGCAAATGAATATCAGCTGCTCCGACAGCAATAGATACCCCAATGAATAAAACGATGGCAGCCAGGCCGATGACAATGGTAAGCAATGCTCTGACAGGGCGTGCTTGAATTTTGGGTTTTTTCGGAGGTTCAGAGGGTTTTGTATGCACGTTTTATACTCCTATGTCATCATCAATAATGAGTATCATTATCAATTAAAGATATTTAGTTCATTCTATATAGTTTTATAGGAAATAACAATCGATTTCCATGGACTAATGTAACTATAGCACACCCCACACTTTTTATGGAAACCTACATATAGTATATAGAATACGTGGCAATAAGGAGGGCTTGTAATGCCTGTGGTATCAACAATGAACGTATTAAATCAAGTGGTACAAGGTGTCCGGCCTTATAGCCAAGCACTCATCAAGATCATTAACAATGCCGATTCAGCAGGAACCTGCTACCTGACGGGGACAGTGAACAGTACGGGGATTCAGGGACTATTTGCAGAAGATCTATTCCTCATCAATCCAGGTGAGATTGTAAACAGGACGTACCTAGTGACCTACGATTTCTTCCAATTTGATGTTAGATGCTCACTGCAGGGGATGGAAGTTGCCATCTACGGAATTAGTCCGGACAGCTCCTATAGTCCACTCTCTCTGCGGGAGCTGAATATAAGCCGAATTACATCGGAGATTCGCTCTGATTTCTCGGTAACAGATGCGTACTTCCCGGCCATCAGCTATCAGCGGATTCCATCCTTTGCCTTGCCCGAAGGTGTTGCCGCAGCGGTCTATCCGCAGAGCTTCGACATTCTGTCCAAGCAGCCCGTCCGCTACATGCTGGTGGAGGGAGGGACGATTGACGGGACTTTTGTCAATTTTCCTACATCAACAACGAGCATACCGACGAATGATACTGTGCTTCAAGTGAACACAACCGCCACGACTATCACCGGTGGAAGAGTGCTGAGCCAGGGAACCTCGGCAGGCTTGTCGGGCGCGTATGCGAATACGACGGTATATTTTGCAGCTCAGGATCTTGCGTATGCGCTGAATTCGGGTACGATCCTTACCTTAGTTGTCAGCTCATTGACGGGTAGTGATGACTTGGTCGTCTCTTTTCGAATGGAGGAGGAATGGTAGCACGGGCTCTCATGTACCTAAGGCATGGATTTCATTTTGCGGACATCCGATGGGGGGATGTTCTTTATTTTTTTGAAGACTCTCCCAAAGTAAGTTAAATTCGAGAAGCCGACCGCCTCGGCGATTTCACTAATACTATAGTTTGTAGTTAGCAGCAGCTGCTCTGCTTCCTGGGTACGAAGCATATGGATGTACTCCTTCAGTGTCTTTCCTGTGACTTTTTTAAATACACTGCAAAAATAGTTGGGGCTTAAGTTCACAAGCCGGGCCGCTTCCATAACAGAAATATCCTCCTGATAACGCTCGCGCAGCATTTCGAGGAGACGGGAGAGGTTGTGTGTGTCCGGCTGACGGTAATTTCGAACCTTAGCTACCTGCTGTGCATGGCGGAAATACTGTCCAAAGATATGGAGCAGCTCACTCTTAACCATAAGCTCATATCCCGGCTGCTTCCTCTCAAACTCCTCTACCAGTCTTAGGAAGGACAAGCTGATCGGCTGCATACAGGCTTCACGATTTCTCACAATTCTCGGCCACTGCTGTTTGAGATGGAGGTAAGGGAGAAAGTAGTGATGCTCAGTAATATCGAGCCCATTGCCTCTGACGAGAGCTTCATTAAAGACGATGCATACAAGCTGTGTATCCGGTGCCAGCTGTTCAGCTCGATGGAGCTGCTTTGAATTAACAAAAGCAAGATCCCCTTGCTCCAGAACATCAAAATCACCATCGATCTGGAGCTTCACTTTTCCTGTCTTTACATACACCCATTCCATATGATCATGCCAGTGCAAATAGATGCCATTTACGAAAAAACGTTAATCGGAAAAGTTCGATCAGGTATCCATGTGTTTTCCTTGTGTGGATGCATCGTCATTGAATAACCCCCTTAGCAGAGTCATGTGTACTCAACCATTTCTATCAATATATTGGAGTGAAATACGGAATGTCAACGCTATCATTAACCCCAACTGCGTAAGATTGTGCGAATATATCGCTAATTCAGATATAGCAGAGGCAAGGCTCCTTTCAGTACCATAGTACTTAGTTAAGATCCTACTTTAAATGGAGGTTACCAAATGCATCCTATTCGAATTGGAACATTGGTTAATGGAGGCGATGCCGTACGTGTACTGCCTCAGATTATACCTCATGGGTTTGAGTCCTTTTCGCTCACTTTCTGGCAGACAACTGCCGGGATTGATTTGAAGGAGCTCGCCAAAGGGGTGCGGGAACTACTGGATCCGCATCTTATCCCAGTTACGAGCTTATCCATATTTGGCAATCCGCTGACTGGGGAGGGGAAGAATGCGGATACGCTGGCAAGCTGGAAACGTCTGATTGAGCATGCCTCTGATTTTGGAACAGATCTTGTGACGGGGTTTACGGGGCGTATGCCCGGCTCCATTGATGAATCCATACCACGGTATGTAGAGGTGTTCGGTGAACTGGCTCGCTTTGCTGAGAGTAAAGGGGTGCGCCTAGCCTTTGAGAACTGCAGCATGGATGGAGATTGGAAGAGTGGGGACTGGAACATTGCCCATCATCCAGCAGCATGGGAGCTTATGTTTAATGCCCTGCCGATGGAGAACATCGGACTGCAATGGGAGCCCTGCCACCAGATGATCGGCCTGATTGACCCGATTCCACAGCTTAGAAAATGGGTGAGCAAAGTGTTTAATGTACACGGCAAGGATGCTACCATTGCCTGGGATGTTATCAAGGAGCATGGGATTCATGGTCCGAAGCCTTATGTGTGGCACCGCACGCCAGGCTTCGGGGATACCAACTGGACCGATGTCATTACGATCTTAAGACAGGCCGGCTACACAGGCAGTATAGATATTGAAGGATGGCATGATCCGGTATACCGTGGAGAGCTGGAGATGACAGGTCAGGTTCATGCACTCCGTTACTTGAAGCAATGCCGGGGCGGTGACTTTGTGCCGAATCCGGTATAGAGGGAGGGGAGTCTTATGTCTAAGCACAAAATCATCGTTGCGGGGTGCGGCGGGATGTCCAATACCTGGCTTGATTATGCTGCAGCTAAGGAAGATGCGGAAATTGTTGGGCTGGTTGATCTATATGAAGAGAGTGCGAAGAAAATGGCGGAGCGCCGGAATTTGCAGGTGCCGATATTTACGGAGCTGTCATCCGCTCTTCAAGCGACCGATGCCAATCTGGTGTTCGACTGCACCATACCTGCCAGTCATAAGGACATCGTCACCTGTGCGATGAAGGCCGGCTGCAATGTGTTCGGTGAGAAGCCGATGGCAGAGAGCTTTGAAGATGCCAAGGAGATTGTAAGAGTCAGCAGTGAGACGGGGAAGCGTTATGTAGTCATGCAAAACCGCCGATATCTAAAACAAATCAGGGCACTCCGTGATTTCTTGCGCCATGACAGGATAGGCAGAATAGGCGCTGTGCATGCCGATTTTTTTCTTGGACCCAGGTTTGGCGGCTTTCGTGACCTCATGAGCAGTCCGCTCATTGTTGATATGGCGATTCATACCTTCGATCAAGCACGGTACATTTCAGGGGCCAATCCAGTGTCTGTCTACTGTCATGAATACAATCCGGAAGGCTCATGGTATGAGGGTAATGCATCTGCAATCTGCATCTTTGAAATGAGCGACGGCTCGGTATTCAGCTACCGCGGCTCGTGGTCAGCCATCGGACTCAGTACATCCTGGGAGGCGGATTGGCGTGTTATCGGAAGCGCTGGAACTGTGTGCTGGGACGGGCAACGGATGCCGATTGCGGAATATATCAAAGATCAGGGAGGCACAGGATTTTTTCATGAGGTAGAGCAGGTGGAGCTTGAAGAGAGCTGGACAGGACGCGAGGGACATTACGGCTGTCTAGACGAGATGTTTCAGGCGCTGGACGAGGGAAGGCTGGCTGAGACCGACTGCACGGACAACATCTATAGTATGGCCATGGTGTTTGGTGCGATCGAGAGTGCAAGATGGAACAAGAAAGTTGATCTGCGCCCGCTCCTGTTGATTTAAATCGTATATTACCTTTCATAGACGTATCTTCTTATTGTTTAGCAGGTCTAGGGTATGCTAAGCTGATACTAACTCAAATGCGAACGGAGGGTTACGTGTGCTGATTGCTTATATCCGCTTGAGAAATGCTTAGTGCTAAGTCATTCCATATGAATTTAGCAGCTGAAGAGAAACTCTTGTCATCTGTCTTGTGCATAGATGAAGCGGGATAAGTATGTCCACATGTAGATAACTTCTAACGAAAAGTATGCTATATCAGGCTGTGAGCAGCGCTCGATACTTTGTATACGGAGTTGGAATTTAATTTGTCATGTTGCTTTTTTTGGATCCCGTAAATCGAAACACAGGCAGAGGTATGCCTGTGTTTATTTATTTTTAAACCATCGAATCAATGTCATCGGTTATTTTAATTGATTCAATCAGGAGGGAATTTCAATGACAAATGGATATGAAGAACAGAAGCACACGGGTGCTGCTAGGGAGCTTCTCGAGCTTGCCCGCAAATACGGATTACAGTTTGCTTCGGATGAAGCGAAGGTAACCGAGTCGGGAATGGATTTCCAAGTAGCGATGGCGAAGGATGCGTCGGATGTAGACTGGATTATTCGTAAGCCAAGAAGGTCAGATGTACTGGAGCGTGCTGTGAATGAGAAGAAGGTGCTCGATTATATTCATGGCAGACTGCCCGTGAATGTTCCGGATTGGAAGGTGTTCTCGGATGAGCTCATCGCCTATCCAAGACTTGATGGTATTCCTATGGCGGATGTATCGGCATCGGGCTATGCCTGGAATACGAACCATGAGGAGCTGAAGGACGAATTTGTACGATCTTTGGCAGCGGCGCTTGCAGCCCTGCATGCGATTAACGGCACCCAGGCAGCTGCAGCAGGGCTGCGGGTGAAGACACCGCAGGAGGTAAGAAGCCACTATGCCTCCCAGGCACAGGAAGTCAGGGAGAAGATCGGGGTGAATGAGGAGCTGTGGGAACGCTGGCAGGCCTGGCTCTCCGATGAGACTTACTGGCCCGATGCATGCGGGCTCATTCACGGAGATCTTCATCCGCCTCATATTTTGCTGGATCATGAGCAGCGAGTTACCGGATTAATTGATTGGACGGAATCCGAGGTGGCGGATCCGGCTGCCGACTTTACGATCTACTACGCCATTTTTGGCGAGGACGAACTTCAGCGGTTACTGACTAGTTATGCAGCGGCTGGAGGTAAGGTATGGCCGAGGATGAAGGAGCATATTGTGGAGCGATATGCGGCCTACCCGGTTCTTGTGGGACAATTTGCTCTACTGTCTGGTGATGAAGGAGTTATGGCAATGGCGCGAGGGGCACTTGGCTTGGTTTAAAGCCTCGATGAGACCGTCTTTAACACCGCAGGTCTATCCAAAACGGAGACCTTGCGGTGTTTTTTTACGTCGATGAAAACACTGATTTTTGAGTAAAAAACACTGTTTTTTAAATGTTAAATCACGAGACAGACCGCTATTATGAAAGGGAATGTATTCCATTTTCAAAAGGAGGCCGCGTTGAAGTGAACAGGAAGAGCAGGCACCAAATCGGTAGAAGGCGTTTTTTAATCCTTTTTCTAGTCATGATCATGGTGCTGTCTACGATGATTACACCAGGTGAATGGGGGGTTCAAACTGTGCAGGCGCAGGAGGAGACAGGACCTCTAGAAGGAAATGAAGCTGTAGAAGGAAATGAAGCTGTAGAAGACAGTGCGCCGGAGGGAACGACGCCGAATGAAGAAGCACCAGGTGAAGAGACAGGAGGAGAAGAAGGATCTAACGAAGCAGGGCAGGGAGAAAGTGAGGCAGAGGAGGGCTCATCCCAAGGGGAGGTTACTAATGAGGAGGCAGCTCCAGCAGTAGAGGCAAATGAAGCAGCATCGCCTGATTTGCAAACGCTTACCGAAGGGCTGTATCGCTTTGACTTTGGGAATGGAGCAGGAGCAGCAGGCTATACTCAAGTTGCGGAGCCGAATGTATATACAACAGAAGCAGGTTACGGATTTACGGATCCTTCACAAGTCACAATGACAGACCGGGGCGGAGACGATGCTGTTCGATCGGATTATGCCCTCATTTAGGATGGCGGGGTATTCCAGATTGATTTACCAAATGGGGATTATACCGTATCACTCGTAGCGGGTGATGCTGCAGAGGCGTCTGAGATCGCTGTATCTGTAGAAAGCATGCAAAAAGTACAGCTGACTTCAAAGGAGGCTGGAACGTTCCTTGAAATGAACTTTGACATTGCTCTGGTTGACGGTCAGCTGAATTTTGGATTCAGTGGATCAAGTGCGAAGCTCAATGCCTTGGTGATCACGAAGCTGCCAGACCGCACAGCAAGCGGGTCTCCGTTGATCTATATTGCGGGTGATTCTACAGTCCAGACCTACGATCCTTACTGGAAGCCGGAGGCGGGATGGGGACAGATGCTGCCGCGCTATCTAAGTGAAGAGATTATGGTTAAGAATCACGCCATCGGCGGGCGGAGCACGAAGAATTTTATTTCGCAGGGACGGCTTGATGAGATTCTGCGGGTTATTCGTCCGTCAGACGTGCTGCTGATTCAGTTCGGTCATAATAACGCGACCATTTCGATTCCGGATCGTTATGCTTCGCCTGAGGATTATAAGGTGTATCTCAAGACCTATATTGACGGAGCAAGGCAGCGCGGAGCAGAACCGATTCTGGTGACACCGGTGGGACGCCGAGACTTTAATCCAGATACGGGCAAGTTTAACGTCAGCTTCCCGGAATACGTACAAGCCATGAAGGAAGTGTCTGAGGAGCAGAATACCCTGCTCATTGATCTCAGTACACTGAGTGTCGCCTACTATGACTCCATTGGACCTGAAGAGGCTAAGTCTGTGTTCTTGCATGTAGAGCCGGGCGTATATCAAGCCTTTCCAAATGGTGCGGAGGACAATACGCATTTTCAGGAGTACGGGGCTATTCAATTGGCAAGGATGGTTGCCGGCGCGATTCAGGAATTGAATATTCCGATATCTCAGTATATACAGGAACAAGCTCCCCCTGATTCGGCGCCAGGGCAGCCGACAGGACTTGCTGCCGGGAATATCAGCAACAGCGGAGCATTGCTGAAATGGAACGAGGTTCCTGGTGCAGACATTTACCGGATCTATGTGAAGGGAGCAGAGGAAGCAGAAGCGGCCTACAAGCTGGCCGGTACAGCTACGATACCTAGCTATAATATAGCAGGTCTCAAGGAAGGAGCTGCCTATACGGTAAGAGTTACCGCAGTGAACAGCAGCGGAGCTTCTGAGCCGTCAGAGGAGCTTGCAATCGGGACCAAGTCAGCAGCGCTGCGATATGACTTCGGACCTGCTGGCTCGCCTGTTGCAGAAGGCTATACAGAAGTCAATCAAACTGTGCTGTATACCGCGGATAGAGGATATGGACTCATGCTGCACGAAGGGGCCTTTGCCGATCGGGATCGCGGCGGAGCGACGGATGCGCTGCGCCGGGATTTCATCATTAACTTTGGCGGGCGTTACGAATTCAAGGTGGATCTGCCGAACGGAACATACGCGGTTAAGACTTATACGGGCGACTGGATCGGTTCAGCAAGAACCAACATAAATATCGAAGGCAAAGATTATGGTACAGCCAGCTCAGGCAAGGAGACGATTGCGGAGAAGGTACACAGCCCGATCACCGTGTCGGACGGCCAGCTGAATGTGATGATCTCGGGTCAGACGGCTCATTTGAATGGTATTGAAATAACGCCGCTCCTGCTTGCTCCTACGGGTCTTGAGCTGGCAGGGACTGATCTTGAGAGTGATCCTCCATCGGCAGATATGACATGGCAGCGTGTAGAAGAAGCTGTGCTATATCGCTTATACCGCCAAGCGGAAGGAGAAGATAAGTCTTCTTTCATTGCCGAGACCAGCGAAACCTCCTATATTGATCAGGGTATAGATATCGGAATGAACTATGTATATACCGTAACCGCCGTTGACGCGGCAGGGCTTGAATCCGTGGCATCGGCAGAGCTTGCGGTATCCATGATTGATCCGGCCGTAGAGAAGGCAGGAGTACCGCAAGGGCTTCGCGTAGATTCCATTCATAAGAATGAGGTTACTCTTTCGTGGAATGAGGAGTCTGCGGCAAAATACTACAATGTATACCGTTCTAAGTCCGAGAGTGGAGATTATGTCCTTATCGGCAAAACAAGTGAGCCGGTATACACGGATCAAACTATTCTTAGCACGATACCTTACTATTACAAGGCTGCCTCGGTGAATGCGGGAGGAATTTCAGAGCTGTCTGACGGCCTCTCAACTCCAGCCGTAACCACCCTATATCGTCAGATGGAGAATCTCGACCGTGCACCGGTAGCCGTGCAGACGGAGGAAGGTGTGTTTGTCAGCTGGAGGATGCTCGGACTTGATCCTGACTCTATTGCTTTTAACGTCTACCGGGACGATGTGCTCATTACGAATAAGCCGCTGACGGATCGCACGAACCTGCTTGATCCTAAGGGCAAGGAGGATTCTGTCTATAGGATCGAGCCCGTGGTGAATGGAGTGAAGCAGGAGAGTGTGGAGACGGCTGAGGTATGGCAGAACGGGTATAAGAGCATTCCGCTGGATAAGCCGCAGGATGCTTATACAAAAGACGGCCAGCCTTATTCCTACTATGCAGGAGATGCAAGTGTAGGTGATCTGGATGGGGACGGCCAGTACGAGATTGTCATGCTGTGGTCACCAACGAACGGCAAGGATAATTCTCAGGCTGGTTACACCGGAGAAGTGCTCATGGATGCTTATAAGCTGGATGGGACCAAGATGTGGAGAATTCAATTGGGTCATAACATTCGGGCTGGAGCGCATTACACTCAATTCCTGGTCTACGATCTGGACGGTGACGGCAAAGCAGAGATTACCATGAAGACAGCAGACGGAACGACAGACGGCACGGGACAAGTGATCGGCGACGGCTCGCTGGATCACCGGAACAGCTCAGGTTACGTGCTGCTGGGTAATGAATTCTTGACCGTGTTTGAGGGAGCAACGGGAAAAGCGTTAAATACGGTTCCTTATGATCCGCCAAGAGGAGATGTCAATGCTTGGGGTGACGGCTATGGTAACCGGGTAGACCGCTTCCTGGCTACAATTGCTTACTTGGATGGAGAGCATCCAAGCGTTGTCTTCTCGCGAGGGTATTATACGAGAACTGTGCTGGCTGCTTACGATTTTGCCGGTGGAGAGCTGGTGAAACGCTGGCGCTTCGACACGAATGATGAAGGCCTCAGCAGTTACGCGGGGCAAGGCAACCATAACTTGTCGGTCGGTGATGTGGATCACGACGGTAAGGATGAGATCCTGTTCGGGGCAATAGCAATTGACGATGACGGAACACCGCTGCACAACACTGGACTTGGGCATGGCGATGCTATGCACTTCGGCGACTTGAATCCGAACCGTGATGGTCTTGAGGTCTTCAGCGTTCACGAGAGTGCGGGCGCAGCCTATGGCATGGAGGTTCGGGATGCACAGTCAGGTGAGATTCTGTGGGGCATTCCAATGGGAAGAGACGTTGGCCGGGGAATGTCTGCCGATATCGACCCGAACTATCCGGGTGAAGAGGTATGGTCCGCCACCATTACCAATGAGGAGCATATCCCGCTTAGTGGATTGTACAGCATTACTGGTGAGCAAATTTCGAGTCAGATTCCATCCTCCACGAACTTCGGAATCTGGTGGGATGGTGATTTGCTGAGAGAGCTTCAGGATGATATTCGTATCGACAAATGGGATTACGAGAATCAGTCAACGGTGAATCTGCTGACGGCAGAAGGAGCAGCGTCGAACAATTCGACCAAGGCAAACCCGAGCCTTCAGGCTGATTTATATGGAGATTGGCGGGAAGAGGTGATCTGGCGCTCCAGCGACAGCTCGGAGCTTCGCATTTATACGACAACGGATGAAAGTGAGCACCGGATTCGTACTCTCATGCATGATCCAATCTATCGTCTAGGTGTTGCCTGGCAAAATGTCGCTTATAATCAGCCGCCTCATACCGGCTTCTATCTGGGGACAGGAATGGAGGAGCCTGCTGCTCCGAACATCCGTTATGCCGGAGCGGAGGAAGAAGGACTTGCCAAGAGCAAACCGGGAGTTCCTGTACTATCAGATAATAATGGACACGACCATGGACTTCTGGACGGAGAGTATACCATTACGATGAATATGTGGTGGGGGGATAATGGCACCCGCTACAAGCTGTATGAGAATGGCGAGCTCATCTATACCGAGCTTCTATCCGATCAAACCCCCGGCTCGCAGAGCGTTCAGGTACCGTTATCCGGAAGAGGAAACGGGACTTACACCTATACCGCTGAGCTGGCTAACCAACATGGAGTGACAAAGTCAGTGCCGCACACCGTGACGGTCCGAGATGCTGCGCCCGGTAAGCCAAGCATTTCGAGTAACAATTGGGACGGGGATGGCAGCTATGCTGTTACGATGAATATGTGGTGGGGCGTAAACGGAACAACGTACCGTCTCTATGAAAATGGAGAATTGATCGATACTCAGGAGCTGGCTGCCCATACACCCAATGCACAGACAGCCTCCACTGAGATATCAGATCAGGCGGCCGGAACCTATGAATATTACATTGAGCTGATCAACGAGCATGGCAGTACAAGAAGTGAGACGATCCGTGTAGAAGTGAAGTAAGAGTGAAAATGAAATGAAGAAACCATGAGGTAAAGGTGATCTTTACGCTCATGGTTTTTTTGTTGGTGATGAAGCCGTTTAACCGTAATCCACGCAGGGTACTTAATTAAAAGTTTGGACTTATTTGGACTTAGATGATCAAGAGGAGGAAGACCAGGATGAGTAACGAAGAAAAGCGCATGAATGAGAACGCTAAGCAGGATCAGCTGGATTCCTATCGTGTGCAGGATGACGGCAAGCATATGACGACTAATCAGGGACTTAAGGTGTCGGAGGACGAGCACTCTCTCAAAGCAGGGCGGCGCGGACCAACACTCATGGAAGACTTCCATTTTCGTGAGAAGATGACGCATTTTGACCATGAGCGTATTCCGGAGCGGATTGTACATGCCCGTGGATTTGGTGCACATGGTTATTTTCAGGTGTACGAGCCTTTAACCTCTCTTACCCAAGCTAAATTCTTGCAGGACCCTTCTGTGAAGACACCGGTCTTTGTCCGCTTCTCTACGGTTGCCGGTTCCCGGGGTTCAGCGGATACCGTGCGGGATGTGCGGGGATTCGCAACTAAATTTTATACAGAAGAAGGGAACTATGACCTGGTTGGTAATAACATTCCCGTATTCTTTATTCAGGACGCCATGAAGTTCCCGGATCTAATTCATGCCGTGAAGCCGGAGCCGCATAATGAGATTCCTCAGGCGGCGTCTGCTCACGATACGTTCTGGGACTTTGTCGGGAACAACCATGAAACGGCACATATGGTCATGTGGGCGATGTCGGATCGTGCCCTGCCACGGAGCTTCCGTATGATGGAGGGATTTGGTGTACATACCTTTAGACTCGTAAATGAGGAAGGTGAAGCACACTTTGTTAAATTCCACTGGAAGCCGGTGCTTGGCGTTCATTCCTTGGTATGGGATGAGACCCAGAAGGTAGCGGGTAAAGATCCTGATTTTCATCGCAGAGATTTGTGGGATGCCATTGAGACAGGAAATTATCCGGAATATGAGCTGGGGCTTCAGATTATTAAGGAAGAGGACGAGTTTTCGTTTGACTTTGATATTTTGGATCCGACAAAAATTTGGCCAGAGGAGATCGTCCCTGTACGGATCGTCGGCAAAATGACGCTGAATCGTAACACAGACAACTTCTTTGCGGAGACGGAGCAAATTGCCTTCCATCCGGGCCATGTTGTGCCGGGGATTGATTTTACGAATGATCCGCTGCTGCAGGGGCGGCTGTTCTCTTATACAGATACCCAAATCTCCAGACTCGGCGGGCCGAACTTTGCCGAGATTCCGATCAACCGGCCTGTCGCACCGGTGCATAACAATCAGCGTGACGGGATGCATCGGATGACGATCAACAAGGGAGTAACAAGCTATCATAAGAATGGTATCGCCAGCAATTCACCGTCACCTGCCACACCGGAGGAGGGCGGCTATAAGCATTACACGGAGAAGGTCGAGGGGCACAAGATCCAGGCAAGAAGCGAGAGCTTCGAGGATTTCTACAGCCAAGCCTTGCTGTTCTGGAACAGTATGTCGGGTCCTGAGAAGAAGCATCTGGTGAGTGCATTCCAGTTCGAGCTAGGGAAGGTACAGCGGCTGGAAGTGCGTCAGTCAGTTGTGAACATGCTCATGAACATTGATACAGAGTTTGCTTCACAGGTGGCATCCAAGATTGGAGCGCAGCTGCCTGAGACGGCAGAGAATCCGGCCAAACCGCCGATGATTCCATCTTCACCAGCCATCAGCATGGCAAATACAGTGCACTCCGTGAAGACGCGTAAAGTGGCCATACTGGCCGGAGATGGTTTTGATCAGCATGCAGTTACATTGATGAATGCCTTGACTGAAGCAGGCGCCATGGCCGAAGTGGTCAGCGATCATCTGGGACCTGTTGCAGGACAAGGAGGGGCGAGTGTTGAAGCAATGCACACTTTCCTCACGAGCGATTCACTGCTGTTTGATGCGATCTACGTGGCCGGCGGTGAACATAGTGTGCAGGCGCTTGCAGCCGACCCTAATGCAGCGGAGTTTATTAAGGAAGCTTACAGACACTACAAGCCGATCGGTGCAGTAAATGAAGGGGTAGCCTTTCTTGTAAAAGGTCTGGGTATGGCGTCTGATTCTGCAGCTTCCTCAGCGCCGGGAATCATAACGGCTGCAAGTGGAGAAGAGCTGGGAAGCTTCGCTGAGGAATTCCTGACTGCTGTAGCAGCACATCGCTTCTGGGACCGCGTTATTTAAGGAAATAGAAACGGAGTAAAAGTTGTTAAAAAAATGAATATTAAAGACAAGCAATCAAGTGACGGTTGTTCACGTCGTGATTTGCTTGTCTTTTTTTGTTTCTCTTTCATCCTAGTGGAATAAAGCGGTTTTGGATTTGCAATGTCTCTTCATGTTACAATGGTCGGTAGTATTTTAAGGTTATTCGTTTTAAATCGAAGTAAAAGGTGTGTCTATTATTGAATTTAAATAGTGTTGCTGAATTTTTTGGCGAAATTAATTGGTTTCGACTAGCCATTGCGGTGCTGCTTCTGTTGGTCTTTACGGTTTTTAACAAATGGACCTCAACCCGTCTTTTTCGTTTAATGAAACGATTCTTTGGTATGAAGTGGGATAATCTCTACCTGACTGTTCGCAATCCGATCCGTGCTCTAATGATCCTGCTCGGCGTTTCCGGTGCAGTTCGGTTTTATTTTGATGGAGGTGGAGAATGGGTTCTATTCTCCCATCTCATTCGAACCGCCTTTATCGCATGTATCGGATGGGGATTGTACAATTTATCGGGAAGGTCATCCCGATTCTTTGCCGGTTTTTCGACCAAGTGGGGCGTAGAAGAGTCGGACATGATCATTCCCTTTTTATCCAAGGTGCTCCGATTCTTAGTCATTGCATTGACGCTGACAATTATCGCAGCAGAGTGGGGTTACAGTATTAATGGTTTGGTTGCAGGACTGGGGCTTGGAAGCCTTGCCGTTGCGCTGGCCGCTCAGGATACGCTCAGTAATCTGATTGCAGGCGTTATTATCGTGACGGAGAAGCCTTTCTCGAAGGGGGATTGGATTAAGACCGATACCGTCGAAGGTATGGTAGAGGATATTTCATTTAGAAGCTCTAAGATTCGTACCTTTGCCGATTCTGTTGTTATCATTCCGAATAATATTCTAGCGAAGGCGGCCATTACAAACTGGAGCCGGATGGGTAAGAGACGGATTACGTTTGATCTTGGTGTTGCAATTGATACAGACCAGAAGAAGCTTGCCACAGCCGTGGAACGACTTCGTGAGTATATTGAGAATCATCAGGAAGTCGACAAGGATATGATTATGGTACGTGTCAAAGGGATGACCAATGATCAAATTACGATTTTCTTTTATTTCTTTACGTATACCACGATTTGGGTTGAACATATGCGAGTGCTTGAATTGATTAATTTTGAGATTCTAAATATCTTGGAAGAGGAAGGGATTAAACTGGCTATGCCGGCACAGCGTTTGTTCGTGGAGAAGAACATGAACATGGAAATGGATAAAGATGCCGAGAAGGAACGTATCTATGCAGGCAGTAAGCTGTATGAGTAGCAGTATGAATTATAAATGAGTAGAAGATAAGAAGTTTTTCCATATTACACAAAAAAGCGGCCCAGTTCTGTCTCTAACTGACAGGGTGTGCCGCTCTTTTTTATAGATGGAGATGTACAAGCTTGATTTAAGTTTAGGCTTCCCGCTGCTCAAACCGCTCTATGATGCCGATAATCACCTGCGTCGCTAAGACCATATGATCGACAGATACATATTCGTAGCGTCCATGGTAGTTCTCTCCGCCGGTGAAAATATTCGGTGTCGGCAGTCCCATATAGGACAGCTGGGAACCGTCGGTACCTCCGCGAATCGGAACAATGTGAGGTTCAATATCGAGACTCTTCATGGCTTCGCCCGCAATATCAACGATAAATTTGACGGGTTCAATCTTCTCACGCATGTTGTAATATTGGTCGCGCAGCGTAAGCTGGACGCGTTCCTCACCATATTTAGCCTGAAGGTCCTTGGCGATCCGTTCCATGTTTGCTTTTCTTGCCTCAAAGCGGGTACGGTCAAAGTCACGGATGATATAGCTGAGCGTGGTCTCTTCTACGTCTCCCTGCACAGAACTCAGATGATAAAAACCATCATAGCCATCCGTATGCTCCGGCGCCTCCTCTATTGGAAGCAGACCGTTGAACTCCATAGCGATTTTGGCGGAATTGACCATTTTATTCTTGGCTGTTCCTGGGTGAACGTTCTTGCCCTTGAAGACGATCTTGGCCGCCGCCGCATTAAAGCTCTCGTATTCCAGCTCTCCAAGGGGTCCGCCATCAACCGTATAGGCATATTTTGCGCCAAAGGCTTCAACATCAAACCGGTGTGGTCCGCGTCCAATCTCTTCGTCTGGTGTGAAGGCGACGCGAATCTTGCCATGTTTGATCTCAGGATGATTCAGCAGGTAGTCCATGGCAGTCATAATTTCGGCAATACCGGCTTTGTTATCTGCACCGAGCAGGGTTGTCCCGTCCGTTGTGATCAAGGTATGTCCTTTATAGTTTGCAAGCTCCGGAAAATCTTTGGCTGACAGGATAATCTTCTGCTCTTTGTTCAGCACAATATCATTACCGTCGTAGGCGTCGATGAGCTGAGGATTTACGTTCTTGCCTGTAAAATCAGTAGCTGTATCCAGATGCGCTAGAAAACCGATGACCGGAACTTCCTTGTCGGTATTCGCAGGCAGTGTTGCCATCACATAACCGTTGTCATCAATGGTGACTTCCTGCATCCCGATCTCCTGAAGCTCCTCTACAAGCTTGCGGCCTAGTTCCAGCTGGCCAGGTGTAGACGGACAGGTCTCGCTGTTCTCATCCGACTGTGTATCCATACGTACATAACCGGTAATACGCCGAATCAGATCTTGTTTCATCTATTCCTCATCTCCTTATTCTGGCGGGATGATGATCCCATGTTCAATATTCCCATTTTATCATGAACAAACGAAGATTCATAAATTGGAAAATGAAACTATAAGGTTTCCCTTTACATGAAACCAAAAGGTGTTATATAATCATGAGAGAATTTGAACACACTTATAATTTGAGAGAAATTTAAACCGAGAATAGTGAAGGAGAAGAGATTAAATGACGCAAACTTTGCCGGATATTCAGAAGACCATCGTTATCAATGCGCCCATCGAGAAAGTGTGGAGTACGGTGGCAACGGCCGACGGTATAGCTGCCTGGTTTATGCCAAATGACTTTGAACCCGTGCTGGGGCATGAATTTCAACTTCAGGCAGGACCGTGGGGAAATTCGCAGTGCAAAGTGACTGAACTCGAACCGCCGCATCGGCTCAGCTTCACATGGGACAAGGATTGGCTCATTACCTTTGAGCTTGCTGAGAAGGATGGGCAGACGGAATTCACACTTACCCACGGCGGCTGGACCTTGGACGAGAAGACCTCCTTCGGCGAAGATCACAGCGTTGTGCGTGACCGGATGTCAGGCGGCTGGAGTGGAATTCTTAGCAAGCTGGCAGCTCAGTTTGGAGCGTAGCATTCATGTCAGCTGCACCTAAGCATGATGTCTTTCAAGCGATTGCAGATCCTACCCGCCGGGATTTGCTTCATCTACTAAGTCATGGGGAGATGCCGGTTGGTGCCATCAGTGAGAGGTTCCCTATCAGCCGAACCGCCGTATCCAAGCACCTGCGTGTGCTGGCTGATGCCGGGCTTGTGAAGGACCGCAAGGTTGGACGCGAGACCAGGTATCGACTGGATACCGAGCCTCTGACCGAGCTGAAGCGCTGGTTGTCTTATTATGAGCGGTTCTGGGATAACAAGCTCACGATGCTGAAGCGATATGCAGAACAGGAAGAGCGTTTGAAAGAGGATTAAAAGTGTACTTAAAAAGATCAAAATAATCAAAATGCGTGACCTACAACGTAAGGATTCGCCATAGATAGAAGACGGCGTAGGCTTCATAGCCTGCCCAAGGCTTAAACAGCTCCCGGATCTGATCAGGAGTCGGCTTCACGCTGAGACCAAGCTGCCGCTTCAGCGCAGCATGAAGTCCGGCATCACCGATAGGAAAGGCAGCGGGATCACGCAGGCAGCGCATCAGCACATAATGTGCTGTCCAGGGGCCGATCCCGCGAATGGAGATGAGCGTCTGCTCGGCCTCATAGTATCCCGAAGCAAGAAGGCCGCCTTTCTGAAGCTCACCGCTGCTTATCCGCCTGGCCAGATCCAATATATATTCGCTTTTTTTGGTCGTAATCTGCAGCTCCTTCAGATCCTGTACGGATGCCGTCAGCACGGACTGAGGCGTCGGGAAGAGATGGTACGTCCGCTCTCCGTATGGGTGCTGCTCGCCATAAGTCTCGGTAAGCCGGCGTTTTAATGTATAAGCAAAGGTCAGATTGATCTGCTGTCCGAGCACTGCCCAGCATAAAGCCTCGAATAGATCAGGAACACCAACGATCCGGAGTCCTCGTAACGATTCAGAGAATTTCGAGAGAATGGGGTCAGACGCGACAAGTGTCTCCACAGGAGTGAGATCTCTGTCCAGATCCAGCCATTCGGTTATATAGGCAGCTGCTGCTTGGCATTCCTCAGCAAGGAGCGGTGTTTCGAGCAGGGATTGAACAATCAACGCATGTGCCTCTTGATCATACTCCAGTTGAAGCGGAAGCATGGCTTCCGCTTCCTTAACTCTAATCAGTTTATATATCCTCCCCTGATCCACCTGATGCAGATATTCCAGCTTGGAACGGTTCAAATAATACAGAATCTCTTCATAGTTAAACAGCTTTGGCAGAGACAGCTTAAAGCGAATATCTCCAGGATAGAACTCCACTTTAGAATTGGAACCGGGCATGTCCTGCTGCGGTATATCCATGATATCCCTCCAAGTTAAGAAGTGCTTCCTTTACTTTCAATCCACCGGCAAACCCCGTCAGTGTGTTGTTCTTACCAATGACACGGTGGCAGGGTACGATCATGGGCACAGGATTCGCCCCGTTTGCCGTACCAACGGCACGAACTGCTTGCGGGCGGTCAATCCCGTGAGCAATATCGGAATAGCTGCGCGCTTCGCCAAAGGGAATTTGCTGTAACGCCTGCCATACCTTCTTCTGAAATTCCGTACCTCTCAGATCCAGCGGCAGATTGAAGCTCTGTCTTGTTCCATTCATATATTCGTTCAGCTGAGCGACATAGGGCGCGAGCCTCTCAGAACTCTCTACAATATCTGCTTGTGGAAAACGGCGGTGAATCCAGCTCATAAGCACCTCCATCGAATCTGTAGGCCAGGTCATTTTGCACAGTCCCTTCTCTGTTGCGGCTATATACATTGTCTGATTTTGAAATAAAGAATGTCTGAGCTCTGCCCAGTAAACGGTCTCCATACGGTATACCTCCTCATCTGTTCAAAATGAATAACCTCTATGTGATATCCCCTTTGCGGTACTGCTGGGGTGTGACTCCTGTTCTCTTCTGAAAAACATGGATAAAATGCGAGACGCTCCTAAAGCCTACGTTTAATGCTACATCCTGAATCTCTGAATCAGTGATCTTCAGCTGTTCCTTCGCATGCTCAATGCGGACATGCTGCAGCTGCTGAGCCGGGGACATCTCGGTAACTCTCTTGTACACCCGCTGCATGTGATATGGACTGATACTGAGCGCTTCAGCGATCTGCGGGAGAGTAAGCGGCTCTCTGTAGTGTGCGTAGATATAGCGGGTAACCCGTTCTGCAATATAGGCATCAGGGTTAATGAGCTCGTGCTTATTTGGCTGGCACCTCTTACAGGCTCGATATCCGCTGCGCTCCGCCTCTTGAATGGTGGAATAGACCGTGACATTTTCCGGCTTCGGCGTTCTGGAGCGGCAGGAGGGTCTGCAGTAGATGCCCGTCGTTTTGATCGCGGAATAATAAATGCCGTCATAGCGGTCGCTTCGCGCAAGTATTGCAGCATACACTTTGTCAAACAGCTCCTGATCCCTCACCATCATCATCCTCCATATCCAAATCTTTTTTGTCCGAATCAATTTCATGATATCTTTTTTGTCGCTTTAATAAAGGATGAAATTGATCCTACTAAATCACATTATAGGCAACATTCTTCCTAAAAGGCACGTTATAGAAATAGGAGAGCAAGATTTCGACATTCTGTGAAATGAACATTCCTTAATATGGAAATCTGTAGTATATTAGATGAGTTATCGAATCAAAATCTGACCAAAAACATCAAATTTTATTAAAAATGATATATATTTCGTCGACAAAAAAGATAGTGAAGAAAGGAGAAGCTGATGAGCGATCTTGAATACCCGTTGACACGGAGCAACCGTAAGAAAGCCGGCAAGAACAAAAAAGCGAAGAAGAAGACCAAAAAACCATTAATTATCTCTTTTATTATCCTGCTGCTAGTCGGCTCATTCGCTTATATTTTTCATAAGGAGCTGGGGTGGGCGGCGCTGCAGCTGTTCGTAGAGAAGCCGGTCAAGACGGCACTCGATGATTCTTATGAACCGCTTGACGAAGTTACTGGACCCGCTGTGACAGAAGAAGAGAAGGAGCTGGAACCGTTCAGCATGCTTCTCCTTGGTGTAGACGAGCGCGAAGGGGATGTCGGCAGATCCGACACGATGATCTATGCTGTATTTCGTCCAGAGGATCACCGGATGCTGCTCTTGTCGATCCCGCGTGACTCCTATGTGCAGATTGCCGGGAGAGATCGAAGAGATAAAGTGAATGCGGCTTATGCCTATGGCGGTGCCAAGATGAGTGTGGAGACCATTGAGCAGCTCTTGGAAACCGACGTAGATTATTATGCAAAAGTGAATTTTAATGCGCTTGTCGAGGTGGTCGATGCCCTCGGTGGTGTCGAGCTTCCTATCACAGAACCGATTCAGAACAAGTACAAGTACCATATTCCACTGTACATTGAGGCGAACAAGCCCATCTATACAGGGGAGGATGCACTCAATTATGTAAGGTACCGTGAGGATTCCGACTTCAAGCGGACGGAGCGCCAGCGTATCTTTCTCAAAGCGGCAGCAGAACGGATGCTGCAGATCGGAAATATCACCAAGATTCCAGAAATTCTGTCTATTGCGAGCAGCAATATGAAGACAGATATGACCTCAGACTTTATCCTGGATCTTGGCAAGCTGCTCTATGATAAGGAAGCTGTTCCGCAGATGACCAGTTATATGCTGGAGGGAAGCGGCAAGAGCGATGGGGCTTGGTACTACATGCTGGACGACGAGAAGCTGGAATACGCGCAGCAATTAGTCGACAACTGGACAGATGCATCCATTACCAGCGATCAGCTGATGGATCCGGAAAAGGATGAAGAGCAAACACCATAATATGAAGGGCCTGTCCTATGCAGACAGGCCCTTTTTGTGCGATACGCCAGCAGGGGCATCATTCACTACCATTATTTAAGCAGCTGCCGATAATGGCGGGGAGAATGGCCCTGCTTCTTCTTGAACATCTTGGAGAATAAGAAGGCATCGTTATAGCCTACGGAGTGGGCGACATCACTGATCGACAGCTCCGCATTACGAAGCAGCTCTGCGGCCCGTCTCATCCGGTATTCCAGCAGATAGGACTGAAGCGATACGCCAAAATGCTCCTTGAAAATACCTGACAGATAGGTGCGGTCAAGGCCGACGGCCTCTGCAATATCCTGAATTGTCATCTTCTGACTGTACCCGTTCTCAATGAAGCGGATCGACTTCCGAATATAGCTGTCCCGTGAAGGGGAGGACTTATGGTAGGCAGCCGGAGCGGGAGCACTGCGTATGAGATCGCCCAGCACTTTATACAGAATACCCAGACTATGAACATCTCCACCGGCATGATGACGAACGTTAATGAGATCATTATAGAAAGAAGAGAAACAGGTTTCACATGCAGCTGAATAGATGGGATGCCCTGGCGTACAGCTTCCGCGCTGCAGCAGGGATTTGGCATATATTCCTCTGAAACCGATCCAGGAATACGTCCAGGGGTCCTCTTCATCGGCGGTATAGTGGATACGTTCATCTGGGAAAATGACAAATCCCTGTCCTGGACCAAGCCGAACCGTCTGATCTTCATAGCGAAAGCTCCCGTGTCCCTTATGGATGTAATGGAGGATGTAGGCATCTCGGAGACCTGGACCCCAGCTGTGCCCTGGTTCACACTCCTGCAGGCCGAAGAAATCCATGCGGAGCTCCATCTTCTCCTGCGAATCCTGAAGGGTTAGATAGACTTCATTAATTGGCATTGTATGATATCCCCTTCTGCACGTATATAGCTGTATTATACCAAATAAAAGGGGCAAAACGGCTGTAAATGTATTACCGTCTCTAATCAATCAACTGGGATTATGACATGTTTATCTTGGACTATTCTATGTCCTCCTGCCCTTGCCCTGGCGTATAGTTAGGCTGTATTCAATACAGCGGTTGCTGACTATGGGAGGCAGATAAAATGTCCATAATTACATTCATTGGTGCGGGGAGCACCGTTTTTGTCAAAAATGTACTTGGCGATGTGATGACAACACCCGCTTTGCAGGATTTCGAGCTTGCTCTGTTTGATATTGATGAAGAGCGGCTGCGGGACTCCGAGCGGCTGCTTAACAGCATAAAGGAAACGCTCGGCAGCACCTGCCGTATCATCGCCTATCATGACCGCAAAGAAGCACTTCGCGGTGCCAAATACGTCATTAATGCAATTCAGGTCGGCGGCTATGATCCGTGTACGATCACCGATTTTGAAATTCCGAAGAAATATGGTCTGCGCCAGACGATAGCGGATACGCTGGGGATCGGGGGAATCTTCCGTAATCTTCGGACGATTCCGGTGATGCTGGATTTTGCCCGCGATATGCAGGAGGTCTGCCCGGACGCTTGGTTCCTGAACTACACCAATCCGATGGCCGTGCTTACGAATGTTATGAATACAGTTGGCGGCATCAAGACGGTTGGACTCTGCCATAGTGTACAGCACTGCGTATCCGATCTGTTCCGCTCACTTGAGATGGATACGGCAGGAGTAGAATCGAAGATTGCCGGCATCAACCATATGGCCTGGCTGCTTGAAGTGAAGAAGGATGGCAAGGATCTGTATCCGGAGATTAAACGCCGGGCGGCTGAGAAGCAGAAGGAGAAGCATCATGATATGGTGCGGTTTGAGCTGATGCTTCGGTTTGGCTACTATGTAACAGAATCTTCGGAGCATAATGCAGAATATCATCCCTACTTTATTAAGAAGAGCTACCCTGAGCTCATCGACAAATACAACATACCGCTGGATGAGTACCCGCGCCGCTGTGTTAACCAGATTAATGGCTGGAAGGAAATGCGGGACAAAATATTTGCCAGCGAAAGTATTGAGCACACACGATCTGCCGAGTATGCCTCATACATCATGGAAGCGATGGAGACAGGCAACCCGTTCAAGATTGGCGGAAACGTCATGAACACCGGACTCATTACGAACCTTCCGAAGGAGGCTTGTGTTGAAGTGCCGTGTCTGGTAGACCGCTCTGGCATTACGCCGACCTACGTTGGGGATCTGCCGCCTCAGCTTGCGGCACTGAACCGTACGAACATTAACACCCAGCTGCTGACGATTGAAGCGGCGGTAACTCAGAAGAAGGAGCATATCTATCATGCAGCGATGCTTGATCCACATACAGCTGCTGAGCTGTCCTTGGACGATATTACAGCCCTGTGTGATGACTTGATTGAGGCTCACGGTGACTGGCTGCCGGCATTCAGATAATAGGCCAAGAAGCTGTTCCAAAATTAAATAACATAAATCCCCTGCCTCTCCATAACGTTAGAGGGCAGGGGATTTGTAATTTGGTAAGCATGTTCTATCCAATTAGCGGATTAATTGTTCGATGCTTCAACCCATACCGATACGCTTCCACCGTTCACAGGGAAGTCGGCAAAGCCGTCTTTGCCGATCTTGATCTGATCTGTCCGGTTGCCCGTAATATCAATAAAGGTCTGTCCGGCCCGTTCCGAGCCTACCTTCATGTGCTTCTTGCCCTCTTCACCATTGCCGATAACGACGGCACATCCGGAATGAGGGAACTCCGCGACCCCGCGCCGTACCCAGCCAATCGTATTCGGATGGTCGAAGTAATCCTCCTGTGGACCATAGGCATAGTGATATCTGGCATGAAGCAGAGGGTCGATCGCATCCTTTTTCGGAGGAATTGGATGCTCACCGGATATTCCATAATAATCACCGTAGAATACACAAGGGTAACCGCCTTGACGCAGCAGAATCAGCGCATAGGCACTCTGCTTGAACCAATCATCAATCCATGATTCCAGTGCCTCTTCCGGCTGAGAGTCATGATTATCAACGAACGTTACCGCATGAGTTGGATGGGTATTAACGAGTGTATCCTGGAAGATCGTGCTGAGATTGAAGTTCTTTCCAGCCTGGGAGGCCTCATGCAGCTTATAGTGGAGAGATACATCAAATAAGTCAATCTGGTAATCGACCGTGTCCAGGAAGTTCTGACAGGCCGCGAGATCCGGCTTCCAGAACTCACCGACAATGTAGAAATCCTGTCCGCGTTTGTTGATCATCTCTTTAGCGAATTCCTTGATGAATTCATGGTTGATGTGCTTGATGGCATCCAGACGAAAACCATTGCACTGTAAAGTGTCGATGAGCCATTTGCCCCAGCGGATCATTTCCTCTCTGACCTCAGGGATGCTGTAGTCAATGTTAGCGAACATGAGATAGTCATAATTACCGAATTCATCGTCAACATTCTCGTTCCAGGCCTTGTCTTCTTCTGCCATGCGGAAGATGCCGGTCCGATTGGTCTTGGCATCATAATCTGTGCCGTTGAAATGAGTATGATTCCATTTGAAGCTGGAATACTTGTCACCCCGTCCAGGGTAATCAAATTTGGTCCAGCCCTCAATCTCAAACGGCTTGGAGATATCCTTGGTCCGGTTGTTAGGATCGACTTCAATGACTTTGAAGCGCTCCGTTGCATCGGCTCCGGCCTTGTGGTTCATGACCAGATCGACGTATACGGCTATGCCGTTCTGCATACAGGCGGCCAGTGCTTCGAGCAGCTCGGCTTTGGTTCCGTACTTGGTTCGAACGCTCCCTTTTTGATCAAATTCACCGAGATCGTATAAGTCATATACTCCATATCCCGTGTCTTCAGGCGAAGAGCCCTTCGTAACTGGGGGAATCCAGACGGAGTCAATGCCTTGTGCCTTCAGCTCGGGAGCCTTCTCGGCCAGCCGTTTCCAATGGGAACCGTCCGGTTCAACATGCCACTCAAAAAACTGCATCATCGTATGATTACGTTTCATGGTATGTTCCCCTCTCCATATCAAAAATCTCGTGCATCCTATATGTATACTAAGATCGCCGCAAAGGCGGAACTCCAGAACACATAAATGCTTTTATTGTAGAAATAACCCCGAAAAACCTGCATCTAAACGAGGTTCCGCAAAAATATTCTTTTTTTTAGGTGATCAAATGAAAATATTATGATAAACTACCTATGTTTTTCATCAATTCCAGAAAGTTTTCGAAAGCCGTTTTCTTATACAATGAATGAGTCAGTAAGGGAGAAATTATGACGACGACAGCAACGGGCGGGGGCGCCGCCGAAACGAATAATCTTAAGCTTTTTGCCTTAACCTGGCCCATTTTTTTAGAGCTGCTTCTATTCATGCTGATGGGTACAGTCGACACCTTTATGCTCAGCGCGGTATCGGATGAAGCGGTATCCGCTGTTGGTACAGCGAATCAGATCGTAACCATCGCCATTCTTATCCTGGAGGTCATCGGTAACGGAGCAGCCATAGTCGTTGCCCAGTACATCGGTTCAAGGAAGCTGGCAGAAGCCTCAAGAGTATCTGCTATCGCGATTACCCTGAATCTGTGTGTCGGAGTTGCGATCAGTATATTGTTTGTATTTGGAGGTCGCTCCATACTACAAGCGATGAATCTTTCGGGAGAGCTTCTTCAGCTCGGTGAGGCTTATTTGACCATTGTAGGGGGAGGGATATTCCTCCAGGCCTTGATTAACATCCTTGCCGCGATCATTCGGACTTATGGATATACGAAGCAGACAATGCTGGTCTCCCTCGTGATGAATGTTATTCATCTGGTCGGTAACTATGCGCTTATATTTGGACATTTTGGTTTTAGTCCGCTGGGTGTTCAAGGTGCAGCCATCTCGACGGTGCTCAGTCGATTAATCTGTGTCGTCATTTTCTTCTGGCTCCTGTACAGGGTGCTGTCTGTTCGTATCGAGTGGAAGCATTACTTCACGATTTCTAGAGATTATGTAGGAAAAATTCTGAAGATCGGCATTCCGTCGGCCTTTGAGCAAATTATTTATCAGGTCTGTCAGCTCGTCTTCTTATATTATGTCACTTATCTGGGAACGGAATCCCTGGCGACAAGGCAGTATGCTGCTCAAATTTCACACTATATCTATCTGTTCAGCATGGCCGTCTCCATTGGTACCTCCATTCTCGTAGGACGCTTCGTTGGTGCAGGGAATCCGGAAGAAGCCTATGCCCGTTTGCGAAAAAGCGTCAAGATCGGGCTGACCTCCACGATCATTATGGATTTAATTATTATTGCGCTGCGGGAGCCGCTGCTCGGGATCTTCACAGACAGCGCCGAGATCATTCGTCTTGGATCGCAGGTGATCCTGTTCAGTATTGTGCTGGAGACAGCCAGAACCTGCAATATGATCATGATTAATTCGCTGCGCGCTGCTGGAGATGCGCGTTTCCCGGTATATATGGGTCTCATCTCCATGGTCGGTGTAAGTCTTCCGCTTGGCTATGTGCTCGTATTTTCTCTGGATATGGGTCTCCTTGGTGTATGGATGGCAAATGCTGCAGATGAGTGGATTCGAGCGATCATCATGCATTTTCGCTGGAAGAGCGGCGCTTGGCGCAAGCATGCGCTTGTAGAGCATCCTCCCGTACATGAACAGGCTCAGCCTGCTGTGACACAGTCCTGATGAATACCGACGATGTTTGCGATTTCATGCAGTTAGCACCTATCCAAAAATAGCTAATATTCGTAAAAGCCGCCAATAGGCGGTTTTTTTACTAGCAAAAATACAAATAAATCATGTTATCATATACAATAGATTGGGCAGAGCCACTTCGATGTTGTTTATCGGAATTTAAAAATAGATTAAGAGATTCTTAAGGTATAACGAGCATGAATGAACTAAGATAGATAAAGCGCTGCGAGTTCGGAAATCCTGTTTAATAACGACAGATTGCTGAACTCTATTAAATAGAAACAAGGAGTTTTAAATGATGAGTCAAACACAATTAGAAAAAAGGGAACGTATTCCCGAGCTGAACCTGGTGCGATGTATGGCGATTCTCGGGGTATTGACCGTGCATTCGTCTTCATTTGCGACATTAAACATGATCGATTCCGGTATGTACGGCGTATACAACTTCTTTAATATTTTCATGAAGTTCGGTACACCGACATTTATTTTTCTCAGCAGCTTTGTCTTGTTCTACAATTACTACACAAGACCGCTGGACAAACAGCTGGTAACAGGCTTCTATAAGAAACGGCTGCTTTACATCCTGATTCCGTATTTTATGTTCTCACTCTTTTACTTCGGGATCCTGCATGTGACGCATTACCCGGACCGTTCCTTTGTGGATACCATAACCAGCTTCACGGAGAAGCTGCTCACAGGTAAGGCGTATACGCACTTATACTTTGTATTTATAAATATGCAGTTCTATATTTTATTCCCGCTTGTGCTGTGGCTGTTCAAGAAGGCGCCGTCGCTTGTCAAATGGGCAGTCCCGATCGGACTTGCGATTCAATGGGGATTCATTGTCATGAACAAGTACGGTGTGATCTCTGTTGCGAATAAGGGAAGCTGGTCACCGTCTTATTTTGCCTACTTTATGCTGGGTGCATTCCTGGGCGTATACTTCCCTAAGATCAAACAGTGGATTGTGATGAAAAAGGAGCATGCCACACCTGCTAAGATTACCACCTGGATTGCGCTGTGGGTCGTATGGCTTGGTGCAGGGATCGCCCATGCGCAGATTTGGTACCTGAACCGCAAAGGCATTGCCGTATATGATTCGCTCTGGTATGAATTCTTGTGGAACCTGCACACATTTGCAGCGGCTCTGGTGCTCTTCCAGATCGCCTTCCTGCTATATAAACGTGAACGTGGGCAGAACGCGATTGTACGCGGTATGTCTCGAATTGGAGGACTGTCGTTCGGGATTTACCTGATTCACCCGTTCTTCCTGCTAATCTACCGCGAGTTCCCGCCGCAAACCGGGATCTCCATGCTGCACCATCTGTGGTACGTAGGCGGCTTCCTGGTCGCATTGATCGGTTCATATATTGTCGTGTCGCTGGCTTCCCGGATTCCACAGTCGTGGATCCTGTTCGGTAACCTGCCGAAGCCGAAGAAGAAGGAGCGCGCAATTGGGGAGAAGAGAGACCTCCCTGCATAATCAATCTTGTCTCATACAAAAAGCATGCCGCGTAATTTACGGCATGCTTTTTTGTGTGCTAACCATGGTCGAGCCGTTTAGCAAAGACCATGCATAATTCCTCATATCCCAAGCGGAATGGATGGACGGCGAACGACTTTGCGACATTGATTTCAGCGAAATTTTTGCAGCTCAAGCGTAATTTTATGATGATTTTGATGGAAAGCATGTAAACCCCGAGTGGAATTTTTGGATGGCGAACGACTTTTGCTTTAGCAACCGGAGAGAGCCAGCCAAAAATGGAACGATTGACTTTTGCGTTAGCAACCGGAGAGAGAGAATCAAAAAATGAAACGACTGAATCTGCTAAATCAAAAATAGAGTGTCAAGTAAGCCGCTCAAAACATGGAGCGGCTTACTTGACAGTCGACCTGCGCAGCAAGAAATAGGCCATAACGACAAACAGCAGAGTGAAGGGAGCCAGGTACCAGATCGAATCGGTCTGATGCGTTGCGAAGAATCGGCCGACCTCATCCCACAGCTCATAGAACGTAACGAGCACGCTCGCAATTCCAAGCACAACGAACATGAGTACAATCAGCCCGGCCAGCACAAGGGCACCGAATCTGCGGGCGATGCTCGGGAGCAAGAACCCGAAGAAGCAGAAGAAGGTGAATACGACAAAGTTGAGCGCGAGAAACTCCAGGAAGCCCAGCTCGTTAGTAAACGGAAAGTTAAAGAATCCAAGCCCCGTCCCCCAGGAGGTGGCCTTCTCTATGGCCCGCAGCACAGCGAGAACGATCGAGGCGACGAGCATATGGACGGTCAACCAGATCACAGTACCTGAGTAGTAATCCTTTCTTCTAACACCGAAGCCAAGTAAGAATGAAAAATTCATTGGCACGACGATGATACCAAGCGTCATCATGAACACATATATGCTCATCACGCCTCCAGAAGTATAAGGGCCGGTAAAGGTGCTGACGATCAAATTGGTCAAAAAGTTAAATATCATAATCGTGTAGGGCATGTAAACCCACAGCCACCGATCCACATGATGGGTTCTGATGACATTACTTATACCTGGCATTATAGAGTCACCTCTTCCTTATTACGGTTGTTGGTCAAATGAACAATCAATTGCTGAAGCGATACAGGGGTGACATCCAGGTGTTTGCTCTCTGCTTGTTTACGGAAGTCCG
This sequence comes from Paenibacillus sp. TCA20, assembly GCF_000732325.1. GTDB lineage: Bacteria > Bacillota > Bacilli > Paenibacillales > Paenibacillaceae > Paenibacillus > Paenibacillus urinalis. Next base: position 222,738 of record NZ_BBIW01000008.1, read on the forward strand.
AAATTCCTTCACTTCGTACCGTGACTTGAAGTATAGAGCCCAGCGTCTCTCTGTGAAGGACTTTTTTGTTATGAATAAATGCTTCCACATCCTGCTTCTTCCCGCTGATCGTATAGGCAGCTCCTCTTAGCTTCTCTGCCTCTTCGCTCAGCAGAATCCGGCCGCTGTCAATGACGATAACATGCTCAAGCATAGCGCTGATCTCATCAATAAGATGGGTAGATAAAATAATGGTGCGAGGATGCTCCATATAGTCCTGAATCAGCCGGTCGTAGAACATTTGTCTTGCGGTAGCATCCAATCCGAGATAAGGCTCATCGAAGATGGTAAGCGGAGCGCGGCTGGCCAGCCCGACTACGATACCGACGGCAGAGAGCATCCCCCGAGACAGCTTCTTCACATGACGTTTCAGAGGGAGATTGAACTCCATCAGCAGGGTGTCTGCAAGCTTCGCGTCCCAATTCGGAAATTGGTAGGAGGCAATGGCGATTACATCTCTGATCCGGAAGGAATCCGGGTATTTTTGACTCTCTTTAATAAAGCACATTTGATTGAGCGCCTTGGCATTCTCATAGGGCTCCTCACCAAACACCCGAATTTCGCCGGACGTGGGGAATATTTGGGCAGTTAAGATGTGCATCAAGGTTGTTTTACCTGCTCCGTTTCGTCCGAGAAGTCCATATATTTTGTTTTCTTCTATGTTCAGACTGATGTTATTAATCGCGGTGACATCATTTCCGAAGCTTTTGGTCAGATTCCGAATTTCCACTACATCACGCATTATCGTTTCTCCTCCCGTTGAATCATAATAGACAGCTCTTCTTTGCTGATGCCGAGCTTCTGTGCCTCTTGGATCATCTTGGTGACATATTGCTCATAGAATTGCTCTCTGCGTTTCTCCATAACCATCCCCCTCGCGCCTTTGGCTACAAACATGCCGATTCCTCGTTTCTTGTACAGCACGCCTTGATCGACCAGCAGATTTACACCTTTGGCGGCTGTGGCAGGATTAATTTGATAAAAAGAAGCAAATTGATTCGTTGAAGGGACCTGAGCTTCTTCTTCCAAACCCCCCTCAATAATGTCGTCTTCGATTCGTTCCGCGATCTGTATAAAAATGGGGCGGTCATCATCCATTTGCAGTCCCATGTGCCACCTCTCCTCATTGGTTAGTTACTCATTTAATTAACCATACAAGCAACAAGGTGAGAAGTCAACACTTTTTACAAAAAATGGGCGAAATGTTATCGCAGCTGCTTTTCATTCCATCCAAGCTATCGTTTCAGTTTATAAAAATAAAGTGTAATATAATGTAACGTGTTGTATAATGATTAACACAAATCAGCTAAATTTTATTAATTATTCACAACTAATTAGCAGGAAATATTACATCATTCATCATGAAGCCTTAGTTTATTCGACGTTGTTCTGCTTCAATAGGCAGCTTCCCTGACATAAGAAAAAGACAAAAGGGGATGACGCTATGCTGATTCCGTATCCAACGGTGCCGTTTTTTGATGAGATGTTCATGCAGGCGGGTGAGCCAAGGCTTCATTATGCCGAGTTCTATCGCAGACTCAGACGCTTTACAGCGGAAGAGCTGAAGGAGAAGCATGAAACTGCTCAGCTGTCATTTTTAAGACAAGGAATTACCTTCACCGTATACAACAATGAGATCGGAACAGAACGGGCAATGCCATTTGATTTTATTCCTATCATCATTCCTCCTAGAGACTGGGAGCTGATTGAGAAGGGGATGATTCAGCGAACAGAAGCCCTCAACCTCTTTTTGGAGGATATCTATGGGGAACAGCACATTATTCGCGACCGGCTCATTCCCAAAGAGCTGATTATGAACAACCCCTATTACTACCATAAGCAAGTTAAGGGAATGGATATTCCACTAAACAACCATATCTTCCTCGCAGGCATTGATCTGATTCGGGATGATCAGGGTAAATATCATATTCTTGAGGATAATCTACGCAATCCATCCGGTATGTCCTATGTGTATCAGAACCGTTATGTGATGCGCCAGGTCTACCCTGAATTTTTTGCCAGACACTCGATTCACCCGCTGGAACATCAGCTTGTTCATCTCTACCAAGCTTTGCTTGACCATACACCGCAGTCCTTTGGCTTCTCCTCCTCCCCCTGTGCGGTGCTATTGACTCCAGGTATGTACAATTCGGCTTATTATGATCATGTGTTTTTGGCCCAGCAGATGGGTATTCCATTAGTAGAGGGAAGAGACCTCACAGTGGCAGATGATGTTGTATATATGAAGACAATCCGCGGACTACGAAGGGTTGATATTATCTATCGCCGGATTGATGATGATTTTCTTGATCCGCTGCATTTTCGCAAAGACTCTGTCCTTGGTGTCTCTGGCCTCCTCTCCGCTTATCGCAAAGGCAATGTTGCTATATTGAATGGCATTGGGAACGGTGTTGCTGATGACAAAGCCATCTATGCCTACGTCCCCGATATGATCCGTTATTATCTAAACGAAGACCCAATCCTGTCCAATGTCGAAACGTACCGTTTAACCGAACGCTCGGAACGCGAGTGGGTGCTGGACCATCTGGAGGAGCTGGTCGTCAAGAACGTCGGAGCCTCCGGCGGCTATGATATGCTGATTGGATTGCATGCTACAGGCGAAGAGATCGATAGGTTCAGGTTGAAAATTATGCAGCAGCCACATCAGTATATCGCTCAGCCCACCATTCGCTTATCCAGAGCACCGTCCTTTCAGAACGAACGTTTTTACCCTTGTCATGTCGATTTGCGCGTATTCGTTATCCGGGGCCGGAACACGCATGTGCTCCCTGGCGGACTCTCACGAGTTGCCCTTAAGGAGGGGTCACTTGTCGTTAATTCCTCGCAAGGCGGCGGTGGAAAGGATACATGGATTCTGCGGAAAGAGGGAGGAGAGGTATAGATGCTGAGCAGGGTGGCAGATTGCTTATATTGGATGTCCCGCAACATTGAGCGGGCAGAGAGCAACGCGCGTATACTGAATGTACAATTCATTCAGATGCTGGAAGCCTCAGAGGAAGAGATTCTTGCCAAGCATGACTGGGAGATGATCTTCGAAATATGCGCCCGGACCGATCTGTTTCATGAAGCGATGCAAGAACCCATGGGGGCGGATCAAGCACTTATTCACCAGCTTGTCTTCGCAAGGGTCAATCCCAATTCTTTGATGAACTGTGTCCAATATGCCAGGGAGAATGCAAGAATGACGAGGACTCAGCTCCCCGATGATCTCTGGGAGATCTGGAATGATGTTTATCTGGATATGAACAGGATGAACAGAGGGGAAGATATCGACAGCAGAGAGGTGAGGCGCTGCCTTGAGCGGTCGAAGATTGCTTCCCTTACTGCGAGAGGAATTATCGAATCTTCGATGTCACGCGGACCTGCCTATCATATGATCAATGTTGGTAAATGGCTTGAGCAAGCAGAGAAGACAGCCCGGATTCTGGATGTTGTAAGCAGTTATATCTATGCAGATCCGGCCTGCAGAGGACAAGGCGAATCTTATTACTGGCGTCTGGCCCTGCAATTCGCAAATGGGTATGAAGCATTTCTGAAGCGTCATCCGCCGGCGATGGAGCCTGGGCCGATCCTCAGCTTTCTCGTTGCGGATGAAGCCTATCCCAAATCGATCCGCTACTGCATAAGCCAGGTACGGGAGTCTGTTCAAATTCTGGAATATGGCAGGGTGTCTCATTATTCCTGGGAGATGTATGCTTCCCTTGATGATCTGCTGGGTATGCTGGATGAGGTCCATATTACGGAGCTGAGGGGACCGGAGCTGGACTTCTTCCTCAGCCAATTTCAAGAGAAGTGCAAGGAGATCGGCCATGTGTTCTCGAGAACTTACTATTTAATGGATACAGGAGAGCGGCAGTTTCAATTTCACTACGCAGGAGAATAGAGAAGCGATGAAATACAAAATTGTGCATACCAACACGTTTAAATACGACGCTCCGGTTGATCAGAGCATGAATACAATACGGCTGCGACCACTCGAGGATGAGTGCCAGCAGCTGATATCATACCGCACCGATATCCATCCTTCGGCAATGACGAAGGGGCATGAGGATGTGTGGGGGAACTATGTGGAAGAATTCTTCATCGCTGAGCCCCATACCTCTCTGGAGGTCGTTGCTACCTCCATTGTGACGGTGCAGCGGAGTCCTTTTTTGCAGGATATTCGGTACTCCTCTGAGATGAAGGCGTTGTTTGAGTCTCCTTTATACAAAGAGCATTATGGTGCTTATCTGGTGGAGACCGCGTATACCAGGCTTAATATAGAGCAGATTCGAGCTGTTCAGAAGGAAGCGGGGAGCATGAAGGATCCGCTCAGCTATGCATTACAAGTGATGGATTATTTGTACGGCAGCTTCATCTATGATAAAGACTCTACTAACGTAGAAACAACGGCAGAGGCGGCTTTTGAGCACAGGAGAGGGGTCTGTCAGGATTTTTCTCACGTTATGCTGGGGATTCTGCGGGCCAGTGGCATTCCATCACGTTATGTGAGTGGTTATCTGTACGTAGGAGAAGATTCCGCACTGAAGGGAGATGCTGCTTCGCATGCGTGGGTTGAGGTGATGGTGCCTGGCATTGGCTGGGCGGGTCTTGATCCGACGAACAATGTGGAGGCACTATCCAATCATATAAGAGTGGGTACGGGCCGTGATTATGCGGATGTAAGTCCTCTGCAAGGAAAGTATCGGGGTGGAGAGTCTATTCTTGATGTCGGTGTATCTGTACAGCTGCTGGATGCAAACGAACGACATGATTAGCCGCAAGACTGAAGCGAGAGAGAATCGTTTCGTATGGATGCTTCACGGTTAATAAGAGGAGGATATATCAAAGGTACAATAGAGAATAGGTGATAACATGATGAAATGTCATATTTGTGGTAAATCATTAAACGATGTATTGGAGCATGTTGAACATATATTGCACGAGTGCAGTCAGATTCAGGCAGATCAAGTGCTGCAAGCAGAGCATGAGCAGGAAGCGGGATATGATCCGGCTTAGAATAAATAAATGTAGAACCTGCCGAAGGGCAGGTTTTTTTATGGACAGCGATGTTTTAATCGCGGGGTTTAAGCTATACTATCTTTAAAATTTACCAGAATACCTGGGAGGCTCCCTAAATGTACAGTTGGTCCGTCTCGGATATCATGTCCTATTTCACGGAAGAAAATATCATCATGCTGCTTGAACAATTTCGTTCCTATGGACCGCTGCCCGGCATTCTGATCACATTTCTGAAATCCTTTATCCCGCCGCTGCCAACCCTGCTGATCGTGGGTGCGAACGGGGTTGTGTATGGCTGGGCTGGATTCATCTACTCCTGGATTGGCCTGGTGGGAGGCAGCTTCCTAACTTTTCTGATCATTCGCAGAATTGCGATGACTTCTTACATCCAGCGCTGGGCACAGAAGCCCAAGGTTCAGAAGAGCTTACGCTGGATACAGCGCAATGCGTTCAGCTATGTGTTCCTGCTGGGGATGTTCCCGATGGGGCCGTTTGTGTTGGTGAACATGGCAGCAGGTGCAGCTCAGATGCGCCCCGGTCTCTTCCTGCTCGCGGCAGGGCTTGGCAAAGGAATCATGATATTTTATGTGACTTATATTGGTACCAACCTGGAGGAGATTATCCAGCATCCGCTTATTCTGGTTGGCATCGTCATATTCATCATCCTGACCATTGTGGCAAGCAAAAGAATAGAAGCTTATTACACTGAATCTTCTAATCGGTAATAGGTGTGGAGCGGTCCGCTCTTTCCAAATACCGGATCTTGATCGGGCAAGGGAACTTGCTTGATGTCCTGAAGCACCTTGGGCCGCTCTCCGGCTTCGCCTGTATAGGTGTCATATTCGATGCCATTGGGATAACCGCCCACCACCTGAAAATCACGGCTTGCTTCAATCCTCTTATGGCCGGTTCCGGCAGGAAGAACGATCACATCCCCGGCCGCCGCAGTGACTACGATCCCTTGCTCTCCGCCGAGCTGCAGCTTGACCGATCCGCTGATAACACCGAGAACCTCATGTGTGTTGCTGTGATAATGATGATAAGGGAATACACCGCCTGTCCAGGTGTTCTGCCAATTGTGACTGTTGAATAGGGCTTCCATCTCCTCTTCTCTCCCTCTTAGAACGCTCGGATATAAGAGAACCGGTAAGTTTGGGTGGTTTGGGATGATGCCATCATCCTTGAAACGATAAGCCCGTGTCTTAAATTCGGTATGTGCCATGTGAGTTTTCCTCCTTCTGTTCGCTGTTAAAGTTCATATATGAAACAAGCCATGAACAAGGGATAACCTCTGGTCATGGCTTGCAGGTGCAGTATACGATAACGTTAATGCAGCTTATTTTAATCCTTTTAGCAGGATTAAGACTGCCTTAGGTTGTCCTCAGAGCGGGGATTCCAGTTCTCGGCTTGAGGCTCCACGTCCTCATGCTTTTTCATTTTGTCTACCTGCTCCTTGGAGTCCTTCTCCTTGTCCAATTGATTACGTACCTCTTCGCTTGATTGCTGTTTCATCGTGAACGCCTCCTTGTTCATCGTGGATATAGTTATTACATACCCGGTCTGTAGAAAGGCAAACATGAAGCTGAGACGGGCCTATCTGATATCGGTAATAAACTTATATAATAGAAGTTACATATGGAATAAAATAACTTAGTAGGATAAAATAGCAGAGATATTAACTGTGGAGGTATCCTATGAAACTCGCAGAAGCGCTTATATTACGTTCGGATATACAAACTAAAATACAACAATTAAGATTCCGCTTGGAAGGTGTCGTCAGAGTGCAGGAGGGGGAGCCGCCTGCCGAAGATCCTGCCGAGTTATTTGCTGAACTGGAGGAGAGCTTGAGCCAATATACGAAGCTGGTTCAAGATATCAATCGCACCAACTCTCAAACCCTGCTCGACACGGGCATCAGTATCGCGGATGCGCTTGCACTGCGTGAGAATTATGTGAAGCATCGGGATGTGCTGTATGATGTCATCAGGCAAGCAACCATTCGTCTGGAGCGGACAAGCAGATCCGAGATCAAGTTCGTTACCACGGTTGACCACAAGAAGCTGCAGAAGCAGGTTGACGAACTCGCAAAGGCTCACCGTGTATTAGATACGAAGATCCAGGAGAAGAACTGGACGACAGAGCTGATCACGACAGCGTAATAACGGAAGTGACAGCATGCTTTAAGTAGAGCATCGGTAAGTTGGTAGCCTTCCTGAAGAAAGCGAGCATAAGCCTACCAAGGCAGGCAAGGTCTTGGAACCCATTTGATAAAAAATCGACGAGAGCCGGGGACTCCATTCATTACAATTTATCCCCAGTACAATGTACATATCACATGTAATTGTTAATGTTATGACCAAATGCTGATTTTTCAGGTAATGGCGAGGGCGGGCCAGGGGACAATACCGAGATGATAAGACGGTTCGTGCGAGAAGGCATGAGCCGTCTTTTTATTTTGCAGAATTTGGGCGAGTTAAAAATTAACATGAGTGAGAATAAAACTTTATGGAAATTTTAAGCGGTATACGTTGATACATATAGTGATCAGCATGCTCTTTGACACCGCATATAGTAGCAAATATGAGAAAAAGCGAATTCATGGATGGAGAATAGGCTAATGCATGTCGTATTGACAAAAAAGGTGTATTTGTTACAATGTTCACAAGGTATTCACAATTGCCAAAATATTTATTTCATGTTCACGTGTAAGAAGTGTAATATTAGGGTATAGGATCCGTTTTTATGACCTGTTCGGTAAGTTTGTTATTGCGATGGGATGATCATATTCGTGTCTGCAATAGATCCATGGAATACATCACACTTCTGCTGTAGAGCTGCCTGAGCCGCCCTTAGTGGCATCGGCTCTTTCTTTGTGTGAAAATTGTTACATTACAATCATGTAGTTCCTTGATCGACTAGATTGCTTAGCAGAAATGTCAGGCGAGCGGGCTTATAACCCAAAGTAAAGGAGGACGTTCTCTTATGTCACAACCGACGCAACAAGAAGTACCTGCTACAGGTGCTCCTCAAGCACAAAATGATGTGCTCGATCAATTGATGAAGCCGGAGGTTCAGGAGTCTCTTACTGTTCTGGTTGAGAACTTGCCTAAACTGGCTGAAATGGTAACTGCAATGACTACAGCTTATGACTTTGCTCAAGGGCTGGCGAAGGACCAAGTATTCGTAAACGACATGAAAGTTGCCTTTGGTGAATTTACTACTCCAGTAGTGGAAAAAGCAAAAGGTGTTGCTTCTGCAGCCATCGAAGCTGGCGATCGCGCTCATGCGGAACAGTCTTCTGTTGGCTTGTTCGGCATGCTCAAAATGCTGAAAGACCCTAACGTACAACACACGCTTCGTTTTGCCCAAGCTTTCTTGAGCATTCTGAACGAGCGTCAGAACAACAAACAAGACTAAGATTTTTTCATACGAAAGTAAGAACGGAGGATGGATATGTCGAAGCAAATTTTGATCCTGGGCGGCGGCTACGGCGGATTGCTGAGCGCACTTGCAGCGCGTCAATACCTGACTGCTGAAGAAGCAACCATTACAGTTGTGAACCGCTTCCCGACTCACCAAATCATTACAGAATTGCATCGTCTGGCTGCAGGTACAATTAAAGAGAAGGCTGTTGCTCTTCCACTTGAGAAGCTGCTCCGCGGTAAAGACGTGAATCTTAAAATTGATACGGTTGCCGAAATCAAGCCTGACGAGAACAAAGTCACAATGAAGAGCGGAACCATCTATAGCTATGACTACCTGGTTGTTGCTCTGGGTAGTGAAACTGCATTCTTCGGTATTCCAGGACTTCAAGATTACAGCTTTACGCTGAAATCGGTTGAAGAGGCGAACAATATTCGCGCACACGTGGAAGCTCGTCTGGATGCATACAAGAAAACAGGCGAGAAAAAAGACGCTACTATCGTTATCGGCGGAGGCGGCTTGACAGGTATCGAGCTTGTTGGTGAGTATGCAGACGTACTTACTGAAGTTTGTAAACAAAAAGGCATCAACCGCAGCGAAGTGGAGCTCTACAGCGTAGAAGCAGGTCCTTCGATTCTGGCAGGATTCCCGCCAGAGCTGGTTGAGCGTGCACAAACAAGCCTTGAGAAACGCGGCGTGAAATTCATCGTTGGCGTAGCGATCACAGAAATGCAAGAGCATACGGTATTCCTGAAGGACGGCAGCTCCATCGAGACAAGCACTCTGATCTGGACTGGCGGCGTTCAAGGTAATGCGGTAGTTGCAAACTGCGGTATCGAAGTGAACCGCGGACGTGCAACTGTGAAAGAAACATTGCATTCCACATCCCATGAGAATGTGTTCATCGCTGGTGACAGCGCAGTTGTTATTCCGAGCGAAGGCGCGCGTCCTTACCCTCCAACAGCACAGCTTGCTTGGCAAATGGGTGAGACGATCGGACATAACCTGGCAGCTACCATCAAGGGCGGCGAACTTGAAGTCTTCACTCCAGTCTTCTCCGGTACACTGGGAAGCCTTGGACGTAAAGATGCCATCGCAATGCTTGGAGGAAGTCAGACTCGTCTGAAAGGTCTTCCTGCAACACTCATGAAAGAAGCAAGTAACATTCGTTACCTGAAACATATTGAGGGTCTATTCGCTCTGGCGTATTAAGCTCCTCATCTAGAAGGCGTCCCCTTAGGGGGCGTCTTTTTTCTATTTCGGCATAGCTCTAAGTACAGTGGTGCATTACATATAGACATATATTAAGATGAGAAGTGTACTACAGAGCCAAACGGGGACAATAGATCAAGAAGTGAACCTTTATATCCATATAAATGGTTGCTATTAGCTGTTCAATTTGGGTAAGTAGATAGGAATACCTTTATATAATCTAAGGGTATGCATAATTGAATGGAAGGGAGCTATTGCATCATGAATGTACTCGTTATTGGAGCGAATGGACAAATAGGAAGACATCTTGTATCTCAGCTGAAAGAGAACCCGGGGCATACTGTTCGTGCTATGGTTCGTAAACAGGAACAGTTAGAGGCACTCGATAAATCAGGGGTAGAGGCAGTTCTTGCCGATCTGGAAGGCACGGTAGAGGAGCTGGCGGAAGCCATGAAGGGGAATGATGCTGTTGTCTTCACGGCGGGATCAGGCGGAAGTACAGGGGCAGACAAGACCTTGCTCATTGATCTGGATGGTGCAGTGAAGACGATGGAAGCGGCAGAGAAGGCAGGCATTTCTCGTTACATTATGGTAAGCGCCATCTATGCAGAAGACAGAACCAAGTGGCCAGACGCTATCAAGCCATATTATGTGGCCAAGCACTATGCAGATAAGTGGCTGGAGAATTCGTCCCTGAATTATACGATTATTCGCCCAGGAGGGCTTAAGAATGAGCCAGGGAACGGCAAAGTATCTTTGAATCCAGAGACTGGAGAGAGCAGTATACCTCGCGAAGATGTAGCTGCTGTCATTGTGGCTGCGCTGGATGCGGACAACACGTATAGAAAGGCCTTTCCACTCGTATCCGGAAGGGAATCCATTAACGAGGTGATTGAACAAATTTAGTCCTGTGATCTATGATGATATTCATATTTAAATGAAGCGGGGGAGTCGTCATGAGTGCATCCATTCTCATTGTGGAGGATGAAGAGAAGATCGCTCGATTGCTTGAAATCGAGCTGGAATACGAGAATTATAAAGTGCATAAAACGACAAGCGGCACGGAGGGGCTTAAGGCTTATCAACAAGGGGAGTATGATCTCATTCTGCTCGATGTGATGCTGCCGGGACTGAGCGGAATTGAAGTGCTGCGGCGTATTCGCAGCCAGGATGAGCACACACCGGTCATCCTGCTGACAGCGAAGGGATCTGTGGAGGACAAGGTGTCGGGACTTGATCTGGGGGCAACGGATTATATCACCAAGCCGTTTCAGATCGAAGAATTGCTGGCTCGTGTACGGGCTGCGCTGCGTTTGAGCAGTAAGCTGCAGCCCCAGCCGGCAGCAGCGGCAAACGGCGGAGAGTTCGAGACGTGGCTCACAGCAGGTAATCTGCGTGTGAATGAGGCCACTAGAGAGGTCAAACGCGGGGAGGGCTCGATAGAGCTCACTCCCCGTGAATTTGATCTGCTTGTCTATTTGCTGCGCAATCAGCGCCAAGTATTGAATCGAGAGCAAATTCTTGAAGCCGTGTGGGGTTACGACTACATGGGAGATACGAATGTGGTTGATGTCTATATACGTTATGTCCGCAAAAAAGTGGATCATGGTCATGAAACTGGACTTATACATACAGTGCGCGGTGTCGGTTACGTGCTTAAGGCGGAAGCATGAAGCTGAGAACGACGATTTACGTTTATACGTCCGTATTTTTTATGATACTGCTTCTGTTGATTAATGCATTTATCTATATTCTGTTTGATCGCATGTCGATCAATACCCAGACAGAGCGGGCAGAAGCAGAAGCGAGTGCCGTTGTGGAAGGAATAAAGAACGCAGCGGTGAGCGTTGCTCCGGATGATCTCCTTCGCGCTTTTGTTCCGGCCGATGGCATGCTCCGTCTGGTACGGATGTCGGGCGAGGGACAGGTAGTAACATCTCAAACCCAGCAGCACTTAAGAAATCTGGATGCGCCATACCGTCCCAATAAAGTATCACAGGTCACGGAGGTGGATGGAGCAAGGTACGTATTTGTATCGATGCCGATCATTTGGGTAGACGGTGAGGTCGTTAATATACAAATTACCGAAAGCCTGGCGAGCGCAGATAACAATCTGCGTGTATTGCGTAACGTACTATTCTCCGTCTCAGTAGCAGCACTCATTGCTGTCATTATTTCCAGTCGTCTGCTCAGTGGAATCATTATCAAGCCCATATCAAGGATGATTGACACTATGAAGAATATTGAACAGGGCGGCGGCTTCAAATCCATCGATTTGGAGAAGAAATCCAAGGATGAGCTGTTCGAGATGGGCAATACGTTCAATCGCATGATTGACAGACTTGAGCTGAATTATGAGAAGCAGGAGCAATTTGTCTCTAATGCTTCACATGAGCTCAAGACCCCTTTAACCGTAATTGAGAGCTATGCAAGCCTGCTGAAACGCAGAGGTGCAGAGCGACCTGATCTGTTCAATGAGTCTGTTGAGGCCATTCATTCTGAGGCGGTTCGGATGCGTGAAATGACAGAGCAGCTGCTGCTCATGGCTAGGCAGACCGAATCTGCCGGAGTGAAGCTGGAATCCTGCAATATTGCGGATATGACGCAGGACACAGCCCGGTCCTATCAGACGGCCTATCGCAGAGAGGTGAATGTGCATATCGAAGCGGCTGATGAGCAGATGTTCGCGATCACGGATCTTAATAAAGCCAAGCAGCTCCTTATTCTGTTCCTCGATAACGCGAGGAAATACAGTGAAGAGCACATTGATATCCAGGTCGATAAGGAAGAAGGTCATATTAAAGTTTCGATTCGAGATTACGGTATTGGCATGTCGGACAGTGAGCTCGCCAAAGTATATGACCGCTTCTATCGTGTGGATCAGGCCAGAACACGTAAGCAAGGCGGATCAGGACTCGGGCTGTCGCTGGCCAAAGAAATTGCCGGCCATATTCAGGCCGAGATTGAGCTGAAGAGCCGTCCTGGAGAAGGTACTACGGCGATATTACGCTTCCCCTCCTTTCTCAGCAAATTCTCATAAAGCTTCGCTATAATGGCTTTCATAAGCCGTATATGGCTGTGTTGTGATATGAAACTTAAGAGGGGTGTTCTCCTAGTGAATGTTAAAAAGTGGGGTTTATATGGCGGTGTGGCTGCAGTACTGGTGCTGGCAATTGGTCTTTATTATTTTCAGCCATGGAACCGTACGGATATTTTATCAGCTGAGGCGGTATCCGAGAGCGTGATTTTGCAATATCCAGGAAAGATTGAGGAAAACAAGCTGCAGGGTGATGAGTATCACCTGCGTCTCGTTACGAAGACGGGTGGCGAATACCGCCTAACGGTAGATGCCGAGACTGGAAGCATTCAAACGATCGAGCAGATTTCAGAGGCCGAAGTGAATACACCAGTACCTCAGAGCAGAGAAGCTATCAAGAAGGCCGTCCTGGCCGATACGCCGGGAGAGCTGAAGTATCTGGAGCTTATCTCTGATTCCTCAGGAGAAAATTATTACAAAGCTGAGGTGCAGACAGTAGATCAGATTGTAGAGTTACAGCTTGATCCGTACAGCGGGGAAGTTCTGTCGCGATCTGAGGTACAGCCCCAGAAACCCGATTCTGGCAGTGAACAGCCGGGTGAATCAGAAGAGCCGATCCGTCTGATTAGTGAACAGGATGCAATTGATATTGCTCTTGCTGAGGTGAAGGGAGAATTCGAGGACATCGAGCTGCGAGCCAGAGAATCAGATATTCCTTATTATCTGGTCGAAATTGAGGATGTGAGCGGTGAAGAAATGATCGTTCAAGTGCTTGCCATTACGGGTACGGTCAAATCTGTTATGCCTGAGGATGTTTTTGATAATAATGACGATGATCAAGATGATGAGAATGAGTAATGATTAGAGTCTATAATATAAAAATGTGAGTTCACTTCATTTTCTCATCAAATTCTAATCTTACTCTTTCTTTGCTCTCATTTGGCAGGGGTAAGATGGTGTTGTAAGGGAGAAACAAACAACCCAATAACACGAAATGGAGCTGATGAGTGATGAAGAAACAAGTCGTATTGAGCGGGGTTTTGGCAGTAGGTTTGATCGCTGGAGGGACGGCAATCTTCGCCGCAAGTAATACGGGAACAGCAACTACAACGGGAAACAGTGAGGTATCCTCATCCTCCTTCAACCCGGATACGATGATTAACTTCGGTCAGGCGAAGAAAGCAGCGCTGAAGGCAGCTGGGAATAAAGGTCATATCGATGATATCGATTTGGAGAGATATAATAACAAAGCCTTTTATGATGTGGAAATCGAGCAAGGCGACAAGGATGTCACCGTTTATATCGATGCTTATACAGGAAAGACGCTCGATGTATTCACAAGCAATGAGGACGACGATCGTTATGATGATGACCGCTACGAGGATGACGATGATCGTTACGAGTCGGAAACCATCGCTTCTGTGAAGCTCTCTGCAGCCGACGCGGAGAAGATTGCGAAGAAGCAGCTAAGCAACAGCAAGGTGGTGCAGATTGAGCTGGATGAGGATGACAACCGTCTTCAATACGAAGTAGAGGTCGTTAACTCGAAGTATGAAGCAGAGGTTGAGATTGATGCGAACACCGGCAAGGTGCTGTCTGTAGACAAAGACGAACGTGACGACGATTAATCGAGAGTGAGCTGGATAACAATTACAGCTTGATTAGCTATAGATGCATGATGGAAGGCCCTCACGAGTGAGGGTCTTTTTTTATTAGCTTCGTATACAGGGCCAAATCAATTTAACAATAAATCCCTAGTAAGATTATTTAAGCTGAGGCTCACTATAACAACAATGAAGAATAATGCAAATCCTGAACTATTTGCGAAACTCATACGTTATTCGTTGAATAAATCGACGGATCGAGGGGAGGTAAAGTGATACATGAGAGATTTACTGAGCAAGTTAATGATCATTGTCCTTATCCTAAGCTTGGCAACAGGGTGCCAGCATCAAAGCTCGCAATCCAAGGATCATGATCTGCTGCACGTGAAGTCTGCGGACAGAGAACATTCCAAGAAAGTTATATTTCTGCTGGTCGATTCGTTAATGGCAGAAGCCATTGATCAAGGAATCCGGCAGGGTGAGCTGCCAAGCTTCAAATACTTAATCGATCATGGCCAATATTACAGGGATATGGTTACCTCCTTCCCTACGATGTCGGTGTCTATTGACAGTTCTTTGCTGACAGGTACCTATCCTGATGAGCATCAAGTTCCAGGGCTCGTGTGGTATTCCGCGCAGGAGAAGAAATTAATCAACTATGGATCAGGTCCTGCGGAGATCTGGAATCACGGCATCAACAGGACACTGGCCGATGCTATCGTACATTTAAACGGCAAGCATCTGAGTTCGGAGCAGTCTACAATTTACGAAGATTTGGCACGTAAACATCTAACATCCGGTTCAATAAACGGGTTGATCTACCGAGGGCTGTCGGATCATACGCTTCAGCTTCCCGCTTGGGTGTATGGACCATCTTCATTGCCGCAGCTCATCCAGGTCAAGGGTCCGGATCTGCTATCTTTGGGGTCGATTGCTAATCCATTTGAGAACTCGTCCAAGGATACGCCTGCGCATAATTTGCCCGATGGTCTGCCAGATCGAATGGGTCTTACGAACAAGTACTCGGTAGAAGCTGTAAAATATTTGGTGAAGCAAAATAAGCTGCCTGATTTTCTATTTGCCTATCTTCCCGATCTGGATCAAAAAATACATAAGAGCGGTCCGCCCGGGCTGAAGGGAGTCAAAGAAGTGGACAAGCAGCTTGACGGAATTCTGCAGGCTTTTGGATCACGTGAGGCAGCGATGAATGAGTCGATTATTATTATTGCTGGAGACAGCGGGATGACGAGACTGCTGCCGAAGGATCAGAACTCCGTGATTGATCTGCCTGATCTGTTCACAGATTATCAAGTTCTTCGTGCGGGTAAGGAAGTCACAGACGAGACAGATATTATTCTCGCTGTGAATGAAACAATGGCTTATGTATATCCGAACCATAAGGTGAAGCCCTACGAAGAATGGGCTCGTCTCATGACTATAGATCCTCGTATTGATTTTGTATCCTGGCGTGAGGGGGAATGGATTCATGTACTTCAAGGGGGAACGAACAAAGCATTTATGTATCGAGCTGGCGGGAGCCTTGTCGATCCCTACCAGCAGAAATGGACGATTAAAGAGGCGGCGGATGTACTGGATTTGAGCATAGATGAGAGGCGTGGATCGTTAAAATATGGTGACTATCCTGATGGGCTCCAGCGACTGTCTAGTGCACTTCATTCCCATCCAGGAGATTTCCTGGTCGTCACAGCGAAGCCGGGATATGAACTGGCAGATCGCAGCTCACCGACACATGAAGGCGGCGGCGGTCATGGATCCATCCGCATGGACGAGTCACTCATCCCTCTAATTATATGCGGAACGGATCAGAGGCCGCCTGAACAGTTAAGAATCATTGATCTGAAGGAATTTCTGCTGCAGCTGCTCACGGACTGAATCAAGCCAATTTTGCCTCGGCGATTGTATCGGCTGCCGCCGCTGTTGTCATGCCGTTCTTACGAGCATACTCGTACAGATGCTTAAGGGTATCAGGTATCTTCTCAACGGCTGCCGCCGCCCCTTGTGCCCCGGTTCCGGCAAGCTCTGCGCCGGTACTAAGGATTCCACCTGCATTAATGGCATAATCGGGAGCATACAGAATATTTCGCTGCTCCAGCATATCGCACAGCTGTTCATCAGCTAACTGGTTATTGGCCGCACCGGCAATAATTCCGCAGGACAGCCGGGGAATGCTCAGATGAGTAAGCGTTCCGCCCATCGCGCAGGGAGCATAGACCTCACAGCTGTGCAGATGAATATCGTCAGATGAGACGGCCAAGGCGTTGAATTCACGTACAGCCCGACTCATTTTGCCTGAATCAATATCAGTTACGATCAGCTGAGCCCCGGCCTGATGCAGTCGCCTTGCCAAGGCATAACCGACTTTGCCCAGTCCTTGGAGCGCGACGCGGACTCCATTCATATCACTCAGCCCATATTTATGGGTCAGTGAAGTCTGAATGCCAAGAAATACACCATAGGCCGTCATTTCGGCAGTGAAGTTTCCGGTTGCGCCCAGCGTTCCACTCTGATCGGTCACATACCGCGTTTCACGATGAATCTGGTCCATATCCTGTGGAGTCGTGCCGAGATCAACCCCGGTAATATACTCTCCGTGCAGTCTCTCTATGAATCGGCCGAGTGCAGCAAATGCTTCATCCCGCCTCATGCCCGCATGCTCCATTACTACGGCCTTGCCCCCGCCATAGGGCAATCCAGAAATAGCTGCCTTATAGGTCATGCCTCTGGCGAGCTTCATGGCATCCTGGGCTGCCTCCTGCTCCGAAGCATACGACCATAAACGGCAGCCACCCAGAGCCGGTCCCAGCTTGGTGCTGTGCAAGGCGATAACCGCCCTCAGACCACTCTTCTGATCCTGACAAAATACGAGCTGCTCCATCCCCCGGGCCTGCATTGCCTTCCAGAGATCCATGGCTGATGCGCCTCCTCCGTTGTTTCTATGTGCACCCTTATATTTGTCTAATATATTCGCATCGTCGCTAGAAGGCGCATGGACAGATGTACTGATTATTGGTGCTTCGCAGGAAACGGTTTGTTTCAGTATAATGATACAGGTGTAATACAATTGGATATGCTGTATTTAGGAACATCGGATAAGGCGCCGCATAAGAAGAGCGTTTTGGGGCTTACAGCTTGGTAGATAGGAGTGTGATGACATGGGCACAACGTTGCTTTTTATTTTTGCAATCCAGATTGTATACGTATCGGCTTATACGCTGAGGATGATTCTGACGCTTAAGGGGCAGAAGTATATCGCGGCACTCATCAGTATGGTCGAGATCGTTATTTACGTACTCGGACTAAATCTGGTGCTTAGTTATTTGGATCAGATTGCAGCTTTGGTCGTATATGCGGTTGGCTACGGGCTGGGTATCTTGATCGGGGCCTGGATTGAGGAGAAGATCGCTCTTGGCTATGTAACGGTCAAAGTGATCTGTGACCAGGCAAGAGGAACGATTGTAACCACGCTTAGAGAAAAAGGCTACGGTGTTACCTCATGGCTCGGCAATGGACGGGATGGGGACCGGCTCGTCATGGAAATACTGGCAAAGCGTAAAAATCAGAAGAAGCTATACCAGTCCATTCTGGAGCTTGATCCCAAAGCCTTTATTATCACGGTGGAGCCCAAGCAGTTCCATGGCGGCTTCTGGACAAGATCCATTAAGCGATAAAGAGCTCATTTTATCTATAATGATATAGAAATATGAGCTGAAGATTGTAGGAGCATAACAAGCATAAGAGCTTAAAGCGTTCAAGAGGTATAGAACATCTAAATTTTATGAGCCTGGCGAGCACCTTAGCGGTGTGAGCAGGCTCTTTTTTTATTACAGAGCATGTGAAGAAATGATTATTGTGCTGCTGTAGGAGTACATTACCTAGCTCACAGCTGTTCTGCTGATTATTGATGTAATCGCTTGCAGAGGTTAAATTGAGAGCAATTCGAAACAGAGGAGGCAAGAAATGATGAAAAGAAAGCACAAACCTTGGAGGACCCTGTTTGCAGCGGTAATTAGTCTCGCGCTGGTCATAACGGTTGTTCCTCTACAACAGTCGGCTGCAGCTGGAAATGCAGATTATAATCTGACAGGCTTCTCGGCCGGGAATACGGGAGGGGGGATTGTCAGCGAGACCGACACAGCGAAATATCGAAAAGTTTATAATGCGACAGAACTGGCGGCCGCATTAAAGAAAGGGTCGGGCGTCAAGGTAGTGGAGATTATGAACGATCTTGATTTGGGCTGGAACGAGCTCCCTGCTACGGCTCAGAAATCACCTTTTGCCGAGCACAATGATGCCCTAACCCATCCTGTACTGAAGCAGACGGGCGTCAGCAAGCTGACGATTGACGGCTTTAATGGGCTTACGATCTTCTCTGCGAACGGAGCTACAATCAAGCATGCAGCGATCAGCGTGAAGCGCAGCCAGAATGTGATCATTCGAAATCTTGAATTCGATGAGCTGTGGGAGTGGGATGAATCCTCCAAGGGAGATTACGACAAGAATGACTGGGATTACATTACCCTTGAGGAGACCAGTAAAGTGTGGATTGACCACTGTACGTTTCATAAAGCCTATGATGGACTCGTCGATGCGAAAAAAGGAACAAATGGTGTCACGATCTCATGGTCTGTATTCAAGGGCGATGACAGAAGTGCAAACAGCTGGGTCACACAGCAGATCAATGAACTGGAAGCAAACCGCTCCTCCTATCCGATGTACAACTATTTACGCAGTAGTGCGGTAGGTCTAAGCAAGGATGATATTATTGCAATTGCAGCTTCTCAGAAAAAAGGACATCTCGTCGGCTCGACTTCCTTTGACTCGGGCAATCCAAGTCTGTCGATAACCCTGCATCATAATTACTACAAGGATATTCAAGATCGCTTGCCGCGCCTCCGGGGCGGAAACGCACATGCCTATAACATCATCATGGACAGTGGAGATGCAAGACTGGCCAAGCAGCGAATTACACCGGCGATGGCTGCCGCTATTTCATCCAAAGGCTATAAGTTTGATGTAACGAGCAATGGCGCCATCTCAACCGAGGGAGGGACTGTCCTCGTTGAGAAATCAAGCATCATCGGCATTCAGTATCCGATGCGCAACAATCAGACGGACCCATCCGATGCTTCGTACACCGGTAAGATTCGTGCCGTGGATACGATGTATTCCCTCGACGGTTCCTCATTCCGGGGCAGCAGTGATACAGCAGGGAGTCCGCTTGCACCTGTCCCTGCGACCATCATTCCGTTTAGCTGGAGCGGTATAAGCTCGCTGCCTTACAGCTACACGATGGAGGATCCTTCGACACTCCAATCGAGGCTTACGGGAACGGCAGGAGCGGGAGCAGGCAAGCTGAGCTGGAGCAAGGATAATTGGCTGAAGATTACGTATTAAATGTTCTGATTCGCCTTATTTATTGACAACATACAGCCCGGTGAGCATCGTCCGTACAGAGCTTACCGGGCTATTTCTATTAAGTTATACATACGCTTAATACGGAGATGACAGTCACTTATAACAATTATCGTAATATGGAATTTGAGACTATGGAATTCGATAAGTTTGAAAAGGAGGGTGTATAGATGAAAATTGAGCAACTGGAATCCGCAGCAGGTATCGTCGTTGCAGGACATCGCGGTTATAAATCAGCTTACCCGGAGAATACACTGCTATCCTTCAAGCGTGCCATGGAAGTAGGCTGCCACATGGTGGAGTTTGATCTGCGTATGTCGAAGGACCGAGAGGTCGTCGTTATTCATGATACAACAGTAGACCGCACGACGAATGGCAGCGGTGAGGTAAGGGAGAAGACACTCGCAGAGCTGAAGGAGCTGGATGCGGGAGGCTGGTTCGCACCGGAGTTTGAAGGCCTTAAAATCCCTACATTTCAAGAGCTGTGCCAGCTGCTTGCTGGATATCCGGACATATTGCTGAATGTGGAGATCAAATCCAGCCCGGATGCGAAGGATACGGCTGATGCTGCTGTAGAGCTGCTGCATGAGCATAGACTGTACGAGAGATGTGTCTTCACCTGCTTTGATGCTGAAATTACCGCTTACCTCTATGATCACTATGGGGCAAAGACTCAGGGGTTCAAGGCGGAGGTCATGCGTAATTTCGTAACGGGTGAGGACGGCACCTACTCCAAAATGTGGGCCATCGGCATAGAGATGTCGCTTCTTAATCGGGAGGATGTACAAGCCTTCCGGGATAGGGGGCTGCAGGTGTGGAGCTACTGTCCGGACACAAGTGACAGCGTCCTGTATGCGGTCGGCTGCGGAACACCGATCATGACCTGTAATGACCCGCTTCCTGCACTGCGCATTAAACAGCAGCTCGAGGGTACAGTTTAAAAAAATGCCAATTGCTGTGGTATGACGATGCCTGATTCCGGGTATAAATGAATAGGCGGAGAAATGGCAGAGGCATGCCACAGCTTACTTATTTAAGAGGGTGCACTACGTCAAGAAATAATGGACACATCATTTAGTTTGGTAAATAAAGTAATTTTTTCTTAATTTCTATTGCGTTATTGATTTGAATATGGTAATGTATACGAAACGGTGTAATTCACATTTTGGAAAGAGCTTCATTTCGAAATGGCACTTTTCCCAATATGTGAATTTTTTTTATGAAAATAACCATATTAATATAAGAGTAAAGGAGAATGACCCTAATGCAAACAGGTACAGTTAAATGGTTTAACGCAGAGAAAGGCTTCGGTTTCATCGAAGTTGAAGGCGGAAGCGACGTTTTCGTACATTTCAGCGCAATCACTGGCGAAGGTTTCAAAACCCTCGACGAAGGACAACGCGTTGAATTCAACGTGGTAGAAGGAAACCGCGGACCACAAGCAGAGAACGTAGTAAAAGTATACTAAGCCGACCTGCTAAACTGCCTTTAACTGACAAGTTGAAGGCAGTTCTTGTTTTCACTCCAAAATAGCGAATGCGGGATAGACGGAAGTAGCCGTTTATTTGCGTAGATAGGAGGGGAAGTATTCATGTACAGACGTCAAGTAACAGAGGAAATCCCCGAGGAAAACACAAAAGTGTGGTCATGCACCAGCGATGACTGCAAAGGCTGGATGCGGGACGACTTTACGTTCGAGAGCGAACCAAGCTGCAGTCTATGTTCCTCGCCAATGGAGCGGCAGATGAGAATGCTGCCTGTACTCTCCAACGCAACCAGTGATTTGAAAGCAATGAAAAAAGGTTAGTTTTTTGTATGTTTGTTGATGCAAAATGGAATACAAGAAATAGCATAGCTCTGTAAGTGTACCGCGATAAGGTAAGGATACTCCTTCCCCTATGGCGGTTTTTTCATGCTATATTTATCGATATAAGACAACGATAAGGGGAGAAGGTTATTGGACAAGGTTGGACTCGTAATGCGCAAAATTCAATTTGCCGAAGCGCAGGGACCCCGGGTTTTTGCAGACAGGCTGCAGAGTATCGGACGGGAGCTGGGTGTCGAGATCGTGTTTATATCGCCGGAGCGGCATGTCAGCGGATATGACTGGGTGCAAGGCTATGAGCATGAAAAGGGGGATCTGGTTAATTACGATATCGTACTGGATCAGATCTATTCTCAGAATATAGAGCATGTAATTTATACGGTATCCGGCTTTACTTTTCTAAAGATGTTTCTCGATAAGAGCGTGCTGTTCCCGCACAGCTTCCCCGATCCAGCGCTGACCGGCTATGAGATGATGAAGCCGTTCTATTCGATTGTGGATAAGGCGATCGTGCAGACGGAGTTTTTGAAGAGAGAGATGAGCTCAAATTACGGTGTTCAGGACATTACCGTTATCCCCATCGGGTTCGATGAAGAGCTGGCGAAGAAGCATTATGATCCGTCCGCCGTCGTGGATAACCGGGTCATGTGGATTGGCCGGGATGAGGCGAACCGCAGGCCGGATCTCGTGCTGGAATATGCAAGACAGAATCCGGACAAGGAGGTCTTCATGGTATTCGGTGGACGCCGGTATGAGGAGAGCATGAAGAAGTATGATATTCCGGATAATATTCAGCTTCGCTTTGCTCTGACACAAGATGAGGTATTCGAGCTGATGAACCTCCTATGGTGTAGAAGACCCTGACCTTAGCCGCATAGGACCTCGCGATGGGTCAGCCAATGCTGGGTATAGCTATCCATATTTAACATATAAAATCCTCCTATTAGATCTTCTCCGTAGAAGATGTTAACGATTTATGTCTGAAATTGCAAACGTATCTGAATGAAGTCATTTGTGTGTGGGAGAAGCTATGAAGCATAAGTTATTTTTCGCTTGCAGGTCGTGACGCTATAATGGTTCAATAAGGAATGATGACAACATGAACAAGACAGGTGAGGGGGAACTACATATGAAGAAAGTCATTATTGATACGGATACCGCCGGTGATGACACGATTGCGATCCTGACGGCTCTCCATTATTTTGACGTGCAGGGAATTACGATTACAGGCGGTAATGTGGAATTTAACCAAGAGGTCGAGAATGCGCTGTACACGGTTCAGGTTGCGGGCAAAGGCGGACAAGTACCTGTGTACAAAGGGTATGAACGGCCAATGCTTACCCTTGGTTCAGGGCAGCACCGTTATGTCGATGATGTTCATGGAGATGACGGAATGGGAGGGGCTCATTTTCCATTAGCAGATCAGCGCCCTGAGTCAGGACATGCGGTAGATTATATCATTGAAACAGTGCACGCGAATCCGGGACAGATTCATCTTCTTGCCATTGCGCCGCTGACCAATATTGCGATGGCTATCCAAAAGGACCCGAGTATTGCATCCTTAATCCCTCATATCTATATTATGGGCGGAGCCAACAATTCGCTGGGGAACATCACACCGGCGGCTGAGTACAACTTCTACACAGATCCGGAAGCAGCTCAAATCGTGCTGCATTCCGGTATTCCCATGACCATGGTAGGCTGGGAGATGTGTACTCGCTATTCCATCATGGATGATCAGGATCATGAAGAGATTGCGGCACTGGGTACTGCCGGGGCTCAATTTTTTATCGATATCAACAAGGTCGTTATGCAGTTCAATAAGTCAGTACACAGGCTTCCTGGGACAACACACCCGGATACACTCCTAATGGCTGCTGCAGCAGAAGAATCAATAATGACAAGAACAGGTCAATACTTTGTAGATGTTGAAGTGGGCGGTCAGTATACCAGAGGGTATAGTGTCGTTGATATTAATGGACGTCTGGGACAGGCACCGAATGTACGTGTATGTGAAGAGATCGATCGTGAAGCCTTCAAGCGAATGCTGCTTGATGTGCTCTCATCCATTAAATAAACAAATAGGTGACCAGCAGGAAGAGGTTTCTCTAGCTTTTTTAGAAGGAGCCTCTTCTTTTGCTGTGAGCACAATCAGGTGTGCAGAATTTGGATTTGCATAGACCGGCTGTGTTACAGTGAAGTAGATAAGAATAGAAGCAGTCAGCTAACACGCAAATACATAACGATTAGGAGTAAGAGGCGCGGATTGCAGTATAAACGTAGTTTGAAGTTTTTATTTCCGGTTATAGATATGGAGCAGCAGATGAGGAGAAGGAGGAAATAATGCTATTTTATATTACGGCGATCGTTATATTGATTATAGACCAGGCTAGCAAGCTATGGGTTCGAGAGCATATGGACATTGGCGAAGTGATTCCTGTCGGCAGTATTGTCCAGCAATTAGAGCACTATGAGAACTCGGGGATGGCATTTAGCCTGTTCCAGGGGTATGCACGATTATTTGGCATCGTTGCGCTTGTGTTTATCGTACTTATTCTGTACTACAGGCACAAGGGAGAGATTCAAGGCCGGGTGATGAACATGGGGGCAGGCTTTCTGGTCGGCGGCGCGGCGGGGAACATGGTAGATCGATTCTTCCGAGGCACGGTGACCGATTTTCTTAAATTTTCGGAAGAAGGCGGAATACTGAATTTCGCAGATATCGCTTTGAATGTTGGTGTACTGCTGTTTATCGCAGGAGCCGGACTTAGCTGGCTGAGATCCTGGAGGGTGCGCCGCTCGCATTTTTGAGCCCTGCACCCACACAGGCGTCTGCGAGCAGCCCCACAAGCCTTGCCCCGCAGAGAGGTTTTTGGATGTAGAACGACTTTTGCCGCAGGCAACCGGAGAGATACAGCCAAAACACCGAACCCGCACAAGCCTTCCCCGAGCAGCCCCCGCAAGTCTTCCCTCTGCAGAGTAGGTTTTGGATGTAGAACGACTTTTGCCGGAGGCAACCGGAGAGATACAGCCAAAACACCGCTCGCCCACACAAGACTTCCCTGAGCAGCTCAAGCCAAGCCTTCCCTCTCCAGAGAGGTTTTTGGATGTAGAACGACTTTTGCCATAGGCAACCGGAGAGATACAGCCAAAACACCGAACCCCAAATACCGAACCCAAAAATTTTCCGATTACAACTCCGCAGATTTGGTGTATAATCAAACATTGTGTGAACGTTGTCACAAAGTGTTGAGATTATTGTCATATTAGGAGGCTCAAAAAATACATCATGAGTAACTGGACTTTTTTTAAACGAATGACTCGATTATTTTCAGTGACCGTCATGATTGTTCCTGTTGTTCTTGGCACGATTACAGCCTATGCGTTTGATAAGGAGTTCAACTTCCTGTTGTTCTTGCTGACCTTGGTGGGGGCTGTATCCGCTCATATATTTTCGAACATGGTTAACGATCTGTGGGATTACCGTAACGGTACAGATACAGAGGCGGCTGAAACAGAAGGAGCAATATCAACGAATTCTGGATTCCTGACTACGGGAACGATGTCGGAGAAGAAGTTTGCTGTAATTACGTGGGGATTTCTTGTTCTAGCTGCGGTGTGCGGGCTGATTCTGACCATCGTCAGCGGCTGGCCGATTCTGGTGCTTGCCCTGGTTGGTGCGCTTATCGCATACTTCTATGTTGCACCTCCGATCAAATTCGGATACCGCGGCAAAGGCTACAGTGAGATCGGGATCTTCATTTCATTCGGTGTACTGCCTGTACTTGGAGCGTATTATGTACAGACTGGTGAATTTGCAATTGCACCGCTGCTGCTGTCACTGCCTGTCGGCATGCTGACCACGATGCTGCTGTTTAACCACCATTTTCTGCATTGGCGTGCGGACCGTGAGATCGGCAAGAAAACGCTGGTCGTGATGTGGGGAGAAGAGCGGGCGCTGCGTCTGTCCAAAATAATGACGGTGCTCGCCTATGTGCTCTTGATTGTGAGTGTCGTGTTTGGGGCACTGCCTGTGTATGGGCTTCTGGCCGTTGTCTCTGTCATACCTATGTACAAAGTATATAAATCTCTCGGAAAAGTAAACCCGTCCGAGGCCTACCTTCCGCTTATGGGAGCTTCACAGCAATCCTCGGTGCTCTGCGGTTTGATCATGTGTATTGGACTATTGATTCAAGGAATGGCATGAAATCATTAATAATGAATATTTTCCAAAAAAGAAAGAACGTTCATGGCGAACGTTCTTTTTTTTGAATTCATCATTGAGACTGCTCAGCATCCATACCCAGCTCTGTACGAAGTCTCTTTAACGCATCCTCTAACGTCCCTTCTACAATGGTAACAGGAATGCCGAGCATGAGATTGGTGGGCAGATTGAAGTTCTCAATCGTCATCCCGTCTTCATACAGTCCTGTCGCAGGATCTGTCGCAGGTGCTAGCTTCTCCCCCATCGTACGTGCATCAAGAACATGGGCATACAGCTTCTTGCCAAGTCCGTATCCAAGCCCGCATTCAAATACGGTGCCGGAATCCGGCTCCTGCCCGCGGAAGGGATTCAGATTGGCGATGATGATATCACATTTCTCGATCAGTCTCACATTGCCTTCGAATATAGCGGCCGCCGTCTCATGTCGTGTAGGCTGGGGTTTAATATCCTTGTCTAGTGGAAAAATACCTTCAAATCCATATTCAGCGCACAGCGCCTTCATGTGTTGCCCGAGCTCGGAAGCATCGGTACGGAACACCTCAAAGCCAGCCATATAGACACGGAGAGGTTTTGTTTCTACGGAGTTCATGTTCTCGCTGCACCTTCACTTTCTTCAATATGAGTAGGAGATCATATAAAATATATTATATTATCATGTGTCAACAGGGCATGAGTATATATTCAAAAAATATATAATCCTTAAGGGAGGATGAATATAAATGAAAGCTTCAGTATTTAGGGAATTTGGTGGTCCTGAGGTGCTGCACATTGAAGATGTGCAGACGCCTGCACTTAAGCCGGGCTGTGTGCTTGTTCGAATGAAGGCCGTCGGTCTAAATTATGCAGATGTGTATCGCAGAAAAGGAAATTATCATCTGGAGGGGGAACCGCCCTACATATTAGGCTACGAAGGAGCCGGTATTGTGGTGGAGACTGCAGACGATGTTACAGGCTTGCCGCCAGGCAGCCGTGTGGGTTTTGCTGATGTTCCACATGCAAATAGTGAGCTGGTATTGGTTCCTCAGGAGAAAGCCATTAAGCTGCCTTCTGAGATTACGTATGACCAGGCAGCAACCGTGCTGCTACAGGGTATGACGGCCCATTACTTGTTAAATGACAGTTATCCTGTACAGGCTGGGGATGAGATTCTGGTGCACGCAGCTGCAGGTGGAGTAGGTCAGCTGCTTGTCCAGCTTGCCAAAGCAAAAGGGGCAAGAGTATTAGGGGTTACTTCTAGCTCATCAAAGCGTGACATTGCTCTGCAAGCGGGAGCTGATGAAGTTCTGCTGTACAATGAAGGCAATTGGGTAGATCAAGCAAGGCAATGGTCGTACAAGCAGGAAGGTGTCAGAGCGGCCTATGACTCGGTTGGAAGTACGTTAATGGACACTTTCCGAGCAGTTCAAATCAAAGGCCATATCGTGTTCTACGGCATGGCCGGAGGTAATCCTGTTCCAGTCGATCCAAGGATGCTGATGGATACGTCCAAAACATTAACCGGGGGAGACTTATGGAATCATGTGACAGATCATGCCGACCGTGTGCGGCGGGCGAACGACCTATTTACAGCCATTACAAGCGGAGACATTAAACTAGCTGAACCCATGAAATTTTCGCTTGATCGTGCAGCAGAAGCACATCAATGGATTGAAAGTCGGCAAAGCACAGGAAAAATTCTGCTCATTCTCTAAACGAGTCTGTTTCAAAAAATTAAAGGTTCTAAAAATTCAACTACACAAAATTCATTATGCAGGTGTTTAAACCAGGATACGGGTGTTTAATAAATATCACTCGTTTTTTTCTTGTCAATCGAAACCGGTTTCGATTGACAAGACTGCAATGGAACTAAATACATATATCTTAAAGTTAGACATTTATAACCATTGGTTATTAAAAACGAGTGTGCTATGCTTTACACCGAGTGGAAATGTAAGCACTTTTATCAGAACAAGATAGAGGGGGTACACCATGAGATTTCAGTGGCTTAAGAGTTGTAAAATGCTCCTCATTGCCGGTGGAGCAGCATTAATGCTTACCGCAAGCGGCAGCAGCGAAGGGGCCTCAGGCAAGGTCCAGATTGAGTTCTTCCAGAACAAGCCCGAGGCGAAGGAATCCTTTGACAAGCTTGTAGAGAAATTTAATCAGGAGCAGTCTGAAATTGAAGTGATACAGGTCAATCCACCGGATGCAGAAACGGTGCTTAAGACCCGGCTTGTAAAGAATGATGTCCCGGACATTATGGCGCTGGGCGCAACGGATACATTCTCGATGCTGTCTCAGAGCGGTATTTTCATGGAACAGACCGATCAGGAAATGATCGATTTGATCAATCCGAGCTATATTCAGATGGTTAAAGACGTAAGTGGTCTTGAAGAGCTTACAGGGATTCCATTTGCAACAAATGCAAACGGTATCATGTACAATAAGACGCTGTTCCGCGAGATGGGGCTTGAGGTTCCGAAGACTTGGGATGAGCTGATTGCGACAGCGGAGAAAATTAAAGATGCAGGTAAAATACCTTTTTACCTAACTTATAAAGACGACTGGCAGACCAACCTTGCTTTTAATTCACTTGCACCAAACTTGGAGGGGATTGACTTCTATCTGCAGCGCAGAGAAGGTGAAGTTACATTCCAGGAGCGTTACCGCGAAATAGCCGAGAAGCAGCTTAAGATTCTCGATTATGGACACAGTGACAACTTCGGTAAGACCTATGCAGACGGCAACCGTGCCTTCGCGAACGGAGATGCCTTCATGTATATCCAAGGTACTTGGGCAATCCCAGAGATACGTAAGGCCAACCCGGATATTGAGATCGGCTTCTTCCCTTTCCCGACAGGAAATGACCCTGAAGAGATCAAGCTGGTAAACGGAATTGACACGCTGCTCACGATCTCTGAAGATACAGAGCATCAGGCTGAGGCTATTGAATTTATCAAATTTTTGCTGCGTGAAGATAATATGAAGCAGTATATTGATGAGCAGAACTTGTTTGCGGCAGTAGAAGGCGTAACGCAGGATGATTCGAGCGTAGCTGAGATCCTTCCTTATATCGAGAGAGGCCAGGTCACCGACTTTGCTGACCACTACATTCCGTCTGCTGTTCAGCTGAATTCAATTGTACAGGAATTTTTGCAGGTCGGAGACATTGATGCTTATCTTAAGAAGCTCGACGAAGAGTGGGATAAGGTAGCAAATCGAAGATAGGATACGAGGAGGAACAAACATGAAGAATCGGCTTACTCCGTTCTACTGGATGACTTTGCCTGCCGTAGCACTGTTCTTTGTGTTTATGACCCTGCCTGCATTGCAAGGGTTGTATTACTCATTTACGAACTGGAACGGCTTCGGCGATCAATATGATATGGTTGGATTCAAAAATTATATTAATCTGTTTGCAGATGAGAACGTGTGGAATGCATACGGATTTACTATTAAATATGCCATTGTGGCAACCATCTTCATTAATATTATCAGCTTGCTGATTGCGCTGGGACTGAATGCGAAGATCAAATACCGGAATTTCTTCCGGGCGATATATTTCCTTCCCAACATTTTGAGCATTCTGATCGTCGGATATATATTCAACTACCTGTTCTCGAACGTATTCCCGATCTGGGGTGAAAATCTAGGACTGACTGCCCTGTCCACCAATATATTGGGCAGCCAGGATCTCGCATGGGTTGGGGTCGTATCGGTTGCGATCTGGCAAGGGATTGCATTCAACACCATCCTGTATCTTGCCGGGCTGCAGACCATCCCAACGGATCTGTATGAGGCGTCCAATCTGGACGGAGCGGGCAAATGGCGTGAATTCTGGAGTATTACGTTCCCGCTTATCGCTCCATTCTTCACGATCAACATGGTTCTTGCCATGAAGAACTCGCTTATGGTCTTCGATCTCATTGTAGCCATGACGAACGGTGGACCAGGACGGGCCACACAATCCATCGCACACTTGATCTATACCGGCGGTTTCGAAGGCGGCGAGTTTGCTTATCAATCGGCCAATGCCATCATTTACTTCATTCTGATCGCCATTATATCGATTATTCAGCTTCGATTTCTGCAGAGAAGGGAGAGTGACATGTAATGAAAAAATCACGCTCACGCACCAATTGGCTGGTTACGCTGCTCGTCGCGATGGGTACGATTGTGATCCTGTTCCCTCTCTACATGACGCTGACGATTGCGATCAAAAATCCGGAGCAGATGCGTCAATCGGTCTTCTCCTTTCCCGCAGATATTCAGTGGGATAACTTCTCTCGTGCCATTGAGATGACAGGCTTCTTCAACGCACTGGGCAACAGTGCCATCGTGACGATATCGACGGTGGTCCTGACATTGCTGACCAACTCGCTTGTCGCCTATGCGATCGCGCGGAACATGAATCACAAATTTTTTAAAGGGTTGTATTTCTATTTTGTCAGTGCGATGTTTATTCCATTCCAGATTATTATGCTGCCTGTGGTTAAATTAACTTCGAATCTCGGGATGACCAATCTCGTTGGACTTATCCTGCTGCATACCGTGTATGGTCTGGCCTTTAACGTATTTATCTACGTGGCTTATATTCGCTCTATTCCAACCGCTTTGGAAGAAGCGGCCAAGGTCGATGGGGCAACCACATGGGGTACGTTCTGGCGAATTATCTTCCCGCTGCTTGCACCGATGAGTGCAACGGTCGGCATTCTGACCTGTCTGTCTACCTATAACGACTTCCTGCTGCCGCTCATTATGATCAGCGATCAGGATCAGTATACACTGCCGCTTGTGCAGTACATCTTCCAAGGGCAGTTTAATACCGACTTCAACCTGGCCTTTGCCTCATACCTGATGGCCATGCTGCCGATGATTATCATCTATCTTTTCGCACAAAAATGGATCATCAATGGTGTAACTCAAGGGTCGGTCAAAGCTTAATTCACAATTAAAGCACCAGCGGAATCATGTGATTCCCTGGTGTTTTTGTATGTTTACAAGCAAAAAACGGATGCTTTTCCAACAAGCCTCAACCCCCTTTTTATACATAAATATTGACTAAGCTTCGGTGTTTTTATAGACTTAATATATACATTGCCCGAGAACTGACGGTAGCGGCGGAAGGGAATCCCTTTTTTGCGGCTGCTTCTTGTCGTTTATGAGGTAATAAACAAATTCAAGTTGTCTAATTCATAGCTTGGAACTATAAATAAAGACAGGTGGAAATGAAGAAAATGAGTAATTCTAATTATCGTGTATTGTTGTACTACAAATATGTCCAGATTGAGGATCCTGAGGCTTTTACACAGGAACATTTAAAATACTGCAAAGACCTCGGTCTCAAAGGACGGATTCTGATCGCCAAAGAAGGAATTAACGGCACCGTATCCGGTACCTACGAGCAGACCGAGCAATATATGAACGACATGAAGGCCAATCCGCTGTTCAGCGATATTTGGTTCAAGATTGACGAAGTGGAAGGGCATGCATTCAAGAAGATGTTTGTTCGTCATAAGGAAGAGCTCGTTACCTTCCGATATGATGAAGAGCTTGATCCGAATGTAATCGGCGGCAAACGCCTCAGCCCGAAAGAATTCTATGAGCATCTTCAACGCGATGACGTTGTTGTCATTGACGGCCGCAATGATTATGAGTACGAGATCGGTCACTTCCGCGGTGCGATCCGTCCAGACGTCAAATCCTTCCGTGAGTTTCCGGAATGGATTCGTGAGAATCTAGGCGATATCAAAGACAAGAAAGTCATCACCTACTGCACAGGCGGTATCCGCTGCGAGAAGCTGACCGGATTCCTGATCAAAGAAGGCTTCGAGGATGTAGCCCAGCTTGAGGGCGGTATTGTGACTTACGGTAAAGACCCAGAAGTACAAGGCCGATTGTTTGACGGAAAGTGCTATGTATTCGATGAAAGAATTTCCGTGCCAATCAATCAGACGGAAGAGGATATTGTCATTGCTTCCTGCTACCACTGTGGAACAACGCATGACCAATATGTGAACTGTCCAACATGCAATCTCCAATATGTATCATGTGAGGCATGTGAGGAAGAGCATCAGCATTTCTGCTCCGATGCTTGCCGGGAAGAGGCGCACGCGAAGGCTATATCTTAATCAGATCCGCATCTTCACTGACATGAAAGCAGGTGGTTGTAATGAGCGCGCCCAAAGAGAAGTCTACACGTCAGCGAATCCTTCACATGCTGAAGGTTCAAGGTCCCTTAAGTGCTCGTGAAATTACAGCTGAACTGGGCATTACGGAAATGGCAGTCCGCAGGCACCTGGCGACACTGGAGAAGGATGGACATATCGCAACGAGCGAAATCCGGCAGACCGCCGGTCGCCCTTCTGCAGTATTTGGCCTTACCGAGCGTGGAGAGGGGCTGTTTCCGAAGACGTACCCGAAGGTAACGCTCGATCTGCTAGGCGAGCTTGCCGAGGAGTCGGGTGAAGAGATGATCGACCTGTTATTCGAGCGGAGAAGGAACAAGCTGCACCAGCGGTATGCCACGGAGATGAAGGGCAAGGACCTGGCTGGCCGAGTTCGATCTCTTGCCGCCATCCAGAATGACAATGGATATATGACCGAGCTGATGGAAGAGGAACAGGGCTTCGTGCTGAAAGAATACAATTGCCCCATCTCTGAAGTGGCGGATGCCTACGGACAGGCCTGCCGCTGTGAGTTGGAGCTGTTTCAATCCCTGCTTGAGGTTTCGGTATCCCGTACGGAGTGTCTTGCCAAGGGCGGAAGATGCTGTACTTACAAGATCGGGTTGTCTTAGTCGAAGTATCTTAGAATAATCATATGAAGCTTGAGAAGAAGCATTTTGGCGGAATTACCCGCCGGATGCTTCGTTTTTTTTACATGACATCTTTTAAATGAACTGTGGAAATGAATTCGCAGTAAAAGTATTAATTGACGAATAGTACAAGCACCCTTAATATTAGGGAAAAAGTGATATCGACCGTGCGTCAATTATTTCCAAGACTTGGCATGTCCTGCGTCTAATTGCTTTAGTGCAGTTAAATATAAAAGCGCTAATGCTATTATGTGACACAGCATGTTAGAGGAATAATATGGAATTAGGTCGTGCAAACAAGAAGCTGGATTTTGAGTGGGTCTAATGAAAAGTAGAAACAGACAATGTGAATGAAGAGAGGGGAAGCACGAATGAGTAAAAAATGGTGGATGTCATTATTGGTAACGGCTTCAATTGCGCTGGTTGCGGGATGCGGCAACGATCCTGATAGTACTTCAGGTTCTGCGGGTTCTGGAGGTACCGGCGGCGGAGAGGAAGCAGAAGGGAAAACCTATTCCATATCGATCTCTCAATATGTTGAGCATCCTTCTCTGGATGCCACACAAGAGGGTTTTATTGCGGCGCTTAAGGATGCAGGACTTGTAGAGGATGAGAATCTAAAGATCGATTATAACAACGCACAGGCGGATGCGGCCAATAACAACTCCATCGCCCAGAAGATTGCAACGGACAGCAGTGATCTCGTACTTGCGATTGCTACACCTTCCGCACAGGCTGTCGTAAGCCAGGTGAAGGACAAGCCTGTATTGTTCGCGGCTGTAACTGATCCTTTAGATGCCAGACTGGTAACGGACCTTAAGAAGCCGGGCGGTAATGTCTCTGGCGCATCCGATACGAATCCAGAGGCGATTGTGAAGCTGGCAGATTTTATCGCAGCGCAATTACCGGATATTAAATCGGTTGGGCTTGTTCTTAATGAAGGTGAACCGAACGCAGTTGTCATGGCAGACAATGCGGAGAAAGCGTTTGCTGAGCATGGTATTAAGCTGGTTAAAGCAGCAGCAACCAATACTTCCGAGGTTCAGCAGGCAGCTGATTCGCTCATTGGCAAAGTAGATGCATTCTATATCACGCTGGACAATACGGTCGTCAGTGCGGTGGACACCATGATCAAGACAGCGAACGATAATGATATTCCTTTCTTCTCCAGTGATCGGGATACGGTAGAGAAGGGCGCTTTTGCTACCGTCGGCTTCAAGTATTACGATCATGGCTACCAAGTAGGCGAGATGGCTGCTGACATCCTGCAGAACGGAACGAATCCAGGAGATCTTGAGGTGACTGTACCGGACAAGCTGGATCTTATTCTGAATCTGAAGGCGGCTGGAGAGCAAGGCATTGAAGTTACGGATGAAATGAAAGCAGCAGTAGAGGATCAAGAGAACAACATCATCGAGTAACCTAATTTAGGTTAGTATGCTGAATGCTCGGAA
Organism: Paenibacillus sp. TCA20; assembly: GCF_000732325.1. Taxonomy (GTDB): domain Bacteria; phylum Bacillota; class Bacilli; order Paenibacillales; family Paenibacillaceae; genus Paenibacillus; species Paenibacillus urinalis. The sequence goes on from NZ_BBIW01000008.1 coordinate 256,808, forward strand.
GCAGGGTGGACGACATACCACCCTGCTTTTTTGCAAATAGGAGGATAACACATGTTAGAAACGTTGCTTAGTCTGCTGAAATCGACTCCTGGAGCGATTGAACTAGGGCTCTTGTATGCATTAATGGCTCTCGGTGTATACATTACGTTCCGAATTCTTGATTTTCCGGATCTTACGGTAGATCAGAGCTTTACTACAGGTGCGGCAATTGCTGCCATTATGATTACGAATGACTTCTCACCTTGGCTTGCGACACTTGCAGCCTTTGGAGGGGGGCTGGTCGCCGGGGCATGTACAGGGCTCTTGCATACGAAGGGTAAGATTAATGGACTGTTGTCCGGTATATTAATGATGATTGCCCTGCATTCGATTAACATGAGAATTTTGGGTGCACCGAACCTGTCTCTGCTGGGTGTTGACAATGTTTTCTCGAGTCTGAATGTTCTACTGTTTATGTTCATAGTAGCGTTTGTTGTTAAAGTGCTGCTTGATGTGTTCTTCAAAACAGATCTCGGTCTGGCTCTCCGTGCAACAGGAGACAATGAGCGAATGATTCGCAGCTTCGGAGCGAACACCGATACAACCAAGCTGGTCGGTATTAGTCTGTCTAACGGACTGGTGGCTCTATCCGGTGCATTTTTGGCACAGTATCAAGGATTTGCGGATATAAGCATGGGAATTGGAATGATTGTGGTTGGACTCGCGTCAGTTATTATCGGGGAAGCCATCGTGGGCAAGCGCAGCATTTTCCTGGCGACACTGTCCGTAATCATTGGTTCTATTGTATACCGCATCGTCGTTATGATCGCCCTTCGGGTACCTGGATTCGAGACTTCAGATTTGAAGATTATTACGGCTGTTATCGTTATTCTGGCGCTTCTGATTCCTTCTATACAACGCAGTATTCGTCAGAAGAACATGGCGCGGCGGAGAACGACAGAGCTGCTGTCCGGCACGGGTAGTAAATCGATGGGAGGTGACCTGTAATGCTGCATATCAATCACGTGTCCAAGCTGTTTAATCCAGGTACCGTGGATGAGAAGATTGCGCTTATGGATGCCCACTTAACCTTGAATGAAGGAGATTTTGTCACAGTCATCGGCAGTAATGGTGCAGGTAAATCGACTTTGATGAATATTATATCGGGTGTAATGAAGCCAGATGCAGGTGAAGTGCAGATTCGGAATCAAACGATCAGCCAGCTGCCTGAATACAAGCGAAGTCAGTGGATCGGCCGGGTGTTTCAGGACCCGATGGCAGGAACTGCACCGATGATGACGATTGAAGAAAATTTGGCGATGGCCTACCGGCGCGGGAAATCCCGCGGCTTATCCTTTGGCATCAACCAGAAGACGCGAACGCTGTTCCGAGAGCAGCTGGAGAAGCTGGGGATCGGTCTTGAGCACCGAGTCAGAGCTAAGGTCGGCTTGCTGTCCGGAGGTGAGCGTCAGGCGCTCAGCCTGCTCATGGCAACGTTCACCCAGCCGGAGATTCTGCTGCTGGATGAGCATACGGCTGCACTTGATCCATCAAGAGCTGAGCTGATTACGAATATTACCGAAACGCTGGTCCGTGAGATGAACCTGACCACACTGATGGTTACTCATAACATGGAGCAGGCTATAAGGCTTGGCAACCGGCTCATTATGATGGATAAAGGCCGGATTATTCTTGACGTCAATGCCGAACGCAAGAAGACATTAACTGTACCGGAGCTGCTTCAGGAGTTTGAGCGAATCAGCGGAACGAAGCTGTCAGATGACCGGGTTGTGCTCGGTTAAAGATATATGTATTAAACCTCTTACGCCCCTCACGCCCCTCACGGCTCTCTCGTGCAGGGGCTCTTTGATATGCGTGCAATTTTTGGCTCGACCGATATACAATAGAAGCAGCATCAGGCAAGGGGTGAACGAGCATGGCTCACATTTATTTTCATGAAGGAGATTATACGGTAAGCAGTTCGGGCGGACAGGTCACCTTGCTGTCCAAGGAGTTCGCACTTCTCTATTTTCTGTACCGGAACCAAGGGAAGACCTTTACGCGGGAGCATTTGCTGGACCAGGTATGGCCGCTTGAATATCCCGGGGAACGGACGGTGGATGATCATATTTACAGGCTGCGCAAGAAGTTGTTTATCATTTCGGAAATTAAAATACATACCGTTAGAGGCTTGGGATACCGTCTTACGGCAGAACAGAAATCTTCGGTTGTTCTCAATCCATCGATGGCGGATACGGAGCTTCAGTCGGCAGTCCATCAGTTATTCCAAAAGTACCATCTCTTCGGTCAAGGCAAATCCATTACAACGCTGATCGCACAGCAGGAGGCGCTCGGGATTGAAGTCGCCCCTTTTTACGAGAACTATTTGCATTTTCTGGGGGGTGATCTCGACTGGTTTATGAGCCGTGATGACCTTAAGGCTGAGGATAGACTATACTGGCTGCTGATTCTGTATGGCGTGATCGCTTCTCCTCAGGAAGGGCTTCAGCTCTGTGAGACGGCACTGTTACACTCTCGACTGGAGCCTGAGTTCCACAGGGAAATGTATTATCTAAACATCATTGATCTCTATGTGGAGAATGGCATGTATTCCGAAGCAGAAGAACGAATAGCCGCTACCTACAGGCTGCTTGACGAAGAGGACGACTTGGAGGGCTTTCGTATTCCACTCATGTTATCTGAGCTGCTCCTATATATTCATGAAGCGGATTGTGCCGGAGTTGAGAAGAGCATTCAAGAGATCAGCCGATCGCTTGATCATAAGCCCTATCTGCGGGAAATATGCAGATTTCTCTATATGAAAGGAATATGGTATTACCGACAGGGACAGATCAGGGAGGCATCAGCAGCGGTGGATGATGCGCTTGAAGTCTACGGTCAATCCGGATTCGTGCCTCACATTCTGCTGTCTGTGCGTCAATTTTTGTATTATATGGAGCTACACCCTCCTGCTCAGACGGATAAGGCGGTTATAGGTCTAAGATCGAAGCTTCGGAGCATCTTTCAGGATCTGGACGAACGTCATCACTATACCTCGCGAAAAGAGGCCTGCTCCTCTGTGATCAGAGGACTCCTGCGCTCTGTCTGATATTCCTCTGATATAACCCCGTTATGCTGGATGCATTCTAAAGATAGCGGGGGAATTCATATGCTACATAAATGGTTCAACACCAAACTCCAGAGTCGAAGTCTACTCTCTAATAAAATATTTATGAGGCTGTTCTCTGCCTACGCGACAGCTTCTTTTGGCGATTGGTTTGATGCCATTGCCATTCAGGTACTGCTCGTCTATCGGTGGGGAGTAACACCAATGACCTTGGCACTGGTTCCTGTCGCCATGGCATTGCCGGGACTGCTGCTTGGCTCCTTTGCGGGTACAATTGCAGATCGAGTGCCTAAGGTAAGGCTTATGTTCTTATGTGATTTATTAAGCGCCGTTCTGACCCCGTGTTTACTTGTCGCACCGAGTATCTACTGGATTATTCCCGTTCTTATGCTCCGGTCAGCCGTATCGACTTTTGTGATGCCAGCTCAGCAGGCGATGACAAGACAGGTGGTTAAGGAGGAGGAGCTGCTCCAAGCGACGTCGATTAACGGGCTGGTCAACCAGCTCTCCAAGATTGCGGGTCCTCTTCTCGGCGGTATAATTCTCGCGATGTTCACACCTCAGATATGTATTTTAATCGGTGCAGCAGGAAGGATCGCTTCTTGTGCAATGCTCTGGACGGTTCGACATGCTTCAGACGATGTGAAGAAGACGATACCGGTCAGTAATGTTTACACAGAAGTGGTTCAATCCGAGGAAGGATATATTCGGAGAGGAACGGTGTGGCAGGAGTGGAAGGAAGGGTGGAAGTACCTTTTGCAGCGTCGGGTATTGCTGCATACGATGATTTATTGCTTTTTTGGCCTGACAGCCTTGTTGATGGTGGATTACCAGTTTACCGTTCTGCTCCGGGAGATTGCCCCTAATAACGAATCGATGCTGGGCATATTGGTAGCTGCAATTGGGCTGGGCGCAGTGATTGTGCTGCTCATTGTAAACAGGCAGGAGCATATAGGATACCGATTTGGCCTGGGTACAGGTGCGATGGGGATCGGTCTCGGCATTGCCGGGCTGGGGCTTGTTCCAAGCGGGAGCTCTTCATGGTTGATCACTGGACTTGCACTCGTTATTGGGCTCGGAAATGGTCTGTACATGGTCACGAACCAGACCATCATGCAGAAGGAGAGCAGCATAGAAATGGTAGGCCGTGTATTCGGCATTAGTAATACGCTGGTGAGTGTCGCGCTCGTCACTGCGCCTTTGGCAGGAGGGGCGATCATTGAGCTGGCGGGTGTAGAAATCGCCTTTTTTGGGATTGGATTCATCGTTGCAATGATTGGATTAATAGGTCTGCTGTTCGGTAAGAAGTGGTGGGGAGTTCACCACATGAGGAGTGAGGACCAGCATGAATCTAAGCAAGCAGCAATACAGTAAAGACTAAGCTTCCCACCACATCACATTGGCTGTAGAAGCGAGCAGACCGGCTACGGATAGAGAACCGCTGACCGTTAAGGTGTAGGACTGGCCTGGCGGCACAATGAATCGACCGATCTCATCGAAGCTGAAGGGCCCGGTAGCGAGCGGCATGGACAGTACCGGCGTTCCACCTGTAGACGCAGTGTTAGAAGACCTCGCTGTCATCAGAGATGTGCTGCTGCTAGCGAAATTCGTGTTCACTGGAGTCAGCACAGCCGGACTTCCAAGTGTTCCATTGCGTACAATAGCCAACGTTCCGGTGAAGGAGGAGAGGAGGTTAAGAGCGACATTGATACCGCCGGTTATACGAGAGATATAAACGTTTCTTCCGCTGCCGGCAGGATTCGTAATTTGAACGGTGATAATAACACTACCGCCAAGCAGTCCCAGTGAAGTCGAGTTTGTGGCTCCCGCAGTGAATAGGGCTCCAGCTCGGCCTGCGCTCGATTCGGGAGGGGCGCCGATCGCTGGGGCTTGATAGGTATTCACATTACGATCCGCAAGGGGTTTGTTCGCAGATCCGAAGATATGGTCGTTTGGCACGCAGATCCCTCCTTTATGAATGTTATGAATGTATTCATACTCAGACCTCCCACCAAGTCAGGTTGATGGAGCCGGTGAGCGATCCAGGGCCGATGCTAATGGTTACTGAACGTCCGGGAGGAACGATAACAGACCCGCGCAGCTGAATATTGTATGCTCCAGCAGTAAGAGGAATACTCATCAGGGTGACCGGCGAGCCGGTTACGGTTCCTGTTACCTGCTGTGTTGTCACTGCACTGGTCACGCTGTTTCCGAAGTTATTGTTAACCGGAACAGGTGTGGTTCCTCCGGTAAGTATCCCGCCATTATACACAATAAGTGAAGCGGCGGCTGTACTGCCTCCGATGATCTGAGATAGATATATTGTACGTGTGCTTGCTGCCGGGTTAACGACTTGAAGCAGCAGATTTGCGCCGCCACCTGCGCTGACATTCCCTGTGGTCAGGGTAAACAGCCTGCCGGCAGAGGCGGCGCTGAGATCAGGCATGGACTCAATAGCAGGAGACACGTAAGTGTTGGTCTGCTGTACATAAATGGGCTTGTTGGCTGTATTGAATACAGAGTAATTCGTCATAGGATCCTCCTCCCTTGCATTTTGAAGATTCAATTGGTTAGCAGCTGCCGTTCACGACTACCTTGAATTATATATATGCGAAGTTTGGCGGACGGGTTTGGGTTGTCTCTCTATATTCGCAGGAGAAAATGAAGCAGCTCATAAAAATAAGAACTGCTCATGAAATCAAAAATTTTATAAGCATTGTAAGCTAACAAAATCATTTATCTTTATTTTTCTGTTCCAGCCAATCCCAATACACCGCATAAAACTCACCGTGCAAAAATTCCTCGTGAACATCCTCCTCATCCGACTTCCGTTCTCGTAATGTCAGTCCCAGCCAAGTCTGCTCCCCTACAACAATTTCGGGGTCTCCTACGGCATCCAACAAGGCAAAAGCACGGAAAAATGCGCCCATAATATTGTCTCTGACTGTTTTTTCTATAGCGGATAAGGCTGCATCATCAAAATTATAGTTTTTCAAAGCATTCACTTCTTCTGTGCTCAACTTAAACTCATCCCACGTTATGTTATCCTCTGATGGGTATACAAGTTGATTTCGTATCTCGGAGCTATTTTTAATGATTTCGTGCAGTTCAATCAAAAAAATTTTCTTTGGATCCATGTTATAGTTGTCCTCCTTAGTAAGAAGCTGAATAGCATTCTATTTCGCCCAGGACCATCTTTTCCCTGCTTCAACATAACCATCTGATCCGTGACCGTGACTCTCAATTATAAAAGGCTTAGGCATCATTTCCCGGCTTGTGCCGTTACCGCGTGTCCCTCTGCTTGCATACAGTACGGTAGCACTTTATATGTGTGAACCCTTGGTTAAGCGATAAGGAGGTGCAATGTGAGAAATGCCTAACTTTTCAACCTTTAACTTGAATCCGGATAATTTAAGAAGTTTAATTTACGGGACTGATGACGCAAATGTCAGCCATCCGGTCAGAACAGATACAAGCGGCAACCTGATTGGCGTTATATTGGACGGAACCATCAGTAATATGCCAGGCATATCGAATGTAACGATTACTGCCGGGACGCTCACAAGCCTGCTGGATGGAACCATCTCGAATGTGATGGGAGCCACCATTACAGCCGGGACCATTACGAGTGTGCTTGGAGCGACGATTACCGCCGGAACGATCACAAGCGTACTGGGCACAACGATTACGGCGGGAACGTTGACGAACCTGTTGGATGGAACATTGACGAGTGTA
>NZ_BBIW01000007.1 GCF_000732325.1 Paenibacillus sp. TCA20
TTGTAAAGAGAGTGGCTCCATTTCATTTATTTCACCAATTGCCCGCGTGTTACGCCGAGCTGGTTGGTAGCTTTGAGTGTCTTCCATACCTGTGTACCGCTGATCTCACCGCGCAGTGCACGGTTGTACAGTCCAAGCACCTCACGTACCTGCTCTGGTGTCTCTTCCAAGAACTCCACGCGGTAGCGGGATACACCAAGATCCATGAAGCTCGTCAGATACTCGGCACCGGATTGCTCGACGGCATTGTATACTGTGTTCCGGCAGCCCTCATCGACACGTACCGGATGAGACATGCCAATACGGTCCTGCAGGGATACGCTGTGATCTTCACAAGGACGTCCGCAGTTCGTGTAATCCGTTCCTTCACTGAGGAACGTACAATATACACAGTGCTCTGTGTGGAACATCGGCAGATGCTGATGAATAACCACTTCCATCTTGTCTGTACGGGAACGCTCCAGCAGATCGACCATTTGCTGAATGTTCAGGTCATAAGACGGAGTAACCGCATCACAGCCTGCTTCAAGGAATAGCTCAACCGCTTTATGGTTGGCAATGTTCAGTGAGAAGTCGCCAATCAGCTCCGGATGATTCGCCTCCGGGTTCTCCATGCGATGACGCAGGTAGAAATACAGTGCGCCCGTATTACGAACCAGCACCGCGTCCGGCTTCAGACGCAGAATGTTGTTATGGTAGCCGTTCTCACCAGGCATGTGGATGCGTGGTGTAACGAGTGCAATTTTCTTGCCTGCAGCATGCACCATCTCTACCGCAGCCGGGAACTGCTTGATGAACTCGAAGTCCGCATAGATAAAGTCTACGCCCGCTTCAAGACAAGCCTCTACTTGAGGCAGACTGCGGCATAATGCGGTGAGCTCCGCTGCACCGCGCTTCACCGCTGGAGCTGGCTTAACGGAATCACCGTAAACCTCCACTTCACGCTTCACATATACCGGCGGCTTCGGACGTTCTCCGGCCAGCATTTCCACTGCCTGACGGCGAATGTTGTTCAGCTCCCGCATCGGAATAATGATATCTCCATGCAGCTGTACATCCAGCTCCTCGAGCTGATACACTGTACCACCCAGTCGTCCAAACTGCTCTTCGAGCAGCTCATCATTCATCGGGCGTTTCTTCGCTAGTTCAAGCTCCATCTCGGAATTCACCTGAACCGTAGTGCCTTTCTGCACATCGGTCCACCAGGTTTCGAGCGGCTGCCCCGGTCTTCCTACCGCCTTCACATGAACCGGGAACACACGATATGGCTTCTCTGTCTCATAGCTTTGACGCAGACGCTTATCCAGCGCTGGGTCGTTGGTCTTCCAGATCCGATCGCCCTCATGCAGACGGCGCAGATCCACATCACTGCGGCCAGGCACGATGTCAATGATCCAGCCTTCGCCTGCTTCGCCTTCAATCTTCACGCCTTTACGACGAATATCATAGACACGTCCGCCTTCTTCGCGCTTAGTTGGGTCGCCGGCATCAAATACAATACCGTCTCCACGCTTCACCGGAGCTTCGAGTTTACATACGACGCCGTCGCGAAGAATTTTTTCTACACGGCCCAAGTATACTCCACGGCTCTTCGGAAACGTTCCATCCACCAGCTTCTTGTTGTTCGTTCCTTCAAGAAAACCATGCGTAAAGCCACGGGAGAAGCTCTGCTGCAGCTCACGAATCTCCTCAGAGCTAATTGGATCTTTGATTCCGTCAAAATAGGCATCAATCGCTTTGCGATATTTGCTTACCACATTCGCCACATATTCCGGTGTCTTCAGACGCCCTTCTATCTTGAAGGAAGTAACACCAGCCTCAATCAGCTCAGGCATAATATCAATTGCAGCCAGGTCCTTCGGTGACAACAGATAAGCAACATCACCCATCGGCTTCTGCTCGCCATCGACCATCAGATCATAAGGAAGACGGCAGGCCTGTGCACACTCACCGCGGTTGGCAGAGCGTCCGCCCCACATCTCGGAAGTCAAGCATTGACCAGAATAAGAAACGCAGAGTGCACCATGCACGAATACTTCCATTGGCAGCTTCGCTTGCTCCCCGATTTTTTGAATCTGCTTCAGATTGTTCTCACGGCCTAGTACGACACGTTCGATATCAAACGGCTTCGTAAACTCTACCGCCTCCGGCGAAGTAATCGTCATCTGTGTTGAACCGTGAATTGGGAAATCTGGTGAGATTTCGCGGATCAGCTTCACAAGACCCAGATCCTGCACAATTACCGCATCCACACCTGCATCTACACAAGCATCAACCAATTCTTTGGCATCTGCCAGCTCATTTTCAAATACCAATATGTTAAACGTCAGAAAGCCTTTGACTCCATAGCTATGCAAAAAAGCCATAATCTCCGGCAGCTCTTCCATCCGGAAATTGTTCGCTCTTGCGCGGGCATTAAACTTCTCCACACCGAAAAAGATCGCATCTGCGCCGTTCGCTACTGCTGAACGCATACAATCCCAATCGCCGGCAGGTGCTAACAGCTCGACATCTTCTCTTCTCAATGCTTTTGTATTCATATATCCTCCTAAACAGGCTCTTTTTACTTTGCCTATATCCTAATACATCGTCCAAATGATCAACTAAATACTCTATCAGTGTAGCCATTCTGCTAAACAACTATAATAGTGTATCAAATCCTTGTTCTTTCCTCTACTACTTCCTGAAAAAACCGAAATTTCCGTCCATTCTCCATGGACTTTTCTATCAACAGTGTAACAAGGCTCCTTCTTTAACTCTATAAAAAAAGAACCCGCATGCCAAATAAATTTAGCTCTGCCGGTTCTTCACCCTATTCATTATTTATTGAATGAAAAAGATTCAAGCGTCTTCGAAAGAGCATTCAGCTGTACTTCCGTTCGATTCGCATCATTCAGTGCTGCGGTTACGGTGTAAGTTATGCCGTCATGCTCAAATACAAGCTGCCTGCCTTGCATGGGAACACCCTTCTCGACTTCATGATAAGTGAACTCGGTCGCCGGTTCTCCTGCAAAGGTCATATTCTTCGTATCTGTCACACGGAAATCCTTGCGGCTCTGGGCTGCTTCGGCATACGATTCACGGAGCTGACTGACGGCCATCTCTACAGATATCTCCTTATCCACATGAATGGAGAAAAACCCTCCGGTAAACTGATAGGCTACAATCGTGGATTCAAATCGGTTCTCCACTGGAGTCCAGTATCTCGGGATATCGAGTGTGTAGCCATATGTTTTGGAAGTCCGGGTGATCATACTCGACTTATTCACTAAATAAGGATCCTCGCCCAGCTTGCCAAAATTTTCGGAGACGGTATCATAATCAATCTCGAGCGAAGCGAGGATCTCTTCAAACAAGCTCTCATCTCCTGCTGCCGCTTCAGGTACAGCGTATTCCAAATAGTAACGATATCCGTTCTCTTGAATCAGCACATTATATTCCGTTGTCCAGCCATCTCCAAAATCGTATTGGAACTGGTTCACCTGAGCATCCTTACCCGCTACGTTCAGCGTGTAGGAATCGACCTCCCGGTGAGCATCCTCCACGAACACATCCCGCATCCACTGATTCAGCTTGTCGCTCCAATCCTTAAGCGAAGCGCCTTCCGGCGCCGAAGTCACCTGAAGGGATAAATGTGTTCCTTCCTTACTCTCGTAGATCAGGGACTGATTATCCTTATCCCACTCCGCGGGCACTGACAAGGCAATACCATAATCTTCGTTATACACTGTCGTCATGCCATTCTCAACCGTGGACAAATCCTTCATTGTCGTATCTGATATGTTGAAGGAGGTACGGAAGGAATTCAGTAGTGGGGCATGCTTTTGCAAATCCTTGTAATTGACAGCCTCATAATCGGAAAAATAGACTTCATACAAGCGCCCGTTATCATAGTATTGTCTTGCTTCCCAGAACATACCGTCGCCATCCTTAGTCACGATGCGTGCATACGGTGTAACGGCTTCTCCATAGGCTTCACGATCCATCACGGTCTCACCCATATCCTTGGCGTCCTGAACCAGCTGCTGCAGCATATCCTCCGCATCCAGCTCGACTTCCTGATCACTGACCAGCACTTCAAGATAATAGGTGCCTTCGGCGTTCATGAAGCTGGTAAAGTCCTCACTCTCATTGTAGGACCCTCCCACAATCAGTCCGGTTGGATAATTCATTGACCATTGGTAGTAACTGTTCCCTATCTTTGTCTTGCCTAGATCGGTATCGATTTCACTCTCTGGATTCTCCTGCGGAGCTTCAGCACTATTCGCTTTCATGCGAATAACCAGCTCACCTTGATCTGTTTTATGAAGTGAAGCTCCAATTCCTGCAGCTACAGAGCGCAGCGGGACCATAAGCACATCCTTCACCATCTTGGGTGCAGCAGTCATCTCTACTTTTTGCCCATCGATCCAGGCGGTCTTGCTCCCGATGGTGAGGGCGACCGTATGTGGACCATCCATGACTTTGACGACATCTTCCCCGGATAAACGGATCTCGCTATTAAAAGCTTTTTTGAACACCCCTACCGGAACCATCAGTGTTCCCTGCTCCATATAAGGCTTATGAATCGTTTGCTTCTCCCCATTGATGCTTGCTGTCTGGCTTCCCGTCCTCAGTCTCAACTCTTCTACAAGATCAGAAGCCGCAGCTGGCTGAATTACACTGCTTAACACAATGGTGCCCGTCAATAGCGCCGTTGTAATAGTACGTACCGTTCTTGTATTCATTGCTCTACCTCATCCCATGCTTCGTCTTCAACTGAAACCACCGAATTCTCACCCTGCGTCAATACCAGATAGCGCGTTACGATGTCTCCATCTGACTGCATGAGCAGCTTCACTTTCTGGCCAGGCAGATACTTCTTAAGCAGCTCATTGATATCGACAACCGAAGTGACTCGCACCCCGTCTATGCTGTACAGCACGTCACCCTCTTGAATTTTGGCCTTGTCTGCTTCATTCGTGTGGACACTCATCACGGTCAAAGGATCGTCCGTTGGCAGCCCCACAATGGCCGACCAGCTCTCCTCCAGCGTAAGCCCCAGACTTGCGCGCTTGACTTCACCATATTTAAAGTAATGATTGATTACATAATGTACCGTCTCCGCAGGGATCGAGAAGCCTGTATTCTCTACACCAACCGCTGCATACTTCATTGTGTTAATCCCGATAACTTCACCCTCTAAATTCACGAGCGGACCGCCGCTGTTCCCCGGGTTAATGGCTGTATCACTTTGAATCAGACGATAGGATGCATTCACTCCCCGGTTGAGCCCGCTGACCACACCCACTGTAGCTGAATTCCGCAGGGAAAAAGACACCGGTGTGCCAATCGCAATCACGGTCTCGCCCACCCGCATATTGGAAGAGGAGCTGGCTAGCTTCGCAGGCTTCAATGATTTGGCGTTGATCTTGATCAGTGCAATATCGCTGGTCGGATCGCTGTAACTGTCGGTGATCTTATAGGTCTTACCATCGGATGTGACTACAACTGCATTAGATAAACCGTCAATAACATGGGCGTTCGTCACAATCCATCCGTTTGATTTGATAATGACACCCGTTCCGTGCGTTAAATTGTAACGGTCTGAGCTTCCTCCTTCTGCACCTGCATCAGGCCGCCCGATGATTCCAACAACAGAAGGGGATACGGCCTCGACGACCTCCGGTATTTCATCTTTTGCTGTATAAATGAATGTTCCCGTCTTCGTGTCATATTGCCCTGTACCGCCTAACGCTTTAATAAGGTCTTTTGAATTTATGTATATTTGACCATCCTGAAGCTGGGCATTCAGCTTGACGCTAGCTCCCTCCGTCACAGCAGGATTCATTATACTTGCTCCAAGCAGGATGATTGCTGCTACAGCAGCTGCAGTCATTTTTGTTATTAACTTGTTGTTTAGATTAAGATCTGTATCCTTGGTTGTATCCGTGATTCTATCGTTATTTGCGTTTCTTCTATCTCTAGTTCTATCTATTCTATTACGTTTCAAATGGCTTCACCTATTCCTCTCCCAATCTATCATTCTCGCTTCCCTATGTAACATTAGCTTCACTTAAAAAGAGGATTAAAAAACACCTTCCCTTCACACAGGGGAAAGTGTTCTGCAAATCTACTTATGCTGTATGTAACCGTCTAGCTCAACCAATGCTTGATCATCGCATAATCGGTAATTAGAAATACGATTAAGCTGACAACACCAAAGGCGATGGCAAACAAATTCTTCTTGGGTGCCTTGATCAGGCGAACAACACCGATGAAGATAATAATGGTAAATAGAATGACAAAGATATCAAATCCATTAAATTTAGAAGTAGTGCCTCCAGCTTCCGCTAATAGCAGCATACATGCGCCCCCTTATGATGAGATATCATATACGTACAAGCGTTTACACCTTCTTATATGTTATCTTCATCGCCCGGGTTTAGCAAGACTTTTCATCCAGAAAATCTAAAATAATCCAATTCAATTCCTATAAATACTTTTCGTATATTTAGTAATGACTTCATCATAATCGGGATACTTATATCCGAAACTTTCTGACACCGCTTTTGAATAATTTCTAAATAACTCATAACAAGTGAATAAAGACTGCCACATTTCCTCATACCCATTCTCCACATAAGTGGACAGGAGTTTTTCCCAATCTTCATCTGGGAGGTAGCGATTTATAAACTTATAGTTCTTCCCTACACTAAAATGATATCCTTGCTCTGATCCGATTTTCCAAGCCATCATTCTCAATAAATTCGGTCTTGCGATCTCGTTCAGATGGTCAATGGCAAATAGGATTTCTTTTCTCCCCAACCCTTTAACCACGTATGTGGAAACCATCCAGAACTCATTACAGCAATCATCGAATTCTCTTGCTGTCGGCTTTTTAATCCAATATTGACGATCATTTGCGGTCACTTCGTGTTTAACGAGATTGTCCTTATCAAGCAGCACCTGGGCTAAACCGTCACTATGGGTAAAATAATCGTTAGCCTCGTGGACTGGGATAAGTGTCAGGTCTAGTTTATTCCCATCTTCAAATAGGATTAAGTATGAATACCAATTACCTAACTCCGGCGGAAAAAGCTCCATATCTTCGGGTTTTTGCATCATAACCGGTTTCCCGAATACTTGAAGCCACTGATCATTCTCCTTGAAAGAATTCATGTCCGTTACAAAGTATGAGAGGTCATAATCTTGGAATGGATCAGGAGGAATATTAGGATTTGTTCGGGACCCTTCCAAAGTTACCAATCGAATTCGATCATCATTTTTGGCAAAATCGATCAGCGTATCCATCATCTCTTGTTCATTTCTCACGACAGTCATCCTCCGTTCCAACTATTTTTTAGATAGCATGAATAATAGAGAGTTCGATATAACCACGTCGCTCTAATGATGACGGATTACTTTAAAAAAGCTGGAGATGAGATAAAGTCATCTCCTCCAGCTCTTCCTGTAGCAGCTATGAACGGTTTAACACCAGGGTTTGACTGCGCTCGGTATCCCGTTCCAACACCGGCTTCAGGTATTTACCTGTGTAGGATTCATTCACTTTGACGATTTGCTCTGGAGAACCCGTACCGATAATGGTACCGCCGCCGTCTCCGCCTTCCGGTCCCAAGTCGATAATATGGTCGACCGTCTTGATGACATCCAGGTTGTGCTCAATGACAAGCACGGTTTCCCCAGAGTCCACCAGTCGGTGAAGTACCGTCAGCAAACGATCAATATCATCCACGTGCAGACCGGTGGTCGGCTCGTCCAAGATATACATCGTCTTACCCGTACTGCGGCGGTACAGCTCAGATGCGAGCTTGACGCGCTGCGCCTCTCCCCCGGATAGTGTTGTTGCCGGCTGTCCAAGCTTGACGTATCCTAAGCCGACATCCAGCAGGGTTTGGATTTTGCGATGAATCTTAGGAATGTTGCGGAAGAATTCCACCGCATCTTCAATCGTCATATCTAGTACTTCAGAAATGTTCTTCTCTTTGTATTTAACCTCTAACGTTTCCCGGTTATATCGTTTCCCTTTGCAGACTTCACAAGGTACATAAACGTCCGGCAGGAAGTGCATCTCGATCTTAATGATTCCATCACCCTTACAAGCTTCACATCTGCCGCCCTTGATGTTAAAGCTGAATCGGCCCTTTTGGTAGCCGCGCAGCTTGGCTTCATTCGTTTGGGAGTACAGATCTCGAATATCATCAAATACACCCGTGTACGTTGCCGGGTTGGATCGAGGTGTACGGCCGATTGGAGATTGATCGATATCAATGACCTTATCAATATGCTCCAAGCCTTTCATTTCCTTATACTGCCCTGGGCGTACTCTTGCCCGGTTCAAATCCCGTGCCAGTGTTTTGTACAAGATCTCATTCACAAGGGTAGATTTGCCTGAACCGGATACACCAGTAACCGCTGTAAATACACCTAGTGGAATCTTCACATTAATGTTCTTGAGATTGTTCTCCTTCGCACCGCGAATTTCCAGCCAGCGATCATCCGTCTTCCGTCTCTCGGCAGGAACAGGGATAAACTTGCGTCCGCTGAGATAGCTGCCTGTCAGTGAATTAGGATCATTCATGACTTCCTGCGGTGTGCCCTGCGATATAATCTGACCGCCATGAATTCCGGCTCCCGGACCGATATCAATAATATAATCCGCTGCCATCATCGTATCCTCGTCATGCTCTACGACAATGAGCGTATTTCCGAGGTCACGCATATGACCCAGTGTTGCAATCAGACGGTCATTGTCACGCTGATGCAGTCCGATGCTTGGCTCATCCAATATATACAATACACCCATGAGACTGGAGCCGATCTGTGTCGCGAGCCGAATACGCTGTGCTTCCCCGCCAGATAATGTCCCAGCAGCTCTGCTCATGGTGAGGTAGTTCAACCCGACGTTTACGAGGAATCCCAGACGACTGTTGATCTCTTTCAGAATCAAATGTGCAATCGCCTGTTCCTTCTCGGAGAGCTGCAAATTGCTGAAGAATTCCATGGCCGCTCCAATGGAGAGATTGGTCACATAAGCCATGTTGTTGCCATTGACAGTAACGGCCAGCACTTCTTTTTTGAGACGATGACCTTTACATGTTCCACACGGCTTCTCGCCCATAAAGCCTTCGATGAACTCACGAATGCCTTCCGAAGCCGTATCACGATACCGGCGCTCCAGATTGGGAATAATCCCTTCAAATACAACATAAGCTTCTTTTCTTTGGCCAAAATCATTCTCATAACGGAAACGGATCTTCTCACCATTCGTCCCTCGAAGGAGCTTGTTCATCTGATCTGGTGACAGCTCGCTGACAGGAACGTTCATCGGAATCTTGTAATGCTCACATACGGAACGTAAAAATTGCGGGTAGTAGTTCGAAGTCCCTCCAGCCCAAGCTTCAAATGCACCGCCTTCGATCGACTTGCTGCGATCTGGAACGAGCAGATCAGGATCGACAATCATCTTAGTCCCCAAGCCGTCACAATCCGGACAGGCACCAAATGGACTGTTGAACGAGAACATACGCGGGGAGAGCTCCTCCATGCTGAATCCGCATATAGGACAGGCATAGTTGGAGCTGAATCTCAGCTCTTCTTCTCCAATGATATCAACCAGCAGCTGACCGCCGGATATTTTAAGCGCGGTTTCAATCGAATCGGACAAACGTGACTGAATGTCTTCCTTCACGACGATCCGGTCCACTACGACCTCAATCGTATGCTTCTTGTTCTTCTCAAGCTCAATGTTCTCCGACAAGTCACGGAGCTCGCCATCAATCCTTACCCGTACGAAGCCTTGCTTCGAAATATCTGCCAGCAGACTCTTGTGCTCGCCTTTGCGGCCCGAAATAACAGGTGCCAGAATCTGCAGCCTTGTCCGTTCCGGGTAGCCCATGATCCGGTCAACCATCTGCTCTACAGTCTGGGAAGTAATCTCTACACCATGTTCCGGACAATGCGGATGACCTATGCGTGCAAACAATAGACGCAAATAGTCATAAATCTCGGTAACCGTTCCTACCGTTGAGCGCGGATTGCGGCTTGTTGTTTTCTGATCTATCGAAATCGCAGGAGACAGTCCATCTATCGAATCTACGTCGGGTTTCTCCATCTGACCTAGAAACTGACGGGCATATGCGGACAGTGACTCTACATATCTACGCTGACCTTCGGCATATATCGTATCAAATGCCAGCGATGATTTACCGGATCCGCTCAGTCCGGTCAGGACGACAAAACGGTCGCGTGGGATCGTTACATCGATGTTCTTCAGATTGTGCGCCCTCGCGCCTTTAATGATTATATTCTCGTTCGCCACACTCTCATCTCCTTAAAAGAACCCTCCTAAATCCTCCCTGAGAGGGAGGACCCCAAAGGGACCTCCCTTTGGAAACCGGAAATTGGCCGAAGTAGTTGGGCTCGTGGTTATTTACAGCTGGGTTGTTGTGCTTGGACCGCATTCGTTCTGGACAACCCATCTGGTTGTCCAGAACATGCTTCACATCCGACGCGGACCGTGAGTGGGATTGCTTCGCTATATCCCACGGGCGGACCATTGCTCTTCGAGCTCGGTCCTTCAAGTGCAACTTCCTGCGTGGGATTGCTTCGCTCCATCCCACGGGCGGACCATTGCTCTTCGAGCTCGGTCCTTCAAGTGCAACTTCCTGCGTGGGATTGCTTCGCTCCATCCCACCGGCGGACCATTGCTCTCTGAGCTCGGTCCTTCAAGTGCAACTTCCTGCGTGGGATCGCTTCGCCCCATCCCACAGGCGGACCATTGCTCTCTGAGCTCGGTCCTTCAAGTGCAACTTCCTGTTGTGGGATCGCTTCGCTTCATCCCACCGGCGGACCATTGCTCTCCGAGCTCGGTCCTTCAAGTGCAACTTCCTGTTGTGAGATTGCTTCGCTCCATCCCACCGGCGGACCATTGCTCTCTGAGCTCGGTCCTTCAAGTGCAATTTCCTGTTGTGAGATCGCTTCGCCCCATCCCACGGGCGGACCATTGCTCCTCGAGCTCGGTCCTTCAAGTGCAACTTCCTGCGTGGGATTGCTTCGCTCCATCCCACGGGCGGACCATTGCTCTTCGAGTTCGGTCCTTCAAGTGCAACTTCCTGTTGTGGGATCGCTTCGCCCCATCCCACGGGCGGACCATTGCTCTTCGAGCTCGGTCCTTGTTCTACTAAATTAAACAATATATCAATTTATCAATAAGTATAGCCCTTATTATCAGCTTTCAACGTTATTAAACGAAATACAATCACACAAGTAAAGAGTACAGAAGCAGCAATGTTATACGTATGCACTCTTTAAGAAGAGAACGACCCCTCGGCCGTTCTCTTCTTATTTTATTCTGCCTTCAATTCAAGCAGGGCGTCACGCAGTTCCGCGGCACGCTCGAACTGCAAGTTCTTCGCTGCATCCTTCATTTCAGCCTCAAGACGCTGCATCAACGACTGACGCTCGCGCTTCGACATCTTCTCTGCGCCGCCTGTCAGATAATCGCTCTTCGCCTCGGCCACCTTCGTTGCCTCAATAACCTCACGAATCTTCTTGCGGATGGTCTGCGGTGTAATTCCATGCTCTTCATTATAAGCGACCTGGATTGCACGACGACGTTCTGTCTCCTTAATCGCTTTATCCATGGAGTCCGTAATCTTATCACCATACATGATAACTTTACCTTCACTGTTCCGGGCTGCGCGTCCAATAGTCTGAATAAGTGAGCGTTCAGAACGCAGGAAGCCCTCTTTATCAGCATCCAATATAGCAACAAGCGACACTTCAGGAAGATCAAGTCCTTCCCGCAGCAGGTTAATTCCGATAAGGACATGGAATGTGCCGAGCCGGAGATCCCTCAGAATGGACATACGCTCCAGCGTCTTAATATCAGAGTGCATATATCTGACCTTAATGCCGACTTCCTTGAAGTAATCGGTCAGATCCTCTGCCATCTTCTTCGTTAACGTCGTAACAAGTACGCGCTCATCCTTCTCTACACGGTCCCGAATCTCTCCAATCAGATCATCAATTTGACCTTTGGTCGGTCTCACTTCAATGATCGGATCAAGCAGACCTGTTGGACGAATAATCTGCTGAACCATTTCTCCTTCGTTATGCTCAAGCTCATAAGGACCTGGAGTGGCAGAGACGTATACGAGCTGCTTCGTCTTCTTCTCGAATTCCTCGAACTGCAGTGGACGGTTATCCAGTGCGGACGGCAAACGAAATCCGTGCTCAACGAGTACGGTCTTCCGCGCACGGTCACCGTTGTACATCGCGCGAATTTGAGGCAGCGTTACATGCGACTCGTCAATGACAACCAGCATATCGTCAGGGAAATAGTCGAGCAGTGTATACGGTGTAGCTCCTGCCTCACGGAAGGTCAGTGGACCAGAATAATTCTCAATCCCGGAGCAGAATCCCACTTCCTTCATCATCTCGATATCGTAACGTGTCCGCTGTTCCAGACGCTGTGCCTCGAGCAGCTTGCCCTGTTCACGCAGTTCAGCAAGACGCTCCTCGAGCTCACGCTCAATATTAACAAGCGCAACTCTCATCGTCTCCTCACGCGTAACAAAGTGAGACGCCGGGAATATGGCCACATGGTCGCGCTCACCTATGAGCTCGCCGGTCAGCACGTCAATCTCTGTAATGCGCTCAACTTCGTCTCCAAAAAGCTCGATTCGCATCGCATGCTGATCTTTGGATGCCGGAAAAATCTCAATGACATCACCGCGCACGCGGAATGTCCCCCGGACAAAATTAAGGTCATTACGCTGGTATTGGATATCCACGAGGCGTGACAAAATCTCCTTGCGAGACTTCTCCATCCCTACACGGAGCGACAATAACATATTAGAATACTCTATCGGAGAACCGAGACCATAGATGCAGGATACACTCGCAACAATAATGACGTCACGGCGCTCGAACAAGGAACTTGTCGCTGAATGCCGGAGCTTATCAATTTCTTCATTTATACTTGAATCCTTCTCAATGTACGTATCTGAAGAAGGAATATAGGCTTCCGGTTGATAGTAATCGTAATAGCTTACAAAGTAATCTACCGAATTGTTAGGAAAAAACTCCTTAAACTCACTTGCGAGCTGTGCCGCAAGCGTCTTGTTATGTGCAATAACAAGCGTGGGTCTATTTAACTTCGCTATGGTCTGAGCAATGGTAAACGTCTTACCGGTACCTGTAGCACCAAGCAATGTCTGATGCCTCTTCCCTTGCCGGATCCCTTCTACCAGCTCTACAATCGCTTGCGGCTGATCCCCTTGAGGTTCAAATTCCGATACGAGTTCAAATCCTTTATTGCTCATGACAATATCGCTCATTGCCCAACCTCACCTTCATCGTCTAAAATAGTTTTACACCAGGATTATGCAAATTTCGATCTCTCTCGCTAAGAAACTACAAATATCCAGATAGAATGAAGTCATCAATGTACATACTTACACTCAAAAACTTCAAATCAACCTAGATATTGTTGTAAGAACTGCCCATAGCAAGCTGTGCAATATCCTTATATATGTCGAGATTTACCGAAAATATAACATTCGGAAACCATTTTATATCTGTATTGCTTATTTACCTAACATTAAACAAATGAAGTTCCTCAGCCGAAATAAAAAAGAACCCATCTCAAAAAGTGGAATGAAGCTCTTCATCAGGCTGTTTCACCGGCTCTTCGTTCGTGAGTTAAGCAAAAGCATTTATAAGAATGTTTGTTCCCGTTTATTATACTCGGTTCATGTCCTGGATGCAAATATAGAACGCAAATGAATGGAGGGAATTTTTGATGGATATCGCGACCCTAATCGGCCTTATAGCCGGAGCTGTCGCAATCATTGGAGGATTTTTATGGGAAGGGGGACAAATAACAGGATTATTTCAAGGAACGGCTGCTCTTATCGTCTTCGGCGGTACGATTGCAGCCGTGCTCATCAGCTATCCAATGCACCGGATCCGCACTCTGCCTGCCGGCATTAAACTGGCCTTCAAGCCGAATCGGTCTGAAGTCAATGAGTGGCTGGAGGATATCGTAGAGATGTCCATGGTTGCAAGACGCGAAGGCGTTCTAGCCTTGGAGCAGAAGGTCCTTGATCACCCTAATATTTTCTTAAGAGAAGGAATTCAGTTGGTTGTGGATGGAACAGATCAGCCGATCGTCCGTCAGATTATGGAGCTGGATATTGATGCCAAAGAACAGGAGCATGATAACTATGCCAAGCTATTTGAATCTGCAGGCTCCTATGCGCCGACCATGGGGATTATCGGGACGGTTATGGGACTCATTCAGGTGCTTGGCCATCTGACGGATCCGAGTCAGCTCGGTCCATCGATCGCCGTTGCTTTTATCGCGACCTTATATGGGGTGGCCAGCGCAAACCTGATTTTCTTGCCTATCGCCTCCAAGATCAGAGCCAAGAGCGCTGAGGAGATCCTGGTGATGGAAATGATTCTGGAAGGTGTATTGTCTGTACAAAATGGCGATAATGCGCTGCTCGTTCGTAAAAAGCTGAACACTTATATCACTTCACAGCCGACTTCATTAAACCCGAGGAAGGATGTCACGCATGAGACAGCGGAATAGGCGAACACGGAATGTAAAGTCAGCGCATTCCTCCGGCTCTCCGCATGATCGCTGGATGATTACCTATGCGGATCTCATAACACTTTTACTCATTTTCTTCGTGATGATGTATGCGATGAGCCGGCTAGATGCAAGCAAGTATGAGGAAGTCACCAGCTCCCTTCAAACTACCTTTCAGAGCTCAAGCGGAATTCTTGACGGAGGAAATGGTGTCATTGACTACCCCTCTGGCCAGAATGGTAACTCAAGCAGTGAAGCAAACCAGCCTGGCTCGAGCGGAACCGGTTCAGATATGGGACAAGAGGCGGACGGCGGACCTTTGACCGAACGAGAGTCTGCATTTCGTGAGCAGGAAAAAGAGCTTCAGGATCTGATGGCCTTGATCGAAGATTATATAAGGGACCATGAGCTTGAGAATCTTATTTTTGTAGTGGACAAGCCTC
Source organism: Paenibacillus sp. TCA20 (assembly GCF_000732325.1). Taxonomy (GTDB): domain Bacteria; phylum Bacillota; class Bacilli; order Paenibacillales; family Paenibacillaceae; genus Paenibacillus; species Paenibacillus urinalis. Next base: position 15,046 of record NZ_BBIW01000007.1, read on the forward strand.
AAGGGATCTCCATTACGCTGAGTGAACAATTTCTGTTTCGCACTGGGGACGCGAATTTAATGGAAGGTGCAGGCCCGGTTCTCTCTCAATTAGCCAGCTTGTTTAGGGATCTCGAGACAACCATCTCAATCGAGGGACACACCGACAATACCCCGGTGACATCGGGCTCCAAATACCGGGACAACTGGGAGCTCTCCGGTGAGCGTGCACTCTCTGTGCTTCGTTATTTTATTGAGCAGGAAGGACTCGATCCGGACAGCTTCCAATATGCAGGATATGCGGATAACCGGCCTGCAGCAGAGAATACGACCGCAGCGGGCAGACAACAAAACCGCCGAGTGGAAATTACGGTTCTGCGACAGCTGCAAAGTGAGTAAGTCCAGATCTCATCTGCTTATAAAAAGGAAAACCTCCATCCTGATTTTTAATGCAGGATGGAGGTTTTTTTGGTGCAGAGAAGCTTGTATTCGAACGTTCCACTTCTCCGGCTTATTTTATCTCGTGATTGCTTAAAGTAATTTTCAGCTTCTATCCCCTCATGCTTCATGACTGAAAGGATCTGGTGCAGGCTTTTCGGTACGATGTGTATCCACCTTCATCCCGACGATCTGAAAGAAGGAGGCGGGACGCTCGTCTATCGCAAAGCCAGAATCCGGATCCGGTGCAAGCAATGCACCGAGCTGATGGTGCTCACCTTCGTATATCGCACGCTGCAGAAATTTACTCTCGCCTTCAATATTGCGTACTTCCAATTTGCAAAATGCAGGGTTCATTCGAAGGGCGCTGTGCAGCTCCGCTTGGGAGTTGACATGCTGCCCATTTACTCTAAAGATAACCTCACCCGTCTGGATCCCCAGCTCCTCCGCAGGACTTCCCGGCAATACGGCCAGAACCTGCAGTCCCTGCTTAGGATGTACATAGATTGGGCTGCGGTTCTCTTCCTCCGACGAACTGATCCAGCATATCGCTTCAAGACCTAGAAGAGCAAATAACACCGCGACCAGTGACAGCGGATTCCACCACACGGACAAGAGACTCAAGACAAGCAGTATGACTCCATACAGCAGGAGCCGCTTCGTGGTAAGCGCTGATTTGTCTTCAGGCAGCATACTTTTTGTCATTTCACTAAATCCGACGATAAAAGGAACAGCAAAGAGCATATACATATCGGCACCGCCGGAAATCAGCGGACTCCAGGCTAGACCCGCTCCGCTTCCCGACGTCGTGGGCATAAGCAGCATAAGCGGCACAGGTACATAGTACTGCAGCTGATAACCACCGACAAGCTTGCCTCTCTTCCCTTTAAAATAAACAGGAGAAGCGTTCTGCTCCTGCTGCAGCCTTACGAACAGAGCCTGAGTCAAGTGCAGCACTGCTGCAAGCATCAGCAGCTGAGGAATCGGCAGATCATGGATTGTAGAGACCACAGCTTCGAGGAAGCCTCGCGGCTCCCAGCTGCCAAAGAGCTTAAGCACCCATTGTATAATACCGAGCAAGCCCACTGCATATACCGCGTTCAGGTATCTGATCCGCAGCAGCATCAGTATAATCGATGTTACCCATATCGCCAGCACAGCCTGTGCTGTCATTTCAATTCCCAGAAATAAATAAACGACAGATACAATAAGACCAACCAGTATACCTGTAAAAATAGCCCGCAATGTTAACAGCGGCCACCCATTAAGGCGTGTGTGGAGCAATCTTCGTTCTAGCATCCCCTGACGACGGTAACTGAGCGCTAATAATACGATGGCTATGTAATAAAATGGCTGTGTCAGCAAATCGATTAATGCATCCACAACAAGCCATAGCCATGTGATGACTTCATTCAAGTTAGCTCACGCCCCCTCATATTCAACTGTTGCATGCCCTCTCCAAATGCATGATCCAATCAATTTCATAACTCATTTAAGTAAAAAAAGAAGGCTGAACAAGCAGCCTTCTTTCATCTGTTTTTCTAATATCGACAAGAAAAACTTATTCTGAACGCTTAATGTTCGGGTCGTTTTTCTCTCTTAGTTCGACGCAGCTGAAGTGATCTCCTGCTTCATCTTAGAAACAGCCTGTTTGAGCTGCGTATCGTATGCAGGATCGCCGATTCGTTCAATGAGCGCGGTCTCGAGTGCTGCAGCCGTTTCCTCATTGATATTTCCGCTCACGCTCAGCCCTTGTGAGCTCTGGAAAGCCTTGACGGCTTCTACGGTCTTATCATCATAATAACCGTCCTTACGATCCGTCTTATATCCAAGACCCTCAAGCATCGTTTGTGCGTTCTTCACGTCTGTGCTGTTGGTATCGTATTTCAATGGAAGATTATCCTTATTGATTGGTGCTACTGAGAAATAATCAGGCTGACTTACACTGATATCAGGCTCGATTCCTTTCTCATGAATCCAATCACCATTTGGCGTAAGCCATTTGGCTATCGTAATCTTCACAAGGCTTCCGTCACCAAGCTGGCGTTCAAAGCTGGTCTGCACCGTTCCTTTACCGAAGGAATGCTCACCGAGCAGTGTCGCTCCGGCGGATTGCTGCAGTGCGCCTGCCAGAATTTCAGATGCGCTTGCACTTCCTTTGTTCATCAGGACACTCACCGGGTAATCCTTCGCTGAACCTTTGGACTTATTCGTTTCCCGAGATCCGTTCTTGTCTTCCACTTGCACAATCAGTTCTCCAGAAGGAACAAACTGCTCTGCGATATCAATGACGACAGACAGTACACCGCCGGGATTGTTACGAACGTCGATGACAAGCCCCTTCATGTTCTGGCTTTCAAGCTTAGCAAGCTCCTCCTTGAACCGTTCACCTGTATTCAAAGAGAACTGCGTTATCGTAATAACACCGACACCATCTTCCTTCATCTCCGCGTACACGGTCTCCAGATCAATGTCATCTCGTATAATACTGAACTCGAGCGGATCATTGGATCCAGAACGCTGAACCTGAACCTTGGCTTCGCTGCCCTTCGGTCCACGGATCTTGGAGACGGCATCATTGAGATCAAGTCCCTGCAACGACTCACCATTGACAGACAAAATCACATCTTTAGCCCGTATTCCTGCCTTTTCGGCGGGAGAGCCCTTGATCGGAGATACCACCACAACATTGCCATCCTGTGAGGATACTTCTGCGCCAATACCTGTAAATGAACCTTCAATCGATTCTTCGAATTGAGCAGCTGTTTCCTGACCCATGTAATTGGAATAAGGATCTCCAAGCGACTCCATCATTCCATTAATAGCGCCATCAATTAGTTTAGTACGGTCCACATCTTGATAATAGTTAGCCTCGATCAGGTCAAGTGCGGTTTCAATCTTCTGCAGTTCGTTCTTCTGATTGCTGCCTGTTACACTGGCGAGCAGTCCTTCTCCACCCTGGCTGTTCAGCCCCGGGTAATTTACAACAGCGAGTGTAAGCAAGCTTCCACCCAGAAGCGCAAGAACCACCAGCAGTATAGCTGAGCGCTTCTTCATCATGAGCGTCACCGCCCTTTCTATTCCGACTTACTTGCTTTGGATGTAAATAGGATACAAATCAACTTAGAGCCCGGCTTCAAGTCGGCGGCTATGTTACACCCTCCGTTTCATCCTTGGATAAAACAAGCTCCTTATTTACTTGTATCATATTTCGCAAAAGGATGAAACAGCACACGACGGTGTTTCGCTTATTGTTTCATCCGTGGATGAAACACTGCACAACCGTGTTACGTTGACTGATTCATCCTCACACATAAAACCATATACCAGCAAGAGTATATGTAAAGCTTGTACGGAATATGTCCAGAATAGACCTCAGCTTACAAATAATTCATTGGGTTTTGCGTACTTCCATTCACACGAACCTCAAAGTGCAAGTGAGGTCCCGTAGAGTTTCCTGTGGATCCGACTTCGGCGATCTTTTGACCACGGCTCACGGAATCTCCTTCACTCACCTTGATACCGCCTTCGCGAATGTGTCCATACAGCGTCCATAGTCCATCTCCATGATCGACCATCACCGTATAACCATAACCGCTGTACCATTCTGCCATAATAACTACGCCATCTTCAGCGGCATAAATGCTTGTTCCTTGAGGGGCAGCAAAGTCAGTACCGGTATGCATCTTACCAACCTCACCTGTGATCGGGTGAATACGCGGTCCGTAACCTGAGGAGATACGCGCACCTGAGATTGGCATTCCCAGCACACCGCTGCCGCTGGAAGAGATGCTTTCACTTGAGCTTGAGCTAGAACCAGACGAGCTGGAGTTCGAGCTGGCCACTTTCTTCTGAGCCGCTTTTCTCGCTGCTTCTTCCGCTGCTGCCTTCGCTCTTGCCGCTGCAGCCGCCTGCTCTGCCTTGAGCTTGTTCTTCTCTTGAACCAGTGCTGAACGTTTCGATGCGATCCCTACGAGCATGCGATCCTGTTCCTCGCTGAGCTCACCATGCACATGGATTTCTTCCTCATAACCGGCAATGAGCGTCTGTTTCTCTTGCTCTTTACTATCCAGCTCTGCTTTGCGTTCTTTTTTCTCAGCATATAGACGTTTATGTTCTGCATATTGCTGTTCGAGTTCTGCCTTCTTGTCGACAACAAGCTGCTTGTCTTTCTTGTGTTCAACGAGTAGATTCTGATCCTGATCCACGATCATCTTCAGTGAATCTGCACGCTCCAGAAAATCGGAAATGCTTGTGGAAGACAGCAATACATCCAGATAGGAAACTGTTCCATCGGTGTACATCAGACGAACACGCGATTCGAGCAGCTCCTCACGAGCTGCAATTCTTTCTTCCGCTGCTTGCAGTTCTTTCTTCGTGTTCCGCAAATTCTCTTCCGTTGTTTCAATCCGGTAAGACACGGTCGCCAGCTCATTACTTACAACGTTAATTTGTTCCATGATCGTTTCGAGATATGCTTCTTGTTTCTGCTTGTAGTGCTCTGCTTCCTGCTTCTTCTCTTCTGCCTTCTGTTGCTGTGACTTCGCAGATTCGGACTGCTGTTCCAGCTGATTCAGCTCTTTATCAATATCGCTGATGCTTGATGCAGCGATTCCGTATCCAGGATTAAGTACTGTGGCTGTAAGTAAACTTAACGCTATTGCAGTGGCCGTCTTTTTCAAGTTCGTTTCCCATCCTTCTTCGTAAGTATTTTATATATCAATCCATGACGAGTTATGTTCTTAACTTAAGCGGCTGCCCGATTGAGGACAGCCACATGATTATACGAAACTACAAACTACTAATACTATGAAAACTTACACTTTCAAAGATTTGCGAATAGACAACGTGCTTCCCAGGATGCCCACAAGCATCCCCATAAGGAGCAGTGCTCCGCCAAACCAAGTCCATATGCTGGACAATGGTACCAGATCAAGCATCTGGATAATAATATCCTGTTGAATCGAGTTCAGCAGCTGATTGTATCCGATAAATAGAATAGCGATCGTAATAATAGATCCGATGAATCCAATCAAGGCCCCTTCAACGAAGAACGGCCAGCGGATAAAGGAGTTGGTCGCTCCTACCAGCTTCATGATGCTGATCTCCCGGCGGCGTGCCAGGATCGTTACGCGAATCGTGTTCGAGATCAAAAACATGGACATGAGTGCAAGACCTGCTACAAAAACAACGCCGATCGTCCGGATCAGACGGGTAATCTTGAACAGTGTATCCACCGTGTCTTCTCCATAGTTCACTTTCATGATGGGCTGCTCTGGATATTCCTCGTTAAGCGCCTCAATCTTCTCAGCTACAAAGCTGACTGTGCTCGGATCAATAACCTCTACCCTGAGCGTATCCGGGAGAGGGTTGTTATCCTCATTGAAGCCTTCAAGCAGCTCCTGACCATCTTCTCCAAGCTCTTCTTTAAAATCTGCCAAGCCCTGCTCCTTAGGAACAAATTCAATCTTGCTCACTTCCGGCATAGCTCCAATCTCGTCCTGAAGCTTGCCGCGCAGCGCCTCATCTACATTAAGCTGCAGGAATGTACTGATCTCCACCTGGTCATCTGCCTGATCCGCCATGGAATTAACATTCACCACAAGCAGAACGAACACGCCCAGAATCAACAACGAGACAATGATCGACGTAATGGATGCAATCGACATCCAGCCGTTGCGGAATAGGCTCTTGAACCCTTCCCGCAAATGGCGCAAGAAGGTACTAAAATTCATAGCCGTATTCCCCTCTCATTTCGTCTCGGACGATATGTCCCTGCTCAATGGCAATAACCCGTTTACGCATGGTGTTTACGATATCCCGGTTATGGGTTGCCATAACGATTGTTGTTCCCCGGAAGTTGATCTCATCCAGCAGCTGCATAATTCCCCATGACGTCTCGGGATCAAGGTTACCTGTAGGCTCGTCCGCGATGATGACGGAAGGATTGTTCACGATTGCCCTTGCGATCGCAATACGCTGCTGTTCCCCGCCTGACAGCTGGTTCGGCTCGCGATCTGCCTTATTCTTAAGACCGACAAGATCCAGAGCTTCCATAACCCGCTTCTTAATCTGTTTCTTCGGCGCCTCGACAACCTCCATTGCAAATGCGACATTCTCATACGCCGTCATTTTCGGAAGGAGTCTGAAATCCTGAAAAATAACGCCGATATTACGCCGAACATAAGGGATTTTGCGATGCTTCAGCTTGCCGATATTAAATCCGTTAACTGAGATCTGCCCTTTTGTCGGAACTTCTTCTCTGTAAATAAGCTTCATAAATGTCGATTTCCCCGCACCAGACGGTCCGACAATATAAACGAATTCGTTGCGGTCGATCTTTACCGACACACCTTGCAAGGCATGTGCCCCATTCGGATAGGTCTTCCACACGTCCTGTAATTCAATCACATGATCACTTCCCGTTGCATAGTAGCCTTTATCATTTCGACACTTTCCATTGATTTCCTTTAAAATCTCTCGAATTTCATCAAGATGTTTCCCATTGTAACAAATTTGTTACCTTTTGAGTAGCCGAAAGATTTCCGCTTCCGGAGCATATATATCTAAAGTGTTTGTAATCCGGGGAAACAAGAAGCAGGAAAGGAGTTACCCATGAAAAAAATTCACACTTTCGCCATCATTTCAGTGTTATTTGCTCTCTTTTTCACCACCCTATTGGTGTGGATTTATATGTATACTCATCAAACGAAGCTCCCCTCGAAGGTAACCCTCTCTGGCTGGGCTGTCGGCGGCCAAGATATCCCGTCTGTATTTCGTGAGCTTGATCACAAGCTCCAGGCATTAGAAGAGCTTCCTCTACAGTTAAAGGAAGGCAATCGTACCCTGTCCACCCCCAAGCTGACACTGCAGCATGCCGGAGTGAAGTATAGCGCTAATGAGTTTAAACAGGCCGCAGCGGGTCTGTCCGAAGGAAGCATGGTTCAAAGACTCTTCAACCGACTTCGTTTCCAAAAAGACTGGAGCATCTCCTACAGCTATGATCGTGCTAAATTGCAAAGCTATTTGTCTCCTGCCTGGGAACAATCTAAATTTGGTGACATGATCCCTGCTAAGGTCCATATTACGAAGCTGGATGAGATCGAGTTTATACCTGAGCACAGCGCGAACAGGATTACCTGGACGGAGATGACCCGGCGCATAGAACAGGCTGTCCCGGCCGATTTTACACGGCTTATGAATCCCATAGAACCCAGACCTATTATTGTTATCGACCTTCCCCTCCAAGTGATGAACCCCTCGGTAACAATTGACTCTCTTAGACAGTCTGGCATTCAGCGAAAAATCATTCAAGTCTCTACCCCACTCGGCACGAGCGGAGAAGGAAGAACCTACAACGTCACGGCTGCTGCCAAAGCGGTGGATGGTATGATACTTAAGCCAGGAGAGGAGCTGGACTATGGACAAATGGTCAATAAAGCGGAGAAGGACAGCGGCTTCAAGGAAGCCCCTGTTATTGTAGGCGGAGAGCTTGTTCCAGGGATCGGCGGAGGCATTTGTCAGGTCTCAAGCACCCTCTATAATGCGGCACTCAGAACAGGACTTCACATTGTGGAACGGAGAAATCATTCACTGCCGGTCAGTTATATGCCCAAAGGACTCGATGCTACGTTCGCGACGGACTATATTAATTTTAAATTCAAGAATACGACAGGCAAATGGCTGCTGATTAAGGCAGAAGTCAGGGATCGAGAGCTGGTTGTAAAGTTTTTTGGAACCATGCCAGAGAATGTAACCTATGAGCTCGAAACACGACTCCTTGGAACACTCCCTGCACCCACAGAGTATACGAACGACTCCTCTTTGCCGGTAAATACACAGGCCGTAGTCCAAGAAGGAGCACCTGGCTATATTGTGGAAGCCTATCAGATCAAACGAATAAACGGAGCCATCGTCTCCCGTACTTTGATCTCCAAGGACACCTATCGCCCACAAACGCGTCTTATTGCTGCAAATTCAGACAACCCTTCCTCTGAAAAAGAAAACCGTTCAGAACCTGCACCATCTGACCCTGCTCCTCCGGTCGAGGACGGTATACGTACACAAGGAGCCATCGGAGATTGATATGTGTATGTGAGCTGCAGGAGCTTATGCCCTATTTTGACCTTTAGAAAAACAAAAAACTCATGGGCCTGTAAGATGCAGGTTCATGAGTCCATGAGTCTTCAGTTCTTGAGCGCTTTTAGTTCTTGAGTTCGTTACATCCTATTTTTATTGACGCAAGCTCTTGTCTACCTTCGCGGTAGGATGCTCCTTGTATTTCTCCGTATATTCAACCAGCCCGATCCGGCAGCCTGGACCAATCGTGACACGTCGTCCCCGCACAACCTTAGCTTCCACATGCTCAAGCCTGATGTGATCACCCTCAATCAGATCAGCCGACAGCGTCTTACTGACTCTCTTACTAAGGAAGCTCGGAAACCAGGATAAAAACGCCTGCTGAACATCAATCTGTGCCCCGCATAATTCCCTTGCATGACTCGGACCATTCAGTTTAATTCGAATATGCTCCGCGTTCACAGCTCCTTCTGCCGTAATCACACCTCGTATGCGCACTTCTTCAGAGATACAGTCCCCGTGAAGCTGCAGCTGCCCAGAGCATTTTAGCTTCTCACCGCGAAGATTCTGCCCTACTTTCATTGCTCCGATCAGCTTCATGCGACGAACCTGCAATGACCCATCTACACGAAGCTCCCCCAGCGTTGAAGCCGAATCACCGGATAATCCGCCTTTAATATGCATGTTTCCCAATTGTTTAAATGAAGAAGCAGTTAATTGCCCTTGCACAGAGGCGTCCCCCATACAGCGAAAGGTCTCACAGCTCGCATCCCCGTCAATTCGGCCTTGGCCCATAATGCTTATTTTTCGAAATAATCCTCCAGCGGAGTCCCCTTCGCCAATTATTCTGACGTCGCTTTTCCAATCGCTGTTAAGCTCACGATTCCCTGTAATCACAACGAATTCACCTCTTTACATTTGAATGTAGCGATCGACGACCGTATCCTCATCCTGATGATAGGATTCCTTATATTCCACAAGACCGATCTGGCAGCCTGGGCCAATAACCACCCGGTTTCCCCTAACCGTTTGAGCATAGGTCTGCTCCAAGTAGATGTCGTCTCCCTCAATGACTTTGGCCTTCAGCTTAGGTGCGAGTCCTGGCACGAAACCATCGAGAAGCTTCACCTTGTGATCACGGCGCACATGAATGCGTTCCCCGCCGATATCCTCTGCCTCACACCCCAGAAGCAGCTTAATATCAATATCACCTGCGTTCAGCAGTCCATGGATCTTGAAGCCGCCCTGCACCTCGAACTTCTCGCATTCCACATCCCGGTCTGCTGACATAGTTCCAGCCACTTCTACGCTGCTGGCAATGAGTTTGCCGCCTACTTTAGCTTTGCCGTTGACGACAAGCGATTCTGTATCCAGCTGTCCTCTAATCGAAAAGACCCCATCCACTCGAGTACGGTCAGCTATCACATTCCCTTTCGCTTTACTTGTGCCGTTAACGATGATTTCTTCCGCAGAGATTTCACCATCCACTGTGGATAACCCGTTCACGAAGTAGCGATTGCATTTTAGAGCACCATGCAGGCTTGCGGTTCCGTTCACTTCATAACTGATACAGTCAATATCACTGGAAAATTTGGCCATTCCATCTGCTCTGACATGCTGGTATATCCCCCCTGAAGAACTTCCGATACCCGCAATATTCCGATTCCGTCTCTCTGCTTCACTCATAGTGATAACCTCCAGATCGATTTAAATGTACCTTGAGCTGTTCTATATAAACTGCAATTGGTAACCTCAGTGCTTCCATAACACCTGTATCGTAATAGATTCCGCTTCCTGCACTGACCATCATAAGAATCGGCACGCCCATTTTGCGGATCAGAATGATGTCACAGCCCTTATCCTCAAACTTTCTGTATTCATGATGAAACGTACGAATGAGAAGCGCTCCTTCATCTCGGGTCATTTGTCCGCTGGACAAAGCCTGATCCAGAACATAAAGGCAAAGAAGCTGCTCGAACTCCAGCTGCGCTGTCTCATGAAGCTCCGCTTGCTCTATGTACAATTGCATGGTGATCGGTGTAACCAGCTCTCTATGCATAATTTCTTCCTGTGTCAGAAGAAGCGTGCTGACCGATGGTGAGAACACATCTGCGAGCTCATCCAGGGATAGGTCATCTTTCATGTTTTTTATTTTGTGAATTCGTGATAAGATGCTCTCCCTGGGGAAAAACGTCTCTTGACCCGTAAAGGAAGATCTGCGAATGAACCAATCCTCCGGAATTAAATTCTTCCGCTTCCATCGGTATAACTGTCCATATGAAATACCGGTGATCTCCAGCAGATCTTTCTTCGATATCAAGTCCTCCTGCATGTGAAATCAACCTCCTGAACACAATGTAACATAACATTGTTACGCTGTAAATGAAATGAGCTCGTTTCTTCGTCGTTAAGATTGTTACAGAGCCGTAGACAGCTGTGGATTAGCACTTTCTTGCGCCGGATAACTGAAAATAACAGGCTTCTACTTTTGAATCCTATCCACATGACTTGCATAGGACATGTTCAATTTCTCTGCTTGTCTGTGAGTAATGTGAATAGATATGTGCATAAACATGAAAAAAATGTCGTTATTTCGAGCGTCCTGTGTATAACACAATGTTATGCACATGAAAACGCACCATTTTATCCCGAATCGTGAATAAGTCTTCAAAATAACCCCATTTCCTACAGGAAGTTATCAACATTTTGGTATCTGTTGATAACTTTTCGTTCAGCGCTTACGTACGCCACAGACCGAGATGAAGCCCGTTTAAACTTTCCTGTCACTTCTTGATATCCACCCTATTTGAATTGAATTGCTCCGCTGAAAATGAAACCGCTTTTTATTGGAATATGCTTTATAATAAAAGTGACTACAATTCATCTCTATTCGAAGGGAGCACCTTTACATGGCCTTTATGCAATGTCACTTTTATTCCGAAGTACTAGGACTGAATACAACGATGCACGTCATTCTGCCTCAGCAGACTTTCTCTCAGATTGGCGTGGATACGAAGCAGGGACACGGGCCCTACCCGACACTTTATCTACTGCATGGTCTCTCCGATGATGACTCGATCTGGCTGCGCCGGACTTCCATTGAACGCTACGCCTCTGCTCTGGGAATCGCGGTCGTGATGCCGAACGGTTACCGCAGCTTCTACACCGATATGGCGGAAGGAAGCAAGTATTATACGTACATAACGGAGGAGGTTCCAAAGCTGGCCCGATCCTTCTTCCCATTGTCTTCTGCACGTGAGGATAACTTTGTGGCCGGGCTCTCCATGGGCGGATATGGTGCTATGAAGATTGCGTTGTCCAGACCCCAGGAATATGCTGCTGCCGCGAGCCTCTCGGGTGCTGTTGACATGGCTGCCCATTATGACAAGATCCAGACTCAGGATGAAGCACGAAGCGTAGAATTCAAACGGATATTCGGGGATAAGATAGCGGGCACGGATAATGATCTGCTGCATTTGCTCAAGGAATGCGATCAGCAGCCAGGACCTAAGCCTAAGCTGTTCCAATGCTGCGGGACAGAGGACTTTCTATATGAGGATAATCTCAGCTTCCGTTCGGCGGCTGAACAAACAAGTCTTGACTTCACCTATATCGAAGGCCCTGGAGAGCATGAGTGGGGATACTGGGATACACATATTCAGGATGTTTTGAACTGGCTTCCTTTGCAAAAATAAACAGTCAGCACGTTAAAAAAGGGATTACTTTGAGGAAGGCCGCACTGGCCTCCTTCAAGTAATCCCTTTTTATATTTAGAACGATTTACTTACTCTGTATGCTCCTTGAGCCATTGTGTCGTCAGACCCAGCATCGCTTCGCTTCGGCGAATCGCATCCGTTACTTGGACTGAAGCTGTACCTCCGTAAACATTACGCGCATTAACAACCGCTTCCGGCTGAAGCACGGCATAGATCTGATCATCGAACAGCTCGGAGAACTGCTTGAACTCATCAAGGGTTAGATCGAGCAAGTATTTTCCGTTTTGGATACAATACAGCACTGTCTTACCGATAACCTCATGTGCCTGACGGAAAGGAAGGCCATTGCCTACGAGGAAGTCCGCAATATCAGTCGCGTTGGAAAAGTCCTGGTTCACGGCTTCGCGCATGCGTCCTTTGTTTACCTTCATCGTAGCAATCATTGGCGCAAACAGCTGCAGCGCACCTTCAAGAGTTGCCACCGTATCAAACATACCTTCCTTGTCTTCCTGCATATCTTTGTTGTAGGCAAGCGGAAGGGATTTAAGCACAGTGAGCAGACCCATCAGATTCCCATATACACGTCCTGTCTTGCCGCGGACGAGCTCCGGTACATCCGGGTTCTTCTTCTGTGGCATAATGCTGCTGCCAGTGCAGAATGCATCATCAAGCTCAACAAAACTGAACTCTGTGCTGCTCCATAGTACCAGCTCCTCACTCAGACGAGACAGGTGCATCATAATAAGGGAAGCATCAGCTAAGAACTCAACGATAAAATCACGATCGCTTACCGCATCCAGGCTGTTCTCATACACACGGTCAAATTGAAGCTGCTCAGCTACAAAATGACGATCAATCGGGAAGGTTGTGCCTGCCAAGGCACCTGCACCCAGTGGAAGCACATTAATTCGTTTGTAGCTGTCGATCAGACGCTCCGCATCACGCTGGAACATGGAGACATACGCCATCAGATGATGAGCGAACAGAATGGGCTGTGCTCTTTGCAGATGGGTATAGCCAGGAATAATCGTATCCAGATTCTCTTTGGCTTGTCCGATCAGCGCCTCCTGCAGCGCATGCAGCATCCCGACAATCTCGATAACGCGTGACCGCAAGTAGAGATGCATGTCGGTTGCTACTTGGTCATTCCGACTGCGTCCCGTGTGAAGCTTACCACCTACCGGTCCGATCTCCTCAATCAGATTCTTCTCGATATTCATATGAATATCTTCATCCGAGACAGAGAACTCAATCTGGCCTTCCCGAATTTTGCCAAGGACCGTGTGAAGTCCTTCTTTGATCTTCTCCACATCCTCCTGTGGCAAAATCCCGCATTTGCCCAGCATCGTCACATGTGCCAGACTGCCTTGAATATCTTCCTCTGCAAGTGCCTTGTCAAAATTGATCGATGCTGTATATTCCTCAACCAAATGATTCGTTTGCTTGGTGAAACGCCCGCCCCATAATTTACTCATGTCTGTGCTTGCCTCCCTTTCACATCTCATGGATAAAGGCCGCTCCTGAGGTCTCTTCAAGGAACGGCCTTACGCTTCCTTACCAGCTTACTGCTGCTTTATCTATAATCATGCCACTCATGCCACTAGGACACTTCATTATTGGTTCTGTGCTACACCTGATCCGACCTTAAGACGAAGCGCATTCAGGCGGATGAAGCCTGTTGCATCCCCTTGATCGTAAGCCTGGGTAGGATCTGCCTCCATCGTAGCGATATCCGGATTGTACAGACTGACAGGGCTCTTCACACCAGCCGCGATAATATTGCCTTTGTACAGCTTCACGCGAACGGTTCCTGTTACATTCTTCTGGCTCTCTGTCACCAGTGCCTGCAGTGCCAGGCGTTCCGGTGCAAACCAGAAGCCGTTGTACACAAGCGTACTGTAGCGGGTAATCAAGCTGTCACGCAGGTTCATGACTTCACGGTCCATAGTGATGGATTCCATCTTACGATGTGCAGTGAACAGAATCGTTCCGCCTGGTGTCTCATACACGCCGCGGCTCTTCATACCCACGAAACGGTTCTCCACCATATCTACACGGCCGATTCCGTGCTTGCCGCCCAGCTCATTCAGCTTCTCCATCACTTCAAGCGGACTAAGCTGCTCTCCGTTCAAGGCTACGCAGTCCCCATTCTTGAACTCAAGGTCCAAGTATTCCGCTTCATCCGGAGCATCCTCCGGCGAGTTGCTAAGAAGGAACATTTCTTTGTTCTCCGGCGCACTCGCATCAAACCAAGGATCCTCAAGCACTCCGCTCTCATAGCTGATATGCAGCAGGTTGCGGTCCATGGAATACGGCTTCGCAGCCGATGCAGTTACCGGAATGCCATGCTGTTCTGCATAAGCGATCATTTCCGCCCGTCCCGGGAATTGATTACGGAATTCTTCCAGACGCCATGGGGCAATTACCTTGATATCTGGTGTCAGCGCAGCTGCGTTCAGCTCGAAACGAACCTGGTCGTTACCTTTGCCTGTCGCGCCGTGAGCAATAGCTGTTGCGCCTTCGGCAATCGCGATATCAACCATCCGTTTAGCAATCAATGGACGCGCGATACTGGTACCGAGCAGATATTGGCCTTCGTACAAGGCGCCTGCCTGGAACATTGGATAAATGAAGTCACTAGCGAACTCATCACGCAGATCGTCGATATATACTTTGGAGGCACCTGTTGCAAGTGCTTTTTCTTCTAGACCGTCCAGCTCTTCCTTCTGTCCGATATCTGCTGTGAATGCAATGATCTCTGCATCATAGGTTTCCTTGAGCCATTTTAGAATGACGGAAGTATCCAATCCGCCGGAATAAGCTAGTACAATTTTCTCTTTTGCCATAATGTCCTCCTTAAGTCGCTTGAACCATAGTCGATATGGAATCCAAAATTTTCAATTTAATTTATTTTAACATTAACAAGTCAATTTCATAAACCTTTAGCTGCTTAATTCAAGCTGAATTTCCCTACCACAATCTCCCCATTAACCCATCAGGGCAGCCATCAGTGCTTTTTGGGCATGAAGTCGGTTCTCCGCCTGGTCAAAAATAGCCGAGTTCGGTCCGTCGATGACGCCTTCACTTACTTCTTCGCCGCGGTGAGCAGGAAGGCAGTGCAGGAAGATATAATCCTTCTTCGCTCCTTTAACGAGCTCTTCATTAACCTGATAATCGGCAAAAGCGGCTTCGCGAACCTTCTGTTCTTCCTCAAAGCCCATACTTGCCCACACATCTGTATAAATAATATCCGCATCCTTCACTGCTTCCTCTGGACTGCGGGTCACCACAACCTGAGCTCCCGTCTCTTGCGCAATGCTCTTCGCCTGCTCTACGATCGCCGGATTCGGCTCGTATCCTTCTGGACTTGCTACCGATACATGCACTCCAAGCTTGGCAGCGCCGAGCATCAGGGAATGTGCCATGTTGTTTCCGTCGCCTACATAGGCCATCTTGAGACCTTTCAGCTGTCCTTTATGCTCCAGCACGGTCTGGAAATCAGCGAGCACCTGGCAAGGATGTGCATCGTCGCTCAGCCCGTTGATTACGGGAATATCCGCATACTTGGCAAGCTCCGTCACATTACTGTGCGCAAACGTCCGAATCATAATACCGTCCAGGTAACGTGAGAGCACCTGAGCTGTGTCGCTGATGATTTCGCCGCGTCCAAGCTGAATGTCATTTTTGCTAAGGAATAGTGCGTGCCCGCCCAGCTGGAACATCCCTACTTCAAAAGATACGCGTGTACGTGTCGATGATTTTTCAAAAATAAGTCCGATGGTCTTGCCCTTCAGCGGCTGATAGACTTCACCGCTTTTTTGCTTCTTCTTGATATCGACAGCAAGCTGTAGAAGATACTCAATCTCCTCTTTGCTGTAGTCTGTAAATTCAATAAAATCCCGGCCTTTGAGGTTCAGCTGTGTAATCGTCATTTTTCATCCTCCTTCAAATCTATCTCCATGCTCAAACTTCTTCTATCCTTCAACTGAGCTTCACCTCAGTTTAACGTTTAGTTCGACCTACAATGTTCCAGCTTCTAAGTTCCCCTTGCAGGACTGGCCTTATAAGGATTTACGCATTCGCCGCGACGTGTTCCTCAATCAAAGTCTTGATCAGAGCAACCGCTGTGTCGATTTCTTCTGTAGTTACGTACAAGTTCGGCAGGAAGCGAATCACTTCAGGCCCCGCATTCACGAACAGGAAGCCTCTGTTCTGGCCTGCTGTAATAATATCGCCAACCGGACCCTTACACGCAATGCCAACGATCAGACCTCTGCCGCGCACCTCAGTAACAAATGAAATGCCTTCCAGCTCCTTGCGCAAGGATTCGATCAAGTAATCTCCCATTTGCTGTGCTCGTTTAGGCAGCTCTTCTTCAATGATCGTCTCTATCGTTGCATTGACTGCTGCCATGGCCAGCGGTGTGCCGCCGAATGTGGTCGCATGACTTCCCGGGGTAAATGCGTCGCGCAAATAACCTTTACCCAGCATCGCACCCACCGGAAATCCACTGCCAATCCCTTTGGCTGAAGTGAAAATATCCGGCTCCACATCATAATGCTGATGAGCAAACAGCTTGCCTGTTCTGCCCATGCCTGTCTGCACCTCATCCATAATCAGCAGCAAGCCATGCTCCTCACAGAGTGCCTTCACTTTTCTCAAAAATTCCGGATCGACGACATGAATGCCGCCTTCAGCCAGGATCAGCTCTAGCATAATCGCCGCTGTATGCGGTGTAATCGCTGCTTCCAGTGCAGGAATATCATGCAATGGTACATGAACAAAGCCTTCAGGCAGCGGAAGGAAGCCCTCCTTCACTTTATCCTGTCCTGTCGCCGTGAGTGTTGCCAGTGTCCGGCCATGGAAGGACTGTTTGAAGGTGATAATTTCAAACTTGCCTTTGCCCAGCACTTTTTGCTGATATCTGCGCGCCAGCTTAATTGCAGCTTCATTAGCCTCTGCCCCGCTGTTGCAGAAGAACACTGCATCTGCACAAGTATTCGCCGTAAGCAGCTTCGCTGCCTGCTCCTGTCCAGGAATGGTGAACAGATTCGATACATGCCACAGCTCATCCAGCTGTTCCTTCACTTTATTTACAATCTTATCCGGCGCATGACCCAGATTGGTAACAGCGAGACCACTCACGAAGTCCAAATATTTATTGCCCTTGTCATCCCACAGGTAACTGCCCTTGCCCTTGATCAGGCTGAGCGGATACCGTGCATAGGTTGGAAAAAGCGAGCTCCCTGTTTCATTTGTCACTTGCGTATCCGGTGCTCCCGCTTGTGTCTGCTGTGATTGATTCGTAACGGTCATCATCTACACTCCCATCCGATTTTGGCGCATGCGCCTTTTTTAATAAAAAGTATTCATTGCTCCTACTGCAAACTCTTATTCCGAGCTGTTACCACGAACTCGTATTGTAAGTTAGTATTCTTCAACTTATTATTGCGGCCTAACCGTTACATCCGTACAATTCTCGTGCCGATCACTTCTCCCTTAAGCACCCGGCTCAAGATCTTCGGCTCGCTGCCGTCCACGATGACGACCTCTTTTACTTTGCCTTGAATACATTTAATCGCGGCTCTCACTTTGGGAATCATGCCTCCATAAATTTCGCCGCTCTGGATCATATCTTCAATCTGCTGCACGGTAACCGAAGGAAGCACTTTCTTCACTCCATCAACGTTCTTCATAATGCCAGGTACATCAGTAACGACAATCATTCGGTCCACACCCAGATGGGAAGCGACAGCTCCCGCCGCAGTGTCTGCGTTGATATTATAGCGTTGTCCTGCTGCATCTACACCTACAGGCGCAATTACTGGCATATAACCCAGGTTAACGATTCCTTCTATAATAGAAGCCTCTACCCGAGTGACATCTCCTACATAACCAACCTCAGCACTGTTACTGACCGGCTTCGCCTGTATGAGACCACCGTCCACACCGGACAAACCAATCGCCCGTGCTCCCGTCCCCTGGATAAGTCGGACGATCTGCTTGTTAATGCTGCCTGCCAGCACCATTTCCACAACATCCAGCACCGGCTCGGTTGTCTTACGCAGCCCATTAACGAATTCAGTTTCGATGCCAAGCTTCTCTAAATTTTCCGAAATCGCCGGACCGCCGCCATGAACGATAACGGGTGCTGTACCTTCCGCTTGAAGCTCACGCAAATCCTCGAAAAAGGAAGCCGGCAGCGCCGCAAGCGTACTCCCTCCGCATTTCATGACAAACGCTCCTGCTGACTTCCCGGTCGAGCTCTTCTTCACTTCTGCACTTGCCTGCGTCATGTCCCCTCTCCCCTTCTCCAAGTATCTTTATGTCCGATAAGCTGCATTAATCCGCACATAATCATAAGTCAGATCGCAGCCCCAGGCAGTAGCCTTACCTGTACCACCATGAAGATTAACAAAGATCTGAACCGTGTCGCCCTGAAGATAGGCAAGTGCCTCATCTTCACTGAATGCCACAGGACGAGAGCCTTGCAGCACCAAAATATCTCCCAGCTTCACATCCACCTGTTCCGGATTTACCGGCACGCCGGCACGGCCTACAGCAGCAATGATTCGTCCCCAGTTTGCATCTGCACCGAACATGGCTGTCTTGACCAGACTCGAACCAATCACCGTCTTCGCGATGGCTCTGGCAGAATCATCCGTGTCTGCTCCTTGAATGTTTACCTCAACCAGCTTTGTTGCGCCTTCTCCATCTCTTGCAATCGCCTTGGCCAACACTTCGCATACATAGTTGAATGCCTCTGCGAACGACTCCCAGTCTTTATGCTTCGGAGTGAGTATATCGTTGCCTGCCAGCCCGCTGGACATCGCCACCAGCATATCATTCGTACTGGTATCGCCGTCCACCGTAATCATATTGAAGGTCGAATCTGTCGATTGACCCAGCAGCCCTTGCAATGCCTGCTGTTCAATCTCTGCATCACAGGTTACAAAAGCAAGCATTGTCGCCATATTCGGGTGAATCATCCCTGAGCCCTTTGCCGCTCCCGCAATCGTAACTTGTTTGCCGTCCACTTGAGTGGTGACACAGATTTCTTTTTTTACAAGATCAGTAGTCAGAATCGCTTGAGAGAACTCACCCGCTACATCCGTGTCCTTGCCCATCTTCGCAGGCATCGCCTTAATTCCGGCATGTACACAATCCATCTTGAGCAGCTCACCAATGACACCCGTTGAAGCAACCGCTACATCCTCTTCGGCCACACCCAGCTCACGCGCAGCAGCTGCTCTCATTGCATAAGCATCTTCTTCTCCCTGCTTGCCCGTCACGGCATTCGCATTACCGCTGTTCACGATAATGGCTTGAAGCTTACCGTTCTTCAGACTGTCTCTTGTCACCTGAAGCGGTGCCGCTTGGAATACATTCGTTGTATATACAGCAGCCGCGTTCGCAACTACATCACATTTAATAGCGCCAAGATCGTTCCGATCTGTCTTCTTAAGTCCACAATGCAGACCTCCTGCGCTGAATCCTAAGGGCGATACGATCGATCCGTTATCCACGATGCTAAAAGCCTGAATTGCAACCTGTCCCATGATTTCCTCCCCATCCTATCCAAGTTAATATGAAAAGCCGGACATGCACGGATTATGCTTCCTTATATTTATGGGTATACTGGTGAGAATTGAAGACCTGTTGCTTCCTCCCAGCCCATCATCAGATTCAAATTCTGAATGGCCTGCCCAGCAGCGCCCTTCACGACATTATCAATCACGGCGAAGATGGTAACTCTTCCTGTACGTGAATCGGCTGAGAACCCAATGTCACAATAGTTGGATGCGAACACTTCCTTCGTCGCCGGCCAGCTTCCCGCTTGCCTGATTCGAATGAATGGCTTGCCCTCATAATACTGGTTGTATGCATCAATGAAATCCTGGTCTGTATAATTTCCATTTAAGGTTGCATACATCGTGCTCATGATACCTCTAGTCATAGGAACGAGCTGTGCTGTAAATGTGACGGTTACTTTATGACCTGCTATGTCTGTAAGTACCTGCTCAATCTCCGGAATGTGCTGATGCTTGTTGACCTTGTAGGCTTTGAAATTCTCATTAATCTCAGCATAATGCGAAGCCAGGCTTGTGCCTCGACCTGCTCCGGATACACCGGATTTCGCATCAATAATGATGCTTGCGGGATCGATCATGCCTGATGCGATGGCAGGAATCAGTCCCAGCAGCGTTGCTGTCGGATAACAGCCCGGGTTAGAGATGAAGTCTACACCTTGAACCTGCTCTCCATACACTTCACTAAGTCCGTAAACAGCCTGCTCCAGATACTGATCCTCTGCAGGAGTGTGTTTATACCATTTTTCATACGCTGCTCCGTCCTTCAACCTGAAGTCGCCCGACAGGTCAATAACCTTGAGACCCGCATCAATAAGCTGAGGAACGAGCTGTGTACTTACACCTGATGGCGTGGCGGTGAATACAAGATCCACATTTGCTGCCATATGGGCTACGTCAATGCCGTCCAGTGTCTGCTCCATAATCGTGTTCAAGTGAGGGAACCCTTCAGCAATGGATACTCCGCTCGTCGAAGACGAAATGACCGAGGCGATCTCTACGTTTGGATGATGCTGTAAAAAACGAATGAGCTCCACTCCGCCATACCCAGTGGAACCCACAATTGCTACCTTTAATTTGTTCTTCATAATGTCTCCCCTTCTCTCTTAAGCTGAGCTCACAGTCCATGCAACTCTCTATGTATGCAGCACTCTATATAACGGTGCCTATTATGTCAGTAATTCTGAATTTCTGATCCCTAATTTCCGATGTACTCCATACATTTAACGATACGTTCTCTTTAATAGATGTGAATTATTATACATCCAGACTTATATAAATACAACACTTTATACATGATTTCTATATGTTATTATTCGTTCCTGATCCTTCCCCTCGTCAAAAAAATGATGACATGCTATGAAATCTCTTTTCGTGGATTCCAATTGAGTGATATGATGCATAATAGGGTTAATTAAGCTCATAGATAGATTGGACTAATAAGCCTAGCTACATAGATATCATCGAATTTGGAGGAACGACTCACTTGGATATTAACCATATCAGCTACATCGTAGTGATCATCATCAATATGTTACTGGCTGCCGCCCTTATATTTCTAGAACGCAAAGATGCTTCTTCCACCTGGGCCTGGCTGCTCGTGCTTACTTTTATTCCGATTGTAGGGTTCGTGCTCTACCTGCTGCTCGGACAAAACCTTACAAGATACCGTCTTTTTCAATGGAAGGAACGCGCGAAGCTCAACATCGACCAGATGGTCATCGATCAGATTCGTCACCTGCAGGAGAAGGATTTCCCATTCCGCAAACAAGACACTTTAGAGTACAAGGATTTTATTTATATGCATCTCATTCAAAATGGTGCGCTATTTACGGAAGACAACAGTGTCGAAATCTTCTGCGACGGACATCATAAATTCAACAAGCTGATGGAAGACATTGAAAATGCACAGGATCATATTCATATCCAGTACTATATTCTTCGAGGAGATGGGCTGGGGAGAAGCATTCGAAATGCACTGATCAAAAAAGCCCGAGAAGGCGTGTACGTGCGGGTACTGTATGATGCGCTTGGCTCACGGAGCATGAAGAAGAGCTTCTTCAAAGAGCTGGTTGCAGCCGGAGGGAAGGTTGAGGTCTTCTTCCCATCGAAGTTCAGGCTGATCAACCTGCGGCTCAATTATCGTAATCACCGTAAGCTCGTTATCATTGATGGAATTATCGGATATACTGGCGGGTTTAACGTAGGGGATGAGTATCTCGGCAAGGATAAGAAGTTTGGATACTGGCGCGATACGCATCTGCGGATTCAAGGAACGGCGGTTTCCACACTGCAGGCCCGGTTTATTATGGACTGGAATGAAGCGTCCCGTTATCATGACATTACGTTTGTGCCTGAACATTTTCCTGAGCCGGAAGGCAAGGATCATATCGGTATGCAGATTGTAACGAGCGGACCCGATGCCGAAATCGAGCATATCAAGAATGGATATATCAAAATGATCTCTGCTGCGAAGAAATCCATCATCATTCAGACGCCGTATTTTATTCCCGATGCTAGTATGCTGGATGCGGTACGGATTGCCTGTCTGTCAGGAATTGATGTACGAATCATGATCCCGAATAAGCCGGACCACATGTTTGTCTACTGGGCAACAACTTCGTACGTCGGTGAGCTTATCAAGGTCGGCGCCAAGATTTATATCTACGACAACGGCTTCCTGCATACGAAAATGATCGTTGTAGATAAGAAAATGGCCACCATCGGTACAGCCAACTTCGATGTCCGCAGCTTCAGGCTTAACTTCGAGATCAACGCTTTTATTTATGATTCCAAGATTGCGCTGGAGCTGACGGATGCTTTCGAAAAAGATATGCAGCTCTCTGCCGAGATGACAGCAGAACACTACAGACAGCGTTCGCTCTGGATCCGGTTCAAGGAATCCATATCCAGGCTGCTCTCGCCAATTTTATAGCTATATAATAGAGAAAAGGGAGTTCCTCCGTTCAAACGTGAGGCCACTCCCTTTTGTCATTTCCCTATTAACTTATTCATTTATGCATTAGCCGCTCCATTCATTCTTTAGCGACTCAGCCTGAATCTCTACATCTACTAGCTGTAGCTAAAAATTTTCTACATTTCTGTAGCTACACATACCATTCTTCTCCACCTGCACTCGGTGTTCATCGCTTGAATAAGTTCATGAACTTCGATGATTCACAGTTTGCATAAATACGGCTTATGCAGCAAGTAACTAACACGCTTCTGTTTAGAATGTCTTCTTAAACCCTTCTCCCAGCACCTCATGCGCATTCGTAATGGTCACAAATGCATTCGGATCCACCGCACGAACGAGCGTCTTCAATCTCGCAATCTCACTTTGCCCCACAACAACCATCAGCACCGTACGGTCATCATCCGTATAACCTCCTTGGGCAGACAGCTTCGTTACGCCTCGGTCCAGATCGTGCAATATCGCCTGCTTAATTGGTTCCGTATAATTGGATATAATGTAGGCGACTTTGGAAGTACCAAATCCCATTTCAACCGCATCAATCACTTTTCCCGTGACATATAAACTGATGAGTGCATAAAGTGAGTTCTCTAGGGACAGCAGCATCCCCGCTATTACAATAACTGCCCCATCCAGCAGCATGACACTCAGGGACAGCCGGAGACCACTGTATTTCTGAATAATTTGCGCAAGGATCGTCAGTCCCCCTGTGGAACCTCGTCCGCGGTATACGATACCAATCCCGAGCCCAACGCCAATTCCGCCAAAGATCGAAGCCAGCAGCGGGTTGCTGGTAGGCACCGTCCAATCCTTAGTAAGATAAACGAACAGCGGAAGCATCACACTTCCGAGCAGGGAACGGATAGCATATTGCCTTCCCAGTATGGAATACCCTGCAATGAATAACGGAATATTCAGTGCCCACTGTGTAAATGCCGGTTCGAATCCGAAGGCGGCCTGCCCCAGAATCGAGATACCCGATACACCGCCCGAGGCGATCAAATTCGGCACGAGGAACAGATTGAAGGCAATGGACATGACAAATGCCCCGAATATGATGAAAAAGGCGTCAACGACCACTCGAAGCGGACCGTCCACCGGAATGAGATTTGAAGCTCTTTTGTTCCTGCTCTTGCGCTCTTGTGCTTGCTGCATCTTGATTACTGTCTCCCCTTAACATAGATGATCGATGATTTCACTTCATAATTAAAAACAACCAAAAAAATTCCTACACGGCTATACTTAACCTTACCATGTTGGAATTCCATATAAATTATTCAGACTCCACCTTAATTTGCTTGCGGAGGTATCCATCAATGAAAGTATCCAGATCGCCGTCCATTACTGCGCCTACGTTCCCCGTCTCCACGGATGTGCGGTGATCCTTTACCATACTATAGGGATGGAATACATAGGAGCGAATCTGGCTGCCCCATGCAATTTCCGACTGTTCCCCTCGGATTTCATCCAGTTCTTTTTGCTGCTCTTCCAGTTTTCGCTCGTACAGCTTCGAACGAAGCATCGTCATGGCACGCTCACGGTTCTTGATCTGAGAGCGCTCATTCTGACACGTCACAACGACACCGGTTGGAATATGCGTAATCCGTACAGCCGAGTCCGTCGTATTGATATGCTGACCGCCGGCACCGCTCGCACGGTACGTATCGATCTTCAAATCTTCAGTCCGGATATCCACTTCTACGTCCTCTGTAATCTCGGGTACAACATCACAGGATACGAACGAGGTGTGTCTGCGGCCAGATGAATCGAATGGAGAGATTCGCACCAGACGATGTACACCCTTCTCAGCTTTGAGGTAACCATAAGCATTATAGCCCTTAATGGACAAGGTCACGCTCTTGATTCCCGCTTCGTCTCCCGGAAGGTAATCCAGCACTTCCACCTTGAAGCCGCGCTTCTCAGCCCAGCGAGTGTACATCCGAAGCAGCATTTGTCCCCAGTCCTGAGACTCCGTACCGCCTGCACCAGGATGCAGCTCCAGAATGGCATTCATCTTGTCATAAGGCTGATCCAGCAGCAGCTGCAGCTCGAACTCCTCCAGCTTGCTTACCAGGGCTTTGATCGTTTCACCGATTTCTGCCGCGATGCTCTCATCGCCTTCCTCTTCCGCCAGCTCGATCATCATGCTCGCATCATCATATTCCTGCTGCAGCTTCTTGTACTGATCGACAGAGCCCTTCACTGCATTCATCTCGGAGATGAGCGCCTGGGCTTTATCATTATCATCCCAAAAATCAGGGGCTGACATCTTCTCTTCGAAGTTTGCGATCATTTCATTCTTCAGATCTAAGTCAAAGAGACCCCCTAAGGTTGGTTAGTTTCTTGCTGATCTCGCGTAAATCCTGCTTAATGCTTGGTTCAATCATGATTCACAGATTCCTCTCTTTACTTGTAGATAAAGCCCCACTGAGACCTGGCCACGTACAGTAACACGGACAAGTCTCAGGGAGCTGTATTATTAAAACAAACCTATTTCAGATTATGCATCACGCCATCCCATGCATCCTGTGCATCACACAGGTGGGATTCTGAGCAAAACCCTTAATTTATATTATATTCTATGCCGAATTAAGAAGTTTGACCATGGCAATGTTTATATTTCTTGCCACTGCCGCAAGGACAAGGATCGTTGCGTCCGATTTGGTCTGCTACCTTCACAGGACGCTTCTCCGCAGGTTCGCCGCTTGTTGAGATCTGCTTCTCGTCCACAACCGCTTGACGCTCCTGGTTGCTCTCGATTTGAGCTCTCATGACATAAGTTGCAACTTCCTCCTGAATCGTGGAGATCATCTCGTTGAACATCGCAAATCCTTCAAATTGGTATTCGCGAAGCGGATCAGTACCGCCGTATGCCCGAAGGTGAATCCCTTGACGCAGCTGATCCATCGCATCGATATGGTCCATCCATTTGCTATCTACCGCACGAAGCACAATAACCTTCTCGAATTCACGCACCATTTCTTCCCCAATGCGCTCTTCACGGGCATCATACTTCTCCTGCACCTTGCCAAAGATGAACTCAACGATCTCTTCAACCTCTTTGCCCCATAGATCATCGCGGGTAATAGCGCCCTCTTCGAGCATCTTACTGTTCATGTAGTCTGCTACTTCCTGCAGCTCCCAGTTCTCTGGGATATCATCCGGGCAGTGAGCCTCCACATTACGCTGAATCGTTCCACGGATCATCTCCATCACGATCTGCTTGATGTTCTCAGACTCCAGCACCTCACGACGCTGCTTGTAGATGACTTCACGCTGCTGGTTCATGACATCGTCATATTGGAGAACGACTTTACGCATATCGAAGTTATTGCCCTCAACACGCTTCTGAGCGGATTCTACCGCACGCGTAATCATCTTGCTCTCAATCGGCTGATCTTCCTCGAAGCCAAGACGCTCCATCATGTTCAGTACGTTATCCGCACCAAAGCGCTTCATGAGCTCATCGCCAAGTGACAGATAGAACTGCGTCGAACCCGGATCACCCTGACGTCCGGCACGACCGCGTAGCTGGTTATCGATCCGTCTCGACTCATGACGCTCTGTACCGATGATGTGCAGGCCGCCAAGATCCGATACGCCTTCACCCAGAATAATGTCTGTACCGCGTCCAGCCATGTTGGTCGCAATCGTTACCGCTCCAGCCTGACCTGCACCGGAGATGATCTGTGCTTCCTCCGCATGGTATTTCGCGTTCAATACCTGGTGCTTCACACCTTTGCGCTTCAGCATTTCGGACAGAACCTCAGAGTTCTCAATGGACACCGTACCCACGAGTACCGGCTGATTCTTCGCATGACGTTCTACGATCTCATTCACCACGGCTCTGAACTTGCTCTCTACGCTCTTATAAACCACATCCGGGATATCCTGACGCTGGTTCGGACGGTTCGTCGGTACTTGAAGCACTTCAAGTCCGTAAATCTTCTTGAACTCTTCTTCCTCTGTCTTCGCCGTACCGGTCATCCCTGCCAGCTTCTTGTACATCCGGAAATAGTTCTGGAAGGTAATCGTCGCAAGCGTCATGCTCTCGTTCTGAACTTCGATGCCTTCCTTCGCTTCGATCGCCTGGTGCAGACCATCGCTGTAACGACGACCCGCCATTAGACGGCCTGTAAATTCGTCAACGATGACAACTTCGCCTTCTGCAACGACGTAATCGACGTCACGACGCATGATGACATTCGCCTTAAGCCCCTGCACGATATGGTGATTCAGCGTTACATGAGCTTGGTCGTACAAGTTATCAATACCAAAAGCACGCTCAGCCTTAGCAACCCCTGCTTCGGTCAGCGCTACAGATTTCACCTTAATATCTACAGTGTAATCCTCTTCAGCGACCAGCTTCTTCACGAAACGATCGGCTGCAAAATAGAGCTCTGTCGATTTCTGGGCTTGTCCGGAAATGATGAGCGGTGTACGCGCTTCGTCAACAAGGATGGAGTCCACTTCGTCAATAATGCAGAAATAGAGTGGACGCTGTACCATTTGTTCCTTGTATAGGACCATGTTGTCACGAAGGTAGTCAAACCCGTATTCGTTGTTCGTTCCGTACGTAATATCACATGCATAAGCAGCCTGCTTGGACGCATGATCCATGCCGCTGAGGTTAATCCCAACGGTCATGCCGAGGTACTCATAAATCTGTCCCATCTCCTGGCTGTCACGTTGAGCCAAATAGTCATTGACCGTAACCACGTGAGCACCCTTGCCAAGAAGTGCATTGAGATATACAGGCAGCGTTCCGACGAGCGTCTTCCCTTCCCCTGTCTTCATCTCTGCAATCCGGCCTTCATGCAGTGCAATACCGCCAAGTAGCTGTACGTCATAGTGACGTTTATTCAAGACACGCTTCGATGCTTCCCTTACAGTAGCAAAGGCTTCCGGCAGTATCTCCTCAAGGGTAGCCCCTTTCTCAATCCGTGCGCGGAACTCCTCTGTCTTCCCTTTAAGTTGAGCGTCGGAAAGCGCGGTAAATTCCGGTTCCATTTTATTAATAGTATCGACCGTCTTCATCAGACGTTTGACATCACGCTCGTTGGTGTCGCCGAAGATCTTCTTCACTAGTCCTAGCATGGTTAACCCCTTTCGTGCAAAACAGATGTTAGAATCAAACTCGGCATGCAAAGGGTAAATGTTAGGAACTTGAGTGGTTCAACTGTCATTCAAAGTTCTTACATGCACAAGCTGATGTTCATATCGAATCATTCATAACATTTCTACGCATATTCAAATCAAGGTGAATCCACTTCATCACTCACGAAAACAATGAATTAGATTCAGCGGTGAATCAATTTCATAAATCATAAACAAAGGTATTATGAAATTGATTCTAGTATACATAAAAATGGTTTTGCCTAAATTGTAACAGTTTGTCAAGGCTGTCGCAACAAGGGCAGGCCCTTTATTTTCACCGAATTCCGCTATTAAAATGAGCAGTGAAACTCATCACAGCCCTAGCCCATCATCCGGTAAGACTCTGTATATATAGACGCATGAGCCTAATATTTAGTTTCGCTATATGACGAAGACATTATGTGGAAAAATACAAAAAAGAGCCCCTGCTCATCAAAGAGAGGGCTCTTGGTTATTTTCTAGTTCGATCAAATTTTTAAATAATCCTTACCAGTACCTGCACGCAACATTCACAATCGTTTCAGTCAACCTTAGATTAAGTTGAAATCAAACCGGCTGAATGCAATAAGATTTAAATGGTACTTACTCATTCTTGTTCAATAAGACCGTACTTGCCGTCATTACGCTTGTACACGACGCTAACTTCATTATTCTCAATATTGGAGAATACAAAGAAGTTATGGCCGACCATGTTCATCTGTAAAATGGCTTCCTCCACATCCATCGGCTTCAGGAAGAATTTCTTCGTACGGACCACTTCTAGATCATCATATTCACTGTCCAGCTCCTCATCGGTAACTGGGGACGGGCTGGCAGGAACATTTTCAACAAAAAACGTCTTCAAATTATCTTCTTGACGGAATTTGCGGTTGATCTTCGTCTTATGCTTCCGGATCTGACGTTCAAGCTTCTCCACCACAGCGTCAATGGAAGCGTACATGTCAGTACTCTCGTCTTCTGCGCGAAGGACCAGACCTTTCATCGGAATCGTAACCTCAACAGTGTGGAACCCGCGGTTTACATTCACGCTGAGCGTCACATTGCCATCAGAGGTTAGAGGTTCATCGAAATACTTCTCTAGCTTGCTAAGCTTCTTGTCGACGTAATCTTTCAAAGCATCGGTAACCTCGATTTGTTGACCTCGAATACTCAAATTCATAGGGCAATTCCTCCTTTTCCTTTGCACCTCGATTATAACATGTTTATTAGGCCAATGTAAAAAGAATGAAGGCGTTTTACACACATCTAACACAAAGTTATGACAATTGTATGAGGAGCGTTTGAAGCGAGCAGGAATCGGTTAAATGTTCTGTTAGCCTTGTGAAATGAGAAGAAATCTGCTGATTTTTGGCGGAGACTTTCGCTTATTTTGTCGGAAATTTAATATAATGTGAAATTAAAATTTCTGGTCATGCAAGAAAATAAACTTCAGATCTCGGTAAAGTAAGGATCAAGTTGTCTTAGATGGGGCCGAGACTCTGAGAGTACACATCCTGGGGGGGAATATAGCCCTTAAGGTACTATTCAGTGATGTTCAAATATAATCCATTGAGATATATGCAATGCTGCATGAATAGCTATGAATAGTAGCACCTGGCAATAATAGAGGAGATTGAAGATTAAGTTTGAAGCTTTAGGTTCAATGCTTAAAGTTTGTTGTTTGATATTAGATACTCGAAAGAGAGCAGGCTTGTATGTGTCCCTTCATGTGTACCTTGGTACCCAAGCTAAGCGAGGAGAGATAAATCCTTCTAACGGGAACAAAAAAAACCTTGAGACAACTGTCTCAAGGTTGACGCTAGCTAAACTCAATTGTTAACCATCTAACCGTTATATGTAGGTCGGGCTAAGCCGGGATGATTATAATTTGATTACGTTAGCAGCTTGTGGTCCACGTGCGCCTTCGACGATTTCGAATTCTACGGATTGACCTTCTTCCAAAGTCTTGAAGCCTTCGGATTGGATTGCGGAAAAGTGTACGAATACGTCGCCGCCGTCCTCAGTCTCGATGAAACCATAACCTTTTTCTGCGTTAAACCATTTAACTTTACCTTGCATGCACGAACATTCCCTTCGTCATCAAATGAAGTGAGCTTGGCTCACAACTCCGACTATACCATCCAAACTTATCCATTGTCAATTGGAAAAGAAAATGATTACCTTCTAATATATGACATAATAATGTTAATATTTTGTCGAACTTTGAGACAAAAAGATCTAATCACAAACAAATTATAAAGTCAGTAAATCAGAAAACATCACATTAAAACCGACTGAAAGAACCCCATCAAGAGGGGTCCTCCCGCCAGAATAAATAAACTTTGTACGCTATAACCGGAAAGTATTTTACACTATTCTGGTTTAAGTTCAGCATTATTTTCAGTACTAGCTGAGTCTGTTTCTGATGCTTCTTCTGAACTAGTGTCTACATCTGATTGAACATCACTCTCTGCACCAGTTTGCGGATCCGATTCCGGATCTATTACTATCTCTGACTCGGGAGCTGTTTCCGGTTCAGTTATGGCTTCAATATTCTCGTTATTAGATACATCCGATTCAGGAGCAATAGTGTTGCTAGAATTTATATAGTAGTGCACCTGAGCTTCTTTTGTAGTTGAGAATAATTGAGTTTCACCTGTCTGAATAGTTCCTGTAATTTCATCTTCCCATACTGTTGGTTGATGATATGTTTCTGTTGTATTAACAAAAGTGGCACTGCTTACGTTCAGTTGAGGAGTGTTCGGCACATTTACACCCTGGGAGGACTCAATTCCACCGAAGAAGTTCCCACTCACATCAATGGTCCCTTTTAATTCTACAGAAGAACCATTAACTAACAGCCCCGCATCTCCTCTGGTAAGCTTCACATCTTGTATCGTTACACCTGTCGTATTGTACACTTGAAGAACATAGTTAGAATCCCACAATACGTCGTTCCCTGTTAATTCAATCGTATGATTCTGTCCATCAATTGTTACTGCACGGCTTACAACGAACCTTTTATCTGTCGCGATATCAGATGCCAGTCTAATCTTGACGATGCTGTCATCTCCTAGCGCTGCTCTAAAATCATCTGCCGTTGAAACTTCTGTTATTGTTGCTGGATCTTCTGTATTCTTCACTTCCAGATAATACTGTGGCTGATTTTTCAAAGTAATCAATGTGAACTGATCTTCACCTGTTAAGATCGTATCTGTGATCTGATCTTCCCATAGTGTTGGTTTCCCAAATGCTTCTGATGAATTAATCAATTTGGCAGTGCTTACGTTCAGTTGAGGAGTGTTCGGCACATTTACACCCTGGGAGGATTCAATTCCGCCGAAGACGTTCCCACTCACATCGATGCTGCCTTTTAATTCTACAGAAGAACCGTTAACTAACAGCCCCGCATCTCCCCCGGTGAGCTTCACATCTTGTATCGTTACACCTGTCGTATTGTACACTTGCAGAACATAATTGGAATCCCATAATTCGTCGTTCCCTATTAATTCAATCTGATGATTCTGTCCATCTATTGTCACCGCACGGCTTACAACGAACCTTTCGTCTGTCTCGATATCAGATTTCAGTCTGATTTTGATTATACTAGCATTATCTAATGCTGCGCTAAAATCATCTGCAGTTGAAACTTCAGCTATTGTTGCTGGATCTTCTGCATTTTCCTCTTTGAGATAATACTGTGGCTGATCTTTCAAAGTAATCAATGTGAACTGACCACTTGTTGATATAGTTCCTGTAATTTTATCCTCCCACAGTGTTGGTTGCCCAAATGCTTCTGTTGTATTAACCAAAGTAGCGCTACTTACGTTCAGTTGAGGATTGCTCACCAGCCCTTTACCCTTGGAGGATTCAATACCGCCGAAGAAGTTATCACTCACATCGATGGTCCCTTTCAATTCTACAGAAGAACCATTAACTAATAACCCCGCATCTCCACCAGTAAGCTTCACATCTTTGATGATTACACCTGTCGTATCGTATACCTGGAGAACATAATTGGAATTCCACGCTTCGTCGTTCCCTGTTAATTCAATCTGATGATTCTGTCCATCAATTGTCACCGCTCGGCTTACTACTATCTTTTTATCAGTTGTGAAACTATCTACTAGCTTAATAGTGGACTTGTTTGTATTCAGTAGTGCTTCTTCAAATTCTATAAGTGAGGATACTTTAGCTACACTCGAGTCAACAATTTCAATGGTTTGAGTTATTGCTCCGCTCGAAACGGTAACTACCACATTTCCTTCGCTGGCTTCTGTTCCTTGGGCTACAATGACTGTTACCCCTGTCAATCCAAGGGAAGAAATTGCTTCATTTACTTTCACTACTGTTGTTTCCACATCCGTGTCCCACTCTAAATTTAGCCCCTCGATTGCTTCTATCGCATCTGCTACTTTCTCTTCATCCGTTTGTCCATCCGGTATATCTGGATTAGTTCCTCCATCACCTGGAGATGTATCTCCACCAGATCCTCCGCCATTTGAACCACCGCTACTTGTACCGCCACCACTTGATGCCGGAGGAGTTGCTGGTAAAACCACATTGTCTTTTTGAGAACCGTCTATTTGGAGCGGCTTAGTCTGGAATGATGATCCCTTTGCTCCTTCGTTTACGGTAGCTTTACTAATTGTCCCGGAACCTAACAATTTCGTAATCGCATCAAGTACGAGCTGAGCAATTTGAGCGTTGTTGCTTACAGTGATTTGGCTGTTGACTGCAGCTTTATCCACTTGGAAACTCTCGATAAACCCACCGTCAAGCCCAACCGATACAGAAGCAGCATACAAACCAACATCATCAAAAGTTCCGTTCAATGCCACCTGACTGCCAGCCGGTAAAATTTCAGACAATTCAACGTCAGTAAAGCCAGCTCCTGTAACGTTATGTTCTTCAACCTTTACTGATGATTGAACAATAACATTCTCTGCTGTCGTCGTTCCTTCTGCAACAATACGAACCGTGCCATCCTTTTTATTCACTACAACATTCAGCAGTACAGAATCCACAAAATGGATGGAGTTTTCACCGCCGCCTTCTACATTGGTTGTACCATGCACTTTTACATTCTGAATTGTGACATCTCCAGCTCCAATACCTTCAGCAAACAGAAGACCCCCTTTAATCTCTGTGTTCACGAGCGTGACATCAGGTACATTGATAATTACATTTCCTTCAATAACTGTCGTTTCCTCTTCAGAACCATAAGTTCCTGCGAGATCATATGTAACGGTGTTCAATTCTATTTTACTTGCTAATGCATTCTCAATCAGCACCACAGCTTCCGCTCTTGTAAGCGATCGAAGTGGAGCGAATGTTCCATTAGGGTATCCTTCCATCACTTCATGCTCGACAACAGATGCAACTGAGGCCTTCCCCCATCCAGCAATCGTATCTTGATCTGTATATTGGTTTAACGCATCGTAATTATCGCTCTTCACATTCAACAATTTCGAAATCATGGCAGCTGCTTCTTGTCTTGTTACATCAGCACCTGGACGGAACGTATTATTCTCGTAACCTTGCACATAACCTGCTTGGACTGCAGATGCGATATCTGTGTATGCCCAGTTTGATGGGGATAAATCATCGAAGGATAATGAAGCCTGTTCTGAATATCCAAAAATTCTATTTACCAACGAAACAAACTCTGCCCGAGAAATAGACTTGTTTGGTTTAACAGAACCATCTGCATATCCTGTTAGATGACCTTCATTCATCCAATGCTGAAGCTGGCTTTGCGCCCAATGACCTTGAATATCATTTGTTCCCGTTGTTGCTGCACTAACTGAACCTACGGTGCCAAGGGCCATACTAATACTCAATAATCCTGTGACTGTACCACGAACTTTTTTACCCACAATTTCTCCTCCTGTTAAATAAGATCGATATAGTAATCAGGCTTAGATAAATCTTAAGTCTCATATTTTTTCTTGAATAAACACAATTCCTAAATAAATAAATCTAAAGACCTGATTCTTAAGAACTATATAACAAGGGATATTCTACCATCTAATAGAAATATTTTCTAGTGTTTTTTGTATAATTATGTATTTAATTCACATTTTATGTCGTAAAAAAAGAGACTATCAAACAAGTCCTCTTGTTTAATAGTCCCTATCATTTTATTTGCGACGATCCAGCAGTAAACTATCTGCGCTGTACGGATTCTCATAGGCGTTACGCTGAGCTTTGATCCGATTACGCTGTTGAAGCCAATCCTGAGCTTCTTTTTTAAGGTCACTCATCTTGTTAACTATGATTTCATCCTTACTTAGCAGCACTTTCAGTCTCTGTTCATCCTCTGTATCCATTCTATTCTGGACAACTTCAACCAGTATGGAATCTACGACTCTCTGACGTTTCTCAACAAAACTCTCTACTTCTTCATAACCGACTTCATCAATGCGAATGAGAAACGCTGAAGTTAAGATCTCCAGTTCACTTATTAGCTGCTTCATATGTTGAACCTGTCATTACTAATTTACTTGCTGTTAGCCATGTATCTCTTAAATCAGTGAGCATATCCAGTGCTTCCTGCGCAGGCTCCAGTGACTTCTTAATGTTCGCTTGCACCAGCAAGTGGTTCATATATTCATATAGGGAATACAGACTCTTAGAAACTTCAAAGTCCTGATTCAAGGTAGACATTAACTCGCTGATAATCGTCTGTGCTTTGCCTAGATTCGTATTCACCTGCTCTAGATCCTTCTCTTCCAACCCTTTCATTGATGCACGAACGAATCGAATAGCTCCATCATACAGCATAATGACTAGTTGAGCTGGGTTAGATGTTTGTACAGAGGACTGACGATATTTCTCATATGGGCTTGCTATCATTGTTATTCCTCCTACATATTCTCTCTAGTTACTAAGAGAAGAAGCTTGTGAGACTTGAAGACTGTGAATTATATTTGCTTATCGCGGTTTCCATTGCAGTGAATTGTCTATAGTATCTATTTTCAAGATCAACCAATTTATCTTGCAGATCATCAATTCGCTTATTGTAGTCTTTGAGCTGTCTACCCATTACACTTTCTTCTTTAAAAATACTGTTCAGGTCACCTGAATACTTACTCGTTCCTGCCTTGTTAACCAATTTATCAAGAGATCCATTAATCGTCTCTGACATTTTGCTAAATATTCCGCTGGAAGAAGAACTGCCCACACCTTGGAATACCTCAGCTAGTTTTTGCGGATTGGACTGCATCGCTTGATTAAATTTCTCTTCATCCAAGTACAGCTTACCGTTCTCATAATATTGCCCTGATGTAATGCCTAATGCACTTAAATCCCCGAGTTTTTCTGTAATAATAGAGCGCATAGAAGAAATTGTGGATCTCAGAATTTCATCGTTTTTGAGCAGACCGCTCCTAGACTTCTCTTCCCATAGCTCAATATCCTTTTCTGTCATTGCACTCTTCTGTTCATCGGTCAGTGGAGCGAAATCACGATATTTCTCTTCACCCATCTTGGTATTCATGTAGCTCATTAGGGTGTTATATTCTTCAATAAAGCTTTTTACTGTAGTTAGGGCTTTCTCAGTATCTGTTTGAACAGATATATTCACGGATTTATCATTAGTCTTATCATAGGTTCCATCGCCTTTAAGAGTAATTCCAGTTACCTCCGAAAAGATTAGAGCGACTCCGTTCACGGTCAGTGAATTGGTAGAGAGATTATCATATTTTCTATCATTAATCAGAACGTGTCCATTTTGACCACTGGAGGTTTTTTCAGCCCCTCCAAACAGTGTTACTAATGACCCACCCTCGCCACCAGTATCTTCTATTACTAATTCAGCTTCAGTGCCAGTTGATTTGGATAAAATCGTAAGCTTTCCTGTTATCTCGTCAAACTGTGCTGTTGCATTTGCTGTTGAGTTAGAATTAATCTTAGAAACAACAGAAGAGATGGTGTCCGTTGCATTGAAGGTAATATCCTGACCATTAATTTTAACACTATACTTTTCAGGTAAACCTGATGCCTCACCATTCTTTCCCTTCGCTATATCACCTAAAGTTGACTTGGCTGTATAATCGCCGTCCAACTTATTCATTTCATAAGAAGCAGGCTTGGCTAAACTGACGACACTGATGGTCATCGGAATGTTCTGAGCACTAGCAGAGGCTTCAGCTTTAACAGCATTCGTGTTTCCACTAACAACAGCCTTCTGGGTGTTTAGCTCTGTAGACTTATTGTATGTCATCAATTTATTATTTCTGAAATCAAACAGTTTGCTGT
The DNA here is from genome assembly GCF_000732325.1 of Paenibacillus sp. TCA20. Taxonomy (GTDB): domain Bacteria; phylum Bacillota; class Bacilli; order Paenibacillales; family Paenibacillaceae; genus Paenibacillus; species Paenibacillus urinalis. The sequence goes on from NZ_BBIW01000007.1 coordinate 51,218, forward strand.
TCAACTCTCTATAATTATCACGCTGCCAAGTTAGAAGCTGCTTCTGTTGAGTCAGCTTGTCTAATGGAACTCTATGGGCGGTCATTAGCGATGAAACCATTGTATCTATATCCATTCCCGAAAAACCAGAAATTCTCACGTTATTAATCCCTCCTTATATTTTCTTATCTACCAGTATCCCTGCGATTTCCATCATTTTGGCCACAAGATCCAGTGTCTTCTCAGGTGGAATCTCACGTATCAACTCCCCTGTTTCTTTATTTAAAACCTTTACCATAATATCATGGGTTTTCTCATGAATACTGATATTAAGTGTGGTTTGCGGACCTTCTAAAGCCTTTATGGCTCGTTCGATGTTTTGAATAAGGTGTTCTTGTCCAGGTGTCATCGAGTTTGATGACTTCGTAGTACTACTTGTTTGATCAGAAATTTGTTCGACAACATTCGGATAATCAACTATTTTTTGTGCGCTTGTTGTGGAGCCTGCAGATATTGATAATTGGATATTCATTAACTGGAACCCCTCCGCATTGATTTACTATTTATATCGGATAATCGAGTGCGTTGTATTAGTAAATGCAAAAAAGAGACTCTAAGAAAATTAGAGTCTCTCCATTGAAAATATAGATTAACGAAGCAATTGAAGTACGCCTTGTGGTTGTTGGTTCGCTTGAGCAAGCATAGCTTGTGCAGCTTGAGAAAGGATGTTGTTCTTCGTTTGTTCCATCATTTCTTTCGCCATGTCAACGTCACGTACACGGGATTCAGCAGCTGTCAGGTTCTCAGAAGCTGTTCCCAAGTTGTTGATTGTATGCTCAAGACGGTTTTGTACCGCACCAAGTTTAGCACGCTCGCTGGAAACTTGAGTGATCGCTTTATCAACAACGTCGATAGCTTTAGAAGCATCTGCTTGAGTAGAGATGTTAAGAGCTGCTTCAGCCATTACGTCATTTGTACCGTTTGTAACACTATTTTCTTTTGTGAATCCAGCTTGTCCAGCGTTACCAGTGATGCCCAGTGCAGCAGAACGAACATCATTGATTGTCAGGGACATGGATTGACCCGTGTTAGCACCGATTTGGAACTTAGTAGAGAAGCCAGATCCTTGTGCGCCAGGTCCAACTACTTGTTCTACGTTTTTAACAGCGTCAAGATCAGCTGCCCCAAAGCCAACTGCTGCTAACGGGTTACCTGTTCCTTCAGTCAATTCAAGGTCTTTTCCAGATTCAGAGATGAATTGGATCTCGTTATCTGCAGAAAGTGAAGCAGATACCTTTCCATCTAAACCTGCTTCTTGAAGAGCTGCGTTCAAGTCTTTTACAAGATCTGCTCTAGCTGCACTTGCAATATTTTCATCATCGTTATCAATATCATAAGTTTTAGCATCTGGACCAAGACTTACTTCAACAGCACTTTCAGATCCTACTTGAATTTTGAAAGTAGAGTCAGCAGCTATTGCTACATCTGCAGTAAGTGCACCTGTTGCTTCAAGACCTGCACGTTCAACTGTAGCAGGTGTTCCCTTAACTTCAGTTCCGGTAGCCGCAGCATCCTCAAAACCTAACATTATAGCGGCAGCATCATCATCAGCCGTGATTGTAATACTGCTAGTATCACCAGAAGATTTAGTAGTAAAGCTAATGGAATCTCCATTATCTTTAATATCAACCAAATCAGATAGTTTAGTGCCTCCAGAAGTCACATTTTTCAATTGTTCGATCAGTTGATCTTTAGTGATAGCAGTTGATTCATCGATGTCAGCTGTACCAGCATCATCAGCTACACTAAAGTCTTTTGCAAGAATGGAAGTGATATCAAATGTTGTGCCATCTACTTTAATAGTGGCCTTAGTTAGTCCAGAAGCATCCCCGTTACCAACAAAAGTAGTATCTCCAACAATTGATGCACTTTCAGCTTTAGTCAGCTTAGCGCTGTCGTTAGAGCCCATACCGCCATTCAGTAATTTCTGAGTATTGAACTCAGTTGTGTTACCGATACGGTTGATTTCGGAAGTCAATTGGTTCATTTCGTCTTGCAGAGCTTGACGGTCAGAATCTGTGTTCGTACCGTTAGCAGATTGGTTAGAGATCTCACGCATACGTTGCAGGATGGAGTGAGTTTCGTTCAATGCACCCTCAGCTGTTTGGATCATAGAGATACCATCTTGAGCGTTACGGGATGCTTGATCGAGACCACGGATTTGTCCGCGCATTTTTTCAGAAATTGCAAGACCTGCAGCGTCATCGCCAGCACGGTTGATACGAAGACCGGAAGACAATTTCTCGATATTTTTGCTAGTGTTATCTGTGTTAATAGACAGTTGGCGGTGAATGTTCAACGCCGAAATATTGTGATTGATAATCATGTTATAATTTCCTCCCTGAAATAAGTAAGTTCCCACGTCCATGTGGAACGCCCGAGGCGAAAGGTCGGCCGCCCTTGCCTTAAGCGCTTATAACATATATCGACGATCATCACGTTATTTTTAATAGTATTGCAAAACTTTAACCATTATTTTTTTTATCAAATGAACCTTGAAACTGAGCCATCAACGCCTGCACATGATCCTTCGCTGGAGCGGCAGATTGTTTGTTTGCTTCTTGAATGGAAACATAGACCTCTTTGCGAAAAATATCAACTTCAGAGGGCGCGGAAATGCCAATTCGTACGTTATCTCCCTCCACTCCAAGCACTGTTATTTCAATTTGGTCTCCGATCATTATGGACTGACCCCGTTTGCGGGAAAGCACCAGCATATTATTCTCCCTCCTTCGCAAATAGCTGTTCCGCGGCAGACAACTCACTAAGCTTGTGGCGTGTTACGTAAGCTGTATCATGCAACACGATTTGCTTGCCTTGGCGGTTAATGGGATTAATCACAATAGGTGCTAACAAGTTAATGCTTGAATCACTCAAAGATACTCCAGTTGTCACGATGCATAATACGTTAACTTCTTCGTCTATCTGGAGCTCTGCAGCCTCATGCTGTGGTAATTCAAACTCATATTGCGGTTCAAATAAAAATGGATCTGCGAGCAAAAAGGACAGACCCGGCTCTTGCACGGATTGCATCATATGGAACGGGCTATTCTCATAGGGGAGAATGGCGAACGTTGTCTCTTCTTCAAAACCTGGAATTCCTCGATGAAACTGTACAATCTGATCTTCCTGCACCTCAATCTTTCCCCAAGATGAGGTTTCAATTATCATTGTCATGTTGTTCTCTCCTTTGTTACATAAACTAAAAGAGCTACAGATATGGCCATCGCCTCTCCATAGCTCTTATATTACACGGTTTGATCCATTTCGGGTGGTATAAACTGGACCGAAGGATATTGCATCATATAAATGTCGAGTTTCCCTCTATTATATTCAATCTCCGGCTTATTCACCTGCACATTAAATTCAACAGGACTCCGTTCAATTTCAATATCCACCGGTCTTACATTGAATCGTACATCTACATTATCAAATGACGCCTCGCCTCTAAACTCACCCAACACAGGCAGCCGCTGGCTCTTGCCATACACCTCAGCCACCGTATTTCCCGGTTTGAAGAACTCCGCCATTCGGTTTCCTTGTTCCACACGCTTAGCAATTCCTTCAAGAAAGATCTGCTTCACATTAGAGTACAATCGCTGCGTCATTTCTAAATGCGGGCCTCCCGTAAAAGCTGCTCTTGCTCGTGAAGAATCTACAGTAAGTTCAGGTTGATGTTGGTCAATCGTCATTACAGCAGGCTTACTCACGATCTGCAAATCTGCCTTTGGCTGTCTCATCGAGTATTGTCCTGGATCTGCGTCGATCCCGATTTGAGCTTGCTGCTGTCTAATCTGCAGCATAGGGATTGTGCTCATAATGTATCCCTCCTGTTTATCTTAGGAAGTCAACTAGAGAAGAAGAGATAATCTTAGACCCGACCGAGAGTGTCGCATTATAAATGTTTTCCTGAATCTGAGACTGTATGGCAAGCTCGGCATAGTCTGCATCTTCCGTCTTAGCCTGCAGGCTAGTCAAGTTATATTCCATGTCTCCGAGTCTATTCTGCATCAGTTCAACTCTATTCGTCTTTGCACCAACACCTGCCTGAGCAGCCAACAGTTTCTCAACACGGGTATCAATTTGCTCCAATTCCGCCGACACACTTTCCAGATCCCCATCAGCCAGAGCTTGGCTTAAACGGTCTGCGATTGCAAATACGTTATCCGTTTCTTCTGATGAACCCATTACCTCATTCCCGTTGACGTTAATGGCCATTTGAATCCCAGAACCTACGGTGTAACTAACCTCTCCGGTATCTATCATTCCAGAGGTCATACCAGATGTGTCTGAGATACCGTTGGCATCTCTAGGAAAATCGTATGGCTTCTCGTTGTATGTCTGCCCATTCAATATATATTTTCCGTTTAACTGACTGTTACCAATATCAATTAACTGCTCTTTTAATTGGTTAACCTCAAGACGTATACTTTCCAATGCATCCTGAGGATTAGAACCTGTTGAACCCTTAACCGTTAGCTCACGCATCCGCTGCAGTACTTCATTCGTTTGTGATACAACCGTATCCGTATAATCCAACCAAGAAAGTGCGGAATCTACATTGCTTTGGTACTGCTCATTCGAATTAAGCTCTGTACGATATCTAAGTGCATATGTAATGCCTACGGGATCATCTGAAGGCTTGTTAATCTTCATCCCTGTGGACATTTGGATCTGTGTATCGTTCATTTGCTTCGCATTGCGGTTAATGTTATTCATGAGTGTGCTGGACATCATATTTGAGGTCACTCTAAACATCATAAAGCCCTCCTACCAATCTATCTTATCTTCCTACGGTTCCTGTGCTATTAATTAACTTATCCAACAGTTCATCAAAAGTGGTCATAAATCTTGCAGATGCGCTGTACGCATGCTGGAATTTGATCATATTACTCATCTCTTCATCTAACGACACTCCGCTGACCGATTGTCTTGAATTCTCCACTTGGATAACAAGAGATGTAGAGTTAGTTGCTTTACGATAAGCTTCCTGCGTCTGAATACCGAGCTCACCGACCATGGATTTGTAATAGTCGTTAATGGTTGTAGAATCCGTTCCACCAGGCACTGTAAAAGCTTGATCTTTCAAACTACCCATCAGATTAGCCATCGTGTTATTTCCTTTTATTGCATTGCCGTTAGCATCGACACGAAGTGAGGAAGCAATTGCGTTGGGGTTAGACTGGATAACCTGATTCAGTGTAATATTCCCAGCTGTAATTGGACCACCGTCTGTTGATATGAAGAAAGGAATACCCGCACTTGCTGAGCCATCTAGGGAATAACCCAGTTGATGCAGTCCGTTAATTCCTTGTACGGTCAGCGGTGTCTCGTTCTTAAGAACAGCTCCTGCTGGAAAGGCTTGTCCGGCAGCAACAGTGGATTCAACCCCGTTCACGGTAATAACCGTATCCTGACTAGCCACAGTACCTTCACGAATAGAAGAGCCTGCAGGAATCTTAACCGTGACGTCTCCGTTTGCAATGGTATTCGCGAGTTGATTCAGGTCATTCTGGAAGCCGGTTACGAATTGATCCCGGGATACGATCATCCCGTAGACTTCCCCACCTGTAAGATCACCAGCAGCATAAGCATCGGTAAGAAGGTCGCTAGTCACCTGAGTAACTGCGGTTCCGTTGACCAGTTCTTGTCCGCCGATGGAGATGTTGTATCCTTGTTCATTCTCTGTTACCGTCACGTTCGCAATCTTGGACAGTTTATCTGTTAAGAGATCACGCTGATCTCGAAGATCATTCGCATTGTCCCCTAGTGACTCAATTCGGGATATCGTTTGATTTAATTCGCCTATAGAAGTGATGTATCCCTGAATTTCTTGTGCTTTCACGCCAACATTATTCGTAAGATCCTGACTTAAGCCGTTCAGCTGATTACTCATCAGATTCATGGCATCAGTTAAGGCAAGAGCCGTCTCTTTGACAATATTACGAGCGGTCAGATTCTCAGGGTCTTTGCTCAGATCAGACCATGCCCCCCAGAAGTTGTCCAGCACCGTTTGAAGTCCCGTATCGGAAGGCTCGGTCATAATCCCCTGAATTTTATCAAGCGTATCATACTGAACTTCCCAATTCCCTAGACTGGAGTTCTCACTGCGGTATTGGCTGTCCAAGAATCCTTGGCGAACACGTTCAATCGCAGAGAACTCGACCCCAGATCCAAGCTGCCCCGGATTGGTAGACCTAAGAAACGCAAGCGGTTCCATTGGGGAAGAGGCTGTCATTTTGACGACTTGTCTTGAGTACCCCTCCGTATTTGCGTTCGAAATATTGTGGCCTGTCGTATTCAGTGCAGCGGTCTGTGTAAATAAACTCCGTTTGGCTGTTTCTATTGAATGAAAGGTTGAAACCATTGTGTAATCCTCCTATTTAAGCACGAGAGTCAAATAATCCGAATTGTCCCATCATACTCTGACGTTGATCCGGGTGCTGGTATACGGGTGCCTGGGTCGGTTTATCTACGAGCACATCCAGCGAATAATCAATGAAAGCAAGGGACTGCTCTACCAATCTCTGATTGAGATCATTCACTTCCTTGAGCTCTCTTAAGGTATTGCTTAATTCATTCTGAACCTCTTGCAGTCTTCTTTTATCCTCTACATCAAAGACGAGACGCGAGATTTCGGAGATGTTAAGATTCAGCTTCGATTTGATTCCCCGTTCCAGTAAAAAAGCGCCTACAGCCTCGCTCCGCTCAGCCTCCTGACTCTGAATCTGCTTCATAATCATCGATTCTTGATTCAATAGCTTGATGAGCGTATCCGTATCATTTTTTACAATAGCTTCTCGTTTTACTTCGGCCGTATGCAGCATTTGACGATGAGTGACAATTAATTTCTGGAGTGCAACAATCAATTGATTTAAGGACATATTGTTTGGCTTCTCCTATTTCTCCGAGCTCGGTTTAAAATACGGCATCATGCGTTCTGCCAGCTGTTCTGTGTCGACCTTATATGTTCCTGAAGCGACCTGTTGCTTCAGTTCCTGAATGCGCTGTGCGCGTTCGCTGCTATTCACTTGTTCCTGCTGCTTGAGCATTTCCATAGCTTCAGGCGAGATGGATACCTCATCCTTACGCTTGCTCTTCTTATTTTCGGTCTGTTGACCGGATTCTATATTTCTCGAATAAGAGTTAATCGCTCCAATTCGTCCGGATTCATTAATCTTCATAATGAACACCTGCTTTCATAAGAATTTAGGATCAAGAATCGTCCTAAAATAAAAAACCGATAATCTTTACTAAAGTTATCGGTAGAGGTTGAAACATTGTTTATAGACTATGTCTGAAATGAGTCATGCATCCTAAGAACGCTTGAATTTGTCGATTGCATTGTAGGCACCAGAGCCTAAAGTGGAGGAGTCCTTCCGACTAACCTCCTGGGTTGCACCCGTCAATTCCTTGGTCAAACGCGCACGACAGCCGTCACACATATGACCTTCCCGGATAAGAGTTCCGCATACCTCACAAGGATACATCATGTTTGGAGCATCGACGATCGAAATTCGTCCTTCTCTAATAAACTTCGTAATCTGTTTAATAGATATGCCTGTGGCTTCAGATAATTGCTGTATATTTGCACCTTTTTCTACACGCAGGTATTCCACACAATCATAATATTGCTGTTCAATCTCTTTCAGACACGACGGACAAGCCTCCATCACATTCAGTACATACAGCTTGCCGCAGCGAGGACAATTACCGACATTCATCCTCTTTACGCCCCCTTTTATATAGACAACCATTGCTGTTGACATTATAACCTACTTGATTTTCACTTGTCATCCAAGTGAGCACCTTACTATATATATATCGGCGTGAACACCATTAAAATAAAGCAGATATCCCTACATCCCAAACTCAAGAAATAATTCCCATATGGAATAGACAAATATAATTTAAGAACGAGCCCAGCATAATGCATAAATACGAATATCCAATCCCAATTCTACTTCCCACTTCTTGAGAATCCGACTACACGCTTCAATTGTACTTCCTGTCGTATAGACATCATCTATTAATAGAAGATTTAGAATGGGCTTATTCTGATGCGTGCTTTGAGCACTTCGAAAATGCGGTGTACCTAAGCCTTGCGTGCTTTGGTTATTCAGCATGTTATACATAAGATGTACTCTATTTTCCTGTATCGACCTGTTTGATTTTTGCGAGATATACATTCGATACGCGTGTAGCTCATCTGTTATATCTCTATCCACCTCAAAAGCATACTGCATGGAGACTTCTCTTTCTCTTCGTCCCTTGAAGCTCTGCTTCTCTGTATGCTTGGTTCTCTGCAGTAAAGAAATTACGGGTAACCCTTGATATTTCGATAGCTCGACGGCCATCCGCTCGGCCTGATTAAATCCCCGCTCCATAAGTCGCTCATGACTTACAGGCACATAGGTTATTACATCGGCTCGCCAGAGATCTGACCTGTACTTGTTTAAGCTTAGAGGATTCCCCATCTGGCCAGTACTCTGTTGAAGTATTGCTGCTGAATATTCTCTCTGCATTCCCAGGTACGCCTTATTGAGCATTGCCCCGAATAATGGAGCGAATCTTTCTTTCCCCCGATACTTATATACCGCGAGCCATTCTCTCATTAACGCATCATATGCTACCGCACTTCGGTTACATTCAAAGGATCTACGGTTATGATCTTCTCTAGAGCAGTCCGGGCAGCCTATTGCCCGTCCACATTTAACACAGCGAATCTGAGTAATCCAAGGAATATAACGAACGCAGCGGTGACAGATCCCGGGCAGCTCCCTAGAGAGCGGAGCATGTGTACCACAGGCGAGACAAGTATTACCGGAAGGAGCTGCCAAGCTATGTATGAATGTAGACATACGGTTTAAAATATTCATTCTCTTCCACTCCCCTCATCTCTAAGTTCTATGAAATGTTGTAATTTAACTGTAAAGATCCACTCTCTCAGCTGAAATGGAATTTTGCAGAAATGTAAACGTCTGACGGCTGAGCCTCTGACATCCGAGGCAAGCGCCAGCTTCCTACTACATTTCGTTCAATAGAGACACGTCCGGTTACTCTATCAGATACCCGTTACGACGAGCGATGGCGTTCATCCGTTTAATCTGACTGACGGCGACTTTCTGAGCCCGATTTACTTCTGGAGCACCGAAAATGACCGTCCCAGCAGGATCATCCTTAGATCTTCCTGCTCGACCTGCCATCTGCACGAGCGATGCATCATCGAACAACCTAGTACTTGCGTCTAAGATATATACATCGCTCTTCGGTACGGTCACACCGCGTTCCAAGATGGTTGTCGTTACGAGCAAACGAATCTCTCGATCGCGAAAAGACATGACCTTCTCCCCCCGTAATGGGTCTTCTGAGGAAGTGCCTTCGACACGAATACCTGGCAGGTTATCTCTAAGCAGAGCAACAAATGAACCGATCTGCGCAATGCGAGTGATGAATAGAAACACCTGCGCTCCTCGCTCTAAGGATTGCTTAAGCCTCAGCTGAAGCTCGCGTGGCAGCTTGCGCTGCTTCAGCTGCTGCGCTACGTACGGAAGCTTCATATATTGCGGAACAGGCAGCGGGTGGCGGTGGAAGCGAACCGGCACTCTGGCATGAGCCAGCTTTCCCCGGGCTGCTTCCCGCTGCAGCTGTGCAGGCGGGGTGGCAGATAAATAGACGAAGCTGCCGCCCGGTTTGCAGCATGCTTCGGCAGCATACGCAAGCATGGGATCATTGTGGTATGGGAAGGCATCGAGCTCATCGATGATGACCAGGTCAAAGACGTGGCGGAAGCGTAGCAGCTGGTGAGTCGTAGCGAGGGTCAGCTGCCCTCGCTGCCAGCGTTCGCTGCTTCCGCCATAGAGGGTGACCCGCGCCGTGTCCGGGAAGGCGCGGGCCACCCTCGGTGCGAGCTCGAGCACCACATCGCGGCGCGGTGTGGCGACGAGCACGCTACCGCCGCTGCTGAGGATGTAATCCAGCAGCGGGTAGGTCATCTCGGTCTTGCCTGCGCCGGTCACGGCCCAGAGCAAGAACCGGCCCTTCGCCCGGGCGTCCTCACGCCGCCGGGCTAAATACGCAAGCGCCGCGCCTGTGGCTGCGCTCTGCGCCGGGCTAAGCCCCCACCGACTCACCAGATCGGTGGGGGAACCCCCGGCCGTGCCCCGCACGGCCGGAAGCGCTGCGCCTTCGAGCAGCAGCGCGCAAGAGCGGCTGCGCCCGAGCGCGAGGCAGGCCTCGCAATAGGCGCACGCCGCAGACCCGCAGGCCGCACACGCACTCTGCTGTGCGGCCATGCTGCCGCATCGGCGGCAGCGCAGCTGCTCTCGTCTGACCCAAGGCCAGACGAATCGCGCAGAGCGCGCCGCCTGCGGCGGTGCAAGGGCGGGCCTGTATCTAACCCGCCCCGCCAGATACGCCAGCTGCACTGCAGCCCGCCACTCGCTCCCTACCTCGGGAGCGGTCTCCGCAAGCAGTGCCTCTGCCTCCGGCATAAGCAGCTGTCTTCCTGCCAGCTGCTGTGCCACACGCTCTGCCTTCACTCTCAGCTGGTATATCTCATCCACTGAATTAAACCTTTGGCTACCTGCTCTCCTCTGATCTCCATGCTCTGTACTCGCAACCACTCTATACGGTCCAACTTCCAGCGTATGTGAATTGTTCCTCAACTCAGATCTCCGTGTTTCTACGCTCCCATGGGCTGCCGTCTCCGTACTCAGGCAATGCTCATACAACATCCCATCCATCTCCATTCTTGATCTTCCTCCTGGTCTAAGCATCGCTTTTCCAGCCACGGTTGATACAGTTAGGCCGGCACATTCTGTACACCCCCTCTCTCTGTACAATTCGTCCTCTAACTTAGTCTTTTGCCCCTTTGCTAAATCACCAACAATGCCTAACTTCTGCTCCCCCCATTCCTCCAGCCCGCTATGCCCAATCTGAAACTCCCTTATCTCCACACACTCGCGAAACATCCGCTCTCCTTGCTCCCCAGGCTCTGCACTGATCAGCGGAGCAAGTAAAGACTTCACCATCTCCCTCCACTGAACTTCAGTTCTCTCTGCTCCCCCACTTCCCAAAGTCCTTGTCCCGTCTTTAAATAATTCCTCTTGTACCCGATACGCCCAGGATAACGGCATAGCCTCTGAGATCATGACCACCTGCCATACTCCTGCTGGAGACGCTTCACGAAGCTGCTCTCTCCACCACAGCCAATCTACGCTCAAATGAAGTGACAGAAATATTCTCCACTCCCTGCCATTGCCGGCCCCCACACATAATCTGATCGCATATAGCCCAATTCTCATCTGATCTCCTCATTTCCCCTCATAGCTTTAGCTTCCAATTTCGACCAAATACCCATTTATGAACGCAAAAAAAGCACATACCCGGCGTATTTGCCGAAGTATGTGCTTCATACTTTTCATCTACAGTTAAATTAAACCAAAAAGATCCTATATTTACAATATTAATGACAATACCGCAACTTTTTAACGATATATTCGTCTTATAATATGATTAATGTTTAGTTACGAACGGAAATTCCGTTAGACTTGCATCGTTGCGAAGATCAACGAACTTGACCTCTTCGTACGCTGAAGGCTGTAAGGCAGATAAGCTGCTCATCGGCTCCTCACTTGCTGAGACAATGCTCAAATCCACGCCTGCCATACCACCGAGGCGGTAGAGAAGCGGAAGAGTATCATCTTTGGAATCAAGATCCATCACAGTTACTTTATGAATTGTGCCTCGAAACAGAGCGTCGATGGACAATCCGCGGATAATCCACTCCAGCTGAAGTCCATGGTTACATGTGATGAGAACATAGTGAACGGGTATGGCGGCAGGCTGCTGCTTGGTCTGTGAACGTGCGTATACATACCGAACGCATAAGGCTGTTAAGCCATAGACAAGCGCAATCCATATCAAATGTTCGATCAAATACGACTACACCTCCCTATTGCATCCATGGATGCAATTAACCGCAAAACTACTCACTTCACAGCAGCCGTGTGAATGACCAGCCGGCGGATCATGTTTATACCGCCAATATATGCGGATACCCGGGACGGTGACACAGTCAAATGAATCAGCAGAACATATGATAAATCTTATTTTTTACTAACACGATAGATTGAGCATTTAGAGCGACAGTTCCATTCGTTATGATGGGATGCGAGCCAACAATAGCGAAGATAGACCGGACTGCACGATTTCAAATGATTCTATCAAGCATACACTGAACTAAAGCATCCTCTACTCTTTGCTTTAGTTCTTTACTATACTATAGAAATGTAACATTCTATCTTTATGAAAAGAAATGTTATCTTTTCTTGCGCTTTCAAAAATTCCATAACTATATAACCGAACTAAAGTAATAACTCATTGGTTCTTTGCCATAACCTTCGAATCAGAATCACAATCGTAACCCGATTGAAAATACGACAATATCAACGTTAGCGTCCTCAACTTTAGATCAATCTATATCTTCTCACATTTCAAGGCAGTATGAATATACAGCACAAGAAACGTTCCCCCGTACATGCTACCTATGTAGTACCAGAGACCACTAGCTGTACGCATGACTTCAGTAGTTCCCCCAGGGCAAGCGGCAGATCACACTTCCCTTATACCGAAGGCTACGTTCCCTTTACAGGGTAACCCATCCATATTTAATGGAATTGATAACGGCTTGTGTACGGTCATCCACTTCCATTTTTTGCAGAATGCTGCTGACATGGTTCTTCACTGTCTTCTCACTGATAAACAGGAACTCACCAATCATCTTGTTACTCTTACCTTCCGCCATCAAACGAAGTACTTCGGCTTCACGACGGGTCAGCGGATTGTTATCGCCTGCAACGAATTTGACGCCAGCTTCCTTCACGCCGCCTTCATTCATAGCGCCTGTCTCATTCAAATATGTCATCCGGCGCAGCTGCATAATGAGCTTGCCTGTTACTTTGGGATGGATAAAGGCATAGCCTTCATGCACAGAACGGATTGCGTTAATAAGCGACTCTGCCTCCATGTCCTTCAGCAGGTACCCGTTCGCGCCCTTGCGCAATGTTTCAAATACATAGCTCTCATCATCGTGAATCGATAGAATAATAACCTTCACGTCCGGGAACAGCTCTCTCAGCTTCTCCGTCGCTTCAACCCCGTTCTCTACAGGCATATTAATGTCCATAAGAACGATGTCCGGCTTACTCTGGTTGCAGAACTCCAATACCTGAATGCCATCGCCGCATTCGCCAATGACCTCGATATCGTCCTCCATGTTCAAGATTCGTTTCAGACCCTCACGAAACAGCTGATGATCATCAGCCAGCAATACCTTAATGTTACCCCTTATCATGTTCTGGTTTTCCATCCTGCTACTCCTTTCCCTTTTCCACGTTTGTCGGGATATGAATCACAATCTTGGTGCCTTGATTCTCTCCTGATTCAATTTCCATTCGGCCTTCGAGCAGCTCGACTCTCTCACGCATCCCAATCAGACCAAAGTGTGAATGGTCCTTGCTCTTCTGTTCCAGCAGTTCGGGCTTAAAGCCAAGCCCGTTATCCTGTACAACAATCTTAACGAGTTGTGCCTGAAAAGTGATCTCCACCACGACATAGGTCGGGTATGCATGCTTGGCTGCATTCGACAAGCCTTCTTGCACTAAACGATAAACGGCAGCCTCCATAGCCGAAGACAAACGGTGTTCCTTCCCTCTGGTTTCAAAAAGCGCGCGAATTTTCGTTTTTTCTTCAAAATCCTGCACGTATTTTCGAAGCGTGGGAATTAAGCCTAGGTCATCCAGTGCCATTGGACGCAAATTGAAAATAACTTTGCGCATTTCTCCAAGGCTTGAACGAACCTGTTTCTTCAAATCTACTATTTCGGCCTGCACCATCTTAAAATCCTGCTTAACCAGCATTCTTTCTACAATTTCCGTCCTAAGCACTAAGTTTGCAAGCATTTGCGCAGGGCCGTCATGGATTTCCCGGGCGATTCTTTTGCGTTCTTCTTCCTGGGCCAGGATGATCTTCAGACCGATCATTTGTCGATTCTTGGCAGACTCGATGATTCGGGTCACCTGACCTAATTCCCCTGATAGATACTCCATGACAACATTCATCTGCGAACCGATAGTCTCTGCCCGCTCTACAGATTCCTCAATGCTTCTCGCACGCTTCTGCAGATCGTCACGGCGTGCTTTAAGGTACATTTCCTTCTCTCTGTAAATCATCAAATCCAGCTGAAGCTGTGTCGCCTTCTCATAAGCTTGCTTGATGTCATGCTCGGAAAAGCGGACGAAATCCCGGCTGACCTCTGTCAGCCGGATTCGGGACCGGCGGAAATTAAGCTCAAGCTGATCGACCTTCTCGATCGTTTCCGCCGTCTCTTTCAGGATCGATTGAATCTCCTGATTGAGCGTCTTCAGCTCCGTACGAGCTGAGTCCATTATTTCAAAAATCTGATATTTACTACTTTCCATGACCTGCATGGCGTTTTTTATGACGCGGTCAATAGCATCAGCTTGAAAGTCCACAAATTTTCGACTCCATTCCTAACGTTTCCAGGATATATCATACCATATCACGAGTCGATAGTGACGGTCTTCGTTTTCTGTTCCCATTTTACGGTAAGGCCAAGTTGTTCAGATACTAGTCTGAGCGGGACCAAAGTCCTACCACCGGAAATATACGGAGCCACACTCGCGCTAAGGCGCTGCCCGTTAAGGATAAATTCCTTCTCGTTTACTGTAAGATCAATCAGCTTGCCGCCGCGGAGAATGGTCACACGCTGGTTCTTGCTGTCCCAGGTGGCTCTGCCTCCGAATACATCCAGCACATGCTTGATTGGTACATAGGTTGTGTTGTTCTTCAGCACAGGGGCCGCATCGATCGCCTTCTTCGTTCCATTGAAGGTCACCGATTTCTGTCCAATGACAAACTTGGCAGTCCCTGTAGGTAATCCTGCTTCACTAGATAGCGAAGGCATGGTCAGAGCAATATTATCAAACGCTACCGTTCCTGCCATCGCTCTCTCATCCTGACCTTCTTCAAGATTGACGACATATACCCGCTTCAGCTTCGCCGGATAAGCAATACCTGAACCGCTTAGGTCGACATTAATTGTCTTCCAGCCTGTCCAGTTGATATTGCGCGCAAGATCAACGTATACCGTTTTACCGTTCGCATCAATCACCTCTGCCCGCAGCCAATTCAAGCTGTGATCGCCAAGCACGTCCATAGACAGCGCCGTTGCGCTGGATTCGATTTGTTTACCGGAAGTGCCGTTTAGCTGTGCATAAGCATACATTTTACCACTTCCGCCGTTCATATCATAGCTCAGCTCAAGCACTTTGGAGCCCGACTTCTCGCCAGTTCCGTTAACAACGCGGGCTGCCCCGGTTACGCCGGAAGCATTCGTTGTGAAGTTGATCGGATAGCCTACATTCTCAAAGTTTTCCCACATTGTTTGTCCCGCAGTCGTAAGGACGACAACCGTGCTGAAGCCGTCATAGCGGCCGATGGCATAACCCACTGAGGCGCCCGAATTGACAGAGGATACAGTGAGTGTATCGCCCGATACACTTCCCTTAAATCCAACGAACTCCCACTTCAAGCTGTCTGCCGGAAGGGAGACGGATTGTCCGTCTTTGGTCGTTGCTGTAATCGGAACAGAGATGGCCGCTCCTTTTTGCAGCGAACCTGTACCAGCTCCAGCCTTAAGTGACTTCAGATTGCTTGCCCCCACAACCGTGATCTGCATCTTGGCACTTGCCGAGCCGCTCACTGCAGTTAGTGTTGCTGTACCGCCGCCTTTAGCGGTTATTTTACCGCCGCTTGTGCTAATAACATTGCCGTTACTGGACTTCCAAGTTACTGAAGCACCGCTCATGTCATAAGGATTATAATACGTATCGTAGCCCTTGAGGCTGTAAGATCCTTCCTGTCCAACGAGCATGGAGGACGTTCCGCTAATCGTTAGTCCCTTCAGCTGCCCCTGTGGTGCCAGAGAATATACACCTAGACCATTAATAACAGCACGCTGCTCTGTGCCATATTCCGTTGCAAAAGCAAGGCCTGTGTTCATTTCACCGAGCGGTCTCGTAATCATCGTCGTTGAACCACCGCCGTCAAGGTTCATGCCTTTCCACACGCCAATACTTACCATGAATTTCTGCAGCTCAGACAGTGACATCCCCGAGCTTGAGCTATTATCCTGAACCGCGATCAAATACACATATCTGCCGTCTTGAGAATACCCCACTGCCGTGCGAGCTCGGTAGCCGCCAATACTGGATACATCTCTGGAGAAGGAAGCGGCTTTACCGCCATTCACCAGAAGCGTATGCCCGCCAATCATCATATCCAAATTGTCCGGATTCACGGTCTGTCCCGTGGTCTTCGCGATCAGCTTATAATCCGCTTTAATGGATTGTCCGACTGCCAGATTCGTATTGATCCACTCCCCTGCCGTACCATGAGCGCGCAAAATATAAGCGCCCTCTGGAATGGACGTGCTCAGTGGAGTTTTATAAGAAAGTTGTTGAATCACACCATTCTGTACCAGCACTTCTGTAGCGGCAGCTGTTGCCGGATCATTCGGACGCTTGAGCGAAGTCCATGCGGATGTATAAATATACATCGAATTTGCATGACTGTATCTGACAGAGCCGGATTCCAGCGTATAATCTTCCTTGTTCATCCCTCTCAGCTTGAAGGTAGACCCATTCGCAGCGGTAACGGAGCCATCGAAGCTGTATTCATCAATCATCGGCTTGCCGTCCTTAGTTACCGTTAACGCCTGCATACCCGACAGCTCGGAAGGAGTCGACATCAGCACTCCATCCATGACCTGACCGCCAATTGGCGCACCTTCTCCGCTCACATTAAAGTAATCCCCATTCACGCCGGCTACTGCGCCGGTTTCCTTCACCATTCCCCCAGTGCTCTGTTTGCTGTTGAACTTGCCTTGTTTACCTGTCATCACATCCAATTTCACATTTGGATTATTCAAATCCACTTGAATCACATTCGCCAGTACGCTTGATGAAGCCCCTGATCGTGTTGTTGTATATCGATAGTTGATCATTTTGGCTCCCGCCGTGATCATCTCTTCTGATATTTTGGTTGTGCTTGCCGCCATGGCTACACTTGATATTTGAAGAGTATCCTGCAGCACCTGTCCTGTTCCAAGAACGGGGGTAACCCATAATACTCCTGCGATCGTCACAATCATCCACTTCTTACCTGACATTGCCGTCAGTTTCCCCGCTTGCTTCCTCTCTTTGCTCATAAAAAAGCGCCTCTCCCATCTTATGTGCTTTCTATTATATGAGTTCAGCTCCGCTAGTCTCTGTAATAGAGATTCACGGAGCTGAAGACACGAACATCCTCTCAATAATAGACTGCTAAAAATGGAAAAAGTTACGCTCTTTATCTAACTTTATGAACAGAATCTAGCAATTTGAACAGATCGATAGCTTTTGTTGAAATTCAAATGTATCCAAAGGAATAACTCAACTGTGCAAGGCTGCCCAGCCATAAAGCATAAATCTATTTATTTGGTATAAATGCTCAGCATTCTAGTAATCATGACTGCCGCTTGGGCACGTGTCGCATTTCCGCCCGGTTTAAATGTGTTCTGTGTCATGCCCTCGATAATTCCTTGCTGGACAGCCTCTGCCACGATATTTGGTGCTTGAATGTACACACGATCCTTGAACTTGCTCAGGATGCTGTTCGGTGTACCGTTAAGTGCCGATTCATGACCGCCGTAGTGCAGCGCACGCACCATCATAATCGCCATCTGTTCACGCGTGATCAGCTGGTCTGGTTTAAAAGTACCGTCCTGATGCCCTGTAATGATACCAGCCTTGGTAGCCGCTCCAATATATGCGCCGGAAATACTGTAAGGAACGTCTCCAAACCTGCGTGATTCTTCAAAGTTACTATCTAGTCCAAGACTTCTTGCGATCATTCCGGCAAACTCTGCCCGGGTAATTGGCCGGTCAGGTTCATAATTTGATCCTCCTGGCTGATCAATGATCCACATCGAAGCCAGTCTTTCGATGGATGTTCTTGCCCAGTGGCTATTCATTCCTATATAGGTGACAGGATGACTGGCTGGAACGACCGCTTGATTACCAGCTAGTTTCGCTTGAACAATTTGAGTATCCCTTGTCTTGGTCATTTGGAATGGAACCGGACTTAATCTCTGAATCGTGTTGTCCATCTTCACCAGCCCAAGTGTGCTGCTGCTCACAGTACCACTCAATCTAAGGTACAGCTGTCCGTTATACGTTAGGGCTGTCTTGAATGTTGATGAATCGTTAGAGATATAAATGCTTGCATCCATAATGCTGGACAGCTTAGATGCTGAGCTTTGACCGAGTAATTGATCCATAGCTACTGAAGATGAAGGAGTCACTGCCTCTAACTGAATGTACAGTGTAGATCCAATAATATTTGTATTCGCAGCTCCGGCTATTGTATTCAGTTCAAGCTGGTCTACAGGAAGCGTGTACAGCACATCACCATAACGAACTCCAATGACAGATCTAGAATTCAATCGTTTAATCTCATCGAGTGCCTGCAGCTTGAAGCCAACGACAGCAGCGCTCTCTGTCTGAGGAACTTCAACAGCTACCATCGGTGTGCCTCCGGAAGCATTGATATACGAATATGCTTGTTTAAGCAGTTCAGTGCTCGGCGTATACGCATTTACGCTGCGGTTATATTTCGACATTGCTGATGACTTGGCCGCTGCACTACTGTTCAGCACATAGCCTGTCTCATTAAAGAGTGATGAATCGAGAACAGAAAGCCCATTGGGCATACTGGTCGATCCTCCGCCTGTTGAACTGCTCGTCCGGTTCTGAAGCGTGAATGGTCCAAAGCCGGTAAGGGTCTCTCCTTTGGCTGATTTCAGCGGTATCGCTCCCGGTGAGTAAGCAAGCGTGACATTCTGACCGGCATATACCGGAGCAGTGAGTGTTATGGTCACGGTCTGATTCTGCACCGAAGCAGATGCAACTTGAACACTTTGACCACCCGCCATGATTGTGAACTGGGATGGGGTGATTGAGCTTTGTGTTTGCATCGTCTCAGACATGGTTAAGGTTACTGTTTGACCTTGAACTGAAGCCTGTTTTACACTGCCGCTCCCATATACCGTGACCGGAATCAGGTCAAGATACCCTGCAGGATTATAGTTCAGATCCGTCAATCGCTTCACACCAGGAATATAGGATAACGTCACATCCTGATTAACTGCGAGTGAATTAGCAAGCGTTAATTCTACGGTATCCTCATTGACCTCAACGCTATTCACATATAGCGGGCTTCGATTAACGAGAACAGAGAACTGGCTTTTTAATGGAAGATTATCCGTTCGCAGTGCTTCATTATATTGTATGTAGAGTTTATTACCTCCGGCCCATGTCTCTACGAACTCAGGGGCTTTGGTATCATAGGTGTTCCGGACAAAGAAATCACTAAACCCAGGAAGCGCCTGTTCTCTATAGTCCTTCAGCGGATAGGATCCTGGCGTATAGGTTACTCGGATAACCTCGCCGTCAGTCACCGCCCGACTTAAGATGAGCGTAACTGCCGAACCGCTGCTTATTCCAATACTGCTGACACCTATACTGCTGCCATTCGCAGTGACTTGGAACTGATCCCGGGCATTGGATGCAGTCACCTTAACACTTTCAGTAAAGTACAAATATAGTGTGTTGCCGTACACTGTGCCTTCTCTCGGCTTGGATAATACAGAATCCAGATCATTCACAATCTCGCGATTCGAGAAGGAGGATGCCGAGTTCCCCGACAAGTCCTGAACCGGTCTTACACCCGGCGAGTAGGATAATCGGACAACCTGACCTACCGCAACGCCTGTATCCAGCATGACATAGACGGTGTCCCCGGATACACTGACATCGCTGATCCCCCGATTCTCGCCGTTCACCGTTACGGTGTAGCTGGAATTCAGCGGCTTGACGCTAGTACTGAGCACCTCATTATATGTCAATCGAATCAGGGTATTGGTGTACATTTTGGAGGACTGCAGTACGGGAGCAGTTGTATCCCGTGTAAATGTCTTGAAGCTCCACGATCTGCTTCCTGTTAGTCCTGCAAACGTATTGCCTGCTGCATCTCTAAAAACACCACCTGGTACATCAATCTGGTATGTTGTATTATACTCCAGTTGTCCAGTCGGTGTGATGATAAGCTGCCTGGGATTGGATGAATTAATGACGGTACGTGAAGCGACTTCGGATCCGCCTGCCTTACGAATCGTCACAGATCCAGTGTAGCTGGGGTTCAGCGCCTTGTTAAATGTAATTGTAAGCGACTGATCCACCGGTGCACTCATACTTCCATCACTAGGAGACAAGGACGATACCGTAAGCGCAGATGTATCGGTTGACACCGTGAAGCTCCAGCTTCCCTTAGCTATGGGCTGACTTCGATTCTGATGGGCATCCCAGAATGCCCCTAAAGGTACAACCACATCGTACACAGTATTATTCTCTAATGCTGCTGTTGGTGTGATGCGAATCGTGCTCGTTCCTCCGCCACTGACTCGGGAAGAGGTGACAGGTATTGTATCCACAACCTGATTGTTCGATCGTTTAATAATCTCAATGCTGCCTGCTGCTGGATACATGTCTTTGCTAAATTTCAGAGCAAGCGAAGAGGAAGGAAGTACTCCTGTCGCATTATGCGCAGGTGTCTTCTCCACGACAGTCACTTCTCCCATCCCTTCTGTCCAGAACCGCCATGTAGCCGCATCCTGGATCCCTTCAAAAGAGACATCCTGCTCGTTCACAAATACGCCGGGGTCAATCAGAACATAATATCCACCACTGTTCAGCTGAGCTGTACCCATATCGAATGTAACGTATGTACCATATCCGTCTGAAGGAACTTCTGTCCCGTCTTTGTGATCATATATTTTCACTTCTGTATCCATATCAAATTGCTTGACCATGCGATTGTCAGACAGACTCTGAATCTTCACGGATCCGCCGTCCTGTCCTTTTCGTACATTCTCTGTCAACTGAATTGCCAGACTCGGCTTCCTTGGCACCTCAACTTGCCCTGAGTACGGGTATAACTCCTGTACATTCTCAATTTGAGCCGCCATTGTCTGTACTGACTTCAACTGCGAGGATGTTGCAAGCTGCGGGCTTGCCTGCAGCGACATGGTTTGTCCTATTGTTATCTGTACTGGTGCTTCAGCATAGCTTGTGCCTACTCCTGCACTGACAGCAATCTGGAGGGTCAAGGCACAGACCAGCATCCATGATAATCCCTTTTTCATTATGCAGCACTCACTCCTTTCAAATTTACATCCTAAATACAGACCTCTTCTTTACATCGGTCATTTGGAAAATATAGTTTAGCGATTGGAATCAGCTTCCCAACCATTTCTGCACAGCAAAAAGCCCTCGATGGCAATCCATCGAAGGCTTTAAATCAAGCAGCTCTCTTATTCCGAGCTTATTCTGTTCCGTTCATTTCGTCTGCAATGGCTAATTATAGACCCGCTTGGCTCTTCAATACATCTGCTTTGTCAATGCGTTCCCAAGGCAGATCAATATCAGTACGGCCAAAGTGGCCATATGCCGCCGTTTGCTTGTAGATCGGACGACGCAGATCCAGCATACGAATAATGCCAGCCGGACGAAGGTCGAAGTTGTTTCGCACAAGTTCAACCAGCTTCTCTTCACTGATCTTGCCTGTGCCGTATGTATCGACGTTGATCGATACCGGATTCGCTACGCCAATCGCGTATGCAAGCTGAATCTCCGCCTTATCAGCAAGTCCCGCTGCTACGAGATTCTTCGCTACATAGCGTGCTGCATAAGCAGCAGAACGGTCTACCTTAGTAGGGTCCTTACCGGAGAAAGCTCCGCCGCCATGACGAGCATAGCCGCCATACGTATCTACAATAATCTTGCGTCCTGTAAGTCCTGCATCCCCTTGAGGTCCACCGATGACAAAGCGTCCAGTCGGGTTAATGAAGTATTTCGTTTCACTATCCAGAAGTTCAGCAGGAACGACAGGAGACAATACATGTTCTCGAATATCAGCCTGAATTTGCTCAAGCGTAATATCTTCGGCATGCTGTGTAGATACTACGATGGTGTCCACACGAACCGGCTTGTTGCCGTCATATTCAATCGTGACTTGAGTCTTGCCGTCCGGACGAAGGTAGCCAAGTGTGCCATCCTTACGAACTTCAGCCAGACGACGAGCGATACGATGAGACAGAGCAATTGGGAGTGGCATAAGCTCTGGTGTCTCATTGGTTGCAAAACCAAACATCAGACCTTGGTCACCTGCACCGATATTTTCTGTTTCCTTCTCCATTTGAGCCGGGTCACGGTTCTCTAGTGCCGCATTTACGCCCTGAGCAATGTCCTTGGACTGCTCGTTCAGGGAAGTGAGTACAGCGGAAGTCTGGTAGTCAAAACCATATTTCGCACGCGTATATCCGATCTCTTTAATGGTGTTACGCGCAATGGCCGAAATGTCGATATAATCAGCTGTAGAAGTAATCTCACCGATAACCAGCACAAGTCCAGTTGCAACAGATACTTCACAGGCTACACGGGCATTCGGATCGGCTTCAATAAATGCATCCAGCACTGCGTCTGATATCTGATCACAGATTTTATCTGGATGTCCTTCAGTTACAGACTCTGATGTGAATAAGTGACGCCCTTTAACAGACATTGTAGTAATCAACCTCCCACATATATGGATATTATGGTCTTTCCCCCATACGTTTATCCTTTAAACAAAAAACGAACCTTTTCCACCATGGAAAAGGTTGCAGTACATCCTCATACGACATGTTAACGTATTTGTCAATCCGTGTCAATCTGATAAAGTATGAATATTCCAGTCGGATATTACGGTTTTATTGTCCTTTTTACAGACAGAATGTAGTGATGCTTCCTACAGATTAGGTATCTGGAAGGAACTAGACTCCGCCGATCGAACAAGGCGTTTCGTAATTTCACCGCCAATAGATCCATTTTCTCTAGATGTCAGGTAGCCCCATCCAGCAAACGAAGATTGGCCACTCGTAGATCCCAGCTCGTCTCCGAATTCGGTGTCTGCGCCTCCTGCATGCGAACCTCCTGTGTAAATACCAAACTCCGCTGCGATTTCATATTTCATTTGCTCCAGCATTTGACGGCATTCCGGAACTAATTTGCTTTTGTTTCTTGCCATGATCTATGCAC
The DNA here is from genome assembly GCF_000732325.1 of Paenibacillus sp. TCA20. Lineage (GTDB taxonomy): Bacteria > Bacillota > Bacilli > Paenibacillales > Paenibacillaceae > Paenibacillus > Paenibacillus urinalis. Next base: position 74,515 of record NZ_BBIW01000007.1, read on the forward strand.
CTCCTGTGTATTGTTCTTGCAGGTATATTGTTTGTAACTCAGGGGCTTTATAGACTGGCGAATCATTGTTACTTATGGAAAAATGACACACAATAAGCAAAACATCCATAGATGAAATTGCAATTAAAAGGACACATTGGGCTGATCTCTCCAATTAACTTAATCCCTCATATGTAATAAAGCATCCAATTATCAGTCAAGTTGTAGCTTTCAGCTCTCTATAAAAAAGACGTTCCGCCTCATATATAATATGAAGCGAAACGTCGCATACTAACCCTATTATTGCAATGTATAAGCTCCCCGAACCATAACGGTAAGATTGTACTTATTACCCTGCTGTACTTCAATGCCTCTACCCTCACGAGGGAAAGAGAGAAGATGGTTGTTCGTAATTGCTGTTCCATTGGTCAAGTCCTGTCCTGCAGTCAGATCCGCTACACCGTTCGCATCTGCAGAATAGATAACAGCCTTGCCGCTGCGAACAATAAACTCTGTGCCAGCTCCCGCAACAAGGCGTTGGCCAGGCTTCACCACTACGATCTTCAGTTCTTCGCCTGCACTTGGGGCTGATGGCTCAGATGGTCCCGCACTACCTCCACCGTTCAGTGCATTTTGTATCGCCTTATCTACATAGCTCTTCGTAACGACAGGATCATCGGCTGTTCCCGGCTGAGAATTAACCGATGCACCGTCTGCCGTAATATTCATAACGGATCCGATCCATATTCCACCGCCGATTGCGACGGCAGCCATACCTAATTTCAACATGCGCTTCATGATGTGTTCCTCCTCTAATCTATCAAACCCATAATTAATATGATAGAGCGATTTTGCCATATAGACAAGAAGAACTTGGCAACTAAAGTCTATTCTTCAGGAATTACAGCAGGAAGCCGATTAGGGTTATAGTACATGGACTGTCCTGCGATCTTTAACTTCTCCCCTTGGAACTCGTCATAGACTGATATTTGGTAGGTTCCAGCTCTGCGGTCTTCAAAGATCCGATCATCAATTGACCAGGACAGAAGCTGGTTTGCTCCGAGCTTCATGTCCGTGCCTGGAACCAGTTCCTTGGCAAAGACTCTGCCGGTAGAGTCAGCGATCTCCACAATGAACTTATGCTCATTCTCAGGTAGACTATACTCGTTGTTTTGGCTAAGCGTATAGTACCATTCAATAGATACATTGGATCCGCCAGACAGGTAAGAATCAAAGGTATGTGTCTGTACCTGATAAGGAAATAATTCAAAATTCTGAATCGTTGCTAATGCCGTAACCTGCTGAGGGCTGATCTCAAGGGATGCAGCATTAACGTAGCCAGTCGACACCTCTTTGACCGGCGTCAGCTTGTCCTCTGTCACTCCCTCACCCACGATAAGGCGCATATCGGAAACCGTCACTCGTTTAGGGACCTTTGTCCACATCGTGACGATACTCTTGTCTTCAGGTCCTGCCGGATAATCGATCTGTTTGACATTTGCTTTGAAATAGAGGCCGCTGGAAGACATATAATATCCGCTGAGCTGAGACAGATCGGCTTGACGATTCTCCATATTGGTCATTTCAAGCTCTGTATACACAAGATCAGTCGTTGTCCCTGGATAGACGAGGGATTTTCTTGTTTTAATCTCTGCTTTTTTCCCTAGTGTCGTTAAGGTATATGCTTCATCCTTCTCAATCTCTGGTACCTTTGGAATAGCCCCAATATTTGTAAGCTTAATCCACTCTGTGGATTCTTCCCCTACCTTCTCTTCAAGCGCTACTTGCAGCTGAGCGATATCCAGCGATGTAGGAATTTTCGTTACAAGATACATATCAACGGCTTGCCCTGGTCCAAGTAATGAAGCGGCCTGGCTCTTGATCAATTTGGTGCTGCTCGCATCCTTCGCTGCATCAATGGTGTACACACCTTGCAGATCTGGGAGATGAAGAGTCTTCACCGAAGTGTTCTTAATGGTCAGCTTGGCAGAGAGCAGATCCCCGTCTGTCCAAGGCAAACGTTGAATGGATGACCAAGTCACACCATAGGTTCCACTGTCATTCTTCACGGAGATCTCTCGCCCAAGCGTATTTTGCAATGAGGATGGCTGAGGAAGAATATACACCCCTGCCGGATAACTATAAGCTGGTGCTTTGCTCTCTGGATCTTCCGATTTAGGTGTATTCATAATCAGCTTGAGAGCGCCTTGTGCAACTTCATAGGACACCGAGATATCCAGCTTAATTGTCTTCTCAGCACCTGGCTGTAAAGATAGATTCTCCAGTGCTTTGGTTGTAATCGGATAGGAGTTTCCGTTTCCGCTCTTTAATAAGAATTCATATTTCGGCACCGTAATGGTTTCTTTACTAATGTTCTTGAATTTAAAGGATAAGGATAAATCATTGCTGCCATAACTCTGACTGACAGTCGCTGCTTCAAGCGTCGTTTCAAGCTTCAAATTCCCTACCGTGACTTGTCTTGGTTTAAAAGGTTGCGTCGCTACGGTCTGTGTTGTACTTGCCGCAGGCAGTTGCAAGGTAGCGAGTGGCAGTACGGTCTTGGCTTCGCCTTCCTCCTCTACAACAATGAGCTCCGCTCCCGCCAGCTTGACCGACTTCGGAATACTGGAGAGCAGCTTCAATGTCTTATTCTCTTGTGGCTGAATACTAAAGGTGGCATCTGCCGAATCCAATAGCAGCGGATAGTTACTGCCCCCAGCTGTTCTCAGAATCCATTTTGCTGTAGGATTCTCCAGCAGTTTGTAGCCTGTATTATGGAGATTCACACTGATCTCTGCATAGTTGTAATCCGAACCCGAATGAAGCTCAAATTTTGATACTTTAATCTTGATCGGAATATCGTTGAGACGAATGGTCTTGGATTGTTTGACTGGTGTAGACAAAGTATACGATGCCGGCACATTAAACTGCCCTAGATGGCTCTCATAGTTCGTTTTACTGAAATCCCATTTGACGATCTGGAACAGGAGATCACTGACTTTCACGTTCTTTCCGACCTTTACAATATAGGTAACTGAAAGGGACGAGCCAGCAGCTACACTTTTCTTTACCTGATCCCGTGCAATGAGGTTGGGAGAATACAATGTTCCGCCCTTTGTCTTCACTTTGGTCCAATAATCGATAAGCATTAATGTCTTGCTGTCATTATTCTGATAGGTCAGGGTGTAGGTGAGGGTCTTGCCATCTTCTTGCGTAAGTACATTGAGATCGGTAAGTTTAACGATGCTCTTAGATGTTAATTTAACGGGTTTGAGGTTATTAAGTGTATGTATCGGTTTGTCACTTTTTGTCGATGATGAAGTGGGGCTTTTGCTTGTTGAGGAATTCTTTGATGTTGAGGTTGATTTAGGCTTACTAGCCGATGCTCCGATTTGATTATGATCGGAATTGGAGTTCATTAAGCCTGCTCCAAGTAGTTCTGCTCTTGGCATCTGCCCGCTATACAGTAAGTGTGATGGAGTTAATGTGGATGTGTCTGAATAAGTGGACGCTAACGGATGAAGCGGGAGAGCTTGTACAACTTGATCTGGGTCAGGAATTGAAACAAGCTGCGTTCCTATTAAATCGCTTGATTCATCTGATACAGCCCCTACGGAAGTCGCTTGTCCGATTATAAGTATCGCAGCGGTGATCCAAAGTAAGGCTTTTTGAGTATGTTTATGATCCACGTCTGTACCTCCAATTGTTTCCTTTTTTTGAAGTTACTATATAGACGCTGGTTTCGATAGAAAAGTTTCTTTTGAATTAAAAAAGAAGAGGTGGAGACCACCTCTTCTTTGTTTAGTAGTAATTATTTTGCTACAAGACCAGTTGTACCGTCATAATTAGCTACTGCTTTACCACCTAAATCAGTCAGGTAAGTAGCACCATCGATAACAACACGGTATACAGTTTCGTATTCTCTTTCATCATCCAGAGTAATAACGACGTTTGAACCGCTGATTGCTACTGAGTAATCAGTTGCTGCTGACAACACTTTGTTGTCATAGTTACGAGTCAATTTAATGTCACTAGCTGCAAGAGCTGGGTTAACATTCTTGATCGCTTCAGAGTATTTAAGAGTAATTGTATTAACTCCAACTTCAGGGTTTGCAACAAGAACTGGAGCTACAGAATCAAGTACATTAGCTTGTTTAACTTCAAGCGGTGTACTGCTAGAACCAGCTGCAGAGCCTGCAGTTGTAATCAACTTAGTCAAATCTACTTTCAGATCCAGACCTCTAGCGTCTGTTTCAAGATCTTTGCTAAATTTAACTGTTACTACAGAAGTACCATTAGTTTCAACAGCAGTAACTGGGTTATCTTGAGTATAAGTTACAGCACCAACTGTAGCTTGAGTAATACCAGCTGTGAATTTAATTTTCACTGTTTTTCTGTCAACCAATTCTGCGTATACAGTCTCTGCAACAGAGCTGTTGTATTGAGCGAATCCTACAGTTTGGTTATCAGTCAAGCTTACTGTGTTACCACCTTTAGCTTCGGTAAACTCTTTAAGAATGTTACCAGCAAGGTCAGTAACGGATCCTACAGTTACACTTGCAATATTAGCAACGCCAGCAGATGATCCATTACCAGTAGCAAATTGTACAACATTGTTGTTAATTCTTTCAGCGAAAGTAATAGATACTGCAGTACCATCATTAATTACAGAGATATCAGCCATTGCATTAGTCAATACAACATTATTACCGTTTAGGTTAACAATGTAGTTATTGTAATTTGCAAGTGTTACAACATTCATCTTCTCACTGAAAGTAATTACTACACGTTTTTGTGCATTACTAACTACCTTGGAATCGACTGTCGGAGCAGCTGTATCGCCAAGAGTTACTGATCCAGAGAAGTCCAGCATAGTATTTTGCAAACGAGTGTTATCTTTCAGGTTCTTAACAGTGATATTATTAGTACCAGTAGCTAGGTTATTGTACAATTTAACAATAACTGCTTTATTATCATTTGGATCAAGTGCAGCGGATTGTACAGCAAGCACAGTTCCATCCGGCTTAGTTACAGTATAATTTCCAGTTGCAGTTACGCTTGTGCCAAGCAATTCTTTGTTAAATTGAACGCGAATTGTTTTAGCATCTGGAGAAGTAACACGAGTAACCTCTGGACGAGTTTGATCAACTACTGGGTTCACAGAAACTGTTGTACCAGAAGCGATTTGGTTACCGGAGTAATCTTTAACACCTTCAACGTATACTACAATTGTTCCTGTAGGAAGTACGTTAGTGTCAACGAATTTGAATTTATATTTGTTATCAGCAACTTTTTCGAAAGAATCTGCAGTTTTCTTGGAATCTCCAGACTTCCAGTAGATGTTGGAAGCAGAAACTGTAGATGCATCTACGTCTTCAGAGAATGTAAGAGTTACAGACTCAAGAGTTGCTTCAGCAGTCGTTACAGTAGGTGCAGCTGTATCTTCTACTACTTCAAAGTCAAAGGATTTAGTCAGGGATACGAAACCTGCGAAATCTTTAACTGCGGATACAGTAACAGAATGAGCTCCTACAGCAAGAGTAGAAGTAGAATATGGAGTCAAGATAACGGATTTGTTACCTGCGCCAAGTTCAACTTTACCGAAGTACTCTTTACCGTCGATTTTGAAGTTAGATTGAGTCAAACCATCAACTGGCTCGCTGAACTCAATTTTAACAGATTTAGTTCCAAGGGATTTAACAGCAGTTGCTTCTGGAAGTTGGTTGTCAACTGCAGTGAATTCCACATTAGTAGCACTGATTGTTCTGTCGCCAGCTTTAACATTGGATACGGAAACAGCTTCAGTACGGTTGTTAGTCAAAGTTCCTTCAAGAGTCAAAGTTACTGTTTTCTTGTCAGCAGACAAGGAAGCAGATTTAACTACTTTACCAGATCTCAGGGAGTAGTTAGCAACTTCAGTTGCAGTATCTTCATCAACTTCACCGTCGAATGCTACAACTACTTCTTTAAGGTTGGAAGCAGAAGCTTTATCAACTTTAGTTGCAGAAGTAACTACATAAGTAACTTTCTCAGTGAATTCTTTTTCTTGGTAAGTAAATTTAACTTCAGTTTCTTTGTTAGCTTCAAGAGCTTTATCCAAAGTTACTTTTACAGTTTCGCCGTCAGTCAATTTGAATTCTACAACTTTACCAGCTTCGGATACAGTGTAGGATTCAACGGACAGGCTCAGTTCTTGATCAACTGCGTAAGCAGCGCCTACAAGAAGTTGGCGAGTAGCGTTGGATTGGAAGTTAGCGTTAGCGTCAACCAGACCTGCGTTGATTGCTGCTTGAACATAATCTTTAGCCCAAGCGGATGCGCTGTTAGTGCTTCCAGTTGGTACTTCAAGATCAAGCGCACGTACAAGTACAGTTGCCATTTCTTGAATTGTTACTGGGTTAGAAACTCCGAAGATTTTCTTAGTAGAGTTAACGCCTTCCATGATACCTGCAGCGTAAACTGCTTCTACATAAGGAGCTGCCCAGTGGTTCTCACCGTAGTTTTTGTCTTTGAAGGAGTAAACGCCTTCTACTTCTTTAAGACCCAGAGTCTTAGTGATGACTTTAGCGAACTCAGCGCGAGTCATTTGTCTGTCAAGGTGTGCTTGACCGTCTGGGAATCCAGAGAAGATCCCTTTATCTTTCAAATAGTTGTATTGCGCGTTTACATCAGTAAGACCAGTTTGACCGAATGCTACAGAAGCAAACATGGAGAATGCCATTGCTGTAGACAAAGCCACGGATAAAATTTTCTTCATAACCTTTTTTTCTCCTCCTCGAGAAATCATCACATGATTATTTTCTTTATGATTGCTAGTACTAGTAAATGGGTTGCCCGTGTTACTCATTAGCCGATACACCCCCTTTCCAGAGTTGAGCAAGTAAATCCATATAAAATGATGTCTGTGATAGATCACAGAAACTAGTAAATATAAGCCAGGGTAAGAAAAAATAGAGTAGTTTCCTAATCCTACCTATCGTATTATACAATGTGGTTCGGAAGACGTAAAGAAAATTTTTCTAATAAATAGACAAAATTCTCCACGAATCTCTTTCCTAAAATCCTCCATCGTGTTTGGCTCTACATCTTAAACGCAGTAGTTTCTAAAAAGTTGCGAAGTTTCAAAAAAAATTTTCCACTAATTTTAAAATCATGGGATTGATCCTTCAATATTCTATATCGGTTCCAAATAATTGATAATGAATAGCGCGTCAACTCTAAGTTATATGTAGCCATAAACAATTTTAGATTATCCTTCAATTTATGTAACAATCCAAATAAAATTCGGAATTACCTCAAAAGATATAGAAATCGCAACAAAGCGAATGAAAAACATACAAAAAAGGTGCCGAATCTCGGCACCTTCATCTTCTACATTATCCAGTTGTTTACTTAATCTTCATTGCCAGCTCGATGATGCGAGCACGCAGCTTAGGGTCGGTATTCAAATTCTCGTACATATCCTCGATCGGTTTCTTATTATCACGGTATGTCTTCTCGTGCTTGATCGTAACATGGGACCATTCAATAAGTTCATTCTCTGCTGCCATCAAATTATTATATGCATCGTGGAATCCAGTCTTCATAACAAGACCTTCCATAACTTCCTGCGAGATCTCCTGAGTCTTGCGTGCCTTCTCAATCTCTACTTCCAGAATCGCCGCTTGTTTCTCAAACTGTGTCTTTGCCTTCATGTAGCCAAGCTGAGCTTTCGAATAGATTGCTTTCATCAGATACCTTCACCCTTTAGCAAAATGTGTATTTTACGCTATTGTATCTTATTATCTATTAAATTACAAAATCTAGTTAATGAAGCTTTCAATAAATAGAATAGAACTGCCCCTCAGAGGAGCAGTTCTATCTCTGTTAAACGATTTTAGCTTAAATTATTTGGAAAAAGTTTATTACTCTTTTTGAACAGCTCCACAGCGATTTTCGCTGCTTCTGCACGTGTCAGGAAGCCCTGCGGATTAAAACTGTACTGCTGTTTACTCTGTCCTGCAACCGTAATTGCATTCCCTGTCATAATCTTTGCTTTGTTTACTGCAAGGACTGCAGGCTTCGCATAATAGTTAATACTGCCGGAATCCACATACAGCTTCGCAAGATTGTCCGTAAGCTTGCTGTCATTAGCAGCTAGTTTGAGCTTCATTGCGCGGGCGATCATGACAGCCGCTTGCTCACGAGTCAGAGGCTGGCTCGGTGCAAATACGCCTTCCGTTAATCCCGTTACAATTCCTGCTCTTGCTGCTGTTTCAATATGCTCATAATCCCATGTTTCGCTTCGTGCTCCAGGCACCAGATCCACGAATGTTTGATTATTGTCGTAGTTCAGAGGCAGATTCATACCCTTAACGAGCAATGTAGCGAATTCACCGCGTGATGTGCGATCGTCAGTACCAAACTGATCAAATCGGATATTCTCCATCAAGCCTTTAGAATACATCGCGTTCAAAACGTTTCGGGCCCAGCTATGATTCGTAATATCTGTATAACTGCGACTAAGCTTCATAACCACATAATAGCCAAACTCATCAAAGGGAATAGTAATTGTATGGTTCTTCGCATTAACAATACCGCCTACATTTACCCACTCACGATCAGATGTATATTTAAATACGGTGATTGTGGAACCCACTTCATCAACCACGCTACTGTTATAAGTAAGTGTCAGTTCACCACGCTGGGATGGAGTAACCTCACGTTCAGCTGCAATTGTCGGATCACCATACAAACCTTCAATTGAATATGGTGCAAGTCCATTTGTAGGCGGCAAGTAATCTGCAGAACCTAATGTTCCACGTTCCCCGAGTCCTCCACTGATCCAGTAAACATTAGAGATCGTCGTAAAGTTCTGTTTATCTCCAGAGGAAGATCCGAATCGCAAGAAGTACTCATCCGGAATATCCCATACCGGCAATCCTGTTTCATCCGCAGAAAGACCGTTATTCGGGAAACCGATAATGTTACCATAATCATTTCTACGTTCCACTACACCGTCTTTTGGATCTGCGAGACCGAATAGCAGCTGTGTTGTAGGATAGTATTTGTTAATTCCTCTTGTATCCGTCGATTGCATAATGGTTCCCTTTGGAAACTCAAGCTCTAAGCTTTTGTTAAATACACTGTATTTATTAGCTACTTTAGGAGCCATGTACTGGGAATCTACAGCTACTGCACCTGTGTAATACACCGATATCGTATCTTCAAGTGTTGTACTTCCACGTACAATCTCAATATCAATATCATTAGCTCTGTCTTGCTTGAGACCTACATAATCATACAAGAAACGATCATCACCTAGATCTGTTCTCTTTACAGCTGGCTCTCCATCAATCAATACTTCAGTGGCACCTTCAGCTTCAATATCAAAGCGAACAAAGTTCTTGTTCACAACATATGCTCCATCAACCGTTGGCTGTGGTGCTAGCAATCGATAAGGCTTAACCTCACGAACTAGCTGGAGCTGCTGACTTGTCTTCGCACCTGTACTATTAATCAATTCAAGATTATATACATAAGTTCCAGGCGTTTCGGCAGGCAAGTTCTGCACACGGATCACAAATTCAGCCGTGCTGCCAAAGTACTCGTATGCATAAGTCTTATTATTATAAGTAAATTCGTTTGTCTGCTTGATTACTGTATCTGTGACATCTAGTGAGAATAAATTTTGCGATCCCAAATTCAAGTTTACCTTGGATGCTCCATTACCACGAATGACGATATCATGCTGCTGAAGACTTGTTGTATACGTACCGCCATTATAAATGAAATCAGGAGTCAGGTTAAAAATCTTTGCCCATTGTTCATTATCTGTATATTCCAGCGGGAAAGTAACTCTATTATTGCCTACAGCTGGCTGAAATTTATCAATGTTTGAAATATTCTCGTCCAGAATATAGACCCGGATTTCTTTTCGTACAACTCGGTACTGGTTGTTATCATCTGCTACAGTTCCGGTAAATACAATTCGGTTCTCACCATAATATAAAGGTCCTGTGTCAGCATTGACCTGCAGATTCAAATTAAACTTCCCATTGGTCAGCCATGTAGTTCCAACACTGGCTGGAGTTGTTCCGTTTACGAATACTTCTCCTTTGAAAGCCGTACTGCTAAGATCAAACCCGATGTACTCCCCAGAAACCTGCAGGTTCGTTGTCTCATTCGAATCAATGGTCACCGTCTGTCCGTCCGTCAGGTTGGAGACATAAATGTAAGTCTTGGAGACAAATGAAATGACCGCGTCCTTATACTGGGAGGAACCAGTGTATTGGAAGCGAACAGTTTGATTCCCGTTTTGGAAGCCAGAAATTCTATAAATATACTCGGTAGTTGAACCTTCCACCGGACCTACATAATTGATCGTCATATTGCTGCCCACAGGCAAATATTTAGCTGATAAAGAGCTAGGTGTAGCAACAGGAGAATTTGTCTTAACGGAAATGTAGAAATCACTAGAATCCACATTTGCTCCGTTGAGATTCTGTTTGGAATAAGTAGCCTTACCATCTGTACCAACCGTGTAGCCGTTCAAGTGATACAGCTGACTGATTACAACTTCTCCTTGAGCAAAATTGAAATTAGCCGCCTTGTTTACCATTGTCGAGCCGTAAGTGATATTTAAGGAGTGTCTTTGACTTCTTGCTGTCGTTCCATTTGCATCATCAAGAAAAGGAAAGTTCTGAATTGCAAAAGTAATTAATCGGTAAGCGGAGGTCGCTCCTTCAACACCTTGAATGACAACATCGCTATTGCCTGCAGTGACCAGCTTGCCTGAGCTGTCTAGTGACAGGGAAGAGAAATATACGGGAGTTACATCAAGGCCATTTAGCTTGATTGACTTACTCACAGCATCTCCTTCATCGGGAACCAAAGCCTGTACATACAATGTCGCTGTATCTTCCGCTCCTGTCCATGTCGGTGTTCCTGTTAATAGATTATTTGCATTAAGACTTGAATCTGCCAAGTACATAGAAACAATCGGATTGCTAGTATCAAAATAATACAACGAATGATTTACCGTAATCCGATCTGAACCATTCTCAATAACAAGAACGATACTGTTCAGTCCTGGATTTAGTGATAGTTGTGGAGAGTAGAACGTTCCATCTGACAATAACGTCGTCGCTAGTGCTGATCCGCCATTCAGTGCTACCGTTGCTCTCGTCGCATTTTGTATTTTACCTTGAAGGGTAATATCCTTTCTCGGGATAACCACCTGAGTTCCCTCGTTCAAGGTTACTGGTTGGGACAACCCTAGTACACTTAGGCTCTCTACATATGGAACCTGGTCAAACAATACATAGAAGCTCTCTGACCGAGTCATATTGCCTTGTGTTCCAGAGAAAGTAATTTCATTCATGCCTGGATACAGTGTAAGTGTAGAAGTAAAACGATTCTCCGGACTGTCCAGATCAAGCTGGATGGTACCTGGAGTTACTTTGGAAGTATCACGTGTCCACTTCGAAGTAAGTGGATCCCATGTTAGTTGCTGAATGCTGGCACTGAGTGTAGAGCCTGTAACTTTGGTGTACGTACCCGTTGCTGTCAGCATTTTCTCTGTTACTTTATATGCATTCTCTCTACTCAGTAATTTATCCGTTCCTTCGAGCTTCAACTGAACTGTGTTCTTTAGAGTCTCGATATCCGGAGCAAAATAACTCGTAGATACATTATCAGCTGCCTCTGCCTTATTAACCAAACCTGGGGGGAACAGTGAAACAATAAGTGTTACTAACAGCAGCCATACCATCGGCCGTTTGATGCGCTGCATATAATCTCTCCTTTAAAATTAGTTACCTCTTATATCGGACAGGCCTCCTTAAATATGAAGAAGTTTCAACAAAAAAAGCCTTATTCCCTAAACAGGAACAAGGCTGGTTAATAGTAGTTCAAAGGTTTAAATTATAGATTATATAATAACTGTTCATTTCATTTAAGATTTCGTACGAGACTCGGATGCCTTCACTCTCAGCTTCATGAAGAAGTTGATCAGCGGACGTTTGGTTTTATCAATCAAACCGATGACTTCTGCACCGATCTGCAGGAAGAACATCATGACACAGATCACCACAAACGTAACCCAGTTGGCTTCATGCATTGCTGCAGAAGACTGGATCACGGCAAGTACGCCGAAGAATGCGGCAATGCCGTAAATGATAAGCACCGTTTGACGGTGACTGAAACCAAGCTCACGTAGACGGTGATGCAAGTGACCTTTATCCGGTGCGAATATCGGCTTCTTGTTCAGGAAGCGGCGAAGAATCGCAAAGAGCGTATCAGATAATGGTACAGCGATAATGATCAGCGGTGTGATCAGGGATACGACAGCAATCTGCTTAAATCCAAGAAGCGAGAGCATCGCAAGACTGAAGCCTAGGAACAGTGATCCTGTATCTCCCATGAAGATCTTGGCCGGATGAAAGTTAAAGAACAAGAATCCGATAATGCTGCCAAGCAGCACAAGACAGATGAGTGCAGTCGTGAAATTCCCCATAATAAAGGACATGACCGCAATCGTACCAATCGCAATGGCAGACACACCCGCGGCAAGACCGTCGAGTCCGTCGATCAAGTTAATCGCATTCGTCACACCCACAATCCAGAAGATCGTAAGTGGAATCGAAATCCATAGTTCGAGTGATGAGTAAGCATCAGCAAAAGGAATATTTACAAAATCTATACGGATCTGAAATCCGAACACAACGACACACGCCGTAATAATCTGAGCTAAAAATTTGACCTTGGCCGACAATTGGAACCGATCATCTAGCGCACCAATCAGGGCAATCATTGTACCGCCAATCATAAAGGCTTGGATGAATCGGGAATCTCTTGCAGTGAAGTATTCCGAAACAAACGGAAGTAGCGCCAGCATCGTGACCATAAAAGCAAGAAAAATACCGAGACCACCGAGTCTAGGCATAATCTTGGTATGAACCTTGCGTGCATCAGGCACATCAACAGCTCCTACATTTACCGCAAACTTCTTCACAAGAGGCGTCAATCCAACCGCAAGTCCAAGAGCCACGATAAATCCCAAGATATAGAACTCTAACATTTGTTCATTCAACCCCCAATTTTTAAAAACAAAGAATCCTTCACAAATCTGTCCATGACCCAACTGAACAGCATTATACTCTCTTGACCTCTGAATTACTATTCTTTTTTTCTAGCAAAAAGCATTGTTTTTAACAGATCTTCCTGTATTTACACGCTGTTTACACTGTTTTCGTCACATTTTCTTTCTCTCGTTTCACTTTCAATACGAACTGCGGCAAGGCAAGCATTCGCTTGGCTCGCTTCGGTTCCTTGAGCAGCCGGTACAGCCATTCTGCTCTGAGCTTCTGGAATACAACTGGCGCTCGCTTGGATCTGCCGGAAATAATATCGAAGCTGCCGCCCACGCCCATCATGAGTGGAACGCCAAGCTGCTCCTTATATTTACCGATCCATGGCTCCTGGGTATCCGCGCCACGTGCTACAAACAGCAGGTGCGGCTCAGCTGCACGAATCTGCTCAATGACTTCCGGATCCTCGGACTCACCGAAGAAGCCATCGCGATATCCGCACACCACGATGCCAGGATATTGCTCTTGTAACCTGCTTGCTGTCTCTTGAATCACTTCTCCTGTAGAACCGAGCAAAAACACTCTCCACTGATAGGATTCACCAACACGCATGAGTTCATGTAACAGATCAAATCCGGCGACACGCTCGGCTACAGGAACACCGCAGTATTCAGCTGCCCAAACCACGCCGGTCCCATCGGGAACGATCAGTTCAGCGGATTTCATAATTTCCATATATTTTGGGTCATTCAGTGCAGCCATAACCATAATGGGATTCCCAGTAATGATCTGATGCGGCTTGCCTGCTTGAATCGTTTCTGTTAAATAAGCCACGGTGTCCTTCATGTTCATTCGCGAAAAAGGAATACCGAAGATCGGCACCGTTGGCACTGTACGTGCGTTCGGCTCTGTTGCTGCTGTCGAGACTGTACTTGCTGTTGATGCTCTTGATGCCGTTGACACAGATCCCTCATTTACCTGAGTTGAACCTGCCTTTTCTGTTGGCACGCTTGACTGTACACCATCTGTCGGTACCACCGGCACCTCTTCCTTACGCTCTGTCATGACGTTCAATCATCCTTTGCCGCTAAGAAATTTTAGAATGTGAGCTGCAGGCTCCTGAGCTTGCTCTTTCAGGGCAGCGATCGCCTCTTCCTTGTCAGCAAGCCATTCTGCATGAGAATCCAGCATGTCCTTAAGTGTAGCCAGAAGCTTGTCTGCATCCAGCGAATCGGTGCTGCCGACAGGCTCACTGTGCAGACGCTGCAGAAATGCATCAATCTTCGGATCATAAGATACACCTGCGAGCGGTACTCGCTGTGATGCAGCATAGATCAGACTGTGCAGACGCATCCCGAGGAGGAGCTTACAGCGGGATACCTCCAGCAGCATCATCTGCGGATCGGTCTGCTGGGAACAGGTACTCACCTTGCTGCCTGTCCCATTCAAATGTCCGATCTTCTTCTTCACATAAGCGGAGGCTTCCTCATCCGTAGGAAGATGGAACGGAAGCAGACGGATATGAACCTTGCGCTGCTCCGCCAGCTTCTTCAGCCCTTCGGCGATGGCATCCAGTTCTCTTCTCTCCTTGTCCCAGAAACGAACCGAGACCCCGATCACAGGCAGTTCTTCCTCTTCCTGCTTTGGTGTTGTTCTTCTAGCGCTTCCCCCACCATACGTAGCAGCCTTCTTCACCTTAGATTCATCCGGCAGAGGCAGTCCCATGACAGGGTCAGGCACGACTTTGACATCATTCCACTGAATTCCATAGCTCTGAATGAGCTTGGCTGAATCCTCATCACGTACGGAAATATATTCACAGTGCTTAAAGACACCACGGATCATCGGGTGAAAAATCTTCCGGTGTACAGGCCCTACGCCCTGCGCATAAATAAACGTTGGCTTCTTCATATTCTGTGCCAGCTTAAGAATCCCCAAATAATAAGGAATGGACTTCCAGCCGGTAGCATCCTGCAGCAAGCTGCCGCCTCCGCTGATCAGGCCGTCGCTCTCCTTAATTGCGCGTCGAACTTCTCCAAGCTTCATCCGATGTACAGATCTCACCCCATATGTCTGCTGTGTCCATTCAGGATCGCCTGATAAGACGATAGGCTCGATTTCAATCGACGTACGCTGACTCTGTTCCGCGAGTGCCGTGAGGATCGACTTAAGTACAGCTTCATCGCCGCTGTTTCGAAAGCCGTAATAACCTGAGATAACTATTTTCTTAGTAGTATTGGTGACCATTTTTTCCAACATCCTTCCAGAACTTGCCACACCAGTATTGCAATCAGTCCAACAATCAGTCCCAGTCCGAGGCCAATCAGTCCGCGAATTAGCGATAGATGCACCGGTGTATGAATGTGAGCGAATGTGCCCACCATAGATAGCTGTGCAATGGCTGCAATAATTAGCAAGTAAATCCCATGACGATATTTAAGAGCAATAAATGCTCCTACAACGAACATCGGATGGCCCAGCAGGAATTCCTTGTTACGCGGACGTACGCCGAACGTATTCTCAAGGAAAGTACGCAGCTGTGCTTCAAACGGCAGTACCGTTCCGGCGTTCCCAGTTCGAGTCATATAGTAATAGCCTACCACACCGACAATACCCACTGCCACTATCATCAAAATCGTGATCGGCCGGTTCAGCAATTGGCGAATTGAAGCGACTGACATCGACTTCAGGTAGAAAAATACATAGATAGCTACGAGCAAAACAGGTCCGGAGTACAGTATGCTTACGCCTCTAAATTGATCGATGACGAGTGAATACGTAATGTTGTTAAGCAGTGCAACCATGAACGGAACACCAACGAAGGACAGAATGGATGTCCATACATACAGCAGGATGCTCTTCGATAACCGGCTCTTCACCGATAAGTCAGGCGTCCTCACCTGTGCAGCATTGATCTTTCTTACCGCAAGGATCATCGCAACGGTTGGTGCACTGATCGCAGCCAAGAGAGCCAACGCTTGTTCAAGCAGAGTGGGTCTCAGTAGGAACAGTCCAGCACTTCCAATCAGTCCGAGAATAAAGGCCGGCAAGGTCAGGAACGGAATAAAGTAGGATATCATCAGCGCAATCATCGCCACGCTGCCGACAACGACGACGGCCTTAAAGTATCTCTCACCGCCTGTTTCTGCAACATTAAATGGCTCTGCCTTGCCCATGACAAAACCGTTGTCTTCCATTCGCTGAACCGCATTTCCTTCTTCACCTAATGCATCCATCAGGTTATCCAAAGGATCCGTTACTTGGGCCGTAAGTGCACTTCTTGCCGGAGCGGCATTCAGGTACAGCATTCGGATGTTCCGATCCTTCGTTGCCAGTGCGAATCGATCTGAGATCACGTTCACATCCAGATTCGCATCCGATTCACTGAGCGAATATAGACGAGTGACATTATAATCCGTCAGGTAGGCAAGCGTGCTGAATCCGCTCTGAGGCTTCTTCAGATTCTCGATGGCAGCAAGCCCGATCCCATGCTTGTTCATTAGTTCTGCAAAGGCAGACAGACTCTTCATGTCTTCATTATCGTTATAGCCCTTAACTTTATCACCATCAAACAAGATCCGCGATACACCATATTGCTCAAAGGTCTCCATCATCGCAGCAGCTGCTTCTTGATCATACGGCAGTGCATCTCCCAGACGAGGCATAATGTTAAAGCCACGCTCATGGAGGTCCGCCATCGCAATAGGATCAGGAAGCATCGGCTTCAGCTTCGCATTTTCGGTCGGCGTCTGAAGAACCAGTCCTTGTTCATTCAAATAGGTCCATGGATTCACGGGAATATCGAGTCTTTCGAAGGTATCCTCGATAATTGGAGACAACACCTCCCGGCTCTCATCCGATGTGAAGAGAATATACGTATAGTTCTCATTAACCGGTGGGATTTGGCCTGTCAGGTTGGCCGCTTGTACACTGTCATAGATTGTAATTCTCTCTGACTTGCGGAATTCTTCCAGTGTGCTCTCGTATACTGCCATCGTGATGACACCCGCATCCTTCAGCTCAGTCAGCTTCTGGTCAATAAAATCCTGTGGGTGCACCTGATAAGCTGCGACTTCGACAAGATCCCGATAATCGAACGCAAGCTCCACGTTCTTCGCGCTTGATTCAGTCTTCACACGATCCGCAATGATGGGAATCGAGGCAACGAGTCCGATGATAACAAGGATCCAGAGCCATTTTCGGGATACGGTGTTCCAATACTGCCATTTTTGACGCACAAAAAGTACCTCCTAAACAAAATAAATTAAAGATAATGAATAGAGACGGTAGAAATAAAGGGAATGAATTCAGCTGAAGAAAATAAAGTTGATCCATTTCTATAATCGCATGATACATCGTTACGATGGAGGGTAATAAGTGTATAGGGTTGAAAAATGACCTCCTATTTTTATACATTCCATATCATGCCCTAAGGAACCAAAAAATTCTCCTTCTCATTCAAACTTACAATCTGCTGACATAGGAAGAGCCTTTCCGCCAAACAACCCGTAACGGTGCGGAAAGGCTCTCTACAATTAAGTCTTGCTTATGTTAACTCGTTAACTCCTTGAACTTATGCATCCACACGTGCCATGACAGCTTCAATCAAACGATCAATCCGTGCTTGTGCATCTTCATAAGAAGTACCCTGTACCGCAAAATAAACCTTAATCTTCGGCTCCGTCCCTGATGGACGTAGACAGAACCAGGATCCATCCTCAAGGATGAATTTCAGTACATTTTCTTTTGGCAGGCCGTTCAGGCCTTTGGAGTAATCCTGCATCTCTGTCACTCTGATGCCTGCAACCTCATCAGGCGGGGATGTACGCCAATCTGTCATTTTGGACTGGATTTGCGCTACGCCGTCTTTCCCTTTCAAGGTTCTCGATTGCAGTGCTTCAAGGAAGTAGCCGAACTGCTCGTACAGCTCCTGCAGTACATCGTACAGCGTCTTGCCCTGGGCTTTGTAATAAGCCGCCGCTTCACAGATCAGCATCGCTGCAAGGACTGCATCCTTATCTCTCGCATAATTGCCGGCAAGATAGCCGTAGCTCTCTTCATAGCCGAACAGATACGTATGGCTGCCCGTCGCTTCAAAAGCATCCATCTTCTCACCGATATATTTGAATCCGGTCAGTGTATTAAACACCTGTGCACCGTAATGCTCGGCAATTACCGCCCCCATCTCACTCGTTACAATCGTCTTGACGACCGCACCGTTCGAAGGCAGCTCTCCCCGCTCCTTCATCTGACTGAGCAGGTAATGGGTCATAATCGCGCCGGATTGATTGCCGGACAGTACGAAGTATTTTTTGTTCTTATCCTTCACAACCGCTCCCATCCGATCTGCATCGGGGTCGGTACCAATCAGAATATCCGCTCCAACTTGTTCTCCAAGCTCAATCGCCAGGGTGAAGGCTTCACGCTCCTCCGGGTTTGGAGATTTCACCGTTGAGAACTCGGCATCCGGCTCTGCCTGCTCAGGTACAATATGCAGGTTCGTAAACCCGATCCGCTCCAGCACCTGACGAACCGGATGATGGCCTGTCCCGTGCAGCGGCGTGAATACAATGTTGAAATCCTTCGCATATTCGGAAGCGATGCGATCACGGTTCAAGCTTACGGAAGCAACCGTTTCAATAAACGCTTCATCCTCCGCTTCGCCAAGCCATACCAACAGTCCTTCAGCCTCGGCTTCAGCCTGGCTCAGCTTCTTCACTTCACGAAGTGAGGAAATCTCCTGTATGTAGCTGATGACACGTTCTGCTTCGTCCGGTACCAGCTGTCCACCTGAGGCATTGTACACTTTATAGCCGTTATATTCCGGCGGATTGTGGCTCGCTGTTACGACAATACCGCCCGTTGCAGCAAGATGTCTTACGCTAAAAGACAGCTGCGGCGTAGGGCGCAGTGATGGATACAATTTAGCAACAATCCCATTCGCTGCAAGCACCAGCGCAGCCTCCAGGGCAAATTCAGGTGAGAAGTGACGTGAATCATGTGCAATGACCACAGAAGGCTGACCTTCGCCTTGATGCTGTTCAAGAATATATTTGGCAAATCCTTGCGTCGCTTTACCAACCGTATATCGGTTCATGCGGTTGCTTCCGGCTCCAATGACACCACGGAGACCCCCTGTACCAAATTCAAGCTCTCGGTAGAAGCGGTCCTCCAATTCTGTAGTGTCATTCGAGAGCTCTTTAAGCTCCTGCTTCGTCTCCTCATCGATTGAAGGATCCGCGAGCCATTGATTCAAACTGCGTTCTGCTGTTTCACTTAACATTACCATCATTTCTCCCTCCGGCCATGATCATTATTTTCTCTATGTGTTTATCCAGTAAGTACAACCATTAGAGCTGCTATTACTATATAATCATTAACCAATTTACCTAGGATCTGATAACGCAAACATGATTTCGCCTTCAGCAACCACTTTGCCTTCCACCCGAGCCGTTGCTTTTCCCTTGCCAATGGAGCCCTTCAGACGGGTAATCTCCACCTCAAGCTCCAGCGTATCGCCAGGCACAACTTGTCCGCGGAAACGGAAATTATCCAGTCCAGCCAAAAATCCGATCTTGCCCTTGTTGGCCTCGACGTTAAGAATGGCAACCGCTCCGACCTGAGCCAGTGCTTCGGTAATCAGCACACCCGGCATCACCGGATAACCAGGAAAGTGGCCTGTAAAAAACGGTTCGTTCATGGTCACATTCTTGATGCCAACGGCACGCTTGCCCTCTTCCATCTCCACGATCTTGTCCACCAGCAAAAACGGAGGACGGTGTGGAATAATCTCTTGAATTTGATTAATATCCAGCATTCTTTGGTAAAACTCCTTCCATTCTATGCATAACATCTCAGCTTCTCGTCAAAACTATTCTTATCCTTCATCATCTGCAGTAGTGAAGGTTAAGATAAGGGGTTTCTCTACCGCTTGCAGAACCGTAAACAGCCTTATGGGCTGCTTGCCCTGCTATAGAGAAGCCCTTTTTTGTTGTTGTTAAATGGAGCACTTGCTTTACGCACAAAGTCCCCCATCATTATACATTTTTCGGGAACAAAAAGAAAACTCCTGCTAAACAGGAGCTTCCCGTATTTTAAATGTTAACCGTCTATGGTGCAAATACCAGATCAAAAATATGCTTCCAGGTACGATAATCAAAGGCTGAGCCGATATCCTGCCCGCCAACGACGACATAACCCGCAATCATACCGCCGACAAGTGCCAGAATGAGCAGCATAGGGATGAGCAACCAGCGCAGGACCTTCTTCCCGGATCCTTTCTTCTTCACCACAGCTGTATCTTCTTGAGTCATTACGTTCACCTATGCCCTCATATTATTCGCGAGATTTAGCATCGTATCACTGGAGCTGAGTGCACGCGCAGCCAGCTGGTATGTGCGCTGTACCTCCAGCATCTTGGTCATCTCCGCGGTCAGATCCACATTCGAAGTCTCCAGGTAACCGGAACGAATGGAGGCACCCGCAGGAACACGAGCCGCTGCATTCTCTCCAAAGACCTCTGCTTCCGTCGCACCCGGTGCTAGTGCATAGAGGTTGTCCGCGCTTGCAGAGAGCCCCTCCGGTCTCATCGGCTCAACAAATTGCAGCTGACCTGCAATCGCTGCGTTAGGTGAGTTACCTATACGGACCAGCAAATTCCCGCTTGCATCCACAGCAGCAGATGAATTCACCGGTGCGGTAATCCCTTCTCCGTCTCTGCCGAGTACAGCATACCCTTCAGCAGTAACAAGTCTCATCCGGTCTTGATCTGCCGGGTCGGGTACAAATTGAAAATTCCCTGCACGGGTCCAGGCCTTCTCTCCGTTCACGTCAACTGCGAACAGTGCATTGCCTTCAATAGCCAGATCGGTCGGATTGCCTGTTGCATTCATTTCGCCCTGCGTCATATCCTGCGCAAGTGAAACCATCTGAATGCCATAGCCCTGCGTAAAGCCCAGCGGCGTAGCACGGCCATCCCGGTTCAGTGGTGAAGCCTGCTCCTGAAACGTGGTCAGTACATCTTCAAAAGAAGCCTGTTTGCTCTTATATCCCACCGTATCCACATTCGCCACGTTATCGGCAATTACATTCAGGCGCTGCTGCAGACTTTGCATAGATACGAGTGCACTTATCATCGAATTATTCATAAATTATCCCCCCAAACTTAAGAGATATGTAAAGCTCTAGCCACATCGATTTAGACACGGCCAATCTCATTCACAGCCTTTTCCAGGCTTTTATCATAAAATTGTATTACCTTCTGATTGGCTTCATACAGTCGCAGCGCCGCCATCATATCAACCATAGACTGAGATGCATCCACCGTAGACTGCTCCAGAAATCCTTGCTGAACCTGTACATTATCCTCTTCTGCCAGCTGCCTTACCGCTCCTTCACCTGAAGGATCCAGTGCAAAGTTACCATTACCTTCTCTGACAAGCTGGTGAGGCTGATCAATAATGGAAATTCCTAGACTAAGCCCAGCAGGGGTGCCGTTCACGGCATTCACCAGACGTCCTTGCTCGTCCACTTTAAATTGATTTACGGATCCTGTCAACACAATCGGCTCGCCATTATCTGACAGCACTTCGTAGCCGGTTGCACTAAGAAGCCTGCCTTCAGCATCCACACTAAATTCACCATTCCGTGTATATTTAACATTGCCTTCACTGTCCTGGACGGTGAAAAAAGCCTGCGGCTGATAGATAACGCTGCCGTTATCGCTAATATATTTACCTGACGCATCAAAAGGTACGGCCTGGCCTGTATTCGGGTCCATCACATTCAGATCGGAATACAGCGCAAAATCCATATTATTCTCCATTGGCGTGAGTGCTCCTTGGATATTCGAATACAAGCTCTCCTCCGCATATACGCCTGTGTTGAGCAGACCTACCTTCTTATTACCGGGTGAGGAAGCATCTCCTGTCCGCTCCAAGAGCATTTCAGGAAAAGAACGGTTCACGCTCTCCACCTGCTTGTATCCTGTTGTATTCAAGTTGGCGATATTTTGCGTCACGGTATCATGTCTGCGCTGCTGGGCTACCATTCCGGCTGCCGCTGTATAAAGACCTCGAATCAACCTTACTCCTCCTTCATGCTGTCAGCATATTTGTATATATCATCTAAAGACCAGCTGTTTGATAAGTTCTCAATTTAATTTATGTACTGCTTATTGCTATATCGGCAGATTAGAACTTTTTCTTAAGGGAACGATCCAAATGATTGAGCATCAGGCCCGTCCCCTTGACGACACAGTGCATCGGATCCTCCGCCACCAGAACCGGAACTCTGAGCTCTTCCGCGAGCAGCTCGTCCAATCCTTTAAGCAGTGCACCTCCACCGGTCAAAATCACTCCACGATCAATGATATCCGCTGCCAGTTCAGGCGGAGTCTGCTCCAGTACCGATTTGGCAGAGGCGACAATCCATTCTACAGGGTCGGACAATGCCTCCTGAACCTCACCTGATGTAACCATAATCGTCTTCGGCAAGCCGCTGACCATGTCCCGTCCGCGAATATCGAGCTCCGCCTGCTCCCCATTCGGATGTACCGTACCGATCATCATCTTAATATGCTCTGCCGTCCGTTCTCCGATCAGGAGCTTGTACTTATTTTTGATATACTTCAGTATCGCTTCGTCAAACTTGTCCCCCGCCATTTTAATAGAAGAAGAGGTAACAATCTCACCCATGGACAGCACAGCAACATCCGTTGTCCCCCCGCCAATATCGACGACCATATTTCCGCTCGGCTCATAGATGTTCATGCCTGCGCCAATGGCTGCTGCTTTGGGCTCCTCCTCCAGAAATACTTCCTTCGCCCCACTGCGTTCTGCCGCTTCACGAATTGCCTTCTGTTCTACAGAAGTGATATTGGTTGGTGCACATATTAAAATACGGGGACGGCTGTACCAATTCTTGCCGCCAACCCGATGGATGAAATATTTAAGCATCGTTTCGGTAATATCAAAATCAGCAATGACCCCGTCACGCAAAGGCCGGATGGCCACGATGTTCCCAGGTGTGCGCCCCACCATGCGTCTTGCTTCTTCTCCAACGGCGAGGACTCTCTTGGACCCGCTCTCAATCGTAACGACAGAAGGCTCGTCAAGCACAACTCCGCTTCCTTTCACGTGAATAAGCACATTTGCTGTGCCAAGATCAATGCCGATATCCTTGCTAAACATATAAAAGAGCCCCCAAAGTGATATTTTATAGGTCCGGGATTTTGCATAAGTTGAAGGGTTAACGAATGGATTTATGCAAAATCCTCATGAAAATACGTTGTTTGCTGCATATCGAATCTTGCACCACTCGAATGATCCAAATGAATGCTTAATCCCTCATATAGCTATTGTTCGACAAAAGACAGCAACTTTATGTGAAAGTTCAATCGTATACTAGTCATATTTCGACGTAATCCCATCTTTTAACATATCATACTTCAGGGGAGGTATTCAATGCATTTGTATGCTTCTGGTCCTATCTTAAGCAGGGTGATCTCAAGATTTGCTGGAGGCGAGCACCTCCCGTTTTTTGCCGCTCGATTTCTTATATTTGATCTTGGTGGCTTCTCCTCCCCGCAAATGACGGATGGATTTATGATACTCCAGAATGTGCTTTACCTGATCGGCAAGATCAGGGTTGATTTCCGGCAGCCGTTCGGTCAAATCCTTATGCACCGTGCTCTTTGAAACGCCAAATTCTTTGGCGATCGTCCGGACCGTATGCCTCGTCTCAACGATGCAGCGTCCAATCTTAATGGTCCGTTCCTTGATGTAATCGTGCACGCTCCCGCCTCCCTACTGTGGATAGTTTGGTACATTATATGAGGGGCGTGCCTAGATATTCACGGTTTCAAAGGGTGACAAGCTTCGGCGGATGGATTTATTTTCATTTTCATTATCCACAGGTTTGTCCATTTCCGCGATTTAAGCGGCAAAAAAGAAAAAACAGCGGGTTTCCCCGCTGCTTTATTAAAGATAGAACTTTTCTTATTTTTGTGGCAGGTACTGTTCTGGATTAACCGGTTTTCCTGCTTCGAACACTTCAAAGTGTACGTGATTGCCAAGATCCTTCTTCAGCTCGCTGGTTCCGGATGAGGCAATGATATCACCTTGTTTAACCTTGTCATCCTGTTTCACTGTTACGTTAGACAAGCTTTGGTATACCGTCTTCAAATCGTTGTCATGTGTAATTTCAACGACCATTCCGTTTAACGGATGTGTTTCAACACGAGTTACCGTACCGCTCATTGCTGCTTTGACTTCAAAGCTCTGATCATCTGCTCTTGCGAGGTCAATACCGACATTGGCAAAAAACGTTTGGTCATACTCTAGCAATGCACTTGCTTTTTCTTCACTCGATGCTTCTGAATCATAGAAAGGCTTCACGACACTTACATCAGCTGGGCTTGCAACCGGCCATGCGAGATTCTCGGCTGTACCTTCTCCTTCACCGCTGCTAGCAGGCTCTTCTTCTAGATTCACTCCAGTGGTAGGAACCGATTCTCCTGTTTCTGAAACCTCATTTACGGTCTCATTCACTAGAGATTGTCTGGTTGTGTCCTGGTAGACCCACACTAAAGTTAGTATAATAGCTGCTGCGGCAATGTAAGCTGCCGGGTATACCCACCGTTTGGACAACAGCCTTTTCCAGGATGAAGGTTGTGAACTTTGTGCTCCTTGATTGGATTTTGGAGCATCTTCTTGGTTCTGATTTTTGTTTTGTTCATTCATATTCTATCACCTCAGTAACAAGTGTTACCGGGCGCAACTCTTTTATACTCGCCTATTAAAATATTTATGAAATTTTTTGAGAGTTCAGGATTTCTCGTTATATAAGAGCTCAGAAGCTCGTCCGAACGATATCCCGGTATAGTAGTGTTTGAGAATCTCTGTTGCTGTATATCCTTCCAAGGCCATGCCGTTTGCTCCCCACTGGCTCATGCCTACGCCATGTCCGTAGCCGATCGTCGTGATCGTAATCTCATTTCCTTTGGTAGACCATTTGAACTCACTAGATCTGAGCCCTAGCAGCTCTCTTATATCTTGTCCGGAGAAAATCTTGCTGCCTACCCGAATCTCTTTGATCCGATTCCCCTCGGTCTTAGAGATGACTTCGATAAAAGGCTTGGCCCCTGTGTTATTCGTAGACACCGGTACCGGATCCGGAATGACATTCAGCTTATTCATAAATTCCACACGTGTCATCGTCACACTCTCTTGGAATCCAGGTGCAATCTTGGCATCCCATGGACTGGCCACGCTTCGAAGGTAAGGAACCGCCTCCTGCCACACTTCCTCGGAGTTCTCTGTGTATCCATTGCTGGTGGAGAAGAAGGAGGCCGTAATCGGCTGTCCTTTGTATGTCATAATCGAATCCTTGCTCTCCCTTACAGCCTGCTCCAGCTTGGCCCATTCCTCTTGCTTGCCAAGCTCGGCCCACTTGTCCTCCAGACCGCCGTACGGATGATAAACCTGGTGATCCACGGTATCCGTGACATCGGCGCCGCTGACCGGAACGCCGCTGGCATCGCCTGCGGCGAGACGCTTCACGATATAAGTGCGCGCGGCAATGGCCTGCGCCTTCAACGCCTCGAGGCCGAAGTCCGAAGGCATTTCGGCCGCCAGCACCCCGGTGACGTACTGTTCCAGCGTCACCGTATCAATGGTGCCCGTCTCCTTCAGGTAGACGCGCACCATGGGTTCGGGATACACCTGGGCCGGCTGCGTAACGGCCGATCCAGGTGTATCCGGCGCTGAGGCAGCCGGCGGAGCTGCTGACTCCTGCGGCGCCTTCCCACCGGTGCTGCTGCCGGCGGGAGGCGCGGTTTGCTCCGCCGCTGGCGCTGGCTGCGGCGGAGTTCCCTCGCGGGGCCAAGCGAGCACTGCTGGAATCAGCAGTGCGGTGAGGGCCAGCCCCGCGAGGCCGGCGGCAGGTGCGAAGCGCCGCCGAGGAGGGCGCCGCGGGCTGCTGCCGCGGCGCCAGACGTAACGGGCCGTGGCGGGAGCCGGCCCGTCCTCTTCGTGAGCAGCCTGCGAACGATCCGGCTGCGGCTCCACCCCTGGCTGCAACTTACCTCCTTGCTCTGCCTCCGATTCCGATCCTGCCGCAGATTTCTCTGCCGTACCGAAGAAAAACACCTCAGGCAGCTTGTTTCTGACAGAGGCCGTCTGCATGCTCCCTGATTGATGTCCTGCATGCTTCTCAGTGAAGTCATGCTTGACGGGCGACTTCTCAGCAGCTGTAATCTGATGATTCGGATTCTTTAGCATTTTGCTCTCTTCTTTTTTCTGTATCCTGTTGATATCTATTAATGTAGAGTCAGCGTTGGGATCAGGTTCGTTCTGCTTCTTTTTTGAGATGATGTACGGAGTAATCCCCGCCATTTCCTGTTCTGTCGAATTAGAATCAACAGAACGGGGATCTGGCCATGGGATTCGGACGATCCGGCTTCTTCGATAAGTGCGAACTCGTTCTTTCTTATAAGATGCATTGCTGCGTATCTTGCTCATCTTCGCGTTTCCCTCCGTTCTATTTGCCTGCATGTTTCAACCAAGGCTCGTAGAGACTTCATAGAATATACATATGAGTCCCCACCATCTGATAGAACTAAATAAGAGAATCGAAATGAAGATACTAGCAGATCATTAGAGAGTGAATGTACAGCATAACCAACCCGCAAACGCGCTTCCCGCCTGTCATTATAAACAATCTCAAATTCTCAATATAGGAATGGTTACTGCTTCATATTAGAAGCTGCTACTAATAGTAGTGATCACAGGCTCTCATCCTTGCAGCTACCAAGTTCGTAGAATTACGCTTTTAGTAACTTACTTCGAAGACGATAAAGATAAAAAAAAGAACCAAGGCTGCTAGGAGCCTGGTTCTCTGTTCGAACACACTGTTGCATATATTTGTACTATCCTTAAGCTAAGCTGGATTGAACTTTGAAGAGAGGTGTTTCTTCCGCCTTCTTCTCGCTTGCCTTGTTCTCCAGCTTCGGCTCTTCCACAGATACACGGTAAATGTCAGCACCAAGGCCATTCAGCTTCTCAGCCAAATGAACATAGCCACGATCGATATGATGTACACCACCGACTTCTGTTGTACCGTCAGCAATTAAGCCAGCCAAGATCAGAGCAGCCCCTGCACGCAGGTCCGTCGATGTAACTTTGGCTCCGGTCAGCTTAGCACCGCCTGTAATAATAGAAGAACGACCTTCTACTTTAATTTCGGCATTCATCAGATTAAACTCATCGACATGCATAAAGCGATTCTCAAACACCGTTTCCGTTACAACACTGGTTCCTTCAGATTTAAGCAAGAGCGCCATCATTTGCGACTGCATATCTGTAGGGAAACCTGGGTATGGTAAGGTTTTGACATCCACAGCTTTGAGAGGGCCGTCCGCAATCACACGAACACCATTCTCATCAGGAATAATCGTTACGCCCATTTCTTCCATCTTGGAGATGACAGGACCGAGGTGATCCGAGATCGCTCCCTCGACATAAACGTCGCCGCCTGTAATAGCAGCAGCCGCCATATACGTACCTGCTTCAATCCGGTCAGGAATTACGGTGTGCTTCACGCCGTGAAGTTTGTCAACTCCATCAATACGAATGACGCCTGTACCCGCACCGCGGACTTTAGCTCCCATTCCATTGAGGTAGTTCGCTAGATCAACGATCTCAGGCTCTTTTGCCGCATTCTCAATCGTCGTTGTTCCTTCAGCAAGTGTAGCTGCCATCATGATATTCTCTGTCGCGCCAACACTGGCTACGTCCAGATAAATCTTAGCTCCGCGCAGCTTGCCGTTAGAACGTGCTTCTATATAACCTTGACCTAGACTGATTTCTGCACCCATCGCTTCAAACCCTTTGAGATGCTGGTCAATCGGGCGAGTACCAATGGCGCATCCGCCTGGTAAAGATATTTTTGTATAACCCATCCGAGTTAGCAAAGGACCCATAACTAAAAAGGAAGCCCGCATTTTCGTAACCCATTCGTAAGGGGCCTCGCACGAAGTTAGTTTCGTTGCATTTACGGTAATTACCTCATCCTGGTATTGTACTTCCGCTCCTAGCGATTCCAGTACTTTGTTAATTGTCATCACATCGTCGAGAGGAGGCGCATCAATAATTGTGCTTACTCCTTCTTCCCCTAAGAGAGAGGCGGCGATGATCGGAAGAACTGAATTTTTAGCGCCGCTGACTTTGACACTTCCGGTCAATCTCTTGCCTCCGCGGACGATAAATTTGCTCATCATGGTTCCCTCCGCGCGTTTTTTTCCCTTTTCTGCTTACAATCTTAGATCCTGTAAAACAGATCATCCGTTGCTTGCCCGAATGAATCGGAAAATTCGACATCATTACTTAATGTTCGTCAAGATGTCTTTCTTCAGAAAAGAATCGTTTTCATTGTTATTAGAATAATTTTATCGTAACTACACTACAAATCGAAGAAAAAGCGAGTCATTCGCTAATCCCCTAAATTCCATCATACCACCTGATAAATAAAGGAGACAAGCATTTTTTCATATAAGGCAGAATATTCTAGCTCCGGCTTCCATTAACACTTGTTTGACCCTTATTTTACAGGGACACTTATTACTTTCATTGTTCACATAAATACATGATGTTATTCGACAAAAGCCGTGTTGTTCTTGCCTAACAGAGATTAACCAGCTTTATATATCTTTAAAACAAGATTTTTATAAAATTATTCTTTACCTTGCTTTATGGTAATGCTCCGGGCTGAATCAATTTCCTAATTTAAGTTATGAAATCGATTTTGCTAAGTGAATTTATGTAAATTCACTAGAACAGATATCTCAGCATTTGAGTCCAACTCAAATACTTCAGTATGAACTCAGACACGAAATGACCAATGACGATTGCGATTAACAGCTGCAGCATCCTTGCTTGAGGACTCTGCGGGTGACGTACGAACAAATCCAATTTCAGATGCTGTAATGACCACCAAGCTAAGGCAACACAGGCGAGTGAAACGATCATCGCTACCAGACCATTCACACTAACCGCTTGATTAAGCTGGTCGTTCACTAATTGATCCATATCCTACCCTCCGCCTTTATCATAACATCAGAAAATCACACACTGAGAAATCATAGTCGGTAGACGCCCCCTTGTCAACATGCCAAATATCATATCTGACTGCCAATATACGTCACCTCCGTCAAAATTGTTCTCTTTCAGACACATTTCCTGTTTGTCCGGGTAATTCTCTGTCATTTCCTCGGAAATAATATCAAAAATAAAAGAAGGATCTGGGACATATTCATGCCTCAGATCCTTCTTCAGTTCATCTATTTTTAGAATGATCTCAAGCTTCATTCTACTTATGATTACTGACCGGAAACTTTAAGCCGGTTCATGGCTTTTTGCAGTGCAAGCTCAGCACGTCTGTGATCATATTGATCCCGATTGCTCGAGAGACGTGTTTCTGCACGCTCTTTCGCAGCTCTTGCACGATCAACATCGATCTCATTAGCCAGCTCCGCACTTTCAGCCAGAATAACGACCTTCTCTTTGCGAACTTCAACAAATCCACCGGCAACGGCGATTCTTTGCTCTTTACCGTTCGCTTTAATCGTTACAGGGGCAATCTGCAATGGAGTCACGAAGGGTACGTGACCAGGTAAAATCCCCAGTTCTCCCTCCAGACCTCGAACAACCAGACTGTCAGCCTGTTCAGAGTAGATGAGTCGCTCCGGAGTTACGATTTCTAATAAAAAGGTGCTCACTGTCATCCCTCCTGAACACTATCCGCAAGGGATAGTTCACTTCATGTGTGGATCATTAGTTCTAAGGCTTAAGAACTATTCCATTGATTTTGCTTTTTCTACAGCTTCTTCAATAGTACCCACGAACAAGAATGCAGCTTCCGGAAGATGATCGTACTTACCGTCGAGGATTTCTTTAAAGCTGCGTACTGTTTCTTTAACAGGAACATATTTACCCGGAATACCGTTAAATGCTTCTGCTACGTGGAACGGCTGGGACAAGAAACGTTGAATTTTACGTGCACGTGCAACGAGCATTTTATCTTCTTCACTAAGCTCGTCCATACCTAGGATCGCAATGATGTCTTGAAGCTCATTATAACGAGCCAAGATACGTTTAACGCCTTGTGCCACATTATAATGCTCTTCACCCACAACGTCCGGAGTAAGAATACGGGAGCTGGAAGCAAGAGGATCTACCGCTGGATAGATACCCATCTCAGAGATTTTACGCTCAAGGTTGGTCGTTGCATCCAAGTGAGCAAAGGTTGTAGCTGGAGCCGGATCCGTATAGTCATCGGCAGGTACATAGATCGCCTGGATGGAAGTAACGGAACCTGTCTTCGTGGAAGTAATACGCTCTTGCAATTGACCCATTTCCGTTGCAAGTGTAGGCTGGTAACCTACCGCAGACGGCATACGGCCGAGAAGTGCGGATACTTCAGAACCCGCTTGAGTAAAGCGGAAGATGTTATCGACGAAGAGAAGTACGTCTCTTCCTTCTTGATCACGGAAGTACTCCGCCATTGTAAGACCAGTCAACGCTACGCGAAGACGTGCGCCTGGTGGCTCGTTCATCTGACCGAATACCATCGCCGTCTTGCTGATAACGCCGGAGTCCGTCATTTCATGATACAAGTCATTACCTTCACGTGTACGCTCACCAACACCGGCAAATACGGAGATACCGCCGTGCTCTTGCGCAATGTTGTTAATAAGCTCCTGAATTGTAACGGTCTTACCTACACCGGCACCACCGAAGAGACCGATCTTACCACCCTTCGCATAAGGCGCAAGCAAGTCGATTACTTTGATTCCTGTCTCAAGCATTTCTGCTTGTGTAGACAATTCTTCAAACTTAGGCGCTTGACGGTGAATCGGGTTACGAGTAACTGTTGCTTCAATTGCTGTTCCGTTATCGATTGGCTCACCCAGTACGTTAAATACACGTCCCAGAGTAGCCTCACCAACAGGAACGGAGATTGCTTGTGTAGTGTTCACTGCTTCCATACCACGTACAAGACCGTCAGTGGAAGACATGGCAATACAACGTACACGGTTGTCACCAAGATGCTTTGCTGCTTCAAGAGTCAGATTGATCTCAGTGCCGCTGTCTGTAGTTGTGTTGATCGTAATCGCATTATTAATATCTGGGAGTCCGCCGCGGTCGAACTCGACGTCAACGACCGCACCCTGTATGCTGACAACGCGTCCTTTATTCATCTTTTAGTTCCCTCCTACAAGCTATAACAGATCAAAAGTCCAAAGAAATAGATATTTCTCCATTAACATTAAGCCCTGATTAGCCTTCGATTTATATTATTCCGTACATGACTTTAAGATTGAGCGTTAGCTCCCGCAACGATTTCCGTAATCTCTTGCGTGATTGCAGCCTGACGAGCACGGTTATACGTAAGAGACAGCTCTCCAATAAGCTTGGAGGCATTCTTCGTCGCAGATCCCATGGCTGTCATCTTGGCACCGAGCTCACTTGCTTTACCGTTCAAGAGCGCCCCATAGATCAACGTTTCTGCATAGCGTGGAAGAAGAGCTTCCAGCACAGCATCCGCAGAAGGTTCATACTCATATTGAGCAGAAGCACCCGTGGATTGTTTCTCTGGTCTTTCCATTGGCAGAAGCTTCTCAACGGTTGGAACTTGAGTAAGTGCATTCACAAAACGGCTGTAGCAGATATAAATCTCATCAAACTTACCTTCCTCAAATCCATTTACAGCTTGGTTGGCAATGGTTTTGATGTCTGCAAAAGAAGGCGAATCCGATAGATCCGTTACATCCAATTCAATGGCCTGCTCCCGGCGTCTGAAGTAATCCCGACCCTTTCTTCCGATGACATAGAGAACATACTCGTCCTGGGATGAGTGGCGTTCTTTAAGGGTAAGTGTGACTTGACGCAGGATGTTGGCATTGTATCCACCCGCAAGACCACGGTCTGAAGTGATGATCAGATAAGCCGTTTTCTTAACCGGACGTGAGACAAGCATCGGATGACTGACCTCATTGGAGGAAGATGCGATGCTTGTTACGACTTCCTTAAGTTTCTCGGAGTATGGGCGAGCAGCTTCTGCTTTCTCCTGGGCTTTTCTTAGCTTGGAGGCGGCGACCATCTCCATTGCTTTGGTGATTTGCTTCGTGCTTTGTACACTTTTGATTTGGCGCTTGATTTCGCGCATGCCTTTTGCCATTTTTTTCACCACCTTAGAGTTTTGACGGAGTCAAAACTAACTTCGTAAGCATAAACCTTAGAGTTTTGACGGAGTCAAAACTAACTTCGTAAGCATAAACCTTAGAGTTTTGACGGAGTCAAAACTAACTTCGTAAGCATAAACCTTAGAGTTTTGACGGAGTCAAAACTTACTTCGTAAGCATAAACCTTAAAATTTTTGACGGAGTCAAAAACTAGCATCGTAAGCATTAACTTAGTTTTGACGGAGTCAAAACTAACTTCGTAAGCATCAGCTTGAGGTTTTGACAGAGTCAAACCCATTCCGTTTGCATTCAAATATATATGTCTTTATGCAAGCAGGCTGCGGCGTACGTTAGCCGCGCAGCCTGCTTGCACAAAGTTTATAAGCTCAATCAACTCACTGCGAGCAATGATCTACTTATACAGATGTAGAAAAGCTCTTTCTGAAGGTCTCGATTGAATCCTTCAATGCAGCTTCGTTGTCAGCTGTAATTTCTTTAGTTGTACGAATCGATTCCAGGACTTCTGGCTTGTTGCTTACCATGAAGCTGTGGAATTCCTTCTCGAAGCGAGTTACATCGCCAACTGGGATTTCATCCAGGTAGCCTTTCGTCGCTGCATACAAGCTGATAACTTGCAGTTCAACCGCAAGCGGCTTGTGTACATCCTGCTTCAGAATCTCCATCATGCGTGCACCACGATTCAAACGAGCCTGTGTTGATTTATCCAGGTCAGAACCGAATTGGGAGAACGCTTGAAGCTCACGATATTGAGCCAGGTCTAGACGCAGGGAACCTGCTACCTTCTTCATGGCTTTGATCTGAGCGGAACCACCGACACGGGATACAGAGATACCTACGTTGATCGCTGGACGTTGACCTGCGTTAAACAAGTCCGCTTCCAGGAAGATCTGACCGTCTGTGATCGAGATTACGTTCGTTGGAATATAAGCGGATACGTCAGAAGCTTGTGTTTCAATGAACGGCAGAGCGGTTAATGAACCACCGCCAAGCTCATCGTTCAGCTTCGCTGCACGCTCCAGCAAACGGGAGTGCAGATAGAAGACGTCACCCGGATATGCTTCACGGCCCGGAGGACGACGAAGCAGCAAGGACAGCTCACGGTATGCAGATGCTTGTTTAGTCAAGTCATCATACACTACGAGAACATGCTCACCTTTATACATGAAGTACTCACCGATCGCGCAGCCTGCATATGGAGCAATGTACAAGAGCGGTGAAGGCTCAGATGCAGACGCAGTAACGACTGTTGTGTATTCCATTGCACCGTTACGACGCAATGTTTCAACAACCTGTGCAACAGTGGACTGCTTCTGACCAATCGCAACATAAATACATTTCATTCCGTTGCCTTTTTGGTTCAGGATGGCATCAATTGCGATCGCCGTTTTACCTGTTTGACGGTCACCAATGATAAGCTCACGCTGACCGCGGCCGATTGGAACCATCGCATCAATCGCTTTGATACCCGTTTGCATTGGCTCATGAACGGATTTACGTGCCATAACGCCTGGAGCTTTGTTCTCAACTGGACGGAACTGATCTGTTTCAATAGGACCTTTACCGTCGACAGGCTCTCCAAGTGCGTTAACAACACGGCCGATCATGGCTTCACCAACAGGAACCTGCATGATTTGACCCGTACGTTTCACTTGATCGCCTTCACGGATATCCGTGTAAGGTCCCAAGATAACGATACCTACGTTACTTTCTTCTACGTTCAGTGCAAGACCCAATACGCCAGTTGAGAATTCAACGAGCTCACCGGACATTACGTTCTCGAGTCCATATACGCGGGCGATACCGTCCCCGACTTCGATTACAGAACCAACCTCGCTAACTTCGATATCAGTTTTGTATTGTTCGATCTGATTTTTAATTAAAGTGCTGATTTCCTCAGGTCTGATACTCAAGTGTCCTCACCCCTCACAACTATACTCGTCTATTAAAAGACTGTTCTATCCGTTTTAATTGACCTGCGAGACTTCCATCATAAACCGTATCACCGATGACGACCTTCAGTCCGCCGATCAAACTCTTATCGACAATATTTTCAATGCGGATCTGTTTGTTGATACGATCTCCAAACTCTTTCGACACCGCTTGTTTTTCTTCTTCACTCAGCTCGTAGGCAGAGTACACACGAGCGTTCACCATACCCAGAGATGAGGCCTCGAGATCAAGATAGCTGTCTACAACAGCATCCAGTACCTCAATCCGTCCCCGCTCAATGAGCAGCTTAATTGTGTTGAGAACCGGCTCTGACACTTTCTCTTTCAGGGCGTCCAGAACACTCAGCTTCGTTGAAATACTCACATTCGGAGAAGAAATAAATTTCAAAACGTCGCGATCTCCCGTTATGGAGCTTGCAACCGCGCGAAGTTCGGCTTCCACTTCCAGGACGGACTGTTTCTCGATCGCCACATCATACAATGCTTTGGCATATCGTTTAGCAACTACCGTATCCCGACTCATGGTCTGCCTCCTACTTCATTCAGATACTTCTCAACCAGCTCTTCTTGAGCCTTATCCTGCTTAACTTCCTTATCAAGAATCTTGGAAGCGATTTGTACAGAAACTGTACCAAGCTCGTTCCGCAAGGAAGCAACAGCTTTGTTTTTCTCACTTTCAATTTCACGTACAGCTTCATCTTTCATGCGTTCAGTCTGCTGCTTCGCTTCAATCAGCATCGCCTCAGCCTGACTTGCGCTTGTCTTGCGAGATTGCTCAATGATTCCCTGTGCTTCTTGACGCGCTTCCTGCAAAGCCGCCTTTTGCTCTTCAACATATTGAATCGCTTGCTCACGGGTTTGCTTTGCATCTTCCATTTGCTTCGCTACCAATTCACGACGCTGCTCCATAATCCCAAACAGCTTATTGAAAGCAAATTTAGATAGCAGGAAGTAAAGAATTAGAAATGCAACGATCGTAATTGCAATATTTTCCCATAAGATACTCACTCACGTCACTCCTTTCCGTTCAATCCATTATCGTAACAAAACGAAGGCGCGGATGGCATCGCCCTCCCCGCCAAACCGTCTAAATGTGATATTAAGAAAACATGATCAAGAACGCGATAACTGTAGCTGCCAAAGGAATAACCTCTACGATACCAACACCGATAAACATTGTCGTTTGCAATTGACCGCGAGCTTCTGGCTGACGAGCGATAGATTCTACCGTTCTGCTGACAATCATACCGTTACCAATACCTGCACCAAGCGCACCCAAACCTACTGCAATAGCTGCTGCTAAAAATTCCATTTTGAATTTCCTCCTCGAAATATATATACATTTTTTTGTTAAAAACTGTTTAATATAATAATCTTCCTAGCGAGTTAACCCGCATAAGAAGTTACCACCTTACTAGTGTTCCTCATGAATCGTTGTCTGTGCAATGTATACCATTGACAGAATGGTAAAGATAAAGGCCTGAAGTGCACCTACGAATATACTGAAGCCTTGCCACGCCATCATGGCCGGGATTCCGAACCAACCGATTTTCAAAATGGTCGAGATCAGGATCTCCCCTGCAAAGATGTTTGCAAACAAACGAATTGCAAGCGCGATCGGCTTCGCCAGGTTCTCAATAATGTTAAGCGGAAGGAAAACCGGGAACGGCTCAATATAGTGCTTCAGGTAATGCTTGCGGTTGTGTTTCAAACCTAAATAATTCATTAGAATAAAGATGACGATCGCAAGACCTGCAGTCACAGAAATGTCTGCCGTAGGTGATTTCCACCATAGGATGTGAGCATGATGATCTTCCGTCAACCCCCTGGTCGCCTCAATGACGAATGGACCCACATTGGATTCATGATGATGCTCAGAGATGACAGAGAACGGCAACCCCAGCAAGTTAGCGACTAAGATAAACAGAATCAAGGTCAGGCCAAGGTTGATATAAGCCTTCCCTTTGCTCAGCGGCATGGCGCTTGCAATAAGATTCTGAACAAATTCGACAACCCACTCCATGAAGTTCTGAACCTTTCCAGGATTCTCAACTGATAGATTGCGAGTTGCCAGTCGGGCGAGTATGAACACAATGAGCACCGTCACTGTGAGCATAAGTACAGCGGAAAGGTCAATGTTCAATCCTCCGAGCTTAATTATCGGTGAGTCATGCATAGTGATTTATTCACCCCTTTCCAAAAGTATTTTCATTTGCCGGCTCTGGCGTTCAAGATAATGCTGACCGGAAGAGCCAGAACCTGAACTAAGAAAAGCCCAATTATAGTGAAGCTCATGGATACCTGCTCAAACCGCACTGCAAACATGATCGCCAAAAGAGTAATACACATTCGTGACAAAAAACCGAAGTTGACTCTTTTGCCTCCGGGCGTTGCGGCGTTTTCCGACACCTGGTTGATTTTCAACGATAAATATCGAAAATTGAATAATCCTGCAGCTAATCCAATGGTAAGTCCAAGAAACACCGGACGATGTTCGGGCATAAGCACCCAAGCGAACAGCGTTACTGACAAGAGTACAAATGCCAGTCTTGTCACAGCATTAACGATGGAAGACAAACTAATCATTTTGTGCCCCCAAAAACTTCTTAATAATCATAGCTATATTCAGAACCCCCAGCACCAGCCCGGCCATACAACCGATCGCGATTATATAAGCCTCTCCGTCTATGAGGTTCATCAGCCACCTGCCTGCAAAAAATCCAATGGTTATGTACGTAGCCAGCAGGATGCCGGAACCACCGATTGCAAGAGCAATTAACCACGGTTTATCTTGGTTCATCTTAGACACAACCCATCCCTTAGAAAGCGCTGTATATGGAAAATGAGTCAAATTCCCGTTCTTCACAAATACTCCGGAAAAACGATGAATTATGCATCTGGCCTGTCCAATCCCAATTATCTTACTGAATGGGTAAACTGTTTGTCAATCGGTCGATTCCTTGCTCCAGCTATGAAAAAGGCCTTGAAAAACAGTGAAAAAATCTCACAATATCTCTCAAAGCCACGTAAACCGTACAGTTTGACTGTATGCTGTACTGTTCACTTCATCACATAATAAAAATAATTATTTTTCGAACTTTCTGTGAAATTGCTCAGGACGCTCTTCTTTTTTGCCAAAATGGTGCAAAATCGCACTGACAATCCGTTCAGAAGCACGTCCGTCACCAAATGGATTCGCTGCTTCACTCATCGATGCGTACAGTTCCGAGTCGGTTAATAATGCCTTCGTTCTGGCATATACCTGCTCCTCGTTCGTGCCGACAAGCTCCAGTGTTCCCGCTTCAACACCCTCAGGTCTCTCCGTCGTATCACGAAGGACTAGAACAGGTACTCCATAGGACGGTGCTTCCTCCTGCATGCCTCCTGAATCGGTAAGAATCAGATGCGTATGCGGATAAATATTGTGGAAATCTACAACGTCCAGCGGATCAATCAGCTTAATACGCGGGTGTCCTCCCAGAATTTCGTATGCCGGCTCTTTGACTGCAGGACTCAGATGCACAGGGTAGACGATGGCTACATCCTCAAACTCATCTGCGATGCGCTTGACGGCTCTGAATATGTTGCGGTGAGGCTCGCCTTGGGATTCACGGCGGTGAGCCGTCATTAGAATGAGCCGCTTGCCTTCTGCAAATTCGAGCACCGGATGCGTGTAATCATCCCGTACCGTATATTGAAACACATCTGTGACCGTATTGCCTGTGACGTATACACTTGACTCCGGCTTATTTTCTCGCAGGAGATTGTTCGCAGACATATCTGTCGGTGCAAAATGCAAGTCCGCAAGCACACCTGTCAGCTGTCTGTTCATCTCCTCAGGGAATGGTGACAGCTTGTTCCACGTACGAAGCCCTGCTTCCACATGTCCAACCTTGATCTGCTGCAAAAATGCCGCATAGCTGGCAAGGAATGTGGTCAGGGTATCTCCATGAACGAGTACAATGTCCGGTTTCGCTTCCTGCAAGACCGGTTCAAGTCCTTGAAGGACTCTTACCGTAATTTCGTTCAGTGTCTGACGGTCCTTCATGACATCCAGATCATAATCCGGTGTAATGTTGAACACTTCCAGCACTTGATCCAGCATCTGACGATGCTGAGCTGTAACACATACAATTGATTCGATCTCATCAGGGTGACGTTCCAGCTCCAAAATAAGCGGCGCCATCTTGATCGCTTCCGGGCGGACTCCGAAAACCGTCATTACTTTAATCTTCGACATTCGCGTTCGAGCCCCTTTGTATCAGAATGATTTGTTATTTCGTACCGTACAAGCGGTCTCCTGCGTCACCAAGACCAGGAATAATGTAGCCGTGGTCATCCAGACCTTCATCAAGTGCAGCCACATAAATGTCCACATCGGGGTGAGCATCATGAACGGCCTTGACACCTTCTGGTGCAGCCACCAGGTTCATCATCTTGATCTGAGTGCAGCCGCGCTTCTTCAGCACATCAATCGCCGCAATCGCAGAGCCGCCAGTGGCCAGCATCGGATCGATTACGATGAGCTCGCGTTCCGTTACATCTGTAGGAAGCTTCGTATAGTACTCCACAGGCTGCAAAGTCTCAGGATCGCGGAACAGACCCACATGCCCTACTTTGGCCGCAGGAATCAATTTCACGACGCCATCCAGCATACCAAGCCCCGCGCGCAGAATCGGAATAAGTCCCAGCATACGTCCTGAGATGACCTTACCCTCTGTCTCGGCTACAGGTGTCTGCACAGTTATCGTTTCGAGCGGAATATCGCGTGTTATTTCGTATGCCATTAAAGTTGCCACTTCATCTACGAGTTCACGAAAATCCTTAGTGTTCGTGCGCATGTCACGAATAATTGTCAATTTGTGTTGAATCAACGGGTGATCACATACCACCAATTTTCCCATTGCTTGTCCCTCCGGTAGGTTCTTCATTCATCATCAACAGCCGCATCTACGCAAATTATAGACAGGCAAGTCGATAAATCCTGTATATTATATCATTCCCTATCCTTAAAATGCACCTTCATCTGACGGTATCATTCGAACAGTATAAAAAAGACCGAACTACCATGATAGCAGTCCGGTCCGTTGTTCAAGAAAATAGCCGAGACAGCTAATTCTCAGTATGGGAAAATTTGTTTTATTTTAGTACTTTAGCTCTGGATAAAGCGGGAATTTGTCAGTTAACGCCGTTACTTGTCGTTTTGCTTCTTCCAGCACCGTAGCATCTTGAGCGTTCTTCAGCGTCTTGGCGATAATTTTACCGATCTCAACCATCGCTTCTTCGTCCATGCCGCGGGAAGTTGCTGCAGGCGTGCCGATCCGAATACCGCTCGTTACAAACGGACTTGTAGGATCAAATGGAATCGCATTTTTGTTAACCGTAATACCGATCGAATCAAGCACATGCTCTGCATCTTTACCTGTAATGTTGATATTGCGGGTATCGATCAGCATCAAGTGGTTGTCCGTACCGCCGGAAACGATATTCAGACCCTCTGCAATCAAAGTTTCAGCTAGAACTTGAGCATTCTTCACTACATTTTGAGCATAAGTTTTGAAAGAAGGCTGAAGAGCTTCCCCGAGGGCAACCGCTTTGGCAGCAATAACGTGCATCAACGGTCCGCCCTGGCTTCCTGGGAATACAGCCTTATCAATCGCAGCAGCCCATGGCTTGCGCGTAAGGATCATACCACCACGTGGTCCGCGAAGGGTCTTATGTGTCGTTGTTGTTACAAAATGAGCATGCGGCACCGGATTCGGATGCAGACCTGCTGCCACGAGACCCGCAATATGGGCCATATCCACCATGAACAATGCACCTACATCGTTAGCAATGCTCGCAAGTGCTTCAAAATCAATGGTACGCGGATAAGCGCTGGCACCTGCTACGATCAGACGAGGGCGATGCTTAAACGCCGCTTTGCGAACCTCGTTGTAGTCGATGCGGAATGTATCTTCCTGAACACCATAAGCAACAAAGTTATAGAGAAGACCCGATGCATTCACCGGGCTGCCGTGTGTCAAATGACCGCCATGTGCAAGGTTCATCCCGAGCACGGTGTCTCCAGGCTTAAGCGCCGCAAGGTATACAGCCATATTCGCCTGTGCACCGGAGTGCGGCTGAACGTTGACATGCTCTGCACCAAACAATTCTTTGGCACGTTCACGAGCGATATCTTCGACGATATCAACATGCTCGCATCCGCCATAGTAACGTTTGCCAGGGTAACCTTCAGCATATTTATTTGTAAGTACGGAGCCCATCGCTTCGATAACCGCTTCGGAGACGATATTCTCAGAGGCAATCAGCTCGATATTGTTTTGCTGACGTTTGAGTTCCAATCCCATCGCATTAAGTACTGCCGGGTCTGCTTTGCGCAA
The DNA here is from genome assembly GCF_000732325.1 of Paenibacillus sp. TCA20. Lineage (GTDB taxonomy): Bacteria > Bacillota > Bacilli > Paenibacillales > Paenibacillaceae > Paenibacillus > Paenibacillus urinalis. Next base: position 115,157 of record NZ_BBIW01000007.1, read on the forward strand.
TTGATCCATAACTTGAATTCCTCCCATATGATAGCTGTTTAAAATAAATTCTTAATCACAAGTTGAAGTGTTACTGGTTACATCAAGCTGGTACACCGCACGCTCTCCGCCAATAAGCTTTGGCCTGGACAATGCGGTAGTCACCCGTGCTTCCCCAATATAACGCCTTGCTGTACGGTAAGGAACGGCAACTCTCTTCAAATGCATGCCGATGAGCGTCTCACCGATATCCATACCCGCATGTGCTTCGATTGTTTCGGCAAGACAGGGCTCTTGCAATGATCGATATGCCGCTGCGGCCATAGAGCCTCCTGCCTTCGGAACGGGTACGGCGGATACTTCCGTAAGTCCAAGCCTCTCAAGCAGGGAACGTTCCAGAACCAACGCTCGGTTCAAATGCTCGCAGCACTGCACAGCAATCTCGAAACCGTAAGCATTCTTTACTTCATTGATACCTTGAAGCAGCGCTTGTGCAATCTCTGACGCTCCGGCTGTTCCAATGCGCTTGCCTGCTACCTCGCTTGTACTGGTACCAATGACGACGACTTTACCTGGACCAAGCTTCCCTTCCGCCGCAAGCTCTTCCAGCACCTCAGCTGTCTGTGCCGTAAGATGATGCAATTCAGGGTGAATGCTGTTTTGTTCCATAGCCTAATGAACCCTCCCCTTCCGTTTGTGACTTTAAAACGATCGCAAGAAAGAGTTGTTCACTCATGAGAATCGTCTAATTCGCCCTATTTTGCGATCTGCCAAGATCATTTGAGTCTTATTATACCGAAAAGTATGGCGAAATACGAAAAAAGAGCAGTCTCCCACACAAGTATACCTTGCGTGCAAGAAATGCTCTTTTGCCCAGGCGACCGGCCGTTATCTCCGATGCTCCATCGTGGTTTAATCCACACTTGTCGCCAGTTACACCGGAATCTCATTTATCTACTTCATCATAGAACATCAGATGTTAGAAATCAACTACTTCTAGAGCGCTGTACCAAAAAAATCAGCTGAGCTTATCCAGCACACGCTCAACCGCAGAACGGATCTCCGCTGCCGTCACATCATAATCTTCTCTACTGCCCCCAAAAGGGTCTGAAATATCAAAGCTTGGAATCCGCTGCTGAATTTCGATAATACGCTGACGATCCGAGGCCAGCACTTCCTGTCCAAGCGCACGCTTCATTTGCCATTCTGCATACAATCGATCCCGTTCCTTAAGATCAGCCAGGACTTTTGGATCATCTTCTGCATATTCCTTCAGCGTGTAGATCTTGTCAGCACACTCGGGATAATGATGAATGACTTGCTGCTTATGTGAACCCGTTAGGGTTAATATAAGATCTGCCCATTGGACCAAATCACGATTGACCGAGGATGAAGTTATGACATCCTGAATATCGTGATCCCTAAGCACAGCAGCTGCATGACGAGAAATCGTACTTCCATCTATGGCAGACACTCCTGCGGATCGAACTTCTACATCAATGCCTCTTGCAGCAGCAGATTTGCGAAACAATCCCTCTGCCATCGGGCTGCGGCAAGTATTGCCTGTACATACGAATAGAATATTCTTCATATGATCACCTCCGTCGTCTGTATACCTGGATGAACTCCACTGTCATTAAGTTTCCTATGAGATGATTTCTATTGTATGACGCATCGTCTCAATATGCAAAGGAGAATAAACGAGCTAGAAGATGAACAGCATGCCAAAAGCCAGCAATATCGCCCCTCCTACAGCCTCTCCGTATTCTCCGAGATTTCGGCTCACTCTCCTGCCTATTAATAAACCGACCATGGACATCACGAAACCACAGATGCCGAAGGCAATAACGGTCAGCCATAAATCACTCTTGAACATACCAAGGGTTACACCAACGGAGAAGGAATCTATACTGACACTAACCGCAAATATCATTGTCCCGGCAAACGTCCGGTGGTCCATGAAATTCGACTCCCCAGGTCTCAAGGCATTAAATATCATATGCGCGCCGAGTGCAAGTAGCAAGCCTCCTGCTACATAGGAAGTAATCTGACCCAGAAAGGAGCTGACATATTGTCCTGTGTAGAAACCAATTAAAGGCATAAGAATATGAAACAGTGATATCAGCAAGCTCAGCCGAAGCACATGCAGAAGCCGAATCCCCTTCATGCCTATTCCAATCCCCAGCGAAAATGCATCCATTCCTAGAGCAACAGCCATAATCATAATTGTAATAAGATGGCCTAGTTCAGCAGGTGCGACAAGCATTCATCCATACCCCCATGTCCACTTTAAGTCTTGTACACCATATGCGGACAAGAAGTAAAACATGACAAGTATAAGGTACTTACGTCACATGGATGATCTGATGTCCTGCTGCTTTTAACAGACGATTCATAATCGCTGCTCCAAGCCCATCGGAAGGACAGGCCTCAGCCAGAATATAGGATGCGCCCATCTCATCACAGCTTCGGAGAGCGGCATACAGCAGATGAGCTCCCTCCGCCAGCCGATCCATACTGCCCAGCGAGAACAAGCCATCGGCCTGATACTGATCGATATGCTCACTGAAGGCTAGAACCGCGGTTACTTCCCCGCCTCTCTTGGCTTCATGAAGCCTGCTGGAGATATAATCCGTTACTTTAGAAGCATCTCCATCGACTATACAGAGTGCACCTTTGGGGGCATAATGCGTGTATTTCATACCTGGTGAACGGGGCGCAACCAAGCTCTCATTGTGATCCGCAGCAAGACCCGGGTCAACGCGAACCTCGGAAACAACCGTCCTCAGCTGTTCTGCCGTAATTCCACCAGGACGCAGAATCGTTACTGTTCCATCCGCATCTGCTTGCACGACCGTTGATTCCACCCCAACACCGGTAGCCCCGCCGTCCACAATCCCTGCAATGCGTCCATCCAGATCAACCTGAACATGCTCCGCGAGTGTAGGACTGGGTCTTCCTGAGCGATTCGCACTTGGAGCGGCAACAGGACAGTCCGCCAAGGCCAGGAGCTGCAGAGCCACAGGATGGTCCGGCATACGAACGCCAACCGTGTCGAGCCCAGCAGTCACCCGCGCTGACAAGACCCCCGGCTTAAGCGGCAAAATAACTGTCAGCGGCCCCGGCCAAAAAGTATTCATCAGCGCTTCAGATACTTCATTGATCTCACTTACAAATTCGCCTAGCTGCTCCCGATTCGCGATATGCACGATCAGTGGATTGTCCGATGGTCTTCCTTTGGCTTCAAACACCGCTTCCACCGCTGTCGTATTTCTCGCATCCGCACCCAGCCCATACACGGTCTCTGTAGGAAACGCAACAATGGAACCCTCCCGAAGGAGCTGCGCAGCTTCTTCCAGATGTTCCATCGCTTGTATCGTGTGTTGTTCCAGCCAGCCATGCTGGACATTGCTATTCTGCGGAGACACCTGCCAATAAGAGGTCTTCATTCCCGCGTCTCTATTTGAATTGTTTGTCATTTGTAATCATCCAGCCTCATCTTGTATTCGTTAAATGCTTATAGTATAGCATAGTTGTCGAGTTTTCGATGGCATGGCCATGTCACTATTCCAATCCGACGAACGGCCCCCGTCCTAAACTCTACTCCTCGCTGATCACGACCTGCTAAGCAAACATGCTGCCAGCCCAATCCCACATTTTAACCAATAAATCCCATAAGAAAAATCGGACTTCAGGCTCAGAAGCGCCCTCTGCAGCAGCTATCTCTGTGCTTTGTTCATTTCCATTCGTCGAACTTCCTGTATCAGCCGCAGCCTTATCTGCTAGATCTCCATTGCTGCCACCTACAAAGCATAGAGGAGGAAACAATACGCACCACCAATTCTGACCTTCACCTTTACCGAGCGTGATTCGAACCGCTTCATAATCGCCTGCCGGATAGACCAGCTTGCCGTACATCTTCGTCGGAAACGGGACAACCGCCAGCTCTACATTATATTCATAATCCAGTCCGCGAGCTGTGAGCTCCTCGCCTACCAATTCTTTTAGCTGAGGAATATGCTCTTGAACCATCGTTCTTGCCTGATTCAGACTATTCGGATTGTCGAGCTCAGGAACCCACTCATTCATCTGCATAACTACAGCGTCCCGAATCTCTCTTTTGACGAGCTGATCACCGGGCATATCCGAGTTAGCCAGTATGCGCAGCCGGATGGACTCCTGCGGAATGAGCGTTTGATGAAGCGCAGCATCCATCTTCTGACCTTCCCAGCTCATCATGACAATCATCATTACCACCACGATCATTAGAAACTGCTTCATACTCTTCCGCATACCCGTCTCCCCCTTAGGCCATGTTCTTCATGTCTATCAGTATGTCCCCGTTTACTAGAGTTAAACCTAGCATTTGAAATTTTAAGAGATTCGCTCTATTTCGTAGTACCGCCTATTAGTGCGAAGAAATGAGACTGCAGATAAGGGGGATCGAGAGATGGGATGATAGAGTTCATGGGAAGATAAAGTTCATGGGAAGGTAAAGTCAGCACTTGTGAAAATACAAAGGGAAGTACAGCCTGTGCAGAGCAGCTCCTCTGTCCACAGTCCATACTTCCCTGAATCTTATCTTATTGACTAGGCTCTAGCTTCCTTGCGGCTGAAAGAGCGTTTCTTCTGCTCATTGCTCGACGGAGACGGCATATCATCATCGGTCTCCTGTCCGTGCACCCGAATACTCATGATCAAGCCGATACTTGCCATATTAATCATGAGTGATGTCCCCCCGTAGCTAATGAAGGGAAGTGTAATTCCGGTCAGCGGCATGATTCCAATGAAGGCGCCGATATTGACAAACACCTGGTACAAATACATCGCCACCACACCGACAATAATGTACGGCCCGGTCCTCTCCTTCGTCTCAAGCGCAATCAAGATCATTCGGTGAATCAGTATAAAATACAGCAGCAGCAGTACCGATGAACCTACAAACCCGAATTCCTCCGCAATCAGCACAAATATGGAGTCAGAGTAAGTGTACGGAACTCGTCCGGACTGTACAGAAGAGCCGTCCATGAAGCCTTTCCCTGTAATCCCGCCAGAACCGATGGCGAGCTTGGCATTATCGGTGTGCCAGGAGGCTTTGGCGGTCGCCTTCTCGGGTACGAGCCAAGGGTCCAGACGCTCAGCCCAGTGCGTACGACCGATTTTATCCAGATAATCATAGATCGAGTCGTGATATACCGTATACAGCTTGATGCCGCCGCCCACTACCACAGCGACAATCACAAAACCAATCAGTGCATGAGACGCTTTTACATTCCCGATCCACAAGAGAGCAATCAGTATCACCACATAGGCCAGTGCGTTTCCAAGGTCATTCTGGAGCATGACAAGGGCAAACGGTAAAAAAGTCAGAAGGCCGATCGGCACAACATCTCTCCAAAAATCCAGCTTCGACTTGTCCCGTTTAATCAGTACAGAAGCGAGGAAAATAACCAACACCAGCTTGAAGAGCTCTGCCGGCTGAATAGACAGCGGTCCGAGCTGAATCCAGCCGGTCGCATTATTCAGGTTGCTTCCGAAGAAGTTCGCCGCGAGCAGCGTAGCCAGTCCGAAGAAATAGATATACAAGGCATATTTGACTAACAGCCGATAATCGACCAGCGTAATCGCGAACATCGCTCCAAAGCCCAGCACATAATAAGCCAGCATCCGAAGATGATGACCTTCTAGATTCGTGCCGTGCGTGGCACTGTACAAGCTCAAGATACTAATGAGCATAAGCAGGCAGATGATGACCAGGATGGAAGCATCCATCTTTTTAAACTTCTGCAGCATGAAGCCGTCCCCCTAAAACGCGTCCTGTTTCGGTATGACACGATAACACGTGTATGAAACCATCAGCGCATTTCACAATTCACAATTTTAAATCCACATTTCAATTCGACATAATGTTACACACTTCATCTATTGTAAGGGATCGCTTCGGAAAAAGAAAATCAAGAGGGATTACAATTTCGTAATCCCTCTTCCAGTCTTATCCTTTATTTCTGATCCCCATAACGTGACGATCAATTCCAGCGAGATCCGGCACGACAATGATCTCATCCCAGTGGCCGGCCACACGCAGCAGCTCGGCCACATCCTCCGCCTGGCCCTGGCCGAGCTCGAAGCCAATAAGCCGCGGCGGCGCAGCGAGCAGGGCCAGCTGCGCCATCATGGTCCGGTAAGGGCCGAGCCCATCCGGACCTCCATCCAGCGCGGTGCGCGGCTCATGCTCGCGCACCTCACGCTGCAGCCCGGCGATATCATCTGCCGGGATATAGGGCGGGTTCGACACCAGGATGTCGACCCGCTCCCCCGCGAAGGGCGCGAGCAGATCGCCCTCGCGAAACTGCACGGCTGCGCCGTTCGCTGCTGCATTCTGTGCAGCCACAGCGAGTGCCTCCGGGCTGATGTCGCTTGCTTCGACATGCCAGCCCGTCCGCTTCACCGCCAGCGTCACCGCAATGGCTCCGCTGCCTGTGCCAATATCTGCGGCCAGCGGTGTTCCGCCTGGCCACAGCCTGTCGCCGTGCATCATGACAGCCTCGACGAGCAATTCCGTCTCGGGCCTTGGAATCAGCACGGCTGGACTCACCTTAAACGGCAGGCCGTAGAATTCCTGCCGCCCTATAATATATTGGGCCGGTTCCCCCTGGCCCTTGCGATTCACGCCCTCTTCGAATGCCGAAATCTGCTCCGCCGGAAGAACGTCCGGCAGCGCCATATAATAAGCAGCCCCCTCGAGCCCCAGAACGTACTCCAGCAGCAAACGTGCATTATTCTGCGGCTCCAGCACACCACAGTCTTCTAAAAAAGAGGAAGCCTTAAGAAAGGCTTCCCGATTGCTGCTTCCTTGCGGCAGTTCAAATGGCAACCGCATCAAAGCTTTATTCCCCTTTTTCCATGATTTCTGCCTGCTCTGCAATGGTCAGGGCGGACAGAATCTCTTCAATCTCACCGTTCATCACTTGATCCAGTCTATGCATGGTTAGACCGATCCGATGATCCGTTACACGGCTCTGCGGGAAGTTGTACGTGCGAATCCGTTCACTGCGATCACCCGTACCGACTTTGCTCTTCCGCTCACCTGCATATTTAGCCTCTTCCTCTTGACGCATCATGTCATAGATCCGAGTACGCAGCACTTGAAGTGCTTTTTCCTTGTTGGAGTTCTGAGATTTGCCATCCTGACATGTAGCGACAATGCCCGTTGGCACGTGCGTTACCCGTACAGCCGATTTCGTCGTATTAACGGACTGACCGCCTGCACCACTGGAGCAGAACGTATCAACACGAATATCCTTGTCGTGAATTTCAATATCAAAATCCTCAGCCTCAGGCATAACCGCTACGGTAGAAGTAGAGGTGTGAATCCGTCCGCCAGATTCTGTCGCAGGAATGCGCTGTACCCGGTGAGCACCGCTCTCGTATTTCATTTTGCTGTAAGCGCCGCGGCCATTGATCATGAAGATAACCTCTTTGAATCCGCCGAGGTCACTCTCGTTCACGTCCATCAGCTCAACCTTCCAGCCTTGGGATTCTGCATAGCGTGTATACATCCGGTAAAGATCTGCAGCGAACAGCGCAGCCTCGTCACCACCTGCCGCACCACGGATCTCGACGATCACGTTCTTGTCATCGTTCGGGTCTTTCGGCAGAAGCAGAATACGAATCTTCTCCTCGAGCTCCTGCTGGCGGGGAGCCAGCTCATCAATCTCCATCTTCACCATTTCACGCATCTCATCGTCAAGCTTCTCGTTCAGCATTTGCTTCGCTGCATCGAGCTCTTCAACGACGGTTTTGTATTCGGTATAAGCCTCATAGGCAGGCTGTAAATCTGATTGTTCCTTCGAATAATCTCTCAGCTTCTTGCTGTCGCTGGCCACATCCGGGTCGCAGAGCAGCTCACTAAGCTTCTCATAACGATCCACAAGGGCTTGTAAACGATCCAACATAGTAATCACCTCTTCTTAAGCATCTTTCACATTCGTTCGTACCCGTCATTATATTATAAGGTTTAAAAGGTTGTAATGAGAGTATCGCTACAACGTCATCAATCCTTTGTCATTATTAATAATCTTAAAGTTAGAGCAAGTCTGTCGACTCTTTATTATATCATACGGCAAAGCGCTTGAGAAGATACTGCTGTGAGGATGTATTTAAAGATATTTGAAGATGTACTTGAGGATGTTTTTTGATAACGCATGCTACTTAGATGTACCGAAGCTAAGAAGCGAGGTTATGAATTCAGGCAATTATTCTGCCAATCCATGATTCCACAATAAGGCCCCTGCCTTCCCAACAAGGAAAGGCAGGGGCCTCTTCATGATTAAACGTTAAAACGGAAGTGCATCACATCGCCGTCCTGGACAATGTATTCTTTACCTTCCAGTCTCAGCTGACCGCGTTCTTTCGCTCCGTTCATGGAGCCTGCCGCCATCAGATCCGCATAGGATACAACCTCGGCACGGATAAAGCCGCGTTCGAAGTCAGAGTGAATCACACCCGCTGCGCCAGGCGCTTTTGTACCTTTGTGGATCGTCCAAGCGCGAACCTCTTGAACACCTGCAGTAAAGTAAGTGTACAGACCAAGAAGGCGATAAGCTGCCTTAATCAGGCGATTAAGACCGGATTCCTCCAGCCCCAGCTCTTCAAGGAACATCTCCTTGTCTTCGCCTTCAAGCTCAGCGATCTCCGCTTCCACCTTAGCACTGATCGGTACCACTTCAGCATGCTCTGCCGCAGCAAATTCCTTCACTTGCAGGACATACGGATTCTTGTCCGCAGTAGACACTTCATCCTCGCTAACGTTCGCCGCATAAAGCACAGGCTTCATTGTCAGCAGGTGAAGATCGCGAACGACGAGACGCTCGTCATCTGTCAGCTCCAGGCTGCGTGCTGGTTTGTCTTCATACAGCACTTCCTTTAGCTTCTCCAGAACTTCCACTTCCTGAGCACCCTGCTTGTTGCCGCCCTTCATATTCTTGCGGGCACGATCAATACGCTTCTCAACACTCTCAATATCAGCCAGAATCAGCTCTAGATTGATCGTTTGAATATCGGATACCGGATCGACCTTGCCGTCCACATGCGTAATATTCTCATCCTCGAAACAACGTACAACGTGCACAATCGCATCGACTTCGCGAATATGAGCCAGGAACTTGTTACCGAGTCCTTCACCCTTACTCGCACCGCGGACAAGCCCTGCAATGTCAACGAATTCAAATGCCGTAGGCACGGTCTTGTTCGGTTGTACCAGCTCTGTAAGTTTGTCCAGACGCTCATCCGGAACCTCAACGACACCGACATTCGGATCAATCGTACAGAAAGGATAGTTTGCGCTCTCCGCGCCTGCTTGGGTAATTGCATTAAAAAGGGTCGACTTTCCTACGTTCGGAAGTCCGACAATCCCTGCTTTCAAAGCCATGTATTCCTACAACTCCTCAAATAAATATTTGTTTGCAGCGAGCGTTTCGCTGAGAAGAACGTCTTTCATAATGGTATGAATGGATTCGTTAAAAACGAAGATATCATGAAATTCATTCGAAATGTATGCAATTTACGTGTATAAACTTTCGTGACAATCCCACTAATTATATATGAGAAGCGGTAGACCATCAAGATAAGAAGCGGCTAAAGTCTCCCATTTGTACATAATTCCCAGCACCAATCGTCAGCCTACAGTTCCTTATACATGGTAATGCTCTTCGCCTCATAGCCCATTTTCGCATACAGGCGCTTAGCCCGCTCATTATGACCAAATACATGAAGTCCAATCCGTTCAGCCTGTAATTTGCGAGCTTCCTTCTCCAGCAGCTCCATTGTCCGCGTACCGTAGCCCCTGCCCTGATATTCCTCGACTATATGTATGTCATACAGAAAGGCCTCTCTTACTCCATTCCGCAAGTAGATATTAAACCAGATAAATCCGATGACTTGTCCATCTCCTACACTTGAATCGACCAAGTTGTAAAAATAAGCATCTTGGGTAAGGTATCCTTCCGGGAGAATCCGGTGCATGTCCTCTAACGCCCGGCTCTCAGCATGCTCAGGCAGCCAGGTCCCGGCTGTAATCTTCTCCTGAGCATATTCTTTCAAAGTAGAGTTCATAAAATCCTCAAATTGCAATTCATTCATTGCACTAAGCCCAATCACGATCCAATTCACCTTCCTGACTGATTCAACGTTTGATGAGTCTTGATGTGCCCCGAAGCTCTGCAATCGTTCTTGCGCCTATACCAAACATGGCAGCACGCAGCTCAAATTCAACCTGTGCCAATCTCTCATGAAGCGCCTCTTCTGAATGGACGGCGGATTCAAGCAAGGATCTCCCGAACCCGGCCAGATCTGCACCGAGTCCAAGCGCTTTGGCTGCATCCACTCCATTTGTTAATCCACCGCTGCCGATTAACGCCCCGGTCGGATTGTGCTCTCGAACCTCCAGGATGCAATCACTAGTAGGAATTCCCCAATCAGCAAAAGCTTCGGCTGCGGCTCTGCGCATCGGATCCTGATTGCGATACTTCTCCACCTGTACCCAGCTTGTCCCTCCGGCACCGGCAACATCAATAAATGAAACTCCAGCAGAATACAGCCGGGCTGCTGTGCTCCCATCAATTCCCCAGCCCACTTCCTTGACACCAACCGGAACCTCAAGCTTCTTGCACAGAGCTTCAATTCGCTGCAGCAGGCTGCTAAAATCCGTGTTTCCTTCGGGCTGAAAAACCTCCTGCAGACTGTTCAAATGCAATACCAGCATCGATGCACCTGCAATGTCAACTGCCCGCTGGCAGGCTTCTGCACCAAAGCCGTAGTTCAGCTGTACCGCTCCCAAATTCGCGATGACAGGTATGGTAGGCGCAAATCTTCGGACAGCAAAGGTATCACTAAGCTCGGGCTTCTCCACTGCTGCACGTATGGAGCCGACTCCGAGTGACCATCCTCTTGCTTCTGCTGCCGCAGCAAGACGTTCATTGATTAAGCCTGTCGTTTTGCTTCCACCGGTCATGGAGCTGATCAGCAGCGGTGTACGCAGCTCTTCCCCCAGAAAGGCGGCGGCAAGACGGATATCGGAGAAGCTAAGCTCCGGCAGCGCCAAATGGCGGAATCGATAATTCTCCAATCCGGTCGATACTCCCTGACCATTCACGTCCTCATTCAGGCACAGCCTGACATGCTCCATTTTCCGTTCTCCGGTTGGGATCTCAGGCAGCAGTTGCTCACTAACCCGGAATTCATCTGCGCTAGTGTACCTGCTGTCATCATGATCCTGATCGGGTCGTTTATGCATACTCTCTTCTCCTCCTCTCCTCTCATCAAGTTGTGAGATTGATTTCACATTCTTTATTATTCTGATCTATTATAACGAAACGAGTACATCTTATCGATGAGACCGCGCTTGAGTCTTTTTTTCATAATCATAGATAGATATCTCAGCCTGTATACTTCCTCGCTACCTGCTCTCCAACAAGCTGACCCGACAACGTTACAATCGGCGTTCCCCCGCCCGGATGTGTCGTTCCTCCGACAAACCATAAGTCCTCAATATCCTTGTGCTTGTTGCCTGGCCGGAAGAAGGTCTGGTTCACCGTGTTGGAGGAAATACCATAGATGCCGCCGCGATAGGCAAGTGTATCTTGCTCGATCTGCTCCGGGTTGTAATGGATGATAACATCGGACTGATCCAGTCCGTCTATGCCTCTTGCTGCCAGTTTATCAAAAATCAGCTCCCGATAGGTGTCTGTATGCTGTTCCCAGCTCCAATTCTCAGACACATACGGCGCATTGGCCAGTATAAATAAGTTACTGCTTCCGTCCGGAGCCATTCCTTGCTCGGAGTAACCAGAATAACACAGATACAGTGTCGGGTCCTGCGCCGCCTGCCGTCTCTGAAAGATATCCGTAAATTCATCCTGATAGACCTCCGGGAAGAACACCGTGTGATGCTGCAGCAGCTCATACTGCTTACGCACGCCGCACAGCGTTACGAACCCAGATAATGAGGGCTCGTAACGAGAGATCACCTTATCATTCATAGACGGGCGATATTGCTCTGGAATAAGCAGGCGGTTCATGCTGAGCACATCTCCGTTTACGACCACGACATCAGCAGCGTATTCCCCCTTGTAACTCTGGACGCCTGCCGCCCTCCCATTTCGGATGCTCAGCTTGCTCACATGCTCTCCGGTATGAATACGCACCCCAAGCTCTTCTGCACGCTTGACCATCCCTGTAATGAGGGAAGAGGTTCCTCCTTCAACACCGTAAATGCCAAGATCGGCTTCGACATGACCCAGCATGGCGAAGATCGAAGGCGTACTGTAAGGAGATGCACCGATGTACGTAGCATACCTCCCCAGCATCATCAGTGTATTCGGATGTTCAAAATATCGACGCAGCAGCGTATCCAGCTTGACGAGCGGCCTTACTCGCAGAAGGCTCTTTAACATAGACATATTGTACTTATCCCTGGGAGTGAGCAGCAGCCGATTCAGAAACTTGTGTTCCGCCTCCGTATACAGCGCTTTGGATTCCTCCATAAACGCCTCGTATCGCAGTGCATCCTTCGAGCTGTAGACAGCCATCTGCTCCTTCATTTGTTCCCGGTCCTGCGTTAAATCCACTATACTGCCATCTGCAAAAACATTGCGTGTACGCGGATCAAGGTTATATAACCGCACGTAGTCTTCCATCGAGACCCCGGACTGTTCAAACACTTGGCGGAACACATGCGACATCGTAATGGTGCTGGGCCCTCGATCAAATGTATAGCCCTGCTCCGTAATTCTCTGAAGCTTGCCGCCCGGATGCTGCTGCCGCTCAAGCACGGTTACATCCATCCCTTCCGATGCTAAACGAATGGCGCAGGACAGCCCTCCGAACCCTGCGCCGATAATGACTGCCTTCTTCTTCATTAGCTGTACCTCCGCCCTTTCCACACATAACCTTTGCCTGTGACTGCGCCGAGCCAGGAAGATATCCCGATCAGAATGACACAGGCGATGCTGACCGGATGCAGAAACATGAGCCACAGCGGCTGGCTGTTCACCTGGTCAGCCACCCGCTTCACACCCATGCCGAGCAGGGTAGCAGCCAATCCATAGCCGATGACTAGAGGATCGCCTGTCAGCATCCCCGTGATCAGACCAATGGGCGGCAGCAGGTACAGCAAGGCATACATGAGCAGCACGAGAGTCAGCAGCCAACCGCTGCGCCCCAGCCCCTCGAACAGGTTCTTCTTATATCCGTTCCATACCTCCCCTGCGTTCTGATACATCCGGGTATGGGTATGCTGATGGATATCAGCCAAGGTTACCGGTTCCCCTGCACGCTTTACTGCCCTGGCCAGCTGCATGTCGTCAAGCAGATCTGCCTTGATCGCGGCATGCCCTCCAGCAAGCTCATAGGTATCCCGATGAATGAACATAAAAGCTCCGGTCGCTGCAACAAATCTGGCGTCACCCGAGCCCCGTACAAGCCGAATCGGAAGATGGCTGATAATGGTGAATTTCATCATCGGTACAACCAGTTTTTCAAACCATGTACCTGTAACCTGTCTCGGGAAGCCCGTAACAAGTCCTGTCCCCTGCTGTACTGCGGTGTTCAGAACCGCCGTTATCGCATGGCGCTCAAGCCTAACATCGGCGTCCATGAACAGCCACCATGTCCCGGAAGCCTGTTCAGCAAGCTGATGACATGCATGGGATTTGCCCATCCACCCAGGCGCAAGCTCCCTGCCATCTATAATGCGGAGCCGCGAATCCTGTGCAGCTATCTCTTCCAAAATACGCCCGGTGGCATCTTCTGACCGGTCATTGAGGACAAGCACTTCCAGCTGGATGCCCTCTGTATCCGCTGCAAGTACACTTGTCAGGCAGTCTCCGATATGCAGCTCTTCATTACGGGCCGGGATCAGGATCGAGACCTTGACCACATCAGAAGCCCTTCCGTTCACATCGCTCAATTCCTTTATGGAGCCCGCTGTGATTGTACCTTTAGAGCCGCGTAACGCAGAGGAGCTCCCTGCATCGCCAAGACGCGGAAGCTGCCTTTTATTCCATATCGAGAAGGCCAGCTGTACAGTCAAAATGCCGCACAGGATCATGAGCAGATATGCCAGCACATTCATGTCTATTGCTCCCTCCGCTTCACAAACACTTTCTCAAAGCGCTCACTCGTTGATCTCCTGCTGTGTATCAAGGATATGTATTCTACAGGCCGTCCGAGAGGAGCAGCCATGATCTCACGCTTCTGTCTCTCCAGCTGCCCAGTAAGTATCTCCTCCAGCATCCCCGTAATTTCACGGCTGGTGTAATCGGACCAGCTCTCCATAACCGGGTGGCCCGCGGTCAAGAGCGCCTCAGGCTTATCCTGGCTGTACAAGCCGTGTACAAGGGTTACTGGTATCACTGCCGTATTCGGCAAACGCGACAGCAGCAGTCCGACACCGCGCTCGAAGCCAAGCGGACGAACATCCTGATGCCGGATCTCTCCTTGCGGGAAGATCCAGACTCTATGACCTGCAGATAATAGCTCCCGTGTGTAATTCAACGTTTGGCGCACTTCCCCCGTATCGCCTGGGCGTATCGAATAGGCACCCAGCTTCCGAAAGAACGCAAATTTGTGCAGCTGCTCCTCCTCCATCATCATATAGTGCTCACCAGAAGACAGCCGCTGCAGTGCATGATGCACGAGAAGCCCATCCCACCAGGAGCTGTGATTCATGATATAGAGGACAGGCAATCTGGAGTCTGCAGGATCCAGCTGTCCGCGAATACCAACATAGCTGAACCTGCGTGCAAGCAAGTACTTTTCATTGTATATCGAGAACAGCTGGTTAAAGAACCGGGACTTGTTTGCGGACAGCATATTGATGACTCCCCTCTGCTACAAAGATGGCAACAGCCGCAATGATGCTTGAACCGTACAGTCCATCTTGAAGCGCCAGCAGCCCAAACAACAAAATGAACATTTGGTACAGCAGCTTCCCTCTGCGCTGGAGAGACGGATTGTAATCTACCGGAGGCAGCAGCAGGGACAGAATTCCGCCCATGATAAACCAGCTGACAAAATTCGTCCATGGTACGCCATAAAATCCGCCAGCACCCTCCCAGCTCCAAAATTCCCGCTGGTGTGCGACAGGATCCAGCACCAGATCCATTACGCAGGCCCAGGCTCCGGTCTTGAGCGCCCGAACGAGTCTGCTTCTCATACCACGTCCGCCGCCGCTGAGGAGTGCAGCATTGCCTACAACGGCAATCCATGCAAACCCCAGCGTAAATGGCACAGAGAACACATGGAACCCGAATAATCCTGAATAGCTGTAGTCACCAAACGGCCAGCCACTGTGGACTCCCAGCCATTCCACCCCCATTCCGCCTGTCCATATCAGGAAGGCAATGAGCCATACGGCAGGTCTTCTCCACCAGTCAAGAGACTGGTCAGACATTGCCGGATTCAGCTGTCTGCCAAATATGAGATCCATAGAGCACAAGGCATAGAAGACGAGGAATAATCCATTAGAAAAGTTCAAATATTCAGGAACACCAATGGTTAGCAGCAGCACTGCACCAATGCTGTACCATATCCAATAGACGGTCTGGATCATCTTAGGACACCGCTGCTTTATTACGCTTGCCAGAGCGCTTCTTATGCTTGGCCGCAAGCTTAAGGAAGAGCTTCATTTTTCGCTCATCTGTTACAAATGCCCGCTTGGTATACACATCATATTGATTCGCCTCTACCGCATCCAGAATGGAAGCATAGAACGAGGCTGCCAGCTCCACAGCAAAGCCGCTGAGCGGCGGATACGTATTAACATCAGCCAGCCCCTCTTCAAACCACCGGCTTGCGATCTCTTGTAATTCTCGAATGACGGAGATGAATCGTTCATCCACAATCCCCTCTTCAAAATCCTCCATCGTATAACCGTGTCTGACCATCAGTTCCATCGGAATGTATCTGCGGTTACGAGCCTTGTCTTCACCAACATCGCGGACAATATTCACAATCTGCATCGCCTTGCCAAGCGCAATACCTGAAGTCATGGCGGATACACTGTTATCATCGCGAAGCACAGGAAGCAGCATTTCTCCTACCGTGCCTGCTACCAGATAGCAGTAATGCTCCAGCTCCTTCATCGTAGAATAATGCGTTAAAGTCAGGTCCGAGATCTGCCCCTCCATTTGGCGGAAGAAAGGCTCTTTGGTCAGATTCGGGAATTCGCCGAACAGCCAGCGAAGGGCCGGCCATATGAAGTGTCCCTCTGCCTGATCCAGTTCCTTCAAATGATGCTGCAGCTGAAAAATGGAATACGGCGCTTGGTCGGGCTCATCTACACTGTCATCGATCAGACGACAGAAGGCATAGATGACGAAGACCGCTTCCCGTCTTGGGCTGGGCAAACCGCGAAAGGCATGGTAAAACGAAGCAGAGCCCTTCCGTATCATTTCCTCACAGCGTGATATAATCGCTTCATTCATTTATCCCATCTCCTTTATCAACTCGTTTGCACACAGCCTTGCGCCTTGCATGACAATGGGTATTCCACCGCCCGGGTGAACAGAGGCTCCTGCTGCGAACAAGCCTCGAATGTTTGGATACGGCTTGGGTTGAGGCCGATAGACCCCGGATTGAAACAAGACCGGAGCTATGCCGAAGCTGCCGCCGCCGTATAGCCCGTCTCGCTTGGCATCCTCTGGTGTGCGAATCTTCCGCCAGCGGATGGCTTCTCGAAGCCCGGGAAAAGCCTTAATCTCTGCAGCCTCCAGCACTTTATCCGCTATAGCTTCCGCATCTTTCCAATCTTCTATTCCTTCAGCATTGGGCACAGGTATAAGGAAGTAGAGTACGCTGTGACCTTCAGGTGCAGCTGTCTCATCAGCAGCTACCGGATTAAATACATAGAATGAAGGGTTGTCCGGCAATGATCGTTTCAGGAACACTTCCTTCATATTGGATACAAAACGATCCGGCAGAAAGAACTGATGCGCCGTTGCTTCAGGAAATCTCTTCTTTGTCCCCAGATAAACGAGGAGACAGCCGGACGAAGGGGTATACTTTCTTCTACTTCTAATCTCTCCGTTCATGAGCTTCGATATTTCGGGGAAATCCCCGTTATAAACGACGGCGTCATACAAGGCAGGACCTTGAGAGGTTATAACTCCCTTGCATTCCCTGTTCTCCAGAATAAGTGTATCTACTTCCTCGTTCAGTCGAATCTCCACGCCCCGTGCCAGCAGCTCATCCGCCAGCAGAGAAGCAAGGGAAGCGTAGCCGCCTCTTACCATCCAGACCCCGAATTGATGCTCCGCATAGGGCAGCAGGGTGTAGATGCCAGGGGTAGATAACGGCGATCCGCCAATATACAAGCTTTGCAGCGAATAAGCATCCTTGAGCTGCTCGTTATTGAAATAACGGCCCATCGCAGATCTTAAGCTCGTATATGCCCTCATATCCTTCAAGAGCCGAGTGACTTCCCGTGTATAGAAGTCTCTTCTTCTCGGAAAGGGCTGTTCAAGGATCGAACTTACTCCTGATGGGAAGAGCGGGTCCATGTCCTCCATGAAACGCCGAAAGCCGGCGCCTTCTCCCGGGAACACGCGATTAATCTCCTCGATCTGTGCCTCCCGGTCAGACCACTTCGACAGTACCCTGCCATCCTCGAAATAAAACCGATGCATCGGATCACAGCGGATCAGATCCACACGTGATCGGTCAATACCGGCTTCCTCGAGAATGCCGAGCAGCATCTCCGGCAGGAGTACAATCGTAGGTCCTTGATCAATCCGGTAAGGCCCTTCCTCCTCATAAGCGAGGCGCCCTCCTACACGAGCAGCCTTCTCGTAGATCGTCACTTCAAATCCTTGTTTTGTGAGAAGCAGAGCGGTTGTTAATCCTCCAACACCTGAGCCGATAACGGCTATTTTCTTTGTTGTGCTCATGACAATTGTCCCGCTTCCGTAGCTTTGCCCATATAGTTCTTCCTAGGATGCTTCCGCGCATCCGCCTCCTGTATGAGCCTTACACTGATCTTGGCTGATTCAAATATCGTAGGCAGACCGCTGCCGGGATGCGTTCCTCCCCCAACCAGGTAGAGACTGTCCACTTCCTCGAATTGATTATGGGGTCTTAGATACATCATTTGATCAAGCCCATGCGCCAGATTAAATAAGGCTCCATTATAGATATCAAGCTCCTCTTCCCATTGAAGGGGAGTGAAGAATATTTCTTCCTCGATGTGCTCGGACAGCCCCTTCAGCTCAGGAATTTGCTCAAGCCGGTTCATCATCGTCTGCCTGATGTCTTCCCGCTGCGCTTCCCAGTCAATCTCTGCGGTCGTATTCGGAGACGGCATCAGCACGTACAGTGAAGATTTTCCCGGAGGAGCCAGTGTCGGATCCAGCACAGAAGGGTTATGTATATAAATAGAAGGATCCGCGGACAGCGTTTTGTGCACCGTCATCTCATCGACATTCTTCCTATAATCCGCTGCAAAATGGACGGAATGATGCGCCAGATCAATCTTCTTGTTCACACCCAAATAGAGCATCGCGCCTGAACAGGAGTACTTCTTGTTACGAATCTTCTCGGGCGTATACTTCTTCAGTACACCAGGCTCAAACAGATTAAGCATAGACGAGGAAAAATCAGCGTTCAGCACCACATGATCGGCATATACCTTCTGTCCGTCATCCAGCAGCACCCCTGCTGCTCTTCCTCCCTCTACCAGAATCTGCTTCACGGGTCTCGAAGTATGAATCCGGCCGCCGTGCTCCTTGATCACATCCTCCATGGCACGAAACACCTGATTCACACCGCCTTGCGGATGATGAAGCCCGAAATGATGCTCTATATAGGACAGTATCGTAAAGGTACCGGGACAATCCCAAGCAGACATACCTAGATATTTGGCCTGAAAAGTAAATCCCCAGCGAAGACGTTCGTCCTTGAAATAGCGGGATAATCTCCCGTACACGGTATCGTTCAAATGCAAATAAGGCAGTGCCTTGACTGCATCCGATTTAAGATAATCTGTCAGCTTGCCAAAAGGTCTGCGTAACAGCGGCTCTACCTTCTCATATTTAGCCTTCTCATCCTTCATGAATTGAAGATAATTGTCTTCGTCCCCGGGGAACACACGGGCAATCTCCTTAGCGGTCTTCGCTTCATCACTGGAAGGCGCGAACACTTTGTCCCCGAAATGAAGAGTATACAGCGGGTCCAGCTGCTGCATATCCACATAGTCATGGAGCGAACGTCCGACTTGTGTGAACATCTCTTCAATTAAGTGAGGCATCATCAAGAAAGTAGCGCCTCGGTCAAACTTATACTCCCCCAGCGTTAACCTTGCAGAACGCCCCCCGATTACAGGTTGCTTCTCATACACATCTACTTCATAGCCTTGCCCTGATAACAACATTGCTGCTGCCAAACCGCCGGGCCCAGCTCCAATCACAATGGCTTGCTTTTTCTTATGTACAGGCTTCATGTTTTAGGCACACCTTTCTATGTATTTATTAAGATGGGCGGTTATGCTAGACAATATTCATAGACTTTCCAAAATATACTCTCCAAGGATATAACCAATATAAAGGCAATAATAATTATTTACACCGGTAGGTTAATTATTAAACAAAAAAAATAAAAAACTTTTTAGACAGCAAGATTTTTATCTATTTAATGTTTGTATGCAGTTTTAGACTACCAGTAAAATCAACTACCTTATATATATAATGAGGTTATGTGGAGATAAAGTACATTTATTATACACAAACAGAATAACCTTGTCGATGCATCTGGGCCTGCTGATTTGCTTCATCTTCCGTATGTTGGCGTTAATAATGTGCAGGATATAGAAATCATGTTATATGACTCAACATCTCATCTAATATTTTATACTTTTGAAGGGGCGTCTTCATCCATGAACAATCTACATCATCCGCATCATTCGCAGGCATCAAGCTCGGCTGTTCCCAAGAAAAAATTCTCGATAAAAAAGCTCCTGCTCTGGTTTGTTATCCTTAACATACTGTGGCTTGCAGGCGTCATTGTGTACCAAATGAATAAACCTCTGCCTCAAGGTGTATCCTTCGAGGGACCTGTTCACCATGTAGAAAGTGTAGATTTTCTCGCTGACCTGACGTATCCAGATCCCGAAGCGCCGGAGGCGTCCGAACGTCATGAACAACGCATCATTAAGCGGATGGAACAGATTGTTCAAGAGGCTGAACAGTTTCTTGTCATCGATATGTTCCTGTTTAACCATTATGAGCACGCAAATCAGACATTTCCCCAAGTGAGCAAGCGGTTTACCAATCTGCTGATCAAGAAAAAGCAAGCGAATCCTGATATGGATATCGTATTTATTACAGACGAAGTTAACACCAATTACAACTCTCATCCCAACGCCTTGCTGGAACAAATGAAAGCCAGTGGAATCCGGGTAGTGGTAACCAATGTGGATCCGCTCAGGGATTCAACCCCCTTCTACTCTGCTGTATGGCGTACATACTTTCAATGGTTTGGTGAACAGGGAACCGGCTGGCTGCCAAATCTCATGGCCACAAACGGTCCTGATGTGACATTCCGCTCCTATCTCAAGCTGCTAAATGTGAAGGCCAATCACCGCAAGCTTGTAGCCAGTGAACAGACCGCCATCATCGCTTCTGCCAATATTCACGACGCGAGCGTCTATCACTCCAACATCGCCTTTGAGGTCTCAGGTCCGATTATCGGAGATATTCTCAAGACAGAACAGGCTGCCATGGACTTATCCTCTGCAGGCAAGCTTCCCGAGTATACTGCACCAGAGAATGCTGAGTCAGGGCCTATTCGCGTGCGCTATCTGACCGAAGGGAAAATTGCGAAGCATGCCATTTCCTTAATCGAGCAGTCTCAGCCTGGAGATACCCTATGGATGGGGATGTTTTACTTGGCGGACAAAGCGGTGAAGAATGCCCTGCTGGCAGCATCGGAGCGGGGAGCAGAGATACGGATTATACTGGATCCGAACGAGAACGCATTTGGACAGAAGAAGATCGGTATTCCTAACCGCCCTGTTGCCGAAGAGCTGACAGAGAAGTCCAATGGCAGGATCAAGATCAGATGGTATAACACGACCAAGGAGCAATATCATACCAAGCTGCTGTATCTGGAGCGTCAATCTGGAGACCATATGATGCTGGGAGGATCAACCAACTTCACTCCCCGTAATTTAAATGACTACAATCTAGAAAACAATCTATGGATCGAGGCCCCTTCAGACAGCAAAATTGCTGCCGATGTATCTCAATATTTTCATCGCTTATGGAGCAATGAGGACGGTGAATTCACCCTCGATCTATCGGCATATGAGGACCCTACTACGTTCTGGACCGGTATTCTGTACAAGATCCAATATACTCTCGGCTTCACTACTTTTTGATAATCGCTGATCCGATAACCGCTGAATGCTCCTTCGGCGGTTTTTTCCGTATTCTTTATCCTTCAATACATATCCAAACAGAAACAGTTGACATAGAACGTCAATTACAATAGACTAACGATCGTTAGGTAGGTGAATGTTAATGAGCTCAGACAAGATAAAAGAAGCCGCGCTAAGTCAGTTTGCGCTCGAAGGCTATGAAGGGGCCTCTCTCCGCAAAATTGCGGATGAAGTCGGAATCAAGAAGCCGTCAATCTACGCGCATTATAAGAATAAGGACGACCTGTTCATCCATGTCGTGGAGTATGTGTTCCAGCTGGAACGCAGACGAATACTGGCTTATTTTCAGGAGCAGCTCAATAAGCACAGTACGCTTGAGGAATGCCTTCATGGCTTCTTCGATTGGTTTGGGAAAGAATTCGAATCTCAGGACGCCGCCAAGCTGCTCATGCGGGTCAGCTATTTTCCACCGCCATCCCTGAACTATGAGGTTAGTCATATGGTGTATCCGTTTCTGGATGGCCTGGAGAGAGTGCTCGCCAAATTTCTGGTGCGTCAATCTTATGAACGCACACACGCAGCTCAAATCGCCATCAGCTATATGACGCTGGTTGACGGCACGACGGTTGAGCTGCTCTACGGGGGCATGGAGCGTTATCAGAAACGTGTCGAAGCCGCCTGGCCCGTGTTCTGGCATGGGCTTCAACTTTTTCATACAAAGGAGTCATCTTCATGAATCGCAACTGGTTATTTGTCATCCTCGGTGGAGTCATTGAGGTTATTTGGGTCTCGGGCCTAAAGCATGCGGAAACGCCGCTGGAGTGGATTGCTACTGTAGTATCGATTGCCGTGAGCTTCTGGCTTATTATTCAGGCTGCCAAGCGGCTGCCTGTCGGCACGGTATATGCCGTATTTACCGGACTCGGTACCGCAGGTACCGTCATTGCAGAAATGCTCTTATTCGGAGAACCCTTCCGTGTATCCAAAGTACTCTTGATCGCCCTATTGCTGGCCGGTGTAGTTGGACTCAAGCTGGTAACGGATCAATCGTCGAAGCAAGAAACGAAAGGAGGTCTGACCTAAATGGCATGGGCAGCAGTTATTTTTGCAGGTCTGAGTGAAATACTGGGTGTTATCGGGATCAAAGGAATGTCCTCCGGTAAGGGGAAAAAGTACTTCCTGCTGATGGGCATAAGCTTCCTGGTGAGCTTCTCTCTCCTCTCCTATGCAATGCAGTCTTTATCTATGGGTACGGCTTATGCTGTATGGACTGGAATTGGCACCGTCGGAAGTACCATTGTTGGAATGTTCATTTTTGGGGAACCTAAAGAAGCGAAGCGCGTATTGTTTATTGCAATGATCTTGTGCTCCGCTGTCGGACTAAAGCTGATCGGATAAGAATCAGTGATAGACAAGGGCGTTACAGGAGAAATTTCCTGATGCACCCTTGTCTTTTTTTGATTACTCATGGTGAGGTCGATACATATTTAAAAAGTTGTTTCTCCTGTTTTTTTAAGATATAATTTTTCTGACCCATTAGTCAGATTAAGAACCGGAGAGTTCTGAAAAGAGGTGATCCAGGTATTGTCGAACTCAACCACGGATAAGAAAAAACATATTCTAATCGCTGCACTGCAGCTATTTTCTACGAAAGGCCCTGCTGCAACGTCTATGCAGGAGATCGCTGAGCTGTGCGGCATTTCCAAAGGGACACTGTATCTCCACTACAAATCCAAGGAAGAGCTTCAGGAAAGCGTGGTCAGCTACTGTATTCAAACGATCTACGACAAGATTGCCGTTGTGGAACGGGAACGCGAGCTGCCTCCACGCGATAAGCTGCGCAGACAAATTGAAATTCTGCTGGAAAATTTCCTGGAACTCAGAGAGTTCTTCATTGCTCAGATGCTGGATATGGCGAACCAGGGAGATAAGGGATTTCCTCTGGAGAAATGGCCCGAGGGCATGCTCGCCCACGCCATGAAGTTGTTCAGCCAGAAGATGGTCGATATATATGGTCCAGAAGTGCTTCCTTACTCGGTTGATCTTGCGCTTCAGCTTCACAGTATGATGGGATCTTACTTGAAGCTGATTGTGACGGAGCTGTTATCCATTCATCTTCACCGGATGGCCGAGTATTTGGTTGAAACGCTGGATATTATTGCTGAGGCCAAAATTCGCGATCAGCGTGAGCCTTTTATTCCAAAAGATTTATGGCTTCCGTGGGTGGAAGAAAATCTCCACAAATACGACTCCAAAAAACACCCTCTGTTCCTCATCAAGGAAATCAGGCATGCGGTTCGGAGCAGCGTAGTACTGGAGGAGCGCCTGCGTGAGGACACGCTTGATTCGCTTTCTATACTGGAAGACGAGTTCTTCGAGCTTAAGCCCAGACGTGCCATTATTCTCGGCATGATTGCCAATCTGAAGCAGGTAACAGTCGTTCAAGAGCTTGTCCAAGAGCTCCAGCAAGTGTTCGATATGTATTTGAAGTGGAGAGACTAGAAACATGCTTACAACTTTGTGCTAAAGAGAGAGGAGAAGAAACTTAAGAATGAAAGGGTTTATTAATTTCTCGCTAAAAAACAAATTAGCGATTTGGATTCTGACGATCATCCTGATCTTCACCGGCTTGTACAGCGGTCTCACGATGAAGCAGGAAACGATACCGAATATCAACGTACCGTTCCTGAGTGTCAATGCCGTATATCCAGGTGCAGCCCCTGAGGCTGTCGTCGAAGAAGTAACCAAGCCGCTTGAAGAAACACTCCGTAATGTTGAGGGGATCAAGAATATAACATCAACCTCTATGGAGAATGTTGCTTCTGTTAATATTGAATTCGATTATGGAACCAATCTGGATAATGCAACTGCTGCTGTGCGCGAGGTGCTGAATGATGTTCAGCTTCCAGACGATGCGCAGAAGCCAAGCATTTCCAAGTTCAGCATTAACTCCTTCCCTGTTGCTTCCATTAGCTTATCTGGAAAGAACGGAGAATCATTGGAGGATTTGACTCGTATTGCCGAGAATGACATCGCCCCTGCCTTTGAGGACGTGGATGGCGTTGCTTCCGTTCAAATCTCGGGTCAATTTGCGAGAGAAGTAACACTGAATTTCGATGATGCTAAGATGGCAGAGCTTGGACTTACCCAAGAAACGGTGCAAAATATCGTTCAAGCTTCGTCTATGCGCGCTCCTCTCGGACTCTTTAACCTGGATGATGCCGAGAAGGCTGTCGTTGTAGACGGCAACATCATTAGTATCGAGGATTTGGAGAACATTGAAATTCCAGCTGTTCCTAGTGGTGCCGGAGCTGGTGCAGGCGCTGACGCGGGCGCTGGTGCTGGTGCTGACGCAGGCGCGGGTGCTGACGCAGGCGCGGGTGCGGGTGCTGAAGCAGGTGCGGGCGCGGGTGCGGGTGCCGCAGCTGGAATACCTACGGTTAAGCTTAGCGAAATTGCTGATATTGAAGTTATTGGTCAGGCCGAGTCGATCTCTCGTACTAACGGCGCAGAATCCCTTGGTTTCGCCATCGTAAAAGCGAATGATGCCAATACTGTTGATGTAGTCAATGGCGTTAAGGACGCTTCTGCAGACCTTGAAGGACTGTACGATAACATCAACCTGGATCTTCTGCTTGACCAGGGCCAACCGATTGAGGATTCCGTTCATACGATGCTCTCCAAAGCATTGTACGGTGCACTCTTTGCGATCATCATTATTCTGATCTTCCTGCGCGACTGGCGTTCAACGCTGATCTCCGTCATTTCCATCCCGCTGTCTCTGCTTATTGCACTTACAGTACTGAACTTGATGGATATCACGCTTAATGTCATGACGCTGGGTGCGATGACTGTAGCGATCGGCCGGGTTGTCGATGACTCCATTGTCGTTATCGAGAATATATATCGACGGTTGGCGCATTCCGGTGAGAAGCTGAAAGGTCGTGAATTGATCCTCTCCGCAACTCGTGAAATGTTCGTACCGATCATGTCTTCAACGATTGTTACGATTGCCGTATTCCTTCCGCTTGCCCTTGTCAGCGGTATGGTCGGCGAATTGTTTATGCCGTTTGCACTGACGATGGTATTTGCCTTGCTGGCTTCCTTGGTCGTGGCGATCACGATCGTTCCGGCAATGGCACATTCCCTCTTCAGAGGCGGAATTAAGAATAAAGTTAATCATGATGAGAAGCCAGGCAAGATGGCTGGCGGATATAAGAAGATTCTGAATTGGACGCTGAACCATAAGTCCATTACCATTATTGCAGCTGTACTCCTACTGGTAGGCAGCTTGTTCCTGACCCGCTTCATTGGTACCAGCTTCATCCCTGAACAAGGTACCAACTATACACTGGTAACCTACAGCCCAGAGCCGGGTGCAACACAGGAAACCGTTGAAGAGCGTACGCTTGAAGTCGAAGAATTCATCCTGAATTCTGAAGGCGTGGAGAGCATGCAATATTCAGTAGGCGGCGGTAACCCGATGGCAGCGATGGGCGGATCGTCCAACTCCGGTCTCTTCTACCTGATCTTTGAAGATGGCGTAAGCGTATCTGAAGCGACAGAACCGATCATCGAAGGACTTCAAGAGCGTGTGCCAGAAGGTGAATGGTCCACTCTTGATATGGCAGCCGGCATGGGTGGAAACACACTGACCGTCAGCATCTTCGGTGACGATGTGGAACAGATCAAGCCTGTGGCTGATGACATTCTCGAAGTCGTTAAGGCAGATACCGAGAACTTCGAAAAAGCAGAATCCACGCTTGAAGAAGGCTATGATCAATATACACTTGTAGCTGATCAGCAAAAACTGAGCTCCCTAGGCCTGACAGCAGGTCAGCTGGCCATGGCGCTTGCTCCGCAAAATGAGCGTCCGGTCCTAACGGAAGTTGAAGTTGATGGCAAGAACTATAATGTGTATATCGAAACAGAAGAGAAGCAATATGCAAGCATTACTGAAATTGAAGAAGAAACCCTGACTTCCCCACTTGGAATTGAGGTTCCAATCGGAGAAGTGGCTACTGTAGAAGAAGGAACCGCTCCAGCATCCATTATGCAAATTGATGGAGAAACCGTGGTACAGGTAACAGCAAACATCCTGTCCGCTGATGTAGGTTCTGCTTCAAGTACAGTCGAAGAAGCAGTGAACAACATGGAGCTGCCTGAAGGCGTTCATGTCGAATTCGGCGGTGTCACTGAGCAGATTAATGAGACCTTCTCACAGCTTGGCCTTGCCATGCTGGCGGCAATTGCCATTGTTTATTTCGTACTCGTCGTAACCTTCGGCGGAGGTCTTGCTCCATTTGCAATCCTGTTCTCCCTGCCGTTCACCGTAATTGGTGCGCTTGTCGGATTGCTTATTACAGGCGAGACACTCAATGTATCGTCCCTCATGGGCGGACTGATGCTGATTGGTATCGTAGTCACGAACGCGATCGTCTTGATCGACCGTGTTATTCATAAAGAAAAAGAAGGAATGTCTACTAGAGAAGCCTTGCTTGAAGCGGGAACTACCCGTCTTCGTCCGATCCTGATGACCGCACTTGCGACCATCGGTGCGCTTCTGCCGCTCGTCTTCGGATGGGAAAACAGCGCAGGTATTATCTCTAAAGGACTTGGTGTTACAGTAATCGGCGGTCTGATCAGCTCCACCTTGCTGACACTTGTCATCGTGCCGATTGTGTATGAAATTCTGTCCAAGTTCAAGAAGAAACGGATTGAGGATTAATGAGCCGATGAGCTTGATCTAAGCTGTCCATTCTAGAACAAGCCCATACAGCCTTATGAACTATCAATCTGTTATGTAAGCTCCAAGAAACAGGGTCTCCTCTGTTTCTTGGAGCTTTTTTATATAAGAGTATAATGTAATAAGGGAAGAAAGAAGCGTTCCGCAGAACGAGAAGTCGACTATATCAGCCTGATTTCGAGGCTCGGCACAAGGAGGAAGAGAAAACATGAAGGATATGTATCGAAACGGCGTGGTGACCACCGTTACGCTGAACGCGGCACTGGACAAGGTGTACACCGTGCCGCAATATGCCCTTGACCGCGTGCATCGCATCGGCAGCGCGGTCACCGTACCGGGCGGCAAGGGCATCAATGCCGCCCGGGTACTGCGCGCGCTCTCCGTTCCGGTGCGCGTGGCCGCATTTGTTGCCGGACACACAGGCCGGCAACTGCTGGATCTGCTGCAGGCCGAAGGGATTGCAGCAGACCCCGTGGCAGCCGCGGCCGGAGAAACGCGGCTTGCCATCACGGTGCTCGACCCTGTGGCGAGCACCCAGACCGAGCTCATCGAGGCGGGGCCCTGTATCGCCGGCGATGAGCTTGCGGCGATGCGCCGCAAGGTAGAGACCCTGGCGCGGGACTCCGCCTGGGTCGTCTTCTCGGGCAGCCTGCCGGAGGGCTGCCCGCCCGGTACCTACGCCGAGCTGATTCAGCTGGCGAAGGCGCAGGGTGCGCGCACCGCGCTCGATGCGAGCGGTGCGGCACTGGCGGCAGGCCTAGCGGGCCGCCCGGATCTTGTGAAGCCGAACGCCGATGAAGCGGCCCAATTCGCCGGTATGCCGGTAACAAGCCCGGACACGGCCATCCTCGCAGCAAGCATGCTAGTTCAGGCCGGAGCAGGACTCGCCGTTGTCTCGCTCGGTGCAGAGGGCGCTCTTGCTGCTACACAAGAGGCAGCATATCGCATCACGATTCCACACGTACACATCGTCAGTCCGCTTGGCAGCGGGGATGCCATGGTCGCAGGACTGGTTGCTGCTTCCCTTCAGCATGAAGGTGATCTACCTGCTGTTCTGAAGCATGGAGCGGCCTGCGGTACAGCAGCGGCCCTGCATAAGATGGCAGGCGTCGTAACACCAGCCGATGTGGAAGCATTGGAACGGCAGATCAAAGTTCAGCTCATTTCGCACTAAGTGCCCCTATTTTGATAGGAGAGGCTTATGCTAGATTTCTATCTGTGAACAAGGTAAGATCATATTCCATATCCCTTGCGACGGTAAGGGCTGCATCAATGCCAAGCATCTTCTCAACGAGATACAAGGCCATCGGGATACCGGTCGAGATTCCGCCTGAAGTGATGATCTTTCCGTCCTCCACATATTTGACGCGATCTTCAATATGAATATCCTGGTCCTGGTACGTCATGCGCATCCGCTCCAAGCTCGCTTGACCTGTGGTTGCGCGTTTGCCAGTCAGGAGGCCTGCTTCGGCAAGAACAAATGCCCCTGTGCATACGGAGGCCACCCAGCTCGCCTTCGTGGTCTGCTGGCGAATCCATTCAAGAATCTTACCATTCTGCGCCAGCTTGCGCGTGCCATAGCCTCCAGGAACAATCAAAATATCGTATTCAGGTGCTGCCTCGAGACTGTAATCTGCCATAACCTTGAGTCCGTTCCGAGTTGCAACCTGTCCCCCATGCTCCGAGATCGTCGTCACATGGAATGGCTCCAGCAAGTAATCTTGTCCGCTCCCCTTCGTCGTAGCGACCAGAGAGAACACCTCAAGCGGCCCTGCAAAATCGAGCAGCTCTACATCATCAAATATTAGAATGCCTACTTGTATCGGATTCACAGTCACACTTCCACTCCTCATAAATGAAAATCCTTGTCTATAAATGAACGGGCATTGTATGCTATGGTAATATTATAGATTGATTTTTACAAAGCGTATAATATTATTCGTTAAAGGAAGGTGGATCTGGAATGGAACTTCTGCAAGATCCTTTTGGCCGGATTCACGATTATATACGAATCTCGGTTACGGACCGCTGTAATTTACGCTGTGTTTATTGCATGCCTGAGGAAGGTATGGAATTCGCGCCTCATGAGGACATTATGACTTTTGAAGAAATTACGCAAATCCTGAAGGTGCTTGCACCCATGGGACTTCGTAAAGTCCGATTGACTGGCGGTGAACCCATGGTACGCAAAGATTTGGATAAGCTGGTCGCCATGATATCGGCAATTGACGGGATCGAGGATATCGCCCTCACAACCAACGCTATTTTTCTGGAGAAAAAGGCTCAGCTGCTGAAGGATGCCGGTCTGACCCGAATTAATATTAGTCTCGATTCCTTGCGCAAGGATCGCTTCTCCATGATTACACGCGGCGGTGACGTGAACAAAGTCCTTCTCGGCATTGAAGCTGCCCAAGCGGCTGGGCTGGATCCCATCAAGCTGAATGTCGTACTAATGAAGGGCATCAATGACGACGAGATCAAGGATTTCATTGCGCTGACCAAGGACGCTCCACTTCATGTCAGATTTATAGAATATATGCCGATAGGTCATGCCAATGATTCATGGCGCAAATCTTACCTCCCGCTGTCTACGGTGCTGAATGCCTGTACCGAAGCAGGCTGGGAAGTTGAGGACACGTCCGGTCCGAACGGTAACGGCCCCTCCGAATATCGCAAACTTCGAGGAGCCCAGGGCACCTTCGGCCTGATCCACCCTGTCAGTGATCACTTCTGTGATAACTGCAACCGGCTGCGTATAACAGCAGATGGTCATATCAAAGCCTGTCTCTACTGGTCTGATGAATATAATGTCCGTAAGGTGGCCGGAGATCCAGCGGCGACAGCGGCGTTATTCCTGAAGGCCCTGGGCAATAAGCCGAAGAACCACGAGATGGCGCTCGCCCTCGAGCAGCAGGCACAGAGTCATACACCGACCGTTCGACGAATGTCCCAAATTGGCGGATAAATAGAGCAAGGGATGGTCTCAAGTGACCATCCCCTTTTTTCTGATCCAACCCCTGACTTGCCAAGCAGATACCAGAGAGATCCAACTGAATTCTCAATGGTTGCAGCCGCCTCAGACAATCTTGTATAGCATGTACAACGCGAGCAATGCCATTGTCATAGAGGAAGCTTTATTCATATAAAAGGATATCTTCCCACTCTCATCCCATCTGCCCATGAGTCTCCCCGCTGCAGACAGCAGAATGAACCATAACCACGAAACAAGAATCGTTACGATCGTAAACGTAACCCGCTCAGTTCCCTCATACTCTAGAGAATTCGTACCGATCACTCCCAGAATATCTATAATGGCATGCGGATTAAGAACAGATACGGACAGCGCAAAGAGAATTTGTCTGCTCAGGGACAAGGCTCTTCTCTCGGCCCCCTGCCTGCTGTCTGCCCGCCATAGTGTCCAGGCCATGTATAACAGAAACACGCAGCCCCCAATATAAATGAACGCAGTGAGCCCCTCTCGTCCCGCCAAGATGACGGACAAGCCTCCAACCGATAGAAGAATAAGGAGGGTATCGCATATTGCCGCCGTGATGACCGAAGGCAGAGCGTAGATCCATTTCGGCTGGGTTGCTCCCTGGTTAAAGATGAATAAGTTCTGTGCTCCCAGCGGCAATATAAGCCCAAATGCCAATAGCACCGCATGGATAATGACTTCCTGCATCATTTTAAATGTTCTCCTGCCCTTCTCTTATCTGATTCTCATTCATCCTACAGCATCACTGCTGAATTGTACCCAGCCATTTGGTTGATGCTATACCCAGCCAAGTGATATAGTTACACATCATATGACCAAAAGGAGTCTGCTTCCTCATGAGATCACAGGAAATCCATTGGCAGCCCGATCCTGAGCTGTCCATCCCGCTGTATCAGCAGATTGAGCAATATATTAAAGATAAGATCATGCAGGGTGAGTGGACCAAGGGTATGCGGCTCCCTTCTCAAAGAGCATTGGCCGTATCCTTCAAGGTCAATCGGAGTACCATTATTGCGGCCCTGGATGAGCTTCGAGCCGGCGGTTTCATCGAAGGAAATTATGGTGGAGGGACGATTGTATCACGGGCAGGCTGGAATGGGATGCCTGTAACGGTTCCAGATTGGGAGGATTACGCTGAGAGCGGAACACATTACCCTAACCTTCCTGAGGTTCAGGAAATTAACGACAGCGAATTTAGCACAACCATGAACCGGCTCGGCACAGGGGAATTATCACCTGAGCTTCTTCCGAATGCTGAATTCAGCTCCATCTATGCAGAGTTAGCCAGACGACAGGCTCATCACCTGGGATATCTTGAACCACAAGGCTCCCCAGGTCTCCGCGACGC
The DNA here is from genome assembly GCF_000732325.1 of Paenibacillus sp. TCA20. Taxonomy (GTDB): domain Bacteria; phylum Bacillota; class Bacilli; order Paenibacillales; family Paenibacillaceae; genus Paenibacillus; species Paenibacillus urinalis. The sequence goes on from NZ_BBIW01000007.1 coordinate 146,652, forward strand.
GATATCCACTCATTTGGCGACACAGGGCATCTCTGCTTCTCCTGATTCCATTCTCATCGTGTCCGGATCTATTCAAGCGATGCAGCTCATCGCGATTGGACTTCTGCCAAGGAATGCTTCCATCCTGGTTGAGAAGCCCTCCTATCTGTACTCTATCCATCCTTTTCAGTCAGCAGGTGTACGTATGATTGGCATGCCGATGGACCATGAAGGCTTGAGAGCAGATCGTGTGCAGCATTATGTGCAGCAATATCAACCTTCCCTGCTCTATACGATTCCCTCCTTCCAAAACCCGACTGGAACGGTGATGAGCGCGGCTAGACGCAGCCAATTAATGAATACGGCCCAGAATACGGGGTTACCTATATTGGAGGACAGCGCCTATAGCGAGTTATGGTTTGATACAATGCCTCCCCCTCCCCTCAAAGCGCTTGATCCCGGCGGTTATGTCCTTCATCTGGGAACACTGTCCAAGACCGTGAGCCCAGGGCTGCGAATCGGATGGGTCACGGGTCCTTTGCCCGTTATTAAACGTTTGGCCGATCTAAAAATGCAAACCGACTATGGGGCAAGCAGTCTGGCCCAGGATGCTGCCGAGCTGTGGCTTAGGGAAGGATATCATGATGTCCATTTACATCGGATTCGACTGGCGCTCCAGCATAGACGTGACTATGTTCTTGAGCTATTGCAGCGACACTTCGCAGGCTTGGCAGAGTGGAATGTTCCCCAGGGAGGATTTTATATGTGGATCAGGCTCAGCAGCGGCATCCGTTCAGACAAGCTGTTCCGCAGAGCGCTCGCTGAGCGGATACTTATCAATCCCGGAAATATATATGACCGAATGGAGCAGGATTATATCCGCTTGTCCTACGCCTTTGCATCGCTCTCCGAACTCCAAGTCGGAATCGTAACGCTGGCCGGAATTATGCGTGAGCTTGCTGTATCCTGATGGAGCTGTTGCGATTTATTGGCTTTCGAAATTGTAGCTGCTTGCTATTCACCCGTTATAAATTTTAAAATAGGGGGTGAATCCATTTCACAACTCATCACGAAGTTGAATCTGAAACCTGATATGCTCGTAATTAAAAGCATCTTAACGGTTTTTATGAAATTGATTCCGTGTAATATGAATTATGGTGTTCGCCTCTTAAGCTGAGCAATCTGGCTGAATTCCAAGCAAAACTACAAAGCGGAGGGATTAACAATGACTATTGCACATCTACAAGATACCGTCACACTGAATAATGGAGTTAACATGCCGCAGTTTGGATTAGGTGTATGGAAGGTAAAAGAAGGCGACGAAGCCTATAATGCGGTGAAGCATGCGATTACACACGGCTATCGTGCCATTGATACCGCTGCAGCTTACAAGAACGAGGAGAGCGTCGGACAAGCGATTAAGGATTCAGGCGTCCCACGTGAAGAATTGTTTATTACGACCAAAGTATGGAACAGTGACCAAGGCTACGAATCCACGCTGCGTGCATTCGATGAGAGCCTTGCGAAGCTCGGACTTGATTACCTCGACCTCTACCTCATTCACTGGCCGGTAGCAGGCAAATATAAAGATACATGGAAGGCTTTGGAGAAGCTCTATGCAGATGGCAAAGTACGCGCGATCGGTGTATGCAATTTCCATATTCATCATCTGGAGGACCTGCTCACAGATGCCACTGTCGTTCCCGCAGTCAATCAGGTTGAATTTCATCCACAGCTCTCCCAAGAGCCGCTTCGTGCATTCTGTAAAGCACAGGGCATTCTGTTCGAGGGATGGTCACCGCTCGGCAACGGTAAGCTGCTGGACAACACGACGATCAAAGTCATCGCTGATAAATATAATAAAACGGTAGCTCAGGTCATTCTGCGCTGGCATATTCAGCAGGGTGCCATCACCATCCCTAAATCCGTTACGCCAAGCCGGATCGAAGAGAATGCGGATATTTTTGATTTCGAGCTGACGGTTATGGATATGGACACAATTAACGGACTTAACAAAAATGAACGTTTTGGAGCCGATCCAGACAACTTCAATTTCTAAATAAGCAGGCTGAGTTACATGAGCAGGGACATTACATCGGAGAAGGGGGATTCTATCATGAATCTCCCTTCTCGCTATACCCTATTCTGTGGGCTGGAAGGAGTAGATCAATGAAGCACCTAATTATTTATGCGCATCCTGTTCAGGACAGTTTTAATCATCAAATATGCCTATCGGTACAACAAAACCTGGAGAGATCAGGCCACACAGTTGCCGTGAGAGATCTGTATGCACTGAATTTCGACCCTGTTCTCAGCGAGCAGGAGATGGCTGACTGTTACGCTGGAGAAGCACCGAGGGAAGACGTGCTGAAGGAGCAGCAATATATTAAAGACGCTGACTCGCTTATCTTTATCTATCCTATATGGTGGGCAGGCATGCCAGCTATACTGAAGGGTTACATTGACCGTGTGTTCTCCTACGGCTTTGCCTATGCATACAATGAGGACGGCCAGCTGATCCGGATGCTAACGGACAAGCACAGCTTGATTATTAATACTCACGGCTCATCCGCAGCACATTACGACCAGATCGGAATGACAGACGGTCTCATCGTTACCGCAGGTGCAGGCATACTGGAGTTCGTCGGTACACAGCCGGCAGGTCATCTATTGTTTGGCGATATGGATGATGCTCTAGAAGATCGGAAGGAACAGATTATAGAGCAAATCAAAGCTGAATTGTCCACTAAGTTCCCTACTGACAACAGCGCTTCTTGATTCGCTCATAATCCTCCATTTGATTCATATTGGTAAACATCTCTGAAATGTCGGACACTGTCCATGGCATCCCAGCATCTGCTGCCAGCTCATGCTCCGTGACATATCTAACGCTGATCTGGGAGAGAAAATCCATGACCCTTCGCCTGCCCGTCTCAAGCTGCTGCTCAAGTACAGGAATGACACAATCATGATATAACGCAATCAGGGGATGCGTCTGACCTTCAATCACAGGGACGATGGCCTGATAGCAGGAGTTCTCCTGCAGTTCTGCATATTGGATCAATACCTTGAACAGCTCTGTACGGACAAGCGGCGTGTCGCACGGAACAGACAAGCTCCAGCCTCCTTCCCCCGAAGAGCTGGCTCCCCGGTGTGCTGTCAGGCCTGCATGCAATCCTGCAAGCGGGCCGCATCCCGGGTATACATCAGCGGCCTGTGTATAACCAAGCTCTGCATACTCCTCCCTATATCCTTTGCCGACAGCAATACGCACATCATCTACAGCTCCAGCTAATTCAGAGGCAATTACCTGAATGACATTGGCTTCTCCCAGTGGCAGCAGTGCCTTGTCTGTCCCCATTCTGCTGGAGAGCCCTCCTGCCAAAATAATGCCCGAAAACCTCATTAAATCCACCCGCCCTCATGAAAATAATGCAAATGTATATCAAAAATGATTGTATCCCCTTACAAGTACATGCTACAGTGTATTGAAACACTCCCTCCACCTAAAGAGGCGGGGGATTCTTGGATTGTCAAACCCATCGGTTTGAAGTTGTCCTGCTTGTGCAGTACCCTAGCTCGGTCCACCTGAAATGAAAGGAATGGCATCCCTTTGCATACATTATCGCAGCTGAAGCTGTATAACTTCTTCGTGTACGGTGCTGTCGCCGTGTTCACCAGCTTTTTCTCAATTTATCTCCAAAATAATGGATTAACCAAGCTTCAGATCGGAACACTTATGGCCATTGGCCCCTTCGTGTCCCTCTTCGCCAACCCCTTCTGGGGCTTCATGAGCGACCGCTCGCAAAATATCCGTAAGACGGTTCTTCTCATGTTAGCAGGGACGCTGTTATTCGTACAAGCCGTATTTCTTGCTCCGTCGTATAGCCTTATTTTTGCAGCGATGATCTTCTTTTACTTTTTCCAGAGTCCCTTATTCGCACAAACCAACAGCATGATTCTGGTATACATTGATGGGACGGATCATAAATTCGGCTCGTTCCGCTTATGGGGCTCTCTCGGCTGGGCGCTGACTGCTATCGCTGCTGGTCCTGTAATGGATCGGCTGGGCGATCGCGGCATATCCATCGTATTCAGTGTGCTGCTGCTGACAGCCATCTTCTTCGCTGTTCTTCTGCCTCAGCTGCAGCGAACCTCGGACGGTCCAGTCGTCAGTATGCGTGGATTCGGTCAAGTGGTGCTTAACCCTTATTTCATGACTTTTATTATTCTCGGTGTTCTGGTCTCCGTGCCAAATGCGATGAACAGTGCGTTCGTCTCACTGTACATTACCGAGCTTGGAGGAAGCAAACAGATGGTTGGACTTGCCGTATTTATGTCTTCCATATTGGAAGTAGCGGTGTTCCTCTTATTTGATCGGTTTCTTAAGCGTAAGATGACGGTTATGCTGGGCTGTCTGACCGTAGTCAGCATCCTCTTCGCGGTACGCTGGGAGCTGATGGCGCTGGCGACAGATCCGCTGCAGATCGCATTCATCCAGCTGCTTCACTCGGTAACCTTCGGAGGGTATTTCTATGTAGGCACCCAGCTGACGATGCTCTTCATCCCGAGACCTTACCGCTCATCGGGACAAGCGCTCTATACGCTCTCCTGGGGCGGCGTATCCGGTGTTATTGCCGGAATCTTCGGGGGATTCATGTTCCAGAACTTCGGAGCTTCCGTGATGTATCAATATGGTGTTATCCTGTCTGTGATCGGCATCATCGGGTTTGGGATCATGTTTTATATCGTGAAGAAATACGGATACCAGCCCCCTCTGCCCTCCAGCTACAAGGTCGGAAGCTAATTGAGACTCCTAGGCAGGGGATTCGCCCTCTCTTGCCATAGCATACTTCACTAACAAAAAAACGCCGTTCTCTGTACTTAGAGAACGGCGTTTCCTATATCTCCGCCCGAGAAGAGCGGAAAATGGTCTTTGAAGTCATTGATGATCAACAGCGCTAAGCTGAAATAGCAGAATTGTCCCGTTGGAGCGTTAGCGATCGCCTTTGCTTTCGAATTTGCCCAGCATTATGTTAATCAAATCATCAAATTCGTAAAGCAACAGCGACCAGAGGGACAATCTGCGGTTGAAGCTTACATTCGATGTTGATTATCACTTGCTTCATTCCTTCCATTTTACGCCTTCGGCAAATGGAAGGAGCTCTTCAGTGACACAACCCGGTTAAACACAGGCTGGCCTGGCTCCGAATATTTGGAATCCACATTAAAGTAGCCATGACGGAAGAACTGGAACTTGTCCTGCGGCTTGGCATCTGCCATATTCGGCTCGACATAGCCGTGAACGATGGTCAGCGAATTCGGGTTCAGCTCATCAAGGAATGACTTAGGTGCTGCAACCGTAGCTTCTTTTTCCTCCTCAAGCTCCGTATCGCCTTCCGGCTCCTCCTTGTTGATCAGCGGCTCGAACAGGCGGAATTCTGCCGGAATCGCTTGACTTGCCTCCACCCAGTGAATCGTGCCTTTGACCTTGCGTCCGGTAAAGCCGGAACCGCTCTTCGTTTCAGGATCATAGGTGCAGTGAATCTCAACAACATTGCCCTCTTCGTCCTTGATAACATCATTACATTTAATGAAGTAGGCATGCTTCAGACGAACCTCGTTGCCAGGGAACAAACGGAAGTATTTGCTCGGCGGATCTTCCATAAAGTCCTCGCGCTCAATATAGATTTCGCGGGAGAACGGAATTTGGCGAGTACCCATCTCTTCGTTCTCTTGGTTGTTCTCTGCCTCCAGCATTTCGGTCTGACCTTCTGGATAATTCGTAATAACCACCTTGATCGGATCAAGCACAGCCATCGTACGAGGTGCCTTCAGCTTCAAGTCCTCGCGGATAAAGTGCTCCAGCATTTGCAGATCAACCAGGCCCTGGCTCTTGGAGATCCCTGTCTCATAGACGAACTCACGAAGCGCTTCCGGCGTATAGCCTCTACGGCGAAGTCCCGAGATCGTCGGCATCCGCGGATCATCCCAGCCATCGACATGTCCTTCGTCTACGAGGAGCTTTAATTTACGTTTACTCGTTACGGTTTGGGCCAGGTTAAGACGGCCAAATTCATATTGATGCGGCTCTGCATCCATTTCGCAATGCTCAATAACCCAATCGTAGAACGGACGCTGGTCCTCGAACTCCAGGGAACAGAGGGAGTGAGTCACATGCTCGATCGCATCCTCCAGCGGATGGGCAAAGGTATACATCGGATAAATGCACCACTTATCTCCGGTATTGTGATGAGTGACGTGAGCAATCCGGTAAATAACAGGGTCCCGCAGGTTGATGTTCGGGGAGGCCATGTCAATCTTGGCACGCAACACGCGCTCGCCGTCCTTGAATTCACCGTTACGCATCTGTGTGAACAGCTCCAGATTCTCTTCAACGCTGCGATCACGGAATGGGCTGTTCTTGCCTGGCTCAGTCAATGTTCCGCGCAACTCGCGGATTTGGTCCGCACTTAGGTCATCGACGTAAGCAAGACCTTTCTTAATCAACCTGACTGCCGCTTCATACATTTGCTCGAAATAATCGGATGCGAATCTTTTTTCCTTCCATTCATAGCCGAGCCATTTCACATCTTCCTGAATGGAATTCACATACTCTTCGTCTTCCTTCGCCGGATTCGTATCATCGAAGCGCAGATTGGTGCTGCCACCAAATTCTTCGGCTAGGGCAAAATTAATCCAAATCGCCTTGGCATGTCCAATATGTAGATATCCATTCGGCTCGGGCGGGAACCGAGTGACAACTTCCTTCACTTTACCTGCACGAAGATCCTCGGAGATCACGTTTTTTATAAAATTGGAGGGGGTTAAGGACTTCTCCACAATTATCAACCTTTCTCTCGTAAATTCTATCGACTATACCTTAAATATGATCGAATAATGCATAATCCTGATCTAATAAATATACCTTTAACTTCAGCGCTCCGCAATGATTCTAGACATAACGAGTCCAGCAGAACAATTACATTTCTTTAAAGACGGGAATTCCCTCTCATTGCTTTTAGTAAAATACGGGCGATAAACCGAATAAGGTACATATCCAGTAGGAGAACCGCAAATAGCAGCAGGTACCCTGATACAAGAATTACCCAAGAGAGAGTACTGCTGAGCATGCCGTTCGGAGCATACAGAGCTGCTGCAATCATAGGCATAAATACGACGGCTAGTATATTTTCTCTTGTCATCCACAGCATAACCAAAGTGACCACCATACTAATCATCGACAGCCAGAGCAGTACTTTGGTAAAGGGTCGCATGGACATATCCGGCACTTCCTTTCTGTTTAATGTGCTTGCTGATGAGCTGTAAATGTCATTTTGACGGTTCGCCTAATATAAGGTAGCATGAAGGAAAATGAGGTGTAAAAGGAGTATATTTGATGAAGGCTACAAAATTGCCCAAAGAGCAGAAAGAGCACATGATTCGTCTAATCCAGCAGCATTTTGAAGAAGAGCGGGGAGAAACCATCGGTGAGCTGGCAGCGGACAGCATGCTTGATTTCTTCCTGACATCACTCTCTCCCTATATATATAATCAGGCATTAAGTGACTGCCGCACACTCGTCAATCAGCGGATGGTATCCATGGAAGACGATATCTATGCACTGGAGCGAAAAATCCCGTTATCTAGATGAAGCTAATCTTATAATATTATTGATCTATCTATTTTACTCTATGGATGAAAGAAGGTTTGATGATGTTTGCATACAAGGTCGATGAAGATATTGAATTAAGACCCCTGTCACTCGAGCACGCTGGTGCATTGTTTAATCTTACAGATCGATCCAGAGAGCGGCTGCGCGAATGGCTGCCATGGGTAGATCAGATTGTAGAACAACAGCATTCCGTTAATTTTATCAAAAATTCGCTCAAGCAAGGCTCTGAAAATGGTGGATTCACAGCTGGAATTTGGGTCAAAGATGAGCTTGCCGGCGTGATCGGCTTTCATGAAATTGATTGGAATAACAGATCTGTGAGCATCGGCTACTGGCTTGGCAAAAATCATGAAGGTCAGGGCCTGATGAGCTCGGCCTGCCGCTCACTTGTGGACTATGCGCTCATTGAGCTTGATTTGAACCGGGTGGAGATCCGCTGCGCTACCGGGAATCACAAGAGCCGTGGAATTCCAGAGAGACTCGGATTTGTCCTCGAAGGGATTGTCCGGGAAGCAGAGAAGCTGCCGCAGGGCTACGTGAACCATGCCGTGTATGGCATGCTCCAAAGCGAATGGAAGCTGCTCCGGTAGCTTCAAGCGCACAGCTTACCGAAAATGGATGCACTCTTTTTATTTCGCTCACATCCATCGATATTACATAAAGAACATCATAAGTGCCTATGCAGACATGGAAGTGCACCCCTTCCGCATAGGCCTTTTCTATTTTTAATGTAAGCTTAAGCTTCTCTTCATCCTGACTTCATCCCGTTTGGTTAAGGTATACATGTCCCCACATTAGGAAGGGAAGGTATGAACACATGAATAAGACGATGTCGCAATGGGTGATGTCCAGCTCACTTGCGATGACATTAACGATGGGAATGGCGCTGAATGCAAGTCCATACAGCAATCAACCGCAGCTAAATTCAGGCACAGAGAACACAGAGGCATCAAGCAAAAGAATCTCCGCCAAGGTGGAATTCGGACCTCAGCAGGCGCCGCAGACAGTGCAGGACACAAAATATCGGAAATAAGCAAACTCTAATATAAGAATATGAACAAAGAGGCTGTCCTGCTTGCGGACAGCCTCTCTTCATGTTTAATTCGAATTTATTCTCTTATTGCTGCATCTAGAATAGCTGTGAAGCAGTATATTTACTCGCCGTCAGTGAGAGCTACACGAAGCTCAGCTTCTGGCTGCTCAATACCGTACATATAAGCATAAATCTCGAGCTCATTCGCTCCTCTGTAATTCTCATACACATCCATCCTTTTGTTCTTCCCATTACCGGCAAAGTCTTGGATGGAAGGAACCCCGTATACTTTATCAAATCCTTGACCGTAATAGGTCTGATTGATACCGCCAAAATTGAGGTCGCTGCTCTCTGATTCGATATATAGATTATTATCCTTTGTATAGTAGGTCCAGGTGACCGGATAACCTTCATAATCCTGTGTAAAGCTCTGCTTCTCCTCAGAAATGCCAGTTAACAGCACCGGCTCTTCTCTCCCTTTAATCTGGTCAGCTCGATGTTCCGCGATTAGTGTAATCGGACTTGTGCCAACAGAGGAGAGCTCGATCTCAGGTGATAGTTCGAAACGCAGCTCGGATTTGTGTTTTCCCTCCAGATTAGCATCATATCCCGGTATTAGCTTCCCGCCTACATTGAGTTGATAATTCAGATAAGGCACTCTCGTGTATGCCTCTTCATGATTCAGCACAATACGGATTTGGGTCGGAGTGACAACCATCTCCGTTACTCTACTGCCTCCGGGTATCTCTTCAATAGGGATATCCAGCTGCTTCTTCACTGTACCGTTCTCCATTTGTTTCTTGGACAAAGAGAACTGAAGATCCCATTCTCCATCTGCTCTGTCAACCTCTCGGTCATAGACGAGTCTAAACTTAGTGCCCTCTTCATTTATTTCTGACGTGTTATAAATCTGCTGTGTCGTATATTCCTGATTCTGACCAGGTGCGCCAAATACACTGGGCTCTGCCGCTGCAATAACCTCTCCACTTGGCTTCTGCGCTTCTAAGCGATACCAGGACCACACTTTGTCAGCTGGATCGATCAGAGATATGGAGGATTTCAACATCAACTGCTCCTCTGATTGCTCGAATGCATCGATGCTGATGGTGTCAATACCGTCTCTTTGAACCACAAAGGTCTGGTTGGCAGGCTTCTCCGGCTCAAAATCAATCGCATAAGATGTGTCCTCTGTCCAGCGGATATTGTTCAGCTCGAAGCTTACCTCGCTGTTCTCCGTGCTCATCACCCAATCCGATTCAAAATATCCTTGATACACACCAAGCTCTTCATTCCAGTTCTGTACGTAATTCCCCTCAATTGGCGTCCCCTCACGGTCTACCAATTGCATGGATTCATAGTATATATGCTGGCTGTTCCCTTCGCCCGGATTGAGGCTGTACAACAGGACCGTGCGGTTTTCATCTGTAAAAGCGGTATGGACCGTCAAGGTTACCCCGTTCTTGGTCACCGACTGCTCTATACTTTGACCAAGTCCTTGTTGAAGCGCGGTCTGAATCCCCGTTCGAGTAGAGAGAACATCCGTCCAATCATAGTTAATAGCGGCATAGACAGGCGCTGCCGTAAGAGCAACAGCAATACTAACCGCTATCGCTGCTTTACGCTTCCTCGCGCTTCTTGCGCCTCCCAGAGCTGTGTCCTTATCACGAAGCTCACCACGCTGAATACTCTCAAACATTTGATCAAAATCAGGATAAGAAACGGGGGTATGCTGCATTTCATCCTTCAACTTTTTCTCAATGGATTCCAAGTGTCTTCTCTCCTCTCATATGGCACCAATCATTCGTCTCCATGTCCCTTCGAAGCAGCTTCAGCGCCTTGTGAAGCCGGGACTTAACTGTACCTGCTGGAATATGGAGCACCTCTGCAATCTCGCTTGTAGTCATGTCACTGCTATAGCGGAGCGTAACGACAGCCCTTAGCTTGTCTGGAAGCTGGTGAAGCAGCGCGGCATATTCCTCTGCCTCCGCCCGCTCAATTACGATATCATCCGGGGTCTTCGTTCGTTCGGCTGACTGGTCATGCTGGATTTGCACCAGCTTCTGCTTGTCTCTTTTCGTCTTATTTTTTCTCAGTACATTTAGACAATGATTCATCGTGATCCGCATCAGCCATGCTTTGATATGCTCTACACTGCTCCATTGCTGACGGAATACCGTAATAAAAATATCATGGCACGCATCTTCGGCATCCTGTGCATGCCTTAGCATGTAGTAGCATGTTCTGTACACGTCCTTGTGGTACGAATCAAACAGCTCTCGTTCGGTCAATGACTTCACCCCTCTCTTTACCTGATGCTATATAGACAATCGAGGACAAATATCGGTTCATTTCTCAATGATTTCTCTATTACCTGTCGGTTTCTCACGACAGCAAAAAACCGCCTGCTTCTTACAATAAGAATCAGACGGTTGCCTATTTTTCACTCCAATTAAGAAGCGTTAGTCCATCCATTACTTCAACAAAAAGCGCATCAATATATCATCAACGTATTTACCGCCGATACAGAATTCATTCAGCAGCCGACCTTCCTCAACGAAGCCGCATTTCTGATAGAATGCAAGCGCCTTTCTATTATGGGACAGCACTCTTAAACGGAGCTTCCTCACTTGTTGTTCTCTCGCCAGCTCTTTCACCGCATCCATGAGCATGCTTCCAATTCCTTGCTTCTGGTAGGCAGGATGGACAGCAATATGAATCTCCAATACATGTGAATTACTCCTCAGTCCAGTCGGTGTTCTGAATCCAACATAGCCGACAACGCGAGTATCCATAACCGCAATCATCTGGCTCCCTGGCGGACAAGCGTTCAAATACTGCTCCCTCGATGTCCATTGGACCGGTCCAGGTGCGGTATGCTCGTCCCATACAAGTGCATCCAGATCCATAAGCTGTCTTGCATCTCTTAGATGCGATAACCGGACCTCTATGGCCTCCTGGATAATGATCACACGAATCCAACCCTTCTAAACACGCTCTATTGGCGAATGCGCCTGACTAAAGCGTTTTTTCCTATTCTATCACAGGATTTTGACAGAATCACAGATGAAATGACATGAAACGCTGTATTGAAACGTGCATAAAGCGAAAAAAGAGACACCCCCAATGAATGAACCGGGAGTGCCTCTTATATATTATTTACATTTGGTGGGGCGTTCAGTTTGATACTTCCAATGGTACAGCCGATTGCGCAGCCGCTCCAGCTGTTCGTGACCCTAGATATTGACAGCTTAGTAACGCCATTTCTAGCTGCTACTGGAGCTGCCACAAGGCCGGTACATTCGCAGGCTCCCAGCCCGTTAAGGAGGTATGGGCCTGCAGACATTTATAAGTGCCGCCATTGTAGGTCACCAGCTGTCCAACCGTATATGCTGTATTCGCTTGCCAAGGTGAAGCGCCTGGATTACCTGTTTCTGCCTTGGTCTTCACACTAAACGCGCTGCTTGCGGCAGACAGATTGCCGGCCGCATCCTTCGCTTTCACTGTAAATGTATACGTAGTGTTTGCCGCAAGCGAGCTGATCGTCGCTGTAGTTCCGGTTACTGTTGCGGCCACAGCTCCTCCAGTGTATACCTCATACCCTGTCACTCCCACGTTGTCTGTGGAAGCCGTCCAGCTCAGTGAGACACTGGAGGTCGTTTGGGCTGTGGAGGTCAGATTAGCCGGTACGGATGGAGCTGTCGAATCGGACGGCGGTGTCGTGCCGGACGTCTTCACAGTTACTGCATTGCTGGCAGCAGATAAGTTGCCGGCGGCATCCTTCGCCTTCACCGTATAGGTGTACGAAGTGTTCGCCGCAAGCGAGCTGACGGTAGCTGATGTGCCTGTAACGGTTGCAGCCAAGTTTGCGCCATTATACACGTTGTAGCCGGTAACACCCACGTTGTCTGTGGAAGCATTCCACGCAAGCGTCACGGAGCTTGCCGTAACCGCTGTAGATCGAGCATTCGATGGAGCGCCTGGTGCAGTCGTATCCGCAGGAGGCGGTGTTGTGCCTCCGGTAGACAGATCTGCCTTCAGCTTGTTCTGGAGCGTCTTGTTACGGTCTCCGCTCAGCTCCCAGAACATCGCTCCGCCAAGCCCTTTGCTCTTGATATAAGCGGTCTTGTGTCCGAGGGATTCCACATCATCGTAGCTGATGAAGCGCTTATTCGATGCATTGTACAGATAAGGCACCTTGGCCGTATCGTTCCAATAACGTGTATATCCGTTCTTGTTAATGTAGTTCGCTTCCAGATCATAATAATCAAATGAGCCTGGCTCCCATGTTCCTACGGAAGAACCACCCGAGCATGTTTGATACTGTCCGTTACTCGTCTGTGTACAGCCATCCCAGCCGCGGCCGTAGAATGGCACGCCCAATACAAGCTTGCTTGCAGGCACACCTGCATCCAGATGTCCCTGTGCCCCAGCCGAGACATTAAACGTGCTGGCATCAGGCACACCTGCGGCAGCAGCAGCCGGGTCATTATACAGCGGCGCGTTATGTGCTGAGATCTTTTGCCATGCACCATTAAAGTCATATGTCATAATGTTGATCCAGTCTACAATAGATGCGATATTCGCCAGCTCCGTATTGGCGGCATAGCTCGGGGAGGCTCCGCTTGCGATCGTCAGCAGATAATCCTTGCCATCCACTGCTTCTGCTGCATTTAGCTTCTCACGGATTTTGCTAAGCAGGAGCGTATAATTCTGTTTGTCTTGAGGGCGTTTGCTGTTACCTTCAAGTCCTCCTGATACCGGGTACTCCCAGTCCAGATCCACCCCGTCAAAGTTATACTTCCGCAGGAAATCTACTGCCGAATTGGCAAAGGTCTCTCTAGTTGCCGCGGTTGCCGCGACATCGGAGAAACGGTTAGACCATGTCCAGCCGCCGACAGAGATGATCGTCTTCAGATTAGGGTTAATCTGCTTCAGCTTATTCAGCTGATTAATATTGCCGGCATAAGGCTGATCCCATGTATCGCCTGCAAACTGTTTACCCGTATCAATCCACGGATCGCCAAGCACAATTGTACCGTTCGGTACGTTGATCGTCTGTCCCTTCTCATCCTGACAGCTCCAGGTCGTTGGGTTCGGGCCTGTAGGATCCGAATTCCCGTGAATCCCATTCCAACAAATATCAGCAAAAGCATAATTGATATGCGTTACTTTGGTTGGATCAATATCCGTTACGTTATAAGCCCTGCCATAAGCTGCCCAGGCCGGATAATACCCGACAATTTTATAACCATCGGCAGCCTCCGCCTTATCCGAGGTTAACGCAAGCGAAGGAATGAAAATAGATAAGAGCATGGATAATCCTAAAAATAATTTGGCGGCTCTGGCAGCAGCATGACGATGACGAGACGACTTTGGCATTAGTACACGGCCTCCTTCGTTGTTTGCGTGCTAAATCCGTTTAGAAACAGACGATGCGCGTTCGAGAACTGATTGTTCGTATAGGCATCCCAGTTGATGGACCAGGTCATAATCCCTTTAATCCCTGCATAGCCTGCAGGCTGGCGAAGGGAATATGAACCGCCGTATGAAACACCCTTGATTAAGTAATTCAGCGCCTTCTGCAGCTCGGCTGGTGCGGTGTAGCCACCTCCTGCCGCTTGCTGGGAAGCAGGGACACCAATGGCGATCTGGTCTGGTCTTAGTGGACTAAAGAACGGCCCTCCGCTTCCGCCAACATGAAATCCTTGCAGCAGCATTTCAGCCATGGCGACGTGAAAATCAGCTGTGCCCTGGGAGTACGAGCGTCCGTCCAAGCCCACCATCGAGCCGCTGTTGTAATGCTGTACATGCAGGAGCGTCAGATCATTACGCAAGGCGTGAATGACCGGCAGGTATGCACCCCACGGACCGCCATAGCTTAAATATCCACCTTGTACATAAGCCGTCTCAGGTGCAGCGGTCAGAATAAAATCAGCACCAAAATGGGCTTTGACTGCCTTGACTCCATTAATGAGATTTACAATCTTAGGGGTTGTCGGATTGCGAAAATCCGTATCTCCCGCGTTAAGAGATAACGAGCTTCCTTCGAGATCAATATCAAGCCCGTTAAAGCCATAGGTAGAAATAATCGATTTGAGTGATTCTTCAAACTGCTGGCGCTTAGTCGCATCGGTGAGCTCGATCGTCCCGTTTGCGCCTCCCATGGAGAGAAGGACCTTTTTGCCCTGACTTTGGAGATAGGCGACATCCGATTTGAATTGCTCTACGGTGGAGTTGTAGGGTGTAAAAGCGAGAGTACCGCTGCCATGTGAGACAGGTTCGGCAAAGGAGACGTAGACAATGTCATAGGCTGGTGAGACGTTGCGAAGTCTAATATTGGTGGATCCATTGTCGAAGTTGTGCCAGTATCCGATCAGCCATTTGCTGCCGGTCGGTGTAGGACCCGGATTCGAAGGCCCAGCCGAGGTGGTTACACTGAGAGGACTGCTAGCAGTGGAGAGATTGCCTGCCGCGTCTTTGGATTTAACGGTGAAAGCATAGGTTGTACCAGTGGTAAGTCCACTAATAACAGCCGATGCCGAGGAAGTGCTGGCTGCAAGGCTGCCATTTCGGTACACTTCGTATCCGGTTACGGCTACATTATCTGTGGAGGCGTTCCAGATCAGCTGGACGGATGTCTCCGTTATAAGTGTTGATGCGAGCCCCGTTGGAACAGAAGGCGGTATTGTATCCGGAACCGGGGTTGGGTTCTCTCCTCCCGTACCATCTCCGACATCCTTCCACAACGCCGGCACATTCGGCGGCTCCCATCCGGTTAGGGCCGTATGAGCCTGAATACATTCATAATTCTTGTTCTGATATGTGACAATATCTCCTTTCTTGTATGCGATCCCTGCCTGCCACTGGGCAGCAGCGTCAGCTCTTGGTGCAAGCCACGGAAGAATGAGAAGAATGACCAAAGCGATTGTCATTACACGGCGGAATTGAACAGCCTGATTCAAGTAAAATCCCTCCTGTACTATTCTATTAATCTTTCGAGCATAACAAGGTCTTCCTGATGCTCATGCGGGCTTACATCGTATTAGAAAAAAGAGTCTGAACAAACTTAGCTATTTAGGTGAATTACACCACTCCTTTCATAAAAAGGTCGGACCCTTCCCTTGGACGCTTCATTCACAGACGGTCCTCCATCCAAATTTAACAGGGAATTTACAAATCCTCACCTAGTATTTAAACAGCAAACGATAGGGAAGATAAGGGATAAATTATTGCTATAGAGGGTGAAAAATGTGTGATTTCCCGCACAAAAAAGACTGTTCCCGAAAGTCCGGCGGACTCCTCAGAAACAGTCTGATTCTATGGATGCTTTTTGATAGTTTTACAGAACGGCTGATTCCTCCTGCAGAGCATGACTCCTAGATGCGTTCACTTTGGCATGAATTACAAAAGCGATAATGCTGATTCCTGCTGTAATCGCGGCGAACCAGGCAACGGGTGATAGTCCTCCTGCATCATACATGATCCCCATCGCATAGGGACCGGCAACCCGTCCAATCGCAGCAATACCCCCGGATACACCCAAATAAAAGGGTGCCGCCTTTCCTCCATACTCGGATATAAATGCCGGTGTAGCAGGCGAGATCAGCATCTCTCCAAGCGTAATGAGAATCATCGCCAGAATCATGCCGGGATAATGCTGGAACAGTGCAATAACAGCAAAGCCTGCCGTGTAGAACACCGCACTTACGATCAGCTGAGCAGACGAAGTCTGAGCAAACCATCTTTTGATGAGAGAGGTAACCGGCTGAGCCACAAAAATAAGAATCCCGTTCATTGTCCACAGCAGGCTGTACGCTTTCTTCTCCATCCCTTCCTCAATGATGAAGGGCGACACCCCTGTATTCCAGATGGAGTTGCCCAGCAGAATGAACAAGGAACCGACACTGATAAAAAGGTAGAGCCGAACGTTGCGAAGCAAATACCAGGTATTCTCTTCCGGCAGCTTCACCTTCTTATGCTGTGCCGGTACATAGGTCGTCCCCTGCTCCCGATCCACCTTGCTCAAATACATAAAGAAGTACCCGCCAAATATAGCTGAAGTGACACCGTTCATGATAAAACTCAAATGATAGGATATATCGGCCAGGAATCCACTGAGCGCTGTCCCGAGCGCAACCCCGATATTTTGAGCGACATAGATGACGTTAAACAGCTCGCCTCTGCGATCAGCAAAGCGAAAGCCGACAAAGGCTTGAATGGCAGGCAGAGACAAGGAGTTAAACAGCCCGATGAGGCCCATCATGACTACAAACAGCCACCATACTTCATTGATCCATGGCAGTGTGAAGAGCCCCATGGCGTTCAGCAGCAGCGACCCGACGATCAGCTTCTTCACACCTATTCTATGGTATAAGCCTCCGCCGAGAAGCTGTCCGAATATGCCGCCCAGGGATTGAATCAATATGACAAAGCCTGCCTGAGACATGCTCCGGCCCAGCTCATCAAATACATACATTGTGGTGAGCGGCCACATTAATGAACTGCCGGTTGCATTGACAAGGCTGGCAATTAAGAATACTTTGACTTCCTTCGGATAGTGTTCAAGCCATTTCATGTTCTGTTCTCCCGCGTTGTCTTTAACTTTGTATGATTACACTTCTTGCTTGATGACTTGAACCGTTGTCGAGAAGAAGGTAGCCCCTCTGCCCATGTCGGATAGTCGGTCCGGAGTCAGCATATTTGCACGCTGTCTGCCGCCCGCTCCCTCCCACCAGAGACCCTGGCTGATCACCGTCCCGGGCAGCATGGCTTCACCTACCTTGGCTGTTAATTGATAGGTTCCCCGGTCATTATATACAACGACCTGATCTCCCTCCTCAATGCCTCTCTGTTCAGCATCCCGTGGATGGATATGCAGCATAGGCTGCTTCTCCATCTTCTGATGCTTCTCTACGTTTGCAAACGTCGAGTTCAAGAAGTTATGATTCGGCGGCGAGAGAAACATGAGCGGATACTTGTCTTCCCTTCCTGCCGGATGCTCGCCGTCATATCCTTCATGAAGCGGTGCATAGACAGGCAAGGGCGACAGACCTGATTCAAGCATCACCTTGGAATACAGCTCAATCTTGCCGGAAGGAGTAGGCAGATGATCAAGAAGCTGTTCATAATCAGACATATCCAGCTTCACGAATCGCTGCTCTTTAAGCTTATTCAGCGTCACCCCGTTCAAGTATGGATTGTCTGGGTAATCCAGTGCTCCCTCGATCATGGACAGCTCCGACTCACGGAAGGCTGCTTCATCAAACCCCATAGCTTGTCCAAGCAGCGAGAATAACTCCACATTGCTCTTGGCTTCGCCAAGCGGCGCAATAACCGGCTCCTGGATATGCACATATTGGTGCCACGGCGAGCTGTACAAATCCGTGTTCTCAAAATTAGAGGTTGCCGGAAGCACGATATCCGCATATTTGGCTGTGTCTGTCATGAAGAGATCATGAACCACCGTAAATAAATCTTCTCTCGCAAAGCCCTGCTCTACCCGCTTCGCATCCGGAGCGACCACGAGCGGATTCGAGCAATATACAAACATCCCTTTAATTGGCTGCTCTTCATCATGAAGGGCGGCGCCGATCTGGTTCATGTTAATGCTGCGTGCATCCGGATTCTCTCTGAGCTCCGGACGCTCCAGCGCATCGCTGTTCAAGCTCGCGTAGCCTCCGTTGGATCGAGAGGCTCCGCCCCCCAGCTTCGCCCAAGCTCCTGTCAGCGCGGGGAGACACGCAACAGCCCGTACATTCATTCCCCCGTTATCATGATGCTGAAGGCCATTCCCAATATGGATATAGCCTGCCTTGGCCTGACCATAAGTCTCTGCCAGCTTCACAATATCCTCCACAGAAACACCGGTAATGAGAGATACCCGCTCTGGTGTATAGTCCTTAACATGCTCGCGAAGCTCCTCGTGACCTACTGTGTATTGCTGCAAAAATGCCTCATCTACGAGACTCTTCTCGAACAGCACGTTCATCATCCCGAGTGCGAGTGCAGCATCGGTTCCGGGATACAGCGGTACGAACCAGTCCGCCCACTGTGCCGTGCGGTTGCGATGAACATCAATGACAATGACCTTGGCGCCTGCTTTACGCGCTTTCTCTGCAAGGACTACTTGATGCATGTTCGTGCTGATGATATTTCCGCCCCATACGATAATAACATCGGCATGCTCTGTTTCTTCCGGCACGGTCCCCCGGTTCGCACCCATCGTATATTTCCATCCGGTAGTGCCGGCTGCATTACATATGGTCTGCTCCAGCTGACTTGCACCAAGCGCATTGAAGAAGCGCCGATCCATTCCGTCCACGCCGAGAATCCCCATATTGCCATAGAAAGAGTAAGGCAAAATAGCCTCTGCTCCGTATTCCTGCGATATAGCCTTGAAACGTCCCGTAATCTCGCTGATCGCTTCCCCCCAGGTTATCCGTTCAAATTCACCCTCGCCCTTGAGACCCGTTCTCCGCAAAGGATACTTCAGACGTTTCTCATCATATATACGTTCTGTCATGTTTCGGACCTTGTTGCAAATGGCGCCCTTGGTAATCGGGTGATCCGGGTTGCCGGTCACCTTCACAATTTTGCCTTCCTTCTTATGCAACAGTAGTCCGCAGGTGTCGGGGCAATCAAGTGGACATACGGCAGGAAATATTCCATTCTGTTCATTAATCACAGCTTGCCTCTCCTTTCTCATAGTACTTCTTAAGTTTCAAAGTCGCTCAAACCAGTTCTTTTATCATAATTCCGGATTCCATAATCGTCAAAGTGTGACAAAAAATAAAAGCAGCTCCCGCCACTGGCAGTAACCGCTTTTCACATGAGCTGATCTATTCAAAAATATTTTTTTCGCTTGTTTCATCATTTCCATGCAAGGGTAATAAAAATCAAGGCAGTTAGGAGTTAGGAAGACCCCTCCTCCAAGTGCCGTATCATAGACCACTCCCGAAAATTCGTCATGTAAAGGTTTCGTTCCCCCGAACCTAGACATGGCGAATTTTAGTATTGTCCTTGGCACCCTGTGCAAGGGGCTTACCATGCGGCTGTTCATGAAGATATGCCAAATAGTAGGCCCCTGCCACAAACACGGCCCCACCTGCAAAATTGCCCAGCCATACCGGAATGAAATTTGCCAAATACATGCTCCAGGAATAATTTCCTTCAAATATGGCAGCGGGAATGAGAAACATGTTCGCGACAACGTGCTGGAAGCCAATCGCTACAAACGCCGCTGTCGGAATCCAGATCCCGAGCACCTTCCCACTCATCGTATCTGCTGCATAAGACAGCCATACCGCAAGTGCCACTAGCCAGTTACAGCCTATACCCGAAATAAAAGCCTGCAGGAAGCTGTCTTCCAGCTTATGTCCCGCCATATCTACCACTTTATCCAGATAGACGCCTTCACCTGTCAGCCCCAGCACATGACCGAAAAAGTAGGCAACAAAAATGGCCCCCGCGAAATTTGCCAACGTGACAAGCGCCATGTTTCGGATGAGCAGAAGTGTAGAGATCCGCCCTCGCAATCTTGCCAGAGATACCGCCATCATATTGCCCGTCAGGAGCTCTCCTCCGGCGATCAATACCAGCACCAGACCAATGGGGAATACAAGCGCCCCGATCAGATTCGTAATACTGCCCCAAGCTTCGGGAGCCCCTGCAGTGACCCGGATATGGAGCAGAAATCCAAGGGATATATATACGCCCGCCAAAAAGCCGAGGATCAAGACGATAGATAGTGGATTGTGGGCTTTGGCAAAGCCGGTATCCGCTGTAAGTTCAGCAATGTCTTTAGGTTTCTGAGCTGCCATGAGCCATCCTCCTTATTCTTTTACATTAACCCATACCTCCATTGTATAGCCTTTTCAGGCAGTAGATTGTTAATAAATTCACAAATATAAATACTGAATCGGTATTCTTCGTAGTCTTCACTTGCAGATAAGACGATTCAGAATAAACTGCAATTCTTAGCGTATAAAAAAAACCGCCAGAGCATAATGCACTGACGGTTGTAAGTCCAATCAAATATAGGATTTTTAAACGAGAACCTCTTCCTTCTTCTCTTGAGCTTGGGCATCAACTGGCTTCAGTGCTTTCTGACCGACACTGTTCAGGAAGTTCCAAGGCTTGTTGTAGTGCGGCTGGAAGAAGAAGTCGATAAACGCCAGTTCATCTACAGTCATCTCATTCTGGATACATACGGACAAGGTATTAATCGACTGTGTAAGCTCGGCTTCACTCATCAGCTGTGCCCCAACGATCCGGCGGGATTCCTGCTCAAATATCACTTTAATCAGAACCTTCTCTGCCGTAGGCATGAATTCTGGGCGATAGCTGTCCTCGAGGGTTACACTCTCGACTTGAAGCCCTGCTGCTACTGCACCAGCTTCTGTCAGGCCTGTTCCCGCAATATTCTGCTCATAAATCTTGATCCCTGATGTACCTTGGGTTCCCATGTAGCGTGTCACAGGAGCCTTGAGGTTACGGGCAACCAGCGTACCCATGCGCACCGCATTGGTTGCGAGCGGAATATAGGATGCTTGTCGAGTTGGATTGTAATAGATCGCACTGCTGTCTCCGGCTGCAAAGACATCAGGATTGCTTGTGCGCATGTAGCGGTCCACCAGAATCGCCCCGTTCGGCATCATGTCAACCTGACCCTTTAAGAGCTCGGTGTTAGGACGGAAGCCAATGCACAGAATGACCAGATCGGTTTCGTAAGTGCCTTTGTCGGTAACAACTTTGCGTACGCTGCCCTCTTCTCCTTCGAAGCGGCTCACTTTCTCGCCAAGCACAAGCTGAATGCCCTTGTCCGTGAGGTCGGACTGAATACGGTCGGTAAATTCTTCATCCAAATATTTGCTTAGAATGCGGTCTTCTGCATCAATCAGCGTTACTTCTTTGCCATTCATCTGGAATGCTTCGACCAGCTCAATACCAATATAACCTGCACCTACAACGGTTACGTGGCGTGCATCTTGAGATTTGGCAATAATCGTATTGGAGTGCTCATAGTTCTTGCACAGAAGCACGTTGTTCAGATCAATCCCTTCAAGATTCGGAATAATCGGCCATGATCCAGTAGTCACAATCAGCTTGTCATAAGTGTCTACAAGCTCCTCGCCTGTGTTCAAGCTGCGTGCTTTAAGCGATTTAGCCTTCGTATCCACTTCAATTACTTCATGAAGCATACGCATTTTGACGCCCAGCTCCTGCAGCTGTGCAGGTGAGGAATAGAACAATCCGTGAGGATCTTTAACGACCCCGCCAACATATAGTGCAATCCCGCAGGATAAGAAGGATACATTGTCATTGCGTTCATAAACGGTAATTTCGGCATCTGGATAAAGCTTTGCTGTATTAATAATGGCTGCTGTCCCAGCGTGTGTACATCCAATAACGGCTACTTTCATTCTAAAATACCTCCTTAAGGTTAAAAAAGAGCTTTATGGTTGTGATGTGAAATATTTCACTACTATAGAGTTAACGATGCCAGGGCTTTATTTCGTTAAGCTAAGGTAATAACCATCCATCGAAACTCTGCCCTGAAGCATCCTGCCTTTGTGAATTGTGATTTATTTCACTATGTCTATGTCTTTATTATAATGTGACACATTTCACAATTCAAGCCCAAGTTTAACTTTTTACAAAAAATTTTGTTTATAAGGCCGCTAAAGAAAACAAATGAACTCATAAAGCCTTGATTACAAAGGGATTCGATACATTTGGACCGTCCTCCTTCGTTCCCCAAAAGACAGCTGGACCTCCCTGCTGCCATTGGCGATTCCATATTTTAGGAGTAGAATGAGACCTGTTAGCGGATTAGCCGCGAAATACGGTTTATTTTATTAGGAAAGGAGCTGCACGTTATGAAGTTCTCTTGGAAACGGAATTTGTTTGTGCTATGGGTCGGTGTCTTTTTTTGCAGCACAGCTTATTCCATCTCCATCCCCTTCTTGCCCATATTTATGAATACCGAGCTGAATGTCGGAGAAGACTATATCGAGCTGTGGGCCGGGGTTGCTTTTGGGATTACTTTTCTCGCCAGTGCACTGATATCCCCTTACTGGGGCTCTCTTGCTGACAAATACGGGCGAAAGCCGATGCTCATTCGCTCAGGATTTGCGCTTGCCTTCCTGTATTTAATCAGCTACTTTGTGCACGATCCTTATGTCTTTATTGCGGTCCGCATCTTCCAGGGGCTGCTTGCGGGCTTTGTGCCTGCTTCCATTGCGCTCGTAGCCACGAACACGCCGGAGGCCAAAACCGGATATGCTCTCGGGATTATGTCAACCGCAGGCGCTACCGGCAGCATCATCGGTCCCTTGATTGGCGGAGTTGTCAGCCATTACTACGGTAACCGCAATGCTTTTCTATTCTCTGCCCTGATTGTGCTGGTGTCCGCACTCATTGCTACCTTCTTTGTCAAAGAGCATAATTTTAATCGTTCTGCCGCCCGTTCAAGAGTACGGGACGATATTAAGCAGGCATCTGCCAATAAACCATTTATGGCACTGCTTGCCATTATGGCCGTGACGACTTTTTCTGTCATGATTCTGGAGCCGCTTCTTACCGTATACGTCATGGAGATGGGTGTATCGGTAGACGAAGCCTCCCTAACCTCTGGAATTATCTTCTCTTCCGTCGGCATCGCAACCATCATCATGGCTCCAAGGTGGGCCAAGATTGGACAGCGAATCGGCTACTCCAAAATTCTCATTATTGGACTTGTCGGCGGCGGACTTGGCAACATGCTTCAGATTCTTGTAAGCGATTATATTGGCTTCGGCCTGCTTCGGTTCGGATACGGATTGTTTTTTGCTGCCGTATATCCAACCATTAATGCACTCATCGTGGAAACAACGGATTCCGCATTTAGAGGAAGAGCCTTCAGCCTCAATCAATCCGCTTCACAGCTCGCGACCATGGCAGGGCCTATCATCGGCGGTCTGCTTGGAAGCTTGATGCCGATCCGCTGGATCTTCGTCCTTAATGGACTCGTGCTTCTTATCGCTGCCTGGATGATCATTCGCAGCAGGCGAAGCAGCAATTATGCCCTAACCAAATCTTCACCTGTACTTAAACAGGTGGATCGGTATTAGCATTTACAAATCAGCCGTTTCAATTCAGCACGATATATGGAAAGCATGATCTCAATATAAAAAGCTTGTCATCCCATAGAATCTTTTGATTCCATCAATGGGTTACAAGCTTCGTTTTTTTAAAATAATATAAAATTTACCTACAACAGCTTCTCGATCAGCTCGGTCATTTCTTCTGGAGATTGCTTCGGCTCAAAGCGCTGAACCACTTGTCCATCCCGATCAATGACAAACTTCGTGAAATTCCACTGGATGTCACTGGTCTCGCCAGCACCAGGCTCTTGCTCTTTGAGATACTGGAACAAGGGATGGGTGTTCTCTCCGTTCACCTCTACTTTGGCAAAGACCGGAAAATTCACACCGTAATTGATCTGACAGAACTCTTCAGCTTCTCCGCTCGTTCCCGGCTCCTGCCCGCCAAACTGATTGCAGGGAAATGCTAATACAACAAGTCCCTGATCCTTGTAGCGGTCATACAACTTCTGCAGCTCGCCATATTGCGGTGTCAGCCCGCATTTGCTCGCTGTATTCGCAATAACCAGCACTTTCCCCGTGTACATATCAAGAGGGACCTCCTGATTGGCAGTTGTCACTGCAGTGTAACCATATACTGACATGTTCTTATTCCTCCTTCTTTATCTCTTCTAAAATTTACCCGTTCGTCTTACAGCTCTAATCATACCAAATCCAGACGTGAAACAAAAAAGGCCCCCGAAAGGAAGCCTTAATGAATGGTTTAACCCTCAAGCCACGATGCCTGGAGCTTATACACCTGCCACTTGACGAATCTGTGTACGAATTGAGTTCGTTGCGCCGACAAGACCCGCATTGTCTTTGCCAGCGAGTGCATATGGCAGACAGAGTGGAACGCCTGTACGCGGATCTGTAATAATATCCGCCTCTATTCCGAACACTTCACGCATCACTTCTGTCGTCATGACCTCCTGTGGAGATCCGATCGCCGCTGCCTTACCCTGTTTGATTGCGATCATATGATGGGCATAGCGTGTAGCATGGTTAAGATCATGCACAACCATGACAATCGTACGCTGTGAACTGATATTAAGCTCCTCCAGCAGCTGAAGCACCTCTAGCTGATGCGCCATGTCAAGGAAGGTTGTCGGCTCATCCAGGAACAAAATGTCGGTATCCTGAGCAAGTGCCATCGCAATCCATGCACGCTGGCGCTGACCACCGGACAGCTGGTCAATGGGACGATCATGAAATTCATTCAAGCCTGTCGCTTCAATGGCCCACTCGACCATCTTCTTGTCTTCTTCCTTGAGTGAACCGAAGCCCTTCTGATAGGGAAAACGACCATAGGATACGAGCTCAGTTACCGTCAGACCTTCCGGAGCTGTAGGATTCTGTGGCAAAATAGCCAGCTGCTTCGCCACTTCACGTGTTGACTGCTTATGGATGGATTTGCCGTCCAATAATACTTGACCCGCCTTCGGCTGCATTAAACGTGCCATCGTTTTGAGAATTGTCGATTTCCCCGATCCATTGGCTCCAACAAGGGCTGTTATTTTCCCCTGTGGTATTTGAATATTCAAATTCTCAACAATAAGTCTATCCTCGTAGGCTATAGACAGTCCGGTCGTTTCTAAACGAAACATGAGCGATCATCTCCTTAGAATGGTTGGTCATCAGAAGCGTAAATCTTGGATGTATGTAAATGAAATGAAATTCGTATGAAGATCAGATGAGTAATCAATGATAAATCAACGTATAAATTAGAACTCTATTTAAAGATACTGATAATCATTATCATTTGTCAAGTGCTGTGATCGATGCTCACACAAAAAACACACCTTCTAGTGTAAGCTAAAGAATGCATCTTAAGCCTGGAATTAGAAGGTGTGTCACATTAAATTGTTATTTCATTTGACAAAGCGTTACCTGCCTCTGCGTCCTCCGCCCCTGCGGCTGTCACGCCCTGCAGCAGAGCCTCCTTGGCTAGAGCTCGGACCCGGACGGCCTCCGGTCTGCTTGCCGGAACGTCCCGATGAGGACGGACCGCCTCGTCCATCTCTGCTGGCACTGCCTCGACCAGAGCTCGGCTTACTGTCTGCGCGCCATGGACGATCCTTATCCGCACGTTTCTGACCTCCACGGCCGCTTGCTCCGCCATCTCTGCGTGATCCGCGCGCATTGTCCTGGCGTTCGCCTGAACGCCCGCCTGTGCCCTTGCGAGCGCGATCTCCGCCATCGTCTCTTGACTTACGTGCGCTGCCCTGTCCGCCGGAGCGGCCACCGTCACGCTTCGCATCCGAACGCACTTTGCGTGTATCGATTGTGCTTCCTCCGCCGCTGAACTTCTGGAGCGAGCCCGGCTCGCCGGCATAGCCGCTCTGCCAGCCAATGCGGTCCAGACGCTGATCTGTGCCCTGCTCAATACGTGCCAGCTCCGGCTTGTCCTTCGGTGCGGCAAAGGTAAGCGCTAGTCCCTTGCCGCCTGCTCGTCCTGTTCTGCCGATCCGGTGAATGTAGCTCTCCGGGTCATGTGGAATGTCATAGTTAAACACATGAGTTACGCCTTCCACATCCAGCCCTCTAGCAGCGACATCCGTAGCGACAAGCAGTTGCAGCTTGGCATTTCGGAACGCCTTCATCACCGTCTCGCGCTTCGCTTGGGATAGATCGCCATGAAGCTCATCGCTCGCATATCCCTTGTCCTGAAGCGCTGAATTCAGCGCAGACGCACGGCGCTTGGTACGGCAGAAGATGATGCCCAGGTATGGACGATACTGCTCAATCGCACCAATGAGCGCCTCCTGCTTCGTACGATCCGTACATTCTACGACCAGCTGACGAATCTGCTTAATAGGAATCACAGAGTCGGATTTGACTTTAACATCAATCGGCTCCTTCATGTAGGTGCGGCCCAGTCTGCGGATGCCCGTCGGCATGGTTGCAGAGAAGAGCATCGTCTGACGCTTGTAGGGCAATGCCTTGATGAGCGTCTCCACCTCGTTCAAGAATCCCATGTGAAGCATTTGATCGGCCTCATCTAGAACGAGAATCTTCACTTTGTCCAGCGCAAGCGTTCCTCTGCCCAGATGATCAATGAGTCTTCCTGGCGTACCGATAATAATTTGGGCTCCGCCCTTCAGCTTATGCAGCTGCTTCTCCACGTCCTGACCGCCATAGACAGCAAGCACTCGGATTGCTTCATTCGCTTCCGTCAGCTTCTTCGCTTCGGTCGTAATCTGCAGCGCCAGCTCTCGGGTCGGTGCAATAATTAGAGCCTGTGGGGATCGATCCTCCGCATGGATACGCTGCAGAATAGGCAGCATAAATGCAAACGTCTTGCCTGTTCCTGTCTGTGCCTCTGCAATCACATCCGAACCCGCAAGGGCAAGCGGAATGGACTTCTCCTGCACCGGTGTTGGAGTGGCGATTCCCTGCTGACGCAGAACCTCGCTCCATTCCGGCTTAATACCTAATTGTTCAAAACTCAAAATAGTCACCTCATAATATCCATTCGCTAAAAAGACTTATTTCATCACTTTGCGTATGATTTTCAAATTGTTTTTTGACGGATACTTCATCTTGATATCAAATTTATTGGTCTGCTTAAGCACACTCTTCATGTGAGAAAAAGCAGCAAAGCTCGATTCTCCATGATAGCTGCCCATCCCGCTCTCTCCGACTCCGCCAAAAGGAAGATGCGGTGTGGCAACATGCATCAGTGTATCATTAATACAGCCTCCACCAAAAGAAATTTGTTCAATAATGCGCTCCTGCACCATTTTATTCTCTGTAAATAGATACAAGGCGAGCGGTTTAGGGCGCGCATTGACCATATGCACCACCTCATCGAGATGCTGATAGGTCATCATAGGAAGAATCGGTCCGAAGATCTCCTCCTGCATGACCGGGTCCTCCCAGCTGATCTCCTCCAGGATGGTAGGTGCAATCTTCAGGGATTCCTCGCGCACTTCGCCGCCCAGCACAATAGAGCCTGTCTGTAGAAAGGCTTGCAGCCGATCAAAATGCTTGGGAGATACGATTCTTCCGTAATCCGGGTGCTCCACTGGTTCTTTGCCGTAAAAAGACTTGATCGCCTTGGCATACTCCTCTACAAAGGCATCCCTGACACTCTCATGCACAAGCAAATAGTCGGGAGCAATACAGGTCTGACCCGCATTCGTGACCTTGCCGAAGGCAACCCGCTTGGCCGCGAGCTTCACATGGGCGTCCTGATGAATGATGCAGGGGCTCTTGCCGCCCAGCTCCAGCGTAAGTGGAGTCAGCTGCTCGGCTGCAGCCTTCATGACGACCTTGCCCACCGCGACACTGCCGGTGAAGAAGATCTTGTCAAAAGGCTGACGCAACAGCTCCTGACTGGTCTCCACCGCGCCTTCAACCACTGTAATATAAGCGGGGTCATACAGCTCTCCGATCAAGGAGTTAAGGACAGCAGAGACATGCGGCGTCAGCTCTGACGGCTTGATGACCGCTGTGTTACCGGCAGCAATAGCTCCTAGCAGCGGAGACAAGGCCAATTGGAAGGGATAATTCCACGGAGCGATAATGAGAGCTGTGCCGTATGGCTCGGCCACAATATATCCTTTGCTTCCAATGTGCGTCTTCAGGCTGGTCTTTACTCTCTTCCGTTTCATCCATCCCTTCAGCCTTTTCTTAATAAAATCGATCTCCTCCAGCAATATGCCATATTCGGTCATGATCGCTTCCTGTTCGCTCTTGTTTAGATCGATTCTAACGGCCTCCAGAATTTCGGGCTTGCGCCGTACGATACCTTCTCTCAGCAGTCTTAGCTGCTCCAGCCTGAATTCCAGTCTGCGCGTCGCACCGCTGCTGTAATAGTCTTTTTGTCTCTGCACAATTTCATGAATTCCGTTCATTTGTGACAACCACCCTTACTTTAAAATCTACCTGAGCGAATAATATGAATAATGAACCACACCACCATAAGACCCGCTACCACAAGCCCAATCTCAACAATGGGAATATTCCACTTCTGTTCACTTAAGGCAGCCCCGACGATAAGCCCAACCATCAATATACTGAACGCCAGCAGTACAATGCTGAAGGACAGCCGATTGCTGATCTGATCAAGCTTCTTCATCACCTGCTCAACCTCTGGGACGCTCACCTCGAGTTTTAATTTCCCTTTGCTAATAATCGAGGTCAGAAGCCGGGTCTGCCCCGGCAATTCAATGATGGATTCCACGAGGTCGCTCACACCGCTGAACACTTTGCCGCGAAGGCGTCTTGTATTGAACTTCTCACGTACCAGCTTGCGACCGAAGGGCTCGGCCATATCAATAATGCTGATGCTCGGGTCCAGGTGCTCAATAACCCCTTCCAAAGTGACCAGTGCCTTGCCCAACAGGATAATGTCCGGAGGAAGTGTGATTTGATGACGCTGCGCCACACCAAACAGATCGCTCAGTGCCTTCCCAATGCTGATTCTGGAGAATGGAATGTCATAGTATTCGTCCCGCAGCCGGTCCAGATCTCCGTGCAGCACGCTCATATTGATTCCTTCAGGAATCATGCCAAGCTTATCAATAGCTCGAACCATGCTGTCTGTGTTCTTACGCATCAATGCTATAATCAGCGATGCCAGGTGCTCCTTCATATCCCCATGCAGACGCCCCACCATGCCAAAATCGAGATAGGCCAGCGTTTCATCCTTCATAACCATGAGATTTCCGGGATGGGGATCGGCATGGAAGAAGCCCTCAATAAAGATCTGGTTCAGCATGGAGTCAACCAGCTTCTGGGCGATCCCTTTCAGGTCATACCCCCGGCTAAGCAGCAATTCTCGCTGATTCAGCATAATTCCATCCATGTATTCCATCGTCAGCACCTTGGCACTCGTGTAGTCCCAATATATTTTCGGGATATGTATTTGGGGATGATCGATAAATTGTTGCCCAACTTTCTCTGTATTTCTTCCTTCATGGCTGTAATCAAGCTCGGCGAGCAGAGAATCCGCGAATTCTTCGACCATCTCCCGAAGCTGATACCTGATCACCCACTCCCACCTGCGCTCAGCAAGTGCCACAAAGTCTCTGAGTATATCAAGGTCTCGTCTAATAATCGGAGCAATGCCTGGTCTCTGTATCTTGATGGCCACCTTCTCTCCCGTCACCAGCTTGCCAATATGGACTTGTCCTATGCTGGCCGCTGCCAGAGGCGTATCATCAAAATGGCTGAGCACCTGCTCGAGCGGTACTCCCAGTTCCTGCTCCAGAATGCCCTTTGCCGTTTCAGACGAGAAGGCAGGAACCTGATCCTGTAATTTGGTCAGCTCCTGTACGATACCTGCAGGAAGCAGATCCGAGCGGGTACTTGCAAGCTGACCCAGCTTCACAAAGGTAGGACCCAGATCCTCCAGCACATGCCGTATTCGTTCACCCAGCGATTTGGATTCGGGAATACCCTCCCGCATAATCCACCGTCTAGGCAGTGATAAAGCTTGAAAGAAGCCCATTTCCTCCACCATATAGCCGAAGCCATGACGCATCAGCGCCATGGCAATATCTCTGTACCGTCCTGCATTTTGTACACGAACAGCCATTATTCGATCTCTTTGGTAGGAGTAGGAGGCTGCATATCAGGCGTTGTATCGTCAAGCACTGGCGTTTCCGGCAGGGGCTTATTCGGCAATTCCGGATCTGCTGCAGGCTTCTGCTGCGCAGCCTGAGCTTCAAGCTCAGCGATACGCTTCTCCAATCTCGCCACATCTGCTCTTGTCGGCACACCAAGGTCTACAAGCACCTTTTCCACCTGATCCGTAATCGCCTTCTTGATCCCGGCCGATTCCTCGGCTCCACGTTCCATCAGCTTATCAATAACGGCCTTGGATTGAGAGGGGGCAAGCTCTCCGCGTTTAACAAGCTCATTTACAGCACCTTCAATCTTCTCCTTACTGTACAGAGTAAATCCTACGCCAAGGGATACTGCCTTCTTGAACAAGTCGCTCATGATTGCGATGACCTCCTTTATTTTCCTTCATAGAATCAATTTATTATGAAATTAATTCTATTATATCTGCTTTTGCCGTCTTATACTCTCATCTTTGTACGCGTCGCCCACATTGCAGACTGAACGATCAGCTTGCGGAAGGGCTCCGCGGAGAAGGAAGGAACATCATGTCCGGGCATAAGGTACACGACTCTCCCCATTCCGTAAGAGTGGGCCCAGGCACAAGGCCACGTGCCTTCACCATCTGTATATTCCAGCAAGACCGTCTTCTCCGAAAATGAATCGAATTCGAATCGGTACGGTTCTTCCTCCATTGTAAAATTATTTACCCCCTCAACGATGGCGTGACCCTCTGCGGCCACTTTAAATTCAAGCTTCCGTGGTGCCGGGTGTCCAGTAAATCTTCCCCCGAGCAGCTGAGCGACCTCATACCGATTGTGCATCGAGATCCCATTATGCAGCACCAGCAGCGCTCCTCCTCCGCTTACATAGCTGAGTAGACCCGCCGTCTGCTGGGGTGCAATGGCTCCCTTCCAATCATCCACATAGGAAATGAGCAGATCGTAGCCGGATAAATGCTCGGTAAGCAATAAGTTTCGATTCTCGCTGCACTGAACCGTCATCACATCCTGCAAAATATGACTGATCTCCTCATCCACGCCTTGCAATGGATGATACATCGGATGCGTGTAATCTCCTAACAGCAATGCTTTCTTTCGTTCCATTCTTCTTTCCTCCTTGCTCTTTCTTAGCCGTTTAGCTCATAGAGCCTAGTATAGCCTCAATTGATGAGCTAAATCCACACATTCTATCCGATAGAATCAGCCGGCTGTTACTGAATAATCACATAAAAATACGAACCAGGCCGGGCTTACTGCCTGAGCCGGTTCGTATCTAAGTTCGCGAAGCAAGCCTTTATTCCTTTAATCTCTATGAATTGAATTCACGACTCAAGCTTCTACAAGTTCATTCTCCACATCACCATCGGGAAGCTTCTTGACTAGAATTTTGCGGATACGCTGCTTGCCCACTTCCTCGACCTTATAACGGAATCCGCGATAATCAAATTCCGGATGCTCCTGCTTGGTTGGAATTCGTCCGAGCGTTCCAATCATGAAGCCGCTAAGGGTCTCATACTCATCCTCAGGCAGGCTGGCTCTAACGATATCAGCTACTTCATCCAGCCGGGCAGTTCCGTTAAATGAGTAGGTTACTTCATCGATAACCTCATATATCGATTCATCCTCATCATACTCATCGTATATTAAGCCTACAATTTCTTCGATGAGGTCCTCAATCGTGATAATACCGGCAGTTCCTCCGTATTCATCAACTACGATGGCCATGTGCACATGATTCTGCTGCAGCTCTTCAAGCAGATCATCACCCTTCTTGGTTTCTGATACAAAGTAAGCGGGCCGGATGATATCCTTAAGCTGCCTTGGATTCGTATTGTCCTTCTTGAACTGCATAATCAGGTCCTTCACATGCAGGATCCCGATGACATTATCAATTCGTTCCTCAAATACCGGGAAGCGTGTATATTGTTCAGACTGAACCATCTCCAGCACATCATCAAATGGCTTATCCACAGAGATAGAGACCATGTCTGTACGATGTGTCATCATATCGGACACCGTTTTGTTATCAAAATCAAAAATATTGTGAATAATCATTTTCTCACTTTGCTGAATTGTGCCTCGCTCAAGACCGGTATCCACCAGCATCCGGATTTCTTCCTCAGAGGCTTCCTCCTCCTCCGAATTCGGATCAATGCCGAACAAGCGCACGGTAACATTCGTAGATGCAGTGAGCAGCTTGACGAATGGGGCTACGATCTTTGACAGCGCGCTGAGTGGTCCGACGACGGCAAGCGCGATGGCTTCGGCCTTTTTCATCGCAATGCGTTTCGGTACAAGCTCACCGAATACGAGCGTGAAGTAAGACAGAATAAGGGTAATGACAATGACAGAGATCGAAGACAGAACAGAAGGAGCAACGTCCACTCCGATCGAGATCAAGTAATTAACCAGCAGGGACGCAAATTTATCGGCCGCAAAGGCACTGTTCAAGAACCCCGCCAGCGTAATCCCGATCTGGATCGTGGACAAGAAGCCTGTCGGCTCCTCAACTAATTTCTCCAGCTTCTGAGCTCGCTTATTCCCTTCCAGGGACAGAACCCGAATGCGATTATCATTAATGGAGATCAGTGCCATTTCAGATGCAGCAAAAAAAGCATTGACCACAAGCAGCACGAGGATGACGATGATGTCAAATAACAAGGGTTGCACCTCCCAAGAGATATCAATAAATCTGACAGTGACGATATCGAACAGATCAGGTCATCCGTCAAAATATGTAATTTTTTTCTAACTATATATGAAATTAATTCTTAGACTTACTCTTTTCTAAACACAAATACGGCATCTTTAAACGAAAAATCAAAGAGAAAACACCTCACCTCGTCATGCATCAGGTAAGGTGTCTTAAGGAATAGCATGTGACAAAGCGTGCTTCCTTATACTGACTTCTGCTCTGCAAAATACTTGCCAAGCGCGACCATCATGCTGCCCATACGCTCCTCGGCAGGAACGACCTTGGGTTCAACCCCTTCTTCGATCATCGCTTGCGCTGTCACCTTGCCCACAGCTGCTGCCACGATGTCTTGTTCAAGCCGCTGCTTCATCTGCTCAAGCTTCCCGTGCTGTTCAGCATACTCCACCAAAAAACGGATTTGTGGTGCACTGGTAAAGGTGATCGCATCAATCTGCTGATTCAGGATGTCAGACAACAATAGAGCAAGGTCACTCTCCTCAGGCGGCACATGCCGGTAAGGCAACACCTGCGTAATCTCCTGTACACCTTGATCTGAGAGCCATGCCATAAGGCGCGGCGCGGATTCGCCATGCAGCTGAACAAGGACCCTGCTGCCTTCAAGCGAATAGGCTTCAAGCTCACGGATAAGGCCTGAAGTGCTTCCATCATCATCCCTTACTACCGGCTTTAGCCCTCTTTTGCGCAGTGCATTCACGGTCTTGTATCCTCTTGCAGCGATTTGGGACTGTGACAGCGCCGAAGTCAGAGCTTCCTCTACACCCATCTGTTCTGCCTTACTGAAGATCGCATCCAGGCCCATCCCCGTCGTCAGCAGAGTCCAATCGGGCGGATGCTTCACCCAGGCCTCTATACTGCTCTCCAGATGTTCGTCATCGAGAAACACTGTGCCTTGCGCCGGCCGCAGCACCGGGGTTCCGCCCAGCTTCTCAATAATCATAGACATTTCCTCTGACTTTCGAGGACCTGCCAGCGCTACTTTTTTACCTAGCAAATTCTGAGCCATATGCCTAACTCCTCTCCACTATACGAGATATTGTATCTAGTATATAAGGAGCTTGGCCCAGAAGAAAGTAATCCCCCAATTTCTATATGGATTCGTTACTGCGTCAGGAACCTTCTGCCGAGCCTGCGTTCCCATTCTGAGAGTTTCCACTTTTTTTGGTGGAGCTCCGACGCTGAGAAGACTCATTCTGAGCAGACTGCGCTTTTTGAGTGGATTTCTCCGTTTCGGTAGATTCTCCCTCTTGAGAAGATGGCCCGTTCTGGGATTCCTCGTTCTGTGCAGACTGCTTGTTCTGAGTCGCCCCATCCTTCTTTTTTTTCTTGGACGGCCTGAAGATCAGGTAGATCAGCACCGGCATAACTAACGTGAATAAGAGCACGATTGCTGACCATTCCCGATCGAACTTGAATAGCTGAATAGAATCCTTGAAGAACCAGAAGGCACACACATATCCGAGCAATATGATCGGCCCCTGCATCATGCGTCCGGATATGTTTTTGTCTAAACAGCCCATACCGTAGCACACCACATAAGTGTTAAATGCAACCTTTGTCATATGTATAGGGAGAATCGCAGCGGCCAGAAACATATCGAACCGGTCCAGAAAGTCACTAATCTGCACTTGGCGGACAAGCTCATGGGACGGATAGGATATTCTTGGAATAATCGGCAGCCCAATAATCAGAATCATCATAATGATATCGATAACGAGAAGAAAAAAAGCGAAGGATAAGCCTTTGACAGCGGATTTCAGCTTGAAGGTCTCTTTTCCGAAAATGAACGGCAATATAATAATCTCTCCTGCGTAGGAGAAGAAGTACCATGTTCCATTCCCGACACCGATCAGATCCACAGGGAAAAACGGCGTTAAGTAGTGAAAGTCCAGCGCGCCGGATACAAACAGCGGGATCATAAAAATGGTGAGAATCAGAATCGGCATAAAAATCTCAGTCATGCTGACGACTGATTTCATGCCTCCCCGAATAATGAATCCCGACATGACAAAGATACACAGCAGAATGATCATGACGGGAGTA
This sequence comes from Paenibacillus sp. TCA20, assembly GCF_000732325.1. Taxonomy (GTDB): domain Bacteria; phylum Bacillota; class Bacilli; order Paenibacillales; family Paenibacillaceae; genus Paenibacillus; species Paenibacillus urinalis. The sequence continues at coordinate 181,789 of NZ_BBIW01000007.1, forward strand.
AGCGGGAGTAACGTGGTATCCACATACTCCGTCAGCAGCCTTGCATCTCTTGCCAGAATATAAAAATAGTACAGGACATACATCCCAACAATCACTCTTCCGACAAAAGGCCGGCGACCAATCATCGCCTGGAACAAATTCTGGCTGCCGAAGCGGCGCTGTGTTCGGGACAGCAGCCAGATGCAGATCAGGAGTACAAGATACACCAGAATAATGCACAAGTAGGCATGCTGCTGGCCAAATTGCACAATATCGGACGGAGAATGAACCAAGGTCATCGGCAGCGTAATCATGATAATCATGAGAACAAGCTGCCGCTCTGTCAATGGTCTAGCATCATGTTTCTTAACCTGTTTGGTTGTTCCACTCATATAATTATGCACCTGCCTTTCTTCTTACTCAGACGGAACAGGAATGTAGGGATACATCCACTGCGAGATTAGATATGTCGGATGGATTACAGGAATCGGCGATAGTGTGTAGATCCATATCCCGATGCCGAGTCCTATAATCACGTAAGATAAGATGCGATTAATCGGCTTGTAGTTTTTTAAATTTTTGTGATCCTTCAGCACGATAATCAGACTAAACACAAGTACTGCCGACAAGGCCATGAGATTCATTCCGCAATATCCTCCTCTTCCACTGCGAATGGACTTGTAGCCGCTCCATTATTCTCAAGCCGATAATCGGCTTCTACCTCGAAAGTGATATTCGGATATATTTCGTACCAGCGATCTCGTAATTGTGACCACAGCTGCGGCTTTTCTGTCTTAATAATTCTACCGAAGCCAAGTGCATCCGAATTATATTTCTGAAGCAGCTTGAGATCCTGAGTGATCTTTGCTTTCATGTATTCATTCATCTTCTGTTCAAGCTCTATAATATTGTTCTCATTATTGGTATCGAAGTTGGACTCGTTCGTCGTAATGGACATCCTGCCACCCGTGTACATATGAAACCGAACATCTTCTCCGTTCACAATCGGCTTGATCTTCGTATGATTTGATCTGATTAAGAAAAAAATCTTCCCTTCTCCACGGGGAACTGTAATCGGGAGCTCCAGTGTTCTTGCTTGATCCATTGCCACAAGAATGCCATGTGTATCCTGCTTCTTAATAATTCCGGTCAATTTATCGCCGCGGAATACAGCAAGTCCACCAACCCCGATATTTTTATTAGGCTTGTCGATCTTCTCGGGCACACTATCTACCGTTTCCACTAGCGGCATAATCGGATCGATCCCGTCTTCAAGCATCAGATTGACTACAGTCTTGAGCGTCCATGGCTTGCTGAGATACAAGAAGACAAGCTCACGAACCACTTCACCGGGATATTGCTCAATGGTTGGTTCTCCGTTAAGTACTTCATAGGCATGACCTTCGGTTACGACAGGCAGAGCAGACAGCCGGTTCTCCGGAAGCCGTCCGATGGAATCAAGCGCTTCCGCGATGCCCTCACGGGCCATCGCCTCTCCAATGAGCAGCGCCCTGCGGTGGGAGAAATACAGCTTACGGGATGTGCTCGTTTGTTCTTTTAAGGTGACTCCTCTTACGGTTTCACCGACACTTGACTTTAGAAACCAGGGGTTCTTATCTCCACCTCCACCCCCGCCATTTGATCCCGCGAGCATACCAGGAATGGTAATTTGAAGGGTAACTCTATACTTATCCTCCTCTTTATCAAGCGCAGTGCCGACCACAAAAGCAATATCGTTAATCTCTCTGCGATCCCAGCAGCCTGTCAGCAAGAGGCACAGCAGCAGGATTGTTACGGTTTTGGATACTCTGTTCATCAGATCCATTACCACCCTTCATCCGAGTTAGGAGACCCGTTCATTCCTTTGTCCATCCGCTTACGCTCATGATTGGGGGTTGATGATGGCTTGAATATCATCTTCCACCAAGGCACCCGCATGATGATGTCTTTCGATTCGCCTTTACGATACGGACTCACACCAAGCAGATAGGGCTGTCCAAATGAAGTGAGCTGTGTCAGATGTGCCGAGATCAGGACTGTACCAATGACAATCCCGAACAGACCCAAAGTTCCAGCGAGGATCATGATCGGAAACCGCAGCAGCCGAAGCGTAATGGCAAAGTTAAACCTTGGAATGGTGAAAGAAGCGATCCCTGTCATGGATACGATGATAACCATCGGAGCCGACACGATACCCGCGGTCACAGCCGCCTGTCCGATAACAAGCGCCCCGAGAATACTTACCGCCTGACCGACTGCCTTAGGCAAGCGAACCCCTGCCTCCCGCAAGGCTTCGAATGAAATTTCCATCAGCATTGCTTCGACCAGGGCCGGAAAAGGAATGGCTTCACGGGCAGCTGCTATACTGATGATGAGCGTGGTCGGCAGCATATCCTGATGAAAGGTAGTTATCGCAATATATAAGGCAGGAAGAAATAATGCCACCATCATAAAGAACAAACGGATCCACCGTAAGAAGTTACTGATAAAGAATCGTTCATAATAATCCTCACTCGCCTGAAGCATCTGCCACATCGTTACAGGACCAAGCAAGGCGAAGGGAGTTCCATCCACCAAAATGCAAAATCGTCCTTCCAGCAGGTTGGCAACCACGGTATCCGGTCTTTCCGTGTAATGGAGCTGAGGGAACGGAGAGTAGGGATGATCCTCAATCAATTCCTCGATATAGCCGGATTCGAGCACTCCATCGATATTGATCTTCTTAATGCGCTGCCGCACATCATCGATCAGCTCCTCACGGGCGATCCCTTTGATATAAGCAAGCACAACACTTGTCTTCGTTTCTGTCCCGAGCGTGAAATTCTCCATCTTGAGCATAGGCGTCTTCAGCTTGAAGCGGATCAGCCCTGTGTTCGCTCGAATCATTTCGGTAAATCCTTCGCGCGGTCCCCTGACAACCCCCTCTGTCTGAGGCTCTTGCACAGAACGTCGAAGCCCGCCCTTCAGATCGAAGAGCAGTGCTTCGTCATTGTCTTCAACCAGCACAAGTACACAGCCATCGGTTACACCATCTGCAGCTTCACGCCAGGTCTTGGCCTTCTTCACATGAGACAGCGAGATCGGAACCTTCTCAAGCTCAATATCCTCTGATGCTCCCTGAACATTTGCTAGATCAACGCCTCTTACGAGAGGTAATATGATATGATCCTGCACTTCAAGAGAGATGACGATGCCTTCCAAGTAGGATAGGCATACGTCCGGGTACCCTTCATGCTTAATCTCGCGGAACACGAAGTCAGAGCAATCCTTGAACACCTCTTGAAGGACCTCAAGGTTCGACTTCAGTTCCTTAGCGATAGGCAATTTCAACTGTGGAAGCTCAGGAACGGCATTATCCTCATTGGAGGTGTCCGCGGATTGCTTCGAGTCCTGTTCGTCTCTGTCGGAGCCTGAATCTCCTGAATCTCCTGATTCACCTGAATCTTGCTTCTCAGACGACGACTTCCCCTCTTGTTCTTCGGAAGACTTTTCCTTCTCCGTCTGTTGATCGTCAGACCCTTGCTTTTTCTCAAGCTCTTTGTTGTCTGATGCCTGATCCTTGGAGCCCTGTTCCTTGGAGCCCTGTTCCTCGGTTTCCTGTTCCCCAGAAGCTTGATCCTCGGAGCCTTGCTTCATCTCATCCTTCCCACTGCTCATGACTGCTCACCTCTCTTGTTCCGGCGAATATTAACTTCCATCCATTTTCTGAAAGATAGCATGCGACCATTGGCACCAAATTATGCAAAAAAGGATTTTGCATCAATCCCAAATCGAATGATTCAAAATAAAAAAAAGACTCTGCCTATGCAGAGTCTCCCATTACTTCATATTCATTTTGCTTATCTGCGGCTTCGTCTTCTAAACAGGCTGTCCACTGCCACATATCTGCTGCCCGCTACCGCGAGTGTCAACGCCATCCCGATTAGAGCGATATCCAGCTCATATCCGCCTACAAACGGAGCACCCGTCTTCGCGGTAAAGATTGCGGCAACCAGTATGATGACAAAAATGATGCTGATCCATCTCGTAAACAGACCAATGATCAGCAGCAGCCCGCCGAAAAATTCAGCTAGCGCGACCAAGGTTGCCATAAACCCAGGAAGGCCAAGACTCACAAAGAAGCTCTCCGTCCCTTCCATTCCTTGAAATTTGACAACTCCGTGTGCCATGAAGATTAATCCCAGCACGAGACGGGTGATCAACAAACCAATCTCCATGTTGCGGGTCTGACTGTAATTGTTGTTATTATACATTTGATTTCACTTCCTCCTTCTGCTTGCGATTTAATAATGCGCGTAATTGAATAATAAGAATAAAGCAGTCATTACAATAAAGGATACGGCAATATTCCATTTGGAATAAGGAAGCAGCAGCTCCTTGTCCGGCTCCAATATTCTGGAGATTCTGTCGTTAATGGATACATCTGCGGCGAATGGTGAAACAACAGCTCCAGTAAACAGGCGGTGATCCCGGCGTTCTGCACCTGATTTAATCAGCTTGATTAATGCGCCTCCGATTCCCACGGCAGAGCCTGACTGTTTAATCGCATAATTGTCGGCCAGAATCTCTCTGACCATCTTATAATTGGCTAGTATGTTTTTTAGTATAGGTACATATCCAAGGATGGATACACTGAGCGTTAGCAAAAAAGTCTTGAGCGGGTCATAATGACGCAGATGATAGTACTCATGATAGAGTACTGCAGTTAATTCCTGCTCATCCAGCATATCAATAAGCCCGGTAGATAACACAATTCTTCTGCGAAACATGCCAAAAGCAAGCGCAACTGGCTCGGCAGCCGATATGACGATCAGCTGCTGCTCCAGGTGAAGATGCTTATACCGTGAAGCCAGCTCCTTGGACATCGTATCATCCTTAAGCCACCGTATGTACTTATGCACATTCATTGTTCTGACCGCATGCTTGATGATATAGAGCAGCATGAGCAGGAACGTGCTTAATACCAATACATTCAACAAGTGTATCAGCGACCATAGCCCAAGCTCTTTCATCCAGTGTGTACACCAGGTCAACAAATTAAATGTCATCGGAACATCCCAGATCATATGCAGACCGTACAGTCCCATCTGTATGAAAATAGCCGCCGTGATCGCCATGCCGACAGAGAACAACGTGAGGGAACGATAGGACCACATCACTGTCTCTCCTTCTTCCATTGTTCAATCTTCTGCTCCAGCTGTGAGATGAGTTCCGGGTCGGCCTCCTCGACAGCATCCAGCATATGGGCTACAGCAATCGAACCAAATTGATCCATAAGTTCCTGTGTGAGCTCCTTGGACTGTGTGTTCATGAACTCTTCTCTGGTCTCGACAGGCGCATATATCGATGTTCTTCCCTGCATTTCCTTCAGAAGCACACCTTTATCGACAAGCCGATTCATGACCGTCATCACCGTATTGAAGTTCATCACCTTATTCTCACCCAGCTTCATTTGTACTTCCTTGATGCTGAGCGGTCCCTGACTCCACAAGACATCCATAATCTTCGCTTCCAGTGGTCCAAAAAAACGGTTCAGTCCCTGCTCTCCTACTTTGAAGTGACTTATCTTCATGGCACACCCCTTCCACACTACCAATTGTAATGTCATATGGTTTGTTGTCAACCATAGGTGAGAAGCAATAATAGCCATGCAGGAATCGGAATTCCGCATGGCTATGATTAGCATTGAGTCCATTTTCATAATTACACAAGGCTTTCACCAAGAGGTATAAGAAATAGATTCAAATTTATATTCAATTAAACTTCTTCCGTTACTTTCAATTCAACCGACAGGCCCAGACCTTCAGCGATACGTGTTCCGTATTCTGGATCGGCTTTGTAGAAGTGCTCGATTTGACGGCGTTTGATCTCCTCATATTGTACCGGCATCATTGAACCTACAATATTTGCGACCAAGCGAGTACGCTCATCTTCGCTTAACAGACGGTAGAGATCTCCGGCCTGGGAGTAATGATCCTCACTGTCATAGGATACTTGGGCGGCTTCTCCTGTTACTTCAAATGGAGTTTGCTTCGCGCTCGGATCCTCGAATGGCCCGCCGAAGCTGTTAGGCTCGTAGTACATGGAACGGCCGCCGTTATCTCCTGTCGCCATGAAGCCGTCACGCTGATGATGATGAACCGGGCATTTCGGGCTGTTCACCGGCAGCTGGTTATGGTTCGCACCTACACGGTAGCGGTGTGCATCACCGTAAGCAAACAGACGTCCTTGCAGCAATTTGTCAGGAGAAGCTTCGATACCAGGTACGAATGAACCTGGAGTGAAGGTAGCCTGCTCCACTTCAGCAAAATAGTTCTCTGGATTGCGGTTCAGCGTCATCGTTCCTACTTCAATCAATGGATAGTCTTTTTGAGACCAGACTTTGGTCACATCAAATGCATCATAGCGATACGTATTTGCATCTTCAATCGGCATGATTTGAACATACAGCGTCCAAGAAGGGAAGTCCCCATTCTCAATAGCGTTGAACAAATCTTCTGTATGATAATCAGGATTCACGCCTGCAATTTGCTCTGCAGTAGCGTTATCCAGATTTTTGATCCCTTGGTTAGTTTTGAAGTGATATTTAACCCATACGGCTTGACCTTCAGCATTCACCCATTTGAAGGTATGGCTTCCGAATCCGTGCATATGTCTCCAAGTTGCAGGGATACCGCGGTCAGACATCAGGATCGTTACTTGATGCAAAGCTTCTGGAGACAGAGACCAGAAATCCCAAACGGAATTTGGATTTTTCAAGTGGGTACGCGGATCTCTCTTCTGTGTATGAATGAAATCTGGGAACTTGATCGCATCACGGATGAAGAATACAGGCGTATTATTACCTACCAGATCGTAGTTGCCTTCTTCTGTATAGAATTTGACCGCAAATCCGCGCGGATCGCGCTGAGTATCGGCTGCACCAAGCTCACCGGCTACAGTGGAGAAACGAATGAACATATCTGTTTCTTTGCCTACACCGTTGAACAATTTCGCCTTTGTATATTTGGACATATCATTTGTTACTTTAAATGTACCGAAAGCGCCGCCGCCCTTGGCATGCACGACACGCTCCGGAATACGCTCACGGTTGAAATGAGCCAATTTTTCAAGCAGATGTACATCTTGAATCAAAGTTGGCCCGCGATGGCCTGCAGTCATTGAATTTTGGTTGTCTCCCACTGGAGCACCCCAGCTCGTCGTTAAACGTTGGTTCGTCATTTTGCTGCACCTCTCTAATTTTCAGTCTATTTATATGTGTATTTAGATCTGATCTAAATTTATGTATAGATTGTAGCACGGCTTCCGATTGGCTTGCATGAGGAACAAATGAACTTTTGAGAGCGGCACATGAACCTTATTTGCATCAGATGAAGAAGTGTGAAGATTATGGAAATTTCATGAACAGCTAAAGGTATTTAGAAACCGATTTGTTTACAAAATAAAAAGAAGTCTTTAAATGCAGTCAAATGAACTGTCATTTAAAGACTTCCTTCTAGTCCGCAAGCCGGTAGCCGACTCCTCTTACGGTAATGATATATTTAGGTGCCGCCGCTTGATCCCCAAGCTTCTTGCGCAGGCTCTTGATATGAACATCGACAACATTGCTGCCTCCGGTAAAGTCCGTCTCCCATACTCTGGAGAGCATCTCCTCGCGGGAAATGACAGAGCCCTTCGCGTTCATGAGAATAAGCAGCAGATCATATTCGGTCTTGGTCAGATGAATCTGGTTGTCCTGCTTATACACAAGCATGCGTTCCGTGTCCACTCTGAGGTCCTTGAAGGCCAGGCAATCACTGCTGTTCGTCTTGGATGTGAGGTGACTCCGAGGTGTCCCGCGGCTAATAATCCGCTGAACATGATACAGTGCCTCATGAGGACGTCCAGGCCATACAAGCAGCTCTTCCTGAAGCAGCTCCGGAGCTGCCCCTCGGATGAAGTTCTCACTCACCAGGAACAAGGTTTGCCCCGCGGTTGAGTTCTTCAGCTTCAACTGCAGATCCAGTGCATCCATCTCATCATATGACGTTACATCATAGATCAGAAGATCATGGGGAATGCTTCCGTATAATTCTGGCTCAAGCCGGTGGAACATCATCACGTCAAAACAGCGATCGGTCAGCAGCTTCACTAGATCATGAACCTGATTGAGCACTGGACTTACGAGCAGGATCCGCTTCGTTACTGCACAGAACGGCACCACAGGCTCCTCAGCTCGATTAAACATTTGAGCCGCCTTATCTTGGGATATACGGATCGAAGCGTAAGGATACTGATTAATGTTCGCTATTTCTGCTTGCTTTTGCATTCCGGACATACACCTCCAAATACAACATGTGCATGATCAATTTCATACCCTGTCTCTTGCGCTACCAATTCGGTCCAGCTCTCAGGAACATCTGTCATCACTTCGTCGACCTTACCGCATACTTCACAGATAATATGCTGATGGTCATCTGTTCTCGCATCGTATCTGCTGGCGGTTTCGCCCAGCTTGAGCTCTTGAATCAATTCCTTCTCTACCAGATACCGAAGGGAATTGTACACCGTACCATACGCCAGGTTATATCCTTCTTGGGACAGCATGGTCATTACTTCTGCTGCAGTAGGGTGATTATGTGATTTACGTACGACATCATAAACAGCTTGACGCTGCGTCGTTAAATTTAATGTTTTAGCCATAAGATCATCAGATCTCCTTCTATATGAAAAGAACTTATTTTTAGATTAAGTATAAATCTAAAGTCATAGGTAGTCAATCCCTGCATAAATTCCAATTCAGGGACTCAAAATAGGGTGACAATCACGAAACGAATAGGTTCAGTTCACAGATCGTTTTACCCAAAATGAGAAGAGGAGAGGTATACATGCTCAAAGCTGCAGGCGCTTTTATCGTCTTGTCCTTGCTTACCATCGCATTTGATATTGCAACCGACATCTTCTTTGGCCACGGCAAGATTGACTCTGCCTTTAATATTGATAATTATATTCTACGCCCGGCGGAGAAAAACACGCTGAAGCTCGTTGGGATCGTCGTATTTCTACATTTCTGCGGCAAACCGGTAGGTAAAGGCCTGTACAAACTGTTTAACCTCATCAACAAACCCTTACGCTCCGGCGCTCCTCCGCTGTCTTCGCTTATGAATCCAAGCGGCTACAAGCAGCAGACTGGGAAAAAAGAACAAAAATAAGGGGTGCACATAGTAGAAAGCAAGAACACCAAACTCAATTTGAAATATATAATTTCTCGCCATACTGTAAGACCATACCAGGAATATAAAGGCAACAGGAATAACTAGTTTTCGGTAAGGGATATTGAAAATATCGGATGCACCAATCAACACCGCTGTGAAATACAATGCGACTCTATAGAAATTAGTAATAATCATCGTCATTACGACCAAAATGTCTACCCGCTGGATAAAGTCAGAGATCTGAATGGTACTAATGGTGGATAGTACGGGAAAAGGTGATCCCTTCGCTATATTGAGCCCCAGAGAAGCAATATTTAGAAACATGGTCTGAGTAAGGAGCAGGCCTCCAATGATAATTGCAATGATGCCAATATAACCGCCTTTCTCAGGTCTGCGCATATATGGCAGCAGCATGAGGAAGAGGATCATTTCACCAAAAGGAACGATAAGGGTATCCGTCGTTATTGCCTCCCACAGGGGTCCGATCCCATCACCAAGTATGGGAAGAACATAATCAACATGGACTGAACCCGAGGCAAACAGCAAGACATTAATAATGAATACAATGGAGAAAATAAAAACCATGAGTAATACAGCAGTGCGTGCCAATACCTCAAAGCCTAAATAGGTCACATAAGCCACACAACAAATCATGAGTGTAGTAATGACGAGAAGGGGCGTACTATTCAGCAAAACGATGTTCACGAGATTGGAGCCTTCCCGCAAATTACGGGAGCCAATGTACATAAAATAGATAACATACATTAAGCCCACCGCAGTCCCTGCATATTTACCGAGTAATTTCCGGCTGATTGCCGTCAGAGGAAGTGTAGGGAAATGTCTGGAAATAGAGGCGTAGAACCAGAACAATACAGCCCCCAGAATCATACCGATCAGTGAGGCCATCCATGCATCCCTGCCTGCCGAGAAACCTAGATTGATGACCGCAGCAACACCTATTTCAAATAAAAGCATTAAGGAGATCATTTGTCCCGTACTGATCTGGTTTCTATTCATTCCCTAGTCCTCCCCTCCGCTGCTATATGGATTCGTACGTGTTAATGTGTTCATAATGACCGTTTTTACATCCACTTCAACTTTACTTTGCGAGAATTTCTCAGACCAGTCATCACTGTCTTCCCATTGCTTATATTCAGGAGAGCGGTTCTTCTCCAGCACATAGCCAAAACCAAGTACATCTGTACCTGCCTTCTGTGCTGCAGTTACAGCTGACATAACAATCTCCTTGGTCTTCTCACTCCAGGTTCTCTCATAGATTTCAACGACCTCCCCTTCATCCAGCTTCAGCGGACAAGTCACCTCATTAATCGTACCTTCCTGCTTCACATCAATATGAAAATGAGGTACCCCATCGACGACAGACGCTTTAATACTGGACTTATAGAAATAGGCTTCAATCCCGACAACTTCCGCGGGATCGATGTGACAGGACAGATTAACCATTGACTTCATCGATCTATTCTTGATAATCGCAAGACCCAGCGGCTCATCACCTTCCATCCACCCTACCAGCTTGTCTCCCTTGAACATGGCCATGCCATCTAATTTCGTGTAAGCAGACACATAAGAGCTTTCCGTATTTTCTCTCTCTTTACCTGCACTTTTGTCCCCTTTAATTACCACACCACTGATTGTGGGGCCACCCCCCGGAACAATCATACCCCGGATCGTTTCATCCACCTCTGACGAGAAGTTATGCGAATATTGCTTGGAGGCGAATCTGACCTTTTCCGCTATATTGTTGGCTGTAATTGGGCTTACCGGACTTGTAATGGCGAGCACATCTCTTGCCTTTGAGCCTCTAGCAATAAGAATCTGCATGGTAATTCTCGTCTCGGGATCTCGCTCAATGAGATCTATAAATCGGCCAATGCCTACATCCCTGGCCAGATCCTCGCTGATAATCACGACTTCTGCATGAGAGCACGACGATCGCCTCGGAATCTTCTGAGACATTTTGCTGACGACTTCCTGTAAGGTTCTTCCCTGATCCGAGAATACAAATGAAGGTGTGGAACCAATTTTCCGGCTACCCGATACCTCATTGGATACAACACCCTGAAATGAGAATTCATATACTCCCTTAGCATTGCCACGGTCCATTGCAAAGCCGGAAAGAATTAAGCGATCCTTCAGCTCTACAGCATCCCAGCAGCTCGTGAGGATCATCGACACCAAGGTAAGTACAGTGATAAGCAGCAGCTTCCGCTTCATATCAAGATCCTTTCTGTTTGTTTTTCCTTGCACTTTCATTCTTATCATCCGTTTTATCCGCGGTAACAGGCCCATCCTCCGTTACGACGTTATACTCACCGCTCCGGCTGCCGGGTCTCTGCTTCATCAAGGAAACGGGAAGCCTGAGAACGGCATCCTTCTGCTGCTTCAGTACGAAGGGACTAAACGGGGTCATGTACGGAACACCAAAGGATCTCAGACTATTCATGTGAGCGAGCAGCGCGATCAGCCCCAGCATGATGCCGTACAAGCCAAAGGTCGCAGCAAGTACGATAAATCCAAACCGAAATATACGTCCTGCGATCGCCATTGTATAGGTTGGAATCGCAAAGCTCGCGATACCTGTCATGGCGATAACAATCGTGAGCAGGGGACTCACAATGCCAGCTTCTACTGCCGCTTGCCCCAGTACAAGACCGCCGACGATATTCGCTGCCTGGCCTACCACGCGCGGCATTCGAACCCCCGCTTCTCGCAGAAGCTCGAATATCGTCTCCAGAATAATAGCCTCCACGAAGGAGGGGAAGGGTATCGCTTCCCGCTGTGATATAAGACTGTACAGAAGCGAGCTTGGAATCAGCTGATAATGGAAGGTCGTCATGGCAATATATAAGGACGGTCCCAGCAGCAAAATGATAAAGCTGATGATTCTGAGCAGACGAAGCAGTGTCGCAATATCGTTCCGATCCGAATAATCTGCCGCGCTATGAAAAAAATGGATGAACACCGTAGGGACGATCAGCACAAATGGACTTCCATCGACAACAAGGACGACCCTTCCTTCAAGCAAACGGACTGCGGTTGTGTCGGGCCGCTCTGTGCTGTACACGGTCGGGAACGGGGTTATTGCCTTATCCTGAATAAGCTCTTCTATATTAGTCGAGTCAAAGACCCCGTCAATCTGGATTTCATCCAGTCTCCGAAATACCTCGGCTACGACGTCTTCATCGGCAATTCCGTCCATATAAACGATGGCAACACGAGTGTTGGACTTATAGCCAATCGTTTGGTAGGTAACTCGCAAATCAGGACTATGAATTCTTCTCCGCAGAAGGGACACATTAATGGACAGCGTTTCAACGAATCCTTCCTTGGGTCCACGGACGACAGACTCCGTCTGCGATTCTGTAATCGCCCGGAATTCTCCGCCGGCTGTCACGATATGAAGCACGTCTGTGCTGTCCTCGGTCAATACGAGTGTATTTCCGAGCAGCAGCTTGTCCATCATATCTTCCCAGTCTTTGCAGTACTCCACGGTACCAAGACTGAATACTTTCTTCGTCAGCCCTTCCTTTAGAATATTCTTGCTGTCTTTACCGTCCGTGATTTCATCCAGCTTGAATTCGGAATTCAGCAAGGAACGAATAATAAAGTCATTAATCGTTTCTTCCTTTACCAAACTGCTGATATATACGATGGCAATAGATATACTGGGACTCGTTCCTATTTCCAGTTTTCGTATCGTGATATCACTACTATTCCCATTTTGGATTAGAATTCCATCGAGCATCTGCTGAAGATTCCCGCTGAGCTCATCAAGCTTGGCCTGAGGTGCTTGAGAAGATTGAGATGCTTGAGACGATTGAGAAGCTGGAGATTCAGAAGAAGTCTCGCTATTAGAGGCATCAGAGCTCTGATCTGATGGGTCACTGCCATTGGAGGCATACTCACTCCCTGCAGAAGCTTGTTCTGACTGCTGCTGATCCGATGACTCAGGAGCTTGATCATGACTGTTATTGCTATTCATGTACTGAACAGTATTTTGCTCCGTATTTTGGACTGAGTCCTCGCTCGTATCTTGTGCAGGTTGATCACTGGACGATTTTGGCTTGAGCTTTTTTAAGTATTCACTGCGACGATGACGTTTCAAGCTGCTCCCCTCACTTCCAAAAAACGTATATACTGATTCTTACCATCCAGTATTTACTTTATGTATGGATTTATAAAACGATAAAAAAAGCTTCCTGAATATTCAGGAAGCAGCTGTTTATATTTTATTAAAATAGGTTCCATTGAACAGGAGTGCGATTTCCCCTATCGCGCGATATATTCGCTTTACTATTTATTGATTCAGGATTGTGCGTAATTCGATCGATATCCTACTTATGCTCCGGATAGAATTCCTTCGATCCGGTCCAGAACTTCCGTCTCTAATTCAATTCCAGAAGCACCGATATTTTCTTTGACCTGCTCTGGACGGCTTGCACCCACAAGTGCACTGGATACATTCGGCTGGCGCAGAATCCAGGCAAGGGCCAGCTGACCCACCTTAATATCCAGCTCGCCGGCAATGTCGATTAACTGCCGTACCTTCTCAATCCGTTCAGGGCTCATTTTCTTGTCATCCCATCCGAGCCTTGCAGCACGGCTGTCTTCTGGAATGCTGTCTGTATCGTTATATTTACCAGTCAGCAGTCCTTGTGCCAGTGGAGAATACACGACTTGTCCGATCCCCTTCTCCTCACCAAGCGGAATAATCTCATCTTCAATGTAACGCTCAAACATATTATAAATCGGCTGGTTCACGACGATCCGATCAAGCAAATAACGATCCGCAAGACCCAGCGCGGCCTCCATCTGAGCTGCTGTCCACTGACTGACTCCGACATACAGCACTTTGCCTTGGCGAACCAGATCATCCAGTGCTCTCAGTGTCTCTAGCAGTGGCGTTTCTGGATGGAACCGGTGGCAATAATAAATATCTACATAATCCGTGCCGAGCCTTCTAAGGCTTGCTTCGCACTGCTCCATAATATGCTTCCTGGAGAGGCCTTGATCATTCGGGCCCTCGCCCATCTTGCCGAATACTTTGGTAGCCAGCACATAGGACTCCCTTGTGTAATTCTTCAGTGTCTTCCCCAGCAGCTCTTCTGCTGCTCCGCGTTCGTATACATTGGCTGTATCAAAGAAGTTGATCCCCGCATCGTATGCAGTTTCAATGGAACGAACCGCGTTCTCCTGCTCAACGTATCCTCCATACGTGAGCCAGCTTCCAAGACTGATCTCGCTGACCTTCACACCGCTGCCACCTAATCTCCGGTACTTCATGCGTGCCATTCCTCCCTTGAAAAATATGTATCTGTTTCCTTTTTAATATAAACCTTCGGCTTTGAAATGAAAAGGAGGCGACAATTCCTATAAGCCAAAATAAATAACAAAAAATCCGGTACAACAAGCGTACCGGATAGCGGATTATGCATCACCTACAACAAAAACGTTCCTATGACGAGAGAGACCCCGATAATAATGGAGCGAAGCAATTGAGCCACCGCCATATTCCCTTTCTCAATCTCTTCACACACTTTGAACTTCGGCGTTATAAAATCAAATATAAGATATACAAGAATAAGTACAACAATACCCACTACAGACCAGACAAGCATATCTACCCATGAATGCGAGCTGAAGGAGACCATCGCCACGATAATACACAGACCAAGCAGCTTGCTGCCCATGTATACCCCGGCCGCTTCATTCCCTCCTCTAATTTCCTTCCCGTCATCAAACCGGGTAACCTTACTGAACAGGGTGTATCCGACGAACAGGATTACCAGGATCAGGACGATCCCAATCGCCACATTCAGCAAATCGACTCCGAAATTCTCCATTTTCTAATGTTCCTCCTTCATATATATAGGAAATGCAGCCGGACAATAATAAGCCATATCCCCTGTAATTCTACCGCCTACGCGAGGGAGCAGCCCTGAATAGTGACCCCCAATAACATAAACTCCGGTTAATAAGTATCCGGAAAAAGGACCGTCTTCCGTATGTACCTGCACATTTTCCATCTGACAGCGCAGCTGATAAATGAGCGGCTGATTTCCGTAATAGTTCTGAATGTCCTCCCGGCTGTCTTCCTCGCTCTGTCCCCATTCCGCTTCCGTCAATTGGCCTGCCTCATCAAACAGGGAAGTGCCCTTGCCTTCTCTGCCCCAATATCCCTTAGCAACATATGCCTGGCCCTGTTGAATAAATAATGCGGGATTGTAATAGGTTGGCAGCAGATACTGCTGTATGGCCTCCAGCTGCTGATCCGTATACAGAGGTTCACCCAGCAGGTCACTTGCCTCTTCGTGCCGTTCATATAGTGACCAGATCAGAGCCATGAAGCCTTTGCTCTGCGTGAGTATGCTTTGGGCCGGATTAATAAGACCTAACTTCCCCTCTTCTACCAGCTCAAGCATCCATTCTCCAATTCTGTCCTCTGTATCCTCAGCTTCGTCATTGACCAGATACTCTAATGGATACAGCCGATATAACACCGATATGCGTTCACCATCGGAATACAGCCCCTCACCTCGGACGATTTCCAGCTCAGATAGTGGAACATAGCAGGCATCATAGCCCATTTCTTGAACGATCTCCATCAGATACTCGGTGTTGCGCCGATCCTCCACATGCCATTCATAGCAGGTAAATACAACGCGGCCGCCAAGTCCAATCGATTTATAATGCTCAAGCAGCTGGCGAAAAGCGTGCGCAATATGCAGTCTCATCTTCACCGAAGTGGCCTGCAGCCCGCAAGTATGACTCTCGATCAGCTCCCGTGCAAGGTACGAGGCTTCGGGAATTCCTGTCGGGGTATCCGTATTATTCTCAATACACTTGATCTTCCCGCTGGGCGCAAGAATAAAATCCTGCCTGGATACCCCGTGTCCAGGGACCTCCATTCGTGCTGCTGGAACAAGGCTTGCGGGAACACCCAGTTGCTGCGTAAGAAAGGCATCCGGCAAATATCGCTGGGCAAAACGCAGTGTGCTCAGATAGATGTTGTCGATCATCTCCGAGGCATACATCAGCTGCTCGATTTCTTTTTCTGAGTAACGTACTGCAGCAGGGAGACAATACTGTTTGCCGTACATCCGATGGTAGGGAATCTGTTCAGCTCTCTCCCCGGCAAAAATTTCATCATGCGGCTTATCAAATGGCAAAATTCGATTCATGCGGCCTATCCTCCAGAGCTGAAGAATCCGCCGCTGCCAAAGCCCTTGGAGCTGGAACTCGAGCTTGATTTATAAGTAGCTGAGGATTTGCCTGATGATGAGCTTGATCCGCTGCTGCCTCCATAGTAATAAGCTCCGCCGCCGCTCGACCCGCTGTTATCATCACAATATCCATCATTATTATAATCGTAGCAGTCATCCGAATTAGTGCCGCAGCCTGCTAGCGCTACAGGGAGGGTGAGGAGAAGAGAGAAGGTCACCATCTTCTGTGCGTTTATTTTCTTAGGAGGCTTATTCGTTCTAAGTCTACTGTCTTCCGTCATTTCAGGGTTCTGTCCGTTCATCTTAGAATTCACCTCGTTTCAAATACAGCACAACCTTGGACCGATCGGTATCAAACACGGTGTACACACTCTCATAGGTTTCATCACGGTGAACTAGATAATGATCCAGCAGGAGCCGTGCAATATCCATTGTCGAGGACAGAGGGATATTCAGCTCGAACGACTGGAAGGATCGCCCCTTCCACAATACATATTCACAAGCGATACTGCCTGACGATACTTGATAAGCATCGAATGCGGCTTCATACAGTGCTTTTCCATAGCTGTAGTCTTCCGGATTGAATTTCTTCGCGTAGATCAAATGTCGATGTCCATCTTCCGATTCGTTAGCCGTATGCTCATACAGCTCGCCGCGAATGATCGTTGCATTCACCAGCTTGCGGACAAACAGCTCTTCTTGAGACACATGAAGCTGAGTGAGCGGTTCAATCACTTTCTTATCCGACTCAGACCAGTGCTCATATATTACCGGTACATGCATGTTGTTATCTGTCTCCCATCTTGAGTCTTCTCTTGCCTTACAGATCAGGCCTCTTGTTTATGCTTAATTTTAAACGCACCAACAGGGGAAGAGGTTACAAAAATTTTCAAAATTTCCTTTAACACCTTTTATATGGATAAGGATTGTATGCAACATTTTGACGATTTTCTTTTTCTATTATGGGCTCTCATCTGTAGGACTCAATCTAGACGGCTTCGTATCCGGGACACTGGGTCTAACCATCTACACCTCTGCCTTTGTGGCCGAATCCATCCGGGCAGGGATTCAATCCGTACCCAAAGGGCAGCTGGAGGCAGCCCGCTCTTCGGGGCTCAGCTATATCCAGACGATGGTGCATGTCGTGATGCCCCAGGCAGTTCGCATCGTGCTTCCGGCCATGGGGAATCAGTCCATCAATCTGGTGAAGAATTCTTCCATACTGGCCGTCGTTGCCGGACTGGATCTGATGTATTTTGCAGACAGCGTCAATTCAGCTACCTTCCAGACGCTATCGGTCTATACCGTTGTTGCTATTCTCTATCTCGTGATTACACTTCCGTTAAACTTCCTTGTCCACTACTTGGAGAAACGCTTAAATCAGCGCGAAATCCGAAATACAACCAAAAAATCGCGTTCACCCAAGCTGCCAAGAGGACTGGACAGGCCGCTTAACTAGCTTCTTCAGACGTGAAAGGAGGAGGACAAAATGGATTTTGCAGGCGCTTATACCTGGCCCTATATACGATTTCTTCTTGAAGGCTTCATGCTGACATTGCAGGTCGCCGGTGTCGCCATCCTGCTCAGCTTCATCGTTGGCATTATCCTAGGCACCATTCGATATACGAAGTTTCCCGTTATTTCGCAGATCGTTGCCGTGGTCGTGGATACGATCCGCAACCTCCCGCTCTTTCTCATCATTCTGGTATCATACCTGATCCTTCCTCAGTTCGGAATCAACATGTCCGTATTCTGGGCTGCTGTATTCGGACTGACGATATTTGAAGGCTGTATGATCGCCGAGATACTCCGCGGCGGACTTAATTCCATAGATAAAGGGCAGATTGAAGCAGCACGTTCATCGGGCCTCAGCTACTTTCAGACACTGCGTCTGATTACACTCCCGCAGGCGCTGCGCCGCATGGTGCCTCCCCTGCTCAGCCAGACTATATCTTTGCTGAAGGATACTTCACTTGCTGTCGCCATCTCCTTGCCGGAGCTGATGAATCACGTGCGTATAGTCGGAGGACAAAATCCAGATTTCTACCTTCCGATGATTGTTTTTGCCGCGATGCTCTACTTTATCGTTAATTATTCGCTATCTCTCTTTGCCCGGAGACTGGAGACCCGCGTCGACGCTTAATCGTCTTATGGGTAGAGGCTGGATAAGTGAAACTGCACCCCGATTGTTAGACACTCACTAACAGTTGGAGGTGCAGTTTTTATATGATTAAGTAGACTTTGAACTGTATCCACTTGTTAATAGGAGGATCAATCATTTTGAAGAATAAGAAATGGATCTTATCGTTTATTTCCTTGTTTATTATCATTTACATTGCATTCGGCTTTTGGATAGCGAGTGATACCAAACTAATTTTAGAAAAATCTCTTGAATCTGTTGATGATTATACCGAATACATGAGCCAGTCATTTTTTGATAACACCAATATACCGGCAAGAGGCGATACTTCAAGCCATTTTACATATCATCCTGAAAATCATAAAATAGGCACTGTTTTTCCACTACATTTCTTCTTCATTTCAAAAGTATTTGTAACGCATGAATACGATCAGCCTGACTTCGGATTTCGTGAAACACTCACAATAAATCTAAAGCTTATGAACGGGCACTGGTATGCTTCAAACGTTAAATTTAATCCGTAGCGGCTCAGGCATCCTCATATCCTTCTTCAAGTCGAACAAAGCGTAGATCATCTTTTTTCTCATTTCCACACAGAACCTGAATATCCTATTCATAAGGATTGCCAGGTTCTTTTGTATGCATCGTCTTGAAGATGTCGATACTTGCAATAAAAGGAGGCTGCCTTGACGTGAACACCTTGCTTATTGCCCTGTTTATTATTCTCCCCTTCATTCTGAGTGCCATTTCTCTGCTCTTCAAGCCGATACAGAGAGTGCTGCACTTCATTGCCTTGTTCTGTTTCTATGCCGCAGGGGTATGCCTGTTAATCTCTGTCTATCACACGAATATGAGCGGCATGACCTTCACGACGCAGATTCATCACATCCTGCTCGACCCGCTGTTCGTCATTCCTGCTGCTTACCTTGGAATCTACATTCCATTCCTCATCATTACGTACCTTCTGCTCCCCAAGAAGAAATGATGATTGTCACGGCTTAATAAAAAATAATCCAACAAAATACAGATTAACAATTGCAATTTGATTAAAAAACATGCATAATAAAATCATTGATAATGATTATCATTATTGTAGGTTGTCTTCATGACACACTGCAAATTTTCTATATAAAGGGGACTCTAAGACAGAATGAAAGCATCCGTAACCAAAACTACTCTGCAGCTTGATGATTATCTGGACCTGCTTAATCTGGCGGTGTCCATTGGCGACGAGAAATGGCAGAAGGAAATTATTCGCAAATTGTCTTATACTTATCCTGCAAAAGCCGCTACCCATATGAAGTAACTCATACTTAACTCACATATAGAATTGAGAGCATGCTGTCGATTCTCATTCAATTCAAAGACACCCATTCCAGAGCGGCGGGTGTCTATTTTATTTGATCCATAGATCATTTATAATCTGCAAATCTTCGAAGAGCACGCATGATTCGAAGGGCAGCCGCAAATTTCATGCAGCTCCTTCAGCTCACGAATGAGTATTTTCCCTTGGGTCACTTCAATGATCCCTTGATCCTTCCATCCGCTCAGCGTCTTCGTCACATTCTCACGTGTCGCACCAATCATCTCAGCAAGATCGGCATGGTTCAGCTTTTTCATAATTAGAATTCCTTCCGGCGTCGCTTTACCATAACTGTTGCTCGCTCTCACCAGCATTGATGCCAGCGCTCCCGCCTTGCCGTTCATTAACAAATCGCGCAGCTTAAGCTGTGTAATCCGCTGCATCGTTCCCATCCACCGAATGAACTCCAGCGCTATATTTCCGTTCTCACTAAGGAGTTTCTCCAGATCATTCATCATGATGACTCCAACCACGCCGCTCTCAACCACTTCCGCCCCTTGCCCGTAGGCTTCACCGTCTACACCGCCGAACTCCCCTAGCAGATCGCCGGCATGCATGAAGGACAATATGATCTGCTTCCCGTCCTCGCTCATCTTGGTCATCTTAATCCGACCCGATTTGACATAATAAATCGCTTCTACATCGTCACCTTCGTAATACAATATTTCTCCGGCCGTGATCGTCTTGGGCTGCATGATGCTTAGAAGGGCATCTTTAAGCAACGCCTCTCCTTGAATGTCCGTTCCGCCAATACCACTCACCGTCGCCTCACGTCTCCTTTGGTTAAGTACAATTGTCATCTCCATCCGCCTCCACTCTCTCTTTGATTCTATTGTACCGTGTACGGGTCTGGGCTGTGATCAGGGAAAAACCTGATTTTTGAAGTGAATTCCCCCTAAATTCATCCATTATTTCTCCAAGTGAAGTTTTTCACTGCCGCCGTATACATTTACGGTAATGATTAATGCATGAATCCATAACATCCATGATTAAAATAGTGAAACGGATTCATACAAGTGGAAAAATATAAAAAGGATGTGATGACCCATGCACCGCTTAACCCTATTGGACGAAGAGGCTTTAAACCGTTTGCATCAAAATTTGACATCGGACTTTACTGCGATCGTGCTTCTCACAGAGCCTGAGGGCAAGCTTAGGGTCATTTCAAGCTTAGGCCGCCGCAGCGAACGCACGAGCAAACTAGCCTTCCGCCCAAGCCAAGGAATAGCCCAGCATGTATTTAAGTATGGGCGTAAATATATGATTGATGGATCCAGTCTGGACCTGTCCGGGCTCCGCCAGGCCTGCCCCCTCCTGCTCGCTGAGCGGCTGAAGAGCATCATCGCCGTACCGATCCTGCATAACAAACTACCTGTCGGCCTGATCATTACCGGCCATCGTTCTAACTACACTTTCACCGACACCGATATTAAACGAGCACAGAATGAAGCTAATGTTATTTCTCAATCTATAAACGCGTTTTATCCTGTATCTCCCTGATCATTCATGTATATAAGAGACATGTTGATATGGATTCGTCTGTGCAGCGTTTTCCTGTGTGTAGTAGAATGGTAGTTAGATGACACTGTCAGGGAAACGGAGGAGAGTCTATTGATTAGGATCGTGATTGTAGATGACCACGTCGTCGTTCGTTCCGGACTCAGCGCACTGCTGAACGGCAAACATGATATCGAAGTGATCGGCGATGCTGCAGACGGTGATGAAGCCATTACCAAGACGGAGGAGCTGAGGCCTGATGTCGTGCTCATGGACTTCAGCATGCCTCCAGGTAAGGATGGTCTCACCGCGACAACAGAGCTGAAGAAGAAAATGCCCGATGTCCACGTCCTTATTCTTACCATGCATGATGATGAAGAATATTTGTTTCGCGCCATTCAGGCAGGCGCATCCGGATATATTTTGAAGAGCGCACCGTATGAGGAGCTGATCACCGCTATTCGTTCTGTCGCGGAAGGCAGCGCCTATCTCTATCCGAGTGCAACGAAGAAGCTGATGCAGGAATACTCTGAAATGATACGCCGGGGAGATACAGACGGTCCGTTCGAATCTTTGTCTGAGCGGGAAAAAGAAATCATGGCCTGGATTGCCAAGGGCTACTCCAACAAGGAAATTGCCGAGCATCTCGTTATCAGCGTGAAGACGGTCGAATCTCACAAAAGCAACCTGATGGATAAGCTTGGCTTGAAGAGCCGGCCAGAGCTGGTCAAGCTCGCCATGAAGAAGGGACTGCTCTCTTATGACTGATCAGCAGCAGAGCTTTACCACCCCTTTTGGCAGCTATTCAGTTGATACACTACTGACCGAAGTGGATCGGCATATCGAGGAGATCCCTGTCAAAACAGAGCTGAAAAGTGCGCTCCGCGAGCTCAGCGACCTGAAGCTGGCGCTTGACGAGTCTTCAATCGTCGCCCTGACTGACCAAAGGGGAACGATTCTGTACGTCAATGATAAATTTTGCGAAGTGTCCAAGTATCCCAGAGAAGAGCTGATCGGTCAGGACCACCGGATTATCAACTCAAAATATCATAGCAAGGAATTTATGAAGGACATGTGGCGAACCATCGGTCAAGGCAAAGTATGGCATGGCGAGCTTCGAAACATCGCGAAGGACGGCAGCATTTACTGGGTAAACACAACGATTGTCCCGATCTTGAACGAACAAGGAAGACCCAAGCATTACCTCGCTGTGCGAAATGAGGTTACCAAGCTCAAGCAGGTTGAAGCCGAGCTGCAATCCATGATGAGCAAGGTGATCAGCATCCAGGAGGAAGAACGCAAACGCTTCTCACGAGAGCTTCATGATGGCCTCGGGCAGAGCCTATACTCCCTCGTCATCCAGATTGATCAGCTCGCTTCGAGTCAGAGCGAAGGGCCCAACGACCTCGGGCCTCTGCGGGATCAGGTTACTTCCATTATTGAAGAGGTTCGAGGACTTGCGTGGCAGCTTCGCCCCTCTGTGCTCGATGATCTCGGTGTTGTCCCTGCCATTCGTTCTTATATTGAGAATTATCGTAATTACTACGGGATTGAAGTCACCTTCGAATGCAGTCTGCATCGTCGTCTGCCCCACCATCAGGAGCTGGCCGTCTATCGGATCATTCAGGAGGCACTCACCAATACCGCAAAGCATGCGGATGCGTCTTATGCCAGTGTCATTATTGATGACAGCGAGCAAGAGCTGACGATCGTCATTGCCGATCAGGGGGAAGGCTTCAATCGAGAAATCCCCGGAGCCGGCGTCGGGATGTTCAGTATGGAGGAGCGCGCACGAAGCGCGGGCGGAGCTCTATCTATTGATACGAGTATTGGCGAAGGCACGAGGATTACAGTGTCCTTCCCCAAGAGATAGAACGAATGAAGGACATGCTGCGAGCAGCATGTCCTTCTGCATCCTCTACATCCTTGTATCCTTATATACGTTCTCTCTTCCCTTTGCTCCTCTACATCCTTGTATCCTTATACGTTCTCTCTTCCCTTTGCTCCTCTACATCCTTGTATCCTTATACGTTCTCTCTTCCCTTTGCTCCTCTACATCGTTGTATCCTTCTTATACGCCATCTTGCCCTTAGAGATGATAATACCTCTTTCTCCTCTTCACTCCACCCCTCTCTCTGTCTGCTTGTTATTTGAATTAACCCGTAAGAAGCCATGGACTCACTTATTTCGTTGCCGCGATTTGAGGACCGGTTACCCTGCTCTTCACTCCTGCATCCCCTTTGACGAATAAGAAGAGTACCCCTCCGATGAGCAGCAGAACGCCGGATAGATAAAAACCAACCTCAATGTTCCCTGTAACGTCTGACAAGTAGCCTGTAATATACGGTGCAAAGATCGAGGAGAGCATGCCCGCAAAGTTAAAGAAGCTGTAAGCCTTAGAATACATATGAGACTTCGTGTTATCTGCTACAAAAGAGATTAGAATCGGATCCAAAGCCAGCTTGCCGACAAAACCATAAATGATCAGTCCAACAATCATGAGCGAATAATTTTCAACATAAGGAATGACGAATTGGCATATTGCACCGAAGAATACGAGGATAAGGATAAGCGGCTTCTTGTTCTTGGCCCGATCGGACAAATAACCGAACAAGATCGCCCCCGGAATCGAGGCCCATGGAACCAGCGAGGCAATGATACCCGTCTCGGAGCCCTCAAGACCGCGTGACTCCTGCAGGTAGAACGGCAGCCAGGTCATCATGCCGAAGAAGCCGTAGAGTGAACAGAAGATGAGAATATACGTTAGAATGTGATTTCTGGTGAATAGATCGCGGATGTTGCCCTTCTCTGCCGGCGTTGCAGCCTCGGATTGAACGACTTCTTTGCTGCGGTCGTCTTTGACGAATACGGCTATCGCAATGGCCACGAAGATCGTCAGCACTCCAAATAGATAGAAGGTGAACTGCCAGCTCATGCCGAGCTCGAAGGTAAAATAACTGGAGGCGATAAAGCCAAGGGAGATGCCGAGTGCCATGCCGCTGTTGATTAGTGCTGAGGACACGCCCCGATACTTCTTGGGGATCGCATTAGCAGATATACCGTACTGAGGACCGTAATACGTTCCTTCTCCAAGTCCGGTAATTGCGCGTATCACGAGGAATACAATGAAGCCGGGAGCAAATCCGCTGAGAATGGTGCCGATCCCGAACAGGATGTAGCCGGCTACAAGCACCTTTACTCTTCCGAAGCGGTCTGCCAAATAGCCCGAAGGAATCTGCATTGCAGCATAGGTAATAAAAAACACAGTCGACATTAACCCAAGCTCCGTGTTGTTTAATCCCCAATCCTCCCCAATGACACCCATGACCGGAGACAAAATATTGCGATCTGCATACATAAAAGTCCAGCCTAATGCAAACAAAATGATAAGTACCACCGGATTGCTTGTCTTCAAGGATTTCATCACAAATCACTCCCTCATACTTTATGTAAATTTTAATGACACAAAAACATTCACACGGAAAAATTTGAGTAAAAACCTCCTTTTTGTTAAAAAAGTACAAACAGCAATAGTATTTTCGAGATTTTAGTGTCATTTAAACTAACATGTTGAAAGAATATCATGACCTTTTCATCGTAGTCAACAACGTTTTGAAAGCAGCAGGAATATATAATGAACATTTTGCATAAAAATGATTGACTTCTCTTTCGAAAAGTTTTTAAATAAGCAATGTGAGTTACATAAAGATGGTTTGGGAATGAAATAATATGCTTTCAGCTTACATCATGTAAGAAAGGTGGTTTTTTGAAATGAGCGAAGAATTTTATGTAAAAAAGAACTCAACAGAGATTCCGCATATGCACAGTCTCGATGAGATAGATCGCAAAATATTAATTGCACTGCATCAGAACAGCCGGATTTCCTATACGGATCTAGGGCAGCAGATCGGACTATCGCGCGTCGCCGTCCAGGCTCGAATTAATGCACTCGCTGAGAAGGAGATTATTGAACGCTTTACAGTTGTCATTAATCCAGTCAAGGTGGGGTTGTCCGTGTCCGCCTTTTTTAATGTAGACATTGAGCCGATGTATTTGGATGAAGTGGCTGAACGGCTGGATCAAGAGCCTGCTGTTACAAGCTTGTACCATATGACAGGTCCGAGCACGCTGCACATGCATGGTATTTTTGCGGATATGGAAGAGATGGAGCAATTTCTGCTTGAGAAATTATACAAAATGCCCGGGATCGTCAAAGTCGAGTCCCAGCTGCTGCTCAAACGCTACAAGAGCCGCATGGGCATGCGCTTATAGGAGGGAACACCTACGATGGACTTACAGCCTTACAAGGAAATTGCGATTGGGATGGCCAGAACAGGCGTGCTTGGCTATGGAGGCGGCCCGTCCGTTATTCCGCTCATTCGCTATGAAGCAGTGACCCGATACAAATGGATGGATGATGAAGAATTCGGGGAAACACTCGCGCTCGCAAATGCACTTCCCGGTCCGATCGCCACCAAGATGGCAGCTTATCTTGGATACAAGAAGAAGGGCGTGCTTGGCGCTATTATCTCAGTACTCGCTCATATTTTACCTTCAAGCATCGCGATCGTCGCCCTTCTCGGTGTCATGTATACCCTGAAAGACTCTAAATACATAGCAGGCATGATTGCCGCCGTACGTCCTGTGATCGTCGTCATGCTCGGAATTATGGCTTACGAATTTGCGACGAAGGCCTGGAAAGGGCTGGGCAGGGGGTTTGCAATATTGTTCGGCGTGCTCGCTTTTGTTCTGCTGCAGCTGCTTCAGGTTCACCCGGGTATTGTCGTCATCCTCTTCCTCGGCTACGGCATGTTCCATTTGAATCTTGTGCAGAAATACAAGCGGAATAAACAGAACGATAAAGGAGTGTCTTAAGCGATGGAACGTTTGCAAACATGGTGGGAACTATTCTGGGGCTTCTTTGTCGCGAATGTGCTCGGTTACGGCGGAGGGCCTGCCTCCATTCCACTCATGCAGGAGGAGATCGTTAATCACTACAACTGGATGACGAATGAACAATTCGGCGACGTCCTTGCGATTGGGAACGCCCTGCCGGGTCCAATTGCGACGAAAATAGCGGCATTTGTAGGCTATCAAGTTGCCAGCTGGCCGGGATTCATTATTGCGACCTTCGCCACCGTAGTCCCTTCAGCGGCAGCCCTGATTCTGCTGCTCAGTCTCCTAAATAAATACCGTACCTCAAATGTCGTAAAAGGCATGACACTGCTCGTACAGCCTGTAATCGCTGTGCTGATGATCCTGCTGACATGGGAGATGGGTGTCGTCTCTGTCGAGGTAATTAACTTGTGGCAGACACTTGCTATAGCTGCGATCGCGCTCTGGGTACTGACCAAGACCAAGATTCACCCTGCGCTTGTCATTCTGGCGTCCTTTGCATATGGGGCACTCGTCATCTCGCATACGATATAACATAAGGTATAAAAAAAGAGGCGTTCCGGCCACCTGCTCCCCATGGGGCAGATCTCCGGCAAACGCCTCTTTTCTATAAACTACTCTGTAACAATAACGCTGACCTTCGTCTTCTCTCCAGCAAAATCAACAGTAATGGTTGCTTTACCTTTACCTGTGGCCCTAATCACGCCATCCTTCACCGTAGCAACAGTGATGCGGGATGATTTCCACAGGGCAGGCTTGGACACATTGGCTTCCGTACCATCTGCATAAGTAGCCGTAGCGATGACGCTGGCAGATTTGCCTTTTTTCAGCTCCAGCACAACCTCATCGGTTTGCAAATACTTGAGTGTATCGACATCCAGCGGAATGCTGACCGATTTGGTTCCGTATTTGCCTGTGATTTTGGTCTTGCCATATCCTACAGCGGTTACTTCTCCCTTGCTGACCGACGCTACTTTGTAGCTGCTCGCCTTCCATTCAGCGATGTCCGTAACATCGCGGGAGGAACCATCACTCAGGAATACCGTGAGCGTAATCTCCGCTTTGTCTCCCGACTTCATAGATAGAGAGTCCACGGAAGCTTCAATCCGATCGATATCATCTACTTCTACCGATACCGTAATCTTCTGCTCGCCGTATTCTGCCGTAATGGTCGATTTGCCTTTGCTGTATGCCGTAACGAGTCCTTTCTTCACATCAGCAACACGAGTGCTGCTTGATTTCCATATTGCATCATTGCTTACATCCTGTTCATTTCCATACTGATCCGATGCGGTCAGCTTGATTTGATAAGTCTCTTTGGACAAGAGGGCAACGACAGGTACATCGGCGGACAAGCCGCTTGCCAGGCCCACTTCTACAGACATCGTGTACGACTTACCGTCATACTTTGCCGTAATGTTTGCCTTACCTGTTGCAACACCCGTAATCAGTCCTTCAGAAGAAACATCGGCTACCTTCTCATTGCTGGAGCTCCATTCCGCTTCGTCATTAATGACAACCTCGCGGTTATCTCCATCGAGCGCATAAGTAGCAATCAAATTCGCCTGCAGTGTACCCGCTTCAGGTAATACACCTTTTTTATTTTGAAGCTCTACCTTGTTCGGAATATCAACACTGATCGCAACTTGGACGGTTTTGCCGCCATATGAGGCCTTGATCGTTGCTTTTCCTGATTTATAAGCATGTACGTTACCTTTGGACACATAAACGATATCCGCGTCACTGGAAGTCCAGTCTGCCTTGCCTGTAACCTCTTCCGTTGTACCATCTAGGTAAGTCGCATTCAGCTTAAAAGCATGCGTTCCGCCTACCGTCATCCCAAGCTCTTCTTCCATGATATCTAGATATCTTGCAACTTCAACGTCAACCGGGATTTCAATGCTGCGATCCCCGTATTTGGCTGTGATCGTTGCTGAGCCAGAACCATTGGCATATACTTTGCCATTAATAACATCAACTACTTTTTCATTACTGGAAGTCCATGTTGCATTATTGGTAACAACCGTTTCCTTGTCGTCTGGATATACCGCCGTCAAGCTCAGATTGTCTGTATCTCCAATCTTCATAAACAGACTCGGCTTGTTCACGGTCAGCTTGCGTGTCTTGTCGACATCTACTTCCAGCGTTGTTGTCTTGGTTCCATACTCGGCTGTAATCGTCGCTGTTCCAGCCTTATAAGCAACCACTTTGCCCTGGTAAGCATCCGCTACGTTCTCGTTGCTCGAGGACCATACGGCCTCTGTGGTCACATCCTTAGTAGATCCGTCCGGGTAGGTAGCAATAAGCTCCACCGTCTGCTCTTCTGATAGAAGCAGGGATAGATTAGCGTAATCTTTAACTTCAATGCGTCTTACAACTTCTACATTGACATCAAGCGACACACTTTGCTTGCCCAGCTTGGCTGTAATCGTCGCCGTACCTGCAGATAAACCTCTTACACTTCCGTTAATGACCGTAGCGACTTTGCCATCCGAGGAAGACCACTCCGCCTTACTCGATACTGCTTCCGTAGTATTATCACTATAGATAGCCGTTAGCTCAATCTGCTCTTTGTCCCCGATCCGAAGATCCAGGCTCTGTTTATCCTTTGTCAATGCCTTTACTTTCTTCGTTACTTTGACTTCAACCGCCTGAGATTCTCCTTCATAAGCAGCCACAATCGTCGCTGTTCCTTCTCCCTTGGCTGTGATCGTTCCGTTATATACCGAAGCGACTGTACTATCTTCACTTGTCCAATCCGTATTCACCGTTACATTGCTCGACTTACCATCACTGTAAACAGCTGTCGCTGTGAGTGTAATGGAATCTTCCATTTCCAGATTCACTGTGTTCGTCGATAGCACAAGTTTGCTTAGTTCAGCATCTGCAGCAGAGACGCTCTTCATGGAAGTCAGTCCTGTCGTTGATAGAATCAGGAGCAGTGCCATAAATACCGTGAACACTTTTGCATAGCTATGCTTTAACATGATTTCCCCCCAAATATGAATAAAAGTATTGTCTTCTCTTATGTCGGTCAGGGGCGAGCAATTAATTAGTTTTACAATTGTTTTTTATGTAATGATGTCACTTCAATCCCCCTATGTGAAGAGCGTGCCGCAAGGGTACAGGCTGCTGGAGCATGGGAATACGAATACAAAGCATACCTGGGGCGGGATATCGCATACGTTACAGGAGAGGAGGGAACACCTA
Source organism: Paenibacillus sp. TCA20 (assembly GCF_000732325.1). GTDB lineage: Bacteria > Bacillota > Bacilli > Paenibacillales > Paenibacillaceae > Paenibacillus > Paenibacillus urinalis. The sequence goes on from NZ_BBIW01000007.1 coordinate 211,312, forward strand.
TGTCATTTGACTATATTGGATATTGGGAAAATACCTATAAAAATGGGGGCAACTCCGGAGCTGGCTCGTACGGGATGCTGGCTGAATTCAAGGCAGAGGTCATTAATCGAGTCATTGCATTGCATAAGCTCACGCGCGTCATTGAATTCGGCTGTGGGGACGGCAACCAGCTAAGCTACATGGACTATAAAAAATATCTTGGACTGGACGTGTCGGCCTCTTCCATTCAGATGTGCACAAAGCGATTCGCTTCCGATCCTTCCAAGAGCTTCATGTTATACAATCCAGGATCGTTTCTCAATCAGGGGTTTATAGAAGCCGACCTTGCTGTATGTCTTGATGTGCTGTATCACATTACCAACGAAGAGGACTATATCAGCACGCTTCGAGATCTGCTCAGCGTATCGGCCGATTGGGTGATCATCTATACGCGAATAACGAATGCCCATTCTACCTCGGGAGTAGAAACGATCCAGGATCGAAACATATTTGATTACTTGGCGGCGTTCCCGGAATACAAGGTAGAGGAGATCATTCCCCAGCGTTATCCGGACTTATCCTCTGCTGATTTTTTGCTGCTGCGAAAAGCTTGAGCACTTTTGTTTTGAAAATATTATAATTTTGTCTCTTTTTACTAACATTTGATGTGTATAATAGCTAATGATGCCATTATTAATTAAGGATCTCATCCATCAGCACGCAAATGAATAGGTAAAAGGAGTTTATTATGCTACAAAAGTTAGTGTTCTGGACCGTGGGCGCGGCTGTCATCATCAGCATCGTAGTGCTGTCCATTTATTTCAACAGCGGAATTGTTCCACAGGATACGATTCAATAGTACACAAGATCATTGGCCGCTGAAAAAGGCTGCGAGAGCATAGGTTTCTCTGCAGCCTTTTTTTATGTCATTTCAGGATTTAACTATACAATCCTTCCTTTTCTATTGTAGGTCAGGCTCTACTGCCCGCATTTCAAATTTTAGCCTGCAATGTGTTTCTAGCTCTGCAGATGGAGCATTCCTATGTGTAAGGCAGGTCGTATAAAAAGTAAACGGATGTCCATCATGATCCACATGATCAGTAGAGTACATGGACACCTCCAGCTGCTCCGGATCATAGCTTAATTGGAGCACAGCCTGGGCCCCATACCAATACACCATTCCTTTATCCACGATTACTGGCTTGAAGCGGCTGATCAGCCGTTCCTCAAAATGCTTCTCCTCACCATCCCAGATGAACCGGTCGGTCAGCTTCAGTGTGGCCGTGTCCTCGGCAGGAGGACAAATCCACTGTGCATAACGAGTATAGCGAGCAAGCCCTGCATCAGGATAGGCCTCTGTCAAATCCAGCTCTACCTCAAGCCCGAGCTCATCCGTTCTCTGCATGTTGGTTCTGGCGCGATATTCACTGCCGCTTCCCTGCATCATTCCGTTAATAACAGGCACATTGTGCCCGCCGGACGATATGTTAATGATCTGCTCTCTTCCTGCTTGAAAATATGCCTGAGTATACATGCCTGCCCCAAGGTCACATAGGATATTATCTCCGCCTGCATGCAGTATAAATTGACCCAGATCATTATGATTATGCGGCTCTCCATTATGCCCCCCTTTGATGGCAAATCCGCAGGCTATAGATCTCTTCTCATGCTCATATTCATGTTCATATTCAGTCTCAGTCTCATTCTGATTCGCTCCAGATCGCTCAGTCCGGCAGATCCACCATCCAAGTTCGTTGAATGCATTGACATTCGAATTAGAGGGACTATGCTCCTTCACCTGCGTGGTGAGCTCCTCGGCCTGAGCCTCTTCTCCAGCTGTCCACAGCCCATTTCGCAGCACATGCGCCCACCGCCTCACGGGATCGCTTAACAATCCCGGTACGGCGTCATAAGGAAGGACTCGCGATCCGGTCCGCTCCATTAAACGATGAAGGAGACCTGTGGGAAGCACCTCCCTCTCACCACTATCGGAGAAATTGACATACACACCTTGAGAGAGATGAATTCGCTCTGGAAAACCGGCGATGGTGCGAGGGTGAGCTGATGCCAGCAAATCCAGCCCGCCATTCGTCCGCTCTCTCAGCATTTCTGCAAAATACGTGTAGTACCCGAAGCCGTACACCCAATATCCCAGTCCCTCAGCACATCCACCATCTGCTCCATAGCCGCTGAGAAAAGATTCAAGCGAAGCACAGACCTGCTCAATGGCGGCTGCAAGCTCGTCTGCATCATCCATGAGCAAGAGTGCGGCCATCCCGCTCCCTCCTGCACATACAGCCGACCAGTTGTGATCCGCCTGCCTCCAGAAGAAGGGCTTTTTCTGTATAAATACCGGCTCAAGAACCCGCTGCCGTACTTCTATTCTGATCCGCTCTGCTACCCGGCGATCCAATACATCTTCATACATATATAACAGCTCAGCCAGTGTCTCAGCCGTCTCGGCGGCAAACAGATCCACCTCTGACACCGGATCACCTTCTGCCGGAAGATGGGCAGTCAAGCACCAGGTGTACTCTCCGCAGATATCCCAGAGAGCATCCTCCAGAGCAGCTAGATATGCCCGCTCTTCATCGCTGTCCGCTGCTACAGCCGCCTGAATTCCCAGAGCCACAAGCCTTGCTCTGCGTTCAAAGTATACGTCCTCATAGCCTTTACGTGCCCCCGTCTCGGCAAACTGTCGGAAGATGGAATAGGTGAGCGGAGGCAGCGGCTCCTGCACGGCGACCCGTGCTGTTTCGGCAATCTGCTGCCAGTACAGGCTGAACTCAGGTCTCTCTGTCGTCTCCTGCAGCTGCACCTTCCAATCTGCCGTGCCTAGCAGGAAAGCAGGCTGTTTATTGCCTTGGATCAAAGCTTCTCTTATTTGGCTGCTGTCAACGTTCAAGTATGGAGTCCTTTCGCCTGTCAGCTCAACATTCTTCATATCAATCCTTACCACCTTTGCATAGGATAGTATGTATTCGTTTACATTTATCGAAGAAACTTTAGAGCATAAGTGACTTACAGAATTATTGTTTTAATTTAATATAAATTGAAGTCTAAGATTGGTTAATGTATGATAAGAATAGAAATAAGGACGGAGTGCCATCCGTCCCCAGTACAAACATCTTGATAGGGATTACCCTCCAGGATTACAGATGTAACCTAGAAAATAACCCACTTGGCCTTAACCTTACGTGGGTTATTTTCATTTATCCAGGTACGTCAGCAGCGCAATCAGGAAAATCCCGAAGGTCAGCACTTCACCAAACGAAATTTGCATCGCATCACCTCCTTTCGGAGGGAGCGCCCACTCAAGGTGTGTTGTACATGCTGTATTATATCATGTAATAAACTTCTATAATGGATTTTTTTACCTGCAATGTAGTTGAGATGTGAATAGAATCATCACACTCCCCCAAGTAAATTAAAGACAGCTGATCCTGGTATTATCCCCTCATGGTAGACAACGTAAAAAAGACATCTGGTAAGATGGACTTAAACGTTGGAGACCGGAGGGGATTTTTTGTGGGGAAAACAGGCCGTATTAATAACAGTTATCCTGAAGAGTTAAAAATGCAAGCCGTTAGACTGGTTACCGAGGGAAATATATCGTACAGAGAGGTGGCCAGACAACTTGGAATTCGAAATAAGTCACAGGTAGTAGTGTGGGTAAAGCGGTACCGTGAAGGCCAGCCATTTAAGCAAGAGGCACCTCGTAAAGGACGACCGAAAACGAAGTTTACAAGCGTAGAAGAAGAAATGGCATATTTGAGAGCTGAGATCGAGTACTTAAAAAAGCGGTATCCAAATCTACACGGGGAGTGACGAGTAAATCGAGTCGGTATGAAATCGTTGAGGAGATGCGGCTGAAATATCCATTAGGATGGCTCCTAAAATTAGCGGAAGTCTCACGCGCAGGCTACTACAAATGGCGTAAAAGGGGAAGCCATCTGAATTCCCTTATGCTGCAAGAGAAGTTGCTGGAAGAGCATATCATGGCCATACACCGACTGCACCCGTATTTTGGCTACTTGCGTATGACGGTGGCTATGAAACGAGAAGGGCTACACGTTAACCACAAACGCGTTTACCGACTTATGAAGAAGCTGGGGATTCGCTCTGTGATCCGGAAGAAACGACGCTTTTTCGGCAAGCAAGCCTCGGTGGTTCATCCCAATCGGCTGGAACGTCAATTCCACGCTGAGGCACCGCTGCGTAAACTAGTCACTGACATTACATATATTCGTGTGGGAGAGCGTTTTGTGTATCTCTCCGCAATCCAGGATTTATATAACAACGAGGTTGTGGCTTGGCGTCTGTCCGAGCGAAATGATCTCTTGCTTGTCACAAAAACAGTAGACATGCTCTGTGAGAAAACAGATCTAACAGGTGTCCTCCTGCATTCTGATCAGGGATTTCAATACACCTCAAAGCCGTTTAACAGTAAACTTACCAAGCTAGGAATCGTCGGCAGCCATTCTAGACGTGGAAACTGCTTTGACAATGCCTGTATTGAATCGTTCTTTTCACATCTGAAAACCGAAAAAATATATTTAACACATTTAGAATCGGTTTCTGACTTGGAACAGGCTATCCAAGAATACGTTTCATTTTATAACCACGAACGCTTTCAGAAGAAACTAAACGACCGTTCCCCGGTGGAATACCGAGAAACGGTCGCAGCATAACAGTGTCTCTTTTTTCTTGTCTACTTGACAGGGTTATGACCATCCACCTTATGGATCTGCTGTCTTTAATTTATGGAACTTTTTTTCAACTGACAGAGTCCAATTTCTAGTAACCGAATTCGCAATTCAATGAAATGGGGTCTTCAAATTGAGAAAAAAAGCATTACTGCTCTTTGTACTGCTGATGCTTACCCTATCTGGCTGTACTACGAATGCAGAGGATGAACCACCTCAGTCTGATATTCAGACACCGAAGGAATCACCTGCCGATCAGAAAGTCATCAACCTGCATGGACAAGTTTCGGGGGTATATTACCTTGATGAATTCCTAAATAAAGAACGATCTTCTCAAAAAGTCGTCTCCTACACAGATGAAGGCGATCCGATTTATCACACCTTAACACATATGGAAGACGGTACAATAGAGGTGCTCTATGATTCATCCAAGGATGCCTACGGTCCAATGGAAATCAGCACGTTCAGCTGTAACGCCCTCCAAAAATCAGATACAGACGAATCCTTAGTCTACTCCCTCTCACATTGCAATAACGGAGCTTTGGGTGAAACCTTAATTCAGATTAATTACCAGCTGGATCACTTGGAATCGCTGGACTTTCGTCTGGAATATGGCGTGGATCAAGGAAACGTAATAGATACAGAAACAAAGCAGATTACAGCCATTTTAGAGAATGGAGAGTCTGTTACAGTAAGTGATTTTCATCTGAATATAAAGACTCGAACGCAAATCTATAAGGAGATGGTCAAGCATGGGGCATTCTCCGCGAGCAGCGAGGGAAATACAACTTGCAGCAAGACACCCTATGAGAGCTACAGCCTCATTGTAAAATTCAGAAATGAAACTTATCGTCACGAATGGAGTGAATGTGATAAGTCACATCAGGATCTGACGCGATTAGCTGAACAAATAACTGACTTGGTCGACACCTACTATGAATCCAATGTAACGCTAGGAAAGGCATCCCCACATACTCCATCGGAGCCGCAAAGAACAGAACAGCTGCTTCTAAGCACGGACGAGAAAGAGTATCTGAGAGGAGAAACCGTTACCTATCACATGGCTAACCAATCTGATCAATATAACCTAACTTACGGGGAAGATGTCTTTATTGAGCAGAATACAAATTCAGTCTGGAGAGAAGCACATGTCTATGCCTCCTTCAAATTGCCGGCTTATGGCATGAACCTGGGTGAGACCGCAGAGATGGAGGCATATCAGGCTCGCAAGCTTCCTCCTGGAGAATATCGGCTTATCAAAAAGGTTACTCACTATAACCCAGAGAATCGTGATGATCGGAAGGATCTTGTACTCATCAGTAATTCTTTTCATGTAATGCCGCTCTAGGAAACAGTAGGTTCATACTTTATCACTAAAAAGATCCTCATCGAGTAGAAATTTTCGAACAGGATCTTTTTAAGTTGCGCAAAAATTATCAAAAACGCTCCTTTTTGTTCTGCTATCCTTAGAGACAAAGGAGGGCCTGACCTTGAGTACCCATCGCGCGATTCAACAAAGTATCGATTATATGGAAGCCCATCTGGAGGAACAGCTGTCACTAGAGAGCATCGCTGCTCACGTCGGCTTCTCACCCTATCATTTTCATCGCATGTTTCGAAGACAGGTTGGCATGAACGTAGCCGATTATTTACGAAGAAGACGATTGTGTTACGCAGCCCGGCTGCTGCTATACTCCGATGCTTCCATTATCGATATTTCATTACACTGTCATTTTGAGAGCCAGGAGTCTTTTACAAGGGCTTTTAAGAAGCTCTACGGCATGCCGCCTGGCCGTTATCGTAAATTATTTATGCTCCACACCTATAACCGCGAACAAGGAGAGATTCAAATGAATGAGCAGATTGCTTCACCCATCAAAGGCTGGTTTATCAGCGGGAGTCACCCCCAGGACTATGAAATGGGCATCGACCGGAATACGGTACACCAAGGAAGCACCTCTGGTTATCTAAGAGCCCGGACTCCCATGGATGACGGCGCCTTCGCAACGATGATGCAGCAATTCAAGGCAGACAAATACAAAGGGAAACGAATGCGCTTCTCCGGATTTGTCAAAACCGAAAATGTAAAAGAATACTGCGGGCTGTGGATGCGTGTGGACAGCCACTCAGAGGATGTACTTCAGTTCGACAATATGAATGACCGCCGCATTACGGGAGATACACACTGGAACCATTATGCGATCGTACTTGATGTCCCTGAGGAGAGCGGCACCATCTCATTTGGAGTCCTGCTTATGGGTGAAGGAAAAGTATGGGTCGACGGTTTTCAATTTGAGGAAGTCGATCTCAGTGTGCCGACCACGAGTCTGAAGCTTGACTACGAAATGAGTGACGAACCGGCCAATCTTTCTTTTGAGGAATAGAAGTCATTGCGGTCAAAAAGACAAAACGAGCCCTGTTAAAGCCAGGCTCGTTTTGTTATATACAATGGTCCTACTTATTCTATGCTTTACTTCGAATCGTAAATTCAAAGGACAGATCCTTCGCTGGATCGATCAGGTACTCATCCAGTACGGGCGCACCCCAGCTGTCATCCCCGCCGACACCCATCTGGCGTCCAGCAATAGTCACTACCGTATGATGCACATTCGGCAGCTCGTAATGATGCGTCGCATGCTCCAGCTCGAATGCTGTGTACGGCGAAATGTTCGCTTCCACCGGCTGCGTATTCGGAGCTGTGATCTCGATCCCTTGTCCGAGCTCATTCGTAATCGCAACACGTCTTACACCCGTGCGGTTACCAGACTCCTGCGGTACCAAATAAGCCGCTACGTTGTCCTCCGCTCTGTTCTGGAAGCGGCCAAGTCTCGCTCCATAAGCACGGTCAATGTAATTCTCCTCTGGTCCCTGAGCATAATAGTCCAGATTCGCATAATCAGCCGGCACCTTGAAGGACAATGCAAAGATCGGGAATTTAGGAAGGCCAGCTGCCCCTTTATAATCCGATTTCACTTTGATACTGCCATCTGCAAATACGGTGTAGGCAACCTTGACGCTGACTTCATCCGATACACTGAGTCTATACGTATACGCTACAGTCGCCTGATTCGCTTCCTCGCTCAGCTCCCACTTCACGCATCTGCGGGAGAGACTGGCTGCATACCAGGCAGAAGATTCGAAGTGGAGACCCGCTCCCTTGTCATTATCCGTCATCGCTCTCCAGAAGAGCGGCGCTGGCGGCGCGGAGATCATCTCGCGTCCTCCATAATTGACAGAGATCAGCGTACCTGCTTGCTTCGAGAACATGATCGAGAAGCTTCGGCCATGCACACCAATGTTCACGTCACCTTCAACTACACGGAATTCACTGCAAGCGGCAGAAGATGGGGCTGCTTCGGCTGCTTCGACTTGGAAGATATGCTGTCCAAAAGCCACTTCAAAGCCTGCTTCTGCCCACAGCTCTTCTTCTCTCAGTACAAGCGATACATCTACCGTATATTCCCCTGCTTCTGTATGCTCCGGCAGATCAAGACTTACATATTGCTCTTCACCAGAAGCAACCGATACGCTCTCTTCACTGCGGAACAGCTCTACGCCTTCCCGCTTCAAGCTGCATACGAGGTCAAACTGATCTGTGTTCACAAACAGATTCTCGTTCTTCACCGTGACACCCTTCGCGTCCGGCAGCAGCTTCACGTTCTGATACACGAATTTCACTTCCTGCATCTTCGGCGACCATCTGCGATCCGCATAGACAATCCCGTTACCCGAGAAGTTATAGTCGGTTGAACGGTCATCGAAGTCACCGCCGTATGCCATGAATTCCTTGCCGTAGCGGTCTTTCTTCACAATCACCTGATCCATGTAATCCCAGATAAATCCGCCTTGGTACATGGGGTACTTCTCTTCCAGCTCGGTGTATTTTACAATGCCGCCGACGGAGTTCCCCATCGCATGCATATATTCACAGCTGATATACGGCTTCTGCGGATCGGCATTCAAGTACTCCTCGATATCCGCCACTTTCGCATACATCCGGCTCTCCATATCACTCGCTGCATCATAATCCCGATTGTGGAATACACCCTCGTAATGAACGAGACGTGAAGGATCCCGGTCACGGAAGTAATTCGAGACATTAACGATGACTTCGCCTGCATAAGATTCGTTGCCGCACGACCAGATCAGGATGGACGGGTGATTCTTGTCCCGCTCTACCATCGAGATGGCCCGATCCATAACGATATCCTGCCACTCCGGAAGATTGCCCGGAACGTTCCAGGACGGCTCAACTGCTCCCATCTTCTGCCACGAGCCATGCGTCTCCAGATTCATTTCATCAATAACGTACACACCATATTCATCACACAGCTCGTACCACAGCGACGCATTCGGATAATGGGAAGTACGAACGGCATTCATATTCCCCTGCTTCAGTGTCTTAATATCCCAGAGCATATCTTCCTTCGTAATGCTGCGTCCTCTGTGCGGATTGAATTCGTGACGGTTTACACCCTTGAATACAATGCGTTTGCCGTTCAGATGCATCACTTTATCCTTCATCTCGAACTTGCGGAACCCGACACGCTGAGGTACGACTTCTACCAGCTCACCTGCTGCATCATAGATCGAGACGTACATCGTATACAGATTCGGTGCTTCTGCACTCCATAGCTCAACCACGCCTGCATTCAGCGTCAGGCTTAAGGATTGCCCCGGTGAGCTCACATCTCCGAGAGCCGTAACCTGACCTGCTTCATTCTTCAGCTCTACGGCCACCTTGGATGCGGGAGCTCCGCTCAGCTGCACATCAACGGTTAGCGTCCCCTGCTCATAACGCTCATCCAGATCCGTATGAACAAACAGATCCTGAACATGAACCTCAGGTACAGCGTACAAGTAAACATCCCGGAAAATACCCGAGAAGCGCCAGAAGTCCTGATCCTCCAGCCAGCTGCCCGTACTGCGCTGATACACTTCAACCGCCAGCTTGTTCTCTCCCTCCGTAAGATAAGGAGTCAGATCAAATTCACTTGGAGTGAAGCTGTCTTCACTGTAACCGACAAATTCACCGTTCAGCCATACATAGAAAGCGGATTCAACCCCTTGAAAAGAGATGAATACAGGGCGCTTCTCCCACTCCTTAGGAACTTCAAAGTATTTCACATAGCTTCCCACCGGATTATGTTCCTCCGAGATCATCGGCGGACGAAGATGCTCATGTCCATCCCACGGATACATCGTATTGACATATTGGGGTTTCCCGTATCCCTGCAGCTGGATGTGCCCGGGCACTTCAATATGATCCCAGCCTCTTACAGACACCTCGGTCTTATAAAAATCAGCCTGTCGCTGCGCTGGATTGACAGCATAGCTAAACTTCCAGCTGCCGTTCAGGCTATGGCGGAGCGGCATTTCCGAACGCTGCTTCGCTTCCTCCATCGTTTCATAATAATAGTGATCGAAGTGAGCCGGCACCCGATTTACCGAAAATACGTTTACGTCAGACAGCCAGGCAAGGCTCGGTTTCTGTTGATGCGTCATTCGTATGATTCCTCCTGTCATAAAATGAAGAGGACTGCTGATATTCCAAGATTGTACTCTTCGAGTATGCAGACAGTCCTTCTTCCGTTTCATCCTTACATAAAGGATATAGGATAATCCTTATTTAATAATTATTTAACGGACCCCGTCATTCCTGCAACAAAATGCTTCTGCATCAAGAAGAATACGATGGCCGTCGGCAATGTTGTAATGACAATTGCGGACATGATCAAGCCGTAGTCCGGAGCATACCCCGATCCGAGATTGGAGATCAGAAGCGGAACCGTCATATTTTCCGGTGATTGAAGCACGATGAGCGGCCACAGGTAGTTGTTCCAGCTGTTCAGGAACGTAATGATCGCTGCTGCTGCATACGTGGATTTCATCGTCGGCATATACACCCGGAAGAACAATCCAAGCTCTGTTAAACCGTCCATACGCCCTGCTTCGAGCAGATCCTTCGGAAACATCTTCGTGCTCTGACGGAAGAAGAAGATCAGGAACGCCGTTGTAAAGGTTGGCAGGATAACAGCTGCCGCTGAGTCGATACCGAAGAACGGTGCTACGTTAGATATTTTTGCAAACATTTGATACAAAGGCACCATAATTGCGGCAAACGGAATCATCATGGACGCAAGCAGGATGTTAAATACGACATCCTTGGCTTTGCTGCGGTAAACCTCAAATCCATAACCGGCTGCCGATGCAACGAGCAAGGACAGAATGGTAGTGATGATGGAGATTTTGGCTGAATTCCAGAGTGCCTGCCACATATCTACGCTGTTGAACAAGTTCGTAACGTTCTCTATAAGATGGGACCCCGGCAGCAAGGTTCCCTTCGTAACATCCACCGACTGATTCGTTGCGCTTACGATCATCCAGATGAACGGGAAGATAGAAACGATGGTGGCGATAATAAGGAAAAAATACGTAAAAAAGCGTTTCGGCTTGATCATTTTTTATCGCCTCCAATCTTGTTCTGAATGATGGTAAGCAGTACAACCATAACCACGATGGAGTAGGATACTGTTGCTGCGTAGCCGAAGTCCGGCGTGTATTCAAAGGATAAGTTATAAATATATTGCGAGATGGACATGGTCGAGTTACCCGGTCCGCCCTTCGTAATATTGACAACCTCATCAAACAATTGGAGTGTACCAATCGTGGAGGTAATCCCCGTGAACAGAATCATCGGTTTGAGCAGCGGAATCGTAATTTTGAAGAACTGGGTGAACGCATTCGCCCCATCAATTCGCGCAGCCTCATACACGGATTTGTCGATGTTTTGCAGGGAAGATAAGTAAAAGATCATGTTATAGCCTGTAAAGCGCCACGTAATGGCGATAATAATCGTAACTTTTGCCCAGAATGGGTCTGTAATCCATTGAATCGGCTCAGAGATCAGATGGAAGTTCATCAGCATCTTGTTGACGATCCCGTCTGCACCGAACATGTATTTAAATACAACCGAGTATGCAACGAGAGAAGTTACTGTCGGCAGGAAGATCGCCGTTCTGAAAAAACCTTTGAACTTCAAATTATCATCGTTCAGCAGGACCGCGATAAAGATCGCCAGGACGAGCATGACCGGAACCTGAATGATCAAGTAAATAAACGTATTTTTTACCGCTGTAATGAAGTTAGCATCACTGAACAACCGAATGTAGTTGTCGAATCCGACAAAATCCAGATTCATCCCCCGGCCGGATTTAAACGACAGGATCAACGCCTGAATCATCGGATAGAAATAGAAAATACTGATTGCCAGAACCGGTATCAATATAAAGAACCAGCCCGCTAAATTCGTGCGATTGTGACTGACTAAACTTTTGCGGCCTGAGGTCAACTTCGCAGGTTTCACGCCACTCCACTTCCTTCCATAACTAAGCTTCTATTTATCTAGGCTGTCTTATCTGTTCTTTAGAAAACCCCTGCCCCTTCTCCTCTAAAGAGCAATCCTCTTAAGAAGCAGCGTAAAGAGCAAGGGTTTGTTGTTATTCCAGCTTTGTAAAAATATTTAGATTAACGAATTTGTGTTTCTGCTTGAGTCTGAGCATCCGCTAGAACGGCATCCAGATCCTGTCCGCCAAGGTAGCTCTGCATCGCTACAACGAGAATATCTTCGATTGCATACGTGTTCAGACCGTAGTTCACGTTCGGGATTTGTTCTGTCCAAGCTGCAAAATCGGATACGACTTTTTGATTCTGGAAGAATTCATCTTCCGCTTTGTATGCTTCACCTTCTGCAGCGGTTTTAAATGTACCGATAACACCTACATCCGTATTCAAGGTTTGATACAGATCCACATCAGATCCAAAGGTTTGCTTCAAGAATTCAGCTGCCGCCTCTTTGCCGTCCACATTCATGACATACCAGGAGCTTCCTCCAAGGTTAGATGCATGAACAGATCCTTCAACACCAGGCAAGGTAGGAAACGGTGCTACTGCCCATTGACCAGACTGAGATGCCTCGGCTTTGATGGATGGTGTAATCCAGTTACCTGTAGGCACAGATGCAACTTCTCCACTATTCATTCCACCAACAAATTGGCTCCAGTCTGAAATGACTTTGACGATACCGGAATCCATCATTTCTTTATAAGTCTCAAATGCCGTCTTCATAGCTGCGTTATCAGCGATCGCTGGAGTTGAGCCGTCTTCAGCGGTATACCAGCTGCCTGCAGATTGGATCATCATACGAATGATGCCCAGATCGTTAGGATCCTGAGTCAGCATCGCTTTACCTGTCTTCTCTTTCACGTCTTTACCGATCTCAATGTACTGCTTCCAGTCGATATCCTGCAGATCCTCAAGCGTATAGCCTGCCTGCTCCAGATAGTCGGTTCTGACATACATGCCGGTTACACCCGAGTCAAACGGTACGCCATACTGCTTGCCGTCTACACTCGTTGGGCCGATCTTATAATCTGCAAAGTCCTCTGCATTGATCACATCGGTCAATTCATAGAAAGCATCCGGGTAGGATTGAAGGAAGCTCTGTGCTCTGTAGTCTTCAATCAATACGATGTTTGGAAGTCCTTTTGTCGATCCAGAGTTAAGCCCCGTGTTCAGCTTCTGTACAATGTCATTCTGTGCATTCTCAACGATGTTGACTGTCACGTCCGGATTAACCTCAGCATAAGCTTCTTTTGCTTTATTCATTGCCGCAATATTGAATGCCGGGTCCCAAGCCCAAACGGTAATTTCATTCGTTTCTGCGCTTTGGCCTGATTCGGATTCTCCTCCTCCACCGCCACAAGCGGTCAGCAGCACTGCACTTGCCAGCATAACAGACAATAATTTTTTCAAAATCATAACCCCCTCAAGGCTTGTAAATGAGATGTTCTGTACGTCCGGGGCTTACGCCTCGGCTTAATGCAAAAAACTGAAAATAAAAGATGGAAGCGTTTACTCTTGCTATGCTCCCATCTTATCACTCTTGTATGCGTTTTCTTTAGAACTATCTTTGCAAGCTTTTGTTCTTTTATTGGGTGTTCGCAAGAGTACAAGAGTGACTGTCAGGTAATATATTTAGCTTTTTGCATTATTTTTATGACAACCTGTACTCTATACTCTTGATTTGGGATTATTTTCATGATATTGACGGTATCTTTATTCTCACGAATCTTAATCATTGTTTTTCTCAGAGGAAATAATCGGCAGACTAATTCTCACCTTGGTTCCTTCTCCAAGCTTGCTTGTAATGTGAACACCATAGTCTTCTCCATACATGATTTTAATCCGCTCATCCACATTTTTGATCCCGATGCCTGAGAATAGCTTGCGATTCCGCTTGGTCTGTGGAAGCTTGGTCTCTGGAAGCCCGCTCTGATCAACACTTTCTGTACGCTCCAGAACCGGTTCCATTTCCATTCCGTCCCCATTATCCACGACCTCACAGATCAACTGCTCATGCTGACTGGATATCATAATGAGGATACTTCCTTCTCCTTTGTGGTTGAAAGCATGAAAGAAAGCATTCTCGATAAAAGGCTGAATAATGAGCTTAGGTACCTCGAAATCCATAACATCCGGCTCTATAAAATAGTTCACGCGAATTTTGTCTCCGTAGCGAACATGGTTAATATACACGTAATTTTTCAGTGTCTCGATTTCCTGCTTCACTGGAATGGTGGATTCCACGTCGCTTACCGTATTTTGCAGCAGCGTTATTAAAGAGTTAATCGTCTCTGCTGCCCGTTCACGGTCTCCTTGCTGCACCAGAAATTTAATGGACGCGAGCGTGTTGTATAGAAAATGAGGATTAATCTGCATCTGCAGCGCTGCAAGCTCGGCATTACGCTGCTGCTTCTCGGTCTGAACAAGTCTCTCTACGTAGTCATTCAGCTCGTCCAGCATAAAATTGAACGCATTTCCGAGCTCCTGTGCCTCCAGACTGCTTGTTGAGACATCGACATAATTGCTGAAGCCCTTCGTTGGGATACCCGACATTTGATGGATCAGCCCTCGCAGGGATCTTGTCATTTTCCTAGTCATAAAGTACACGATAATTAGTGATATTCCCACAATACCTAGGGTAGTCAGCGTCAGTGCTCTTAGGTTAACCATCTGTCCGATGGCAGCATCCTTATCGATCAGATTGACGAGATAGAAATCGAACTCAGGTAAGTACTCGGAGAACAAGATACGCTCATCCCCCTGTAGATCGGCGTTCTTACCTAGCTCTCCACTGCGCTGGTCGGCAACGACTTTGGTCAGCAGTGCCTTATCCGTCATTCCAATCAGCTCCTGCTGATTGCTGGAGATCACTAATCCTTCATCGTTCATCAGGAGCACATCATTTCCATCACTTGTGAAGTTGGCATAGAAAGGCTTGAATATGGTGTCTCTGATCATGACATACATCGTTCCGTAAATCTCATCCGAGCCATGATGATACAGCGCCTTGGAAGCAATCAGCACCGGCTCCTTCCATGTGCCTGACTGACTGTCATCATGGTAGAGCTGGTATATGATCCTATGAGGATTATTAATCGTTCTCTGCGTAATGGGATGATCGGCAAGCTCTGCTGCTGTCGCGGACCAATACCACGGATCTGTCGTATAGCTGCGTCCATTGGCGCCCAGTACCATAATGCTCACTTCATAAGCACTTAGATTAGAACTGATTGACTTCATTCGCTGCGTCATATTGTATGTCTGCATCGCCAAAGACACGGAGTCCGTATCTCCATTCGTCAAGTAATTGCGTATCGTTCCACTCTGACTGACTAAGTTCGTGGTGGTAGCCACGGCGCCGTTATAGGATTCTAGGTTCGACTTCATCTGATTAAGCAGCTTCGTATTCGTAATGCTGAAGGTTTGCAGGAAGAGCTGCTCCGACATCCGTATCGTTATTGCCAGTGTAATTACAGACACCGCAATAAGGCTGATTAAGGTTACCAGGAACAGCTTGACAAACAAGCTTTGATTATTGAACATTCTCATGTGTCTCAATCCTCTTTTGCAAATTGCTCTCTGCGGTAGGCGCTTGGTGATAAGCCCGTAAGCTTCTTGAACACTTTTGTAAAATAGCTCTGATCCGAGTACCCCACCTGAGCACTGATCTCAGAGATGGACTCCTCTGTTGAAGTCAGCAGCTCCTTCGCTTTTTGAACACGGATCTTATTCAGATACTCACTGAATCCCTCGTTATTATGAGCTGAGAAATAACTCGACAAGTAGGATGGGTTGAAATGAAATTGCTTTGCTACTTCGGTCAGTGTAATCGGTTCCCTGTAATGCTCTTGAATATAGCTCAGCAGCATCGCCATATTCGGATCAGTGTTGGTTTCCCCAATCACCTGCTCGGCTTCATGAATGAAATCAACAATGCGCTGAATCGCGTCCCGGGCATATTTTGCCTCATCAATTCTGCGGAAGAACTCATATTTGCTCTGCTCGAGCCGCTCTGTATCATATTTCATTTTTCCGAGTGTACTTGTCACATTGAAGATAAAGTTGCCCAGATAAGCTTTGAATTCAAAAATATCCGTTCGGTAATCCATGGATTTGAGATGAATGTGCTCCAGAAATCCGGCAAAGCCCTTCTGAAACTGCTTCCGCTTCAGCTGCTCTGTCAGCTCTCCCATGTCGAGGTCTGCTGTCACTTGAGGCAATTCCGGCAGATCCCCTTCAAAGATAAAATGCTTATCCGGCATATAGAACGAATACCGCGCAAGCGATAAGAACTGATTCCGATACACCGCTCCTAACTGCAGGAAATCCGTAAAACGCTCTGTCATGACCATATGAACGCCAGATTTTTGTTCCGGCGGCAGCTGCCCTATCCTTCCTCTAACGTCCATAATGAGACTGCTCCAAATCCCAGAGTCCATGTTAAGTATATATAGGGCCTGGTCCTTCATGTTCAAATGGATGCCTACCGTATCTGCAATCTGTGAGATCATGGTTTCTATCATCTGACTCAAGCTGGTTCTTACTTCCTGCACTGCGATGTGCTTCATATCCATCCCTATAAGGACGTAGCTGTCCCCTGGCAGAACGGACTCCAGCACGCCGGGTGGAAGCTCTGCTTCATAGCCTGCGATCAGCTTCTCCGCGGCCTGTTCAATGTACCTCTCCTCAGCAGGTTCTTCTGCTGCGGTTTCCTGTAATTCGGCGATTTGGGCTGCCGTTTTATTCAAGATGCTGAGTAAATACTCGGCTTCCAGCTTTGGCTTCAATATATAATCGGCTACACCGCTCTGGAAGGTGGATCTGACGTACTCAAATTCACTAAAGCTGCTGAGAACGATAACCTCCGTCTTGGGGTGCCGTTCCTTCACAATTTTCACGAACTTCTCGCCATCCATGATGGGCATGACAATATCGGTCAGAATGATATGAGGTCTAACCTCCTCCACAAGATCAAGTGCCTCGAGTCCGTTCGCAGCCTCGCCGACAATTCGAAATCCGGCCTGTTCCCAGTTCATTAGATGCTTAATGCCCTGTCTTACCAGCATTTCGTCATCAACGATCATCACTTTGCATAGGGATTTCAAAATTTCATACCTCCTCTTGAATACAAAAAAAAGCCCAGCTAATCCGCCAGGCGCCCATTCGTTGGGACATGGGTATCTTAGATCTGCAGAAAAATGATGAATGAAACGCTTCCGTTCATTTGTTTTATCTATTGTATAGATGATACCGTTCACAAACAACCTTGAGGCAGAGGCGAGCTGATTTTTATGTATGCAAATAAAATAAGCTAAGATGATATTTCTTGCAAATACCTTCTTAGCTCATGCCGTTCATTCGCACTCTTTTCTATCTTATCGCTATACACATGGTTTAATACTCGTATTATGATCGAAGATCTGAGGGCGGGGATTTTTCGATCGCCATACGGATCATCGTTAGAATCTTCCGCACCTAATGCGCTGTTCCCGTCATTCCTCCGCCCTGGTAATCTGTCTCATCCTCTTTAATCTGTACCCCTGTGCTTCTGGCTTCTTCCAGCAGGTCAGCAGCATCGTCCTGGGGCTTGTATCCGATCAGCGATTCCAAATATCCGATATCGTAGTAATTATCTGTATTGGCCGAGGTTCCGTACAAGCATAGAAACTTATGCTCATCCGAGGCCTCGATGCATTTCTCAGCCAGCTGTACCATATCCCGCTCTGAGATCCAAATGTGGGCCGCTCTTTCTGAATGCGGACGGTCATCACCTGGAAAATTGCCAATCCGAATATTAATGGAGGATATCCCATATCGATCTGCATACAATCTCCCGAGCAGCTCAATATAGCACTTGCTTAATCCGTAGAAGCTGTCAGGACGATAAGGGTCTGTGACCTCTACTTCCTCGTCCACTTTATAGAAGCCGGTCGCATGGTTTGAGCTTGCAAAAATAATCCGTCTCACCCCTTGCTTGCGTGCCGCTTCGTACAAATGATAGGCCCCTGTTACATTGATCGGCAGTACTTTGCCCAAAAAGTCTTCTTCATCCTTCGCCCATGCAATATGAAGCACCGTGTCCACGCCTTCAGTAAGAGCAAGCAGCTGTTCCGCATTGGTGACATCCAGCTTCTTAATGCCCTGTTCCTCATTTGCATTCAGATCTGCGGCAATAATATGATAAGCCTCTGTCGCCTGTAAGCCTTGGGCAAGACAGCTTCCGATTCTTCCTGCCGCCCCTGTGATAAGTATTTTCCGTCTATCCGCCATTCCTTCCTTCCACCCTTCATAAGATTATTTCCCGGGATATAATGATGAGTTCTGCTATACCCAGTATTAACCTAAAAACAAAAAACACATGCACGATGATCTCGAATGTACATGTGTTCTTAATGGGGTAAGTGTATTTTTTTATTACAAGGTGTTGTATCCATTCGGTTCATAAGGACTCAACTTCTCAAGCCAGCTTGCCTCCAGCTTCTTCAGCGCATCCTTCGCATCGAAGAAGGGATTACCCTCCGGTACCTTCAGCTTCTCCAGCACTTCAATCTCGAATGCATGCTCACCAAGCTCTGCCCACTCCTGCTGCAGCGCGCGATTTCGGTGACTACCCATGTTCAGCATAAATTGCTGTCCGTTGATAGATTTCAAATTCGGTGTGCTGGCGACGTAGAGCTTGCCGTTCTGCTTATTGCGGATTTGGTAAACCCCTGCCTCGGTCTTCACTTCTTTGGCTTGCTGTTGTAATTCCTCTCTCCGGTTCATCTTCTTATCCTCCGTTCCTATAGAATCGGTTAACACATACCGGCTTCCATCTTCTTCTCTGCTTAGAATTCCGTAATCCACCATATATCTGCGAATCGTCACATAATCCTCATACACTTGTTCAAGCATACGGTTGACCTCAGGCTCCGAGTACACGACCCCGGGTATGAAGCGCTTCGCAAGCTCGTTCATCACAATGATGCGATGCTTCTCCTGCATGGAAAAGGTCTTAAGCGGACCATCCACTCCATGGGGGAAGTATTTCTTAAGCACCTTCTCTTGTTCGGATGTGGTAATACTGTATCTGTCATCATCGTGACCAGCGCGTTTGCTGATCGGTGCCGCAAGCTCTACAGGGCGATTCGGATCATGCTCACTCAGCAGCTCCATGACCGCAAGCAGAACCTTGGCCTGGCGCTCCTTCTCCTTCAACACAAAACGATGATTGCGTATAGTCGATGTTGATCCTGTACCAAGCTCCTTCTGAATGTCTGCATCCTTTTTGCCTTCGTAAAATTTCGCTAACAGCTTGCGCTGTATATCAGAGAGTCCACTCACACTTTTATCCAGAGATATCAAATATTCAAATACAGACCCGTGCTCCTGCTCAATATGGATCTGAACATATCTGAAGGCTTCATACAAGACACCATCAACCGGATAAATTACTCCCTTCTCAATCCGTTCGCCACAGCACACACAGATGAACTCGAGATCGTGCTCCATATATCCACGCTTGATATCCACAAGCCCCGCATCATCCATATAAGCTTTATTCACTTCCATATCATTCGCACTCTCCATTATATTTTATATAGACATAATATTATTATGTTTGTTAATTGTCAAACATATATAATAATTATCTAATTATTAATTGAAAATGATATGAATCGATATTAGAGCATCAGCTTGCTCTTCTTTCTTACAGTTACAATGATGTGAACAATTAAAAAAAGCAGGACCATGAAGGTGAACTCCCTTCATAATCCCGCTTATCCTACGGTTTCAGCCAAGCGCCAGCTTGCCCATTACAACCCGGCGGCCCGCTCCTGTAGCGGAAGGCACATTGTTTGGTATGCCGTGGATATATTCGTTACCGAGCAGTGCAAAGATCAGCGCTTCTTTTGCATCGTCATCCATCCCAAACGAACTTGCCCTGGCAACGGTCCGGCCAGGAAGCAGCTCACTCAGCATAGATAGAAGCGTCTCGTTATGTGCACCCCCGCCAGATACGATAATTTCGTCAATTGTATACTTAGAGAATACCCAGCGTTCATAGCTATCCGCGATAGACTTTGCTGTGAACCATGTTGCCGTAGCTACGATATCCGCCGAGGACAATCCACGCTCCCTCCCACCGGCTAAAAAGGCTGCCGCAAATGCCGCCCCAAACAGTTCACGACCGGTGGATTTAGGCGGCACTAGCGAGAAGTAAGGATGCTGTATCATCTCACTTATCCAAGCTTGGTCCGGTGTTCCCTCTGCTGCCCATTTCCCGTTCTCATCATAGGCAAGCTGTCCTCCGGACAATTCGAGCACAACTTGGTCGATAATCATGTTACCCGGACCCGTATCATAAGCCGTTACTTGATCAGCTGTGCAGGCCGCAGGAAGAATCGTACAATTCCCGATTCCTCCGATGTTTTGTAAGATCCTCCCGCGCTGTGGATCACCGAACAGAATCAGATCTCCATAAGGAACCAGCGGAGCACCCTGCCCACCGGCCGCCATATCGGCTGGCCTGAAATCACCCACAACCGGTCTTCCGGTTCGGGCTGCGATGACCGACAAATCCCCAAGCTGTAAGGTGGAGCGGGCAAGCGACCGTCCTGCATCTTCCTTCGGAATATGCCATACCGTCTGTCCGTGTGAGCTGATGAAGTCCACTTCATCCATAGCGATGCCTGCTTGATGGCATACAGCGTGAGCAGCAGCGGCAAATCTATCCGCAAGCAGAAAATTCATCGAACAGATGTCTTCTACATTAGAATGTTCAATCGTACACAGCTATTTGATCCGCTCTCTAAATTCCTCTTCATATGGGAGCTGTGTATAGGCAATCAGACTGGATGCTGTACTCAGTCCACTCCCTTTGATTCGAACCAGCGCTGCGTCCACACCATCGAGCGACGTGCCTGACATAAGCCCGATGACTAGACTCTCTGCTTGAAAGCCTGTAATGCGGATCATTGCGAGGAGATGCCTGCCGTCAACTCATCACTAAGGGTGACGGGCAGCTTGCCCTTGAACGGAATCGAACCAAGCAACGCTCTTGCCACGCTTCTCATCGTTAGCGGCCTGCTCTCATAAGCCGCAATGTATACTTTAATATCGGGAAATGCCATAAGGTCATAGGGATTGCGTGTAGCGACCACCGCAAGCGGCTTGCCCGTAGCCTGCAGCTGTTTCACCAGCTCTGCCTGCTCAGAATAGAAGTGTGCATTATAGGTAGCGATCACAATCTGCTCAATATCCGGGCTTGCTGCTGCGGTGATGACTGATCCGATCTGCTCAGCCACTTCTGCTGCCGCTATACTAAGGTCTTCTACATGAATTCCCTGCTCGATCAGCGCAGCACCAAGACTCAGCTGATCCTTGATCTTCTCATCGGCAATGGTCATCGCTGAGGATGCTACTGTCACAGCAAGCACCTTCTTCCCAGACAACGGAAGCATGCCTGCATCATCACGAACGAGCGTCATGCTGCGTTCACTGATTCGGCGAGCGATGTCCCCATGCTCTGCAAGCCCGACGCCCGCTGGCAAGCCGTTCGCGTCGATAACGGGTGCAGCCTGCACCTCCTGAGGGAAGCTGCCATCCTCCATCATGATGCCGCGCCGGATCTTCAGCGACAGCAAACGGCGGACTGACTCATCGATTCGCTCTTCAGTAAGCCTGCCTGATAGCACAGCCTGTTCAATCGCTTGATATGCTCCAGTGAGCAGCTCATGGGTATGACTGATCAGCACGAGATCGGCTCCTGCTTCGAGCGCCATTACCGAAGCCTCCACAGTGCCGTAGGTATCGACAATGGCATGCATCTCCATACAGTCGGTCATGATCACTCCCTCATAGCCCAGCTGATCTCTTAGCAGCCCTGTCAGTACAGAGGAAGACAGCGTCGCCGGCTTCTTCTCCGCTTCGAGTGCCGGGAAGTAGATGTGAGCAGACATAATAAAGTCCACTCCCTCTTCAATCGCCTTCACAAATGGCGACAGCTCCAGCCCTTTCATTCGCTCCAAGTCATGGGGAACGATCGGCAGATCCAGATGCGAGTCAGCAGCTGTATCACCATGTCCAGGGAAATGCTTCGCACAAGCAGACACACCGGCATCCTGATAGCCACGAACCGCCTGAGCACCATACTCGGCCACCATCTGTGCCGACTCACCGAAGGAGCGAACCCCAATCACCGGATTAAGCGGATTGTTGTTCACATCCAGAACCGGTGCAAAATTCAAATTAATGCCGAGCGCACTTAATTCCTTGCCACTGGCCAGGGCCGCTTCATAAGCATCATCACTTGCGCCTGCAGCTGCAATCGCCATATTACCAGGGAATAAGGTAATTCCATCCGCTATACGAGCCACCATCCCGCCCTCCTGATCAATGGATATCAGCAGCGGCAGCTGGCTGGCCTCCCTTGCAGTAGATTGCAGCTGATAAGTAAGCTGAGCTACCTGTCCGGGACCCTCTACGTTCCGGGCAAAATAAATAATGCCCCCGACAGGATGCGCCTTGATAAATTCTACGAGCGGCACTGTCAATTCTGGACCCGGGAGTCCGCACAGCAGCAATTGACCGATTTTTTCACGCAGACTTAAACGAGCAAGCAGTGCTTCTACATTGGAATTTGAATTCATGTTCTCAGCTCCCATAGATCAGATAAGATGCTCTTCTCTCACGCCATTTCTCTTCATCCTGATGCCAATTCGCCATGATCTGCCGAAGTCCTTCTTCGTCCCGAACCCGTTCTCTAATTTCCTTTCCTCCTGTGAGGAGATCTATAAAATAACGGTTGCCTTCTGGAGGAGGCGAAGTCCATTCGAAGTGCTGAGGGTGCGAGCGTGCAATTTCATGCAGCAGCATCAGCCCTGTCTCTACTGCTTTGAATTGGTCTCTATCCGTAATGAACAGCCGAACGCCCCCGCACAGTACGCCTTGATGCTTGGAATACACAGGTGCAGCATATACGGGATGAATATGGACACCGGGAAGCTGATGAGCTTCCATTTGCCGTGCAATTCGCTCACCCTCCATCCAAGGTGCGCCTATCCACTCAAAGGGTCTGGTCGTACCTCGTCCTTCAGACACATTCGTCCCTTCAAACAAACAAGTCCCTGCATAGACCTCAGCCGTTTCTGGTGAGGGAATATTGGGTGACGGCATCATCCAGGGCTGCCCCGTCTCGGCATAGGTCATGGATCGCCTCCAGCCTTCAAGCCTGACGACATCCAGCTCGCATCCGCTCCCCTCTTCCTTGTTCCGCATCATGGCAATCTCTCCGATCGTCATCCCATAGCGTATTGGCATATGCCAGGCACCCACGAAGGATTCATAGCCTTGCTGCAGGATGCCTCCTTCTACCTTCATTCCCCCCATTGGATTGATTCGATCAAGAACAAGCAGTGACTTTCCGCTGGCACCACAAGCATCCATTATATAGAAGAGAGTAGACAGATATGTATAGAAGCGTACTCCTGCATCCTGCATATCAAAAATAACTGTATCCACCTGTTCCAGCATTTCCGGCGTCGGTGTCTTCTGCTTGCCGTACAGGCTGAATACGGGAATTCCAAGCACAGGATGCATCTCATCCTCGAACGGAACTCCTGCCTGACGTTCACCGTACAGACCGTGTTCTCCCGCAAACAAGGCGGTCAGCCGGCTGCTCTTAAGCTGCGCACATATCTCGATCGTCGTCCTGAAATCAGCCGTTATACCTGTAGGGTTCGTAACCAGCCCTATTCGTTTGCCATCAAGAAATGGATGCGATAATTCGGATAACTGATCAGCTCCGGTAAGTACATTTGCCGTCATGCCATCCCCTCCCTTGGTTATAGAGAAGGCGCAGGACATCACCCTGCGCCTTCTTTGTTATTTTTGAAGCAAATTATATATAAGCTGTGCAGTTTCTGCTCTAGTCAGTGTGTCATGCGGATCGAAGCTGCCGTCCGTTCTTCCGCTGATAAGCCCTTCGCGCGTAGCGGCAAGTATTGCTTCCTGCGCCCAATCGCTAGCTGTGCTCATATCGGTGAACGAATGAGCGTTGTTCGGCGTGCCTTCCGTTATTTCCATATGCTCGAACAGTCTCATCAACACGACTACCGCTTCTTCCCTCGTCATCTGATCCAGAGGACGGAAGTGCCCCCCGCTTCCCTGCATAATGCCTAGCTGCTCAGCCGCAGCAACCGCATTTGCATAGTAGGCTTGATCTGCCACATCTTCAAACGAGGATGCATCTTCTGAACGATCAATTCCCAAGCTGCGCATGGCCATTACCGCAAAATCCGCGCGGCTCACGGATGCGTTCGGTTTGAAATTAAGTTCTGAAGTTCCTTTCACGATATGCCTCGCTGCCATTTTTTCTGTTATTTCCTTAGCCCAATGGTTCTGCATATCATGAAACATGATGTGATATTCCATTACTGCAATCAGCCCTGTTCCATCGGTCTCAAAAGTAACAACCCCATCTTTCCATTTGCCATAGATATATTTAGCTCCCGTGGCATGAACCCTATATATCCCTGCATATTCAGGATCAATATCCGAGGTGTTGATCTGCCAATTTACTTGAACTGGAGCGGCAAGAGCAGTAAGACTGCGGTCTCCTGAATACCAATGAATATCTGCAACAAGATTTGAAGGCTGCAGAGCAGGTGTCGTTTTTGCTGCTTCTATCCACCCACGACTCTCGTCATCAAGTACAAACTTGATGTGTAAAGTGAGCCATTCCTCCTCCATTGCCTCACCTTGCATAGCTGCATAGGGAACCACAATATTTAGGGAGCCTGTGTGAATATGAAGATCCTTCTGCTCTTCATGCAACAGTCTCAAGCCTTCCGTCTCTATTTGTAGCTGCGGTTGTCCAGACTCTCCTGGAATACCTTCCTGCCTGATCGTAATATATTCTTCCGTCTGAGTGAGAGCTTCAGAGATATCCTTCTGAGCTATCACGGCTTTACCATCGGATGTAACTTGAACTGAAATGATTCCCTTTTCAATGACCGGATTACGCTTCTGCTCCTCAGAGCTTCCGCCGCCAGCTTGATTACCCGTGTTTCCTGTACCCGGATTATCTGTCCCTGGATTACCACCGAATTTACCTGTTGAGAAATGCCATATATCCGATTTTGTAGAGCCACTGTGTTCATCTTCAGCTACGGCATACCAT
This sequence comes from Paenibacillus sp. TCA20, assembly GCF_000732325.1. Classification (GTDB taxonomy): domain Bacteria; phylum Bacillota; class Bacilli; order Paenibacillales; family Paenibacillaceae; genus Paenibacillus; species Paenibacillus urinalis. Next base: position 236,563 of record NZ_BBIW01000007.1, read on the forward strand.
TGATACACCGAATTATTCGCAAGCCCTGACCAATTTACACTGGCCTCACTTCCGCTATCGATACCTGCTGCCTTATCAATCAGCTCATTCGTATACACCTTAATGCCTGCATAGTCTGTAGCTACTCTCTTCAGCTTGCCTTGCAAGTCCAGATCAAGTGAAAATTCGTCCTTCCCCGGATACTCGGTTGGATCATAATAGTTGTAATCATCTAAGAGAGGCGAGTATGTCTTCATGTGCAGCTTGTTGTTCTGCATATCAAATTGCATGAGCCGGATATAACCAAGTCCACCCGCTTCTGCTCCTTGGTAATCTGCCAGCATCTGATAGACACTGCGATCCGGTGTACCGTCTCCGTCATCATCGATCTCATCTACCTTCAACTCCGCATCATGATAATGCCCCGACAATGCGGCAATTACATTCTCATTCGGAAGGATGACCTCTTCGTAGACTTTGTCAGCAATTGGTGCACGGTTACCGGATACGAGCAGGTATTCATGGAAGGCTAGAATCGCCTTCCGCTCCGGATATTTAGCGAGCACCTCGTTCATCCAGTCAATCTCCGGCTGACCCAAGCCCCAGCCCATGTACACAATAATAAAATCGTTACCGTTTGATGAAATAAGGTCATAATGCCCCATATTATTTTTGTAGGACTCTCCGTAATGCGGTTGATCCTCAAAACGCCAAGCCCCAAAGTATTTCCAGTACTCGTCATAGGTACCAAACTGATTAGATACATCGTGATTTCCTGCAAGTACTCCATAAGGAATATTGGCTTCCTCGAGTACCTTCATGTTCTTATCCGCCTCTATCCATTGATACTCCTTGTCGGATTCATCAACAATATCCCCGGTATGAATTACATATTTAATTTTTTGCTCTTCTTTCTGATTACCAATCCAGTTCGCAATCTTGCGGTAGGTTTCTGGATAGCTTTCTGAGTAGTACTGTGTATCGGACATCCATACGAATGAAAAATCATACGGATCTTCGCTCACAGGCAGCTCATCCTGCACCATCATCTGAATTTTACCGCCGCTCCGATAATTGCCCGCAGTAACCATCGCCTCAAGCTTAAAATCCTCATCTCCTGCAATTTGCTGGTCAAGCAGCTCCCACTTTTGCTGATCAGGACGGAACGCGTACAGGCTGACTTTACGTCCTTCAAGCGACTTCCCAACCCACTCCAGCAGTACTTGATCGGTATCTTTGACTGACGAATTCAGCTTAGCCTCAAATCGGTGATACGGAAATTGCTCCATGGAATCGTCTGTCAGATATTGACCATCAACATTTGCAATTTGAGTATAGTCTCCCTTAGTCATTGCCTTTTCTCCGGCAGGCACTTCTTCTTTAGGCGGCTCTACGTCTGCTGCATTACGGTATCCTTTGAAGGATTCCAACTGTTTAGCATCATGCAGATAACCTTTGTAAAAGGATACGTCCATCACATCGGAGGCAGGATCAGTAACCTTAATTTTGAGCTCTGCATTTAGCGCCACATCTTCTGCACCGTTCTTAGGAGATACCAGCTCAGGTTTCAGTGGATTTTCTTCCGGAACGATGAATCGGATTGCGACCTCGCTCATATTTCCTGCCTGATCCTCTGCTTGGATCTTCAGCTGGTGTTCGCCAGCCGATAGTTTGGAGGACGATGTCTCATAAGGCAGCGTTATCACTTCGCCGTCAAGCTCAGCATGGCTTTCCTTAACTCCTGCAAGCTCATCCGTGATATGAGCATCAATCGTAAATTCACCACGGTACTCTTTTCCCTCTTCAAGGTTCGGATTAATGTTAGGCGCCGTGTTATCAACAATGACGCTGGCACTGACCCTTTCCTCCCCCGCTTCTGCAGTGAGATCATGCTCGCCATCCTCTGCCTTTCTTGTGTCCCAGGCATATGCCGTTGATCTCAGCTCTTCAGCAGTCAGATTAAATGCAAAATCAATATACTCATAGCGACCTGAGCTGTCTCCCATTTTGATCTCTTCTTGGGGGTTAGAATAGCTCGGATCATATACTACGGTTCCATCTGCAAGGACGAGACGAATATTACGAATCTGAAAATCATCCTTATTCTCTTCTTCACGCTCATCAAAAGGCGACGACTTGGAGCCTGCGCGAATGGAAAGAACGTTATTCCCTTCACGGAATCGCTGCGCATCAATCGGCACTGTCAGCGTTTCATACTGATTAATCGGATCCTGAAAGGTGTGAAGGATTTCCTCTCCGCTGGTTACCGCATTTTTGAAATAATAATTAACGCCAATCACTTCAAATGCAAAATAAGCATCGTGCTCAAGGGCATCAAACGTTTCCTCAGCAGGAACGGCTTTGTCATCTATGAACAGCTCAATATCCTGCTCTCCTTCAACACCTTGTGTTCCTTTGATCATTGTATTACCGCTAATGATCTGATCTTCCTGTACATTCAAGCGCAGCTCATCTGACTGGACATTGCCAGTAATCTCCACGAATTTAGGTTCAGTCTGCCGCTCGTTCGTCCCATCGGACAGCTCCAGATAATACTCCAGCTGTTTGCTGCCTATAAGCTCAGGAGAATAGACCGTATAGTGATAATTAGAATCGTCATAGGATAAGTACAAGTATCTTTTTGTAAACTCGGAATCCTTATCCGTCTTATAAAATAAGACAACTGATTTGACAGAAGTATGGTCTGTTACCCCAAAGGCCATTTTTATGTTATTAAGCTGGTCCACAGTATCAGGTACATCAGCAAATTGCAGGACAGGTGCTTCAGGATCAGTCTCTAACTGCACAGGAACAGACGGAATCTGTACAGGATCAACCACACCTGGGGTTGCGTCCAGCAGACCTGCACTGTATTTCAGCATTTCTGTTCTTCCGCCAGTCGGATAACGATAGAAAATACCTTTGTCTGCTTGTGTCTCATCATCGTTATCATACGCTGCAGAGGCTATGTCTATATGAGTATTTGTGCCGATAACAGCAGCCCGCTTACCTCCGTTGGCCATACCGTCAGAGTAGACTCTATACAGATTGTCATTCTCAACTAAATTACTGCCATAGTTGGCATTGAAATCGGCCGCTGTTTTATCTCCATTCGCTGAATTAATGACCCAGAAGACGATCGTTTCCTGCGATGAGATCATCATTTCTTCATGATCTGTAGGCCATATAACGTCTGCTGACGGACCAGAGTCCGTATAGCGGTAGTACAGCTTATAATTCTTCAAATTAATGTCCTGATTAGTATTGTTATACACCTCAATAAACTCATATCCATCGGCCCCACCGACATTTGTTGAATCTGGGACAAGTTCGGTTACAAGCAAGGCTGGGACCTCATTGTAATCGACATCTGCCTGTTCGACGTTGACCGTATATTGTTCAGTTCGTGAGACTGCTCCATGAGCTTCAGCTTCTATATAATAGATCAGCTGCGGATCCGTCAAAGAAGTCTTTGGAATGGAGGCCGTGTAGTTCATGCCTTCCGCTTTACTCATATTCAGAACATGGAATTCTGTCTCCGACATACTCCGGTAATAAACGGCAGCTGTGACGGTTGCCTGCTGCTGTGCTGCCTCGATCTGAGCAGCTTCTTCCAGCATGTTCTGATCAGTGATCTGCTGCTCTGCTGCTGCTTCCATCTCAGGAATTGCAACTGAAGCCTCCACATCTTCTGCCTGTTGATCTGCTGTTTCTTCTTCCACAACGCCATCTGGTGCACCCGCTGCTTCGGCTTGTTGCTCTGCTTCATTCTCTCCAGCACTCTCATAAGTATCTTCTATCACAGTTGGATTCTCGTTTAAGCTCGAAGAAGCGGATTCATCTTGTTCATTCTTGTCTACAGCTTCAGCTGCAGACAAATCAGCTCCCTGTCCAGCTATGCTAATGTCCGCTTGGATCAAGACATCTTCATCTATACTGACCGAAGTAACCGGGATATGTAATATCACCGGAGCCTGCACTTCCTCCTGCGGCCTCAACTGCTCTGAAGCTACTGAACCCGGGGTAGCAGCACCTCTGCGCTCATAGATTGTCTGCTCACCACCAGATGTTGGAGGGTAATAGTGCGCACTTGTTCCTTCACTGACATCATCAGATAAATAGTTTGCATTGGCCAACGGTTTACCGCTGCTATCCTGTACAATAACTCCCCTTTTTCCTCCATTAGCAAATCCGTCAAATCCTGTTACTTGGATAATCTGAGATGAAGTCAGTCCTGTTCCAAAATGAATATTAAAATCATCCAAACCTACTCCCGTTTTGTTGTACCACATCACCATAGCTTGTCCAGATGGAATAACTACGTTATCTGGAACAACAAACGCCTTGTTCGATCCGGGATTATCTGTGTAGTTATAAATCAAAGAATAATTGCTCAAATTCAGATCTGATCCTGATGCATTGTACAACTCAAAAAATTCATAAGCTTCTGCTCCCAGATTATCCGGATGTATTTCGGTAACGAATAAATCTGATTTGGCAGCTGCCAGTTCAACACCCTCCTCTGCCCGCATGACACCGGCCGGAGCCCAGAGTCCTGCGAGCATTGATCCAAGACACAATAAAGATAATCTTTTCTGCCATTTTCTTAACAAACTGCTTCACTCCTGTATTTTGTAGTAGATAAAGCCATGATAGAATATAACTTCCTTTATCAGGCTAAATCGACTGTGTAAACAGAACACGAGGAGTATGTAAAAACAAACCATTAAACTGTAAAACATTACATTTATTTTACGCTCGGCGTCATTCCTTTCTCAGACCACTCATCTGCGGCAGGCTCTTCTTCCTCCTCAATCAAATTAGCCGTCACCTTGTACATATAAATGCCCATCATACCGTTAAACAGCACGAGGAAGCCGACTGCCGTCAGCGCGAGCAGCACCGTAAGACATACTGTCTGGAAGAAGGCCCCGACAGTGTACCCCGGATGCCTCAGGAGCAGCTTGACACTCTCTCCCATCGCCTTGAAGATCCCCATCTCCTTCTGCAGAACGAGCTGGAACGTATGGAATTGAGAGATGAACGCCATGATGACAAAATATGTCTGAAATACCGCAATAATCGTATAAAACATGCCTTCTTTGCCGCCGTAATACCACCAGGTGGACCAGAGAATGAACACGAGCAGCGATACGAACAGCCCCATGATTACCGCGGGAAAATACCCTCTTCTCATTCCAGCAAGTAAATCCTTTAATCCATTCCTTCTGCTCTTCCGCTCCATCTTGTGATGGAATACATTCAGTACACCCAAGAACAGCGGCATATAAATGAAGGGAATGATGATCAAGGCAGCGGTTATGGGCAGCAGCAGCACAGCAGGAATCAGAATTAATGAACTGATCACACTGTATAGGGCAACGGGAATGATCTCCCGATAAATCTCCGCTCCCGTCTTGACCAGCACCTCACTCAGCTTACGCATCACATTTCACCCCTTGTTCTTATTCTCACGAATTTAATATAATTCTTTGCTCGGTCTCTGGATCAAAATAATGGGCCTTATGCAAGTTGAGCAGGAAAGTCTTGGACAGTCCCGTATATGCCGTCGTTTCCGGATTAACCTTCGCTGTAATCAACCGACTCCCGATGTGAAAATAGATCAGGTTCTCCGATCCGAGATGCTCAACAACATCTATGTTTGCTTCAATTCTGTGATCACCCTCCAAGCTCGGAGCAATGTCTTCCCCGTAAATATGCTCAGGACGAATCCCCATCACGACCTTCTTGCCATGATAACCCGCAAGTCCGGCCGCTACCGCATCTGTGAGAGTCAGCTCTGCTCCTTCAATACGAATCTTGTTACCCTCAACGACGGCATCGATGAAGTTCATCGCAGGTGATCCGATAAAGCCGGCGACAAACATGTTCTGCGGATTGGCGTACAGCTCCGTTGGAGAGTCTATCTGCTGAATAATGCCATTATTCATTACAACGATGCGCTCCCCGAGCGTCATCGCTTCTACCTGATCATGCGTAACGTATACAATGGTTGCTCCAAGCCGCTTGTGAAGCTCACTCAGTTCTACCCTCATCTGGATACGAAGCTTGGCATCAAGGTTTGAGAGCGGCTCATCAAACAGGAACACCTGCGGGTCCCGAACGATCGCCCGCCCGACAGCCACACGCTGGCGTTGACCGCCGGACAACTCCCGCGGCTTCCGCTCCAGCATATGCGTCAGTCCCAAAATACCGGCTGCATTTTCCACCTGCTGATTAATGTACTCTTTATCCTTCTTCAAATTACGGAGTCCAAAGGACAGGTTCTCCCGTATCGTCATATGAGGGTATAGCGCATAATCCTGAAACACCATGGCAATGTCCCGGTCCTTCGGATGCAGGTCGTTTACGACCCTTTCGCCGATGAGGATATCGCCGCTCGTCTGCTTCTCGAGACCTGCAATCATGCGAAGCGACGTTGTTTTTCCACAGCCGGAGGGACCAACGAACACGACAAATTCTTGATCCTCAATAACGAAGTCGGAGCCCGCTACCGCGGTAAAGGCCCCTTTTTTGTCATCACTAAACTGCTTGCGCACTTGTCGAAACTCCACGCGTGCCATAGGTATTCCTCCTTTCTCGAATCAGCCCTTAACGGCTCCAATGGTAATGCCTTGCAGGAAGTAGCGCTGCAGGGAGAAGAACAGAATAATCATCGGCAGAGCACCCACCGTCGCTCCGGCCATCATGGCGGCAAAATCGGAGGCATCGCCGAACACGAACGAAGCAAGCCCGACCTGGATCGTCCGCATATCGCTTGAATTTGTAATGAGGAAGGGCCAGAAGAACTCATTCCAGGAAGCTACGAAGCTGAAGATCGCGAGGACAGCAAGACCCGGCTTCGCCATCGGCAGAATCACCTTCCAGAAGATCCCGAACTCACTGCAGGCATCAATCCGTGCTGCATGAATCAGCGAGGTCGGAAGGGAGGACATATACTGCTTCATAAGAAAAATATTTCCCACACTGACAGCTGTCGGCAGGATAATCGCTGTATACGTGTCCCCGATGTTAAATACATTGACCATGAGAATATACAGCGGAATCAGCGTAACCTGTGCAGGAATCATCATAGTACTGAGCAGAACCCAGAAGATGGCCTTATTACCCGGAAACTTAAGCTTGGCGAAGGCATAACCTGCAAGCGAGGCGAAGAACACATTCGTAAGCGTGGTGATGGCTGCGATAATAAACGAGTTCCATAGCCAGCGCCAGGCATCCGTTTTGCCAAAGAACCGCTCATACGGTGTCATCGAGATCACTTCAGGAATCATCTGCGGCCGGAAGGTAGCGGATACCTTCGTATCCTGAACAGAGCCAACCAGCATCCAATACAGCGGAATGATCGTGACAATCGCCCAGAGTAGAATAATAACGGCTGCCAGTATGAGCAGAACCGATTTTTTTTGTAATTTCATCGTCATACATCACACCCCCTCTATTGCTGCCTCTAATATTCAACATCGCTGGAGAAGTATTTAAATTGGATTATGGAGATGATCACGATGATGAGAGCCAGCACAAACGACTGTGCTGAAGCCAGACCAAATTCATAGAATACGAAGGCTGTCTGATAGATCAAATACGCAATGGTTGTCGTCGCAAAATTCGGACCCCCTTGGGTCATCAAATAAACCGAAATAAATACCTGAAACGACCCGATTACGCCTGTAACAAGCAGATACAGCGTCGTCGGTTTAAGCAGCGGCCATGTAATCTTCGTAAACTTGGTCCATGCACTGGCATGATCAATATCGGCTGCCTCATAGAGCGACTTCGGAATGCCGCCCAGAGCGGCCATGTAGAGAATGATCCCTGCCCCATGAGAGCCAAGCCAGCTCATTAGGATGAGCGAGAAGAGAGCTGTACTGGATTGTCCCAGCCAGATTACAGGATCAAGCCCGAACCAGCTGAGGAATCTGTTGAGAAGTCCGACCTCGGTCGGATCGAATATAGCCAGCCAGACCACGGAGATCGTAACGCCGGAGGCGACAGCCGGCAGGTATAGCGTTGCTTTGAAGAAGGTCTGCCACTTGCTCTTCATTTGAAAGATCAGCACAGACAAGACGAAGGTAATGATAATGTTGACCGGCACGGTTCCCAGTGTAAAAATAACGGTGTTTCGCATCGACTTCCAGAATGTAGCGTCCTGGAATAACCGACTGTAGTTATCCATCCCTACCCAGGTGGAATTCATAATGCCATACTCCTGAAAGCTCATAAAAAAAGCATGACCCACCGGATACAGTGTAAATACGAGGAACAGCAGAACCGGCGCTAAGATGAAGAGATAAGCCCAGCCATATTCCTTAATCGCTCGCATTGGGCTTTGGCGGGAAGGTGTCCTTTTTGGCGCAAGTGATGTCTGCATCGTTCTCTCACCCCTTGTGTTTGTCGTAGAATTGAACCATTCCTTCTAGCAAAAAGGCTCCTGAGGACTTTGTCCTCAGGACAGCCTCCTCTGCAGATGACGCTATTTATTTGAGCATTTGCTCTGCCTTTGCCTTGAAGTCCTCTGCAATTTGCTCAGGTGTCTTCTCGCCGGAGAACAGGGCTTGAATGTTGGGCTTGACGACTTGTTCCTTGAACTGCTTCTGCTGCGCAGATTTGTCAATGTCGAGTGAGAGGGTTACCGGAATTTCGATATGCTCTGCCATCATATTCGCGGCTTCTATGGTGTCCGGTGTGCCCAGACCCTTGCCTTCGAAGTATTCGGTTTGTGAATTTCGAACGAAAGGAAGCACAAGCTCGTTAGCCGAGTTCCCTGCTTTGGCGCCGCTCAGCGCCTCCATCACAAGAAACGTATTCTTGGCATGCTGCTCGCCCTTGTCAGTTTTTTTTGCTTGAAGGCAACGTAACCCTCTCCACCCATGGTTGATTTAGGCTCCGCTCCGTCATTATGGGGTACAGGAAGCAATACGAATTCGATTTTCTCGCCTTGGACGGTGCCTGCATCAATATCTTTGTTACGGTTCTGAATCATGACATCATAGTAGGGAAGTGCTTTGGAGATGATCGCCGCTTGCCCGGCATAGAACATATCCGTTCGTTTGGCGGGAGCAATGGCTGCGGTTTCTTTAGGCATATAGCCTTGATCAATGAGGTTGTCTATGAAGGTAAGTGTGTCTAATATACGTTGGTCATTCCACTGAAATTCGCCGCTGGCGTTAAGCACATCGGGCATTCCATTATTGCGTGTCAGCATTTCAATAAAATCCAGTGAGGTTCCGTCTGTGACGAGCGCATACTGCGTGGTGCCGTCAGGAGCCGTACCTGTAAGCTTGGCCGCCGCCTCGTTAAATTCATTCCAGGTCCAGCCCTCCTGCTGGATCTGCTTCCAGTCAATTCCCGCTTCCTCCAGGATGCGCTTATTTCCGCCCCAAGCCCACTGGAATTGATAGAGCGGCAGTCCATACTGTTTGCCTTGAATTTGGCCAAGCTCTAGTGTGCCAGGCACGTAGTCATTCTTGATCTCATCGGTCAGGTAAGCGTCCAATTCAAGCGCAAGCCCTGTCTTCACATAAGCGCCATCAACACTGTGAAAATACAGATCTGGCGGATTACCTGCATTCAGAGCGACGTCGAACTTCTTAGGCCCCTCTGCCCATGTAAGCATTTCGTACTCAACCGTAATATGGGGATGCTCCTGATTAAAATCAGCGATCAGCTCCTTCAGCTCATCTTCATATGTGCCATGAACAGGGTAAGTCCACACGGTTACTGTATCCTTGGCATCCGCATCTCCGGTCTCCGCTTCACTGCCTGAAGTGCCGCCGCAGGCTGTCACGATGAGCATCATCATAGCGATCATAAGCGTAAGCGGTTTTTTCATATACTCTTCCCCCTTTTTCGCATCGCATCTAAGGATCTACTTGAACATCTCTTCTCCCTTAGCCTTAAACTCGGCCGCTATCTCTTCGGCTGTCTTCTCGCCTGTAAATAACGCCTGAATGTTCGGCTTCATCACCTGCTCCTTGAACTGCTTCTGCTTCGCTGCCAGCGCTGAGTCAAGCGAGAGAACGACCGGCTGCTCCATATGCTCTGCCATGATAAGGGCTGCCTCCAGCGTTTCCGGCGTACCCAGACCCTTGCCTTCAAAATATTCAGCCTGTGACTTTCTAACAAACGGCAGCACGAGCTCATTGGCCGAATTCCCGGCTTTGGCGCCGCTCAGTGCTTCCATAACTAGGAACGTGTTCTTGGCATGCTGCTCGCCCTTATCATTCTTTTGCCTAAAAGCTACATAGCCCTCGCCGCCCATCGTTGATTTCTGCGGAGCATCCTTATGATGAGGGACCGGCAGCAATACAAAATCAACCTTGGCACCCTGCACCGTTCCTGCATCAATATCCGCATTCCGCTGCTTGATGAGCACATCGTAATACGGGATTGCCTTGGAGATAATGGCCGCCTGCTCGGCATAGAACATTTCTACACGTTTCGCAGGAGCAATGGCTGCCGTTTCTTTTGGCATATAACCTTCTGCACGAAGGGTCTCCAGGAATTTCAGCGTCTCTAGAATACGATCATCATTCCACTGGAATTCACCTTCCGCATTCAGCACATCCGGCATATTGTAATTGCGGGACAGCAGCTCCATAATCTCCATCGTCTGCCCTTCGGTCACAAAGGCATATTGTGGAGATCCGTCAGGAGCAGTCCCCATCAGCTTAGGCGCGATCTCAAGGAATTCACCCCAAGTCCACCCCTCCTGCTGGATCTTCTGCCAATCGACTCCAGCTTCCTCAAGAATACGTTGGTTGCCGCCCCAGCCCCATTGGTACTGGTAGATTGGAAGACCGTATTGCTTGCCTTGAATCTGCCCGAGCTCAAGCGTTCCCGGATAATAATCCTCCCTGATCTCAGGTGTCAGATAATCATCCAGCTGAATAGCCAATCCAGAGTCGACATAACTTCCATCTACACTGTGAAAATACAAATCCGGCGGATTGCCCGCATTCAGGGCGACATCAAATTTCTTTGGGCCTTCAGCCCAGGTGAGCATCTCTGTCTTGACGGTAATATTCGGGTGTTCCTTATTAAAATCAGCGAGGAGCTCCTTCAGGTCCTCTTCATACTTGTTATGAACAGGATACGTCCAGACCGTCACTGTATCCTTGGCATCCGCGCTTTGCTCGCTGCTACCTCCCCCGCCGCTGCAGGCTGTCACCGCAAACATTAGAATAGAGGTCAGCACAATCCATGTTTTACGCATTAGCACTTATCTCCCCTCATTCGTTCCTCGATAGGAACACCGTAGATTAGACTACCTTCTCAGCGCCCTCCTGCTCTCCTCCAGATACTTGACCGACTGCTCGTAATTCTTGCTGGCTACACAGAGATACAAAATATCAATCAGATTAAGCTGAGTCATCCGGGAACCCATAGCAGCGCTTCGAATTTCACTCTCTGTGGATGATGTGTATAGAGGTACGGTCGCCAGCTTGCTCAGCTTGGAATGACCGTACTTGGTCATGCTGATCACTTCTGCCCCCCGCTCCCGAACCAGCTCAGCAACACGAAGCACTTCTTCCGTTTCACCCGAATAGGAAATGCAGACAGCTACATCATCTTCTGTCATTGTGACCGCGGAAGTGAGCTGCTGATGCGGATCAGCGAAGGAGAAGCTCATCTTGTTAATTCTTAAAAATTTCTGCTGTGCATCCATGGCTATAAGGTTAGAAGCTCCCACGCCAAAAAAATAAATACGCCTTGCCTGATCCATTAAAGAAACGGCCCGCTCCACCATCGCCTCGTCCATAATCTTCAGCGTATCCCGGATGGACTGAATATTGTTGTTCGATACGCTTCGAATCATCGCAGATACACTGTCATTCGGTCTGATCTCCTGATAGCCTGCCTGCTCATCCGACTTCTGCAAGTCACCAGCCACTTTAATTTTCAGATCCTGATAGCCTTTGAAGCCGATCGTTTTGCATAGGCGGATGATCGCTGCCTGACTTGCACCGCTCTTCGCTGCCAGCTCGGCAACGGAGAGCTCGATGATCTCGCCAGGCTGCTGCAGAATATAGGCCGCGATCTTACGCTCCGAAGGATTCAGTGTTTCATAGGCTTCCTTGAGACGAACCAAACCACCATTCATGAGAGCAGTCCCACCTCCATTTTCAATATGATATGTACATATGTGTTAGATAAACTAACACAATTCGTTCCCTATCCTCCCAAATATGTTTGGATTGATAATATTATATGAGTTGTAAAATATAATTTCAATAATAATTTATTTACTTAAAATTTTATTTTACAATCTGGAAATTATGACCTATACTAAATAAAAAATGAGAAGGGGTGAAGCGGTGAATGTCTTTATTGGCGTAGATGGTGGCGGTTCCAAAACCGAAATAATAACCATGTTAGAAGATACATCTATTCTCGCTCAATTCCATGGCGGGCCAACGAACCCCTATACAACTTCACCTCTTGAAGCAGCCAACGAGCTGAACAGATTGCTAGAAACAACCCTCACTTTTATTAATGATCACTCACTTTTATGTAATGGTATTTGTCTTGGGATGTCAGGTATACACTTGGATGAAGAGAAGAATGCACTTATCAATCAGGTTACTCAATGCTTGGAGCGCAAATCCTCCTCCGCTCCAATTACGGTTTGTACAGAGGGGGAAATATCTCTCATGGCGGCATCAGGGGAGCATACAGGCGTGCTCGTGATCGCCGGAACAGGCTCTATTGTTTATGGATTCACAAGAGAGGGAAGCATTCACCGTACAGGAGGATGGGGACACCTCCTTGGAGATGAGGGCAGTGGTTATCAGATCGGCCTACAGACCCTTCAAGGGATTATGAGAAGTTATGATCGAGTCACCCCGCCTACGTTACTCACCTCCCTCGTTCAAGAAGACTGTCGATTAAACGAGATTACAGAGCTCCGCACCTTCATCTATCAACAACCCTTTAGTAAGAAGACCATCGCTTCTTATGCTGAGCTGTGCATCCGCGCCGCTGAGGAAGGAGATCCGCTTGCAGACAGCATACTTAGATCTCAGGCCGCAAGTCTGGCCGACACAACCACCGCTCTTCTACATTCTCATCCTGATCTCCAGCAAGAAGTGATCGCTATGACAGGCTCTATCTTCCTCCATTCCTCTATATATAGAGCACACTATGAGGCATCCTTATGTACGATCTTCCCCCACCTTCGTATGATCACAGGCTCGGCAGATAGACCGCCAGCCTATGGCGCAGCACTGATTGCACAACAGCGGTTCTACCCGGATCAAGGAGTCTATGGACTCGTATAGTATGGTGAAATACCGCGTGAGTCTGCCTTGCCGTTACTTACAAACGAAGGTTCATTAATATAGAAAAGCTTGCAATCAAGATGCCCCTTATATAAACGAATAACACCAATCATTTTCTAATCTAGAATTGGGGCCAGGAGCGAAGGAGGCCGTACCTTATTATGAATCATCTAAGCCATAAACTTAGTCAGTTGATTACTGAACAGCCCAATCCGAGAACAGACCATATTGATCAGCTGGATTCCATTGAAATCATGAAGCTCATTAACGATGAGGATCAGCTAATCGCTAGGGTAATCAGACCGCTTATACCGCATATCGCAAAGGTTGCCGATTGTATAGTAGAGACCTTTGAACATGGTGGACGTTTATTTTATGTCGGTGCCGGTACCAGCGGCAGAATCGGCATCCTTGATGCATCCGAGTGCCCTCCCACCTACGGTACCGATCCGTCACTCATTCAAGGGCTTATCGCAGGAGGCTTCGAGGCCGTACGAACACCTGTGGAAGGCGCTGAGGACAGCGAGCAAGGGGGCAGAGAAGATATGCAATCCCATCAGGTCGGCCCGCACGATGTTGTGATTGGCATTGCGGCAAGCGGCAGAACACCTTATGTGCTGGGTGCCATGAAGGAAGCCCGCACTCTGGGTGCTCTTGTAGTCGGACTCTGCAACAACCCCAATTCAGCCATGAAGCCGCTGGCAGATTATATGATTGAAGCTGTAACCGGACCCGAGGTCATTATGGGCTCCACCCGAATGAAGTCCGGGTCCGCACAGAAGCTTATACTCAATATGCTGACGACGACAGCCATGATCCGCTCCGGTAAAGTATACCGGAATTTGATGATTGATCTTAACCCTTCCAATGAGAAGCTGGTCGATCGTGCCAAACGCATCATCAAGCTGGCAACCGGAGCCTCCGAGGAGCAGATCAAGGATGCCTATATCGAATCAGATGGCCATGTCAAGACCGCCATTGTTATGATTATGACCGGTTCAGACGCATCCTCAGCGAGGAAGCTGCTCGCTTCATCCAAAGGCTATGTTCGTAAGGCGATTGACAGCACTCCCACTTCATAAGAAAAGAGCGCCCCTCTATCCTTAGCACTAAGGAATAGATAGGTGCTCTGTCATTTCAATCTATAATTTGAAACGCTGAATAATCTCCTGAAGCTCATCCGCTATATTCGATAAAGTTGCTGCAGAAGAAGCGACCTCCTGCATGGCTGCCAACTGCTCTTCCGAAGCAGCAGACCCTTCCTGTGCGCCAGCGGATATCTGATCCGAGATCGCTACAGCGACCTCAAATGATTCACCGACATGGACCATAGAGGCATCCATCTGCCTCGAGGCTGAGGATACTTCCTCCATCTGAGCGGCAACCTCTTTAATAGAGTGCAGAATCACTCTGAACCGCTCGCCTGCCTCCTGGACTGTAGCGATCCCTTTCGTAATTTCTTTAGATGCCGTGCCCATCGATGCTGTCGCAGCTCCTGTTCCCTGCTCCATTTCATGGGTCAATTTAGCAATTTGTGCTGCAGAAGCGGCCGATTGCGCTGCCAGCTCCTTCACTTCGTTCGCTACAACAGCGAATCCCCGCCCATGCTCACCTGCTCTTGACGCTTCAATTGAAGCATTCAGCGATAAAATATTCGTCTGTTTAGCGATATTCGTAATGACTTCAACAATCTTCCGTATCTCTAATGATTTATCTCCGAGCCCTTGAATCACCTCATTAAGGTCACCCGCTGAAGCACCGATCTGATCCATTTGATGCTTCGCTTGATCGATACTCGTCATACCGGCCTGGGACTCTTCAGATACCTGTTTGGCTGCCAGAGTCACTTCTCCAGCTTGGTTTGTAATAGCTCTTACACCGCGGGACATCTCTTCAACGAGCTGCTTGGCTTCGCCAAGGCTTTGATTGGAATGAATCGTTCCCGTTGCCGTCTCCTGCATAATAGTGGCCAGCTGTTCTGTTGCCCTTGTTGTCTGCTCGGAGCTTGCCGCAAGCTGCTGAGAGGACGCTGCAAGCTGATGCGACGTTTCACTTACTTCTCCGAGCACAGCACGAAGAGAACCGGTCATCCGATTAAAACCTTCCGCCAGAATGCCGTATTCGTCTCTGCGCTTCACGGATAGATCTATCGTCAAATCTCCATTTCCAATATCACGGGATGCTCTGACCATTGCCTGTATCGGGCGATGCAGGCTGCGGATCATTAGAATCATAAGCCCCAGACCCATAATGGCAGAAATGCCAAGCACGATAATCAGCGCGTTAAGAATCGGACGAGAAGCTTCATCCACTTCGGCATAATCCATTTCTGCGATGAGCTTCCATCCTGTACTCGCATGTGTATTAAAGAAGGCATATTTCTCTGCATTTCCTAAGGCATAACTCAGATCCCCATTATCCTGTGCGAGCGCAGAATCTGATAGTGTCTCCAGCGCACTTGTTCCTGCATTAAAACGGGAGTGCACCAGATAATTGCCGTCACCATCTACCAAATACACGATACCCGTTTCTCCAATATGTACATCATTCACTGTAGAAGTCAGTGCTGCCAGGCTGATCTGCATGCTTGCTACCCCTTGACCATCTGATAATGCTCTGGCCAACGTTACAACTACATTACCTGTCGAGCTCGATTTATAAGGCTTCGTTACGATAACCTCTTCACTGCTTTGAGCATCCTGATACCAGGGCTGATCTGTCACAGATTCATTCATTCCATACATCGGGGCTTTCATCTGCTGGTCTCCGCGAGACGATACGATGACGAGAGATTCAACCTGAGGGTTGGCATCCTTCAAATCATCCAACAGCCGCTGGGCCTGAGGACTTTGATTGGCAATTTGCGCCGCATTCGTCTGTCTTGCTAACAAATTGATATTTGCCTTCTGACTGTCAATCAAGGAGTCAATCTGCTTGCTGACAAGGGCGAGGGATTGCTCCATTGTCTCCTGATCCGACTTCCGAATCTCTGAATCAGCCGTATTATAAGAAACCCAGAAGATCGCTATACTAGGCAGGAACAGGAAGAGTAGGAATGCTGCAATCAACCTTACTCTAAAAGACAACAAGCTCTTCTTTTCTCTGCTACCCTTTTCCATTCTGTGCTTCTCATTACGGTTATCTTCCTTGTTCTTCTTTTCTTCACTTTTGTTCCCCAGCTTCACTTTTGCTAAGCTTTTTTTCAATAATTCCTTCAAAGAAAAAGCCCCCCTTTCTACGATATGTGTGGTTTATGCAGCTCGTTCATGCATCAATGAGGATGACGTCAACTGCATACTGTCTATAAAAAAAGACAGAACATTTTATCTATCGGCAATTGGAGGCTGAGATGTTATACATTTTCTGAAATTTTCATTTTAGTTTACATTCAATGTAAGATAACAGCTTGCTAAGCAGATATGTCAGTATAAAATAAATCAACGCAGCCGTTAAGTACGGCTCCCAGATCGCATAATATTGGCCTCTCATCGCGTTGCTCCAGAACATAATTTCCTGAACGGAAATGATCGCAAGCAGCGAGGAATCCTTGACCAGTACGATGAATTCATTCCCGAACGCCGGAATCATGCGCTTTATAGCCTGAGGCATGATGATATAACGCATCGTCTGGTAGCGGTTCATTCCGGAGGAGTAGGCTGCCTCAAACTGTCCTTGATCGACGGATTGAATTCCTGCTCGATAAATCTCTGCCATATACGCGGCAGAATTCAGCGTCATGGACAAGATTCCCGCTGTGATCGCATCCGTGCTCCCATAGAACATCGGCACAACACCAAAGTGAACAATCAGAATTTGAACATAAAAAGGCGTTCCACGAAAAAAGTTGATATAGAGACTCGCAGGCCAGTTCAAATACTTCGGCTTCGCCATTTTTCCGAAAGAAATAAACAATCCCAGGACAGCACCAAGCAGAATGGAAACGATAGAGAGTCCGATCGTCAGAAGCATACCTTTCAGGATTAATGGCAGATATTCCACGATAATATCAAATCTAAAATTATCCATGAGCTGCACTCCCTTATTTAATATGGGCAACAAGAAAAGCATGAGTCCGCACATACCGCTGACCCATGCTTCCTGGTTCCTGCCTGTGCGCTTACTCTGCTGCCTTATCCAATTCTTCCATCAATCGGGTTAAATCCGGTTCATCTCCAAACCACTTTTTATATACCTCGGCATATTTCCCATTATCAATGACCGCCTTGATCGCAGGATCCAGCTTTGCCTTCAGCTCCGAGCCTTTAGGATACAGAATGCCGTAGTATTCGGAATCAAAGTTCTCCGGATCGAGGATGCTCTCGAACGCTTTATCCGGATTGTTCTTCATGTACTCCTGCACGATCGCTACGTCCGCCACCGCAGCATCTACACCGCCGCTCTCAAGCTCCATGAAGGCAAGGACATTACTCTCAAATTTCTTAAGGCTGCTGTTGCCCTGGCCCATGATCTCCGTCATCAGTGTATCGGCCGTTGTAGCGCCCTGGACCGCAACCTTCATATCCTTCAGATCCATTGCACTCGTTATACCGGCTCCTTCTTTGAACAGAATCATGTTCGTCGATTCGAAGTAGGGCAGGGAATAATCATACGTTGCTTTACGCTCTTCCGTGATGGATACACTGGATATCCCAGCGGCAAATTCAGTCCCCTGCTGGACACTGGTCAGCATCGCATCCCAGCCTGTATTGCTAAGCTCATAATCAATGCCTGCTTCGGCCATCACTTCCTTAAGAAAATCAATATCAAATCCGGTAATCTCGCCCTTATCCATAAATTCCATTGGAGCATATGCCGCATCCGTCGCAATTTTGATAATCTCAGATGATTCCTCTGCCGCTCCAGCTCCTCCAGCTCCTGTCGTAGCGCTCTCTTCATTGCCACAGGCCGTCAAAACTATCACAAATAAAGCAATTAACATAACACCGATTCTCTTAATCATATGAACCCTCCCTATAGGAATCCAGTAATATAAACAGATTCTATCAACAGATCCATAGATTAACAACACATTTTATTGCATGCGTCAATAAACATAACATATAAGTATTGTTTTAATCGTGATTTAGCTCACAAAAAGCCTCGCTGAGGAGCCAGGAGGCTTTTGTTTCTCTCTATATTTTGAAGCTGGCATAGTGAACCTGTATCCTTCTGAATGGTGTTTCTGTTTATTCATCCGTATTAGTCTACTGAATCAATTTCATAGCACCATGAAATTGATTTACTGTTGTACTCATATCTCAAGTCGTTCCAATCCGCACACCCATCTGATTAATCCAGCGGCGGTAAGCCACCGATAACAGATCGGCTTTATGATTCAGCTCTGCCTGCAGATCCAGCGGCAATAACTCGGGCTTCTGGGTTTCAATAATCCACTTGTCCTGCTCGAATACAGTATCCTGAAAATCAATGAACTGCTGATCATCCACCTCATGCGCATAATTGCGAGATACCGGCATATACACGATGCACTCCTGCTCTGACACCGGCAGCACAGTCAGCATAATCCATAGCGTCTGCCCCGTCGCCTGATCTTTCTTGGATAAACGGGCTGCAAGCGGTCTAAACACCTCCTTTACATAGACATAAGTGGTTCCTTCACGATGCTCTGATCCGGAATGGGCAACCGGCTGGAAGATCGGCACATCTCCGGTATACACCCGGTCCGGTTCCTTAAACACCTCAAAGTCCGGCAGCTCCGAATAATCCGGGTGACCAAGCAGGCCGCCATGCACATACATCAGGTGGGCAAAGTCCGTAAAGTTCTCGATAACTCTCGTCCCTGCGGCCTTGACATGATACGGACCACATACGAGCGGCCGATATTCCGGATTCTCAAATTCCTCGAAGCTGGGCAAATCAGTCCTTGGCTCGCCGATACACACCCACACGATACCGAATTTCTCCTGGCAATGATACTTGGTCGCCTTTGCTCTCGGCGGAATACGGTCACTCTTTCCTTGAGCAGGGATACATACGCATTTGCCGTCCGAATTGTACTGCCATCCATGATAAGGACAGACCAGATTCTCATTCTTGTCTACCCAGCCTTTGGACAGCATCGCTCCGCGGTGAACACAGAGATCACGCAGTGCATGCACACCTTTGCTTGACCGGTAAACCGCGACGCGCTCCTCCAGCACGATAGCGGATACCGGCTTGTCAGCCAGCTCGTGTGATGCACATACCGGATGCCATTCGTTCTCAAGCACCGTATCTGACAGGGCGGATGAACCTAACGGTTTAAGCAGTTTTTGATCAATCATCGTTATCCTCTCCCGTTTCCATATTCTTTTCTGCCTGTTCCATCACCACTACTCGTTTTGGACCAAAATCTCACCGCTCTTCAAGGCGTCGATCGTAGCCTGAACCTGATCCTTGATTTCCGGCGTCATTTTCTCCTCAAACCCATGGTAGGGACTCATGTATACCGCGCCTTCTTTCACACCCAGTGACATCGGCTCTGCCTTCATCGTTCTCTCCATAATGGATTTGACCGCAGCCGTCATCGCTGTTGGATAATCTTGAATCACACTTGTAATGACGGTGTCCGGAGCAACGGGGTTTAAATCTTCATTGGACCCGATCGCGAGTACACCCTCCTGCTTGGCAGCATCAATACCGCCCATTCCCGCCTGATTTGCATTGGTCATGACGACGTCTGCTCCCTTTTCGATGAGGGAGATTGCGGTCTCCTTGGCTTTTGCAACATCATCACTGGACCCCGTCATGGTCGTCAGGACGTTAATATCAGGAACAGCTGCCTTCGCACCCTCTTCGAACCCTTTGACAGAGTTGGTAATGGGCGGAATCTCCTGCCCACCAATCGCCGCTACTGTCCCCGATTCAGACATCAAAGCCGCTACCGTTCCCATCAGATAACCCTGCTCCCGATTGTTGATACTGATGGAAGCGACATTCGGGCTTTGACTCACCGTAGCGCTGGTAACCAAAAACCAGGTATCTGGATACTCCCCGGCAACAGACATCATGGGTTCCGCGAATTCAAATCCATGACCGATGACGACGTCATATCCATCTGTCCCATACCCACGAATAAACTCCGCCATATCAGACTGGGCAACCTTCTCGGAATACTGCACTTCCGCACCAAGCTCGCTCTCCATCTGCTTGAGCCCTTTATACGCCGTGGCATTCCATCCGTTATCATTTACTGGACCCGGCGTGAGCAGAGCGACCTTAAGCGGCTGATTCGCTTCTGTAGCAGCGGTACTGGAGCCTGCCGCTGCCTCCTCGCTCTGCCCGCTTTCTGCAGCACCGCCGCACCCTGCGAGCAGAACAGCAACAGCTAGGATCAACGTACACAACAAGTGGAATCGTCTATTCAACATTTTTGTGAATCCCCCTTTAATTGATTAATCCATCATCCCGGCCATGCTACGGCCGATTCGTTCTCGCGTTGCCTCTTCCCTGCTCACCATGTCCACAATCCGGCCTTTGAACAGAACAGCGATCCGGTCTGAGAGTGACATCACCTCTTCAAGCTCTGTGGAGATGAGCAGAATGCCAACTCCCCGATCTCTCTCCGCCAGAAGCCGCTTATGTACATATTCCGCTGCTCCTACATCCATTCCGCGGGTCGGCTGCATCGCAATGAGCAGCTTCGGATTCAGCATCAGCTCTCTGGCCAGAATGACTTTTTGCTGATTGCCTCCTGACAGCTGACCGGCCGCACGCTCGCTTGAGGGGGTTCTGATATCAAACTCCTGCACGGCTTGCTCAGCGGTCTTCCTTATCGCTCCCTTGCGCAGCATGCCGAATTTGCTGAAGATGGATGACCTGTACTGCTTCGCAATTAGATTCTCCCCAATGCTCATGGGCAGCATGAGCCCTTCCTTGTGCCGATCCTCGGGAATGTAACCTACACCTTGCTCGGTCATGTATCGGGGATGCAGACGCTTTACAGGCCTGCCGTCAAGCTTGATCTCTCCACTTGACAGTTCCGTTAGACCCATGAGTGCCTCACTCAGCTCACGCTGGCCGTTGCCGTCTACACCAGCTATGCCGACAATCTCCCCTTCCCGTACAGTGAGTTTGATGTCAGATAACACGGGTACCTGGCTCCGCACCACCGAAAGATCCTGCACCTCAAGCAAGCAGCGCTGGCTACGGGTATAAGGACTATGCTTCAGTACTGTGACCTCTCTTCCAACCATGAGCTTTGCCAGCTCCGCAGGGGTCGTTTCCTTCATGGCCATAGAGCCTTCCATTTGTCCGGCACGCAGCACTGTCACCTGATCACAGACCGCCTCCACCTCCTGCAGCTTATGGCTTATAAAGACGATCGTTTTCCCTTGCTCCTTCAGTGACCTCAGAACAACGAACAAATCCTTGACCTCTGGTGGAGTAAGTACGGCAGTGGGTTCGTCCATAATGATGAATTCTGCGCCGCGGTATAACGTCTTCACAATTTCAACACGCTGCTGCTGACCGACAGATAATTCACTGACCCGCTTCGCGGGGTCTACATCAAGACCGTAGGCATCTGAGATCTTCTGAATCTCTGCACAAGCTCTGCGAAAATGAAACCAGGGACTCCGGCCTTCCTTAAGCCCAAGCACCACATTCTCTGCCACGGTCAATGCCGGTATCAGCATAAAATGCTGGTGGACCATACCGATTCCGATCTCCATCGCCTGCCTTGGTGAATCAAAATGGACTCGCTTACCTTTAAACAGAAGCTCTCCCTCATCGGGATGAAGAAGGCCTGACAGCATATTCATCAGCGTGCTCTTCCCTGCACCGTTCTCACCCAGAATGGCATGGATTTCGCCATACTTGATGCGGAGATCAAGACGATCATTGGCTGTGAACGATCCGAACCGCTTGGTGAGTCCTCTGGTTTCCAAAATATAATCATCACGCCCTCTGATGAGGGCTGAATATTTCGGTCCAGCCGAAGACGGTTCTATAGACTCAGAAGTGTATGACTGCATTAGTTCAGCTCCTCCTTCCGTGTATCAATCATCCGGGCACTGCTTATGCATGACGATTGGCTGCACTTTTATAAGGCTTGCCTGTCGCTGCCGGCTGTCTTGCCTTACCTGAGAACCAGGCCAGTGCAAGCATGGTCAGAAGATAAGGAAACATCAGCATGAACTGGTAAGGAATCTCAATGCCAAAGGACTGGACGCGAAGCTGAAGCGCATCAGCTCCTCCAAATAATAAGGAAGCTCCCATTGTCCCCGCGGGTGTCCAGCGGCCGAAGATGACAGCCGATAGTGCGATAAAGCCTCTGCCCGCTACCATATTCTCCGTGAATTGATTCAGAATGCCGAGTGACAGCGCACAGCCTGCAAGACCTGCGAGCATACCGCCAATGAGACAGCAGGTATAGCGAACCCGATGCACCCTGACCCCGAGCGTATCTGTCGCAAGCGGGTTCTCGCCTACAGCGCGGACCGTCAGTCCCCAGCGGGTTCGGTATAAGACAACACTTGTGATCGGAACCAGTAAAAATGCGAGGTAAGCCAGCAGATTTTGCTCAAATACAGCGGGGCCGATCCAGGGTATATTCTGCAGAAGTGGGATATGAGGCACGGGAACCGCTTCAACCTGAATTGTTTCTGTACCCATCCCCAGAAGACTCCTGCCAAAGACTGTTGTCAGACCAAGACCGAGAAGATTCAGCGCCGTGCCGATGATGACCTGGTCCGCTCCGGTCGTTACAGTCAAGAAAGCGAAGATGATACCAACCAAGCCGCAGACCAGAACTCCAGCAGCAAGCCCGGCCCATACATTACCGCCATAGTACGCACCCACCACTCCAGCCAGCGCCCCGATCAGCACCATGCCCTCCATACCGATGTTCAGAATTCCACTCTTGGACATGAACAGCACTCCGATTGCAGCCAGAAGCAGAGGTATCGAGAGCCGGATTGCGGCAGCTGCATAACTGATCCACAGCTCTTCACCCATTTTTTCCGCCTCCTGCCTTGGACAGAGACACCTTGCCCGGATGAGCTCCAGCATGCGCACCTTCGAGTTTGTGCAGTATCCATTTAGTAATTTGACGTTTGTATTTGCCGAACCAATATCTGTTGCACACCACGATGATGATCATCAGTGCCTGAATGACGAGCACGAGCGAGGTTGAAGCACCGGTCACTCGCTGCATTGCATTCGCTCCGCTCTTCATCCCTCCGAACAATAGTGCCGATACCATATTGCCGAGCGGGTGCGTATTTCCAAGCAGTGCGACCGCAATTCCTTCATAGCCATAGCCTGGGGAAAAATTTTGCAATAGCCTGTGCTGAACACCGGCAATTTCGATGTATCCGCCGAGCCCGGCGAGGCCACCGCTGACGAGCATCACCATGACCATGTTCCTTCTCACCGGCATCCCCATGACTTTGGCCGCCTGTCCATTAAGTCCTGTGGAGCGAATCTCATAGCCCCAAGTCGTCCTGTGGAGCAGGAAGTACATAAGAATGGCAACGACAATGGCAATGATAAAACCATAATGCAGCCTGGACCCGAGCAATGTCGGCAGAACCGAGCTGTCTGGAAGGGGTGCCGATTGAGGCATGCTCCCATTCGGGTCCTTCAACGGGCCTGTGACCATATAGCTGATCAAATAGATCGCAATATAATTCAGCATAATGGTATTAATGATCTCGCTTGCTCCCCGGCCTACCTTGAGCAGTCCGGCAATGCTGCCCCAGATTGCTCCGCCAAGACAGCCGCACAAGAGAGAGAGCGGCAAATGCAAGAGAAACGGAGTACCAGCCGGCATAAGCAGGGCAGCCATCGCCCCTGTAAGGGCTCCGACGTAGATCTGACCCTCTGCTCCAATATTGAACAGCCCGCTTCGATAAGCAAAGCTGTAGCTTAGGCCCGCAAATAAGAGCGGGGTTGCTTTTACCAGGGTCTCTTTGATACTGTTCACACTGCCCGCTGCTCCCTGCCAGATCAGCCCGTATGCTTCGAGCGGTGATACGCTCGCCGCAGCCATCACGAGCCCGCCTGCAACCAGAGCCAGCAGAATGGCAAATGCATAGAAGATAACCTCCATCCCCCACTCTACGATTCTGGTCACCCACCTTCGCTGTGTCATCTCATCCCCTCCTTCTATAAGAAGACGTATTTAGCTGCGAACACTATAAGCAGGATAACGGTTCATCAGCTTCTCCCTTAGCCGATCCACCCTTGCTTGTGCCCGCCTGATGATCTCCTCCTCATCAACGAGCGTACAGCGTCCGGCTTCCACAACAATCTGTCCATTCACAAACACCGTATGTACATCGTTCCCATTGGCGTTGTAAACAAGTGCAGAGGAATAACGGTGAATCGGTGCAATATGGGCTTTTTGCATATCAATAATGACGATATCCGCCTTCTTCCCAGGCTCTAGCGAGCCCAAATCCTTCTCTCTGCCCATCGCCTTGGCTCCGCCGCGTGTACCCATTTCGAGCACCTCCATTGGAGGGAGCATTGTGGAATCCAGATGATGCACTTTATGCAGACATGCCGTGAACTTCAGCACTTCAAGATTATCCTGACAGTTGTTACTGCCCGGTCCATCCGTACCCAGCGCAACATTAATGCCTGCCTTTCGCATTTCAGGCACCCTTGCAACGCCGGAGGCAAGATACATATTTGATACTGGACAATGAATAATGGATGCCTGGTGCTTAGCAAGGAGTTCAAGCTCGCCATCATCGAGCCATATTCCGTGCACCACCTGAGTCCTTGGACCGAGCATGCCGACCGCTTCGACCAGCTCCAGATTCCGAAGTCCAAACCGGGACAGCGTATTGTCAATCTGATCGCTCGTTTCGGCGACATGAATATGCGTGATCAAGTTCCGGTCCAAGCTGAATCTGGCCGCCCGTTCAAGGAATGGTCTGGAGCATCCGTACAGATTTAATGGACCCATAGCAATCTCGATACGTCCTGTTCCTTCCCCCTGCCAGCGGTCGAGCAGCGCTGCTGTACGCTCGAAGATGACGTCCTCTTCTTCTCTCAGCCTCGGCTCGTAGCTCAGATCCACTCCCCCGCGAGCCAGATGCCCGCGGATCCCTGATTCCACCATGGCCCGGAGTACATTCTCCGTGTTCTCCTCGTAGGTATGGATGTAATGGTGATCCATGATGTATGTAGCGCCTGACTTTAAATTTTCAATACATCCAATCAGTGCAGCCAAATAAAAATCCTCGGCTTCCATGGCAAGCGATCCCGGCCATATCACCTGCCGCAGCCACTCGGACAAGGGATGGTCATCTGACACGCCGCGAAGAAAGGTCTGAAATAGATGCGTGTGTCCGTTAATCAGACCAGGAATGACCGCTTTGCCCCCGGCATCTATTTTCCGATCTGCCTCCAGCAGATGACGGATGCTCCCTTCCTCCATAGGCCATGCTCCTGTCTCTACAATCTGGTCATGCTGGATGTATACATAGCCCGGAGAATACACTTCATTGTCCACATTCATCGTAAGAATCGTGCCGTTATATATAAGCGTTGTACTAATGCTGATCACTTCCCGCCTTATGTTAGTATTTATTACATTTCTGTGAATTGATCTCATCATAAAGGATTGAATATTTCATTGTCATTGGCTATAGTAGACTAAAACATTTTAAATCATTGGTTAAGATAACTATTTTCTAGAAAAAACCTAACGCATACCTGACACATATACCCAAAAAAAGTATTCTCTTCGCCTCCCAAGCTTTCTTGAAGTAACCATCTTCACTCAAGGCCCTTTCCTTTTCACCGGATTGAACTCTGATTGAGCTGTACAATTTTATATATTTGATACCTTTGGAGGTAACCTCATGAAAATATCCGATCTGCTCGACATTCCCATGCTCGCCAGCTCCCGGGTAACCGCCGGCCGCGAGGGACTTTACCGTGCTGTATACTCGGTCAATATGATGGACTCTCCCGACATCTTCGAATACTTAAAGCCTAATGAGCTCCTCCTTACTACCGGATATGCCATCAAAGACAAGCCTGAGATATTGACGCAGCTGGTCACGAGGATGGCTGAGCTGGGCTGTGCCGGACTTGGCATTAAGACAAAGCGGTATCTTGATCACATTCCTGAAGAAGCCAAGGAGGCCGCCGACCGTCTTCAATTTCCACTGCTGGAGCTGTCGCTCGACTGCGCTCTCTCCGAAGCGCTGCATCAGCTGCTGGCCCGCATTATGGAATCCCGAACAGAGGAGATGCGATATGCGCTTGAGAGCCATCGTTACTTTTCCGACATTCTTCTGGAAGGCAAAAGCCTCCAAACAATTCTGGAGGAGCTCGCAAGGCTCCTCTCCTATCCTGTACTGCTTGTAAACCGCAGCTTGGAGCCTTTCGCTACATCATCCGGATTTGGAACTGCCTATTCCTCGCTCCTGCAAAATATCTCGAACTGGCTGCCGTCGATACTGCATGAAGCCCGCTCTCCCAGCATTCCGCTGCCACCCAGCAGTGCTGTTCCTTTTTCCTATTTGCTCCAATATCCGATCCAGACGGATCAGTCCCAAGGATACCTGCTGTCCTTTACGAACCAGTATCCTGTCAGTACGCTCTCCTTGCTGACCCTCGAACAGGCAGCGAACGTGATCAGCTTCGATCTACTGAAGCGCCAGGCTGTCAAGGAACGCTCCCGCCGCTACAAGAACGACTTCTTCGGCGACCTTGTGGATGGACTGATCTCAGATAAGCAGGACCTGATTCACCGCGGGCGCAGATATGGACTCAGCGAGCAGCGCTCCTATTACTGTGTTGTGCTGAAGAAGGATGCACCTCTCCGCAGCCGCAATAGCTTCAGCTCCTATTCACCAATGCTGCCGAATGACTCCATCGGGGGGCGCACAGCTTCAATGAAGGAGGATCTGTATGAGCTCGTTAAAGGGGAATCCAAGGCAAGCGACTTCTCATTCATTCTTTTTTCCAAAAATGACGCCGTCGTCATGCTGCTTCCAGTGCATACCCTTGAGGAAGCTGCCCTTGACGAGCACCAGCTGCCTGAACGTCTTCTCGCGTCACGCCTGCAGCAGATGATTCATTCGCTCTGGTCCCAGCATGAAGTATCGCTGTCCGTCGGCGTCAGCAATACCGCAGATGAGCTGTCCCAACTGCCGCGAGCTTACCAGGAAGCACTTGATGCATTGCAGACGGGCCAGCACAGCCAGCAGCAGCGCTACGTGCAGTTCTATCATGTCAAGGAGTTATCTGACCTGTTGCGGATGCTTCCGCAGGAGGATCTGCAGGAGTTTATCAAAGAAACGTTCGCACACCTGCTCTTTCTGGAGGACAAGGAACGCGGAGAGCTATTGAAGACGCTGCGGAGTTTTTTAGATAATCACTGCCATATTGCCGATACGGCCAAGCAATTGTACCTTCACCGGAATACGGTGATTTACCGACTGGACAAATGTGAGCAGCTGACAGGCCGCTCCCTGCGCCTGCCTGCCAACAGCCTGCGCTTTCGAGCAGCGTTTTTAATGGAGGAGTTATTAAATTAATGCCCCATTATATGGGTTGTTTACCAACTTTCAATCCTATAAAATGAAACCAGTGTGGTTATATCCATTACATAAGGTCATAATCAGAATTGGAGGCTTACTTACAACATGTCTATATTCAGCACATATGTTCATAAGAAATCGATGTTTAATCGAATTTTATCAGCCATACTTGTTACCTCTGCATTACTATCACCGTCAGTAGGCATATCGCCGGTTCAGGCTGCTTCCGCAGCTGCCGCCACGACCAAGCCGGCTTCCATTACAGTCGACAGCGAGTCTGTCACGTGGGAATACGCCCCTTTTGTTGAGAAGGGAACGACCTATGCTCCCCTTAGACAGGCGGCCGCTGCTCTCGGCGGGCAAGTGAAATGGAACCAAGCCAAACAAACGGTGGAAATTTATAATCATGGCGATACCATTACACACCGTGCGGGAACCAACGTCATTCAAATCAATGACGATCGGCTCATGCTCCCTGCTCCATCGAAGAATATGAGCGGCACACTTATGATTCCGCTGCGTACCCTCTCGGATGCGATGAAAGCAGGGCTGCAGTTAACGAATACCTCTTCCCAGATGATCATCACCCTGCAATCAGATTCGTCGACGATCATGAGTAGTGATTCAGCTGCAATCGATCAGTATCTTAAGGAGACCAAATACTCAGGCATAGCGCTTGTGGCGAGTAATGGAGACATTCAATTGAGAAAAGGCTACGGATTATCGGATATCAATTCCCTTGTTCGCCCGGATCAAAAATCACGCATTGCCTCCATCACCAAAGGCTTTACAGCCGCAGCCATCATGCAGCAGGTTCAGCAGGGAAATATTTCGCTTGAAGACCCTGTTTCCAAATACGTATCCGGCATTGACCGCGGTAATGAGATTACCATTCATATGCTGCTCTCACATACTTCCGGGCTTCCTTCCAATTTTACGCGTGAGGAAGGGATTACTATGGAGGATACACTTGCGGAGATTCGTACGAAGAAGCTGATGGCAGAACCGGGTGCTGAATACCGTTACAGCAATAACGGATACATTTTACTTGCTGCTATATTGGAGCGTGTGTCGGGCAAAGAGTACGGCGCATATCTTCAAGAGCAATTCTTTAAGCCGATTGGCATGAAGAATACAGGTACGGCAACCCCTTCTACCAAAACAATGAAAGGCTATACGGATCAGAAGGGTACATGGGCCGAGGCCAGCTATTATGTTTCCCAATCCGGAACCGGTACACTGTATTCTACAGTTGATGATCTGCTGAAATGGGATCAGGCTCTACGGGGAAACAAAGTGCTGTCCGAGGAAATTCAAGAGACCATGTACACGCAATACTCTGATCGAAACTATGGATACGGCTGGATGGTCAGTGAAACAGATGAAGGCACGGTCGTATTCCATAACGGCAGTGGTACAGGCTACTCTACAGGTATTTCGCGTAATCTGGATAACGGCATAACGATCATCCTGCTCGGCAACCATGCCGGAATGGATATGACAGGCATGCTCAATCATATACAGAAGATGGCACTCAAGCTATAGACATTAATTTTAGGTCAGACCAACCGAATAGAGGTGTCACTCGTGTTTAATAAACCACAGAAGGATCATATTGAGATCATCGGAAGCATAGCTGAACAGCATATGGATAGTGCAGCAAGAGCAGATGAGCAGAATGAGCTGAACTACGCACTGATTGGAGACCTGCTGGCAGCAGGCTACCACACCTATTCTGTTCCCAAGGAGTATGGAGGGCTGGGCGTATCTCTCTCCGATTTTCTGCAGTGTCAGGAGCGTATCGCCATGGTGGATGCCGCAACAGCTCTCGCCATTGGATGGCATCATATTACGGTATTCAACGTAGGACAGAACCAGCTATGGGATGAAGCGTCCTTCCATGCTTTATGCAGAGCCGTTATATCGGAAGGCGCCTTGGTTAATGCAGCAGATTCGGAAAAGGCGACGGGAAGTCCTTCACGTGGAGGGAAGCCGCAGACCTCTGCAGAGAAGACTTCGGATGGCAATGGCTATGTGCTGACAGGGCGGAAGACATTTACGTCGCTATCAACGGCACTTCATTATTATGTCGTATCGGCCACAGATTCGGTTACTGGTGAAGTTGGTGAATATCTGGTTCATAAAGATATGCCAGGTGTAAGTATTGAGCCCACCTGGAACATGACAGGCATGCGCGGGACGGTCAGCCATGATCTTGTGCTAAACCAAGTGCAACTGCCTGAAAATGCGCTGGTTCGAAGACGCCCTGCAGGGAAGAAATCCATTCGTCCCAACGCCTACTTGCTTAACATTCCAGCCGTATATCTTGGGATCGCCCAGGGGGCAAGGAGAGAAGCGCTTCGTTTCGCTGCGGCATATCAGCCGAATAGCCTGACCCATCCCATTATCGAGCTGCCTCACATTCAGCATAAGATTGGGCAGCTCGAGATGGAGCTGACGACAGCCCGTCATTTTTTGTACAGTGTAGCGGCTAGATGGGAGCAGCTGGAGCGGCCTTTGACAGACAGCGACTTGGCCGGAATCGCTCCCGATCTTGGCGCAGCCAAGACCTTTGCCGTTCAGAATGCACTCTCTATTGTAGATACAGCCATGCGGATTGTCGGAGTTCACAGTCTGGCCAGCTCCCACCCGCTCTCACGCATGTATCGTGATGTAAGATTCGGACTCCATAATCCGCCGATGGACGACGCCGTTTATCAGATGCTGGCGAAACGCGCCATCAGTGAAGTCCACTCGAGCTAAATTTATGAATTAAAAAAGAAGCTACGACACACTGCCATCCTCTCTAAAGCCGGCATGTAATTCGTAGCTTCTTATCTTATCCCATATTATTTTTTAACTTGGCCGTTTCATATTTATCCCATCCGACCATATTCTCTAAAATAATGACAAGCACCACACCCATTACAAGTCCATTGGACAACAACGGGGTGAGCAGCGGAGGAAAGTCTCTAAAAGCAGAAATCGGTATGTTCATGATGCTTATTCCAACAAGTACAGGCAGCGCCACCCGATAGATGGTCTTCGGATTAAATACCGCGCCTTGGAACGTTCGAATGGCCGTACCGAACATTTGGAGATACGCGGCAAACAGTACTGCATTTCCAACCGTTAAGGGCAGCTGAGCCAGCCATCCGCTTAACGAAGGAAACACCCCGACGATAATAAACATCAGGGATCCAGCTAGTAGAGCCGCACGCCGGAGAACCTTTGTATTTTCCAGAAATCCGATCGAGGACGCAAACGTGCCAAAAGGAATCAATCCCAGGCATCCTCCGAGCACCGAGAATACATTGGTGAATATAAACGCTCTTTTGTATTGCCCCGGTGTTGCTGTTCGATTGAATAATTTCCCTGCAGCGGTTAGGCTCGTTAACGTATTCGTCATGTTCACAAGCCCGGCAAGCAGCCCAACCATTATAATCCCTGGCTCTAACCCAAAATTACCCCAGGGCATCCACTGCCATAGTAAAGCACTACCAGCTGAGCCCCCTGTAGAAGCAGCAGATGCAGCCGATCCTGAATTTTGACCAAACAACACCGCATAGGCTATCCAGCCAAACACAATTCCTCCAAGGAGCGAGAACTGTCCCCATTTCCCTCTGCCTTTGAGATGAATAACAGCGACCACCAGAATAATGACTAGCGATAGTCCGGCCAGGGGCAGATTCCATGTACCGCTCTGATCATAGCCGATCATGCCTTTGAAGAACGTATTAGCCAACTGAAACGTAAGCAGCAACAGATACACGCCCATGACGATCGGAGTAAACACTCGCTGCAGGATGCGGATAAAGCCGCACATCGCCAAAATAATGACCATCACACTGGACAAAATAAATCCGCTCATCAAACTCGACCCTACTGTTGCAAGATCCATTCCCATTGCAGGAGCAGACGCACAAATACTAAGCACCACTCCCCACCACACGCCGGCAGGTCCATCCATGAGCGCATATCGGTGTCCCCATATCACCTGGACGATACATAGCAGCCCCGTCAAAATAAAAGAACGCTGCATCGAAGCAGCTATTTCTTCAGGCGGTAGCCCTAACGCATGACCAATTGATAGCGGCACCATCACGGTATTCGTAAACAAAAAGAAAAGCCACTGCACACCGGCAAGCAGCACATTCAATGAGAATCTCGATTTGAGCTCCTGGAGTAAATAGCTCGGTCTGAGCTCAACACCAGATCCTTTCTGGCGTAGTTCAGAAATTGTAATCATTGACCTTAACTCCGCACTCGTTGTCTGATTCTTCTCAAGTTCGACTTCGTTTTTTTCTGCGATCTTATCCAGCTTCGTATTCAAACCTTTGTTTAGATGCTTCTCTTTATCTTTCATTTCACATTTCGTTATGGGTTTCTTATCGGTACTCATTATTAAAACCAGCTTTCAAATTTTCAATATATCCAGTTCCTTGATAATCTGTTTCTCCTGTACTTTGCAATCATTGGTCCTATTACTTAGCACCAGCCTTCTCCAGGATTGTAATCATGTCTTTAAAATCTCGGCTCTTCGCATGCGCCAGGGGCGTTACACCTTGTCCATCAGCCAGGTTTACATCCGCCCCATGTTCAACGAGCAGCTTCACAATTTGAGTGTGCCGTTCTCCGCCATCTCCTAAAATAACCGCCTCTAACAGCGCGGTCCATCCGAGATTGTTGATATGATCAATATCTACATCCGAATGCTTAAGCAGATACTCGACAATCTGGACATGACCTCGATCTGCCGCAGGTATTAATGCCGTGCCTCCGAACCGGTTCGTTAGTGTTGTGTCTGCACCTGCTTCAACCATCAGTTTCACAATCTCTGGTCTGCCTTCAGCTCCGGCATAGAGAAGAGCGTTGTCACTACGCTGATCTCGCAGGTTCAAGTCTGCCCCTTTCTGGATAAGAGCCTCTACCGTATCAGGCTTATTTCCATATGTCGCTGCAAGGATCGCCGTTCTTCCTCGATCATCCGTAACATTAATATCAATACCTTGCTCCAGCATGGTAAGAACCTTGTCGGTATCTCCAAGCTCTGCTGCATTTACAAAATCCATAGAGTTCACTTGATCATCCTCCTGACGATGATTCTTATTGTTATTTTGCTGTGCTCCTGCGTTGAAAGAAACCTCAGATTCAATGGCGCGATCAGATGTGCCCGAATTCATAGATTGATCTGCTTGTGTATCAGAAACAGGTTGTGCCTCTTGCTGAGATTTTTCTGAATTGCCATCCATTGCACAGCCTGAGATCAACATCATCATAACTAATATTGATAAGGAAGCCTGTAATAACCTCACATCATCCCTCCACCACTGTGCTATGTTTTTATGGTATCATGGGACATACTATATTAAAAATATTTAAAACCTTGCTAAAGTATAGGATTATCATATAGATAAGGATGAGGAGTTTAGTGGATGGATATTAAGCAGCTACGTTATTTTATTGCCTTGGCCGAAGAATTGCAGGTTACCTCAGCAGCGCATAGACTTCATATGTCACAGCCTCCACTGAGCCAGCAGCTGAAGCTGATGGAAACAGAACTCGGTGTCCCTTTGTTCTATCGAAACGGGAGACAATTAGAGCTTACTGCCTCAGGCAAGACGCTATATGAGCATGCGTTAACCATCACCCGCTTGATGGAAGAAGCCACAGCAGAGGTACAGGAATCGGGTCTTGGGGTCAGAGGAAAATTATCTATTGGCATCAATACACTGTCTGATGAGAAGCTGCCGAAGGTACTGAGTACTTTTCGCACCCTCTATCCGAAAGTTACCTTTAAAATTCAACAGAACGAAACCAATACACTTGCTAAGCTAATCAAAGAAAGGGTACTTGATCTAGCCATTATACGCCTTCCCATCGCACTAGAGGATTTTGACTATGAAGTACTTGGCACGGAGCCTCTATATTTTGTTACGGGAGCTCATCAAGCAAACGCAGATCCGTTAAACCATGAATCCGTGGTTTCCATCCCTTATGAGAGGGTGTCACAGTATCCATTAATC
The DNA here is from genome assembly GCF_000732325.1 of Paenibacillus sp. TCA20. Classification (GTDB taxonomy): domain Bacteria; phylum Bacillota; class Bacilli; order Paenibacillales; family Paenibacillaceae; genus Paenibacillus; species Paenibacillus urinalis. The sequence continues at coordinate 270,376 of NZ_BBIW01000007.1, forward strand.
CTGCCAAGTACAGAAGGACTGGGCTTATATCACTTGATCCTGGATCAGTTTCACAGTCGAGGCCTGTCGCCTGTAATCATAGGAGAATGCTCTGATATTGGAATGCTCGTTGAACTCGTCGCTTCAGGGTTCGGCTCTTCGATCCTTCCTAGAAGCTCCTTACATCGATATAAAGGCGAACAGATCCTCACTTATCAAATTGCGGGACCTCAGGAAACGTCTAGTTCGGCTGTCATTTGGCTCAAACAGCACTACCTTAGCAAAGCTGCTCAGAAGCTCATTGGTCTGTACAAAACTTTGTGAGTCTCCTGGTGAATAGTAATTATGAGCAGTAATAAACCATCGCAGTATCATAGTGAAACAGACCTGAATTGTTTAAGACTCACAAATCTCTGGCCTCACTACCTTATCCCCGCTTCGTACACTATCCAATGCCTTGTGTGTGTTCCACATCGGGGATAAGGTTTATGGTTATCTATGCGATAGCTTGCTCCTAGCTCCGACTAGTTAATTTATTTTCTAATATATTCTAATGCTATGCACAAAAAAGCCTTCCGCATAAAGCGAAAGGCTCCTTTTAAGTAAGCGGGTGATGGGAATCGAACCCACGCTACCAGCTTGGAAGGCTGGAGTTCTACCATTGAACTACACCCGCAAAATATATGAAATCGGGATGACACGATTTGAACATGCGACCCCCTGGTCCCAAACCAGGTGCTCTACCAAGCTGAGCTACATCCCGTTACACAGATTAAGAATGATAATGGCCTGTTATCATTTCATAAAAGTGGCGCGCCCTGAGAGATTCGAACTCCCGACCTTTTGATTCGTAGTCAAACGCTCTATCCAGCTGAGCTAAGGGCGCGTATTATGGAGCGGAAGACGGGAATCGAACCCGCGACCCTCGCCTTGGCAAGGCGATGCTCTACCGCTGAGCCACTTCCGCAAAACATATGGTGCGGTCGAGAGGACTCGAACCTCCACGGCTGTTACACCACTAGAACCTGAATCTAGCGCGTCTGCCAATTCCGCCACGACCGCATATGTTATTTAAAAAAGTGAGCCATGAAGGACTCGAACCTTCGACACCCTGATTAAAAGTCAGGTGCTCTACCAACTGAGCTAATGGCTCTCATTAAAATGGCTGGGGATATAGGATTCGAACCTATGCATGACGGAGTCAAAGTCCGTTGCCTTACCGCTTGGCTAATCCCCAACAGTGATAAGGAGTAAATAATGGGGCGATCGATGGGACTTGAACCCACGAGTGCCGGAGCCACAATCCGGTGCGTTAACCCCTTCGCCACGACCGCCATATTTTTTAAAAAACTGGTGGAGGATGATGGATTCGAACCACCGAACCCTTACGGGAGCAGATTTACAGTCTGATGCGTTTGGCCACTTCGCTAATCCTCCATATGAAACTATGGTGCCGGCGAGAGGACTTGAACCCCCAACCTACTGATTACAAGTCAGTTGCTCTACCAGTTGAGCTACACCGGCGAATTGATTACCAAAACTGTATTCCAAATCAGAAGTAAACAATTAAATGGCGGAACTGACGGGATTCGAACCCGCGATCTCCTGCGTGACAGGCAGGCATGTTAGGCCTCTACACCACAGTTCCATATAATTCAATTGCGGGGGCAGGATTTGAACCTGCGACCTTCGGGTTATGAGCCCGACGAGCTACCGAGCTGCTCCACCCCGCGATATTAAGAATGGAGACTGAGGGGATCGAACCCCCGACCCTCTGCTTGTAAGGCAGATGCTCTCCCAGCTGAGCTAAGTCTCCATTATATAAAGAATAAATTAAAGTGACCCGTAGGGGATTCGAACCCCTGTTACCTCCGTGAAAGGGAGGTGTCTTAACCCCTTGACCAACGGGCCTTGATAAAAGTAATGCTTGTCCAATATGTTTAGTGGCGGAGAAAGAGGGATTCGAACCCTCGAGACGCTTGTGACGCCTACACGATTTCCAATCGTGCTCCTTCGGCCAGCTCGGACACTTCTCCGTGAGAGCTAAGTCCCCGAGAGCAAATGAATGCTCTCAGGATATTGGACTCCCCGAACAGGACTCGAACCTGTGACAACTCGATTAACAGTCGAGTGCTCTACCAACTGAGCTATCAGGGAACAATGGTGGAGCCAAGCGGGATCGAACCGCTGACCTCCTGCTTGCAAGGCAGGCGCTCTCCCAGCTGAGCTATGGCCCCAGAATACAGAAATGTTAAGTTAAATGGTGGGCCCTAGTGGACTCGAACCACCGACCTCACCCTTATCAGGGGTGCGCTCTAACCAGCTGAGCTAAGGGCCCTAATATTTAAAAAATACTGTAAAGGGCAAAAAATAACCCTAAGGG
>NZ_BBIW01000006.1 GCF_000732325.1 Paenibacillus sp. TCA20
TTCAGGCTTATGTACATATTCATATCCGATCTCGTCCAAACGCTGAATAATTGTCTCATTCACGAGACTAAGCTCTTCTACCCCGGCCATCATATCAATGGTAGGCTTGGAGTCCATACCAGGAACAGCGGTGCTGCCGATATGTTCAATGAAGACAGGAAGACTTTCGAAGCTATATCGTATTTTCTTCTGTTCATGCTCGTAGTCCTGCTTCCACTCTGCGTTGTATGAAGAAATCATGACTTGTTCCATAAATGTTTCCTTTCGTGAATACATATGTGTTCAGCTATTTGTCTGCACAGGTATGATCTCAATACTCAAATCGCTGGCTATAATGTGAAAAATATTCATGCTGTTCATCAGTATTCGAATCTCAAATAAACCTCCTTCAGTTATATCAATTTCAGGGTATAGCAAGACATCCTTCATAATCCCCGGGTAGTTATTAAACACCTTCACTCCGGTAAAGCATAATTGGTACTGGTGCTTAGAGTATCCGACGACGTCAAGAAGAATATCTGCCTGTTGATGATCCGTCCTTACATCTATAATTCTAGCATCATGCAAGTGAAATTCCTTATCTAATCTTCGAACCTCTGCTGGCAGCTGCTCTTGTATGGAGTTGTAGTGTTCCCAGTATCTGTCGCAGATTGTTTTCCATTTATGGTCCCACTCCTTCTTCCATGCGCCGATCTCTGCCTTCATCTCCGGGCTATGTATATAGCAATCCATAATGCTCTCGTCATATACGTACTTTAACAAGTGATCAGGCAAGAATTGCAGCATATGAGGGCGCAGCCATTCAAATCGGTCTCGTGACTCCTGATAGAAGTCCCTGCCTTCTGCAGCTAGCCATTGCATCTCCTCTTGGCGCTGTTCCTCCGATTCGAAGTAACTTCCCATGCAGCCTCTTACCTGCATTTCGTTGTATAAATCCACCGTAAAACATCTCATTTTTTCTACTCTCCTACCCCTCCTATAGCGGATATTGAAGAAGAATTTGCTCACTCTTCAGCCCTTCATGAAAAAGATAATTATGGTCTGCGCCAACGACACATAGTATTTTTCGTTGCGGATTTGCCTTGATCGCATTCTTTGCCCGCCGAATCATAATCTGATTCCTGACGATCCATCTAAAATTCACTGCTGTCGGATTAACCTCATACATCCATTCATATTTTTGCTTCGTTACTTGATCAAATTCTGCGGAGTTAAATGGAATATTGCCATATGACCAAGTATCCATCTGCATTTGGAACCATTCATCATCCAGCTTCTCAAGCTCTTGACGTTTCTCTTCTGGAAAAGGCACAAAAGGATCAAAATCATTCCATACATCCAGCTCAAACCAGTCAATAGGCACAAACTCTACCCCATGCTCCTCACAATAAGGAAAGATTAGCTCCCAGTACTCACTCGCTGGCTCGCCCCAGTATCCCTGCTCATGCTTGTTATTCAAATACTTCTGCCAACTGTCAGGATGAACTTCACCGCAGATCAGGTCAGGCTTAAAGCGATGGATCATTTCTCGATATAGATCAAGAGAACAATGATACTGCTCTCTCAGGCTCTCATTATGAATCGTTCCCAGGATTCCAACAACGGGTCTCATGAAGGCAGCCCCTTTCATTTTAGTGTGTTATACATCTGGATATAAGGCGGTAGATAAATATCTCTCACCTGTATCAGGGAGAATGACGACTATCGCCTTCCCTTTATTCTCAGGCCTCTTTGCAAGGGTTAATGCAGCAGACACTGCTGCCCCAGAGGATATACCCACAAGAAGCCCTTCACTTCTAGCTAGCAGCCTAGAAACTTGCATCGCTTCATCATTTCTAACCGTGACAATCTCATCAATGACAGATCGGTTAAAGTTGTCTGGAATAAATCCGGCACCAATGCCTTGTATGGAATGCAGTCCCTTTTTGCCGCCTGACAGCACTGGAGAATCATAAGGCTCCACAGCAACGACCTGAATGCTCTTGTTCTTATTCTTCAGAAATTCACCAACCCCGGAGATGGTACCTCCAGTACCTACACCCGCAACGAAGATATCAATGTTGCCTTCTGTATCTCTCCATATTTCTTCAGCTGTCGTCTGTTTATGTATTGCTGGATTAGCTGGGTTCTTGAATTGCTGAGGTATATAGGAGCCAGGTGTTTCTGCAGCTAGTTCCTCGGCCTTCTTGATTGCTCCAGCCATTCCCTCTTGTGCCGGTGTAAGTATTAATTCAGCTCCTAATGCAGTAAGCAGCTTACGACGCTCTATACTAAAGCTCTCCGGAAGCGTAATTATCAATTTATATCCTAGGGCAGCTGCAGCAAATGCCAATCCCACACCAGTATTGCCGCTGGTCGGTTCGATAAGAATTGAATCCTGTGTAATAAGCCCGCGTTCCTCCGCATCTTTAATCATGGCATAGCCAATTCTATCTTTGACACTTCCTGCTGGATTAAAGTACTCTAGCTTGGCATACATAGTAGATTCAATTTGTTGGACTTTTGAAAAATGACTTAATTCTAAGAGAGGTGTATTTCCGATAAGCTCGGTAAGGTTTTTGGCGATACGGCTCAAGTTCATCCCTCCAGCTAGATAATACCAACCAACGAGGTTGGTTATACTAAAAAGCTAACATAGATGGAAAATAAATACAAACACCTACTTGAATAATGAATTAGAATTGCGAACATATCTGTCCCCAGCGGAAGGAATTTTGGTATACTGAAGGACAACTATACATTAGTAGACTTACTGAAAGAGGTTGGACACATGGAAAAAGCGACATTTGCAGGCGGATGCTTCTGGTGCATGGTTACTCCATTTGAGGAGCTGCCTGGCATCCACGGTATCGTATCAGGTTACACAGGGGGTACTGTAGAGAATCCCACATATGAACAGGTCAAGACCGGAACGACAGGTCACTATGAAGTCGTCGAAATTACTTTTGATCCAGAGCTGTTTCCATACGAGAAGCTGCTGGAGTTGTTCTGGCCTCAGATTGATCCGACAGACGAAGGCGGGCAATTTCAAGATCGCGGCAGTCAGTATAAGACAGCAGTTTTTTATCATAATGAGCATCAGCGAGAGCTTGCTCTGGCTTCCAAAAAAGAGGTAGCAGAAAGCGGGCGGTTTGATAAACCGATTGTCACTGAGATCCTGCCAGCGGCTACATTCTACCCTGCCGAAGAATATCATCAGGACTTCCATAAGAAGAATCAGAAGCATTATAAGGAAGACCGTGAGAAATCAGGCCGTGATGAATTTATTGCGGAAAATTGGAAGTAGAAAATCTCTGATCGTATAAACTTCAAAAAGAGAGCCAGACACTGTAAAGCTAGGTTAACAATTCGTTAAACTCTTACAGATTTTGGCTCTCTTTATCATAGTTGCTTATATCACACAATAACATCCGCTGTCAGGTACTTGTTTTCATTTAGTATGTTTCTGACCCGCTTCAACATGTCCTTTCCTTTTAAAAGATCGCTCCCTCTGCTGAGCAGCACTCCTCTGAGTGTCGCAATCGCTTCAAACAGCTCCAGCTCTTCATCCGTATAAGCGGTTGCAGATAAACAAGCGGCTCGATACACGGCTGCATTCCGTTCTCCTGCAAATATCCGCATAACAATGACAGACCAGGCGATATCATATCTTGCATCTCCCAGCTGCCCATTGGTCCAATCGATGATCTTGTATTGACCTTCCTGCTCCAAAACATTGCCGAGATTAAAATCACCGTGAATCACACTATGATGATTGAGATTTGCACGCTCCAGCAGCGGCATCAGCAGCCGCTTGATATCCTCATGCTGATCGATTGCCGGATAGAAATAGAACATAAAATCGTATTCCGGCAATAAGTCGCCGAACTCCGTATCTACCGGCAGCTTATGTATATCGGTCAACATTTTGGCGAGCTTACGAACAACCGCTGCACCCAATCGGGTAACCGGTGCTCCATCATAAGGAGTAAGCAGAACCTGATTGCCGTTCAGATCATAACCCCAGCCAAGCGGCCTGGACACGGGCATCCCATAGCTATGCAGAAGCTCAAGCAGTTTATATTGGCGCCGGATATCCGGTCTGGAATCGCGATTCCATATTTTGAGCACAAGGCTGTTTTCCTCTTCATCGGGCACGATCTGGAAGACTTGGGCTTCAAGACCCGCTTCTAACGCCGTCATCTCGGGAGAACTGCCTGGCTTAAGCAGAACATCTACCTTGTCATTCTTTTCTTCCCAACGAATATCGAGCAGATATTGACTCATCGCAATACTCCTTTTTATCCGTGTTGTAATCTATCTAATGCATACGCTGCTGCGCCAAACATTCCTGCTCTTCCACCAAGCCGGGCTGGTTCAATTCTGCAGGCTTCTCTCGACAGCTTCAACGCATGACGATGAACCGTTTCTCTCACCGTCCCCAGCAAACGCTCTCCTGCTGCAGACATACCTCCTCCAACAATAACAATCTCGGGATTAAATAGATTAATGACGTTAGCTAAACCGAACCCGAGAATTTCACCTGTCTCCTGCATTACTTCCCTGGCGGTCTGATCCTCCAGATCGTAAGCATCTGAGATCATCTTGGCTGTGATGTGGGTATAATCCCCCTGTACCCAATCCTGAATCATACTCTGCTGACCAGCAGCCAGCTTCTCAAGCAGCGTATTCACCATTCCGACTGCCGAAGCATATCTGCCAAGACACCCTGAGCTGCCGCATTTGCAAGGACGTCCTTCTCTATACATATTCATGTGTCCAATCTCACCTGCGCTGGAGGTCGTGCCATAGAGAACCTGTCCACCGCAGACAATCCCAGATCCAAGCCCTGTACCCAGTGTAATCAGAAAGATGTTCTGGTAGCCTGCTCCTGCCCCATGACGCCATTCTCCATATAGATTTACACGTACATCATTATCTATATAGACAGGGAAATTGAAATGCTCCTTCATACGATCCACAACCGGGATGTTTTCCCAATCTGGAAAATTCGGCGAAAAAATAGAGAACCCTGCTTGAGGATCCAGTAGTCCTGGAATTCCCATTCCCATAACCTCAATATCCTCCTGCGACAAATTTACGGAAGCGAGCAGTTTTTGCACCGTTTCTGCGATATTGGATAATACATATGCTGGCCCTTTTGCAGCTTCCGTCGCCACGCTCAGCTCTGTTACTGTCTCAAATTGTTTCGAGTAAATCGCTGCTTTCGTATTAGTCCCGCCGAGATCAACACCGATTAAATATTTGCTCATCTGTCTGCTCCTACACGTACTTAAGTATTTTTTAAGCTATAAAAAAGAGATCCCTATCGGACCTCCTTTTTGCATAAGCTTCATTATTTTCTATAAGCCTTGAATCCAAAATAACATAACAGAGAAATTATTGATATCCCCATTAGAAGCTCTACGTTCTCATTATAAGTGCTTGCTGGAAGGAGCTCTAATATAAAACTAAGTCCTCCGCTCCAAGTGTCGTTCAGCAAAAAAACACTCAGGATCAAGGAATACCCAAACACAAAAAGAGCTAGCTTAGACCAATACTGTCCATCTTCCGATTTGAAAATAAAAAGTAGAGATAAAATAGAACAAATAAACAATAATGCCAGCAACATGTCATCACCTGCTTCGATTAAGACTACTTGTCGATAAAATCGTTCACCTGACAGAGCCATACCATGTGCACGGAGCCAGGTCCCCAGTAATCCTCTACAACAGCATACGGCTTGCCGAATTTTCGCAGCCACTTCTGCTGTGCCCGCTTATATCCGCTGTCCAGACAAAACTGTTCGACTCCCTGTTCATTCAGTAGAGTCAGCAGCGCCTTGATCAATGCAGAGCCTATCCCCTGCCCCTGATAACTGGGGAGCACATATAAACTGCCGAGCTCACCCACATGATCCAGTGCATGCTCGGTGCACACTTTAATATCCTCTCCACAAGGCGAATACGAGATGGTGCCTACGACCACATCATCCTGCATCGCTGCGAGAAAAAGAGTATCTGCAGCATCCGATTGAAGCGCCCTTTGAAGGAGCTTTTTCTTAAGCTCAATTTCCCCGGAAAGATCCTCTTCCAGATGGGCGATGCCTTCTTTTTCAAACGTATCCGGTATGGTCTTCTCAAAAATATAATTAACCCTCTCGACATCAGCCGAACCCGCCGGTATGACCCGTACTTTGCTCAAGACATTACTCCCTTCCTCCACATTTCAGATCTGCGATTATGAATTGCACTTGGCAGTCTATCTTTTTGGCGTGGCATGTTATACCCTGCTTAATTTCTCAACCGCCTGCTCCTCATGATCCAGGAAAAAGATATGTCGGCCCTTATTGCTCTCATATATAAAGTCCTTCAGACTCTTGCTCTCATAGATTGAAAAATCACCCACGATCGCGATCGTCGTCTGGTAATTTACAAACTTCTGCATGATCTCACCGGCCAGCTTCGTCTTCAGATCAAAAAACGGCTCCGCTATTGCTGATTTATGCAGGACAATTCGGCTCGAACCTGTCTCATACTTCACCGTTGCCATAAGATCCAAGGCGGATTGAACATCTTCAATTAATACATCCATATCACTTACAATAGCAACCTCAACTCCATTGTGCTGAACAATCGATATTTCCATCTTTATTCCTCCCGACTTCAATAGGACAAGTTCCTATGCGCTTAGAGGACCAGCAGCACGCTTATCCCCACATTCTCATTAAACACGGAATATCCATTTTCCACAACCAATCTCCTCAAGCATTTAAGCTAATCGGTTGATTAATAGACGAACCTGCGCTGTGCCCAGTAGCTGAACACAAAGATGGATACCTCCGTCAGTATCTTCGCAGCAAGCAGCGGAATGATTAATTTTTCATTGTAAAAGTACAACAGTCCATAATTCAGCAGCAATATGAGCAGGACAAGTGCAAAGTACTTGGGAAAAGATTGATAAACTCTCTTCGTATGGCCTCCCGTGAACACATATCTTCGATTCATAGAATAGTTGAATACAGAACTGCACAGCCTTGCAACGACCACCGATAATAATAGACTGCTGCTGAAATAATGAACGATGAACAATAACGCAAAATCAAGAAGTGCAGAGATCAGCGACGAAGTGCTGAACAGCAGAATCGGATAATAGATCCGCAGCGAATCGGCAACAGGACGAAAGTGAGAAGATTTATTCTCATCCAAATAAACCGTATCTATATATTCCTCTGTAATAGGATAGCCTGCTGTGTTCGCGGTCAGCAGCATGTTCATCTCATATTCGAATCGCTCGCCAGGGAGATCTGAGAGCCAGCTCAGCATGGATAAGGGAAATCCGCGCAGTCCCGTCTGTGTATCGTATACTTTATTTCCTGTCGTCAGTTTAAAAACAGCTCTCGTGACCGTATTCCCGAACCGGCTTCGGAGAGGTACCTTGCCGCTGAAGCGCCGGCTGCCGAGCACCATGCCAGGTACTGTCTGCTTCTGCACGGCTTCATATATCCGCTGTATATCATGTGGAAGATGCTGACCGTCACTGTCGGCCGTAATGATGGGGCCCGGGAGTCCGGCTCTCTGAATATGCGCAAAGCCTGTTTTTAATGCGCGTCCTTTACCCAGATTGGTCTCATGCGTGAGGACGGTACACCTTAGGGATTCTACCAATGTAAAAATCTTACTGTATGCCGGACCACTGCCATCGTCGATAACGACAATTGGGCCCAGCTCACAGCTTAGAAGCTGAATAATTAAATCAAGCAAGCGGTCATCCGGTTCATAGGCTGGAATTAGAATGGTCATCTCATTCTCCCTCCGCTACATACAGGATATCGCTGACCCCGCGTTCTTCATTTTTACCTTGAGGATTGTTCACGACCCTGCCCATGAATACCATCGTAGAGGAGCCGCCGCCGTCCAGATTATAAGCCTCTGTTGCACCGAGGTTATCCATTAGCTGTGCAAGCTCGTCCAGCGTCATTCCGCGACTGTAGCCTTTATTTCGCCCATCCACCACGACAAAAACATAATGATTCGGTTCAATCATACCGATCGCTGTCCGCGGGTTCGCAGCCTGAATGGAACGGTTGCCGAAATTGCTGTCAATCTTGACATGACTAAAATCTCCCGTGATCTCACCGTCCTGTATGAGAATCGGTCCAAAGGAGAGCGTATGGACTGCCCTGTCAGCCAGCAGCTCAGAGGAAGAAACTTCGGTCTCGTTATACGTCTGCATGGAGCCATCCGCAAACAATACCATCGCATCTCTCACCGGGCTGTCTCGATAGAGCGTTCCATTGCGAATAATGACTCCATCGCTTCGGAATCCATAGTAGTCTCCATTGATCGCGAAGATCGCATTTTTGCCTGAAGCAATATCCGAGGTATTCTCGATAATATTCGTTCCAAAGCTGTCATTCGCGAATGCTGTGCGTAAGAGATCCGCATTTTTGAGTACCACATCGGCAACATAGTAAGTAATTTGGTCCTCACCCGTACCCGTTTGTACCTGGTCAATCTGAATCTGAATATCATCACTCGTATAATTCCAGTCATCATACTCCGCCTCAGTAGTGGATGCAGAGGTATTGCTAGACTCGGCTGTACTAGCTGCTTGATTAGACTCGGCTGTACTAGCTGCTTGATTAGACTCCGCTGTCTCATCCGTGACCACAACCTCAACGTGCTCAATAAGATAGCGATCAGCAAGTCCATATAATATAACCCCCACGATGATTAGAATCATTATGGAGATGAACATCCCTTTTCTTTTCCGTATTTGACCAAGCTTCAGATCGGCTCTCATAAGAAGTCCCCTTTACATATATTCTAAGGCTGAGTATATAAAGGGTTGCTTAAATGAATCTGAAACAAAGATCCAATGCACTGACGGTTAGAATAAATCTCGCTTCGATCTTCAGATACGGAAGTGCAAAAAAAAGATGGCTTTCTCTCCTTAATAGAGAAAAACCATCTTGTATACTTTTCACAATCAGCTAAGCTTTTGCCGCTAAATATAAGGCAACTCTATGCTCCTTATGAATTGTACCACCTGCTCGGTCAACCGACTCCTGAATACGGTGGAACAACTCATCTTTAACGGGATTTGGAAGCTGTCTGTGCTTGGAGTTTGTATTCAGCAAGGATACATAAGCGGAGCTGGTGAGTGTATGTATTTCCCTATACTCTTTTACAAGCAGATGGTTAAAGAACCCCGACTTGTCAGTAATCACTCTTCTGTCTTCAATGATCTCCTCAGGAGTAGGCAGCGCAGCGTCATCCAAATGAGGAGCAAGTTCGCGGTAGTGAAGACGAATTTCCTGGTGGAGGTCATCGTACATCGGAACATGTACCGTCCAGAAGAAAGCCATTGAACCGTTATGTTTAAGCAGCTCCCACACTCTCCGGTATCCGAATTCAGGCTCAATGAAATGAAAGGCCGTTCCCGAAATCGCGAGGTCAAAAGGTGAACCCTCTCCATTCCAATCCTCAAACGCGGTATGTAGTACTTTTACTGAGGGATACCCTTTGAATTTCTCTGCAGTGAACTGTGCTAGTTGGTCACCAAGCTCAACACAGGTGATATCCGTAAAGCCTTTATCCAAGAAGCCTCCAGTCGCTTGGCCTGTTCCACAGCCGATTTCTAAGATCTTTTGGTCTTGTTTCAGGCTGCAATAATCAGCAATATCATCGAACATTTCTTTGGGATAAGCGGGTCTGAACCTCTCGTATTCACTAACGATATAATTGAAGGTTTCTTTATTCTCCATACTGCTCCGCCTCCAGTCTGAATTAACTTCTAACTATACATAGCTTGATATCGGTCGAGGTCATTGATTGCTCTTAGTCAGCTCTTCTTCGTCATCAAGATGAGTCCTGTTGACCAATTGAGCTTAGACAGATGGAAATCCTCTCTTGATTCCAGATACGATACTAGCTTGGATACCTTATCCTCATGGTCTTCAGGCCAATTCGGCTGCGGGTTCAGATCATCAATGATATACAGCCCTCCAGGCTTGACCATACCAAGCACCTCTTCCACCAGATAAAACTTGCCTGGCCATGTATCAGCGAAGATGACATCATATTGTTCGGATTTATGTTGTTCTATGTATTCGCCGCCATCCTGAGCAAATAGATGTAACCGAGGATCATCCCCCAGCACTTCCCTCGCAATATTCGAGCATTGCTCATCCATCTCAACAGAATACAGCCTGCTGTCCTGATCCATTCCATCAAGAAGCCAAGCTGTAGAGTGACCTACACCTGTTCCTAATTCCAAAATGGTGCTCTGCCTGCGATTTGCGGCTAACATCCGAAGGAAGCTACCTGTTAGATCATCACACGATGCCGTGAAGCCATATTCTGCAGCACATTTACTCACTCGTTCTGCATGCATCGGGCGCTGAACACCTTGTAATTCGTCCATGGATAAGCCTCCTTGTATGAACTGCGTAGCTAACTTATCGTTATACCTTCATTCTTTTTTTGATCATTCTGATTTGTCCCCTATGATTGATTTCATCTTCAAAGACGTGGAACCACATAAAGTAATAATTTGCTTGTTTGTCATACCAGAATTGCTCCTCATGATGAAGCCAATCATCATTTACGGTCTTAAAATAATTGAGTGTTCTATTTCTTACTTCTTCCAATTTGTTAAGGTAAAATGTGAGTTCATGCCCTCTGATCTGTTCTTGCCCGGCCGAACCTAACTCAAGTGCTGGACCCCAAATGGATAGCTCCTCATCATTGAGAAACCTTTTTTCATATGTCGAGACCTGATACGCATATTCTACAGCTGCAACATGTAATAACAAAGCACCTATGGAATTGCTCTCTGTATCCAGCAGGTAATCCAGCTGGTCCTTCGATAAGCCCTTCACTTCTTCTAAGGTTGTATATCTCACATAATTCATCATGGAAATAAGCTGACTGATCTGAGGAGTATATCCAGGGATGCTGGTGATTAGATAGATTTGATCCATATTCATCATCGTTCGCCCCTCCAAATCTTTTTATCCTATTACTGATCACAGCGTTCAACACTGCTACCTCTTAACAATCCCGAAGGAAATCTTCATGTTGGGTGCGTAGGTTAACCAGGATTGATCATTAAATTGTTTGGAGAATAACCGTTCAGCATCGTACTGCCTTCTTGCCTCTTCCGCTGTCAACCCTCTCTCTATCAGATTGATCTCAACCTGTTCGTAATCACCTGGATCTTGGCCTAATCCATCTGCACTTAATGCTTCGAAAAGCTTATTCTTCATGTCTAAATCCATATGCTGATCTAAAAAGTTCACCCGATCACTGACCCGGCACTGTACGTCCTGTAAACCTAGCTGGCTAAGAAGTACAGGTAATCTCATGCCGATATTTCCGTCTTTGCTCTTACTTCTTCTGTCTGCTTCAAACAACTTTTGAAGTATCCCCAGCTGTATGATATCGGATTGTACCTGCCCTTCGAAATAATAGTTCGACATATTTGAAATCCAATGAGGCTCAAAGCATATCACCCTGCCCGAATCTACTACGCTATCGATCATCCTCTGAAGAATAATAGATGGTTCAGCGATATGTAACAAAAAGGCGTGACTCATCGCAATATCATACTTGCCTTTTACAGTCAGCTCTTCAAGGTCAGCTACGATAAATTCTGTTGTATACGGTAAGCGAGAGAATAATTCTTTTGCTTCCTTAATCAAATCCTGGCCTTTATCTATCCCGGTATAGGTCGAACCTTCTGGCAATAAAGGCAGCAGCTTTAAACCGAGGTATCCATATCCGCAGCCGTAATCGACCACATTTACAGGCTTATGAATGTTCCACACTTTTTGCACCAGAAATTCTAGATAGTCATCGTTGTAGTACAGCCACCGCGTATTTCTAAGGTATTCGATTTGAGTATCCCAATAATATTCGGACATTGCACTGCCCCTTTACTCATTGTTATTTATTATATTTAACACGCAGCATTTTTCTATGGGGTTAAAATTAGACCACATCAAGCATTGGCTTTAAATGAAGCAGTCCCATATCCACCGATGTTTCGATATAACCCAAGATTTGAACAATCGTGAATACTTGAAGCTGCTGTTTGTTGACTTCGTCTTTGTCGTATTCCATATCACCTAGTACATAAGGGAGGAAGTGCTCAACGTCCTTGGATGTTACTTCTTCCAAATCCATAACGGCAGGAACATCACTGAGCATTTCCTTCAGTATATTTGTAAATCCATAGTGTTCTAACAATTTCCCGTTCAATGTTTGAAAGTCTTTATGATATATAGGGTATAAATCTGGATCCGCTTCCATTCTGTTTTTCAACCATGAGAGGTTAAATCCCCTGAGCCAGATATCATCCGCAATTAGATGTGTGAAATATCCTAATATATACTGTTGCTCCGCCTGTGAGCTATATTTATGTAAGAATCCTTTATAATCTATGAATCTTGTATAATTCTGTACTTCGCCTTTGAAAAAATGGGATGATTCTTTCGGAGACACAGCATCAGGCGCCACGCTTCCAAGTAAGAAGAGCGTCCGGTCTTCAATGGACAAGCTCTCTGCAATTCGATTGGCAATAATCAAGTGCATGATCCTTGAACCCATATGCTTCCTCACCTTCTTCTGTTATTTCTATAGCCCTTTAAATTTCCATCAGCATTCTAAATCATATAATAATTGTAAATTTAGTTCAAACAAAATCTACTTGAAACAACTTTTAATTCAACAAGTGATCCCTATAAAGCAAGGGCTCTCGAGTTCTAATTGTTCCTGTAAGGTTCAATTAGGCCCGAGAGCCTCATCCTTCTAAAAGCCATTCACTATTAAAATCAAACTCATAAACAATATCAAGCCAATCGTTCCAACAGCCGCAAGGATGTTAATAATCTTGTCAGCTCTGAACTTCGTCCGGACTAGCTTTAGCAGTAAATGATACAGCCCAATTCCAATAACACCACCAAGCGTATTGTTGATTAGATCCGTTATGTCACTTGCACCAATGGCAAACAAATATTGAAGCAGTTCATATACCAGACTTATAGCTGCAATAGTGGCTGCTCTTTTGAGAAATGACCACTTCGTCAGCATGCTTAGATATATCCCAACAGGAACAAAAGCAATCATGTTATATAGCAGCTCTTGTATATCTAATTCATTGTTAACGATGACCGACTCACCAAATGGAATAAGGTTAATGTTTCTGATCTCCGGTAAATCCTGCGCTGAGAATGCCATTTTGAATACGATAATCCAGGTTAACAGCAATATATAAACTGCAAATAGCAACCAAGTTAGCTTTGTGTCTCGTTCTCGTTGTGTTGTTTTCATTTTCTCTCCCTCTCTAGACAATCATCTCACTGACGAATCAACTCTATAACGATTGAAGCTGCGAATAAGTTTGATTCTCTATATTGAAATTATTGTCAGGCGGGGGGATTGTTCAAATATTGTTATTATCCATAAATTCAATACAAAAAGGCTGCGTTTCGGGCTTCAAGCAATACTCTATTCTTTTTCTAAAATCTTTCCATTGTACTTTCTCTAACGCTTCTTCAATGGGGAAAAATCCACATTCCAGGCTCTCCGGTGAACATGTTAATTCGCCTCCGATGGGCTTTGCTAAAAATAATGTATTACAAATGGAGTTCCCGACATTCTGAAATATCCCGCAAAAATTAATAATTTCAATGTCGATTCCTGATTCTTCCTTCGTCTCTCGTATTGCGGCCTGACTCAAAGATTCTCCTATCTCTACTTGTCCTCCAGGCATTTCCCAGCCTCTTCTTGGTCCTCTGATCAGTAATATTTCGTTATTATCATTGACTACAACGGCAGCTGCCGAAACGATATGCTTTGGTGGGTGCATGACGCTACTCCTTCATTTAGAAATTTGTTATCCTATGTACTGCTGTGAATTAGGTTCAAAGCTCCTCTATAATCGGCTTCCAACCCACCTTCTGGCTCCATTGATTTGCATTCATTAAAATGTCCCATACGATTTCTGCTTTTCCTTCTACATATTTATCTCTATCGTCTTTATACAGATTGGCGAGTTCATATTTAACCTCGGCGTATTTCATTTTTGCATATTCATGTTCTCTTAAATAATCTCTAAACAGCAAATTCAGCTGTTCTGACCAACTTCCACTTTGGCGTATGTGAATATGAGTCCTTCTCATGCCGCTTTTTTCTCTAAAATATCTCTTGGTTAGATCAGGATTATCTTTACGATGTTGAAAACCCATCTCTTGAAGTCCAGATTTGACTTCCTCGATATTGTCCAGAGCGGGCACTGATATTTGTATATCAATAATAGGCTTAGCCGCTAATCCCACTACAGCTGTAGAGCCTATATGATCTATCCTATGAATCGTATTTCCCAATTGACTTACAATCTGACATCTTATTTCATTATATATTTTGGGCCAGTTATCATTATAAGGCTCTATAATTACAGATTCCTTCATCCGTAAGATCACCAACTTGGAGTATAGATTACTTAATTATATTTGCAACCATGGTTATGGAAGTGCCTACTTTACCTGTCTCTTTGAAGCAAAATCGCTGGTAAAGTTTCATTGCTGCTTCATTGTGTGGATCTACACTTAATGAGATTCTTTCAATGTTCTTCTTCCTGGCTTCTTGAAAAAGTTTATTCATCAAAGCGCTTCCAATTCCGATTCCTCTATATTCTGCTAAGATCGCCATTCCGAGTTCCGGCACGTCATTATCGACATATCCAAAGCCTTTATTACTCTCATGAAAGTATCGAGCTGTTATCGATCCAACCGGCTTGTCTTGTTCATCCATTGCTATGAATCCAAAATCTCCATTCCGTCCCCAGCCTTCTACATACTTCGAAAGGTGTGGATCATTGATTATTTCTCTGTTGAACGGCTCCTGCCCTTCTGGAACATACAGTGATTCGTACAACATATCCCATAAGAATGCAACATCTTCTGCTTCAATGGGTCTGATTCTATAATTCATCGTTTGTTACCACCTTTTAGCTATGATAAAGTCTTTAAAATGGTCTTTCCCCTGTCTACTGTTGTTGTGAAGAACTCTTGTTTAATTTCCTGCAACGCTTCCTTTAGTCTATTTCTTCCAATGGAATCAAATCGCTTTTGAACCGTGCTAATATGTTCCTCGTCGGACTTTATCTTGTTCTCAATCTCATCATATTGCTCTAACGAATCATATTCCCACATGGCAAAGATTTCACTAGTATCTTCATTCAATGTAGTTTGCCATCTTCCAATCAATCTGGCTCCATACTTCAGCTGGCTTGGTAACAAGACATCATTAAATAAGGAATTAAACTCATCTACAATGGAATTAGCGACAATGTAAGTTTTTCTCCGATAGATCATTTCCACGCCTACTTTCGCATTTTTTGTATAAGTATTTTTATTGAGTTAAACTTCGAAATCTTGGATCTTACCATTTTTCGTGTAATAGATAAGCCCTTCCACTTCTTTCATTACTCTTTGAGTACCTTGCTGACTTTCCCACCAGTTCGTAGGTCTCGTGCTCTTATCTCGAGCAGGGCATAACGAGTACTCAATGTGTTCAGGCAAATAGGTCTTCAGCGTTAAGTAGCAGCGTCGGATATGGTAAAAAGTAGTGACGATCAGAATTCTTTTTATATGATTTAATCCGAAATACGGATCCAGTACTTCTCTGGATTTCAGGACATTATCTATCGTGTTCTTGGACTGAGTCTCGACGATAATATCTTGTTCGGGTACCCCGAGCTCGATGGCTCTATTCTTCATTAATATGGCTTCGGGCACCTCGAATGCTCCACCAGACATTAATATCTTTGAGGAACGTCCAGAATTATATAATTCAACGGCATGTGGAACCCGATATTTACTGGCCGACACACTGCCAAATACAAAAATAACATCGCCGTTCTCGCCATCATCCTCAATTCCATGGAATAGAATGCGGGTTAGCAAATCTTTATTATCCAATGAGATACGATCCAAAGACATATCCGATATTTTCATGCTCTATTCCTTTCATTCATTATAAGTCGAGAATGTTTGAATAGGTCCTTCCCAATTTTCTTCTTTTACTTCTTCGTACTTCCCATTCGTATATTTTCCAATCGTCTTCCTCCAGAAAGTCTGAGCCGGTATGTTCGCTTCAATTTCAGCTACTTTCCAGATCCCACCGAAATTATCAAAAATTTTATGAGCTGCAGTCTGGCCTACTCTTGATTTCCTGTATTTTCTCATCACAAAAAATTCTGCCATCGAGTATGTCGTCTTATTTGATTCGTCTTTACCCAACGATCTTACAAGAGCGAACCCAGCTAATTTACCTTCCACCATGATGAAAAATGGATATCTGCCATTCTCCGTCCAATAATGATCTAAAAATTTATATTCATATAATCCGTTAGAATTTATATCCTCATCTGGGTCGAACTCACTAAAATCATATTTGTATAGCTCAAGAAGATTGCGTAATATTGATTTTTGTTCATATTCGACTTTTTGAATTGAGATCATGGTTTGTTCTCCTATGTTATATGCGTTTATGTATGCCTGGCACTTCATTGTTTGCCTTTAATTTCATTAATACAAAATCAATTTTTTCTTCTCCTACTCGACTTTTGAAACATTGAGACTTTACAAATCCAACCCGTTCATAGACTTTAATTGCCCGTTCGTTAAATGCAGCGACGACAAGTTGAATGTTAGATGTTTGATACTCCTCTATAATAAACTTGATAGAAGCATCCAAGAAGTTTGCACCATTACCCATCCCCGTGCGTGAAGGAGCTAATCCCAGCCCAAGGTCTAAACATTTATCATCATTGTAAATTCCTATTTCATAACCTCCCGATACACGGGCTGATTCTCCAATACAAATAAATCCAAACAACTCATTATCACTATTTAATACGTAATAATATTCACCATTCATTAACTCCGAGATCGTCTCCTCGCTGTCATCCATGTTATAGAAAGAGTAAGATTCTTCATATGTCCATTCAGCAATGGACGCAGCGTATTCTTCTGTCATTAAATAGTAGCGAAAGGATTGCATAACTCTTTATTTCTCCCTTCCTTTAGAATAAACTTTCATAAATCTCTTTAGCGCCCTCGTTAATTTCGCTTAATATTTCGCTCGGTGTTGGATTCTGAATGATTCTCAGCAGATCTTCTCTTACTTCGTTATGGAGATCCGTATTCAATTTGGGAATGAGAAAATAGATACATGAATATTGCCAGCATTCATCGTCGCTATTTAAAACCCTGTGTATTCTAGGAAGCAGATCATCCGCTTTGAATCTTGGAAGCACCGTACATAATTCTTGTGCAACAGGCCAATTAATATCCTGCAGCCATTCAAATAAATCATCCATAATTGAACTAACATCCATTCTGGGATCAAGTTCTCTCAGCTTATTAATGACCTCTAAATCATGTTTATGTTTTGGAACTAGCTGTTGGAGATCATTCATTTAGTTCACCTTATTCCTTAACTTTTAACGCCAATACCATAATTCTTGATTGTCTTATCTAACGTTAAATTGCTTTTCTCATTCCATATAAAACTCATTTCAAAAGTTCCCTCTTCAAAGAACAAAGGAAATCTTCGTTTAAACCAATCTTGCATTGGTAGCTTAGGTACATCTTCAATCTCTACCCACCGTAACTCCCCTTCTGGAGGATGATCAAGCAAATTCCCCTCAAAAGAAGTCGCCAGATAATTAAACACCATATATCTTAAGCCTTTATCCGGTTCGCAGAATTCATCGAGACCTTTGTATATGATGTCTTTAACGATTAATCCGGTCTCTTCACGCACTTCACGAATTGCACCATTAACTATACTCTCTGGAAAATCCACCTTTCCCCCGGGGCTATATATCCTGGAAATCCAAGCTTATCAGGTCTATTCATTAATAAAACCTTCGATCCATCCTGTATCATGCACATCGTATAAATTTTATGAGTTACTTCGGCTGCCAAATGGTTCAACCCTCTCTTTATATTCATTCTCTAAGATAGAAAACAAATAGGAGTCATGAAATTTTCCTTTAGCCCATATATGCTCCCTTAAGTGACCTTCCATCTTCATTCCCATTTTTCGCAATACCTTTTCTGATCCCGTATTCTCTGGCCGACAAGTTGCAAAGACTCTATGTATATTGAAGTTCTCAAATGCTAGTTTCAACAACACTTTAGATGCTTCGCTAGCGTAGCCATTGCCCCAATATTCAGAATTAAAACAGTAACCGATCTCTGCATTTTTCTCTCTGATATAAATTCCACAGCCACCAATTAATTGGTTTGTTTCTTTTAGAATGACAGCAAATTCATAATCTGTTCGCTCATTTAATTGTTGCATTGCAATTTGATGACTTACATAAGACTTTGTCTCCTCTTCATTATTGGGTCCCCACAGCGTATGCTCAGTTACCTGAGAGCTGGATGCATACTTATGTACTTCAATCCAATCATTCCTGATGAACTCACGAATAACTAATCTTGCAGTTTCTATGTGCATTATGAAATCTCCTTAATGTAATTTAGTGTTTTCTTCAATCCCACACTCTTCCTAATATCACAGCCGATGTAGGTTTATCTCGACATTCTGATCATGTTTGTGCATAATTAGCACATAAGCTTGTTTATTACATTTTTATACATATCACTATGTTTGACATTTATACAGGAGGGTTTTCCATTGAAAAAAACGTTCGCTTTTTTGCTGGTATCCACTTTATTTATTGGATCCGTTAGTTCTGCCGCTGCCAAACCTGAGGTGATTACTTACAAGAACTGTACTGAGTTAAACAAAGTCTATAAAGGCGGAGTAGCTAAATCTGCTTCAATTAAGAACAAAGGCGGGAAAACTAAATATAAGCCCTTCGTATCCAAAGAGTTATATGAAGCGAATAAGAAAAGCGATCGAGATAAAGATTTTATTGCATGTGAAAAATAATATACCACGGGACCTTCTCTATTGATGGTCCAACTATTGTCAAAATATCAGCTCGCAATCATGATTTTGCCAGATTGGGCTTAAAGCACACAACCTTTCATATTCCATACTTACTAGTAATTCCCTCCAATGTTCTAAGCATAACTTGACATCGTATAACAAAAAAGCCGCATTCAGCGGCTGATAAGCGTTTGGTGACCATGTACTGCGGCCCACCAAGTTTGAACAATGAATACTGTGTTAGACAATGATATGTCTTCCTGATTCTCTTAATTCAAGTTCTTATTCAGGAACACCAGTCTATCAATCTCTGCAAAACCAATCTTTTTATAGAATGCTTCAGCAGGAATACCACGATCCGTTAACAACGTTATGTTATTTACTCCATCTGATTCAAGCTTTTCCATTAAGAATCTCATAAGGGCTGATCCTACACCGGATTTCTGCTTCTGTACACTGACACACATTTCGTTGATAAATAACTCTTTTCCACTCCACCAATGCTTTGTAGCACCAAAGATAAAACCAATAATTTCTTCCCCTTCTTCAGCAACAACACCGATAAATCCAGGAGTATTCGTGAAATCGGTCAAGTATCGATATGCAGTATCTGATGACCATTCATCATTCCACGGCTCTTGATTAAAAACACTTATAAACGTACTTACACATGGCAAGAGGTCATTTCTATCGAATAATCTAAGTTCCATAGCTCAATCCACTCTTTTCATCGATTTATTATGTGGTCGGCTAATCTCCCAGAAGGGAGGTGATGCCCATGGAGGTCAAAGATGCACTTTCCTTAATGCTCATGTTTGGCATGTTCATTTGGGCATTGCTCACCTACATGAAAAAGAAATAGACCGCCCTGCCTAAGGTAACGGTCTATTTTTCGACCCGTCTTTCATGGCCGACTGCTCTTTATGCAGTTATTGTACTTTGGAGTCGTGTTCGCGCACGGCTCCTTACTTATTCTTACCTCAGTATAACTCATTTTATAATGCTATTATAGATTGTTTATTATTTTTATCTACATAGTGCTGTAGCATATAGTCTCCATGGTTTGCAATAAACATCTGTTAGGTCTTATGATCCGATCCATAAATCATTCACCCAGATCTTTGATTAAATACAGCAACAGATCATCATCAACTGTCACCTGGTGCCCAGGTTTTACTTCCATATTTTTATATACAATTCCTCTACCATCCATTACATATCCGCGCTTGTTATACATCATTTGAGCGTTCCCATAATCCTTATATAGTCCTACTCCTAGACCTATAGATTTGAATTTCTTCGATGCTATTCCTTCAAGCTCATCAAACATTACACTTGCGATTCCCTTTCTCCTAAACTCCTGAAAAACATTGAGGTCATTGATCTCCGGTATGTTTTCTCGTTTAAAATAGGGATATTCCGATCCAAACAATAAGTGACAGCAACCGGCCAAGGTATCTTCATAGTAAGCTAGTAAAGTAACTCTCTTACCTTCCAAATTCTCTTCTAAACAAATAGAAAAATAATCATTCGAGGTATACCATGGATATCTTTTTGAGAATTCTATGTCCAATAAGGATACGTCTTCATAACTTGAAAGTATTTTTATTGATATTGGTTTTGTCATCATCTTTAGTCCTTTTTCTCTCGATTCATAGAAGGGGTGATTCCGAATGGATGAATATGTTTTAAATTCGATATCACTACTGGTATTGCACCCACAAAATATTGGATTAATCCTCTCATCTTCTCTTCAAAATCTTCACTATCTGGTGTTCCAATATTTACTGGCGTATTCTGCTCTAAATATACTTCATTGAATAAGTGGATGTCTTTATTATATTCATTCTTTACAAATTCCTTATGTAGTTCACTCATACCAATAATGATGTCATATTTAAGAAACGCATCATGATCAAATTGAGTTCTCTTAAATTCAGATGTATCGATATGCATGTCATTCATAATTTTAAAATGAAGATCTGAATACTTACTTATGTCACTATTTGCTCTTATCCCTACAGACGCCACTTGCACGTCCGAAATATGATTATTCCTTAAATAATCTTTACAGATAAACTCAGCTATTATGCTGCGGGTATAATTATCAGTGCATAGAAATAAAATTTTCATAACAACCACTACCTTTCTATTCCATGCTTTTTTCGCCCCGCATCTACGTATTTAGCCTCATGTTTGTATAATGAATTGAATCCGAGCTCTTCCCAAAACCTTCTCCCTACCGGGTTACTTTCTAGCACAATATCTTCACTGGTTTATTTAGCTCGAGCTATCAGCTAGCAATTGCTTCTTCAGCAGCATGATCTGTCCTATATGATACGCATTGTGAATACATAAATTTGATACTACTCCCCACCATGGAGCATTATAATATGACGGGATTACAGATATTAGTTTTGCATCCGAGCTTTCCTCAATTGCCCTATTCCAATCTATAAATACAGTTTCAAGCCTCTGAAGGGACTTACTCCATTCAAGATCATTTATAGAATGTGGATTAACATAAAACGTATCCTCATTGTTTATCGTGCTGTCCAATTCGAATTGTCCGGCGTTATATCGTTCAAGCCATTTTTCATTCCAAAAAATAAGGTGGTTCACGATCGACCAGATCGATTGTTTACTCTCTGTCTCCCATGCAGCTTGTGCTGTATTTAAGTCGATTAGAATCTCATGAAGAGGAATAAACCAGCTCTTATCGTTATAACAAGCGTTTAATTGATCTAACAGAATAGATTTATAACTCACACCTGTAACCTCTTTTCTCGAACGATTTTCCGCTTCTGTTTAAAAACTACTGTCGATTCCTAGGAGTGGGAACAGCTGGATCGTTATCTCCTCCCATTCTTCTTCTCGAGGTCTCCATTCTACCGACTGCGGGCATATGTGTTCCGGCCTTGGCCAAACCAAATTTAGGCATATTCCCATAAATGCATTCATACTGTCCGGGCTGAATCATGTAAGTCTCGTGATAAATTCCCACCGTTCCATTCGTCCCCACGGATTGATTGAATTTTTTCCATTCTACAAGATGAGTTCCTCCCCGTGCATATTTCTCAAGTTGGTCATACGTCCTCCAGTATTGTAATAAGGTAATCCCTCGCCAATTCCAAAAAAACTCTGTACTCATAAATCCTATCTCCGGATTTTGGTATAGCTCTTTGATCATAGGCCCCATTGCTTTTGCTACAGGAACCCACTTATGAAAGGCCAATAGCCGATTTATTCTCATGCCAATAATGAATACAACAAAAGGACCCTCCATTTCAGCAGTATATCTACCGTGAATTACATCCGACACGTAGTTCTCTCCTTTTTTGGGTCTATATTGGGGTTAATTATAATGTATATTTATCCCTTTATAATTCCTTTCTTTTTTATGTACTTCATTAGAAATTCCGCTAATCTCAATTGTATTCTTATTGGCCCAAGACGCACTAAATTCATGATCTGATATAAAAATATTGGCTGTTGTATTTTCTAATGTCGAGTTTTTCTTAATTACTGATAATTGATAGCTATAATCGGTTGTGGCCCCACAATCCCTTTTAAAGAGTACGATGTCATAAGCTCCGTCATCGGGTTGACCTTCTCTTCTAATCTCAAGATTTCCACACATTCCGGAGGCAACGTCTGAGCCAAGATCAAGCAAAAAGTATATTGCAGTACCAAGTATGAGTACAGAGAAGAGGAAAGCAATGATTAACGTACGAGCACTAATTCTTCTCTTGCAAGATTGAACTTCTTCATTTGATAACCAATCGTCTGTTTCGTTCATCGTAATTCTCCTATTTATTTTCATTAATCTCTCCAAATAAGAATATAGTTAAATATTTGGTGTCACGTCACCTTGGTTTTTTCATCCTATTTATATCCATCTATATATTTTTCCACTAGTCACTTTTATCCTTTTTGTACTTGCCCACTGTTCTAATTCTTCTATGTTCATCTCTTCATCATTTTTGAATCTAAAGTGTAAATTCATTGAAACTAATTTTCTTCGATATAGCTTGATACCGATGCTCTGCACAAAATAGCCCTGAATGATAATCTTCTCGATTTTTTGTATGGGTACTTCAATATGATTTATCTTAATTTTATTTTCTGTGATTTCTAGCTCATTATTGTTCCTTAAGATTCTCTTCAATAACATTAATACTTGTATTGTGTTGCCTAACAATAAGATCACAAACAAGAAAATAGATTAGAAATCATCTGTTCGAAGTACAAATGATAGTAAGCAAGTAGTTAAAATCGAACTGATCACTTGGATGTACATGGAAGGAGGTATTTTGATTTCATATTTTTTGTTCGAGTACCCTATTTCACTGAATTCAGATAACGTTCTTGTATGCACGACGAGACACCACCTTAGGTTCATGAAAAAAACTTAGTACTCATTCTTGAGAGACTTGCACAGCAATGCCACCAATATCCTGAGAATAATTACTTAACGCAATGACACATACTTCATCCTCTGGAAATCTACAAAGGAAGGAACCAAATCCGTGAATCCCACCATTATGAAATAATACTTCTGATAATTGAGGCTTCTTACTATATACATCAGCTTGATTTGAATAAATTTCTTTGTGAGATGCCATAATCAGTCCTCCTTGTTATGATTTAATTCCTCAAATTAAGTCTGTATTGAATAAGTTGACTGTCCACTCCTAAGTATTCTTCACTACCAATTCTACTAATTTCTTTGAATCCTATTCTCTCAAGCATTTTTCTCGATCTAATATTCGAATCGTGTGTTTCTGCGTTAAAGACGGTAATTCCCAATTTCTTAGAAGCGTGGTCGATCATAGATTTTGCTGAATGAGATCCGAGTCCCTTCCCCCACAGCGTACTTTCACCAATTGCAATACCTAACTCAGCAGAATTGTTTTTAATACAGGCCAAGTCAGCATATCCAATGAGCCTTTTATTAAATTCTATTCCCATTCGGATAAAATCATCAGCCACATTATTTACACATTTCAGCCACCATATATATAATTCTTGTGGGTTTCTATCTTTTTCCCATCCGTTTGCTGAACAAAAAGAGTCATCCTTACTCCAATTCAGAACACAGTTATAATCATCTGCTCTTAAATTTCTTATTTTTACCGCTATTGGATTGTCATCTAGATTCATTTTCTTTCTCCTAACTTACGACAGCTTGAAGGTATTATTTGAATGCTTTCGTGTTGGGTAGGAATCAAGTCATGAGGATCTTCCTGCCGTGGATCTTCAATCTGTATCCATTCGAGAACTCCGAATCGATCTTCACAATATTCTTCCGCTTCAATCAAGGTCTCGAACCAAAAGTCTTGAGTGCAAGGTAAATTTTCTACGGTAATATAGGTAAACACGTAGACTACTTGATCAGCTTCATACACCATAACTTTCTTCACTTCACCTTCATCTTCGATATCAACAAAAGCATATTTTCTCATGGGTTTTCCTCTTATTTATGGATTAGAGTGTTTCACATGTACGTTGTTTCACTTGTTTATAAACAAGGCAGTAAAATTAACAATTAAGCTCTTGGAGGTGTTCAGATATGTGAATCGAGTTATAGTGCGTATACCCGATACGTAAATGTGATCTATATGATGCCAGTAACATTTCTGAGAAACCATCGCCACTAAACTTTAACAACCGGATCTGATATAGAGACAATGTCCACAATATGGTTTAATGCAGCTATTCCATAATGTTTGAATGGTCCTGGGTACTCTTCGGTTGCAATTGTCCCGACACTTATGTAATCCAAGTATCTTGACTTGGTGAAAACACGAAATATATTCCCTTCAAATTGCTCATAATCATCCCAAACTGTAAAGCTCTCATTTAAGATCGAGTAACCGATAAACGAGTCAAACTCAATTTGAATTATTGGAAATCGACTATCATCCTGGATTAAAGTTGACCCCCCCAAATTTATTGATCACTTGTTCATATTCACCAATATTACTTTCCTTATGGATCATAAATAGAAGTTGTAATTTCATATTTTCTTTCTCAATACATTCAACTAAATCAACATTTACTAAATCCTTTAAATATGAGTACATAATTTTTTTCACCTGTTATAAGATTTGTTTATTTATCTTCTTTCAAATATTTTCAAAATAAAACAAAATCATAAATTACGCTTTAGCCTTCAGCGCTTTACTTTAGATTATTCATGCCACATTCTTATCACTTCTTTTAATTCTAGGCCTTCAAATTGCATTTTATAGATATCTGGTTTCTTTAATTGATCTAAGAATTCTAAGCCATAATTTGAATCAAAATAATTCATCATCAATGTCATTACAAGACCGTGTGTTCCAATTGCAATTTTCTTCCCTTGGTGTTGTTTTAATATGGTGTTAAGTACTGAAACTGATCTATTCTGACAATCTGCGTTTGACTCGCCACCTGGTAAGGTATATTCAAAGTTGTAAAAGTGATGTCTAATATTAGACATCAAATCAATAATCTCTCCTGAAGCAAAGTGGCGTTCCCTGAGATCTTCAAATGTTTCTATCTCTAAGTTTAAGTGTTCAGCCAATCCCTCAACACTCAATACTGCTCGAGAATAGGGACTTGAGATTATGATGTCTATTCCTTCACCAATAAGTATCTTTGTTACTTTATCAACATCCATTTTACCCTTTGCAGTAAGCCCTCTTGTTCTTTCATTTCCATCGTCATAAGGTGATTCGGCATGTCTAACCATATAAATAGTGGTAATCATATAGACCTCCTTGATTCGCTCACATAAATAATTCTATTTTGATACCACATAACATTTGAGCATTCTTGAGTTTTCAAGTATTTTTAAGTTAAATAGCCTGGCGCGATGTACTTATAAGTGCAGACCCTCCCCCGAAACCGTTTCCACAAAATGTGTTTCAGTTCTCGTTCTGAGAACGTTAATAAGCACTTAACATTCTTTTTCCCAAAACCATTTTTATGTTTAACAATAAATCTCTGTGAGTCTCTTCATTCCATTGGTATTGATCATCCGTCCAATTTGTTTCCGGATAGGTCCATACAGGGTTTCTTCGATTGTACTCCGGTTCCCATTCATATCTCGGAAATACATGAGCATGTAAGAATGGAGCCTCATTACCATAAATTGAATAATTGATTCTCTTTGGTTTACATACTTCTTTCAGAGCATCTCCTAATAGACTCATATCAAGTAAAAAATCATTACGATCTCCGTACTCTAGATCTGTAAGCTCATTCACTTTCGGTGCTCGAATAAGCAAACAATACCCCGGCAAAAATTGGGTCAATCCGATAACAGCGTAGCCTGATTTCATCTTGGTTATGACAGTAGGATTTTCACCTCTATCTGCAAAACCTATAGGATCTGACAGAAAATTATGCTTCATAAACTCATCTCCAAGATATTGATTTCCTCTAGTGTTTTATGTAAGTTCCTTACTAAGTATGGTTTCAACTACTCTTTTATTGTCCTTATACTGCAACTTGATAAGTGATATTTCTTGCACCTCGGCTTGTATTCTCTCTAATCTTTTTGTACTGTATTGTAATGCTTCTAATAACCTCTGATCGCTTAATCGGTTTGCAATTGTACAGTGAGGTATCCATTTTTCAGGGTTGTACGTTGAATTGGAGAATACATTATATTCCTTGAAGTGATGATGATGATTGAAGTGAAGTTCTAGCAATTCCATTGTTGGATTCGGAGATAAGAATAAAGCTCCACTTTTTATGAACGTCCCCAACATGCTAAAGGTTAGACAGAGCCTTGGAGTTGAATCGTAATATTCGCAGAACCTATTCTTGAAACTAGACTCTTCCAAATCTGAATAATCAGCTATGGTTAGATGTGGCTTTCTATTCTCTATTTCGTTAGCATAGCTAGATATACCTTCCTCATTCAATTCCCCCCATAGATTATTGATTTTATGATTTGTTTCTGAGTCAAAATGAAGCACTACCCCATACAAAATATAATCACTACCTTCTATTTGATATAATTTGTGAAGACTAATTGATATTCACTGTCTCATTCTTCTTCATTACTTATTTGTAAGTAGAGTTATACAAATGCTACCCACTCTATGTTTATGAATACCTTCGTTCAATTTCTTTCTTGAATACCTTTATAGGTTCTTCATAATCAATGGGTTTAAAGATCATCTTGTTTAACCAGGCACTAAGATCATATGAATGCTCAAACACTACATTGTCACAACAAAAGGTCATTTCATTCATGGTCCCAAGAACACTCTTGTTATTTGTTTTTCCAATCTTAACGTTTCCTGCTTCCAAAAAATATTGATCAATTAAACTTTTTCTTAGTCCTTCTAACTGTAAATACTCTTTGAGTCCAAAAATGAATTTTTCCTGCAGCTTTCCGACTTGAGAACTCCTAATACCGTCAATGATTAGACATAATCGACTGGAGTCATTGACAAATATGATGTGTTTTTTTCTTAGTTGTAGGATATTTACATGCCAGCTAAATAATAGGTCGATCTCCTCGATTTCAACTGGAGCCGTTTTCATGTCTTTTAATAGTTTTTGAGTAAATCTAAGCGCTAGCATAATTTTCTCTCCTCTTTTTATATTTCATTGATTTCACATTACGTTCTTGCATTCTAGAAACCACCGGGTCTAATGCGATCAGCCTCACAGGATTACTCTCACAAGTTCGATTTTACTCTAATAAGTTTAGTCCAGCCTATATCTTGTCCGAAAAGCCCTTTTGCCTTATGTACATAAATCAAATACATCTCATTATTTGCATTAAAATCTTCCGCTGTTCGAAAATATATTCTCATTTTGTGAACCCCTGCCTCTTGTGGGCTCCAGAAGCCTATTAAGCCAAGCTGCTCTTTCTCAATAGTGCTGTTGATAATCTTTTGATTGATTAGGGTATCATACACTTTTTGCTCGTCACCAGGTCCGACTCCTATGCTAGTCGGAACAAAGTATCCATTTTCCTCGTTATTATCAAACGACATAGAATGTAATCCTGGAATGTAAGGATAGATCATATGTTGAGTATACTTGTTCTTATCAATTAAGACTTCGAGCATTACAACTTTGTGGTCCATTTTAGAGTTAGATTTAATTTTTAATACTGCTTCAACATGTACATCATCCGGCTTTATTTCTTCTTCCATTGACTCGATCAAAAAAGCGGAGAGTGCGAATATAAAAATACAACTTATTAATGCGACTGATACTTTCCACATAACTCCTCCTGTTTCTTCGCTCTTATTTGTTTTGATTAGTTTTTTACAATGATTGCAATCATTTCTTGACTTAAGGCTCAGGAGGAGCCGAGCTCGATTCCCCTAGTTGGTGCGGACGTGTCCAGGTGAATAATAAGTCTCCTGCAAATGCCCATGTCTCTTCAATTCCACATCTAACTCCGACTGGGCACATACCCGATGCGTGAATATGTTGGATTCATATACATTCAGTCAATCATTCAAAAACCGCTTTATTACTTCTTCATCCCATACTTGGACTTCAATATATCTTTCAGGGCCATGATCTCCCTTCATGTTCCATTCTTGCGGAAAACCATATTGTCTTATAATTTCTTTGATTTCATTATTGGTGTAGACTTGTTTGCGATATGGTTTGCCATCTTCAAATCTCATTGTCGGGAACAAATTTCCATATGTAAAACTTACTGACTCTTCTAAAAACTCTTCACTAGAAATAACAATTACACCTGAGTTCTTATACCACGTTGAAATCCATTCACACGATTCTAAGGTCATGTAATGCGGATAGTGGTTTCGGGGTTTCCCACCTTTCGCAATAAATTGATCGCGAGCTGTGGATTCTAATTCTCTTCTAATATTCATGTATTCACTTGACCGTTGACTTGCAAAAGTCTTTCCGTCTCTCTGAATTTGTTTTAGTACCTCTTCTGCTTCTTCAATTGTTAATTTAGATAGGTTCGTGAACGGTCCAATGTCTTTATCAAAGTAATGATAGAAATTAAATGACATTTATAGTATCCTTTCTCGGGCAGACCTAAGAGCGAACGCGACTCTGCAGGAAAACGGTGTTATACGCTGGTTCGTTCGTCTTCGAAATTCATTAACATTGCTTGTTCGCAAATAGAGCTGTACAATTAATTAATAAGTCTTTTCGGGGGTGTTCATGTATGAAGTGGAGTCATATCCGTAAGATCTACCCTAATCGTTGGGTACTAGTTGAAGCTCTTGCCACTCATTCTGACAATCACAAAAGAACTATTGAAGAAATGTCAGTTGTTTCTGAGTATGACGACCCTAAGCTAGCCTGGGCTTCATATAAAAAACTTCATTTGTCAGAACCTACTAGGGAGCTCTATATATTCTACACCGGAAATGAATTTATTGAAGTCATTGAGCAACCCTTTACCGGAGTTAGAGGTCTACGATGAAGATCCATCTTGTAGATGGTCTACCTATTGTTTCACTCCCTCTATCTTACAAGAATAAATCAACCCTTCTTAATAATGTCCTTCTGGATACAGGATGCTCAACAACCATATTTGATACTGATCTTGTTGAACCTATTGGCCTAGACATAGACTTTATCAACGGAACATCAGTTCGGATGTATGGAGTAGGTGGCTCAAGTGAATTGTGTTATCAACAGATTGTCTCTAACCTCTCTATTGGTAGCATCCTGCTCAAAGAATTCACTATCCAACTAGGACTTACCAAAGAACCTTATGGTTTCGATGCTATATTAGGAGTCGACTTTTTTTATAAATATGGGTTGAAAATTGATTTTGAGAAATTAGTTATTTCATAAAGGTTTAACGAACTTGCGTATAACGTTCCTGTATTCACGACTCAGCGCATGCTGGATGTCCGGCAAATGCCGGATCAAGGGTGTAACCCCGCAGCGTGAATCGGTGCTCAAGAGTCTTGGCGGAAACGTAATCTCGGTGAAGAAGTCGAGTATTACGTAGACCGCTGAACTGTAGATTGTCAGATCTCTGCCGAAATCGTCTCACACCCGTTGAAAATCGCAAACCTTCGGAGACAATTGTTCAGGGCTGTTCGCAACTGCGTTGTTTGCTTCACACCGTTCTCGTACCAGATGTTTTTAACAATGAGTGTTCCTGTTTTTCGCTCCACGATGATCTCGGCTCGTCCAATAAAGCTCTCTCCATATAATAGTGGCAGCACATAATAGCCGTATTTTCGTTTGATTGCAGGAATGTATATCTCCCAGGTGTAATCGAAGCCAAACAATTCGTTGATAAGTCTTCTGTCCCATATGAAATTATCTAGAGGGGCAATAAGCTCGCAACGCAGTTTCGGCTCGTTATCTTGCAGAACGTCTTCAATTAGTAGTAAATCCTCTGTAAGGCAGTACAGCATATCCTTCATTTGCTCCACGGCAACAGCAACAATGCGTGCTTCTTGTAATAGCTGGCGAAAAACTTCATTACGCTGAGCCGTTTTCAACCCCCATATATTCATCCATGCATCGGACGCACGATTCCATAAGAGACCAACAGAGCCGATTCTACGCAGCACCCGCCACTTATAATGCTCAAGCTCATCCTCGAGCGGCTCTGATGCATTCAGCAGATTTGGCTGTATGTACTTCTTGGCAATATCGTAATACTTACGAGTTCCTTTTTTATGATGGATAATCAACTCACCCGTCGAATACATCTGTTCCAGCACCGAACGGGTTGTATTGTTTCCGCTGCTCCAGTGGATGGCCGATTGCCAAGAGAAATCTCCTTCCAACTTCAAATCATTTGAACTTAGTGCACCGTAATTTTGGATATGAGCTCTTACTTGCGCTGTCAACGCTTCCATTTCGGGATAGCGTGCGCCATGTAGCCTCGCGGCTTGTCTGAACCGCTCAAAATACGGCCAATCCTCGACAGGAATAATGGACAGATTCTTGTCAGGATAATCGACAAGGCTTCTATCCTCATACAGCAGCTCGGCGAGCATTTCCTTCGTAAATCCCTTAATACGCGACTGCAGCACCAGTTCGGCGTTTTTACCGCAAACATCGATGGGGTCATATTGAATACAGCTGGCCTGCCGAGCAAAGTCCAATACGCCCTGCTTCCCACTAAATTTATATTCGCCTAGAAGCCCATGCTTCAACAACAGAAATTGCCGTGTCTGACGTTTTGTCAATTGGATCACGTTCGCACCTACCTTTTAATTTAGTAAAGTATTACTTCACGAGTATCCATATTGAAATCTCCTGCAATTTGCTCTTGAAAATATTTTGTATAACGTGAAATCCCTCATCAATTCCACTTCTAATATCGGGGAGACAAGGGACCTGTAATCACTTGAAGGTCTTTCAATAATGTAATGCAATGTATTTCTTTCAATTCATTAAAAATAAATGGCCAGTCATCATTATAGTCTTCAATAATAACTGGTTTTACGATCTTCATAGATACACTCACTTTAATATTATCTTTACGATGATTCTACTAACGTTTTGTATTGACGACGTACTGGCCCCTTAGAGTCGCTGCTTATAGTTGTGAGGCTTGTCGAACACTTAATGAAGTGACGTCCCGACGGGCTTATGGAGGCTGAATGTGGTCACTCGCTTCTCAGAGCAACCATAATCGTCAATATACTGTTAGCCGAATGAATTTCTGGAAGCAGCCATTACGTTTAGAGCGTTCTCAAAATAGCTATATACTTCATCTGCAATTCCCAAAAACTCTTCAACAAGTACATCACTATCCAAGTAACAAGCATACAGATACTCAACTAAAGCGGAGTCAATCTCGCAATAGTTTATTATGGCATTCTTCATCTCAATAATGTCATCTTGCCATACACCTGTATCTACTAAAACCAAAGAGTATAATGCACGAATTAATCTCTTTGAATACCCTTTAATATATCTAGTTTTCATCGTGTGATCACTAGCAGTAGAAAGTGAACGACGTACACGATCTACTTCTTCCTTGGTATCTGTATTTAAGTCCAGAATGAACTCTGGAGAAATAATGATCGGTGGTACTTTTTCACCAACGTCATGACCATATAGGCAAACACAAATGATCTTAACCCAAAAACCCACTCATTCGGTTTATTTAATACATCGTCAATCGAGCAAATGATCGTATCAATCTTTGTAATGAATGGATATTCTTTCAAAAGCCTGTCTTTAATGTTTGACAATCTTTCGTAATCAATATCTGTGGGATTTTCACATACAATAGTAAAGTCTGCATCTGACTTAAAAGGTTTAGCAGTTCCTTTTGGAATCGAGCCACACATATAAATGCTATGAATCTTACCTTTAAATTCGGCAAGTATATGATCTATATACTTATCAACAAAATCCTTATATTCACTTTGTATTACAATTCTATTTATAACTTTTTCTAACATCATATAGACACCTCCTAAAGAGATGTTGCTCCCTCTTTGTATTTACTTTCTTAAATACCATTAAGATGTAAAAATTGTTATCTATGTATTCTAGCTCAAAGATGCACTTTCCTTAATGCTCATGTTCGGCATGTTCATTTTGGCATTGCTCACCTACATGAAAAAGAAATAGACCGCCCTGGCTAGGATAACGGTCTACTTCCGACCCATCTTACGTGGCCGACTGCTCTTTATGCAGTTGTTGTACTTTGGAGTCGTGTTCCAGCACGGCTCCATACTTATTCTTACCTCAGTATAACTCTTTTTATAACGCTTTTATAGGTTTGTTCATTATTTTTATTTTATATAAGGTATGTAATATAGTCTGCAATAATTTCCTGACCTAGCAACTTTCCAATCTTAATTCCTGACCGCTTCAAGAACTGGTTGAACATTTTTTAAATGAACGCTCAAATAGAGATGCTTCCTTTGGTTTGAACAGGAAAGAGCCGATTAACAAGACTTCTCGCTTATATATTGTACGCATGAATAATTACCCCGTACCGCGTTAGAGAGCATCGTACACCACTTCTGCAACACGAAAAAGACAGCCTCATCACGAGCCTGTCAGTGCCGATACCTTCGGACCTTGTAAGAATCTTTACTTTTCACTTTTTTTAGAAGCCAACCAGAAGACAAGAATCACTACCGGAATGAAAATAAACCAAGGGATGTTGATTGTGCTCTGAGTGATAAAAGCAAGAACCAATAACCCGATAGCCCCAAGAATAAGCCAAAGACAACCTCTGCCGAACGTTTCCATGACTGCACTCTCCTATGCTCATCGTGTTTAAGATGTTTATGTCGGAGCTCTTGATTTATGTACAAACCTCTATAGTCGCACATATGTCGGCTTCGGAAATAAATTGCATTTACTCTCTAAACTAAAAATGGACGATGCTCCCACCATAACATCTTCAGCTACATACTCTTCAGTTCATACTTTATCTGCTGATGGATAAATATCATAGCTTCTTGGTAAACAGGATCTCCATCGGATCATTCTCTTGCATTAAACAGCCGGCGTCCTTGTACCCTAGCTTGCGGTAGAAATGTTGAGCGTCTTCATTGGATTGGGTCGAGGTCATTACTGTAGCATAGCCTTGCTGCCTCATAAGCTGCTAACAATAGAGAACAGTCTCTTTGCCGTATCCTTTGCCACGATAAGGTTCATCAAGCCAGATCAAGTTCATGAAGGGGGTGTTATCCCAGAAGTAACCATACCTCATCCAGCCTATGACCTCAGAAGAGTGCCTTAGCATCAAAATTTCTTTATCTCTAATCTTGCTGGCGATAAGCACCTTAGAGATATGTTGATCTCGATCTGCTATGTATGTATAATCCGCCTCTGTTGCAAAATCAATCTTCATTCGATCCCCTCTTTCATAAGCAAAATTCAACTGTTATACGGCATAATAACTGGTAACTGTATGTCTTTCAATAACTTTCATCATCCATCTCACGTTCAATAGATACCCTAAATAACTATACTATAGAGATGACGACCCAGCCTTGGACCTATGGTTCGAAGACTGAGTCATGCTGTCAACTAAACAAGGGGCTCACTTCCCCACCCTCATTATATGGGCAAGCCTATACATTTCCGCGATATCATACCGCTTGATCGACTCAAATCTTCTTACCGCCTCATCAATATCTACGAGCTCCACCAGAGATACCTGCTCTCCATCCTCGGGATTTAGCGGCTTGGCGACTATCTTCACTTCACCATATCCTAGTAGACGAATAAAATTCGGATGCGGGATATGCGGGCGATAGGCAGCTTCAGCCATTGAGGAGCACTGAAAATGACCAAACGGCTGATAGGATACTAGCTCCGCCCCGATCTCTTCCATCAGCTCCCGCCTTAAGCCATCCATATAGTGTTCACCAGGCTCAAGTGTACCACCGATCAGCTCCCATCTGCCATCCTCCAGCTGCATGACGACATACTGATCACCAACGACTGGAATGATACTGATGTTGCTGATCAGCGATTCATCGGGTTCCTGTTCTATATTCAGATGAGCCGTTACCACTCCCCAATGGATCGGTCCGCTCAGTGTCTTGAACTGCTGCATCATCTCGTTCAATATATATGCCACCTCTTCTGGTTCATTATGTTTGCTTAAGCTTATAACAGAAGCAGAAGATTTACATCCTCCAGACGGAGCTACAAACTGGTGAAACAACATATTACTTCAGACAATATTAACGATGTTGACGCTGAACATATCTGCAGTTTTGATGGAATGGAAGCATCACTTCAACATCCCCATCATCCTAAAAGACCTTCCCGATCAGCACCATCACCTGGCTCTCTCCTGTTCTCCGTAGCACATAATAGCCTTCTGTCGAAGCGGTTGCGATACCATTCTGACCTACGTTGCATAGCTCGCCTGGCTTGCACGATCCATCATCTCTGACCCGCAGCTTGCCCAGCATGCCGACGGCAACCCACTCGGGTCTTTGCATCCTAGGAATATACGCTTGCTTCGGATTCCAGGCAGGGTTCAACATGGGCTGAAGCTCTGTTCGCTCGGGAGCGAGGACGGCTCCTTGTTTGTCCAATAGAGCAGGCACGGTGACCTCATGATACTTTGTTCTTCCCCACTCATCCGTCACATATCTT
The DNA here is from genome assembly GCF_000732325.1 of Paenibacillus sp. TCA20. GTDB lineage: Bacteria > Bacillota > Bacilli > Paenibacillales > Paenibacillaceae > Paenibacillus > Paenibacillus urinalis. The sequence goes on from NZ_BBIW01000006.1 coordinate 35,016, forward strand.
CCTTGCCAGCCCATTTCACCTGAGTCTGCGAGATAAGCAGGCACCGCACTGCTCACACCCAAGATGTATCGATCTCCCGGACGTGCAGTTCTGACCCTATCCCCTTCCAGAGCAATAAAATAACCAGGCTCGATGGGCTGTCCATCTACCGTCTCGAACATTTCGGCATAATCTGCAGCCGGACTGCTGACGGTCCCGTCGATTCTTACATCTCCATTGCTTAATATCTTGGCAGCCAGCCCAGGCGCTTCAGCGCTTGTCCCATTCGCCAGATACCAAGAGTACTCCTGCTCATTGGCTGCTCCGAATCTTCCCATGATGTGGACACCTTCAAGACCATTCGTGGAAGTACTCTGCCCTTCGGCATGAGCATAGTTGCTGTCAGCCATCGTGTTGACCCCTTCTGAATGAGAAGCAAGTCCTCCAGCTGTGGTGATCGCTCCTTCTGCATGTGCCGCTTGACCGCTTGATATACTCTGATTACCCTCCGCATGAGACTGGTCGCCACTCGCCACGGTACGCTGCCCCTCCGCATGAGTAAAAGCACCGCTGGCGAGATTCAGGTTCCCCTCAGTGTGGGAGGCTCTTCCGCTGGCTGTATTGTTTTCACCCTCAGCATGGGCTGCCTGACCAGATGCGGTGGTCTCCAGTCCTTCGGCATGGGAATTAAGTCCGCTCGCAATCGTCAATTCACCTTCCGCGTGCGCGTTAATGCCAGCTGCGATCGTGAGTCCGCCTTCGGCATGGGAGTTTTGCTCAATTGCCGATGTAAGAAATCCCTCAGCATGTGAGTTATCTCCATCTGCAATGGTAGCTTGACCTTCGGCATGAGCATAGAGCGCACGCGCCATGGTACCGCCGCCCTCCGCGTGCGAAGCCGATCCAGATGCAGACGTAAAATATCCTTCAGCATGGGCTGCCTCTGCACCCGCTACGGTCTGCTCCCCTTCCGCATGTGAATATAGACCGGATGCGATGGATGCTCCTCCCTCTGCATGTGAGGCATCTGCTAGCGCCTGCGTTAAGTATCCCTCCGCGTGGGCCGCCGTCTGTGTTGCTGTCGTATCCAGTCCTTCCGTATGGGATGAGCTGCCGATTGCCACCGTGTTGGTTCCTTCCGCTGTGGAACAGGTTCCTATCGCTTGTGAATTGCACAACATCGATACATCTCTCCTTCAGAATCTTTGATTCTATTATTCTATGAGAGAATATGAATAATGCCTGGGACATTGCTAGACAAGAGGTTTCTTTTACGCAAAAGGGGATGATGACTACTTTTTTCTTACTTTCATTTAATTTCTTTAGCCATGACCCAAAACTAATTTGCCAATGGCAACGCTATATATAATAGATTCATTTTAGAATAGAGAACAACAAAACAATTCCATAGAAGACTTAGTAAATAAACGTTTAAGAAATTTTCACTCTAGATCTTTCATCTTATCTTAGGAGCGATGTCATGAAAAAGAAACGCGATCGCATCTCCATTCTGCAGCTCATATGTCTCATGATCCTGTTTACGGGATGCGCTAACGTTGCCCCAGCTGCTTCTAGTCTGTCACCCGAACGTATAAACGAGTTTAGACAGGAATACCCTGCTGTACAAGGATTCCCTCCAAATATGATGGCTAGAGAGATTCCCTTCCGTCAGGTACTTGAGGTGGCAGATGCTGTGATTATCGCAGAAGTTGTGCAGCCTAATCCCAACTTCCACAGTGAATTACCTGCTGAGCCCAACACGCCGGAAGAAGCTCTTGCCGAAAAAACAAATAAACAAAATCTATCGCCAGCTGTCTATGAATTTGTCTCCTATCAAGTCCGTGTAGAAGAGGTCATCTATGGTGAACCTGTGCAGGAGACAATCGATCTGTTCTATAACGCTGAATTTCAGGGATTTGAACCGCAATTAGAAGCCGGTATGAAGATTGTAACTGCGATCATGTCGGGAACTGGAGATGGACAAGAGGGGAAGTACTCATTTACCCGATACGGAACCTATTACATTGTAGAAGAGGAATATGTCCTATCTGCCTATGAGGGACATAGCGAGGAGCTGACCACCTTTGCCTCACAGACTAATGGCAAGCGTCTGGCGCATCTGATCCGTACAATTAAGGAATTGGCCCATTGACCCAGCCATAGGGTCCGTCAAGTATTGCTTGTTCTATTCCTTGTTCTATTCCTTGTTCTACTCCTTGTTTTACTTCCTTGTTCCATAGCCAATTCTATCGACTCCTCTTCCACCTCGTTTACCTCAAATTATTCAACTTAAGAGCATATCAAAAAGACCTGCGAATAAGTCATAAGGATGAACCTGTTCGCAGGTCTTGCTGATATGCTGCATTGCTATACTCGCTGTTTACAACGTATTTTCAAAACGGATGAAAATATCAATTGTATTCATTGCTGTTTTTTTACTCTTCACTCATTGCTTCTACAACATACGAATTTCAAAGGAGGTATCCCCTTTTATTAAACTTCTTACATCCTAGATCGCCTTCGCTTCCGCACCAAGCGGCAGTGTAAAATAAACCGGCTTTTGCGCTTCATTTTGCTGATATACAACCAGCAGCAGTGTTCTGCCTTCGGCAGCAGCCGGAGTACCTCCAGCCAGCACCTTCTCCAGATGGAACGGCAAAATCTCCAGTACCGCATGCTTCTGCAGCTCTTTTTCACTCAGTGCCATGCTCTCGTATATAGAAGAAATCTCTTCAGGATGCTCGATTAGGCGCTTGATATACCCTGACCAATCGCTCTTCTCCAGCGTAAGATCCCACCATATTTTGCGCGGCTTGTACTTGTGCCCAAGGAAGTAATCCAGCTTCATCAGACCAAGGATGACGTCCATGTTTGCCGTACCCCGATCCTCCAGGAATGCACGCAGACGGGTGAACAAATCCTCCAGCTGGTGGCCGATCTTCTGCCAGCCCTGTCCTTCCCAGTAATCCCCGAACGCTTGGAAGAAATCAAATGGAGAGGTGAATTCCTGCTCCATCAAGTACTTCAGTGTATGATCCATCCGGTGTGCGTTCCAGTATTTCTCCAGCACATCCTCCAGCCGTTTCAATCGGACAATATCGCTGAATGGAAGGACGTCGCTTCCCAGTATTTCATAAGGTGCATGCTCCATATACGAGTAATTATACTTGTCCGCATCGATACGAAGCCCCGTTCCCCGCAGCATTTTCAAAAATCCGAGCTGAAGCTCTTCTGGACCTAGTGCAAATACATCGTTAAAGGTCTTACGAAACGTATCGTAATCCTCCAGCGGCAAGCCGGCGATGAGATCCAGATGCTGGTCGATTTTACCGCTCTCCTTGATCTTGCTTACGGTACGGCTCAGCTTCGTAAAGTTCTGACGGCGCTTCACAAGCTCATTCGTCGGATCATTCGTGGACTGAACGCCAATCTCAAACCGGAATATACCGGGCGGCGCATGCTCCGCGAGATAATCGAGCACCTCGGGACGCATAATGTCGGCCGTAATTTCGAATTGGAACACGCAGCCTCTGTGGTTCTCGATCAGGAACTGGAACATGTCGAGCGCATAATCACGCTTGATGTTAAACGTCCGATCCACGAATTTGATCAGCTTCGCCCCGTTATCAATCAGATACAGAATATCCGCCTTGGTGCGCTCAATATCATAATACCGTACACCGACCTCTATACTGGACAGACAGAACTGGCAGCTAAACGGACAGCCGCGGCTCGTTTCGAAATACACGACTCTTTTACCGAGATCCGGGATATCCTCTGCAAAACGATGCGGCGAAGGCAGCTCATTCAGATTCGCCTTTGGACGGCCCGGCATGACGATAACCTCAGCGCCCTTGCGATAGGCAACTCCATACACGAAATGGTATTTCTGAGTCGTCTCGATCTCCGTCAGCAGCTGATGAAACGTCTCTTCTCCTTCGCCAACCACGATAAAATCGACGTTTGTTAGTCGCTCCATCCAATATTCCACATCATAAGACACCTCAGGTCCGCCGAGAATGATTTTGACCTCCGGCATGACCTTCTTCAATATATTAATGACTTTGATCGTCTCTTCGATATTCCAGATATAGCAGGAGAATCCGATGACATCTGCCCCGCGCTGATATAGATCGGACACGATGTTCATGACGGGATCCTTGATCGTATACTCAGCAAGCTCAATATCAAAATCCTTCTCGCTGTAAGCCTTCAAACAGCGAATGGCAAGTGACGTATGGATGTATTTCGCGTTCAGTGTCGATAGAATAACCTTCATTCTGCACAACCTTTTCCCTGTGGTTAATGTATAATTCATTATCGTCTAAAAATCATAATCATCATAAGGCTCGTCCACAGAACTACCGCCCTGATTCAGGAAGAAATCGAGGAACGGCTGTCCGTATTTCTTGAATTTCACTTCCCCGACCCCTTTTATCTTCAGCATGTCACGTTCGCTCTGCGGACATACCACACTCATCTCGCGCAGTGTCGCATCATTGAAAATAATATAAGAAGGCACATGCTCCTTCTCCGCCAGCTCCCTGCGAATCAGCCTTAGCTGTTCGAACACCGTTTCATTAACGGCCGAAGGTGATGTATCCCGGCTCACACGACTGCTTCTGCTGCTGCGCGATGAGGCGGTTGACGCACTTACGCGGGCGACACGCTGCATCACTTCACGCTGTCCCTTGAGCACTTCCACTGCCAGCGGCTGCAATCTTACCACAGGGTATTGACCCTCAGATAAGGTAAGATATCCTTCGGATACCATCACGTTAATGATCTCCGATATTTCCTTCTCCGAGCGATTGAACATGACTCCATGCGTAGGCAGCTGATCGAATCCATACTCCAGCACCTTCTTGTTCCGCGACCCCTTCAGCACCTGAGATACCATTGTAATGCCAAACCGTTCACGCATCCGGTGTATGCAGGAGAAGATCTTCTGCGCGTCAACAGTCATGTCGATGAGTTCCCGGTCGTCCGTACATGAGCTGCATATGCCGCAGCCTGTTCCATCATGAACCTCACCGAAATAGTCCAGCTGTGCGCTCCTGAGACATTTGGTCGTATAGCAGTAATCGATCATCTGCTGAAGCTTCCGGTAGTCATTCCGCTTCCGATCCTCATCCTGGAATTCACCCTGCTCAATCAGGAATTTCTGAGTCATGATATCCTGCGCGCTAAACAGGAGAATACACTGACTCGGCTCACCGTCCCGCCCTGCACGTCCTGCCTCCTGAACGTAGGCTTCCATATTTTTCGGCATATTGTAATGAATGACATACCTTACGTTACTCTTGTCAATCCCCATGCCGAAGGCATTCGTAGCGACAACGACTCTTATATCATCGAATAGAAAAGCCTCCTGGCTCGCCGCACGTTCGTCATCCGTCATGCCGGCATGGTAACGCCCTGCTGCAATCCCCGCAGATTTGAGCCGGCTGTACAGATCATCTACATCCTTACGGGTTGCCGCATAGATAATGCCCGCCTCATCCGCATGCTCGCGTGTGTAGTCCATAATATATTCCTTCTTGTTCTCGCCGCGCAGTACCTGCATCGCCAGATTATCCCGTCCAAGTCCGGTTACGAAGGTTTCAGGCTCGCGAAGCCGAAGCAGCTCCAGAATATCATCCATCACCGCAGGCGTTGCCGTCGCTGTGAAGGCAGCCACGATCGGCCGCTGAGGCAGATAATCTACAAATGGCGCCACCGCCAAATAGCTCGTCCGAAAATCATGTCCCCATTGAGAGACACAGTGTGCTTCATCGACAGCAACACAGGATATGGGCAGTGCCGCCATCTCATCCCGGAACCAGTCCAGCTCAAGACGCTCCGGAGCAACATATAACAGCTTCAGCTCTCCGCGCTGTGCCGCCCGAATCCGGTCATTCACTTCACGTCCAGTCAGTGTACTGTTGATATATGCAGCAGACACGCCCATGGCAAGCAGAGCATCCACCTGATCCTTCATTAGGGAAATAAGAGGTGACACCACCAGAGTGAGACCGGAATGCAGGAGCGCCGGAATCTGATAGCATATCGATTTACCGCCGCCTGTCGGCATGATACCGAGGGTATCATGTCCTCTCAATAAGCTGTCTACTATTTTCTTCTGGCCTTCCCGAAAGTCGGGATAACCGAAGTAAGTCTGAAGCAGCTCGCGTGCCTCATCCATTGTTCTTTCTTGTATACTCATTGCCGTTACTCCTCACCGTCTTTCTTGATAAGAGAACATCACCTGTTCGTATTCAGCTTACATCTATCCAGAATGAATGAACTATAGCGTTAGTTTTACGATCTCAATCTATTTAGTGTACCGAACATCCCTGCTCTACATCAAGATGCCTGGTGGATTTCATTTCAGAATTGCTTCATTTATATGTAGATTGATCCTAAAACGCAAAAAAAGGAGGTCATCTCATTGAAATGACTTCCTTTTGTCGTTCTATACCCACTCAGGTTAACTTCTGCTCATAGATTGAATTAATCTTCCATCCATTCCGGCTCATCATAGCCTGGGAAATGCTCATCCAGCAGCTTCCTAAACTCGGTGGACTGAAAATGCTCCTTCAAGCTGCGGGCAAAGTTAGTGCCTTGATCCTTACTGCGCACGACCAGCTGGTCCAAGAATTGACCTGGAACATCCTCAACATCAAGTGCCTCCTGCTCTGTAAGGCCTGCATCGACAGCAATATGCAGCGGGGCAGCAATAAGTGCTTCGTTCTTGATTCGATCGGAGAGCTGATCGATGGGTGCCTTTTCGAACTTCAAATTTTTTGGATTATCCGTGACATCTGTCTCTACAGACATCTCAGATAATGAAGCGCCTTTGCGGATGCCAATCAGATTCTCGTCCTCCAGCATCATCAGGGCACGGCTCTGCATCAAGGGTTCCTCCGGAATAATTACCGTCGTACCATCTGCAATCTGGTCATCGTCCTTGAATGTATTCGAATACAGCGCAAGCGGCTCGGTCGGAACACTGGTTAACGTCGTCAGCTGCTCCTTCCGATTATCCATGAATGTATTGATATACGCATCGATCGAACCTTCAGCAAGCTTCGTCGCTGCCTCTGATGGGTCTGTAATTTCTGTGACCTGTAAGGTGTAGCCCTGCTTCTCAAACAGATCCTTGATCGTTTTGTCGATAAATTGCTTGCCTGCACCTTCAGTCCCGGCAATCACAATTTGCTGATCCTCATCGATATTTTCCTTGCTTATGTCGTTGCTGTTCTCCTCTACCAAATGATCACCACAAGCGGCGAGCAGCAAGCTAAGTACAGCGAGAAGTGCTAGTAGATGAAACTTCTTTTTCTTCATGTTCATGATGTCTATTCTCCCTTTTCTTCATACTCTTATAAGATTTCATACTTGAGCTCATTCTATGCATCATCATTTTACCACGAACAACCTCCACAACCCAGGCGATTCCGTGCAAACTTTACCTCTTGTGTGGTATATTAACCAGGATATCAAGAACTAAACGCTTGATGGATTTGCCGTATTTTTAACCGAACCAGGAGGCCTTAAGGCATGCGAAAAAAAACGAATTATCAAGGTACAGAGGATGACTACAGCAACCGTCCACCGTCAGCCTCGAACACCAGATCACATAAAGGCAGCAAAGGACAGGCTTCAAGCTTCAAAGGATCAGCCAAATCCACTTCGAAAAAGCCTGCTTCGATTCCATCGGTGCCTGTCAAGAGCTACATCGTCCAAGAAGACGCTGAGCTGCTCCCCTACCTGCTGGCGAACTTATCCAATAAAAGCCGTAATTCAATCAAGGCACTATTGTCCCGCGGTCAGATTTCCGTTGATGGAAAGACGATAACGGCCTTTAATCATCCATTAACCAAAGGGATGACCGTAGCAGTAGATCAGGAGAAAAAAGAAGAAGCACCTCCCCTCATCGGCCTGACGATTCTGCATGAGGATGAGGACATTATCATCGTAAATAAGGATTCTGGCTTGCTGTCTGTAGCTTCCGACAAAGAACAAGAGCTTACAGCCTATCGTCAGCTGACGGCCCATGTACGTGTATCGCATCCGGCTAACCGAATCTTTATCGTTCATCGCCTTGATCGGGATACCTCAGGAGTGATGATGTTCGCCAAGAGCGAAGCCATTCAGCAGTCTCTCCAAAATGCTTGGCGTGATGCGGTCGAAGAACGAACCTATGTTGCGCTTGTGGAAGGTAAGGTCAAGCAGGAGCAGGGCACGATTACCTCCTATCTAAAAGAAAGCAAGACACTCAAGATGTATTCCACTCCCTATGCAAATGATGGGCAGAAGGCCGTTACTCATTTCAAAACACTGCAAACCAGCAACGACTATTCATTGCTTGATATTCAGCTCGAGACCGGGCGCAAGAATCAGATCCGGGTTCATATGGAGGAACTGGGACATCCGGTTGTCGGTGACAAGAAATATGGCGCTAAGGGACGAGGCATCGGCCGACTTGCGCTGCACGCCAGAGTGCTTGCCTTTACTCATCCGGGGACAGGGAAGCAAATGCGGTTCGAAACACCGATTCCCAAAGCTTTTCTCAGACCTTTTCCACCAAAGTGATCTCAGCTGGTAGCATTATACCGTTTCGCATCCACCTTATGCGATTAGTGAAATGGATTCCTTCCAACACCATATTTACTTATGCTTCCTCTTTAATTCCCAGCTATTCTGGGTAAAGTATGTACAGGACTGTACATGTTACTAGCGATACTCGGGACAGGAGGCAAGCATTCATGGCACTTACACCAGAACAGCGCATTGAGCTGCACGGGTTCAACAATCTGACCAAATCCCTCAGCTTCAATATGTATGATGTGTGCTACACCAAGACCAAGGAAGAACGCGAAGCTTACATCGAATATATTGATGAACAATATAATGCAGACCGCTTGACACAGATACTGACGAATGTATCCCATATTATTGGAGCGCACGTGCTTAATGTGGCGAAGCAGGACTACATCCCTCAAGGGGCAAGCGTAACACTACTCGTCTCGGAAGGTCCAGTAGGCGATGCTGAAGAAGAATCGTTCGAAGAGTCACCTGGTCCGCTTCCGGATCATGTGGTGATGCATTTGGACAAGAGTCATATTACGGTTCACACCTACCCGGAGTTCCATCCCTATGAAGGAATCAGTACCTTCCGAGCTGATATTGACGTATCCACTTGTGGAGAGATTTCACCGCTGAAGGCGCTGAATTATCTCATTCATTCGTTTGATACGGATATCATGACGATCGATTACCGTGTACGCGGATTTACCCGTGATATTGATGGGAACAAGCTGTTTATTGATCATGACATCAGCTCCATTCAGAACTACATTCCATCCAGTATTCAGCAGCAATTTGATATGATTGACATCAACGTGTATCAGCACCATATTTTTCACACCAAATGCAAACTGAAAGAATTTGATCTCAACAACTATTTGTTCGGTTATACGAAGGACAAGCTGAGTGCAGAGGAACAACAGGAAATTACGGAACAGCTCAAAACAGAGATGGACGAAATTTATTATGGCATCAATATGGATGCCGGTGTCATAGACGAGAATGCAGAAGAGGATTTTATATACCAACGGGCAGTCGATATGGATACATGACATTGAGCAAAAAAAGGACAGCATCGCCGAAAGTCTAGGAATTTCGGTGCCTGCTGTCCTTTTTATATTTTAACCACGCAAGAACCTCACAGCAAACTTGGCGGCTTCATGCACCTCTTGCACAAAAGCTCTGTTTTCCTTCTCCCACTCCTGCTCATCGTCCAAGGCAATTTCCTCTATGAATTCGTTTAACAGCTCAGCCAGCTCTTTTTTGCCAGGGGCTTTGCCAGCGCCTTTACCTCTAAGCAGCTTGACTACAGAGCGAACGACGCCAAGACTCTCTTTAATGTAGGGATATTCGTCATGATCCCAAGCCTTCGGGTTGTCCATATCCAGAAATACAATCCATTGATCAAGTAAGTCGGCTGCTTTTTTAGATGTCATTTGTACCATAATATTCTTCATTTCTCTCCTTCAAAGTTTCCTTGTCCTAACGATAACCGTTGATTATGAAAGTAGCAAGTTCCGTTTGACAGCTCTTGCATATATCCGCGCACCGAGTGGAAGTATAAACCAAGTTGACGTAGGACTCCTTTTTATTTAAAATAAAGTTGTTAAGAGGTATTAACATTTAATATATTTAAACAAATTTGCAACAGGACTTGAGGTGATTGATTCGTGAAACACGAATTACTGTCTAAACTAATGAGCGGCTACATGACGAACTTTGTGGTGAAATATGCCAAGATTTTGGACAACGATCTCACCTCCTCGCAATACTTCATCCTCCAAACTTTGGCTTGGGAAGGTCCTCAGACTTCAACCTATTTCGCAGGACAGCTGGATGTAACCATGCCGGCAATTACGAATCTGACCAATAAACTCGTCAATAAAGGGTATATTGAGCGGCGGAGTGCTGAATCCGACAGACGTAAGGTTATACTGCATATTACGGATCAAGGGATGGCCTTCGAACAGAAAATGCTGGATAAGTACAAGGAGCTTACGGATGGATTATGGTCCGAGTTCTCAGAAGAAGAGATGGATCTGCTTATCGCTTCGTATCAGAAGATGCTTAAGCATTTGAATCAACCAAAGGACCCATCTCAGTCTGACAATTAAATTAATTTAGGAGGAACATATCATGGGAAGATTAGATAATAAAGTAGCCATTATTACAGGTGCAGCCGGCGGTATGGGTAAGGCAGACGCGCTTCTTTTTGCTAAGGAAGGGGCTAAAGTAGCCATTACAGACCTTCAGGAAGACAAAATCCAGGAAGTTGTAGCCGAAATTACAGCAGCTGGCGGAGAAGCGATTGGATTCAAGCATGATGTTACGTCCGAAGAAGGCTGGATCAACATTGTGAATGAAACCGTTACCAAGTTTGGGAAGATCGATATTCTTGTCAATAACGCTGGTGTGTCCAACGCGACTCCTTTTTTGGATCTTACGGTTGAAGGATTCGAAAAAACCATGTCCATCAATGTGACCAGCATTTTCCTAGGTCAGAAGTATGTCATTCCACATATGATCGAAGCTGGGGGCGGCTCCATCGTGAACATCTCTTCGATCGCTGGTCTGACAGGCGGCAGCGGCGCAGGTCCATATACTGCAAGTAAAGGCGCTGTGCGGATGCTGACCAAGGCGACGGCAGTGGATTATGCGAAGCACAATATCCGTGCCAACTCCGTTCACCCGGGTTATATCGAAACACCGATGACTGTCGATATGTTCAAGGACGAGCGCATGACACAATGGTTCCAGTCTCAAACTCCGCTCCCTCGTCTTGGTAAAGCAGAGGATATCGCTAACGGCGTATTGTTCCTGGCATCGGATGAATCCTCCTATATTACTGGAGTGGAGCTGCCCATCGACGGAGGCTATTTCGCAAAATAATTCTACGTAAAGGGAGTGTTCAATAATGTCTAATGATAAACAAATCGCAGTCATCACAGGCGCTGGAAGCGGAATCGGCAGAGCGAGCAGTGTCCAGCTTGCGAAGGACGGTTATACCGTTGTACTCGTCGATTATAATACGGAATCCGGAGAAGAGACGCTTCGTCTGATCAAGGAACAAGGCGGCGAAGGTATCTTCGTTCAGGCCGATGTTTCCAAGAGTGAGGATGTACAGAACTATGTGAATGAAGCTGTTCAAGCCTTTGGACGAATTGACTTCTTCTTCAATAACGCCGGAATTGTACAGAAATTCTCCATGTTTGATGATATCGAGGAAGCTGAATTCGACCGCATCATGTCGGTTAACGTGAAGGGCTGCTTCCTTGGGATGAAATATGTTCTGAAGGTAATGAAGGATCAGGGAAGCGGACATATTCTCAATACCGCTTCTACAGCTGGAATTCGCAGCGAGCATAGTGCGGCTGCCTATTCTGCAAGCAAGCACGCGGTTGTGGGACTTACCAAATCCGCCGCTATGGAATATGTCAAAAAAGGAATCCGCGTGAATGCTATTTGCCCAGGCGGAGTAAACACTGCCTTGACGCAAAGTGTTGCTGCATCATTCCAGCAAGGCGGGTATGTTCCTGAAGAGCTGTCCAATATGAGAATGGGACGCCCTGCGGAGTCGAACGAAATCTCCGGTGTCGTCTCGTTCATGGCATCACCTGCCTCCAGTTATATGACAGGCTCAATTGTAACGGTGGATGGCGGCCTCACTCTTTAATTTTGTGCATACTTCGTATAGATGGCTGTATCTGCATTAAGCAGGTGCAGCCTTTCTTCGTGTATGCTAAGAGATTCTGCAGCTAAAATAGACTATAATAGAATGTGTGTTGTTATTACGAGAGGAGTGCTGAGTAGACATGGATTATACTTCGAACCCGAACAACTGGTTCCATGGAAATAAGGTTCGGCTTGCCGCAGCGATTCAGCAGGATGCGCAAACACTTGCAGGTTATACAGAAGACTATGAATATTTGAGGAATTTGGACACGGATTATGCGGTTCCACAAACGGTTCAGGAGAATGAACCTAAGAGTGCACGGATGGATCACGGTGTTGAATTTATGCTGCGTACGATTGATGAAGACCGCCTTATCGGCTTTGTCGCCCTGCACAGCATCGAGTGGAACAATCAGTCGGCGAGACTTGCCATCGGTATTGGCAAGGCAAAGGACCGCAACAAAGGATACGGCAGCGATGCACTTCAGCTCATATTGCGCTATGCTTTTTACGAACTGAATCTGAGCCGGGTCAGTCTGGATGTCATTTCGTATAACGAGATTGCCTATCATGCCTATAAGAAGGCCGGTTTCGTGGAAGAGGGGCGCATGCGCCAAGCCGTTCTGCGCGGAGGTCAGAAGTACGATCGAATCATGATGGGCCTGCTGAGAGAAGAATGGGTAGCTCGCCAGCCATCCTGATCCCCCATGAGACTCCAGCCATTATGCGATATTAGAAAAAGATAGATACAGCATATTCGGTTATATGCCATATCTATCTTTTTTTTGGTTTGCTTCTACCCGTTAATTAAACCAGCACATCCTGCAACTCTGTATGCTTATCCATCGCACTGCTGGCAAAAGAACACATCGGGACAACCTTTAACTCATTGTCTCGTGCATATTGGACGACTTGCTTCACCAGGTCAACTCCCACGCCTTCACCCCGAAGCTCTTCTGACACGAAGGTATGGGTAATCATGATGACGCCCGGTCCCTCCCCGCCTTCACTTCCTGGCTCAAATCCGATCGTCGCCGCCTTCTCGCCATTCTGCTCTACGTAGAATTCATTGGCTCCCTGCAATATTTCGCTCATGATATGCATCTCCTCTCTATGTGCGTCTCTCAGACGATCGTGCATTTAAACATTCCTACATACTTCTTACACTGCTTCATCTAAAAATGACGCACGATCTAATGATTTACATAGCTTGCCAAGATTCTATGAAATTTATAATGAAATTGTTTTGATTCAAAATCCGCCTATCCGCCATTTTTCTGCGATATAGCCGGTTAATTGTCCATCCCATTCGGGTAAACCATGATCTTAAGACTCCCACTCTTATTATGAATAGCCCGCTCCATTGCCTCCTGAGTCTCTTCCAAGGCATAGCGGTCGGTAATGAGTGTGTCTACTGGAATATCACCTGAAGCAAGGAACTTGATCCCATCCGGATAAGTGTTCGCATAACGGAATACACCGTAGATGTCGATCTCATTATCTGCGATGAATGGAACGTTCAGCGGAATTTCATCCTGAGCTGGAAGGCCGACAATGACGAGCCTGCCCCCGCGGCGCAGTGAAGACAGCGCTGAACTCAGTGCCCTTGGACTCCCTGCGGTCTCCCAAGCTGTATCTACACCGATTCCACCGGTAAGCTCTTTGATCTTGGCATTGGCATCCACTTGCGTTACGTTAATGGCATGTGTAGCTCCCAGCTCAAGCGCTGCCTGAAGCCGAATATCCTCTAGATCGGTAACGATAATCTGGCTCGCACCGAAGGATTTGGCTGCAGCTACCGCCATCAGGCCGACGGGCCCCATCCCCATAATGGCAACCGTCCCGCCAGGCTTAAGCTGACAGCGATTCGCAGCATGAATTCCTACTGAGAACGGCTCCACAAGTGCCGCTGCTTCATAAGATAGCTTATCCGGAATGGGAAATACGAAATCCTCCCGAATCGCTAAGTACTGAACGAACGCACCGTCTATAGGAGGAGTCGCTAGAAATTCAACATCAGGACAGAGATTATATCTGCCCTCTTTACAATAACGGCATCTGCCGCAGGTTACTCCAGGCTCAATAGCTACGCGGTCTCCTGTCTTCACACGCTTCACAAGATCCCCGGTCTCTACAATAATTCCTGCACATTCGTGTCCCAGTATAATCGGCTTCTCTACAACGAATCGCCCAATTCTGCCATGCTCATAATAATGCACATCTGAACCGCACACCCCAACCGCCATAATCTTGACAAGCACCTCGTTGGGCTTCACCTCTGGTATAGGCAGCTCCTTGAGCTCAATGTGACCTGGCTTCTCCATAATTGCTGCTTTCATTAACTTTACGTTCTCCATATTAGGCACTCTCCTTGGTCATTTGAATTGAAAGGAAATAAAATGAACGCGGTTACATAAATTACGGCTCGTTACTCCCAATAATCAGGTAGTACAGCTAAATATCACAGCTCATCTAACCTGACCCACTACTTATTTCCAAATTTTCAGTGGCAAAAAAGAGATCTTCCTCTTTCATACTACCATACTTGTATGGTAGTATGGTGAAGAAATGAGGTGAAATTTTAAATGGATTTACATATTCGTCCTCAACCGACTTCGACAAGAGAAGCCGTATACGACGCTTTGAAGGACCAAATCTTGAATTTTGACCTCATTCCGGGAACAAGCATATCCGAGAAAGAAATTGCATTAGCTTTTAATGTCAGTCGTACACCTGTACGAGAGAGCTTTCTCAGACTGGCTGGAGAAGGACTGCTTGATGTGTATCCCCAGCGCGGTACGATGGTATCTCTTATCGACCTATCTCTCGTTGAGGAGGCCCGCTTCATGAGAGAGCAGCTGGAATGCGCTGTCATAAGCCTTGCGTGTCATCAATTCTCGAAAGTGGACATTGCTGAGCTTGAGCTGCTGCTTGTTAGACAGCGTGCTTCCATGGAAGCACAGGATAACAAATCCATGTTTGAGCTTGATGAAGCCTTTCATCGCACCTTATTTACAAGATGCAGCAAGAGTAATACTTGGGCAGCAATGCAGCAAATGAACGTCCATATGAATCGTATCCGCAAGCTGCGTCTTGCAGCAGATCATGACTGGCAGCATATTTATGATCAGCATCAGCAGATGGTCGATTCCATTTCCAGACAGGATGAGGAGCGTGCGGTAAATCTCATGAAGGACCATATGAACCTGGCGATTCATGATGAACGTTTCTTAAGAGAGAAATTTCCAACTTATTTTAAACCTTGACCAATGAAAGGTGGCTGCTAACATGAAAATGGTATTCCGCTGGTTTGGCGAAGGCAACGATACGGTCACTCTGAATCAAATCAGGCAAATCCCAGGTGTCGAAGGCATCGTATGGGCGCTGCATGATGTTCCTGCGGGTGAAGAATGGCCGATGGACAAAATTCTCGAGATCAAGTCTCAGGCTGAACAGGCCGGGCTTCATCTCGATGTTGTTGAAAGCGTGAACATTCATGAAGATATCAAGCTTGGTCTTCCCTCCAGAGATCTGTACATTGCGAATTATAAAAGAACGATTGAGAAGCTTGCACAGGTTGGCGTCAAAGTCATTTGCTACAATTTCATGCCCATCTTCGACTGGCTGCGGACAGACTTATACAAGGAAGGACCTGACGGGTCCACTGCTCTCTTCTATGAGAAAGCCCGAATTCATAACATGGATCCCTTTGATCTGGTTCATCAGATCAATCAGGATTCACAGCTCACAATGCCCGGATGGGAGCCTGAGCGGCTGAAGCATTTGACCGCGTTATTTGAGGCCTACAAGAATGTTACAGAGGAAGACCTATGGGCTAATCTGGAATATTTCCTTAATGAGATCATTCCCGTTGCAGAGGCCCATGACATAAGAATGGCCATTCACCCGGACGATCCGCCATGGTCCATCTTCGGTCTGCCGCGGATTATTACAAGTCAGGACAATGTCCGTCGTTTCCTCTCTATATATAACAGTCCGAACAACAGCATTACTCTCTGCAGCGGCTCACTCGGCGCAAATCCAGGGAATGATATCGTCTCCATGATTCACGAATTCAAGGACCGAATTCCATTTGCCCATATCCGCAACGTCAAAGTATTTGATAACGGTGACTTTATGGAGACCTCCCACCGTACTCAAGATGGAACGGTTGACATTACGGGAATCGTTCAGGCATACCACGACACCGGATTTACCGGATATGCCCGTCCAGATCATGGTCGGCACATATGGGATGAGAAATGCAGACCTGGCTACGGACTGTATGATCGTGCACTCGGAATCATGTATTTATGGGGACTATGGGACGCCTACGCAAGAATAAAAGAAGGAAATAAGCTGGAAGAGCAGGTGAAGAGCATATGAGCAGCCTAAAATCACAGCCACACCACGCAAGTCTTGCCGGAAAAGTAGCTGTTATAACGGGAGGCTCCGGTGTGCTCTGCCGAGTGATGGCGGAAGAGCTGGCAAGACAAGGAGCCAAAGTCGCCATCTTGAACCGAACGGTGGAGAAGGGAGCCGCAGTCGCGGATACGATTAATCAGAATGGCGGCACCTCCATTGCGGTAGCCTGCGATGTAACGGACGAACAGAGCGTGATTACAGCTGCAGACACCGTCGCACAAGAGCTTGGCCTCTGTGACATTCTGATCAATGGCGCTGGAGGGAATCGCCCTACGGCAATAACGACGAATGAGATTTTTCAGACGGAGGATCTGACCAGAGAGGATACCGTCTCCTTCTATGATCTGAAAGTCGAGGGATTTCGTGGCGTCTTTGATCTGAATATCGTAGGCACGCTGATTCCGACACAAGTATTCTCCAAACAAATGCTCGGCAGAGAAAGCACGACCATTATCAATATCTCATCTATGAGTGCTTACTCCCCAATGACGAAGGTTCCTGCCTACAGTGCCGCAAAAGCGGCGATCAGCAATTTCACGGAGTGGCTGGCCGTTCACCTCGCTGAGGCAGGCATCCGTGTCAATGCGATTGCTCCGGGCTTCTATCTCACGGAACAGAATGAGAAGCTGCTGCTAAATGAAGATGGAAGCTTGACTGAGCGCTCGAATAAGATTATTTCTCATACACCGATGCGCAGGTTCGGCAAACCAGAGGATCTGCTTGGGACATTGCTGTGGCTGGCTGATGAGAATGCTTCCGGCTTTGTTACAGGTACGGTCATCCCGGTCGATGGAGGCTTTAACGCCTACTCGGGTGTTTAGTTCACCCATCAGAACTTATTAATTTACTGCCTCAGGTCTGCGTCATGTACGCAGGCCTTTCTTCTCATTCCATGCATACAGTTCGTCATCTATAGTTTGAAATCTCTCTCTCCCAGACGAATCAGTCCAAGCTATCAAGCCGCAGGCCATTCATTCTCTGCATCTCATGCGTGTATAGGTATTCACCTATTTCGGTGATGTCACATAGGCTAGAAGAAAAATGGAGGAATATCAAATATGCGTTTCAACGAACATTCAGCTTCACTCTACCGCCCGCAGCGGCTATGTCCAGATCCATATTATCCCTATCCTACTCCTTGCGGCCCTGTACCTTATATGATGCCTGGACCATTCCCGTATGTTAGAAATCAAGTGACTTCTTACTCTATGCACTCATACTACGGGCATCGAGCCCCATTCCAGCAGCATTCTTCTCCGATTACAGCTGATTTTACGGGAGACGGTATTCAGGATACGGCCATGCTCGCCTGGAACTACAATGCTGAGGACAGTCCATTTGCGACAGATATTACACTTATTATCCAAAATGGTGCCGGTGGTCCTGCCTTCCAGTATCAGCTTCCCGAGAGCTCGGGTTATAGTCCGACCCTATTTGCCGGTGATTTTGATGGAGACGGTGTTTCGGATCTGTTCATTGCCATTCAATCCGGCGGCTCCGGTGCTCTGACTTATAACTATTTATATTCCTATCACGGCGGTGTGCTAAAAGAGCTGTTCAACTCAGATCGATATAACAGTGAATATAACTATCGCGTAGATTATTTAGATAACTACAGGCTTCAGGTGATAAGTGAGAATAACGGGAAAAGATATCTGATCGATATATCAGATCGCGGAGCTGAGTATTTATCTGCGATTTATAACGAGAATGGAACACTGAAGCAGCCGCTCCAAGGCGATGTGCTGCCTGTAAGTGGCGTATACCCGGTAGATTTCGATCAGGACGGCATATATGAGCTTCTCACTTTTCAGGGGATTATGGGGCAGTATAATGCAGATCGATTCGGCTATGTGCAGAACGCGCTGAAGTACCAGAATGGCCGCTGGACCCTGATGAATCAGTGGGTTGCCATCTATGGAGCGGATGTAAACCAAGACCGTTAAACTGTCTTATTCATGGAAAAAGCAAAAACAGCTAACCATTAGAATGAAATCCTCCATCATGGTAGAAGTAGAGTTTGTTAAATCAACTGTCTACTATGATGGGAGCATATCAGAAGCGTGGTTAGCTGTTCTGCTGTTGAATATTCTTAGTTGTCACTTTATTTTAGTGAATGTTAAATCTAAAGCTTGAATCGTCTTTATTATAAAGTCATTATTCGCTCGAATCACAATTAGTAGCTCGGCCAACCATTCGGCCAATTCAGGTCATTGATTAGCAGCTTAGGAGCCCCGTTGTCATCTGCATCATAGGCATGTCTCACAATAACATTCGTACTGTAGATATCCTGTCCGCCGGGTCCCTTCCACTTGACATTACCTGAATCAAGCACGGTACCCCCGCCATTCAGCATATTAACACCATTCTTGTCCACATACGGTCCAGTAATGCTGGTTGAGCGGCCATAGACGATTTTGTAAGTACTGTTGACGCCCTGACAGCAGGAATCGATTGAAGCGAATAAGTAGTAATAGCCATTACGGTAAACAATGCTTGGTCCTTCAATAGCTCCGTTGTTCGATGGTCTCGCAGCGATGGAATAGATGCTGCCTGTCGGCTTCATCGTATTTTTATCCAGCTTCGTGAGCTTGATACCGCTCCAATAAGAGCCGAAGGCAAGCCACGGTTCGCCGTTCGCATCAATGACGAGATTCGGATCAATGGCATTATAATTGTTAGACGTCGTGGTCCGGAGCACTAAGCCATCATCTCTCCACTGCCCTGCACCTACACTGGAAGCGGATGCAAGACCGATCGCAGACTGGTTGGAGCCGAATGTCGAGATGGAGTAGTACAGCCATACTCTGCCGTTGTATTCTTGAATATCCGGAGCCCATACGTCGTTATGAGTTTGATTCGGTACATAAGTGCTCCACCAGGAAGGAGGACTCAGAAAGATCTGTGGGACCCGGTACCAGTTGGTGCCATTGTCCGATTTCAGCACCTGAATGCCCTGCCCTGTGGAGAACGTATACCAGCTGTTCCCTTCCTTGATGATGCTTGGATCATGCACCCCAATATCTCCTGTCAAATTCCAAAAAGCTGCAAAACCAGGTGAACTGAGTCCGAACACGGACACCGATGTAGCGAGCGCTGCCGTAAGCAGCCACTTCTTTAGCTTTTTCACTGAATATCACCGCCATGAATGGATTAGAGTCATTTAATTTAAATAAACTTAAACTATTTTAGACTCGTCAAGATTATAAAAGCGTTTACATTTTTCCGCAACTAAAATTTTACATTTTGTTCATATTTTTTAGTCGTGCCGCATCCTGTTCTCCTCTTTTGTTATTCTTTCATGTTGTTCGCATGGCAAAAATAGCTTAGAATGCAATTATCATCTATATTACATTATTACCATGGTCTGCTATTTTAGCGGGTCATCTAACGCTGCCTCACTACATAATCTACAAAACTCTCATTTTTTCGTGGAAAGGAATTCTACATATGATCTACATAAAAGATTTAATGTCCGGCATTCATATATTCAAGGCACTCAGCTCGGATGTCAGAATACAGATTATAGATATGCTGTCCAAGCATCAAAGTCTGAACCTGAATGACATTGCTACTAGGCTAAACCTGACAAACGGTGCCATTACGATGCACATCAAGAAGCTTGAGGAGAGCGGCCTGATCAACATCAACACTGCTGTCGGTAAGCATGGGATCCAGAAAATCTGTTATCTGAATGATGATAAGCTGATGGTCGATATACGAAGTCAGGATATACATAACCGATATGAAGCCGAAATCAAAGTCGGACACTACAGTAATTATAAGGCTCTACCTACCTGCGGCCTTGCTACGAAGGACAGCATCGTTGGCGATTTTGATGAACCGAGGTATTTTGCTGATCCCATGCGGATTGACGCTGAGCTGATCTGGCTGTCAGAAGGCTTCCTTGAATACCGAATTCCTAATTACCTCAAATCAAATGAGTCGTTCAAGGAGATTCAATTCTCGATGGAGCTGGGTTCAGAAGCACCCGGATTTAATAACAACTACCCTTCCGATATCTATTTCTATTTGAATGGAATTGAGCTGGGCTGCTGGACAAGTCCGGGGGATTTCGGAGATAAGCGAGGGGCATTTAACCCGGAATGGTGGCCGCCGCATCTGAACCAGTATGGCATGCTGAAGCTGATTCGAATCAACGAGGAAGGCAGCTATGTTGACGGATGCCGAATTTCAGATGTTACCCTGAAGGATATTGCGCTTGACTATAAGAGTGATATTCGATTCCGTATCGCGGTAACCGATCATCCTGTCAACAAAGGCGGTCTTACTGTATACGGCAAGCATTTCGGCAATTACAGCCAGGACATTCTGGCACGGGTATTGTATCATGTCGAAGGCGAATAATCATTTTATAATCGCATTTAGCTTCATAACGTCATAGAGGTCTGCAGCATTCGCGATGCTCATCATATCCAAGTCGCGATGCTGGCAGGCTTTTATTACTTGTATAAGAAGAGGTACCCTTAGTCTGCATTATAATGCATGTGGAAATAATGGAAGATATGATAGAATGGAAGTTCTGATTTGTCAGGAAAATGAATGATAAAGGATGCGTAAATAGATGGAACCATCGATAACAACAGATAAGAACAGCATAACGATGGAGATTATCGAGGTATGTCTGCTTGCCGGAAAAATCATGCTCCAGAGCGGAGCCGAAACCTATCGTGTCGAAGATACGATGATGCGGATCGCTTCTGCCTATGGAATGCCTAATTCCCACAGCTACGTTACACCAACTGGTATTATCTTCTCCACAGACGGTTTACAGCCAGCCAAGCTGATCCGGATCTCGGAGCGGACGACCGACCTGCATAAGGTAGCTGCCGTCAACAATGTTTCTCGTGCAATTGGAAGAGACGAGCTCAATCCTAGCGAAGCTTATCATCAGCTGAAGGATATTGAGAAGGAGTCGGTTCTGTACCGAGTTATCGCACGGACCTGCGCCGCTGCCCTGGCTAGTGGCTGCTTCACCATCATGTTTCAAGGCGGATGGACAGATTTTCTGCCCGCCGTATTATGCGGTGGTGTCGGGTACGCCGCAGTGAGCCTTTTTCAAAGGCTGTCACAGGTTCGCTTTTTCGCGGAATTCACCGCTTCATTTATTATTGGTCTTCTGGCTCTCGTCATGGTCCTCATAGAGGTCGGCAGCGAGCTGGACAAGATTATTATCGGCTCTGTCATGCCGCTCGTACCTGGGCTGGCTATTACGAATGCTGTGAGGGATCTGATGGCAGGGCATCTCGTGTCCGGGCTTTCCAAGGGGGCCGATGCTTTTCTGACGGCGTTCGCGATCGGTGCTGGAATTGCCGTCGTCTTCACTATTATGTAAATGAAAGCTGAGGTACGAACATCATGTTTATTCATATCGTGGAACAAGCTGTAACCAGCTTCATCGCTTCCCTTGCCTTTGGCATTATTTTTAACGCGCCTCGCAAAATGCTCTTCCCCTGCGGAATTGTCGGTATGCTCGGCTGGATCATATACGATATTATGGAACCTGGATATGAGGCGGTCTCCGCTACCCTGATGGCAACCCTGGTCATTGGTGTATTAAGCCAGGTCTTTGCAAGGCTCTACAAGCATCCGGTCATTATCTTCAGCGTAGCCGGCATTATTCCGCTCGTTCCAGGAGGGATGGCTTATAATGCCATGCGATATTTTGTACAGAACGATTATACGACTGCCGTGGAGCTTGCTGCCAAAGCGCTCATGATTGCAGGGAGCATCGCGGTCGGACTGATCTTATCCGAGGTGCTTAATCAGGCCTTCCGTAGGAAACAAGCCTAATACAGCGATATTAAAAAAAGAACTCGTTTGTCCTTCTAAGGAGTATACATCCGTATACCGCTGGACCCGAGTTCTTTTATATTTTGCAGCTACAGTGTGCAGCCAATTAAATGTATATTAGACGTAAACGAATATAAGAAAAAAGTGAATTGGATTAGTCCAATTTTTTGCCGAGAATGGCTAGATCACGCCTTACACCGTCCAGAACAGCGATCTCGGGATAGTAGCCCCACTGTTCAAAGCCGTATTTCTTCAATAATCGAAGACTTGGTTCATTGTGACCAAATACAAAGCCCAGCAAGGTTGTAACACCCAGCCGCGGACTATCCTCAATGACCTTCTCGATGAGCCGGCTCCCTGCTCCTGTCCCTCTGAAGGCTTCGTCAACATAGACGCTCACCTCAGCCGTACCGTCGTAAGCAGGTCTTCCGTAGAAGGAGCTTAAGCTGACCCAGCCTGCGATCTGTTCATCATACTTCATCACCCATAATGGACGCTTGTCCGGTGAATGCTCCTCAAACCAAGGTATACGGCTCTCAACCGTGACCGGTTCAAGATCAGCTGTGACCATTCTCCCTGCAACGGTTGAATTGTAGATCGCAACAATAGCGGGCAAGTCCTCTAGTTGTGCATAGCTGAATGTAATGTTCGGTTCCTTCACAGCTGTTATCCCCCACTAATATCATTTTTTAATGACTAGATTAACAGAGAAGACCCAGAATGATCAATAGAAAAATTCCAGAAGAGTCTCCAGCAGTGTTCAGCGGCTTAACTTGACTCATTAGAATGTGTAAGAAGATTTAATGCAGAGCTTATGACTTGAGCTTATCGAATTTATCAAGAACTATAAACTTTTTTCGAAGTCATGCGTCTATATTGGTAAGTACACTTAGGAAGGATGAAAGAAGTTGAAGACAAAAAAGAAGTGGCTTGTACTGTCGGGTAGTCTTGTTTTGGTACTGGCGCTTGGTATTTGGTACGTTCAAAGTTCTGATATTTTACTAGGATGGTCATCGCCATCTAAGCAACAAGAATATTACACAGGTACCGTTATTGAAATAGTTGAGGAAAATTCCACAATTGATGGAGATAAGGTACTTCATTCTATAAAACTTGACACTGGAGATGTGTTGACAGTAACCAAAAATACGATGTTCTTTGATCAAACAAGTGATGTCAAACGAACAGAATCCGATTTAGGTGTCATACAAGAAGGTGTTGAAGTCGAGGCATGGAGTAGACAAGTCAATAATCATATGTTTGAAGCATTTGAAATAACAGCGAAATAAGATCAATAAAAAACAAGCCTTTAAAAGCTGTTTTTTGTCTCAAGTTAGTTTTTATTCATTCATGATTAATGAAGAATAAATCGCAAATATTCAGCTAGATACCATCAGGCCATACGGGTCAGCTCCAGATCGTAAGGCAGCCCGGTCTGCTCTGCACTCCAGTTCCACAGGAACTGGGATGTCGCCTCATCCATTGCATGAGGCTTCAGCTCCTGAACCTTCTCCTCATAAAAATACTCGCCTGTAACCCCTTTCACTTCGGGTCGAATCGCTAGATAGATTGCAGTCCTTGCCCCTTCCTCCGGCGAGAGGAAAAAGGGGGTTTTCGCCAAAAAGGCCATGATCTTCGTACCGAAGCCCGTATTGCGATTAACCCCAATGCTGGTGCCTACTGCCCCTGGATGAAGTGCATTGACTGTAACGCTTGTTCCTTCCAGTCGGTAGGCCAGTTCTCTAGTAAACAGCACATTTGCCAGCTTGGACTGGCCGTAACTCTTCACCACGTTAAATCCCTTTGTCAGATGCGGATCTTCCTGATGGATTTTGCCAAATTTATAGGCACCTGATGCCACATTAACGACTCTTCCTTCAGGTGCATGTAATAGACTCGGAAGCAGCAGTCTTGTCAGTAAATAATGGCCTAGATGATTCACGCCAATCCCCATTTCAAACCCGTCCGATGTTTCCTCTCTCTTCAGAGAAACCACACCTGCATTATTAATAAGCACATCCAGCTTCTCATGGACTGATTGGAATTGTTCAGCAAAGCGGCGGATGCTGCTCAAAGAGCCCAGATCAAGTAACATCAGCTCAATCTGCTTTGAGCCTGTTGCGGCTATAGCTTCATTCAGCGCTTTACGTCCTCGCTCTTCGCTTCGGCATGCCATGATAACATGATACCCTTGCAGTGCTAATTCAATGGTTGTCGCAAGGCCCATGCCGGAATTGGCGCCAGTTACGATAGCTGTTTTTGATTTCATTGGCTAATCACCCTTTCAGCAGGAAACATGCAGCTGTTGTTCTAGTTACAGGCTTATATAATAAGGTCGATGATCGATGGATAACAATTCAATTGATTCATACTTCCTATATCATACCTTATAAATATTTCAAAATAAAATAGAGGGATAAGCCATCACTCGGCAGGCTTCAATGCAATGATTCGATCATCCTCTTCGGCTGGATCTCCTCTGCCATCCCTGTTGCTCGTCAGCAGGTAGAGCGTTCTATCTGGACCCTCACTCACACTCCGAATCCGGCCCCATTCGCTCTGGAACAGCACTTCTAGCGAAGGCTCCTCACTTGCCCCTCCATCTTCATCCAGCTCAAATTTAAGCAGCGCCTCTCCCCGAAGTCCCCCTGCAATGAGCGAGTTCTGCCAAGGACCTTGCGTTATGAACGTCATTCCCGATGGGGCCCACGTATCGGTTCCACTGTGAATGAGCGGCGAAGTCATTCCCTCCTCCTCTTCATCACCCTCAATCAGCGGCCATCCATAATTCGAGCCCTTCTCTATGACATTCAGCTCATCATAGTTCGATTGTCCGTGCTCTGAGCTGTACAGCTGCCCTGTATCTGGATGCCAGGCAAGACCCTGCGCATTCCGATGTCCAAGACTATATACGGCGGAATCGTTTATAGGATTATCATCAGGTATTGAACCATCGCGGTGGATACGGAGGATTTTGCCCCCAAGGATTGTTTCATCCTGAGCCATTGCAGGCTCATATCGTTCCCCGGTCGTAATATATAGCATCCCGTCGGGTCCTATCTTTAGACGTCCCCCGTTATGATTCACGCCGCCCGGTATGTCAGCGAGCAGCACCTTGTCAATCGTGGCCTCTTGACCCGTCAGCTTAAGTCTAAGCACCCGGTTTAGAATGTCTTGTCCCTCACGGTAAGAGTGATATACGTATACATATTGATTCGACTCAAATTCAGGGTCCACCGCAAGCCCTAACAGGCCGCCTTCACCTTCATCTGCAAAAGGAGCCTCAAAGGCCAGCACCGGCTCCTCCACCACCTGTCCATTCTCTATCATACGCAGCGTGCCGGGTCTTTCCGTAAACAGCATTCGGCCATCCGGTAAAAAATCAAGCTCCCACGGTACATTAAGTCCGGCAGCCAAGGTCGTGATTTCATAAGGAAGTGTATTCCCTTCTTCCTTTTGCTCTTCTGAAGCAGACTGTTCCGTCTGATTATCCGAAGTTCCCGGTACAGGAGTGTCTGGTCCAGGCTCTTGAGCGGTCGGATTGGAACACGCAGCGAGTGCCAGCGTCAAGAGACTGATTCCTGTCATCATCAAGTACTTCTTGTTCATACTTCACTCTCCCTAATCTCCAATATTTTCAAATATTACCCTCTTGGATACTTCACCAATCCGCAGCGCAGAAGATAGACCTTTCTCCGGTATTATTGGTGTCCCTGTTTGTTTTTTGGGTTTTTGCTTCATAAGCTTTATAATATATAGCGATAAAGAAACTTAAGGATATTTTATAATCCTAATATAAAGGCGGGGGAACTCTCATGACAAATCAACCCATTACTTTACTAGAGCAGGCCATATCGGAGCAAGGATACGACTGTGCGCTGATTACAGATCCTAAGCATGTCTATTATTTGACTGGATTTGCAAGCAATCCACATGAACGCTTTCTCGGTCTGCTGCTGGTAAGAGGAGAAGAACCAACTCTGATCGTACCAAGCCTCGATGAAGACGCGGCGGCTGCAGCTTCCTCTGTGAAGAAGATTGCGACCCATCAAGACACGGACAACCCGTATCTCATCCTGCAGAAGTATCTTCCTCAGCATATTGAAACGATGGGCGTTGAAAAAGAAAACCTGTCGATCGCTCGTTACGAGGAGCTCGTTCAATATGCCAATGCCAAGAGCTATGCCGATGCAGGTCCGTTGCTGCGCAAGCTGCGTGTTCGCAAGGCGCCGCATGAAGTGGACCGGATGAAGTTTGCTGCCCAAATGATTGAGGAAGTGCTGAAAAGAGGTCTTTCCCATGTGAAGGAAGGCGTAACGGAAATCGAGCTCGTAGCAGAAATGGAATATCAAATGAAGAAACTCGGTGCTTCGGGTCCTTCTTTTGACACCATGGTGCTGTCGGGACCTAATACGGCTCTTCCACATGGCGTTCCAGGCACTCGCAAGCTGCAATACGGCGATCTGCTCATGTTTGATATGGGGGTATATGCGAATGGATATGCTTCTGATATTACCCGTACGTTCGCTTTTGGCGAGCTGTCACCTGAGCTGACGAACATATATAATACGGTTCTTGCAGCCAATCTGAAGGGGATTGAAGCCGTTAAGCCAGGCGCAACCCTCGCTTCTGTAGACCTGGCAGCAAGACAAGTGACCATTGATGCAGGATACGGCGAACGCTTCCTCCATCGCCTCGGTCACGGACTGGGTATCGATGTGCATGAATATCCATCCGTGCATGGAGCGAATCAGGAGCTCTTGACCGAAGGGCTGACCTTCACCATTGAACCCGGCATCTATGTACCAAATCTCGGGGGAGTACGAATTGAGGATGAAGTCCTCGTGACAGCAGATGGGGTGAAACTTCTAACCAGCTACCCGAAAGAGCTTCAAATATTGGGTTAAGCTTCGTGCTTCGTTATATAGAAGTCGAACTGCCCTAGATCTCTTCGTACCATTTGTGCAGGTTGAGTCTATAATGTAATCAAAAAAAGAGTGCGAGTCCCTCGGTTTTAGCCAAGGGCCCGCACTCTTTATTTATTTTATGCTTCTGTTGGTGCATCTAATTCCGTGTTCGGACGATTGAAGGTATCCCGATCATTCTCATTCAGGAGCTTGCTCGTAATGAGACCGGAGGTCATTGAACCATTAACGTTCAGCGCTGTACGTCCCATATCAATCAGCGGCTCCACAGAGATCAGAAGTCCGACCAGTGCAACAGGCAGGTTCATGGTGGAGAGTACGATCAGTGAAGCAAACGTCGCTCCGCCACCCACACCAGCTACACCGAAGGAGCTGATCATAACAACCAGGATGAGTGTTATGATGAAATCCCAGCTGAGCGGATCAATGCCTACTGTTGGAGCAATCATCACCGCAACCATCGCGGGATAGATCCCTGCACAGCCGTTCTGGCCGATCGTTGCGCCAAAGGAAGCAGACAGATTCGCAATACCTGCGGATACACCCAGCTTCTTCGTTTGCGTCTCCACGTTTAATGGAATGGTTGCCGCACTCGAACGAGATGTAAACGCGAAGACCAGCGTGGTCATTACTTTTCTGAGGTACGCTACCGGGTTGAAACCAAATACGGTAACGAGAATCAGATGAACTACAAACATCAGCAGCAAGGCAACATAAGAAGCGATAACAAACTCGCCGAGCTTCAATATTTCCTGCGCATTTGTCGTTGCGGTAACCTTCGTAATCAGCGCCAGGATACCGTAAGGTGTCAAACGCAGCACTAGAGTTACAATACGCATGACGACAGCATAAAGGGCGTTAATGATTTTACGGAAAGTATCCGCCTGCTCAGGCTTCTTGCGATCCAGTCCAAGAACGGCAATACCGACAAATGCAGAGAAGATAACGACCGCAATGGTCGAGGTGCTGCGTGCACCGGTCATATCCTCGAACGGATTGCTAGGAATAAATTCAAGCACTTGCTGTGGAATGGTCATATCCTCTACATCAACGAGCTGCTCTTCGAGCCTTTGAGTTCTCGCTGTTTCTGCTTCACCGCTCTCCACATTAATGCCTTCCAGGTCGAAGGCAAGTGTAACCCCAATACCGATGCTTGCCGCAATGGCTGTGGTGATCAGTAGTGTACCAATAATCGAGAAGCTCATCTTCCCGATATTCTGATTACCCTTCAAATTCATAATGGCAGAGATGATGGATACCACAATCAGTGGAATGACGATCATCTGCAAGAGGCTTACATAGCCGGAACCGACGATACTGAACCAGTCGACACTCTTCTCTATGGTTCCCGAGCCTGCCCCGTAGATCAGCTGAAGCAGTATTCCGAATACAAGCCCCAAGCCCAAACCCGTAAATACACGCTTCGTAAAAGATATATGCTTCTTCTGCATCCAATACAGAAGGCCAATTAACACTAGCATCACTGCTACGTTAATGATTACCTGCAATGTTTCCATTCGAATTGCTCCCTTCCAAATAGCTAAAATATGCTGTCCCCTTATGTAACGATTTATATATAAATATTCTTAAGGGTTGGTAACTATCTTACAGCATATGTTACTATAGCATAAACCCGACTATTCGGGTAGACTTTTTTTAAATAAATTTTAAAGTCACTTACTTATTCTCATACCCCATCCTATATCAGTGTCTGCTGGCAGCTATGCTTAGGATGGATTATACAGATTTGGGTTATACCTTTTTCTTCGAAAATCGCATAATTATCTATAACCAGCAAAGGCTGTAATCATAACTTTTTTATAATTATGTCCACAACAAAAAAAGCCGAAGCTGCTCATAAATGACAGCTCCGGATTCTTCTCCGTTGTCTAGGTATTCATTTAAGAGTTCAATATCTGATAAATTCTCTCCATATCCAGATGCGTTCTTACTACATCCGCAACCCGATCAAATTCTTCAACTTTTCGCTCCTTCGCCGAGAAGGTCGAAATAACAGGAGAGAGTCCCTTCCGGATGCGAACCTGATCCAGCCAGGACCTGCGCAGAGCATCGTTCTCGAATAATCCATGTAAATAGGTTCCCCACACCATACCATCCGATCTGACCAGACCTTCTGAATGAGATGAAGCATATGTACCCGATTCGAAGGAAGCCTGCAAATCACTTGCAGCAGTGTCCGTTTCGGTGAGCCTGAACAAGGCGTCATAGTCATAATCAACTGGAGACTGATCCACTCGCTCAGAAGCTCCCATATGAATTTCATAAGCCTCAATCGGAGCTTCATTGCTGCTTAGGTCCGTACTTGCCAGTGGCAGTTTCTGTTCATCCGTCAGCATTCCCGTCACTCTTATCGTTCGCTTTTCCTTCAAGAATGAAGTCCTAATAGGCAGCAGTCCAAGTCCTGCCTCTTCCTGTATACCACTCTCCACCGCATAAGGATCGGAGAGCGAGTACCCGAGCATTTGATACCCGCCGCAAATCCCGACGATCTGGGTATGATGCTCATCGGATAGCCTGAATAAGGCCTGATCCAGTCCTCTCTGCTTCAGGAACTGAAGATCACTGATTGTATCCTTCGTGCCCGGCAGAATGACGATATCCGGTGTGCCCAGCTCTTCTGCAGAATTCACATAACGAAGGGTAATATCCGGCTCCCAGCGCAGCGGATCAAAATCTGTAAAGTTTGAGATGCGCGGATAACGAATGACGACGATATCCACTTCCTTCTCCTGCTGCTTCTTATATTGCAGCTCGTCGAGCACAACCGAATCCTCAGCTTCGATCCGCAGATCCTGAATATAAGGTAGCACGCCCAGTACCGGAATACCTGTACGAGCCTCGAGCCAGTCCAGCCCTGGCTTCAGGAGAGCAAGGTCTCCGCGGAATTTGTTAATGATAAAGCCTTTGACCCGCTGGACCTCATGGGGTTCAAGCAGCTCAAGTGTACCTACGATGGACGCGAATACCCCTCCCCGATCAATATCGGAAATGAGAATCACCGGTGCATCTGCCCAGCCCGCAAGATTCATATTGACGATGTCACGATCCTTCAAATTGATCTCTGCCGGACTTCCCGCCCCTTCCATCAGGACGATGTCATACTCTGCGCGTAATCGATCCAGTGCCTCCAGCACGATTCTTTTCGCTGTGGGAAGGAACTTCATCCGGTAATCCATCGCACTCATCTGCATCGCGGGCACACCGTGGACGACGATCTGAGAATGCATATCCTTAACTGGCTTTATAAGGATCGGGTTCATGTCTGTTGTCGCCGGAATCTCACATGCCTCTGCCTGTACTCCCTGCGCTCTTCCGATCTCCTTACCGTCCAGCGTTACATAGGAATTAAGCGCCATATTTTGTGATTTGTACGGAGCAGGCTGATATCCATCCTGCAGAAATATACGGCATAGCGCTGTTGTTACAATGCTTTTTCCAACGTCCGAAGCTGTGCCCTGCAGCATGAGAACAGCTCCATTTTTCGGCTTATGCTCATCATTACTTTGTTCTGTGTCCGTGTTCATGTCTGTCATAACGATATGTCTCCCCCTAACCTGCGATATGCAGAACGATGGTCAGCATTAGCAGACCGGCTGTCTCCAGCCCTTCATTCAGTGCTCCGTATGTATCCCCGGTTAACCCCTCAAGACGTGCGCTCATCCGATCAGCGGCAAGCCTTCCGATCACCCACATGACAATCGGAACGGCGATGAAGGCAATTAGCACTGGAGCCTGTGTAACGTATACCACATTCGACGAATAAACAATTAAGCTAAGAATCCCCAATAAAACAATAGATATCGCGATTGCACATCCCAGAGATTGCTTATAATAGCGGGCAGGGGTGGTGCCAAACATCGCTGCAAGTCCTTCTCCGGCCCGGGCAGAGGGATATCTCGATATGGCATACACCATGAAGAATCTGCTCCATATGAGGGGCATGATGGCGAGCCCCATCATGACGGGCTGATGAATCAAGCTGACAAGCAAGGAGGCTTTGAGCATCAGCAGCAGTACGCAGGCGATGACGCCCATCGCTCCAACCCGGCTGTCCTTCATAATCTCCAGCATGCGCTCTCTTGAACGGTAGCTGAGAAGCGCATCTGCTGAATCCATCCATCCGTCCAAATGCAGCCCACCGGTAAGCCATACCCAGACGACCAGCGTCACAATGGAAGCTGGCAGGGCCGGCAGCAAGAACCCTGACACAACAGCTGCCACCCACAGGATAAGCCCGATACAAACGCCAACGAATGGATAATAAACCGTGCTTTTTTGCATCAGTTCAGGTGTAAAATCAAGATTCATCCTCACCGGAATACGGGATAAAAATTGAAAAGCGGCTGCCGCCGCCTTTACTTCATCCTTCATACTTTGTACTCCTTGCTCTTCAGTTCGATGGCAATGCCAGCGGTGACCAGAAACACCTCTTCACTCACTGCCGCCATTCGCTGATTCAATATTCCGGCCATATCCCGGTACAACCGTCCCAGCGGGTATTCCGGCACAATGCCGTCTCCTACTTCATTCGTAACAAGGATAATAAGACCTGGATATGTTCGAACACTGCTTACCAGCCTGTCCATTTCCTGCAATATGGCATCCTTGCCCTCTGCTTCCTTCGACAATAATATGTTAGACAGCCACAAGGTCAGACAGTCCAGTAATATCGTTGGTGCCGGATAAGTCGCTTGTCCAATGCTCTCAAGTGTATCCGCAACTTCGATCGGCTCTTCAATGGTATGCCACAAATAGGCTTCGTCAGAGCGCTGGAGACGGTGTGCTGCAATGCGCTGCTCCATCTCTTCATCAAAGGCCTGTGCCGTTGCCAGATAGATCGCTTCCGATGAACGGCTCATACAGAGTCTCTCTGCAAACGTGCTCTTCCCGCTGCGTGCACCGCCAGTTACAAGTATGATCATGGCTTGCTCTCCTCGGAATCCAGATCCGCATGACTACCGGAAATGCCTGCACTTGTGAATGTCGCCATCTCCTTCATGATTCGGGATGCAGCTTCAATAATATGCAGACAGAGTACACCGCCTGTGCCTTCGCCAAGACGCATGTCCAGATGAATCATAGGCTCTAGGTTCAATTCCCCCAGTAGACCTGCGTGTCCCCGCTCCTCCGACTTGTGTGAGGCAATCATATAATGAATGGACAGAGGAGCGAGTCTTGCAGCTATCAGCGCAGCGGTCGTAGAAATGTATCCGTCAATAACGACAGGACATTTTAACGCACTGGCAGCAAGGATAACACCGGTCAGCCCAGCAATATCAAGACCACCCACCTTCGCGAGCACACCCAGCGGATCGTTTGAATCGGGACGATTCAGTTCAATCGCCTTCTTTATTACTTCCTCTTTGTGCTTCAGACGCGTATCGTCAATTCCTGTTCCCCGGCCTGTAGCAGCTTCCACTTGAATTCCGGTCAGTACGCTGGTTACTGCGGCGCTCGGCGTCGTGTTTCCAATCCCCATTTCACCTGTGACAAAGAGTCGAATGCCTCTGTCATACGCATCCTTTACGACCTCAATTCCCGCAAGAATAGCTGTCACCGCTTCCTCTCTGCTCATAGCAGGACCATGCGCCATATTTGCTGTTCCTTTACGAACAGATCGCTGAACCAGCTCAGG
This sequence comes from Paenibacillus sp. TCA20, assembly GCF_000732325.1. GTDB lineage: Bacteria > Bacillota > Bacilli > Paenibacillales > Paenibacillaceae > Paenibacillus > Paenibacillus urinalis. The sequence continues at coordinate 68,058 of NZ_BBIW01000006.1, forward strand.
ATGCTCAATGTCTCCATCGATCCCGATGTCTACGCATATAACCTCTGCAGCGGCCTGACGGGCAAGAACATTCACCGCGGCTCCGCCGGCAAGAAAATTATGTACCATCTGCTGAGTTACAACGGCTGGAAATGCGCTGACCCCTTCTTCCACTACACCATGATCTGCTGCCATGACAATGACCGCTTTACGATCATAGGAGGCATGGGTCTCTCCCGTAATTCCCGCCAGTCGAACAACCAGCTCTTCTATTTTACCCAGACTTCCCGGCGGCTTGGTCAGCTGATCCAAATGCGCAGCTGCGGCCTGCCCAGCTGATGAGTCAAGCGGCCCAATTTGATGTATCCAATCCAACAGTATTTGTTCTCTCTCCATCTCCACGCACTTCCTTTATGCTGAATCCTCTTTTTTAATAGATTATAACGAAAAAAGGGCATCCACTTCAAAAGGATTTACCTAGAAACCCTTCATACTTGAAATGCTGCCCTTGTAGCGATGCCGCTCTTATATAGAGCCTAGTCTTTTTTCTTAAGCAAAAATTGAGGAAGCTCATGGTGTGGATGACGAATCATAACGGGATCGACCTGAAACAGACTTCTTAAATGCTCTTCTGTGACGCATTCATCCGGGCTCCCTTGCATGAAGCTCTCCCCTGCCCGAAGTCCATAAATACTGTCACAAAAAAGTGAAGCCAGATTGAGGTCATGCAATACAGCGACAATGGCAATACCGGTACTTCTACGCCAATCTGCGAGCAGCTCCATGAACTGAAGCTGATAATGGATATCGAGATAGGTTGTCGGCTCATCTAGCAGCAAAATCTCCGGCTCCTGGGCCATCACCTTGGCGAGCGCAACCCTCTGTCTCTGACCTCCGCTTAATTCCGTAAGCAGACGATCGGCAAATGAAGACAGCTCAAGCTGCTCAAGCACGCGATCCACCACTTCTTCTCCATCGGATTGATCCCGTCCCAGCCAGTCCTGATAAGGATATCTGCCCATGGCTACGACATCTCGTACGGAGTAATCCATCTCGGGCAGCCCGTCCTGCTGCAATACAGCAATAAGCCGGGATAACGCACGCCTGCTGTACTCTCTAACCGGCTTGCCTTTGATTAGAATAGAGCCGGAGCTCGGAGCTAGCACACCGGACAGCAAGTGAAGCAGTGTGGATTTGCCGCTGCCATTGGGCCCTACGATGCCCCACCATTCTCCTGAATGAACCGTAAAATCGATATTACGAATTGCCATATGGTCTCCATAGGCTTTGGCCGCAGACTTCACTTCCAGCACCGGAACGGAGGTACGAGCTGACGTGGTCAAGTCCTGTGAATGATTATAGTTCGGCTGCTCTGCCTGAATCCGTGAGTTCATCTCATTCCTCCCCTTCGCAGTTTCTTGCTTCGGTGCAGCAGGTAAGCGAAGAACGGTGCGCCTACAAATGCAGTGACGACCCCGAGCGGGATCTCCACCGGTGCAAGAATCGTTCTCGCCCCCATATCGGCCCATGCCAGGAAGATGCCTCCCATGATCGCGGATAACGGAATGAGGAGACGATAGTCCGGCCCAACCAATAAACGGAGCATATGCGGAATTACAAGCCCGACAAATCCAATGACTCCGGCCACCGATACAGCAGCAGCGGTCAACAGCGTAGCCACGATTAGAACAGAGAGCTTAAGCCACTCTACCTTGACTCCCAAATGTGCAGCCTGCCGCTCACCCAGCGCAAGCAGATTAAGCGCCCTACCCCGGCTCCACAGAAACACAATCCCAATGATCAAGTAAGGAAAAAGGATGGCCGTATAAGACCACCCACGTAAACTGAGGCTTCCCATGGTCCAGAATAGTATCTGATTCACTGTATCCTTGGACATGGCTGTTAAGAAGGACACAAACGCTCCGAGGAAGGACTGCATGATTACACCGGACAAAATCAGGCTGTGCGTCGGAATCCTGCCGCCTTCACTTGCAAGCGCGAGCACCGCCCACAGCGTGATGATCCCTGTGACAAAGGCAACCAGCGGCAGCATCCATTCTCCAAGAACTGCATATTGCAATCCAAAATAGATCATGACTGCTGCTCCAACCGATGCACCGGAGGATACACCGAGTGTATACGGATCTGCCAGCGGATTGCGGAGCACGCCCTGAAAAGCAGCTCCTGCCGTGGCCAGTGCAGCCCCCACCAGCATACCGAGCAGTACCCGGGGGAGCCGAACCTTCATAATAATTTGCTCCGAGGAAGGGTTCCAGATCGGCTCAATCGGTTCCGAAACCCAAGGCAAATGATTGACCAGGATGCCCACAATATGGCGAACAGGCAGATCCACTGCCCCGATCGCCAGACACAGGAGCAGAGTCAGCACAAGCAGGAGACCGCCGGCAATTCCGTATCCTGCTAGTTTTGTTTTCATTGAAAGAGGTCCGGATAGATCGCTTCCGCTACCACTTTCAGACCTTCGGTTACACGCGGACCTGGACGGCTGAGCAGATTGGCGTCAATGGAGATAACGGCATCTTCTTTAATAGCCGTAATTTCGTTCCAGCCATCACGAGCTGTGATGATTTGATCCAGTGTTTGATTGTTATCATCGATAACATCGCTTGCGTACAGAATCACGTCAGGATTGGCTTGAATGATCTTCTCTTCACTGATTTCATTCCAGCCCTCTGTATCTCCTGCTACATTGACTCCACCAGCAAGAGTAATCACTTCATCCATAAATTCGCCTTTGCCGACTGTCCAGCCTGGAGAGAATTCAACGTACACTTGTTTCTTCTCTTCATCTGACAGTGCAGCTACTTTATCCGACACTTCCTGAATATCAGCTTTCATTTGATCTACCACTTCTGCAGCTTCGGCTTGGCGATCTGTAATCTGACCGTAGACTTCGATATTCTTCATAACATCATCGATTGTTTTAGGATCTGTTTTGAAGATGACGATGCCAAGATCGCGTAATTTTTGCACTGCTGCTTCATCCATGGAGATTCCTGTAAACACGATATCCGGCTCAGCCGCGATAATCGCTTCAGCATTGGGTTCATACAAGCTTCCCATTTTGGGCTTGGAGGCTGCAGCTTCGGGATAATCGTCAAAATCAGATACGCCTACAATTTGCTCCTCGAGTCCAATGGCGAAGAGGGACTCTGTTTCTGCCGGTGATACGGACACGATTTTGGCCGGCGCTTGTTCAAAAGTAAAGGATTCTCCAGTCGCATCCGTTAAGGTCAGCGGATATTCGGTCTTACTCGAAGCTTCCTCGCTGTCATTATTCGTCTCTGATCCTTGATCGGCTGCTTGTCCTGCTTCCTGCTGCGTAGCTTGTCCCGTCCCTTCAGACGTTTCCGTTTCGGTGCCGCATGCAGCAAGCATGAATGCCATCATTAATGTAAGCAGTAAGGATAATACGCTTTTGTTCATTTTGTTCATGACTCTCTCCCTTTCAGATCTGGTTCACTCGTAATAGATTGTTTCAAAGCTTAGCCCATAACCTATCCACCTGACTTCCAATCCATAGCAAAAAAACCTTGCTCCTTAAGCTAGGATCAAGGTTTACGTCTCGCAACCGCCCCTTAAAAATGGGCATAGAACATCGCAAAACATATCCTTTCCTCGAAGGATCGCACGCTTCCTTCCGGCAAGGCAGGTCTCCTGACTATCCAGGTTTGGTATGGCTGGACAGCTGCCCTTCCCATTTCTCGCATAAGAAACAGTGGATATAACGCTGTCTGCCCCTGGTATACAGTGGCGGGACCGTGCCGGATTTGCACCGGCTTCCCTTTTAACCTAAGCAGCTGTAATAACGTCATATACTGCCAGGACCTTGTCGGCTATTATTCGTTTGTTGGTGTATACATCCTCGTCGATTCATGAATGATGCATACTTGTTCAAGTGCATGGTGGCCTTAACTTCTGTTGTTGATTATAGGGGAAAGGTCTTATTTCTACAACCTAACTTTTCCCTTGAACATAGGGGTCAGCACCCGCTGAATCACTTAATTTACAATTTCTCCACTCAGCTGATCTACTTGAAGTCGGAGCCGCAGTACCTGCATTTCTCCAGGACCAGGCATTACGGAGTTGAAATCTCTATCCTGTACATAAGCTGACACCAGCTGTCTAATGACGCCGCCATGCGTAACGATCAGCACCTTCGGATAAGCCATATCTAGCTGGGTATGACCGGTTGAAGGCTCCATCCCATCCTTTTTCACCAGAATTGGCAGCAGTCTGCTCTCTACAAATTGAGAAATCCGCTGTTCGAAGACAGTAAAATGCTCTGCACCCGGCGGTGTAATCCGCTCCGGATGATCGATCCAGCTGCGATATGCGGGGTTGTCCTTGAGCATGTCATAGGTAGAGCCTTCCCAATCACCAAAGTGATACTCGCGGATCCGGTGATCCATCACCGCCGTACCGACAAGATGTGGCGCAATGATCTGAAGAGTCTGCATCGTACGCGTCAGATCACTGATGAACACATACTGAAATACAAGCCCCTCATGCTCCATCTGGAGCTTAAGCGGCTTTAACTCAGATACGGTACTGTTTAGGAGCGGCACATCGGTGTGCCCCAAATATCTTTTCTCTATATTCCATAACGTTCTTCCGTGTCTGACGAGATACAGATCGAGCCCTGTGTTCATGTCCACCACATCCATTCCATACCGAAGATCGAGAGAACAGATAGAAGAGCACAGAGGATCAAGATAAACAAACTGGATGACACAAACATCATTGTAATGCTTGTCTTGATATGTGCAGCCTCAAGCGTATGATAAGGCTTGCCCATATAAGCTCGAAACGATTCCACACCGTGATATACGTTATACCCCCCGAGCCGAATTCCGATAGCACCTGCGACTGCTGATTCAGGATATCCGCCGTTCGGACTAGGGTGCTTGCTTGCATCCTCCTTCACTGTACGAATGCTATTCTCGACATGCAGCCCTAGTATACGAGCCGAAGCAAACAGCAGCAGTGCGGATATACGAGCAGGCAAATAGTTAGCTGCATCATCAAGCCGGGCGGAGGCTTTGCCAAGGTAGAAATATTTCTCGTTCTTGTACCCTACCATCGAATCCAGTGTATTGACTGCACGATACGCCATCGCTAGAGGAGCACCGCCGATCAGAGCATAGAATAGAGGAGATATAATGGCATCCACAATATTTTCTGCAATCGTCTCTACCGTTCCGCGAACAATTTCCGGTTCATCCAGATGGTCCGTGTCCCGGCCTACAATCATGCCTAGTGACCTCCTGGCTTCCGGGAGCTGTCGGTTTCTTAAATGCTTATATACCTCCATTCCCGCCTCCTTCAGCCCTTTGGCTGCAATCGTGGTTGCAATCAGAACGATCTCGGCGGCAACGGCAAGATAAGGATGAACGATCGCAAGCAGCTTGAGCACCGCCCAGGTGATGAGAAAAGAACCGCCAACGATGACAATCGGAAACAGAAAGCCTGCAAACAGTAACCCCTTATTTGAAGTCACTTTGGAGCGGATCGATTTCTCAAGTAGTGATATCCCTTTGCCCATGCCAATCACCGGATGAGGAATCCATCTCGGATCACCGATGATCCGATCAAGAATATAAGCGCAGAGAAGAATGAGAGCCAGGATCATCCTGCCGCCTCCTCTCCAGCCAGCAGACTCTCCGTAACCGTCGCATATACGAGTCGTCCGATGCAGGAGCCAAGCTCTGTAGCTGTGCCTGCATAAGCATGAATTTTGTCCGGCGTGCTTCCATCCGGTTTAAATCCGCTGACACCAAGAACAACGGCATCTGTTGTTGTCCCCGTCGCGATCATTCCGTTCTCGGCATCCCTCACTCCGAGATCCTGCAGGGCGCAAGCCTTTGCTTCGACTGCAGTTTGCAGCGCATTGACCATGGCATAGGAAGTCAGCTCACCGGCAATAAACAGCATCGTATTGATCGTGCCCGGAGAATAGGCTGCGGGAAAAACAGTCCTTGAAGACGACGCTCTGGCTGCATTGCCGGCTCCCGCTGTCGTGCAGCAGAAGACGATGGCATGGTCGGTACTTTCCTCTATAACAGAAACATGTGCTAGCTTCACTGCTGTCAGCAGACCGGCGGTGCCTGCTGCAGGAAGCCTCCACTTTTTCAAACGTGCTTCGATCTCGGCTGCAGGATGATCAGACGTAAAATGCTTATCTACATATATATTGACTGCACGATCAATCCGGCTCATGCCTCCCCCGTAAACACTGCTCGACAGCGATTGAACCGTCTGAGGTGATTCCACAAGCAAATACGCATTGTCGTACTTCGTTAGCTTGAAACCAGGCCAGAGAGTAGAGGAATAAATATCTGGAATAGCCTGGTTAGAAGCGAACTTGTGCAAAAAAGGTGTTGTCATTATCTATTGCTCCCCCAATATGAATCGCAGCACTTCAAGAAACCGGCTATTGTCCTGCTGCCCCTTCACCGCGATCCGAACGGATTTGTCGCCTAGCCCTGTATACATGGCACAGTTTCGAATAAGAATTCCCTGCTTTCCCATCGCCTCTTGCAGAGACTCGGCGTTCCAGCCTTCCGGTGTCTCCAGTAGCAAGTAATTGGCCACACCTGGATAGACCTGAAAGTCAAGGGAAGCCAATTCGGACATCAAGCGGTTTCGCTCCACCTTAATGCAAGCCTGGGTCTGCTCTTCATATGCGCTGTTTTCCGTAAGACAAGCCTCACCTGCCAGCAGAGCTAGTCCGTTTACACTCCAGGTTACCTGCTTGCTCGACATCGCCGATATCAGATCAGGCTGGCCTACCGCGTACCCAAGGCGAAGTCCCGGGATTGCATAAAATTTCGTCATGGAACGAATGACAATGACATTCGGATACGGGTCCAGAGAGTCCGTCAGTGTCTCACGCTCATGCTCGGGTATGAAATCGATAAAAGCTTCGTCAATTACAACCTTGACGTCCCGGTCTCTAGCATGAGCAGCAATCGCTTCCAGCTCGCTTCGGGCGTATTGTACCCCGTTCGGATTGTTTGGCTGACCGATAAATAGCAGATCTACCCTATCGATAAGCTCCAAGATTGCTGACAGCTCGGCCCGATAATTAAGCTCTTTATACCCATATATGTACTCTACCCGACTTCCGTACTGTACAGCCAGCTGACGATACTCCGAGAATCCGGGTTCAATGGTGCCTACAGCTGCAGGTGTAAATGCCTGAATAATAAGCGCCATACACTCCGCAGCCCCGTTGCCGATCAGAAGCTGGTCTTCCGACAACTTCAGCTTGGTTGCAAGCTTGTGCTTAAGACTGCGGTGTCCCGGATCGGGATAACGAAGGATGTGATGCATTCCTTCCATAAGTGCTCGTGTGACCGCAAGAGGCGGACCGAGCGGATTGATATTGGCACTGTAGTCGAGGAAGTCCGCTGGTGACCGTCCGTATTTCGCTGCAGCGGTCTCTACGTCACCGCCATGTCCATAAACCTCTATCACAGGTGTTCCTTCCTTTCTTCTCATGCGTTATCTGTAATCGGGCAGAATTGTGCGCGTTTAATGCAAATGCTCAGCGGCTCTTATCCGCGTAACGTTTCCGATTTGATGCAAACAATCGGCGAACTTGTCCGCGTATCTTTTCCAATATAATGGAAACGTTCCGCGAATCTTGTCCGCGTAACGTATCCATTATGAAGCTACAAAAATCACCCGTCAACGGCAATTCCTTTTGTGTCGCACACCCAATTCGTTTACAATAGGGATGGAGTGTTTCAAGACACCAAGGCTTCAGGCATACAGGCCTGTCCTTGCCTACATATTTGAACTATATACATTGGAGGAATAGACCATGCTGTTTATTGACAACCAAGGGATTACAGACCCGCGCATCAATCTCGCCATCGAGGAATATGCCCTTAAGCATTTATCCCTGGATGAGAGCTATCTTCTGTTCTACATTAATGCGCCATCCATCATCATCGGCAAGCATCAGAACACCATTGAAGAAATTAATCAGGAATATGTGCAGGAGCATGGCGTACAGGTCGTCAGAAGACTGTCCGGCGGCGGTGCGGTGTACCACGACCTTGGCAACCTGAACTTCAGCTTCATCACCAAGGATGACGGCAACTCGTTCCACAACTTCCGCAAATTCACCCAGCCGGTGGTTGAGGCGCTGCACAGCCTTGGCGTGAACGCAGAGCTGACAGGACGTAACGATCTTCAAGTCGGCGAGCAAAAAATATCCGGCAATGCACAATTTGCCACACGCGGCCGCATGTTCAGCCACGGCACCCTGATGTTTGACCTTAACCTGGAGAACGTTGCCGCTTCCCTCAAGGTCAATCCAGAGAAATTCAAATCCAAGAGCACCAAGTCTGTTCGCAGCCGTGTAGCTAACATCAGCTCCCTGATGGATCGAGAGATGACGATTGTGGAATTCCGCGAGGAGCTGCTTCGACATATTTTTGGCATGGAGGCAAATGAAGTTCCAGAGTACAAGCTGACCGAGCAGGACTGGGAGAAGATCCACGAAATTTCGAAGGAACGTTACCAGAACTGGGATTGGAACTATGGCTTGTCACCCGAGAGCAATGTGAAGCATTCCAAGAAGTTCCCGGTCGGCATCATCGATCTTCGTATGAATATTAAGGAAGGCCGTATTGAGGACATCAAGATCTACGGAGATTTCTTCGGGGTAGGCGATGTAGCTGATATCGAGAATCTGCTCCGCGGCAAGCGTTATGAAGAACAAGAAGTACGTGCCGCACTTAAGGATACAGATATTAAGCATTACTTCGGCAACCTGGAATTCGATGATTTCATCGGTCTGGTATTTCTAGAGGAGTAGAACTGCCCCACTAAATAATAGATAGAACTGAGGAGAGAGAAGCCATGACTTACAAGCTGATTGCCATCGATATCGATGACACACTCATTAATGACGAGAAGGAAGTTACGAATCCCACACAAAAAGCACTTGAGGCTGCTGTGGCCAAGGATGTCGTGGTTACGCTCGCGACAGGTCGCGCTTACGCTTCTGCACAAGCGATTGCTCGTCAGACTGGACTTAATGTACCGATCATTACGTACCAGGGAGCACTAATTAAGAATCTGATGGACGAAAAAGTACTGTACGAGCGCTATGTTCCAATGGAAGCCGCTCGTAAGCTCTATGAGTACTGCCTGGAGCACAATCTGCACCTGCAGACTTATATTGACGACAAGCTGTATTCCCGTGAAGAGAATGAGAAGCTGGTTGATTACTGCAAACTGAACAAAACACCATACTACATTGAAGCTGATTTTGTAAAAATGATTGAACAGCCAGCCCCTAAGCTGCTGATCATTGATGATCCTGATTATTTGGACAAGGTGGCTGTTGATCTGCGCGAGCTGCTCGGTCCTGAAGTGCATATTACCAAGTCCAAGCCACATTTTCTTGAAATCATGCATCATGAAGGAACCAAGGGACATGCGCTGACTTTCCTTGCGGATCATTTTAACGTTGATCTTAAGGATACCATTGCGGTAGGCGATTCCTGGAACGATCATGAGATGCTTGAAGCGGCGGGTCTTGGTGTAGCGATGGGGAATGCCATTCCTGCACTGAAAGAAATTGCAGGCTATGTTACGCTGAGCAACAATGAAGACGGCGTGAAGCATGTCATTGAGAAGTTCATTCTAGAGGCTTAGATCTATATAGACAACAAATAACCCGGCTGCTTACAAGCATAGTCCTGTACTATGCAGTATGGCATCCGGGTATTTTTATTTTCCAATACATCACTCTATAGTTTGGTTTATCTATTAATTACCTTATCCACCAAACCGTATCCTACAGCTTCTTCTGCCGTCATAAAATGATCACGGTCAGTATCCTTCTCAATGCGCTCGATCGGCTTGAATCCGAATGTCAGAGGCCTGACCTCGACTGCCGCCATGCGGCTGGTGTATCATGATCTCACTGTTCGGCAAAGCGAAGCGCTTCCCCTTGGTTCCTGCGGTTAGCAGCATTGCTCCAAAGCTTGCCGCCATCCCTGTGCATATGGTCGATACATCAGGTTCAATAAATTTCATCGTGTCGTAGATGGAGAATCCTGCAGTTACGGAGCCACCAGGGCTGTTGATATAGAGCTGTATGTCCTTCTTCGGATCTTCTGCTGTCAAGAATAGCAGCTGGGCGACAATCAAATTCGCCATTTGATCTTCAATCTCACCCGAAACCATAATAATTCGGTCCTTTAGGAGCCTGGAGTAAATATCGTAGCTGCGCTCCCCCCGGCTCGTTTGCTCCACTACATAAGGAATAGTTGGCATTTACGCTTCTCTCCTTTTTCTATGCCACCATCTCTATCCTTGAGATCAGCTGCAGGCTGTCATACCATGCATTTGTAAGCTGAGGAGCTGTGCCGCTGTGCATCTTCATGCCAAGTACTTGACTCGTCACCATCATCACATCTGCTGCGCCGCCAAGTCCCAGCTGTATAATACGCTCAGTGTCACCTGCACGAAAAGCACCCAGGTAATCTCTCAGACGCTCTGCATCCTCTTCCGACACGGGGTTCATCAAGACGCCAGGTTCATCCGCTTCTAGCTGCCGCTGTCTCTCTTCTGCGACGACTTCTCTTGCCCGGCGAAGTGCAGCCTTAACCGCTCCTTCCGTAGAATCGAGCAAATCAGCGGTCTCTCTCGCCTTATAGCTGAATAGCTCACAGAGAATGTATATTGTCCGCTGCCAGTCCGTCAGCTGTGTCAGGAGCACCTGAAAAGCCTCTTCTACAGCCAGGCCATCGCCAAGCTCATGATGAGAGCTGAGGTACTGCTCCTGCTCCTGCATCTCACCCAGCAGCTCTCTCCGCCTTGCTTCCTTACGCAAGCCATCAATCCACACATTACGGGCTGAACGGATCAGATAACCCTCCATCGAAAACTTACACTTTTACTCAAATCCGCGGCATGCGGCAATGTTTTGACATAAACCTCCTGGCACAAATCCTCAGCATCCTCTTTTGATCCGGTTAGAGACAGGCAGTATTTATACAGGGATAACATCATGCTTCTCGATAATCCCGAAGTCTGTGTATGGTCGTCACCATCTGCACACTTCAGATACATCCTGTAGGGTTCGGATCTGACAAAGGCCATCATTCGGGGCCCCCCTTTGTTTAGTCCTTATAAGTACTTATACTGTGAAGACGTCTGAGACCGCCAGAAAGATACGCAAATAACTTAATAAAAATTAGTGCCTGGTCGGTACATTAGGCTGCATACGTGTATGCGCGGCATATTTTTCAGATGTCCCTAATTGTCATTGGTATTTATGTTGCCACGCCGCTTCTGTCCGCTTCACTTTTTCGCTGGCTTCTAAGCTGAATCCACTCTCTAAGTGTATGCCAATTCGCCATAACCAGGCCGCCAATAATGATGATCGACCCGATTGCCGTTAATAGGGTTACATGCTCTCCATAAAATAACATCCCGACACCAAGGGCAATCATAGGAGATATATAGAGCCAGGTCGAAGGAAACAGCGGTCCCGTCTTGGTGACCAGGAAATAAAATAGACTGTGTCCAATCATAGAGCCAAATATCGTCAGATAGAGGACTGAGCCCGCTGCCCCAGACGACAATAGCACATCCGGATCAGGCTGTTCTGCAATGAAGGAGATCATCAGCAGCATGAGTCCGCCATACAGCATTTGAGCGCCATTTACTGCAAGGGACGAATATCCGCTCAGTCTGGACCTCGTGGCTCCTGAATATACAGAGCCTGACGCATAGAACACCTCGCCAACCAGCACTGCGCAGGCACCTGCCAGCCACATTCCCCCCGCCTGAATCGTCAATTCGGGAACCAGAATAAGAATAACGCCGACAAATGCCGTTAAACAGCCGAGCAACGAGAGCGCTGAGGCTTTCTTCTTGAGAACCCATGTCTGAATTCCGATGATCATGATCGGTCCGGTAGCAGACAATACGGCAGCCACGCCTGAACTGATATATTGTTCTCCATAGTATAGCCCTGCAAAGGTCATAAAGGTTAAACAGCTGCCAATAATCATCACTTCTTTACGCAGCAGCAGCTTGATGCTTGTTTTTCGTCTCCATAGACACCATATGAACAAGAGTGCGCCTGCGAGACAGAATCTCACCCCTGCCGCAAAAAACGGCGGAACCCCTGCATCATTTCCTATTTTGATCGCCAGAAAGGTCGTACCAAAAATTAAACACATGCTCATGTAAGCAATTAATAATCGCATTCTACTCCAGCCTCCTCGTCTATTGCCACATTGTAATCGAAGTGGAATAGAACAGAAGGTAAAGAATAGAACAGTTGATGGTCATAATATCGTACAATAGAAGAAAGGCATCAGTGGATGAGGTGGATAAGATGAAAAATAAACGCTCGGAGTTTCTCACAAAGGAACCTTTATCACAGCAAGTATACGACTATGTTCATCTGAGAATTGAGCGGGGAGATTATGCTCCGAATGAACGGCTTCCTTCCGTGCGCTCGCTCGCAGAGCAGTTTGGCGTGCATCGACTGACCGTATTTAAGTCGTATCAGCAGCTCGTTAAGGACCATTTTATATATGCTAAAGATCGATCAGGTTATTATGTGTGCCCGCGCCCTGCAGTAAAATTGACCTTGCCACCGGATGATAAGGTGAATGCTATAGATTCGGCAGATATACTCCATTTACATCAAAGCAGGGATCAAGTGCAGACACTTACTTCACAGCCCCTGCACTCAGCCGCAAGCCAGCTGACACAAGAGGACTCGCTGCCTTTTCTGTCGCTGACTTTGCGGACTCATGTGTTATCAGCGCTGCATCAGCAGGACGTGCAGTACCAGTTCTCCAAGGCACTGATTGATCCCTCTCTACTTCCCAATACGTATATGTCGGAGTACGTCAAGCAGGTGTTTGATATGTATCCGAAGCTGCTCGGCACCTACTCCACGGTTCAAGGGGACTTCCAGCTCCGTGAGGTCATGGCTGAATACTTTAACGCACGGCACCATATGTCCTTGTCACCAGAGGATATTCTCGTTACGTCCGGGGCTACGCAGGCCATCGATCTGACAGCACGAATGCTGATTAAGCCAGGCGATGTTGTGCTCGTTGAACGCCCTACTTACAGTACCGCCATTGATATTTTTCGGCAGGCTGGAGCACGCATCGTCACTGTAGAGATGCGGCCAGACGGATATGATATGGAGCAGCTTGAGCACACCATTGTGGATTCACGCCCGCGACTTATGTATGTAAACCCGACTTATCATAACCCGACGGGATATGTTCTCCCACAGGAGAAGCGTAAATTGCTGGTTGAGCTGGCTGAACAGTACCAGTTCATTATTGCAGAAGATGATACGACATATGATATGTATTTCGCAGATGAGCCTCCCCCGCCGATCTACAGCTATGATACGGAAGGGGTCGTCATGTACATTCGCAGCAAGTACGTAGCACCCGGTCTGCGCATTGCCTTCGTATTGTGCAAGCCATGGCTTATGAAGGAAGCGTTGACTCTTAAATCACTGACAGACGGCGGTTCTCCGCTGCTCGGCCAAAAAATCTTCCAGCATTACTTCACTTCCTCCCGAATGCAGACCCATATGGAGAAGCTGCGCATTGCACTTAGCTTGCGAAAAGAGAAGATGGAGCAAATGCTGACAGCGGCCGACTGGCAGTGGATCAGCCCGGAAGGGGGGCTCGACCTGTGGGTTCAGCTTCCTGCCCATGTAGATGCGATCGCCCTGCTTGAGAAGAGCCTTGAACGATCGGTTGCCTTTGTTCCCGGACCCTTCTGCGATCCACTTCCGCAAGGCTCAGAAGCTTATATCCGGCTCAGCTATTGTTATACGAGCGAGAAACAGATTGAAGAGGGAATGGAGCGACTGCTGATCGCGTACGCGAATCTTCACTAGCAGCAGGTTTCTATACCGAATCGTATGCGCGGTGGCTGGATCAAGCTTCTTCACGATAAAATATGCGTCATTCCTGTCTCGGCAAGTGTAATTTCCGGCATAAGATCATACTTCTGCCGGAGATCCACATCATGAGACATATGAGTAAAAATGGTTTGCCTCGGCTTAACCAGTCGAAGCAGCTCCTGTGCTTCCAGCATGTCATATACAGAGCGAGTGTGGAACTCCGCCAGCTCATGATAAAAGCTTGTCCCAAGCACTAACAGATCCAGATGATAGAGCTGCTGCCTTTCCTGTTCATTCAGATTGATGGAATCCGAGCAATAAACCCAGCGGTAACCATCCTTCTCCAGGCGGTATGCGTAGGAGTAACCGTTCTTTCCATGGTTGACCTTCCAGGTCCGGATCTGATATCCGGCGAGCTCAACGCCTGAATCACAGGGCTGCATTTTAATATGCCTGGACAGCCAAGGAAACTGTACCTGTATTGTTTCAATGACCTCCTGCGGCGCGTAGAGCTCCCCCTTTTCCCCAAGCCACCTGCAGGCATCTGCCCACTCCGGCAGTCCGCCGATATGATCAAAGTGAGGATGCGTAACCAGTATCGTTCGCAGCTGGCGTTTGCCCAGCTGTTCCATCTGATGCACGAAATCCGGACCTCCGTCAATCATGAACTCTCCATCTGATCCATGCACCAGCACTGAGGAACGGTATCTGCGGTTGATACCCGTTGTCCTTGCCTCCATACATACCTCACACTCACAGTATAGCCTTGGAACTCCCATCGCATCTCCTGTGCCGAGGAACGTTAGTTTATCTGTTATCGTCATATACTGTCATGTCCTTTCTGCCGGTGCATAAGCTCTATCTCTCATCACATTCCCCGGAGCCTTAATGTCAGCTCTTTATGACCGTCTGCCGTATCTATCTCATCTGCTATATGCCAATTGGACGCAAGAGATTTTCTAAGCTTCTCTGCCTGCTCTCCAGTAAGGATAAGACCGTCTACAAGGCCCTCTGCTGCGTTAAAATCAATTCCCGGCTTCAGATCAAACGTAATCGCAATCCAATTTTTAAGTCCATTATTGGTATTGAACGTGATGCGATACCCTTCCTGGACAGCCCGCTCAAGTTCCTCCCCATGCTCCTTCGCATAGGAGAGAAAAGCCTCGTAAGTATAATGTTCACGTTCTGCTTGGCTAAGAGCCGCCAGATCCCCGGTGCGGATTGCAGTGAGTACATCTTCGTCCGTAACGCCGTAATGACGCGCATTCTCCAATAGAATAGCGGAATATTGAGACAATTTAACTTGATCTGTCATAGTTGATACACCCCTGAATTATGTAGTAAATGATGCCGAACATTTATTTAGTGATTACTGGATTACGATACTATTATAAAATGACCGAAGGCTTCTTATAAAGCTTGAGCCATGACTTCCAGCATTCTTTAATCTAAAGCCATGATCCATATCGCCGATTGAACAAAACAAAACCCTGTACGCATCATACGTCAGGGTAAAAAGACCGCTTGCTATCTGATTGATATCCTAGCAGAGTGATGTCTAGATCGTTATTGGCATTGGATCACGCTTCAAACTATTTTCCACCATCCAGTTGTCCTGATCATTAAACAGATATGCCCGATGAACCAGCACACGAACCTCCTGACCAACGGATAGCGTCTCTTTCTCAAGAGAACGATAGGTAATCAGTCGATGCTTGCCTAACGTCACTTCGACAAGCCACTCGCTCCCACGGAAATGAAGTGCTCTTACAACGCCTTTCTCCGTAGCAGACAGAAGTGTGAACTCATTCTCTTTGCCTACCTCAATATATTCAGGACGAATGAGCGCCTTCGCATCATTGGAAACAGCCTCGATATCAAACCCCTTCAGCTCACGGGCATGCTCGACAATAGTGGACTCTCCGATAAACGAAGCGACAAACGGTGTTTCCGGGCGCTTGTAAATGTCCCAAGGCGTTCCCTTCTGCTCCAAAGCCCCTTGATTAATAATCATGATCTCATCTGCTACTTCAATAGCCTCATCCTGGTCATGGGTAACGAAGATCGATGTAATTCCAACCCGCTCAATTAATTCACGCAGCCATGAACGCAGCTCCTGTCTAATCTTCGCATCAATCGCCGCAAATGGCTCGTCAAGCAGCAGCAGCTGCGGCTCAGGTGCCAGCGCTCTTGCAAATGCAACACGCTGTCTCTGTCCCCCGGATAATTGATGAGGATAACGCTTCTCAAAGCCGCTTAGGCCTGTAAGCTCTACAAGCTCCATCACCCGGTCATGGATCTGTTGCTTCGATTGCTTCTTGACCTTAAGTCCAAACGCAATATTCTCAAAGACGGTCATATGTTTAAATAGCGCATAGTTCTGAAAAACAAAGCCGATTCCCCGTTCCTGTGGAGGAAGGTCATTAACGAGCTGTCCATGGAAACGGATTTCACCTGCGTCCGGATGCTCAAGACCGGCTAATATGCGCAAGATCGAAGTTTTACCTCCACCACTCGGTCCAAGCAAACCGATGAGATGACCTTTTTCAATATCAAAGGAAACATCCTTAACCGCATGAAAATTCCCAAAATGTTTGTTCAACCCACGGACTTCAACATGCATTTCCCCATCCCCCAATATATTCCCTAGAAAATCGCTAGGAATTACTTTATTTGATACTTTACCAAAAATAGGGGGATTACGTCAATCATTTAAAGTTGTTAGAAATAGACAAGACAAGCACTTTCGCCTTTTACCGTTATGACAATGCAACGTTATGACATTTCACCGCTCTGAAGTATGTAAGCGTGAAAAGGCCCTGATCTTTCATTTATTGACTTATTTCACAGAGATGAATGCGGTTCAGCTGTATAATATAGATTGCATAACGGCTGCCTTGACCACAGTGGTGATGACCATGACAACTACATAACTAAATTCTGTTGCACATAATCTTAACGTGGGAAATGGCTTCTTGTCTTACGTCCTCGAATGGAGAACGGTCTTGAATATAATAAGAAATGAAACCGTGAATAGATAAAAACATACTGTGAGGTAATTTCAGCTTTTGTTCCGGCGTATATTCCTGATCATTCATATGATAGCGGATAATGGTTGCGAATAACTCATAACATCGGTTCTGTTCTGCACGGCAATAGGCCAGCAGCTCTTCATCCCGAATCATAAACATGATTTCGTACTGATAAGGATTCTCCAGTCCAAACCGGATAAATTCCATCATGACATGCTCAGGCTTAGACAATCCTTCACTTGATTCCCTAGCCATGGCTTGCAGCAGCATCTGCCCCAGATGATTAAAATCCTCAATCACAATCGCGTAAAACAGTTCTGCTTTTTCCTTGAAGTGATAATATAAAGAACCATGACTGTACCCTAGATGCTGTCCTATACTACGCATGGAAATTGAACGATAGCCCTTCGTTACGAATAGATGCCTCGCCGCCTCCAATATACGTTCCCTTGACAACTCCTGTTCCACTGCTCTTCTAGCCATATCTTATTCCCCTTCAATAAAATAAAGCTGCTGTCCCTCCGTGATTACAGATTGACCTTGTGTTAGATCGATCACAAAATCTATAAAGCGCTCTGCTTCACTATCGACCGGAAGACATGTCAGCCTGACTTTGTCAGTAAATGTTGTTTCACCCATCCGAGTCTCTCTGCCCCTCAGCTCATTCTCCACTTTGCCAAGCCACGTGTAATCAATCTCTACAAACACTTCACGATGCAGCACCTTCGTAATGGCTTCACCTGCTTCTATGGCAGCAACCGCACCGTCTGTATATGCGCGAATAAGGCCGCCTGCACCAAGCATGATTCCGCCAAAATATCGAGTCACGACGATGGCTACATTCTTCAGTCCCTGATTCCTGATCACCTCCAATATAGGTTTACCTGCGGTTCCGCTTGGTTCGCCGTCATCGGACTGCTTCTGAATTTCATCACGCTCACCGATCATATAAGCTGAACAGTTATGCGTTGCATTCCAATGCTTTTTCTTGATCTCTTCGATAAAAGAAACTGCTTCCTCCTCGGTCTCTACTGGCTTGATGTGGCCAATGAACCGCGATTTCTTGATAACAATTTCCTTATCTCCCGACATTCGAACCGTACGGTAACGCTCAATCATCATTTCTACTACCTTTCTGCTAGTACAACTAGATTTATATTTTTAAGAAAGCAGCTCATCCAAGTGCGGGTGAACTGCTTTCTTAGTTAAATAAGTCATTTACATATATGTCTGATACCCTTGATTATTCAGATAGTCTTGCTTCAAGCTTCGCTTTTTCTTCTTCGTAGCCAGGCTTGCCAAGCAGAGCAAACATGTTCTTCTTGTAAGCTTCAACCCCTGGCTGGTCAAACGGATTAACCCCGAGCAGGTAACCGCTGATGCCGCAAGCTTTTTCAAAGAAGTATACCAGATATCCGAAGGAATATGGAGTCATATCTGGAATATTTACGATAAGATTCGGTACTTGTCCGTCTGTATGCGCAAGAAGTGTTCCTTGGAACGCTTTTTTGTTAACGAAGTCCATCGTTTTGCCTTCCAGGAAGTTCAGACCATCCAGATCGTCCGGATCGGATTCAATCGTAATATGGCTCGGAACCTCTTCGACTTGGATAACTGTTTCGAAGATGTTGCGGCTTCCTTCCTGAATGAATTGACCCATGGAGTGAAGATCTGTAGAGAAGTCAACAGAAGCAGGATAGATTCCTTTGAAATCCTTTCCTTCACTCTCGCCGTACAGCTGCTTCCACCACTCGGATACGAAGTGCAGGGACGGCTCGTAGTTTACGAGGATCTCTGTGCCTTTGCCTTTGCGGTACAGCGCATTACGAACAGCAGCATATTGATAGCTTTGGTTCTCGGCTACGTTCGGGTTGCTGTACTCTTTCGAAGCGTCAGCAGCACCTTGCATCATTTCTTCAATATTAATACCCGCTGTAGCAATCGGAAGAAGTCCTACCGCAGTAAGAACCGAATAACGGCCGCCTACATCATCAGGAATGATAAAGGACTCATAGCCTTCCTCAGTCGCCAGCTTCTTGAGCGCACCCTTCGCTTGGTCTGTCGTTGCATAGATCCGTTTGCGAGCTTCTTCCTTACCGTATTTCTTCTCAAGCGCTGCACGGAAGATACGGAAAGCGATCGCCGGTTCCGTTGTCGTACCGGATTTGGAAATGACGTTCACGGAGAAGTCTTTACCTTCGATAAGCTCAAGCAGATGGTTGACATATGTAGAGCTGATATTGTTACCTGCGAAATAGATCTCAGGAGTTTTACGCTTCTCTTTTGGCAGCTCATTATAGAAGGAATGAGACAGCATTTCAATCGCAGCGCGTGCTCCCAGGTAAGAACCGCCGATTCCGATGACGATCAGCACATCAGAGTCGCTTTGGATCTTCGCAGCTGCTTTTTGAATACGAGAGAATTCCTCTTTATCATAATTGGTCGGCAGATCAATCCAGCCAAGATAATCGGACCCTGCACCTGTTCCGTTATGAAGCTGCTCATGTGCAAGACGAATCGGCTCTGCGAAATAATCCACCTCATGCTGCCCAACAAATTCAAGTGCTTTACTGTAATCAAACGTTACTTTTTTTGCCATGATTATAATTACCTCCCTATAAAGTTGATTCCTCACTGAACAAATGATATCTAAGCCAAGGAACAACTTATGACTTAGAATACTGTAAATTGTATAAGCTGGCAAGTTAACAGGCATCCGTCCTTCTGACAGAATGAAAGCCTATTAAAGTGATGGTGCTACACGCTCACATGACAATCGTCACGTTATTTTAAAAAAGGGTAAAGCTGCCGAATGGGCAGCTTTACCTATTTACTTAAGCTCTTGTTGTGTGCAGCTTGTTGTCAAAATTACAGCAATGCTTTGATGCGGCTGACTACATTCTCAACAGTGAAGCCATATTCTTTAATTACGCGGTCGCCAGGCGCAGATGCACCGAATGTAGAGATTCCGAGGATATCTCCAGCGTCGCCAACATATTTTTCCCAGCCCATTGGATGAGCCATTTCAATTGCAAGACGAGCTTTAACGTCCGGAAGAATAACGGATTCTTTGTAAGCTTTGTCTTGTTTCTCGAACAGATCCCAGCTAGGCATACTGATAACACGTACGGAAATGCCTTCTTCAGCAAGTGCTTCCTGTGCTTTCACTGCAAGCTGAACTTCGGAACCTGTAGCAATGATTTGCGCAACAGCTTTACCGTCTTTGGCTTCGGATACAACGTACGCTCCGCGTTTGATTCCTTCACGAGCAGCGTCTACTGTTCCAGCAAGGATCGGCAGGTTTTGACGAGTCAATACCAGAGCTACCGGGTTCTTCTTGTTCTCTACAGCATAAGCCCAAGCTGCAGAAGTTTCGTTTCCGTCAGCAGGACGAATCACAGTCAGGTTAGGGATAATACGCAGGGAAGCAAGCTGCTCGATCGGCTCATGCGTAGGACCATCTTCACCAACAGCGATACTGTCATGTGTCAGAACATAAGTTACAGGCAGATTCATAATTGCAGACAAGCGTACAGCTGGGCGCAGGTAGTCTGTAAATACGAAGAACGTACCTCCGAATACTCTAACACCGCCATGCAGTGCCATACCGTTCATTGCTGCTGCCATACCGAACTCACGTACACCGAAGTAGATGTTGCGGCCGGAGTAGTCTGCAGGTGTGAACTGTGCAATGTTGTTCAGGTGTGTCATTGTAGAGCTCTCAAGGTCAGCAGATCCGCCTGTCAGGTTAAGAACATTTGGAGCCAGTCCGTTCAGCGCATTACCGGAAGCAACACGAGTGGATACTGCCTTATCTTCAGCACTATATTTAGGAAGGTCACGATCCCATCCTTCTGGAAGCTCGCCAGCAACTGCTGTTTCGAACTGTGCTGCAAGCTCAGGGTAAGCCTTCTTGTACTCTGCGAACTTCGCATCCCATGCTTTGTTCGTTTCAATTCCGCGCTCTTTAACTTGTGCGAAATGAGCACGAACTTCGTCTGGAACGAAGAAATCTTCTTCATATACCCATTTGTAGAAATCTTTAGTCAGCTTCGCTTCCTCTGCTCCAAGTGGAGAACCGTGAGTACCGCCATGACCGCCTTTACCTTGTTTGTTCGGGCTGCCGTAACCGATAACCGTCTTCACTTCAATCAGCGTTGGACGGCTGAGATCAGCTTGAGCTTCCTTGATTGCTTTTTCTACCGCAGGCAGATCGTTTCCGTCTTCTACGCGTAGAACCTGCCAGCCGTATCCTTCAAAGCGTTTTTGTACGCTTTCAGAGAAGGAAAGGTTCAGTTCACCATCAAGGGAGATGTCGTTGGAATCGTACAGTACCACGAGCTTGCCGAGCTTCAGGTGAGACGCCAGGGATGCTGCTTCATGAGAAACACCTTCCATGAGGTCGCCGTCGCCGCAGATCGCATAAGTAAAGTGGTCTACGATATCAAATTTATCTTTATTGTAAGTCGCACCCAGCTGAGCTTCAGCCATTGCCATACCTACTGCCATTGCAATACCTTGTCCAAGCGGACCTGTCGTCGCATCAACACCTGCAGTGTGACCGAATTCAGGGTGACCTGGAGTCAAGCTTCCCCATTGACGGAATTGCTTGATTTCTTCCATAGGAAGATCATATCCGCTCAGGTGCAGCAGGCTGTACAGCAGCATGGAGCCGTGTCCAGCAGACAGCACAAAACGGTCACGGTTGATCCAAGTTGGATTCTCCGGGTTATGATTCATTGTTTTTGCAAACAATTGATAACCCATAGGTGCAGAACCCATTGGCATACCCGGATGACCGGATTTGGCTTTCTCAATTGCGTCAATCGCTAGAGTACGTACTGTAGTAATAGACAAGTTATCGATTGTCGAATTTTCATCCTTGTGAATGCTTTGTTCTTTGGTTTGTTGATCAGTCATTTTTTGTCCTCCTCATAATCTCAAAAAAGATGTCAGGATAAGCAAACGGACTTACGCTCAGGCGACTTAAAACTTAACTTAAAATGACAAACGAGTTGATTTAAAGCAAGTTAATCCGCTTGAATGTTTCAATTTGACTTATTCGTTTGCTATTGTATCACTTCACGTCCTGTTTTTCCATACCGTTCTTCACATCCAATAAATTTCATCATCCACACATCGACAAAAGTATCTCCTCTTTGAAGAAAAGCATACCTGAATTGGAAGGAATACAAGGATAGGCAATGAAAAATAGCAAACTATTGGAGCAGGATTATGCATCATCTCTTAATAAGAGAGTTCACTTCTACATTATCCGACTTTTATTAGAGCAAAACAAACTTCGCGTAAAACAATCCATTTCATAACACATAAGCAGCTGTTACAAAAAATCTCTGGAACGCAAACCGTTCTGGTACCCCAAGACAAACAATGTCGGGCATAGCAAAAAATCGCCGCGGCTCAAGTAACCGGGCGATTCTTCTGATTCTATTGATTTTAAAATACAACCGTCTTGTTCTCATGGACGAGAATACGATCCTCCACATGCCATTTGACTGCTCGCGCAAGCACGACACGTTCAATATTGCGGCCGATCCGCTTCAGCTCGGGAACATCATCCCGATGGCTTACACGTTCAACGTCCTGCTCAATGATCGGTCCTCCATCCAGCTC
Source organism: Paenibacillus sp. TCA20 (assembly GCF_000732325.1). Classification (GTDB taxonomy): domain Bacteria; phylum Bacillota; class Bacilli; order Paenibacillales; family Paenibacillaceae; genus Paenibacillus; species Paenibacillus urinalis. The sequence goes on from NZ_BBIW01000006.1 coordinate 90,645, forward strand.
TTCCGTTACGTAATGCGCTGTTGCTCCAATCAGCTTAACTCCCCGTTTATAAGCTTGGGCATAGGGCTTGCCGCCAACAAATGCAGGAAGGAAGGAATGATGGATATTGATAATGCGATTACGGTAATGTTCAATGAATGTCGGCGAGATGATCTGCATATAACGGGCTAGAATAATGACGTCAATATCGGCCCCGATCACTTCTAGCTGACGCTGCTCTGCTTCTTTTTTGGTATCTGGTGTGACCGGAATATGATGGTAAGGAATACCGAAGGATTCAACATAATCCTTCATATCTAAATGATTGCTTACAACCAGCGCAATGTCTGCATCCAGATCACCGGCTTGCCATTGCCAGAGAAGCTCTACCAGACAATGATCCTCTTTGGACACGAAGATCGCGAGCTTCTTCCGGCGGCTTACGCTGGAGATTTTCCATTCCATTCTGAACTGGGAGGCAATGGCTCCAAAGTCGGCCTCCAGCTGCGGAAGGCGATCCTTCAACTGAGGCAGATCGAATTCTACGCGCATGAAGAACATGCCGCCATCCGGATCCATTGAATATTGATCAGATTGAACGATGTTGGCTCCATGCTCGAATAGAAATTTGGAGACTGCGGCCACGATTCCCGGGGCATCCGGACAAGAAATCAGCATTCGAGCACGATCCGGGTGTTCGTGTGCCGGGTGTGCGGGTACGTTTTTAGTATGAATATCCATTGTAGAAAAATTCTCCCCCTTGATATAAGTGACTCCTATGCTTTGACCATAGCTTCCTTGCCTGCGAGCCAGGCAATCAGGCGATGATTGAGTGCCTCTTCAGACAGCTCAGGGAACAGATCTGCGCCTGCAGCAAGATCATATAAACGCTCCAGCGGTTCACGCGGGTCAGCCTTCTTCGCTTTGGCGTCATTCTTAAGCACAGTCCATGTGTCTAGAATAAAGCTGCGTGAATGAATGTCTTGTCCGCTGAAGAAATGGTCCAGCTTCTCCACATCTCCCCAAAAAGCTTCGCCAAAACGTTCTGTTACATTACCGCGAAGCAGCGCAATTTCCGCTTCATACATCGGACGCTGCGTCTTCGCATCTTTCCCGATCCACGGCGTTTCAAGAATGAACGGGCGGCCAGCCAGCAGCTCATGATGCACGATACGATGAATGGTATCATAACCAATCCAGCCGGAGCCGATCGGAGCATGTCTGTCCTTCCGCGCACCTGTAGGGTTCTTGCTGTCGTTGATGTGCACTACAGCGATCCGGTCTAATCCCACTGTGCGGTCAAACTGCTCAAGCACACCGTCCAGATCATTCACGATATCATAGCCGGCATCATGAATATGGCAAGTATCCATACATATGGTCAGCCGCTCATTATGCTCAACTTTATCAATGATTTGTGCAATCTCTTCGAAGCTGCGTCCCATCTCTGTCCCTTTGCCTGCCATCGTTTCCAAGGCAATGTTGACATCCGTTTCACGCACGCCGTTCAGCACCTCGTTCAAGCCTTCGGCAATACGCTGAATGCCATATTCTGCATCCTTGTCTGTAAAGGCACCTGGATGAAGAACAATATTCTTAACCCCAATCGCGTGGGTACGACGAATCTCTTCCTGCAGGAAGCTGACCGCAAGCTCATAAGTATTGTCCTTGTATGAACCCAAGTTAATAATATATGGTGCATGAACTACAATATCCTCGAAGCCTCCGCTAAGCATGGCTTGCTTACCTTCTTCGATAAACATTGTCTCCATTGGTTTACGGCGTGTGTTTTGCGGAGCTCCTGTATATATCATGAACGATGAAGAACCGTAGCTTGCTGCTTCTTCCGTAGCTGTCAGCAGACCCTTGCCTGAAAAAGAAACGTGGGAACCTATTTTAAGCATCGTAATTTACTTCCCCCTATAATTTAGGATTTAGGATTTAGGATGATTGTGCACTATTTAAGTTAATAGAATGACACAAGTAGTGTATCCAAAGATTTATTGCTTATTGTAACTTGATTGAGGAGGTCAAGCAATATCATCAAGAATGGAAAGCGCTCGAAGAAGCTATCGAAAAAGAGTTCTGTGTGCGCTATAATTTCTATAACAGGACATTTTTTACAATAAATCTTCTCAATTGTCTCATGAAAAGTTCATTTACCTGAATCTATCTCAAAATACTCTACCTGCTCTGATGTAGAATTTGTATCTGCCTTTTTTATGAGTTATGAAATGGATTCACATATTTATGTCATTTTAAACCTGCCCGCTGTATTTTTATATCGTGTTCGATCATTTCTGCGGCCCGTCTCCTATTCTATTAAAATTTTGAGGTGATGCATATGGACATTCTCTTGTTAAACAGTAGGTTAACACTGTCTGCTCCCAGCAACTGGTTCATGAACTCCATTGCTTTTTGGACCTTTGTCCTGTTAGGTTCTATGGTCGTTGGCGGATTCTTTATGTTTCGCAAATTTCTGAAGGTACTTCCAAAAGCCGACGGCAAATCCAAGCTCGATTGGCAGAATCACTGGGTCGAGTCCAGCCGGCACTTATGGACAGAGGATGCCAAGGCATTCTTGGACGAGCTGGTACAGCCGGTTCCAGGCCCCTTCCGGGATATCGCCAAGCACTCGATTGCCGCCGAGATTGGAAAGATCGCTTTGGAGAGCGGCGCTGCCGAAGTTACTCGAGATCACTGCATCAAGGGATATATCGTGGCGACACCTTCCAGAGATAATAAGTTCCTGGTTCATTTTCTCGACAAGAAGCAGATCGATTATCAGCCATACAAACATTTAATGAATAAATAAAGGGGATCCGTTTAAATATGGAGATCCGATGAAGTTTTCATTCGTTAAATGCTCGTTGGTTCATTTTAATGGAAAAAGGTAATATGTCTTTAACAAGCATGAGCCTCTGTATTAGGTGGTCCTGGGTTTACTAAGAAATGAGTCCAAGGGAACACGAAGCAGAGGCTTGTCTTTTGCTATGTCAGGAGGAATAATGGCCATGAAGTATGCAATCAGTGGAGGAACAGGATTCATCGGAAGCCATCTCGCGAATTTATGGCAAGAACAAGGTCATCAGGTTATGATCATTACCCGGAATGCAGATAAGGCGAGAGATGCTGCGAACCGCGGAATCTCATATGTCACTTGGGAGCAGATTAAAAAGGACCCCAGCACGCTGGAGTCCTTGGACGGAGTCGTTAATCTGGCCGGAGAAAGTCTGAACCAGCGCTGGAGCGACACAGCGAAGCAGAGGATTCTTCAGTCACGGCTCGATTCGGTTCACCAATTGGCTGATGTGTTAGATCGCTTGGAATACAAGCCGAAGGTTATTATTCAATCCTCCGCGATCGGCATATATGGAACCTCGGATACAGAAGTATATACGGAAGCTTCTTCAATTGAGCCTGTAGATTTCTTATCTGAGGTGTGCGTTCAATGGGAGAATGCAGCCAAACAGAGATTGAACTATTCCAGACTAGTTATTGTAAGAACCGGTCTTGTGTTAGGTAGTAAAGGCGCCTTTCCCCTCATGCAGCTTCCATATAAGCTAGGCGTAGGAGGACCGATGGGCAGTGGAAGACAGTACATGTCCTGGATTCATATTGCGGATATGGTGCGATTGATTGATTTTGCGGTTCAGCAGGAGCAAGTTTCCGGCCCACTGAATGCTACCACTCCTCATCCGGTCAACAATGATACGTTCGGCAAAACGATCGGACAAGTTCTCCATCGGCCCCATTGGTTCCCTGTACCCTCCTTTGTACTAAAGACGCTCCTGGGTGAGATGTCCATTCTTATACTAGAGGGACAGCAGGTTCTGCCGGAGAAGGCACAGAAACACCAGTTTACGTTCAAATATCCCGAGCTAATTGGAGCGGTCAAGCATGAGTTACGAAGTTAACTTAGCTGAAATTGCAGTTAACCAAGCCGGAATTAATGAAGCGGCATCCTCAGATGAAAAGTATACTTTGCCTTGGCTATAACAAAGCTGTCTCCCTCTTGGAGAAGGTATTCTTTGTAAGGAACCATCGCTTCATCCTGAAACAGGGTCCCGTTCATTGAATTTAAATCTTTGACGACGTACCCCGAATCCGATCTGCTGATCTCTACATGCGCACGGGAAGTACCTGCTCCTGCTTCCACATAACTGGCGACGTCATTGGACCTTCCGATGATGAAGCTGCCTCTGCCAACAGGGATCGTATCCACGCTCCCTTCTGGTGAGCAGCGTTCCAGATAAGCGATGCTGTCATTCGGCGCATTTGAGCTGGCCATCTCCTGTCCCATTTCAGATAGAAGCACCGTGGCCTGTACTTTTGCAGCAGAGAGGATCTGGGTGTTATGCTTCAGCGAATCATAATAGCTGGCATCAGAGCCTTCACTGCCTTCTTCTACGGCAACATTTGAATGATCCACCGCAGGATGATGCACCTGGAATCGGCTACGAGTCACCTCATTCGTACTTTCGAATAATGCCGGCTCATTCACTAATGCATTCACAGGCCCGTGACCGGCTTCCGCTGCAGGACTTCCCCCGTTATTCCATCGCCACCACTCGCGAGGCTCCCCCTTCTTCTTAACGGCAAACCAGTCCTTTGCTCCTGATCGTGTAGATGAAGGATCCCCTGTATCGATTTCCGAAGATTTGTTTTTTACTGAAAAAGGCAGACGAATCCCTTTTGCCAATAAATAAGCAAGAGTTACGAATACGACGGTAATCACCGTACATAGAATTAATCCCGCAGATGATGGCCGATCCATGTAAATAAATCTCCAAACAACCGATGAGGCGAGCAGACAGCCAAGCCAGTAGTACATTGGATTCACGGGCTTCTTTACCGCATCTTCGTCTGATATTGAGAACGGAGCGTTATCCTCCTCTTCAGAGGCGGGGGTATCAAATGCTGCAAAAATAGAGCCTCCTGCAGCAATCGAACCATCCATAGGAAGCCTCATTTCTTGCTCGTTCGAACCAGCGAACTTATGCGGCTGCAGGTTCTTCCGTTGCTGAGGCGTATGGTCCTGAGGATATTGTGACTGTATAGGCAGTGCAAATGCATTATCAGCTTGTTGAAATGGAGCATTAACATTTTCTGATTGTGAATTTCCTTGATGTGACACTATGGTGTGTGACATTGGATGTATTTCTCGTAGGCTCTGTGCTTGTAGGGCTTGCCCTTTTGCGCTCCGTGTATGTGAGCCGTGCGTCGCCTCTAGTCTGCTTGCTTGAGAATCCTGACCTTGGTAGCCACTTGCTTGTCGCACTGAAGAAATGCTTGCTTGTGCCGAATAATGATCAGCTGCTTGAAAGCTCTGTAACTTACGCATGTCATGCATCTGAGGCGGTGTGCCGCCTAACGAATGCTCTGTCAGCAATTCAAGCAGCAGCTCGTTTAACGCAGACAGACGAAAATGATCACCGGCACATAATTGCAGCACACCTTGCAGCCCGTTACCCTTTAACTCAGTAACATAAGGCATCAATCTAACGATCAGCTGATACAGCTGCTCGGAGACCTTCTCCTGATCAGAATGTGCTTGAAAGGGCACATAACAAATCTTAATCTTTCCCTCTTCCAGCTCTCCTTCCATAAACATATAATCCTCATGCAGCAGGAATTGATGTTCATCCAGCATGTACAATCGACTGTCGTTCAAAGTATGTGTGAGCTGTAATAGCAAATGATAAAATGCAGAAAGTGTTAACCTTTCACTTTTAACCACATGAGAGAGCATTTTACGTCCCGTAATGTCATAGCTGAATGTAATTGTTCCATCGATATCTCTAATTTGCATTCTCAAGTGCCCCGGAATTTCGTTATGCATGATCATGTTTACTTGAACCTGGCTCAAGTCGCTGCTTGCCACGCCTCCCATCTTCTCTACGATCATTAACACTCTGTCATTATGTATAAAATCTCTGGATAGCCCCTTCATGGCACCTCTCCTTCATTTGTGCTGATCATACTGATGTGTATACCGTCTAAGCAGCTAAAGGTATGATGAAATTGATTCTAGTAATAAAAACTTTGTATATAAGCAAGTATCGCTCCGGGAAGTACAGCAAGCATAAAGGGAAATCGAAGCGATGCCTCCGCACTGTTGATCTTTATAACGCCAGCGTTTTCCGCCTTGCCGTCATAAACGGGCCGTTTATATTTCTGCCCGAACATGAAGAAGCCGAGGCTTCTTCTCATTCTGAACACAAATTCTCTTCTCCACATCAAGATGAGAAAACCAATAGCACCAGATATAAGGATCGAATACAGCATGACTTGCATTGTGAACAAGGCCCCCGTCCAGGCTCCTATACCTCCAAAAATCTTAACATCTCCCGCCCCTACCGCTCCTAGAAGATACAATATCATCATGAGTCCGAAGCCCGCTCCAAAGCCAATAGCTGCTGTGCTAAAGCCTGCGAGGCCACCCATGATTAGATGTACGATCAAGCCGCTCAGTATTGAAGATATCGTCAATATATTAGGTATTCGCATAGACCGAATATCCGTTATAAACGCGGCAATAACAAAACCTCCGCAAGCGATGTAAGTGATCTCCATTACTTATCCTCTCTCATCATGATCTTTTGACAACGTCAAACCTAACTTCAACTCTGGCACCGTCACTCGTTTCGATCACAAACGGCCATGTCCCAGGGGTTGTTCTTGTTCCTACAAACCATGTCCATTCCACAAATCCGTTCTCGTCTGCAGTTGCCCAGCCCACATGCTGTGCTGTACTTTCTCCTGTCTTATAAAAGACGGATAGGTTAGCTGAGGCACCCGGTGTTATTTTGGCACGTATCGTCGCTTGACCGGCTACATATGCGGGATTCGGCTTGGCAATAATCTCTACACTGCCTATAGTACCGCTATCCCCAATTGTTCCCTTATCCTCTTCGTTTGTAGCTCCAATCCAGACCCTTTCCGTCGCACCGGCCTGAACCCGCAGACTCTTATTCAGAAAGGGAACTTTGATCGGTAATTCGTAAGTAAGCTCTATTCCAAAATAAGGATTGGACCTATTCTGAAGATTAGGAACATCTACTCCATTCACATGCAGAGAATCGTATTCAAGTATCGTATCCTCAATTACCGGTTGAATTAACGGTTTAATAACGGGATCTAGAACCGCCTCCGATATGGAAGTCTGGAGATGATCCAGCGGCTCTTGTCCGTTAGAAACCGCCATGGAAGCCCATGATCCGATCGGGTCAGGCAGAGTGGCTGCATATTCAGTCACCCAATCCGTCAATGACAGCTTGGGCATGAGTCCCTCAGCAGCTGAGTCTCCGGGCAGAACCTCTCCTAAACCTGAATCTACTGAGCCTGCAGATTCAATGGCGATAGCTACAGGATAGATATGTGATGATATTTTTTTGACGGTCTCGGAAGCTGCCGTCTGCAATGCGGTTGAGAATAATGTCATCTGAACGAAGTAGATCAAGAACACAATAAAAAATATAAAAACAGGTAGAACTAAAGAAGCTTCAACAACAATGCTGCCTCGATCATTTCCATCCTGATCGTTACTGCTTTGATCCTTACTGCATTGATCGTCACTGCATTGATCGTCACTGATTTGATCCTTACAAACTCGTTGGACAATATCATTCTTGAATTGCAGCTTCGATTCCCGACTCTGCCATGTATATGCCATAATAGTCAAACCCCTAATTCCTGTGGTTAATAAGGCAGCGATTAAATTAATATGCATAGTCTGACTGGAGTGAAACGTAAATGTGTCCATCCTCTATTCGGTCAGCGCTGCCACTCACGGTCCCTAGTGCGCTCATTATGCCAGGAAGAAACCACAGCCTCATTCTCATTTCTGCCTGGCTAGCTGCATACGTGAAGGTCTTGTTAAGGTCGATTTTGGTGTTCAGTCGAATAATCGCACTTATTCGAGACAGCTTCTTATCGTTATTGCTGTGTGCCAATAAAAACAATCGAAGATGATCTCTATATGTAATGGAAACCTGCTTCGCATACTTGGACAGCTCTACTTGACCATCGTCCGCCAGCTTTTGCATATCAGCGAGTGCTTCCGTCAGACCATGCAAAATAGCTTTGGATAATACGAGCAGCGGATTTCCAAGCTTGCTGTTCTCTACAAGTCCCTCCATTGTTCTTATCGCTAGCCGAATCGTAAATACCTCGGTATAAGCAGCGACTATATTCCCGTATGGATTGTGAAATCCATAGATGATGTACTCCAGCTCCTGACTTTCCGGAAGAAAGAACGTTTCTGGACTCATCGTGCTATTATTCATATTACTGCCAGCAATCAACGATAAATTGACCGATTTGAAGTAATGCATAGCGTACTCATTCTGATAGAGCTCATCACTTATTACATCAAGGAGATTCGACATTCCTCCGAATAATTGATCCATATCTGCCATCGCTTCACCTCCGGCATCATAGGGATCCGTTGCAATTTGCTTCTCTGAAGGACCTGTGCCGCTAGCCTGGTTCTGATTGAAGCTTATATTTTCGTTATAATATCCTTCCAGCTGCTTGAATTGCTCTGTCGCCTTCTCAATTCCGGCTGTAGCCACCAGAAGCTTGATTCTGTTCTGCGCTTCCTTCAGTTTCTGTTCTGACTGCTTGTCCACCTTCGCTCTTTCCTTGTCTGCAGAATGGTAATCGTCGATCTGCTTCGCTGCCTGATCAATCACATTTCCTCCGCCGGCTGCAGTATACCTGGTGATATATTGCTGGATTTGACGGTTCGCAGTCAGGACATGCTGTCTTTTACGATGAGAATCTCCATCGCTCAGTTGACTAATTGAGGTGGCGGAGGTAGAAATCGCTTGGTGAGCCGCCTTATAATCTCCTAGCTGCTCGGCATGACCACTTATAAACTCAGTGAACTCCGAGTCCTTCCGGACTAACTGATCCGTCTGCTTTCGCAGATCATCACCGAAGCTGCCAACATCGGAGGGTAAAGCGCCTGCTCCCGGCGTCTTGGCTTTGCCAACTTTATCGTAAGCAGTATTTGCCGCTCTCATCTCACCTTCCTTAATGACCTGCTTCATCTGTTCATTTATACTCTTGGCTTCTTCAATTCGATCATTCGCTTGACTTAACGCCTGCTCATGTATATGGAGAGCTTCCTGATTCTCACGATTAATACTTGTCACAATGCGATTCACATCTGATCGATATTCGCTGAGCTCAAATATATAGATCCGGTCAAGCGGTTCTCTGGCCTCATCTTCCGTGTATTTTGAGTAATAATCACGGTATTTTGCTGCGGCATCCGCTGCGCTTCTCATCGTCCCTCCCAGCGGGCTGTCACTAAAGTAAGTACTTGGCGGGTCCATCACCAATTTGGCCAAGGCTTCCGCCGTTTTTGCCGCTTCCCGCCGTTTTTTAATGGCCTCTTCAAGCAGACGTTCACGCTTGTCATATAGCTTCTGAAGCTTCCGCAGGACATCCACCGAATGCGCAGCCTGCTTCATTTCTGCTGATAACGGTTTGAATCTGGACACGGCCTCTACCATAAAGTCCACCGGAGCCTTATATTTCATTTCCTCTTGAATTTGCTGATTAAAGTTCTCGAATGCTCCAAGCTCCCGCTCAAGTGAAAGCCCAGATTGAACCACCTCCATACCGATTAGAGGAAAACCTTCCGCATGCGGCGTAGGCTTCGTACTGTCATTTAATACTTTCGCAAGAACATAGTCTCCCTGATTCCCATCATGAGCGAACAGCCCGTATCTTTCCTGAAGCTCGGGAATATAAGAGGACATCACGGACCTAGCCGCAGCATGAGCCAGTCTCTCAGCCTGTACTTTCATCGCAGCAATCCGGGCATAGTCAACAAATACAGCGACAAATAAGAACACGACGGCAAGCACCATTGCCAAAAATATAGTCACCGCACCGGACTCAGAATCACCTCGTCTAAACAACACATTCACATCCCAGCAAATTTTTGCAAAATCTGTGCGAACTCCGAAGGGTTGCCCGGTGTACCCATCCTCGAAAATCTCGCTCCGTAATACCGCATAAGCTCGACATTTCGAATGAATTCATCGGGTTCTACAACGGTGGATTTGCCAGAATGCTGTATCCGTGGATCACCTGAGAATAAGAAATCGAGCATAGGCAGCCTCATATTTTGGTTCAGCTTGGTCCATACTTGGCGGTCCAGCATCTGATTCGCATATTCCATCTGACCTCTGTACAACACAGGCAGGCCTGCCCCCGATTGACTCAGCTTCTTCATTGGCAGATCATCACTTGCAGCTCCTCCTGGGAGCTCTATTGTTGTAATCTGACCACCGCTTACTGAACCGAAGAGCGCACCTATCATATGATCGTCTGCAAAACGCCAATACAGCGGATCGGTCTCCCCTTCCGGGTAGGATCCGGTCTTAGCGTCCTTATGACTGTTATCCCAGCTGTATGAGGCACGCTCTGACGCAGCTGAAGCATACTGCAAAAGTGCCGATTTCTGGTACAGCAGCACACAAAAAAACATGAGCACACATAGCGACAACAGAATGACGGGAAATACGAGAGAAGCTTCGATTGTGAAGCTCCCCTCCTCTCCTTTCAAATGGCTGCTGCCTTTAGAAGAATTCATTACTTTTGCTCGTAACACTCTCAAGCAAATTCTCAACCAAAGCCTGAATCTGATCCTTAAATATAAGAGCTATGATTAAGATCACACCAATAATGAGGATCATTTCAAGTGTCCCTAGCCCATCCTCTTCGTTCCATAAATCTGCCAATTTGCGTTTGCATAATGCTAACATTATCGTATCCCCCTATAAATTCATCATCATAAATGACGGAGCTCCAACCATAACGACAATGACCAAAAAGATCACCACCATTGGAAATACCAGCTTGGAAGAAGCCTGTTCACCACGTGTTCGGCTGAGTGATTTACGCTTGTCCCACAGCACTCTGGATAAATCACGGAGTGAGAGGACAAAATCTCCCCCGCCCCGTCTAAAATTCAGGAGCACCGTCGTGGTGAAAATAGAAACCTCCTGCACTCCACATCGCTTACTGAACTGCTCAAATGCCTGTTGAAAAGAGTATCCGTTGTTCCACTCTCCCACCATCTGACCCAGCTCAATATAGAGCGGGTGAGCAGATCCTTTTTTTCGTTCCGTGCAATGTAAAATGGCTCTTTGCACCGTTTCACCGGCGCTAACGAGCAGGACAATTTTGTTCAAAAATTCTGGAAGCTCCATTAAGATATCCTGCTCCCGCAGCTTTACCTTGTGATGCAGATCCTTCATTTGGGCAAACGGAATTACGCCTGCAAGCAATGCTCCGGCGATGAGACCCAAAGGATCTCCCTCCAGCACTAGAGTCAGCAGTGCCCCAGCGATAAGAGACAGCCAGCTATAAACGAGCATTTCAGCAATGAACAGTAAGGTCTTCTCATTGCTATGCTTCAGTCCATAGACTCTTTGCACCGAGTGCTGTATCCGGTACACCAGCATAGGCAGCTTCCTCGTTAACTGCAGCTTCTCAATTAAATCTAGAAAGGGAGCATGAAGTTTGCGAAACCGCATACCTTTCATGTCAATAGAATCCAATACGCGGTATCTCGAGCCTGCCCGTTTATTAAAGATAATCCAGCCCAGCGCGAGTACAACGACAGTAAGAACACTGCATATAATCATCATGGTTCAATCCCCTTACACTCTTACATCCATAATTCGCTGAACCCAGATGAAGCAGCCAAATAGAATAAGAAGTGCAATACTCGATATGATATATCCAGCACCGGTATAGAGTGGTGTCAGGAAATCAGGTGAAGTCAGACTTAAAAAAATCAAAAACAAGAAGGGTGCTGCAAACATGGCCTTGGATTCAAACTTCTTCTGGGATATCGTTACAGCGATCTCCTGCTTAATATCCAGCTTCTCTCCGATGACGGATGAGGTTCTGCGTACAACTTCAACCAAATCGCCGCCCGTACGTTTGCAAGTAACAAATACATCTGCGAAATTCGTGATATCCTCCATCTGGGCCCGATCTGCGAAATCTCTCAATGCATCTTCAATAGGTTCACCGTATTCCATCCTTGTACATATGATCATCAGCTCTTTGATAAGATCGTGATCTGCCTGAGGGTCCAGCATTCGTAGATCATGCACCGCCTCGCGAAAGGCATTCTCAACCGACTTGCCTGCAGCAAGAGATGAGGATAAGGAATACAGCGCCTGTTTAAAATGAAGACTAAGCGCCTCTCTTCTCTTGTTGAGCAGATAGACATTATAGTATTTCGGTGTAAAAAGAGCTGCGGCTGACAGGAGCAAACCGAGAGCCCAGTGATGGTAAAACAGATAGCCTATCCCGAAAAATAGAATTGCACTTGCCGCGATACAGCCAGCTCTCTGTCGATAGGACAGCGTGTGCTCCATATAACGCGGAAGCTTTTGATGAGTCGAAGCATTCGCCGTCTGTGCTGTCACCCTCGCGGCTCCCATTTGACGATTCAAGCGTTCCTCACCTCATTCTCCTCCTCAAAAAAAGTTCCCTGGATGCCTGCTGCCTTGAGCTTATCTTGATGAACAAGCACTCCAGACGAACGTTCAAGCTGGCCTATAATATGTCCATCCACTTCATCCAGCTCCTGAAAACGGTACAAAGAGTTCAGCTGTATTCCCCCATCCTTCAAGCCAACAACCTCACTAATCTCTGTCACTCGTCTGGAACGGTCCCTGAGACGTGATAGATGGATAACAATATCAATGGCAGAGGCGATCTGCTGTCTGACAACGCCAACGGGTAAGTCAGCTCCGCTGAGTACCATCGTTTCCAGTCGTGAGATCATATCCGGAATACTGTTTGCATGGCCCGTGGACAGACTGCCTTCATGCCCAGTGTTCATGGCCTGCAGCATATCCAGCGCCTCACTTCCCCGAACCTCACCGACAATGATTCGGTTAGGACGCATTCGCAGAGAGGAGCGGATTAACTCCCGAATGGAAATCACCCCTTTCCCCTCCGTATTTGCATTACGGGTCTCCAGTGATACCAGATTGGGAACAGTAACGATCTGAAGCTCTGCCGAATCTTCAATCGTAATGATTCTCTCATCTGGAGGGATGAACTGAGACAATGCATTAAGAAAGGTTGTCTTCCCTGATCCCGTGCCTCCACTGATAAACATGTTGTATTTGCTTCGAACAAGCTTGCTGAGCAGCTCCGCGGCTTCGTCGCTAATGGCTCCGATCCGAACAAGGTCCTCCATCGTCATTGGCTTGTCCGGAAATTTGCGGATCGTCATGGTAGGTCCTTTTAACGCGACAGGCGGCAGCACGATGTTGACCCTTGAACCGTCCTTTAGCCTGGCATCCACTATAGGTGAGGATTCATTCACGATTCTATTCACTCCAGAAACGATCGTCTGGATGATATCCTGCAGCCGCTCTTCCGATTCAAACGTGACAGGTGCCTGGCGCACTTCACCCCGCTCTTCAATGAATATCTCGGTATGCCCGTTGATCATAATTTCTGTAATATGGGGATTGTCGATCAGCGGCTGAAGTACATCGAGTCCGCGAAAGGAATCATACAGTCTTCTGATTAGAGCATGCTTCTCCCCGGAGGTGAGATGGATGAGCCCAGAATGCCGGAATACCCTTGCCTCAATATGCTCCATCAGCTCTGAGTCTCCCGCCGCAGAAGTAACATCAAGAGCCGCACGAATTGAATTTCTAAGTTCTCTAAACGAAGTATCCATCATGATGAATATTCCTTCTGCAACATTCCGGCAGCTTCGCATAATCTCCGCATTTCTTTTTGATAAATGGGTGATCCGAGCAGCAATTCCGGCTCTCTCATCTGTTTCCACGATGGAATATATGGCAAGTACAAGCCGGTATGCATATATTCCTCAGGCATCGGATTTACAACCGTTCCCGTATACCGATTAATGACATAAGTGGACTTCTCCTGAATCTGACCTGTCCTTATCGGATCAAGCTGCTCTTGATATCTCATCCAAGCCGAAGCTTTAGCCAGCGTATGAATATCATCAGACAGAAGCCAGATCAGCAGATCAGATCTATCCATCAAGGCTTCAGCTCGCTCATCCCATACCGAGTCATGATCAGTAATGATATATTGATATTGCTCTGATGCAATTAGCACTTCTAATAGTGCATTCACATCCGACTTCGTGAGCTGGCGCAGCTCATTCCGATTCCTGGCCGGGTAGAAATAATGGGATTTAATCTGTTCATTCCACAGGACATAAGATCTGACATCAATTCTCTGTTCCGAAGCCCTTCCTCCGGAACGCCGTGCTCTGATAAGATACATAAGTCTGGAAAAGGCTTCTCCCAGCTCTTCTTCGCTTCCCACCTGAGGGCTTGTCTGAAGAAAAGGCTTGGTGCTGTCGAGTGTTTCCAGGTTCAAATAAAATACCGAATACCCCGCACGGCCTAGCTGCTTCGCAAGGTTTAAAGCAACCGTCGTTTTGCCGCAGCCCCCGGAAGCCGACGTGACCCCAATCACCAAAGACGCATCTCCGGAGTGTCTGTTATCCAAACGAACGTTGCCTGAGTTTAAAACAGCCTCTTCTAAAGCTCCAAGCAGAGCAGATAAAGGCTGATACTTCATCACGTGGGGCAGATCCCCATCAGAAGCATGCTGTTCCGCCAGAAGTAGAATCGGGACACGCTCTTGATCTAATCCATCCCGTATCTGCTCTATAAATTCCAATTCACCAACGATCAAATCCGGCATCGATGCGCGAGTCTGCTCATTCATATATCTCATCATCGCTTCCGGTTGCGAGAAGGCCGTTACATGAAACTTCCTTGAATATTCACTTCCTTGCACGTAATCAAGCACTGCATCTACGTATTCACGCGTTCTGCTTGCCAGCACAATCTTCCTTATGACCAGATGCAACTCTCCCTTCCAGCACAACAAAAAAAAGCACCGTCCATCTCCCGTATCTCCTACGGTATAATGGACGGTGCTTCCGTCACGTGCTGTTTAATTTAATGCTAGATTAGCATAATATTCCATGCCGGGCAAGCACATTTTATTATTATTTATTATCAAATCAAACATCCGTTCCCTTTTTTCATCTTATATAGTACACTATTGAAATGCCTGCTGCCTACATAACAACACCTTAGAATGGAGTGATCAATGTGTCCAAGAAGTGGGCAATCTTAAGCATTCTATGCCTCTTTATAATCATGATGGGCTGTACGCCGCAAGATGAGCATGAATTCCCAAGGGTTCCTGTTACACTGGATCGAGCGGTCGATGGAGATACTTTCAAAGTCATGTACGAAGGCAAGAGTCAATCTGTTCGGATGCTGCTCGTGGATACCCCGGAGACCTCTCATCCGAAGCTTGGTGTTCAGCCTCTCGGCATTGAAGCGAAAGAGTATACCAAACAGGCACTTGAACAAGCCGACCAGATCGAGCTGGAGTTTGACATTGGGCAGAACCGGGACAAATATTCGAGACTGCTTGCTTATGTGTACGTCGATGGTGTCATGCTTCAGGAATCTTTACTTGAAAAAGGCTATGCAAGAGTCGCCTATATCTATCCGCCGAATGTGCGGTATGTAGATCAGTTCGAAGCCATACAGAAAGAAAGTCAGCGTGCAGCAATCGGCATATGGGAATACGAAAATTATGTCCAGGAGGACGGCTTCCACAAGGACGAATATGAATCAGAAACGGTCTCAGGTACGAATGACAACATTGAAGCTAATGGCAATTCTAGTCAACAGCCGGATCGCTCCTGCACCATCAAAGGCAATATCAACTCCAGTGGAGAAAAAATATATCACACCAAGGAATCGCCTCAATATACTAAAACCATACCCGAGGAATGGTTCTGTACGGAGGAAGAGGCTGAGCTGGCTGGTTTTCGTGCACCCAAAAAATAATCCTGTGGATACGCTGCTTACAACATTCAGCCTCCTTGGCTGTATTAACAGCTCTAGCCATATTCACACTCAAAAATGCCGCCTTCAGGTACGCTGAAAGGCGGCTAATTTCATACTATATAATGATTACAAGAAACGTTCCCGAATCTCCGGTGTCGGCAGCATACAGGCATCTTCCCCATCTCGTCCGAACCAGCGATAGCGATTGCGGGCAATGAAGTTATACACGCTGTCTCGAATAAACTTCGGTACAATAATGAATCCATAAGCCAAATAATAGGGAAATCTCAATTTGCGGGCTACCTTCAGCGCAGCTGTTGAGCGCGTGTGGTATACTCCTTTTTCGATATATACAAAGGTATCCATCGCATCCACGGATAATCCGCCCTGCTCCAGTAAATCTCTTCCGACATCAGATTGAAGCGAAGCGAAATAGAATACACCTTTCGGATCCCGCTGAATAATCCATTTCGTTATACCCTGGCACAAATGACACACACCATCAATGAGGACGATATGCTTGTCGCTATAATTCTGCATCCTTCATCTCTCCCGAATTATAATGAATGCATATAACAATATATAGAAAAAAAGCGCTAGGATGCTCTTCCTAGTCGCTCATCATCGAATCCGCTTCTTACTTCGTCGCTTGTTCGATCAATTGATTATCCTGAATTTGCTCATGAATCTCGCCTGCAAACTTCTCCATGCACTTGCAGATAAAGTCTTTGCGGCATACCGGACAAGGTGTCTTCTGAAGACGACTGATGCTTGTCATTTTCCATTCCGGATCACGGGAATAGAATACACGGCACAGTGTTCCGTCCGCGAGCTTCATTGTAAACTCGTAAAGTCCGGCTTCTTCATTTCGGCTGGCAGTTGTTAAGTCTACAATCTGTGGTCTATAAGACATGTAATCACCTGTGATTTCAAATTTATTCATGCCACGTAGCGCATTAGTACTTAGTCATATTAAAGAATTTTAACCCTGATGTCAAATCCATATACACGAAAAATGAAGAAACCTTGCTATGATCTGAAAGTTTTCAGAATATCATCAATAAAAAAGCCGGGAACTCCAGCGATTATGCAAGAGCCCCGGCATTTTAAACGAGATCGGATCAACCTTAAATTACATTAAGCTCAACCGGAATATTACCACGTGTCGCTTTGGAGTAAGGGCAGAACTCATGCGCTTTCTTCGCCAGATCCTCTGCCTGAGCGCGGTCTACACCCGGAATTTTGACATCCAGCCGAACAGCGAGCTGGAATCCGTCATCCTTAGGGTCCTTACCGATCATGACGTTGCTGGTTACTTCAACATCACTGAGCTTCACGCCTTCTTTGCGGGCGATGTTGGAAAGGGCGCTCTCATAGCATGCTCCATATCCAGCTGCGAACAGCTGCTCCGGATTCGTGGCATTGCCGCCTGCACCGCCGAGCTCCTTCGGAGTCGACAAGTCATGACGCAATACACCATCCGATGTTTCGAATTTACCGTCTCTGCCACCGCGTACTGTCGCTGTTGCTGTATACAATGCTTCCATTATAATCGCTCCTTCTCATCTGTAATCTTGGATTATCGTGCACTGCTCTTTGCTCTGTTATTCATAACAGGAAGGCAAGAGCGAACCATAGCAAGCTGTATATCCTCTTGATGCAATATCATATGCTGTATCTGAGGCAGCACCTGTTGCAGCATCCGCTTGCCTATGCTTTTTTCTTAACCTTGTTCTGCACAAATTAAACATACGTGCATGCACGATAACTCTCAATCACACCCGCTTAGCAGACGCTCCTTTCACCAAAGTTACGTATATCCGCTCATTCTCCACCGTATCTCCGGAGAGCAGCTTAAGGAGCTGCTCGGCGGCAAGAGCTCCCCACTTCTGCTTAGAGTAGTTGATGGTAGATAATCTTGGCTGCATATAGCCAGCCAGCTCAATGTTATCAAACCCGATTAGATGGACGTGCTCACCAATCTTCAAATCCGTTTCCGAAATACGATTCCATAATCCGATGGCCATCTCATCATTTAGACAGAACACAGCAACCGGCTCTTTATATTCAGCAATGATTTGTTCGGCAGCCTTCTCTCCCCCGGTCTTCTCGAAGTTGCCGCTGATCTCGATACATTCCACATCCTGAGAGCGCTCTGAGACCATCCGCACGGCTTTCATCCGCTGCATGGAATCGTAAGAGCCTTCCGGACCGGTCACCACATATATTTTCTTATGACCCAGTTCGATCAGATGCTCCATCGCCAGGGTAGCGCCTGCTTTGTTATCAAGGAGCACCTGATTAATGTTCGGATGATCGAGCTCGCGGTCCAGCACCACGATCTTATGTCCCAAATCGGCATATTTCAGCAGTTCCTCGCTTGCAAACATCTGATCCAATATAATCGCACCATCGATCATGCGCTCTGGCAGCATTTTGTGAGATTGTTCGCCGCTGCACACAATCAGATCATACCCCTGTATATTGCTGATTTCCTTCATCCCATGCAGAAGATCACCATAGACGTCTCCACGGAAGTCCGTCAGAAATACACCAACGATTTTGGTCTCCCGCTTTTTCAAGTTACGTGCTGCCGCATTCGGCACATAATTCAATTCTTTGGCAATGGCCAGAATTTTAGAGCTTGTTTCGTCCGTCACTTTGTTGCTCCCATTAAGGGCATAAGAGACCGTAGAAATAGAAACTCCGGCTTTTTTGGCAATGTCCTTAATACTGACCAATAGTCCTCGCTCCCTCATTTGTAACCAAGCCTTGTTATTTGCTTATAGCTATCTTTGATAAAGTTATGAAATTTACATATAAACATCTATTACATTCCGCTGCCGATCCAGCTCTTTATCCAGCACATCGCATTTAATTCGGAATCCGCCAACCCGATAGGGATGATCTTCCCGAATCAATTCGGTGTCCCTGCCATTTATAACAATTCGTGCAGTATGACTATCACCCAAATGATATACGAAGGTTACTTTTTTGCCTGCTATTTCAAAATCAAACTCCATACCATCCAGATCAGACGGCAGCACCGGGTCAATTATTAAATCCTGCTCGTCCTGACGTATGCCGAGCGCATTTGAAATGAGCTGGTTCATATAAATTCCCGGGCCGCTGGAGTATATTCTCCATCCGCCCTTTACTTTGACCTCTCCGGCTCTAAGCTCATCGAAGCGCTCCTGGGCTTCATATCGGTTGCTGAATTTACCATCAGAGCTGCTAAAGTAAGCATTACTTTGCCGCAGCTCCGCATTTGGAACCACTTTGGTGATACCAATCGGATTAATTAACCCAAGACCGCTCCACACCTCATCCTTATAGCCCAGCTTGGCCATGGCCTCAACGTACCTTATATGGGCATGTACATACTGCAGACCGACTTCACGCCCGAAGTTGGACGCCTGCTCAGCCCGCTTGAAGTGTGTGCTCACTCCTCCGGCATATACGGCAGGTCTGTTCATCAGTCTTACGCCATCCGGGCAAAATAAACGTTCTTTAATCAATTCGTAATGAGACTTAGCCTGCTCCGGACTGAGCAATTCAGCAATCATGCTTCTCGTCATCGGAAGCAGACGATACTGAATCCCCGTCTCCTCATCGGATGGATGGAGCATCGGCTTTACTTCCTCCGGGTTCTCCATATAGATGAAGCCCGGTATCACATTCGTATTTAGCATGTACTTCTGGAAGTCCCGCTTAATACCTTCGGATAGTTTCAGAAGCTCTTGTGCAAGGGTACTGTGAACAGACTCCATCGCCTGTGACAGCTGCCGAAGCGTTTGATACGTAAGAGCCACTGTCCAGCTGCTGACCATGTACTGCTTGAGCTGGGCATTAGCCGGCTGCAGCGTATCATCCCAATCTCCGTCTCCATAGGACGATAGGTACGTATCATGCAGGAAATGACTCTGGATATAACCGATTTCTTTCTGAACATGCTCCAGAATGGTAGAGGTATCTTCAGTAAAATCAAAGCCGTGCTTTAACGTGTACGGAACCCGTTCATCCAGAATACTGTAATCTTGTGTCGCATTTAGATAATCACTGAGCACTTTTAGCGGCCATACGATAATGTCGCCATGACTTTCTTCCTGCTGGATTTGGTTATATTGGTCAAACATGAACCACTGCGGCCAATTTCCGTCATCCTCATATTGATGGGCATATACCATTTTAAGAATGTCACGAACTTGTTCATACTTCTGTGTTGCCATGAAATATTCCACAGGACCTTGGCATACGTCCCTTGTCCCCCATGCGGCTCCTCCGTATTGCTCAAGTCCGTGCGGAACCGAATAGTGAACCAGCATATTATGCGTATACCACCAGGCAAGTGAATTCACTTTGAATAACGCTTCAGACCGCTCTGGATCGGGAAATTTTAGATGGAACCCATTCATGACACTGCGGAAAAATTCGCGATACTTCTCTTTCTCTTCCATAAAATCAGGAGTAATCGAGGGTAGTGACTTGCCGTCCAGCAATCCCTGCATCGTTAAGGTCCAGCTCTGGCTAGCCGAAATTTGCAGAACAGTCAGGGAAGCATCGCCCGGCACGATCCCTTCAGCAAGACAAGTCTCGTCATGAACCTGAAACTCCGCCCCATCCATCCACATGGAATAAGACAGCTCAGGATACACCTCATGACTTACCGCAGAGGAGTCCGCCTTAAATATCAGCTTGCCTTCCTTCTCTGCATAGTGCACAGGCACTTCATACTCATTAACGTTCATCGTCATCTGATTGGATACCAAATACCGATAGCTGTACCCGCTCTCAGAACGTACCTGGAGCTGAACCTCTGGACGGTCCACTGATGTAAAATTCGTGATTACGAGCATATCATCCTTCAATTTATAATACCATCGAACGTAGTTAAATCCGATTTCAAACAGTGAAGCCATCGTTAACAGACGATACTCGCCATCCAGCTCTACATAGATCCGTTGTCCTGATGTCTTCGGAATATTCAATGCGCTGCGCGAATTACTCATGAGCTTATTGAAGTTCGTGTTACCCACAACAACATGAGAATTGAATATTCCGTACATATAAGATGTTGTTGTTAACACGTTTGCTCCAAGCTTCACATTGTTCCCGCTCATCAGAATATGACCGTGAGGGCGCTCCACCCGCATTTCCTTGCTTTTTAGCACCACATGCTCGTAGGTATCTGTGAAGAATGCGAGTAATTGCCCATCCTTATACTCCACCTCATGCCGTCCAGCAGCAGGGAACAGCTGGTCTACTTCCTCATCAGTCAAGGACCGACCAGCGAGTGTCTTACCGATCTGCGGTTTATAGTAAGTGTCCGCCAGTTTAGCAGCTGAAGCCTTTTCATTCTGTTTTTTATGAGATGTATAAGTATTCCAAGCATCCTCTACCACTTCCTCGTATTCGAGCTTGGTCGTAGCTTGCTCGTGATGAGGACGGAACAATCCATAAAATACGAATGAAGCTTCGCCTGCAAGCACCGTTTGCTCGGATTGCAGAGCTGTGTATGCAAATTCATATTGATACACTTCATTGGCAAGTGTCTTGTTCTGCAGTGCTTCGGGTATATTCGTCTCTTTATAGGTTAGTCCAAAGAACTGGAAACCGTCTGTCGAGTAGCCTGCTGCACCCGTCAAGGAGCCTTGCTGAAGATAGGGGAAAGTTCCGCCTTGCGGCTGATTTTGCCGGGAGCATACGACATACCCCTTCTCGGTATCTTCAAATACGGTATGGTCAATGTATTGAGATAAGTAGGCCTCATTACTGCGTACAGCTCCCGTATCGGCAATTCCAACGTCCTGGCTGTAGATCACATCTACTTTCAGCTCATCACCTCGAAGTGTTACTTCCCAGAACCACACACCTTGATCTGTCGGAGCGAAGGTTACTGTATAAGCGATGCTTCGCACGGTACCTGTCCATTGCAGACAATTCCCTTTTTGATAGACATGGCTATCCGAGTGGATACCCAATAAAGGGTATGCCTCAATACCATCTTCAGAGTGAATCCGCAAGTAAATATTATTCAGTGAACCGTCTAAGGGGCTCAGCATCAGCTGATTAATCATCACCTTGCCGCTTACCGCTTGAAATAAGTCTCCGCTTTCCCAAAAAGTAAAGGACAAATCGCCGGCCTGCACTCTTCTTCTTGCATTTGTCATTGTCGTCATGTGTAAGTGTGTTCCTCCTGTCCACTCTCTCTATTTACTGATGTATTCCCGCCCTACAGCGCATTCAGCTCATCCAGCACAGGCTGTACAAGCGACATTTTGCTCTCTACCCATGCTCTCCAGTTCGCTTCCAGGTCGCCTTCTTTGAGGATCAGATTCGTATACTCTGTCGCATAGTCGAAGGACGCTTGATTCTTCGCTTTGGAATCGTACAGCTGCACGGTCCAGTCATACTCCGCAAGTGCGCCGCCTTCTTCGCCAAGCTTCGCCTTGTTCTGGTAATGAGTAAGGGCTCTCTCCCGGTAATTTTCTTTAATGGCAGGGTTAATCATGCTGAAGTCGTCGCCGAGCAGATACAAACCTTCAAACCGGCTTGGATACTTATCCTCCAGACTTGTTCCATTCTCCAGCAGGCTCTTCAGATTGCCATTCTCGTCATACTCCCAATCCGTTCCTTCAAATCCCATGTTAAGGATCAGCTGTCCTTCCTCACTGGTCGTATACTCGAGCATATCCATAATGCGCTCAAACTTGGCATCATCAATATCCGGAGAGAAGATCAGTGCAGACCAGAAATTGGCCTGCTCCAGATTGCGGTATTTACCGTCATCACCCAATACAATTGCCGTATGA
This sequence comes from Paenibacillus sp. TCA20, assembly GCF_000732325.1. GTDB lineage: Bacteria > Bacillota > Bacilli > Paenibacillales > Paenibacillaceae > Paenibacillus > Paenibacillus urinalis. Next base: position 113,350 of record NZ_BBIW01000006.1, read on the forward strand.
ACAAGCTCATCACTTTCTACGCCCAGGTTCTTTCTCATTGCGGTATCCACATCTTGTCTGTACGAAGCTAGACCGCCAAGACTTGTCACAGCAGCGGTTCCGCTTACTCTGAAGTTGTCGCTTCCTTCGCTGTTCTTCCAAGTATAGAACTCAGGGTTGAGCAAACCTTCTTTGTAAGCCTCCTGCATCAGCTTAAGGCCCGTAAGTGTCTCTTCATCAGCAGCTCCCCAGTGATACTTCCCATCCTCGCCTTTGTAGAAGGCAGACTCTACTCGTGAATGCTCACTGTTCGGCATGATAAGGTTCGTTAGTGCATCATCCGCGTTAAAGGACAGCGGCACCAGATTAGAGCCAACTTTGCCTGGATCCTTCTCTTTCACGAGTCTTGCGTACTCCATCAGTTCACCGGTCGTATAAGCATCCTTCAACTCGAAACCGACCGCTTCAGCCCAGTCCTTGCGCAAGGCGATAACACCAATCTGATTGACGAGCGGATCTGCCGGCTTATTCTCGTAGTACACGGGTCTTGGCAGCAAATACGTACCGCCAGTCAGCTCCTCCAGCTGTTCACCAAGGCCAGTCAGCTTATATGCTGCTGCCACGTTGGGCCAGCGCTCTTTCCAATCTTCAGGGAATTGATACAGCAGTCCTTGATCGATATAATTCATCGCATCCCCATGCACGTAGTTCCATGTCGCTACATCTGGCAGGTCACCGGAGTTGATCCATAGACGAAGCTTCTCCCCCCAGGAATCCCACTCAATAAAGTTGTACTCCCAGTCGATGTTGTACTTATCCATCCAGAACTGATGGAATTCATTGTCCAGCTGCCCTTCCTTCAATTGAATTGTGCTGGCTACGGAAACCGTCATTTTGTCCACATAGTTTCCATTCTCATCCTTTTCGTTGCCACCGGATGCACCTCCGCTGGAACAAGCTGTCATGATGAGCAGAACAAGCGACATCATGGTTACCAGTGCGGATCTCAACAATTTCTTCTGATTTGTTTTCATGTTATACCCCCATGTTTGATATAGAATTTATAGATGAAAATTCTAATGATCATCAGGTTCATCAGGTCTTGATTGCCCCTGTTAGTACCCCTTTGGCAAAATGCTTCTGAAGCAGCGGGAAGAAGCACATAATCGGAACCATGGTCACAAAGACAGCGGCCATCTTCATTCCCGTAGAGAACGAGTTCTTCCCTACTGCATCCACACTCGATGCATTCGACGCATTGGTCGAGGATTCCACGATAATGGCCCTCAGCACATTTTGCAGCGGCAGCTGATCCTGTCTTCTCAGGAAGATCATGGCATCATACCAGCTGTTCCAGTACGCTACCCCATAGAATAAAGTAATTGTTGCTATGATCGGTGCAGCAAGGGGAAGGACAACCGAGAACAAAATTCTCCATTCACCGGCACCGTCGAGCCTGGCAGATTCCATCAGTGATTCCGGCAGGCTGTGAAAGTAATTCATCATCAGGATCATATTAAAGGCACTGAAGCTGCCTGCAAGAATGACGGACATTAAGGTCCCTGTCAGATGAAGTGATTTCATGACAAGGTAGAGAGGTACAATACCTCCATTAAAGATCATCGTAAAAAGAACAAGGAAGAAGATCAGCTTCTTGCCCGGAAACTTATTCCGGCTAAGGCCATAAGCCATACTTGTCGTCAGAAACAAGCTGAGCGGCAGCCCGATCACAAGCAGCTTGGTCGTATTCCAATATCCGGTCAGGATACTCCCATCCGAAAAGAGCGCGGTATAGGAATCCAACGTGAACTCTTTAGGAAACATGAGCAGCGGATTCTCCGCATACTCCTTCGGCGTTGCAAATGAGATCATGATGACATTCCAAAAAGGAATTAAGATCAGCAGCGCCATCACACTCAGGACGAAAAGAATAAAATAATCGATAACCGTCATTTTATTGCTTAAGAACTTTGGTTTTTTTCTAGCCATCGTGCTCATCTGTTTATTCTCCTCTCCTATCGGAACAACCCGTCTCCACCCAGCTTCTTGGCTACCCGGTCCGCTGCCAGCAATAGGAACATGTTCACTAGAGAGCGGAACAAGCTGACGGCAGTCGAGAATGAAAAGTCCGTTGAGGACTGGAAGGTAATCCGATAAATATAGACATCAAGTACTTCGGACACATTCTGTGTCGCTGCATTCGCAAGGTTGAAGATTTGATCAAAACCGGAAGACATCAGTCCCCCGACATTCAAGATGAACATGACTGTAATCGTCGGAAGAATATTCGGCAGCGTAATCCGGAACATCTGCTGCAGTCTTGATGCACCGTCAATCTGAGCTGACTCGTACTGGTCCTGATCAATTCCTGATATGGCCGCCAGATAGATGATGGACCCCCCAGCCTGTTGATTTCCAAATATCAGTGAGCAGGAGCATCGGCACGAAGGTATCCTCTGAACCGAGGAAATTAATTGTTGGCAGGCCGACTAATGCAAGCGCACTGTTCACCAGTCCATCGTAAGCGAGGACATTGATGACAATCCCCGAGACGATAATCCAGGACAGGAAGTGCGGAAACGTAAATACGGTCTGGAATATTTTTTTCGTTCTTCGCATCCGAAGCTCATTCAGCATCAGTGCAAGCAATATCGGAAACGGGAACTGGACAATCAGCTTCAAAATGTTGATATATAACGTTCGCCATACCGCATCAATAAAGGTAGGATCTCTGAACACATATTTAAAATTCTCAAATCCGACCCAAGGACTTCCCCATATGCCCAGGTTCGCTTTATATTCCTTGAACGCGAGCGATAATCCGCCCATCGGCAGATAAGCAAACAGGATAAGCCAGATTAACCCTGGGATGAGCAGGGTATACGTCATACGGTGTTTCCAGATTTCCGCGAAAAGTCTTCGGCTTCGGGTTGGATTCGGCTTTACTTTTTGGCCAGATCCTAGAGCAGCTGGTTTCAATTTGCATCTCCTCACTCTTCATAAATCTAATCTTCTTAAGCTTCCTCACAAAGAAATTCAAAAGCAGTGCTCAAATGTCTCTCCCAGAAAGACCAGTCATGCGCTCCCGGGCTCTCTACATACTTGAATTTATAAAGTGAATGATGCATATAAGCGGCGAATTCACGATTCATGTCTACAAAAGGATCCTCACTCCCGCAGCAGCAAAGTATGGATGGAAGACGGGCCCCTTCGTCAGACCTTGCCCGGGCAAGCGCATACAAATCCTCATGTGGCTGTACCTCTAGATTTGTGCCGAATACCCCTTGCATCTCCTTGATCAAGTCAGTAGTCATATCACTTCTGTGCAGCCTCTGCTCGATATCCGTCACCCCTGAAAATGAAACGACTTTACGGTAACGCTCTGGATAAGTCAGTGCGCATTTGAGTGCTCCGTATCCTCCCATCGACAATCCAGCGACATAAGTCCGTTCGGGATCCTCGTTCATGTGGATGAGATTGGCACAAGTCCTGGGCAGCTCCTCGGTGATGTAATAAAAATATTCGAGGCCATGCGCCATATCGGTGTAGTAGCTTCGATTGGCCTCCGGCATAATGACTGTGCACCCATATTTCTGCGCATACGTCTCAATTGTGGTCATACGATGCCATGTGCTCGCATTATCTCCTGCACCATGCAGCAAATAAAGCGTGTACTTCGGTCGTTCCCCGTATTCTGTGGGAGAGATCACATGGATGCTTGTCGTCATACGGAGCGTCGGCGAACCTGTCTCTATTGCTATATAGGCCATAAAAACCCCCTTTCTGATTCAATATTCGAATCGTTTCACTACACTATTCTACGGTTATTCCTCTGTTTATTCGATAATACAGTCATTTGGAAGCGCTTGCTTCGAATCGTTTCTATAACTATCATAAGCTCTTCTCCAGAAGATTGTCAATGCAGTTTACATGGTTTTTTTGCTGATTCTAAAAAGCACTGCTCCAGATATTGACTTTCAAATGAGCCTGTAATACCATATTTCACGAAATTCAGAGTACTGGACTTAAGCTAATTTAGGAAAATGATTCACCGTTCTAAACGTTTCGAAGCTATGACTTGCACTGAAACCTGTGTCAGATAACTGCTGGCGGGGCAGGAATGGAGGAACCTATGATAAGTACGTTGAACGGCTTTGAGAAGAAGATTAGAGCACAAGACTTAAACGTCTTTTCGATTCGTGTGCTGCAGGATGGCGGGCTGGTTGGAGAATGGAACTGGGATCAGGACATACGTCGTCAGCAGCATTCTATCAGCAAATCATTTACTTGCATGGCTGCTGGTCTTGCCATTGAGGAAGGAAAGCTCACACTGGATACGAAGCTCGGTGAATTTTTCAACTATAACACCACTTATCGCTCTCAGGATCCACAGCTTCCCTCTCCTGATGAGCTTACCCTTTATGATTTGTTACGGATGTCTTCAGGGCATGACGCTCCACCACTCTGGCTGCCGGAGCGACAGTCACTGACGGAGAAGGACTGGGCAAAATACTATTTGTCCCTGCCGCTGGACCGCCCTCCCGGCAAGCAGTTTACCTACAGCAGCGGCGATACCTTCATGATCTCGGCGTTGATTCAAGCAGCCGTCGGTGAGACGGTCCACCACTATTTGAATTCCCGTTTGTTTGAGCCTCTGGGTATTCATCACGTAGAATGGGAAACCTCGCCTCTCGGAGTCACACTCGGATGCGCAGGTCTCGTGATCAGTACCGAAGAATTAAGCAGATTCGGCCAAATGCTGCTGGATGAGGGGGCTTATGAGGGCAGACAACTGGTGCCTGCAGAATGGATTCAATTTGCGACTCGCAGGCATATTGATTCTGTCGGTGAAGGAGACTGGTCGCTCGGCTATGGCTGTCAGTTTTGGATGTGTTCTCACGGAGCATATCGAGGGGATGGCGCACACGGCCAGCTGCTCGTGATCATACCGGACCGGAGAGCCGTGATTGCTGTTAACAGTGAGGAAGATCGTATACAGTCTATCCTTGACGCGGTGTGGGAAGAAGTCCTGCCTATTTTAGAATAAACCGCCTGACTCATTCATAATCCAGCCGCTTGAATGCAGAAAAACTGCACCCCAGCTGTTAGTTTGTCCTAACGATTGGAGTGCAGTTCCTACACCACAGCCATTTCATCTGTAATAATCAGGGTCTGATATTATGTTTATAGCAGCAGTGCCGTCAGTGCATTTAGATCATTCACTGTATAGTCCGGCGTATCCTGAGCACCAGTGGAAGGCTGATAACGCCCGTACCCCTGCATAATTCGAATCGTAAGCATTCCAAGCGATTTGGCTGGGATAATGTCATTATCAATACGATCTCCGATCATAATGGACTCCGAGGGCTCCGCTCCGGCTGTTTTCAGCGCATATTGGTATAAGCGCACATCCGGTTTGGACATGCCTTGTTCAGCAGAACAAGCGATAACATCCACAAATGAACGAAGTCCATATTTCACCAGACGCTCTTCCGTACCCGGACTTTGATTAGCCACGATACCGATTCTGTAGCGCTCACCCAGCTGCTCAAGAACAGTCCGAGCTTCGGCATACGGCTCTTCGAGCTCCTTTTGAAACTTAAGCCTAGTCTTGATATACGCTCTGTCCTCCTCCGAAGGCACAAGCTCCGAAATCGCGTACTGCATGGGAGAAGCGATGTAATTGGAATAGCTCTGAATAAATTTGCTGCGTACGTCCTCCATTGTAATGTTATACCCGAGTCCATTTGCTTCTCTCACAAATTGGCCGATAATGTGATCAACGGGAACCCATTCATTTACGAGTGTATCTCCTATATCAAAAAAGAGCCATTTCACATGATCAAACTTCCCCATAATGCCATTCTCTACCTTTCCATCTGTAAATATAGAAAAAGAGACCCATGCTTATATCACGAGTCTCACATGCTATGTTTCCTTTAACTCCAGTATATCAATCCTGCATCTAATTACGCAAACTGTATAGTAAGCACCTACACTAGCCATTAGCCGCAGTCTCCTGCTTCTATCGCTGTGTGCGTGCAGATCAATTAATTAACAGCAGCCCGTTCTCCATTTAACAGAAATCCTACTTCGCCCTTGATTGTAAAAATAACGTGGTCTGCGCCCATACCGCGGTATACTCCGCGAGGATGATTCAGCTGTGTAATAATGGTAATCGGCTTACGTGTCCAGGGTCTGCATATTTGCAAAAACCGGCAGGTCAGATTCAAGCTGTTCTCAAAAATAAAAATACGTCCTACCGCCGCATTAGGCAGCAGCCATTTACTTGTAAACGCCGTATCCATACGTATAATGTGCTCTACTCCAAGCCGTTTGACCTGCTTCTCTTCCTGTGCACTGTTCGTCAGTACAGCAAAAGAAAGCTTCTTGTACATTAATAATCGAATAAAATTTCTGGCCGCTTCATTTGGTGCCGTAACTAAAATAACTTCATCACTCATTACAATCATTTCCTCCCTGTTATAGAAAAAGACAACAAAAAAAGAACACCGACGATCAAAGGCATGCCCGGTGCTCTCCCACCTATATCTCAGAACATGGCAAAACATGACCTGTTACATAGGCACTACTCGGCTTGCTGCCTCTCCCTTTGTTACGCTTACGAGGTTAGCTGTCGGATTCGGACAAGAGAGATTGCCCTATTCATGACAATAGCCATGAAATTCACCCCATGGATCAATGCATCCACATCTGGGTCCCCCGCTTTTTGGATCAACAAAAATTCAGCGCATAAATAAAACCACAGAGGATTAAACCTCTGTGGCTGATCGCTCACAAGATTTATCATTCCTCTCTCAAACGTTAGCACAGAAGATAACTAAAGAATGTTCACGATAAGGAAGTGAAGGAAGCGTATTGCATATCTTCCACATCTCTAGTGTAACTCTGTACAGCTTACGAGGTTAGCTGTCGGATTCGGACGGTGAGAGTCGTCCTATCTGTTCCTCATGATTCCATATGACATTTCATATGAATCTTCGGATCAGAATTCACCCCATGCATCGTGTATCATTCGGCTCTCACACCGAATCAAGCACGCTGCCTTACTGTGGTTCCCCCGCTCTCCGCCATATTAGGCAGAAATTAAGCGACTTATAGCAATGAGAAATTACTCAAATATAAGGTTTTCGGTTGCTCAAGATTTACGATATGAATCATACACCCGTTGAAAATCGATGTAAAGCTCCTTCAGGGGCTCATTACGACGATTTAGCGCTGTTTTGGGATAGAATAAGAATAAAATATTCCCCTCTGTGCATTCAGCTTATCTGTTCTCAGTTTATCTCGTTTTCTCGCTTATTTCAAATGACCAAATTTGCCTTCGACAGTAGATCCACTCTTTACAGAAGCTTTGTTTGACTTTCTCCATATATTGTTTAAAATTAAATTGTTATCAATACGAATCAATTTCATAATACCTTTAGCTGCTTCAATCAAGAGTATATAAGTTTCAATAGAAGGGATGGATGAAGGCATGTCGATTTATCAATACCAAGTGAACACACTCAAAGGCCAGAAGTTAAGTATGGAGGAGTACAAAGGAAAAGTACTCTTGATCGTAAATACAGCGAGCAAGTGCGGACTAACCCCTCAATACAAAGGACTGCAGGAGCTATATGACAAATTCAATGACCAATCCTTTGAAATTCTCGGTTTCCCCAGCAACCAATTTGCCGAACAAGAACCGGGCTCAAATGATGAAATCGCAGAGTTCTGCCAAATGAACTATGGTGTGAGCTTCCCGATGTTTGAGAAGATTAAAGTCAATGGAGATGAGGCACATCCGCTGTTCAAGCACTTAAAGGACAGTGCACCAGGTATACTTGGCTCGAAGGCGATTAAGTGGAATTTCACCAAGTTTCTTATCGATCAGAACGGAAATATTGTAAAAAGATACAGTCCGCAAACGACACCGGACAAGATTGAAGCGGATATCGCCAAGCTGTTAAAATGAGAATTTTGCAGGATACCCCTGTTGACGCCTCACCTACATTGAGCGAAAAAAAAGAGCTTGAAGCAATTGCTTCAAGCTCTTTCGTATGATGCGGTCGAGAGGACTCGAACCTCCACGGGTATACACCCACTACCCCCTCAAGATAGCGTGTCTGCCATTCCACCACGACCGCGCATCTTGTTCAGCATTTTCGTGCCAACAAAATATATTATACACACCTATTGATCATAAGTAAAGTAATTATTTTGAATTTTATTAATTGACCTTCAAAGGAGAACAATATGTAAACTATATGTTATTATAAGTTACATTAAAATCAGACTTTCATCCATTTTAATGTTGTTAATCAGTTTTTCATTGACAGTGTAAGGATATTTATGTAAAAATACATATCAAACATAGCGATATTCGATAATAAATTGACATATACATAACATATAATTCCACCCAAGATGGTTATCACGATGTTTAACACAATAAGGGGGCGAATCTGGTGAACAGAGGAAATAAGCTTCTTGATTATGTAAAACTGCTTGATTCCTCACTTCAAGTCGGAGGATTCTCTCATTCCTTCGGACTCAAGTCATACATCGAGGAAGGTACAATCCAAACAACTACCGACCTGGAGACATTCATGCGATGTGAGCTGCATCCAAGTCTTGTGCAATTGGAAGGTATGGCAATCAAGGCCATCTACACAGCAGTAGAGCAGAAGGATGAGTGGAGAATCGCCCTTATTGATAAGATGCTTCACGTCAAGCGAACCCCTGTTTATAAACGTGAATCCTCCAGAGCCATGGGAAAACGTCTCATTAAACTATCTAAAGCGCTGCATCCATGGATGGACTTTGAGCATTTCGAAGCTCTTATCCACCGATATGATGCTGTCGGCTCACTCCCCGTCGTTCACGCCTGGATCAATACTCAGCTTGAGGTTACCGCCGACGATGCAGCTTCCGGTTATCTTCATGCCGCCAAGGATGTGTGCCTGATTCACGCAAGACGACTCTTAAATATCGAGACCTGCGATCTTAATGCCTTGTCCAGCTTACTGGACAGCGACCTCGAAGAAGAATGGAACAGAGCCAGAACCGCAAGCCTTCAGCCCTTCCAGAACTCGATTCTGTCAATGCAATCCCTCATACCGGGCTTCCCCTTCCACGAACCCGGTATTGAACATACAAGAGCTTAAGCCTAGTGCCCCTCCAGCTCACCTCTTCAGGCCCCCCCAAGCCTCTCCCTATCTAAAGCACGCCTGGCTCCCTCCTCTGCCAGCGTGCTTTTTTTCGTCATAATTCCACCTTATGCTGTCGCAAAAGAACGACGCATGTAAGTGATTAATGATTGTTAGATGACGCAAGAACGTATATAATAACATCAACCTTTTTTTGGAAGAAACTCCATCTCAATATTACATCTCTGATCCATTAAAAATGTCAATATAAGTATAGGGAGAGACTACTATTGCCCGAAGCCGAACCCTTCTTTATAAAGACCTCGTCCGAAGATTTCAAGTCAACCATTGTCATTATTGACGCTTACGGAACGATACGCTCGTATAACCACCCTCTTCCCGAGAAGTTGTCCCGTTATGAATGTATTACCAGCACCAATTGGCTGGGTTCTAATTACTTCAATATACTGGCTTCATTTCCAGGAACGTGTCCCCACAGCATGAACAACATCATCAGTCACCTCAAGGAAGTACTAAACAACGACATGGCAGGTTATGTATGCGAAGTCAGGATACTGCGAGACAACAGTTATGTTTGGCTTCGTTTAGAAGCGTCTCTATATGAAACCTCTCTCCAATCCGACTTCAAAGGACTTATCGTTACACACATTGATATCACACACCTGAAACACCTTGAGCACCATCTTCAGGACGCCTCTTCTCAAATACGTACACTGCGAGGAATGCTGCCGATCTGCGCGGTATGTAAGCGTATTAGAGATGAAGAAGATGAATGGAATACCGTCGAGAGCTTTGTTGAGAAGCATACACATGCCGAATTCACCCATGATATATGCCCTGAGTGTATTCGCAAGCTGTATCCGCAATATGCAAGGATTCTGGATCGCCCATGAGCTAGTTAACACCAGTGTACACATAGCTCATGCAGCGTCAAAAAAAACACTCACCTGGATTCCTTTCGAATCAGGGAGAGTGTTTTTGGTAACGCCGTATTTTTTTGTTTAAACCTAGACCGTGAGATAATGCTCAAATGCTGCCAGATCCAGATCCTCCGGCTTGCCATGCATCGCAATACTACCCTTATCCATGACATAAATATAGTCTGCCACACTGCGAACAAATTCCTCGCTTTGCTCTACGAGCAGAATGGCCGTATCCTTCTGATTCTTGATCCGAATAATGACATCGCGAATATCATCTACAATCGACGGCTGAATCCCTTCTGTCGGCTCATCCAGCAGCAGCAACTTAGGCCTCGCGGCCAGCGCTCTGGCAAAGGCGAGCTGTTGCTGCTGCCCTCCACTTAGATCTCCTCCTTGCCGCTTGTACATCGTAGGAAGGACCGGGAACATAGCAAGCACATCCTCAGGGAATACCTTACTTCTATTGGAAGCTGTTTCTAGACCCAGCATCAGGTTCTCCTTCACGGACAACTGTGGAAAAATATCCCGGCCCTGCGGAACATATCCGATGCCCGCACGGGCTCTTTTCGCTGAATTCCAGTCCGAGATATTCTTTCCTTCCCAGTGTATTTCACCTTGACTCATCTTGATAACACCCATAAGCGTACGAAGCAGAGTAGATTTACCGACCCCATTTCTGCCCATCAGGCAAACGACCTGCCCCGGTTGAATATCCAGATGAACACGACGGAGCACCATACTCTCGCCATAGCCAGATTCAATATTTTTAAGTGACAGCATCCTGCTTCCTCCTTTTGCCCAAATAGACCTCGGCGACAACAGGATTCTGCTGAACCTCAAGCATCGTCCCTTCCGTCAGCAGCTTACCCTCATGCATCACCGTGACCTTCTCTGCATATTGTCTGACAAACTCCATATCATGCTCGACAACGACAACAGAGCGTTTCTTGGCAATACTTCGAAGCAGTTCACCTGTCTTCAGTGTTTCATCATCTGTCATCCCGGCCACCGGCTCATCTAGCAGAAGTACATGAGGCTCTTGCAGCAGCAGCATGCCGATCTCCAGCCACTGCTTCTCTCCGTGAGACAGCGCCCCTGCCCTTACCAGGAGGCGATCGGTGAGACCGATCTGTGTGAGCACTTCTTCCATCGCTTGGCTTATCTCACCTCCACGAAGACCTCGCAGTGAATGAAAAGCCCCTTTGTTCTGATCATCAGCAAGCTCCAGATTCTCCTTGACGGTCAGACCACCGAATACAGAGGGCGCCTGAAATTTCCGCCCGATCCCAAGCCTTGCGATCTGATGCTCTTTTTTACGAGTCAGGTCCGTTCCATCAGGAAGCAGCACCTTACCGGACACAGGCTTCGTTTTCCCACAAATGACATCAAGCATCGTGGTCTTACCTGCCCCGTTGGGGCCGATCAGAAAGTGAAGCTCATTAGGCATGAGGTTAAGATTCATCCCGTTCACAGCGACGAAGCCTGAAAAAGATACCGTTATGTCCTGAACGGACAGGACCGTCTCCCTTTTAGGATGTAGCTCGTTCGGCTTCAACAACGGACTTGGCATCTCGAGCACCTCCCTTTCGTCTCCACCATCTGGACAGATTATGATACACCCCGACAAGTCCACGAGGCATAAACAAGACGATAGCTACAAATAAACCACCCATAACGAACAGCCAGCCCTCTGGATACGCCTCACTAATCCCTGTCTTCGCCGCATTCAGAATGACAGCACCAATCACCGCACCAATTAATGTCCCTCTGCCTCCAAGCGCAACCCACAGCACCATTTCAATAGAAGGAACAATACCCATCATCGATGGAGATATAATCCCTACTTGAAGCACATAGAGCATTCCAGCTAGACCAGCAAGCGCTCCTGACAAGGTAAAAGCCAGTGTTTTGTACCAAGCGGGATCATACCCCAGGAAGCGCACACGATTCTCTCCATCTCGAGCCGCTTCCAGCACTTGACCAAACCGGCTGCGAACGATACGTCTGCACAAAATATAAGCAAGAACCAGAACCACCAGCGTTACATAATACAGCATAATTGTGGTGGTGGGATGGTGCAGCTGCATTCCAAAAATATGGTTATAGCCCGTTAGACCGTTCGTTCCACCTGTCCACTCCTGTTTACCGACAAACAAGGTAACGACGATCATCACAAGCGCTTGTGTCAGAATTGTAAAATACACACCCGCGATCCGATTTTTAAAGGTGAAGAAACCGAGTAGAAATGCCAGCAGTGCCGGCAGTAAGATCCCTAGCAGCATCGCGATCGGAAACGATCGAAAGGGCTCCCAGAACCAGGGGAGCTTCTCCACACTGTTCCACACCATAAAATCAGGCAGCGAAGCACCACTTGCCTGCAGCTTCAAATACATTGCCATTGCGTAAGCTCCAAGACCGAAGAATACCCCATGTCCCAAGCTGAGTACACCGCCATATCCCCATATAAGATCCAGCCCTATAGCCAGAATAGCCATAGCCAGAAATTTCGCCAGCAGACTTAGTCGGAACTCCGTGGAAACAAGCGGCGCAAGACTCATTAGAATGAGGACGATCCCCCAGGCGATACGCTGTCCACGAACTCCAAGTTTGTTAACAATCGGCATCGGTATCCCTCCTCTAGTCTAAACTGCGTGAGCGCAGTGCCACGAGTCCCCTTGGTTTCCATTGCAGGAATGCAACAATACAAGCAAATACAAGTACCTTGCCAATCGATGCACTTGTGTATGTTTCAAACAATGTATTGAATACGCCAATACCCATTGCACCCGCAACGGTGCCTACCAGCTTCCCAACACCACCAAGCACGACAACCATAAATGCATCCACGATATAATAAGTTCCAAGAGATGGACCAATCGGTCCGAGCAGCGTCAGTGCACAGCCTGCAATTCCGGCAATTCCAGAACCAATAGCAAAGGTAAGTCCATCTACTTGTCTTGTGGAAATCCCGAGACATCCCGCCATGTTGCGGTTCTGCATTACCGCTCGCATACGCCGTCCCTGAGCCGTCTTATAGATGTAGATATACATCAGAAGCAGCACTACAACGACCAGCAGGATGATAAACAGTCTTGTATACGGAAGAACGATAGAATCCGTCACTGCGAATCCCCCGCTGAGCCACGAAGGACTGGTTACCCCGACATTCGGGGCACCAAAAATCGTCCTTGCCAGCTGCTGCAATATCATCCCGACGCCCCAAGTAGCCAGAAGGCTATCCAGAGGACGTCCGTATAAATGACGAATGAGCAGCACTTCAAGCAGCCACCCTACAGCTGCAGCAATCAGAAAAGAAACCGGCAGCGCCACTAGGAAATAAGTATTAAACCAAGAGTCTGGCATATAGGAAATAAACAGATTTTGCGTGACGAATGTCGCATAAGCTCCAATCATGATCATCTCCCCATGCGCCATATTAATGACGTTCATGAGCCCGAAGGTAACAGCAAGACCCAGTGCAATCAAGAGCAGAATCGAACTTACACTAAGTCCATTAAAGGCTTGCAGTATAAACATATCCATCCGAGTTCTGCCTCCTTTCCTTAGTATAGAAGATAAGCGATTTATTCAGCGCTCAGTGATTTGCCCCATTCATAGGTTTCAAGATATGGGTCCGGCTTCACAGGCTCACCTGAATTCCACAGCTCTTTGAATTGTCCATCTGACTGCACTTCACCGATCCGAACGGTTTTGTAAATATGCTGGTTGTCGCCATCAATCGTTACTTTTCCGCTAGGTGCATCAAACTCGATCCCTTTTGCCGCTTCCTTCACCTTCTCCACTTCTGTCGATCCTGCCTTCTCAACCGCAGCCTTCCATAAATAAACCGCCGTATATCCTGCTTCAATCGGATCTGCCGTTACACGGTCTTCACCATATTTTGCTCTGTAGGCTTCTGTGAACTTGGTATTCTCAGGTGTTTCTGTCGTTTGATAATAATTCCACGCTGCAAGGTGACCTGTCAGCACATCAGCACCAATGCCTCGAATCTCTTCCTCCGCTACACTGACAGAGAGAGTCGTTATATCCTCAGAGGTGATGCCCGCATCCTTTAATTGTTTAAAAAACGCAACGTTACTGTCCCCATTCAACGTGTTGTATACAACATCAGGGTCAGCTGCTTTGATCTTGCTGATAATCGTACTGTAGTCCGTATGTCCTAATGGTGTATACTCTTCTCCTACGACCTCTCCGCCCTCAGCCTGCAGCTGAGCGGTTATAATCTTGTTCGCTGTCTTAGGGAAAACATAGTCTGAGCCTAGCAGAAAGAACTTCTTGCCCCGATTCTCCAGAAGCCAGCTGACCGAGGGTACGATCTGCTGATTCGTCGTCGCGCCGGTATAGAAGATGTTAGGCGAAGCTTCCAAGCCCTCATATTGAACAGGATAGAAGAGAAGTCCATTGTTCGATTCAACGACAGGCAGCATGGCTTTACGACTTGCGGAAGTCCATCCTCCAAACACTGCCGCCACTTTATCCTGCTGGAGCAGCTTCCCTGCCTTCTCTGCAAAGATCGCTGGATCAGAGGCACCATCTTCAATGACAGGCTCGATCTGTTTGCCAAGCACGCCGCCGGCTGCATTAATTTCCTCAATCGCCAGCATCTCCGCATCCTTAACCGATACCTCACTTATGGACATCGTCCCGCTAAGAGAATGCAGTACGCCAACTTTAATCGTATCCCCGTCTGAAGCAGCTGCCGTTTCTGCTCCTTCCGTCCCCGTCGTTTGCTGTGTAGCCGTTTCTCCACCGGATGATACACATCCAGACAGCATCAGAACACCAGCGATCATGACAGGAAACCATTTGCCGAACTTTTTCTTTAACATAGACTCCACTCCCCTTTGTTTTTTCCCTCAGACCGAACATTCACATAAATTTTTCCAACAATGTTTGGTGATCACATTATAGATGCATCTATTTTGGTATGTCAATATTCCTTACATAATTTTATTTTTCGCCTAACCGGATCATGCATCTTCACAAAATGATATGATTATCATTGACAAAGCATTCTTATCTGTGTGAGTATATTTAACATAAAATGATCTATTTCAATTCTATCGTTTCTAGCAAAGGTAGATATTTCAAACCTCAACGGATGTTAGAATGGTATTAATCACACAACGGATAAAATGAACGCTTTTGCTCAAGCCATCGGTTGTATTATGATGTTAGATATCAAACTTGAAAAATCTAGAAATAGATTGTAGTGCAGAAAGGTTGGATTCATGTGCACTGGACTGAGGAAGAAAAAGACAAACTGCTTGTTACCGTAGCTGCCAACTTGGCCAGGGAGCGCAAGGCGCGCGGACTCAAATTGAACGTACCCGAAGCCATCGCCATCCTCACCTCTGAAGTGCTGGAGCGAGCTCGTGACGGCATGACGGTTGCAGAGCTGATGCGCTATGGGGGAACGGTATTGACGAAGGAGGACTGTATGGAGGGTGTGCCGGATATGATTCCGGAGGTACAGGTAGAAGCTACTTTTCCTGACGGGACGAAGCTTGTAACCATTCATGAGCCGATTCGCTGATTCTTACGCGCTAGCAACAGAATACACGCATAGAAAGGCAGGGAATTCATCTTGATCCCAGGAGAATACAGGTTAAAGAAGGACGACATCATCTGTCATCCTGATCGTGACACGATTCAGCTCACCGTGATCAACCGGGGAGACCGGCCGGTGCAGATCGGTTCACACGTCCACTTCTACGAGGTGAATGCCCAGCTTGATTTCGATCGCAAGAGTGCCTACGGACGCAGACTGCATATTCCAGCAGGAACTGCCGTACGCTTTGAGCCCGGTGAAGAGAAGCCGGTCGATCTTACTACATTTGGCGGACAACGCCGAATTCAGGGATTCAACAATCTGACGAACGGATCACTGGATCAGCCTGCTGATGAGGTCAAGCTTAAGACATTTATCGAAAGGTTCGGTGCTCCCGCAGCGAATAACGAAGGTGATCCATCATGAAGAAAATGACACGTGAGCAGTATGCGTCTATGTTTGGACCCACAACCGGTGATGCCATCCGGCTCGCAGATACAGAGCTGTGGGCAGAGATCGAGAAGGATTACGCCGTATATGGTGATGAGAGCAAGTTTGGCGGAGGCAAGGTCATCCGAGATGGCATGGGTCAATCGGCTTCTGCCCTGCGAAGTCAAGGAACACCGGATACGGTCATTACGAACGTTGTCATCATAGACCATTGGGGTATTGTAAAGGCGGATATCGGAATTAGGGATGGGTTCATTTGCGGCATAGGCAAATCCGGTAACCCGGATACGATGGACGGCGTTGATCCTGCTCTCATTATTGGCGCAGCAACCGAAATTATAGCCGGCGAAGGGCATATCATTACTGCCGGAGGAATAGACACACATATCCACTTTATCGCACCACAGCAGATACGTACTGCCATCAATTCAGGTATCACGACGATGATCGGCGGCGGAACCGGGCCCGCTACAGGCACCAAGGCCACAACCTGCACTCCGGGCGAATGGCATATACATACGATGCTGCAGTCCGCGGAAGGCTTTCCGATGAATCTCGGGTTCCTGGGTAAAGGAAACAGCTCAACAACAGAGCCACTGATCGAACAGATTAAGGCTGGGGCAATCGGACTGAAGCTGCATGAAGACTGGGGTACAACGCCCGCTGCTATCGACGCTTGTCTTACTGCAGCCGAGCAGCAAGACGTACAAGTAGCCATTCATACGGATACATTGAATGAGACCGGCTTCTTGGAGAGCACACTTGCCGCGATTAACGGCCGCACCATCCATACCTATCATACAGAGGGGGCTGGCGGGGGACATGCCCCTGATATCATTCGTGCTGCAGGAGAGAACTACGTTATTCCCTCTTCCACGAATCCGACCAGACCTTACACTCGAAATACGGTCGAAGAGCACCTGGACATGCTCATGGTGTGCCACCATCTGGATCCATCCATACCAGAGGACGTCGCTTTTGCAGATTCACGGATTCGTCCGGAGACTATTGCAGCTGAAGATATTCTTCACGATCTTGGTGTATTCAGTATTATCAGCTCGGATTCCCAGGCTATGGGCCGGGTAGGCGAAGTCATTATCCGCACCTGGCAAACCGCTGACAAGATGAAGAAGCAGCGCGGCAAGCTCTCGATCACCGAGAATTCGCCATCGGACAATGACCGGATTAAACGTTATGTCGCCAAATACACGATCAATCCTGCAATCGCTCACGGAATCAGTCATATTGTCGGATCGGTTGAAGTTGGCAAATGGGCAGATCTTGTGCTGTGGAGCCCTGCGTATTTTGGAGTTAAGCCAGAAATGGTGCTGAAGGGCGGTATTATAACTCAGGCCCAGATGGGTGACCCCAACGCCTCTATACCGACACCGCAGCCCGTATTTAACCGTCCCATGTTTGGTTCGTTCGGTAAAGCGCTGCAGAAAGGCTCCATTACTTTCGTTTCCCAAGCTGCCAAAGAAGCAGGCATAGGCGAGCTGCTTGGCTTGACTAAACGTATTGAGGCCGTTAAAGGCTGCCGAAGCGTGACCAAGAAGGACATGATTCACAACAATGTTACACCAGTCATAGAAGTCGATCCCGAAACTTATGAAGTCAAAGCTGACGGAGAGCCGCTCACCTGCGAGCCTGCCGAGAGTCTTCCTATGACACAGCGATATTTCATGTTCTGATCCGCTCATCAGACTTAAGGAAGTGGTTACAGATTGCAGACCAGCTCTACAATTAAATTACTAAGATACGCACAGCTGCTGGATTCGGCACTTCCCATAGGAGGCTTCTCCCATTCTTCAGGGCTCGAAACCTATACCGCCGAAGGGGTAATCCGGACAAGCGAAGAGCTCGCTTCCTTCATTCGCAGCCAGCTGACCGGGAGTCTCACCCGGTTAGATGGACTTGCCATGAAGGGTGTGTACGAGGCAGCGGCGAATAACAACCCTGCGGGAATCGCCTTTTATGACAAACGCCTGTTTGCCCAGCGCTCTCCTAGAGAACTGCGAGAGAGCTCTCACAAAATGGGAAAGCGACTGGTGAAGCTGGCGCGAAGCATATACTCCGACCTGGAGCTCGATTTGCTCGATATCTCTGTTTCGGACTATGGCGCTCTATGCTGTCTGCCGACCGTGCATGCCTATATCGCCTTTCAGCTGGAGATTGGTCTCGATGAAGCAGTAACCGGGCATTTGTATACCGCAGTTACAGGTTATGTAAACAGCGCCTTACGGCTAATGCCGATAGGCCAGACTGAAGCGCAGCGATTGATTCAGGAGCTCATTCTTGATATCGAGGCAGCCTGGAACACAGTCAAAGACACCGATCCTATGGGGATGAGCAGCTATAGCTTTGCTCAAGAAATTTACGCCATGAGGCACGAAACACTGCCAGCCAGATTGTTTATGTCTTGAAAGTAACAACGAACGATATATTTCTTAAATTCAGGAGGATGATTCATATGTGTGGAACAGGCTCAAATCATCATCATCACGCGAACTGGGAGAGAATTCCGTTTGATCACAGTCGCCCAATGCGTATCGGTATCGGTGGCCCGGTGGGCTCCGGCAAGACCGCCCTTGTGGAGAAGCTGTCCAAGGCATTACGCACACGCTACAGCATAGCAGTCATTACCAACGACATTTATACCAAAGAGGATGCTGAAATTCTTCTTCGCCAAAATGCTCTCGATAGCAGCCGCATTATCGGCGTTGAGACCGGAGGCTGCCCGCATACTGCGATTCGCGAGGATGCTTCCATGAACTTCGAAGCCGTAGAGGAGCTGCAGGAGCGCTTTGATGATCTGCAGATGATCTTTATCGAGAGTGGTGGAGATAATCTGTCCGCTGCCTTCAGTCCGGAGCTGGCGGATGTATTTATCTACATTATTGACGTAGCCCAAGGCGAGAAGCTCCCTCGTAAAGGCGGTCCTGGTATTACACGCTCGGACCTCCTGCTCATCAACAAGACCGACCTCGCCCCATTCGTTGGCGCAGACCTTAGTGTCATGGAGTCAGATACGCAAAAAGTGCGCGAAGGCCGCCCTTATGTGATGTCCAATCTGATGAGCGGCGAAGGCGTATCCGAAATTATCCATTGGCTTGAGCACCAGCTCATGGATGATGAGGCAGCCGCTGCCCATGAGCATGATCATGAACACGGCCATCACCACTCCCATTAATCTCCGGTCAGAAGAGCGCACAGATCTGTATCCGTCCGGTATGAAACGAAGTGAGCTGTACGCCACCTTTGAACGCAAAGGTGGCCTCACTTATATTACGGATCGGTATCATACTGTACCGCTAAGAATCAGCCGGACCTTTCGCCTTCCCGGCAGTGACGGAGAGCTATGTGTATACACCTCAGATGTATCACCGGGGGTAATGAATGGAGATGAGTATGATTCTAAATGGCTGCTCAAGGAAGGAGCTCATGTAGTCCTCACCAGTACTTCAGCTACGAGACTGCATCCGACACCCACCCTTCCTTCCTCTGTAAGCCACACTTTTCATTTGGAGCAGGGTGCAATACTCGAGTACTTTCCGGAATGCGTGATCCCTTTTGCCGGAAGTCGTTCTGTCTTGACAACGGCATTCC
The DNA here is from genome assembly GCF_000732325.1 of Paenibacillus sp. TCA20. Taxonomy (GTDB): domain Bacteria; phylum Bacillota; class Bacilli; order Paenibacillales; family Paenibacillaceae; genus Paenibacillus; species Paenibacillus urinalis. Next base: position 133,053 of record NZ_BBIW01000006.1, read on the forward strand.
ATCTCGGTAAGAACTCCACTCTAGTCTATGCGGATGTGTGGTCCGCTGGCAGGGTACATCGCGGGGAGCAATTTGACTTCATTCAATTTCAAGGACACACCGAGGTATGGAAGGAAAATGAACTCCTTGTCTGGGATCGATTCTCCCTAGAGCCGGGGCTTGAGCAAGCGAACAACCTGTCTGGGATGCTCGACTATACGCATATGGCCGCATTATGGATCGCAGGAGAGAACATCAGCGCGAAGGAGCTTACAGCCATACGAGAAGCGCTCCCTCAAACCGGTCGTATCCTAGCAGGTGCAACCCTTCTCGCAGGTGGACAAGGGATCGCTGTACGCATGCTCGGGAGAGCCGCCTTCGAGCTCCAGGAGTTTTGTATTGAATTGTGGAATCAGATCAGACCTGCAGTAATAGGTAAGGTCCCTCTGCAATTCAGAAAATAGAGTCAAATAAAGGCCATGATCTGCTGTACAGCAAATCATGGCCTGTTATGTATAATCTATTAATATGATCAAGAAGGTTCATCAGTGATGCTTGTCCGCTCGTTTCTGCTTCCGATAACGGGTAAATTCGATATATTCTTTAATGAATTCCTGCTCCTTCACCGTTAATTCAGATATTGCACGCTCAGCTTGCCGTTCTGAATGATCTTCCGCCTCATAAGAGATGCTCTGCTCATTAATCATCATTTCACTTCTTCCGACCATAATCCAGTCCAGACTGACATCAAAAAAAGCAGCAATTTCAATCAACTTGGCCGTACTTGGTATGGACTTCCCTCGTTTCCAGTCACCCAGATTCCCGGTGCTGATCTTCAGTTCCTCACAGAAGGCTTTTTTTTGTCATCCCTCGTTTATTAATCAATTCCTCAATTCGTAAATAGATCGAATTCGAATTCATATAATACCGCCTTCCAGTTATGTCATTATGTAGTTCATTATGCAAATAAACTTCACAATAATTCCATATTATATCATACACCCATCCCATCCTCAGCCTTCCATTTGAACCTGATATGCCTGCTCGTATATACTAATATAAATGTCCAGATAGATTGAGCCACAGCGCTATACAGCTCCTCCTACCTGTCTGGATTTGGCATAAGGAGTGAATGAATGAAGAAAATTAAGATTGTGACGGACTCTACAGTAGATATACCTCAATCCGTCATTCAGAAGCATGACATCGAAGTGGTTCCTCTTACTTTTTCTATCGATGGTGTCAATTATATCGATGGGATCGATATCACCCCAGAGCAATTTATTCAAAAAATGAAGCAAAGCAGCGAGCTGCCAAAGAGCTCTCAGCCGTCAGCTGGTGAGTTCTTGGAGCGCTACAACAGACTTCATGAAGAAGGCTATGAGATTATATCTATTCACATGACAGGCAGCTTAAGCGGCACGGTACGCTCGGCAGAAATGGCTGCTGAGATGTCCAGTGCTGAGGTAACCGTCATTGATTCCCAATACATTTCAAAGGGTCTCGCGTTTCAAGTGCTGGAAGCTGCAGAATGGGCAGCAGAGGGTAAGACGACTTCTGAGATTGTCGATCGGATTACCGAAATCCGCAGTCAGACGAAGCTGTTCGTCGCGGTCGACACCCTTGAGAACCTTGTAAAGGGCGGGCGCATCGGCAAGAGTAAGGGTCTGATCGGCTCTCTGCTTCATATTAAACCGATCGCTACATTATCAGAGGGTAAATATACACCTGTCGTCAATCTGCGCAGTCACGCCCAAATCGTCAGACATTTGGCCAAACAGTTTGCAGAAGATGTAAAAGGCAAGACAATTCATAAAGTGGGAATTGCCCATGCAGAAGGTCATAAGTTAGCAGAGCAGCTGAAGCAAGCGATCTCGGATCTGACAGGTCACAGCGATGTCGATATCAGCTATACTTCTCCTATTATTAGTACGCATACCGGTGTAGGAGCAATCGGCTTTGTCTATTATTGCGGATAAGCTCAACCGGAACTAATCTATATATTTGAAAATGAGATAAGACAGGGACTACTACTTGAGGCAGCTCACGCATCAAGTATATAGTCCCTTTTGCCATGTACGATTCAACCAGACATAAAAAAAGCCTTACGTTTAAGCACGTAAGACTCTTTCACTAGTTATTAGGATGCGGTCGAGAGGACTCGAACCTCCACGGGTATACACCCACTACCCCCTCAAGATAGCGTGTCTGCCATTCCACCACGACCGCATATTAAACTGGTGAGCCATGAAGGACTCGAACCTTCGACACCCTGATTAAAAGTCAGGTGCTCTACCAACTGAGCTAATGGCTCTTGCTGAGTAATCCAATGATGTATGCCACTATGCTAGGTACATAAAGCAAGGTTGGATAAAGTGACCAGTAGGGAGACTCTCACTTCGTTCGAGACCGCGATGCAGTCCTTCCGAAGTTTATTCTCCGACGAACCCTTATGGGTTGCTGGTTATAAAAGTGACCCGTAGGGGATTCGAACCCCTGTTACCTCCGTGAAAGGGAGGTGTCTTAACCCCTTGACCAACGGGCCTTATTTTTTCGTTCGCTCATTGACGACTTTTAGAGTATATCAAATATAATAAGTATTTGACAAGCCCTTTTTTTAAAAAAATGATAAAAAAATATTAAACCCTAATTCATCACCATATTTCACCTTAATGACGTAGATTGATGCACAATTACATGCTTTTCAATCCATTCATGTTGCATCATTGCTTATTTTGGCTTATGATTACTTATATTGATGCATCAACGTAAGGAGGTATCCGCTTGTATCAGGAAGAACGCATGCAGCTTATCATGGACCATCTGGCCAAGTCAGGTCGAATCTCTATAGAAGAGTTATGCTCCATCTTCGACGTGTCCCGGGATACAGCAAGACGAGATTTGATCAAGCTTGAAGATCAGAATCTCATTGTACGCACCAGAGGAGGCGCACTGCTCCCCTCCCCCATTCAGGAATTCAAAAATTATAAAGATCGTTTGACTACCGTCTCGGATGAGAAAAAGGCGATCGGTCGTCTCGCAGCTGCTCTCGTTCGCAAGGGAGATCGCATTATTCTGGACTCTTCAACCACCGTTCAGGCCTGCGCCGAATATTTACATCCACAGGATTGCACGGTGATTACGAACTCCATTAACTCGGCAGACCTGCTGTCAGAGAAAGATTTGATTCAAATCAGGCTCTTGGGAGGAATGTTGCACAAGGAGCATCGCTACGTCTATGGTGCTTCCGTTATTGACACCTTATCCAACTATCATGTCGAGAAGGCTTTTATTGGTGTAGGTGGTGTGACGACCGATGGGCTTAGCTCTGGTGATGAAGAAGGCAAGGTAAAGTTCAAGATGATGGAACAAGCCGATACCGTCATTGTGCTCGCGGATCACTCGAAGTTTGGGCGCAACTATTTTTACCGATTTGCAGATTGGAGTATGGTCGACATCATGATTACAGATCGTTCTCCAGATAAAGAAATGCTGGATTTTCTCAATAAAAATCAGGTCGAAGTGTTAATTCCCGACGACGATCAGGAGGTTACCCTATGATTAAGCTCATTGCTATAGATTTGGACGGAACACTGCTAAACAGTGACAGTAAGATTAGTGAAGAAAATGCAAATGCCATCCGCAAAGCCCAAAGCCTGGGTGTACACGTTACGATTGCTACAGGGCGAGCTCATGCTGACGTTAAGGCGATATGTGCAGAAGCCGGGATTAATACGCCGGTGATCGGGGCAAACGGAGCGACAACGCATGATGAGGATTCGAACCGAGTGGAGTCCATTCCAATGGATAGAAATACGGCTATGTCCGTTCTGGAATGGCTTGATCAAAACCAATTTTATTATGAAGTCCTTACCGACCGGGCGATTTATTCGCCGAATGAAGGCCATCAGCTCATGTCTATAGAGATTGACCGTGCCTTAAGCGCGAATCCGGAAGAAAGCCTGGACCGCCTGCTTCGTATGGCAGAGAAGCAGTATGAACAAACCGGGATCGTGCGAATCCCTTCTTATCTCAGTATTCCGGAGGATGCCGAAATTTACAATATCTTGTCTCTATCCTTTGATAAGCAGAAGCTTGAGCTCGGACGTGCAAGATTCCGGAACAATCCGGAGGTAACCATGGTCATTTCTGCAGATCACAATTTTGAAGTTGAGCATCCGGATGCTTCTAAAGGAAATGCGCTGAGTAAACTGGCTGCAAGGCTCGGCATATCACTGGAGCATACGATGGCGATTGGAGACAGCAATAATGATGTATCCATGCTTACCATTGCCGGAACCTCTGTCGCGATGGGCAATGCACATCCAGATATTCAGGCTATTGCGAAAGAAGTTACGCTTACCAATATTGAGAACGGCGTTGCGTACGCGATTGAACGTAAGCTGGCAGGCATGAATATGGAGCCGTCCTTAACTTAATTTTTGAGAATGCTGTAAATACAAAATGGCGAACCCCTGGGTTCGCCATTCTATCTTTGTATGTCCTTTATAACAAAAAAAGCCCTCACGGGCTTTCTTTGCTTAATGGAACGGAGAGAGAGGGATACTCTCCCTTCGGTCGAGACTGCGATGTAATCCTTTCGAAGCTTATGCTCCGACGAACCCCTATGGGTTCTCATCCCATCTTTTATGTTCCATAACGCAAAAAAAAGCCCTCGCGGGCTTTCTTTGCTCAATGGAACGGAGAGAGAGGGATTCGAACCCTCGCACCGCTTACGCAGTCTAACCCCTTAGCAGAGGGTCCCCTTATAGCCACTTGGGTATCTCTCCATGGCTCCCCGAACAGGACTCGAACCTGTGACAACTCGATTAACAGTCGAGTGCTCTACCAACTGAGCTATCAGGGAACATTAGCTGTAATTAATAATTTAGCAAAAGTTTAGACAAGAGTCAAGCCTTCGTCAGCTCAGATATTTGGAGTCTGCCGCTGCAGCGTCCACAGCGATATTTGCGCACATCTACTTTACGCTTACGCTTGTACACCTGTGAGCAGCTCTGACAGATCAGCTCATATTTATAGGGGAGTGATCTGCGAGCTTTTCCGCCCGGCAAGCCCTGGCAGTACCTGCTCCCTCCTACCTGAGCTAACAGCTGCTTAAATTCGGGATCACGATGCTTATAGCCTCTTCCACGTATATGCAAATGATAATGGCATAGCTCATGTTTAATAATCTTCTCTACCTCATCTGCCCCGTGCACCGCTAACTGATGCGGATTAATCTCAATACGATGGGTGCGAAGCATATATCTGCCGCCTGTTGTCGTCAAACGTTTGTTAAAGACAGCCTCATGACGAAAAGGCACACCGAAGCTATCCATGGATATTCGCTCAATCCAAGCCTGTAATTCTTCGTTTGTCATTAAATTCACCCTTATTCAGCTCACTTCCGTGCATCGTTTCTACTTGATTGTAACTATACCTTGGGATACACTGTCAAGGAACGTTTAAGAACGACGACCAAAAGGGGAGAATCATCGTTATGTCCAAGATGCGCTACATCATTTTACAGCATGCTGCTGGTCAGCTCGAATTTGTAGAAATGCCATCTGATTATGCCTATCAGCTCAGTGCTCTGAATCTGCGTCTCCACAAGGAGATCAGTAAGCTTACAGCAGATGCGGTTCCTGCTTTACCAAGGGCCATTGCTGAATGCGATCAGCTGGATTTGCTCGAAGAGCAATACGCCATCACAGGCGGTCTTGATTATATTAACCAGCTGGAACAATCCTTTGCTTCTGTCAAAGAGGAGCACTACCCACTGATTGCCCTGTTAACAGAGATTCGCGCCCTTCAGGCTCAGCTCGAACAATGGTATGAGGAAGAAGAACTCATCTAATCAGCTCCTCCTGAACTAGAAATGACAAAATAACCGTTCTGCAGATCAAACCAAAGTAAAGACCCATGTCTTCTTTAGCTGATCTGTCCAGAACGGTTATTTGATGTAGACCTGCACTAATCGGGCATTTCCCCCATATGCTAACGTACAGATGTTAACGGGTGTTAGGAGGGATTCCCTTGCCACAGTGGCTGAGTAACCAACTTATGCGTGCATTTCACAAAAAGGACAGTCGTCAAATCAAGCTCTTGAATGAATGCTGGTTCTTCTATCGCAATCGTCCAGGCAATACTGGCGGAATAGAGACCAATGATTCCAGACTATAGTAATCCATATACAGCCGATAGCGCTTGTCTTTGCTTCTCAGCGCATCGGCTGCTTTTTTATATCGAAATGGTCGTTTAAGCTTTATTCGGGTTCTTCATTGTCAGGGCAACTCGGCCTTTCTTCAGCTCGACACTAAGTACCCACACCGTCACATTATCCCCTACAGAAACGACGTCCATCGGGTGCTTCACAAAGCCTTCACTCATCTGTGAAATGTGGACAAGCCCATCGCTCTTAATTCCAATATCCACAAAAGCACCGAAGTCGATGACGTTCCGAACCGTTCCCTGCAGCTCCATTCCCGCTTCCAGATCTTCAATCTTAAGCACATCCGTACGGAAGATTGGCAGTGGCAGCTCGTCCCGCGGATCACGGCCCGGACGCTGTAGACTATCTATGATATCACGCAGTGTAGGCACACCTACCTCTAACTTGCCTGCCAGCTCTTCGATCCGCTGCTCATCGAGGATCTGCGCAAGCTCTTGGCTGCCGAGCTTGTCCAGATCCACCTTCAGCTCTTGGAAGAGCCGATCCACAACCGTATAGGATTCCGGGTGGATTGCAGTGCGGTCCAGCGGATTCACTCCTTCAGAGATACGCATGAAGCCTGCACATTGCTCGAAGGTCTTCGCTCCTAGGCGCGGCACTTTCTGCAGCTCCTTGCGTGAAGTGAATTTGCCGTTCTCCTCACGATACTTCACAATGTTCTTGGCAATCGTTGCATTGACGCCTGCCACATACGACAGCAAGGAAGGAGATGCCGTATTCACATCTACGCCTACATGGTTAACCGCGGATTCAACAACAGCCTTCAAGCTGTCCTCCAAATGCTTCTGAGAGACGTCATGCTGATACTGCCCTACTCCGATGGCTTTGGGATCGATCTTGACGAGCTCTGCAAGCGGATCCTGTACACGGCGGGCAATTGAGGCAGCACTCCGCTCTGCTACATCCAGGTCAGGGAATTCCTCTTGAGCCAGCTTGGAAGCAGAATACACACTGGCACCTGCCTCGTTAACGATCAGATATGCGAGTGATTTGGCTTCAAGCTCTTGAATGACCTCGGCCACGAACTGTTCCGTCTCGCGCGAAGCCGTTCCGTTACCAATCACAATCAGCTCAATCTCATACTTGTGGATCAGCTCGTTAAATTTCTCTTTTGCTGCCTGCTTCTTATTGTTAGGCGGTGTGGGGTAAGTAACTGCCACCTCCAGCAATTTACCCGTATCATCCACAACTGCCAGCTTACAGCCTGTACGGTATGCAGGATCGACTCCCAGCACACGCTTACCCTTGATCGGCGGCTGCAGAAGCAGACTGCGCAGGTTACCAGAGAAGATCGAGATCGCCTGGTTCTCCCCTTTTTCGGTAAGCTCGGCTCTAACCTCCCGCTCAATAGAAGGCGCAATCAGACGCTTGTAGGCATCCTCAATAACGAATTTCATTTGTTCCTCTACAACCGAAGAAGGCTTCAAAATCTGGCGTCCAATATAGTTATGGACCGGTTCTGCATTCACATCGAGCCCGATCTTGAGAATATTCTCCCGCTCTCCCCGATTGATCGCAAGGATACGGTGTGGCGGCATTTTTTTAGCAAGCTCGCGGTAGCTGTAATAGTTCTCATACACGGATTCCACTTCGGCATCCTTCGCCTCGGAAGTGAGCACTCCATGGTCCAGCGTATAACGGCGAACCCATTTGCGGATCTCTGCATCGTCTGCAATATTTTCCGCGAGAATATCCAGGGCTCCTGCCAGTGCAGCTTCTGCACTCTCTACGCCCAGCTCCTCATTCACATAGCCCGCTGCCTCATCAAGCACATTTCCGTTCTTAGGCTGATTCCAGATCCATTCGGACAAGGGCTCAAGACCTCTCTCCTTGGCAACGCTGGCACGAGTTTTTCTTTTTTGACGATAAGGCCGGTACAGATCCTCTACTTCTTGAAGCTTCACCGCTTCAGTAATGGCTGCTGTAAGTTCTGGCGTAAGCTTACCCTGCTCATCAATAATCCGGATAACTTCTACCTTGCGGTCCTCCAGGTTGCGCAAATAAAGGGTACGCTCTTCAATAAGACGCAATACGTTCTCATCCAGTTCACCGGTCATTTCCTTACGGTAACGCGCGATGAAGGGAATCGTATTCCCTTCGTTCAGGAGTCCGACCGTCGTTCTAACCTGCTTGATTGTAAGCGATAGCTCCTTCGCTACCTGCTTCACAATTCGCTCTTCACGCTCTTGCCTTACTTGTTCTTCATTTACTTCCATCGTCGTTGGTTCCGTCAAAAAAATCCCTCTTTCCTGTAGGATTACCTGGGGCGATCTTGAATTGGAGGCGCTAGAGCAAACTACGAAGCTTAATGCTGCGCCTGTGAGTATGGTCTTCCAATCGCTGTTGTTCTTAGAGTTATACGATTTAATAAGACCTGACAAGGTTCAACTCTAAGAACAAAGGCGAACGCATTCGCTTCTCCAGTCCATTCTCACCTGCTCCGCAGCGCTCCGTTAATGCTGATGCATCCTCCAAAAAATATCGCACCGTCCAATTTTTATTTGTAAACTGCACATATTTTTTAGGTTAAGGATTTTGTATAAATCCTGTGGTTAGTAGAAGTCGGTTTGTGCACCGCTTCATTCTCTATATTTTTCGGTTTAAAATGATTATTTTATCATCCGTTAAAGAATGATGATACTTTATTATCACAGAACTTGACCTTAATTTCCACATCTGACCTGCTTTCCACCCCTTTTCAATACAAAAAAAGACCGTTTCGGCCACTTCAGTGAGGGCCAAAACGGTCTGACTTAATATTAAGTTTTACACTCTCTTGAACCGATGAAGCTCGCTGTGGAAGTCACCCTTCTTGCTTCCCACCGAAATACCTGCATACATCAGCGCGTCTCCACTGTATACACCATCTCCATTAACGAGGGCATAGTCACGATCTGGATCCAAACCGGTCAGCTTGAGACGGGCGAGCGGAGCATTAGGCTCTGCAAGAACACGGAAGTAGAAAACAGCGACATCCACGCCGTCTGGTGATACGAACATCCAAGCGGTTTCATTGCCTTCAAACGGACTTAAGAGCCGGTAGAATACACCGAATTGCACAAGCTCACGGATTTCCTTATAGAGTTCAACCTGCGCAGCTACAACGGACTTCTCCTCATCTGTGAACTTGGTCAGATCCAGCTCATAACCAAAATTCCCGGACATTGCGACATTACCGCGAGTCTCAAGGGAAGTTGTACGTTCTACCTGGTGGTTAGGTACTGCCGAGATGTGTGAAGCCATCGCACTGACCGGATAAACAAGGCTTGTACCATATTGAATGCGAAGGCGAGACACCGCATCCGTATTGTCGCTCGTCCAGGTCTGAGGCATGTAGTACAGCATCCCTGGATCGAAACGCCCGCCGCCGCCGGAGCAGCTCTCAAACAGAATGTCAGGGAATTGAGAGGTGATGCGTTCCATCACATCATACAGACCCAGCATATAACGATGTGCCGTCTCCTTCTGTCTCTCCGCAGGCAGCTGTGCAGAACCAATCTCGGTCATATTCCGGTTCATATCCCACTTCACATAAGTAATTGGTGCACTTGATAAAATGTCTGTAATCATACGAACGATTTCATCCTGTACATCCTTGCGTGACATATCGAGCACGAGCTGCTGTCTGCCCTCTGTCCGGCGTCTGTCCGGAACATGCAGACACCAGTCCGGATGTGCCTTATACAATTCGCTGTCCGGTGAGATCATCTCCGGCTCGAACCACAGACCAAACTGCATTCCGGTATCCGTCACACGTTTCACTAGATTATCAAGTCCATCTGGCAGCTTCTTCTTGTCGACAACCCAGTCTCCCAGCGAAGAGTTATCGCTGTCACGATGACCGAACCAGCCGTCATCAAGAACAAATAGTTCAATGCCCAGCTCTTTGCCGGCTGCTGCAATACTCTCGATCTTGTCCGCATTGAAGTTGAAATACGTCGCTTCCCAGTTGTTGACCAGAATTGGACGCTGCTGATCTCTGAATTTCCCACGGGCCAATCTCTCCCGATACAAGGCATGGTAGCTGCGTGACATGCCGCCAAGACCCTGATCGGAATATACCATAACGACTTCTGGTGTTTGGAACGATTCTCCTGGTGTGAGCTGCCACCCGAACTCAAATGGATTGATACCAAGGGACAATCTCGTCGTCTTGAACTGATCCACTTCTGCAGCTGCTACGAAGCTTCCACTATACACAAGGCTGAAGCCAAACACTTCACCGGATACTTCCGTTGCCCCAGGCGTAAGAAGCGCTGCAAATGGATTCTGCTGATGTGAACTCGATCCGCGGCGGCTTTCGACACTTTGTGTGCCCACTGTCAGCGGCTTGCGGATCATTTCCCGCTCCCTGACCCAAGCACCTGATAATTGAAGCCACTCATAATCCGCATGAGGAAAATCAACGCTTGAGCTCAGTGCACGCAAAATTTCACTGGTCGCAGCTCCTGTATTGGTAATCCGGGCAGATCGGGTAATCGCATTATAATGATTATAAGCAGTATAGCTAAGCTCAAGCTTGATTCCAGCAACCGCATCCTCCAGCTGAATAATGAGCGTATCTGCTTCATCCTCTTGCTCTATATAAGTCTGCGGAAGACCTTCTAGCTGCGGCTTTCCGCGCACAATGCTGTGGCCTGTATATAAGAACTCGGTTACTGTGGAACCGTTTTCTTGTTTCAATTGAAGTGCCGGATTTCTAAAGTCACTCGTACCATATACCGGATATTCCTGCGGCAGTGTATCAAAAGATATCGTCCGGTCCTCAGGCACTGGATTTGGGCTGAAGGAGGAGCGCTCCTGACGCACCTGAAGCCAGCTTAAGTCACCGTGTCTTAGTTTTTTTCCATAATACAGATGGGTCAAATGTCCTGTAGGCATGACTTGAAATACATAACTTGCTTCTACGGTTTGCAGATGAAATAATCGCTTTTCCTCGGTATAGAAAATCCCCATATTTCCCTCCATGGTCTCCTCTGTTTCCAGCTTATCCGCGATCACTCGCAAGATAAATAACAGCGCTTTCAACAACATGAGACATCTTTTTATTTTTTTCTCTCATCAGTATAGATTTCTCTAGAGCGGAATGCAATGAATTATCTTCGTCTCTTGTTAGCGGTTTCAGCCAAAAAAAGTACCAATCCCGTTATTATAACCTAAAAAAGAGAGTGCACGGCCTATATAAGACCATGCACTCTCTTTACTCGAACAGCAATTAGAAATCAATTAATCCCAGACTGATCTGTAGAGCTTCACCCACAAGCTTCATCGTATCATCATCTAAATGCGTAATCTTGTCAGTCAGACGCTGTTTGTCAATCGTTCTAATCTGTTCGAGCAACACAACAGAATCCCGATCAAAACCGTGCAGTTCTGCATCAATTTCCACGTGGGTCGGCAGCTTCGCCTTCTGAATCTGAGCCGTGATGGCCGCAACGATACAAGTAGGACTGAAACGGTTGCCAATATCATTCTGGATCACAAGCACCGGTCTGACTCCCCCTTGCTCGGAACCGACAACGGGTGAAAGATCCGCAAAAAAAACGTCGCCGCGTTTAACGATCAATGTTTACACCCCGCTCACTAAGCGGCCCAGAGTGCTGTCTGCATCATCCTCCGCGTGAAAAGCTTCAGAAGCCATGGTCAAATTAATCTTGGCCATTTCCATGTAGCCTCGCTGCATTGACTCCCGGATATAACGCTTCTTCCGTTCGTTTAAGTACAGCTTCATGGCTTGCCTGATGAATTCACTGCGGTTCGAATTCTCCATTGCTACAATACCATCTACTTCCTGTAAGAGATGATCCGGCAAACTAATCATAATCCGTTTGGTGTTCTGTACATTGGTCAAGTTCTCTTCCACCCCCACACAAAACCTTACGCCACTGTGAAACAGTATAACGTTATTTAAGGAAATTTATACAAGAGGATATATATGCCCCGCGTATATCAACTATGCATTACTCATTATAAACGGTATGATATCATACGTACATCATCCATTTTGCGAATAACTACACTTTTCGCGGACATTAGACGAAAATCCTCTTTTCAAAAGCGAAAAATTTCCGGAAAATTTTAGGATAAGAGAGAGTTTACTCGAGATATGACTTGACCGGACCTCATGTACACACGCGGAATACGATTCGCCAGCATACAGATCACTTCATAGTTAATGGTACCCAGCTTGGAGGCCAGTTCGTCGGCACTAATGGTACTGCCCATCTGCTGACCGATGATAACAACCTCTTCACCTGCTTTGATATCTTCCTGTTCTTCATTTAACGATTGTAATGACACCATACACTGATCCATGCAGATCGTACCAACGACTGGAACGCGGCGTCCGCGTACTAATACTTCAACCTTACCGCCGAGCATTCGTGAGAAACCGTCTGCATAGCCGATAGGCAAGGTTCCAATCTTCTCGTCCTTTGACGAGTAGTATCTTGTTCCATAACTTATACCCCAATGTTCAGGAACCTCTTTTACGTATACTATCTTTGTCGTAAGTGTCAGCACTGGGAGCAAGTGAACCGCATCATGATCAACCTCGGCTGACGGATATAGTCCGTACAGGCTGATGCCCACCCGAACCATATCCAGACTCAGCGTCGGTGTATCAATCGCAGCTGCACTATTTCCCGTATGTATGATCGGGATGCTGTAGCCCTGATTTCGCAGTGCACTCACCACATCCATAAATCGTTGGTACTGTATAAGTGTATAGGCTTTATCCTCTTCGTCTGCCTTGGCAAAATGGGTATATACCCCTTCAAGCATGACATAAGACAATCGTTTCAATCGCTGAGCATAATGCTCAGCATCTTTCGCTGTGATGACACCTAGTCGTCCCATTCCACTATCAATCTTAAGATGGACTTTCAAAGAGATGTCCTGATGATCATCCATTGCGAAAGGTTCGAGAGCTTCAATACTCTGCAGCACCTCTTCACTAAACACTGTAACCGTAATTTGATGCTTGTAAGCAACCTCAATACCTTCCGGCGGTGTATATCCCAGTACCAGAATCGGAGAGCGAACACCTGCCTGTCTCAGCTCAAGCGCTTCATCCAGAAAGGCAACATTCAGATAGTCCACATCCAGCCGTTCCAGCTCTTTTGCAATTTCCACTGCTCCATGGCCATAGGCGTTAGCCTTCACACATGCACTGAAGAGCACACCTTCTGGCAATGCTTTACGAAAACAATCCACATTATGTCTTAAATGATCCAAGTTGATTTCAGCTTGGGTCGGGCGATACTGTCCTTGCACCCGCAGTCACCTTCCCTGATTTACATTATCCACTACAGCAATAAGTCTTATCGTATAAAACAGGGGGACCGCTGTCAAATACAGGTGTTTCTAATTTTGGAACCTTAAAAAAAGAAGATATACTCATAACATACCCAATACTTCCGCAGATAAAAATACTGGAGTTATTTTCGCATCGTTATATTATTTCCATGACTCAATCTTCCAGTAACAGTCAATTCCGTCCACAAAGAGGAGAACAGCCGTTATTTTACGGAAGACTTCCATAAATAACGGCTTGATTTATTATATTACCTATAGATGTTTTGGTTCTCAGTAATTACGCAGAAGCAGCATAATTATTTACCCGTTTGATCCTGCATTGAAGCAGCGATTTTTACCATTTCGGATTCCGGCAGATCATCGCTTGTAATTCTGTATTCCATACCCTCATCAAACCAGGTCAGTGTTCTCGGCAGCTCGGTTGTAATCATCCCGATTGTGAATCCGAGATCGACCGGACTCGTTACCGCATAGGATGATGCACGGTCCTGAGGTCTTGCTTCTATAATAGTGTAATTATATGTTCCTTCGAATCGAAGCATAACCGCGTAATCGTCCTCTGTCTCCATAATGGTCGGCTCGCCTTTGAAATCAACACCTTCCGGCAGATAGGTAGGCTCAATTACGCCGAAGTCTCCAAGCTCAGGAATGTCGATGGCACCTGTTGTTTCATCTGTAGCTTCAGGTGACTCTGCTGCATCATCCGCAGGAGCTTGTTCGTTGTTCACCTCAGCACCCGGAGCATTCGCCTCTGGAGTTCCTGATTCAGTTCCTGGGTCTGTCTCCCCCGCATTGTCTTCCGGTGTTGTAACCTCCTCATTCACTTGCGGAACGGTTTCGCCACTCTCGCTGCCGCTTGGCTCGGTAATTGTACCTTCGGCAGGTGCTTGGCCTTCACCTGTATTTACGGACATATTCTTCTGCATATCAAAGGCTTCTTTCTCGAACTTCGTACCGAACTCGAAGTTGTCAAACTTCACATCCACTACAACCTTCGCATTGGCATCGGATACAGATACCTGCTTAGGAGCATAGTCCGCTTTGTTCAGCCAAATTTTTTGGCGCACAAGGGAATGGGTATTGTAGTTGGCAGCGACTTCAAAAACATAGCTCTCTTCCTCATCGACAAACTGACGTGTGTTGTCTCCAATAATGCTGCGAACCAGTGTTTCATACAGATACACTTGACCCTGGTTATCCGGCCAGTCGCTTTGGAAGCGGAAGCTCTTGTTCAGACTAGGAGTGAGGACAAATACACCATCATCATTACGCAGGACGATCTGAGTGATGTCCTTCTTGGCATTCGTCAGCGCAATACGGTAATACGAAGGCTTTTGGTGCCATACTTCAACTTTGTACTCCTGAGGCGTCTCTCCTGAATAGAGGGTCATTACACCTGATCCCTGATAACTCTCAAGACCACCCACGACTTCGTTCAAATCCTTTACTACTGAATCTGCATCCTTTGGTCCACAAGCCGCAAGCAGACCTGAAAAGCACAGAACCATGGCTAGAACCCATGATATCCGGCGCATGACATCATCCCCTTTAACACTGATTTCAACTGATTGATACATGTCTATGAGGGACTTGTTCGATTTATGCAGACTGGCCTGACAAGCATAACAAAACATATTTTTTAGGCCTAGAAATCTGTGGTTTGAAGGAAATAATTCCATAAAAAAGAGCCCATTTAGGGCTCTACAAATGCTGTGCTGCATAGGGCTACTCGAGATCTTCTTCCTTGGGGACCAGTTCAAAGATTTTTTCCGATTCCATCGTATCAATGAGACGATTCAGCCACTTGTAATAAGCCACAGCCGCCTTCATCTTCTCCATATCCTGAACGAGGACCTCCTTCAGAGGCTCGTCATCCTGATACGCTCTCAGCATGCGCTCAATCTCTTCAATGGCTTTCTTGAAAGAGAGCAGATTACTCTCCGCTGCCTTTCTCCATTTGATCGCAAAATAGTCCGTAAACGTCTGATGCCAGTCGTATTCAACTTCATATTGATCTTTGCGGGACCCCTTGCTCCATACCTTATTGACCATCTTCATATCAAGGAGATTACGTACGCCTGTACTCATGCTGGTCTTGCTCATTTCCATCTCTCGTCCCATATCATCCAGCGTCATCGGCTTATCGGCAAAAAAAAGCAGTCCATATAAATGTCCGGAAGAGGAGCTGAGTCCATACAAGTCCATATTTTTACCAACGGTTTGGATTACGCGCTTGCGAATATTCATTAGTTTGTCTTGCTGCTGTTCATTTAATTGGTCCAAGCTCATGCTTGCAACCTCCCATTCTAAATCGTCAGGTATTAAAAAAAAGTCAAGATAAGAGGTCTTATCTCACACCGACATAAACTGAATCCATTCAGGACAAAATATAGGCACCTAAACATAACATGATCTATTTTAGAAAAAGCATCATCAAAAGTAAAGAAACTACAGCCCTAGATCGGCATCAAAAAATAACGTTAAACCTTGATGTGACAGCACTCTAAACTTTGTACAGTTTTTTCTGTACATACTTTACGTTCTGAATGTTCGTTTGAAATTATACATTTTATTTGTTACACTGGCAAAGGCTTATGTTCAGAATACAAGCTTCACAGAGTGTACATCCGCTCTGCCAAGCTATAAATAAAGGAGTGTACCTATGACCATTCTGGAAGTCAGAAACGTCAGCAAGCTGTTTGGTCCCGGCGCAAGCGAGGGCGCAAAGCTGCTCAGTCAAGGCTGGGACAAGAAACGGCTGGCCACAGAAAAAGGAATCACGGTTGGTGTGAACCAAGTCAATATGGAAATTAAGCAGGGAGAAATCTTTGTGATTATGGGCTTGTCCGGAAGCGGAAAGTCTACTCTGGTGCGAATGCTAAATCGCTTGATTGAACCCACCTCCGGCGAAATTCTTGTTCATGGCAAGGATCTTCGCAAGATGAACAAAGAACAGCTCCGTGAAGTGAGAAGAAAAACGATCAGCATGGTGTTCCAGAGCTTTGCGCTTCTGCCGCACCGTACGGTGCTGGATAACGTAGAATATGGACTTGAAATTCAAAAAGTGGATAAATCCATTCGTACCGAAAAAGCAAAAGAAGCTTTGGCGCTTGTCGGTCTCAAAGGCTGGGAGGACAAGCTACCAAGTGAGCTGAGTGGTGGTATGCAGCAGCGTGTGGGTCTCGCCAGAGCACTGGCTAACGATCCTGAAGTCATGCTCATGGATGAAGCCTTCAGTGCGCTTGACCCTCTGATTCGCCGTGATATGCAGGACGAGCTGCTCGAGCTGCAGGATCGGATGAAGAAGACCATTGTCTTCATTACACATGATCTGGATGAAGCGCTCCGCATCGGAGACCGCATTGCACTGATGAAAGACGGTGCAGTAGAACAGATTGGAACACCGGAAGAAATCATGATTCAGCCGGCGAACTCATTCGTCGCACGATTTGTGGAGGATGTGGATCTGTCGAAGGTTCTGACTGCTGCTCATGTCATGCGCAGACCAGAAACCATTACGCTGGACCGCGGACCTCGTGTTGCTCTTGAGCTGATGCGTGAAAGAGGGATATCCAACCTATTCGTTATTGACCGTTCGAAGAAGCTGCTTGGCGTGATCACAGCTGAGGATGCTTCCCGCGCATCGAAGGATGGACAAACCATTCAGGATATTCTGATCACCGATGGACCTCAAGTACCGCCGGAAACGCTAATGAATGAACTGTTCGAAATTACGAGCTCTGCGAAGGTTCCCCTTGCCGTCGTTAATGAGAACGGAAGATTGGAAGGCGTGATTGTAAGAGGCGCACTCCTCGGAGCGCTCGGCGGAGAAGTGTCTGCAACGAAGGAGGAATCTATAAATGCCTAAGTTACCTATTGCGGAGTGGATTGATGCCATTGTCGATTGGCTGAATGTATCCATTGCCGGATTCTTCCGTCTCATTTCAACCGTCATTGAAAGTGTCGTTGGATTTTTCTCAGGGCTGTTTATGCTCCCACATCCTATTCTGTTTATCATCATTATAGGGGTCCTTGCTTACTTGCTGGGTAAATGGAAGCTCACCCTGTTTACTGTACTGGGCTTCCTGCTTATCTATAACTTGGGATACTGGCCGCAGTCCATGGATACGCTCGGGCTTGTTGTGACCTCAGGTATTATATCGATTGTAATCGGCGTACCGCTTGGATTTTTTCTGCATACAGCCGCTCTATAGAGCGTATCGTCACACCGATTCTGGACCTGATGCAGACGATGCCTGCCTTTGTATACCTGCTTCCGGCAGTAACCTTCTTCAGTCTAGGCGTTGTACCGGGTGTTATTGCTTCTGTTATCTTCTCTATACCGCCTACGATTCGGATGACCCATCTTGGGATTCGTCAGGTATCAAAAGAACTGGTCGAGGCTGCAGATGCATTCGGATCTACATCTAGCCAGAAGCTGTTCAAGGTACAGCTCCCGCTTGCCATGCCTACTCTGATGAGCGGTGTGAATCAAACCATCATGCTGTCACTGTCTATGGTCGTTATTGCTTCCATGATCGGTGCGCAAGGGATTGGTGCCGAAGTATACCGTGCAGTAGGACAGCTTCAAATCGGTAAGGGCTTTGAGGCTGGACTTGTTGTCGTCGTTCTTGCCATTGTGCTTGACCGATTTACACAGAACCTCGTCGGCAAGCCAGGGCAAAAGAAGAAGAGCCGTCTTACTTCCAAGCAGCGTATCTGGATCGGTTCGGCTGCAGCAGCTATTGTACTGATTGCAGGATTCTCCCAATACTTTGTGGGCGGATCAACTACAGGCGGGACAACAGCCAGCGGTGGTGTAGGTGAAGAAGTAAACTACGAAATTATCGGAATTGACCCTGGTGCCGGGATTATGGCATCTACCAATAAGGCCATTGAGGATTATGAGCTGACGGATTGGACACTGGTCGAAGGCTCCGGTTCAGCGATGACCGCCATGCTGGAAAGAGCCATTCAGAATGAGCAGCCGATTATTGTAACCGGCTGGACACCTCACTGGATGTTTAATAAATATGATCTGAAATACTTAGAAGATCCGAAGAAGTCTTACGGTGAAGCGGAGGAAATTCATACCGTAGCGCGTAAAGGACTTCAAGAAGACCATCCGACCGCCTATGAGTTCCTGGATCGGTTCCAGTGGACTCCTGAGGATATGGGCGAAATCATGATTGCCATTCAGGATGGCGCTTCTGCTGAGGAGGCTGCAGCGGAATGGGCTGCAGCTCATCCAGATAAAGTAGAGGAATGGATCAGCGGTTTATCACCGGTCAGCGGTGATTCCATTAAGCTCAGCTATGTAGCCTGGGATTCTGAAATTGCGAGTACCAACCTAGTCGCATACATCCTGTCGGAGAAGCTCGGCTACAATGTCACTTCTCTGCAAGTTGAAATGGGACCGATGTGGCAGGGTGTGGCGAGCGGAGATGTAGATGCATCCCTTGCTGCTTGGCTGCCGGTTACCTCCGCGACTTACCTGGAGAAATACAAGGATCAAATTGATGATCTGGGCATCAACCTTGAAGGTGCCAAGACAGGTCTTACCGTACCTGCTTACATGGATATTGATTCCATTGAGGATTTGAAGTAAATTAAACAACACAAAGCCGCAGTGAACTAGGTAATTCTAGATCACTGCGGCTTTTTCTATTGATGTCCAGCTGGAGTAAGATTACATATCCCTTGTTTGCTGCTTGCCGCTGACATTTGCCATCTGCTATTTACTACTCATTCTTACCAGAGCCACTCCTCGCACTTCTTGTCTGCTTCACCACCTGGTGTCCATATACCGAAAATGCGCCTGCAAGAATGCCTTGTATGACTGAATCGGGCGAAAGACCGAGTATCCATACACTCAAACCGACGGCTACGACGACAACAACATACACAATCGTCCAATCCGGAAAGGATGGGGTTGACTTCAGAATATATCCTACCACCCAGCATGCCGCCACGACGCCGAACAGTCTCGGGTCGATCAATTCCCATATTGCGCTCCATTCCACTAAGGGCCGCCCCCTATCTCTCAAAGATTCCTCTACTCGTTATATATGCGAATAAATAGGAAATATGTACATGCTGTGCCAACGAACCCTTAGGGGACAATTATTAGTGAATATAAACTAGAAGAAAGCCTCCTTCCTTTTGATAAAGGAAAGAGGCATCTATAGGCATCATTATTCTATAGCTAGTATCCGTTAACGATCGTTATTCATATTCCTTGTCAATTACTCGATCGCTTCGCATCGTATTAATCGGACGTACATCCTGCTCAATCTGTTCACGATGCGGCTCAAGGAATGGTGGCAAGGACAGCTTCTCTCCCAAAGTCTCGTAAGGCTCATCTCCCATGAAACCAGGGCCGTCCGTTGCAAATTCAAATAGAAGCTGCGGCGTGACTCTCGCATATAATGATTCGAAGAAATGCCGATCTACATAGCCTGAGGTTGTAAATCCGAAGCTCGACATCCGCTCAATCCATTCTTCTAGCACGGCACGGTCTTCTACGCGGAATGCAGCATGATGAACGGTTCCGTACCCTTGGCGTGCAGGCGGAAGCATCGTATTATGTTCAACGACAACCTGTGCTCCATTGCCTCCTTCACCCACCTCGAACAAATGAAGCGAGCCTTCAGCAGCAATTTCCTTGAATAAGAGTACCCGCTCCATTAATTCTTTAATGTAATCGAACTGAGCATGACGTATATAGATGGGTCCCAGGCCTGTAATGGCATATTCCAGTGGGATGGGTCCATTCTGCCAAGGTGTCCCCGAAGCCACTCCTTTGTTATGCTCATCCGAGATCAGCTGGTACTGCTGATCATCAAAATCAACAAAGGACAATGTCTTCTTGCCGAATTGTTCTTTTACCCCGGTATGCTTGACACCAAGGCGGTCAAATCTCTTGACCCAATAATCAATAGCCGCATCGCTCGGCACCCGGAATGAAGTCTTGTAAATTTCATCATTACCATGCTTGCCTTGCGGAATGCCGGGGAAATCGAAGAAGGTCATATCCGTTCCCGCACTCCCCTTGTCATCTGCGAAGAACAAATGATAGGTCTGAATATCGTCCTGGTTAACCGTCTTCTTAACGAGACGCATGCCGAGAACATAGGTGAAGAACTCATAGTTCTTCTCCGCATTGCTGGTGATTGCCGTTACGTGATGGATTCCTTTTAAATGATTCATAATTTCATCTCCTTAGTTAAATAGGATAAGCCGTGATCAAAATCATTACTGATAAAATGAAGCTTAATGAAAATGATCTAATTAAAATATTTTAAAATTAAGATAAATTCTCGTAAAGCAAGAGGTTTTGTTATGCTGCTTCTATGATTATTAGTTTATAACTAAACTGATGGGCTGTCAAGGCTCTTTATGATACCATCGATCGCACAGCATTCATCCGCTGCTCCCCACTTGCTACAGCAAGCCGCTCGGCTGAACCGGATACAGCTTGCCCTGAATAGCAAAGGATACACGTCCCGTCTCCTCGGAGACGACCAGTACAAGACAGTCTGTACGTTCGGTTAGTCCAATGGCCGCGCGGTGCCGTGTGCCCAGCATCTCCTCGCCTTCATAAAACTGTGCGGTAGGATAAATATTGCCCGCGGATCGAATGACATTCTTATCAACGACAACCCCGCCGTCATGCAATGGATTTCCCGGGTAAAATATCGACTCCATCAGTGAAAAGGAAAGAATCGCATTGATCGGAATGCCAGAATGGACAAACGGTTTGATCTCGTCCTTTCTTCGAATAGCAATGAGCGCTCCATGTCTTCGCTCTGATAAATGCTGTACGGTCGTTGCCAGCGTCGTATAATGATCTGTAAACGGCTCAAGATAAGTTCGTAAGTAGTAAGAGGCAGCAATGGTATGAATAGCCCGGAACTGCTGATTCATCTGCTCGAATTGATTCAGAATACAGCACTGATTCTCCTCTATCGTGCCAAGTACACGATGGATGCCATCCATCAGTAGATGCAGCTGATCATTCAACTGATTTTTCATCGCTTCTGGCAGTGCCGGTTCACGTGTATCCATATTGCTTCATGCCTCCTTCATTAGATAAATTTATCCTTTATAGGATTCCCCGCATAACTGTGAAGCTATACAGTAGAGGATATTAGGATGCTGCATATATCGCTGACAATTATCCATTATTTTAAGGCATATGAAGACTTTATGAGCTGCTAACAAAAATGCCTGCGGTTCAGGACTAAGTCCTGCATCGCAAGCATTTGTCGTATCCTCGTTAAAACGGTAATTTACAGTGCTGCCAGCTCTTCTTCCGTCACCCATTTATGGTTTGACACAGGCTCGCCGCCCGTCGTTGGAGTGAAATCAACCATATATACGGTTGTGGGCTTGGCCGAATCGATCGTGGCCTCTGCTCCTTTCATCCCTTCCATATGATCGGCGAGCAGCACGACCTCGCTGCCTGGTGCAAACGGTTCGCTGCCCGCATCCTGGATTTCTTCATGGATGACCCACTTATGATCCGTTACTTCCTCCCCACCGGTAACAGGTGTATATGAAACCGTATAAACGGTCGTATCATAGGCTCCGGTAATCTTAGCTTCTGCTCCCTTCATGCCTGACATGTGGTCTGTAGTCATCTGCGCCGTGTCTCCGACCTTATATTTCGGATTTGCCGCTTCCTTCAAACCTTCAGGAACCTCTCCTGACGAAGAATGATTCATGGCCGAATGATCCTCGTGCGCCGCTGTGTCTGCAGCATCGTTTGAATTGCTGTCGCCAGCATTCCCACATCCGCTCATGATGAGCATAGCTGTCATTCCGATTAGTGCCCATTGTTTTTTCATATTTCGTTCACCTCGTCTAAAGTCTTTGATGCATTTATAATATACCCTATAGGGGTATAATTCAAACATTATATTTCTCCTTGTCATGCCCGTTAAAAATAAAACAGCCTTTCGTTCCAAAGGAACAAAGGCTGTTAAAGAGGTTACGATATGGAACTCACGCTGTTTATTCCTTAATCGTTACGGTCACTGGTGAATACTCAGCGATGACCGTCTGTCCATGCACAGATACGCTGCCTTCCGGAGACAAGTCCTTCTCCGTCATAATGCCGAGCGCAATCGTAAATTTGTTCATTTTGATCGGAATGCCGGTTTCACGGCGTACCTCGTGGCCATTGACGAGGAATACAGCTTCATCATTAGCACGGTTGTACGTAATGGTATACGTGTTGAACTCCTGAGGCTTAAAGTGAGCGTCATCTTCTTTGAAAATGCTGAAGTAACGGGTCTTGTCCGATTCAGGAACCTTCACGCCAGGGAACGGCAGAATGGCATACACACTGCAGAACTGCTCATTGTTAGCAAAGAAGTCGAGCGCGGCTCCGGTACTGAAATCCAGTAAATTCAGGGATACATAGCCATCATAAAAATCTCCGGGAACGGTTCCTCTTGTACGCGCACGAATCTGCAGCTCGAAGGTCACTTCACCGGATTCCGGCACTTCGACTTCCTCCGCGGAATAATACATATGCTTCGCATTATCGAGAATCTGAACTTGGTCATGCTGCCGGCTCAGCGGCGCCCGTACATATAATATTCCGTTCCGTACGATGACCACCGCATCCGGCTCCCTGTACTCCCAGAACGTTCCGTCCGGAAGAGCGAATCCTCCAATCTTCCACACTTTACCTTCATCTAAAATGGAGTGAAAATCTCCAAATACACGCTGCTGCTCCATTGATCGATCCTTCTTTCTATAAATAAATGTGAATGGGGTCTCAAGTGACCATACCCTTCTAGTATATAGGATTATCTCGAACAATTCCTGTCCAATACATGAAGAACTCCAATCTGCACTCTATTTCTAAGATGATAAGGGATGGTAGCGACAACGACATTTTTACGGTACAGCAAATAGGTCCGGATCACCAGGCACGATATAAACAGCACCAATTCTTCCAACGTAATGCCGTATAGATTCATTTATAACCAATGCCGGCGATGAGAGCGTATTGAATCCATTCTATTTATCGAAATCTCACGCTCACTTCCTTATGCATATATTTACATAAAAAAGAGGCTTCTATGGAAAGTATTACACTTTCACATAAAAACCTCTCATCCTTCATTTTATCTCATCTGACCTACGACCTTCACTCGGAGCCTGGTTGCATTCTCCGGGTGATAAGCCAGCGGCGTTTCTTCCACTTCGACCAATTCAATCGTGTCCGCTGCAGCTCCTGCGAGCACCGCTTGGTTCACCGCTTTCTCCCGGGCATCCTGAAGCGAGAATTCGCGCGGCTCTCTGGAGTAAATATAGATCTGTTCATACTGCCCGCTGATCTGGGCAATCGATGCTCCAATCGCATTGGCAACACCGCCATTCGGCACCTTGATCATACTCGCTACACCGCGGATGCTGTCCGGCACAATAATACTACCTCCGCCGACAAGCACAAGCCTCACATCGTCAGAGGAGGTCTTCATCTTATCAATTGCCTGCTCGAGGATCAGAGAGATTTCCGCCTGAACGGATCTTGCAAAATCTTCTTCCAGGTGAGCGACAAGCGATGGATCACCAACGTCGGCCAGCCCCAGCCGGACTGCAATATCTGTCGTCGTCAGCGTCTTGCCGCCAAAGACAAGCGCCTCTTCACCGATTCGGTAACCGACACTGTCCGGTCCCACCGTAATCTTACCGCTCTCATTCACACGAACAATGCTCCCGCCGCCGAGTCCTACAGAGATGATGTCCGGCATCCGGAAGTTCGTCCGAATATCACCAACCTCTACCGCTACAGAAGATTCTCTTGGAAACCCATCCTGCAATACTCCAATATCCGAAGTTGTACCTCCTACATCCAGCACCATCGTGTCCTTAATCTGCGCCAAATAAGAAGCGCCTCTTATGCTGTTCGTCGGTCCGCAGGCAATCGTAAGAATAGGGAACTGCTTCGCATAGTCAATAGACATGAGGGTGCCGTCATTCTGACACAAGAACACTTGTGCAGCA
This sequence comes from Paenibacillus sp. TCA20, assembly GCF_000732325.1. GTDB lineage: Bacteria > Bacillota > Bacilli > Paenibacillales > Paenibacillaceae > Paenibacillus > Paenibacillus urinalis. Next base: position 157,603 of record NZ_BBIW01000006.1, read on the forward strand.
GTAATCCCCTCCTCCGCCAGAGCATGGACAAACCCTTCTGTGGTCGTCTTAATAACCTTACACAAGGCAGCGTTCAGAATCGTTGCATTCTCACGCTCAATGAGTCCTACTGAGCCGATTAAGGAGGAGCAGGATACCGGGAAGCCTTCGCCATAAGCCTTGTGAATGAGGTCCCGCACCTGCAGTTCCTGATCATTCTTGATGGAAGAAAATACGCCAATGACTGCAATTGCTTCGACTTGATCCTGCCATTCCTTAAGAATGGCGGTAATCTCTGCTTCGTTAATCTCGCCTAGCACCTGACCGTCATATTCATAACCGCCTTGAACGAGGGCATAACGGCCAGACAACACCTCCATCATATCCTGCGGCCAGGCCGTATAAGGAGGAACGGAGGCAGTCGCTGGATAACCCAAGCGGATGACACCAACCTTGGCCAATTTCTTGCGCTCTACAATCGCATTGGTACACTGCGTCGTACCCAGCATTGCATGTGTAATTTGGGTCTTGTCGATCCCCGCCTCTGCAAGCAGGCTTCTGAGTGATGCTTCGATCCCTGATCCGATATCGAGGCTTGTCGGAGATTTCACCGCATGAAGAAGCTGATTATGCTCATCCAGCAAAATGGCATCCGTATTCGTTCCACCCACATCAATTCCGATTCTATACATGGTCCTTCACCGCCTTGTTCACTAGTTCCTCAATTGGGACATAATCGTAGTCATAGCCAAAGTATCTTGGTCCTGCTGTTTCGATCCCCTTCTTCGTTCTCCATTTATGATCGCAAGGAAGTCCAATAACCCGCACACGCTTCCCGTATTTCAGGCTTTCTGTGGTTACCGGAGACAGCGTCTCATAGTCCACCAGGCACAGAAGATCCGGTGTCATCGCGATGACCTCATCATCCTTCTCAGCAATGAGATTCTCATTCTGGAAATGCACCTTCATCATTCCGCCTTTATGCGCTTCAATGCCCTCCAGATTTATTCGTCCGAGGTTGAAGCCTCCCTTGGTTTCCCGAATGACGTCAACAATCTTACCCTGGAAGAGCTCATATCCCGATACAAGGGCCAGCAGCTCGCTGAGCTTGTCCTTGGCATCCTTGTGATTAGAAGCTATAATCTGTCCAATCTTCTCAGAGAGCGTCACGATATGGTGAACCCCGCTCTGCTTCATCTGCAAGCCCGTCGTAGGATAGAGGCTCACGAGTGAGCTTGCCCCCATCTCGACTGTGGCCGTCCGCGCAAGACGCTCGGTCCAGCGGTTGTTGATCGTTTCAAAAATACCGATGTTTCCCTTCTCATCCGTAATCGCCATTGGCGTTGCTGATATTCCGTCCAGGTTGAAGGTCACCATCTGCAGCTCGGGGAAGGCTCTGCCCATTCCGTCACAATCGACCAGGGGCAATCCCAGCTGGGCTGCAACGACAATCGGAATCATCGAGTTCACGCCGCCTGCTTCCATCGGATAAGTACCAGCAATCTTGTCCTTGCCCAGGTACTGGGAGAGCTTCTGAAAGACTTTAACGAATTCCTCTCCATTGGGGAACTTTTCGGACGAGACCGATGGCGCTCCCATCATTGCCGTAGGAATAAAGAAGTCTTCATCCTCTATTTCATCAACCGTAACCAGTTGAACAGGTCCATTCTTCTCAATCGCTGATATGGCCATAAGTTTGCCGATATAAGGGTCACCCCCGCCGCCCGTTCCAAGAAACGCAGCGCCAATCGCAATATGTTCAATCGCAGCTTTATCTAAATATCTCATTTTATTAATCCTCCAGTACGACAGACTTTGAAGCGGTTAGACGATATCCAATGACATAGATAACAAATGAAATCACGATGCCGATCAGCGGCTGATTAGATACCTGCGGCAAGCTCGGGAAGAGTGACAACAGGACCGGAATACAGGCAATTACCGAGCCAATGAGCCAGGAGTATACGCCGAGGAGATTGACTCCCTCGGTCTCCTTCCAGCTGTTCTTATCCCCTCGGTTCATCACCCAGTAGGAAGCAATCATCACCCCGGCTACAGGCGGTACCATCGCGGACAAGACCGACATGACAGGCGTAAAATAATCCAGGATGCCGATAACCGCGAGCAGTGTTCCAATCAATCCGGCCAGTCCAACCGCCCACTTTTCTTTTTCTTTCGAAACATTAAAGACATTGGTTAGTGCAAATCCGCCGGAAATGGCATTGACCATATTGGTCTTCCAGGCAGCCAGAATTAGGACAACTCCGCCGATAAACGGAGTAGCGATGCTGAGAAATACCGCCGTGACATCATTGGTCTGATAAGCCAGCGTCAATACAGCTCCTACACCGATCATGAGCAGACCCGCCGGAATGATGCCGAAGATCGCTGCTTTCCATACGTCAGAACGCTTCTTCGAGAACTGTGAATAATCCCCTGCAATTACCGCCCCGAGGGCGAAGGAGCCGATCGTTACAGCCAGTCCATCCATAAAGCCCATATTTTGCTCAGGTCTGTAATCGGCAATCAGCTGCATTGTATCCCCATTCAGTGCTTCAATGAGGCCATATACGCACAACACGACCAGTAGAGGAACAGCAATATAGCTTAGTACACGCAGCACCTTAATTCCATACATCGCGGATACGACCATCACGAGGCCGCTGATCAAGGAGGCGACAGGAACCGGCATATTCACATCAAATTCCGACAGCAGATTAGCAAGTGCTGCCCCACACACATTAGCCTGAATACCAAACCAGCCGAGACAGGCAATGGTGAGAAGAATGGAGAGAACGGTTCGTGAACCCCTTTTGCCAAATACCTGGCTTGCCACCTGAACCGTTGATTTACCTAAATCCGTGCTCTGAATGCCCTGCAGAATCATAATGGCGACGATAATTGAATATCCCACCAGAGTCACCAGTAGAGTCTTTGACATGCTCATCCCTGTAATCAGGGTGTTGCCGACGAGAAGTCCCGGAATGCTGATCATGGCACCCGCCCACACGATGCCAAGCGTGAACCAGGACTGATTTGCTTTTTCGTTCTTCATCGCTTCCCCCTCCGTTCTTTGTTCAAATTGATTTTTCTCATTGTATTAGAAGAAGGGATGCGCCGTCTTTTTCAGAAAGAAAAAGAAAAATCCGAATTTTTGTCTAATTCGACAAAAACCCGGATTCATTGGATTGAAGTTCAGCTGTTGATTAACCGATAGATCATGCATGCAAGATACACATCATAAAATTCAGAGTTCATCGTAATATCGTACCCGATGTGCTCACTGATCTTCTTGATTCGATACTTCACCGTATTCTTATGCACATAGAGCAGCTTGGCACAGTCATCAAGATTCCCCTTCGCATCCAGCAGATAAGTCGTCAGTGTTCTGATCGATTCGGAATCCTCCAGTACAGGAGCAATGACGGACAGCCACTCCTCGATTACCTCTTCTCCCTGCACGCTGAGGTCAATCGCCCGCTTCATCGAGCGGATCTCCGCAGCCGTATACAGCTTGCGATGATTGTAGATCAGGTGTACCTTCTTGCCGACCTGATTCACGAGCTGATACATCCGGCGCACATCGGTCGTGTTCTTCATTCTTGGTGCGTAGATGATCTTGGAGATCGAAGAGGAATAACGTGCTGCCTCCATATATTCCGCTGCAATTTCGTATTCATTGTATTTATATGAGCAATTTCCAAGGAGAACGACAATACCATGCTCCATCGTCTGGATCACAGCCGTCTTATAATATTGGGCGAGATATTCCTCAAGCTCCTCGCGGATCTTTTTTTCCTCCGATAAATCCTGTACCGATACGAGCCACATCATTTGAATAGCAGAGACATCAATATGCAGCTGATGCGCCAGTCTGCGCATCTTCTCGCTCTCATCATTAATGATCGCTTTGACGAGCGCGTATTCGCTGACCTCGTTATGCTTGTCCCCCCACAAATTGATCGCCACCTGCACGACCTCACCAATTTTGTCTATCGTCTTGGGCGGTAATTTGGCATTTTCCTTGATCACAAAAAGAAACAGTGTCTCGCCGTTCTTCTGATGAACACTTCGATGCTCAATATAGCCGGCAGATTCCACTTCTTCTGCCTTCATTCTGCCATGGGTCAGCTGAGGTGCGTATTCCCGAATCATTCGCGAGACGTCAAGGGTTGAGTTACGGGGCCACATGACCCGGTTGATCATATCCAAACTACTGCTCGTCAGTACCAGGTTGGCCTTCAGCCGGTCGGATAACAGCTTCAGCGTCATTTCTACACTGCGGGAATGCTCAGGCAGCAGTGAGACCTTCTCTAGCGACTCATTCACAAAATTATCGTTGATCGTCTGCTGGCTTAGTACAACCGCTTCCATCACTTCATAGATGACTTCGTTATACCGCAATGTATAATCGTTCTCCGGCATACAGATAATCATGAAATTACGGGATTCTGCGAACTTCAACAGTTCAACCGATATCTCCGGAATAACAATGCCGACATAATATAGGATTAATCCGACCTCTCCAAGGTCATGCAGATACTGAATCGTTTCACACTGTTTTTCAATACTGTCTTTAATTGAAAATAAGGAGCTAATTACGAGCTCCTCTGCATACCATTCCTTCTGAACGGAATTTACGATCTGTGAGGAGAAGTCGGCATTCGACACCTCCAGTACAGACAAGGAGGAAACGGTCCGTTCCACATTACTGTGACCGGTCAGCACCTTCGCCCCTCGGAAGGAGGGCAATTGCAATATTTCTTTAACGGTTACCCCCATTAGCCTCACCACACTTATGCATTTGCTTGATCTAAATTAATTCAATGGGTATTCGGATTGAATCTGATTGACCGGCAGATAGATTCTAAGAATGAACCACTGATTCTCCAGCGCTGCATCCATCTTACCGTTCATTTTTTCTATCAGCTTTTTGGAGAGATACAGCCCCAGTCCGCTGGCTTCCGTATTGGTTCGGCTTGTGACCTCGGTATAGAAGCGCATAAACACTTTTTCTACAGCAACCTTGCTGTTCGGCTTGATATCATTCTTGACGGTCATGAGGAGGAACCCATCTTCCAGCTCATAGCCTATGACCGCTGTGCTCTTGGCATAACGCAGGATGTTCTGAACCACATTTTGTATAACCCGTATCAGCATGTAGGCGTCGGCAATAATCTCCACACGGCTATGCGACTCAGGAAAAGTAAGCTCAATATTCTGCTTCTCCAGCTGCTCATAGTAAGTTAAGAAGATCTCTTCGACCAGGCTGGAAAGGGAGAGTGATGTAAGCTCCATCTCCTTCTGATTGGTTTCCACGCGCGCCAAGTCATAAAAGTGATCGGTCATCTCCAGTAATCGGCTTACAGAACCTTCCACAATGCCAAGATAATGAATCCGCTTGGACTCATCTTGTGTCTCACTTAGAAGCTGAACATAGCCCTTAATCGAAGTGAGCGGTGTTCGCAAATCATGAGAGAGCCCGGCAATGGACAGCTTAACGTTCTCCTCCATTTGCCGGACATGCCGATTTTTATGCTCGTAAGCATCAATCATTTGATTCCATTCATCGACCAGCTCGATCAGTGCCTTGTCACGAAAATCAAGAGACAGTCTGCTGCCGAAGCCTGCCCGGTCCGGAATGTCTTTCATCGCATGCTTGAGCTTACGAAGCTGCCTCCTGAGGAAGATGATATACAGAAGGAGCGCCATAGCCAGGAAGACAAATACCCATCCCCACATCCCTTGCCAGCGCCCCTTTCCGTTAATCAAATTTGAAGCCGATACCCCATACGGTTTTGATATAGCTTGTGTCATCCGAATGAAGTTTATTTCGCAAATTACTAATATGTGTATTGATCGTTTTCTCACTATCCATAAACGGTTCATTCCAGACACTCTCATAAATATTTGCACGGCTGAACACTTTATGCGGATGCTCCAGCAATAGCAGAAGGATCGCGTACTCTCGTCCGGTTAGATGAAGCATCTGGTCGTTCAGCTTCACTTCACGCGTTTCTGTATTTACCGTAATATTGTGATAACGAATCTCTGTATCATGAGGAGCGGCAGCCTTCGTTGTGGAGGCATGTCGCAGCTGAATATCCATGCGCGCGAGCAGCTCCTTCACGTCAAACGGCTTCACGATATAATCATCTGCGCCGCTGGTCAACAGCTCCAGCTTGGATTGCTGATCATTTCTGGCTGAGATGACAATGACAGGAACGGATGAGCTGCTTCGGATCTCTTGCAGAAACTGCTCGCCATTGATCCCTGGAAGCATCAAATCCAGAAGAATGAGATCCACCTCATTTTGCTCAAACAGAAGCTTCCCCTCCGTCCCTGAATAAGCACTCAGCGTGCAAAAGCCCCTCTGCTCCAGAGTCTCCTTAATCAGAGAATGAATAGCCGCATCATCTTCAATGATTAACACATTTCCCATCTCTATTTCTCCTACTTTATGTCTGTTCGTCCAAACAGAAACATTCCTATAGCTGATGATAACACGATTGTAATGAGACTGACCACGGCCATCTCTGGAAATCTGGCAATATCAGCCGAGCTCGCAAAATCCGAATAGAACAGGAAGGATTCAGAGAACCAGAAGGTAACGTGCTTGAAATGCTCGGTCTGTTGGAAGATGCCTGCACCAAAGCCTGTTCCGATCGTATACAAAAAGCTCCACACGAGCGAAGTACCGCTGTTCTTGGTCAGAAAGCTAATCATCACATAGATTGAAACGTTTGATATAAGTAACAAATATAAAGTGCCGAAGGTTTGAAGCGCGTAGCTGAAGTATCTCTGAACGCCGGCAACCTCTCCGAAGCCGAACAGAAGTGAATAGCTGATCATCCCCATCAAAACGAGCAGGATCGAACCCATCAGCGTAAGCAGTGCGGATATGAGCAGCTTAGACAGATAAAAATGCTTACGGCTGCGGCCTAATGACAACACATTGCGAATTGTCCCGTTCTGAAACTCTTCTCCAATATAGAAGCTGATAAATGCGCTCATCACGAGCAAAACGGCAAGTCCATTCTTCTCAATCATGAGAACCCCTGTCGCGCCGTTAACTACCGTATCAATGGCCTGAACCAGCTCCTCTCCATTGCTTATAATATCCATTTTGCTGAGAGCCGCTTGGCAGACCGGCAATAGGAACAGAATGGCAAGAACGATCCATAGCTTGCTGCTGCGATATATTTTGATTCGTTCCGCTGACAATAGATTAAACATCCGCGCCACCTCCTGTTAACTGTAAAAAATAATCCTCCAGCTTCTGCCTGCTGGCGCCAATACGCAGTACATTCACCTCAGCAAAGACTAAGGCCCGGTTGATTGCCGCAACCTCGCTTACCTTGTCATAGATGTGAATCTCTGTTCCGCTAATAACTTCGTAATCTCTGATTCCGAGTGCATCCAGCACTACAATCGCTGCCTCTGCCTCTGTCGTTTCGAGTTCAATATATTGCCGAGTTTCGTTAGCCAGCTCCTCTTGGGAGAACTCCCTGATCAGCTTCCCGTCATGCAAAATACCGTAGTGAGTCGCAATCTGCGATAGCTCATCCAGCAAGTGGCTTGAGAGCAATACGGTTATACCCCGCTCAGTCACCATCCGTTTAATAATCTCACGCATTTCTACAATACCTGAAGGATCCAGACCGTTGGTCGGTTCATCCAGAATTAAAAATTCAGGGTGAGTAATCAGTGCCGTGGCAATAGCCAAACGCTGCCGCATGCCTAGCGAGAAATTTTTGGCCTTCTTCCTGCCTGTGTTGTTCAGATTCATCAGGCGAAGCAGATCCTCGATCTCCCGTTCGCTTACACCGCCGTTTGCTGCCTGTACCCGCAAATTCTCACGAGCTGTCAAATCGGGATACAGCGTCGGATTCTCAATCGACTGCCCCATTCTCCTCCTTGCTTGCTGCAGTCCCTTCGCCCCGGTCTCGCCAAACAGCTGGATGCTTCCCTCATCGACGGTAATCAGTCCCATCATCGCACGCATAAAGGTCGATTTGCCTGCGCCGTTCTCTCCGATCAAGCCGTAGATCATGCCTCGTTTAATCTCAAGGGATACTTTATCAAGCGCTTTATGCTTGCCGTACATTTTGGATATATGAGTTGCCTTCAGAATCGTTTCGGACATTTTAGAATCACCCTTTTGAAGTTGATGAGCTAAGTATAGAATGCAGATATAAATAAATGGACCCGATAAGTATAAAGAAAGTATAAAGTTTGCGAAGATACAATATATCTTTCCTTGGCATGGTATGGGTGATTCTCTATTCTATTAAATAGTAAAAAACCACTCCTTATACGATCATAAGAAGTGGTTATAGGTTCATTTATATTTTATCTAGACACAGATTTAATAGAGAGAATCAAGATTCCTCCCAAAATGGAGAATACAAATGACATGATAAAAATGGATGAAAACCCTACGGATGAGATCAACACCGCAGCAATGACTGGAGCAATCGCTTGAGTTACCGTATTCCCGAGATTGTAAAATCCTAAGAAAAATCCAACACGGTTCTTGTCCGGAATGACTTCCAGATTCAATAGGTTATCCAGCGAGTTCCAGATGCCCATTCCCAGGCCAGCCATAAAGGCATAGATAATGATACCGGTCTCATTTTGTAAGAAGAAAATGCTTAATGCACCGATCCCTAACAAGATGGTAGATAAGCCTACAGGCAATTTCAATATTTTGAACTTATCTGCTAGGGGTCCGGCTATAAATCCCATTGCAATCCCGAAGATCAGCATGATCGTGTTAATTAATTGAACAGACTGTTGTGTAGCTATTGTGTCCTTATGCAGGAAATCTGACATGATATATAACAGGTAACCTGTAATTGCGAAGTTTCCAATCCCCTGAAACAGCTTGCCGGTAAGAGCCAAATAATAATCACGACCTACGGACCAGGATGGAAAAATAGTTTTGAGCTCTTTTATAGAAAACTTCACCTTTTTTGTTGATTCTGATGAATCCACTTTCTCCCCCAGATTGGATGGTTCTCGGACGATCCATGCAGCAATCAAAGTACCGACAAAAGTTATGATACCAAATATAATAAAGCCTAAACGAAACTGTCCTAAGAAGAGAGCTCCTATAATGGAAAAACCGTTGTTGCCAAGCGCCATCCCCAATCCGCCATAAGCAGATGAGGCCGTTCCTCTGCCACTTTCAGGAGCCAAATCCAGCCAAGCAATCATCGGTGCAACAATGAAGTTCAGCGCAATCTGTCCCAGCATCCAGCTTAACAGCAAGAAGGGAATCGTCGTACTCATTGAGGCAAGAATCATGGCCAGCATAAATACAAAGGCACCGGAGACAACCCATGGTGTGCGTTTACCAAAACGAGATCTAGTCCGATCCGAGAGATATCCGGCAACCATATTAGACAGAGCCGCGGTGACCATTCCTAAGGACGAAAATAAAGCGACTAATTCAATTTTGTTATCGGCGTCCAAATGCTGAATCATAGCTGGGAGGAACAAGCTCGAAGCTACAATATAGGGGCCAAGCCAGGAAGCCGGCCCAATAATTAATCCGGGTATTAGTCGTTTCAATGATATGGTATTCATGATCGAGCTTCCTCTCTAATGGCTAGTCATTTTTCACTGAGTAGTAATCAAAATCTGCAAAGGAGTCATGCTGATGGGAATCGACTGTGCCAATAAAATTAAACAAGCCTGTAAATCCGCCGATCTCACCCGGTTCCCCGTTGACACCCTCATCAGACAAATAAGCAGCATCTAACCCATCCGCCAATACTTTCCAATCCATATCATCACTGAGTCGATAATAGAAATCTACTATACCTGAACGGTAAACAGCCTTCAGCTCAACAACACCTTCAGGTACCGAAATATGGTGATGTACAAATTCGATGCGTTTTCCTAACTTCGCCTGCAGCAACTGCAAGACGGTGCAATTGGATGCCTCTGAATGAGTTAGATGGGCATAAAGCCAATTGTTGGAGTCATAGTAAAGCCCCATACCCGCTGTTTCGGAGTAATGATCGGGATGAAATTCAAGCTTGGTTTGAAATTTATAATGAAATGATGTTGCGCGAGTGGCCATAATCGCCGGATTTACTTGGGAGAAGAAAGAGTTCTCGCCATGGATCCGTAAATGTCCTGCCCGCTCCGTGGTATTGACCCAAGCAGCCCCTTGATCGCGATAAGGCGTCATAAAGTGGATGTCATAGGTGTTGTCGTCAAAATGATCAAATACATCGTGCGTTATTTTAGTCGATAACGGAACACCCTGCATGCCTTGAACTTCCATCTTGGCTACATTCGTTCCATCCTCCATTTCCAGCCAGCCGTCCTCTGTCCACTTCATTTTTTGAATGGACGTTTCACGTCCTAATGGATTTAAAAGTGTTCCTTCGAGTGGACGCGACATGAGATGTGCAATATACCATTCCCCTGTTTGGGTTTGAACCAATGAGCCGTGACCCGCTTTTTGCATGATCGATTGGGGATTATACATTTCAAAATGTCCCGCATCCGGATCACCTAATGAGAACAGATGACGTGGTGAAGACGTAATAATCGGTTCAGCAGATGGATGCGGCTCATAAGGGCCAAATATGCTCTTCGATCGCCCAATCTCTACCCCATGTGCATAGCCGGTTCCACCCGCAGCTTGGATCAGATAATAATATCCGTTGTGCTTATATACTTGCGGGGCTTCTACACAGCCGCGACTGGTAAACCCTTGCGTTACCCGATGCCATTTACCGATTATTCCCCCTTGCTCCAGATCAGCCTCTGCGATGACAATATGTCCAGGTGCTTGATAACCTTGGCGTGTTTCCCATTCGAGTGTAGAGATATAATGTCTTCCATCCTCATCATGAAAAATAGCAGGGTCAAAGCCGATAGAAGTCAAATAAATTGGATCAGACCAAGGTCCATTTATATCTTCAGCCCACACGGCATAGGAGTCTGAGTTGAACTCACGACCTGCCATATTGAGCATGTGGGAAAAGGCCAGCCAATATTTGTTCGTAGAAGAATCATAGGATAAATGCGGCGCCCAGATTCCAGCCGGTGTATTGGTACCGCGCAAATTGATCTCACCGTTCTTTAATACATGGCTGATAAGCTGCCAATGGGCTAAATCCGTCGATTTAAAAATTTGGATACCCGGGTTCCAATGAAATGTGGATGTGGCGATATAATAAACCTCACCTACCCGAATAATAGATGGGTCTGGTGCCATGCCAGGAATAATAGGATTTTGAATGACTGTCATTTTACTACTTCCTCTCTCTCTAATGCTATGTTGGGAACGCTGCTCAATAAGATAAGCACATCCCCGATCATGACCTCCTTATTTACCCTTTTTTCTTGCTGACTCAAACTTCCCAATGACTTCATGATTCCGCTTTCTATTTTGACTATGATAAAATAATCAAAGGACATAAGTGTTTAAGCTGATTCAAGAAAGCGTTTGCTGCTGCACAGCTATATTATAATAATAATTATTTGATCATTACGTTAGTACAACTAGGGTTAAATTTACCCTAATCAAAGGTGGCCTGATGAATGGAATATGATAACAGCCTCATGGGTTATAAGACACAAATTTTTCCACGCATTGACTGGAATATACGTTTATTCGGTGCACACAAACAAACTGTTTATTCCAATTGGTCCATGACCAAGGAGTATCACCATGCTTTTGAGATCTTGATCGTCTTAGATGGGGAACAGGAAACCTGGATTGGAAATAAACAATATATGATCAAGAAAGAGGATATCCTTCTGATTCCTCCGGGTTTTGAGCATACCAACAAGTGTGTCACTGCTGATGCTATGACCTATTTTTGCGCTCATTTTGATATTGACGAACCTGCTTTACGGATGAAAATCATGAAAAATAGTGATTGGATCTATCAGCCTGCTAATCCCAATCATGGTAGGTTAAGGGTTTGTATTCAGAAATGGCTGGATATTCTGGATGACCCAGATATCGTAGGCTCCAAAGCCAAATTACGAGCACAAGTGGTACTCTTTGAGCTATTAGAGGTTCTCATCGATATCGAGCCGCTGGATACGGAGATCCGAAGTCATCAATCGATGACGACCGCAAAGTATGCAAAAGAAATTGCGGAAGCCATCAAGTGGAGCTTTAAACAAAAATGTATACAGAAGGACGAAGATACCTCCATCCATATACAACCGATTATCGCTTCTCTTGGGATCAGTCCCAACTATGGGTTAGAGGTATTCCAGAAGATTTACCGTATGTCTCCTCGTGAATATCTATCGAGTCTCAAATTACAAGAAGCAAAGATGTTACTGCAGCAGCCGGAGATATCCATTAATGAGATCGCAAATCGTTTAGGCTACAAAAACCTAGCTCACTTCAGCAGACAATTCAAAAGATGGACGGGATCAAACCCTACCGAATTTCGAAAAAAAGCCCGTCGTTAATAAAGGCAAACATCATCATAATTCTTCAACGCAAAAAAGGCCGCCTATTTATTTGGCGGCTATTTGTTATGGAATGGACCTACGAATGAACTCTCAAAATTAATGCCCCAAGGCCTTAACACCATTTCTAAATTCATCAATTGAATTGTTTATTTTCATAACATCATGTTTCATTTATATGAAAGTGAAGCGGGTTGTTCTCTTTAAAATCATCTTTTGTAAAAAGTAGCCATATCACTAAATCCGTAGAGACTGTTACTTGTGAAAGTGACGGTCTGCCCCTCCGTACTTTGTAGAAATCGTTCATTCCAATGCCCTATATTTGAGGTAGACATCTCCGCTCGTTCCTTATTGGCGAAATATCCTAGAGAGACGTGAGGTGTGTAGGAAGGTCCGCATGTTTCTAATCCAAAGCGTTCCTTGTATTTCTCAATGAGGCACTTCCTCTCCTCTTCGATCTTATGTAACACGGCCCTTGAACGGGAATTAGCAGGTTTCAGGCTTGCCACCAGGACCGAATTCCCCCATTTAATCAGCTTATCGAACTGAAAGTCAATCGATTCCTCCATATGGATATGTAATGGCCGGTCATCAATCCTGAAGTAGTCTCGCTCTCCTCCCCGTAGGGAATGAGGTAAATTATCGAGCAGATCCTCCGCATTAAACAGATGTTCCCGTGATACCTCCTGTACATTACCATCATTAATTCCGTCCCATAGAGTCACATGATATGAATGAGAAGGCAGAGGACAAAACAGATATGTATTCTTCACTTCTGATAATTGTGTAAGTGTTTGATTGAGACTTTTGTATAATCCTAATTGTTCAGATTCGATATCACAGCTTAATAACTTCAAATCTTCATTCGCATCTAGCGGTAATAAGCAGTCCGATGGATTATCAAATAGGATGGAATACCCTCTAAAATGGGACCACTCCGGTGTAAATCCAGCAATTTTAGGGTTGGTAATAGTAAACATGTATAACCTCCATTTTAGTAATCTTTATTCAACGTTACTACTTCATATACAAATTGCTGTAATACCATAGATTATCTCATGACCGTTTTCAAGAAAAATATTTATCTCAAACTTTTTATTTAATGCTTTAGTTAATCTATTGATATTTACATAAAATAGAAATAGAATGTAGAATATCAAATCCATATTTGAAATGAATTGGAAGGGGAACGTTTATGAAAAATGGGAAAACATTTATGAAATGGTTATTGGTAATGGTAATGGTATTACAAACATTGGGGATGTTTCAAGCACCGACGGCTGATGCTGCTGCTCTAAGTACAACGAGAGCTTCCGTCCATGACCCATCTATTGTGAAAGGAAATGGGAAATATTATATTTTTGGTACCCATATGGTTAACGCAGAATCTTCTAACCTGGCATCATGGAGTAATATGACCACTAATGTCAACAACAATTATGCAAGCGTTTTCTCAGTAGGTGCAGCTTGGGCTGCACAAGGCAGCAGTAATTATAATCTGGCTGGTAACTTGTGGGCCCCGACTGTTTTCTATAACAAAGACATGAAAAAATGGTGTATGTATATGAGTGTGAATGGTGAGAACTGGTATTCCTCCATTGCACTCGCAACAGCAGATAATATCGCAGGGCCCTATACGTATCAAGGAACCGTTGTTTACAGCGGGTTCGTGAATTCCACCCAAGCAGCGAAGACAGATTATAGCAAAGTGACAGGAACGAACACCGTAGCATCCAGATATTTAACATCTGGGAAATGGAATCCATCTTATGCGCCAAATGCGATAGACCCTAGTGTGCTTTATGATGCAAACGGAGATTTATGGATGTCCTATGGTTCCTGGTTTGGCGGGCTCTTTATGATGAAATTGGATAAGAATACGGGATTGAGAGATTATTCCTACACCTATTCAACCACCACAAACTCTTCCGATCAATACTTTGGTAAGAAAATATCAGGTGGATATGGCGGTACCGGTGAAGGGTCTTACGTTGTATATGATAAGAATGCAGGTTATTACTATCTGTATGTATCTTACAATGGTCTCAATGCAACAGATAATTTTGCAGGGTATCATATGCGTCTATTCCGATCCACAAATATAACAGGACCTTACACCGATGCCATGGGCAATTCGGCCATCGTGACGAGTGCAGGACAAGATCAATCGAACAAAGGTGTCAAGTTAATGGGTAATTACCACTTATCCTCCTTAACCGGCAACGGGGAATTAAGTAGTAATGGTTATATGTCTCCAGGACATAATTCTGCTTTTATTGATGATGACGGCCAGAGATACGTCGTTTATCACACAAGATTTAACACAGGAACTGAAGCCCATCAGGTTAGAGTCCATCAGCAATTCCTGAATCAGGACAAATGGCCTGTCACAGCCGTATACGAACATCTGGGAAGCAAAATTTCATCAACAGGGTATTCAAATAGTGAGATCGTTGGAACCTACGATTTTGTGAATCATGGCAATAGTGCTGAAACTACATTTACACCGATGTTACCGACGAGCACAGTCGTATTACAAGCTAATGGAACGATTACAGGTGGAGTAACAGGTACATGGAGTGCGGTGTCTGGAACCCATTATGTGAATATGGTGATCGACGGCGTAACGTATAAAGGTGTCTTCTTTAAACAATACGATGAATCGGCCGCTCACAAGGAAGTTATGACATTTTCCTTAATCGGTAACAATAATCAAGCGATATTTGGCTCGAAGACGTCATCTAGTACAGGAGGAGGTTCCGTATCTGGATTAGATGGGACCTATTTTATCAAAAACAAGAATAGCAATAAATACTTAGATGTTCTAAACGGCTTAGCGGCCGATGGAACAAACATTCAGCAGTGGTCAGGCAATGGATTTGACGCCCAAAAATTCAGATTGGTGTCGGATGGCAATGGATACTATCATATTCTAACCGGTGCATCCGGCTATACCAGCAGTGTAGATGTGGAGAATGGTGCGAATACAGATGGAGCAAATATTCTTCAATGGACTCACTGGGGCGGTGATATGCAAAAATTCGAAATTGTAAATGTAAACGGTGCCTATGCAATAAAGACCAAAGCCAGTGGTGGTACAAAAGCTTTAGATGTATATAACATAAGCTCCGCTGATGGTGCAAATGTCGTTCAATGGACTTACTGGGGCGGCGACGGACAGTTATGGTATTTGGAGCCTGCTAATTAGAAGGTAATATCAAAGAGGCCTAACTTCTCTACAATTTATAGAGGAATGGGCCTTCTTTTCATTGCTAAGGTATAGTGGGAACATAATGCTAGTCAATTGATACTAACCTATAATCAGTTTCTCTTTCGGATAGCGATATTTTTCTTGCTTATTGTTTCTTCCCCTGATGAACAGAAAGATCGAAGGAAAACCAATTCTTCCAATAAACATTAGAAACATAAGAATGGTCTTGGCAAAATGACTGAGTTCTGGCGTAATCCCCAAAGAAAAGCCTACTGTACCTAAGGCAGAGCAAACTTCGAAACAAATAGCCGTAAGCTGCTGCTGCGGATCGGAAATAATCATCATAATAATCGAGGCTACACATATGAAAACTGCTAATAGCGTAATGGCTAGTGATTTTATAATATCTTCCTGATATATTTCCCGATTAAAGATTTTAACATAACGCCTTCCTTTCATAAAAGTATAAATAAATAACAAATTTAAAGCTAATGTCGTCGTCCTAATCCCACCCCCCATTGAATTGGGAGATCCCCCTATAAACATCAAGATACCTATAACTATAAGGGTAGGTACTGAAAATTGTGTAATATCCATTGTAGAGAATCCAGTGCTTCTTGTTGATACCGTCTGAAATAAAGCATAAAAAAAAGATTTATGCCATGACATATCCTTAAAATAATGCTGAAATTCCAGTAGTAAGATAAGGCCTGCCCCAATAACTATAAGAATTCCGTATGTAAGCGTCGTTAACTTTGTGAATAATGAAAACCGGAAAGAATACTCATATTTCAACTTTTTCCTCGATAAATAATCCTTCACCTCAATTAATACAGGGAATCCAATGGATCCAATAATAATTTGTATAATGGTCAGAAGTTGTACAAAATAATCATTTGCGAAGGGAATATAAGATTCACCGGTTATATCTATTCCGGCGTTTGTCGTCGCAGTAACGGATGCAAATAAGCCTTGGAGAAATGCTTCCCCCCATGTAGGGAAATAATTGATAAAATAAACTCCATAGATGAGTGCCCCGAGGAGTTCAATAAATAGGATCAACTTCAAGATTTCTTTAACTAATCGAACGAGTCCCGAATGTGCGAATTGATTATTATCTACCATAATAAGCTGTCGTTGCCGAAATCCAATTTTCTGTCCCAAAAATAACCAAAGAGCTGTGTTCATCACCATAATGCCAAGGCCTGAGAAATGCAATACGATCATCATAATGAAATACCCGAATACACTATAAGTCTCCGATATATTAAACAGAGTCATACCTGTGTCTGTTGCTACACTGACAGCCATGAATACTGTATCAAAAAAAGACACTTCTACCCCGGGTCGATAGGCTGCAGGCAGGCTAAACAATAGACAAGATATAAGGATGGCTAACAAATAATACCCTACAATAATTTGGGCAGGCGAAAGTTTATCCAGCCCTAATCGCACTTTGATCATACTGCACCCCTTCGCTTTCGAACCCTTTTACGACTTATATTGATGTTAATAAGCAGCTAGCAATTCAGCTTTGTTTATTATGTAAAAAGTTTTGTAATTTATTCATTTACGAAAATGGAGAGGTACAAGTCCACACCTGATTTTAATGCGAATACAACGGCTTCTTCCCGAGATCACGAAATTTTGTGGTAATATAGAAGGTATTATAACGCAGGATAACCACAAGGGGGAAAGAGCATGGAGAATGATAAATGCAATCCAATACACCCGACTGGTGTTAAGGGAAAAAAACAGGAAGAAATCGATGGATATACAATCAAGTATCATGCCAATGGAAAAACAATGTGGTCAAAAGGGCAGATCGTAGAGAACAAGCCGGAGGGGTACTGGGAGTGGTATCGTATCGATGGCACAATCAAGCGCTCTGGCTATTTCGACAAGGGTGAGCCTGTTGGAGAATGGATCACTTATGACAGCCAAGGCATGAAATATAAGGCAACTAATCGTGATAAATAAAAATAAAGGGCCGTTCGTAATCCATGCGAACGGCCTTTGTTTTGCATTCATGCGATTTATAAATTATTCTATCTTAAATTCATCGTCTGAAGCACCTTAAGGCTAGCCCCAGGATAGGTTCACCTGGAATATCATTCATATTTAATGCTTTATAAGCATTCACCATTTTACCACTAACCTTTAACAACAAAAAACCACTCCTTAATAAGATTATTAAGAAGTGGTCATGGGATCATTTAATATTTGTAACAGTGACTGCTTCACAAGTTATCGATCAATTTGATCGAAAATTCGCTCTACTAAGCATATGATTTAAGGGCTCAAAAGCCTTACATCATGCCGCCCATTCCACCCATGCCGCCCATGTCTGGAGCTGCAGGTGCTGCTGGTTCTGGCTTGTCAGCGATAACCGCTTCAGTCGTCAAGAACATCGCTGCTACGGAAGCTGCGTTTTGAAGAGCGTAACGAGTTACTTTGGCAGGGTCAACGATACCCGCGTCGATCATGTTTACCCACTCGCCGTTAGCTGCGTTGTAGCCTACGCCAACTTCTTCGCGTTTCAGACGGTCCACGATTACGGAACCTTCTTCACCTGCGTTTGCAGCGATTGTACGGATTGGAGCTTCCAGCGCGCGAAGCACGATGTTCACACCTGTTTGCTCGTCACCTTGCAATTGATCAGCAACCGCGGACACAGCGCCGAATACGTTAACCAGGGCAGTACCACCACCAGATACGATACCTTCTTCAACTGCCGCGCGAGTTGCGTTCAGCGCATCTTCGATACGCAGTTTACGCTCTTTGAGCTCAGTTTCCGTTGCTGCACCGACTTTGATAACAGCTACGCCGCCAGCCAGTTTAGCCAGACGCTCTTGCAATTTCTCTTTATCGAATTCGGAAGTCGTTTCTTCCAATTGGGAACGAATTTGTTTAACACGTGCATCGATGTCTTCTTTGCTTCCTGCACCGTCAACGATGATTGTGTTTTCTTTAGTAACACGTACTTGACGAGCTGTACCCAGTTGATCGATAGAAGCTGTTTTCAGGTCAAGACCCAGTTCTTCTGTGATCACTTGGCCGCCAGTCAGAGCAGCGATATCTTGCAGCATGGCTTTACGACGGTCACCGAATCCAGGAGCTTTAACTGCTACTGCATTGAATGTACCGCGCAGTTTGTTCACGATCAGCATCGCTTGCGCTTCGCCTTCGATGTCTTCTGCGATCAAGAGAAGTGGTTTGGATTGTTGAACGATCTTCTCAAGTACAGGCAAGATTTCTTGCGTGTTTGTGATCTTCTTATCAGTGATCAAAATGTAAGGATTGTCGAGGACAGCTTCCATTTTGTCAGTGTCTGTAATCATGTACGGAGAAATGTATCCGCGGTCGAACTGCATACCTTCAACCACTTCAAGCTCCGTTTCGAATCCACGGGATTCTTCAACAGTGATAACACCGTCGTTACCCACTTTTTCCATAGCTTCAGCGATCAGTTCGCCTACTTCTTCGTCAGCTGCGGAGATTGCCGCAACTTGAGCGATGGATTGCTTGTTCTCAACAGGCTTGGAAATGCTGCGCAGTTCTTCTACTGCTGCACGAACGGCTTTGTCGATCCCTTTACGGATACCGATTGGGCTAGCGCCCGCAGTTACGTTCTTCAGACCTTCTGTGATCAGCGCTTGAGCAAGTACAGTTGCCGTCGTTGTACCATCACCAGCTACATCGTTGGTTTTGGTTGCAACTTCTTTAACCAGCTGAGCACCCATGTTCTCGAATGCATCTTCCAGCTCGATTTCTTTTGCAATCGTTACACCGTCATTTGTGATGAGCGGGCTGCCGAATTTTTTCTCAAGAACGACGTTGCGTCCTTTTGGTCCGAGCGTTACTTTTACTGCATTAGCCAAAGCGTCCACACCACGAAGCATGGAACGGCGAGCGTCTTCACTGAATTTAATATCTTTTGCCATTGGTGAAAAACCTCCCTAATAATGTATATACCATATTCTAAGTACAGCCGCGTAAGAGCGGTCATATTAAGTGTAAGTTCAAATACCGAATATTACGAGTAAGCTGCTGAATTCAAACTTATTCACGATCCCGGGGATTAACCAAGAATGGCGTGAATGTCGCTTTCTTTCATAATCAAATATTCTTTACCTTCATATTTGATCTCTGTGCCAGCATATTTGGAGAAGATTACGCGGTCGCCTTCTTTTACTTCAAGAGGAACACGAACTCCATCTTTCAAGCTTCCAGCGCCAACAGCAATAATTTTGCCCTCTTGCGGTTTTTCCTTAGCAGAATCCGGAAGTACGATTCCTAGAGCTGTTGTTTGTTCTTGTTCGATCGGTTCTACCAATACGCGTTCACCTAAAGGTCTGATCATGAAAAATAGCCTCCTTAATTAATATTGTTACCTATGTTACGGTTGTTGCACTTCCTATTAGCACTCGACAGTCGTCAGTGCTAACAACCAATTTCATGATACTGAAATTAGAGAATGATTTCAAGTCCTTTTGAATAAATTCAGATGAAGTTTTGTCCATCCGCTGGCAAGCCCTCTACCATTCTATCCATCGCTGTCTAAAATATGCCCGGAGAATTAAGCTTTCTCACCCGAATCCAGCTTCACATATTTCGCATCATACTCTTCCTTCTCTTCGAGCTGCTTGCGGTAGACGACTGCAGATAAGAACACACTGAATTCATAAAGAAGAATCAGAGGAATAATTACAATGACATCCGAGATAAAATCAGGCGGAGTAACGAATACAGCGATGATGACCAGCACGAAGTAAGAAATTTTGCGCATTTTCTTGAGCCGAAGTGGATTAATAATTCTCAGCTTAGTCAGGAACATGACGATGACGGGCAGCTCGAACAGCAGCGAGATAGGAAGGATCAGATTGAACATAAATGTGAAAAACTGTGCCATACCATACGTTTCTACCAGGCCCAAGCTGACATTGATCTTATTGGTAAAACCGACAGCCATGGGAAAGACAACGAAATAGGAGAACGCGATCCCCACAAGAAACAGTAAAAAGACATAAGGTATGTAGCGGAGCGTGGCTTTCTGTTCATGAGGCTTAAGACCAGGACTAACAAATTTCCACACCTGATAGGCTGTGAAGGGAAGTGTAACGATTAAAGAAAAGAGCAGCGCAATCTTCATATACATACTAAGTCCATCCCATAAGGTCAAAGCATGAAGCTCAATATCATAACTTGCGATCGGCCCCTCTTGTGTTAAATAGGTGTAGATCGGATCACTGACAAAGAAACCACCCACCAGACCCAGGACAAAAACGGCCAGCACCGCAACAAGACGTCTTCTAAGCTCCCCCAGGTGATCTACCAGCGACATTCCCTCTTTGAGTTCCGACATCTTGAATACACTCCCTCTCTGCTCTCTCATGATAGAAAAAACAAAACCCTTCTAAAAGAGAAGGGGTGCTGCTTCATTCTGTGTACATAAAAAGTGTCATGGGCATGTTATTCCGGCAGACGCTTGTCCTCCGCCGTAGTCGCCTTCGTCTCCTCTATCTTCGATGCTGCCGTGCCAGATTCCTTCCTGGAAGAAGAACTGTCATCTGACATAATCTCCTGTGCGCCATTCTTGAATTCCCGGAAGGTTCTGCCCACTGCCCGTCCAAGCTCAGGCAGCTTATTAGGTCCAAACAGCAGCAAAGCAACAACGACGATGAGAATAAAGCCTGTAGGTCCGATATTCGGCATTCCTGCTCCTCCTTCTTGTGTATGGATATGTATCCAATAAAATCCAAGTCTATCTGATTTGAATCATATCATAATTGTAATCACATACATAGACCATATCTCAAGAATCTGGAAAAATGAGCTTATTCAGCCTTACGTCCTATCTATACTATAAATCCGGTTGTCTGAATTGTCCTGTAACCATAAGCAGCGCTTCAGGAAGCTGATCCATAATCGCTGCAAGATTCTCATGAACCCCCTTCGGTGTACCCGGCAGATTCACAATCAGTGTTCTCCCGCGAATGCCGACGATCCCTCTGAACAGCATGGCTGCCCGATTCTTCTGGAGCACCGTACTTCGCATCGCTTCGGCCATTCCTGGAACTTCACGATCGATGATTCTGCGTGTCGCTTCTGGCGTTACATCCCTTATCGCAAGCTCAGTTCCACCTGTCGTAAGGACAAGATCCGCATGAAAATAATCCGTCATTTCAATAAGCGCCGCAATGATCTCATCCGGCTCATCAGGGACGATCCGATACTCGATAATTTCTCCGCCGAGCTCTTCCTCCACTAGTTCACGGATGACCTGTGCACTTGTATCTTCCCGTTCTCCTCGCGCTCCTTTGTCACTTGCCGTCAGGATCGCTGTCTTCCACAACATAAGATCACCCTTCCCCCTATTTGGAATAATAATCTCCGTTTTTACCGCCTGTTTTGGATACGAGCTGTGTAGGCCCGATCACCATATCTTTCTGTAATGCCTTACACATATCATATATGGTCAGTGCGGCAGCAGATGCTGCTGTTAAAGCTTCCATCTCCACACCGGTTTTTCCTTCTGTCTTCACCGTTACTTCAATATACAATTCATTCACACCATTATCGCTGAAGGAGATATTCACACCTGTGAGCGGAAGCGGATGACACATTGGAATCCAGTCCGAGGTTCTCTTCGCACCCTGAATCCCAGCCACCTGAGCTACGGCGAGCACATCGCCTTTACCGATTCGGCCTTCCTTGATCGCCTGCAGTGTGGTCTCTGCCATCGTGAGCCTGGATTCGGCAACGGCTGTCCTCGCGGTTACCGCCTTCCCGGATATATCCACCATACGTGCACGGCCCTGCTCATTAAAATGCGTAAATGAACTGTTCCCCGCCTGTCCTTCTCCTGAATTCATATTCATGACTCATCACTTTCCTTCGTTCATTGTATATGTAATACGCCGTGCTCCGTGAACAGCAGGTTCAATCTGAAGTCCTGCGGCTCCATGGGGATCTCTCCTGCCGGAAGCAGCTGTCCAGGCAGTACAAGCCCTGTATATACGGGCTCTGTCACCTGATTTGTCATCTGCTCCGGCACCTGCTTATCGGACAACTTGGACGCAAGAACTCTAGCACGAACCTCTCCAGCGAACCGATCGTAATAGCCACCACCGTATCCGATCCGGCCGCCTTGAAGATCATAAGCAAGTCCCGGCACAATAACGAGGTCAATGTCTGTCCATCGCTCCCGTTCCCATACCTCCGTGTGGACAGCAGGTTCTAGAATTCCCCATCTGCCATGCTGAACATCCTGCATTCCCTGAATTCGCCGAAGCTCCATTAGAGAGGAATCCTTGTTTACTCTTGGTACGAGCACGATATCCTGCTGCTCAAAACCATGCTTAAGGATCAAGGCAGTATCGGCTTCACTGCGGTATGCAATATAAGAGAAGATGACCAGTCTGTCCTTATTCGAAAGTACTCTCAGCTGCTCTATCTCATGAATCGCATGTTGGCAGAGCTGCTCAGAGATTTGGAGTCGTGCTTCAATGGATAGGGCATCTCGAATCCGATGCATCTTGGAGCGAAGCTGCTTCTTGGGGCCGAGCTGTGGGTCCATCTCCATTAATTACGCACCTTCCAGTCTATTCTTCGTTAAGTTGAATGAAAGAGTTTAAATCCGTTTCATAATCCCTGAGCAGGTCTGATCAAATGGATATATAGATTCAATCATTACAGCTCGTCTATATATAGTTTCAAATTCATCATTTCCGTGAGATATACAACAGATTCGGCTGAAGTTCATTTCAAGCCATATGAAATGGATTACATGCTTTCTTTTCATTTTTTAGTTTATCATCTATTCGAAGAAAAGACTATAAGCCTCAAGGAGAGAATCGACAGAAGAAAACGTGGTGTTTAAATGTTTTAACCTGTTCTATGCGATGCAAAGCTTCCCTTTTTCATGTACACTAGAAATAGTATGTTTACAGCCCTATTCACTACAGAACGAAGATTACATTAACGGAGGAACCATCATGCTTTTTCAGGCTAGTGGAATTATTAAAAGATACGGCATTGACAGTATTCTAGAAGGTGTCAGCCTACAAATATTAGAGCGTGAACGCATCGGACTTGTCGGTGTCAACGGCGCAGGCAAATCTACGCTGCTAAAGATTCTCGCAGGAGAAATGTCCTACGACGGCGGGCAGATCTTCAAAGCGAAGGAAACTACGCTCGGATATCTCGCTCAGAACAGCGGTCTTGAATCAGACGGGACGATCTGGGAGGAGATGCGCAAGGTATTTGCAGATCTCATTGAAGCAGAAGCCGAGCTTCGGCGCATGGAGCAGCAGATCTCAGATCCGAAATATATGGAAGACGAGAAGAAATATGCAGAATTACTGGAGCGATACGCCAGACGTTCCGATTGGTTCAAGGATCGGGGCGGTTACGAGATTGAGACGAAAATTCGCAGCGTGCTGCACGGGATGGGCTTCGGCGAATTTCCTGCGGACACGAAGATATCTACACTTAGCGGCGGTCAGAAGACAAGATTGGCACTTGCCCGAATATTGCTGCTGGCTCCGGATCTGCTCATGCTGGATGAGCCGACGAACCATCTGGATATCGAAACACTGACCTGGCTCGAAGACTATCTTCGCAGTTACTCCGGCGCACTGCTTGTCGTATCCCATGACCGGTATTTTCTCGATCGGCTGGTGACGAGCATCGTCGAAATCGAGCGTCATCGCTCCAAAAAATATACAGGCAATTACAGCCGCTATATGGAGATCAAAGCCGCAGAGTACGAGTCTCAGCTGAGGCAATATGAGAAGCAGCAGGATGAAATCGCGAAGATGGAAGCTTTTGTACAGCGAAATATCGTCCGTGCATCCACGACCAAGAGAGCGCAGAGCCGGCGCAAGGCACTGGAGAAAATGGACCGTCTGGATCGTCCGCAGGGCGAGCTGAAGAAAGCCCACTTCTCATTTGATATCGCTTATATGTCCGGCAAAGAGGTACTGCAGGTTCGCGACCTCTCCGTAAGCTTCGAGGATCCGAGCAAGCCGCTGTTCGAGCATGCCGCATTTGATCTGCGCCGCGGCGAGACGGTCGCCCTCATCGGGCCGAACGGAATTGGCAAATCTACATTACTGAAATGTCTCACCGGACAGAGGAATCCACGAACCGGGACCATTAACTGGGGTACCAAGATTAAGGTAGGCTATTATGATCAGGAGCAGACCGGACTCAATCCGCAAAACACCGTGCTTGAAGAGCTGTGGAGCGAGTATCCTCACATGGAGGAAGCCCGAATTCGGACCGTGCTTGGTAATTTCCTGTTCAGTGGAGATGATGTGACCAAGAAGATCAGTTCCTTGAGCGGCGGGGAAAAAGCACGTGTCTCGCTTGCCAAGCTGATGCTGCAGGAATCCAACGTCCTCATTCTGGACGAGCCGACGAACCATCTGGATCTGTTCAGCAAGGAAGTGCTCGAGTCTGCACTGATCGACTATGAAGGCACCCTGCTGTTCATCTCACATGACCGCTACTTCCTGAACAAGATGGCAGAGCAGATTATTGAATTGAATCCGGACGGCACACAACATTTCCTAGGAAATTATGATGACTATGTTCAGAAGAAACAGGATCTTGAGGAGATTGCCCAGGAACGTCTTGAACAGCAGGCGGCTGCCAATAAGACCGTTGTGGTAGAGACAACCCCGGAGAAATCCGGAGCTGCCACCTTCCAGGCGGAGAAGCAGGCGAAGCGTGAGGAAAGAAACCGGCAGCGGAAGCTGGACAGCCTGGAGGTACAGATTGCAACCCTTGAGGAGCAGATTGATGAGCAGCAGGCCGAAATGGCCAAGCCTGAAGTGTATCAGGATTACATGAAGCTGCAGGAGATTCAGCAGCATATTGAGACATTAAAGTCGAATCTCAGCACTGCTTATGAAGAGTGGGAAGCTTTAGCCGAATAAAAAAAGGTTTCAAATTATGATCACAATTTGCAGCATTCCAATAATTAACAACATTATCCACAACAAAAGTGGATAATATATCCATTAAAACAGCCGATGAGGCTGTTTTTTTGGCGTTATGGTAGGTGTTTCATAGAAAAAACCAATATTATCCACTAAATTGTCCACATTATCCACAATTTTATGGTTGCTGGATGAGTTTATTTTCATTCATTTTCGAAAACACGTCCAAATTCGACTTTTGCTATTTATCCCCAAAATCTTCCGGATATGTGGATAATTTTGTGCACATATTGACATTTTACGACTTTTGAGTAATTGCTGTGTTTAATTTCGACATAAGAAAAAACCACATGGCGTGATTACACACGCAAGTGGCTTCGCTTTGTTTATAGGCGGTATTATATCCCAAAATCCATAATCAATTGATAAATCTGTATTAGTAACAGGTATGTTATCAACTGTTAAGAAGTATCCATCGATCCAACCTTTGTTATTTGTTACGATCGGCGGAATGATCAATGATTGATTAATTGAACCCCTCTCAGATGGATCAATACGTGTTTTCGTAGGATGATCGTATATGTGTATTAGATACCATCCCCGAAGAAATACGTTAGTACTCTCTAGTTCTACTTTAATTACTTTTCCATAATAGAACAGATTCTCTTCCAACTTTAAAGAAAACACATCTCCTGCCCGTGGTTTTTTTCTGCTTTCTGTTGCACTAATAGTTCAGTAAAATCCTCCATGCTACTCCCCGCCCTTCAACAACAAAAAAATCGTAGTCACATACATTGGTTGTATCACTCATCTTCTAGCGGCTATGAATCTCAAAACAAAAATAACCGAAACCAATATCCTCGTTATCAATTAATTTCAAAATCTTGTCGCTCATCATTTTGGGAATGACTTCAAATAAGAAATACAAATAGTTCTGTACCGCATTATGAAATGCATTTATGTCACTAGTATTACACAAAGGAAACAAGATGTGACCTAATCTCTGTTCATCTTCACTAAGTAATTCATAGTTTTTACCAACACATTCACCTATATGTTTTTCTAACTTATCATTATCAAAATATTCATTAAACTCAACATAAAACATAATATCCTCAAATTCTATCTGTCGGTCAATCTTTTGATTAATATAGAAAGGAGTAATTCTAAGATAATTAGGTGTATCACATACTTCCTTTATGTGATCAGTAAACAACCGAAGTTCTGATATCGACAAGTAATGATGATACTGTCCGTTGCCAATATAATATTCTATCATTGATTTAATATTTAATTTGCGCTCCATATAAATTCACGCCCTATTTTTAGTTAAATCCATTATATACAAAATGCCTTTCTTAAGGTGAAAATAGTTGTTAAGAAATATGATTTCCTCGACAAATACAAAGAAGCTCGTCCAAATTGATGGATGAGCTTCTATATATCTTCTATATAAACTTTACCACACTTAAGACTTAACGGACCACGCTTCGAGTGACAATCCAGGCTGAGCCTGCAGATCAAGACCGGCCAGCTCGCCTCGCTGCCATTTCAGATGTGCTGCCGCCCCAATCATGGCTGCATTATCTGTACAATATTCCATTGGTGGAATCAGCAGATGAATCCCTTCCTTGGCGCAGCGCTCTTCCAGCGCCTTACGAAGACCACGGTTTGCAGCGACACCTCCGCTTAACAGAAGCTGCTTCGAACTGTAGGCACGCACGGCTCGAATGGCTTTTTCGACCAGCACCTCAACAACGGATTCCTGGAACCCCCGGGCAACCGCCGCCGGGTCAAGTGTCTCCTTCTTCATGGAGGCCTGGTTCACCACATTAAGCACGGCGGATTTGAGTCCGCTGAAGCTAAAATCATAGGAATCAGCCTCGAGCCAGACTCTAGGCAGGGTCACAGCGTGATCTGCCTCATGCGCCATACGATCCACATGGGGACCTCCCGGATACGGGCACCCCAGTGCTCGCGCCACCTTATCATAGGCTTCGCCTACCGCATCGTCACGAGTCCGGCCAATCACTTCAAATTTCCCTTCGGCTTCCATATGAACCAGCTCCGTATGTCCTCCGGACACCACCAATGACATAGCTGGATACTGCAGCTCCTCTATCAAACGATTTGCATAGATATGCCCCGCAATATGATGGGTTGCAATGAGCGGCTTGCCGAGTGCCATCGCCAGTGTCTTCGCTGCAACAATACCAACGAGCAGTGCCCCGACAAGACCTGGTCCCTGGGTGACTGCAATGGCTGATAGATCCTGCGGCTTCACTCCCGAAGCGGCAATCGCCTCTTCGATCATTAGTGTGATGACCTCAACATGCTTGCGGGATGCCACCTCCGGAACGACACCGCCAAACGCCTTGTGCGTCTCCACCTGGCTGGAGATGAGATTTGCTAATACCTCGCGGCCGTCCTTGACGACAGATACCGAGGTCTCATCACAACTGGTTTCAACTGCAAGTATATAACTGGATTGTAATGTATCGGATGAATGTGTCATGAATCCTTTAAACTTCCTTCCTCTTTACCATCAGAACCATGATCGATGCTGGCAGGCAAGTCCGCCCACATGATCAGCGCATCTTCATTATTATCGGAATAATACCCCTTACGAAGTCCTGATGGCTTGAATCCTTTTTTCTTATATAGGTTCTGGGCTACGGTATTAGATATCCGAACTTCAAGTGTCATTCTCGTCATGCCGAGGTAAGCTGCCGTCTTCATCATCTCATGGAGCAGCTTCTCGCCCAGCCGGCGTCCACGATAGGCTTCTCTCACCGCAATATTCGTAATATGGGCCTCATCCACGATGGTCCACATTCCGCAATAGCCGATAGCCTGACCGTCCAGTTCCATGATCATATATTTTGCAAAGTGATTCTGTGTCAGCTCATTCACGAACGCCGTTTCCGTCCACGGCAGGGTAAAACACTCTTTCTCTATGACGAGTACATCTGGAATGTCCTCCAGCTTCATGAATCTAAATTCTAACCGCCCGGTCTGCTCCTTGCTCTCCATGCCTCAACGTACGACTCCCTTCATCCCTTGCGTAGAAGATTCGCTTCTGCTTCCGCAAGCTGTGTGTAATTCGGTATGAGCGTATGCACATCATCGTGTTGACCTGCCTTAAGCTTCAGCGAACCCAGCTTGCCCACATATCTTCCTTCCATGTCATACGGCATCAACACAAGCTCGCAAGACAAACGTTCTCTCAGCTTCTCGATCGTCTCTTCGTGCTGCGACACGTCCCCTGCAAAAATAATGCCAGCAGGCCGGTCTGAAGCATCGGTCTGCTCATACTGCGCAGCAAGCTTCTGTGTCCATGGCTCGACCAGCCGAATGCCATCCTCTTCAAACCGGTGCACCGGTTTATCACCATCGTACCCTTCAAACAATGCAGTGTAGGCCTGTCCTCTTCTTGCATCCATCAGGGGAACGACCCAGTATTTGGACTGCTCTGACTTAGCCGGATTTCCGGAATCTGTTGCAGCTGCTTCGATGCCCTTGTTGCCCTTGAAGGAACCGAGCCCTCCCCAAGCAAGTGCCTCCAGACTGGACACAGCTGCAACAGGCACATCCCATGCCCAAGCCAGCGTCTTCGCCGCTGTAACAGCGATGCGAATACCGGTGTAGGAACCAGGTCCGATTCCAACGGCAATGCCGCCGATTTCAGATCGCTCTATATGTTGTTCTTTCATTAAATCCTCCAGTGCCTGAACCACATGGACGGCATGATTACGCTCCGCACGTGAATTCGACTCAGAGAGCACCGTCTCGTTCTCCATTAATGCCGCAGCGAGTACCGCTGTTGACGTATCCAACGCCAAAAACCGCTCACGCGGCTTCCGTTCTTCCTTCATCCTCAATCGACTCCACTTCTCTTCAAATCTTCGCACCAATCCGTGTACGGCGAGCCATAACCATTCAGGCGAATGATACGATCTCCCGTCTCTGTTACCGTCATCTGGATATGCAGATGTTCCTCCGGCAGCAGCTCCGAGATAATGCTGGACCATTCAATCAAGCTTACTCCACTGCCATAGAAATATTCATCCAGCCCAAGTCCCTCGGCTTCGTCAAGCGTTATCCGGTAGACATCCATATGGTATAACGCAAGTCTGCCTTCATATTCCTTAATCAATGTAAAGGTCGGACTATTCACAACGCCCTCTACACCTAAATACTGTGCAAAATATTTGGAAAATGCCGTCTTCCCTGCACCCAGATCACCATCAAGGGCGATAACCGAGCCAGGCACAGCGAGCTTGGCTAGACGGGCAGCGAGCAGCTCCGTATCCTGTACACTAATGGAGTGGTACACCCACTCCTGATGCTCGTATTTCAATATGCTAACCTTCTTTCGATCTATCGTAAGCAAACCATTCGCTAGTTATCAGGGCAAATCCTTCACCTCATTATATAGTTCCCCATCTGTCCAAGCAAGGTAAGGAAGACACACAAAACCCGGGGTACCATAGACCCCGGGTGCATATTCACTATCGTATGATTAGCTCTCGACCAAACGATCCACTCGCACCGTATGCGTCTCCAGCGGGTTGTTGCCGATCTGCACGGTTGCCATTTGGTTTTCTACATCCACATGCTCAATCCATATAGGCTGTTCACCATCCAGCTTGACCGAGATATTTTCCTTCGCTTCATAAATCGCTTTTGCACGGTTTGCATCCATCATGTTATAGGTCTCCTTCTTCCTCATTAATCTCCAGCTCATGCTCATCAAATAATGCATCTGAAGTGCTGTCTCCGATATAACCATTGTCGTCAGTGACCTGTCCACCGCCCAGGCCTTCGTTCACCATACGATCCACGTCAAATGCCGTCTCTTCTACACTCTCTTCATCTCTTGCTTCCGGCGTGGTGACCTCTTCCCAGTCCACCATATCGGCTGCGAGCATATCCGTGCCGCTGAGTGCATCCCAGAATCGATCTGATCCAGCTGCATCTCCATTCACCCTGTCTCTTCTGTCCGGCTCGTACATATCACTTGTTCTGGACATGTCTTCTCTCCTTCGCCCTTTTTAATCCGTAATATGTCCGGATGGAGCAACAATCATGCATCATTTCTCTGACTCTGACTAAGCAACTCTTCACGTTCCATGAATAAGATTACAAACGTCTTTTTTTGCCCATAATATGAAGAAAGATCATACTACAGATTATTTGAAGGAGGGATCGTCATGCATACCGTTTGGAAAGGAGCCATCAGCTTCGGACTGGTTCACGTCCCTGTCAAAATGTTCTCTGCTACGGAGGACAAGGATATTTCGATGCGATACATTCATACCGAATGCGGCAGTCCGCTCAGCTATATTCGTAAATGTCCATCCTGTGAGGTTGAAGTCAAATGGGAGGAGATTACGAAGGGATACGAATATGAGAAGGGAAAATTCGTGCTGTTCGAGAAGGATGAGCTCGATCAGCTGTCTGAGCAGGCCAATAAGAACATTTCGATACTGGATTTTGTGAATTTAACGGATATTGATCCGATTTATTTTCAGAAGACCTACTATTTATCTCCTGATCAGTCCGGAGGTAATGCGTACCAGCTGCTGATGACGGCTATGCGTGAAACTGGCAAGATCGGAATTGCCAAGATCTCCATCCGTTCAAAGAGCAGCCTTGCGGCCATTCGGGTGCTTGAGGATTGCCTTGCCATTGAAACGATCTTCTACCCTGATGAGATCCGTCCTGTATCCCAGGTGCCTAATCTGCCCGAGAATATTGCCGTGAACGACAAGGAGCTGACCATGGCCAAGCTGCTGATCGATCAGCTTAGTACGCCATTCGACCCGGAGAAATATACTGACGATTATCGTGAAAGACTGCTTGAACTCATTAATCATAAAGTCGCAGGCGAAGAGTACAAGATTGCTCCAGCCAAGCCGGAAGCGAATGTCGTCGATCTTATGGCTGCGCTTCAAGCTAGTATTGAGGCCACGCAGCAGCAGCCGCCGATTGTTACCGATCCAGGACCGGCCAAGCCTGCCAAGAAACGGACGACTCGTAAAAAGGCCGCCTCCGCAGAAGACAACAATCGCGATGAACCCGTTGTCAAGCCAAAGACAACAAAGCGAAAAACCGCCAAAAAGAAAGAGACCGGAGCTTAAAGCAGTTTCCAGTTCCACAGGCAGATTACTCGGGTCCTGGGATATTCAGCACAGCTGCTGGATACGGAAATGCTGCATCTGATACTTTCAAATTGTAGGATGCTAACATCCTGCATGGTTATGTAGAGAGGTTAACCAGTATGGTGGGAGTCGCAATTAGAAAGGCTTGAACGATCTCGCTTACCATTGACGCGTCCAAGGGTACACTATATACTAACTTACATAAAGTAACTTAGTGTAGGTTAGTAATTTTAGTTTTTTAACCACTCCATCTATGGACATGATCAAGGAGGCAATTACAAATATGACATACTCTATTCATCCCGCAACGACACTCGGTGAAGTGAAGCTTCGCGTCAGCGAGCTTACACGCTCTATTGATTTTTATGAACGGGTCGTAGGACTCAAGGTGCTGTCTCAACAAGGGAATCAGGCTGTACTGACCAGTGACGGCGTGCGCTCACTTGTCATACTGGAAGAGCTTGCGGATGCCAAGCCGATCCGCCCAAGAAGCCACGCTGGACTGTACCACTATGCAATTCTTCTGCCGGACCGTGAGTCTCTGGGCCTTGCGCTTCGCCACCTGATCGACAGCGGAATTGAAATTGGGCAAGGCGATCACAGTGTTAGTGAAGCACTCTATATTAATGACCCGGACGGGCACGGCATTGAGATTTATGCTGACCGGCCACGAAGTGTATGGCGCCGCGATGCGAACAATCATTATATTATGGGAACCGATCCTGTCGATGTTCACGGACTGCTCGCGCTGGCGGGCGACAAACCGTTTATAGGACTGCCTGCAGACACCGTTATCGGTCATGTGCATTTTCATATATCCAGCCTCCCGGCAGCCCGCGAATTCTACAACAAGCTGCTCGGGTTTGATATCGTGCTGGATGATCCGCGCTTTCAGGCCGTATTCGTGTCGGCCGGCGGGTATCACCATCATATCGGACTTAATATTTGGGCGGGACAGAATGCTCCGGCTACCCCTCACGATGCGGTAGGAATCGATTATTTCACCATCTTATTTGAGGATAAAGAAGCGTTCGACGATACGCTGCTGCGTCTTCAGTCCGGCGGATATAACGTAACTACTCAGGATTCAGAAGGCTATGTTACCGATCCATTTGGTATTGGCATTCGTTTGACCTATCAATCATAAATAATTTCAGTATTAAAGGAGAAGCAGGTGCATGGAACTTAAGCCGGTCATTCCTTTCGAACCGATCCGAACGAATCTTTTTCCTGTCGGCCCTCCCTGGATTGCCCAGGTGAAATGGGACGGTGTCCGCATGCTAACGTATTATGACGGGCATGAAGTGAAGCTCATTAATCGCAAACGGAATGACCGAACCCTGCAGTATCCCGAATTCACACTAGCGGATGTCTATTCATCCGCTTCTTCTTTTATCCTCGATGGAGAGCTGATTGCATTCAGAGAGGGCAAGCCGTCTTTTCATGAGATCATGAGACGAGACAGTCTTCGAAGCGAGCGCAGTATCCGGCAAGGCCTGAAGAGCGTTCCGGTTACCTACATGGTCTTCGATATCCTGTACCTGAATGGAGTATGGGTAATGGATAGGCCCCTGTCGGTGCGGCAGCAGCTGCTCGCTGAGATGATCAAGCCTCATCCGCAGGTTCAGCTGGTACAGAATTTTCCGGATGGCAATGCCTTGTTTGAAGCAGCCAAAGCACAGCAGCTCGAAGGTGTCGTCGTCAAGGATCTGAACAGTACCTACGCTCTAGACGGCAAAGATAATCGGTGGCAGAAACGCAAGAAGAACGGAGATTTGTATGCCGTTATTGGCGGCGTTACATTCAGAGACAAGGTCGTTAATTCTCTTCTGCTTGGTCTGTATAACCAACAGGGAGAGCTGGAGTATATCGGACATGCCGGAACCGGCAGATTTACAGTGCAGGACTGGCGGACCCTTACCGAACAAGTGCTGAGCATGGGTGTACAGCGTATGCCTTTTGTCAATGTACCGGGTAGAAATCAAGGGGCACTGTGGATACAGCCCAAGCTGGTCGTACGTGTTACCTTTCTCGAATGGACACCCGGCGGAACGATGCGCCACCCTACAATAGAGAGCCTCGCCCCTCACGTCCCTGCAGCAGAATGCCAAGTATCACAGAAGGAGGAGAGCTGACCTATGCCGCGTTCGATCAAGGGCACGATTCAAATTGAAGGACAGGATATTACGATTACGAATCCAGACAAGCCGCTCTGGCCTGAAGCCGGCGTTACCAAAGCCATGTATTTGCAGAAGCTGGCAGAGCTCTCCCCCTATCTGCTGAAATACTGCAGGAACCGCCTGCTCACGACGATCCGGTATCCGCATGGGATTCATGGAGAATTTTTTTATCAAAAAAATGCGCCTGAGCCCCTCCCTCCCTATGTCAAGACAGCCGTTCACGAAGGGATCAATTATATTGTGATGGAGGACCTTCCAGTCCTTCTATGGCTTGGCAACCTTGCCGCGCTTGAGTTTCATCCTTCGCTTCATTATGCAGGCAGTAAGCTGCCCTGCGAATGGATGATTGATCTCGACCCCAGCCTGCCCGAAGAACCCCGAATAATGGAAGCCGCGCACATCGTCGGGCAGACCCTAAGTTCACTTGGCATTCAATCCGTACCCAAGACGTCGGGCGCTACAGGTGTGCAGATTATTGTGCCCATCCAGAGCGGGATTACGTTCGAGGAGCTTCGGACGCTTGGTCATTTTGTCGGCATGTACGTGTGCCAGAAGCATCCAGACTTATTCACATTGGAACGGCTAAAGAAGGATCGGGGCAACAAGATATATTTTGATTATCTCCAGCATTATGGTGGTAAAACCTTGGCCGCCCCCTACACTCCACGCGCCAGGGAACACGCCTCCGTTTCAACGCCTCTCTTATGGGATGAGGTAGCAGCAGACGTACGTCCGAAGGACTTCCATTTGCTCAATATTGGCGCCCGCTTGGCCGAAAAAGGCGATCTCCTCTCCGCTCTGCCGCCGCAGCCACTGGAGAATGTATTGAAGCACCTGAAGAATAAGAAGTAGATAACAACAGCACAAAAAGTGTGTATATCACGTATCCCGTACACCGGATAGCTTCCTTCCGCGCATAATAAAATACCCGGTACTCCTAAACATCTTAGGAATACCGGGTTCTTTATACAAATACCCATAGTCGAACGAATCGCTCGCTAATGAATGCCTTTTTTCTTGAAACGTCCGCCTTTTACATCATGAATATTACCAATCGCTACAAAGGCCTGTGGATCCCAGTCCTCTACGATGCTCTTCAGCTTGGCTTCCTCCAGACGCGTAATGACGACGAAGATCACCTTCTTCTCATCCCCGCTGAATCCGCCTTCTCCATCCAGGTATGTAACCCCGCGGCCAAGACGATCTGTAAGAGCTTCTCCGATATCCCGGTACTTCTCACTAATGATCCATACCGACTTGGATTGATCCAAACCTTCAATCGTGACGTCAATCATCTTCATCGCAATATAATATGCAATCATGGAATACATCGCGTTTGGCCATCCAAACACGAAGCCTGCCATAACGAAGATGAACACATTAATGACCAGTACGACCTGTCCGACCGAAAATGGAGATCTTCCACTTACCAGAATTGCAACAATCTCCGTCCCATCCAGAGAACCTCCTGAACGGATGACGAGTCCTACCCCCACGCCGAGGATAACACCGCCAAATACAGCACCCAGAAGCGGCTCATTCGGCGTTAACGCCTGAACGTGATGCAATAGATGTGTTCCGATCGACATGATAACAATGCCGAACAGTGTAGATACCGCAAAGGTCTTGCCAATCTGCTTATACCCAATTAGAAGAAACGGCAGGTTGAACAAGGTCAGCAATACACCAAGCGGCAGGCCGGAGAGCTGTGACACCATGATGGATATCCCTGTGATACCACCATCAATTACGCCATTGGGAATTAGAAAAATCTCAAGAGCTATAGCCATAAGCGATGCGCCGACCACAATCATGATGGCACGCTGCAGCAGCTTCAAGCTAATTGGAGAACTGTTTGCCTTCGTCTGTTTGCCCGGACTCGGCATCATTTCCTTCGTTGTCATATTTGACATAGAATCCCCCCTATTCTTTTAAGCTTTCTATGTCCGCAAGACATGACCTGAGACTTTATTATACCATACTCCGAATCCATAAAACACTAAAAGAGTCAGCAAAGACGAGATAATGGAATAGAAAGCAGGTTTTTATGACAGAAATCATCCCAAATCCTTAGAGTAGAGGAGATAATAACCTACATAGGATTTCGGTGGATTTGCCTAATTTTGAACGCTGACTAAACGTGCTTAATTCCACCTTCATGCTATGCGTAAGATCGCCTGCAAAATCCTGCACCAGCCTATCGATCGCACTCTTTGAATACATGACCGACGTCAGCTCAAAATTGCTGTAGAAGCTGCGCATATCCAGGTTGGCCGAGCCCACCGTAGCGAGCAAATCATCGACGACGATGACCTTCGAGTGAATGAAGCCTTTCTTATAACGATAGAACTGAACTCCCGCCGTCAGCAGCTCTTCTACATAAGACAGCGTTGCCTGCAGCACAATCGCGTAGTCCGCCTCATACGGAATTAGAATGCGTACATCCACACCCGCATAAGCAGCTGTCTTCAGTGCAGTCATGAGCGCATCGTCCGGTATGAAGTACGGCGTTGTAATATAGATCCGCTTGTTCGCTTGTGTAATGGCACTGAAGCAGACCTCCTGAATCAGATGACGCGTCTCATCCGGCCCGCTCTCCACAATCTGAACCTGCTCATTGACCTGGCAGTCATGCGGAGGGAATAGGGAAGGAATGAGCTCCTCATCTACGGTCTGCCCCGATACCATCTCCCAATCCTTGAGAAAGGTTGTCTGCAGGAAGTACACGGCATCTCCGCTGATCCGCATGTGCGTATCCCGCCAGAACCCCATTTTCTGCGATTGGCCCCGGTATTCATCTCCGATATTCATTCCTCCGGTATATCCGATCGTACCGTCGACGACAACAATCTTGCGATGGTTGCGGTAGTTCAGCTTACGAAGCTTCATCGCAAGGCCGGGCGGCAGGAAGAAATGAATCTCGATTCCCGCATTCTTCATTCTTTGAATGAAGGGCTTAGGCAGGGTTTTGCTGCCGAATCCATCACAGATGATGCTGACTTTCACGCCCAGCTTGGCTTTTTCAATGAGGAGATCCTGAAACATGGTGCCGATAATGTCATCACGAAAAATATAAAACTGGATGTGAATATGATGCTGCGCCTTCTCTATATCATGCAGCAGGGACGCAAACAGCGGTTCACCCTCTGTAAAATACTTCGTTTGGTTGCAGCCCGTAATCGCACTGTTCGGAATAGGGGACAACAAGTTGAACAGCCGGGTATGTGATGTAAAGACCTCACTCTGCATGTCTTCTGCCTTCGTTATGACGGTGGTCTGTGAAGCAAGATGCTGATGAATGTGTTCCCACACCTCCGTCTTCACATGCTTCCTCATTCGCTTGTAGGGACGGCCGGCCAGGAAATAGAGCGCTATTCCAATAACAGGCAGGCAGATGGAGATTAGAATCCATACTCCCGCCTTGGCCGGTCTCTCATACTCCAGTACAAACAAGAGGACGGTTTGCAGGAAATAAAATAAGATCAGTATCACGATGACCAGCCAAATCATATGCCAGCCCCCTTCTTATGTAAGGATTCGGAGTCATCTATACAGTGTGACAAATTTTTGCAAGAAACATGCATGTCAGAACCAAAAAATATAGAATTTTCGCTCAAAAATAGCTTTGTAATTAAAGTACTTGACATTCACTGTACTTTAGGGCGTATTTTCAGGCGCTCTGAATTGAGCTATAATATTCGATAAACTGAATCAAGTTCATACATGATTCATCTGTTGAATTCGATTCGCTTTATAGTTTAAATTCATGAAGAGGAAGAGATGTGAAATGGAAGAAGGTAGTAGGTACGCGATATACCTGGTCCTAGTGGCCGTATTGATTGGTTTTTCGGCATTTTTTGTCGCAGTAGAGTTTGCGATTGTACGTGTAAGAACGAGTCGATTGGATCAACTGATCGCAGAAGGGAACAAAAGAGCCGCCGCCGTTAGACAGGTGGTTGCTAATCTGGACGGCTATCTATCCGCCTGTCAGCTGGGGATCACGATTACCTCGCTGGGACTCGGATGGCTGGGGGAACCGACCATCGAGAAGATTCTGCACCCGCTATTTGAAAGAATGCAATTACCGGAGGCCGTAGGATCATTCTTGTCCTTCATAATCGCCTTTATGGTGATTACTTACTTACATGTCGTTGTCGGTGAACTCGCACCAAAGACCGTTGCCATTCGCAAAGCAGAAACGGTTGCGATGCTAACCGCCAAACCGATCATTTGGTTTAACAAAATCATGTACCCATTTATTTTCGTCTTGAACGGCTCTGCCAATGGTCTTGTGAAGCTGTTTGGCGTTAAGCCTGCTTCTGAGCACGAAGACGCTCATTCTGAGGAAGAGCTGCAGATTATTATTAATGAGAGCTTCGAGAGCGGCAAGATTAATCAGAGCGAATTTGGATATGTAAGCCGGATCTTCGCTTTTGATGAAATGCTCGCTAAGGAAATCATGGTTCCCCGAACCGATATGGTATGCTTGTACGTCAACAAATCCGTTGATGAGAATCTCGCCATCATTCGTGAAGAGCAGTACACCCGGTTCCCGGTCGTGAATGAGAATAAGGATGATATTATCGGCATCATTAATACGAAGCAATTTTTCCTGGAGTATTACGGAGGCAACTCCTCCGACATTGACATTGCCGGCCTCATCCATCCGATTCCTGCAGTTCACGAAACAACTCCGGTCAAAGAACTGCTTCACAAGATGCAGCAGGAAGGCAATCATATTGCGATCCTGGTTGATGAATATGGCGGAACCTCGGGTATGGTCACGATCGAAGACGTGCTGGAGCAGATCGTCGGAGAGATTCGGGATGAATTCGACGCCGATGAGGAAGAAGAAATCCAGTTCGTGGATGAGAACTACATTATATTTAACGGGAAGGTATCCTTGTCCAAGGTGAATGATCTACTCCTCTCCTCCCTGGACACAACCGAATGGGATACGATTGGAGGGTGGCTGTACAGTCATCAGCCCGAAATGAATGAACAAGAAGAATACGAATATGAAGGACTTACCTTCGTTCTGCTGGAGGCAGAGAAGAACCGCTTCCTGAAGGTCGCTGTTATTCCTAGAGAACCTCTGAATACCGCAAACGGCGAAGAGGAAGCCGCACTCGCAGAGTAATTCGTTACTATATAATAGATAAGGCCGCATGTCTGTTCGTGACAGACCTGCGGGCCTTATTGGTTTTATTAATATAATACAGACACCGGCGCTGTAAGGCTATGCCTTCTCCCATTTGTCCTTGAAGAAGATATGATACACCTTGGTAATCACAATCTTCAGCGTCATATAGAACGGAATGGCAAGAATAACCCCCATCAAGCCTGCAATATCGCCACCCACAAGCACCACAACAATCGTCGTGATCGGATGGATATCGAGCGATTTGTTGAAGATATAAGGCGCCAGCAGGTTATCCTGAATTTGCTGTGCAGCAAGGATAATAATCAGTGCCCAGATCGCCATCGAAGGAGATTGGATAAAGGCAATGATCACAATTGGCACCGATGACAAGAACGCCCCGATGAAGGGGATAAAGTTCATAATGACCGCGATCACGGTCAGCAGCAAGGCATATGGCAAATCGATAAACAGAAATCCGATATACATCAGTACGCCAAGCGCCACATTGATGATGACACGTCCAACGATGAATCCACTGAGAGAGCTGTCGATCTCATCCATCAGAGCTGTACCCTCGTCACGGAAACGCTTCGGCATGAAGCCTACAATCCTCTCCCCGAATTTCCCGCCTTCCTTCAGCATGAAGTAGAGAATAATCGGAGTAACAAACAACACCATAATGAAGCTGGAGAAGAAGGAGACTACACCAGACATGTAATCGGTCAGCACGGTAAACCCTTGATCAATGACTTCTGTGATCCGGGATAATATGTTGCTTCCCTCCGGCAGGAACTGTGCCAGCATTCCACTCTCTTCCAGCTCCTGAACCTGCTCAGTCAGCATTTTAATCAAATTCGGCGCATTCTCAATGAACGCGAGGAACTGCTCCCGCAGCGACGGCCAGATCCCGATAATAAATCCAGCCATAATCAGACCGAATACCAGGTAGATGAGGAAAATGGCGAGCGTCCGATTGACTCTTCGTTTATGCATCAGCTCAACGAGCGGCCTTAGCAGATAGTAGAAGAATCCTGCCAGCATCGCCGGCACTAAGATTACGCTGAGTAAAGAAATCAGCGGATTAAAAATAAATTTGACCTTGTCACCCAAGAAGATAACAAGCAGGATCAGGATTATACCGATACAGAATCGGAAAAACCTGTTGGTTTGAGCCAAGTTCACTTCCTCCATTCATGTCTATTTCTAATGGTAAATATGTAAGTCACATAACGAGTTATGCAACATCCTCTCACACCGCACTCCTAGACATTATAGCAAATGAAGGGGTCCTAATCGAATGACAAGACTCTTCTATTCTAGGCTGCCACGTCTCTCTTGTGAAAGACATACCAGGCAATACCCATAAATAGAACATAATAAACAGCAAGCACTGTAATGGAGAAGCCCAGACTCATTACACTGTCACTCGAACCGAACATATATTGACCAAGGTCCATATTGGTGAACAGAATATATTTCGCCCAGGAATACCGTTCCGGATCGAAGATTAATCCGAAGATCCCTTGAGTGAACAAGATAAATAGAGACAACCCGATAGCAAGAGCTCCAGATCTGAATACGGTGGATACCATGAAGGCGATCGCCAAGGTGATAAACAAGTCCACATATTCATACAGCCAGCTGATGAGCGCATAGCCTGCAGGCGTGTAATCACCCGGCATCTGTGACACAACCGTCTCTGTAGACATCAGCACCGAGGAAGTAAGGAGCGATAACCCTGTCATCAGCAAGGTCGTCAGCAGACTAAATAGCAGCACCGATACATATTTGGAAGCCAGAATCTTGCTCCGGGTCCACGGACGAATCAGCAGCAGCTTAATCGTACCCCAAGAGAATTCACCTGCCACCGAATCTGCCGCAATGACGACCGCAAAGATCGTATTCAGGAAGCTGATGAACGACACGGTCAGCATGGCGCCTTCCCAATAGTAGGTCGAGGCGCCGCCCCCTGTGCTGGACAGCAGATAAGGAATCAGGATCGACATCACAATAATAATCCCGAGCATCACCCAAGTCCGTACACGGCGATAGATCTTCATATTCTCATTATGTACCAGCATTAGAAAGTTACTCATGGACGCTCACCTCCCGTCATGGCCAGGAACTGATCTTCCAGGGAGCTGGTTCGTGCCCGAATACCATACACCTTAATGTCATGTTGGACCAGTCTTGCATTCAGCTCGGCGGCTTCATCTCTAGTACAAGATATGCTCAGCACCGGGCCCTCAGTACGTCCCTGTCCAGCGAGCTGAAATGCCGCCTCGGGATCACTTACCTCAAACGTATATTCTAGGACTTCAAGAGCTCCACTCTCCGGTCTCAGCTGCCGAACATCAATCAGCTTCCCATCCTGAATCACCGCGACCGTATCACACATCAGCTCCATCTCGGACAGCAAATGACTCGATACGAAGACGGTCGTCCCTTCAGTAAGCGTGAGCTTGCGCAAATAATCCCTCAGCTCGCGAATACCCTGCGGGTCTAATCCATTCGTCGGCTCGTCCAGCACGAGCAGCTTCGGACGATGCAGAATGGCTTGTGCGACGCCAAGGCGCTGACGCATACCGAGCGAGTAAGTCTTGACCTTGTCATGAATCCGGTCACGGAGGCCAACGAGCTCAATCGCTTCCTGGATTCTCTCTTTGGTCACACCCGGTGACATTCGGGCAAAATGAACCAGGTTCTGGTAGCCCGTCAGGAACTTGTACATCTCCGGATTCTCTACAATAGCGCCAACCTCACGGATAGCATCCTCAAACTGCGTCTTCACACTGTGACCGGCAATGAAGATGTCCCCTCTACTAATAGACATCAAACCAACCATCATGCGGATTGTGGTCGTCTTCCCCGCGCCATTGGGCCCTAAAAAACCAAAGACCTGGCCTGGATAAATATCCAGAGTCAGGTCTTGCACGAGATGGCGGGAAGAAATGACCTTACTTACACCTTGCATACGAACGACAGGTTCCTGGTGCATGTCATAGTTCACTCCCTCTTGATCATGCTCGAATCGTGATTCGAGCATGGATTCTCACTCATAAGCTTCGTGCCTAGTGTAACATAATCTGTGAGAACCTGTCCC
Organism: Paenibacillus sp. TCA20; assembly: GCF_000732325.1. Lineage (GTDB taxonomy): Bacteria > Bacillota > Bacilli > Paenibacillales > Paenibacillaceae > Paenibacillus > Paenibacillus urinalis. The sequence goes on from NZ_BBIW01000006.1 coordinate 199,786, forward strand.
GTGTATTCGAGGGAATGAAGCAATTCTGTTCCGCTTGCTCTGCTTCGGGAGACGGCGAATGTTCCTCCTCTGCAGCGGGAGCGGCCTCCTGCTGCTCTTCCACAGTCTCTTCACCGTTCTGGCAGCAGATACAGTAGCCCAAGGGCATTTCATTTCTGTAGAATCCGGTCCGGAAGACCTGATTAGGTATGATATGGGGAAGGTCTTTCATCCTGGAAATGGACTGTTCATATGATAGACTACCTGAGACTTTGGCCTCTTCTATTCCTCTCGACTCCATTGGATATTCCGTGTCTACCGACAATATCCTCCCACAGGCGACACAATAAAATCGACTTGTCACGATCACTTCAGCCGTCCTCCATTCATAAAGACACATAGTTTCATTACCTGTGAAACCAACTTCTGGGGCATTCCATAGCCAACCGCATAAATCGATTCTTTTCGATACAAATTGTATCTTGAACATAATAGAGTCCCATATTTTTGTCAAGAATTTTTGAGGGTTATTAGATATTTAACCAGGAAAAGGGCAGGAAAACGCTTAATAAATAGATGTTTTCACTTTTTTTCATGAAAAACATGTCATAAACATTCACAGAGCAGGACACTCAGTGATACAATTTGTATTGTAGTACATTTTTTTCTAGGGGGAACGTGTGTTGAAAAGAACGATTCGTAAACTAAGGAGAAGCGCATCAAGAACGATCTCCGTGGTGCCGGTCGCTGTTATCGCTGGGGCTCCGGTCTTGACCTACTTTATTGTACGCATGGTTCTGCAGAAATAGGACAAATTGTAAGAATATTTGTCTTACGCCTATGTACGAGCACACGACAAAAAGCACCTCATTGCTAAGAGAGGACAGGCTCTTGGCAATAAGGTGCTTTTTCCCATTAAATACGAATCCAGATTAGAACTCTTGTGCCTTATCAAACGACCATAGTACGCGCCATTCTCCGGACTCCTGTGAAGCATATACGGGCTGTACCATCTTAAAGTTACCGAAGGAAGAATGATAGATCTGGGTGACGGTGAATTGATAGACTTCGGCCAACGCTTCTTTTCCTTCAATGAGCTGAACATCAAACAGCCTCTCGGGTTCAGATACTTCATATTTAAAGGTATTGGTGCCAAAATGCTGCATGAACACATGGGCCCTGGTCTGGACGTAGTCCGGCTTCTTATATCGTTCCTGCAGCAGAGAATGAAACAGCTCCCATGAGCTCCCGAAATCTCCCTCTTGCTCATATGTATAGAATTGTTCAATCACTTTACGCGCATCCTCTTCTTCATTCGACTTCATAACCCCTTGAATACTGAAGAAGAGCAGAGCCAACAGACCCACAATTAGTAAGGTAGCCACGATCTTAAGCAGACCATTTGCCCGTCGTTTGCGCAACATCAAATAAGCCTCCTCCTCTCTTGTCCCTTGTAACTCAAGGTATGAGAGAGGAAGAGGCTTTAGACCTTCCTTTTGTGCCGCACATACTGAAACAATACATATAGAAGAATAGCAATACAGCCCCCGGTCAAGTCCAGCAGAACATCATCGAAGGAGGATGTCCTGCCTGCGGAGAATCGCTGCAGAAACTCATCAGCGCTCGCAATCAGTAAGGTAATGACCAACGGTACCCAATAGACTGTAAGGGTAGGTCCCCACCGCTTTTTCAGAATCATATGAGCTGCCAGCGTTAAGATACCATACACGAACATGTGAGCACATTTGCGGAATACGAACTCCGTGAAGCCGTATGGATTATTGCGGAGCGAATTGGTATGACCTCCATAGCTGATTCGGATATCAGGCAACTCGAAATCAATATTCAGCTTCTGAACGGTTTGGATGAGAAGAGGGCGAATGGTCTGCTGCTGATACGTCCTAGTGGACATGAACAGAATGAACAGAATCCAGAATAGCAGGAAGAGGGCTAGAAGGACCCGCTTTCTTTGCTTCTTTTTATGATCCTGTCTTCGCTCAGCTCTGCTCAAGACGGTTCTGCCTCATCCATATGCTCTTTTATCGCTGCAGTCACCCTCTGTTTCTCTTGCTCATCCACAATATAATAGTAGATCCCGTTAATTCGCTGCCCATGTCCCTGAATCTCCATGGTGTCGATCTTCTTCAGGCTACTTGCATATTCCAACACAAATTTCTTCATTTCATCAAATGTAATATCGGTCTTCACATTTCCCCCGACTTCATCCAGGATGTTCTGGATCTGCATAACACTCGATACCTGAAGTGCATTCTTCATCAGCTCTTGAACAATCTCCTGCTGTCTTGTATTCCTTCCAAGGTCGCCACGTGGGTCATCATATCGCATACGGGAGTAGAGTAGAGCTTCTTCGCCTGATAGTGTAATTGGCCCTTCCACAAATTTCTTGTCACCCATATTAAATTCGAATGGATTGTTCACCTCAACACCACCCAATAAGTCAATAACCGATACGAACCCTTCCATATTTAATTTGACATAATAATCAATAGGAACGTCAAGGAATTGTTCTACCGTTTGTATCGACATGTTTACCCCACCGAACGCGTACGCGTGATTAATCTTATCTACTGAACCTCTGCCTACGATTTCGGTTCTCGTATCCCTTGGAATATTAAACATCTGAATGGATTGCTTCTGTGGATTCACCGTCAGAACAATGATTGTATCTGATCTGCCCGCATCATTGGCTCTCTCATCCACACCTAGCAGCAACACGGAGAAGGGATCTACTTCCTTAATCTTCTCTACCTTAGGCTGTACAGCCGGAGCAGACTCCTGCCCCCCACCGATATCGGTAACGGGTATTACCGCTTCACGCGGTTCATAGATTGTATTCGCTGTAGTCTCAAGGGAAGCATACATATACCACACGAAACCTACACCGACAGTGACAATAGCAGCGACTCCGCCGAGACTAATCTTTAACCAACGTTTCATATGAGCCATACCTTTCTTTCATGAAGTGAGAAGTCAATAAAGCAAAAAAAGACAGCTATGCCCTAGGACATAGCTGTAGTATAAGAATCTGAAATATTGTCCGCATTCGGACGTCCGACAGAATAGTAAATAAATGAGGCTTCCTTCACCTTCTCAGGATCATATACATTTCGACCATCAATCAGTATTGGCCGATTCATCGATCTGGCTAACTCGGTCAGATCCACTTCACCGAATTCCTGCCATTCCGTGAGCAAGCATAAGGCATCACTGTCTTTTGCAGCAGATTGAGCATCATCACACCAATAGATAGAGTCACTATCTACTTCACGCCGGAAATTTTCTGTAGCTACAGGATCATATGCGTATACCGAAGCACCTGCACGAACCAGTTCCTGAATGATCTCAATCGCAGGCGCATCACGAATGTCATCCGTATTGGGTTTAAATGCGAGTCCCCAGATCCCAATCCGCTTCCCTGTCAGAGAACCGAGGGCTAGCTGCAGCTTGTGAATAATATTAAACCGCTGATCCTTGTTCACTTCAACTACGGATTTCAAGAGCTTGAATTCATAATCTACATTACCCGCAATTTGAATAAGCGCCTGAGTATCCTTAGGGAAGCAAGAACCTCCATACCCGATCCCTGCTTTCAAGAAGGAGCTTCCGATTCGACGGTCATACCCCATCCCTTCGGCAACTCGGGTAACATCGGCTCCTACCTTCTCACAGATATTTGCAATCTCATTAATGAAGGAGATCTTGGTCGCAAGAAATGCATTCGAGGCATACTTAATCATCTCTGCGGATCGGATATCGGTGGTAATGATATTATCCGTGAGTGGAGCATGAAGAGCACTCAGTGTATCTGCCGTCTCTTCATCCTCACTACCAATGACGATACGATCCGGATTCATCGTATCCCAGATCGCCGTGCCTTCTCTAAGGAATTCTGGCAGAGAAGCAATAGAGAATGGATGCTGACTATACTCAGAGATGATATGCTTAATACGTTCATTCGTACCTACTGGCACTGTACTCTTCGTAGCTACAATCTTGCGTCCGTTCATCGCAAGGGCTACTTCACGAGCTGCCTGTTCGATATATTGCAGGTTCGCTTCTCCATTCGGTAATGATGGAGTTCCCACGGCCAGGATGATCAGATCCGATGCCTGAACCGCCGTTTGCGTATCAAAAGTAAAAGACAGCCTTCCGGCTGCCTTGTTCTTGTCTATGAGTTCTTTAAGCCCAGGTTCATATATCGGAACTTCACCACGTTCCAGCATTTCGACCTTAGCAGGGTTATTATCGACACATATAACATGGTTACCGATATCCGAGAAACATACCCCTGATACCAAACCAACATATCCGGTACCGATGACGGTAATATTCATATTGGTTCTCCCTTCCATTCCCTTATTAATAACCTATCAAATATGAGACAAATGTCATCTAGGTAATGATTTATCTTAATATTTATGTTGTCTGGGTTAAGATTATCCCTCTTATTAATTTCATAGTAGGAAGCATCTAGTTCAATAAATTCCTCCCAATTGGATATTTCCAATGAATTGCTTCCTTGATCTACTAAAGCGGTGATCAAATTAGTATCTTCTCTCATTCCTGACCGTCTAATTAACATTAATGGTTTCTCAAAGAGAATAGCTTCGCTAATGGTACTCCATCCCGGCTTTGTTATTACATAGTCTGCTGCAGCAACGTAATGCTGTGATTCCAGGTAATCCTTTGGAATATGGAATATATTATCCTGTCGGATTGACATCGTAGATGAGACTAAGAAGGCCACATTAGGATTCTTCCATAATCGAAGAAATTCCAAGTCCTTCAAACCTTCTATCCCTAAACCAGCAGTGAAAAACAACACTTTTTCAAATCGTTCGAGATTGAGTTCCTGTTTAATACGACTGAGTTCATGCTTGATCAGTTGCCTTGAATAAAAGCCTACCTTGGCTCTTTCTTGCCTCCCCCACGGGGGCTCATATGCTCCAGGAAGGGAAATGAAATAATCCATTTTACAATATGCCTGGAATAAAGGATCTAACTGTCTGTCCTCAAATAATTCAAGATAAGCTGTGTACCAGGTAAAATTAGATATACCAACTGACGTTATATTCAACGAATCAGCAGCAACAAATGGGATTGGCGAAATATCAGAAATAACTAAATCAGCATTTGTTATTGATAAAAATTCCTTCTCTTGCTTCACAAGAGTAGGAAACCTCCTGATATATTCTTTATATCCATTTTTCATTTCAGAATAATCCAGCTCAACTGAGCCAGGCTTCGTGATATAGCCCAAATCCAGTTGAGTGTTTCGATAGACAATCTGCTGTTCATACATTGCAAGAGATTTTCTGATAAATGGCAAGGAACGTCCACTGCAAATGACAAGCAAGATATTTTCACCTATATTTCTTTCCATGAGCCTGCGGATCAGAGCTATGCTTCTAGCAGCATGACCATATCCATAATCAGAGATATAGTACATAATGACCGATGATTCATTACTTGCTGCAATGTTGTTCAATATCAGCCCACTCTCTATATATCTCAACCGTATCTTCAAATCCATTAATTGGACCTGTCTGAACCGCAATGAATTCAACTTCACTCTTTGCTCTTAATCCATGCATGGTCTTAGCTGGAATATGAAGAACATTCCCTTCCTTAATCACCATTAAATTACCATTGTGGATGAATTCTGCTTCTCCTTTGACAATCGTCCACACTTCCTGACGTTCGGTACTAAGTACATAACTCAGGTTTTTTCCTGTCTTAATACTAATCTTTTTAGTGACAACTCGATTTCCATCTGCATACGTTTGACTATCAAGAATTCTGCACCAGCCCCAATGCTTCTCTTCATACATTGGTCCCTGATCAAAATTGACCACATCTTTAATTCGTGGACTGGAAGGCTTGTCGGTTACTAATATCCCATCAGGACTAACAGCGACTACTGCATTTGATATACCCAGCACCGTAACAGGAATATCCATCTCATTGATAAGATGCGTGTTAGCAGAATCTTCGCTTATAATCCCTTTTCCGATTTGGCAGCTGCCCATCTCCTCAGTCAAGGTGTTCCATGTACCTAAATCCTTCCAGTAACCATCGTAAGGAACAGCAACGATCCGCTTCGCATTCTCCACTACTTCATAGTCGAAGCTGATCTTTGGCAATTTATTGTACTGTTTCGCCAGCTCTTCGTAATGAATGGGTATCTCTTTCTCTACTAGTAATGAAATGAGATAACCGAGCTTAAATGCAAAAACTCCGCAATTCCATAAGGCCTTTTCAGCAATTAGAAACTCTGCTTCCTGTTCTGACGGCTTTTCTTGAAATCTCGAAACAGTAACATATTCCTTCTCCAATTCCTCTGAAGGAATAATATAACCATATTTAGAAGATGGATAAGTCGGCTTCACACCTATTAAAGCAAGATCAGCTTCTGAGTCCAGTAGTGTATTATCTAGCACTTTAACAACATCAAAAAATCGATCCTCTACATAAGGATCGACTGGCAATATTGCTATGGTCTCATCAAGCGACACACCGGAGACAGAATATAAATAAGTTGCAGCTAGGGCGATTGCAGGGAAGGTATCTCTTCGTTCGGGCTCTATAATTATGGGAACACCTTGACCGACCTGGCTCTCCATAATTTCCACCTGGGATTTGCTAGTGGCTATATAGCTGTCTTCTATTAGGCCATTTTTTTCGATCTGTGACCACACACGCTGTACCATAGATACCATGTTGTTATCTTTATCTTGCAGTACCTTTAAAAACTGTTTAGACCTGGCATCATTGGATAACGGCCACAACCTCTTACCAGAACCACCGGATAACAGAACAAGTTTCATAAGTTCATCTCAGCTCCCTCTTGTCTAGAATTGTGGATAGAACTTATATTGTTTAGAAGATAACGATACTTTTCCATGGCTGTCTCTCTTTGTAGATGCTGATCCAGATACACTCTTCCTTGCCGACCCATGTCTTTTAAGTGAGCTCGATCCATAAAGTACATTTTCTTTATAGCTTGCACAAACTCTTCATATTGTTGAGGTTCGACAAGCTCGCCACAACCGCTTGCTTTTACTAGTCGGTAAGCTTCACTTCCTTCCTCAAGCACTCCTAGAACAGGTTTACCTGCTGCCATTACACCGTAGATCTTACTAGGTACGGATACCCCTTTAATCCCCTTTTGATTGACGACCAGATGGAGATCAGCTGCATTAAGTGAATATTTAATTCTTGATTTATCTTGAAACCCGATAAACTCAACCTGCTGTATGCGATGCTGTGTTACGTGTTCCATCATCTTATTCTTTACTGCCCCTTCACCGATAAACAAGAACACTAAATCCTCACAATCCTTAAATTGATCTGTGAATCGAATAAGATTTTCCAAATCATAATACAGTCCCATATTCCCAGAGTACATGACGATGAATTTGTTAGTCAGATTCAGCTCATTTATGAATTTAGCTACTTCAGGATGAGATTTATCCAACGGTGTAATATCCTTCTCATCTGTCCAATTATGAATAACTGAATTCGCAGGGACATTTCGATCGTTAAATCTATGACTGAGTGTATCTTGCATATCATGTCCTACAGTGATGACGTGATCAGAAATCTGACAATTCAACTTATCTAACCACCTTGCAGCTTCAATAAGCAATTTGTTCTTATTGAAGCCTACGGCTTCAATTTGTTCGGGATTAAAATCGTGTACATTGTATATATGCTTTGTTCGTTTGAGTATTTTCCCTATGGAACCTATAAGTCCACCCAATATAGGTGGCTGAGAAATAGTGTATATAAAATCGATTTTTTTCTGCTTTAGCAATATGTATAGTGCGCTGAAAAAATAACTCACTATATAACGTAATCTACTCAATTTATTTCCCTTATCCACTTGAGGCAAGCGAATTCGAATAATGTTAATATCCTCTAGCCGATCATACTGATATTTGGAGGTATCTTGAGAATCCCTCATCATCGGAGGCAGTTCGGCAATTACTGTAATATTAAAATCCTTCTGTAGATACTTGCATAAATCAGTAAGTATCTGCCCCGTCGAAGCATAATCCGGATGAAAATAGTTAATCACAAATACTGCATTTGGCTTCATACTACAACCTCTCCTGTATACATGGTCTGTCCCAAATCCTCAAACCGATGTTTAATAAATTTGGCCGGTGATCCGGCATGGACCTCATTAGCAGGTACAGATTTAGTTACCGTACTTCGAGCTGCGACAACTGCCATTTCACCGATAGAGACTCCAGGATATAGAAAGACGTCGCTAGCAATCCATGCGCCATCTTCAATGCGAATTGGTTTGGTAATTAATCCAAATCGCGGATCGTTCATATCATGACTGCCAGTACATAGATAACTCTTCTGGGATACAACAACGTGCTTTCCGACCGCTATTTGATCCAAGCTGTAGAACTCGACATTGTCTCCAATCCAGGAAAAATCACCGATCTCTACCTTCCAAGGATAAGTGAACTTGGCTGAGGAACGAATTTGTACTCCTTTACCAACCTTAGCTCCAAACAATCGCAGCAAAAAATTTCTCCATTTATACATAGGGTGTAATGAGAATCGAAATAACGTTCCCTGAATGAACCACCATAGCAAAATAACCAAGCCGTTTCTTCCTCTAGAAAAATCAGCTTGGCTATATTGATCTAGTCTTATTTTTTGTTTCATTTACTCTTTCACTCCCACTTTGTTTAAGAGCTAGCTCCACTGAGCTAGTTTTTCTTCGATACTCGTATATTTTTGCATCAACTAAAAACCTGTACCAAAACCCTTGTAAAAAGTGGAATATAACACCTTGCTTTCCATCTAAAAATCCTAATTTTATAAAATATCTATAGCAGAAATACAATGCTGGTCTAGTAAAAAGGGGGATTTTGTAATATATAGTATCTTTGATCCATCTTTTCCGTTCTGCCTGACCTTTAAATAATGTTGGTTTAATATTATGAACTTCTTCTTCCTCAATCCGTTTGATTCCTCTTAAATATTCCTCCATCTCTTTCCCAGAGTACCAGTTATGTTTCTGTGTCCACCATTCTAAATCCTTAGTGTTATTATCTATCAAATCTTTATCAAAAGTAATTGAAGTGCCACTTAAGAGCACAATGTGTTCGTCCATTAACTTTTGCTCACAGATCGCAGTTCCTGTACGGAAAATCCTTAGAAGGCATTGGGGATACACATCACCATGTTTAATCCATTTTCCTAAGAAATATACACGACGTTTTAAAATAATTCCGTTTACAGGTTCTTTAATTTGATGTAGTTTTGTCTTTATCTCTGAATATAAATCCACCGTTAATTCTTCATCTGCGTCCATTCTCATAGACCATTGTGTATTAATATCAACATTATCAAGAGCCCAATTGAATTGAGAAGCGTGATCTGTAAACTCATGTTGATAAAAATCTATCTTCAATTCTCTACAAATTTCTTCCGTTCTGTCCGTACTGTAGCTATCAATGACGACAATACGCTTTGCTAAATCTTGAAGAGACGAAACACACTTGATCAGATTAACCTCTTCATTCTTCGTAAGAATGATTACAGTTAAGTCAGTCATGAACTCCCCTACTTTCATTTAACTGCATGTGATGTTGATAAAATTAGCTCATAATTCTTATATAATTTTAGTCCAACTTTATTCCAGTCATAATTACTTGAGACAAATTCGTATCCATTCCTACTCAACTTCAAAGCATATTCATTATCGTCTATTATTCTAGATATACTACTTCTAACTTCTATAGGATCACAATTAACAACTTCACCAGCTTCATGATCAAGCAATTCCCTATAGATATTGACTTTGTTCGAAATGATAACTGGCAATCCGGATATCATAGCCTCAATAACAGATATTCCGAAATTCTCTGAGTAACTAGGCAATACAAATACATCAGCATCTCTTAAAACCTGATGTTTTTCTAATCCAGTAAGCATTCCTGTGAATGTCACATGAGACTCTATTTTCTTCTCCTCAATCCATTGTCTCACCTTATCTCCATAACCATCATTATCAGGACCAGTTATTACTAAATGAATGTCTTCTCGTTCTAACAAAAGTTCACTATAAGCTTCTATTAGAATATCTAGTCCTTTCTTGAAATTCAGTCTGCTGAAGAATAAAATAATTTTTTTATTTGCGGTTTGAGGATGCTTATTTCTAAATTCACCCTTATTCACAGTAATAAGATAATCTTCTAAATATAGTCCATTTGGTACAATGAATCCTCGGTCATGACCTACGAAAGGACGCGCCAACACTTTCTCTTCTTCCGTAGTATAATGTAAGGCAGAGGCATAATTTAGGTTCCTATTCTCAAATAAAATCTCAACTATTGCCTTTCTACCACGATTACGTTTCTGCAAAAAAGGGTCTAGAGTTCCATGAGGACGAATTATATAAGGGATGTTGTATCTCCTACAATAAGATGCTGCTACAGCTCCATGGAATAAATATAGCGAGTGGATATGCACTATATCAAACTCATGATTTTTAAGTGCTTTTTTCAAGTGTCTTGCCATGGGTAACGAAGTTCCAAAAAACCGTGGATTTTGTATAGGAAAGTAAACAATGTTAACTCCGTCTTTTACCAGTGGTTCATAAAGGGGGACATCAAGTTCCTTATCTCCATCTTGGTTTGTAGTGAATATTGTAACTTCATTTCCTAATTCGACTAGACTCTTTGTCATTCCCAATATAGCCTGGGACGGTCCTCCGTATCTTGTTGCTAAATTCGCTATGAGGTGTAAAATTTTCAAACATATCTCCCCTTATAGGAATGTTTTGGCGATTGTGATTGTCTACTGAATAGAGTAACTATAGTAATAGTTACTATGAGAATAATTAAATTATCCCTTAACATTGTATAAAACGAAGTGTAAGTATTTTCTATATTCATAAAGTTAATAAGACAGTTACAAAATATCAACGTATAAGAGAAGGAATATTTTTGGCTGTAATATAATATCAAGTAAGCACAATATAATATTAGAAGTATAAATAAAACAAAAATGAAAATTCCATTCATTCTAAAATCATAATTAGTAAATGCGAGAATATTTGAAGGAAAGTCAGTTACAGGTATCAATAGGTTCGTTGCAAGAATGGAATCAAGATCAGACACCTTTTTACCTTCCCAAATAACTGATGGTATTGCATTTTTAGTTCCTTCTAATAAAAGCAATCCGTAATCATTATAAAAAGAATGATTTTGATTTTGAGCTACTAAATAGTTTAACTTCCACATAGCAGTTCTTTCACTTAGATTGTCTGTTGTTGTTTCAAAATTCAATAATGCATCTCTAAGCGCCGGCTTCTCTTCATTTGTTGAGTGAAAATCATAAATAAGATATCTATAATTTTGAAATACATTACTTAGAAGTATTGTGGAAAAAGACAGTATTAAGAGACTAAATATAACCCTACTGGTTAGTCGTTTACTTTGAATTATATACAGTATTACCAATACTAAGATTATAGTGAACATTATTCGCCTTCCATATAAAAAGGCAATTGAAAAACTAATCAAGCCAACTACTATCCAGATAAATTTATAATTAGAAGTTGTAGTAAACTTAATATAGCTAATTACACATAACATGAATGATGCAGTTGGAATAATATACCTTATTGAGCTCAAATAATAAGGCAAACTCTCTTCAAGAAATGCTACGTCTCCTCTACCAAGCAAACCATACCTAAAATAGGTGTACAATGTTATTAAACTTATACCACTTAGAAGGAATATACTTTGCTTAAGTGTAATTTCTTTTATTTTTTCGATTAAATTTTCCAATTTAAACAGTTTATAATTTTTAAATATACTTGTTTGAGAAAACAAATATAGAAGAAGAACAGATAACAATATATATGAAAATGTTTTGAATAAAAAGTTGACATTAAAATCAGGAGTTACACCATTTTTAACAACATCTACTGCAGTGTAAACTCCTAAGTAAATATATATACTGATAATATATAATTCAACTATTCCCAAATTCCTCCATCTACTCTTCACAATAAAGAGACACAATATAGTAAATAAAACTAAATATAAAAAAATCATATATCGCACTCCATTCTAAAGTTTGAAGGAATTTTCTCTTGAAAAATTCTTACTAACTATGAGTTTCCTTGTCTCTAAATAAAGATGAACTAATAAGATAAAGAGCATAAGATAGCCGAAAATATCATTATTCAAAGAAATCACAATTATATATGCAAGTATTAATGCAAAATTTATAAATACATCCTTAACATTTAGAAGAGGTTTATAATTTAATACTAATTTAGGAACCAACCACAGAGGAAGAATTAGATCAGCTATGATTAACCCTAATACCGCTCCTTCTAATGAACCTATAAAATAAGAGCCCCCATAACAGAATATAAGGCTTACCATTGACGAGATTAATAGTATAAATGATAACTTTTTATGTTTATTTATTGCCATTAGAATATCTGCAAAAGAAAACCAATAAATTAAAATCAAAGTGTTAACCATAAATAAATCCATTACTTCAGGATCATAAGTAGCTTCATTTATCCATAATCTATAAATATAAAACCCAAACAAATGAAAAATAATTCCAAATAAGGCACCGATTTTTATAGAAAACTTCATAATATTCACCACTAATAGAGACAACTCATTATCTTTATTCAGTATATCTAAACGCGTTATCTCTGGCTTTGCTGAATTAATCATTATGCCTAGTACTTGTCTTACAATATTCACAATTGTCCTTAAGGTAGAGAAAACAACTACTTGTGCGGGTCCGAATAGTGCCCCAACAATCAACACAGGCGCTTGTAGCATAACAATTTGAGAGATTTGGATGAATAAGAAATTTAAACTGGGATAAAAAAACGATGCCATAAATGAAATATCATTTTTGTTAAATAGAAAAGACTTCTTTGAGATCAAGAGTAAATCTAGTTGTATTCTGTCTTTTAAGTCATAAATGGCAAAGAACATGATGATTATAATAGGTATTATTTGACAAGATATTATTGCAAATATATTTCCTTTTAACACTAAAATCGTGACAGTTAAAACAAATTGAGTTAGTAAGCTGAGGTTTGATAACATAATTCCTCGTGAATATAAACCTATTGTTCTATATATTCCGATTATATATCCTGAAAATAAAGAAACAGCAACCTGAAATCCAAAGAGTAACAAAATAACATCTAATTGTAACCCCGAAATTAATTGCATATTAAATATATTTTCAAAAGGAATTACTAACACCATTATTAAAGCTAACATTAAGATTATAATAGGTAAAAGTAAGAAAATTCTTATTCCAGTTTGTGCTACATGATTATATTCTTTCAAGTCTCCTTCGGCATATTTCTGTGTAAGTTTGTTTATTACATAGTTCGTAGCCCCCATATCAGTTAATGCAAGATATGATACAAACGACGATACTAACAACCACTCACCATATAGTTGAGTTCCCCAACTGTATATAAATAAAGGTACAATTGCCAACTTAGATAACATATTTAGAATTTGAGTAACAATATTAGCACCTATTCCTTTGGAAATCCTACCTATGATTCCAGAAAATTCTGATTGCAATTTAACACAACCATTCTTAAATTATTCTATAATATCCATATAATATTTTATAACTTTATCACCATAATTTTTCCAAGTAAATTCTTGTGATACTTTTCTCATAGCCTCATCTGCCATATAACTGGTCAATTCACTATCTTCATATAGAGTAACAATTTTATTCTTTAAGAACTCGACATCTCTTATCGGTCCCACGAAACCTTGCTTACCATCATCAATTAAATCTTCTCCTCCTGTATTGGTCGTACATATTAGAGGTAACCCACAGGCTAATGCTTGGACTTGAACCATGGCCAGACCCTCTTCAATAGAAGGCAAACAAAAAACACTACCCTGAGAGTAATATTTGTACAATTCTTTCTCTGGTAATGTTCCTGTATAAATAATATTTTCTTTTTATATTTATCTAATATTTTTTCCATTTCTTTTTGAACAGAACCAATTAGTATCAGTTCACTGTTTGGAAGATTTAGCTCATGGAACGCTTTTAATAAATATTGAACTCCCTTTCTCAAACTGATTGCCCCGCAAAATATAACCCTAAATATATTATCATTTTTGGGCACTTTATAAAAGTTAGAAAGATTAACTCCATATGGAATTTGAATTATCTTATTCTCTTCAATATTTTTTTCAAGAAATGTTCTCTTCACATAAGTAGATGGTACAGAAATATAATCCGATTCATCATACTCTTTAATTTCTTTTTCTATAATTTCACTAGGAATTCCACTGTATTTTAATCCAAATAGTCCATACTCTTCAGATAAAATTTGGTTCTGGAATTCAATATGACTTGATCCTCTCTCAACAATTGTCTTGATACCATTTTTCTTAGCTCTTCTAATGGAGTGCAAACTATTAGAACTCCAACCCACAAAAATATCTGCATCCGATCTAATTTTCATAGCAGCATGCCTATCAAATATTTCTCTTAGAAAGAACTGACAGTTATTATAAGTATATTTATTTGAATATTTCCTTAAAACTCTGTCTAAAAGCTCATGGCTAATTAGGGACTTAATTTTGTTACTTTGTATTCCATATTTTTTGGTTTCAAACTTTGGATATGTTGTTATTAGTTCATTTAAATAGCCTCTTTGCTGAATTTGATGAGCCAGATAAAATGCATGGAATCGACCTTTTACAGAAATAACAACATTCATAATTCACTCTCCTATAACATAACTAAGCATAGTCTTTAGTCTACTATGATGACTATAATGATCAATACTTCTCTTATATCCATTTAGACTAATTTCTTTTCTTATTTCGTCATTTTCTAAATAATGCATAACTTTTTCGAATAACTCCTCATCACTACTAAAAAATTCTGCTTCAACACCTTCTCTATATAAGTTCATATGTTCTTCAGTACGTTCAGCTAACATAAATGCATTGCATGCGGGGATTTCAACTGATCGAGCAGTTTGAAGATCTCTGTTTATTTTTCTTAAGAAACCTAGGTTTATTTTGGTAGCACCGATACATTTAATGTATTCTTCTCCAAATAACGCTTTATTATTTATTTTCAGATTATCAAATTGTGAATCTATTTTTTCCCATCCTTTACCCCACACAGTTATCCTTACGCCTTTACTGGCAAGATAAAGTATAGAGTCCGCTCTGTCTTTTTCATATGTCCCAATAAACCCCACATCAGTAGAATATTTATCTATATCTTCTTTGGTTAAACTAATTGGTCTATGAAAGTTCTGATCAAACGCATTTCCAATGAAAATGACATTCTTAGCTCCTAATGATGGTAATTCTTTAAAGTCAGCATTATAACTCTTCGTAGTAAAAATATAATCATAATATTTTAAACATTTTCTGTAATAAAAACTGCGATTATGCTTAACAAACATATCGTCTTCTGCAAAGCTAATAATCTTTACATTAGGATTATTATATTTCAAAAACTTCAAAGTGGAAGGTTTAATTGTATTGCCTTTATCAATCCAAACTATTGGATAATTTCTGTACTCTATATTTTTAATAACTTTATTAACACCAGTAATATCTCTAGGAATTGAAAGTTTCCATAAAATTCTGTCAATTATATTAGACTTATAATAATAAGTCCTTGATGCAGGGACAGAACTTAAGGGTGTAACCCTTAATCCTAAATCACAGAGTGCTTTATATCTTTGATACGCCCTGACTTCAGTATTAAGATGTCCTATATATAATATATCTAATTTACTCATCCCTACTGCACACCTCTAGTTTCGATAATTATATTATGAACTCTTTTTTCATAATTTTTATATGAGAAATAATCCAATTCTTCTGGTACAATACCCTTCTCCTTTTTAATAACGTCTTTTATCCCATTCACTACATCAATAGTATTTCTGGGATCAACTAAATAACCTAATTTTCCATTCATTAATGCTTCACTGCTTCCATCTATTTTGCTCGCAAGTACAGGTATTCCACATGCCATTGCTTCTAAAAGGACTATACCAAATCCTTCTCCTCTACTAGGAAGTACAAAGGCATCTGCTAGTCTGTAATGGTCAACTTTCTCTACCTCCGATACCATTCCAGTAAATACAACATGTGCAGATAAATTCAACTCATCAACCTTTTTAGTAAGCCTAGCTTTATCTATTCCATCACCAACAATTAAGTACACCAAGTTTGGATTTTCCTCAATTAAAAAGGGCATTGCCTCAATAACTTCATCAAATCCTTTGTACCTTTCTTTACCAGCTAATCTACCAAGAGTCATGATTACTTTTTTACCCTCTAAGTTGTATTTCTTTAATAGATTCGGATTAGGGTTGCCTGGTTTGAATATGCCCGGTTCGAAAGAATTAGGCAGAATATAATAGTTGTTTTCTTGTATTAGATTCGACCATTCTTTAAATCTATTTAATGTAAGTTGACTTACAGAGATAATGTGATCTATAGAATTTAATGATTTTAAGACCAACTTGTTCTCAATTGGTTCCCAGGCATCTATTCCATGTATAACCATTAGAACAGGAACATTGGTGATATATTTTACAACTTTTGCTAATGGAGCAATGTTTATATGACCACAAACTATCAAATCAATTTTTTTCCTTTTAAGCACTTCTTTAATTACAGATAACAAATATATAATCTTGCTATCATTTTTAGGAGGGAGATACGTTAAATTATCAGGTATCTCCCCCCTACTAAAGGGCATCACTCTTGGTAGTGCAATAACCTCCGTAGTTTCAGAGAAACTACATAGAGCATTTAACAAATCTCTGTTAAACTTAGATATACCACCGTGTCCACCAAATGCGTCCGAAAGTAAGGCTAATACCCTCATGTTTTTCTCCTCTTACAGTAAGTTTAGTACACCTTAGTTAATTCATATTTTTTAGTAATCCTCTTAATATCTTCATCCACCATTAATTCGATCAACTGTCTAAAGTTCACTTCTAATTTCCAATCAAGTTTTTCTTTTGCTTTACTACAATCTCCAAGCAAAAGATCTACTTCTGCTGGTCTTACAAATTCAGGATCTACTACAACATAATCTTTATAATTCAAACCAACATAAGAAAAGGCCACTTCAAGAAGTTCTCTTACTGTATGCATTTCACCGGATGCAATTACATAATCATCTGGTTCTTGTTGTTGTAACATAAGCCACATAGCGTTTACATAATCTCCGGCAAACCCCCAGTCACGAAGGGCATCTAGGTTACCCATCCTAAGTTCATTTTGCAAACCAAGTTTAATTCTAGCGACACCATCAGAAACTTTTCTTGTAACGAATTCAAGTCCTCTTCGAGGTGATTCATGGTTAAACAATATTCCAGAACATGCGAACATATTAAAGCTTTCACGATAGTTCACTGTTATCCAATGACCATACACTTTCGCAACACCGTATGGACTTCTCGGATAAAAAGGTGTCGTCTCCTTCTGTGGTGTTTCTACGACTTTTCCAAACATTTCACTGCTCGAAGCTTGATAAAATTTTGCATCTGGTTTCACTATACGTACTGCTTCTAGCATATTTGTTACAGACAAAGCTGTAATTTGACCAGTCAGCAAAGGCTGAGGCCAGGATGCAGCTACAAAAGATTGAGCTGCTAAATTGTATACTTCATCGGGGTTTGATATTTTAACTGCTTCAATTAAAGAAGCGAGATCCGTTAAATCACCTGATATCCAATGTATCTTCTCCTGAATATGCTCCACATTTTCATAATTAGCAGTACTTGACCTTCGTCTAAGTCCATAAACTGTGTATCCCTTATTTAATAGTAGTTCAGCCAGATAAGAACCATCTTGACCTGTCACACCAGTTATTAGTGCATTTTTCATCTTAATTCCTCCATAATTAAAATCTATACTATAATTTTAAAAACATTTGGTTGGAATAAGTTTGATAAATTTTTGTAATACCTTCTCTAAGAGAAATCTGTGCTTTCCAGCCCAAGTTATTTATTTTAGTTACATCCACTAATTTACGAGGTGTTCCATCTGGTGCAGATGTGTTATATGTAATTTCACCTTCATAGCCCACAATCTTCTGAATCATCTCGGCTAACTCTTTGATGGATATATCTTCTCCAACCCCGATATTAATGATTTCATCGTCTTCATAATGCTTCATCAGAAAGATACAAGCATTAGCTAAATCATCAGAATGCAGAAATTCACGTTTAGGAGTGCCTGTTCCCCATACTTCTACAGCAGGACTCCCATTTAATTTCGCTTCATGGAATTTTCTTATTAACGCTGGCAGTACATGAGATGTCTTAAGATCAAAGTTGTCGTTGGGACCATACATATTGGTAGGCATCGCAGATATAAATCGGGTACCAAATTGTCTATTGTAAGATTGGCACATCGTAATACCAGCAATCTTCGCTATGGCATAAGCATTATTCGTTTCTTCCAGAGGTCCGGTAAGTAGATATTCTTCCTTCAAAGGCTGACTCGCAAATTTAGGATAGATACAAGTAGAGCCAAGGAACAGAAGCTTCTTCACATCATTCCTATATGCTGCGTCTATAACATTAGTCTGGATCAGTAGATTATCTCTAATAAAGTCCCCTGGATATTCATTATTTGCAACGATTCCTCCGACTTTAGCTGCAGCAAGGAATACAAATTCAGGCTGTTCTTCCTTAAAGAATTCGTCAACAGCATCCTTATTTCTTAGATCTAACTCACTGCTCGTTCTAACAATCAGATTTGTATACCCGCTCAGTTGCAATGCACGATAAATGGCTGATCCAACCAATCCACGATGTCCTGCAATGTAAATTTTTGAATCTTGTTGTAGCATTGCGCTCCACACTCCTGTACATTAAAATGCATCCTTCGCTCCAAACAACAATTTCACCGTTTTCAAAATAATTCCAATGTCATACCAATACTTACGGTTTCTGATATACTGCAAATCCATCTCGACCATTTCCTTAAATCCAACACTATTACGGCCGCTAACCTGCCATAGACCTGTACAACCCGGTGTTACATGCAGTCGTTGCTTGTCGTATAAGGAATATTCCTCGACTTCTCTTGGCAGCGGTGGTCTTGGACCGACCAGGCTCATGTCACCACGGACGACATTCCATAGCTGCGGAAGCTCATCCAGACTTGTTTTGCGAATGAAACGGCCGATCTTGGTCACACGCGGATCATTCTTCATCTTGAACATGGCCCCACTCACTTCATTCTGAGATAAGAGCTGCTCCAGCAGCTCCTCCGCATTGTGAACCATGGATCGGAATTTATACATATAGAAGACTCTCTCATTCTTGCCTACACGTTGCTGCTTGAAGAATACCGGACCTTTCGGATCCTCCAGCTTAATCAATACGGCGAGCAGCAGAAACAGCGGAGATAGTACAATTAATCCTAGCAGCGAGGCGACCATATCCGTTAATCTCTTCATTATAAGGTAGGTTTGATTTGCTTCTGTTCGTTCGAGCGTTGCTTCATAGACTCCAGACTCTAGTGCAATCTCTGCATCATTCGTCCGCGGATTCGAGCTCACTCGAATTCACCTCCACCGATTGCCAGTCTCGCAACCGATTCCTTCTCAAGTATGTCCCCTAATGCGTTTAGAATCGGAATACGGAGCTCTTCATTTTTTAAGGCAAAATCAATTGTCGTCAGGATAAAGCCTAGCTTCTCACCCACATCATAACGAGTCCCTTCGAAATCATATGCATATACGCCATCTGCTTCATTCAGCCGCTGGATTGCATCTGTCAGCTGAATCTCTCCATGAGTGCCTGCCTCTTGATCACCCAATAGTTCAAATATTTCAGGTGTCAGAATATATCTTCCCATGATCGCGAGATTAGAAGGGGCTTCGCCAAGCTTCGGCTTCTCTACAAACCGGTTAACTGCACACAAACGTCCTTCTGAGCTGAGTGGGTCTACAATCCCATAACGATCTGTATGCTCTTCAGCTACAGTCTGCACACCTACAATAGATCTGCCTACCATTTCATACTGTTCAATCAGCTGCCGGGTACATGGCACTTCGGCTTCAACAATATCATCACCTAGGAGTACAGCGAATGGTTCATCACCAATGAAATTACGCGCACACCAGACGGCGTGACCCAGCCCTTTTGGCTCCTTCTGTCTTATGTAATGGATATCCACATTGGATGACTTCCGAACTTCTTCAAGCAGATCGAACTTGCCCTTAGACTGTAAGGTATGCTCTAGTTCGAAGGCATTATCGAAATGATCTTCAATTGCTCTCTTCCCTTTGCCTGTGACAATAATAATATCTTCAATTCCGGATGCAATCGCCTCTTCGATGATGTATTGGATGGTCGGTTTATCTACAATCGGCAGCATTTCCTTCGGCATCGCCTTTGTCGCAGGTAAGAATCTAGTACCTAGACCTGCAGCGGGTATGATGGCCTTTCTCACTTTTTTCATACATCATCACCTTATCCTTCTCTATTTATATTGAATGACTTAAAAGCACGAGTTGTACCGTTTACGTAAAAATATGAATGTAAGCGATACAATTCTTACTTTCAATTTCATAACAGGGCATTAAACCCCACCTCACATCACACCCTCGACGATGAACGTCTAAGGTACACTGACCCACAGTGTGACCGAGTGCCTGCAGTGATAGAGGTACAGCAGGCATTACCTGTTTAATGAGATCATTCCTATTAATTTATCAGCGTTCGCCGTAGTAATAGTAGTAATTGGACTGGTTCTTGCTAAGCTGTAAGTTGTTCAGCACCACTCCCAGAATTCGGGCATTCACATGTTCCAGATGGCCCTTCGCCTTCTTCACGAGATCCTTCTTCACTTTGCCTGAATTGACGACAAGCACAACACCATCACACAAGGAGCTGATAATCATTGCGTCCGTAACCGCAAGCACTGGCGGTGTATCGAACAATATAATGTCATACATTTCCTTTCGTTCTTCTAATAAAGCTGTCATCTTCTTCGACCCCAGCATCTCGGAAGGATTCGGAGGAATCGGTCCTGATGGCAGGACGTCCAGATTATGAACAGCGGTCTTTTGCAGCACTTCTTGAACCGGATACTGCGCTGCAATCGCACTGGATAGTCCGGCATGATTCGAGACTGTGAACACTTGATGCAAGGAAGGCTTTCTTAGATCCGTATCGATCAGCAGCACCTTCTTGCCTTCCTGTGCATAGGTCACGGCCAGGTTACTAACGGTTGTCGTCTTCCCTTCTCCCGATTGAGCGGAAGCCACCATAAGGACCTTGATCTGATCATCAATTGCTGAGAACTGGATATTTGTCCGCAGTGTTCTATAGGCTTCCGATATTGGCGCCTTCGGATTGACTGCAGTTACTAGATTATGCTGATTACTGGTTGACCGTGGCATAGTTCGCCTCACCTACCTGCCCTTGTGATATAGATGTATGATGTGATGACTTGACATCGTCCTTCTTGATTCTTGCGATGACGGCGACAACTGGCAATCCCAGCTCTCTCTCAAGCTCCGCTTCCGTCTTGAAGGTATCATCCAAATATTCAAGCAGGAATACGAGACCAACGGACAGCATCAAACCAACAACAAAACTGATTAATATGCTCATCATCAAATTAATATTCACAGGAGGGACATTTGCCTCGAGCGGTGCTTGGTTCAGGATTGTGACATTATCCACCTGCATGATGGTAGGAATCTCACGCTCGAATATTCTGGCGACGGCGTTTACGGTCTTGGCGGCCTTCTCATAGGAAGTCGCTGTCACTGCCAAATTCATAATCTGTGATTCGTTCGCAGCAGACACGGTAATCATGGAAGCTAATTCTTCCGTTGTAAAACCAAGATCAGGGTAAGCCTCCAGTACTTTATCTAAAATGGCAGAGGATTTAATAATCTCCGTATAAGAATTAATCAGCATGACATTCGTTTGGATCAGCGTATAGTCAAGCATTGCCGTTCCTTGTCTGTCATAGGTCTGGTTAACTATAATCTTGGCTTCGGCTGGATATTGAGGGGTCGTCATATAGGTCTTAACTCCTGCACCAATACATGCCACGATCACAATAATTGCAATAAGCCAAACCCTTTTTCGAATAATATTCATGTACTCCTTGAGTTCCACTTCTATTCCTCCTTCATTCATGTAGCGCGCGAAAGTCTTACCATGGAAGTATGCGGCGCCGTGTACTCACTGGTTCTGCAAGCTCTACCAACCTGTTATCCCATACTCTTCGCGCATTGGTTTGGAGCTGCTCTACCATTTCGAGCCCAAACCGTGATTCTAGTCGTTCATAGGCAGCCTGGAGCGCGAAACTGCGACGTTCTGTATCATGTGCGTCTGATGAAATGAAATGAAACCCATTTTGTTTGCAAAAATGAAAACACCATTTCTGAACTTTTCGACCGAAAAGCCCTAGGAACGATTGAGCGGTGATCTGACATAGTGCACCTTGACTCATATATTGCAAGAGTAATTCAGGCTCTCGCAGCAAGACAGCGTTACGCTCTGGATGTGCAATGATCGGGATGATATTGCGGACCTTCAGTTCGTGAAGCAGATTGGGAAAGAACGAAGGCACCTCTCGGCTCGGCAGCTCCAGCAGCATATATTTACTTGAAGCCAAGGTAAGAAGCTCCTCATTATTCAACAGATCGATAAGTCTGGGGTGAATTCGAATCTCCTGACCCGAGCGAACTTGTAACGGGATGTTATGTTCCCTGAGTTCCAAGTTAAACAACTGTACGGCTTCTTCCACTTGATGACTCGGATTATCGTGACTCACATTCAAGTGATGCGGGGTAGCAATAATCTTAGTGATCCCTGCTGCAACAGCAGCTTGTGCCATAGCCAGTGAACGCACCATGGATGTTGGTCCATCATCCAGACCAGGCAAGATGTGACAATGAATTTCAATCATACGTGTGCACCCTCAATACTATGTCCCCCCTCATCAAAATATGTTTTACACATTTATATTGGGGTCAAAGAACTAATGCAGGAACATGATAAATATAGTAAAATGGCGTTAGCACAGGCTAAGCCTGAGTATTAATCCGTGAATACGGATATGGTATGTCTTCGATTACGGTCCAAGCTTCCAGCTGCTTCTGGAAATAGGAATGTACCGGATACTGCAGCTGATAAATCATCTGATTCAACTGACCATATATATATAGTCTGTGTTCTTCATGAATATGTAACTTTGCATAATATAGGGTGAAACTTCCTAACTCCTGCTTCCACTGCAATGTACAATCGAGATGAATGACATTGTTCTTCTGACCTTCCAGTTCTAGCCCAACGAGAAGCTCAGGTACAGGAGGAATGATGAGATCGCTCAAGAAGTGAATGGACTTCTGATTCAACCCAAGAATAACAATGGGACGGCTCCTGCTGTTAATGACTTGCTCTTCATACTTGTGAATATACATACTTGCGTTAATACCCTGACTACTGACCTGTTTCATAGATTTCCATCCCTTACATATTGGCGATCCCAGGTATGAATGAATGAATCGGGGTCAAGGCTAGAAATGTGCGATAAAATGATACAATTTGTAACCTTGATGTATCCAATTTACGATACAAATCGTATCGTGTCAATAGATTTTTGGACACATCGTATCTTATATGACAAAGACAGCTAGATTCGGTAAACGTTCATTTAGTAACCAGGAGGAATAAAAATAGATGGATTACGGACACCGCATTGCAGAATTAAGAGAAAAAAGGGGCATGACTCAAGAGGAGCTCTCCAATGTGCTTGAGATTACGAGAGCTTCACTGTCTCACTATGAGAAGGGAAGGCGCAAGCCGGACTTTGAGACCCTCACCAAGCTCGCTGATACCTTCAATGTATCTGTCGATTATTTGCTTGGAAGAACGAGTCAACCGGAGATGGTGCTGGATGACGATGTGAGAGGATTTGTCGACGCACTGGAGCTCTCCGATCGGGAGGTACTGAATAAATTCGAGCTGATGATTGACGGCAAGCCGTTGTCAGAGGAAGAAGCACGGAGATTCATCGCCTTCGTACGAATGGAACGTAATATGGACTCCTGATCTTCGTTCTCGCAACCTGATCATTTAGTCCTATATCTATAATCATCATTGTAGAATTCTGACTGTAGTCCCTCGTTGTGAGGGACCTTTTTTTATGTTCAATATATCTCTTATGCCAGTTTTACAGAGGTAAGTTATCCACCCAGCAAACACCAACATTGCAAGCTGCGACATGAACTTCATACTTAAGGAATATATATCACAGCTCTTATTGTGATCACGCTCATCTCTTCCCTTATAACGATCTTATCTATCCTGAGGGGGAACAAGAGATTGCCATTTCTTCGGATCGATGCCGCATTGCTTCAAAACATCCACGATATCAAGCGGTTTCCTCGGGTTGTTCTGGTTCATCGGCTGATCATCGCTCCTGCTTGGATAATCCATGTTCATACCGGACAACCTCTCCTATACCTTTTTATATGTATGTTAAATTAACTAGACCTATTATACGAAATATTTCCTAGTAATGTTGTCGTCTCATGGCGGAATGTCAGGTTTTTGAGGTTCTAATTTTGTCGAATAAAAAACAGGACTTTATAGCGTCCTTCTTAAGTGAAGGTCCTGCTACAAAGTCCTGTTCTAGTTATAAGTTCAATTACTGACCAGAACGGGCCAGTTCTCGCATATTGGCTTCAAATGCGGCAAGCAATGCTGCATCACCTGTAAGTCCTTCTGCCTGTACCTTCTCGATCTGTTCAAGCATACGCTTGAAGTCCTTAGGAATGATACGTACGAAGCTGCCGACTTCCTGCTGCCAGTTGGCAAGAATCTGCTCACCACGGCTGCTGCCCGTGTACTGAACGTGGCGGCTGATCATACCACGCAGATCCTCTTCCTCAGCCGAGTCCTCTACACGCTCAAGCAGTACCATCTCAAGGTTCACACGTGACAGGATTGTGCCTTCTGGATCGTATACGTATGCAATCCCTCCAGACATACCTGCTCCGAAGTTGCGGCCTGTTCCGCCCAGGATGACAACACGTCCGCCGGTCATGTATTCACAGCCATGGTCACCCACGCCTTCTACAACCACACGCGCTCCTGAGTTACGGACTGCAAACCGTTCACCGGCGATTCCGTTAATGTACGCTTCACCGCTAGTCGCTCCATACAATGCTGTGTTACCGATAATAATGTTATCTTCTGCAGCAAAGGTTGCGCTTGGAGAAGGCTTCACGATCAATTTACCACCTGAGAGACCTTTACCCACGTAGTCGTTGGAGTCTCCTTCAACGGTGAGGGTCATTCCCTTAGGTACAAAGGCCCCGAAGCTTTGTCCTGCAGAGCCGACAAATTTGAATTGAATCGTATCCTCCGGTAGTCCAGCTGCGCCATATTTACGCGTCACTTCACTACCTAGGATGGTTCCGACTGCACGGTTCACGTTCGTAATCGGAAGTACGGCTTCAACCAGCTTACCGGATTCAATCGCAGGCGCAGCGAGTGGAACCAGCTTCTGCATATCCAGCGTCTCTTCGAGACCGTGATTTTGTTTCTGAATACGAGTTCGAGCAGAGTTCGCAGCATCAGCGACATGAAGCAGAGCCGATAGATCAATGCCTTTCTTCTTCCAATGCTCAGCTGCAACTTCCGCATCCAGACAGTCTGTGCGTCCTACCATCTCTTCAATGGTACGGAAGCCAAGCTCTGCCATAATCTCACGTGTGTCTTCCGCGACAAAACGCATGAAGTTCACGACATGAGCCGGATCACCCATGTAATTCTTCCGAAGCTGAGGATTCTGAGTAGCCACCCCTACTGGGCACGTATCCATCTGACATACACGCATCATAATACAGCCCAGAGCAACAAGCGGTGCTGTAGAGAAGCCATATTCTTCTGCGCCAAGCAGGGCAGCGACCACAAGGTCACGGCCGTTCAGCATCTTGCCGTCGGTCTCAATGACCACACGATCACGCAGATTATTCAGCATGAGCGTCTGATGCGTTTCTGCCAGACCGAGCTCCCACGGCATACCTGCATGTCTGATCGAGCCTTGAGGTGACGCACCTGTTCCGCCATCATATCCGCTGATATGAATAACATCGGCACGGCCTTTGGCTACACCGGCTGCAATTGTACCTACACCAGCCTCGGATACAAGCTTAACGTTAATATCTGCTCTTGGATTGGCATTCTTCAAGTCATAGATGAGCTCTGCCAGATCCTCGATCGAATAAATGTCGTGATGCGGTGGTGGAGAGATTAGTCCGACACCTGGTGTCGAGCCACGGACTTCCGCTACCCAGGGATATACTTTACGTCCCGGAAGCTGTCCACCCTCACCCGGTTTAGCCCCTTGAGCCATCTTAATCTGGATCTCATCGGCATTCACGAGATAGTTCGAAGTTACACCGAAACGTCCGGATGCAACCTGTTTAATCGCACTGCGGCGAGAGTCTCCGTTCGCGTCAGGCGTGAAGCGGGCTGGATCTTCCCCGCCTTCACCCGTATTGCTCTTACCGCCAATGCGGTTCATCGCAATCGCCAGATCTTCATGCGCCTCTTTACTGATGGAGCCGAAGGACATCGCACCTGTCTTGAATCGACGCATAATGGACTCAGCGGATTCCACTTCGGACAGTGGGATCGCCTCGCCATTCGGCTTCAGCTTCAGCAGGGAGCGAATGCTCAGCTTCTTCTCATTCTCGCCTTGAACTAATTTCGCATATTTTCTGTAGAGATTATAATCTCCCGTTCTTACTGCGTGCTGCAGTGTGTGAATCGTCTGCGGTGTGAAGAGGTGATCCTCTCCATCGTTACGCCATTGATACTCACCACCGGAATCAAGCACTTTATCGTTACCGTCTTTGTCCGTAAACGCACGGTTATGATGCACAAGTGCTTCTTCTGTCACTTCCTCGATACCGATACCGCCGATACGAGAAGGTGTCCAGGTAAAGTAGCGGTCTACAAAGTCACTATTCAAACCGACAGCCTCAAAAATCTGAGCTCCGCGGTAAGATTGAATGGTCGAGATCCCCATCTTCGACAGAATCTTAACGACCCCTTTGGTAGCTGCTTTGATATAATTCTTCACGGCTTTGTCATGAGAGATGCCGCGCAGCATGCCTTGCTGAATCATATCATCCAATGTCTCGAATGCGAGGTAAGGGTTCACTGCACTTACGCCGTAGCCGAGAAGGACTGCATAATGGTGCACCTCACGAGGCTCACCGGATTCAAGCAGGATGCTGACTTTGGTCCGTGTCCCTTGACGAATCAGATGGTGATGCAGACCCGATACGGCCAGCAATGCTGGAATGGCTGCATTCTCCGCATCCATACCGCGGTCAGACAGAATGAGTATATTATGCCCTTTCTCAATGACCCGGTCCGCTGCTTCGAACAGAACCTCCATTGCATTCTTCAGACCTTCGGCTCCCTCTTTGGCCGGGAAG
Organism: Paenibacillus sp. TCA20; assembly: GCF_000732325.1. Taxonomy (GTDB): domain Bacteria; phylum Bacillota; class Bacilli; order Paenibacillales; family Paenibacillaceae; genus Paenibacillus; species Paenibacillus urinalis. The sequence continues at coordinate 227,323 of NZ_BBIW01000006.1, forward strand.
AAGATCGGAATGGTCATGGAACGGAAGCCTGGTCTGCGGATATGACGGATCTTCGCAAATTCCTCATTGGACAAGATCGGAGTCGCCAGACGAATCTGTCTCGCACTCTCCGGTTCTGGAATGAGCAGGTTGCGCTCGGATCCGATCGTCGTCAGCGTCGAGGTTACGATCTCTTCACGAATCGCATCAATCGGCGGGTTGGTTACTTGGGCAAACATTTGTTTAAAATAGTTATAAAGTCGTTGAGGACGATCTGACAAAATCGCAAGCGGTGCATCATAACCCATGGAGCCTGTCGCTTCCATGCCTGTCGATGCCATCGGCTCAATGATCTTGCGCAGCTCCTCGAAGGTGTAACCGAATGCCAGCTGAAGCTGGTTCACGTTATCATGCTTCGGCTCCGGAAGCTCTGGAGCATCAGGAAGCTCGTGCAGATCTACCAAATGCTCGTCGAGCCATTCTTGGTACGGCTCTTCGGAAGCAATCTGTGCCTTCACTTCGCTGTCAGAAATAATGCGTCCTTCCTTGGTATCCACAAGCAGCATGCGTCCTGGACGCAGTCTGTCCTTGTACAAAATATCTTCAGGTGCAATATCCAGAACACCTACTTCTGAGGAAAGAACGATACGATCATCCTTCGTTACATAGTAACGCGCAGGACGAAGTCCGTTCCGGTCCAGAATAGCACCGATCTGCACACCGTCTGTAAAGGCCATAGCAGCAGGTCCATCCCATGGCTCCATAAGTGTGCTGTGGTATTCGTAGAATGCCTTCTTCTCTGCATCCATTCCTTCATCATTGCTCCAAGGCTCAGGAACCATCATCATGGCTACATGAGGCAGGGAGCGTCCGCTCAAATACAGAAATTCCAGTGTATTATCGAACATCGCCGTATCAGAACCGTCCGCATTAATGACAGGTCTCACTTTGGACAGATCATCCCCGAACACTTCACTCTCAAACAGCGACTGACGTGCATGCATCCAGTTCACGTTACCACGCATGGTGTTAATCTCACCGTTGTGAATCATGAAGCGGTATGGATGCGCTCTTTCCCAGCTCGGAAACGTATTCGTACTGAAACGGGAATGCAGAAGCGCCATCGCAGATTCAACACGCTCATCCTTCAGATCAAGATAGAACTGTCCTACCTGTTCTGTTGTCAGCATGCCTTTGTAAACAATCTTGCGGCAGGACATACTCGGGATATAGAAGGCGTTCGCATCCTTCACCTGATCCGAGTAGCGGATCGCCTGCTCTGCCCGGCGGCGAATTACATACAGCTTCCGTTCAAAATCAAGCTCATTCTGGATCCCTTCAGCACGGCCGATAAATGCCTGACATACATAAGGCTTCGCAGCCAGAGCCGATTCACCCAGCATCTCGTCATACGTCGGAACCTCACGAATTCCAAGGAACTCTTGTCCTTCCTCTTGAACGATCTGTTTCAGAATCGCAAGGTGCGAACTGCGAACCTCTTCATCATTGGAAGTGAAGATCATCCCTACTCCGTAATGACCCGCTTCAGGAAGGGCAAAGCCAAGGCGTACAGCCTCTTCTGCAAAAAAACGGTGGGGAAGCTGAATCAAAATTCCGGCTCCGTCACCCGAATTCGGCTCACTTCCCTGGCCGCCACGATGCTCCATATTGCTCAGCATCGTCAGGGATTGACTAACAATATCATGGGAAGGTACGCCTTTGATGTTAGCTACAAAGCCCATACCGCAAGCGTCTTTTTCGAACTGAGGGTCGTATAGACCCTGTTTAGGAGGTAATCCAGTCTGTCTCATGGAACGCAACCTTTCTATTACGAAAAATTTGGTGAACATCCGTGACAAAAGTGACCAACGAGGGGACAAGCAACATTTGGATGACAGCGCCGTAACAAACTTGTTTAAGATCCGCTCAGGCTCCCGCTGCCAGCTGATTTTGCATAAATAAAACACAGGGTAAAACCGTTTATAAGTATAGTTCTATCATTTTAACATCGACCTTACATCAGCGCAATTCAAAATTTCTATAGGTTTGATAATTTATCTTTTTGCATTACAGCTTTAGTGCATCGACGTTTATTACCAACATTTTTTTGGATATTTATTCATATCCGAGTGCAGTTCAGGACTCCTATTGTCCCTTCATGTTTTTTATTGTTCTTTATTATTTGCTCTCGCCTGTCACATTTGAATGGAGCATTTATCTAAAAATTTGTACAATCCCTCTATGTAAGCCCTACCATTTAGGACTAGTTCTATCAATCATAGATTCATATGTAACTAAAGGACCCTGGTATAATTTCAATAACAATAAAACAAAGCTGCATCCTATGTTAACTAGGACACAGCTTCGCTTGTGAATCATGCTTATAGTTAGAGCTAGACAGTCACAACATCTCCGCTGGTATGCTGTGCATCCTCTGTAACGGAGCCCTGTTTTCTTCGGCGTCCGCTCCACAGGAAATAGATCAGTGTCAGCAGCAGAGAGATACCGGCATATATTCCGAGTGTCGCCGCCTTATCCCACATAAGATTGAAGTTGCCGCTCATAATGACAGCTTTGTACCCGATCACACTGTGATACATCGGCAGCAGGGAGCTGATCGGCTTCATCCATTCCGGCAGCAGCTCGAGCGGGAACGTTCCGCCGCTAGTTGCCAGCTGGAATACGAGCAGTACGATGACAAGATAGCGGCCCACTAGATCAAGCCAGGTTACGAGCGCCTGAACAATCATCATGGAAGTAAAGCCAACGATAATCGAGAATACGTAGAACAGCGGTATACTCGCGACTTCGAGCTTCAAGCCATACAGCATGAAGGTTGCCAGGATCACTGCCTGCAGCACGCTCATTCCCCCAAAGGCAAGGAAGCGGCTTACAAACCGGCTCCACGGGCCCGCATCCGGTACACTTGTTTCTCGCATGTTCATAATAATGGTCGTAATCAGTGCCCCGACAAACAAACCGATGGACATAAAATACGGCGTGAGGCCTGTGCCGTAATTAGCTACACTTCGGGTCTCATCCTCGATCGTTTGGACAGGCTCAGCAAACATGCTGATCACTTCATCCGTCTGTTGCAGCTCAGAGGTATCTGACGCTGCATCCTTCAATTGGGTTGACAGCTCGCTCGAGCCATCCTTAATTTCACTCAGCCCATTGTGAAGCTTGCCGGCACCATCCGTCAGCTGAGCCGAGCCATCTGCCAGCGTTGTCACGCCCCCTGTCAATTCACCAATGCTGCTAAGCAGCGTGCCGGTTCCGGTATAGAGCTCTGATGCTCCCGCACGCAGAGTTTCTCCGCCGCTTGCGGCTTCAGACAGCTTCTCACCAAACAATGCCAGGTTGGAATTCAGCTCTCCTTGACCTTGTGCCAGCGTATCTGCACCCGCAAGCAGCTGCTCTTGGCCGGCTGCCAAGGCAGAGGCTCCAGATGCAAGCTCCTTGTGCCCCGAGAGAAGCTGCTGTGCACCTGCTGCAAGCTTCTCATTCCCTTGGTTCAAGGCCTGCGCTCCGCTGAGCAGCTGCTGATCTGCCGCATGAAGCTGTCCCGCTCCTTCGGCCAGTGACTGGCTAGCAGCAAGGAGCTTCTGCACTTCCGGACTCGCGGCAAGCTCGGGGTTCGACTCGGCCAATTGCTGAAGTCCTGCCGCAAGTGTCTCTGCCCCCGCTGCCAGCTGGCCGCTTGCTTCCTCCGCAGCGGAGAGTCCGCTGCTTAGCTGCGCACTTCCCTGCTTCGCGCCCTGCAAGCCTTCGTTTAGTGCACTGGCTCCCTGCTCCGCAGAAGCAAGACCTTCACTCAGCGCCGCTGCGCCATCTCGTGAAGAAGTAATGCCATCCTTCAGTTCCACAGCGCCGCTCTGTAATTTGCCTGAGCCTTCTTCCAGCTGACCTTCAGCCGTGACGAGCTGGTTCAAACCGGTCGACAGCTCATTAGCTCCTGTATGAAGCTGTCCCGTTCCGTCATTTAATGTCTTCACCCCGTCTGCCAGAGGATCCATTCCTTGCTGCAGCTCCAAGGTCCCCTCCGACAGCTTCTTCAGATTATCCTGGAGGGTCACAGCACCGTCATCGAGCTTAACAGCTCCTTCGTTAATATCCTTTGCTCCATCCCCTGCTTCACCAAATCCATCGGATGCTTCAGAGAACTTATCCAGCAGCGTTTCTGTATAGGACTCGGTTACAGCAGAAGATACCTGCTTGCTGATCTCCTTGATCGCCGTATTTCCGATCTGAGCCCCGACAAAGTTATAACTTCCGTTCGGTTCATAGATCAGTTCGGCCGGACTTGGCTTGTCATCAAGCAGTGTTGTCGCCCGGGACGAGAAATCCTCAGGAATCGTAATCTTCATGTAATACTTATTGTTATCTATGCCCTCCTGAGCTTCCTCATTATTGACGAACTGCCAGTCGAACTCGGGGTCCTCCTTCAGCTCCTCCATTAAATCCTGACCGATCGTAAGACTCTCGCCTTCAAAGTCGGCTCCCTTATCCTCATTCACCACCGCAATGGGCAGCCGCTCCAAATGATTGTACGGATCCCAGAAGGCAGTCAAGTAGATCCCTGTGTACAGAATCGGAATACAAATTACCGCAATGATGGGAATCAGTATTTTGGGATTCTTGACTGCTCTGAGTACATCTTTAGAAAAAACAGATAATGATTTCATTTCCCCTTACTCCTTCTCTATTATACGATTTGACCATAATCCTCATTCGGTCATTTCATTCGAAAAAAATAAACATTTCTATATCAGAGATGTTTGGTCTTTATAAACTTAATATAAATAAGCCGGCTTCCACTTCCTGCTGCGTGAATACCGGCCCTGACTGCTGAGCTATCCTACCGCTTCCTGCGACAGGCCGTTTACAAGAAATAGCTGAAGATATTGCTTGATCTCTTCCTTGCTTAGCGGTTCATTGATCCGATTCCAATCGGAGGTTAGCGCAATATACAGCTTGAACATAATAAAAGCGACAACCTTCGGATCACATGGCTTAATTTCACCTTTGTTCATTGCAGTAGTCAGCTGCTTCTCCAAATAGCCCGTAATAACTGCTTCTACCTTCTCATGACCAGCCTTCGCCTGCGCCGTACCGAATTCTCTGACTTCTTGAGACAGCTTGATGAGCAGCTCATGCTGCTTCCTGAACTCGAGCAGGGCATCAAGAATGCGATACAAATTCGTGACAAAGGTCTGTTCTGAATCTAGCTCCCTTTCTGCAAGCTCCTTCATCTCCAGAATAACGTCATGCAGAATCTCATCGAACAGCTCTTCTTTATTCGTAAAAAAAGTATAGATTGTGCCTTTCCCCACATTAGCAATCTTCGCTACCTGATCCATCGTCGTCGCTTTATATCCAAATAGAGCAAAGGACTGGGCTGCGGCCTGAACTATAAGCTTGCGGCGATTTACCTGTGCCAACATGTCTCCTCCCTCTGTCATCTATTTATTAATGACCAAAAATCTATTTTGGTCATTCAGTCAAAAACCACTTTATCACTTTTATTTCTTTTTAGCAAGAAAAATCACATTTTTTGAGACTTCTTACATGCCAAATTCGTTTAATGTATTGCAGGGTTTTATTATTCCCGTTTCGTCATATGATTTAGAGAGCTTTATACATACCGAACAGCCAAATCTCAATTTATGAAATAGGTGAATTTATGAAGAAGAAGAGAGTGCTCTTGCAGTCAGAAGGTTTCGGTACCGGACATACACAAGCAGCACATGCCATTGAGAAGGGGCTCAAAATTCTGTACCCTCATGTGAATGCACGTGTCATTGAGCTTGGCAAAATATTGAATCCCACGGTAGCGCCCTTCATTCTGGGTGCCTATCGCAGAACGATCACGATGAGCCCCAAGCTGATCGGGATGATCTATCGAACCAATTATAACCGAAGCCTGACCGGATTTCGAAGACTCGCGCTTCACCGGCTATTCTATAACCACGCCAAGAAGGTGCTGACTCAGCTGAACCCGGATGTTATTATTTGCACGCATCCTTTTCCGAATGCGGTGATTTCCAGATTGAAGCGTCTTGGACTAGACATCCCATTGTACACCTTAATAACGGACTACGATGCTCATGGGACCTGGATTAGTCCGGAGGTCAATCAATACCTCGTCTCGTCTCCCAAGGTTGAGAGAATGCTGCTTGAGAGAAACGTAGATTCGCAGCGAATTCGGATTACCGGCATACCGGTTCATCCTGACTTCTGGAACAAGCAGCCGAAGGAGGCGGTCCGAGAGGAGCTTAGTCTGAGGAATATCCCTACGGTCATGATTATGGGGGGAGGCTGGGGACTGCCGCTTCAGGATCAGCTCATGGAAGACATCGCTTCCTGGAAGGGCAAGATTCAGCTCGTCTTCTGTGTCGGCAACAATGAGAAGCTGGCCGAGCGTCTAAGAGAATCCGCTATGTTCCAGCATCCCGATATTCATATCATAGGCTACACACGCAAGGTTAGCAAATTGATGGATGCTTCAGATCTTCTTGTAACGAAGCCAGGCGGCATGACTTGTACAGAAGGGCTGGCCAAAGGTCTTCCTATGCTGTTTGCTCCCCCGCTGCCCGGGCAGGAGGAAGAGAATTGTGATTATTTTGTTAAATCCGGATATGGTACTGTTCTTCAGAACTCGTATGTACTTCATCAGCAATTCTCAAGATTGCACCATCTGTATGCAAACGGCATTGCAGTGAGCGCTGCTGACACCCGACTGAATGAGTATGAGCCAGAGGCCTGCACAAGAACCGTGCATGAGCTGTTGATGCAGAGCGCAACACGCCGTACTCCGGTTATGCAATATGCTTCCCGTTAATACGTCATCCCATTCCATACCATATCCAAAAAAGAGCTGCATGCCCATTCGTCCACGGTTGGCGAATTACGCAAATGCAGCTCTTATTATATCTTCAGATCTGTTCATAATCTGTATTACAAGTTACAGTGTTGTGCTCGCTCCCGGCTCCAGTATTACAGTCTCAATCTCTTCCTGGCTCAGAAGCTGGCGGAAGTGATTCGGATCCTGCTCCAGCCCAGGGAACGTATTGTAGTGAATAGGAATGACTTGCTTCGTGCGAATCCAGGTGGCTGCCATCGCAGCATCCTCTGGTCCCATCGTCAAACCATCACCGATCGGAAGCGCAGCAATATCAATATGGTTCAGTTCTCCGATGATACGCATGTCACCAAATAAAGCCGTGTCTCCAGCATGATATAAAGTCTTGCCGCCCATCGTCAGCAGAATGCCCGCAGGTTGTCCCAAATAAACAGGCTTGCCGTCGATATCAAGAGACGAGCTGTGGAATGCCAGTGTAAACTTCACTTTGAAGCCGTCAAACTGATGGCTGCCTCCTGTATTCATATGATGCGTCTTCACGCCTTGATTCTGACAATAATCAGCCAGCTCGTATACAGCTACAACCGGGCAGTCATTTGCTCTGGCAATGGCAAGGGTATCACCAAAATGATCGGAGTGGGCATGAGTCAACAGCACCGCATCCACTTTAACCTCTTCCGGAGCAATCGTTGCCTTCGGGTTTCCGGATAGAAAGGGATCGATAATGACCCGTTTGCCTTCAGCTTCAACGAACAAACAAGAATGACCATAGTACGTAATTTTCATAGATTATTACCTCCTATGCATAGGTTATACCCCGTGGAATAACGGACATATCACATCCATTATATCACTTGTCGAATCAATTTCATAAATCATTCAAAAGGGATTATGAATGGATTCGGCCTATTTATAAAAGGTATGGTGACCAATTGTTTTCACCTTTTCTTGAGAATGGTGTACGGTAAGGTCGTCAGCCAGGGTAATAGATAAGAAGAAGAGCGTATCATCAGGTACTTCCTTCCGCCCGTGCATGGCTTCGTTTACAGCTTGAATAGCGTCCTCGTTAGGCGTCACACGGTCCATACGGCCGTTCGCAACAGGACTGAACTGATATTTCTGATATATTACATCCTTAATGGTATCGGGATAATTGGCTGACCGCAGCCGGTTTAAGACAACGTTAGCTACAGCTACTTTGCCTTCGTACGGTTCGCCTTCTGCTTCTGCCATCACAATTTTTTGCAGCATAAGCAGTTCCTTATCCGTCACGGGGTAGTCCCAGGTCGATTTATCTTTGTCTGCCTGAGTTAATAGTTCCGTACGGGTAAAGAATAAAGTTTCGGGGGGAGTGGTCTTCATTTTTTCAGCGGTTAATTGAGCAAGTGCTTTTTGCTTCTCCAGCTTCTGTTGCTTCTCTAGAGCCGCCAGTTTCTTCGCTTTCTCGGCTTGCTGCTGTTCTTTGAGAGCTTCTGCTTCCAAATGTTCAGCTGCCTTGATCGAAATATAGTCCGTGGCAATGCGCGGTGTGCCAACCGCGGTCACCGATTGGTTCGTCATTTCATGAATTGCAGATGTCCTTGCAATAGATTTCACAGCAGTGGCTCCGTCCCCATCAGAGCTTGTCCTGCGAATATGATCTGCCGCTTCATTATGATGAGCGGTCTGAGCCGTCTCCGGCATTTCCTTTGTTGCACTATCCCCATATACTTCAACAGCCTTCACAATAAGGCTGGCCCCCAATATAAACACCAGCAGCACGATCATCAGAGGTGCTACCCAGCGAATCTCTCTATTTGTATTCATAATGACCTCCTGTTATATCGGCACAATTCTACTTAACTGTAACCAAAAATGCAAGGTTTGAATAACAGATAATATACCAAATACAGTCTCTACAACAGGGAAAAGTGCTCTATGCGGATGCTTGTCCACATCAAAAATTCCGTTGATCTATCAAGCTTTTTCGCACCCGAACACCTGATCCCAAAAAATACTAAATAAAAAATATAATTTTTGTGAACTTTAGTTTTTTTTGACTCAAATTATATCTTTTTTCTGGTTGTAAAAGCTATAAATGGTTATAGATTACCATATTAAGGAGTCTATGAATTTATGCATTATAAATCGTATTTTCCTATCATTTCATACATCGGCTTTTGACCCATATTTGTCTTATATAGCACAAATCCTTCCACCAGCCAAGTGTCATCCCATACCCCGTCCATCAGCTCACTTAAGTTAAAAGAGCCTAGGCGCTCCTGATTAAATTTGCGTGCCGTTGTAATATGCGGACGATAGGGACGTTCCTCCGGTACAAACCCTAATGGTAGGGTTGATTGTACGATTGACTGCTGCAGTGAAAACAGGCTGTCCAGCTCACCCTCCACCCCTCTCCACAATACTCTCGGTGCCCGTTCGGAACCAAACACACCCGGCTCCCCAATCTTGAGCGGAAAAGGCTGCACCTGATTCGCTGCTTCCTGCAAAGCTTCATGCAGCTTGTCCAGGACCGCTGGATCCGTATCGCCCAAGAATTGCAAAGTGATATGATAATCCTCTTGATGAGTCCGATTTCGAAAAGGAAGCTGATCCTTGTGATGCTCCATCCATTGATGCAGCTTATTTTTTATTTCATCCGGTATTCGGACAGCGGTAAAGAGTCGTACCTTGTGATCTGACATATGCATTTATCCTCACTTTATGTTTTTTAGTAAGATGAATTCAATAAGTTATCGTCATACGCCTTCCACGTACAACCATTATACACCAGAATATATTAACAATATCCTAGTACTAGTATCAGGTACTAATTGCGGTATATTAGGTATATTTTCCATAGCAACATATGACTTACAGCCTATTTCACACCAAAATAATTGGTTTAAATTATCTGCCTTACCTCTAATTCATCATTTCCTTATCCATCTGATCCTATGTAAAGAAACAAGCAGTTTACCGCACTAAATAAAAGATAAGAACCATGATCCTCTTCTCTATTTCATCGTTAAAATTTTTTTCTTACTATATAATATGTATACAATGCCATAGTAGGTTCAATGTCACCGTTCATGTCATATAAGTATACAGAAGTTACCTCCTCACGCACAGAAATACCAATATATAACATATACATATAAATTTACATTTATCCAGAAAAATCTTTACTTTTTAGCAGCGTCGAGTGAACTTCTTCTATTTATATATACCCACCGTTTATCGAACTGCGTTATAATTGCCCGCTTGCGGCAACACTGCTACACTAGAGCTATTATGGTAGCAGGAGGAGATCTCGATATGAGCAGTATTGTAAGCTTACACGCATTTACAGAGTCACAGCAACAGCTAGTTCAAGAAATAGCCCCTGATTACAAACTAACAATAGGTAAAGCCAAGGAGCTGGATCCTTCCGTCCTGAAGAACGCCGAAATTCTGGTGGGCTGGGCCCGAAACCATGCAGATACGCTGCTTGATCCAGACAGTAAATTAAAATGGGTTCAAACCTGGTCTGCCGGAGTGGATTATCTGCCTCAGGCCGAGCTGAGTGATCGAAATATTCTGTTGACGAATACAAGTGGAATTCATGCCATACCGATCTCTGAGATGGTCTTCGGTATGCTGCTGTCCATGTCCCGCATGCTGAAGCAAGCAATTCTCAATCAAGCAAGTCGGAATTGGGACTCAAACGATACCGCGATGAGCGAGCTTCATGGCAAGACCATTGTCATCGCGGGTGTAGGGGAGATTGGGACCGCAACAGCCAGACTGGCAGAAGCCTTCGGTATGAACGTGGTCGGTGTACGCAAATCCGGCAAGCCTGCCCCTCATGTAAGCAAGATGGTGAAGATGGAGCAGCTGGAGGAAGTATTGTCTGAAGGTGACTACATCATTAACATCCTCCCTCTTACAGAGGATACGAAGCATTTGTTCAACGAACAGACCTTTAGTGCAATGAAGACGGGTGCTTGCTTCGTCAATGTAGGGCGAGGAGCAACCGTTCAGACATCTGCTCTGGTTAAAGCATTAGAAGAGAAGAAGCTCTCCGCTGCAGCACTCGATGTATTCGAGGAAGAGCCGCTGCCAGCCGATCATCCTCTGTGGGGAATGGACAACGTACTGATCACTCCGCATTTTGCCGGCAGCACACCTCATTATTCTGAACGCGCATTCGAGGTCTTCCTTGAGAATCTAAAGGCCTATGTCAAGAATGAGGATCTGCCCCGTAACCTGGTAGATTACAGCCGATCCTATTAACCAGCCTGAGGATGGTCAATCGTCCATCACCTGTGCTTCATTCATTAGCTCAATCTGAAAAATAAAATAAGGTCTGATGCTCTCTGCGGTGAACTGCAGATGCGTATCAGACCTTATTTGCCATTTACTTCAATTTTGAATAGATCACTGCTTATCCTTGATGTTCACACAACCATATATCTCGAGTAAATGACCCCTTCGTAACCTGGACATGATGCTGAATCCTCCATCCTGACCTGTTTAATTGCTCCTCCAATGGTTCTGTGCTTATGATGACCGCTTCATCAGCAAGTCTCGCCAGACTCCGCAGCATTCCTAGCTGCTCCTCCATAGATAATACAGAGCACAGATTGTAGGGCAGATCAAGAACAGCACGGTCAGCATGACCCATCAGATCATTCATGTCCCCCAAGGTGACAAGATTTGCGTCATAACCATAATGTTCGAGATTGACTCTCGCCCCCCGAATAGCCAGCGGATTCAGATCGTTGCCTCTAATCTTAATTCCCATCGAGAGGGCTTCGATCAATACATTCCCCATACCGCAGCAAGGATCCATCATTGAGACCTTCTCCCCTTCAGGAGCTGCCACATTGACTATTGCTCTTGCGATGCGTGAGCTGAGGCCGGTCGAATAATTATAAGGCTTATTCTTATGCTGCAGCCATATGGGCTCCGCATACCGGGCGATGCCGAATACCCATGTGTTCTCCAATTGCATTAATCCATAGGTTATGTCAGGGTCCTTCATTTTAGCCGTTCCTGTAATGCATTCCCCTGCTCTGCGTTCAAGCTTCCGTTGTTCATCATACGGACAGTGAACCCCTTCCTTAATATATACAACTTTAAACGTACGATCCTTCGGCACCTGAATCGCATGCGAATCGATGTCTGCAAGCAGCCCGTCATACTCCTTATTCTCAGCGATGACCTCAAGACGCAGCTTCATGAAGGGACTGCGTGACGGTTCAATGAGGCGAGTGGAACGAAGATAAGCTTGCTTCGGGGGTACATTCGTACCCAGAAGACGCTGCAGCTCCAAATGACAAAGAGCCTGTTCACTCTCGTGACAGGCATAAATGTATATTAAATCTGTAGGATGATGTTCCTTATTGTGTGTATGTGTCATTAGCAATCTCAGCAATTCCCTTCTGAATGGTGAATGCAGCAGCCGGGCTGCTTGCTCATATTCACTGTGTCGTTACGCTCCTATTATACTCGAAGCGCCGATACCGAAGCGAGCAGTTCTTCTGACAGCTTCTTGAGCTGCTGAATATTCTCTGCCACACCTTCCAGCGAACCGGACTGTTCTTCTGCAGAAGCAGACACTTCCTCCACACTGGCTGCGGATTGCTGAGATATCGCAGAGATCAGCTGGCTGAAATCGTTCATTTGTCCACTGAGATCTTCCATTTCAGACAGGCCATTAGAAATCTCTTGAATGACATCCACCATCTGATGCACCGAGCTCGTAATCTGGTTGAAGGCCTCATTCACGGCTTCCATCTGTGCCGTTCCTCTTCTCGTCTCTTCTACACCGCTTTGCAGCGATTGAACGACCGACTTAGATTCCTGCTGAATCGTTTCCGTCAGCTCATTGATTTGACCTACTGCCTGTGAAACATCCTCCGAGAGTGTGCGTACCTCTTCAGCTACGACAGCAAAGCCCTTCCCATGTTCACCCGCTCTCGCTGCCTCAATCGAAGCATTCAGGGACAGAAGGTTTGTCTGTTTCGCAATATCACGAATGACATGCAGCAGCTGGTAAATATTCTCGTTAGATTGATCCAGCTTATTCACCTGCTCCATGGAGATGGATACCCGACTTGCGATTTGTCTCATCTGTTCAATAGACTGACTCATTGTATCTTTACCCAGTGTACCTTGTTCAAGTACCAGCTCCGACATCCCTCTAAGCTGCTCTCCTTTAGCCGCATGGTCCTGAATATGCTCATTCAACCGCTCAACGGTTCTTGCAGAGGACTGTGCTGTTTCTGCCTGACTTTCCACCGCTTTGGCTGATTCCTCCATCGATAAGGCAATCTGCTGACTGCCAATCTTCACCTCTTCGGATGTGGCTGCCAGATGAGTGGTCTGCTCACCAATGATCTCTGAAGAGCTCTTAATTCGATTCACAATCTGAACTAGACTCGCCTTCATTTGGTTAATCCCTTGTCCAAGTGTAGTCAGCTCATCCTCCATATCACGTTGGATATCCTCCACAGACAGATTACCCGCGGCTATCTCTTTGACATTGTTTTCAATCTGCTTGATCGGCGTAACCAATGTCTTGATCAGCGCATAAGTACTGATTAATGTCATCACCACTATAAAGGCAATCCCGATAAAGAGTACAATTTCTGAGGTTCTGGCACTATCCTCAAGCTCTTGGGCCGACCGATCTGCTTCTTCTTGAATAAAAGCCGATAAAGACATCAGCTCACTCTGCATCTTGTCGAAAGAAGCCGTGCCCTTCATGAGCACTTCATAAGCCAGCTCAATATCATTCGCATCACTCCGATTCATCGCTTGGGTATTGATCTTGAAGTATTCCTCCCAAGCTGCAGAGAAGGCGTTATAATATTCCCTTTCTGTATCTGTTGCAATCAGCGAGCCATATGCCTGTCTGACAGCAGTAAGCTGTCGTATGTAATCCGTACGTTCCTTGGCAATAGCCGCTTTGCTCTCCTGATCGGAAACAGACGCCAAGAAGTAACTGTAGCTCAAGGATTGGATATGTTCAGTCGTGAAGATTAGATCGTCAATCTTGCTAATGGACGGCATCCAGTTTCTCGTAATGCTCGTCGTGTTCTTTTCCATCGTTCCGAGTAGTGTTAAAGTAATGATCCCAATTGCGACGACATAGATAAGCAGCGGTACCATGACAACCGATATTCTCTGCCTGATGCTTTTTAATTTAAACACCTGTTCTCCCCCTGTGCAGCTATATAAAGCTCTTTGTGTTGTAGCCTGAAGCCATTCCATAATACACTTGAACGATGAAATGGATTCTCTCCTACTATTATTTCGGTAAGCAGCTTACAAATTATAAGATTTGACCACTATGTATATTTCAAATTGTTTCGAACGCCCTTTTTATCAACACTTAGGTAATTGTCCTGAAACAAACGGGGCTCACATCATAGACTAGAATAAATCTGACGATTAAGGATCGGGTTTAACTATGAGAAAAAAAGAAAAAAAATCGGAAATCCGAAGCACCACTACCGTGCGTAATAAGATCCCTTCTAATAAGAGACAGAGTAAATCTCTAAATAAGTCTCTAAGTAAATCCCAGAGTAAGTCTCCAGATAGATTCAAAAATAAATCCCAGGAGAATGTCCAAGACAAACTTCAGAGTACACTTCAAGACAAAGTCCTACGCAAATCTAAATTCAGAGCCTCAGCCAAAGCCACACCGGCAGTCCCAATAGTCATGCGTCCTTCCCGGATGGAAACTGCTCAAGAGGATTTATCACTACAGCCAAACCGAAGATGGTTATCGCATCAGCGTCAGCCTGTGCCAGACGTCCAGACCCATGATCCCAGAAACGCCAAATCCATGCGGCTCGCACTCCTGATTCCGTTGACAGAACAGTTTACTCCGTCAATGGAAAGCCAGATTACAGACTCGCTACGCATGCTAGTCAAAGAAGTCATCATTCTCAAGATCAATGAGAATCTTCAAGATAGTCTGTCGACTTATAAGCCAGATCTCTTACTATGTATCGGCAATCAAGCTGCACAATTCATTACACCTGAACTCATATCACAATCGATTCATACAAGAACAGCCCTCTGGTTGAATGATCCTTATGAGCCTTGCGAGAATATCGCTTTTGCATACCATGACTGGGACCTTGTCATCACACAGAACATGCTGCATCTTCCTGTATATGAGAAATACAGTTATAGACACATTGTTGTTATGCCATATAGTGCGGATCCGTTAGTTTACAAGCCTCATCAGCCACAGCCCAATTTCCATTCCGATCTCCTCATTGTTGGAGATTACTCAGAGGAACGTCTCCTCTATGTCCATGTCATCCGCCAGCGATGTGAGGGTAAGAAGATCCGAGCGTTAGGTCGAAACTGGGAATCTGTGGATCAGATTGAGATTTGTCAGCCCGATAGCGAGATGATGCTCAGTGCGTACTATAACGGAGCCAACATGATCGTTCATTGGGATGCTGCACCTCGTCCATTGTATGAGATCGCAGCGTGCGGGGTATTTCAAATAGTGGAGAACTCTCCGGATATTCACGAGCTGATGAAGCCTGGCGAGGATGTTGTCATCTTCAGCAACCCCGAACAGCTTGGCTCCAAGCTCCAATACTACAGCGAGAACACGGATCAAAAAAGAATGGTTGCTTCAAGAGCTCTCTATAGCAGCAAATACGATTATTCCTTTCTCCAGTCTGCTATGAAACTAATCTACAGTCTGATATGAACTAATCCCGCAGTTAAACAATCTATTCTATTAGCTAGCTAACCATACTCAGGATTAGGTGGTGTCCCTGCATGAAGCTGATCGCTTATTATTTACCTCAATTTCATCAAATCCCTGAGAATGATCTGTGGTGGGGAGAAGGCTTCACTGAATGGACGAATACACAAAAAGCACGGCCGCTGTATCCCAATCACCGACAGCCAAAGGAGCCACTAAAGGATTATTACTATAATTTGATGGACCCGTCGGTTCGGGAATGGCAGGCGAGCTTGGCCCAATATTATGGCATCTATGGGTTCTGCTATTACCATTATTGGTTCAAAGGAAAACGGCTGCTCGAAAAGCCGCTTGAAGCCTTGCTTCAGTCCGATACTCCTGACTTCCCCTTCTGTCTCTCCTGGGCCAATGAGCCGTGGACACGCAGATGGGATGGCAGTGATGATGAAATCCTCATGCCCCAGGATTATGGAGATGAAGCCGATTGGGCTGAACACTTCGTTGAGCTGCTTAAAGTATTTAATGACAAGAGGTATATTCGTATTGAGAATAAGCCCTTATTCGTAATCTATCGTCCGGGTCTGATTCCAAGGTGTGAAGAAATGCTCGAATACTGGAACAAGCTTGCGGTGCAGCATGGACTTCAAGGCATCTATTTTGTAAGGACGCTGGGCGGGTTTGATATTCCGAATCAAGCCGGATTTGAGGCGAGTGTTGAATTTGAGCCGCATTATACCTTTGCGCATGCACATACGCAGGGCCTATGGAGCAAGATAAAAAAGAAGGAGAACGAGCACCTGGTATTTGACTATGACGGTGCCTGGGAGATGATCTTGTCCCGTTCTCCTCATCGAAGCGGAGAGCAAATTATACCTGGTGCTTATGTGAATTGGGATAATACCCCGCGCAGAGGATACCACGGGCAGAGCTGCATCGGATCCAGTCCGGAGAAATTTGCTTACTATCTGACTAGACAAATAGAGCGGGCAGCTCAGGTATACAATTCTTCATTTCTGTTCGTCAATGCGTGGAATGAATGGGCGGAGGGGACCTATCTAGAGCCGGACAAAGATCACGGCTTCGCCTATTTGGAGGCGGTCAGAACCGCGCTTCTGAATTACGCGCCATGAATCGCAAGTGTAGGGAGACCACTGCTGGTATCCACAATAATCATATAGTTGAGTCCGTCTGTACCCTTAAGCATGAGGCCGGGCTGCGTCGGTAAGGTTGCAGGATAAAACCGCGTTGAGACCGTACTTGCTGCTACCGGAGGAACTGTAGGAGTTCCTACGGACATGAGCCGAGATCCAGCCACTACATTCTGCCCTGCGCTCACATTTAGACCCGCACCCAAATTCCCTTGGATTGTTGCATTATCATCTACAAACACGCCGCCGCCCCATATACTCATACTGCCGGCGATATCTAAATTTCCGATGGTTGAATTTCCATTGACATGAAGATGGCCGAGAATTGTTTGATTCCCCGTTACAAGTACCTGATCAAAAGTCGGCATAATTCTATCACTCCTTCCTTTTTACTATCCATTCTATGTAATTGCTTCTCTTTTGCTATATAGCAAAAGTACAATTCAATGGCTATTTCAATAGAGAATGATAGTCTGCCTAATCAAGAAAGCTGCATTGCTTCCGCCAGCAATTGATATGTCACCAGCCTCTGCTCGTAGCGGGCGGCACGGGTTGCGATCAGCAGGCTGCTGGATTGTGTACGCTCACTCAGCCTGATGAGTTCTTCCCTTACCTTCTCCGGGTTCCCGACAATGACTGGATATTCAGCAGCAGGGAGACCTGGAGACGACTTCTCCTGATGCTTGACGGAAGCTTGTTCCTTCCAGGAATGGGCTTCTTCCGTCGTTGGAGCACAGATCACACTGACTGCGATGAAGGCCTGAGGTCTAACCATACTTTTGGAAGGAACAAAATTTGCCGTATATCTCTCAATCATCTCTGCCCCGTCGTGCTCACTCATAAATTGGCCAAATACATAACCTGTTCCTAAACTTGCAGCATAGTCTGCACTCTTCACATTCGTGCCAAGCATCCACAGACCGGGGCCGCTGACCGGGACTGGCTTCGCAGCCACTACTTCCCCTTCATAGGTATACTCCCCTTGAAGGAGCTGCTGGAGCTCCTTGACCCGATCCGGATATTCCGCCACCTTCTGCAGAAAATTGCCCGCCAGAGCCATCGATAGATGGGCAGATCCGCCGGGAGCACGGCCAATGCCAAGCTCGATTCGCCCAGGGTACAGGGTAGAGAGCAGGTTATATCTTTCTGCCACTAGAATTGGATGATGATAGGGCAGGAGTACTGCTCCTGAACCAAGCTTAATCTGATGAGTCCGGGCCCCGATATGGGATAGCAGCACTTCCGGGCTTGCCGATTCAACGCCTGGCAGATTGTGATGCTCTGAGGTCCAATACCTTGCATACCCGAGACGATCTCCTTCCATTGCCAGCTCTACCGATCGGCGAATCGCCTCTTCCGGTGAGCTGTCCATGAGGCTTGGCACAAGATCCAGTATGCCGAGTTCTATTCGCTTCGTTTCCATCATGATGTAATCTCCTTATCTGCTTAGTCCAGGTCATATATAGAGCCGACCTTCAGTCCATAGAGCTCGTTATATATCTTCTCGGCAAAAGCATCCGTCATCCCCGCAATGTAATCAATAATCATATGCTCCCAGGTCCATATCGGGCTCAGACGAGCCTGATCCTTCTCATACCGCTGCAGCCAGTCGGTTGGAATAATGGCCTTCGAAGTAACCGGATCATTGAAGGCATGCCAGAGTCTGCGGATGATCCACTCGCTTCTTTTTTGCAGGCGCTGGACTCTTAGGTCCTTGATCATCGTCACCCACGCGAAGCTCTTCAGCACACTAACGGTACGAAGCATATCGAGGTCTTCCTTTCCTTCCTTTATAAAGGTAACCTTCTTCCAGTCGCCCGTATCAATAATTCCCAGAGCCGCTACGAATAAGCTGACCCAATACGCTTTGACCTCCCGCCGAGTACGGGAATAGTCATGATCACAGCCCGGAAGCTTCTCATTCCAAATCCGCAGGAATTCGTTCAGTACCTCATCTACTTTGGGCTCAATCTTCTCAGGCATCCATCCCATCCAGAACGGATCATCCAAGGTCATAATCTTGTCTACGATCAGTCTTTTGACATAAGGATCGTGCAGGAAGTGCTCATGCACCTCAATCTTTCCAGCCTTGATTCCGTCCTCCAGATCATGCGCGGAATACGCAATGTCATCACATAGATCCATCAGCTGCGCTTCCAAGGTCTTCTGGCCTGCCGGTATGCCCCATTCGCTGCGTATCTCCTTAATATAGCTCCATTCATGATGGTACATGCCCTTCCTGTTCTCCGTGCCGGGATAAGGATATTTATTGATGCCCAGGAGCACCGCATCCGATAGATTAAGGCCGTCTATATTCTCACGCTTCTCCAGAAACATAATCAGCCTGAAATTATGGGCGTTCCCTTCAAAGTGCTCGTATTTCCGGCGCATCGTCTCTTCTACGGTCCGATACTGATGATTCGAGGATTTCCCTGTTCCGCTGGGATCTACAATCGACAAGGTCTTATCCTCAATCAAGTCGTTCAGAATGCTCCCCAGCACTTCCTCCCCTTTATGACCGAACGGAGGATGTCCAAAATCATGGGCGATCGAGGCGCATTCGACGACCTCCGGATCGATAACAAGTCCCGGATTATCGGCACGAAGCTCTTCAACATCGGGGTAGCGTCTTAAGAGACTCTTGGCTGCTTCGCGCGCAATCTGGGCCACCTCAAGTGAATGTGTCAGCCGTGTCCGATAATAGTCACCTGTTCCGGCTCCAAACACCTGGGATTTGCCCTGCAGTCTTCTAAAGGTTGGGGAATGGATCAAACGGGAATAGTCGCGTTCATACGTCGCCCTTGATCCTTCCGATTTATTAAGTTCAGCATATTGTCTATGTTCTCTCAGCTTCTCCATATAACTCCTCCAATGATTTGAACGTTCCACTTGTATAAGAATGAATCCTATCTCTTCATTTATTTATTACCCGAAATCATTTCATAATGCCTTTAGCTGCTGTAATCAATGCTAAGAATTCTACAATTGTACATTATTAAATGTGCAGAATTCGAATTGTGAAATTGTATCCAGTATAACCCCAATACGTATCATTTTCACTAGTTACACTTCTTCCACTATATTAAGCACTTACAGAAATAAGCCGCTTCTCGACAGGAGAGGCGACTTATCTCAGCTACAATCGTCTGTACTCTGCAACCCCTGCTCCTTACCTTCTTCCGAACAGGCTTGAGATCGCAATTAACAATCGTGTCTTTAATGTCTTATTTACAACCGACTTCTCTGACCCATTATTATAGAATGAAGGCTGCCGCTCATGTCCTAGATAATGTAGCTTCAGTTCTTCCATACGTACCATGTTTACCATCATTTCTTCTCTCATCCGTAACCCTCTCCCTGTTCCTCTATTTGAACTCATTGTACCGGTAATCCAGCTGTTCAACGTCGGCTTAGGGTCTGAACTGCAAGCATGAAAATGACTCCGTCTCGAGACGGAGTCATCATGACCCTACCTGCTTCGTTATTCAGATGCGCGTACATCGCACAGGAACAGATCAGGATCTGGAATAGAAACTTACCGCAAAGGGATAATATGGTATACTTCGAGCTATTTTGTAACAATTTGTGAAAAAAAGAGCCTCACGTCACGTTGGCGGCAGATATTTTACATAAATGATGAAGATTATATTTAATTTCTCTGATAGAATGTGCTTAAGTTAAAATTTGGGAGGGTTGGCCATCTATGTTTAAATGGAAAACAGCAATTTCTTCAGCTGCGGCTGCTGCACTATTATTTAGTTCTTTAGGACTTGCCAGCGCTGCTTCAGAAACAACAGGTTCTGTTTCTACTCCGAACAACAACGGGACACACATTACACTATTACATACGAATGATTCACACGCCCGTGCAGTCGAGTCTTCACCAAATATGGGCTACGCTAAGGTAGCAGGGATCTTTGATAAATACCGTGCTGAGAACCCGAACACCCTGTTTCTCGATGCGGGGGACGCTGTACATGGAACGACCTTTGCTACGTTGGTAAATGGAGAGAGCATTATAAAAGTCATGGACGAGATGGGCTATGATGCCTTCGTTCCCGGCAATCATGAATTCAATTATGGCTGGGAGCATCTCGTTACACTGACTGACAAGCTTAATTTCCCAACGATCAGTGCTAACGTAAGACTCAAAACCGATGGGACAAGCCTGTACGAGCCTTACATTATTAAAGAAGTAGATGGGGTTAAGATCGGTATCATTGGATTAACAACGCCAGAGACAGCTTATAAGACGAACCCTAAGAACGTAGATGAGATCGATTTTACCGATCCTTCGGATGAAGCTCAAAAATATGTAGATGAAATCCGCGATGAAGTAGATGTTGTCGTTATGCTCGCCCATATCGGTCAAGATGATTCAGATATGGACAACACCTTTGACATTCTGGACGAAGTTGACGGCATTGATATCTATATCGACGGACACAGCCACACGGTGCTGGAGGACGGATTCGTTGCTGACAATGGTACACTTGTTGCAAGCGCCGGCGAATATACGAATTATGTCGGTGTGGTTGATCTATGGGTGGATGAAGGCAAAGTCGTCTCCAAGAAAGCAACCTTGATTGATGAGACCGAAGCTGCAGGCATCGCTCCTAACGAGAAAGTAGCTGCTCTTGTGGCTTCTGTTACAGAAGAACAAGCTCCAATTCTGGATGAAGTCGTTGCTACGATCTCCACTGATCTGGAAGGTACACGCGAGAAGGTTCGTGCAGGCGAGACGAATCTGGGTGATCTGATCGCAGATGCACTTCGTGAAGTATCTGGTGCTGACATTGCCCTTACCAATGGCGGTGGAATTCGTGCTTCGATTGAAAAGGGAGAGGTAACCAAAGGAGAGGTTATCACGGTTCTTCCATTTGGTAATCAGATCGTTACTTTGAATGTTAAAGGAGAAGACGTCATTGCTGCCCTAGAGAACGGGGTAAAAAGCTATCCTGAAGCGAGCGGCGGATTCCCGCAGATCTCCGGTTTCAGCTTTAAGATTGATCCAGCCAAGGAGCCAGGAAGCCGCGTGCATTCCGTAATGGTAGGCAACGAGCCTATCGACCCTGAAGCTACTTACACACTGGCAACGAATGATTTCACTGCTATCGGCGGTGACGAATATGAAATGTTTACCAAGTATGCTCAAGCCGGTATGTACGGTTCCCTGGACGAAGCATTGATTACACATCTGCAGAAGCTGGGAAGTGCGGCTGTAACGACAGATGGACGTATCGCAGAAGCCGCAGCTCCTACAGTAACCACTCCTGTAGAAGAGACACCGGCTCCAGAAGCACCAGTGGAAGAAGAACAACCAGATACAACGACCAAACCAACGAAACCAACGAAACCGACGAAACCAACAACACCTTCTGTCGAGAAACCAAAGGTATATGTCGTTAAATCTGGTGATACACTCTACTCAATCTCGAAGAAACATGGCACAACCTGGCAAACGATTCAAAAGCTCAACAAGATTAAAAATGCTCACTGGATTTATCCAGGTCAAACTTTAAAATTACCTTCTGCTTCATAAAAACACGCAATCTATAGATCAAAAGTCGTATGCTATGGGTTGGGCTTCTAAATAATTCTAAAAATATTCAAAAAACTATTAATATCCTTAACAAGAATCCGATATTATAGTTATATAGTAATTATTTAGGAGTGAATCGAGTGTGACATATGTAATAATATACGTACCGAATAGGTACTAAGTCACACTAACCTATGAATGATCTTTATAGCAAACCCACGAGATAAGTAAGACGAAGAATATCATATGACGACATTAGATTTTCATCTAAGCTTGATGCCATTCAAGAAAAGTCCTGAACTCAAGGTTCAGGACTTTTCTCTGTTTCTAGTAATTTAATGTCAGCTATCAGAAAATGATAGATTTCCCGTGGACCCGATTTAGGATATATGGCAGGGTCAAATCTTTTAGAATCGAATATATTATATTATCCAATTTGACTATCACAAATAGGGTATAAGATGCAGCTTCGCCAAATCAATAATTTCTGCTAGAGAACAGCTGGACGCAAGACTTCCTTCAAGCTTCGCTTCGGTATAGAGCTTGCATTCCACTCGCCCGTCGGCAGCCTCTCTTCCTACAATAATTCTTAGCGGTATCCCGAACAAATCAGCATCCTTGAATTTGACTCCCGGCCGTTCATGGCGATCATCGACCAGGATTTCGAGCCCCAGCTGAGACAAGGCTTTCTCCATCTCGTTAGCAAGCTCCATCTGAACCGAATCCTTGCTTGATACAGGAATAATATGCACATGATACGGGGCAATCGATGCAGGCCAGTGCATCATACCGTCCTCGGCATATTGCTCTGCCACAGCTCCCACTAAACGCGACACTCCAATTCCGTAGCATCCCATGATCGGTACCTGCGGCTGCCCTTGCTGATCGAGGACAGAAGCCCCCATTGCATCGCTATATTTTGTACCCAATTTGAATATATGCCCTACTTCGATCCCTCGCTCGAAGGACAGCGCTGTACCGCATGAGGGACAAGTATCACCGCTGGCTGCATTTCTCACATCATGAACTTCATCCCAAGTGAAATCCAGTCCAGGCACGGACTGAACGTAATGATAGTCCTGCTCTCCAGCCCCAGTAACACTCGTCGTCATCTTCGTGACTGCGTGGTCAGCAATGACTGTCATCGAAAGATCATATGGACCCAGATATCCAACAGGCAGATTTAGCTCTCTGCTCATTTCTTCCGGCATGAGTTCAAGGGTGTGTGCTCCAAGCACCTTCTGCAGTTTAATCTCATTGACCTCATGATCGCCGCGAATAAGCACGGCTATAGGCCTGCCATCAGCCACATATAGCAAGGTCTTGATTACATCTTGAGCTGCCATTTTTAAAAAATGTGTTAATTCGCTAATGGACTTCATACCCGGTGTGTGTACTTTCACCTTAGCTGTAGCTCTATGCTGCTCTTGGGCGGCATCGAGAGCTTTGCTATTATCCAGATTCAGAGCAATTCCATACCCCGCCTTCTCCAGATTAGCAGCATAGTCGCAGTGGGTACAGAAAACAATGGTATCTTCACCGATGTCCGCAAGTGCCATATACTCATGAGTCTCACCACTGCCTCCAATCGTTCCAGCATCGGCTTCGACCTGCTTGAATCTCAGACCCAGACGTGTGAATATGCGGGAGTAAGCCTCACCCATTGCTGTATATGTCGTATCCAAATCCTCATATGTCGATGAGAACGAGTATGCATCCTTCATCGTAAATTCACGGCCACGGAGCACACCAAATCGTGGTCTTCGCTCATCCCGATATTTGGTACTGATTTGATACAGTGTAACGGGCAGCTGGCGGTAGCTCTGCACATTATCACGTACAAGCGATGTAATGACTTCTTCGTGAGTAGGCCCCAGTGCAAAAGGGCGTTCATGCCGATCTTGCAATCTCATCAGCTCTGGTCCATAATCGTCTGATCTTCCGGATTCGTCCCACAGCTCGAGTGGCTGCAACGAAGGCAGCAAGGTCTCTTGTGCACCAATACGGTCCATTTCTTCACGAATAATTCGCTCAATCTTAAGAAGCACTCTTCTCCCCAGCGGTAAGAAGCTGTACACTCCAGAAGCCGTCTGACGAATCATTCCTGAGCGAAGCAGCAGTTTGTGACTGCTGATCTCCGCTTCTGCAGGCGCTTCTCTTAAGGTTGGGGCGAGCAGCTGACTTTGTTTCATACCGATGTTCCTCCTTGTGTGTGTATTACAACGCAAAAAAAGACACTCTCGTCAGGGACGAAAGTGTCGTGGTACCACCCTAATTTTAATCTTGCTCGAAATCGTCCGGGCATGCCCTTTCTTCAAAGCGAGATCCTCTGCGCTGGCTTAACGTGCCGAGCTTCCGGCAGATGAATACAAACAAAATATCGTACCCATATGCAGCTCCAAGGTAGGAGTATAAGAAGCTTACCTGGAGATCTCTCAGCACTAACGGATCTCTTCTCTGACAGGAGGCTATTAGCATATACCATGTCCTTGTTCATTGCTGTTCACATTTTACAGAGCAGAATAATAGATTTACTGATTATTGTCAATCCTTTTCCATATAACGTGCTGTAGTTCTATCATTCTAAACACAAAGTGGAAAGAAAATACGCTGACAGTCTTGCAGCTACCAGGTAATATAGTATACAGGCCTCATCTCAAGCAGAAAGGAGTTATTGATCATGTTAAATTATATTATTTATGACTTGGAATTTACCGTTAGTCGAAGCACACGCTACACATCCGAAATTATTGATATCGGTGCAGTCAGGGTAGCTCCCGTAGGTGAAGACGGCACACTGGCTGTAATGGATACATTTCATACGTATGTAAGACCTTCTAATAAATCGGTGCTCTCTGCGGACACCATCCAGTTTACAGGCATTACACAAAAGGATATCGACGCAGCTCCGCTGTTCCCTGAAGCAGTGAAGGAGCTCATTAACTGGCTTCCTGAATCCTACTTTCTATGTTCATGGGGTCCGGATGATAAGAGCAAATTCGTCTCCCACTGCCGCACGCACCAAATGAAGGTCAACTGGATTATGAATCATAATGATGTACAGAAGCAAATCTCCCGCATCCTGCGCAAAGAAGGCGGTCCACGTCAGCTTGGTCTTAGTCAGGCCCAAATGCTATGCGGCATCGAGTTCGACGGAACGCAGCACCGGGCACTGGATGACGCTCTGAATACAGCCAAAGTATTCATCCATCATTTCAACCAGCTCAAGCTGGAGCAGAATAATGCTGCCGAAGAGGAAGGAACCAAATCCAAGCTCGTATATTCCAGCGGAGATGAAGACAAGCACAATCCATTTGGAGATCTGGCAAAATTGCTGGGATCATCCGATTCGTGATATTTATTATATCAAGCCTCTATACTACCCTCATTCTCATACAGCGCCAGCCAAGTCTTGAGCCTCTCTCGCAATTCATTCCGATACTGCGGGGGCTCGAGAATTTCCGCATCTGATCCATATTGGACCAGCCAGTCCATGAACTCCTTGTGATCATTCAAGGTTATCTCAAGAAGCAGGCTTCCTCCTGGCTCCTCTATTAACACGGGTTGTACCAGCATCTCACTTCTTCTGACCCGATCTGCGGCATGCGGCTTAAATCGAACCCTGTATGTAGTGTGCTCGTTACCTTTATGTACAGACCATGTTTCTTTGAAAAACGATTGCAGCTCCGCTGTTTCGCGCCGGAATGTCTGTGTCATGATATCTACCTCTCTGATACAGCTCATCCGCAGTGCTTCAACACGATTTGTTTGATGGCAATGACCGATTACATAAAAATGATGCTCCTTCGGAAGCAGATAATAGGGATCTATTCTTAACCGGTCGCCAGATCCTCCATCGATATGTCCCTCTGTTCCTTTAGCTGGCGACGAGTACGTCACTTCCATCGTATTCTGAAAGACAGAAGCTTGAACGATGGACACGAGCACCTTCTCATCCTGCTCATTGTCATAACCGGCTCCCAGCTTCATAACCGCTGCAAATTGCTCGGCCCATTCCACTCGTTCATTATTTTTCTTAAGGCTTGCAGCCATGACCTTCTCATAAGCACTTTCAAAAGCAGAGGGCAGGATCGGCTTAATCTGATCCATCTCCTCCGCTACTTTTGCAAAGGCTGCATCTTCTTCCTCTGTCCAGTTCAGCGGATAAAGTGCAAATCTGCTAATAAACTGATAGCCCCGGCCATGTCCCATATTTACAACCGGAATGTGCATTGCACTTAGGGCATCCATATCTCTGTAGATGGTGCGCTCCGTCGTCTCACAGCGTTCAGCAAGCTCTCTGGCCAAGATACCAGGCTTCGCTTGTACCAAGGTAATAATGCGCATTAATCGAATAAGTCGCTCTGTCATGCGTATCCTCCTACAACGATAAACTTAACATTTTAAAATGAACTCATGTGCTATAGACCTATATTCATATAGTCCATTCTATCTAGTGATATCCTTATCGTCATCCTTTAACATAGTGCTTTAGACTTATATCGGTTATTACCCTTTATTTCATTATGTATAACTTCATACGATAATAAACGCTGCAGACAACGGATGATCTTTCTCTATATTGTTCGTGTTCGAATTCATTATTTAGCTTGCTTCTCTATGAAATCTTCATCATCTTCTTCAAGATAATAGGTACCGGATGATTCTCTGACTGTGTCGCTATGTTCATCATTTAATTTCTCATATGTCATTTGATAATATTCGCCTAACTGAATCAGAATCTGAGCTTCGCGGTAATATTCTAAATCTCCCGATCTAACAGCCATAATCAGCAGTTCATCGGTATGCCGCTTAATGATTTCGCAGCCTTCTTCTGTTCTTCCTCTTTCAAAAGCGCGAAGTGCCTGCTTCATGATTCCCGTCGTCTCGCTCAGCTTGACATGTTTTTGAACTCTCGGATCAGGCTGCTTGTTCATAAGTCCCAAGTGAGCTGAAATTTGCAGATAGATCTGCTCCCTGCGCAAGAGAACGCGCTGTTCCTGTTTCGATTTGAAGGCACTCCAGTAGGCGGAGCATACTGATTTTTTACCGGCAGACTGTGAAGATACTCCCAGCTCAAGCAGTAATGTTTTGGTTTTTCCTTTATAAGCGCTTCCCATTTGCAAGACCCAGCCTGCATCCGTTTCCTTCGCTCTTGCTCCGTGTACGGCTCTGATAATGACCCCGTCTTCCGGCTTAAGCAGCAGCTCTACATCACGATATAAGAGCTTGGGCGTGAGCTTGGATTGTCTCTTGGCAGGAGGACCGCTGCGCCACTCCATCAGCAAATACAGTGAGTTTTCTCCAGAGACAGAAATTACTTCACGATTCCAGGTGCAAAATACGTCCAATATCGAACTCATCATTTCTCCTCCCCTGTAAGGCTTTTCTTAATACTAACAGTTCAAATCGACAACTGATTGTCACGGAACATATGTTCGGTACAAAATATTGCAAAAAAATGTGACTTTACGCGATTCGGCTTTGTAAATTCGACTCAAAACGACAAAAAAACCACCAATCTCCAAGATCAGTGGTTATAATGAGTGAATTCATATGTGTCGTTTAGACGGCCAATACTTTATCTTCGGTATTCAATCGCTCGTGATCAATGGGAGCAAGTGTATAGCCGTCGAATACATATCCGCTTCCTACCGGTTTTCCATTTACTGTAATCATAATCGTCTTGTGTACTTCTTTTTCCATTTGATTGTTCATCATTGTTATCGTTCTCCTTTTATTATCCTTGCGTTCTCATTTGTTATATATGTTGTTTCGCTTCGTATCCTAATAGGGAATTATGAAATGGACGGTGATGAGCTCTAAGTTCGTGTCGTTCCTTCTTCTACTTACCCTCTTATCTACAAGATTAAACAAGAACATTACAAACTTTTCATTGGCAAACGATGGTGAAATATGAAACAATTAATAAGAAAATCTCGTATAAAATAACAGATTTCGCTAGACTCACAACGGGTAACAACCACTTGTATGTATTCTGAAAATAAGGTGGTGATTGGATGAGAAATACAGGAATGAAGCTGTCACTTCTCACCATGGTCCTATACAGTATCACACTATTCATATCTGACGCCCGAACACACGCGGGGTTTTGGGAGAATCTATATAACGGTTACGAGCAGTACTCTAAGCTCCCTGAGGAAGTCAATCAATTGCAGCAAAGCTATGAGCAAACGATGAATGAGCTGAACAGTGCCAAGCAAAACATGGAGTCCTTCCAGGAGAGAAACGAAGACCTGATTCAGCAGAATGAGGAGCTCATGAAGCAGAATGCCAATCTGAATCAGCTTGTTTCACAGATGCAGCAGGCCGAGGCTGACCGTAAGGCTGCGCAGCAGAAGGTCATCAATACGGCAATTGTGGGTGTCCTGCTCATTATCGGGTATTTTGTGTTCATCCGAGTTATACGGTTCCGAATGCGCCGAGCTTCAAGACACTAGATCCTGCCAGGATTATAGTGCACACAATGACAATCAATCGATTAGAGGAGATTATCTTGATCAATGCAAATCTCACAAAGTATGGATGCACCGGGTATGTCCGGACAAGCAGCAACCTTTTCACTGACGGAGCAGGACAAGATTCATATCCTCCACCCTCAGCAAATCGTTGCCTATCGGGGGCCGTCAAGCGGTCGGAACGATCGTTTGACAAATATCCAGGGCATGTACCGCAAAAGAAAGCTGATTCGCTCTGAAATGAGCGGGCCTTGCCAGTTTGTATGTGCCCTCCCTCCGGGTATTACGATGAAAAGAATCGACCTGGATGAGCACAGCGATCTGCTGTACGATTTTCGGCATTTACTATTTTATAGCGATGGAATTGAAATGCAGACCCGCATTCTCAAGCTGAAGAACATGCTCATCACCCGGGATGCGATCAAGATGAAATTTTCCGGAAAAGGTACGATCGGGATCCTGACCCAAGGACAGGTCTGTGAACAAGAGCTTCATCCAACCGCTCCATTATATGTGGATGCAGGCAGCATCATTGCCTATCCGGAGAATGCGAAGCTAGAGCTGACTGTGTACGGCAATCACCTTGCCAGTCAGCATATGAACTACCACTGGAAGATGACCGGTCACGGAACCGTTCTGTTCCAGGCGGGCCGGGAGAATCAGAAGCTGGAGAACGATATTAATGATGAAGGCTTCTTTAAGCGCTTGATGCGTGAAATGCTGCCCTTTGGCAATGTGTGGATCAAGTAAAATGTGGATAATGAAAAATAGCTTCTAATGTTCGGTT
Organism: Paenibacillus sp. TCA20; assembly: GCF_000732325.1. Lineage (GTDB taxonomy): Bacteria > Bacillota > Bacilli > Paenibacillales > Paenibacillaceae > Paenibacillus > Paenibacillus urinalis. The sequence continues at coordinate 256,821 of NZ_BBIW01000006.1, forward strand.
TTTCTGATATAATACTTACTGGAACTTTTGTTATGATTAGCTTATATGACAACTGAAAATTGAAATCCATGGATGAGATCCATGGGAGAGGTTCGCGAACTCCCTCTATAAAAAACTATACAGATTGTCAAAGATGAACTTTAAATTTACTGTCTGGGCCTGTAACCTGACTGATTGCTGTAATACAGCTTGGTTAGAGTTACCCTGGATTGTTTTTTTCTTATGCCTGTCATCTTGAAACGTCAATCTATATATGAGCCCTGCCCGTAGAGCAGAGGCCTGTTTTTTGTTGAACGAGTTAGGGAACCTCTCTTTTCTTCCTTTGAAGCGTACTGTATTTACGGCACGCAAATTCTAGAAGATGGAGAGGTTTTTTTATGCTTAAAAATGAAAAAGCAATCGTCGTATTTAGCGGCGGTCAAGATAGCACGACCTGCCTGTTCTGGGCGAAGAAGCATTTTGCGGAAGTAGAGGTCGTTACCTTTGACTACGGACAGCGGCACAAGCTGGAGATCGAGGTAGCTGCCGATATCGCCCGCGATCTTGATGTAGAGCAAACCGTGCTTGATATGAGCCTGTTGAACCAGCTCTCGCCGAATGCACTTACACGCAGTGACATTGAGATTACACAGGAAGAGGGACAGCTGCCGAGTACTTTTGTAGACGGCCGAAATCATCTCTTTCTAAGCTTCGCAGCAGTAATGGCCAAGCAAAAAGGCGCACGGCATATTATTACAGGCGTGTGCGAAACAGATTTCAGCGGGTATCCAGATTGCCGTGATGTATTCGTCAAATCGCTGAACGTCACGCTCAATCTGGCAATGGACTATGAGTTTGTCATTCATACGCCGCTCATGTGGCTGAACAAAGCCGAAACATGGGCGCTCTCGGATGAGCTGGGTGCATTTGATTATGTACGCGAGCGTACATTGACCTGCTACAACGGCATTAAAGGTGACGGCTGTGGAGAGTGTCCTGCCTGCAAGCTGCGCAAAGCAGGGCTTGATGAATATTTGACTGAACGAGGCGGTGTAAAGTGATGAGACCAGAACCCGGCACATTTCGGATTGTAGAACGGCTGCAGCGTATAGGTGAGGACATTCAGCAAGAGCAGCTCCGCTATCACCGGAAGCGGGTCCTTGTCAGCAAGGAGTTTACCTTTGACGCGGCGCATCACCTGCACTGCTATGAGGGAAAATGCAAGAACCTGCACGGCCATACCTACAAAGTCGTTTTTGGTATCAGTGGTATTCCTGGTGAGACGGGGATCACCGTGGACTTTGGAGATGTCAAAGAAATTTGGAAGACTCAAATTGAAGGCTATCTCGATCATCAATATTTGAACGAAACACTCCCGGCCATGAATACAACGGCGGAAAATATGGTGGTCTGGATCTATGAACAAATGGAGGCTGCGCTGCAGAGTGAGCCATACAAGACACAAATTGAAGGTGGACGGACCGAATTTGTGAGACTGTTCGAGACTCCAACGAGCTATGCGGAAGTCAGACGGGAGTGGATGCTTGATGAATAGCACAGATCTATCGACTGCTCCGTCCGAGCGGAGATCTCCAGCTCATCGTCCCATCCCTGTGCTCGAAATCTTTGGGCCAACCGTTCAAGGGGAAGGGATGGTCATCGGCCAGAAAACGATGTTCGTCAGAACGGCTGGCTGTGATTACCGCTGCTCATGGTGTGACTCGGCGTTTACCTGGAATGGCAGTGCCAAGGATCAGATTCGTCTGCTGAGCAGTGAGGACATCTGGAGTGAGCTGAAAGCAATTGGCGGTGACCGTTTCTCCCACGTTACGATTTCCGGAGGGAATCCGGCCTTACTGCCTCAGATGGGAGAGCTCGTGAAGCTGCTGCAGGCTAGAGGCATTCGTACGGCCGTCGAGACTCAAGGCTCCAAATGGCAGGACTGGCTGATGGATATCAGTGAAGTCACACTATCTCCGAAGCCGCCGAGCTCAGGAATGACAACCGATTGGCAGAAGCTTGATGAGATCGTTCAGCGCCTTGCAAACCGTACGAGTGACACAGCTTACAGCCTGAAAGTCGTCATTTTTGATGAGAAGGATCTGGAGTATGCACGTAAGGTGCATAAGCGCTACCCGGAAGTATCCATGTACTTGCAAACAGGCAACCCAGATGTTACCACTGGTGATGTGGAGAACCATGCCTCTTCCCTGCTGCATCGATATGAATGGCTGATCGACCGAACGATGGAGCTGCCTGATATGAATGAGGTGAGGGTGCTTCCACAGCTGCACACGCTAGTGTGGGGCAATAAGCGCGGAGTGTAGCGTCATCTATTGAAGCAGTGATAATGCGGAAGCAATTTTCAATATACGCAGTGAGGTTCTTGGATGAAGAACGACTTTTGACGTAGTCAACCGGAGTGATTCAGTCAAAAACCAACCGAACGCTTCTACATCGGGCCTGCGAGCCTAATATCAGCGAGCAACGCCCCCCTATATAAAAATAAAGCGGAAGCAATTTCAGAATATGGAGTGAGGTTTTTGGATGAAGAACGACTTTTGACGTAGTCAACCGGAGTGATTCAGCCAAAAACCGAACGCTTTTACACAAATTGTTCCGCATCCAAGGAGAATGATGACAATGGCCGGACGCCAATCCGATGAACTGCAGGATATTACCCTGCTTGGCAATCAAGGAACGAAATACAATTTTGAATATGACCCTGACATTCTGGAGACCTTCGATAACAAGCATCCTTACAGAGATTACTTCGTGAAATTCAACAGCCCGGAGTTCACAAGCTTGTGCCCGATTACAGGACAGCCTGACTTCGCGACCATCTATATCAGCTACATTCCAGACATCAAAATGGTCGAGAGCAAATCGCTGAAGCTGTATCTGTTCAGCTTCCGCAATCATGGAGATTTCCACGAGGACGTAGTCAACATTATCATGAATGATCTCATCAAGCTGATGGACCCGCGTTACATTGAAGTATGGGGTAAATTTACGCCAAGAGGCGGAATTTCCATTGATCCTTACTGCAACTATGGCCGTCCAGGATCCAAATATGAAGAGCTGGCTACACAGCGCTTGTTCCAGCATGATATGTACCCGGAGAAAATCGATAACCGTTAATCGAGATTCCAAGCTAACAGGTGTATGGAGCCGTTTCACTTTGCAGTGAAGGGGCTCCTTTTGCTATTTACCGTTATTCCGCCATTGCAGGTTAAGTAATTTTTGCCATATGATGAGAGAATCTTCGTTGCTTACGGTTGTTCACTTAACTATGCAGGGGATGATTGGCATCGATTACACCTTATCTTTTCTTCCCTGTACTTCAAAGGAGACCATCACATGTCACTCAATTCGTTAACAAAAGCCGGCGGTTCTGGCGCCCGGCTGCTGCCGCGTCCGGGCAGTGATCCGCAGACTACAATCTTCCCCATTCTGATTGCCATTGGTCTTGTGCATCTGCTCAATGATTCGGTGCAATCCGTCATTCCCGCGATCTTTCCGGTGCTGCAGGATAACATGGGGATCAGCTACAGTCAGATGGGGTGGATCGCATTCGCCCTGAATATCACCGCTTCGATCATGCAGCCGGTCGTAGGTTATTTCTCCGATAAACGGCCAACGCCCGCGCTGCTTCCGATCGGTATGGCGTTTACCTGCTCAGGGATGATCTTCCTCGCCTTTGCCAATAGTTATATGGCGATTCTGCTTGCGGTAATTATGGTCGGATTAGGCTCGGCCGCCTTCCATCCCGAAGGCTCCAAAGTGTCCCATATGGCGGCAGGCAATCGCCGCGGTTTGGCTCAATCTATCTTTCAGGTTGGAGGTAACGCGGGCCAGTCGCTGGCACCGCTTCTAACCCGCTGGGTGTTCATTCCTTTTGGACTTATGGGCTCACTCGGCTTCGCAGCCCTGGCAATGGTTGGAATTGCTGTTCAAATCTACATCGCGAGATGGTACGGAAGAACCCTTCGAAGCGCAGGGTACGCCAAGAAAAAAGCAAACGCAGGTGTCATGAATCCAGCAGTGAAAAACAAAATTATGTATGCCTTTGTCGTACTCGTTCTGCTCGTATTTGTACGGTCCTGGTATATTTCATCGATCGGCAGCTACTATGCCTTCTTCCTGAAGGATGCCTTTGCGCTTTCGACGGAAGATGCACAGATTTTTATTTTCTTGTTCCTGGGAGCAGGTGCAGTGGGTACCTTCCTGGGCGGACCGCTGGCTGACCGTTTTGGTAAGCGCAATGTCATTTTGGCGTCAATGGCACTGGCCTCTCCGCTTGCACTGATTCTGCCTTATGCGAATCTGTTCTGGACAGGAGTACTGCTGACCATCATCGGATTTATCATGCTGTCCAGCTTCTCCGTAACCGTCGTCTATGCCCAAATGCTCGTGCCGGGCAAGATCGGTACTGTATCCGGCATGATCACAGGTCTTGCCTTTGGACTCGGGGGCCTTGGCTCATTGGTGCTTGGCAACTGGATCGACGCAGCAGGAATTAATACAGTGATGTTCGTCTGCAGCTTCATGCCGCTGCTGGGTGTACTCACCTTCCTATTGCCAACCGATAAACGTCTCGCCTCCTGGACGGATCATACCGCTTCCTAAGGAAATACTAGAATTGTATAGGTAACGTAGAAAAGCGCTCGGGAATCATCCCGTGCGCTTTATTTCTGTCTGCAGCAACCCACTGCAATAGAAGAGGCTTGTTAATTACTTAGGCCGTTTTCCTGTGTTTATAATATTCCCGCTCTGTTACTTCGCCTCTGTTACTTATCTATGTTATTCCTCTTGCTGTCGTCAGGCCGCTTCTGTACTAGCATTGATATAAGTAATTGCACGACGATAAATATAATACCTATGATAATGAATGGAGCAGGGATACCTGCCGTCACCATAAGGAATAGAATCACCAGTCCAATCAACGTATAAAAGAGACGATTCCCCGTCCTTCGCCTAGTATTCTTCACCGCACGCTGCACTCCCTTCGCTTCACTTCGCACCGATTATACGATATTGTCCTGGAGCGAGCCCTGTCCATTTTTTAAAAGCATGCTGAAACGCACTGTCCTCCGAAAAATGAAGCAAATAAGCAATGTCTGCAATCGACTGCTCCGGCTCCTTAAGATATCTAAGCGCCAGCTCCTTGCGAATATCATTGAGCAGCCTTGTGTATGTCGTATTCTCCTGCTGAAGCTTAGCCTGGAGCGTTCTCGTGCTCATATGAAAATGAGCTGCAGCATCCGTTATACTTGGCAGGCTGACCCTGAGCTGCTCCATGATCCACCTTGTGAGCTCATCGGTAAAATGACGGCCGGCCTTCAGCTTAAGGAGTACATCTGAAGTCCGTTCTTCAAACCATCCGGCAAGCCGGGCATCGGCATAAAGCACTGGATACTCCAGTACTTCCTGAGGAAAATACAGACTTGTATGGTCCTTATTAAACTCTGGTCTCACACCCAGCACTTTCCTGTATTCATCTCCGATGTCCGGTTCCGGATGCATGAGCGTTATCCTACTGAACTTGATGGCTCTGCCGCTAAGCCGAATCATGATATGAACAAGCGAGCTCACCATATCGTCTACACAATGTCTTGATGGCGGATAGGACAGCTCTTCCAGCGATAAAGTGAGTACCGCCTCTGAACCCTGCCTAGAGAGCCGTATATCATAACCGCTGCAGACCGTTGCATAATATCTTTGATAGGCGTGAATACATTCCCCAATCGTCCCCGAATGCACCATCGTATACCCCAGCACTCCAAGATCCGCCATCTCCATTTGAGAACCCTGGTGAAGTCCAAAATGCTCATCCTCCAGAAGCTCTGCCGCCGCACAAGCCAGCTTCACATGCTGCTCTGCCCCAATGCGGGCTTCCGGATCCTGCAGCAATCTGGGGTCCAGACCATTGTCCCGGCAAAAGGCGTCCACATCATAACCGGATAAAGAAACGCTCTTGATCATGGTATATAGCATCGTAATGGATATGCCATAATCGACGATCTCCCCCACCTCCCTTAAAAAAGCAGAATAGAACATGAATTCTGCGTGATAGATCATAAGTATAAATTCAAACTTCCTATATGATGAGTAACGAAGAACATTTCACACGCATCCATTAGGAGGATTGAATGATATGAGTAAATCTCAACTACCCGTAATTACCATTATACTAGGACATCCTGATCGTGACAGCTACTGCACCGCACTCGCTCAAGCTTATATGAAGGGAGCTAGAGAGCAAGGAGCGACCGTTCACTTGCTTGAACTCGGCGAGCTGAGCTTCAACCCCAACCTCAAATACGGATACAGACAACGCACCGAGCTGGAGCCGGACCTGCTGTATGCTCAGGAGATGATCAAGCAATCGGATCACATTGTCCTGATCTATCCCCTCTGGTGGGGAAGCATGCCGGCGCTTCTCAAAGGCTTCTTTGATCGGATTCTTCTTCCCCACTATGCTTATCTGCAGCGTCCGAGCAGTCTGCTCTGGGATAAGCTTCTTAACGGCAAGACAGCCCACCTTATTGTCACGATGGATACTCCATCCTTGTATTATCGGCTCATATATGGAAGGGCAGGACACCGAGTGGTCAAACAAGGTATATTCGGTTACTGCGGGATCAAGACACGGAAAATTACCGAAATCGGTCCAGTTAAAACATCGACAGACGTTAAGAGACATCAGTGGCTGAGTAAAATCTACAAGCTTGGAGCCAAGCTGGCCTGACGTTACAGAAAAGTTATGCATCGAGCGATAGGATTGATTCGTATCTTGCTATGGTTCCCATGCTGTTCTCCAAATGCCCATGCGGGGTTGCTGTATGACTGAGAGTAAGACTCTACGCAAGCTCTGTCAATCGTTTGAGCAAGCGGCGCTTTTTATACAGCATTTTCCCGGCTTCAGACACATCGGACAGCGTTCCTTTGTTGCTGATGGACCCGAATATAATTCCTGCAATGGGAATCATCTGAAATAGCTGCTTCCAGCCAAGACTGTCCCGATACGTATTAACCACCTCTCGCCAGCCCTGGATCTGGGATATGACCTCAGCATTCGTATGCTCTTCATCGAAGGTAGCGAGTTCGGTTAGGATCGCTTTCTTTCCGACGATGTCGGCGGAAGAGAACTGAAGACATTTGAGTACAAATACTCGCTCCATGGGATCATTCGGATCATAGCCGTAACAGATGGCGATCTCTTGGAGCGTCTTGAGTGAATTGCCGAGAACCAGCGTCATGTCTGCAGCCATCGTAATAAATCCGCCGACCCCGGTAGCTGCACCGCTTGCCGCTGCAAATTTCACGCGCTCCGAGATAATGTCATCTGCTACCTGGTCCATTACCAAGACAGGCAGGTGTGATACCTGTTCAAGTGAAATTGCAGAGGCCTCTTCATGGTCAGCATCCTTCTGCTTCTGGCCTTTGCCTGTTACACTCGCAGTGACGCTTGAAGCGGCTGTGCTCAGCTGTTTGAACAGCGTCTTCATACTGCCTTTCTTGTCTTCTTCCTTAGTGGAACCTTCCTGAGCTTCACCTTGCAGTATGTCATTAATCCGGCGAAGCACCGTTTTTGGGTTAACCAGAAATTTACCGCCATTCTGAATAAAAGCACCCATTTCATTCAGAACGTCTCCCAGCTTGTCGCGTATAATCTTCGGTGTCATCTTATCCAGCATCACAAAGGGCAGCCGGCCAAGCTTTTCCCAAAAAAAGATATCCTTCTGCTCGTTCTCCCATTTCTCTATGTCAGCCAGCTGGCTCTTCAATTCATCGGCATGTTCCATCTTCATTATGTTGTCGTTCTCCTTCTATTCATTTCTCTTGAATTTCACAACATGTATACGAGTTAGAATGGAGAAAGGATGCATTTCTATTCTTCATTTCCTGTTCACATTAGGTGTGATCCAAATCACAAGTTGCCCCCTATGTCTCTTCTATACTTGAGATAATTCAACAGAAGGGGGCTTTATTTATGTTAAGTACTCAAGATATCCGTACCATCAAGTCTACTGTTCCTGTGCTCGAAGTGCACGGCAATGAGATTACACGGCGGTTCTATAAGCTGATGTTTGAACATCATCCCGAGCTGCTCCATATTTTCAATCATGCCAATCAGAGCCAAGGCAAGCAGCAAGCAGCACTAGCCGCGATGGTATATGCTGCTGCCAAATATATTGATCGACTTGAAACTGTGCTGCCAGCTGTTACCCAAGTCGCCCATAAGCACCGCAGCCTTGGGGTAAAGCCAGAGCACTATCCCATCGTTGGCAGGTATTTGCTTATGGCGATCAAGGATGTACTGGGTGAAGCCGCTACAGATGAGATTATTGAGGCGTGGGGGAATGCTTACCAGATCATTGCCGACGTATTTATCCAAATGGAGGCCAAAATGTATGAGGAGGCTTCAGATCAGCCTGGAGGCTGGGAAGGCTTCCGTGCATTTGAGGTCGTAAAAACCGTGGACGAAAGTGACATTATCCGTTCCTTCTACTTACAGCCTGCAGATCAATTGCCGCTCGCTCCGTTCGATCCTGGGCAATACATTAGTGTGAAAGTCGAAATTCCAGGTGATTCATATACCCAAATTCGCCAGTACAGCTTGTCGGGCGCTCCCGGTCTGCCGCATTACCGAATCAGTGTCAAGAAAGAGGCAGCCAGAGGGGATTCACCTGCGGGCAGAGTATCCAGCTATCTCCACGATCAGATTCACGCAGGCGACACCCTATGGCTGTCAGCACCTGCAGGAGACTTCAAGCTTGACATCCAGGATGATCGTCCGCTTGTGCTCATCGGAGGAGGCATCGGCATCACTCCCCTCAACAGCATGCTTCACGCTGAACTGGCCAGCGGCGCAGAACGTGACATTACGTTCATTCATGCAGCTCAGCACATGAAGGTCCAAGCCATGGGACCACAGATCAGGCAACTGGAACAGGAGCATGACCGTCTGTCTGCTTACTTCTGTTACAGCGATCCTCAATCCGAAGATGAGGGATACGACAGAGCAGGGAGAATCGATTCAGCCTGGCTTGCAGAGGTCGTTCAGACGACAGATGCTCATTTTTACTTCTGCGGACCGACCTTGTTCATGAAGAGTCTTCGGGACATGCTGCTGGACTGGGGTGTATGTGAGCAGGATTTGCATTATGAATTCTTCGGACCCAAGGAGCAGCTATAAGTCCGGCCCCTGCTCTTCTGATGTACCTGCTCTCAGCAAGCGGTTAACTGTCTCTCTTCGGAGACCAATCAGCTGTCCGATCTCGGATTGGGTGAGCACATCGGTCATTTTCTCTGGAGCGAGGTAACCTTCCATCCAGCCCTGAAGCCGGCGAAGCCGTTCTGCGGGATTGGTCTCTGTCATTTGATCCATTCTCTCCTGCATCATTCTAACCTTATTTTGCAGCAGAAGCGCGATATCCCGATACTTCGCGGGCTGCTCCGATAAAGCATGATACCATGCTGTGGAAGGGATCACTTCAATCTCACATGTAGTTAGAGCAATAGCCGTTCCGAAACAAGGACCCGGACTGATCAGGCTATGATGAGGAATGGTTTCTCCGGGTACAATAAGATTAACGAGATAAGCATTGCCATCCTCCTGAATTCGGACGATTTTTAGCAAGCCTTTATGAAGATGATACAGCGGCCCTGTATCTCCCTGACGAAAAAGAATCTCGCCTTTATGTAAAATCATGATTCTCCTCCAGCTTTCTAATACATTTGAGTGATGATACTGATTCATCTTAACAAAAAAGAAGCCCGGAATACATTCCGAGGCTTCCTTTATATTCAGGAACATTTTTATGAAAAAGGCTCTACGAGCGGCGTATATCCGGATGGGATATTGGTTTCCGCTGTACGCTCCGTAATGACCTGTGGATACATCTTGTCCGGGTCTGGCTGGATAATCTGATATTTAATTATCGCTTTGCCATCCTTCCCAAGCTCTACCTTCTTGATCTCAAGTCCATAGCCCGGATTTGGCAGCTCCAAGCTGAGCTTGACCTTAATCGTCTTCTCATCTACGGTTTGGGAAGTCACTTCAGGTACATAAGCCTGCTGGCCGCTCCCTGGAATATCTGTACCTGGTTGTTCCTCAGAACCACCACCGTTTCCATAACGATCTACAACCTTGAGTGCGTTAAATACCATTTCTGCTGCCTCCATTCGGGTCAGCTCTTCATCCGGTCTGAATTCATCCTTATCGTTCAAACTGACGATATTCATGTTCAGCAAGGTTTGAATCGAGCCCTCATATTCCTTGTTGATCTTGTCACCATCGGCAATGAAGTTGTAACGAAGAATCGTAGGATAAGTTCCTGTCGTATTCAGCCCTTCATACAGCAGCTGGGCAAACACTTCTCTCGTCAAGCTGTTACTCGCATCGAATTGTTCAGGAACGGACAGACCGTGTGCTTTGGCAGCATTCACTGCTCCATCATACCAGCGTACGGCTTCAGCATTCGCTTCATCTTTCAGGTCATAAGCATTTACGATCATTTGAATACCCTGCGCCTCAGTCAACCGCTGCTCTGGATGAAACAGCTGGCTCGTCACCCCGCTCACAATTCCTTTGCTTCTCAGTGAATCCAACAGACTTAACTGCTCCTTCGAGCTGACATCATCAAAGGCATAAGCGGACGCTCCGCCCAGTGCCATCGCGATACTCATTGCAGCTACAGATGCTTTAATCGTTCTACGCTTCATTAGTAACCAGCCTCCATCTTTAGTCAATCTATATTTTCCATCTCTATTTACACTCTAAACGAGCCCCGGCTCCAAAATGTTTCACTTGCCTGAGGTTCTTCGCTCCATATCCTTAATTAACCTTAGATTGAAGTCTCTCCATCCGTCTCTCAAATTATTTCCACTGATATTTACATAATTGATGGTTTGACAACGAAGGTATTATGCATAAGAATTAAATGTATGTTGTTTACGGATGAATCCATTTCATAATACCTTTAGTTTCGGTTAGAAATGCGAACAAAACGTTTATGTATGTGAAGGGGCATGCATGCTTTTTTTGATAAAAAAGGCATCTGCCCTTTTCTTGCCGTGTCTAACTAAAAAATAGCCAAGGAGATGACTTGCCTTATGCAAGATCGAAGTATGCTTCGCCATTATGTCGGTTCTCACTGGCCTTCCTACCTCGCTGCCATCCTGCTGATTATCATCTCTAATATTGATCAGGCTTTGCTCCCCCGTGTGGTTGGTAATTTTACAGATGAACTCCAGCTTCAAACACTCACCATGGAAAAAATTGTTTATTACAGCCTGCAGCTGCTCCTCATTGCCATCTCTTATAATGCGCTGTTTGGCCTGGGTCAATTTATGATTATGCGGCTCGGACGCAGATTTGAGTACGTCACACGTGAGAAGCTGTTCGGTAAATTTTCTGAGCTGAGTGAGAAATATTTTGCCAAGCAAGGTACGGGAAAACTGCTCAGCTATGTGATGAACGATGTAACCTCGGTACGTGAAGCGATTTCAAATGGAATTAACCAGACAACGAATGCTGTCTTTCTGCTCTTATCCTGCATTGTCATGATGATGATTGACGGAATCCCTCTAACCCTGATTGCAATCAGCGTCGGTCCACTGCTTGCCATTCCGGTGCTTGTTGTCTATTTCGGACCACGGATCCGCGAGAGATCCAAGCATGTGCAGGAAGCACTTGCATCCATGACCGAGTCCGCTGAAGAGCAGCTGGGCGGGATTCGAGTAACCAAGACCTTTGCCATAGAGGAGACCCAGCAGAACCGTTTCGGCGCCTCTGTTGATGCTATTCGAGATAAGCAGCTGCGGCTCGTAAGGCTGTCCTCTTTGTTTCAAGCCCTTCTGCCCCTGCTCGGGGCCGTGTCTCTAGTCATCTCCATTGTCATCGGCGGTTATATGACGATACAGAATACGATCAGCCTGGGAAGCTTCGTCGCGCTAACTCTGTATCTGCGCATGATTATGGGTCCCCTTCAGCAGATTGGGAATGTGATCAATATGATGCAGCGGTCCAGCGCATCGCTCGACCGGGTAAATAACCTGCTGGCTGAAATTCCGGATGTCCAAGAAGTGCCGGATGCTGTTCCTCTAAGCAAGGTAGAGGATATTACGATTCGTAATCTATCCTTCAAATATCCCGGAAGCAAGGAACATGCCCTGCATAATATCAATCTTGCCCTTCCCGCTGGCAAAACCATCGGCATTGTGGGCCGAACAGGCAGCGGCAAGAGTACTCTCGTCAAACTGCTGCTGCGTGTTTATGAACCGCCTGCAAACACCGTTTTTATCAGCGGTCTTGATATCAGGCAATTAACGCTCGAGAGTCTCCGTTCCAAATTGTCTTATGTTCCGCAGGACGGATTCCTGTTCAGCACGACGATTCGGGACAATATTGCCTTCAGCGACCGCAGTGCATCCCAGACTGAAGTAGAAGCACCGGCGAAGCAGGCGATGATTTTTGATAATATCATCCAGTTTCCGAAGCGATTTGATACCCCTCTCGGGGAACGCGGGGTCACCTTGTCTGGAGGACAACGTCAGCGGACCAGTCTCGCAAGAGGACTGATGAAGAAGGCACCCTTGCTGATTCTTGATGATAGTATGAGTGCTGTCGATGCCGTAACCGAAACCGGAATATTAAACAGCTTGAAGAAGGAACGAAAGAACAAATCCACACTCATCATTTCTCACCGCATCAGCGCGGTCAAGCATGCCGATCTCATCGTCGTTCTGGAGGAAGGACGGATCGTGGAGCAAGGCAGCCATCGGCAGCTCATGTCACTGGGCGGACAATATGCATCACTTGCCCGCATTCAGGAGGAGGGGTTAAATCATGGGATCTAAACCGAATCGGAGTGCATTTCGTGAAATATTAAGCTATGGCCGGCCGCACCGGATGAAGTTTGTACTCATCTTCTTCTGTTCGCTGCTCGGTATAGCCGCTGAGCTGTCACAGCCGTATCTGATTAAGATCGCGATCGATGATCATCTTGCAATCGGAAACACAGAGCTTCGTTTTCTCATCTACATCGCTGTTCTTTATTTGGTTCTATCCATTATCAGCTTCATATTTACGTATATCCAGAACAATCTGCTCCAATTTACCGGACAGAGCATCGTCGCATCGCTGCGCAGGGATTTGTTCAAACACATCACAAGAATGTCCATGTCCTTCTTTGACCGCAGACACAGCGGAAGTCTGGTCACGAATGTTTCCAGTGATACCGAGACGATCAGCCAGTTCTTTACTCAGGTGCTGCTCAGTCTGATTCGTGACGGCATGATGCTCATTATGATTATCTTTTTTATGTTCCAGCTGGATGTTACCCTCGCCGCCTACTCTTTGGCTGTACTTCCGGTCATTGCGATCGTTGCCGTCCTGTTCCGTAATTATTTGAAGGAGACTTATCAGCAAGCGAGAACCCGGCTGTCCAGACTTGTCGCCTTTATTGCAGAGAACCTGTCGGGGATGTTCTTGATTCAGGCTTTCCATCAGGAGAAGGAGCAGCTGAAGCAGTTCAATAAACAGAATGAAAGCTACTATTCGGCCAATATTCGTCAGGTCCGCTCCAACGTTATATTTAACCGGACCTTTGATATACTGGGCAACATCGCTCTTGTATTGATGGTCTGGCTAGGGGGGCAGGCTGTGCTGGGCAAATCTCTCGAGGTCGGTGTGCTGTACGCCTTTATCAGCTATATCCGTCAATTTTTTCAGCCGATTAACCAAATTACGATGCAATGGAATACATTCCAGTCCACCACCGTTTCCATGGAAAGAATATGGAGTATTCTCAGTACTGAGCCCGAAATTCCAGATCCGAAGGATGTGGATACCGTAAAATTGAACTCGGATCAAGTGAAGGGCAAGATCACATTCGACGATGTGTCCTTTGGTTATTCAGCGGACCAGCCTATCATTCATCAACTGAATCTTACGATACGGCCTGGAGAAATGATTGGTGTCGTAGGAACGACCGGTGCGGGCAAGAGCACGGTGATCTCTCTGCTGAACCGTTTCTATGATGTAACAGAGGGCAGCATTCTAATCGATGATATCGATATTCGGCGGCTGCCACAGCAGAGCCTTCACCGGATTGTCGGTCTCATTCAACAGGAGCCCTTCCTGTTCTCAGGCTCAATCATTGATAATGTACGGATGTTCCGCGAGGAGATCAGCCGTGAAGAAGTCATCGAGGCGTGCAGCTATGTGGGTGCGGATCTGATGATCTCCAGATTGCCGGAGGGCTATGATACGCATCTGTCAGAGCGAGGAAGCGGACTATCTGCGGGAGAGCGGCAGCTTATATCCTTTGCCAGGATTGTTGTCTTCAAGCCACGCATTCTCATATTGGATGAAGCAACAGCAAATCTTGATTCCCATACCGAGCAGCTGGTTCAGTCTGCACTTGATTCGGTTTCCGCCGGAAGGACGACGATCGTCATTGCGCACCGGCTGTCCACCGTGATGCATGCAGACCGTATTCTGGTCATGAAGGATGGTTCCATTGTCGAGTCTGGTACGCATCCGGAGCTTATGCGGCTTGGCGGCTATTATAGAGAACTATACGATCATGCCCTGGAATCCGGTACGGCTTCCAAGGAACATACGCATAATGATGCAGGATAGACCTGCTGTCCACTAGAGCCGACTCGCGATTTTTCTGCCGAGTCGGCTATTGGTTCATGACGCAAAAGCTGGACTTTGGATGCAGTTCTCCATTACGAGCCTCTTACAAAAGTCCTGTTTTATCCGACTTTCGTTGCCAATGCAGCGTTTCTGACCTTACAATTAATGGGTATATATACCAAGTTGATGACTTCACAGCTTCTATATAAGTAAGAACCCACTATACAAACGAGGTGAACAAGGTGACTAGAATTGTTGTCCCTCCTGAACGAATTCAGGAAATATCACAGCAATTTGCTCAAGCTTCTACGCTCACTAGCAGTATGATCTCTAACCTGAACGGACAGATTCTGTCTCTGCAGAGCAGATGGGCAGGCATTACGCAAGAACGTTTCTTTCAAGAATTTCAGGTCGCTCGCGGACAAATGGAGAGCTTCACCACTTCTGTTGCATCCATTGGAACCGAGCTTCGCTCCATTGCTGTTAAATTTGCCGAAACCGATCAGACCGCAGGCAACGGAATACATACGGACGGTAATTCTCAAGGACAAAATCCGAAGGAAACCCTGTCTAACTTATTTGATCATGGGGAGAATGCTTGGAGTACTGCTAACGGCATTCGCGGGAACTTGGCGCTCGCAGGTACAGGCATGTACAGCCTTTTGGCAAGCACACTTGTGCTGACCAAAACCGTTGAATTCAAGCGCAGTCCAAAGAATCCTACCCGGGCAGTTGTCCATAATGCCAAGTGGGTCAATGGCAAGGGTCCGAATACTTTTCTTAGAAACATGGCACGTCGAATGGATAAACAGTTCCGCAATCCTGGACTTGTCATGAAGGGACTCAAAGGCTTCGATAAGCTCGCAGGGACATTGAAGATGGGTAAGCTTGGGCTCGGCTTCAGTAAAGCGAATAGTTTCTCTCAGTGGACTCGTAACGTTGTAGCTGGTGTACCCAAAGGGCAATACGGAATGAAAATATCTGCCATTCCCAAGATGATCGGGAAGAGACTGTTTCCGATTAACGTCGGACTCAATGTCTTCGATGAAGGAGTTAAAACAGTCTCAAAAATTAAAGCGGGAACCCTTACCGGTACGGATATCGCCGTATCTGCATCCAATGTCGTAATAAAATCTGCTGCAGCCGGCGCCGGTGCAGTGCTGGGTGGAGCAGCTGGAGCCGTATTGGGACCTGCGGGTGCAGCAGTAGGCGCATATATTGGAGGTACAATTGGTTCGGTTGCGGGGGGACATCTTGCCAAGGCTGCGGAAGAAGGAATCAAGTGGGTCAGCGGGCTGTTTAAATAACCTTTTGGAGGCAGTATACTATCATGACTTCTGTTACCTTTGAACGCAAAACTGCAATACGTAACACTCTTATCTGCTTCGTGTTTATTATTGTCGGTTTATTTCTTACCTGGGAAGTCATTAATGGCAGGCATAGTATGATCTTTAGATTCTATTATGCTTCTGGCGCTTTCCTTGCTTTTTGGTTTATGGGCCCTCATTTTTATTGGAGCGCTGTCAGGACAGCCGGCAGCAATATTTTGTTTTCCTATAATAAAGAAGGCATTGTGTTTAACGACAATCAAACCATTTCTTGGCATCAGATCAAGAAGCTTGAGAGCATTGAGGGGAAAATGAATAAATTCCTGCTTCCCGTACCCTCTCACTTTCTTGTTGTACTGAACGACAAGTCCGAAAAAAGGATTTATACTTACAGTCTGCTGAAAGACAAGGACACAGAGGTACTAAAAGAGCTTCGTTCCGCCTGGAATCAAAATAAACAAAAAAAATCATGACCACTCCAAAAGTTTGAACCTATTCAAAACTGTCCTATATTTTATGGAGGCAGATCATGACTAAAGTAACTTATCATCGTAAAATTGTTGTTTTGCACACTTTAATATGTCTCCTCTTTTTTCTTATCAGAGCCTTTCTTGCAAAAATCATCTATTAATCAGCCAAAATATCGTTAGCAAAAAGGAGATCTTATGGACAAATCATTAATTACGTTATCCATCGAAGAGTTTGGTTTTGCACTGGCTTCCTTGGGCGCAGATGATGTCGCAGCCGGCCTGCTGAAACCAATGTACGGTGAACTTAAAGAAAATGAATGGGAGCTAGTGCTGAGAGCAGCATCACATAGTCTTCTATCCAAAGGCCTCATCGTACGTATGGAAGAAAATGAAATTGAATTCGTCCCCGAGCTCTTGGACATGCTTGTTCATTTTGCAAAAAGCCGGAGCATGCTCAGAGGCTACACCGATTGGGACGGCCAGGAGAAAGTTCTGACGATCCATAAAGGAACCGAATCAGGAGATCCATACCTCTATCATTTATCTATTGATCAGCGCATCCACCTCTTTACCTGGACGGAGCCAAGTGAATGGGAAGAAGAATTATACCGTCTATACGTGGGACAAGCACGTACGCTACCGCCTGGTACCTCCTCCCGTTTCCAGCTGCCTGAATCACAATGGAGCCAATTGACGGAGAACCCTGCCCTTAATAATGCAGAGCGTTTAATTAACGAATGGTCCGTCGATGCCGCGGATAAGGATCTGATTGTATCCTGGTGCACCGATTTTCAAGCATCCGGACGAAGCCTGGATAACCTCAGCATTATGAATTATTCACAGGAAGAGCTGCCGGCTGCAGAGAGCATATTACTGCTGCTCCACACAGACAATCATTTCTGGAGCGTATATGATACCCCACAGGAATCAGAAGCCGAAACGCTCATCACCATTGAACGTACTGGTGAGAGCAGCCTGCGGACTCATCTTCAAGGCATGATCAAGCAATTTGCCAATCAGTAATACCTAATTGTATAGCTCACCTCCTTATCCTGCATGAACAGGTATAAAATTCTGGCCTGCTTGAAAAAATACTTGAGTATGCGGAGATGGGAGGAGGTGTGTTACTGATGAGCAAATCTAAGAACCAAGCTACAGAAGCCGAGGTCATCTCCACGAAGCTGAACAAGCTGCCAGTCCCTGGGGAGAATGACACTGAATTTTCTGCTGAAGAAGCAGCTCATGTGTTTGAGAAGCAGCCTTCATCCCAAAATAACAATCTGGAGCAGGATCCAAATCTGTAGTTCAACAGAGCCGAACCTCTCTATACCAAAATAAAAGCTTCACGGTCACATTGTACCGTGAAGCTTTTTTCACCTTACCTGCGCAGCGCATTGGAGCTGACTACCCCGTAACGGGAGAGAAGTTTTCGTCCGATCAGTCCTACGATTCGGTCCGTGAGAAATCCCATGAGCCCCAGGCATAAGAGTCCAACAAAGATCCAGTCGGTGCGGAAGAAGAGCCGTGAGTTCCAGATCAGGTAACCCACTCCCTCATTGGAAGCAATCATCTCTGCGCCAATAATCGCCATGAAGGAGGTCCCCATAGCTAACCGAATCCCTGTGAACATATAAGGCACGGTTGCTGGAACAATAACATGAAGAACAATTTGCCACTCTGACGCCCCCATGCTTCTGGCTGAACGAATCTTATCCTCTTCCACGGACAGAACACCCGTGAGCGTATTCAGTGTGACGATAAAGAAGGTTGCGTACAGAATCAGCATAATTTTGGACGTCTCCCCGATCCCAAACCAGACAAGGAACAATGTAATGAAGGCAATCGGCGGTATGAACCGGATAAAATTCAGAAACGGCTCGGCGAATAGCCGGATCGCATGAACCTTCCCAATTGTAATCCCTACGGGTATAGCCAGAAGGCTGCCAAGGGTCCAGCCCAGAAGCACTCGGTATGAGCTGATTCCTATATATTGAAGCAATGTGCCATCCATGAACAGCTCATAGCCGCCTTGCAGTGTATAGAGTGGACCTGGTAGAATTTCTGGTTCATATACAAGTGACAGCAGATGCCACAGGATAATAAGTGCGAACCAGAAGGTGATATGCAGTGCTGCTTTTTTATACTTGCTCATAACAATCTCCGCCTTCCGATATCCGCTTTATTCATCAAAATGAGATTGAATTTGGTTATAGACTTCATGAAACTCAGGTGCAGACAAATCTCTTGGATAAGCAAAAGGAACATCATATACATCTGTTATTTTGGAGGAAGGGCCTGCAGACATAATGCCGATTCGCTGCCCAAGAAGCAGTGCTTCCTGAATATCATGCGTTACAAAGATCACCGTCTTGTCTGTCTCCTGCCAGATCTTCACGAGCTCTCGCTGCATCGTTCGTCTCGTCATCGCATCCAGCGCACCAAAGGGTTCATCCATCAGCAAAATAGCAGGGTCATTGGATAGCACTCTGGCAAGCTGAACTCTCTGCTTCATTCCGCCTGACAGCTCCCTGGGGAACTTGTGCTCATGACCGGCAAGCCCTACCATGGATATATACTGATCCGAAATTTGCTTGCGTGCTGCAGCGGGTATCCGCTTCATCCGGAGACCAAACTCCACATTCTCCCTCACCGTAAGCCAAGGGAACAGGGAAGAGTCCGCCTGCTGAAATACAACCGCACGATCCTGTCCCGGTCGCTCAACCTCTTTTTCCCCAACCTTGACCTGCCCCGACGTCTTAGACACGAATCCTGCGATCAGACTGAGCAACGTAGATTTACCGCAGCCGCTCGGACCAAGCAGAATAAAGAATTCTCCTCCTTTGACCGTCAAATTAACGTCCTGAATGATGTAATGGAGCTCCCCTTGGGCCTGTTGAGTAAAGCTCTTATTAAGCTGCTCGATATAGATCTCATTGGCGCTTGCTGCTGCTCTCATAACGTATCCCCTCCTTATTCCACTTCAACCCGATCCGGAAAAGCGGTGCGAATCAGATTCAGATTAATCTTCTCTTTCAGATCAAAATCTGTTTCAATCGTACCCGAACTGATCATGTATTCCTTCTGTCCGACCAGTCCTTCATAGGCCTTCTCGCTAAACCCGACATTCCATGGATTATTGGGCAGGTCCTTCAGCGTAGCTTCTCTCGGCTGCTTGACTTCCTCATACAGAATATCAGCTGTTTCATCAGGATTAGCTTGGGCGTATTCAGAAGCTTCGTCCAGTGCTTTTAGAAATGCAACCATACCTTCTTGGTTGTTGTCCAGCACTTCATTGGTTGCAATTAAGCCCGTACCCAGCCGCACAGGCGTCTGTGACATATCTGTCAATTCATGAGCTTCCTCCAGTGCACTGAATTTCTCATTCAGCACGGCTCCGTATATCCAGGTTGCATCAATCTCTCCTTTTTGAAGAGCGACATAAGCTTCGTCAAATGCGCCTTGGCCAATGAGCTCAACCTCGGATAAAGACACTCCATTCTCAGACAGATACACATCCCATAAGTAAGGAATGAAGGTACCTCTGGAGAAGCTCAGCTTCTTCCCCTTTAAATCCTCCGCACTCTTGATCTCATTGCGTACATAGAGCTTCCACTCCTTGGCGCCTTGATCGGTAGCGCTGCCTGAAGAAGCGAAGATGGAGTAGTCTCCCTTGCTCACTGCATTAATAAGCGGATAATCCGCTCCAAAAGCAACATCTACCTGTTTAATGAAGAGTGAGTTAATTCCTTCTGCTGGTGTTGCAAAAGTAACAAGCTCTGCGTCAATCCCGTGTTTATCGAAGATCCCTTTGCTCTTCGCCACTCGAAAAATCGGATTTGTTGAAATATCTGCAATTCGGAGCTTGAGCTTGTTACTGCCTTGCCCTTCTGCAGAAGTCCCGCAGCCGCTAAGCAGGGAGACGGTAAGGATAAGGGCAGCAAACAAGCTTACATAACGGATGATCGCTCTTAATTTACTCATGTTGATCCCCGCCCTTTCGCTGCGTGACTTCATCCTGAGTCGCTACACAGAAGGCCCCTTCTCCATAAGATTCTGTTCCCTGTACTTCGACGGCACTGACCGCGCCTCTTGGGGCTGCACCCGGCAAACGGAAATCAGCGACATCCAGTGGAGCAATTTCCACTTCAACAGGCTGTTCCAGCTGGGGAACCCAGTTATAAGGAACACGGTAAGCACGATAGACCATATTGGCATTTATTTTATTTTTATATGGAGATATATACTCCCACACAATCTCATGCTCTCGGGTAACTTCAAAGATCCGGCCATCTGCTCCTTCGGTAATGAGTGTATTTCCATTCGGAAGGCGCTGGGCGGAGCTGATATAAGGACTGTAGAACCGGTAAGCATCAAGGGGTACAATATATCCTGCCTCTGCCGGTGTATACTGCCATTCAATTTCGAGCGTAAGCGGGTTAATCTCAAGAATTCGGGAGTAGTCACGACGTGCTACCTTTACGCCGTCCGGTGCTTCCGGGTTCGGAGCTCCGAAGCCGGCCCAGCCCCCGTTATCAAATACAAGAATATTCCCTTCCCCAGGCAATCCTTGAGGTATCAGATGAGCATGATGCTGTCCAATGATCCATCCGATCTGCTTAAGCTCCTCTGTCCCATAGTCTGGTCCCAGCTTCCACACGATGCTGCCTGTCTTCTTATCTGTAATGGCGATAATATTCGTCTCCCGCGCATCCCATATAATATTATCCGGATGAAAACGCTCATCGCCTGCATCGTAATGCTTATTAGGTCCTAAAACAGACGCTGAATTGATATGCATCCAGTCTCCGGCGTGACTACCAAAGCCGCGGGAATTCGGATCGCGGTAAAGCGATCTTTTGGCATCCTCATCGAATCCGAGCTCTTCAAAGTGGTCACTCACTGACCATTCCCATACGATGTTTCCTTCCCAGTCCACTTCAATAATGATGTCATCGAGCAGCTCCTTATCGGATATTTCGGGACGGTGTACATTTTTGTGAGCGAGAATGATCGTATTGCCGGAGTCGACCTTCGGATCCTGACCTGGGACGTAATAGCCTACTGGATTGCCTTCACGCTGATAATCATGATGCTGGCGTGCCATCCACTCCCCTTCATGATCCGGGTCCTCAATCCATTCCTGCCGATCGAACTTCCAGACAATATTGCCATCCCAGTCCACCTGAACCAGATTCGCTTCGTCCTGAAATCCGTATTTTGGATCTCTCTCCTTCGTGCTTCCCAGTACATAGCCGCCTGGAAACAGCTTGTTCGGAAATCCTCTCAGCCCCTTCCACAGCCGCACCTCTCTGCCGTTCATATCAATAAGCAGCGCTCCCGTATCTGCCGCCTGAAAAATCGTGTACCCGCCCCATGCCTTCTCTGGCAAATATACCGTTGCCCCTGTTGGATAAATGGTTGGATGTCCCATGTTGATTTCTCCCCTCAAATTTGTGGTTTAACAAGCACTGGATCATATAATTGCAGAAATTTTTTAATAGGATATAAATCGATTGGGTCTGTCTAATTCACTGTCTGATCGACCCTCATACTCATTCACAGATTCAGCGGTTATCTGATTCACAGTCGCTTCTATCCGTGTAATCACATTGTCAGACAACCCCTCTAGCTGTACATTCAGTCGTTTCAGAAAAGTGGCAGCAGACTCAAGCTCCTTGTTTGTAAAGCAACCAAAAATCTCATCAATGATAATGGAGCCACTATCCTTGTTCCGCATGATCATTTCATTACCCGATGGAGTAATTCCAAGAACGACCGATCTCCGGTCAGTATCACTCCGCTTGCGTATGGCAAATCCACTAGCCTCCAGCTTGTCACATAAAGCAGTCACTGCTCCTGAGGTAAAATCAAGCTGCTCCGCAAGATCACCAAGCCGCTGATCACCTTCGCGCAAGATCGTATTCAGGATAAGAAGACCCGGGAGGGATATGCCTTCCACCGATACCTTGTCTCTCTCCTTCACAAATCTTCGAACCACTTTGCGGAACAAATAATCGACCTCTTCCAGTAGAATCCAATCCTTCTCCTGCATATCGCTCCTTTCAGGTGCATACCATGGAATGCAAAAAGGCCCCTAGCACCTCTTCACGCATGCATTCGCATCACGAAGGAAGAGATGGTTAGGAGCCTTTGGTTGGTCCAATCGGCTGACCGTTATGTATTGAGTTAGTTAGGCATATGGTATGAATCAAATGTTGATCGTTCGCTTCATACCAAATGCTTCAGTATTAAAATAACGATTGCTTAATTAATGAACATTTACTTAATGAGCACTCATTTAATGAGTTGTGGTGTAAATGTCTTGTTGCAAGATTAAACCAATTAATCCAACCTGTCAAGTGTGTTTTTAGATAATGCTTTGCATTTAAAATTTTGCTTAAATTTGTATAAATTGATAAAGAAGCACCCAGTAACGGCTGCTTCTTTCTTTTAGCTATTGCTTAATATTTTTTAACTGTTTTTGTAAATCAAAATTTTCTGGCTTAGGAAGGTAAGCCCAATTTTCTCCATTTTGAATCCACTCTTTTAAATAACCCTCATAAGTGTATTCTTGATCATCATCGTGAAAGCCAAACTCAAATCCACAGCATGGGCAAACGATAAATGACTTCTCTCCAGTTTCATATATGGGAGGGTCTTCCAGATTATTGTATCCACAAACAAGACAGGTGTATGTTTTCATATTTCATATTTATACCTTTTCGCTATTATTTTTGGAGCTTGTTTCTTTAAGATAATACTTAGCTCCAATCTTAACTAGTATACACGTTACTTGAATCATAGAAAAAGGATTATCGCCATCATGCCTCGCCTGGAGTCTAATCCGGGAATCAGCAGAAAACTTACGATCTGAACCCACATTCACCTCGCAGCCCTACTTACAAAATAAGGCCAGAGCTTCGCATACTTGCGGCTCTGGCCTCACCCCCGCCTCCCCACAAAAGGGGATGCGAAGGTGCCTTTGAGGTTTGCCTCCAGCGATTAGCGAAGAGGTGATTGTGGAGAGAGGAAGCGTCAGCGTTCGTTTTTTGTCTGCTGATTCCTTCCTTGCCTGAGTCTAATCCGGGAATCAGCAGACAACTTACGATCCGAACCCACATTCACCTCGCAGCACTACTTACAAAAAAAGGCCAGAGCTTCGCATACTTGCGGCTCTGGCCTCACCCCCGCTCCCCATAAAAGGGGGTGCGAAGATGGTTTGAGGTTTGCCTCCAGCGATTAGCGAAGAGGTGATTGTGGAGAGAGGAAGCGTCAGCGTTCGTTTTTTGTCTGCTGATTCCTTCCTTGCCTGAGTCTAATCCGGGAATCAGCAGACAACTTACGATCCGAACCCACATTCACCTCGCAGCGTCCTTAGCTGGAGCCACCTCACTCATTTTCAAAACCTCAACACTTTACTTCGCACTCACCTTCAACCGAATGACATTCCAGCTCGCCTTACCCAGCTGCGCAGTCACCGTCGTACCATCAACAACCGCATTTCCATTCTTATGCGGAGCAACACGGTCTGGCTGAGCTGCTGTATTCACTGCTTTTAGATCATCGCTTTCAAGCACAATGTGCTCAATGATCTGGCATTGGCCGAAGCTGCGCAAGTCCACTTCCACAGGCAAGGATTCATTGAGGTGGCGGTTTACAGCAAAGACCGTAACCTCCTCGGCCTCTTCATTATGGATCGCAATGGCTTCAAGGTAAGGAACGTCTGTAATTTCCTTCGTATCATATTTAGGAGATTGAACCAGCGGCACAAGGGCCTGACCTCGACCGTATACAGAAGTATGCAGATAAGGGTAATAGATCGTTTGTTTCCAAGCAGCCCCGCCATTCTCTGTCATAATCGGAGCAATGACATTGACCAGCTGAGCGAGACATGCCATTCTCACACGGTCGGAATGCTTGAGCAGGCTGATCAGCATACAGCCAACAAGCAGTGCATCCTCATGATTATAGACGTCCTCGAGCTGTGGAGGCGCAATTTGCCATGGTTCCATCTTGCTGTCGTTCTCATTGGAGTGGAACCACACATTCCATTCATCGAAGGAGAGAAGCATCTTCTTCTTGCTGCGCTTCTTCGCTTTGATATAATCACAGGTTGCCGTGACGGTCTCAATAAAACGATCCATTTCAAGCGATCTCGCCAGGAATAACGCAGAATCCTGCTCACGATTGCCATAATATTGGTGCAGCGATAAGTACTCTACATGATCATAGGTATGATCAAGCACGGTCGCTTCCCATTCCGGGAACGTCGGCATGTTGATGCTGGAGCTTCCGCAGGCAACAAGTTCAATCGTTGGATCCACCCACTTCATAACCTTAGCAGCCTCAAGCGCAACTCTACCATACTCTTCTGCCGTCTTATGTCCAATCTGCCATGGACCATCCATCTCATTACCAAGACACCAGGTCTTCACGTTGTGCGGATCCTTGTAACCATGCTTAATACGCAGATCACTGTAGTAGGAGCCGGAAGGATGATTGCTGTACTCGACAATATTACGGGCAGCATCGACTCCGCGTGTACCCAGGTTAACGGCCATCATGACCTCGGTATTGGCCTTCTTCGCCCAATCCACGAATTCATTGAAGCCAAACTCATTGGTTTCCACTGTGCGCCATGCCAGCTCCAGACGGCGTTTACGGTCTTCCTTCGGACCCACACTGTCCTCCCAATTGTAACCGGATACAAAATTGCCCCCTGGATAACGGACAATCGGAACCTGAAGATCCCGGATGAGTCCCAATACATCCTGACGCAAACCAGCTTCATCCGCAGTCTCATGACCTGGTTCGTAAATTCCTCCATATACCGCACGACCTAAATGCTCTATAAAAGAACCATAAATTCGTTTGTCCACTTCTGCGATTCGAAAATCTTTGTCGACGATCATCTTTGCTTTATCTGCCATGAATTATGCCAACTCCTTAAATTAATTTAATTATTAATCCTTTAAGCAAATCATAATTCCCTCTTTTATTAAAATCCAAATAAAACTTAAATGCAATAACATTTTTGATATTTTTAAAATATTATTGAATTTATTTAATCATTAATCCTATAATAAGAGTTAATAATTAAATCAACGGATTCAGGAGCGAATAGAACATATGATAAGAGCAAATGCTGAAGATAAATGGCTCCCTCTGTACGAAGCGTTAGCCAGCGGTGTCCGGCTGTCCATCATCCGGCTTCTTGCAGAGCAGCCTATGAATATTAAGGAGCTTGCGGCCTCTCTTGAACTAAGCAGCGCGATTGTAACCAGCCACGTCCGCAAACTGCAAGAAGTCGGCATTGTGGAATCCAAGATGATCCGCAAGGATGGCGGAACACATAAGATTAATTCCCTGGCCGTCGATTGGATCGAGATTATGATGCCGAACAAGGTTCAGCAGCTAGCACGCAAGTATAAGGAGACCTCTATTCCAATCGGGCATTACACCGAGTTTGATGTGTATCCGACCTGTGGATTGTCAACGACAGAAAAAGTCATTGGACAGTACGATGATCCGCGTTATTTTCTCGATCCCGAGCGTGTGAATGCACACATCTTATGGTTTGGTAGAGGATATGTAGAATATAAAATCCCGAATTATTTGCTGCAAAACGAACAAATTACAGAGATTGAAATTTCATTTGAGATCGGCTCTGAGGCTCCAGGCGTTAATCCCAACTGGCCATCTGACATTTCCTTTACCTTAAACGGCATACCGCTCGGAAAATGGACAAGTCCCGGAGACTCCGGAAATGGCAGAGGTGTCTTCACACCCGAGTGGTGGCAGGATGAAGTGAATCAATATGGACTCTTGAAGGTCATTCGCATCACGAACGAGGCTACTTTTATTGATGGACAGCGCATGTCGGAGATGACCATTCAAGATATTCCGATAGAACGTAATCAATGGACATTCCGTCTAGCTGTTGAACAGGACGCGAAGCATGTCGGTGGATTAACATTATACGGTGAAGGCTTCGGTAACTATAATCAGAACATCATTCTGAGACTGTACCACTAAAAAAAAGCCTCTTCCGTTAAGGAAGAGGCTTGTCTTAGATAGGATATTACAGCGCGCTGCCGCCATACAGGAAGCGGTATTCCCAATGCTTGCCTTTGAAGGTATCGACTTTTACGCCGCCGGATTCAGTCGAGTACGTATGAAGCATTTTGCCATTACCCAGGTAAATCGCGACATGCGTAATTCTTGCTGAACTCTTATTGATTCCGGAGTACGAGGATTTGCTCGAACCTTTGTAAGACATGAAGAACATCAGGTCACCGCGTTTCAGAGAAGAAATGCTGGATTTTGCATTACCTTTGTTCTTAACATATGTTCCTTGTTGACGAGAATCCGCTGGAAGCGTAATACCCGCCCCATCCATGAATGCACGTCTTACAAAAGAAGAACAGTCAAATGTCTTGGTGCTGCTGCGTGGTGCGCCGAACTCATAAGGCGTTCCCAGATACTTCGCGCCCGCGTCGATCACTTTCTCCACAGTCTTTGAACTTGTGCTGTTGGCAGAGACGCTGCCACCGCTAGAAGAACTTCCGCCGCTTACTGTCTTTGTATATTTAGAAGAAGAAGAAATATATCCTGTGTTTCCTTTTGTATCTTTGACTTTAAGCCAGCTGGATCCAGATGTTCCAAGAACAGATACGGTTTCTCCCTTTTTCAGCATGCGAATGACGGATGAAGAAGTGGTTGCTTTCTCTCTCAGGTTAACACCGTAGAGAACTTCCTTAGTTGTTGTAGCTGCATAAGCCTGGCTTGAGAATACAGGCATGCTCACTGAGCCGAACATTAATGCTGATGCTATAGTTGCAGTTAGTATCTTTTTTGTAACCTTCATGTTGTAGAACCTCCTGAAGTTTTAGGTTTTGTTAATTCCTCATGACATCACCTTGCCATCAACTGTCCCCATTGTAGGACAGGCAAGCAACCTAAATCATCGGACTTTAGTCCTGATCACCCCTTTATAAAGATAGGTATATAAAACTATATAAATACGTTATATGATTTAATTCCAGATTGCATAATACTGATGAAAACAAATCAAAATATTCTTATATATCAACACATTATTACAAATAAGCAAGAAAAAACAGCCTTAAATTTATTAGGTATATAGACCTATAAATAAAAAGGCTGTTTTATGAATTGGATAAACTTACTAGTAGTTACATTGGATATTATATCCGTCAATAAGTTTTGTTTTTACTTTTTAACCTTTTTGTAACCTATTGAAACGTTTACAGTTTAAGCAGCTCGTTTGTTCTTGTTGTAAATATCAAACGCGACAGCTAACAACAATACAAGTCCTTTAATTCCCTGCTGCCAGTCGATACCGAGCCCGATCAGCGACATCCCGTTATTCAGCACACCCATAACCAGACCACCGATAATAGCGCCAAATACGGTTCCAATTCCCCCTGATGCGGAGGCTCCACCGATAAACGCGGCCGCGATCGCATCAAGCTCAAAGTTTGTACCCGCTCTTGGGATAGCCGCGTTCAATCTTGCAGTAAAGATCAAGCCGGAGATCGCAGCAAGTACCCCCATGTTAACAAATACCCAGAAGGTAACCTTCTTTGTTTTTACACCAGACAGGCCTGCAGCCTTCTCATTACCGCCTACCGCATAGATGTGACGTCCCATAACTGTCTTATTCATAACAATGGAATAACCTACAATAAGCACGGCAAGCAGCACCAGGATGTTCGGAATCCCTGCATAGCTGGCAAGCGCCACGAAAAATACGTTAACGACGATCGCAATCAGCACCATTTTCGTTATAAACAGCGGCGTAGAACTGGTCTCGAATTTATACTTCTGCTGATTTTTACGTGCTTTCACTTCATTAATAATGTAAAGTACGGTTACAATCACACCTGCAAGAATTGCTACCAGATTCGTCCCTGCATTCCCGAAGTCCGGAATGAAGCCTGCACTAATCTTCTGGAACCCTTCCGGAAGAGGGGATATGGACTGGCCTTCCAGTACAATCATCGTAAGACCACGGAACAAGAGCATCCCGGCAAGAGTGACGATAAAGGCCGGTATACGGACATATGCTATCCAGAACCCTTGCCATGCGCCGATCAGTGCTCCCAGCAGAAGCGACAGAATGACCGCTACGACCGGATGCAAATTCATATCTACCATCATAATTGCAGCGCAAGCACCTACCAGGGCAGCTACGGAGCCTACGGACAAATCAATGTGTCCTGTAATGATAACCAGCACCATACCAATGGCGAGGACGAGAATATAGCTGTTTTGCAAAATGAGGTTCGTAATATTGATTGGTTCGAATAATAATCCGCCACTAAGGACCCCGAACAAAATCATAATGAGTATTAATGCTATAATCATGCCGTACTGGCGAATATTATTTTTGAGCAGCTGCATTAAGTTATCCATTTGTATGCCCTCCCGATCTGGTCGTGTTCGTCATGTATTTCATCAACAGCTCTTGATTCGCTTCACTCCGATTCACCTCACCTGTGATCCTTCCTGCATTCATAACGAAGATTCGGTCACAGATGCCGAGTATTTCTGGAAGCTCGGAAGAAATAACGATAATGGCCTTTCCTTCATTCGCCAGCTCCTGAATAATCGAGTAAATTTCAAACTTGGCCCCTACGTCAATTCCTCTCGTAGGCTCATCGAGTATAAGAATATCCGGCTCGGAATAGATCCATTTGCTCAGCACAACCTTCTGCTGATTACCACCGCTAAGGTTCTGAACCTCCTGGTGGATACTGTTTGTTTTGATCTTGAGCCGTTTACGCATTTGCTCCGCAACGATCACTTCTTCATTTTCATTAATAACCGAAGCCTTCTGCAGCTTCTTGATTCCGGTTAACGAAATGTTTCGCTTAATATCCTGGATCAGTACAAGCCCATAGTCCTTGCGATCCTCTGTTACATAGGCAAATCCATTATCAATCGCCTGATTGATTGTGTTATTGTGAATGACCTGTCCGTCCTTGCGCAGCTCCCCTGAGATTTTCTGTCCGTAGGCCTTTCCAAAAATACTCATCGCAAGCTCCGTCCGTCCCGCTCCCATGAGACCGGCAATTCCTACAATCTCTCCGCGCCGTACATTGAGATTGACTCCATCCAGTACTTTGCGATCGGCATGATGCTCGTGGTATACAGTCCAGTCCTTGACTTCAAGCATAACTTCACCAATGTTTGGCCTGCGTTCCGGATAACGATCCGTTAGGTCACGGCCAACCATGCCTCGGATAATTCGGTCCTCGCTCATATCCTTCGATTTCATATCCAGCGTTTCGATCGTCTTGCCATCTCGCAGAATCGTTACAGAGTCCGACACCTCAGATACTTCGTTCAGCTTATGTGAAATGAGAATACAAGCGATTCCCTGCCTCTTGAATTCCAGCATCAGTCTGAGCAGATTTTGACTGTCTGTCTCATTAAGCGCTGCTGTCGGTTCATCCAGAATAAGCAGCTTCACCTTCTTGGACAGCGCCTTTGCAATCTCGACAAGCTGTTGTTTACCGACACCGATATTCGTGACCAGCGTGTTAGGATTCTCATCCAGCCCCACTTCCTTGAGCAGTTCAGAGGTCTTCGTGATGGTCTCCTGCCAATTGATTACCCCTTTGGTTGCCCGCTCGTTACCTAGAAAAATGTTCTCGGCAATAGACAAGTATGGGATAAGCGCGAGTTCCTGATGGATGATGACAATCCCTTTCTCCTCGCTGTCCTTGATCGTTTTGAATTCGCATACCTGATCCTCGAATAGAATATCTCCCTCGTAGGAACCGTAAGGATACACTCCGCTCAGTACCTTCATCAGTGTTGATTTACCGGCACCATTCTCGCCGCATAAGGAATGAATCTCGCCTGCCTTCACTTTCAGGTTTACATTCTCCAATGCTTTAACACCGGGAAATTCCTTTGTAATCCCGCGCATTTCAAGTATATATTCAGCCATGATTTCACCTTCCCGCATCAAAAGTTAACAGATATTCTATTCCAGCCCAACTTCATCTTTGGTGTAGTATCCGGAATCAATTACAACTTCCTCCAGATTCGTCGCATCCACAGATACTGGCTCAAGCAGGTAGGACGGCACAACCATTTTTCCATTATCGTAGCTCTCCGTATCATTCACTTCTGCTTCGGTCCCAGAGAGAACGCTTTCAACCATGGCAACCGTTCGCTCCGCCAGCTGACGTGTATCCTTAAATACGGTTTGTGTCTGTTCTCCTCTGACGATGGATTTGATGGAGGACAGCTCTGCATCCTGTCCAGTAATTACAGGCATCGGATTGTTAGAGCTTCCATAGCCTACACCTTTTAGAGAAGAAATGATGCCCAGACTTAACGAATCAGCAGGAGCAAGAATTGCATCAATCCGCTCATTTGAGTAATGCGCACTGATCAAATTATCCATCCGCTTCTGCGCTTCCGCACCATCCCATCTGAGCGTAGCGATTTGACTCATTGAATTCTGTTTGCTTCGTATGACGAGCTGACCGGAGTCAATATACGGCTGTAGAACAGACATAGCGCCGTCAAAGAAGAAGTAAGCATTGTTATCGTCCGGTGATCCGCCAAACAGCTCGATATTAAACGGTCCCTTGCCTTCCTTGAGGCCCAGCTTCTCCTCTATATAAGAGCCTTGAAGAACACCGACTTGGAAATTATCAAATGTAGCATAATAGGACAGATGCTCTGTATTACGAATCAATCGGTCATAAGCAATGACACGAATGCCTTGGTCATGAGCCTTGCTGATGACATCGGTTAATGTATTTCCGTCAACGGATGCAATCACGATCACATCCACGCCTTTTGTAATCATGTTCTCGATCTGTGCAATCTGATTCTCGACTACATCCTCCGCATATTGCAGATCGGTCTTGAAGCCTTTCTCTTCAAACAGCTTCACCATGTTATTCCCGTCGGCTACCCATCTCTCCGCCGATTTCGTTGGCATGGCGATGCCGACATAGCCCTGACTTTCGCTGCCGCCTGTCGTCTCCGCAAGATTACATGCACTCAAAGAGATAACGAGCACGAAGAGAAGAAGATAGGTTAGTGCTTTCTTCATCGTTTCCACCCTTTCGCTTGTACGATTGTGCCTGGATTAAAGCTTTTATAGTTAGCGCTTTCATATCCATTGATCCCTTGTTTCTTCTATAATGATATCTCAACGCTTCTTGAATCGTCTTTGCACATTTGCAACCGTTTTTATAAAAATCAAACCTTTCTTGGCAATATCCCGATAGGAGTTCCGTGGCAACAAAAAAAAACGCCTTGCGGCGTTTTTTTCAAAATGAAGAGCATATCTTCCTTGGATGCTCTATTAATTCTCTAAACAAAGGCTTCGCCCTTACGATATTTGTTCGGGGAAATGCCGATGACCTTCTTGAATGCAGTGCTGAAGTAGTGCTGACTCTCATATCCGATATGATCGGCAATCTCGTGCATGGCAAGACTGCTGCTATTCAGCAGCTGTATCGCTTTGTGAATCCGAATTCCGGTCAGCAGGGCAATAAATGACTCCCCGAGCTCCTTCTTCAGCATGCGGCTCAAATATACGGGTGAAACTCCCAGCTCGGAAGCCACCAGCTCCAGTGTCAAAGCGTGGTTGTGATAATGCTCCTGCAAATATTGCCGGGCTCTTCGTACAAGCGGAGATAGCGAAGCCTCCTGATAGATGCATTCCTTGCACAGGTTGTATGCCTCTAGAAGCTCCATCTCCACTCCAACATCCTCAGCAGCGGTGTGTAGAGTGACACCCAGATTCTCCTTGGCCGCCTCCTCGATCTTCATGAGCAGCTCTGGTGTGAGCCTGCTCCAGCTGATCCCTACGATCAGATCAGATCCATTTCTGAACACAAGTGCTTCCGAGGTGCCAATCAGCTCTTCAACAATGTTCTTGACCGCATACAGATACAGCTGGCGATCGCCTTCCTTCAAGATCGTATTCGGCATGCTTACCTCTGGCCAGCGGATCACGAGACAACTTGCGGGAGAAGCTGCAGGAAGAGAGAGCAGACTGAGCTGCATCCCAAGCTCCTCTTCGTTCAGTCTGCCTTGTACCCATTCCTGTCCCAGCTGCTCTCGCAGTACCTCCCTTCTCTTGCGGAGATGCTCCCTGGCAGATGCCTGTTTCTCCTTCTCCAGCTGCTCCTCATCGAGTGAAGCCTTAATTCGCTGCAGCACACTCATCAGCTCATCCGTTTCAACCGGCTTCAATATATATTCCTCCACACCCAGCCGAATCGCTTGCTGCGCATAGCTGAATTCATCATACCCTGTAATGATAATGCATCTGCATTCCTGCTTCTGCTCTCGAAGTGCCTGAATGAATGAAATGCCATTCATAATCGGCATATTCATATCGACGAGCACAAGATCAGCTCCCCGTTCTAGTACAAGCTCCAGTGCTTCCGCTCCGTCTTCGGCGAGTCCGATGACTTCCATGCCAAGAGAAGCCCAGTCTACCGACTCGCTGATGCCTTCACGAATGATAGGTTCATCATCCGCAATCAATACTTGATATGGTTTATTCATAGCTCCTCCTCCTGTTCGTGGTCAGCCATGACTTGAGGCTCGGTCAACAAAGGATGCTTAATCGTGACCGTTGTGCCTTCCCCCAGCGTGCTGTCCAGCTGCACGCCGTAATCTGTTCCGAATGCGAGCTGAATTCGGGCCTGCACATTTAACAGGCCATAGCTCTTCGGTGACTCCTTCTCTTCATGCTGCTTATCTATGGTGATCAATGGATTGGCAAGCTTCTCCCTCAGCTGCTGAAGCCGCTCCTCATCCATGCCCGCCCCATTATCTGTGATCGTCATCAGAAGATAGTCGGTTTGCTGTTCCACCTGAATTCGAATGTTGCCTGCACCGCGCCTGGCCTTGATGCCATGATAGATCGCATTCTCAACGATCGGCTGCATGATCAGCTTGACAACATAGAATCTTCTGACCTCCTCCTGCAGCTCGATCTGGCAGTTCAGTCGGTCCCGATAACGGGTCTTCTGAATCTGCAAATAGCTGGTGATATGATCTATCTCTTCGGACACCGGAATCATGCTGCTGCCCTTACTGAGCCCGATTCTAAACAATCGGGATAACGATTTCACCATTTCGGATACATCTTCCGCCCCCTGCTTGCGTGCCATCCAGTGGATGGTATCCAGTGTGTTATACAAAAAGTGCGGCTTGATGTGAGCGGTAAGACTGCGCAGCTCAGCTGCCTGCTTCTGTTTTTCTTTTCTCCGGTTCATAGCCATCAGCTTCTTGATCTCCTGCAGCATCCGGTTAAAGCTGACACCGAGCATTCCGACCTCATCTCCACGGTTACCGAGATTACGCAGCGTCATGTCGCCTTTTTCGGCCTTCTGCATCAAGCTCATCAAGTGATGAATCGGCCTTGAGATGGATTGTGACAGGACATAAGCCGCCGTTAGTCCAAACATGCAAACAATAAACAAATAGCAAATCACATAAAAATGAATTTCTCTAACAGCAATTGCTGAATCACCTGTATTGAACACCCCGATCGTACGCCAGCCGGTGTAAGAAGAGGTCTGGTATTGAAACTGAAAGTTCTGATCTCCCACTTGTTTTGTAAAGGTTCCATAGGAGGCATCTTCAAACCAGGAGCTCTCCAACTGAGTAATAATGGACTGATCCGGTGCGAAGATTTTATTCCCATCCTGATCCTGAATCATTAAATATCCATCTTTACCTAACGTGACATCCCTTGCAATGCCTGAGATCGAGAACAGCTTCAGGTCGATCAAAATAACGCCTCGCGTTTCCCGAGTCTCCGGATCAACCAAAGCTCTGGATACAGACACGACTTCATCCGGCGTATAGTTCACATGGGTAGTTACTCTCCGCTCTCCAGGATGCCCGATGACCGTAAAGATCCCTTTCTGATCCACGGCAGCCTGATACCAGCTCTCTTGTGTGAGATCTGTATCATCTACAGCATACATTTCGTTGCTTATATATTCCCCTTCATTATTAATGATTAAGATCCCTGCAATATCGGGATGAAGTGTTGTAAACCCCTGTAAAAAAACTTGAACACTTCCTGAGCTCTTCACCCGCTCTCTTACCTCGGGAGTACCATCAATAAACTGCTGAACATCCTCATCAAATTCGGTGAGATAGGTAATGTTCTGCAGATTTTCAATGGACTTGTCGAGCGACTGATTCACTTTACCAATCAGCTGTAGTGTATTGTCTTCGACCTGCCTTTCCACAATTCGATCCACGGTCCAATTGACGATTAATCCAAGACCCAGTGCAGGCACGATACCAATTAATAGAAAAAGAATGGAGAGCTGATAACGCAGCGGCATTTGACTGAACTTAAGTCGTTTCCATAACCTTCCAGATCTGCGCTCATTATTTCGCATAATACTGCTCCACATTCTGTTTGGTAACCACATTAATTCCTGTATCGACCTGGACTGGAACCGGTGACACATCGTCTGTCGCAGAAGGCGCCGGAATCGTCAGATCATGGTGAAGATGGAACAAATATTGTAAGGACCAGTACCCCATATTCCATGTTCCCTGTGCAATGCTTGCCGCAATAGCACCTTCCTTGATCAAATCAAGTGTGGCTTTGTTCGTATCAAAGCTCACAATTGGAACCGGACCCCCATACTGCTGAACCGCTTCAGCGACACCGACACCACTTGCTGCTTCGGTGACGAATACTCCAGCAAGATCCGGATACTTCTCAAGCAGTGCCGCAGTCACTTGTTCCGCATCCTCTGCATTTCCTTTTCCATTAACCGTATCGACTACTTTCATCATCGGATAGGTGCTCTCCAGCGTATCCTTGAATCCTTGAATCCGCTCTGTATGATTGTGCTGTCCAGGTACAGTAACGATCGCTACCTGTCCCTCTCTTCCTGCCAGCTTCGCCATCTGAGCTGCTGCGGTTGCCCCAGCGTTGTAATTATTCGTTGCCAGGAAGGAGTAAGCTTTGCTGTTCGGTGCACCTGAGTCAAACAGCACGACCGGGATGTTCTCCTCAATCGCGCGGTCGATAACACCATCGAGTCCATTCGTGTCAATCGCAGAGATGGCGATGCCTGCTGGTTTCTTCGCAATCACCTGGTCCAGTACCATAATCTGCTCCTGCAGGTCGTACTCCGTTGCTCCTCTATATTCAATGGACACGTTCAAAGCGTCAGCCGCATCCTCAAAGCCCTTAAGCACGCTCTTCCAGTACTCAGAGCCAGATTGGAAGGTGACCATCACATAACGCTCCGAGATATCTCCTCTCAGACCTTCACCCGCAGCTCCTCTATTGTCCACGTCCTCTGTCATATATTGAAATATATAAACCAAAAAAGCGAATATTAAAAGCGCATAGATCAGCATCATCTTTTTCAATATAGCTACGCCTCCTCGGTCTGTTCCAATGCCAGCATTTAACCGCTTTCATTAATCATTATAAATCGAGCTGTCAAGACTGTGAACTTCATGACAACAGACCCCCATCGCTGAGAGTCTGTCGCTACAATACATATGCACGAGTCTAGTTTACGAGTCTAGTTTAAGAAATGGACCATTTGGTGAAGCGCTTCTCTATCTGATGTATGCTCATTATAGGGACTGTCTTCGACAGCATAGCCAAGAACAACACCAGAGCGGATAATCAGATGATCCGGAATCGACAGCTTCTCTCTAAGTATTTGGGGATAAGCAATCGAATTAAAGGCGGGAACACTCTGCACATGATGATGCTCAGCGGCCAGCACAAGATATCCGGCGAAGGTGCCCAGATCCATGGTCGACCAATCCGTAAGCGATCGCTCCTGACAAATAATAACCAGGGCTGTTCCATCAAAGAACGAAATGTTATTGCGTCGATTCAGCTCTCTTGCCTTCTCATCCTCACGATCGATCCCCATACACTCAAACATATGTATGCTGTTACGGATGCTGCGCTCCTGCATATATTCAGGCCATTCCTTCGGAACAGGAACATCCGTATTGTATGGCTCTGAACGATCAAACGCAGCTAAATAGGCCTCTCTGACCGCTTCTAAGGTGCCGCCTGTAGCAATAAATACCTCCCAAGGCTGGGTATTCGCCCAGGATGGTGCACGCAGTGCATCTGTTAATATATTCTCAAGGGTCGCCTGCGGAATAGGCTTGCTCTTGTCAAATTTACGGTGAGACTTTCGGCTCTGGAACAGGTTCTTACTCTCTTCATGATGGTTCACTATTGGTTCTCCTCCATTCCTATACTCTATATCTCTGGAATTGACGATTCTTCATGAACGATAATATATACAGACAATAATTACAAGCACACACAGTCCCAAGTTGTAGTATACTTGCTCATGTTATTTGTTATTTCATCTATTCTTAATGTTGATTCGTTACAATAATGACTCCAAGTGCCTGCCTACTTGTCATGAGAAACAACTATTAGGAGGTTATCTACTATTGAAAAAACCTAGAATCGAGGAGCTGACACCTCTACGGGGACTCGCGTTCCTCGCGATTGTGATGCAGCACAGCCTCGCGGAATATATATACCGGGCGGATATACTTGCGCCAGATTCCACCATGCTTATGATTGTGTATCATTTGACAAGGTTCGGTACACCGACATTCGTGTTCCTGTCCGCCGTACTTCTGTTCTATAACTATGAGAAGAAGCTGCACTATTCAAGCTTTATCCGCAAAAGATTCGGAGATATTTATGTCCCGTTCCTGTTATGGACAGTTCTATACTGGCTGAGTGTAAGACTGACGGCTGGCACCAACTGGCTGAGTGCTGACACCTGGACAAGCCTTGTTAGTGAATGGTTTGTTCCTCAAGCCGGTTATCAGCTGTGGTTCGTCATCATGGTATTCCAGTTCTATCTGCTGTTTCCGCTGTTCCGGAAAGCCGCTCTGTTTCTGAAGAGCAGACTGACTCCTCTCGATCCGACGCGGCAGAACCGTACGGTTGTTACTATTATCGTACTCACTGGCGCTGCCTATGCTTATCTGTTATACCTGTCTTATTACGAGATGGGCGCTTGGGCAGCAGAAGCAGGCGGGATAACCCAAACACTGCTAGGGTACAGATCTTATTCTTTTATTATGTATTTCTTTTATTTTATTCTTGGTGCACTGGTTGCCTTCATGCTCGAAAAATTTCGCAAATGGATACTCAAAATTATGCCCTGGACTGCGTTCCTGTCCATCGCCTTATTCACACTGCTCGCTTATGATGTGCTTCGCGGCTCTTCTGATGTGATGAACCTGAACATATCTACCTATTTGAAGCCTCAGACCTTTGCTTTGATTTTGACACAGATGTTCCTGCTGTATGGATTCATGCTTGTCATCTCGCCGCAGAGCCGTTTCCGCAAGCTGTTTACATGGATCGGAAGATATTCATACGGCGGTTATCTTGTCCATGCCATGGTCATTTACGGCATCGCATTCTTCACTAGACCAATGGAGCTGTCTGGATATCATTTGCCGGTAACGATCATCACATTCCTGCTTACCGTCATCGTATCGCTGCTCATCAGCTTTGGCTTGTCCAAGCTGCCTGGATCAAGATATCTGGTAGGACTTGCGCGCAGACCTAAGAACAAGACCGCGAGAGACAAGGACAAGACGGTCCCGGCAGAAGGTGCTGTGCTCTGAGTTAAGAAAAATGCATCATTTTCCTGTTATTCTTAATCTGCACATGCAGATTTCCCTAGTAATTAAACATCCCCTTCAAGCTTCGTCTGTCAATGTATGACATTCCTGCTTGAAGGGGATTTTTTATTCAGACTTTAGCTATGATCATGCTTAAGGGCTTCTTTTCCCGGCGCCCCATCGATCTTGATCTTCCGATGGATAAACTTCTCCAGATCAGGTGTTAACTCTTCCTTCAATTTATCCACCAGCTGTTTCTCGGATACACCTTTTGATTTGGCGATTTCAGCCAGTGACTTTCCTTGCCGAAGCTCTTGGTTAAGCTGATCCGGCGTCAGACCGAGAAACTTGGCAATTTCCTCGCGATTTAAACGATGTCCTTTGCCATGATGTGCATGCCGCCCGCGAAGCTCACTGAGCGGAGTGTTGATCACTTTGGCGAGCCGGGCGTGAATATTTGATTTCATCGTGGTGCCTTGTTCTTTCGTGAGGCAGCCTTCTTTGACCGCGGCATCCACCCGCTTATCGATAGCAGGAATAAGCTTCTTCTCGAGCTGCTTGTCTGTCATTCCCTTCGACTGCGCAATGCTTACAATCGTCTTCCCTTGTTCCATTTGGGATGCCAGTTCCTTCAGATCCATATTCAGAATCTTGGCTGTCTCATCCATGAAATAGAGGTGATGTCCTTGACCGCAATTTGCATCTACCTCAAACTCGGTAAATACCGGATCCGGGGTCTTTGCTTCCTGTGCTTCGGCCCCTCCTGCATACCCTGTCATAATCGAAATCAGAAGAGCCGCAGAAGCGATGCGCGAAATATATTTGTTCATGTGTTTGTCCACCTTTCTAGCTGCAATAAATTGTCTGCACTTCGT
This sequence comes from Paenibacillus sp. TCA20, assembly GCF_000732325.1. Lineage (GTDB taxonomy): Bacteria > Bacillota > Bacilli > Paenibacillales > Paenibacillaceae > Paenibacillus > Paenibacillus urinalis. The sequence continues at coordinate 295,807 of NZ_BBIW01000006.1, forward strand.
TAGTGTGGACGAACACACCCTTTTTTATCCATTGCACATGAACAACCTGAATTACAAGCTCAAGTACCCGAAGGAAAACGAATAACAGCCTCCGTTCCAATCCCCTTCTCGCTGCTATATTCTATACTTCCATCCATAGCCTCAATAATCCGGAATGTCACCATCATGCCGAGCCCCGTACCCTTCGTTTTATTAGAGAAATAAGGTTCACCGAGTCTCATGAGCTCCTGCTCATTCATCCCTATTCCGGTATCCTGTACATGAATAAAAATTTCCTTGCCTCTCGAATAAGCCTTGACTCTAACCTCGCCGCTGCCCTGAATTGCCTCTATGCTGTTCTTGAGAATATTAATAAATGCTTGCTTAAACTTGGAGGTGTTTCCCCGAACCCACAGGTTCTCAGGTACATCCATCGTAATGACACAGCCCTCCAGATTGGCCATCGGAATCAGCACACCTTCGATGTGATTGAATTCTTCCGCCAGATTAATAAGCCTGATCTGATCAAATTCCGGCTTGGCAAAGGTCAGAAAATCATTAATAATCTCGGATGCCCGATCGAGCTCCTCAATCGCGATGCTGACATATCTTCGATTCCTCAAATTCTCCTGCTTGCTCATCAGCTGCAGAAATCCGCGGGTTACCTGAAGGGGATTACGCACCTCATGTGCGACAGAAGCCGCTAATTCACTTATAATCTTGATCTTTTCCGAGCGCTGCAGCTCATTATTAAATACTTCAAGCTCTTTCGTATACAGCTCTACTTGCTCATGCTTACCCCACAAGGGATTGGTCTTGATGATCACTAGAGTGACGGTAAATGCAAGCATCCCCCACTTGATCATCCAGAAGTCATACCAATTCAAGGTGTAATATAGAATCCATTCGACAACGGCAGCGACTGTAAATATTCCAGAACCGCATGATAGCAAATAGGCTTTACGGTTCCCCTTAAGTGCCTCCAGGATGGCAAAATAGGTCAGCAGAATAAGCTCTACAATAAATACAACGCCGAACACAGGCCGGGTCAGGAATTCATAAAACGCATAGATGACATCCCCCGTTAATGCATTGACGACTCTAACCAGCATGCAGAATGCGATGTATACCAGCATCGATTTCCACAGTTTATTGATTAATCCGCCTGGTCCAGGTCCGATCATCTGTTCAAAACAATAGGCCAAGAGCGGCAGCAGCAGAATCAAAGCCGCTTCGAAGCCTGTAACCAGAATCTCGCTGTAATCAGGGTACAACGTATATAAAGTCGGCGAATACAGCAAGACAGCCAGCCCGAAGCAGATAATGACCCCCATCATTGAGGACCACTGTCTTGTATTCACCCGGGTCATAAATAAACAGGTTACCTCAATAAGGACGGCAAGCAGAAGCAGGATACCACCTATCAGGACCGACGATAAACCATCTCTAAGATACATGCCGCTTAAGTCTATATAAGACCCTGTCCATGCGTCCTCGCTCAAGCCTACTGTTCTATCACTGCTGTGTGTCCAGATGTACACGACTTTGCCTGCATCCTCTTGATCGAGAGACAACAGAATATGATTCCGATCAAACGGATAATTATTGGATTGTCCTATTACACGTTCTCCGTCTATATAGATATCAATTTGCTGTCCATAAATATATTCAAGCAGAAGTCCCGATCTCTCATCTAGATCGGCTGGCAGCTTGATTCTGGTCCATGCGGCATGAACCGTAGATGGATCCATCTCATCAGCAAAATAGCTGTCATCAATCGCTGTCCACTTATAATTCCCCTCCATCAGCTCCTCATAGCTGAGGTTGACACTGTCATTAAACCAGAGCATGTCCCGCGACAATTTCTGTATATCCTTCTCCTGTGCGTGCAAGACTGCTTGCGGCAGGATGAAGAGTACCCCTAGTAAACACAAGATGATAGCCGCCGATACTCTGGGCCCGATCTTCATTAGAACACCTCAAGACTCGATAAAATTAATATACATCCTTATTTTTCCACACTTTATTGATATCTACAATACTATTCTCTCGCTCATCCCGAAGTCTCTCGCGCTCTGCTTCATACTGATTCTTGATCATTTCTAGTTCCCTCTGTTCTGCTTCCTCCCGGTATTCAAGCCAGACCAGACTCTCCTCATCCTCGTAGATGGTCCATATATCTGAGAATAGGTAGTCCTTGATCTCCACAATCCTGCCGTTCCATAAGCCAGAAGACCAGTAGAGGCCGTCAGGTTTACGAATGACCGTCCGTGAGTATCCAGGTGTAGATGCTTTTTGACCGATCTTGATTGATCCGATCATATTCGAGAATGTACACCATTCCATCACCTGTCTTCCCCCATTCCTAATGACTCTCTATATTTTATAGCTAACATGGATTTTACGAAACTATATTCATTGTATTCAATTGATTCGGGAGCGAAAGCTCGGTTTAAGAAATAGTCAAGTACGTTGATCAGACCTCTCAAATTCATGAAGGAGGATAAAAAAAACTGAATAACACACATCGAAATGTGGAAGTCGAGCACAAGGATGTTCAGAAGAAATCTGATTCCAGCTTAGTCGCATCTACATTTATCAAATACGCAGCTTATATCATCCTATTTTTCGGATTCCTATACTTTCTCGTTAAATTTGTATTCCCCATGTTCTAGATGGACACGCTATCCGTAACTATGAACTGCTATGCATTGCATGAAGATGATAAGACTAAGGAGAGATATCACATGAATAATAGACCACATACTAACGAAGCCGATTTTGCCTATGACCGTTATAAATCCATGCAGGAGCCGGATCCGCTGAATACCGTACCTGAAGATGATTTGGATTATGTAAATACGTATACAGAGCAAACCGTAAGTCTTGATGAAGACACGACACCGCTTGATGCCGAAACGGCTCAAAAGGAACCGATGCAGGATGTGCGCAGCGCCTCTTCCATTGAATTTGCAGCGGACGAGGATTTCATGGAACGGCAGGATGTGCTGATCCGATCCACCGAGCCCGACCTTACTTCCGTACCTGATGCAGATGATATCGATGCAAACAGCCCGGTGGATCCGGCTGCTCCAGACCCGGATGCCATGCATGGTACAGATCTGATCAATGGCGCCGGCGGAAGTCCGGAGAAATGAATAAAAAATAAGATAATGAACAAGCTGTTGCGGTGTCTTCATTTGCAGCAGCTTGTTTTTTTGTTCCGTCACACTCCTCTCCTCTTCTACAGCTATGACATTTTCGTGTCTATTCCGATGAGCGTTTCTAAATGGATTAAAAAAAGGTATGATGAGAACATATTCAAACTATATCAAGGAGGAAACAGCATGTTGTTCAGATCCAAAGGCTTCAAATTCCTCTTGCTCCTGACTACGCTTGTCGTTATTCTGGCAGGGTGTGGAAAGGATACTGCAGAGAATGACGAGCTTGAGTTTGGAGGGATTGGTGTTCCTGACCCTGAGAAGTCTCATCCGGTTGCTACCATTGAGCTGTCCAATGGCAAGCAGATCGTAATGGAACTCTACCCTGAAGTTGCGCCAAATACGGTGAACAATTTCATATCCCTTGCCAACAGCGGCTTTTATGATGGAACGATCTTTCACCGGGTTATCCCGAACTTTATGATACAGGGCGGCGATCCAGAAGGAACAGGGACCGGCGGTCCTGGTTACAGCATTAAGGGCGAGTTTACCAGCAACGGGGTGAAGAATCATCTGCTGCATGTTCGCGGTGTCGTATCCATGGCACGATCCAATGACCTTGATTCGGCTGGGTCCCAATTTTTTATCGTACAAGCCGATTCAGAGCATCTAGACAATACTTATGCTGCCTTTGCTAAAGTGACTGAAGGCATGGACGTTGTTGATGAAATAGCCAATCTTGAAAGAGATCAGAACGACCGTCCGACTGATCCGCCCGTGATGACCAAGGTTACTGTTGACACACTGGGTGTTGAATATCCAGAACCGGAGAAAATTCAATAGAAAAACAGCAAAAAGACCGGACTCCTTCGTTTGTCCGGTCTTTATTACGTACACCATTTATCCCGTATCATCACCATATTAAGCTAATCCATCCCATGATCGAAATCCAGAGCGGTACACTGAGCAGGATGCCCCACATTAACCCTTTCAATAGCTGCGTGTTTAGTTCCAATAGCAACGACCCCTTCACTGTTTAATTAGTCGTAGTATCGGTGTTCAAAATGAGCTATATACTCTAGTTCGCTTATTTTCTTCCTCTACTTTATATTACACCAATTTTTAGAAAGCGCTATCATTAATTTATTTCTATTCCACTTTCCTGCTACTTATACTTCCAATCCACCCTGTGTACCTGTTATAATTTTGCTACGATGAAACGGAGGGATCATCATGGTCAAAAAAAGAAACACGCCGTCCCGGCAGTCGACTAACCGTACTTCGAGCCGTGAAGAATCCGGAGCAGCGACGCTGAAGGACATGCTGAGCGATGAAGTGCTTGGCAAGCTCAAGGCGCAGGCTAAGGAAATTAAGGCAGCCAATCAGCAGCGACAGGAAGAAGCTCGCCGGTTGGCAGAAGAGAAGAAAAAGGCAGAGCAAAAAAAACTCGACAACAACTTTGAATATCTTCTAGAGAACAGTAACCTCGATTGGCACAAATATAAATAAAATGCGGAATCCCCAAGCACTGACCTGTGAAGACAGGCTCTGTGCTTGGGGATTTTGCAAAATGTTGCACTCCCCCTCTTCCCTATGATTCAACCTACCGCTGCCGGGGGTATTTCTACGTTAGAAAGCTTCACGAATAATAGACTATGGATTAGGGAGGAATCGTTATGCCGAATCTTCGATTTGAGAATAAGATTGCCATTGTGACCGGGGGAGGTTCCGGCATAGGGCAAGCCGCTGCCCTTCGATTGGCAGAGGAAGGTGCGCACGTATTTATGCTTGATCGAACCGTCGAAAGAGCAGAAGAAACCAAAAGTAGGATTGAGCAGAACGGCGGAAGGGCTGAAGTCATTGAATGCGACATCGCGAAGCCCGAGATGGTGGAGAATGCGATTAACACCGTTGCAGAACGGGCAGGTCGAATTGATGTTGTCTTCGCCAACGCCGGTGTAAACGGAAAAATGGCGCCGATTGAAACGATGGAAATCGAAGATTGGGATCAAACGATGTGCATTAATATGAGAGGTACGTTCGCCACGGTTAAATACGCGATACCTCACATGAAGGAGAATGGCGGAAGCATCATTATTAACAGCTCCATCAATGGAAACCGCGTATTCTCGAATATTGGCTTCTCTGCTTATGCATCGACAAAGGCCGGTCAAGCTGCATTTATGAAAATGGCGGCACTGGAGCTTGCCAGATATAAAATCAGGGTCAATTCTGTTCATCCCGGCGCGATCGACACGAATATTGATTCCAAGACGGAGCGCTCTGAGGATCTGGATCAGGTTCAAATTCCGGTCGAATTTCCTGAAGGAGATCAGCCGCTGGCCGGTAAGTCAGGCAAGCCTGACCAAGTCGCTTCTCTGGTCTTGTTCCTGGCCTCAGATGAAGCCTCCCATATATCCGGCACCGAAGTCTATATCGATGGAGCAGAATCCCTGCTCCGCGGATAATAAGACAAGACGTATAGAAGAACCTCCATACCTGCTGCAATATCGCAGCGAATATGGAGGTTTTTTTGCTGTAAGAATTGCAGGCTAGAGTGATACATGATCCTTGCTTACCGTCTTGCTTGAGGCACGTGAGGGCAGATAGAAGAAGAGGATATACATCATGGTAAATAACACGAATGCGACCCATTCTTCGACAAGAATATAGTAAGGATAAGGTCCGAGCATATCTAATATAGAAGGTGACTCCGGCTTGTGGGACAGGAACATATAATTCGCCCCGAATACTTGATTGAAGCACCACACGATGCCAGCAATAAGATTAAGCAGCAGCATAGAGAGCGGAACCGAGGTTATCGTGAGTCTCACCTGCTCAATCCAGGTCATATATAAGGCGGCAGCAATAATAGAGCCGTGCGCGATGAAGAATTGTATAAAGCGAAAATGAGGGAAGGTATATACCAAATCAGGCGTTAGTAATGCAGCCAGCGCACCGCAGATTCCAGCATAGAACACAAGCATGTACAGCACGCGATTTCGGGTCACCAGCATAACACATGACAGAAGAAGCGTAATGCTGCATAGCTCCAGCGGCAGCGTGTAAGCCGGATCCCATAGATCATAGATCTGATACCATACTTCAAGCATGAGCTGCGATAGAATCAGTAGTGACAGCAGTATGCAGCGCAGTATTTTTCTAGCCGATACGGAGTTCCTCAGCTTCTGTCGATACATAAACATCGCGAGCAGAAGAACAATAATGACAGCTACTGCTCCTGCATGAGCAAGAGACATGAATTCAAACCTCGGTGCATTATAAGGATTGAAGATGGATAGGTCAGCAACAATGGTATGCAAGGATCTCTCCTCTTCCTTTCGAGAATAAAGTTAATTTGATCATAATGGATCTCCATGAGGATGGAAAGCCATCATATAGAAGAAACTCATAGAATTAAACATGAAAAAAAGACAGTTGACATATTATCAGTTTAATTATAAACTGAACTCAATAAGTTTAGTTCTAAACTCAAATTTCTATTGAAGGAGGAACTTGGATGAATGAAGCAAACTTCACTCCTCCTCACCTGTCCAAACCGGAGGAACGGCTCGGTCTGCTGCTATGGTTCCGGCTGTCCCGCATCTATAACCATAACATCCGGGAAAATAATCAGCATTTGAAGGCCTGGAATTTATCAACAGCTCAATTCGACGTCCTTGTTCAGGTGGGCACTGAGGAGCGGATGTCACAGCAGGAGCTGGCGAACAAGCTGCTTGTTACTAAGGGCAATATTACTCAGCTATTGAGTAAGATGGAGGATTTAGGTCTGATTCAACGGGAAACAGACTGGAAGACCAAATATGTATCTCTTACCGATCAAGGCAGAGCATTATATGAAGAGGTTGTGCCAGCACAAGAGCAATTCCAAGCATCCCAATTCAGCAAACTAAGTAAAGACGAGCGTAAGGAGCTGCTTAAGCTGCTCAAGAAGCTGCAAGACTAACTGCTCATCTGCGTGTATTCTGGCGGATTTTTTATAAATTACAATGTAAATTATGGGGAGGTTATCTTATTATGACGGAACTCGCTGCAATCAAAGGAATCCATCATGTATCTGCGCTTACAGCCAAGGCACCAGAAAATTTCGAGTTTTACACCAAGACCCTAGGTCTGCGTCTCATCAAAAAAACGGTGAATCAAGACGACAATTCGATGTATCATCTATTCTACGGCGATGAAAAAGGAAATCCCGGTACCGAGCTGACCTTCTTCGAAATGCCAAATGCGGGACAAACACGCACAGGGACGAACAGTATTTCGGCCACCTCTCTCCGGGTGCCCAGCGATGCCTCCCTTGCTTATTGGAAGCAGCGTTTTGAGGAACTCGAGGTCGATCATGATGAGATTACGGAACGCGCTGGACGCAAGACACTGGCTTTTCGTGATTTTGAACAGCAGCGCCTCATTCTTGTCTCCGATGAGCATAATGAAGGGGTCGCCGGCGGAGTACCTTGGGAGAAGAGTGTCATTCCTCAGGAGCATGCCATTGTAGGACTCGGACCCGTGCAGCTGACCGTAGAACAAGGCGAGCATACAGCAGCTGTACTGATCGAAGTGCTGGGCTTCCGTCACAAAGGAAGTTATCCTTCTAATGTGCCTGGTCAACCGGATATTGAGGTATACGAGGTTGGGGAAGGCGGCAGCGGTACGGAAATTCATATTGAAGAAAGAACGGATCTGCCGGTTGAACGTCCCGGACGCGGAAGTGTACACCATGTAGCTCTGCGTGTAGAGAATGAAGATCAATTGAAGGCGTGGATCCCTCGTATCAACAGCTATGGCTTTCCGAATTCCGGATTTGTGGATCGATTCTATTTCAGATCCCTGTACTTCCGTGAAGGTAACCGCATCCTGTTCGAGCTGGCTACGGATGGTCCGGGCTTTGATACGGATGAGGATATTCTCCATCTGGGAGAATCTCTAGCCCTTCCGCCTTTCCTTGAAGAAAGTCGCGGTGTGATTGAGAAGATGCTGAAACCGCTGAATACCCAACAATCTTAAAATAGTTAAGAGTTATACGCAGCCAATGCACCAAGGCATATTAACCAGTTATATGGTTGATGTGCCTTTTTTCCAAACATCTCTGTCTCTCTCCTCTGTGGACATCTTATATTCATTGAGTGTGAACGCCTAGTCCTGTCCAATTCACTGCGCACTGCATATAATAATAGGAACAAAGTCGACCCTATCTGCTTTTTTGTGAAAATCTTGGATACTTTGAGGTATACTAGTAGTGCTTGTTTGCAATCCAGTGATGTACACCCCGGCAAGCACATCATAACCGTTTCCTATTGGAGGGAATAAAAGTGTCAGGATTAATTAGAACTGAAAAAGATTTTATCGGCGAAAAAGCCATCCCTGAGAATGCCTATTACGGTATCCAAACGATGCGCGCCGTCGAGAATTTCCCGATCACAGGAGTTCCTATTGAAAAGGAATTGATCACTGCATTAGCTGCTGTCAAAAAAGCTGCTGCTGCGGCCAACATGGATTTAAAAATGCTTCCTCAGCCGATCGGCAGTGCCATCATTACCGCTGCTGAAGAAGTCATGAAAGGCCAGCACCTTGATCATTTCATCGTCGATTCCATTCAAGGCGGCGCCGGCACCTCGATCAATATGAATATGAATGAAGTTCTCGCAAATCGCGGTCTCGAGCTGCTTAATCAAAATAAAGGCGACTACTTCCATTGCAATCCTAACAATCATGTAAATATGTCCCAATCGACCAATGATGCCATTCCAACAGCTCTCCGTATTGCAGCTTATCGCCTTAGCGAGCATCTGCTGGGTACGATGAAGGAGCTTGCAGAGGGCTTTAAACGTAAAGAGAAAGAATTCGACGATGTCGTTAAAGTCGGGCGCACCCATTTGCAGGATGCGGTTCCGATTAAGCTCGGACAAGAATTTGGCGCTTATGCGAGAGTACTCACTCGTGATATCGAACGGCTCGATCATGCAACCAAACGTCTACTCTCTATTAATCTTGGAGCGACCGCTGTTGGTACAGGACTAAACGCCAAAGTTGAATATATCGAAAAGGTAACCAGCCACCTGGCACAAATCACCGGACTCCCCCTCTATACAGCGGAGGATCTGGTGGATGCTACCCAAAATACAGACAGTTATCTTGAACTCTCGGCAGCTCTCAAGGTCTGTGCCGTGAACATGTCCAAGATCTGCAATGATATTCGTATGATGGCTTCAGGACCAAGAGCGGGATTCTCCGAGCTGCTCCTGCCGCCGAGACAACCAGGCTCCTCCATTATGCCAGGCAAGGTAAACCCGGTCATGGCCGAAGTGATGAACCAGATCTCGTTCCAGATCATCGGTAACGATCATACCATTGCGCTGGCCTGTGAAGCGGGTCAATTCGAGCTGAATGTCATGGGACCGGTCATCGCCTTTAATCTGCTTCAATCTCTGAAAATCATGAATAATGGCATGAGTGCCTTCCATGACTTCCTGGTGAAGGATTTAGAGGCCAATCGCAAACGAATCAAAGAAGTGCTCGATCAAAGCTTCAGCATGATTACCGCACTGAATCCACATCTCGGATATGATGTAGCGGCCGGTGTCATTAAGGAAGCTCTGCGTACAGGCTCCACCATCACGGCCATTATTCTGGAACGCGGACTGCTGACCCTGGAGGAACTGGATGAAATTCTTCATCCAGAACAAATGACGACACCCGGCATTGCCGGAGAACGTTTCCTGCATATGAATTAATCCACAGCTATACCCCGTCTTCCTTTCGAACGACGAACTGGACGACAAGTTTAAATAAGTCGTGTTCTCACTTACGAGAATACGGCTTATTTTCCGTATTGGATTGTTATTTAAGCCCTCTTCTCCCCATACATATGATTAGGAGAGAAGGGAGATATCGCCCATGATAACTACGAACGAGCTGTATCGAAAAACGCTACTTACGATTGCCGGCAATCCACGTATTGAACGGCTTACGATAAAATACGGAAGATCGCTCGCGAGACGATTTATTGCCAGTGAACACTTGGATGGTGCTCTTACGGAAGTGCGGAAACTAAATGAAATTGGAATCATGGCTACTCTGGATCATCTTGGCGAGGGCATTCAGCAGCTGGAACAGGCAACAGGCTACCGGGATGAGTACATTCGTCTCATCGAAGGGATATCGAAGAGCAAGGTTCAATCCAACGTTTCTTTGAAACCAACCCAGATGGGGCTCGCGCTGGATCCGGAAGCATGCTACCAGAATATTCGGGCTGTCGCTCGCGAGGCTAAGTATCATCGTAATTTTGTCAGGATTGATATGGAGGATTCGCCTTACACTGAAGCGACTCTTCAAATCGTTGAGAGACTTCATCGCGAGGGGCTCACCAATGTCGGTACTGTAATCCAGGCCTATCTGTTTCGGACGGAAGCGGATGTACAGCATTGTATTGAGCACCATATTCCACTTCGCCTGGTTAAGGGCGCCTACAAAGAACCTGCTGCCATCGCTTATCAAAATGCAAAGGATGTACGCAGCCAGTTTGAGCGTATCATTCAGCTGCATCTGGATCAGGACGTTTATACGGCAATTGCTTCGCATGATGATCGGATCATTCAATTTACGAAGAGATACGCAGCGGAGCATAGCATTTCCAAGGAACGATTTGAATTTCAGATGCTCTACGGGCTGAGAATGCAGGAACAAGAACGGCTGGCGGCCGAAGGTTATCGGGTAAGATGCTATGTACCCTATGGGACGATGTGGTACCCGTATTATACGAGGCGGCTTGCGGAGAAGCCGGGCAATTTAATGCTGGTGTTGAAGAATATGGGCAGGTGAGGGTAAAAGATAAATGCGAAAAGCGGAAAGATTAGTGTGGCGGCTCTATAAGTGAAAAGATACTTGCCGGCTGGCCTGGGGGGCTCTATAAGCGAATGTTCGTACGATCGTTCTTGGATTGAAAAGCTTTGAATTATTCTAAGCGGTATTCTTTCCAATCCAAATACGAACGCTGTCGCTTCTACCGAATCATTTCGCTTACTGAGCCTGGGGGCCAGCTGGCTGGTTAGTACCCTTCCCTATTCTTCTCTTGGGGGATGGGCCTGTTAGGTGTCCGATGGTTTTATTTCATCGGACTCTTTGGCTTGGAGAGCTCGCTGGGGCTTAATCTGGAAGTGGAAAGATGGCTGTGGCTGGCCTTGGGGGCTCTTTAAGTGAAAAGAAACTTGCGGGCTGGCCTGGGGGGCTCTATAAGCGAATGTTCGTCCGCTCATTCTTGGACGGGGCCATGTATGTCTAGTCTTCATCGGACTCTATACTATTAATTCGTATAATGTCCTTTATATAACCATTGTCCATCAACTAATTCAAAATGCATATATATAGCCACGTGTCCTTCATGGTAAACATTAGCGAGAAATACTTCGACTTCATTTTCATTCGTTTGATGATATCCCCGGTATTCTAAATTGCCTATTTCAATAGAGGACAACATCGAAACATCCTGCTTGTGGTCATCGTCTTTTAGTGTATAAGTTTCTTCCTGCTCGTCGAACTCCATTGTAGGAACAGAAAGGGATTCTAGGGTTACATAATCTTTGTTATTCATCGCACCAATAATCTTAAAAGACGCATTCAGTGTTCCTCTAATCACATTCATATGTTTCTCAGAAGGAGCCATTTTAGAAGCGTCAAGCTCTTCTATTAGTTGTTGATTCTCGGTCTGTAAATCTTGAATTAGTGCTTCGTCACTGGTGATACTTCACTATTACTACAAGCAGATAAGATAAATACAATAAATAACATAAAATATATTTTATTCATGATTTACCTCCTTTTCAAAAACAATAACAGACACTAAACAAAAAGGATGAAGAATTTGTAAGTTCTTCATCCTTTTTGTTTTTTAAAAATACATGATCTAAACTCAATGAACTCATTGTTTTGACGCTAGCATCATTGTCAGCTTGTATCTGAACGCCTGAATAAAATGGTATTGAGTCTTAATTAATTATGATCTGCAGCTAACATAAATCTCTGATTAAATTTATTAATAACTTTCATAATGTAAGCAAGGAGTAGTATGCTTAACAGGATCATGTACATATAAGAACGACCTACGCTCCATGAATCCAATATAGAATAGGATGATCTTCGCTATGCAAGGCATATTACGTAAGCATAAAACGGCACGCCTGTGCCTAACACTGCTCACTGCTCTACTCGGCGGCTGGGTTTTTGCTCTGCTTCACATTCCGCTCTCCTGGCTGCTGGGTCCAATGGTATTTGTACTGATCGGCTCTAGTAAATGGGCAGCCCAGTTTGAGTGGAACGCCTCCCTGCGAAATACAGGAATGATCATCGTTGCCTATACGATGGGCTTGTCCTTCACTCTCTCTGCGATTAAGGAAATTACCAGGCATCTGCCGACGATGCTCCTTATGACGGTGCTGTTACTCCTGTTGTGTGCTGGCATGGCCGTTATTTTGTCCCGACTGACGCGAACCGATTTCTTGACGATGCTGATGGGCAGCATCCCTGGCGGCTTAAGCCAGGTCGTTACCCTTGCGGAAGAAACCAAAGGGGTTAATGTCACGATCGTTACCGTTATGCAGGTCATTCGTTTATTTACCATCATCATATCCGTTCCCGCCCTGCTCTTCAGCCCTATTATTGGTCAGACTCATGAGCATTCAGGTTCAGATGGTGCTGGTCTCAGTGAAGGAGCTGCTGCGATAATGGGCAGCGGTCAAAGTATTATTTTGAACTATGGACTGTATGCTGTGGTCTGTATTGTGTGTGCTTGGGGAGCCAAGCAATTAAAATTCCCAACTGCGCCGCTGCTCGGCCCCATGATCGGAACCGCATTGCTGCAAATGACGGGTCTAATTGGCCCTATTCTGCCTCCTGCGGCTATTAACGGAGCTCAAGTGCTTATTGGTGCATATCTTGGTTTGCTGCTCAAGCCCGGTCAGTTTACGCAGAGATTTAAAATTCTGTCCCTTTCCATTACTTCGAGTCTGCTGCTTGTCACTGGCGCGGCAATACTTAGCTTCTTATTGTCTGTGTTTAGTTCTGTCAGTCTTCCAACTGCGCTGCTCAGCCTGGCCCCTGGAGGAATGGATCAAATGAGTATTATGGCGCATGAGATCGGTGCAGATCTGTCCATCGTTGCTGTCTATCAGTTGTTCCGTCTGCTGTTTATTTTTTTTGCAGTTCCTCCCGTACTGAGAATGATCATAAGCTATGTACACAAAAGGAACCGTCTAGTGACCGAGGAGCATCTTTAATTGGATGGCATTTCTAAGCTGATTCATTTGGATCTCCTTCATAATCAGAAGGGTCTCCGCTTCCTGCACACGGATGAGGCGAAAGGACAGATGAGCTCCTGGAGGAAGCTGGGCAAGGAGTCCGAGATCTACACTTGCGACCTGCGCTATTCGCGGATATCCTCCCGTGGTCTGCCGGTCAGCCAGCAGCACAATAGGTTCTCCCACTGGCGGCAGCTGAATGGTCCCTTCACTTACCCCCTCCGAGAGGAGTTCGAGTTCACCTTGAAGTTCCAAGGGGCCCTCCGTGCCTCGAAGCCGGTATCCCATCCGATCTGAGCTTGGTTCAATTACATATTTCTGTTGTTCAAATCTGTTCTGACTACGCGCTGACATCCATGTATAATGATATCCTTCCACGACCCTGATGACATTGACTCGGGAATAAATAAGAGACGGATCGGCGAACCAAGATGTTGTAACATACCCGCTATGCTCCTCTCCTATATCAGCTATTATCTGCTCAAGCAAACGACTGCGTACTCCAGGTTTATGAATGGAGATCGTATCTCCTGACTGCAGCATCCTGCCCGAATAACCGCCCAGCTCACCTCTTACATAAGTACTCCGACTTCCCATAAGAACAGGAACATCCATCCCCCCGGCAGCGGCAATGTAGGCCCTGCACCCTCTCTTGCTAGAATAATCGGGGCCTCTGAATTTGATCCTGCTTCCTTCGTTTATAAAAAGCGGCCTCCACAACGGCAAGGCCTCACCGTCCATGACCGGTTTAAGGTCCCCTCCGCAAATGGCAATCAGACCCGAGTGCTCCATTCTGAATTCAGCTCCGGATAAAGTCACCTCCAGCACTGCGTCTGTCTCTTCATTACCCACGAGCATATTCGCGATTCTGGCCGCATCCTTGTCCATGGCACCTGACACAGGAACACCGTATTTTTGAAATCCCCATCTGCCCAAGTCCTGTACTGTCGTCAGCATCCCGGGCTTTATCACACGAATACTCACCCTTCACCGCCTCCTTGAATAAATGGAAAATTACCGTTCATGGATTCACCGTACTCCTTCTCCGTTATGGCCCGAAATTTCACCCGATCTCCGGCTTGAAGCAAGGAGGGTTCCTTCTCCATCGGATTAAACAAGGACAGCGGCGTCCTGCCGATAATCTGCCATCCGCCAGGCGTAGACTGTGAGTACACACCTGTCTGCCCGCCCCCAATACCGACGCTTCCTGCCGGGATCTGCAAGCGAGGTGTGACTCTTCTTGGTACAGTAATACTCGAATTCATCCCGCCGAGATAAGGAAAGCCTGGTGAGAAGCCGATCATATATACCGTATACTCCGGAGCTGTATGCTCTCGGATCACTTCTTCAGCAGATAGTCCTGTATGACGTGAGACCTGCTCCAAGTCTGGGCCCGCTTCTCCTCCATACCATACGGGAATCGTAATCAATCTTGGCTCTTCACGCTGAAGTGGAGCAGACTTGCCGAGCAGAGCCTTAACATAGCTCCTAACCCGCTGTGATGGGGAAATATACTTCCCACTTGGGCCGAACCCCTCGTCATATAGAGGCTCAGACTTAAATGCCCCACTTGTGTCACGCATTACGACGATAGGGTCGTAATGAACGGTAATGCTAGAAAATGCAGGTACACATTCAAGCATGCCGGGAAAAGGCTGCGCCTCCAGCTGGATCAAGCATGTACGCACTTGCTCGTGAATAACGGGATCAATTCTTTGATCAAATGCAATAAGGATTGCTGAATCACCCATCGAGACCATTTTTGGCTCTGTTAGCCGGGCCGGATACTGGTTCATTTACCGCTCCCCCATTCTTCGGACCTTGATTCCCTGTATGTCAAAAGCCTCCCTTAATTGCAAAGCATGCTCGATTGCCTCCGGTGTGTCGCCATGAATACATAATGTGTCAGCCTTGATCTTAATGGGGGTTCCTTCCCGTGAAATGACTTCCCCGGATTGTATCATCCGCAGTGCCTGCCGCACACAAGTGGAAGAATCGTGAATGACTGCTCCCTTAATATGCCTCGGGGTCAACGTCCCCCCCGCTTCATAGGTACGGTCAGCAAAGACCTCACTCGCTGTTCTGATACCGACTTCCTCTGCGGTATGAATGGAATGGCTTCCTGCCAGCCCGAACAGAATCAGACTCGAATCCACACGATACACCGCTTCCGCAATGGCTCTTGCGATCGGTTCCCGCTCAGCGGCCATATTGTACAGCGCTCCATGAGGCTTCACATGAGACAGTACGGCACCTTCTGCCTTAGCAATCGCAGTCAGCGCACCGATCTGGTACAAGGTCAGCTCGTATACCTCCTGAGGCGTCACTGCCATTTCTCTTCTGCCAAAGCCGATGAGATCCGGCAGACCTGGGTGCGCCCCAATTGCAACTCCATGAGCTAATGCCAGTTGAACAGCCTCTCTCATCTTCCCTGGGTCCCCCGCATGATAGCCGCAGGCAATGTTTGCGCTCGTTATGTATTTCATGATCTGGGCATCAGAGGATGAAGGATACACTCCATATCCCTCCCCCAGATCGCAATTAAGATCAATTCGGAATTCACGTGCTGGTTGGTTACTCATACACAAATACAGCCTCCTGACACGAAATCAATTTCCTTCTCATTACTTTGATTCATCATATCAAATTAGGGCGTACATGGCTCTACAAGCATCTTTATTTTGATTTCGAGAGAATTAGCAGTACACTAGAAGAGAACCATTTTTACCAGGCAGGAATAAGGAGGATATTTCAATATGGACTTTCAAACCAAACTCAATAACTATGCCGAGCTGCTCGTTAAGGTCGGTGTCAATGTACAACAAGGACAAACCGTCGTGCTCAATATTTCGATTGATTTTCCTGAGCTTGCTCGTGCCATTGTCCAAAAATCGTACGAAGCCGGTGCGTATAAAGTCAAAGTCAACTGGTCAGATGATGCCGTATCCCGAATTCAATATGACATGGGATCTGAGGAGTCGTTCCTGGATGTTCCTACGCATGCTGCAGCAGAACGGATCGAGCAGGCCGAGAATGGGGCTGCCTTTATTACGATCAAATCGGATGATCCAGATCTGTTAGCAGGTGTGTCATCACAAAAAATCATTAACGCTAACAAGACAGCAAGCAATGCCCTTACCCGTTTCCGCCAGCTGACGCAATCCTTCAAGGTAAGCTGGACACTCGGAGCAGCTCCTTCTGCAGGATGGGCAACCAAGGTGTTCCCTGATGTGCCGGAGGAAGAGGCTGTGGCGAAGCTGTGGGACGCGATCTTCCAAATGGTTCGTGCCGATCAGCCGGATCCGGTTGCTGCCTGGGAGAAGCATGTTGCTACTCTAAAAGAAAAATCAAGCTATCTGAACGACAAGCAGTACAAGCAGCTTCATTTCATTGGTCCAGGAACCGATCTTAAGCTCGATCTGCCTGAGAACCATGTATGGCTTGGCGGCAACAAAGAGAATGCAAAAGGCGTATGGTTTGTACCGAACCTGCCAACCGAAGAGGTATATTCCGCTCCTTTCCGTACAGGCGTAAACGGCACTGTGTCCAGCACGAAGCCGCTCAGCTACAGCGGAAATATTATTGATAACTTCACTTTCACGTTTGAGAACGGACGCGTAACCAAGGTTACAGCTGAGAAAGGTGAAGAAACCCTGAAAGGCCTTGTCGGAATGGACGAAGGCTCCCACTATCTTGGAGAAGTGGCATTGGTTCCGCATCATTCACCCATTTCGGACTCCAACATTTTGTTCTACAAAACACTATTTGATGAGAATGCCAGCTGTCACTTGGCGATCGGCAGTGCTTACTCGGCCTGTGTTGAAGGCGGTACGGAGCTCTCTCCAGAGGAGCTGCGTGAACGCGGTCTGAACACAAGTGCGGCACATACCGACTTCATGATCGGTTCCGGTGAGCTCGACATTATCGGAATTACGAAGGATGGCAAGGAAGAGGCAGTCTTCAAGCAGGGCAACTGGGCATTCTAATGATGCGGTAGAGCCGCTATTTTGAAGTCTGTAAACTTCATCGAAACGATAGTAGTAAGACCCGATTCACAGCTGACTTGTGTATCGGGTCTTATGATTTTCGAGAGAGTATTTTTTTATTTATTCGAGCGATCAGGACAAGATTTGGATCAGGACGAGATTTGGATCAGAGCAATGCGCTCCAGACCGCTTTCGTTCAGTAATACTTCATTTGGAGATGTATCAGCTCGGCATCAATCTGCATATTCGCGTTATTTCAGCTTCACAAGTGACTCCGTTACTCGATTCCAGCCCCACTTGACCCCCCCATGCAGAGGAATCCCTCCATACCATACCTCTTCAGTTGAGTCCGGCATATAATGAACGCTCCCGCCCAGCACCTTCTCGCCTTGCTCTGTTATGGTGAGTACAGCCTCCTTAAAACCTGCAGGGATGAACTGATAATCCGGGAAGCGATCACTTCCTGCCAATTGCAGCACAGGAGCGGAACCAGCAGCCATTCGTCTCAGAATCGACCAAAATTCAAGATCGCCCATGCCAAGAAGATGCAGTCGATCTCCGACCTCCCTGAACAGCGAATGCGGTCTTCTCCCGCCGTTCTTTAAGGTATTGAGTACTTCTTGCTCAACACAGCCAAGCCCATTTTGAAACGAAGGAAGTCTAGATAAATGAGCAGTAAAGGCTTTTTTGGCAAATGGAAGAATCGAAGTCTCTTCTTCGGTCTTCTCCAGCAACTGCGCTAACTCACTCGGGTTGGACGAGATATACGCCCTCCACCACGCGCTTCCCAGCTCAAGCTCATCACGGCTCAGCAGGTGCCATGTCCCGGATAAAGCTTGGAGCTCAGGTGGAGATAATTGTCCCAGTCCTCGAAACAATGGAATTCCAGGATAAGATCCAATGCTGAGCAGATTCAGCTTAACACGGACCGTGTCATTCTGTTGAAACCAGTGGAGCAGATACGCAAGTATCGTCTGATCGAACAAATCATGCTCGAACCACAGCACCACCTCATCAAATGCAGCGAGCCTCTTCAGCACAAGCTCCTGACTTCGACACTGGGCCATATACTCTCCTGCTGGAATACCAAGGAGGCGTTCCAGGGCTTCTGCCCGCAGAGAGGAATTCACCTCATCCTCCATATGCTCAAACAAGGGTCCGCACGAGTAGATTTCGCGCCACACCAGAATTTCGCCTTGTATTCCAGACTGTTTCAATTTATCTGCGACAATATCACCATTCACAATATGCAGCATGTTGGTTCCTCCATCATATAAGCTCTTTTTGACACGAAAAAAAATTGTACGCTCCGCTTCCCTAGCGGCTGTGCTGAAGCATATCATGGGCGAGCAGTGCCATTTCGATTGACGTTCGGCGGTGTGGCTGCAGCCAGTCCTCTCCCAGAATCTCCTCCAGCTTATCCAGTCTGTTATACAAGGTTTGTCTATGAATATATAGAGATTTAGCGGTCTCCAGCTTGGAGCCGAAGGCATTCATATAGGCCTGTAGCGTCGACAGAAGCTGAAGCTCGTGCTTCTCATCATATTGAATCAATGCTCCTAAGTGGTCCTGTACGAAGGACTTCAGAAACTCGTTCGGCGCAGCCTTTAGCAATTGATAGACTCCCAATCTGTCATAAAATAAACACGGGTTCATCTGAGGCACACTTCTACTGACCTCAATGACTTGATAAGCCTCCTCAAAGCTTCGCGAGGATTCAATCATCTTGCTTCTTGCTTTGCCAAAACCGGCATGAATCATCACACCTTCAAGCTGATGGGTAGCAAAACGGCTGATATCCGCTGTGATCGTCTGGAGTGTAAGCATTAGATTACGCTCCGTATCCTTCGTAATGGACTCTTTGGCACAGAGCACATGAATTTGGTTCATTTTCATCATCACAAGATGAGGTACATTATTTTTCTTCAGCAGTGAACGGAGCAGCACCATAATATCTTGATGCCCCGCTTCCTTTCGCTCCTCCGCAACGTTCTTGGAGCGATGCTCAATTTCCATCACACCGCCGATGAACAGGTATTGACCCTTCACCAGCAGACGCAGCCCCATGCTCGTCTGTGCCTGCTCCTCATTATGAATCCGGTTGCTGAGCAGATCCTGCAGAATACCGTTCTGATTACGGAGCATTTTCTCCTCCAGAAACTGAGTCCGCAGCAGTAGCGTGGCTACGGCTTTTACCGTGTAATCCAGAAGAAGAGGTGCTGCTTCCGTCGGCTGTTCTCTCGTTACAATGCCCACCCCCGAGAATACCTGCCCAAAAATAACGACAGGCTGGAACAATATCGTTGTGTCCTCATCGAGTGCAGCATGAATGTTTGATTCCTGACTCCCCAGGCTTCGATGCTCTACTTCATGGGCGTACAGCTCTGAAATTGCGGCTGCGACTTCTGGTTCTATACTGGGATAGAACTGGTTATGTTCAAGGGTAGAGATATACGCAACCTGCTGGGATGAATATTCATGGAGCAGACGGAGAATGCTGGATACATCGGTACTTTGGAGCGTCAGCTGCTGAATTTTGCGGGAATAATTCTCCAGATCCTTTAGGAGCTGATGCTGACGGTTAATAAGATAAGAGTGAATATCCTGCGTAATTTCTACAAAACGGACAGGCTTGTCAAATACGATAATCGGAAATCCATGCTCATCCGCTAGCTCAAGAATATCCGCAGGGATATGATCAATGCTTGTTCCGAATTCAACACACAGACCTGCAGCCTCACTCTGGATGAGCTGAAGAAGATACTCCTTCCGCTCCTGCTCAAATTTGAGCCAGAGTCCAGTAGACAAGATGAGATCGCCTCTGCTCAAGTAAGGTGAAATCTTGGTTATTTCCAGCACATGAACCCAGCCTACCTGACGATGGAGACCTTTTTCTCCGGCAGCAATATGGGCTCTTTTGAAGATCGGTCGGTTCATGACCTCTTTTATGGTAAGAGATTGTGATTTTTTCAGAAAACTCACCACCATGTGAAATATACTTACATTAACATTCATAACTACAACCATGACACTTGACTATTATGACATATTGTTATGCGAATTACATGATTTATAGACAGAAAGTAAGATGCATTTTGGTATTATCCAACATAGAATTGTAGTATAGCTGACATTGAATTATATAAAAACTTGAATCTATCAGCACGGTTGACATTCATATCCTACTCTAACGACGAGGTGATTCGCATGATCATTGGTGTACCAAAGGAAATTAAAAACAATGAAAACCGGGTAGCCCTTACACCCGCAGGAGCGGCAGAATTTGTACGCAAGGGGCATCAGGTATACGTGGAATCCGGTGCCGGCAATGGCAGCAATTTTACCGACGCTGAATATGCTGCAGCTGGAGCTGAGCTGACGGATGTTGCCTCAGTATGGAATAAAGCAGATATGGTGATGAAGGTCAAAGAGCCACTGTCCAGTGAATACGGATATTTCCGAAATGGTCTTATTCTGTTTACGTATCTTCACCTTGCGGCCGAGCCTGAGCTTACCAAAGCTCTCGTGGACAGCGGAGTGATTGCGATCGCTTACGAGACGATCACGGTGAACGGAGCCCTGCCTTTGCTGACGCCTATGAGTGAAGTCGCTGGCCGAATGGCTGCTCAGATCGGTGCTCAGCTGCTGGAGAAGAACAAAGGCGGCAAAGGGATTCTGCTATCCGGAGTTCCGGGTGTAAGCCGCGGTAAGGTTACGATCATCGGTGGAGGAATTGTGGGTACGAATGCAGCCAAAATCGCAGCAGGTCTTGGTGCAGATGTGACGATCATCGACCTTAGCGTGAATCGTCTCCGCGAGCTGGACGACATCTTCGGCAGCAGCATTCATACCCTGGTATCCACACCTGCAAATATTGCAGAAGCGGTCGCATCTTCTGATCTGTTGATCTGCGCTGTGCTGATTCCTGGCGCTAAGGCTCCTCGTCTCGTAACCGAAGACATGGTGAAGAATATGAGCCCCGGCTCGGTTATCGTGGATGTTGCCATTGACCAGGGCGGAATTGTAGAGACGATCGATCATATCACAACTCATGACAATCCAACTTATGTGAAGCATGGCGTTGTGCATTATGCGGTAGCCAATATGCCGGGTGCGGTGCCGCGTACTTCTACACTGGCACTCACAAATGCAACCTTGCCATATGCGCTGAAGCTGGCTAATCTTGGTGCTCTCCAAGCGATGAAGCTGGATAAGGCCATTCTTACAGGTCTGAATGTATTTAAAGGCCAGGTTACGTATGAGGCCGTCGCGAGAGATCTCGGGTATCCCTTCGTCTCAGCAGACGAAGCATTAAGAACCGCAGTAACCAACTAACTCGTCTGCAGCCCAGATCCTTCGAAGGCGATGATTGATAACACCTAAACTTCTATTCATATAAAAAAGAAAACAGCGCCTGCCTACTCAAGTTCAAGAGTAGGCAGGCGCTGCTTTTGCTTTTGTTCAAATATCAGGTATGAATCGGTGCAAGCTCATCCTGCACTTCTGCCTTTTGCTTCCGGTCGAGCTGATAAGAGAATGCTGTAATAACAAAGGCGGCAACCGTGAATGCAAGCGCCAGCCACGGAAGAGCGGCAAGTCCGCTGCTCTGCACAACCAGCCCCCCAATAAAGGAGCCTACTGCGATCCCGGTATTATTCGCAACCGGCATCAGAGAAGTCGCAAAATCTTTTGCCCGAGGCACGTATCGGCGAGCGAGATCAATAAGATACAGCTGTGTAGATGCATTCAGTACATAAGAGACCAGTGCAATCATAATCAGGCTCAGCAGCCCGGCAACAGGCACCGAGGCAAGCAATCCGAACAGAACAAAAAGTGCCGCCTGAACCATAAAGACGATCCTCAGCTTACCCATGTAATCTCCCGTCGCGACTCGGCCCCCAATATAATTACTTACGATGGTAACGAGTCCATATATGAACAGAATAACACTGAACCAAGCCTTTGGAAGACCCATGACCTCGCCCATAATCGGTTCAATATACGTATATACTACAAATATAGCTGCCGTCCCGCAGGCTGGAATCAGAAAAGCAAGGATGATCCGCGGATTCCCAAGCAGAACAAACTGTTCTTTGGCGGATACCTTCACAACAGGAATACCTCTTGGAATATACACCGCGTTTAACAACAGCGCTGCTACGCCCAAAATGCTGACAAGAATAAATGTAGCAGGCCAATCAAAAAACTGTCCTACGAAGGTGCCGATCGGAACCCCAAACACATTAGCAATGGTAAAGCCGCCTAAAATGTAAGAGATTGCACGCCCCCGGCGCTCAGGGGCCACATAATCACTTGCTACCGATATGGCCAGCGATAGGGACAAACCGCACAGAATCGCTGTGACTATTCTTGTTCCCATCAGGAATGCAAATGAACCGGATAATGCGCTAAGTATGTTCAACAGGATGATGAGTGTAATCCCGGTTAATATCAGCATCCGCTTGGGGAAACGACCGAAGATGCTCAGTACAATTGGTGTACCCACAGCATAGGCCATGGCAAATCCAGATACTAATATTCCCGCCGCCGTGAGCGTAACGCCAAAATCACGGGCAATATCTGACAGCAGACCAACAATAACATATTCCGTCGTACCGAGGATAAATGCCATTAGTGTAAAAGAAAAGACGAGTCCTTTTTCCTTGGAGTAAGACATGTTTCTCTCCCTCTATCTTTATATAATTTCATAGTGCGGTGTATGGTTTGAAATCCGCCTTTATCAGCATACGGATATTAGAGGGAGTCTACAATTAAACATGTTGCTGGGTTTTATTTCCTTGTTATATATCTTGTTCTTTTATTTGACAGAAGGTTTCACTTGGCTTTACGATGTGAACCATGATTCAATCGACACAGAAGGAAGGGATCAAGGTGAACAAGAACACTGTTCCGCCTGCTGAGCAGCTGTTATATGCCGGGAGCATAAGCAATAATCCAGACTGGCAGTTCCCAAGCCACAAGCATGATGATCTGTTTGAAATTCTCGTTATTAAGGAAGGCGAAGGGGATTTTATTATAGGGGAAACGAGCTATCACGCGGCCAAAGGGGATGTGCTTATTTACAACAAAGGCATTCTGCACGCCGAGAAATCCTCCAAGGAGCATCCGGTGTTTATCTGCTACTGCGGCTTCTCTTCTGCTCGCGAATATATTGTTCCGCCCCACGCCCATCCTCTGATTCGTGCTAACAAATACTCGAGCGAGATGGTGACGCTCATGGAGCTGCTGTTCGAGGAATCCTCCATGCAGGAGGAAGGATATGAACAAATCGCAGGGCATATACTGAGCTCCATTCTGGTGCTTGTACACCGCATGCTCAAACTGCAAAATTCCGCTCAAAGCTTGACCAAAAACAAGCTCGCAACCGAGATCAAGGAATATATCGACGGGAACTATACACAGGCTCTGAATCTCAAACAGATTGCTGACGAGTTTAATATCAGTTCCTACTATCTTGCTCATATCTTCAAGAACACCTATGGTACTTCACCAATTAATTACATGATCCAGAGACGCATGGGCGAAGCAACCCGGCTCCTCGTTCAGTCCGAGATGAAAATATGGGAGATTGCCAAGATTACCGGCTACGAGAATCCCAATTATTTCTCTATTCTGTTCACTAGAGTTGTCGGCATGTCGCCTAAGCAGTATCGAGAGCATCATAATCAGAGTCTTTCCTATGCGGAGGGCTTGTCCATACAACAGCATCATAAAAAAACAGATCTTTAGCTATCGCCAAGATCTGTTTTCACCTAATTTGTTATGCTTATTTGTTATGCAAAGAACACTAAACTACAGCGCGTGATCTAACAATCGATTCCAAACGCTCGATCGCTTCCAGACAAGCCCGGCTGTTATGATACGGACATTTCCATGCCCCAACCTTCTGCTGTCTGCGGTTAGGCTCACCACTACGGAATACCTGCCAGTGCCATTCCCCGCCTGTACGATCAACAATATAATCCCGAATAAAGCTCCAGCTGTTCTGAGCGGCATACAAGTACTGCATTTCATCACTGATCTGATAGGCATTAAGATATCCGACCATTGCTTCTGCCTGCGGCCACCAGTCCTTGCTGTCATCCAGTCTGCCGTCTGCATGAAGCTCATTATATATGGCGCCATCTGTGTCCGTACCTTCCGCAAGCGTCGCCACAGCCATCTGGATCGCAGCAGCTCGAACCTTGTCCAGCAGCTCCCGGTCTCCGAGTACTTCTGCCGCTTCCCACAGCAGCCAGCTTCCTTCGATATCATGTCCATAGGAGACGTCGGCAGACTGTGAATTCCACTCATCATCAAAGAACAGCTTGAAGTGACCTGACTCCGCATCCAGTATTAGATTCAAATGGACTTCGATCAGCTCCTTAAGCTTCAGGCGCAGCCCCTCCGGCTTCCATATCCGGTATAGATTCGTATAAGCCTCGAGCACATGCAGATGCGTGTTCATGGATTTGCGTTCATTCAGATCCTTGCCGCTGAGGCTGAGATCGTCTGTCTCGCCCCACTCTCTTGATAAGGCTTCCACATACCCTGTATGTACCGGATCATAGGCATAACGTTCGAGCAGGCGGTAGATCTCTTCTGCCAGCTGCAGCGGTTCGCGATTGCCCGTAGCCCGAATGTATTCAGCGAGTGCATAGATGACAAAAGCCTGCCCATATACCTGCTTCTTATCCTCTGAGGGTGTCCCGTCCGGATGAATCATCCAGTAGAAGCCGCCATATTCTTTATCTGCAAAATGGGTCTTCAGCTGTTCGAGCGCACGCTCGGCCATATGAAGATCATCGTCCTGCCCATATTTTCGGTAACCGGCAGCAAATGTCCATAGTATTCGC
Organism: Paenibacillus sp. TCA20; assembly: GCF_000732325.1. Lineage (GTDB taxonomy): Bacteria > Bacillota > Bacilli > Paenibacillales > Paenibacillaceae > Paenibacillus > Paenibacillus urinalis. The sequence goes on from NZ_BBIW01000006.1 coordinate 321,099, forward strand.
GCATTAAGAACAAGCGATTTATCCGCTCCATGTTCAATCTCACCGTCCGCATTCATCGCCCCGATAAAACCGCCATGGGTATCGTCGACCGTCCGTGCTTTCCAGAAGCCCAATATATTGTTCTTAAGCTCGAATTCAACCTCTTCCAGCCAGACTTGCAAGTCCAAGCTCTTCTCCATACATCCTTCCTCCTCGATCCTTCTTACTAGCAGCTCATCTCTCAATTCATCATAACAACATCATAACAAAATAGTTAATTATTCATATTAACCAAGGAATATACCACAATAACAAACCTCAAAATATAATAACATACTCTTGTATATTAATCTCTAAGTAATCTTATTTCGCTATATAAAATAATAACACGATAAGAATTAAATCTTATCGTGTTATTTTATATTGCTCTGTAGCTGCATATCTCTCTGAAGTTGCATTCTCCGCACACTCTTTCCGAAGGCATTGGCGTAAAATATCCGATTTCCTTCGGCCGGTTGTAGTAATCATCGGCAAGACAGGATTTCATCTCCTCGATCTCTCTGCCTACCTTGGCGATGACCTCATCAATTTCAGCCTGAGATGCCTGATAGCTCTCACTAATTCCGGTTAGCAGATACTCTACTCTCAGCTCAATATGCTCGTACGGTATATTATAATGCTCGTGAACATAGGCAGCATATAAGTATAGCTGCTCTGTAAAATTGTCTTCCTTCCCTGTTTTCCAATCAACGATAACGATATGGCCTTTCTCATTGCGATACAGCACGTCCATCTTCACGTATACTTTCGTATCGTGCAGAATCATATGGTCCCATTTCTCGACCTCCATTATATGAGCAATGCCAGACTGAATCTCCTTCCACGTCCTGCTCTCGTACAGCTTCCCAGCCACGGTCTCCATCCGTGCTTTGATCGAGGTAATTCGGTTCTGAAGCTTGGCATCTTCGTCATAGTACATTTCAGACAGCATGGTATGGTACTTGGGGTTCAGATGCCATCCATTCATATCTTTGGATTCCACATAGGCCTTGTTCAACAGGTCTCGCATTCGTTGCTGTAAGAAGGGTACCTCCGGCACTGTTCTGTTACGCTCCCAGCTTCGTATGACCGATTCACACATTTGATGTGCAAGGTTCCCGAATATCAAATACAGGCTGCTGAGCTGCTTCAGCCGGTAGGTTTGAACCTGGTCCGGATCTGCGGACTCCGGCTTCCAACCGTTATGTGAACCGTAATAATGGTAATAATATTTACGAAGGCATTCATTAAACATACCTGCTCGTGATCCTGAATAGGACCACGGGGGATACATTGTTATCATGATCCATCAGACGCCTTTCTTTGCAATCTATCATCGCTTTATTGTATTGTATTCTATCATAACCCGCAGAATCTAACGAAACATTTCATATTATGGAGCGTACTAAGAACAAAGCAATGAGAAGCCACTCCTGCATATAATGGAAGACAAGGCAGGGTTGTTCACGTTAAAGGGGCAAACAGACATGAGTACTGAATTTGAGCAGGAAGAAGTAAGGAAGGATTGGCTCAAGGCCGACTCCCTACTTGGACAGGTCGAAATTATAGGTAATGCGGAGAATGATCTGGTCAGCATTGAAGGAAATACAGATGGATTAGAATGCATCGGTGTTGGTACCGATGCCGCCGTATTTATAATGCCGGAATTACCTCAATATGCCTTCAAGATTTATTCACAGCAGGCCTTAGACAAGAAGAATATAGAAAAAGAAGTTTATGCGAAGCTGAAGGGTTCTCCGTATTTTGCAGCTTGTTATGGGGACGGTGTGAATTACCTGGTACTCAGCTTTGAAGATGGCCCTACGCTTCAGGACTGCATAACCCTCGGAATTCCAGTACCGGAACAGGTTATCCTTGATGTAGAAGAGGCTCGCAGGTATGTAAGAAGCGTAGGCCTTAACCCTCGGGATATCCATCTGAAGAACGTGGTTAATCAGAACGGACGCGGCAAAGTGCTCGATGTCTCCGAATATGTGAAGGAGGGTGACGACCAGCGCTGGGATCACTTAGTATGGGCCTACTATAATGTTTATCCCCGGTTTAACGAAATCAAGGTTCCGCTCTGGGTCATTGATGCCGTGAAAAAATGGTATCATCGCCGGAATAAATCGGTCATGAATCTGGAGGAGTTCTCTTCCAAGGTGATCCGATTGTTTGATAAGCTAATGAAATAGTAAGCTGTATAAAAAAAAGCGGCATGTGCATCTCCAAGTCATTCATAGAGATGCTGCATGCCGCTATTCTCGTTCATAACTTGAAAACAGCGCCTTGCCGCTATTATTGTTCAGAACCTGAGAACAGCGCCTTGCCGCTATTTCTGCTCAGAACTTAGAAACAGCGCCTCAAAAACCAAAGTCCAGCGCCTTCCCTGTCTCAGCTACACTTTTCACATTGCTTAGAACCATCGGCCAGGTCGATTTCGTTCGTTCATAGGAGGGATGCCCTTCACTCCACTCATCATTCACAAATGTCAGCTTCGTACAGCCGCCTACAATCTCAAGAGTATACGTCATTCGAGTCGTGAGCTCCGCATGATTCTCCGCATAGCTTGGTCCAGGATGCTCTGTGCAGCTGAACAACTTGCCAGGTTCACAGGCCAGTACCTCACCATACACGTGTACCGTTTCATCTCCTTCATTCCCAGGGCCGACATATCGATACCCCTCGCCTACCTTGAAGGAAGAGTCAAAGATCGAACCAAAGAATATCTGCCTTGTTCCTTCCGGTTTGAACAGCGTGTCCCATATCTTCTCGGGTGATGCTCCAATATACAGCTCATAGCGAAGTGCTTCCATTTAAGTCCCTCTCTTTCTCGTGAACAGCGAAGTATTTGACAATATCCTTCTTCACTTTGTCCAAAATTTGTTAAAATAAGACAAGATCAACATTCGATCTTCTGATAACTTGATATTACAGCTTGAGCATGAAGGCGTATTGTAAAAAAGCGACAGACAGGAGCGAAGCTGAAATGAGCTTTTTGTTCTCACAGAAACCTAGCATGGGTATCATGAACCTGGAGAAAGGCGAGGAGCATTTTCGCTTGGAACGCTTTTTGCCCAGTAGGGAGCTTCAGCATTTTATCAAGCACTATTGGGTTGTGGAATGGGAGCTGGCTGAAGACAAGACCCATATTCAGGAGGTCATTCCGAATCCTTGTGTCAATTTGGTCATCGAATCAGGACGCACTTTTTTCTATGGGCCTGCAACCCGTAAATATAGCTATCAGCTGAGTGCCACAGGACGTGTCTTCGGGATCAAATTTAAGCCAGGCGGATTCTTCCCTTGGTATGGGCAGTCTATATCCAGGCTGATCGATCATCCACTTCCGGCAGATGAGATATTCAATGTGCCCCGCGAAGAGCTGGAATCGACGTTTCTCAACACAGCGTCTGACCACTTAGAGCTTATTTCCCGTATGAATGATGCCCTATTGTCCCTATTGCCCCCGGAAGACAAGCTTACCGATCTGACAGAGCAAATGACAGAATATATTCGGCTTCATCATGAAATTACGAGAGTGGATCATGTATGCGAACAGTTTAATATGAACAAACGAACACTGCAGCGCATGTTTAAACAATATGTAGGCATTAGTCCGAAGAATGTAATCAAACTGTACCGGCTTCAAAATGCAGCGGAAGCGCTCGATCATGGACAAACGGTGAATACACTTGAGCTGAGCCTTGCGCTTGGATACCACGACCAGTCCCATTTTATTAAAGACTTTAAGGCCATTGTCGGTCAAACGCCGGAAGCCTATACACGAAATGTTGCCCGCCGCTGATAAAGCGCTAGTCCGCTTAGGCGCAGATTTATAATGTTCATCTTCAATACGCAAGACAAGGACTACGGATATTTCTCATCTCATATATCATACAAACATAAGGCCCCGGCAAGCGAATGCCAGGGCCTTATGTTCAATTCATGATCTTAGGAAGCCGATCCTGTTACACTTGTGCCATTCTTCGTAATCGTATAAGTGATCACTTCTCCGCTCCAGAAATGGAAGGTAAGAACCACCTCACCATCCTTCGTCTCATTGAAGAAGTTAGGCTTCAACACGATTTCGCCCTTATCATAGGAAGGAGAGAAGGTATACTCGAATTCCTTGAAGGAGGTCCAATTCTGTGGACCAGCTACGGTGCCATCCGTATATTTCGCTTCCATCGTTGCCAGCAGATCTCCGTTAAAGGATACCGGAATAGCGAAGAACTCTGTCGTTCCTTCCGCATCCTGCAGCACAGGTGTACTGTTCGTAATGACTCTGAATTTCCAGTCTGCGCCTTTGTTGAATTCAGCTGTAATGACGCTGTTCACACCATACTCACCGGAAGCGGTCAGTTCTTCAAGCTTGCTTGCTTTGATCGTAAGAACATCCTCACTTACCACATAGTCTTTAAATTTCTTCAAATTCTTGCCGTCCACACTCAGCTTCGTCAGCTTATTGCCGTTCAGCTCCAGCTGGATGTTTGCATCCTTCACATCCGCATCTTTTTCGACAAAGATCAGGTCAGTCTCAGCCGTTGCCGACCGTCCCTTCCAGCTTTCCTTCATCATATTGAAGAAGTCGAGATCAGACCATTCGTAGGTTGTTCTATTCATATGCTGGCCGTTATCCCATAGCATGTGAGTTACATCTTTTTCATTCAGATAATGCGTCAGGAACTCGAAGAATTTCAGCTTCTCACCCTGCTCGATTACAGCCGTGCTTTGGTCAAAGCCAAGAAGTCCATACTCACCAAGAATGACCGGAATTCCTTTGGCAACAAACGTATTGTGGACATTATCAAAGGTTTGGATAATATCGTTCTTCGTATCCTTTTCAAAATGGGTATAACCCGCAATGTTCACACTAAACGGCCAAAATCCATAATAATGAACGGTTGCGATAATATTAGGATCATTCAGCTCTGTAATTGTGGCATACAGCTCATCCATTCTCTCCTGTGTAGGCGAAGCCTCTAAGGTTGATAGAACAAGCGGTCGTTCTGCATTCTTGCCGCCGGATTCACGCAGAATGCTGTGGAAGGACAAATTCAGTTCTTTCAGCATATCGAACATCTTCTCTTCATCTGTCGTTCCACCGTCGGAGAAGCGCGGCTCGTTAACGCTTTCAAACATCAATTTGTTGGAATGATCTTTGAAGTGGTCTGCTACTTGGGTCCAGATCGCGTTGTACCGAGCAAGGACTTCGTCATGCTTCGTCTCCATGTGGCTGATCCATAACCAGGAATCATGATGGACGTTAACCATGACATACAGATCTTCATCCAAAGCCCAATCTACAACTTGTTCAACCCGCTCCAGATAAGCAGGCTCAATGGTGTAGTTCGGAGCTTCACCGATATGGCTGTCCCAGGTCACTGGGATACGAATACTCTTATATCCTTGGTCTGCAATTTCCTCAATCAGCTCTTTCGTAATTTTCGGATTGCCCCAGGCTGTTTCATCCGCTCCGACGGCATCCAGGGAGTTCCCCAGATTCCATCCGGGCTGCATGTCATCTACATAAGCCTGTAGTTTATTTTTGGCCACTGGCTCTGCTTCCTGCTGCTTGTCCGCAAAGGCAACAGATGTGAATAAAGAAATGACAAGTGCTGGAACCATTGCAAGTGCGAGTAAGCTCTTCGAACGCTTTTTGTGCAATACCATTTGCATCTCTCCTTATGTAATTTAGGTCATGATACAAGCGCAGCAGAACGTGCTCGACTATACTGAAAGCGCTTTCGGTAATAACTTATCATAATTTACCATCCAAGAATACCCTGTAAATTCTTTCTATACTCATATAAAAATTAGATATTATAGGAATCTGCCTCAGCATTAAAAAAAGAGAGCAGCCTGATTACACGCGCTCTCCTAATTATTAAAATCTCTATATTGATTAATGATCCAGGAAGACAAGCTGGATGAAGAACAATACCGCGAAGATGTAGAATATCGGATGAACATCCTTGCCTTTTCCGCGCAGCAGCTTGAGTACCGGATAGAAGATAAACCCTACCCCGATTCCTGTTGCAATACTATGTGTCAGCGGAGTAAGAATGATAATAAGAAATGCCGGGAAGGCCTCCTCAAGATCATTCCACTTGATCTTACTAATAATGTTGATCATAAAGTAACCGACGATAATCAGCGCTGGCGATGTAATAGCCGGGATACCTGAGATTACACTAATAATAGGTGAGAAGAACAAGGTTAATGCAAGCAGAACGGATACGACTACAGCCGTGAGTCCTGTTCTTCCTCCGGCAGCAACCCCTGTGCTTGACTCAATATAAGCCGATGTCGGGCTTGTTCCGAACAATGCGCCCGAAGTCGTTCCGACTGCATCAGCCAACAGCGCACCGCGGGACCGCGGGAATTTCCCATCCTTCATCAGCCCTGCCTGTTCAGCAACACCGAGCATTGTGCCCGTTGTATCAAACAGGGTAATCAGCAGGAATGTAAATATGACCGTATATAAACCGTTTGAGAATACACCAGCAATGTCCAGCTGGAATGCAGTAGTCGTGAAGCCCTGCGGCAGGGACACGATGGATTCCGGCATTTGGAATAGTCCCATGATCCAGGCAATAATCGCGGTAATCACCATACCGATGAATAGATAACCTTTTACGTTGTAAGCCATCAGTACAACGGTAATCAGCAGGCCGATGATTGTCAGATACGCCATAGGCTCGGACAGATTCCCTATTGTAATCAGCGTAGACTCGGAAGCTGCGATGATGCCTGCATTTTGCAGTCCAACCGTTGTAATAAACAAGCCAATCCCTGCCGTAATCGCATGCTTTAGACTTTCTGGAATTGCATTAAGCAGCATGTAGCGGAATGAAGTTAGTGATAGAATAATGAATAGTATACCTGCAACAAATACCGCACCCAGTGCAATTTGCCACGAAACGCCGCTGCCAGCTACAACACTGTATGCAAAGAATGCATTTAATCCCATGGCAGGCGCCATAACAATTGGATAGTTAGCCCATAATCCCATAATCAGTGTGGCCACAATACTTGCAAGGACTGTCGCAATAAACACACCGTTAAAATCCATTCCTGTGCTGCTCAGAATACCTGGATTGACGACCACGATATAGACCATCGTAAAGAATGTCGTAATTCCGGCTATAATCTCGGTTGAGACACTAGTGCCTCTTTCTTTTAATTTGAACCATCTTTCCATGGAATAGCCTGCCTCCAGCCTTCATAGTTGTGCATACGGTGCTAAAAACAAAAAATCCTAATCTACTCTTATAGGATTGTTAAAATGTCGCTCCTATATTCGTCATTAGGATCTAACAGCTCTATTTTATAAGCTTTAAACCAAAATATTAGGATACATATCTATGTTTTTAACCTGATGCGCATTTCGTATTCTAAAGAATTTAACACGACATGTCAATAAAATCATGATTTGTTCACAGTTATTTACGAACTATATTAAGTCTATTCGTAGTGTTTATTCGTTTTTATTGACCTCGAATGCTGGAGGGCGGTACGTGCTTATACTTCTTAAACGTTCTGCTGAAGTAAGAAATATCATTATATCCGGCTGCAAGAGCGACCTCCGAGATCGTCATTTCCGTGTTACGGAGCAGATACTCCGATTTGTTGATTCGGAATTGATTAATATAATCGGTTACTGTCTTGTTCGTGAGCTCGCTAAACAATCGGCTGAAATGAAACCGCGACAAATTGGCCATCCGGGCCAGCTGCTCTACCGACAGCTCCTCCAAATAATGCTCCTCTATGTATTTGAAGACCGGAGCAAATCGCGTCAGATTCTTGGTACGGCTGTTAAACACCGACAGCGGCATATATTCAGCAACATATTTACGGAACAGGATCGTCAGCATACGGTACATGCTGGATTTAATGGCAAGCTCATATCCCAGCTCTCTATTGCGGAACTCGTGTTTGATCAGCTCAAACGCACCTCGCAGCTCCTCATCATCTGTAATATGATTCCTGAACATCACATTATTCTGTGTCATCGGCGTAATGAATTTGGTCTCCACCGCATCCGGCGATGGACTCTGCAGCAACGAAAAATCAGCAATGAGGGCATTATACAGCAGATCACCGGACAAGTTGATCCCATAGTGCAGATCGTTGCTGTTCAGAATAATTAAGTCTCCAGCCTTGGCATGAGTGACCTGCGAATTGCATTCGATTTCCGCTTCGCCGTGTACAAAATACAAAATCTCCATATGCTCGTGAAAATGTGGAGGGAACAGCGTCTGCCCCTTCTCTCTGTACTCACAATGATGAAGCTTGATCGGAAAGTGTGGATCCGGCATGTCCATAGGTTCCCGCAACGCAGCGTTTCTAAGCATGTCACCCCTCCATTGACCGCACAATTGTTCAAATAATCAGCATCCGTCTGCATGGCTTTCTCATAGGTCCCAAAATACAATAGTTGTGAATCATGAATAGATTGAGCCATGAAGCTGACAGCGCATACTTCTTAGCATTTCAGCGTTTAGAATGTCTGCAGTGAAGATCGGTTCTTTCTATCCAGTATATCCTATTACAGAGCTTGAAGGGAGCACGAAATTACATATGAGTACACTAAAAGTTGGCGTCATTGGCGCAGGCAGCATCTCTCAATATCACTTAACTCCTTATAAAAATAATCCGAATGTAACACTTCTCGCGGTCTGTGATATGAATCTGGACAGAGCACAAAAAACAGCCGAAGAATACGGAGCTCCACACGCCTACAGCGATTATAACGAGCTGCTGGCCAATGAGGAGATCGATGCTGTCAGCATCTGTACCTGGAATGATACTCATGCCGAGATCAGCATCGCCGCTCTCAAGGCTGGCAAGCATGTCCTCGTGGAGAAGCCCCTCTGCCGGACGGTGGAAGAAGCTCTAAAGATCCAGCAGGCGGTTAAAGAATCCGGCAAAATACTTCAAGTCGGATTTGTCCGCAGATACGATCCGAATGCGCAGATGCTTAGAGCTTTTGCAGACAACGGAGAATTCGGTGAGATTTATTATGCCAAAGCTTCCTATATCCGCAGACTCGGTAATCCGGGCGGCTGGTTCGCAGATTCAAGACGCTCCGGCGGAGGTCCGCTGATTGATATCGGCGTCCATGTCATTGATCTCTGCTGGTACATGATGGGCAGACCCAAAGTAAAATCCGTCAGCGGCAACACCTACCGCAAATTAGGCAACCGATCCAATATCAAAAATCTATCCTCTTATAAAGCAGCAGACTACAGTGCGGAGAGTAATGATGTCGAGGATTTGGCCAATGCACTGATTCGGTTTGAAAATGGTGCTACATTGCTTGTAGATGTGAGCTTCACACTGCATGCCAAAGAAAATGAAGGTGTTGTTAAGCTCTATGGTGACAAGGGTGGATTCGAAATCGATCCGGAAGTCGTCATTGTTACAGAGAAAAACGATACGATTATAAACATCAAGCCTCAGACCGACAGCAAGGGCTTCCAGTTTGAGAAAGCGTTCCAGAGCGAGATTGACCATTTTGTAGAGTGTGTACAGACGGGCAAGCAGCCGATCAGCCCAGTTGAGGACGGCGTAGAGATTATGAAGATCCTTCGCGGCATTTACGAATCTGCCAGCACAGGGAAGGAAGTGTACTTATGAAGCTCGGACTCAGCACTTACAGCCTGTATCAGGCACTGAACAGCGGTAAAATGACGGTCGAAGATGTCATTGACTTCACTGCGGATCATGGCGGAGAACATGTGGAGATTGTTCCGCTCGGCTATAATCTCACAGAGCAGCCTGAGCTGATTGATACCATCGTATCCAAAGCCGCTGCCCGTGGACTCGAAATATCTAACTATGCGATCGGTGCTAATTTTCTGCTGAATGACCAGGATGCTTATGAACAGGAGATCGCCAGAGTGCAGCGAGAGGTAGATATCGCACACCGGCTTGGCGTCAAATTAATGCGTCATGATGTCGCCTCATCCCCGGATGTATCCATCGCTAATTTCAATGCTCATTTGGAGCAGCTGGCGAATGCTTGCCGCCGTATTGCAGAATATGCAGCTTCATATGGAATCACGACGAGTGTGGAGAATCATGGGTTCTTCATCCAGCAAAGCGACCGTGTACAGGCGCTGATTCATGCTGTAGGGCTGCCTAATTTCAAAACAACACTGGACATCGGAAACTTCCTGTGTGCCGACGAGCAGCCCATTGCTGCTGTGAAGAACAACCTCCCTTATGCTTCCATTGTGCATATCAAGGACTTCTATGTCCGTCCGGCAGGGCAGTATCCAGGGGAAGGCTTCTTCACCTCTACAGCAGGCCAATATTTACGCGGTGCAGTCGCCGGTCAAGGAGATCTTCCGATGCGTGATATTATCAAGATGATCAAATCCTCTGGTTATGACGGCTATCTGAGCCTCGAATTCGAAGGATTGGAAGACTGCGAATTGGGTTCGAGAGCAGGACTCGCCAACGTAAGAAGAATATGGGACGAAGTCTGAAATCTAGCGGACTGAATCCCCAACCCTAAACTTAATTTTAGAACGAAGGTAGATAAGGAGGTACTGTATGTCTTTTACAAATAAGATCGGCGTCATATCGGATAGTTTCCAAGCAGGACTCAAGGGTGGTCTCGTAAAGGCCAAAGAGGTTGGTGCAGAGGGTGTGCAAATCTATGCGGTCTCTGGAGAAATGGCTCCTGAGAACTTAACAAGCACAGACCGTAAGCAGCTGCGCAGCTATATTGCTGACTTAGAGCTTGAAATCTCGGCACTATGCGGGGATTTAGGCGGACATGGCTTTCAGGATGCGGCAGCAAACCGTGAGAAGATCGAACGCTCGAAGCGCATTCTAGACCTCGCTGTGGAGCTGGGCACCGATGTGGTTACCACACATATTGGCATCGTCCCTGATGATGTAAACAGCTCTATTTACAGCACAATGCAGGAAGCCTGTGAAGAGCTTGGCGTCTATGCGAAGAGCATGAATGCCTATTTTGCAATCGAGACCGGCCCTGAACGCGCCGCCCATCTGAAGAGCTTCCTTGATTCTCTCAGTACAAACGGAGTGTCGGTCAACTTCGATCCTGCCAATATGGTCATGGTGACTGGCGATGATCCCGTCGAAGGTGTAAAGCTGCTCAAGGATTACATCGTTCATACGCATGTGAAGGACGGCAGGCAGACCCGACCTATTGATCCTAAGGAAGTATATGGCTACCTCGGCTATGAAGGGATGACGCATGAGAAGATTGCGGAGATGGCCTCCTCGGGAGCGGCCTTTTTAGAAGTGCCTCTTGGTGAAGGTCAGGTGGATTTTGATGCTTACTTTGCCGCTTTACAGGAGATTGGCTATAAAGGCTATCTGACGATTGAGCGCGAGGTTGGCAGTACACCGGAGGAAGATATTAAGAAGGCGGTTCAGTTTATTAAGAAGTATCGGGGATATTGAGTTAGTTGGGAAAAAGCAGGAGGTTGGCTGCTGCGCCGCTTCGATAGCGAAAGGTACGTTCGATCGTTCTTGGTTTGGAGAGCTCTGATTGGATTATCTAAGGTTATCTCTCCAAACCAAATACGAGCGCTGGCGCTTCTCTCTGTACCCCTTCGCTCTCTTCGCTTATCAGCCAACCTCCGTTAAGAGCATCCCCCACACTTCTTATTAACTGATGTGGGGGGGATTATGAAATAGGTCCGATACTGCAGAAGCAGATGTCGGACCTTTTTTTATGAAATTCGTGTTAGCTGGCTGTTCCGCTTCGATAGCGAAAGG
>NZ_BBIW01000005.1 GCF_000732325.1 Paenibacillus sp. TCA20
AAAGCACTAACCTCGTTAAATCGTGAGGTTAGTGCTTTATTGTGTTATTTCATAAATCTGGAGCTATCCAGCCTCGATTAAAGAATAGTCAACCTAATCAAGATTAAGATCTTTTATGCTTGTTATGATCTTTGTGGTGACAACGATGTTTACATACGACAAGTGCTTTTTCACCTGGTTTCAAAACGACAACTTTTATTTTTTTCTTTTAAGAAACTCTTTAACCATTTCGTTCATATTTTTCACCTCCCACTTTGACAGAAGGAGTCACATTTTTATTTTCAAATTAAGACCATTTAAAAGCTTTAACAATAATTACAAGCAATATAAACAATACTAGAATGACACCGAGGGTTTTGGAAGAACCATTATCATAGGAAGTTCCTTGAACAGAATTAGTCATCACTTGCACCTCCCATCCTGCATCATATTTTCAATTTATGCACCGTTCTATCGATATGATTAAACTATCATCTACTTTTTATAGAATTGTACACATTTACTAGACCTTCTCAGAACTGCACAGCAAATTATCGGAGATGTAAATGAGGGGGAAAAAAACGCATAAAACGTAACCATTATCATGATGACGATTTCGATTTCAACAAGGAGCCTTCAGAAGATGAGGGCTCTTTTTCCGCTGTTCACCATGTATGATTCATAATGACTACATTTATGGTAGAATGTTACATAAAAAGGAGCTTGTCATTATGAGTAAAATAAAATGATCAATTGGTTTGCTCTAGGAGATACCGATTATAAATATCTGATTTCATTAGTATTTTATGCCGGACTAGCTATCGCGCTATATTACTCTTATATTTTCGGAAAGGCCGTATCCGTCTTATTTCCAACTACGATCACGGAGTCAACTGGATTTCACATTTATTCGAGTGTAGAAGCCCCAAATTACGTACTTGGTATGATAGGGGGAATCTTGTTTTTCTTCGTGTGTATGATCATTTGGAAGCTATTGTGTGAATTACTTCTGCTCGTCTTTGAAAGCTTACGAATATACATAGATAGTAAGAAAATGAAGGAACATTCGGAATAACACGCAAAAAAGGACAGTTGCACTTATGCAGCCGCCCCTTTTTTAACGTAAGCTTACTCGTATTTACAACGGAATTTCGTGAACTCAGCAGATGCATCTTTACCACAAGCATATAAACCAATGACTACACCCGTAAATCCTCCAGCGACCTCTGAGGATAGGTATTTCGTTTGGGCTGTTCCTAGCGGGATTTGTTGATCTCCTTGCTGAAGGAAGAAACTATAGCGTTCATGGACAGCTTCAACGATAAGTGTGGCGTGATTGCTGTCTGGCAGAGGTATCGTCGTTTGAATCGCTTTGATATCCCCAATGTTAAGACGCTCAATCACCTCATAGCCTTGTTCACACTGACGGATTGCCAGATCGTAACGGTGGTTCTCATCCATATAGAGTGTGATGCCAGCTTCACCGTTTGTAACGGCAACCTCACAAGAAATGGTTGCATTAAAATCTCTTTGTCTTATGCCTATAAAGGTAGGTGATTCAGCTTGATCTAGTGTAACTTCAGTCCCTTTGAGCGTCATTTTATCCGTTCCGAGTTCATAATTCTCGAAGTGTGGGTGACGAAGATAGGACCAGTCCAGGCTCCATTCCGTATTCTCGAAGGTATACTCTTTCTTCTCATTCTGCACAACATGCTCCGGGATCCGGTTAGTCTCAAAGCTAGTTAATGTCGTCCCGTTATGTCCTGCTGTAAACCATCCATCCTCACCGAAAGTAACCGGCGTCAGGAAGACTTCTCGTCCCAAGTGGTGGTAAGGGATCCATTTGCCAATCTGGCGGAAGCCCAGGTGGAAGAGCCACCAGTTTCCCTCCTGATTCTGAATCAAATCACCATGACCAACGGCCTGAACTTCATAACCACCCAAATTACGATTCGTCAGAACCGGATTATGCGCGTAGGGTTCAAAAGGACCGTGAAGTGAAGAAGAGCGGGCATAGGTCTCCATATGACCAAATTCCGTTCCACCTTCAGCGGCTAATAAATAGTACCAGTCATTAATTTTGTACATATGCGGGCTTTCAAGAAAACGCCCCCCTGTACCTTTCCAAATAGGGAGGCTAGGAGATAATTTGCGGCCTGTTTCGATATCAATCTCACATTGAAGAATAACACCTGTACCGTCGTCGTCGCTTCCATTGCTCATGAAGTAGGCTTTGCCGTCTTCAAAGTACAGATCCGGGTCGATACCACCTTGATCAATATAGATCGGATCAGACCACTCCCCATAAATATCATCTGTCCAGACATAAAAATTCTGATGGGTCGTATCGTTTGTGGTAGTCATATAGAAGCGGCCATTGTTATGTCGTATGGTAGGGGCAAAAACGCCGCCTGAGCTGTTCACCTTATCCAGCATGACTTGGCTTTTTCTAGTGAGTACATGTCCGATCTGCTTCCAATTGATCAGGTCCTTACTCTCAAAGAGCGGAACACCGGGAAAAAACTGAAATGAACTGGTAACAAGATAGTAGGTATCATCTACTTTACAGACACTCGGGTCAGGGTAGAAGCCTTTGATAACCGGGTTGTTATATTTCATAAGTCACCTCAAGTATGTATAAATATAGTGGATTTAGAAAGCGTTAACGAAACCGTTTTAGTAAATCGATTTCATTATAGCATCCATGGTTTGATTCGGGCAATGGACTAACTTGCGAAACCCATCTAATTTTTATAGATTTTCAATCAACTTCAATCAACTTCAATCATCTGCTCCTTTTAATAGATACGTATGGAAGGATTTGGGTTTGATATATTGAATTATGAATACGTGGAATCCTCCGTCGTTACAGTAACATCTGAAAATATAAGTCTAAGGTGGAGATCAGAATGACACAGCAAACGAAACGCAGCCGTATGATGATATTCACAATTCTAGCCGTCATTCTACTCTCTGCAGCCATCTTTTATGCAGCCATCTTTGTGATTGAAAGGCCGGGCGGTATCGCTGATCGCCTATTATCAGAGGCAGTTGGCATGAATGATGATTTTTTGAAAATTCCAATCGGCAAGACACCGGAAGAGGCAGTTGAACAATTTAGAGGTGGCAGTTCATCTCCGTATGTCATACATCAAGAGCCTGTGGACGAAGGGATGCTGCTATTCAAGACAAGCACGAGACAAGATAGCGAGAATTTACAGGTCGAATATGTCCGAAAAACCCGGCTCGGCTGGAAATGGGTATGGGGAGGTGGTTTCTCAAACAGCGAAGCTTCTGATAAACCTTCTGCTGTCCATTATATGATTTTGCCTGAACTTAAGGGCGTTTCGACTCCGTTTCCAATGTTATTCGGATACCTTTTTGATCCCTCTGTTGTAAGAATAACGGTTGAGACGATAAAAGACGGAAGGTATGAGGCGAAGCAAATTGAAGCGGGACCTGATGAGCGCATATGGTTCGTGTTTCTTCCTTCATCAGCAGACATGCCTTATGAGATTAAGGGCTACGACGAATCCGGAGAACAGATTGCTAGCAAGATAGTAGATGATCCAAACGACAGCGGCATTTTCAATCTTGGCACAACGGCTTTATCTGCTCCATGATGAGGGCAAATGTAATCTAGTCACGATATTAGAGGTTTGGGGAGGATAAATGATGGTTAGCTCTAACAAAAATGATAGGACCATAAAATATAAAAAGAAGCGGATCAGGAGAGTAATTGCATTTATAACCGCTGGCGTACTGACTATTCATGGTGCAAATATCCTGCCAACTTCTATCATTAGTGCAGAAAAGGCAGATGTTTCTGTACGCACCTGGTATTCCGGTTCTACAATTAAAGTCCCTGAATTGAAACCAGCCTGGACACTCCAAGTTGATGGTGGTCTGGAGCAGAGCCAGGGTACAGGAGTTCAGGCCATCGCTGAAGAGGGTAAAGTGTTTGCATTTTCCGGCAATAAGCTGATCGCACTTGACGCACAAACGGGTAAACGGCTATGGAGTTACGGTAACGGAAGACATTTGAATCGACTCATCACGTATGATCAAGGGATCCTATATGGGATGACAACGGATAAGAAGCCTTATGCTCTCCATGCAAAGACGGGTAAATTAAAATGGCAGGCACAGTCATCCACTTATGTTGATGCATGGGAACGGACGGAAGCGTTAATCCCCACTTCCGATACATTATATGCGATCAATGGCAGTACCACCTTTGCATTTGATAAATTATCAGGCAAACTCAAGTGGAAGGTGGATGAAGAGAAGGCCGAAGGAAACGGTACTGCTTATTTCGAAGAAGCCGATGGCGTGGTGCTTAGAACCTTCTTAGTTCAAGGAGCACTCACATCCATTCAACTAAATGCATACGACAAGAAGACGGGAAAAGAGCTGTGGGAAGATTTTGGCCAAGGTGAAGCACTCAAGATCCAAGACGGACTCGTGTATTCGATAGACTATTACTCACCGATGCTGACGGATTATCAGTCTCTGCCCGATCGCAAGGTGATCGTAAATGCGTTTAACCTGAAGACCGGTGTGAAGAAGGGAAGCCGGGAGTACATGTGGAAGCTGGCTGGTGAACCACCGTATAGTTACTATTCGGGAGATGCATACCTTGCAGGGGACAAGCTGTACATTGAGCAAGGCGATAAGGTCGCAGTATACAATTTTAACAGCTACAAGGCTGGAGAGGACCCGCTCCGCAGATTACAGCGTCCTGATGGAGACAGCTTGGACATGCTCGGAGTTGTGCAGGAAAGACTCCTATTCAAGGATGCTTCAGGGAATTTAGCCGGCGTTAAGCTGGCGAACGGTCAGAGGATTGGATGGTATGGGGACGCGCCTGTGGCTCATATTGATGTGTACGGGAATGAAATCTATATGGCACAGCGTAACGGAACCCTGCTCGGTATTCATATGATGACAACTAAACCCGTCTTCCGAGTCAAAACAGGGGCTGATCTGCATGAGGCGACCCTCAAGACAAACGGAATGATTATTATACAGGCAGAAGGCAGGCTGATGGGAGTAAAGGTGCCCGCAACTATGCAGTAACGGAATTGACAGTTCGTTGTATGAATTAGCACTACTGCTTATGCAGTGGTGCTTTTTTAGTTCAAAAATCAGTTCATTTGTTGCGTCATAAGAGGTTTTTCCACCAATTTATGGAATATATTGCTCATCTGCTGGCTGTAAATTCCAGGAACAGTCACATTTAGGGTGAATATATTATGAGCTTAAAGGGAGGAGCCAAGTTTATGCCTACTTATATGATGCATCTGCTGCGTTTCAGCTTGCTTCTAGGACTGATTCCGGTCCTGACAATGGGCTTCTTATCTTATTACATTGCCGCTGGTGATGTCGAACAGAAGGTATTAGCCAGCAACACGCAGCTGCTTCGGCAAAACGAACAGCAGATTGATGACATGCTGAAAGGACTAGAGCGCTCTACACTGCAGCTAGCGAACTCCCCCCTGATGAAGCAAGCGTTACAAGAGAATTGGACACCCACTCATTTTCAGGAAATTCGAGAGATGTCTTCGGCTTTGTCTAATTTGCAAACCCCAGTCATGACCTCGGAGGCTTATTTTATCCATCTCGGGAATGGTACGGTCACAGGATTGGATCGCTTTCAGAGCCTGGATCAATTCAAGGATAGAGACTTAATCATGAAATATGCTTCCCATGACAGCAGCCTGTTCATGGATACATCGAGCAGCGGAATCTATACAACGTGGGTCCAAAAAATCCCCCTGTTCCCTATGCGTACGGGTCCAAAAGGTCTTATCGTCGTGAAGATGCCTAAAAAGCACATGGCAGAACGTTTATCGAGGGCATCAGAGCTGGGATCACCATATATTATCGATGCCGAAGGAAGGCTAATCCTTGGCTCCATCCCGGACTCCTGGCAAAATGAGCTGGATTCAGCGGTCAACACGGAGGTGCTCAGCAGTCTAAAAAACTCTGAAATGAAAAAGCAAACTGCAGCCCATTCATTTCGGACCAAAGTGGACGGCGGTCAATATAACGTAACCTATCTTCATTCGGCTTCTTACGGATGGACTCATGTGTCTGTCTCCTCTATTGAGGCCATAACCAAGCAAACACAGCATATCGCGTGGATTACAGCCATGGTGAGTGGCATCGTTTTAGTTGTTATTATTGTTACCGCTTACATTTGGAGCCGGCGCATGTACAAGCCGATTCATCGCTTGCTCGAATACTCGCGCCAGACGGATATCGAGCCCGATCAGAATGCCCAGCGTGCTGGTTCGAATGAACTCCACTATATAGAACAAAGCATTCGCAGACTCTCTTCCTCAAGAACAGAGCTTCAAGCACAGCTGTCTACGCATACAGAGCATATGAGTGAATCACTGATGCTGATGCTGCTATCTAATCGAATACAGGCGGATGAATTTGTGAAGCGATCTTCCAGATGTGATTTCCCGAAGTCTTGGCAAGCCTTATCGGTGATGAAGATACAGATTGATACCTTCCATTTAAGCAAGTATGAGGAGCATAATCTGGAGCTGCTGCTGTATGCCATAAATAATATGGTAGAAGAGCTAATCAGTCCGGCTTATAGATTTGCTCCGGTTATTCTGGAACATGCTCAAGTAACGCTGCTTATAGAGCCGCCCTCTGGAGCTGAGGAAGCGCAAGGGGAGGAACTATTCTATCAAATGGCGGTGAAATTGAAGGAACAGATCGAGAGTTACTTGCAGCTGCAAATCAGTATTGGTCTGAGCCGCTCCTTCCTCGATCTGTCTGCTGCTCCTGAAGCTTATCTGGAATCCGCCTCTGCCCTAAGGCAGCGGATGGTACCGGATGCGGGCCGAATTATACGTTACACTCCACATCGAACAGACCATTCAGACAGCAGAACCCCATATGCCAAGCTGCGGGAGATTGAAGAACATATTCTGTATTCACTGAGAAAAAGAGAGCAGGATCAGCTCTCGCTGGCAATGGACCTCTATCTGAACGAAATTACCGAAAATCGGGCCTTTCAACCGGAGCTCAATATCCTTCTCATTAAATTGGCCATGCGAATTATTGAAACAGCACAGACACAAGAGCTGAAATTACAGCTTGGCGGCACCTTAAGCGGAGAGAAGCTGCTGTCCAAGCTGACCAAGCTGAATACAAAGGAGGATATCCGTTATTGGTTCGAGCAGCAGCTGTTCCTGCCTATTATTCGTGCAATGGAACGGCAGGCGGAGGAACAGCAGGTAAGGATTGCGAGCCGTATGCTGGAAATGATTCATACCAGATTTGATCAGGACATCACGCTGGAATCGTGTGCTGCTGAATTGAATTACCATCCTTTTTATTTGAGCAGAGTATTTAAGAAAGATGTCGGCATGCCATTCAGTGAATATTTAACTTCCTATCGGATGAGCCAGGCAAAGCTGCTGCTGGAGAGCACGAGTCTGCTCGTGTCCGACATCGGACGCAGGCTGAAGTATGGCAATACGAGTGCCTTCATACGAACCTTTCGCAAATGGGCAGGAATGACGCCAGGGCAATATCGGGAGCAGTATGAACGAAGCACAGAGCGGCCGAAGCCGGAGCCAGAACTGAAGCGGGAACTGGAACTGAAGCGGGAGCGAGAGCCCAAGTTAGAACCTGAACGTTAGCGATGAGCTTCGGGTCCGCATTGACTATACCTTATATCCTGCATACCGAAGGTTATGTGGAAGTTATTGGACACTAGCGAGTTGAATTCTACAACAACGGAATGAAAGGTTATGAAATGATCATTTCCTGTCATCGTGTTGATCTGTATAATTATCCCTAATCTAATGCAGAAGGGGGAGGAAGATCATCAAGTACCGGTCAGAATTAGCGGATGCCAAGCCGGATGCGGTCATGATGAGAATGCGAAAAGAGGGATCATTGTCCATAGCAGGTCTACTACGAGATAAATGGCTGTATGTCATGCTTATACCTGGTATCCTATATTTTCTTATTTTCAAATACGTACCGATGTATGGTTTGATTATGGCGTTTCAGGATTTCAAACCGCATCTTGGGTTTTTCGGCAGTCCATGGGTAGGCGTGAAGCATTTCGAACGATTGTTCAGTGATCCGCAGTTTCTTATCTTGTTCCGCAACACGTTTCTGCTCGCTTTTTACAATTTGGTATTCTTCTTCCCGGCGCCGATCATTCTTGCTTTGATGCTGAATGAGATCCGGCGGGAAGGCTTTAAACGATTTATACAAACGCTCATCTATATTCCGCACTTTGTATCGTGGGTCGTTGTGGTAGGGATATGCTATATTTTGCTGACGACGGAGAACGGAATTCTTAATGAGCTCATCTATCAGCTGACGGGTCAAAAAATTGCCTTCCTGCTGGATGCAGAATGGTTCAGAACGGTTATTGTCTCTCAGCAAATATGGAAGGAAGTGGGCTGGGGAACGATTATCTTCCTTGCGGCACTAACGGGTGTCGATATGCAGCTATATGAGGCCGCACGGATGGATGGAGCAGGCAGATGGCGTCAGATATGGCACATAACTCTGCCTGCGATTCGGAGCACCATCATTATTCTGTTAATTCTTCGGCTTGGCAGTTTTTTGGATACCGGATTCGAACAGATCTTCCTTATGCTGGCCCCTACGAACCGGGATGTCGGCGAAGTGTTCGATACATTCGTCTATACCAAAGGGCTTC
Organism: Paenibacillus sp. TCA20; assembly: GCF_000732325.1. GTDB lineage: Bacteria > Bacillota > Bacilli > Paenibacillales > Paenibacillaceae > Paenibacillus > Paenibacillus urinalis. The sequence continues at coordinate 8,687 of NZ_BBIW01000005.1, forward strand.
TCCAGGGGCAGTACAGCTATAGCGCAGCGGTAGGCATGTTCAAGTCCGTGGTGGCTCTCGTGCTGGTCGTCTCAGCCAATTGGATGGCCAAAAGGTTCGGAGAAGAAGGCGTTTATTAAAGGAGGGAATATAAGAGAAGGGGGTGTTCTCACATGGTTCAGGATAAAACTGCAGCGAGTCGTATGTTTGATGTGATTAATTATATCTTGCTTACAATAGCCGCTCTGGCAGCCGTGCTGCCCTTTATCTATGTCATTGCTGTCTCGTTTACAGCGCCGCAGGAAGTGGCTAAGGGGGGACTGATTCTTTTTCCGAAGGAGTGGTCACTGTCTGCGTACCAGTATATTTTCTCAACCAATACGCTGATCCGCAGTTTAAGTGTCACGATCTATGTCACCATTGTCGGTACGCTATTTAATCTCGTGTTCACTTGTCTGGTGGCTTATCCGCTCTCCAGACCTCGGCTTCAAGGACGTAGATATATTATGCTCGGCGTGCTGTTCACGATGCTGTTCAGCGGGGGGATGATTCCGACTTATTTTGTTGTACAGAACCTGCATTTAACCAACTCACTATGGTCGCTCATCATTCCGAGTGCTATCAGCGCATTTAACCTGATTGTACTTAAAAATTTCTTTCAGCAGATTCCGAGCGAGCTGGAGGACTGCTCCAAGATCGATGGATGTACGGATATCGGCGTTTTCTTCCGGATTGTGCTGCCGCTCTCGGGTCCCGCCATTGCTACATTTGCACTATTCTATGCTGTGGATCATTGGAACACTTTCTTCAGTGCGGTCCTGTATATCAACGATAATACCAAATGGCCCATCCAGGTGTACCTGCGTGAGATCGTCATCCTAGCTCAGAGCAGTATCGGGGATTCTACCGCGTTCGAGGATCTGGATATTCAGCCGCTCACGATTCGCATGGCGGTCGTTGTGTTCGCTACCATGCCGATTTTGCTCGTTTATCCGTTTTTACAGAAGCATTTTGTAAAAGGAGTTATGCTTGGTTCGGTTAAAGGCTGATATGTGCTGAGTCGCCTCAATGAATATGTATCTTAAAATGAATAGATAAGGGGAGATAACTTTTGAAAAAAGTTAAGCGCTTACTTGGAGGAGCTTGTGTAGTGTCGCTGTCCACCACCTTATTACTTGCAGGATGCGGTACTTCTGATGATGGCAGTGCAGCTGTTGATGGAGACGGTCCGTTTCCCATCAGTATGGCGATTGTCCAGGTGGGGGAAATTCCAGAGAGCGGTGATGTAGAGAAGGCGATTGAGGAATATACGAATACGGACCTTAGTATTCAGTGGGTTCCGTCCTCTGCTTATGATGAGAAGGTCAGTGTCATGATTGCTTCCAATGAAATGCCCATGATTATGAAGCTGAATTACGTACCCATTGTAATAAGTGCACTGCAATCCGGTCTTTTTTGGGAGCTGGGACCTTATATTGACGATTATCCAAATCTGAAGGCACAAGACCCGAATCATTATAACAACATTTCTGTAGAAGGAAAAATATACGGCATTCCGCTATTCCGTGACATGGGACGTGCTTCTTATAACTACCGCAGCGATTGGCTCGAGACCTTGGGTATGGAACTGCCGGACAATCTGGATGAGTGGTATGAGCTGCAGAAGGCGATGGTACAGAAGGACCCGGATGGCAACGGTAAGGAGGACACCTATGGATTTGTGCTCGACAAAGGCTACAATACGGGACATTCTGCGGTAACGACACGTCTTGCGGTTAGTATCGGTGGGGTAAATAAATGGGGGCTTGTCGATGGTAAAATTACACCTGAGTTCATGACTACGCAGTATGTGGATGTGCTTAATATGTTTAGACAGATGTATGCCGAAGGCTTGATTAATCAGGATTTTGCCGTGATGGACGGTACGGAAACAGGAAAGCTGTTCGATTCAGGCCGTGCCGGTCTTGGAAATGCAGTCGCCCAAGCTCTGAAGAGTCAGTATGAGCGGCTTACTGCAACCGACCCAAGCTATGTCGTAGATAATGCGGCATGGACAGGATCCGAAGGCATAAGACTTGCTGGTGAGCCAGGGCATAATGGATTCTTGGCCATTCCGAAGCAGGCGGTGAAGTCAGAGGAAGAGCTGAAGCGAGTGCTTGAATTTATGAATGCACTGCTGGATGAGCCGTCTTCGACACTGCTGATGAGAGGCGTCAAGGATGTGCATTATAAGGAAACGGACGATGGCCGGACGGAGTTTATTGATTTTGCCCTGTTCCAGCAGCAGGTGAAGCCATATCGCGACAATCTGCTCAATATCGAGGGCTATCATGTGAAGCCGCTGAAGGATACGCCTCAAGGAGAAAAAGGGACTGCGATGGCGAAGGAGAACGCCAAATATGTGGTTCCGAACATCAGTCTGAATCTGACATCCGCAACCTATATGGAAAGAGGCAATGAGCTTGAACTCTTAATCAGTGATGCCCAAACGAAATACATTATGGGACAGATTGACGAAGCCGGCTGGCAGGCAGAAGTCGATAAATGGCTAAAAGCAGGCGGATCACAGGTTATTGAGGAGTTCCAAGCATCTTATGATGCAAAATAAGAGAATTAACGAGCGAGAAGGGATTGCTGTGGCAATCTCTTCTATTTTGTTTCAGATGCTTTTCTACAACAAGTGGGGGGGCTTATTTCTAACGATAACGATACTTTTTCTACTAAAGCGCGTTTATAATAGATAGGCAAATGTGTAAAAAAAGGGGGAAACGCCAGATGCCTGATCTCGATCAATTAAAACGGACCGTTGAGCAGATGAACGAATCCGAACTCAGGACCCTGATGCTTCACTTCATGATTTATATGCAGATGGCACAAGAGCAAGACATCTTGAAGGAACAATTGTATGATCGAATGCTGAACATTTATGAGGCGGTTTTGAATACTCAAAACCAGCAGCTAGCTCATAAACAGAGCTGGATGCCGGATGAGAACACGAAAAATATACATATCGTATTAGGAGTATCTGCTGCTGGTAGTGTGAGGCAGATGATTCAAGAGAATGGTTCCCACGGAACCGATCGAATAATCCTTTTTCATGATGTGTTCTCTATAGGGCCGATATGGCGGCTTCATGAAGAACAAGGAAGAGAGGAGAGAAGAGCCTGGTTTCGTCAGCATCTGGATCCAAAATTTGAGGATGTCAGGGACGGGGGTTATCGTTCTATTGAATCCCTACCTGAAGATGCCGCGATATATATTTGGTGCAGCAATAATGCACATGAGCAGACTGGAATGCGATATGTGAGCTGGTTATTAAAGGATCGCTCTAACAATCTATATATACTGGATGCTCCAGCCGCGAATGAACAGAAGGAAGATCAGCCGGGTGTATTACATTTCTATTCCCATACGGGAGAGATCTCATCAAAGGAATTATCGCGAGTGTATCGTGATCCAACCAAGCATGTCTTGGTAACAGACGAACAAAGGCGATGTTATGAACAAGAATGGCTTTCTTTGTCGGAGAGCTCAAATCTGCTCCGCATATGGGCATTTGGTGAGCTGCTCTCTGCAGAGGTGACCTATTTTGATGATTTTATATTGGAGAAGGTTCGTATACTTGAAAAGGATAAGCCCAATGGGGAGTTCTTGAAGGCTGCTAGAGTCATTGGCGAAGTGATCGGACATTCCGGACAGTATACAGGCGATGCGTTCATTGAATACCGACTAAGAGAGCTGATCTATGGCGGCAAATTAGAGATACAAGGTGTACCCAGAGCAATGAGATATTACAGTGTACGCAGCAAGGGAACATAAACATATGACAACAAGAGGAATGACAGCAGATGAAAATAGTGGACCTTTATACGTCGGAAGTGAATGTGGATACCATCGCATTCTCCATCTTTTTTATAGTCTTTGTAATGGGGAACGCAATCGTCGTATCCAAACTGATTAAGTTATCAGAGCAATATGTATCAAGGCTTCGGTATATCATCGGCCTTATTCTATTATATGCAGGAGGAGCGGCAGGGTTCGAGCTCGTCATGAAATACCTGCCTAGGATAGGGCAAGCGGTGCCAGGTCCTGGAGCAGGAATGATCCTGATCGGTATTGGGATCGCTGTAATCCTGACAGCGGTATTTATCATTGTTGCGAAATATGTATACCGGTTTAACAAGCTGCTTAATCCTACGGTGTTATTTATTGCAGTCCAGCCCGTGCTGTTTCTCCTGTTTCTAGCAATGTTTGTGGTGTCGGACAAACTGAGTCTACTGCCTCTTTGAATCATCGGGATTGGCTTGAACTTTTGAACTTATGAGTGAATCTATTTCATAATTTATCATAGAGAAAATAGGTGAGCGTATGAAGAAGGTCGTACTTGCAGGAGGGACCGGGTTTATCGGTCAGTATTTTCAACAAAGCTTTGAGCAGCTGGGATATTATGTGTTCATCATCTCTAGACAGCAAGGTCATATTTCTTGGGAAGATCGTACCGGAATCGGCCATGCCCTGGATGGTGCCGAACTGTTAATAAATCTGGCTGGTAAATCGGTAAACTGCAGATACAATGACTCAAATAAGAAAGAGATTACAGAGTCACGTACGCGTACAACTCGGATTCTTGGAGAGGCTGTACTCCAATGCAGCAAGCCCCCGGCCCTGTGGATTAACGCAAGTACGGCAACGATCTACCGTCATGCTGAAGACAAACCGATGACGGAACAATCAGGTGAGCTCGGCACGGGATTCTCTGTCGAGGTGGCTAAGGCATGGGAGGAAGCGTTCTTTAGCTATGAACTGCCTCATACTAGGCAGGCTGCTCTTCGTATTGCTATTGTGCTCGGACCGGGCGGAGGTGTATTGACACCTTATATTTATTTGACGCGATTTGGGCTAGGGGGCAAGCAGGGGCCAGGTAATCAGAAATTCAGCTTCATCCATGTCGAGGATCTGTTCCGCATAGTGCAGTATATACAGAGCCGTGAAGATCTTATAGGCGTATTTAATGCGTCGGCTCCGTACCCTGTGACCAATCGTGAACTAATGCACGAGATGAGGAAGACACTAGGTGTCCCTGTAGGGATTCCAACGCCCAAGTGGATGCTGGAGATGGGTGCTATTGTTATTCGAACGGAGACAGAGTTGGTACTGAAGAGCAGGTGGGTTGTACCAGAACGGATACTCGAAGAAGGCTTTGAATTTAAATATCCAACGATACAATCGACCTTGAAGGCGGTATTGGACATCTAATAATTTAACATACGTGATAGGATTATCTAACAATGAACGAACGATTTATGGATTTTCTAACAATATTGCTTCCTACTTATTTTTTCTTATATATGGCGATTACCTTAATTCATCGTAACAAGAGGAGTATGTTGAACCGAATAGCTGCCTGTCTGATGCTTGCTTTTCTGTTTTATTTTCTGGGGGAATACGTCAAGACGTCCTTGCTTCCAGAGTATCAGATGCAGATTGTTCTATATGGAAGTGCGCCCATGCTTCTGTTTGTCATCTGCTTCTTAGTACATTTGTGTATTCTGATGGGCGGATCTGCGACACAGCATTTGAAGCGGCGGTTACCAATCATCTATGCCGCTCCCTTTACCTTGTGGCTTATTTTTCTCATGACGATGGATCATAAGCAATTATATAACGTCGATATAACTGATGGAAGAAGTCCGTTGGATCCGTTATTTTTGCTGATGACTCTCTTATTTGTAGCCGGATATATTCTGCTGTCTGCGGTGATATTGTCTGTAACCTGGTATAGAACGAAGGAACAGAAAGTAAAAAAAGCATCCCGCTCCTTACTTCTCGGTTTGTTCTCGCTGTTCGCTTGGTTCGTACTGGTGACATTAATGCTGCAATCCATGTTAATAAACACAAGATACTCCATGATTTTGTATTTTGTAGGTTATCTCATGTGGGCGGTTGTATTAAGACATCAGATAGGCAAGTACCATATCATGCCGGATTATCGCAAATTGTTTCATATTCTCTTCAAGTCAGCTCCTACAGCCATTATGCTGCTGGATCGTCAGGGGATCGTAAGAGAGCTTAATCCTAAGGCAAAACGTTGGTTTGAAGGAATTAAAGCCGAGGAGATTCCCCAGCATATAGAGTTCAATAATGGGATCAGGCTTCCAGAAGTACTGGCTTCCTTAGATCAGCAGCGTGAAGGAACAACCCACTGGGAGATGAGAGTGGATAGTGATCGAATGGATCATGTTGATCTCATCATGAATCTGGATTTGGTGGAGGGGTTGAATGAAGAGCTCTTCGTAATGCATTTGACGGACGTTACCTCTCTCAAGAATACAGAGCGTAAACTGCTGGAATCAGAACAAGAATATAAGCATCTTGCACTTCACGATTCATTAACGGATCTATATAACAGAGCAGCAATGGAGGAATACCTTGAGCGAAAAATAGCACAACACGATATGTTCGCTCTCGTATTAATTGATCTGGATAATTTTAAGCCGGTTAATGACACGTACGGTCATCTCATAGGTGATCTGTATCTCAAGCATATTGCTCGCATCTTTAAGGACATGTCTGGTCCAAATGATCTGGCAGCTCGAATGGGTGGAGATGAGTTTGTACTAATAATCAGCTGTGCTGAGGTGTCTGAAGCGGAAGTGGATGAATTCATTAATCAGCGTCTGTCCTTGCTATCTATGCATTCATTTCGTAACGAGAATACGGAAATTCCAATTACGTATTCCTCGGGTGTCAGTATATATCCGAGTGATGCATCCAATGTAACTCAATTGCTGAAGATTGCAGATGAAGCGATGTATAAGGCAAAGCGAACGGGCAGAGCTTGATTCACGGAGTTCTAGCATTATAAATAATATATAGAGACGATATGGGTTCAAATAAGTTGACAAAAATTTAATTTTGCATTATATTATTTTCGTTTCAATTCGTAATTATAATAATTACAGATATTAGGGAGGCATACAAAATGACCCAAGATATACAAACTGATTTCTTCACGTTAATTCGCGAACGCCAGTCCATTCGCAGCTATGATCCGAGTGTTACGATCTCGGAGGAAGAACTAACAGCCATTCTTGAAGATGCCGTGCTTGCACCTTCTTCTTCCAACCTGCAGCCATGGCGCTTCATTGTCGTTAATGATCCTGCTGTCAAAGAGACACTCAAGCCGATCGCAAATAACCAGCAACAAGTCGTGGATTCCGCAGCGACAATTATTGTGTTAGGCGACAAAGAAGCTTATAAACGGGCAGATGAGATCTATGATCGTTCTGTAGAGCTGGGCATGCCTCAGGAAGCTCGGGATGCTTACGTACCAAGAATGCTAGAATATTACCGTACGATGTCAGAAGAAATAGCTCGGAGTACAGCTGAGATTGACGGAGGTCTGGTGTCCATGCAGCTGATGCTGGCTGCGAAGGCAAGAGGTTACGATAGTGTACCGATGGGTGGCTTCTCACATGAAAGACTCATCGAAGAGTTTAACATTCCATCCAACCTGATTCCGGTCATGCTTATTTCAATCGGTAAAGCAGCGAAGCCTGGATTGCCTAAATCTCGTCTTCCGCTGGATCGCGTAACGTATTGGAATGCTTTGACGTAAGAATAATAGTTGCTTTTATCCCGGGTGAGGGTAAACGCCAGTTCATAACAGCAGTGACTAATTGTCGCTGCTGTTTTTTCTGCTGTATGAATTCCATAGATCCGGCCGGGTTCTCTTGGTGAGGTGTGTGCCAAGCTATCGCATTAGTTCATTATTGAAAATTGTCGGACATTTTAATGCTAAGCGCTCGGGTCATGTTCTCCACCTTGGTTCTGCCATCCTCAAAATAATAGGAATACAGAACGATATCCCCGTCTGATTTGATCATCCGCTCAAACTGATCTTCACTCATTGACAATTCCATGTTCTCCTCAAGCCATTCATTTTTAGTCAACACGGTAGGTATAGCAATACTCTCAGAGGAACTCGGTGGAAGAATAGATTCGCCGTCTATTTGCAGATCAATTCGGTGTATATCAAAGCCATGCATGATCTCTATCTTAGATTCGCTGCCCACATATCGGAGACCAGCTTGAAATCGCAGCAATTGAGCCGTTTGTTCATTCACTGAATTTGTTTTCAGTCTTATCTGATAATCATCAATTCTTTTGATTGCGGTAACCGATTCCTCCGTCTTAATGATCTCATCCGGTGTGTAATCGACGTTGGAAGAGCAAGCAGACAGCAGCATGAGGATGAATAATAAAGTGAGACCAGTTATAGATAATCGCATTTTCGACCTCCAAAGGGTTGTCATATAAGAACTGACGCAGGGGAGTGGAGGATTGTTCCATTTATCTGATTAATTGAAGGCATTCTCATTCTTTTTGAAGAATTTATAGTATGTGCGAACATGATCTAATTCGGTCCAGTGTCTCACCTTCACAGGATTTTCATCCAGGTTATAGATCTTCGCCTCCTTTAGGGATAGCAGGAATGGAGAATGTGTGGAGATAATAAACTGACAGCCAAAGAAACGAGCAGAATCTTCAATGAATTTCATAAGATCCAGCTGACGTTGTGGAGAGAGACTATTCTCTGGCTCATCCAGAATATAAAGTCCATTTTCTCCGATTTTTTCAGTGAAATAGCGGAAGGCACTTTCCCCATTAGAATATTCCCTCACATTATCCATCAAAGTGCTTCGTACATATCGGGACTGTGTTTTACTTCTGGCTGCATTCACTTTCTTCAACTGCTCGTAATCTTCCATAGATCTCATCTGAAATTGCGAATATTTCGCATCCAAATATTCATCGAACAATTCTTCCCGCTTATGATCAATCCCCTCGTTAAGATTTCGGATATTCAACATGAAGTCAAATACATCATCACTAGTAATAATCCTGCTATGTTCTGGAATGTCTGCTCTCGTATGCATCTCGCACATACGCACATAATCAGGATAAAAATTAGATTTATTATAGATGGAATCACGTTGGATTCCCGTTTTCTCTGCAATCACGTTGAGTGCAGTGGATTTCCCTGAACCATTCCCGCCATATAATATTGTCACCGGCTCAAAATCAATGACCTGTAAGCCATTTTTGGACAGGATTTTGAAGGGATAAAACGAGTCATAGCACGTTCTCTTTATATTCATGAAAAAGTCAAATTCCATGTCATCATTCGGAAATGAAAAAGTATGTAAATAAATCATCCTTCTCCTCCTTAAACAGTATCAATACTAAACTACTTGTTCCCGAGAGAAATGTCCAGAAGTGATCAGATTTAGTAATGAAAATCCATGGATTAAATATGATTAGCAGATTAAATGCAAAGTATGCTTGACATAAAATGCAAAGTAAACTATTCTAAATATGCAAAGTAAACTATTCTAAATATGCAAAGTAAACATTGCAAGGAAGTGGTCAATTGAAGACAAGAATTGCTGAACTGCGTAAGCAACATAAGCTGTCGCAAGAGGAACTAGGGCTCATTGTAGGCGTTACCCGACAAACCATTACCTCACTTGAGACGGGAAAATATACGGCTTCCCTTGTTCTTGCCTACAAAATTGCCCAATATTTTGGACTTACCATTGAAGAAGTGTTTGATTTCAGCGAAGTGGAGGAAATGTAATGGAGAAGTATAAGATTCAAGTAACAACCCGCAAGAACGCTCTATTATTAATTGCTGCTGCCATGTTATTGATCTATGCAGGACTTGTGTTTTATCGAGGGGGTCTGCCCGAATTACCCAGTTTTATTAAAGGGTTTCATACAGGAGCTTTTATCGGTGTTGAATTATGCATTGTTTTTTTCCTCGTCAAGTATAGAAAAGCCAGCAAAAATGAAGCAGAGCTGAAGAAGCTGTATATCGAAGAGAACGACGAGCGGAATGCAGTGATTCTTCAGAGTGCCAGCTCACTCAGCATGGTCATCATTCTTGTAGGTCTTGGGATGGCCTCTGTTATCGCCGGTTTCTTCAACACGATGATATTTTATACCTTAATGGCTGCTTTATTTTTTGTTTTGATTGTGTTCTTTGTATTGTGGATCTATTTTGCAAAGAAGATCTAACAGCTTAAATAGGATGAATCGAGGTTGAACCAATGGAGAGTAAATTACCTTTATTTATCGTAACGGGAGCAAGCGGTTCTGGGAAATCCTATGTAATTCAGGATCTGCGGAGATTAATGCCTGACTTTGATATTTTTGACCCTGATCATCTTGTTGATTTTGTTGGGCACGATTGGGAGAAGATCCGAAATATTTGGCTGAGAGTTGCCCGAAACATCGCGGAGAGTGGACGTATGACGATTATATGCGGAACCATGATGCCATGGGATATTGAGAAATGTGCAGACTATTCTTTTTTCAAGCATGTATATTATCTCAACCTACATTGTAATGAAGAAACTCGCGAGAAACGTCTACGTGAAAGAAATTGGTCTGAGGAAGAGATTCAGAATCATCTTAACTTTGCAGAACGATTGCTTGAGATTGCTGGCGAGGCTTATAATCCACCCATGCCTACAATTGATACTACGGAAACGAATGTAACCGAAGTGGCTTCACAAATAAAAGGGTGGGTTGAGCAATACGTCTGAATGATACGAAAGAACAAAGCCATAGGGAGATTTAATATGTGAGCTGAAATAATCTATAGGTCATCCTAAATAACTTTAGAAGCAGCTGGTCAAGTTGACAGCTGTTTTTTGTAGGAATCAGAATTACATTAATTAATTGTCGAAGGGTAGGTGAGCAGGGAGATAGCAGTTTAATATTCATTGCAACTAACAACTATATTACGACATTATATTCCGCTTTCTTTCCGTAAAAAAACTGCGTATAATATAAATTATACGCAGTTTTTGATTTAATCTATTTTTATATCTACACTCGATCACTTGGTCAGTTTAATAGCAGCTAAGAAAGTGGTGAAGACGCGCATGATGACAGATTACATACAGGAAACTTATGCTGAGGAGCTCGAGGCTTTCGACATCTGGTTGAAGGATGCGGGCTATACAGGTTATACCGTGAAATCTTACAAGAGTGATGTATCTGAATTTTTAGACACGCTGGATGGGAAACCGATCGATCGGGTAAAACGGCTTCAGGTGCTGTCCTTCTTATCCAAGGCACGTGACCGGGGCATCAGCGATGCGACGAGGAATCGGAAGCATGCAGCCGTGAATTGTTTTTTCAAAGCTCTAATTGAGCTTGAGCTCCTTACCGTTAATCCGGCGGCCGGAATTAAGAAATCCAAGACAGAGAAGAATAGAGTCCCTGTATTTATGGATGAACAGCATCTATCACGTTTCATGGCGTCGGTAGAAGGGAAATACCGGGAACGGAATATGGCGATCTTTTTGCTAATGGGCTATATGGGACTGCGAGTAGGTGAGGTGCATTTGCTCAACTTAGGTGATTACAACGCCGATAGAAAAACGCTGAGTGTATTCGGCAAAGGTCGTAAGTGGAGGCTGCTCCCTGTACCTGATGCTGTGGGTGAAGTATTGAAGGAGGTAATGAATAAACGGATTGAGCCTCGAAAGTCGAAGGAGGATGCCTTGTTCGTATCCCAGCAGGGGAGAAGGCTGTCCATTCGTACGATACAGTTAATTGCTTCCGAAGCGTTTGAGCGTTTTCAGCAAGATGTACCTCCTGCGCAGCACGTATCATACTCAAGTCATAAGCTCAGGCACTCCTTTGCTACAATGATGCTTCGTAAAGGCGCAGACTTGCGTACAGTGCAGGAATTGCTTGGTCATTCGTCGATTCAGACGACAACCGTTTACACTCACGTAACGAATCGGGAGAAGGAGCAGGCGATGGCGATGCTGGATATTGTCGTCCCTGATTATATTCATGTTGGAGAAGATTAAAGATCTAGTATTCGTAATAAATATTATGTAAACAAACTTCTAATTAAATATAGACGATAACATTTTAAGTAATTCATAACGCATTGCTATGATTGATATCCCTTAATGAATCAGATAAAATATAGAAATCCATTTACAAGTGAAGCATTCAACCATAATTGACCGTGTAGGATAAGGGGACGACAGTAACAATGCAGGAAAAGGCCGGATATAAATCCATTGCTCTAGATATTGCCCAAAGGATCGTAAGCGGAGAATTCCCCCGTCATAGCAAGATTTCCGGGCGTTCTCTACTGGCTGGGCAATACCATGTATCTCCAGAGACCATCCGCAAAGCGATTGGCTTACTCAAGGAAGAAAATATCGTTTCTGTATCTCAGGGCAAGGAGATCATCGTTTTGTCAGAGCAGCTGGCTCATGAATATATTACGAAACATAATTATTTGAAATCAGCCTATTCGCTAAAGCAAGACCTGGAGTCACTGCTTGAAGAGAAGAAGGCGATTGATGAGCGGTTTGAGGAGCTGTTAAACGAAATTATTAAGGCATCGGATCGAATGCAGAATTTGAAGCCTTACCGGCCTGTGGAAATTACGATTAAGGCCAATTCTCATGTGATCGGCAACACGATTGGTAACTTGTTTTTTTGGCAAAATACTGGTGCAACTATCATTGCGCTTCGCAGGGGAACCGAGGTCTCCATCTCGCCTGGACCTCATGTTGTTTTAAGAGAAGATGATGTTATCGTGGCAGTGGGTGACGAGAAAATGTACGATCGGACGGCCCATTTTATCAATCAAAAAATGCAACCGGAACAATAAATATCCTTAAGGATTTGGAGAAAAGTAGATAAGCTGTCAATTAGATCAGGCACATTCACTCATGATGAGAGAAGGTGCCTTTCTCATTTTATTTGGGTAGCTCAACTCTACAATTAATACAAGATAGTTTGACCCTCCATTCTTATGTGATAATTTAAATATAAATAGAATGTATTAGGAGGATTTATTATGGATAATAAGTCAATGAACAGGAGAACAGATACTGCTTCAAGAGTGATTAAGGCATCACCAAAGACTCTATATCAGGCGTTCGTGAACCCGGAAGCACTGGTTACTTGGCTACCACCGAAAGGAATGTCAGGCCGTATTGACGTGTTTGATCCCCGCGTAGGCGGAACATATAGAATCACCCTCACGTATGAAATGGATCACGACCTCCCTGGTAAGACTTCGGATAACACAGACGTATCCCAAGGCAAGTTTTTAGAATTGGTTCCAGAAAAAAGAATTGTGCAATCGGTAAACTTCAGTTCCGAGGACACGGCATTCTCAGGTGAGATGATACAGAAATGGCTGTTTGAAACGATTTCAGAAGGCACGAAGGTTACTATCATTTGTGAAAACGTACCTGAAGGTATACAGAAGGAGGATCACGACATAGGTTTAAGGTCCACACTGGAAAATCTTGCGATCTACACGGAATGACAAACTGTAGGCTTTTTTTATGTCTTTATGAATAGCATCTGTCAGCCTGCTTAACAATCCTTAGTGATTATCTTTTTTTCATAATAAATATTATGTTAACTATAACAGAGAATGTTTTGTTCAACAAAATAATAAACTTACGATGAGTACATGCCAAAACACTTGATAAACCTAAGGGTTTATTCAAGTGTTTTTTTGGTCCAATGAGTGGTTTTATTCAGGAATTTAATAGAAATACAGCTTAATTACCATAAAAATACATACAACTTATCTAGTATATAAAGGTTGTTAGTAAAATATATATCTGTTATAGTAATGTCTAGTCCAAAAGCTTTCTTTTCTATATCTACTCACTAAGCGGAGCAGAGGCAGAAAAGCACGCTTTTCGGTATATGACTTAGCAGGAGGTTAGAGAAGGTATTTATGCTTAAATTTGAACAGGTTAGCAAGAAGTATCCGAATGGTCTAGAAGCAGTCAAGAACATCAGCTTTGAGATCGGCGCAGGAGAAATTCTGGCATTGATTGGACCAAGTGGCTGCGGGAAAACGACGACTATGAAAATGATCAATCGGCTGATTCCGCATACGTCCGGTCGCATCTATGTCAATGGAAAGGATATTACAACAGAAGACCCCGTAACTCTACGCAAAAATATGGGCTACGTCATTCAGCAAGCCGGTTTATTTCCCCATTATACGATTGAAGATAATGTTGGCCTGATTCCTCAATTGAAGAAGTGGAACCCGGAGAAGAAAAAACAGAGGGTTACTGAAATGCTGGAGCTGGTTGGTCTGGACCCTGCAGTATTCGCCAAGCGATATCCCAAACAGCTATCCGGTGGACAGCAGCAGCGGGTCGGTGTCGCAAGAGCCCTTGCGGCAGATCCAGAAATTATTCTGATGGATGAGCCTTTTGGCGCACTTGACCCCATCACTCGGGAGCAGCTTCAGGATGAGCTGCTGAAGCTGCAGCAGAATCTGAAGAAAACGATTGTGTTTGTAACGCACGATATGGAGGAAGCACTCAAGCTGGGCGATAAGATCGCCATTCTAAAGGATGGTGAACTCGTGCAGATCGATACACCGGATCAGATCCTGAGCCAGCCGGCAAATGAATTTGTTGAAGGCTTTATCGGGAAGAATCGGATCTATCAGAATCCGGAATACATTCCGGTAACGAATGTGATGCGGGATAATCCGTCAACCGCTCTGCCGGATCGGACGCCTGCCAAAGCAATTACGATGATGAGACAACGCAAGACAGATACATTGCTAGTGGGTGACAAAGATGGGAAGCTGCTTGGCATTGTGTCTGCCTATGACCTGTCCAATCATATGGACGCAGCTTCGATCGGTGAGGTCATGCATCCGGCTGCGGTCGTACTTGAAGATTCAGGGACCGCAAGAGATGCGCTGGCCATCATTAATGAAGCTCCATATGGAATTATCCCTATTGTTGACGCGAATAGGGTCATTGTTGGAATCGTCACCCGAAGCAGCTTGCTGACTGCCTTTGCTTCTCAATGGGTTGGAGAGAAGGAGGTGCTCGCATGAGAGATCAGTCGTTATTTTCACAGCTGATGTATCAGCTCGAGGCAAGAAGTGAGGATGTGCTGAGTGGGCTGCTCGTACATATACAGCTTGTGGTGATTTCAATGCTGATTGCTGCGGTGGTCGGGATTACCCTCGGTATTATTATTACACGAGTTAAGTTTCTTAAAGGCGTAACGCTTGGTACAGCAGGAATCCTGCAGACCATTCCGAGCCTCGCTATGCTCGGTTTTATGATCCCGTTTTTTGGAATCGGCATGAATACAGCTATTGTTGCTCTATTTCTATATTCTTTGCTGCCGATTATTCGCAACACCTACACAGGTATTACGGATGTAGATCCTGCTGTTATTGAGGCTGCCAGAGGCATGGGCATGACGGATATGCAAATTCTGTTCAGAGTCCAGCTCCCGCTCGCACTTAGTGTCATGATGGCTGGGATAAGAACAGCCACTGTAATTAACGTAGGTACAGCCACTCTTGCGGCTTTTATCGGAGCAGGGGGACTTGGGGAGTTCATCTTCCTTGGTATTCAGCGCAACATCGACGCATTGACACTGCTTGGCGCTATACCGGCGGCATTGCTTGCACTCATCATTGATTATGTATTGGGGCTGGTTGAGAAGGGAACAACGCCAAAGGGTCTGAAGGTTTAACAAGAATAATACACATCGCATATAGAACAGGAGAGAGAAACAAAATGAAGAAATTCAGATTTGGAACAGGAATGGCACTACTGCTTGCTGCCTCTTTAATCTTGGGTGCATGCAGCAATGGATCAGGGGAGTCTGGAGCGTCAGGTGATTCCGCAGGAGAGATCACGATCGGCTCGAAAAATTTCACGGAAAATGTCGTTCTTGCACATATGATTGCACTACTCATTGAAGATCGTACGGATATTACCGTTAAACGTCAATTAAATCTAGGCGGGTCAAATGTGGTCTGGACTGCGCTTGAGAATAACGAAATCCAGCTGTATCCCGAATATACAGGAACCATTGTAGCCAGCTATTATCAGGAAGAGACGGGGACTGCTGAAGAAACGCTGAATAAAACCCGCGAGCTGGTTGAAGCGGATGGACTTAAATTTTTGGAGCCTTATGGCATAAATAATACGTATACACTTGCGGTTACCCAGGAGACTGCCAAAGAACATAATCTGAAGACATTCAGTGATTTGGCAAAAGTGTCCGAAGATATGGTGCTTGGAGTAGAGTTCGAATTCCTCGATCGTGATGACGGGTATCCTGGAATTCAGGAGCTGTATGGTATGAACTTTAAAGAATCAAAAGGGATGGACCACGGGATTATGTATCGCTCCATTGAAGCAGGCGAGACGGATGTAACGAATGCCTATGCAACGGACGCGCAGATTAAGGTGCATAACCTTGTTATTTTGGAGGATGACAAAGAATTCTTCCCTCCATATGACGCTTCCACATTGATTAGACAAGATACGCTTGAACAGTACCCAGAGCTGGAGGGGATACTGAATGAGCTGGAAGGCTTCCTGACGGAGGAGGAAATGCAGAACCTCAATGCCCAAGTGGATGTAGATGCTATGCTTGAGGAAGATGTGGCTCGTGATTTTCTGATCGAGAAAGGTTTAATTGAAGGATAAAATGAAACTTAAGAGGGATTCGCCAATATGGCGGATCTTTTTTTGTGGAAAAAGCCAAATGTTTTACATATTTAATATTATGTTAACTAATCATCATCGTGATTAGGACTGGTCGACAAAATCTTTTATAATACATAGAAGATGCAATTAATATAGCTCAGCATCTTAAAATCGTCATGTAAGACAGAAGGAGGAGTGTACAATGCGCGTCAGTATACTGGATCAAACACCGCTGAAGGTGAAGGGCACTCCTGAATTGGCTTTTAACGAAACGGCCCAGCTGGCAAAGTTTGCTGATCAACTTGGATATACACGGTATTGGGTAGCTGAGCATCATAGCACCGATGCAATGGGCGGTTCTTCGCCAGAAGTGCTTCTCGGTTATATCGCTGCAATTACGTCAAATATGCGGATTGGTTCAGGCGGTGTTATGCTGCAAAATTACAGTCCGTACAAGGTTGCTGAGAATTTCAAAGTACTATCTGCGCTGGCGCCGAATCGAGTGGATTTAGGGGTAGGGAGATCCCCCGGTGGTTTGCCGAACTCGACCAAAGCGTTACAGGATTTACAGCTTCGAGATCCGGATACCTATACAGAGCAGCTGCGTCAGCTGCAAGAATATCTTGGAAGAGTGCTCCCTACGTCCCATCCGTTAAGAGGATTAATGACCACGCCTCGCACTCAGTTCACTCCTGATCTGTGGCTTCTCGGAACGAGTCCCTCCAGTGCGCAGCTTGCCGCATCCATGGGTCTTCGGTACGCCTTTGCTTATTTCTCACCAGGGCAGGAGGAGCAGCTCTATTCCGCTTTCCGTGAATATAGACGGAGTTTCGTACCTCATGATGGTCTTCATGATCCTTACGGGCTGGCAGCGATTCGGGTTATAGCGGCAGATACAGATGAAGAAGCGGAGGAGCTCGCGAAGACTTCCATACAGTTTACCTTTTATTTAAAAAAAGGGAGAGTACTGCGAATGGACAGTCCGGAAGCTTGGAATGAAGCTGAGCTGTCGCTGCGTGACAAGGAACTAGTGGACTCTATTAAACAGGCTCATATTATAGGCTCTAAGGAAACCATACTGCGAAGAATAACGGAGCTGAAGGAACAATATCTGTTCGATGAGCTGATGGCCTTGTCCTTTATCTACGATCTGGATAAGCGTAAGGAATCTTTTCGGATATTGCAAGAGGCAGTGAGTGATCTCTAGATCCTGCGCATATTTCAATATTGAATTCGGATGTGGTATTGTAGAGGAGGTAGCGAAACACTAGCATACAATATCAGATCTCATAACAAAAAGGTGGAACCATTCGTTGAACAAGAAGAAAGACCAAAAATCACTACTCTACATGTTAAAGGGAGATACACCGGCTGAAGTGCCTGTCAAAGCAAAAGGCAAGCTGAATTGGACAGCGTCCTTCAAGCTGTTTAAAGTATATCGTCAGGTGAGAGCAAGTAAAATGCTGGCTCCAAGCCTCATTATTTTGTACTTTATCTTCGCACAGATCATGCTGCTCTTTTTCTCCATAATTATGTCTGTGTCACTCATTCCATTTTTCCTGCTGGGCATTCTTCTATGGGCGATATTGAATAAATATTTAGTCTGGGTGCTCAAGGAAACAACGATTCGTACATTAATAAAAGAAGGATATTCTCCCAAAGGTCAAGAAGATCAAGCTTATGTAGACGCCTTGTACCTGTAAGTGGTGAATTTAAGCCAGCCTTAAACAAGGTTGGCTTTTTCTTATTTTCGAATTTTGCTTGGGCTGCTTATAAAAGGGGTCTAGACATTATAAGGTCAATTTGCGCTTCATCACCTATCAAAAATGAGTGAGATCCGGTTTGAACAAATCCCATTTTCTTATAAAATGCGATGGCAGGCTCATTCTTCTCCCAAACACCTAACCAAATTTTGTTTTTGTTACGTTCTAATGCTACTTCAATAGCTTTATTTAAAAGTCGCTTGCCAAGGCCATGTTTTTGAAATTCACTCCTGATATATATTCTTTCTATTTCAAGTGATTCATCACCCATTAGTTCAGATTGAGCATCATTGATATTAATCTTTAAATACCCAGCGGCTTCATTATTGAAATAAACGAAATAGAAATCAGATGAGATATTGGACAATTCTTTTTCCAACTGTTTGGAGTGAAATGCTTTTGCCAGATAGGAATTCATATTTTCTGGTGAGTTTTGATTACTGAATGTGTCATTGAATGTTTCAATACTTATTTCTTGGAGCAGCAGCACATCTTCATTAGTGCATTCTTTTATGTTAATAGCCATAAGAATATGTCACATCCCAATATATTTTTAATAAACTCTTTTTTTTCCTCTTTTTACATATTCCCAATCTTTTTCGATATTTGATCTTATTCTTCTGAGAGAGTGAAGCATGTTTTCTGTTTCTATGTCAGAGAACCCTTCTAAAGCAACACGTTCAGAATAATCGTTCTCTTCCTTAATAAAAGGATAAGTAGTCATTCCTTTTTCTGTAGGAAAGAGTTTCTTTATTTTTTTATTATGCTTGTCCTCTTTTTTTTAATAAAGCCACTCATTTCGAGTTTTTTTACAGCACGAGCTGCTGTAGTTCGATCTACTTTAATCATTTCAGCCAACTTTTCTTGAATAATTCCGGGTTTTTCACAAATTCGCACTAGATACAGATATTGGCCTTTAGTCAGATCGTATTCTTTGAACTCGATGTTACTTATAGAATCTAATGCTCTTGCTATCATTCCAATTTCACGAAGAATCTCCGTCATAACTCAACTCCTTAATCTTATTGTTGCATATACAACAAAATATATATATAAACTTACCTCATAATTGTTGTAAATGCAATAAAATTGAAAGATAAATATTATCAGATTAAAGAAAATTAACCTATTTCTTCTATTATTATAGTAAAATATGCAGCGTTGATAGATACACCTTTTACTATAATGATGAGAATGGGAGACGAGCAAGAATGAAGAAATGGGGAAAAATACTGCTCAGCTGCGCCATTGTATTAGGTTCAGCAGCCGGTGGAGCAGCAGCTCCGTTTGCACAAGCGGCGAGCACCAATCAAGTGAAGATTATGCTGGATAATTATCCTTTGCCTTTTCCAGTAGAACCGGTCGTCATTAGCGGAACAACGATGGTTCCTTTTAGAGCGATATCCGAAGCGCTTGGGATCAATGTAGTATGGAACCAGAAGGCCAAGAAAATAACGGCTTCCAAGCTGTCAGATGGCATCAAAAAGACAGTTGAGCTCACCCTCGGCAGCAAGACAGCTAAGGTAAATGGTCAAAACGTCTCATTAACATTAGCCCCAAGGACGATCAGCAATACAACGATGATTCCGCTTAGCTTCTTCAGTCAGCAGTTTGGTGCAGGCGTAGGCTGGAACCAAGCGTCCAAGACTGTATCGATTACATCGCCTCGGGAAGAGATGTACACACTTGGCTATTATGCTCTGCGTTCCTTTGATGAGATTTCGTATCTCCATCAGTTTGACGCTGCCGCGTTTGGCTGGAGCCGAATTGATCGAGAAGGTCATTTTACGTTAACCGGGGATGAGTACAGATGGCCCGCTCCATCAGGAGAGATTACAGGTGAATCCATTATTAAAGATGCCGCATCTGAAGGAACAACCCCCTATCTCATGGTATATTCCGTAGATGGTATGCTGGAGCTGACGAAGAACCTCGAAGACACGGAACTGCGGAGTCAAACGATAGACAGCATAATGGAAGCAGCAACAGAAAAAGGCTTCAAAGGCATTGCACTGGACCTGGAAGGACTTGGGATGACCGGTGATAAATCCAAGGTAAAGAGCGATTATAATGCATTTGTCAAAGAGCTGTCTTCAAGGGCCAAGCAGCAAGACATGAAGCTGACCGTCATCGTGCATGCACTGAACAGCGTGTACCAAGGGTATGACTATAAGACACTTGCAAATCTTGCGGATGATCTTGTTCTTATGGCGTATGCCTATGGAGATGAGAATAGCCCCGAGCCCGTGGCAAAGGTGGATGAAGCCATACAGCTGGCACTGAAGCAGGTCAACAAGGATAAGCTTATTCTAGGTATATCCCGCGGCAGCGAAACTGCAGCAAGCATCAATACGAAGATTGGTCTAGCGAAGCGTTATGATCTGAAAGGCGTTGCTCTATGGCGTCTTGGGATTATAGGTCCTGCTACCTGGGCTGAAATGAACAAGACTATTGTGCTTGATTAAAGGAGGTTCATATTGAGAAAAACCAAGCTAGTCGTTGTGCTTCTGTTGCTATGTGCTGCAGGCTGCAGCGGGACCAGCAAGGAGTCTGAGCTTTCTTATTTTCTATCCGATACAGAAGGGATGTACAAAATTCATCTGTTTCGCGATTCAAGCAGGGAGCTCGATAACAAGCTGCTTGAATATATGAACTCTAGTGAGGATTTGCTGGAGGTCATTCAAGGTGTACAATTGTATGACATGAACACGGAAGATAACCAGATTAGAGCGGAACGGGTGGATGTTGAAGAAATCCCGACGATGTTAATTACCGATGATACAGAAATTGTACTCCGTACGCAGAGCATTCAGGAACTGAAGAACTACTTTGAAGACCTAATTAACTGAAGTAAATTACAATAAAACCTCATTTATGTTCTCGAAATCAAGGTGGATTCCTGCATAAGCCGCTGCTTTCATTTATATTGAAAACAGCGGCTTATTTATATTTTTGCTGGTACGAACCGGGGGAGCATAACTATAATAAGGTAGTGTGATAAAAACGAATAGGAAAGGGTGGAGAGAATGGGCGTACCGACATTTCTTGAAACAGGTCATATGACAGAAGGTTTTCCTATCAGGGTTATTCATACGGGTGATCAATTTAACTATGCAGCACATTGGCATGAAGAGGTGGAGATGGTATTTGTCGAAGGGGACTACGGGCGTATTGGCGTGAACAGCAGTATTTATGAGCTTCAAAAAGGCGATGTGCTGGTGATCAAGCCTGGAGATGTGCATTGTTTTTTGCCGGGAACGCAGAATTTGACCATTATATTGTTTCGAATGGAGCTGTTTACGAGTAGCTTTATAGAAGACACAGATTGGCTTGGCATGAAGCAGTTATTTAATAAAACATCCGTTATTCCTGCATCCACATGTAAAGAAAGAGCATTAGGAGAGTACCTCAGTGCGCTTTCAGCGGAAGAGAGCAACAGACAGGCAGGTTATAAATGGGCCATGATTGCAAGGCTGTATGACTTTATTGTACAGCTCCTGCGCACAATCGATCCTAGTGAGGATTCCGAGGCGCTTAACTGGCAAATTACTACCTCGAAGAAGTTTGAGTTTATTGAGGGGGTATGTGAATATCTGGAGGAGCATTACGCTGAGAATATCAAGCTGGATCAAGTCGCTGACCATATTAAATTTAGTAAATTTTACGTCTGTAAGCTGTTCAAGGATATTAAGGGCATCACGCTGATGGAGTATTTGAATCATTTTCGAATTATTAAGTCGGAATGGGCGCTGCTGTTCAGTGAGGATTCCATTCTTGATATTGCGGTAAGCCACGGATTTAACAATATTAACTCATTTAACCGCCTGTTCAAAAAATATAATAACTGCACCCCGTCCGATTTTCGAAAGAAGCATAAAACAAACAACGCAAAATATGAAGGATGATGAACAATATCGGTGAAGAAAGCCTACTTCAAAATCAATATAATCGAATAAAATGTAAGCGTTTCCTTAATTGAAGGAGGGAGCTCATGAATCTATTTTCTCGTCACCGGAAGCCGCAGGTTAAACGCCATCATCTAGCGCTGCTTGTACTGCTATGCTCAGCCGTATTGCTGTCAGGCTGTCAGCTCCAGGCCTTGGCCGAATCTAATGATAACGAGATCACGGTGTGGAGCTTCACGGATGAAGCCGGCTATGCGATTGAGAAGTTCGAGGAGAAGTACCCGGACATTAAGGTCAATTTTGTCAACATTCCGGGCAATTTCTATATCACCAAGCTGAAGTCGGCACTGCAGACCAGCTCCAAGGCACCAGATGTCTTTATGATTGAAAACGCTAACATACGAGAGCTGATTGATGTGCCTTACCTGCAAAATCTGTCAGAGGCACCTTACGATGCGGACACACTGCTTCCTGAGCAGTATCCTTTTGTCCAGGCCAATGAGAAAGACAGTGAAGGGAATGTTAGAGCGATTGGCTATCAGGCAACTCCGGGCGCTATCTATTACCGGCGGGATCTGGCGAAGGAATACTTGGGGACAGATGATCCCGAAGAGGTCAGCAAGCAAATTGACACCTGGGACAAAATCTTTGAGATTGGTGAACGAGTACAGCAGGAGAGTGGCAACCAAGTCCATGCTCTGGCGAACTGGAACGCGATTTCGAACTCTTATGATGGAATACCTTGGGTGCAAGACGGCAAGTTTGTCATGGATGATACGTATTTAGAGATTCTGGATCTCGTTAGAGAAGCGAGAGAACGTAAAGTGCTTGCGGAATATGAAGAAGGAAGTGCAGGCTCCGCTGCCTCCATGCAGAAGGGGACAGTTATGTTTTACCCAGCAGCCACCTGGGGGCTTCAATACACCTTTAAGGCCAATGCTCCGGACACTTCTGGCCTGTGGGGGCTCGCTAAAGGACCAACAGGATTCAGCTCGGGTGGAACCTATATTGCCATGTACAGCAATAGTGACAAGAAGGATCTGGCCTGGAAGTTTATTGAGTTTTATAACTTTGACCACGAATTTCTGTCTCAGCTGGCACAGGAACAAGACTACTTTACGAGCAACATGATCGTGAATGATCAGCTGGCAGAGACAGTAACGTCGGATTATCTTGGCGGGCAGAAGCATTTTGAGTTCTTCTCAGAGGCAGCGAAAGACGTTCCTGTCTATAAAAGAACGAAATATGACACGGTGATCAACAGTGATATATTCAAAAACGTCCTTCAGCTGTATCTGAACAACGACATTCAAACGAAGGAGGAAGCCGTAGAGAGAATTAAACGCGACGTCAAATTGAGATTTCCAGAGCTCGAAGGATTGGAGTGAAATGCTGAATACGAAAGAACGTGAATAGGAATCCGATCACGGGGGGTACCAATGAATGTTTGCTAAGTCCATACGCAAAGACCACTATGGTTATTATTTTATTGCTCCGTTTTTCATCATTTTTCTCATCTTTGGACTTTATCCGATTCTGTACAGCTTATACATCAGTTTTACCAACTGGGACGGAATTACGACGCCGGAGTTCGTAGGTCTTGGCAATTACGTGGCCGTCGTGCAGGATCCGCTCTTTTGGAAGACACTGTTTAATACCTTATTCATATGGGGAATATCGGTAGTTCCTCAGCTGACCGTTTCGCTGGTATTGGCTTTTATTCTAAATGACAAGCTTCTCAAAGGAAGAGATTTTTTTAGGGCCGTATACTTCTTTCCGAACATCGTCACTGCTGCTTCCTTAGGTTTGCTGGTGAGCTTGATCTTCGATTGGCAGTCTGGGGGACTCAATCACTTTCTTGTCCAGGTGGGTCTCATTGAGAATCCGATCAATTGGAAGAACGATCCTTGGTTCATGCGGCTGATCGTATCGGCGATCTTGTTCTTTCAATATTTTGGCTACTCCATGGTGATCTATCTTGCAGGGCTGCAGGGCATCGACCCTTCCTTGCAGGAAGCGGCCCAAATTGACGGCGCGGAGAAGAAGCATATCTTCCTTCACATCATCGTTCCTATGCTGCGCCCGATTATTTTGTTCCAGATTATTACGTCCATCATCGGCGGCATTCAAATCTTTGATCAGCCCTTTACACTGACGAACGGAACGGGGGGACCTGACCGGGCAGCCATGACAAGCATTATGTATCTGTACAATGTTGCTTTCCAAAGCACGCGTTTTGGTTATGGAGCAGCCATTGCCTTCTGCTTGTTCGTGATCATTATTTTGTTGTCGGTTGCCTCGTTCGTGATGACCAAACGCAAGAGCAGCTCATAAGAGGGGGGAATGAGGATGCATACGGCCAAATCATTAGAGCAAAGCATGGCTTATGAGAGAAAAGCAAAGGTGAATCGGCTGACACCCGGCAAAGTATTGGTCTATCTTTTTCTAATTGCGCTAGCCATTATTTGTATTATCCCGTTCTATCTCATGCTGATCTATTCTACCCATAACAATGCTACGATCGCGTCAACCTTCACCTTTCTTCCGGGTTCGTTCCTGCCCGACAATTATGCCAATATGGCTTCCAAGATCAACATTTGGCGGGGCTTCGGGAACAGCATCTTTATCGCAGGAGCTTCCACGATTCTCTCCCTGTATATCGGTGCCTTAACGGCTTTTGGATTTGCAAAATATAAATTTAAAGGCCGCACATGGCTGTTCCTGTTCCTGCTGGCGACGATGATGGTACCCGGACAGCTGGCGCTGATCGGGATGTATCGACTGTTCAGTACACTCGGCATGCTGGACAGCTATGCAGCCATCATATTGCCGGCGGCAGCCAATGCCTTCAACGTATTTTTCATCAAGCAATTCATCGAGAGCAGCATTCCGGATGAGATTATCGAGTCATCACGGGTTGATGGGAGCGGAGAGTTCAGAACCTTTAACCAGATTGTGCTGCCGATTCTTGGTCCTGCGGTAGCAGCGCTTGGCATATTTACGTTCATTGGCTCATGGAACAATTTCCTTACACCGCTTGTATTGTTCTTCTCACTGGATAAATATCCACTGCCGGTGCTCGTTGCACTGGTTCAGGGATATTACGGTATGGATTATGGACTCCTGTACTTGGGTGTCGCCATCTCGATTGTCCCTATTATTATCGTGTTCGCCGTGTTCTCTAAACAGATTATCGGCAGCGTTGCACTCGGGGCGGTAAAAGGTTAGAGAATGACAATTTGATATGTAGATGAAAGGCAAGGTTCACGTGAGTTCTACTGCGCTCGCATGAATTTTGCCTTTTTGATCGTTTCCTAGATTCTGACTGCTAATTTCGGACTTTTTCTAATATAATGGAGTTATTATAGGAACGGAGGAGAACCATTATATGGGATTTTTAGATGGATTATTAGGAAATGCTTCACAAGTGAACTTGGCTGAAGTTCAAAAAGAATTTGCTGCTCTGCTGGCACCTAATGAGCAAATTGAGCGAGCGTATAAGCTTGTAAGAGACTTGTTTATTTTTACTGACAAAAGATTAATCCTTGTTGATAAACAAGGGATTACGGGCAAGAAGGTGGAATACCATTCGATCCCTTATAAGAGCATATCGCATTATTCCATTGAAACGGCAGGACACTTTGACATGGAAGCTGAACTTAAGATTTACATTTCCAGTTCTACCGTTCCGCTTCAAAAGACGTTTAATAAAAACACGAATATTTACGAGGTGCAGAGCGTTCTTTCTCATTATATTTTGAAATAAGACACAGCATGGTCCAGACAGATGGGGCAAATGATCAGAGATCTTACGTGAGCTTTTGCAAATTCTTTGCTTGGCAATAACCTTTTCTATATGTATAATAGTGGAAATTCAAAACACGAAAAGCGATGAAAGGGATCTGCTTCCGCATGATGACTTAGAGAGCTGCCGGTTGGTGCAAGGCAGGGATTCAAGCAGAGGCACACCTCACCCTGGAGTAGTATAGCTGAATTGAACTCTTGCTGATATTGGAGACTTCATTTAGGCTGTACCGGCTAACCGTCGATATACGGTTGTTCAAGATTCGGATGCGTTTGTGATCATGACCTGCATTCGAATAAAGAAGAGTGGTACCGCGAAGGAATGATGGCCTGTCGCCTCTTTAGAGGCGACGGGATTTTTTGTGCTAAGCAGGTGAAATCCATTGCAGGGGGAAGGTAATGATGAAGGAGATCATTGATTATTATGAAGCCTTTGATGAATGGGGAAGACTGGATCGGGAACCGCTGGAATTTACAGTGAACTGGCATTATATAACGCGAAATCTTCCACCGACGGGTCATGTACTGGACAATGGGGCAGGTCCAGGTAAATATGCAATGGAGCTGGCGAAGCAAGGCTATCGGGTCACCTTGTCTGATCTGACTCCGAGACTTGTAAGCGTAGCTGAGGAACAGGCAGCTCATTTACAGCTGACCTCACAATTTGACGGATTTCATGTGCTGAATGCAGCCGACCTCCATTTATTTTCGGACGAAGCCTTTGATGCATCCCTGATGCTCGGTCCTCTGTATCATTTGCAGGAGGAAACGGATCGATCCAAGGCGGCGAAGGAGCTGTATCGAGTTACCAGATCAGGTGGAATCGTATTTGTTGCCTTTCAGACACGCACCCGCATGCTGCTGAACTCATTACTGAATCCAGCGCACTGGAAGCCGAATCATACGATGGGCAATCTCGAGCAATTTTGGGCTACAGGCAGATTTAATCACGAGGATAAAGGGCGTTTTACGGGAGCGTACTACTTCGACACAGCCAGCATCGAACCTTTTATGCAGGAGCATGGATTTGAGAAGATTAATCTTATTGGCTCTACCAGTATCGGAGCATTGCTGCAACCTGAACAGGTGGATTATTGGAGAAATCAAGGGGACGAGGCTTACCGAAAATATGTGGAGCTGATGATCTCAACTGCAGAAGACACTGCGCTGCTTGGTATATCCTCACATTTACTCTACATCGGACGAAGAAGGTAGCTTAGTTCTCCAGGTCCAATGGAATCGCAGGTTTGGAGCATTCGTATTAACCTCATATTATCGGTATAATGATGTGTATATAAGAAGGAGGGACATTCAAATGATCGCTCAAATTCAGAGGAATGAATCGGGTTACATCGCAGAATTCAAACGCGAATTAAATCATCCTGCATATAAGGTATGGGCAATGCTCATTGATAACAAACGATTGAAAGAGTGGTTTCCAGAGCTTGAGGTGAAAGAACTCGGAAACGGGGGAATGATCCTGTTTGATATGCAGGATGGGACTTATGAGGAAATGCCGATATTGGACTATGTAGAGGGCAAGGTACTCGAATTTGTGTGGGGAGAAGACAAGGTGCGATTTGAAATCCATGCAGACGAAACGGGCGAAACTTCGACGCTTCTACTCTCAGAAAAAATCACTTTTCTTACAGACCATACCCCTAAGGATCTGGCAGGCTGGCATGTCTGCCTTGATGCTATTGAAACTTTGTTAAATGGAAGAGCATTAACAGAGAGTAAAGAAGAGTGGGATCACTGGTATCCGCAATATGTGGAAGCACTCAAGCCTTTACAATAACCTGCTTAAACGTAAAAAGTCGTCCTTCATGGAGGGCTTTTTCTTTTACCTCCTTTACCTTATCGATTCCTACTCCTTTAGTCAGGTTAGAATAAGTGCCAAAATGTTGGAAAAATATCCTAGGATGCATATATGACAGCGTTTACAATACAGATAACACTTTCCGAGGAGAGTGAACTGGATATAGGAGGTCTTGTATGAAAAAGCACCGAAACAGATTTGGATTGATATTCTTGAGTCTCTCGATGTTACTCATGCTGCTCGGCCCGTCTGGTGAAGATCGTAAGGCGGAGGCAGCCCCTGCTTTTGCCAAAGGAGCGGATATCAGCTGGGTAGCAGGGATGGAAGCAGCAGGATACAAGTGGAAGGACAAGAACGGGGTGCAGCGTGATATCCTGCAAATTTTAAAAAATGACTATCAGATGAACTCGGTTCGCTTGCGTGTATGGGTGAATCCCAACATGAGTGATTATGTAAACGGATATATGAATGCAGAGAAAGCAGCTGATCTCGCGCTTAGAGCGAAGAATCTGGGAATGAGTGTAATGCTGACCTTGCACTACAGTGACTCGTGGGCTGACCCGGGACAGCAGAACAAGCCTTATGCCTGGCGAAATTACACTTTTCAGCAGCTTATGGACGCCGTATGGTCCCACACCATTTATGTGATGAATACTATGAAGAACAAAGGGGTTACACCGGATTGGGTTCAAATTGGTAACGAAACAAATGACGGGATGTTATGGAATGACGGTAAAGCTTCCGTAAACATGAAAAATTATGCTTGGCTCGTGAACACCGGGCATAATGCCGTGAAGTCGATCAGTCCGAATACGAAAACCATCGTGCACCTGGCAAACGGACATGATCAGGCCGTTCTCGACTGGAATATCGGAGGTCTTGTTCAAAATGGAGCCAATTTTGATGTCATCGGACTGTCTCTATATCCATCGGCCTCTGATTGGACGACCAAGGTGAATCAGACCATAACGAATGCGAATCAGTTGATATCGAAGTATGGAAAAGAGATTGTCATATCCGAGATCGGTATGGATTACAATCAGGCTTCGGCAGCCAAGAGCTTCATTACAAAGATCAAAAATGATGTGCGTAATATTTCTGGAGGCAAAGGGCTCGGTGTATTCTATTGGGAACCTCAAGCGACCCCCGGGTATAATGGTGGATACAACAAGGGTGCCTGGAACGCAGATGGCAAACCGACTATTGCACTGGAAGGATTTATTAATTAAAAGAGTGTATTCGTTCTTATAGAGCTGGCTCGTATTCGTCATTAATACGGTCCAGCTCTTTTATTTATCTTGACGAAGAGATTTTTTCCTCGTTCTGCCATCGATCTTCCAGCTTCTCGTTTAAATTCAAACCCTGCATATAGTAGTCTATTAAAAATTGCTTGAAAGCTAGAGCCGCTTTCGATAAATAGCGGTTCTTATGCCAGGTTAAACGAAACAAGGCTTTGGAATGCTCATCAACGATGCTGACTAGCTGCACCTGGGGAGACCAGTCACGAATACAGGAGGATACGAAGGCGACTCCCATCCCTGCTTCAACCATTTTGAGCAGCATGGAGGGTTCATCCACCCGGCATACAAAATTTGGTGAAATTCCGGATTTACGACAAAATTCATTCTGGATATGGTAGAGAGCATGAGTTTCCTTGTAACCAACAAAGTGCTCTTGTTTCACTTCAGACAGCTGCAGCCTGTCACGATCAGAGAAGGGATGGTTTGGGGGGAGTGCCAAATTAATAATTTCTTTCGTGAGATATTCAGATTGGATATCCGATGCAGCGATCGGAAGGGAAGACAGGCAATAATCAATCCGATCTTCATTTAGTAAAGACTCCATCTCATGATGTGTGGCTTGAATGATCCGAATTTGGCGTTTGGATACTTCTTACTGAACAATTTCAAAGGCTCTCCTATACGATCCGGGTCTTGAATGGCAATCTCAATCCTTCCTTGGTTCAGTCCAGCCATGTCCTCAAGTTCTCTTCTGCCTTCTTCAAGTGTTGACAGCACGAGTTCTACTCGCTGAAGAAATGATCTCCCGTATTCATTAAGCCTTATCTGCCTGCCGTTCCTTCGAAATAAAGGAACACCCAGATCCTCTTCAAGGCGAGCGATGGTTTTGCTGAGCGCAGGCTGAGCAATTCTTAACTGCTCAGCAGCCTTCGTCATATGCTCAAGCTGCGCCACAGTACGGAAATAGTGAAGCTGCAAAAGTTCCATCGTTTTCGCTCCTTTTTCTCGATTATATACAGCTTAATATACTTCAGTATATAAGAATATGGCTAAATATATATTTTTCTTCCATCTTCTTCAAGAATAAACTGGAGAAAAGAGAAGTAAGGGAGGAAAACTGAAATGGACGACAAGGTGGTTAGTCCGACTCAACAAGATGCAGCCGATCGTGCAAATAGACTAATTCGAATTTTAGCATTTACCATGGTGCTGTCGGTCATGAGTGTAACGATGTTTAACATCGCGCTGACGGACATCAGCATTGAATTTTCATTAACCGTAGCTCAGGTAAGCTGGGTCTCCACCGCGTATCTCGTCGTCTACGCGCTGGGTACGCTCACATACGGGAAGCTGGTAAGCCTGGTTCATCTGCGGCATTTAGTTGTGATTGGATTGTTCATGTTTGCTCTGGGGTCGCTGGTTGGATTTACAGCGCAGTCTTACTCTATGGTTGTACTGGGCAGAATCGTACAGGCGGCAGGGGCTGCTGTAGTGCCGGCCATGAGTACCATCATACCTGTCAGATATTTCAGTCCGGAGAGAAGAGGGTATGCACTGGGGATTACCTTTACAGGACTTGCGGTTGGAAATGCAATAGGACCTGTCATCTCAGCAGCAATTGTCAGCTTTGCCGAATGGAGATGGCTGTTTGCAGTGCCGATCCTTACACTGGTTACTTTACCGTTTTACCTAAAGTATTTAGAGAAGGGCGAGTTAAAGAAAGATAAGATCGACTACTTCGGGGGAAGCCTGCTCGCCTTATTTGTTGTATTGCTTATGATGTCGATAACTCAAGCGAACATACTGTATTTTTCAGCAGCGTCAGTCCTGTTTATATTATTTATTGTTCGTTCAAGGCTGACGTTAGTCCCATTTATACCCCTTCAATTGTTTCGATCGAAAGGCTATGCTATCGGGCTGGTTATTCTGGTTCTTGTACAGGGGATTGGGTTCTCGTTCCCATTTCTGACCCCGCTGCTGCTGCAACAGGTCAATGATCTTTCCTCGGGAATCGTCGGATTTATGTTGGTTCCCGCAGCGATCGGTTCTGCCTTGCTTGGAAAAAGGATTGGAAAAGTCGTCGATACCCGTGGGAATCACTTTGTCTATTCGATATCGGCATGTCTCTTGTTCATTACATTTATGGCGATGTCCATTTGGGCAGGGGCTCATCATTATTGGATAGCAGCTATCCTCATTGTAGGTACTGTAAGCCAAATGAGTCTTCAAATTTCGCTCATTAACAGCGTGTCCCGTTCACTTGCTCCAGAATATATAGGAATAGGGATGGGGCTTGTTTCGACTCTTAATTTTATGTCCGGCGCAATCGCCGCTTCCTTCTACAGTATACTCCTTGATCAAGGAGCGAGGAGTGCATGGAATGGACTAAATGGAAACCTGGAAGCATCGGTATTCAGCAATATGTATTTTGTGTTCGCTGTCATGCATATCCTCCTGCTCGCAGCTTTTCATTACTTGTACAGAAATCATGTTCCGAAAGTTCGAACAGCAAACAGGCACTCGCACTAATTCGCCAAAATGAAACAATTAGTATTTTATTCCTATTAAGTTGTTAATAAACAACAAATAAAATAGGAAGAATTCAGGCGAACAGGACGAAAGAAATGCTGCACGAGCATAGATGGTACTATTTTGTTTTTGATTCATGCTGATCTGTGCGTCAAAATGTATTTTTCATAGACCAAACAACCTAAATCACAACTGAAAAATAAATGCTGGATAATCCGTCCTGCATCTTTCACAAAATTGACATTATTATTCTATCCAAGTAGTAATATCAACGCCCCAATTCGCATTTTCCTTCAAGAACCGCTATACACGCGGTTCTTTATCCTTTTATGAGAATTTTATCGAAAAATGTGACATGCATGTCATATGACGTATCCGTCTTAATACTTAATTGACCTATGTAAAATAAGTATTAAGAACCAAATGTAAAATTATGTTAAATAAATGCTTGTAACCGTCTTTTTTTATGATTTATACTCTCTTCACAAGCAATAGCTTTTCATTTAATAAATCCTCTAAAATGTTAACTCTCATCTCATCAAACTCTCAGAATCTCATCAATCTCCAAGAATTTTAAACTCTCTCAGTAATACAAAATAGATTAACCCCCTGAATCTACTCAAATAAATCTTCTTTTTCCCATCTAAGACGCTTAAGTCTATGAATTCACTTCTATTAACCCCTTAAAGGAGGTGGTGCTCCAATCAAATTCTGATTCGTATCTTCTCGTCGTTTAATTGGTCGTGTATTTGTTTGGAGGGAATTCATACGTTTCTATTTCTAATCTAAAAGGAGTGTATTAGACTTGGTCACAGCGAAAAAGACGAAAAAAACCTTCTCATTAAGCATGGCTTTCCTCCTGGCAGTGTCCATCGTAAGTCCGGCTATGGCCGCACCGACGACCTCAGTTTCTGATAAGATCGATTTGCGTACTGCGGCTCCCGAACTGATCACTGCAAAAGTAGACTCTAAGCTAAATAAGCTGTTTGACGAAGACAAATATGTCACCTACCTGATCAAAATGTCAGAACAAGCGGATACTGCGCTTGCTTCTCAGAAAGCAATGGATCTGGCTTCCACTCAAAAAGCAACCCCTGCAGCTGCGAAGCTCTCAGCTCGTACCTCAGTGGTTAGTACACTGCGTGAAACGGCATCCCGTACACAAATACCGATCCAAAAATATTTGGATGAACAGAAGGAAGTTGGCGGAGTTAAAGAATACAAGAGCTATTTCATTGTCAATTCACTGGCGGTTACAAGTACCAAAGAGGTGATGGAGGAGCTGGCCCTTCAGCCTGGCATTGACAAGATCCTTCCAAATGAAGAACGATTCCTACAGGAAGTTACGGTTGATAAGAATGCTTCGACTCCGAAGGCGAATGATTTGGACAGCGATTCTGCTGCCTCAGCAGCGGATCAGAACAAGAATACAGAACCTTCTGATTATGACCCGGCAGAAATTGAATGGAACATCGCTCAAGTCAATGCACCCGAAGTGTGGGAGCAAGGAATTGACGGCTCTGGAATTGTCGTCGCAAATTTGGACTCCGGCGTTGATTATACACATCCTGCCCTAGCCAGCAAATGGCGTGGTTTGGATGCCAGCGGAAATGTCGTTGATCCAGAGCTGAGCTGGTACGATCCTCATAGCGGTGCCTCACTTCCAGCCGATACGGACGGTCATGGTACACATACAATGGGGACGATGGTAGGTGCTGAAGAAGACGGCACGAATATGATTGGTGTAGCACCCGGCGCAAAATGGATGGCGGTCCGTATCTTTAATCCGAGCACCACGGATGCCATCATTCTGGATGGTGCTCAGTGGCTGCTGGCACCGGTAGATGAAGAGGGGAATCTACATCCAGAGCTTGCTCCAGATGTGGTGAACAACTCATGGGGTGGAGGAGCAGGTATTGATGAATGGTTCAGACCCATCGTCCAAGCATGGCGTGATGCCCAGATATTCCCCGAATTCTCTGCAGGTAACACAACATTGACGAATCCTGGTGGCCCTGGATCGGTTGCTAATCCGGCGAACTATCCGGAATCCTTTGCTACAGGTGCAACGGACATCAATGGAGATTTGGCTGACTTCTCACTCTTGGGTCCCTCCCCGTATGATGAGATTAAACCTGAAGTTTCTGCTCCGGGTGTGAACATTCGCTCATCGGTTCCAGGCGGCAGTTATGAAGGAGGCTGGAATGGAACATCGATGGCAGGCCCCCATACAACTGCCATTGCGGCCATGCTATTGCAAGCGAACAGCTCTCTCACTGTCGATGATCTGGAGGATATTCTGACAGAAACAGCGACAGAAAGAACAGATAGCACTTATCCGGAATCACCTAACAACGGATATGGACACGGCATTGTCAATGCACTTGATGCGGTTGGCTCAGTCCTTCAAGGTGTCGGTTCTGTAACGGGTCGAGTGACCATCGACGGTGATGACCTGACTGCACCTGAGCTGGATTACACTGTTCTGGAATCGGTTTATGCCGGACTTGATGCCGGATTCTCCATTGAAGCCAGTGATAATGTATCCGTTACTGAAGTCAGTGTTTTTGCAAGAACAGAAGGTATGAGCCGCTATGTATACATACCAGCGGAACTCACTTCCGGAGATGCGCTTGATGGTACGTACCGAGCTGTTATTCCTGCAGCACTTATCGAGGAGCCAGGCCTTGAATATTACATCCGTGTGAATGACTATGGCAATAACGGTTATGAGACGGAAGTACATTCCGTAGACGTATTGGAAGGAATTGAACCAGGTTATTCCCAAAATTTTGAACAGGACTATGTTGGATTCTTGCCTGATCTTGACAATCCTTGGGTATGGGGAACTCCTGAAAGCGGACCTGGAAGTGCCTATTCTGGGGAGCATGTAATGGCGACAAATTTAACGGGTACGTATGCACCGAATTCTAACACCGCTCTAATTGCACCGCCAATTAATTTGGAAGATGCGCCTGAAGGTGCCCTGTTGTCCTTCAAGCAATGGTATGAGCTAGAAGACGGCAGTGATTTTGGTACTGTGTATCTAGCGACAGAAGAGAACGACTATGAATTTGAACAGTTGCTGACGGTTACGGGCAGCAGTGAAGATTGGGCGAACCAATATGTAGATTTAACCGCGTATGCGGGACAAAAAGTATATGTGGCATTTGTTCTCAGCTCGGACGCTTCAATTCAAGGAGAAGGCTGGTACATTGATGACTTCTCGTTGCAGCTTCCGGATGAAGTGGCTCCAGCAGCTCCATCTGAGCTGACAGGAACACCTTCAATACTTGGTGACGTATCGCTAGAGTGGAGTGCTCCTGCTGATGAAGATCTGAAGGAATATAATGTTTATCGTTCTGTGGCATCTGACACGGGATATGAGCTGATTGGCACGACATCTGAAGCATCCTATGTTGACAGTATTACGATTGAAGGAGAAACAACTTTTTATTATGTAGTCAAAGCAAAAGATTACAGCGGCAACGAGAGTGACGCTTCCAATGAGATAGCGGTTGATGTAGCTGTACCAGAAACTGTATTCAGCGATTCATTTGACGGTGAAGACGATAATGGCTGGACACACTTGGGAACGAATGATGTATGGGAGCGGGGCACTCCTGCTGCACCGGGTCCAGCTTCTGCGGTCACTCCTCCGAATGTTTGGGGAACTGATCTGAACGGAACTTATCTGGCAAGCTCAAATTTTTCTCTTGTATCGCCTGTGATTGACTTAACTTCTCAGAATACGGCTGCACTGACCTTCAATCACTGGTACGAAATCGAAAGAAACTATGATGATGCCTACGTGGAAGTAACCACGGATGGCGGTACGACCTGGACAGAGATTGGTTACTACTCCAATGTAACAGAAGGTAAACAGTGGTCACCTGTATTTATTGATCTGACAAGCTATGCAGGAAATGAAATTCAAGTACGCTTTAGATTAACTACGGATGGCAGTGTACAAAAAGCGGGATGGTATTTGGATGATGTCCGGGTGCTGGCTGTATCTGCACCAGAATCAACAGCTAGTGATACAAAGACTGAATCTAAAAAAGCTAAAGCAATACAGAATGCCCCTGTATTGACGGACTTTGTGAGCAAGCAGCCGATTACGACTCAAGGTGATTCCGTATCGAAGGATGGAGAAATAGGACTGTTTAGTCTTCCTGTCTCTGCTACGGTAACGGTTCTCGAAACCGGAAGATCGGTTCGTACGGATGCATTTACAGGCCGTTACAGCTTTAATCATGTCGCCGGTGACTATAATTTGAAGGTCGAGTCTTACGGCTATTACCCACAGACGGTTCCTGTAAGCATTGAAGATGGCAAGACACGTAACGTTAACTTCCAGCTCGAAGAAATTCCACAAGGTACGATTACGGGCACCGTTACAAATGAACGTACGGGAGAGCCGATTGCAGATGCGGTAGTCATGGTCATGGAAGACGCACAGGTATCACCTGTACGGACTGACGAAGCGGGGGTCTTTACTCTGCAGGTATATGAAGGAACATATACTTTGTCCATTTCCGCATTAGATTACTATAGTGAAACAGCAGCAGTAACCGTTCCTGCGAACGATACTGTCACGCATGACTTTGATCTGAAGCCCTTCATCGGCTATGCAGGTGAGATCAAATATGATGACGGAACAGCGGAGAATGCTCGTGCATGGAATGCGGCAGGGAATGCGTGGGCTGTTAAAATGAGTCCTGAATCAGAAGCGGCACAAGTAACCGGAGCATCCTTCCTCTTCTGGAATACAGAGTGGCCGAGCCCAGGCGGTACAGCCTTCAGTTATTCTGTATATGATGCATCTGGACCAGATGGAGCACCCGGACGTGAGCTTGCAGGTCCATTTGACGGTACTGCACTAAGAAATGATGAATGGACAACGGTAGAGTTCCCGGAACCGGTCTCGGTTACAGGAGACTTTTACATTGTATACGAGCAGACCGAAGCGAATCCTTATTCACCGGGACTAGCAACCGATGAGAGCAGTACAGTCGCTGAACGGGCATGGCAGCGGATCAGTGGCGCATGGACTGCCTCCCCTCTAGAGGAAGGAAATTACATGATCCGTGCGCATGTACAGTATGCGATTGGCGCGCCAATCATCACCTCTCCGTCAGAAGATACGTACACGAATGAGGAGTCCATTACAATTACAGGTACTTCCAATGCCAACGGATCAACAGTGACGATTTATAATGGGGAAGAAGAAGCAGCAACTGCGACGGTGGAAGAGGGACAATTTGAAGCGGTGATCGACCTGAATGCAGGCGAGAACGTTCTTGTCGCTGAAGTCTTGGTGGGTGATGAAGTAACAGACCCTTCTACTCCAGTAACGGTAACTCTTGATCAAGCTGCACCAGAGCTTGTTGTTACATCTCCAGAGGATGGAGAGACGACGAACGCTGAAGCTTATACCGTGAGAGGTACAGTGAATGATGAATACCTTGATACGGTTACAGTGAACGGTGAAGCAGCTGAAGTTACGGAGGATGGAAGCTTCGAGCATCGTCTTCTGATCAACTCAGGTGATAATGTCGTTACTGTAATAGCAACAGACTTGGCTGGCAACGAAACGACCATTACACGTACAGTAGTAGTAAACTGGGCAGCACCTGTCATAACGAATCTCGCACCAAGTTCGGATCTGCATATTTCAGCAGGAGAGGCGGTGTATGTATCCTTCGACAGCCGCCCAGGTCTGTCAGCATCATTCCGTGTCGAACTGCCAGGCAATGCCCCATCGAGCTTCAATGAAGCTCCGCTCACAGAGACTTCTCCTGGACACTATGAAGGAACCTATACAACCTCAGAATCGTTGAGGCTCGAAGGCGGAGTTATTGTAGTAAGAGTATGGGATACAGCAGGTAACGAAACAGAAGTTGCAGCACTTGGTAAATTATATGTCACAGAGAGTGGGGAAGAGCCGGCTCCGCCAAATGCAGCCCCTGTCGCCATCATTCAATCTCCGAGCGCAGCGCAGCGTAACCGGGATGTTACTTTCGATGCTTCAAATTCATACGACGAGGATGGCAGCATTGTTTCTTATGTATGGAATTTTGGAGATGGAGCAACGGGTAGTGGAGTCACCGCTACACATGCCTATACCAAAGGCGGAAATTATACGGTGGAGCTCATCGTCACAGATGATCAAGGTGCAGCGAATACGAAAACATTCGTCATTCGAATTCGCTAAGTTTCTGAACGAACGCTTGTCCTAATAAAAAGAGGAGTTCCGGATAATGGTCCGGATTCTCCTCTTTCTCGATTTTTCAGGCCTGATATTTGGATAGGTCAATCCGTCGGTCAAGTCCCAGTTCTACACCTTCATCTTCGAGCTTCATCTCTTGGATCAATCGCTGCTCGTCTTCAGGGATGGCTATCTCTCCGAACTTATTTACGACTCGGTGCCAGGGGAGGGCATGCTTCTCACTCATCGAGTGAAGTACCCGGACAACCTGTCTTGCCGCACGAGGACTTCCGGCTAAAGCCGCAACTTGTCCGTAGGTCATTACCTTTCCCTCTGGAATGGATTGAATGACTCGAATCACTTCTGCGGTAAAGGGCTGCATTGCTTCCTGTCTCCTTAAGTTTATACATTCGTTACTAGAATCATTTCAGATGATTATATCAAAAAAATATCCTTCTTAAGAACTGTTTATCGCGAAGAAGGGTAACAAGTGGTTGACGATGATCAAGACTCAAAGGTAATATAATCATGCAAACGGTTTCATTGGAAATAAAGCAAGGAATTCCTTGTCTGAACAAAACCACAAGCAGACAATTAGAAGAATGTTTGCGTTAATCAGAACGGAGGTGTATGTTTACGCTATTCTTGAACAGGAAGAAGTTAGAATGACAACGATCCATACGGTTCGACAATCTATGCAAACGGTACCAAATTTGGTGTATTCCATTTCAATATGAATCGGAGGAATGTTCATGCGCAATTATCGTTCTTTGCGTACAGCATTAACAGTGTTCATCGCTGCAGTTATGGTCTTGACAAGCATATGGATCGTGCCTGTTGATGCTCAGGAGAATCATTCAATTCAGTCGATACCTGAGCAGAATTTAAGAATTCATTATGACGGGACTGGAGAGAATCTGGGTGTTTGGGTATGGGAGGATGTAGAGCTTCCATCAGCCGAATGGCCAAGCGGTGCAATTCCGTTTACAGCAGAACAGCAGGATGCTTATGGAGCCTATGTAGATATTCCGCTCAGAGCAGATGCTAAAAAAGTTGGCTTTCTCATCGTAGATCGGACGACCGGGGAGAAGCACGGTGGAGATAAGATACTAGAGCTGAGCTCAACAAATATAAATGAGGTGTGGCTGGGACAAGGATCAGACGAGATTCTCCTGTATGAACCTGTACCCTTGGCTGATGATGTCGTGCGAATCCATTATTCTCGTGCAGATCAAGACTATAATGGA
Organism: Paenibacillus sp. TCA20; assembly: GCF_000732325.1. Lineage (GTDB taxonomy): Bacteria > Bacillota > Bacilli > Paenibacillales > Paenibacillaceae > Paenibacillus > Paenibacillus urinalis. The sequence goes on from NZ_BBIW01000005.1 coordinate 47,735, forward strand.
TATGGATTATGGTTATGGGAAGATGTGAAAGCGCCTTCAACAGATTGGCCGAAGGGCGCGCTCCCATTTACTAACGAACAGACCGATAAATATGGTGCTTATATTGATGTTGAGCTAAAAGAGGATGCCACGAAGCTCGGGTTTCTTATAGTGAATCGTAATAATGGCGAGGAAAAGGATGGTGGAGATAAGAGCTTCAACCTCCTTCAGCATTATGATCATTTATGGGTCCGGGAAGGTGATGATCAAGTGTACGTCTCACCCTATGGTGAGATGGCTACAGGAGTTACAGCTGCTACAGTCACATCCAAGGACCTGATTGAGCTCAAATTTACTCGAACTGAAGGACTTACTCCGGATGCGGTAAGCAGGGAATTGATCATTAAGGATCAGGCTGGCTCGGTTGTTGAAGCTAGTGAAGTCAAAGTAAGCGAGAATAATACAGTAGAAATCACAGCTGATTTTGATCTGAACAAGCTTCCACTTACAATTACGTATGCAGGCATATCGGTTAAGGCAGAGCTTCATTGGAGTGTTATTGATGAATTATATGCTTATAAGGGTAACGACCTCGGTGCTACATACAGTAAGAAAAAAGTCACCTTCAAGCTGTGGGCACCGACTGCAAGCTCGGTAAAGCTAAATGTATACGATAAGAAGGATGCATCTGTTCATATTGGATCCAAGGAGCTGACCCTTCAAGAGCAAGGGGTATGGAAGACCGTAGTTCGACCAGAAGAGCATGGCGTGAAGGATCTTAAAAATTATTTCTACCAATATGAGGTTGTAAACAATGGCGAGAGTCGAAAAGTGCTGGATCCTTATGCGAAATCGATGGCAGCCTTCCAGGTCGATACCTCAGGCGCTGCGGGTCAAGACGGGGATGTCGTTGGTAAAGCAGCCATCATTGATCTCAGTAAAACAAATCCGAAGGGTTATAACTATGCCAAGATTGACGGTTATAAAAATAGAGAGGATGCGATTATATGGGAGCTGCACGTTCGGGATTATACTTCCGATCCTTCAATTCAAGATGACCTAACCTCCAGATGGGGCACCTATAATGCATTAGAAGACAAATTGGATTATATGAAATCACTTGGCGTCACTCACGTACAGCTTCTCCCGGTTATGGCCTGGTACTATGGGGATGAGACGAAGATGGGTAACAGGGAGCTTCAATACTCTGCCGGAGGCAACGAATACAACTGGGGATATGACCCTCACAATTACTTCTCTCCTGATGGGGCGTATTCCGAAGATGCCACAAATCCGGAGCTTCGAGTCAAAGAGCTTAAGAACATGATTGATGCTATTCATGATGCAGGTATGGGTGTCATTCTCGATGTCGTATATACGCACATGGCGAATGCTGATCTTCTGAATGATATCGTTCCGAATTACTATGCTTGGAAGGACAGTAATGGTGCATACGTCGGCGGCTTCGGCAATAATCTGGCTACGAATCATGTAATGGCAGAGAAATTGATGGTGGATTCGGTGAAATACTGGTTTGATGAGTATAAAATTGATGGAATGCGATTCGATATGATGGGGGATGCGACTTCCGGTTCTATTCAAAAAGCTTATGATGCAGCTGCCAAGCTGAATCCGAATGCGCTATTCATTGGTGAGGGCTGGAGAACCTTCAGTGGAGCCAATGCAGATACTGAACTTGCCGGACAAGGTGCGGACCAGGATTGGATGGACGAGACAAATGATGTGGGTGTATTCTCCGATGAAATTCGTAATGAATTAAAATCCGGATTCGGTTCTGAAGGAGAGCCTAGATTCCTTACTGGCGGTGCAAGAGATATCAACCTGATCATGAGCAATATCAAAGGCCAGCCGACAAACACGCCAGCGGACGATCCTGGAGATATGGTGCAATATATTGAAGCTCACGATAATCTCCCGCTGTATGATGTTATTGCACAATCGATCAAGAAAGATCCGTCCATACCGGCAAATGATCTTGAAATTCATCAGCGAATCAGACTTGGGAATCTGATGGTGCTGACTTCTCAGGGAACGGTATTTCTGCACGCGGGGCAGGAATACGGACGTACGAAGCAGTGGCATGGTGAAGGGTTGCCTGAGCAGAAATATCACGCTTTGTCAGATGAAACCGGTAAAGTATTTGGCTATTTCATTCACGATTCCTATGACTCTTCAGATGCGATTAACAAATTCGATTGGGATAAGGCACTGGACAGTAAGAAATATCCGGTTAACAGTGTAACAAGGGAGTATACGGAGGGACTCATTCAACTGAGGAAATCAACCAACGCCTTCCGTCTAGGGGATGAATCTCTCGTAGATAAGAATGTATCTCTAATTAAGGCACCGGAGATGAACAGCAAGGATCTAATCATCGCCTACAAAAATAAGTCTACGGATAACACGGGGACATACTATGTTTTTGTTAATGCGGATCAAACCCCAAGAACGCTTAGTCTCGACACAGATCTTACGAAAGGAACTGTTGTCGTGGATCAGGATGAAGCTGGAGTTAAGGCGGTTTCTGACAAATCCGGGTTTGAACTTAGTAAAACTTCAATTACACTTGAGCCGCTGACGGCTGTTGTAATTAAGATGAAAGAAAAATCTAAAAAGTAAAGCATTCCTAAGAAACTCTCCTTATTTGATAGGGAGAGTTTTCTATTCATCACCATATTTCTAGATAATTATCTCTTATTCACGAAAAAACACCCTTTATCAGCAAACCTGATAGATGTCATAAGATCAATCTAATTGACCACTCTCTGGTCCTGTGATAGTTTCAGTAGAGACAAATTAATTCTGATAAACTTACTGAGAATTATTATCAAAGCATCCGAGGTGGATATTATTGGAACTCCAAGTGATTAACAGCCCATTTACTCAGGAACAGACGGAACTATTAAATCGATTATTACCTACATTATCCGAGACACAGCGTATATGGCTTAGCGGCTATTTAACGGCGATTCAAGCAAGCGGTGTGGCTGCGACATCTGCGTTAGAAGCACCGGCTGTGAACGTTGCTGGTCAGCCTGCAGTAGCTGCACCTGCGATCAGCAAAGAGATTACCGTACTGTTCGGTTCCCAGACGGGAAACAGCAGCGGAATTGCGAAGAAATTCAGCAAGAAGCTTCAGGAGCAAGGGTTTGAAGTAACAACCAGCTCTATGAGTGATTTCAAACCAAACAATCTGAAGAAGGTTCAAAATCTGCTCATTGTCGTCAGCACCCATGGAGAAGGAGAGCCGCCGGATAGTGCGATCGCTTTCCATGAATTTTTGCACAGTAAACGTGCACCTAAGCTGGATGACTTGAAATTCTCTGTTCTGGCACTTGGAGATACTTCCTACGAATTCTTCTGCCAAACAGGCAAGGATTTTGACAATCGTCTGGCCGAGCTCGGCGGAACTCGTTTGACGCCAAGAATGGACTGCGATGTTGACTTTGAAGAGTCAGCAGCCGAATGGATGAATAATGTCCTGTCTGAGCTGAATGCGGCAAGTACATTAACACCGGTAAGTGTCAGTAGTGTAGGTGCGGCAGCCTCTACCAGTACGGAATCAGAGTTCACCAGATCGAACCCGTTTCAAGCCGAGGTGCTTGAGAATCTAAATTTGAACGGACGCGGGTCTGATCGTGAAACGAGACATATCGAGCTGTCCTTAGAAGGATCTGGACTTACTTATGAGCCAGGAGACAGCTTGGGAATCATCCCTCAGAATCATCCTTTGCTCGTAGAAGAGATCATTGCTGCAGCAGGGTGGAACGGTGAAGAAATCATTCAGGTATCCAAAAAAGGCGACACGCTCTCTTTACAGGATGCACTGACGAAGTATTTTGAAATTACGGTACTGACAAAGCCGCTGCTGGAGCAAATTGTGAATCTGACCTCGAATGCTCAGCTTAGAAAGCTACTTGAGCCAGGTAATGAACAAGAGCTTCGCAATTATATCAATGACCATGATCTGCTCGATTTGATCCAGGACTTTGATCTACGAGGTGTAACCGCATCTGAATTCGTTACGCTGCTTCGTAAAATCCCGGCACGCCTCTATTCCATTGCCAGCAGTCCAAGTGCATATCCTGATGAAGTGCATTTGACCGTGCGTACAGTACGTTACCAAGCGAACGGACGGGATCGCTACGGTGTCTGCTCCGTGCAGCTGGCAGAACGAATTGAACCAGGAGATCAACTCCCTGTATTTATACAGAATAACGATAACTTCAAGCTTCCAGCGAACCCTGATGCACCAATTATTATGATTGGACCAGGTACGGGTGTTGCTCCTTTCCGTGCATTCATTGGAGAGAGAGAAGAGCAGGGAGCCGGGGGTAAGAGCTGGCTGTTCTATGGTGATCAGCATTTTGCAACCGACTTTTTATATCAGGTGGAATGGCAGCGCTGGCTGGCAGATGGTGTGCTGACCCGGATGGATGTCGCTTTCTCCAGAGATACAGACGAGAAGGTATATGTTCAGCACCGGATGCTCGAGAGAAGCCGTGAGCTGTACGAGTGGCTTCAGGAGGGTGCTTACATCTACGTCTGTGGAGATGAGAAGAAGATGGCGCACGATGTTCATTCCACACTTGCAGCCATTCTCGTACAGGAAGGCGGCTTGACGATGGAGGCGGCAACGGATTATCTGATTCGATTACAGCAGGACAAACGATATCAACGCGATGTTTACTAAGGAAGGCTTTTCATACCGGAAGGAGATACTAGCATGGCACTAAATGAATTGTACCCGCCACAAAATGCACCCCACAGCGATGTAGAGGATATAAAACGTCGAAGCAATTATTTAAGAGGCAGTCTTGTTGAAACATTAAAAGATCCAATTACAGGTTCTATTCCAGAAGATGATAATCGTCTGATGAAGCATCACGGCAGCTACATGCAGGATGATCGTGATCTTCGCAACGAGCGTGCCAAGCAGAAGCTGGAGCCAGCCTACCAGTTCATGCTGCGCGTACGCGCTGCTGGCGGTGTGGTGACACCGGATCAATGGCTGATGATGGATCGGATCTCTCATAAATACGGAAACGGTACAATCCGGCTGACAACACGTCAGTCCTTCCAGCTTCACGGTGTACTGAAATGGAATCTGAAGAGCACGATCCGCGAAGTAAACGATGCACTGCTAAGCACACTTGCTGCATGCGGAGATGTTAACCGGAACGTGATGTGCAACCCAAATCCTTACCAATCCGAAGTGCATGAAGAAGTGTATGCTTGGGCTAGTAAGGTTAGTGATCATCTCGATCCCCGCACAAGAGCGTATCATGAGATCTGGCTTGATGAAGAGAAGATCATTGACAGCCGTGATAATGATGCAGAGCAGGAGCCTATCTATGGTGCGGTATATCTGCCGCGTAAATTCAAGATCGGTATTGCAGTACCTCCATCGAATGATGTCGATGTATTCTCCCAGGATCTCGGATATATCGCGATCGTGGAGGATGGCAAGCTGAAAGGGTTCAATGTGACCGCAGGCGGCGGTATGGGGATGTCATATGGAGATACCAAAACATATCCTCAGGTCGGCAAGTTAATCGGCTTCTGTACTCCAGAGCAGATGGTAGATGTAGCTGAGAAGATTGTGACGATTCAGCGTGATTACGGTGATCGTGCCGTTCGTAAGCACGCACGCTTCAAATATACGGTAGATGATCGGGGTCTGGATTGGCTGAAGAATGAATTGACCACTCGTCTTGGTTATGCCTTGGAGCCTGCGCGTCCTTTTCATTTCGATCATAATGGTGACCGTTATGGCTGGGTGGAAGGCAGTAATGGCAAATGGCACTTCACCCTGTTTATCCAGAACGGACGAATTGTCGATCTAGATGGTTATCCGCTGATGACAGGTCTTCGTGAAATTGCCAAGGTTCACAAAGGCGATTTCCGCCTCACGGCGAATCAGAACTTGATTATTGGGAACGTCGGACCGAAGAGCAAGAAGAAGATTGAGAAGCTGATCGCTGAATACGGCTTGACGGATGGGCTTCATTATTCAGCGCTTCGTAGAAACTCCATGGCATGTGTTGCGCTTCCTACTTGTGGACTTGCGATGGCCGAATCCGAACGTTACCTTCCTACACTTATGGAAAAAATCGAGTGTATTCTGGAAAGTAACGGACTTCGTGAGAAGGAGATTGTAATCCGCATGACAGGCTGCCCTAACGGATGTGCCCGCCCGATGCTGGCTGAGCTATCCTTCATCGGCAAAGCACCCGGTAAATACAATATGTATTTGGGCGGCGCATTTAACGGTTCACGCCTCAATAAGCTCTACAAAGAGAATATTGGGGAAAAAGAAATATTGGAGTCGCTTGATGAGATCATCGCAAGATATGCTAAAGAGCGTGAGGATGGAGAGCATTTTGGTGATTTTGTCATCCGTGCTGGATACGTGGAAGCTGTATATGACGGTATGAGATTTCACGCGTAATATTTGCTTCATTGGAATTAAGGCTAGAGAAGTACCTGCTTTGACAGGTACTTCTCTTTTTGTTATGGCTCTTGTACTGCTTTACTTTTTCGATTGAAGCCACCATAAGTTTTGAAATGGATCGACAAACCCTGCCATGCAGCCGCCAACTTCATCTTCCATCACTTCCATCACTGATGCTGCACCAGCTGCGATTGCTTTCTCGTAAGTATCTGCTACGTTATCCACATATATATACATTTGAATTGGAATTAATCCGTCATTTTTTAACTCACCGCATACGCCTGGACCGCAGCTGCCATCATGTGAAGTATCGGCAAAGTAAATGAGGCTCTCACCGATTTTCATTTCTGCATGAATAATTCCTCCTGTTTCTTCATGCTTATTAACCTTCACGACCTCGGACTGAAAAACAGACTTGGTAAAATCAATAAATTGGGATGCACTCAGCACCATGAAATAGGGTACGATCGTATGTTTCATTTTGAACTTCACTCCTTAGGATTTTGATAAATTTCACCTTACATTTAGATCATATAATATTGATGCAAATGCTAAGGTTTGTTATGTTTTTTACTGAAGTAAGGGTATTCTATACTTAAAAGCCGTCATGAGGTTTAATTTCAAATAACAAGATGTTCATAGGAGTAGTTTATGAGAGGGATTGACATAGCCAAGAAATTGAACATTAGCACCAGTGCCTTAAGGCATTATGAATCCTGGGGGTTGGTTCCTAAGGTGGAAAGGGAGAAGAATGGATACCGAATTTATACCGTGGAGCATGAGGCCTATTTTCAATGTATCCGTGCGCTCTTGCCTGGATTTGGTATGGAATTGATTAAGGAGCTTATGCCACTTATTATAAGAGGGAACAAGATGGAGGCATTATGGCTGGTTAATCAAGCACAGGTAAAGCTACATACAGAGAAGGAAACTGTACAAAAAACGGCAGAAATACTTGAATTAAATGAGCTGATGGAAATTCCGCGTTTCTTTGATCGAAATTATTTTACAATTGGGGATGTAGCAAGAGAAGCAAATGTATCTACGTCTGCCATCCGACACTGGGAGAAGGAAGGGTTGATCACTCCAGATCGACACAAGGATAGTGGATTTCGTATTTACAATGCGTCTGATATCCGAAGAGTACTGATCATTCGAACTGTGCAAAAAGCCGCCTATTCATTGAACATTGTTCGTGAGGTATTAGCGGATCTTGAGAAGTATAACATTGCCCAGGCGAAAGAAATAACACTAAAGTCACTGGCCTACAATGATTACGCATTAGAAGAACAAGTACGTGGAATAGCAGCGTTACAGAATCTTCTCGATGTGGTGTCTATAGTACATTTAAGACAAGGAGAATAATTACATGGCAGAACCGTTGAAAAAAATATATAATCCAACCTTTCTAATGGAGTTCGGACAAACGATACAAGCTGCTGATCCTTCCTTTCCGGCTGAAGCTTTCGTAGATAAAGTCATGAATGAGCATTGGGAGGAGCTTGCTCTGAAAGCTCGGATTCGTCATATTACTAACGTGCTTGGAACTTTATTGCCTGAACGATATGAACATGCAATAGATATTTTACTTGAAGTGAACCGGCATTGCTCTGGTTTCCCTTATCTGATTCTACCAGATTATGTCGAGGTATTCGGTCAAGCCGATGAGCATTTTGAGCTGTCCATGCGAGCACTTGAGGCATTTACGCAGCATTCTTCTGCTGAGTTTGCGGTAAGACCGTTTATTATTCAGCATCCTAAACGGATGATGAAGCAAATGCGATCCTGGTCTACAAGTGAGAATGAGCATGTACGGCGGCTCGCAAGTGAAGGTTGCAGACCAAGACTGCCGTGGGGACAAGCATTGACAGAATTTAAGCGTGATCCCGCTCCAATCCTGCCTATACTGACTCAATTGAAGACGGATCCATCCTTATATGTTCGTAAAAGTGTGGCCAACAATCTGAATGACATTGCGAAGGATCACCCAGAGCTGGTTCTACAGATTGCCAAGGAATGGATGGGACAGAATCCGCATACGGATTGGATTGTCAGACATGCCTGCAGAAGCTTAATTCGCTCAGCCGAACCGGAAGTGATGGCCCTGTTCGGATACACTTCAGCCTCAGAGACAACGCCGCTAGCTATGGAGGCAGCCGTGTCGGTAGTTCCTGTCACGATAAATATTGGAGAGAATACAACACTCAGGTACGAGCTGCTTGTTCGCACAGGTCCCCCTGTTCGTATTCGAATCGAATACGGTATTGATTTTGTTAAGGCTGGAAGCAAGGTTTCCCGCAAAAAATTTCTGTTATCGGACAAAACAGTAGAAGGAGGTTCCCGGCTTAGCGGCTCAAGGACCCATCGCTGGGCAGATTTGAGCACACGCCGCCATTACCCCGGCCTTCACCGTATTGTACTGCTCTTGAACGGTCAGGAAATTGCGTATACGGAATTACAGCTTCAAAATGCCATAGAGGGACCAGCTTTAAGCAATTTATAACAAATAATTGATGCGCCCGAGGTCTATTACTTTAGACTTCGGGCGTTTTGTTTTTCCCCCAAAGAAAATGACGACTTTTAAACAAGAATGCTGTAATATTAACTCACTTCATTTGGAAGCGCTATCAAAAAGAAGAGAGGAGATGAGTATTTATATGAGGAAGCTTGCCGAGAGAGTCCTTCAATCACTGCATTCCATCGTTGTTCAATTGTTTTTGCTCTTTTTTATCGGTATGGCCATACCGGTAATCATCATGGGATACCTGTCATATGAAAAATCAGCCTCCATTGTAGAGGAGCAGGTAAGCAAGGTAGCGTCTCTTACGATAACGCAGCTGAGTGACAAATTGAATATGTTCTTCAAGAAAATCGACGATTCCTCCATGATGCTTCTCAACAGCAAAATTATCCACGGCATATTGGAGGATCAGGAATCCGGATTATACGAGAGCACCGCTAAGGTGAAAGAGGGAAAAGATTTGCTGACCTCCATTATGATCAACTCGCCTGAGATTCTGGATATTTATATTTTTGATATCAAAAAGCGGAATTCTGTGCTCAGCGCCGACTCCTTTATGTCGATTCCCAACCATGAGCAATCCGAGTGGTTTAAGCAGATTTTTCAGGCTAATGGAGCCTCTGTCTGGTTTGGTTTATCGGAGGAATCGTACCTCAAACAGGCGGGTATGGGCTTTCCTATATTCGGATTTGGCCGGGCTATTCGCAGCTGGGAAACAGGTGAAATAACCGGAATTTTATTTTTTGAAATGATGGGCAATGTGCTGATTTCGGAGCTCGACAAGGTCCAGTTTGGTGACAGCGGTTATGTGGTCATCACGAATGATGAGCATCAGTATTTTTATCATCCGGACAAGACACTCTACGGGCAAATCAGTGATCTGGAGCTCCCCGCTCAAATGAGGCAGTTTCACAGTGGAAATAAGAGCACTCTCATGATTCCTGAAAAAATGAACAACGGCTGGTATGTTCACGGCATTGTACCGCTGGAAGAACTGACAGCTGATTCCGCAAGTATTCGAAAATTCACAGTATGGATTATACTCTGTGCTCTTCTGTTTGCAATAGGAATGGGTTATTTTGTCACCTTAAAAATAGGAAATCCGCTGGTGAAGCTGAGCCGTTTGATGCGAAAAGGAGAAGAGGGCAATCTTAGTGTGCGAAGTCCGGATGTAGGAAGCAATGAAATTGGACAGCTTGGCAAGAGCTTTAACAAAATGATTGAACAGATCGATATCCTCATTCAACAAATCGCAAGAGAGGAGCGAGAGAAGAAACTGGCGGAAATCAGGGCTCTCCGCTACCAAATTAACCCTCACTTTCTCTATAACACACTGAATTCCATCCGATGGCTGGCCAGGCTGAACCGAACGACAGAGGTCGATCACACGATAACAACACTTGTACAGCTTCTCGAAGGGAGCTTAGCCCGCGACGGTGTTTTTATAAGGCTGGGAGAGGAGCTGGATCTGCTTACTAAATATATGATCATTCAAAATTACAGATATGATTATGAGATTCAGCTGGACATCAGCTGTCCGGATGAGCTTAGGGAAATACCGCTGCCGCGTATGCTGCTTCAGCCTATTGTAGAAAATGCTATTTTTCATGGTATTGCTCCAAAGGACAGTGGAGGCCGTATCGAGATTAAGGTTGCTTTGAACGAAAAGGATTTAACAATTCTCATTCGTGATGACGGTGTTGGGATGAGCAGTGATCGATTGGAGGAGCTGTTGAACCGGGACAGAGAACGATTTAACCAAGGGATGATGAATATCGGAGTCAGGCATGTGCATCAAACCATTCAATTGTATTACGGCGATAACTATGGCGTGCAAATGAGAAGCGGAATTGGGGCCGGAACCGAAGTGAAGATTACCTTATCCAGCCAAGGGGGAGATTTGGATGTGCAGGGTGCTGTTGGTTGATGACGAGAAAATAGCAAGAACAGGACTAAGGACGGTCTTTGATTGGAAAGGGCATGGCTATGAAGTCGTAGGTGAAGCAGCTAACGGTGCTAAGGCGATGAAATGGGTCGAGAGCAGAGACATCGATATCCTCATTACGGACATTGCAATGCCGGTTATGGATGGGCTTGAGTTAACCCGTGCAGCCAGGGAGTTGTGTCCTTGGGTTCAAGTCCTGCTGTTGAGCTGCCATAGTGACTTTAAATACGTAAGGGAAGGAATCCGGCTAGGTGCCTCGGATTATATCTTGAAACCAACATTAACTGAAAGCACGTTAGTCCCTGTCCTTGATCAGCTGCGAAAAAAAATGCACCAGGAAAAACAAAACCTTCGGATACTAAACGAATATAGGAAGGAGGCTATCCTGCTGCCGTATAAAAAGAAAGAGCACCTGCTGTACAAGGCACTGTCAGAAGATATAGTTGCCTCAACAGCCTTTCATACGGAGATGACTGCAGGACCATTTCGGATGGCTGTATTAGACACTGACGGCTCCAATATTTCGTTAGAACAGCTCAAGAAGCGATGGTATGAGGTGTTTCCGAATAGCATCTTCTGTACTGCTTATTCTCATCAATGTGTAATCTATTTGCCTGAGGATACGGCGAAGATCCCTTTACTGGCCGAGTGGATAGACACGCAGCGCAGCCTCCGGGATTTCTCAAGCTCAGAACTCAATTTGACTATTGGAATAAGCAGGAAGCATCCACCTTTACACCGGATTCGTTCTGCATGGGAAGAGGCGAGAACAGCGCTTGCCGCGACGTTTTTCACTGGACCAGGAAAGGTGCTGACTGCTGAAACAATGGAAAAGGATTACCCTGCAGATTCAGCAAATAACCAGGAATCGATATTGCAATTTACCGACATGATCCGCTCTGGCCTGTATAGCAAAGGAGAGGAAATCCTCGAGAATATATGCAGGTGCTGGATGAGCTCAAACAGCAAGCAGCGGGTAATCACAGAGGCGGAAGGAGTGTTAAGCCTGTTTGTTCAGCAGGGAGCAAAGCACGAAATTGCTGCTCACATCAGGCAGCTGGATCGGTTAAAGCAGGTTCATGAAGTGATCGTTATTGTCAAACAGGATTATCGTGATCTTGTCGCAGCGTTATCTACTGCTCTGTCTCCGGAAGAATCCATCCATGAACGAATTGTGGCCCAAGCAGTCAGTTATATAGAGACCCATTTCAGAAAAAGTATTTCACTTCAAGAAGTAGCAAGTCACGTATCCGTAAGCCGTAATTACTTTAGTGAGATGTTTAAACGCGTAACCGGGCATACCTTCATAGATTATTTGATTCATTTAAGGCTTGGGCATGCTAAACACCTGCTGGGAAGCTCCTCGCTCAAAGTGTATGAGGTAGCAGAAATGTCCGGTTTCAATGATGTAAAGCACTTCAGCAAACAATTTAAGAAATGGGTCGGCATATCTCCTGCTGAATATCAAGGGTTGTATCGCAAATGAATCATCGGAATCCAACACACTCTTTCGGAACATATCCCGTTCAATGGATAGTTCAACCCGATTTATAATAAAAGCGCTTACAAAAAATACTTCGTAGTGAAGTCATCTACATTCAGCACCTAAAATTCATGGGAGGGAAAAATGATGACAAGAAAACAGGCTAGAGGGGCGATGCTTGTACTCGCGCTGTTGTTCTCCACAATTCTTCAAGCATGCAGCGGAGCAGGAAGCGAAGGATCGGACGGAGAGTCGGGGGAAAAGGTAAAGATCAAATGGGCAAGCTGGGGCAACCCGGGAGAACTCAGCCGGTATCAGGAGCTGACGAAAGAATTTAACAGCACGCATGCTGACATTGAGGCAGAATTTATTCCGATCCCCGGTGAGTACGACCAAAAAATTCTGACACAGCTTACAGGAGGAACAGCCCCGGATATCTTTTATGCCGGAGATGGACTTATCGTTAAATTGATTGAGAACAACAGTATTGAGAATCTTACACCGCTTATGGAGGCGGAAGGCAGCCTGATTAAAGAGGAGGACTACTTTCCAGGGTTATGGGGTGCAGCTCAGCGGGACGGACAAACCTATGGTGTTCCCGTAGACTGCAATCCGATGGTGCTCTGGTATAACAAAAAGGTGCTTGAGGAGGCGGGAATAACGGAACTGCCTGCAGAGTTGCAGGGGCGCGGAGAATGGACATGGGACAAATTTGAGGAGATGACGACCAAAATTCGTGAGAGCAATAAATACGGATACGTATTGGATAACAGCTGGAACACTTATCATAGCTGGGTTACTTCGAACGGAGGCCAGATTTATGATGGGAATGGTCAATTTATCGGAGCAACGGATGAGCGCTCCAAGGAAGCATTTCAGTTTCTATACGATAACGTAAGAGTAAAGAATATTACGTTCTCAGGCACCCTTCCCAAAGGACAAGGCGGAGATGCAATGTTCATGTCCAACCAAGTTGGCTTTGTCGGTGCTGGGCGCTGGTACCTGCCGTTGTTTAAGAAAAATGCCAGCCTGGAATATGATGTCGTGACATGGCCGACAAACACCGGCAACAAAATCGAGCCGGCAGGGATAGCCACTGCCTATCTCGTGCTTAATAAAGCCTCAAAGAACAAAGAGGCAGCCTTTCAGTTCTTCTCCGAATATCTCAACAGCGATGGTCAAAAATTCCGCCTGCAAGGCGGTAGTAATGCCGTTCCATCCGTTGGAGGGGTTGATGAAGTTGTACTTGAGGGCAACCTTCCTGAGCATGCACAGCTGTTCTTAGATGCACGTGAGGTGGGTTATGCACTTACTCCTGCTGAGGCGGGTATTCCAGGATTAACTCAGGACATCGCCTCCAAGTTCGAGGCGCTATGGCTGAAAGATCAGCCGCTGGAATCTTCTCTCATGGATATTCAGACGATGGCGAACCAGAAGATCGACGAATATAAGAGCAAGTGATATTGATCATGTACCCAGCTAAGGAGGTGTCTGTATAGTGAACTTGCAGCTGCCGAGACCTTCGTTACCCTCTTCATCTCCGAAGGGTGAAATGTCCTCGGGAACAACATGGACCAACAGAAGGAAAGACGGCTTGTGGGGATATTTCTTTATCTTCCCGCAATTATTGGGTTTAATCTGTTTTGCCCTGATTCCGTTAGTTTCTGCCTTTGCCATCAGTATGATGAACTGGGACGGCATGGGAACGAAAGAGTTTGTCGGATTTGCCAATTTTGCTTCCCAGCTGAAGGATGAAGAATTTCGGATCGCTGTCGTCAACACGATCTACTATACGATTCTATCAGTACCGACAGGGATTGTTCTCGCGATGCTTGTTGCGGTTGGACTGAACAAGGTGAAGGGCAAGGTCTTTTATAGACTGATTTACTTTATGCCTAATATTACGATGTCCGTTGCGGTTGCTGTTGTTTTTATGTGGCTGTTCAATGCGGATTTTGGCCTGATCAATCTGTACTTACAGGAGTGGTTCGGCATACAGGGACCGCAGTGGCTGACTGATAGCAGATTTGTTATGCCTTCTATCGCTCTGCTAAGTATCTGGATGGGGCTTGGAGGAAATATGGTCCTCTTTCTGGCGGGTCTTCAAGGAATTTCGCCCACATACTATGAAGCCGCGCAGATCGACGGGGCAAGTAAATGGCAGCAGCTCAAGTACATTACGATACCACTGTTGTCGCCAACCACCTTTTTCGTAACCATTATGTCCGTTATCGGCTCATTTCAGGTCTTTGACCAGTCCTTTGTCATGACATCGGGCGGACCAGCAAAAGCCAGTTATACGATGGTTTATCATATTTATGAAATGGCATTTGTTGATTTTACTTTTGGAAAAAGCACGGCAGCGGCCGTCATTCTATTCATCGTCATCCTTACCCTTACATTGTTCCAAATGAAAATGTCGAAGCGTTGGGTGCATTATGAGGATTAGAAGGCCCATCTTATGAGAGGAGGAACCACGAATGCCGCTTAAAGGCTTCAGGATCAGTACGCTGCTGCTTCATTTTGTGTTAATCATCGGCGCCTGTATCATGGCTTTGCCTTTTGTCTGGATGCTGCTCAGCTCCTTGAAGGACTTGTCCCAAGTGTTTGTCGTTCCGCCGAAATGGATTCCTGATCCGTTTGTATGGACCAACTTCAGGGATTCTCTCACTGCGCTGCCCTTTGGCAGAGCTTATCTCAATAGTCTTTACATTAACGTCATTGTTGTCCTATGCCAGCTTATTACTTGTTCTATGGCAGCATATGCCTTTGCAAAAATCAAATTTCCGCTGCGGGAGCCTCTGTTCGTCATGTTTCTCGCAACTATGATGGTTCCTGGACAGGTGACCATTATTCCACTGTATTTGATGTTTAAAAATATCGGCTGGCTGGATTCCCATCTCGCCATCATCATCCCATCTGCGCTGTTGAACGCGTTTGGCGTTTTTCTACTGAGACAGTTCTTTCGCGGAATACCAAAGGACATGGAGGAGGCATCGATAGTGGATGGCGCAGGGAGGCTGACCATCTATGCTAAAATTATGCTGCCGCTGATTAAACCGGCATTGTCTGCCTTAGGTATTTTTACTTTTCTCGGCATGTGGAACAACTTCTTTAATCCTCTTATCTTTCTAAACAGTCCAGAGAAGTTTACCGTGCCGATGATGTTGAATTTATATCGAGGGATGTATTCAACGGACTGGACGCTAATGATGGCAGGTGCATCTATTGCCCTAATTCCGGTTCTGATCGTCTATGTAATCGGGCAAAGATACATCATTGAAGGAGTAACACTTTCGGGAATCAAAGGATAGAAAATTTATTATAATCTTTTACTCCCTTGGGTAAGATCCCATCACTCTTTATACAAAATAAAGAATAGTCCAAGATGTCGTAATTGGGAAAGTCTTGAATGAATTCTTATCGTATATGCAAAGCCGTCCCTTCTACTTCATCGTGTTATGTCCTGATCCGGAAATGGTTGCGGAGCGAGAAGCTGCAAGAGACAAGAAAGGATACGGCGATTGGAGTCTGCATGCCCTTGATCAAGTATTAAGGAATGAAACTTCTCCTGTCGGGATGCGGCCTAACGCGCTTTCGATAATTTTAAATTACGGATCGAAGGACGAGATCCTATCTCCAAACGAGCTGATAGAAGATTTATTAAAGGTCATATCTGAAATTCAATCCCGTTATATCCATCAACAATAAATGGAGGAGATATAAATGACGATTCTAGTAACCGGTGCGACTGGGACGTAGGAAGACATCTTGTTCATGAACTTGTACAAATGGATAAAAATGTTAGGGCAGTTTTACGTCATCCGGACAGAGCCGTTCTCCCGGAAGGCGTTCAGGTTGTATATAGGGATCTTACTGAACCAAAAGCAGGCGAATTATTCAAAAAAGGATGTCCAATATAGTAAAAAAATGGTATGATCTGATCATCCTAATCGATGAGGTGAATTATGGCTCTTCAATCCAAACAAATATTTGTGAACCTGCCTGTTAAGAATTTAAACGCTTCAATTGAATTTTTCTCTTCTATCGGCTTTGCATTCAATGAACAGTTCACTGATGAGAACGCTACCAGCATGATTATCAGTGACCAAATCTATGCGATGCTGCTGACAGAGGATCGTTTTAAATCCTTTATCAGCAAACCGGTAGCAGACGCAAAAGCCGCTGCACAGGTTATCCTCTGTTTATCTGCAGATAGCAGAGAGCAGGTAGACGAGATAGCGGACAAGGCTATAGCAGCAGGAGGAAGATCATACAGTGAACCTCAGGATCATGGCTTTATGTACGGAAGAAGCTTCGAAGATTTAGACGGACATCTGTGGGAGATTATGTGGATGGACCCGGCGACCGTAGAATAATGATTTAATCGGAAGCCCTCTTACAAGCGCTTAATCAGCGTTTCAATAGAGGGCTTTTTATGTGTTATCGGTAGAAAGATCATATACTGGAGGAGATCAATATCACGGAGGTTGCAAAACAAGCAGATACATCACTTTATCAGTTTCAACCTATGTTTATCTACCTGACGGATATTTCTGTGGGCGAGTACATCCGGCGGAGACGTCTAACCTTGGCAGCACAAGAACTTAGCAGAACGGACAGCAAGGTGATTAATATTGCTCTGAAATACGGCTACGACACTCCCGAAGCATTTACCAAAGCTTTTCGCAGGCAGCATGGTATTACTCCGAGTGAAGCGAGAAAGCCGAGTAGTCAACTTATTTCATTTAACCGTTTGGTGATCCAGGTGAGTTTGAGAGGAGCATAACCGATGAAGTACAGAATTGTAGAAAAAGACGCTTTTGATGTTGTAGGTATTCATCGAGATTTTTCACTATCTAATGGAGACAATATGGTGATGATTCCACAGATGTGGAAAGAAGTGCATGAGAACGGGATTAATGACCAGTTATTCGGCTTGAATAACGGAGAGATCAAGGGAGTGCTCGGTGTCTGCGTGTCCAATGAGGAGCAGCAGAAAGAACAAATGATGACCTACTGGATTGCAGCGGATTATCGGGGGCAGACTCCGGAGCATTTGTCAAAGCTTACAATTCAAGCTGCGAAATGGGCTGTATTTGAAGTGGTTGGTCCTATGCCTGATGCGATGCAGAAGGTGTGGAAGCAAATTTATACTGAGTGGTTTCCTTCTAGCGGATACGTGCAATCAGGCTTCATTGAGTTCGAGTACTATACAGATCAAGATCCTTACAGTCCCGATTGCTATTCAGAGATATGGATTCCTATAAAATAGCACTGTAACGAATAGCTGTAACGATGAAAAGAACCTATAGGATAAGCAGGGTGCTGTGTTATAACAGGGCTCTGCTTATTTGTTTATTGTAAGAATTAATAAGAGTATATCTGAGAATTTATCAGACGAATCTGTAGTGACAGCAGCGCTGGGAAGAGAGTGATTTTATTGAACTTTGTTGGAGCGCTACTGTTTACTAAAATCTTAAATTTTCTTCATATGCAGATGGGCAAACGGACATTTACCCGTAGCTGGCTGTTCATCGTCGCTCAGAAAATATTGCTTCCATTCAAAATTGTCCTCACTGCCATAGAAGTTCAAATCTGGGTGAACACCGATTTCATCATACTCGGTAATTCTTTCTCTAATCTTTTTCTTAATTTGAGCAGCGGCCGACATGTTCTTATTGAATTCGGTAAGCACCCAGCGAGGGGTAATGGCAAAGATAAAGTAAGGGAAATGCCGGCTTTGCCTTCGCTGATGAGCGGGAGTTGCACAATACATAAAATATTGCTCATCACCATAGCAGTATTCCCACACGTTATGATCCGGGTCTTGCGGAATCTGCTCAGGCCACGGCTGTTCATCACGCGCGCTCGTTTTACTAAGCACATCCCAGAACAGACCCTGATAATCTTCTACATGGTAATGCTCAACTAGATCTGCCGGGGTTTCGAAAATAGCAATGAGAGAAGTATAGTTGCCGATTTCTTTTGACTGCTCTCCATAAGCAGCAAGGCTCTTTGCCAATTGCTCCGAAGCTTGTGGTGTTCGGGGATCACTAAGAAATACATAGCGGAAATGATTCAATTTATATCCAATGGTTGCAGGTATGCAGGGGAATTTGTGGTCGGTATCCGACATTTTCGCAGAGAAAAAACGATAAGCTTCTTCCATCCAGCCACCTGGTGATGCATGCTCTAAATTTTCTTTATCAAACATCAGCATTGATCTCGGCCTCCTTATGTTGCTATTACTGTATTAAAGGAGGCCCAAATGTGTGTATTTGTCTATACATTACGTTCTCAGCATGCTGTTGAGATAAGTTGTAATGATTGCTGTGATCTCATCTCTTGCGTCTTGATGACCACATTTAACGAGTGCGTGATTCAGATAGTTTGAATTGGCTGACCATTTGATCGAGCAGAAGAGTGGTGCTTTCTACATTTTGGGAGGTGTGTCGTACATTCTTAATTTCGTGAATTAGTTCCATAACTTTGGATTCAACCTCTGTTGATATCGCTCGATTTTCAATACTGGTGCCTGCGATTTTCTCCATCAGCATCACAACTTCATCTACGACTTGAGTCTTGCGGGCATTTTCAACAGAAGCTGCTGATAATAGCTCTATAGCGGCGGATACTAACTCATTCCCTTCATGAACAACTCGGCTTCCTTCATCCATGAATTTGTAGGCTTGAACGGCATCGTCACGTATGTTTTTAATAATCTGATGCACTTCTGCAGTTGATTCGTTGGTCATCTCGGAGAGTTTACGGATCTCAGAAGCCACTACAGCAAAACCTCGACCATGCTCTCCGACTCTGGCTGCCTCAATGGAAGCATTTAAGGCAAGCAGCTGCGTCTGCTCCGAAATCTCCTCAATCGCTCTTACTACACTGCGAATTTGCTCGGTAGTATGCATAAATGTTCGGATTGATTGGTTTGTATCTTCCACTTTTTCATGAATCTGCTGCATTTTATCCCCGATTCTTTCGACCTCAGACTGCGCGATGGCGATTTCCTTGGATGCGTCCAGTTCGATCTTCTGAAGCTGGGTACGCATTTGACCTGTCACTTCCTTAGCCACGTCAATATCGCGAAGCTGATCAAGCGTGTGCTGAATCATGTTTTGAACATTTTGATTCACTCGCTGGGTCGAGCCCGCTGTTATTTTCGTTGATTCATTTAACGTATGCTGGCTGGATAATACATCTGCCGCCGCAGTTTTTACTCTTAGCATGATGCCTTCAAGGGAATCAATCATATTGTTAATCCATTTGGCTAGTTCACGGGTTTCATCGTTTCCAAACTCATTTGGTTTCAGACGCTGAGTTAAATCCCCTTTACCTTCTGCATTTATTCGTATGAATCGGGTAATATCTCTTAGTCCTGCGACAATTTTCGTAGTTTCTTTTTTATGTACGATTGTGAAGATCGTGAGGATGGAGAGCAGCTGAATGACTCCGGCAAGAAGAGCTCCCATCCAAATCGAAGAATAGGTTGCTATAAAATACGTAATGGCACCGGTTATAATCGAACCCATGACTGCTAACAATGCTTGTTGTTTCAATTGATTGTATCCTATACTTCGTATCCGGTAGACTTCCTCTAGATCGCCTTCGCACATCATCCCCCAAGTATCGGGGCAATGAGGAAGTCGAAAGGTAACACCTTTGCCTATGACAGGGATATGGCGATAGTCTGAGTAACCTGGAAATTCCACAAATAAGTTACTGCCATAACGAATGGTATTTGCGACACCGGGGTGAAGCTCGTTCGTAGACGGATCAGTGAACATTAATTCAAGTTCCGTATGTTCCTTTACTGAAACCGTTCCCCAGTCGGTGCTTATGCCGTCTTTCAGATTTTCACCATGGGTGAAGGTATGATCTTCAAACCTGCTTCGAGAAAGAGCTGTTCCAGGAAGGATACTCGTATTAAGCTCAGGTCTCGCCATAAAAATATAATTATCACCGGAATCCGGATAGATATGTCCTGATTCTCTTTGAATCAAATCACCGATCACGTCATTGGGGATTCTTGCGCAGAGAGAGCCCATGTAATGATCATCCTGCCATATCGGTTCAATGAACAATAGAGTCATCTGATCATGGAAAGTGGAAGAGCGAGGTCCGATTTGTAGAGTGAGCGGATCTCGATAAGGTCCGAATAGACATTTCCTGTCTTGATGATCAGAAGAGGATACGTATGAGATCCCTTCCCATAAAGCATGGGCTTCCGAATATTTCGCAGCAATATGCGATTCGTAAGTGGAGTAAATCACCTGATGATTACTATCTAGTAGAAAAAGCTCAGTTATGTCCGTTGCCCGGCCGCAGGTCTGAGCAAACAATTGGCTCCGATTGCTCATCTGATCGTTGTCAAAGAGTGAAGACTCGCCTGCCACAGATTTCAATTGCGTAAGCAGCTGCTCCAGATGGCGCCAATAATCCTCCGTCCAAGATATCAGAATGTTCATTCTTGTTTCTGCGATTCCTTCAAAGATTTCCTCTACATCTTTCTTAAGATTTTTGTTTAATTGGTATGAACGCCATAACGGCAACCCTTTTTTGAATCCTATCCAATCAAACATAGATCCACCCCCACGTTTTCTCTTTGGATTTTTAATGAATATAATACCATATACCTATAATAAATAGGTGGTTATTCCAAAATATTTAAAACTTTATACCTGGTTCATATGAACTATGAAGTAGCCTATTGAATTAATCTTAATCGATAAAACACGAACGTATGTGCTATAATTGCGGAGTGAGTGACTTGAGTAGAAATAGATGAAATGAAGAGGAGTTTAGAATATCCATGAATAATCAATTAAAGGAACAACTGCTTGCCTTATCCGATCAGAAATATCAGCAGTTTACAGCACGGCTTATACCGAATATTACGAACCTTCTCGGTGTCAGACACCCTGAGCTGCATAAGCTGGCCAAGACGATTGCCAAAGGCGATTGGCGTACATATCTAAAACAGGCTGATGACGAGTATTTTGAAGAGGTGATGCTTCAGGCAATGGTTCTTGGCTACATCAAGACTGATATTGACGAGTTGCTGGAATATGTAGCTGCTTTTATACCCAAGATTACGAATTGGTCTATCTGTGACAGCTTTTGCAGCGGACTGAAGATAACGAAGAAGAACAAAGCGCGTGTATGGGAGTTCGTTACCCCTTATTTGTCATCTGAGGATACCTATCATGTACGTTTTGGTGTCGTGATGCTTCTCACTTACTTTGTTGATGAAGAATACATTGAGGAGGTGCTGCAGAAGCTCGACACCATACACAGCGAGGAATATTATGTTCAGATGGCTGTTGCTTGGGCAATATCAATCTGTTATATCAAAATGCCGGAGCAAAGCACGAAATATCTGTTAGAGAGCTCACTAGATAAGTTCACTTATAACAAGGCTCTGCAAAAAATAACGGAATCTTATCAAGTTAGTGCGGAGCAGAAAGAGCTGATTCGCACTATGAGAAGAAAATGATAGAAGAAGACTTGTTAATGATATTTTCAATGCGTTTGAGAGCTAAGACGAACCGGGTAAATGTTTAACAGACTGGTGCTGGTCTGCTCCTTGGAGGGAGCAGGTGGATGCCGAAAAGTAGGTGCTTAGCTTGAATACGATAATGTGGATCATTCTAATAGCTATGGCTGCAATCTGTGGCTACAACATCCTTTCGTCGATTTTACAATCGAGAGCGCGTAAGACTTCGGTGCAGATTGTAACGACAGTTCATGATAATCCGTCTACAAGCAGGGCTTTTACCTGGCACAGTCGGAATCCGAATAGCCGTGATGCTCAGCTGCAAATTACAAAGGGGAATGTGGGAGACTTCGAGCACAGCTCTGTTACGAGCTATGAGGCCAACCATTCTGCCCTCAGATTAGAGGGTCAGGATATCGCTGTCCATCGAGTCGTAACAGCTGATCTCAAGCCGAGCACAATGTATAGCTATCGAGTAAGAGACAGCAGCGAGGGAGATTGGAGCGAACCGCATACTTTTACAACGGCAGCGGAAGAGATATCAGAGGTCTCATTCATTTATGTGACGGATTCCCAGGCGGATAAAGTGAATGAATTTCGTCTATGGGAGAATACGATGAAGCAGGCGTTTGCCCGATTTGCAAATCCTGACTTCGTTGTGCACGCCGGAGATTTGGTTGAAACAGCAGCGAAGAAGAGCGCATGGAGCCATTTTTTTAATGCCAGCATGTTCTGGATTGGAAAGACGCCCATTGTTCCGGTCGTTGGTAATAATGATATCAAAGACATCGGAGCAGCCCGTTATGCTTCCTATTTCCATCTTCCAGAGAATGGAGCTGAAGCGCTGAAGGGAACACAGACGAATTATTCCTTTGACTACGGCTGCTTACATATTGCGGTACTAAATACGGAGAAGTGTATTAAGCAGCAAACGAAATGGCTCGAAGCGGACCTGGCAGGAACTCATTGTGAATGGAAGATCATGGTGATGCATCGACCCATCTATGGCGGCACGATTACGAAAAAGCTGGTGGATTGGTCTCGCATTATCGACAAATATAAGGTGGATCTGGTGCTCCAGGGTCACAATCATGTGTACTCACGTTCACATCCTGTGAAGAATGGAAGGGTCACCGGGGATGGAAGCGATACGGTGCGAGATCACGAAGGTGCCATCTATGTCGTAGTCAATGCCAGCGGACCCAAATTCAACAAGCTGAAAGAGGATCAATTCTATCATAAGCTGCATTTTCAAAATAAAAAGCAAATCTATGCCGGAATTTCGATCTCGGGGAAAACGTTGACGTATCAAGCCTATGACGTGGACGGTCAACTGCTGGATCAATTTACAATTCAACATTGAAAGAGATATAGAGGCTCGCATCTGACTCCAATATGGAGTAGGACGCGAGCCATTTATGTTTATGTTCGTTTAATTAATCCCCGGAATATGTTACATAATGGCTTCTCACTTATTCTGTGTGTTCAAGGGTTATGCTCACCAATTCTATATTGGCAGGAGCGTTTATCTCTTCACGGTACGGACGCCGGCTACCGGTGCTACCTTGTATCCGCCCGCTGCCACAAATCGGATGCGAATCTTATCCTTACCTGCTGTTATCGTCTCAGGCAGATCATATATGAATGTCTCCAGCTGGTTGAGCTCCTCAGATTCAAGCAAGCCCTGGCCAAGCGTTATTCCGTCCGCTTCCATGTGGAAGCGAATCTTTGGATCAGATGTTTTTAGATAAGTAACTGCAAGGCTAACCGGAGCATCCGGATGGACCTTCATCTCAAATGAGAACCAGCCAGACGGCCATGTATCTCTGTATTTTCGATTGTAGATTCTGCCCAGATTTACATGCTCGCCTTCAAACTCATGATCCCGTTCCGGCTGCATTTCAGCAGGCTGCATAAAGTCGATCGTGATCTCCTCCAGCCTCTCTTGATAGGCTGCGCTTTCCCGATATTCTGCCTCGGTCTGCGTCCATTCTTCCGGTGTGAACACGTCAAAATAGACGGTATAACGATGATCGTAGAGTGAGTAGAACGGTCTGAAATAAACATCAGAGCCACGGTCAGTCAGATGATAGAGTTGTTCCCCGGCCGGCGTGATGCGGGCTGCGATATCTTCAGGCGTACCGATCAGTACCGCTGGCAGCTCACGTTCCTTGACATTCATCGCATATTCATAATCTGCAGCCAGCACTTGCGGACCGTACATGAAGGCAACACGTTTAGGATTGTCCGGCATGACTTCCACTCTGACACTCATTGGAATGTCATATTCTACAACATCCCCATCCTGCCATTTCCTAGTGAGTGAAATGTAAGTAGAAGACGGAGCGTTAACTGGTAAGGCTTCACCATTTACTTTAATGCTCATGCCTTTCTCAGCCCAGTAAGGACAGCGGATTTGGAGTGTAAACTGAACCTCGTTATCCGTATGGACCGTTAAGCGGCCTGTCGCTTCTTGAGGGAAGCGGGTCTCCTGCTGTAGGGTCACGCCTAGCTCTTTCCATTGAACCGTAGACGGGACATATTGATTCACGAACAAATTTCGATCTTGATGAAAATAAATGGCGCTCCCGTATAAAGAGTGGCTTTCCATACTTGATCCTACACAGCACGTAAAATCCTCGAATTGAGAGTTGAACGATTTTTGTCCACCCATTTCCAGGGATACAAAATAGCAGACGCTGCCATCCGTCGGGTTCTGAGAAGCAAGAATATGATTAAACATGGCTCGCTCGTAATAATCTGCATAATGCGCAAGGGCATCCCACTTGAACATATGTCTGGTCAATTTCAGCATGTTGTAAGTGTTGCAGGTTTCACATGTGCCTTCCCCAAGCCGGTCATTCAGCTGATCCGGTTCGCCAAAGTGTTCATTGTAGCTGTTCCCCCCGATAACGTAGGAATGGTGATGAACAACGCGATCCCAGAAAAAGCGGGTAATATCCGCATATTTCGGTTCTCCAGAAGCTTCGAATTGTCTCGCTGCTCCAATAATTTTGGGGATCTGGGTGTTGGCATGACGCCCGGCGAGCGTGTCTTTTTCCTCAGAAATATCGTTTAGTACTTCTCCATGATAAAAGCGTTCAGCCAGCTTAAAGAACTTGTTATCACCGGAATGTTCAGCGAGATCGGTAAGCACTTCGTTCATTCCGCCAAATTCACAGTGCAGCACTTGCTGCATCTGCTCTTCGGTAAGTCCGGCACAGACATCATCAAGCCATTCCCCAAGCCGAATCTCAACTTCCAGTGCTAGCTGATTACCCGTAAGGGTATATGCATCACGCAGTCCGGCAAACAGTTTATGCATCGTATAGAGCGGAACCCAGCCGCCGTTCAGATCAAACCCTTGGGATCGGATATCCCCGGCTTTAATTTCCTCGAACAACTCTCTCCCTCGCGGGATACCGGATACATAGCCGTTGCCGTGACTGTCCTGGCATACTTTTAGCTCCTGAGTGACGTAATCAGCACGCTGTTTAAGCTCTTCATTTCCTGTTGACGCATACATCAGTGCACATCCGGACAAATAATGTCCCAAGGTATGACCGCTGATACCTCGGGATTCCCATCCTTCATAGTGAGCAGCCTTTGGTGTTAGTCCTGCATACTCACGAAAACGAGATAGTAAACGATCCGCATCCAACTTCAGCAGGTAGGCTGTATTTAGTTCCATCGCATGTTTAAGAGGACCGGCATCCACTCTGACGTGGTGCAGGTCAAATGCAGCAGCTTTCAATGTCATTCTCTCCTTATGTCTTGCCAGCAATGAGAAGCAAGTGTATATTTTTATCATTAAATTACCATTCATCACTTGATTTGTCGGTAGATTACGGTTACATAAGGTGGACATTTCCGACAGACCTACTTGGGGGTACGCATATGAATTATTTGAAGATTAATGGGGATCAGCCTGTGCATTTCTTGGCGGCAGGGGAATTTATTTCTGAAACGGAGTGGATTCATTTGGACCGGATTATGGGTGTTTACGAGCTCATTATCGGGGCGGAGGAGAAGGTATATATTGAGGAAGACGATACACAGTATGAGATCAGCCGGGGAGACATCTTACTGCTGCAGCCCGGACACCGGCACAGGGGATACCGAGCATCTAAGCCTGGTGTGAAGTTCTATTGGTTCCATTTTGATTGTCCGAAGCCGCCACAGATTCTAAGTTCATCTGAAATGGAAGAAGAGAGCCTGTCGATCCATTCAGAGCCCGTGCTGGCTTGGACCGTGTCTGATCTATATCTTCCGCAGTATGCTTCAGCTCCTTACGGTGACCGGATCCATATTATTGTCAACCAAATTCTGCACGTAGCCAATTCAAGCTACTATACGAAGCAAAGTGTACATTACTTGATGACCTCGCTCCTTATCGAAATATCCGAGCTTACCCTGCAGCGGCTTGCAGAGCAGATCACACGGGTGACCGAAGGCAAATCACATTTTGTCAAAATGATGGAGTGGACGAAGCTGCACGCGGCTGAGCCGCTGACTGTAAATATGATTGCTCTTAAATTCAATTATCATCAGGACTCGGTATCTCGAATGTTTAAGCAATATACCGGCATGGGTCCGCTCGCCTATATTCATCAAATACGGATGGAGAAGGCGAAGGGGCTGCTGACTCGGACAAGCCTGTCCATAAAGGAAGTAGCCGAGGAATCGGGCTATCCAGATGAGAAGTATTTTATGAGATTGTTTAAGCGAACGGTAAATATGACACCGACCCAATTCAGAAATGCGTACCACCAGACTTTTATGAACAATGTTTAATTTAGCCATTGAATACGCATACAGATGGTGCTATTATTTAACAAATAGTTAAATATATTTATATATTTGTAAACTATTTGTCGATGTACATACCTCATATTCAGTCTTTTCATACGTCGATCGGTTCTTTGTGTAAGCGTTTTACGTTGACTCTAGTTTCATACTTTTTTTGATGCAAAGGAGAGGGATGTTTTGCGTAATTTACTCAAAGCTAGCAAAAAAGCCGCCGTGTTAACGACTACACTCACGGTATTATGCAGCGTTATTGGAGCTTCAGGGTATGCGAGTCCAGAAGTGGATACGGCTAAGAAGGGGAGAAGCCTGCCAGTAAAGCTCCCGTGTTTCAGGAGGGCTCGGTGCATGACCCATCTGTAATCAAGGTGGATGATACCTATTATGTGTTCGGTTCTCATCTTGCTGCTGCGAAGACAGATGATCTGACGAACTGGGATATGGTCGCAGCGGGTGTTGCCGATGGCAATAAGCTGATACCAAATGTGACAGAAGAACTCAAGGAAACGCTTGAATGGGCACAGACGAATACCTTGTGGGCAGCCGATGTTATTCAGCTCGAAGATGGACGTTATTATATGTACTACAATGCTTGTAAAGGGGATTCTCCAAGATCTGCACTTGGTGTAGCGGTAGCGGATCATATTGAAGGGCCTTATGTTGATCAAGGAATTATGCTGAAATCCGGCATGTGGGGCGAGCCGAGTGAGGATGGAACCATTTACGATGCCACCATTCATCCGAATGCGGTAGACCCGGATGTGTTTTTCGATGAGAACGGGAAGCTATGGATGGTATACGGATCTTATTCAGGTGGTATTTTCATCATGAAATTGGACCCCGAAACCGGTAAACAGCTGCCAGGACAAGGCTACGGCAAGAAGCTGATGGGCGGTAACCACAGCCGGATCGAAGGTCCGTACATTTTATATAGTCCTGAAACCGATTACTACTATATGTTTGTATCCTTTGGCGGGCTGGATGCGGTAGGCGGATATAACATCAGGGTTGCGAGATCCAAGAATCCGGACGGTCCGTATGTGGATGCAGAAGGAAATGATATGATTCAGGTCAAAGCAAATCCTGAACTTCCTCTGTTTGATGATCGGACAATTGAACCGTTTGGTGTGAAGCTGATGGGAAACTATCAATTCACGAGAGCGCTTGGAGATCCGGGAGCAGGCACAGGCCTTGGCTATATTTCTCCAGGTCACAATTCAGCATACTATGATGAAGAGACAGGCAAGCATCTGCTATTCTTCCATACCCGTTTTCCAGGTCGTGGGGAAGAGCACGAGATTCGCGTCCATGAAATGTATATGAATGACAAAGGATGGCCAGTCGTAGCGCCATACCGCTATACGGATATCCAGCAGGAGGAAGTGAAGAAGAACGAAGTAGCAGGCAGCTATAAAATTGTGAATCACGGCAAAGACATTTCAGCAGAGCTCAAAACATCCGTTATTGTAACGCTGGAGAAGAACGGCAAGATCAGCGGCGATGTGAAGGGGTCTTGGAGCCTGGATAAAGACGGGACTGCAACACTTAAGGCAGATGGCGTTACCTATACAGGGGTTTTCACGAATGAATGGGACGAATTGGCCCAGAAAAATGTAGTAACCTTCAGCGTATTATCTGATTCCGGAGTCGCCATATGGGGCAGCCAAATGGAGGAAATGAAGGATAAGGAGGTTGTTGCAGCAGTTAAGAAAGACCTCAGTTTAGGTAATACTTCTGCTGTATATCAGAACCTTGCACTTCCTGTAAGTGGAACCAGAGATAGTGTGATTTCATGGACTTCTTCGAATGAAGATGTCCTCTCCAAGGCTGGAATCGTCACAAGACCCGCCGCTGGCGAGGATAATGCAGTAGTGAAGCTTACAGCAACGATTCGAAAAGGTAAAGTACAGGACACCAAAACGTTTAACGTCACGGTACTTGCAGAAATCGAAGGCCCGAAGCTGGTCGAGTATGATTTTGAAGGAATATTGGGACAATCGGTTCCTGATCTCAGCAGCAACGGATTTGATGGTACACTGATTGGTGGGGCTGAACCACAAGGATCTGGCAAACAAGGTCAAGCCATCAAATTCAATGGTACCGACGGTTATGTGGAAGTACCTGAGTTAGTCACAGATGCTGAAGACTTCACTTTTGCAGCGTGGGTATACTGGAACGGCGGGGGAGATTGGCAGCGAGTCTTTGATTTTGGCAATGGGCTGGGCAAGCATATGTTCCTGACACCTTCTCAGCATCTGGGAGTGATGCAGTTTACCATCCATAATGGAGTGGATCAAAGTCTTCTCGCACCTGCGAAGCTTCCGGTGAATGAATGGACGCACGTAGCAGTTACTCTTGAAGGAAACACAGGCAAGCTGTATGTGAACGGCGAGGTCGTAACGACGAGCGATCAGATGACTTTTAATCCGAAAGAGCTCGCCACGACCGATGCGTATCTTGGCAAGAGCCGTTATGCGGCAGATCCGTATTTAAACGGCAGCCTCGATGAAGTGAACGTATACAATAAGGCACTTACAGATGAAGAAATTAAAGAACTGGCTGAGTAATACAAACTAATATGAACTGTATAGAAGAAGGATGGATCTTTCGAAGCCCACTGGCCTCAAGCGATCCATCCTTTTTTAATGATTACTGTATTGAGGCTTTGTTCTGCGTTCAGAAATAAATGAACCGACCAAAGTGAGGACTGCTCCAATCACTATGGCCCAGGAAAGGGGCTCACTCAATACCAAATGCGAAGCAATGACCGTAATGACGGGGACGAAATAAATATAGATACTTGTCTTGACTGCGCCTAGAATGCCCACTGCGCGATTCCAAGTCACGAAGCACAGTGCGGATGCGCCAATACCAAGATAAAGTAAATGCAGCAGGCTCATTGGTTCGGTTAACTTTGAAAAGCTTAGGTCTATATCAAATAGAAGCAGTGTCGGCAGCATAAAGATTAAACCATAGAAGAACACTTTTCGTGTAGATCCGATAGTATGATAGTTCCTTTCGCTGATTTTTTTCATAAGCACGGAATAGATTGCCCAAAAAATAGGCGCGAGGATGGCTAGGAAATCACCGAGAGGATTTAGTTTGAGCACAAAACTGCCATTGAATCCTATCAATAGGATACCGATAAGAGCAATGATAAATCCTACTATAAATGATACGCTAAGTTTTTCGCCTTCCAGAAAAAAATGTGCAAATAAAGCTGTGAAAAAGGGTGCAATGGAAACGATGATGCCTACACTTGCTGCAAGAGTTAGGGTCAAAGCGATATTTTCCAAGAGAAAATAAAGGGTTACTCCACTTAATCCAGCACCTGCAAACAATAGTTCTTCCTTTATTGAGCTCGTTTTAACCGTTCGAGGGTAGAGCAGCAACAAAATAAAATAACCAATAAGGAACCGTAAAAATAACACCTCAATCGGATTGAAGTCAGACAGCAGAAGCTTGGTAGAAACAAAAGTAGTGCCCCATATAAAGATCGTGAACATGGCAAGTATATGTCCTGTTGATCTGGCTTGCTGCTGTATCATTATGCCTTAGCCTCCGTAAATACGGTTTGTGATGTTTGATCGGTAAAGATACTCATATATTGTTTTGGCGTAAGTCCAATGAGCTTTTTAAAATAATTTGTGAAATGGCTCTGGTCACTGAACCCGGTACGAATAGCCACCTCAATAGGGAGAACTCCTTGCTCTAGAAGCTTTTTGGCATGAATAATGCGTTGTGTCTCTAGATAGCTGTAAGGAGAAATTCCTTTTTGTTTGGTAAACGAACGGAGTAAATAATATTTACTCAGACCTGTGAGCTTACATAAATCTTGAAGGGTAATCGTTTGATCGAAATTTTGATCGATGTATTTGCATACCGTTTTGATTTCTGTGCGAAGACAGGATTCATATGAAGGGATGAACTCCTCGGTATGATCTCTTAAGAGATTTTCTATAAGTAATAGGAGTAATTCCTCTTTTTTAAAATCAGATTGGTCCTCGGAAATCATTGTGTGCAGATCGCGTAAGGTATCTGCGATTTCACTATTTCTCAGAACAGGTTGCTTAAAATAGGGTGTTTCATGCTTCCCCGTAATGTCAAATACATATTTTTGCATGATGCTAGGCTGTATATTTATACAGCGGTAATCAAGCGTCCTGCCATCAACTTGCTCACATGCATGGGGATCATAAGGATTGAAGATAATAACATCACCCGTGTTGATGATGTACTCTTCATTCTTACAAGCCAAGTAACGCTTTCCTTGTTCAATAAACCCCAATACATAATAATCATGAAAATGGTTAGGGAATTTTTGCATAATTCCTTCAAATCGATAAGCTTCCACTTCCAAATCTGTATCATAACAAACCGTCCTATTTTCTTGAGCCACTCGCTGCACCAACTCTCTATAATCTGTCTCGCTGATGTCATTATATTATAACCAAGCTTGTGATTCTTGTAAGATGTTGCTCATTGTAGTTGAAGATAAAAAGTCTCGTACACCGTTTATTTACATGGAATTCGGTTTAAATAGCAATACTGTAGAGGTATTGATAAATAAATAGGTATGAGGTGGGATTTTTGATTCGAAAATTAATGAGAGATAAGGTATTTAGCATTTCAGCTATCATCATCACTCTCCTTGCTGTACTGGGTGCCTTAATGCCCGATGCATTCGGTAACACAGCAAGCATGCTGTACAATTTAACAACCAATAATTTTGGTTGGTTTTATCTGCTGTCTATTTTCGTTATTATCGTGTTCCTCATCTGGGTGGCTGCCAGTAAGTATGGAACGATCCGCTTAGGCGGGGAGAAAGAAAAGCCGCAGTATCCCTTTTTTACATGGATCGGAATGCTGTTCTCAGCCGGTTTCGGTGTGGGTCTCGTATTCTGGGGCGTAGCTGAACCAATGAGCCATTTCTTTGATACGCCATTTGGAGGCGTGGCATCACAGTCGGAAGAAGCTGCACGCGTTGCCATGGGCTATTCCTTCTTTCACTGGGGAATCAGTCAATGGTCTGTATTTGCGCTCGTTGGTCTCGTCATTGCATTCCTTCAATTTCGTAAGGAGAAGGATGGACTTGTATCTACAGCGCTGGAGCCCGTTACGGGTAATAAACCCGCAGTAAAGAAAACGATTGATATTCTGGCTGTCATTGCTACGGTTATGGGGATTGCGACCTCCATCGGACTAGGTGTTATGCAAATGAGCGGTGGAATAAGCACTTTGACAGGAACCAGCAACGGTACGCTTATTCAATTAGGAATACTTGTTGCTATATTTATTGCGTACATGATCTCATCGACGACAGGTCTGGACAAAGGTATCAAGTATCTAAGTAATTTAAATCTGGGTGTAGCACTGCTGTTCCTTCTATTTGTATTTACGCTTGGTCCGACGGTGTTTATTCTGGAGACGTTTACGCTGGCACTGGGTGACTACATAACGAATTTCATATCGTACAGTCTACGCTTGCAGCCCTATACTGAGGGGACTTGGGTAAGAGATTGGACGATATTCTACTGGGCTTGGGCGATTGCCTGGTCCCCGTACGTAGGCGCTTTTGTAGCAAGAGTATCCAGAGGCAGAACGATCAGAGAGTTTATCGTAGGAGTTATGGTCGTACCGCCGCTCATTGCCTGTCTCTGGATTGCAACCTTTGGTGGAACGGCGATTTGGTTCGATCTTCATGAATCCACAGGCATCGCGGCAGCGGTTAACGAGGATGTTACTTCGGCATTGTTCCAGCTCTTTGGACAGCTGCCATTCTCAACGGTCATGTCCATTTTGTCTATTCTGCTCATCCTTACTTTCCTTGTCACTTCTGCAGATTCGGCAACTTACATCTTGTCCAGCATGACAACGAAAGGGAGCTTGAACCCGCCAATGACGGCGAAGGTGGTGTGGGGAACATTGATGGCTGCCATCGCGGGGGTTCTCTTATACAGCGGCGGTCTCGAGGCGCTTCAAACCGCATCATTGATAGCCGCCTTACCATTCACTGTAATATTGCTGCTCCTAATCATCGCTGTTGTGAAGCTGCTTAGGAAGGAACCACTCCCGATCAGGAAAGCAGATCTGAGACGATATCGTCGATTGGAAGAAGCTGCGAATAAAGCATCTGATAAACCAAGAAAATAGGAAGGAAGAAGCAAGCGCTTAAAGGCGCTTGCTTTTTTTTTGCTATTTTTGCTATTAGGTTTGTGTATAGTTATTTACGATCTTTAATCAAAGAATAAATGTATAATAATTCAAGAAGGGAATTTAAGAGGTTAAGGAAAAATATTGGATAGCTAATAAATGACAAATGAGGTGCAATTCCGATGAAATTAAGGGAGAACAGAGATTTTGTTCGTTTTTGGGTTTCTTCTACAGCTTCAAGTTTTGGTACATATATAACTACGCTTGCTCTTCAGGTATTAGTGGTTGAACATTTGGGAGGGGGTGCGGTAGATTTAGGCTGGGTTTCAGCATCAAGGTGGCTTCCCTACATACTCTTAGGATTAATTGCTGGTGTTCTCGTTGATCGTTTTCACCGGAAGACTATATTGGTCATAACAGATATAGGACGTGGCATTGTTCTAATCTTTATTTGTTTAATGTCTATTTCAGGAATGATCAGTATTGGTTGGCTAATTACCCTCTTAGTTTTGTTTGGTGTATTATCACTATTTAATGATACTGCCTACCAGTCCTTTGTGCCACAATTGGTCCCTCGTCCTTTATTAACACGTGCAAATGCAAGGTTAGAACAAAGTTCAGCCGTCGCGGAGGCAAGTGGTCCAGCAATTGGAGGTGGACTTGTTTCATTCGTGAGTGCACCGTTTGCCCTTCTTTTTGATGCCTTATCGTATTTGTTTTCAGGAGTATAATTGATATCAATTAAACATCCATTCTCAAAAAGAATGAATACGGAGCCTCTTGGTCAGCAAATTAAGGAAGGATTGAGATGGGTTTATCAACATCCATATCTGCGCACACTTGCTCTGAATACCCATCTATGGTTCCTCTTTCATAGTATGACAATGACAATACTAACCTCTTTTTATCTAATTGATCTTAGCCTTAATGCTACACTTCTTGGATATATCCTCAGTGCTTCCGGTGTTGGTGCAGTTGTTGGGACCTCACTATCTCATATCGTTGGTACACGATTTGGTGTTGGACGTGGCATCACTTTTTCTCGAATTCTTTATGCACCAGCAGTTATGTTGACGGCTCTAGCTTCAACAGTTAACCATTCTGAGTCCCAGTTCACTGTCCTCCTGTATGTGATTGTAGGACAGTTCGTTTATGGATTTGCGATGGGGATTGAGGGACCTCTTGAAATGGGATACAGACAATATGTCACACCACCTCACCTTCAAGGTCGTATGAATGCCACACTTCGATCTATTAACCGTAGTGCTGTTGTTATTGGAGCTCCACTAGGAGGAGGACTTGCTGAACATCTAGGTTTCACCACAGCTGTATGGATTCCGCTAGTTGGATTAGCAATATGTGGGCTATGGTTCAGCCTTTCGTCAATACGAAAAGTTCATTTAGAAGATGACAAAATTAATCTAGATCCCCCTTGAGATACTTTATTTACATTGGAATTTCCGCTTAAGCCCATGCCTATTGTTTTCCCTCGATTTTCAAACTATGATATATTGATTTACAGAGAAAATAGGAGGATCGAGTCAGAAATGGACAACCTGTTCCTGATCGGGGAGATTTCAAAGCTCTTTCAGATCGACATTCGTACACTTCGGTACTATGACGAAATAGATTTATTTAGACCGGCGTCCGTGGACACCACTACGGGATATCGCTATTACTCAATAGATCAATTTGAACAGCTGAATACCATCCTCTATCTGAAGGCACTCGGCGTTCCGCTCAAACAAATCAAGCAGTTTCTCGATCATCGCGATATTGATCATATCCTGCAGCTCCTTCAGGAACAGCATCAAAGAACGGTAGATAAAATCAATGAGTTCACACAAATTAAGCAAAAGATAGAAAGTCGAATTCATCAAATCCAGGATGCAGCCAATGTGAATGAGCTGTATAAAATTCGTGAGATAGAGCTGCCCGAAAGAGCGATTGTAGTCCTGAAGCATAAGATACATAAGAGTGATAATTTAGAATTGCCGATTCGTATGCTGGAGAATCAAACCAAGATGAAATCAACGATTTTTCTGGGAAAAGTAGGACTATCCATTGCATTGGAGAGCCTTATTGCAAGACGCTTTGAGGAGTATGATTCGATCTTTGTCGTTGTTGAGGAAGAGGGTAAGCCATTTCATATAGAACAGAAGCTTCTTCCTCAAAGTATGAATATTACGATTCGGTTTGCAGGTACACATGAGGATGCAGCCCCATATTATGAACAGCTGATGGATTACATTGCAGACAATGGCTATCGTATCATGGATGATGGGCTAGAGATTACGTATATCGATTATGGTCTTACGCAGGATACGTCCAAGTTTGTAACCGAAATACAGATCCCTGTAAAATAACATTGACCCTCCAGTAACTGGAGGGTTTATTCTGTGTTTAACAAAAACCCAAATAGGAGAGGAAATCAAGTGATAGGAACGATTGTAAATGTAGCAACGATCCTGGTGGGAAGTGCACTGGGAAGTATATTTAAGAAGGGAGTCGGGGAGCGCTACCAGGACATTTTGATGCAGGCGATGGGGCTGGCTGTTACCGCACTTGGCATTAGCTCCATCGTTAAATATTTGCCTGACAGTCATTATCCTGTACTGTTCATCGTCAGTCTAGCGGTAGGTGGTCTGATTGGAGAGAGGCTGAATCTTGAGAGCAGCTTCAAAAGCGCAGTATCCCGCATCTCGAAAGGGAATCTGGCAGAAGGTTTAACGACAGCGATCATGCTGTTCTGTATCGGTACATTATCCATTGTGGGACCTATTGAAAGTGCACTGAACGGTAATCATACTTACCTGCTGTCCAATGCAATGTTAGATGGGATCACGTCCATGGTGCTGGCATCCACCTTTGGCTTTGGAATTGCCTGGTCAGCTGCTGTGCTGTTCTGCTGGCAGGGATTAATTTATGTGCTCGCAGGTGCGGTAGCTGGTTATATTACGCCCGAGCTGCTCACCGAAATTTCGATCGTAGGCGGCGTGCTTATTCTTAGTTCCGGGCTCAGCATTAAGGGTATCAAGCATTTCAAAACGATGAATATGATCCCAGCGTTGTTCATCCCCGTCATTTTTATCGTCATTAAGAATATGCTCGGGCTGTAATATATTTAGTAGTTTAGAGCTGGACGGATTGCTAGTCGGAACTTACTTGAATCGATAAGCCCTGGGCTCGTCAAACCAGAAGCTGCCGTCTTGAGAAAAGTCGATATAAGGACTAGGGGATATCTCCTCAACTCGTCTTATTTCCTCTTCCGTAAGTTTGATATCGAGTGCCTTAAGATTGCTATGTAGCTGTTGTTCATTTCTAACTCCAATTACGGGAATCACACTTGGCCGATGAAGCAGCCAGGCAAGAGCAAATTGACCGAGTGTAATTCCTTTGGCCTCAGCAATTTCAGCGAGTTTGTCCACTTTAGCCAGCTTATCACGATTCACTGGAGCTTCTGTATCCATCCGTTCACCGCGAGAATTTGATGGAAGGGGTTGTCCGCTGCGATATTTGCCGGATAACCAGCCCCCATCTAATGGAGAGTAAGCTAATGTTGACAATCCATGCCGCTCGGAGACAGGTAAGATCTCCTGTTCAATATAACGATTGAACATGTTGTAGGATGGCTGATTGGTGACAAAGCGCTCCAAATTCATCTTCTCACTGACCCACAGGGATTCAACAATACGCCAAGCTTCAAAATTCGAACATCCAATGTATCGTACTTTGCCTTGAGTAACGAGATCATCCATCGCACGAAGAGTTTCGTCAAGCGGAGTGTATGGATCCGGGCGGTGGATCTGATACAAATCGATGTAATCCGTATTCAGTCGCTTCAAGCTTGCCTCTACCTGCCGCATAATGCGATATCGACTGGCTCCTTCACCATTGACGCCTTCGGCGGTCCGTACTTTAAACTTGGTCGCAACGATGAATTGATCCCGTCTTCCATGAAGCGCCTTGCCAATAATCTCCTCTGTCGTTCCTTTACCATATGTATCTGCCGTATCAATGAAATTAATCCCCGAACCCAGCACCTTGTCAATGATAGACAGAGAGCTGCTCTCATCCATATCCCAGGCACCATATGTCATTGTACCGAGACAGAGTCTGGATACTTGCAAACCACTTCTTCCGAGATAAGTGTATTCCATTTTGCATACCTCCTGTATTCCTGGATTAGGTTTTTCATCTTATACGATATCCGTTAACATGTGATTTTGTCAAAATCAGCCAGTTTCCAACATAACGTGAAGCGTTGTTGCTTCTGTAGTTGTTATACTTTACCTTTCGAAGCAGTCCATTTATAATTTGTTTAGCAGGAGAATGCATGTTCTTATTATTTTCTTGATTTCGGAACACAGGATTCCTTCATACGCAAGCAAGCATACATATCGGGACTCAAAGAATAGGGAGGAATTAAATGTTGGCCGTAATTTATGCCATAGTGGCAGCCATCATGATTGTCATCGCCGCTAGAATTATTATCCGTATATCGAGAAGGCGCAGGCGAAGGGAGCTTAATCCTTACAAGATCACTATTAAAGACATCGATCGTATGGAAGATGGCAAGGATTTCGAAGAATATTTGTTTCGCTTATTTCTCGCCTTGGGATACGAAGATGCTTACAAGACCGTGAGCAGCCGGGATTTTGGAGCGGATCTGGTGTTTACCGATCGGAATGGGAATCGGGCAATTATTCAGGCCAAGCGATATGCAGTTAGTAATCCGGTAGGGCTGTCTGCTGTACAGGAGATATATAGTGCGATGCCATTTTACAGGGCCCAGAAGTCTATCGTTATTACATCTGGCATTTATACGGATGCTTGCTTGAAGCTGGCAGGATATAATGGTGTAAGGCTGCTGGACCGCGAGGATTTAATTGACATTATGAATGATCTTCGCAGCCGGCATGAGGATGCAGCAATGGATTTAATAGAAGCAGAGCCGGAACGACTGCTCGATTCATGGGATGATTACTTGAGAGACAAGCAGTATAAAAAAGAGCGTTTGCTGAGAGGGTGAGGTATGATGGAACAAAGAACGACGGACAGGCTGGTATTACGGTCCTTGGACCGACAGGACGCTGCTGCAATGGAAGCCTTGCTGACTGAAAAGGATATTGCAAGTACGACATTAAACATTCCTTATCCCTATCCTGCAGGAACTGCCGAAGCTTTTATAGTACGGAGGCAAGCCATTCAGTCTAAGGGAGATGGGTATTCCTTTGCCGTTCTTGATGCACTGACAACCGAGTTCATGGGCGTCGTGGGGTTGCAGGTTAACCGTAATCACAATCATGCTGAGCTTGCTTATTGGATTGGCAAACCGTTTTGGGGACAGGGATATGGTACGGAAGCGGCTCAATGTGTACTCCAATTTGCTTTTTACGATCTGCAATTAAATCGGGTTTGGGCAGCAGCGTTAGTTCGTAATCCTGCTTCTTCCACAGTCATGAGAAAGATTGGCATGAAGCTAGAGGGGACATTCCCGCAGCATGTGATGAAGTGGGGACAATATGAGGACTTGGAGTATTACGGCATATTGGCTTCTGAGTACAAGGAATGACTGTACAACCATTTTTCCATCATTTACAATAAGAACAGTCTATACATACGAGGTGAAGAGGATGGCATTCCGTATCGTTCGAAGTAATTAATCATCGGGCTGGGTAAAACGCGTACCAGCCGCCAAGGGGGCAGTCTGCCCTTTGGCCGAGTGTTGATTAATGACTAGAACGGTGCCCGGAATTGACCATTTTTATAAAAAGAGTCAAGGGACACTGCAAGAGGACAAATACGCCTATGGCCGGAGAGCCAGGGTTCATTTGTCACTGCTATGGTGCTTCCTTGGCTTTTTTTACATTTCACTGATGGAGGTTAGACGTGTCTTGTTGAAGAGCTGTGTAAAGCATTTTAGATGGATGATTGTCATATATATTCTGATTGGATTTGCCATTCAATACTTAGAAGCACTGGGGATCCAAATGTTCCAGCAATTACTGGATACCATTATTACTGTGGAGCATATCGAAGAAATGATATGGTTCATCATCCTCTATGGTGCGGTGCTCATCGGATTGACTATTCTGAATTATGTCGATGAATATCCAAATACCTATTTATCAAACAGCATTGTTGAGAAACTAAAGATCTTCGCATTAACCAAAGTGTCCAAAATTGATTATGCATCGTATCAAAGTATTGGAACCGGCGAGATGATCAAGGTGATTGAGAACGGAGCTCAGGCAGGAGGCAAAATGCTGCATTCGTTCTACCTCACCATATTTCATGAGTTGCTTCCAAAGATTGCGTTCAGCCTGTTATTTATCGGATTATATAATATCCATATTATGTTCATTATTTTAGCCGGCTACGTGCTTGTATTCGTAATGACGCACTTGCTGCTTAAGACCCTCTATCGTGTGAAAGCATCGCTGATCGCAGATCAGGAGCAAATGTCGAGATACACCGTTCGCGGATTTATGGAGCTGGTTGTGTTTCGCTTGAATAGGCGTTATCAGAGAGAAATCGATCGAATGACTCGTACATCGGGTCAAATCATCAAGAGAAGTACTCAGATTAGACTTGTGCATGAAGCATTTTTTGCGATTTTTGCTCTGTTTGTTAATGTGATCAAGATCGGAGTTATCTTCTACGGTGCGAACCAAATCATTGCAGGTGACTTGTCTATTGGTGTCATTGTTGCGATGATCATGTTCATTGATCAAGTATATATGCCAATTGCAATCTTCAATGTGCTGTATGTGGATTACAAGCTGGACCGGGTTACTTATTCGCGGTTTGAAGCTTTCCTGAACAAACCAGAGGATCAGAATCTAGATATCGGCATTTCAATTAGTGCCCTGAGAGGAAGAATTGAGTTTGATAAGGTCACTTACGATTATGAGAATCATCGAATCTTAAACGAGGTTAGCTTTACAATTGAGCAGGGCAGCTCGGTTGCCATTGCCGGCATGAGTGGGAGTGGTAAATCAACCATCGTCAAGCTGATGACGGGCCTGCTCAAGAAAAAATCCGGCAGAATATTAATCGATGGGATTAATATTGACGAGCTTCATCTTCATCATCTGTATGATCAGTTGTCCTACATTTCGCAGGAGCCCCCGATTTTTGATACGACGATTCGTCATAATCTGCTGCTGCCGAATCACTGCGATGAAGACTTATATGAATTGCTGGATAAGGTTGGCTTGAAAAATAAAGTGAGAGGACTTCCTCAGCAGCTGGACACTTGGGTGAGGGAAAGAGGGACCAAATTGTCTGGCGGGGAGAAGCAAAGGCTTGCTTTTGCCCGGATTATGGGTCAGCAGCGTCCGCTTGTAATTCTGGACGAACCAGTGTCTGCGCTGGACAATATTCTAGAGAAGCAGATTATGCGTGAGATGCTGCATATGTTCAAGGAGAAGACGATGCTTGTGGTTGCACATCGGCTTAGCTTCATCAAGGATGTTGATAAAATACTATTAGTGAAAGACGGAGCGATTGAAGATGCAGGGAGTTTCGAGGAGCTCATGTGTCGCAGCAACTATTTTCAGGAATTATGGAACAAGGAGCATCAAAACACCTTTCAAAAAGTTCAATAAGATATAGAAACAGGAAAAAGGCTGCCTTCTGGGCAGCCTTTTTGTATTTTTAATGCGTATCTTCATTAACAGCAGGTTTACCGACTTCAACCAGCACTTTGTTTCCAATAAGAGTGAATACCAATACCAGCAGCAATATGCCGGTTCCCATCAGCAGCCATTCTATAGCGACGACATCCGCAACGGGGCCAAATACAAGCATGCCAAGCGGCATCATCGAAGTGGATATCATCGTGAGGACACCAAACACTCTTCCCAGATAGTCGGGCTCTACTTTTTCTTGCAGGAGGACAGTGAATGGCGTATTAAAGAAAGGCATTGCGAGTCCAAACAAGCTCATAAAGGTTAAGTAAATGGCGAAGATCGGGACTACGCCAAGTGCGATCGTACATGCTCCCATCATCAAGCCTGCCATCGCCATGGTATGGATTTTGTTTTTGAACCCGCCCCAGGTTGCGAGCAATATTCCTCCGATCATCATGCCAATCGCAAATGTAATTTCAATAGCGGTTAATCTCCATACATCACTTCCAAAGGTTCTTGTAACCTGCAAAGGTGTGAGAAAAGCAGCAGGTGCAGCAAGAACGTTAAATAATGCGACATAAACGAAAAATTTCTTCAGGAAGGTGTGATCGCCAATATATTTAATACCTTTTTTCAAATCTTCCAAATAGCTGGTAGTTTGATCCTGCATCGCCTTGGTATGCGCAGAAACACGAAGGAAGAACAAGAGAGTAAGAATCGCAATTAGTGCCGTAACGACGTCGATAAAGAAAATGACTTCAATGCTGGCCTTCGTAAGCAATGCTGCGCTTGCCATAGGAGATATGATCATGATGAAGGCTTGGATACTTCCGTTAATTCCGTTAACTCTGGTTAATTGATCCTCTGGTACAAACTGTGGAAGAATGGCCCCTACTGCCGGAGTCTGTATCCCTGTGCCGACCGCCCGAATTGCAGACATCACGAAGAGCAGCCAAATGGCCTCGTAACCAAGCAGGAACAACACAGCAAGTACCAGTGTCGATAGGGCAATCATGGAGTCTGCGAGCATAATCAAGAGCTTCCGGTTATACCGGTCTGCCCATACTCCTGCAAAGGGGGATAGGAAGAAGGCAGGAACAAATCCGCAAATAATGGAGATGGTCATCATAATGCCGGATTGGGTCTCCAAAGTGATATACCACATGATGGCATACTGAACCAGCGAGGAGCCGAATAGCGAAATGGTCTGGCTGGTTAAGAATAGGGCGGTGTTCTTTTTCCAGGCGTTAGCAACTCCATTGTTACTTACCATGTGTGCAAGCATCCTTTACTATTATATTGGTTTAAGCCCTGAAGATTTAGTTGTTTAACTGTACATTGTTTGCTCAACTTATAGCCTGATGGGAGGGCTCAATAGGAGTAGTGAATTGGACGGATGATCTGCAATCCGAAAATGTCCCATTGGATTATAACACGATGACTGCACCAGGAATAGCAGGTATTTACATTTATAGTGTTTATGCTTCCTGGGACAAGGGAAGTGCCAGCTATATGTTTACAATTAGAGTCGAATAGTACGCTGTTAAACTTCTGAATCATTTTGGATGTAAATTGCAATTTGCGGATAATATAACATCTAGAATCTATTTCATTTCAGAAGGAGCGATTCATATCAAAAAAGAAATGACAAAATTTCTAGCATACAGTGTGCTGGTGACAGGACTGCTGATGTGGCTCTCCGATGCTTCCTTCATCACTTCATGGTTTGCTGCTCTGCTGATTGCTTCTATCGGTTTTTTATTCGGAGATATTGTAGTATTTCGAAAAACGAACAACATCATAGCAACGGTAGCAGATTTTGTTTTTGTATTTGCCGTTCTATGGATATTTAAGGAGCTTATGTTCTGGAACACCACACTCACAGACATTCTGATTATCTCTCTGGTTATGGCTGCGTTCGAATATGTCTTCCACATATGGGTAGATCATGATAATCGTGAACTGAGGAAGAAGCAGACTTACGGAACCAAAGAGTCCTAATCATCTTTTCTCGAACATGAAAGGGAGGTATTTCGTATTGAGGACGGAAGCTAGTCGGTTGTTAATCGCAGCTCTAGGCGGTGTCAACGAAATCGGTAAAAATATGTACTTTATTCAGTATGACCGTGATCTTGTACTTATTGATTGCGGATCGAAATTCCCAGATGAAAGCCTGCCGGGAATTGATCTAATTGTGCCTGACTTCTCCTACCTGTTAGATCATCAAGAGGATATCAAGGCACTTGTGGTCACCCACGGGCATGAGGATCACATTGGCGGCATCCCCTATTTGCTCAAGCAGCTCAATATACCGGTGTATGGAACCGCATTAACCATTGGTTTAATCAAAATAAAGCTGAAGGAACACGGATTGTTAGACGAATCCCAGCTGCATGTCATCGATGAGAATTCGGTCGTTGACGCAGGCTCCATTCGAGCTTCCTTTTTTCCGACGATCCACAGTATTCCGGATTGTCTCGGCATAGTATTCGACACGCCTGAGGGCACGGTAGTCCATACAGGTGATTTTAAATTTGACATGTCGCCTGTAAATGGACCGTATCCGGACCTTCATCGGATGGCAGAGATCGGGAAGAAGGGCGTTAAGGTATTGATATCAGAGAGTACCAATGCTGAGCGTGCCGGCTTTACTCCCTCTGAACGAATTGTCGGCAGCCATATCCTTGATGCCTTCTCCAGTGCCAAACAGCAGGTGTTCATCTCCACCTTCGCTTCGAATGTGAATCGAGTCCAGCAGATTATTGATGCGGCCATTGAAACGAATCGTAAGCTGGCATTGCTTGGACGCAGCATGGTGAATGTGGTCGAAGTAGCCAATGATCTAGGTTATCTGCGAATTCCTGAAGGTCTGCTGATTGATGCAAGAGATTCCGAGAAATATCCTCCAGAGCAGATCGCCGTTCTATGTACGGGGAGTCAAGGAGAGCCTATGGCTGCATTGTCCCGGCTCGCAAGCTCACAGCATCCGCACATTGAAATATTGCCCGGAGATACGGTAATTATTGCTGCCGGAGCGATTCCTGGCAACGAACGTAATCTATCCAACGTCGTTGACAATCTGTATGGCATCGGCGCTAAAGTTATTTACGGCTCAGGCAGTGCTTCGGGTATGCACGTCTCTGGTCATGGTAGTCAGGAGGAGTTAAAGCTGATGCTGACGCTGATGAAGCCGGAATATTTATTTCCCGTCCACGGTGAATTTCGAATGCTGTACAAGCATCGCCTGCTTGCTGAATCGGTAGGTGTACCCAGCGAGAATGTATTTATCGTCAGGAACGGCGAAACCATCCAAATCAAAAATGGATCAGCTTCAATGGGACCTAAGGTACATGCAGGGAACAATCTCGTCGATGGTTTAGGCGTCGGTGATGTCGGGAACATTGTACTCAGAGATCGGAGACATCTGGCCTCTGATGGTATGCTGATCATTGTTACCACGCTAAGCAAAACAGAGCGAAAAATGATGGCTTCTCCAGAAGTTATCTCACGCGGATTCGTATTCGTCAAAGAGAACGAAGCGCTGATGGAGCAAATTCATCAAGTGATCTTGGACTCGATGGACAGTCTGTCCGAATCAGAAGCGAGTCAATGGAACCTGATCAAGCAAATCTTGAAGGATGACGTAGGACGATTTATATATAGCGAAACCAAAAGAAGACCGATGATACTACCCATCATTATCGAAGTGTAGTTCATACGGAAGAGAGGGACACATCGCTGATGTGTTCCTTTTTTTGTCATCCTTTATCGCAATCTTCATGGAAGTCCTTTATAATGGTTCACAGAAGTGATGCCACAGCAAACATATCCAGTGTGATTTGAAAACGGTGACAATTTGTGATTTGAGGAGAGGGGTACATAACATGTCGAAAACGATTAAGTGGGGAATATTAGGAACAGGATGGATCGCATCTCAGTTCACGAAGGACCTTGCCTATGCAAGCAATGGAGAGGCCTATGCCGTCGGTTCAAGAACTGCGGAGAGTGCGGAGAAATTTGCCGCCGAGTATGGAATTAAGAAAGCACATGCCAGTTACGAAGACTTGGTGAATGATCCTGAGGTGGATGCGATCTATG
The DNA here is from genome assembly GCF_000732325.1 of Paenibacillus sp. TCA20. Lineage (GTDB taxonomy): Bacteria > Bacillota > Bacilli > Paenibacillales > Paenibacillaceae > Paenibacillus > Paenibacillus urinalis. The sequence goes on from NZ_BBIW01000005.1 coordinate 92,337, forward strand.
TAGCTACACCGCATCCTTTTCATAAGGAAAATGTTCTCCTGTGTCTAAGAGCAGGAAAAGCGGTATTATGCGAAAAGCCTTTTACAGTGAATGCCGGTGAAGTAGAAGAGCTCGTATCCTTCGCAAGAGAGAATAAGGTCTTCCTTATGGAAGGAATGTGGACGAGATTTCTCCCGGCTATATGTAAGGTAAGAGAGTGGCTGAATGAAGGGAAGATTGGAGAAATTAAGCTGGTTAAGGCGGATTTCGGCTTCCGTGCAAATTACGATCCAGAAGGCAGGCTCTTAAATCCTAAGCTTGGAGGCGGCGCATTATTAGATGCGGGGATCTATCCGGTATCCTTTGCATCCATGATCTTCGGTGCTGAACCCGAGCAGGTGTGGAGTACAGCACATATTGGGGAGACGGGTGTAGATGAAGAGTTCTCACTACTATTCTCCTACGGCAGCGGTAAAACTGCTCAGCTGAACGGAGCCGTGCGTCTCGGCCTCACCAATGAAGCTTTTATTTACGGCACTGATGGACATATCCGCATTCCGTCTTTCCTCAATGCATATACAGCAGAACTCCATGTTAACGGCAATGTAACAACGTTTGAGGATGATCGCGAAAGCATTGGTTACGCATTTGAAGCCGAAGAGCTTGGCAGATGCTTGATTGAAGGACGCACAGAGAGCTCTGTGATTCCGCTGGACGAGTCTGTATCCATTATGAAGCTGCTTGATCAAATTCGTGGCCAGTGGGGACTACGATATCCTTTTGAATAATATTCAGTAACATAAGAAGACCTGCTCCTATATTGTATGGGACAGGTCTTTCTTCATTCTTGCTATTCGTTACTGTTAATTTGGAGCTCAGCCAACTGAGCATTCCAGTTCACTTGATAACCCATTTTCTTAAGTAAAGCTGCCGGAATCATCACTGCATTCGTTTCTAAGTATGGCGTACTGCTCAGTGTTATTACTCTCCCATTGATGCTCACTTCAGGTTGGTTCATCTCAAAAGACGCAGAGGTTAGACCATTTGTGATTGTATAGAGACGTGACTCTGGACCGACATGGGATGATGAAGTTACAACCAGCTTCGCGTCTAATGCCTCAACCACTTGCCTTAGCGGAACGCTGATCAATTGATTATTCATAACAGCGGTATACGGAGAATAGAGCACCTCTCCATTCACCTTGATCGTTATGCCATCACGTACGAGCTGCGGAGTATATACCATGCTGTCTCTTGTACTAGGAATTCCGATTTCGTTCCATTTGTTTGCTCCAAATCCCCATACCTTTCCTTGCGTATCAATAGCCAGCACATGATATTCTCCTGCGGACACCTGCTTGAAGCGTTTAAGAGAAACGATATGGCCGCCTTTACCAGTCGGTCGTTTCCCGTCGATCCAGAGCTCGCCATCGGTAGTTAATAGAGCCGCATAATCACGATGAACATCTACACTCTGCATTTTCAACGCCGGGTATATTTTCCGCGGCTTCATCGATAACCGAATTTTTGAAGTGGACATATCAATGCCCCATTTGAGTGTAGTTCCTGAGGAAGTGATACCATACATTTGATCTGGAGAATAGGCGCTGACCGTGTGAAGTTCAGGTAGATTCTCAAGTTTTTTCGGTTTAGAAAATACCACCTGTTCCTTGTTATCTATCGTCACTGTGAATACCCATACGGTTCCAGCTGAATTGAGAGCATGTGCCATCTGATATGAGCTTGTGCCGATGCTGTTGATATGGACTAATCCTTTTATTTGCAGAGGTATACTTGAATGGCCGGAATGGATGTCATAATGCCATCCCCATACGGTTCCATCTTGTTTCAAAGCGAGCACGATATTGCCAAGTGTAGATATAGACTCTACATCTGTAAGAGATGGTACTTGATGAAGTGCTGTAGAAGAGTTAGAAGTCTGTGACACTGACTCCCATAACCATACCGTGCCATCCTTTTTGAGACCGAGCAGTTTCTGTCCCATCTCTTTGATCATGACAAATTCAGCAGGAATATCCAGTCTCGCAGGGCTCACGATTCTAAATAATGCGGGTGATTCCATCAGCCCGTAATTTCTTCCCCAAGTCCATACGGTACCATCAGCTCGAAGTCCAATCGAATTCCATTGTTCTGCTTCAACTTGTGTAAAGGCGGTGCTGCTAGCATGCAGTAATGAATTCGATGAGCTAGAGGATGGTGATTTAGTTAAAGAATCGGAAGCCCATAGAGTAGACCCTCCTGCATTAGTAAGAAGCATGATCGTCGTAATTATAGCTGTTACACCACGTGCTCCATGGCGCTTATTCATGTGTTTGTCCTCCTGACTGTAAATAAATTACAATCAAAAGACGTTATGAGGACCAAATAAGTTTCAGAACATATCAAATATTCATAGGAAGCGGTTATAATTTCCGTATAATATTAGAAGTATACAATTACAAATTCAAGGAGTGAATAGGATGGAACAACAGCAAATTATACATTCTGTAGTATTTTCACTGAAACACGCTCATGGCTCATCGGAAGAATCCGCATTTCTTCAAGAAGGCAAATCTGCACTCAGCAGTATTCCTACCGTTAACCATTTTCAAGTGTTTCGCGAGATCAGCCCAAAGAATACATATGATTATGGATTTTCTATGGTGTTCAACAGTCGGGAAGATTATGAGGCATACAATGTACATCCGAAGCATGTGGAGTTTGTAACTGAGCGTTGGGAGAAGGAAGTCGTTCAGTTCATGGAGATTGACTACAGCGCAGTGTAAGATGAAGCTGTTCAGCGGTGTAAGCAAGGCTTTTCATTGACGATGTTGTCATCTAACCCTGTATTGACGGATGGAATTTATTTGAATTGGTTGATTAGGCTAGACATTATTCCGGGCCGCAGGTAAAGTATAGGTTGTACACGGAGCAGTACATTCTGTGTACTTTTTATTTGGAGGGATATATATGATGATGTTGTTGTTCTTTTGATACGAGCTTAGATTAGTTCAGATCTAATTTAAAGCTCGTATCGATGAGTAATCGATACGCTAATTTTGGAGGTATCGATTCATATGACGATGAACAAATGGAAACCTATATTTATTGCTTTATATACAGGCCAATTCTTCTCATTACTGAGCAGTGCTGCGGTGCAGTTTAGTATGATCTGGTGGCTGACCGACACGACGGGTTCTCCGCTCATATTAGCCATAGCTGGAATTGCGGGTTTTCTTCCCCAGGCATTGATTGGTCCGCTTGCAGGAACCCTTATTGACCGTTATTCACGCAAACTTATGATGATTGCAGCTGATATGACCGTCGCTTTAGGGAGTCTCTTGCTATTTATCACCATGCTGTATCAAGAGCCTGGTATTGGACTTATTATTGTAGTATTGGTCATTCGGTCCTTAGCCACGGCCTTTCATATGCCTGCCATGCAGGCTACGATTCCACTGCTTGTTCCTGAAGAGCATCTGACCAAGGCTTCCGGCTGGGGTCAAATGGTAGGATCCATTACGAATATTGCTGGACCCGCGCTGGGGATGAGCATTCTTGCTGCCAGCTCCCTGGAATGGGTTCTGCTCATTGACGTCTTTGGAGCCTTGATTGCTTCAACCATTGTATTGTTCATTAAAATACCCAAGCTGTCTAAACAAGTGGAGCACAGTGGAACGAGCCTGTTAGCTGAGATGAAAGAAGGCTACCATGAGATCGTTAGCCATCCCAAGGTATGGAGATTGGCGATCCTGATCATGGTCGTCAGCATTCTATATATTCCCGTTGGTACGTACTTTCCACTGATGGTAAGAAACCATTTTGATCAGGGTGTACTTCAGGCAGGAATGGTTGAAATCGTCTTTGCCATCGGATTGATCGTGGGTGCATCCGTGATAGGGATATTCGGTGACAGATTCAGCAAGGTTCGGCTTATGGCAGGAGGCATGCTCATTATGGGCGTTGCTTTATTTATATCAGGTATTCTGCCGGCATCCGCATTCTATGTATTTGTCGTCATGAGTCTGTTAATCGGGCTCTCTGGTCCGATCTTTTCCGCTCCGTTCTCTGCATTAATTCAAAGCGAGATTGAACCGCACCTGCTCGGCAGAGTGTTTAGCTTTATAGGCAGCATGTCTTTGCTGGCGGCTCCCATTGGACTCGGCATCGCTGGTGTATTTATTGAATTCACGAATGTTGGGATGCTATTCATGGCTGCGGGTGTTCTAATCGTAGTGAATGCACTAATTACGTGGCGTCTGAAGTAAAAATAGCTAGATTAATAATAAACCGCGCATTGTCACGAATCCAGGTGGCTTGCGCGGTTTTGTTATTCCATGCTGTGTAAATATAATGGTCAACATCAAATTTCCCCATTGCCCTTTATTCCGAATTTCCTATATATTGAAGGGGTCATTGGTTTCACTCTATTAGAAAATAAAATCATATGCAGAGAGGAAGCGAGAGTCCATGAAATACAGGAGAGTAGGATCAAGCGGAATCAAGGTTAGTGAGATTGGTCTGGGCAGCTGGTTAACCTATGGTACAGCGGCAGAACAGCAGGCAGCAGATGCTTGTATTGATAAGGCCTTTGAATGCGGAATCAATTTTTTTGATACGGCTAATGCGTACAATCGGGGTGAGGGAGAAAAGGCGTTAGGAGCAGCTCTAAGATCCTATAAACGCTCGGACTATGTGCTGAGCACGAAGGTGTTCTTCCCGATGGGAGAGGGACCTAATGATAAAGGTTTGTCCAGAAAAGCAATCATAGAGCAATGTGAGGCGAGTCTTACGCGTCTGGGAACAGACTATATCGACATCTATTTTTGCCATCGGTATGATGATGAAACACCTACGGAAGAGACTCTGCGTGCACTGGATGATCTAACTGCACAAGGCAAAATCCTATACGCTGCAATTAGCGAGTGGAGTCCTGCTCAGATTACAGAGGCTGCAGTCATCTCGAAACAACTGAATCTCCGTCCCCTCATTGCCAATCAACCGATATATAATATGTTCGAACGTTACATAGAAGAAGAGGTGCTGAGTGTGTCCGAGCAAGCAGGAATGGGTCAGATCGTATTTTCACCGCTTGCCCAGGGTATCCTCACAGGTAAATACAAGCCAGGAGCGAAACCGCCGGCAGGTACACGAGCAGCTAATGAAGCCGTGAATGGAGTGATCCGCAGTTACCTGCGTGACGACGTGCTTGAGGTGGTGTACCAGCTCGATGGACTAGCGAATGAACTTGGGGTGAAGCTGTCTCAGCTCGCACTTGCATGGACACTTCGCCTGCCGGGAATCAGCTCTGCATTGATAGGTGCCAGCAGACCCGAACAAATTGTGGAGAATGCGAAATCCGTAGATATTGAGCTGGATTCTACTACTCTAGCGAGAATTGATCAAATATTAGGACAAGTCAAAGATTTTACACCGATGAGATAGACTTTACTGAGATCGGTCCATTGGTTTAAGAGACAGGCTGCTGTACTGCCCGTAATGCATTTATGCGGACATGCGCCCAGTAAGTGCCTGTACCTGCGATCGGGTCGCAAGTAAATACAATACAGTCTCTTACATTGACGTTCGATCTGCCCTGAGCTGCAAGCAGAGCTGCAAGACCTGATACGAGAGGCGCAGCCATTGAAGTACCGCTTAAATAAGCATAGCTGCTGCCAAGATACGTGGACAAGATTTGGTCACCAGGTGCTGCAACATCGACCCATGCACCGTAATTGGAAAAGGCCGACTTCACATCCGATGCATTCGTTGATGCCACTGCGACGACACCGGGGAGATAGGCCGGATACATGGGTGTTGTTGTGTTATCGTTACCCGCCGCTGCAATAACAACAGCGCCACGATCCCAGGCATACTGCACAGCCGCTTGAAGAAACGAATCGTTAGCGGGTGATCCAAGACTTAAGTTCACGACATGTGCTCCATTGTTCGCGGCATAGACAATGCCATTAGCGACACTGGACAATAAGCCATTCCCGCTGTTATCCAAAGAGCGAATGGGGATGATGGAGGCGAAGGGAGCCATGCCGGCAATGCCGACTCCATTGTTGGTTGCAGCGGCAGCTATTCCGGCGACATGCGTGCCGTGTCCATTCCCATCGCTGGTGTTAGGATCCCAATCCACGTAGTCATAACCCGGAAGTAATTTTCCAGCCAGCTCAGGATGGTCCGGCTGTACACCGGTATCTACGACCGCTATTCTTATGGCAGCAGAGCTCTGGGTGATGTCCCATGCAGCAGGAGCCAGCACTTTTTGTGGAGCATATTGATAGCCAGGATAGAAGGGGTCATTCGGAGTGTATACGGCCTTGTACACATGATTGGGTTCGGCTGATTCAATCAGCTCGTGCTTACGATATATGTTAAGCATTTTACGCATTTTTCGTTTAGAGGTAATTCGATAGAATCCTAGATCCTCATATGAATCGATAACGGTACATTTTGCTTTTTCGTGCAGAGCCTTCATGTCATCCTGTGATGTGCCCTCAACAAACTTGATAATCAGCTCGTTTGGCGCATGAGGGTGGAATTTACTGTCTGCCCGTTTGTCCCAATATCGTAATGTGATGATCGAGAGCACAATCACTGCGGCCACTGATAATCCTAAAGCCAGCCACATAACCATTCCTCCTCTATGAAATCAGTGATAGACTTGGAATATCATATGTGGGACGAGATTGAAGGCTTGGACTTCGCGGTAGTTAATTGTTGTCTTGTATACCTTACTGTTAAATGAGAGGAAATGGAGGGAAGAAAGAATGAAGAAGGTTCTAATCCTTGGCGGAACGCGTTTTTTTGGAAAAAGACTTGTGCAGTACCTGCTGCAAGAAGGAAAATCTGAAATTACGGTAGCGACACGCGGAAACACACCTCTTCCTTTTGGAGAAGAAGTAAGACATCTCATCGTCGATCGCGAGGTAGAGGAGCAGCTGCGAGCAGCCGCTGAAAAAGAAGAATGGGATATCGTGTATGATAATATTTGTTACTCTCCAGATGCAGCCATGGATGCGGTGAAGCTCTTTGATGGCAGAACGAAGAAGTACGTTTTTACATCCAGTTTGTCCGTTTACGATGTAGGGGTTAAGGATGCTATGGAGGAAGAGGATTTTGATCCTTCGACGTATGGGATTCAGCATGGCAGACACGACCGCTTTACATATCAGGAGGGTAAACGTCAGGCTGAAGCTGTATTTATGCAGCAAGCCTCTTTTCCTGTCGTATGCGTACGATTCCCGATCGTACTCGGAACCGATGATTACACCAAACGTTTGCATTTCCATGTGGATCGCATTAAAGAGGGCCGGCCGATCGGACTGCCTAATCTGAACGCCCGAATGGGATTTATTCATTCAGAGGAGGCCGCACGCTTTCTGGCATGGGCAGGAGCATCCAGCATTACCGGCCCTGTGAACGCGGCATCACAGAATACCATTTCAATAGGTGAGTTGATGGAGCTCATTGAGTCGAAGACAGGTCAGAAGGCTATGCTGACGAAGGACACTGAAGAGGATGCAGCATCACCTTTTGGAGTGGAAGCCTCCTGGTATATGAACACGAATACAGCGGCCGAAGCCGGCTTTGAATTTGATAATTTGAATGATTGGCTGCCTAAGCTGGTAGATCAGCTTGCCCTTAATTAATTCCTAGAGTTAGGATGCTAACAAAAAGAACACTTCAGGCTGCATTTTTGCAACCGAAGTGTTCTTTCTTATATAGTTCCTTGTATCCTCAACTTATTACTCGACTTATTCGTCCCCGGAGGACGTTGCTGCTTGAGCTTGTTCCGAAGCCAGGGCTGCTGCAATTTGATCTGTTGGTTGTGTTAATAGTTTATAAATAATAGCTGCATTTTCTTGTACATTCAGCGGTTTTTTGGACTGAAAGTCGGCAGAACCATCCGAATGAATGTCTACTTCGGGTCCATAAATACCAAGCCCGATCATCATTTTGACCGCAGGAACGGCCCATTCGCTTGTGTTTCCAGATAGCTTAACCTCTGTAAACAGTTCATCAGGATACTGTAGTTTATAGATTCTCCACAGCATGACAGCTGCTTCCTGACGTGTGATGGCTTGATTCGGTTTAAATTGCTCCGCTTCACTCAGCATCCCTATTTCCAGAGCGGATTGGATATAGCCAGCGGAAGGATGCTGAGCCCAATCGGTTCCTTCTGCAGGTGCTGTCTTACTGGCAGGAATGTTGCTGACCTTCAGGATCTCCTTGACAAATTCAGCTCGTGTGACGATATGCTTCGGGTTGACCGACGTACTTGCGTCATTTGGATAATAGCCTAAAGACTGAAGAGCGTATAATGCTTCAGCATAAGGACTGCTTGGACTTACATCCCTAAACCCTGCTGGTGCTACACCTTTGCGTTCGTAACCCATTGGATTCAGATAGGGCTCTTTCAAATATACGCTGCCATCTTCGTGTTCTTTAAATGCGGTAAACTGGCCGCTGATCTCATCGACAAACAGATTCTCCTCTACCTGTGTAAGGACACGAGGCCCAAGGAATGCATCCTGAATGGCCAACTTGCCTGCCTGCTCCTCTGCTCCTGAAACAGAGCTGACGATGGTGCTTAAACGCAGGTCTGCGTACAATCCGGAATAACGCTGAGGCTCATCTGCGGATTGGGGCTCATAGTCGTCAAATTCGACTGCCTCTGCATACTGAGGGAAAAATTCATTAATAAAAGCAGGATAGAACAAATTTCGTAGAGCACCCGTCTGATTATAAGTAAGGAAGACACCTGTATTTTGCTCCGGAATAAGGAAGAGATAAGAACTGAATCCCGTTAGATCTCCTGCCTTCGTAATAATCTTAGAGCTGCTTCCGGCTCCAGGGAGCTGAAAAGCGGCTTCAAACCCATAGGTTGTGTCCGGCAGAAGAGGATGGATTGCCGAACGATAAATTTCCATACTATTTACGGTAGACTCGGTCAGTATTCGGTTCTCACCGTCCGTTCCACCGTTTAGGAAGGCGATCATAAATTGGCTGATATCTTCAGCGGTCGTCAGCATTCCACCATGAGGCATGGGATTCGGAGATATCGCGTATAGATCAATGGGATTCTTCGCTGCATCGTAACCCGTTGCGAGCTGTTCCTTGAACTTGTCCGTCAGCAGGAAGCTGCTGTTCTTCATTCCCAGCGGTTCAAAAATATGATCCTGCATATACTCCTCATACGGTTGACCGCTCACTTCTTGAACGACAAGTCCTAATAAGAGAGAGGCAAAGTTATCATACATATAAGAGCTCCCCGGTTCACGAACAACGGGAGGCATATGCTCTCGAACATAATCCTCAATGGAAACGTTTTTATCAAAATCCGTGTGAATATCTTCCTGCTGAGGATCCCGTATCTCAAACCCTGTTGTATGTGTCAGCAAATGCTCAATCGTTACCGGTTTGTCATAAGGATTATCGAATTCAAGACCCGTTATGTATTGCTGGAAATCGGCTTTCAATTCGATTTTTCCTTGTTCAACAAGCTGCATCGCGGCCACAGCGTTAAATGTCTTGGATACGGAGGCTACACGAAAAGCCGTTTCTTCCGGATCGACCTGTGTCTGTGCTGCAAGGTCAGAATATCCATAGCCTTCTTGTGCAACGACTTCACCGTCTTTCACAATAGCCACGGAGGCTCCCACATATTGTGCCATTGCCTCAGGTGAATTAAAGAACTTATCCAGGAATACGGAAGCTGTCTCTGGATTAAGCACTTTAACCTGCTGAGCTTGCATTGTCGCAGCGGTTTGCTCTTCGGCCAGGGCCGCTGGGGCAATAGACCCTAGTACAAGCACTGAAGCGAGAAATACGCTGGACAGTGATTTTACATGCTTGTGCAAGGTGAACTTGGATACCATGAAATCACTCCTTATCTGAATTTTGATCCCTTGGAAAGATTAGGAATCTTACTCATTATAACAGAGCCTTGTTAGAAGAAGGAGAGATTTATAGGATTTATAGCATATTGTTCAGCTTGATAAACGTGATTCTGCTAACGTTCATCCTTCTGATTCATATGTACAGAACCGCATAATAGAATCATAGAGAAGAAGAATAGAAACATAATAAAGATCAGCAGGAGCGCCGGTCGGTTTGTATGCATCACAATCATTGGACCCATTAGTCCAGTCATCATCCCACTTGAGATACCGGTAATTACGCACTGCATATCGACCAGCCTTCCGTAAATAAACCCTGTGAGCATAGACAGCACTGTTGCCGCAATGGTAACCCAGCTGGAATGCATAGGGAATTGAAAGCCCCACAGCGCACCAAAAGACAGCGCACAGATCATACTGATCGTCATCGAGATATTCATGCCCAATTGATGGTTGATTTGTCTCCGCCTTTTGTTTAAGTGAACATAGCTGACAACAAGCGAACTTATAAGTAATACGTTGATCATAATAAATAGTATAACGTCCATGCATTCGCTCCATTTTGATAGATGTTGGAAAAATATGATGAATTCAATGGTGCTCATACTATATTACGTGGATCTAAAAATAATAGACCCATCGTAATTAAAGGGGGAATTCAGTAGTGCTGCTGTGCTTTTTTTGCGATTCCGCCTGATATGGGATTATAATTATTTTTTACCTAGGAATGGATGTTCGTTTCATGTAGACTTATTATGATTTATCAGCAAATGACCTAAGGTCAAATGAAAATAAGAGATACATATTTGTGTGCAGATGGGGGTGGGCACTGTGCCCAAGAAAGAAAAATTATCGATGACATGGCTGCTAAAGTATCTGAAGCCAGTCAAAGGACGGCTGCTCTTACTGCTGGTTATGCTGCTGACATCAACCGGCTTGCAGCTATTGAATCCGCAGATTGTGCAGCGTTTTATCGACACAGCTGCAGGAGGGGGATTACTCGCAACTTTATTTCAGCTGGCAGGTATATACCTGGTTGTAGCCGTCGTCAATCAGCTTATAACCGTAGCCGTCAGCTATTTCGGGAACGATGTATCCTGGCGTGCAACCAATCAGCTGCGCGGTGATCTGCTGAAGCACTGTCTTCGGCTGGATATGAAATTTCACAATGTGAAAACACCAGGCGAGATGATTGAGCGGGTAGATGGAGATGTAACAGCCATTTCCAATTTTTTTGCGATGTTTATCGTTCAGGTCATCGGCAGCTTCGTATTGCTTGCTGGGATCTTGGGTTTCATGTTCACGATCAGCGTACCTATTGCACTCGTCATGACGGCATTTACGCTGCTATCGATCTTATTCATGGTTGTGATTCGCAATCTTGGGGTGCGATCCTCTAAGGAAGAAAGGGAGGTCAGCGCTTCTCTGTTCGGTTTGATTGAAGAGCGAATTGCTGGAATCGAAGATGTTCAGGCGAATGGCCATGTACCTTATGTGATGAATCGATTTCATCGGCTGATGCGCTCCGTATTTCTTAAGGGGAGAAGAGCCTGGATGCTCCGGGTCATACCGTGGAATATAACGGTTATTCTGTTTGCACTAGCGGTAACGGCCGTGCTGCTTATCGGCGTACATTATTACATGTCCGGAGCAATTACACTGGGCACACTGTACCTAATCTATCAATATACTCAGATGCTGAACGAGCCTATTGAAATTTTGGGTGATCAAATACAGGAATTTCAAAAAGCAAAATCTGGCATGCTTCGTTCAAGAGAACTGTTATCCTTACGAAGTGAAATTAGTGAAGGCAAGGAGACCGAGCTTCCGGAAGGGCCTTTGAGTCTCGAATTTGAGCATGTCCACTTCAGTTATAACGAGGATAAACCGATTCTCACTGATATTCATTTCGAGCTGAAGCCTGGGGAACTGTTAGGTATTATAGGCCGGACGGGCAGCGGCAAATCGAGCCTTAGCCGAACTCTGCTTAGGTTATACAATATCAACAGCGGCGTTATACGCGTAGGTGGTGTAGATGTTACCAAGCTGTCTCTGCCAGCGCTGTATAGACGCATAGGGATGGTTACTCAGGATGTACAGCTGTTTGATGGAACACTTCGTGAGAACTTGACACTGTTCAATCAAGAAATCTCGGATGATGAGATTTTGCACAAAACGAGGCAATTGGGTCTAAGCAGATGGATTGAAGCTCAGCCTAACGGACTTGATACACATCTTAATACAGGAGGAACATCTTTATCCGCCGGCGAAGCGCAGTTGTTTGCCCTAACCCGAGTGTTCCTTACGAAACCGAGCCTGGTCATCCTTGATGAACCATCTTCGAGGCTGGATGCGGCGACCGAAGCAATGCTTCAGTCGGCAGTTGATCAGATGATGAAGGAATGCACCGGAATTATGATCGCTCACCGGCTTGCTACACTGAATCAAGTGGACAAAATTATGGTGCTGGGTGATGGCAGAATATTGGAGTTTGGAGAACGTGATGAGCTCGCGAGGAATCCAGCCTCCCACTATGCAAGATTGCTCGTTACAGGCAGAGAGGAGGAGCTGGCATGACCGTAGCTGGCTTTATTAATAAGCTTTTTCGATTCAAGCCATTTTTATTTATTATCAATGGTCTCTTATGGTGTATATTCCATTCGCTCCCGCTAGTCATTGGGCTTGCGATGCAGTGGTTCTTCGATCGCGCAGCTGCCGGGAATACCAACGATTATCTGTGGCTTGCCGTGCCGCTGCTTGTCATGGTAGCTGTAAGAATTACGAGAGTAGGAACCATGCTCATCGCCTTCTATGAATGGGTAACCTATATTTTTCATATCCAAGCCATTCTGCGGACGAATATGCTGGCAGGCATTATGCGCTGGCCAGGACGGAATCTGCCCGCTTCCCCTGGGGAAGCGATGAGTCGTTTCCGCGATGATGTGAACGAGGTCGTCGAATATGTGGAATCCTGGGTCGATTTCTGGGGGATGTTCGTGTTCTCCGTCGTTTCGGTCTCGATCATGGCAAGCATCAACTGGAAAATTACTTTAGTAGCTGTACTGCCCTTAGTCATCGTTACATTGCTGAACAACCTCTCAGGCAATCGAGCACGCAGATATGGTCAGCAGAATCAGGAGGCAACCGGACGGATTACTAGCTTTATCGCAGAGACCTTCGGCGCCGTTCAGGCTCTCAAGCTTGGGGAGGCTGAAGATCACGTACATGCTCGATTTATGAAGCTGAACGAAGACCGCCGTCAGGCTGCACTCAAGGATAACTTGTTTAAGCAGTGGATGAGATCGTTGAATCAACACATTCTAAGTATTTGTACGGGACTTATCCTTCTGATGTGCGCGGCTGAGATGAGAAATGGAAATTTTACGGTTGGAGATTTCGCACTATTTACCACTTATTTGACGAACATCGGGTTTAGTATCTCGTTGTTCGGCTACATGGTGTTCCAGCACAAGCGCCTCAAGGTGTCCTTTGACCGAATGCGTATGCTGTTCCGCCCAGGTGAAGAGGATCGGATAATGGATCATCGTGAAATATATTTGTATGAAGATCCTCCCGAGCTGCCCGTCATCAGCAGGGATAATAGGGAGAAACTGGAAGAGGTCGCGGTCCGTAATCTCACCTATCAATATCCGAATTCAAATCACGGGATTAAGGATGTAAATCTGGAGCTGAAACGTGGGCAGTTCCTGGTTATTACGGGAAGAATCGGTTCGGGTAAATCCACCTTGGTACGGACATTGCTGGGACTGCTTCCTAAGCAGTCAGGATCCATTCACTGGAACGGAACAGAGATTGATCCGGCTCAATTCTTAACACCGCCAAGAGCAGCGTATACACCACAAGTGCCGCGTTTGTTCAGTGATACTTTGAAGGAAAATATGGTTCAGGGCAAGCGCAGCCGCGTGGAAGAGTCCCTCGAGCGTGCGATGAATCTGGCTGTAATGAATAAAGATGTAGGGGACTTAGAAAAAGGACTTGATACACTGGTTGGGCCAAGAGGCGTGATGCTGTCCGGCGGCCAAATTCAGCGGGCAGCAACAGCGCGCATGCTGATGACAGACTCAGATCTGTATATTTTCGATGATCTATCGAGCGCACTGGATGTTGAAACCGAGCAGCAGGTATGGGATGGATTGTTTAAGGAAGAGGATGTGACCTGCATCGCCGTCTCTCACCGAAGAGCAGCTTTATCCAAGGCAGATCATATCATTGTAATGAAGGATGGACGAATTGAAGCAGAAGGCAGCCTTCGTGAACTGTTAGAGAGCTGTGAAGAGATGCAGCTGCTGTGGCAGGGAGAACAGACTCCAGTAAAAGTATCTTAACCGAAGTACCAAAAAACCGTTTGGAAGGAAAGCTCCAAAGGTTTTTTGGTGTATCTATATGTTGGCTCAAGCTTGCTGCCTGCCCATTTCGCAAATTATCGTGCATCCGCAAAGGGGTCTGTTCCTTTAGGCAGCAGATCTGCAAAACTGAAGGTATACGTTGGGAATCCCATCGCATAGGAGGTAATTTCATAAATTTGGAAAAAGACGGTGAGCCCATTTTCAGAAACGTAGAAATCCGGATCTTCCTTCAGTCCGTTAAACCCAAAGTTGAAGTTGTCTGCGTTTGTCTCCTTCTGCAGCATTTGATCCAGCTTCTTCTTGGCAGCATCTGATGAATGGAGCAGATCGTCCAATGTCAGCTGCTTACCATCCTTGAGGGAGAACGTAAAGCCCTCACGGTAAGTCATTCCATGAGCACCACCTACATATTCGTACAAATCAGTGGCTATGCTCAGCACTCCATCCCGGTTAAAAGTGACGAGGAAGGTACCATGGAATTCATAAGGCTGTTCGAACTCAGCATCCCGATCTTTTGCTTTTTTCTTCGCTTCTGCTGCAAAAGCTTCTGCTTTATCTTTGAACGTTTTGTTTATTGCTTCCTGAGCTTCTGCATTCGCAAGCCCACTAAGCTTCGGATAACGAATGTCCATGGTTGCATTGTTGTTGCTGTCTGAGATCGTTTCCGAAGTGATGGTTACCTTGTTCTGCTGCTGTTTTTTCAGTGTTAATGTTTTGGATGATGAGTTGTAAGAGCCCTGGAAACCTAAATATTCCTTCAACACTCTGTAGGGAACATATAGCTTGCCGTTTATATTTTTGGCTTCATAGGCTTCATAACTCGTATTGTTGTCTCCGATATAACGATCGTTGATCCTGGTGTTAATCCCATATTCCGTTACTTCCAATTTCATTTGAGTGACTCCGCTTCCGACCGTGTAGGTTTTAACCCCTTTGCCAGCCTCATAGCTTAATTTAAGGCCCAAATCATCTCTAAACACCGAGATCGGAATCATCGTGCTTCCTTTAACCAGCTTGCCTGGAGCAGAGAGCGTCTTGCCATTATACTTCATTACGACGTCTGAAGCTTGGACTGAGGTTGCGGCAGCAACGACAGCTTCGGACTGCCCACTTAAAAAGCTCGTATTACCTACCAATAGACCTGCGGACAAAATAGCTGCGGACCATTTCATACTTTTCTTATTCATTATTAGTTCCTCCCTAGTCTAAGCTGTTCGCTCTTCTTATTATGTATTACCCAAAAATTCCTTTTTCTTATAAGAGATCACTCTTATGTTGATACGAATCACACGTTATTCGCATTACGGCAGTAAGACAAGATTTATTATAGGGAGGAAATGAGGGGAAATGTTTACAGCCAGGGTTACAGTATTGTTGTCGAAATCAGGAGAATGGAGGGATTAAGCTGTTAATGTAGCTCTGCAGCGAGCATCGTTTCATTAAACAGTACGTTGATGTGCGAGGCACAATAGTCGATCAGATGACAAACCTACATTTTTTTGTAAGAAAAAAAACCGCATATCACATATTCTGTTCATGCGGCATTATTCCGTTGCTAATATATTTTGTTCTATCCATCAGTTACTCACTTCATGCTCCCGTAATTCTTGGCATCGGCATGGATTCTTTGCCCAATTCAGCCCATGCATATTTTAAGAGCAGCTCGGTCTTGAGATCTTTCCGTTCAGGGTTATCCCATAAATTGTTCGGCTCTTGTGGATCCTCTTGAAGGTCAAAGATTTCACCATAGGTTTGATTGTAATATATCGTTATTTTATACCTTGCATCCACGTAAGTTTTCTGATGTATCGTCGTCGGCTCATGCCGGAACTCACATATCGCATGATCACGAGCACAAGTGCTCTCACCCAGCCACACCTTCTTCTGATCAACACCAGTCATCGCATGTGGAATGGGCAGATCGCAGAATGACAGGAAGGTAGGGGCAAGGTCAACCAATGATTGGATGGCATTGCTTTGCTGATCGGCTGGAACATGACCCGGGTAACGTACAATGAAAGGCAGCTTAATCAGATCCTCATAATGAAACCCGCCTTTTGCCTGTAAGCCATGCTGACCG
This sequence comes from Paenibacillus sp. TCA20, assembly GCF_000732325.1. GTDB lineage: Bacteria > Bacillota > Bacilli > Paenibacillales > Paenibacillaceae > Paenibacillus > Paenibacillus urinalis. The sequence goes on from NZ_BBIW01000005.1 coordinate 108,674, forward strand.
AAGAAATGTCCATGATCCGTTGTAAAGACGACAATCGTATTGTCAGCAAGTCCGAGCTCATCAAGCTTATCGAGTATGCTGCCAATATATTTATCCATCAGGCTGATCATTCCGTAGTAAACGCCTACAAGCTTCTTCTTATCGTAATCTGTAAGCCGCGCACGCTTGCCATATTCATAATAATGATGAGATCGATATCCATGAATTCCCTGACCGGTTTCCGACAAATAAGAGAAGTCGGGATTGTCCTCCTGTGTTTTGCCAAAATGGGGCGGATTCTTGTCATGCTCACCTTCGACTATCTTGGGAATGGTCAATTCGTCTGGATCATACATGGAATCCCAAGGCTCAGGTGCTAAATACTCCGGATGTGGATCAAAGAAGCTGGACCACAAGAAGAAGCTGTCGTCGTTCGCTTTATAATCTTCCAGCAGTGCATTGGTCCGTTCAGCAATCCAAGTATTGTAATGATACTTTTCTGGAATCGGCCATTTGTAGGTTTGGGTACGATCCATCGTTCCAATCTCAGGAAGGAAGTAATCTCTCCAGTTATCGAGACCTTTCTCTTCCATCCATAGAGCATAGTGTTGACCGACATGCCCCTCATTCGTATGGTTACGTGTCAGCTCTACATGGTCAAATCCATAGAATGGACCGTTGAATTCTTTCCAATAATCAAAATCATGCACTACAGGATGTGCTTCCATGGAAGGGTAAGTCTCTGTGGATACTAATGGCTGGAAGTGCGCTTTGCCGACCAGCGCCGTTTGATATCCAGCCGCCTTGAAATCCTCTCCCACCGTATGCCGATCCTCCAGCAATTTGGTGCCAAGTGTCCAGGCTCCATGCTGACTTGGATACATCCCCGTAATGATGGAGGCACGGCTAGGCGTGCAAGTCGGGTTAGGACAATACGCTCTGTTAAAAGTCGTTCCTTCTCTTACTAACCGATCAAGGTTAGGAGTATGCAGCTCTTTATTGAATGCACCAATCGTATCCCAGTGCTGCTGATCGCTTGTAATTAACAATATGTTAGGTTTCTTCATCGAACATCCTCCTTCTGTCGAAAATTATAAAAAAACGATCAGCACAGAGGAAATAACTTAATGTATGATAGATTTAACATTTTGTCTGTATGCGGGGTGAAGTTATACCAGTGCTACCTGTTTTTTTTCAAGAGTATGAGCATGAATATGCAGAGTTTCTGTTTAATACCCCCTCGGAATTCGATAAGAGAGACCAGGCTTGGCTTGTCCGAATGGGCAGAAATATCGCTAAGCCCAGCTATCGGGTGGGGCCAAGAAGAATCGAATGCTACAGCATTCATATGGTACAGGAAGGTCATATTCGGTTTGAATATGACGGACAGCAGCGACTGCTTGGACCGGGAGATTTATTTTGTATGTATCCAGGCATCACTTATTTGTACTATAAGAATCAAGACAAAGAATCGCTTCGGCTTACCTGGATGGCAATGGATGGTCCTGGGATGGAGAATATTCTAACGCTGCTAGGATTGTCACGTCATGAGCCTTATCTCAAGAATCGATGCAGCCCTATGATCGAAGAACACCTATCCGGATTGATGAACGTGCTGAGACAGAAGGACGCAACAAATGATGCTGCCAGCTTTGAGCTCAGAGGCCGCTGCTATTGTTTACTAGGTCAGTTGATGAGCTCTAGTCAACGACAGCCGGAGCACCGTGTACTATCCTGGATCTCTAAGAGTCTGGACTACATCCGCCTGCACGCCTCGGAGGGAATTACCGTACAGCAGATCGCACGTCTAGCCGGGCTGAATCGCACTTATTTCTCAACCGAATTCAGGAGCGCTGTCGGAGTATCACCTACGGAATACATCGCCCGGGTAAGAATGGATAAGGCGAAGGAGCTGCTCAGTCAATCCACCGCAACCGTTACAGAAATTGCATATAGCGTCGGATATACGAGCCTGTATTCGTTCACCCGTGCTTTCAAGAACCATTGTCACATGTCACCAACTGATTATCGTCATCTGCATGCAGCTAATTCATAGACCGCTTGAGGTGAATTCATTGAGACCGATATTGTTAGGAATATTCGCAGCCTTCTTTTTTGCATTTACTTTTGTATTAAACGCATCGATGGAGTTGTCCGGCGGCAGCTGGATCTGGAGCGCCTCGCTTCGCTATATTTTTATGATTCCTTTTCTCGTTGCAATCGTCATGTTTAGAAGAAATTTCAGACCACTGATAGCCGAGATGAAAAAACAGCCGAGAACCTGGCTCTTGTGGAGCTGTGTTGGCTTTGGCTTGTTTTATGCTCCATTATGCTTTGCAGCAGCCTATTCTCCGGGATGGCTGGTTGAAGGTACGTGGCAGTTTACGATCATTGCCGGCATGCTGCTTGCTCCGCTATTTACTGAAACCGTACATACTTCCACTGGCGTCCTTCAGATCAAAGGTCGAATTCCTATGAAGGGACTTCTGATGTCGCTCCTTATCTTGCTAGGTATAGTGCTGATGCAGGTTGAGCATGCAAAGAGCTTCTCTCTAGAAAATCTGCTGCTAGGTGCCATTCCTGTATTTATCGCTTCTTTTGCCTATCCGCTGGGTAACCGTAAAATGATGGAGCTGTGCGAAGGAAGATTGGACGCTTACCAGAGAGTGCTGGGCATGACACTTGCCAGCCTGCCATTCTGGATTCTGCTGTCTGTGTATGGTCTAGCAACGGAGGGCCTGCCAAGTCTTGATCAGAGTATGCAGTCGCTGCTTGTGGCTCTATGTTCCGGAGTCATTGCAACGGTACTATTCTTCAAAGCAACGGATATGGTAAGAGGGAATATGCAGAAATTAGCGGCAGTGGAGGCGACGCAGTCCATGGAAGTGCTGTTTGCTCTTGCAGGTGAAGTGTTGTTATTGTCCATTGCAATTCCTTCATCCCTTTCATGGGTTGGGATGCTGATCGTTGTGATTGGTATGGTTCTGCATAGCTATGTTTCTAGAATAGACGTTCAAGCAGCAAAAGGATAAATCTTTCAATGCGTAATTGATTTATTCAAGTAGGGAGATCGTTTATAGCACAAATGGGTAATAATATAGATATCTAGCTTCGAGCCTATTATGACAGGAGAGATTTGATTGGATCTACGAATTCGTAATGCAGTTGAAGGGGATATCCCATCTATTATTCAATTAAGAAAAGACTACGATGAAGTCATCGCCGACAGAAGACCTGATCTGTATGAGCTTGCTGACAACTATACGGAGGAAGAAGTCCGTGGGTTCCTTGATGCTCCTCACTCAGAGGTGATTGTTGCTGAATCCACGAACAATGTAATCGCAGGATATGCCATCGTGGATGAAGAGCAAGTAAGTGCACACAAGATATACAAGCAGAGAAAGGTATTGTTCATTCGTGATTTCTGTGTCCGCGAGGAGATTCGAGGAGCAGGCGTGGGTCAATCTCTAATGGAATTTATCATTAAGCTGGGTAAAGAGAGACAGGCGGATGCTGTTGAGATCGATGTACTTGCGGACAATGAGCGTGCTGAAGCTTTCCTGGAATCCAATGGAATGAGCACCAAATCTATTAGATATGAGATGGAGCTGGATTGAAGTTAGGCGGTTCGAGTCTCGTCGATTATAAAACAGGCACGACATTTTTCAGAATGTCATGCCTGTTTTTTTAAGATATTCACTATTTTATTTCTGTGAACTTGCTTGACTCAGCTTCTTCGCATGTTTATCCGCGAACATGATTTTGAGAAGCGGTGGAGTAACGAGAGTTGTTACAATCACCATGATAATGACCGACGTGTAATACTGCGGATCCAATAGGCCTGAAGCAAGGCCAGTTCCGGCGATAATCAAAGCGACTTCGCCCCGGGATATCATTCCTGTACCGATAGCGAAGGAGGAATGCATATTGAATCCTGTCAGCTTGGCACCCAGTGCTCCACCCAGGAGCTTCGTAAGAATGGCTGCCACACTTAGGACGATGATGAATCCGATCTGAGAGCCAACGCCTTCGAAATTCACATTAAGACCAATACTTACAAAGAATACGGGAACAAATAAGCTGTATGCGATCGGCTCAAGCTTGTGCTCAACTGTATGCTTGTAAGGGGTTTGAGAAATGGCAATCCCTGCTGCAAAAGCGCCGATGATCCCTGCAACGCCCATCCACTCGGCAAAATATGAAAAGGCAAGTGCGATAATGACACCACCGGATATAACGGTCTCCGACACTCTTAGCTTGCTGAGCCACTTCATGACGAGCGGAACGACCCAGATTGCTGCTGCGATAATGACAACGAAGAACAATACCTTCTTACCAATAAGAGAACCAATACTTACGGATTCTCCTGTTCCCTGCAGACTCATCATCACGGCAAGCAGGACAACGACTAGAATATCGTCCACTACGGCAGCACCCAATATGGTTGTACCCTCGCGTGAATTCAGTTTGTTCATTTCCTTCAGTGTTTGAACGGAAATACTCACTGATGTTGCACAGAGCAGAAGTCCAAGGAATAATGCATGGCTTTGCTCAATCCCAAAAGCCAGAGCAGAGCTGTATCCGCCTACGAAGGGCAGAATGATACCGCCAACCGCTACAGCAAGTGCAGCCTTCCAGTTCTTGCGGAGCTCCTCCAAATCCGTTTCCAGTCCTGCGATGAACATGAGGATCAGAACACCAATTTCTGAGAATTCATGAATAAATGAGGTTTGATGGACCCATCCAAGTACAGCCGGACCAAGGATCACACCGGCGATCAATTCACCAAGAACGGACGGCTGACCCAGCTTAAGGGACAAGTGACCTGCCAGTTTAGTGAAGATGAGGATGAGTACTAGGTGTAAAATAAATTCCATATCTTTCTCCTTTCGTTTCCATATTTATGTTGTTACATCATCGGGGGAAATATCCACTCTCAACGAAAAAAGGCGCATTTACGCAATCTCTCCGTAAACACGCCTTAAAAATAAACAGAGAGGGGCCTTGTGTGGCAGGCTCCTCCCGTGATCAACATATTTGGTTGTAACTGAATCATGAGATAACAAATTGATTCAACTATAATTTTTATTATAACAGTTGTAATTCGTTTTGTGAATATGCTGCTGCCATTTATTTTTTGTACATTCAATATCAAGTACGCTGGCTATATGAAGAGCAATTTCTGCTATTGACAGTACCAACCAACCTTGTTAATTTAAGGTTTATGATAGCATGGATTCCAGTATGTTAAGGCGGTGAGTATCATAAGAGAAGATATTCTAACCGGTGCTGATGTAATTCAAATGCATGCAGACGATCATGTGGCAACAGCGCTCAAGGACTTGCAAGCCGGAGAGGGCATTACTTTTGTTTTTAATGGTAACCGTTTTCAATTAACCGTTCTGAATGACATCCCGTTTGGTCATAAGGTGGCGCTGAGTCACATACCCGAAGGCACGAAGGTGAAGAAGTACGGGGAGGTTATAGGCCAGGCTAGTATCGCGATTGAAGCAGGTCAGCATGTGCATATCCACAATATCGAAGGATTACGAGGACGCGGTGATCAAGCAGGAAGGGAAGGGACAGTATGAATACAATTCAAGCTTATGAGCGGCCCAATGGAGATATTGGAATTCGCAATCATTTGTTAATCATCCCCACCGTAATATGCTCTAACCAAGTCAGTAATCGTATTATGCAGATGGTGCCGGATACCGTCGCAATCCCTCATCAGCATGGGTGCTCCCAGATTGGAGCGGATAAGGAGCGTACCTTTAACATGCTGGCGGGGACGGGAAAGAATCCGAATGTGGGTGGCGTCATTATTATCAGTCTCGGATGTGAGGTTGTAGATCCTGCTGCACTAGCAGCAGAGATCAGGAAAACAGGCAAGCCGGTTGAAATGTTTGATATCCAATCTGTAGGTGGATCTGTCAAAGCGATAACACACGGAATCGAAATTGCTCGAAAAATGAAGACACAGCTGGATGGCATGGCCAAGGTGTCTGTTCCCATCAGCAAGCTAAAGGTGGGTGTCAAATGCGGCGGCTCAGATGCGACATCCGGCCTCGCTTCTAATCCTGCCCTTGGATCGGCCAGTGACATCCTTATTGGCCAGGGCGGAGGCATCGTGATCGGTGAAACTACAGAGATCATTGGAGCGGAGCATGTGCTTGCTGAACGCTGTACAACGCCAGAGATGAAGCACAGGATGTTTGAAATCGTTGATCGCTTTGAAAAGGAAGTCGAACGAATGGGCTCCGATATGCGCGGCGGCAATCCCAGTCCAGGGAATATTGCGGGAGGCCTGTCCACCATTGAAGAGAAGTCACTTGGATGTATCAGTAAATGCGGTACTGCACCTATCAATGGAATTATAGAATATGCAGAAGCGATTCCTGAAAGCGGTTTATATTTTATGGATTCACCCGGTAACGATATTGAATGTGTATCAGGAATGGCAGCCGGCGGCGCACATATTGTCTGCTTTACGACCGGAAGAGGCACCCCGACAGGTGCAGCCGTGCTTCCTGTCATTAAGATTACAGGCAATCAGCGGATGTATGAACAGATGAGTGACAACATGGATGTCGATGTAAGTGGAATGCTGTCGGGGGAACTCAGCCTTGAGCAAGCTGGAAAGGCTATCTGGCAGGAAATTGTTGAAGTAGCGAACGGCAAGCTGACAAAGGCAGAAATACTCGGCCACCAGGAATTCAGCATTAACCGAATTGGACCTAGTTTATAAGGGGGAAGGAAGATGGGGAGACTCGAGAACCGCATTGCTCTGGTGACCGGAGGAAGCCGGGGAATTGGAGAGGCCATTGTCTACAGGCTTGCTGAGGAAGGAGCACATGTGGCAATTAATTATTCCTCGGAGAGATCAAGAGCGCTGGCTGAACAAGTGGCCAGAAATGCTGAAGCCCACGGTGTTAAGACGATGATCGTGCAGGCCGATGTAGGTAGTAAAGCTCAAGTTGATGCCATGTTCTCAGCCATCGAGGAGCAGCTTGGAGAGGTGGAAATTTTGGTCAACAATGCAGGAATCGCGCCATTCGAGCCTTTCATGAAGGCTACGGAAGAGACTTGGGATCGTACATTTGATACGAACGTCAAATCGATCTTCCTCTGTTCACAGCTCGCTGCTAGTCAAATGATTCCCAAGAGATACGGAAAAATAGTAAATGTCCTGTCTACGGCGAGCCTGGTCGTTACAAGTCCTGTGATTCCACATTACCAATCATCCAAAGCAGCAGGTCATATGCTGACGAAGGGCATGGCGATTGAACTAGGTAAATACGGTATTAACGTTAATGCCGTTGGACCGAGTACAGTAGACACGGATATGTGTACTGATTTTCTGGCTGACCCGGCAATCCGGGCCAAAGAGATTGAAGCCAATCCGATGAAAAGGCTGGGTACAGCACGTCAAATCGGAGATGCAGTTGTATTTCTAGCATCAGAAGAGGCGATGCAGGTGAACGGACATTTGCTGATGGTGGATGGCGGATTGACCGTGAAGGCTGCTCAGCCAGAGGACCATATGGAACGATAGAGACTTGTTGTGATGACGAATAAGGGAGGAATACGATTGCGTCTGGCTAACAAAATCGCCTTAATTACCGGATCTGGATCTGGAATCGGCAAGAGCAGTGCAATGCTTTTTGCCAAAGAAGGTGCCGTTGTCATCGTCAATGATTTGGATGAAGTTAAAGGTCAGGAGACCGTCCAGGAGATCTCTGCTTCTGGGGGGACAGCTCTATTCATGCAAGCCGATGTAACCCATGCCAAGCATGTGGAAGAGATGGTGAGCCGCATTATAGATCAATTTGGCAGAATCGATATCCTGTTTAACAATGCAGGAATCAGCGGAATTGGACAGCTTCATGAGATAGAGCCAGATGATTGGGATCGTGTCATGACGGTAAATATTCGCGGTGTGTTTCTGCCTTCCAAATATGTTCTTCCCTATATGATGAAGGAGAAGAACGGCTCCATTATCAATATGTCTTCCTGCATTGCCGAGATTGGACTCGCGAAGCGGGCATCTTATTCTGCGACCAAGGGAGCGGTGCTTGCCCTTACCAAATCAATGCAGGTCGATTATGCTCCATACAATATTCGGGTGAATGCTATCTTACCCGGCACCATTCTTACGCCTTTCGTTGAGAGCTACTTGCGCTCATCCTATGATGATCCGGCTGAAGCCTTCGAATCTCTGAAGACAAGACAATTAAGCGGCGATCTGGGAAGACCCGATGACGTAGCCAGTGCTGCGCTCTTCCTTGCTTCCGACGAATCCAGGTTCATGATGGGCTCTCCTCTGTATATTGATGGCGGCGTTGTATTCGGCAAGAATGCATAAATACATAAAAGGAGTGGATATGAAATGAAACTTGTTACATTTCGAGTGAATGGGGACAACCGATTAGGGATTAAGATTGATCGCGGCATTATCGATGTAAACACAGCTGCTTCGCTGCTGCCAGATATGAACCGGGTTCCATTGGATATTCACGCTGCAATTGAGACAGGCCAGTCAGGAGTACAAGAATTGGAACGACTTAAGCGGGCAGTCGGAGAGAATAAGGAAGTACAAGCACAATCCATTGTCCCGGAAGATGAGATCTCCTATGCTCCATGTGTGACCCATCCGAGCAAAATCATCTGTGTCGGACTAAACTATCGAAGACATGCTGAAGAGACAAACGCAGCAATACCTGAATATCCAATTCTCTTCAATAAATTCAATAACACCCTGGCTGCTCATGGGGAAGACATTCCGCTGCCAAGCGTAAGCAGTGAAGTTGATTATGAAGCTGAACTCGTGATTGTCATCGGAAAGGAAGCTAAATACGTAGCCCAAGCAGATGCGCTGGATTACGTCTATGGATATTGTAATGTGAATGATTTGTCTGCACGTGATCTGCAGATGAGGACGCCACAATGGCTGCTTGGTAAATCGTGTGACAAATTCTCTCCGCTTGGGCCTTACTTGGTGACAGCTGATGAGGTAGGTGACCCTAACTCACTGGATATAAGGTGTATTGTAAACGGTGAAACCAAGCAAAGCTCCAATACCTCGGACATGATCTTTCACTGTGACGAGATTGTCAGCTATATCTCACAGCATATGACGCTTCTGCCCGGAGATATCATTTTGACAGGAACTCCGGAAGGTGTCGTGCTTGGGTTACCTAAGGAAGACCGGGTATATCTTAAACCGGGAGACACCGTGACCATCGAGATTGAGAAGCTGGGATCTCTGACAAACCAGATGGTCTCTGAATAAGAGCAGCTAAGTACGATCGAATCTATTAGCGGATTCGATCGTTTTTATGTGGAGGAAGCAGCCTCTTATTAGCTATCACATACATTCTTTCGATATTAATCGACTAACGAGGAAGCTTGGAATGATATCTAGCCCTTAATTGCTGAAGATGTCTCAGCTTCCCGAGACTTTCCTCATTCATAGCGAGACCTACGTTGAGGATCAAGTTCTCAATGACGAACACAGGTCCAATCATGGAATGGAATTCCCATACTTCACCTCTTCCCGCATACAGCACCAGATCTGCCTGACTTGCCCGGGGATACACAAGGCGGTCCGTGATGAGAATGACCCGATAACCTGCTTCCTCTGCATAATCGAGTATCACTTCAATCTCCGGCTGTAACTGAACGAAACCAAAGACAAGCAGTACGTCATCGGGACCGGCGTGCATCAGCGTTTCGAGTAATTCATGACCGCTTGCAGCCATAATCTGAATCTGGAGACCAAATCGACGTAATCGAAATGCAAACAGCTCTGCGAGTGAAATACACGGACCCGGGGCAAAAACAAAGATTTGTCTCGCTTGACGTATCGCCTCAGAGGCTTCATTCAGTACTTCAGAATCCAGTCGTTTGCAGGTTTCATCCAAGTGCTGATGAATCGTACTGAGCAGCGTCTGTGGCAGAGGCAGTCCGTCGATCTTACTCATTGTTTCTTCCAATTTGACCGCGGGAGCCGATTCCAAGCGGAAACGAAGCTTTGCCTTGAACTGCTTGGCATTGACGTAGCCCACTGATTTCCAGAACCTTGACACAGAGGCGATGCTTATTCCAACCTCCTCAGCAATCTCCTGTTCTGTCATATACAGAATGCGCTGCTCATTCCGCTGAATAAAATCAGCCAGCAGCCGCTGATTGGTAGAGAAGTGTTTTTTACCCCATTCTTCATACATCCTATTGTTTACCCCCATCCTACATACATTGCAATTAAACTTGCTTAGACATCATTAATATAAGGATCGAATGTTATGTAAATATTTTTACACCGTCAAAAATGATGAAAAAATGTTGATTTTGCGTTAATATAACTGGAATTTTGCGATAATCAGACCTTCCTATAATGGTGTTATATTTCACGATTAGAGGAGGAACTTAACACGATGAATACATTGTCTGCACGGTACACACTGACCTCATCACAGAAAATGATGATATTTGTGCTGTCCATGTCTTTGTATGGTTTGTCTAACATGTTCACAGAACTGATCCCAAGCGTACAGCTTGGGCCTATCGAATTATCGGTGGAGTACTTTGCCTTCATTCCGCTCACGCTGTGCATGCTGTTTCATCCGCTGTATGCTGCTGTCGGCGCATCGGTAGGGGAGATCATCTTCGGTGAGCTGATGCTCGGTCAATTCGGCGGACTTGGCGAAGTTGAGAAATTCATCACTTTTTCCTTGGCAATGTACACAGCTGGTCGATTAGTTAAGGATCCAACGAACAAGCGTCAGGTAGGAATCGCAGCAATTACAGGGGTGGCCATTCATCAATTACTTAGTTCTATAGTGGACATTGTTAAGGTCTGGGTAGGTGTAGAAGAGCTTGAAGCGGTAGAGGGACTTGCTGAAAGTATCGTCGTCATCGAAGGGGTTGGTTTTCTAAACGATGTGTTATTCTCAGGCATATTGTTTGCTCTGCTTCCGACCCTATATCTTGTTCCCCGACTGTATGGAAAGATCGAACCCCTTCTAGGCATACGTCCCCGTCATAAAGGAATGAAATATGATACAGCTGCATGGATATCACCGAAATATGTGATCCTCAGTGTAATCCTTGCGGTCGTCGCCGTGGGAGCAGAGATTCTCTCTGAGACGGAATGGAACATTGCTGAATGGGAGGACATCTTTACAGGCGTGTCCGAACAGCAGCTCATATGGATCAGTATTGGAGCAGCTGCACTAATATCAGTCATTACACTCATTGCCATGCGCAGCAAGGCTGAGAAGTCGGATAAAGGGACGGAGACCAAAAATGTCTGAGCCCGTTATCCAATTAACGAACATTTCGTTTACATATCCCGGTGATGATGCCCCTGCGTTAGATCAAGTATCGCTTACCGTGAACAAAGGAGATTTTATCGCCATTGTCGGAAGCAACGGGTCAGGCAAATCTACTCTGTGCAAATGTTTTAACGGTTTGATTCCGCACTATTATGCAGGTGAATATACAGGGGATGCGACGGTTTGTGGGTTGACTGCAGAAGCTGCAGGGGTTGCGGAGTTATCCAGATATGTGGGCTATGTATACCAGGATTTTGAGAATCAGCTGGTCAGGCCTACCGTCATGGACGATGTTATGTTCACACCATTGAATTACGGATATAAGGATTACGCTGCCCGTGGGGAGAGAGCACTGCGAATGATGGGACTGTATGGTGTAAAAGATGCCTTCATCTGGTCACTTAGCGGTGGACAGAAGCATTTGCTTGCTCTCGCCGGTGCACTTGCCATGGACCCCGAAATTCTGGTTATCGACGAGCCTGTATCCCAGCTGGATCCGCGTCATGCCCGGCAAATATACGATATTCTGCAGCATCTGAATGAGGATTTGGGAAAAACCATTATTGTTATAGAGCATCATACAGAGTTTATTGCTGATTACTGCAATGAGGTTGTATTGATGGATGGTGGCCGAGTGAAGTGGAAGCTGCCTGTCCGCGAAGCGTTATCTTCAGTGGAAACTTTGCTGAATCTCGGTATCTTCCCCCCTCAGGTGACACAGGCTGCTTGGCGGGTTGCCCGTCAACAGAGCATAGATCCACAGAATGAGCGTTTGCATAAGGAACAACTTCTTCCCATCACACTGGAGGAAGCCATTCATTGGTTTGCAGCGGAGGAGAGAATCGAGGCAAAATCTCAGGATAAGCCAATGACTCACCCAACTGAAATCGAAGATACAGCAAATACCATGATCCTGGCTGAAGATGTCCATCTGTCCTACCGAACAATCCTTAAAAAAATGCAGGCGGTATTAGACGGAGTTGATCTGCACATTCATTCGGGTGAGTCCATCGCCATCGTGGGCAATAACGGCGCAGGCAAATCCTCTCTTCTGAAGCTGATTGCTGGCATCGTAAAACCAACTTCGGGATACCTGCAGGTAAATGGGCAGGACGTAAGAGCAATGACACCCGAGAAAATAGCTAAGCATACGGCTTTTGTATACCAAAATCCAGAGGAAATGTTCATTGAAGATTCCGTTGAAAAAGAAATTGCGTACTATCTGAATGCGCATCGTGTACATGGTAAAGATCAGCGGCTTGAAGGCATGTTGCAGCATTTCCGATTAGAGGAGCTTAGGGACAAGGATGCCCGGCTGCTAAGCGGTGGACAGCAGCGTCGTACGGCCCTGGCGATTGGTGCAGCCATGGAGCCAGCTATAATGCTCCTGGATGAGCCGACAGCTAATCTGGATATCGCAACCAAGCAGGAGATGCAGCACGTATTAGCTTCATTGAAAGACAAGGTGGAGACTGTCATTATTGCCACGCATGATATGCAGCTGGTCTCCGAGTGGGCTACTCGAATCATCGTTATGCATCAGGGGGTTGTGCTCGCAGATGGAACGAAGGAAGAAATCTTCGCTGACGGGAGACTGCTGGAGCGTGCAGGTCTAGTATCGACTCAGCTCATGGAGCTTAGCCTTGCTTTAGGATTGCCAAGGATCTGCTATACACTTGAGGAGTTTCTCTCATTTTATTCACCTGCAAGCGGGTCTGAGCTAACGGGGGAAGGGGAGGTGAGCACATGGATATCGTCCGAAAAACGCTTGACCGCATCTCCGTAGAACGGATTAAGCTGGAGCTGTTAGGGACAGCCTACGGCAGATCAACAACTTTTATTGGAAGATTAGACCCACGGACCTTGCTGCTGTGGTATCTGTTCTTTGCCATCGTCCCTTGGTTCATACATAACACGACCGTACTGTTCGGTATGTTTGTGTTTATCGTTAGTATGACGGCCCTTGCGAGGGTCAGCTACGTTATTCTCATTATTTTAACGCTGGGTCTCGTTGGTCAGGTAGGGTGGATGTTTCTGTTCTCCATGCTGTTTGGAGGCAGCCTTGAATCAATATTGCCGCTCCTCACTCTTACACTGAAATTATCCGTTATTTCGCTGGCGAGCATTGCTGTATTTTCCAGTATGGATCCAGAGAAATTAAGTGACGGTCTATCTGCGCTTGGCGTTCCCGAAGCATTCTCGTTCAGCTTATCGTACGGTTATCGGATATTGCCTACACTGTTATCAGAGTTCCATCAAATTCTGTTGTCTTACCGGCTAAGAGGACGTTCGCCTGAGCGCCCTGGCATGCTCTATTTCAGGAACATCATTTACTATTTACGTATTCTAGTGCTCAGCTTCTACCCACTTATGCTGAATACGGCCAAACGTTCGAGAACGACCGTTGAGGCACTTGAGACAAGAGGTTTTACGTACGGAATGAATCATCCTGAAGTGAAGAAGCTGAGGCTGTCCTATCTTAAGGTTCGAGCCATCGATGTTTATTATATCATTTTTTCATTCGCTTACATCACCTGGCTGTTCTGGTTTGGAGAGAGGCTGCCGAACTTGCTGTACTAATCAATTGACAGAAAAGTGCCTAACTTAAGTTATATCTAAGGAGAGATGAATCGAATGTTCATAGACTTGCATACTCATGGGAAGCTATCCAAGAAATCTGATTTTTCCCTGGACTATTTCAAGGAGATGCTGACAGAAGCAAGGTCGAATCATATTTTAGGCATTGCACTCACCGAGCACTTTAACACGAAGAATTTTGAACAAATCTATGCAGCGCTTGATGAGGCGTACTCTTATAATGGGCACTACTACGAGGCCGAGGGGGTGCGTGTATTTCCGGGGATGGAGGTCGATATTAGAGAAACAGGGCATATCCTTCTCATCAGCACAAGAGAGGAGATCTTGTCAATTCGGGAACAGCTTGAGCCCTATCTGTCTAAAGATAACTTCATCCCGTTTGCCCAGCTGCTTGACCTTGTAGAGGAACGGAATGTACTTAAGATTGGGGCGCATCCATATCGCTCATCGACTCCGCTTCACCACATCAATGTAAACCTGCTGAAGCGGCTTGATGCCCTGGATCTCAATGCAAAGGATTTGTACAAACAAGGCGCAGCGGCGTATCAAGCGAAAATCTATCCTTTTGCAGAACTTCTCGGGCTCCCAATTGTCGCTGGAAGCGACAGTCATCAATGTCTTCAATATGGGAGCGTAATGAATCGGATGAATGAGCCCATTAACACCGTCGATGAGCTGAGAATGGCTATTCAGCAGGGAGCCTATCAAGTTGAAATATCGGATTCGCTAGAGCTGAGAGTCAAGGCTTCTGTGATGATGAAGAAGCTACTGAAGCAGCTTCAGGGAGAGCCCCCATCCAGAGACGAATTGGAACAGGAGCAGGTAGTCAACATATAATCAATGTAAAGAACTGCGGGAAATCTGCAGTTCTTTTTGTTTATTCACTCCGCTGCTTAATGAAGATAACAACGAATTGATCCTGCAATTATTGATACAATACATAAGGTGTGATTCCCTTTATGGATTTAATAAAGATTATTATTTTTTACAATTCGCCATGGCGTGTTATTATATAATTCAAAGGAGTGTAAATGAAATGGACGATAAATATTCAACTAGAGCCGGCTATGTTAAACCGTCGGAGACAAGAGAAATTTTAAAAGTAACGGAAAGACCCGAGGTCATTTCCTTTGCAGGAGGCCTTCCTGCGCCTGAGCTGTTCCCGGTGGATGCGATCAGAGCAGCTGCTGATACCGTATTGACGGAGATGGGACAAGCTTCACTTCAATACAGTACAACTGAAGGATATACCCCTCTGCGTAGTGCCATTTGTGAACGAATGAGCGCAATTGGTATTCAATCGAAGGTTGAGCAGGTTCTTGTTACCTCTGGCTCGCAGCAGGCGATTGATCTTACAGGCAAGCTGTTTATTAACGAAGGCGATACGATTATTTGTGAAAGTCCTACATATCTGGCTGCCATTAACGCATTCAAAGTATATGACGCTAGGTTCGTAGAAGTCGCTATGGATGATGATGGCATGATCATGGAGGAGCTGGAGAAGACTCTTCAAGCCCATCCGGAGGCCAAATTCATCTATACGATTCCTGATTTCCAGAACCCGACAGGTCGTACCTTGAAGCTGGATAGAAGGCAGCGAATGGTCGAACTGGCGAATAAATATAATGTGCTGATTGTCGAAGATAACCCGTATGGAGCTGTTCGATTTGCAGGTGAATCTCTTCCACCGGTCAAGCATTTTGACACCGAAGGCAGAGTCATCTATCTCAGCACCTTCTCCAAAATTTTTGCACCAGGACTTCGTCTTGGCTGGGTATGCGCAAGTGAGGAGATCATTGATAAGTATGTCGCATTGAAGCAGTCGGCTGATCTGCATACAGACAGCTTCGCTCAGATGCTTACTGCAAAATATATGGATCAGAATGACATCAATGCTCATGTAGAGAAGATCAAAGACGTTTACAAAGAAAGATGCGAGACAATGCTGTCCTGTATCAAGGAATATTTCCCTGCAAGCATCAAGCACAGTGTGCCTGAGGGCGGTCTATTCATATGGGTGGAGCTTCCGGATACCGTTGATTCAAGCGTGCTGTTTGTTGAATGCCTGAATAATAATGTCGCATTCGTACCTGGAGCACCGTTCTTCCCGAACGGCGGGGTTAAGAATACACTGCGTCTTAACTACTCTAATATGCCGAATGAACGAATTGTGGAAGGCATGAAGCGAATTGGCGAAGTGCTGCAGCGTGAATTGAACGATGTGTCGGTTCCTAACTAAACAATTGAATTTTGGCCTGCAGTATCCAGAAGAGACAACTTGGTTGTTAACCAAGTTGTCTCTTTTTTGCTATCCAAAATATTACTTTTAAAGAGTATTAATATATAGTATATTTTGCTAATATTAGTTATCTTATCGACAGAATGATGAATGATGGAGTTGAACATGAAGATATCCAAAGAGAACAAATTAATTCTAACCGCTTGTTTGGGACTTATTCTATTTATACCGCTGATCTCCATACCCATTAATGCTTATGAGGAGCATAAGACAGAGCAGGAAATCAATCGACTGGCTTATACCAAGGAGACGGTTCTGGAAATGAGAGCACTGGCCTGGGAGAAGACAACGCAGCACTGGATCCAGTATCCGCTGGAAGAATTGCAGCAAGTGGCTGAGCTTCTGAATGAAGAAGAATCGAATTCCGCTGAAATCAGGGACAGGATGAATAACGTCTATTTCCATTGGGAGCAAGCGTTATTCCTGTTTACCCTGATGGAGGACCATTTTGATAGAAACGGCCGGGTAACGATCACAACTATGGATTCGGTGACGAGAGAATACATGGAATTTCTGAAGAAAAAGTGGCTTCTGAAATTCGATATAGCCCTTCGTGATGGTGATCAGGAATTAATGGATCAATTGCGGACAGAAGTTGGCTTTCTTATATCGGATTACACGATGCTGACGGAGGCACTAGCCCCCTATCACATCAATACAGATGCCCCTGCGGATATCGTGACCACTTACAAGCGAGTTATCAAAGAGATAGCGAATCAACAGGATCGCAGCGAACATTTTTTCTATGAGGAATTACGCTGGGAAAATTAAAATAATTGAGGTAGTTATAATGACAAATCAAACTTCAAAGGCGAGGATCGGGGTCGTCGCAATATGCTCTGTACTGCTGATATGGGCAAGTATTGCTTCATTCAATCAGTATGGGCGCAGCGAGGATGAACTGAGCACATATAAGGCTGCAAAATCAGAGCTGTGGTCGGTGAATAAAAAGCTGTGGAAGGAATTGAAGAGCAACTGGATTGATGCTCCCGTGACCGAGCTGACAGCCATGCAGGTGCTGCTTAGTCAGGACAGTGTCAAGAGAGAAGACCTGGCGCTTCGGACGAGTCAAATCTCCGATCATATCTTACGTGCGGTCGAGCAGTTCGCATTAATAGAGCCCTATTTCAATGGCAGAGGTGGGGAAAAAGTGTCGACTAACGAATTTATTGTGATGAATCAGCTATACAGTCATTACATTGAAGAGGTGCTGCTTGTCTGAGTCGAATTCAGTCATCATCGAGAAGGGGAGTGAAGAGCATAAGCTGCTCTTGGATAACATAGAGCTGCTGCTCCAGGATTATCAAACTTATAACTATTACTTTACATAGGTGATCTTCACATCAATGAAAGTGGTCCATATCAAATCCACACCGGATTCACAATGGCAGTGAAATCAATTATGAATTCGAGACATAGAGAGGATCATCCTCTGTATAGTGCCATGCGTAATTCCCTTCCGTGGATATACATGGACGCCTTGCCAGCTCCTAAAATACGATAAATGCCATAAGCTGCCCAATCATGTACTAAGCAGCGTCATACACTGATCCTATAAACGATGTATACCTATAGGAGGCTTCTAAACATGACGATGAAGCGAAAGGCACCTAAAAAATCAGCACATATTCCGGTATCTCGGATTCAATACAGTGCAACAGTAATGCTGCCGTTCTATCGTGCGATTGCAGAACATCCGAAATATGCCTCAGCATGGAGCAAGGCAGTGATTGCTGCGGACCTCGATAAGATGGGGGTGCTGCTAGGACTGGCTTCGAGGAAGGCCATGGGACTGCCCCTCGGTTCCAACGGTATCGGATATTTTATTTCTTTTCCCACAAAACATTCCATATCCGAGCTGACCAACGGCACGACCATTATACCAGGTTCCGTTCAATTTTATTTTAATACAAGAGTGCATCGCATGATCGCAAGGGCTGTCACTCCATTGTACACTCAGCTCGCATACAACCGTCCATTCGCAGCAGCCTTATCAAGAGCCGCAGGCGTGGGAGATGTGAAAGCCGTTAACAAAATGGTTCGAGCTCTCGTTAAATCGAAAGCCTTGATCCGTGTTGAAGCCGGAATTGAAGATGGAGGCATTGCTCTAAATTTCAAGCCTAGCTGCAGTCCATACATTTATCGCAACCTGTTGTTCCTGGAATCTCTGTAATTCATCCTGAGATCACATCAAATAAATCCAGTTTATTTGCGTTACAGTCCATTGAGCTCCTGGCTGTAATGCGTAATAATAATTACACAAGAGAATCAATTTCATGTGAAAAGGATGATGTGATCGTGCGCAAAATCAAAGTTGGCGTTATAGGTACAGGTGTGATCAGTGCTATATATTTGAAGAATTTAACCGGCATGTTTGATAGCATAGTGGAGGTCAAAGCGGTGTCGGACTTGGTACCGGAGCTTGCCCAGAAAAGAGCCGAGGAATACGGTATTCCTCATGTATATACTGTGGAGGAGCTCCTCGCTGACCCCGAAATTGAAATCGTTCTCAATTTGACAGCACCCAGTGCGCATGCAGCACTTAATTTACAGGCATTGCATGCAGGCAAGCATGTGTACACCGAGAAGCCATTTGCACTAAACCGGGAGGATGCCGATCAAGTACTGAATCTGGCGAAGGAAAAAAACTTGCTCGTGGGCTGTGCGCCTGATACGTTCCTTGGTGCAGGTATCCAGACTTGTATCAAATTAATCAATGACGGCTGGATTGGAACCCCTTATTCTGCAAGCGCAACCATTATCATGGGGAACTCAACAAGCGGTACCCATCCCAATTTCCGCAACTTCTTGAAGCTGGGTGGAGATCCAATTATGGATATGGGGCCATACTATTTGACCGCTCTGATCGCACTGCTTGGCCCTGTGAACCGTGTAACCGGCTCTGCGCGACAATTACATAAGGAAGTTGTTATTCAGAATCCTAAATCTCCAGCCTTTGGCCAGTCGGTTCCCATCGAAGCCCCGACCAATGTATCAGCGGTGCTTGATTTTGACAGCGGAGCGGTGGCAAGCTTCACTGCGGCTAAGGAAGCCTTTGGCTATTCCCCTCGTATGGAGATCTATGGAACAGAAGGTATCCTGTACGTTCCAGATCCGAACTTCTTTGGCGGCACCATTTCCATTCAGTTTGCGAACGGGCAGACGAAGGAAATTCCACATTCCCATCCGTATGCAGAGGAAGGACGCGGTATGGGTGTTGCTGATATGGCCTACGCGATTCAGTCTGGACGGAAAAACCGCGCCAGCGGACAGCTCGCTCGCCATGTGCTCGATATCTCGCTGGGAATCTTCGAAGCTTCGGAGCAAGGACAGCATATTAAGCTGGAATCTACCGCAGAAAAACCGGCACCTATACCGATGGGTCTGAAGTATAACACTTTGGATATGTAGCCTTGATGGTAAGGATTAATGTTGACATAAATACATGAATACAAAAGAAGCTCAGAGAGGATGTATACAAGTATGAATACGTTTCCAATTGCAGTGCAGCCCTATACCGTTCGCGAACAACTCAGCCAAGATTATGTGGGAACTCTTACCAAGATTGCTGAAATTGGCTATCAAGGGATCGAATTAGGTCGTCCTCCTGAAGGAATGACGATTGCAGAACAGAAATCACTGCTGGATCATCTCGGTCTTAAGGTCATTGGAAGTCACGCTGGTTTTGATACATTTGATTTTGATCCGGATGCGATTGCTGATTATTTGGAAGAGGTTAATGGTGAGAAATTCGTAGGCTTGTCACTCCGCTTCTCTTCTAAGGAAGAAGTGCTTCTGAAGTCCGCCAAGCTGAATGAAGCTGGGGAGAAGTTCAAGCGAAGAGGAGTTCAGCTGTTGTATCATAATCATGATTGGGAATTTAACAAGTTTGACGGAGAACTCGCTCTCGATATTGTCTTGAGGGAAACGGATCCTGAGCTTGTGAAGCTTGAGCTGGATACCTACTGGGCGAAGCGTGGCGGCGTAGATCCAGTTCAATATTTAAGCAAACTGAAGAATCGCTGCCCGCTGCTGCACATTAAAGATATGGAAGCTGGGGAGGAGCAGTTTTTTGCCGAGATCGGAGAAGGCATTCTCGATTTCCATGCCATTGCAGATACTGCCAAGCAGGTTGGAACACAGTGGCTCGTTGTTGAACAGGATCAGAGCCGTAGAGATCCGATGGAAAGCCTTAAGATCAGCTTCCGGAATCTACAGAAGCTGGGGATTAAAGCGTAATAGAAAAGGATGAGCATTATGTCAAACCGGGAACAACACACACATCAGGTCCAATTGCCGCGTATCCATATTGTCGGCGATATCGTCAAGAAGCCCGGTACCGCTCTCGGTCCAAGACGGATAAATGACTATGAGCTGCTGTTCTTCCCGGACAGTACTCATAGCGTCTATCGGGTAGATGACCGCGCTTATGTGCTGAAGGAGCCGAGCTTTGTTCTGACCAGACCAGGCGAGCTGCATTCCTATGAATATGATCCGAATCAGCCGGCGAGGCACTTATTTATTCATTTTGGATTCGCTGATCCGTCTGAAATTGAACAGATTCTGCCACTTTTTGCTCCTGGAGGACCAAGCTGTGTGCCGCTGAGTGAAGAGCTGCACATTGGATTAATGAAGCAAATTATGCATATCGCATATGCCTATCCTGGCAAGCTTCAGACTCGCGGAAGCTCCTTGCTATGGTCTTTACTGATGGAGATTGATGGACACCTCTATGACGAGCCGATGATGAAGCTTGCCAATCGGGTACCGCGTCAGATCGTCAAGGCGCTGGATTATATAGATCAGCATTTGGATGAGCCGATTTCGATTGAACAGCTGTCACATCAGGTTGGGTGGTCACACGAACATTTTACTAGATCCTTCGTACAGTTTATTGGCCGCTCACCGAGAGAGACCATTATTCACAGACGCATTGATCGAGCCTGTCAGCTCCTTCTGTATGAAGCCGGCAGCATCAAAGAGGTTGCTTTTGCCGTAGGGTTTACGGATGAGAATTATTTCAGCCGCCTGTTTAAGTCGGTGAAAGGTCTCACAGCCAGTCAATACCGCAAGAAGTACTTCAATCCGGTCTATCGCGATCTGGTTCCTGTCAAAGTGTCCGAATCGCAGTATCCGATTAATCGAATTTTATATAACATTGGTTCACAGAGATAGAATATATACGAATATAAGCAAGTAGGTGAATGTAAATATGAATAAAAATGTCCGAGTTGGTATTATCGGGTATGGTTTTGCAGCCAAAACCTTTCATGCGCCAGTTATAACTTCCGTCGAAGGTCTTGAGCTTGCAGCGATTGTTCAGCGAAGCGGCAATTCCTGCTTGAACGATTACCCTTCGATCAGAGCTCTGCAGAAGGTCGATGAGCTCTATCGTGATCCTGACATTGATCTGGTTGTTATTACGACTCCGAGCACGAATCATTATTCATTTGCCAAGGATGCGCTTATGGCCGGCAAGCATGTTGTCGTGGAGAAGCCCTTCACAACGACGAGAGAAGAAGCGGATGAACTGATCTCCATTGCTAAGGAAAAAGGGCTTGTGCTTAGTGTATTCCATAATCGCAGATGGGATGGGGATTATCTGACGCTGCAAGAAGTGGTCCAGCGCAATTTGGTCGGTCCTATAACCGAAGCAGAGTTGATATGGGATCGCTACAGCCCCATCGCACAACCTGGAAGATGGAGGGATGCAGGAGGAGAAGGCTCCGGGACATTCTATGATCTCGGAGTCCATCTGATTGATCAGGCCTTAACCTTGTTTGGATTGCCAAACAGTATTCAAGCCGACTTGAAGGTACAGCGAGAAGGGGCACAGGCATCCGACTATTTTGATGTTACGCTTCACTATGACAGCGGACTGTCCGTAAGATTGAAGTCAACCTTGCTCTCGGTGGATCCAGCACCGAGATATCGCTTGTATGGCAAGAACGGATCTTATATCAAATTCGGTGAAGATCCACAAGAGGATGCACTCAAAGCTGGCGGAGTACCAGGGACATCGCATTGGGGAGAAGAACCGGCCGAGAGGTGGGGAACTTTAAACACGACGTTAGATGGGCTTCATTTCACTGGACGCATCAAGA
Source organism: Paenibacillus sp. TCA20 (assembly GCF_000732325.1). Lineage (GTDB taxonomy): Bacteria > Bacillota > Bacilli > Paenibacillales > Paenibacillaceae > Paenibacillus > Paenibacillus urinalis. Next base: position 130,987 of record NZ_BBIW01000005.1, read on the forward strand.
CCATTCCCGGCAGCTATGATTCGTATTATCGGAACGTGTATGAAGCCATCACGGGAGTGAGTGAACTAGCGGTTAAGGCGGAGCAGGCAAGAATGGCTATTCGTGTCATCGAGCTTGGCATGCAAAGTCATGCTGAGCAGAGAAGGGTACCGTTTACTCCATAACCTTAACCATAACTACATACGGAAAGAAGGAAATGATGTTGCAGCCTTTTAAATTATGCTTGAATACATCCACACTCTTGCCGTATCGGCTCGGTGTAAGGGAACAGATCCGGATCGCAGCTGAAGCCGGATATCAAGGAATTGAGCTGTGGGTTAAAGATATTGATACCTATCTTGAAGCAGGTGGACAATTATCCGAACTGCGAAGTGATATGGAGGCGCACAGTCTTGAATTCGCAAACGCCATTGCATTCTGGAGCTGGGCGGACACAAATCCAGCTGAGCGAAAACGAGGATTTGAGCTTGCTGAGAGAGAGCTGCATACCCTTGCAGAGCTTGGCTGTACTGCTGCGGCAGCACCGCCTTATGGCAACGTGGGTGATGTAGAACTCGATGAATTTGCCTCTTCATTTGCAAAACTGGCAGAGCTGGCGAGGGGAATCGGAGTCGAGCCTTATCTGGAATTCTGGGGTAAGGCTAAGCGGCTTCATTGTGTTAATGATGCACAGTATGTTTTACAAGCGAGCGGTGTTGCCGGAGCTAAAGTTTTATTGGACCCATTCCATATGTATACGGGAGGCAGTAATTTAGAGGATCTTGCAGGGTGGACGGGTGATCAGATTGGCATTGTTCATGTCAATGATTATCCTGGAATCCCTTCGAAGGAGCATATCCAGGATGCGGATCGTGTATTCCCAGGTGACGGAATTGCTCCTTCTCGAGAACTGGCTGCTCTGTTAAGCAAATCCGGATATAAGGGCTACTTGTCTCTAGAGCTGTTTAAGGCAGATTATGGAGCATTAACCCCTCTTGAGACAACTAAGCTGGGGATTGAAAAAATAAAGAGAGCATATGAAGTCTAACAACAATAACGTCCTGCCGGCTGCCAGGCTCACTCTATTTGCGATCACCTGGCCCATATTTATCGAGTCAGCCCTGCAGATGCTGCTCCGTACATCGGATACCTTCATGCTGAGCAGAGTTTCTGATGATGCAGTAGCAGCCGTTGGCGTGGCGAATCAGATTATCATGTTTGCTGTGCTCATGTTTAATTTTGTAGCACTCGGCTCTGCAGTTGTGATTTCGCAATATTTGGGTGCCGGCAAAAAGTCAGAGATCGGCAGACTCGCAGGATCTTCGCTTGCGCTCAATTTTCTATTTGGCATCGTCGTCAGCATCGCTGTAATTGTGTTTAGTGGTCCGTTACTCCGCTTGTTTAATCTGGATCCGGTCTTGTTTGAGCAGGCACAGAGTTACTTAATGATTGCTGGAGGAGGTCTGGTTATACAGGCTCTTCTGAGTGCAGCAACAGCGATGATCCAGTCCCATGGCTTAACCCGACAAACGATGGTCGTATCGATCTTCATGAATATTCTAAATATATGCGGTAATTACCTAGTCATCTTTGGACCTTTTGGCTTTCCTAAGCTGGGCATTGTCGGAGTGGCAATTAGCACAATTATTGCGCAATGTGCCGGCCTTATCATTAATCTAATTCTGCTTCGGAGAACGGCGGAAGTTCGTATACAATGGACGGATTTGCTGCATTGGCGCAGAGATCATATTGAGAAGGTGCTGCGTGTTGGAGTTCCCTCTTCTGCGGTATCCTTGTCATATTCCACCAATCAGTTTGTGACAACAGCGTTTATTTCAATGCTGGGTGCAAGTGCGCTGACAACGAAGATTTACACTCAAAACATTATGTTTTTTGTGATGATTCTGGCCGTTTCATTGGGCAGAGGGGGTCAGATCATTGTGGGTCAGCTCGTTGGAGCTGGGAAACACGAAGCCACTTACAGCACCGTACTGCGTAATTTGATTCGAAGTCAATTCATCACCTTAGGTGCCGTATCTATCCTTGTCTTATTTCGGGAACCGCTGATCCGGCTGTTCACAACAGATCCAGATATAATTGCCATGGGAGCCTCCCTGTTGCTGCTCAGTTTTCTGCTGGAGCCTGGCCGTAATTTCAATGTTATATTAGAGCGTGCCCTGCAAGCCACAGGAGATGCCAAGGCAGCCATGCTGGTATCTATTCTGGTCACCTGGTGCTTCAGTGTCCCGCTCACCTATATATTAGGAATCCACTTAGGTTACGGACTGTATGGAGTTTGGGCGGCATTTATCGCAGATGAATGGCTGAGAGGCATTCTGCTGTTCATTCGCTGGAAGAGCAAGGCTTGGCAGCAAAAAGCACTGGTTCAAGCGGAACGTAATAGTGAAGCACTGTAAATTTACATTTTTAATGGTAAAGGGTGAAATAATATATACGGTATTTCATTTGGAAGGAAGAGGAAAGATTTACTCCTCTTCTTTTTTTAATTGAAGCGATGACTCTCTAAAATCGTTTGACAAGCTACCAAATTCGAAGTAGGATGATTCCAACTGTACATTGTAAAGGAGAACATCATCATGACAATTCCAAAAACATTAACAATAGCGGGTTCAGATACAAGCGGAGGAGCTGGCATTCAAGCCGATCTCAAAACTTTCCAGGAGCTTGGCGTATACGGTATGACGGTTCTCACGACTGTTGTGGCAATGAAGCCTGATACGTGGGATCATCTCGTCTATCCTGTAGATCTTGGCATTGTTGAGGCGCAGCTTCGCACGGTGCTCGACGGGATTGGATTCGACGCAATGAAGACAGGCATGCTGGGCTCAGTCGAGATTATTGAGCTTGTTGCTTCCGAACTGAAGCGTACCCATCACAAAGGAATCGTAATCGATCCCGTAATGGTGTGCAAAGGTACGGACGAAGTGCTTCAACCGGAAAATACCGAAGCGATGCTGAAATATCTTATCCCGGGAGCTGACCTGGTTACTCCCAACTTATTTGAAGCTTCCCAGCTGGCGAAGACGGGGCCGATTCGTTCTCGTGAGCAGATGCAGCAGGCAGCTGCTATTATTCATGAGCATGGAGCGAAGAATGTCCTGATCAAAGACCGGGGTGTCATTGAACCTGGACGAGCAGTTGATCTGTTATACGATGGCAAGAGCTTTGATTGGCAGGAAGCCGCTGTCGTACAAACTAACTATACACATGGTGCGGGATGTACAACTTCTGCAGCGGTTACGGCCGGTATTGCGAAGGGCTTGTCTGTAAAAGATGCGGTTCGTGAAGGGAAGTCCTTCATCACCAAAGCGATTGCAGGCGGTTTCCCGCTGAACCGTTTTGTAGGACCTACACTGCACGCAGCTCACAGACTTCAAGAATCGGCTAAATAACATTCAATCGATAGAAGAAGAAGCTTCACATCAGACATCACTGTCTGAAGTGGAGCTTCTCTTTTTATACACCAACCTATCATTCAGAACGATGAAGCCTTATTACGTTGTTTAGCTTAAAACATACTCCAGTTCATCTGCTTGGATACCATCTCAAGCAAATGGACACCCGCCTGGCTGTTCCCTTTATCGTTCAGTGAAGGACCGATGACGCCGATTCCGTATCGACCGGGAACAAGTGACAGGATCCCACCGGATACACCGCTTTTGGCAGGTAAGCCGACATCTATCGCGAATTCGCCAGACGCATTGTACATGCCGCATGTTGTCATGAATGTCTTCGCTATCTGTACATATCTCTTGGGCAGCAGTCGGGTCCCCGTCAGTGGATCCTCGCCATCTAAGGCCAGAATTAATCCCATTCTTGCCAAGTCCGCACACTGAACGAGAATGGAGCAGTGTCTGAAATAGATGTCCAGCACCTCGTCCACATCTCCGATCAGCACTTGATTCCCCTTAAGGAAGTAGGCAATTGACCGATTCAGATCGCCGCTCTCCAGCTCTGAATTGAAAACATCGATATCATAAGCAAGATTGTCTTTTCCAGTTAGGCTATGGAATAAATTCAGAATTCGCTGCGATTTCTCCTCCATGTTTTTGCCATGAATCAGAGAAGTAACTGTAATCGCACCTGCATTAATAAACGGATTGAAGGGAATCCCTGGGCGTACAAGCTCGAGCTTCAGCATGGAATTAAAATTATCACCTGTAGGTTCCATACCAACTCGCTTAAACACTTCATCTTCGCCATTATCCATGAGTGCGAGAATGAGTGTAAATACTTTTGAGATGCTCTGCATCGTAAACACCTGGGAACAATCTCCAGCGGATACGAATTGGCCGTCAGGTGCAAGGATGGTGATGCCAAGTGCATCGTGTGGAGCTTTGGAGAGCTCGGGAATATATGAGGCAACCTTTCCGCTTGAAGCGTGGGGGATGCTGGTCTCTACCCAGCTCGGCAATGACTGCTTCAGGGTATCAAGTTCTTTTGTATTGGACATTCAATTTCTCTCCTTTACACGGCGATCCATAACTTTTTCTGTCAACGGATTGTAATATGAAGTGCGACACTTTCTATTACAATCCGTCTATCTAAAGTAATATCTAAATTTCTTAATAGTTCAGTTTACCTTATTTGGAGTTCAGGGGGAATAAAACATTAGACGGGAGATTGAATATTTACTGAATGTAATATTACCTTGAATAGAGAATTTACCAATATAATGTATATTATTGGTACAAATAGAAAAGGAGGAGATGCAATGAACAGCAGACATGAGGTATTATTTGAACAGTTGAATACATATCGGATGGAGCTGCTACATCTTGTGCAGGACCTTACCGAAGAAGAAGCAGAGATGATTCCGACGGGCTTCAATAACAATATGAGATGGAATCTGGGTCATATCATTCTTGATCAGTATTTATGGATACGTGTACTTACTAAGGAAGAGCTGTTGGTATCAAATGCATTTAATCAGTGGTTCGGTTATGGAACAAGCCCGGCCCAGTTCACTGCAGATACCCCATCCTTGCCTGAGCTGGTCGCTCTATTGAAGGAACAACCTGGTGTGATCAGGGAGACATACAAGGATCGAATGGAAGAAGAGTTTGCTCCTACAGAGATGGGAATGCACACCATTGAGCAAGTGCTCATCCGAACTATTTTTCATGAAGGACTACATCTGGGTGCGATTATAGCATTAAAGAGACAGATCAGAAAATAAATAATACATGTCGGTTGTTTGACAAATGCTTTCGTGTAATGTATCAATAAAATGAAAATAAGAAATGATTAAGATTTCAGCCCATAGCAGGAGGATCTATGACGAAGCCCGTAATAGCAGTAGACATGGACGATACGATATGTCATTTCATCAGAAGAGCAATATTTCATAACAACAATGATTTTCCGACACATCCATTACGTTATGAAGACATGATCGACTGGAACACGGATCACCTGCGACATCCAGACAGTACTCATGATGTATTCTTTAACCGGCCGCGAATTTACGAAGAGCTGGAGTTATTTGATGAGCATGTGGTAGCCGAGATGGAGAAGATTCATGAAGCATATGATCTGATTATCGTGACGGCGGGGGACCCTTCATCGGCAGCGGAGAAGTGGAAATGGCTGCAGAAGCATATGCCGTTTATTTCCTTACAGCAGTTGTTTGTGTGTAAAAGGAAATCTCTGATCGAATATGATCTTCTCATCGATGATGGTATGCATAATCTATTGCCCGCCATAGAGCGAGGGAAGAAGGTTCTCTGTATCCCTCATCCATGGAATCTAAAGGCACTGGAGCAGTACAAAGTACCTGTGATGGAATCATGGGAAGGTGCCAAAAAAAGAATTGATTCGATCTTCAATATGGAGTAATCATGAAACCATTACGATTGAATGATAGTCTTGAAAAAGCCTGACGCGTCAGGCTTTTTTCTATAGGTCACATCTCTGTCGAAACCAAAGGCTTGACCAAAAGACATATTCCTGAAAATCTAACCACAAAAATATAGATAAATCAATGTCGTTACTTATTGGTACTGTGCTGCTTGGACGGGAGCTTATCGCCAGGCGTGCCTTTGCCATTATTTTTGTTATGGCGTTGTTTCTCGGCATTTTCGTTTAATTTCTTCACATAGTCATGCGTGCTATCCATGATTTATTGCCTCCTCTTTGTTTTGTTCAGATCCTCATCCGTTTACCTTGCTTAATATATCCACGCCAAGCCCAATATATTTCAAGATTCGACACAGTGATATCCATTTTTCTGTCGTTTGAACTTATGAATATTCGACAACTTTAAATCAACTTATTTGACGAATGAATGTATTCACTCGTGTGGAGTCATACGTAATCATGTTTTCGACATTTTATCCTTCTCTCTGCTGTTAGCTATAGCCACAGGCTATAACCAGGTATAGTTTATTACAGTTACACTATAACCTTTGATCCGTGATATCTTTTGTTTAACAATTTTTCAGATAGGAGTGTTAAGAGATGGTAAAGAGCAGCATATTAGGTTATCCACGAATTGGGGCACAGAGAGAATGGAAAAAAGCACTAGAGGCTTATTGGGCAGGCAAGCTTGAAGAAGCCGCGTTTCATGAACAATTGCGAGAGATTCGCTTAAGTCATTTAATCAAACAAAAAGAACAAGGAATCGACCTGATTCCTGTCGGTGACTTCAGCTATTACGATCAAGTGCTGGATACGGCTGCAATGTTCGGTATCGTTCCACAGCGCTTTACATATGATGGCGGCACGGTTCCCCTCTCTGTGTATTACGGGATTGCTCGCGGAACGAAAGAGGCAACTGCAAGTGAAATGACAAAATGGTTCAATACGAATTATCACTATATCGTTCCGGAATTGGACGGAGCAGCTCCAGCACTTACAGAAAATAAACCTCTCATTGCTTACAAAGAAGCGAAGGAAGCTCTCGGCATTGAAGGCAAACCGGTCATTATTGGACCGCTTACCTTCCTGAAGCTGTCCAAAGGATACAAGGAAGGAGAGCTGGATCAATGGATCGAGCAGCTGCTCCCGCTATATAGTCAAATCCTTCAGGAATTGTCGAATGAGGGTGTGGAATGGGTGCAGGTTGATGAACCTATCCTAGTAACGAAGCTGGATTCACAGGATATTCAGCGGCTGCAGAAGATCTACAGCACTTTTGCAGCTGCAGCGCCTAAGCTGAGAATTATGCTTCAAACCTATTTTGAATCCGTTGAGAACTATGGGGATATCATTCAGCTGCCGGTTCAAGGGATTGGACTTGATCTTGTTCATGGATATTCAGGCAATGTAAAGTCGCTTGAGAAATACGGATTCCCTCAGGACAAAGTACTTGGAGCTGGCATTATCGACGGCCGCGGGATTTGGAAAGCCGCTTTGCGTGACAAGCTCGCACAGCTGCAAGAAATCAGCAAATGGGTATCTGAGGATCGTCTCATTATCCAATCTTCCTGCAGCCTGCTTCATGTACCAGTATCACTAGCAAGTGAAATAGCTCTCGCTCCCGAACTGAAAGGCGCATTAGCCTTCGCTGATGAGAAGCTGATTGAGCTGGTTCTTCTAACCAAGGGGATCAATCAAGGGAGCGAGGCAATCCAAGCAGAGCTTGACGATTGTGATGTGGCTCTCAGTGCGCTGGAACAGTCACCAGATCGCAAGCGTAACGATATTCGTGAGCAGGTCGCTGCCATTAGCTCCGTCAATCCAGAGAGAAGTCAGCCATTCTCGAAACGTCACCTGCTTCAACAGGATAAATGGAATTTACCGCTGCTTCCGACAACGACGATTGGCAGCTTCCCGCAATCGGCTGATGTACGAAAAGCGCGCAGACTCTGGCGTAAGGGCGAGTGGAGCGACAGCAAATATGAAGGCTTCATCGAGGAGCAGATCGATACATGGATCCATCTGCAAGAAGAGATTGGACTGGACGTGCTTGTTCACGGTGAGTTTGAACGGACAGACATGGTTGAATTTTTCGGTGAGAAGCTGGGTGGATTCGCCTTCACTCAGAACGGCTGGGTACAGTCCTACGGCTCTCGCTGCGTGAAGCCGCCTGTCATCTTCGGAGACATTCGATTTGAAGAACCGATGACGGTAAAAGAAACCAAGTATGCCCAATCCAAAACATCACGTCCTGTTAAAGGGATGCTGACGGGTCCGATTACCATCATGAACTGGTCCTTTGTGAGAGATGACATTTCAAGAGAACAGATCGCCTATCAGCTTGCTTACGCACTTAGACAAGAGGTTGAAGCGCTTGAACTAGCGGGCATTGGAATGATTCAAGTCGATGAGCCTGCAGTACGTGAAGGACTTCCTCTAAAAGAAGAAGAGCAGGCAGAATACTTGGCTTGGTCAGTGAAGGCATTCCGTTTGACTACAAGTACGGTGAAGGACTCCACCCAAATTCATACCCATATGTGCTACTGCGAATTCCATGATATGATTGATTCGATTGAAGATATGGACGCAGATGTCATTTCGATCGAGACATCACGCAGTCACGGTGAGCTTATTCATAGCTTCGAGGATAATACTTACAAGCTGGGCATTGGACTTGGTGTCTACGATATTCACAGCCCGCGTGTTCCGAAGGTAGAAGAAATGACCTCTATGATTGACCGTGCTCTGCGCGTGCTGGACCCTAAATTATTCTGGATCAATCCCGATTGTGGTTTGAAAACAAGAGGAACCGAAGAAACGGTACAATCACTGAAGCATATGGTGGAAGCAACCAAAGCAGCTCGTGAAAAATACGAGGTTTCCATTAAGTAAAAGAATAAAGGTTATATTTCGTACGCAGCATTAAGAACCTGGCATCCAGCCAGGTTCTTTTTTGTATTATTGCTTGAAGGATGATAATTTATAATAGTAAGTATATATTCTGAAGTTACTTACCTCGGAGAAAAACATTCATTTGTAACCCATCAGCTCGTAATACGTATAGGAACAAAGAGAAATGATGATATCTATAATTATTTATATACAATACAGAAACTGAGGTTAGACAACGAAATGATTAAGCAATATACAGATCAAGCAGAGACATGGTACCTGCAGTCCGAACAGAAGGCGGCAGCGTATTTTGAACTTCTACAGCAGCAAGTATCCGATAAGAGTTATGTATCTGCGCTGACGGATGATTTCAAAGTGTGGAAGAAGAAGCATATTCATCGACGTTCGATATGGTCGTTTTTTTTCGCAGAGCAATCAGAAGATGGATGCCAGCAATTATCATAAATACCTATCTTACTTGAATATAACGGGTAAATTAGACGATTATTTAAATCGCAGTGTATCTTATTTTTACTTAAGAGATATGGGCAAATATCTGGATTCTCCGGATACCGAGCATAAGGTGCAGCAGATGGTGACCACGATTAAACGTCATTTGATTGAACCGAAGAATAGTCAGGAGAAGGGAAATTCACAACCGGATTTCGTGAGCTTGGCATCTTTTTATCGGTGGGCTCAGAAGGAAGGGGTTGAGCCGGCAGCTATTTGGGTGATGAATAAGCTCAGCAGCGTCTCCTCCCACATCCCTGAGCAGATGAATGCAGAGCAAGCTCAGCGCAAGCTGATTAAGATTATATTTGGCGTTGTGATGCACGTTCTGGATGATATGGAGGGCGATACACTGCCTGCAGAACGGGCAAGGAGAATTGATGAAGCATTAAGACTCGGATATTCCTATGGCCTGACTTATCCTTACATTGACGATCTGCTCGATTCCGAGACGTTAAGCATACAGGAGAAGGAGAGGTACGCTCATTTTATTCGAACGGCACTGCTTACAGGAAAAGTCCCTGCACTACATATACAAGAATGGTCAGGAGCTAATGCAAAACTCATTGAATTTATTCATTCTGAGCTTAAGGAAGCATTTGATTATATTAAAAATTATCAACGGCCTGAGTCGATAAATACTTTTTTTGAGCAATCCTATGTGTTCTTTGAGTCTCAGGACATTGACCGTGTAAAAAGCCTTGAGTACACAAGCTACACCAATGAAGAGCTGTACCTACCTGTCATTCTCAAATCTTCCTCGTCCCGGCTCATTGTTCGTTCCGTCATCAGTGCTCCTGAGGATGAAGGATTTGATTATCGAACCTTTTACTATGGGATCTACAATCAGCTGGCGGATGATTTCGCGGATATGTTCGAAGACTTAGAGGATGGAGCGGTTACGCCATATACGTACTATCTAACACACCGGGATCATAGAACAGATTTGGTTAACCCTTTTGAGTTATACTGGGCGGTGATCTCGAACCTGATTCACAATGTATACAAGTCTGATCCGAAGACGAGAGAAGTGATATTAGATCGGGCCATTAATGGTTTGAAGCGCTGCAAGAAGCGTGTCGGTCAACAAAAATACAATGAAATCATGCAGATTTTTTCTTCCGGGCATCCGGAGTTTAACCAGCTCATTCAGTACATGGTGGACAAAGCAGAAGACGTTGACTTCTTCGACAAATTGCTGCGAGATGAGATGCTGAGCGTGATGAAGCATGATCAATCCGAGAAAGAAAAGTTTCTAGAGACGCTAAACTCAGCTCAGAACGAAATTAATCGTGTGCTTGAGATCACGAAGCCTGAACACATCTCTCCGATGAAGGAGCCGCTCATCGATGCTGCCAACTACAGTCTTGAAGGAGGAGGCAAGCGTCTGCGCCCGCTGCTAGCCTGGGTTATGGGTGTTAATGAATATGGTCTGGAGTATCCTTCCCTTGTCCCGCTCCTTCGATCGCTGGAGTATATGCATACGGCTTCCTTGATCTTCGACGATCTTCCATCACAGGATAATGCGGCTACCCGCAGAGGGCGGGCTACACTGCATGAGGTGCACAGCAGCGCTACAGCAGAGTTAACCGGTCTGTTCCTAATTCAAAAAGCCACAGAGGAGCAAACCTCCCTGCATCAATTCGATCCAGCTTCGGTGCTCTCCCTGATTCAGTACTCCTCCCAAAAGGCAGGGGAAATCTGTATGGGGCAAGCGATGGACTTGAATTCCAAGGGGAAGCCGCTGACACTTGCGGAGCTTGATATGATCTGTTTCTACAAAACAGGGATTGGATTTGAAGCCTCCTTGGTGATGCCGGCAATTCTTGCTAAGGCGAATGAAGCTGAAGTGAATCTGCTCAAAAAATACGCTTACCATGCAGGTATTGCCTTTCAGATTAAGGATGATCTGCTTGACGTCGAAGGGGATGTAGAGGCACTAGGAAAGCCGATCCAACAGGATGTTGAGAATAATAACTCCACCTTTGTCACTGTGCTAGGTAAGGAAGGTGCCAGCAAGATGATGTGGGACCATTATTGCAACGCTATTGAAGCTCTTAATGAGATGCCGAAGAAGACAGATTTTCTGAAGCATTTGCTCGACTACATTATTAATCGGAACAATTAAATTAGAAATACAAGAACGAAGCTGTATAGAACTTAACAGCAGGGTCGGCGAATAAACGCCGGCTCTTTTTTTATTATTCAAAATGATGCCTCATTCCTTGTGATTGTAATCACAAGGAATCATCTTGGCTAATGATAATTTGAGATTAGATTCATTAGGAAACTTGTATAGGAGTGAGAGATATGAGTGAATTGATTAACAATCGTGAGATCAAAGAAGCTGTCGGCCATTCTAAGCGGATAAGTATGCTGAGAGAAATCATTTTGGATCTGCATCATGGGAAGAGTGCCGAGGAGGTAAAGGCAAGATTTAATTCGGCTGTTGGAGAAATTTCAGTTAGTGAAATATCAGAGCTTGAGCGGGTGCTCATGGAGGAGGAAGGCATTCCGGTCAGCGAAGTACAACGTTTATGCAGTGTACATGCCGCCGTATTTAAAGGTTCAATCCAAGATATTCACAGACCTAGCTCTCCAGAGGAGCAGCCAGGGCATCCCGTGCATACCTTCAAAATGGAAAATCGAGAAATCGATCAGCTGGTTAATTTTAATATTGCGCTGCATCTGGATCATTTTCTCAAAGATCAGTATGAAAGCAATCGTCTCAAATTGCTAGAGGATCTTAGTCTCCTGTATGATGTCGACAAGCATTACAGCCGGAAAGAGAATTTGCTCTTTCCTTTTTTAGAGAAATATGCGATATACGGACCCACTAAGGTGATGTGGGCTGTTGATGATGGCATTCGAATTGGGATTAAAGAACTCAAAGCCAAATTAACAGATTTCGATGGCAATACGGAGATGTTCTTAGGTCTCGCCGAACGAGTCATGAAAGAAGTTACCGAGATGATCTATAAGGAAGAACATATATTACTGCCGATGGCCTTAGACAAATTAACAGAGGATGAATGGCTTCAGATCGCAGCACAAAGTGATGAAATCGGTTATTGCCTGATTGTACCAGATCGTAAGTGGATTCCTGAAAGGGCGACTGAACCCGGAGCAGCAAGCATGGAAGGCGAGCATGAGACGTTACAAGAAGGTTATGTTCGAATGAGTACAGGTGTGTTATCCGTAAAACAGATGGAAGCACTGATGAATCATCTGCCTGTGGATCTGACTTTTATTGATGAGAATGATATCGTCCGATATTTCTCACACGGTAAAGAACGGATTTTTGCGCGCACCAAAGCAGTGATCGGCCGAACGGTTCAAAATTGCCATCCCCCGCAAAGTGTGCATGTAGTGAACCAACTATTGGATGATTTCAAAGCAGGGAATAAGGATGTTGAAGATTTCTGGATACCGGTCAAAGACAAATTTGTATATATTCGATATTTCGCAGTAAGGGATGAAGAAGGTACCTATCTGGGAACGCTCGAATTCACGCAAAATATTAAACCAATTCAAGAGCTTACAGGATCAAAGCGGATCTTATCTTAATTATGAGGAGTGTGGCGAAGTTGATTAGAACAAACCTGAAGCAATATCAAGAATATCAGGAGCATAAATTTACAAAACGGATCATTAACAAGGAGAAAGAAAATGTTATCTTCTTACTGAACTTCAGTCCTGGTGCAGAGCTGCCAGCTCATCGGCATCCGAATGCGAACGTCTACATTTTGGTGCTGAATGGAGAAGGTGTCATCACAAGTGATGGAGCTGACGTGTTGGTAAAATCGGGTGATGTGATCCACATCGATGGAGAAGAGATGCTGTCATTTCAAAACGGTGCAGAGTCCTACTCTAGCTTGTATGTCGTCCTTACCAAAATCCCGGATGAACAATATGGTTTCAATATCTAACGGGTTTCTTTCTGAATTTAAAATGTAAAATAACACTTTTGGATCTAAAGGACTTTCTGCATGTTTTTTGGTAAACTTAGGAGTAAGCATTTGAGCTTTGATACAGTTCAATGCGAGATGCACTTGCGGATAAGTTTGACTTTGCCGTAAACAATACAGAAGTGGTGTTTTCATTTTGATGAGAATATAGGTGACAAGATGACAAATATGAATGCAAGCAAGGATGCAGGCTGGAACTTTGATCAGAGCTATTCCCGACTGCCGAATCTGCTATATAAACCTACAGAACCTTCTAAAGTTAAAGCTCCAAGCATTGTTATATTAAACAAACCGCTGGCGAAGTCACTGGGGTTAAATCCAGATTTGTTAAACAGTGAGGAAGGCGCAGCCATTCTCGCAGGCAATATCCTCCCCGAGGGAGCTTTACCCATCGCTCAGGCGTATGCTGGACATCAATTCGGGCACTTCAACATGCTTGGGGACGGCCGAGCCATTCTGTTAGGAGAACAATTGACACCAGACGGTGAGCGTTTAGACATTCAGCTAAAAGGAGCGGGAAGAACGCCCTTCTCCAGAGGCGGTGATGGCAGAGCGGCGCTCGGACCGATGCTGCGAGAATACATTATTAGTGAAGCTATGCACGGGCTTGGAATAGCCACAACACGCAGTCTTGGCGTTGTCGCAACCGGTGAACCTGTGTATCGTGAGAGCGTGCTGCCTGGCGCAGTACTCACCCGTGTTGCAGATAGTCATCTTCGTGTCGGAACCTTCCAATTTGTGAGAAATTGGGGGAGTATAGAGGATCTGCGAGCACTGGCTGATTATACTTTAATTAGGCATTATGCTGATGTAGAGCAGGATGAAGGACGATATTTGAATCTCCTGAAGAAAGTGGTGGAACAACAAGCATCACTCATCGCCAAATGGCAGTTGGTCGGCTTTATTCACGGGGTTATGAATACGGACAATATGGCCCTGAGCGGAATTACGATCGATTACGGTCCGTGTGCCTTTATGGATACATATGACACGGCAACCGTATTCAGCTCCATCGATCGAGAGGGCCGCTATGCATATGGCAATCAGCCTCAGATCGGAGCTTGGAACTTGGCACGTTTTGCTGAAACGCTGCTCCCCCTCCTGCACGAGGATGAAGCTGCAGCCGTGAAGATGGCCGAAGAGACATTATCGGAATATTTCAGCTTATTTCATCAGAACTGGTTGTCGGGTCTACGATCTAAGCTCGGTATATTTAATGAAGAACCAGAAGATGAGGCTTTAATAGCTGAACTGCTGGAAATGATGCAAGAGCATCAGGCGGATTATACGAATACCTTCCGTGCATTGACTTTGAATCAACTGGCTGGTCAAGTCATGTTTGATACGCAAGAGTATAAGGAATGGCATTCCAAATGGCAGAAGCGTCTAGAGCGGCAAGAAGAGAGCAAGAATGAGACTCAAGCATTAATGAAGAGAAATAATCCTGCCGTAATCCCTCGGAACCATAGAGTAGAGGAAGCGCTGGAAGCCGCCGTAGAGGATGAAGATCTGTCCGTGATGGAGCAGTTATTGGAGGTTCTAGCTGATCCGTATGCCTATTCCAAGGAACAAGAGGAATATGCCATACTGCCTCCGAAGGATTGTGCTTATCAAACCTTTTGCGGGACTTAAATTTAGAATTATTTCACGAATGGATTCAAAATGCCGATATATATAGAATCAATGAGGAGCATGCATTTCACCTAATTGGTAAATGTGTGCTTTTTTATGTCCTGATCGCGAGAGGATGGGTAAACAATGTTAATAGACAAGATCAGTGAGTTTGTTCTATTGGAGAGTATGGTGATGATTCGGACGCGGGATCATACATTCGGAGGACGTATTACATATATTGATGGAGATGTGTTTGAAATTGCACTAAATGAGAACAAGAGGATCTCTCTCGGGGAATCCATAGGCATCACCATTTATGCAGAAGGATTGATTACCTTTGATACCTATCCTATCGGCCTTTATCGAAAACATATATTATGTATTCTTCCTCCGCCGGTTCAGAAAAGATTCTTCCAGCGTCGCAAAGAAGTACTGCTGCCGGTACATCAGCTAACTTGTATTATTGAAAGAGAACTTAAGTCAGCAGATGCTGGATCGCTGAGCAATGAAACTGACTCTATAGGTGAAGTGAAAAATTTGAGCATGAGCGAGATCTTGTTTGCCGCAGGATCCGTTCTTGGACTTCAAAGAAATGATCGGGTTACCCTTCATCTTGGAGAGGATCTGCAGCTTCAAGCCGTTGTTCAGCATATCAAGCATAGCGGAGAGCAGCCACTCTATCTAGCTGAACTGCAAGAAGTTACGAAATCTGCGAAACAGACACTCAAGTCCTTAATGATCGGTCAATTAGCGATACATAGAAATGCACAAATTGAATCGGAGCTTGAGATGGTAGATCATGATAACAAGTCAGACGAGATCAACTCTTACATATTTAACAATTATAGAGCAATTAAGAAATGATGCTTGTGAGATCGAATACAGCAGGTACTAAAATGAGTGATTTTCCTTCAAAACATGATGTTTTAAATATATAGGTTGGAGCATTCCAACCTATATTTTTGTGTTTAACTTAGCTACCCAGTAGTTAGCTCTTGAACATTAACCGTATCGCTACGAAGATCAGTGCAATGGACAGGAAGCGCAGAATGACTCCTCCTGGCAGCTTCGATGCAATTCTTGCTCCAAGCTGACTGCCGATGAGAGAACCTGCGGCCAGCCACAATAGTTTCATGAAATCGATATGTCCTAAGGCTAGGTGCGCAATACTTCCTGACGTTGCAGAGATCAGGATCGATAAGCTGGAAGTGGCGGCAGCGATATGTGCTGGGAACGAGAGCAGCATGACCATCGTCGGTACCATGACAGAGCCTCCCCCGATGCCGAAGAAGCTGGATATGAATCCGACAACCAGTGCAATGGAGACGCCTGCCTTTAGATTGAATGAATAGGTATGTGTTGTTCCACTCGCATCACTGAATGCTCGAGTAACCGTAGGCTTCAGTAATGAATTTTGTGATTTTTGCGGCTTTTTCAGTAGAAATAGCGCCATGCATAGTAGAAAAACACCCAGTGCCACGAAAAATCCCCGATTACTCACAATATTGGCCGTAAAGGCACCGAGAACAGAACCAGGGATCATGGCGACCGCGAATAATGTGCCACTCTTCATATCAATTCTTCTCTGCTTCACATAAGCAATTGTGCTGGATAGTGATCCGAACACTAATACAGCTAGCGATGTACCGACAATCTCCGAGACAGGCATATCATAAGCGAAGGCAAGAAAAGGAACAATGATAAACCCTCCGCCCAGTCCAACGACCGCTCCGCATAATGAAGACAATACTCCGACAAGGAGCAGTACGACAATCTCAATCATATGTAAACCTTCTTCCGTGTGAATTAGCCAACCCTTATTGTACATGAATTACAAACCTTGCTCCATAATCCAGTCACATATGTATATAGGCAGAAATACTTTCGACTAAGAAAAATAAAAGAAATTACATAAGTGAAATGAGATGAATATATTTGAAAGAAATTACCGAAATTGAAGCTCAAGCATATGGAGTCTATACGAAATTTGATCAGATGGACAATGGCGAGAGCAAATTCCGTTTAAACTGTTCTATGGACGGAAGCTCATATTGCAGGACGGTAATCCATACCGTTAAATACGGTCAGAGTTTATTTGAGCAGGATTGGTATGCTTCACCGGAGCTGGATGAGCTCACAAGAAGGATCAATCCCGAAGTGCGGTTCAAACTCCTCTAAGAAAGAATTGACTATAACCGCGATCATCGCGGTTTATTTTTATCCGTTATTTTTCTACCTTCTTACCGATGTTATTCTCCTTATCAGGTGTAAGCGCTTCTATTAGAATGAGACTTAACATATTTAAGGGGGTTAGACATACATGAAGAAATGGAGTATTGTCCTTAGCTTGTGCTTGCTTATCTCGGTCATTGCTGCAGGATGCGGCGGAGGAAGTGGCACGAGTGGCAATAACGAAGATTCAGAGAAGGTGTCCATCACCATATGGCACAACTGGACAGGTCAGGATGCCAAAGCTGTAGCGATGCGAGGTATTATTGAGCAATTTAGATCTGATCATCCCAACATTGAAGTGATTGATGAAGGACTGCCATCCGATGGGCTGCGTACAAGACTCCGTACGGTAGCTGCCGCTGATGAAATGCCTGATCTTTTCGTCATGTGGCCGGATGCCATGACCAAGGAATTTGTTAAAGGGGATCTGCTTCAACCTATTAACGAAGAACTTGACCAAAATCCGGAGTGGAAGGATAAGTTCATTCCCAATGCACTTGAAGGCTATACCGTGGATGGGAATATCTACTCTGTACCGATGAACCTTGCGCCAAGCTCTTTTATCTATTACAACGAAGCCTTGTTCAAAGAGCACGGGGTTAAGGTCCCCACCACTTGGGCGGAACTGGAGTCCGCGATTCAGACATTTAATGAAAAGGATGTCATTCCAATTGCACTTGGAAACAAAGCTAACTGGGTTGTTCAATCTACACTATTCAGCACACTTGCCGACCGGATTACAGGAACAGAATGGTTCTTATCGGCGATCGAGCAGAGCGGTGCAAAATTTACAGATCCAGAGTTTGTAGAAGCATTGAATGTGCTCAAGAAGCTTGGAGACTCAGGTGCTTTTCAAGACGGCTTTAACAGCATCGATGAAACGCAAATGATGCAGCTCTATTTTCAAGGAAAAGCAGCGATGGTCATTAATGGCGGATGGGCCCTGGCTAATCTGGTGAATAATGCACCGGAAGAAGTGCTGAACCATACGCATATCACGATACTGCCCCCAATCGAAGGAGGGAAGGGCCAGGAGCAGGTAACCGCTGGAGTCGTCGGCACGGGCCTTGGTGTTAGCAAAAAGCTGACAGGCGAACGCAAAGAAGCAGCTATGGAGCTATTTTATGAATTAGCCGGTCCAGACGGTCAAAAAGCAACGCTTGAGAGCAGCACGCTCGTCAGCTATGACGTTGAACTGGATCGAAGCAAGGCTCATCCACTCTTTGTAGAACTGTATGAACTGATGCAGGATGTCAAGATTACGCCTGTATATGATTCCAAGTTTGGCTCAGCCGCAACCGAAGTGGTCGACAATAGCCTGCAGGAGCTGTTGATGAACGGCAATCCGGAAGAGGTTGCCCGTAAGATTCAGGATGCCCAGGCTGCAGCCGTTGGAAAATAGAATAATCCCCTTCCCGATAGGGGAGGGGTATTCTCATTTAAAGGGAGTGTCAAAGCCATGAATGCATTGCGAAATCGCCGCTTTATTGTTATAGGACTCGCTCCTGCTGTAATTCTTTATGCTCTGTTTGTGTTCGTACCGGTCATTTGGTCAGCGTACTATGGTTTTTTTGACTGGTCAGGAATTGGGGACGCGGTCTATATCGGAGTTCAGAATTACGCAGAGATTTTTAAAGACCCCATTTTTTGGCGGGCACTGAAAAATAACATTATCTTTGTCCTTGCCTCTGTTTTTGGACAGATTCCACTGGCGCTGGCCTTGGCCGTTCTCCTGCATAAGAGCAGCTTTCTGCAAAAGTTTCTACGTTCAGCTGTATTCTTACCTATGGTCTTGTCTACAGTTGTTATTGGTATGATCTGGCAGTATATCTATCACCCACAGATCGGTATCTTGAACTTTCTGCTGGATGCGTTAAAGCTGGAGGATTGGAAGATGGAGTGGCTGTCAGATCCGGCCATTGCGATCTATTCGCTCGTTCCGCCATTACTCTGGAGTTTTGTCGGATTGTATTTAATCATCTTCGTCTCGGCGCTTCAGAACATTCCAGGTGAAATTCATGATGCGGCTAAGATTGACGGAGTAACAGGGATTCGAAAAATATGGAGTATTACCCTGCCCATGATTAAAAACACCGTGCAGGTGGCTGTCATCTTGTGTATATCCGGCAGCTTGAAGTCATTTGATCTTGTCTACATCATGACAAAAGGCGGACCTGCACATACCACAGAATTACTGGCAACCTATATGTATAACTCCACTTTTACGACCTATCGATACGGGTTCGGAAGTGCCATTTCGACTACGATCGTACTGATCAGTCTCTTATTGATTGGAACAAGTCAGTGGATCGCTTCGAGAAAAAAAGAGTCATCGGTGTAATTTGCAT
The DNA here is from genome assembly GCF_000732325.1 of Paenibacillus sp. TCA20. GTDB lineage: Bacteria > Bacillota > Bacilli > Paenibacillales > Paenibacillaceae > Paenibacillus > Paenibacillus urinalis. The sequence goes on from NZ_BBIW01000005.1 coordinate 150,410, forward strand.
TTTTCAGAGTTGATTATAGGCCAAAATACATTTGCAAATTAAATTCATGCCAATAGAATTGAAGGGAGGCATACACATGCAGCCAAACATTGCAGGTGCAAGACCTGCCGTTTCCCAAGCTTCCACTTTGTTTCGTCGGATAGGAAGAGCGTTGTTTTGGTTCGTGCTTTTACTCTATGGAATTGTGACATTGTATCCTTTTGTATGGCTTGTTACGAGTGCCTTCAAGACCAATGAGGATTTCTATAACAGACCCTTTGGATTACCGGAAGTCTGGAAATGGGAAAATTTCACTGTGGCCTGGGAGAGCGCAAATCTTGGAAATGCCTTTAACAATTCGATGATTGTATCGATAGGCTCCTTGGCACTCACCTTATTTATATCCGCTCTTGCCTCCTTTGTGCTTGCTCGGTTTGCCTTTCGATGGAAAGGGATCATGCTTGCATTTTTTGTTATCGGCATGCTGATTCCTATACACAGCACATTGGTTCCTTTGTTTATTCTGATGAAGCAGATGCTTCTATTAAATACGTACTGGGCTCTGATCCTGCCCTACACTGCTTTTGCCCTGCCAACAGCCATCTTTATACTTACTGCATATTTGACCAGTATCCCTCGTGATATCGAAGAGGCCGCGTTTATGGATGGTACAGGGCTGTGGGGGTTATTTTTCCGCATCATGCTTCCGATGTCACTGCCCGCTCTGTCTACCGTAACGATCCTTAGCTTTTTACATGCATGGAATGATTTCTCATTTGCCTTGGTGTTCATTAATAAAACTGAGCTCAAAACACTGCCATTAGCCATCGCTAATTTTGCCGACGGTTATCAGACCGATTATGGACTTACGCTGGCTGCGATGACGTTGTCTATTATTCCAACGGTTCTTCTCTACCTGCTGTTTCAGGAGCAGATGATGAAAGGAATGACAGCCGGAGCAGTCAAGGGTTAACGGATACTAATACCATAACCACATCATGAAGGAGGGGGATCTCTTGAGGAGCTGGCTACGATCATCATTGCAGCGCAAGCTGTCCGTGCTCATTGCTGGTTCGATCATTGTACCCCTCGTGGTGCTTGGTTTATTTGCCTTTGATACAGCGGCTCGCATATCGGAAGAAAAGGCGACGCTGTCGGGGATAGATTATTTAAAACAACTGGAAGCAAACTTACATTTTATGCTCCAGGACGTAGACAACTTGTCCATCTATTTAATTGGTGAGCGAGATATCCAAGATTATCTGGTGCAGGATAAGGAGCAAGAAGAAGAGAGGCAGGAGATTATTGGCAGAATGACCAATCTTGCCGCCTCCAAATCCTATATCGCAAGTATTGTGATTCAGCCCGAACACTTCTCTGCCGATTTGACGACAGCCAACTGGTATGAAGCGGACATACCTGAGGGAGTATTGACCGAAATTCGGGAAAAGCATTGGTCTCCTGTATATCGAATTATGAACTATGCCGGAGAGCAGTATGTGATGACGCTGACCAGGCCCATTCGAAGTATTCATGATTATAAGCATCTTGGATGGCTGTCCATCAGCTTGAGTGAGAAAGAAATTTCTCATCGGCTTGCTGAAAAAGAGTTCGCGAGTGGTAACGGTAGAATTGAACTTATTGATCCCAACGGGGGGATCCTATCTTCTCCTGACAAGACCCGATTAGGAATGCGAATCGAAGATCAATATCCAGGACTTCTAGCGATGCTGGATCAAGGAGCAAATGGGTCAGCGGTGTACGGAGAGAAGCAAGAGAAGAAGACGTTCATGTACGTGCGCGAGCCTTCTACGGGATGGACATTGATCGGCTCTATTCCTTATGACCAATATCGTGAGGAGAACCGTTACATCTTAACTATTACCGCTGTTGCGGTTGCTATATCGGTTCTGATCAGCGTGTGCTTAGTCTGGGCGACTGTGCGCAGAATCACTCGACCATTGCTGCTTCTTACACGTCATTTATATCGGATTAATCCTCACGAGCCGCTCCCCCATTTCACAGTTACAACCCAAGATGAGATCGGTAAGCTCGGACAGAGCTATAACCTGCTCGGAGCACATATCGAACAGCTGAAGCAGGATCTGATCCGTGAGGAAGCGCGTAAAAAAGAAGCCGATATGCATGCGCTTCAAGCGCAGATCAATCCTCATTTTTTATATAATACGTTAGCATCCATTCACTGGATTTCACTGATGGCCAAAGAGAAGAGAATTGCTGATATGGTAGAGGGGCTGAGTCAATTTTTGCGTTTAAGCTTGAATCATGGGAAGGAGTATTGCCCTGTCTCCCAAGAAATAGACCACATCCGTCAATATGTCCGAGTGCAGAATATTCGTTATCCTGACAAATTTAAGATCGAATATATGGTTGATCCAGAGCTTGAGAATAAATGGATGCTTAAGCTGCTCCTGCAGCCATTGATCGAAAATGCAATGATTCACGGCCTGAACAAGAAGGAGGGACCGGGCTCAATCCTGATCATGGTTCGAAAAGAGCAGCATCGGATGAGCTTTCTAATCTTAGATGACGGGGCTGGTATGTCAATGCATCGTTTAGAAGACGTCCGCACAATGATAGAAGCAACTGCAAATAGGGACGAATCGTTACATGATCATATGAAGGAAGGCAGCTACGGACTCAGAAATGTGAACGAGCGTCTTCTGCTGCATTACGGTCCAGAAGCTCATCTCGAAATAGACAGCAGGGAAGGCGGAGGAACCCGAATTGCTTTTACCCTGCCGATTATGGAGGAGACGATATGAGAGTACTCATTGTTGACGATGAAGAAATTATCAGAGAGGGATTAACCCGAGTTATATCCTGGTGTGAGCTTGGTCTCGAGCTGCTTCAGCCTGCTGCTTCTGGAGAAGAAGCTCTTCAGCGAATCGAACAAGAGTGTCCGAGTATTCTAATGACCGATATACGAATGAATGGAATCTCTGGACTTCAGCTATGTGAACGAGCGAAAACGATCCAGCCTGACCTGGAAGTGATTATCTTGTCCGGGTATGATGATTTTTCATATGCTCAAACCGCCATCCGACAGGGAGTAACGGATTATTTGCTCAAAACAAGTCCTCCTGAAGATATCATCCGCACCGTTCTTGAGGCTAAACGCCGGATTACGGAACGCTGGGCTGAGAAGGGAAGGGATGTACTGCAGGCCCGTGAGGAATTCGAACGAGAATGTGTAAAGTGGATTATTCATGGGGAAGTGACAGAAGGAACGATCGAGTTCTTAGCAAGCGGTTTGTCTGGGGACAAGACAATTAATCATTTCAGTTCAGGCTGTAAGGTGCTTATATGGGAAGCCAGCGGATGGAACGGACCAAACTACTCATCAAGACTTCTATTATTTGCCCTTCGAAATTTACTTCAAGATCTTCTACCTGGCTGTATTTACGTGATTCATCAACAAGTCTTGGTCTGCCTTGCCCCTGCTTATGATGGCCAAAATTTGCCTCGGTACGGAACATGGTCAAGACTGCTTGAACGAGCAGAGAGCTTGCTCAAATGCTCGATACGATTGGCAGCGGGAAGCTCTGTAGCTGACTTAGAAAATGCACATGTAAGCTATGAAAAAGCTGTTTGTGCTTTGCGGTATTTTCCTCTCCTGCCGGATAAGATAATCAATTACACCGACATAGAACAACGGAGAGGCGGAAAAAACATTATCAGTCCAGTAGAAGAGAACCAGCTGGGTGTCATTCTACTAGACAACGATCCTGTCGCTCTAAAAGCATGGACCTCACAGTTATATGAGAATTTGATCATGGAACCGGAAGGGACTTTCGAAACGACAATAGCTTGTTTACGTTCTGCCGCTGCTGCGGCACATCGATGGATGGACAGGACCTTTCGAATGCTCGGCTCCGACGGGGAGATCCATATCGAGTCCAGCTTAAATGCAGATGGGAATGGATTCATTCCGGAAGGAGCGTTGTTCCGCTATCTTCATGCGATTATGTCCAGCTACCATTCTCAAGTCAGTCAAGGCCCAGAATCACATGTGGATCGAGCGAAAGCTTTCATGGAATCAGTCTCACTGAGAGAGGTGAATCTTCAGCATGTAGCGAATCATCTGCATCTGCATCCTGGTCATCTTAGTGAGCTGTTTAAGAAGGTGACGGGAAGATCCTTTGTTGAATTTGTCACGGAACTAAGAATGAAAAAAGCAGAAGAGCTGTTATCCGTATCACCTGCCAAACTTAGTGAAATTGCCCTGTTAATCGGCTATGAGGATGTGAAGTATTTCAGCAGACTGTTCAAGAAGCATTATGGCTTAACTCCAAGTGATTATCGAGAGAATCGATCTTCTATTTAATAAAATTAACAAATATTTCGACAAAATGTGATTCAAACATTTCGCGCGGTAGTATATTAGTAATAGGACTATTCTCTTAAATTGGGTTAACTCCATACCTATTTATGGTTTCCATCCTATTTTTGAGGCCATATTATTAATATACGGAGGCTTTATCATTAATGAACATACAATCGGAACCCATTCGTGCTGTTGATCCATCGGCGGTGCTCCGGGCTTTTAACCAGAATCTAGCTATCATCGGGTTCAACCTAGAGAGACGGGTCATCTACGTTAACGAACGTTTTGCCGAAACGATGGGTTATGCTATAGATCAAATCTATGGGATGTATCATCATGAGTTCTGCTTCTCTTCCTTCGCATCAACTCCGGAGTATGAATCGTTCTGGGCTAGTATTCTGAACGGACATCGCTTCCAAGACAAGATTGAGCGGAAGGACGCACAGAATAACACGGTGTGGCTCGAGGCTACCTATATGCCTATCTATGATGAAGGAGATAATATCATTGGGGTGTACAAAATAGCGACCAACATTACGAACCGTCAAAATGAGATAGTTCAACTCGTTGAGGAGCTGCAAGACATGTCCTCCAGCTTGAATGCTAGAGCTGCACACGGTATAAATAGAAGCTCGGAGCTACTGAATAGCATTTCTGCGGTAGATGAAGTCTCAAATGACAATTTAAAAATACTGGATCAGCTGAAGCAGCAATCGCATGCGGTGCAAGGGATCGTTCAAACGATTCGGGATATCGCCTCACAGACACAGCTTCTTGCCCTTAACGCAGCGATCGAGGCAGCACATGCAGGGGAATACGGCAGAGGATTTGATGTCGTGGCCAAGGAAGTGAAGAATCTATCGTTAATGGTGCAGGATTCGATCTACGAAATACGCGACAGTATTAGAGGAATGTCCAATGAAATTATGAATATATCCAATGGAACCAGAGCAGTACAGGAATACATAGATCAGAGCCGGCAGCAGCTTCAAGTGACGATGGATGAATTTAGCACCCTATCTCAATCCTCCGAGCAATTAGACCTTAAAGCACAGCATGTGTCCAAGATACTGTAATGAAGCATAAAAGCAGTGGAGAAATCGTTCTCCACTGCTTACTTTTTTTTGAATAAGAGCTCATATTATGCATGATTAAGATGATGAAGTGCCTTGGTATGATGGCCATTGTTACTCTCCTGCTTGCTTTAAGCTCTGAATGAATCGGGTAAACTCCGGCTCAAACAGCCCCATGTTGTATAGGATTTGAATTGTCTTGAGACCTGAGAGATCTTTGTCATTGGATGTGCTCATCGCACCTGCAGCCTTGGCTGCCTGCAGTGCTGCGTGATAAGCATCCGGGGGCGTTTGGTTTAAGGATATATTTACTCTCCGCTCAAGTGCAATAATTCGCTGTTCAAGCGCAGATATAATTGCTGACTTTTCTTTGTCCTTCTGAAGAAGCTCCTCCACTTTTGACATCTCTTCTGATTCCTCCATTCCCTGAATTCGGTTTATCACAGCTTGCTGCTGCTGCCATGTCGGCCTTATTCCTGCCTGCAGCTGAGAAAGGCTGAGCCCAAACATCATCTCGAAGTGAGGATAGTCTTTAAATGAAATCCAGTCACCGCCCCAGCTGAACCCGAGCAGCTTCGCTTGAGCAACGACCTCCGCCCAGTCAGCTATACCATCATGATCATCATCCACGCTCATACTATAGCCGCTCTGTACGAGAACAAAATCAATGGCAAGCCCGTAGTTATGATTGGATTGGCCGGGCTTAGCATTCGTGACGATCGGGCCCGGCTTCGTTCTGCCTTGCTCATACAGACGCTGCTGCTCAGCCGCACTTCTATAGCCTGCCGTAAGTCGTATTTCCACACCTTCTGAATAGCATCGCTCAATCAGCTTCTCCGCTGCAAGCTTCACAGCAGGCAGTAACCCGACGAGGTAAGCTGCAGACCTCGCTTTCAGCTCCGCCAATGCAGCCATGCTCTACACCTCCAAGTTAGGATTTAATCCATACACCGAATTGCGATTATACTACAGCATATAGTCAAGCCATCATTTAAGTGTGATGCGCCTGCCTATTCTGTGAGCCTAAAGCGCAGAATTGGTGGATGTGTCCTGCCCTGTATTTACTTGATTGCAACAAGAATAGCCCCAAGAGCGATGAGTGCGACCCCTATACCATTCAGCCAAGATATTTTTTCACCCAAAAAGACAACCGCAAGAATGACTGCAATCACAACGCTAAATTTATCAATTGGACTCACCTGGGACACCTTGCCGTACTTGAGAGCCAGAAAATAAAACAACCAGGATAAGGCTCCAGCCACTCCACTAAGGACGATGAAGCTTAGTGCTTTTTTCTGTGTCAGTATTTCGCCAACTTCAGCGAACTTCCCTTGTACAGCAATAACACCGACTAAAAATAACGCCATGATGACCGAACGAATAGCGGTGGCAGAATTGGAATCGATGTTCTCCAGGCCGATCTTGCCAAAGATCGCAACAAGGGCAGCGGTTATGGCAGACAGTATGGAATATAGAAGCCACACAGGCATTGTATAATCCCCCTTTATTAGAGAAGTTTCCTGCACTCTATCATTTTTCTGTATAATTAGTATGGTCTAATATCCCATTTTCTACGCAAACGAGGTGAGAAGTAATGAAGAAGGAAATGGAATCTTTTCCGCAGGACATAACGTTCTGTTATCCTTGGCGCAGCTATCAGAAGCGTGTGCTGGGCAGCTTAGAGGAGCATTTGGCGAACCGGCATCTGCATCTTGTGGCACCCCCTGGATCGGGCAAAACGGTGCTTGGTCTGGAAGTCATGCTCAGAATTAACCGTCCGACCATCATCCTAGCTCCAACACTAACCATCAAACAGCAATGGGCCAGCCGTTTTGCGGAGATGTTTCTGGGTACAACAACACTTCCTGACTGGATATCTACTTCGATTAAACAACCGGCATTCGTGACAATTACAACTTATCAGGCACTGCATGCTCTTTTTAGTGCGGTAAGCGAGAAGAATGAGGATAAGGAGCAGGATTCAACTAACGAAATCATTGAAATCAATGGGGAAGAGGGCTTCGAGTCTGAAGATGAAACAGTGGATGGTGACGATTGTTCTGCAGCAGAAGCTACACTCGCACAGTTAAAGAGCTTGTCCATACATACGATCATTTTTGATGAGGCCCATCATTTAAGAGTGTCCTGGTGGCAAAGTGCTATGGAACTATGCAGCATGCTGAGTGAGCCGACCAAGATATCGCTGACGGCAACACCGCCTTATGATGTGAATCCACGAGAGTGGCAGCGTTACATGGCTTTATGTGGCCCCATCGACGAAGAGATCAGTGTTCCCGAGCTTGTGAAGCATGGGGAGCTATGTCCGCATCAGGATTACATCAGCCTTACTGCGCCAACGAAGCAGGAATCAGCGAAAATCAAGGAGTTTCGCTCCCAAGCAGGCACTATCAAACAGGAGCTCCTCCATGCGGAATATATGATAAAGACCATAGTGAATCATCCTTATATCCTGGATTCCAGCAGCCATATCGAGGACATTTTGACGTCACCAGGCTATTATTCAAGTATGGTTATCTTCTTAAGAGCGACAAACCAGCCGGTATGGAAAGAAGCAGTCAAAGTACTGGGTCTGAAAGAATCTGAAGCACCCGAGCTGACCTTTGAATGGCTGGAAGAGCTGCTGAATGGCGTGCTGTTCAAGGACAAGCATATTGATTCGGAAATGCCCCAGCTGAAGGATCTTAAACGGAGGCTCAGCCGAATGGGTATGCTCGAACGCAGAAAAGTGTATCTTCGCTCAACGCCCTCCATGGATAAGATGCTCATCCAGAGCTCATCTAAGCTGACGAATATTGGTGAGATTCTTCAGTTTGAACGTTCCGTCTTAGGTGAACAGCTGCGTATGGTCATCCTGACCGACTATATTCGCAAGGAGGATATGCCGAAGCAAGGCGGCGACGAGAAGCCGCTCCATCGGCTCGGTGTTGTTCCCGTCTTCGAAATGATTCGAAGGAAACTTGGAGATCAGGAATCGTCTGCGGCCGATTTACCCATTGGCATTCTTAGCGGCTCTCTGGTTGTGCTTCCGCTGAAGGCAGCGGACCATGCGCTGGAGCTGGCAGCAACACGAGGCATTACTTTGTCACATAAGCCTCTCGACTATGATCCGAAGTATGTGATCATAGATATACGTGATTCGAATCGATCAGGTATTGTAGCCATTGTTACAGAGGTGTTCTCTCAAGGACACATTCAGGTCCTGATCGGTACAGCCGCCTTGCTAGGAGAAGGATGGGACGCGCCAAGCATTAATTCGCTTATTATGGCTTCCTATGTTGGGACTTTTATGCTGTCCAATCAAATGAGAGGCCGTGCCATTCGTACGGACCGAAGCCATCCGGAGAAGACAGGCGCCATATGGCATTTGGCTTGCATCGATACAGAGGCATGGGCAGGCGGAGAGGATTTAGCTTCACTCTCCAGAAGATTCCGCTCCCTAGTGGGCCTATCCGTAATAGACAACACCATCGAATCCGGAATAGCGCGGATGGGTCTAGATTCGAATGACAGTTTCAAGCCGGAACAGATTCGAATGTACAATGAAGATACGCTTAAACGTGCTAGACAGAGGGACCAGCTTAAGAAACGCTGGAATACAGCGATTGATCTGAATAGTCAAATGACAGAGGAGCTTCAAATTCCTTCTGAGGGGATACCGAAGCCCGTCGTGTATAAACACACGGTAAAAGCAGTCCTACTATTCGCATTATTTATGGCGATCTCGGCCTGCAATGAGGCTGTTCTTACACCTGCATGGTATACATCGGATGCTCCTGGCTGGTTTAGAATATCTCTCCTCATTGTCGTTTCAGGACTTATAGCCAGTCCGTGGTTATATAAAGCAATAAAAATGAAGCTGAGACACCATTCTCTGGAGCGAAGCTTCCGGGAAACCGCACTTATCGTCCATACCGTGTTATTCGAAATGAAGCAGATGAAGCTGCCGCCGCATATCGAGCGAATTCAAGCAGAGGAGAAGGAAGGGATGATCGTGTGCTGGCTGACTGGAGGAAGTACAGAAGACAAGACTGTATTTCTGAATACACTCCAGCAGCTGTTAGAACCGATTGATAGCCCCAAATACTTCATTTATTCTCAATCCCGCAAATGGTTTGTGACAAGGCGTGATTATTATCCGGTCCCGGATGAAATTGGACGTCGCAAAGAGCATGCGGAACGATTCGCTGAATTATGGCAGAAGCATATAGGTCCGGCCGAGCTCGTATACACCCGAACGATCGATGGACGGAAGCAGCTCCTCACGGCACGGAGTAAAGCCTTATCCTCCAAGTTTGTACACAAGTCAGAACGGATCAGCGCATGGAGATAAACCAAAAACAAAGAAGACCCTTCGCACATTTGTACGGAGGGTCTTCGAATCTAGAATAACAATTGACAACTGGATTACACAATTTCGACCAATATTTTGGCCTGGCTCTTGTCTCTCACCAATAGCTCAAGTCCATCCTCAATGATCTGATCCAGTGTAATCTTCTTCGTGATGACTGGCTTCACATCCAGTTTTCCTTCAGCAATGAGGGAGATCACTTCAGGGAAGATATGACGATAGGCAAGGATAGACGTGATATTTGCTTCCTTAGTCATGAGCTGCATCATATCTACAGTCGGATTCTGCGCAAATGCAGCGATGACCATGACCTCGCCGCCCTTTTTGACAACGGATAGGGCACTGTTGAAGGTCGGTTGAACACCGGCTGCTTCATAAGCAACTTCAACCCCTCCTGCATCATTGATGATATCTACCGGATTGTCCTTTAAGCTGTTAATCGGTACTGCGCCTATAGAGGCAGCGAGCTCCAAACGTTCATCGGATACGTCGATAGCATAGATTCGCGCAGCTCCTGCGGATTTGGCAGACAAGATCGTAAGGAGTCCAATGGGTCCAGCTCCGAATACAGCGACATTATTACCTACCTTCAGCTTGCTTTGACGTACTGCATGTAGAGCGACTGCCGTAGGTTCAACGAGCGCACCTTCCTCGAACGATACCTGATCGTTCAGTTTATGAAGCATGTAAGGCTCGACGATTACATATTCAGCGAACCCTCCATCGGCATTTAGACCGATAAATCCGAATTGATTACACTGATTGTAGTTTCCTTTTCTGCAATTCTCACATTCGCCACAATAAATCAGCGGCTCGATCGCTACTCGATCCCCGACGTTATAACCTGTGACTTCTGCACCGATTTCCTCAATCACTCCAGAGAATTCATGACCCAGCGTAAGCGGAGCCATTGCACCGGATATCGGGTGAGGAGTACCTGTCTGAACTCCAATCCCATGGTGATAAGCATGAAGATCACTGCCGCATATACCTGCAAACTTCACTTTGACTTTAACCTTACCTGCAGGTGTTGCAGGAATTTCTCTCTCTTCTAGGCGAACATCTTTAATATCATAGAATACAGCTGCTTTCATATGTGTCATCCCCTTAACCATCATAAGTATTGATAACGATTACAATTTGATTATACCTGGAGTTACATAATAAGATATAATTAATGTTTGTAATAACCCTATTAGTATAGCTAATAGTAAAGGAGCATTAGATGAATATTGAGCAGCTAGAATATATCGTTGAAATCGCCAAATCGGGTTCTTTCTCGGCTGCTGCCCATCAGCTGCATATCACTCAATCTGCACTGTCTCAGTCCGTCTCCAAATTAGAGGAGGAGCTTGGACTGACTCTATTTAAGCGTTCATATGCGGGAGCTGAAATTACAGTGGAAGGCAGAAGGATACTGAACAAAGCGATGGAGGCGATTCAGACCATTGACGAAATCAAAGAGCTGTCCCGCTTCGAGAGTAATCGCATCCGTGGTGAGCTGAATGTCGCTGCCTTCCCCGGTGTGATGCCTGTACTGGTCCGCTGTCTTGCGGCGATTAAACAAGATTATCCCTTGGTTCAAATTAATATTGAAGAGAATACCTCAAACCTCATAATGGACGATATCAAGCTGAATCGTATCGGGCTGGGTCTAATCGCGATGTATAAGAAGGACATCGAACACCTTGCAGGACTTGTATTTGAACCGATCGTTCAAGGTAAATTTGTCATTTGTGCAAACAAAAATTCAGAGATCGCAAAGCATAAATCGATTCACCCCAAAGATTTGGTTAAATATCCATTTGCCCTGTTCAACGACGTTTTTGTTGACGATTTTCTCGCAGATCATCAGGCCAATTATGGTGAACTGCCTATTCTATTCCAAACCAATAATGGGGAGGCGATTAGAACGGCGCTTGAGGAAAATATGGCGGTCACGATTGGTCATGATTTTTCTTTCTTTGGACAGCGGAAATGGTTATCAGATCAGTACGTTTTAATTGAAATCAAGCCTATTGAAACTCCTTCTATGCAGGTAGGCTGGATTCGATCAGAGAAGAATCATATGACGCTCTTGCACCAGCTGTGTATGATGAAGTTCGACCAGGAATTTAACAGAGCCAAGCTTTAGATTAGGATATAAAAACGATGCAGGAGTGAGAATTATGGAAGGATTTTTTCAGCGTTACCTTGGTCTATATCGGCCTATTATTACGAAGCTCAATGATCTGATGAGCACTTATGAGCTGTCGTATTCTTTATGGCAGGTAATCTATTATTTGAAAAACAATGGACCTGACACACTCATCGCTATTTCAGCATACTATCAGGTGGAGAAACCGACGATCACTAGAAGAGTGAATCGACTGCAGGAGCTCGACATTGTCCGTCAGATCCCGGGTAAAGACAAACGGGAGAAAATAATTGAGCTCACTGAATCTGGTGAAGCCATCTATCTGGAGTGCAGACAGCAAATAACAGCCTTAGAGCACCGTATTATGGAGGGAATCCATCCAGCGCAGCAGGAAGCGTTATTCGAATTAATACCACTTCTGCGTCAGAACATTGTGAATACAAGAGAAGATGTATAAGTCACTTAAAATAAAGGGAGCACAGAAGCAGATCTGTGCTTCTTTTTTTATTAATCTGAATCTATTAAGATCAAAAATCCAGAATATGGTTGACGAATTCCAATATCAGAGTATATAGTGTGTATATTGACATGCACAGTCAATTCTTTTAACAAGTGCTTTATCAAGTAGGTTGAAGCAATACATACATTTTGAAATGAATTCGGAGGAGAGACTAACAATGAAGAGAAAGAGAAGATCATCCACTATTGCCTTATTCTTATCCGCAAGCATGCTGGTGCTTCCCGTCGTTCCTGCAGCTGCAGCTGCACCTGACACGGATATTGAAGTGAATGGACATGAGATTGATTTTACGAGCAAACTGCCATTGATTGAAAAAGGAATTACATATGCACCTCAGGGAGATCTGCTCAAAGCACTTAATGCAACATTCGTTCAATCCGATAAGTCAGGTACAATCACCGTACTTGTGGACAATGAACAGATCACGGTAAATGCGAAGACCAAGATTGTGAATGGTACAACATATGTTCCTGTACGAGTGGTTAGTGAGCAGATCGGCTACAAGGTAGAATGGGATCCTGCAACCCGTACGATCATTCTAACGACAGGAGGCAAGGGCTTCTTGTGGGAGGTAAGCAATCGTGACAATACGGTTTACCTCGTAGGTTCGATGCATATTGCTGATGACAGCTTCTATCCGTTAGACCCATCGTATGAAATTGCATTTGAGGATTCAGAGTATCTGGGAGTAGAGATTGACCTGACACAGGCACAGGATGAAACTATGCAGAAAATGATGCTGGATCTTGGAATGTATCAGGACGGAACGACACTTAAGGATCATATTTCGAGTGAAACCTATGAGCAGCTTGGCGAAATCCTTGTTGAGAACGGACTGGAGAAAGATGCGTTAGACGGCTATAAGCCATGGGTCGTGGAAATAACGATGTCACAGCTTAAATCCATGGAAGCCGGGTATCAAGGGGAGATCGGCATTGATCTGCATTTCCTGCAAAAAGCCATTGAACGCAAAATGCCTATCATCGAGCTTGAAACCTATCAGTCCCAGCTGGAGCTGTTAAGCGGATTCTCAGGTGAGCTGCAAGAGACTAATTTGAAATCTGTTCTAGATAACTTCCATCTGGTCGATGATTCTGTCGATCAAATGGCGGAAATGTGGAAGCTGGGTGACGAAGAGGCACTGCTCGAAATTACCGATAGCATGAAGACGAATGAAGAATACTATAAGGGCATGCTCGTGGACCGTAATTTGAAAATGGCGGACAAAATTGAAGGATATTTAACTGCAGAAGATGAAGCAGATTACTTTATCGTCGTAGGGGCAGCTCATTATGCAGGTGAAGACGGCATCGTGAAGCTTCTGCAGGATCGCGGTTACACGGTAACTCGCAAATAACTCAGTGGTCATTATTAGTACATCAATTATAACTACCTGAACTTGAATATCGTTACGAAACCATCCTTCACTGGAGCTAGCTCTGGTGGGATGGTTTTTTTATGGCATGCCTCTTTTTCCACGGATCGTTCTGTACTTGGTTTTAAAACGAAAATTTTCGGTTACAAAGAAGAGAGCTGGACCTTTACTAAATCTTAAGTGTTGTAACTCAAGGAGGTACTATTCATGACAAATCAAGACCAATATATGATGCAGGATCCAACGACACAGTATCCGAAGGCTACACCAGAGTGGAAGCAGAAGCAGCCTGAGCCGGGAATTCAATCGAAGATGGAGCCTGTTCCGGATTGCGGAGAGACCAGCTATCGCGGGACAGGACGTCTCAAAGGACGTAAAGCCGTCGTTACAGGAGCAGACAGCGGAATTGGACGTGCTGCAGCCATTGCTTATGCACGCGAAGGGGCAGATGTGGTGCTGTCTTATCTTCCTGAAGAGGAATCCGATGCCAAAGAAGTTGTGAAGCTCATTGAAGAGGCGGGACAGAAGGCCGTCGCCATCCCTGGTGATCTGAAGGATGAAGCCTACTGCGTGAAGCTGATTGAGAGTGCCGTCAAAGAGCTGGGTGGTATCGATATCCTGGCGAATGTGGCCGGTAAGCAGCAATATGTGGAGCAGATCGAGGATCTCACAACAGAGCAATTTGACGCGACATTTAAGACAAATGTATACTCCATGTTCTGGCTGTGCAAAGCGGCGGTGAAGCATATGAAGCCGGGAAGCTCCATCATTAACACTTCCTCCATTCAAGCTTACAAACCGTCGCCAATACTGTTGGATTACGCAACAACGAAGACCGCGATTAATACATTCAGCAAAGCTTTGGCTCAGCAGGTTGGGAGCAAAGGGATACGTGTAAATGTAGTAGCGCCTGGACCGGTATGGACTCCACTTCAGATTGTAGGCGGTCAACCGACAGAGAAGCTCGCTGAATTTGGTTCAACCACGCCGCTTGGTCGTGCGGGCCAGCCTGCTGAAATGGCTTCGTCATATGTCTTCCTGGCGAGTCAGGAATCGAGCTACATTACGGGTGAGACGATTAATGCCAACGGTGGAACACCTACACCATAAGATGAAATATATCTGCAACACGATAGATATCTACACAAAAAGAACGGGATCTTCATCAGATCACCGTTCTTTTTGTATATCCAGATCATTTAATTAACTTAGAGCATCCTTATTCATAGCCCAGCTGTTCAGCATATTCATCGAATTCTTCCTTGGACTGCTCAATCAATTCTTGGCCCGTCTTCACCTTGGCATTACCTTGAGTAAGCAGTGTACGGTTAATGGTGTACTTCGATAGTGCACGCTTATACAGAAGGTATCCTTCGAGCTGGTTGTAGCTTCCTCGAGTTAATTTGTTATGGATTTTTTGCAGCTCCGCATTTTCCGGCTTGATCTGCTTCAGCTGTGACACATATTTCGTATAGTTAGGCACTACTGTATTGTTGAATTTCAGGAACAAAGATTTACGGTTTGAAGAGGATATGTACAACGTACTCGGTAGTGCTGAGAAAGCTTTTTCCTCATACTGTGCAATCGCAAGCAATTGATCGAGATAGTTCTCAAAATCCAGCTCATCAGCAGTTAATTCAACCTCTTCGCCCTCGATAATTACAGAATCATCGGTTTGGTTTGGCGTGCTCGATTCGCTGGTCTCTGTTGTACCTTCGACTACTGTTGCTGCAAGAGAAACAGAAGGAAGAAGCGTGCTCGCGGTAAATACTGCACTTAATGCTAGAGCGAGTAACCAAGTTTTGTTCTTTTTCATCATTCATAACTCCCATTCTATGTTGTTTTTAAACACTTGGATAATCTAACATAAACTATGATGATATTTACAGGTAATAATTTACATATATCCTAAAATAGTTCTCGTAACATCCTGCTTACACATTTCCGTAAGGAGTAGGGGACTTGCGAATGAGTTAGGCTGACATTGAAAAATAGGCATGTGGTCTCAAAAATACAGCGTAAAAAACCAAATTTTAGTTTGACATTAACGATATATCGCTATATTATTACGATATATCGTTAATGAGGAGTGGAAGTCATATGAAGTTTCAAGACGGACACAGGAAACAGAGACATTTTGCAGGGCACCGGGATTATTCTGTTGAAGGACATGAATATGTAAAGTACCGGCATGGAGGCTCACGCGGAGATCATCGAGGCGGACGAGGAGAAGGCAGACATCGTTTCTTCGGAAGAGGTGAATTTAAGTTTGCTTTGCTGGAGTTATTAGTCATTGAGCCAATGCATGGTTATCAGTTAATTAAGGCCATGGAAGAAAAGACAGGCGGATTGTATGTTCCCAGTGCAGGATCCGTATATCCCAATCTGCAGCTATTAGAAGACATGAAGCTGATCAGAAATACAGATACGGATGGAAAGAAGCTGTATCATATTACCGAGGAAGGCTTAGCTGTATTGGCAGATAGAAAGAAGGCTCAAGATCAACCTCGGGAGCATTGGGAAGAACGTAGACGTCATCTGCGTCCGGAAAAAGAAGCGGGAAGACACCATCTACGTGGCTTGATGAAGGAGAAGCCAGAACTTTTGTTTCTTATGGCGGATGTTGTAAAAGAAATCAAGCTTAATCCGGAATCAGCGCAGGCTGTACAGATCAAAGAACTTATGGATCAATTTCAGACACAACTGAGTGATATCTTAAGAACTCAACAGAATAATACGCATCTTGAAGATGAAGCTGCAGGATCAGGATCTACAGATACGGATCTGGATTCATCTATGGATAACGATCTGGATCAATCTCAAGAATAAAAACATTGAGAGGCAATATACTTTCTAATAATACCTGTAATGATTTAGAGCGTAAGTTAACGCTTTCACAACGAAGCCGCATAACAAATGCGGTTTTTTTGTACAGAAATATGAAGCAGAGCTACGGATGATAAAATCATTGAAGAGTTGAAACTTTTGCTTCATTTATAGTGTTAACTTAGAAGATTAATCCTCATGGCTATAGTACTGACCATCGAAGTAGTTGCCATTGAAGTAAATATGAAAAGAAAAATGGAAAACGATAAATTGATGCTGGAACGACTTGATCAGATCATTGATGAGCTGCAACGTTTGAAATAACCATGTTTAGTTAAACATTAAGAATAAAGAATATAATGAATATATTCAATAAGAAAAGAAAAAATCATATTTATCTATACAAAATGAAAGAAAACTCGAGGCAAGTAATTTAAGTTGGTCACATTAGTACATAAAAGGACTGCGATAAAACCGAGGCAAGTAATTTAAGTTGGTCACATTAGTACATAAAAGGACTGCGATAAAAATAATGCTATTTATTTCTGTAATCTTTACTATATGTTCACAAAACCCGTATTTTGTACATATGTTTCTATTCCTCATTTTTGCAGCATAAGCCCCAACAAACCTTGTTTGGTGAAAGAAATTTATGATTTTTGACGAAAAGAAACCACATGGAGTTATTACACTCGCATGTGGCAATAAGATAGTTTATAATGATGTTATTTCCATCCTAATCTCATCTAATTCTGCTCTCAGTTTTTTAAACAATTGTTGATTGCTCTCAGTTTCTATATTTTTAAAATCTGTTTTCCCTAAAAATGCCATATAGATACTTATTAATTTCATTTGAATATCTTTTTCCTTATCTTGATAATCGTTTTCAAAGAATTTATCAAGCCTTTCTATTTCAGATTTCGGTAACCCCTTTTTCTCGATTGATGCTTCAAGAACATCCACCACATATTCTGCATCTTCCTTAAATTCATTACTGCTCCCCATTGAACAACACCCCTCAATCATGAATATTAGTAACAATGCAACTACTATTACTATAGAACGCAAACTACTTTCCCCCTTTTTCTTAGGTTTGAAGTCAAAATCAGGGGGGTATAAATGATTAGCTTCAACATAGTTTTTTGCTTGTATTGTTGTCATCGATCTAATTCCTTTTCCATCATCTAAATAAAATTCATAAAATATTTTACCTTTATTTATGAATTCAATATCCATGTATAAATCACCTTCGACTATTATGCCTATAATTGCTTTATGTTGAACACCTCTAGTGAGATCATTATTTGCATCTTGGTATTTTGTGAGTTGCTCCTCCGCATCCTCATAGTATCCGTCGGTATCACCATGTAGAACATCTCTCCTAGCTTTCACCTCCCACATTTGTCCATCCCCCGTAACTATATCCACCCAATAGTGCTTATTTGGCCACCATTTAATTTCCTTTTCTACATGAAATTCTAATGTAGTGTTTAAACCCGTTTCTAAATGAATTGCTTTTGCTGCATGAATTTGTGCTATTTCATGAAGGGCTAAATAGATTCTATCGTCTCCGTTTGCATTTAAAACAGCATCAGATAACTCAAGATTCGTATATTGCGTCCCATCATTCCTACCACCTAAGAAATCCTTTAAGAATCCATTTAGGAGATTTTTAGCCATGTGACCACTAGGATCCGTATACTTCAACGGATTATTCTGCACATACGCATACAAATTCAACGTCTGCGGGCTATTGATATCCCCTTCATACGTATCCTCATTTATAAACCGGCCGATGTTAGGATCATACCAACGAGCTCTTAGGTATTGCAAATTAGTTGACGGATCCCAATACTCCCCTGCATAAAGGAATGGATTAGTAACTTTTTCTGTTTTTGAGATAGGTTTCCCCCATAAATCATAGGTGTATGAGTTTAATATTTCTCCAGTCGAATCAACTATATACTCCACATCACCGTGGCCGTTTAACACATAATACTGTTTTTCACCTTGTCCATCTACACGGTAATTAAGCTGATTACCGTTACGAACATAACTGGCTACTTTCTTAATTGATCCGTCCGTTTGTACACTGCCTTCTGCAATGATATTACCGTACTGATCATAATAGTAGCGGCTGGTATTCCCATGTTCAGTACGCTCAATCATTAAGTCATCGCCATTATATTGATAAGTGACCTTTGTCTGATCTGTTGTTGTGACCTCGGTTAGTCGATCCCAATTATCATATACGTAATTTGAATTGGTGTCTTCAGGAACCTGTTCACTTTGCAACGTCTGCCGATTTCCTTACTTCCATCTTTGACTAGCTTCATATCGTTCTTGGTCGGCGAATTGTTGTCCAATTCTTTGCTTTTCTTCACGTGCAGCGGATTAACTACACCGCATAAAACTTGTTGTTCTTCCAGGTAATACGCGAGGTTCAGCCAATAATGGCCGGTGGGTTCCATGCCAACTATGACGTCTTTGAACTCTTGCTCCGTTGCAATCTTCTGGAACCATCTAACGAATAATTCAAAGCCTTCTCGATTATTTTCAAACGTAATTGACCTCCCGAGCTCGATTCCGCGGTAGTCCTGCGCTCGGGCCACATGTTTGAATTTTGCGATGTCGACACCGACAATTAAAGTAGAAGAAGTGATTTGATTAATCCGTTCATTTTGAGTAGAATTCATCTTGTAGTCTCCTTGGTTTGTATTTGGATCCTGTCGCTGGCCAGCATCTAGGACCCATAGACATCATACCAAGGAGTCTTTCTGTTTCTCAAACCTCGTATTTCTTCATAATAGGAATGCTGCCCGTAAGCTTAATGAAATAGATGTAAACTTTAGTTAGATTATTTATCTAATCGGTAATTCGACCATGTTCTTGTCCTTGGCTCGGGACACGAACTTGTACCGATAAAACAAAAAAAGCCGCTAAATAACGACTTTCAATGGGAATATGTTCTTGTCCCTCGACAACTTTGATGAAAACGCCGCCCATGAGGCGGTCTTCACTTTGTTTATGGACTCTGCCACCCGATTAAATCTGCACTTGGTGGGGCTGCTATCAAAAAAGAAACCACATGGAGTGTTACACTCGCATGTGGTTAATGGCTCTACTCTAAATATTTAGCCCAAACGTTATATAAATCTATAAGGTTATTATTCCCTGTTCCTTTTACTACTTTAGTAGCACAAGTATTAACAATTCTTATGGGGTTTAGGGCCACATCTTTATTAAATCCAATGATTATTGGCCTATTTACATCAGCAAAGTTTCGCGGTTTATAAATTACTCCCCATTTGAGTTGACTAAACTGTTGGAGAAACACATTACCAAAGTAAATTCCAATATCAATGATTATTGTTTCTGTTTCTCCACCAAATTTATCCTCATTTACTATTACTTCTGATTTAAGCCATTCCGGTATTTCATTGTGTTCTTCCTGTAACTCCTCCCTTGACTTTTTTACCAATTCAATCCTTGGTACGAACCAATTCCACAAGTAATTTAAAGACTCTGGAGTAAAGTCTAATTTTTCAACTATAAACCCTTCACTACCTCTAAAATATTCAATTAGTGTTTGTATTCTACTTTGTTGACTCTCCAAGAACCATTGAAAAAAAATATCTGCTTCTCTTTTATTCATAATTTCAAATGGAATAAACTCGAATGGGATTATAAATTTAGGATACATCGATAGTCCTCCATTATTTAAATATATATTTGATACCGTAGCTCGCAAGAGCATCTAATACTCTTTGATCAGCCCCAATCTTACCTGTACTGGGACTTCTAAAAAATACCCACGTAGCCCCATCTATTGACCCATTGCTCAATAACTCTGCATCTTTACTTATTTGTGTCATTACTTTTGAAGAATAGTTGACAAAACCCATTTTTGATTCATAAGCAATACCATTTGATAACTGATCTACATATCTTCCTCCTAAAGTTGTTTTAAAGTATTGATTGGGCTTTCCTCCAACAAGTTCTGCAAGTTTAAGTTCACCAAGCACTCCTACTTGAGAGTTTCTGGCAACTCTGGTCACACTTGCTGCTGCAGAAGCAACTTTTGGCACTTTTGGTATACTTACATGCAAGGATATTAAAAGCCCGTTCAGATACTGTTCAAATGCCGCTTGATCATATTGATATTTCGTCTCGAATGCAAACATTAGTTGCTCCTTAGCCCACGAAGCTTGACCTGAAGAATAACCTGACAATGTTGCCATATTAAATAAATATTTAAACTTATTGTTCCCATCTTCTTTAGCATCAGGAAAGAAATTCAAAGCTTGAGTTCCCAGATTGGATCTTATTCTCCAATATCTTTCTGAGTTTGTGCCATCTTGTTTTGCAACATCTAAAAGAGTGCCCACAACATGACCTTGACTTGCATGTCCAGTTGGATCCGTATAAATCAACGGATTATTTTGCACATAAGCATACAAATTCAAAGTCTGCGGACTGTTGATCTGCCCTTCATACGTATCCTCATTTATAAACCGTCCAATGTTTGGATTATACCAACGGGCTCTAAGATATTGTAAATTAGTTGACGGATCCCAATACTCTCCTGCATAGAGAAATATATTTGAGACTTTCTCATTTTTCGAGATTGGTTTACCCCATAAATCATATGTGTAAGAATTTAAAATTTCTCCATCTGAGTCAACTATATACTCCACATCACCGTGGCCGTTTAATACATAATACTGTTTTTCGCCTTGTTCATCCACACGGTAATTAAGCTGATTACCGTTACGAACATAACTGGCTACTTTCTTAACAGACCCATCCGTTTGGACGCTGCCTTCTGCTATGATATTACCGTATTGATCGTAATAATAGCGACTTGTGATACCATTTTCAGTACGCTCAATCATTAAGTCATCGCCATTATATTGATAAGTGACCTTTGTCTGATCTGTTGTTGTGACCTCGGTTAGTCGATCCCAATTATCATATACGTAATTTGAATTGGTGTCTTCAGGAACCTGTTCACTTTGCAACGTCTGCCGATTCCCACGAGTATCATAATCATATACTTCCTGGAATAAGGATGACGTCTTAATTCGATCTAACTCATCATACGTGAAGGAATGCGTGATACTATCTTTAGTTTGGGTGGTAATATTACTGTTATCATCATATTGATAACGGTAATTTGCAGCTGATAGACTTGGATGCTCATATTCAAGTGATGATAGCTTAAGACCTTCAAAGCTATACGCAGCTGTAATTCCATTTCCTCTCGTTTTTGTCTTCACTGAACCGTTCGCGTTATACGTATAGGCTCCGTCTTGGCCACCATTTACTTTCTCAATTCGACTCATTGTATCATAGTCAAATGTCACAGAATCATTAAACGGTCCTGTTTGATTTTTTACATTACCCCGCTCGTCATATTGGTACACTAATTTTTTCTGGTCTGGATAGGTAATAGACTGTAGTTCACGTGTATCTTCATCATACGCATAACTCGTTATTCCAGAACTATCACTCATACTATTGCGAAGACCATCAAGGGTATAGGTGAATTGTATCGTTTCTGATCCATCCTGCCGGAATTCCAAGCGATTTAGAGTATCGTAATCGTATTTCAGTACTACACCTGTCCGTGTGTGATGCTCTTTAAGATTACTGTTTCCATCATACAAATAGGTTTCTTGTTTCCCGCCTTGCTGCTGACTCACTTTCAGACGACCCGCTTCATCATATAGTTTCTCTGTGAAAGAGCCATCCGGGTAAATGATTTTAGTTAGATTTCCCGTCAGATCATATTCGTATGAAGTTTTGTTTAATTTAGCATCGGTAACACTCTTTACATTACCTAAGAAATCATAGTCATATTTCGTGACTTGTTTCTTTGCATCTTCAATCGTTTTTACATTTCCGATATAGTCATAGCTTAATTTTTCAATCTGAGTCACTTTGGATTGAGCTGGGTCATTGGAATTCATTGCGGTTTCGACGGTCGAAACCGGTTGTCCCATTTGATCCATTGTGGTTTCTATTTTGTTACCCAATCCATCCACTTCAGTGCTCTTTAGATCAATTACATTTTCAATTGTTGTATATTTGCTGTTGTCAGGATAGGTGATTATTGTTTTTAGACCGTTTGATAATGACTGATAATCATAGTTTGTTACATTTCCTACTGCATCTTCTTGATAATCAATCCGGCTATAATTATCATATTCGATCTTTTGTTTAGCTACATAACTGCCGTTCTTATAAATCCCTTGTTGAGTCTCACGTCCAAGCGGATCGAATTGAATCTCAGTAACAGCTCCTGTTTCACTTGTTTGCGTGATCGTATTCTTATCATCATCATAATCGGTGCTTACGATCGTCTGATCTGGATTCGTTATCTTAAGAAGCCGGTCCAATTTATCAAACTCATAAGAAGTTACCAAATTCTTACCGTCGATATATTTCAGCATGTTACCAGTAGCCAGGTCATACTCTGCTCCAATTTTTAGAGTAAACGGTTTACCCGCACTATCGATACCACTCGTTTGCTGTGATGTAATAAACGCATTTTTATATTTAGGATCATACTCAAAGGCCTGAACGGATTCTTTCGTTAAATCTTCGGCATCGAGTTTCGTTTTGACTTTCGTCACATTTCCATATGAATCATAATCGTAATCGCTCATACCGAGCAGCTTGCCGTTCTGACTGTTTTCTTTTTGAGTTACCACGTCTGGATCGCTATGGCTTGTTTTCGTAACTTCGGTATAGATCTTCCGGCCTTCATCCACAGGCTGCAGTATGGTATGAACCAAATTCGTTCTAGGATGGTACGTATACACAATCGTGACACCTTGTTCATCGGTTTGAGAAGTTATATTCCCATAGGCATCATACTCTGTTTTAGTTGACTCGGTTCTTGTTTTTCCGGTTTGAATATCCTTATATGAAGTACTCGTTTCGCTTGGGGTCGTCAGCTGCTTCGCACGATCATAAGTGTAATTTACCGAAGTTTCGAGCCCGCTTTGCTCTTGTTTAATGTTCGCTAAATAATACGTCGTTGGTGTGGAGGCATCAATATAATCTTTATCATATTGATAGGTCGTCTTGGCCAATCCATCATCTGTGACGGTAGAGAACGTAAGATCGGAACCGTATGAGCTGCCGATGTCTTTTGGATAATCAAAGTTAACGCGGTTACTTGCCGTATAGGTTGGCTTTTGTGTATCCGGATTAAGAGTTACAATACGGTCTTCCCGTGAGTAAATTTGGTACGCCTGGTTCACAGCATCAGGGCCAACATACCGGGTCGTTGGAAGAGATTTATACTCATATTTTGTTTCTGCACCCGTTGGATGGTAAACCGTGTTGATCAAGGCGTAGCCATTCGAAATTCCGGTAGAAACATTATCATCAAGCATATTGTATCTTGTGTCTGTTGCTTGTGTGTACTCGTAACGAGTCACCCGGTTTTCTGGATCCGTCACCCGATCTAGTATCTCAATTTCATTACCGTTATTTTGAATCGAAATTTTAGAATAGGTAATTGTTTTCGTTCCACTCGTAACGACAACTTTAGATTTTGAATAGGTGATATTGATTTCGTTACCTAATGGGTCTGATATTTTACTAAGCAAGGCTCTGCCATAGTCGGCCGATGGAGCATACGCAAAATCAATATAGTTGCCATAGGAGTCTGTCATCTTAATTAAATGACCATCTGCATTAAAGTATTGCTTACTGCCATCTATGGAGCTAAGAATATATTTATAGGTTTGCTGCTGCTGATTCACTGAAATGGTACCTGATTGATCTGCAATCGAAATATCATCCCATGGATAACCTTTCAAAGAACTGCCATCTCGCTCATACGTTCCTCCGCTGGCTAGATGTACATAGGTACCGTCCTTAATGTAAGGAATGTTCCAAGACCAACCTTTCCCTAAAGGGAACCAGGTATCTTCATACGTTTTAATCGTTGTCTGGCTGGATACCCATTTTCCTTCTGTGTTCGGCTCTACATCTATTCTTGCGGGTTGCACTTCTCCACTCTTGGAGTCTATATCATATAGCTTAATGAGATACTCTGTTTCATCTGTACCCGTAATCTCAGCATCATCAAACAGATATTCCGTTGAACCAGCGAGACTATTTAACAGATTCAGCTCTGCTTTAGCTTCACTTTCCTGAATATATTGATGGCGTAAGAATTCACCTGTCGTCGATTCACCGGTATATTCCATACTAACATCAACACTCTGAACTGAATTATCAACGTACGTATAAATATCTCTTTTCTTGTATCCATTCACACTTTCAGACCATGGACTCGTGTAAGATGGTTTTGCATTTTGCAGTTTACTCGCCAACTTATCTGCATCACTTTTCTTGATGGAACTGTCGAGTGTCCACTCGTCGGTACCGATGACTTGGATTTCACTATCTGTACCGTCTGTCTTAGCATATTCTCGCTTATGCAGCATCTGGAATTTAGGAGCAAACAATAAGCGGTATGTTCTTTCCCGGCCTTTAAAGAATACAGAATAGATGAGGTCATCATCGTCATAAATGGTGCTCTTGATATCATAATACTGAGAATCTGAGGAGTTATAAGATCGGGTAAGATTAAAAGAAAGTCCATTTCGACCCGGCAGTGTTATATCGGCTGAAGAAAGCGATAAACTCCCATCTAAGGTTGAAATAGATTCACCTGTGGAGCCAATGGAATAAGGAGCATTATTCGTTTCTAAATCCAGATTGTTTAATGTTTCCTTATCCACCGGATTTTCAACTGCAGCTGCTGCTGTCACATTTGAGTCCTTGTTTGCTACAGTCGATTTCTCTTTCTCTACTTTAGGCTTAGTCGCTAATTTGTCTACAACACTTTCATCTTTGGATCGATTCAGCGTGACTTTTGTAGCTTTCCCTAGCGCTTGTTCTAAAGTAATTTCTTCCGTTGCCTGGTTCATATAAGCTACTGATATTTCACTAGCGGTATGGCCCTTATCTAGTAGAGACTGGATTTCACTCTCATCTTCATTAAAAGATTTTGCGATTTCTGCACGCTGACTTTTTTTATCCGTGTCATCTTTCTTTGCTTCTGCTAAAGAAAAAGGAACGGATGTGATAAGCAAAACAAGAATCATGAATATAGATAAGTATCTCGCCCAGTTGTTTTTCATATGTTCCCCCAAGTGACTGTTCTAGTTGTTCGCTCATTACTGTAAATATGGATATGCATTATATGTTTGACCTTCAATAATAAGTGGAATGGACTGAGGTAGCGCTCCTGGCCCATCTGTGGTTAGGTTCACTACGGGAGATGTCGCGCCTGCGTTAGGATCCGTAGGGTCAACAGATTTAACTCGAATAGAATAGCCGTATTTGGAGTCAGATTAGTTAACTTTTTGTTTGTCGTAGTCACACTGCTGTGAAGCACTCCATTTACTAAGATCTTATAGGTAGTGACATCTTTTACAGGATTCCAAGTCAGTAACAAGCTGTTTTGTGTCACTTTGGAAACGGAGACGCCTGTAGGTGATTCCGGTGTTACTGTAAAGATTTCTGGTGTCATCTTGTACATACCTTCTGGATAATAGTACGTATATTTGACAGAATAAGTGCCTAGACTCCAGTTGGAAGTATCACATGCTAATGGAGGATTCGGTGCAGTTTGTCCAGCTTTAAAGTTACCTGTATATGTTCCAGAGCAGACCCGTGCAGTATCACTGTCGACCCCAATGTCTAATTTAGTCCAACTGCTATATCCAGTAGGTGGAGTAGGTACACCTCTATCTAGATAAGCGACTGCACCACGTTCAACTGCAGCGATACTTATTTCACCATTTCCATCTTCTTCAGGCTGAGTGTCATCCTCATAATCCGATTGAAATGGAGGAAGAGCAGAATCGACAATGTCTAATGACTTCGCTAAGTTAATGAGACCTTGTCCATACTCTTGTTCATTTCCCAGTTCGGTAGCATTTTCTATGATCAATTCCTCGATCTTCATGGAATCTGCAGTTTTGTTTTGGGACCATAATACTGCAGCTGCACCAACCACATGAGGAACGGCCATTGAAGTTCCTGACAAATTTCCATAACTTCCATTCTTGGTTGTGCTTCGAATATCTACGCCAGGAGCCACAATATCCAAGTTCTCTCCTGTGCTTGATAAGTTCGCTCGTACGTTGGATTTGGTAGTTGCGCCAACTGAAATGACTTCAGGATATAACGCAGGATACATTTCCGTTTCTTCGCCAAGTCCTTTGTTCCCGGCAGCAGCAACCATCATGATTCCGGCAGCTTCAGCTTCTTTAATTGCTCGATGAAGCGCTTCACTTTCTTCCGTACCTGTAAAACTCATGGATACAATGTTCATTTTATTGTCGATTGCCCATTCAATACCTTCAATAACTTGGTTATATGTTCCAGTACCATCCGAACCAAGAACCTTAACCGAATATAATTCCACATTTGGTGCGATACCGACTATACCCTGATTATTCTCTTGCGCTGCAATTGTACCTGCTATGTGCGTACCGTGGCCATGATTATCGGCATAATTTGGTGTTCCATTGAGAATATTGATTCCACCCGCAATTTTTAGATCAGGATGGTTTGATACGCCTGTATCTAATACGGCAACTTTAATGTCGTTGCCCTTATTATGCTGTTCTTCCAGCATGTGAGCTCCAATAGCTACATTGCCCCAGGGAACTTCCTCTGCATTGATTACTTCTTCTGTTATCTCCCCAGTGGAGGAGGTAATGGCATCTATGGACACCTTAGCATTGGGTTCAACAAACTCAACACTATCATCTTTTTTTAAAAGCTCTACTTCTTCATTACTCAAACTGATCTCAGAAGTATTATGATTTTTGAGTTTATCTTTCTCTTTATTAGAAATCTTGTTGTCCTTCAGCACTTGTTGAGAATTTTCATTTTTCTTGAAAGATACGATGTATTCTTTAGTTGAGGATGATTTTTTAGATTCTTGAGAAGTGGCATCAACTTGAATGAAACTGAAACCAAAAAATATAGACATTAGTATTAATATACTGGTGAGCTTTTTAATTTTCATCTCTTTCCTCCTGATGTGGAACTCTACTACGGAGCTGGGGTGGTCGTAACTGATTTCGTATTCCCGTTATCATCGTAAATATAATTACGAGTGTACTTCACACCATCTTTGTAAAAAGTGAGCTGCTTAAGGCGATTCATAGAATCGTACTGGTAGGTTTGTACTTCGTTCTGAGTATTCTCCGTTGCAAAAGCAGTTGAACTAGTTGTCTTTGGATCATTATTATTGCTGAAATTAACAAAGACCACTGATAATAAGGAAAGGATAAGACAACTCATTACAATTTTCTTCTTTCCATGCTTCAAAACTTCCACTCCTATCTATTTTATTGGTACACATATACTCTAATCTCAACTCCCTCCAGATATGTGCTTTAGCATAGTACCATAAGTTGTAAGTATTAATGAAGACGGTAAATTATTACATTAAAACAACTATAAATGAATATGTGTTAATCCCTTATTAACTGAATATTTATTGCGAAAAAATATTGAAAGGATCAATTGATATCTGCCTAATTGGTCAACCGTACAGGTTCTCGTTCTTTCTTCATTCCAGTTCTAATTCTCTTGGGTACTGAACAAACCAGCTACTTTATTTAATTCTCCATACAATAACTTTTCCTGAATCAACATTTAACCTATTCTGTTTTGTTCTCCTTGTAGTAGATGTTACGAGTGCGAAGGTACTTTTGTGACTTGAACTACATGTGCTTCTTATTTAGATATACATCTAATCGGTAATCGGCCCATGTTCTTGTCCTTTTCGGTAATCGGTACAAGTTCTTGTCCTTGGCTTGGGACACGAACTTGTACCGATAAAATAAAAAAGCCGCTATTTAGCGACTTTCAATGGGAATATGTTCTTGTCCCCCGACACGTCCTTTTCGGAAAGGGCGTAAATACGGCTGTGGAGCCTGTTAGAATTCTGTTTTGGAACATGCCGAGTACCGTTCGGCCAAGGAAACGTGCCGCGTTCCAGCCGGTTTATTTGGCGAGCGAAATAGTCCCCTGACTGCCGCTGTTTGCTGTACTATAATCCATCCTATCATCTTTTCAAAACAAGCGGTCCCATCTCTTGCATAGTGGTACGTCCCCATTGCTCAATAAGCTTGCAATAACTTTCCGCATCATGCATCTGCGCGGCCATATCGGCGATTGTCATCGACCAGGCCACCTTGGGAAGAGGCTGCGCATCCGCCAGCCTTCGAATCCCCTTGTTGCGTCCTGGTCCTTGGGCCGCATCCTGGCGAATCATCTCCGTGGTGTGGCCTTTTTCCAGGTATTTTCGCAGTTCGGTTTGCACCCAGACATACAATTCATCGCTGTAGCCCTCATGTTGAACCATGTGGCATGCGACGGTGAGAAAATGAACCCGTCCGTAATCGGGATCCGTGAACTCGAGTGCCAAAAATTCGCTGAAAATCGATTCGCAGGTCTTCTCCCCAGTATGAACGGCGCCGCACTTTGTGCATGTTTCAGACACAAATAACACCTCCTTTCACATCCATTGATAGACGCATAAGTTTGGAATGTGATGAATTAGGCTACCATTTATTCTGCTGCCCGTTAGTGGAGCGAAGAGCTTCCACACGGTAGCCATTAAGCATTCAACTATCGTTTCCCGTTAGCGTAACGTTGTTCAGTACTTTTCAAGTTCTTGATCCAAATCGTTTAGCAGTACGTTAACCGTAAGAACAGCTGAATCATTTCTATTCCAAAAAATTGATGGCTTATACTGGTCTTCCTCAATACCTGGTAACCACTCATTGATAAACTCATCTAAAGAGATACTCTGTGCTTTATAATTAGACCACTCTTCAAAAGCACAATATTCCGCAAATTCTCTCTTTGGCCAGAATGGAATCATCATGCTTCCATCGTCGTCTGAAGTCATTGCCCATCCGTCATCATACAATCCCCAAACTTCTTCAAAATCAACAACCTTCTTAATAAAATACTCGTATCGAATATTCGCGGGAAGTTTTATAACTGCTTCGAATTCTTTATGATTCAAAATTATCTTCTCCTAGTGATTAAACTAAAGTTTCCCGTTAGTTTAGCAAGCAAGACTAATCCGGTTAGCGTAATGGTTCGCCGAGGATTGTGAAAAAGAAGACGTTTTGAGTCTTGGTACTTCCCCAAATTAGTCGACACCCTGCAAGCTCTAACCTGCGATGCAACCTTTTTAATAACATCCATAAATTCAACTAAGAGCTGATTGTAGCTTTGTTCCAATCCAATTGACTAGGCTGATTATTTGTTTTAACATCAAGCATTCCAATTTTGCATTATCCTTAAAAACAGCAGTATAAATCTATTCTTTAATTTCTTTTGCTACATTTTTTAGATAATCAATATTTACATCTTCAAAGACTGTATTTATCGTATATGCATATTTTTCAGAAATTAAATGAATAGCTCTTCTATATTCCCCATTAATATAGACAGCTTTAAAACCATTAATTTCTCCAGTTGTTACTTTTGCATCAGGGTAAATTCCAGAAGTATAGAATGCAACTGCTGAATCCGGAGATATATTTAATGGTACTTGCATAATATCAACAGCTGATCCACTGTTTAAAATATAGTTTGCTCTAGCTTCAAGTTGATCTTCTCCAAGCTCAGTAACATAACTTCCTAATAGTTTAACAATTGGATTATTTGTTGTTGCCCTAGAATAATTTTTGAATTAGCTAAGTCTAACGGTATATGAATTTCATCACTTGGCACTGTATTAATAGGTTTAATCGTAACATTCGTGTTTTTTTCTTGTTCATGCGAATCTTCCAAATTAGACTTCTCAGCTATACTCGTATTATATTTACCCTCTGCTGCGAAAGTTTGATAAGTATAAGTGCTTCCTCCAACTAACAATCCTGCCACAAGAACAGCACCTACAATTTTTTTCTTCATAATTAAGTTCCCCTTTAAGTATTTTTTCCTCTAATTCCAGTATTATTATAGTCCTTATAATTTTATTAGTTATTATTAATATAGTCAATTTTAAAGTGAAATTATATAGCATTTCGAACCTGTTTTAAGTACAGAGGCATTAATGGCAAGCTATACGAAATAAAAATCATCAGTAAAAATACTACAAAGAATCAGACCCACAAAATCAACTTGTGGAGTTAGGATAAAGAAAAATTAATTATTCAGAAAAACATATTAACATCTAGAAAATTGTGTTTAATTAGGTTATATTTAAACCCAACACTAATAAGGGTGGGAAATTAATGAAAAACAAAAAAACTACGCCATTTTAATCGCTTCGACTTCTCTAGCTGCAATCTTACTGGTCTCATTACCACAAGTTTATGCAGCTGATAATACTCCTGTAAACACAATAATTACTGAGAATAAAAATACACTATATATAGAATCCAATATCCAAAAGGGATTTCCTGTTCCATCCAATGCATTAAAAACTGAATCTGGTTCTTATAATGCCGATTTATTAGTAGAAAGATATGAACTTGAAGGATTAAAATTTGAGAATAGTATACCCGAAGAGTATGTTAATGAAATAGTTAAACAGGGTTGGAAAGAGATAAAAGAAGAGCAAATGGGAGGAATGAGAGTTTTTAGTAAAGATGGCGAAAAAGTTAATATTGTTACTCAAAATGGATTTTTCCAAATTTGCAAAGAAATTAAGTAACCATCATTGATTTTATAAAGGAGTCAAGCTCAATTTTCACCTAACAGAGAGTCCATCTAACACTATTTGCTAGTAAACTAAATCTAACATGAAAAGATCGATTCAATAAGAATCGATCTTTTCATTTGTCCCGGTATGTATTTATTAAACTAACCTGCCCGTTAGCTTAATGAAATAGCTGTAGAATTCAGTTAGATATTTATCTAATCGGTAATCGGAACATGTTCTTGTCAATTTCGGCAATCGGTACAAGTTCTTGTCCTTGACTCGGGACACGAACTTGTACCGATAAAACAAAAAAGCCGCTAAAATAGCGACTTCAATGGGAATATGTTCTTGTCCCTCGACAATCTCCGATGTTTCAATAAGTGTTTCCGTAGGATGATCGTATACATGAATTAGATTCCATCCTCGAAGAAATACGTTAGTACTTTCTAGTTCTACTTTAATTTTTTCCATAATAGAACAAGTTTTCTTTCGTCCTTAAAGAGAACACATCGCCTACCCGTGGTTTTTTTCTGCTTTTCTTTTGTAATAATAGTTCAGTAAACTCCTCCATAGTATCACCCACCTCATTGTTTCTTAAACCACTGTTCTGCCCAATTCATAGCTGATCCATACCATGTTCGATATGTCCCAATACTTCTCATTGCGTTTTGGAATTGAGGGTTTAGATTTCTCGCATAAGTCTCAATTGCTCTCGCTTGTCTTCTTTGTACTGGAGTTTCAGTTATTACTTCTAGTGTATCAAATCTTCCACCATGCTCTTTTGCTCTTCTCACTGTATCATTGGTTATACCCACGTACACCCTCTCTCCATCTTTAATTCCATAGTATACATAACTATTTTTTGGACCATAAGACCAATCGCGACAAGAGTCTTGGTTATGAGTCCAAATATGCAGATTAGAGACATAGTACGTATGGAAATCTTTTACTCTAAAATTATAGACTGATGTATGCTCTTTTTTCACCTCAACGTAACGGAATATAGTTATTTAGGGTATAAGATTCAAGCATTGCATGTGCGTACAGGCATATTAGAGGAATATCATACGATGGTGATGAGGGTTAAGTTCTTTGAAGGTGTACCGCCCGATTCATTCGGCACTGGGTGGAGGTAAAAGAAAGACCTTGAGGATTACCGCCCCCAAGGTCAAGTTAATATTATAGTTTTGATTTAACAGCAGTAACTGATTCTTCAATATATTTCTTAAGTTCAACTACTGTGCGGCAAATTTTTTGGTATATTGGTTTTTCCCATTCAAAATCCTCAATTATCACAACTCTGAAATGTCCATCCTTAGAGAAAGAGGGAAACCATCCAATATCAATAATAAATCTATTATCATAATTAACTTGAAATAAGTCTTCTTTCAAATTATCGAGCTGATTTTCTATTGAATCATGCTCGTCTATTTGTATATCATTATAGACAATTTTCCCTGGCTCAAAATTAACATTTTTGAACAAAATCATCGCTCCTATTTTAATAGTTTATTGTATTCGGCTTGAGTAATAGGATGACCGTGTATAGTCCCACCACTATACTCGACTCGAACATATTGAGTTTCGACACCCTCACTAGCCCCAATGACTTTATCGAATTTCATTACCTTCCAAGTCTTCCCATTGGTTACTTGAGTACCATTTTCCCATACGTTTCTTTCAAGTGCCTCGACGTCTGTTCCTAACACATATTTAGCAGGACCACTTTTGGTTGATATAACGGTGTCTTTCCATGTCATATTCTTTGAAGCAAAATGCTTGTAACCATGAGCGGTCCACTCGCAATTAGAATTGTGAACCCAAATCCCAAGGTCACTGACAAAGTAAGTATGGAACTCATCAACCGTCATGTTGTAAACCGTTACCTGTTTGTGTTTGTGCAACAGTTCGATGCTGTCAATCTTGAGTGTATTCCCATCACTCTGAACAAGCAAGTCTCCGACCTTGAGGTCTTTGACATACGTCCATCCCTTGCCTTCTACCCGTTATAGGTCGATTCAATCACTTGGTCGCCCACATGGACAAAAAGCCTTCGACCTCTGCAGCGGCTCTACCTTTCTCATTAAATTAAGGCATCTGAATACAATAAAAATAACAAGGTCAGTTTAACTGACCTTGTTATTTTTTTGAGATTTACTTCAAATTGTACTTTTCCATGATTTGAGAATAGAATTCTTCGTACTGTTGTGACTGATCTCCAATAGATTGACGTTCTGATTCACTTTGAATTCTGCTCACTGAATTCTCTTTATGATTGAGACTAAATTTACCCAGATTATCATTAATAATGCTGTAATCTCCAAAGGTATTTTTCATTAAGAAAATTATACTTTGGTCACCCTTCTGAAGTTCTACATAACCATCACTTGTTAATTTAGTATCACCGTCTAAACTAACTGGCTCAATTATTGAAATTGTTTCCTGTTCTTCAGAGAATTCTTCAGGTTTCTTTAAGATCTTATCGATTTTTATTTCAGTCAAAGTATAAAAATCTTGTATTGCTCCATCATCATAATTGGTTATTACATGCTTTCTGTTTTCAAAAGTTTCAGTCGGTGTTCCAACAATAATTAATTCCGCTACTTGATCAAGATTATCGACAGTATTAAAACGAATTGAATTTGTGCTAATAGAAACAGTATTTGAATAAGTAGGTTCTTCTACTAAACTCGCTCCTGTATCTACTGAATTTGTATTTGAATTCATGTTTAAAGTCCACACAAATGTAGACAAGATAATAACTAGTAAAATTGAAAAGAAGATTATATTTCGTCGATTTCGTATCATTTTTTCCTCATCCTTTCTACTTAATTACCCCATTTATTTCTAATAGAAATAATATCGTAAGATGTCGGGCCAATATTTTGAACTCCCTGTCTCATAACTGAATTTATGGTTGAGTTATCCGGAACATGATCTTGTGCTAAAGAATGTCCAATTTCATGAGTAGCATTTGAGACAATTTGTTGGCGAGTAAGTCCGAATTTCTCTATATTATTATGATATATTGATACATTACTATAGGCCCAGGTCTCATTCGCAGTTGCTGCAATGTATCCCCCTGTACTTGTTCTTTTAAATCCTTCTTGCTGACCAAGCCGAGTTGCTATAGAAGTTACACCTACATAATATTTATCCGGCGTTCCATTTGCATTCAATACTCTAGTAATATTCACAGAATCTGCCGTGTCGTTCCAGCTAAAACGAGCATCATCATAAGCTGATACATATCCATATGAGCTAACTGACTCTGTATAATAAGCTGTGAAATTTGCACTCGGTCGTCCACCTGAAAAAGAAAGTGCAGTTGCCTCTACAGAAAAAAGGGAGGACGCTAAAGGAATAGAAACAAGACACAGTATGAGTTTTCTTATTGTTTTTTTGTTTGTACTTAACATAAAAACACCCTTTCTAAAGTATTATGCAAAATTTATTTCTTGGAACCAGTATTGTAGAACCCCCCTCCTTTTCTACAATTTTACAATAATATAAATATATTATAAATAGAAAACGTTTTCAACTAGTAAATAGATTTTTACGAACTTATACCGATAACATAAAAAAAGTCACTAAAATAGCGACTTTCAATGGGAATATGTTCTTGTCCCCCGACATTAAACGTTCCTGTTCACGAACCCAAGCGTACACCTGCTGATAAGATACACCGTACTTTTCCATCGCTTTTTGATAATCCAAATTATTAGCGATTGTATATTGTGCAATTTCAATGCGTTCTTCAAAAGTTGTTTTACGTCCTTTGTTCATATGAGATAGTGCTTTTCCCTTACGTGTAGATTTCAATTCTATCTCATTAGTATACTTGATAGCAGCAAGCTTCAATTCCTTTGAATATGATTTCCACGTATTCGATTCTTTTAACCCATCCAAACCATCTGCTTCATATTTTCTTATCCAATCCTTAACCGTACCCTTGCTAATTCTAAGCTGTTTTGATTCATAGTTTGGATTTGACCTACGTTCAAGACAACGCTGAACGGCTTGTAATTTTACTTCTAAGGAAATAGGACTTCTTTTTGACATTAGAAAAACTCCCATCATTGTAGCGGTAGAAGTTTTTTTCTACTATCTACTATGATGGGAGCATATCAACTTTCAATGGGAATATGTTTTTTCCCCGACAAATCGCAAGTGGCTCTAAGGCAATACTATTGAGATAAATGATTCTGGGCTTTTCGGAATAAAGAAAGCTTCGATTTTTTGTCTTGTTCCGAATTAAGTGGTTCAGTAAACATTTTCAGCCCTTCATCTGTTACAGCATTTTTATCTAAAGCATAATCAAGAGTTTTAAATGCCTTAATATCGATTAACATTGTTATTTCTACTGGCTTTAATTTATTTCCTGCCCTAACAATTTCCCGACATTTGAAAGCGGCTGACTCTTTGATAAATGCTTTACTTGAAAAAATCTTTTCTATAATTTCAAGTTGCTTTAAAGAAATAATGTCGCTCTTCAATGCATTGATAAACAAACTTTCAACAGCAAGGAATTTATTTTGAGAGTATTCATTTAACATTGCCTGCATAAGTTCATTTGAAAGAGAATCCAATCCAGATAGACGATGATAAAAATACGACCATACTAGATGTTCTTTTAAATGAGGATGTATAGTCATTTTGTCTAAAACTGGATGCAAACGATTAATTGCTTGTGGTGATAACACTCTGTGCAGACCCAACTGTTCATTCAAATCCATACATCCAAGTAGCTGATTTACTTGAAGTACCAAGTCATCACCTTGAATATGATTACCTTTCAATAGGGCAATCATTTCTTCTGTTGCTTTCACTTAAAGAATACACCACCTTTATTATTATTAACATCACCTGTACTTATTTGGATTATTGTACCTATACCATTTCATAATTTGCGAGATTGAACTTCTTATTTGTGCTCGATACTGGGTTACAAGCAATGATTGAGCCCTATTTAATTCCGGTTCACCTTCAATTGGTTTACACATTTTGTCCAACCCTTACCACATTCCCTTTATTGTCTATTACATGTACATGACCTGCAGGCATGGTCATTGCTATGGTAATAATGTTCAATATATCCAAAACTATTTTTTCCAATATAACTTGGCGGCAGCTCAGCAGCATAAGCTGTTGGCATAAATGAATCCCATATTTTATCCCAAGCGTTCGATCCAGGCTCAACTATTTGAACCTTTATCCTCACACCAATTGCTTTTCCACTTTGAAGTATAAAGCTTGCATCACCAATATAACAATCCACATAAGAACATGCATTATTACGGATTCGATCGTTTGCCTTCTCCAATCTTAGTTGCATTTCCTTTTGTTTCGATACACATGTACTATTATTACAATATTTCTGGATATACCTTTGAATTTCTCCCCACATTTTGGAGTTGTTTTCGAGTTGCGGATTGTTTATTAATCCGTCATAGCCACTATATGAATCTACGTAACAACCAGCATCCCTACCAGCTACACACATACCACTGAGGTCTATATGAATTAACGGATTATTGAGCACGTAAGTATACATATTCAGAGTTATAGGATCATTGAGTTGCCCTTCATACGTATCCTCATTAATAAAACGCCCTATATTCGGATCATACCAGCGAGCCCTCCGATATTGGAGATTGGTCGAGGAGTCCCAATACTCTCCTGCATCATTAAGTCATCGCCATTATATCAATTTTACTCTTGATCTGGAGTGTACTCCAAGTTGTATCATTATCAGTATGCAAGTAAATTCCACTTCTTGGAGGCGCGAAATATGGGAGTTCAAAAACTGGAGCATGTAGGCGTAGTCGTGAGAAGCATCGACGAAAGCTCTGCATTTTACGAGAAAGTGCTCGGCATGGAGCTTAAAGAAATCCGTCAGCCTAATCCTAACGTACGTCTTGGATTTTTAGGTTTTCCCGGGGAAGCGAATCTCATCATCGAGCTGGTAGAAAGAACAAATTCAGAGCTTCCAAACGAAGGAACCGTGAACCATATTGCCTTTACGGTAGAGGATGTCGAACAGGAAGCAGCTCGGATTGCAGAGCATGGCGTAGCTTTTATTAACGAAAAAATAGTAACGTTGGCGGACGGAACCAGATTCATATTCTTCCAAGGGCCGGACGGAGAACGCTTAGAATTGTATCAACCGGCCTCTGCTTGAGTTAGAATGGGAAGATAAGGAGGTGCAGCAAAGTGATCGAAATTCCTGAATCTGTAAGCTCCATTAAACAGGCATCCGAATTAACGGGGCTCTCCGAGGATACGATCCGCTATTACGAGAAGATTGGCTTGCTTCCGCATGCCGACCGCAAAGCAAACGGACACCGAACGTATAGCAAAAGCCAATTGGCGGGCATGGTTTTCTTAACGAGGCTCAAGGCAACAGGCATGACTCTGGAGGAGATGAAGCATTTCCGCAATCTTTACGAAGCAGGCGCTGCCTCTATCCCTCAGAGAGTCTCCATACTAATGGAACACAAGGAAAGAATTCAGAAAGAGATTGAACGATTGATAGAGACGCAAAGAATTATTGATTACAAGCTCGACAATTATCATGAGATCGTTGTAAATCCCAACTTAAACAATACCGCCTGCAATCCTGCCGAATAGCAAAGATGAATAAGCTCGTTCGACACTTTGAATTGTTTAGAATCACAGCCGTCTTGTCGCGCTGGTTCAAAGCCGAATTTTGAGTATTACGACGGGTATACCGATGAGAAACACAATTCGTATTACATTTCTTAAGATACTGTTTGTACTGTTTCTCTCTTTCACGTAAGACTACTTAATTATTTTAACCTCTGCGTATGATGAATTAGATGACTCTAGCAAGGGCTGCGAGATAGACTTTAAGTGATAATCAAAAAACGCGGATACATATTCCCTCTGAGCATCAAGCGCTCGCTGAGGATCAACGGGTCCTATGCTTTGATGGATCACCTGCCTGGAGAGACTCAGCTTCATCGCAATCTGAGGTAACAGGTACTGATAATCAGTGAAGGTAAAATGCGCTCCGTTCGGTATACTTAAATCGAATTTCCATCCGCTTGTTCGGCTCCAGAACATACCCCGGTCCTCAGCAGTCAAATGCGAGTCCACTTTCCCCTCATCATTGATACCGGAGTTAAGCAGCATAAAGGGACGATCTAGACCATGTTGAGCCACGGGAAGTGGATGGTTAGGCATATGCCCTAAAGTTCCGTCCATATCAATTCCCGCATCGAACCGATCATCTTCATACATCGTTTGAGCCGCTGTCGCACCTCCTGCGGAGTGCCCATAAATGCCTACCTTTGACAAATCAAGCGTTTCAGGCAACCCTTGAGGCAATCCCTTCTGCTCTGCATCGATATTACTCCCGGTCCTCATCTCCTCCAATTGATCCAATGCAAATCGCACATCATCAACTCGTACCTCTATCATCTTTAGCACCGTTTCAGCATTAATCTCCGGTAATGTTCCCTTTACAATCCGCCCGTCGGGAAATTCGACTACAGAAGATTCATGTGTGTGATCTATTGTGATAACAACATACCCCTGGCTAGCCAGCTCCTGAACTAGAATAGTGCCAAAACTTCGTGGTACAGTGCCTCCTGGTGAGAAGAAAATCACTGGCCATCCTCCTTTTTTAGCAACTGCAGGTGCATCCAGCCATGCATGCGTATCAATGCCCGATAAATCAATCGTCCCAGGATCCAGACCAATCGATGGGATTTCTTCTTCATCGTAATGCATAGCCGCACCCTCATGCATATATGCTGCCCGCTGTTCGCTTTCTTTTTCAGCCGGATACCAAATACTGATCATGAGTTCCCTCTGGAGTTGGTTCACCCATGGATCTATTCTTTCCGTGTCCACCAAGTGAAGCTCTGTAACGCCGATCACGTAATTCCCTTTCGGTTTAGGTAGATCAAAGTGAACATCGCTTGTACCTCGATCTTCAGCTTCTTTCAGTGGTTCCGGAGCCAACCAGACGAGGAATCCAACGAGTATTAGGATACCTGCTACTATACCAAGTAAAGCGAGACGGCTGGAATGTAATGCTTCCCCGATGAGGAGTTTGCTGACCGATCCTATGGTCAATATAAAATAGAACATGTAAATCACCAAAAAGATGCTTATACAGATCAGTATCGGCTCCAAAAGGCTGATGCCTCCCAATCCTCC
The DNA here is from genome assembly GCF_000732325.1 of Paenibacillus sp. TCA20. GTDB lineage: Bacteria > Bacillota > Bacilli > Paenibacillales > Paenibacillaceae > Paenibacillus > Paenibacillus urinalis. Next base: position 189,940 of record NZ_BBIW01000005.1, read on the forward strand.
GAACAACCTTCTCATCCAGGTGAAAATGACAACATAGTGGACTATTCCAACAAGCAGCGGGAGCATAAAAACTACAGCGTTTTGCTTGATGATGGACGTTCTGATTTCCTTGTTACTCACACCAATCTTCTTGAGAATATCATAGCGGGAAATATCACCTGTAGCTTCAGTCAATTGCTTAAAATAAAGGACACTACCCAATGCAAGGAGGAACACAAGCCCAAGAAAACCAAGAATAAATACATTCAACCCCGCATTTTCAATTCCTACACGATACTCGGCATAGTACGAGGACATCTTGGATTCCGGTGTTGCTATGTCGGCAAGCGTATCGGAGGTTTTTTTCGTCGTTTTTTGTTCTTCTACCGCATATCCAATATAATTTACAGGCGTACTTTGCCGTTCTACGAATTTGTATAATTCGTCAGCTACTACGATCATGTTATCCGGATAGCTCCAGTTCACGATTCGCTCAATCGTCATATCTGTATAAGCCAAGGTTAACTGCTGAGAGGACAGCTGCAGAGAGATGGTTTCATAATCATAATCTGCCCACTCATGTTCGGTAAACATCGGGCGAATTGCGATCGCTTGATCGCTTTCCGTTACATTAACTTGGGGAATGCCTAGTGCTTCTGCAGCTTGGTTATATCCGCTCATCGATATCACTTTGATGGGCTGCTCGTTATTGGCTAGCTGTTTGTTTGATATAATTTCGTTATTAGAAGAATAACCGTTAAGTTGAACGACTGAAATCTCCACCTGCGCAGTAACAGGATGTTCGGCATCTCTTTTGATGATATCGTCCACTTGCTTATTGAAAGCTTCGTCCTGACTGACAAACATGTAGCTGAATGGAGCAGCCAAACGCGCCGAATGTTCGTAGGTGTGGTAGGTGCTCAATCCAAAACTAAATGCACATAAAGCCAATGCCGACAAGATGGAAATGATGGTGAACGTACGGGCATTGCCCCTCATCCGGTATACAAGATTTGAGGTAATAACCAAATTCATACCTTTAAAGTAATGCTGCTTACGGCCTTTCATCAATCTCAGCATAAAAATGACAAATGATGAAAACATAAGTCCAGTGCCCAAAATGATTCCAACCGTCATCATTCCTAGGTTGGTTAGTATCTGTTCAGTATTTGTGAACTCCCTTAAACCAATCTCATAACTGATTGACAAGATAAGGACCGCAGCACACGCAGAAATGATGGAAGCTCGCGATTCACTCTCACCTTCCTGTTCTGCCCTAAACAACTCGATCAACCGGAATCGGTAAATCAGTCTGTAAGCTTGCAGTGACGTAATCAGAATAATGATCATGAACACAATGACTGTACTTGCTACTGCTGGAAATGAAATTGAAATGCTAATGTCGACATTAACGCCGAGCAACCTCGCCAACATCATGGAGAACAGCTTTGATAATAGGGTTCCAACCATAACTGCTAAGACCAGCACAATCGTACCAATCAATAGGTTTTCATAAAACAGTAGTTTCCCAATCGTTTGATTAGGTAACCCCAGTAGCGCGTAAAGCCCCACCTCCTGTTTCCGTTTCCGGGTAAAGAATTGATTCGAATACAAGATAAACACTGAAACGAACAATATCAGGACTATGGAGGCGATGAAAAAAATAGATTTCATACTTTCCGATGATTCAATTGATCTGATGATTTCTGTACTATTCTGAAGAGAAACGAAAATATAAAAAATGACCGTACTTACAAACATGGAAAAAAATAAACGAAGTAACTTCGGAAATTACCCTGAATATTTTTCCTTGCCAGATCAAACAGCGTCATTTGCATCCCCTCCGAGCACGTTCAGCACATCAAGTATCTTTTTAAAAAACTCTTTTCTGGTCATGTTGCCTTTGACTAGCTCTGCGAAAATACCGCCATCTTTAATAAAGAGCACTCGGGTGCAATAGCTTGCTGCGTAAGCATCATGTGTAACCATAAGAATCGTGGCAAACTCCTGCCTGTTCAGATCATTCATGGTTTCCAGCAAATCTGTTGCTGCACGTGAATCTAGGGCTCCTGTCGGTTCATCCGCCAGGATTAGTCTCGGATCGGTAACGATTGCCCGTGATGCTGCGGTACGCTGCTTTTGCCCGCCAGAGATTTGATAAGGGTATTTATCCATCAATTTTTCTATGCCAAACCGATTCCCGATTGCCTCAACTCGGTGCTCTATTTCTTTCACGTCCATCTTGGCCAGAGCAAGAGGAAGCACTATATTTTCCTTGACAGTTAGCGTATCTAATAGATGATAGTCTTGAAAAATAAATCCTAGCTTCGATCGGCGAAACTCGGATAACTGAGCTTCATTCATTTGCAGCACACTTTCCCCATCTATTACAACGTCTCCTGAGGTCGGCTCGTCAATTGTGGAAACGATATTGAGCAGTGTCGTTTTCCCGGAACCGGAAGGCCCCATAATACCTACAAATTCCCCCTCATAAACGTTCATATCAATCCCATGCAGTACTGGCATGACATTCCCTTTGACGGCGAATGACTTTTGTAATTGATTAATTCTAACGATCTCTTTCATTTCTTGCATAGCACCTCCTTTGTTAATTACTTTGTAGCATAACACCTTCACTTACAAGGAACCTTGATTCTGACTTACGTTTTCCGTAAGCAGACTTACACTTTTGTCACCTTGTATAATAGAGATGTTTCCTTTATATAACAAAGTTATAATGAGATGGACTTAACCTATTTGGAGGTAACAAGTGTGAAGATTATGATAATAGAAGACGATGTGACGATAAGAGAGATGCTTGGAGTTACCGTTCAGAGATGGGGATTCGAAGCTGTTCTTTGTAACGATTTTGATCAGGTCCAGCAACAATATGTGAAAGAACAACCTCATCTGGTGCTTCTAGATATTAATCTGCCAGTTTATGATGGATTCTATTGGTGCAGTAGGATCAGAGAAGTCTCCAAAGTCCCAATTATCTTCCTCTCTTCCCGAAACACTCCCATGGATATGGTAATGGCGATCAATATGGGTGGAGACGACTACATCACGAAGCCCTTCTATGACGAGATCCTCATCTCTAAAATCAAAGCGTTGCTGCGTAGAACATACTCTTATACAGATTCTGTCCTAAATGTAATTGAGCATAACGGTGTGATATTGAACCTGAATGAAGGAAAGCTGTTATGCGGGGCACAAACGGCCGAACTTACGAAAAATGAGTTTCGAATTTTAAATCTTTTGATGCAAAACAAAGGAAGAATTGTCAGTCGAGAGAAAATGATGCGACGTCTGTGGGAAGATGAAAGTTTTGTAGATGACAATACATTAACCGTGAATATGACGCGTATCAGAAAAAAACTAATGGAATTGGGACAGAATCAATTCATAACGACGATCAAAGGTGAGGGGTATATAATTAAATGAGTCTTTTACAATACTTAGAAGATAAGCTTTCTGTTATTATACTGGCTGTTTCAATGATGCTTTTTACCAGCTTAATGATGTTTATCAGTCCAGGTGGTAGGTATGACACTGAGGATATTCTTTACAACTTGTTAGGTTGCTTTACTTTGATAGGAGTATATCTGGCCGTCGGATTCACTCGCCGCTACGGACATTATAAAGTACTGAGTGAAATAATCAAAAATGGCGGAAACGATTTCTTTGCTGCAATCCCTAAGTCTTTAAGTCATGAACAGAGACTGTATATGTCTCTGGCCAGAAAGCTCCATAAAGCCAAATTGGAAGCAGACCAGACTTTCCATGAGGAGCGAACGGACTTTCATGACTTCATCATATCTTGGATACATGAAGTGAAGCTACCTATAACAGCATGTCATCTACTGTTGAGAAATAATACAATCAGTTCTTTAGAAGAGCTCGTGAACAAGCTGGAGGATGAAGTAAACAAAATTGATCATTATGTAGAACAAACACTCTATTATTCCCGGATCGATTCATTCTCAAGAGATTATCTGATTGCAGAGGTTTCATTGAATCAAATCATGCGGGCCAGTGTCCGGAAGTATGCTAAGATGTTCGTCGCCAAGCGAATCCGATTCACCATGTGGGAAGAAGAAACAACGGTTTACAGTGACACTAAATGGCTTGGATTCATTATAGACCAGATCGTCACCAACGCTTTGAAATATACAGAGCGTGGAGGTTCCGTTATCTGTTCTCTTGAGGAAAATACGAGAGAGAAGCGCCTATTGATCCAGGATTCCGGTATTGGTATTCTTCCGGAAGAGCTGGTCAGAATTTTTGACAAAGGATTTACTGGTTCTAATGGTAGAAAAAATACTAGCTCTACTGGCATGGGATTATACCTGGCCAATCAGATGGCAATCAAACTTGGCCACTCGCTAACTGTGCAATCAGAAGAGGGTCAATATACGGAACTTGCAATAATCTTCCCTAAATCGCGTAGCATCTATCACTATATTTAATTTCACACATACACTTAATTAGCGACTTTCAATGGGTCTTTGTTCTTGTCCCCGGTCAGTTCTTGTTCTCGGATGACAAGAACATAAACCGGGTTTTTGGCTAATTCGCTGGCCACAATCGAATCGAAATCGACCTAAAAAGCTTTTTCATATCCATCATACTCTACTGTATCTGCTGTCATGAGGGCCACTTCTTCACCCAATAGTCTTTTGACAAGATGAAAAGCTAAGTGAAGCCCCGCATCTGGTCCTTGTGCAGTAATAATGCTCCCCTCATCTACGAACTTTTGATCTTGAATTACCGTGACTTCAGGAAAATACTTCTGGAAGGAGTCCAGTCCTTTTCGGTTGGTAGTTGCTTTTTTCCCATTTAACAGCCCCGCTTGAGCTAAAGCGAATGCACCCGTACAGACAGATGTCATCAATTCTACAGTTTGATCGGTGATCCACTGGATCACCCTTGTATTTGCGATCAGTTTGCGGATTATCGGCTGGAAACCGCCTGGAATCAAAACGATATCAAATTGGGGGGCATTCTCAATGCTGTAGTCGGCCATAATGCGGAGGCCATTGCTGGCCGTAACGATTCCCCCTGTTTCTGATACCGTATGAACTAAAAATGGCTTAGGCTGCTCATCCGCTGAGCCAAAGATCATATTCTGAACATCTTGAGCACTGTATCGCGTAACTGATAGAATCTCAGACGGACCAACGAAGTCAAAAGCGTCAACCTGATCAAATACGAGCATACCTACCGACCATTGTTTTTTCATAAGAATCAATCACTCCTCTTTGATTTGAAATGTTTGCACACCACAAAAAAACCGAACGTTCGTTATATAAATTACCATAAATTTCATTAACCGTCTATATACATTTACGACTCTTTACAGAGGCATCATTTGATATATAATCAAAATAACGAACGATTGTTTTTTTTTGAGGGGGATGGCGTTGAAAAAAGGAGAAAAGACCAAGGATTTTATCATCCGACAAGCTGCCGTTTTATTCAATCAGAAAGGGTACTTTGGCTCCTCTATCTCGGATTTGACCCGTGTCACAGGTATGCAAAAGGGCGGAATCTATAATCATTTCGAGAATAAGGATCAGCTTGCCCTAGAAGCGTTTGAACATGCTGCAACGGTATTGAGAGCATCTTTCGTGGATGCGATGGCGAACAAAAAGACGGCTTTTGAAAAGCTGTCTGCCGTTATTTCAGTCTATCAGGATGCTTATGATAATCCCCCGCTTGCAGGGGGCTGTCCCGTTCTAAACACAGCCATCGAGAGTGATGACGCTCATCCTGCATTAAAGGAAAAGGCGCAAATAGCGATGGGTAGTTTTTTGGAATTAATCCGTTCTCTTCTTCGGTTGGGGATCGAACAAGGGGAGTTTAAAGAAGAGATAGAGGTGGAAGAATTTTCCATCTATATAACCTCAGTAATTGAGGGCGGAGTCATGTTGAGTAGACTGTACGAAGACAATTCACATATCCGTTCTAACATTAATCGGTTGCTAAGTGAGATTGATAAATATCGAACGAGAAATTGAATTCTCTCGCCGCAGGATGGCCGCCGAATCGCATCTGCGGCCTTTTCCTTTTGATCATTAAATTCCAGTTAGATATTTATCTAATTGGTAATCGGCTCATGTTCTTGCCCTTTTCGGCAATCGGACTACTCCTTTACTAGCTTGTCTGCATGATGTTCTGTAGTAATTGCATATAACATCTAATTTACATAATTCATAAATAATCACATAACTCTAATGCGATTCACTCTATACCCACTCAGGATTCTCCGAATCGCTTGGCGTTCCGTGCCCGGGCCCGAGCGATCTCGACCTCTCGATTGCGAGGTTCGGCTTGAGTCACCAGAGAATCTAGCAGCTGTCGTGCAACGACGGTGAACTCTTGCACCGCTTGGTTAAACGCCGCTTCGTTCGCTTTGGAAGGACGGTTAAAGCCCGAGAGCTTCCTTACGAATTGCAGCGCTGCAGCCTGAATTTCTTCTTCCGTCGCAGGCGGGTCGAAATTGAATAAGGTCTTGATATTTCGGCACATGGCATTTTAAACCCCTTTCTTGAAATGAACGCACTTTGTTGTATCCAGCATAACATAGTTTGTTCATTCCTGTAGTTACTCAACATCTCATATTAAAAAAAGAAGCGGCTGCTAACCGGCAAACTGCCCTTTGCTGTATTGAGCTAAAGTTTCCCGTTAGTTTATTTCGAAATGCGGGCAGACCGAAGGGCAATAGCCCCAATGCTTGAATATGTCGTTATCTGATGATTCACCTTCTATGAAACAATAATCTCTCTTTTACTTAAATTCTTAAACACAGAGTAATCCTGATCGGACTTGATAAAACTTAATATTTTATCGGTACATTCAACTGGGCTGAGCTCTTCCGTGTTCACTTCAAGATCATATTCATTATATGAATATGTGTAGTCGAACTGGGAGTGGGCAAGTCCAATCGCGCGATCTCCCCTGCCCTGCTCTCTTCTAGTAAGTTCTTCTTTCGAGCATCGTACCCCTATAAACAATATAGGATGATCAATAAGTACATCATAAAAATCATTAAACGACTTGTCATTTGGGATTACGGTATCTACGATTACATTAAAACCTAATTCGGATAACAATTTAATTGTAGAAAGGTACACTGAGAATATGGAATGATCAACTATTTGCGAGACAACTTGATGATCTATTCCTCTTGGAGGTTCATCTGGAAATTTGTTATTAACAAAATCATTGTAATTACTAAAAAACTCATCAATTGATAAATGGTAAAAAGGAATCTCTTTTTGATTTATCAGTTCAGTTGATAAGGAGGTCTTTCCAGAACTTGACGTTCCGTTCAAATACACAATGAGTCCTCACTTCACATGAATCACCCTTATCTATTGATTTGCGTTTCATTCAGACAACTTATCCTAACAATTTTTTAAAATTATCCAAGTGATAAAATATTCGAGGAATGATTCAGCAATCCTGCCCATCGTATTATGAGATTAACCAATTCTTTCTGGTTGATCCTTTTTGCATTAACTAAAAGGATTAAATGTAGCCGTGTCGAACGCACCTGCCCGTGGGACCAGATCCCGAGCGCTATAAAGTTCACCCCTACTTGTCATAACCATGTTTGAGGCTGGTTGGGACATCGATCCCGTATCACATGCGATGCTGTGGCGCGACAAGGAGTTCGTTGGGGCTACCGGTTAATTGATTTCGAGGAGAGATAAAATGAACCCTGTTATCGGGCTAGACATATCTAAAGAAGAAAGTCACGGACAAGCTTTCTTAGATCGAGGAAAACCATACCAAGGAATTTTCTATTTCCAACATACGTGGGATGGGCTTGAGATATTGCTTCAAGTTTTTCAGGACATCGAACGTGAATCAGGTCATCGGCCTACAATCATTCTGGAAGCCACTGGGCACTACCAAAGCCCTGTCTGTCAATTTCTAGAGGAACATCACTATGTATTTATCGTAATCAATCCGCTCATTTCTAAGCGGTTTCGAAAAACAAACCTTCGTAAAGTAAAAACAGATGCTGCCGACGCTCTTCTTCTCGGCGATCTGTACTATAGGGAGGAATTCGAACCCATCAAAAAAAGAGGTGTCCAATTGCTCAATATGCGTTATCTGACGCGCCAACATGAGTCCTTCTCTAAGATGGCCGTGCAGACAATGCTGCAATTCCAAGCTGTTTTGGATCAGGTTTTCCCAGCGTATAGAGGTGTTTTTAGTGCTATGTATTCTAACGTATCTCTTCGCTTCTTACATGAGTTTCCTACCTCATTTTTCGGAAAACCATGTATGAGAGCCACCTCATCAATCTTAAGATCTTAATCAGCCTTATTCTTCAGTACCCGGAGCATCTTGCTATGTTGGAACAGACCATAGATGCCCTGGCTACTGAGATTGAAGAGTATGATTTAATCCAAGTCAATTCCCGGTATTGGCCCTAAAATTGCAGCAACAATTTTATCCGAAATTGGGGAAGTCGACCGATTTGACCATCCAAAGAAACTGGTTGCCTTTGCAGGCATAGACCCCAGTGTTTTTGCTTCAGGTAAGTTTACAGCAACTCGGAATCGAATCACTAAACGTGGTTCCAGGCAGCTTCGGTATGCACTTGTTATGGCGGTACAGTGTGGTCTGATCCGATCTCGCAACACTCGAATGAAAGAATTTTACGAATGTAAAAGATCCGAGGGAAAACTGGTCAAGACCCCGTTTAGTGGACATTAAAAAACACCTATCCAAACTGACGTCGAAATTCTATCGGCGTCAGTTTTTTTAGTTTACGCTGTGGCCGTCTTTTGTTGTAAAATCGGATATATTTTTCAATTCTCCTTTGTGCCTCTAGCATATTTCGTATAATCATAAGGGTAGAGTCCTTCCGTTTTGAGATGCGAGAAGAAACTCTCCATAGAGGCGTTGTCTAGACAATTGCCCCTGCGAGACATGCTGATTTGGGCGCCAACCTTTGGCAGCATGTCGTGGTAGGCATGAGACGTGTACTGAAATCCTTGGTCGCTGTGAACGATCAATTCAGTCACGTCTTTTTGCTTAGAGAACGCTTTGGCAAAGGTTTGAAGCACCAAATCATTGTCATTCCGTTGGCTAAGTTCGTAGGCCACAATCTCGTTGTTAAACAGATCTTTCACAGCTGAAAGATAGAGCCAACGCTCGCCAACCGGTATTGAGTCACATCGGTCACCCACTTCTGGTTTGGTTTTTCGGCAGTAAATTTCCTTTGAAGCAGATTCTCAGCTACACGTTCGAGCAGCCTTATATGTCAAGTTAAATCGACGTTTCCGGCGAATGCTGGCCTGAAGGCCAAGCTGTTGCATCAGACGTATGACGCATCCATCGCTTCATCCGCCCCTCATCTTGAATTCCGAAATGGTCGTTGATTTGTCGATAGGTCCATTTCTCTTCTACGTGCATACGAATGGCCTCCAACTTGAGTTCCTCAGAATATGCCCTAAACTTTTGACCTTTGATCGCCATACAAAAATGCACCCCTAGAATTTCATCGGTTAAACCCAGGGGTTTTTCCAATGTCCATTCTAAGGGGTGCAGTTCAGGCTAAAAACAGGCTTTTTGATTCCGCTTATATCATAATTTGTCTTCGTTCAATGCCAGCGACCGCACCACCAACCCGAACCTGGTTGATTTCACCGCTCTCGCTCAGGCGCAATCCAGCCTTAATTTCAGAAGGACAATCCATCGAATACCCTTGCCTGAAAATAACGTGCTCTACTTCCCGCAAAGATCGTTGGCCATGTTGGTACAAATAGCAGAGCAGGGCACCGTTGGATGTTCCTGTCGCACTCTCCTCGGGAATATCGTGCAGCGGCGCAAAATTTCGGCATTCCGCAGCAGCATCGTCTGGAGTATCCAGTGTGAACAGATGATATCCAACCACATCATATTTTTTGCTTATGGCGGTTATAGCGTCAAAATTGGGCTGAACCTCATTCAAGAGCTTCCTACTGCGAATCGGGATCAAAATGTCCCGAAGCCCCGTCGAAACAATCTGGATGGGCAACCCGGTTTCAAGATCCTCGGCATCCATCCCCAAAGATGGGGCGATTTCCTCACAGGATATCCTTTCAAGAAATTGTGGTAAAGCCTGTGACAAATAAACAAGACCCTCCGAGCTAATATCGACATCCAATATCCCTGCCTTGGTTTCTATCCTATAGAAGGCCCCTTCCTCTGCCAAACCCAGCGAACGCATTAGTCCAAATGCAGCAATCGTGGCGTGTCCGCACAGATCAACTTCGCTGGTGGGGGTGAAAAAGCGGATTTTGTAATCCGCAAGCAAGGATTTTTCCATAAAGGCCGTTTCCGAAAAGCCCAAATCCTTCGCTATGAGCTGCTTCTCGGTATCATCCAGCGAAAGGCCATTCTCCAAGACAACGCCGGCTGGATTACCGCCACGGTCCCCTTTCGCAAACGCATTTAACGTATACACTTCCACATTCATGTTCCTCTCCTCCTCAACGGATGTGTAATGATTATCCCAGTCAATCTCTCCCACTTCCATGGTAAGTCGCAGTTATAGGGCTAATTAGCGCTATATTCCCCTTTTTTTGGTTTCTGCTGATAGTTGGCAAATTTCAATCGTGTATAAGAAATAATGCCGGACAATAAGAAGAAGCTGATAATCGTTCCTTCACGGATATTGATTGGTAAACTGTATAGTAGTGATATTGTTATTGATATAACAATATAGAATAGATCGACACAATATCTATACTGAGAGAAAGAGCGTTTTGTTAATTCAGCTATTCGTAAACATAAACTTTCAATAGGAAAAGGAATAATATCTAATGATAGAATAATACCTGTTGATCCACCGGCTAGTATCAAACCGAAAATAAGAAGTCCGATTCTTACTAAATAATTTTCTACGTGAATCGTACCGAAAATAGTATAGAGGAAGAAATTAATAATCATTCCAAAGAACAAGATGGAAATGAACATCAAAGTGAATTTTTTATAATCCTTTTCTTCGCAAAGGAAGATATATCCGATTAGAAAAATGAGATTTGCAATGAATGTAATTGTACCAACTTTGATGGAAGTCCACTCAGATATAGATAAATTCATCGCATTAAAACTGCTTACTCCAACATCAGCTTTTAATGTAAGACTAATGCCAATAGCACTTACTATATAGAGTAGGATTGATGGAATTACTTTTTTCATGATTCTTCCTCTAATAAGTCCATTATTTGCATTAAATTTGTTATTGTATATGTGCTCTTTGGTGAACATGATTTAGGCATGCTTTTCTTAGGGTTAAACCACACACAATCTATTCCGACATTGATCGCTCCTTGAATATCTGATGTCAAACGATCACCTATCATTAGAACTTGTTCTTTGCGGCTTATATGCACGGCATCAAAAATATAGTAAAAGAAATGGGGATTCGGTTTTTCATAACCAATTTCTTCTGAGATAAAAAGTTGTTCAAAATATCCTCGTAGCTTGGCATCTTCTAATCTTTTTCTTTGAGTCTTTCCTACACCGTTTGTTCCAATGTATAATTTATAATCTTGCTTACTTAGAGCATTTAATAATTCATGTGCATGGGTAACGGCCAAATGACCTTGGTTTAAATGCTCTCGGTACATAGCTTCAACTTTTGCTCCGTTTTCATCTATATGAAATTCCTTCAAAAAAAGCGAAAACCGCGTTGTCAGCACTTCATCACGAGAAATCAAGCCTTCCTCTAATTGATGCCATAATCCATCATTAATGTACTTATAACATGCAATGGTTTGTTTGTTATAAGGTAACTCATACAGTGTAATAATTTGTTTTAAAGCCTTCTCTTCTGAATTATGAAAATCAAGTATCGTATCATCTAAGTCAAAAATAATATGTTTGTATTTGTTCATCCCTAACCACCTCTAGGTAGTAATATATCTAAAGTAAAAATATAATAATAGGAGATATCTCATATAGAGGTGATAAAATGGAGAAAATTAATTTAAAGGATTACGCTGAATATTTTGTGGATATATATAATGATATTCAAGAAACTTTTCCGAAAACAGCTTTACATCAGGCTTTTGTTTGTAAGTTTTCTGCTAATGAATATATAGTGCGCTTTGATGAAGATATTCAGTACCTATTTTTATTATTGGATGGGAAGGCAAAAATATATTTAGTACACGAAAATGGAAAACGTGCGCTGATTCAGTTTCTAAAGAAAGATGATTTTATTGGTGAATTATCTTTGATTGAGGTTGAAAAGAATTTAAAGGATGTTGTGGCTATAAATAACTGCACATGCTTAGCGGTTCCATTGGCTTCATCGAAAGAGCATCTGTTAAATGACAATCTTTTCCTCCATAATTTATCAAAATATTTAGGTAATAAATTACTTAAAAGAACTGATCATTATACAGCTATGCAGGATTATGAATTTAAAAATCGATTGGCAAAATATATTCTAGAAATAGAAAATAATGGATACTTTCAAGAGAAGCATACCGAAACAGCAGAATACGTGGGGGGAAGCTATCGACATCTATTATACACACTTAACCAATTTCGTGAAGAAGGAATATTAGAAAAACAAGGCAGGGAATATTTTATCATTAATAAAGAAAAGTTAGAAAGAATGAGTTCAAAAAAAGATTAATTTATTATATGTTCGATGAAAATAACGTATCAGATTGGATTCGTTGATTTAAATCAATTATAGAATTGAAGAATCGTCAGCATCCATAAAAGAGAAAACCTCATTTAAGTAACTGTTCATATTCTCATCAATCGTTGTAGCCACGAATTTCCCTTCGGTCGTAAGATGTAGAATATATACTCTACGATCCTCGGGATGTGTTGTTTTCTTGACTAAATTCTTTTTAATCAACGTTTGCACCTGACGGCTAAATGTAGTTATATCCATACCGAGTGAATCTGCAATCTGCTGCATAGATGGTTCATGCTGTCGATCAATTTCATAAAGAATATGGCTTTGGATCATTGATATTTCATTAGTCCCTACACTACAACAATCCTTATTCAGAAGGCCGAATCGGCGTGCAGTCACTTGTAGTAGTTCTCTCGGACTTTCTTCCATCTAAGCTCACCTCTTGCTTCAGTTTATATAATATATATTTGCATTTTACAAGTATATAATTCGAATTTCTCCATTTTTCTGTAAGTATCCGATTACCATCCTCCTTCATAAAAGGCGTTGAATATCGGTCTTGTCTTTGTTGTTGTGGTTTTCCTTCTTTTAATCGCTGCCGATCATGATCTAGATCCAAACATTGATTCTTTAGTGCATGTAGAAAAAACCCTCGGAAACGAGTTCCAAGGGTTTAGTTTGATTTTTGGTTATGCGTGACTCTAATTCTCCTCTTACCAACCGCGATCAGACATGCGTTCTGCTGCAGTCAGTTTAGAAATTTCAATCCCTTTCATAGGGGTACCCAAGTTCTTAGATACTTCGGCAATCAGTTTATAATCCGTATAATGTGTTGTGGCTTCAACGATGGCACGAGCAAACTTCTCAGGATTGTCCGATTTGAAAATACCAGATCCAACAAAGACTCCGTCTGCTCCCAAATGCATCATTAGTGCAGCATCTGCCGGAGTAGCAACACCGCCGGCTGCAAAGTTAACGACGGGAAGCTTACCATTCTCGTGAACTTCAAACAGAAGCTCGTAAGGCACACCCAGAACTTTAGCTTCAGCGTAGAGCTCATCCTTGGACATATTTTGCACTTTACGAATCTGACCGTTGATCAAACGCATATGGCGGACTGCTTCCACAATGTTACCCGTTCCTGGTTCACCTTTTGTACGAATCATGGATGCCCCTTCACCAATACGGCGAAGAGCCTCCCCCAAATCTTTGGCCCCACATACGAACGGTACAGTGAACTCCTGTTTATCAATATGGAATACTTCATCCGCAGGTGTAAGGACTTCACTTTCATCTAGATAGTCTACACCAAGGGATTCCAGTACTTTTGCTTCTATGTAATGACCGATACGCGCCTTAGCCATCACCGGGATAGTGACCACCTTCATAACCTCTTCAATGATCGTTGGATCTGCCATGCGAGCGACACCGCCCGCTGCGCGAATATCGGAAGGAACGCGCTCAAGAGCCATAACAGCAGTTGCCCCTGCCGCTTCTGCGATTTTTGCTTGCTCTGCATTCATAACGTCCATGATGACGCCGCCTTTTTGCATTTCAGCCATCCCTCTTTTGACACGATCTGTACCTGTTCTCATAACTTCTATTCCCCCTATACCATGTTTAACAATCTAATCGCAGCTTTTTTCAGTTCTTGATTGACTTGAATCTATGGATTAATATAAAGGGGAAACTGACAATTAAAAAGATCCAATAATTTATAATTTCATTGTACCACTTTCTTAATTACGGAGGTCATATGCAATTTCATGCAGCTTATAGCTCATATTTAAACCGCCATTATACCAAGATGAAGGCTCTGTATCATGCCATTCGTGAAGCTATTCATGAGGGGAATCTCTTGCACGGTGAGAAGATGCCATCTACACGAGAATTAGCTGCAACGTATCAAATTTCTCGAGGAACCGTGAATCAAGTCTATGATATGTTAACTTCTCAAGGTTATCTTCATTCACAGCATGGAAGAGGTACCTTTGTTGCTTATCAAAGTGAGTTTAACAAGGAGGAGAATACAACCCAATATAGCACGCAGCACTTATCCGCTTGGGGAAATCGTATAGAGCAGCTTGTGCAAACAACACCTCAAAGACATACACAATCAACAGTTACCCGCTTAACAAGTGAAGCATTAATTGACTTTAGCAAATATCAGCCCGATTTGACCAAATTTCCTTACGATGAATGGAACAATCGACTGTATGCGGAGGTACGGCATCGAGAGCATTACTCCAATACAACATACGCAACTGTGGACTCGTTGGGAGAGCCAAAATTGAGAGAAGCGATTGCTGCCTACCTAAGAAGGATGAGGGGAATCCAAGTCGATTCGAATCAGATCGCTGTGACTGCAGGCTCCATGCAAGCTATAGCACTTCTTACGCAATTAATTGCAGATCCTGGTGATCATGTGGTGACAGAAAGCCCTTGTTACGTCGGAATTTCTCAGGCTGTATTGGCTACGGGTGCGAAGTTGATTGAAGCCAATCTTGATGGTCAAGGAATTGTTCCTCAAGATTGGGATGCTCGTATGTTATTTGTCACGCCATCCAGGCAATTTCCTACTGGTGAAATGCTTAGCCTTGAACGCAGACGAACCTTGCTTGACTGGGCACATCGTCATGATGCTTTGATTGTTGAGGATGATTACGATAGTGAATTCAGATATCGCGGAATGCATGTAGAACCTCTGAAAACACTGGATAAAGATGGACACGTAATCTACATTGGCAGCTTTACCAAAACATTACCATTTGAAGTGCGACTTGGTTATGTCGTTCTTCTTCCATCATTGTCTGATACGTTTAGAAAAGCTCAAGCATTATATGAACCTAGACCAGTAAATTTATTAGAGCAGCGAGCTTTAGCAGCATTTATGACAAGTGGTCAATATGAGCGGCATCTGCGTAGGATGAATCGCTTGTATAGTCGCAAATTTCATCTGTTACTTAAACTATTAAAACAGGAGCTCTCCACTTGGTTTGATTGGGTGGAAAACGAAGCGGGACTTCACGTTTTTGGTTGGTGGAAAGGGGATTCCTCGAGTTATTATACCTTCCGGACTTTAGCAAGAACAGAAGGGGTTATATACTCGGAAGTCAGTACTTCCACAGCTCTAAGCACGAAACATGGTATTTATTTATCTTTTGCACATTTATCTGATCCTGAATTAAAAGAAGGCGTATTAAGATTAAGAAATGCCACACGATCTCATGTATGAGGTAATGTGGCATCGTATCGCATAATTGTTTTGCTGTGTTTGTGTCTCGATATGAGATTGTAGAGGGGGATATAAAACTAAAAATCCGCAAATTTGCGACTAGAACGACCAACTGAAAGTAGCTCTGGTTTTTCATTCGTTACTGGATCAAAATTTAGAAACTCTACTTTTGTTGCGCAAGCATAATTCTTTGTGTTTAACATCATTTCTACCTTATCTTTAAAAGGCCGATCCAACAGTTTAACTACAGCGATATCCCCTTCTCTATATTTAGTCGCTGAGTAATGAATAAGAAAGTATTCTTTTTCAAATCGGTATTCAATAGGATAGCCTGACATTATACACCTCTCCAGAATCTTCTTCTCTGATCTCAATCTATTCAATATGGATAAACTAAATTATTGTTCTAATGAACGACTATAATACCCCGCTCGGGAAAGGATCGGATCAGCGCGTGAAGTTCCTGCATTCCCCGTAGGACAAAACTCTGCAGGCTCTATCCTGATCCTCCGATCGTCCGTTTCGGGAGCAAATGAGGGGCTATAGGTTTCTTCTTCACACTAAAAAAGCGGCCGATGAAGCTGCTCCAAAGTACATTCTTATAACCAATCCCAATATTTATACTATAAATCGATCTAACCATGTTTGAAAGTCGCAATTCAAACTTCTCATATATTCTACAGGCGAATAACAATATTTCACATACATGTAGGTTGGTTTGCCCTCTTCTGCTTCTTGTAGATTCATGAAAATGTAATCTTGTAAAATATAAGCGACATTTAGAAGTTCAGGTTTCCCATAGTTTGAGTTAATAATTTCTTTCTGTGTTAACACTTCATCTAAGACATATATATCATTTTCAGAGCCAAATTGAGGATGCTCAAAAAGTCGACAACCATCAGTAGTACTCAGAAAATCTTCGTTATCAAGAGGCAGCTTAAATTCTAGGTTGACAAAAGCTTTGAAGCGATTATATCAGGACTTACAGGGCTATTGAACTTAAAAGTGTACGTGGGCTAACGGTCGAACGATGATAAGTTACTCTTCGTTTAACTTGATATATTAAAAGTATAAACAAGCCTGTCTATGTATAAAGACAGGCTTGTTTAAGTGTTTTTAAGTTATTCAGTTTTACTGCAGAATGCCGTCCGACAGTGAATGGGAAAGATTAAACAGAGGCTCATTTAAGTCCATAATACCGATGCAGACAAGCCCTTAACAAGCAATAAAGCCTCTTAACAGTCATTCTGCTGACCTTTAAGAAGCCCTATTCTTAGCCTTAATATAAGTTAACTTTTAACCAATCGTCTCTACCACATTGTCTTGCTGGTCTTTAATATACGTTTTGGCTACCTGAACGGTTAGACCCTTAAAGGCGGATAGCTTAATAAGCTCCTCCTTCGGCCGCAGCTTGCTTGACAGCTCGGCAACGGTTGTCGCATCCAGTACGATACGAATGTGCTCCGGACCTTCTTCAATCACCGGATTATCTCCCGGCTCTAATGCTACCCGAACGTTCGGACCTGAGAGATACAGAGGGTTTTGCTTCAAAATGCGGCCCGAAAGCATCTTGCCGATAATCTCTGCCTGCTTGGCGCCAAGCGTAAGCACCGCCGGCGATTTTCTTAACAGTCGTTTCACGGGCGGCTCCCAGCCTAATTGGCTGACATACAGGAAGCCCGTATTCGACCCGTCACGCTTCAAGCCTTCCTCCACCGCTGTGGCAACCGCAGGCAGCATCAGCAAAGATGAGCGCTCTAGATCCGTTATATAGTAAGGCATATATGGCTCGCAGATTTTCAGCATGGCATGCGAATTCCACGTCTGCATCGCATCTCGTTCATCCCCTGTAATGCCAATCATTTGAATAAACTCCATACGCCCATTTGGCGTTTCTATCGAAGGCAGCTCCGGATCCTCCGTATAGCATAGCGCTGTAAGCTTTGTATCCGAACCCAAGCAGATTGGACCATTGGTATCCAAGTAATCGCCCGACTGGAATCGGTTTCCGCTTTTGTATATATACCTTCCCATGTTTTGCAGTAGGTCAATAGCCCATGCCGGAGGCTGCTCCTCCGTCTCGCTGCGCTTCAGCCTGAAGGTCAGCTCAAAGCCGAAACCGCTATGCTCCTTATCCTCCTTCTCCTTGCCGTACAGCTCCGTGAATCCAAAAGTCACCATATGCCAATGCGGCGCAGGATGGTCCGCTTTATATACACTGATGCCGTCCAGCGGATCACCTCCGAACATAGCAGGCAGCGACGAGCCGTAGTGCATAGGCATCTGACTTCCGTATAGCTTGGTCATCGCATCTTCAATGGCATCCCATCCTGGGGCCATATCTTCTTCCTCTTTCATCCGTATTCCTCCTCAAATCTGTCCCTCATTAAAATGAATATAACATACAGAAACCGATTAGTTATATACCTAATCGCTGATCGGAACATGTTTTTGTCCCTCCATACCTTTTCCAGTACCCAAATTCCATTTTTTAAGGAGTGAATTGGAATATCTATTGATTATGCTATTGATTAATTACTCTACTCGTTGCGCAGCAATCGGTAAACAACTCTATCTTTTATTTGACCATTGTGCCAAACAAGCGATTTGAATTCGGCCTCCTTAATCATCACTTTTTCAGAGGCAATGTTTTCTTTCAAGCATCCGCATGAGATTCTAAAACATTATTTTCTTCGAATGCAAAACGTATAACTTCTTCTAATGCCTCTGAAGTGTACCCTTTTCCCCAAAACAGTGGTTTGATAAAATAGCCCACCTCTAAGATTTTTCCGAGTGGAGTAATTTCGTTTACTGTATATCCTATTTCCCCAATGTGAGTGCTCAAAAATTTATCTTCAATACGAAAAAAGTACATTTTTCTATCTGTTTCTTTGCTTTGAGAAATGGACTTTTTAAGATTACTTTCCGACTCTGCTAATGCCCTGACTACTGAGATTGAAGAGTATGATATAATCCAGTCGATTTCGTGAATGAAAACCCGTCTTCCACTTCGCAATCGTATTAGCAGATTCTTCATAATTTCATTGATTTATTCAGTGTTTCTATGGCTAAAGTAATGTCTCGCGTGATTTTCATCTAGCTTCATTTGCTTCATTAACTGATCAAGATTTTCAAATGTTATTTCTTTCCTCACATATTTTAAGAATTCAAGTAATACCTTTCGCCCATACAAATCGCCTGAATAGTCTAATAAAAAGGCTTCAATAAAATAAGATTCTCCACCCACAGTAGGACGGTTGCCAGCGCTTATTATGGCGTTATATTGCTCAGTCTCCCGATCTCCTTCTAATATTACTGAAGTCCCGAAATAGATTCCGGGTTTTGGAGATACATAGAGGTCAGCTTCCCCTCCAAGATTTATGGTTGGATAGCCTAGCGTTCTTCCCAGTGCTTGACCATGTACCACGGTCCCCTTAATAGTATATGGGTGTCCATACAGTTGTGTAATTCTCTCCATATCTCCCTGTATTACTAACTCACTAACGAATCTGTTGTCAGGAGTCAGGGACTCAGCCGTAATCTCCTTATTAGTCATCATCATTGGCTCCTTTAAAATCCATATTTCGCTTCTTCAGCCTCTAGGATCTTAGTGTAAGTCTCCGCTAATACGAAGGTATCTTCCACTAAGCGGTCTATACGAAATAAGACATCATCATTCACAATCTCTTTGCGAAGGAAATCCTTTTCTTCAATAAAAACATAGGTTGATACCATTTGAGCTTTCATGAAAGTCAAAATGGGCTTTAATTGTTGTTCTGCAACGAGAAAGTGTCGCTGAGAGCCTGCCGTAATGATCATGCTTATTACCTTCCCTTGGAAGGCTTTTTCAGGTGCCAAATCAAATATATTTTTCAGTGTCGCTGGAATGGAGGCTTGGAAAATAGGAGTTCCAATCACAATCACATCTGCCTCCATAACGGTTTGAATGACGAATTTCGTGTCTCCTTCATACTCCATATAATTCCGTCCATCACTGAATTGAACATCAAAGAGAGCCAGATCTAATAATGTAACATCAGCATCCGGATACTTATTGTGAATCGAGTTTACGGTGTAATTCATAGCGATTCTGGTTTTGGAGCCGATCTTCGAACCGGACAATACGACAACTTTCATACTACTGACCTCCAATGTCTTATTTTTTAACTGTATGCTTCTTTATCGCTGGTAAAATTTCATTGCCAATGATATCGATGTTCTTCATTAAGTTCTTAAAAGGAACTCCACCAAAATCCATTTGCGCAATATATCTCTGATGCCCAAAGAGTTCGTGCTGGTATAGGATCTTCTCAATGATTTCTTGTGGGCTGCCAATATTCATAACATCACGGGAGTCAGCTCCTTGTGCAAATGCCTGTTTTGGAAACCCACGTCCATTGGTTAATTTCATTCCCTCATTAATATAAGGATAATAGGCTCTTTGGGCCTTTTGCGTCGTTTCATCTACATAAAAGAAACCGGCGGTTGCTACAGGTAATTTCGACGGATCATGTCCATTTTGACGTGCAGCTTCTCGATAAGCATCGATTGATCTTTTAAATAACACTGCAGGTCCTCCGAGATGAGCCAAAAACATAGGTACTCCTGCAACACCTGCTTTAATTGCACTGGCAGGGGTTCCCCCTACGGCTCTCCATATAGGTAGATAGCCTTCTTCAGGTCGCGGGAGAATTCTTGCTTGGTTAAGAGGAGCACGATATTCGCCTTTCCAATTCAGCACTTCATTCTCGTTTATCTTCAATAACAAATCAAACTTTTCTTCGAATAACTCCTCATAATCGTTGAGATCATATCCTAATAACTGATATAACCCTACTCGAGAAGCACGACCTGCAATGATCTCAGATCGGCCATTCGATATAAGATCAATCGTTGCAAAATCTTCGTACACCCTGACTGGATCAGAGGTGCTTATTATTGTAGATGAGCTGCCTATTTTCATTGTAGTTGTAGCCTGTGCTATGGCTGCCAGGACAACACTGTGGGCCTGAGTTGCAAAATATTCCTGATGGCTCTCTCCAACACTAAAAAATTCAATGCCTGCTTGTTCTGCAAGCTTCGCCAATTCAATGATTTCCTGTATACGCTGTTTGGCAGATATCCGCTTACCCGTTTCAGGATTAGCTAAATGATCCCCCAATGTATATAGTCCAAACTCTAAACCGTTGTTTGTATCAATCCGGTATTGTTCCATATGTTCATCCTCTTTTCTCCGCTCTTGTGAAATCTATGTTCTATTAATAAATCTTTGTTAATGTATTTTTGTTAGTTACTATATTAAGTATATTTAATGATGCAACTCCTGTCAACTTTGATGCTGGGACAAGAACTTGTGTCGATAAAATAAAAAAGCCGCTAAAATGAACTGCACCCCAATTGTTAGACACACTCTAACAGTTGGAGGTGCATTTTTTTATGACTAAGTTTACTGGCGATAAAAAATTGGCGATAGTTCAAGGGTATAACGCTGAACATTTATCGCAAACAGAATACTCAAATCAAATGGGAGTTACCAAGTCTCAATTTCAATATTGGTTGAAGCTCTATGAGATGCATGGTGTGTCTGTCTTTACTAACGGCTATACAAATTATTCGACAAGCTTTAAACTGGACGTACTCAATTATATGGCTCAATCCAACGCCTCTCTCATGGATACCGCTGCTCTGTTTAAGCTCCCGGACTTCTCCATGTTGTATTCCTGGCAGAGAAAGATGGAGACAGGCGGTCTAGAAGCCCTTGAGCCAAAAAAGAAGGGGCGTCTATCCATGAAAAAAATCCTAATTCGTCTACCAAACGATCCGTAGTTGAAAGGTCTGTGGAAGCACTCGAAGAGCGTATCAAGCAGCTTGAAATGGAAAATGAGTATCTAAAAAAGTTGAATGCCTTAGTTCGAAACAAGGAAAAGTCACCAAACAGGACAAAGCACAAGTTGTCTGGGAGCTAAGGCATAAATATCCGGTGGTGGCACTCATACAGCTGGCTGGTATTCCGCGCAGCACCTATTACAACCTTATAAAAAGAATGAGTCAACCCGATTCGAATGCTGATTTAGAATCTGAAATCCAGTCCATTTACATGGAGCATGAGGGTCGTTACGGATATCGCCGTATTCGTGATGAACTGGAAATTCGCGGAAGGAAAGTAAGCCACAAAAAGATTCAGCAGCTTATGAAGAAGATGGGCCTTAAATGCCTGGTGCGCATGAAAAAGTATAAGTCATATAAAGGGACAGTCGGCAAGACTGCACCGAATCATCTGGATCGCCAGTTCACGGCTGAGGCGCCAAAAATGAGAAGTGGGTGACGGACATCACGGAGTTTAAGTTATTTGGAGAAAAGCTGTATCTTTCCCCCATTTTGGACTTATTCAACGGAGAGATTATCACCTATACCATCGGTTCACGATCAACCTATTCTCTGGTATCTGAGATGCTTGATACAGGACTGAAGCGTCTGCCGGAGAAGCACCGTCTTCTCCTTCATTCAGATCAAGGATGGCATTACCAAATGAAGACGTATTGCCATGTGCTGAAGTCGAGAGGCATTCTTCAAAGCATGTCACGAAGAGGGAATTGTTATGACAACGCCGTCATTGAGAATTTCTTTGGCATTCTCAAGTCGGAGTTTTTATACTACAAAAAGTTTGAAAGTGTAGAGCATTTCAAGAAGGAACTGGAAAAATACATTAAATACTACAATACCAAACGGTTGAAGGCAAAAATCAAAATGAGTCCGGTACAGTACCGAACTCATTTTGAGAAAGCTGCCTGAAGAAATAACCGTGTCTAACTTTTGGGGGTCACTTCATTTCCGCGACTTATTTGCTGCACCAAGTTCTTCTTCGCCTTAACGCTGTTGAGCATAATAAGCTGAACTCTGGCCTGAGTCCTCCTATTTTTATCAGTTCTTGTAAAGCCGCCGGTTACCTTTTGGTAAGTACCTGAAAAAAATGTGCGTACTTATAATTTGAGGCAATCGCCATTATACTCATGAATAAAGGAGGGGTCACATGAAAACCCTGGTGATTGTAACGCACCCAAACTTAGAAACGTCAACGATTAATAAACGGCTGGTAGAAGAATTAAATAAGTTTCCGGAGAAGTATACCGTCCATGATTTGTACAAGACATACCCCGACGGGAACATTGATGTAAAGAGCGAACAGAGATTGGTAGAATCGCATGCAAATCTAGTATTTCAGTTCCCGATCTTCTGGTTCAATTGCCCGCCACTGTTGAAAAAATGGCTTGATGATGTATTGACTTACGGCTGGGGCTATGGTTCAAGCAGCGGTAACCAAATGAAACATCGAAAAGTCGCTCTAGCCGTGTCAACCGGGATAAGACGAGAGGAATATAGTTCTGACGGGAAATACAAATATTCGTTAGAGCAACTGCTAGCACCATTTGAAACAACGTTCCATTACTGCAATTCAGACTACCGCTCGTTCTTTGCTGTTTATGGTAAGGAGGGCGACGAAGCGTCAACAGTCGAAGACAATAGACCGACGACCAACCTATTGGAAGTGAGAGCACATGAATATCTTCGCTTTATAGACACTCTGTAAGGCATACACTCTTCAGGAGGTTTAATCAAGCCTCCTGTTTTTCTCTCCCCACTCACACATCATATGTAAAATTGGAATGATCGATTGCCCTAGTTCCGATAAGGAATATTCAACCTTCGGGGGAATTTGGGCATAATCTTTGCGGAGAATCAAGCCGTCCGCTTCGAGCTCTTTTAGCATCATACTTAACGTCTTGAAAGGAATGCCGTTAATTTTACGTAACATTTCATTGGGCCCTTTTCAACTCAGAATCAGTCGACATCGAGAATTTGCCGGAGATGATGATTCAGATGCTCGACATAATCATCCACTAGCCACAACAAGGTTCGGATCTCCCCATCCGGCAGCAGCACCTGACTTGAAGATAACGATTCTTCAGGGATAGAGGAAATGACTCTAAGAATAGAGAGATTTACACTCTCCCAGAGCGCCAGGACCTCCTCCACCGAAGCCGTTTCATAGCGTTGCGCCACAACCCAAGCATCTTGGTTATATGAAGTTACCGTATATCTTCCCGATGTATGCTGGGCGTCAATGAACCGAATCAAATTATGAATGGCCGAATCGCACAGATGACCCAGGATTTGCAGTCTGGACCATTTCCCTTCGGACCGTGGAACCCTCATATGCTCGCAGCCCAATTGTTCGATTTTTGCGGGAATTGCTTGGACGAACCCTTCAAGTCGGTCGATAGATCTCTTTTCCAAAACGATCTCTCCTTCGTGTCTAGTTATATACGTTATTATATTCGGGTATAATTCGCTGCCTGTCTAGGGCTGAGTCAAAAAAATGATATTTATAACTACATTCCGATTTTTGACGCTGATACACTAAGGTTGTAATCAAAACCTTATGAAGTGGGTGACGAAATGAACAGAATCTTTAAGGTTGGTATAAGTGTAGGATTCCTTTCCGGGATCATGTGTATTATTCTATATTATGTCTTGTGTGCGCTGCTGGATCTTCGGTTTGAACAGCTGAATCCCTTCTCAATCATGATTGCGTCAATCGTCGTCAATGTAATAGGCGCCTTTATTTATAACAAGATCCAGGATAGGACTTCTAAACCAAGGTTCTACTATGGGCTAGTCACCGTTCTGGGGGCACTACTTCTATCGCTGTATGACTGGGCTTATCCATCTGAACCCAATATTGCAGGGATTGCAAACACGCTTCATGCGCTAACAGCCTCCCTGTCGATTGCGTGGATTCCAACCTGGCTTACTAAGCGCGCTCTCCAAATTAAAACGATAGGAACGTGTTATGAATACGATTTCAAGAAAATGGCTTGCCTTCGTACCTCTGATTATACCGGCAGTCTATTTATATGGTTTCACACCGCTTCAAGAAGCATGGCTGGATAAATTCCTATTTTTGCTGCTTGCCTTCTGTTATTGGAGGAGCCTGCTATATACGAAGCACCGTGAGATAAATATCTGCATTCAGCTTATTGTCGTTTCCTACTTCATCCTTGTTCATACTCCATGGCATATGAGCTTCGGCTTTTACCCTTCCTTAGCCATGTCGATGCTTGTCTCGTATCGCAGAATTTCCTGTCTGGTCGGTTTCATGGCAGGCTGTTTTACAATCGCGGTCTGCCTGTCCGCTTACCTGTCTGACGAACCTCTTCGGTTCGAGTGGCTGCCCATCTCTATCGCATTGATCGTCCTTCCCTATGTGTCCAAACTGTACCAAGTCTCTTACGAGATGCAGATGAAGCTTACTCATGCCAGCGCAGAAAATGTGAAATATGCGGAGAGAGCACGCATTGCAAGAGATTTGCACGATACGCTGGGCCAGACGTTCTCCATGATTACTGTAAAGGGCGAGCTGGTGGAGAGACTCATTCGATCTAGTCCCAATGAGGCTCTAATTGAAGTCGGTGATATTCAGCGGATATCTAGGGCGGCCTTGCTGCAGGTCCGGGAAATGGTTAATGATATGCAATCCATCGATATCCGAGATGAACTTCATCGTGCTGTGCATATTCTTCAAACTGCCGGCATTGAGGCCGAAACGCACGTACGGATGGACGCGGAAAGAATGATGCCTATCGTACAGAATGTTCTTGGCATGTGCTTGCGGGAATGTATAACCAATGTCGTCAAACATAGCGGGGCAGGAAAATGTTCCATTCAGCTCCTGGAAGATAAGGAACGCTATTTGTTACTCACTTGTGACAATGGGATCGGCATCGCGAAGGGTCAGAATCAAACGGAGAAATGGGGTGCCGGTCTGCTGGGCATGAAGGAACGGTTATCTTTAATAGGAGGAACACTGGAACTGGATTCTGATGCTGAGAATCGCACGAAAGTGACGATTGCCATCCCTCATCACCGAACGCGGGCCAAGGAGGAAACAGGGTGAAGATTGTCATTGCAGAGGACCAAGGAATGTTAAGAAGCGCCATAAGCCGGCTCCTCGGTATGGAACCGGACATCGAAATCGTCGGAGAATCCGACAATGGCGAGCTAGCCTTGCAGCTGATCCGAAAGCTGTCGCCGGATATTGCCGTACTAGATATTGAAATGCCGCTATTAAGCGGACTGGACGTAGCTGAACAGCTTATGGCAGAGGGCAGTAAATGCCGGATCGCCATCGTGACGACTTTTGCCAAAAGCGGATATTATCAGCGAGCAATTCAAGCTGGAGTGATGGGGTATTTCCTAAAGGACGCCCCCGTATCGGAACTTGCCGTATCTTTACGCAAAATTTATAAGGGTAGTCGCGTATTCAGTCCACTCCTCACCTTCTCCATGAGCGAAGAACTGAATCCTTTAACGAATCGGGAGTCAGAGCTTCTATCCTATTTGAGAGCCGGATATTCGGTGAGCGAAATTAGCAAGCTATTATATTTGTCTCCCGCTACCATCCGTAATTACATCTCAGAGATCCTTCAGAAACTCGAGGCGAAGAATCGGATCGATGCCGTTGCAATTGCTCTAAACAAGGGTTGGATTTGAGCCTCGGAAGAACGTATAACCGAAAAAAGGAGCTGCACATGCAGTAATTGCTTCGAAGAAACGAAAGTGGATACCTATTGTAATGACTGCTTTACCATCTAAGATGAATGTAACTTTCCGAATAAGCAGTCTTTAATATTTTTTACTCTTACTGAATTCTTTCCTGCCACCACAATAATGCTCTCCTTTCCAAATCTTTTACAAATGCATCTTTACCAACACTATATCCTTCGATGTCTTTGGGAAATCGCTTGGCTAAATGTACTTTCAACTCTCCGTATTCTTGCACGTCCTTTAGATGCGATTTTAAATAATCCCGAACAGCGATATGGCGTTCGATCTCATATACATGATCAACTTGAAAAAAGTGCACCTGATGAGTCCTGTTTTCTCCTCCTTTACGAAAATATCTCCTTCCAGCCATCCCAAACTCTCCAAGGGGTTCATAACCGATATCAATCATCTTTGAATTAAATCCATCCACGTTCTCAATCTTGTTAACCACTGGCATGATATCAATGATTGGTTTAGCCTTGAGACCTGGCACCGCTGTGCTGCCAATATGATAAATTTCTAGGATTTCGCCTTCAAGAACTTTCCGGATCAATCTTGCTTCCTTTTGAAATTGATGAACCCAATTGGCATCATATTCTTTTACGACAATGTTCATTGCACGATTAGTCATCCTAACTCAACATCCTTTAACTATTTTTTCTTACTTTATTTTCATAATATCATAGGTGACAGAGATGCATTTCATTTAACTGGCTAATGTAGTGGCACAACCGATTTTAACATTGGTAGGTAGTTTACTTATGAGTTTTTATCTGAGCTAACCTGTTCGGGCGGCGTTGGACATTTTGAGTCTGGTCGCTGGCTGCTCAGAGTGACCAGAATTGTAAAAATTCTGTTAGCTGAAGGAAGTTCTGGAATCAGCCATTGCATTTAAGGCGTTCTCAAAATAGCTATATACTTCTTCTGCAATTCCCAGAAACTCTTCAACAGGTACATTACTATCCATGTAACATGCATACAGATATTCAACTAAAGCGGAGTCAATCTCACAATAGTTTAATATGGCATTCTTCATCTTAATAATGTCATCTTGCCATACACCTGTATCTTTCTAAAACCAAAGAATATAATGCACGAATTAATCTCTTAGAGTAACCTTTAATATATCTAGATTTCATTGTGTTATCACTAGCATTAGAAAGTGAACGATGTATACGAACTACTTCCTCCTTAGTCTCTGTATTTAAGTCTAAAATGAACTCTGGAGAAATAATGATCGGTGGTACTTTCTCGCCAACGTCATCACCATATAGGCAAACACAAATGATCTTAACCCAAAAACCCCACTCATTTGGTTTACTTAATACATCGTCGATCGAGCAAATGATCGTATCAATCTTAGTTATAACTGGATATCCTTCCAAAAGCCTGTCTTTAATAGCTGTCAATCTTTCGTAATCAATATCTTTGGGATTTTCACATACAATAGTAAAGTCTGCATCTGACTTAAAAGGTTTAGCAGTTCCTTTTGGAATCGAGCCACACATATAAATGCTATGAATCTTACCTTTAAATTCGGCAAGTATATGATCTATATACTTATCAACAAAATCCTTATATTCACTTTGTATTACAATTCTATTTATAACTTTTTCTAATATCAGATAGACTCCTCCTACACTAAGAACTTCTTCCGGCTAACGTCTTATCTACGAGCTTCGTAAATAACTTCATGTGTAGAGTATTCGCTAAGTCAATAAACTCTCCTGCATCACTGTTCTTGATTATAACCCCGTAAAAAAGACTGCACCCCAATAGTTAGATGATTTCTAACTATTGGGGTGCAGTTCACAGTAATTAGACTCCTATGTGATTCCTCTAGGATAACTAATCCCCTACTGCAATGATATGCTTCTTTTGTTGACAGGCAATATTGCATAATTTCATAAGTGATATAAAAAAGTTTATCATCTGCTCATTATCTCTATACACCAACTGCAACTCGGAACAAACGATCTTAAGATCTTCCACTTCGGAAGCCATAAAACATTTAACATCGAAGGGGTCTAGACTATACAATATTTTTGCAATCTCCGGTAAGTTTGCTTTGTCATTCCAAATGATACTATGAATATCTTCATCAAATTGTACTATCTCATAATTATTTACACACTCAGCTAAAGAATCTGCGACAAAAAAGGTTACTGCCAATTCATTCAACACCTCAATATTGTTTTAAGACAAACACTTCATTAATCACTAACCGAGTTAAGTATTTGTTTAATGTCAGTTTTCAGATTTTCGGATAATTCATAATCTTTATTTATCTGAATACCTTCCAATTTTTTATCACTCGAATTAATATCAATCCATTTGATGTAAGTGATATCAGGGTCTACTAAAATTCTAATATCAAATGTTTTTAGGCTGTTCTTATCCTGTGCACTTATTAACATTTCATAATAATATTCAGGTATTTGGGGCTTATCAACGACTTCATTAAGAGAGTCAAGTTCATCAACGATCCTATATATATTTCCGATATCATCACCAGGATCTCGATGAGATCCTATAATATCTCCACTCTTCCCTTCCATATCAGTTTTTGAAACGATTGTATCGATGACTGAATTTTCTTGATTTAATTGTTTCATTTGATTCATATAAGTTTGAACAGTATCTTTGTCAGATTGTGCACATCCTATAACGCCAGTTATCAGGATAAATGAAAAAAGTAAAGTTAATAAACGCATAATTATGGATTTCGTCCTTTCATTCTTTCATCCTTATAAAATAGTTTTTCAAACCGCCCAATAATTCCATAAATTAATACGTTATAAAAAATGGAATGTTGCGTTAAACTTCCCATTAATCACTTTGTATTCATCAAAATTAGCTTTAAAAAGTAAACTGGTACTTTATCCAAGTATTATTTGTCGTAACATACTTTATGGAATTTCGAGTTTCAAGAGCAGTTGAACTTCTGGAGTCCACAGATATTCCTATCTCTGAAATCTCTGAATCAATAGGATTCAGCAGCCAAAGTTATTTTATTGAATCATTCAAAAAAAAGACGAGACTCAGTCCTCTTGCCTACAGGAAATTAGTAAAAGGATTCCCCAAAGGAAAATAGTTTAGTATCACCTTGATCTTTATACGGCGGTGGCGTCGTACTTTGGTCTTAACCCTGTCAAGTAGACATTACAAAAAAGCCAAGAATTAAGCTGCGGCCGCTCCCCGGTACTTTACCGGGGAGCGGCCGTTTAGTTTTTTATGAAATCGATCTTGCTCCCATTAGTGCACTGATTCTTCATCTTTTGCAGCCGTTCCAAGTGAAAACTTAGATAGGATGCTTGTAGTACGTAAATTGATCTTGACGACCTGCCCTGGAACCTCAGGCTTTCGGAATTCAGGGAACTACAACTCCCCAAGACTCATCGTATTGATATGAATATGGAATCCATTTTTCTCCGGACCTTTTCAATTTAATCTCAATATTTCCAGTTCTGTAAGAGTAGTCTCCGGTCTTCCATTCAACAGAATAATTAACCTTAAATTTATTGAACCCTTCCCAAGTTAGCTCTCCAGTAAGTTCTGCACCGTTCGCTTTCTCAACTAGCTCAGCGCGTTCTTTTTTGTTGGAAATGGATGCCGAAGCCAGTTTTAATGCGGTACTCGTTTCTAATGGAGCAACTGAGACATAAAAATGATTATTACTTGCCATAAGATGACTTGAAGACCATCCAATGGGATCATGATCAAAAAAACGTATCATTCACTTCACGGAGCTGAACATAAACACGTCCGTCTAGTATTTTGACATATGGACCAACTTTAGCGACTAGTTGATTCCCGTCTTTCTGGATAACAGCAGTCTTTGTTTTTTGATTCCAAGATATTTTAGCACCTAACTGCTCGCCAGTTTCGAATTTGTTTCGTTATGATCACGAAGAACTAGAGCACCTTTAGGCACCCTAGCCTCAACACACTCTGCTTATGAGAAAATACGAACTGTAAGTCCACCTGTAAAACCTTCAATACAGGCCGTCAGATCTGCATGATTAAGAAAATCAAGTGCTCTGCTATCTGTATGTATAACAGGCTTCAGCTCTCCATTCACACGCTGGTTCACAATATGAATTCGGCAGTGATCCCCCACATAGTCAACGCCTTCCAGCGCATAATCTGCTCGAATGTTTGTCAGGTTACCTTCATGATAATCCTGCACGTCCTCAGCCCCTTGGACAATATCACCTTTGAAGTAAGGGCTTTCACTGCTTCCTGTAAAAAAGACAGCAATCTGCTTATCTGTTCCCGTATCTTTCCTCACCTCGCTGCCAGTAATTAGAACATCAATCGTTAATACTTCCTTTTTTCCTTTTAAAAATTGATGTATGGAAACAATCATACTTTCCGTTTGTTCCTCCGTAAAATGATGTCCAGCCTCCTTGATGAGTTGCAGCTGACATTGACCTGTTTCATAAGAATTTTGGGCTTGAACAGAATAACTGTAATGTACAATCTCATCTGAGGTGCCATGGATCAGAAGTACAGATCCTTTGTAAGGAATGATCTCTTCATAAGGATCCATATCTGCGACAGTCTCATGAAACATCTTGCCAATAGTCATTCTCCCGCAATCTATAATTTCAGGAACACAATTGATATCATAGGATGAGTTCGCTAATGCACCTCTTCGGGCATCGTCCGGAATACAAAATGCCGGGTAAATAAGTATTATTGAGTGCACTTCATTTGCGCGTTTGGCAGCGGCAAGCGCCGATACAAATCCGCCCTGACTAAACCCCATTAATTTCAATTTGCTGTCATCAACATAAGTTAACTCTTTAACATAGTCCATAACGGCTATCAAATCATCACGTTCGGTCAGTACAGTCATATCCGTTGATTTTCCTGTACTTCTTCCCTCTTCATCAGGGCTACCGCCACAGAAGTCAAAACAGTATGTCGCATATCCCCATGCTGCGAACGTTCGGCAGTATGATTCCAGATTCATTGAATTTCCACCAAATCCATGACTAATAATGATCGCTGGTAAATGATCTCCTTGTGGCAGGAATTCTTTTCCTCGAATCATCAGCCCTTCTCTTCTGCAACAAAAATCACGCTCTATTAATCGGTTAACCATCCGTAGCACCTCTCCCTGTAATTCAAATGAAAAACACCTCCAAGGTTGTTCTCCATATCTTTACGATAAGAGGTATTCCCTTGAAAGTGTTTTATTTTGTTTCACACACGTCTATTAAAGCACATGTTCCATTCATTACCAAGGGAAATTCCCTATTTGTTCTAGCACGCTATCGATCTTTTTAAGTTCGTCTTCGGTTAATGCTGGGAAAGATACGGATGCTGCATTTTCCTCAATCTGGCTTACCTTGCTTGCTCCGATTAACACGGAGGTAACTCCACCTTTTCGCAAAGCCCACGTAAGTGACATTTGTGCCAAGCTTTGTCCGCGGTGAACTGCAATGGATTCTAGTTCACGAAATTTAGCGAGTCTTTCTGCAGTTACCGCCTGAGGCTTCAACGTGAGTTCGCCGGAATTCAATTCATGCTCCAACTTGTCTACATATTTGCCTGTTAATTGGCCACGACCAAGCGGACAAAATGCGATGGATCCTATGCCTTGTTGCTGCAGCACTTCAGTTAGACCCTCCTCAATCCACAGATTCAGCATAGAATAGTTAGGCTGATGAACAAGGAGCGGTGTTCCAAGCTCCTTAAGAATTTCAGCAGCTCGTCTTGTTTCTTCCGGACCATAGTTGGACAAACCGACATATAGTGCTTTCCCTTGTTTCACGGCTTGTGCAAGAGCGCTCATCGACTCTTCCAATGGAGTATCTGTATCAGGTCTATGGTGATAGAAAATATCAACGTAATCGATTCCCATTCGTCTCAAGCTTTGATCCAAACTCGCCAGCAAATTTTTACGAGAGCCCCATTCTCCATATGGCCCTGGCCACATATAATACCCCGCTTTTGTTGATATTAGCATTTCATCGCGATATGGCATCATGTCTTTCTTGAGTACTCCCCCAAATGTTTCCTCAGCTGATCCTGCAGGGGGACCATAGTTATTGGCTAGATCAAAATGTGTGATACCCAGGTCAAATGCACGCCGTATCATCGCCCTTGATTCTTCAAAGGGTTTATTGCCTCCAAAGTTCTGCCATAATCCAAGTGAAATAACAGGAAATTTTATGCCGCTTTTTCCGGACCGCTCATATTCCATCATATTGTACCGCTGATCATTCGCCAGATATATCATGACTATTTCTCCTCTGTGTACAAATTAACTAACAAATACTAGGTTCGTATTACTAGTTAGATCTTACAAGAAAAGAAAAGTGTTTATAATGTCACAATGTGTTTCTCTTATGGTTTTATGTATGTTATCTCTTAGGGATAAGATGCGAGATCTATTCGATCATGCACGTAATGTGGTACTGTTAAATTTATATATCAAAACGTTTAAGCTACGGCAAAGGAGATATCTGCATGACCGAATTTATTTCACCGAACCCTCATTTGCATGATCTCTATTTAATCCAATTCGGTATGGAAGCCTGTAAGCCTGGACACTCCTTCGGCCCGTCCATACGTGAATACTACAAAATACATTATATACTAGATGGTGAAGGTGTGTTTCAATATGAAGGAAAAAGGTACAATCTAAAAAAAGGTGACGGATTCCTTCTCTGTCCTGAAAAAGTCGCTTTTTATAAAGCAGATCATGAACGTCCGTGGCATTATTGCTGGATTGGATTTAATGGAACTTCTGCTGAAAATTTGCTTCTTGAAGCAGGACTTTCAAACGAAGTGCCTATTTTTCATATGAATAACAGCTCCTTAACTCAGTATGTTGAAACGATGTTGAGGACAAATACGAATGCTCAGGGACGCAGCATCTATTTAAATGGACTTTTGTATATGTACTTTGGTGAACTGGCACAAAGAAGCACTGAAGTTAAAAATGTAGTTTCTCATAGCCCAAAAGAAAAATACACAAACCAAGTCATCGATTTTATTAAATTAAATTATGACAGTAGAATTACGGTTGAAGGCATCGCAAGGAGCATCGGTTTGCAGCGCAATTACTTAGGCACTGTATTTAAAGAGTACACGGGTCATAGCATACAAGCTTTTCTCATCAAGTATCGAATGAACAGAGCATGCGAACTTTTACATCACGTTCATTTGTCGATTGGTGATATTGCACGCTCGGTGGGCTACGAGGATCCACTTTTATTTTCAAAATTATTTAAGAAAATGACAGGTCATTCTCCTTCAGCTTATCGGAAACAAACCTCTTCGTTTTCTACTGAAGAAAGTTCATAGTTTAAGCTCATGTGAATTAAATCTTGGGGAGAGTAATAAGCTTTGCTATTCTTTCTTGTAATATTGATAACCTGCTTGCTAGCTTGAATTTAATTGTGGAAACCGATTAGATATACATCTAATCGGTAATCAGAACATATTATTGTCCCCCGGTAACCCATTCTATGTCACAGTCTTCTGGTTACGCCTTGCCATCGTTTCAACAATAAACTATTCATCTAATTTCTCTTTTAATCTGCCTAGCTCCTCTAATGCACCAGAAGCAGAATAATAAATCATTTTTTTCTCTAAGATTTCTATTTCTTCTTCTTTTGTAAGCTCATCAACAGTCTTAGTTACGTTTTTTAACCAATCGAATGTTTCGCTTTTTAATTTTTCAATCTCTTCTAATCTCTCGTTAACGTACTCTGTCACTTTAAAACTCATCATTTCATCTCCCCTTTTTTTACTTATCATTACTTACTTCATGTCATCCCAAAGAACAAGAATATCTTCTGGATTCGCGAACTTAAATTTTGCTGGAATCGCCTCAGGTTGTTTGCATCCCCATAATGCTAATCCAAAGTCTACTCCGGCGTCTCTGGCACATTCGTAATCATAGATCGTATCACCGATGTAAATGGAGGTTTCCGCCTTTGCATCAGATATATCTAGAAATTTAACTAGTGGGTCAGGATGAGGCTTGTGCCGATCTGTATCATCTGCACATACCACATACGGCAAGTAAGATGCGAGACCAAAAGGGACGAAGTCATCTTGATACTCTCGTTTAGTCTTGGACGTCACGACTCCAGTTGCAACGGATTGTATCTTCAGATTAGCAAGCAGTTGTTGAAAACCCTCAAATACGTGAATGGTATGCCGGAAATCATTCATCAGATCATTCCAGCATTTATTCGCATATTCAATATCTTCGATACCGAGTTGCCCCAAAGATACGGCTCCCGGTATCCCAAGCGCAAATGCGAGATCTTCCTGTTTCATTTTCCGATTATAGTTCTTCTCCAGCAGCTTCTGTAATGAGCCTAACACCGCTTGTTCTGTGTTGATTAATGTTCCGTCAATATCAAAAA
The DNA here is from genome assembly GCF_000732325.1 of Paenibacillus sp. TCA20. Lineage (GTDB taxonomy): Bacteria > Bacillota > Bacilli > Paenibacillales > Paenibacillaceae > Paenibacillus > Paenibacillus urinalis. The sequence continues at coordinate 224,816 of NZ_BBIW01000005.1, forward strand.
TAACGGTTTTGTACATCATCATTTCATCCTCCTTAGCATGATAAGTAATGAACCCTATTCGTATGCTAAAGTATGAAATCCTTTTCAGGTCAATAGCTAAGTAGACTGACGTATAATGATTTGGTAGGGAATCTTTACTTTATTGTTGGTTCTATCCATTGTAAGATCAAAGGCTTGTTCACCAACTTTTACTAACTGATGATCAACGGTAGATAGGCTCAGTCCAATCCCAACCGGTTGATTTTCTTGGCCAATAATCGCCAGATCCTCCGGTACACTTAAATTCATGTCTTTTGCACACTGATACATTCCTGCCGCGACCTCATCACCGTTAGCATATATAGCTGTGGGTCTGTCTTCCATATTAAGCAGTCGCTGTGCTGCTATAAACCCGTCATCCATCGTTTGACAATCATTCAAATGATACACTGGTGACAAATCACTGAATACTTGCTTGTATGCTTTTATCGTCAACTGTGTGCTGCTACTCTCTTCGCCTCTTGCTGTTGTAAACGCGACGCGTGAATGACCTTTGTCCTTCAACAACTGGAATGCGTCCACGAAAGATGCATACCGATCAATATAGGCACACCCAATTTGGGGATGATCAGTGAACTCGCATGCAACGATGGTTCCATATTTACTATACGGAAGGATTGAATTCCAATCATTAGAACGAGAAGTGATAATGACTCCGTCCAATTGTTTATTTTTCAACATGTTTAAGCAGCGAAGCTCTTTAGCAGGATCGTATTTCGTAGGAAGCACCATTACAGAATAATCATGCTCAATCGATCGATTGAGTACGCCATGGAGCAGTTGATCAAAGGCTTGATTGTTGTTGTATGGTATGATCACACCGATGCATTTTGTTTCCTTACGGATTAAATCAACAGCTAACCGGTTTGGAGTGAAGTCAAGCTCATCAATGACTCGCTGTACCATTTCCCTCTTCGACTCCGAGACATAAGGATGATTATTTATTACCCTTGATACAGTGGATACGGATACGCCTGCTAGCTTTGCGATATCAATAATATTTGCCACGGGTACACACTCCTGCACTTTCTTATTATTAAATTTTACGATAGAATCATCCGAATGCGTAATATCTTATGATTATAGACACAAATGACAACATTTTTTGCGATGAAACGAATCATTATTCTCACTGCCATCATGATGATCGGGTTGATTTTAGATTCCATGGCCATATCCGGAGGCTCCGCAGGATGAACGCTGGCGATGCTCTATGCATATTCCCGATGCAGCGAATCAAATGATACGACTCTCTGTGACTAATCTTAAACAAAACTGCCCATTAGATTAAACAAAAAAGCAGCTGCCAACCGGCGAACTGCTCCATGCGGTTTTGAATTAATGTCTCCCTCTTGCGTAATGTTCTAGTCTATGTAATACGGTCTTAGCGTGTATATATGTGAAAAAAGGAACCATTCTTTTGATCGTTTTTACAAGTTATAATGTACATCGGTTAACTTCTCGGATAGTAACCAAAGTCTATCCGCAAGCTGCGCATCCAAAGCCTTTTTGGGGAAATCTACAAGCTTCGGTCTCTTCGCCTTTAGCGGATTCATTCCTAGCCCTAGGTAAATGTCTCCGGTGATTGTCGAATCCGTCGCCGCAATAAGAGATGGCCAAGCGGATTGATCAGGAGGAGTTCCGAATATTTTCATTAATAGCAGTCCGAATGCTCTGGTTCCCCGCGGTGTGTTTCTCCCGATTCCTGTAGGACTTGTACCCGGATGTACTGCTATAGAAGTGATACCTTTCTTCTTCGCACGTCGATTCAATTCACGGGCAAACAGTATGTTTGAAAGTTTCGAGCGATTGTATGCTGCCATTGGTCTGTATTTGTTGTCCATTCTTAAATCAGAAAAATCTATATCACCCATTTGAGCTGACTTTGCGCTAACTGTAACGATTCGACCGCGGTTCTTTTCAATTAACGGTAATAACAGACCTGTCAACGCGAAGTGTCCAAGATGATTGGTTCCAAAGTGCATTTCAAAACCATCTGCCGTCAGTTCACGAGTCGGAACTGCCATTACTCCAGCGTTATTTATATGGACGTCTATACCTTTCACTTTCCCATGGATTTTGTCGGCAAAGCTTCGAACTGACTTCAGATCTGCCAAGTTTAATGGCTCTACTGTTACAGCTATATTCGGTGCCGTTTGTTTCATCTTGATGATGGCTTCTTCTCCCCGCATAGGATCCCGGCTTCCAATAATCACTGTGGCACCGTGCTTCGCTAGCTCTAATGTCGTATAATAGCCTACCCCGCCATTGCCTCCTGTCACGATAGCGGTTTTTCCTTTTAGATTTGGGAGATCGTCAGGCGTCCAGTTTGGTCTCATGGTTTATTCCTCCGTTAGCTTATATTTTACATCTAATTGGGTTATTACAAACCGCAATGCTGTTCATTCAGTCGTGAATAAACGAGGATTGTTTGATATAACGAGCATGTTCGACTGAATCGATCATGAATCTAGCCACGTCGTCACGAGAAATTTTAGCTAGTATGGAAGGTTTAAAAGCACCGTGCTTATATCGCCCTTTGCCCGGCTCATTGGTGAGCCTTGAAGGCTGAACGATAGTCCAGTCCAAACCACTTTTCCGCACAATACCATCCTGCCTTTCCTTATCGTAAAACTCTCGGAACGTTATTAAATAAACCAGTTTAACAATCATCCTCATCCCAATTCCAAGCTGATTCCTACTTTCTCTGCTGGTGCCAAAGCCCGTAAGAACGACCAGTCTTTGTACTTTATGCCTTCTCATCGCGTTCACAATTGAACGCGTCCCACGAAAGCATAGATCTGAAGGACTTCCTGCTGTGACTCCTAAAGCGACAAACACCGCGTCTTGCCCCTCAATAGCTGATCCCACATCCTCTTCACTAAATACATTGCCTTCTATAACGGTTAATCCCTCCCGAGTAAGCAAGATTCGATCTGCGTTACGAACAAAGGCTTTTACGGTATGTCCCTTGTTGATCGCTTGGTCTATTAGCTGTAACCCCGTACCCCCGCTAGCTCCAAAGATGGTAAACTTCATTGTTCATTCCCTCTCGATTTTCTATAATAAGTGAATGTTCATTTACTATTGGTGAAAAGAAAAGCGATGCTAATCATCGCTTAAACTTTTTTACTATGCTTTAATAGCGTCCCAACTCATCTTGATGGCAGAATCTAATTGTTCACCATTCAATAGGGTCCCGTTCTTCAAATGTGCTTTCACCAATTCGGCAATCGGCAAGATGGAGTAAACAACTAGCATGTTAATATCTTCCTTCTTCAGGATCTCCTGCCGGATGCCAGCTTCAAACAGATCGAAGATCGGTTGAAACTGACTTGCCGTATCTTCTAGGCACCATTTCTGAGGCAGAGGAGAATTCATTATTTGCTCCAGGAACAAAAAATACTCTTTGAAAGATTGAATAAAATCAACATAGTTGCGGATGATAACCTCAAATCGTTCGTAAACTGTTCGGGTATGATCCACTTCCTGAAACATTCTCTCGCTCATCTTGCCTTTAATCTTCAAGTAGGTCTTGTAAAGCAGATCGTCTTTGTTCTCATGGTAAATATAAATCGTCGCTGCAGATACACTCGCTCTCTTGGCGATTTTTGATATCGACGTATCAGAGAACCCGATCTCATTAATTAGCTGTATGGTTGCGTCAAATATTGCCTCGACTTTGTTATCATCTCTATATCTCATGGATCAATAATAAATGATCGTTTATTTATTGTCAACGTGTTTACCTAAGCTGAAAAACTTGATTTCGATCCACTGCGAAGCCGCCGTTTCACTGAAGGGTCCCAATTATAAAAATGGTTATAGTACTTTCTTGGCGTAAGGAATTTTCCGAATCAGTATAGCGAGCAAATAACTCGTGATTGTCCCTAACCCACCTAATATCAGAAACTCAATAAACGGAGGCATTTGTGCGTTGTGCAACCAAATGCTATAAGCAATCAATACGAGTGAATGAATGATATAAACCGTATACGAGGCAGAATCAACACTACGTTGAAATTTGTTCGTTTGATTGCGATATTTGCGGTACACTGCCAACAATAGTAGAGAGATGCCAAATCCGACAAAGGGCTCCCATATGGCATAAATGAAGGCATTTGAGTTTAACCCCCCTCCGGTACTCAATGTCGGGTTGAGGATGAGAGCGGCGATCGGAAGTATCGGCAGGAAAATGAGTGCGATGATGCCCATGATTTTCACGGTACGACGTGGGATATTCGTTAACCACTGATTACGGTACGCGATGATCCCTGCAATAAAGAGTACGATATATGCAGGAAAATAGCCGAAATTCAATCCAAATATGAGCTTGCCGATCGGGAATATTTGACGGATTCCGAAGGTTACAAGTCCGATGAGCGTGGCAGTAAGCAGAAGCAATTTCACCGATGGGAATGGGATACTCTTCTTCGGAGCACTATCTTTCCTAACCATACGTACCAGCGCATAAACTGAATTAAAAACAAGCAGTGCAAGCAAAAACCAGAGCGGACCCGGTTCTGTGATTGCAAAGCTGAGGATCTGCGTCCGATAAAACTCCCAAAATGACACTTCATTGCTATCGCTTGCACTATAATGGAGCGTGGTGGTATATAAAATCACTGGACTGATGAGGAAGATATAAACGATCAAAGAAATCCCCAAGCGAATAAGCCGATCTTTGAGAAAAGACTTCGGTCCTTTGCGATCAGAAGATGAGGGCACAAAGTACCCCGCGATAAAGAAGAATAATCCCATAAAGAACGCTTGGTTGATAAAGACAAACAACAGCATCAGTACAAAACTTGCATCAGGCTTTTGCAGCGTATCATAAAAATACCACGAACCCGGCACAGCATATGTCGTCGCTGCATGATGAAACACAACCAAAATTGTGAGAAATGTCCGCAGACGATCCATATAAAATAGACGATTGTTCACGGTGCTCTCCCTTATACGAGTCATAATAACCACTCCCTTTCATTTTATTGTATCTTTATGTTACTTGGAGAATGGCATGTCCCAAAACAACCCTGAGTCTGATTCATGGCTCCGTCTACAGTCCGATATATGAACCAATTCATTCTGAATATCTCTCATATGTATCGATCATTAACGTATATCTTCTGTTTACACAAAACATAAGAAGCAGGAACCTTATTCAAGCGCTCCTGCTAATGATTCATTTACAATCTCAATCATGAGATAAGTCTTATTTCACAAATATCAAAATTTGATTAGGTCCAGTCCTTTTCATAACCCGGTAGCCTGTTGTGGATGACGTTGCGATTCCCTCGTTATTTGCCCAGCAATATCCCCCAGCCTGATTAGTACCGTCATCACGAACAAGCAATTTACCGACAACACCAACCGGTATCCATTCTATTCTTTGCAATCGCGGTATATATTCCTTCGATGAGTCATGCTCAGGATTTAGTTGACCTTCTCTTTTGGTAAAGGAAGTTATAATTATTCGACCTTCCTTATCTTTCACTTCAGGTACAACAACATCATGATATTGGATTCTTCCCCACTCATCTTTAACGTATAGATCATGCCATCTTAGATCACTTGCATCGGCGATAATTGCTGGTGTCGCACTCACTACACCAAGAATATAGTCATCTTCAGCATGAGCTGTTCGAACTTTATCATCCATTAAGGTAACAAAGTACCCAACATCAATTGTATTTCCGTCAAATGTTTCAAACATTTCAGCATAATCGGCAGCTGCCGGAGAGATGACCGTTCCATCCAAATAAAGGTTGCCTGTGGCTCCTTCAATCACAGCTGAGTTTAAGGTGGGTCCGACCATAAGACCATTTGCTAAGTGCCAGGAAAAAGGAAATCGCGCCTGTCCATTCTGACCCATAATATGAGATCCATTGAAAAACGCTGTTGTATTCAATCCTTCTGCATGGGAGGCGATACCAACTGCTACCGTGCCGACCCCTTCCGCATGGGGAGCTTCCCCGTTTGCTATAGTGCCAATCCCTTCCGCATGGGAGGCGATACCGATTGCGGTTGTGCTGTTCCCTTCCGCATGGGAGAAGTCACCTATCGCCTGTGGGCCTTGGACAATTGTAATATCAAAAGTTCCCCCTACTGCATGGGAGGCAAAACCACTGGCGGTTGTTCCAACCCCTCCGCGTGAGAACTAGGACCGCTCGATAGGTTAGGAGCAGCTGTTCCGCTTGGATCCTGAGCTCCACCTTCAGCATGAGAAGCTCTGCCGCTCGCTGTGTTTCCTTCTCCTTCAGCATGAGCGCTAATGCCATTGACTGTCGTTGTCGATCCTGTGCCTTCTGCATGAGAATTTGCTCCTGCTGCGATAGTACTAGCACCTTCGGCATGAGAGGATACACCACTGGCTGTTGTGCTTTGACCTTCAGCATGGGATAAATCACCGCTCGCTGAGCTAAGCATACCTTGAGCATGCGAGGCTTGCCCGATGGCAGATGTGTTTTGACCTTCAGCATGTGCATATAGTCCGCTGCTTAGTGTCTCTCCACCTTCAGCATGAGAGCCAATTCCACTAGCATTTGTATTATAACCTTCCGCATGTGCTGCAGCGCCGCTAGCTAATGTAGAATCACCTTCGGCATGAGCTGTATCGATCGTTGAATTCGTAAGGTATCCTTCCGTATGAGATGCTGCACCGGCTGCTGTAGTTGTGCTTCCCTCGGCATGGGAAGCATTTCCGCTTGCTGTCGTTTGATAACCTTCTGAATGAGACGCTGTCCCACTGGCAGTAGTATTTAATCCTTCTGCGTGAGCCGCAAAACCACTCTCTGTATTTCCTATCCCATCCACCGTTTATTTCCCCTACTTTCTATAGATGAAATTGATATTCTATTTTCTATTCTATGAAGTATTATTCATAGGGGGAACGGTAACTTGACTCCATACAACAGGAATTTCTAAATAGACCTTCTAGTCAATAAAATATCATCTATTCAGCTTATTACGGACCAAGCTCACTTTTTGAAGGCTGTAAGATAAGTATGATTAAAACTTAATTAGGTGACGCGTTTCGTAACCAAGTATGATCAGATGCGTCTGCCAATCCCATCATCGTTAGGCAAACAGTATCCTGAAGGCCGAAGTGTACCATTGTCCTTAAATATGATCTGACCCAGCAAGTCAACGACTACCCACTACCGGCAATCGGGAAAAGGACTTGTACCGATAAACTAAAAAAGCCGCTAAATTAGCGACTTTCAATGGGACTATACTCTTGTCCCTTTTGAACCGACGTATATGGACCCGAGTATAGGGTATTTGAGAGGACAGGAGCTAGCTGCTCCCTTCTACTTGTTCCTTATGACTCATCTGCAAATGCATTAGTAAAAAATGTATCCAATTTGTCAAACGGAATTACTTCCATTTGGTCATATAGATCTGTATGGCTTGCACCAGGAATAATTTCCAGCTCCTTATTGTCACCTTTGAGAAGCTTAAAGGCATCTTGACTAAAATATAAAGAATGGGCATCCTCACCGTGAACAACAAGTACATCGCTGCGGATCTCAGGAGCATATTCCAATAAACGCATATTCATTAAGGAACCTGCAGTTGTCGAAGCCCATCCTCCATTTGAATTTACAGAACGTGTGTGATAGCCACGCTCAGTCTTGTAATAATCTACATAGTCTTTGATGAACTGTGGAGCATCATCCGGTGCTTTCTCTGGATTTCCGCCTCCCAGGGTATAGATGCCCTTTGTATAGTCTTCTGTTCTTTGATTATTATAATCGACACGAGCCTGATATCTCCCCTCCTCATCAAGGGTATCGTTATATCCAAGTGCCGTAACACGACTCATATCGTACATTGTCATTGCGGCTGTCGCCTTGATTCTTGTATCAAGTGCGGCTGTCTGAAGCGCATAACCTCCAAATCCGCAGATACCGATTATACCAATTTGCTCAGGATCAACATTCTCCTGAACGGAGAGAAAATCCACAGCACTTTGGAAATCTTCAACATTAACATCAGGTGAGTTGAAATATCTTGGGTATCCGCTACTCTCCCCAGTATAGGAAGGGTCAAAGGCAATCGTTAAGAATCCTTTTTTGGCCATTTCCTGGGCATAAAGGCCAGAGGACTGCTCCTTAACGGCACCAAACGGACCACTGACAGCAATCGCAGGAAGTTTACCTTCATAATTCTTTGGCTCATATAGGTCGGCTGCAATTGTTATTCCAAAATGGTTGACGAAAGTCACTTTTCTGTGATTTACCTCATCGCTGAGAGGGAATACTTTATCCCACTCTTCTGTGAGTTCAATGGGTTCTACACGAATGGAAACATCCGTCATCGCACCGTAATTGGTTGCTGAAGCGCTCTGTGTCTGAGTATCCTCCTGGGCTGTTGACTGTGGACTACATGCTGTCATTGTCAGAATTGTTGCAAGTACTCCAAAGTGTAAATTTTTCTTTTTCATCATTGTATTTACCTCCCATTTCGATGTTTTCGTTGTGATTCTGCAATAGAAATTACAATTTTATTCTAACTACGCCACTTAGATAATACCAATAGTTATATCTTATAACATGATATGCTTGATAGACATTTCTTGAAGCTATATACTTAAAGTCAAATAAAGGAGGGTTATTAAATGGATTCTTCAGGAGATGTTCCTCATCAAAAAAAGACAACCGTCTGGTTGCCTTTTTTATGCCTACTTATCTAATTAACTTCATGTTCATCTTGCATCTAGCTTTTTGCTCGGATTATATATAAAGATTCTTAACAAGATCATAGCTAAACTGAGGATCACGGATAATATTCCAACGATTACAACGTAGCGTATACCCATTTGTGATATAAATATTCCACCTACAGCTGTTCCGAATGTTGTTCCTAAATTAGCGGCCGTGAGAAATAATCCATTAGAAAAATCAGGAGAATTGGGAGCTGCTGACATAATCCAATATTGCGTTATATTAGCTCCTATACCACCAAAAATACCCCACACTAAACTAATGATAAGCATAGGTAAAGTAAAATGTCCTGTGAAAAATAAAATAATATAGATTGCTCCTAATGCCAATGGATACATCAGTACTAATCTAGTCGCATTCTTAGTAAGTAATCTGCCTGCAATCATACTTCCTATAACATTGGCCCCGCCATAAAGGAACAGTGTTAAGCTGATTGTATTAGGCGCCATATTTGTAACTGTGCCGAGATAATCCGCTAAATAGCTATATACTCCAAATATTGCAGCATTCAATAGAATGACAGCTGCAATGGAGAGCCACGTAATTAATTTTTTTAATATGGTTAATTGTGTTCCGTAAGAAATTTTCTCCTCTACTGGCATTGAGGGTACAAATAATATGGTAGCAATGAACGATATAGCAATTACAACAGCAAAAAAGGCCATTGCCGCTTGTAGAGAAAATACACTATCAATAAAACTGGAAACGGGTACCCCGATTACCATGCCGGCAGAAACACCAATAAATACTTTAGCAACAGCTTTTGGCGCCTCTTCTCTACTTACAGAGGCAGCAGCAACCGAGAATGCCAAAGAACAATAGACCGGATGGAAAAAGGCAGGAATTATCCTCGCAACTAATAGAGTAGTGAAATTAGATGTAAATATAGCTACAATGTTCCCTGATAGAAAAACACCCAGTACAATTAACATAATCGTCTTACGATTTATTCTTGATAATAATAACGGTAAGATGGGACCTGATATAGCCACAGCGAGGGCAAACAAACTTACTAGCAACCCTGCAGTTGATACACTAACATTAAAATGTTCAGCTATAGAAGGTAATATTCCGATATATCCCATTTCCGTATTTAAAATTCCAAACACACCTATCGTTAATATGAATATCAGTAAATTATTTCGTTTAGCCAAAAGTATTACTCCTTTAAATTTATTACTTACATAATCATGCATCTCATACTGTCGACACTGAAACGGCATTTTTATCCACTGCATATTCCACTGTCTTGCCGAAATTTTCTAGCTATTGAAATTACAATTTTATTTTAACTGCGTTTCTTAGATAATACTAATAGTTATATCTTATATCATGATATGCTTGAAACACATTTCTTTAGATTATATACTTGAACCAGATAAATAAAGGAGGTTTATAAAATGGAATTAAGAGTTCTGCGCTACTTTCTTGCTGTAGCAAGAGAAGGCAGCATGACAGCTGCTGCTGCATTGTTACATATCACACAGCCAACCTTATCAAGACAATTAAAAGATTTAGAACAACAACTGAGCAAGAAACTATTCATTCGCAGTAGTCACAGTGTCACTCTCACAGAGGAAGGAATTCTCCTGCGGAAAAGAGCGGAAGAAATTATTGACCTGGTCGATAAAGTGGAATTTGAATTTAACTCTATGGAAGATACAATTGCAGGGGATGTGTACATAGGTGGTGGTGAAACAGATGCCATGAGACAGATAGGAAAGGTAGCCAAAGATCTACAGTTAAATTATCCGAAGATTCGTTATCATCTCTATAGTGGTAACGAAGAAGATGTGACTGATCGCCTTGACAAGGGATTGCTAGACTTTGGTGTTTTAATTCAACCGGCTGATTTGTCAAAATACAATCATATCGTTATCCCTGCCAAGGATGTTTGGGGCATTATTATGAAGAAGAATAGTCCGCTTGCTTTCAAAGATACCATTCAAGCAGTGGATTTATTAGATGTTCCTCTTATCTGTTCCCGTCAGCCTTTGCAACAAAGATATTCTAAAAATGAATTTTTGGATTGGTTTGGTGAAGGTTTTGACAAATTAAATGTCGTGACTACATACAACCTTGCCTTTAATGCTGCGATTATGGTTGAAGAGGGCATGGGTTATGCAATAGCCCTCGATAAAATAGTGAATACGTCTAGAGATAGTAACCTTTGCTTCAAACCTCTAGAACCAAGACTTGAATCAGAATTGTATATTGTTTGGAAGAAACATCAATCATTTTCAGTAGCTGCTGATATGTTTTTAAAAGCAATTCAAATAAAATTCTCATCTTAACAAAAAAGGAGCATCTGCCGACTGACGAACTGCTCTATGCTGTTTTGAACTAACGTTCTCCGTTAGCTTACTTAGTCGTACAGCTGTGGGAACTGCTTTATCATGAGATCGCTTTTTCAGTCTAACGTTATCCGATTGTATTTTGTCGTTTGTTAACTTCAATCGTGATAAACTCCGGTAAATAGCTGGGAGTACATCCTTTTGCTACGACTTCATCTTTGTAAAGACCCGTTTTCTCACCAATTTCAATACAACGTTCACGATTATTTTCATCATAAACGCCTATCCATCCTGCGGTGAAATTCATAGCCCATTGAACTTCCGGTTCCTCCCGCGTAATATTAGCTTCTAATGTAGATAGTAAGTCTGCGGTGTTATCAGGCGGTGTTTGTCCAGTCCATCTCAATCGCGCTTGATAGTACCAGTAAGCTCGCCTTTGAAGAGCAGAAGGACTATTTTCCCATGACTCCATCAATGCAATTGTCTTCTTGTCTTTGGAGAGCTGATTAGCCATTAGCCAATCCATTAAGTTATTTCGCTCATCAAAAGTGTGAGTCTGCATATCCTTATCAAGCTTATTTAGCAATTCTTGTGAAAGTAATTTTTTATCCATAATTAAGATTGCTAATAGTCTAGGCAATAACTCTTCGGTGGACCACAGTTCCATCGCTAGCTCGTGATCCTTTTTAATGTCCTTTGCGATTTTTCGTAAGTCGCCTAGCTTAGTTTTACGATCGATCAGAGATAGAATGTTTTCTGCATCTGGAGAACGTTTTATTTCATTATTTTTATTCATTTTATTCAACTCCTTGATGAAAGTAATGTTTAATATTGTTATAAGTCTTCCCTTCTTGATCCTAATATTAATGCATCAATGGGGGTTTTGCACAAGTGCTTATACCTCCTGGCCTCGGGATAGCAACTTTTGTACCATTAAAAGAAAAAAGTCGCTAAATTTAGCGACTTATGAGACATCTGCTGAGAAATCACTTTGCTTCAATTTCCTTCTCTTTCTCTACCTCATTCGGACTTAGATTCGATCCTTCCTGAGTCGTTAAGCCTTCCTCCTGTGATTCCACCATCTCAATAACTGCCGCTAGGAAAGCGAGACCCAGCCCTTGCCCCCAGCCTTGTGCCCATTTCCGATCAATGCGCAGATACCCTTCAATGTCGTTCATAACGGCTGTTCCGCCAGAAACGTTCATTACTCGTCCGTTCGCGGAGATGTTGGCAAGGACGCCGTCTAAAGCCTTTCGAACGTACTTCGCATGAAGCGGATTGTCCTGCATTACCATGGCGGCAGCGATACCCGACGTGGCGGATACTTCACCATACGCCTCCGGGTAATCAAGTACAGTTCCCCAGAGTCCGTCTTCCTTCTGCAGCTTTTTAATTGCCGCAAGCTGATCTCGAAGTGAACTCCAGATATGCATCATCGGAGGATATAAATAGCCTTCAGGCACCCCTCTTGCTGCACGAGACATCGTGTAAGCAGCCCAAGCGTTGGCACGCGCCCAATGAATTCCTGACATGTGGTCTTGATTAATATGATTGTAGCCGTGATACCATAGACTGTTATCCTCATCCTGCAGATAATTGATATGCCAGAAATACTGATGCAGAGCATCGTCAACTAATCGCTTCTCCTTCAGCTTGACGCCAACACGAAGCATAAAATAAGCGGCCATAAATAGTGTGTCTGCCCAGCATTGCTCTGGAAAATCATTTTTTGAAGAAACGGTATGCTGAAGCACACGATCCCCGAAACGCAGTGCCTTGTTTTCCAAGTAATCCACCTTGCTGAGAATAAGATCGAGGTACTTCTGGTCATTGGTCTGCTCATACAGCGTAATTAACATATGCCCCATAGCGCACGTGTTTACCGTCCATCGCGGAAGACCTGCTTCCAGATATTCATCAACCCAATCCGCCATTCGTTCCAAGTAGACCTGCTTACCTGTCACTTCAAATGCTCGGCTTACGCCGTAGAAGGCAACCCCGCCTGGCCAGTCCCAAGTTAAATCCATGCCAAAAGTGTAATCCACCACACGATCAGCTATTTGTCTTAAATCCGCAGCAGAGTTAGGAATATTTAATTTCATAAATCCTCCATTTCCGGATTCTCTGCATACAGCAGAGGCACCTATAAGATGTTAAGAATGAGAAGGCTTCAGAAAGACCTATATGAATATGTAATTCCATACTTTTGAACCTTAACGTTTCTATATCCCGGCATTTACATCAACACTTTAATTCACTGCTCTTCACCCCAAATCTCATGATTTATTCCTTTACGCACTCCTAGCTTCTCAAAGTAACTTGCGATAAGAACTGAAGCGCTTTCACAACAAAATCTCTTCAATTGTTCGTTTCTATGGATGAATATGATTGTACACATATTATAGGCAATATATAAATACAAAGTCTACTACTTTATGTCCGTTTATGATGAAATCCAACATAATCACAGATTTCACCGTCATTGATTGTTAGAAAAAGGTGTACAGCTAATTTAAAATGAATAGCATGTTTTGCCAAAGGTGATTATACTGACTTTACTAGCCAAAAAAAGCCGCTAATAAAGCGACTTCAATGGAATATATTCTTTTCCTTCTACATTTCCTAGTTAATTAAGTTGACCTTAATCTGCTAAGTCTGTTTCTTTGACTTGGGCTTCGTAAGTTCAAAGCTATGATGCACCATCTCGAAGATATCATCCTCTTTCATGTTACGATCCAAAACAATCGTATTCCAATGAGTTTTGTTCATGTGATAACCAGGTTTAACATCATCATAAATAGTACGCAGCAAATCAGCTTTGTTTGGTTCACACTTGAGGTTTAAGCAAAGATTTCCGTCTAGTTTAAAGATCATTGCAAATATCTTCTTATTCCTTTTGTGACGTATAACGGTCCATTTGTCATCAAAAGGTTGGTCTTTATAAACATCATTGTAGGTTAAGCAATGGGAGATTATTTCCTCCTTAATCATTTTATTTTCCTCCTTGCTACGAATAAATGCTTGTATTATTTTCTTATTAGAACGGTCAGTTCTCCTTCAAAAACGACCTCCTCTTTCTCATTAAACGTTGTTAGTAAAACAGTTACTAATCCTGTTTCATTGTGTTTTTCCCTCAGTTCAGTGACCTTCACAAGAGTATATAATTCGTCCCCCGGATAAACAGGTTTTATAAACTTGATATTATTCATAGTAGTTCCGGCAATGACTTCATCACCATAATTACCTGTTTCAACCCAGAGTTTAAACGAAACAGCCAGAGTTTGAATTCCTGATGCTATAATTCCATTGAATCTTCCTTGGTTCGCTTTGTCCTCGTTCAAGTGCATATATTGGGGATCGAATTCAGACGCAAATCTGATGATATCATCCTTGGACAATCTCAATGACTTGGTTTTAAATTCTTGTCCTATATAAAATTCTCCAAACCGCATTCATTTACACCTTCTTATTTGATTTACTCTTCGCCCATAGTGTAGCATTTTTAATAAATATCCTGCCAATTTCTTTTTGAGCCTAATAAATAATGTACACAGCAACTAGCTATTGCAATATTTATTCTAATTAAAGTCTTGCATCAAAGAATCAATCACTTCTTTTACAGTCCTGATTTCTCTAATTGGCGTAATTCCAGTACCTATAGAAATGTATCCATCGTCAGTATTACCTTCTAACATGCCGATACGCATTCCAATTGATCCACGCATCAATTTTGCTGTTTCTTCACGAGTAGCCCCTTGTTTATCCATTTCAACAAGTTTATTCGCTAATTTAGTAGGTAAAGAACGGTAGTAAGCTGGTAACGTACGGAACATTAGTAGGTCTTCTGCTGTAGCATCTACTATCATTTGTTTGACGTTTTCTGCTGCTGGATTCTCTATTGTTGGAATAAAAACACTACCAGCAAACACACCTTCCGCACCTAAGGCAAATGCAGCACGCACTCCTCTGACATCACCAATACCACCTGCTGCCAATACAGGAGTATTTATAGCATCTACAATCATTGGAACAATCGAAAATGTGCCGATAACTCGTTCCGGAACTGTACCACCTTCATCAAATCCAGTTGCTACATAAACATCTATTCCAAATTCCTCTGCTGCTTTTGCATTCTCAATAGTAGGAGTAAGGGGTCTATAAATAATTTTAATATTATTTTCTTTTAACGGCTTAAAGATTCTTTCATCCAATACATCGTTCACAAGAACAACCGGAACTTTCTCATTAATAACTGTTTCCAATAAGGGCCACGTGTAAGCTAAATCACGATTTATAATCAGGGGTACTCCAAATGGCTTATCTGTTAAAGATTTTATTTTTTGTATTTCAATTCTCATTCTTTCTGTACTTATTTCAGGTGAACGAGTGATATCAGCCTGACCGGCATTTGGACCTAGAAACCCTAATCCACCAGCATTGCTTACCGCTGCAACAAATTCGGCATTAGTAACCCAAGACATAGGGCCCTGTATAATCGGTTTCTCTATATTTAATATTTCGCATATTCTATTATTCACTATTGACTCCTCCTGTTTAAGAAAATATTGACGATATTCTAGCCCATGTATCTTCAGAACTCCCTTTGAATATTTAGGGTACTAAATAAAATATTAAGTATGCTAAATATATTTTTAAGAGAAGACTTAGTATAAGTTTTTCTCCATACGCTTTAAAAGATCCCTTAGTATTAAGCGTTCTTCAGCAGACATTAAATGAAGTAATTTCTCTTGCTGCTGTTTCCATTTAATTCCAACGGGTTCTTCTAATTCTTTACCTTTGTCCGTTAAATAAATTCGCATCACCCTTGCATCTTCTTTATCACGTTTACGGTGTATGAAACCATTCTGCTCTAGAGATTTAACCATATTTGTTACTGTAGGCGGTTCGCATTTTAAATGTTCACACAGCTGCATTTGTGTTATTCCATCACCCGACCATAAGCGTGAGAGTAAATTATCTTGGCCTACATAAAGATTAAGTTCTCTAAGACTCTCACTATAATCCCGCCGCATTTGGGAAGAAACTTTATCCAAGGACATACGAATATCACAGTCTACACTAACCTTCATCGATAAGCCTCCTTAAATACATTTAGCGTGCTAAATATATCATGGCAGTTTTCACATGTCAAACGTTATTATATTAATTGCTTATCTTCAAGTGAAGTCCGATTACCGATTAGCTTGCATTCCTAGTCAAATAATAAATCTCAATCACCGACTTCATTCCTAAATCATCAAAAAGCCATTTCCGCAAGGAAATGGCTACAGCTTGAGCTGACCTGCTCGAAAATCAAAGAACACCTCTCCTTCGATCACAATAAAAACCTTATCGGTGTCTGTATGATCATGCCAGACAAAATCACCGGAATCTTGACCAATTTAAATTGGTAGTTATTCATTTCGCCAAAGACTTTTGGAGACCAATGTTCATTAGTCCCTTGTGCCTGAATTAATAGGACTAGCAGATGAGTCGTTTAGATTATTTTTCAATTGTGTCTTCACAATCTTTCTACAATATCCGATAATTTTTGATGTCTCTGAGAGATGTCAATAAATTCAAAGGAGAGAGATAATGATTAGCAAAATGTTTAACACTTTAAACTTAAATGCAGGGGTTAAGAGGAAAAAGGTACTGCAAGCAGCATCGTTACTCGTATGTGGAGTCATTGGATCAATGTTGTTCGTTGACCAAGTATCTGCTCATGGTTACATTCACTCTAGTCGTGCGGCTCTATGTAAGGAGCAGAAGAACACAAGCTGCGGACCCGTGCAATACGAACCGCAAAGTGTGGAAGGTCTAGGTGGCTTCCCGGCGAGTGGACCTGCTGATGGCCATATCGCAGGTGGTGGTGTGTTCCCACAGCTTGATGAGCAGTCAGCTACTCGCTGGAGTAAAGTAACGATGCATGGCGGGAAGAACACCATAAATTGGACATTAACTGCCCAACACGCAACAAAAGAATGGAAGTATTACATAACCAAGAAGGACTGGGACCCAAATAAGCCTTTAGCTCGCTCTGATTTTGAGCTTATTCAGACGTTTAACGATGGTGGAGCCAAGCCTTCAAGCTCGGTTTCGCATCAAATTAACTTGCCGACAGATCGCAGCGGCTATCATGTGATTCTGGGTGTATGGGAAATTGCGGATACCGCAAATGCCTTTTATCAGGTAGTGGATGTGAATTTGATTAACGATACGAACGGAACTCCAGATCCACAGGACACAACGGCACCAGGGGCCCCTACTGCAGTGACATCTCCTGTACAAACGACGAACACGGTTGAACTGCGCTGGAACGCAGCTTCCGATAACGTAGGTGTTCATCATTATGAGTTGTATCGCAATGGTGTAAAGGTACAGACGGTAACAGGTACTTCCGTTGTTGATACAGGACTGGAAGCAAATACCTCTTATACGTATACGGTAAAGGCTGTGGATACGGCAGGCAATGTTTCCGAGGAAAGCACTGCAATCACAGTGACAACCAAGCCAATCCCTGCTAAAGATACAACGGCCCCAACTGCCCCATCCTCCTTGCATACGATGGGACAGACGACCTCAACGATTGATCTCATGTGGAACGCCTCTATGGATAATGTAGGGGTGAAGCACTATGAAATTTATCGTAATGGGGTTAAAGTTCAGACCGTATCAGGTACAATGGCAACAGACAGCGGGTTGCAGCCGAACACAGAGTACACATACGTTGTGAAGGCAGTTGATGCGGCAGGCAATGTATCGGAAGCGAGCAATACTATTACATTGAAAACAAAAGAACAACAAGCCGGAGAATTACCAGAGTGGGATCCTGCACAAGTGTATACAAGCGGTGACCTTGTTGTGTTCCAAGGCAATGAATATGAAGCGAAATGGTGGACGCAAGGCAATCAACCTGATAATTCGGATGCATGGAAGCTGCTCAGCAGCATAACGCCAGTATGGAATGCGAGCAAATCTTACTTTGGTGGAGATCGTGTCCTATATGAAGGCGTTACTTACCAAGCGAAGTGGTGGACGCAAGGCAATGTGCCTAGTCAACTAGGTGTTTGGCAGATTGTACAATAACAGAATGAAATTATCATTGCCAGTATAGATAAAAAAGACTTTACCGTCTCAACAGGACGGCAAAGTCTTTTTTTGAAACAATAGTTTACAATTTAAGTACTCCTCGCAGCTTAGTATAAAGATTCTCTCTAGCCAGCTCATCTGTAGCCGATTAATCCCAAGGGATAATAGTTAAGGCTGGCCATTTTCCCTTCCATCTATCTACTTTTCCCTCATAAATCTCTTTTGTGATTTGGGCTTTATTCGCTCTTACAATTAAAGAGAATAGATCATTCAAACCAAACGGAGCATATATGCTCCATTCTCCATTCTCATCTTTTCGCATCCCGATCGCTGTAGCAGTTGTCGGCCAAGTGTTTATGGCTTCTTCAAGCGAAGAATATGGATCTATTGGATACCCAAAATGGTTCTCATACCATAAATGGACACGTGATTGATTTTTTATATCAAGTCTTATAGGAAGATCTCCGAACCTTTGGTTCACCATATCGATGACCTCGCATTCCTTATCATATGAAAGATCAGAATCGAAATAAACAAAATCAATATCATGGATCCCATAATTTACAGGTAACCCACATACATAGTTCCAAATGCTTTGGGCAATGCATCCTGCACCTATATAATAATCTGTTAGTTTTAGGTCAGGTGCTTCCATAAAAATATGATTTGTAATAGGATTCAACGTAACAATCTTCGTAAGACAATTGATTTGACTGAACAAGTCTTTATTGCGAGCCAATGAGTTCATATCTGTCATCATCCCCTATTAGAAGCAAAGTTTTCATCTAAGTCCTCTTTTTATCCATCAACACAAAAGGCAGCCGTTCCTGGTTCTTTAATTTTAATGAACCTGACGCTCAAATAACACATTCCGTTGATTCATTTTTGTTAGCCGGCGCAATAAAAGGATATTGATAATGAACAGCATCAAACCAGTGACAAGCAGGATCTGTGAACTTAGGAACACGATCCCTGTAATTTGGGAGATCGCAGCTCCGACGATGGGCAGTACGACGACTCCTCCTAATTGCTGTGCTTCTTGGAACCCTTTGGAACGCGCGGAGATAAAGATGCTGATCAGGATAACTAATCCGGTAAACATCGGCGTCACCCACAGCAGGATAATACCCCAGGATAGATTCGGGAAGATCAGACCGTCGAACATGGTGTATGACAGCCCGTTGATGATAATACCGCACAGAACAAAGCTGGCCAGTGTGACGATGAAGGTGGGGATGAAGGTCCCGACTAATTTGCCCATGAACAGGTCTTTCACCTCGATCGGAGCGAACAGTAGGCTTTCTAGCGTTCTGCGCTCCTTCTCTCCGACAAGACTGTTCAGTGCGATCATTAAAGAATTCAGCACTGGAATGAGCATGAAGAATGGTCCAAGCATGTAGTTGACGAAAATGTAGATGATTTGGTGGTTTATTGTAGACAGCTGCGTAATTAACTCCTTCTTGTCTCCTGTAGGCAACTGCGTAACGACCTTCTGTACCATGTTGACTAAATCAGAATCGACAATGTTCACCAATTTCATTGCGAAGATTAACCCTCCTGGTAACAGTACGCCGAACACAAGTGGAAGTATTATAATCCCGATCAATACTTGTACGTTGCTTGTGATGGCCTTTATATCCTTCTGAGCGATGGCTCTAATCTGACTCCAATTCATTATTTCTCACCCTTCACTTGAAAATACAGGGATTCCAAGTCACGATTCATGATCTCTGCAGTGTGCACCCATGTCTCTTCCAATATTTGACGGAGTACCGTCGATATTAAATCGGTTGAAGGAAGCTCTAGCAGGATCTCGCTGGGCCCCACTCGTTGAACGGGATAACCATGGTACCTATCTTCCTCTATAGATAAACCAGTTGTTAACCGAAGCTGCACCGTCTTAAAATGCTTCTTATCCAGCTCTTCTTTCGTCCCGGTGTCCAGTATGGTGCCGTTGCTCAAGAAAATATACGAATGACACAGTGATTCCAACTGCTGCAGCACATGCGAACAGAGGATGATCGTCGTGCCATGAGCTTCATTCATCGCTTTCAGGTCTCTCACGACTTGCTTGATGCCTTCCGGATCGAGACCGTTTGTCGGCTCGTCCAGAAACAAAATCTCCGGTTGATGGAGAAGTGCCTTCGCCAAGGCCAAACGCTTTTTCATGCCTGTACTGTAGCTTCCGACTTTCTTATCTTGAGCATTTTCTAGGCCATATTGCTGTAACAATTCTCGGATTCTTTGTTCATCATAGCAGTTGTATAGTTTGGCGAAAAATCGTAAATTATCTATACCGCTCATCTCATGATAGAGTCCTGCTCCCTCTGTAACCACGCCACTGAGACGCCGGATGGCATTTCCATCGGTGACCGGATCGTAACCATTCAACCACATTGTGCCACAGTCCGGAAGGATAACGCCATTCATTAAGCGCACGAGCGTCGTTTTTCCAGAGCCGTTTGGACCAAGCAGACCGACTATACTCCCCTTCTCGATCGAGAAGGAAACTCCATTTAATACGTTCTGTGTGTTGTAGCTCTTATTGATGTCACGAACTTCGATGTAAGATGAATTCAAAATATCGCTCCTTCTTCTATTTATTATCAAGACATATACGGCATCTAGTGTCCGTTATACTTTGGATTTCCTTATCTTCACTTGATAAGCTGCGATCAAGAAAAAGAAGATAATGCACATCAAACAAAGGATTGCCGCGCCTAAGGCAGCCGTAGGTTCACCGCTTGTCTGCAGCCACTGCGTCGAAATTTGCGGTAAAGAACCTGGGCTGTAGGTTGTAAACCGTGGCAACCATTGTGAAGCCATGGACAGCAGTATTGCCGCCCCTAAGCTGACGAAGGCAATGCCTGCTGCAGGATTCATTAGAGAACTCATAAGCAGCGTAAGCGATCCGGTAAACCAGAGCCACAGCAAATAGAGAAGGCCTGCTCTTAAGGCTGCCGCGGTATCAACGCTTCCGATGATCTGCACGGTATAATACCAGGCCCCCGCGTAGCCTAGCACGAAAGACGCGGTGAAGAGAGACAGCATGCTTGCCCACTTGGCCGCTGTATAGGATAAGTAAGACACCGGCTTCGCAAATATCAACTGCGAGACGCCGCTTTGACGCTCTCCTGAAATCAGGGTCATGATGGACAACACCAGAATCATGAGACCGACTGAGTTGTATTGACTAAGCGTCTGCCCCATCACTTCCGTCCCAGAAGGAAGCTCGATGGTGATCGTCATGCCTTTGGGCATATTGCCCGCGGATTCCAATATCACCGGCATAAAACGCGTCACCAATGGCTGCATGATCCCCAGCATCAAAAACACGAGCGGCACCCACAGCCATTTATAGCTGCGTCTCATCTCCAGCATTTCTTTACGAAAAAACAAGAAGAACTGCCTCATGATTGCACCACCTTCATAAACAAGTCTTCGAGTGTGCTGTGGCCTGCTTCAAGCGAACGAATCATGATGCAGTGAGATACAGCGTCAGTCATGAGTGCAAGGGAAGCTTGCTCCACGTTCGCCACCCTCATCTTCGCACGTCCTCCAGAAATCTCGGAATGGATGACAAAATCCTTGCTGCAGACAGCGGTTAACCAGGACCGCGATGCCTCGTCTCCACCCACCTCCAGACTGATCACTGGCTCGCTGTAAGTTTGGCGGACATGGTCAAGACTTCCTTGGAGGGCAATATCGCCACTCCGAATCATGAGAATTTCATCACAAACCTCTTCAACGTCATGCAGCACATGCGTGGAGAACAAGACCGTTGTCTCTTTGCGAATGCGCTGAAGCAGAGTCAGTACATCCTTACGTCCTGTGGGATCGAGCGCTGACACGGGCTCATCAAGAATGAGCAGCTTCGGTTTATGAATGAGTGCCTGAGCAAGCCCCAAACGCTGCTTCATGCCGCCTGAATAACCGCCGATCTTGCGTTTCCCCGCATCCCAAATGCCTACTGCCTCTAGCCATTCTCCCATCTCCTTCTTGGCCTCATGGCTTGTCAAACCGGCAAGCTCCCCAGCATAGAGCAGAAATTCAGCACCGGTCATCCAGGGATAAAACACAGGCATTTGAGGTAAGAAGCCGATGTATGGTCGCCGATCCATAGTCGGGCTTCCGTTTACCAGTAGCTCAATCGAACCTCCCGACGGCTGGAGTAATCCAGCCAGCATATTGATCGTGGTTGTTTTGCCGGCACCGTTTGGACCGAGTATAGCGGCGCAGCTGCCTTCATTAATACTGAACGATATTCCTTTGACAACTTCGCGCTCCTTAAAGCGCTTGGATAAATCCCTTACCTGCAGCAATGTTTGGGTCATGAGACATCCTTCCTTCCGAAGACAAAATAAGCAACGGAGCCCAGAATGTTACCACACAAGATGATGATGACCCACAACCATTTGGGTCCGCGAGTTGCTTCCGCTTTATATAAAGATATCAATCCTACCACAGCCAAAATCAGCTGCAGGACGATGATAGGCATAATCAGATTCCAAGGTATGCTTGACATTGTATCCATGAGTGTTTCCCCCTTTTACTTGTTTGGTTTACTGCGATCTTTCCCTCTCTTCAGATGTTCTTTTCTCCTAGGCCAATAAATATGAACAAACCAATACGCAATAAGCGGTCCCGGAGCCTGGATCAGCCCCACGATTCCCCAGATCCAGTAGTATTTCGTATGACGGCGGGAATGGATGAATAAAAATAGGCTTTGAATCAGCAGGATGCAGGCGACGAGTAATAAGGCCCACACGGGAACCGTTTCTAGATTTGTTTTATGCATGGCCGGATCTCACCTTCTTTTTTGAACGATAAAAAAATCGTACAGCAAACGCGATCGCCCCAACGAAGACCAGCCCCTGGATGGCGACAAATATAACGATGTTCATGGATGCTAAGAGCATATTGCTTCCTATTAAAGCCAGAGCAATGATCAAAAACAGGGCAACTTCCAGTCCTGTGCGTTTGCGGAGCCTTTGCTGCTCCGCTGCGACAAGTTGCTCCAGCTCATGCAGTGGCGGCGGCTCCGGCTTGCGAATGGCTAGCTCCATCTGGTCGAACCCATGCACTAGCTCGGCAATCAGAGCCTGATCCTCTGCGGATACTTCATGGAAGCCTTCGCCATACGTAGGATCCTGCTCATTCAGATTGGCGGATCGTTCCTGCGTTCCTTTATTCCTTTTCATCAGTCGCCATCTCCTTTCTTAACTGCTGCAATCCATGATGGATTCTGGACTTAACCGTCCCCGGCGGAATGTCCATCATGACGGCAATCTCATCATAGGCATAACCGTAGTAATGTTTGAGCAAGATCGGAAGTCGCCATTCGTATCCCAGTCTGGACAAAGCCTGCATCGCATCAGTCCATTCCTCCTGCTGAGCTTTCATCTGCCACTCCGTTCGCCGGAATGCCTGCTCCCGGTCCCTCCACTGCTTCTCTACCTTGGTGCGACGCATCTGGTCGATATAAATCCGGGTAGCGATCGTAATCAACCAGGAAGAGAACTTCGATCTTCCGTTATATTGATGAATCTTCTCAATACACCTCAGCATGGTTTCCTGCGCCACATCCTCGGCCTGCTCCGGATTCATCGTCATTTTAATGAGATACTTTGTTAAGAAGGAGTAGTGGGTCTGCAGCAGCTGTGCCATCGCCTGTCGATCCCCACGCTGCGCGCGTTTTATTTGCTTAAGCTCATCCAACTGCAGTCACTGCTCCTTTCCTTGATTTATGTTTGCTGTATGACCACATCAGCAGAATCAAATATATTACGAAGAGGTTCACGAATTCGTTCACTTGAGTATAAAAAACTTTTTATTTCCTTGTAATTATCTAAAACAACGGATTTATCTTCATGAAATTAGCATTAAGTATCCATTAGACATTTATTCCTTTATTCCACAATGGGGACGTATCTTTACTCGTAATATCTAAGTCCAATAAGTAAGACTTAAGAAAAAAATAGCAGTACCTGCTTGTATTCTTCAGGTACTGCATGAGTTCTTAAGCTTATTTAGTTGTCTATAGCCTTCACTTCATTCTATTAGCAGCAAAACTATGCAATATCATTCCAAGCATAACAATGATTATACCGCACCAAGATAGCAGAGAGGGTAAGGGAAGTGATAAAAACAATATCTCTCCAATTAATGCAAAAAGTAGTTCCATCGACTGAGTAGCTTCAACTGCCGCCAACGTTCGCATGTTTTTTCGCACCATCTCGGTAGCCTTGAAGAATAAGATGGTAGCGATAACACCGGAAAACAGAGCAACCAGTAAGGATTGAAGGCTCTGCTCCAAACTCGGCAATCCTGTGCTAGACAGGGCGTACAAGGATAGGATCAACCAGACAGGCAGACTTGCAATCGTCATTCCCAGTACTCTCTGAATCGTATCGATGCGCCCTTCACATAGTTCCATCATTTTACGATTCCCCAAAGGATAAGCAAATGACGCGATCAGAACGGGGATTGTTCCTAGAAGGAGATGATGAAATGATATGGTCTTGGCTTGATCGATTTGCATTAAGATTATTCCCAACAGGATGAATAACGACATGAAGAGACTTTGAATAGGGATTCTGTATCGAATGTTTACTAATCCTTTTTCAGAGGATACCTTCTCGCTAAAAAAAGGAGTAAGCAGTATACCTGAGATGATGGTCACTTGCCATGTACCTGCGATAAGCCATCCATGTGAATATGCGGTTGAAAAACATATAGGTGCGTAAAACAATCCAAAACCTACCGTACTCCACAAAAGCCAGGCTCTCGGTTGTCTCCTCATTTCAGCCCATAGAGGGAGCCATTTCTTTTGAATGAATACGATGCACAGCAATATAGGAAGCATAAAAAGAAACCTCAACGAAGCGCTCCAAGCCCAATTTCCGCCCGATAGCTCCATAGAAGCATTAAGAACAAATGCAAAAGCAAAAAAGAAGGCCGAAGCAATACCAAAGAATATGGGCTTCATTTGATGACCTCGCGATTGAATGACCAGCCTGCAGACCTTTTCAGGTCATTGAAACGAATCTCCAGTACGCTTAACATCATACTTTCAATGGGTCTAATATTGTCCTTGTTCATTTATTTTTTTCTCCATTACGAATACTGTTTTCTCACGATCATTGACCACAGTTCTAGCCGTGATTACATCTTCAAAGCCTTGTTGCCGCCAAAAACCAAGCGCCGAATCATTTCCTTCCAGAACACCGATTCGAAATACAGCGACGTTCCGTCTCCTCATCTCTTCCATGTAAAGCCCAAGTATTCGAGAACCGTATCCTTGACCTTGCAGCCTTTTATCCACTTGCAGCAGACCAAGCCAAGGGCAATTATCGCTGGGGTTTAACATTATAAACTCTAATATTCCGACAAACCCTTCTCCCTCCCGAACCAGAAACCGTTCAGCCCCTAGCCTCGCACCGTTTTCTTTATCTCGTGCCAGATCCTCCGGACTCATTACTTCGGAATCGAACGATACACGGTTAAAATACGGATCCGAGTTCAAAATCTCCATTTCTGCCTGCAGCAAATTTTCGCTTATTTCTACTAGTGTCAGCATGTTTTACCTCCTGTTATCCTTTTATCCAATACAAGCTTCAATCATCCTTCCGGTCCATAAAACCATTTTCGATCGTATAACGACGCACAGAGACATAATCCTGCTCCCAAGGCATAATAAACCGTCAGCGGGTCTTTGATCTGCTCACGGTCAATTGTTATGAATTAAAGGTTTATGACATTATCAGTTTAGGTAGCGCTTTTTTTATTTTTTCAAATTAATCCATTCGGACTGAAGTAACGAATATTGATACTCGTTGACCCATTGTCCATTTGAGTAATAGTTTTCCAAAAGATGACCTTCTCTCCTCATACCCACCCGTTCAAGTAGACGAATTGAGCCTTCGTTTCTAACATCGGTAAACGCGATAACCTTGTGTTTATGAAGTTGTTCAAACACAAAGTTGAATAAAAGTTTAATCGCCTCACCGGCATAGCCCATTCCTTGATGCTCTTCAGCGAGCGTAAAACCAATTTCAACAATTCGAGGCTCATCCAAGAGTGTATGTAGAGCGCAATCTCCAATGAATTGATTCGTTTCAACCAAAACAATGGCAAATTGAAACCAGGTACCGGGCTGACCTGGCACATTTGTTATTTGCTGTCTAACAAACGATACTGCATCGTTATATTGATAGTTTCCCCATGGTTGAAATTTAGCCACAACCGGATTAGTGCGGTACGAATAAAAGGGCTCAATATCTTGTTCTGAGAATTGCCTTAAAATTAATCGTTCTGTGCTGCCATAAATACGTTCAGATATACTCACGATGACTCACTCTCCTAATGAAATCAGCTATGAAATTGTAGCCTTTGTTATGCTCAATGTTAGAATACGCAATAAGAAAATACAACTTATGACCCGTTTCCGTTCCTAAACCAATAAAAAAGCCATTTCCCTAAGGAAAAGGCTAGTATGTTAAGATCATGATTACAATGCACTGCCACCGAATAGGAACCGGTATTCCCAATGCTTTCCTTCAATGGAGTCGACTCTTACTCCGCCGGATTCAGCTGAATAAGTCTGCAGGATTTTGCCGTCACCAAGATAAATTCCAACATGTGTAATTGTAGCTGAGCTCTTGTTAATACCGGAATAAGCTGATTTGCTTGTCCCTTTATAAGACATAAAGAACATCAGATCTCCACGTTTCAAGGAAGAAATACTGGATTTTGCATTTCCTTTATTTTTGACGTAAGCTCCTTGCTTACGAGAATCTGAAGGCAGGGTAATTCCTGCTCCATCAATGAATGCTTGTCTCACAAAAGAAGAACAGTCAAATGTATTTGTGCTGCTGCGTGATGCACCGTATTCATACGGTGTTCCCAGATATTTCATGCCAGCAGAAATGACTTTCTCTACCGTTGAGCTGGTGTTAGTTGAAACAGAGCCTTCGCTGGAGCTGCTTTCATTACTTGAAGAGCTGCTTCCATTTACAGTTTGTGTATATTTAGAGGAGGACGAAATATATCCCGTGTTTCCTTTTGTATCCTTAACTTTAATCCAGTTAGAGCCGGAAGTGCCTAGCAGGGTAACTGTCTCGCCCTTTTTAAGCAATCGAATAACAGAAGAAGAAGTACTTGCTGTCTCTCGCAGGTTAACTCCGTATAGCACCTCTTTGGTTGTTGCTGCTGCATAAGATTGGCTTGTGAATACTGGCAGGCTTACTGAGCCGAAGAGCAATGCAGATGCAACAGCTCCAGATAGTATCATTTTTGTAACCTTCATGTTGTAGAACCTCCTGATGTAATAGGTTTGTTAAGTTTTAAATCCTTCAAAAGCCATAAACTGAACTCATTGTATTCTAGTATATAGCTAAATTTCATCGGACTTAGGACTTAAAACACCCACACTTTACATAGTAGAATATAACTACAACAACTATTACAAAAAAATCTATGAACTAAATGTTTTTTTATATATTAAGGCTAATTATTAGCTAAATATCAGAATTAAATATATCTTTAACATTAAATATCAACCTGAATTATATTAGGTCAATATATCTATATTTCATTTAGTATCTTTTTAGTTGGATTTACTTACCACATGCTGAAGTGTCAAAAATAAATACTGAAAATTTGTTATAATTTCTTAACTTTTTTGTAACTATTTTATCTAGCATCACAAACGAAGCACCCAAATTTCCATACAGTTCATTTCTGGATTTTCCTTGTAATATTTTTCGGCAGAGAACGGATGTGTTTCGATTTCATGGTTACTCAACCACGTCTCAAACAAATATTTATTTGCCTGATTCAATGCGGTGGTAACAAGCTCTTCGAAGGACTCTGCTTCAATCCTACATACAACATATTCGCCAGCAGGAAGAATTTGTTTAACGATATCATCACTTACACTTCTATTCGTTGATGTGGCTAATCCACCGACAAAGTAAAGGAAGGTTCCTTTTTCTAGGTTCGCCATATGAGACATTGCCATTTCAACATCACCGTTAATAGAATCTGCTATCTCATTTTTCTGGGATTGAAATGCTCTCCACAGCTGTCCCGGAATATCAATCCCCGTACTTTCACCAACTGGAATCTGATTTGCAATATTTACTTCTGCTTCTAAGCCAAAGTATACTTCAGGTTCTTTCAGTAATTTCTTTTGAATTTCTATAACCATATTCCCTACGATCAAAGGGACATTTTCATCAACCAGCACATAATGAGCTGAAATTTCCGGTCTGTTGAAGGTATTTAAGAGCGGCAGATCCCTCTTATATTCTTCGGGAGTCATTTGATATATCTCCTTAAATGCTCTCGAAAAGTTTCCATGACTGGAGAATCCGTATTCTAATGCAACATCCAGAATTCGTAGCTTTGGATTGTTCAGTGCATTTATTGCTTTGGCCAGGCGGCGGAGTTTTATATATTCCTGTACCGGTTTTCTTACTAATCGCTTAAATAATCGTTGAAAATAAAACGGTGAAAGACAGGCTGCATCAGCCAGCGTTTCTGTACGAATCTCTTCTGTTAAATGTTCCTCAATATATGTCAGCGTCTTATCTATTGCTTCCCAAGCGTGCATATCATTACCTCCTTGTCTTTATATCATAGCTAATTAAATCGCGTTGGGCTTCTCACAGAGTGCTCTAAATTGATATCATTCCCTGCAGATGTCACATTATTGAAGTCTCCGCTCAATTGCGGATATTCAAATATTCCAGTATTTCAGTCCACACCGCTGGTTTATTCTTTGAATAATACTGTTATGTGGCTTAATAGCAAATACAGCTAGTATAAGTGGTCATATAAGGTGGGATGGGGAAATGGCTATTTTATCAACGGGGCCGGTACAAAACAATCCCGTTTCCGGGGTTAGACCGACACAACAGGTCACAATTAGATTGGTAAGTCGTGCTGCAGTGGACTCTCTAACCGTATCCGTCCAGGGGTATGCGCTTGGTACATCGAGAACACTGTATGTGAATGAAGTCATCAGTATTGCACCTAACGAAGTAGTGACTAGAAGTTATTTTGCGGATTTAGATGCGTATGAATTTGTTTTTGAAACAAGCATGGAAGGCTTGGAAGAAGTAGGAGTTTCCGTGTGGGGTAAACAAGCTTCTGGACAATTGGTTGAAGCACATCGTGTGGTAGTGCACGAAAAAACACTTAAGGACATCTAACAGACAAAATCTACTCAAAAGAGGAGATGTAACGATGAGCTTTTTATCAACAGGGCCGATAGAGAATAATGCTGTAAACGGCGTAAGACCGACTCAGTTAGTTACCATCAGCATTGATAACCGCAGCGATATAACAGCTTCATCTGTACTCATTCAAGGGTATTACATGGATGGTGGAATGAGGACTTTGTATGTCAGTGAGTCAATTAACATTGCACCAAATGAAGTAATGAACAATGACTATTTTGCTAATTTTGATGCGTTCGAGTTTACTTTTACTACAACTGCGACGCTGAATGATCCTATTCAAGTATCCGTATGGGGTAAGAGCAGTACAGGCTCTTTGGTAGCAGCCCATCGTTTGGTTTCTTCTGAATTGCTGGGTGAAATTCCAAGCATCGCTGGAGCTACTGGCGTAACTGGGGCTACCGGAGCTACGGGCTTACCTGGTGCAATGGGAGTAACCGGGCCCACTGGCTCGACAGGTGCAACAGGAGAAACGGGAGCTGCCGGATTACCAGGTTCAACGGGAGTAACCGGGCCCACTGGCTCGACAGGTGCAACAGGAGTAACTGGAGCTATCGGATTACCAGGTTCAACGGGAGTAACCGGGCCCACTGGCTCAACAGGTGCAACTGGAGAAACTGGAGCTGCCGGATTACCAGGTTCAACGGGGGCAACCGGGGCCATTGGCTCAACAGGTGCAACAGGAGAAACTGGAGCTGCGGGCTTACCTGGTGCAACAGGAGTAACCGGGGCCACTGGTTCAACAGGTGCAACTGGAGAAACTGGAGCTATCGGTTTAACTGGTGCAACGGGAGTTACTGGAGCTACCGGATTACCTGGTGCAACAGGGGTAACTGGAGCTACGGGCTTAGCAGGTGTAACGGGAGCCACGGGAGCGGCAGGTTCTGGATCAATCATTCCTTATGCATCAGGACTTCCAGCTGCATTGACTACTGTGTTAGGTGGACTATTGAATACCTCCAGCTTAGTTGGTTTTGGCAGCAGTTCTACAGGGGTAAGTGTTACCGGAGGGATTATTGATCTCACAGGCGCAGCAGGCACTTTGCTTAACTTTGCCTTCTCGGCACCCCGTGCAGGAACGATTACTTCACTGGCCGCTTATTTCAGTACAACAGCTGGACTTAGCTTGGTTGGATCTACAGTAACTATTACAGCACAATTATTCCGTTCGACTACACCTGATAACACCTTTACAGCTGTACCGGGTGCAGTGGTAACCTTGGCCCCACCACTGACCGGCGTCCTGGCACTGGGCACGATATCCAGCGGTTTAACTACAGGGCTGAGTATTCCTGTTACCGCCGGTGACCGACTGCTTATGGTTTTCTCAGCATCAGTCACTGCCGGAATTGATGTGGCTACAACTGTTGCGGGATATGCAAGTGGAGGTCTTACAATCACTTAACGGAATTTCACTTCTTTATATCAATCCAAAAAAAGGGACCCTCACCATCATGGTGAGAGGTCCTTATCTATTCTGTATACAATTGAAGCATGTCCTATCTTACTGCATTTTGTAGACAAAATCACCCTGAAACAGGTAATCATAAATATAATCCCGATCAATACCGCCCACCAAACGCAGTTGGGCTAACACCGTCAATTCGTTTTATGTCCTCTGTAGTAAGCTCAATTTCAATTGCCCCTACATTTTCTTCTAAATATGTTCGGCGCTTCGTACCTGGAATTGGTACGGCTCCCTTAGATATCGTCCAAGCGATCGCTAGTTGTGCAACTGAGCAATTCTTCTCTTGCGCGATTTCTTTAAGTTTGTCCACGATATCAACATTCTTTTGGAAGTTTTCACCTTGGAAGCGCGGTAAATATTGACGCATATCATCAGCTTTAAAATCTTCAAAGTTTCGAAGTTCACCTGTGATGAACCCTCTACTCAGAGGACTATAAGCCACAAATGTGATGCCCAGTTCTTTTACAGTAGGCAGAATTTCTTCTTCCACATCTCGACTCCATAAAGAATATTCCGTTTGAAGAGCAGAAATTGGATGCACCGAATGTGCTCGACGGATGTTAGCCGGATCTGCTTCTGAAAGTCCTAAATAGCGAACCTTGCCCGCTTTAACTAGATCAGCCATCGCACCTACTGTTTCTTCAATCGGAACGTTTGGATCGACACGATGTTGATAATACAAGTCGATGTAATCGAGATTGAGGCGTCTCAAACTTTCATCAATTGCTTTCTTTACGTAATCAGGGTGTCCTCCGATAAACTCCCAATTCGGTCCGAACGTAAACTTAGTAGCGACGATAGCTTGCTCTCTTCTACCTTTTAGTGCCTTTCCCAGTAGTTCCTCGTTATGTCCATTGCCATAAGTATCAGCTGTATCAAGAAGCGTTACACCTAGATCCAAGGCCCGATGAACAGTCTTAATTGACTCTTCGTCATTTATAGTCCCATAGGTACCCGGAGACATTCCCATCATACCCAGACCGATCGATGAAACGAAAAGATCACTGTTTCCAAGTTTCTGCGTTCTCATTTGAATTATCCTCTCTATGGATTAATTAATTTCGAGAAACAGCATATCACATTATTTTTACAAGGTAAACAAATTATATCTTTTTTGTCTACTTTGTATCTTAATTATATACATGGCTATAATTCAGGTTATAATAGAGTTGAGGGGGAATATAATCTGAACAACCATGTAAATAAGCCGGATAAGAAGTATCAAAATCGAGCTAAGTATATAACGAAGTTGCTCCCTTATTTGCGTAAGCATGGGCTTCAATCCGTTCGAATGGATGAAATAGCTAAATTAATGGAAATAAGCCGAGCAACTTTATATAAGTATTTTTCTACAAAAGAAGAGATTATCGGGTTCATAGTTGATGGTTTTATAGAATACATGAATGATTTAACATTTAATTCGATGGATTCAGAACAAAGTTACGGTGCTCGGTTTCAGCAAATGTTTGAACAATCTGTCTCTCTAATCGTATACTTCTCGGATGTCTTCATTAAAGAACTCGAAACTAGTTACCCAGATTGTTACGGTCGATTTGAGGTTGCTGTAAAGCAGCGTGAAGATAAAATATTAGCTTTTTACAAGGAAGGAATTCAAAAAGGGATTTTTAATGATTTGAACGGTAAACTTTTAATTATGCAGGATGAAATTTTGAGAGGAATGTTAGATATTAAATATCTAATGTTAAACCAACTAACTGTTCAACAAATTCTAAACGATTATTATCAGTTGAAGAAAATTCAACTGTTTAAAACTCATAAACTTTCATTAGTTGATGATGCCGCAATGATACCGAGAATTGAGCATCTAACTCAGAAAATTACCAAAAATCTTTTTTAATGTTAAAAAGGTCAAACCAATCAGTTATATACCTAATCGGCAATGGGTACAAGCTCTTCTCCTTGGTTTAAGACAAGAGCTTGTACCGACACATTAAAAAAGCAGTAATACCTGCCGAGTAAACGTAGTTAACGTAAGTTTGGTTGTTTGATGTTTTTACTTAAATATTGCACATCAAAGGGTAAGAATGGATATCTTTTTTTCTCATTACACTGATATCCATTTTGCTCATAGTATTTTTGTAATCTATCAAAACTCGCAACAATCGATAAATTGATAACCTTACATCCACTATTGAATAGTTCCGTTTCTGTCTTCTCCAATAAGCGTTTACCATAATCATTCCCGCGGAATCTTGGAAGAATAGCTAGTCTTTCAATATATCCGACTTCATCCACCATATACGAACCAATTGTTCCCATAGGCTCAGTATCTATAAATAAAATTTTCACATGCGTGTTAGCAATTCTATTTCTAGCCATTTCTTCAGTCTCGAATGCAACATAATCTGGGTAATCTGACTCGGATATGTTTAATAACTCAGCTTGTCGCTTAAAGGACTCTTGTATTAATAATGATATTATTTTGCCATCTTCAAATTTAGCTTTTACAATTTCTAATCTCCCCATCGCTTTTATCTCCTATTATTCTGAATGTAAGAAAATAACGATTTAACAAATTCACAATTAATGATTGGTTAATGAATAAATAGATCGTGCTAGAGCCTCACGAACGTGATGTAATCGACTTGGACAGGCTCAGCCGATTCACTCCGAAGTGCCCGGTTGATCTGTCCCCGGTGATATTGCCCATGCAAGAGAACCTGTAACAATATGTCCCGGACAGACGATCTGAATGGAATTCCCGCCTGGTTCGTATAGTTGATCATCTCGTCCAGCTCCGATTCCTCGAGACCTTCGATATAGACACGATATTGCTCGGCGTTTTCTTTGAACATTGTCCGGATTGCCGTAAGATCTTCCTCTTCTTCCCATAAGGAATACTGCGCACTGCCCTTTCCCTGTAATCGGGACAGCCAGACTTGCTCTGCGACCGCGACGTGACGAACCAGCTTCAGAAGGTCCTTTTCCTTCATTTCACTCTCCTCGAGCGCGTCCATTATTTGCTCATCTGCCCAGTACAGGTGATCCATCATGCACTTGATCGTCTTCATTCCAGTCTCCCCCTTTGCTATAATTCAAGCCTACTCTACAGATTCAGGTCCGAATACCGGTGCTAATTTTGATGCAGATCGTTGCTCGCCTAGACCGAAATATTCGCAGAAATTCATAATCATTGGATTCCATTTTGAAGGATCGACATAATTTGAGTTCGCATTCATTAGAAGCGAATCTTCGATATGAACTTTTTCAATATGCACTTCAATGGCGACAAGGGAACTAGGCTGCTCGAATGGATGTATCTTCACAAATTTGGCCTCCAGATGGACAGGGCATTCTTTCACACGTGGTGCTGAGACAAGTTGTGACGGAAGCGGGGTTAACTCTGCGACACCGAATTTATCCGCTTCATACGTATAACCCCTCAATGCTTTGGATTCGGGTACTGGAGTACGACCTGTTAATAGGGTGAGCCGATCAATCGAAGGAATCAAGTCAATGGAAGGGAGATTAAGTACACATTCGTGCTCACGGATCAAATTCTGAACGGTTTGAGACTTGCTGCTCATACCGAGCATACACGATTGATTGAGCCACCAGGCAGAGGACATCGGAGCAAGATTGGGCGTTCCGTCTTCATTCATCGTACTTATAAGCACGACTGAGGTGCCAAAGTAAAGAATTTTGGGTTCAATTACCGTATGCATAACAAGCTCACATCTCCTTTAAGATCTATTTTTTATTAATTTATCACACACCTTTAACGGGACATAGGAATACGGAGTAAGACAGCAAGATTTAGACATTGTATCCGGTCCATCAGTTAGATAATTATCTTATCGGAGGAGCCATCAAGTTCTTGTTTCTTTTACATAATAGCTGAGTATCAGACTTTATCTCTTCGTTCTTCTTGCCGGCACAGGTTCGTCCTTCACAACACGGTACTCGATAATATTGCCGTACCGATCGGTTTCAATTTCGCAGCAGCTGGTCATCATCGCCTTGATCATCTCACGGCCCCGCTGAACTCTTGATTTAGTCCCGGAATATGAGAGTTCTAGAAACTCACTAAGCTCTTTTTGAGGCATTCCCTTTAAGTCAGCTAACTCGACTGCTTCTCGGTATTTGTCAGGCATCTTCTGTAAGATGGACTTCATTCCCTCTATCGCCTCCCGGGCGCTATAGCAGGCTTCATCCTTTTCCGGCTCTGCCATGTCCGTCAGCTCCTCGGTCCTTCTATGCCTGCGGTAATAGTCCGCGATTCGGTTACGAGCGATCTGATAAATCCAAGCGCGACATTTTTCTTCGTCCTTAAGCTGCGCTAAGCCTTGAGAAGCCATGATGAATACGTCCTGTACGATGTCTTCAGCATCGTTATGCTCACGAATCCTCTTATGAACAAAGTGACGTATTTGCTCATGATAATCCATCCACAATGTCTCCAGCTCCATAATTATTCCTCCAAAAAAAAATCTCGCATAACTGCGTCTTTTTACGATGTTCTGCGACATCATTAGTGTATTTCAATTATTTAGACATGAAAAGGAGAGAAAACACAATGAACAAAAGAATCAATGCCCTTCTAATAGGTGATAACGGTGTGGATGTTTGGCATCCATTAGAGCCGGCTCGTCAGCAGCTTGTGCAGATCATCGGTGAATCCACTAATCTAACCGTTACGGAAGATTATGATTCCTTGAAGGAGCTGTCGAGAGATGAATTTGACGTCGTTATTTCCTATACGGACTGCTGGCTGAGGGATTTGACAACCGAACAAACCGCAGGGTTAATCACCTTCGTTGCAGGAGGGGGAGGCATACTGGTAATTCATAACGGGATCTCCCTTCAGCGGAGCTCTGAATTAGCACAGATGATAGGGGCGAAATTCATTACACATCCACCTTATCAGATTTTGAGCTACCACGGCATAGAACCGACACATCCTTTGCTTGAAGGAGTACCAGATTTTGTTATGGGGGAGGAGCCTTACGTCGTTGAGTTCGACCCCTTTGCTCCTGTGAAGGTATTTCTGGAATACGAATATCAAGGCCGTCGATACCCCGCTGCGTGGGAGAATGGTTTTGGATTGAGCAAAATCATCTACCTGCAGCCAGGTCATGACGCTCGCTCATTCGAGCCAGAGCCCTTCCGGCAATTGATCCGCAACAGTGTTGTGTATGCAGCAGGATGCCGGCCGGTTACGACGGCTACTTAATGGCTTAGAACCTTGTTCTCATTAAATATTCGTCATATTCATACACAAAAGGCAGTTGTCCTAGCTGCGCTGCCTTTTGTGTTATTATCTTAAAACGAGGCTATCGTAAGTAAGTGCATGAGCCAGTTTGCTTAAAGATATGGAACGGATATATATATCCGCTTCCCTATGTTATTCAATCGTTTTCCGGTTGTTTCGTAAATTCGATATGCGTGAAGCCCCATTTGCACATATCGTTTAACACCGAGCTTAGAGTTTTGCCATGATCGGATAACGAGTACTCAACCTTCGTGCTATCTGCTATATCCCATACAATTAACATAACTTTGTATCTCACAATAAATAAAACCTCCAAAATTAGCTATTCATTCTAGTAGCTTTTTTAGGAGGTTCTTCATTCTCATCGCTCATAGAGCTGAGCCATCATCTGAATTTGATGCTGTATGTTCGAAATTAATCCCGGGGGCTCCAGCACTTTTACCATATATCCGTAGCTTAAAATTTTCTGAATCGCTCGTTTCATTGATGAAAAATAGGTGGTTAATGACAAGGTTCCATCAGGATTTACAATCATTTGGTCGAAGCCGAATTCATCACGCACCCGGGTTTTTATCTCGGGTTGGAAAATGAGTACCACCTGCAATTTTTTGAAATCGACTCTGTGCATAAACTGCTCTTCAACATCTTGCAGCGTGAAGTCTCGTCTCACTAAATGTTCTGTTAAGATCTTCAGGTCTCCTATACGGGACAGTCGAAATACGCAGATGTCCATTCGAGTCAGGCAATAGCCGCACAAATACCAAGTATATCCCTTGAGAAAAAGACCCATCGGTTCCAGCTTGCGATTCGTCTCCGTACCTTTATTATCCAAGTATGTGAATGAAACATATTGACGATCTTTGATCGCCTGATGTATAGGGCCCATGTGCGCTTTATCGTTTGGTGCCGGCTTGAAATCGAGATCCACATAATGTTTTTTGCCCAGGCATTAACGCACCGATTCTTTCAATTAATCGATCGATTTCCAAATGATCCGTCGCGGAACGCACTCCGCGTAAGGCGGAGCAGATTGCTGAGAAATCTTCCAAAGATAATACCTGCTTTTCCAATCGGTAGCCCTGCATAATCTCATACCCGCCCTCCGATCCGGCGAAAGACACAATTGGGATACCCGCTTGATTAATTGCATCCATGTCACGATAGATCGTTCGCAGGGAAACCTCACGGCTATAAGGGATCTACTTAGAGGAGCAATTTCAATCCGTTACCAAAAAGAAAAGAATTCGTTTCCCCCGCTAGCACGATTTTAATACGATCGTGATCTCAAGCTCTGTGCAAATCCGGATCTCCATGTCGGGTATTTAGGAACCCAGCCATATTCATTTTTCGCTTTGGAGTTCGATGCCCCGCGCGCGCCCCTGTCGATTTTCGCTTGATATTCCGGGGAAGGGGCTTGCAGAGCATCAGCATAAACTGGCAGCCACTGTATTCCAGCAGCAGGCTCATTATCCACGATATTTACCGGGCCGCTAGGCCATTCTAATGCCAGCATAGCTGCATTTGCCGCATCCTCCACATGCAGGAAGGAAGTAATTCCGTCGGTTGCAGGGACCTGCCTTTGCAGCGCTTTTTCTGCCATAACTCCTTTTTTGTCGTACCAGGTTCCAGGTCCATAGAGCATTCCATACCGGAGAATTACGTGGCTCTGCACTTCAGCTACGGCCTCTTCAAGTGCAACAATACCATCAATAGTTGATTTCCGCGGCAAAGGTGCCTGAACATCCAAGGGAACCTCTTCCGAAGCAGGATGATCACCTGGCTCATAAGCCCAAGAGATGCTTTGTGCAATGAATCGGCTAACATTTGCAGCCTTGGCTGCATCCACCAAATTTCTGGTCCCTTCTATTCGTATCCTGGCATTCTCCTCGAGATCCCAATTGCTAAGCGAAGTAAGCTGATGAATGACAACATCGGGACGTTCTTCCACGATAACAGCTAGAATATCATTCCGTTCATATGCATCAACAATGACCGCTTTTGCCCCCATTGCTTGAATGAATGGCTTGCGCTCCGGTCTATGGGTCATTCCAATGACTTCATGTCCAGCCTGCACTAATCTGGGTAGAAGCAACCGTCCAATTACACCTGCAGCTCCAGCTACAAATATTTTCATAACATGACCTCACCGCTCGCGGAATCCTCTTGAGCGTATACCGTATCCAGCAGCGCAGCGTTTATTCCGTTCAAGAACGCCTGAGCGCTGGCTTTGATAATATCAGTATCCATCGCGCGGCCGGCATAGGTCTTGCCGCCATATTCAAGCTGAATGTTGACCCGTCCAACCGCTTCGGTGCCTCTAGAAATGCTGTTGATCTTATAGTGCTTCAAGCTGACGTCCAGCTCTGCCAGTGCTTTTATCCCGCGAAACAAAGCGTCGATGGGACCATCGCCGACGGCGCTGCCCCTCATTACCGAATCGCCTTTGCGCAGCGTGAATGCTGCGGTTGGACACTCATCGTTTGTTACGACTTGGAACGATAGCAGTTCAAAGAGCTGCCGGCTGCTTGCCGATTGCTCTCGATGCTCCGATACCAAATAGAACAGATCATGATCATATACTTCCTTCTTGGCGTCAGCCAATTCAAGAAAACGCTGAAACAGCTGCTCCAGCTCCTCGCCTTCACCGGGATCGAAGCCCAGCTGCTGCACCGCATGCTTGAATGCATGGCGGCCTGATCGAGCCGTTAATATCAACTCCATACTATCTGCCCCCACTTCTTCCGGCGACATGATCTCATATACCTGTTTATCCTTCAGCAAGCCATCCTGATGAATACCCGAGGAATGGGCGAAAGCATTCTCCCCGGTGATAGCCTTGTTTACTTGGACATCCAGTCCCGTCAAATAAGTCAACAGCCTCGACGTTCGCAGCAGCTCGGTGGTTTGGATGTTCGTGCCGCATTGGTAACGCGCTTCTCTAACCTTGAGTGCCATGACAACTTCTTCAAGCGAAGTATTGCCCGCCCGTTCGCCCAAGCCGTTGATCGTGCATTCGATTTTTCCTGCACCGTTCTTGATTGCACTTAGTGTATTGGCAGTTGCTAATCCCAAGTCATTATGGCAATGCACACTAAGTAAGACCTCAGGATTCAGATTCATAAGCCGCTCGTTCAGCTTGCGGATCAACTCGCCGAATTCATCCGGTTCCGCATATCCGACCGTATCCGGCACGTTAATGATCGTTGCTCCTGCCTTCACGACCGATTCGATCATCATCCACAAATATTCATAATCCGCTCTCGATGCGTCTTCGGTTGAATACTGTACCTGCGGCAGCAAGGTTTTGGCATAACGAACTGCGTCTACACCCATCTGCAGGACAGCTTCCTTGGAGCGGTTGAATTTCTTCTCCACATGAATATTCGAGGATCCCAGCACGATATGAATGAGCGGCTGCTGCGCGATGCGGATGCTCTCGTAGACGGCATCGATATCACTTTTTACTGCCCTGCCAAGTGCCGTGACCGACACGCTATCTCCCACCGTACGGGCAATTTCCCTCACCGCTTGAAAATCCCCTTGGGAAGATGCCGGAAATCCGGCTTCGATAATATCGACCTTCAGGCGCTTTAGCTGCTGTGCAAATTCAACCTTTTGCTGCATGTTCAATTTGGCCCCTGGCACTTGCTCACCGTCACGTAAAGTGGTGTCTAATACAATAATGTTACGCTTCATCAGTTGAGCTCCTCCTCTTAATCTAATGGAATATCTATATCAAGCGGGGTTGGCGAAACCCGGAATTTCGCCAACAAAAAAACCCCGTCTCTGCAATAGAGACGAGGTTGAACCCGCGGTACCACTCTAATTTCATTCCACTGGGGTGAAATGAACTCCTTCGATGGCCATCACCATCTATCCTTGTAACGGCGGAAACCCGGTTTCCCCTACATGTCAGGAAAACT
This sequence comes from Paenibacillus sp. TCA20, assembly GCF_000732325.1. Taxonomy (GTDB): domain Bacteria; phylum Bacillota; class Bacilli; order Paenibacillales; family Paenibacillaceae; genus Paenibacillus; species Paenibacillus urinalis. The sequence continues at coordinate 264,837 of NZ_BBIW01000005.1, forward strand.
GTTCATAGACGAGTTCAAAGCAATCGAACCTGCCGTTTCGCACCAACCAACGGCTCTCTGAAAGGTCTCATGGCTTCTACTAATTCTAATCAGCACATTTAAATGATTTGAAATTATTGGTAATTATATCTATAGGAATAACCTTTGTCAATTGTCAGTCTTCGATCGCTTGATAAACCATGGTCCAGAAGCATTCGCAAACTTATATTTTGCCAGAATATTATCCGGCTGTTCGCATCCCGAAAATGCTAAATCCAAAGTTTCATCGTACGCTAGTCTAGTCCGGCGTTTGTTAATATAGCTATGTATCCGTTTCTAAGATGAATTGTTTATTATCTAAATCCAAGGTAAATGTGAATTTTTTAATTTCAGACTCTTGATTCTCTCCTTCATTATTTCTAGTCATTACAACCAATTTTTCGCTTTCATTTTGCGGGAAGTGATCTACTGCGTAATTAATGGCTTCTCTTACATTTTTGCCGTAATTAAAAGTAATGGGAAATGCTTCTCCATTTTCTTTATTAATTCCAAATACATATGAATTCGTTCCCCTCGTTGCCATGTACTCAGGAGTTAATAAGTATACCTCTGCCTTCTCAAAAGGAATTACATCAAACGTGATTGGCTCATCAGATTTCTGTACAAAGATAAGATCTTTAAATTCTTTAATCACTTGTGCAGAGCCGTCGGTACTTAGCACAACATTGTACTTCCCTCTAAAGGTAACATCTCCTTCAGCTCCAAAAACACTCGGCGTTGTTATATGGCCGACTTCTTCTGTGCCTGTTGAAACAACGGAAAGAACTCCGTGATCTGTGTTAATTTGGGCTCGAACTGAGAGTTCTTCTTGAACTGTGTCAAGTTCAATACTATATCCATTATCGGGAAACTGGGATTTCAATTCACTTGATATATCAGTCTCCATTGATGGAGTATATTCTTGAAATTCACTTCCTTGAGTAACAGGAGCTGTCGGCTCATTGTATCCACATGCCGCCAATATGGCACCACATAGAATTAAATTACTCATTAACATAATAGGCTTTTTCAGTTTTATATCCCTTCTTTCAAGTTCGTTATCAATACAGGATTGCCTTCGTAGTATAAACGAAATAATATGATTAAATGTTTGATCAAAAATGAGATGCCAATCCACCACAAGTTATGGCTAAACAAGTTGGTGCCTTGTTGGAGAGAAGCTTATAAGTTACTGATTTCTACAATTCCATGATAATATTTAATAATATTCTTAGAGAAGAGGATGTATATGTTCGAGGCGGACCGGAAATTGAAGTCAGATGGATTTGAAGAGGAAAAGATTTTTATACAACCCGAATTTGTGCTCAAAGAATTACAAAATAATGCATTAACACGTCACTTCCATATAAGTGATATCGGCTTTTTTCCTGCTGCAAAATTTCATTACAGACAAAGACCCAAAGGATCTCAATCTCATATCCTCATCTATTGTGTCAAAGGAGAAGGCTGGGTGGAAACCAATAAATCCGTACCAGTTCAACCCAGACAACTTATCGTTATTCCAGCGGACACCCCGCATCGATATGGTGCATCTCATGAAAATCCTTGGACCATTTATTGGATGCACCTTACAGGGACAGACGCAGAATCTCTTATTCGAGCTTATTCTTTAGATGCGGGGCCCCTCCCTTTTACATTAAACTTGCATTCTAGGTGGGTCGATGACTTTGAACAATGTTACGACATGTTATCAGATAAACCGTATGCCATGAACAATCAGATTTATGTATCCCAGTGTATCCGCCATTTAATTAGTCACGTAGGATTTAGTTTAATGCATACACTTCAGGATAATAAAAGTGAACGCTATTTGGAACAAGCTGTGCAATTCATGACGGATCGTATGACAGAGTCTCTGACGCTTCCGGAATTAGCACGTCATTTAGGCTTATCTAAACAACATTTGATTTACTTGTTCAACAAGGAAACTGGCGTGCCTCCAATTGAGTTCTATCTCAGACTCAAGATGCAGCGAGCTGGACAAATGTTATCCTTATCGGATAAAAGCGTGAAGGAAATAGCCGGAGCTGTCGGTATAAAGGACCCCTATTATTTCTCAAGATTGTTCAAAAAAATAATGGGATGCTCGCCGACCGAATATCGGAGCATCCCAAAAGGTTGATAATTGTAAGTAGTTAAGAGACCGAATTACTGAACCAAATGGTGATCTGTAAAATGTCCCGTATACTTGGTCAATGGACCGCTTGTTACCGAGAATCCGGTCGGTCTCTGAACATCCAGTATGATTTCTTCCATGTCGATATGAGGTACATCCATAAAATGTAACACGCATTGCTCACCAGGCTCTAATTGTGGTATATCTTTTTCGTAACAGTTACCAAATGGATCAGTAAGCTTTATGGTATATCCGGATATTCTGTAAGACGGAATGTCATTTGCAGTATCTATAATTACTGCCATACTTCCTTCTTTATTGTACAAATTTATGGATACATGGATCGGTGAAGCCAACTGACGTAAGGTTTCATATGATGGCTTAGGCGTACCGTCCAAATACATGGAACCGTGTACACGTTGTCGCAGCATGCCTTCACCAGCTTCGCCCATCTGTGTTCGATAATCATTCAGACTAAAGTATATCAGTGCTGCAATACCAGAATGCTTCCGGTATTCTATCGTGTTCTCTATTAGAATTTCCTGACGTCGTTCGTCTCCTCCCGCATAAGCTGGTTCACATAGTCCATATTCTGCTACAATTACAGGTTTATTCTTATATGCTTCTGTAATGGCTTCGATTACAGCAGGTCGATCTAGATCTCCATGCCAAGTCCCAATATAATCGTTCCACATAATAACATCACCTACACCCGTGGTGTCAGTAGAGGGATCCTCATGTACCGTATTGGAAACGTAGTTAATAAATCGGGTGTCATCTAAACCGCGAACAAGCGCCTTCAATTTTTCAAAATAACGAACTGTGATGGGAGATTGTCCATTTATCTCGTTACCCAGTCCCCATGCATAAATACATGGATGATGATAGTGTCGATTAATCATTTCACGGGCATGCTGCATAGACGTCTGAAGCCATTCATCGTCTGGATCATACGGCGTTTGCCAATGCGGAATCTCTTCCTGTACCAATAGACCATTACGGTCACAGCATTCTAGTAGCTTGCTATCTTGCTGCCAATGAAAACGGGTTATTACGCAATTTGCTTCTTTCATATGTCGGAGCATTTCCTCAAGCTCGTTAAGCGTTTCGGCCATGCCTCGATCCGGGTGAGATCCCGGCATCCATTCAACCCCCATAAGTCGGACTGGCTCTCGATTGAGTAGTAATGTATTGCCATCTGACTGAATTTCTCTGAAGCCAACCTCTATGGATTCCTCATCGGAAAGCTCATCATCCAAGTACAAAGCAAGATTAACCTTATACAAATGAGGATGATCAAAATGCCACAGCTTGGGACCCTCCACCTTTAAATTTTCAAAGCGTAATATGCCTGCATTGCTGGTTAATTCCCATGTTTCTGAAATTGTGGAGCCCTCTTCACTGGTTACTGTTACCTTAAGTCCAAAAGTGCTGTTGTTCGACTCACTCTGTTCTTCTTCCCATAAACGAATCTCTCCTGATATTAAACCGTAAGAGCAGCTACGCCCGTTTGCTTCATCACTAATTACAGGAACGGCCTGTATTTTGCTGTAATCCATTGCTCTGCGTCCGCTAACAATAAGGGATACTCCACGAATTATTCCGCCATCATCCGCCCAATCAAAGCTGTTGCCTACGGGAAGGGCTGTCTGACTATTTTCATTATTTGCCGATACAACGATCCTGTTGTTTTCTCCATAGGAGACAGCATTTGAGATATCTAATACAAATGAGGTGTAACCAGAATTGATATGTACCCCCACCTTTTGCCCATTTACCCATACAGCCGCATCACGATAAACCGCGTCAAATTGCAAACGAATTAATTTGTTCTCCCATTCAGGTGGAGCATAAAAGCTACAACTGTACCACCCTGTACCCCGAAACTCCTGCAGTCCGTCTTGAACATTCCACGTATGTGGAATCATGACGTTCTCTCCTTGAGGCGGGCCGCCTTCATGCCATTTTAGTTCCTCTCCCTCGTTCTTTAAATCTGCCTGAAAGATCCATGATTCTTCCAATGGGATACGTAATCTGGCGCTCATCCAAATTCCTCTCTTTCTCGTAATTTGTGCTTTATTATATAGAAGCTAAGCGCTCATAGCCATTCAACATCCTCTGATTACATGGACAATATTCTTAATTTTATCTGATTCACGATTTAAACATACTTCCTGAATAGCCCATTGGAGTCATACTCTCAGCTTATCAATTCAACTATAATAGCTTGAGTTAAGTTAAAAATTATATAGGGACAGGAGCAACTTAATGAAAGGCAGCGTTAAACAAGCAATAGTGACAGGTAAGCAAAAAAACGCATCCATTTACCAAACCTTATGGAGATGGCATTTATATGCAGGACTCTTCTTCGCCCCATTTATTTTTATCTTAGCAGTTACAGGATCTGTATATTTATTCAAACCTCAAATGGAACAATGGATGTATCGTGATTTATACGTTGTAAATGATGAAGGCAGCAAGCTCCCTCCTTCCTTACTCATTGAGAAAGTGATGAGCAACTATCCAGATGCAAGGGTCGTAAAATACCGTCCTGGCGAGGAAGCGACACGATCTGCCGAAGTAAAAATCAACCAAAACAATGAAACGTATACCGTGTTTGTGGATCCTTACTCTGCTGAAATTATAGGAGATATGAATGATAAAAGCAGACTAATGGATCGGATCGAAGAATTTCACGGTGAGTTGATGCTAGGCACGACAGGGGATCGTATTGTTGAATTAGCAGCATGCTGGGCATTGATTTTAGTATTCACAGGGCTTTACCTATGGTTCCCTAGAGATAAGAGTAAATGGAGAGGTATACTCATCCCCCGATTTAAGACCACAAGAAAAACATTATTAAGGGATTTACATGCTGTTCCCGCCTTCTGGATATCGGCGGCGATGATTTTTCTTATCATTACAGGTCTCTTATGGTCTGGATTTTGGGGGACCAAAGTGCAGACCATTGCGACAAATACAGGAGTCGGATATCCGCCGTCCATCTGGGTTGGAAATGCTCCTTCAAGTGGGCTAAAAACTAAAGATATCGCAGATGTTCCATGGGCTGCTGAGAATCTAGATGTTCCTGCATCAACGGTAAAAGAAGTCCAGCTATCCATAGATCAAGTTGTAAGTATCGCTAGTAACCTTGAGATTTATCCGACTTATGAAGTCATTTTTCCAAAAACACCTGAAGGTGTATATACTTTATCGGTTTTTCCACCTAAGGCTCGAGATGAAGCAACGGTTCATATTGATCAGTACAGCGGTGCAGTCCTTGCTGATTATCGGTATGAAAACTATGAGCCCATTGGCAAATTAATGGCCTGGGGAATTACGCTCCATAAAGGGTTAGAATTCGGTTTATTAAACCAAATTATAGGGCTTGTTGTATGTATAGGCATTGCAGGTATTGTATTTACTGGCTTTTTGATGTGGTGGAAGCGTAAACCTAACGGTAAGATGGGCGCTCCCCGTTCCGTAAGTCCAGGCAAGATTAAAGGACTGCTCATCATTCTTGCAGTGTTCGGGATTCTTTTTCCATTAGTAGGTGTGTCACTCATCGTTGTTGGTCTTATTGATTTCTTTATCATTAAAAGGGTTCCTGTGCTTAAAAAGTTCTTTAACGCGTAATTCAAAGAATAGGCGGTATATAATGAAGAAAAAGTCGTCCTTAATCTACTCTTATATCCTATTGACCTTGTTACTATCAGCTTGTACATCGGTAGATGCAGATGCAGCTCAGAAGTATAAGCAAGAAAATGTGCTCAGAGCGGAAATTACCGTTCCAGAATCAATCCAGATAGGTGTACCCCAGTCCTATGTTGCTAAACTTGTTCAGAGAGACATCAATGTAGATAATCCTGATGTAATTCAGTTTCATATATGGAGTTCTGACGACAGGGAGGAGCCATTTCATGAAACAATCGAACCGATCCATAGCAATAATGGGATGTTTACAGCCGATATCGTCTTACCACAGGATGGTATATATTACTTTCAAGTGATGGCCTCTTCTCAAGGTTCTGAAGTCATGCCTACTGTGCAGCTCATCGTGGGAGATGTCGAAGTGCCCGAAGCGGAACAGAATAACTCGACCAGCGGCACTAACAACAGCGGTGAGCATCATTAGTTCAAAAGTAAAGCACAAAGAGCCGCTTCTACGCGGCTTTGTGTGCTCTTATTTCTTTTTATCCGTTTTCTCGTTCAATAAGCTGCGCAGCTCCTTAATCTCCTCGTCTGATACAGCATTGTCTTCAAAAAAATGAACAAGCATTGATTTCATTGTACCGCCGTATATTCGTTTAACGAAGGACTGCGTCTCTGCCTGCTGACATTCATACTGAGAGAATAATGGTGCAAACGTATATACTTTTGTATCCTGATTAATGGATACTGCCTGCTTTTTGACCAGCCGGTCCAGCAGTGTTCGGATTGTTTTGGGCTTCCAGTCTGTTCGCTGCTGCAAGGCATCGATGACTTCGCCAGCTGTTCTTGGAGCCCTTTCCCATAGTACTGTCATGACTTCCCACTCGGATTCCGATATTTTTGGTACCTGTTTCGTCAACGATGTCACATCCTTCTAACTAATATATCCCTTTGTCTTCTAATATCCGTAACGTTATTTGTGAGGCTGTACTGCCGTTTGAACGACCATGATCCTGGATATTGGTTGCAAAAAAGTAGCAGTTGTCCTCATCCTCAACATAACCAATAAACCAGCCATTCGTATTCTTCTGATTAACCGTGCCTGTTCCTGTCTTACCGAATAGCGCCTTATCGCCCTTATCTTCTATGTGAATCGCTTTCTTAACTGCCTGAGCATGCTTGCGGTCAAAACCGAGCTGATTTGTATACATCGCATGCAGCAGCTTAACCTGCTCAACCGCTGATATTTTAAGTGAAGATTCCAGCCAGTAAGGCTCAGAATTGCCAGAAATATTAGTATTTCCATATTGGATAAGATTCAAATAGTGTTGTATCTCACTGCGTTTGATTCTGGACTCCATGTTCTCAAAATACCAGTTCACTGAATCCTGCAGAGCAGTATGCATCGTTTGGTCTCTGTTCCATTCGGTATATGGGTACTTGTGACCGTTCCATGCTATTCTCGTATCCTGCTCTGAAATAGCTTTTGTTTCAAGGCCAATCAAGGCGCTGTATATCTTGTAAGTAGAGTCAGGCGATACCCTCCTTGTGCTGTGATCCTTGTTATAGATCTGATACTCATCTTGCTGCATATCATATAGTACAAACGTTCCTTCATATCCGGAAAAATAACGGCTTAAATCCTCATAAACAGGCTCGGCCTCTTTAAATGAATAACGGGAATCATCATACTCAACAGCCGAAACAAGAGGAAGCTGACACAATATAAATACGACGGTAAAAATGACAATAGCAATGCTAATTCTTTGGTTGCTTCTGGATTCTGCTGCGAAATTGGCAATCTTCTCGATCCTTTGCTTCAGCTGGCTTTTTGGACTGACTAGCTGATTGGCTAGATTCAGGTAAGGAGATTTAGACCCCCGCTCGGCAAAACGGAGGATGGTAAGTCCATAGCCAGTATGCTGCTCTTCATCCAGCAATTTGAGTACCGCTTGATCGCAGGCAATTTCACGATCCAATCTCATCTTTCTGAAGGCCAGCCAGATAAGCGGGTTGAACCAGTATAGCATCTGGAATACAACAAACAGATAATTGGTAAGGTAATCCTTGCTTCTTAAATGATGCAGTTCATGCAAGATAATATATTTCACTTCAGCTTCGGTCAGCCATTCGGTAAATCCGGATGGAAACACAAGACAAGGCTTAAAGAACCCGGTTAATATCGGTGACTGTACGAGTGGCGATTCCAGAATGCGCAATTCATTTGTTAAGTAAAGCTTTCTTTTGCAGTGCTCCAGTATATTCAAGATTTCCCGATTGACAACTCGCTCAGACAACGTGGTTACACGTCTTATATTGATCCAGGAAATGAAAAAAACGAAGGCTAGAATCAGGATTCCACTAGCCCAAATGCAAATCACTACTGTCTGAAATAAATCAGGTGCGAAACGACCCACAGATACCGTAAAGTCCTGAAGTAAATTTGCATTGGAGGATACATAGAGCGGTTCTTGAGCTGCTTCATCGCTGTGATTTGCAGATAAAGCACCGCCGAATTCATTAAAGAATGTTCCGGAACTTAATAATGAACTTGGTATAAAAGGAATAACTAACGCAGCTAACAACAGAAACCATAGATAGTAGTTCCACTTCGTCGTAAGCTGACGGTGAAACATGAATTTTAACAGCAGAATTCCGCCAGCTGATATGGAAGAAACTATACAAGCGACAGTAAAAATGGCAAACAAATTCTGCGCTCCCTTCTCTTGTGGTCCTTACTTCGAGGAACCACTGTCCATGTGGTTTAGAGCCTGAACTGCAAGCTCTGTCGTTCGCGCAATAAGCGAGTTATCGTACTCGGCGTCTTTTTCATCGCGGCTCGTCATTATGGCAAGAACAATCGGATCACGATCTGGAGGCCATATGATGCCAATGTCGTTCCTTGTTCCGTAGCTTCCGGCACCTGTCTTGTCTCCTACGTTCCACCCTTCAGGAACCCCTGCACGAATCAACTCATCCCCTGTTGTGTTGCTGTGGAGCCAATGGGTCAGAAGCGTTCTTTCCTGCTCGGAAAGTGTATCTGTAAGTATAAAATGATGAAGAGAATTTGCCAAGGCTCTCGGAGTACTGGTATCACGGTCATCACCTGGAACGGCCTCATTCAGCTCGGTCTCATAGCGGTCAGCCATCGTAACGGTATCCCCGATTTCTCGAAGTACAGTCTCGAAGCCTTTCGGTCCGCCCAGCTCCTTCAGCATCAGATTGCCTGCAGTGTTATCACTGAAGCGAATAGCTGCGTCCATAATTTCACTGAGCTTCATCCCCGTAGTTACATGCTTCTCTGTTATCGGGGAATTCTCCTCTACATCTTCTTTGGAATACTTAATGATCTTGTCCAGCTCCTCCTCCGATTCTTTAAGCAATATTGCTCCTGCTGCCAGCGCTTTGAAGGTTGAGGCATAAGCAAACCGTTCATCTGCACGATAGGAGACCGTCTTGCCGGAACCTGTATCCCATGCAAATACACCGACTCTCGTATCATACTCTTCTTCTAAGTCGGCATAGCTTTCATCTGCAGAGACTGATATAGAAGTATTAGCATCCGTACCTTGTACACTATCTACTATTGCCGTGTCCTTTCCTCCTCCACACCCATTCAACAGCAGAAGAACAAGAAATATGCTTAGTAAAACAGACGGTTTAGCATATAAAGCGGTGAGCTCCCGGATCCTTTGTACATTTCTCATTACTTAATCCCCATTTCATATGATTTGTAATGCATTAGCGCCCATGTAACTCTAACCGCCCCCTTCGCATGACTTGGCAACCACAATAACTAACGGCTTTGTGGGACAACAGATGAAATCAGTAGACTACATTTGTAGTCATGCTATGATATTACATTTGTAATCTGATTATGTCAAACATTGGACACAGCTATGGACTTTTAAAGTCCGTATCTTCTTCTCTTGTGGATTAATATTTCTCGACAAAAAAAGCGGGCGTTGCATTAAACTGCAACCCCGCCGCTAATAATCCATACTACAGTCGAATAGCTGTAATCCCTCAATCTAATCTAATGCAATCCCCTCTACCTTTACAAAAATCTCGCCGATTGAGGAGCCTGTTATATTTTCAATCAAATTCTTCACTCTTTGTTGCAGCTCTCTACATACCTGGTGAATCTTCACTCCGTAATCTACAATAATTCGCAGCTCAACATTGGTGACTGCGTCTAACCGATGAATCGTTATTCCCTTAGATTGTCTACTGCTGCTTAGTTGACTCAGAATATCGTTTAAACCACCCGTCACTACCCTAATTCCCTCTATATCTCGCAAGGCTTTTTCTGTAATTTTGGTAATCACTTGATTAGAAATAGATACTTTTCCCTCCGAAGTTTGAATCATCATTTTTCTCTCCTCTTGATTGGAATATGAACTACGCTTTCTCCCACTTCTCCTTCACAAAGAGAGCGTACAGCTTCAAAACAATAATTTTGATTGTCGTATATACCGGAATGGAGAGAATGACGCCGATCAGACCTCCTATATCCTGACCCACCAGTACGACTACAATACTTGTAATGGGATGAATGTTAATTGACTTCTTAAATATATAAGGTGCGAGGATGTTATCTTGGATCTGCTGAGCACCAAGAATAATAACTAGCGCCCATATCGCTGTCGACGGTGATTGGATAAATCCAATAATAAGGATAGGAACAGCGGATATGATCGCTCCTATAAATGGGATAAAATTCGCGATAACCGCAATAACCGTTAATAGAAGCGCATAGGGCAGGTCAATAAATATAAACCCAATATACATTAAGACTCCGAGTGCTATATTGGTGATGACGCGCCCTACGATAAAGCCTCCAAGTGAATTATCGATCTCTTCAATCAATTCCTGCCCATCCTCCCGAAAACGTCTCGGCAGAAATGCTACGATTTTCTCTCCAAACTTTCCTCCCTCTTTAAGCATAAAATATAGAAGGATCGGCGTAATAAATAATACAAGTATGAAATTGGAGAAGAATGTAAATAGGCTCGACAAGTAGGCACCCAGCAAGTTCATTCCCTGGTTAATGATATGGGTTACACGTGACATCAGCTCATTACCCTCAGGCAGAATACTTGATAGCAGCCCGCTGTCTTCCAGCTCTTGAAGCTGAACCGTCAGCTTCGTAACCAAGTCAGGTATATTAAGGATGAGCTCATGCAGCTGTACGCGAATTGAGGGCCACACACCAATGATGAAGCCGATGATAACGATCAAAAACACAAGATAGATCATTAAGATGGCAAGTGTACGGTTCCCCCATTTTCGATGCATCCATTGCACCAAAGGTCTTAACAAGTAATATAAGAAACCTGCCAGCATTAGCGGCACGATTATAACATTGAACAGCGAAAACAAAGGTATAAACACAAATTGCACTTTATAGCTTAGGAAAACGATAAGCAGAATAGAGATCACGCCAATACAAAAGCGTATCATCTTGTTTGTTTGAAGCAACTTACCCCCTCCATCTAAGTCGGTCACGCGTATTTTCATTTAGGAATCTCAATCTTGAATACTGTCATCTCTTTGTCATTGCTGCTAAGCGTCAGTCTTCCGCCCATCCGCTCAGTATTTTTCATTGCAATAGCTAAGCCAAGCCCCGTACCGCCAGTAGCTGTTCTGGCTTTATCTCCCCTCACAAAAGGGTTGAAAATCGTCGTTTGTAATTCATTCGGAATGCCTACTCCATTATCTGCAATCTCGATCATTACGAACTCTTCTTGTGGAATAACTTCGATTCTTAATAGGGTTCCATTATTGTTGTACATCAGCGCATTACTGATGATATTGTGAACGACACGTGCCAGCAGCTCGGGATCAAATCGTGCGTATACCGCATGATTCGGAACCTGAAATTGCAAATTGAAGCTTTTTTTCTCAATTTCGCCATACGTGTCCGCAATGACTTCTCGCAGAAAATCGCCAAGCTCGTATCGATCGGTCTTCAGTAGAAAGTCTGGCGAATCTGTTTTTAACAGCTCTACCATGTTCAGAATTAGTTTCGTCACTTGCGTCGACTTGTTGTAAATATACGTCAAATACTTTCTCTGTCGTTCAGCATCATCGACACGGCCTTCGTACAAGGCTTGCGCGTATCCTTGAATCGTTGTTATTGGTGTCTTCAAGTCATGGGAGAGATCCATGATCATCTGCTGTTTGCTCTCCTCAGCCAATCGCTTATCTTCTGTCGTTTTTTCAATCATATCCGCCATATAATTGAACTTCTCACCCATTTGTTTAAATTCTTCCTCTGCATCGACTTCAATTCTCGTATTGTAGTTGCCCCGAATCATTTCATTCAGCCCTTCACTAATGGTCTTCAGCGGCTTTTGAATTCTCCTGGCGACGGTGTAACTGTAGCCTAGAATAAGTATCAGAATAAAGATGATACCCAGCATGATGTACAATGCTAGAGGCTCACTTAATTGGGACATAAACGGAAAACTATTGACCGTAATGTTAATTCGATCTCGAGGGATCTTAAGCAGCAGCCAATATGTGGAATCCGCGTCCTGGTAACGGGTGAGAGAGGAATAATAGGGACCATTCACTCCATTTTCGAGAAGCGTAAATAATTGTTCTTCTGTGTAACGATTCACTTCATCTTTTTTAGATCCGATGACTTTCACGATGCTTTTATCTATGTCTAACAGTTCAAGCCAACCACCGCTATGTAGGAGCTTTTTTGTTTCAGGTCCAGACTCCATATCCGATACCTAGACGCTGGCTTCAACCTCCAGATCGGGATCAGCAAGCTGATACTCCTTCAGCTGATTTGAAATGTCGAGCTGTATAAACATATACGCACAGCATGCGATGAATACAACAATAAGTAAAAATCGAAAGAAATCAAATGCGAGCGAAGTTTGCAGCGGACGCTTATTTCTATTTTTCCACAGACGCATCCATTTTGTACCCCAATCCTCTAATCGTTTTTAAATATTCGGGTTTCTTCGAATCCCGTTCAATCTTCTCTCGAATGTTACTGATGTGTACCATAATGCTGTTATCCTCGTGCACATAATAATCCTCCCACACCGCCTCATATATGCGTTTACGAGTAAAGAGCTTCCCTGGTGATTCCATCATAAGCTTCAGAATTTTATATTCCGTAGATGTCAGGGATACCTGCTGTCCCGACACATACAGCATGCATGCATTTGTATCCAGAACAAGATTACCGAGGGTAAGATTTGAGCTCGTCTCCTTTTCTCCTGTAGATCCATCAAATTGATGTACTCTTCGGATCATGGCTTTGACACGAGCAACCACCTCTAGCGGGTTAAAAGGTTTGGATACATAATCGTCCGCGCCAAGCTCAAGTCCCAGAATTTTATCATGGTGTTCACTTTTTGCCGATAAGAGCAACACGGGAATGTGACAATCCCGGCGAATGATCTTCAGGAACTGCAACCCACTAAGCTCAGGCATCATAACATCTAAGATAATGAGATCGACCGATTGAGCTTGAACCATGTGTAGAGCTTCATTACCATTGTTCGCTTTTACGATGTTGTATTCTTTCTCTAAATAGAGCTGAAGCAGCTCCACAATCTCAGATTCATCGTCAGCAATCAGAATCGTGTAAATAATAATCCCTCCTATACCATTTATAACCGGAAGATCTTTATAAAGTCTTAACTGAATCTAAAGATTACATAAATTTTAAGCATACTTACTTATAGAAGACATCAAGCTGCTAAATAAATTATACAGAAAATAAAAAAAGTCGCTCAATTAGCGACTATTAATGTTGACTTTGTTCTATTCATCAGCCCCAATGTTTACCATATCTCCTTGTATCCGATTGTTGCCATCGATGTCCAGCGTATTCTCGATCGACATATGTGTCATACCGACATCTATTGCAGGAGAACTCTTTTGCAAGTGAAGGTTCTCAAGCTGCATATTTACGAATTGGGGATCGGTAAAGATGGAATGTTTATCATTGTTGGTAGCCTTCCGGTATGACTCTAGCCCAGCATACTCCTTGCCCTTCCATGTCCAGATTGAATCATCTGTACCCACCGGACTATAATACAAATTATAGTCGACGACATTGCCAGAGTTGCTCGTGTATTCGTTAGATAGGAAGACATCCGATTGCCCAGCATGAAAAATGTTGTTCATGATGACATTGTCGTGCGTGTAGTTCTGCAGCAGCATTTGGCCGCTGCCGTCATTCAAGGTGTTATTGTTGAAGAACGTATTGTTGATAATCGTGCTGTCTGTCGTTGAACCCCGATCCTCATCATATCCGCCCAATGCAATTCCCGTGTAGCGATTGTTGTATACAACATTGCTGCGCACCGTTATTCCGCTGGTTGCTTTCCCGTAATGCTCACTGGCCAGCTCGATGCCGATATCGTTGCCGAAGCTGTAATTACGCTCGATGATGCTGTCTTTGCCGCCATCAATATAGATCCCGCCTGCAGAATTACTCTTGTTCGGCAAGGTGTGGCCGTAGGACGGATTATAATTAGCCGTAATGTTATATACTTTATTCCCGCTAATGATGCCGTTGCGTGCTTGATCATAACGCTCGTCAGGTGAGACACCTTCGAAACCGATAACATCGATGCCGATATTATCGCTATCGTGAACACTATTGCTCGTAATCGTGAATGTATCCACGTTCCCATTGATCGCGAGTGCTTCACTGGACCCGAGCACAAGATCGTACAGCTCGTTCCCGTCAATGATCACCTTCGTAATCGCATCGGGTGCTTCATTCCCGTAGACGGCAATCCCGTGCGCATCTCTTCCGCTCAGATCGCTGGCGACTGCAGCCGTATGTTTGATCGCATAGACCTTATTATTCAAGAGTTTAATATTCGATCCCGAACCATGAACGAAAATACCAATTGGCATTTGATCCTTCTCTGATGTCTTGAAATTTCGGACGACCAAACTTTGAATCGTAATGTAGCTGGCGTCATCGATTTCGATCAGCCCTTCCTGCCCGTTGACATCGAGTCCGGTACCGTCGAGAATTGCCGTTTCATTCGGGTAGCTAACGAAAGTGATCGATCCGCTGTCTGTGGAACCAGAACGTGAAATGTTCAGCTTCTGCTTATACACACCGCCTCGAACATAGACCGTACTGCCCGGCTGAACCGTATCCGCTGCATGCTGCAGTGTTTTCCATGGTGACTGTTTGGAGCCATCATTCGAATCTTTGCCGGTCAGCGCTACATAATACGCTTCCGACGCGGCGTTAGTGGAAGGGGCTTCGATCCGATTTACGAAGATCAATAAAGCGGCCGCGGCAATGCCTCCGATCATGAGGATTTTCATCCAATTGTACATAGTTAGTCCTCTCATACTTCTTTTTGACCTGACTCATTAAGCTAAATTGCTATGGCTGCAACAACGTCGCATCCACGTAAGTAATAAAGATTGATCTATTATATCATTATGAGAACTCAAATAGGGCAGGAATGAGCTTTATGCACCTACTTCATAAATAAAGCACTAAAAATCACGACATCTTGTAAGAAATGGATCGCTAACGCCCAGAAGAACCCCTTCGTTTCTAACATTGATTTGGCCAAAAACCATCCGATAAAAGCAGCCATCAATACACCCACTATTCCCCCTGGATTTCCGAAATAATGAACAATACCAAAGGTCAATGCTGATAATCCCTGCGCTATATACGGTGAGAAGCCATATCTGCTAACAACAGCTACAAATGAAAACCGGAAGATGATTTCTTCAGAGAAGGCATTCATAAGCGAAAAGATAAGAATTAATATGACCCCAGGATATAGCTCTAAACTCATGCTTTCCCCATACCCCAGTTGGAAGTATATGACCACAATGGTCACCAGTGTAATCACAATCGCGAAGTTGAAACCTAAGTTTTTCCATGACTCCGTTACTTTTGGCTTAATTCCAATCCAAGGTTCCGGCCGAATAATTCCATCTCGCCTTCTAAGACTTAAATACGTAAGACCATCTTTACCTGCGATTCCATATACAATGCCGATCATAATCATAGCTAACAACAATACCGTAATCTGATAACTAATCTCCAGATTGTATACAGCCCTATCGAATATTTCTAAAGCGAGGAGCGGACTGCTTCTGAACCATAGCAATAGAGGCGCACAAGCGGCAACCATGATGGTGATCAACAGGATGGGGATCCAATTGAGTCGTTTTTTACTCATCAATATGCCTCCAATGTGGATGGTTTAATATTGCAAGTGCATGGTGACACCATTCGATGGTCATTTGCAGATATCGCTCACCATAGTCGAGAGTCAATAACCAGAGCTGGGCTTGTTTACGATCTGCTCCAGGAACACTCGCTTTAATTCCTGCGAGCATCGCGGTTAATCCCTCACTCGCTTCTATTTCTTCCTTCAGAAAAGCGACTAATTGCGGCACATTCCGTTTATCGGAGACGAAGAGCTTCATCAGTAATTCATTTCTCATCACAGGTTCCATCGGAGGTTGAGTTAACCAAGAATCAAGTTGATTACATCCCTCTTGCGTTATACCATAGACAATTTTGCGCCTACCGGTCTCTGCTGCTTCCACAACCGACACATAACCTTCTAGCTCCAGTTGCTTGATGCTCTTATGAATATGTCCATAGGATTCGTTCCAAAATAGGCCGATGCTTTCCTTCGAGAACTTGACCAATTCATAGGCGCTCATCGGTTTAATCCGAAGTAAGCCGAGAATCGCAAAATGACTAGTATTGATTCTTTTCATATGCCCCTCCTCACACATCATATATCTTTAAGATATATACAATTAACATATTATCCCACTACATCAAAGATTACAATCCATCAAAAAAAGACCCATTCTCAAGGAATAGGTCTTCTTGTGTTTCTCACACCTGGATTTAAGAATTACTTAACGCGTTTGGATATAGGATGATCTTCATTCATTTGCAGAAGATCCCACAAATTTCCGTATAAATCTTTGAACACGGCAACCATTCCGTATGATTGTTCTTTGGGATCTCTAACAAATTCTATTCCTTTGGAGACCATTTCATTATAATCTCTCCAGAAGTCGTCCGTGTTTAGAAAGAGAAATACTCGGCCACCAGTCTGGTTACCAACAAACTGCTCTTGTTCCGGTTTAGATGCTCTAGCTAGTAATATTGTCGTACCAACAGAGCCAGGAGGAGAAATTACTACCCATCGTTTATCTTGCTCTGGTTGATAAGTATCTTCAATTAACGTGAAATTTAATTTTTTTGTATAGAATTCAATCGCTTCATCATAATCTTTTACAACCAAAGCGATATGTACAATGGACTGAATCATTTTAGTCGTTCTCCTTCTCAGAAGCCTAACAGCTTAAAAATATATTCCTCCGTTGCTTTGCCAACCATCTCTTCCCAGCTATCAAATTTCGTTTGCTTCGATACATAAGCATCCAGCTCTTCTCGATGAATAGCTTCAAAATCCTCCTCTGTGTCAGCATTAAATCCGCTTTGATTAAAGAATTCATCTATACTCTCAAAATTTGTGAATCTTGTCATGAAAGACGAGTTAAACATTTCATCAAAAGAAACAGAGCGATTATTTTCAAGATTACGAACATTTTCTTTAATCTCATGTAACCTGCTATTGCTTAACTCATCTATTCCGTCCATTTTCATGAAGTCACCCCCTCTGTCTTCCAAAAACATTCGCCAAAGAGAGACTTTATCCCTGCCAAGACGTTGTCAAGAAAACACAAAGTCTCCGAAATACGATAAAAAACAGCCTTAAGGAAGTTCTCCCTAAGGCTACACAGATCAATTAAAACTATGCTTCTATATTTACACTCTTCTTTTTACTCAAAATCCCCATAAACCCGGCAACAACAAAGAGTACGCCGGAGAGAATGAAAAACATGGAGATGCTTATAAATCCTGCTATACCACTCACTAACATGATGATTCCTGCAATTTTAGGTTTTGATTTTGCCATTGCAGATCCAATAATTCCTAGGATACTAAAAATCATGGCCGAAATCGCTAAACCCGTAATGCTTGATGTTCCGCTATCTGAGAACGCTGCATCCACCCCGCCTATCATCAATGCAACAATTGAAGCAATAATACCGAAAATACCAGCTATAAGACCCATAGCAAACATTCAAAACTTCCCCCTATTTCCTTAACCGATGCTCAGTCACTTTGGATTCTACTTTAACTGCAGTTTAACTGAATATTCTTCTCTTTGATCGTTGGATCCAAACCCGTCACCTTCAGTAATGTACCACTTGATCTTAACCCACTCAATATCTTCTGCGTTTCCACGATCTAGGAACCATATTACATTACCTTCTTTGATAACTCCTTCTTCGATCTCCCCTCCTAAATTATCTGACAACCACATATTGGCATCGACCTGTTCCCCAGTAGATGTGATAAGCTCTGCTTGATCCGGATACGTAGTAAATATTTTATCCGTAGTGTTTTCGATATTCATTTTGATTCCTACTGCGGACGCAGTTAAATCTTCTGTATCTCCATCCTTAGGTGCTTTGTCTGAAACTACGACTTTCTCGATCGTTGTTACCACACCATTAAAATCGTCTGACCAGGTCGCATCATTGTAATAAGTCCAAATATCGTCTGAATTTTCAGTTTCCTCACTTACGTTTTCTGTAGTTGTCGTTCCCTCGCTTTCGGTAGAAGTGACGGAGTCCACATTACTATTTGACTCCATCTTGGCCTCGGTCGGATTGTCATCCTTAATGTTTGTGACCTCATTGCCACATCCGACTAACAGAACAACTGACAATGCGATTACAGTAAAAATGGGTAGCTTCTGCATTTCATCTTTCCTCCATTACAATTCAATACATCTGACCGATCCTCAAGTAAGTGCGCATGTCCTCTGAAAATATGATTGTTTCCTATTCACCCAAGGGCCCTTTGGGTTTATATTGTTTCCGTTTCCTAGAACTCTGTCTATCCCAAAATCAATATAACTTTCTCAGGGAATGACGCAGTTCACCTTGCTATCAGTCAGCTTATAAAGTTTAACATCTTAAATAGTTAAAAGGTATTAAGTTTGTATAATCTTCATCAAATATTAATAATTTTTATAATTTTATTTATATAATATATATTTGTTATATTATCCCAATGATATCCTTACTGGCTCTTCCTGGTTATTCTCTAAAAAAATAAAGGCAGCCAATTAAATCATTGGCTGCCTTGAGGAGCTTCCTCCTACTTGAACTAATTACAAATTGACCATAATCCTGTTCTCTTCTTAATTATATTCCAATATGAATCGATTCCATTTCTGCTGCCAAGGGATGTCGTCCCAGAACGGATGATGTGGCGCGCAGTTAGAGCACAATGTCATTCCCCAGAAACCAAGGGACATCCCTTTACGGATCGCATATTCAGCGATAAACTTTCCGACTGGTCCTTCTTCAAACCCTGCGTATAGCGGGGTATATCCTACGTAACCCTCTCCGATGACAACCGGAATACCGTTACGCCGTACCCAGTCATGAACTTCATCAAATCGCAGGTCCACTTTTTGCAGCATTGCGAGTTTTTGTGCCGCATAGTGCTCATATAGGAATAAATCCCATTTGTCTGTATCCGCCCAGTCATGCAGATAAATTAGCTTCATCCCGACCGGATTACCTTCCATCCGCCATTCCTGTCCTACCGGAAGTGTCCATTCTTCAATGGGTGGAGCATCTTCTCTAAGCAACGACTGTACAAAAGGATTCGGAAACGGCTTATCCTCGTTCAGACCGGCCAAATCCATCAGCTCGTTCAGCACGCCTTTAATATATAAATGAAAATGAGCAACCTGAAGGTTACGTGCAACATCGCATTTTGAATAAGCTTCGTTCAGCGTATAGCTTGCGGTTATCAATAGATCTGGATGACATTCGCGCAGATAATCTACGGCCTCTTCAATATATGGCTGCATCACTTCCACAAGTTCCGGCGTATTCGTATCTGATATCCCTTGGCTGGTTCCGATCGCTGTCAGTTGTCCGAACTCCACCTCATTATGCAGCTCTGCATAAACAATTTGACTGCCATAGCCTTCCTTCTTAACGAATTGAATTAACTGATTCATCGAAGCGGCGATAGCCATGAACCGTTTCTCTGGCGGTATCGCAGCCAGCTCATCCCGCAGCTCGGGATGGGCTAGGAAGCTAGGGCTCTGTTGATACTCCCAGGAGGATAACATAATATAACAGTTATGAGCTTGTGCCTGCTTGAACAGCTCCAGCAGATGAGCATGACCGTCCAGCTCAGCTCCACCGCGGCAATTGTACCAGCGCGTGCGCTGACCGACTTTTCCTAGATTACCGAATTTCAATGGACCAGGGCGCTTCCCTTCACTTGTGAACAGCATGAACGGCATAGCGCAGATCCGAATCGTGTTGTATCCTCGTTCCACCGCTTCTTTAAAGCGCGCGCTTAAGTCGCTATACGGCTCACCCGGCATCGTCATCGTATACCAAGAGAAATCCCACATCGTAATCGTAAGCTTCCGAGGCAGATCATTTCTAATGTTAATCATATTGAGTTCACTTCCTTAACGATGAAATGAAAGAGTCAAGGCTGCCTCATAAATCGGAGTCGCTTCAATGAGATGGAATTCAGCGATTTCCCTTCCTTCGAACCTTTCCACAAGCGCTTGATTAACAAAGGTATGAACTGTGCCTTCTCGCAGAGGCGTTATGGACAATGTAAGAGAAGCGGATTCCAGCTCATTACGAAACTGTTTTAACCCAATAGGCCACGCCTCACCATATTGAATATGATCTGTAAGCAAATCATCCTTCAGATATGCTGCTGCTACATCACCACTGTAATCAATAGATAAGAATACGTCACCGATCTGCTCTGGCCAATCGGTATTTGTTTGTAATACGGCATGCTTGTCAGATGGATAAGTGATCTCAACCATCGGACGATAAGAAGGTACGTTCACTTCAATTAGGTCAAAGCTGCCTAGAGAGGAAGAGGTAATAGAACCAACCGTAGTTTGCAGGTCAGACGATAATGCAGGATAGACGGCAACCTGCCAATGCTCTGCTCCTTCAGAGCTGCAGACGAGACGCCCGTCTTTTACATACAATCGGCTGCTGCTGACCATAAGCCTCTCTTGATCCCATAGGTCAAGCTTATACGTCTGAAGCGCCTCTTCCCTGGAGAATACTGCGATTTTAACGGTTTCTCCATTCGGCTTCAGAACATCGATCGTATATTCCTTGCCTACGGCAGGCCTTATAATCCAAACCGATTCCTCCTCAATTACTTGTCCGCCTTCTTCAGATATGCGAACTGCTGTCTGTTTATCCAACACGAGCTCTGGCTTGATGTCATTCAGTGCCTGAAAGACAACCAGCGGCGACGCTTCGTTATCCAGCTTGGTCAGCGGCTGTACGGTAGCGGTTACAATTCGGATACCATGTATGGTCATATGAAACGGAAGGACCGCGCCCATCCCACGATTCATCGTAAGCGCGCCCTCACGAGGAAATGCAGCAACGCCTCTGCCCGTGTCGAGCTCAATACGTACATCGGAATGTTCCTTCGTCTCCACATGATCCTGAAAATTGTTCAAGAATAGAAAGCCGCTGCCATCCCTTTGGCGTACACACCAACGAATCGTTTCTGTATCTTCAGGGAGGATTTCGGATTGACCTGGGGGCAGCTCCGTTCCGAGGGGGGCAATACTCTCGCCAAAGGCATCCAGCATGAGTGCAAGTGTCCGAATACGATCGTATGATTCTCCGACTCTGCCAAATTCACCTAGTGGAGACTGATAGTCATAAGAGATTTTGGGAAGTCCGTGTTCGTTTAAATACGTATGTTTACCCTTAGGATTCGATCCCCCATGATACATATAATAGCCTAGAATATTGCTTCCGCTTGCCAGCTTCACCAGTGTCATCGCCTCCACACTGTCTGGAGACACATTCGGCCTAGCCGTGTAGCTTACCTGCATTCCCCCAGCCATCTCACAGTATGCGACTGGGTACTGGAGCGTATCGTACCCCACGGACTCCATAGGAGTCGCATGTAAATCCCGATAAATGTATTCTCCGCTCGGCGGCTGATTCGGAATCCACGGTGTATATGCATAACCAGCAAGCATCGGAAGCGTTCCGCTCTCTGGAACAGCAGCCCCGCCCCACGCTGTGGCCGTAAAGAACATCGGCTTCATACCTGCTTCCTCAGCGAGCCTGCGAAGCTCAGCAAGATGCTGATTGCCTTCTTTTCCTGCGCTCAGAAACACGCCTGTCTTATATCCCCATGCGTCTAGTGGGGCTCCGGCATGCATATATTCATTCTCCAGCTGGATCCCAATAATCGGTCCGCCATCCTGGAACAAGGTGCCTTTCACCTGCTTCGCGATTTCACGGTACAGCCTGCGCGCTAGTGCTAGATACTCAGGGTCGTTTGAGCGAACTTCAAGCGGCTTGTGAAACACCCAATCCGGTATCCCTCCATTACGCACTTCACCATGGCAAAAAGGACCAATCCGGATGATGAGCGGTAACCTGATTTTTGAACACAAGTCAATGAAATGGCGTAAATCACGCTCTCCTCCCCATTCGAAGACACCTTCCTCCTCTTCGTGGTGGTTCCAGAACACATAGGTCGCGACGATGTTTATGCCGCCTGCCTTCATCTTAAGCAGTTCCTCCTCCCAGTGAAGAGAGGAGAAACGTGAGAAATGAAATTCTCCCACAACAGGTATAGCCGGTCGCCCGTCTTTTGTCATATAGTAATTCGTAAAACCAAAACTCTCACCCTTAGGATTAATTCCCTTGCAATCTCCCAACCTGCCCGAATGAATGGGCTTCGCTTCCGATTTAAGCTTGAGTGTAAGCAGTTTCATATATTTACCTCCCCATGGAACAATACTCCTTGATGGTTGGGATCCAGCTCCAGCACCTTCCGGAAATCCTCGGCTGCTTCTGGTACCCTATTCAATCCTAGTAAGCCTAATGCTCTCATATATCGGCAATGAATAACATTGCGCCGGTTCAGATCATCATCAAAGACTAGAAAGTCAGGCAGCGAAACGGCAAAATAATCGATCTTCACATCATCAAACAAATGCTTCTCTGCATAATTGATCAGCTTATGGAAACGTCGTGCAGCCTCTTTAACATTTCCGAGCTTATTCCACGCTAGTCCTTGATAATAAATCATTTCTGGCGGCTGATCATTATAGTACATCGCACTCGCAGGCTCATCAAGACCGTAAGCTGCAGCAGCAAAGGCTTCTTCCGCTTCTTTAGTTAAGCCTAGGGATTCATAGGCACAGCCTAGGTAATAATAAATGTGGTTTTCTTGAGCACCTGCTAATTTGCCCTCTCCCAGATTAAGAGGATAGACGGTTGCCTCTCTCAGACTCTCTACTGCTTTCACATATTGTCCGACGGCGATTGCCAGTTTGGCCAGTTCCACCTTTGCTAGTACATATTGCCCGGTAACTTTGCCTTCACCGCCTTCCCATGGATGGAAGATTCGATCCTCGATCAGTCTTAGTGCATCCTCATGCCGTTTAAGCGTATTGTGCAGTGTTACAAATTCCAAATACAAGTCGTCCCTCTGAACGATGAGTTCTGTATTCGCGTTCATTAATTCCAGTCTAAGATCTGGCGGAGTGTTCAGCTTCTTGTGCAGCTGGTCGAGCTCGTAGAATACGCGGGCATCGCCGGAATTACAAGCAAATGCGTTATTCAACGAATTGAGAGCCTCGTCTGGTTTATTCAGCTTATTGTAGTAAGCAAGGGCCAAATTCCGATGCACAACAGAATAACTGTCATCCAGCTCACGAGAAGTCTCCCAGCACAATATCGCTTCCTTATGACGTTTTTTATCATATAAAAGATTTCCCAAGTAATAGTGTGCTTTGGCATCATTTGGACTGACTTTGACAGCAAAATTCAGAACATCGAGCTCGAACAGACGGTTAGGGAAGCAATAATCCGGAGAAGCAGCTGCCGCTGAAGACAAAGCCAGGTTCATTTCCTCCTCCATTGCAAGCTCCCCATATAAGTAAGCTTTAGTATAATGGATCATAGGATCCATGGCTGCCTTTTCTGGTGCATCGTTTACGATTATAGCTGCTTCTGTGTACATCCCCGCCGCCGCGTAATCTGATGCCAGTGCTAAATAATTGCGGGCTTCGTCCCGCATCAGCTTATGGAGCTCTTCCTTGACTGCTGCTGCCTCTGCTTCTCGGCCTAGTGCTTCTAATGACAAGGATTTCTCAAAGTACGCGCCAAACTCAGCTATACCAATAGCGATGGTGCTGTCTAACCAAGCTATTGCAGATTCCAATCGTCCCAGCTTACGGAGCAGAATAGATTTCAAATTCCTTGCTTTAAAATGATGTGCATTACGTACAAGTGCACGCTCTACCAGTTCCAATGCGTCAACGTATTCCCCTGCCTCGGATGCGATCTGAGCGAGTGAAAAATAGCCTGCGTCCTGCCATGCGGAAGACCATACCGATTTATAAAATGCAGCATATGCCTCCTGCTTACGGCCTTGAGCTTGGAGAGATAAGCCAAGCATATAATATGCTTCACAATCGTATGGATTGGGATTTAACCAGGTCAATGATAATACTGCCTTTCGGAAATGCTGTTCACTCTTCTCGTACTCGCCTCTGCGAAGTAACAAGGTACCGTAAGCGACATTTATCCGAATATCATTTTTGTCTCGCTTCAAACCCTCCAAATAATAAGCTTCAGGTTCAAATGTTGCATGCCTATACTGCTCTAGATGAAGGCCTGCCAAGTACAGCTGCTCATTGGTTTTCAGCTCTTCTGGCTCTGGAAGCGCTCGTGCAGCATCAGGGATTTGCTCGATCTCGGGCTTATGCGGCTGGTAACTCACGAGCCTACGGCCCGTGCCATCCATAACGGAAGCAACTAGCTCATATTCTTTAACTTCTGGAGGAATTGGCACTTCCTTCATAAATGTAACGGCTGGTGACAAATCGACTGTCTCTTGCAAAAACGTCCCTTTGCTGCTCCTTAACTCAATCCTTGCCCCTTTCTGTTCCGAAGTGACATACACCTGTATCGTTGCGACTCCGCTATTGCGATCGGTTTCTAAGTTGAGTGCCGCATTTATGGAAGCGTTCTTAACTACCCCTATATCTTTATAAGGCATAAAATATTGTGTGAACGACTTTTCCTCATATGGCGCAAGCCAAGTAAAGTCTGGCTGGTTATCTGTGAATACGTCGGTCATTAGCTCGATATAAGGTCCGTCCTCATCCGTCAGGTTACGGTCCCATGCTTGCCCGAATTCACCGTTGCCCCATGTCCACTGCTTCTTACCCGGTGATATATGATGATTAGCCACGTGCAGAAGACCTGCCCTTAATTGATGGTCATAACCCCCAACGAAATCGTAATCTGATTTGTATGCCATATAAGAGGTCGGCACCGGAATGTTCTTGTAGCGTGAAATGTCCACACCTTCTGAATAATCCATCTTGTAATATGTGCCCATTGCAATCGGAAAACGAGATACATCTCTCTTTCCATGGTCAAACACCGCGTTAACATCCGGAGGAAACACCGACTGTGTATGCTCATTCACCGCTACTGCCGGATTGGCCCACCATAGAAAGGTTTGCGGAAGACTCGTTCGATTATACAAGTTAGCTTTGATTTCAATGTAGGCTTTATCTGGATGCAGTGTAAATCCGGTGGTAACCTTCGTTCCATACATTCGATCGATTTCACTTACCCACGCGGTCGCACTTCCACTCTCGCACTCCTCCAGCTTCCATTCTACGGGTCCGAACGTGTTCGGACGGTGATGCTGCGGCCAGTTGAATTCAATTCCACCCGAGATCCACGGACCTGCTAATCCTACCAGTGCCGGCTTGATCACCTGATTATGATAGACGAAATCGTAATTGTTCGTTTTGTCCACGGCACGGTATATTCGTCCGCCAAGCTCTGGCATCACCTCAACTCGCAGATACTCATTTTCTAGGATGATCATCCGGTACTCCTGAATTTTCTTCTGATTTTCGATCTTATCGATGACAGGATACGGATACACGCGGCCGGAGCTGCCCTGATATACTCTTTTTTCTAAAAACATCGGATTCTTATCCGGTTTACCCACTCCATATGTAGGAATTTGCACGATTGTTTCCCGTACGGACGCCTTTAATACTTTCGTACTCAACTCAATCACTCCTTTGATCCTTCTTAAGCTGCTTACATGTCTTAGCTCAAGATTACAAGGTTCATAGCCAGCAGACAATTGATAATCCTCTGTATTTAATGGACTATATTCTTATAATTCTTCATACGTTTCACTAGCCAGCTAACAAATGAAACCGCCAAGGGAATTCCCTGGCGGCTATTATTCGTTCCTTCTATATTATTCAGCTTTTAATTCATTCTGCTGTTGTTGATAAATTTCATAGAAATCACTCCAGATCAATACATTATCCTTCTCCTTATCCCACCACTCCTGATACCAGCTTATAATCTCGGAGCCTCCACCGCTCTCCCATTGTTTCTGCGCGTCAATTGCTGCTTGTTCCACAGTATAATTACTACCACCAATAATGGCTCTTGTATAAATATCATGTACCGCTGTTTGTACGTTACTGAACTTAAGCTGCAGTTCCTTAGGCAACTGAGGCATATGCTCGGAATGAGTCAAGCCTTCACCCACCGGGAGCTCGTTCATATAGGCATCAATGGATTCTTGGAATAGACGATGTGCTTCTTTCTGTGCAGGAACTTCTTCATCGAATTGATTTTCGACGTAACCATATTTGCCCTCTTCTAAACGACTGTATAGCATTGTAAAGTCACTTGCCCAGCTCACTTCGTTCTTGTATTTATCCTGGTCAAGAATGACCGGTTTTCCGTCTTCCTCCAATTGATAATGCTCTCCTTCGATACCATATCGGAACGTGCGTCCAATCTCCGGTTTGACCAAGTAGTCAATGTACTTGATAATAGCTTCCGGCTCCTTGGCACGAGCATTAACAACAGCGGTCATTTGTACTGGATTATTCCAGACGGTATTAAATTGTCCTTCAGAAGTTATGGGAAGCGGCATGACTTTCAGTCTAGAATCCGGTACATTCTTCATTAGCGTGTCCAGCTCACGAGAAGCAAAGCTTATATAATCGCTTGTCATGAATGCGTAAATTCCAATTTTGCCATTTAGAAAGTCCTGTTTGGATTTGGATCCGTCCTTATCGCTCAAAAAGTCTTTGTCGACGGCACCGGCTTCAAACAATGCACGTTTAAATTCCGCTTCTTTCTTCAAGCGCTCTGGGCCTACCTGAATCCCGCCGTTGTCATCTAAATTAACCCAGTTCGCATTAAATATATATCGGAACAGTCCGGCATTGTCTCCAAATTCAAATCCACCTACTCCGTAGGTATCATCCACACCATTTCCGTCCGGATCTTGCTCTGTGAACGCTTTAGCTACGGACAGGAATTCTTCCTCTGTCTTAGGGATTTCCAGGCCCAAATTCTCGAGCCAATCCTCTCGAATAAACAGGCTGACTAGTGGATACACCTCATTCATGCGACCCACTTCGTACAGTTTTCCATCCGATTTGATACCTGCTTGCTTCAACTGAGGGTATTTCTCCATTAACGCTTTGTATTCTACACTATGTTGTTCGATGAGATCATCGAGTGGCATGAGCTGCTTCTGGTCAAACAACTGATTTCGAATACTGGTGCCAAACTCAAATATTAGATCAGGTGCACTGCCTGAAGCCAGCAGCACATTTAACTTCGACTGAGACTCCCAGCGAGGGATTGCAACAAACTTAACATTGGCAGGACCGTTTTCATTGATCCACTTCGTCCACATATTATCTTCGATTGTACCCATCCCATTCGGTACAGCCCCTCGATCATAAATGGTAGAAGAAATGCTGGCTTTATTCGTATTTTCATTCCCCTCAGCTGTGCCATCCTTGCTGTTCGAACATCCAGCTAGCATACCCCCAACCAGGCTGGAAATGAGCAAAAGTTTAGGCAGTTTATACAATTTGTTCATGGTGATACCCCTCTTTCCTGTAAAATGTGAATATGGATAACGTTCGGCTTGCTAACCTTTTATTGAGCCGAGCATAACACCCTTTACAAAATACTTTTGAAGCAGTGGATAGACAGCTAGTATGGGCACAATCATTACAATGACGGCGGCAGAACGTATGCCCTCAGGTGTCATGCTGGTCATCATTGTCGGATCGGCGAAATCCTGAATCATGGTCGTAGATTTGATCATATTCTGAACCAATACCGTCATGTTGTATTTGTCTGTATCATTGATATAGATCATGACACTCATGAAAGAATTCCAATATCCAACTCCATAGAACAGGGCTAAAGTGGCCAGCATAGGCTTTGTTAGAGGCAGGACAATTCGCCATAAGATTCCTGTCTCACTGCAGCCATCCATCTTAGCAGCTTCATCTACTTCCCCTGGCAGCTGCTCGAATGCAGATCGCATTAGCAGCATATTATAGGTACTCACCAAGCCAGGCAGCCACAATGACCAATAGCTGTTTACGAGACCTAGATTTTGCACTACGAGATAGGTTGGAATAAGCCCCCCGTTAAAAATCATTGTAAAGACCATGGCCATTGTGAAAAATCGGCGGCTGTAGAATTGTCGTCTGGACAAGGGATAAGCCGCCAAGATTGTAACCAGCATACTTAACGCTGTCCCAATCAATGTAATTTGCACGCTATTCCAGAAGGATTGAAGAATTGGAGTACCTGCAAATAAACTACTAAAGGAAGAGAAACTGAAATCTATCGGCCATAATGTCACCCTGCCGCTTGCAACCGCATCGGCTCCACTAAGGGATAAGGCCACCACGTTAAGAAGTGGAACGATGCAGCTTATTGCTATAAGTGAAAGTAATACATAATTGAAGAAGTAAAATATTTTTTCTCCCTTGCTATCCCGCATTTACTTTCCTCCTTACCAAAGAGCTTGATCAAATTTGCGTGCGATATAGTTGGCTGTAAATACCAGGATAAATGCAACGAATGACTCGAATAATCCCATTGCCGTTGTTAAACTGAACTGTGCACCCTGTAAACCGACCCGATATATGTAAGTACTTATTACATCTGCAATCTGATTTACATTTGAATTCTGAAGCATGAATACCTGATCAAAGCCTACTTCCATCACCCTGCCCATCGATAGGATAAGTAACAATATAATCGTTGGACGAATGCCGGGCAGGGTAATATGCCAGATCTGTCTTAACTTTCCTGCGCCATCCATTCCCGCTGCTTCATATAAGTTTGGATTAATTGTAGATAACGCAGCCAAAAAGATAATGGCATTAAAGCCCATATCCTTCCATATTCCTGATCCGACAAAAATAGCAACCCACGAGAATTTCTCATACATGAATGGGTAAGCTTCACCGGTGAACTGCTCAACAATTCGATTAACCAGACCATTCTCCATGGCAAAGGCCGTCGACACCAGCATGGCAATGATTACCCATGATAAGAAATGCGGCATATAAACAATAGTCTGGACCGTTCGCTTAAAGAACATATTGCGTACTTCATTAAGCATAATGGCCAAAAGGATCGGAATAGGAAAGCCTACAATGAGGCTTAGCAAGCTTAGTAACAAAGTGTTCCGGATGATCTCTAAAGTTCGGGGATCCTGAAACAATAGCTCAAAATATTGAAATCCAACCCAAGGGCTGTTTATGATTCCGTCATAAAAGTTATAGTCTTTGAACGCAATAACTAGGCCGCCGATCGGCGCGTAACGGAATATAAGATAAAACAAGATAACAGGTATAAACATAATTAACAGAGGTATGTTTGTTTTAAAGCGTTTCCATTTTGGGCCGCTCCATTTACTCTTCACTTTAGGGCCTTCGGGGTACATGGCTGAACTCGTGTTCCTAATCTCCATCGGATACTCCTCTCTTTCAAGTTTTTCGTTTATTGCTTATGCCTTAATTTTACAAATTGCATATAGCCAAAACATTTAAAATCTTACGAATTATTATTGAAATTCTACACACTAAGCGTAACTCTCGCACAAAAAACAGCCGACTGAATGAATTCTTAATTCAGCCGGCTCCAAGAATAGTTGCCACAACTTTAATCTTCATATTGCCTTCTATAAGAACGAGGAGATACACCTGTTAACTGCTTAAACACGACTGTAAAATAACTTGAATTATCAAATCCGACTCGCTCGGCAATTTCCGTCATCTTCAGTCGTGTATACTGTAACAATCCTTTAGCTTCTTCAATTCGCAGCTGGCTGACGTAGTTGGTAAGCCCAATTCCGGTTTCTCTTTTGAACAGATTACTCAGATAATTAGGTGTTACATGGACATACGCAGCAACCGCCTGAAGAGAACAGTCACTATAATATTGGTTCTTGATATATTGCTTGGCTTGATACACGATATCATCCTGTTGACTGTTTAACCATTGTTTAAAAATACTCAGAAAGTCTGCACCTTTTTCTCTGGCCCATTGCAAGATCTCCTGCACAGTCCGAAATTCAAGGATTTGAGCAGGATTAAAGTCTTCTCCTGTTACTTCCGCTCTAATATGCTTGAAATCTGACAGCAAAATACTGGACAGTACTGACACCAGTGTGTACATCCTCATTTTACAAATCTGCAGTTCAGATGTTACTGTTCGTTCCACGTACTCCATAATTCTCTGCTCGACTGCCGACAGATCACTAGTAATCAGTAAAGACAGAATTTCTTCCTTAAGCATAGTGAAGCTATCCATTGCTGCTGAATCTTCTAATACACCTTCACCTTGTAGATTGAAGGAAGTTGTGAATTGGGTTGCTAAATCATCAAACCCATCTAATATTCCGAGCTTCAGCCAGCTTATCTCCAATCCCATAAAATGACGCACGGCCTCAAAGACAGCTTCGCTGTAAGTTTCCACTGCAGGCTCATGCTTGAATAAGAACGCAAACGTTTCCTTGCGCAGCGGCAAATAAATCCCTTCGACAGCGTGTCTCTGCTGCAGCTCCTGTATAATATTTGTTATAGCATAATAGAGAAGATCAATATCATCCGGATTATAATTTCTACCGGGCAGATCATAGCTGTCAATGTGAAGGATGTAGAACGACGCTCCCTTCCAATGCTGCATCCACTCCTCCCTAACTCCCCTCTCACAAGGAAAGCCGAACAAAGCTGAGCGGAACAGCTCGATCTGCCTTTGCTGTTTCATAAGTCTTATATTCAGCTGCTTTAATCGGAGCTCCTCATAAGCTTGACGTAGCACCCGGTATGCTTCATCCAACGAGAACGGCTTTAATAGGAATTCCACCGCTCCATAACGGAGTGCACGCTGCGCATATTCAAAATCACGATAACCTGTTAAAATGATCACTTTAATATCCGGATGCATATGAGACAGCCACTCCATGAACTGTAGTCCATCCATCACCGGCATATTAATATCCGTTATGATTAGATCCGGCTTGTTTAATTCCACCGACAGCATTGCCTCTTCCCCATCTGATGCTTCTCCGACCACTTCCCAGCCTAGTTGATTACTTGATATCAATTGCACAAGCCCTTCACGAAACCAAATTTCGTCGTCTACGACAAGCAATTTACCAATCAACGATCCTCACGCTCCAATCGCAAATAGGGCAATTTTATACGCACCAAAGTTCCTTGCCCAATTACGGATTCGAAATCAACTCCATATGGGGGACCAAACTCTAGTTCAACCCGCCTGATAATACTTCCCGTTCCAATGCGATTACGTTTGTCCGTCGGCGGAGCCGATGCGGCCATCATTATTCCGTCAATCATCTCCTGTGACATTCCACAGCCGTTATCACGAATCTCGATCACAAGAGACGGATCTGCAGCATCAGAATGAGACTGAATATATCCTGATATCACTAATCGGCGATCTGTCTTTTTGTCGCGAAAAGCATGAATGAAAGCATTCTCCACAATGGGCTGGATGAGGAGCCTGAACACGCGGCATTCCATAATTTCTTCTGGCATATTCATATCAACTGTGAGTGAATCAGGATAACGTTCTTTCTGTATTTCCACATAATTGTGAATCTGACGGATCTCATCCCGAAGTGTGGTCATTTGCTGAACAGGTTCCAGCGAATATTGCAGCATTTCTGATAGGTTGTTAATGAGACGAGCAGACCTCTCATCTCCAAGCATATAGAATTTCCAGAAGAACATCCCTAATGTATTGTATAAAAAATGAGGATTGAGCTGCGCTTGAATCGCCTTCAATTCAGCCTCTTTCTCATTAATTCTGCGTTCGTACATTTCATAAATTAGATTCTCGATTTGGCTGGTCATGTTGTTGAAGCTCTCTCCCAAGTAGCCCAGCTCATCCTTACTCTGAATTGGAACACGGGCATCGAACTTACCTGCTCTTACATGTCTCATTCCTCTCACAAGGTTACCGAGTGGACGCAGTAGAATACGACTGATGACAATGACGATGATACTGAGGCTTACAAAGCTCGCAAGTGCAGAAACTACAGCTACTTGCAGTATCACCTTGCTTTCACTTTGAATTTGCGCAAGAGAAACCTTGCTTACAAGCGTAAACCCGACTCGTTCAGATTGTTGTCTAGTATACATATAGGAAGTGCCATTCTCTTTACGGACGATACTTCCTAGTGACGGAAATTCCCCGAGTTTCGGTTCCTCTGCATAGGTTCTGTCATTTAACAAGTATAGAAGCCGACCTTCCTGATCAAATAGATAAGCTTCTGCATCCTCATGAACACGTAGATCCTTCATATGCGACTCAAACAACGAATTGTTAAATAAAATGAGCATGGTTCCATAGGTATCCAGATCAATGGTGCGCATCAGCCGGCCGGCTACCACCATATTTGCCGTGTTTAATTGATGAAAATCGTTTTCTTCTGCTCTGCTCCAGACATACTCCCCACCCGTTGGAATTAGCCTTGTCAGTGTTTCGTTCAGATAAGAACTGTTGAAATTGTTGAATCTGCCTGAGAATGAACCTAGATTGAGAATGTTCCCCTTAAGATCGTAGATTCGAATCCCCATGATCTCTGGCGCATCCAGTCTTACTTGATAGATTTCCTTGTCCAATAATTGTTCGAGTTTTAACCGCTCGTAGGAGCTGGATTGCTCGTTCAGCTTCATGACTTCCTGACTGACCGACGGATTTAAGGTGATGTAATCCGTTATCCGATACATCTCGTTGACTCTTGAATCCAGTTGAGCGAGAATTTGCTCTGTTGTCATATAATACTGACGACTGATTTCTTCGTTAAACAACGACAAATGAATGCGATAAGTAATTATGCCTGTGATGAGTGATATAAGGATATTGGCAACGGATATTGCAATAATTAATTTCGTGCTAAATTTATAATTTCTTCCTAACGACCTCCATCCTTTCCTAATCTTTAATCCCCTCCATTTTTTCAGTTATACAACCATATGTAACCGCTATCACTTTTATATTGAATGATTCATGAATTGGAAGTCAACTAACTTGCTAATCAGATTTAATGAAAAATGGAGCCGTTGCCGTAAGGCCAACCGCTCCATTATTATTGAAAAGTCTATGATATGAATATGATCTTACCACGAATAGATATACCTGATTCCTCGCCCGAAATCCTGTCTACCTATATAATTTAGATAGATTGACGAGCAGCAATATATTCTGGTCTTGGATCCTGTCCTGAATACGGTTCTACGACCTTATTTTCAACACTATTATATACCATGAAAATATTACTTCGCGGGTAAGGCGTTATATTGCTGTTCGATCCGTGCATAATGTTACAATCGAACAAGAGTATAGAGCCAGCTTTACCTACAGGTGTATCTATCCCGTTTTTCTTAACCATTTGGCTCAAGCTATCTGGATCAGGAACACCATATTCTTGTTTTCTTAACGAATCTTTAAAATGATTTTCAGGAGTACGGCCGATACATGCCACAAATTGTTTGTGAGAACCGGGAACCACCATAAGCGGTCCATTGAAATGATAATTATCTTCCAACGCAAAGGAGCAGCTTAATGCTCTCATACGCGGCATTCCATCCTCCACATGCCAGGTTTCAAAGTCGGAATGCCAATAGAATTCTTTCCCTGTAAAACCAGGCTTGTAATTGATACGAGATTGATGTATATAGGTCTTGCTTCCGAGTAAATAGTCTGTGATCGCAACTATTCTAGCATGCTTTGAGAGATTCACGAATACCGAATTGCTGTTATGAACGGCAAATACAGACCGTACCTCGTCACCACCTGGCTCACGAATAATTCTGTCATCCTGGATATTGCTCACTTGTTCTTTCAAATTTCTGGCTTCAGTCTGATAATGCTGTAATTCATCTTCATCGAAAAAGTTCTCTATAAACAAATAGCCATTGCGCTCATAGAAGTCTGACTGTTCCTTGGAAATAGGAGCTTGGGTGGACCATTCCGAATAGAGGACTGGATCCTTTCTGTTCAAAATTTTTGGCTCCAAGTGGATTCTAGAAGGATAAAGGTCTTTTTGTTCTTCATGTAAGGCAGATAATTTTTTGTTCATGACAATAACATCTCCTTCGAATGAATTTTTAAAGCAGGGGATACGTTCCTTCTTCGTCATGCACTTCTGCTCCAGTCAGCGGAGGATTAAAGACACACACCATTCGCATATGGCTGCGAGCTCTAAGATAATGCTTTTCATGACCATCCAAAGCATACATCATGCCTGGAGAGATCCGATACGTTTCTCCTCCTATTACCTCGATCTCACCTTCACCTTCGATGCAATACACTGCTTCTACATGGTTTTTGTACCAAATTAACGTCTCTGTTCCCGCTTTGATTAGCGTATCATTCAGTGAAAATCCCATGCCATCCTTCGTCAACAGCAATCTTCTTGAATTCCAAGTTTGTGTATCAATGTCATCCTTCGAATGAATAATTTCTTCTAAATGCTTAACGATCATGTTAACCTCTCCTCTTTAGCTAATTGGTCTATACTGTTCTTAAATATCTCAAGTCCCTTTTCCAAGAATTCCAGCTCTATCGTAAGTGGAGGCATAATTTTTGCTACCTCACTGTAAGGACCTGATGTTTCCATTATCAATCCATGTTCAAATGCGATCTCTGATAATCTTCCAGCGTGTTCGGGCTTGTCAAAAACAAGCCCCTGAATCATGCCTCTGCCGCGGGACTGAACGATAAGCTCAGGGTACTGAATTGAGATACTTTCTAATGTACTGCGAATCTGATGTTCTCGAATCCCAATATCCAGCTGAAAGTCCTTCGTTTCCCAATAGTTTAGAGCTTCCGCTGCTGCGACGAATCCAAGATTATTACCTCTAAACGTTCCATTATGCTCGCCAGGCTGCCAGATATCGATCTCTGGTTTTATCAGGGTTAGCGCCATTGGAAGGCCGTATCCACCAATGGATTTTGAAAGGCAGATAATATCAGGCTCGATCCCTGCGTCATCAAAACTGAAGAATGTACCTGTTCTGCCGCATCCCATCTGTATATCATCCAGGATCAGAAGAATTCCTTTCTTTTTGCACAGCCGCTCAAGATTACGTAGCCATTCCCTACTAGCAGCATTCAGACCACCCTCTCCCTGCACGGCTTCAACGATGATTGCAGCTGGAAGTGGTATGCCGCTCCCTGGATCATCAAGCATTTTCTCCATATACCGAATTGTATCTACCCCTGAACCGAAGTAACCATCGTACGGCATAAATATGGAGTGGTTCAGATCTACTCCAGCACCTTGCCTTTTAAAGGCATTTCCTGTAACAGACAGGGAGCCGAGTGACATACCGTGAAATGCATTTGTAAAACATAGAACCGTGGATCTCTTAGTCACTTTGCGCGCAATCTTTAAGGCAGATTCAACGGCGTTGGTTCCTGTTGGACCGGGAAACATCACTTTATGATCCCATTCTCTAGGCTTCAGAATCACCTCCTTGAAACGGGTCAAGAAATGTTCCTTCGCGTCTGTTGCCATATCAAGGCTATGGGTAACTCCATCACGCATCATATAATCAATCAGCTTGTTACGAATTATTTCATTATTGTGACCGTAATTCAGGGCACCGGCCCCTGCGAAAAAATCGATATACTCGTTCCCCTGTGTATCCCACAATCTCGAATTTTTTGCCTTATCAAAGACGGTTTGGAAACTACGGCAATAACTCCTCACTTCCGATTCCATTTCATTAAACACAGTTAACTTCGGCATCTCCATGACTTGATTATCCATTGTTTCCCTCCATCTGTTTAAATGTCATTAAAAAAAGGACCTATAACAAAAAGCGGCTCATCCTCATGAATTGACTCGTTTGGAAACAGTTCTTTTCCATAGCCCACTGTGACCGTGCTAGGTATTGACTTCTCTTCGGCAAAGCTTAGAAATAACCGGCGAGAGGCCATGTTGCTCGGTGATACAGTAGCTTCAATGAATCGAACTCCTTGCATCGTCCTATGTTTAAGCAATCTAGTTAGCATAGACTTGGCAATGCCTTGTCTCCGATGAGAAGAAGCGACAGCTACCTGCCATACAAACAAGGTTTCCGGATTTCTCGGTGAGCGAAAGGCAGATATGAAACCAACTATATTTTCATCATCTTCTGCAACAATACAGGTATCTTTGAAATAATCCCCGAGCATCATGTAGCAATACGGCGAATTCAGATCAAGTGATCCCGTTCCTCGAATTAATTCCCATATCCGGCTTCCATCTTCTGCTGCCGGCTGTCGGTACGTCACTTCTTTTTGAGTGTTTACAGTCATCTTGCTCCTCCTTTCCATTAATATCAGAATTCAATTGGATTCTCCTCCAGAACGGAATCGTGCAAGAAAGCTTTGCAGACGCTCACTCTGAGGATGATCAAAAATTTCCTCCGGTGTTCCCTGTTCAACGATTACTCCTTCTGCACCGAAGATTACCCGATCAGCAATATCCTTTGCGAAATCCATTTCATGAGTGATGAGCATCATGGCCATCTCCCCTTCTTCCGCGATCTCACGAATAACCTCTAGTACTTCTCCTACAAGTTCGGGGTCGAGAGCTGAGGTAACTTCGTCAAATACCATTACTTTTGGCCGCATGACTAGTGCCCTTGCTATCGCCACTCGCTGCTTTTGGCCACCTGACAAGCTTGCAGGGTACATCTTTAACTTATCAGCAAGACCTACCTTACCAAGCATAGAAATGGCTCTTTCCTCGGCCTCCGCTTTAGATAAACCAAGCACCTTTCTTGGAGCTTCTGTTACATTGCGAAGTACGTTCATATGTGGAAACAGATTGAAATGTTGAAAAATCATACCGACATTACAGCGCATTTTGTGAAGATGCTTTTCATTCGCCCGAATGATCCGTCCTTTATCCTCCATGTGCCATAGCAGTTCGCCGTCAACCTCAATGGTTCCTTGGGTTGGCTCTTCAAGCGTCATGAGCATTCGCCCCAATGTGGTTTTACCTGAACCACTTGGTCCAATGACAGCCACTTTTTCACCAGGTCTTATTTCCAGGTCAATGCCCTTCAGCACTTCCACATCTCCGAAGGATTTGGTTACACCGCTATATTTCACGATCGGGTTCATTTCGGTATTTGTCGTACCCCCTCGTACTGTGCTTAAATCAGTACCTTTCAGAATGACTGAGCTCACACATGTAGCCTCCTTTTTTATTTTCCTCGTTGCAGATTAAGTCTTTTCTCTACTTGCTGCACCAGCAAAGACGAAACATAGCTAATGATCAAGAACAATATGCCAACAAGTGTATAAGGTTCAAATGCCCGAAACGACTCGGACACGATGTTTTTGGCTGTCAGCATCAGCTCAACTACTGTGATCGCACTCAGAATCGGTGTTTCTTTAAACATGACAATTAAGTAATTGCCCAATACCGGGATAATGGGAGGAATCGCCTGAGGTAAAATAATGGTGCGCCAGGTTTGTGCCTTTGTATAGTTCAGTGCAGTCGCTGCTTCCCATTGCCCCTTATCCACTGCTTCAATACCTGATCTGTACACTTCTGATAAATAAGTGCTGTAGTGAAGGCCAAGTCCGATTACGCCTGCATAGAACGCAGGAATGGATAAATTCGTGATCAACGGCAGGCTGTAGTATAGGAAGAAGACCTGCACCAGTAATGGTGTGTTTCTTACAAATTCAATAATTCCTTTGGTGATCAGCGAGATCGGTTTGAATTTGCTTCGAGCAGCAAAGGCGAGGAGAAGCCCCACAATTAGTGCCAGGACAAAGGCGCAAAGCGTAATCCATACCGTCATTTGGAGAGCACCAATCAGTTCCGGCAAAATTTCAACGACATAATTCCAATCCCACATGCTTACAACCTCCCCGCTGTCAGTTTACGCTCTAGCTGTCTGACTCCCATTGAAACGAGCGTAGTGATGACAAAATACATGAGGAGCAGCAGAATAAGGATCTCCGTTGTCCAGGAAATGTAATTGTTGCGTAGAACCATCGCCTGATATGTCAAATCCGCCATCGTAATGAAATATACAAGTGAAGTCGACTTGATGAGCTCCACAAGCTGATTACCGAACGGAGGGAGCATCTGCATGGAGGCTTGGGGGAGAATAACGTTCCACAACCGCAGGCCAGGCTTCATATTTAATGCTGTTGCTGCCTCCCATTGTCCTTTCGGTACCGAGAGTACAGCACTTCGAACAATCTCTGATCCGTATGCACCATAATTAAGTCCTACAGCAAGGATGGCAGCCAACATTTTTGGAAGCTCGATCCCGATGAACGGAAGTGCAAAATATAGCCAGAATAACTGAACAAGAAGTGAAGTTCCTCGAAATATCTCAACGTATATCGTAGTAAGAGTGCGAACGATCCATAGTTTAGACAAGCGGCAGAGCCCAGCCGCAAAGGCTACGATTAGAGCCAGAATTGCTGAAAAGAAAGCGACCGTTATTGTAATTTCTGCCCCTTTCAGCAGGGTTGGGAGAAAATCAAGCCATGAACTTGGCATGTTATTCTCCGCATAGGGCTGCAGCTGTCATTTCGCCTGGAAGCTCTTCTTCAGTAAATCCAAATTCCTGCAAAATTTCTAACAGCTCACCCGACTCCTTCATTTTTGTAAGCTCAGCATTGTATGCTTCTTGAAATTCCGTATCCGCCTGACGAAATGCTGTCGCTCCATACCCGCGGACACTCTCACCATCAATGACAGGCTGCTTGAAACCTTCAACACGTTCAATCTGATCATCGCTCGCGGACTCCAGCATAGCGGTAAGCGACGGACCTGTCATGGTGATCGCCTGTACTCTGTCTGCTTGCAAAGCACTAATAGCTGAGGCTTGATCGGGAACCTGAACAATACGGTCAGAAGGAACTCCCGACTCTTCCATATAACCAATTTCTACAGCTCCTGTCATAACTGCTACTTTGGCATTATCATCTGCCGCAATATCTTCATAGCTGGTTAGGTTAAGGGGATTCCCTTGTTTTACCGCGAGCGACTCCCCAATGCTGTATTCCGGATCTGCAAATAATACAGCTGAACAGCGATTAGGATTAATAAACATACCTGCCGTAATCATGTCAAAACGATCTGCTTGAAGACCCGCGATTAAAGAACCAAACTCTGTAAGCTCGCCCTTCATCTCTTTTACACCTAGTCTTTCTAGGATAACTTTTGCAATCTCGACGGCTTCGCCCGTTAGCTCTCCATTTTCGTCTTTATAGGCGTAAGGCTTCTCGTTAGCAAATCCCACCGTGATATATCCCTGATCAATCGCTTGATCAAGGGTGCTTCCTTTTTCCCCACATGCTGTCAATGACAATACCAAAACAGTTAACAATACAAGAATAACGCCCTTCTTCAAACATCCCACAACCTTTCCACGTTCTGTAATCTTGATAAATGGCATAGCAAAATTAACCTAGTATATATATGTTTTTACTAGGATATTAAACATCAAAAAGTCACGAGTCAGTATGAAAACAAGCCCCAAACAAGTCCTTTTGATTTACTTGTACTCACCTAACTGACATTTTATGAGTTTCTTTCGTTTTTTCTCATGATCCCCCCTTGTAAAATTAAAAAATGACCGCCTATCCAGGGAACAAGACATAGCTCCGCCAGCAGGGGTCAAAATGAAGAAAAAGGCCCCCTTAGAATTAAAAAGGGCCTTTTGTGATGATATGCATTATGTATACAAGACCCATCCACTGCTGACGAGGTTAGCTGACGGACTCGGGTAAGATGGTACCCTACACTCGAATTCAAGTGATTCGCCCCATTAATACTGGTTCCCCCGCTTTCCAGATTCTGTATCTGAAAACTAAGCGTGATTCCATGATAAAGGGATGTTCTGGAAATGTCAAACCGATTTTATTGATTTTTTGGAAGAAACTCCGTGTTTTTTGCAATATACAACTGTTTTTATCCCACGTTATACTATTTCAACAAATGAATACAAACCCACATTATTCCTTTGTTTGTTAGGTCATAAGCAGTATAATCAGCCATACAAGTGCAGTAACAGAATTAAATCATCAATACATAAACTATATAATTTTGTGTTGCAGTGACTCGTGACTAGGTATGTAAATGTATAAAGCCAAAAACGGCCTGTCCCCTATTACGGGAACACGCCGCTTGTACGATTAAACGCATCGCTTAATTATTGCATACCTTGCATGATGGCATTAATGATGCCTTGCTGGGTAACGGTATTATTCGAGCGGTTAAACAGAGCAAATCCATGCTGTCCGTTATGACCATTGTCCCAATAAACCGGAACCGATTTGTATTTCTTAGAGGTTGCTGCTACCGCTTTGGCAAAAGCTTGACGGTAAACGTTATTAGTAGAATCATACGCCGTTTTATCGATAGAGCCGAATTCACCAATGACAACCGGATAGCCTTGGGTTACAAACTTATCATGCATCGCTTTGATTTGCGATTCCAGATAGTCCTCTTGTCCCCAAGTGGATTTCTTAGAAGGATTCGTTGCCGTTGCACCCCACTGTGTAATATTGCCGGATTCCTCACCTGCAAAATCCCATGGAGAGTAATAGTGCGCCGAGATCATGATTCTCTTCTCCGAGCTTGGAATAGCGGAAGATCTGAAATTATCCGTCGGAAGAACGAAGCCATAATTACCTACCGTGTAATCAATGTTGGTATTCCAGCCTGGAATCAAGAGCCATCTGGCATTGTTATTGCCTCCGGTCTTGCGGACCGTATCCACAAAGATTTGATTGTAGGCGTTCAGATTTGCGTAATATGCTGCATTCGGATTGCCGTAAGTACCATCAAATACTTCGTTCATTGATTCAAAAATAAGACGCTCATTATAGCTGCTGAATTTAGTAGCAATTTGCTGCCAAACCTTTTGGTATTTTTCCTTAATGGCAGCTTGATTACTTCCATTCACCAACAGCCATCCGCCAGGTACGGAATTGTATCCATCCCCATGAATATTAATAATGACATACATGCCTTCGTTGTAAGCATAGTCAACCACCGTTTTGATTCGGTTCAACCAAGCTTCGTTGATTGTATAGTTGGGAGCGCTTCCAATATGATTAAGATACGATACAGGGATTCGAATGGTTTTGAAACCGGCAGCCTTTACCTTTTGAATCAGCTGCGGTGTAATGACTGGATTGCCCCAAGCGGTCTCATTCGGGGTGCCGTTTACTGTTGCTTCAAGCTGATTGCCTAAATTCCAACCCGCACCCATCTCAGGTACAATTTGCGAAGCTGACAAAGACCTGAAGTTAGCTGCGGATGCGCGTGTGCTCCAACCTGTAAGGACAACGGTCACTAGTAATACAAGAGCTAAGCTGAGAACGCCAAATTTCTTCATTTGTGCAAGCATAACGAATCCTCCGTTTATCATATTTTGTTTTAACAAGTGATTCATTTAACAACCTTTAATATAACTTTCAGTTGCAATATTTTCCTCCTCCCCCTAACAATTAAACAAACAAAATATAGTTGTAACACTAACAGAATAACATAATTATGGAAGCGCGTAAATATGGTATTTCGATAGTTTCTTACAAATATTTCATTCGTTCAAAGGCGTACACCACGATGCAACAAAAAAGCCGCTGAATCAGCGGCTTTACGAAAGGATCGTCAATGAAATTTATGATTCACCTCATCTATTATTGGATTTAACTATTCCAATGACGTACCTGTAGTAATCTCTTGATCAGCGAAATTATCGATATGACCACTTTTTTCATAGAAATGAATGGCATGCTGTTTGACGCCTGCTTGCGTATAGAATGAATCCCCCGCAGCCAGCGGAAGACTAACGATCTCTCCTGTACTGGCCGCTGTATAAATAGCCATGATCATTTCCAAGGTCGTACGTCCGCTAACTCCGTCAATCAATGGGGGTTCGCCTGTCTCAATAGCACGCAGGACATTATCAATTTGAGCAGCATGCCCCTCATACGGCAGATCAGGCAGACGCTCATAAGCTTGTTGCAGCTGTTCTTCGAGCTCGGCATTCTTTTCAGGGAAACCGTTCGACTTCGAAGAGGAAGCGTATATTTTCCAAGGGGCCGAAATTCGAGCATGCCTTCCTTGAAAAATAAACTGCTGCTCTTCACCATGATGCACAACCGAGCTGGTGATCTGTCCGAGTGCCCCATTCGGAAAACGAAGCATCGCAATCGATAGATCTTCCACCTCCGCATTGTCATGGGAAACATTGCTCATGAATGCTTGAACCTGACTCGGACGTCCCATCATCCAGAGCAAGGCGTCAATATGATGAACCGCATGGTTCAGCGTACATCCGCCTCCTTCCTTCTCCCAGGTACCACGCCACCAGAGATCATAGTAACAGTGACCGCGCCACCAGAAGGAATCCACTTGAGCATGCAGGATGGGTCCTGCAAGCCCGGTGTCCAGCATCTTTTTAAGCTTCATGATTGGATTGGTGAACCGGTTTTGAGCCACCACTGACAATACTTTACCGCTCTTCTGGGCGGCTTCGATCATGAGATC
The DNA here is from genome assembly GCF_000732325.1 of Paenibacillus sp. TCA20. Lineage (GTDB taxonomy): Bacteria > Bacillota > Bacilli > Paenibacillales > Paenibacillaceae > Paenibacillus > Paenibacillus urinalis. The sequence continues at coordinate 307,691 of NZ_BBIW01000005.1, forward strand.
ACATTCCTCCAGCGATGAAGCCATGGGCTTTTCCACCAGAACATGAATTCCCGCATTCAGAAAATCGATCGCTGTCCGTGCATGCTCATATGGAGGTAGACAGATGGAGACGAGATCAATTCCGTCATGAAGCAGTTCTTTGTAATCGCTGACAACTTTAGCGCCCAGTCCATACTCCTCTTTCTTTGCTTCAGCCTTGTCAGGATATATATCACATAAGGCTGCTATTTGACAGCGATCCTTAAACTGTAAAAAACCATCAATATGAGCTCTGGAAATGGCCCCAGCACCAATAATCGCAACCTTTTGCATTGCACATCCTCCCTTTACCTAACGTTGTCCTCAACCATGATCATACCTCAACAAGAGTATTCATTGTGATGCTGTAATGTGGATAAAATAACGCTATATTGCGGTTTTGTAAAAGGTTCGATATATTGGTAGCATTGAAGATACATGCTGGGAGGATGATGCAATATGCGATATGATCTTCATCATTTTAATGAAAAGAATCTGCATTTCGCGTACAGACGCAAAAGTATTAATAATGAACATAGGGAAACATTTCACTCTCATCTGGGCATCGAGCTGCTATTCATCCACGATGGGCGCGGTACGATGATCGTAAATAACCGAAGCTATGAGATTAAACCCGGCATGCTCTGTATATTTCAGCCTTATCAGCTTCATCATCTAACATTGGATTATTCAAATGATCAATGTTTTGAAAGATCCATGGCTATTTTTGAACCCAGTCTGTATGATTCCTATTTCGAAAAATGGCCTGTGCTTCACGCTTTTTTTAAACATATTTGTCAAGGTAATCTGCCCTTTCCCTGCCTGTATGACGTTGACGATCAGCAAATCCTCATTCACCAATTCAAATCCTTCCAAGAGCGTATCCCTAATATAGACGAGTCCAATCGCTCAGAGGAGGTTTCACTCTTTCTTGTCAACTTGTTCCATTTAATTCATCCCCTGTGGATTGAACGGGAAGGTAATTCGGCAATTCTTCCTGTTAAGCGCAAAAACCACCAGGTGGAAAAAATATTAAGCTGGATCGAAAAAAACTATCATACTCCTTATCGTTTGGACGACTTAGCCGCTTCCTTACACCTCTCTTCTTACCACCTTGCTCACTTATTCAAAGAAGCAGCCGGAGTCAGCATTTCTCAATACATTGCGGCTCGCAGAATACATCAGTCTGTTCAATTGTTAACAACGACAAACAAGCCGATCCTGGTCATTGCAGAGGAAATCGGCTTAATGAATGTGTCGTATTTTTGCAAATTATTTAAAGACTATATGGGTGTTACACCGCTCCAGTATCGTAAAAGATGGATTAATCATCCGTTTAATTGAAAGTAATGAATCCAACTCCGCCTAAGATTTTGCCAGCCAATGAGCAGGGAATTTCAAATAACGGGGTAATTGAGTATGTTGATTCCCCTTTGCCGAATTGACTTGTGCTTGAGTAAGGAAGATACATCCCGTTAGATTTGCACCAGACAAATCAGCGTTTCTTAGGTCTGCCCCAATAAAATCCACTTTTCTTAAGTCAGCTTTTCTCAGATCAGATGCAATTAATAAGGCCCCTCGTAGATTTGCACCTCTGAAGTCAATACCTTTCAAATTTGCACCTAAATAATCCAGTCCTCTGCGTACTTTACTTTTTTTATTGCTTTGAATGAAATCTTTTCGAACCCATTCACTTGTTTTCAATAATAAATCATTCACGATTGCCCTATGATTTGCTACATCTAAATTCAATATATCGCTAGGGTTAAGTCTCGTTAGGGATAAAGTTTGCTCATAAACGCTGTGTAACTCATCATGTATGGTGTGAGTGTCTTCTAAATCCAAGGCTTGATGTAAGTAATACAGCATTTCATGTAATTGTTGAACAATAGGAAACACGGCAAACATTTCATTCGATAACGCTGGATTGGATTTCCAATCTCTGCCTTTGTAAATTTCTTGCGAAACATGTTGTCCTGCTCCAAAGCATTCATAGGAAACACATCCATGAAAGCCCTTATCTCTCAGATGCTCATGTATGCTGCAGCGATGATCTGAATACAAGTTACGACAAGGGACTCCCCCTTCTTTATCAAAAGAAAAATCGGCTGATTTGGCATAGGGTAAGGCTACACAGCATATTCCAAAGCAATTCTCACAATCTGATTGTAATCTGGTATTCAAATAAACACTTCCTATTCATTCTTACTATAAATCCACTTTAACCATATTCAATTATGATTCTGACCCCACTCGCTCATCTGATCAAGGAATACAATCATAGACCTTCCTGATGATGTCAACGTATATTCTACTCTTGGCCTTGGTTCGGGATATGCTCTCCTTTCAATAATTCCGTCACCCTCAAGCTCACGTAGCTGCTCTGTTAGTATTTTTTTTGAAATGGATGGAAGATGCCTTTGCAGTTCACTATACCGTACTGGTTTGTTGTTATTGAATAGATGCCTATATATAGGAATTTTCCATCTTCCGCTTAGCATAGATATCACCGACTCTACCGGACATTCACTCGGCTGGACAGGCATTATCTCACCTCACTTATTTTCAATTATATACCAAAGCACATACAAACGGATTGGATACTTAAAAGTGCCTAATTGTACATAAGAATTAAAACTCATACAATCACTCCTAGAAGGGAGAGAATGAACATGAATATCGGGATTCTTGGCGCGGGGAACGTAGGTACAATGTTAGGCAAAGGGTTAATTAGGGCGGGTTATAATGTCTGCATCAGCAGTCGTGTTTCACATGATCCCAAACATTTAAAATGGAAGCATGAAGTAGGTACAGCAGGAGATATTACAGCATTTCATGAAGCCGCGCTGTTTGGTGAGTTGATTATTCTGGCTCTTCCATGGTATTGCTTAAAAGATGTCATTGAAACAATTAATCCTGTCTATTTCAAAAATAAGACGGTCGTTGATGTAAGCAATGCGGTATATTTTGATGACGGTCCACGCTTGCAGCTTGTTGATACATCAGCAGGAGAAGTCATCCAACAGCTGTTACCGGAAAGTCATGTTGTTAAAACATTAAATACAGTCAGCGACAAGATTATGATTCATCCCCATTTCAAGGAAGGCTCTCCCATTATGTTTATATCTGGGAACAATCCATCCTCCAAAAATCAGGTCAACACTCTTCTTAAGGACCTGGGTTGGTCCACGATTGTTGACCTGGGTGATATTAGACAAAGCCGATTACAAGAATCCATGATGCTAGCGTGCGTGATCAGTGAAACTCAATTACAATCGCCAGGATCGGCGTTTGCCTTATTGAGAAATTAAGCTATTATTCTCATCGAAACCTAGATCCTCGTTGTTTGTCCACTTCATAATCTTATCCTGTTTTAATTATAATGAAGAAACGCCCATTCCCTGCTTATGGTGCGGGAATGGGCGTATTGAGGTTACCAGAATGCTGTCAGCTCGCCTTCGCGAGTTTTGTGCTTCGAATCGATGCTGCAGCGTATACAACGAGTGCAACCCAGATCAGTGCAAAACCAACGAGCAGAACCGGCGATACCGATTCCTTGAATACAAATACGCTTAGTAACAGCATAATCGTCGGCCCAATGTATTGAACAAAACCGAGTGTAGACAGAGGCATCCGTGCAGCTGCACGTGCAAAAAAGAGCAGTGGCAGCGCCGTAACCACACCGGATAGCAGCAGCTCGATGAATGTGTGGGCAGGCAGTGTCCATGCTGTTGTCTTTCCTGTTGCGGCCAAATAGACCCAGTAGCCAAGCGCGATAGGCAGGACTACAGCCGTCTCTGACAGCAAACCTACGGAAGCATCTTGTGCGATTTTCTTCTTGGCGAGTCCGTATAATCCAAACGATACGGCAAGAGAAATCGCAATCCATGGAAACCGTCCATAATCGATGGCAATGATGAGCACTGCCGCACCAGCAATCGCAATCGCAAACCATTGGCCTCGGTTTGGCTTCTCACGAAGGAAGACGACCGCTAACAGCACGTTCAGTAACGGATTCAAATAGTAACCAAGGCTTGTCTCAACGACATGCCCATCGTTAACCGCCCAGATAAAGATCAGCCAGTTCACAGCAATCAGTAATCCACTGGCAGTAAGTGACAGCAGGAGCGTCCTGCTGGCCACGATTCGCTTCATATCCCCCCAGCGCCGCTGTAATGCGACAAGTATACCCATGAAGACGAACGACCAGACAACTCGGTGAGACAGGACCTCTCCTGCCGGCACATTGTCAAAGAGCTTCCAATACAGCGGAAGCACTCCCCACATAATGTACGCAATAATCGCATTAACCAACCCGCTGTTCATTATTAATTTCCCTCTTCTCTCTCTGATGTCTGAAGGAATTATACGCCTCGAACTCATTGAGGTAAAGGAAATTATCTTATCAACGAGAGGAAACCGAAAAAAAGGGAGGTTGGCGCTTCTTCAGGATCACTTCAAAAATGATATAGGATAATCAAACAAAATGGCTTAAATACTTGTACTCGATTTCTATAGTCCTAATTTATCTTCATCAGTAATTGGTCTAATCACTTTACAAGGCACACCTGCCGCAATAACATTAGCTGGTATATCTTTTGTCACTACGCTTCCAGCACCAATGATTGTGTTATCTCCGATTGTCACACCTCCAACTATCGTCACGGAACCTCCTAACCAAACATTATCACCTATAGTAATGGGCAATGAACGCTCATACCCCATTTTTCGTTCTCCTGCATCGAATGCATGATTAGGTGTATACAAGCTGACATTCGGCCCAAACAGGACATCATTCCCAATTGTTACTTTAGCACAATCCAATATGGTGCAATTTGTATTGGCGTAAAAACTGTTGCCTATTGTCATGTTATAACCATAATCACAATTAAAGGGTGATTCAATCCATGGGTTTTCCCCGATAAAAGGAATAAGCTTTTGAATGATGTGATTTCTCTCTTCACGCTTTGATGGAGCTATTTTATTGAGTTCAAACAATAAATCTTTAGCTCTTTCCCTGTCATCTGTTAGTTCTTTGTCCCAAGGAATATAGAATTCCTGATTCAACATTTTTTCTTTTGCATTCAATGTGCTTTCCCTCCAGATTTTGTTGAAATATTAGAATATTATAAAGTATAATTCACAAAAAAACATGAACTATAGCTTATTGATAACAAAGAAGCAGACTGCTGTGGCAATCTGCTCCTTCGTTAATACGATTAGAACTCTTTATCTGCAATCGGACGAAACTGGTCTGTGACCGTAATCAATTTGCTGCCTCTTAGATAAAACTCGTCATCGGCTCTCCATGTATGGCTCTTCTTGTTCTGCCTGCGATGATACACATAGTTATAAGGTGAGGTAGCATATGTTTTAAATCCTCTCTTCCTGCACTGTCTCAGAAACGTAACATCTTCGCCTACTGACCGATCGGTGAATCGAACCTTTCTAAGAACTTCCTTCTTGAACAGTATCGTCCCGCCTTGTACAAATTCAACAAATTTGCTTGCCTCATCAGGGGATCTGATCAATAGCTTCTTTGAAGCGCCTAGATATACGAGACAAGAATGTTTTCCTACGATATCACTGTTGGTCCTCTTCAGTGCTCCTACTTGTTCTTTCAAATAATAGGCGGAATAATAGTCGTCATCATCAACCTTCGCAATTAACGGAAAGCGGGCACGCTCGATACCTGCATTTAAGCATTGTCCTAATGATATCCTTTCGGGAACTTGGAATATACTTACATTGGCGTACGCTCGAATGCGGTTACGATACGATTCTAGATTCATGCTGTCATGATTCAGAATGATAATTAGCTCTTTGTTCTTGTATTGCTGTCTATTAAAATTTGTCAGGATATTATTAAAAAATTGCGGTCTATTCGTACATACAACAATAGAAACGCCATATTTACTTCCTTTTCTCTTCAAGGCTTAACCTCTCTTCTATCCATGATTTTTTATCATATGGTAGAAGGGTTGAGCCCGTGTAGGCAAACAGAAATGAATTCATATAGCAAAGTGAGTTAAGTTCTCTCAGTAAAAAAAGAATGTACAAAGTAAAATTTGTGCACGTTTGACGCTTTGTCTTCCGGCCTATTCATGATATAGGTAAAAAAGTTGCCGCTTCTCGTCAATAACTTTGATATCTCTTTATACCCTCCTCCTTTACAATATTTTCAAGCAAGTCTTTCATGAAAATATATTGTGAATAGGGGGAAACAAAGTATGGCTAAGAAAACGGCAGCTTTAATTCTATCTCTATGTATTTCAACCGCTTTGTTGGCAGCCTGTAGCAATGACAGCAGTACAGGAAAGGATTCGGTCAATACGGATTCAGGAACGAAGGATTCTGGGAACGTAACCATTCGCACGGTGACCTCTGAATACACTTCCGCAAAATACCCTGCTGGAGACGATATTACAAACAACGTGTGGATTAGGCGGTACAAAGAAAAGTTCAATATCGACGTCAAAACGGACTGGGTCAGTGATGAGTATGATACGAAGCTCAATCTAGCCATTTCATCGAATAACCTCCCCGATGTGTTCAGAGTCAATCCCTCCCAGCTGCAGCAGCTGATCGAAGCGGATATGGTGATGGACCTTACGGAGGTCTTTGATCAAAAAGCATCAGAGCGCCTTAAAGGCTACATGGAGGCCGATGCAGACAGCTATGAATCAGGCAAGAAGGACGGAAAATTGTATGGAATTCCACAAATGCACTGGGGATTGATCGAACAGCCGGATTTTATCTGGATACGAAACGATTGGAAGGAAGAGCTTCAGCTTGATGACCCCAAATCTGTAGAAGACATCAAGAACATTGCGCTGAAGTTTATGGAAAAACACGGAGGTTACGGCATTGCCGTAGACCAAACGCTGGATTACCTGAATCTGCTCGCCATCGCTTGGAATGCTCATCCGGATATGTGGATTGAGGATAGCAGTGGACAACTCGTATACGGCTCCATTCAACCCGAGATGAAGGCTGCGCTGGCAGAATGGGCGGAATGGTATAAGCAAGGTATCATCGATCCGGAATTTGCGATCAAGGATTTCAACGCAATGAACGCGGATATCGTAGCAGGCAAAGTTGGTATCCAGCCTTATTACCAGTGGTGGGGCTATAACCCAGGTGTAGATACCGTATCGAATCTGGGTAAGGATGCCATATTCTATCCATATCTCATCCCTACGGTCGATGGTAAGGAAGCGAAGCAATCGATCTTCTTCGCGAACGGCAGTTATATCGTTATGAAAAAAGGGTTCGAACATCCTGAGGAAGTCATCAATCTTTTAAATGACTATGCCTACATTGTGGACGAAGGTGCAGGCAAGGAATCCGAGGAAGAATTGTCAGCCTTACTGGACAATGATATTGCCCATGTGGTCGGGGCGTTCCGGGTTCTCAATCCGAATTCCGATTACGAGCAATACGAGGCTGTATCGGAAGCCCTTAAATCCAAGGATACCAGCGGACTGATAACTTCCGGGATGTGGCAGAAATATAACAACAGCGTGGAATTTATGGAAAATGCAACACCAGGAGCCGTCGGCGATTATTTGCAGCAAGGTGCTCCAAAAACGGCGTACGGCCTGTCTAAGCATATCCTGGACAGCGGAAACTATACCAAGACGGCAATGTGGGGAGCCATGCCAGAACAACTGGCGAGCTACGGTACAACACTTGACGATATCCTGACAGAGGGCTTCACGAAGATCATTATGGGTGAAGATATTGACTACTTCGATACGGTGGTTCAGAACTGGCGGTCAGCTGGTGGAGATGAAGCCACCAAGGCAGTTAACGAAAAATACGGGAAATAACCGTTTGCTGTCAGGAGAGGATGCGTACGTTCTCCTCTCCTTTATTTATAGAAACCGATCCACGCCCTTATTCACTCAAGAACGGAGGATTAGGAATGCTCAGAAAATTAAAGCAGCAGAGCCCCTACCATCTCATGTTGTTACCTAGCATTGTTTTGGTATTCATCTTTAGTTACATCCCTTTTTACGGACTCATTATTGCATTTCAAAAGTACAATCCTGGCCTGGGCTTTAACTCGCCTTGGGTCGGGTGGGATAATTTTGCCCACGTATTTAGTCAGCCTAACTTTGTAAGAACGATCTGGAATACGCTCTATATGTCCGCTTTTAAAATTATCGGCGGCATCGTTGTACCCGTCATTTTCGCCTTGCTTCTGAACGAAGTAGCTCACAATGCTATCAAACGAACATTTCAGACACTTGTCTATATCCCAAATTTCTTGTCTTGGGTGATCATGGCCGGTATTATGCTGGATATTCTTAGCTCCGATGGCATCGTTAACACCTTTCTGGGCGTATTCGGGATGGGGCCGATCTCCTTCCTTGGCGAGCCTTCGTTATTTCCATGGACAATGATCTTAAGCGATATTTGGAAGGGATTTGGCTTTGGCACGGTGGTCTACTTAGCAGCTCTGACCAGCATTGATCCAGGAATATATGAGGCAGCCGTTATTGACGGTGCCAAGAGGTGGAAGCAAACGATCTACATTACCTTACCTCTCCTTATGCCGACGATAGTCTTGATGACCGTACTCTCGCTTGGAAACGTACTCAACGCCGGCTTCGACCAAATTTACAACCTGTACTCTCCTGTCGTATATCAGACCGGTGATATTATCGACACATACGTCTACCGTCTTGGAATTCAACAGGCGCAATATTCCATCGGTACAGCCATTGGATTATTCAAGTCCGTCATCTCCAGCGTGCTGGTTGCCTTGTCGTATTTCCTTGCCTACAAGGTAGCGGGCTATCGTATCTTCTAAGGGAGGCACTGCCATTATGATCGAAGACAAAAGCATGGGACGACGCTTATTTCATATCCTTAACTACACGATTCTCATTGTAATCTCTCTACTCTGTATACTGCCGTTTATCAATCTGCTGGCCGTTTCATTCAGCAGCAGCGCAGCCGTTTCCGCTGGCAGTGTTTCGTTCTGGCCCATCGATTTTACGACCAAGGCTTATGAATTTGCATTAACAGGCGGGGAGTTCTATAGTTCCCTATGGGTAGCCATAAAACGGGTCGTTCTCGGAACAACGGTAAATCTCGTGTTAATGATGCTCACCGCTTACCCACTTGCCAAATCGAAGCAAAAGCTGATGGGCCGCAATGTGTATATGAGTTTTTTCATCGTGACCATGCTATTCAACGGAGGGCTGATACCCACTTATCTCGTCGTGGTTAAAATGGGACTGATCGATTCTATCTGGTCGCTGATCCTCCCTGGTGCTCTTCCTGTATTCAGCATGCTTATTCTCATGAATTTCATTAGAGGGCTGCCGGAGGAAATCGAAGAATCGGCAATCATTGACGGTGCAGGTCCTCTTCAAGTCCTTCTCCGTATTCTGCTCCCTCTCTTGAAGCCTGCTCTTGCAACGGTTGGCTTGTTCAGTATCGTCGGTCATTGGAATTCGTGGTTTGACGGGATCATTTATATGAACAATCCTGCCAATTATCCACTGCAAAGCTATCTTCAGACCCTTCTGCTCAGCTTTGAGCAGATTATGCTGAAATCAGGAACTGATTATACACAGCTGCTGTCTATGATGAACGCTAGGACCGGGCGCGCTGCCCAAATGTTTCTAGGTGCTATTCCGATTCTGCTCATTTATCCGTTCTTGCAGAAGTACTTTACCAAGGGCTTAGTGCTCGGCAGCGTCAAAGGGTAAATAAGAGGCTTGCAGCCAAATGCTGCAAGCCTCTTATTTATTTCGCAGAGTGTCTCTTCCGAACGAATGGAATAGTCGACGACTAGCTCCTGTCTGCAAATTTCACGGTCTCTGGTTGATTGAATATCGCAGGCAGCATGATAGTAAATACCGTACCTTCTCCCAGTATGCTTTCAGCCTGCAATCCGTAAGACTGACCGAAATGAAGCTGTATTCGCCGCTGCACATTTTGTACTCCGATCCCCTTGATTCCATCATCTGCATCTGTCCTATTCATCTCTAATAAATCCTGAATCGTTTCCTGATCCATACCAGCCCCATTGTCATGAATTTTAATGGCTATGTCGTCCCCTAGGAATTGGATTTGGATTGTAATGATGCCACCTTCTTCGAGTTCGGCAAAACCGTGAAAAATCGCATTTTCGATAATCGGCTGCAAGATCATTTTGGGCATAAGATAATCTAGTGAATCAGCCTCAATCTCATAGTTCATCTGAATAGAGCCATAATACCTGACATTCTGAATGGTAATGTAGTTCGATATATGATCTAACTCCTCGCGAATCGATACCAAGGTTCCATCGGACCTTGTCGCATAGCGGAGCATCGAGATCAGTGCCTCTGTCATTTCCACAATCTTATCCGCTCTTTGCATGGATGCAATCCATTTAACCGACCCGAGTGTATTATACAAAAAATGAGGATTGATCTGGGCATGCAGTGCACGCATCTCCGCTGCTGCTTTGTCGATTTCTTCCTGCTGCACTTTCTCTACCAGCCTTTTTAGCTCGTAGGACATCTTATTGAATCGAACCGATAAATATCCTATTTCATCTTGAGAGCGAATATGCTCGACCTGTTCGAAATGTCCTTTTTCAACCAAACCGATATTCCGTATGAGCTTCTTAATAGGGCGCGTAATCACATGGGATAAAAAGATGGAAATAATGACAGCGAACAGTGACATCACGATCGCCAGGGTTACAAGATTACGACCCAATATAGCCCCATCGGCAGTCAGCTCTTCCATAGGCATGTACAAATATGTTGTCCACTTCTGCTGGCTAAGCGGGTTGACCGCAACGACGTTTAATGATTCGTCTGGACGCACATTGTCCCGAAATAACGTGCCGATGAGCTGGTCGTTAACGTTATAGACAATTTTCTCATCCTCATCAACGATCATAAACCTCGAACGAAGGCCTTCCTGTAAGTTACGATTCACGATCTCAATGAATTTGATATCGATGCTGACCACAATCACCCCTAGCAGCTTCCCAGTGGCCACATCATAAATTTTTCGAGCATGTGATACTGCCAATATTTTATTTTTCAGTTGATTGTCGATCCGTGTCGTCAACGTGATGATGCGATCTTTTGAATGCATAAATTTTTTGAACCACAATTCGTTCTCCACTTTGTAGCTTGTGTCGATGGGCTGGTTGGGGCTGACGAACAGATCTTCTCCTCCGTTAAGGTTATAGAGATAAATGGAAAATACGCGGTCCTTCATCATGATGTAGTTCATTAAAATATTGTAGGCCGTATTTTTGTTCTGTTTGCCGCCATTTCTTAGGTAATCTTGGATTGGAAAGCTGCCTTCGTTAGTCGCCGAAACGCTGCTGCTTAGTCCGTTGCTGGCCAGTAACGAAATTTTCTCAATCTCCTTAAGAAACTCGTCAATGCGAATATTCGTCTGTTTGGCTAGATCATTCATCAGCTTCGTGTAATTCTGCGCCAATAACCGTTCGGAGGAATAATAAGAATTGACGGTCATCACAAGTACCGGAATTATAATTACGGTCAGACAAATGACCATGATTTTGTTCTTGATTCGAAAGAGTGAAGCACGCTTCCACATCATGCACCTCTATTCAGTGGTATCAGTGAGCTACGCAATAATTATCCTATTTAATCGAGTAGGAGGCTACCCATTAATTGAGTAGCCGACCTCTCACACCACCGTACGTACCGTTCGGTATACGGCGGTTCAACCGCTTAAGTGCAAGTTACGTAAATGCTCGTACTGAGCAGGGAAGTCATAATACCCTGCTTGTGCGAGCCTTTTGTTTGTTATGGAACGAGACAACACCGGGCTTCCGGCGATGCGCCAGTATCCCAGTCGTGAGTTTGCCCATTGGTAGGCCTGCCACTCCGGTATTCCCAGTTTTCGCAGGTTTTGCGCCTTTGTTCTTGGCTTCTTCCATTGTTTCCAGATGTACATACGGAATCGTCTTCTCAACCATTCGTTCCATCTCTGCAGAGTCCGTTTCATGTCCGCTACGTAGAAGTAACCTATCCAGCCGCGAATATAGACCTTCACCTGCTCCATCACTTGACGGACATTCTTGCCCTGGCTGCGTTTCGTGAGTTCCTTCAGTTTCTTCTTTGCTTTCGCAAGAGATTGTCCATGGGCGCGGATGTGTACTCGGTCCCTGCTCTTTCCCAGAGCAAAACCAAGGAATTTAAAATGCTTTCGGGCCACGATGCTTACGACTTTGCTTTTCCGTCGATTTATCTGAAGTTTCATTCGCTTCTCTAGATACTTCTGGCAGGACTCCAACAGCCGCGTTGCTGCACGTTTGCTTTTCGCCAGCACTACAATGTCATCTGCGTAGCGGATCACATTCACTTCTCGGCTTTTCATCTCTTGGTCGAACTCATTCAAATAGATATTCGCCAGCAGCGGCGATAGCGGGCCACCTTGAGGTGATCCTTCTTCCGTTTCGCGCCGCACTCCGTGCTCCATGACCCCGCTTTTGAGATACTTCTTGATCAGATCAGTTACCCGCTTGTCCTGGATTTGTTTGCGCAAAAGATTCATAAGCAGCTCATGGTTCAGCGTGTCAAAATATTTGGATAGATCGATTTCTACTGCGTAGTCGTATCCCTGCTCCGCATACTCTTTTACTTTGCGAATGGCTTGCTGCGCACTCCGCCCAGGGCGGTAGCCATAGCTTCCTTCCGCGAATAACGGTTCGAACAGGGGTTGTAGCTGCTGCGATATCGCTTGCTGAATCACGCGGTCTATTACCGTAGGGATACCGAGCTTCCGCACTCCACTTCCATCTGGTTTCGGGATTTCTTTACGCCGTACCGGGTTTGGTTTGTAGCTTCCGTCCCGGATACTTTCCAAAAGCCCCTCTCTGTGTTCCCGTAACCACGGTAGTGCCTCCTCGACTGTCATTCCATCGATTCCCGGTGCTCCGTGATTACGTTTGACCCGCTTGTAGGCCTTGTTCAGGTTATCCCTGTTTAGTATCCTCTCAAGCATGTCCGTTGCACCGCCTCTTTCTCTACGTTCCCGAGTGCCGGCACTCCGCGCTCCCGCATACTCTTCGCATTCCATGCTATCCCTTTGCAGGCAGCCCTTTCGGTATTCTGCTTTCATCGTGCCGATGCTCCTTCCAGTCTATACTCGAGGCTTACGATTGTTCGGCCCTTCCCGAAAAAAAAAACTTCTCGGTACTATGGCCTCTGCTGACTTCTCACAGCAAGCTTTACTCCGTCTTTTCGGATTTTTTTTTTTTTTTTCCTACCGGACGTCTGTGAGACCTCCCCGGGTAAGAGCGATAGCCTTCCCCTCATCCATCTGCCACATTTACATGCCGGGATTCGGGCAGTATTGGACTTCGCTTTGATTAGCAAGCTCGTCCGTCCCGTCATGCCTTGTATGTGATTCCTGTTCGTCAGACCGAGGGTTTGCCTCCGGCTTCCTTCAGATTCCGCCTCGCGGCGGACACCCTTGCCTTTGGCTAACAGTTCCTACTGCCAAGCCTGTAGCGGACTTTCACCGCCGAGCTATCGCCCATGCCGGGCGCACTAAATATAGAGCTGTAAGCCATCTAAAGTATGGTTCACAGCCCTATTCATCTTGTTCATTAGTCTGAATTATTTTTTACGTATCGTAATCTTCGCTTTTGCTGTGTGGCCTGCCGTTTCAAGTGTCCAGCCCGGCTCCCCGAAATAAGGTGTACCGTCAGAGAGCCACAAGAGCTGCTGTACACGGGCGTGTCGATTAGGATCATATAACGGCTCGCCGGTAATTTCCTTATAGGAACGCGCATGGTAGACGAACAGGATCTCGTAGTCATCATTAGACATCACAAAGCTGTTATGCCCGGGACCAAACTGGGAAGTCGACTCATTGCTGACAAATACTAGCTCCTGCGACTTTGTCCATGAAGATGGATCGAGCAGATTACTCGTCTCATCCGCTGTCAGCAGACCCATACAATAACGGTCGTCTGTCCCACTGGCCGAGTATGCCATGAAGACGCGGCCATTCTTGACCAGAACAGCGGGCCCCTCGTTTACACGATGCCGCTGAATCTCCCACTCATACTCTGGCGAAGAGATCTTAACCGGCTCTGTCGCAATGGACCAAGGCGTATCCATCCTAGCAATATACAGGCAAGAGTCCTCGACAATCTGGGCCCATACTAAATATCGCTCTTCCCGATGTTTGAACGTAGTCGCATCGAGGGAGAAGCTTTCGACCGGCAGCTTGATTCGGCCCTTCTCCATCCACCGCCCCGTTAGTGGATTATCTTCTATGCATTCAAGAACATACGGACGAATCGCCCATTTATCATCGGACCTTCCGGCAGCGAAGTAAAGATACCAATTTCCATCTATATAATGAAGCTCTGGCGCCCAAATATGGCTGCCCATCTCGCCTTCTCCGTGTCTCGTCCAGATCACAATCTCCTCCGCATTGGATAGACCGCAGATCGTTCTGGACCGTCGCAGTATGATTCGATCGTATTCGGGCACAGATCCTGTAAAGTAATAGTAACCATCTGTATGTTTAAGCACGTAAGGATCGGCCCGATTCATCACAAGCGGATCCGGGAACTCCTCATTTTTTACTACTCCTTCTACGGTAATCGTACCTGGCCGCTCGAGTAGAGTCGAATCGATCTCTTCCCACACCACTGGAAAGGTTGTCTTTATTCCACCTTCTAGTCGAACTTCTACACGCTGCGGCAGCAGTACCGATTCGCCCATTTCCAAGCTAACTGAATAATCATTAATGTCTGTTATTTTCATCTCAGCACCTGTATCCTTTCAAAATTCATATCTCGCAACCGCTTTCATAAATTCTAACCTCTATATTCTTCAGGACTTACACCGACGATTTTTTTGAAAATTTTGCTGAAGTACGTGTAATTGTGGTAACCAACTTTATCTGCTACCTCATATATACGTAATCTTCGATCCTCTAAATATGACTTTGCCTTCTCGATACGAACGCGAGTCAAATACGAGACAAAATTTTCATTCTTCTCTTGTTTAAATACTCGGCTCAAATAGGATGAGTTCACATTAATCTGACTGGCTACGCTCTGGAGGGTGATATCTTCCGCGTAGTACTGACGGATGATGTCGACAGCGATGTCTGCATAGCTGAGTTCCTGCATGGTGCGGGTTTTCGTTTGCAAACATTCCAGCACATAATCCTGCACAATCCGGTGCAGTTCATTCCATGTCTCAGCAGCAGAGACAGACTCATAAGGTGACATTCTATCGGATAACAGAAGCTCCCTTGAAGCTTGGGAGAACTCAGTATTGAAGATTTCCAGGAACAGTACGTAGGCCTTGCGGACAGCATACTCGTCAGCCCACGCTTCCACTAGCTTCATACGAAATTGCTCCAAGTAGCTACTTATCTTCTCCACCTTATGACTTTCAAGAACAAGTCGCAGCTCATACTCAAGATCTCGGATCAATGGATATTGACCGCCTGCGCGATTGGTTGAGACTGTCGCATCTGTAAAGAAATGAACGCTGCTGCTATCGGTAAAGAAACGATGCCGCCATGCGGTATCTGCCTCTCGATATGCCCTCTTCAGAGATATGAGATCCGGAACGATCGTGCTCACTCCGACGGAAAAAGTGATATTCATGAAGTCCTTCATGGACCCGAGAATCTTATTGTTCAGCTTCTCTATGTCCTTCCGCCAAGACCCTTCCTCCGTTGGAGCTGCATTGCGGATTACCAGGTATTCGGAAGAGCTCTCCACAATAATTTCGCAGTCGGCTCTTGTCGGTGTCACCTCTTTAATGACATTCAAGATCGAGAAACGCAGCAATTTCTCATCCTTCTCCTTGTATTTCTTTCTTACTTCTTCGAATTGATCCATTTTGAATTTGATGATCACAAGATCATGCGGATTTAAGCGAACCTGAAGCTGTTCCGCCTTGACGGCAGCCTGTTCCCCAATTGGAAGGCCACTTATTAAATCCTTAAAGAAGTTTTCCTTCAGATGAGTCAAGCTCTGCGTATAATGAAACGGCGCCGCAAACAAGCGATCCTCGCTGCCAATCTTGGACAACATTTTTCCACGAATTCTTGTCAGCAAGTCTGTAAGCGATGCCGGTGAGATTTCGCTCTTGATTAAATAGTCCAGCGCACCAAGCCTAAGTGCTTCCTTAACATAGTCTATCTCATCAAAATTACTAAGAATGACATATCTGCAGTCCGGAAATCTCTTCGATATTTCACGTATCAACTCCAGGCCATCCATAAGTGGCATTTTGATATCCGTAATGATTAAATCAGGAGTGCTTTCAAGCGCAATTTCGAGAGCTTCTTTGCCATTCCCTGCTTCTCCGACAATGCGGAATCCATGCTCTTCCCACAATAACGAGGAACGGATTCCGATTCGCATCAGCATTTCATCATCCACGATCATCAATTTATACATCCATATCCCTCGATTTCCCTGAATTGCTCTACTAATTCGATAGTTGACACGGAATTCCTGCCGTAGGTAGTTGATCACAATGAAGTATACTGGAATTATACAAGAAGATTTCGCAGCACTTATAGCATATCTCCCAAATGTCGGTATACCGTAGCTTCATCACCTCCATTCCTCACACTTCTTTCCAATCATTGATGTTAACTGTGAAAACCTTCACTTATTTTATTACGTTAAGGTCTTAATCTTATGGGGTAAGAGAAACTATAAAACTAACAAAGCGTTAAGGAGTGACTCAACATGAAAAAAGTATTTATTCTTGGTCAAACCGGTTTTCTTGGTTATTATACAGCTTTAGAACTAAATAAGCGTCATTATCAAGTGTCTGGTATCTCACTTCCTCCAGCTGTTGCTGACAGCCTGTTCCCTGAAGAAATCGAGGAATTATACGGGGACCTCAACCAATATACAGACGAAGAAATTATTAAGCTTCTGGATGGTGTCTATGCCTTCATCTATGCGGCAGGTGCGGATGAGCGAATCGTTCCTGACGCTCCTGCTGTGAAGTTTTTTTACGAAGCAAATGTTTTGCCTACCCAGCGGCTAGCCCGACTTGCCAGACAAGCTGGTGTCAAAAAATTTGTCTTGTTCGGCTCTTACTTTGCACACTTTGCAGAAAAATGGACCGATCTTAACCTCAAAACACATCATGCATATCCACGTACACGCTTGTTGCAGGAGGAAATTGCAATCATGGAAAGCCATGGTCAGATGGATGTTATGACACTCCGTTTGCCGTATATTTTTGGTACAATGCCGGGTCGGACGCCGCTATGGACGATGATGGTTGATAGAGTAAGAGACCAGGACAGCGTACCCGTATTACCGGGCGGCACTGCTATGGTTACCGCACAGCAAGTTGCACAGGCGGCTGTTGGCGCCATCGAATTTGGTCAGCACCAAGGGAAATACGCGATCTGTGATACAAATATGAAGCATACCGAATTCTTCCAGATGATCGCTGATGAACTTGGTCAGACGAATACTAAGATTGTGGAAGTTCCACTTGAGGCCATGAAACCAGCAATGGAACAGCATAATGCTCAGGTCATGTCCGCTGGTAAAGAGCATGGCATCCATTTGGATGTCACTGCTGTCATTCAAAGCCGTGATGCCTATCTAGATCCC
Organism: Paenibacillus sp. TCA20; assembly: GCF_000732325.1. Classification (GTDB taxonomy): domain Bacteria; phylum Bacillota; class Bacilli; order Paenibacillales; family Paenibacillaceae; genus Paenibacillus; species Paenibacillus urinalis. The sequence continues at coordinate 325,329 of NZ_BBIW01000005.1, forward strand.
GAAGACACGATGCCAATACTGAAATATGAGAAAGATGACATTTATGCTAGTATACGAGAAACCCTGAACCACTGTGTACAAGTGCGCTAAGAATTGGATAACGTTAAATAGGTACACAAATCTAGTAATTTCAAAAAACCTTATGGAGCTTTGTAGATGTAAGATGCTCCATAAGGTTTTTTAGATAAGTTAACTACCTTTTTGATTATTAGACTCCTGATAGATATCGGCATAGGTTTTTGAATCTTTGATAAGGTTATCGCAGAAAGCAGCTACGTCACTGCCCGTTACCTCGAGCACACCTTTACCCGAGGCAGCACCCTCTTCAAAAAGATCGACAATCCCCGAGAGCAAACCTGTTCCTTCGGTCAATTCTACAGGACCCACCTTAAAGAGATATTTTTGAATTTCTTTGTAGACAATCTGATAATCCTGCGGGAGCGCTTTGACACGTGCAACGTGGGCTCGCCATTCCTTTTTGCCTTCGATGATATCTTGTATTCGCATTTCACCCTCCTATTTACCTAATTTTTTGGCAATATTATTATTGAACTGATCACGCCACTTATCTCGATAAGACTTTGCTCCTTCTTCGCCGGCCAGTGCTGAACAGAAGCCTTTAATATCACCACCAAGCACCTCTTGGACACTCTGACCCTCTGCCGCTGTTTCTTCGAACAGGCCAAGTACACCGTCTAGAATAGGCATCAGATTACGGCCTGAGAAATCGGAGTGAGGCCAGAGATTGATATTAATCTCTTCCCATGCGGCTTGATAATCTGCAGGCAGCTTTTTCGCACGCGAATCAAAAGCTTTCATTTCTTTCGTCATATCACTGCCGGTAATTTTCTCCCAAAAATTCATTCTATCCCCTCCTTTAACTCATTCATTTTTGAGGATACGAACTCCCATTTGACCCAGAACTTCTGTAACTCCTTACGCCCTGTATCGTTGATTGCGTAAAATTTTCGTGGTGGTCCGATGTCTGAAGGCTTCTTAGTAACCTCCACCAGTTTGTTCTTTTCAAGTCGGATCAGGATGGTATACACTGTTCCCTCCACAACATCGGTAAAGCCGAGGGCGTTTAATCTCCGGGTAATATCATATCCATAGGTTTCTTCGCGGCTTATAATTTCAAGGACACAGCCCTCAAGCACACCTTTGAGCATTTCCGTTAAGTTTTCCAACACATTCACCCTTCACTATTCTGTATGACTGGTATGCAGTATTACTTACTACCGCTATAAAGTATCACGTAGTAGCTTACAAAGTCAAGTCTTTGCTGTTCAATAATACTTTACTGTCTAACCCTTCATAACGATGACGGCTTTTCCTTTCAACCGGCCTTCTCCAATATCTCGAAATGCCTGGGCTGCTTCACTCAGTGGGTACTCCTTATCAACTACCGGCAAGACCTGTCCTATTTCGACAAGTTCCTTCCACACCTGCTGATCTCCGTCGTTTGGTTTGTGGATGAGCAGCATCATTTTCTTTTTTTCTATTCTAGAAACGAAAGGGGCGAGCAATAGATTTTGGAAAATGTGAAACATCGTGCCGCCGATCATCACATATCTCCCGCCCTTGTTTAGTGCTCGTTTTAAAGAAAATGCGGAGCGATTTCCAACGACATCAAGAATTAAATCGTATTTAATCCCCCTTGTAGTAAAGTCCTCTTTCATATAATCAAGGACATGGTCCGTACCTATAGCTCGCAGCATATCCAGCTTCTCTGCACTGTCTACTCCTGTCACTTCTGCTCCATGCAATTTGGCATATTGAATGGCAAACGTTCCTACTCCCCCACCGGCTCCGTTAATAAGAACACGTTCGCCTTGTTGCAGTCTTCCCCTGTCACGCAGACCTTGCAGGGCTAGAACGGCTGCCTGAGGGATGGCGGCTGCCTGAACATAGCTGATTGCAGCAGGCTTTGGTGTTAAGGCATTTTCGTTAGCACATACATACTCTGCGAATCCACCCCAGCCACATCCAGAAAGATCCCCAAACACCTCATCTCCTCGTTTAAATCTGGTGACATCCGCTCCAACCGTAATTACCTTTCCTGCTACGTCAGCGCCCAGAATTCGGTAACGAGGCTGCTGAAATGCACCGATACGGTTTGCGAATGGCTTTCCACGAAGCAGATCCCAATCCCAGGAATTTATTGAGGTCGCATGGACTTCAATCAATACTTCATTTTCCTTGGGCACAGGGACTGCTACTTTATCTAATCTTAGAGCTTCTGGCGTTCCATAGGTATCGTATACCATCGCCTTCATGAAGTGTGTACCCTGCTTGCCGGACAATCCATTGTTATCCATTCTTTCTCTCATGATCATTCTCCATTCAATAGACTCATGTGTGTCGATATTCAGAAATCCCCCGTAAAACACATAAATAATGATCATTCTTATTCACAAGAAATCATTCACTTCCAAATGTCTGATACGCTGTGAATATTTAGAGGTTTCACATTCGATCTATTCCGATATTAAATGACAAAAAGGAACCGCAGCAATACTGTTCGCCGCGGTTCTTCAGTATGATTATTGATTGTTAATTTCGGTGATCCAATCCTCTATAGCCGTAACAACTTCTTGTAATTGTTCCTCTTCATCAATGGCTGGATCATTATCCCCTTTTTGCTTCCCATAGGATCCGAATTGTCCATGGTTGCCTCCTTCTACACTAACATAAAAGGTATCTTCAGGCAGGTTCGTCTTGGAGCTCTCCCAAACCTCCTGATTAAGCACTCCATCCGCTGTACCTGTAATTTGCAGCGCAGACAGATCCGTATCTTTTAATGTTCCGGACTCGTCAGCATAGGAAGCCAAGAAAAATACCCCCTCAAGCTCCTCTCTATGCTCATTAGCATATCTGGCTGCAAATGCGCCTCCTAGAGAGTGTCCCCCAATTACAAACGACTCATCTGGATGTTCTTCCAGAAAAGAGTCCGCTTTGTTTTGACCAAATATGGCCAAATTAAGAGGCATCTCGGCAATGTATGTTCGATGTCCCCGTTTAGCCAGTTCTCTCGCAAAGAGAGAATAGCTTTCCGGTTCGACTAGCCCGCCTGGATAAAAAATAATATTAGGCTCGTTAATCTTTCCAGTTTCAGGCTCAAATTTATAACCCTCTTTGACCTTCGTTACTTTAACCTGATCATCACTCTGTGAAGCGAACTCTGCTTGTTGGGAAGGACTATAAGTTATGGAATTTAAGTACACCCATAAACCAATAACAACAACTACGATGAGCAGGCAGCCCCATAATAATATTTTATTCCATTTCACCTTTTTTGCCTTTTTTGTCAAAGCTATAACACCTTCTTAATCATTATATTTCGATGCCCATCTTCAATGACTGCAGCAATCAGCGATTCGTCCCCGTATCCAACCTTAGGCTCTGTAAGGATGAAGATACCGTTCGCTTTCTTCATTGTCATTGAATTAATGGATCATTTCTAGTAAATTATATTTACCAGTAAGTATAATTACAAGTTCATTTGTTGATATATTTGTTCACATCGATCAATTGTCACAAAATTTTCACGGAGGTTCTAATGGCAAATAAAGAGATTCAACGTTCACCAGGAAGACCGAAACAAGCAGAACAAGAGTTATCCAAACAAGAACTTATTCTCCAAACAGCTGCACAGCTGTTTATGCAGCATGGCTATGAGCCCGTATCGCTCCAACAAATTTCTAAAGCTTGCCATGTGACCAAACCGACCATCTACTATCATTTCACCAGTAAGTCAGAGCTTTTTAAAGCCGCGGTTACGATCATGTTCAATAATGTGCATCAACATACGTCACGATTATTAAGAGATGCAGAGCATCTGGAAGAAGGATTACTAAAGGTTGCAGAAGCAAGATTAGCCAATCCCCATGCGGAAATTGAGACGCTTCTAAGAGAAGCGGAGAAGTTTCTGAGTGAGGAACAGATACGCGAAATTAGGGAAGCTGAAAATCAAATTTACGAGGAATTAGCTGACTATTTTCGAGAGGCGATGGAACGTAATATACTTCGAAAGAATAATCCAATGCTTCTAGCACAAACTTTCTCAACCATGATGGTGATCGGGAATAAGAATGAAACGGTAAGTGAATATAATTCACTGCTAAGCTAGGCAAGGAGCTCGTGGACATTTTCTTGCGCGGTACATTATCAGGATCATCCGCCCTCCTGTGAGCCTAACGAGTTTTTGTGTCTGAATCATAATAAAAATCCCCTTCGTTCAACAAGTAAGCAAAATCGAGGTTACCCGATCTATTACTACACTTGTTTACTAGCAGGGGCTGCTTATGGTTTATGCGTAAAAATTGGATGCTATCACGCCTATTCTCATAGTTCCATTTAAATACTATATGCTTCTTGCTCCTCCCGGTGATCCAGCTCATCCAATACTAAAGTGCGCAGCTCGATAAAGGAACGGCTGGTTCGTTTACGTGGATAGGGCAGATCAATCGGCACGATCGCCTTGATTCGACCTGGACGCCGGTCCATCACAACCACCCTGGTGGACAAGAATACCGCTTCATCAATATCATGGGTGACGAGAACCATCGCGGTCTTGTTGGTCTGCCATATATCGAGCAGGGCTTCCTGCATATGGCCTCTTGTAAAAGCATCCAGCGCACCGAACGGCTCGTCGAGCAGCATCACCTCCGGATTTCTGATCAGTGCCCGTGCAATGGCAACCCGCTGTGACATCCCACCCGACAGTTCTCTTGGAAATGCCTTTTCGAACCCTTTCAATTTAACCAGTTCAATCAACGCGTCGACTCGGCTTCGAACTTCCGAATCTTTTAGTGATAAATCCGCCGCGATGTTCTGCTCTACACTGAGCCACAGAAACAGCCTGTGCTCCTGAAAGATAAAGCCTTTTTCCTGAGATGGACGCTCTACCCGTTTCCCTTTGAGTAATACATCCCCTTCGTAATCGGTATCAAGCCCTGCAACAATTTTGAGCAGTGTGCTCTTCCCACAGCCGCTCGGCCCAATAATGGTCGTGAAGTCACCTTCCTTCACTGTAAGATTGATCTCATCTAGCACATGATTAGAGCCTTGGTCTCCTCTAAAGGTTTTATTTACTGCGTTCACTTCGAGAATTGATCTTCGTTCTTCGGACATATTGGCTCCCCCATTCTTAGTGAAAATAAAAAGAGACTCGGCTCACCTTCTGAAAAAAAGGGGGTCAGCCGAATCTCTGGTCGTTCCAGTCGATTCACACATATCGATTCAAAATTACCGTTAAGGGATCCAAATCATTCGTTGTTGTGGCTCATCTTAGCAGAGCTGGGAGGATATTGTCAATACCCGATTAAACAGGTAAGATTACATTAGTAAGTTTAAAAGACTAAACTATCTCGTGAAGAAAACCTTACATATTTTAGTAAAATACAGGTTGACAGTTTGCGATACTTGCTGATAAGATTTGGTCCATCACACACTGAACTATAAATCAGTCTGTAAACGATGAACGGATCAACTGGACGACCAGAGATTCGGACACGAGAAATGAAACCCTTCTTCTTCGTGTCTGACTTCTCTGGCGTCTTTTTTTTCGTTCTAAAGTCCACTGAAAACGTAGGAATACTATAATTGAGGAGGCTAATATCCATGAGTCAAACCACTTATCTGTCACGTGATTACGCACCTGTCCGGGAATTTAAAGCAGGAGCGAGACATTTGAACCGACTTGCAGAAGGATTAGAGGATCGTCCTTATACCTTGTTCACATTAAAACCGCTTGGTCCGATTATTGGAGCAGAAATCGAAGGTGTTGACCTTGGAAAGCCGCTGGCTCCTGAGCTCAAGGCCGAAATTCAGCGCGCATTTCTGGAGTGGAAAGTGTTGTTCTTCCGGAACCAGCACATTACGAGCGAACAGCAGGTGGCTTTTGCCAAAGAGTGGGGAGAACTTGAGAAGCATCCTTTCCTCCCCCGGGGAAGCGCAGAAGAAATTACGCGGTTTGAGAAAAATGCAAATATGACAGGCAATGAGAACATATGGCATGCAGATGTGACCTGGCGTAAAGATCCTGCCCTCGGCTCTGTACTTCGTTTATCTGAGGTCCCTCCCTTTGGTGGTGATACCCTTTGGGCTGATATGGGAGCAGCTTACGACAACCTCCCCGATGCAATTAAAGAACGAATCCACGGACTCACTGCTATCCATGATTTTACGACGACGTTCGGACGTCACATGCCGCCGGAGATCCTTGCTGCGAAACAGGAGGAGTTTCCTGCTGCAGAGCATCCCATCGTGCGGACTCATCCCGAAACCGGTCGCAAGACATTATTCGTTAATGGCGCCTTCACCATCCGGATTGTCGGACTTGAGGAGGGGGAGAGCGAGAAGCTTCTTAATTACCTGTTCCGTCAGGCTCACATTCCAGAATATCAGGTTCGGTTCCAATGGGAAGCGAATTCGGTCGCACTATGGGATAACAGAGCAACTCAGCATTATGCTGTGTCTGATTATTACCCCCATCGCCGTGTGGCAGAGCGGGTGTCAATTGCAGGGGATCGGCCGTACTAATCCTCTACAGATAGATTTAAAGATCGATTCTTAATGAATCGATCTTTAATCCAGTATGTCTTATGCTGAGCAATTGTTAACCGGTTAATCTCTCTTTGTTTCCGATGTGTTCGGAATCAGTTCATACAAGTCAGCAACATCACAACCGAGAGTATCGGAGATAGATATCGCCATTTTGAGTGGCATCACTCTTTTGTTTTCCATATAATCATATAATCGTTCCGGCTTCATAAGCATTTCTTTTGCCAGCCATTCCACTGATCTTCCGGATTCCATCAATCGTTCATTCAATAAGCACTGTCCAAGTTCAAATTTCAAGAATCAATGACCTCCTAAGTTATAATTTACCTTAAGGGTCGTCCATTGCCAGCATGTATATACTCACTGACTATCGTTTGAATACAAGGTCTGTTCCGCTACTTGAGCTAATTCTTCTGCTTTAACGCTGATCTCTTGAATGGTAGCCGTAAATTCTTGAATGGTACCTGATTGCGTATCAGCTAAAGTGTGAATATCGGAAAAAGCTTGGTTTAAACGCAGCAGCAACGCTTGGATATTTTGTGTAATTCCATTGATCTGATCTACGTTGTTCTTGGAGCTCGTAGCCAGCTTCCTGATCTCTCCGGCAACAACGGAGAAGCCTCTTCCCACTTCACCAGCTCGAGCAGCTTCGATGGCTGCATTCAGGCCGAGCAGGTTACTCTGATCCGAAATCTCCTTCACTACCGTCGATATCTTGCCAATCTGCTGAGCACTTGAACTAATGTCTTTCATTTGTGTAGTCATGTCTGTCACTCGATCATTCAGGTGTGTCACTGCACGACTAATATCCTCAATCGAAGCCGTAGACTCCTCGACAATGGCGGAGAAGCTCTCCGCCATTTCAAACAGCTTGCTCGCTTTCTCAAGACTTGTCCCCATACCAATTCCACCAATTACTCTGCCCTCTTCATCATGTAATGGAATTGCTCTAGCCGCTAAAGGAAATCCGAAGAGTTCCTTTGGTACAATTGCGGATATAGGCGTATTATTTCGAATGGCGTTGGTTACGATATCCCCTTCCATTAAAGGGTCTCCCGGGTTTACGTTAAGAGAGAATGTCTTCCCCGGAATATTAATGATCAGCTTCTCTGTATCGTAGATTCCAATGGTAATATCATCATTTGAGAGACTATTCAATAACGGAGCTACTGCTATAAATGATTTGATAAGGTCGTGCTGTGTATTGACTTCTGTTGCTGTATTCATGTTCTTCTCTCCTAGCTCTTAATACGGAAATTTCCGCTGTCCATAGTTAACCGAAATCCATTTCATCGTTGTAAATTCATCCAGGCTCCATTCACCGTTCATACGTCCTAACCCCGATTGTTTCTCTCCGCCAAATGCAATAATGGGCTCATCGTTTATCGTAATATCATTTACATGGATCATGCCGGTATGCACTTTCTTCGCCAGCTCTACTCCACGCTCCAGGTTGGAAGTGTGGACTGCACCGCTAAGTCCAAATCTCGTATCGTTTGCGATATCAATAGCCTCTTCTTCTGTTTCAAAAGGTATGATGCAGACAACCGGACCAAACAGCTCATCTTGAGCAACGACCATCTCTGGATTGACATCAATGAGAATCGTAGGCTCTACCATTCTTCCTGTTATCTTACCATGCAGGAGCGGAACGGCTCCTTCCTCAATTCCCTTCGCAATAAGCTTCTCAAGTGTTTCTGCCTGGCGTCTATTAATGACAGGACCAATGACGGTTTCTGGATCGCTAGGATCCCCCACTTTAAGCGTAGTAACCTTTTCTTTAAACATCTTAAGGAATTGTTCATATATTGATTTTTGTACGAGAATACGATTGGCGCACATACATATTTGACCTTGATGTGTGAATCTGCTGAAAGTGGCCGCTTGAACTGCATATTCTAGATCAGCATCCTCTAATATAATGAATGCACTGTTTCCACCAAGCTCCAGCAGCGGCTTCTTATAGTTCTTGACTGCCAGCTGGCCAATATAGCTTCCGACCTGAGTTGATCCCGTAAAGGAAATAATTCTAGGAATCGGATGCTCCACAAACGCATCACCAATTTCCTTAATATCGGTAACGACGACATTTAAGAGACCTTTTGGAATACCCGCTGCCTCGAAGATCTTGCCGATCAGTGTGCCGCCTGTAATCGGTGTATCCTCATGCGGCTTTAACACTACTCCATTGCCGGCACCCAGTGCAGGCGCAACAGATTTCATAGATAAGAAGAACGGAAAATTAAAAGGACTGATAACCCCAACTACCCCGGCAGGAATTCGGTACAGACGATTTTCTTTGCCATCTTCTGTGGACGGAAGAATCTTTCCTTCCATCCGGAGCGGAAAGGTAGCCGCTTCTTTAATCATGTTTTTAACAAGACCAATCTCAAATGCGGCCTTCATCCGAGTACCACCCAGCTCTTGAATGATAAGGGATGTAATCTCTTCTTCATTTGCTTCTATGTATGTAACAGCTTTCTCCAGAATATCGCGTTTCTTGTAAGGATTAACCTTATCCCATTCGAGCTTGGCCTTATGCGCTGATTTGTATGCTTCATCAATATCTTTAACGCTGGCTATCTGAAACGTCGTGATAACCTCATCATTATATGGATTGATATCAGGCAACACTTTCTCGCTGGAACCTTCTCTCCAGTCTCCACCTATAAATTGTTTCCCTAGCTCTGTATAATTCATATGCTTCCTCCTCTGATTTTGTGGATGGCTTCAGATTATCAAATATAATATCGTCAGAATACTAGCTTTGAATAAGCTCGTTTTACACCAATCTTGTCAAAAACAGTGATTATCAATGATATTTGGTGCTTAATGCCTAGTTGGAGAATGGATATCATGTGACTCGTTTATTAAACACGTAAAAGATATGAACAAAAAACACCTGCCAGCAATAACTAACAGATGTTGTTCAGATGATACTTCTTACCGAAAAAGGGACGTGGATTGGTGATTTTCATCCTTGTTTTCTGAATAGCAATGATCTTTTGTTTAAGTATATCCTTCTCCCATTCAAAAACCCTTTCATCTCAGATCATTATGGTTGGTATCGTGGACATGTTATGCGGTATAGGCTTCTCATTATAAAAAATAGGCTTCGCGAACTTCCCTACAAATATTCCAATCCAACTTCTCCGAGGACGGGAATTTCCGGTTGCAATATCGTGAAACGAAGAGCAGTGCGCTAACATCTGAGCAGCCTTCATTTTACCCCAGCGTGGTTTCTAATCCGGTTTAAGATTGTCGATCCGAGCCAATATTGCTTCTACATCCGATTTGTTATAAATACTTCCCAATACTTAAGCGCCCCCAAATGGTCTTATATGTATAATAGGAGCAGCCTCGCTCTGGCCGCTATAGCGGGCTGCTCCGTGATATCTCGGATCAAACGCGTCTGTTCTAAATCATTAGCTATACTATACAGCCGTCAAGATAATGGGCTGATTTTTTGTAATGATAATTGTATGCTCGTGCTGGGCTACATAGCTATTGTCAGGGACACTTAATGTCCAGCCGTCCGACTGCTCAACGGCATATCCTGCACCTGTAGATAGAAAAGGCTCGATCGTAATAACCATGCCCTCCTTCAATACCCGTTTATCATGCTTGTTGTAGAAGGGTAGAATCTCTGTTGGGGATTCATGCAGTGATTTTCCGATACCATGACTGCATAGATTTTTAATAATGTTGTATCCGCCTTTTTTAGCCTCGATTTCAATAATCCTGCCGATTTCGTTCAGTTTAACTCCATGCTTCAGTGAAGAGATTACTTTCATCATGGTCTGATGCGTGTATTGGCACAGCTGCATTAATGAAGACTCATATGGAGGAATCACAAAAGAATGACCCGCATCCGCATAATACCCCCCCGCTTCTGCAGAAACATCAATGTTGATTAAATCGCCTGGCTGAATAATTCGATTACCTGGTATACCGTGAGCAACTTCGTGGTTAACACTAATACAGGTATTTCCAGGGAAATCATAAGTGATCTTCGGTGCCGACACAGCACCATTCCTGGCCAGAATCTGCCCTCCAATTTCATCAAGTTCCTTTGTTGTCATTCCGACACGTGCCTGAATTTTCATTTCTTTGATCGTCATGGCAACAATTCTGCCGATTTCCTTCAGACCTTCAATATCATTCTGCGATCCTACTGTCATCTAATTCCCTCCATTTAACTCATGTATCTAATTTACCACATCTATCACTCAGTTATATATTAAAGAATGATCGACCAATCAATCATTGAATATTTTTTGCTTTTTATAGGCCAATGGAGTCATGTTCATTGATTTCTTGAATTGACTTATAAAATAGCTAGTGCTGTTAAAACCAACCTGATAAGCCACATCTGTAACATTATATTCAGGCGCTTGCAGCAGGAGCAAGCTTTTTTGAATTCGGTATTCCATCACATAACTCAGCGGTGTATCCTTTATAAATCTTTGAAAATAGCGGCAGCACTCAGATCTGCTTAGCTGCCCTGCTCTTGCGATATCTTCTAGAACGATCTTCTCAGGATAATGTAAATGTATCCAGTTCAACATCTTCTTCATCTTCTCGTTCTTTAACATCTCCCCTTCTATGTATTCTAATTGAAAATGATTCAAAATCAGGTTTCTCCATATCTGTGCAAGCTCTATAGAAATATCGATTTCATATGCAGGTGGACGCTCCTGGATCAAACGGTCAATCTCAACGATGCTGTTTATAATGTTAGTCACCCACTGCTCTGATGTGTTCAGTAGGATGTATGGTAAGTTTGTTGCTTTTATATAAGGATACACATAAGTTCCGTATAACTCTTGGGACAGCATAAATCTCGGAGAAATGTTCAAACAAATGTAGACACAACCCGAATGATTGTCATCTTTGGCAAGGTGCAGACAGCCACTATTAATAAATAAAGCTTCCCCCTTCGCCAATCTCACTCTTTCTTCCTGGATCTGAAAAACAACTTGCCCTTTGACAACAAGTACAAATTGAAGTTCTTCATGCCAGTGCATTGGGATATATCCGTTAATATTACAAATGATCGTCGTGTGATAGCATGCGAGTGGCAATATGGTGGTTCGGTGCTGCGTAAGCTCTTTAAAATCCGGGTCAATTGTAAATTCTTTAAATTGCATTCATGAACACCTAACCTCAATATATTTATATTTTTATATCTGATTTTTGTATATATTTATACATTTTCTATTTATTATAGTCAAAGCAGGATACGATTTTAATACTTTACTGGAGTGTTGGCTATGAATAGAAAAAGAGGTTTAATTCTGATTATTCTGGGTGCTATATTCTGGGGAATTGGCGGAACGGTAGCGAAGAAGCTCTTTCAATACGGTATAGATATGGGTTCGCTCGTAACCGTTCGCTTGCTGATTGCGGGGATACTTCTTCTTACCATCCATTGTTGTAAAAAGGGCAGCCGAAATATATTTGAGATCTGGACAGATAAAAAGCGATCGATCCAGCTCATCATATTTGGACTCGTTGGTATGCTCGGCGTTCAGTATACGTATATGGCTTCGATCGAACGGGGGAACGCTGCTGTAGCCACATTGCTGCAGTATCTGGCACCTGTCATGATTATGATGTACTTGCTAATCCGGGGAAGATCTGCACCTACCAAGAAAGATATGTTGACTGCAGCGCTGTCTTTAATTGGATGTTTTTTCTTGCTGACAAATGGTTCATTAATCCAGTTATCCGTACCGCATGATGCGGTTGTATGGGGAGTGTTATCCGGAGCTGCGCTTGCCTTCTATACCCTTTATGCTGTCCAATTACTCAAGAATTACGATTCGTTAGTTATCGTCGGCTGGGCAATGTTAATCGGTGGAGCCGCAATCAGCTTGATTCATCCGCCTTGGCATTTAATGTTCACAAGCTTGCCGATTGAAGCCTATTTATATTTATGTTTCGTTATCATATTTGGAACTATGCTGGCCTTCTGGTTCTATATTGAGAGCTTAAACAGCTTGTCTCCAAAGGAGTCCAGTCTTATGGGCAGCCTTGAGCCAGTCGCGGCCGTGCTGACGACCGTATTCTGGTTAAAGGATTCCTTCGGAGGGTTTCAATGGATGGGAACGCTCTGCATCATGATCATGGTGATCTACCTAACACTTAATAAAGACGCTGCTTCAAATCACGCGAACTCACAGAACTAATCGAATTAATACCGCTATTCACCGTTTACGGATGTCTCCCGTCGGTCGATGATCTCTTCAGGCAGCTGCTTGGACATACCGGGTACGTGGCGTGGCTGATACTCGATGAATTCCGATGAATACACAGCCACTGCAATTTGTCCTCCGTTGCTGTAAGCCCGAATAAGGATTGGCTCATTATAGGCGTTCTGAAACGCGAAATCCGGCCCTCCCCAACTGACGGTTGCATCCCTTCCAGCCAGAACATAAGGTACGTTCCGGCTATGGGAGTACCGCTTCACGATTTGCAGCCCCGCTCTGTCAATGGCATTGAACAACGTGGAGGATACTTGACATATCCCTCCTCCCACACCTTCCGACAGTTCCCCCCGGACAATGACGCCCGCTTTTTTGTACCCCTTATCTATAGTTCTCATGCCCACAACCTCGTTAAAAGAGAACATCTCTCCAGGAAACACAACAGCACTGTCAATTGCCTTGGCTGCCAATGCGATGTTATGCGAGCGATTTTTATTATTGGAATTAAAATAAGTGACATAATACCCGATTGGCTTCGTTCGAATGGATGTGAGTATCTCGGCATCTACTTTGGGATGTAAAGTATAGGTTGGAAGCTCAACCGTTGCCGGTCCCTTTCCATAGTAATAGTTGTAGAAGAGAGCCAGCATTTTACGTCGATCCAAGCGATATCCGTTGTGACCCTCTTCAATATGACCATCCATCGCAATTCGTGCGTTTTCAGGCTTCTTTATTGTCTTTCGATCCAATTGATCCACCCACTGTTCATAGGTATCCGTGTTAATGAGCGGAAACACGCCAAGATTATACTCGGTCCGATCCAGTGTACTCAGTGAATTACCATCTTGGGTTACAGTCAATAGATCCCCTGGATTCGCTTGCATCGTGAGCAGTCCAAACAGGACCATGGCGGATAACCATTTCAAATGCGTTTGCCTCCTTTCCGATCGATTCCATAACAGTCCTTCTGGTATTATGATAAGCTTTTGAAAAATTCATGCATTACAGCTGAAATCGATGTTCTATCCTTAATCATTTTTATTCATTAGTGTGGAAGTTTTCTGGTATGATTGAACCTGGAATTGGTACTGAATTTTAAGATGGTCAAGGAGGGTCTTGCATGAATGCTTCGATACATAAAACAAACAGCTACTATTGGAATACTATAGGAAATGACTTCTTAAGAGCCATCGTGCTTCCTTACTATGGAGCATTTATTTCAGAAGAAAAACATCAGCTCTTTGGCGATGTAACTGAAAAAAAGCTGCTGGAGATCGGCTGTGGAAACGGTCAATCCCTACAGTATCACGGAGAGCACAACGCATCTGAGCTATGGGGCATTGATCTATCTGAGAAGCAAATTGAGAAGGCAGCGCAGCACCTGAAGTCATGCGGCGTGTCTGCCAAATTGATCTGTTCACCCATGGAAGAGGAATGCGGCATACCAGCGGATTATTTTGACTTTGTCTATTCGATCTATGCTATAGGCTGGACCACGGACCTCGAGGGAACTTTTAAACGAATCGCCTCTTATGTCAAAAAGGATGGCGCTTTTATTTTCAGCTGGTCCCATCCTATACACAAATGTGTAACTGCTGAAAATAACATGTTTGTATTTAATAAGAGCTATTTTGATGAAGCTTGGTATCCAGTTCCTCTAAATGAAGGCGCACTAACCTTAGCGGATCGCAAATTATCAACCTATGTGAATGCGCTATCCAATGCGGGCTTTGTTATTGAACAAATGATTGAGGAAACGGATGAGGAGCTGATGTATTCGCGGGAAGATAACAGTGAGCTTGCGGACAGAGCAAAGATGTTTCCAATAACGTTTGTGATCAAAGCAAGAAAGCTATAGTATCCAAGCAGGGGATTATCTCCTGCTTTCTTTTATAACATTAGTTAGAAATACTTAGAACATAAATCGGCTGTAAACAAGTCTAAATTGGAGTTGCCTGATACTTTAGTAATTTCATTGAATGCTGCTTGTGTCTTCTCAACATTTCTGCTGAGCGGAACTCAATGTGATTTTAAATACGGCAGACAGTACTGTGATTTTCGTGAGGGTAGTCTTGTGTTACAGCTCTCGCTCAAATCATGACAAGTGAACGCAGCCTTCCAGCTTCAATTTATTAAGACACAGTTAGGTGTAAAGCCCCATGGATTTTAGAAAACAACATTTGGTAGTACAAATCGTACAGTAGTGAGCGATGACGATGGTTTGTCCAAAAGACAAAGGGCTTATCTCATAATGAGATAAGCCCTTTGCTATATGTGAAGCTTCAAGTCATAATAAATTTACAAATGTACTGCATATAATTCACATACGTTTTACACTCATCTTGTATCCTACTTGTATTCAACAAACGAATGCTATTAATAGGAGGACTATCATGCTAACACCTAGGCCACTTGTCAAACGAGGACCACTTATGAAGACGAGGTATAGTGATAAGAACAAGATAACCCTTACATGGAGTAAGGATGAACAATTTGGCGTGGATGCGATCTATCATTCTTCGAAGCCAGAATTTGAAGAGAGCGGTAGTACGCTAATTAAAGAAGCACAAGTCGAGGTTACTGAGGCCACTTTTTCAAGGAATCACTTTCCATTGAGATGCTATTATCATGTAAAATTTAATGACGGTTCCGTATCTTCAGCCTTTGATCGTATGATTTATACAGATGGAGTGCTCAATTTTCGAGATATGGGTGGATACGAAACTGTGGATGGCCGCACTACACGCTGGGGTATGTTACTACGATCCGCAGATTTGACGGAATTAAGCGAAGCGGATATGCAGATCGTGGATGAACTGGACATCAGCTGGATTTGTGATCTGCGCAGTGACTTTGAAGTGTTGAAACGTCCAAGTCCTATAATTGGTAAAGCAATCAACACGAATATACCATTTATGTCACACGCTAACCCGGAGGAAATGCTCAAGGTCAGTCATGATATGAAGGCGGTTTATAAAGCAATGATATTAAATACGGATAAGTGTTCCCTCATACTAAAGGAGCTGTTAAGAGAAGACAGGAATACATCCTTGTTACACTGTGCTGCCGGTAGAGATCGGACTGGGGTTGTATGTGGTCTTATTCTCCTCACCTTAGGCGTACCTCGAGATGTAGTCATCCAAGATTATAACCTTACGGATTTGGCGTTAGAGGATATCATGCAGCGTGTCATCGCAAACTTTGAAGATTCTGAACAGATAGAACAACTTCAAAAAATCTCAAAGACAGATCTTATAAAGACTAACCTATTGCAAGCTGCGTTTGAAGCCGTTGATCAAAATTATGGAACATTCGAGAATTATCTTTCTGAGGGACTTGGAATTAGTGAGGAAGATAGACTCCTATTGAAAAACAAATATTTGGTCTAAAAAAAAGATTCCGACGGATAGATCTAATTGTCGGAATCTTTTTTACTATCACGCTTTTCCTAACAATCATTCACAGGAATCCTATTAGAGCAATTCGATATGCCCCTCTGTTCCATTAACACGAATCCGCTGGCCATCCTTAATCAATTTAACGGCATCATCTACACCGACGACGGCTGGTATACCGTATTCCCTTGCAATTACGGCTCCGTGAGTCATCAATCCGCCAACCTCAGTGACAAGTCCTTTAATAGCTACAAACAAGGGTGTCCAGCTGGGATCAGTGAAAGAGGTTACTAATATATCTCCATCCTCCAGATTCGCATCTTCTATATTTAGAATGACACGCGCACGTCCTTCAATAATTCCGGTTGATACAGCCAACCCCGCAATCGCTCCAGGAGGAAGATTCTCACGGTGGTATCTGCCTGCTATCTTCTCTCCATCAGATGTCATTACGCGTGGCGGCGTCAGCTTCTCGTATCGACGATACTCTTCTTTTCGTTTCATAATCAGCTGGTAGTCCAGGGTAAGGGCACGCACAGCCTCGTGAAATTCATCAAAAGTCAAATAATAAATATCTTCTTGATCCTGAATGATGCCTTTCTGTACGAGCTGCTCTGCTTCTTCCAACAGCGCCTGCTTGTATATGAAGTAGCGATTGATCATGCCGTATTTAGGATACTCCCGGAATCCGCTGAAATTCCGAATGAGGTCGATTCGTTGCTTGGTCTCTTTCGCTTTTTGCTCACCATCCGGCAGCCGTTTTAGACGCTCCAGTAGATCTTGTTCTTTGCTGAGTGCCTCCTGTCGTCCTTGCTCAAATTTAAGTTCGCTTGCGCCCTGCTCGAAATTTCTAATATTCCCTAGGATTATAGGAACGAGCGTCATCGGATTCTCACTCCAACGCGTTCGCGTTATATCAATCTCTCCGACACAGCGCATGCCGTATTTGTCCAGGTAAGCATAGATGGCATCCTGCACTTTCTGTCCGCCGTCAAAAGTACCGAGATCCTCTAGAAAGCGATTATCTTCTGCTTTTTGTAAAAAGTCAACGATATCCGGATAAGGACGTATGGTATCCGCAACATCAAGCAGAGCAAGACCCATTTCCGAAGTAATATTATATGGTACCGATTGGGATAAGGTATCCGCTGCATTGATCTCACCAAGCCAGTTGTACATCTGTTCATTGATCCAGGCTGAAGCCTTCATCGTTTCATTAATTATTTGTGAACTTTGTGGATCGAACAAGATCTTCTTTAGTTGCTTCATATCCTCCAGAATAAAATCAAATACATCGCTTCCTGATTTCGCTTTTATCGTATGCTTCAGCTCTGCGATGGAATTCTGAGTCTTATGGATCAACTCTGATACGATGGACTTATCGAATTCAACCCAAGCCTCTGCTTCAATAGACGACGCGCTGTCACTGCCTGCATTTCTACTCGCCTCTATATTCTCTGGATCTAATGCGGGAAGAAAATCTCCACGCTCTATAAGGGTTATAAGCGCATCCTTGACGAGAAGATCGGAATGTCCCAGCGTGTTGATCATGTGATTTCTCCCAGCAGCTGTCGCCAGCACTGGCGTAATATCAACGAACAATCTTCCGCCCGCTGTGCGCATAGGTGCAGGTGTCGTTAATAGATAGAATGACAAACCCAGCGGCTTGATGGGATCTGTCATCATTTGCTGATGGCCAACAGATACATACACATGATTCTCCTGATCACTTACATGTGGAATTGGATATAACGTCGTGATTGGTCTACTCTGCACAATAAAAAATGTATCATTGGCCAAACACCATTCAATATCCTGTGGAGCACTATAATGAGCTTCAATCTGTCTACCGAGGCGAGCAAGCTCCATGATTTGCTGGTCCGTCAGCGTCTGTGTGTTTTGCTGTTCGGGATGGATCCTCTGTGTCTCCGTACCGCCTTCTGGTCGTCCATATACCGCCAATTTCTTTGTTGCTATCTTCTTATCAACGATTTCTCCGTCGCACACTTTATAGCCATCTGCAGATACGATTCCAGATACGAGTGCCTCCCCTAGTCCATAGCTGGCATCAATGGTGAGGAGCTTTCGGTTCGAAGTTACGGGATCTGCAGTGAATAATATCCCTGAGGCTTCTGGGAATACCATCCTTTGAACGATAACGGATATTTTAATCTGCTTGTGATCAAATCCATTCTGCATACGGTACATCACCGCACGGTCTGTGAATAGAGATGCCCAGCAATTGCTGATATGCTGTAGTATCGCTTCAGTGCCAATAACATTTAAGTATGTGTCTTGCTGACCGGCAAAAGAAGCATGCGGCAAATCCTCAGCAGTCGAACTCGAACGCACGGCATAGGCATGTTCTTCACCCAGCTTGGAGAGATAGTGAGCTGCAGCTTCCTTAACATCGGAAGGAATTCCCGCAGCCCTGATCGTATGCCGGATCTCCTCACAAATTGCACCAATCTGCTCGCGATCCTCTACAGATAACATGGCAAGTCGATTGAGCAGCTTCTGATACACTTTGTTATGTGCGATAGCTGCTTCATATCCTCTAGTTGTGATACAAAATCCATCTGGCACTTCAATTCCTTGAATTTTGGACAGCTCTCCTAGATTTAATCCTTTT
Organism: Paenibacillus sp. TCA20; assembly: GCF_000732325.1. Lineage (GTDB taxonomy): Bacteria > Bacillota > Bacilli > Paenibacillales > Paenibacillaceae > Paenibacillus > Paenibacillus urinalis. The sequence continues at coordinate 344,129 of NZ_BBIW01000005.1, forward strand.
CCACCAACAAGCCATAACTGTGTTCTATCCATTTCTTGAAAACCGAGAACCAAAGGATAATCCATCCATATCTCCCCTTACTACTAGATTGAGAAAAAAACATTTGACACACCATATGCCGGCATGATATTCTTATTATATAAGATGAGTTAATTATGCCTACATATTACAACTGACAAGAAATCTGTTTTATTATATCAGCGTTTTTGTTCATATACAAGACAAAAGAACCCGGTATTGGCTACCGAGGTTCTTTATTTGTTTATTCAGCTGTCACATAAGTGCTCTTGCCAAAAAGTTCATTTGAAATAATGTCTGAGTTTCGACTGTCATTATATATCACATAATATCCATCAATAGACTTATATATTATGATGCAGTAGTTCCCCCATCAATGACCAGCTCCGCCCCTGTTACAAAAGCAGCTTCATCGGATGCTAGGTATAGTACACCGTTCGCGATATCTTGCGGTGCTCCGAAGCGAGGCAGAGGAATGCTTTCCTCGAATTTACGCTTCAGCTCTTCAACATAAAGTATCCCATCAGTCATAGGAGTAATAATAATGCCAGGATATATAGAATTCACTCGAATGTTATCCTTGGCAAAATCTACAGCTGCCGCTCTGGATATGGCACGAATGCCTCCTTTAGAAGCGGCATAACCATTAAATCCACCTCCGACAAGTCCGGCAAGAGAAGCGATATTCACAATAGCCCCTCCTTTTCCCTTTCTCATCAAATCAATGACATGCTTCATGCCAAGATAGCTTCCAGTTAAATTAATATCCAGTAATCGGTTCCAGTCTTCCAAAGTATCTGTAAATTTGCTACTAATGCCAGCAGAGTTAACAAGCACATCAATGGTTCCGTAAGTGTCGACTGATTTCTGTATAACGGTATGCCATTCTGCTTCTTCGGAGACATTATGTTCTATAGCAACAGCTTCACCTTGAAATGCTTCGATTTCTGTCACTGCATTCTTTAAATGATCCGTTCGAATATCAGTTAGAATAACATTGGCTCCCTCTTTCGCCAGAAGGATTGCCGTTGCTTTTCCAATCCCGCTCCCAGCTCCGGTAATTAGAGCCACCTTTCCTTTCATACGATCCATCGCTTGATTCCCTTCTCTCATTTACTGGAATTTATCACTTTAGATTATATCGATGATTGATTTTATAAATAACCTCCAAAAGTATAGTAAATAATAGTTACAACCCTACAAAATTGTAGGTAATCATGTTAAATTATATTTAAACAAATTCAGAAAAGAGCTTATTATGCGAATCACATTTGAAATGCTAGTTTATCAGTTGTCCAAAAAGTGGAACATCCATTATGAGGCTGCCGAACATAGCCTGGAAGGACTTCATCCACCGCTTTTGTACGAATCATCGTTAGCTGTTCAAAAAAATCATATTTATGTTATGTCAGATAATAGGAATTCCTCGTATGCAGGGTGCTGCCTTGTTTATTGCGGAATTCCCATTGCGGATCTTGATTTGAATAAAGACAGCGGAATAATCGTTGTAGATCCCGAGGTTCCTGTGGCTGCAGTACTTAATCAAATTCAGTCGATTTTTGCCCTTTATCAGGATTGGGAGAATCGTATGCAGCAGGTTGTATATCATCACCAAACACTACAAGAGCTGCTGGATATAAGCTCTGTAGTGCTGGATAATTTGTTGTGTGTCACGGATGAGAATAATCACGAATTGGCTGCTTCATATCAAGGACAGCGCGTTGAGAGCAGCAGTCTCGGCACCTACAGCAAAGAGACAAATTTTCATACACTCATGCATGCGGTTGAAACAGTGGACAATAATCATTACAAGCTGGATCTCAAAAAAATACAAGAAACAAAGGAATCCTTCCAGGTTTATTTCAGCTACATCAATGATGGTCCTATTAATCTAGGAACATTGAGCGTGCATCCTTATGAGCATATCATTCTGATACATGATTTGCAGCTACTGGATATCTTATCTTTCTACGTGAAGGCATTATTGCTTCGTCCTTCGCAAGTAAGCGGAAGTTTTTTTACAAATCTGCTCGAGGCCTTAATCACGGGTGTGACTGTCTCAGAAGCTGATCTGTTCAAGCTAAAGAACGCACTACATTTCAGAGCTAATGATCAGTTCAAGTGTATTGTCATACAGTTCACGGAAGATGTCACAACCAAATACGGACACTACCTTAAGCATCGATTCCAGGTGGAAAACCCCTCATCCATAGCTCAACTGTATGATGATCATTTGGTTGGATTAATCAATGAAACCAGAATGGGCTGGGATAACCACAAGTTTCACCAATCCATCTCTGCCTGGCTGGGAAAAATTGAATTTGTCGCAGGCGCAAGTGATAGCTTTACCGACTTGTCACAGCTAAATATATACTACCAGGAAGCCTTATCGATTCTAGAATATGCGGATGTAAAGGATTCTGAAGTGAGAGTCTTCTCTGACTGCTGGAATCGTTATGTGCTAAGCAAATGCACAGGAAGGCTGCCTGCGAGCAAACTATTCCCTGCCGGCTTCGTAAAGGTAATCCAATATAACGAAACTTCAGCTGTAGATTATTTAGAAACACTGCGCATATGGCTTGAAGAAGGCAGGAACGATTCACGTACAGCAGCCAGGCTGTACATCTCACGGAATACGTTTCTTAGCCGAAGGGATAAATTGATATCCTTGCTGGAAAGTGATCTGACCTCACCAGACGAGCGGTTCCAGCTAGAGTTATGTATTCGTTTATATGATATGAATCAACATGATACGATCAATCCAAGTATTCGTTAACCTATAAAAATATAGGGCTGTTAATACAAATAACTACGCTTTCAGAGATTATAGAATATGGCCAAGCTCTGTACAATTAAAGTTGTATTCTTAATCTTAGAAAGGTGGACTGCCACATGGGTATGCTTAAAGGTAGAACAGCAATTGTTGTCGGAGCGAGCTCCGGCGTGGGTTACGGCTGTGCCTTGCGTTATGCAGAAGAGGGAGCAAATGTACTGGCTTGCTCTAATGAAGAAGAAGGATTGCTCCAGCTTGCCGAAGAAGCAGCAGGCTTGGAAGGCAAAATAGTAACACTGGTTGCTGATGTATCCAAGGAAGAAGATCTGAATAATATTGTAGAAAAAACCATTTCCGAATTTGGAAGGATTGAAATTCTAGCTTGTATTGCACAGGGCGGGCTCAGCCATCCGACCGATTTGATACATGCAACTTCAGAATATGCCCTGGAGAGCTACACCACAGGTCCTCTATATACCATGCTTCTGATGCAGAAATGCTTCCCATATATGAAAGAACAGCAATATGGACGAATCATTACCACATCATCAGGTGGAGCCGTATCTGGCACTCCAGGATTCGCAAGTTACGCAATGGCGAAGGGAGCGATCATGTCTTTAACCCGAGTGGCAGCTAAAGAGTGGGCACAATACGGAATTACGACCAACTGCTTCTTCCCTGTTATCAAAGCACGCGGCTTTGATATGACTCCACAAGGAAAAGCTGCGATGGAAGAACTTACTAGAATTATACCTGTACGTTATGTTGGTGAAGCCTACAGAGATTGCAGTCCTATTCTTGCATTTATGGCAAGTGAACAAGCTCATTATATGAACGGCCAGATGATAGGTATTGACGGTGGACTTACTCTGCTGGCATAAGTGTCATGTAATATTAGAAATTGGCGGAGCAGTATTTGACATATAAGCTGCTCCGCTATTTTTATTATTCATTCATCCATAAAAAGTTACCTTACCTTATCGTATTCACCCAATCTTTTACAGTGAGTACTTCTGCTTGATGAGGGAACACCTTTTCCATCAGAACACGATGTACTTCTTCATCTGCATCGATACATGCGTCAGAGAGCACCTTCAACGTGTAATCTTTATCTGCGGCTTCTCGTAAAGTGGATAGTACAACTCCACTAGTGGCTATACCGGTCAGAATGAGTGTGTCGATCTGATTGGACCGAAGAATGATGTCTAGATCACTCCCTGCAAAAGCACTCACTCGAAGCTTGGTCACAACAGGCTCCTTTGGAAGAGGGGTTACCGCTTCATGGATGTCCATTGCTTCACTCACAGTTACAGCTCCTGCACGGGCTCTGATTGCCCCGAACATTTTATTCCTTGGACTGATCTCGGGGTAACCCGAACGAAACGAAACTTTGGCATAGATCACCATGATGTCACTTCTGCGTGCCGCTTCTACAGCCTGCTGGAATGGATACAGCAATTCATTATTGCTAACGTAGCGTGACACAATGTTGTTTTGCATATCCATAACAAGAAGTGCGCTTTTGCTCTGTGAAACCGACATGATTGTCATACTCCCTTCCCTACAAAATATCAATAAGCTGACTGGGCCTGCTCCAGAATAACATTCGCCGCTTCAACCGCTCCTCCTGCATTCCGTAAGGATTTTGATAGCTTCTTCGCGTTTTCCTTATATTTCACATTTGTCAGCACCTCGGTTACTGATGCCGCCAGATCTGCTCGCTTCTTCTCTTTCAGCAATACGCCCGCTCCCAGTTCAGCTACCCGATTAGCAACCATTTTTTGTTCGCTGTGTTGTGGAAATAACACCATGGGAACACCGAAATACAAGCTTTCACTCACACTGTTCATACCGCTATGTGTAATGAACGCATCTGCAGTTTGCAATACAGAGATCTGATCGACCGTGTTCCTTACAACGAAATTATCAGGAATATTGCCGAGTGATTTAATCTCTGTCTTCTCACCCACGGACATTACAACCGTATAATCGGATTTTGCAAATGCGTTGATGCAATTATTATAGAACTCACGATTTTTATTAAGAACGGTGCCGAGGGAAATATAGATTACTTGTCTATCCTTTATATTGTTCTCCTGTGGTGACAACGTTCTAATGGAAGGACCAACAAAGGCATACCGTTCAGAAAAGGTATTCGCCATCGGTTGAAATTCCTTCGACGTGTATACAATTGTGTTAGTATCATTATCGTTTTGAACAATGGATATAAAACTTCTCACATCATAGCCGTGATCCCTAAGCATCTTCATTTTTTTATTGATTCGGGGCATACCTAAGACCATCCTCAATAGTTCCCAGAAGCTCCGCTTCATCAGCTTGGCTGTATGTTGATTAAACGCAAAAGTAGTTGTCGAGCATATATAGGGAATTTTTAGTTTATTGGCAAAGAGCTTCCCCCAAAAACATAAAGAATCCGATACAATACAATCGGGCTGATACTCCTGCAATTCCTTGCATACCTTCGCATCTAAAGCTATGGTCGTATCGGCAACCATTTCAATCAATGCTGCAAAATCTTTGCCGGCCTTGCGATCCAGTTCTTCGGGTGACAGCTTGGGCAAATATTCATCACAGGCTATAAATGAAGCACCAGCGGCTTGAATCTTCTCTTGAAATTCCAAGAACGAATAATACCATACCTCGTGTCCTCGATTGACTAATTCTCTGACAACGGGAAGAGTCGGGTTGGTATGGCCATGAGCGGGTATCGAGAAAAAGACAATTTTGCTCATTCTATTCCCTCCTCCATGATTTCGGATGTCCTAATCATCTCTGCAAATTGCAGGAAACCGTCACTTTTCAAAACAGCAATACCTCTCGTTGCGTCTTCTCCCAACACCACCAGCTTATCACCTGCATGAATTTGATACATTTCTCGTGCCTGCTTGGGAATCACAATCTGTCCTCGTTCTCCTACTTTTACCACACCAAAAAAATGCTTCCCCCTAGGAGCAACCTGGTCCACCTCTTCTTCGTTCATACTGCGAGAGAGCTGATCCAGTGTGACTTGAAAAATCTCAGAAAGCAATTTGCCTTTATATATATCGGGCACGGCTTCTCCATTCTCCCATTTTGCTACCGTCTGTCGTGACACATTTACCTTCTCTGCCAATTGTTCCTGGCTTAATTTAAGCTTTTTGCGAAAAGTACGAATATTCATATCAATCATATCTTTCATCTCCTTACAAATTACATCTTAATAGAAGATCTAAGGTGATATCTATCAACGATCTTTAACATTTGGTTGTTAAGAATTGTAGCATTTCCTTTATATTTCTCATTTATTATTCTACCAACCGACCCCACAAGGCTTCGATGATTGAAACTGGTATATTGTAGTACTGGATCGCACAGATATGCATAAATCCGCAAACTGGATCATTTAAGCAAGCATTAACAAACAAATAAGCTTCTAATACCTAAGCTAGGCATTAGAAGCTTATTTTAACTTCATATTCAATACTGTAAGTCCGTTGGATGACTATACTGCTCCATCTTTAATAAGGGAAATTAATTGTTCGAGCCAATCGGTGGTATGCTTCGTCTTGCTTGATGAATAGCTGGTCATGAAATCCACAAATCTTTTTTTATGTTCATCTACTTCTAAATACTGCTCAAAATGAGAAATTTGCTCCCAGCGATCTTGATATTTTTGCAGCTTTTTCTCCAAAATAGCAACAACTTTGTCCCGATCGACGTACTGCAAATTAGCAATGCCAATTGTCATTCCACCCACATGAACCGCATTTTCGAACAACTTGTAGATTTTCTTGGGGAGCTCCTCCCGGCCCTTGGATGTAATGGCAAACACCTGTTTATCTGGCCGGTGCTCTTCACGAACCACTTCCACGACTTCAATCAAGCCTTGCTTCGCCAACACTTCAAAGTGATAATACAGCTTGCTTTCGGTTAAGCCTGTAAATTCATCAAATGGAATCGGCTCCGACAGTTGCTTCTTCAAGAGGTAAGGATAATTATTGCCTTCCATCAGCTTGCTTAGAATATAAATTTGAACTTCCATGCATTAGCTCCTTCAGCATCATTCTCCTTATTGTAGCAGATCTTAAACAGTCATTTCAAAGCTTTTTTCACATTTGGCTGTACCATTTCTTCCGTTATTGAATCTTGTACCGGTTCATCTACTGCCTTAGACTTATGCAGGAACGCCACAATCAGCATGTTAATGAGCAGAGCTCCTCCACCTACAGCGGCCATCATCCAGTGATGATACGCGGAGCTGTTATCTGTGAACAGTAGTTCAAAGTTTGCCTGTACAGCATAGTACATCGGTGAAATATAACTCATCCATTCATAAGGCAGATACATCATATCCCGCGGGATGGTTGCTCCATTAGCAATCGTTTGAAGGAGTAGAATCGGCATATTAAGTATCATGCCCCCTTCACCTACCAGGAAGATCAAGATCGCCGTGAAGTTGAAGCATACCATATAGTTCAGGATTTGGTGACCCCACAGTGTGAAGAATGTGTCTGCTCCGTAATTGTTTACAGCATACGAAATGCCAAGTGCTGCCACAGACGATACTGTTGCAATAAGTAAAGCGGTAATCTGAACATACAGGAATAAACGCCACTTGCTTGTTGTTCCCCGATTAGCCTTATAGGAGCCGACCAGCTGCATAGCTCCGATCATTGCCCCAACATAACCTGCCATTGTCAAAAACATCGGCAGCATATTGTTATGCATTCCTGCAGGAATTTCGTTAATGGTTACGGAGTTTCCGACATAGGTCGTTTCGATCTTCTCGGCCATTGCAGCCGCTTGATCCTCCGGAACATTTAACGTCATTAATATATTTTGTGCGGTTTGGGTTGAAAACTGAGTACTTAATTGATTGTTGATTTCACTGACAATGGATGTCATGGACGAGGAGACGACGGTCGCTCCTGCCGCATTTGTTGTAAAGTCAATGCTGGATGACACATCCCCGCTCTGCAAATCCTGTGAGAACGTCTCCGGAATATGAATCACCAGTGCCAGATCATTATCTTCTAACTGAGCTAAAGCCTCTGCATTTGTTAAATTCGTTGAAATCTCTTCAAATGGCAAATTCTCTTGTAGCTGCTCAGCAATCGTTCCTCCATACTCTCCCGCATCTTCATTTACGATCGCTACCGGGAGTTTATCGATGTTGTTCGGAATTGCAGTATATCCAGGGAGAAATATTCCCAGCATCGCAACCGCGTAAAAAATCCCCATAAAAATGGCAGCAATCGCTCCTCTTGTTTTTAAAAACGACTTAAACTTCATTTGCTCATCTTCTTCCTTTCAAGTGAAAAAATACTCTCTTATGAGTAGTTTAATAAAAGTACTCTAATCAAAGTATATTACATATTACACTCTCTTTTCTAAAAAATCAAACGGTTCCGGGTTTAATCTATCAATGACTGGTTTAAAATACTTGAAAAAATCGAAAAAATGAAAGGATCAATCCTATGTTAAGGCAACCTAACCTAAAGGGTAAAATTGCGGTAATTACTGGCGCCGGCTCTGGTATAGGTCGTGCAGCAGCTCTGCAGCTCGCGGACGAAGGCGTGAAGGTATGTCTGTTAGATCTTGATCTGGATCATGTGAACAACGTGAAGGCACATATTGAGGAATCCGGGGGTGAAGCTATAGCTCTCAAGTGCGATATCAATTCGACTTATGACATCAAGCAGGGAATTCGCACGGCAAGCGAACATTGGGGAGGACTTGATATTGTGTTTGCCAACGCGGGGATCGCCGGAGAAATGGCTCCTATTGAAACAATGAATGAGGAGGATTGGGACCGTACAATCCATACCAATTTAAGAGGAACGTTCCTGTCGCTTAAGCATGCCATTCCCTTCATGAAAGAGCATGGAGGCAGCATTATTATTACAAGCTCAGTTAGCGGTAACCGTATTTTCTCTCAGCCTGGCTATACGGCTTACAGCACGTCTAAAGCGGGACAAATTGCACTCATGAAGATGGCTGCGCTCGAGCTGGCACAGTACAAAATTCGCGTGAACGCAATATGCCCAGGGGCGATTAAAACCCATATTGGAGATTCCATACACAGCTCCACGGATATCAAGGACATTGAGATCCCCGTCCAGTATCCTGAAGGTGATCAGCCTCTGGAGCATGGACCGGGTCAACCTGAGCAGATTGCAGAATTAGTGACTTTCCTCGCTTCCGACTTATCCTCACATATTACCGGAACCGAGATTTATATTGATGGAGCGGAGTCGCTTCTTAAATAAATATAGAAAAAAAGCCGCCTATTGGCGGCTGATCGTACAAAAAATGCTACAGGTCGAAATATTTATTTATGTACATAGATCTTACCAGAACCTATCTTGTTGCCCCATTAACAGCGATATGCCTTCTGTAAAGTAATAGTCCCCGTAGATCAATGGGACATCAATATTACTCTTCCCAGGGTAATGACTCGTTCCGTGTAAGATAAGCCCTTCCTCTGTCTCCGATTCCCATGCTCCGTATTGGGTATACAAGGAGTAGAGGATTCGTTCTGCACATTTGCGGTACATCTCCGCCTCCAGTCCGTTTACCTGATCTGCGATAAGCAGGAGTCCACAGGCGGCACAGGCACTGGCTGAGGAATCTCGAATCGAAGGCACTCCTTCGGGTGAACGGAAATCCCAATACGGAACATGATCCTCCGGTAGATTAGCCATAAAGAAATACGCGGTTTGTTTAGCTGCATCCAGATACTCCTGTTTACCTGTATAGTGGTAGCTTAGACTCATTCCATATATCGCCCACGCTGTTCCACGAGACCATGCTGATTCTGGTGCGTACCCTTGTCCTCCCATCACTTCCCGCTTCTCTCCTGTTTCCGGGTCGAATACGACAATATGAGCAACCGAGCCATCAGGACGATAAAAATGCTTCAATACCGTATCTGCGTGCTTAATAGCAACATGTTTATACCTTGGATCACCCGTCGACCGGGATGCCCAGTGTAACAGGGGTAAATTCATCAAGCAGTCAATAATGGCCCAGCCTGCGTTATTCTCTCCATTCCACGCTCGAATGTAATTTCCCTGTACGTTGAACCTCGCAGCTAGAAGGTTAGCGGCAAGCAGCGCTCTCCGTTTCGAGTCCTCTTCTCCTAGAAGCTTATACCTGGCCCCGCTTGTTAAAGTCCACATGAATCCGATATCGTGATCTACCTGATGGGCATCCGTAAGTAATGAATCAAGCTGCCGTTCGCAGGATTCTGCCGTTTCCTTGAGTGCGTCGTCTTTGGTATCACGATAAACAAGCCACAGTATGCCTGGCCAGAAGCCGGCGGTCCACCACGAGGCCCGCTCCAGCTGATATTCTCCGTTCACACTTGCATGTGGAAAGCGGTCTCCAATTCGATGATGAATTCGCTTCACTTTTGTTACCGTTTGATCCCAAGCTTCTTGCACCCAATCCGGTTGAACTGTCATATTACATGCTCCTCTCAAGAACTCTATGGTTATCCTAATATGGCTTTGTCCAAATATACGTTCCCGCCTGACCAGGCCTTAAGTGACGTCCAATCGGCCTGTCCTTGCCAAAAAGCAGCGTCAGGTGACAGTCCGAGCGGCAAAAATACAGTCGTGCACAAATATAAACTGCCTGTCGAAATGTAGGCTTCTCCGATATCTGGTTGATGTCCAGCAAATCCGATTCGAAGCCAGCCGGCATCATCGAAAGTTCCAGGCATCTGTATCTGCCGCTTGATGACCGCTGTAAGCGCACAGCGAACTTGAGCAGGTTCCAGCTCTTTCGGAAGCTCCTCTCTTAAGGACATTAACGATAAATGCTGAAATGCGCCAAAGCGGTAAGCAAGTGATCGTCCAATAGGCGGGAATGTGCCTTCTGGGGAAATGAACCGTTCCAATATAGCGGCATAACGTTCAGCTCTCGTTAACACTTTGGCTCGAAGCTCCGCCCAATCTCCATATTGATCTCCAACTTCATTTAATATGTCAACTAGCATGGGTTGAATAACAAAGCTATTGTAATAATCCCAGTGAAATGCAGGTCCATCCCCATAAGCTCCATCGCCCATATACCACTGCTCATGCTGCCTCAGTGCATAATCCACACGCATCCGATCCCAATCCTCGACTCCCATTCGGAATAAAGCGGTTTCAATTATGGCACTGAACAGCAGCCAATTACTGAATACAGGACGTATAATGCGAGTTGCTTGCAGTGCGGAGATCAAATTCCGCTTCACTTTTTCATCTAACAACGTATACAGCTCATTAGGAGCACGGAGAACCGCGTTCGCAAGAAAGGCAGCATCAACGACGGGCTGTCCGCCTATCGCAAAATTCATAAAGTCTGGTGATTCAGGATCTGTAGCCATATCTATGGCACGCCTTGCCATATCGGCCATCTTCGCCCGAATTTCTCCTTCTTCTCCTGTACGCGGGCCGTGCTCAAGCCAAGGTGAAATCCCCGCAAGTGTGCGCCCGAGTGCTTCTAGATAAGTGTAATCGGATCGATCACGAGCCCTTGCTTCAACAGGCATATCCAACTTCAGCCGACGTTCTGATAATGAATGCAGTACAGGATGAACAATGCGAACCAGGGTATCCACCCAATACTTTCGATCGACCGACATCGCTGTGGCCTCCTTTTTTAAATCCATGCTTCCTAAAAGAGTATAGAAGGTTGCCTCTGGCCATTCAATAAACTATAATCATCAAAAACTGACCTATCGTGCTTAGGAGTGCAAACGAATGATTAAGCTGTTATCCTGTGGGTTCCATACTATACACCGTGAAGGTATTATACGGAACAGACCCAACGGTTCGGAAAACTACATTTTTGTATTTTTTAATAGTAGAGCGGAAGTGAAGCTGCATGACGACACCCTGACGGTAGAGAAGAATACGTTTATCCTCTTTCAACCCCATACCCCCCATTATTATCGCGAGCTTGAAAGCCCGTTTATTAATGACTGGTTTCATTGTAACGGCGATGGCATTCAGGAATTCCTGCTGGATATCCATTTTCCTGTGGACACTCCGGTTGATGCCTCTGATCCAATGCTGATATCCCGAAGCATCATGGAGCTTACGAACCGGCATCGACTTGACGGCCGTCTGCGTGAGCGAATTATTGATAGTGATCTTCGATCTTTTTTCATGAAACTGACAGACCTGCGGGAACGAACTGCTCCACACCAGCTCCACCATTATTACATCCGATTCACTGAGCTTCGAAGCGAACTGTACCGCAGTCCCCAGAAATATAGATCTGTGCAGGATCTCGCACTGAGCTTGAATTTGAGTAAATCTTATTTCCAGCACATCTATAAGGAGCTATTCGGATGCTCTGTCATGACCGATATCATCAATGCCAGGCTGGAGCATGCGAAGTATCTATTAGATCACAGCCAGTGGTCAGTAACTCACATTGCCCATTCCTGTGGTTACGAGAACGATACCCATTTTATGAGACAATTCAAGAAGTTCATTGGCGTCTCACCAAGGCAATATCGATTCAGAAGCGAAACATGATTCGACACATCAAGTTTACAGCAGCTTCCTACGGAATATTAAAAAGACCCGAAGAACGGGCCGCTTTTCTTCAAAGCTCCTTCTACGGGTCGATATTCGCTTCTATGATCATACTCGGCTTCGCTACTTATTCCAAACCTTTCTTACCGTAATCAGTTAGATATTCAACGGTATCTGGATCATAGTGGGAGAAAAACAAGCTTTCGCCCGTATCCAGTTCCGCTATTTTCGCCATATCGCTTGAGCTCAGTTCAAAATCAAATACATCCAAATTTTGTTCCATTCTATCTTTGTTTACGGTTTTTGGAATAACAACCACATCTCTCTGAATCAAGAACCGTAATGCGACTTGAGCTGCGGATTTGTTATGCTTCGTTCCGATTTCTTGAAGTGTAGGGTTTGTAAAGAAGTTATTCTTCCCTTCTGCAAAAGGGCCCCAGGATTCAATCTGGGTGTTGTATTTTTTCATAATTTCCTGAGCCTTGACCTGCTGATTGAAGACATGGGTCTCCACCTGGTTAATGGCCGGAACCACTTCGCTAAACTGCACCAGATCGATATATCTGTCCGGATAAAAATTGCTGACACCAATCGCTCTGATTTTGTTGGCTTTGTATAACTCCTCCATCGCACGATAAGTCCCATAATAATCATTGAAGGGCTGGTGGATGAGTACTAAATCAAGATAATCCAGCTGCATCTTTCGCATCGAATCTTCTATGGAAGCTTTTGCTTTTTCGTACCCCGCGTTGGAAATCCATACTTTAGTAGTCACAAAGAATTCCTCCCGAGGAATTCCGCTTTTCTTTATTGCACGGCCTACAGCTTCTTCATTCCGGTATGCCTGTGCTGTATCAATCGAACGATAACCTACTTCTATAGCATCCAGCACACACTTCTCGCACTCTTCCTGATCAGGGATTTGGTACACACCATAACCTAATATGGGCATCTGAACACCATTATTTAAAGTCACATATTTCATAACCATTTCCTCCTCGCTAATATTTACAAATGGTATTATTGTGCCCCTACTACAGGATGCGGAACATAGGGCTCTTCAAGGAAAGAGATTTCTTCTGCTGTTAACTTGACAGACACAGCTGCAGCCGCCTCCTCCAGCTGTGCCATTTTGGTAACACCGACGATTGGAGCTGTTACCGATTCCTTCTGCAGCAGCCAAGCAAGTGCAATGTGACTGCGCGGAACTCCATGCTGATCAGCGACCGATGCCACTCGTTCCACAATCAACCGATCTACATCAGCTGTCGCATCATATTTTGATTTTTGAATGACATCTGTTTCGGAGCGATGGGTGGATTCAGACCAATCCCGAATCAAACGTCCCGACGCCAGCGGGCTGTAAGGAGTCACTGCTATTTTCTGGTCATTACAAAGCGGCATCATTTCTCTTTCTTCTTCACGGTATATGAGATTAAGATGATTTTGCATGGAAACAAACCTTGTCCAGCCCTGCTTCTCCGCGATATGCTGCGCTTTTTGGAACTGCCAGGCATACATCGCAGAAGCTCCAATATAACGGGCCTTCCCTGATTTCACCACATCATGCATCGCTTCCATCGTTTCTTCAATCGGCGTATTGTAGTCCCAGCGGTGAATGATGTAGAGGTCCACGTAATCTGTTCCTAATCTTTTTAAGCTGTTGTCGATTTCGCTCATGATAGATTTTCTCGAAAGACCAGCGCCATTCGGTCCCTGATGCATGCGTCCCCATACCTTCGTAGCAAGGACGATCTCATCTCGATTGGCATAATCCTTCAGCGCTCGTCCAACGATCTCTTCACTGGTACCGGATGCGTATATATTCGCTGTATCAAAAAAATTAATGCCAAGCTCGAGTGCTCTCTTGATGATCGGACGGCTCTGCTCCTCATTCAGCACCCATTGATGTCCTCCAGGCAGTACCTCACCAAAGCTCATGCAGCCAAGACAAATACGTGACACGTCCATCCCCGTATTTCCGAATTTGATGTATTCCATATCTAAAGCCTCCATTCGCTATAATGTATATAGAATTGCGTTATTGCCTATCCATAAATCTATCCTTCCAATTGGTCGTACCCATCCGCATCGACGGAATCAAACCATTCGGTTTCTCCCGGTGTCATGGCGAGATGAACAAACCAGCTGTCCCTAGCTGCGCCGTGCCAATGCTTCACGTCAGGAGGAATATTAACGACATCCCCCGTTGTAAGCGGTCTGGCAGGCTTGCCCTCTTCCTGATACCAGCCTTTGCCCCCGGTTACTAACAGCACCTGACCAACCTTGTGGGAATGCCAGTTATTTCGTGCGCCAGGTGCAAAAGTTACATTGCCGATCGTGGTATTCAGAGGCGCCGGATCTGTAAACACCATTTCAAGGTAAGCATCGCCTGTAAAGTTCGCCTGCACCTTTTCCCCACGCGGAAAAATAGTGCTGTTGCTTAAGTAATCATTCTCCATCTCGATTTCTCCCTTCTACTTAAAGTTTTGTAGATGATTTAAGCAGCCATTACTCTCCCGGAGGAAAGTCTGTGGAAGCGGCCAGCGCAGCCTGTCCTTCCAATTCCTCCACTCGTGTCTTCAGTGTCGATAGAGTAACCTTCAGTGCTTGAGACCCGAGGATCATCCGCATAGGAGCGGGCTCTTGATCAACACTTTCTATGATTCGTTCAGCCATGCGAACCGGGTCTCCAGGGGCCAATCCGTTAGAAGGGTCCAGCATTCCAAGAAAACCGTGTGCCGGATTACCGTCATACTCCGGCATAAGCTTCGCCACCTGGGCGCTGCCATAACGGAACTCTGTTCGAGCCCCACCAGGCTCTACCAGTGTGATTCCGATGTTAAAAGATGCTGCTTCCTGAGCAACCGATTCACAAAAGCCCTCGATGCCAAACTTGGTGGCATGGTACATGGAGTTGCCTGGAAAGGCTACCTGACCCCCATAACTTGAAAGCTGTATAATACGGCCTCCTCCCTGATTGCGCAGATGAGGAAGAGCAGATCGGATCAACTGAATAGAGCCTGTCAGATTTGTCGCAATAATATGCTCCACTTGTTCGTCAGTTAATTCCTCGGCAGCTCCAAAGAGTCCATAACCTGCATTACTCACGATGACATCAATACGGCCGAGCTTTTTATAAGAATTGTCAATTAACCTGCGAATAGCAGGCACATCCGTAACATCGAGGAACTCGCAAATAAAGTGATCCGGATATTGCTCTATCAGCTGTCTAACCTTATCTTTATTACGCACCGTTCCTATGACCTTCTCACCTTTCTCTAGCAGCAGTCTGGTCATTTCATAACCAAAACCGCTGCTAACTCCAGTTATTAGCCATGTACGTCTACTCATCATCGCTTCCCCACTTTCTGATTCATCCTCTGCGGTTTCTAGTAAAATGCCGGTTTATCACCAGCCGAATTAGGTTTGCTTATTCCTAGACTTTGGCGTACTCCCCAGTTCTCCGTTTCAGCCAAACGGACAACCACAGAAGCGATACTTTTCCGTGATATTTCAGTGCCTGTCAAAGGTTCGCCTTTTTCAGTCAGTTCATAATCTACTTCATCCTTGTTAGTGAACCAGGTACATCTTAGAATGGTATAGTCCAGATCAGATTCTTCTATTAAACTCGCTGCTTCCCTCCAGGCATGTATACCACTGCCAACCATTCGCTTATTCCATTCTCCGAACTTGCCTGGTACTTCGTCGTAGATGCCCAGTATATTAATGAAGATCCCCCTTTTCACCTGCATTTCGTTCATCGCCTTGATCATGTTTCGGGTCATCTGTACGATACCGGGATCCCCCAAATTTGCGAAGACCACATCTTGCTCAGCCATCGCTTCTTTCAATCGGCTCATATCATTGACATCACCCTCAATCACACGTTGTCTATTGGCATCTGAGATCTGCAGCCTGCTCGAATTCCGAAGATACAACGTCAGCTGAGCATCTGTTTCGGTGAGGAACAGATCTATGGCTTGACGAGCAACCTGTCCATTCGCACCTAATATTAATATTTTTTTCATGATCCGCACCTTCCTCTAAACCAGCCTATTTATCTAAAATACAATCTGTCATAAATTAACCGCACGCGGTATCGATTATGCTGTCTCAGCACAAAAGTTAATAGTCAATTATCCTCGCATCGTACAATAATGAACAAAACAACATCTATTGTTCACTTAACTTGACGCTTACGTGGCAAGCTGTGAACAAGAGCCAATCCATGATTGGCTCTTGAGATTATTGAAGCTTTATAGTGTAGCCATATCAATGACAAAACGGTAACGCACATCGCTGTTCAGAACCCGTCCGAACGCCTCGTCCACTTGGTCTGCACGAATGACTTCGATCATGGGAGCAATGTCATTTTGAGCAGAGAAATCGAGCATCTCCTGTGTTTCTTTAATACCGCCAACATTGGATGCAGTAATACTCCGTCTTCCAGCAAACAAGGAGAACACATTATACTGATCCGGCTTGTTCGGCAAGCCAAGATTAACAAGCGTTCCATCAACATTTAGAATGGACAGATAAGCATCAACGTCAATATTGGCAGAAACCGTATTAAGAATCAGATCAAATTGACCTGCCAGCTCTTTAAATGCATCAGGATTGCTGCTCACAAAATAACGCTCAGCGCCAAATTTGAGAGCTTCCTCCCTCTTCTTCTCGCTATGACTTAGAACCGTTACCTCTGCACCCATCTTATGGGCAAACTGAACAGCAAGGTGACCGAGGCCGCCCATGCCAATCACAGCAACCTTCTTGCCTGGCCCCGCGTTCCAGTGCTTCAAAGGCGAGTAGGTGGTAATCCCAGCACATAGCAGCGGGCTGGCAACATCCAGTTCCATGCGATCCGGAATACGTACAACAAACTTGTCCTTCACAACGATTTTTTGGCTGTATCCTCCATAGGTCAGCTCTCCATCATAGCCAATCGAGTTAAACACGATGGTAACACCTTTCTGACAGAACTGTTCTTCTCCTCTTTGACAGAATACACATTCACCACAAGAGTCAACAAAACAGCCCACACCAACGCGATCGCCTACAGCAAATGTCGTAACTTCACTGCCTACTGCCGCAACCACACCTGCAATCTCATGTCCAGGAACCATTGGGAATACTCCACTACCAAAATCATCATGCGCATTGTGAATATCAGAATGACAGATACCGCAATACTTAATATCAATTAATACATCATCAGGACGTAATGCTCTCCGCTCGATTGTGGTTTGTTCAAATGGCGCTTTTGCCGCCGGAACGCTCAGTACCCGTGTATTAAAAGATTCATGGCTATTACACATGTCTTAAACATCTCCTTCTTTAAAAAAGTGTTCAGCTTAAAAGTTTGATTTACTTAATTAACACTTTTATTTTATTGAACTCATGTCTATAATTATAATGAATTCTTATTACACAGCAATTGTCATTATGTAAGAGTTTGTATATTAATGAATAGATTTATCGATATTGTTAATTATCTGCTTCAAACGGAGCTAAAACGAATGCAAAGAGAAAGTCTGGTGAATATAACGAAATGAGCAAAATCGATAGAAGAATTATTAAAACACAGGAAGCGTTAAAATCTGCGGTCATTGAGCTTATGAGGGAGAAACCGTTTGATGATATTACAATCCAGGACCTCTCTGATCGAGCTAATGTTAGCAGAGGTACAATATATCTACATTATATGGATAAATATGATCTGTTAGATAAACTGATAGAAACCCATATTAATGAGCTTCGCGACAGATGCGAGGCCGCTGCGGATATGGATTTTGTAGAAGGGTCCTTAATATGGACGGAATACCTGGAGAGCAATTATTCCTTCTTCTCCATGATGCTCGCAAGTAAAGGAGCACCTTTCTTCCGGCATCGGTTTTTGGAGTTCTTGATTGAAGAATTCAAGGACGAAGTGGATACCACTAAAGGGAAAAACGAGGGCTTGAATAAAGATCTTGTTGTGCAATTTGTAGCATCTTCCTATGTAGGCGTGGTTGAGTGGTGGTTTAGCAATGAAAGACCTGTATCCCATGAAGTATTAGCAGAACAGCTTGGAACATTATTGGAGCGAAATTGTGGTTAGGGACAGGATGAATATGCACCGAATTCAGATATGCTGACATAACGGAGAGCTATAGCAAGGAGGATATCAGATGAAGGTATTAGTAACTGGCTTTAACGGAAAGGTTGGCTTCTGGGTTGCTAATGAATTGAAGAATAGAAATATTCCGAACGTATGTGCGGTGCGAAATGTTGAACAGGTGAAGGCCAAATATGGAGATGATTATGAATTCGTGCGTCTTGATTTCTCAGAGATAAGCACCTTTGATGGAGCGCTCAAAGGGGTTGACCGGATTTTTTTAATGTATCCGCCTGGTCAACAACTTGAGTTCGATGTCTTTCTCGAGAAGGCGAAGGAAAAAGGGATCAAACACATTACCTACCTATCGCTAAAAGACGTTCAGTTTATGCCATTCATTCATCATTACAAGATGGAAAAGCGGATCAAAAGCAGTAAAATACCTTATACTTTCGTTCGTGCCGGCTATTTCATGCAAAATTTAAGTGATTTTCTCTGTAAGGAAATTAAAGAAAGACACCACATTTTTGTGCCGGCAGGAAACGGAAAAACCAGCTTTGTGGACACAAGAGATCTTGCAGAAGTCTCAGCTCTATCGTTAATGGAGGAAGCTAAGCATAGAAATCAAATCTATATCATCACAGGCAATGAAGCACTCGATTTTTATGAGGTAGCAGTCATAATGACGGAAGTGCTTGGCGTAAAAATTGAATATACGAACCCATCAATCAAAGAATTCAAGCAGTATATGACACAATCAGGTATAGACGAACCATTCGTAAATGTGGTTGCTGGAATTCATATGCCTACGAAGCTCGGACTTGCAAAAGGAATTAAGCATGATTATATGAAGGTAACAGGAAAGAATCCTACAACTGTCAGGCATTATATTGAGGATTTCAAGCAGGATTGGCTCTAGCCGGTACTCTGCCGGGACAAACCGAATTACACTGCTTGGAGGTGCACTTCATCGCATGCCGCATCCAAAATTAATATGTAATATTCCTGCAAAAATAAAGAGAATGACTCCGAATTCTTCCGGAATCATTCTCTTTTTTGTATGAAACAAAGTATACAACTGCTGAACCTGTTAAAATCTAAGATTCAATCATGTTTATCCATTCATGTCTTATCGCACATATTCCCTTCCCTCATCACCGTTATAGAAAGCAAGTGCAGTACTCATTTTCTGTGAGTATACCATACAGCTCCAATTATAAATCGGTCTCTGGATGTATATGAAGGCAGGCAATTCAGCAGCAATCTTAAAATGCTCTTTTGCTAAAAAAGACACCTGCTTCTGCAGGCATCTTTTTCTTTTCGTTCAAGCTTTGACTAAGTTCTGTTCATTAAATTCCGCTTGCCAGTGTGTACGTTAACATACTTGTATATGTAGTTGCCACTGCTCCCACCGTATCCCCGATCGCATAAGAAGATCCTGTGCCATGAAGCTCACTGACGGTAACGGTTTTTGGCGTATTTATCCAAAAAGTTGGACTAACTTGATAATCTCCCATACCGTAACCTGGATCAGCACTGAAAATGGTTTGTGGTGTAGATGATAGATAGAAGCTCTTGGATAAGGGGCCATACGTAGTATCTACTTGCTGCCCCGTATTCACATAAATCTGTCCGGATCTAACTTCAACATTTGAGGCAGGATAGGACAGTGTATATGTCCCATTTCCTCCGGATGTGGGATCCGTAAGCGCCTGGCTTACAAAATCTGATGCAGCTAGAGTAATGGTCCATCCGTCCCCTCGGCCTGTATTGTCTGTGAGAAGAATGTTGCTGGTTACCGTTGCTCCCTTCCAGTCCTTGTTGTTGATTTCCTTGGGAGCAAAAATAATTGGATCTGCCGAGAATGTGAGCTGACCTCCGGTTAAGCTAAACTGACTCTCCGGATTTTGTACATCTAGCTCTTCAGCTGCGGCTGTCAGTGGAACTGACATGATGAATACTAAGCCGAGTAGAGCTGTCTCTAACTTCTTCATGATTGACATTTTATAATCTCTCCTTTAGTGTTTCGTTGCTTCTGTACTTCCCTCGGATGTTACACCTTAATCCCTCCTTTCATCGTTCTTCTTGAATCTCATCCGTATAAGCAGGCTCAGTAACAAGAAGATGATAGCAAGCAAACACCAGATCATTAGGGAGGAAATCCCTCCATTATTATTCTGGGGCAGCACCTTTGCCAGATGTTTATCAGCAAGAGATTGCTTAGATTTAGCAGCTTCCGCCCGGTTTAGAACAAATTCAAATTCCTTCGTAAATACTTCATCCTTCCACTGTCCTGTTAATACCGCTTTATAACCCCCTTGTTCAAGGTGAAGCCCTTGTAATATAAATTTTGATTCCGCCTCTGTGCCTCCATAGACAGATTCCATACTCAGTTTGTTCTTATAGAGGCTTGTATTCGTGTCGGTATCAACCACTTGAATCTCAATTTCAGGCTTACCGAGTATAGTCCCTTCATTATTAATATATGGAGATACGCTTAATAAGCCGTTATGTAAGTATTCATATTTAAAATCAGAAAATGAAAATTGGGTACGTGCTTGACCCGGGTTATAATCAGCAATGATCTGTATTCCGATTTTGGTTAATGCTTCCGTATGAAAATTCACTTCTTGTTGTTGCGTATCTGCTGTCACAGCCTCCGGGTATTCTTGTAGTGCAATATAAGAAATATATTGGCCGTAGCTCAAGTGCTCAGGAAATTCAACGTCAAAAGAGTAATTCTGAGATTCTAAAGGCGGAAGGGTTACCCTTAAGGGCTTTGTCTTTATCCATTTACCTGGCCCTGTTAATTCTTCTCCATAATTAGTAAAATCCTTACCTCCATTTAATTTGGGAACAGCATCCGCAGGATATAGATAAAATTCGGACTGACGATCTTTGCTGTGATTCGTGACAGTAACTGTAAATGTTTGCTTAGACCCTGGTTGCACCTGCGCATGAAAGCCACCCGCTAATGTCTTAGCCTTCTTGTCTGTGATGTTCATCGACAAATTAAAATCTGCAGCAGAAGCCGTTGCGGCAAATAATGTGAGCAGCAGCATACAGAATATTTTCGTTCTCCATATTTTAAGTAACATTTAGTTCAACCACCTCAATATATGTTTGTACGAACCCAGGTTCATCGCGTTAGATGACGCTGTCTGATTTCATTGCAAAAAAAAAGCACCCCACACTTAACAAAGTAAGTGCGAGGTGCTTCCTCGATCGAATTTTCAATTAATTAGATACTATAACTACTTCTTAACATTGTCAATAAACGATCTAAAATTCATACTGTATTGCATTCATTAGTAGCGCACGATAAGATTCTAGTAAATATGAGTACTAGGAGAATGAGGATGAAGATTGGTGATCCTATACCTTGGAGAGATGTTCTTACTGACGAGGGAACGCATACTATAACGGGGGATGTCCGAATATTCAATGCATTTCCAATAATTCAGCTGCAAATCGAGCGCAGAATCTGGATATATCTGCCTGGCAGCTATAACATTGGAGAACAGAGATATCCGGTCATTTATATGCAAGATGGACAGAATGTATTTGATCAAGCAACATCCTGGGGCACCGAATGGGGTGTAGATGAGACCCTTTCGCAGATGGGACTTGAGAATCCTTCTTTAGAAGCGATCGTGGTCGCCGTTGACCATGGGGGCAAGGAACGTAATAATGAATACAATTTTACAGTCAACGACGAGTATGGCTTCGGCGGCAAAGGTGAGGCGTACACTGCTTTCCTGGCAGAAACGCTCAAGCCTTATATCGATAAACACTTTCGTACACGCCCAGAACCAGAGCATACAACGATTGCCGGGAGCTCTTTTGGTGCCTATATCGCACTTTATACGGCCATTCGCTATCCAGAACAATTTGGCCGTGTAGGCGGGATTTCCTTTGTTATGTGGCACGATAACGGCGCGATTATGCAATTGATCCAGAGCTCAGTGTTATCACCCGCTCTGCGGGTCTATCTTAGCATTGGAGGACAAGAAACTGACAATCCCGAATTTAATAAGACCGCGTACGAGCATGTTGAGCTTGCCCGTCAGACGCTGATTGCCGCAGGGGTTCCGGAGGACCGGGTTCGATTCGATGCCGTTCCCGAAGGAACACATCACGAATCGACTTGGAGTAAGTTATTTCCTGAGGCACACCGCTGGCTGCTCCAGCCCTAAGGTTAAACACTACTATGGCATAATCAATGAAGCCGCTGATAGAATGGAATCAACGGCTCTGTATTTTATGCTGGAGGAATACTTTGCGGATTGTTGAATACATTTTTCGGATCGTATTTCGCTTTGATTTTCTTCAACCTAGCATAGTTCTTCCCGTAATAGACGGGCCCTGGACATTTAATCCCTTGGTCAGGAACATTGATGTAGGAACCTACAATATAAGGCTTTAATTTCTTCCTTGTGTTCCGGGCCAAGGCAATATTTCGGGCTGCATGGGATGGTTTAACCCACGAACTATTCCATTCCACATAGTATTTAGCTTGTCGCCAGTAGAACGCCGTTGCTTGTGGAGCTACTCTGCTTACGGCTCCGCCCCAGTTTAGGAAAAAGAAGCCTGCCGGAGTCCCTCCCTCAGCTTTCTCCAGAAATTCGCGCATCACTTTATAGGCTTTATCGGGAAATGGCTGTTTCCCAAAACCACTTGAAAACTGATTGCTATATCTTTGAGTAAGCACCGGATCGGGGGCAAGCATGAATTTCGTAGCTTCCGTGTAAGGCAGGTAACGAATTACTTTTTGAGTCGGCGTGCCCACGCTGAGAATAGGTTTCAGCTGGTGAAGCGCCTTGACCTTTGAGCCGAGGTAGATTCCTAACATGCTGACATTACCGCCTTTTTTAGGACCGACACTTAACTCGCTGCCTAATTTGTTGCTGGCGTTAGGAGCCCATACCTGCCATTTCCTTACGACTTCCTCAAATTGCTCCCAAGGCCACGTGATGCTAAATACGGTAGCTTTGGCTGGAGCAGGCAGGACTTTAAATTTATATTGGGTATAGATGCCGAAGTTGCCGCCGCCACCGCCACGGGAAGCCCACAATAAATCCGAATTTTGTTTGTGATTTGCTCGAATGACTCTCCCCTTCGCGTCAACCATTTCAAGTCCGATGAGATTGTCGCAGATGAGGCCTGTTGTCCGTTGCAGCGGTCCAATCCCCCCTCCTGGCGTTATACCTCCAATTCCCACTGTTGGGCTATCACCGAATGGAGCCATAAACCCTTGCCGCGCGAGCGTATCCACAATTCTTCCTACCTGATTACCTGTCTCAACGATGACCGTTCCGCTCTTTTTATCCAAAGTAATCTTCTTCATCTCACTTACATCGATGACAATGCCGCCATTGATCTGTGAAAGATTCCCTTCCAGGGCGTGTCTTCCACTTCTGGCGCGCAATGGAACATGATTTTGACGAGCCCATCGGATGGCATTGGCCACATCCTGTGTTTTTTGTGCAAAAACGAACACCTTAGGAAATCGATCTGTATGCGGGTCCCAATTCTTACGAGCAGCTTCGTAACCAGGGTCTCCCTTAAAAATGACTCGCCCTGTGAGCTTAACTTTTGAACTCATCCATGATCCTGCTCCTTTATATAAAAGTTCTATTAGGCAGATACCATTTAATGTATGAATGCGTTCATCATCTGGTCTGGGCTTATGCGTAGTTACAGCTTCTGAATCGCCAAGCGCATAAAAAAAGCCGCACGAAGAATGCGACTCTGAACGAAATGAACTACTTATTTTTTTGCACAGTCGACAGGGAAACAAGAACGGGTCCTGCGAAATCGGAAGCCTCCTCACTCTTCGGATTATGAAGGCGGAATTCAAAAGCATCCCCTTGTTCTGTTGTCCATACCATATAATCGCTGATGCCTTCCACTCCGGAAGCTTGAAGGTAAAGCTCAGCGAACCCAAGGGGATGTTCGACTAACTCACCACTATAATCAGACACTTCTCCTGCTTCACTCAAGTCCTCCTTGGCGGCAGCTTCAAGCTGCTCTAAATTATAATCGGCTGGTAAAGGTTTAATATCCACGTAGTAATCTGGATTGCTAGTCAAAGACAATCGGCCGGTATCTGCATCAAATGTAAACTTCTCAAAGACATACATACTAAATCCCTCGCCGTACTGCAAGCGTCCTTCAAATAACTGATTTCCTTCAGACGTCAACATCTCAAAGCTCTTGGTCTCTTCCCGCGTCTTCTCTTCGGGAGATTCCTGCTCAGATGAAGGAGGCACAGAGGATTGATTTTCACTTTCTCCAGTTGCCGTTTTCGTCACATGCTCTGTTTCCCCTGAACAAGCAGAAATTACAATTACCAGAACGAAGAGTGGAACCGTAATCCAATAGCGATGCTCCTTTTTCATTTGTCAGCTCTCCTTTCAATCGTTTATTGAGATTCCATAATATGTATTAACCGACTCTGAGATTCAATACTCGCTTATTTTAGGGGAATGAAGTCGAATGCAGTACACTTGATATAGATAGGCGAATTTGAGTTTCTCAAAATAACAAAATCAGAATATTTACAATTAATGGCAATCATGTTATCTTTACTTTGAAAGCGCAACCATGACCGAGCAGAGTATCCATTCTTCATCATATTTTATATGGAGGGAAGATGTTAATGGTACAATTGTTCAAAAAGTCAAGCGCAATACTGATGGTATTCGCTCTGCTCGTAGGGTTAGTAACAGTCCCTGCTCAAGCAGACGACGCCCCACTCTTGACTATCGAAAGTGAAGATGCTCAGCTCAGTTCTGATCTTCAAGTGGTCACGGAAATCTACGGCCAGCCTAAGCCTGGATACACAGGAGATGGATTTGTCTGGATGCAGGGTTCCGGGACGATTACCTTCAACGTGACTGTCCCAGAAACAGGCATGTATGAAGTTTCATCACGGTATATGCAGGAGGTAAGTCCTGACGGCAGGCAACAATCACTCGCGGTAAATGGGGTTACAAAATCAACTTTTATGCTGCCCTATGCGACTACTTGGTCCGATTACAATTTTGGATTTTTCAAACTAAATCAAGGCAGCAATACGATTCAACTGAAGGCCGGCTGGGGATTTGCATATTTCGATTCCTTCACTGTAGATCATGCTGATCTTGATCCCCTGGATGTACAGCCTGTCCTCACAGATACTCAAGCGACACCTGAGACTCAGCTTCTTATGAATTACTTAACTGAAGTGTATGGTAACCATATTATCTCGGGTCAGCAGGAGATCTATGGAGGCGGTAATGACGGCGATTATGAGCTCGAATTTGAATGGATCCATGATCTAACGGGCAAGTATCCAGCCATTCGCGGCTTTGACTTTATGAACTATAATCCACTGTACGGCTGGGAAGACGGCACGACTGATCGGATGATCGACTGGGTAAACAATCGAGGCGGTATTGCGACAGCCGCTTGGCATATCAATGTACCCAAGAATTTCACGACCTATCAGCTTGGGCAGGCTGTAGATTGGAAGGATGCCACCTATAAGCCATCCGAAACCAATTTCAATACAGCAAATGCGGTCATACCTGGTACGAAAGAGTATCAATACGTCATGATGACGATTGAGGATCTGGCGGAGCAGCTGCTAATCTTGCAGGATAACAATGTACCCGTTCTATTCCGTCCTTATCATGAGGCCGAAGGAAACGGAGGCTTGAATGGAGAAGGTGCATGGTTCTGGTGGGCTTCAGCAGGTGCAGAAGTATACAAAGATCTATGGGATCTGCTCTATACCGAACTAACTGAAACGTACGACTTGCACAACTTGATCTGGACTTATAACAGCTATGTGTACAGTACATCTCCCGCATGGTATCCAGGAGATGATCAGGTCGATCTTGTAGGCTACGATAAATACAATACGGTCTACAATCGCGATGACGGATTGTCCGGCGTTCCGAACGAGGACGCCATTACTTCAATTTTCTATAAGCTGGTTGATCTGACGAATGGAACAAAGATGGTGGCCATGACCGAGAATGATACCGTTCCGAGCTTACAGAATTTAGTTGAGGAAAAATCCGGCTGGCTCTACTTCTGTCCATGGTATGGTGAGCATCTGATGAGTTCTGCCTTCAACTATCCTGCCACACTGACAACTCTATATCAAAGTGATTATGTCATTACGTTAGATGAGCTTCCGAATCTGCAATCCAATAATCCAACTCCAAATGCATCCCTATCACCCTCCAACATTGAATTCGACAAGTATACACCTAATCAGAGTGACCAAACCATCATCCTAAATTCAAACAGCCATACGTTAACTGCGATCCGTATGGGCACTCAGGCACTCACCCCGAGCCAGGACTATACCTTAAGCGGTAACACACTTGTACTCAAAAAAGAATTCTTGTCACAGATGCAAGTTGGCGAACATACCTTCACATTTGATTTCAGTCAAGGTCAAGATCCTACACTTAAAGTTAAGGTCGTCAATTCAACACCGAGTGCTGCGTCAATCTCACCCGTAAATACCACATTCGATAAAGCAGCCAATCTTCAGCAAAACATTACAATTGCTCTTTCCTTGAATGGACTACAGCTCATCAGTATTAATAATAGCAGTTATGCGCTTATATCCGGTCAGGATTATACGGTGACAGGCTCTTCTGTCGTTTTGAACAAATCCTATCTGTCCACTCTGCCGCTTGGCCAGAGTACGATCAACTTCCAATTCAGCGGAGGTGGTCAAGCCATCCTTACCGTGAATATTGCTGACAGCGGCGTAACCGTTCCCTCCCCTGACGGGGCCATCACGATTCAAGCTTATAATGGCAACACAAGTACATCTACCAACGGAATCTCGCCTAAATTCAAAGTAGTTAACTCGGGGACTTCCGACATTTCATTGAGTGATGTCAAGATTCGGTATTACTACACCATTGACGGGGAACAAGGGCAGAGCTTCTGGTCTGATTGGTCCAGCGTAGGAAGTGCTAATGTGAGCAGTGCTTTCGTTAAACTGACGACTCCGGTTTCCGGGGCTGATCATTACTTGGAGATTAGTTTCTCTAGTGCGGCTGGAACATTAAGCCCCGGTCAGAGTGCAGAAGTTCAAACACGCTTCTCTAAAAACAACTGGTCCAATTACACGCAATCGAACGACTACTCCTTTAATGCGACCAGCACACAATATGTAAATAGCAATCAAGTTACTGGATATTTGAACAATCAGCTTAGCTGGGGCATTGAACCGTAATTCTATAGAAACAAGGGCCGGAACAGGTTCTGACCTATCTCCAGCCCTTGTTCTGTATTCAGCTTCGCATGGTCTTCTATATAGGCTTGTTATTCCATAATTGCACTTCGATATATCTTTTTCTTCTATTTAAAATGAAAGAGCAGCAACTTTTGTTCAAATGAGGCAGCAGCATTTTCACAGCTTCAATTTCTGGAGACGCAGGGAATTCAGCACAACCGAAACAGAGCTGAACGCCATCGCTGCACCAGCCAGCCACGGTGCTAAGAGACCCATAGCAGCAATGGGAATGCCCACTACATTATAGGCAAGCGCCCAAAATAGATTTTGCTTGATATTACGCATCGTGCTTTTACTTAATTGGATCGCGTCAGCAACTTGATTCAGATCTCCGCGCATCAATATAACTTCTGCTGCTTCTGCGGCTATTCCCGTACTAGTGCCTACAGATATGCCTACATCAGAGACAGCAAGTGCAGGCCCATCATTAATCCCGTCTCCTACCATAGCTACCTGATGTCCCAATTGCTGCAGTCTCTTTACTTCTGCCGCTTTCTCCTCGGGGAGGACATTTGCAGTGACTTTGGAGATTCCTACCTGACTCGCAACAGCCAGAGCCGTACGCTCATTGTCTCCCGTCATTAATACCACTTCAATCCCCATTGCTTGAAGACGGCTGACGGCCTGTGCAGAGGTTTCTTTCACGGTATCAGCGACAGCGACCATTCCTGCCCATTGATTATTGATTGCCACGAGCAGCACCGTTTTCCCTTGACCTTCAAGCTCAGACATTTGAACCCCTGCTTCAGCAGGAATCCGTACCTTCGCATCCGTAAGCAGCCGCCGCGTTCCCACAAGAATGTCCTGGCTGTAACCGCGGGCGCGAACGCCGTACCCCGGCATATTCTCAAACCGCTCTGGTTTAAGCAGAATTTTAATGCCCCTGTCTTCTATCCCTTCCGTTATGGCTTGAGCAATGGGATGCTCCGAGCTGAGCTCCGCAATTCCTACTCGTTTCAACATTTCGTTCGAGGACCAGTCCTGCGAAGTAATTACATCGGTCAACATCGGTTTCCCGTGAGTGACGGTTCCGGTTTTATCTAATATCACGGTCTGAATATAACCTGCATTCTCAAGGTGCTCCCCACCTTTAAACAGGATACCGAATTCAGCTGCACGACCCGAACCAGCCATGATGGATGTCGGAGTCGCTAGACCCAGTGCGCATGGACAGGCGATGACCAATACAGCAATTGCTTTTTCCAGAGCAGTACTCAAGCTGCCTGTGCTCTCAAATAATAATGAAAATAAAAATGTAATCGCAGCCAGACTAATAACGACAGGCACGAATATTCCTGATAAGGTATCTGCAACACGCTGGATGGGAGCCTTTGATCCCTGAGCCTGCTCGACAATGTGAATGATCCTTGCCAAGGCGCTGTCAGCTCCTACTTGTGTCGCACGTATAACGAGACGACCATTGATGTTAAGTGTTGCTCCAGCAACAGTGTCGCCAAGCTTCTTGTCCACTGGCAGACTCTCTCCGGTTAACATGGATTCATCTACCGAGGAAGCTCCCTCTTCCACGATTCCATCCACAGGAATCTTCTCGCCTGGCTTTACAAGAACAAGATCATTGGTATGGACATGTTCAGAGGGGATTTCAATAATCTTGCCATTTCGAACGACTCTTGCCGTTTGCGGAGCTAACTGCATCAAACTGCGGATGGACCTTACAGCTCTTCCTCTAGCCAGAGCCTCCAGCCATTTGCCGAACAAAATTAACGTAATCAGCACTGCACTTGTTTCAAAATAAAGCTGGAGTGGAGCTTGTCCGGCCCCATCTACCGCCTGGTGAATATGACCCAGCACCCCCCCGGTACTGGTCATCAAAATAAGATACACACTATAAAAATAAGCCGAGCTTGTCCCAAGGGCGACCAGTACATCCATATTGGCACTTCGGTTTTTCAACGCTTTACACGCACCTTTATAGAAAGTCGCGCCAAAATAGAACTGTACCGGCGTTGCCAATAACCATTGAACAATAGGAATGAATAACACGTCAGGGACACCTATTCCAGAGGTGAACGAAAAATGGGAAACCATGGACCACAATAAGGGAAAAGAGAGTATCGCTGACAAGATCCACTTCCATTTTTTTCGTTGTAGTTCCCGTTCTCTCAGTACAAGAGATTCTTCATCTGTTGTTTGAATGTACGCCTCATATCCAAATTGCCTGATCTGATGGATAAGATCTGAAGCTTGTAGTGCTCCTGATACGAACTCAACCTGTCCTGATTCTAAAGTAAGGTTCACATTTACTCGCTTCACTCCGGGAAGCTTGCTGAGGCCTTTTTCGATTCGAGCTGAGCATGCGGCACACGACATCCCTGTTATTTTTAGATTCGCTTGCTGATAAGTATGGTCTGTTAATTTATCGTTCGTTGAATAGTGATTATTCGAAAGTGGGTCCATAAGATATAGCGCTCTCCTTCACTAAACGTTATCCTCTACATATCATACGTTGTACTCTCGATTCTCATGATTGCTATCTTAGGGTCAAAAAAAGCCTCCAAACCTACACTTTTCATAGGTTAAGAGGCCTCTCCATAAATCGACTTCTTCGTCATTATGATGAAAGCACGCTTTCGTCTGCGCTTTCTGATATGCTCAACGCAATTTGATCCAATATTCCCTTCAGCAGCCTGTTCGCAGGTTCACTATGATTCATCCCTTCGCGAATTCCTGCATCCTGCTGAATAAATGATAAATCGATCAGTTCATGTGACCATCTGGACAGCATTTCCTCGATGCAATCGGGTGTTGACTCTAAGTGAAACTGCAAGGCCAAGACATGATCACCATAGGCAAATGCTTGCTGACCGCAAGCTTCCGAGTACATCAGATGTCTGGCACCTTCAGGCATTGAGAAGGTATCACCATGCCATGAAAAAGAAATAAAATGTTCCGGAAGCTGAGCCAGCCAAGGATGACGTTCCTTATTTCTGTAGATTTGATGCCATCCAATCTCCTTATTTGCTCCAATCGGAGATACCGTTCCTCCCAAGATTTCTGCGATCATCTGTGCTCCCAAACATATCCCAAGCACCTTCTTCCCCGCTTCAATGACATCTCTTACAAAGTGCTTCTCTTGAATAAGCCAAGGGTATTCCGTTTCCTGGTAGATACTCATGGGTCCCCCTTGAATAACGAGCAGGTCTAACGAGTGAAGCCATTCCGGCGGTATCCCGTTGGCAGGGTCATGTACGATCAGATCATGCCCAGCTTGTTTGGACCACGACACGATTACGGATGGATCATCAAATGAAAAATGACGGAAAACAATGATGTTCAATAGGCTCACCTCGAATGATATGAATAATTCTATAGTATCTCAAATAGGGAGGATATCAACGCCATTATCCCACATAGTGAGATAATATTGAGAAATATTGAGTATTGTTTATGTCTATCCCGAATAATGAGATAAATAAAACAGAAAAAGACCCTCGTCATTAAATGACAGGGGTCTGCTACAATTTAAGAAAAGGTTATCCTTCATAGGATGTCAATTCACCTGGAGATCATTGAAGGTTACGTCCGCGATACCCAAGCTCGTTAGATATGAGGGCTGCATATTTTCGAGCCATACTTGAATATTTACCAATACTCTCTTCACTGAAACGAATCGAAGGACCTGCCACATTCAAAGACCCGATAACTGTATTCTCGTAGGAAAAGATCGGGACTCCAATTCCTGTGGTCCCTTCTGTTGCCTCATTCGTCGTCATTGCATATCCTTGCTGTTTAATTGCTGTAAGCTCCTGATCAATATAGGCTCGGGACAGCGGCTTCAACGAAGGGACGTCATCCCAATCAAACGAATCCAGCAGTGACTTCTGCAGTTCAGGCTTTAGGAAGGCTAATATCACTCTATTCGATGCTCCAATAAATAATGGCAAGCGCAGCCCTATTGGTTCCGATATTTTCAGAACTTGCGGTGAGTCCACTGAATCAATGTAGATCCCTTCCGCATTCTCACGAACGGATAAGTATACGGTTTCCTTAGTACGCTTCGATAGCTCCTCCATGAACGGTCTTGCAATCGTGCGCAGCATCAAACTATCCCACATGAGAAAGCCATACTTCATCAGAGACAGGCCCAGTTTATACCGTTTCGTTTTCTCATTTTGCGACACAAAACCATGCTCAGTAAGAGAGGAGAGTAATCGATGTGCACTCTGTATCGGCATATTCAACGCTTTACTGATCTCCGTTACACTCATCTCTTTTTCGGTACCCTGAGGAAGTAACAGGTCCAAGATTTGCACTACTTTGTTAATAACGCCAGACAATCCGTTCACATCTCCTCGTCTAGAACTTTGCCATGATTATATCATATCAAGGGTAGAACGATTCTGTTCAGGAACGAATAGACGACGGCTAATCTGTCTATGTACTTCTGCTTGAAGGAAACTACTTATGTCTCCAATACTATAATCCTAGATGCTGCTACTTTTGTTATGCTGAAAGCTGATGTGCCCTGCTCTGACGGCTTGGCTTGGAATAGAATAATAGATATAGTCCTACTAGCTTGGCGAGGCCATCTGCTATTCCAAAGTAGAAAAAGGGTATCGATTCGAGAACCATCCCCGCTATTGCAATCACGGTGCCCATCGAACCGATGACAAGCATCGACTTCCCGTGGACATAATAAAACAGGAAGAAATGAATACCTGTTGCCAGAAGCGTGCCCAGCCAGATCATCCGCCAATCCAAGCTAGGGAAAAAAGGCCCTGCGATCAAGAACATCAGCACGAATAAAGAGATAACACCGATATTTCCCATTCGATCCTGAAAAGGGGTGCTGGGACCCTCAGCTAATCTGTGCTGAACTCTCGCATTAAAAAACGAAATATAGAAACCGATGAAATAACCGATCATAAAGATGAAAGGATTTAAATAAAAGGAACCGCCAAATATTGTCGATGCGATGATGACAGAGCCGATGATGGCCAGCCATAATCCACAGACCTTCTTGTAGTTGAATTGCAAGGGAACAGTACGATCATATCCTAGTTTTTGAAACATATCCGCCTCCTAATGATAGAATGTTAAATAGATTGATGATGTCTAACTAGATCTTAGACCCCAACAAGATTTAATTCTTCACATGATCACACGATCCTGCCATGAACTAGCATATTTAACATACTCATGATGTAAATGTCGTTTTGTATCCATTCTTCAGTAAGTTGATTAACAAAAAAACCTTACAATTGCAAGGATGCATGCAACTGTAAGGCTTGTTAATTCGTTAATTATCAGATTAAAGTTAGTTTTGTGGATCCAGATCATGATGAATGGATTCTGGTGGAACAGCAGGTTTATATACTTGGCCTTTAGCTACCGGTTCTGCTACATAGACAAAGTTACCTGTTCCGTCAGGAGCGCTGCCCGTAGCCCACAGTCCTTCGGAGGATTCATTGCCTTCAGACAGATTCCAGAATTCATAAGCTTCTGGCTGTGATTCCAATTCTGCTTCCGGAGGGAAGGTAGCTGGAACGACAACTCCGTTTTTCTCCTCCAGCTCTTGAATGGCTGCCATCCATTGATATTGGTGATAGCGATCACGTGCCAGCATCTTTCGGAACGTTGCACGAACCCCTTCATCCGTTGTCATATGGTATAGTCTCGCCACTTGAAGTCTGCCTTGGCTTTCTGCATGGAGGTTAGAACGCATATCTGCGAGCAAATTGCCGCTGGCTACAATGTAAGACCCATTCCAAGGTACACCATTTGAATTACTTGGTAGTCCACCAAGACCACTAACGAGCAAATGCTGCGGGTTCACCCCGCCCATAATCGCTGCGGTCACTGGATCTTTTGCCGCCTCATCCTGTGCCTCTGGAGAAGAACCATCAAGCAACTGACTGATCAATGCACAGAGCATTTCAACATGTCCAATTTCTTCGGTACCGATGTCCATCAGCATATCCTTGTACTTCTCTTCACCACGGCAATTAAAGCCCTGGAATAAATACTGCATCATGACCGTCATTTCTCCAAACTGACCACCAAGTACTTCTTGAACCTGACGTGCCAGCATCGGATCTGGACGATCAACCTTAACTTCAAACTGCAATTCTTTCTGATGACGGAACATCATATCACTCCTAATCTAAAAGGTTTTTTACAATTTTCTAATTTGTAATTAAACCGATAGATCAGAATTAAACACACTCTAAAAATGCTAGAAGAATAAAACCTTGACGGCTTGCACACCAAAATGTACACCAAAGCCGATTAAAAATAGTCCTGATATGATAGATATCCCTCTTAGCAGAGGAGCACTCAGCACTTTGCGAAAAAAACTCGATGTTGCAGCAACTGTAACATCCCACACAAGGATCCCAGCGACAATGGCCAGGCTGAGCAGTACAATCTGCGAAGTGCTCTTGGCCGCTGTTTCCTGTGCGAGTACGGAGCCAAATATGCCGAGCCAAAACAAAATGGACATCGGATTAAACAAGGACATCCAAAATCCAGATCGAAATGATCTGCCCAGCGGCTCCCTCTCTGATGCTTCCGACTCCTTGATTTGACCGCTGCTCAGCAGACTTTCCACTCCGGTATAGACTAATACAAAGAAGCCGAATAACCATAGAAATGTCTGAACAAATGGAGTATCCAGAAAATGAACCACACCCAAATACACGAGCAGCATGTAGACCACGTCTGCCAGCACAGCCCCGAGTCCGAATACCCAGGAGTGAAAGAATCCCCGCCGAATCCCAATATTTAATTGAGCTGCATTCAGAGGGCCAATGGGAGCGGCGAGCGACAAACCAAGCAGCATATAGGCAATATAAGCACTTGTTAACATATGCCTCCTCCTTAGATAGCAACAATACATCGATATATCCTATTCGCAGAAGGAGGCTTGTACGACTATTTTATTTTAAAAACCGTATATGGCAGTTAACATCAAGTAATGCGCTTAATCAGAAGTTAGTTCTCCCTTTTTTTCCTCCCACAGCCTAATTCGTTCTTCATGACTAACCTCTTTATATACCTGATGCAGCATCCATACATAACCAAAAGGATCTGTAAAAATAGCATTCGCTATTCCATAGTCAGGCAGCTCCGTTACCGGCTGAATTTCTGTACAGCCTAATTCCATCGCCTTGGTATAAGTCTCTTCAATATTAGGGACGGTGACATTTACCCAGCTGGTTTGAGGATGCTCAGGAGTTGGTGCAATGAGATGAAATTGCGGGTTCTCATCCAACAGATGAAACCGGACGCCATATAGAGTAAACACCACCTCATTTTCACCTCGAGGAAGCTTAGAAGCTTCCACAAGCTCAATATCGAATATACCCTTGTACATCTCCAGTGCTTTTAAACTGTCGGTTACGACCATATCCAGTTCTACTCCAACCATCGTCTACACGCTCCTAATCTAAATTTATTCATCTTATCATTTTCCCTAATCCTATTTTAATGTATACAACGCTCGCTAATCCGCATTGGGACCCGGGTATGCAAATCTCATTCCACTCGGGAAATACTTATTGAAATATTGGTGACTGTGAATACCTTCTGGATCGGTCTCCAGCATAATATGATCCGTTCCACTAGGAACTTTATCTTGTAAGATGTGATAGACCTTCTTCGTATTCGGGACCATGTACTGCTGCAGATTATCCCGCCCTACCCCCTCCGTCTCACCAACATACATATACATGCGCACATCATTCTGAGTCAAGGTACTGCTCTCTACAAACGCAACAAACCTATCATACCAAAGCGAAGCTGACATCATAATGAATCGTCCAAAGTAGTCCGGCTCTTGAAAAGCAGCGTACAGCGATATCAACGCCCCGAGTGATCCTCCCGTAATTCCAATCTGGGATGCATCCTCTGTAATTCGATACCGTTCCCTCGCGTAAGGAAGTACTCTCTCTGTCACAAAGTCCAAGTACTGATCCCCTTCTCCTGCGAAGACCTCACCTTCCTGCAGAGGCTCTGCCTCCCATGGGGTATATTCGCAATCGCGTCTGCTTGGCTCAATCCCAATAAAGAGTACCTCTTGCGTAGCACCGCTTGCAAAATCTGCCTCTAATTCCTCCATCGAATCTACAAACAAATAGCTGCCATCCTGGACAATTACAGCGGGAAACAAATCCGCATTGTTGTCATCATAAGACGGTGGTGTATAGATATAAATGTTCCTGTTCTCAATCTGGTATGTAGTCAGCTTCCCCCGCATTAATCCCATCTCCTTGTATACTTTTTGCTCTATTTAGTATATCAAACAGCAGGAGTTAGCACGAGATATGTACATTTATCGATTATCCTAAATATGGTAATATACTTTTAACCGATCCAGAGAGGAGCCAATTCATGAAAAAATCCAGTATAGTAATGCTCACTGCACTACTCACAATGTTATTCATCTCCGCATGCGCTAATTCGAATGTTCCGAGCGCAGCTGAAGTGGCAGAGAAATATAAGCTTGCTGAATTGGAAAGCCCACAAATTAATGAGGTTACGGAGCAAGTCATATCCGAAAAATATGAGGCAATGGAGCCTCTAACAACGGAAGTGTTCTATGAAAGATCAGTTCGTTCCCGAGTATTTATCCGTGGCTCTCAATTAGCAGAGCTGAAAGAAAGTGAGGTCCGATTGACCGACCTTGAATTTACCGAAAGAAACGCAGCAGATACACAGATTGAACTGAATTATACAGGGACGGTCTCATTAGCAGAAGAATCACTAGATCTCGAAGGTACCATCTATTTGCTAAAGGAGGCTGATGAATGGAAAGTGAATAACGACGTTTATAACGTAGAGGATATTTTAAATATTTTAATGAAACATTGAAGAGACCAAGGTTAATGATCTCTCTTCATTCTAAACTTCTTCTCTCTTAGTCAGCTTTGCATTTCTTACATGTAATATACGTAAGTCCATTAAGAATTTCTACATACTCCTGTTTCAGGTAGGACTAATTCAACTTTTTCTGCTGCCTCGTAATCTCCTACGAGTGCAGCGGTAATGGATCTTACCTGTTCATAACCTGTTGTCATTAGAAAGGTTGGGGCTCTGCCATAACTCTTAGCTCCTACAATGTAAAAATTAGATTCTGGTTGGCGCAGCGCTCGTTCACCATGAGGTCTAACTGTTCCGCAGCTGTGTATATTGGGATCAATGAGTGGAGCTAACGCACGAACACTTTCTATAGAACTATCCATGTCCAATCTTATTTCTCTTAGAAAACTCAGGTCTGGACGAGAGCCCGTACTGATGATGATCTCATCGACGGAGTTCACCCTGCTCTCCTGTCCATGTCGCACTCCAGATATCGATATTTGATCTGCAGAGTATTGGAATCTTTCAATTTGAAATGAAGAAAATACTTCTATTTTCCCGGAAGCTACAAACTGCTGCAATTGAGTTCCCAAAGCTCCCCGTGCAGCCAAACCATCATTTTCTTGACCTCCATATACTTCACTTACATTATCTTTTCTCAGAATCCAAGTAATTCGGGTTGAGGGCTCCAACTCTTGCAGACTTTGCAGATCTAAGAGTGCATTAATGGCTGAATGACCACTACCCACAACGAGCACATGTTTACCCGCATATCGATTACGGTGAACATTGAATATATCTGGAATACCGTAGAACATCTTGTGTTGTATATTCAGCTCGCTATCTGTCCAGTTTCCTTCGGATACTGCGGGATTAGGTGACCCCCATGTTCCTGAAGCATCGATTACGGCTCTAGCTTCGACCACCTTACGAGTATCATTTTCTTGGATATGTAGGACAAAAGGGAAATTATCACGCCCTGCCGTTTTTATTTTACTTAACCCTTTTCGGCTCACGGCAGTGACTATAGTGTTTAGATGAATGTAAGGCTTTATTTCTGGTAGATCGGACAAAGGAATAAGATACTGTTCTAACAGCTGTGCTCCAGTAGGAAGCTCTTCTTCACCTGGCTCGGTCCAGCCGCTTACATCTAATAATTGCTTCGCTGCTTTATCTATGTTGTACTTCCAAGGCGAAAATAAACGAACATGACTCCATGTTGTTACATTTCCCCCGACTTGTTGAGCTGACTCAAATAAAATAAAAGGCTGGTTTTTTGAAACCAGATGTGCTGCAGCAGCTAGACCAATCGGTCCCGCTCCAATAATAGCCACAGGAAGCTCGCTGTTCTTATTAACATACTCCATAGGTGAATTCTTAGCTACTACCGTATTAATTTTTAAGCTATTACAACAATTACTCATGTTAAAACCCTCCTTATTC
The DNA here is from genome assembly GCF_000732325.1 of Paenibacillus sp. TCA20. GTDB lineage: Bacteria > Bacillota > Bacilli > Paenibacillales > Paenibacillaceae > Paenibacillus > Paenibacillus urinalis. The sequence continues at coordinate 382,123 of NZ_BBIW01000005.1, forward strand.
AAGTTAAATCAATTTTTTTTGATTAATTAATGAAAAGTAAAAGCGATTCAACAGCAATCGCCTCTTTGTTCCTCTACATTTCGGAATATGCAGCACAGTTCCGGTGATAAAAGATTGTTTACTTCCGTACTATTTAATTCATAATAGCTCCAGGTTCCCTTGGTTTCACGCTTAATCAGCCCCGCATCTAATAGTATCTTTAAATGGTATGACAGCTTGGATTGCTGCATATCAAAGATCTCGGTTAGATCACATACACAGGTATTACCTCTCTGTGTAAGTACATACATAATCTTCAGCCTTTTCTGATCCGCCAATGCTTTGAACTTGGCTTCATATGTAGAAAAATCAATTGGGTGCTCGTTGGTTTCGGGAAACTTAATATCCAATCCCCCACCTCCTTATCTCTTATTTTATATCTTATATCTTATATCAAAATAACTTGATTTATACACACACTTTATCACTTGAGAAATACAGATGTCAATAATTCATCAAAAAATCTTGATTTATTAAATTTAACATAATCATTTGATTATATAACTGTTTACTTATATTCAATCCTATGTATAATTAACAAAGTCATGACGAATACAAGATGAAATTGATCGTGAGGTGGAATACATTTGTCTCAAGACATAGAAGCGATAGCCAACACTTTGAAATTGCTCTCTGATGGAACTAGGTTAACGATCTTGGCACTTCTCAAGGAAAAAGAATTATGTGTGTGTGATCTGGTCGATCTTCTGCAAACGACACAGCCCAATGTAAGTCAGCACCTAAGAAAGCTGAAGAACGGAGGACTTGTAACGGAGACCAAAAGGAAGCAATGGGTTTATTATTCACTCAATATGGATGAAAAGCCTTACCTACAGGGGATATTGGATGAGATGCCTTCAATGAAGGAGCAAATCGATCAGCTGGATCCTGATTGTTGCCGGTAGCTAAGGAGGAAATGATGTTATTGACAGCAAGCCTTATATTTCTGGTTACTCTTGTTTTTGTAATATGGCAGCCTAAAGGATTAAACATCGGTTATTCTGCCATGGGTGGTGCGGTCTTAGCACTGATGTGCGGCATTGTGAGTCTGCAGGATGTTTGGGATGTGACCGGCATCGTCTGGAATGCGACGCTTGCCTTCGTGGCCATTATACTGATCTCCCTAGTTCTGGATGAGATCGGGTTCTTTGAATGGGCTGCCCTTCATATGGCCCGCTTCTCCAATGGAAATGGAAGAGTGTTGTTTATCTATGTGATCTTGCTTGGAGCTGCGGTTGCTGCATTTTTTGCCAATGATGGAGCAGCCCTTATCTTAACTCCGATTGTGTTAGCTATGGTTAGAGCCTTGAAGTTCAATGATCGAATGATCTTACCTTTCATCATGGCCAGCGGATTTATTTCAGATACTGCATCCCTTCCTCTAATCGTCAGTAACTTAGTAAATATCGTTTCGGCGGATTTCTTCGGCATTGGTTTTGTCGAGTATGCTAGCAGAATGATCGTACCGACATTGTTCTCCATTGGCAGCAGCTTGCTCGTATTATTCCTGCTATTTCGAAAGAGCATTCCCAAAACGGTAGATCTGCAACAGCTTAAGCATCCAAGAGAAGCCATTAAAGATCCGCGTATGTTTAAGTTATCTTGGATCATTCTTGCGCTGCTGCTCGCTGCTTACCTGCTGAGTGAATTTATCAATGTCCCTGTATCCATCATGGCTGGAGTTGCTGCAATTGTATTTATTGTACGAGCTAGATACAGTCCGGTAGTCAACGTTCAATCGGTCATTCAAGGAGCGCCATGGTCGATTGTGTTATTCTCGATCGGCATGTACGTGGTTGTATATGGTCTCCGTAATGTAGGTTTGACGGATGAGCTTGCCCACCTCTTCCAATGGCTTGCGGATCAAGGACTACTTACAGCCACGATCGGTGCTGGTTTTGTAGCCGCCTTGCTCTCTTCCGTAATGAATAACATGCCAACGGTCATGATTGATGCTCTAGCGATTCAAGCAACCAACACACAAGGTGTATTAAGAGAAGCTCTCATCTATGCCAATGTCATTGGTTCGGATCTCGGCCCAAAAATTACGCCTATCGGTTCGCTCGCTACCCTCTTATGGCTGCATGTGCTGGCTAGGAAGAACGTCAAAAAACATGGGGATATTATTTCAAGGTTGGAATTGTACTTACCTTGCCGGTACTCTTAATTACCTTATTCGGCCTCTACCTATGGCTGACCCTAATTTATTGATTGCAAATATACAAATGAAGATTACCAAAGGAGAATGAACATGGAGAAAAAACTCGTATACTTTTTATGTACAGGAAATTCTTGTCGCAGCCAAATGGCCGATGGATTCTTGAAGGAGCTTGGCGGTGACAAGTATGAAGTGAAAAGCGCCGGATTAGAAGCTCACGGTCTTAATCCTAGAGCTGTGCAAGTGATGAATGAAGCAGGAATTGACATCACTAGTCACTCTTCGGATGTGATTGATCCAGCTATCCTTAACCGTGCTGATTATGTCATAACGTTATGCGGTCACGCAGATGAGCATTGTCCGGTAATATCCAATCCAGAGGTTATCAAATGGCATTGGGGATTTGAGGATCCGGCAAAAGCGACAGGAACGAAAGAGGATATCATGAGCGAGTTCAGATCTGTCCGTGATGACATTAAAGCACGCATTCAAAGTTTTGTGGAGTCTGGCCATTAACTTATTCCTCTTCCATGGGTGGGCGATGTCCAAACTCTATCTTGGATGGTAAATTCATCGAATGTATTGATTTAGGGAATAGATCTGGTGTTCTTACAGTAAGGATATATCCATTTATGATGTCCGTAAGCATGTGAATCTCTGCAGGACTGTAGGTTTCCAGCTCCGAGGTTGAAATAATCACATCCTTATTAAATATTTGAGATAATCTGGTCGCTAGTCGATGCTGATGATCTTCAGTTAAACCATTGAACTCCTGCACCAGAATTTCTAGTTCATCATCACTATCGGTAGACTGGGCAAGATGAGATTGTACCGACATTTGAGAAGGAGTCAGTGATTGGATCGCAAAGACTTCAATGATATCATCCATTTCATACTGCAGAGAGTTCCCTTCTTCTGTATCTATGAACAAGCAGTGATCATTCATATGTTTGGAAACGCCACGGACAAGTTCATTATGATCTTTGACTCTAATGACAACAGAGCGTTCCTCTCTAACGGTCATCTCAATAAATTCTCGTTTGTTCATCATTCTAACCACAGGGGTTGCCACCTCTCGAAGAAATCAATTGTCAAATGTTGTAATTCTATGTTGTCACTCAACAATCCTGCACCCGGGAATAAGGCTGCTGAATCATCAGCAGCCTTATTTTGCATATCAGAGGTTATGCCCAAAATGTAATCTTCTCGGCATCTAATCGAATGGATTCATATCCCTCCTCTTTGGCCTTACCCATGGAGATGATCATGACCGGAACATAACGCTCCTCATCTAATTCAAACTCTCGGGCTAACCGATCTGCTTCAAAGCCTGCCATTGGATTGGTATCATATCCATGTGCGCGGGCGACTAACATAAGCTGCATGGCAAAGAGGCTGCTGTCTATTTTCGCAATTTCCACTTTCATTTCTTTTGTCAGTGTTGGAAAAATCGACGATATGGTTTCAAGCTGCCGATCTCGCACATCCGCAGGCATTAATCCTTGTTCTACTGCTGTGTTGTATATTTCTTCTGCATATAAATAACTTGATGTGTCTCCAAAAATTAATAGCATCGCTGAAGAGGTACTATTCTGAAGTGTATTAAATCGAACTAAGGGTGTAAGCTTATTCTTCCCTTCCAGAGTGTCCACGACGACGACTCGCCATGGCTGCATATTAGCTGAGGAAGGAGCCAGGCTGGCTTCAGATATTATTTCAGTAATCTCTTCTCTCGGAATTTTATAATGCTCATCATAATTGCGAACTGAACGACGTCCCTTCACGATATCCGTGAAATCATTACTTTGAATATAGTTGAACATATGACTCTCTCCTTCGTGATAACGTTAGATTTTTTTGACATTTGATATGCCGTTCGTTATCATGATCACATTATGAGCTATGAACCTAGGTTTATAGCAAGAAGTTAAAGAGGGATCATTATGAGAATAAATGAGGTTTCGAAATTAACGGGTCTGCCGATATCTACCTTAAGATTTTATGAGCGCAAGCAGCTGATTCCGGGCAGCTATATGTATAGAGATATACATAATTACCGTGTATATTCAGAGGAAATTGTGGAGTATCTGAACGATGTGAAGGCACTGCTATCTGCGGATTTTTCTATAGAAGAGCTGAGCCTGCTAGTTAATGACGAGATTAACCTATCATATGAGGACAAGCTTAAGCTCGTTAAGCAAAAGGTCAAAGAAATCAATGACCTTAAGAATCAATTGAACCGGTCTGAGCAATATTTGAAAACGATCTTGGAAGGTACAGCAAAGTTTCACAAAGAGTGCTGAGACCGTGGAAGCTCCTCAAAAAATGCAAAAAAA
>NZ_BBIW01000004.1 GCF_000732325.1 Paenibacillus sp. TCA20
GCACGACAATTACGGCGGGAACGCTGACGAACCTGCTGGATGGAACGTTGACGAGCGTACTTGGAGCGACAATCGACCGCGAGGGACAATCACGAGCGTGCTAGGCACGACAATCACGGCGGGAACGCTGACGAACCTGCTGGATGGAACGTTGACGAGTGTGCTTGGAGCTACAATCACCGCCGGGACAATCACAAGCGTACTGGGCACGACAATTACGCGGGAACACTGACGAACCTGCTGGATGGAACATTGACGAGTGTGCTTGGAGCTACGATCACGGCGGGAACCTTGACGAACCTGCTGGACGGAACGTTGACGAGTGTACTCGGAGCGACGATTACCGCCGGAACGATTACAAGCGTGCTAGGCACGACAATCACCGCAGGAACGCTGACGAACCTGCTGGATGGAACATTAACGAGTGTGCTCGGAGCGACGATTACGGCGGGAACCTTAACGAACTTACTGGATGGAACCATCTCGAATGTGATGGGAGCGACGATCACCGCAGGGACGATCACAAGCGTGCTGGGCACAACGATCACGGCGGGAACGCTGACGAACTTGCTGGATGGGACGTTGACGAGTGTGCTCGGAGCGACAATCACCGCAGGGACAATCACGAGCGTGCTAGGCACGACAATTACGGCGGGAACGCTGACGAACCTGCTGGATGGAACGTTGACGAGCGTACTCGGAGCGACGATCACAGCAGGAACAATCACAAGCGTACTGGGAACAACGATTACCGCCGGTACACTTAGCAGCGTCACCTCCATTTCACAAAAAAGCTTTACGGAAACTCAGGTGCTCGGCATTCCGACAGCGGATGCGTTCACCCCGCTGGGTCCGGTAAGCACCAGCGTATTCGGAACGTACTCCTTCTTCGTATATAATGCAGGCCCTGCAAACAGCGTGGACGCAAGGGTAGAGATCAGTGCCAACGGAACGAACTGGTTTGCCGATGTAGACACGGTTACCGGCATTACTGCAGGGTCGGTAGACGTGCTTGTGCCTCAGCGTTTTCTTAAATACACACGGCTTGCCTATCGTTCAAGTACACCGGGTGCTGCAACGACAATTGATGTGTTTTTCAACGGACAAGGAACATAAGACAGCCTTATTTCATATAGGTACAGGGAATCTCTATACACGAAAGAGCCTGTACCTTTTTTTGCGTGTAAAGGAGGAAAGACAAGTTGAAACAGCCTACACTAGGTGTTCACATGATTATACGTAACGAGGAAGCACGTCTTGCGAATTGTCTTGCCTCCATTCAGTCCATCGCGGATGAGATTATTGTTGTAGACACCGGGTCTACGGACAGATCTATGCAGATCGCTAAACAGTTCGGAGCAGTTGTCGTATGCAGCACCTGGAAGGAAGACTTCGCAAAGGCACGGAATGAAGGGATATCGCTGGCAGGGACCGACTGGATTCTGGTACTGGATGCAGATGAAGAGCTGACGCATGGTCAGAACGAGATCAAGGCTTTTTTGCAGGGGACATCTGCCGATGTCTGTACGATACAATTGGAGAATTGGACGGGATTGCAGCCCGAGGATCGAACGTTCTATGAGGCGGAGCGAGTATTTCGTAACTTTCGCGGATTTTATTATAAGGGAATCATTCATGAACAGCTTGTGCGAAACGACAACATGAAGCCAGAAGGAGCATCCGAAGCTTGTATCGGCAAAAGTCCGATTCGTGTGCAGCATTATGGCTATCTGCCTGCAGTTTTACAGGAGAAACAAACCGCTCGGCGTAACCTTGGCCTCATTCAAAAAGCATTGGAACTCGATCCGAAGGATACGTTCCATCTCTACAATCTTGGGGTTACTTGCTGTCAGCTTGGCATGTGGGAGCAGGCGAAGGAAGCTTATGAGGCATCACTACGGGATTCTCCGTTATCTGCACCTTACCGTGCGACACTGGTCCGTGATCTCGCTAAGCTGCTGCATGCACTGGAGCTGTATGATGAGGGGAGAGCTCTGTTATTGACGGAGCTGCTGCATTATTCAGATTATGCAGAGCTGCACGTTCTGCTCGGAATGATTGAAAGGTCACAAGGCATGATGAATCTTGCCTATGCGTCTTTTCAAGCGGCGCTTGAGGTGAAGCCTGCCGGTTCCTATGTAACGGATGCAGGAATGAACAGCTATGTGCCACAGGTACATATGGCAGATATTGATAAACATAAAGAGCGCTGGGCCCAGGCCGAAGAGCGATATTCTGCCAGTCTTGAGGAGTGTCCCGGCTACGTTCCTGCCGCGATTGGCCTTGCAGATCTTCTACATCTTCAAGGGGAAAAGGACACGACGATTACTCAGCGCTTACTTCAGCTCATGACGCCGACGGATCCGATATTCCTATATAAAGCAGCTCATGCCTTGAGCTTGTGCGGGGCATATGAAGCTGCGTTGTCCGTTCTGCCGGAGGACCGCATTCAAGCAAGTGATGAGGCTTGGGTACGTTTATGCCTCATGCAGACTGAGCGTTATCCGTGGGCAGCCGGACGCGCCCAGCAGCAGATCAGCTTGCTGCAGCAAGCACAAGCGGCTGCTCAAGAGGAAGTCGAAGACACAGCCGCGATCAGAACTGAAGGGGAGAGGGAAGCAGAGAGAGAAAAAAAGACAATGACAGAAACAGAGAGAGAGACAGGGACAAGAGCAGCGACACAAGAGTCCGCAGAGACAGAGGCGCAGGTGAAGGAGAGGGCAGCGGTAATGGAAATGGCAGTAATCGATTGGAGCTTATCCGAATGGAGGATAGGAGCCAGATTGCCGGAAGCTCTTGTGACGATACTTGGCGAACAATCGAGAGTGTATCTTCAGATGGAAGCTCGATTGTTTCATTCCGGGCTGCAGACGGAGCAGAGCGGCGAAGGTGAAGCGGATACGGGTGCTGCAAATCCTGCAACGGATGAAGGTGGAGCGGATCCGGGTGCTCCGAATCCTGCAGCGGAAGCTAGAGCGGAGGAAGCCGCACTGTCCGCTCTAGCTGTCCGCTTGTGTGAGCGGGCAGCAGAATGCGGCTGGAAGCAGCTTGTTCTTCAAATGAAAGCTGCCGGACTTATCACCACAAGACAGTGCGCTGGCATTCTGTATCGCTGTGGTTACCGCTGGACTGCGGCAGATCAGTACCTGGAGCTGCTAGCTCAAGACCAGCTGGATGCCGATGGGGCATTTGAGCTGGCTGAATTGCTGTACGATCAGAAGCTGTATGCCAAATCAGCGGCATTATTCGATAGAGCGATCCAGCTGAATCCCCAGCATCAACCATCCCGTGCAGGTGCAGCAGCGAGTTACTTACAGCTGGCTTACAACACGGCGGTCCAGACACTGAATTCAGCAGGGCAGCTGCCAGGAGCTTCCCAGCTTCAGAGTCATCTTAGGAAGCTGGGCGATTCTACTCTTCAATTGATGGATCTGGGATGGCAGACGCGGCGATCCGGACGGGAGCGGAGGAATGAGCATGTCTAGTGGCCGAATCTCTTTATGCATGATCGTGAAGAACGAAGAACGAAGCTTGCCTTCTTGTTTGAACAGTGTGCGTGGGGCCGTTGATGAGGTGATCGTGGTTGATACAGGCTCTACCGATCAAACGGTACAGTTTGCGAGGCAGCAAGGTGCTATTGTAATTCCATTCGAGTGGTGTGATGATTTTGCGGCTGCCCGCAACAGGGGTCTTGAGGCTGCAACAGGAGATTGGATTCTGTTTCTGGATGCCGATGAAATGCTGGATGACAAGGCTAGGGAGGAGCTTCCGCTGTGGGGAGCACAGGAGGGAGTAGACGGATTTTTTCTGCAAATTCATAATTATACCGGCAACGGATCGGGCGGAGTCACCATCAATCCTGTACTGCGGATGTTTCGCAATGACCCGAAGCATCGTTTTTCCGGACGCATTCATGAGCAGATTGCCGAATCCATTGTGAATCACAATCCCCAGGCGCATTTTCATATGACAGATATGATCATTCATCATTATGGCTACAGCGAAGAGATTGTGCTGGAAAAAGACAAGGTCAGCCGAAATACACGGCTTCTTCAGCAGGTGATTCATGAGGATCCAGACAATCCATTTCACCGGTATAACATGGGGGTTGAATGGCTGAGGATCGGCCGACTGGAGGAAGCATTGAGCTCCTTTCGCAGGGCGTGGGAGGGTCTTGATCCAATAAAGGCCAGCTATGCTCATCTGGTGCTTAAATACGAGATTCGATGTCTGCAGGCGCTCGGCAGATGGGAGGAAGCGGAAGCACAGATTACGAAGGGGCTGCAGCTGTATCCGGATTATACCGACTTATTGCACTGCCGAGCCTTGACCGAGGAGGCATTTGGCAGGGAAAAGCAGGCGGAAGCCGCGCTCAGGGAAGCACTGCGTCTAGGTCCGGCGCCGGATCTATATCATACGGAAGAGGGAATCGGCACCTATCAGACGCATTACCTGCTGGGATTAAATGCAGAGAAGCGAGAGGCACTGGATGAGGCGGTTGACTGTTATGTGAAGGCGATTCGCTGCAAGCCCAGCTTAACTCCGCCGCTCTATCGGATATTTCGGATTATGCAGGCTGCGCTTCAGGAGGAGCATATTCCGGAACTGCTTAAGGCACGGTTCTCCTTCTCGACACCGGAGAGCACATGGAAAGTGATTCATATTCTGAACGAATGCGGATGCTATTCTTCTGTAATCCCAATGCTGCATCAGCTGGAACAAGAGAGTCCTCCGCATGCGCGTAAGCAGATTCGTGTCCATCGGGTGGAGGCGATGTGGAAGGCAGGGGAATGGAAGCAGGCTGACCGGTTGCGGCGCAAAGCCCATATTCCGTCCTCCTTTTCTCCATCTGAGCTTATGAACTGGAGCATGGACATACGGAGTAAGGAAGAGGCTTATCAAGATCCGGCTATTCGGCTGCTTCAGAATAAATGTTCCTTGTCGGAAGCACTGGGCGGCGGAGCAGAACAGGGTGCAGCTGCCAGAACAACCCGGGAGGAAATCCCGCAGCTCTGGAGCTCATTCGCAAGCTTATGCCAGGCAGCAATGAATGCGGAGAGGCAGGAGCTGTTCTCATCGGTTCTAGAAGGCTGGATCGAGGCGGTTGACCAAGGCTTGCAAGAGGGTGAACTCACTTCTGTGTCCGGGGTCCATATGCTTCTGCAAACGATGATCAGTGCTGCTGACCACCATTTGGCCCATATGACCACCCTTCAGCGTGAGCAGGAGCATCGAGGCAAGGACTGGCGGATGATTCAGCGGCTTCGGCTTACATTGCCATGGAGCGATGGACATCAGTGATGAGGAGAGAGCGGGCATGAATAACAGATCACCTATTTCCTTATGTATGATTGTTCGTGATGAGGCACTGTTCCTGGAGCAGTGTCTGGCTTCGGTAGCGAGTGTCGTCTCCGAAATGATCATCGTTGATACGGGGTCCACCGATCAAAGTGTCGATATCGCTAGACAGTACGGAGCAACGGTTGTCCATATGGATTGGCAATCGGATTTTGCTGCGGCTCGGAATGAATCTCTTCGACATGCGGCACAGCCCTGGGTTTTGATTATGGATGCGGATGAACAATGGGTCGAAGGACAGCAGAGCCGGCTGTTTTCATTGCTTGAAGCAAGTGATGGGGTATATGGATTTGAGGTGGAGATCAAGAGCCTGCTTGGTCGTTCTGGAGAGGAGTCTGTGACGGACAGTGCCTGCCGGATCTTCCGGAATGATACGAGAATCAGGTTCAAAGGGAGGATTCATGAAGAAGCGGCCACCTCTATCCTTGCACTCGGAGCCAATACACTTAGAGCCTCGGGGCTTCAGCTCCTGCATTATGGGTACCTCGATCACATCGTTAAACAGAGAAATAAAAGCGAACGGAATGTTCAGCTCATTAACGAGGCCTTGCTGCAGGAGCCAGATAGCAGAATATTGCAGTATGCACTGGGTACAGAATATTTTCAGCTGGGGGAATATGATGCTGCGGTACGCATACTCGAGCCGCTTCTGGATGGGATGCCGCCAGAGGCGGGATATGCCTCCGATGTATTTCTTAAGACGATATTTGCTTTGCGGGAAAAGGGAGAGCTGCATCAAGCGGTAGAGAAGGCGGAAGAGGGTGTATCCAGGTACCCGGGGTTTGCCGACTTGCAGGAGCTGAAGGCTGTTCTGCTTATGGACCTGGGGAGGGACGATGAGGCGCTGGGTGTACTGACTAACATAAGTCATAGCAGGGAGTATACCTCCGTATCCGGTGCAGGTACCTATCGTTCCTCTTATCTGATGGGAATCGTTTATGAACGCATGGGTGAGGGAAAGCGTGCTTGTGAAGCTTATGAAAAAGCAGTGGAGGCGAACCCTGATTATGTGCCGGCGTGGCAGCGCTGGATTCCACTTGCTGTATGCAGCGGTGAGCTCGCTCAGGTAGAGCGATGGACTCGAAAAAGGGGACTTACAGAGAAGGCGCAGCAGGTTGTTCTCCAGCAAATGCTTGATATGCAGCAATTTGTATGGGTATCGAAACAGAAATGTTGGCTGCAAGAAGCCTTTATAAAAATGCCCTGGGCAGAAGCCATCCTGCTGGCTCAGCTTGGAGAACGGCGTGTTGCTGCAAGGCTGCTTGAGCCTTGGCATACCCATCAGGATAAGGCCGCAGAGATCGGCATCTATCTGCAGGTGCTTTGCTCGGATGCTGCCGACAGAGGACAGCTGCGCAGCCGCGATACCGGCCGATCTATGGCCATGGAGGATGTACGCTGGATGGGGAAGCAGGCAGAAGCGTTCATCCGGCTGAGGGCATGGGCTGGCTTCGGTGCCTGGCTGCCAGAGGTGAAGGAAGCGTCTGCCGTTCTGGTTCAGCTGTCTCCTTCTGCAAGAATAGGGCTGCTGCTGGCTCCGCTGTCCGTCCGCAGGGAGCTCTACTCCTTGCTGCAGGAGCAGAAGGAGGTTGACCGAGAAATGATGGAGAGGTCACCTGTATCTGAAGCAGCATATACGAGCCGACCGTCAGATCACGAAGCAGCCGCCGTCCAACAAGAGGAGGACTATTCTGACCGAGGGGTGCAGCCTGTGCAGCTGTTTATGCGGCTTGCCTTGAGAGCCAGCTTCAAGGAGAAGGAGGCAGGTCCAGCTCTCCCTAGCTATGAGCAAGAGATTGCTCAGATTCAGAAGTATAAGCCCGCATCTTCTATCGAAGCGGCTCAATACGGATGGAACGCCTTAGAGCTGTTCATGAAGCAGAAGTCTCAGTGTGCTGAAGCCAGATTTCAAGCAGCAGCTCAGCTCATGCTGTTATAGAGGGATGATTTTTGGGATACGGTCTTTGCCGTCACAAATCACCCTTATGTCTTTTTTTGATAAGTGCTCGAAAGCAGTAGATGGCTGAACCATACATGGTCGTAAATATCGCATCATCCGGCCGTTCGGTGCTCAGCGGACCCACGATCATAAGACCTGCTTCAGACAGGAGAGTGGTCAGCTGTTCCGGTTCAATTTCGGGCACATCCACAGTAAGCACGAGTCTGCCGTCAGGCCTTAGTACCCGGGCAAATTCCTTAAGTGACTTCAGCCTTGTGGGGTGATCTAAATGCTCCAGTACAGAAATGCAGAAGACCGTATCAAATTGCTCATCCGGATAAGGCAGTGCAGCTAAGTCAGCCTGGGCCCGCTCCACATTCTCGATGTAACGCTCTGGCAGAATTCTCGATATTTGAATGCCAAAATCGTCCGCGACTGCGGAACGGATCGCTTCATTGGATAAGATTCGCGGGTCCAGATCACAGGCGTATACTTTATGCACACGGTCAACAAGCCAGAATTTGAAAGGGTGAGGAATGCCGGAGGCCGCGTCCAGCACAGTTTCTTCCGCATGAGCGAATTGACGGGCCCAGGCGTATTCATACGGTCTGCTCCACCAGGCTGGATGCAGTGGAACCAGCACCGTGTCCATTCGATCATCATCACGCCGTACATATCTTGAGTCGAGTGTCATCGCGGCAATAAACGCTCCTTCCGGGCCTTGCGGCTGAGGTGATGTTGAAGCACCGTTTTCCAGGCCAGCTCCCATTTGTGATCATCATAAGCAAGTGCTGTTTGTCTTGCCTGATTCCCCATCCGCTCCCTAAGCTCATCATCATCGATCAGCCTGCATATGGCGGCGACAAGGTTCTCCTCTACGGGAGGAACAGACAGTCCATTGAATCCGTCCTGGACGATATCATTTAATCCTCCGACATTGCCCGCGACAACGGGGAGCCCGCAGCTCATCGCTTCAAGGCAGGCATATGAGGTTCCTTCCGAGAAGATTGTCGGAATTACAGCGATATCCGCCTGCTGATAGGCCAGCAGCATTTCATCAAATTTATAGCTCTTCGCATATATGCGATCTTTGTGTGGATGATGCTTTCTCCATATCTCGAACGTCTTCCCGATCGTACTGCCTTCAACCCGTTCACCTGCAAATTCAATCGTGAGTGCGGGGTAGGCGCCCAGCAGACGGTCACTGGCCAGCATCATCGGAATAATGCCTCGCTCCAGGCTGATTCTTCTGGGGAACAAGAGCCGGATGCTCTTCTGGTTAGAGCTGTCTTCAGCAGCCTGCAGGTCCGAGGCTTCAGTCACATCATGGAGATCTGGGGGAGAATGGGAGTCCTTTTCGTTGTCTTGATCTCGGAGTTCTCCATCCTGCTCTTCATCTCCATGATGAAGGTAGGCCGTCCGGCCCTTCACTTTCTTGCGCAGTGCTTCTTCATCAATCGTCTTGTCCGCTTCGGCGTCTCCGAGCATCAGGTGCACAGGCTTGAAATATTCGGTATCGACACTATTCGGAATGAGCACAACCTGATGGGGATCCTGATAGGTGCATGCAGCGCGGCAGTAGGTGAGAAAATGCGAATCTACCGACACAAGGGTGTCGAGCTGGTCCAGCGCCCTTTGAATCGAGCCGGCAATCTCGCGTTTGGCAGCCGCCGGAAGGTTGTGTCGATCCCAGTTAATACCGTGGCAGATACCGAGACTGCCTGGCGCATAGTTCAGCGGGTGCCATATACAGCTGGCGTAGATGAGTGGGCCACGGGCGCGAGAGGCCATTTCGTCAAAAGCTTGTGGGATGTGGTCCGGATCATAAGGGTAACCGAATACCTCAATCTCTTCTATCGTTCTATGGAATGCCTCGTAATAGGAGAGCTGGTGCACTTCCGGAATATGGCCGATATCACGTATGACCTGGCACAGCCGAAATATGTACCGTTCCAGTCCACCGCCAAACAGTCGTTCGAAGTCACGATTGTAGCCATCTGCGAAGCTGTGCGTAAGCACACTGATATACCCCATGCTTAGATCTCCTCCTTCCACTCCACTAGGCTTGGGGATAGATCCAGAATGGATTCATACTGCGCGATATTCCCCCATTTGCCTTCAGGATCAAGCTTTTTGTAGCGGACATACTTCTGAACGCGCTCCTCAAGAGGGCCGGCCCAGCCCAGATGCTTGATCCGCAGATCGGTCGTTAATCCCTGCAGCGCCGCACAGGTGGCTGGAAGACGGGGAACATGATGCGCTCTTTCGGGATAGAGATAGGGGAAGCCTGGAAAATAGCGGACAAGCGTCATCGTCTGACGGCGATGCGCCTGCCACAGTTCATCCTCCCGATAATACTGTCTGCTCCCCCACATATCATACAGTCGGAAGCTGACCCAATCGTAACGATCCTGGTTAATCAGGTTCCGAATACTCCGCTTCGCACGCTCTTCATACAACTCATCGGCATCGACGGCAAGGATCCAGTCTGGTGAAGTGGAGACCGTCGTCTGCCACAGGATCGAGCGGAGCTTCCACTCCTCATCAAACAGAGACGAAGCCAAAGTAACCAGCTTCTCTACCTTGTCGCAGGATCTGCAGATTTCAAGCGTGTGGTCTGTGCTTGCATCGTCCACAATCACGATATGATCAACAAAGGTAGACAGATCCTCCAGCACTTCCTCCAAATATCGGCCCCCTTCATTACGAACCTGAAGCATGGCCGTCAGCTTATTGTTATCCTTCTTCCTCACTGGGGATATAGGTGATGAATTAGATGTTGTCATCGTCTTTCGGCTCAGCTCCCTTGCTCCAGAATGCGAAGCTTCTCGTCGAGCGCATCGAGCGCAATAATCTGCACAAGCACATCCTCATCGCTCTCGGCTGCTTCCATGAATAGGCGGATTGCGGTGTGCCGGTCACCTCTCATGGCTTCTACACTGCCTGACAGTATGCGGAATTCCCTTCTGTCCTGCTCCGTTTGCAGATCGGAGGCTGCAACCTCGCCGAGTGCTTTTTCGAGGCGGCCGGTTTCCCGGTACAGCTGAAAGGATAGATGCCTTGCATTCTGCTCTGACAGTAGGTCCAGCATGGATAAGGCTGCACGATAATCATCGTTGAATCGATAGATATGGAACAAGGCCGTCGTTCCTTGCCCATCAGCCATGAATTGAAGAAGTGAATGATATTTGTTCGTGTCAGCATCACTATAGGCTGTAATTCCGTAGGTGCTGACAGCCTGAGTCAGATTGCCCTGCTGTGCTTGAATGGCCGAGAGGAATCTGTAATGCGTGATCAGTGCGTTATTTCTGCCCTGCATGACAGCCTGCAGGAAGGCCTCCTCCGCATAGCGAAGAGCATTCTTATCCTCCAGTAAGTACATATAGACCGACAGCAGGAAGGAGACCGTCTCATGAGGACCGGATTGTTCCCGTAACGATTCGTAGTAGGCGGCTCGCTCTGACCACTGACGGCGATAAACGGATGTCGTCTCACTGCGGATAAGCTCATGAATGGCCTCTTGAAAAAGCACATCATAGACAGCAGATTCCTCCTGTAAGAGGAGGGAGGCATAGCCTCGGAAGGCCCAATCCAGACATTTCATCTCTGAGTCAGAGCATACAAGACTGGATATCGCTGTCAATTGCTGCATACATGCTTTGTATAGTCCTTCATCTGACTCATCAAGATGGGCAGGCTCGTATGTAATCATATGCTTCGGGTGCATGGAGGCCGCTGCATGCACCCAGTATGGATGGGCCACGAAGGCAATGGTATTCTCATTCCAGATCTGAGGCAGCACGCTCCTGAGTATATAATTTAATTTCACAGGTTCGGAGTGTTCATGGAATTCTTCTTTCGGCCGGCTTGTAACATAGTATACAGGGGCTGACTCACAGAGAAGGGCCAGGAGTCGCTTCAGTATCGGATCTGCGATGTTGGGTGATGGAAATATGACAAATTGAAGAGTGTCCAACTTCATCCGCTCCTTCAACAGCTGTACTGATACACAGGCTTCTGCCTGCATCTATATACTGTATGGGAGCAGAGGGCAGTTCATGAACAATTTCTTATGCTGGGCATATCGGACTGGCGGCTTCCAGGCGCACAAAAAAAGAGCATGATCCCTGAGTTTGCACTCAGATCATGCTCTTTTTGAATATTAATCCTATGCGGTTAGATCTGTACCAGCATCAGAATGATCGAGGACAAGCAGAGACATACACTCACGAGACATAAGACGGCCAAAGTCTGCTTATGGGTCAGGCCTGCTCTGAGTAATCTGTAATGCGCCTGGCTTGCATCTGCCTGATAGATCGCTTTTCCTTCAAGGAAACGCTTAATGACAACGAAGAGGTTATCGAAGATCGGAACACCTAATGCCAGAATCGGAATAAGAATCGATAGAACCGTTGCCTGCTTGAATGCTCCATCCAGGGCGATGACGGCGAGAATAAACCCGAGGAACGTAGCTCCCGCATCTCCCATAAATACTTTGGCAGGCGGTTTGTTGAATTTAAGGTAGCCTGCAGTTACACCGACAAGTACGATTGCGAGCAGGGCCGAGTGGCTCTGACCCATCGTTAATGCCACAATGAACAATGTCGTGCCCGAAATGGCGGATAGCCCACCTGCCAGCCCGTCCATTCCATCGGAGAAGTTAATAACTGTCGTAACACCGAAGATCCACAGAATGGTCAGTGTAAATTGCAGCCAGACCGGAAGTGAGATGTATTCCTCACTGAAAGGGTTATAGAAGCCGGTAAAACGAATACCAGCTAAATATACAATGACGGCAGCGGATACTTGAACGAGCATTTTGGGCAGAGCGGGAAAGTCCTTGCCTCTGGTCTTGTACCAATCATCAACGGTTCCAATGACGAGCAGAAGCAGTCCTCCGGCAAATAAGGCCGCCGTCTGCCATGTATATTCGCCCGAGAATAGCAGATAGGCGATGAAAAATCCGGCAAAGATCGCATAGCTTGCGGTCAGAGGGATCGGTTTCTTGTGCAGCTTGCGCTCCTCATTCTCTCTAGGCTTGTCCACAAAATCGATCTTAAGAGCAAGCCTGCCTAATGGAGGAATGAGCAGCACAACAATGAGCAGGGATACGATAAAGGCACCAGCATACAGCATGGAACAGAAATCACCACTTTTCAGCATTTTTTTAATTATGAAATAGATTCCATTTATTCAAATTATAGCTGTTTGTTTCGGGAATTGTCGATGGTTTTCTTCAGTCCTTACTATTCCGAGTAACAAGAGCGTGATAGTACAAAAGAAAAAATATTCCACTTTTTAATTAAATTTAGGAAAAAATCTTTTTTATTTTGGTTTTGTTTGCTATAATTTCCCACAAAGAGAAGCGAAAGGTAAAACTTCCGTGCTTTCTATCACAACATCACGTCTTTCTCTTCGCAAATGACTCTTGTCGATCATGAAGGGGGAAAAAAGGAATGAGAAGAAGCAAAAGAGGTTTCAAGCTGTCGTGTTTAACCCTGTTGTTGCTATCCCTATTGCTTAGTGCATGCAGTGGTGGAGGCGGTAATAACGGAGCGGACCCTGCACAAACACCTGCTGATCCGGGTTCAGGAGGAACAGAGGAAACCAGTGAGCCGATTGAGCTTGAGTTCTGGACGATTGCCCTTCAGCCTACGTTTAACGACTATTTTAACGGACTGATTGACGAGTACGAGGCAGCACATGAGAATGTGACGATCAAATGGAGTGATTTTCCGTTTGATGCGATCACCCAGAAGCTGCTGACGACAACAGCCAATAATGAAAGTCCGGATGTCGTGAACCTCAACACCGAGTTTGCGAGTCAAATGGGCACCAAGGGTGCGCTGACCGACCTGAACGAACACCTCACAGATGAAGAGAAGGCCGTATATTTTGACGGAATCTTCAATTCCACCATCATTAACGACAAAGCTTATGCCCTCCCATGGTACACCGGTACCGAAGTGCTGTTTATGAACAAGAAAATAGTGGAGGAGGCTGGACTTGATCCGGCAAATCCGCCGCAAACCAGAGAGGAACTGGCAGAGTGGGCCCGTACGGTTAAGGAAAAGACCGGCAAAGCCGGTTATGCGGTGCAGCTCGTTTCGAAGCTTCTGCCCATCGACGGTATCCAGATTCTGAACGAAGACAAGACCGCAGCTGCCTTCAATACACCTGAAATGGTGGCTATGATCGAGAACCTGAAGGGGTTAATGGAAGAGGGACTGGTCGTGAAGGAGGATGCTGAATTCTCCAAGCAGATCCAGTTCTACTCGGCAGAGCAGACGGCCTTTGTACTTGCTGGACCAACCTTCATCAACTTTATCAAGACATCCGCACCTGATGTGTACGAGAACACGATTGCTGTATCCTTGCCGACAGGTAAAGCCGGCCTCAGATTGTCCAACTCCATGAACATTGTCGTTCCTTCCAAGACTGAGCATCCGGAAGCAGCAGCTGAGTTCGCCAAATTTATTACCAATGCAGCCAATCAAACGGCTTTCTCCAAAGTAGCCAATACACTGCCTTCCACGAAGGAGTCCGTTGAGGATCCGTTCTTCAAGGAATCTGATGGATCGCTTGAAGCTGAAGCGAAGCTGGCATCGAGCCAAAGTCTTACCGAAGCGACAGACTACATGGTCGGCGTACCGAATGCAGGCGACATTAACTCTGCGATCGCACGCGGACTGCAGGAGATCTTGCTGAACGGTAAAGAGATTCAGGCCACGCTGGATGCAGTAGAGACCGAAGTGAACAATATCCTGAAGCAGTAGTGCCACTTGAGTGTAAGAAGAACTGGAATGCATTAAGTGAGGCAAGGAATACGTTTCTTGCCTCATCTAATTCACAAGGGGGGAATGCAAATGAGGTGGGTTCGTTCTGAATCTTTTGCAGCCTGGGCATTCATGACCCCAGGTTTGCTCATTATTGCCGTGTTTGTATTTTGGCCGATTATTTATGGAATACCGCTGTCATTAACGAATTATTCCGTCATTGGGGAAACCAAGTATGTCGGTTTGGATAACTTCAAGAATGCGTTCCTGGATAAGAACTTCACCATTTCCTTATGGAATTCACTGGTATACGTTATCGTGGTTCCGTTTATCCAGATCTTTTCTATCTTAATGGCGATTCTCGTGAACAGCCGTATACCTGGAATTAAGCTCTTCCGTGCGGCGTACTACATTCCTGTCGTTACCTCCATGGTTGCTGTAGCCTTGATTTGGAGCTGGCTGCTGAGCAGCAATGGGGTGGTCAACTACCTGCTGATGCAGGTAGGAATTATCAGTGAGCAGGTATCCTGGCTGTCGACCAGTGAAACAGCACTGGCTACGCTCATGTTTATTACGATGTGGAAAGCGCTTGGATATTACATGATGCTGTATCTCGCAGGACTTCAGGGTATTCCGAATGACCTCTACGAGGCAGCGAGAGTGGATGGGGCAAACCGAATGCAGCTGATTTGGTCCATTACCCTGCCGCTTCTGCGCCCGCATATCTTTTTCTGCTCCTTGATCTCCGTGATGGGTGCAGTGCGCGTATTTGATGAGGTATATATTCTGACCAAGGGCGGACCGGGGACATCGACGCTCGTATCCAGTGTGTATATATTTGAAAAAGGTTTGGAGCAGTTTAATTTCGGTTATGCCTCTGCGCTGGGACTCATTGTGAGTGTGCTGATCGGCGGACTCAGTGTCATCGTGTTTAAGCTGAACCAGAAGGGCGGTGTCAATTCATACTGATGGAAACAGTCGAGTTAACCCAAGCTGACAAGTTGATCGAGACGAGCAAGCGCAAGAAAAAAGTAGTCAACGGATTGCGGATGGCGATTACGTACTTGCTATTGCTCCTCCTGGCTATCTTTATGATGGGACCGTTCTTATGGCTGCTGAGTGTGTCGCTGATGCCGGGTCGTAATATTTTCTCGTCGCCGCCTGCGATCTTCCCGACCTTTATTGATTTTGAGAACTATGTGCAGGTATGGCAGTTTATGAACTTCCCGAGGTATATCTGGAACACCGTTGTGATTACGGTGCTGGGTGTAGTGTTCAATATTGTATTGTCATGTATGACAGGGTATCCGCTCGCCGTATTCCGATTTAAGGGCCGTAATTTCGTGTTCGTGACCTTGATTGCAACGATG
The DNA here is from genome assembly GCF_000732325.1 of Paenibacillus sp. TCA20. Classification (GTDB taxonomy): domain Bacteria; phylum Bacillota; class Bacilli; order Paenibacillales; family Paenibacillaceae; genus Paenibacillus; species Paenibacillus urinalis. The sequence continues at coordinate 15,444 of NZ_BBIW01000004.1, forward strand.
ATCATTCCATCCTCCACCGCGATGATCGTGCATTACCTGACCATTCAGGATTTGGGACTAGGCGGCTCGTACCTGGGTGTTGTGCTGCCTGCGGCGGTGTCTGTTTTTAATATCTTCCTGATGCGGCAGACGTTCCTGAATATCCCGATTGATGTGCGTGATTCCGGAAAGATCGACGGAGCCTCCGAATTTAGGATTTGGTGGCAGCTGATCCTGCCGCTGGTGAAGCCAGGGATTGCGGTTATTGCCCTGCTGGAGTTCATGTCGTTCTGGAACAGCTTCCTGTGGCCGATGGTTATTCTGGATGACCCATTGAAGTACCCGCTTGCGTCCGCGCTGACGACGCTGAATGGACAGTTCTCGTATAACTTCGGCTGGATTGCCGCCGGTACGATGATCTCGGTGATTCCGATCATCGTTGTGTTCCTGTTCACACAGCGATACTACATGGAGGGTATCGCCGGAGCAGTGAAGGGCTAAGGTTTACTCTATCCCGCAGGGGAGATAGAGTTACGCCGCAGGCTAAAAGGGTTTAGAACTTCTCTATCCCGCAAGGGAGATAGAGTTACGCCGAAGGCTAAAAGGATTTAGATGTGCCTCTATCCTCCAAGGAGGTAGATGCAAGCCGCAGGCTAAAAGGTTTTCATGTAATTCTGATCTTTCATCCCTTAACAAACTAACTAAATATCAAGGCAAGGGTGACGCGAAGCAACCCGCCACCCCTAAGCGCCAGCGAGTGTTCTGGATTCTGAGCGACTTTTGGCTTTGAATGCATGAACAACTCCGAAGCAATCACTTCGCATTCAAAACAAGTCGGAGCGAAGAAGTCAGAACAGGAGTGAATGATAATCATGCAAACCATCTTCATCCCACTCGACGAAAGACCATGCAACTACGAATTCCCGTACATGCTGGCAGAGGGCACGGAGCTTACAGTAGAGCGCCCTCCACTGTCGATGCTGGGACTAAAAAAAAGACCAGGCGATATTGAACAGCTGTGGACCTGGCTCGAAGAGAAGGCCGAAGGTGCAGGAGGAGCTGTTATCGCACTGGATACCCTTTTATACGGAGGAATTATCCCCTCCAGACTTCACAAATTCACCGAAGATGAACTCATTGCAAGGCTGACAAGGCTGCGCAAGCTCAAAGAGAAGCATTTAAATCTTAAAATTTTTGCATTTCAGCTCATCATGCGCTGTCCGCAGTACTCCATATCAGATGAAGAGCCGGATTATTATGCCGATTGGGGACGTGAAATTTTCCGCAAAGGCTATATCGGTCACCGAGAGGAGCTGAAGATAGCCACAGCGGAAGAGCTTGCAGAGCTTCAGGATATGAACAGCCGCCTTCCACAGGAGGTACTGGATGATTATCTGGGAAGAAGAAGCATCAACATTCAGGCGAACCGGGCCGTACTGGACTTAGTGAAGGATGGGGTTATTGACTTCCTGATCTTCCCGCAGGATGACTCTGCACCGTATGGTTATACGGCAAAGGATCAGCAGGTGGCGAGGCAGCGGATCAGTGAGCTCGATTTGGAGCTGAAGGCTTACATGTATCCAGGAGCGGATGAAGTCGGCTGTACACTGATAACTCGGATGTTGAACGAGACGAAGGGAGTAAAGCCGCTTGTGTATCCTAGACTATCCTCGATACAAGGGGCATTTGTTACCCCGGTATATGAAGATCGTTTTTTCTACGAGACACTAAAGTATCAGATCACGGCAGCAGGAGCTTTAATTGCTTCCAGCGCGAGTGAAGCAGATCTCATCCTGCTGGCCAGTACCCCGGGTGAGACGATGATGGAGGCGGTGTCGCAGGAGCATCCATTTTTCAGCTACGATGTGTACCGCAACTTGATGGAGCTGATTGAGTACGGAAGCTACATGATGAGGGAACAAGGCAAAGCGGTAGCGGTTGCCGATGTGGGCTATGCGAATGGTGCAGATCTCAAGCTGGTCAAAATGCTGCGCCAAAAAGGCATGCTGTTTGATCTGGCAGGCTATGCCGCTTGGAATACCAGCTCGAATTCACTTGGGACTGTCATCTCGCAGGCACTCATTTATACGCTCTACGGACGTACGCAGGAGCACCTTGATTTTCTCGCGCTTCGTTATGCGGAAGATGCATGCTACTGTGCTACAGTCCGCAAAGAAATGAATGCAGGCGTTGTGGAGGAGATGGGCTGCAACAAGTTTCTGCTGGATGGACCGCGTGGGAAGGTGGCGGAACGCGTCGAACAGCGGCTTATTCAAGTGCTGGAGGAGAAGATCAACGGTCCGGCAGGCCGAATTGAAATTGTGGATTGTTACATGCCGTGGAATCGTACCTTTGAGGTTGGACTGAAAGTGAAATATCATGCCGTATGAATCAGGCAGGAGTAACCAGGAAGAGGGTGTATGCTAGTGAATCCCGTATTGGAGCAAATACGATATGGACTGATTGCATCATGCCAAGCTTTACCGGGTGAACCGCTTCATGGTTCGGAGACGATGGCGAAGATGGCCAAGGCGGCGGAAGAAGGCGGGGCGATCGCGATTCGCGCGAACAGCGCTGAAGATGTGAGAGCGATCAAGCTGGCAGTGGGTCTTCCTGTCATTGGAATCGTCAAAAGAGATTATCCGGATTCGGAGGTATATATTACGCCCACGACGAAAGAAGTCGATGAACTTATTGAGGCGGGAGCGGATATGATCGCTCTGGATGCTACGCGAAGAAAGCGGCCGGGTCAGGTTACGCTGGAGACGATGGTGGAATATATGAAGTCACGAAATATGCCGGTGATGGCCGATATCTCTACCTTAGCAGAAGGGCTGTATGCCGCGTCCCTCGGTGTCAGCTGTGTGTCAACCACCTTGTCAGGCTATACGTCCTACTCACCGAACCTTGCAGGTCCACATCTTGAATTGGTCAAGGAGACTGCGGAGCGGCTTGCCATTCCGGTAATCGCGGAAGGGAGGATCAGTGAGCCGGCTCAAGTGGAGGAGGTGCTTCGACTCGGTGCCTATGCCGTCGTGGTTGGTTCCGCTATTTCCCGTCCTCAATTAATAACGAAGCGGTTTGCGGAAGCCGCACGGAAGGCAGTGATTTCAATCCATGGAAATGAAAGATCGCATTAATACCTACTATCCTTCGCTGACCAAGTCAGAACAAAAAGTAGCAGAATGCGTACTGCAGAATGCGGATGATCTCATGTATTACTCTGTCACGGAACTGGCCGATTTTGCCGGGGTGGGGGAGACAACGGTCATGCGCTTTTGCCGGAAGATTGGATTCAAGGGCTATCAGGATTTCAAGCTGTCGCTGGCTCAGAACGCTGGGGCGAAAAAGCCGGGAGAGCAGGATGAGGACAGCAAGGATTTTGTCCGTATGGTCTACGAGAACAATATCGACATTCTGCATTCAAGCATGAGTCTCTTGAACAGGAGCAAGCTGGAGCAGGCGATCGAATGGATCGATCAGGCCGGCAATGTGCAGTTCTTCGGCGTAGGAGCCTCTGGTATTACAGCACTGGATGCCAAGAACAGACTACTGCGAATCGGCAGACGATCCGAGGCGGTGGCAGACAGTCACATTCAGGCGATGATGGCGGTCAGTATGCGGGAAGGTGATGTTGCCTTCGGAATTAGTGTATCTGGCAGTACCCTGGATACCAACGATATGCTGCTCAAGGCGAAGCAGAGCGGGGCGAAGGTCATTGCCATTACCAACTATGCCAAGTCACCGATTACATCCATAGCGGACCTCGTGCTGCTGACAGCGGGCAAGGAGATGCCGCTCGAAGGGGGATCTATTGGGGCTAAAATATCACAGCTGTTCATAATAGATCTCATCTGCGAAGGTCTGGCAAGAACAAACATAGTAGAAACGAAGAAGATGAAGGAAAAGACAGCAAGGTCCGTTATTGATCGAAGCTATTGATACAGGCAGGGCCTTAGAGGAGAGGAGACCAGGAAATGACGTTAGTTTTACATGCAGATGTCATTGTAGTTGGGGCAAGTCTCGGAGGAACGATAGCGGCAAGAGCGGCAGCAAGAGCAGGTCTGAACGTGATTTTGACGGAGGAAACAGATTGGATCGGGGGGCAGCTCACTTCACAGGCCGTTCCGCCGGATGAGCACCGATGGATTGAATCCTTCGGCTGTACAGCGAGCTACCGCGAGTTTCGGGACCGGGTAAGAGAGTATTACAGACGGAATTATCCTCTTAACGATGAGGCGATGAACGATCCTATACTCAACCCGGGCAACGGTTGGGTGAGCCGGATTGCTCATGAGCCGAAGATTGCGTTAAGAGTACTGGAAGACATGATGGCGGCCTATATCAACTCAGGACAAATTCGTATCCTCTATCATACGGTGCCGACTGGAGCCGATTGTAAGGGTGACCACGTACAGAGCGTCAATGTAAGACAGGTGTACACTGGCGAGGAACTCGTGCTAACAGGTGAATACTTTCTGGATGGTACCGATAACGGGGATTTGCTGCCGATCGTGGGCGCAGAGTTTGTGGTAGGTGCGGAATCCGGTGAGGACACGGGCGAGCCGCATGCTTTATTCAAGGCTGACCCCTGTGATATCCAGTCCATTACGCATGTCGCAGCGCTGGAATACGTGGAGGGCAGTGATTTTACGATTGAACGTCCCGCATCCTATGATTTCTGGAAGACTTATACGCCGCTGCCGGATCGGATGCCTCTGTTCAGCTGGTACGCAGGAGATGCGAATGACACAACGAAGCAGAAACAATTTACGATGTTTCCCAATGATCAAGGAATTACACCGTTATGGACGTACCGCCGAATTGTAGACCCATCCATATGGCGGGAAGTGTTGCCGACAGGAGAAGTGACGCTGCTCAACTGGGCGCAGAACGATTACTACTTGGCACCAATCATTGGTGTTGGAGCTCAGAAACAGCGGGAGCATGAGGAACAGGCACGGGATCTGACACGCTCGCTCGTCTACTGGCTGCAGACCGAAGCGCCGCGACTCGATGGAGGTGCAGGTTATCCCGGAGTTCGGCTGAGAGGGGATATTCTGGGCACAACCGATGGTCTGGCCAAAACGGCATATATTAGAGAGTCACGAAGAATCAAGGCACGCTACACGGTTACCGAGCATGATGTCAGCAAGGCGCTGCGCGGTGATCAAGGTATCAAACGATACAGAGACAGCGTTGGCGTCGGCAGCTACCATCTGGATCTGCATCCGACAACCAAATCGCTGAGATCCTTTTACATACCTAATTATCCTTATGAGATCCCGCTTGGCTCACTTATTCCGATTCGGATGAAGAACCTGCTTCCTGCCTGCAAAAATATCGGGATGACGCAGATTGCGAATGGCTGCTACCGTCTGCATCCAACCGAATGGAACATTGGCGAGGCAGCCGGCTATCTGGCCGCTTATTGCCTGAAACAGGGCATCCATCCTGCTCATGTGTATGATTCAAGCGAGCATCTGGAGCAGTATCAGCTTCTCCTTACGGAGCAAGGTGTTGAGCTGCATTGGCCTGATGAAGTGTATGATACGATGTACTAAGTTTGTACGAATAGACAATTTAAATAAGCGTCCCCACTGTAGCACTAATGACGTGGGAACGCTTATTTTGATTTTTGCCTAATTCCATTTTATGAAGCTGCAGCTGCAGCTCAGATTAGTCCTTGATTGCCCCTGCTGCAATGTCTGAAATGAACTGCTTGCTGATAAATAGGAACAGAATGATGAGTGGAATAATAGCCAGCAATGTTCCGGCGATAATCATGGCGTAATCTGTATTGTACAGTCCATTTAGCTGCGACAAGGCAATCTGAAGCGTATATCTGCTCTCGTCCGTCAGTACAATGAGCGGCCAGAGATAGTCGTTCCATACGCCGATGAAAGTGAAGGCACCGAGAAAGGCAAACGCAGGACGCAGAATCGGCAGAGCCACATTAAAGTATAGTCGGAAGAAGCCTGCGCCATCCATCCGTCCTGCATCCAGCAGCTCCTTCGGGATCGAGCCCTCTGCATATTGCCGAATCCAGAAGATCCCGAAGGCATTGACCATGCCGGGAATAATGAGTGCTTTGTAAGAGCCGACCCAGCCGAGCTCAGCCATAATAACGAAGGACGGTACGAGCGAGAGCTGGGTTGGTACCATCATCGTGGCAAGCAGCAGAACGAACAGCCACTTTTTGCCCGGGAATTCAAATTTGGCAAAGGCAAAGCCGGCGAGCGAATCGAAGAACAATACCAGAATGGTAACAACAGCTGAGACAAACAAGGTGTTAAGAAAGGCTCCGACAAAATCAATCTGTTCCATGACCCTCGTGAGATTGTTCCAGAACTCTCCCCCAAACCACAGCTTCGGAGGGAAGGAATAGATATCTGCCGTCGTTCTCGTTGACATGACAATCAGCCAGTAGAAGGGAAACATCGAGATAACGAGACCAATGGCTAAGCCGACGTATAGACCGATAGATTTGAGTCTTGCCTGTATCATGAAGCCTCACTCCTTCTAATTGGATGATTTGCCTTGAACGAGCTTCCAGTTAATGATCGAGAACAGTGCGATGAGGATGAACATTCCCCAGCCGACAGCTGCACCATATCCAAAATAGTTGTTAATGAAGGATTCACGGTACAGATACAGGACAATCGTCATTCCTGCTCCGATGACCCCGCCATCATTGCCAAGCAGGATTTGCGGCTCGGTGAACAGCTGCATGCCGCCGATCGTGGAGGTAATGACCGTAAACAGGATTACAGGACGGAGCAGGGGTATCGTGATACGGAAGAAGGACTGGATGCCGGTTGCACCGTCAATCTTAGCCGCTTCGTACAGCGTCTGCGGAATGGCCTGAAGGCCCGCCAGATAGATGACGGCATTGTAGCCTGCCCAGCGCCAGATGACCATCGAGGCAATGGCCGTCTTGATGCCCCAGCCGGTATCCAGCCACTGCACCATGGGAATACCGAAGAGATTAAGAATGTAGTTGAATATGCCGTAATTGTTCGAGAACAGGGCGGCGAAGATAATAGAGACGGCAACAATGGACGTGACATTGGGAAGGAAGAAGCCGACCCGGAAGAAGGTCTTGAATTTGACAAATGGAGCGTGAAGCAGAAACGCAATGACAAGGGCGATGAACAGCATTGGGAAAGTGGAATAGATCCAGATTATGAGAGTGTTCCCAACCGCTTGCCAAAATTCCGGATCCGTCACCAGGTAGCTGAAATTGTTCAATCCGTTATACGTCATTTCACCGATGCCGTCCCATTTCTGGAAGGCTAGATACAGAGAGAATCCAATCGGGAACAGACCGAAGATGGCGAACACAATATAAAAAGGAGAAATGGCTGTGTACACGGCTCGATTCTTCCAAATTTCAGACCATAGCGATTCTTTCTTGGCTGCAGGCACATAGGATGAGCCTGTTTTCGGTTCCAGAGATTGCATATCGGTAGCCTCCTTTTGTGAGTGAGGAATACGTGCAGGTAGTTCCTATCGCTTCAATTCCCGCTCGACCCTTTGCAGCGCTTCATCAAAGGCCGTTTCCTGATTCAGATTGGAGATGTTCTTCAGCCAGCGGGTCATGATGCCATGAACCGCAGGGTAGCGCTCGCCGAAGAAGGAGACTTTGACATTGTTCGCTGAGGCAGCGAATACTTCTCCGGTCACCTGACCGCCAAAAAATTCTTCTTCCTTCTGAACCGTATCGCTGTCAAATACACCCGGTGTAGACGGGAAGAGATTGAGGTTCGATAGGGCTGTCTCTTGGTTCTCTGGGTTTTGCAGCCATTGGATGACCTCGAAGGCTTCCTGAGGGTGCTCACTGGATTTAGGGATCGCCAGGAAGGAACCGCCGACATTCCCATCTCCGCCCGGTGCCCTTGCTACCCGCCATTTTCCTACGCTGTCTGGAGCCGCTTCAAGCAGTGGCTGCTTCATCCACACGGCACCGACATAGGAAGCAATCGTTCCTTTGTTGATTCCCGCATTCCATTCCGGTGTCCAGTGCTCAGCATTTGCAATGAGGCCGTTATTCGAGAACGCAACCGCTGTATCCCATGCGTACTTGATCACCTCGTTCTGATCACCGATGTATTGTCCATCCTCTGTAAAATATTTCTGCTCACTTTGTGAAATGATCTGATTGTAAACGTTGTCAATATTGTCGGTCATAAATACCTTGCCATCAAAGGTCTCCTTGACCTTCAGGCCGGCATCCATATAATCTTCCCAGGTTGAGAGGGCCTGGCTGACCTCATCCGGATCGGTTGGCAGTCCGGCCTGCTCGAATAGATCTTGTCGATAGAAGAGTGCGGTCGGACCGGTATCCATTGGAAACGCGATCATTTTACCGTTTGGTGTTACTCCTTGCTGCCACTTCCAGTCAAGATAGAGATCTTCGACCTCGGCAGCTCCGAGCTCATATAAATCGTAGAATCGGTCCTCACTCGGAAAGAGCTCCATGACCCAGTCGTTCAGGGCAACGATGTCGGGCTCTCCGGATTTGGCGGCAAGCGTCGTTTTCAGCTTCGATTTGAAATCACCGCCGATTTTTTGAGTGACCAGGTTAATGTGGGGAAATTGTTCTTTTGCTTTGGCGAGAAGTCCATCATCAATACTTCGATTCCAATACCATAATGTAAGCGTTATCTTTTTGTCAGATGCAGAAGAATCCTTAGATGCACCAAAGCTGCAACCGCTCATGACAAGCACAACAATGAGACTGACAATAATCAAGGACGTCCGTTTCATAGGTTTTCCCCCTTGGTAGTCTTCGTTTGTTACTCGCATAACTATGGATATGAGACAAGAAGAAAGATATGAGGTTTTTTTCTGTAGAATCTATGATGTTTGTTACATAATACCATAAAATCCCCGAATTGTTCGTGGCTGAATCAATTTTCTATCTACCATTTTAATCATTTATAAAATAATTATTATTCATAGTTGTTTACTTTGTTTTATGTTGACAGTAATGAGTAATCTATTTTATACTTACTTACGTAAAGTAACTATAAGAAAATATGGCACATACCCTGTGGCGATTAATACGATAAATACATGGTTCTATTAGCGTACAAGGAAGACCTGAGTAGGGGGAGCATAAATGATCACGAACGATACGATCCAAATATTGAAAAATAAAATCAAGACGATCGGCGGCGGTGACGGCGAGAAGCACATCTATCTGGTCGGTCCTGTTCAGCTTCCGGTAAACATGGAGGATAACACCTTAGTGTTTAAGTGGTACAGCTGGATCACCTCAGAGAAGCAGATGGATGAGCAGGAGCTCATCGCTTCCCTTGCCAATGCGCAGCTTGCTGATCAGCAGCAATCGAGCGTGCTGGTGTATGGGGATTTTGAACACCATCCGGATGCGATGATACGGATGCACAGCATTTGTCATACGGGAGATATCTTTGGAAGCAAGCGCTGTGACTGCGGCTATCAGCTGCATGAGTCAATGAAGATGATCGCTGCTCACGGTGCAGGCGCAGTCTTCTATCTGGCCAATCATGAAGGCCGCGGTATTGGCTTGTTCAGCAAGACGATGGCTTATCTCCTTCAGGAAGAGGGCTATGACACAGTCGATGCCAATCTGGCACTTGGCTTTGCCGATGATCAGCGGGATTACAGTGAGACCATTCGTGTACTGAGAGCGCTGAGAGAAGAGCCGGTACGTCTGATTACGAATAATCCGCGCAAGCTGGCATCTCTGCAGAAGGCGGGAATGTCGGTAAGCGGCAGAGTTCCGCTCTGGGGAGACCGCTCTGCCTATAACGATAAGTACTTGAAGACAAAGGTCAGTCGTTCAGGGCATCTGGAGGAGCATGCAGAATGGGTTCAAGATGTGCGGCTATCCTAATTATCCGATAGAATTCCGAATGAAAAAACCTGCTGAAAATTTTCAGCAGGTTTTGTTATATTACGGCTTTACATTTTCTTCTTGATCTCGTCCTTGAGCGCTTCGGATTGGGTTCCGAAGATAACCTGAACGGCACCGTTGCCCAGACGCATAATTCCTGCTGCACCCAGCTTCTTGAGCCCGGCGTCATTTACAACCTTCTCATCGCGAACGACAAGCCGCAGCCTTGTAATGCAGGCATCTATGCTCTCAATGTTATCAGCGCCGCCGAGCTGATGAAGCACTTGATCTGCCTTTGTATCTCCTGCTGCAGAGGCCGGAGCTACTGCTGGTTTATCTGAGGCATCTCCCGTTCCTGTTCCTTCTACAAGCTCATCATCATCTTCACGACCTGGGGTTTTCAGATTGAATTTGACGATGACGAAGCGGAACAGGAAGTAATACACAACTCCAAATGCAAGGCCCACCGGAATGAGCAGCAGTGGATTCGTTGCGAGCTTCATATTGAGCAGGTAGTCGATCAAGCCTGCGGAGAACGCGAAGCCCAGCTTGACGTCAAGCATATACATAATGAATCCGGATAAACCGGTCAGAACGGCATGGATGACGTACAGTACAGGCGCCAGGAACATGAATGAGAACTCCAGCGGCTCTGTAATCCCTGTCAGGAAGGAAGCAATGGCCGAACCGATAAAGATGGAGCCAACCATTTTTCGCTTGGACGGCTTTGCGGTATGAATGAGCGCGAGCGCTGCTGCCGGCATAGCGAACATCATGATCGGGAAGAATCCGGACATGAACATCCCTGCAGTTTTGTCCCCTGCAAAGTAACGCGTCAGGTCACCATTCACAACCTCTCCAGCTGCATTTGTAAATTCCCCAATCTGGAACCAGGCAATGGAGTTAAGAACGTGATGCAGACCGATCGGTACGAGCAGCCGGTTGGCAGTACCAAAGATAAATGCGCCGATACCACCAAGGCTCACTACCCAATTACCAAATGCAGCAATCCCATCCTGAATTGGACTCCATATCATCCCGAGCAGTGCGGCAAACACAATGGTTGCGACTGAGGTAATAATCGGTACGAACCGTTTACCTGAGAAGAAGCCGAGCCATTCGGGAAGCTTGAGCGTATGGAACCGTTTGTATAAATAGGCAGCCAGCAAACCGGTCATAAATCCGCCGAGCACCCCGGTGTTGAGCACAACATCGTCCGGGATATAGCCGAAGACCAGCGGAACCTGCTCCAGAACCTTCACCAGAATGAGATAAGAGATGACGGCAGACAGCGCCGCAACGGCATCCCCTGCGAGACCAATAGCAACACCGACGGCGAAAATAATCGGAAGATTGCCGAAAATCGTTCCAGCACCCGCATTCAGAAAGGGGGTGATGAACTGATTGATGAAACCGCCTACAGCTCCGAGCGGAATATCCTGTTGGTAGTCTATTAAAGCAAAAGCTTGGAGAATACCCGCTGCAGGCAAAGTAGCGACCGGAAGCATCAGCGACTTGCCGAGCTTTTGAAGACCTTTTAACATGCTTACTGCACTCCTTTTCGATGAGGATTTTGCATAAATTAATTGAGCTTTCTTATTAGAGAGCTATGCAAAGTCCTTAATAGATGAAAAAAATTTTCGTGAAAACGGTTAAAAAATAGAAAAATATTTTTGCGACACTTGCTATTATAACGATATTTGCGGAAGATGGAATAGGACTTTTGCATCTTACAGGTGCTCTGTATTGACTTCTTCACTTCAACCGGATAGATTAACTATGAAAAAGATCACTAAAATCAAGGCTTTGCGCCCGTTTTCTTTGAAAGCGCTTCATGCGTATATGCCAACAATTACCTTTATTAGAGGGAGGGCATATGGCTTTTCATTCACTGCCTATATTACCTGCAGTCAAGAGCATGAGAGAGCTGGAACGCGTATTGCACAGTCCTTATATGTATATCGTTCTACTCGATTCTCATGTCGCTCAGCTGAAGAATATTGTCAAGCTCGCTGAGCAGCATGGCAAGAAGATCCTTCTTCATGCCGATATGATCAATGGGCTCAAAAATGACGAGTACGCTGCCGAGTTTCTATGCCAAGAGATTCGTCCCGCCGGTCTCATTTCGACCCGTGCCGGTGTCATCCGTGTAGCCAAGCAGAAGGGGCTGATCGCGATTCAACGCGTCTTTTTACTTGATACCATTGCACTTGAGAAGAGCTATGTACTCATTGAGAAGACCCAGCCCGATTATATTGAAGTTCTTCCTGGTATTATGCCCCATATTATCAAAGAAGTTTCATCCAGAACTGGAATACCTATATTTGCAGGTGGTCTAATTCGAACCGTAGAGGATGTCGACAATGCCATTCAAGCGGGAGCAACATATGTAACCACATCTAATCAGGAGCTTATCGCTCATTATCAAAAATAGCATTGGTTAACAGGAGGTATTGCAGATGGAACAGTACATCATGTCATTAGATCAAGGAACAACGAGCTCGAGAGCCATTCTATTCAATAAAAAAGGGGAGATCGTATACACCGCACAGCGGGAGTTCCCTCAATATTTTCCACAGCCCGGTTGGGTTGAGCATAATCCCAGTGAGATCTGGAGCTCTATTCTTGCTGTCATTGCAACTTGCCTGGCAGAAGCGGAGGTGAAGCCCGCCCAGATCGCCGGTATCGGTATAACGAATCAGCGGGAGACAGCAGTCGTGTGGGAGAAGGACACGGGTCATCCGGTATATAACGCAATTGTATGGCAATCCCGACAGACGGCTGATATTTGCGCGGACCTGAAAACTCAAGGGTATGAAGATATGATCCGTCAAAAGACCGGACTGCTCATTGACCCCTATTTCTCCGCGACCAAGGTCAAATGGATATTGGATCATGTGGATGGGGCAAGAGACAGAGCAGAGCAGGGCGAGCTGCTGTTCGGGACAATAGACAGCTGGCTGATCTGGAAGCTGTCGGGAGGTACAGCCCATGTCACCGATTATTCGAATGCTTCCCGGACCATGATGTATAACATTCACGACCTGGAGTGGGATCAGGAAATATTGGACCTGCTTGATATACCCCAAGCGATGCTGCCTGAAGTGCGAGGATCTTCCGAAGTGTATGCCCATACGGTTCCGTATCATTTCTTTGGCTCAGAGGTTCCGATCGCAGGTGCTGCAGGAGATCAGCAGGCTGCGCTGTTTGGTCAGGCCTGTTATGAAGAAGGCGCCATCAAGAACACTTACGGTACGGGCTGCTTTATGCTGATGAATACAGGAGAGCGGGCTATCCATTCACAGCACGGACTCATTACGACAATCGCATGGGGAATTGATGGCAAGATTGAATATGCTTTGGAGGGGAGTATCTTTGTAGCTGGATCGGCAATTCAGTGGCTTCGTGACGGGCTTCGCATGATCAAGGACTCCAAGGACAGCGAGCTGTATTCTTCCCGTGTGGACTCGACGGACGGCGTATATCTGGTGCCTGCCTTCGTAGGACTGGGCAGTCCCTATTGGGACAGCGAGGTTAGAGGCGCCGTATTTGGGCTGACACGCGGTACGAGCAAGGAGCATTTTATCCGTGCCACGCTGGAGTCACTGGCCTATCAGACCCGGGATGTACTGAATGCGATGCAGCAGGATTCCGGTAATCCCCTTGCCAAGCTTCGAGTTGATGGCGGCGCGGTGAAGAATAATCTGCTGATGCAGTTCCAGAGTGATATTCTGGGTGCTCCGGTCGAGCGGCCGGTTATTAGTGAGACCACGGCGCTCGGAGCGGCTTATCTTGCCGGTCTTGCCGTCGGATTCTGGAGCAGCCGGGAGGAGATCTGTGAGCAGTGGGCATCAGAGCGGATATTTGAGCCGGGGATGGCTGAAGAGCAGAGAGAACGGCTGTATGCAGGCTGGCAAAAGGCTGTGGAGGCGGCGATGGTGTTTAAGGTGTAGTGGCACTGCAGGTTCCGAATGATCTGGTTCAGTAAAATGACAAAGGTGTTTCATTCACTGTTAAAGTGAGGAGAGCATAATTATGTTAGCTGTTATCATATTGCTTCAGATTATTATCATTGGATACTTGATTAAAATTGATGGAAAGCTTCCGAAGAGGGACGTTGTCGCCGATGCTGTACAAGAAGCAATGGAACGAGATGAGAAAATTCGCAAGGAAAAGGAACGAAGTCAATCAACAAATTGATATGGTATTGCAATGATTGGAAGATTGGAAGATTGGTAGATTGGTAGTGTGGCAGAGAGGCAGAGAGGCAGAAATGCAGAGATGGCGGTTCTTGTGCTGCTCCGGTAGTGAATATTCCGTCGATCGTTCTTGGACAGGGATGGCAGTGAATTGTCTATAAGGAAGCCATCCCTGTCCAAATACGAACGCTGTCGCTTCTCCCTGAATATTTCACTCCCTCCGCAAGTGGAACCGCAAGTAGAAGCAGCTCTCCCCTCCTCAAACGGGAGGGGGAGTAGTAAAGTCCGGCTTGGCATTCGCGAGCCGGACTTTGATTTGGGTCGGTTCATTGACTTGGGTAATGAACCTAGCAAGGCTAAAAATGGGGAAGGTTCATTTCTCAGTAATGGTTTAAACCAGGAATTTGTTCTTAAGCTGTGTTCTTTCTTCCTCGGTAATGCCAAGGCCCTCGTGAAGGTAGTTCTCAAATGTTCCATAGTTATCGTCGATCGCTTCCAGCGAAGCTCGGATAAAGGCAGCCTTCATCATTTCTGGAATCCCATTTTTCAGTTCAGGCATTTGATCCATGTATTGTTTATAATCTTCCTCTTTACTTGAGGACAGGAATCGCTGCATGAGTCCATCAAGCGCCAGGTTGGTAAGCTCATAATCTTCAATAACTACTTCGCGAGGCACTCCAAGCGTTAAGAGAATCAGTGCACATACGACACCCGTACGGTCTTTACCCGCAGCACAGTGGAACAAGGAGGTGTCGCGATCTTCTTTCAGAAGCTCATGCAGGATAAGCGAGCATTTATTTGTGTTCAAGATCATCGCCTTATAGCCTGCATTCAGGTCAAGTCCAATCTTCTGCATTTCTTGCGGACTTGCTTCGGCCATAAAAGGGATATTCGTGTTGATCGCTTTACCGATTGCAGGGCTAGGGCGGCTTGTAACTTCAAAATCACTGCGAAGATCACAGATCCAATCAATTCCCAGAGCATCTGCGGTCTTCAGGTCCTGTTCACTCAGTTCATGCAGATCTGCGGAACGCAGGAGCATTCCCCAGCGGGTTGTCCGTCCATCCTCTGTATGATATCCGCCCATATCACGGAAATTGACCACTCCATCGGTGTGAATCATACGGTCAGTTACGGTAGTGACGGAGCCATCATTAAACTTTATATGATAATAGCTGCGCCCAGGAAACGGCGTTCTTGTAAAGGATGCACCTACCGGCTCGATCTGAACATCAAGTGGTGTGCTGCTGCTCTCATCAAATTCAGGGCTGGCTGAGAGGTAGATCGCTTCGGCCTTAAGGCTCTCTGGCATATTCCAGGCGAGCGTAATGATATTATTGCTGGTGTATTTCGCTTGTACAACCGGTCCTTGCTCCAATGATGGGTTAAATGTAGACATAATAAAATCCTCCTTTAGATTTCGATGAACATAACAGGCTCAAAATTCATTAAACCGATTCATAAATTGAATCGACTTCACATCTTAACTCTTACGTGTTTTCAATTTCATTTTATACCTATTCGCAATGAACTCCACGCTGAACACCATGACGAAGACGACCAGGCCGACAAACAAAGCTGCCGCAAAATTGTAGGATTTCATCGCATGCGTCATTTCAAATCCGATCCCGCCGGCACCGACTGCACCGAGAATGGTGGATTCGGCAATACCGCCTTCGAGCTGGAGTACACACCAGGCGATGAACGCCGTTTTCACCGTAGGTAGCACACCCTGCATTACGATCTGCAGCCAGCTGGCTCCAGTTGCCCGCATCGCTTCAAGCACACCCTTGTCGATCTCTTCGAGTGACTGGGCAAATACTTTGACGAGCATACCTGCAGCAGATACGGCGATGGCCAGGACGCCAGGAAGTGGCCCAAGTCCGACAGACACGATGAAGATGAGCGCCCACACAATGGTAGGAATCGCACGCAGCAGAGAGGCTGCGCTTTGGATAACCCATGCAATCAAGGGATGTGGTGTCAGGTTGCTTGCTGCGAGAAAGGACAGGAAGAACGCAACGACTATACCCAGCACGGAGCCAATAATGGCCACTTGCAGTGATTCTACGGCAGCGAGCAGGACATGCTTCCAGGCAGAGAAATCAGGAGGGAACATCGTCCCCACATAACCCCACAGCTTCGTGAAGCCCTCAGCAATCTTGGCATAATCAAACTGCAGCTGCAGGAGACTGAATATAAACAGTACAGCGACCAGCGGAAGACCGATCACAACCAGCTTATTTTTCTTCGGCTTCGGCGGCTCGACCGTCGATGTCAGCACCGTAAAGGATGGTTTAGGCCCGTTTAGCTGCATACTCATATGATCCGCTCCCTTACGCGATTGGTAATCGTTTCAACGACAAGGACGATGACGAGCACGAGCAGAACGGCCATGCTGGCTTCCTGGTACTGAAACAATTTCAATTTGGATTGCAAAATAAATCCGAGACCGCCGCCGCCCACCATACCGACGATCGTGGAGGCGCGAACGTTAATTTCAAAGTTGTACAAGGTCCAGCCGATAAAGCCAGGCAGAAACTGCGGAATGACGGCTTGAGACAGCACTTGAAAATAACTTCCGCCCGATGCGCGGACGGCCTCAACCTGTCCCATATCAATTTCTTCAAGCACCTCGGCAAAAGAGCGGGTCAGCATTCCGATTGAGATCAGAATGAGGGACATCGTTCCTACGACCGCACCGAGTCCGAATGCAGCAACAAGCAGGATCGTCCAAATAATGACCGGGATATTCCGGAAGAGCGACGTTGCCGCCCGAACGAATACCTGCAGGTAAGGGTGCGGGCTCGTTGTCGCCGCAGCCAGGAAGGACAATAGTCCAGCAACAATAGAGCCGATTACCATCGCAACGACACTCATATATAACGTCTGCAGAGCAGGCTCTACGAGCTGGGACAGGGAAGAGAAGTCCGGCGGCAGAAAGTCGAAAAAGATAAATCGGAAGCTCTCACCAACGCCTGTAAACAGAGCTCCGAGAGTAAACTCAGCACCGATGGAGGACCAGATTACGAGGGCAAGCAGCACGATGACAAACAGAATTGTTTGAGTGCGTTTCATTTTACGGGCAGATTGCATTTGTGCCGCATTCATGTCAGGCGGTCTCCTTCACTTGGGAATTAGTCTGGTTGTAGATCAGCCGGATCATCTCGTCTGTAAGCTCATCTGGTGTTCCATCGAATACTTTGGTACCTTTGTGAATGCCGATAATACGGGATGCATATTTCTTCGCAATGTCT
This sequence comes from Paenibacillus sp. TCA20, assembly GCF_000732325.1. Taxonomy (GTDB): domain Bacteria; phylum Bacillota; class Bacilli; order Paenibacillales; family Paenibacillaceae; genus Paenibacillus; species Paenibacillus urinalis. The sequence goes on from NZ_BBIW01000004.1 coordinate 32,762, forward strand.
ACTTGATGCAGATTACATAGACAAGCGATGCCTTCCTCATTACAGATCGTGTACAAATAGTTCATGATCGTTTCTGATGAAGCGGGGTCCAGACTCGCGATCGGCTCGTCAGCAAGAATCAGATCGGGTCTTTGCGCAAGTGCGCGGGCAATCCCTACCCGCTGCTGCTGTCCACCGCTCAGCTCGTCGGCCCGCTTATACATTTGTTCAAACAAACCGACGCGCTGCAGCATCTTCTTCGCAGCTTCTGTATCTGATTTGGAGAAGAGGCCAAGGGCTCCCTTGAACGCACTCATGTAGCCCAATCGGCCATGAAGTACGTTTCTTAGTACGGACACACGGGTGACAAGATTATATCCCTGAAAAATCATACCCATATGACGACGCAGCTCGCGCAGCCTTTTGCCCTTAATCCCCATCGTTTCGCTGCCTTTAAACTGGATTTTGCCGTCCGTTGGCTCAATCATCCGGTTCAGGCTGCGAAGCAGGGTGCTTTTTCCCGCTCCGCTCGGCCCGATGACAACAACGAATTCTCCCGGATTAATTGTAAGATCAAGGTTATCAAGCGCCTTCGTGCCGTCAGGATATACTTTGGACAAACCTTCCACTTGTAGTAGTGTCATATTAAAAAATCCTCCCCACATTTCAAATACTCAGCTTATTTGAATCAAATTTATCTTCGCTATGAATTACGAAATTCATTATTTGCTTAACAGTTCTTCTGGAGACATATCAAGTGCCTCTGCAACATCACGAATTGGATCAAAGTCGCTGTCACTGCCTTCTACAAAACGGGATGCCCCCATACTCTCAAGGAAGCTAGGATTCTTCTCATGGTAATCCACCATAAGCTCACGCAGCTGTGTTACCAGTTCTTCAGGCAAATCCTGACGATACAAAAGCGGCGCACCGCCGACAATCGGCTCGGATTCAGCAATCACACGGTAATCATCTTCGCTCACAAGACCGGATTCTGCCATCATAGGTACCATGAGGCTTGAAGTACCGATCGCATCTGCATTGCCGTTAGCCAGCGCAAGCAGGGATTTGTCATGTCCACCGGAGAAAGCAACACTGCCGAAGAAGGAATCCAGCTCTTCATTCGTCAGGTCAAGCTCTTTCATAAGCGTTGCACGCGGGTATAGATTGCCGGAAGTGGATGCTGGATCAGCGAACAAGAAATCTTTGCCTTTCAGATCCTGTACCGTTTGATAAGGAGAATCCTTCTGAACCAGAATTACAGTATTCGATGGTTGATCACTTTCTGAACGGACAAGCAGCTTGGCGTTAGCGCGTTCTGTAGCAATGATGTATCCGAATGGACCGATCATGCCGATTTCAATCTTGCCTGCACGCAGTGCTTCAATAACCATGTTGTAATCTTCAGCTACAAAAATTTCAGCAGGAATGCCGGTTGCTTCTGTAATATCTGCGGCCAGCTGTTCCTGCGAACGATTCATCTCGCCTTCTTCACTTGGCATCATCCCAATTCGAATGACCTCCGGCATGCCGCCCTCACCTTCACCAGAGGTTGAGCTTGCCTCGGCACCGCAGCCAGACAGAATAACGAGCATAAGTACAAGTGATACGATTAAGCTTTGACGACCTTTACGACCCCTATTTTTCAACATGTTATATCCTCCCGATATTGAAGTTCAACTTCTGTGGTACACAAGTAGGATACAAGTTGAGTGTAAGAAGAATGTATCGGCAATTTTGTTGATTTGTAAAATATTCGGCAGGGTTGCGGCCTTTCTTCGCGTATTGTTAATATGAGGTAAAATGATATCGAAAATATAGATATTTTGTTCGAACTGTGATAACAATCGAGTGTGAGTATAAGTCATGGGCAGAAAGGGACTACATAAATGATGAAAAAAAACTCGCTGGTTGATACGGCATACACGCTGCTGCGTGATCAAATCGTTCGCGGGGAATTAATGCCAGGGACGCTGCTGTCAGAGAATGAGCTGTCCGTAGATTTTCAGATGAGCCGGACACCTGTCCGTCATGCCATCGCTCGTCTGGAGTCAGAAGGATATGTAACAGCACTTAAGAACCGTGGAGTCCTGGTCAAGGAAATGAACAGCAAGGAATTCATCGATTTGAATGAACAAATTCAGGCCATGCTCTTCTACTGCTTCGAGGTAATGAAGGACCGCGGCAGAGATATTTATATAGATCTCGAATCACTGGCTGCCCATGTAGAGGCACAGCGGATTGCAGAGCAGAATAATAATTATGTGTCTTATATCGAGCATCATTTTCTGTTCATGAGGGAGATCGTAGAGTCGATTGGTAACACCGTGATGCTGAGTACCTTCGATTCCTTTAAGGATAAATTGGGAATGTATGCGATTGTCCGGTTCAAGCTAACGCCTCACATCAAGCACTATAGCGCGATAGGAATTAACCGGGATACGCTGAAGGTGCTGGAGGAGCAGAATTATAAAGCTGCCCAGGAGGTTGTGCTGTCACTGAGCCGTATATCGAGGGAGCGTATGCTGGCTACTGGACAGTTTTAGCACGAAAGAGAAGAGCATACTTTTCGTCAACGAGGTAAGCATAAACAGATAGTCGGTTTTAAAAATCCCAATTACAGTTAAAGGTTTGCATTACGGTTAACCCGTGTTATGATAGTTGTAACAAGTTAATAGTTGTCAGGAGACGAGGAGAGACCGCGAATACATTATTTGGCGCCATGCCATTAATGTTTATTTCGTGGTCTCTTTTTCTGTTTTCTGTGTAAATACAAGAAGCGGAGGTCATACGTATGACAGGATTTGCTGAAATGAACAGAACGGATGCCATAACGGCAATGAGCAAGGAGAACTTTGATTTGTTGATTATAGGCGGCGGTATAACCGGCGCGGGCATTGCACTAGATGCCGTGACTCGGGGAATGAAGGTTGCCCTCGTTGAAATGCAGGATTTCGCAGCAGGTACTTCCAGCCGTTCCACGAAGCTCGTGCATGGAGGACTGCGTTATTTGAAGCAGATGCAGATCGATGTTGTCGCTGAGGTCGGGAAGGAGCGCGCCATCGTTTACGAGAATGGACCGCATGTGACGACACCGGAGTGGATGCTGCTCCCCTTCTATGAAGGGGGCACATTTGGTAAGTTCATGACTTCCATTGGACTTCGTGTTTACGATTTTTTGGCGGGGGTGAAGCGAAGCGAGCGCCGGGTTATGCTCAGCAAGGAGAAGACGCTCAGCAAGGAGCCCCTGCTGAAGAAAGAAGGAATGCTGGGCGGCGGCTACTACGTGGAATACCGGACGGATGATGCACGACTAACGATTGAAGTTATGAAGGAAGCTGTGAAGAATGGGGCTCTCGCCATAAACTACGTCAAGGCAAACTCGTTCATTTATAAAGACGGCAAGGTGTGCGGTATCCAGGCGAAGGATCTGATTGGTGGCTCCGACTTTACCATACATGGAGCGAAGGTCGTGAATGCGACCGGTCCTTGGGTCGATCAGCTGAGAGAGAAGGACCAATCGAGGCAAGGGAAAGTGCTCCAGCATACCAAAGGCATTCATCTTGTTATTGATCAAAGCCGGTTTCCACTGAAGCAGGCGATCTATTTTGACACACCGGATGGACGAATGGTATTCGCTATTCCACGTGACGGCAAGGCATATGTGGGGACGACGGATACGGTATATAAAGAAGAACTCGCGAATCCTATTATTGAAAAAGAGGATGCCGAGTATGTTATCAAAGCGATTAACTATATGTTCAGTGATCTGGACATTACGATCGATGATGTCGAATCCGGCTGGGCGGGTATTCGTCCCCTTATTTTTCAGGAAGGAAAGAGTGCCTCAGAAATATCACGGAAGGACGAAATTTGGCAGTCTAACTCCGGTCTGATCACGATTGCGGGAGGCAAGCTGACTGGTTATCGCAAGATGGCGGAGAACGTTGTGGATCTGACTGCGAAACTATTGCATAACGAAGGAAAAGGGCCTTTCAAGGCATGCCAAACGGTTCGTATGCCGATATCAGGCGGGCATGTCGGGGGAAGTGCGGGCTACCCTGCATTTGTGCAGCGAATGACGGAGGTCGGTATGCGGCATGGACTGACTCAGGCAGATGCGGTACGGCTGTCACACATGTACGGATCGAATGCAGAACGGTTATTCCAGCATACGGAAGGCAGTGAACAATCTCTTGGCAACAATCTGCCGATGGAGGTGCTCATGCAGCTGAATTATGCAATGAAGGAAGAGATGGCGGTAACGCCAGCCGACTTTTTCATCCGCCGAACAGGAGCGCTCTTCTTCCATATGGACTGGGTTAAGAAATATAAAGCTCCCGTCATTGAGTACATGTCGAAGGTGAATGGCTGGACAGAGGTCGAGCAGCAGATCTATACACAGGAGCTGGACCAGCTTATCACAGAAGCGAAGCCGGCAGCAGGCTGAGACGATTCAGAACAGATCATGATTAAGATGCCCTCTTCAGGAGGGCATTTTTTATCGGTGGTTTAGATAGAGTTCACCGGTTAAATTTGTTATCCTTAATAAGGAAATTGAAGATAACATGCGGAGGCGTTTCATGGGTTGTCTTGGCTGGCTGTTTAGAGTGTTCGTTATGTTCACCGCCTTGGGGATTTTTATCGTAGGTGGAGGATACATAGTGCTTACTTTTATTGAAGCCGTATTTTTTGAGGGTACATGGGGTCCGTTCTGGATTTCACTTGGTTTGTTTGTGGCAGCGAACTATGTAATGGGCTGGTTTATGCATGTCAGATGGAAGAACGATGATGTGGATATGCCCCTGTTTGCATTCATTTCCTGCACAATTATATTCAAAGGGATAAATCGCATGTTTGGTTTGTACCGGTCTTTGTGAAATCGCTATCTTAATTAGAAAAGGGGAATTTGGAGATGACACTCAGAATTGGAATTATCGGAACGGGCTGGTTTAGCAAGGTGCATGCCGGACTGCTGCAGCAGATGGAAGGGGTTAAGGTCCAGTCCATCCTTGGGACAAGCCAGGAGAAGGCAGACCGAATGGCAGCAGACTATGCTGCAAAAGGTTATGATCAGCTGACAGACATGCTGGATGCAGAACAGCTGGATGCGGTATATATTTGTGTTCCCCCTATGTCTCATGGGGAGATTGAGCTCGCGCTCATTGAGCGGAGCATTCCTTTTCTGGTGGAAAAGCCGCTGGCAACGGATCTTGCTCTACCGCAAAAGATAGAGGCTGCCATTCAGGAGAAGGGGCTGCTGACATCGGTAGGCTATCATTTCCGTTATCAGGAGACGGTGGACCAGCTGAGGCAGGATCTGGCCGGACATACCATTGGCATGGCAAATGGAGCGTGGAATGGCGGCATGCCGGGAGTTGCTTGGTGGCGGCGTCAGGAAGGATCAGGCGGACAATTTATTGAACAAACGACACATATTGTAGATTTGCTGAGATATGTTGCCGGAGAGGTAGTGGAGGTTCAGGCCATGTACGCAAACCGCAGCCTGCACGAGCTTCATGAAGGTGTAAGTGTACCTGATGTGGGAACGGTCAATTTGCGGCTTGAGAGCGGAGTCGTAGCGAATATTTCCAATACATGTATTCTGCCGGATGGTGTGCCGGGTAGCAGCGGGCTGACCTTCTATTCATCTCGAGGCGTATGGAATTGGAATCCGGAGAGACTGCAGATTGCGCAGCCTGAGCCTGCAGGAATGACGATAACAGAGAATAAGAGTAACGCATACTTGCTGGAAAATGAGGCCTTCATCCATGGACTGCGTACAGGCGACCGAAGCCGTATCCGTTCAGACTATTCCGATGCTGTTCGTACACAAGCGGTCACGGTGGCTGCCCTGAAATCTGCGCAGTCCGGAGAACGTGTGTCTCTTCTATGATCTTCATCTAACATATATGACATAGCAGACAGCCCTGTGCAGTCGCATTGATTCATTCTGCTCAGGGCTGTAGCTCATCGATTTATATAATCCACTGGGTAGACCATTCGTAAATTTCTTTAATAACGGGTTCAATCGCATGGCCCTTATCCGTGAGCTCGTATTCGACACGTGGAGGAATTTCGGGATACATTTTGCGAGTGACAATACCAGCGACTTCCATCTCCTTCAGTCTTTCGGACAGCAGCCGGCCGCTGATGGCCATAGCCGCTTCCAGCTCCGTAAAGCGTTTCGGGCCAGATAATAAATGATACATGATGAGGACAGCCCATTTCTTGCCTAAGAGGTCCATCGCCTGGGTAATCGGGCATCGCTCGTTGTTTTGGGGCTCCATGAGATCACCTCGAATTGTAATAAAACAGCATCATATAAATGGATATAACGTTATTATACCTCTTAACTCCATAAATTCGAACTAACCCTCCCGATATTACCGAGAGGGTCATTGTGATTCATAGGTCTTCGTATTACTAGAGAAGCTTCTTAAGCTGAGATACACGGCCTTGACTAATGCCTAATTTCTCAGCGATTTGATTCTGCGATATACCTGGATTGCCTTCTATAATTTCTTTCATTCTGCGAAGCATTTGGGCTGTCTTGGGACGTACGTCACGGGCAAATTCATCCGATCCCGTTGAATATAGATGTTTATGTACAGCTGATGAACCTGCGTATTTCGGATCTGAAAATGGGGATAGACGATGTTCTTGGTTGGAATTAGTCGAACCTTGTCGATCAGATTCAGGCGTGTCCACCGAATGATCCGTAAATTTCAGTTCCTGGGCGCAGCTCTTGCAAATAAATTGTTCCTTGAAATACATCTCCGTGTCCACATTTCCACAAAAAATGCATAGAGTAGACTTGTATTTCCGAAGAATTAATTCTTTACCTTCAATAAAAAACTCCAGCGGATCTCCGATATCGATCTCCATGGTGTCACGCATTTCCTTGGGAAGTACAATACGGCCAAGACGGTCGAGCGCTCTTTTCATACCGGTTCTTTTCATGGGTAATCTCCCCCGCTAATCAGCAGATATTATCATTTCTTCATTTTAAGGGAAGAATGTACTGCAATACAATAGGTTTTTTCAAAAATTAGCCAGTATTATAGACTAATATTATAGAAATACCGAAAATAAGGGGGAGACCATGAGGGTAACCAGAGCGGCAAGAACCATGGAAATGCTCGATATGGTACCCGTCAGCGGGCTGTATTCGAATGCTTTGGAAGTCCCGGTACCGTGCGCACTTGTGCCAAAAGCGATTCCTCTGGCAATCTCTCCATCGATTTTTAGCCATTTTACTACATTGGGGCCGATCAGCAGTCCAGTAAGACCTGTAATGACAACGAAAACAGCAGTTATTTGCGGAATTCCGTCGATCATTGTCGAAATGTCCATAGCTATCGGTGTTGTGATGGAGTGAGGAAGCAGACTGGTTTCCAGCGCTGTGCCCAGATTCAATAGTCTTGTGGTAACCAAGGTGGAGATGATGGCGGTAAGCGAGCCGATGGTCACTCCAGCCGCAATCTCTCGCCAGTTCTTCTTCAAAGCATCGAAATGCTTGTAGAGCGGTATTGCAAAAGCGATCGTAGCAGGCTGAAGCAGCAGTGTAATGAGACTGCCGCCCTCGTTATATGTCTCATAAGGCGTGCCGGTCAGAAGCAGAACGACGACAATCACCGCAGGTACGATGAGCAGCGGGGAGAGGTAGACCTTAGGGAATTGTTTATACATTTTTTTGGCCAGCAGATAGATGGCTATGGTGAACAGGAGACACAGCAGGGCTGTCATAGGGTTTATTCTCCTTTCTCTTGGTGATGGCCTGAGCCGCAAGCCCGGATAGTGCCATGACGACAAATGTACTGATAAGAATGACGAGCAGAATGCTGAGACCGCTCTGTTTCATGAGATCCAGATGGTTCATGATTCCGACAGCGGAAGGAATGAAGAATAGCAGCATTTCTGCTAGCAGCCAGCTGGCACCGGCCTCGATCCAGCGCAGCTTCACGATACCCGTCTTCAACAGTATGAATAGCAATAGCATGCCGATGATGGAGCCGGGGATCGGCAGCTGTAAGAGCTGTACCAACCCATTCATCACAAATGAGATGACGAGCAGAATCACGACTTGAAATAGGATCGTTCCCGTTTGCTTCATAAGATGAGTCCGCCTCCTTTATATTAAGGTTATAATGATGTCTTCCATTCGTTGTATCGAATCCTAGAATGTATACTAGTTGTTACTGAAATTTTACATGATCTATTTTCATGAGTAAAATGCATAATAAGCATGCCTATCATTCCATTTTTCTATAGAAGGAGATCGTTAATCGATGGATATTCGGCATTTGCAGTATTTTCTCGAGGTGGCAAGGCAGCACAGCTTCACGAAGGCAGCACAGGTGCTGTTCATCACGCAGCCAACGATCAGCAAAACGGTAAAGAGTCTTGAGGACGAGCTTGGTGTGACCCTGCTTGATCGTTATGGCAAGAACGTGAAGCTGACCGATGCAGGCGAGGTATTTGCCCGGCAGGCCCAGGAGATCGTAACTTCATTCCACAACTTATCCTCCGAGCTGGATGACCTGATGAATTTGAAGAAAGGGCATATCCGAATCGGGCTCCCGCCTATGATTGGCGCTTCTTTTTTTCCTAAAGTAATTGGAGCATTCTATAAGCAGTATCCGAACATTACAATTCAGCTGTTTGAGGATGGCGGGAAGAAGGTCGAGAATGATATTCTGTCGGGCGCGCTGGACGTGGGGGTAACGGTACTGCCAGCAGATGAGGATTTATTCGACAGCTATATTTTCGTTGATGAATCCCTGAAGGTCGTGCTTCACCCCACACATCCACTTGCAGAACAGGATGAGATTCAATTGGCTGAGCTTAGCGAGGATGGATTTATTTTGTTCCGCGAGGATTTCTCACTGCATGACCGGATTATTGGCGCCTGTCAGAAGGCAGGATATCAGCCGCGAATTATATATGAGAGCGCACAGTGGGATCTGATCAGCAACATGGTCGCCGCCGGACTCGGGGTTGCTCTGCTGCCGGAGACGATCTGCAGAGAGCTTCGCCAGGAGGAGGTAAGGATACTTAAGCTGAAGGAGCGGATTCCATGGGATCTCGGCATGGTGTGGCGGAAGGATCGCTACCAGTCATTTGCGGTACGAGAGTGGATTGCTTTCTCAGAGAAAATGCTAAAGCCTAAGGACTAAACAGAAGGGATATTCCCTGATACAATGACTTTGAAGTGACGATTCAATACTTAGACCATGACCCACATCGAACTTTAGATAAGTTAAAGGAGGAAGCCCGAATGAAACTGCGTGTATCTGCCGTACAATACAAGCTTCAGACCATTACCAGCTTTGAGCAGTTTGCAGCCCAGGTGGAGCATTATATAAAGACAGCCGAAGAATTTGGCGCCGAGTTTATCCTGTTTCCAGAGTTTATGACAACACAGCTGATGTCCATCGGTGATGAGAATGGGAAGGCACTTGGAATCGAGGATTTACCGAATTTTACAGAGGCTTACGAGGCTTTATTTACACAGCTCGCGAAGCACTACAATGTCCATATTATTGCAGGCACCCATGTGATCAAGCAGGATGACAAGCTGCTGAATACCGCACATCTATTTTACCCGGACGGCGCGATCGGACGGCAGCCGAAGCTGCATATTACGCCTACGGAAGTGACGGAATGGAATATGGGAGCAGGCGAGGGACTAACGGTATTTGAGACAGATAAAGGAACAATTGCGGTGCTCACCTGCTACGATATCGAGTTTCCTGAAATTGTCCGCATGGCCAAAGCCAAGGGAGCGGATGTGATCTTCTGCCCTTCTTGTACGGATGACCGTCACGGATTCTATCGTGTTCGGTACACAAGTCATGCAAGAGCTGTAGAGAATCAAGTATATGTGGTTCTGACCGGGACTGTCGGAAGCCTGCCGACCGTTGACTTCATGCGCGCCAATTATGGTCAGGCTGCGATCATTACCCCGAATGATATTCCGTTTCCACCGCGTGGAATTATGGCCGAAGGGGAAATCAATGATGATATGATCGTAACTGCGGATCTGGATCTGGATCTGCTGTATGAAGTACGTGAGCGCGGAGCGGTTACAACCTGGCGTGACCGCCGGGTAGATCTGTACCCAGACTGGTAGAGAAGGCAGGTGAGCTTTTGCGGTGTATCATAAAGAGATGTATATCCTAAGTGAGGGCAAGCCGGTTCCTGTCGTCATTCGGAATTATACCGAGACTGACTTTGATGAACTGATTGCGATTCAGGCAGAATGCTTCCCTCCGCCCTTTCCACCAGAGCTGTGGTGGAGCAGAGAACAGCTGAGCAGCATATTACTTTATTTCCACAAGGTGCGCTCACGGTAGAGGTGGACGGCATATTAGCTGGCTCAATGACGGGGCTGCGCACGATGTTCGACCCGGCGCATCCTGAGCATACCTGGGCAGAAGCAACCGATGAAGGCTATATTCGAAATCACCAGCCGGATGGTGATACACTATATGTCGTGGATATCAGTGTCCGCCCTGCTTATCGCAAGCTTGGCATTGGACAGCTGCTCATGCAATCCATGTACCATGTCGTTATACAGGAAGGTGCTCTGCGGCTTCTGGGAGGCGGCCGAATGCCCGGGTATCATACAGTAGCGGACAAGATGAGTGCTGCAGAATACCTGTCCGCCGTCACCTGCGGTGAGCTTCGTGATCCCGTCATTTCTTTTTTGCTTCGCTGTGGGCGAACACCCGTGGCTGTCGCTGAGAATTACCTGGATGATGAGGAATCCTGTCACTATGGAGCACTGATGGAATGGCGTAATCCGTTTAAGTAAGCTGAAGGAGGAGGTAGTCATTATGGAATATATTCGTATTGTCTCAATCAAGGATCCGCTGTTTGCACAAATGCATAAGCTGATGCAGGAGGTATTTCCTCCGGAGGAAGTGCTCGAATTCTCCTTGTGGGAGGATCCATTGAAGGACCCGGGTATCCGGGTATTCGTGGCGGTGCTGGACGATCAGGTGGTTGGTGCTACGGAGTATCGTTATTATTCGGATTGGAATGTAGCGATGACCGATTTCACGATTATCGGGCGTGATGGACTCGGGATCGGACCGTTTCTGGCCAATGCGCGCCGGCGTGATCTGAGAGGCCTGGCACAAGCGGAAGGCAAGGAGCTCTTTGGCATGTTTGCTGAAATCTATAATCCCTACATATCGGATGAGCATGAATTTGGCGGCATCAAGTCGATGAATCCTTATGTCCGTAGAGAAGTGCTGTCTCACCTGGGTTATTTGAGAATCGATTTCCCTTATGTCCACCCTTCATGGCAAGGTGATGGACAGGCGGTCGGCGGGCTTGATCTGTGCTTCTTGCCGACAGATGAATCACAGAAGGGGATCTCCAGCAAGCTGGTGGCGAACTTCCTGAAGCGCTATTATGCCGTGCTGCCTGTTAAGCCGGCAGAGTGGACTTCCATGGTGGATCAGCTGGAGGAGCAGGAGGAACTGAAGCTGCTTCCGCTCTAATTGGGCTGACAATAGCGAAGCCGAATGATCCACGGACAGATCTGATGCCTAGCTTGAATAATCAGTTGTCTGGTCCGAATATAGAATGAAAATAAGCCTTCTGCCAGCGGCAGAAGGCTTATTTGTTGCTTATCGTTATAAATCGAAACGACTCTATTATTCCTCTGTCTGAGTGCGCTCAGGCAGCTGTGACACATAGCTGTATGAATAATGCATCAGGGCAAGTGCTCGCTCGTATTGATCTTGGCTTACGTCAGGAACTTCCGTTCCTGAGGCTTCCTTCGCGAGCAGAGGGTCTTCGGGAGACTTAAGAGAATCTATAAATTCCTTGGATGCTGTTTCTTCAATCTCAGGCAGCTTATGCTGCGTGCCATCTTCAAATCCACTGCCAGGAATAAACATTCCCTCCTGGCTGATGAACGATCCGGTTGGCAGATAATAGCGCTCAGGAAGCAGATTCGGCTGTCCGCTCAGCAGATCCTGGCCAAAATGAATATAATCGTCCATTGAGATGCCCAGCAGGCTCGCCACCGTCGGTACGATATCGACCTGACCGCCAAGCTGATCTACTCTTGCACCTTCTACAACACCAGGGGCAGAAATAACGAGCGGAATATTGATCATGTCTGCCATGGAATATTCACGTCCGAATATTTCCTTCATCAGAGCTTTGTCCTCCGATTCAAGTGAATAGATGGGCAGGCCCAGGTGATCGCCATATACAACGATGAGACTGTTATCCCAGACACCATTCTCTTTCAGCTGCTCGATAAACAGGCCGAGCTCGTAATCGGCGTAATTCTGTGCACGAATATAATTGCCGACCAGTGTTCCCTCGAAACGTTCCGGCAGGTCCATCTTGTATCTGTCCTCAGGCAAATGGTAAGGATGATGGGCAGACATCGAAATGACCTGTGAATAGAAAGGCCGCCCTTCCTCTTGCAGAGCTGCCAGCTCCTCTGCTGTCTTACGGTACAGCACGGCATCTGATGCCGCGAATGCAATCATATCCTCTTCCCCGAAAAAGTCATATTCGTAGTAATCTCCAAAACCGAGAGCAGAGTACATCTCCAGCCGATTCCAGAATTCTACATGGTTTGTATGGAAAGTGGTTGTATTATAGCCGTTCTCTGTAAGCAGTTTTGGCAGACTTGGCACTTCATAGTCCGCATACTCCTGTGAAGCAGCCCCACGCGGTGGGATGTAGTAGGAGGAATTGACGACAAACTCGGCGTCAGAGGTATTCCCCTGCCCGACCTGCTGATAAAAATGCGGGAAATACAAGCTTTCCTGCGCCAGTTTATTCAGATTAGGCGTAACTTCTTGGCCATCCACGTTCAGCCCGACCAGGAAATTCTGGAAAGACTCGAGCTGTATGATAATCACATTGCGGCCCTTGGCTGAGTCCCAGTAGCTGGATATGGTGGACTCTGGTGCATCGATGCCTTTGAGCTCATTAATGCTCTCCTGGGTAATCTCCTTCTGAGGCACCGGGTCCTCAGGTCTGTCTGAGGCAATCAAGAATGCCTCGTAATTGAGTATACCCATGGATTCCGCTTGATTCAGCTCATTCATACTCGCGCGGTTCGGCCAGATGTTAAATATGGTGATGATGGCCGAGATGACGAATATGCTGGCAGCGGTTCTCTTCCCAAGCCGTGGCAGCTTCTTCGGCGTATAGAATACCTGTTTATTCATACGAATGCGGCGCTGGATGAAATATACGAGCAGCACAATAATATCTACAAAAATAAGCAGATAATAAGGAGCAAGCAGTGAGAAGATACTGCTGTTGACCGAAGTTACCTGATTAACCTGGGCAAGAGCATGGTAGGTAACGATGACTCCGTAATATTTGTAGTACATAATAGCCGCAAAAAAGATAATCGTTATGATGAGGTTCGTTATCATGTAATACCCGATCTTTCTCTTGTCAGCGAAGCGTTCAATAATGGCAAAGATCAGCCATACAAAAGGAATCTCGGTCAAGAGAGGCTGCCAGAATGGGATATCATCAAATATGGCGTACCAGGTAAGGTAGCTCTTGATCAGCATGATTAAGGTAAAGAAAACAAACGGCTTGGTTAAGAAAGTCTTCCAAGCGAAGCGTTCCAAATGTACCGCCTTCCTTCCACTTGCAAGCAGTCTGCAATGTAAAATAATGGTATTAGTATACAATAAGATCGGGTGCTTGTTACAGCACTGCAATAAAATATTATCCTATGGATTTAAAAAGTTGTCAAAATCGGTCAGGTGGGAAATGAATGTAAAATAGCCCGCATTCACCAGCCCCAAATGATCAGGATCAGGTAATACGGGCTTACATGAGGATCATGTTAGTCTTTCATTAGATTATTCCACCGTGTACGTCGTAATAAACGAGGACGGGCAAAGATCGAAGGCGCCTGAGCCTTCAGCCCTTCTTGGGAATCGCGCTTCTGATGCGCATGGGCAAAGGCCTGAGATTGCTGCCAAGCCTCAAAGCTTGCTTTGGAATCCCATGCGGTAAGGATGACGTACGTATCGCTGTTCAGTGGGCGAAGCACGCGAATACCTGCAAAGCCCGGCTCGTCCTCTACTTTTCGAGCACGGTTCATAAATCTGGCTTCAAATGCTTCTCTTCCATCGTCTGTGACTGGAATGTTGTTCATGACAATGAACTTACTCCCCGTAAGGCTTCCGCTTGCATCAATCGCTTCATAGGCAGGAATGGCCGGGTCGTTGTCGACCATAGCATCCAGTTCGATCACATAACGTGTGTCTTCATCATTCTGAAGTGTGAAATAAGGGTGCTCCTTAAGTGCATCCGATATTGGTGATGACAAAAAATATAGATACATCGCTCAGACCTCCTGTTATTTAACATGTTCAATATCAATATAGCATAACTCATTCTCTCCTCTATTAACTAAACAGATCAATGGAAACAATAACGCTGCGGGTATTATGAATTGAAATCGGGTATATAACAGTAAACTCAAAATCTTTACATTCATATACAGCAGATGATGATAGGTCTTTACATTCTCCTGTTATGTTGAGGTAAAAAAAGGAGAGGTGAGTCGGGCGTGGTCAAAACCTTGAGAACTTTGCTTATCGCTTCCATCATCGGAATTGGTGGAGATACAGATCATATTGCCGCTGCCAACTCGGCTGATCCGGTAGTTGTTGCTCATCGGGGAGCAGCGGGGTACGCGCCGGAGAATACGATGGCTGCTTTTGAATTAGCATACCGAATGCAGTCAAGTATGATCGAGCTGGATGTGCAGCGGAGCCTGGATGGAGAGCTCGTCGTCATTCATGATCTCACATTGGATCGGACGACAAGCGGGACGGGAGAAGTCAGAATGCATACGCTGGAGGAGCTGAGAAGCCTGGATGCAGGAAGCTGGTTTGGAGGAGAGTATAGCAGCCAGCAGATTCCTACTTTCGAAGAGGTTCTGGCGCATTACAGAGGTAAGAATATCGGGTTTCTCATCGAGTTGAAGGCACCGGAGCTGTATCCCGGCATCGAGAGACAAGTGGCGGACTCCTTGATCAAGTACGGATATGACAAAATGGGGCCCGGGCAGGTGATCGTTCAGTCCTTTAACCATGAATCCATGGCGACATTCCATGACATGCTGCCCACCGTACCGACGGGTGTGCTGATTGAGGATCCTGCAGATTTGGATAACGACAAGCTGGATGAATACCGAGCCTATGCTTCGTATGTGAATCCGCATATCTATGCTGTAGAGCATTCACTCGTTCGTCAAATCCATGCCAGAGGAATGAAGATTTATGCTTGGACACTGCGCAGCCGTGAGGAAGCAGACTATCTGCTTGATCTGGGGGTAGACGGAATTATTACCGACTATCCAGATTACGTGCCCTATAAGGAAACGAAGAAATAAAGCGAATTTAAAGAGATTTCATGTGAATTGTTCATAGAACCCCTCTCTGGCTGCTTTCATTCAAGTGGTCGTAAGAGGGGTTATTGTAGTTCTTTTACGGACACCGATAAGCGCTTAGAGAACTGGTATCTTCACCTCCATTTTGTTACAGTGAGAAGACGAAAATGAACAGGAACGGGTGAAACGCATGCCATATGAAATTTCTATATCCGTCAGACCTTTGGTGGAGTATGTATATCGAAGCGGCAGCATTACGGGGGGATTCCGGACGAATGCGACGATGCACGAAGGGACCCGGATTCATCAGAGCATTCAGAAGACCTATGCAGATACGGATCAAAAAGAAGTATTTCTCAAGGGCGAGATCCCTTGCGGTGATCTTCTATTCAAGGTGGAAGGGAGATGCGATGGACTTATTCAGCTGGACGGGGCATGGACGATTGATGAGATCAAGTCGACAGCAGCTCCGCTGGAGGACTTGGGGGACGGGCTTCCGGTTCACTGGGCACAGGGTAAAATGTATGCATATATGTATGCCAAGACAGAGGGACTCTCAGCCATGCAGATCCAGCTGACCTATGTACGGACAGGCAGTGGTGAGCAGAAGAGAATGCTGGTTACCCACTCTATGGAAGAGCTTGAGGTCTTTGCACGTGGAATTGTTGAAGCTTATGCTCCTTATGCGGAGATGCTGAGGGAGCATGAAGAAAAGCGCCAGCCGTCCATTGAAGCGCTTGGCTTTCCTTTTCCTTCTTACCGTGCGGGACAGCGCAAGCTGGCAGGTGCCGTATTCAAAACCATCTCCGAGGGTGCCGGGCTGATGGCGAAGGCACCGACAGGAATTGGCAAGACGATGTCGACTTTATTCCCGGCTGTCAAGGCAGTCGGAGCAGGACATATCAGCAAAATCTTCTATTTGACAGCACGGACAACGACCCGGGCAACGGCGGAGGAAGCCTTTGCGCGAATGCAGGCACAGGGGCTGTATATGAACTCGGTGACGATCACCGCCAAGGACAAAATCTGCTTCAAGGAAGAGGAAGCATGTGATGCCGGGCAGTGCAGGATGTGCGAAGGCTATTACGACCGGATCAACGGGGCAGTTCTGGATATTATGAAGCACGAGACGATCATGACTAGGCCGGTCATTGAAGCGTACGCACGCAAGCACCAGGTCTGCCCATTCGAGTATTCGCTCGACATTGCTTACGCGGCGGATGCGGTCGTATGTGATTATAATTATATTTTTGATCCGCGAGTGTCCTTGAAGCGATTGTTTGAGGATCAGAAGAAGAAGACGGCTGTGCTGGTCGATGAGGCGCATAACCTGGTCGATCGAGGCCGAAATATGTTCTCGGCGGAGCTCGTCAAATCGGTCTTTCTCGGGATCAAGGATGAGTACAAGACGGCCAATGAAGGGGTATCCCGAACGGCCGGAGAGGTTAACTCGTTCCTGTACGCAGTCAAGAACAACTGCAACAGCGAGGGGCGGATCATTCAGTCTGAGCTGCCGGAAGAGCTGATCAAGCGGCTGGAAAAGTTCGTAGAGACAGCAGAAATTGAGCTGGTCTCCGGCTCTTCTGCAGACCGGGTCAGTCTTGAGGCACAGGAAGAGCTGCTCGGCACTTATTTTGCGGCCCAGAACTTTATTCGAATGGCCAAGCTATACGATGATCACTACCTGACATATGCGGAGATCATCCGCAGTGACTTCCGAATCAAGCTGTATTGTCTCGATCCTTCGGAGCTGCTACGGCAGGCTGGCAAAGGCTACCGGTCTATCATTCATTTCTCTGCCACACTGTCTCCGATGAATTATTACCGGGATATGCTGGGTGCTGGCGAAGAGGATTATACGCTCAGCATTCCTTCGCCGTTCAGCAAGGAACAGCTTGATGTGCGGCTGGTACCGCTGTCGGTCAGATACAACGACCGGGAGAGGTCGAAGGGAGCCATCGCAAGACTGTTGCAGCGGGTCGCAGAGGAGCGGCCGGGGACCAACCTGCTCGTCTTTTTCCCGTCTTATTCCTATATGCAGGAAGTATATGAAGTCTATACTCAGGATGAAGGCAAGGGTGTAGATGCCATCATACAGCAGTCTTCCATGAGTGAGGAGGAGAGGGATGCCTTCCTATCCGGCTTCCAGCCGAATCCTGAGCGCACGCGGCTGGGGTTTGCGGTGCTCGGGGGCGTATTCTCCGAAGGGGTGGATCTTCCCGGTGACAGGCTGAACGGTGTAATCGTCGTGGGTACAGGCCTGCCTCAGATTGGACTGGAGAACAATATGCTGCGGGATTACTTTAATCAGACGGGGCGGAACGGATTTAATTACGCTTATGTTTTTCCGGGTATGAACAAAGTGCTTCAGGCAGGCGGGAGACTCATCCGTACGGAGGAGGACGAGGGTGTGCTCGTGCTGATCGATGATCGCTTCGGACAGGAGCCTTACCGTTCCTTGCTGCCTGAAGAGTGGAGGGAGTACAAGCAGGTTAACCCTGCTTCGATCTAGTATAGCTGTGGACGAGCTTGATTCAGATTATTCATGCAGCCGAATCACCTCCAGCGGCTCTACGAGCTTGGATACGGCACCCTTGTTGAATTGTTCACGGGCATCAGGTGACGCATAGCCGTCATGGTAGTGCATGAGCTGGATTTTAGTCTGGATGGGCAGCGGTAAGGACTTAATATCGTCCAAATGGGTGTGCGATGAGATGGTCACGTTCTGCAGATGGCATTCATAGAAAATAACCTGGACATCATCAGCAATGCGCTCAAGCAGATCGGAATCCATCGTTGCATCACCGCTGTAATAGAATAGTCCAGGTGCATACAATCCACAGCTCAGCATGCCGGGTACATGATTCGTCAGTGTAAGCTCATATGTAACGCCTCCAATGCTGAAGGGCTTCTGTTCCTGCAGCGGAACCAGCTCGAAATAATCTTCCAGGGTGCGTTCACCCTGTACGGTATAACGCATCCCAGGCTCAAGCGAGCGCCAGAGCGGCTCCATTAAATCCTCGTGGATGTAGAGCCTAGGCTTCTGCTTACCAAATACTTGCGCGTAATAACCGAGCTGCTGCAGGCCGTTGATGTGATCATCGTGCAGATGGGTTATAAACACATCCTTGATCTCATCCAGCTTGATTCCCATCTTATACAGCACTTTCGCGTTCGACTCGGGAAAGTCAATAATGAGCCGAGTGTCATTATACAGGAGCATCGCGCTATTGTGGTCTTGTTCGAAGCTGAACATATCTCCCGTCCCCAGAAAAGTAATTTGCATTTGTCCGATACACCTCATTTTCGTTTTTCTCAATTATACCGTTCCCAATATAGAAGAACGTTAAAATTCAGAAAAAGTTGGATCAAATTACACGATACCGCGGATCTCATCCAGGGTGTATACGCCCTCTCGGGTCATCCATTCGGATAGTCCCCTGATCAGCTCAGGACCTGCTTGGTGATTCACAAAGTTCGCTGTCCCGATCTGGACTGCTGCCGCACCAGCCATAATAAATTCAATCATGTCATCAGTGCTCATGATCCCGCCCATTCCGATGACCGGTATACGGACAGCATGAGCGGTCTGATGAACCATACGAAGGGCGATCGGCTTGATGGCAGGACCAGACAATCCGGCATACCCATGCTTAAATACACTCCTCCGCTCACGGATGTTAATCCTCATCGCAGAGATGGTGTTGATCAGAGAAATTGCATCCGCCCCCTCCTGCTCGCACATTTGTGCCATCTCTACCAGATTCTCGGCACCCGGTGAGAGCTTGACGATGAGTGGCAGACGGGTGGCTTCACGTACCGAAGAAATAACGCTTCTCGCGGCTTCTGTGTTGATACCGAAGGCCATTCCACCTTCCTTGACGTTAGGGCAGGAGATGTTCAGCTCGATCATATCGATGGAACCTCTACCCCCGGTTGAGCGCCTGAGTCTCTCTTCATGCGCTTCGATTTGAGCAGCACCAGCTGTATATTCCTGCAGCGATCCTCCCCCCAAATTCACAATGCGGACGGTATCGAGTGTTTGCCAGAAGGGAGATTCCTTCGCCAGAAAAGCATCCATCCCCGGGTTCGCGAGCCCGATACTGTTCATCATGCCAGAAGAGGTCTCTATGATCCGCTCTCCATCATTGCCTGCTCTAGGATGCAAGGTAAGACCCTTGCCAACGAATCCACCCAATTGACTGATATCGTAGATGCCGTTATATTCACGGCCAAATCCGAAGGTTCCGGAGGCCATAATGACTGGATTCTTGAAGTGAACGCCGGCAATACAGCAGGATAGATTCATCATAGGAGAGTTACCTCCTCCGCCCGGAATACAGGACCGTCTGTACAGGTCTGAACTCTGCCGGAGTGATGCTGGATACTGCATGCGAGGCAGGCGCCTACTGCACAGGCCATTTTATTTTCTACCGATATATAGACGTTCGTACGACTACTCTCTGCGGCTTGCTTCATTTGTACCGCCTTCAGCATGCCTGACGGTCCACAGGCGATCACAAGATCGTAGTCTGAGAACACCAGACAGCCGAGGATGCTTCCTCCGACATCAACCTTGACAGAGGAGGCCATCCTGCTGAATTCTTCAACCAGATAGGGTTGCTCACTGAAGCCGAGGTAGAGGTCGGCACTCTTGTATTGCCTGGCAGCATAATAAAAGGGAGCGACTCCAATGCCGCCGCCGACAAGCGCTACTCGTCCAGTCAGCTGGGGAAATCCGTTACCGAAAGGTCCGGTGAGCTGAATTTCTTCCCCTTGCCGCAGACGATACAGCTGCCGAGTACCTTCCCCCACCACCTGGTATAGAAATTGTATAGAATGCTCCTTCACATCAAAAATGCTGATCGCTCTCGGAAGCAGCGGCCCTGCATTCCAAGCGCGCAGCATATAGAATTGTCCTGGTGCTCCGCCGCTTGCGGCTTCCACCTCCAGAAGACCAATGTGATCATTCACTTGTATATTAGAAATAACTCTCGCCACCAGAAGCCCTCCCTGATCCAAATTCTCTATTCAATTCTCCGGTTCATCACAATGCCGAGATGTCAGTCAACAGTCATTTACATTGCATGAACTCACGAAAAATGTCAGTGAGCGTACGCACATGTCCATTCAGCAAACATTTTTGTTAGCGTTCTCATTTTATTGTTGAACTTTCTTGGGAAAGGGTGTAGCTTAGAGTTTGAGATCAGAAATAAACCTGAACGAACCAAAATCAACCTAAAGGGAGTGGGTAAGGAAGATGAAGTCTTTTTTGGATGAACAATTTCTACTTACGAATGATACAGCGATTGAGCTGTACGAGAAGTATGCAAAGGATATGCCGATTATTGATTATCACTGCCACCTGAGTCCCAAGGAGATTTATGAGAATAAAACGTTTCGCAATGTAACCGAAGCCTGGCTGTACGGCGATCATTACAAATGGCGGCTGATGCGGGCAAACGGCGTTGAAGAGAAGTATGTAACAGGAGGCGAGGGAGTCAGCGATTACGATCGGTTCCTCGCTTGGGCAAGAACCGTGCCGATGACGATCGGAAATCCGGTATATGCGTGGTCACACCTGGAGCTGCAGCGTTTCTTCGGTGTATATGAGCTGATTAATGAGAAGAACGCGCCGGTCATCTGGGAGAAAGTAAATGCCAAACTGAACGGTGAAGGCTTTGGTGCTCGCGACTTGATTACGAAATCTAAAGTAACCGTAGTCTGCACGACAGATGATCCTGCGGATACACTGGAATATCATACCGCGATTCGGGATCTGAATGGTTTTGATACCGCGGTGCTGCCTTCATTCCGTCCTGATAAGGGTCTTGAAATTAACCGCGAAGGGTTCGGCGAGTGGCTCTCCCGCTTGGAGCAGACCGCCGGACGTTCGATTACGAGCTACGATACGTTTCTTGAGGTGCTGGAGGCAAGGGTGGATTACTTCCATTCTGTTGGAGGACGTGTGTCCGACCATGCGCTCGATTATGTACCGTATGCGGAAGTAACCCGCGAGGAAGCAGCAGGCATCTTCGCCAAGGTGTTAAATGGCGAGAAGGCTAGTCTGCTGGAGGAGCAGAAGTATAAGACCTACACACTGATCTTCCTCGGCAAGCTGTATGCGGCACGCGGCTGGGCGATGCAATACCATATCAATGCAGCAAGAAACAACAACTCACGTATGCTCGGACTGCTTGGCCCGGATACCGGCTATGATTCCGTGAATGACAGCCCGCTTGCCGGTCCGCTGGTGAAGCTGTTGGATGGACTGGCTAGTGAAGATGCGCTGCCAAGAACGATCCTGTATTCGCTCAATCCTCGAGACAATGAAGTGCTGGCTGCGATCGCTGGCAGCTTCCAGGGTGACGGTATTCCTGGCAAAATCCAGCTCGGTGCGGCATGGTGGTTCAACGATACGAAGGACGGCATGCTCGCTCAGATGAAGGCATTGTCCAACGTCGGTCTGCTCAGCCGGTTTGTCGGCATGCTGACCGATTCAAGAAGCTTCTTGTCCTACACACGGCATGAGTACTTCCGCCGCTTGCTGTGCAATCTGCTTGGAGAATGGGTAGAGAACGGAGAGGCGCCGCATGACCTTGAGCTGCTCGGCCGTATCGTGCAGGGCATATCCTACGAGAATGCACGGACTTATTTTAACTTTGAGAGTGCGTATAGCAAGGTATAGTAGAGTAGTTATTAATGCTGAATCGTAATGAGCTGAGCATGGAATAGATGCAAGGATAACAGTTCTGTGGATGGACGGCTGTGGCTATAGAGTCACGGTCGTCTTTTTTATATGGAATAAAGAGAATGTGAAGGCCCAAGAACAGCCAATATATAAATTATGGATTTGCAAAATTCTGCAAGGTTCCGGTTTGACACTTAGGAGTGCAAAAGCATATAATCTGCATGGATTTATAATTAATTAGGAGACCTAATTAATTCGTTGCACCGCAATTTCGTTATGAATCTTGTTCAAATAAAAAAAGTGGGTGAGGCATTGAAAGAGAAGGATATACTAGCACAGAATCTGCTCTTTGCATTTATGAGATTTAACCGCAGCAATTGGAAGCAGCCTAAGACGGAAGGCCGCAATCCGAGCGAGATTGTGCTGCTGGTTACGTTAATCCGAGGGAAGGAAACGCCTGAGAAGCACGATCCTGCTGTGGTCGGGCGGATGATTACAGAATTTCAAGAGAATGGTCCAACGACCAAGGATCAGCTTGAAGGGCTTAAGATATCCGAGATCAGTGATATTATGCGGGTCAAGGCGCCGACCATTACTCCTGTCATTCAAGGGCTGGAGGAGCAGGGTTTAGTCGAGAGAAGAATGGACGAGACGGATCGCAGAGTGATGCGGATTACCATCACTGAAGCCGGACGAGAGGCAGTCCGCGGCGTTCACCGCGAGCTCATTAGCAATATGAAGGAAATGATTGAATATCTAGGTGAAGAGGATAGTGCTCAATTAGCGAAATTACTGACTCGTGTGTACGAGTATAAGGAACAGAAGCGGATAAGCACTGACCCGCACTGCAAAGATAGATTTTCAACAAAAGGAAGTGATCACACATGATGAAACTGCTGCGGATGCTGAATCCGTATAAGGCGGGTGTAGCGCTCGTCGTTTTTTTACTTCTGCTGCAATCGTTATCTGATTTATTCTTGCCTACATTAATGTCTGATATCGTCAATTTTGGAATACCAGAGGGGGACGTTTCTTACATATGGAGTATTGGCGGTGTAATGCTCATTGTCGCTCTTCTCGGTACAGTATGCTCGATTCTTGTGAGCTTCCTGTCCTCCCAGGTTACTGGCAAATTTGCACGTGATCTTCGCAGCCGATTGTTTAGACATGTAGAGAATTTCTCTCTTCACGAGTTTGACCAGGTGGGAACAGCTTCGCTCATCACCAGAACGACGAATGATATTACTCAGGTTCAGAACGTGCTGCTGATGATGCTGCGGATGATGATCAGTGCACCGCTGATGTTTATAGGTGGTCTTATAATGGCCATATCCCAAGATGCCAAGCTGTCTCTTGTTCTTGTAGTATCGCTTCCGATCCTTGCAGGAGCTATTGCGCTGATTGCCTTCAAGGGGCTGCCGCTCTTTAAGGCCATTCAGAAGAAGCTGGATCGTCTGAATCTCGTTCTGCGCGAGCAGTTGACAGGCATTCGAGTCATCCGTTCATTCAATCGTACCGGGTACGAGAAGGTGCGCTTCACCGAGGCGAATGTTGACCTCACAGATACCGCAATCAAGGTGAACAAGATTATGGCCTTCATGATGCCGGTTATGATGCTGGTGATGAACTTCTCTGTCATCGCTATTATTTGGTTCGGCGGTCTTCGGATCAACACGGGAGAGATCCAGGTGGGGAATATGATGGCGTTTATTCAATATGCCATGCAGATCATGTTCTCTCTGCTGATGGTGTCGATCATCTTCGTCATGCTGCCCCGGGCAGCGGCTTCTGCGGCTCGGATCAATGAAGTGCTGACAATGAAGCCGGAGCTTGCAGATCCTGAAGTGTCCAAGCCGGCTGGTCAGCTGCATGGAACACTTGAATTTGATAATGTGTCGTTCAAATATCCGGGCGCCGAGGAATATGCGCTTAAGGATATCAGCTTCACGGCACAGCCGGGAGAGATTACTGCCATTATCGGTGGAACAGGGTCGGGCAAATCAACACTGCTTGCGTTGATCCCGCGCTTCTATGATGTCACCGAAGGCAGTGTTCGCGTGAATGGCATCGATGTAAAAGATATTTCTCAGCAAGAGCTGCGCTCGAAGATCGGATATGTCCCGCAGAAAGCCGTACTATTCACGGGTACCATCGCAGACAACATCCGTTACGGCAAGGAGGATGCAACCGAGGAGGAGATAAGGCATGCTGCAGAGGTCGCTCAGGCCGCTGAGTTTATCAGCGGGATGGAGGAAGGATATGAGAGCATGATCTCGCAGGGAGGCAGCAATGTATCAGGCGGACAGAAGCAGCGACTGTCTATTGCGAGAGCCTTGGTCCGCAGACCGGAGATCTATGTATTTGATGACAGCTTCTCCGCTCTGGATTACAAGACGGATGCCAAGCTTAGAGCTGCTCTTGTTGACGAAACCGTCAACTCAACGGTGATTATCGTAGCCCAGCGTGTAAGCACGGTAAGAGATGCGGATCGGATTCTTGTTATGGATGAAGGCGTAATCGTAGGCAGTGGAACTCACGACGAGCTGCTCCGAAATAGTGAGGTATACCGAGAAATTGTGTCCTCACAGCTGTCAGAGGAGGAGATTGCATGAGTCGTAAAAATAAAGCTTCGCAGAACCCGTCCAGTACGGCAGGGCCGAAGCATCCAGGGGGCCATCCCGGCCGTGGGCCGGTTGAGAAGGCCAAGGATTTCAAAGGCACGATGAAGAGGCTGGTTCGTTATCTGAAGCCGCAAAACACAATATTGATCGTTGTGTTTATTATGGCTATTCTGAGCACGGTGTTCACGATTGTTTCACCTAAATTAATGGCGGTGGCGACAAATATTTTATCCGAGCCGCTGTTTGATCCGAATGCGGTCATTGATTTTGTAGAGATTGCCAGAATTCTGATGTGGCTTGGTGCCCTGTATCTATTGAGCTCTCTGTTTGCTTATATACAGCAGTATCTCATGGCCGGTGTCTCACAGCGTGTTGTATTTGAGATGCGGGAGCAGATTAACGACAAGCTGTCACGGCTTCCGCTCAAATATTTTGATGGAAGAACACACGGGGAAATCCTCAGCCGGGCTACGAATGATGTAGATAATATCAGCAATACGCTGCAGCAGAGTCTCGCGCAGTTCATTACCTCGTTTGTAACATTGGTCGGTGTCATCATCATGATGCTTACGATCAGTCCATTGTTGACACTGATTACAGTGCTTACGCTGCCGCTCAGCTTAATTGTGGTGGCCATAGTCGCTTCCCGTTCACAGGGATATTTTGTGGGCCAGCAGAAGAGACTCGGCGAGCTGAATGGTCATGTTGAAGAGATGTACACCGGGCATAATGTCATTAAGGCATTTGGACGGGAAGAGCAGTCGATCCGCAATTTTGACAAGATCAATGAGGAGCTCTATGAGACCGGCTGGAAGGCCCAGTTTATTTCGGGTCTGATCATGCCGCTCATGATGTTCATCGGGAATATTGGCTATGTGCTGATCTGTGTGGTTGGGGGAATTCTCGTATCGACACGGTCACTGGATGTCGGAAGTATCCTGGCGTTTATTCAATATTCACGTCAGTTCTCTCAGCCGATCAATCAGCTGGCTAACATTGCGAATGTCATCCAATCCACGGTGGCTTCGGCCGAGCGCGTGTTCGAGCTGCTGGATGAAACAGAAGAAGTGCCTGAACAGGATACAGCCCGTATTTCAAGCAAGGTGCAGGGCGCAGTAACCTTCGAGCATGTAAAATTTGGCTACAGCGAGGACAAGCCGCTCAGCACTGATATGAATGTCGATGTGAAGCCGGGACAGACGGTGGCCATCGTAGGACCGACAGGGGCAGGCAAGACAACACTTATTAACCTGCTCATGCGCTTCTACGAAGTACAAGGCGGCACGATTCGAATTGATGGTGTAGATATTACGGATATGCCGCGAAGCAGACTGCGGAGCATGTTCGGCATGGTGCTGCAGGATACATGGCTGTTCAACGGTACAATCTATGACAACATTGCATACGGCCGTGAGGCGGCTTCGGAGACAGAGGTTCGGCAAGCCGCAGTTGCAGCTAGAGCGGATCATTTTATCCGTACACTGCCAGATGGGTATCAAACGGTTCTTAATGAAGAGGCATCTAATATCTCACAAGGCCAGAAGCAGCTGTTAACGATTGCTCGTGCTATTCTTGCCAATCCTTCCATCCTTATTCTCGATGAAGCGACAAGCTCGGTTGACACCCGGACTGAGACCTTGATTCAGCAGGCGATGAATGAGCTGATGAAGGATCGCACCAGCTTTGTGATTGCCCACAGACTGTCAACGATTCGGGATGCAGACGTCATTCTCGTCATGAACCATGGGGATGTAATTGAAAAAGGAACCCATGAGGAACTGCTTATGGCTAATGGATTCTATGCAGAGCTATATAACAGCCAGTTTACAGAGGTAGGCTGATTAACGTAGATTGCTGTCAGCTTAGAAAATTATGAAATAGATTCATCTAGCAAAAAGACACCGTACTCTCTTGAATGAGCAGGAGCGCTCCTCTCAAGAGGTACGGTGTCTTTTAATTATCATGAACAGCATGATCATGACGGACAGCTTGGATCAGGTCATACTTTAACCGTGTCTACAATAACAGCGTCTGCCGGTATTTCCAGCTCTTTCGCTCTTCTCTGCTCGATCAGCTGTCTGGCGACATTATAGCAATCCTCTACATGCTTATTGCCAACATACCGCATGGCAGAGAAGCTCAGCGCTGCAGATAAAGCGTGACCTGCGATAGGGATAATGCGTGCCGCTTGTTTGGCCGCCATGCGTACGCCAACCTTCTGGAGCAGCTTGATGACCAGTTCCCGTGTGATGAGCTTACCGATTACTGCGCTCCCCATGGACATGACAAGTCCGTATACTGCTGCTTTGGATTCCGCATCCATACCGCTCAGCTGCTTCTCGGACAAGCCGAATTTATCATTAATGGCAGGCAGGAGCTGCATTAGCATGCCTACATCCGCGACAACATCTGTTCCGGGAATCGGTACAAGCGCAGTGCCGCCGGATGCGAAGGCTCTCGTATTTACCATAGAACGGCACTCTTTGCGAATAGCTTCAAGTTCTTCAAGCGTTGCTGGAATCATAGGAACACTCCTCCTCGTGGGTGGACATCATTTTACAGCTTCATTACCCTCTTGAGCGGTATAAGACACGCTAGAATTTAAGAAAAAAATTCCATACCAGACACTAACATCATTGGAACCATCCTGCTGCCGAGAGAGTCTATCAATATAAAAGGGGGATGACTAGGATGCTGATAACGAAAAGAGGGAAGGCAGTGAATCGATCGTTTCTGGCCATCATGCTTGTGCTCGGTTTAAGTGCTTGTGCATCTCAAGCAGATGTGAAGGGAGAGATTCCGCCAAGCCTGTCCACGCTGCCTGCTAAGGTCGAGCAGATAAGTTCGGAGGAGCGTGATCGGCTGGCTGCAGCATTAGACCCGGTGTTGATTCAATCGCAGAATACGCTTGGTATCCAGCTGGTGGAGGAGCTTCGAGCTCAGGACGCTGCGCCTAAGAATGTATTGATCTCGCCCTACAGCATTGCCTCTGCCTTAACGCTTGCTTATACCGGCTCCAATGGTGTAACGGAGCAGGAAATGGCAGAAGTACTTGGGCTTACCGGCTTAAGTATGGAAGAGGTGAATGAGGCCAGCCGGATATATATGCAGCTTCTGAACAGCCCAGGTCAAGGGGTGGAGCTCATGACAGCAAACTCGGTCTGGGTAGATACGGGATACACCTTAAAACCGGCGTTTCTTGAAACGGCAGGAACCAGCTATGGAGCTGAGATCTTGGAAGCTGAGCTGTCTTCCGAGGAAGCCATGAATTCCATCAATACCTGGGTCAGTGAGAGAACAGAAGGTCTGATAGACAAGATGCTGAGCGAGCCTCTGGACAGCGCGGTGCGGGCTTATTTGCTGAATGCCCTATATTTCAAAGGAACCTGGCTGTACACCTTCGATGAGAATCTAACAAAGGAGGAGGCTTTTACAACCGGGGATGGTACGGAGCTGAACATACCGATGATGCACGATACCAATCTGTATGGGTATAAGGAGTCAGAGGACTGGCAGGCCGTTCGTCTGCCATATCGTGATTCAAGCATGAACATGCTGGTGATTCTGCCGGCTGAGGGCAAGAGCTTGGATGACACCATGAAGCAGCTGATACAGCAGCCTGAAGTATTTGCCGCTCCATTCGATGAACATCTGGTTCAGCTCTCCATGCCGAAATACAAGGTCGAATATGAAGCCGGGCTGGTAGACTCGCTTAAGAATATGGGGATGAAATCGGCTTTTGGCCAAGGCGCTGACTTCTCAAGAATGTCAGGTGGGAACTTATTCATTAGTGATGTACAGCATAAAGCCGTGCTTGAAGTGAATGAAAAGGGCTCCGAGGCAGCGGCAGCGACTTCCGTGGCTATGGCAGAATCAGCGGCAATGGTCACAGATACCAAAGTGATGAATATCAATCGGCCCTTCTTTACAGTCATTGAGGATGAGGATACGGGAGCCTGGCTGTTCGTGGGGTCCATAAATGATCCAATGGGTACACAATAAAGCGATCGGTTCATCGTCTGCAGCGCTGAGCTTGTTTTATTTCTTCCTCATTTAGGGTAGATATAGAAGTAAAGACTTGATTTTGGTGGGGAGGAGATAAGCATGGATATTCAAAAAGCACTCCTCATCCATAACGAAGCAGCGGGTTCGGCAATGAGTATGGTCGGCGGAGCGGTGTCTGCGCTGGCCCCTGTTATTCCAGAGCTTGTGGTTATGAAGACTCAGAGAGCAGGAGACGGGGAGAAGATATGCCGAGAGCGGGGCGAAGATGTGGATGCGGTCTTTATTCTGGGTGGAGACGGTACAGTTCATGAATGCATTAACGGGCTGGCACAGCTTCATCGTCCGCCTGTAGTAGGCATATTGCCGGGCGGGACCTGTAATGATTTTGCACGAACGCTCGGTATTCCGATCAATGTGCCTCAGGCGGCGGAGGCTTTGATCCACGGAGACGCGGTAAGCCTGGATCTTGGCATGGCCAATGATCGGGTATTCACGAATTTCTTCGGAGTTGGGATCATAACGGAGACTTCTGAAAATATTGATCCGACCCTCAAAGGATCACTCGGCAAGCTGAGCTATTTCATCAGTACACTGCAGACGATTCGGGCTGCCGAACCTTTTCGTTATCAGCTGAAGACGGAGAGCATACAGATTGAAGATGAGGCTGTGATGATCTATGTATCGAACGGCAGGTCTCTAGGCACCAGCACACTGCCATTTGCCAAGGATTCGCTTACGGATGGACAATTTGATGTACTCATCATACGCCAGGCGGGTATCCCTCTTCTCCGGGAGCTGCTGGCAAGGAAGCCGGAAGGCAGGTGGGAGCCGCATAATGACAGCCTGAAATATTTCAAGGCGAGTCATATTCATCTGCAGACAGAAGGAGAGATGCCGGCAGATACGGATGGAGAAGTCTATCTCTCTGCACCGGCTGAGATAAAGGTGCTGGAGCGCAGACTGAAATTTCTCATGCCAAAGAACGGAGACTCACCATGAGCTCCGTTCTTTATTGCTGCGCAGCACCTTGCAGAAACAATTCGACCAGCACTTGTGCAAGATCTAGCGGGGCGGGGTACTGAATTCTTGTGTCCTCCCGATTGCCGAGCATCAGCATCGCTGTGAAAGCCTGGGCGAGGAGCATGGCATTGCCTTTCTTAAGTACACCTTGTTCCATAGCCTTCTCAAAATGAACAGACATCACTTCATAGATGCGGTATTCTGCATCTCGAATTTCCTTGATCTGCTCCGGGCTTAAGAACGCTTCGGCTTCACGCATAATCGTCTCCATCTCCGCGTGAGGTCTAGCGATCTTGGCCTCGGCAACGCGAAGCAGCCCTTGTTCGAATGTATCAGCTTCTTCAAGGAACTTTGCTGTATGCTTGTACCCATTCGTCAGCATGGTCGTCACAGAAATCTTGAAGAGCTCAGGCTTGCTAGTGAAATGATAGTAGATGGATGCCTTGGTCACATTACATATTTTGGCGATTTGAGCAAGCGATACCGGCTCATAACCGTTCTCCATGAAGAGTATGGAGGCTGTCCTGAGTATCGTCTCCTGAATCGGAACTTGATCATGGGTTTGCTTGGGTCTGCCCGGCGTACGCGGGGTTTGTGTATTTTTCATATGAAACCTCCTGTGAACAGTTTATGACAAGATACGAATTTTATCAAAATTAAACTTGATAATTAACCTTCCGGTATATATAATTGCTTTGATCATATTATTAATGGTTTCCTTATTCAAGTTAAATGAGTCGATGTTATGAATTGAATTCAAAAAAAGCAATATCCAAAAAGGAGAGAACTATAATGCATGAATCCGGCCCGGATTATGGTAAATGGGTTGCAGGAAAGCGAAGCAAATGGATTACGCTCCTCGTATGGATCGTCCTCGCTCTCGTTCTTAACCTGACGCTGCCTGCCGTAGGTGAACGTGAGAATAACAATGCGGAGAACCTTGCCGATGACAAGGCATCCGTACAGGCAGAGCGTCTGGCTGCTCAGGAGTTTCCGAACAATACAGGTGTTCCAGCACTAATCGTGTGGCACCGGGAGGGCGGGCTGCAAGATGAGGATTTAACCAACCTTCAGCAGCTTACCGAAGAACTGACAAGCAAGCCTGTGGCTAATCAGAGCCTGGTTGTCCCGCTGCATGAGCTGCCGCCTCCGGCACTGGATGCCCAACTGTCTGAAGACCGCAGCACGATTATACTTCCGGTGTTCTTTGATGAAGCCGCGGATGCAGCTGCTCTGGAGGAAGGAATCAAACAGCTGGAGGTCAAGGCTGAGGAGTTATACGGTGCGAGTCCTTTTGAAGCCGATATCAATGGTGACGAGCTGAGTGCGCGTGTAACCGGACCCGTCGGTATCTCCATTGATGCTACCGGGTTGTTCGAGGATGCGGATGTATCCCTGCTCATCGCAACCGTATTGTTAGTACTAATCCTTCTGTTACTTATATACCGATCTCCGATCTTGGCAATCATCCCGCTGATCGGGGTTGGCTTTGCCTATATGGTGACCAGTCCCCTGCTCGGGCTACTGGCTGATCAAGGCCTGATCACAGTGGATTCTCAGTCCATTGCCATTATGACCGTGCTTCTGTTCGGGGCAGGTACAGATTACTGTCTGTTTATCATTTCGAAGTTTCGCCAGCTGCTGTGGCATGAATCTGACAAGAAGAAGGCTCTGTTCAAGGCGATTATGACCTCCTCAGGCGCTATCGCCATGAGCGGCTTTACCGTTGTGATTTCCTTGTTTGCTCTGTTGTTAGCCGAGTATGGGGCTTATCAGCGCTTTGCAGTTCCATTCAGCCTGTCGATTCTGATCATGTTTATTGCCAGCCTGACACTGATTCCTGCACTGC
Source organism: Paenibacillus sp. TCA20 (assembly GCF_000732325.1). Taxonomy (GTDB): domain Bacteria; phylum Bacillota; class Bacilli; order Paenibacillales; family Paenibacillaceae; genus Paenibacillus; species Paenibacillus urinalis. Next base: position 64,333 of record NZ_BBIW01000004.1, read on the forward strand.
TTGCGATTTTTGGCCGGGCCTCCTTCTATCCGTTTGTGCCAAGAACACCTGAGCTCGCTGCAGTGCATGCGAAGAAGAAAGGCAAGCCGGTTCCTGCTCCGCATAAGGAGAAGGAGAGTAAGGTGGGCAAAATCGTTACGACACGTCCATGGACGGTTATCATATCAGCTGTGCTGCTGCTAAGTGTGCTTGCTGCATTCTCACCGCAGGTGAAATTCACCTATGATCTGCTGTCCTCCTTCCCGGAGGATGTGCCTTCACGTGAAGGCTTTACGATCATTGGTGAGCAGTTCTCTGAGGGAGAGCTTGCTCCGGTCAAAGTAATGGTGGACACCAAGGGGGAAGAGGTTGACCTTGGAGAGCGTTTGGCTGGGCTTGAATATGTAGATCTGGTGTCTGAACCGCAGCAAGGGGCTGAGAACAGCCAGATTGCGGGCTATGATGTAGAGCTGTCCATGAATCCGTATTCCATGGAGGCGATGCAGCACATTCCCGATCTGAGAGCAGAGGCAGAAGCCTCACTGGCTGCAGCCGGCGTGGCCAGTCCTGAGGATCACGTATGGATCAGCGGGCAGACAGCTGCACAGTATGACTCCGAGATTACGGGCGAACGGGATTCCAGAGTGATCATTCCGGTTGTTATTGGTCTGATCAGCCTGCTCTTGCTGCTCTATCTGCGCTCCATCGTGGCCACCCTTTATTTAATCGGGACCGTCATTCTGTCTTACTTCTCGGCGCTCGGCCTCGGCTGGCTTATTATTCATTACGGCCTTGGAGCGGACGCCATTCAGGGAGCAATTCCGCTATATGCTTTTGTATTCCTTGTTGCACTCGGAGAGGACTATAATATCTTCATGGTCTCAAGCATTTGGCAGAAGCGCAAGCAGATGCCGCTCAAGCAGGCGATCAAAGAAGGGGTTGGAGAGACCAGCTCTGTTATAACCTCTGCAGGACTTATTCTGGCAGGAACCTTCGCCGTTCTGGCGACACTGCCGATACAGGTACTGGTGCAGTTCGGTATTATTACAGCGCTTGGTGTGATGCTGGATACCTTCATTGTAAGACCGTTCCTAGTTCCTGCAATTACTACCGTGCTGGGAAGATGGGCCTTCTGGCCAGGCAAGCTGAGCCGTAAGGAAGCGGTTCAGACTGCAGATCAACAACAGAAAATGTAAAAAAATATATAATTAGGGGCATGTTAGCAGAAGTATAGAGGCTAACATGCCCTTTTGCATTAGTAAAGAGATAATATCAGCAGAATGGTTGCATTTGCAGCAGGATAAGAATTAAGATGGATGAAGTTTAACCCGATATGAAGCATCAGACTAGACAAGCAGGGGGATTTACAACATGACAAAGAAGGCAAAAGTATATCTTAACCATGACGGCGGTGTTGATGATCTTGTTTCACTATTTATGCTGCTGCAAATGGATAACGTTGAGGTAACCGGTGTATCTGTTATTCCGGCGGACGGCTATTTGGAACCGGCAACAGATGCAAGCCGCAAAATTATAGATCGATTCAGCACCTATCCGGTGGAAGTGGCTAAATCGAATTCACGCGGTAAGAATCCTTTTCCAAGCGACTGGAGAATTCATTCTTACTTCGTTGATGCACTGCCGATTCTGAACGAGTCGGGCATGATGGAAGCTCCGTTGTCGGAGCTGCCTGCACATAAACATATCATTGAGACACTGAACAATACAGAAGAGAAGACCGTGCTCCTCTTCACAGGTCCGCTTACCGATCTGTCACGTGCGCTTGAGGAAGCACCGGAGATTGAAGAGAAGATCCAACGTCTGGTTTGGATGGGCGGTACGTTTGAGAACGGGAATGTTCAGGAGCCGGAGCATGATGGAACAGCGGAATGGAACGTGTACTGGGATCCGGAAGCTGCACATCAAATCTGGCAGACGGGTATTGAGATTGATCTTGTGGCGCTGGAGAGCACGAATAAGGTTCCACTTACCCCTGCTGTACGTAATCTGTGGGCGAAGGACCGCAATTACGAGGGTGTAGACTTCCTGGGTAACTGCTATGCCGGAGTGCCGCCGCTCGTATACAGCGAGACGAACTCTACCTACTATTTGTGGGATGTTTTAACGACAGCAGCTGTGGGTCGGGAAGACCTGGTTACACGAAAAGTGGTTCATTGTTCCGTCATTCCAGACGGTCCGAGCCAAGGACGTACGGTTATTGATCCGAACGGCAAGCCAGTAAATCTGGTATATGATACAGATCCGGATGCCTTCTTTGCCTATCTGGTAGAGCTTGCGAAGAGAGCAGCGCCTAAGCGCTATTAATACCTGCCTTACAAAATAAGAGTGCTGATGTTTCCCGGACCGGGCTGTTCCTGATCCGAAAATCATCAGCGCTTTTTTTTGTACGAGCCTTGTACGAACGGTTTTCACTCTAGGCCCTGTTTTGGTAAAATGAAAGGATGCGTCTTAGGCATGAACAGCAGATTAAGCGCCGAGCTGAGGACGGGAAGTCACCTTCAGGTGTTGACGAGAAAGGATATTCAACGAAAATGAATGATAAGCTAGTTATATGTATTCCAGGTCAGTGGAAGGATCGGGACAGGCTGAAGCGTTCGGTTCAGAAGAAGAGTCGGAGCGAATATGTGCTGGCTGAAGATTTGCTGATGGATACGAAGCACAATCGTGCGTTTGAAGTTCGATTCCAGGAGCATGAGGCCAAGCTGTCAGAGTCCTTCTATTATTCGGAACGAGGCATGATGAACGACAAGGCATTGCACAAATTGGACAAGCATACTCATGTATTACGTCTGATGAGCTATATGGGCGGCTTGGATGCGGTACAAAAAATCGTGCCGGCAGTACAGCTTCTGCTGAAGAGCGGCGGGCTGGCGGTGAAGATTGAGAATTCAGGCAAAGCTTATACTTCCGAGGAATGGGACAAGCTGACCCGTGAAGCCAGAGTCGACCAGCTGCTGCATACCTTTGTCAGCTATCGGCAGAATGAGCAATACTACTATTCCTGCGGGATGCAGATGTTTGGCCTTCCCGAAGCAGCGATCAGCATAGATACCGATCCGGATGCTTCAATGCAGGTCATGTCTCAATTCTTGTATGGCCTGCTGACGCAGACGGAAGAAGAGAGCAGTGCAGGCAAAGAATTCAAGATTTATGGTAGAACGTATGCCAGCCAGTATGAACCCGAATGTTTTAATGAAGAAGAGCCGTATTTGTACAACCCGAGCGGTATGTACGTGCTTACCGAGGTCGGGTAAAGGATCAGGAATACGCCCATATTTATTGAATGTATTATGAAATGGATTCATAAATGAAAACCTTCCATTAGAGGCACACTAGATTTATGGGCACTAATGGGAGGTTTTCTTGTTCTTATCAAGAACCTTATATATGTCGGCATTGATAACAGGAATCTGGCAGCTCCGAATAAAACAAGCAAATGACCCTTGGCAATGTTCGTGTTTTAATAACCTTTTGTGTAAAATATTCCTTATCGCTTGCTTGAATCCGAATGATTATGTATAATCAAACCTGTGAGATGTCCGAATGTACGGTAGTATCTTTCGAATAGTGAAGGTGGTATCTGAATGCAGCTGGACACGAACGAGAACAAGAAGAAGATGTGCCAGATTTACAATGAAGTATCTAAGGAGCTATTCGGATTCGGCACGACCCTCCTGAAGGCTAGTGTTGACGATCGGATTGTTACCTTCTATGCGAAGCACCGCCGTTCACCTCGTTCGGCTGCTCTTGAAGGGGAAGCCCCTGAACTCAAGCAGGAAGTTGATTTTCGAATGTCTCTTCTATACAAGAAGATATTTCGGGACAAGCTTGAGGAGCAGATGAACCTTGAGATAGAAGCATTGCTGAGAGATTATGACGCTCCGACGCAGATTGCGATTACGACGCTGATCCTGCGCGAAGAGTCCTGACAATAGGGTGAAGATCGAGTCTACAACTCATCAATTCCCATATATGACGGCAATCAACTTCGGATCTACTCTGGAGGAGAACCAGTGAATTTAGAAGCGGGTGTCGCTATTTCTTTGTTTACGAAGAAAAGTGTTCTTGTACATTGACAAGGATACTTTTCTTTTTTTTGTTTCATTTTGGGCCATATTACAAAAGACAAAAGATTCTAAGGGGGAAATTTACAATGAAAAAGGTACTGACAGGAATTACGAGTGTTGCACTAGCTTCCATGCTGCTAGCAGGCTGCGGCGACGGCGGCGGAGCGGCAAAAGAAAAACTGGTCATATCGACTTGGGGCTTCTCGGAAGAATTCTTCAATGAGCAAGTATACGCTCCGTTTGAAGAAGAGCATAACGTTGACATTGTCGTTGAGGTCGGAAACAACGCAGAACGTCTTAACAAAATCCGTCAAGGAACTTCACAGGTCGATATTGTGTTCCTGTCCGACTATTATGCACAGCAAGGTATTGCGGAAGGGTTGTTTGAAACCATCGACCGTGCGAACATCCCGAACATCGAACAAATCTATGATTCTGCCAAAGCACCGCTTGGTGAGGATTACGGTCCAGCCTACACCGTGGGACAGCTGGGCATTGCCTATAACCCGAACCTGATTAAGAACGAAGTGACATCCTGGAGCGATCTGTGGAGCGATGAATTCGCCGGAAATCTAACTCTGCCGAACATCACGGCAACAGCAGGACCTATGGTGCTTGATGCAGCATCCACCGTAGCTGGCAATACCGCATTCAATGAAGATGCTGCTTTTGCCGAACTGACTAAAGTGAAGGATGGCGTGGTGAAGTTCTACAGCCAAACCTCAGAATATGTGAACATGTTCGCTCAAGAGGAAATTGCGGGCGGACCGATCATGGAAATGTACTTCAAGGATATCCAGGCTGCTGTGCCTGAAGCGAAGTTCGTAACACCTAGTGAGGGCGCGTATGCCGTAATGAATACAGTGAACGTCGTAAAAGGATCGAAAAATAAAGAGCTTGCAGAAGAGTTCATTAACTGGCAGCTGAGCGAGGAAGTACAGACCGCTTCTGCTAAAGCCAAGGTGGATTCCCCAGTTAACGTGAACGTGAAGCTGACAGAGGAAGAAGCAGAGGGCATCACTTATGGTGCAGACGTTGTAGACCAGCTGAAGCTTCTGGACATGGAGTTTGTAAACAACAATGCAGCTGTATGGACAGACCGCTGGAACCGTGAAATTGCAAACTAAGGAGGAGCCCTATGAATCCGATTCTGCTGGATGTCGACACAGGTATTGATGATGCACTCGCCATCATGCTGGCGGTTCAAACTCGCAAAGACGACATTGCCTGCATTACGACCGTATGCGGCAATGTGTCACTGGATCAAGCTACAGAGAACACATGTAAAATACTTGAGTTCATGCAGGCCGATCAAATTCCTGTATATCGCGGCTCGGAGAGCCCGCTTATCCGCAAATCGCATTATGAGCACCGCGTGCATGGACAGGATGGTCTAGGCGGAGCACTCAAGGAGTACACAGCCAAGAAGCAGGCAGACAGCGGATTTGCCCCAGACCGTATCATCGAGACGGTCATGGAGAGACCAGGCGAAGTGACACTCATTATGACAGGTCCTCTGACCAATCTGGCGCTTGCGCTGCTCAAGCAGCCCGATCTCGTTAAGCATGTCAGAGAAGTGATCTTCATGGGCGGCGTCGTCAAAGGCATGGGCAATGTCACACCGGTTGCAGAGTACAACACGTATGCCGATCCTGAAGCAGCCCGTATCGTGCTGCAGGCCGGATTCCCTAAGCTGACGCAGGTGGGGCTGGATGTGACACGGCAGACGCTGCTGACGGAAGCTCATATTGAGCGTCTCACCATTCCTGCGATCAAGGAATATGTCGCGCAGAGCACAGCCATCTACATCAAGCGCTATGAACAAATGAACGGAGTCCGTGCTTGTGCTCTGCACGATCCGCTTGCAGTAGGGGTAGCGCTGAATCCCGATTTGGTAACAAGAAATGCGTATTACGTCGATGTAGAAACGGCAAGCCGCTTGTGCGATGGACAGATGGTCTGCGATTTCCAGAATCGACTGGGACAAGAAGCGAATGTACTGGTCTGCGAGGAAGTGAATCAGGCTGCTTTTCTGGAACATTTTATTGAAGCACTTAACAAACCCATTGGAGCCTCTTAAATGAAGAATAAATATGCTTATTACCTTCTCTTGCCGGGTTTCCTGTTTCTGACGCTGTTCATGGTGGTTCCGATCGTGCTGACGATCGGCTCTACCTTTGTGCAGGATGGGAGCCTGACACTTGCGGGATACCAACACTTTTTACAAGACACTTATTTTCTGAAAATTCTGTGGACTACGCTGCAGGTCAGTGTGCTGACGACGGTGCTATGTATTTTGCTCGGATTTCCGACAGCCTACTATATTGCCAAGCGTAGTGCTCGTAAGAAAGCGATCCTGATTGCACTGGCGATCTTCCCGATGCTGACAAGCCCGGTTGTCCGTTCCTTCAGCTGGATGATCATTCTTGGCCGCAAAGGACTCGTCAACAACGCTTTGATGGGTATGGGTCTGATCAATGAGCCGCTCGACCTGCTCTATACACCGATCTCGATCACGATTGGTCTCTTGCATCTGTTCCTGCCGATTATGATTATTTCACTGGTGGGTGTGCTGGAGAATATCGATACGGATCTGATCAAGGCTGCGGAGAGCCTCGGCGCTTCCCGGTTTACAGCCTTCAGACGCATCGTGTTCCCGCTGGCGGTTCCGGGCCTTGTGCTGGGCTCGACGCTTGTGTTCGTCGGCAGCTTGACGGCCTATACGACACCTGCGCTGCTGGGAGGTAAAGAACGGGTCGTATCCACGTTCCTGTATCAGAATGCAATGACGCTGAACGATTGGTTCCTCGCGTCGGTTATCGCAACGATTATGATCGTCATTACGTTTATTGTCGTCGGTCTAATGAACAAGGCGGCGAACAAATTAAATCCGAAGGGGTAAACAACATGCGGGAGAAAAATATCGGGCTCAGCCTGATCAGTCTTGTGGTCTTCATCTTTCTGCTGGGCCCGCTTCTGATTATCGCTGCCAGTTCATTCGAGCCGGGGACGGTGCTGAAATTTCCGCCGGAGGGCTTCTCCCTCAGGTGGTATCAAAATATTTTTGAGCAAGGAAGCTTTGTGCGAACCTTTATGATCTCGGTTATCATTTCGCTGGCGGGCAATGTGCTCGCGCTGCTGATCGGCGTGCCGGCCGCTTATGCAATCAGCCGGTTCCGGTTTAAAGGCCGGGATGCACTGAATGCGATCTTTTTGTCCCCGGTGCTTATACCGGGAATCGTACTTGGTTTTACACTCATGCGTTATTTAATCGTCGTGTATCAGCTTCCGCTGTATGCGGGACTGCTCATTGGACACACCGTAATTATGCTGCCATTTATTATTCGGGTGATCGGCTCCAGTCTGTCGAACTTCGATTTTGCGATTGAAGAGGCGGCACTGAGCCTGGGTGCAGGACGGTTTGCGACCTTCTTCAAGGTTGTTCTGCCGAACATTAAATCCGGTATTATTGCCGCGATTCTGATCGCCTTTTTGGAATCATTTAATAACGTTGACATTTCCGTCTTTATGACCGGCCCAGGGGTAAGCACCCTGCCGATCCAGATGCTCACATATGTAGAGAATTATTTTGACCCGACGATCGCGGCGATATCCGTGCTGCTGATGGTCGTTACCGGCGCATTTATGTTCTTGATTGAACGGATGATGGGTCTGTCCTATTTCACGAAACGCTAATGACAGGAGGCACTTCAGATTATGGCATTGCTAACTTTAGACAAAGTCTCAGTAGCCTATGACAACAATTATATACTCAAGGATTTTGATCTGGCGCTTGAAAAAGGACAGCTCATCTCCCTGCTCGGTCCAAGCGGCTGCGGCAAAACGACAACACTGCGTCTGATCGCAGGCTTCTTGGAAGCCAAAGACGGCAAGTTTACATTTGACGGTAAGGATTACACACGGGTGCCGGTGAATAAGCGTAACTTTGGCTTTGTGTTTCAGAGCTATGCATTGTTCCCGCATTTGTCCGTGTACGAGAATGTGGCATTTGGACTGAAGATGCGGAAGGTCAAGGATGATGAGATCAAGAAACGTGTGATGCGTATTCTTGAGGTGGTCAGCCTGGCCGGATTTGAGAAAAGACTGCCGCAGGAGCTGTCGGGCGGTCAGCGCCAGCGGGTGGCGATTGCCCGCTCGCTCGTGATCGAGCCGGATCTGCTCTTGTTCGACGAGCCGCTGAGTAACCTGGACGCGAACCTGCGGGTGAATATGCGTGTGGAGATCCGCCGTATTCAGCAGGAGCTGGGGATTACGACAGTATATGTATCGCATGACCAGGAGGAGTGCTTCTCGATCTCCGACCGAGTGGCGATTATGAACAAGGGGAATGTGGAGCAGCTGGAGCGCCCCGAGACAATCTTTAAGTATCCTGCGACCGAGTTTGTAGCACGGTTTATCGGCTTCCATAACTTTGTCGAGTTTGATGAGCGGAGCGAGCAGGATGGAGTGATTGCACTGCGTGTCGGCGCCCGTCAGTTTACCGCAACGAAGAACCCAGGCACACTTACGCCGGGAGCGCGCAAAGGAGCAATCCGCCCGGATGATCTGATCGTGACTGCGGCAGATGGGGGAGAATTGCCTGCGAATGCACTGCCGGGTGTGGTGAAGGTGAGCACGTATCTTGGTCGCAGCTACCAGTATGTAGTGGAGACTGAGCTGGGCGACTTTACCGCGAACCAGGAGATGGAGAGCGCGTACCTGAGCGGCCAGAGAGTGAATTTGATCTTCCCGCCGGAGAAGCTCGTACTTGTGCAGTAATATTTTGATTTTGGTTTAGCCTATTTTTATCTTTTATCTTTTATCTTTTATCTTTTGTTTTTGTCTCTTGTCTCTTGCCTTTCGTCTTTGTGTCAGTCGCATGACGAAGGAATGCCGCTGACACACCGGAGGAAGCGGAGCCCGAAGGCACTCTGCTCTTGCACTTTTGGGACAGTCGAGCGAAGCTTCGCTGGCCCTCGCCGGAGCGGACAAAGTGCGGAGGCAAAGGAGATCTTTAGCGCACTTAGGGACAGTCGAGCGAAGCTTCGCTGGCCCTCGCTGGAGCGGACGAAGTGCGGAGGCAAAAGAGATCTTCAGCGCACTTAGGGACAGTCGAGCGAAGCTTCGCTGGCCCTCGCCGGAGCGGACGAAGTGCGGAGGCAAAAGAGATCTTTAGCGCACTTTGGGACAGTCGAGCGAAGCTTCGCTGGCCCCGCCGGAGCGGACGAAGTGCGGAGGCAAAAGAGATCTTTCCGCGCTTGGGGGACAGAGAGCGAAGCTTCACTGGCCCCCCGCCGAGCAGACGAAGTGCGAAGGCTAAGCGCCTCTACGCACAAGAGCCATGCGGCCAAGCGGCCTGACGGAAATATTCGTCAGGCAAGCTCGCATCGCGGCCATCGTAACCATAGCAAGTTTGAACTAAACTAATGAACCGCCAATTCCGGGTGTCCAGAGGGCAGAGTCCTCTGGGGCCCTCCCTGTCAGGGAGGGTTTGGGAGGGTGGTTTCCCTGGGAGTTGAATCCTGACATGAGAATAGATCAATTAATCTTGAATGTAAAAATTTACAATAGTTACTATAAAGTGTTTGAAGAAGGCAGCGTGGCTGTATGCGACGGACGGTTCTTATATATTGGACCGCGCGGAGAGAAAATGTTTACCGCCAACGAAATTGTGGATGGCCGCGGCCATTACATGATTCCTGGACTGATCGATATCCATCTTCACATTGAGAGCACGATGGTGACACCGGCGACGTTCTCCTACGGACTGCTGCGCTGCGGGGTAACAACGATTGTACCTGAACCACATGAGATGGCGAATGTATTCGGCATTGAGGGTGTAACGGAGATGATGGAAGCGAGCAAGGAATGCACAGTTGATATGTTCTATGCGATTCCAAGCTCCGTTCCGGCTACACCGATGGAAACGACAGGTGGCAGCATTGAGATCGAGGATATGGACAAGCTGATGGCCACAGGCGAGATTATCTGTCTCGGCGAAATCATGAACTATGTTGATGTCATCAACAAACCGGACAGCAAGACAAACCGCATTCTGAAGCATATGAAGCAGAACTATCCCAAGCTCGTCATCGAAGGCCATACGCCGAAGCTGATGGGACTTGATCTGCACCGCATGATCTATGCAGGGGTAGATTCCGATCATACGCATCAGAGTATTGAAGGGATGAAGGCTCGTATTGCCGCAGGGATGTTCATCGAGCTGCAGGAGAAGTCCATGACCCAGGAAGTCATGGATTACGTGATTCATCATCCGGTATCCTCTCATTTCTGCTTTGTCACGGATGATGTCATGCCGGATTCCTTCGTGGAAAAAGGACATCTCGATCATATCGTGCGCAAGGCGATCCGCATGGGCATGAAGCCGGAGGATGCCATTTTTGCAGCGACCTATACCCCTTCGAAGCGGATGAAGATGGATGACCGGGGGAGTATCTCACCCGGTAAAGTTGCGGATTTTGTACTCGTATCCGACTTGTACCAATTTGATGTCAAGCAGGTATACAAAGGCGGCAAGAAAGTATTCGATCTATACGAGAATGATGTGCAGAAGAGTGAGACCGGGGCGTTCCCTGCTCATTTTTACAGCAGTGTGAAGCTCGCGCCTCTCAGCCTGGAAGACCTGACAGTGAAGGTGGATGTACCAGATGGTCCTCATCAAGCACGGGCCATGATGGTCAAGAATGGTTCGACCTTTACTCAGGAAGCGCATGTTGATGTGACGGTTCAAGACGGCGTGCTAGAGTGGGAAGATACAGGCTATGGTCTAATTGCTACGTTCGAGCGCTACGAGAAGAACGGAAATCATGCATTTGGACTTATTGGAGGCGATACGATCAAGCGTGGAGCCATCGCGACGACGTATTCCCATGACAATCATAACCTGCTGATCGTGGGGGCCAATCCAGAGGATATGCTGCTCGCAGCGAATACGGTAATCCATAGCCAAGGCGGATTCTGTGTGGTGGAGAATGGAGAAATTTTGTCTCATGTGGAGCTGCCGGTGGGTGGAATTCTGACCGAGGAGCCGCTTCATATTGTCGCGCATCAGGTGAAGGAGCTGCGTGAAGCGATGCTGTCGCTCGGATATGTGCACTATAATCCGATTATGTCGCTCAGTACGCATTCACTCGCCGTCTCCCCAGCGCTAAAAATTACGGATCACGGACTAATTGATGTAAACGAAGGTAAGATTGTTTCTTTAATCGTTTAAGCGCTGATCGGATTAGTCGTTAGCATCGTCGTTGCTATAGTGAACCGAGACAAAAAGAAATAGACCGCCCTTTGTGAGTGAGGATCACGGTCTATTTCTTGAGCTTACACCCACTGCCGACCGCTCTTACAGCGGTATGTTGTGCAGGGAGTCGTGTGTAGGAGCACGGCTCCCTTTTTCTATTCTTATCTTAACTTATCCATATTTAGACTTCAATAATCAAAAACACCTCTGTTAAGATAAAACTAGAAAAATAGGGATCTGGAGGGACTAGCTCAGATGGAACACAACAGCACAGCAGCAGAAGCAAGCGCAGCGGTATTCTTCGATGTGGATGATACTTTGTACGACCATCTCACTCCACTGCGAGAGGCTTTAACACAGAGGCTTCATCTGCCGGGGACATTGCCGTACGAGGAGATCTACCACCGATTCAGGTATTACAGCGACTTACTATCCGCGGAAAAGAACCTATCTGCTGTCCCAAGGCCAGAGGATATGGCAGACATGCGCAGACGCCGGTTTATGCTCGCCCTGGCGGAATTCGGTGTATTCATCAACGAGGCGCAGGCAGAAGCAGCGCAAGCGGCGTATCTCGATATGCAGTTTAGAATCAAGCCGTTTCCGGGTGCTGTAGAGCTGATCCAGCAATTGACGAAGCATGGAATTCTGGTGGGTCTCATTACGAATGGGCCAGAAGAGCATCAGCTGGCGAAGATTAAGGCACTTCAAATGGAACGGTATGTGGATCAGCAGTTGTTCTTCGTCTCAGGCGGAGTGGGGTATGCAAAGCCGGATGCCCGGCTGTTCCAGCATGTGAACAACGTTACAGGAACGGTGCCCGAGAACTGTTATTATGTAGGCGATTCATGGAGAAATGACGTGGTCGGCGCGATTGGTGCAGGGTGGACGGTACTATGGTTCAATCACCGGAGAGCAGAACCGGAATCAGAGCATATACCGCATTATATTGCTGCTGACTATGAACAGCTTGGAAATATGCTGAAGCAGCTGTTGTACTAAATAGAACGAATATTGAATGGTAGATACATAAACATCGGGGGTTTCGCTAAAGAGTAGAGCGGGAGCGTCCGATGTTTTTAGTATAGCCCCAGCGCGACAAGAAAAAATAATTCTAAATTACATGAAGCAGCTACAGGTATTATGAAATTGATTTACATAAATTATTTTCAATAAACCCTTCCTTTTTCTAGAGAACATGTTATAATGATATCAGGATTTAGATTAAGTCTAAATCGAAATACAAAATGATCACGATCATCGTAGTAAGAATTAGCAGTGAAATAACCTACTTAGTTAATGAAATTCTAAATTTAAAGGAGATAACGAATATGACAACAACTCAAACAAACCAAGCGAACCAAGTGAAAGATGAGCAATTCCTGCACAGCTCCCTGAACCGCCAAATTGCCGGATGGTCCGTGCTGTATACGAAGCTTCACAATTTCCACTGGTATGTCAAAGGACCTCATTTCTTCAAACTGCATGAGAAATTCGAAGAGTTCTATAACGAAGCAGCAGAGAACCTTGATGTTGTGGCTGAGAGACTGTTAGCCATTGGCGGACGTCCAGCAGCTACCATCTCTGAGCATTTGAGCCTTTCGCCAGTTGAGGAAGCTGCACAAGGCTTGAACGCAGAACAAATGGTTCAAGCAATCGTAGAAGACTATACGACAATGGTCGAAGCGATGGCTGAAGCACAGGAAGCGGCGGAGAACCTTGATGATCAAGTGACTGCAGATATGCTGATCGGCATGCAGGCATCCCTGCAAAAGCAAGTGTGGATGCTGAACGCTTTCTTGGGTAAATAAGCAGGATCCCGCTCAACAAATAGACACATGAAAGTGTCCAACTGATGAACTTCCTCTTGCTCTTGTAGTTTCAGAGATACCGGATGGGTATAATGGAACTAATTCAAGAGTCAGGCTTACCAGTGAGTTGTTAGAGGGTAAGATGACGGTAGAACGAGAGGTCGGCAGGTCGGATGACAAACAAGACTGCACTTATTAAAGAAGCGGAAGCTTTTATATATACAAGCTATGAAGAGCTGGGTCTGAGCCGTGATATGGCAGAGACCCGGCTTATTCGTATTCGTGAAGATATTGAAGTAACAGGCACCTATGAGCATACGAAACAGGAGCTGGAGTATGGCATCAAGCTGGCTTGGCGCAACAGCAACCGTTGTATTGGTCGGCTGTTCTGGGAGACACTCCGCCTTGTGGATGCACGTGACGCCGCCACTGCCGAAGAAGTGGCTGAGCTGTTAATCTCCCACATCCGGCAGGCGACAAACGGAGGCAAGGTCATCCCTATGCTGACCGCCTTCAAGCCGATGAATGCAGCGGGGCAGGCTCCGATCAGAATATGGAATCACCAGCTTATCCGATATGCTGGCTACAAGACGGAGCAGGGTATAATTGGTGATCCTGCTTCGGTGCAGCTGACCCAAGAGGCGCAGCGTCTCGGCTGGGAAGGAGAAGGGACTGCCCATGATGTGCTCCCGCTGATCATCGAGATCCTTGGCGAGAAGCCGAAGCTCTTCCCGATTCCGAAGGAGCTGGTGCTGGAAGTGCCGATTAGGCATCCGGAGTGTTCTGCTATCGCAGAGCTCGGCATGAAATGGTATGCGGTTCCGATGATTTCGGATATGCAGCTTGAGATTGGAGGTATTCATTACCCGGCAGCTCCGTTTAACGGCTGGTATATGGGAACAGAGATCGGTGCGCGCAATCTGGCAGATACGTTCCGTTATGATATGCTGCCTCAGGTAGCGAATCTAATGGGACTGGATACCTCATCTGAACGAACACTCTGGAGGGATAAGGCACTTGTTGAGCTGAATCTGGCGGTACTGTATTCGTATAGAGAAGCTGGAGTCAGCATAGTAGATCATCATACAGCAGCGAATCAATTTGCGAGGTTTGAAGAACGGGAAGCAAATGCAGGCCGGCATGTCACAGGGGACTGGACCTGGCTTATCCCGCCAGTCTCGCCAGCAACTACGCATATCTTCCATAAATCCTATGACAACACGACGCTTAAGCCGAATTTCTTCTATCAACAGGCTCCTTACCCTGCAGATCGGGAAGTGGCAGAGGATACAACGCAACTGCAAGAGACCGTTCCTTCGGTGAAATGCCCTTTTCACTAGGACGGGTTCATTCTCATCATTCATTTTGAAACCGTCAGGCTTATGCCTGGTGGTTTTTTTGTGTGCTCATCGTAAGGTGCGAAGGAAGCATGTCATTCATCGGCCTGTTTCGGAATAGATATAATGATAAGCTCTCGAATCACCTTACACGAGGGAGGGGCAAGGAATGGACAAAAGCCAGCTGATTTCTCTGATTAAAGTGCCCTTTGGATACGGTGCGGGCCGAATGGGCAGTGAGCTTGGCCCTGAGCGTCTGCTGCGTTTGGGTCTGCTAGAGCAGTGGAAGGAGCTTGGGTATGTGCTTGATGAGCCTTCCCGTATTATATTGAAGGATCAATGGAGCGATAAGGCAATAAACGTGCCCTTGAAAAATGCGTCTAAGGTGTTGTCTATATGCACGGCATTAGCTAGTGAGGTTAAACTGAAAAGAGCCGAAGGGCATTTTCCATTCATCCTCGGCGGGGACCACAGCATCGCAATGGGGTCGCTAGCCGGGCTGACGGCGGATGGAGGGAGCCTCGGTGTTATCTGGATGGATGCCCACTCTGATCTCAACACGGAGGAGACGACGCCATCAAGGAATATGCACGGTATACCCTTAGCTGTCGGATTGGGAAGGGCAGCGCTGAAGCTGTTTCACATCTGTGAAGGCGCAGCAGACATTGATCCTTCCAAGACCGTGCTGATCGCGGCCAGAGAGCTGGATCCCGGTGAGAAGGAGCTGATTAAGGAGCTGGGAATCCATTGCTACACGATGCATGAGATTGATAAGCTCGGCATTCAGAAGGTGATCGATGAGGCGGTCGATATCACCAGCAGTGGAACAGACGGCGTTCACCTCAGCTTCGACATCGACAGCCTTGACCCTGCGGAGGCACCGGGAACAGGTACGCCGGTTCAAGGCGGATTATCTTATAGAGAGGCCCATTTTGCCATGGAGCTGCTGTATGAAGCCGGGATCATTACTTCCTGCGATTTTGTAGAGGTGAACCCGCGGCTGGATCGGAATAATCGGACCTCGAAGCTGGCGGTGGATTTGATCGGGTCGTTATTCGGCAAACGTATATTGTAATCCTGGATTATATGGGATAAATTATTTGAACAAAGGGTTATGAGCCAAGCACCTCATGGGAATTTGTATCCGTGAAGGTGCTTTTTTATGATGCAGCCTCTCTCCAAATCTCCATTCGTGTAATTGCATTATGAAAATCATTTTCTGAAAAATTGTCAATCGGTCGAAAAAAGAGTTTGCGCGATGGAGTGTATTTTATATAATAGTTTCGATGTGTGCCCGAACGGATATAATGACATATGCATAACGAAACCGAAGGCTTATGGCACATCCCCTCAAAAAAGGAGGTTTTCATTACATGACAAATCAGGAGTCTATCATCCGTTTCGAGAACGTCACAAAACAATATGATAGCGACGATCCGATCCTTAAGTCGGTCAGCTTTGAGATTGAGAGAGGTAAATTCTACACCCTGCTAGGACCCTCTGGCTGCGGAAAGACGACGATTCTTCGTCTCATTGCCGGCTTTACCGAGCCGTCGGAAGGAAATATTTATTTTAACGGCAGCATTATTAACCGGGTCCCGGCGCATGAACGTCAGGTTAACACGGTGTTTCAGGATTACGCACTTTTTCCTCATCTGAATGTGTATGAGAACGTAGCGTTCGGTCTTCGAATCAAGAAGATGAAAAATGCCCAGATCAAGGAGAAGGTCAGTGAAGCACTTCGCTTCGTTAACCTTGCAGGATACGAGAACCGGGAAATTACGGAAATGTCGGGTGGTCAGAGGCAGCGTGTGGCCATCGCCCGTGCCATTGTCAATCAGCCGGAGATTATCCTATTGGACGAGCCTTTGTCAGCACTTGATCTGAAGCTTCGTACCGAGATGCAGTATGAGCTGCGTGAGCTGCAGCAGCGGCTGGGCATTACCTTTATTTTTGTCACGCATGATCAGGAAGAAGCCCTTGCCATGTCAGACGAGATTTTCGTTCTGAACGAGGGTGTCATTCAGCAGAGCGGCACACCGATCGATATTTATGATGAGCCGATTAACCGATTTGTCGCTGATTTCATCGGAGAGTCTAACATTGTGGCTGGAAAGATGAAGGAGGACTATCGGGTCGAGTTTGCAGGCAAGACATTTGAATGTGTGGACAAGGGACTTAAGAAGGATGAGCCGATTGAAATCGTCATTCGTCCAGAGGATCTCGAGATTACGACGGCAGACCATGGCAAGCTCCAGGTGCGTGTAGATTCTCAGCTGTTCCGCGGGGTTCACTATGAAATTTCCAGCTATGATGATGCAGGGAACGAGTGGCTCGTGCACTCTACGAAGCGCGCTGTTGTTGGAGAGACCATCGGGCTCTATTTTGACCCGGAGGCGATTCACGTCATGCGTTTTGGCGAGACAGAGGAGGAATTCGACAAACGGCTTGAATCCTATGGCGATCTGTCCGAAGGAATTCAAGGACAAGGAGTAAGTCATGAATCGTAGCATGGGTTCCCGCAACTTGTATCTGATCCCTTACATGCTGTGGATCGTGCTGTTCGTCGTTGCCCCAATTCTGCTGATTCTGTACTACTCTTTCTTTAATGTTGAAGGACAATTTACATTTGAGAATTATGCGAAGTTTTTTACACCGGTTTATTTAAAAATGACACTGAGCTCGTTCTGGTATGCGCTGCTTATTACGATCTTCTCGCTATTAATTGCTTATCCGACCGCATATCTGCTGACTCGAACGAAGCATAAGCAGCTGTGGCTTCTGCTGGTTATTCTGCCAAGCTGGATCAATCTGCTGCTGAAGGCGTATGCGTTCATCGGGCTGTTCGGAACGTATGGGTTCACGAATGCACTGCTTGAGACGATTGGAATTGGAACACAGCAAATTCTGTTTACGGATTTCAGCTTTATTTTTGTCTCGGTATACATCTTTATTCCGTTTATGATTCTGCCGATCTTTAACGCGATAGAGGAGCTTAATCCATCCCTCATCTATGCAGCAAGAGATCTGGGGGCGTCGCCCTTTACCACGTTCCGGCGGGTAATCTTTCCGCTGACCTTAAGCGGAGTGAAGGCCGGTATACAGGCTGTCTTTATTCCCGCGTTATCACTGTTCATGATTACAAGACTGATTGCAGGTAACCGTGTGATTACGCTGGGTACGGCCATCGAGCAGCATTTTCTCGTGACACAGGACTGGGGAATGGGAGCCACCATTGCCGTCTTCCTGATCATTATTATGATCGCGATTATGTTCATCAGCGGTCAAGGAAAGCGGGGTGTGCCTCATGGGAAGAAATAGCAAGCTCTCAAATTTGTATCTGTTTATCATCTTCGCCATACTGTACCTGCCGATCTTCTATCTGATCTTCTACTCCTTTAACAGCGGTGGAACGATGCAGAACTTTGAAGGCTTCACACTCGAATGGTATGAAGAAGTGTTTGCAGACACAAGGCTGCTGATTATTGTACTGAATACATTTGTTATTGCGCTGTTGTCGGCGGTAGTATCCACCATATTGGGGATTGCCGGCGCACTTGCGATTTATCAGGTTCGGCGCAAGCGCAACAAGAATACCTTGCTCTCACTTAATAACGTGCTTATCGTGAGCCCAGATGTTATTATCGGTGCCTCCTTCCTGATCTTCTTTACGATGCTGGGCATTCAGCTCGGGTTCAGCTCGGTACTGCTGTCTCACATTGCGTTCAGTGTGCCGATTGTTGTCCTGATGGTGCTTCCTAAGCTGCAGGAGATGAGCCCGACACTGATTGATGCAGCAAGAGATCTAGGTGCCTCCGGCTGGCATGTACTGACAAGAGTCATTCTGCCGTTTGTTAAACCAGGGATTTTTGCCGGATTCTTTATGGCATTGACTTACTCGCTGGATGACTTTGCTGTGACGTTCTTTGTTACAGGCAATGGCTTCTCCACCCTGTCGGTCGAGATCTACTCACGCGCAAGGCAGGGGGTATCACTCTCGATCAATGCATTGTCGACGCTGCTATTCCTGCTTACCATTGTGCTTGTTATTGGTTATTACTTCATTAACACCCGGCAGGCCAAGCTTCAAGGAAAGGGGCTGAGACCATGAAGCAGCTGGTACAGACGTTCAGTGTTGTGCTGATCGTCGCATTTCTGCTGATGTATCTTACATCGGTTCTCAACTCCAGTGAAGGCTACTCCGGCGGCAACACCCTTACGATCTATAACTGGGGCGATTACATCGATCCTGAGCTGATTACGGAGTTTGAAGAAGAAAGCGGACTGAAGGTCATCTATCAAACGTTTGATTCCAATGAGGCGATGATGACGAAGATTCAGCAGGGAGGTACGACGTATGATATCGCGATACCCTCTGAATATGCCATCAGCAAAATGAAGGAGGATGATCTTCTGCTTCCGCTGGATCATTCTCAAATACCGAATCTGAAGTATATCGATGAACGATTTATGGATTTGTCCTTTGATCCCGGGAATGAATACTCTATTCCTTATTTCTGGGGGACGGTGGGCATTGTGTTCAATCCGGAGCTGACAGATCTCACCTTCAAGAGCTGGGACGATCTATGGGATCCGAGTCTGAGGAATCAGATCCTGCTTCTGGATGGGGCGAGAGAGGTCATCGGGATGGGGCTCAACAGCTTGCATTATTCACTGAATGATACCAATGAAGACCATCTGCAGGAAGCACTCACGAAGCTGTCCACCCTTACTCCCAACGTCAAGGCTATCGTAGGAGATGAGATCAAGATGCTCATCGCTGGCGAGGAGGCCGCGGTAGGTCTTGTCTGGTCCGGTGACGCATCCGAAATCATGAGCGAGAATGAGAAGCTCGACTATGTTGTTCCGGAAGAAGGCTCGAACCTATGGTTTGATAACATGGTGATTCCGAAGACAGCGAGCAATATAGAGGGAGCACATCAGTTTATCAACTTCATTCTAGATCCGGAGAATGGGGCAAGAAATGCAGAGTACGTCGGTTATTCTACGCCGAATGCGGCGGCGCTTGAGCTGCTGCCTGAGGATATCTCTGGAGATGAGCGGTTCTATCCTGATGAGGAGCTTACCGGGAAGCTGGAGGTCTACGATAACCTAGGCAGACGAATGCTGTCCCATTACAATGATTTATTCCTGGAGTTCAAAATGCATCCGAAATAAGCATTGATTTGAAGACTCGTTGTCCACATGTGGATAACGAGTCTTTTTGATTACCGACTGAATATTTATGCAGTTATTGTATATGACAAATTAAAGCGGCTATTTTGATCGATGGCTATCCATCATATTTCTTATCCATCAGGAGTAATTTATTTTACATACTTATTTTCACTTACTAAATAATATATAATATAATCAATTTCATAATACCTTTAGCTGCTTCAATCAAGGGTATATATTGTTTCAAATCCACCTTTTTTATGATTTATGAAATTGATTCAATAAGGTACAAGCTTGTGAATACATACGCATCATACTTAAGAAAGTAGGGTTAACACAATGGGAGATTTGCAGACGGTAATTAAAGAAAGGCGTTCCGCTATGAAGTTTAAGGAAGGAGCTGTAATTAGCAAACAAGAGCTTGAGAAGCTGTTCTCGCTCAATAAATTTGCTCCTTCGGCGTTTAACTTGCAGCATACGAATTATCTGGTGCTTCAAAGTCCGGAGGACAAGCAGAAGGCCTATGAGGCATCAGGTCAATATAAGACTTTGACCGCATCCGCAGTCATTATCGTGCTCGGGGATACCAAGGCTTATCAGCAGGTGAAACGACTGTACGAAGGAATGCTCGCACTTGGGATGTTGACACAAACAGAATACGACTTGGAGACAAGCAGTGTGATTGAGATGTACGAGACGAGAGGTCCTTCCTTCCAGCGGGATGAGGCGATTCGTAATGCGAGCCTGTCAGCGATGCAGCTCATGCTGATTGCGAAGGATATGGGCTGGGATACCTGTCCGATGATCGGTTACGATGATAAGCAGCTGGTATCGCTTCTGAATATCCCGGAGGACCTAATCCCTGTTATGATGATTACGCTCGGTAAAGCGGATGAAGAGAAAATAAGACCACGGGGATATAGGAAGCCTGTGGATGAATTTGTGAGTATCTATTAAGTTTGTTAAGTCTAATATGTGGATAGCTTCTATATAAAGGTTATCAACACGGCAAAGGTCTGACTACTGCATCGTGCAGAATCAGACCTTTGTTGTTAAAAATTCATATAAATAAATTCCGTGGATTCCCCCGAGAAGAAGATGATCCCCAGCGCAACGGCGATAATTACAATTGCACCCGCAATCGATATCAATCCATAAGCCGCAATTCGAGCTGCACGTGGAATGATATCAAAGAGATCGGGCTCTGTCCGCGTTTTACTGCGCTGTAATTCCATATGGCAACAGCCTTTCGTATAAGATTTCCCCAAAGATTCGACTTCCTTCATCTACCATGTGCGAAGAGTCGTGATAGAACTCATGCGGTATCAGGTTACTCCCCCCGGCATTGAAATCAATGAAGGGATATCCGCGGGATTCAATAAGCTCCTGGTAGGCCCCCATAACCGTAAAATAGTCTGTCCAATTCAGCATGTTGTGCCGTGTAATCAGATCCTTGTCCAGTGGTGCCGAATAGAAGACAGCTTGCTTGTCATGCTTGTCCAGCAAATCGAGGGTCTTGTTCATTAGGGTCAGTCCGAAGCTGCTCTCTGCATGAAATGGCTTGCTCCATGTATATAGATTGGTAAAATGATTGACGATGCCCGCTTGCTGCTCGGCCGTTAGCTGCTCATAGGGCGTATATGGTGGAGTGTAAGGTGTCACGATACCTTGTCTCTCATTTCGTTCCGCAGTTACCTCCCTGCGCAGCTTCTCAAGTGAAGTACGTGTAGACAGCAGGCGGTAAGTTAATACATCGCGGTCATGGTACAGCGGCCAATGGCTTAATATTTCGGTTGTCATGAAATCGTGAACGGTATTAGGTACGGACTCCTCGTTCTTCGCAGGAGAATGAAGCAGCCACGATTTCGGAATATTTTGATCCAGCTTGCTGAGCAAGGAAGGGTATACCGTTACTTCAGGATCATTATCTGTCAGTGGAAGTATACCGTAATTGATCTCATAGACAACATAATCGACCTTATCGATGACAGAGGCGAGGATGGCATACGTTTCGGCCAGCCGAGCCCCCGTTAATCCGAGGTTCAGCACACGCTTGTCGTTCAAGTGAACCTGCAGCACGCCGGAGGTGGTGTTACTGCTGTCTCTTACAGTTGTTCCGTACACGGTGGAAGCTCCGAACAGCCCAATCCATGGCTGATGGTCATCCGGCTGCGCCTGTAAATGCTCAATCCACAGGGGTGTATATACAACGGAATCATAGGCAGGCACCCTCAGCTCTTCTTCAGCGTAGGATACGATCGCTTGCTCTGACTCTTCCACAGCACTGCCGGCCCAGATGGTTATTGCGCATAAACCAAGGACAGCGAGAGCCAGCATCGCCATCGTCAGTTTTTTAATAGGAAGCTTGTTTAACATGATCTTACATCCTCACTCTCAGGAGCCAAGACCGAACAGTCTTAGCATTAAATCCATTCCATCCGATACGGGCAGCACGAAGAACACCCGGCTCAGGGTAACGCCAAAGAAAGTCATTCCAATGGCAAGCAGTGTCGTTCCAGGTTTAAGCCAGACCGGTACGGGTCTCACAAGGGGCTTGATTTCCTTAATAAAGAAACGATGAATACAGAGCATGATGCCATGAAACATCCCCCATACTACAAAGTGCCAGGCTGCACCATGCCACATTCCAGACACGGTCATCGTGCACATCAGGTTGACATAAATCCGTGCTTTGGATACACGGCTTCCCCCGAGTGGAAAGTAGACGTAACGAGTAAGCCAGGAGCCCAGCGAGATATGCCAGCGGTTCCAGAACTCGGCAATACTGCGGGCGAGATAGGGATTACGGAAATTCTCTGGTATAACGATCCCGAATAAACGTGCCGTCCCGATTGCAATATCAGAGTAGCCCGAGAAATCAAAATAGATAACAAAGGTGTAGGCGATCAGCGATACCCATAATGTCCAGGTATCCGCGCCGCTTATTCCTTCCGGCGAATAAATAGGCTGAGCAAGAATGTCAAGGGAGGCGGCGAGCACCAGCTTTTTGAATAATCCAATCCCGATACGCAGGACGCCGATTCGAACATTCTTCCATTGAAAAGCGGCGGTCAGCTGAGGGTAGAACTGCTGAAACTGCTTGATCGGGCCAGCCACCATCGTTGGAAAGAAGAAGAGAAATGCCAGGAAGCCCACAGGCTTATGCTGCGGAAGATTTCCACGCTTCTTCTCAATGACATAATGAATCAGCTCAAAGGTAAAGTAAGAAATCCCTAGCGGCAGTATGAGATCATCTACGGTAGGAAGGGAAGGTTCGTTTATAAACCCAAATAAGCTGTTCACCATGCTGCCGAGCCAGCTGCCGTACTTGAAATATCCGAGTACAAGGATGATTAACATGATGGTCGCAGGATAGATCCAGCGTTTACCACGTTTCAAGGAGCTATGAATCAGCAGGAAGGCAATAATCGCCTCTGCGAGCAGCAGTAGGACAAAGAAGCCTGCATAATAGGAATAAAATGAAATCCCCGCCGTAATAAGTACAAGCGGTCTAATCCGATGAGGGCTGATATAGTACAGGACAATTGCTGCGAGTACGAATAGCCAATATAGCCAGTCTGTGTACATCATGTTTTTTCTGTTTCCACCATTTCTGATTGAGCAAGCTCAAATTGATCATGAATTCGTTTATAAGTTCACTTGATAATTATTCAAATTTCAGGAAGGAAGTGCCAAATATAAATTTTACCGTAAAGAGGGATATGGTGCCAACCTCATTATATGGAATAATAGAGTGGATAGTAGAAAAAACACCAAATATAGGTTGATTTTCTGCATAAAAAAGCCCGCAGCGTGACTGCGAGCTTGGTATAAATGGATTGAGACTAAGAGAAGATATGGCCGATCTGTGCGATTTCTGCTTCGTTCAGCTTCACTTCCAGTGTCTTCAGGTTGTTCAGTACTTGTTCAGGCCGCTTCGCGCCAGGGATGAGTGCATCAACGGAGTCCTTCGTCAAATACCATGCGAGCACCAGATGAGCGACCTCAACACCTTTTTGATCTGCAATCTTGCGAATTTGCTCTACTTTTTCCAGGTTATGCAGATAGCGCTCCCCCTGAAATTCCGGATTATCTTTCCGTAAATCATTGAACTGGGTGTCCTTCGTATATTTGCCGCCAAGAAGGCCTGATACTAACGGGAAATAAGGGATGAAGGTAATCTGATTGGCCGCAGTATAAGGCAGTATTTCACGTTCTACCTCGCGATTCAGCAGATTATATTCGGATTGAAGGACATCCACATAACCATCCTTGTTCGCTTGCTTCAGCTGTTGGGTAGAGAAGTTGGATACCCCGATAGCTCTAATTTTACCTTGGTCCTTAAGCTCCTTCAGTGCCCCAACGGCTTCATCCTTCGGCGTGTCCTCATCTGGAAAGTGAATATAATACAGATCAATATAATCCGATTGGAGTCGATTTAAGCTGTCCTCCACCTGCTGCTTCAGAAATGCCGGGGAGTTGTTGGGTGCAAACTTGTTATTCTCATCATGGGCGCCTTTGGTCGCAATAACGACTTGATCACGGGCTCCCATCTCTTTAATGACCTGTCCGATCAGCTCTTCCGAGCGTCTTGGGCCATAGATAAAGGCTGTATCAATCAGGTTAACACCGTTCTGGATAGCAGTGCGAATGACCTCTTTTCCCGCCTCTTCATCCAGGTTAGGGTACAAATTATGTCCTCCGACCGCGTTTGCTCCAAGTCCGATCGGATTTACGTACAGTTCTGATTTACCGAGCTGCGTTGCTTTAGTCAATTCAGTTGCCTCCTTTTTAAATGCGTTATGGATAAGTTCTCCACTTACTATTCTAAAGGGTATAGTTCTTCAAAGCAAAAAACCTCTGCCCTAAATCGAGGAGAGGCTTGCCGATGTTATATGTAGCCATAGCAGACTAGAATTCTGTCAGACATCAATAGAAATGCGGCTTCTTTTTGCGGCGAAACAGAACCAATACTCCAGCTACGATGAGAATCAGCGCAATGAAAGGCTGGATAACAGAGAATTGATTCAGCATGGAGCCAAGCGAGAACGCAATGAAGAAGACGAAGGACAAGGCGGTCAGAATATTGATCGGAATCAGCAAATATTTATTTCGCCCGCCGAACCAATACAGCTCAAATAGCCCGGCTGCGACAGCAAGGATAAAGCCCGGCCACATCGTAATCCAGCTGTCGGTTACAATAGCAATCTGGCAGGTCAGTCCTGCGACGAGCAGGATCCCTCCGGGTACAAGCAGCCCGATGCCTCTTCCGATCAGCGAGAAATATAGCCAGTGAAAAAAGATGCCCAGCGGGATGATGAAAAAGGACGGCCAGAAATAGGCGAAGATGGAGCCGGTTCCGAGATGTTTACCTGAGTTCAGCAGCAGGAACACACCGACGATAATGAGCAGCGGGGCAAACAAACTTGCTTTGTTTTTAATACTCAAGGCGAGACACTCCTTCCCTCTAAATTTTATCTAAACAGAATCTTATCATACTTGTTATACGCTGTAATCGGTCTTGAGAAAGTGAATTATACTGGACCTGAGTCTAGTATAATCTGGTATGAGAAGAAGAGAGGGTGCTCCTCTTTAATTTGTATTAAAAAAAGCAAGCTGCCGAGGGCAGCCTGCTTCCTTATTTATTCGCTTTACTCCGGCTGAAGCTGAGGTGCTGGTTTAACAAACTTCGTTAGCAAGAACCGTGAGATCGGTCCCACAATCAGCAGCTGTGCCGGGAGTGCAACGATAATGTTCAGACCGACTGTTTTGAGGTAGGCTGTGAAGATAGAACCTTCAATTCCTACCATCATGGATTTCAGAATCATGCCATAGACAGACATGATGAGCACCATCATCGGGACCATACACACGGCAATGGCCAGAATGATGTTAATGGGCTTCGATTTATCATAAGGCAGAGATAATGCCAATTTACGCGCCTTGGGTTCCACGACAGACTCTGCGAGAAAAGCGACAATAAAGGTTATGACAAATTGAATGGCAAACGTTTGGACATGAAATGTGGAGAATCCGACTAAAGCTGTGTTATACAGTGACATGATCAGGACCATTCCAAAACACATAAACAGTCCAAAGATCATTCCTTCTTTCTTATTACTAGGCAATTCCATACATCCTTCCTTTTTTAGAACAACATAAAGGTTATGATATATGACACACAGCTTGCTTCATAAGTGACAATTTTGTGTCTGTTTTTAGAAGGATTAGTGCTAGCTCAGCTGATGGGAGGGAATTAGGCTTAAGTAGACAAGGAGGCTTGTATATGACATCACAAACTGCTGCGCATATTAAATTTCCATCGGGACTCTGGTCCGGACTCAAATCGTTAGGAATTGCTCCTCTGGATGTAGCTCGCAGAGCAGGACTGCCGCTTACGGTCATCACGGAGCCAAAAGTCACCACTAGCGAGTACTTTGCAATATGGCAGGCTTATTCAGATCTAGCAGGGGATACGGCCGAAAGTATCATTGGACTTGCCCAAGCCTTCGAAACCGCACAATATCCGCCGGCTGTGCTGGCGACATACCATGCCCGCAATTATCGAGATGCTCTATATCGCATGACAAGGTACAAACAAATGTGTCCTCCTGAGGGCTTGCGTATTACCGAGGCAGGCGAGGACTGCATTGTCGAGCTGCAGTGGCAGCATACGGACGCGCCTGGTCCATCGGTATTGGTGGGCATTACGCTAGCCTACCTTCTGGAGCTGGGGCGCCGGGGAACAGGGCGTGAATTGACAGCACGCTGCGTTGAATTTGTACAGCCCATGGGTAATGTGCAGACATTGGAAGATTATTTCGGATGTCCTGTCCGGGTAGGTGGAGACAGAAACCGGATTACGCTGTGGCAACGGGACTTGGATCTTCCTTTTACATCATATAACGAAGAGCTGCTCGATATCCTGACCCCGGTGATGGATCGAACGCTGGATGAGGAACTGCTGCACCGCCGCTCCCTTACTGACACCGTAAAGTGGATGATGAAACGGAGCCTTATGGGAGGCCGGCCCGACATGCAGACGGTGGCGAAGGAGCTCCATATGAGCGACCGAACACTTCAGCGGAGGCTTACTGACGAAGGTACGAGTTATAAGGAGCTATTAACGCAAACGAGACATGAGCAGGCAATCGAATATTTGGCCGATCCCTCGCTCGAGATCAAAGAAGTGGCGTTCTTGGTTGGATACGAGGACCAGAATTCATTTTATCGCGCTTTCCGTCAATGGGAAGGGGACACCCCTTCTCATTGGCGCTCCGAATATCTAAATGGCGGGAAGAAGATGTTTATTGGCGTGTAATGCAAGAAGCTTGACGCCATGAGCTAGATGCATGACTAACTTCATAAGGTAATATAATCCCTATCGCATAGATGGATTTGCGAGTCTATGTCACCACAATTTTAGGGGAAATGCATTATGGATATGGGATTACACAACAAGACGGCTTTGATCACGGGTTCAACGAAAGGTATAGGGAAGGCCATTGCTATTGAACTTGCTAGAGAAGGCGTGAATGTACTTATTAATGGAAGGAATAACGAAGAGGTAGAACTAACCGTTAACGAAATTCGGTCGCAATTTCCAACGACTTCTCCTCAAAATGCGGCTGCCGACATTGTAGATATGAAACAGAGAGAGACTCTGTTTGAGAAATATCCGCATGTGGATATTTTGGTTAACAATATGGGGATCTATGAAATTATGCAATATGAGGACGTGGATGACGCAACCTGGGAAAAATATTTCCGTACAAATGTGCTTGCAGCCAACGGTCTGTCTAAATTTTATTTACCTCGAATGCTGAAAAATAATTTTGGACGCATGATCTTTATTGCGAGTGAGGAGGCCGTGATGCCTTCAGGTCAGATGCCGCAGTATTGCATGACCAAATCGATGCTGCTGTCCTTATCGAAAAGTCTGTCCAAATTAACGATAGGCACTGAAGTAACGGTCAATACGATTATGCCGGGACCAACGCTCTCCGAAAATGTGCAGCAGATCATCGAGGGGATTTATGCTGACGATAAGATGTCTTTTTCGGAAAAGGAGAGACAATTTATGGCGTCAAATCTACCCCAATCGGAGATTCAGTGATTTATCAGACCGCTGGAAATTGGCAGACTGGCTGCATTTATATGCAGTCCTTATGCCTCCGCATTTAAAGGCTCTCCGATCCGTATGGATGGGGGCATGGTGCCGACTATTTATTAATGCAATGCCCATGATCATCGATTTCAGTGAATGAAACAACCTAACATTTAGGGAATACCAAAGCAGGCGGCAGCCAGGAACTCTATCTCTCGTTCATGGCTGCCGCCTGCTTATTTGGGAGTTAATCCGTATGAAGAGGTCTGGTGTTCAGATAGATGCCGAGGTCTGGACTAGATCCTTCTGTAATGACATCGGCCAATATTCTGGATAAGACGGCATTGTATACAATGGCTGTATCCCCATAGCCCATCATCATGTGACAGTGTGGATACGCTTCATACCGGCCTATCATGGGAAGACCGTCATGCGTTACGCTCAAGAATCCGCCAAGCCAATATTCAGGCACTGCCGGGATCTCTGGAAACAGCTTGTGGAAGGCTTCCATTAATTTGTCCCGGCTCCGCATGATTTTGGTATCTCTGGCCTCAGGGATGGTGGTATCTTTGTCCATTCCACCAATGATGACACGATTGTCCGGTGTGGTCCGCATATAGACATAAGGACGTGCGGTTTCCCAGATTAATGTGCGCTTATACCAGCTGGAGAGGTCAGGTACCGGCTTGGTGATTACAGCATAGGAGCTGATCATATCAGCATTTTTCTCGGATTGAAAATCACGGTTCTCATTCCCTGCAGCGATAATGACATGCTGGGCCTTGATCTGGTGCCGGTGAGGAGCAGCCGTATAAAAGACAGCTTCCTTCAGATCCTTTCTTCTTCCTGTAATTTCTGTTTCACCGTAAATGGAGCCGCCGAGAGACTTCACCCTCTCCAATAATCCATACACGAATTTGAGCGGGTTCAGCTCTGCCTCGTTGTAGCTGTACAGGGCAGCCGGTTTGTCGAAAGGATACACAGCTCTGATCTGCTCCCTATTCCACAACTCGACTGGAAGTCCAAGCCTGCTCAGGAAGTCATACTCCTTATGAATGGAAGGAATGTCTTCTGTAGAGGAAGCGTAATACAGGCTGTCTCTGCGAACAAACTGTGCATTAATCGGCAGCTTCGTACAAATGTCTTCAAGCTCATTCAGCGCCTGCCAGCACAGGTGTATATGCCGCGAGATGATCTGTTCACCATAGTGGTTGGCCAGTGTCACGAAGCTCTTCTCACCTGATAGCTGGATAACAGCGGTATTGGCACTGGTGCTGCCTTCTCCGATCCTGCGTTTGTCTACGACAGCAACCTTTAACCCCCGTTCAGCAAGATGATAGGCGCACAGAGCTCCTGATATTCCCGCCCCGATCACTAGAACGTCGCACTGAATGTCCTCTGCTAAAGACGGATAAACAGGAGGATTGCGGACCGTGGTTGGCCAGTATAATTTGCCGCTCTGCAGATCCATGATGCATGTCTCCCTTTGATGTTGACTAATGATATATTGGACTGGACAAGCACTGACTTAGTAGGTGACTAACGGTCTGTTCTGCAGATAGATATCGAGGTCAGGGCTTGATCCTGTAACGATGTGGTCGGAGACAATTTTGGCTAAGACTCCATTGTATACGGTCCCGTTATCTCCATAGGCCATAATGACATAGCTGTGAGGGTAGCCTTCGTATTGACCGATGATGGGCAGCCCATCATGCGTGCCTCCGTAGAACGCTCCGAGAAAATATTCTGGTTCCACATTCATGTCAGGGAACAGCTTGTTGAATTCCTGAATCAGCTTGTCCTTGCTTGCCATGATTTTGGAATCCCTTGTTGCCGCATAGGTCGTGTCTTTATCCATACCTCCGATAATAATCCGGTTGTCCGCAGTTGTACGCATATATACATAGGGCCGCGCGGTTTCCCAGATCAAGGTACGCTTATACCAGCTGGTGAAATCGTCAATTGGCTGGGTAATGACGGCATAGGAGCTCGTAAGAACAGCATTCTTCTCTGTCTTGAAATCCTTATCCTCGTATCCGGCAGCGATAATGACATGTCTTGCACGAATTTCGCGGCGTTCCTTGGTATAGAAGAGAGCATAATCCTGTTCAAAACGCTTACCTACAATTTCTGTCTCCTCATAGATGCGCCCTCCCTGAGATTTGACCTTCTCCAGAAGCCCGTAAACAAACTTTAAAGGGTTCATTTCGGCGTCGTTATAATAATAGAGTGCAGCGTCTTTTTGAAAAGGGTAAAGTCCAGATATCTGCTTCTCATTCCACAGATCAACTTGAAACCCGTGTTTTTGAAGGAGGGCGTGCTCTTCGGCTAAGGCAGGAACATCCTCCTTGCAGCTGGCATAATACAGACTGTCTCGTCTTATAAACTCTGAATCGAATGGCAGCTGAGCGCACACCCGCTCAATATCGTTAATGGATGCCTCACACAGCTTGAGATGACGTGCCGCCACCTCTTCACCGAAGGAGTTGCTCAGTGATACGAAGCTCTTCTCGCCTGCGTACTGTATTAATGCTGTATTGGTGCTGGTGCTGCCTGCACCTGCTTTTCTTTTATCAACCACGACCACAGATAGATCATGTCCAGCCAGAATATTGGCACACTGTGCGCCTGAGCTGCCGGCGCCGATAATGAGTACATCACAGGATATATCCTCTTCCAGCCTGGAATAGGAAGGAGGCTGAACAACAGTTGTAGGCCAGTATAATTTACCGCTTTGCAAATCCATACCTAATCTCTCCCTTTGCTATCATGAATGGATTCATGAAATGGATTCATATAGTATGGATTTTTTGGCGAACCTCAATGCAAGATAATTGAAGCTTACGGCTGTTCGATTTGAATATTTCCGGAAGTGGTGCGCACTTTAATGAGCTCTGTTCCGGTTCTTGGTGAATCAGGAGCATGGATGCTTCCAGATATGGCCTGAACATCATAGAATCCGGCAAAATCAGGTGCTGCTATAACCTCGACATCGCCGGATACGGCTCGGATATCTAAGTTTCCGATCACCGATTGACTGACTTCCACATTCCCGGACTGTACTTCAATGCTGGCGTCTCCGTGCAGATCGTCAATTTCGATATCCCCGGAAGTGGACTTAACCTCCACCTGACCCTGTATTGCCGCCGCCTCTATACTACCGGACTGGAGCTTTACTGCAATTTGACTTGAAGTGAGGTCCTCAAGCTCAATATCTCCAGAGATCATCTCAAAGCTTGCACTTTCCTTGGCAATGACATTCTTCATATCCAGATTGCCTGAAGAGAGACTCACGGCCAGTTGACTGGCTTGAACATCTTCGAGCTCGAAATCGCCTGAGGTTGATGAAATAGAAACATGCTGTGCCTTGACTCCGCTAATTTCGTTACTGCTTGATATATTGTCAACAATAAGCTCATCTAGCATTTTGTCTGAGGGCATCCGAACCTCGATATGATTGTCTGCGAAATCCAGATTAAAGGACAGAAATTGAAAAGAATCCTCCGCTGTCGTATCCATTGTAAGTGTGCTGCCCTCTGGCGCGGTCTGTTCAATTCGATCTATGGCATCCTGATGCCATTTGCCTGTGAACAATACGGTAATTTGATCCTCCTCAGTCGGTACAAACTTAATATTCGTACTGCTATCGGTCCTCATTACAAGGGAATGGATGCCTGCTTCCGGAAATGCGAGCTCTTTCTCGTATGCAATCCGTTCATCTCCAAATTCAAAACCGAATATGGACATGCCGACAACGCCGACAGCAATACAGGCTATGCCAAATCTCAACCAGTTCTTCATTTATTGGTCCCTTCCTTTCACCACTTTGACATTCCAGCTAACATAACTCCGTGTGAGCATTCCGAGCTTCTTGGCGGCCCACAGCGAGAAAATGCTGAGCAGGATACCTATTCCAAGCATGGTGATACTAACGGACGCTTCTGCCCAGATCACACGCTGCTCCTGGAACATAAAGTCGGCCAGGGCAAGGAATGGAGCAAGGATACCAGCGGCTGATGTTAAGGCAACAGCCAGCCACACGGACCATACGGTTGCAAAGATCGGCAGGGCAAAGATGAGATTCAGAAAGAACATGCCGATGGCAGAGAATAAGCTGCGGAAAGCGCGGTGGCTTGATCTCGATTCTGTCACATATGGCATACTGGCTGTGAATGGCACACCGGCATTGTTAGATGCACCATAGGCGTTATTGTAAGTGAACCCAGGTGAAGCGGCCTCCTGTGCTGGGGGAGCATACCGATCACCGAGGGCTTCCAGCGCCAGCTCTCTTGGATGACCCAGCTCTCTAGAAATATCTTCTTCCGTCTTGCCCTCAGCTAAGCCCATTTCAAAATGCTGCTCGTAATCACTTAACAGCTCCATCCGTTCACCTTCGTCAAGCAGCCTAAGCTCGCGTTCCAGAGCCGTCATAAACATACGTCTGTTCATTCGCTATATCCTTCCTTCAGTAGATTGGTAACACTGGACACAAATACATTCCATTCAAGCTCCAAATTCAGCATATAGGCAAGTCCAGAATCCGTTAAACTGTAATACTTACGCGGAGGCCCCTCGTTAGATTCACGCAGATAGGTGGTACAGTACCCATCTGCGACTAATCGGCGAAGCAGGGGATACAAGGCGCCTTCGGCAATCTCAATATGCCTGGATACGGCTTGAGCCAGCTCATATCCATAACGGTCTTTACGGTGGATCAGCACAAGAACGCACAGCTCTAATGCGCCTTTTTTAAATTGGATATTCACATTCAACCAGATTCGAGTCTCCTTTCCGTGGCCATCATTTTAAATATAATTACTAAATTTAGATTAGTACTGTTTATTATATAGTAGTGAACAGGTAAATATTAACACTCAGTACTGAATAATGCAAGGTAGTGAAATTTATGAAGCGGCTCATCCGTTTGAAACTCTCCCCTACGGGTAAGGTAAGCAGAGAAGGAGAGGAGATCGTACATGAACCACAACCATCAAGAGGCGAAGGAGCCCAGCTCACATAAACAGGAACATTCCCAGAAGAAGCATTCTAAGAAAAGAAGGATCGGTCTGCATTTCTATCGTAGAAGATCACCCCGATCCAGAAAGAGACTTCAGATTCGCAATCGTTATGAAATCGCGCATATGGTTAGCGAAATTGCCACATCACTCTTGTTTCTTGCCGGCAGCTTCTGCTTGTTCTATCCGGAAGTCAAGCTGATCGGTACCTGTCTATTTATACTGGGAAGTATTCAAATGCTGGTCCGGGCATTAATTCGAATGTCATATATGCTTAAACTTAAAAAGTGGGACTACATTGATGAAAATAGGGATCAGGAGCAGAACCACATCATGCACTAAAACTTCCATCGAAGTCGGAAATAATCATATGTGGACAAATGAAAGACCGCCTGCAGCAGCTGCAGGCGGTCTATTCACATTTGTTTGATTACTACTGGGCTTGCTTACGCGGCGGCTTCGAGCGCAGATACAAGTCGAGGTGAGGACTGCTGCCCTTCGTTATCATGTCGGTGACAATGCGGGACAGGGTCATATTGTATACCGTCCCATTGTCCCCATAAGCCATGATATGGAAGCAGTTCGGGTACTCATCACTTCGGCCAATCATCGGAAGACCGTCAAGCGTACCGGCAAAGAAGGCACCGAGCACGTAATCCGGTTCGGTCTTAATTTCTGGAAACATCTCGGACAGATTCTTCATCAATTGATCTCGTCCGGACTCAATATGCGCATCCCTGCTCACGGAGCGATGGGTCTCCTGATCCATGCCGCCGACAATAATTCGATCATCCGGTGTTGTTCTCATATACATGTAAGGACGAGCCGTCTCCCATAGAAGCGTTCGCTTGTACCAGCTGCTCAGATCGGCAACAGGCTTCGTAATGACCACGTATGAGCTGGTAATTGTGGCATTGGCGTTCGGCGTCAGCTCCATCTGCTCATAACCGGCAGCCATAATAACATACTTCGTACGAATCTGATGTCCGCTCTTGGTATAGAAGACGGCCTCATCAGTACCGAACTTCTTGCCGGTAATTTCGGTTCCTCCGTACACACTGCCGCCCATCCCTCTGACTTCTTCAAACAAGCCGTAAATATATTTTAGCGGATTCATCTCCGCATCGTTTTTGTAGTACAGAGCGCCGGATTTACGGAACGGGTATTTCGCTGCAATCTGGTACTCGTCCCATAAGTCCACATCGAATCCGTGCTTCTTCAGTAGAGCATGCTCCTGCTTAAGTGCAGGTACATCAGCTTCCGATGAGGCGTAATACAGGCTGTCTCTGCGAACGAAATCAGCTGCATCCGGCAGCTGACTGCAGGCTTGCTCGATGTCGTCAATGGCTTGTCTGCAGAGCTTCAAATGAGCAGAAGCCTTCGCTTCACCAAAATCCGCTGCCAGCTCTGTAAGCATCTTGTCACCGGCATACTGAATGAGTGCCGTATTGGTGCTTGAGCTTCCGCCTCCAATCGTTCGTTTATCAACCACGACGACATGAAGGCCTTGTCTCGCAAGCTGATACGCACTCTGGGCGCCTGAACTGCCCCCGCCGATAATGAGCGCATCGCACTGAATATCTTCAGTGAGCGGAGGATAGATGGGAGGACTGCTCACTGTAGCAGGCCAATAGAGTTTGCCAGTTTGTAAATCCATATGAAATGCCTCCTAATAATAAGCTGAAAATGAAATCAATTCTTAAGTTCATGCTATCTATCGATATTATGAACTTAAGTTGTTTTTCTTAAGTTCATGCTATCTATCGATATTATGACCTTAAGTTGTTTTTCTTAAGTTCATGCTATCTATTGATATTATGACCTTAAGTTGTTTTTTCTTAAGTTCATGCTATCTATCTACCATGATTTCGCTTATTAGAAACAAGACAATTCAAATTTTGAACAAGCCGCTAAGCCTGATGTGCATCAAGCTTAGGTAAAGGCTCCACTGCAGGTCCCTCAAGCACAGATCCGTCATAAGCAAACCGCGAGCCATGGCAAGGGCAGTCCCACGAGCATTCGCCCGAGTTCCATTCCACCTCACAGCCCAGATGGGTGCATGTCGTATCGACAAGATGCAGCGTACCGGATTCATCCTTATAGGCTCCGGCGCGCTTGCCTTCATGTCGTACAACAGCACCCTCACCAGGCTGAATATCCTCAATCTTCTTGTGAACGAGACCCAGTTTGCCCGAGATGAGATGCTTGGCTACATCCAGATTATCCTTTACGGCGTTCTTAATCGAAGGATCAGCCTTGAACCGGCCGGGATCAACCAATTCTGTATAAGGATTGTGGCGGCCGACGATGAGATCCGTCAGAAGTCTGCCGGCAACAGTACTCGTTGTCATCCCCCATTTGCGGAAGCCGGTGGCGACCAGCACCCTCTCATAAGCTCCGCCAATCGGTCCGATGAACGGCATCTTGTCGATGGTGACCAGGTCCTGTGCAGACCAGCGGAAATGCACCTTTTTCACACCAAAATGCTGTCCGGCAAACCGAACGAGCTCTTCAAAATGCTGATGTGTGCTGATGCCCTGACCCGTCTTATGATTCTCTCCGCCAATAACGAGGAGCTTCTTGCCATTGTACAGTGCAGAGCGGACAGAGCGCTCCGGCTTGTCGTAGCTTACATACATGCCGCCCTCAAACTCCGTTTCCGGCTCCACAGCAATGGCGTAGGAGCGCTCTGCATGCATACGGGCAAAGTACATACGTGGATCATGGAACGGAAAATGACTTGCCACGACCACATGCTCGCTTGTAATGTGATGGCCGCCTCTTTCCAGCATGACGGTCACCTTGTTATCCTCCTCTTTGAGGTCAGCAGCCGTCGTTTTTTCATAGATCTTAACGCCGAGGTGGATCAGCTCTTCAACCAGCTTCTTGAGATAAGAGAGTGGATGGAACTGTGCCTGATTCGGCACACTGATCCCCGCTACAGCCGGTACCGGAATCGGCAGCTTATCATGCCACACACCGGGAATAGCCAGCTGCTGATAGGCATCGAATTCGTCCTTCAGCTTCTTTAGATCATTCTCCGATTGAATATAGACATACGCGTCCTCTTCCGTCAGCTGACAGTCGATTTCTTTTTCGGTAATGACACTTCGAATAAAACGCAGTGCTTCCTCATTGGCCTCATAATACAGTCGGGCCTGCTCATGGCCGAAATGTTGAATGAGCTCGTGATAAATCAGGTTGTGCTGGGAAGTAATCTTCGCGGTCGTATGACCTGTCGTTCCATCCAGGATTGAGCCTGCCTCAATAAGGACAACTTTATAGCCTTCCTTGGCGAGAAGATATGCGGTAGTAATCCCCGTCATACCGGCACCAATAACTGTTACTTCTGTGTTCAGGTTCTCAGACAAACGTTCAAATGAAGGCAGAGAGACGGTTCCACGCCATAACGATTCCCGGCTCTTCGGCAGCTCTGCTGCAGTAAATTCCTGATTCATGTCATTCATATATTCAAATCCTCCTATTCAAGTACGGGCCTAATATGTTCCGATTTCTCAATTATTACCACCCGGCACCTGATAGAAACGCGCGTTAGCCAGAAACATTGCGCTTGGAAGCAAATTTAGGTGACCTCTAGGTATTCTCGAAGGAGCCATTCCATCGCTTTTTGAGTTTTTGTCTATTGCATTTGCGAAATGGTCAGTTCAGTTAAACAAAATAAACACTCCATTTGATGATTTGCACATATCGCGCTCTGGCGGCCATCCCTTAACCTGTCAATACAGCAATTCAATTCAATCAAAGTGGGGGTTGGGTACATGAAACGTTGGTTTGTTTCTACGCTTGTGATGGCGCTGATGTCATCCTTATTGATCGGCTGTACTGGAAATGGAGGAAGTGCGGAGGAACCCAATGAAGGAGATCAAGAAGCTCCGGTGGTCACGGAAGAGACGACATATCCAATCGAAACCGACGTGACACTATCCTATTGGGGCGAGCTTCCAGGGAACCTCATAGGAGTCAAGGCTACACACGATGAAGTTCCTTTTTTTCAGGAGTGGCAAAAGGCAACCGGAGTTCCGCTGTCCTATACCGCTCCCCCATCCGGACAGGCTCAAGAGGCACTCAATGTCATGCTTGCCTCCGGGGATCTGCCAGACATGATTGAGTATAATTTCCTCGGATTTCCGGGGGGGCCAGAGAAGGCGATCAAAGACGGTTACATTATTGAGCTGAATGAGCTTATAGACAAGTACGCACCCAATTTGAAGAAGTACCTCTCGGAGCATCCGGAGATCGACAAGATGGTGAAGACGGACAGCGGCAGTTATTATGCTTTTCCGTTCATTAGAGAGGACGAGTACCTGCGTGTATTCCAAGGGCCCATCATTCGTAAAGACTGGCTCGATGAGCTGGGCCTTCCTATTCCAGAGACGATTGATGAATGGACAACGACGCTGCGTGCTTTCAAAGAAGAGAAGGGTGCCGCTGCTCCATTCTCCGTCGTCAGTAAACCGAGATTCTTTAATGATTCAGGAAATGGTGCATTTCTAGGTGCATTTGGTGTCACGCGAGGCTTCTATCAGGTGGATGGACAGGTGAAATTTGGACCGGCAGAGCCAGGATTCAAGGAGTACCTTCGCTTATTCAACAGCTGGTATACAGAGGGATTGATCGACAAGAACGTCGCTACGACAGATTTGAAAGCGATTGACAGCAATATGGCCTCCGGTGAGACGGGAGCCACGGTCGGTAATACAGGCGGAGGCATTGGGAAGTGGCAGCCGCTCGTTGAAGCAAATGATCCGGAAGCTGTGCTTGCTGCCGCCCCTTATCCCGTCCTAAACAAGGGAGAGGTACCGATGTTTGGACAGCGGAATCAGGCGTATTCCTCGGAGGGAACGGTTGCTGTTACCTCAACATCTGAGAATCCAGAGCTGGCTGTGAAGATGCTCGACTATGGGTACAGTGAAGAGGGTCATATGTTCTTCAATTTCGGCAAGGAAGGCGTCAGCTACAATCTGACGGAAGACGGATACCCGCAGTTTACGGAATTGCTGCTCAAGAACCCGGACAATCTGGCGCCTGCTCAAGCCATTTCCATGTATGCGCGAAGCAGCTACAACGGACCTTTTGTCCAGGATAGACGCTATATAGAGCAGTATCTTGCGCTTGAGACACAGCGTGAAGCGATAGAGATCTGGAGTAAAACAGATGCAGAGAAGTACAGTCTGCCGCCGATTACGCCAAACCCGGAGGAGAGCTCCGAGTACGCCACAATTATGAATGATATCAATACGCTTGTGGACGAGATGACGATCAAGATCATTCTCGGAACCGACCCTGTAGATGAATTCGAGAGCTATGTAGCGAAGATGAAGCAGCTGAACCTGGATCGGGCGATCGAGATTCAAATGGCCGCACTGGAGCGTTATAACAACCGTTAACCAAAAGGATCAATAAACTCTCAAAAGAATGAGGTGACTAAACCGCCCCATGAACCATTCCCGATCTTTCAAAAGCCGGTTTATCCGGGATTTCATGTTGAATAAATACCTTTATCTCATGATGCTTCCGGTCGTCGCGTACTATCTCATTTTTCATTACACGCCGATGTACGGTGCAGTCATTGCTTTCAAAGACTATACCCCTATTAAAGGCATTCTCGGCAGCGATTGGGTCGGTCTGAAGCATTTCATTGATTTTTTTGACAGCTACTATTTTTGGCGGATTCTAAAGAACACGCTGCTGATCAGCCTATACTCTCTGCTGTTTGAGTTCCCGATGCCGATACTGCTGGCTCTGCTCATAAATGAGGTTCGACAGCGGCGGTTCAAGCGGGTCGTCCAGACAATTACGTATATGCCTTATTTTATTTCATTGGTCGTGATCTGCGGAATTATTACGGATTTTACAAATGCGGATGGTCTGATCAATCGATTATTCATGTGGCTTGGCTATGATGGGCAGGCGATGCTCCAGAAGCCCGAGCTGTTCAGGCCGATCTACATTCTGTCCGAAATATGGCAGCGGATCGGCTGGGAATCCATCATCTACATTGCGGCACTTACGAGCATTGACCAAGAGCAGTATGAAGCTGCACGCATTGACGGAGCGAACCGTTTGAAGCAGATGTTCTACATTACTCTGCCCGGCATTCTGCCTACGATCACGATTATGCTCATACTCCGGATGGGGAATCTTCTAAATGTCGGCTTCGAAAAAATTATCCTGCTGTACAATCCGGTGACCTATGAGACAGCTGATGTCATCTCCTCCTTCGTCTATCGGAAGGGACTTCTGGAATTCGGATGGAGCTACAGCTCAGCGGTGGGCTTGTTCAACTCCGTCATCAATTTGATTCTGCTGGTGACAGCCAACTACATTAGCCGAAGAGTCAGTAATAACAGCCTATGGTGAGGTGAAGCGATATGAAAAAGGAAACTGGCTGGTTTGACCGAATCTTTGATCTCATCAATTATACATTCCTCCTGCTGCTGGTTACAGCGACGCTGTATCCCTTGCTGTATGTACTATTCGCTTCCTTCAGCGATGCGGCGAAGCTGCTGCAGAATGACGGAATTCTGTGGCGGCCGCTAGGCTTTAATCTGGATGCTTATCGAAGCGTGCTTGCTAACCCGGGGATTGGACTCGGGTTTCGGAATACGCTGTTCATTGTCGTGGTGGGGGTCACCGTGAATTTACTGATGACTTCTCTGGGGGCGTACGTGCTGTCACGCAAAAATGTGATGTGGAATAAGGTGTTCATGTTCCTGATCGTATTTACGATGTTTTTCAGCGGCGGGCTGATTCCTCTCTATCTTGTGGTCAAGGGCGTCGGACTGCTGGATTCGCTCTGGTCTACCATTATTCCTTTCAGCATCAGCACGTTTAACTTAATCATTATGCGTACGGCATTTATGGGCATACCGGACAGTCTTGAGGAATCGGCCAAAATTGATGGTGCCAACCACTTTACCATCTTATTCCGTATTATCATTCCGCTGTCCATGCCGGTCATTGCCGTTATGATTCTGTATTATGCCGTAGATAAATGGAACGGCTGGTTCTATGCATCGGTGTTCATTAAGAGCCGGGAGCTGTTCCCGCTCCAGCTGGTGCTGAGGGAGATTCTGATTGCCAACTCCACAGACAGCATGTCCACTGGCGCCTCAGCCGGAGACCGTTTTCAGATTGGGGAAACGATTAAATATGCCACAATCATCGTCGCAACAGTACCGATTCTGTGCGTGTACCCGTTTGTGCAGCGCTTTTTCGTTAAAGGCGTCATGGTAGGTTCGCTTAAAGGCTAGTATCCAAATTCAGCGGATGGAGGGATTGTTCATGGTACAAGTGCAAACAGCCGCAAATCAGGCGGTGTGGGAACAAATCGGTAAAAAGGTCGATGCGGTGCTTCCCAAGATAGCTGGCAAGTGTCCTCATGTGGCGAAGAGTGACGGTATCTACGATGATACGAGACTAGATTGGTGGACGTCCGGATTCTGGCCGGGTATTCTGTGGATTATGCATGATATGACGGGTGAGCAGCGGTACAAGGATGCCGCCTGGAGCTGGGATGAACGAATGGAGCAGCTGTTCCTGACGGAGAACCGTTATGATCATGATGTGGGCTTTCAGTTTCTGCCGACAGCGGTCATCAAGCACACGATTACAGGCGACAAGGATGGAGCAAGAAGGGGGTTGTTTGCGGCCAATTTCCTCGCAGGAAGGTTCAATCTGAAGGGGGATTTTATCAGGGCCTGGAAAGCGGATAAGACAGGATGGTCGATCGTCGATACCACAATGAACCTCTCTTTGTTGTTCTGGGCTGCGAAGGAGAGCAGCGATCCAAGGTTCATGCATGTGGCCAGAGCTCATGCGGATACGGTCGTGAGGCACTTTATTCGGGAGGACGGCTCTACTTATCACATCGTCCGGTTTAACCCGGAGACAGGAGAGTGGGCAGATGCAATCGGCGGTCAAGGGGCAGCTCCGGAGTCGGCCTGGAGTCGGGGAGCAGCGTGGGCACTGTACGGGATGACGAATGCGTATACGCATACAGGAGATGAGACGTATCTTCGCGCTGCACAGCGTGTCGCTAATTTCTTCATCGCTCATCTGCCAGAGGATGGGGTCCCTTACTGGGACTTTAGAGCAGAGGAAGAGGATGGGGGGATCCCGAGAGACAGCTCCGCGGGGGCCTGTGCAGCTTCGGGTCTCATCGATCTGGCGGGACATCTTGGAGACACCCAGGGGAGAGGATATCGTGCAGCAGCTGAACGTATCCTCAGTTCTCTGTATCAGTCTTACGGAACATGGGACAACAGTGCCCATGAAGGAATGCTCCTGCAGGGGACGGGAAACCGTCCTGCGGATGAGAATGTCAACGTGTCGCTCATATATGGAGATTACTTCTTCGTCGAGGCGACCGCGAAGCTGAATGGTTGGAAGCATCGGATATTCTAGTATTGCTGGATATACAGCTCAATATAGCGCAGATCCCCGAATGACAGTATAGCGGCTGTCCTTCGGGCTGTCCCGAATGACAGTATAACTGCTGTCCTTCGGGCTTTTTGCGTTCATTTTTATTAATCATCTGGCTGCGGATTGTACGTTTTGCTCATGGTATTGTACTTATTGTATATTCCGTCCCTGCCCTTGTTTCGTTATAATGTAATCCACAGTCAGTGAACTTCACAAAAAAACGAATAATAGGGTGATGGACTATTGAGGAACATTCAACATTTGTGGCAAAAGCGTGAGAGCATCATTGTCACCTGGCTTGTTTCTTACACGGCAGTCCTTTTTATACCGATCATCATCAGTCTTGTCATCTACTTTCAGGCAAGCGATACACTGAAGGGCGAGATTGACCGGGCGAATGATTCGCTTCTGAAGCAAGTCAGATATACGATCGATAACCAAGTTGATCTGATGAAGCGACTGAGTATGGAGATGACCTGGAATTCGAACCTGCAGACACTGATGTACTCCAATATTTCTCCTGAGGAATCTTCCTATACTTCCTATCAATTAGTTCAGCAGTTCAAGCTGTACAAGACATCTTATGCCTCAATCGACGAGTTCTATATTGTTCGGGACAGCGATCATTCTGTCCTCCGTTCCGGGAATGTGCGGGATATGGAAACGGCGTTTCGCACGCTGCATGATACAGGGAATCTCACCTATGAGCACTGGAAAGATACAATTCAGCGTCCAGGGCCAAGCCGCTTTACGGTACTGCCCCATTTAAATAATACGGAGCTACCGTCATCCATTGCCTACATAACACATCTGCCTAAGGGCTTAAATGGGAGAGATACCGGAAGCGTGGTCGTTATGGCCGATATGACCCGGTTTCAGAAGCCGCTGGAGAGCATTGCCGGCTTTAATGAAGGGCTGCTGCTCATTCTGAATGACAATAACGAGGTGCTTATGTCCACTCGTCCGGATGCACCGGAGCTTGCTCCATTCCTGAAGGGGCAACGGGTAGAGCTATCCGCAGCAGCAGCAGGAGAATCGGAAATATTTTATATTCCATCAGCCGTATCGGAGTTGAAATATGCGCTCATTATCCCAAGCCGGATCTATTGGGAAAAAGCCGAATATGTCCGCAGCTTCACATATATCAGCATCGCCGTGAGCATCATCAGTGCGATACTCATTACCTGGTTTTTTATGAGAAGGAATTATTCGCCGATCCAGCAGCTGGTGCGTGCACTGACAGATCATACTGGAACGGTGGAGCCCCAGGAGGGCAATGAGCTGCGTTTTATCCAAGAGGCAGTCCTGCAGACAAGAACGAAGCATGATGAAATCACCATGCAGCTGCACAAGCATGAACAGGTGCTCAGGTCCAACTTGATTAATCGTCTGCTGAAGGGCAGGCCCGATACACTGGTCCCGTATGAGGATGCCTTTCGCTCCTTTCACATGCCGCTGCAATCGCAGGATTTTGCTGTCATTTTGTTCGACGTGGAAAATGAAGAGAGCTTGTATGAGAAGCTTCCGGGTATTGATATCAACGAACGAAGAAAGCTCATCCAGCTGATCGTTTCCAATGTGGCAGAGGAGCTGGTGCATACGCATCAGCATGTAGGGTATGTTGCCGAGGTAGATGATATGATGGTGTGCCTCGTAAATTTGAAAGCGGATTCTTGCGAGCCGGCGGCCGATCTTCATGCCATTGCATCAGAAGCGAAGCAGTTCCTTTATCGATATGAGATGGAATTAACCGTATCGATCAGCGGGCAGCACAGCTCATGGATTGGAATAGCTACAGCCTATCAAGAGGCTGTGGATGCGATGGAATATAAGATGGTTCTGGGCAAGAGTGGAATTATCCAGCATGAGGATATTCGAATAGAGGGAGCCCTGGAAGATCAATATGGCTACTATTATCCGCTGCAGGTCGAGCAGCAGCTGATCAATCTGATCAAGGCCGGAGAAGTAGAGCAGGCAACCGATTATATGACAGAAATAACAGATCGCAACTTTAACAAGCCGGTCATGTCCTTAACCATTGCCCGGTGTCTGATGTATAACCTTGCGGCTACCATGATGAAGGCGATTAACGAGGTCGATCGGAGCATCATGGAGCGAAATCCGCGCTTCATTGAACACATTACTGATTGTGATACGATTCAGGAAATGCGTGAGGCGCTGGAGTCCTTGTTAAAGGAGGTTTGCTCTTATGCAGCAGCCAAGCGCACACTCGGTATCACGCAGGAGAGAGAAGACAGCCTGGTGCGTTTGACGGCACAGGTCACGAGCTACATCGAAGAGAACTATCAGGATATGAATTTGAATGTTAATTCGATTGGAGAGCATTTCGAGCTGAAGGGGAGCTATCTGTCCAAGCTGTTTAGAATGCATACAGGAGAAGGTCTGCTTGACTGCATTCACAAATATCGGATCGAGCAGGCCAAGCAGATGATGACTGCCAAGCAGGATTCCATCAATGAAATCTCCAAGCATGTAGGATATAACGATGCTGCAACATTTATCAGAGTGTTCAAAAAGTATGAAGGGATTACGCCTGGCAAATATAAAGAGCTCTATTAGAAAGGAGGCACATGGATGGGAGGCCGGCTGCTACGATATCAGCGAGGGTGGATCGCTGCTCTGGCTGTTCTAACCATGCTCATGCTGTCCGCCTGCATGCTGAGTACAGGGGAGAATAATGAATCTTCTCTAATGAGTGTGGCTGAACTTCATCATACGGAATCTGATGATGTACGGGATAACGAGGCCCATCTAACGTATTGGGCAGGCCTCAGCAATAACGCGGCAAGTATCAAATCTAATCTGGAGGATATTCCTTTCTTTCAGGAATGGAAGCGGAGAACAGGTGTGAATGTTACGTTTATGAATCCGCCTCTCAAT
Source organism: Paenibacillus sp. TCA20 (assembly GCF_000732325.1). GTDB lineage: Bacteria > Bacillota > Bacilli > Paenibacillales > Paenibacillaceae > Paenibacillus > Paenibacillus urinalis. The sequence continues at coordinate 108,449 of NZ_BBIW01000004.1, forward strand.
CAAGGTAAAGAGGCGTTTAATGTGATGATCACATCCGGTCATTTGCCAGATATGATCGAGTATGAATGGATGAATTATCCTGGAGGACCGGAGAAGGCGATTCATGACGGCATTATCCTTCCACTAAATGAGCTTATCGAGGAGCATGCCCCCCATTTTAAACAGTTTCTCGAAGAACACCCAGAAATTGATCGTCAAATCAAGACGGCAGATGGAAGCTATTACGTCTTTCCGTTCATTCAGGCAGAGGATAAGCTGCGCACCTATCAGGGTCCGATTATAAGGAAGGATTGGCTGGATGAGCTTAAGCTGCCTGTCCCTGAGACCATTGAGGAGTGGCATACCGTACTAACCGCCTTCAAAGAGCAAAAAGGGGTACCTGCTCCGCTTACGATCCTGGGTAATTCAAACCCTTTATCCGGTATTGAGAGCGGGGGCTTCGTAGGAGCCTACGGAATAAGAAAAGGCTTCTACATGGAGGACGGAGCTGTCAAATTCGGTCCGATGGAGCCTGAATATAAGGAGTTTCTTGCTTTGTTTCGATCGTGGTACGCGGAAGGTCTCATTGACCAGCATTTTGCAACAACCGATACCGAAACCCAGGATATGAACATGACGATGGAGAGGAGCGGTGCAGCGATATGGAATGCAGGAGCGGGTATTGGAACATGGCTGCCGAAGATCAGGGAAGAGAGACCTTCAGCAGAACTCATCGCAGCACCTTATCCCGTCCTTAGTGAAGGGATGCGTCCCAAGTTCGGACAGCTGGCTCCTGAGGTGGGCATCAGCGGCGGGGTAGCACTGTCAGGCAGTATTCAGAATGCGGAGGCAGCGATCCGTATGCTGGATTACGGCTATGGAGAAGAAGGACACCTGCTGTTTAACTTTGGAATGGAAGGCTTGAGCTACGAGATGATCGATGGATATCCGACTTATACGGATCTCATCCTGAACAATAAGGATAAGCTCTCTCCGTCACAGGCGCTCGCGATGTACACCCGTGCCAGCTATTTTGGCCCGTTCGTTCAGGACATTCGTTATTTGGAGCAGTATTACACATTGCCTGAACAGAAGGAGGCGATTCAGATCTGGGCGGACACGGATGCCTCGCTTCACCTTCTGCCTGCACTGCCGAAGTCGGAGATGGAGAATGCTGAGCTGTCTGCCATTATGCAGGAGGTCGACAAGCATGTGGATGAAGTGTCTCTCAAGATAATTATGGGGATTGAGCCGCTCTCCGAGTTTGACAGCTATATACAGCAGCTGAAATCTATGAACATTGAGCAGGCCATTGCTATTCAGCAGCAAGCGCTTGACCGTTACAACAGCGGTGCCCGTCATCCTTAACATAACACAGCCTTAGTTCGTTATTAGACGAATTAAGGCTTCTTTGTTGATTAAATGGTGACTCGTGATGTTACTTTTTGCATTTTATTGGACGATATATTATTCATTGGTGTGTATGACAAATGAAAGAGGGACTTCCATGGAACACAATGAACATTCTGTTGACCAATTGTTGGTACTATTCTCGTATCTGATCGCTGTCGTCTCATCCTACAACGTATTGACATTGGCGGGAACTCTGAACAGGTCGAAGGGAGCAAATCGGGCCTGGCTTGTGTACGGAGCCATTGTTTTGGGGCTGGGGGTATGGTCCATGCATTTTGTCGGCACAATGGCCGGCTCTACTCACCTGACCGTTACCTATGATCTGACGCTGATTCTGGCTTCTGTTGTGGTCGGGATTGGAGCTTCGTTTGTCACCTTGTATCTGGTAGCACATGAATCATTGACCAGAACGCGATTATATCTAGGGGCGAGCATCATTGCGGCAGGAATTGCCTCTATGCACTACATGGGGATGGAGGCTATGGATGTTGACATCTATTACAACTGGGTTTATGTGGTCCTATCTGTGCTCGTTGCTTTTCTGGCGTCTGTTGCAGCTTTGTGGCTCTCCTTTTATTTTGTTAAACATCCAAAGTATACGAAGAGCTGGTATTATAAAAAGCTCGCCGGTGCGCTCGTCATGGGTGCTGCAATTTCCGGTATGCACTATATCGGCATGCTGGGGACTGAGTACGATATGAATCATATTCATATGGACCAGTCAGGGGTTCAGCTCGATCAAATATGGCTTGGTTATCTCATTGCCGGCGGAGCTATGCTTACTCTAGGTCTCTCTATGATTGGATTGTATGTGTCACGCAGGTTCTCTCATCAGGAGATGGAGAGGCGAGAGCAGGAACGATGGTATAAGTCCCTTTATGATAACAATCAGGATGGGGTAATCTCGGTCAATTTGAATCATCACATCATCGGATTTAATCCTGCTGTCGAGCGAATCACGGGGGTAGCAGAAGAAGAACTGAAGAACCGGCATATTGAAGAGATTCTTCCGATATTTCACCCGGGTGAACAGGAGAGAGTCCGGGAAATGTATAAGAAATCTGTAGCAGGGGAGAAGCTCAGCTACGAATCGGTGATCTATAATCGGTCGGGAAGCCGTGTTGATCTTAACATGGTGCATGTACCCGTCATTATCGAGGGGAAGGTAACGGGACACTACATTATCGTTAGAGATGTTACCAATGAGAAGCAAGTGAGGGAGAGGAATCAATTTCTAGCGTTTCACGATGATCTGACCGGCTTGCCTAATCGAAGATTGATTAATAACGTGCTTGCAGATCTGATTGACAGAGAAAATAGTGAGTCACAGCCATTTGCGCTAATGGTGATGGATCTGGATCGATTTAAGATTATCAATGATTCGCTGGGTCATTTATATGGGGATCTTCTTTTGAAGGAGATAAGCAAGAGGATCGTTCATCATACCACGGATAAAAATGTGGTGATAGGACGTATCGGGGGAGACGAGTTCTCCATATTGCTGCTTGATTATACACATGAGTCAGATGCTGCTGAACTGGCTGAACGCTTAATGGCCGTAATCAGTGAGCCTTATGATATGAAGGGAAACAACTATTATGTCTCGACCAGCATTGGAATCGCAGTATATTCAGTCCATGGCAGGGACGCAATCCAGCTGATGAAGAATGCCGATACGGCGATGTACGAGGTGAAGAAGAACGGGAAGAACGGCTACCGCTTCTTCTCCTGCGAGCTGAACGCCCAGGTCGAACAGCGGGTAGAGCTGGAAGCCGACCTGCGTAGAGCGTTGGAGCGGGGTGAATTTTTACTCCACTACCAGCCTCAGATCCGGGCAGATGATGAGTCCATTATCGGGGTCGAAGCCCTCGTAAGGTGGAATCATCCGACGAAGGGGATATTGCCTCCTGGACTGTTCGTCCCTGTGGCAGAGGATACCGGATTAATCATGGAGCTGGAGTCGAGGGTATTATACGAAGCATGCCGCCAAATGCAGTCTTGGCATGAATCAGGGGCGCCTCTGATCTCAGTAGCCGTCAACCTGTCATCACATCAGTTCTATCATTCGAGCCTGACACAGCAAATTAAGGATGTTATTGAGCAGACGGGGCTTGAGGCCAAGTACTTGGAGCTCGAAATTACGGAAAGTCTGATGATGAATCCGGAGGTGTCCAGCGGCGTACTCAAGGAGCTGGCCAATCTGGGTATTAGAATAAGTCTGGATGATTTTGGAACCGGCTACAGCTCGCTGAGCTACTTAAAAAAACTGCCCATTAACAAGCTCAAGATCGACCGTACCTTTATTCAGGATATCGCTCACAATGATAATGATAAAGCGATTGTTGCCAGCATCATTGATATGGCGCATCATTTGAATTTGAATGTCATTGCCGAAGGGATTGAAACGAAGGATCAGCTGGAGATTCTCAGCCAGCATAATTGCAGAGAGGTTCAAGGCTATTACTTCAGCCGTCCTCTGCCTGCAAGTGAGCTGGAAAGAGTGTATCTTCATCCGTGATCATTTACTTCGGATTCCTCACTCCGAATGTAAGCAGTGGAATATTACGTATGAATTCAACATAGGCCGCACCAAACCAGTTAAGCGGTTTGATGGGTGCAATTCGAAATACAGCGATAACGGCACCGATCAGAAAGCTGCCGATCAGCGCCATGAGACTGATCTTCAGCGTATTCAGAAAGCCTGCCGAGAAATCATCCCAGTATCGCCATAGCACACTTATATCAATTTCTGGCATCGGATTCACTCCTTCTTAGTTGCAAATAAAGAAGGGCGGCCGAGCCGCCCTTACGAAAGGATGAGTATACGGGTTACTCCGCGCTTGGCGGACTTGTTCCCAGCCATTTTTCATAGAGCTCATCATATTCTCCGCTGTCTTTCATCTCTTGAAGCATTTCATTGACGGTATCGACCATTTGTTGATCGCCTTTGCGAATGGCCATGCCGTAAGGCTCGTCAGTGAAGATGTCTCCAACCATTTCGTAGTTCGGATCGTCCTGCATCATACCCAGAAGAATGGAGTTGTCTGTGGTCAGCACATCGCCTTTGTTCGCTTTCAGCGCAGTGAAGGCTTCTTGGTAGTTCTCGAATTCGAGTACTTTGGCATCCGGTGCTTTTTCCTTAATGTTCGTAACAGAGGTTGAGCCTTTAACGGCAAGTACTGTCGTATCTGCATTGAGGCTATCAATCCCTGTGATCGGACTGCCCTTGGCTACAAGCAGAGACTGACCTGCATTAAAATAAACATCGCTGAAGTCGACTTCCTTCTTACGATCCTCAGTAATAGTCATCGTCGCGATGATAATGTCGATCTCGCCGTTCTGAAGAAGCGGTGTCCGGGTCTTGGAGGTGACCTCCTTCAGCTCTACTTTGGTCTCATCGCCGAGAATCTTCTTGGCGAGCGCCTTGGCCATATCGATATCGAAGCCTTCGACATTACCGGATATAGGATCCTTCAGTCCAAACAGCCGGGTGTCGTATTTAACACCTGCAATGACCTTGCCGCGTTCCTTGATCGCTGCGATGGTATCTATGTTCTCTGATGCTTCCTGGCCGCCTGATGTTCCTGAGGAGCCTGTGGCTGGCGATGCTTCATCATTGCCGCAGCCGGCGAGTACAATAACAAACATAAGCATGAATAAGAGCGAGAGCTTGGAACCTTTAAATCTTTTCTTCGTTTTCATAAATAAAAACACCCCTTTTTTTATCATTTATGAATTAATGATGGATTAAACGGCTGAGAAATTGGCGTGCGCGTTCTTCTCTAGGGTTAGAGAAGAATTGTTCTGCGGCAGCATCCTCCACGATCTGTCCCTCGTCCATAAAAATAACCCGGTCGGCTACTTCGCGGGCAAAGCCCATCTCATGTGTGACGATCACCATCGTCATCCCCGAGTTTGCCAAAGTTCGCATGACATCAAGAACTTCGCCGATCATCTCGGGATCGAGTGCCGAGGTGGGTTCGTCAAACAGCATGATTTTGGGATCCATGGCGAGTCCTCTTGCGATGGCTACACGCTGCTGCTGTCCGCCGGAGAGCTGGCTGGGATAACTATTTGCCTTCTCTGCGATGCCGACACGGGATAAATATTTCATCGCGGTCTCAGCTGCAGCGGCCTTGGACTCCTTCTTCACCTTGATGGGAGCCAGTGTAATATTCTCGATAACCTTCTTGTGGGGGTATAGATTGAAATGCTGGAATACCATGCTGATGTCTTTGCGGAATTTGTTAATGTCGATCTTGCGCTGATGCAGAGGAACGCCGCTGACATGCAGCTCTCCGCCGGATATCGTCTCCAGACGATTGATGCAGCGCAGCAAGGTGCTTTTGCCTGAACCGGAAGGGCCGATGATCACGACGACTTCGCCTTCCTTAATCTGGAGGTCGATGTTCTTGAGTACGTGAAAGCTGCCGTAATGTTTGTTAACATTTTTAAACTCAATCAATGGGAGATCACCGCCCTTTTCTATTTCTACTCATCCATCTAAGGAATATAAAGGAAATATGAATATAATGATACAATAAGACCAAAGAGTAGAGCAATCTATTTGTCATGAAACATTACATAAGTAGCAATTGATCTAGTACTTTTGTTGTATGAATGTGAGTTGCTTGTTAGGAATAATGAAATTGAGGTGCTGACATTGTCTATAAAATGGGTCTTAAAACATAAATAAGCAATATTTTCAAAAATATGATCTTTTTTGCAAGGAATATGATAGAGAAGCTGCGAATATATCACGGGAGAGCAATGGAATCTTGAACTTCATTATATAAGTACAAAGGAGATTTGATGCCTGTGAAGGAACTGAACGTGCATGAGATCGATGGAACGGAAACTTCTCTGTATCATGTTAAACTTCCGGATATCCCGCAGCGTGAATTTCGAATTGTGGACTTTGGTGCCCTTGGCAATGGGCTATACGATAATACAGATCATATTAACTCAGCGCTGGCGGCCTGTGCGCAAGCAGGCGGGGGCAGAGTCATTATCCCTGCCGGTATATGGCTGACAGGACCGATCCTGCTTCAGAGCCGAACAGAGCTGCATTTAGAGCGGGGGGCCCTCGTTCGGTTTAGCAGAGAATATACGGATTATCCACTCATCCTATCAAGCTATGAAGGGCGTGAGGTGATCCGCTCAAGATCTCCGCTGGACGGTGAGAATCTCACAGATGTGGCTATAACCGGGGAAGGTATATTCGATGGCAGCGGTGATGCATGGAGACCTGTGAAGCAGAACAAGCTCACCGCTTCAGCCTGGGAAGCACTCGTAGCCTCTGGCGGCGTCGTTAATGAGCGTGAAGGAGGGAACTCCATTTGGTGGCCGTCCGAACGGGCGATGAACGGGGCGTCCTTCACTGAAGCACTGCATACGTCCGGTGTGCGGGATAAGGCAGCTTATGAGCCGGCTCATGAATTTCTTCGTCCTAATCTACTCAGTCTGCGCCGCTGTAAGCGAGTGCTCTTGGAAGGAGTCACCTTTCAGAATTCCCCGGCGTGGAACTTGCATCCATGGGCCTGTGAGCATGTTACGATTCGCCATGTGAATGTCAGGAATCCGTGGTACGCACAGAACGGGGATGGGCTCGATCTCGATTCAGTACGGCATGCGCTCGTTGAGTACTGCTCCTTCGATGTCGGAGATGATGCCATCTGTCTTAAATCAGGCAAAGACGCAGAGGGACGCGAGCTCGGCATCCCTACTGAATATGTAACCATTCGCCACTCTACGGTGTATCATGGGCACGGCGGCTTTGTCATTGGCAGTGAAATGTCCGGCGGCGTTCGGCATGTCCGAGTCTCCGATTGCATGTTTATGGGTACCGATATTGGCCTGCGCTTTAAGAGTGCGAGAGGCCGCGGCGGGATTGTAGAGGATATTGTCATTGAGCGGATCCGAATGCTGGATATAACGAAGGAGGCCATTTCCTTCTCACTCTTCTATGAGGGGAAGGAAGGCTCGGGCCGAGGAGATGAGAAGATCTATGCTGTGGGCGAGGGGACGCCGATTTTTCGTAATATATCCATTCGTGAGGTGGTATGCAGTGGAGCCCAAACTGCACTGTACATGAATGGTCTCCCTGAAATGCCTGTGGAAGATCTAAGTGTGGACAATTATCACGTACAAGCAGTAAATGGATTCGTATGTTCTCAGGCCAAGCATCTGAAGCTGACACATATTACAGCAAAGGTAGATCAAGGCTCTCTTGTCAGCTTGCATCAATGCCGTGGTGTAGAGCTGTCCGAGCTCGAAGGACTCGGAGCCGACGGACGGCTGCTCGTGGTAACAGGATCGGATAGCACTGGTATTGTCTACGGGGTCGCAAGCGAGCAGGAAGGGTGCCAAATATTAGCAGGACCGGGTGTGCGAAGCGGCTCGCTGATACGGAGAAGATGAAGCGGCAGTTAGCGATTAGGGTTCATTTCTATATTTCAAACCACGTTCCTATGTTAAACTTCTGTTCATATGATGTTTAATTGAAGGACAGGAGGGTTCAACATGAACGATAAGGATGAGCTGACTCGATTTGGCGTAGCATTCCCGACGCCGCTGATCGAACAGTTTGACAAATATATACTGGAACAGGGCTATAAGAATCGTTCCGAAGCCATTCGTGATCTGGCTAGAAGAACGATGCTTGAGCCTTCAAGACTGCATTCGGACGAGCAGGTGGCCGGTGTGATTGTGATGGTCTATGACCATCATGCCAGTGAGCTGCCGAGTAAGCTTATGGAATTGCAGCATCATTATCACCAAGACATTATTTCAAATATGCACGTTCATCTCAATCATCATCAGTGTCTAGAAGTCATTGCTGTTCGCGGATCTGTCAGCAGCCTTCGCTCATTGCATCAACAGATCCAGGTTCAGAAGGGTGTACACTATGCTGAGCTGTCTGTGACGTTTAATGATGATGAGAAAGAGAAAGCCCATTCACATATTTAAGTGGCTATCCCTCTTTACAGACTATATATAGGGGTATACAATAGAGGTTACCACTATCTATTGTATTATATTGGTATTTTTAAGCTGCGATATAGAAATGGGAGGGAATATTAGATGAACCGCTATCTATTCGAATATGAACTACAATCCACTGGCTTCCGCGGTGAATTCAGCTGGGTAGAGGAGTCTGAAGAGAAGGCAAAAGAAGCTGTCCGTGAGCGGATCGCTGATCTTGAATTTACAGACCTGGAGGATGTCGTCGTGGGTAAACTACTCAAAACGATGGACGCATCCAATCGTTATTTTGAATGTGAGAACTGTGCTTCTTAAGTTATAGCTGCAGTCTATATATCAGCAGAGGATCTTCAAATTTGCCTAATGGTGAATGAGGGTCCTCTTTTTTATGCTCTTTTTTATTCGCTTTATGATTTCTCTCCGTGTTGATTTTTTTCTGGCATGATTGACTTATGTCAACTTTCATTACGCCTCCAGTGGTTTTAATCCAAAATATGGTTGATGGCTCTCCGAATATCGTGCTACAATTAGTAAAATTTGTAGCACGATATCTGAATATAGACAAAATACGGGGGAGAACGGTCCAATGAAGCTTCGGTTATTGAAATCCATGTTAGTTATGTCAACATCATTTTCAATCATTCTTGCAGGCTGTACCCAGGGGGATAAGAATGCAGTAACCCAAGGACAGATGACAGCACTTGATGTGAAGGACGAGCTGATTCTGGCCATCGGTACAGAGACGGAGGCAGGATATGACCCGACAACAGGCTGGGGGCAATATGGTTCTCCACTGTTTCAGAGTACATTACTTAAACGGGATGCGGACCTCAATGTGGTGAATGATCTGGCAACGGATTATACAGTAAGCGAGGATGGCAAGACCTGGACGGTTAAGCTGAGGGAGGACGTCCAGTTCTCGGACGGTGAGGCGCTGACAGCGGAGGATGTGGTCTTTACCTTCGAGACTGCTGCGAAGAGCGCGTCCATCATTGATCTAACCAACATGGAGAAAGTAGAGGCGGCTGATGCTGCCACGGTAGTGTTCACATTAGTAGAAGCGCAGTCAACGTTCATATCGCTTTTGACTACACTCGGCATTGTGCCGGAGCATGCTTATGATGAGAGCTACGCAGAGCAGCCGATCGGCTCAGGCCCGTATAAGCTGGTGCAGTGGGACAAGGGTCAGCAGGTCATCGTGGAGCGGAATCCGGAGTACTATGGGGAACAGCCATATTTCAATCGCTTGACCTTCTTGTTCCTGGAAGAGGACGCGGCCTATGCTGCGGCGCAGGCAGGTACGGTGGATGTAGCGGCGATTCCTGCCGCTTTTACCAGACAAGAGGTTCCGGGCATGAAGCTTGAAGCCGTGAAAACCGTAGACAATCGCGGAATTGTATTTCCGTACAATCCGGCAGGAGGGACAACCTCAGAAGGGATAATGACCGGCAATGATGTAACCGCTGATGCAGCGATCCGAAAGGCTGTGAATGTGGCGATTGACCGAGAGGCGCTGGTAGAAGGTGTGCTTGAGGGGTATGGTCGTCCAGCATACTCTGTAGCGGATGATCTGCCGTGGGGCAGTGAGGAAGCACAGTTTGAGGATGCGGATCCGGCAGAAGCAAAGCGGATTCTCGAAGCAGCAGGATGGCATGATACAGATAATGATGGAATTGTAGAGAAAGGCGCACTTGAAGCGAGCTTTAAACTGTATTATTTTGCCGGAGATATGACCAGACAGTCGATTGCCCTGACTGTAGCCGATATGGTGAAGTCAGCGGGTATTCAGATTGAGGTTGAAGGGAAGAGCCGGGAAGAAGTACAGAAGCTGATGTATGCGAATCCGGTGCTGTTCGGGTGGGGAAGCCATGATCCGCTTGAAACCTACAATCTATACTCCAGTACCAAAAATGGAGTGGGATATTACAACGCTGGACAGTACAGTAATCCTACGGTCGATGCGTGGATGGATAAAGCGATGAAGGCAACCGACGAAGAGGAAGCATGGGAGTATTGGCAGAAGGCACTATGGGATGGAACGACTGGCTTTGGCTTCCAAGGGGATGCGCCATGGGCATGGCTCGTTAATGTCGATCATATCTATCTCGTGCGTGAAGGACTGAATATCGGCGAGCAGCAGATCCATCCGCACGGTCATGGATGGCCGATTACCTCTAATATTGAAGAGTGGACCTGGGAAGGGTCGCAGTAATGCAGGGCAGTGGACAGCGCGTACCATTTAGCAGCTGGATGTTATATCTATTGAAAAAAGTGCTCCGGCTTGCATCACTGCTGGCCGCAGTCAGCTTCATTGCCTTTATGCTGATGGAGTATTCACCAGTGGATCCGGTGATGGCGTATGTAGGTGCAGATGCCATCAAGGTAAGTCCTGAGCAGCTGGAGCAGATCAGAGAGCGCTGGGGATTAGATGAGGAGCCGCTGGTTAGGTACGGCAAGTGGTTGTCATCCCTATTGCAAGGGGATTTTGGGACTTCCATGATCTATCGGGAGCCGGTTCTGGATTTGATTCAGGATTGTTTATGGCTTCTCTCGCACTGATGGGAACGGCTTGGATGATCTCGGGTGTGCTCGGATTTGCCCTCGGCTCGTTAGCCGCAATGAATAAGGGAAGCTGGCTGGATCATGTGGTCAAAGGGTATTGCTATGTGCTCGCTTCCACACCCGCCTTCTGGCTCGCCCTGCTGGCACTGATGGTATTTGGCGTTTGGCTCGGCTGGTTTCCCATCGGACTCGGTGTGCCTGCAGGAGTGCTCAGCAGTGAGGTGACCATCATAGAAAGACTGCGGCATATGATTCTCCCAGCACTGACACTAAGTGTAACGGGAGTAGCAAATATTGCGCTTCACACCCGTCAGAAGCTGATCGATGTGCTGGAGTCGGATTACGTGCTGTATGCACGTGCCAGGGGGGAGCAAGGCTTCACGCTGTTCCGGCGTCATGGACTTCGCAATATCCTGCTGCCTGCAATAACGCTTCAATTTGCGTCCTTTAGTGAACTGTTTGGCGGGGCCGTACTGGCGGAACAGGTATTCTCTTACCCCGGACTGGGACAAGCCACGGTTGAAGCAGGGCTTCGCGGCGACGTGCCTCTCCTGCTGGGACTGGTTCTGTGCAGCACACTGTTCGTCTTCACCGGCAATTTCATTGCCGACCTGTTATACCGCTGGATTGATCCACGGTTCGATACAAAGGAGGCGGTGTAAATGCAGCAGCTGGAACGATCCTCTGCCCCTGCCGGAGTCAGACGAACACGGAATACCCGAGGCAAAAATCTAATTCGAATTCTAGCAAGTGCCGGATTCTTGGCTGCGGTCCTGCTCTTGGGCTCATTCCTGCCAGAGCAGGCAGCCTATACGTCGCTAACGGAACGTAACCTCGCACCGGGTGCCGGGCATTTGTTCGGGACGGATTGGCTTGGGCGTGATATGTTTAACCGCACCTTGAAAGGGCTAGCTTACAGTATACAAGTTGGGCTCATGGCAGCAGCCTCTTCCAGTCTTATCGCCTTGCTGGTCGGCCTGCTTGCAGCTGTGGGCAGAAGAATGGATCAGGCTGTAGCCTGGTTTATTGATCTGTTTATGAGTGTTCCGCATTTGGTATCGCTCATTCTGATCGCCTTCGTCTTTGGCGGCGGAGCCAAAGGAGTCATTATCGCAATCGCATGCACACACTGGCCGCAGCTAGCCCGAGTGATCCGTGCTGACATGCTTCAGCTGAAGTCGGCTGATTATATACAGGTATCTCGGAGAATGGGGAAGTCACAGGGCTATGTTGCCCTGCATCATATGCTTCCGCATCTGATCCCGCAGCTGCTTGTCGGTCTGCTCCTCGTGTTTCCCCATGCGATATTGCATGAGGCGGCCATTACCTTTCTAGGTCTCGGTTTATCACCCCAGCAGCCTGCCATCGGCATTATCTTGTCAGAATCAATGCGATATTTATCGGCAGGAATGTGGTGGCTGGCCTTCTTCCCCGGACTGGCACTCGTGCTTACGGTGCTTGCTTTTGATACTCTGGGTCACGGAATTAGAAGCTATAGTGAACCGATCAGGCTTGAGCGATAAAGAGAGGGGTATAGAGTTGATATGACTTTGCTCAAAATAGACAACTTATCGGTCGCATTTGCGCGCGGCAAGGGATTATTCCAGGTAGAGGAGACCGAGGTCATCCATGGACTGAGTATGACCGCCAAAGCAGGCCGAATTACAGCAGTGATCGGCGCGAGCGGATCGGGAAAAAGCCTGCTGGCCCATGCGATTCTGGGCATTCTTCCGTCTAATGCGATTACTCGCGGAACGCTTTATTATAACGGTAAACCATTGAATATCGCTGCTCAGACAGCGCTTCGAGGCAGCCGTCTTGCGCTGGTACCACAGTCTGTACAATACCTCGACCCTCTGATGAAGGTAGGCCCCCAGATAAGCTACAGCTTTGAACGAAGTAATGAACGTAATGACCTGATCGAGATGAAAGGCACTACCACCTCCCGAAGACATACAAAGAAGAGGCTTATGCATGAGAGACTGAGTGAGATTCTAAGTAAATATGGCTTAGCCACCGATGTGACAGAGCGGTATCCATTTGAGCTGTCCGGCGGTATGGCGAGGCGAGTGCTGTTATCCATTGCAACGGCAGGCGAACCGGAGCTGATTGTTGCAGATGAGCCGACGCCTGGTATTCATGTGGAGGCACTGTCTGAGACGCTGAGACATTTTCGCTCCATTGCCGACCAAGGGGCAGGTATCCTATGGATAACCCACGATGTTGAATCCGCACTTCAAATTGCAGACGAGCTCGTTGTTTTTTACGCAGGAACCAATGTAGAGACTGCACGGCCGGAAGATTTCACAGGCAACGGAGAGCGGCTGAGGCATCCGTATTCGAAGGCGCTCTGGAACGCATTGCCGCATAATGGCTTTAAGATGCCTCCAAGACCTCAACTGACACTGGATAGAAGACTTCATTCAAGCGGGTGTAAGTATGCCAACCGATGTCCAATGGCAACCTGGCAATGTACAGAAGAGCTGCCACCCCTCCGGGTGCTGCGGGGCGGAGAGGTGAGATGCATTCATGCAACTTGAGGCGAAGAAGCTTGGTTTTCGGTACGGTCGTCGTCAGGATTGGTGTATGAGGGATATCCATCTGTCTATTTCCTCTGGCGAGATGGTGGGTCTTCGGGGACCGAGTGGTGCTGGGAAATCAACACTGGCCAGGCTGCTGGCAGGTTATTTACAGCCGCTTGAGGGTGAGGTGCTTCTGGATGGCGCGCCGCTGTCTTTATATACAGGTTATGCACCGGTTCAGCTGGTCTTACAGCATCCAGAATCCGCGGTTAATCCAAGATGGCACATGCATAAAGTGCTGCAGGAAGCGGGTGTGTATGATAGAGAGCTGCTGCACTCGCTAGGAATTGAAGAGGACTGGCTTGCACGAAGACCGGGTGAGCTGTCAGGCGGCGAGCTGCAGCGTTTTTGCGTAGCCCGTGCACTCGGAGTCGGCACGAAATTTCTCATTGCAGATGAAATGACCACCATGCTGGATGCTGTAACACAGGCTCAGATCTGGAATGTCGTTAAGAAGATGGCTGTAGAACGCGAATTGGGTATACTGGTCATTAGCCATGAGGGAAATCTGTTGTCTCAGCTGTGCAGCCGGATTATTGAATGGAAATGAAGTGATTTTGTGATCCTATTCGTTTGAGAGCATCCAGGTTTTCTAGTATGATACACTCTATAGTATCAAGGAAGCTGTTAGAAATTATTATATAAAAGGCAGGGTTAACGAATATGACAGAACGTAATTTATCACCATTGGTTGCTGCGCTCTCCATGGAGCCGCATCCGGAAGGTGGCTGGTACAAGGAGATCTGGAAGGCGGCATACCAAATTCCTCAATCCGTACTGCCAGGTGTATACTCCGGAGCGCGCCCAGCGGCTACCTCGATTTATTTCTTGCTGCACCCTGGTGAATTCTCAGATTGGCACGTCGTTCATTCCGATGAGCTGTGGATGTGGCACTCTGGCAGTCCACTCGAGCTTATCATCGGCGGCAGCGGTGAAGGGGATCCGAATCAGACAGAATCCTTCATTCTGGGCCCAGACGTTGTAGCAGGGCAGCATCCTCAGGCACTGGCGCCAGGCGGACAATGGCAGATGGCTCGGCCACTCGGAGATGAGCCGGTGCTAGTGTCCTGTGTAGTTGCACCAGGATTCCACTATGATGATTTCCGGCTGATCCAGCGTGGAGAGTAGTAACATGAGAGTAATAAGCTGGGCCTTAGCGGAATGGAGACGTACAGCTTTCATGCGGCGAGATCGATTCATATTAAGGCTCAGCATAAATACGGGGCGACCATAGGTCGGCCCGTTTTTTTGTTTATCCAGAGTTTGGAATAATACAATTGTGGTGATAAGATGAATATTATACATAGCTTTATCCATACGCATGATCTACACATGTATTCTATATAGATTAAGTAGTTGAAGGAGTCAACCCAAATGGTTAAACAGACGAAAAAAGCCGCAGCATGGTCGCTTGTTATTATGGGTGCTGGGTTCGCAGCATCGCTGCCCTTTCAAGATAGTACGGTTGGTAAGATGCTTGTCGGTTCCTTTGAAGCCGGACTCGTTGGCGGGCTTGCTGACTGGTTTGCAGTCACGGCCCTCTTTCGCCATCCACTGGGACTCAAAATACCACATACGGCGCTGCTCCCGAAGAACCGTAAGAAAATTACGGAGGCCCTCGTATCTGCAGTAGAGAACAATCTGCTGAACAAAGACAGCATTGCTGCCAAGATTGCCGAAATGCCGGTGTCACAAATGATCCTGGAGATGGCAGAGAAAGAGCTTCATACGACGACAACACATGAGGCGATTGATAAGCTTGCCAAACGTATCGTTTCATCATTACCGCTGGAGAAGATCGCACCACTTGTTGCCGAAGAGCTTAAGCGTCAGGTGGAACGTATAGAGATGGAGCCGCTGCTGTCGAAGGCAGAGCAGTATATTACGAGTAAGGGATACGACCGTATGGCTCTGGACTACGGACTTGATCAGGCAGAGGCGTGGCTCGTTAAACCGGATACCCAATATACACTCGGCGAAATAGGGATGAGGGCGCTGAACTCCCTGCAGGTTAACGGTCTGATGCAGTTTGCTCTGAATGCACTCATGGGATATTTGAATGAGGAACGGCTGGGAGGTATTCTTCAGCGCTTCCTGTATGATCAGGTACAGGATTTGAAGTATGAAGGTCACCCTCGCAGACACAGTGCATTAAATGCTATTCGCGTACAGGTCCAGCGTTTAGCGCACAGCAAGAAGGTTGCAAGCGGTCTTGAAGAGTGGAAGAATTCCGTGCTTCAGAACTGGGACGCAGAATCAGCTGTGTTGAGCAAGCTGGTGGAATTCCGAGAACAGATGCTGGGTTATATGGAAGATGGAAGCTACGTAGAGAAGCAGCTTATTCCGGTCATTTCATCCCTTGTTGCTGAGGTGAAAGAGGATGCTGAGCTTCTGGAACGCATCAACCAGAAGATTGTAGTCAGCGTAACGACCTTGCTGGAGCGTAATCATTCCAAGATCGGCCAGCTCGTACGTGAGAATATCGATAAGATGGATAACAAAACCCTAATTGCCATGATGGAGGATAAGCTCGGTGAGGATCTGCAGTGGATTCGGATTAACGGTGCGGTGACCGGTTTCATGATCGGGATTGTTCTGACTGCATTGCAGCTGGCACTGGCCTAATCGATTTTGGCGCTATATAAGTTAAACAGCTGTTTCCTGCATTCAGGAGACAGCTGTTTTTAATAGGGTGTACAAGATCAACACATTCGCGAGTTAAAGAATGGGTCTTGTATGAACTTTGTATATTTTAATTCTGAAAATCACGCTCGATCCAGCCCTGCTCCAGGGCATACCTCGTGAGCTGGACACGATTCTCCAGCTGGAGCTTCTGTAAAATATTTTTGAGATGATTCTTCACCGTCTGATCCGAAATCCCGAGTCGGTCGGCGATCTCCCGATTGGTCCTGCCAGAGGCAACCCAGTTCAGAATTTCCCGTTCTCGGGTGGTCAGCGGTGTGCTGCCATCGTCTCTCTTCTTGGTCTTCGGAAACTCCTGCAATATGCGGTAGGCCAGCTCCGGGTTAACCGGGGCTTCGTCACTGACAACAGCCTTTAGATATTCCAGCCAGGTTGAGGAGGACAAGTTCTTGAACAGGTATCCTTGCGCTCCTTGTTTGAGTGCTTCGAACAGATGTGTCACATCATCGGAGACCGTTACCATCACGATGATCACATACGGGTAGCGCTGCTTGATTGCCCGTGTTGTCTCCAGTCCGTCCATTCCTGGCATGCGGATATCCATGAGGATGAGGTCCGGCATCCATTCCTCGGTCAACACCAGTGCTTCTTCACCGCTTGATGCGGTAGCTACAATATCAAACAGCGGCTCCTCCGATAATATCGACTCCATGGCAGCTCTGGCATGGGCTGAATCGTCGACAATAAGTACGCGTGTCTTGTTCATGAAGCGTCCTCTCCTTTGATAATCTGCATGCAGGTTCCGTGGCCCTCCATGTTGCTGAAGTGAAATCTCCAGCCCATTTCCTCCGCACGACCTCTCGTTATTCGAAGCCCGTATCGGCCCTTGCGCTGCTCCGGATCGCCAGTATAGCCAATTCCGTCATCTGTAATGGACACCTTCCAATGCTCCTTATTTCCTGTTCCTGTTATCGAGATTGTGCTGGCATTGGCATGCTTGCGAATGTTTAGAATAGCTTCCCGAATACAGGCAATGAGCTCGACATGTTCTTTGGTCGTGAGCGCTTCATCCGAGAGCTTCCATTGAATACGGGAAACATATCTGCCGTCTGCAACCATATCCTCGATCTGTCTGAGCAGCTGCTGAGGTGAATCGGCATGGTTCTCTTCGCTGTGAGGAACTCTCAGCTGGGCAATCGCTTGTCTGGCATAGTGATGCACTTCGTGTACGGTTTTTCTAACATCCTGCAGTTCGCCTTCGTTAGGAGTGCCTGTCAGTTTACGTTCGGCTTTATCAAGCTGAACAGACAGCAGGAACAAAGACTGGGCTATGCCATCATGCAATTCTCGTGCCAGATGCTCCCTGGCTTCCAGCGCAGATTTTGCTGCCTTCTCTTGTTCCAGCTCGGCCTGTGATTTCTCCATAATCGTAAACAATTTATTCAATAAAGTAACGCTGATGAAATATATAATAACCGGTGTCAGCCAGTTCCCTGCCTCCATGGAGAGATAGGGCATAAGAAACTGGTGACGAATATATTCCCACAAACCAACGGTGATGGTAGGGATGAACAAGATCATCCATTTCATTTGTTTATAGCTCATCGCCAGACTTCAGTCTCCTTCTAGGCAAGTTATGAAGATGTGTAATTTATTCTATTATAAACTCTTCACCTAAGATGCCCAAGCATTCAAGAGGAATTGTATGGCTGTAGAAGAAGGTGTACGTTAAATACCGACTAAGCACTTCTGAGCTGATATTATCGCAGAGAATCCGTCTTCCTTAACCTGAGGTCAATTCGATATACTTGTATAGAGACAGAGAAATGGATTGAAGGAGAGTGTAGTAAAAGCATGAGTCAAGCCGTATTGGAACGTCGAAGTGAAATTCTGAAGAAGAATATCGAGCGGATGCTGATTAGAGAGAATCAACGGGGCATTACGAGACAGCAAAGTATGTTTTTACAGCAAATGATTAAAGAGCTTCATCAAACCTCTCATGAACTGGATGTAAAGAAATCATAATTTAATTTAGGAACTTGTTGTTCTAACATGTAAAAAACCTATGCAATGACTACGGCTATTCGTAGGAACGCATAGGTTTTTTGATGTCAGAATTTATGGATAATCCTAATATAGTAGAGCTGGGCTGGCTGTCAATTGGATAAGACAGTCGTACTGCCCATTTCTACGTACTCCGATCTTGGCATCTGTGTTCGAATGTAAGAGATGAACAGCTCCACCAGCTTCGGATCAAACTGTGTTCCTGAACAGTCACGCAGCTCAACAATGGCTTCCTCGAACGTTTTTGTCTTCTGATACGGTCTTTCCGAAGTCATAGCATCGAAGGAATCAATCACGGTCAGCATCCGGCACAGCTTCGGAATCTCCTTGCCTTTCAGTCCGTGAGGATAACCTTTGCCATCATAACGCTCATGATGGAGCTCGATATAGGGAATCAGGTCCTTGAACCGATGATCCGTCATGGCAATTTTTTTGCCCCAAGTGACATGCTGTTTGACAGTTTCCCATTCTTCAGAGGTCAGCTTGCCTTTCTTGTTGAGCACCCCCCAAGGGATTTCGAGCTTTCCGATGTCATGAATTAAGGCTCCGAGTATAAAATTACGTCTTTCATCCTTCTCCAGACCAAGCTGGCTGCTCATATCAAGTGCATATTTATATACCCGCTTCGAATGCTTGAATGTGTCAATGTCCTTGTATATAAACAGATTAAGCTGCTGCTCGATATAATGAATTTCCTGATCCAGATCAATGTCCGCCTCCATCTCGACATTACATCCGTAGGTATGCACGGTGTTCTTGCCTTGTTTCTTCGCATAGTAGAGTGCTTTATCCGCATAATCGACCAGCTGGGATTTGTCATACAGTTCAATTTCGTATTCGGCAATACCGGCAGAGAAGGATAAGCATTTATGAGGAAAAACTTCTACACCATCAAAAGGAGTATCGTTTAATTTTTTTCGAATTCGATCGACGAATGAGCGTGCTTCTTCTATGGCATATCCAGGCATCAGCAGTGTGAATTCTTCCCCTCCATATCTTGATGCTATGATCGGAGTGTCTTTGGTTTCCTCCTTGAGCAGAGAGCCTAAAAAGCTGATAAGAGTATCGCCCTTGAGGTGTCCGAAGCTGTCATTGTATTTCTTGAAATCATCGATATCAATCATCGCTAAAGTGAGCGGCGTCTCGTTCTTGCGTGCTTCGTCGATGCTTGTCTCCAGTGAGCTCTCAAAATAACTGTGGTTGTACAGTCCGGTTCGTTGATCCAAATTCGAACGATTCAGAATCTGATGATACATATTAAACAATTGTCGAAACGCGTGAGACAGCAATATAGCCAAGCCTAGAAACAGGATGAGGCCTAATACCCCATTATGCACAATCAGCACGGTAAGGACGAGAGACAGAATAAGCATGCATAAATACACGAGCATGGTCTCTTTGACGAAGCCTTTGAGGGTGTTGTACAGATCCTTCCTGTATAGAAGGTAATAGTACATGAACATTCCGATTGTATTAACTGAAAAATATACCGCAAGCGAAATCATATACACGGGGAGATTCTGATCATCGACACTTCCGCGTGTTCCGCCCAGAGATTCGTATACCGTATCCGATAAAGATATCATTAATGAATACAGAGTGAAATTCGTTAGCTGTTTCCACCATGGGACATTTCGTTTGTAGATCAGATAACATAGAAAAGAAAAAAGCAACACGCTTAATGCCATTTCGCCCCCATATATGAAAATACATGCAAGGTATATGGAAGAGTCAAATGACATCACATTTCCTTCAGGAGGTAAGCGAAAGGTAAGACTATTGAGTATCAGTGTGGCACCCAGCATGATGTATAAGGTGACCCATTCTTCCGGTGAGTAACTGAAGAAGGCTCCGCCATTATATTGACTGAAGGTGATCATACCTGCTAAGCACAGAACAGCGATATACCACTGACTAATATCTACTTTTTTTATTTTTGATAGAAAGGTTGTCATGAAATCTAATTTCTCCTATTAAATTCATCGTATGTTTATATAATTTATCATGACATTAAACGACTGTGTGAAATAATTTCATAACTTATTAAACGAAGAATCTAAAATGATATACTCTCGACTAGAGCGGCTTGGGCTTATGATGAAATAGATTCGTGTATAAAGAAAAAAACAGGCTATGTGGCCTGTTTTGAAAAAAAGAATAAAGCTGATAAGTCCTAGCCGAAAGCAAATCCAGAAGTCAATGCCACAACGACAGAAGCAACAATTACCCCGTTCATGATGATGCGGGCGATGTTAGATTTTTTCATAGTATGTATCCTCCTTCGTCTTAATTTGATGTATTTAAACTTGGTGCGAGATCTTGATCTTCAGCATCCTTCTTCGGCGGTACCATAATACTCTGGATGTACAGGAATATACCCAGGTTCATGACCACGTCCCCGATACTAATGACTTGGGTTCGAGGGTAAGGACTCGAGAGCGGGATAATATCTCCCAGAAAAGATAAGCGGGTGGAGGCATCAAGCATGTAATGCTTGTACACAGCGTCACCGCTGGTCAGAAGCTCTGTATAGTAAGGCCCGAGAACTTGGGCTGCTTCTAAAGAGACAGGCATACGGCCGCCGTTGACAGCCATAACGATAAAGTTCAGGAATACGCCGATCAGAATGATCAGAAACCCCTTATTCTGACGGTTAACCCACAAGAAGAACATCCCCACAATATAGAGGAACATAAAGAAATAACCTGAAACGGGTGCAAGCCAATCTGCGTTGCCTTGAAAACGGAAAATGATAAACTGAATAAGCAGCAATATCGGGAAAATTAATCCGCCTCGTAGCTTGATCTGTCCAAACTGCATGAGACCGTGCTTAAAGCCGCCTCTGAAAAGTCCTACGATAAGTCCTAGAATTATACCGTCATAGACCATGTATCAATCTCCGTTTGTTTGAAATTTTTATCGTAGCATTATTATTCGACTTCAAAATGGTAAATCCTTCATGGATTTTAAAAATTTTTGATATTTTTTGATTAATTTGTCTGATACCCATTTTCTTGTCTGATTCCTTCTAATTAATAGTATTTTTGCTTCAAATAATTATAAAAAGGTACATAGACCTACAAAGTTTTCAGGAAATTCTCTGAAGAAATGTGTATTGACATACCCTATGGGGGTATAATATATTGAGTGTAGGAATGGAAGGAGGTCATGTGAATGGATGATAAGAAGATAGCTGTTGAAGGTGAGAACAGAGTGCATTGCCATGATTCCCATCCAGGCCATCAAGAGGAAGGAGTACGGCACAGCCATCACTCTGATGAAATGAAGAATATTCTGACAACCCGGCTTAACCGGATTGAAGGTCAAATTCGCGGTATAAAGGGCATGATTGAGAGAGATACCTATTGTGATGATGTGCTCACGCAAATTGCTGCTGTTCAATCTGCGCTTAACGGTGTCGGCAAGCTTCTGTTGGAGGGGCATATGAAGAGCTGTGTCATTGATCGAATCCAGGCGGGTGAGCATGAAGTGATTGACGAGCTGCTGGTGACGGTTAAGAAGCTTATGAAGTAGTATTGCTGCAACTCCGATGGTAATGAAAGTCCGGATGTATATATAAATCACAACTAAATGGGAGGAATTAATATGAGTAACGTAACGTTGAATGTACAGGGTATGTCTTGTAACCATTGTGTGAAGTCTGTTGAAGGAGCACTCGAAAGCGTCGGAGCTAAGGGTACCGTGGATTTGGCCTCCGGTACAGTTAAGGTAGAATATGATGAACAAAAGGTAACAGTAGATCAAGTGAAGCATGCGATTGAAGATCAAGGCTATGACGTGGTTTAAAGTATTTGAGAATGGATTATATTAAGTGAACAATGAGCGAAGAGCAGTCCGTTCTGGTCTGCTTTTTTCAGATCAATTATATACCCCCAAGGGGTATTAGGGGATGATTTATATGAATTCGCCTTCCGAAAGCAGTGAGAAGCATACAAAGTTAAATATTACAGGAATGACCTGTGCTGCCTGCTCTACCCGCATTGAGAAAGGACTATCGCGCATGGAGGGTGTACACAGTGCGAATGTGAATCTCGCTATAGAGCAAGCTACGGTGAGTTATGATCCGGCCGTCGTTCAAGTCAGTGATCTTAGAAGCAAGGTCGAAGCGCTCGGGTATGGAACGGTAGTGGAACGGATAGATCTGGACATTACAGGGATGACCTGCGCGGCATGTGCGACACGGATTGAAAAAGGGCTTAGCCGAATACCTGGCGTGACGAGTGCGAGTGTTAATCTTGCTTTGGAAACCGCCCACGTTGAATATGATGGGAGTGAGGCTGCTCCCCAGGATTTGGTCCGTAAGGTGGAACAGCTTGGCTATGGCGCGCTGCTGCAGAATTCGAAGGAAGACATCACGGCAATCAGACAGAAGGAAATGGTACGCAAGAAATGGAAATGGATCATATCTGCTATATTATCGATACCCTTATTGTGGGCTATGGTAGGCCATTTCTCGTTTACTTCATGGATTTATGTGCCTGAGCTGTTCATGAACCCTTGGTTTCAGCTTCTACTGGCAACACCGGTTCAGTTCATTATCGGTTTTCAGTTCTATAAAGGTGCCTATGCTGCTCTTCGCAGCAAGAGTGCGAACATGGATGTGCTCGTTGCCCTCGGTACCTCGGCGGCCTACTTCTACAGCTTGTATCTGACGATCAGCTGGACAATGGAAGGAGGGCACCACGGGGCCGAGCTGTATTACGAGACCAGTGCAATTCTGATTACCCTGGTGCTGGTGGGTAAATGGTTCGAAAGTGTAGCGAAAGGCCGCTCTTCCCAGGCCATCCGCAGTCTGATGGAGCTGGCACCGCAGTCAGCAATGGTCATACGTGACGGACAGGAGATAAGTATTCCGGCTGCAGATGTTGTTGTATCCGACCTGCTTATTGTGAAGCCTGGTGAGAAGTTTCCTGTAGATGGCATTGTTGAGAGAGGGAGCTCCTCTGTAGATGAATCCATGCTGAGCGGCGAGAGTCTGCCTGTAGATAAACAAGTGGGAGACAACGTAACGGGTGCGACGATTAATAAAAATGGCGTGCTTACAGTTAGAGCAACCCGAGTTGGCTCGGATACGGCACTTGCCCAGATTATTAAGGTGGTTGAAGAAGCACAGGGGTCCAAGGCACCGATTCAGCGAATCGCTGATGTCATCTCTGGAATCTTTGTTCCTATCGTTGTAGGGATTGCGATGGTGACCTTTGTGGTGTGGTTCTTCTTCGTGGAGCAGGGCCAATTCGCAGCGGCTCTGGAAAAAGCAATCGCTGTACTCGTTATTGCTTGCCCTTGTGCTCTCGGCTTAGCGACTCCGACCTCTATTATGGCAGGTTCGGGCCGGGCCGCCGAGTATGGCATTCTGTTTAAAGGCGGAGAGCACCTGGAGCGTGCTCAGGAGATCGCGACAGTTGTACTGGATAAGACCGGGACGGTGACAGAAGGAAAACCGAAGCTGACCGATGTAATCATTGCAGAGGGCCGCTCTGAAGAGGAGCTGCTGTCCCTTGTTGGAGCAGCAGAAGCAGCATCGGAGCACCCTTTGGCAGGTGCAATCGTTACAGGGATCGGGGAGCGAGGTATCGCTGTTCCGGAGGCTGAACAGTTTGAGAATGTGCCGGGCTACGGGATCAAGGCTATGGTACAAGGACATGAGCTGCTGATCGGTACACGGAGATTGCTTGCTGCACGCAAGGTGGATAGCTCGGCTGCTGAGAAAGGGATGGAGGAGCTTGAAGCTACTGGCAAGACGGCTATGCTCATCGCCGTAGATGGCGTCTATGCCGGAACCATTGCGGTAGCGGACACGATCAAGAACACATCCCGTGCTGCTGTTGAGCGGCTGAAGGCAATGGGGATCCAGGTTATCATGATGACCGGGGATAACCGGCGTACCGCTGAGGCGGTTGCTGCTGAGGCAGGGATCGACCATGTACTTGCCGAGGTGCTGCCGGAAGGAAAGGCGGAGGAGGTCAAGAAGCTTCAAGCCTCTGGCCAAAAAGTAGCGATGGCAGGTGATGGCATCAACGATGCACCGGCCTTGGCGACAGCAGATACCGGTATGGCCATGGGTACGGGTACGGATGTTGCCATGGAGGCAGCAGATGTCACGCTTATGCGCGGCGACCTGAACAGCATACCCGATGCAATTCTAATGAGCCGCAGAACGATGAGGAACATTAAGCAGAATCTATTCTGGGCACTGGGGTACAATGTCATTGGCATTCCGATTGCTGCAGCCGGATTTCTGGCTCCGTGGCTGGCAGGAGCGGCGATGGCGCTAAGCTCAATCTCTGTTGTGCTCAATGCCTTAAGACTTCAGCGGATTAAGCTGTAGAATCAAACTGGAAGCAAAGAAGAAAAATACCTGGCATCTCATCATTGTGGAGATGACCAGGTATTTTTAGCTTGTTCAATAGTCGCTAACGGACAAATGAATAGTGAATTCATAAAGAGCTGCCCAGTTCAGTGCTTCACTTCTTGGCAATGGTTCGGAGCATTTCTTTAAATTTCGTTAATTCCATATCCATGACGAATCGTGAGGTACCGCTGTCTTTCCGCACAAGCTCCAGCTCCTCTGCACTTGGTCGCTCTCCAACAGAGGATACTTTACCCTGCTGAATCATGTAATTTCCCTGATAGACCCCAGCGATGTGATAAGAATCTGAATCCCCGCTTTTCTTTAAGAACATAATAGCATGGTCTCCGCTCGATAACGGGGGATTGTAGCTGTCTTCAGCGTGTGTGTTCTCATTCCTTTGCGTAACACCAGCATAATTCAGATCGATCTTCTCACCGGGTGTAACCCCGGTTGTTGAGTAAAGTATGTCTTTGATTTCGATTATATAAGGGTCTGATTGGGTATTCAGCACTTCAATCTCGGCAGCCAGCTCGGAATCGGCCAAGAGCGTCTCGAAGCTGGGATAGGAGGCAGCCAAGCTCAAGGAAGAACCGGATGTGTCTGTTGCTGAGTCCTGCTGTGTCGTAAGCTCCTCCTCCACATTCTCTGACGTACTGACGGAGCTGTCCTCCGCCTCGGCAGCCGCCTCTCCTTGCTGGGTAGATTGCTCCTGAGTTGAGGTGGGAGAGTTCCGTCCTGGACTGGGATTATCGTTGTTTTTCTGATTAGGGGACGAATCGATCTCAGCACTCATGAATTCGGTGTGGCTGGTCTCAGCTGCTTCATCCGATAAGCTCGCTATGTTCTCGTTCATCGCACGATTAGGTACAAGCCACCATATAGAAGCAAGCACCGCTCCGCTGATACCAACAGTGAGCAGCATGCGTTTCCACTGCCAAGGGCGTGGCTTATGCTGAGAATGATGTGGAGTCAGATTCTGTACCGTTTGGATGACTCGCTGCTTATGGTCTTCTGTAAAAGGCTCCTCTGTAAAAGGCCCCTTCTTCAATCGCTCCTGCCAGTCTTCATGTTGATCGGTCATTCTTCGAGCCTCCTTAATTCTTTTTGCGCCTTCAGTTTGGCGCGGGACAGCCTGGATTTCACGGTGCCTTCCGAGACGTTCAGGAGCTCTGCGATCTCTTTTATTTTCATGTCGTATTTTAATGAGAGCACAAGAACCTCCCTGAATTTGTCGGGAAGCTCCATAATGATGTCCCATATCGCATCAGCGTACTGCTGTTCCAATACCTCTGTCTCGGCAGAAGGTGAGGTGCTTGTACTGTATTTTGCGGCGCTGCTGCCTTCCACCGGATAATCCAATGAGGAGACCCGGCCGCCAAGCAGGCCCTGCTTGAAGAAACGGGATCTTCGATAGGAGAAAGCGGTATTTCTTGTAATCGTAAACAGCCATGTCTTCCTAGAGGCGTCTCCGCGAAAAGTATGCAGCCCCTGATAGACCTTAATAAAGACCTCTTGGGAGATCTCATCTGCGTGATCCCGGTTCCCCGTCAAAAAATAGGCGTAATTCCAGACGTCGTTGCCATACTCGTCCATGAGTTTATATAAAATCTGATGATCTGAGTCCAAGTGCGTCACCTCTCTTACCATTAGACTTAGGGATCGCGCAAAAAGTTCCGGGCGCACCTGTATTGCCAGCCACACTCCGGGTTGTTTTGGATGCGAAGCAATTCCTACGAAGAGAAAACAGGAGCATCCAAAGCCAAAAGTCGCTCTGCATGCAAACACTCGCTGGGGTGTGAGGGTACCTTCGGTTGTAAGCTGCCTCTCCTCAAGGGAGGCAGCATACAACGGGCGACTGATTCAAGCTGATCAACAATGTTCATTCTAATATTAAAAATCGGATAAGCATATCGGAAGATACATGAAGAAGGGAGATAACATCCATGAAAAAAGCAAATGTACACTGGCATGAAAAAAACAGTTTACAAACCGATGGTCGGTTTTTATAATGAGGTTACAACCAAATTATTACAGTAAAACGATTGGGAGGAAGCCAGTGAAGCAGGAGGAACGGAAACGACAAACGGTTAGGAATCTGCTGGAGGCAACGAAGGAGCTTGTGCGTGAGCAAGGGTGTCAGACGATTAAAATGAAGGACATCATGGAGCGTTCACAGTTATCCAAGGGGGCGATTTTCCATTATGTAAAAACGAAGGATGAAATTTTTGCAATGGTTCTCCAAGAGGCTGTGGCCGAAACACATGCCCGTTTTGAGGCTGAAGTGGAGGAGCGGGGGAAGACGTTTGATGGGCCGATGAGCCGCATAGCGGAAAGCTTTCCTGCACTCGAGGACGGAAAGAACGTAACAAATCAAATTCTGATGTATTTGCTGGGCAAGGAGCAGGAGCCGGCGGTTGCGGAGGTGCTGCAGACTTTTTATGAGCAGACATTCCGCTATTCCCGGGAGTGGATTGTAACTGGACAGCAGGCAGGTGTCATTCACGATTCGGTCGATGCCAACCGGATGGCAGAGCTGCTGGTTCTTATTTCGCTTGGCCAACGACTGCGGTCGTCTATTCCGGGAATTGCTCCGGGATTGTTCAGAGCGGATGATTTTACATCGTTGATCCAGAGCATGTTGAAAAGGGATTAGCTGTTGGTAACTATCAATGGATACGATTCATGAAAAGGAGTGGAGCTGGGTATGATACCGTTTTATGCTCTTATTGTTTCATTCATCGTCTTGAGATGTTTAGGATGGGCAGGGTGGGAGTACTTCGACAGCTGGCAGCCTGCCCTTCAGGCAGCATCCGGCATCATGCTTCTGCTCGCGGCTTCTGCCCATTGGGGGAGCAAGCGTGGCGATCTAGTGAGGATGGTGCCAAGCTGGGTGCCACAGCCGGAGTGGGTAGTGACAGTTACCGGATTGCTGGAAATCGCAGGTGCAATTGGACTCGTAATTCCCGCTCTCTCTACACTAGCGGCGGTTTGCTTGGTGGTACTCTTGGTCGCCATGTTCCCCGCCAACATGAAGGCTGCGAATGAGAGGCTAACGATTGGCGGTTTGCCCGTTCCAACACTGCCTGTCCGAACAGTGCTCCAGCTGGTGTTTATTGCCGCCATTCTTTTGTCCGCACCGGGAATAGTATAATCCTTGTGATGAGCGCATTTATATCGGGGACGGTTAACTTGAAAGGGTCCCAGCATGAGAGTAGACTTATAGACGTAACCATCGCCTATGAAAATTTATATAGAAAACGGAGTGAAAGACGTCGTGAATGATACGATTAACCTGTTAATGAATCATCGTTCGATCCGCAAATACAAAAATGAACCCGTCACCGATGAGCAGCTTAACACGATCATTGCTGCGGCTCAGATGGCTTCTTCATCCAGTAATGTGCAAGCCTACAGCGTTATCGCCGTCACAGATCCAGGCTTGAAAAATGAGCTGGCTTCCCGTGCCGGCAACCAGGCCTATATTCAGGAATGCCCAGTCTTCCTGGTCTGGTGCGCAGATCTGTACCGGCTTCGCGAAGCAGCCGCTTCGGAGGCAGCTGGCGAAGAGACTTATGAGGATACGACGGAGAATTATACGGTAGCGACGATTGACGTCGCGCTTGCCGCACAAAATGCAGCGATTGCAGCAGAGTCACTCGGTCTCGGTATCGTGTATATTGGAGGCATTCGCAATCAAATTGCCGAGGTTGCAGAGCTGCTGGGTCTGCCGGAGCTTGTATCCCCTGTGTTCGGTATGTGCCTTGGTGTTCCGGATCAAGAGCCTCTGCTTCGGCCGCGCCTGCCATTGCCTGCAGTGCTTCACAAGAACGGATATGACCATGAAGAGACTATGGTACAGGTCAAGGAATACGACAAGACACTATCGTCGTATATGCAGGAACGTTCCTCCGGTAAGCAGACTGCAACCTGGTCTGAAATGATGGCGAAGCGTCTGACTCAGCCTGCGCGGCTGCAGCTGAAGCCGTTCCTTGAAGATAAGGGCTTCATGAAGCGTTAAGTGATCTTCATAAAAGGAGAAGTCCGCGATCGCGATAATGAACCATACAGATTAGTAAGTTTATACAGGCGAGATAAAGACACTGTCCCTGCTTAAAACGGACAGTGTCTTTTTTTATGATGAATAATTCTGCGTTGTTGTTATTCCACTTACTACTCGTTGATATGCTTGGTAAGCCATTCCATATCCTATTTATGAAATCTACCCCGGAACTGGCTCGGTGATTCATCCGTCCACCGCTTATATTGTCTGCTGAAGTGAGCGATGTTCTTATATCCCAGCTTCATCGAGATCTCCTCAATGGACAGATCGGGATCCATTAGCAGCAGCTTGGCTTTCTTAAGAATTAACATGGACATATACTGTCTTGGCGATAAGCCAAACGCACGGGAAAACATCCGATTCACCGACGATGTGCTATAGCCAACCTCCTGAGCGATGGACTCCACGGTATCATGCGCCAAGGCATCCCCATCCTCATTCTCAATATCTCCTACCATCTGTTCCAGTCTGGAGGCCACATAAGATGCAGTCGGGTTAATCTGTGAAGGCGTACTGTGTTCTTCCTGGGACAGTACATGACTGAGTGCTCCAAACAGCTCGAACAAGGCCGAGAGGATCATCATTCGTGATTGTACACGCACACCCGCTTCATCCAGGGTAAGCATAATAAGCTTGTCCAGTGCAGGCCGGATCTGCTTGCTGAGTTCACTTCCCGAATCAAAGAAAGGACCGCTTCGGGCACATAGCAGCTCTCTGAATGCAGGCTCATCCACGTCAAAATGAATACAGTAATAGGTCATTCCCTGTGCAGAAGCTGCATAGCTCTCATGCTCCTCACCAGGAATGAGCAGCATCAAGTCGCCAGGCTGCTGCAGGTAAGGCTGCCCGTTTGCCTTCATGCGCTGTGAACCCGACAGAACGAGATTCACCTCGAAAAAGGGATGTGTGTGAGCAGGGTAGCTCCAATCGGAGTCTACGGTGCGATAATGGGCAGCAAAGACACGAAATGTAGAATTCATATCAGGCAGCATAAATTCCGTACGCTTGTGCTCGTCCTGACCAAGCTCTGCCGCCGGAAACTTGAGCCGATGATGGGCCTGTTCATTTTTACGTTCGTTGCTATTGTTCACGCTGGATTCACCTTCTTAGCCTTCTTCATGATCTGAATTTTATTTGCTCGATTTGGATAAATTGTGACTTCTTCTGGATATGGGTAAACGTATTGAACCTTGCTATGATTATAGCATACTACTAAAAATATACGGGGCATATCATGCTGAATAAGTTGGGTAAATGAAATCTATTGAAACAACAGCATGGACCGTAATGTGAAGGAGCATAATCGATGGCTACAATCCAGAACCCGATCTTGACGGGATTTAACCCGGACCCAAGCATTTGCCGTGCTGGGGATGACTATTATATTGCCGTATCAACGTTCGAGTGGTTCCCTGGTGTGGGAATCTATCATTCAAGAGATCTTAAGAATTGGAGACTTGTATCAAGACCCCTTAATCGCCTGAGCCAGCTGAATATGATGGGTAATCCCGACTCGGGCGGGATATGGGCACCAGCATTATCTTATCATGATGACAAGTTCTGGCTCATCTACACCGATGTCAAAGTGACAGAGGGACAGTGGAAGGATTCCCATAACTACTTGGTAACCTGTGACACGATTGACGGAGAATGGTCTGAGCCGATCTATCTGAACAGCTCCGGATTCGACCCTTCCTTGTTCCATGATGAGGATGGCAAGAAGTATCTGGTTAACATGGTATGGGATCAGCGGATCGGACATCATCCTTTTTATGGTATTGCGCTTCAAGAATATGATCCTGAGCAGCAGAAGCTCGTTGGCAAATCGGAGATCATTTTTAAGGGAACGGATATTAAGCTGACGGAAGCTCCGCATTTATATAAAATTGACGGCACTTACTTCCTGCTCACGGCAGAAGGCGGAACGAAGTATGATCACTGCTCGACACTTGCGCGTTCCAAAAACCTGCGTGGTCCTTATGAGGTGCATCCAGAGAACCCGCTTATATCTTCCTTTGCTCATCCGCGCAACCCTTTGCAGAAGGCAGGACATTCCTCGATCGTGCATACCCATACAGATGAATGGTTCCTGGTGCATCTGACCGGTAGACCACTCTCGAGAGAAGGACAACCGCTGCTTGATCCAAGAGGATACTGTCCGCTCGGCCGCGAAACGGCGATTCAGCGTCTCGAATGGAGAGATGGATGGCCTTACGTAGTCGGCGGCAACCAGCCTTCGCTTCAGATTGAAGGGCCGAATATGGAAGAGGTCATTTGGGGTCCGGACTTCCCGGAGAAGGACGATTTTGACAGCGAAGTGCTGAACCTGCATTTCCAAAGCCTGCGGATTCCGCTCGGAAGTGAGATTATGTCACTCACAGATCGTCCGGGACATTTAAGACTGTACGGCAAAGAGTCGTTCTCATCGAAGTTCACACAGGCATTTATCGCGAGACGCTGGCAGCACTTCCGGTTCACGGCAGAGACCAAGGTGGCATTTAATCCGACGACATTCCAGCAGTCTGCAGGACTCAGCAACTATTACAATACACAGAACTGGACTTCCTGCCAGATCACGTGGAACGAGGAGAAGGGAAGAATCCTCGAGCTGGTCGCTTGCGATAACTTCTCCTTCTCCCAGCCTTTGCAGGGGAATGAAATTGTCATTCCAGATGAGGTAGAATACGTATACCTGCGTGTAGATGTTAAATATGACGTTTATGAGTATTCCTATTCTTGGGATGGAGAGGACTGGAAGACCATTCCGGTGCAGTTCCAATCTCATAAGCTGTCTGATGATTACATTCAGGGCGGCGGCTTCTTCACAGGAGCGTTCGTCGGCATGCGCAGCCAGGATACCTCTGGACAGAGCCTGCCAGCTGATTTTGATTACTTTATCTATAAGAGTGAATCCATTTCATAATATCTTCAGTTAGATTGTATTCATATAAAAAGCTCCGAACACCTCGCATGGGATGAACACCATGCGGAAGGGTTCGGAGCTTTTTTTAAAACTCATCGTTAACCTTTTACTGCTCCTGCCGCCATACCTTCCACGATCCGGTCGCTAAGGAACATATAGGCTACGAGGATGGGCAGAATGCTGATCATCAGCGTTGCGCCGATGGCTCCCCAATCTGTCGTATATTGTCCAATGAAATTCTGCACGCCTACCGTAAGCGTCTTGTAATGATCTGAGCTGATAAACGTGTTGACGAAGATGAATTCATTCCAGTTATAGATCATGTTAATAATACCTGTCGTTGCAATAACCGAGCTTGTCATTGGCAGTACAATGCGGAAGAACATGCGGTTCACACTGCAGCCGTCAATGATCGCAGCCTCTTCCACTTCCTTAGGCAGCGCATAGTAGAAGCCTAACAGAATCATGATGGTAATCGGCATATTAAATGCAACATAGGAGAGCACGAGTGACAGCGGATGATCGGTCAGACCAACCTTGTTGAACATGCTGAACAAAGGAATCAGCGTGGAGTGAACGGGAATCATCATGGCAACCATGAACAGGCCGAGCACAAGAGAGCTGCCTTTCCATTTCATCCGTGTAATCGCGAAGGTCACCAGGCTTCCAAGCACGACGGTGATGACCGTTGCCGCAACCGTTATCCATACACTGTTGAAGAAGTATACATCAATATTACCTGAATTCCATACCTTTGCGTAGTTCTCCCACTTCGGATTCTGCGGGAGGGATAGGGGAGGCAGGTTGAAGACCTCCTGATTATTTTTAAGCGAGAAGAGCAGCAGCCATAGCAGCGGGAACAGCTGAAATGCGGCCACGCCGATGAGAATAATGTACAGCAGCGCATAGCCGATTTTTCTCAGTATGCTGGACCCGGACTTTACGGTACCACCGATCTGAGCAGATGTGTGCATCATGAAGGTTACCTCCTTATGAGTATTGAATCGTATCTTTCGTCGCTGTCAGCTTACGAATGATCCAGGTCACGACAAGACAGATAATGAGCAGGAAGAAGCCGATGGCACTGCCGTAGCCGAAGTCGTAGGATTTGAACGCCTCACTGTACATATAGGAGGCCATAACTTCACTAGAGCCATTGGGTCCGCCGCCTGTC
This sequence comes from Paenibacillus sp. TCA20, assembly GCF_000732325.1. Taxonomy (GTDB): domain Bacteria; phylum Bacillota; class Bacilli; order Paenibacillales; family Paenibacillaceae; genus Paenibacillus; species Paenibacillus urinalis. Next base: position 141,206 of record NZ_BBIW01000004.1, read on the forward strand.
ATGACGTAGATCAAGTCGAAATATTTAAGGGAACCGACAAGAGAAAGCACGATGGTAACCTTGATCACTTCCATAATGAGCGGAAGCTTGATTCTCAGCGCAATCTGAATTCCGGTAGCACCGTCAATCTTGGCCGCTTCTTCAAGTGAAGTAGGGATATTCTTCAGTGCAGAGTAGTAGATCAAAATATAGAAACCTGCATACTGCCACAGAATCGGAATGAAGAGCGCAATCAGCACTAGTGAAGGCTCCGCCAGCCATGCAGGAGGGTTATCAATGCCTATAGAGGTTAAGAAGCTGTTAATGACACCGTTTGTTGGATGGTACATCCGAAGCCATAGCTGTGCGATTGCAACAGAGGACAGGAGCATCGGCACAAGATAAATTTTGCGGAAGAGATTGGCTCCTTTGATGCGTCCTGCAACGACCATCGCTACAGCCAAGTAGATAAGAAGACTCAGGCCGGAGAAGATCGCAAGCAGCAGGGAGTGCCAGGCACTGTCCCAAAACGTTTTATCCTGAAGCAGATTAGCATAATTATCGAACCCAATAAATTTCATGGCACCAATGCCGTTCCATTCATGCAGACCATAATAGCCCGTCAAGATGATTGGAATATATACAAGTGTCAAGATCAGCAGCAGGGCTGGAAGCACGTACAGTGCAATGATTTTCTTGTTAGACATCACTTTGTCCATAGGAATCAAACTCCTTTCCGTTATATAACGAGCTGACCCGGTACAGGACCGGGCCAGTTCACCTGTTATGTGATTATTCTAAGCTGTGTTTGGTTAGTTTCCGGAAATGGCTTTGTCATGCTCTTCCGCGAATACTTCAGGAGTCACGGCCTTGCCGAACAATGCCTGGATTTGATTCAGATGCGTCTCTGCGGCAGATGCCTGCATCTGCACATCGGCATACAAGGTGATGCTGGTTGCTTTGTTCATTTCATTGAACAGGTCGATATACAGCTGAGGAAGCTCTAGTGATGCTGTGTCTACCTTGGTTGCAGGAATAACACCTGCTCCAGTTACGGATTGCTCGCCCCATTGGGATACAAAGTATTCAACGAACATCTTCGCTTCATCCTTGACTTCGGAATTCTCCGATACGAAGAGTCCAACCCCAGGGCCGCCAACCCAGCTGTCTACATTTCCTTTACCGCCTTCGGCTTCAGGAAACTTGAAGAATCCAACGCTGTCGCGGAATTCCTGTGGAATTTCTTCATTCGTCGTAAAGTTAGGAAGCTCCCATGTGCTCATGATGTACATGGCTGCATTGCCGTTCAGGAACTCCGATTTGGCTTCTTCATTGGACAGCCCGTTAAAGCCTTTGATAAATGCATTGCTGTCTACAAGGGACTGTACTTCTGCCGCTGCTTTTGTCAGGCCTTCATCTGTGAAGGAGCCTTCTCCATTAATGGCGCTGGCGAGTGCTTCTTGTCCGCCGAAGCGTTCAGCAAGGAACATATAAATTAGTGACCCAGTCCAGCGGTCCTTATTCCCCAGCGCAATCGGAGCTACTCCGTTTTCGGTAAGAGTCGAAATGACTGCCTTTAGTTCTTCATAGGTTTGCGGAGTCTCGAGTCCATACTGTTCAAAGATCGCTTTGTTATAGAACACAGGTGTAATATTAAACTCGAGTGGAAGTCCGTACGTCTTGCCGTCAATGTTGAAGGCTTCGGTCGTTCCTTCTACGAATTTGCCGTTCAGCTCACCGCCGAGCAGATCATCAATAGGGGTAAACAATCCGCCTTCAACGTAAGGTGTCATGAAGCCTGCTGCCCACGTAATACCGACATCGGGTAATTCATTGGAAGCAGAGAGGACCTTAAGCTTATTCTTGTATTGCTCGTTATCGAGAACCTCTGTCTTGATGGTGACATCCGGGTTCTCTGTCTGGTAATCTTCTATGATTTGATTTACGATCTTGTTCTGTCCGGCGGACACGCCCTCCGGCCACAAGTGCATGAAATTAATCGTTGTTTTATTGCCGCCATCGGATCCTTCTGCACTACCGCCGGATTCACTGTTTCCACAGCCTGCAAGTGCAATAGCACAGCAGAGAGTCACAGCCATGAATGACCACTTCTTTTTTGTCTTAAACACGTTTACATCCCCTTTGCTTTATGATCTAAGTCGGTTATTGAAACCGCTTTATTTGTCTCTATGTTGAATTGTAGCAAAGCTTTTGTAAGCGCATAACGTAACAGGTTTTAGGTTAAATACCACTTTTATTGGATCTTTTCCTCTGAGCCCTCCAGCATGTGCTGTCTGTATCTCCCTGGGCTTACATTTTCGGCGGTTCGAAACACTTTCACAAAATATTTAGGAGTCTGGTATCCGACCATCTCTGATATTTCATTGATAGAGTGCCTGGTATTTAGCAGCAGCTCCTTGGCCCGCTGAAGCCTCTTGCGTGTCAGATAATCACTGAATGTAAGCCCGGTCTGTTCCTTGAATAAGGCGCTCAGGTAGCTTGTGTTCATGTGGAGCACCTCAGATAGATCTCGCAAGGAGACAGGCTTATGCAAATGCTGCTCCAGATAATCGATCGCTTCCTGGACAGGGAGGCTGTACTTGCGCTCTTCCTGCGTGGTAGCCATCAGTTTCGGATCGACGAGCTTCTTCATCTTCTTAACCTGGTTCTGATCCTCATAACGCTGAAGAGCAAGCTCTGCAGCAGAAACCAGCTTCTTCTTGTCGATCGGCTTGAGCAAATATTCCACCACACCATATTTCAGCGCTCGCTGTGCATAGTCAAATTCAGCATGACCTGAGATGACAATGACAACGGGTGGAACGGGGGAGTCGTGAATCTGCTCAATCAGATCGAGTCCGCTGATCTCAGGCATACGAATATCCGTAATAACGAGATGCGCGTTATTGATCCTTAGTCGCTCGAGGGCTTCCACCGCACTGGCTGAAGTCTCGATCTCATGCTGTCCGGAAGACCAGGATTCCAGTGTTTTGCGAATCCCTTCTCTCGTTCTGGGCTCATCATCCACGATAAGTATCTTTTTCATGATAAAAAGTACCTCCTGGTTCATTGGGTATCGTCATCTTAACAACGGTGCCTTTGCCTAAATCGCTGGCTATGTGGAGTCCGCTTCCTTCCCGGTTGTAGCTGAGCTTTAATCTCCTGTAGATGTTGGCAATACCGATGCCCGTTCCCTTAGAGGAAGCAGAATGGCCCTCCTCCATAGCTGTGTACAGAGAACGAAGCTTCGCCTCACTCATGCCGGGGCCGCTGTCCTTGATCATGACATCGATATAACCCGCACGGTCGGAGGGTGCAACGAGAACTTCAATGCTTCCGGCACCGACCTGCTGTTCCAGTCCATGAAGAATGGCATTCTCCACGAGCGGCTGGATCAGCAGCTTGGGGATCGGCACAGATCTCATGGATTCGGCACAAGTGATCCTCCAGGAGAGTCTGTCTCCCATGCGGATATCCATAATCGTTAGATAACGTTCTACATGGCTGAGCTCATCATCCATCGTTACCCACTCGTCATCATCGCCCCGGCTGATGACATACCGGAACAGACCGGACATCGCAATGACGACCTCACCAAGCTCTTCCTCCCCTTTTTCATCGAGAGCCCAGTAAAGTGCCTCCAGTGTATTAAACAGGAAGTGTGGATTAATTTGGGATTGAAGTGCTTTGAGCTCCGTGCGGCTCTGCAGAATCTCCTTCTGATATACGACCTCAACAAGCTCATTCATCCGATCCGCCATCTGATTGTATGTGTTACTCAGCTCTTGGATTTCCAGCGTAGCGGAAGTGACCTTACTAGGTTTGAGCGTGCCGAATTTAGAGGTCCTCATCACTTTAATCATATTCAGAATGGGCTGTGTAATCATCGTCGACAGGAAGAAGGAGAGGATGACGAACAGCAATGCCCCGCCAATAACAGAAATAATCATCACGGTGAGTAATAGACTGATTCCCTCTGCCTGGTAATTGGCAGGAGACAAGATGACGAGATTCCAGCCAGTTTTCTCGGATTGTCGTTCCACCGTGATGTACGGCTCACCATCCAGCTCTACAGAGGACTGAAGCTCCCGCAGATGGATATCCGGACTTACACCTGGCATGGCTGCAAGGGAGATCGGCTTCCCTTCATGATCAAACAAATTCAAGAATTCGAGCTTCCCGGAGTCATTATCTGCAAGCTGGAAGAAGCTCTTATCAATACGAACAACGACATATCCTGCCGCCTGATAGGACTGATTAATAATTCGTATATTACGAATGGCAACGACACTTGCCGAATCCCTGGGATCAATACCAAACCATACAAGGCGTCCTTCAGCTGCATCTGCCCTCGTGATCCAGCCTGCAGGCACACGATCATCAAGCGCAGCATCATCAAGAGGAAGCATTCTGCGATAATCGGCAGTATATATTTCAATAGAACGAATCGATGTGGCGTACGCCTCAAGCTTGCGAACCTCCTCCTGCAGCTGCTGCCGCTGTGAGAAGCTGATGTGCTGCCCTGCGGCCTCGAGTGCCAGATCATGCTGGACCGTGGCATCGGTTGCCACCTGGGATGTCCAGTTCTCGATCTGATTCAGAAGGACATCCAGCTTGCCGGATGCCTGGACGGCAGTTTGCTGAATATGGCTTTCCGCGTTACTCCGCAGCAGGACAGATATTTGGTTGTATACGATAAGTGCGATGGAGCCTAGGACGAGCAGCATAACGATCAAAGAGCCGATAAAGATTTGGTTGCGAAGTGTATTAAAGTAACGGGAGCCAAACATATAATCCACGTTTCCTTTCATTTTTATGAAAGTGCTTACATTTTTGAAGGCGGCAAATGGAATAAGATCAGACTGAAGTGAGCGCATGAAATGTTACGGTTTACTTCTTCAGCTAATTCTTGTACCCGTATGCTGGTTGCTCTCAAATTTTAATTCTTTCCTGCGATTCCGACAATAGTTCAAATAATGGCTGCATGAAAAGGGGAACTACGAGAACGAAATGGACAAAGAAATGTACGGGATCACCGCTCATGAAGCTGAAAAAGCCCCTGAATTATCAGGGGGCATGAATGGCGAAGCTGATATGTAAGATGCATGGCTTGTCCATACCTGGTGTTAAATCCCGTAGAAGCGTTTGGTATTGTTATAGAATAACTCAAATGCTGCTTCCAGCTTGATTCCTGTAACATCACACCAGGCGCGGATCACGTCCTTTACCATTCGAGGATGCGTCTTCTGCGCGGCAAAAGGGCCTTCAAAAGGCCAAGGGCCATCCGTCTCTGCCATAATCTGATCGTGGGGATAGATGCTGGCAAGATCCTGAATTTCTTTTTCATATACGATGTCGGGTGTAAAAGAGATGAAATATCCGTTCTTCGCCATGCGTATGACTGTGTGCTCTGCACCCTTGAACCAGTGGAAATGCGCTTTGGCATAGCGATGAGACTCCAAGAGCTCGACAGCAATGTCTGCGTCCTCATAAACGGCATGCAGAATGATGGGCTTATCGTGCTTCTTGGCGAACCCGATGAACTTGTCCAGCATATCGATGTAGGGCTGCATCTTCAGAGACTTACCATCGGCTTCGGCTTCCAATCTCGTGTAGTAGGGCAGGCCGACTTCACCTACGGCGATCATGTGGTTCAGATGCTCTTCCATCCACTCAAATAATGCTGTTAGCTCCGACTCAGAAGGGACGGGCTGCTCCGGATGATATCCATACGCAGGATAGATCACTGAAGGAGAGGAGGCCGCTAATTTCTCTGTTCTCTGGCAGGAGACAAGATGGGTGGATACAGCAATTACAGCCTCCACTTGATGCTGTGCGAACGACAGACGCAAGGGCTGCTTCTCGTCTTCATACTGATCCAGGTGAATATGCGAGTCAATGACAGGCGCTAAATCCTCTTCAGACTGCTGCATTACGCTTATCACCTCCTAGTGATTTACTTCGTGTTCGGCGGATAAGAGCCGGCATTCACCGGCTGTTTACGTCTTTCCTCCCGCATCCATTCGGATATTTCACGCTTCAAGCGGAGAAATTGAGGGTCCTCTGTCAGCACTTCCTGTCTTGGTCGGACAAATGGGACCTTCACCTCATGGAGTACGGTGGCCGGGCGATTCGAAAATACATAGATCCGATCTGACAGCAGAAGCGCTTCTTCAATATTATGCGTAATGAATAGCACCGAACGCTTCGATTGCTCCCATATCCCGAGCAGCCACTCCTGCATCTCGCTTCTCGTCAGTGCATCGAGCGCACTGAACGGCTCATCGAGCAGCATAAGCTCCTGTGGACTTAAGAGCGCACGCAAAAAGGCAGCCCGCTGCTGCATTCCGCCTGACAGCTTGTGTGGATACATATCTTCAAAGCCGCTCAGACCAGCCTTAGCCATCCATTGCTGCGTGGATCGTGCATCATCTGCTCCTTGCCTGCTGCGGAACTTAGCAGGCGCAACCTCGCTGCCGAGCTTGATGTTATCCGCGATGGTCCGCCATGGGAGCAGGGCTGGCTGCTGTGGCATATAGCTGATATTGCCACGAGTTCCTGTTACCACTTCTCCGTCCAAGCGGATTGTTCCTGCATCAGGCTGAATAAGTCCGCCAATGATTTGAAATAAAGAGCTCTTTCCGCTGCCCGAGGGTCCGATAATCGAGACGAATTCACCCTGGCCAACCGTAAGTGATATGTGATCAAGGACATGAAGCTGCTGCTTTTTCTGACGAAATGATAAGCGGATGTCTGACACTTCTAATAAAGGATGCATTAGGATATCCTCCTTTCGTAATTGGATAAGATTCATCGACTCAAACCGTCTTATGAACCCGATTTTCTATGATCATCTGTCTTATAGCGGATAAGCGCTCTCTCCAGCATAGCGATGATGGCGAAGAGGAGCAGGCTCAAGAGGACGATAATAGCCATGGCGACGAATACCCGGTCTGTCCGATAGGCTGATTTTTGCAGCATCATATAATAGCCGATACCCTTGTCTGTCCCGATCCATTCGGCAATGACTGCACCCATGACGCTGTAGGTTGCTGCGATTTTGAGTCCTGAGAAAATGGATGGGAGCGCGTGAGGCACCTCCAGCTTGCGAAAGATCTGCCCCTTGCTGGCTCCGGCCATTCTCATGTAGCTCAGCATCGCGCGGTCTGTTTGCATCAGTCCGTCCATAGCAGATACTGCGATCGGAAAGAAGCAGACGAGTGTAATCACAATGATCTTGGGCAGCAGACCAAATCCGAACCAGATCATCAGAAGCGGGGCGAGTGCGATCGTCGGTATATTCTGGCTAAGGATGAGTAGTGGATACAGGGCCGTTTTCATAAATGGAACCAGATGCAGCACCATGGCTGTCAGAAGACCGATCGCAGCGCCGATGCCGAAGCCGAGCAGAGTAAGCTGTACAGTCGCCCAAGTATGTTCAGTAAGACTTGCAGCTTGTGCAGCTGCTTCACGGGTAATATCAACAGGACTTGGCAGAATCCACTTCTCAATGTGAAAAAGCGGCACGGCTATTTGCCATACCGCCAAAAAGAGGATGACCGCCGCAACAGGCGGCAGCACATTTCTTACAACACGCTTCATGATGGATACTTCTCCGTTAGTCCTTCCATGCTGATTCCGCTTGGGTAATGGGCAATCTTGATTTGTGAAATAATGCTCGGGCTGCCAGCCTCAATGAGTACCTCATGAACTCTCTGCACAATTTGGAGCAGCTCAGGAAGCTCGCCCTCCAGCGTCGTTTCAAGGGGATGAACCTGATATTTCACCCCGGATTGCTGTATCACTTCAATGGCACGGTCTACATAAGGGATCGAATCTTCTCCATTAGGTGTCTTCGGAATGACTTGAATACTTAGCAATGTTTGAGCCATATGGGTCACCAACGCTTTCTTTAGTAATTATTGTTGTGGCAGAAATTCATTCGTAAAAGCTTTCTCGACATCCAGCGGCTGGTCCAGCAGCTCGTGCTGAGCCATCCAGTCGGAATAGTTCTGCCATACCTCTGCCTTTTGCTCGCCCCAGCGAGCGGCGTCATCCTGATATTTCGGACTGAGCCATTTCTGACTCTCAAGCACGAGCTCCTTGTCGAGGTCAGGCACGGCCTCGCTGAGTATCGCTGCGGCTTCCTCTGGATGATTAATTGTATATTCATAGCCTTTGGTCGTTGCGCGCATGAAGGCTTTGACCAGCTCCGGATCCTCGTCAATGGTCGCCTCATTCGTAATAAGTACAGGTGTATAGTAATCCAGCTTCTCGGAATAGTCCTTAACGTAGAACATATCGATCGGTTCCCCGCGAAGCTCGGCTTCAATACCCGTCCAGGCGTAGAAGATCCAGGCAAAATCGATGTCTCGCTTCGTTGCGGTGAAGAAATCGGCATCTCCCATGTTTACATTGTTCACTTTGCTTACATCCGCACCTTCAAGACCCATAATTGTATCCAGAACCGCTGAGTCAATCGGGTTGCCCCATCCTCCATAGGTTTTACCCTCGAAGTCCTTCGGAGATTTAATATTGCGGTCGGCAGGAGCTGCAAAGCCGGAAGTATTATGCTGAATGACAGCAGCAATGGATACGATCGGCACGCCTTGTGTCCGTGCTTGGGTGACCCCTTCCTGATAGCTTACGCCAAATGGAACCTCACCAGAAGCAACCATCGTATCTGCACCGGCCTGACCGGGCTGAATAATCTCGACATTCAGACCTTCTTCCTCGTAGAAGCCTTGACTTACTGCAGCATATAAGCCCGTATGATTCGTATTTGGCGTCCAGTCCAGGACGACCTTGATGTCGCGGAGGCTATCGCTCGCTGCCGGCTCCTCCGAGCCTGCACCAGATTCCTCATTCGATGTGCCGTTATTGCCGCAGGCAGTAATGATCATCATGAGTACCGCCAGAAACAACATTCCTAACTTTTTGTACACGTTTCTCTCTCCTTTTCAACTACCCCTATTCTTGACGAAATTTCCATAATAACTCCTATAAGTTCAATTGAGGCTACCTTGATAGCCATACTGATAAGGGAGATCGGATAGAGTGCAATGGCATTCTTGCGACCATAATAAAAAAAGCGTCCCGGATAAGGGACGCATGCAGACGTAAGGGCTAAGGGCTGTCTAAATATAGAACAGCACACTCGAATTCTCTCCATTCCTACGCTGGCATTACCCAGATCAGGTTTAAAGGGTACGTATCTAACACGCTTTCACGGATACTATCTCAGCCGGCTAACCCAGCACCCCTTGAGGTTGAATATGAAGTTTAGGACATTTCAGAAGCTAATTATAGCCCTCCTTGGCTGGAAAGTACAGCATAATCCAGAATAAAATCATTGTAATATGGAAATGTCTAAATTATAATACCTTTAATTGAAAACGTGAAAAAATGCCTGTGAAGAGCATCCAACTCGGAGGTATTCTCGCCAAGGGAAGGCGCTAGTCTTCCCCTAAGTTAATCGGCACCGCCCGTTATCGCGGAACCAAAGTGATTGAAGTGGAACCTAATGCTGACCGCATGAAGTCTGCTTCAATAAATTGGGTGGCACCGCGAGCATAGAGCGCTCCTCGTCCCAACGGATGAGGGCGCTCTATGTTTTTTTTCGCTTGACCAATTTAACTTAGGGGTGACGACAATGCTGGACATGAAATGGATAAGAGAGCATGCTGCACAGGTTCAGGAAGCAGCGGATTGGAAGAAGATAGACGTATCTATAGACGAGCTGCTAACGTGTGATGATGTACGTCGTGAGCTGATGACGGAAGTGGAGAAGCTCAGGCAACAGAGAAATATGGATTCGGAGAGAATAGGGCAGTTGATGAGAGAGGGGAATCGGGAGGAGGCAGCGACTGCTCGTGAAGAAGTGCGGCAGTTGAACGGGCAGATTGAAGAAGCAGAAGCAAGGCTAGCCGAGGTGACGGACCATTATACTGCGCTGCGGCTGCTCGTTCCGAATATCGTATCTCCTGACACGCCCCGAGGACAGAGCGATAAGGATAATGTCATTGTAAGACAGGTCGGAGAGGTCAGTGATCCTCAATTCTCGATCAAGGACCACATGGAGCTTGGAGAGCTCCATGAGCTCATTGATGCTCCGCGTGGAGTCAAGGTTGGCGGCTCGCGCAGCTACTATTTGAAGGGAGACGGCGTTCTGCTGCATCGCGCCGTTCAGCAGCTTGCGCTGGATATCGTGATGAAGCATGGCTTCGTGCCGATGGAGGTGCCGATCATGGTCCGGGAGGAGGCGCTGGAGAACACGGGATTTTTTCCAACCGGTCGTGATCAGACTTATGAGCTTGCAGGAGAGGACAAATTCCTGATCGGTACTTCAGAGGTTCCGCTCATCTCGTATTATGCCGGGGAAGTCATTGAAGTGGCAGCACCCGTTCGGCTTGCGGCCGTATCGACAAGCTTTCGGAGTGAAGTGGGCTCAGCAGGACGTGATGTACGCGGGCTCTATCGGGTGCATCAGTTTGCCAAAGTAGAGATGGTCGTACTGACAGAGGCTGATCCGGAGGTGTCGGAGCAGGCGCTCCAGGAAATTACAGGCTACGCAGAAGAGCTGCTGCAGGCGCTGGAGCTTCCATACCAGGTCGTGGCAGTATGTACGGGCGATATGTCACAAAAGACATATAAACAGTACGATATTGAAACCTGGATGCCTAGCCGGGGCAGCTATGGGGAGACGCATTCCTCATCGAACCTGCATGATTTTCAGGCACGCCGCTCTAATATCCGCTATCGGGATAACGAAGGTCATTTGAGGTATTGCCATACATTGAACAACACGGCCGTGGCCTCGCCAAGAATCCTGATTCCACTTCTCGAGAATCACCAGCAGGAGGATGGCAGCATTTATATACCGAAGGCGCTCCGCCCTTACATGGGAAATCGAGAGAGACTGGTTCCCGTCCGGCAGGATGAGAGTTAAAGGATGTATTTGTTTATTCGGCTAAGGACCAGCTTCCTGGTAAATGAGTAAACGGTGTAAGTAGAGGTTTAGAGGTTTATTTTAGGTAACGACGGGTTCAACTTTCAGGAGCAGGGTACACTAATAATAGAGGGTGTATTTTTGAAAGGAGACCTGAAGTGCGATGAATAAAACAGATCTGGAACAACATATTATACAAGCTATTGAGGACAATCCGTATTGCTCGCTTGCAACAGTGGAAGGCGGTAAGCCGAAGGCAAGATATATGGCTGTCTATAATGACGGTCTGAGCATTTATATGGCGACTAACCGTTGTACCCACAAAGTAGAGGAGCTGGAGGATAATCCGAATGTCAGCCTGCTGCTCGGCTACGAATCAGGCGGAACGAAGGACCTGCTCGAGATCGAAGGTACTGCAGAAGTGAGCCGTAATGGTGAACTCCGTAAGCAGCTGTGGAATAACAATATGGAAAAATGGTTTACAGGACCTGATGATCCCAATTACGTTATCTTGGACATTACGCCTAAACGGATTGAGTATACAGGCAAGGGTCAGGATATGCAGGTATGGGAAGCGTAATTTGATGGTTTGCAGGATCAGCGGATCATCAAACGGTGGACATTCAATACGACAATGAGAGAAGAGCAAGAGAGGCTTACGGAAGCTTCTTTTGCTCTTCTTTTTTGTATGAATGTAGTTAAGCCCTGATCAGTATAAGGACATATAACGTGGATACTCGACATACTTATGTCAAAATATATAACGTGTTCGTTGTAGAATAAAGTCATTTTTGTATGTGTTAAATAAAAATAAGTCAGAACGTTGTGCAGTGAACAAAAACTTCTCTCTTTAACACTTCTAAATATTGGTATAAAATATCAGTTAGCAGTATATTTCTTCCAAGGGAGGTCTTGGTGTCAGGCTTGATGACAGCATAGATTCTACATAAAGTGAGTCAGTGGCAAGAGAATGAAGGACCTAATACAGGAGGGGTACATTTTGAAGAAGAGGAATACATTATTGGCAGGGATGGCCACGGCAGCCCTGTTGTTTCAGCTCTTTGCCATTCCAGGACAACCGGTGTCCGCAGAGGAAGCAGCCAAGGTTAAGCTTCGTATTCTCGAAACGACAGATATTCATGCCAACCTGGTAGACTATGACTATTATACGGATAAAGCGATTGAGACCTATGGTCTGGCTAGAACAGCAACACTGATCAAGCAAGCACGCAGTGAAGCGAAGAACAGTATGCTATTTGACAACGGGGATCTTATTCAAGGCACGCCTCTGGGTGATTACGTAGCCAAGGTTAAGCCGCTGAAGGGGGATGAGGTCCATCCGGTATATAAAGCGATGAATCTGCTTGACTATGATGCGGCCACACCTGGGAATCATGAGTTCAATTATGGACTGGAATTTTTCGATCAGGTCATGAAAGGGGCAGAGTTCCCTTATGTGAATGCTAATATTTATAAGGACGACGGCGATAAGGATGAGAGCAATGATGTGAACCATTATAAGCCGTACGAAATTATTGAGAAGAAGGTAACGGATGAGTCCGGTAAGGAGCACACGCTCAAGGTTGGGGTCATCGGTCTCGTTACTCCTCAAATTATGCAATGGGACAGTGCATACCTTACAGGTAAAGTGATCACCAAGGACATTGTCAAAACGGCAGAGAAATTCGTACCTGAGATCGAAGCTGCAGGGGCAGATCTCATCGTCGCTCTGGCACACTCGGGTTATGACGAGAATCCACCTGCAGAGATGGCAGAGAACGCGGTACTTCCGCTTAGTGAAGTGGAAGGCATTGACGCAATTCTGTTCGGACATGCCCATAAGATTTTCCCAAGTGCTGCTTTTGAAGGAATGAAGGGCATTGATCTGGAGAAAGGAACCATCAACGGAGTTGCTGCTGTTGAGCCGGGGGCATGGGGAGATAATCTTGGTGTCATTGATCTGGAGCTTGCGCAGGTGGATGGAGAATGGGAGGTAGTCAATTCGGCAGCCGTATCCCGTCCAATCTACGATTCAGCCAATGCTAAATCGCTTGCGGCACTGGATAAAGAAATAGCGGCTGCGGTACAAGCGGAGCACGAAGCAACCGTGGAGTACGTGCGAGGTCCTGTAGGGGAAACCACCGCGCCGATCACGAGTTATTTTGCGCTGGTACAGGATGATCCATCCATTCAAATCGTAACCAATGCACAGAAATGGTATGTTGAGAACAAGCTAAAAGGCACAGAGTATGAGGGAATTCCAGTTCTGTCCGCAGGGGCTCCATTTAAGGCAGGCGGACGCATGGGCCCGGACTATTATACAGATATTCCGGCAGGTACAATCGCAATTAAGAATGTCGCTGACCTATATGTTTACCCTAATACCGTTCATGCAGTTGAGCTGACTGGAGCAGAAGTGAAGGAATGGCTGGAATGGTCCGCAGGACAGTTCAATACCATTGATCCATCTAAGAGTGGAGAGCAGGAACTCGTGAATGTTGACTTCCCGACATACAACTATGATGTCATTGATGGTGTAACCTACGAGATTGATGTGACGGAGCCAGCGAAATATGACAGCAAAGGCAACGTCGTGAGTGCCTCTTCAAACCGGATCAAGAACCTGAAATACGAAGGCAAAGCAATCGATCCTGAGCAAAAATTTATTGTAGCGACAAATAACTATCGTGCAGGCTCCAGCAAGCTGGCAAATCCGGACGGCAAGCGTATTATTATGGCTGCTCCAGATGAGAGCCGTCAAGTCATTATTGACTATATTGCACAGAACAAGACGATTAACCCGTCTGCTGATGGAAACTGGTCATTCGCCAAGGTATCCGGTACGCCGGAAATTATCTTCAATACCTCTCCTGCAGCCAGCAGCATAGTTACTGCCGATGCGAAGTTAAGCGGGGCAATGACTTATCTTGGTGACAATAAGGATGGCTTCGGCAAGTATTCCCTAGATTTATCCGGCGGTACAGACACGGCCGCTCCAGAAGCTCAAGAGCCGGAAGCGGAAGAGACGCCGGCGAAACCAAAACCGACAACTCCAGCACCGAAGCCGGAGCCTAAGCCTGTGAAACCGGAAGCGGGCAAGGAACGGGTGTATGTCATCAAGAAAGGGGACAACCTGTACCGAATTGGTCTGAAATATGGCGTTGATTGGAATGCAATCGCCAAGGCAAATAAAATAAGCAATGTGCATCAGCTGCAAATAGGTCAAAAAATTATTATTCCTGCATCGTAAGATGCAGGAACGAAACTGAAAACCGTACCCGCAAGAGGCCAGGTGCTGGCCAGCGGGTACGGTTTTTTGTGCGGAAGGATTATTTCGAGGCAGAGCAGTGCTTGAACGTAGATGTGTTGATTGTTATTTGTTGTAACATAAATCACTGATGCTTTAAGTTAAAATGAAAAAAAGATAAAATAAATTAAAATATTTTCCAGTTTTGACTGTTATTAAATATGTAGATACATAAATTATCTATAATTTAAGTTAAGGAGGGTAGCAGTTTATAAACCCAACCAATAATAAGGAGAGGATTCTCAATGTTCAAGAAAAAGATCTTAGCTTTGACAGCAGCAGTTCTCTTAACCTTATCAATGTCAGTAGCCAACGCAGAGACTTTGTCTGATAGCAAAAATACTTCTAACCCTGATAGAGTCAAGAATATTTTGAAGCAAGCTGCTGAGCTTGATCAATCTGGTGCTTCGCTGGAAGAGGTTATTTCTTTTAAAGAGAGTCAAGGGTTACAAGTGCTGGATGTAAGTGAGGTTTATGTTGATCTTTATGGCAATGAAATTAACCCAAATGGTATTGGTACACTAGCCCTCGATGCTGCTTATAGAAAAATAACAAACACAATGGACTATGATCCACAGACTGGAGAATACAATATTTATGGTAAGATTGAACATATTGCGGATTTAGGTCAAGGATGGATGCATGAACCACATCCTGCAAGTTATGATGTTGTATCTGCCGACTGGAATTCAGACCTTCTACAATATAGATCCTGGGGTCTTCTTTCTGGATCTTCCTCGAACTTTTGGCTGAATGATGCAACCCAAAGGGAAAAGGGCAGCCTTTTATTTAATCTTAAAGATAATTTTCCAGGAGGTACTTCCATACACTTCTATGTGGAGCTAAGAAAAGCGGGTTCTAAAACGGGAACTACCTCAACGCAGATAAGATATACTCATACGTATGACAAAACAGCTAAAACAACCACGTATTCAGGGAATGCATCCTATCAATGGGGTAATCCAGGACCTTCATTTGGTGTAACTTATACAGTTCTAACAACTCAGGTAGAAGCCAACTGGAGTAGATCAGGAACAACCAGTTTCTCTGTAAGATAAAATACTTCTGTAAGAGACGAGAAGGGAATGAAATCTGAAATCTCTTCTCTTCTCATTTCTTTTAAATTATATATTTATTAAGGAGGATCATATGAAATTTTATAAATCACATCATTTTATACTTTCAATTATGATTATCTTCCCACTTGTTCTGATTGGGTGTTCTGAGAAAAACTCTTCTGAAGAATTAACTTTGCATGTTGGAAATAAGTATAACCTCTCGTCAAATTATGCTGATAATATAGAAAATAACTTCAATTTTTTCTCTTTGATTATCAACATTGATAATGTAAATGAAGCCTTCTATTATTCTGAAGGATTCATAACAACAAATGATGATGATTATAATGTTATGTTGGAAGAAGCCCTTAGAAATTTGTACAACGATCAAGAGGCATATCTGGATAAGATTTTTTTAATTAATAAAGAAATAAGAGAAAGCATACTCTATCTAAACGATTACTTAGAACGTGCTGCTGAAACACAATCATTAGAAGTAAAATGGGATCTTCTACGAGAGAAACTAAAAGATCTTAACACTCTACTTATATCTAATGATAGCTCACACTTTTCTTTGTATAACTTGATAAGTTATCCGGAAGATTGGATCAATAAAGAAGATATTTATCAGGTAAAACTTAATGAAATTAATAGTATTGTTTATGCAATAAAAGAGCTGAGTATTGCTGAATAAACATAAGCAATTATATTAGGAGTGGATGAAGTCTAAACAAAGAATCCTCCATCATTACTTATCCTTTACAGTACCAAGTAACACTATATCTCTTTTAGTTGTTAACGTAGTGCTGCTCTAGATTGAGTTCAATATCTTTTATGGTTTTGCTCCGCTGCCCCCCAGTTACAGCTTCCCCAGCCTGTCAGTATATATTTGATTCGGAATATACGCTTTAGCAATCTCTTTTATTTATCCCCTTTCTACTAATTATCTACTTCTTCTGTATCACATAGTTTTGATTGGTGCAGGAGAGAATGGTGGATATACGGTGCAACGTCTAACTAAGATGATGAGTAGTGCATTTAATAATGTTCCATCCTTTCTTATGATTGCTGATCCGGATACTGTAGAGGAAAAGAACATTCTGCCGCAGCCTTTTATCCCGTCGATATTGGGCTCAAGAAATCCGAGATTAGCTAAGCGATATGGCGGTATATACGGTTAAAGATCGGTTCTTTCTCAGATTCTTATATTGAGTCGGTAGAACAAATAGAAAAACTTTTTTTTCTGACGGATTACCGGCATAAGCCTGAACAATACATTCAAAAGATACTTATAGGTGCTGCAGATAATGATTTTTCAAGATACATCATGAATGATTACTTCGATTGGACGGATGATATCATTTATGATGCCGGCATCGAGGGGGATGTTAAGTGAGCAGCAACAAGATTAGTGGTCTACCGAGGAACTAAAGGACCACATAGATAGTGGCTATTCCGGTCAGATTGTTGTAGGACTAAAAAAAGACGGTAAGGAGATCTTACCGCCTCTAAATGGGGTTTACATTATAGATGCGGAAGATGCTATCCCTCCGTCTCACAACTGTGGGTTAGAGCCTTATCAACCACAACGGATGATCGCCAATGACCTGGGTGTGGTGTGTCGATCACTACGGTCGGACATTGACCTAGACAATGGTGGTTACGTAGATGCCGAGCGGCGTACTTGCACTGCCTGCCGTCATGTATTTGAAGCTGTAGGAGCTCTCACCCGGCGGAACCGTAATGTCCGCGATCGGGCTGAGCTGGGTGTTGTTACGCAGAAGCGGAATTCCATAGGTCTTGCCATCAATCAGGGCAGCTCCGGCAAAGGCCCCGCCTCGAGGATTGACACGTATGCGCACGGACGCTTCACTGTCCGTCTCATTCAGAATCGGAATGGTCACCTGATAGACTGCACCGAATTGCCCGCGGTTCGTCAGGGAGTTCGGCAGCGTACTGTTCTCAGCGGTAAACAGCAGATCAGCCGGCGCTTCTCCCGTGAGCTTGGTTCCTGCACAGGTGCGGTAGTTCGCACTTTGACCTACCCGATATACAGGGGTAACGGCATCTGTTTCAGAGAAGGTCCAGCTGCCACGTGGATGTGCTTGAGGCGCGGGGCGGGGCGGTACAGGCTCTGTCGTAATTTCGCGCAGATCCTTGTCCAGCAGTTTTGAGGCGACAGTACGAATCTCATAATCCTGACTGCCCTTTCCATCGGCATGCTCCACTGTAAACTCATAGATAAATCCTGCGAGTACATCCTCCTCAATAATAAATTCCTCGATCAGCGCCACGCCGGTACCGAATTTGTAATGATCGACAGGCTTAATCCGGTCAAGTGTTCCGCCGAGGCAGGACTTGGCGATGCACTGCCCGACATCTATAATCCAGCTGACTGTAGACGGTCCGAGGATCAGATCTCTTTCAATATGACGTACTTCAATCCGATCCTTGTCTTTATTCTCAATCGTCACACCCAGCTTAACAGGAGCACCAGTGCGGTTGTAATGCCATCCAAAAATACGATGCTTTACAGAGCGTTTTGATGTTTTGACTACGTCATGCCAGAGTGTTCCGTACTCCACCGGGAAGCTCTCGGCAGTCAGAGTCTCCGGGTTATCGCTCACCATCAAGCGTCTTTCGTCTCCTCTTGAAGCAGAGGCAATATCGATATTGATGTTCCCCGGGACCGTTAAAGTTTCTACAGGCAGATTGGTTTGTTTGCAGCTCATTATGTTCATCCTCCTACAATGTTTTTTTGTTGTTCTTGAAACAATTTCATAGTACCTTTTGCAATGAGCTATGAATTTGTTTCACTTATAAAGGAGTTTTAACCGTTCTTTTTACAACCTATTACACAAAAAAAGTTTTAAAACATTTTTCTACATCGAGAATGCCGTGAAAATTCAATAAAGAACAGCCGAGCAGCAGTACATTCTAGCGGTAGGAGATTAGAACTCTATTTTTGGGACTTGGAAGAAAGAGGGGGATCGATTATAATGTGCTTAAAAATAGGAACAAATGTTCTTATTTTATTAAATCGAAAGGTGGTATGAATATGGTTCAGACCGTTCAGTATTATCAACAGGAGCTTAAACGTATCGCTTGGCGTCTTGGTTATCGGGCCCGTTCGGAGCGCCGCAGGGAGATGCCCATCTTGCTCGAGCAAGTACATTTGTCTGCAAACTCAACTGAGCAGGAAGTCGACTCGAAGCTGTACGTTGAATATCTGCTGGGGCTGATTCCCTCCGAGACAGGCAAGCGAGTGGTTCGGCTGTTCTATATAGAAGGACATAGTGAAGCAGAAATATCCAGACGAATGAATATAAGCCAGCAGGCGGTGAACAAATGGAAAAGAAAATCGATCCAGAGCATATCCCAGAGAATGAGTTCTTAAAACTGGTGGCAGGTGTGAAGCACGGAGATGAAGACAGTATGACCCGCATTATCGAGATGTTCGAAGAAGATATGCGGATTCTAAGCCGGTATATTCCGATGCCCAAGGAGGATGCGCTGCAAAGTATGAAGCTAGAATTGATTGAGCTGATCAAGAACAGCACCTTGTATGATGAAGAGGAGAGTAATGAGAAGAAGGGATCGGAAGAGAAGGAGTAGAGGAGGAAGTGTAGTCATTATGGTGGTTTATAGTGTTTATACTGTGCACGAATTACCCGCTGCCCGGGAGGACTGCGGGTACACTATTTTTTGCGCTATTATAAGTGAAATAGTGCAAATAAAATCACCAGCTCACAAGCTGATTTTTAATATCGATAATGAGTTGTTAACTGTAATGCAAACGTTTGAACTGATGTCTGCACGATGTGTGCAGGTGTTTACGTTTCGCAAATGACTATGTGGTTCTCATCACATTATACATGGAAGACTGTCTAACCATTAATCGATGCGGAATGATGTGGCGCTTGCAGAACAGTGACTTGTCATCTCCTTGGATCGCTTGGATGAGTGCCTGTGAGGCCACATATCCAAGATGGTATATCCCAATGTCTACACTGCTTAGTGGAGGACTGTACAGCTCCGAGACTGCGTTATTGTTAAAGCTGACAATACATAAGTCTTCAGGAACCTTATAGCCCAATTCATTTAACCCGCGAAGAACACCGAAGCTCACCACATCATCAATGACGACAAGTGCAGTTGGGCGTTCGGGAAGCGTCATGAAAAATGACATGGCACGGTACCCGCTTTCCTGCAGGAAATCATCTTCGACAATCCATTCTGATTTGGTAGAAAGTCCCGCTTCATGCATGGCTTTCTTATAGCCCTTCATCCGGTCTTTGGATACAATGAGGTTCTTTGGACCGCTGACAAAGCCTATTCGTTCATGGCCGAAGGATATGAGATGACGGGTTGCATCATAGGCGGCCTGTACATTGTCCGTATCGACTGATAATACATCCTGATACTGTTCATTACGTCCCACAAGTACAAATGGGAAGTCCAGATTATGCAAATATTCTACAACAGGATCATTTTGCCTGGAGTGAAGCAGTACCGCACCGTCAATTCGTCCGCCATGAACCAGTCTTCCAACGGCTTCGACTTCCTCCTGCTCATTAGCCCCCGAGCTGATCACAATATCGTAGCCTGATTTGTTGGCCTGAGATACAATTCCACGAATAAGCTCCATAAAGAAGGTGTTAAGGAACAGCTCTTCTGCCGGTTTGGGCAAAATGACACCAATACTTTTAGTCGTTTTGGATACGAGGCTCTTTGCCATCATGTTCGGATGATAACCCAGCTCCGTCATGATCGTTCGAACCTTACTGGCTGTCTTCTGACTGATTCTTGGATGCCCGGACAAGACACGGGATACCGTGGATGGTGATACCCCTGCCATTTTTGCCACGTCTTTGATCGTTACCGCCATTTGTTTCACCTCCTCCGTGGAACCGTTTGCGTTTTACCGATTATGTTAATCCATGAATTGCATATTTGTAAATGAGATTTTTTGTCCGTTATGGAGATCGTCATCAAAAATGAGTTAATTTGATAAATCGCCAGTAAAAAGCCTATAAACCCACATGATAAATTTACCCCGGATTATAGAACTATAAATATTATTGGTATAAAATACCTAGGATTCACAAGCGGTATAGTTAAAAAATGAAGTAAATAGCAGTATAGAAACGGATAATGAAGATAACAAGGTAATAATATGATTGAAATGATCAAATATGGCTGAAAATGATCTATGCAAACGTTTTAACAAATTTGAATTCTCGGTTATGATTAGCTTGCTGATAAAGCGCTTACTTAACCTGGATTTTATCGATACCCTCTGTAATTTGAGTCAAGTGCCTATAGAAAGAGGAATAAATCTAACTATTTGGACAAACGTTTGCACAATATTCTGGATCATCTAAAACGCAAACATTTGTATGAGATCCAAATATTTCTGAACAGGTGCTTGATCGGGTTAAGCGCATGCAGAACAAAAAGGGGAAGGGATGATTTACACATGAAAAAAGGTAAAAAATTTAGTTTTATGACACTCTCGCTTGCCATGACGGTCTTTTTGGCTGCATGCGGCACCGGTAACAATGCACCTGCCGAAACTGAACCAGCACCAGGGGCAGAGACACCACCTGCTGAATTAGAGGAGCTTCTTCCTGAAGAAGGCGCTGAGCTTACCGTATGGGATGGCGGCGATCAGAAAGGATTTATTGAAGAAGTGGCCAAAGCATTTGAAGAGAAACATGGGGTCAAAGTCACCTTCACTGAGCTTGGAGCTGACAAGGCAATGAGCCAGATGGTAACGGACGGACCTGCCGGTGTAGGCGCTGACGTATTCGCAGGCGTGCATGACCAGATCGGTCAAGGCGTTACTGCAGGGGTTATTATGCCAAATGACTGGTTTGAAGAAGATACCAAAGCAAGAAACAGTGAAGTGGCTGTTAATGCTCTGACATATGATGGAATTCTATACGGTTATCCAAAATCGGTTGAAACAACGGCTGTGTTCTACAACAAAGATTTGATTGATGCAGTTCCTGCTGACTGGGATGGTGTGAAGGAGTTTGCAAGCACCTTCAATGATACGAAGAGCAATAAGTTCGCAATTATGTGGGATGTAGGTAATGGTTATAACGCGTTCCCGTTCTTTGGTGGATATGGTTCTTATGTATTTGGAAGTGATGGCACAGATCCTACAGATATCGGCTTGAACAATGAGCAAGGAATTGAAGCAGCGACTTTCCTGCAAAGTCTGAAAGAGATTCTGCCGCTCAATTCCTCCAACATTAATGGTGACATTCGTAAATCCTTGTTCACTGAAGGCAAGCTGGCGATGAACGTATCGGGTCCTTGGGATGTGGGTTCTCTGAAGGAAGGCGTAGCTAATCTCGGAGTTGGCGTATATCCTAACCTTCCTAATGGTGAGCCAATGAAGCCGTTCTCTGGCGTGAAGAGCTATTTTGTAAATGCAAATACGAAGTACCCGAATGCAGCTAAGCTGTTCGCTGACTTTATTACAAATGCAGAGAACCAAACGAAGAACTTTGAAATGACAGGTGCGCTTCCTGCAAATACAGAAGCTGCAGCAAGTGAAGCGGTGAAGAACGATGAGATTGCTTCTGCTTTCCTTGCACAATTCGAGAATTCCATTCCGATGCCTTCCATTCCGGCTATGGCCCAATTCTGGTCTCCAATGGAAGCAGCTCTGTCCGAGCTGTGGAATAACAACAAAGATCCTAAAGCAGCGATGGACAGCATGGTAGAGCAAATGAAGAGCAACATTCAAACAGGTTCTTAATACGTAGATTAATATGTAGAAAAAGACAAGAGGCCATCGCGTGAGACTTCAGTAACATGAGTTTCTCGCGGTGGCTCCATACCATCTATCGGAAGGAAGGGCTGGGACCATACATGAGTAGAGGACAATCACCGGCAATGATGTCAACCGGGAAGCCGCAGTCGGCTTCGGGGAGCCATGCCCGCACAGGCGCTATTTTATCAGCTGTATTCATGGGGCTTGGGCAATGGTATCACAGACAATGGGTAAAAGGCGCAATCTTTTTTCTAGTCGAAGTCATTAGTTTATATTTGATCATTACACAGCTGGGGGCCAATCTATGGGGGCTCGTAACACTGGGAGATTCACCTGCCAGAATGGAGAAGGTAGGACGTCTATATCAAAATGTGCCGGGTGATCATTCCATATTCATGATGATATATGGGCTCGTAGCATTGATATACTTCGTGCTTCTTATTGCTTTTTACATTGGAAATATCAAGGATGCTCATCGTATCGGACAGCTCCGTGATCAAGGGAAGCAGGCACCATCCTTCCGCGAAACGGTAAAGCAGCTGCTGGACAAAGGTTTCCCATATCTGCTGCTATCGCTCCCGACCATCGGTGTGCTCTTTTTTACTATATTACCAATCTTGTTTATGGTCCTGATGGCCTTCACGAATTATTCCGCCCCCGACCATATCCCGCCGAAGAATCTTGTGGATTGGGTCGGCTTCGATACTTTTAAGAATCTCTTTACGCTGACGGCTTGGAGTAATACCTTCTTTGGCGTATTGATCTGGACCATTATCTGGGCGATCGTGGCTACGGTAACGACGTATTTTGGAGGTATCCTGGTCGCTTTGCTCATTCAGCAGCATGGGATTCGCTTCAAAACAATGTGGCGTACGATTTTTATTATCCCTTATGCAATTCCACAGTTTATCTCGCTGCTGATTATGAAGAACCTGTTCAATTCACAATTTGGACCGATCAATCAATATCTAGGCATGCTGGGACTTGGCGGGCTGCCGTGGCTGAATGATCCATTCATGGCCAAAGTGACGGTTATACTCGTCAATATGTGGATTGGTATTCCGGTATCCATGATTCTTGTGCTTGGTGTGCTTACAGCGATTCCGAAGGATTTGTATGAAGCGGCCGAGGTAGACGGAGCATCCGCATTCCAGAAATTCCGCAACATTACAATGCCCTTTGTACTATTCCAGACTGCGCCGATTCTGATCATGCAGTTTGCGGGCAACATCAATAACTTTAACGTCATCTTCCTGTTGACCGGAGGTGCTCCGGCGAACGGTGACTATGCATTTGCGGGTAGTACAGACCTTCTCGTAACGTGGCTTTACAAGCTGACGCTGGATAATCAAAGGTACAACTTTGCATCTGCGATCGGTATTCTCATATTCTTAATCATCGCCTCGTTCTCGATCTATAACTATCGCAGAAGTCGTTCGTTTAAAGAGGAGGATATGATTCAATGAAGAGAAAAAAACGGATTAAGCTCACCTTCAGTTATATTTTGCTGATTCTGATCGCCATCGTATGTATATATCCTGCTCTATGGATTATCATGTCATCCCTTAAAGTGGGGGATTCTCTGTACAGTGAGACGATCATACCTGAACAATTTACACTTCAGCACTATAAAGATCTGTTTATGCCGCAGGCTGACAAGGATATTCCTTTTCTCCAGTGGTACTGGAATACGCTGAAGATTGCGGTCACCAGTATGGTGCTCGGAACGATAATTCAAGTGCTTACTGCCTATGCGATGTCTCGGTTCCGGTTTAAGGGACGTCAGACGGCTATGTCTGTTATTTTGATTCTTGGGATGTTCCCAGGCTTCATGAGTATGATTGCTGTATACGTAATGCTCCTGCAAATGAATCTGCTGGATTCAGCTTGGGCTCTTATTCTGGTGTACACGTCGGGTGCAGCACTCGGTATGTTTGTAGCGAAGGGCTTCTTCGATACCATTCCACGTGCGCTTGAAGAATCGGCATTGCTCGATGGGGCGAGTCATATGAGAATTTTTGTTTCTATTATACTGCCGTTATCCAAACCGATTATTACGTACATTTCTTTGATGACATTCAGCGGCGCATGGGTTGACTTTATATTTGCCAGACTGATCCTGCGCTCACGTGAAAACTGGACATTGGCCGTTGGCTTGTATGAGCTGGTGAACAGCTACACGAGTACCGAATTTACGCTGTTTGCGGCGGGATCTGTTCTCGTAGCCCTGCCGATTACACTCCTATACATGTTCCTGCAGCGCTTCCTGGTGGATGGCTTGACTGCGGGAGCAACGAAAGGGTGAGGTTCTATGGCGCCGCGCCATCTGCTTGGGCTAAACAAACGATTTGGTTATCCCGCCATTGTTCTCTTAATGGCTTGCATGCTGGCTGCGTGCAGTAGTGAAGGAGCAGAACAGCCATCGCAGCAAGGAGAAGACTCTGCTGCAATAAATACCGAGGCTGGGCAGAAGAGCTCTGATGGGAATCATTCCGCCGAGGAATCAGAAGCAGGGGGCCAAGGTAACGCTGAGCTCGTAATCGATGAACAGCCGTCAACCGTTTATTATGAGATCTTTGTTCGTTCCTTCTATGATTCCGATGGGGATGGGATCGGGGATCTGAACGGAATTACGGAGAAGCTGGACTACTTAAATGATGGTCAGCCTGGTGGAGATGATCTTGGGGTGGGAGGCATCTGGCTGATGCCAATCAATCCCTCTCCAAGCTATCACGGATATGATGTGACAGATTATTATGATGTCCATCCCGATTACGGAACGAAGGATGACTTGAAGCACCTGCTGGATGAAGCGCATGAACGGGGCATCAAGGTCATTATGGATCTGGTCGTCAATCATACGAGCACAGAGCATCCATGGTTTAAGGAATCGAGTGCATCCTTGGATAGTGCATATCGTGATTGGTACAGCTGGGCAGAGGACACAGGCGAGAATACAACAGGCATGAGTGCCGCAGGCAGTGGACCGGCTTGGCACGAGCTGGGCGGCAAGCATTATTTGGGTACCTTCTGGAGTGGAATGCCTGACCTCAACTTTGATAATGAAGAAGTTCAATCTGAGATGCTGGCGATCGGTCAGCACTGGCTGGAGTTTGGCTTTGACGGATTCCGGCTTGATGCAGCAAAGCATATTTACGAGGATGTGCAGAGCGACCGCAGCGCAGAAACAACGGAGAAGAATGTAGCTTGGTGGCAGGAGTTTAGAACGGCCATGAATCAGGTTAAGGAAGATGCTTATATTGTCGGAGAGGTGTGGGAGAACTCCCCTGTCTCTGTAGCACCTTATTTGGACAACGCGTTTGACTCGGGCTTTAACTTCGGACTGGCAGATCAAATCATTCGTACGGTGACCAATGAGACGAATGGAGGGTTCATCGTGCAGCTAACCCGGAATTATGAGCTGTTCAATGAGAAGTCCGAAGGAGCCTTTGTTGATGCCGTCTTTCTGGCCAATCACGATCAGAATCGCGTGATGAGTCAGCTGGGCGGATCGGCAGATCATGCACATATGGCGGCATCCATTCTATTAACCCTTCCCGGTAATCCCTTCATCTATTATGGTGAAGAAATCGGAATGGAAGGTGCTAAGCCGGATGAGCAGATTCGCGAGCCTATGTTATGGTATCAAGCGGAGGCTGGAGCTGGACAGACAACGTGGCAGACACCGAAGCATAATCTCGGAGAGGATGCGGTGAGCGTGGAGGATCAGCTGCAGGACAGCTCATCCCTTCTGTCTCATTATCGTGAACTGATCGATTGGAGAAATGGAAGCAGAGCCCTTACAGATGGGACTATTGCCGATTATGATCTGGATGACGATCAATTGCTAGGGTATGTCAGGGCAGCAGAGGGTGAGCGGGTGCTCGTCCTTCATAACCTCTCTAATGAGGAGAAGGAAGTTGCTCTGGACGATTCAGAAGTGAAGTATAGCGAGCTTCTACATGCCACAAACGCAGAAGTACAATGGGCAGATCAGACATTGACGCTGCCGCCCTATACTTCCGTGATTATAAAATAATTCAGCCATATTATAATGAAGAAAGACCCTCTCTCAAACGCTGAGTCAATTTCCTTGACCAGGGCCATGTAGGAGAGGGTCTTTCTCGTTTTTAAGACGAATGACAGGCAGAAGCAGAGGAACAGGCAGCTATCTGATTAATAACACTGCACATATAGTATTTGCCAAGTTGGAATAGTCTGAATTATCGGGAAGGGCTGCGTCTGCAGCAGTACGGTTACACCGGGATTGGTGAAGAGAACAATACCAAGACGAACCGTTAAATTAAAAGGATTCGGCCCCGTGATCAAGACGGCCCAGCGATACGTACAATAAGGCAGCATCCAAGGGAATCGGGCACTGCGATACTCGGTATACTCTGACTCCGTATCCTCTGAGTAAACAGGTGCATCCTCTGGTCTTGGCCCGCCTAAGCCGGGAAGAAGATTGCCTAGAATTCCTCCAGGAGAACCGCTTCCGCTTGGTACGCCAATGCCTCCAATGGAAGAAGAACCTATTCCACCTGAAGGGATCTGCCAGGCTGAGCCGCCTGGTCCTGTCTGCTGACTGGATTGTGCGACTAAGCTTTGTGCCTGTGCCGGATTTGAAGTTAACAGCTGATACTGCTGAATGGCTTGAAGTGGAGGACTTGGTAATGAGGTAAGTATATTGGAAGGAATGGCTTGAGTAGCATTCGGTGTAGCAGCTAAGCTTCCTACATTAATCGACCCGAGCAAACTTTGAAGCGGTATAGCTCCGCCTCCTGCCCCTGCTGGGGGAAGTATCGGTATGAATGACAATTGAATCAGCTCCCATACAGTAACTTGGTGCATACGCCCATGCTCTTATATATATGGGTTAGGGAGCTTCTGGGTTCCTGTATTCATGGCTGAGGAAGGACCAAAATTGTTGACCTGCCGGTGTCAGCTCGTTCATTTTAGATAATGTGATGTGTATTAAGACATCTTCCTTCGATAGGCCGGGGATTGGTAGCTTTATGACTCCTCGATTAGCCGATGTTACTGCGCTTTCAGGAAAAAAAGTAATTGCTTTGCCTGCCGCAACCATGTTTACAGCTGCTTCGGGTGTCGCTGCAAACACTCTCTCCCACAAATGGGCGCCTGTTATCTGTGTAAAGCGCCCCATTCGCTCAGATATCCATCCGCAGCTCTCATAATTAACAAACATATATTTGCTTAGTTCTCCAGGATGCAAATTTGACTCGTGCGCAAAGGGATGGTTCTCGGGGACGAGAAGAATCAGTTCATCTGTCCGAATCAGCACCTTGTCAGAAGACTCCTCTAATGGGCTGCCCAGCTTGTCCAGCCTGGCCGCAATAAAGTTCTCCTCACTGCCTGGATCTGATACCTCATCAAACAAACGATTTGAAATCCGGATGCCAGGATATTGATCTGCGAATTGAGCGATAAGACTGGATAGATAATAGGTAGAGACAATGGGATCCGATTTGATCTGAAGGCTTCCTTGATTCAGTTCACTGAACAACTGTGCGGTCCGCCGTGCCGTCTGATCCAGATTGATCATTTGCTTGGCATAAGGCAGGATGGCTTTTCCCGCCTCTGTAAGCAGAATTCTTCCCCGTGTTGAGATGAATAGAGCGGTCCCCATATCCTTCTCAAGGCTCTTCATATGAAAAGAAACTGTTGGCTGCTTCATCTCAAGCTCCTTGGCGACATCCGTAACCTTATTCCACTTATCTATCAAAACAAGAATTTGAAATTTAATTAAATTCATTGCGTTGTTCCTCCTGGGTTGAAGCACTGACATTTGTAAACGAACATTTAACATCAACATATAGTGATATTGTAAAAATAGACGCTATATTTGGGATATAAGCTCATAAATTAGCTCATTATAAGAGGGATTGCAGGTAAAAAGGCGTGCTTCTTTATATCTATTATAGATTTATTATATGTTTTAATAGATTTCATGTATACATATTTAATACACATTTAACAAAGGATAAATTTTAAGATGATGCACTACCACTAGAATGAGTAATGTAAGTGGTGAACACAAATAAGACCACACACAAATTGGGGGAGGACAACCTAACATGTTCAAAAGAGTTAAGAAATTACCTTTGATGATGACTACACTAGCGATGACCGTCGTACTCGCAGCCTGCGGATCAGGTACGGATACGAGCGGATCTGGAAATACAGACCCAGCAGGAAGTTCGAATGGCAGCGGCGGAGAAGCAACACAGCTTAGCGGTTCCGTACTTGCAGTAGGATCTACAGCGCTTCAGCCGCTTGTTGACCAAGCTGCACAAGACTTCATGATGATAGAAGGCAATGAGAACATTACAGTTCAAGTTCAAGGCGGCGGTAGCGGTACAGGTCTTACACAAGTCGCTGATAAGCAAGCAGATATCGGTAACTCTGACGTATTCGCTGAAGAGAAGCTTGAAGCGGATCAAGCAGAACAACTCGTTGACCACCAAGTAGCTGTTGTTGGTATGGCAGCAGTTCTTAATAAAGAAGTAGGCGTGACGGATCTGACTAAACAACAGCTGTCCGATATCTTCAACGGTAAAGTAAAGAACTGGAGTGAAGTTGGTGGAGCCGATCAAGAGATCGTAATCATCAACCGTCCAGCAAGCTCTGGTACTCGTGCTACTTTCGAGAAATATGCACTTGGCGGAGCAGCTCCTGACCTTGAAGGTTCTATTCAAGAAGAATCCTCTGGTAACGTTAAGAAGCTCGTAACTGAAACTCCTGGTGCAATCGGCTACCTGGCATTGTCCTACTTGGATGATACGCTGACTGCAGTGAAATATGAAGGTATTGAAGCAACTGTAGAAAACATTGAATCTGGTGAATATCCAGTGTGGGCTTACCAGCATATGTACACAAACGGCGAGCCGAATGAAGTAACAAAAGCATTTCTTGACTACATGGTTTCTGACGATATCCAGAACACTTATGTTGTAGAGCTTGGTTACATCCCGGTTAGCGGTATGCAAGTTGAGCGTGACGTAGAAGGTAACATCACTGAAAAATAATGCTGAATACGAATTAAGCGGTATGAAATCTAGATTCTAAGTAATGATTTCATACATGACCTAATGAGAAGAGGCGGGCAAATTTGCCCGACCTCTTTCGTTCGGTTAACGAGATGATATACAAATTATACTAAAATGATTCAAAAGGATGGTTTAGATGAGCCTAACGAAGAGGGAGCCGGCGCTTGAATCCGGCGAACAGTCTCGTCCCAAGCGGGAGAAGCATTTCTACGAGGATTGGATCGGTAAAATATATACTTCCATCTGTGTAGTTTTCCTTATCGTCGTCATAGTATCAATTGTTTATTTTGTAGCCTCCAAAGGGCTTGCTACCTTCTTTGTTGACGGCGTAAGCGTCAAAGAGTTTTTCACATCAGCAACATGGAGTCCGACATCTGATCCGGCTTCTTACGGGGCTCTGCCATTCATTGTCGGCTCCTTCGCTGTTACAATTCTGGCAGCACTAATTGCAAGTCCCTTGGCGCTCTGCGCCGCACTGTTTATGACCGAGATTGTACCTGGTAAGGGTAAGCGAATTCTACAGCCGGCCATTGAGCTTCTGTCCGGTATTCCTTCAGTTGTTTATGGTTTTGTTGGTCTGAGTGTTATCGTTCCGTTACTGCGTTCGATCTTCGGAGGTACAGGGGTTGGTATTCTTGCAGGATGCCTAGTCTTATCCGTCATGATTCTTCCTACCATTACAAGTATTATGGCAGATGCGATTACGTCTCTTCCTGGAGGGCTCCGTGAATCCTCTTATGCACTCGGAGCTACTCGCTGGCAAACCATTGCCCGTGTTGTTATTCCGACGATGCTTCCTGCGCTCCTGACGGGTGTCGTGCTGGGTATGGCACGTGCGTTTGGTGAAGCGCTGGCGGTACAGATGGTCATCGGTAACGCTCCATTTGTTCCAACTTCATTACTGGAGTCAGCATCAACATTAACGAGTGTAATTACGCTTAGCATGGGTAACACGGCAATGGGTTCAGTGCACAACAATGCGTTGTGGAGTATGGCGCTTGTCCTGCTGATTATGACCTTCTTGTTCGTCCTGCTGGTGCGTTTGCTTGAAAGGAGAAACCGGGTATGATGAAACCAAAAACAGCCGATAAATTAGCTACTGGCATCATCATCGCTTTCGCTGTATTTATTATTGCGATCTTGGTGGGTTTGATCGGTTATATTATATTCCGCGGCGTCAGCCATATCAGCTGGGACTTCCTTACCAGCCGGCCGCAAAACCTTCGCGGAGGAGGCGGTATTGGGCCGCAGCTCTTTAACTCCGTGTTCCTGCTTGTCTTGACCCTGATCATCACCATTCCGCTCGGCTGGGGAGCCGGTATTTATATGGCGGAATATGCGAAACCCGGCAAAATTACAAACTTTATTCGATTGGTTGTTGAAGTACTGTCTTCTTTCCCTTCCATCGTTATCGGTTTGTTCGGTTTGTTATTACTTGTTAACACCTTCGGGTTTGGCTTCTCGCTCTTGTCCGGTGCGCTCGCGCTCGCGGTATTTAATCTGCCGCTGATGGTGCGTACAACAGAGCAGGCCTTCCGTTCTGTTCCGACGGCACAGAAGGAGGCGGGCCTTGCACTCGGCTTGTCCAAGTGGAAGATCATTACTTCCATTCTGCTTCCTGTTGCGCTGCCTAGCATGATTACAGGTACGATTCTTGCTGCAGGACGGATCTTCGGTGAAGCGGCAGCCCTGATGTATACAGCCGGTATGAGTAGTCCGCCGCTTGACTTTACGGACTGGAATCCGTTCAGCGAAAGATCACCGCTGAATCCGATGCGTCCGGCAGAAACACTTGCCGTGCATATCTGGAAAGTAAATAGTGAGCAGCTTGCGCCTGATGCGGTTGAGATTGCGGCAGGAGCTTCAGCTGTGCTCGTTATCCTCGTTCTCATCTTTAACCTGCTTGCGCGCTGGCTTGGACGCGTTGTATATCGTAAAATGACAGCAGCTAAGCGTATGAACTAGTAGAATCGGCTTTTTGTATATAGGGAGGTACTTTGAATAATGCCACAACAACCTTTTAGCACAGAGGATCTGAGTGTTTTTTACGGGGAGAAAGAAGCAGTGAAGGGAATCAGTATGGAGTTCCCGAAGAATACGGTAACTGCCTTGATCGGTCCTTCTGGATGTGGTAAATCCACGTTCCTGAGATCTTTGAACCGAATGAATGATGAGATCGCCGGGGCTCGCGTAACAGGTCATATCTGGATGGACGGCAAAGACTTGAATGCGCCAGGCACAGATGTTATCAAGCTTCGACAGAACATCGGAATGGTGTGGCAGAAGCCAAACCCGTTCCACAAATCGATCTATAACAATATTGCATTTGGTCCGAAATACCGTGGTATGAAGAAGAAGAAGGATCTGGACGAAATTGTGGAAAAAAGCCTGCGTCGCGCCGCTCTGTGGGACGAGGTCAAGGATCGGCTTAACGATTCTGCCTTGGCTCTGTCGGGTGGACAACAGCAGCGTCTATGCATCGCTCGCGCACTGTCGGTCGAGCCGCAAATATTGCTGCTGGATGAGCCGGCATCTGCACTAGACCCGGTATCCACAGGAAAGATTGAAGAGCTGATTACAGAGCTCAAAAAAGATCTGCGTATCGTTATTGTTACTCATAACATGCAGCAGGCAGCACGGATTTCCGATTTTACAGCGTACTTCTTCCTGGGCAATCTCATGGAGCGCGATGTAACCGAGAAAATCTTCTCCAATCCGGAGAACCAATCGACTCAAGAATATATTATGGGACGTTTCGGCTGATCCAAAATCATCGAGCATTCATAATAGTCAGAAGAGCACAGCATACTTACGGCTTAACGAGCCGAGGCTGTGCTCTTTTTGCATAGTAGTCCGTTGAGTCAGGTTATTAGAGAGAGGGTTTGAATGGATAAATATAGAAAAAGTATAAATAAGCTTCTTCAATCCAATGCTAACCTGAAAGGGACTATTTATGGAGCAATCATTCGCCAATTGGCGTCGAAAAGGCTTGCTGCTTGGAAGTATCGGGATCTCCAGGATTGGAGATTTTGTCTATCTCATTGCGATTAACGTGTTGATTCTGAATATGACGGGTTCTCCTGCAGCCGTTGCAGGATTATGGATCATTGCACCAGCAGCCTCACTACTGACGAAATTCTGGGCTGGAAGCTTGGTGGATCGATACAATCAGCGGCAGATTATGATCATTACTGATTTGATCCGGACTGTATTTGTAGCTGCTCTCCCGCTGCTGCCCGAGCTGTGGATGATTTATGCCTGCCTGATGATTAACAGTATGGCCTCTTCTATTTTTCAACCGGCTTCGATGACCTATATCGTTAGACTTGTACCAGCAGCAGAACGCAAGCAGTTTAATGCTTTTCAGGGTTTAACGACCTCGGGGGCTTTTCTGGTGGGTCCGGCCATTGCCGGGGTGCTGCTCATATATATGAAGCCTGATATTGCGATCTATATTAACGCAGCATCCTTCTTGATATCAGCCTTCTTGTTATCGCTGCTCCCCAAGCTACCTATAGAGGTGCAAGAGGGAGAAGCGGCAGGACAGAGGATAACTTATCGCATGATAGCAGCTGATTGGAGCGGTGTAATGAAGTTCAGTAGATCTAACGCATATGTCATATTTGTCTACAGTCTGTTTCATTTTATTTTACTGCTAGGTATGGCGCTGGACTCACAGGAGGTTGTATTTATTCGCAGTACCCTTAAGATGTCTGAGCTGGAATACGGATTGATTGTCAGTCTGACAGGAGCAGGAAGTGTCGCCGGAGCATTTCTGAATTCGATATTAGCAAAATGGATTCCAGTCAAACATATGCTGGGAGGGGGAATGCTGCTTGTATCTGCAGGGTATCTGATCTTCTCCATCTCGAATTCATTCGTATGGGCTGCAGCTGGTTTCATCCTACTGGGCTTTTTCTCGTCTTTCTCCAATACGGGTCTGGCGACCTTTTATCAAAATAATGTTCCTGCAGCCATGATGGGCAGGGTAACAAGCATATTCGGCCTGATGGTTAGTCTGCTTCAGATAGCTGCTATTATAACGTTTGGTGTTATTGCCGAGCTCGTGTCGCTGCGTTACGTCTATTTTACAGTATCGATCGTGCTAGTCCTTCTATCGTTGTTGCTCTGGTTAATTAGTCTTCAGCGTTCGAGAGGCGGCTATTTCGATGAAGACAAGTCACAGATTAGATTGTAGGACAGACTAACATCAACGTATGCAATGGCATTAACAGGGGTAGAAGTATAAGCAAATATAAAAGATTATGCATAATATATTATAGAAGCAATAGTGAATCCATCAGAATTTAAATATCAATGCGTTAGAAAATATAACACAAACCAGTTTTATACAAGGTGTCATCGTTACTTTTGTTGACATGAGGTCGGCTTATCGATTAATCTGTTTATAGTGAATTTGAAGCTTTGAATAAATACAAAAGAATAGGACTGCGGATGAAGATCAATGGGAGAGATCGCGTGGGGAAACCACGGGACACCGAAGGAGCAAGCTGATAAGCACCCGGCTTATACAGCAGAATCTCTCAGGTAGAAGAACCTTGATTCGACGCAACTCTGGAGAGAGCCGATGCGCCGCCAAAGGGGTAAGTGAGAGTGAGGGCGATTGCTGTACGCCGGCCACTTCTGACGAAACTTTCAGGTACCAGGACAGAGAGAGGGGATGTACACCCTTACTCTGTCCTTTTTTGCGTGGAAGAACGGATAATTCTGCACACAATAAGCTAGAACCTAAAACAATGAGAAATGGGGAGTTATGATGACAAGGTTCAAGGATGTATTCTCAATTATCGGGCCGGCAATGACGGGACCGTCCAGCTCCCATACTGCAGGGGCTGTTAGACTTGGGCGTATTGCCCGGCAGTGGCTTGGAACGAGACCGGAGAAAGCGAAGATGATATTATACGGCTCTTTTGCCGACACTTATACAGGACATGGAACAGATCTGGCGCTGATCAGTGGACTGATGAATATGGCTACCGATGATGAGCGGATACCGAATGCAGAAGAGTGGGCTGAGCAGCTGGGAATGGAATATGAGTTTGTCACGAGCGGTCTTCCGGCGGCACATCCGAATACCGTCAAGTTTGAGCTGTCTGCAGGAGATCGGGCTTGTACGATGGTGGGAGCTTCGATTGGTGGAGGGAACGTTACCGTCTCTTTATTGGATGATTTTCGGGTACAGCTGACAGGTGATTTTCCTGCGGTGGTGCTGAGGCACTCGGATAAAGCCGGGGTCATCGCTTCAGTAACATCTGCGATAAGTGAGTCCGGTGTTAATATTGGCTTCATGCAGGTCGATCGTAAGGGCCGGGATGGAGAAGCGCTGACAGCAATGGAGACAGATACGATACCGGCTTCGGATGTGCTTAACAGACTGAAGTCTCTGCCTCATATTTATGATATTAAGGTCATTGATTTGAAGAAGGGGGACGATACCGATGCGGTTTAAGCACTTGAAGGATTTGAATGCAATTTGTACGGCAGAAGGCAAGACGCTGGCTGAGCTGATGGTTGAAGAACAGGTGAAGGAGACCGGAACACCAGAGGCTGAGGTTGTGAGGCAGATGTCGGATTACTATCAGGTCATGAAGCAGGCTGTGCATAAAGGGATGAACGAGGATACAACCTCGCGCAGTGGACTGACGGGTGGAGACGGCCAGCGGGTCCGCCATTATTTGCAGAACAATCAGAGCTGCTCGGGTGACGCCTCTACACTTGCTATGGCCTATGCGCTTGGTGTGTCGGAAGTGAATGCTTCCATGGGAAGAATTGTGGCAACGCCTACGGCGGGTTCGGCAGGCATCATTCCCGGTGTTTTCGTAAGTGCGCAGGAGCGTTTTGGCTGGGAAGATGAGCATATGGTGAATGGCTTATTCTCTGCTGGGGCCATAGGTTATGTCATTGCCAACAATTCCTTCATCTCGGGTGCCGAGGGCGGATGTCAGGCAGAAGTCGGATCAGCGATCGGGATGGCAGCCGGGGCGATGGTTGAGCTTCGCGGCGGAACACCGGAACAGGTTGTACATGCGGTCGGCTTAGCTCTGAAAAATACACTCGGATTGATCTGCGATCCGGTGGCAGGGCTGGTTGAGATTCCGTGTATTGTAAGGAACGGATTAGGGGCAGTTACGGCGCTTGCAGCTGCAGATATGGCGCTGGCAGGGGTACGGAGCGCGATTCCTTCTGACGAAGTCATCGACGTCATGCTTGAGGTGGGAAGCGCAATGCCGAGCCGTCATCGGGAGACGGCCCAGGGCGGACTCGCGCAGACGCCAACGGGTAAGAAGCTGACGAAACAGCTGGCAGATACGAAGAAGGAAAAAACCAAGCCTAAGAAAGCGGCAGATGAAGCAGAAATGTAGTGGATGTTGGAGCATGGTGTAGTGGATTCAAGAGTCCGAAAATATGGAACGTGTCTTAGCCACGGAATTTATTGAGCTCCATAGTGGGTTATCCCTTATGTAACAACACCAAAAAAAGCCAAGACGATTGTATAGGTTTTCAAATGAGGTCCCTGCTCGTCTTGGCTTTTTATATTCGCGTTATTAAGCTTGGTTAAATATTTCACTGAGCAGCTTAATCGAATGTAATCTTGCCTGATGATCATAGATCGGGCTGGTTACAATGAACTCGTTAGCGCCGGTTTGCTTCAGCATTTGATTCAATTGATCACGGACACTGTCCTTATCTCCCATGACAGAATAGCGGAGCTGCCCTTTCACAATGGCTTTCTCCTGCATATTCCAGTCCAGCTCGTCAACCGGAGGCTGCATCAGACCGAAGCGTCCACGGATCATATTGAGGAATTGCTTCTGATGTGAAGTTGCAAGCTTATGGGCTTCTGCATCTGTCTCTGCCACAAAAGCGTTTAGAGCGACCATGGCATAAGGCTCCTCCAGCACTTCGGAAGGCTGGAAGTTGTTATAGTAGTAATCCAGTGCAGGCAGCAGATAGTCTGGAGCGAAATGGCTGGCAAAAGAAAACGGCAGACCTTTGCGAGCTGCAAGCTCGGCGCTGAAGCCGCTTGATCCGAGCAGCCAGATCGGGATGTCGAGTCCACGTCCTGGATATGCATGCACCTGCATTGATGAGGTCGACGTCGGTTTGAAATAATGCTGCAGCTCCTCTAGGCGCTGCGGGAAATCCTGACCGTCACTTCCTGGTCCGCGGCGAAGCGCGCGAGATGTCAGCTGGTCAGAACCCGGAGCACGTCCGAGACCCAGATCGATGCGTCCAGGATACAGAGATTCGAGTGTACCAAACTGCTCTGCAATAACGAGAGGGGCATGGTTTGGCAACATAATACCGCCAGAGCCGACGCGAATACGCTTCGTCCCGCCTGCAATATGACCGATAACGACAGAAGTTGCTGAGCTTGCAATCCCCGGCATGTTATGATGCTCGGCCAGCCAGAAGCGGTTATAGCCAAGCTCGTCTGCATGCTGAGCCAGCTCAAGGGAGTTCTTCAGCGCATTGCCGATGTTGGAGCCTTCTGTTACTGTGGCCAGATCCAGAATGGAGAAGGGAATCTCCTCTAATTTCTTATGAGTTGTAGATTCAGTAGTCATTGATGTGTAGTAAGCCTCCTTGTGGTTAGTTTGTATCGTTAATCTTTCGAGATAGGGCATAAAAAGAATAGCATTTTCATTATATCATAAATTATAGATATGTGGATCTTGCCTGAATTCATATTAGTTATGTGTAAGTTAGGGCTGTGGCATGCATGTAAAAAAAGCCGGCTCCATATAGCGGAGCCGGCTTGTCTATCACAAATAGAATTCAGTTCACCAAGAAGAGTTAAACGATAGTGTATCCGCCGTCAATCGGTACCATAGCACCGTTCATGAATTTGGCCTCATCAGAAGCGAGGAATACAGCTAGATCAGCAACTTCTTGGGCTTGACCGAAGCGATCCAATGGAATCTTGTCGGTAGGGCGAGTCTTGAGCATCTCTTCTGTCATTGGAGTAGAGATTGTACCCGGGCAAATCGCATTGATCTTAATATTGTACCTGCCATACACTGCCGCGAGGTGCTTCGTATAACCAATCACTCCATGCTTGGATGCAGTATAGGCTGCGCCTCCCATCTGGGCAACGAGTCCAGCAATAGAAGCAATATTCACGATGGTTCCTTGTTTACGCTCGATCATATGAGGCAGTACTAGATTGGAAATACGGAAGATGGCTTTGAGATTAATATCGAACATTAAGTCCCATTGTTCTTCAGTCGTTTCCAGACTGTTCGTATACTTGTCAAAGATCCCGGCGTTGTTAACAACGATGTCAATCTGACCGAAGGTATTCTTCGTATATTCAACCATATTCGAGAGATCTTCCAGCACAGTGACGTTCACTTTGACAGCTGCGGCTTGGCCGCCGTTCTCTTTAATTTGCGCTGCGACTTGCTCTGCACCTTCGAGGTTCATATCGGCTACGATGACTTTAGCGCCTTCTCTAGCAAATGCAAGCGCTTCCGCTTTACCCATACCGGAGGCTGATCCGGTAATGATTGCGACTTTATTTTGTAATCTCATTATAATTACCCCCTGTAAAGTGGATGAATGTAACTAACTCTTACAGGTTTAATTATAGACTTCTCTTATATAATATCTAATACATATTTAGACATAATTCTATAACCTTAAAGTTATAAAAAAGATTTCGAGTAATTCTAGGTTTGATGGTAATACGTAGAGACGATGTTGCGAAAAAAATCAACCGTAAACTGCCGAAATTCCACGGCCGCTTTGGTAAGATAATGTTCCTTGTTCCAGGCAATACCGATGGTACGCTTACAGTTCGGGTTACTGATCCGAAGCTGGACCGTATTAGGACCCCACTTGTTCAGTAGAGATAATTGAGGCGTAAAAGAGATACCTGCACCGAGCTCTACCAATCGCAGGATCGCCCCTGCCTCCTCCAGTTCAATTGAAGTGTTCGCTGTAAATCCAGCCTGACTGCAGAAGTGATCACATAGATCCCGAAATTCATATCCAATAAAACGATTAATAAAAATCTCATCCTTGACTTCCTCGAGAGAAATGCTGTCGCGATCTGCAAAGGGGTGGTTGCTCGGAACGGAGAGGAAAATCTCCTCTTCAAGCAGTGGCATCCATTCGATATGACCTCCAAATATAGGGCTGGAGGAAATGCATATGTCCATACTGCCTTGTTCAAGCGGGCCCCTCATATCTTTTGAATGAATTTGATATTGCTTGATTTCGACCTTGGGGTGGAGCTTCAAGAAATCAGTCAGCAGAAAGGGCAAAATATGCGGCAACGAAGTGCCAACCGATATGATGCCATTATCGAGACCGGACATATCGCGAATTTGGCGCTGACCTTCTTCAATCTCTTGAAAGATACGATCGACTCGTACAAGAAACGAACTCCCGAAATTATTGAGTCTGATTTGTCTGCCTTCCCGATGGAAGAGTGGTGCTCCGAGTCCTTCTTCAAGGCGGGCAATGGTTTTGCTTAGTGCAGGCTGAGAAACATTGAGTTCCTGAGCTGCCTTCGTCATGTGTTCACAGCGGGCGGTAACTTGAAAGTAGCGAAGCTGCTGAAGTTCCATATCGTTGTAACCTGCTTTCTATAATTGATAACCTCGATGGAATGATTTTATTAATAAATATGTATTATACATTGTTATTATATTCTTATAAGATAGTGGAAGAAAGAGCGATGTCACAATTCCGTCAATTTTATGATGTGTATATAGAGACAATTTAATGAATCAAGAAGTCATGACCAATGACCCTACAGGGGATTTCTTATTGTAATAGTTGCTTCTATAAGTTGTGACGCCTCTTTGAGTAAACGCTTTCAAAAAATGAGTTGAAAAAAGAGAAAGGGGATGTTATGCATGTCATCTCAACCCAAACAGTTTAACCGATGGGCTGTTTTTGCAGCAGCTTGGATTATTATTTTCTGTGTATCCTCTGTAGCCATCTACAGTGTGTTTTCGGATCCGATGACCAAAGCTCATGGATGGGCCACATCAGATTACAACTTGGCTTATTCCTTGTACACCTTGATTTTTGCTTTGATTGCTATTTATGCGGGAAGAATAACCGATAAATATGGGGCGAGAGTGTTAATGTATGTAGGGGGTGTACTATTCGGGCTTGGTTGGTTTCTTACCGGTTATGTCCAAAGTATTCCGATGTTCTATGTAACCTTTAGCTTGATTGCCGGTGGAGGAGCAGGACTGATGTACAACTCCGCCCTTGTTACAGCAGTCCGTTGGTTCCCGGATAAGGGTGGGAAAATTTCCGGGCTATTATTGTCCAGTGCGGCAATTGGTCCGTTTATTCTGTCACCGGTTTCTGCGACGTTGATCGAACGGATGGGGGTTGTTTCATCTTATCAGATCCTGGGGATATTCTATACCATTGCGATTCTCCTTACGGGGTGGTTGTTAGTCTCTCCGCCTGCGGATTACAGACCTAAGGGCTGGAATCCGGATCAATCCACCTCCGGCAGCACTTCAACGGGCACGGTGATGAATTATAACTGGAAGGAGATGCTGAAATCGCCGC
The DNA here is from genome assembly GCF_000732325.1 of Paenibacillus sp. TCA20. Lineage (GTDB taxonomy): Bacteria > Bacillota > Bacilli > Paenibacillales > Paenibacillaceae > Paenibacillus > Paenibacillus urinalis. The sequence goes on from NZ_BBIW01000004.1 coordinate 180,915, forward strand.
TGTTCTATCTGCTCTTCTTAACGCTGGTCAGCGCAAGTACAGCAGGTACCATGATGGTCAGCTCGGCTTCCATTATAGCTCAGGACCAGATTGGATTAACAGCTGCAGCAGGCGCAATCATTGTCAGCATCAGCACGCTTGCCAACTTTGTTGGTAGACTCAGCTTTGGTGTTATTTACGATAAATTTGGTGACTACGCTGCATTGCTTGTAAGTCTACTCATGACCATTGCTGCACTTCTATTGATGACGGTAGCTAAGGATTATACATTCTTTGCAATCTGTATCATATTGCTTGGTTTTTCCTTTGGGGGTTTACTAGTTGTGTTCCCTCCACTGACGAGCAAGTCGTTCGGACCTAAGAATCTGGGTATCAATTATGCGATCGTGTTTGTTGGTTATTCCGGCGGTTCATTTGTGGGCCCTCGGATCGCCTCCTACTATAAAGAAACGACAGGAGCATTTACAAGTGCATACGTATCGGCTGCAGTGCTCACCGCTATCGGAATTATGCTCGTCGGTGTCATTATGTATATGAATAAAAAAAGACTGGAGAAATCAGCGATTTAAAGACGTCTCCGAACTCCAGATCGGGGATATAGCAAAGGGAGCAGCTCTCGTGGTATCAACCATGAGTGCTGCTCCTCTTGTTAATTTAAAATTTAGATGAATAAATTAATCCCGGATTGATCGGCTTGTCCCAGATAGTATCCAACTCCGCCGATCTTCACCCCATCGATCAGCTCTTCTTGCTTGATGCCCATGACATCCATCGACATTTGGCAAGCGACAAGCTCAACACCCTGAGAAACTGCGGTGTCCATCAGCTCTTCCAGCGAGGAGATGTTGCTTCGCTTCATCACTCCGCGAATCATCCTGGAGCCTGCACCCAGCATGTTCATACGAGAGAGGCCAAGCTTCCGGCTTCCTCTTGGCATCATCATGCCGAACATGCGCCCCATGAAGTTCTTCTTCACATCCACCGGCTCGGTTTTCCGAAGAATATTCAGTCCCCAGAAGGTGAAGAACAGGGTAACCTTCTTGCCGCTTGCTGCAGCACCGTTTGCAATAATGAAGGAAGCGATCGCTTTATCCAGATCGCCGCTGAATACGACCATCGTAGTTCCTTCCGGTCTTGGGGCGGCCTGAGGCTCGGCTTGCTGTGAAAGCGCAGCAGGTTGTTGCTTAACCCCATCCTTTTTCAGATGTGCGCTTATTTCTCCGTCCGGCTGTTTACTTACGGACAGCACTTCATGACCCGACATACGGGCAAAGGATTGTACATCTTCGTAAAATCCAGGGTCAGTAGCGGTAATGTGCAGGATCTGTCCTGATTGGATACCATCCATCGCTTGCTTTGCTTGGACAAGAGGTCCAGGACAGGACAAGCCGCATGCATCGAGCTTCATATCTGCATGGATGCGGGTGCCTTCTAGCTTGAGGCTTACCTTCTCGGCAGCCGAATCGGATGGAGGAGATCCGGTCACAGCCGAGCTCAACGCCAGTCCTGATCCTGCTTCTTCTCCATTAGCTGCAGGATCAGGCCTCTGTCCGGTTTCGGTGAATGCTTCCTTTTCCTGAACACCCTTGGCTACCGGCCTTTTCGGCTCAAACTTGTCCATCATATACGTTTTGTATCCTCCTGTCAGGTTGCGGACCTGATATCCGTGCTGCTCGAGAATACGGGCTGATGTGTATCCACGAAGTCCTACTTGGCAATACACCCAGATTTCTTTGTTTCGATCCAGCTCAGATAATCGAGCTCTCAACTCATCGACCGGAATATTAACGGAGTCAGGGATGTGGCCGTTCTGATGCTCGAGCTCTGATCTGACATCGACGAGCAGTGTGGTCTCCGGATTTCGGTTCTGCAAATCTGCACTCACATACACCGACGTCTTCCCGGTTACCACATTCTCGGCGACATATCCGAGCATATTGACGGGATCCTTGGCAGATGAGAAGGGCGGAGCGTAAGCGAGATCCAGCTCGGTCAGATCGGTGACAGTCCCTCCAAAATGCAGTACAGCTGCAATATCATCGATCCGTTTATCTACACCCGTACGCCCGACAGCTGAAGCCCCCAGAATCTTGCCCTGAGAATCAAAGAGCAGCTTCATCGTAAGGGGAGTTGCGCCAGGGTAATATGCAGCATGAGCATTTGGATGAATATAAACAGCTTGATATTCCAGCCCAATTAATTTCAATGTTTTCTCGCTCAGTCCGGTTTGGGCCCCTGTCACATCAAACACCTTAATAATAGAAGTTCCTTGAGATACGCTGTATGTGGTGCTTAGACCTGCGATGCGGTCAGCCGCAATTCTGCCTTGTTTATTCGCCGGTCCGGCAAGAGGGATAGCCGTCTTCCCGTTGCCCGCATGAATCTCGACAGCATCTCCTACGGCGTAAACACCTTCTACATTAGTCTCGAGTGCTTCGTTTACCTGGATATGTCCTCTCTCGCCCAGCTTGATGCTGCTTCCTGCCAGGAATCCTGTATCCGGTGCAACGCCTACGGCAAGAATGACAATATCGCTATGCAGCGTCTGTCCACTCTCCAGTACTGCTTCAACTTGAGCGCCATGCTCCTTAAATGACCGCACCTTATCATTAACAATGAGCTGCACACCTTGCTCTTCCATTTCCTTTGCCAGTACCCCTGCCATCTCCGGGTCAAAGGAATTCATGATCTGTGGTCCAGATTGCACGAGTGTCACTTCAAGTCCAGCCAGCTTTAGGTTCTCAGCCATTTCCACACCGATATATCCTCCACCTATAACCACCGCAGAGCGGGTGTCCGGAGAGATGACCTGCTGCTTAATCCGATCGGTATCTGGAATGTTGCGTACTGAATAGATGTGGGGAAGATCTATCCCTGGCAGCTCCGGACGAATGGGTCTGGCCCCTGGTGAGAGCACAAGTGCATCATAGCTCTCCTCATAGATTCCACGCTCTAAGCTTCTAACCGTTACCTTTTTGGCGCTGGGATCAATGGAGATGACTTCACTTCGAGTCCGAATATCGAGATTAAAACGCTTCGTCATCGCTTCCGGTGTTTGAACAATCAGTTTGGAGCGGTCCTGAATCGTATTTCCGATGTAGTAGGGGAGTCCGCAATTGGCAAATGAGATGTACTCGTCCCGTTCGAACATGATGATATGTGCTGTTTCATCCAGACGCCGCAGCCTTGCAGCAGCAGAAGCGCCGCCAGCAACGCCGCCGACAATAATTACCTTTTTACTCATTTCTCTTCCTCCTGAAAAAATACTTCAATAATCCCTTTAACTCGGGGATCTTTTACGGAATAAGTCACTTCGAGTCCATGCCGTTCAGCCTCGACAATGCCCAGGCTCCGCAGCTTCTGCAGATGCTGGGATACGGTCGATTGAGGAAGCTCCAGACATTCCTGCATGTAGCTGACGTTACAGCTGCCCTTCTGAAGCAGTCCTCTTACAATACATAGCCGAACCGGATGGGCCAGCGCCTTCAGACACTCGGCCATTTCGTTATATATTTTGATATTATTATTCACGGATAACAGCCTCCTCTTAAGAACTTCAAGGTGATGGGTAATAAACGAATCGTTATGAATACTCAAATTTATGATTCATTTACGATTTATAAATCAATATATTGTAATATTACGATATAGTGATATATAAATCAACCCTAAGCCCAATTTGCATAAAAAAGCCAGATGATGCTTCCCAGGGAAATTAAAATCACAAGGAAGGATAACATCCGGCTGTGTGTAACTATACAGATTTCAGAACCGCATAACCGAATGGAGGCAGCTCCATTTGCAGCTTACCGTCTGTAACCGGCCATTCATTGCCGGACAGGAGATCGAGGTAAGAGTCTCCATCCACCTCCACAGCGAAGGATTCTGGATCCTCGGAAGTGCTGGTCAATATAACGATGGTTTCATTCTCGTCTGTCCGTGCGTAGGCCAGCTTCGTACCGTCCTGCTCGGCTTCCAGGAAGTGAACACTGCCTGTACGAAGGGCAGGATGTGATTTGCGCAGTTCAATCAGATGCTGATAGTAAGTGAACAGCTCGCGGTCCTGTTTGGACTCATCCCATTCCATACATTTGCGGCAGCCCGGGTCATGATCGCCATCCATCCCGATCTCATCTCCATAGTATATACAAGGAGTGCCGATATAAGTGAATTGGAAGAGGGCAGCCAGCTTCATTTTGCGTTTGTCTCCCTTGCTCAAAGTGAGCAGACGGGGCGTATCGTGACTGTCCAGCAGGTTGAAGGCCACCTCTGTCGCTTGAAGCGAGTAGCGGGATAGCTGCCGTCCGATCGAGTTGGCAAAATGATAGGCGTCAATTTCGTCCTTGATAAAAAAGTCAACGACCGCATTCGTGAACGGATAGTTCATTGCCGCATCAAATTGATCCCCTTGCAGCCATGGGGAAGCATCATTCCACACTTCTCCAAGGATATAGGCATCCGGGTTTACCTTTTTGACCGTGTGACGGAATTCTCTCCAAAATTCATGATCTACCTCATTCGCTACATCTAGACGCCAGCCGTCGACTCCGATCTCCTTAATCCAGTACTCCGCCACATTGAGAAGATACTCCTTGACCTCAGGATTCTCGGTGTTCAGCTTCGGCATGAGCGGCTCAAAGGAGAACGTTTCATAGCTCGGAATGCCGTCAACCACTTCAATCGGGAAGCTGCGAATATAGAACCAATCCTTATATTTGGACTGCTCACCATTCTTCTGCAGATCGACGAAGGGCTTGAATGTACGGCCGGAGTGGTTAAACACGGCATCAAGGAGCACTTTGATACCACGCTTATGGCACTGCTTCACCAGCTTCTTCAATGTGTCAGCATCTCCAAAGTGCGGATCAATCCGCATATAATCCTCGGTATCATACTTGTGGTTGGTAGTTGCTTCAAAGATCGGAGTAAAATAAATGGCTGTAATCCCGAGCTCGCTCAAATAATCCAGGTGATCCATGACCCCTTGAAGATCTCCACCAAAGAAGTTATCACGCTCAGGCTTCCCACCCCAAGGCAGTACACTCTCTGGATCATTGCTCTTGTCACCATTGGCAAAACGTTCCGGGAAGATCTGATAAAATATGGCGTCCTTAACCCAAGCAGGCGGGGTAAATACATCAACTCCGTTAATATAAGGGAATTCAAACATTCGGTCCGGATTGTCCGGCTCTTCTTCGAGAAAGTTATTCTCATCCATCCAGATGCTCTCTTCCCCATCCTCCAGCAGGAAGGCGTAGCGCAGGCGACGGTAAGGCGGCTGTACTTCACAGCTGTAATAGTCGTACATGGAATCGGAGGTCATCTTGCTAAGAGGTATGTACTTTTTAGTTCGCTCCCAGTCGTATTTATCTCCCGTTAAGATGGAGACCTTATGAACATCATCTCTTTTGGTGCGAATTCGAATAATAATGGTATCCTTGTCATAAGCGCAGGACCACTGCTGTTTCGGATGATGATAAATGGCTTCTAATAGCATAGTATTGTTCCTCCCTTGTATATATTGCATAGAAAAAACAAAAGGCACAACCAAAGAGAGATAATGTTCTCCGAGGTTGTACCTGTACATGATTCATCACAGATAACATGGCCTTTTAATTGTGAGTTAAAATGCAGGAAGTTATACTGAATTGTAGAACTTTGCAGCAGATTTGCTTCATTTTGTAATATACCATGCAGATCCTGGTTTCTGCAATGAAGCGCGTACATATTTTATAAACGAGGTGTTACTGGAATGACAACACTGCTCTATATTGAGGATGATATCGAAATCGGGAATCTGGTAAGGGCGGATCTTGAGGACCGGGGTTATGATGTGCTCTGGTTAAAGAGCGGAGAGAAGGCTGTCTCCATGGCACATGGGACGCATCTGGCCATTCTGGATGTTATGCTGCCCGGACTTGATGGCTTCACTGTTGGCCAGCGGCTTAAGAAAGAGCTTCCGGAGCTGCCGATCTTGATGCTCTCTGCACGAACGTCCATTGATGACAAGCTGCAGGGACTCGAATTTGCCGATGATTATTTGACCAAGCCCTTTCATCCGGATGAGCTTGCGGCCAGAGTAGAGGTGCTGCTTCGGCGAAATGGACAGGCACTGCCCCGTTCTGAGCACATCGTGCTAGATCATTTGAATGTTTATATGGACGAACAGCGAATCATCGATACATCAGTGAATGAAGAAATTGTGCTTACCGGCAAGCAGTTTCATATTTTTAATTATTTACTGAGACATTTGGGGCAGATCAAAACAAAAGAGCAGATCTATGAAGCCGTATGGGGTGAGCCATATATGGAAGGTGACAAGACGCTTATGGTCCATATTCGTCACTTGCGAGAGAAATTGGAGCAGGATCCGGCTGAACCCAAAATTATTGAGACGATCAGGGGTGTAGGCTACCGGGTGAAGGCATGAGCTACAGGATGAGACAAGACCTTAGAGAAGGCGAGAAGAACGAACGAGGGCTTCGCCAACGCAATGGGAGGATTCATTTTAAAAATTCACTGATGTCGCGATATCTGCTGATCGTCATCGTTGCGATGGTGTTCCTGCCGATCGCCTTTATGTCGACAGGGCTTCTCTTCGGCATTCTGTATCCATTTGTCAACTCGGCAAATAACGATAATCTGCCTTACGGCAATTCCATTCAGATCGAAACGGACTGGCATGAAGAAGCGAAGAAGCTCAGCGGATTGCCGGAGGACAGCGTTAAGTTGAGGCTGGCAGAGCTTGGCGAGCATTATAAGGAATCGACGATTCTCTGGGTGGATGATACGGGTATGACCAGCTTCAAGAAGCCGGACACCCTGCAGATTCAATCCCGCTGGGAGCCTTCTGATGCTGTGGAATATATGAAGAATGCACAAAATAACACGGAGGTCTATACTGTCGTAGCCTTTATCGGAGGCGGGCAGGAGGATCTGGGTGAAGGATTTATATCCCTCGCGCTGCCAAGGGAGGTGCTGAGCCGCTCTTCTGACACGGGAGGCTGGGCGATCTATAACACACTCGCTATGATCATCATTTTAGGGCTGTTTATGCTCATCTCCTGGTCATTCTTCCGGCGCATCAGCAAGCGGCTGACAAGGCTAGAGAACGCAGTGTCCACGCCTGGCGCTGACGGTATTCCGCTGCCGGTGGAGGTCAGACAGCCGGACGAAATTGGACAGCTGGAGAAGTCATTCAATGGGATGGTACATCAGCTTAGAGACAGCAGAGGGAGACAGCAGGAGGAGGAGCAGCTGCGTAAAAATTTGATCGCTGACCTGTCACATGATCTGAGAACGCCGCTGACTGTCGTACGCGGACATCTGCATGCGCTTCATAAAGAGCCGCTCACAGCGAATGGACAGGAATCTCTTCACCGAATAGAGGGGAAGATTGACGACCTTGGGGGATTAATCGACAACCTGCTGTCCTATAATTTACTGTCGAGCGGAAAGTATACGATGAAGCTGCAGCAAGCGGATGTGGTCCGGATTGTAAGAGAGAGCACAGCGGCTTGGTATCCGTTATGGGAATCTGCTGGGTTTACCATTGATATTGAGCTCAGCGAGCAGCCGTTGATATGGAATGTCGATATTCAAGGCTTCCGCCGCGTACTGGACAACCTGTTTCAGAATATTATGCGTCATGCCAATTCAGGCAGGTATGTGAGAGTGGCAACAGCACAGCATCTTGGCAAGGCATGCATTGTGATCGAGGATCATGGACCTGGCATAAGCAGAGATTCTGCGTCAGCCGGTGCAGGGATCGGCCTGCGAATCGTGGATTTGCTGCTTGAAGGAATGGAGCTCGAACGGGAAACAGAAAGCTCTGAACAGGGGACAAGCATCATGATTGGGCCGCGCTCTAGTGATAGCCGTGATTAGTATAATTTAAACAAAACTTAAACTTCGTACCTACTTCACCTTAAACCGGGAGCGTTATGATAGTTCCCGAGGTGATAAACAAATGAATGAATGGATGATTGAAACAGCTGATGTGTGGAAGACATACCGCGGCAAGGCAGCGGTCAAAGAGCTCAGCTTGCAAATAAAGAAAGGTGAAATTTACGGCTTCCTGGGACCGAACGGCGCTGGAAAAACAACGATGATTCGGATGCTGCTCGGTCTTATTAAACCGACGAAGGGATATATCCGTATCTTCGGCAAGGATATCCGGAACCACCGGATGGAAATTCTCCGGAAGGTGGGTTCCCTGGTCGAGTATCCATCCTACTATGGCCATTTGAATGCTATTCAAAATTTGGAGACGAGCCGTCTTTTGCTGGATGTCCCAAAATCGAGAATCGACGAAGTACTGCGTATTGTGGATCTGACGAAGGATGCCAATCGTCCGGTGAAGGGGTATTCTCTCGGAATGAAGCAGAGGCTCGGTATTGCAAATGCGCTGCTTGGTAATCCCGAGCTGCTCATCCTGGATGAGCCGACAAATGGGCTTGATCCTTCAGGAATTCAGGAGATTCGTGAGCTTATCAAACGAATGCCGCAGGAGTACGGTATCACCGTGCTGGTCTCCAGCCACTTGCTCAGCGAAGTGGAGCAGATGGCAAGCACTGTTGGTATTATTCGCGAAGGACAGCTTGTATTTCAAAATACGATTGAGCGGCTGCACCAAGAGGCTGGAAGCACGATCCGTCTCACCGTATCTGATGCAGAAGCTGCTCTGCACATTGCAAGAGAGCTTGGACAATGGGGACAGGTCGAAGGAGCAAGGCTGACGTTCAACCATATGGACGATCATCTCATTGCCGCGCTGGTCCGCCGATTGGTGGAGCAGGATCACAGCATATACCGGGTTGAGGAGCATAGACAGTCGCTGGAGGACTTCTTCCTCGAAGTAGTTGGAGGGGTCGTTAAATGATGATGCGGCTGTTGAATAGTGATCTTCTCAAGATACGAAAAAAAGGCTTATGGTTTCTCGTCTTTCTAGCTCCCATCGGGCTGGTTGCAATGAATGCCCTCAATTTTGGACTTCGTCTGGATTATTTGCAGGGATTGTACGGTGAAGAGGGAATGTGGGATGGATTACTCTACAATTTCGAACCTTTTGTCCCCCTGGCCATTCTTCTTGGCGCTACCATTCTGAGCTCCATGCTGGCAGGGGTAGAGTATCAGCAGGGCTCCTGGAAGCAGCTGCTTGCTCTTCCCGTATCCAGATGGAAGGTGTATTTATCCAAGTTTTCTGTCATTTTGCTGCTGCTGCTGTGCTCATGTGTATTGCTGTACATTGGCGTTATTCTTCTTGGACTGGCCCTTGGATTCAATATGCATATTCCCTGGCTTGATCTGCTGAAGCTATGCTTTCTTCCGCTTGCAGCATCTTCGCCGATGATTGCACTCTTGTTTATGCTGACGATGACGTATGAGAATCAGGCCTTGTCTGTGACCATCGGGATTACACTTGCGATCATGGGCTTGTTCAGCGCCCAGCTTCCCGAATTTGTGCCGCTCTCCTGGCCGATGTTCAGCATTATGCTGCCGGATGGAGAGAAGCTGGCTTTATTCGGTCTTGGTCTTGGCGTAGTACTGCTTCTGGCCGGAATGTCGGTATTCGGTAAAAAGGAGGTGGCCTGACCATGCGTGCATACTTGCGTCTCCTATCTGCGGAAAGACTAAAAATCATGAAATCGTGGGTCTGGCTGCTGGTGCTCGTCAGTCCAGCCATTGCTCTGCTGTTAGGATTTATTGCGGAGCCAGCCGGTTATTGGGATCTGGTAGCTTCCCAGTCTACTTTTCATGCGATGCTGTTTCTTCCGATCTTCACTGGAATATTCGCTTCTTTTATCTGCAGGTTTGAGCATGCGGCGGGTGGCTGGAAGCAGGTATTAGTACTCCCGGTGAGCCGGTCCACTTTCTATGCAGCCAAGCTGACGGTCATCATGGTGTTAATTCTGGTCATCCAGCTGCTGCTCTTGCTCAGTTTGCTTGCGGCAGGTGCTTATCACGGGCTGAACAATGAAATTCCATGGGGGATGCTCCTGCAAAGTGTAGGTGCGGGGTGGCTGGCTGTACTGCCTCTTGCAGCACTGCAGCTGCTCGTATCCTTGATGTGGAGCAGCTTTGGTGCGCCGCTCGGCATTAATTTTATGCTGACGATCCCGAACCTGCTGATCGTGAACTCCAGCGACATTGCCCCGTATTATCCGTGGGCGCAGCCCTTCCTGCTCATGATGCCGAGAGAAGAATATAGTTTTGGTGCATTTATGGTGCCAATGTCAACCATATTGCCTGTCGTATTGGGCAGTGCACTGTTCTTTATACTCCTTGGGGTCGTGTATTTCAGACGGAAGGAAATTTGACGATACTGTGGAATCGGTGAGCGAAGCGCTGCTGGAATTCATAGAGGGGATTTAACTGGTAGAGTTATAATCAAAACAGGGCTGCTATTCGCTAACCAGCGTAATAAGCAGCCCTGTAATTTATTCTGCACAGCTTCCAATCAAGTATTTTAGCGCATTGCGATATCGTCGATCGTTAAGTTGTTGATGTTGTTTCTAAGAACTTGGCAAGAGTGCTTGAACTTGACCATTTCTTCCGAGCTCAGGTTTAATTCAAGCAGCTCCTTAATTCCGTCGCTGCCGATAATAGCCGGAACCCCGATGCACATGTCCGTCTCGCCGTACTCACCGTCCAGAATCGCGGACACCGCTATGATCTTATGATCATCCGTTAGAATGGAACGGGTAATAAAAGCGATGGCGCTGCCAATGCCAAATTGGGTGGAGCCTTTGCGGGTGAAGATCTCCCAGCCTGCATCTCGGGTCTTGCGTGCAATATCCTCAAGATCCAGTGTTTTGAATCTCTCTTTATGCTGGTCAAGAATATGCAGAATTGGCTTACCTCCAATTGTGACATGAGACCAGGCGACAAATTGGGATTCTCCATGCTCGCCAAGAGCATAGCCGTGAACGCTGCGCGGGTCGATCGAGAACACTTCGGACAGGATCGTCTTAAGCCTCGATGAGTCAATGGATGTGCCTGTGCCAATGACCTGATTCCGCGGCAGTCCGGACAGCTTCCACACCAGATACGTAATAATGTCCACAGGATTCGCCGCAACGACAAATACACCGTTAAAGCCGCTTTCCATAATAGGCTGAACGATATCCTTCGTTATAATCTCAGCTTCTTCCAGAATATCAAGCCGGGTCTGACCAGGTTTGATATTAGCTCCTGCCGTCAGGACAATGACATCCATATCCTTGCAATCCGCATAAGTTCCAGCATGGACCTTGGTGCGCTGATACGTAAAATCCATGCTGTGGGACAAGTCGAGCGCTTGCCCAAACGCCTTCTCATAAGTGCGGCCAATGAGCATAATTTCTCCTGCGATCGCCTGATTAATCATGGAATAAGCTGCGCTTGATCCGACAAGACCCGCTCCAACAATCGCCACTTTTCCTGTTCGATTTCGCATAATCTGCCTGCCCCCTGTCTCCATATCGTTATCATCCTATCATCTATAATTGTATTTTATGCATATACCTATTCAACGTTACATAAGATAACATAATTTTCTCCTGAACAGCAATGGAAATTTAGGTTATAGGGCAAATCAAGTGAACATTTATTACAAATAGGTGACGTGGACTGAAAATTCTGCTTCATATTCCTTTGTAAATTTATAGAATGTGTCGAAAGAACGTAGGGTAACGTCGTAATTCCACCCTGACAAAACTTCTTACGATACCACATTCTTAGAAGAAATATGCCAAAGGGATTGAAGGGTAGAAAGGCGAATTGCTTATCTCACAGACAACTATTTCGCTGTGTCCGCCCTGATCAAGCGGAAGAAATAGTGCTGTTTCTTAAACAGGTAGTATGAAGTTTGATTACTGTCGGCATACGTTAATGATTTATTAGACCCTAAAAAATTCGGGAGGGAATGATAATGAATATGCATTTGAATATGAATGAAGCAGGAGCTACGACGGAAACGGCTAAGGAACTGGGGATCGGCGCAAGCACACTCCGCAAATATGCGGCTGCGCTGGAGGAGCATGGACATCGTTTTGAACGGGCTGCGAATAAATCGAGACTGTTCGGAACGCTTGAAATAGAGCGGATTAAGGAAATGATGAATTTGATGAGAGAGCAAAACCTGCCGCTGAATGATGCAGCTGTACTCGTTATGGAGCTGAATCATGAGATGGCTGCAGCGGCCAAGGATGGCTCGGATATAGAACAGACAAGTGCACACTCACCCCTCATTGAGCAGGAGAAGGTTCTCCAGAAGGCCGGAGTCGAGCAGGAGCAAGTTAAGCAGCTCAATTCGGAGTGGCAAATTCTGCAGGAACGCATGGCTGAGCTTGAACGTGAGCAAACGAAGCTGATGAAGCAGAATGAACAGCTGCAGGAGCAGGTAGAAGAACAGCGCTTATGGATCAAGGAGAAGCTGGATGAGGATCGAGACCGTCAGCTGATCACGAATTTGCGAAGCTATCAGGGGCGTAATCAGAAGCCAAAGCCCAAGCAGAGGGGACATTCACTGAGGATGTTGTTCGGATTGCTCCCAAAGAGTAGGAGGGAGGCGTGATGATGATGCGAATATTCATCCACTCCACCCTGCATCAAAAAGTGACGAATCAAGATACAGGACCGCCTAAAGCATAGGAATTTGTTTTTATTTTTACAGTATTAGAGTTACAATAGAAAGGAGTGATTGATACTAGCGACAAGGAGAGCCATAAATGATTATTTTGAAGAGCAAAGATGAAATACAGTACATGAAGAAGGCTGGCGAGATTCTCGCTGCTTGCCATAGAGAGATTGCCGGGCTCATTCGCCCTGGCATTCAGACCCAAGAGATTGATGCATTTGCAGAGAGCTTCATGAAGAAGCATGGAGCGACTCCGGAGCAGAAGGGCTACAACGGTTATCCGTATGCGACCTGCGCTTCGGTTAATGATGTAATCTGCCATGGGTTCCCTGGAAAATACGCGCTGAAGGACGGGGATATCGTAACGGTGGATATGGTCGTTAATCTAGACGGCTGGCTGGCGGATTCCGCTTGGTCTTATGCGGTAGGTAACGTATCCGAGCAGGCGCAGAAGCTGCTGGATGTGACCAAAGAATCCCTGTACAAGGGTATTGAAAAAGCCGTTCTTGGCAACCGGATCGGGGATATTTCCAACGCGATCCAGGTATATGCCGAGGGCGAAGGATTCTCGGTCGTTCGGGAATTCATTGGGCATGGGATCGGTCAGGATATGCATGAAGAGCCCCAAGTGCCTCATTATGGACCCGCCGGACGCGGACCGCGTCTGAAGGAAGGCATGGTCATTACGATTGAGCCGATGCTGAATGTCGGCACCTTCCGCAGCAAGCTGGACAGTGACGGATGGACAGCCCGTACACAGGACGGCGAATTGTCTGCACAGTACGAGCATACGATTGCCATTACAGCAGACGGCCCGGTTATTCTAACCGAGCAATAAGAAGAATGACCTGCAGCAGGGAAGCTTGCTGCCCCCAAGATCATTCAAGGCCATACGGCCGCATAAATAGAGAGCAGCGTTCCTTCTATCCTCCATATGAAGGGATGCTGCTCTTTATTATTTGGAAGGAGTATCTCTCTAATACAAAAGCTCAGCACAAGCAGGAGAAAATTCATCCTTTGTACTGAGCTTTTTGAAATGAAATGAATCATAGTTGATCGAATGAGCCTGTTACCTCACGATGAATACATACATCGTTACTGCTTAGCTGAAGGTTCAAAGGACGAACCGAAGGTTTCGTTGTAATGCTTCAGCATATACAGTCTCCAGTGGAGCAGCATGCCGAAGGCTAGAATGAAGAAGACGGCTCCTGTCTGCACAACGGATATATACTGATAAACGACTTCATGCAGCACAAGTCTGACGATCAGAAGACCGACCAGAATGAACATGAAGCTCTTCGAGCTGGTAACAAAGACCGCTCCGTCTCTAACTTCAAACTTGGTGCTCTTGATCAGCGGATACGAGAAGATAAACCAGCCGACCAGAAACGCAATGAGTGCCCACAGCCATGGAATATGCGTGTCCGGCACAACAAACATAAGAAATCCCGTGCTCATGCCGAGCGGCGGAATAATGATTCTTTTCTTGTTAATTGGCCGATTGGCGGCCTTCATACGGATAAAGATAGCGCTCACAGCAATAAAGATCATACCGACTGTTGCTGCGATCTGGAGAAATGAGGAGTTTATAGCCACGTACAGGACCTCTCTCTAATTGGAAATCATTTTTCATTAGTATATCATAATTCCCTAGAAATACTGTAAGTATATCCCGTGAAATATAAGAGTTATATAGAACGAGATCTAATCGAGAATACGTTGTTGTAGGAATTTGTAGAAAATTATCGAATGATCAAGAACTTTTCTTCCAATTTGCGGAAACAGGTCATATACTAGGAGAGTACTTCTATATTTTGATGAAGCAGGCCTCTACGTATATATACTTTCTATTAAAGGGGGAAAAGAGAAGTGAGACCAAGGGAATGGAAGCTCAAAGCAGGACTTGCGATTTTGGTTGGTGTATTGCTGCTTCTCACTTTCCCCTGGATTCAATGGAGAGCGGCCCCGAGCCGGGTTATTGATGTTGTGATTGTAGATAAGACCGTTCCGGACATTACATACCGTGAGCATAAAGGCTTGACCTGGCTGCTCAATCAGCAGAAGGTTGTGGATCATAACGGAGCGGGATACGCATATGATGAATCTTATTATGGATACCATCCTCACAAAGTCGGAGATGAACGAATGAGGCGTTTGCCTGCTACACTTCGCGGAACCGATCTGATCTATCTTGCAGACTCCTATGGCATCTATGAATCTGTACGTTCGCAGGAAGAAAGGGAGGAGCAAATCGAGCAGCTGGTGTACGGCGGCATGAATTTGACAGATGTCCAAAAAATTCAGGCTGCTGCTATGACAGGAACAACAATTATTGCTGAACACAGTATACTGGCAGCCCCAACAGCAGAATCTGTCAGCAGGCAGCTGCAGAAGATGCTGGGTGTGGAATGGAAGGGCTGGGCAGGGAAATTTTATGAGAATTTATCAACAGAAGTGCCCCTCCATATCATGGAGAATTATACAGGACAGACAGGCAAGGAATGGTCCTACAGCGGCACAGGGATGGTACTCGTTCATCATGAAGGGGAGGTCATTGTGCTCGATAGACAAGATCTAAGGGAGCCGGGCATGTCCATCTCCTTCTCCAAAGAAAACAGTGATAAATACAATGTTGAAAGATCAGCCCGCTATCATCAATGGTTTGAGGTTGTTACTCCCAAGCCAGGCACGGAGACTGTAGCGGATTATAAGCTCGAATTAACAAGCTCCGGTTCGGAGAAGCTGAGAACAGCGGGAGTCCCTGCGCAGTTTCCGGCCATTATTCATAAGGAGCAGAAATCGCATCAATCTTATTATTTTGCGGGTGATTTTGCAGAGCGAACAGTCTCTCCCTTCATGGTTCAATATAAAGGCTGGGATCAGTTTGTGGGCCTCTTTGTGCCTAATTCCAGCCCGAATGCTTTTTATTGGAATATCTATATTCCGTTGATGAAGACGATTTTGTCTGATATTGAGAGTAACCGGGTTTGATCGATATGAAATTTGACAAAGAAGAGTCTATACAGATCCAGAAGAATCTGTGGACTCTTTTTATTTGTAAGTATTGGATTGGATGTAAACTTGACAAACAAAACTGTTATCAATAGAATAACAGTTGCTGGGAAGTGCGTTTATCTTAACTTATGATATATACGAAGGATGAGTCCGAGATTTATAGACGATTTCGGGGCATAACTAAATGATAAAGAAACGGGAGACAGGAAGCTTTGAGCGCTAATACAGGAGGTCAGGGTAATGAACAGTGAGTTCACGATTGCAGTGCATTGCCTGTTGTTTTTGGGTATCCGTGAAGGACGCATAGCAAATAGCGAGGACATTGCAGAGAGTGTATCGACGCATCCTGCCAGAGTACGCAAAGTGCTTAGTGTGCTGCGCAAGCATCAGTATGTAATGACAAAGGAAGGGGCTCACGGCGGTTATATGCTGAACAGCAAGCCGGATGAAGTGAGACTTGGTGATTTGTATCGCTTGTTTGCGTTAGGATCCTTTGGGCCTCATTGGCGTTCGGGGGATGAGGACTCCAGCTGCATGGTATCCTCTAATATCAAGGATGTCATGGGTACCATATATCATGACGGAGAGCACGTGGTGGAGCAATACCTGGACAGCATTACCCTTGCTGAAGTGAAGCATCGCTTGGAGGATAGATGGAAGAATAGAGATTTAACCTAAGCCTATGGTTTATGAAAGATCCGGTCGGGTACCGGGTCTTTTTTGTTTTTCCATTAATAGTACTCAGAAGGATTATTTTACCTTAAAATGGATTTTAATATACAATGGAAGCAGCTGCTATTCCGCATTCTTAAAATAGAGGAAGTGACCTATGAGATCAGACATGGACTTATACCTACAGATGGAGGATTCCGAATTGTCGATTGCCGCATGCCAGGGTGATATTGAAGCGTATGAGGAGTTAGTTCAGCGTCATGGCAAGGAGCTCTATGCATGGTCTTATATATACAGCAGAGAAGAACAGGATAGGAGACGTTTACTCATAGAATCAATCTCGAAGAGCTGGTGTCAGCGTAATAAACTTAAGGATGAGGCTCAGCTTGCAAAGCTCCTGTTTCGAACGATGTATATTACTGCAAGAAAGCAATATAGAGCTACGGCTTGGAATAAGATATCTTACTCTCCATCAACGGTGCAAGACGAGACCACATCTCAAATGACAAGGGATACCGACCGTTTGCTGTCACAAAAAATGAATAGTCTGCCGTTTGAAGAACGTACGATGTTACAAGCTTCATACATATTAGGCAAAACGCCTGCCGAGTTCGGAGAGTTTACGGGAATAGGAGAGATGAGGGCTGCCGCCAGTTTACAGCAAGCCAAGCAGATGATGAAAGAATCATCGCCATCTCTTAATACTTTTTTCGAGAAGGATCGCATGACTGTTTATGCACACGAGCATGAAAATTTGGAAGACGCACTTCAACAAGGTTTAACCGATGCCAGGGCTGGCAGATTCTCCAAGCGGCTAAGGAGAACATGGGGTGCAGCAGGCGTTGTGGTGATCGGTATCGCCATAATACTGGTAGTTGGTCTGAATTCCTGGGGAGGTAAGGGGATTCACGACCCCCTTAATAGGGCAGGAACCCGAGTCGTACCGGATGACAGCTACTGGCTGAGCACCGTAAGCTCGGATCGCGTTGCAGAGAGAAGGCTGCAGGAAGGGGATGCTCAATATTTGGGCTATGTGGCTGAACAGGACGGATTGAAGCTGATTATTGATGGAATGATGGCACAAGGCGATTCAACTCTGATCTGGTATACCTTAACTGCGAAGAATGGGCAAGTAATGCCGGATAAGCTAAGTGGCTATATGTATGGAAGCGATAGCTTTAATTTGAGCGATACGTTGCGAACTCGATCGGGAAATGAAATTGTGCAGACAAAGAACTCCTCTACAATACAAGGGATGATGATATTCGATAGCCTGCATGATATCGTTCATCAGACAGTCCCGGAGGAATGGGTTGTCATTTTTAATGCGGCAGATGCGGAACGTCCGGAGTCAGTAATCTCACTAAGCCTTACGGTTCCATCCGTGCCATCACAGGCGCATGAGCTTATCACGGTCAACCAGGAATTTGAGCTGAATCATCGTTCTTTTATGATCAAGCAGGCTGAACTTACCAAAAATTATACCAAGATTGTGATTGAACCAGAATCAAGGCACGAGGAGGATGCGGCACTGCTACGCAGCTTAAGGCTGAGGCTTGGTTCTAATGATCAGAGTTACTTTGGCCTGAACGGGCAGTCAATGAACTACGAGACTGACGAAGAAGGGCGAACGACACTGATATATCCTCCGGTGTATTATCTTGATTACAGTGGACTGTCACTGGTGAAGGATGTTGGACTTGTAACCATAACCGAAGAGTTTAAAGTAGATCTGGATGAGGGGAAATTAGTTGGTTATCCAGATCATTTCAATGGAGATTTTAAAATGAAGCGTTCAGGTGATGGTTCTGAGATGAAGCTGTACTTTAAGGATGCGGGATACATCAACGAAGAGGTTTTGTCCTCTTTAGAGGGTGTACCAAATGGACAGCTGGTATTTGACTTTTATGATGCGGAGGGCAATTATTATGCTTCCAGCGGAACAGGTTATGAGGGAGAATGGCGCACGTACTACATTCAGGATGGGGATTATCCTCAGCCGATTACGATTCCTGTAGTTTACGAAAAATTAGACGAGGAGACATTAAATATTCCTCTCTTATGAATCAATTTCATAAAACATTAAAATTGATTCTATTAAACAATAATTGAAAAGAGTTGGGGCTATGAGAACTTATACTGACCTTAATGATTCCGAATTGTCGATTACCGCATGCCAGGGTGATGTTGAAGCGTATGAGGAGGTAGTTCGGCGTCATGGCAAAAAGATATACATACTCGCATACATCACATCGCGGGATAACACGGCAGCACAGCAGTTAATGACCCGTTCCATATCAAAGACCTGGCATCATAGAAGTAAAATAAAGGCTAAAGATAAAATGCTGAACCTCCTGCTTAAGGAGATATGGGGATCTGCAGTGAGCAGTAATTTAAACGGTGCTGACAGAGCTGGCAAACCCGATAGACCGGATATAGCTGTAACCGACGTACAAGAGATTCTGCAGAATACTCCAGGTCAAATGCTGAACCATCGTGCTCTCGTGGTAGAAGAAGCATTGTCTCGTATGGGAGCCGAGGAGAGGACTGTATTCCTGCTCAGTTACGCCGCAAGGTTAGATATTCAAGAAATGATATCGTATGGATTTACTTCAGAGTCACAGGTTGAGCGAAAACGAAGTGAGGCTCTTCAGAGAATCAACATACATGCAGAGAAGCAGAAGGAGACGATCAGCGAAGCATTCTTGAAGCAGCATTTTAGGAAGGACCATGAAGCTCTGCTGTCCATATCTGAGATCGAGCTGGAGAGAGGGGTTCAGCAAGGTCTGGATGAGGCCAAGACTGGCAAAATGGCAAAGCGCAGCATAAGCAACAGGTTGATCTGGAGCGTGGCAGCAGGGCTTGTGGGCTTGTTTCTTCTTGGCAGTATATATCAAGCAGCTCCAGAGAAGCCCCAAGAAATGGAGACCTTCGATCAGAGCTACTGGGAAAGGACGCTTAAGGAAGATCCCATATCGCAGCAAAGGCTGGCTGAAGGAGATTTCGTCAAGATAGGAAAAGTGCTGCCTGAGCAGAATGGTCTTCGCCTGTATGTGGACGGTGCGATGCAGACGAGTGACGGACTGATGCTGTGGTACAGGCTCGAGAATACGGAGGGTGCAGCAGCTCCAATCCCAGATCGAGTCATTCTTTGGAGTGACGTGTATCGAGAGGTTGGTTCTGAATTCGACCGGGACAACATGCGAATGTGGGGAGACGGAAATCGAACATTTGGGAAAATTCTGTTGTCTAAACACCAGATGTCCAGCGGCACTTCTTTGTCCAGTGAGCATACCATTGTATTTCCTGCCAATGTGCAGGAGGACGATACCGATACATATCGATGGGCTTCCTTCGAAGTGCCTGTTCCTGATTTCGAGGAAAAGCCTGTTAAGCATATTGAGATAAACCAAACCTTCGAGATTCAAGACCGCAGCATTCATATTGATGAACTGCGCCTGACGACCGATGCGACAATTGTTCAGTTGGGGGCAGATTCTTCAACTATCATAACTATGGATCAATTAAACTTACCCCTTCTATCAGTGATAGAAAAGAGCTTGATGAGTATGACGGGTGAAGGGAAGGACTGGATTGAAGGATTCGGGAATGAAACCGAATGGTATTTTGATTCGATGTATTATGATGATTATTCTGAGATCAGACTCAGCTTTCATAGTATAAGTGGAATGGGGGAGCAGGCTAATCCGGTTATCGAGGTAAACACAGACACCGGCGAGATTGTAGAAGCACCGGAAGTGTACGATGGAGAAATTGAGATTACGGATGTTGCCAGTGATGCTTTCTTCTACATTTTCTTTCCTTCGTCAGAGGAGTCGAGCTATACACTCGACTATCAATATTCGGATGCGGAGGGTGTGTCCTACTTTGCACAAGGCATCGATCAAGTGGGCGGAAGACTGGCGTATAAAGTGACTGATTATGACTATGCGCAGCCTTTGACCTTTCAGATCGAGAAGTTAGTGTCCGGCGATGAGAATGCTTATATAGACAACGGTGATGCCATTAACTTAACCTTGGTAAAAAAATAAGGGCAGACCCCCAGACTGTGATCGGATGAGGAAAAAGAGGTGATACGGTGCAAAGTTTTGATAAGATGAACGATCGGGATTTAGAGAAAATGGCGTTTAGTGGGGGTTTCGATGCTTATGAGCACCTGTTGAAGCGTCATGCGGCAAGTCTGTTTGTCACAGCCTATGCGATATCCCGAAGCAGGAGCACCGCGGATGCACTTGTATCGGCCACGGTGTCCATCACCTGGCATCAGGTCAAAGCAGGGAAGCGGCGAGAGGATCTCGTGACTGCCTTGTTTCGTAACATGCTGCTCTATGCTAAGCGGTTAAGAAGAGCAGATGGAGCTGATGCTGCAATAGAACCATCCACGGCAGTGGGTGAATCTGATGAGCTTACACCTAGCTCTAATAAGCTGGGTGACCCGGCTGTAGCGGGTGAGCATGTTCAAGTGATGCGCAGCAACCGAGCCGAATTGATGGAGACACTCATGAGCCAGATGAGCTTTGAACACAGTGTCGTATTCCTGCTGACTTATATTGCAGAACAGCCCATAGCGGAGATAGCAAAATACATATCAAGATCGGAGAAGACAACTTCTAGACGGCTTGATGAGATGCTGAATGCTGTGGCCAAAGAGATGGGGGAAAGCGAAGTCGCAGCGGTCACGTCTTTTATCCGCAAGCACTTTTCCAAGGAAAAAGAATACTTGAGCTCGGTAGAGGTGAGTAATGATGCAGAGGCAGCAGTACAGAAGGGACTACTCCAGGCTGGGCAGGGTGTTCTCCCGAGGCACAGGAACAAGAAGGTATGGGCTTGGACGCTTGGTGTATCGCTTGGTGTAGTTGTCCTTGCTATCCTTGTGCTTAATCCTTTCCGCGAGAAGGAGATTCACGCGTCTCTTAATTTTTCCGGCACAAGAGTCGTCCCGGATGAGAGCTTAATCAATACTACTGCGAGCAGCGATGGGTATCTCAGATCACGGGTTGCGGATGGGGATTACGAGAAGCTCGGTTATGCAATGAAATTAGATGATGGATCCCGGCTGATCATTGACGGAGCGATTGATTATGGAAGAGAAACATTATTAATGTATACGCTGGAAAAGAAAGAGCCCGAGGTCTCTGCTTCGATCGTGGACGGATCTATTCTGGAGCGATCGACTTTGCTGCTGTTAGGTTATTTGCAGAATCAGATGGTTCTTGAAGAGACAGAGCAGGCTGAGAAAGGTTTTGTTACGTTTGTTCGAACCAATCCCACGGTTTCTTCGGAAGGTGCCTTGCTCCAATTCGAAGTTGAGGTTCAGGGGGATGAGACGCATACCGTCATGTTAGAAACAGACTATCCTCATGAGGTCGAGCAGCCGGCCAAAGAGATCGCGATGGATGAGAGCTTCACAATTGAAGGCCAGACCTACCATATTAACGGCATGACGATCAGCTCGGACTACACGCGGGTGAAGATGAGGCCTGATATTCTCAATGAGAGAGGGATAGAGAGTCTGAAGAATGTTCGTC
Source organism: Paenibacillus sp. TCA20 (assembly GCF_000732325.1). Classification (GTDB taxonomy): domain Bacteria; phylum Bacillota; class Bacilli; order Paenibacillales; family Paenibacillaceae; genus Paenibacillus; species Paenibacillus urinalis. Next base: position 202,770 of record NZ_BBIW01000004.1, read on the forward strand.
TGGACCGGGTAAGAGAGAATTCGAGATCCGGAAGCAGAGTAGTGGAGATTGCAGGGGATGATCTGATCTTTCCATCCATCTATTATGAGGATTCATATGAAGAACTCCAACTTACCTTAGTTGAGGAGCTGTTCAGCTTGGAGACTCCTTTTGTTATTGATCTAAATAATCCTGCGCTTGTCCAGTATCCAGCGGGGATGGAGCCTGAATCCTACGGGGTCACCTATGCTGGGCATACAGATGGTCCATATCATACGATCTACTTTCCTGCTTGGGAAGGAATTCAATATGAGATTTCGGATTATTATACGGATGCGGCAGGTCAGGTGTATCCAGCGATAGATAACATATTTGAAGTGGATAAAGTCAGAATGAACATTCCAGACCTAGAGTATGAACAGCCGCTTACTTTTTACTTCTCAATACTCGACCAGGATCAACGGAGTGCGGACAATAACCTAGCGAATTATGATCCGCTGGAAGGTCGTATTTCAGTTCCCCTCATTATAAATCCACAGAATTAGTCGCTATGAAGCTACCGCGATTAGACACTGGATCTTTCAACTAATTCAAAAGGAATGACGGTCTTGGAACTAGGCGCATTGTCCTTCACTTCCACATTCCTGCTGTTATAGAACGTGCGAAAGGCTTCTCTTCCGATCTCCTGAAGATGCTGGTCAATGGACGTGAGACCAAGTGCCTCGGAGATCGGGAGATTGTCGAAGCCGATAATGGCAAGATCCTGGGGAATGCGAAGCCCGAGGGCTTGAGCTCTCAGGATGACTCCGGCTGCCGCTTCATCGCCAGTAACGAGCAGAGCGGTGGGGCGTTCCTTCATCTTCATGAGGGTATCAATGACACGGATACCGTCTTTAATCTCTGTGCAATCGGTGAAGATCCATTCCGGATGCAAGACTTCTCCCTGCTCATGAAGCAGGGTCTTATAAGCAAGATACCTGGCTTGGCTGCTTGCACTGTCAGGCCGCCCCACACAATAACCGATGGCCCTATGACCGTGCTGAATCAGGTACTGTATTCCCTTTAGAAAGGCTTCATAATGATCGGTATAGACAGCCGCAATTTGCTCATTCTCTGTATACTCACAAGTAACGATGGGACCATACTTGGCGTAAGCAGCAATAGCTTCAAGCTCAAGTGCACGGGAGCAGAAGATGAGACCGTCAATCTGCTTGGTAGATAGCAGCTGAAGTGCTTTAAGCTCTTCTTGTGTCTCGTACCGAGATTGGTATAGCAGCGTTCCATAGCCGGACTTGGCAGCTTCATCCATAATGCCTGACAATATCGTTTGAAAATAGGGATGGCTGTTCGGGACGATGACCCCGACACGATCGGTTTGACCCTTAATCAAATGCACCGCGCTTGAATTCGGCTTATATCCTTCCTTCTCCATAATGTGCTGTACTTTCTGGCGAGTTGCTTCATTGACGTATGGATGATTGTTCAGCACGCGGGACACGGTAGTTACAGATACACCGGCCAGCTTGGCAATGGATTTAATATTGGCCATCTATATGTTTCACCTCCTGATCTAACGATATTATACCCTTGGATACGGTTTATCGCGAAATCCACAAACACAAAAGCCCCTCGAAAGGGGCTTAATAGAAGCAAAGTTATTGTAGTACATTCAGTTCCAGTTCGAGGTAAACCCAGAATATCCTGTTGACTGTAAAATTAGATGTTTTCTCCGTTCGTCTTAATAACATCCTGGTACCAGAAGTAGCTGTCTTTCTTGATACGGCGAAGATCCTTGCCGCCCTCCTCATCCTGGTTGACGTAGACGAAGCCATATCTCTTCTGATAGCCGTTCAGCCAGCTGAGCAGATCCGTGAAGGACCAGCTGCAATAGCCAATCAGCTCCACCCCGTCAGCAATCGCCTGCTTGCACTGATGAAGATGGGACTTAAGGTAGGCGATCCGGTATTCATCATGAACCTGGTCTCCGGACTCCAGCTTGTCGAACTCGCCAAGACCGTTCTCCGTAATAAAGATGGGGAGATCATAGCGGCTCGTAATCCTGCGCATACCGATACGAAGACCGATGGGATCGATATTCCAGTCCCAGTTCGATTTTTCAATATGAGGATTGTTCGCTGTCTTATATAGACCTGGAATTCCGGTTGATTCATTGCTGCCCTTCTTGCCGGTATTGTTCATTTTGCCTGAAGAAACTCCGCCATGCAGCGGATTATGCTCGTACGTAATGGTCTGATAATAATTGACACCGACAAAATCAGGCATCCCCAGCTTCAGCAGCTCCTGATCTCCTTCCTCAAACACAGGAGCGAGTCCCTGCTGTTTCAAGTGGCGGTAAGGAATGCTGGGATATTCACCCCGGCAATAGACATCAAGCCACCAATAGCTTGTGAACTCCTCTGCATTCTCATATGCCAGCATGTCTTCTGGTGAACTCGAAGCCGGATAGGAAGGAGTATACGCAAAGCTGGGTCCGATCTTGCCGTCCGGTACATGCTTGCGGAAGGAGGTGATGGCCTGCGCATTCGCAAGGAACATGATGTGGTTGGCTTCATAGAAGCGTTTGCGATCCTTGACCGCGGGTGGATGCATGCCAAGCATGTACGCATGATTGGTATTATGATTCTGTTCATTGAGAGACACCCAGTATTTGACCCGGTCTCCGAATCTTTTGTACAAGGTGATGCAGTACTGGTTGAAATCTTCGATAATTTCCCGTGATTCCCAGCCGCCGTAACGGTCTTGAAGTGCCTGCGGCACATCCCAATGATATAGGGTCAGCACGGGTTCAATGCTGTGGGCGACCAGCTCATCAATCAGGCTGTCGTAGAATGCGAGTCCGGCTTCGTTGACTTCACCTGTGCCATGCGGATAAATTCTTGGCCAGCTGACCGAGAATCGGTACGATTTAAGACCCATCTCAGCCATGAGCTGTACGTCTTCCTTGTATCTGTGATAGTGATCTACAGCGATATCCCCGCTCGTATCCTTGTAGGTGGTGCCTGGAATTTTGGTATATAGATCCCATACGGAAGGTCCCTTGCCGTCTTCATTCCAAGCGCCTTCAATCTGATAGGCAGCAGAAGCAGAGCCCCAGAGAAAGTCCGCCGGGAAGGAAGGTGATTTTTCATGTATCATATTTTATGTCCTCCTTGCAAGTTATGTCTATGATTACAGCTGACCATAGCTTTTACATAAGCATCTTAAGTTATGAAATGCATTTCAGAGCAATAGTCTATTCGTGAAATTTTTGTAAACCGCCTTGTTTTTGAAGGGATGGAAGTCATTTGTGGTTAATAGATTAATATCAATTCCAGTAGTCTATCCAGTGATGATATGAATATAAGGAGCGATCGATGATGAACCCACAAGCGAAGAAATCAGACGAGGTTTGTTTCTATACGGGGACTTATTCTGCGGCAGCAGACCCTGGCATTTATTTGGTGGCCGTGAACAAGGATAGTGGAGAGATGCGAATTGTGAACCAGGCATCGGGAATCGAGCGTCCCTCCTTCCTTGCGCTGCATCCGAATGGTGAAGTATTGTATGCGGTGAGCGAGACAGGTGAAGGGGAACTGTTTACTTATAAAATAGATCCGTCGACGAGTGAGCTGCAGCTTCTGGACCGTAAACCGACCGAAGGTGCTGACCCTTGCTATGTTTCGGTAGATCAGAGCGGCAGCTATGTGCTTGTAGCTAACTACTCAAGTGGAAGTGTCAATGTATATAAGCTGGATGAATCCTCCATTCCTGTGGAGATGTCTGCGAAGATTGAGCATGTAGGCAAGGGCTTCCGTGAAGATCGGCAGGAGGGACCGCATGCACATTCCATCGTACCGGATCCGGCAGGTGAGTATGCTATCGTGTGTGATCTTGGGCTGGATCAGATCATTGTGTACCGTATGCAGGAGGGTAAGCTGTCAACCCATTATGAGCTGAAGCTGCCTGCCGGTTCAGGTCCGAGACATTTGGTGATCCATCCCAATGAGAAATTTGCTTATGTCGTTAATGAGCTGAACAATACGGTTACGGCACTAACCTTCAACAAGAATCGTGGAGAATTCCAGATCACGCATCATATCTCAACACGGGATGAAACGGAACAGTCAGAAAATACAGGTGCGGATATACGCATATCCTCCTGCGGTCGTTTCCTCTATGTATCCAACCGTGGTGATGATTCAATCGCGCTGTTTCATATTAATGAGGAGAGCGGTGAGCTTACCGCAGTAGAGTGTACAGGTACAGAAGGCAAGACGCCAAGAAACTTCAATCTGCTGGAGGGCGGCTTGCTGATCGCGGCCAATCAGGACAGTGACAACCTTATTTCCTTCAAAATAGACAGTGAAAACGGGCGACTTACGCCAACTGGGTACGAGCTTGAAATCCCTGCTCCTGTTTGCATTGAACCCTGTAAGAAGGGGTAACATTTATTGGTTGAATCAATTTCATAACTCATTAAAGGGATGATGAAATTGATTCCCTATATAAATATGAAATGCCATGAATTATATGGTCCTTGTGAGGCATGATCCAGATCTGGATTATGCCTTTTTTGCTGTTTTCATAATTAATCTGCATAGTACAAAGTCATAAACAATATATTGTATGGGGATTTATGCTATTTTTGGGGGTGGACAGCGCAAGATGCCTTTTATATTAAGGTTTAATACAACAATGAACGGAGCTATGACTTTTACAGGCAATACACTGGGGCTAAACAAGGTAACCAATCAGAATAATCAGGGAAATACAGGCTCAATTGGAGCATTCAGCACGTTGAATACTTCGGTCCGGGTCGGTAATTTCCCGCTGGGAACAACGCTGGATTATACCCAGAATGCATCAACTGCTATTTTGGATTTGCCTAGCGGTTCGACGGTTCTGTATGCCGAATTGATCTGGGCAGCCAGCTACAATACGGGGGGGAATAACGTCATTGGGCAGATCGGCAACCCTGTGTTATTCACTACACCGGCAGGAACCTTCTCCGTTGCTCCTGATCCGGCGACAGCGCGGAATACCGCACCGACAGCGAATGATTATGTCAATTCGGCAAATGTAACGGCTCTTGTCCAGCAAGGGGGAGCCGGTACTTATATAACGGGGGCGGTGCCAGGGACGGTCACAGCATCGAATAACAATGATAACTTCGCCGGATGGACGCTGGCTGTCGTGTATGAGAATCCGTTCCTCCCGTCAAGGAACATGAGCGTGTTTGTCGGTGCAGAGGTCGTGAACCAGGCGCTTGGTGCGGCGACCGCTACGATTACCGGGTTCGCTACACCTGTTACTGGTGTCGTGAGCGGAAGGCTGATGGTCAGCGCAGGAGAGGGTGATCCTCAGCTGCTAGGTGATCAGCTGAGGTTTGGACCAACAACAGCAACGCTTGTAGCCATATCAGGTCCGAACAATCCGGTCAGTAATTTTTTTGGTTCGCAGATCAACAACAATCTGGGGCTCTTGGATACAAGGGGAACGTTTGGCAGTCTAAATAGTACGCCAGGTAATGCGGTCATTGGTGCCAGACAAGGGTGGGATATAACCAATGTTGACGTATCCTCCAGACTTGTCAATTCGCAGACTTCTGCTGTCATTCAGGCCACATCCCAGGGGGATGCTTATCTTGTAAATGGTCTCGGACTTCAAGTGGACGTGAATGCGCCATTTTTTGTATTTAATAAGAGCTCCAATGTGAGCAGTGCACTGGTTGGAGATGTGGTTCAGTATACACTCACCGCAGGCAATACAGGTACGGCCTCTGCCAATTTGGTGCTGCTGCAGGATACATTTTCTGCTTCCGGCGTATTCGTTCCGGGCTCCTTCTCCGTGAATGGTGTAGCACAGCCAGGTGCAGATCCAACGGTTGGGGTCAATCTGGGTACTGTGGCTCCAGGGCAGACGCTGACGATTATCTACTCGGTTCAAATTGTGTCTAGGCCGCCAGGATCAACACAGTCGAATGTAGCAAATCTCACCTACAATTTTCAAAGTCTTCCGGGCGGACCGACTTTCCAAGGGATGTCTCAATCGAACGGAAACAGCATTTCAATCGGCAATCGGCCGCCAACGACACAGAACTATTCCCTTGTCACCAATGAGAATATTCCCGCCGGGGGTCAGGTTACAGGTACGGATCCGGACGGAGATGCGCTGACCTTCTCACTGAATTCGGTGCCGACAAGCGGAACAGCAATCGTCAATCCCGATGGCACGTATCAATACACCCCTAACACAGGCTTCGTTGGGAACGACTCCTTTACCGTATTGGTCAGCGATGGCTTCGGCGGAACAGCAGTTTCAACGATTGCAGTAACGGTGCTTAATCAGCCGCCTATTGCTAATAACCTGGATGTGTCCACGACCAAGAACGTTCCTGCAACAGGTCAAGTCACAGCGACGGATCCAAATGGAGATGTGCTCACGTTCAGTCTGAATTCATTACCGTCAAACGGTACGGTTGTATTCAATCCAGACGGAACCTTCCAGTATAATCCGAACCCTGGCTTTGCGGGCAACGATTCGTTCACCTATCTCGTCACCGATCCGAATGGAGGCACAGCCATTGGAATCGTCACGGTTCACGTTCTCAATCAGCCGCCCGTGGCACAGAACCTAAATCTGATAACGCCAGAGAATCTGTTTATTACAGGTCAGGTGATTGCGACCGATCCGGATGGGGATACAGTGACGTTTACATTAAATGCTCCGCCAGTAAATGGAACGGTAGTGGTGAATGCAGACGGAACGTTCCAGTACAATCCGAATCCTGGATTCATCGGTACAGATACCTTCACGGTGCTGGTCACTGATCCGAGCGGGGGCACTGCCATCTCTACCGTGACGATAGAGGTAATCAATCTGCCGCCGGTAACAAGTAATCTGAGTGTAGCGACAACATTAGGTGTGCCTGCAGGAGGTCAGGTTACAGCAACCGATCCGAACGGGGATCCGCTGACCTTCACACTGCAGTCTGCTCCATCCAATGGTACAGCCGTGGTCAACCCGGATGGTACGTTCACGTACACTCCGAATCCTGGCTTCCTTGGAGTAGATAACTTTAACGTGCTGGTAAGCGACCCGAATGGCGGGACGGCGGTTTCCGTTGTCACCGTTACGGTCACGAATCAGCCGCCAATCGTTCAGAATTTATCGTTGTCTACGTTAGGGAACACACCAGCCGGAGGTCAGGTCATTGCGACCGATCCGGATGGAAATCCACTGACATTCAGCTTGAATTCACTGCCAATGAACGGATCTGTAATTGTGAATCCGGATGGTACGTTCACGTATACGCCGAATCCTGGATTTGCTGGAGTGGATTCCTTCACCGTTCTCGTATCCGATGGCTTTGGCGGCACAGCAATTGGCACGGTAACGGTCAGTGTGCAGAATCTGCCGCCGGTAACCAGCGATGTTTCTCTATCTACACTGCAGAATCTGCCCGCCGGGGGCCAAGTCGTAGCGACCGATCCGAATGGCGATCCGCTGACCTTTTCACAGTTGTCTGCACCAGCTAATGGAACTGTGGTAGTGAATCCGGACGGAACGTTTACCTATACGCCGAATACGGGGTATGTGGGTCCAGACAGCTTCACTGTTCTTGTATCGGATGGGCTCGGCGGCACGGCCATATCCACGGTGTTCATCACGGTGATCGATCAGCCGCCGATCGGGCAGACACAAAATTTCAGCACACTGCAAAATACACCGCTGCCAGGACAGCTGCTTGCAACCGATCCGGATGGCGATGCGCTGACCTTTACGCTCCTGTCTCCTCCGGCGAATGGAACAGCGGTCGTCAATCCTGATGGTACTTTCACGTATACTCCGGCTGCAGGATTTGTGGGTACCGATTCGTTCACAGCCCTGATCAGCGATGGCAAAGGCGGCACCGCTGTCGGTACAGCCATTATCACGGTCATCGATCAGCCGCCGGTTGCACAGGATTTGACACTCACGACAAACGTCAATACACCGGTAGCAGGGCAAATTCCAGCGACCGATCCAGATGGCGATGCGCTGACCTATACCGTATCCGTTCCACCAGCAAACGGGACAGTGGTACTAAATCCGGACGGCAGCTTCACGTATACTCCTAATTTTAATTTTGTAGGGACAGATACATTCTCGGTGCTCGTCAGTGATGGTAAGGGAGGAACTGCGACTTCCACGGTTACGATCGGTGTGCCTGTTGATGCGCCGGTAACTTCAGATGTTACTTTAAATACGACCACGGATGTCCCGGTTGGGGGTCAAGTCATTGCCACCGATCCGCAAGGCCAAACGCTGACCTATGCTGTGCTGGTTCCGCCAGCGAATGGTACGGTGTTGCTGAATCCTGCAGATGGGACGTTTACCTATACACCAAATGCAGGCTTTATCGGGACAGATACCTTCACGGTCCGAGTTACGAATACAAGCGGCGTATTCTCAGATTCACTGGTTACGGTCAACGTCAGCAACGTTCCACCGATTGCAGGCAACCTCACGCTGGATACGTTCCAGAACATTCCGGTTGCAGGCCAGATTCCAGCAAGCGACCCTGACGGCAATCCGCTGAACTACACCTTGTCTGTACCGCCTGCACTGGGTACCGTATTGCTAAACCCGGCGGATGGTACGTTTACGTATACACCCAATGCAGGTGTCGTTGGTGTAGATACGTTCTCTGTGCTTGTCGATGACGGACGGGGTGGGACGGCGACTTCCGTCGTTACGGTGAATATTATTGATCGTCCGCCTGTAACTCAGGATGTAAGTCTAAGTACACCGAACAGCATACCAGTGGCTGGCGCTGTGACCGCCACCGATCCGGACGGGGATCCGCTTACCTTCAGTCTCAATGCTGCCCCGGTCTTTGGAACAGCTGTGGTCAACCCGGACGGTACATTCACCTATACACCCAATGCAGGTTATGTAGGACCAGACAGCTTCACCGTTCTGGTGGATGACGGGAAAGGCGGCACCGCCATCTCTACGGTGAGTATTACAGTGACCAATGCTCCGCCTGTAGCGACAGGGACGAGTGTGACGACGCCGCAGAATACACCAGCCAATGGTGCGGTCACTGCCGTCGATCCAGAAGGTAATCCCCTGACCTTCTCACTGCTCAGTTCACCGGTGAATGGAACAGCGGTTGTTAATGCTGACGGTACATTTAGTTATTTCCCGAATACCGGTTATGTAGGGTCGGACAGCTTCACGGTCCTTGTCAGTGATGGAGTGGGAGGCACGGCTATTGCCTCGGTTGAAGTTACCGTCACAGACAATCCGCCAGTGACATCAGATTTGAGTCTGACAACGAATATTAACACGCCGGTAGCCGGGCAAGTGACAGCGACAGACCCAGATGGCGATCCACTAACCTTCGGCATTCTGTCACTTGCAGCAAATGGTATTGCCGAGGTGAATCCGGATGGAACGTTTATCTATACGCCGAACACGGGTTACAGCGGCCCTGACAGCTTCACCGTGCTGGTGAGCGATGGGAAGGGCGGAACGGCAGTATCCACCGTCACGGTCCAAGTCGTCAATCGTCCGCCGGTTGTATCCAATACAACATACGGTACGGTACAGTCAGTACCGGTCTCAGGTATAGTCACGGCAAGTGACCCGGATGGCGATCCGCTGAGCTATGTGATAGATACACCTCCAGCGAGTGGAACGGTATTGCTCAATCCAGATGGTACCTTCACTTACACACCCATTCCGACCTTCTTCGGTACCGATTTCTTCACTGTAGCGGTCAGTGACGGGCGGGGTGGAATCACCTTTGGCGTAATCACGATTGATGTAGCTATTAATCCACCGGTTGTGCAGGATCTGAGCATAAGTACAGGAGGTAATACACCTGTATCTTCGCAGGTAGTGGTAACAGATCCGAACGGATTACCGATAACGGTGACGCTGCTCTCACCGCCTCTCAGTGGAACGGTAGTGGTGAATCCAGATGGAACGTTCACTTATACGCCGGATCCCGGGTTTATCGGTACCGATAGCTTCACGGTTCAGGTGGTGAATTCAGCAGGCGGATCGGGTGTGGGGACCGTGACGGTGACCGTGTCCAATGTGCCTCCGACCGCAGATGGTGCAAGCTTGACAACAATCCAGAATACGTCTGTGTCAGGAGCGGTGACAGCTAGTGATCCGGACGGTAATCCACTAACGTTCACCTTGAATTCGACACCTTCAAGCGGAACGGTGATCTTGAATGCGGATGGTTCATTTACGTACACACCAAACACCGGCTTTGTCGGTGCAGATTCCTTCACCGTTCTGGTCAGTGACGGACTCGGAGGTACGGCGATTGCGCTGGTGACGATTACCGTCACAGGTCGTCCGCCGATTACGCAGGATCAATCCATTGAAACGGGACCAAATACAAGTGTAGACGGACAGATTATTGCGTCAGATCCGGATGGAGATCCGCTGACTTATGTCATTGGATCTCTCCCGACGAATGGCACCGTCGTACTGAATGCCGACGGCAGCTTCATCTATACCCCGAATACCGGCTTTGTAGGTACCGATTCATTTACGGTATGGGTACTGGATGGAACAGGAGGGTCTGCCGTATCCACAGTCAGTATTACGATACCGAACCTGCCGCCCATTGTATCTGACTTTGCAACAAGCACACTTGTCGGCACACCTGTAACGTCACAGATTCCAGCCGTGGATCCGGAGGGTAATCCGCTCACTTATGCGCTAGGAACGGCGCCATTGAGCGGTACGGTCGTAGTCAATCCAGATGGGACGTTTACGTATACTCCGGATGTCGCCTTTATCGGAACAGATACCTTCACAGTAGTTGTAACTGACCCATTTGGAGCTTCAACCACCGGAAGGGTGACGATTACCGTGTTCTCTGCTCCACCGGTGGCACCTGATATTTTCTTGACCACCCCGATTAATACGCCGGTAAGCGGAGTAGTGATTGCATCCGATCCGCAAGCAAGCACCTTGATCTACACTCAATATGTACCTCTGCCGAGCAACGGTACGGTGGTGGTCAATCCGGACGGTACGTTTACGTATACACCAAACCCGGGCTTTACGGGGGTTGATACCTTCCCGATCATAGTATCTGATTTGTTTGGGGAGAACGCGATTTCTCGAGTGACCATCGTGGTAGGTGAGGATGTACCGATTGCCACTCCGGTGAATGTGGGGACTGCAGCAGGGCAGCCGGTTACCGGGTTTATACCGGCAGAGGATCCCGCCGGGTTGCCGCTGATCTTCACACTCGGGAATCCGCCGATGAACGGGACGGCTGTCGTGAGCCCGGATGGTACGTTTACGTATACACCGAATCCTGGTTTTACCGGTACAGATACGTTTAGTGTGATCGTGACGAACAGTGCAGGAATATCGGCGGTTGCACCGGTTACGGTCATTGTAGGCGGCGACTCGCCAGTTGCATCTCCGGTAAATGTAAGAACGACAGAGGGTCAGCCGGTTAGTGGTACAGTCATCGCGAACGATCCGAATGGACTCGCGCTGACGTTCTCGCTGGGCATTCCTCCATCAAATGGCACGGTGGTCGTCAATCCAGACGGTACGTTTACGTACACGCCTGATCCGGGCTTTGTCGGAACCGATACCTTTACTGTCATCGTGACCAACAGTGCAGGACTGTTTACAGTGGCTTTTGCTATGGTAACGGTGCTTCAGGAAAGTCCTCCTTTTACAGCGGGACCGATTACGACTGATATCGGCATAGGAACAAATCAGGGGCAGCCGGTCACCGGACAGATTCTGGCCAGCAGCCCGGCAGGGCTTGCATTAGCATATATCGTCCTGCAATCGCCAGCTAATGGATCACTGGAGCTGAACCCGGATGGAAGCTTTATTTATACACCGAATCCAGGCTTTAGTGGTACAGATACTTTCTCAATTACGGTAACAGACAGCCAGGGCCGGTCAGCCGTATCCACCGTTACCGTCGTTGTATATCCTCCGGCAAATACGGGAGGAGAGACGACCATTCGAGTTCAACTGACAACACCTCAAGGCAGGCCGGTAAGCGGAGCGGCAGATGGCGGACCGGGGGCCGTATACCAGGTGTATAGCCAGCCTGCGAATGGAAATCTAAGACTTCGTCCAGACGGCACGTTTACGTATACGCCAAATCCAGGCTTTATCGGCAGCGATACGTTTACCATCCGATATACCGATGCCAGAGGAGCAGTTTATCTATATGTAGTGACCGTGAATGTAGTGGCGTTATCCAACACGGTGTTGATTGATCTAAGAACAGAGGAGAATACTTCTGTATCCGGCGATCTGAACGCTTTTGGACGATTGACAACAGCACAGCTCGTGGATCCGCCGAATAACGGAAGAGTTACACTAAATGCCAATGGAACCTTCACTTATATACCGGATCTCGATTATATCGGGCCTGATCAGATTACGTTCATCGTTACGCTTGCTTCGGGCGAGACCTATACGGTCATCGTCAATATCAGGGTCGTTCCGGGTGGAGATGAATAAGGCAGAATAGTAATAAACAAGGCACAAATGAAAGGCCCGGGGGAATCAATTCCTTTTCCCGGGCTTCTTTTTGTTTATCTTTGACTTGTTTTTGGCAGACGGCTCCTGTGATCTGCTGTGTTTGGAAACGCGAGATGGATTTGCCTTCGTTCTTCTGCCGGACCTATGGTGAGGATGCTTGGTATCCGGAGGAGGGATATCAGAAGTAGGCTTCGGAGCGGCCAAATGAGGATTATCAGCGGATGGTGCGGTGCTTGCTTCAAGGGAAGGATGTAACTGATCCGCGTCCAATATTGCAGAGAGATGCTCAGTCTGTACCCATCGATCTCCATAACGGAGATTTCGGAATGCCGCTCTCTGTTCCTTAACGTACAGCGGCTCTTCCAGCTCGCAGGATCTCCACATTTCAAGATCTGGTGTTGATACGGGTTCCTTGATAACAAGAAAATGATACATAATTTGATAGGCCACATTTAATTGGCTCTGCCGAAGCAGCACGAGCTCCAGATCATCGTACGCTCCGTATTTGGGGAAATAAAAAAACTCCATTCGGATCAGTCTCAAATCGATGGGAGCAGCTCCCGGGACAGGTTCAGCGAGGGACCATGCGGGCGGCCAGGAGAAGAAATGCTCCTCATCACCAATGAGCTTGTGATTATCCTGTGTCCAGTAGCGCGGGGAATGCTCGTTGAACTGCTGCTTATACAGCGGATTCACCATATTGGCCGTTACGTGGGCGTAAGGAGCCACGATACATACAATGGCTTTATGCTTACATACCCGGTAAATCTCATGCAGGACGTTGTTCAAATTATGAACATACTGGAGGCTGTGTGAAGCAATAAGAAATTCAGCGCTGTCGTCATCAAACGGAAGAGGATCATTTAAATTATGGACCAGATCGACCCCATCATAAGGAATCAAGTCGATACCGATACATCCGGGAAATTTCTGCTGTCCACAGCCTAGATCGATTCTCAAGAAAATCCCCTCTTTTCTAACAGGCCTGTATTGTCACAGGTCTTTGTCGGCTCTTCTTTAGTTGTATGCCGGGGGAGTTGATCTCGTATAAGCGTTCATCCCCTAAGGGCTAAACTTGTATCCTTCAATGGGCGAATCCATCTCTCTGCTCAAAAAGAAGTCGGATTTTTAAATATCAATTATGCTAAAGGACCTATTTATGGGATTCATTGTATAAAATATAATTCTACTCACAATATGAAGCGCTTACAAACATGTGTATCCAAAGCAGGTAGTTACCTAATTAAAGGAGGCTATATCATGTTAAGCAAAAAACGAAGCTGGCGAACTGCGGGGCTGGCGATGCTCAGTGCAGCGATGATTGGGGGTTGCATTGGTGTTTCCCCAGGCGATGCGGGGGCGGCGAATCCAAGGCAAATGGAGTATCTGGACCGCGGAGTGGTGGCTGTAAAAACAGGTACAGGTGTATTCGTCAGCTGGCGGCTTCTCGGAACTGAAGGCTCTAACGTCGGATTCAATGTATATCGCGATGGAACCAAGGTGAATGCTTCTCCCATAACGAATAGTACGAATCTGCAGGACAATGCCGGTACAGCGAGCTCGAAGTATACAGTAAGAGCTGTCGTGAATGGTGCGGAACAGGCTGCTTCTCCGGCAGCAAGCGTGTGGGGGACAAATCATTTGAATGTACCTCTGATGAAGCCTGCTGGCGGGACAACACCTGACGGTGTAGCTTATACGTACAGTGCCAATGATGCGAGCGCAGGGGATCTCGATGGCGACGGGAAATATGAGCTGATCGTAAAATGGGACCCGTCGAACTCCAAAGACAATTCGCAGAGCGGCTATACGGGGGAAGTATTTATTGATGCATACAAGCTTGATGGAACAAGACTCTGGCGGATCAGTCTCGGCAAAAATATTCGTGCAGGCGCGCATTATACTCAGTTTATGGTCTACGATCTGGATGGCGACGGCAGGGCCGAAGTTGCAATGAAAACGGCTGACGGTACCAAAGACGCTGCAGGCACGGTCATCGGTGATGGAAGCAAGGATTATCGGAACAGCAGCGGCTATATATTATCGGGGCCGGAGTATCTGACCGTATTTAACGGCCAGACGGGCCGAGTGCTCACTACAGTGAACTACGAGCCGCCGCGCGGCACCGTAAGCAATTGGGGAGATAATTATGGCAATCGGGTTGATCGCTTCCTTGCAGGCATTGCCTATCTTGATGGAGAAAGACCGAGTCTGGTCATGGCGAGAGGATACTACACCCGGTCTGTTCTAGTAGCCTATGATTATAGAAATGGTCAGCTCACCAAGCGATGGACCTTTGATTCCAATTCGTCCGGGAATTCGGGTTATGCCGGTCAAGGGAATCATAATTTAAGTGTTGGTGACGTGGATAACGATGGAAGAGATGAAATTATATATGGCGCAATGGCGGTTGATGATAATGGTCAGGGCTTGTATACGACAGGACTTGGCCACGGCGATGCGATGCACCTGAGCGATCTGGATCCGGATCGGGCTGGACTTGAGGTATTCCAGGTTCATGAGGTTCCTTCGAATGCAGGTATCGAATTCAGAGATGCCGATTCAGGGGCCTTAATCTGGGGAGTTCCAACGACCAAGGATATAGGCAGGGGCATGGCCTCAGATATTGATCCTCGGTATAAAGGAGCTGAGGTCTGGGCCAATGGAGTACTGTACACAGCGAAGGGACAGGTCATTGTTAACAAGGTACCGTCTACGAATTTCGGCATCTGGTGGGACGGGGATCTGAGCAGAGAGCTGCTGGATAATAATCGGATCGATAAATGGAATCATCAGACATCCACAACAACGAATCTGCTGACGGCTACAGGAGCAGCGAGCAACAACGGAACGAAGGCAACTCCAAACCTTCAGGCTGACCTGCTGGGAGACTGGCGGGAGGAAGCCGTGTGGCGGACAGATGACAGCACAGCCCTTCGGATCTATACAACGACTGCAGTTACAGAACAGCGGATCTACACCTTGATGCATGACCCCATCTATCGTCTTGGCATCGCATGGCAAAATGTGGCCTACAATCAGCCGCCGCATACCAGCTTCTACTTGGGCACAGGGATGAGCACACCGCCTGCACCGAACATCCGACTGGTCGGAGGACCCTAATGAAGAACTAAATAATCAGAATATCAGGGACCGCGTTTTTAATGCGGTTCTTTTTCTGTTTTTCCAATAGAATAGAGGAGGTTGAAAGGCGATTTGGAAAAAAGAGAGCACGTATCTTTTCCTATCTATAATTGTTAAAAAATGTTTGACAGCGCTGGTCTGCGTTATTAAAATGTAACATAACATACTAAACAGGTAGGAATAAACGATTTATTATCAGCCTACCGCAGGGCAGCGGATGAGCAGCGGCAGCATAGAACAGCAGACACGGAAGATAACCGGTTTGACCCTTCTATTGCGAGCCAGGCTCCTCCGTTTTTACTATTCAATGATGGGCGGCTTCTATAAAAGAAAGGATGTCTACTATATGAAAAAGGGTGTTCGTAACCGTCTGAAAATAGGGGTTGGGGTATTGCTTGCGGCTTCACTTGCTGCATCGCTTACCGCTTGCGGAAGTGGAAATGCCGATAATGGTTCTCTGAAGCTGCTGAACGTGTCCTATGATCCTACTCGTGAGCTGTATGAACAGTACAATGCGGCGTTTGCTGCCTATTGGGAGAAGGAGAAGGGGCAGAAGGTCACAATTAACGAGTCACACGGCGGATCAGGGAAACAAAGCCGTTCAGTGATCGACGGATTGAAAGCCGATGTAGTTACACTGGCTCTTGGCTATGATATTGATGCCATTGAAGCAGCTGGACTTATTGATGCAGGCTGGCAGGATGAATATGAGCTTAACAGTTCACCTTATACATCAACCATTGTGTTTCTTGTGAGAAAAGGGAATCCGAAGGATATTCAGGATTGGGATGATCTCATTAAAGAAGGTGTGGAGGTCATAACCCCGAATCCACAGACATCGGGAGGAGCCCGCTGGAATTATTTGGCCGCATGGGGTTACGCACTGAAGCAGAATAACAATGATGAAGCCAAGGCAAAGGAATTTATTACAGAGCTGTTCAAGCATACGCCTGTACTTGATACAGGAGCCCGCGGCTCCACGACGACCTTTGTAGAACGGGGAATAGGCGATGTTCTGCTCGCATGGGAGAACGAGGCCCTGCTGTCGATCAAGGAACAAGGTGCAGATAAATTCGATATTGTCTACCCATCGATCAGTATTTTGGCTGAGCCGCCTGTAGCTGTAGTAGACAAGAATGTAGATAAAAATGGAACACGTGAAGCAGCAGAGGCTTATCTGGAATACTTGTACAGTGAAGAAGGGCAGAAGATTGCTGCCGAGAACTTTTACCGTCCGACTCTTCCTGCTGTTGCTGAACAGTATAAAGAGAATTTTCCAGAGCTTGCGCTGTTCACACTGAACGATGTATTTGGTACATGGAAAGAAACACAAGAGAAGCATTTCAGCGAGAACGGAATATTCTCTCAAATCTATGTGCCAAGCAATTAAGCAATGAATTTACATTTTAAATTACTATTCATATGAACTCGACATTATTGCAGCCATACAAGACTAGAGATGCCGACCGGAGACGGCCGGAGGCATGAAGGGATGAGTAAGCATGAGCAGGGCAGGAACAGCCCGGGTCAGAGTACTTCCGGGTTTTGGGATAAATATGGGATTTACGGTGCTGTATTTAAGTTTGGTTGTCTTGATTCCACTAGCAGCACTGCTGTTCAATTCAACAGGTCTGACATGGGCCAAGTTTGCAGATATGGCTACGGATCCGCGAATTCTCGCGTCCTTCCGCGTCAGCTTTACGACTGCGGGCTTTGCTGCATTCGCCAACTTGTTTCTGGGGCTGCTGCTAGCCTGGGTGCTGGTCCGGTACGAGTTCCCTGGCAAGAAAATATTTGATGCCATCATCGATCTGCCCTTTGCACTTCCAACCGCAGTTGCGGGGGTTGCGCTCACGGCGCTCTATGCACCGAACGGGTGGATAGGCTCCATTGTTGAACCGCTGGGAGTTCAGATCGCATTCTCGCAGCTTGGGATTACGCTTGCCTTGATGTTCATCGGTATTCCATTTGTGGTACGTACAGTCCAGCCGGTACTGGCTGAACTGGAGAAGGATGTAGAAGAAGCGGCAGCTACTCTGGGAGCTGGACGCTGGCTTACTTTTCGCAAGGTCGTTCTGCCAGAGCTTATTCCTCCTTTGCTTACCGGATTTGCTCTTGCATTCGCGAGAGGAATCGGTGAATACGGCTCGGTTGTGTTCATTTCAGGCAACATGCCGATGAAGACGGAGATTGCTCCGCTCCTCATCATGACCCAGCTTGAGCGGTTTGATTATGCAGGGGCAACAGCGGTTGCGCTGCTGCTGCTTATCGTCTCCTTTGTCCTGTTGTTTCTTATTAATACATTACAGCGCTGGAGCCGGAAGACATCCCGCAAATAGGAGGAATGCATTATGGCAGGAACCGTACCTGTAGGAGCAAACACACGGACGAATGCGAACCAGTCCCGGGCGACGACAGAAGCGCCTTGGGTGAAATGGGTGCTCATCGGAGCGGCCATACTCGTTATGGGCTGGCTGCTGATTTTGCCGCTGGTTATTGTTATTGCTGAAGCGTTGAAGCAAGGGGCGGGGGTGTTCTTCGCTGCACTCTCGGATCCGGATGCGCTGTCCGCGCTTAGACTTACACTGCTGGTCGCTGTGATTACTGTACCGCTGAATACGGTGTTCGGCATCGCGGCCGCTTGGGTTATTACGAAATTTCAATTTCGCGGGAAGGGTCTGCTCATTACCTTGATCGATCTGCCCTTCTCCATTTCGCCGGTTGTTGCCGGCTTGATGCTTGTTCTTGTCTTTGGATCTCATGGATGGCTGGGACCTTTATTGGAGTCATGGAATATGAGCATCATTTTTGCGGTTCCAGGTATTGTGCTTGCCACTTTGTTTATCACGTTCCCATTTGTAGCACGCGAGCTGATCCCGCTGATGGAGGATCAGGGAACACAGGAGGAAGAAGCCGCTGTGATGCTGGGAGCCAAGGGCTGGCGAGTGTTCTTCCAAGTGACGCTTCCTAACATTAAATGGGGTCTGCTGTATGGTGTCATCTTGTGTAATGCCAGAGCGATGGGGGAATTCGGAGCGGTGTCTGTCGTATCGGGTCACATTCGCGGACTGACAAATACACTGCCGCTCCACGTGGAGATTTTGTATAACGAGTATCAGTTTGCCGCTTCATTTGCGGTTGCATCCCTGCTGCTCGTGCTTGCCCTGATTACACTTATACTCAAGAGCTGGTTTACTAGGAAGGGTACGCATTAGAGCTTTCTGAAGTCAGGGTGTGTTCCTGCAGATTCGAGCTATAGGTTTGAATAAGTAAGCAGGGTACGCTAATAGGCCCGATTTAATAGGAGGCGTTAATAATGACTAAACCGCTGAAAGTCGATGAAGTGTGGATGGATCGTATCGCCAGTTTGTTGAATGAAATGGAATTTGGCTCCTTGTCCATCATCGTCCACGAGGGGCAGATTGTACAGATGGAGCGGACCGAGCGCAAACGTTATGAGAACACATCTTCCAATACCTCTAAATCGGGCAAAGCTCGCAGTGCGGCGTCAGGAGCCGCTGATTCCAGATCGAGTGGTCCACGTGCACTGCGCAAATCCGGGTCTTCATAAACATTCATAGCTTATACCCTTGATTGAAAGCAGCTATAAGGTATTATGAATGGATTCGCTTGTATGTCAAAATGAAAATAAGCAGTTCCTCTGTCTTCTATTAGAAGCGTGAGGAGCTGCTTATTTAGGTTATGCTAACGATAGAGCTGTGATTCTTGCTTATCCATGGCTGCGAATTGACCGGCATAAGGCCGTTCTTTGCGGGAAGGCGGCTTGCTCCATTTGAATCCGAGCAGGAACAGAATCAGCTGTCCTCCCAGAACATAAGGTGCAGCAGCGAGCCCGATCAGATGAAATAGTGCTGCCAGAATAATGGCTAAGGACAGCAGATTGGTTATTAATCCGGCGGCCGTACGTGGTCTCATCAAGATGAGGATGTAAACGTATGCGATGGATATCATGCCGGATACGAGTCTTGCGCTCAGCAACACCCAGTCCCATGCAGAGCTTCCCTCGGTGATATCTCTTGCTCCTGTCATGAATTGGTACAACAGAACCGCGATACCTACCGCTGCAAGAGGAGCAAACATAGGCTGGATAATCTGCCAGAGTGCTTGTCCCCATCTTGGGGAGTGCACGGACGAGAACAATCGGTCTCGTTCGGCAGCCAGCCGGGTCATTTCCCGCTCCAGCGAACGTGAGAGTAATTGGAGCCCTGCTTCGTCACCTTCTGCAAGGCAGGCCTGAATCTGTTCTCTTAGATGCGGCGTAAGGCAGGGTGCAGATTTACTCTCCTGAAGCGCGAGGATGAGCGCTCCGTGCAGAGGCTCCCCAGGAAGACCGTCTTTCTTCAGCCCCAGGGTCAAATGTCCTGCAAGCTTGGAGTAGGTGTAGAGCGTGTCCTGAAGATCGTCCATTCGTCGGTACTTGCCCTGTCGCAAGCTGGATGCATGATATATGTAGAGCCACAGCAGCAGCACGATCATGAAGGCGGCAATTGCAATCACCTGTGCGGACAGCGAGATGCCGTCAATTTGTACAATAGAGCTCAGGCTTCTCCCTCCTTTACACGAATAGCGGCGATATCTTCTCTCACTATTGCATACGAATCGGGGGTTTTCAAGTCGAAAAGGGGACGAAGCTAAAATTAAACCGCAGGAGCATGCAGGACAGGAACATGTGTTTTCTTTATTTCTATAAATATCGTAAAATAGTTCTAGGAATAGAGATCAAGTAAAGCTGCATTTCGACATAATTAATCCTTGATTGGGCAAATCTAGAAAGGAACAATAGGTGGATCATTCAAAAAAACATACGGGGTGACTATAGACATGGAAATTACATATCAAATTCCTTCGCCGCAGGACTATTTGGACCTTCGCAAAGCTGCAGGGCTGTCCTTGATGAGTCTTGACGGAGCTCAGAAAGGGCTGCCGAACACGTTGTTCGCAGTCAGTCTAATGGAAGAGGGCAAGCTCATCGGCATGGGCAGAGTTGTCGGTGATGGAGGCTTACAGTTTTTTGTGACGGATATTGCTGTTCATCCCGATTACCAGGGCAAAGGATATGGGAAGACCATTATGGGAGAGATTCGAAAATACCTCGATGATCATGTCCCTGCGAAGGGCCTCGTGTCACTTCTGGCAGATATCCCGGCTGATCGGTTATATGAGCAGTATGGCTTTACGCATTCAGCACCCGAATCTCAAGGCATGCATTGGAAACAAAAATAGAAATTATTGGAAATTATACCTCGGTCGAATTGACAAATAAGTTTCACTATGAAAAGATGATAGATATACATTTAGATGCGAATGCTTGCAAATGGCCCCTGGTATTCTGAGATGGTTCAGAAGGAATAAGGAGGCCATTTTTTGGGTCATGGCAGCATTTTGCTGCATTAAGATATCGCTGGGTCCTCACTCTGAAACAGAAGGGTGAACTCTTATTTACAGTCATAGCATCAATCTTTTTCACGTCACTTAGGTCGTTATAAAGTGAGGAGATGTATGTTCATATGGGACAGTACAGCTATTTGAGTCATTTGGAATGTCCAAAGTGCGGACTGATTTATCATACAACAGGCGTTCAACAACTGTGCACTTGCGGATCTCCGTTAAACGCCCGATACGATCTGGATAGTCTTAAGAAGGAATGGAATCCTGAAGCATTACAAGGCAGGGAGATGAACCTGTGGAGATATCATGAACTGCTTCCTGTAAGGGAACCGGAGCATGTGATCACTCTGGGCGAAGGGATGACACCGCTGCTTCGTATGCCAAGTCTCGGGATGGATATGGCGATTCCTCAGCTGTATATGAAGGATGAAGGCTTGACTCCGAGCGGATCATTCAAGTCACGCGGCGCTGCTGTCGGTATATCCAAAGCCAAAGAACTTGGCGTATCCAAATTTGCGATGCCGACGAACGGGAATGCGGGCGCAGCCTGGTCCTTATATGCAGCTCGTGCCGGTATTCAGGCAACGATTGTAATGCCTGTTGACGCGCCGCTGATTACGCGCAATGAATGTATTGCCGCAGGTGCAGATTTGTACCTCGTGAACGGACTAATCAGTGATGCAGGGAAGATTGTTGCAGATAAGGTCCGATCAGAGGGGATCTACGATGCATCCACGCTTAAGGAGCCTTATCGGATTGAGGGCAAGAAAACGATGGGACTGGAGATTGCAGAACAGCTGGGCTGGCAGATGCCGGACGTTATTCTGTATCCGACAGGCGGCGGTGTCGGCTTGATCGGGATCTATAAAGGTCTGCTAGAGCTTCAAGAGCTGGGCTTTGTAACCGGTCGTCTGCCGAAGCTGGTTGCTGTACAGGCTGCAGGCTGTGCCCCGATTGTAAAAGCATGGGAGCAGAATGCGTCTGAATCGGAATTTTGGTCCGACTCGCAGACGATTGCCTTTGGTATTAATGTGCCCAAAGCGATCGGAGATTTTCTTGTACTTGACGCCATATATGAGACGGATGGAGCTGCCATCGCTGTGACAGAAGAGGAAATTTTGTCTGAACAGCGTTTGTCAGCCCGGTTGGAAGGATCGTTCATTTGTCCGGAAGGCGCCGCTGCTTTTGCTGCCGCACGAATACTTCGGGCTAACGGATGGATTCAGGACAACGAGAAGGTGATCGTCCTGAATACGGGCTCTGGCATTAAGTATCCGGAAACGATATCCGGCAATGTTCCACTGCTGAACCCGGGAGATACGATTCCCAAGGCGCTGACATGATCGAACTTATAATACAAATGAATAGCAGGAAGCCATCTCGCTCCAGCCGGGCAAGGTGGCTTTTCTTGTGAATATCGAATAATGTAAGGTGAGCAGGGGATTGTCTCTAACATTATTATGACGTATCTTTTTTGAATGAGAGAAGCATAACTAAGCTACGGAGCTTGAGTTGTAAACAATTGACGTTTTAATAGAGAGCATACCTGATTAATATAAAGTAAGCTTACGCTAGCATAGAACAGAAATGAGGACTGAATAATATGAATATAGCTTTATTTGGAGCAACAGGAACGATTGGACAAGCGATCTTGGAGGAAGCATTGGGCAGAAAAATGACGGTAACTGCCATTGTGCGGAATCGGTTTAAATTTAACGAGAAGCGAGAGGGACTCACCGTTGTTGAGGGTGACATTCTTAAGCCTGAATCGGTTGCTGAAGCCGTAAAGGGACATGATGTGGTCATTAGCGCATACGGTCCTGAATTCGGTAAGGAGGAAGAGCTGGTCGAGGCGGCACGTTCCCTCGTAGAGGGCATTCGAAACAGTGGAGTCCAGCGTCTGCTCGTCGTTGGAGGAGCAGGCAGTCTGCTGACCGATAGCGGAGTTCCGCTGATGGAGACTCCGGAATTCCCGGAAGAGGTTAGACCGCTGGCGCTCGCACATCGGGATGCATTTCATATTTACGAGGAGTCCGACTTGGACTGGACTTATTTGAGTCCGGCAGCAACGATCGAACCTGGACGCCGTACAGGCAATTTCCGAATTGGCACAGATCGTCTGATCCTGGATGAAGCAGGGCAGAGCCGTATATCGGTCGAAGATTATGCAGCGGCTATGGTGGATGAAGCGGATGATCCGTATTTCAGCGGGTCCCGATTTACCGTGGCTTATTAGAAGAGAATTCATCTTAGCGAGCGAGGGATCTATCTCTCGCTCTTTTTGATAGGAGGGGCTGGACAAGATGTATGTTGTAACCGCGAAGCAGATGCGTGAGCTTGATCACATCGTAATTGAGAAGATCGGCGTTCCTTCGGCAAGCCTGATGGAGAATGCAGGCAAGGCGCTCGCCGAAGAAGTGGTGAAGCTGTGCCGTGAAGAGCAGAATGGGCGAATAGAACGAGGAACACCGCGGGACCCGCTGCAGGAAGATGAGAATAACAATCGCAGGGCATTTGAGGAGTGGCGTGGTGTGAGAGGTACGATTCGTGCCGAGGAGACATTACGCATCAAAGACCGAAGCCAGGAACATTGGTTTATACTCATTGGAAAAGGAAATAACGGCGGAGATGGGCTCGTGTGTGCCCGGCATTTGCAAGAGGCGGGTATCAAAGTAACGATTGTTTATGCTGTTCCGCCTTCAGCACTGGAGCAGGATGCTGCACTTCAAAGAGACGCGGCAACGGCATATAGGATTCCGGCAGTCGTATATAGCGAGAAGGAGCCGCTGTCATTTCATGGCATTACCGGTATTGTAGATGCGCTGCTGGGTACTGGAAGCAACGGTGCGCCGCGCAAGGCTTATGCAGCCTTGATCCGTGAGGCTAATGAGAGCGGGCTCCCTATTGTCTCCGCTGATATTCCAAGCGGTTTAAATGCAGATACGGGAGAGCTCTATGAGCCTCATATCCGGGCAGAGATGACGGTGTGCTTCGGGTTGTTAAAACGCGGATTGACTCAGTATCCCGGTGCAGAGGCAGCAGGCCGCGTCAAAGTGCGATCCATTGGAATCCCTCCTAAGCTCGCAGCGGATCAGGGCATATCTGTACAAGTCCTTACAGAAGAAGTGCTGGAAGGGACGCTTGGAATGGATCTGGCGCTCCGAAGATCAGGCGAAGGGCATAAGGGAACCTATGGACATGTGCTGCTTACTGCCGGGACACTTGCCATGAGCGGGGCCGGGCTTCTGAGTGCACGTGCATCGCTCCGGTCAGGCTGCGGTCTTGCCACTTGGGCGCTGCCTTACGAGCTGATGCCGCATGTCATCGGCAAGGTGCCTGAGCTGATGCTCGCCGATGCGGTGAGCGGAAATGACGGGCTGTGGACGGAAGAGTCAGCAGAGCGAGTTATACAGCTCGCGGAGGGCAAGGATGTGCTGGCCATCGGGCCGGGACTTGGGCGCTTTGAAGGAGATACAGGGTGGCTTCGCCGCATTGTTGAAGCATGTGATGTACCTATTGTACTTGATGCTGATGCACTCAATATGGTCGCAGCAGGAGGGGAAGATTTCTTCTTGGGGATGAACCGGACTGCACCGCTCATTCTGACGCCGCATCCGGGGGGAGATGGCTCGTTTGATGGGGATATCCACGAAGGACGTCCAGCGAGACCGGATCACCCATGCGGCGGCATATGCAGAGAAGACGGGCGTTATCCTTGTACTCAAGGGCTCGCGCACGGTCATTGCTGCTCCTTCAGGCAGCACCTATATTAACCTGACCGGACATCCCGGTATGGGAACCGGCGGTGCAGGGGACGTGCTGACCGGCATTATAGCGGGTCTATTGGCTCAGGGATGGAGCGCTGAGCAGGCAGCAGCATACGGTGTATATCTGCATGGACTCTCCGGAGAACGTGCTGCATACAAGCGGCATCATCCGGGAGGCATTATTGCCGGCGACATTATTGACGCATTGTAATACAGCGTATTGGCAAGGAGCCGCCGGTAAGGCGTCTGCACACAGATTTACAAGTCAAATTTAAGGACACGCAGAAGCGTGTCCTTTTTACGTTTAGTATTGGAGTAAATCTTGACGACCAGGAACTTAGAAGGAATAATACGTCAGCCCATACTCCATCAAAAAAGAACGAACGAGCAGTCTGGAACTGATAACAGGATGCAGCTCTTCATCCGCGTCCTGCATCATTTGCAGATCTGCGAGTGCTTCCTCGGCTATTCGGGTTCGTTCCATTCCCCATTCCTGTTCATGATCTGCAACGCAGAGCTTGGCCTGCTCCACGGTCAGCTCCTTCAGGATGGCAAACACAGAGATCCATGGAATCAGATCCCCGGGAGCACTCTCCTGTGGCAGCTCAAATTCAGCAAAGCCGTGTGCTGTCCCGCAGGTTATTTTAAACAATCCGCAGTAATGATATTTCTCCTCTGTCAAATAAGGAAGCCGGCGTGAATCATAGCGTATGATTTCCATCGAGCTGATCGCATCCGTTGTATAAGCAGGTACTGAATTATTCCCCATATAGGCGAGTGCCACGAGTATTCATCCTCCATTAATCATCCTCATTATTATGTTGATCATCATATAGCAAATGTCACAGACGAGTAAAATGATCCTTGTTCTAAAAAAACCGGTTTTTCAGCAAATCGGACGAAATGGATGAAAGTAAGCGGTTAATTAAGGGCCAATCTCGACCGATCGGACCTATATCTATCGTTGTCAGCTTCTTGCGCAAAAAGCAAGGAAAGTGGAGTTAGAGAGAGGAACGAAGAGGAAAATAAAGATAACAATCCGCTATGCGAAGTCAATGATTCGAAATTCGTCTTATATGAGGAGCGGACTTTCTTTACAGCACATTCGGTCAGGATTATGATTCTTGGCATAAAAGCTTTCGCCATACAATTTCATACCGCTTAATCCTTTGATGAATGAAAAGGAGCGGGGGAACCAGTGAGGTTTGCTATGCAGGCTTCGAGGGGTGAATCCTGAAGAGCACACCATATGTGCTTAGTACAGGTAGGGCGACTCTCACGCCCGAATCCGACAGCTAACCTCGTCAGCGTATCTAGAGAGACTTTCTTATATCCGAGCTCTTAAGTGGCAGCGGCTTGTTCCCGCCTGCCTACGAATAAGAAGCTGCGCGAGAGAGATTTCTCTTGCTCGGCTTCTTTTTATTGCCGGATGAAGGGAGAAACAGGAGGGGAATGCACAAATGTCCGTTGATGACGATGACGTCATAATTGTTGCAGCTGGGGGTAAGCCGGGCAGATCCTTTATAAAGACCCTGCTCATGAAGGGTTTGCCGTTTGCCATCTTGGTCAGCTCTGAGCATGAGCGTAAAGAAATGCAAAGGCTCTATGTGGAACCGGTCATTCAAGTGGATTCTTTCGAACAGGCACCTGAGCCCCCTGATTTCCACGTAGGTCACGTATTTCTGTTCGAGGAGAGTCTGCCCGTGTGCTGTAAGTACATCCAAGTCTGCCGGTCATGGACCTGTAAGCCAATCTATGTCATTACAGAGCGAAGCAAGCCGCGGCTCATCTACAGAGGGCTTGGTGCAACACATGTCATCTACAGCCGCGGCAGCGACTGCTCTTTCTTACTCTAAACCGGAATCGGGAGGTGCTAAACCAATGCTGGATTTTATCATGATCGTATTGATCAGCTTGTTGACGCTTATTTCAATCGGAGTTATCAAAGGCTCAGACTTAATCACCTCGGAAGGGAGTGAACAAAAATGATGTGGGTGCTGCTTGCTATTGCAGCTGCTGTATTCATTTATTTGGTCTACGCACTGCTTAACCCAGAGAAATTTTGAGACAGAACAAAGAACTAGATTCATTTAACAATGAATAAACGACATTCACTAACAGGAGGCTGATAAGTCGATATGTTAACCGTTATATCCATCTGTGTGACCCTCGCGGTCGTGCTCCTGCTGGCTCGCCCTGCAGGTCTATATATTGCAAGTGCATTCCGTTATGAACCAACCCGGATCGATCCGTGGTTCAAATGGATAGAGAGACCCCTCTATGCTGTCAGCGGCATCAAGGAGACGAATCAAACCTGGAAGCAGTACGCAGCTTCCTTTGTCATCAGTAACACGGTCATGATTGTACTCGTCTATCTGATCTTTCGGATACAGGCCCATCTGCCGCTGAATCCAAGCGGTGTAGCAGGTATGGAGCCGACGCTTGCTTTTAATACGTCGATTAGCTTCATGACCAATACGAATCTGCAGCATTACAGCGGGGAATCTGGTCTCAGCTATTTATCACAGATGATCGCCATTGTGTTCATGATGTTTACTGCTCCGGCCTCGGCCTTTGCGGTGGCGATCGCATTTATTAGAGGACTTACAGGCAAGCCGCTCGGTAACTTCTTCGTAGATGTCGTGCGAAGTATAACAAGGGTATTGCTTCCTGTCGCTATTGTCTCCGCTATTCTGTTTATTGCTGCTGGTGTTCCACAGACGTTAAAAGCAACAGCAGCCGTAACGACGCTTGAGGGTGGTGTTCAGGAAATTGCGAGAGGTCCAGTAGGTTCCTTCCTGTCCATTAAACAGGTGGGGAATAACGGCGGTGGATTTTTCGGAGTAAACTCGGCTCATCCGTTTGAGAATCCTAATGGATTCACGAACCTGCTGCAGATGGTGCTGATGCTTCTGTTCCCGGTCTCCCTGCCCTTCGCATATGGCAAGATGGTGGGGAACAAGAAGCAAGGGCGTGTCCTGTTCGTCTCGATGGCGATCATGTTTCTCGTGCTGATGGGGGTATCACTTGGTGCTGAAACGAACGGTAACCCTGCGATGGAGGCTGTAGGAGTTCAGCAGGAAGGCGGCAGTATGGAGGGGAAGGAAGCCCGCTTCGGTGTGGCCTTGTCATCTCTGTATTCGGTCGTAACGACCGCTTCCGAGACAGGAGCAGTTAACACGATGCATGATACGCTGACACCGCTTGGCGGTCTTGTCACTTTGGCTAATATGATGCTGAACACGGTGTTCGGCGGTATGGGAGCCGGCTTCCTGAATGTGCTCATGTACGCACTCATTGCTGTCTTTTTATCCGGTCTGATGGTGGGACGCACTCCGGAATTTCTCGGCAAGAAGCTGGAAGGCAAAGAGATTAAGCTGATTGCAATCAGCCTGCTGATTCAGCCGCTGCTTATTCTGGCTCCTACAGCTTTGGCACTGTTCACCAATGCGGACACGATATCGAATCCCGGATACCATGGTCTGTCGCAGGTGCTGTATGAGTACACTTCATCGGCTGCCAATAATGGCTCCGGATTTGAAGGCTTAGGAGATGCTACACCGTTCTGGAACATTTCGACCGGAATTGTCATGTACTTGGGCAGATATCTGTCGATTGTACTGCTGCTTGCGGTTGCAGGATCACTGGCTGTGAAGAAGAGCATCCCTGTGAGCTCAGGTACATTTAGGACGGACACCTATTTGTTTGCCGCGGTCTTTGTCGGTACCGTGCTGATTGTAGGGGCACTAACTTATCTCCCGGCGATGGTGCTTGGACCGATCGTAGAGCATTTGACGCTGAGCAGATAGTGTAGGGACGATTTTCATAAAAAAGTTGAAGCTCTTATTTGAATGGAGGAACGATCGTCAATGGGACAAAAGAAATCAATGCTGAACAAGAAGCTCGTGCAGAGAGCGATGCTTGAAGCTGTCTATAAATTGAACCCGAAGTTAATGCTGCAAAATCCGATCATGTTCGTCGTCGAAGTGGGTATGGTGATCACGTTTCTGTTGACCCTGTTTCCGAATCTTCTCGGTACGGATGGCTCACGGGGATTTAATCTGACCGTCACAGTGATCCTGCTGATTACTGTCTGGTTCGCCAATTTTGCGGAGGCGCTTGCTGAGGGCCGGGGGAAGGCACAGGCCGATAGTCTGAAGCAGACCAAGCAGGACATTTCAGCAAACAAGGTGGCTGGCGATCACATCAAGGTGGTCTCCTCCTCAGAGCTCCGTAAAGGCGATGTCGTATTTGTAAGAGAAGGTGAGCTGATACCGGGTGATGGTGAGGTTATTGAAGGACTTGCTTCCGTCGATGAATCGGCGATTACGGGAGAGTCGGCACCGGTCATTAAGGAGGCTGGCGGAGATTTCAGCTCGGTGACAGGCGGCACAAGGGTTGTCAGTGACCAGATCAAGGTCCGGATTACGAGTGACCCGGGAGAGTCGTTCCTTGACCGGATGATCTCCCTGGTGGAAGGTGCCAAGCGGCAGAAGACACCGAATGAAATCGCGTTAAACACCGTACTGATGAGCCTTACGATTATTTTCCTGCTCGTTGTTGTTACGCTTCCGTTTTATGCGGGTTATCTGGAAATCCAGCTGGAAATCCCAATCCTTATCGCTTTGCTGGTTTGTCTGATTCCGACGACCATCGGCGGTCTGCTGTCTGCTATTGGGATTGCAGGTATGGACCGAGTTACTCAGTTTAATGTGCTGGCGATGTCTGGTAAGGCAGTTGAAGCTTCTGGGGATGTGAGCACCATTATATTGGATAAGACGGGGACGATCACTTATGGGAACCGAATGGCAAGTGAATTTGTGCCGGTTGGAGAAGAGACACAGCAATCGCTAGTGTACTGGTCGGCTGTCAGCTCAGTCAAGGATGAGACGCCGGAAGGGCGATCGGTGCTGGAGCTCATGAAGAAGATGTCGATTACGATGGATGAAAATGCGGCCGAAGGGGAGTTCGTACCTTTTAGGGCGGAGACAAGAATGAGTGGGCTGGATCTTCCTGATGGAAGACGGGTACGAAAGGGCGCAGTGGATTCTATTAAAAAATGGGTGAAGGAGCAAGGAGGCAGCATCCCGTCGAACCTTGATACGAACAGTGATGCCATTGCAACAGCCGGTGGGACCCCGCTCGCAGTTGCAGTCGACAGTAAAATCTACGGACTGATCTATCTGAAGGATACGGTCAAGCCGGGGATGAAGGAGCGCTTTGATCAGATGCGTGAGATGGGGATCAAGACCATCATGTGTACAGGTGACAATCCGCTGACCGCAGCAACCATCGCCAGAGAGGCCGGAGTGGATGATTACATTGCGGAAAGTACCCCAGAGGATAAGATTGCGGTGATTCGACGAGAGCAGGCGGAAGGCAAGCTCGTCGCGATGACTGGAGACGGAACGAATGACGCACCGGCCTTGGCCCAAGCGGATGTAGGGATAGCGATGAACAGTGGTACGGTTGCTGCTAAGGAGGCGGCCAATATGGTTGATCTTGATTCTGATCCCTCCAAGATTATTGAGGTGGTCGCGATCGGGAAGCAGCTGCTGATGACACGGGGAGCGCTGACGACGTTCAGTATCGCGAATGATATCGCCAAGTATTTTGCCATTATTCCGGCGATGTTCATGCTGGCTATTCCTCAGCTTGAAGCACTCAACGTCATGAAGCTGGGCTCACCGTCATCTGCCATCCTGTCTGCGCTTATATTTAATGCGATTATCATTCCGCTGCTGATTCCGCTGGCGATGAGGGGGATTCGGTATAAACCCATGAGCACGGCAGGCCTGCTTCGCCAGAATCTGCTGATCTATGGCATCGGCGGCGTAATTGCTCCGTTTATCGGCATCAAAATAATTGACTTGATTGTACACATTTGGGTATAGGAGGAAGATACAGATATGCAAGTATGGACGATATCACTGAGGGTAAGCCTTGCGCTGCTGCTGCTGCTTGGACTGGGCTACAATCTGCTGGTCACCGGCATCGCACAATTCACCATGCCGCATCAGGCGAATGGCAGTCTGATCTACAATGAGCAGCAAGAGCCGATCGGTTCAGAGCTGATTGGGCAGCAGTTTACAGAGCCCGCGTATTTTCATGGAAGAGTATCCAGCATCGAGTATAATGCAGCAGGCTCGGGCTCGGGCAACTATGCTCCTTCAAATCCCGATTTACTTGCTCGTATGGAAGCCTCCATACAAGAGTGGCAGAAGGAGAACCCCGAAGTCCCTATAAGCCAGCTGCCCGCAGATCTTATCACGAATTCAGGCTCGGGGCTTGATCCACATATTAGTCCAGAGGCGGCAAGAGTGCAAATTCCACGAATCCATGCTGAAACCGGCATCTCCGAGGAAGAGCTTATGCAGATGGTTGACCAGCATACCAAGGGCAGACAATTCGGTTTCCTGGGAGAGCCTGTCGTTAGTGTCCTGGAACTTAATCTAGAGCTTCAATCGAAGTTTACAATTCAGTAAAGGCGGCAGGAGGGGAGCTGAATCGATACCTTTCGCAGAAAAACACCGGAAGAAATATTGGCAGTTATTCAGAAGCAGGGCCGAGGCAGGCTGCACATCCTGATTGGTGCAGCGAGTGGAACAGGGAAGACGTATCATATGCTGCTGGAGGGCCGATCGTTAAGTGAGCAGGGAGTCCATGTTGTGATCGGCTCTATGACGGCCTCCGACCGGGTCGAGACATCCCAGCTCATGAACGGGCTGGACCGAGTTCCTGGCATCATCTGGAGCAGAGGCGGGACAGAGACGGAGGATCTGGACGTGGAAGCGATCCTCTGCTGTCGTCCTGAATGGGTTCTGGTCGATGAGCTGGCCCACCGTAATCGTCCAGATGCAGCTGCAAGAACTCGGCTTGAGGAAGTAGAGCGGCTCCTTAAGCATGGCATCAGTGTGGTCACGACCGTGAATGTCTATGAACTGGAAGGGGTTCAGCATACAGCCAGTCAGCTGACAGGCATCAAAGCGGCGGAGGTTCTGCCTGGTCATGTGCTCGAGATGGCGGATGAAGTAAGACTTGTAGATGTGACGCCAGAGAAGCTGCTCAGCAGGGTGGAGCAGCACAAACTCCGGGTTGATCAGCACTCCTCCGTCGTGAAGGAGGGGAATCTCTCGGTCCTGCGTGAGCTTGCCCTGCGGCTGGTGGCAGAAGGCGTTGGCGAATCCTTGATCAAGCTGCGAGAAGAACAGGGATATACAGGGCCTTCCCGCACGGGAGAACGGATCCTTGTCTCGGTGCAGTATCACTTTAACGGCTCTATCTATATCCGTAGAGGGCAGCAAATTGCAAGAAGACTGAATGGGGATCTGCGAATTGTTACGTTTGTTGACCCTGACCGTAAACGGACCAAAGAGGAGGAGGCATTTCGCAAAGCGATGATTCAGCTCGCTGATAAAGTGGGGGCCAAATTCGAAGAGCTGCCGCTTCGGTCAAGACGAATGCTGCCCGATCAGCTCGTTGACTATGCCTTGAGAAATGGAGTGACCCGCATCGTTATGGGTCATTCCAAGCAGAGCTTCATCCAGGAGCTGCGGCAGGGGTCCGTCGTGAAGGAGGTGCTCCGCAAGATCCGTCATGTGGATTTGTTTCTGGTCGCGGATCGGGCTGATCATGATGGGGAACGGATTCTGCCTACGAAATCCTTGAATACTGCCGGGAGCTCCTCCCTGGTAGAGATCAAGGAACGGCATAATCGCAGCATCAGAGGACACTTCAAACTATACATTGGGGCTGCTCCGGGTGTAGGCAAGACGTACACCATGCTGCGGGAAGGTAATGAGCTTCTCAACAGCGGTCTCGATGTCCGGATTGGTCTGCTTGAAACACATGGACGCGAGGAGACAGAGGCACAGACAGGTCAGCTTCCGTTCATCGAACGGAAGAGAATTGCTTATCGGGGGACGGAGCTGACGGAGATGGATACCGAGGCGATACGACGGGAAGCACCGGATGTGGTACTTGTGGATGAGCTTGCTCATACCAATGTCCCGGGCAGCCGGCTGAGAAAAAGGTACGAGGATGTCCTTGAAATTCTTGAGGCTGGCATTTCTGTCATCTCAACCATGAATGTACAGCATCTAGAGAGCCTGAATGATACGGTCGAGCACATCACCGGGGTTAAAGTAAGAGAGACAGTGCCGGATTCCATCCTGCACCTTGCCGACGAGGTGCAGATTGTCGACGTCGCGCCAAGGGCACTGAGAAAGCGGATGCGTGAGGGTAAGATTTACGCTCTGGAAAAGGTCGATCAGGCTTTACAGCATTTTTTCAAAGAGGCCAATCTGATTGCACTGAGAGAGCTTGCACTTCGAGAGCTGGCAGATGATGTGGATGAACGGATGGAAGCCTGGGAGCGAAACCATTCACTCCGCGGTCCATGGCGCAGGGAGGAAGTGATTCATGTCTGTGTAGATGCACACGAAGAAGCAGCTCGTCTCATCAGGCGAGGGTTTCGAATTGCGCACAGGCTCAAAGCGGTCTGGTACGTGAATCATGTACAGTTTACGGATCGAGGCAGCTCCTTGCATAAGGAGTATGAGCACAGACTGGATCAGTTAAAATTAATGACAGAGCGGCTTGGCGGAGTATTCCGTGTGATTCAGGCAGGTGATCGAAGCCAGGTGCCGGAGCTGCTGATTCAATTGGCCAATCAGGATAAGGCCACACAGATCATTGCAGGCCAGTCTAGGCATCACTATCGATTAATGGGATCAAGCAGGAGAAGAGGCGTTGCCCATCATCTGGTACGTAATGCACGGCATATTGATCTACTGATCGTGGCAAAAGACCTGTAAAAGACAGGATGCAGCTTGTTCCCCAGGTTGACAGCGGAAAGGGGAATCATGTTACAATATACCAAGAAAATAAGTAGGAATTAACAATAGATAAGCAACACAAATACTTGTCAGAGGTGAATAACGTGGCCAAAATCGCTGTCATTAACGGAAGCCCTTCCCTGACTTCCCGGATCAATGCTGTTATCGAATTTGCAGAAAAAAGTCTTAGAGAAGCAGGTTTTGAAGTTGAACGCATTAACGTTGCTGAGCTCCCGCCAGGAGACCTGATCCATACGAAATTTGAAAGTGAGCCCATCGTGAAGGCTAACGGTATTGTGGCTGAAGCAGATGCGGTTATTATAGCGAGCCCGGTATACAAGGCATCATATACAGGCGTGCTCAAGACATTCCTGGATCTGATTCCGGAACGGGGACTTGCCGGCAAGACCATTCTCCCGCTCTTTATTGGAGGGAGCCTGGCCCATCTGCTGACCATGGATTATGCACTGAAGCCTGTCCTCTCCGTGCTCGGCGCTCGTCATATTTTGGCTGGTGTTTATACGGTGGATGCACAGGTTGCACGTAATGATCAAGGGGGCCTGGATATTGCTCCAGAGCTGGTAGAGCGTCTGCAAGCCGGACTCCAAGAATTTACCGAGGAAATTCAGCTTCGAGAGAACCAGAAGAATTCGAAATAAGCGGATATGAACAGAGAAGTCCAGTGGATGAACGTCGTCAGCTGGACTTTTTGGTGTAAGTGAATTCTGTATGGGAGGGAGCCGTATTAGGGGCAGGGTAGTGCATGTTCTCCCTACGGATCGAGAAATAAGACGTGGTTAAATATGGTATTATGGGAGTATATCCTATTTAACGGAGGTGAGCCATACTTGAATATCCAAGGTATTAATCATCTTTGTTTTTCTGTATCCAATCTGAGTCAGTCCATCCGGTTTTATGAGACTGTATTTGGGGCCAAGATTCTGCTTGAAGGACGTACACTTGCTTACTTTGATCTAAACGGAATCTGGATTGCACTGAACCAAGAGAATGTCCCGCGCAATTATACGACACCGACCTACACGCATATCGCGTTTACCGTAGATGAACAGGATTTGAATGAGCTGCGGGAACGGCTCGCAGAGGTGAATGCCAAGGTATTGCCAGGCAGAGAACGGGATGCAAGGGATCAACAGTCCATTTATTTTCTCGATCCGGATGGGCATATGTTTGAGTTCCATACAGGGACACTGCAGGACCGCATGAATTACTATAGGGAAGATAAGCCGCATATCAAGTTTTTTTGAAGCATAATTTTCACGTGGAAAGAGACTTCTGAACGATCAGAAGTCTCTTTTTTTAGTCCTCGTATTGTGCAGCATTTGAATATACTCAGTGAAGCAATTCTTTATTGGCTTTAGACAGTTTCCACAGGTAAGAGGGGGTAAATCCTCATTTACAACTTCATCACATCCATACTGCGTAATAAACTTAAGAAAAAAAACAGGGAGCGATGGACAATGAAAAAAATGAGATCACCTCTATATTCCGTTGTATTAACTTTGGTTATTGGATTAACTGTAAATACAGGCGCTGTGTTCGCTGATATAGAGGGAAGTTCAAAGGATCAGGCGAATCCGCCCGGGACTGTAGAGCCGCAGGATCTGAACTCCCCAATGCCTAAATAATGAATTCGAGAGGGTCATTTCCTCACTTAAGATACATTCGGTAATCATTATAATCCATACCATCATTACGCTCGCTGAGTGTCAGGAGCTTGTAGCTGGATTCGGCCTCACTGCCTGCATTCAGTCTTTTGAGCAGATCATAGCTCATTCTCAGGAAAAAGTAGGCCTGTTCTGGATTAGCCTGCTCATGGTAGACAGCGCCCATCAGCCTGTACAGGCGCGCGCGCTGTACACCGCTATCGGTTAAATCCAGCAATCGAATGGCTGTTTTGCAGGCCTTTTCTGCTTCCTCTAGATTGCCTTCCTCCAAATAGAGCTTACTCATTTCTTCAAATATCGAAGCTTTCTTATCCGGCATGTTGCGTTCGTCGTAAATGGATGCACATTCATGCAGAAGGGGGAGAGCTTCTTTCTTTTTGTCTGTGTGCAGCATAATGACAGCAAGATTATGGAGGGCAAAGATATACGATTCGCTATTCCCTTGTTTTAAGCAGTCCACAGACTTTTGAGTCCAGTAGAGACTTTCCTGTGAGTGAGGATCTGATTTGAAATAAGCTTTGCCGAGTCCCATGGCAATCTCGCCATATGACTCGGGGTTACCTGCCATCCTGGCTTCATCCTCGGCTTTTAAGTAAGCATCAATCGCTTCCGGAATTTCACCCAGGAACATATGAGAGGTCGCCAAAAAGGTGAGAGCAGTAATATGCTCCTCCTGTAAATGCTTCAGCTTGCTGCTGTAGGTGTAGGCTTGCTGATATTGCTTCTTCGCCTGGATATAGGATTCCATATAGATCGCTGCTTTGCCCATTTCCAGATAGAACTGGGTAATGAGCTTGCGGTCTCCTGAACGGATAAACAAAAATTCGGAGGACTCTCCATGCTCGGCAGCCCTGGAATACTGCTTCATCCGATTGCAGCTTCTGATCATGAGCAGGTAGGCTTCTGCCTGTACAGGCTCAGGCACGGCAAGCGTCAGAAGATGTTCAGCGATTCGGATGCAGGAATCGTTGTCTTCAGCCTTGAAACGCATGTATGCCTTGTCAAGTAAGGCTTCGGATACATCCTCGTGGATCTCATCCTCTGTCACTGAACCTAAGAAATATTCAACTGGCTTGCCCAGACGCTTGGCAATTACTCGCAGCATGCGTGAGGAAGGCACCGCTCTTCCCTTTTCGATCAAGCTGATATAAGCCCTTGTCATTTCCTCGCCGGCAAGCTGTTTTTGTGATAATCCCTTTTGTTCTCTGGTTTCTCTAATTTTTTTTCCCAGCATGGCAGTTGAATAAGCTCCTTTCAACACAAAGTAACTGTCAATTCATTTACATCGGATTAACGACGTTTACCCCCATTTACCGTTTAAAAAGGAAAATTAAGGATGTAGAATGGGCTTATCCCACGAAAGGAGGAAATGAAAAATGGAAATCAAAGCGACACCGATTACACTGGAGCAATTAAAAGCAAAAGAGCAGGAGGTCGAAGCACGCGAAGCCGCTGCTCGTGCAGTCGAAGCCCGCGCAGTCGAAGCTCGTGCAGTCGAAGCCCGCGCAGTCGAAGCTCGTGCAGTCGAAGCTCGCGCAGTCGAAGCCCGCGCAGTCGAAGCTCGTGCAGTCGAAGCCCGCGCAGCCGCCGCTCGTGCAGCTGAAGCTCGCGCAGCCGCCGCTCGTGCAGCTGAAGCTCGCGCAGCCGCCGCTCGCGCAGCTGAAGCTCGTGCAGTCGAAGCCCGCGCAGCTGAAGCTCGCGCAGCCGCTGCTCGTGCAGCTGCCGCCCGTGCAGCCGCCGCTCGCGCATAAGCTCCTCACACGGACTAATCATGTTTATCTTTTGAATGGGTAGATGAACAAAGGATGCCATAAGGGATTACATAGCTCACTAATCACTTTCATTCCATCTATCCGCCAGTTCTTTATTGCAGAGGAGGAGAGCGATGTGAATCAGAAGCTCTCCGGATCCTCCGCAATCCATTCAGCCTTATGCTGCCGAGGTGATGACCTATTATGCTTCACTTAAAGAACATTTGGACCTATATTCCGGGCAACACATTAGAAGTCCAGCAGCTTAATACGCATCTAGGATTAAAATCAGCACAGATCAAAGTGCTTGAAAAGATACATGGATTAAAAAAGATTCGTCAGGAGGAGCAAGGAAACTTGTTCAACCTGCTTGGTAATCTGCTCGAGCGAGTAAGCAGTGATCCTGATATCGATAGCTCGAAGATCAAGTACATCATCTACTGTCATACCATTCAGGATGTTTCTCCATACAATATGAAAATAATCCAGAAATTAAAAAAGAAATATCATTTTGAGCATAGCATCGTGTTCTCGTTAACCCAGCAAAACTGTGCAACTGGAATTGTAGCTCTAGATATCGCAGAGCGCCTGCTGCGGTCAATGTCAGATGATGAGTACGTGCTGCTGCTGACGGGGGAGAAGACGTTCAGCCCAATCGTACAGCTCATACCCAATACGACCGTCATGGGAGAAGCATCGACTGCCGTATTGCTTGGCTCGCAAGGCGAGGGAAGCTGCATGGTGTACAGCAAGCATCATACCATTGGCAAGTTCTGCAACGTGCTTACGGGTGAAGAAGAAACATTGAAGGAGTTTCAGGAAATTTATGTCCCCACGTTATGCACCGTTATACAGGATACCTTGAGGGAGGCTGGTATAACACTGCAGGAGATCTCCTGGATTATTCCGCACAATGTCAACATTTCTTCCTGGAAAAAGGTTGCTGCATCACTCGAATATCCTCTTGAACAGATTTACATAGACAATATTGCAGAATTAGGACATTGCTTCTGCTCAGATCCCTTCATTAATCTGCAGAAGGCAATATCCGAAAACAGGCTGAAGCCGGCAAATTATTATTTGCTGGTATCCGTTGGGCTTGGTGCAACATTTAGTGCAGCTGTTATGAAATATGAGAGTAAAGGTGGAAATGCAGATGAGTACAATGTCTCAAGCGTTAACGAACGACTTCTCGGTTAAGCTGAAGCAAGCGTTGACCGGCAGCTCAGAGTCCACTTTCATCTATATCAACAATTTTGAAGTGGAAGAGCAATGGAAGCAGGAGCATACCCTGAAGCTGCCATCTCTCACTGTCGGTTCCTCTGTAGAGCTGGTGAATCGAATGGAGGAATTGGGTGTCTTTCTTGCAGGGAAGGGTGACTATGTGTTGTTAAAAGAAAGTCCTGACCCAGAGATGATGACAGACGCCAAATCACTTGGATTCGGGAATTCACTGCTTCTAACAATGTGTAATAACGCACCTAAGCTAAATATAACAGAAAATGTATTGGACTGCGAGTCTACATTAAACCGGCTTCGGGAAATCGCCGGGCATAACACTGTATATCTCGTTCCTTTTGGCGTCTCGGCCAAGGAGGAGGAGCTGTCGAAGCTCGTAGGTATACCTCTTGCAGTTCCAAGTGCAGATATTTTTCAGAAAGTAAATGATAAAGGGTATTCGCGCAGGCTGAACAGAGAGCTTGGAATACGTCAGATCAATGGCAGGGAGTGCAGCACGATTGAAGAGCTGAAGCAAGGCTTTGATGAATTGTCTTATTTGCTTGAAGAAGGCGGTACCCTGGTTTTGAAGGACGCACTGGGCGTGTCGGGCAAGGGCATCACGGTCATTGGCGACAGACAGCGGTTCGATAAAGTGCTCAAAATGCTGGAGCAGCAGTCTCGGAAAAAGGAAACCCGCAGTATCAACTATGTACTTGAAGAGTGGATTGATAAAATCTGTGACCTGAACTACCAATTTCTTATTGATCGTAATGGCCGGGTAGAGTTTCTCTGTGTGAAGGAATCCTTGGTTGAGAACGGCGTGCATCAGGGACATGTGATGCCTTCAAGACTTACGGAGGCTCAGATCGAAATTCTGCAGGAGGCCGCTCAGTTGATCGGCAAGGCCATGTTTGCAGACGGATATTATGGGATGGTCGGTATTGATGCCATTCTTGATCAGGAAGGAAGACTGTATCCCAATCTTGAGATCAATGCCAGATTCAACATGTCTACGTATCAAACCAATCTGCAGGACCGGCTCATTGGACAAGAGCAGTGCGGTCTTGCGAAGAAATATACCCTTACGCTAAAGGACTATTTCCCATACCCAGAGCTCAAAGCACTGCTCTCAGCGTTCATCTACAGCCCGCAGAGCAGGCAAGGGTTCATTATTAATAATTTTGCTACAGTAAATGCCGCTTATAAGGAGCCGGGCAGCCTGTTTACAGGGCGGCTGTATGGTCTGCTTGTGGCAGATTCACGCGAAGCGCTGCTTGAGCTGGATGCATCAATTGATCATAAGCTGAGGGAATGGGAGGCAGGAGTCAAATGAGCCAGGAATATACGATTCAGAACTATGCAATATCCAGTCTGACACGCAAATATGGAACTCCGCTGTATATCTATGACGGAGACATCCTTGAAGAGGTTTACTCGGAGCTTCGCCGAGTGCTCCATCAGGAAGTAGACATTTTTTATTCCCTGAAGGCCAATCCGAACATCTCTATCTATAACTATCTTAAAAACCTCGGAGCCCATGCAGAAGTCTGCTCTCTCGCCGAGCTGATAACAAGTATAAAAGCGGGGACTGATCCGGACAACATTATTTTTCTAGGGCCGGGAAAAAGCGAAGAGGAAATCAAGGCTTGTCTGCACTACAACATTTACGCCATCGTTTGTGAGTCCTTTCAGGAGCTGGAGATCATCAATCGGCTGGCAGAAGAGCTTGATGTTAAAGCGAAGGTTGCACTGCGAATTAATCCTGCCTTTTCGGTTAAGGGCTCTCGTCTGACTATGGGCGGCAAGCCGCGTCAATTCGGCATCGATGAGGCGGCTTTATTCAGCAGCACAGCATGGATGAATGGATATGCTCATATCACGATCAGGGGTATCCATGTCTATATGGGAACACGGATGCTGGACATCGATCCGATTGTTCAGAACACCGGACATATTCTGGATCTCGCTGTAAGGATCGAGGATGCTCTTGGCGTGCAGCTTGATATGGTTGATGTGGGAGGAGGACTGGGTGTTCCCTATTTCGAAGGAGAGTCCTCTCTTGATGTGCATGGCCTTGCTGAGCAGCTGAATCCCTTGTTCGCGGCTTTTAAAGAAACGCATCCTGAGACACGGCTCATTATGGAGCTGGGAAGATATTTGGTCGGGCGGTCAGGATTATTGGTGAGCAAGGCACTGTACGTTAAAGAATCGTATGATGAAACTTTTGTTGTGACAGACGGAGGAACCAATTGCCATATGGCTGCTGTCGGCGTCGGTTCCTATGTTAAACGGAACTTTCCTATCGCTCTGTTAAGCCGCTGCGATGAGCCGGCGGAAGGAGAATACAACATTACAGGACCCTTGTGTACTCCGAACGATGTGGTGGGCAAGAAAGTAGCTCTCCCCAAAGTGCAGCCGGGTGACTTGATTGGCATATTCAACTCCGGAGCCTATGGGCCGACAGCTTCACCTACAAACTTTTTAAGTCATGGGTATCCGGCTGAAGTGCTTGTTGCTAAGGGAGAGGCTCATTTGATCCGAGACCGGGACCAGGTGCAGGATCTGCTGGGCAAGCAGCATTTGGTTGAAGTCAAGCCGATGATTCCGGCTCTATAAATTATATTTCTAAGGAGGAAATAGAGATGACAACAAATATGCTTATTGAGGAAATCAAAGGTGCATTGGAAGAAGTGCTGAACACAAAGGAGGAACGTCCAATTGGGCTGGAGACATCCCTGTTTGAAGAGCTGCATCTTGACTCTACCTCGGTGCTTGAGCTGCTGATGACATTGGAGGATCGGATTGACGGCTTGGAGATTGATCCTGATGAACTGGAGCCGGAAGTGTTCAGTACAGTAGGGTCTCTGGCTGAATATATCGAGAGACAGCTTGTAGCGGTGTAAGCTGATGGCACTCGGAATCCAGCAGTTATTCGTAAAGGAATTCACGCAGAAGAGCCCTCCTTTTGAGCATCCGCAGTTAGAGCGGTTTCATCATGATCTATTATCCGGCTTCGACATGATTCCAGACTATGAATGGCTCGAGAAGGGGAACAACAATTCATACCACAATATGGCTGCAGAAATACTGGATGATGAGCGATGGAAGCAGGAAATATCGAGGACAGATCTATTCATTCTGGCCTACAGCTTTCCGAATATAAGGCCGGATATTTCAATTGTCAATTATATAATGGACCGTTATGGGGCCGGATTTTTGAGCTTTGCCATTAATGATATGGGCTTTGCTGCTCCCTTTATGGCCCTTCATATCATCAATCAGTACTTGAAGGAATCGGGCTTCAGCCGGGCAATGCTGCTGGTGATGGATCAGACCTCTCTGCCGTATAAGACCAAGGAGCTGCAGGAAGTCTCAGGCGTGGACACCGGAGCTCTCCTGCTCATGGACAGGGTGCAGGGAAGCTCGGGAAGTATTGTAGACATCCGAATGAACTATATGCCATCGCTGAGTGCACAGGCGCTGAACAACCAGATGGATGAATGGCTGGTACAGAAGAGGGCCGTACCGCAAAGGCTGCTCATCCTGGCTCACCCTTCGCTGTGCGGCCTGCTTGATCCATCCTATGAGGTCAGGGGCTACGACACCTGCAGGTGGAGTGCAGCTCCCTTCATGGCCTTGTCTTCTCTTCTAAGTGAAGAGCACTCCTATACCCATGTATGCGTGCTTCACTACGAGGAAGAGGAGGAATATCTGTATCAATTGCTGCTGGAAATGTAAGAAGGATGCTTGAAGGGAGAGGGGAGCGATGGGGCTAGGCATTAAGGATATCAGTGTAAGTATTCCGGAACGGATTGAATCTCCCGCCGACCTCCTCGATGGGCTTGGCTACAGTAAGGGAGAGCTGCAGCTTCTGAGTAAATACCATAAGCTCAAAGGGTCACCGGTATGGGACACGGATCAGACATTGGATGACGCTCTGATCCAGTGTATTCAGAAATTGAAGGAGAAGCAGTCGCTGGATGAGGTCGACGTTGTGCTGTACGCCCATTCTGCCCATGTGCAGGTTCCGGGAGATTATGGCTTGCTGCACAAGGTGCTGCGTCCTTTTTCCATGGAGCTCCTTCCGTGCTACGGCATCTCTCAGCTGAACTGCGCTTCATC
This sequence comes from Paenibacillus sp. TCA20, assembly GCF_000732325.1. Lineage (GTDB taxonomy): Bacteria > Bacillota > Bacilli > Paenibacillales > Paenibacillaceae > Paenibacillus > Paenibacillus urinalis. The sequence goes on from NZ_BBIW01000004.1 coordinate 245,222, forward strand.
TATGGCAGCGCTGGATGTGGCAAACCGGATGATTGAACGTGATCCAGAGATTCGCCAAATCCTGCTGCTCTGTGCGGACCAGTTCAACTTTTTGCCAAACTCCTGGCGTTATATTCGCAAGTCTACAATGCTCGGCGATTCAGCGGTAGCTCTGCTGCTCGAAAATGGAGAAACCCGTAACGTGATTCAATCGGTTTATCTATTCAACGATACAAGATTTCATACAGGATATTATGCTACGGAGGAAGAGATGGCAGGGTTTAACCAAACCTATGTAAGCCATATTATCAGCGGCTTAGATAAGTTGCTGAGCTCTTGCCGCATGGAGCTGTCAGATCTGGATTATATCCTGCCGCATAATGTGAACTGGACGACGTGGAAGGAATTTCTGCATCGGACCGGATTCGCCCAAGAGCGGGTATACCTTGATATGATTCCGAGCATTGGTCATACCTTCTCAAGTGATGCGTTCATCAACCTATCGGAAGCGATGGCGAAGGGATGGATGGAGAAAGGGAGTCATTATGTGATGACCAGCATTGGTCTGGGCAGCTTTTTCGGATTTGTGTTAATGAGACATTGAAGGGAGCTAGTAGAATGAACAGAGACGAGGATAATCGAAGTGTCGCGACGGCTGACAACGGAATTGCGAGTGCCTCTGCCGATCTGGGAGCCGAGCGTCTTCTGGAGAATTCTTTATTTCAGATCAAGGATAAAATGATTGTTCCAATCAATAGCACCGGCTATATTATGATCTCTCAGCGGCTGCTTCAAGAGCTGGACTGCTTCCTGTATGACGGTCATGAGCTGTTCTCTATCGCCGAGCTGGAGAATATCCATCTGATCCAGGATTCTATTCTACAGCTGGAGGGTCTTCAATTGCTGCGGCTTCCACAGACACAGGAGAAGCGTGTTCAGGAAGGCAGCCACGAGGATCCGCTCTACAGTGAGCTGCTGGAGAGAATGCTGCTGTACCGGGCAGAACTGTGTGCTGCAGGACTAGAGCTTGTAAGACAGCACCTCTCCGGACGTGTATCCGGAAACGGGCCGACGCTGCAGAATCAGCTGGTTAAAGGCAATATTACGGATATATTGACGATTTTGGAGATGATCAAGAGCACGAGTAGTGAGCATATGGAGTATAGCTGCAGCCCTGTGAATCGGGCGTCGCTGCGAGCTATGCTTCATCAAGAGCTGGACCGTGCTTTTGGTCTCCTTCAAAAGCTGGGCGGGGGACATGGTTACGTGAATGGACCGGTCATGTATAGCTATTACATATCCCAGGCAGTTAAGAACATTTATTACGTGTCCTAAAGGAGGGAGTATGAGCATGATTACCACCGATAAATTACGAGTCTTCGAGCAGGAAATGAAAGAGATCGGCAGCGATTTGAGGGAGGTAGGACAGCTGGTAGATGAGCAGCCCGAGCGCTTGTCCTTATACACCAGCCGTCCTTCTCTGCAGCTTGCCAATCGGATGATGATTCCTCCTGAATATGGCGGCGAACCAATCGTTACGATCGGATCAGAGAAATATTATGGGCTTAGCTGTATCGAACGGGTCACGGCCATCGAGCAGCTGGCCTATGGCGATGCAGGCACATTCTTGGGCTGTCCGGGTCCCTCCATGTCCGGCATTATCATCAATGAGCTTGCAGATTCTCAGCAGAAGGAGCGCTTCTACTCCCGATTTCTGAAGGCGCCCTCCTGGACATTTTTTGCTCTGTCTGAACCCAAGAAGGGCTCTGATGCAACCGGAATCCAGACGAGAGTCCATAGAGCTGTTGATGGAGACATGATTCTAAATGGCGAGAAATATTTTATTGGTAACGGCTGCCGTGCAGACATGGGACTTGTATTTGCCCAGACCAGCCATACGCCGCTCGGAATTCAGGTTCTGCTGATCGACACCTCGGTAGAAGGGTTTAGTGCGGTTCCACTTGATACGATGGGTGTCCGTGCTGTGCAGCTTAGTCATCTTACCTTCAACGGCTGCAGGATTGAGGAGGAACAGGTGCTCGGCAGACATTTGAGCAAATCCAGAAGGGGCTTCTGGGGAGCGCTGCAAACCTTCCATCAGATGCGCCCCGGTGTAGCCGCGCTTGGTCTTGGTGTTGCCCGGGCAGCTTACGATTATCTGCTTGCAGAGCGCAGGCAATATAAGGAGAAGGAGCAGCAGGAGCTTGAGAAGCTGTGTCTTCGGCTGGCAGCAACACGTTCACTGATCCGTTATGCCGCGATGGAGATCGATGCTGACGGACAGAAGGGATATCTTGCTTCGCTGGGGAAGATCCGGGCAACTCAGCTTGCAGAGGAAGCCACCCAGCTGGCAGCAGATTATTTGGGTCCTGGATCGCTGTATGAGCATCCGCTATTAAATAAATGGTATCGGGACGCAAGAGCATTTGAGTTCATGGAGGGAACGACCAATATACAGAAGGTCAATGTGTTCCAGGCTTATATTACGGGGAAGATGAGCTATGCATAAGAGGAAGATTGCTCCGTTGTTCGTCAACTGTATCAACTGGCTGACTATACCTGATCAGGATTATGTATTGGAGGCATCACCGGAAGACTATCATGTCCTCTCTCCCTACCTGTATGCGGAGAAGGCATATTTCGGTACTCCCATGGATTCTGTAACCCGCGCATATATTCGAGACGGAAAGCGCGTGACCAGCGGGGACATGGCTTGTAAAGTACTGGAGCCCTTTCAGAAGGACAGCTGCTGGGATTCAATTGTATTAGCACAGTCCTATCCTGACAGGTATGCACTTAATCCTCCTCTGGCCCGGCTGATGGAGGAGACTCCGCTTCACTTCGCAAACTATCTCGGCTTATCTCACCTGGGTCCAATTGCCGCAGTAGAATTCATTCCTCTTATGCACTGGACAATCCAGCGTCAGTCACTTGTTGTCTTCTCAGAGCAAAGGATTGTTCAGAAGAAAGAGGTTACTGACTTCCCCGAACAAGGGAACTCCCTTCCACAGAAGGAAGTGGGGCCCTATCCTCGAACGGATATGGCAGTTGCAATGGAAGTGAACCCGGCAGGAGGAGCACTTGAGCTTCATTACGAGGGTAAGCAGGAGTGGTCTTCTGCGAATGCAGAGACGATCATAGCATCACTCATTAAGAGATACAGCCCGGACCAGACCTTTATCCAGTCTGCACTCCATTATGGATTTGATTCTGATTCAGCACCCGCTGTTCACCGCAGGGCAGAAGACGCGCTAAGCGGAGATGTCTGGGTACAGCTTGCCGAATGGCTCCGCTTGAACCAGCCTGAAACCGGCACCAGAGTAATGCTCGTGGCAGGGGATCATCATCAACTGTCGGTCTGCTCTGTCATTGTGCATTCGATGCCTGCACTAAATTTGCTGACGTTTAACGAAGGAGAGATATGTCATGAAGAGCCTGGATTACACGACAGGAAAGATCAGCGGACTGCTGCTCAAGACAGCAGTACCTATGCTTCTAGCCTCTCTCGTTAATATGATCACTCAGATGGCGAATGTGTTCTTTATGGGACATACAGGACAGGATGTGCTGTATGTACTGTCTTTATATATCCCTATTTCGTTCCTCTTGATCGCACTCGTCGAAGCGCTCCAGCTGTCTGCACAGGTTACGATATCTCGCCATCGCAGCAAGGATCAGGCAGAAATCTCAAGTCTGCTGGCTCATTATGCAGCAGGCGGCCTTCTGCTAACGATGACGATCGGTCTGATCGTCATTCTGTGTGTGCCGCTATTCCGCTACTATTATGGGATTGCAGACTCCATTCATCCGCTCTTCTCAGGTTACGTAAGAGGGATGATGATTGCGGCCATCCCAACCGTTCTAGGGGCCATTGCGAGTGCTGCCCTGCGTGGACTCGGCAGGGCACAGCAGGCTTCCCTTATAGCGGTAGGAACAGCGGCAGTGAATGTTCTGCTTGTATATTTACTGGTCCGTGTTATTGGCCTTAGCTTAAGTGGAATCGTCTATGCCAATATGATCAGCGGTCTGCTATCCCTGTCTGCTGCGGTTATTTATCTCATTCGCACGGGTCACCTCAAGCTTCCTCCTCTTCAATGGAGGATGTCACAGTTAATTCTATTGCGGCATGTAGGTGTACCCGTCTTTGTGTCTTACTGTCTTATCTTTCTAAGCACGTTCTTTTATAACCGGATTATCAGCCCCTATGGCGAGAGTGTTATTGCTGGCTTCGGGGTAGGTTATCGAATCCAGACCATGGCCATTCTGCCAGGCATCGTGATCGGTTCCGCCATTGGGATCATCATTAATCAGAACATGGCTGAGAAGAAAGGAGAGAGAGCATATGAAGGCTTCAAGAAAGGGATGCAGCATTCATACGCTGCCTATGCGCTGATTGCAGCCGGCGTATGGCTGTTCAAGGAGCCCATCGTTACCTTTCTCATCGCAGAGGAAGCAGCCCGGCAGGAAGCGGTACAGTATCTGAGCATCGTGGCGCCCTCCTATATACTGATGGGTCCATTAATGACGGCTCTTCTGACGATGGAACAGACAGGTCAGGGGTATCGTGCGCTCCTGCTGAACGCGGTTTATTTTATCCTTATCGTGGCTGCCGGTTTCGGAATGACGACACTCTTAGATCAGCCAGAAGCCTTCTATTGGTGCATATTCTTCGCTAATCTAGCGGGTGCCAGTGTTATTATCCCTACGTTTCGAATGTATAAGAAGCGCTACATCCAAGAAGCTTCGGACTCAGATCACAGAGCTCAAGAAAAAGTATTCTCACCACAAGCCTAAGGAGGTACGTTATGAATCCCTACTATCTGATGCAGCGTCTGGGAGAATCATGGGTTGCGGCAGATGAAGGCTTTACACAATTCTATGAGGTGCAGCCTGACACCTGGAATAAGGATAGAGATACTCCGATGATTCCAGGTGTTCGTCATCCGCTCATTCCCTATTTTAAATTCAGTCCACTGCTGGGTCAGCCGAAGCCAAACTTCTATTTATTAGGTATTCCTTATGCCGGAGGGACCAGCATTCATGATTCATCCGTCGGTTTGTTCGAGGACAGCCTCAGGGCCGAATCGTGGAAAAGAACCGTGTACCCTGCTCTTGTATCACCCTATACTTCCGGTCTATATGACATTGGAACAGACCGGCGTTTGATGCAGGGCGTCATTATGCAGGATTTGGGTTCGTGCGAGAAAGAGCTCTTCATTCGTAATGAATTGGGGATGAGCTCGGCAGCCGTCTCAGAGGCAGTGAAGCTCTCGGTTGCAGAGCAGGCAGGGCTGTACAGTATAGGTGGAGATCATTCGATCACGCATATGCTCTTATCTGCATTTTTGGAGTATATAAACAAGCCGATTATTTTGATAGAGTTTGATGCGCACCATGATTGCGGCATTGACGCGCTGCATCATGATCGAATTCATCATGCCAATTTTGTACGCCATCTGCTGGCACAAGATGAGATTGCAGCGGTCGTACAGCTGGGACTAAGAGGGATCCGATCTGTGGATCAAATGTATACCCATGATAAGCTCATTCAAATTTCTGCAGAACGTTTGGAGCCGCAGACGATCGAGCAAATACTTTCGGATCTGCGGGCTATTCATCCTGAGGCCGTGGCATATCTCTCCTTTGACATGGATTGTCTGGACCCCGGCACCTTCCCTCATGTCGACTTTCCGCTGAGCGGCGGACCTTCCTGGCACGTCGTGCTGCAAGCGATGGAAATGGTGCTTCGTTCCGACCTGTATTTCATTGGCGGCGATTTGGTTGAAGGTCAAGGCGTTCTCGCCTCTGATCGGCTGCCAGGGCAGATGGAGCTGGCCCTGCGGCTGATGGCCCACATGCTCGAGGGTCTGCATCAGAACCGGATGTCTTGCGATTGCAGTCTACATATAGGAGAGATCTGTCATGAATCTTAGAGAATCGTTTGAGCTTCACCGAAATGCAGTACAGCTCGAGCTTGAGCAGCAGAGGGAGGCCGGCATCAAGCTGGGCTACTTCTATGCGCTTATGAATATTGCGAAGGAAATGAACCCGCTTGGAGGGCCGAGAACGGCTGAGGAGACATGGATTGATTATCTGTCCTTCTTGCGGACGGTAGAAGAGCATAAGAAGTCACCGTATTCCTTCTTGGAATGGGATGAGGTTCATGGACGAGAGCACCTGCAGCATACTCTTCAGGAGGGAGGGGCCTTCCTCACCTTTCACTATGGGTTTGTCAGACACAATATGGTGACGATTGGACAAGAGATCCGCAAGGGTTATTACCGTGAGGGTCTTCCTTTTTATCTGGTAGCGGAGAGGGATACCGTTATGCAGGAGAAGCAGCTCGATAAGTGGGAGTCCATTCGTAAATATTCAAGAGCGGAGATGCTGAACTCCCAGGATGAGCTGATCGGCATCAAGCTGTATTCCCATTTGAAAAAAGGCGGCTGCTTCAGCTTGTTCGTGGACGGACAGACGGGCTATAACACAGACAATTATCAGCTGCAGCTGCCGTTTCTAACATCGAATATACGAACAAGGAGCGGGATATTCCGAATATTGTCCCAAAGCCAAAAAGCCGGTGTGTCTGTACTTCATGACCATGACGGCGGATTACAAGAGCCGGATTGTATTTCTTCCTCCGTTTCAGCCGAGTGAGGATGTTCAGCATATTGCAGAGCAGATCTATGGTCCCTTTCGGGCTCAGCTGCTGCAGCAGCCGGAGCAGTGGCGATTCTGGGATCGTCATCATGAGCAGGTTCTAGCCTGGAAGAGCGAGGAGACGACAGCTCCTTCCTCTCCTATTGGGCCTCCCCGGCTTGACTGGATCAGCCGGCCTGTTGAAGGCTTCGGCCAGCTCGGAATGAATTTGCACCAAGCGGAGGTATACAACCTAAGCCTAAGTTAAGATTCCTGGACTTTCATATTAGGGAGGTGTCATCATGTCCCATCGCTTCATATCAACGAGTCGCGGCAACGTATCTCTTCATTTAATGCCTACGACCAAGTACTATAACGCTTATTTGACGGTATCCATTATCAATAGCGGAGAAATTAATGAACAGATGTACTCCTTGCTCGGAAGGCTTCTCTGGACAGCAGGAGGCACAGGTCTGAGCGAATCAGCAAAAAGAGAACGGTTATGTATGCTGTACGGAGCAAGCTGTAAGTATCACATCGAGCAGAAGGGGTCCAATCAGATCCTTTCCTATGCTATTAAGGTCCTGCAGCCCGGCGATTCAGAGGCAGAGAGCTCACCCGCTAGGGAGGCGCTCAAGCTCTTATCCGAAATAATGATGAGACCTTCCGGGCCCAATCGCTTTGATTCAGAGCGAATGAGGGAGGAAATGGATGGGCTTAAGTATGCGGTACATCGAGAGGCACATGATCCAAGCTCCTTGTTAAAGAGCCGTTGTCTATCCTATATCGGCTATGCATCACAATCAGCGAATAGCTGTGAAGATGGTGAAGAGGACTCGTGGACCATAGAAGAGCACCATATATATGAGGCTTATGAAAAAGCCATTCGTTTACCTATACACATCCACATTGTTGGTAATGTGTTGCCTGAACATTATACGGATGATGTATTCTCCTGGTTCACACCGCAATCCTCTGCCGTACAAGAGCAAGGGGATCCGATTCTTATCTCATCTGCGAATCAAATAGCTTTGGGGAGCAGCATACCCGCCGGGAAAGAGCCTTCCCTTATGATTGAACACGGTAATTTTAATCAGTGTAAATTAAACATTACTTATAAGACCCATGTATCCTATGGTTCGCCAGCCTATGCAGCGCTTTTTGTATTTCATAATCTGTTTGCCGCCGGCCCCATGTCCCGGCTCAATCGGGAACTGCGAAGACGGAGCCAGCTTGTATATCAAGTGATGAGCGAGCTGGATCGATTCCGAGGACTGATGCATGTTCATACGGGTACGACAGTCGGCAATATGAGTGATATTCTCTCCATTATTGACAGAGAGCTGGAGCAGGTCGCCGATGGGAAGGTGGAAGCGGCCGAGATCACACAGGCGATTGAAGGAGTACTTCATTTCATGAAAGTCGGCATCGATCTGCCCGAACAAGAGATCGATATCCACCTGGATCAATGTCTTACGGGTGCCACAATGGATACAGCAGACTTCTTGGCACAGATCACAGCTGTAACTTCAGATGACATTGTACATATCGCTTCGAACCTTGAAAAAGCTGTAACCTGGGTTCTTTTTCCGAATGAGAATCTGGACAGAAGCGGGAAGGGAGCATAGAAGCATGAAAATAACACTCGATCAGGATGTGATAGAGCACTGTCTGCCGGGAGGCATGCTCATTCGGATTCTCCCAAGGCCGGAGCATGCCCACACGTTCACTTCGCTCAGTGTATCCTACGGAGCTATTCATGATGGACCGGAAGTCTCTGATTCACAGATCAGATCCGCTTCAATACATGCTCCTTATGGGACGGCGCACTTTCTGGAGCACATGATGTTTTGCCAGCCCGGCCCCTCGGTTAATCAGCGTCTACGTAGGCAAGGTGCTTCGACTTCGGCTCTTACCAGGTACGATGTAACAACCTATCAGATGGCTTCTACAGATCAGTATTACAGCAACTTGGCTCTATTTATGGATTTGATCCTCACGCCTTATTTTCCTGAAGAGCGAATTCAATTAGAGAAGTCGATCATCAGGCAGGAATTATCCGGCTATACCGATGAGACCGTATGGTTATGTATGCAGCAGCTTCTCTCCATGCTGTATGGGGAGAATCATCCACTGGCTATGGATGTCGCGGGTACGCCGGATAGCATTGAAGGGATCCATGCATCCGTGCTGCATGAGGTCTATGGGACGTATTATACACAGAACCGGATGGCGCTGGCGGTAGCAGGTCCGGTTAAGGCAGATGCTGTCATTGATTATTTGGAGAGCGTAATCCCCGAACCAGCTGTGATCGCTCCTGCCTCAGGTGAACAGGTGGCTTTATCCAGGAAGCCCTCAATAGATATGTACCGTGAAACACAGAGGTTTCAGCCGATTCCGGTTGTTCAATTTGGCTTTGCAGCCGATCCTGCCTCTATGTCGACGAGAGAGCACGTCATGCTGATGGTTGGACTCGAGGCTCTCTTTGGCGAAGCTTCTCTGTTTTTTCAAGAGGCAGTTCATAACGGCTTGATCAATAAAAATGCAGCATGGGAGCATTATTATCGATCCTCATTTTCATTTTCCATTCTGAGCGGGTTCTCGATTGATCCCAAGCAGCTGTACAACCAGGTCGTCTCTTGTCTCATGGAGCTGCCGTATAAAGGCATCAGCGGGAAGGTACTGCAAATGAGCCGGATGAAGTGTATTGGCAGACATTATGCAGACCTCGATTCGCTCAAGCAGGCCTGCATGTATGTATCAGAATCGGCACTGATGAATCTGGATTATATGAAAATGGGAGAAATGTTCCTCCTGCCTTCAGATGAGGAAATACTGCACGCTTTGTATCAACATGCAGTCCCTGAGAAGCTGCGAATGTCAGTGATGACCTAGCTGCTATAGTAATGGGGGTGAATGTATGAGCTGCACGTTAGAGGTGTGGATTCAGTACACTTCTGCCCAGGGGCAGTGTACACTGGCGCCTGAGCTGCGGAATGCCTTGAACGATAGTGAGGTAAAGAGAATGCTGCGATACCGAACCTTGAAGGACAGGACCCAGTTTGCCGCTTCAAGAGCTTTTTTAAAATACGTGCTCAGTCAGCACCTCGATTGTTCTCCCCAGTCAGTACAGCTGGAGTACCATGCGAATGGGAAGCCCTTCGTCCGCCAAGGGATTGAATTCAATCTGGCCCACACGGATCAATTGACATGCGTTGCCATTGCAGGCAGCTGTCCTGTCGGTGTTGATGTGGAGCGCATGCGGGACATGCTGAGAGCAGAGCGAATCGCTTCCCGGTTTCTGACCCCATCCGAACGAAAATACTGTCTTGCCTCGAGTAATGAACAGGACCGAACAAGAATATTACTACAGATGCTGACGCGCAAGGAGGCGCTCGCCAAAGCGACGGGGCTCGGGATCGGAGGCCGGTGGCTTAAGCTTAATACGCTTGCGGAGGATTATACCTGGATTCGGCATTCACAATTGGAATCAGGGGAGTCCTATACGACTCGTCCGCTCTATCTCTCGAATGATTACATTGGTTCGGTCTGTTATCTCGGCAGAGGCTCGATGAGCCTTAAATATCGAACAATACGTTAGCTTAAGCGCATTCCATATCTTGATCATGAGGGATGTGTAAATTATGATGTAGAGGAAGTGAGCAAACGAATATAAAGGAGGCTTTATCGCAATGATTAACTTTCCTATCCCGGACGTGGCTCAATTTTTCCAAACCAGTGTTATTCGATATTTTACGGTTACCAAGGATGAATCCAGACTATTGTTTAACAGCAACTTGAACGGTCAGCCGAACCTGTGGGCTATGGACCTGCCCGGCGGCTTTCCTTACCCGCTTACATATGAGAATCAGTCAGGCAGCTTTATGAAGACAGACCCGAACGGCGAGTTTATACTCGCTGATTTTGACAAAGACGGTGATGAGAATCTGCATCTGTATGTGCTGAAGCCGAGCGGCGGCAAGCCGGTTAAGATTGTGCCCGGTGAAGCAGACGATAAGTTCTATTTCGTGAAGCTGTCGAAGGATGGGAAAAGAATATACTATGACACCTCCAAGGATAATCCGGTGTATCTGAATTCCAGATGCCTTGACCTTGAATCCGGGCAGGACGAGCTGCTTCATGAAGGAGCAAATAGACCGACTTATCTTGCAGCGATCAGCCCGGATGAGAAGCGCAGAGCCTATCTGAAGATGTTCTCAAATACACATCAGTCCTTGTTCATCCAATCGGATGGAGAGGCTGAGGTAAAGTATGTATTCCCTGAAGAAGAGGTTCAAGTCATTAGAAGCGTTACTTTTGTCGATGACGATACGCTGCTGTTTGTGACCAACCAAGGAAAGGAATTCTCTTATGCAGCTGAATATAACATCTCAAGGGGTGAAGTTAGAACGGTCCAAGCCTTTGATCAGGAAGAGGTTGGAGCCATCGAGTGGCACAAAGAGTCTCAGACTTTGTATATGGTTACGAGTGTGGGAATTGAGAGCCGAATGTATGCTGTCCCTTATGGTGAAGAAGGGTATACGTCCGTTCCTCTGCCCGTTGATTTCGTAGAGCAGATATCGGTGGCTGAATCGGGAAATGTATATATTCTTGGCCGCGGGGCAGTGAAGCCCTTCAACATTTACCGTCATGTGAATGGGGAGTGGGAGCAGCTCACGAATAACGTCGTCGTGGGGCTGACGGAAGAGGATTTGTGTTACCCGGATGTCGTTAGGTATACCTCCTTCGACGGAATGGAGATTGAGGCCTTACTGTTTAAGGCGAAGCCTGAAGCGGCTAACGGTTATACGGTCTTCTGGCCGCACGGGGGACCGCAGGCTTCGGAAGGTAAGTTTTTTAGACCGATGTTCCAGTTCCTTCTAGCCCGGGGTTATAACATCTTCGCGCCTAACTTCCGCGGAAGTGCAGGATATGGGGCGACCTTCATCAAGCTGGTGGAAGGAGACTGGGGTGAAGGCCCTCGACTGGACTGCGTAGCAGGTATCGAATGGCTGTTTGAACAGGGTATAAGCTCACCAGATCGTCTATTTATCGTGGGGGGCAGCTACGGCGGCTATATGACGCTGCTGCTTGCCGGACGTCATCCCGAGCTGTTCCGCGCAGCAGTAGACATCTTCGGACCGTCCAATCTGTTTACCTTCATTGAATCGGTTCCGGATTCATGGAAGCCGATGATGGAGCAGTGGCTGGGAGATCCGGTGAAAGACCGTGAACGACTGATCAAGGATTCACCGATTACTTACCTGAAGCAGATGGTGAAGCCGATGCTTGTCATTCAGGGAGCGAATGATCCGCGCGTAGTACAGGCTGAATCAGATCAGATTGTTACGGCGTTGAAGGAGCAGGGGACAGAAGTCGAATATATCGTTCTGGAAGATGAGGGCCATGGCTTCTCTCGTAAGGCGAATGAAATTCTTGTATATACAGCGATGGCTGATTTCCTCGACAAGCATCAAGCGAGTGTAGAGGTTCATGCCTGACATTCTCGATTGAACTAACTGCACCAAAAAAAGCGATCTTCCCGCCGAGACGGAAGATCGCTTTTTGATATCGTTAATCGTTTATCCGTTAAATGATTTATCGCTTGAAAGAACGCAGCTGATCTTACAGATCGTCGAATCCGTTATCATCACCGACTTTACCGTAGTTACGGGATTTAGCTTCGAAGAAGTCGGTCTTCGTTGCATTCAATGCCTCATCAGAGAACGGCTTGATCCAAGGCATACTGTTGACGTCAACGCCCTCGTATGCTTTGTCCATTCCCATCAGGCGAAGACGCTTGTTCGCTGTGAACTTGATGTAGTCTTCAAGCTCAGGAAGATTGATGCCGCGTACTTTTTCCAGTGTGTAGTGTGCCCAATTGGTTTCGAGCTCTACTGCACGGTTGATTGTACGGTAGACATAGTCATTGTTCTCTTTTGTATTCAGCTCTGGGTAGTCAGCCAGCAGCTGCTTGTAAACTTCAGCGAAGAAGTAGCAATGCTGGTTCTCATCCCGCTGAATGTAAGAGATCATCTGTGCCGTTCCCATCATCTTCTGATCCCGTGCCAGATTGTAGAAGAAAGCAAATGTACTGTAGAAGAAAATACCCTCAAGAATCATATCGGCAACAAGCGCCTCAAAGAACGTTTGCGGCGTAGCTTCGTCACGGAAGTTCTGATAAATATCCGCAATGAATCGATTCCGCTCCAGCAGAACCGGATCATGCTTCCAGTACTCGAAGATTTCCTTCTGCTCATCCCACGATACGAGGGATGAGAGCACATAAGAATAAGATTGATTATGCACGACTTCCTGCTGGGCAATAATAGCGGAGATCGCCTCAAGGGAGGAATCGGTCAAGTATTCTCTAACGTCCCCGACGAACATGGTCTGCATGGAATCGAGCACGGCCAGCAGGCCGATGTTGATCTTGAATGTGCGCTGTTCTTCGGCATCCAGATGCGGGAACTGCTGAGCATCCTTGGACATTGGAATTTCGTCAGCGATCCAGTAATTCAGCAGCAGCACTTTATACAATTTATACATATGAGGCATGCGAATGTCGTTCCAGTTCAGAATCCCGGAGTTCTCGCCGTTAATGATACGGGTGGATTTATTCGGTGCCTCAGTGTTGAAGATCTTTTGCTCATTCATTCGGGTGTTGCCTCCTTAAGATTCACATGATTCACATTCGTTCTCAATCGTCAGCGCACGGCTGCGTACGTAGTAAGTGGACTTGATGCCCGCCTTCCAAGCATGCAGGTGAAGATCAAGGAAATCTTTTGCACGGATATCAGGACGCACATACAGATTAAAGCTCTGTGCCTGGTCAATATGACGCTGACGCGCAGCAGCCATATCAATGGAAGCGTGCTGATCGATATTAAATGCAGTCTTGTAATACCAGATCGTCTTCTCGGACAGATCCGGTGCTGGATTCGCAATCTTGTAAGTGGTCTTCTCTTCATAAGACAAGAGCTCATACAACGGGTCAATACTTGCTGTGGAACCGGCAATGATCGAAGTCGATGCGTTTGGTGCGATCGCCATCATCCATCCGTTACGTACACCATGCTCACTTACTTCTGCTGCAAGCTCATTCCACTGCGCTGTGCTGACAAATTTACCTTCACGGCTTCCGTCCGTGTAGCCGCGGGATGCGAAGTAGTTACCGTTCTCCCAATCTGAACCAGCAAATTTAGGGAATCTTCCTTTTTCTTTTGCCAGCTCCATGCTGGATTTGATGGCAATATAGCTGATCTTCTCATACAGGTTGTCGTTGTAGGTTACTGCTTCTTCGGATTCCCAGCGAATGCCCTCAAGCGCAAGCAGGTGATGAAGACCGAAGGTTCCAAGACCGACAGCGCGGTACTGGCTGTTTGTATATTGTGCTTGAAGTACTTCAATATTATTAATGTCGATGACATTATCGAGCATACGCATTTGAATCGGAACCAGACGATCCAGAACGCCATGTGGTACAGCGCGTGCAAGATGGATCGAGTTCAGGTTGCAGACAACGAAATCGCCCGGCTTCTTCGTAATGATGATACGGGTCTCGCCGTCCTTCGTCACAAGCTCTTCCTGCTCAATCGTTGTAGCAGACTGATTCTGCATAATTTCTGTACACAGGTTGGAGGAGTAGATCATTCCTTTGTGACGGTTCGGGTTCGCACGGTTTACCGTATCGCGGTAGAACATGTACGGTGTGCCTGTTTCCAGCTGAGACTTCATGACACGCTTCATGATATCAATCGCTTGAACCGTGATGCGGGACAGGTCTGGATGATTGGTAGCCTCCTCGTATCTTTCGCGGAAAGTGCCTTTGCCGAATTCTTCATCATAGAAGTCTTCAAGACCCAGAGCACGGCCGTTCTCGTCCTTCCAGCCCATCACTCTCTTCACTTCATGCGGATCGAACAGATTCCATTCGCCGCGGCTCTCTACACGCTCAAGGAACAAGTCCGGCAGGCAGATGCCGTGGAAAATGTCATGAGCACGCATGCGCTCGTCACCATTGTTCAGCTTCAGATCCAGGAATGCCAGAATGTCTTTATGGAAAACATCAAGGTAAACGGCAATCGCACCTTTACGTGTACCGAGCTGGTCTACACTGACAGCCGTATTGTTCAGCTGGCGGATCCAAGGAATAACGCCGGAGCTTGTATTCTTGTGTCCACGGATATCGGAGCCTCTGGAACGTACTTTTCCGAGGTATACGCCGATGCCGCCGCCCATTTTGCTGAGACGTGCTACATCCGTATTGGAATCGAAGATTCCTTCCAGCGAGTCGTCAACCGTATCAATGAAGCAGCTGGACAGCTGACCAGCTACCTTCTTACCTGCGTTGGACATCGTTGGAGTAGCTGCTGTCATATAGAGATTACTCATCGCCCAGTAGGCTTCCTTAACGAGCTCAAGACGTCTGTCTGCAGGCTCTTTGTGCATGAGGTACATTGCGATAACCATGTAGCGTTCCTGCGGAAGCTCCATGACTCTGCCGTCGAAGTCGTTCGCAAGATAACGCTCAGCCAGCGTCAGGAGTCCGATGTAATCGAACAGAAGGTCATTTTTTGCTTCAATCGTGGCACCGAGTTCTTCAATTTGTTCTTTTGTATAGCAATCGAGCAGCTCTTCGCGATAGATGCCTTTTTTCACAAGTGTTGTAATCAGTGGATAGAATGCACCGTACGGCTCTTCCGGATATGCTTTGTAACGGCGGTTGTTAGCCGCTTTTTTGTATAGAGAAGTGAGCAGTGAACGAGCTGCTGCATATTTCCAGTTCGGCTCCTCTTTGGTTACCAGTTCAAGAGCAGACATGGAGAATGCATTGCTGATTTCTTCACTGGATACTTCGTCACGGCGCAATTTAGAGGTTACACCACGAACGAGTTTTTCTTTATCAAGCATAGGCAGATCAGCAAGAATACGGTCTGCGTACACGGAAATACGGATCTCGTCAAAGGCAAGCTGACGATTGTTTGGTTTGTTAACCACTTGTGGCATGAAGAGCCCTCGCTTTCTTATGATAGTGATAAATGGAGTAAAGCATTAAAAAAAGTAAGATCATCCTGCTGTGAATTTCGCCGCATCTACATCGTGGATTTTCGGGCTAGAGAATCGTACTTGAAGTCATCTTACATAGAAAAAGCATTTTCCGGCTTTCTCGCGGCCAGATAAATGCCATTTGCGTCCCCGCTTGCTGGTATAGTTATACTGTACGCCGGGGGTACGCGAGTTAAGGTGTGAATATAGGATTATTGGATAGCCCATATGTACCTGCTCAGTTCGTTGTCCCGTAACATGGAGCTCTTAAATCTCTAGAATTGCCTAATGTGGAGCCGCATAAATTTCTACTAAAAAAAGCTTGACAGTTATAGAGATTCGTACAATGGTCGATTCTGTCTCAACACTACATTTGGTTGATGTATTACAAGATTACCCCAATATGTTGTGCTTGTAAACACCAGCTTGATGTTGAAACGCATTTGCGATTATAGCAAATATCCCAACATACCGCAAAGGAAAAGGGCTGGAAGAAGTAGTAGAATCTCTTAAATATTTTTTTTCTGTGAACAGGATCATGCTACAATGGGTATATCGTCAGCAAAAGTCAGAATGTTGAATCAAGTGAAGAGCCTATCGAGGCGTAAATTATAAATAATTGGAATTTCGACTAATTTGGAGGGGATATAAATGGCTATAGCTGAGGTAACTATTATTCCGATTGGAACAGGAAGCACAAGCCTGAGTCCTTATGTGGCAGAGCTGCAGCGTACGCTGGCTAAGCAGCCTGGAATTCAATACGAGCTTACATCCATGAGCACCATTATCGAAGGTGAACTGGACGATATATTTGCTGCCATTCGGGCATTGCACGAGACTCCGTTCGGTACAGGCGCACAGCGGGTCTCGACTTCGGTTAAGATTGATGACCGCCGTGATAAGCCGTCTTCCAGTGCCCAGAAGCTGGCTTCAGTCAGAGAGAAGCTGTAGATTTTGATGTCTTCTCATCATTCATTTCCGCGACCTGCCTGACTCGACTCCATCTACATGTATATATAATGACCAGACTGTCTAAATGTTCCGTCTTGCCTTGAAGTTCTCGAATAGATGAAGAGAGGATGAAGGGGAAATGCCGCAGGATAAGCCCAATATTATCTTTTTCATGACAGATCAGCAGCGCTGGGATTGCATAGGTAAATTCAACGAGCATATACACACGCCTAATTTAGATCGTTTGGCTGCGGAGGGCATTACATACAGTCAGGCAGTTTGCCAGTCTCCAATGTGCGTACCGAGCCGGACCTCCATGATGTTCGGATACTATCCTTCTCAGACGGGGGTCAGAACCAATTATGGCGGCATTTACGATGAGGACAGGCTGCCCTCTGATCCGCTTCCCGAATTGATGCGCAAGGCAGGATACCAGACAGCTGGATTCGGGAAAACGCATTGGAATCACGGCGAACGGACGGAGATTCCGTCTTCCCGAGGGTTCGAGGTGAGGGCTGTGGGACTCGCGCGGAACAGCGGTCATTACGAGGAAAATGCAATCATGATGGGCGACACACATCCCGAGTATCTGGAAGCTTACAGCAGTGAAACGGCTCACTTTGGCAGTGGCGAGGAGAATGTTCACGGCTATATAGGCATGACCAGCCAGGTGCCTATGGAGCAGCATCGTGATGGATGGGTCGCTGAGCAAAGTCTCAAGTTTCTGAATGAAGACGTAGACCCGGATCGTCCGCTTTTTTTCTACCTTTCCTTCCTTAAGCCCCATGCTGGCTTTAATGTGCCTAAGCGATTCGAAGATTTGTACTCCATTGCCGATATCCCGGATATTCCACAGCCGCCATGGCTCGACGAAGAGAATACTCACCTTGCCGCATCAGATGAACTTAACAGCCGAAGCAGGGAGTCCTATCTGGACAAGAAAAAGGCCTTTCTTGCGATGAGCGAGCAGGAGCGAAGGCGTACAACGCTCCGATATTTTGCCAATTGTTCATGGCTCGATCATTACTTTGGCCTGGCACTTGAGAAGCTTGAACGACTGGGAAGGCTGGAGAATGCGCTGATCGTTTTTGTTTCGGATCACGGAGAAATGCTCGGTGAGCGACAATTCCGGTTCTCCAAATATAATTTATATGATGCAAGTGTCCGGGTGCCATTGATCTTATCGGGCTCCTGGATTGCAGAAGCGCAGCGGGGTACCATCGATGATCGCCCAGCAGAGCTTATCGATCTTGTTCCGACGCTAAGCGAAGCTGCTGGATTGCCGCGCAACCCTATGCTGCCGGGATTTGATCTGCTGGGTGACTTGAGACGGCAAGGGACATTCTGTGAATTTCATGGAAAAGGAGTCAGCGCACCGCATTCCGCACCGGCCTATATGTGGCGAACGAAGGAATGGAAGCTGATCTTGTATATTGAGGGAGCAGTGCGGGATGCTGGGGCTAGAGTACAGCATACTAAGGGAGAGCTGTATGACCTTGCGGCTGATCCTGGTGAGTGGGTTAACCTGTATGAAGCGGAGGAGCATGCGGGAATCCGGGAAATGCTAAAGACAGAGCTGCTGATGCATCTTGCTGTTGCATGGTCTAAGGGACCCGTACTGTATGATAAGGGCGGCTTGGCACCGTTAGCGTAAGCAGATGCTCTCATTTGGGCTGGTGCGGATTCTTTGAACCTCGCCCGAACCATGGGCATATATCGTGTATAGATCATTTTCTTACACGAAAGGGTGTAACGTTCATGTCCGTATATTTGTTACCTTCAAATTTCTTTCAGGATGAGATCAACAGAGGCCGAGTAGGGCATTACTACCGATCCGTCATCACCGGGTATGGTCAGGTGACCTGGCAGCTCCTCGGCTACGCACCTCCTGTTCCTCCAGATACGAGCGGCATTGTCAGCTTGAATTTGGTCTTTCCGAACGGCACTGTACAATTCATGCAAGTGAGCAATGTGGATATTATCGGGGCCCAATACCTTGGCCCAACACTTCCTGCACCCGGTCCTGGTCCCGGTCCTGGACCAACACCACCGCCAAGACCGCCATACTGCAGCTTTATGTGGTGGCTGCCTGAATGTCAGGGACATGGAGGCGGAGGCATCGGCAGTGGAATGGGCGGCGGATTCGGCGGCGGATTTGGTGGCTATCCTGGGGCAGGAGCACCGAGAAGCTGTGGATGTCCTTGTATTATGCCAACCTATTATTATCGATAGATCCACATAAAGAAGCGAACGCTGTAACAGCGCTCGCTTCTTTGGTCTTGTCAGAGCTATATAGGTGCTTGTATGTCAATATCTTGTTGTGAGATTTGTGCAATGGGTGAATCAACTTAGAAGTGAGCAGCAACGATGGTAGAGGAGTGTTTAATATCATGTATGTTAGCTGATATCCGTCCTTGGTCACAAATAATGACCAGGTTCTCTGAATCAGGGCTGATTTCAATCTCACCGAAGTAGGATGTGCCGTTATGCATCACCAAGCATACGCTGTATCCTTTATCTTCTGCATATTTCAGTGTGTCAAGCATGAGAATCCCTCCATTCCAAAAATATTACATACTCTATGTATCGACTAGATGGTCGCAAATGATAATAATGGAACAAAAAAACAGTTAAGTAATTTGATTATACTTAATTTTAAGACAAAAAACATCCTCTTTTTTCCACAAAAGAATGCTTATTTCAGTATACAAAAATGCGGGATAAGCCCGGGTCAGATCGAATGAACGATGAAAAAATCTGCCGAAGCCTTCCCGCTATTCGTCTATCGTAAAACGAGTGCCCATATCAATTGATGAAGGTTCGCATAAGCTACTTTAGGTAAGGTGAGTTCTCCGCATCAGGTTATAACCTCCGTCACATCTGGCAGAGAAAAATCTTTCAAGGCGATGTACAATCCGATGCCTGCAGCAATGAATGCAAGGATAGCAGCGATCAGGGCTAAGTATTCGATCTTTCTTGCTGCAGCTTCTTCCGAATTGTTGCCATTGTTATTTCTATTCTTGCTTGATATGCTGCTTTTTTTCATCCATGTCACCCTCTTTAATCAAGATGCCTCCGTTCTTTCTTCTAGTTTATGATTACTCATAGGAAGGCGTTCTAAAAAAGGGTGCTTTCCCAAGCGATATGTGCCCGAAAGGAGAGAAGCCCGTGAATAAACAGCGAACCGATGTAAGAAGGAAAGTGTCCAAGACCCCCGCTAGAAAAAGGACAAAGAAGAAGGCGAAGCGTGAAGCTGCCTCTAATGCTTTTTCTCTGTTGTCATCGAAGCTTCTGGAGAATTTATCCCCGGAGCAGTTCTTGGCTCTATGCAGTACGTTAATGGAGATGAAGGATGGGGTTGTCGACATATTTAAAGAGGTGAAGCCTGAGAAGAAGCAGAAAATGCACGGTTTGATCGTGCAGTTCCTTGATCAATCCGACCAGCTCAATCTGCCGAAGAAATATAAGGCTGCATTGGGGGAGCTCGGTCAGAGATTGAAGCAAATGAATCTGGATCAGCCCTCCCCTGCGGAAGTGAATCAATCCGTGCAAGCCTTGCCGACTCCTCAGGGACCGTCGCAGGGATTACCGAACAAGCCACAGGTCCAGCAGGCACTACATCAACACCCGCACCATCCGCCAGGTCCGAATGGCCCTCATCCTCAGTCAGGACCTCAGCAGCCACCGCATCATCACTCGAATGGCCCGCATTTCCAAGCAGGACTGCACCATCCACCTCATCCGTTCCATCCCGGTCGTCCCCATCCTAATCACAGACCACCATCCTATTCGGATTCAACGGCAGCTCAAAATTCGAAATAAAAGGGCAATTAGCCCGGTCGAAATAAGGTCGAGCAACATATGGTATGAGTGTAGTACACAGAAAGGAGGAGTTACAATGAGCGAAGTAGGATACGGATATGGCGGCGGCCAAGTAGGCGGCTTCAGCGGTTACGATGGAGGTAAATCCATCGGCGCAATCTTGGTATTGTTTATTCTCTTGGTTATTATCGTTAAAGCTTTCTGCTGGTAATGATTTGACCATGATATAAACTTAAGGTCTGCCTGCATAGGCAGGCCTTAAGTTTTGGCAGAGAGTACACGATGTAATCACATTGCCTGAATGGGCGTACAGTACATAGTCGTCACGCTAAGGAGAGAGCCGTGCTCGTGACCACGTGAGTTCGATCAGCACAAGCGAGCGGTACACTCCAGAACGTTGGACAGCCCCCGTGCGATGAATGCTCGGGGGCTTAATGTTTGTGCTCCCAAGGTCGCCCTCGTCTAAATGATCAAAAGCGGCTTGGTTCAGCAATATAAATTTAACCTATATTATAATGCTGCTCTTCGTAGTAGCGTAGAAACTACAGCTGCATTGTATTCCTCTACTTACATTTCACACAACAAAAGCCCTACCTCTCTTTTGTCCTTACGGCTCCGATGACCGCGCCAGTTTGAATGAAAATCATAAAATCTCGTGTTTGGGTTATAACGCGATTACTCCATGGGGTTAAATGAAGAGTTATCTTACTCCGGATCATATGCATTATTCTTATGCCAGCCGCGAATAAATGCATGACCTTCAAAGAGGAATGTAATGGGGTTAAATATTCATAATACTAAGTAGTATATCATAGATTACAGCAATTTACAAATACAGAACTTCTTCAGGGGAAACAGGAAAAAGCATATTCTCGTTATTGGGACTTCTGGGCTATAATAGAACTTGAGAATAAGCTTCTAGGGAAAGCGAGGTTGTATTCATCTTGCAACGGTATCAAGCGCTGCGCAAAAGATTGGCTGTTAACTACATCGCTAGCTGGGCTGCAACTGCTGTACTGGCGCTTCTGTCTATACGATCTTTAACGCTTCATCTGCATGCAGCAGAGTCCCGTTATTTGGCAGTGATCTTGGCTGCCGCATTACTTCTTACACTGCTGACTGGAATATACCTTATCCTCAGGCAGGTTAGACCTTATAAAGATATACAGCTTCAAGCTGAGACCGGCACAGGTCTTCAGTATGCGTATGATTTTCTCCACACCTTGCCGGCTCACGCCTTCTGTCGGATACTGTACTCGCATTATATTTGCTTGTCTTTACCGGTCGTGCTGCTAAGTACGATCCTGAAGCGGTTAGATCTTCTCCAACTATCATTTATACATACTTTATATATTGTAATAAGCTTTCTTTTCGCTGCTTACCTGCATGCCATTATCGAATTTATGATGACAACGAGAGCCATTAGACCTTACATATTAGCCGTCGAAAATAAAGCGGAGGCAAGCGTTACCCAGCTAGTTTTTACAGGGCAGCAGCCTGTTTCTCTTGGTCCCAACACATGGATAAGGTTAATCTTTATCATCATCTATCCTTTGCTGCTCGTGTTTTTTATAACCGAAATTCAGCAATTTTATTACTCTGAAACCGTCATGAGGGAGTATGCCGGACTTGGCGTATGGCTACTGCTGCTTGGGATTGGCTTGTCTATGTTTGCAGCAGCCCGTCTTATAAAAAGTGATCACTCTACGACGGAAGGCTCTACGACGGAAGGGATGAATCAATTAAGTCTTGAGCTGAAG
Source organism: Paenibacillus sp. TCA20 (assembly GCF_000732325.1). Lineage (GTDB taxonomy): Bacteria > Bacillota > Bacilli > Paenibacillales > Paenibacillaceae > Paenibacillus > Paenibacillus urinalis. The sequence continues at coordinate 267,421 of NZ_BBIW01000004.1, forward strand.
GAGAGAGACGAGCTGGTGAAGCAGCTGCAGGACAGCTATTTTAGTACCTTATCCGCAGCGCTGGACGCCAGGGATCCTTATACGGCGGGTCATTCCATGCGGGTGGCAGAATATTCGGTCATGATCGGCCGCAAGCTGGGGCTTGCAGAGGAAGAGCTTGACACCCTTTACAAAACGGCGCTGATTCACGACATCGGAAAAGTAGGCATCCCCGATATGGTGCTGCTTAAGGAAGGTAAGCTCAGTGAAGAGGAGTATTTGACGATTCAGCGTCACCCGGTGCTTGGCGAATCGATATTACAGCATGTCCAGCCGGCACAGTCGATTAAGCCCTTCCTATCCGGGGTACGTTCCCATCACGAGCGTTATGACGGCAAGGGATATCCGGATCAGCTGGCGGGAGAGCGTATTCCTTTATTTGGAAGAATTATTGCAGTAGCGGATGCCTTCGACGCTATGACCTCGGACCGGCCTTACCGCAAAGGAATGAAGGATGAGGAGGCCATCTCTATACTGGAACAGGGCCGAGGAACACAGTGGGACCCGATTATAGCTGGCATATTTGTAGACCAGTACCGGTGCAGACCATCCTGCTGTTAAGAATCCGTTAAGAACTTCATCTCCTGCCTTGTCGATTCAAAGATCCTGATTCGGGTTAAGAATATAACACGCTGGTGACATACTTTCTAGTCTCTAGGAACTTGGAATCACCATACAGACAAGGAGATGAGAAGAATGGATAACAACGTATTCAAAGGTAAATGGAATCAAGTGAAGGGCGAAGCCAAGAAGCAATGGGGTAAGCTGACTGATGATGATCTGGATGTCATCGATGGTGAGAAGGACAAGCTGGTCGGCAAGCTTCAGGAGCGATACGGTCATTCCCGCGACGAAGCCGAGAAGGAATATGATAACTGGAGCAGAACGTACCGCTAACATAGATTGAACCAGGCATGTGAATTTGAGATATCTAGTTCATTCTATATAGAAACTTTAATAGATTTTTCCAAAATAAGAGAGCACAGATCCCATAGAGGATTTGTGCTCTCTTTGCATGGTATGATAGGGAAAAGTGAGTTTGTCAGGAGGTCTAGCTAGTGGGACGAAAAGGATTAGTCATTGGGGCTACTGGGTTGGTCGGCAAGCAGCTCGTATCACAGCTGCTCGCGCATGATGAATATGAAGAGGTTACCACGCTCGTGAGACAGGAGCTTCCGATATCCCACCCTAAACTGTCTCAAGTGATTGTGAACTGGGACGAGCTTGAAAGGCATGAGGAGGCTTTCATCGGAGCAGACGAATTGTTCTGCTGTATGGGCACGACGATCAAGAAGGCAGGATCGCAGGCGGCGTTCCGCAAAGTTGATCTGGAGTACCCCGTTACTGCAGCCAGACTCGCGTTGTCTCATGGGACGAGACAGATGATTGCTGTTACATCCATGGGAGCAGACAGCACTTCACGCATCTTCTACAGCCGAACCAAGGGAGAGTTTGAGGACGATATCGCGAGACTAGGCTTTCGTGGTATTCATTTTCTAAGACCATCCTTGCTGCTTGGCGACAGAGAAGAAAAACGCACAGGGGAGAAGATAGGTGAATGGGTGCTGACGCTTGCCGATCCGCTGCTTCGCAAAGGAAGAGGACGGGAGTACCGAGCGGTTCCGGGTGCTTATGTTGCGAAGGCCATGATCAGGGCAGCGATGCGAGATCAGAGCGGGGTGTACCGCCATTCGAACAAGGATATCTGGAAGCTGGCTGAACAACAAAAATAGACAAGCCTGCTTGCTTTGAATACAATGACTATAGAAATGCTTGGATAAACTAACCTACAGAGGAGGAGATACATATGAGTAAGAACCCGATTTCCACAGAAAAGGCACCAGGAGCCATTGGACCATACAGTCAGGCAGTTGAAGCAGGCGGTTTCATATTTACGTCTGGTCAGCTCGGAATCAATCCGCAGACAGGTGAATTCGGTGATACCGTTGAGGAGCAGGCTCGTCTATCCCTTGAGAATGTGAAGGCCATCCTTGAAGCTGCCGGAGCAAGCTTGGACCAAGTCGTGAAGACGACGGTATTCCTGAAGGACATGAATGATTTTACCCGTGTAAATGAAGTGTACAGCTCGTTCTTCAGCCAGCCTTATCCTGCGCGCAGCGCGGTAGAGGTAGCCCGTCTTCCGAAGGATGCGCTGGTCGAGATTGAAACGATTACGCTGAAGAAATAACAAGAGTGTATAGGTAGAAGCATACAATAAAGAAGAAGGACCGCTTGCCCTGATTTGACAGGGCAGACGGTCCTTCTTTATTTATATGCGGCACGGAGCCACTCGAGGAATTCAAGGCCTCTATTACTTACTGTCTTCGTTTGGAGAAGAACAGCCAGATCGAGTAAATCAGCAGCAAGGCTGCAATTCCGGCTGCGGTATAAGCTACAGCGGTGATATCGGATTGCTTCACACTAATTGCAATATAAGCCCATACGAAGACCAGCGGTAGTACGGCATCACGATAAGAGAAGCTGACTGCGAGTGCGACAATCGCCCCGATGATCAGGAGCAGGATTGCCCATGTCTCATCTCCAAGGCCAAATCCATCCCATTCCCGTTTGCTAAGCCAAACGGTCACATTAATAATGGTGGCCACACTGACCCAGCCAAGATAAATCCGGAAGGGAAGCTGGACAAACCATTTTTCACCTGTAGTCGGCTTCTGAAGTGCCAATACACGCACATACATCTGACTCAGAGAGAACAGCAGGATAAAGATGACGAGCACGGACCAGCCGAACCACAGGTTCTGCCATAGGACAATCCAGCCTGCATTCGCCAGACAACTGATGAAGAACCAGAATTTAAGGACTGCCGCTGTATTTCGCTGCTTCTGGGACGGCAGAAACTGCAGAATGATGAATCCGGCCAGAAAGGCGTAAATGACTGACCAGATGGCGAAGGCATATCCGGCGGGTGTAATCAGTACAGGGTATAGAGCCGACACCTCCGAAGTGGTTCTTCCGCCGATGGGCAGCAGGTTAGCGAGCGCGTTCATGACGATCACAAGTACAAATCCGATGACGTTTAGCCATTTATAAGGGTTCCGGTGAGTGGTGCGCAGCATACAATTCCTCCTCGCAAGTATAATATTGACTCTATGGTTAATTAAACCTTCATGTATATCCTTACCCAATAATTTCACATTCAACATAAGTGTATGCAAAAGAATAGCCATGTAATGATCTGCATCGAAAGTTTTAATTTTCCGTAATGTTCATTCATTTCCATTCATATGGGTTAAAGATAGTTAGAGATACAATATTGCTACTTGAAAGGGGGCTGGCCAGCGTGATTAGCAAAAGGTCTTCACAGTGGCTGCAGCAGCTTGTCTTTGTAGGTCCTTCACTCGTGTTTTTCCTCCTTATTATTGTGGCTCCATTTCTGCTGGGAATGTACTATTCCTTTACTAATTGGAATGGTGCGGCAAGCGAGCCCACATGGGCAGGCTTATCCAATTTTACGAAAATATTTACGGATGATCCCGCCTTTCTAAAATCCTTTACGTTTACAGCCTGGTTCACACTTGCGGGTGTGCTGCTGACCAACGTGCTCGGCTTTTTCCTTGCCTACTTTCTGACAAGGCCGCTCAAGACCAAAAATGTCCTGCGTACGATCTTCTTCATGCCGAACGTCATCGGCGGACTGCTTCTCGGGTTCATCTGGCAGTTTATATTTGTCCGCGGATTCGCATCTGTTGGAGAAGCGACAGGACTCGCGTTTTTTTAATCTTCCCTGGCTGGGAGATGAGGCAACGGCGTTCTGGGCGATTGTGATTGTTTTTGTATGGCAGACAGCCGGATATTTGATGGTCATCTACATATCTTCACTGAATAACATACCGAATGAAGTGATTGAGGCAGCTCAGATTGACGGCGCGAGCAAAGGACAAATTCTGAAGAGTATTATTGTGCCGCTCATTATGCCAGGGGTTACCGTATGTTTGTTCCTCGCCATCTCCTGGTCCTTCAAAATGTTTGACCTGAACCTGTCCCTCACTAAGGGAGGGCCGTTCCGTTCGACCGAATCGGTGGCGCTGAATATTTATAATGAGGCGTTCGTGAACGGAAGGTACGGACTCGGTACGGCAAAAGCTTTGATCTTCTTCATTATCGTGGCCATCATTACGTTCATTCAGGTTCGATTGACGAAGAGCAAGGAGGTTGAAGCCTAAGATGGAATCTGCAAAAAGCTATCGGATAAGTACCTTCATCACCGAATTGTTCATGATCCTGCTGGCTCTCGTGTTTCTTGTTCCTTTTTATTTCCTGTTTGTGAACTCTGTCAAAACCTTCGGTGATCTGCTGACCAATGCAGCCTCCTGGCCGCAAGCGTTCGAGTGGAGCAATTACCAAAGAGCATGGGAGATCACGAACTTTCCCAAAGTGCTTACGAATTCTTTAATTGTAACCGTTATCAGTAATTTACTGCTTGTGCTGATCAGCTCAATGACCGCCTATCGCATGGTTAGGCACAATACCCGATTCAATCGCGTGCTGTTCACCCTGTTCGTTGCGGCGATGGTCATTCCGTTTCAATCGATTATGATTCCGCTCGTTAAGGTAACAAGCACCGTCGGGATTATGAACAGTCACTGGGGGCTAATCATCTGCTACCTCGGCTTCGGGGTCCCGATGTCGGTCTTCCTGTTCCACGGATTTGTCAAATCGGTGCCTGTCGAGATCGAGGAGGCGGCAAGAGTGGATGGCAGTAACGCCTACGGTGTGTTTTTTCGCATAGTCTATCCGCTCATGCGGCCGATGTATGTCACGATTATCATTTTGAATACGCTGTGGATCTGGAATGATTACTTACTGCCCTCCATTGTGCTGCAGGACGCTGAGCTGCATACAATCCCGATCGCAACTTACGCGTTCTTCGGTCAATACACCAAGCAGTGGGATCTCGCGCTGCCTGCGCTGGTCCTGGGGATTACACCGATCATCCTGTTCTTCCTGCTGATGCAGAAGCACATCATTCAGGGGATTACAGCAGGCTCGGTCAAAGGTTAAGCATCGATTCCGTGAATCAATCACGTTAATTCATATGAGGAGGAATTCATCTTGAAGAAAAAAGGGCTGTTCTTGTTTACGCTGGTATGGGTATGTGCTGTCGTTCTATCCGGCTGCGGCGGAGGGTCAGGCAGCGGCGCTGAGGATGGAAAGAAGACAATTAAGATTTTTCAATACAAGGTCGAAATTGCAGAGGCCTTCGATCGGCTTATTGCTGAGTATGAGGAAGAGCATCCGGATATCAATATCGAGATTGAGACGGTTGGTGGCGGCAGTGACTATAGTGCAGCGCTGAAGACCAAGTTTGCAGGTACAGAGCATCCGGATATTTTCAACGTTGCCGGTTACCGTGAGCTGGACACATGGATTGATTCTCTTGAGGATCTGTCGAATGAGCCGTGGGTAGATGATATTATTGATGTCGCCAAAGAGCCAATGACGAAGGATGGCAAGCTGTACGGTCAGCCGCTTGGGCTTGAAGGATATGGATTTATTTATAACAAGGATCTGTTCGAGCAGGCAGGCATCACGGAGCTTCCGAAGACACTGACGGAGCTTGAAGCCGTGGCACAGCAGCTGCAGGACGCCGGCATCGTGCCATTCTCGAACGGTTATCAGGAATGGTGGGTGCTCGGGAATCACAATGCCAACGTTCCCTTTGCACATCAGCCCGATCCGGTTGCCTTTATTGATGGTCTGAATGCGGGAACGGAAACAATTCCGGGCAATGCTATTTTTGAAGACTGGGTTAATCTGCTCGATTTGACCCTTGCCTATGGGAATAAGAACCCGCTGACGACAGACTATAATACACAGGTCACTCTCTTTGCTACGGGCGAGGCTGCAATGATGCAGCAGGGGAACTGGACACAAGTGCAGATTGATGGGATCAACCCGGATCTGAACCTCGGCATCCTGCCAATGCCTATCGGAGATGATGCTGAGGTGTATGATAAACTGTTTGTCGGCGTGCCGAACAACTATGTGATTAACAAGAACTCTGAGGTGAAGGAAGAGGCGAAGGACTTCTTGGAATGGCTCGTAACCTCGGATGCGGGTAAGCGGTATATGACCGAGGAATTCAAGTTTATTCCGGCCTTTAAGAGCGTGACGGCTGACGGTGAGGTGCTCGGAGATCTGGCGGCAGAAATTATAAATTACAGTGATCAGGATAAGTTGCTGAGCTGGAACTTCAACCGTTTTCCGGAAGGTGTACCGCAGGAGTATGGTGCTGTGATGCAGGCCTACATTGCAAATCCGGACCCGGCGAAGCTGCTGGAGGATATGCAGAAGAGCTGGGACAGCCTTAAGGAGTAGATGAAGTAAGCGTATGATTACCATAGATATAGAGAAATCGTAAGAGATGGCTTAGAGACGGCTCCGTAATGGAAGGGCTGTCTCTTTTTCTGTGATACAGAATCAAGTAAACCAAGGGATTGCCCTAGAATTCGACTTAACAATTTTAAAAAGATTGATTTTCGTATATGATGGAGAGTAACAATCTAAAGGGGCTAACGGGTGACTTACGATGAATCAACCACTTTATGGAATATGGCTCGGAGATGTGTTTTTTTGTTTTTCAGGAGAAACATCGGAACCAAAAGTCGACGCTTGGAGTCATTTAATAAGAAAAATGAAGCTGAAGGACGGAACCTACCGTCCATTTCAACATGCCGCTCTGCGCCTTGCTGAGCTGAGATGGCAGATGAAATCGGTTCAACAGGAAGCGAGCTCAGGCCCGAGGAAGAAGCGGCCCGCATTTGGCCGGACGCTGGAAGGCTTGGCGCTCGCTCCAAGAGATGCCTTCGAGCTGCTGATTCGCTGGAATAAGGAAGAGGCAGAGCAGGCAGGCTTTGCCCCAGGCGGTGAAATGGAATACTGGGCTAAGGCGGCTAGATTTGCCATGGAGCTGCTGATTCGAGGGCAAATTACGCCAGGCACAGCCCCTGTGACCTCGGCTGGTGGAAGGCGCAGAGGCAATCAGTCTGCTGTAACAGCCGTATGGCTTCCCAAAATAACAGAGCCTGCTGATACAGAACGTTTCCTGAAGCTGGCTGAGTCCATCCCTGCCATCTGTCTGACCGCATCGGGTGCATACGCGGATTCGGAAGCCAGTACGGTGAAGGAGGCAGGATCAGCTGTCCTATACTCTTTCCTCAGACAAACGATACATGCTGCGGTGTCTGCCGAGATTGCCTCTGTAGAGAGCAGTCTGTCTCGTTACCGTGCTAATTACAGACGAGGGTATTCTCCGCTCACGGAGCTGTGGTGGAACAGTCTGCTGACAGGCTCGCGGGAGCTGAGTGTGCAGGCTGCTGTGCAAGAGATCGAGGAATTAAGCGACAGTGTGGTTCAAGCAGCAGACAATGCTCCTCCCGTAATCGAAGGGGAGGCTGCTGGTCCTGAGGAGGGGAGATTGAAGCTGAGTCTGCGGCTTGAGCCGTCAGAGCTGGAGCGGTCCTCTGCATGGAAAGTGAGCTTCTGGGCAGAGAGCGAGAACGAAGCTGATTTTCGGGTGCCAATCGAGGCGATATGGGCTTATCCTTCGCCAGATGTGGATCGAGGGACGGTAAAATACAGCCGGGTCCAGGAGCAGATGCTCCTCGCCTTAGGCAAAGCAAGTGAAGCTGCACCCAGCCTGCAGTTGGCTATGGGAGCAGCTCCTCATGAGATCGAGATGGATGCACAGCAATTTTATGAATTTATGTCTTCTTCTGTTCCCAAGCTGCAGCAGATGGGGATTACCGTATTGATGCCTTCCCGCTGGAGTCGGGAAGGGAAGCGGAAGACAGGGCTTCGGCTCCGGATGCTCCAGAATGGTGAGCCACCGGGTGCACAGAAGGCACCGACCCTGGGAATGGAGCAGCTCGTTAAGTTTGAGGCTGAAGCTGTCCTGAACGGGGTGCCGGTAACGAAGGAGGAGCTTGCACAGCTTGCGGCTTCTGCATTTCCGCTCGTGGAGTTTCGGGGGGAATGGATCGAGATTGACCCGAAAGAAATCCGCCAGGTGCTGCGTTTTATGAAGAAAAATGAGGAAGGCTCCATGGCTCTGTCCGAGTGGATTCATCTGGCTGTTGATGAGGATGAGGAAGCAAGCTGGAAGGGGATGTCCATTTTTGGTGCGGAATCGTTTGGCATGCTGTCCTTCCTACTGGATGGCCAGGTGCTGAGTCGAACCCAGATCAGGGATACGCCGCCTTCCCTTCATGGTAATCTGCGGCCCTATCAGCAGCGTGGCTATCAGTGGCTTGCTGCCATGCGTGATCTTGGCTTCGGGGTATGCCTTGCCGATGATATGGGTCTCGGGAAGACCATACAGGTGATTACCTGTCTGCTGGATTCCAAGCTTGCTGCACGGGAAGCGAGAGATGCAGAGCGGGAGCTGGATGATCGTCAGGGCGGGCAAGATATCCTGGAAGATGAGGAGTTCGATATGGAGCATCCGGCCCTCATCATCTGTCCTACCTCCCTGCTTGGAAACTGGCAGCGGGAGATTAAGCGTTTTGCACCCGACTTTAAATTATATATTCATCATGGTACACAGCGGCTGCACGGAGAGGCCTTTCGAAAGCAGGCTGGGGAGCACGATATTATTCTCACAACGTATCATCTGGCAGGCAGGGACGGGGCAGATCTGGCCTCGATCGAGTGGTCCTCTGTCGTGCTGGATGAAGCCCAGTACATTAAGAATTATCGAACCAAGCAAGCACAAAGTGTCATGAAGCTGTCTGCGCCGCACCGTATCGCCATGACTGGAACGCCTGTAGAGAACAGGCTTAGTGAGCTGTGGTCCATCTTCCAATTTCTGAATCCCGGCTATCTGGGTACGGCGGCGTCCTTTAGACAGCGTTATACAATAGGTGCTCAGGAAGACACGAGCTCTCTGCGAGAGCTTCATCGTCTGGTATCGCCATTTATGCTGAGAAGACTCAAGAGTGATCCGGATATTCGCAAGGATCTGCCGGAGAAGCTGGAGCTTAAATCCTACTGCTCACTTACAGTGGAGCAAGCTGCTATATACAAGGGCGTAGTCGATCAGCTGCTGACCGGCATCGAGGGACAAACCGGATTTACACGCAAGGGCGTTGTATTATCCTCCTTGACCAAGCTGAAGCAAATATGCGATCATCCTGTACTCATTGAGCATAGCCGCAAGGACGCAGGGCGCGTAGAGGCGTCAGGCAAGCTTGAGCGCTTGATGGAGCTGACAGATGCAATTCGTGATAATGGCGAGGCAGCCCTTATTTTTACCCAGTATGTGTCGATGGGGGAGATTCTCGTTCAGCAATTGTCTCAGCGGTATGATGAGAAGCCTTTCTTCCTTCACGGAGGGGTTTCGAAGGCAGAACGAGACGAAATGGTAGAGCAATTTCAGAACGGTAAGGGTCCTTCTCTCTTCGTTCTCTCCTTGCGGGCAGGCGGGGTAGGCCTCAACCTGACTCATGCGAGCCATGTCATCCATTATGATCGCTGGTGGAATCCTGCGGTAGAGAATCAGGCGACGGATCGTGTATTCCGCATCGGACAGAAACGAAATGTCCAGGTGCATAAACTGATATGCCAAGGGACGCTGGAAGAGCGAATTGATGAGCTGATTGAGAGCAAGAAGCAGCTGTCGGAGCAAGTAGTCGGTTCGGGTGAGAACTGGATTACAGAAATGTCCGATGATGAGCTGAAGGGCCTCGTAAGCCTGCAAGGTGAGATGTGGGTATAGTACACAACGGATTAAACAGGAGGTGAGGCTGTAGTGGCATATCAAGTAAACCATTTTAAACTGGAGCCTCACGGCTGGAAGGCAATCATTGGGGACACAGCGGAGACTGACTCCCAAGCACCAGAGGACGAGGCGGAGGTCGAAGCTGCATATAAGCAGCTTAATGAAGAGCAAAGATCGGAAGTGCTTGGCGAGCTGCAAGAAGACGCCTATACCTTGTACCTCCTGCTTACAGGAGGCGCTGTAGAGCTCAACCATTCTGCGCTGATCTCCTGGGTAAAATATGCAGTTGTGAGCTGCTCCTGTAATCGCATCGCATGCCCTCATATCGAATTCGCCTTGCAGGCGGCTGCAGAATGGGCCGCTGCTGATACGCTGAGACTGCTTGATATGCTGGGTCTGGCGCGTGAGGAGCTGCTTACAGAGGTGTTTCGTAGGTGGTCCCTTGAATCGGTATCCACCAGCACTTCTCAGGCAGCGTCGTTACTGGAACGCAAAACCCAGCGCGCAGGCGGCAATTCTTCTGCCATTCTGGACTACATCGGCGATGCCGCTGGCAATCATTCGCTACACAGGCCGGGTCCAGAATTCGATGCTGTTGAAGTGAAGTTATCTCCACCTGGAGAGCTGACTCCGCCGTCGTCCGGTATTGCTCAGCTTGTGCCGTCCGTTCCTGCGGAGGCAGCTTTAGAGCATATCCGCAAGCAGGTTTCGGAGAGAGCGTCCAAGTGGGCAGAGGAACTGAATCTCAAGACAGCCAAGAAATGAACGGAAGTAGGTAATCCGACTACTCAGAACCAAATGAAGACCACCGAACAGGCGCGGATCCTAGGCTCGGTGGTTTTTTGTATCTGCCACCTTAGATTGACCTATACCAAGATGAGGGTTTGAAGCTCTATCTCGATAGGTCTATAATGGATGGGAGAGATTTGAACAGCTATAAATTTGGGATAGGGGAAATAACAAAATGACGACTTCAACAACCAAGAAACGACGCTGGACTATGGTTCTGTTTACGATCATGCTGTTGTCTGCCTTTGCACTAGCAGGCTGTGGGAACGGGGAAGATCCACAGGAAGATCAGACGCAGACGACGCCGGATGGAGCGGAGAATCCTTCACAGGAGGAAACGCCAGATGCGTCGGAAGACGACAACACAGGTGAAGATGCGCCTGCGGATAACGATGCGAACGAGAACGGCGAAGCTCCTAACGGAGGCGAAGATAATAAGGACGATGACGCCGACGATCCTACGGAAGGTGCAGGAGAGGATGACAGCACAGGAAGTGCAGAGGAAGACAGCATTATGGCGCTTCGGGCTGCAAGCTCCCTGCAAAGTACGGTGGAAGTCGTTGGAGATAAGAATGTGGTTACGAACCCGGATGCGATTACGGTCATCGTCAACAAAGAACGCAGTCTGCCTGATGGATACGAGCCGACAGATCTTGTGGAGCCGGACGTTCCCTTCTCATTCGATGAGCCTCACGAGAAGCGGCACATGCGTCAAGAGGCCGCAGATGCGCTGGAGGAGCTGTTTGCCGCTGCAGAAGCGGATAATATTGAGCTTCGCGCGGTATCGGGATATCGCTCTTATGACCGTCAGGTTGCCGTATTCAACAGTAGTGTAGAACGTAATGGTGAAGAATATGCGCTCCGTGTAAGTGCACAGCCGGGGAAGAGTGAGCATCAGACGGGACTGTCTATTGATGTATCCAGCCCAAGCGTAGGCAATGTATTGGAAGAAATCCTTGGCGACACCGAGGAAGGTAAGTGGCTTGCTGAGCATGCGCCTGAATATGGATTCATTATTCGTTATCTGGAAGGACGGGAAGAAACGACAGGCTATGTTTATGAGCCTTGGCACATTCGTTATGTAGGCAAAGAGCTGGCACCGGATATTGCTGCAAGTGGACTAACGCTTGAGGAGTACTTTGACGAAGCGAATATTAAGCTGTAAATGACATAAGTTCTAAGTTAGCGGCGCAGCATTCTGCGCCGCTATTAATTTTTATTTTTAATTGGTTTTTTGGATGAAAACTTCAAAGGCGGCTTACGATATTAGTATGATCGTTATCGAGAGGGGAGGTTATTGGTATTCGCTATCTATACGAATTTATAGAGCATCAGGATGGATTGCCAATGAAGCTGTTTGTTAACAGCGTAAAGCATATTGACTTTCATTGGCATAAAGAAGTTGAAATTATCTATGTATTACAGGGATCGGTCGATATATATTTGGATCAGAAAGAGTATGTACTCAATACAGATGATGTGATCGTGGTCAACAGTATGTCGGTACATAAAATCGCACGGACAACACAGGACAATGTGCTACTTACACTGCAGTTTGGCCCGGAATGGCTAAGCAATGCATTTATCGCCTGCAATTCAGCTGCTCATACGGATCAAGAGTCGCAGATGTACCAGATTAAACAGAATCTCGCACAGATGGTGTGGGAGATCAACAAGAAGGCGTCTGGTTATCAGAGCTACACCATGGGGATCTTACAGACACTCTGCGGGTGCCTGCAGAGATATTTCTATGCTGGAGTCCATCCCACCGAGGAAGAAGGAAGCCGGGAGTATGACTATAAAAGGCTGAATCGAGTCCTTACATACGTAGATCAGCATTACAGTGAAAAAATAACGCTGCAGGCTATGGCAGCTCGTGAGCATCTAAGCCTGCATTATTTCTCCCATTTCTTTACAGATAAGATCGGCATACCCTTTCAAAAATATTTGACGCTGATTCGGCTGGAGAAGGCTCAGGCCGAGCTGGCAGGCGGTGACAAGAGTATCACACAAATTGCCCTGGATTGTGGCTTTGCTAATGTGAAGCTGTTTAATAAGTATTTCAAGGAAAAGTACGGCTATACTCCCGGTGCTTACCGTGAAGCCAGCCTGATCCGTGAACCTGACAGGCCTGATCGCAAGCCACTGACTTACGAGGAATCCTCAAGCGGGGATTATTATGAGATGGATACTTTGAATGCCATGGGCTCGTTGTATCGTTATCTTGGTCCTAGGACGGATTCGCAGCAGAAGACAATGGACTCCTCGACTCACCAGACAGCAGAACATCAACTGATTGAAATTAAGGCGGATTGTGCGTCTACTCCTTATGATCAGCATTGGAATGTCATAACGACAGCAGGCAGGGCTGTGGAAGGGCTGAGAGAAGACTGGCGACAGCAGCTATCCGAAATGATAGGGCGTATTCCCTTTCAATACATCCGTTTTCATGGCTTATTTAATGATGAAATGATGGTATACAGTGAGGATATGGATGGGAATCCCGCGTATAACTGGGCTTATGTGGACAAGCTGTATGATTATCTGCTGGAAGTGGGCATCAGACCGTTCGTAGAGCTCAGCTTTATGCCAAGTCAGCTCGCCCGCTCTGGTGAAACGGTGTTCTGGTGGCGAGGAAATATATCGCCTCCGGCTGATCAAAGTAAATGGAATGCATTAGTCCGCGAGTTCATCCGTCATTGTTTGAATCGGTATGGGGCAGATGAGGTGAAGCGCTGGTATTTCGAAGTGTGGAATGAGCCGGATTTGCTCGGGGTTTGCTGGGCGGGGAGCAAGGAGGAGTATTTTCACTTCTATGAATCGACTGTCCGCACAATCAAGTCAATCATGCCAGAGCTGAAGACAGGAGGACCAGCCATGGGGTATGGTTCGCTATGGAATGACACATGGGCCGAGGAATTTATGAACTTTTGTGAAGAACGAAAAGTGCCGCTCGATTTCTTTTCATTTCATATTTATTCGGAATACCCAAGAACCAAGCTGGAGAAAGAGCTTCTAACCCAAATTATGCCACCGTCCTACTATAAAGAGAGCCTTGATCGCTTGAAGCAGAAAATAAGTGTCCCTGCCTTCCGTGAGCTTGAGCTTCTGATCACGGAGTGGAATTTTTCGCTATATGACCGAAATTTGCTGCATGATACGATGTTTATGGGTCCGTTTGTCATCCATCAAGCGATGAATACGCTCGGCCTAGCTCGTGCCTTGGCATTTTGGAGCTTTACCGATGTATTTGAAGAAAGTGTGGTTCCTTCATCTCCATTCTATGGCGGGTTTGGTCTTATCAGCAGAGATGGGTTAAAAAAACCGAGTTACTATGCTTTTGAACTGCTGCAGAAGCTGGGTGATGAACTGCTTGGCATTGGTGAAGGTTATGTGGTAACTCGCAGTCAGAATGGAAGTATCCAGCTCTTGTTCTACCATTATGTTCATGTGGATCAGCTCTTTGCCAGTGGGGATTGGTCTGAGCTTTCGAGTCTAAACCGTTATGATGTGTTTGAGAAAAAAGGAAATAGAGTATTCGACGTCACACTCGATCAGCTATCCGGAAGCTATAAATGCACCCGTTATCAGCTGGATCAGAAGCATGGATCGGTGTTTGATGAGTGGGTTCGCATGGGAGCTCCTGAATCTCTCACAGATGAAGAGAAGATGTATCTTCATGGCAGAAGCGGTCCAGATATCAAGACAGAAATAGTACACGAAGACAGCTGGCAGTGCGAAATTATACTTCCGCCTCATGGTGTGATGATGATTACGCTGGAGAGACAATATTAGAAATATGAATATTTTTTTCGGAACATCCCTCTTTTAGTTCGAGGGGTGTTTTTTGTTGTTTATTTTAGAGAGGGAAAGAAAAGATAGTAGGAAGATAAAGAAGTAGGCAAAAAACAACCCGTGACACGGCAAGTTATAACAAGAAAGCGTTAACAGCAAAAAATATACTATAGATACGAAACACGAAACACCAAGGAGAGACGAGGGGGAGTACAGATGAAGCGTTTTATGAAATGGATGACAGAATCCTTTGCGCCTAGATTGGAGGCGTTTACAAATAATATCTGGGTTGCATCTATTCAGGAAGCCATCATGGTTGCCATACCGATGATATTCATCGGTTCCATTATTACACTGATTTCGATCTTACAGGACTTCATACCCGGCATGCCGGACCTAACACCAATCACGACGTTTAGCTTCGGACTGTTAGGTTTATTTATTGCATTTCTAACGCCTTATGTGGTGATGGAGAAAAAAGAACTCCACAAAATAAAACTGCTTGCAGGTATGACCGGGGTATCTTTGTTTGTCATGCTGCTTGGCCCGACGATAAACGAAGATGGAACCATCCAGTTCATTCTTGAGCGCTTTGGTCCATCAGGTATGATTACGGCACTTCTGGTAGGTGTCTTTGTAGCTGTCATTATGAATGTCTGCAATAAATTTTCTTTCTTTAAGAAAGGCTCTACGCTTCCGGAATTCATTATGGACTGGTTTGATTTCCTTGTTCCGATTGCCGTTGTTCTTGTCACAGGCTGGGTGCTTGTATATCAGCTTCAATTTGATATTTTTGCACTCATTGTAAGCGTGTTCGAGCCAATCAACGCAGTGGGACAAAGTCTGCTAGGTTTTGTACTGTTTAATTTTATTGGTGTCGTGCTGTATTCCTTTGGTGTCAGTCCATGGGTGATGACTCCGATCTGGTATGCCATATGGATTCCTGCCATCGAGGAGAATGCTGCATTGGTGGCGCAAGGACAAGATCCAGTCAATATTAACACCTTTGAGACCTTCTTTTCCGGCTGGCTTGGTATTGGAGGCATGGGGGCGACGCTGCCGCTGGTCATCTGGTTCCTGCTCGCTAAGTCGAAGAAGCTGAAATCGGTCGGTAAGGCCACGATTATTCCTTCCTTATTTAATATTAACGAACCTGTGGTCTACGGAGCGCCGATTGCATTTAATCCGCTCTTAATGGTGCCAATGTGGATTAATGGACTCATCACGCCTGTCATTGTATATTTGGCGCTCGATATGGGACTTGCCCGCATCCCAAGTCAAATCTTCCAGCTATGGTATACACCGATTGGATTATCGACTTACATTATGTCTGGTTTGAATGGGCTCGTGCTGCTCGCTGTCGTGTTGGCCATTGTATTTATCGTATGGTTTCCGTTCTTCAAGCTGTACGATGCACAGGAATTGAAGAAAGAACAAGAACAAGCATCGAATTAAATATCGCTAGTAAAGGATGGTTATAGATGAATAAGTCAATTGAAGCAACACTAGATGAAATGACACTGACGGAAAAGGCAGCTCTCACTGCAGGGCTAAACATGTGGATGACCAAAGGAATCGAACGGCTAAATATTCCTCCCATTCATATGTATGATGGAACCAATGGTATCCGCAAAACGAATAGTGATGAAGAAATGGGCATCACAACGGAAAATGTTCCGGCAACCTGCTATCCTACCGGCTCAGCCATTGGCTCGTCTTGGAACACGGAACTGCTGGGCGAAATCGGGATTGCGCTCGGTCGTGAATCCAAGGAGATGGGAGTTGAGCTCCTGCTCGGACCAGGGGTCAACATGAAGCGAACTCCGCTTGGGGGAAGAAACTTTGAATACTACTCGGAGGACCCTTTCCTCACAGGTGAGCTTGGTGCAGCCTTCATTAATGGACTCCAAAGTGAGGGGGTGGGTGCTTCCCTCAAGCATTTTGCCGGCAACAATCAGGAGTTCGAGAAGATGGTGACAAGCTCGGAGATTGATGAGCGCACGCTACGCGAAATTTATTTAAGTGCGTTTGAACGGATTGTTAAAAAAGCAGATCCATGGACTATCATGTGCTCTTATAACTTGCTCAATGGATCTTATACAAGTGAGAACGAGTATTTGTTGAACGACATTCTGAGAGAGGAATGGGGCTACGAAGGGGTCGTATTGTCAGATTGGACAGCTGTGAATGACCGTATTCGCGGACTCAAAGCCGGACTTGACTTGGAAATGCCAGGGCCTGCTCATTACAATATGAAGCTGATTGTAGAAGCCGTTAACAACGGTACCCTCAAGGAGGAGCAGCTCGATAAAAGCGTTGCCCGTATCCTTAAGCTCGTAGAGCGAGTGACCGGTAATGAAGAGTCGGGTCCTGCTGCAGGCTCCAAGCCGGACTATCATGCACTTGCGAGAAGAGCTGCGGCAGAGAGCATCGTGCTGTTAAAGAATGAGGGCCGTATTCTTCCGCTGCAGCCGAATACCGATCGTTCGATTGCCATCATCGGACGATTTGCGAAGACGCCGAGAATCCAAGGCGCAGGAAGTGCGAAGGTAACACCTACACAGGTCGATATTCCATGGGAAGAAATGAAGGAGCTTGCGGGAGCATCAACGAATCTGAGCTATACTGATGGTTATCCAGAAGATGATTCCATTAATGAGGCGATGATTCGAGAAAGTGTGTCCATCGCGGCGAAGTCTGATGTGGCTATTCTGTTCGTCGGCCAACCGGAGTATGCGGAGTCAGAAATGCATGACTTAAAAGATATTAAACTTCCAGATCATCAAGTTGCGCTCATTCAAGCGGTAGCAGCCGTTCAGCCGAAATGTGTGGTGGTGACCAGCAGCGGTACTGCACTGTCCATGCATCCTTGGGTAGAGCATGTGCCTGGTGTGATTCATTCTTGGTTAACAGGTCAGGGTATGGGCAGAGCCATAGCAGAAATATTGTTCGGTCTAACCAACCCATCTGGTAAGCTGTCAGAGACATTCCCGGTTAAATTGTCTGATAATCCTGCTCATATGCGGATTCGCGGAGAAAATGGCAAGCTGTACTATCGTGAAGGGATATTTGTTGGATATAGATATTATGACAGTAAGGAACTAGCACCGGCATTTCCATTCGGCCACGGTTTATCTTACACCACGTTTACCTATACCGATCTAGAAGTAACTCAGCATGATGAAGGTGTCACCGTATCAATACAAATAGAAAATACAGGTGATCGGACAGGTAAAGAAGTCGTTCAATTGTATGTACATGATGAGGAGTGCAACTTCGTACGGCCTGACAAGGAATTAAAAGCTTTCGCGAAAATTGAGCTTGCTCCGGGAGAGAAACAGAAGATTGTCTTTACTCTGGAGGAAAGGGACTTTGCATACTATAATACCAAGCATGGCCGCTGGATAGCAGAGAGTGGTTATTTCAAGATCTCACTTGGCAGCACGTCTCGTGATCTAAGAATGACAGAGCGTCTCTATTGTGAATTTGAAGTGGAGGAGATTAAGCTTCATAAATTCAGTCTGATCAGTGAATGGGTCAGTGATCCAATTGCGAAGGCCGTATTTGAAGAAACGTTGGAAGAGATGAATCAGCACGTTACGGAACAAATTTATCTGGACGAGGTCTTTGTCGGCTTCTGGGGAGATGCTCCTGCGATAAAAATCCTTCAAATGTATGGACAGAATTGGTTGACGGAACGAACTCCGGATGATGTGATGGATGAGCTCATTACTCGTGTTCATGAGAGAAGATTTGCCGGTAAGCTCAGTTAATAATTATTGCGAACAGATTTTGAACATGACAAGAAGCAGGAGATCCATGAAGATCTCCTGCTTCTTTTTTCATTTTACGTCTGTTATAAACGTTATTCAGCAGGGAATGGCTTGATTGTCTCTGCCGAATTGTCAGCTTCTGCCGGTGCTTCAGCTGACTCTTCAGGGGACTGACTGACGTCTACCGAATCAACAACGATCTTGATTGCATTGCCGATTGGAGGCAGGCTGCGGGTCAGAACACCATTGTGGAAGCCGATTACATAATCCTCGTCCGTAATGGATGCCGGATCAACCTTCTCCCCTTTGGTATTCACGACCTGAGTATCCTCATGAATCTGCAGTACGATTTCAGACTGAGGATTTGCTGCAAGCATTCCGCTCTGGATGAGGAGGCTGCGGTCACCGTTATTTGTTACACGAATATCACCGATGGTCCCTTCAACGCTGTGAAGGTTCTCTTGAGCCTGCTCTGTGACTGTGATTTTGTACACAGCAGATTGAGGCGGCATGCTGAGTGCCATTACTATGGAATGCTGTGCTACCACTTGATCCCCGACTTTTAGATCGGTGATATCCAGGCTAGTACCATCCGCTAACAGGTATTCCGTGTCGTCATTTGCATTCAGGATTAAGCTCTCTGGGCCGACTCCATTAATGTGGACTCTGGAATCATCAGCATAAGTAACGACACCTACTGATGTTGCGAATTCCTGTACTTCTTCTGTCGTAATCGTTACTGAGGCTCCTTCCGTCTTCACATTGGCATGCAGTACTTCACTTGCAAAGTTTAGCGGAACGTATTGTGTCCCCTCGACAATGACAGGTACTTGTCCAAGCTCGACGTACATGCGATTCACATTATACTGATCTTTACCTGTCGGTATAGCGGTCCATACATTGCCTTTAGTTAATTCCGCTGTTTTGCTATCCTTCACCCATGTGAGCTCCATACCCAGCGCTTCTGCGAGGGCACGGACAGGAATCATTGGATGCTCGGCATCAGGCAGCATAAATCCTGCATCAATGGCATGACCGTTGACTGTAATACTCACCTTGCTTGCCGCTGTGGTGGAGACAGATACAGGGGCGTCGGCGTTACCGTTAGCGTACACATATCCACTGCTTAGGGCTGCGGTCAGTGCGAGTGCAGCTGCGCCGGTTTTCATTTTCTTGTTCATTAGATCTTGATCTCTCCTTCGTCTTGATGTAAGTGTCGTTTTAGCTTAAGAACACGAATAGCCTAGCGTATTCGATCCAGCTGTTGACAAGTTATTAGACGAAGTTAATGCAATGAAGGTTGCAACGTCCTCTATATTGGTGCTTAGCTCCCATCCCTATACTCTTCCGTACATAGTCCATGGATGTTGCTGCCTCATGTTAATAAAATTAGGGATGATGACTTCCATAATACCCTGTTCTAAGATAGCGAGGAGAATAGAGACAGATGAGAGAAACCTTTAAGCAAGAAAAAATCGGAGGGAGGGACGTGCACATATATTTGCCTCCATCCTATCATCAAGGTGCTGCACGATTTCCCGTTGTTTATATACAGGACGGAATGACATTGGTACGAGATTGCTTGAATCTACTTGAACACAAGCTTCGGAACAAGGAGCTTCCCGAGATCATATTTGTGGGCATCGTACCTAATCATCGCAATGATGAGTATACCCCATGGCCTGCTCCGTCATTAAATGGAAGGTCAGCGAGTTTTGGCGGCATGGGGGAGGAGTATATATCGTACGTTGCGGACGTACTGAAGCCGCATATGGACCAGACTTACCGCACCCTTTCCGGTCCAGAGAATACAGCAATGGCAGGAGCCTCTCTGGGCGGGATGATCTCGATCTATGCGGCATATCAGCGCCCGGATCTGTTCGGAAGAATTGGTGCTATATCTGCCTCGATGTGGTACGAGGGGATGCTGGCCTTTATTCAAGATACGGATGTGCCCTCTTGTGATCAGAAGCTGTATATGTCTGTAGGCAGCCTGGAAGGTGTATATAAAGAAAGTATCCAGCGAAATATGGTAGAGAATACACATGAAGCCTACAGAGCACTGATTGACAATGGCTTTCCCGAGGATAAGCTGAAGTTCACGGTCGAAGAAGGCGGAACACATGATGCTATGTTTTTTGCCAAGCACTTTCCCGAAGCACTGAGATGGCTGTTCACATAGGTCGCTCTGCCTTCTTCTCATTTCACCGATTTACGGTCCCCATGTGACACTTAGATAAGGCAGTTCATCGTACGCGCCTGCCCAGTAATATCCGGATGCCATAATGCGGCGGGGCTCGAAGCTGATCTCGCCGTCAGCGGCGGTAATGCTCTCAGACACCGCTTGAAAAAGTCCGTTCGCATCCGTAGCGGCGGTAATATACTTGCCTGCCATGCGTGTGAATCTGCCGCTGACCTTGGCAGGCACCGGTTCTCCGGTATCACGGTCGATGACACTGAAGGAGACGGCTGCTTTTCCGTCAGTAAATTCGATGTTCATATCACGGATGACCATAGGCTTGAGTGTGGAAGAGCCCGTGGTCGCAGAGACGATGCTGCTCGCCGGACCTTCATTGCCCTGAATATCGACAGCTGTCACTTGATAGTAGTAGGTCGTATCCGGCAGCAGTCCTTTGTCTTTGAACGATAATCCTTTGGCTGTGCCAGCATACGTCTCCGGCCCAATACTAAATGCAGCATCTGTACTGCGATAAATCCGATAATCGTTGATGGCGGTATTATCCTGTGCCATCCCGTAAGAGAGGTCGATCCGTTGATGGTCAAAGGTTACAGCCTGCACCTGTCCGGCAGGAGCGGTTGGCGGCTCGCTGTCCGCAGGAGGTGCCCAGCTATATCCTCCAGGTCCCCACTTGCTAGGGAAATCAATCAGTGAAGAATAATGGTGCAGCGCAACGCCGCCGAAGGCAGGGTCATTCTCAAAGGCAGTGTAGACCTTGGCCAGCTCCTGTTCCATGTAGGTTCTTCCTTCTTCATGGAAACTGATCGTCTCCGGGTCTCCACCATCCGCAATGTCTTTGGTTTCCACTCCGATAATGACGGATTTCGGCTTGCCGATTGCATTCGCATAAGCAGCTTCTCCGAGTGCATGATTAATGATGCCGGCACTTCCTTCCGCCTGATCACGATAGTTCATAATCGAGATATAATCTGCTGTATCCTGAATGTGTTCCGACATCCATTTGGTTGCTCCATTCCAAGGAATGTTGCTGGCATCGGCTGATGTGTCGTACCATCTTGGGATCGCTGCTCCTACAGGGAAGGTGAGGCCGGAAGCGGCCTTGCGTTCCATAAGTGCGGCAAGCATATCAAGATACTGAACCTGGACAGACGGTTTGGCTGTCTTGAAATCAGGCAGGATGTAAGGCTCTGTATCGAGATTGATGCCATCAAACTGCGCTTCGGAATCAGAAGCAATATTGTAATTCAGCACTTTTTCAAACTCCCGCACCGCCTGTGTACGGTATCTTGTGTAGGCTCCAAAATAAGGCGGCTTGGTTCCACCGGCAATCAGAGCTTCTACCCGAAATCCTGCTCCATGAGCCCATGTAATAAACTGCCGGACTTCACTGCGATAATCCTCCAGCATAGAGGCTCCATCATATTGGTCAACACCTAAGTACAATGTCGTGATGGGCCGCTGATTAAAGGTCGTTGTATCGGATGCAAGCGAGGACAAGACAGGCCAGGAATTTGGATTCCGTACGAGATGATAAGACGCGGTCTCCCATATCCATATCGCTCGATCCTGATCAGGGAGTGGAGAAGGCTCAGCCAGCAATTCCCCCAATTCCTCAGTGGAAGAGTCTGGTTCATAGACACTGTCTGTCACCGAATCCGATTCATATACACTGTCTACGACGGAAGCAACCGAATCAATGGATTCGAGGTCCATCTGTAATGATCCGTCATTCACTGTTTCACTATCTACATCATTCTCTATATCATTCTCTATACCAATCTCCATATCATTCGCCGCATCGTTTAACTCCCCGGCATTTGAAATCTTCCTCGTGTCTGCGTAAATCGTCGGACTGTAGCCTGTATTCCCGTTCGCGTCGGTCGCTCTAGCTTCCAGACTGTGTACCTTCTTCGCTTCCATGCGTGTATCCCAGGTATAGGAATATCCGTCACGGCTGGATGCAAGTGGAATCCATTCTTTACCATCAATGCGAAGCTCAACTGCTGTAATGGAGTTCTTGCTGTTAACCGCAATATTGACCCGCTCTTTGGCCTTCAGCATAGCGCGTTCGGCCGGACCTGTAACAAGAACCTCAGGGATGTGTGCTGCAGGGTTATCCACGACAAGTGACATAAAGGAGGACCATATCCCATATCTGGTGCCGGTATCCTTCGACTTCAAGACAACCTCAATCGGACCGTCCCATTGTGAAGTATCGAGGGAATACGACCAATCTCCGCTGTCGTTACCGTCCGGATCATCCATCTGAACATCGGTTACCATCTCGCCGTTCACAATCAGTTCCACTTCATATACATCGGTATACGTACCATAGAGCTGGGTCAAGCCTGGGGAGATCGTCTGTCCATCCTGATGCGAATCAATCGTAATCCGGGCTGCTGCGGTAACAGAATAAGGGGGGACATGAATTAAGGAAAGTACCAATACGAGGCTCAATAATCCACACGTTCGCAGAAATGAAAACATGGTCATCTCACATCCTTGTCAATATGATGTAAACATATTTGACGAGAAACGCTGCTGTGATCACTGTCAAGACCGATCTACGAAATTTGGTGTTAGCTTAAAGCGGTTACTTTTAGATATTACGAAAAATCGTTGAATAGAACTGTTGAAGGGTTCATGTCAGGTTATTTTTGCTTAAATACGAAAAGACCAAATTCGTTGATGCGAATTTGGTCTTTTCGTAAGATGAAGCCTTCGTTACGCGCTTCATTTCTTATCGAGTTTACTTGTTCATGGGTGAATTCTCATAGCCTCTATTGTCATAGTCGGTATGTTCTAGCTTGTCCAAGATTCGAAGCTTACGGATCTCGGCACGGGTGTCATCGGTTCCTGCGTCGTAGATGAACTGATACAGTTCTTTTAATTGACCTGTAAACTCATCGTTCGCATCATCGTGATCGGCTGATTTGTAAGGCACAGGGGTCCGCTGCAACGTGTATCTGTCCTCTTGATCCATGGCCCTGAGCATATCCTGAAGAATACTTAGCTGTTCATCATCTAAGTGGACTTCATAATCACTCGATTCAGAGGAATCTTGATGAATCAACTTTTGAGTGATGGATACATAATAGGATTGTTTTCCCATTGGAGCACCTCCTCTTAAGCTGCCTACGGCATACTCAAATTTAATTTATTCCATAAATTCGTGTAACGCAGTGCTTATGAGTTCTTACACGGTTTTCTCCATGAATGAATCATTCATCTATAATGCTTGGGTATGGCAGGGACCTCGCGCATTGATTTCTCCATCGCCGACTTGCACAGAGGACAGGACGGTGGTTTGTTAGACGGCTTACTCGTACCTTGAGCGGGATGCTGTCTAATCCAGGCGGGACAGGAGCTGGAAGTGCAGGACCATACAGGCACCGTTTCCATCCGCTGATGTGAAGATCGATCAGAGCGGCTGTGCTCCTTCTCCTTGGATCGGGAATGGTCCTTTGTATAGGCTTTGCGCTCGCTCACAGGCCCTCGCTGTTCCTGCGAATCTTTAATGCCGAACGCCTCCAGCAGAAATCTGGACACCGGGGCCGGCTTGCCGTGCTGACTTGCTGGTGATGTGATATACAGCTGCTTCTTGGCTCTTGTGACCGCAACATAGGCGAGTCTGCGCTCCTCTTCAAGCAGAGCCTCCTCGACCTCCGTGCTGGAAGCACCTGTATTCAGAGCTGCCTTTCGATCCTCGGGTGCTTCCTTCGTGAGCGCAGAGCTGTGCGGCAGGATCCCTTCACTTGCTCCAATTAAGTAGACGATAGGGAACTCAAGCCCTTTGGCCCGATGAATCGTCATGAGCTGTACGGCGTCACTGTCGCTTGCTGCCTGCAGGCTTTCCATTTCCTTATGCCGTCTTGTAAGCTCATCTGCAAAAGCCACAAAGCTCTCGACTGTTTCAAAACGTTTAACTGCCGCTTCAAGCTCATCGAGTGTTTCCAGAATCGTCTCACGATAATGGGTGTAGATGCTCGGATCTCCACTTTCCATATAGGAATCGTAGAATTGTCTTCTCATCTCCTGAATGGCAGCAAGCGGCGTCATGGACTTCAGCATCTTGATCAGCTTGATCCGTTCCTTCACGGCCTCCTGCTGAAACGGCTTCAGCTGTTCCCAACGGGTAAAATGAATCAGGGGATACTTCTTCGGCTGCTGCTTCTCCTGCTGATCCAGATAGAGCAGACCCGCGTCCCTGGAAATGTAGAGAGGACCCAGTGTGCTCGGTATAGCCTCGAAATTCCGCGGATTGAGAGACAATCTGAGATGATCCATCAGCGGCTTGACCAGGCTCTGATCGTAGAACACCGGTCCTGCACCGTGCTGTATGAACGGAACGTCCTTCAGTACCAGCTGTTCAAAAATCGCGCGGCTGCTGCTCGCGGTGCGATGCAGAATCGCGATATCTTTATAAGAATGCTGTTCGCTCCCAATCTGCTCCTGCAGATGACTTACGATCCAGGCGGCTTCCTCTTCTACACCGGAAGGAGTCGCATACAAGGGCTGCGAGCCCGGCTTGCCGGCTGAGACGAGCCGTTTATATCTGCGTTTCTTATTATGCTTAATGATCTCGGTACCCAGACCCAGGATATGGGCGTCAGAGCGGTAATTTATATCAAGCGTAATGACCGATGCGCCGGGGTACAGCTTGTCAAACTCCAGAATGACCTCCTGTTTAGCCCCGTTGAAGGTGTAGATCGTCTGATCATCATCTCCTACGACCATCAAATTCCGATGTGCTGCAGCCAGCTTGCGTACAATTTCGTATTGAAGTCCGTTCGTATCCTGAAATTCATCCACCATAATATATTGAAAGCGCTGCTGAAGCGGACGAAGGATGTTAGGGTCTGACAGCAGCCGGTTCGCATGAAGCAGGATGTCGTCAAAATCGATTTTATGGCGTTCCTTCTTCCATGCTTCATAGCCAAGCAGTATTTGCTTGGTCTCCCGCTCCTCACGGCTTGTATCCGGCAGCTCATCTGCGGTTTTGCCCTCCATCTTCCAGGCGGATAGGGAGGAGAGCAGGCTTTCGGGCTGAAAGGCATCACTGAGTCCGTGCTTGCGCTGAATCATCTTAATGATCGTATGCTGGGCTTTGGTATCACCAAAAATATCCTCGGTCATGCCGTAGTGACGCAGCAGCATCAGCGCAAAGGAATGAAATGTCCGTGCTTGGACCGCACGGGCGGCTGCCGGTCGAATACCGGGAATAGACGCAATTCTTGATTTCATCTCGCCGGCTGCTTTACTTGTAAAAGTGACGAGCAGTATACTCCCGGCCGGAACATTAGCGACCTGAATAAGGTAGCCTGTCCGGGAGGTCAGCACCGTTGTCTTGCCGCAGCCTGCGCCAGCAAGTGTCAGGAGCGGTCCCTTGCCATGTCGCACAGCCTTGATCTGCGGAGCATTCAGCAGGATACCTGCCTGCTCAAGTGACCTGAAGAAGTAAGCATCCTTCTCCCTGTCAGACACAAGCTCAATACTTGTCTGATCCGGAGCAGGCTTGGCTCGCGGTAATCTTGAATTTCCGGTAACACCCAGCGGACGCAGATGAAAAATGGGGTTCACACTATACATAAAAACCGTACACCTCATCTAATTTCAAAGTAAATCATTGCCCTTTTCACAAGAGGGCTGTAAATTTGGTATGATAGAGTCACCTTAGCTACTGCAGCAGTGCTAGGGAGCATCATAGCACGATTATAATCATGCCTGAACCATCACAAAATGGAAGCAAATAAGTATAAACAAACCGCTCTCTATTATACCTAAATGAACAGAGTTCTGCGAAGCATCCGGTATAATTTAACGGCAGGTGAATCATTTTCATATCGTTTAGCTGCTTCAATCAAGGCTAACGAGTTATGAAATTGATTCAGGTTTTATCTTTTTGGGTCTTGGCTAAGTAATGAGTGAAGGCTTAGCTGTTAAGTGAATTAACTTTCAGCTTGTCATGGGAAAGAGGAGGAAGAACCTGAGATGAATTTTTTACAGCGAATTAAAGACGGGGCAGGCCGCGCAACGGAGAAGGCACAGCATGCCGTGGAAATCAACAAACTAAACTCACAAATTGCGAATATCAAACACGAAATGTCGGTGAATTATACAGAAATGGGCCGTATCTTCTATGAGGGTTACCGTGCTCAGGACATGTCGATCGCTGAACAGAAAATGATGGAGCTGTCAGAAGCATGTGACGAGCTGCAGGAAGAGATCAATGAGCTTCGTGAGAAGATCGCAGTACTTAAGAATGAGCGGGTCTGTGTATGTGGACATGTATCTGATCTGGATGCGAATTTCTGTCCGAAATGCGGTCGTCCATTAACGCCTGCGAATACGGAGACTTATACGAGTCCGGCCAAACCGGAAGCTGCGGCAGCGGAAGAGGTTGTAGCGGAAGAGGAGAAGGAGGAGCTCTTCCCTGATCTGTTGCTGGATGATGATGTGCTGCCACCGGATGAAGAGGACTACGATCTGAAGGATTTCCTCCCGGAAGAGAAGGAAGAGTTTGACGCGGAGTGGGAACGCAGACGTCAAGAGGAACTGCAGCGGGAACGGGAGAGACAGCAGGAGCTGGACGAGCGAATCCGTTACTGGAAAGAGAACAATGAACACGTGGAAGCACCTGTCAAAACAGAGGTGCCGAGAGATAGTGTCAAATGTCAAATTTGCGCCTCCGAGCTGCCAAAAGGATCGAAATGGTGTCCGCATTGTGGTGCAGAGCAGATCTAACTACAAGGTACGCATAGGTTCCTTAACAGCATGGGAGGACAGTGACGATGGAGCAGCTG
This sequence comes from Paenibacillus sp. TCA20, assembly GCF_000732325.1. GTDB lineage: Bacteria > Bacillota > Bacilli > Paenibacillales > Paenibacillaceae > Paenibacillus > Paenibacillus urinalis. The sequence goes on from NZ_BBIW01000004.1 coordinate 294,559, forward strand.
CTTGCGCACCTTAAGAATCTGGGCTTTACAGAGATGGAATCCAAAATTATGGTTGATCTGTCCCGCCAGGGGGCTTCATCAGGGTATGAGGTAGCTAAGCGTCTTGGCGCTTCACGCTCGAATATATATGCGATGCTCCAGCGCTTGAATGCAGAAGGCTATCTTCATTGCAGCAAGGGGGAGCCGGCGAGATACAGCATGCTTACACCGGAAGAGCTGACCAGCAAGATTTCGGACAATGTGAGACAGTCGCTTCATTTTGTTGAGAGATCCATGCCAAGACATCATCCGGGATCTCCAGGCTTCTATAACATGGAGGGAGACCGCCAGGTGCTGGATACTTTATTGGTCCGGGTTGCTCAGGCAGAGAAGGAGATCGTCATTGATATGTGTCCAGAGGAGGCGGCTCTGTTCCACGAGGAGCTGAGAGCTGCAGAGGAACGGGGGGTTAGGCTGCTCTGGTCTTACGATGCCGATTCGGGGGAGCAGTATTCCATGCTCCCATGGGATCCCTTTGAGCCCTCGGCCGAGTTATGCGGACGGAAGTTTTCTTTTGTCATTGACCGGCAATGGTGCATGCTGGGACTTCGAGGGGAAGAATGCATAACACAGGCTCTCGTCACGGAGCATCCGTTGATGGTCAAGCTGTTGCTGGAGTATTTTGCGCAGGAATTGATTTTGTACGAATTAGAGGAAGATATGGGAGAGGAGCTGGTGAGACGTTATGGCCGGCGCTTCGAGCATATGATGAACAAATATGTTGTAGAGAGGTAACACTGTACTGTATGTAGGTTACAGGTTCTCTGCCCGCAGATGGTTTGCCTTGGTGCAGCATCGCGGCAGAGGACCTTTTTTTATGTCTCCGCATCTATAGCTGTTGTAACTTTTGGAAGGCAGAAACGTAATAGGAATAAGGGCGGGCAACAAATTGCGCAGGACAAATTGTCTCTGTAACCTTGGTGTAATGGCCGTCTTCTTCATGATAGAGGATGCCGGTTGCTGTCATGTCGCTTGGACCGCCGAGGAACATATGAAGCATCTGCGTAAGATCTGCTTCATACAATCCCGCAACCTCACTGACTTGCAGCTTGTATTCTGTCAGCTCCCATGAACTAAGATAGCCGAATACATGGCTGATCTCTCGATCGATGAAGGGGACACCTGATATTTCGCCTTTCATTTCTTCGGTTATTTCAAACAGAGGGGTAAGCTGATCAAAATCGGTACGAAGGCCAAGCTCTTCTTCAAGCTCTCTGGCCGCCTCCCGAATGGTTTCTCCAGCTGTGAGATGGCCTGCAGCCGTGATGTCATAGCAGGAGGGAAAGGTATCCTTGCTGCTCGTCCGCTTCTGGAACAGAACCCTTCTACCTTGAGGGGTGTCCCGCACCAGCCAGCAGTGAAAGGATTTGTGCCAGTGGCCTTGGCGGTGAACCTCAGAACGCGGTGCTGTACCGATGTGTGCACCAGATGGATCGTATATATCAAACTGCTCTTCACTCATGTCGGTTGACCTCCAGAGATGTGATATAACATACAATGCGATGATCTTATGTCAGCATCATTACATCTTTTTCAGGGGAATATAATTACAATATGGGTAGAGCGCTATAAGTACATACTGTTGCTTATGTATGATTGATGAGATAGAGAAGGGAGTATGAGAACCATGGAATGCATTGTAAAATTTCAAGTGATCTACAAAAAAGATGAGCCTAAACCGTTAAGAGGGCTTCTGCTCATGGATAATAATACGCCTCCCGGTCCAGAGCAGCTTATCCCGATGTTCAAACGCTTGGGTTATGAAGTGGTCACCGAGAATCCGGACGACCTGACCTTCAAGCCAGTGAATCCTGGCGCAGATTACATCAGACTCCGTGTAACCGAGCTTGATACAGGTCAAGAAGTCTACAGGGAAGATGCGAACCTGCGCAGAATTCTGGAGAATCTTCTCTAGGAAGATCTCTCCACTTCCAGCACAGAGGTGCAGTGAGCGCAGCGCGTAGCGGCAAGCGGGATGTCCGAGAGACAGTAAGGACAAGCCTTCGTTGTCGGCTCCGGCTGTGCGGGCTCCTCTTTTTTGCGCTTCAGCCGATTAATCCCTTTGATGAACAGGAAGATACAGAATGCCACGATCAGGAAGTCCAGTACGACATTGATAAATTGTCCATACTTCAGTACTGGGATGGCGTCTGCCTCAGCCATAGCGAGTGTCGTGTACTTGCTGCCTTCTGAGGTCAGCACCCCTCGCTCCAGCGGAATGAACAATTGCTCGAAGCTCTTATTCCCCATCAGAAGTCCGATTGGCGGCATGAGGATGTCATTAACGAACGAGGTTACGATTTTGCCAAATGCTCCTCCGATAATGACCCCGACGGCCAGATCAATGACGTTGCCGCGAACGGCAAACTCCTTGAATTCATTCAACATTTTCTTCATATCAACTCTCCTAACCTGGGCTCTATATACAGTAAGAGCAAGAACCTTCCCCTTCATTTAAACATTAGGCTTGGCCCGTTGAAAAGATATTTGGAAAAGGTTCTTGAAAATAACTCTTTATTTTGCAGCATCAATTCGTTATACTTCTAACATTGTCCTAACATAGGCAAGGGAGTACACCAATAAAGTGATTTGCTCCTTTGCTCATGTCGTAATATTTACAATTAACTCGTATATGTGCTGGAATGGGCCGGCATGTCTCTACCCGATCACCGGAATGATTGGACTACGGGAGGAATATGAAGAATGCAACAAAATTTGAAGGCCTCTGCTATACTGCTGCATGTGAGCTCGAAATTCTTTACTGCATCTTTATTCTAACCAGTACCTGTTCTAATCCATCCGTGTTATTCGGCGGTTGATTTGGAATGGGTTATTTGCATTTTGCCGGATCAGGCTCAAATTTAAGAAATATCCATACAGGAGGAGAGATACCACTTGAAGCTGCTAAAGGAGAAAGTGATAAATGAAGGAATTGTGTTGTCAGATCAGGTACTGAAGGTGGATTCATTCCTGAACCATCAGATGGATCCGATTCTAATGAAGGAAGTCGGCCGCGAGTTTGTCAGACGGTTTGAGGGAGAGGACATTAATCGGGTGCTTACCATCGAATCCTCCGGGATTGCGCCAGGCATCATGACTGCACTTGAACTGGAGGCACCGCTGATCTTTGCCCGCAAACAGAAGTCTTTGACCCTGCGTGACGATATTTTTGTAGAGAAGGTTTATTCCTTCACCAAGCAGGAGTCTAACGAAATTACGGTGGCTAAGAAGTTTATGAAGCCGGGCGACCGCGTGCTTATTATTGATGATTTCCTTGCGAATGGGGAAGCGGCGTTTGGTCTTGCGCGGATTGTTGAGCAAGCAGGTGCTGAGGTTGTCGGCATCGGTATCGTAATAGAAAAAGCGTTTCAGCCGGGCGGCCGCCTGCTTCAAGAGAAAGGCTACCGTGTTGAATCACTGGTGCGAATTGCATCACTTGAGAATGGACAAGTTACATTTGCAGATGAAGAGGATGGAATCTAATGTCACGTGAACGTATATTTAACCGTAATCGTCACCCTTTAAAAACATTTTCACTCGGCATTCAGCACGTCCTGGCCATGTATGCGGGAGCCGTCATCGTTCCGCTGATTGTCGGTGGACCAAGTGGTCTGAATCTGCCGCCGGATCAAATCACGTATCTGATCGCGATTGACCTGCTGGCCTGTGGTCTGGCCACACTGTTGCAAGTATGGGGCGGCAAATATTTCGGTATCGGTCTTCCGGTAATGCTCGGCTGCGCCTTCCAGGCCGTTTCTCCAATGATTCTGATCGGTAATCAATATGGTGTGAGCGCCATTTATGGTGCGATTATCGCCTCTGGTCTGTTCGTTATGATCTTTGGCGGCTTGTTCGGGAAGCTGATTCGTTTCTTCCCGCCGGTCGTTACAGGCTCGGTCGTTACGATTATTGGTCTTACGCTCATTCCGGTTGCGCTAAACGATCTTGGCGGCGGTAATGGAGCGGCGGATTTCGGTGATCCTGTGAACCTTCTGCTGGGCTTCGGTGTATTGTTATTCATCATTATCTTAAACCGTTTAACAAAGGGGTTTATCCAGTCGATTTCGATCCTGCTCGGTCTGGTTGCCGGGACTCTGGTTGCCGGGCTGTTCTTCGGTAAAGTGGACTTGTCTCCTATGCTTGAAGCAAGCTGGTTCCGTGCACCTGAACCGTTCCATTTTGGGACGCCTACCTTCAACCTGTCTGCTATTCTGACGATGATCCTGGTGGCAATTGTCAGTATCGCAGAATCAACAGGGGTATTTATGGCTCTGGGTAAAATTTTGAACAAAGAAATTGATTCTAAGGACCTGTCCAGAGGATACAGAGCAGAAGGGCTTGCCATTGTGGTTGGGGGGATCTTTAACTCCTTCCCGTATACAACATACTCCCAGAACGTAGGCTTGCTGCAAATGAGCCGTGTGAAGACACGGGACGTTATTGCTGTGGCCGGTCTGCTGCTCATTCTGATCGGATTTGTTCCCAAGATTGCAGCAACCGCTCAGATGATTCCTCCTGCTGTGCTTGGCGGTGCTACTGTAGCCCTGTTCGGGATGGTCGTCTCCTCTGGTATCCGGATGCTGGCTGATCAGGTAGACTTTAACCGTTACGAGAACCTGCTTATTATTGCGGTGTCCGTAGGGATGGGTCTCGGCGTCACGGTTGTACCAAACCTGTTCTCACAGCTTCCTTCCGAGATCGGTATTTTGCTGAATAACGGAATTGTGGTCGGCAGCTTTACTGCGATCTTGCTGAACTTGATCTTTAATGGATTGGGTCCCAAACCGCAGAAAAAGGCTGAGCCGGACACGACAACGGAATCGGTCTAATCTTCTATTATAAATATAGCCGCTGGTTATCCTGCTTAGGATCATCAGCGGTTTTTTTATGTGTTATGAAGCGGCTGGGGGCAGGCAGGCGGCAAAGTATAAGCACCAGTTGCTCTGCTCATTAGGGGGACTACAGCTTGCGCATCTGCTTCTCTGCAAGATCACCTGCTAGAGGAAGCTTGAGCCATTTCCCTTGCAGAGTTGCCGCCAGCATTATCACCCATATCGCCACACCAAGCAGTGACAGCAGCGAAGCAAGCAGGGGTCCAAGCAAAGGGATCAAGCCGCTGAGTACATGACCGACGACAACAGCACCGAAGGCAAACAAGGATTGAAGTGCATGAAACATAACGAAACGGCTCCGCTTCTCAAGCGCAAGCAGCAATATGGCTCCGATAAAACCGAAGAAGTAGCACAGTGCACCTGCAATATTCTCATCAAGACCGGTCGATGATTTGAATGGGGACATCAAGTATCCTCCTCCTTTGTCCATCTCTCTTTAAGCATCATATGAGAGAGAGGCGTGGAGTTGAACAACCATCTAAATAAAAAAATATCACTCTTCCATGAAGGAACAGTGATATGTGTTCTCTAACTCTGTCAGCTTCCGCCCTGAAATTGACGCCGCGGGCTTGTTATTTTGCCTTTTTTATTCTCATCATCCTCTTTGGGAACGAGGCGCTCGTCTGTTCTGCCTTCATGATGATTCTCAAACGCAAACTCCGTCAGCTCCCATTCCGTGGCTCCATGAATCGGGTCCGGCGGAAAATGCTGTCCTCTGTGCAGATGCTCCGTCAGCCCCCGCTCATTGGTATATACACCATCTACCTCAACCTTTTCCCGCGTGATCGGGAGCATGTCCTTATCCTTGCTGCTCATATGTGGAGCCTCCTTGAACTTATTTTATTACATGAAATCAATGGATCTTAGGGAGTGCAGCAGCTTATACAAACGGCTATAAGCTCTTACTTCAGTAGGATAGGTTCTCCGTTTCGGCGCATAACTATCCGTGTTCACGGCATAATAAAGGTATGTAAACGATTGGTATTCGCGTCATAGGACTGAATCCGGAGCAAACATTTGCCGATACATTATATATGGAAAATGGTACTGAACATTTGATTTGTATTTTACAAAATTGATATTTCTGGAAAGCTGTACGCAAGCTTTGAATATGATACAATAGAAGTGTGGTTCAAAAAGAATCATTTCGGGTATTTATAATGTCAGGTACCTGTTTAAGTCAGGGATTCCCGGCCTGAAGCTAATTACAGCTGCACACACTTCTTCATGGTATCACTTAGATCTTTTTTTCTACGGATTCTCTAAACGGAGCATTTACTTTTGAACGTTTTGGGAGGGAGTTATCATGGCAACAAAAGGTCATAATGAGGTCAAAGAAAGTTTACGAGAAATGACTCGGATTTTCAGGCCGAAGGATCCTAAAAAATTCGTGAAGGAGTATGTGAAAAAATACCGGATAACAGGAGGGTACGAAGAGGAGCTTACACTCGTCGTCGAGCGTGAACTGACAAGACTGAATTCCTCAGTCTCCTGATTCTTCAATTTTGCGTCACTACTGTAATCAAGCATCTGAATATACTGTTCTTATTTGAATAGAACCGCCCGCCTGTGAATGGAATGCAGGAGAGGCGGTTTTTTTTGCGCGTGAGCATGCATATACATAGAGTTAGCGCCACTACGGGAAGGGGCTGACCTGAGATGTCTGTGATCCTGAAGACAAAAGAGGAAATCGGGTACATGCGGGAGGCAGGGAGGATCCTGAAGGCTTGTCACCGAAGGATCGAATCCATGCTTACGCCAGGAATAACAACCCAAGCGATCGATAACTTTGTTGAGTACTTCCTTGCCGAACAGGGTGCAACGCCGGAACAGAAGGGGTATAAAGGCTATCCCTATGCGATATGCGCATCAGTGAATGAAATTGTATGTCACGGCTTCCCTTCCGATACAGCTCTAGTCAATGGAGATGTAGTAACCATTGATATGGTGGTCAACAAGGATGGCTGGCTGGCGGATTCTGCATGGACTTATGCGGTAGGAAAGACCGATGCCAAGACCGCGAGATTTCTGAAACGGACGGAAAAGGCTATGCAGCAGGGGATTGCGCAAGCGCTGCCGGGCAAGACGGTAGGTGACATCGGTTACGCAATTGAAAAATGCGTGAAGCCGTGGCGCTACGGGATCGTCAAGCCGCTGGTTGGACATGGCATTGGCCGTATCATGCATGAGCAGCCGGACATTTTCCCTTATGGCAAGCCTGGTCAAGGCATCCGGCTTGAAGAGGGGATGGTTATCACGGTAGAGCCTGTTCTAACTATGGGGCCGAGTGGTGCCGTCTACTGGGAAGATGACGGCTGGACGATCCGTTCTGCGGATGGCAGCATCGGAGCCCAGTATGAGCATACGGTAGCCATTACAAAGGATGGCCCTCTCCTGCTAACCGTATAAGTTAGAACAAAAGCTAGTTCTGAATGGTAATTATGTAATATTTTCATTAAGGTACTTCGGGCTTCTTTGTAACCCGCTTCTGCATAGGATCGGGTTTTCTTTTGTGGTAAATGATGGATGAAATTAGAAATGAGATGGCATTTCATGTGCTGAGATAGCAAAAAAGAGAGATGCATTCTATAAATAGATTGCTAGAGTTGTCAGCAATTTATTTGCACTAAACTACATAAATCAGCAAACCGCGGAACTTGCTCGAAAGTTCCCGTATTATCCGTAATTTGGAAGAAAACAATGAGTTATCGCTCTGTTATTCAGTCGTGAAATCGTTAACAAACATAATAATGGCGCGGTTTTTGAGACTTTTTGAACAATTTGTGAACATGTGTCTAAAGATTGACAAAAACAGGGGGTCGACTTATATTTAATAAGTGATTGTATTAATTTACAGGATTACAACAAAGGTACTAGAGCAGGTAGAATACTCGCTTTTTGGAACCAGATGGTAATCAGCGAAATTGGGAAAAGTGGGGTAGATAGGTGATGAAAAGGTGGCGGCACGGAAAAAGAATCCTCCCATTGCTGGCAGCATTCTCATTGTTATTGTCCGCTTGCGGCCGTGAGGATTTGTCTGTATTGAGACCGCAGGGTCCCGTAGCACAAGGGCAGCTTGATCTAATGAAGCTTGCCATAACGATCATGGTCGTCGTACTCCTTGTGGTGTTTGCGATTGCGGCCTTTGTATTGATCAAGTTCCGGCGCAGGCCAGGACAGAATGAAATTCCTGAACAGGTGGAAGGTAATCACAAGCTGGAGATTATATGGACCGTTATTCCTCTCGTGCTTGTCATTATACTGGCTGTTCCAACCGTTCAGCAGCTCTCCGCTTTAGGCAAGGACTACACCAAAGACGAAAACGCCCTTCAGGTTAAAGTGACCGCTCACCAGTACTGGTGGGAATTCAGCTATCCTGATCTGGGTGTGACGACCGCACAAGACCTCATCATTCCAACCGATAAGACGATTTCATTTGTACTTGAAAGTAATGATGTAATTCACTCCTTCTGGGTACCGTCCCTGGCGGGCAAGATTGACACGAACTTCGACGGAACCTTGAACAAATTCCATTTCTCTGCACCGAATGAAGGCGTTTACCGCGGGAAGTGTGCTGAGCTGTGCGGACCATCCCATGCATATATGGAATTCAAGGTTAAGGCTGTCAGCCAAGAAGAATTTGATAATTGGGTGACTGCGATGCAGGCGCCGGCTGTTCTGCCTGAAGATGAGCAGCTTGCTGAGAAATTCAAGTCTGCTTGCCTGAGCTGCCATGCTGTGGGCGATCAAGGCGGTCCTCTAGGTCCGAACCTTACTGGGATCGGCGGCAGGGAATCCATCGCGAGCATGCTTCTGAATGAACGTGAAGGTCAGGAGGGTGCACCTGTAGAGGAGAACCTCAAAGAATGGCTTCATGATCCGCAGGCTGTCAAACCGGGCAATGAGATGCCGTCTCCGGCAGAGCTTGGACTAACCACGGAAGAGGTCGATGCTATAGCCGAGTATTTGGCCGATTACAAGCTGGATTATGAAACGAACAGTGCGGATTGAGAAGGAGGTACTTGAACTTGGCTCACGCTCATACGGTTAAACGGTATACGGGAATTATGGATTGGCTGACGACCGTTGACCACAAAAAAATCGCGATTCTTTACTTGGCGGCAGGAGGCTTGTTCTTCGGGATCGGTGGAATTGAAGCTATTCTGATTCGTCTTCAATTAATTATTCCTTACAATGAAATAATGACCACCCAGACATTTAATGAAATGATTACAATGCATGGGACGACAATGATCTTCCTCGGCGTTATGCCGATTATTTTTGCTCTGATGAATGCGGTGCTTCCGCTGCAGATCGGGGCAAGGGACGTTGCGTTTCCTTTTCTGAACTCGCTCGGCTTCTGGACCTTTCTGTTCGGGGGATTGCTGCTTAATCTGAGCTGGTTGATGGGGGGTGCTCCGGACGCGGGTTGGACATCCTATGTCCCGCTATCAAGCACGGAGTACAGCAAAACACACGGTGTCGATTTCTACACCATCGGTCTCCAGATTGCAGGTCTTGGTACGCTGATCGGGGGCATCAACTTCCTTGCTACGATTATTACGATGCGTGCACCCGGGATGTCTTTTATGAGAATGCCGATGTTTGCCTGGACGACATTTATAACATCCGCCATTATTCTGTTTGCTTTCCCAGCCATTACGGTGGGTCTTGTTCTACTAACCTTTGACCGAATACTCGGAGCTAACTTCTTCGATGTTGCAGGTGGAGGTAACCCGGTATTATGGCAGCATATATTCTGGATCTTCGGTCACCCTGAAGTATATATCCTGATTCTGCCGGCATTCGGAATCATTTCCGAAGTTATTCCGACCTTCTCCAGAAAGAGATTGTTCGGTTACAGCTCCATGGTATTTGCAACAATTCTGATTGCGTTCCTTGGCTTCATGGTTTGGGCGCATCATATGTTTACAACAGGGATGGGTACGGTAGCGAATGCCTTGTTCTCGATCTCAACAATGCTGATTGCGGTACCTACGGGGATCAAGATCTTTAACTGGCTGTTTACAATGTGGGGCGGACAAATCCGGTTCACGTCTGCGAATCTGTACGCGATCGGCTTTGTTCCTACCTTTGTCATGGGCGGGGTAACCGGCGTCATGCTCGCCTCTGCACCGGCAGACTTTCAGTTCCATGATACATATTTTGTCGTCGCGCACTTTCACTACGTCATTGTAGGTGGCCTTGTCCTCGGACTGTTCTCCGGTCTGCACTACTGGTGGCCGAAGATGTTCGGACGTGTTCTCGAAGAGGGGCTGGGCAAGATTACGTTCTGGATCTTCATTATCGGCTTCCATCTTACGTTCTTCGTTCAGCACTTCCTCGGTCTGATGGGGATGCAGCGCCGGGTTGCAACCTACGCACCGAATCAGGGCTTTGACATGCTGAACCTGATCAGTACGGTTGGTGCACTCATGATGGGTGTAGGCGTCATTTTGTTCCTGGTGAATATCGTTAAGACTTCACTGAAGCCTGCTGATGCTGGCAACGATCCTTGGGAGGATGGACGTACACTAGAATGGACGATTCCTTCTCCTCCGCCAGAATACAACTTTAAACAGACTCCGCTCGTACGCGGAATTGATGCTTACTGGAAAGAGAAGATGGCTGGCCATTCAGAGATGACTCCGGCTGAGCCGGTCGGACCGATCCATATGCCTTCGGCGACCATATTACCGTTTCTAATGTCCGTAGGGATATTCATCGCGGGTCTCGGTCTGATGTTTACGAATGATGACTTCGGCAATGCATTCATGAATTTTATGTTCAATAACTATATTGTCGTCATTATTGGTCTGGGGATTACCTTCGGTTGTATGATCGTTCGCTCACTCTATGACGACCATGGATGGCATATCGAGCCTGAGGAACTGGAAGATAAGGGGGCAAAAGCATGACAAACCCACACGCAGAAGCTGTAAATGGTCAGCTGCCTCATGAACCGGAAAAAGCAACGCTGGAGGGCCGCAACAAGATTCTTGGCTTCTGGCTGTTCATGGGCGGAGAAGCAGTTCTGTTCGGTACGCTATTCGCGACCTTCCTGGCGCTTCGCAACCAGACACTGGATGGACCAACAGCAAATGATCTGTTTCATCTTCCCTTGGTTGCAGCGGCAACCTTCACTCTGCTGGTGAGCAGCTTGACGAGCGTATTTGCGATTCAAGCGATGCATAAGCATAACGTCAAAGCGCTCATTAGCTGGCTCGGGGTTACCATTCTGCTTGGACTCGTCTTTCTAGGTATCGAAATCTATGAGTTCTACGAATATGTTGTTCATAAAGAATTTGGTATGACAACGAGCGCATTCAGTTCGGCGTTCTACACGCTGGTCGGCTTTCACGGGGCTCACGTTGCCTTCGGTCTAGGCTGGATCGGACTTCTCATTGGACAGCTGTACAAAAAAGGATTAACGGTCGTAACCGCACCGAAGATTTATGTGTCGGCGATCTATTGGCACTTTATCGACGTGGTCTGGGTCTTCATCTTTACGGTCGTATATCTGCTTGGGAAGGTGGTTTAATCCATGGCGGGTAATGGTCAATCAAGCTCGGGCGCGGAAGGTGTTAAGCATCGCCATCGTCCGGAGGGACCGGAGAAGCATATTGTTGCCTTTATATTCTCGATCGCGCTTACGCTAATTGCATTTGCTGCAGTGGCCGCCGGCGGTGTGAATAATACGTTTACGATTATTATTTTGCTGGTCATGGCTGTGCTTCAGGTCATTATTCAGATGGCATATTGGATGCATATGAAGGACAAAGGGCATCTGATCCCGCTCATCTTTATGGCATTCGGATTCTTCGTGGCCTTTACGGCCATTATTACCGCCTTATTGTGGATGTGGTGGTAAGTGAGGCAAGAAGGCGGCGAATCTTTCGCCGCCTTTTCGAATTTTCGTAAAGCCAATCATTACCATTCTTCTACGCGGAGTAAGGCAGGAGGAGGAGAGTCATGCTCGGTCTACAATATTTCAGCTTTAATGATCTGTGGAGCCCGCTGTTTTTGGCTTTTATGATTATGATGACTGCACTTTATTTTGTTGTGATTGGTCCGGTTGCCGAGAAGGCAAGAGGAAGTGAGAAGGCAACGACACGGCAAAAAGTGATGTTTCTATGCGGGATGCTCATCTTGTATATGGCACAGGGCGGTCCGATCAGCTTGTTTGGCCATACGATGTTTACCTTCCATATGCTTAGCATGGCCTTATCCTATATTGCGGCTCCACCTCTCATTATGAGAGGAATCCCGGCATGGGTCTGGCGTAAAGCGCTGGATTATCGTCCTGTTCGGTGGTTTTCATTTCTTGCCCATCCGATCGTAGCGGCACTGCTGTTTAATGGACTATTCTCCTTCTATCACATTCCGGTCATTCATGATTACGTCATGCTCAATTTCACCGTGCACCGGCTGTATTACATCGTCTTGTTCATTACTGCCATGCTGATGTGGGGATCGCTAGTGCATCCGATACCGGAGCGGGACAGGGGATCAGGTTTACACAAGATCGGATATATCTTCCTCAACATGGTGCTGCTTACGCCAGCCTGCGGACTGATTATTTTCGCCTCAGAATCTATCTATGAGACCTATAGCAATCCTAATGCTTGGGTAGCAGCGATGGGATACTGTGTATCACCAGAAACGCAGCTTCGCCTGCAGGGTCTCGGAGGCCCTTCGTTCTTCAATTTCCTGTCAACCGCACAGCAGGATCAGCAGGTCGGCGGCATTGTGATGAAGATGATCCAGGAGCTGATATTCGGCGTGATGCTGGCATACGTGTTCTTTCAGTGGTATCGGAAGGAAAGTCAGGAGGATGACGAGAATATTCCCTTACAAGTATCAGGCAGAACTGAAGCATAAAGGTGTCTATAAGGGCGATCGATTCACGAAGGCATTCAAGGAACGACTACAAGCAGGTGAAGACTCGAGGGGGAAGAGACATGGACTTGGATTTCATACTGCCAACACTAAGCACCGCCTTTATTGTGATCAGTGCGGTGCTGGTAGGGATTGGCTGGTATCTCATCGTAAAGGGTAAGCGAGAGGCACATAAGAAAATGATGATTGCCGGAGCTTGGGCAGCGATCCTGTTTTTTATCATCTATTCTTCCCGTACCTTTATTGTTGGTAATACCTCCTGGGGTGGACCAGATGATTTGAAGCTGTTCTACCATGTATTTTTGATTTTTCATATTATATTGGCAACAGTGGCTGCTGTATTCGGGATTACGACCCTGGTCTGGGGCTTCAAGGAGAAATATGCGAAGCATCGGAAGCTCGGAAGAGTGACCTCAATGGTATGGTTTTTTACAGCCATTACGGGGGTTGTTGTCTATACGCTTCTCTATGTGATGTATCCGGGCGGTCATACCAAGCCTGTATGGGAAGTCATTATAGGTGCTTAGGATGATTCACAAGATTAAATATTCGTAGCATATAGCATTGATCAGGTTAAATTATTGAAGAGAATATAATCTTGTATTGTAAAGGCCAGCCAACAACATGTTCACGTTGTTGGCTGGCCTTTTTCTATAGGCAAAGATAATGAAATTAAATAAGATCCTGTTCCATCAGGCTGTGGGCGATTTGGAGTGAATTCCACGCAGCGCCTTTGAGTAGGTTATCAGAAACGATCCATAGATGGAATCCATTAGGAATATCCGGGTCCTTGCGGATCCGGCCAACGAATACATCAGGGCTTCCTGCTGCCTGTAGCGGCGTGGGGTATAACTGCTCTGCAGGGTTATCCTGTACGACAACACCGGCTGATTGGGACAGCAGCTCACGAATTTCACTTACGGACGCAGGTGTTGCCAGCTCAATATATACAGATTCGGAATGGCCAGTGACGACAGGAACACGAACGCAGGTTGCAGCCATTTTTAAGAAGGGCAGTTCCATGATTTTCTTAGTTTCATCCATCATCTTCTGCTCTTCGTAGCTATAGTCATTGTCTGTGAATACATCGACCTGGGGCAAAACGTTAAATGCGATCGGATAATGCTTCTGATCCTTCTTGGCAGGCAGCAGGTTAGCTTGAGCAGGTTCTCCCTGAAGAGAGGCTTGGGCTTGGGACAACAGCTCCGTGATTGCCCCGACACCTGAACCGGATACGGCCTGATAGGTGGAGACAATAATGCGTTCGAGACCGTAAGTGTGGTGTATAGGTGTAAGAGCAGTGACCATTTGCAGGGCGGAGCAGTTCGGTACGGATACGATGCCTTGGTGGGTCTGCAGCACATGTGGATTGACCTCGGGAACAACTAACGGCACTTCCTTATGCATACGGAATTCACTTGTATTATCTATAACGATTGCCCCGCTTCTCACTGCGATAGGCACAAATTGCCGTGACACCTCACCGCCAGCGCTAAAAAACGCAATATCCACATCTTCAAAGCTGGTCGCTGTCAGCTCTTCACATTGAATCACTTCATCCCGAAACGGGATGAGTGTACCTGCAGATCTCCGAGAGGAGAGAAGCTTCAATTGACCGATTGCAAATTGGGTGTCTTGTTCAAGCAGTTCTTTAATTTTGGTTCCGACAGCTCCGGTAGCGCCGACGATCGCCACATGGTACTCCGTTTTTTTCATGGGTTAATGGATCTCCTCACATCTTGAATTTCATTTATTGTAATACAGCAGGTGGTATAATGATCATCAGAAGATCCGATAAGGTTGTTCGCAAAGGATGATATAAAAGGAGCATCGCTATGGATATCAAGCATGTCAAAACATTTTGTGCTGTAGTGAAGCACGGAGGCTTCTCCAAAGCGGCAGAAGCGCTTAGCTATGCGCAATCCACCGTTACGATGCATATTCAGTCCTTGGAGCAGGATTTGAGCTTGCGTCTGTTTGACCGTCTTGGCAAGAAGACGATCCTGACTGAGCCGGGCGAACGATTTCACCAGTATGCCATTGAGCTGCTTGTCATCTATGAGAAGGCGAAGGAGATATCCAGAGAGAAGCACGAAGTGGCCGGAAGCCTGAGCATTACAGCGAATGAATCGGTTGCTGTATATCTACTGCCTGGAATACTCAAGAGGTTCAAGGAACAGTATCCGAAGGTGAATATTACTATTGAAGCTTCATCAGGTGTTAATGAGCTGCAAAGGCTGAGAGAAGGCGAGACAGATATTGTTTTTCGAATTGGAGAACAGCTGGAATATGATGGGGTGAAGGCGATATTGCTTCGTCAGGAGGAATTTGGCTGGATTCTCCCTGAGGGTCATACAGATCAAAGCTATCATCAATTGCTGCAGCAATATCCCTTTATATATACAGAGCCGGAGTGCAGCTATCGCAAGCTGGTCCATAGGGTGCTCATGGAGAATGGGGCTGCTCCTGAACGCACATTGGAGAGCTCGAGCATCGAGGTGATCAAACAATCGGTTATGGCTCAATTAGGCATTGCTATACTGCCGCATATGGTTGTGAAGGAAGCTGAAGCAAAGGGGCAGCTTATCTATCGGGAGATCCAAATGCCGACGAAGATATACAGCCAGGCTTATTATCATGGCAGCAGGTGGCAGTCACCTGTTCAGAGCGCATTTGTTGATGTGCTGCGGCGGGAGTTTGCTGTGCCTGTGAGAGACGTGTGAATACTTTTCCATATACAAACACAAAGAATGTAACGCTTAAAGGCGGGTACATTCGTTTTTTTTACAAAAAGAGGTTGACTTGGTATGAGCTTAGTTTGTATAGTGTGTATAAAGATATATACAGTAATCACACCTGGAATGGTGAGGAGGATATACAGCATGAGTTCGAAAGTAAGGAAGCAAGCTTGGTGGATGACGAGGCAGGAAATGGGGCGAGATTGGCTTCAATGGATCTGGACTCTGTTGTTCACAGCGTATGCGGCAATTATGTGCGGCGCCTCCATGCATGAAGCACTGAAGGATAAAGGCTATACGTTAATGGGAGATAACTTTTTTCTTATTTTTGTTCCATTCTTAGGCTTTTTCTTCTCAAGAAGGTCCTTTCGTTATTTACAGGAAGATTCATATACACAAATGCTTGCTTATATGAGACGGATTCCTGTTCCTGTGGATGCCCTTCTCTTGAATCGTATCATTCAAATGCTGATCACTTTTGTAATTAACGGAATTGCATTCTTCAGCTTGATCTATACAGCAGCTCTTCGAGGAGAGCAATTTGGACTATCGGGGGTCCTGGCGTTCACAATCATGTGGATTGGGTACGGGCTGTTCATTAACTCGATCTACTTCTACTGGGAATTTAATTGCAGCGGCAAGCGATATTTTGTTCAAACCATGGCTCTGATGCTATTCACTCTGCTCGTATCATTGCTAGCTGCGATGTTCGACCAGAATTTGATTAAAATTACACTTCAGCAAAGTGCGGATTATGGTTTATTATCGCCGATGATGTGGGGGATACTGCTCATCGCTGGAGCCAGTCTTACGATCAGCTTCAAGTTGACTCGTAGACAATTGTTACAAAGGGATTTGAGTTAAGGAAGCAGGACGGAGACGAACAAATGAGAACAATGAAGGATGAACCTATACAGGCTGAGGGGGTGCGCAACCTGTGAATATACCTATTCAAATTAACGAGAACAGTGCGGAGCCCTTGTACCATCAGATTGAAAGTCAGCTACGTTCACTAATTATATCCGGTCAGGTTAAGGAGGGAACGCTATTGCCGTCTATTCGTGAATTCGCAGGCAGTCTAAGCTGCAGTGTAATTACCGTGCGAAGAGTGTATCAGGATCTGGAGAATGAAGGGCTTCTTCGTACAAAACAAGGCACGGGTACTTTTGTAGCTGAAGTCGGCATGAAGGAGCGAAACGAGTTCAAGCTGACGGCAGTTAAGGATGCGCTTGTTCAGGCAGCCAAGGTTGGCATCTCCGTTGGCAGTACGAAGGAAGAGCTGGCCGCATGGTTTAGTGAGGTGCTCCGTGAGGTCTACGATGGTAAGGAGGAGAAGCAGTCATGACAGAAGCTCCCGTAATAACAATGAAAGAGGTATATAAATCCCGAAAAGAGAAAACGATCGGGCCCATTAATATGGAGCTGGCCGAGGGATATATATATGCCATAGTAGGTCATAACGGATCGGGCAAGAGCACGCTGCTCAATATGCTGCAGAAGATTGTCATGCCTGATTCGGGGAGGATCCTCTGGTACGGAAGTGAAGTGGAAGGAGAGCTTCCACCAGAGCTTCGAGAGAAGATCAGTTCGGTAACAGAGAAATCCATTCTAGATGAAGATCATATGACGGCAATGGAAGCGGCTGAATTTCGGGCTTATTGGTATCCCAATTGGAACCAAGGTTTGTTCGAAGAACTGCTGAGCAAGTTTGAGGTTCCTACCAAGTCCAAGCTGAAGAAGATGTCGAAGGGGGAGCGCAGGAAGTATGAAATTGCAGCAGCGCTGGCCGTACAGCCTAGGCTGCTCATCCTGGATGAACCTTCTTCGGGACTGGACCCCTTCTCTTGGAAGCAGATGATAATAGAACTCCAGCGCTATATGGATCTAGGGAATACGACTGTCATCATTGCAACTCATATCCTTGATGAAATCCGTCGGCTTGCTGACTATATTATCCTCATGCATCGAGGGCATACCCTCGGGATGGTGGAGAAAGATCTGCTTCTGGACAGCTGGAGAGAAATTTGGTACGAGGGTGATATGAAGCCGGCGCATCTGCCGGGAGTTGTGGATTGGTCAGAGGAGACTGGGCGTATCCGCCGTATTGTGACGACACATACGAGCGACGTCATGGAAATTCTATCCGAATCCGGCATTACACCAGTGAAGGCCCGAATTCTAGAGCTGGATGAAATATTGGCCTATTGGATTGAAGGATATGGTCCGACAGGCTGGGAGACGAAAAAGGGGGAGAAGATACGATGAATCGATTAGAACTGAGCCAAGTAATGAAGCAGTACGGAGACAAGACAGCGGTAAACGGCGTAACACTCACAGTAGGCGAAGGAGAAATATACGGCCTGCTTGGTGCCAACGGAGCGGGGAAGACAACAACGATGCGCATGGTGCTGGGGCTAATCTACCCTGACGGCGGAGATATTTTGTACAACGGCAAAAAATACAGCCCTGAATTGCAGCATATGATGGGTTATCTGCCCGAAGAGCGCGGAATGTATCCAAAGGTCAAGGTCAGTGAGCAGATTAACTATCTGGGCAGGCTGCGCGGTATGAATGCAAAGGACGCGGATCAGAGCCTACGATACTGGCTGGAGCGGTTCGAAGTCCCCGAGTACTACGATAAACGGATCGAAGAGTTGTCCAAAGGGAATCAGCAGAAGATGGGCTTTATCGCTGCTGTCGTGCATAATCCGCAAATATTGATCCTCGATGAAGCGTTCAGTGGACTGGATCCGGTTAATGTCGAGCTGCTCAAAGCGACGGTCAAGGAGCTTCGGGATCAAGGCACCTCGATTCTGTTCTCAACCCACCGGATGGAGCATGTGGAAGAGCTGTGTAAGAACATCACCATTCTCCATCGTTCGAACACGGTCGTGCAGGGGAATATACAGGAGGTCAAATCACGGTATCCGCGGGAGCATGTGCGTCTTGTAACAACGGATAGATTGAACGGACTTGAGAAGATTGCAGGCGTAACTCGTGTAGAAGAGATGGATAAAGGATATCTGATCACAATCTCTTCCTCCGATGCGGCTCAATTGATTCTGCAAAAAGCACTCCAGGAATCGACGGTCGAGCATTTTGAGATTAAAGAACCTACGCTTAACCAAATCTTTATCAAGGAGGTAGGAACCGGACATGAATAAACTCGGGACGATTATCGGTTTTACTTACAAGCAGAAGGCCAAGACGAAGGCTTTTAAAATAACGACATTGATTCTGGCTATACTGATGACCATCGGCATGAATATCCCTTATGTAATTGATATGTTTGCAGGCAATGACGGAGAGAGTGGGGGCAATGCTCCCGCCGATATCCCGGCGATCGGGCTTGTCGTGGGTGAGCAGCAGGCATCGGCTCAGGCGCTTGAGGAGTTTGTGGCCAGTCAGCAGGTGCCGGCTCTCCACTTCATAACCTATGAACAGGCAGATGCGCCAGAGCTCAAGACAGACCTCGCGGATGAAGTGATTGAGGGATATGTTGAGCTGCATGCTGCAGGAGACGGTACAGCACCAATGGCTACCTATTATGCAGAGGATGCGAATCCGTCCCCGGCAGTCATGACAACCATTCAAACTGGATTGCAAAATGCAAAGACCAAATCGATCGTACAGGATGCGCTTAGTCCTGAGCAGATTGAAGCGATCAGCGTACCGGCTGTCGTTGATGTTCAGGAGGTAAGCGTGGAAGAGGATGCTGCAGCTGGTTCTGGAGCAGATGTGGAAAGTGCAGCTGTTGATTATATCTTTGTATATGTACTTATGATACTGTTCTTCTTCTCGATCATTATGACCGGAAATATGATTGCTTCTGAAATTACGGCAGAGAAGAGCTCGCGGATTATGGAGATTCTTATTACGAGCGTATCGCCGCTGACACAAATGTTTGGCAAAATCATCGGGATCTTCCTGCTCAGCCTGACGCAGATCGGAATCTTCGGACTTGTGATCTTCGGAAACTTGATGCTGCCGCATAATATCGAGCTGCTTCGCAGTATTGATATCGACCTGTCCACTATGAATCTGGATGTACTGATCTATGGATTCTTATTCTATATTCTGGGCTTCTTCCTGTATGCGGTTCTGTTCGCAGCCATCGGCTCCATTGTCAGCCGTACCGAAGAGCTGGGCCAGGCGCTGACACCAATGACGATGCTGTCCTTAGTTGCTTTTTATATTGGAATCTTCAGCCTTAGTACGCCGAACAGCCTGCTCGTGCAAATCTCAAGCTTCGTTCCGTTTACTTCTCCAACGGTGATGATTCTTCGAATCGGTATGGGTGAAATTGCGGTATGGGAAATCTGGGTGTCGCTCATCCTTCTGGTTGCGTCGATTCTGGTGTTCGGCTGGTTGTCGGCCAAGATCTATCGCACCGGGGTACTGATGTATGGCAAACGCCCTAGTATCAAGGAGCTTAGAAAAGCGATGAAGGCTTATAAGATCTAATGGAAGCAGAATTCAACAAATATTAGAAAAGGATGATGGCAAGTTGGAACAATTTTTGCAACAGCTGCAAGATTCGAATCCGATATTACAATTCCTGGGGGTTATGCTCGTAGGAATGATCCCCTTTCTCGAAGGATACTTTGCCGTACCTGTAGGGATTGCGGTCGGGTTCCCTGCAGTGATGACGATCGTAGCGGCAATCGTCGGAAACTGGATCTCGGTTATGGTTGTTATCCTGGCTAGTGATCGCGTAAGGCAGTGGCTGCAAGGAAGAAAATCGTCCGAACGTAAACAAGAAAAACAAAATAAACGTCTAGAACGCGGACAGAATCTATTCCAAAAGTACGGTGTTCCCGGAGTGTCGCTTCTAGGTCCTTTGTTGATCGGAGACCATATCGCGGCATTAGTCTGTATCGCGTCGGGTGCATCGAAACGATATGTGATGATTTGGCAGACGATTGCCATCGTCGTATGGGCTGTCGGAATGGGGATTCTGGTGCTGTTAGGAATAAATGTTATAAAGTAAATCTAAGGGAATAGAAGAGAACCCTTGATTCATTGCAAGCATGGATGTATCGAGGGTTCTCTTCTTTACTCTGAAACGTATGTTAGTAGATTGAAGCAGCTAAAGATATTATGAAATTGATTCTACTGAAGTTCATTTTATATAATATTAAGGAAGAGTAGACAGTAAAGAGCAACCAAACGAAGAAGCTAATAGAGAATTGTTTCTAAATAAGCCTATTGGTATGTACGCAATTGTAATAAAAGAAACCAACAAAATTGCAGAGAGAAATGGTTAATAACTTATTTTTAAAAGAGGAGTGGCTCACTTTGAGAAGCGACAACATACATATTAGATATATTTCCGTCGATGACGCCGCTGGACTACTCCAGTTGCAGAAAGAGAACCGTAATTTTTTTGAAAGCTACGCTCCTACACGTACGGACGATTTTTATACGATGGAAGGACAGCTTAATCGTATCCAAAAGCAGGTCGAAAATAGGCGGAATGACCAAGCATATGATTTTGGGATCTTTACAAACTCCGATAATATGTTAGTGGGGACGGTCAGCCTTTTCCAAGTGATGAGGGGCCCTCTTCAAAGTGCATATATCGGATATGACTTAGATCAAAAAAATAACGGTAGAGGCTATACAACAGAGGCTGTTCGGCTAGCCGTGGACTATGGCTTCAATGAATTGAAATTACATAGAATTGAAGCAGGGGCAATGACGCATAATATCGCTTCAATTCGAGTGCTTGAGAAGGTTGGCTTTCAAAAAGAGGGCATCGCTCGACAGAATGTTCATATTAATGGAAAATGGGAGGATCATCAGATCCTCGCAATCCTTAACCCACGCAGTTAGTTCTTTAAAAAGGGAGTATTGCGTCCATAAACCTTAACCTTCATAGAATATATTACTTTGTTGGCCATTATCATATGATAGATTTACGAAAGATAATCAGAGATCCAAAAAAGCAAAAGGCTTCCAATATCGGAAGCCTTTTTTGTATTTCTTTGCTAAGCTGGTGAATGCTTTGTTAGTCCGTCCTGATCGCTCGCTGCTGTAGCCATGTATCTGATGAAGAACCCAATAGCACTATGATCTAATGGAGGAGATTTCGCAGCACTAAGAATTAGGATGAACTTCTCTGGAAAGTGTAGATGAATTACTACTAGGCCAGGTAGAGAGAGCCTGCTCAGCCACAGCCTCTAGCATATTGCGGCTGAAGCCAGCTTTGGCTTGAACAGCCATACCATGGAGCACAGCCATTACGAATGCAGCTAGCACAGTACAGTTCGCCGTTTCCGGTAAATCTCCCTCCTTCTTTGCCCGCTCTAAACGATCACGCAGCGAAGCTTCTCCATCGGCACGCGCATTAATCAGTGCACGTCGAATAGGTTCGGCATCGTCTGAGCCAGCCAAGTCACCGTGTACATATAAACATCCCTTATGATCCGGGTAACGAGTTTGCAATTCTGCGGCACCGCGAAAGATGTGTGCGACTACCTCCCGTGAGGTCGGCAGTTCCATTGCTGTTGGAAAGAAATCATGATAATGCTTGTAATAACGCTCAAGAGCTCGGAGGAACAAAGCCTCCTTGTTGCCAAACGCTGAGTAAAGCGCGGGGCGTTCAACACCCGTGGCCTGCGTTAGGTCAGTGTACGACGCGCCCTCGTAGCCTTTGCGCCAAAAAACGCAAAGTGCTGCGTCCAATGCCTGATCCACATCGAATTCGCGGTTACGTCCCATCAGTCAGATCACCTCAATATGTTTTATAACGATTGATATTAAATTGTTTCCTATCCAATTATTATCTTCATACTCCACATTATCATAACACACGTTACAAAATGCAGCCAGCCCACAGGACAAGAAATTGCGTCAGCGCATGTTTGACCATAATTTTGAGCTTCTGGATCTTTTGGCATGTATCAGGCGCTATACCCGGCCTGCATTGATAGCATATTTCATCATAAAAACGTATTGTAATCGCCTAATGTGATACAGCTGACGCCCTTTTAATGGAACAATGACAGTATGTATCAGAATGAAAAATAAACTCGTAACATAATAGTCATTATGATATTGACAATATTTAATTGAAGCATATAATATAGATTAACTTAATGGTCGTTACTAAATCTACAGTTCATCAGATCGAAGTCGTCCATCGACGTACATAGAGATTCTTTTCAAGGAGGTTCCTTCATGTAGAAAACATGGATTTGCTAAAGCGAAGTATGGGATTAGTGCCAGAAGCTATGCTTGAGAAGTTTTTATTAAAGATCGTTCAAATTAACTTATAAGGAGTAGATCGTATGTCGACAAGCGAAGGAAGATTCAGTGGTAAGGTTGCTTTGATCACAGGGGCTAGTCGTGGGATGGGGGCTGAAATAGCCAAAAAATTAGCTGCAGGCGGAGCAGAATTTATAGGCGTTCATTACGCCAGTAATAGGGGGGCTGCTTTTAAAGTTGTTGAAGAGATTAAGGCGTTGGGCTCAAAGGCTGTAGCTCTGGAAGCAGAATTGACAACTGGTATTTCCGGTGTGAAAAAACTCTGGGCTGCATTTGAAGATGCTGTTGGTTCGGAAATTGGATCTGTGAAATTGGATATTTTAGTAAATAACGCAGGTATTGCACCGGCCATTCCTTTTGAAGAGACATCAATTGAAACGTTTGAAGATGTTATAGATGTTAATGTTAAAGCTCCATACTTTCTTACCCAAGCAGCTAGCCCGTTTATGCGAAGCGGTGGTCGAATTATTAACATTTCTACTGGCTTTACTCGTGTTGCCGGTCCGACGCATTCCATCTATTCAGCTTCGAAGGGAGCCGTGGAGACACTCACTTTAGCGTTAGCTCCGCTTTTTGCATCAAGAGGTATTACGGTTAACGCAGTAAGACCTGGAACTACAGCTACTGATATGAACAAGGAATGGCTCGCCAACCCAGAAGCTCATGCTGAAGCAGCTTCCATGTCTGCTTTTGGAAGAGTTGGCACCACGAAAGACATCGCTGATGTAGTTGCGTTTGTAGCATCTGAGGAGGCACGATGGATCACGGGTCAATTTATTGATGCCACAGGAGGGACCAGGCTCTAAGTATTCTGCTTGGAACGTTGTTGTCCTTACGCATTGTCCTGTAGTAAGTATGAAGTAAGCGTTAGAAACGATATTTTATTATATCGCTTTAACGCACAACAGCTGTTGCCAGTAATCGGCAGCAGCTGTTTGTATTCTTCATGTTTTTTAAGAGAAGTTTGTATACTCCTCTCATTGGTGCCCTGAGCAATTAGCTCACACGTTAAACACCTTGAGCAATCATCGCATCAGCCACTTTGACAAACCCGGCAATATTGGCACCAATGACCAGGTTGCCGGCAAGACCGTATTCCTCGGAAGCGCTCATACACTCGTTATAAATATTACTCATGATCTGTTGCAGCTTCGTATCGACTTCTTCCATCGTCCAGGACAGCCTTGCGCTATTCTGTGCCATCTCCAAGGCCGACACGGATACGCCGCCGGCATTCGCCGCTTTAGCGGGAGCGAATAAGACGTTGTTTTCGAGGAAGACATCCACAGCTTCGAGTGTAGAAGGCATGTTGGCACCTTCGCCGACGGCTTTCACGCCATTGTGGACAAGTAATTCAGCGGAAGCTTTGTCTATTTCGTTCTGAGTCGCGCATGGCAAGGCGATATCACAAGGAATGGTCCAAATGCCGGAGCAGCCTGCAACATAGATCGCATCCGGATGCTCAAGCACATACTCCTCGCATCTGCGATTCTCTACTTCCTTCAGCCGTTTGATCGTATCCAGGTTAATACCTGCTTCATGATAAATATAGCCGCTGGAGTCGCTGCACGCGACCACTTTGGCGCCTAACTGCATTGCTTTTTCCATGGCATAGATGGAGACGTTTCCTGACCCTGATACCACGACGCGGCTTCCGTTGAAGCTGAGGTCCGCATTCTGCAGCATCTGCTCCACAAAGTATACGGCTCCGTAGCCGGTGGCTTCTTTACGTCCCAGGCTTCCGCCGTATCCAATACCTTTGCCGGTAAGAACACCTGCTTCGTACGCACCGACCAGCCGCTTGTAGTGACCGAACATGTAGCCGATTTCTCTGGCACCGACACCAATGTCGCCGGCAGGAACATCTGTATCCGGTCCAATATGTTTTGACAGCTCGGTCATGAAGCTTTGGCAGAAGCGCATAATTTCGAGGTCGGTTTTTCCTTTGGGATCAAAGTCAGAGCCGCCTTTACCGCCGCCAATCGGCTGACCGGTTAACGAATTTTTGAAGATCTGTTCAAATCCCAAAAATTTGATAATACTCGCGTTAACCGAGGGATGGAACCGGAGCCCGCCCTTGTAAGGACCGATCGCATTGCTGAATTGAACACGGTATCCTCGGTTCACTTGAACGTTTCCCTGATCATCTACCCAAGGCACACGGAAAGATACGAGCCTGTCCGGTTCGACCAACCGATCCAGGATAGCGTGCTTCACGTACTGCGGATTACGGGCCAGAACAGGAATCAAGGATATCAGAACTTCTTTGACTGCTTGATGGAATTCCGTTTCACCCGGGTTTCGCTTCTGAACGGTTTCGAATACCTCATTAACGTATTGCTGTGCCGCATCTGCATGCCCCGTTGGTGCTTGCTCTACTTCCTTCACTAAACTCATTGTTCCACTCCCTTTGATGTGTGTGAATTCATTTGTCGTTTACCTATTTCTCTTTATCTGATTGTAGTTTAATATTAAATTCAACTAATTCATCGCTTCAATATATAGATAAGATAAAGTTAATGCGTTTTGCGCATAAGGGGAGGGGAGAGTTCCATGGAGATTAGGCAGATGCGTTACTTTATTGAGGTTGCGAGGCGTGAGCATGTAACCGATGCAGCTAATGCTTTGCACGTTGCCCAATCTTCGGTCAGCAGGCAGATCGTTCAGCTGGAAAGCGAGCTTGGCGTGGATCTCTTTATTCGCAAAGGACGGCGAGTGAAGCTGACACCAATCGGGAAAATACTGCTGGCACGTGTAGAGCAAGTGATGAATATGATCGGTGAGGCGGAACGAGAAGTGAAGGAATATTTGGATCCGGAGAAGGGTGTTGTCCGTATTGCATTTCCGATCAGCTTGGCCGCTCATGTACTGCCGACCGTCATCTATGCCTTCCGTCAGCGGTATCCGGAAGCCAGATTCCAGATGAGACAGGCCCTTTACCGGGATTTAATAGACGGTGTCATTAATGGCGAATTTAATCTGGCTATGATTGCCCCGCTGCCTGGTGAAGATCCGCAGATTCAGTCCAAGCTTCTCTTCACGGAACGTATTGTGGCACTATTGCCGCTTCAGCATCGGCTTGCAGATCGAACGGCGATTCAATTGTCCGACATGCAGGATGATGCATTCGTTACACTGCCCGAAGGGACAATTTTTCGGGAGATTGTGCTGAGGGCTTGCAGTGAGATCGGGTTTACTCCCCATATTGCCTTCGAAGGGGATGATATCGATGCGTTGAAAGGCTTGGTCTCCGCAGGACTGGGTGTTGCACTGATGCCCGAGGTCACCTTGGTTGACAGCATTCCACATTCCACGGTGAAAATTCCTCTCGTCGGGCCTGAGGTGACTCGAACTGTAGGTGTGATCATCCCAACGCAGCGAAAATTACTGCCAACAGAGCAGTTGTTTTATCAGTTTCTCTCGGAATTTTTTGCATCAGATGGTGAGGTCAGGACACAGTGATTGTAAAACGAACTAAGCAGGGTAACCCATTCGGTTTTGCGCGTGCTTTACCGCATGTTATATTTAGGGGAGCATAGAAAAGTGAAGAGGGGAATCACATGAAGAACACCATTTCAGATATTGCCAAAATTGCTGGAGTGGCTAAGAGCACAGTATCCCGGTATTTAAACGGGGGGTCAGTCAGTGATGTGACCCGGCGAAAAATCGAACAGGTTATCAAGGAGACCGGCTATATTCCAAACTCTTTTGCCCAAAGCCTGAAAGCGAAGAAGACCAGCATGATTGGTGCTATTGTGCCGCGCCTCGATTCCTACTCAGTCTCGCAAACCGTGACCGGAATGGATGAAGAGCTGCGGCAGAACGGGTATCAGCTGATGATTATTAATACCAACCAGAACCTCTCTCGGGAAATCGAAGCCTTATATGATCTGGCTCGGCAAAAAATATCAGGAATTATTCTGTTTGCAACCGAAATTACGGAAGCCCATTTAAACGCGGTTGAAGAAATAGGGATTCCAGTTATTTTTCTCGGACAGCAGCATCAGGATGTGCACAGCATTATTTACAACGATTATGCCGCAGGCTATGACATCGGTCAGTATATTATATCCAAGGGTCATCACAGGATAGCGTATTTAGGTGTAACTGAGAAGGACGTTGCTGTAGGGATTCAGCGAAAGCTCGGGTTCCAAAAAGCACTAAAGGAACAGAAGAAGGCGGAGGCGTATTTTTTCGAGAGCGGATTCAGAATGTCTGCAGCTGTGGAGGCGGCCTCGGGCATATTGGATGGCCCGAACCGTCCATCAGCCATTGTGTGCGCAACGGATAATATTGCTCTTGGCGTCATGAAGGCCGCTCATATGAGAGGAATTGATATTCCCCAAGATCTTTCAGTGACTGGCTTTGGCGGCTATGACGTAACGGAGATGATACATCCTAGTCTGACTACCGTGAAGTATAAGTATTGGGATGGAGGATGCTTGGCAGCACGCCAAGTGATCAAGCTTGTCCAAGAAGAGTCAATCGACCTCCTTACCATCCTGCACTATGAATTTATGGAACGAGAAAGCGTTGACAACATAAAATAAACTCTTATATACTGAAAACGACGGAACCGGTTCCAAGGTAGTTTGGCATAACTTTGGAACTTGAGTTCATTATTTTTACAGCTGATTGGAACCGGTTCCATTTAGCTGCCACAGCATAGATCGCAAATTGAGAGCAAACGGACAGATTGAAAGGGAAGGAGAGGGCAATGGACAGAGAACTCAAATACCGCCGTCTAGATCAGGCTCCTCTGGAAGAAATCGCTGCATTGCAAAAACGGGTTAAGGACAGCAGCTGGAGGCAGACCTACCATATACAGCCCCTGACCGGACTATTAAACGATCCTAATGGATTCGCTTATTATGCAGGAGAATATCACCTCTTTTATCAGTGGTTCCCGCTGGGCACCTATCATGGTCTCAAATATTGGTATCACACTGCCTCAAAGGATCTGGCATTTTGGCGTAACGCTGGTATTGCCATTGAGCCGAGTGCACCCTATGATTCGCTGGGAGCTTACTCGGGGAGCGGGATCGTGAAGGACGAAAAGCTGCATTTGATCTATACGGGAAACACCCGGGATGACAACTGGAATAGGCGCCCATATCAATGTATGGCTGTCATGGACGCAGAAGGAAATATTACGAAGCTTAACAAGCCCCTCATCGACCATGTGCCGGAAGGGTACACAGAGCACTTTCGGGATCCTAAGGTGTGGAGAGACGAGGATGGTTACCGCTGTATTATCGGCGCCCAGAGGATGGATCTGACCGGAACCGCTGTTCTGTATACATCTTCGAATCTGGTCGATTGGATGTTTGCAGGTGAGCTGGGAACCGGGCTGAAGGAATTTGGTTACATGTGGGAATGCCCCGATTACTTTGAGCTGAACGGACAGGGGGTTCTTATCTTTTGTCCGCAGGGACTGGAGGCTGAGGGGGATCATTATCAAAACATTTATCAATCCGGTTATATTACGGGAAAACCACTGAATCGGGAGACCCTGGAGTTTGAACACGGCGTTTTTCATGAGTTGGACCGAGGTTTTGATTATTATGCTCCCCAGACGATGGAGGATGAGCAGGGACGACGAATTCTGGTTGCCTGGATGGGACAGCCCGAAATCGGATATCCCACTGATCAGCATGGATGGGCACACTGCCTGACATTACCTAGAGCGCTAGAGCTTCGGAACGGCAAACTCACTCAGATGCCTGTAGAGGAGCTGAAGAAGCTTCGGGGAAAGCAAGCTGGAGTACAGGACACTTTATCCAGTGAGACCAAATCCTACGACGAAATAGACGGAATCGCATACGAACTGATATGTGAGTTCAGAGGTATTGATGCTGAAGCGGTCGGTGTGGAGATCCGAGTGGGTGAAACCGAGCGCACGGTTATCAGGTATGATGTGACGCTTGGCAAGCTTACGATGGATCGCTCCGCATCTGGTGAACGGATTGGCAGTGAGTACGGAACCGCGCGATCCTGCAGATTGGATGGAAGAAACGTCAAATTTCATCTGTTTGTAGACACCTCCTCCGTCGAGCTGTTCATCAATGACGGTGAAGAAGTGTTTACAAGCCGCATTTTTCCTCAGTCAGGCAGCAAAGGAATTCGATTTTTTTCAAATCATGGAATTGCCGGCTTAAAGGTCACTAAATGGGATTTGACTCAAGCCGTAAATGATATAGAAGGGAAGGATTGAATATGGCAGCAGATAACCGTGAAATCGCTAAGCAGGTAGTAGAAGCCATCGGCGGAAGGGAGAACATCGCTTCCTTTGCCCATTGTGCGACACGGCTTCGCATTATGGTTCATGACCAGCAGAAGATCGACCAGAACAAAGTAGAGAACATCGACAAGGTTAAAGGTGCGTTCTTCAATTCCGGTCAGTATCAGATTATTTTCGGAACTGGCACTGTAAATCAGATTTTTGAAGCGGTGGAAGCTCTGGGTCTGGAGAGTACGAGCAAGGAGGACCTGAAATCTGAAGCGAAAAAATCTGGAAATATGTTTCAACGGTCTATCCGCACCTTTGGAGATGTTTTTGTGCCGATTATTCCAGTATTGGTCGCTACCGGCCTGTTCATGGGACTTCGTGGTCTGCTGACACAAGAAACAGTCCTTGCCTGGTTCGGTTTGACCCCGGATGATATTTCGGCGAATTTCCTCATGCTTACACAGGTGCTGACTGATACGGCCTTTGCCTTCCTGCCTGCACTTGTGGCCTGGTCCGCATTCAAAGTATTTGGTGGAAGTCCGGTGCTGGGTATCGTTCTCGGACTGATGCTCGTCAACCCGGCGCTGCCGAATGCGTATAGCGTTGCGAACGGCTCAGCGGAGGCATTAGAAATTTTCGGATTTATTCCGGTGGTTGGATACCAGGGCTCCGTTCTGCCGGCCTTCTTCATCGGTCTTCTTGGCGCTAAGTTTGAGCGATATTTGAGAAAGAGGATCCCGGAAGCAATAGACTTGATTGTTACCCCATTCGTAACGCTGCTTGTGATGATTATTCTCGGCCTGTTTGCAATTGGACCGATCTTCCATTCGCTGGAAGAGGTTGTTCTTAACGTAACTACATTCCTGCTCGACCTGCCGCTCGGCATTGCGGGCCTTGTGATCGGCTTCTTCAACCAGATTATTGTGGTGACCGGAGTGCATCATATCTTTAACTTTCTGGAGATTCAGCTGCTGGAGCAAACGGGAAGCAACCCGTTCAACGCCATTGTGACAAGTGCTATGGCCGCTCAGGGTGCGGCCTGTCTGGCCGTTGGTCTGAAGACCAAGAACAACAAGCTGAAGGCTTTGTCGCTGCCATCCTCTTTTTCCGCATTTCTCGGCATATCAGAGCCGGCTATTTTCGGAGTAAATCTGCGTTATGTGAAGCCCTTTATTATGGGTCTTATCGGTGGTGGGATTGGCGGCTTCATGGCCTCCCTGCTCAAGCTGGAGGCAACCGGGATGGCGATCACAGTTATTCCAGGCACACTCCTGTATCTGAACAGTCAGCTTCCATGGTACATTTTGTGTAATCTGACAGCGATGGCAATTACCTTTGTATTAACCTGGATGTTCGGATTTAACGACAAAATGCTGGATCAAGTGAAATCGGAAGCGAAATAAAACTAGGCGCCTTTTACGAGGGACTTCGTGAAAGGCGCCTTTTTATGCTGCTGTGCGAAATAATCAGGAGCGAGATAATTGAGATCTCGCCCGTATTGCATATCGAATAGAGGAGAAGAGCAGAGAGGTAGTTATGACTCTTGGACAGGCTTCAATGCTTCGGCTGCTGCTGTGTCAGCAGCTTCCACAATCGATAGGCTTCCGTTTGGCTCCAGCACAACAGCAGCGACGGAGTCCATGCTGTCCAGCCCTTCGCTTCGCGCGGCCTGGTAGATATCATCTTTTTGAATACGGGTCTTCTTCAAAGCTTTGTCCACAAACTGTCCGTGATAGAACAATAAATGAGGCTCCGACTTGATGAGCTTATTCAGCGAGGAGAACTTCATGGACAGCCAGCTCACGACAAATTGAAGTCCTAGAAGGAGAAGGAATGCGGTTAGTCCTTCTGCCAAGGAGATATTCGCATCCAAAATGACGGTAGCAAGCACTGAACCAACGGCAACCGATACGGTAAAATCAAATGCGTTCATCTGGGAAAGTGTGCGATTGCTGGATGTACGGAGCATGAGGATCAGTGCGAAATAGCTGAGCATGCCGACGATAATGATACGGAATAGAGAATACCAGTTGTCAAAAAACATATCGGCCTCCTTTACAGGTCTAGTATTCCTTACCCGTATTTAACCCTTATCCCACCTACAAATTACGCACAGAGCTGATCTTTCTATGAAGATGAAGCGGTGTGTTATGGCTCAACTCTCAACACTCAACGCTCTGCATCCAACTTCACTGCATGCTTGGAGTACCACTCATTCGCTTCCTGAATCACCTCTGCTCCACCGGCTGCCATAAATTCCTGTACAAAGTCGTCGAAGTAACGCAGTGGCTTCTCTCCCGTAATGATTGAGATATAGGCCTTGTTTTTCAATTGAACCAGATCGGGTCCTTTATCTGTCAGAGAGGGTGTTGCGACCTCCAATGCATTGTATATGCCATCCTGATCGAGATCCAGCGTAGAGGCCCACTGCTCTCTTCGGGAAGTAGGCATGAGGGGCACGGTCATTCCGATGTTAGCGCCAATACTATTCTGATAGCTGAACATCTTGTCGTAAGGAGGGAGCACGATGACATCCTCTTGAGAGTCTCCTGCCCATCGCCAATGCTTTCCCTGAATACCATGAATCATGGAAGTATATTGTTCCACATCGGGATTCGCGCTGACGTAGTCTAGTATCTTTAGAATTTCCTCCATTTTGCCGGGCTCTTTCGCGGCGTCTGCACCAATGGCTGTAAAGCTCATTAGCATATCATAAGCCTGGGAGCCCCGCTGTCCATCGGGTCCGCTGAAGGGGCGGCCAAAAGTAATTCGGGCCTGCGGATTTTTGACGCTTAATTCCTTCGCATTAAATGCGGCCTCTACGGGCGCCTCCTCACCATATGCATTTAGTGTCATGTAATCCCCGTCTTGAATCCAGTGATAATAGTTGCCCATGGAGGTCATGCCGATTCTCCCATCAATGAAGGCATGAGAGAGATGCTTATAGCCTCCTTTATTCTCACCTGTAATAAATTCAGGGTCGATGACACCATCCCGGTACCATTTACGAAGATACTGCAGTGCTTCTTTCATTTCGGGCTCCAGTGCACCGATGACGAGCTTCCCATCCTTATTGCCAAAATAGAGCTGATCCGCGAACACGATCTGGCCGAAGGCACCGAACACGACATTCATTCCTTGTCTGGACAAGCCGTAGGTATCCTTCTGACCGTTGCCATCCGGATCTTCGTTCGCAAATGCGTAGATGACTTGTTCGAATTCATCCAGTGTATCCGGCACAGGCAGACCGAGCTTATCGAGCCAGTCCTGGCGATAGACGACAGGCATACGATAAATATTGGTCGGATTGATACCAGGAATACCGTAATATTTGCCATCAATCATTCCATCGTCCTGATAGTCCGGAGCATAGGCTTCGAGAGCCTTCATAATGTTGGGCGCATATTCCTTCAGCATGTCCTCGGGAATTTCCGCGAGCAGTCCTTGCTGCTGATACCTCAGCAGGTCCTGCGGCTGTCTCACCCTGAACAGATCCGGAATTTCGCCTTGCGCGAGCTTCTTATCGAGCAGTGCTTCATAACGGTTGTTCTCAATATTCCAGATGTTCAGATCCACATTGAACTGATTCTCCACCTGCTGAACCATCTCAGCATCCTCTGGCACCGGCAGATTGAGATGCATCGTCCATGAAATCTGGTAACGCGGCGAGCTCGCGGAGGTAGAGGTTTGTGGATCTGCTGGGCCGGACGCTGCATCCGGCTTCGTATCACAACCGCTGAGTATGCTCATTAGGGCAATTAGAGTAGTAAGAGACGGAATGAATTTCATCATCATGTAAAAACCTGCCTTAAACAAAGATTGAATCCTAAACATACGGCATAGGTAATAAGCGTTTATCAGAGCATGATCATGCGCAAGGCGCGAGACCTCTCACGTGTTCATCTGTGAACATGTAGCTTGCTCCTCAGCACATCTCTACATATGCTCAGCGATGCTGCGCATGTAGTTGCGCGGCGTACAGCCGTACGTTTCCTTGAATTTCTTAATAAAATAGGCGGAGGTTCCATAGCCAACCGTGCTCGCCACCTGCTCGATCGTCATGTGGTTACTTTCGATCAGCGTTTTTGCCTTTTCGAGCCGCTGAGTGGTGACATATTCAGTGTAGGTGACCCCGAGCTCCTCCTTGAAGAGCCGGCTCAAATACTTCGGGCTGATGAACACTTTTGCCGCCACGGCATCAAGCGACAGATCCTCCGACAGATGGAGGTCGATATACTGCTTCGCGAGTTCAATGCTGGAAACGGCCCTTTCACTGCTTCTTTTATCCATCTGGGCAGTGAATGTGGCGATGGACTCGGTAATCCATACTCGAAATTCATGGATATGATTCAGCTGAAGATACTGCTGATACAGATCCGCATGTTCATCACCTGGTGGCTTATAACGGATGCTCTTCAGATGATCGGAGTACATAAATACGATATTTGCCAGGATAAAATGGCAGTAGTGAGCAGGGTATGTTCCTTCCTGCAAAGTTCTGATCAAGGCATCGACTGCTCCGATAATATCTTCCGACTGCCGGTTCTGCAGCTTATCTCTGAACCTGCCCAGCATAGACTGAGGGATCTCTTCAACACTATTTTCTCGTGTGAGAATCAGGCGGTCCTTCAGAATAGTCTGCTCCGGCAGGAAGTAACCATATTTCATCAGTGTCACTGCCTCGCTATAGCTGAGATGGATCTCCTTCATCTCCTGCACCCAGCAGCCCCAGGATATTTGAATATTTCTATAATATTGGCTTCTGTCAGAAGAGAGCAGCAGGTCTGATATCTGCTTCAGCAGTGAATCGCCTGCTGTATTCGTGCATACAATGAGCGCCACTTTATTGTCCGGCAGCTCCTCAGCAATCAGATAGTGCTCATGCAGGAAGGCAGCATTCAGCTCGTTCACGATAGGATAGGCAAATGTCTCCTTGGTGTGATCAAGAGCATTGCCAGCCTCCCCCTGATTCAGCAGCAGGCAGCAGTAATGTGTATATGACTGCGGGATACCGAGAAAAGGCAGCTCTTCTGCCAATTCTTCAGGGGTGTAGGCGTTACGAAGCATGTTCAGCACCACATTATGCTTAATGACGGAGCTGTTTGCCATTAGCGTCTCTTCCAGACTGCTGACCTTACTGCTCAGCTTACTAAAAGCCGTATCAATGAGGCCGTATTCATTCTGAACCTGATCCGGGGCATGATCTGCAGATTCCTTGATTTTGTTCACGATGCGCTTGATCGGATTGTAGCTGGCGAGTGCCAATATGCCGGATAAAATGGTGCCGAGCAGAATGGCAAACAGGCAGATGCCGACAATCAGCTTCTGAATAAAGTCTGACTGCGCATAAAAAGTGCTGGCGGGCACTGCGCTGTAAACCTTCCAGCCGGTTGTCTCAAGCGTTTGATATGAAACGACATAGTCGGTGTGATGAATATTTTCCTTGAAGCTTCCCGACGGGGTCTCAGACATAAGCGCTCTGCGTACCCCCGAATCATAATCCCGGTAGACACCGATACTTCCCTTGCTTACATCGCTTATCGTCATTCCCGACGAATCCAGAGTATAGGTGTCCTTATACTGCGACGGCATCATCCGCTGAATGATGGAGCTGACTGCGCTCTCCTTCACATCAATGGCAATCAGCAGGTCGCTGTCATGTCCGGAGGACTGAACGGGATAGCTGTGTACATATGTGAATAAGGCACTCGCATTGCTGTCCAGCTGACTGGAGTAGATATCCTGAGGCACCAGCCGGGTTGTTGTCCATAAACTGCTGTCCTTGCTGGCTTGCATGCCGTTGATCCAGTCTGCAAAATATACAGAGCCGCTTCCTTGATCGGCGTTATAATTCAGCCCATGGTTTGAAGACAGCATGATCCGTTCATCCGGATAGTAGAGATGAACCGCATGGATAAGATCCGAATTGTTCGTTACCTTGGACTTGATCAGCTCGTGCAGGTCAATGACCTTGCTGAGATGCCCGGTGTAGGAGGAATCAGCAAATAAACGAAGATCTGCGCTCTTATCGAGAGAGATGTCGAGATAGATCTGTTCGACTCTCTTCAGCACGTTAGATTCAATCGTTTGGGCCGTGTTTTGCATCATAATTCTATTTTTGCTATGAAGCTCTTCCTTATAATTGTTCGTGAAAAAGACATAGAAGGCAGAGCACAGCAACAGAACGATAACAAGAACGATGGATACATGAGAAATGGCCAGGTTTGCAAATACAGAATTCCGCTTTTTCAAATCGACTCTCCTCCCACTCTCGAGCATAACCGATGCAATGGACAGGATTCGACCGAATCATTCACGATTTGTATTAACAGAATGTAAAATTGCAGCTCGAAAAATACAAAAATAGCTAATCATACTTGGAATTGTCCTATTTTTATATAAGGTGGCAATTATCATATTGCTGCGTGCTGGAGCCTAATGCTAGATTGAGATCGATTCATACGTTACAGGCGAAGGACGGTGTTGCTCATCCATTGCTGGGACTGAATTAAGCTCGAAATAAAATCCACGAAGACCAGGAGGTTAAAAAAACTGAATTTAAAATCCAAATGCCTGCGCAGCCTGCTGCCGGCACTAGTATTGTTCACTTCGATTCCTATGGCTTCACAGCCAGTGGCTGCGGCGGAAGCAGAGATCCAGACAGGCTCCTTTAATGTGCTCAGCTACAACGTCGGTGGCCTGCCTGATATTTTCTCAAGCTCTAATCCGGCAGAATATACGGTGCAGATTTCTCCGAAACTGAATGCGTACGATATTATCAACGTTCAGGAGGATTTCAACTATCATGCTGAGCTGATCTCTGAGGTGACACATCCGTATCTGACACCAAGCAGCGGGGTCGCTGGTTTTGGAAGCGGGCTGAACAGCTTGTCCAAATATCCCTATCGGGATCTGCAGCGAATCACCTGGAATGATCGCCATGGTCTGTTTGACAGTGGAAGTGACGAGCTGACGCCAAAAGGATTTACGTTCATGACCTATGAGATTGAACCTGGTGTCAAGATTGATGTGTATAATCTGCACGCTGATGCGGGCTCGGACGCACAGTCTCTTGCTGCACGACGCAGCAACATAGAGCAGTTGTCCAATTATATAGAGCAGCATTCGGAAGGGAATGCCGTGATCGTCTTTGGCGATACGAATACGAGATACACCCGTGCAGACGATAATATCGAGCTCTTGATGACGCGTAACGGATTAAGCGATCCCTGGGTAGATCTGGTGCGGGGCGGTGAGATTCCGGCAGACGGGGAAGCACTGATGGATGAGTCTGATGTGAACGGACCTAACTTCGAAATCGTGGACAAAATATTGTACCGTGGCAGCAGTGCGCTTCAATTAAATGCGGAGTCCTTCCGGATTGAAGACACCTACTTCTTGACGAGTACGGGAGAGCAGCTGTCTGACCACTATCCGATTACGGCTGAATTTGCCTACTCCACTTCTCCAGATGTGCAGATGAGCTCAAGCATTGGAGGATCGGGAGGAATCGGATTTAACGATCTGAATCAGATTCCGGATTCAAGAATGAGCTCTGTTACGATCCACAGCGGCAGCAGAGTGGATGGTGTGTCCACCGTGTATGAGGATGGAACGGTACTTGCGCATGGCGGGACGGCAACGGCGAACACCCTTAATCTGGCGGCGAATGAATATGTGACCCAGGCTGTTATCGGTCAAGGCACGCGCAGCGGAGGGAAGCGGATCTTTTATGTGCAGCTCACGACGAACCTAGGGAATACCGTATCTGGTGGACAGGCTACCTCAGAACAGATGGTGCTTAGTGCTCCAGATGGCTGGTATATTGCCGGTTTTTATGGAAGAGCAGGGGATGAGCTGGATCAGCTAGGTGTCATATACAAACAGTAACTCTCTTCTATAAACGAGCGAAAATGTAGATTCTTACTGCCTAATAGAGCATTCGGACAACTAATCCGATGCTCTTTTTTTGCATTCATATGTACAAAAAAAGCTTGACTTATGCGGCGTCTAAAAGTGTATTCTTAATCTATCAGCTATCGGAAATGAAGGGATTCAGCGCTGATTATCATCTTTTAATGATCAATCAGTTCTAAACCAATTGCTTCTATTACAAATTTAAACCAAGTATGTTAATGCGAATAGTATAATATGTATTATGGAGGAAGAGATCGAATGTATCATGTAGATGATTATGTAATTTACGGCAATAATGGCGTATGTCAGATCCAATCCATTGGTGCGCTACCGATTCTGGATCAGGATAAGCAATATTACACTTTGACGCCGCTGTTCAGCACAGAAACGATTTATACGCCGACGGATACAACGATTTTTATGCGCCCTGTTATGGCACAAGAAGAAGCACATCAGCTGTTAAATGAGGTATATGTGTTCATAGAGGACATCGCAGAGCAGTGTACGAGCATATCTATTGACGATCATTATGAAGATTATATCAAGTCGTCCGGCAGCAAGGACCTTGTATATCTGATTAAAGTCATCCACGCCAAAAGATTTCTTGCCATCCAGAGCGGTAAAAAGACGATCAGCTTAAGAGACCAGCAATTTCTTAAAGAAGCGGAGAAGCTGCTTTATGGCGAAATTGCCATCGTCACGGGTTCTTCGAAAGATGGGGTAAAGCATAAAGTAGACAGCAGGCTTGAGGAGAAAATGACCGCTTATCTTGAAGAACATGAATTGGGCAGCTAGCCAGGAGAGTGGAAGTAGATTATACTATAAAATGTAAATCACCCAATTTCTTGCTCGGTATCTCGCATAACGAGCTTCACTTTATAATAAAACATATGTTGTAGTTAGCAGCCTGGAGGATCAGCAATGAATCTTTCAGGCTTTTTTGAGCAGAATAAAAGGCATAGGTATGTTTCTATACAGTGACAACATATAAATGGATAGAATGTAGGCATAGTCAAGGGATCACTTCGCTGGTCGGGGGCTTATTGAACTGCTCATTATATAGGGTGAGAAAAAACAATCTATATTTTATTTAATTACTTACTTGACAATACATAATATAATTACTACAATTACTTACATAAAGTAACTTAATGCATCTTTTGCTTTTAGCAAATCGAAATACAGGTGGTGTAGAGAATGGGTTTTATAGATCGATTATTTGGAAAAGAAACCAAGGAGGAAGAGACAATGACGAAGTTAAACATCGGTATTATTCTGGGAAGTACACGGGAAGGACGCGTAAGTCCGCAAGTAGGAGAATGGGTAAAGGCAATTGCTGACAAGCGCGGAGATGCGAATTATGAGATCGTCGATATTGCGGACTACAAATTGCCGTTCCTCGGTACTACAGACGGCTCGGAACCAGGCATTGCTGCTTGGAATGATAAGCTGAATAGCCTGGACGGATTTGTATTCATCGTGCAGGAGTACAATCACAGTATTACAGGAGCACTGAAGAACGCGATTGACTTTGCGCGTGAAGCGTGGAATAACAAGGCTGCCGGTATTGTAAGCTATGGCTCAACAGGCGGGGCTCGTGCAGCAGAGCATCTTCGCGGGATCCTTGGCGAGCTATCCGTTGCTGACGTTCGCGTGCATCCAACATTGTCCCTGTTCACTGATTTTGAGAACGGATCGGTGTTCAAGCCACAAGAGCTGCATTTGACAAATGTGAATGCGATGCTGGATCAAACGGTAGCTTGGAGCGGAGCACTAAAAACACTGAGATAAGCAGAAGCCTGAGCCTGATTGATAAGGCAAATGGCCAGGCACATGAATACAGCAATACAACGATAAACGCAGATATCTTCTAATGACAGGACGCCGCTATAAGGCACTGGCAGAAGATATTCTGCGTTTTTTATATGCTCATCGATTCAAGGATTTCCTAAATGTGTATCTATTTAAAAATATAGGACGCAGGACATGGGCGTAAGGAGTGATTGAGTCCTGCTCTAAATCACCCTACAATAAATTGAAGCTGCTTTTGCTATAGAAGGAGGACGAATGGTTGTCATCATCTTATACAGTCCAATTAACCGCTGCGGAGGCGGCGTTTTTGTTCCAGCTCATGGATATACCAGAAGGAGAAGCATGGTCGAAGATCTATGAAGCGGATGTGGAACGAGGAGTAGAAATTTCGCCGGAACAACGCTATGCTCAGATCGCAAAGGGCTTGGAGGATGCAGGGCTGCTCGCTATGGAGGGTAGAGAGATCATCCTTGACGCTGTCCTGCTGGAGTTGTTAAAGAGCTGCAAATACAGCAGCGCAGTGACGATTCTTAGATCCTGCACAGCGAATGGCGAATCTACTATTATATATGGCTTCCTATCCGGAACCGAGGTTACTGAAATGAAGTGGACCTCAGAGACAGGAGAAGTGCTGTTTACGGCGCTTGAGGAAGGACTTGAGGCGTTCGTATCCCGTATGGGGGATAGTCTGCTGCTGCCTGACGTGCAAGAGCAGAGTGGACGAATAACGATGCATACAGAGACTCTGAATCGAATGATAAATCAGCTGGGCCATCCAGATGACACGATGCTGCAATCTATTCTGCAAAATGATCAAATGGTGCAGAGCTCTACTCCGTT
Source organism: Paenibacillus sp. TCA20 (assembly GCF_000732325.1). Classification (GTDB taxonomy): domain Bacteria; phylum Bacillota; class Bacilli; order Paenibacillales; family Paenibacillaceae; genus Paenibacillus; species Paenibacillus urinalis. Next base: position 334,194 of record NZ_BBIW01000004.1, read on the forward strand.
ATTCCCCGCATTGATGGAAGCCTGTGCTTCGTCCCGGCAGCAGGGAACGTTCGAGGCAGTCATTCGCGGAACAGAGCTTCGTTCGGCAACTATTTATTATATAGGAAGTCCTCAGGGAAACTGGTTATTCATTCAGGATGCAGAGCGGAATCTCGCACAAGGATATCCGGTAACGGAGCCCGAATTTATACAGACCCTATATCTGATAACGACACGAACACTGTCTGTTCTTACGCCAAGTTGAAGGATTGGAGCAGATCTAGAGGAGGAGAAGCATGACTCGGATTGTAATGACATCGGCGTATCTGAACACGCTGGTTCAGCAGCTGGAGCAGGTAGCGCAGCAGCTGACACAGGTGGATACCGCACTGATGAATGCGCTGAATGGCGCGGCCTGGCAGACAGGCAACCGTGAGGCCATCATAGGGATGTATCAGGCGCATCAGCGCAATTTCCAGACAGCAGCTCAGAATATGCAGGAGCTGTCCAATTTTGTGAACACTACTCGTCAGCAGTTTGAACAGGAGGACCAGTCCGGCGGCGGTATTGGCATAACAGGCTTTAATCCAATGGCACCAATTGATGGTCTTGGCAACATTACAGGGACGGTTATGGGGGCAGCTGCCGTAGCGCGGCTCGGGTATAAGGTACATAACGGATACATGGTCAGACAGCAGCTGGATCGGAGAAGCCCGAGAATTCTCGTTCGTGACAGCTATGATTCGGTTCGGAATAATCCCATGATTAATGGAAGACCTAGAAACTACAAGATTTATTATTTACGCGATATGGAAGCTAAGATTGCGAATGGAACTGCCTCTCCCAAAATTAAAGAGATCTATTCCATGGCTGATCCGATGTACGGAGCCAAGGCAGCGCTGAAGGATAAGCTGGGCTGGGCAAGCGTCGGTATTGATGTGTTTACCGATACCAAAGAAAATCTCGCAAACAACGCTTCGACTGACAAGGTTGCCGGAGATATTATCGGAAATGTCGTCGTCGGGGGAGCAACAACGGTTGGAGCTACACTGCTGACAGCAGCAGTGATGCCTGCGGCAGCACCTGTCCTAGCTGTCGGGGCTGTCGGACTTGGTGTATCCGTGGGACTGACGTATCTTGCCGAGGGCATTAAGATGGACATGGATCTCGACAAGGATGGAGAGGACGACTCCTTGAAGGATGTTGTTAAGCATGGAGCGAAAGAGGCCTGGTCTACCGTATCGGGCTGGTTTAAATAGATGGCGAAGCATAGTAAGCTGCATAAGTCTCAGACTCAGAACCGTAACTGGGAAGGAACAGACTATGACCGGACAAAGTTTGAGACGTATCTCTCGCTGTATCCGGTAAGCACCATCCGGCTAAATGCCGGTATTCTCGTGCTTTTTTTCTTAAACGTGTTCTTGATTATTCCGATCTTAAGCGCACCATACGAGCCGCTCTATGCCTATCTGTTGTTCCCGCCGCTTGCTGTCATGAATGGTTGGGCCCTTGCAATGATGGCAATTCCCCGGAGGCTGCAGCTGAACTATATTCTGTTCAGGGGCGTGTTCGGTATTGTAGCATCACTTGGTCTGATGCTGGCAACGCAGAAGTTTGCATATAGCAGTCTGGAGTTAACGACCCCATGGTATGCGATCGGTTCTTTTGCCGTTTATGGATTTGCACTGTATCACTATGTGCGTTCTCATCTGCGGAAGCTCCGGACCCCACCAGAGAAGAAGCAGCAGGAAGAGCGTAAGGGGCTGCATCTGCTGCCGTTAACGATGATCGCCGGACTCGGATATTTGCTCGCGAACCTGTCATTGATGTTTGTGAGTGAGAACACCGTTGTCATTGTCCTGATGTGTGTGTACTCGATGCTCGCTTTTGTACTGTTTCATTTCATCATGGAGCTCCATCGGTACTATTGGATTAGACGAATTCATCAAGGAAGCAGCGCTCCGAATGGAGATCAGCAGACTGCTCAGCATGGTTAAAGGAGGTATAGCTAACAATGAACAATTCAGAAACACCGCTCCCTAACGGCTCCATCGTCCGATTGAAGGAAGGATCCAAGAAGCTGGTTATTTACGGGCGCAAGCAGATTATGATGACCGAGCCACCGCGAACTTTTGACTATATCGGATGTTTGTATCCGGAAGGGTATATCAACCCGGATTATACGTACGGTTTCAATCATGAGGATATTGAGGAGATCGTATTCATGGGATTTGTGGATCAGGAAGAGGAGCAGTTCTCTGCACGTTTAAAAGAGGCTTAGGTGGACATCCTATTCACTAAGAGTGGGACAGTGAGACGATAGTATGATCATGGATCTGCTTAGGTTACTGGGAAGACCCACCATGTTGACACCGTTTTCAGCTTGTGTTAAGGTATTTGCGAGGCTTGTTACCGGTAATGCGGGCAAAACCACAATGGGGATATCTTTGTATATACCCGTTGTCGTTTTGCCCTTTTTTTATTCCTCAAAAAAGTGGTGGTTCATGTGATCATTAAACAGATATTCAACAACAATATTGTAAGCACGATGGATGACAAGGACCAGGAGCTGCTGATTCTCGGCCGAGGAATTGGTTTTCAGTTCAAGGTTGGCGACACCATCGACGAAGGACGCATCGAGAAAATATTCCGTTTGCAGGATTCGTCCATATACGAGAGATTCAAGGCGATTGTGGCCGAAGTGCCCGCAGAAATTTTGCAGGTTACAGACGATATCGTCAGTCTCGCGCGCACGCAGCTGAACAAGTCGATCAGCGATGGGATTTACGTTTCTTTATCTGACCATATCCATTTTGCAGTGCAGCGGTTAACGAAAGGGCAAATTACTCGTAACCCACTGACATGGGAAGTGCAGCATTTTTACAAGGCGGAATATGATGTAGCCGCGGATGCACTGACCTTGATCAAGGAGAGACTCGGGATTGATTTTCCCAAAGAGGAGATTTGCAATATCGCTCTGCACTTCATCAATGCAGAAGTCAACGACTCCATGAATGATGTGACGCATCTCATGCAGCTGCTGCAGGAGATCATGAATATTATCAAATATCATTTTAACGTAGAGTTTGATGAGGATTCCGTCAACTATTTCCGATTCATTACGCATCTCAAATACTTCTGCCAGCGTGTGATTACCCATTCATCGTATGATGATACAGAGGAGTATTTATATGAAGTGGTACGAAAGAATTATCCATCAACGTTTAAGTGTATAGAGAAAATCGAGACGTTCATCCTCAAGCATTATCAGTATGAGATGACGCACTCGGAGCAGTTATACTTGACGCTGCATCTGGAACGATTGATGAAACACAAAAAATAAATATACAACGAATCCATTTCATGAGTCAGCTAAAGTTATTATGAAATAGATTTATACAGGGCTTGTTACTGTTCAATCAGGCAATACCCGGATGAGTTCTTGCATGCGATACATGGTGTGCTGGTTTCGTTCGGGTATTTTTTTATGCGCAAAAAGATCAGGGGGAATCTAAGATGAGTCATCAAAAAGCGGCGCAGGAGATTATCAAGTCTGTCGGCGGCGTGGATAACGTCAATTCTGTATATCACTGCATTACGCGTTTACGGTTTGAGCTTAAAGATCATGACAAGGTCGACAGCCATTCATTTAAAAAGATCGAGAAGGTCATGGGCACAAATGTGTCAGGAGACCAATTCCAGGTCATTATCGGTAACGAAGTACCGAAGGTATTCGATGCCATGGTGAAAGAGTATCCAGAGCTTGCACAAGCAAAAGAGAGCGAGCAAACGAAAAAACCGGATAAGAAGCAAAATGTGATCCTGAAAATATTCGAAACGATAGCAGGCGTCTTCGCACCTATGCTTCCTGCCATTACGGCAGCGGGTTTACTCAAAGGGCTGCTGGCCCTGCTGTCATCATTAGGCTGGATCTCCGTCGGAACCGATACATACCGGATCTTATCCGCGATCGGTGACGGGGTATTCTACTTCCTGCCTATGCTGATTGCAGCTAGTGCGGCTCGGAAATTTGGCAGCAATCCGTTTGTTGCCCTAGCCCTTAGTACCGCGCTCATGTATCCGGATATGGGCACCCTCTTGTCAGGCGAAGCAGCGGTATCCTTCTTAGGCATTCCGGTTACGGCAGTGTCGTATGCGTCGTCTGTCATTCCCGTGCTGCTAGCAGTCTGGATTCTGTCTTATGTAGAAAAGTGGGTAGACAAGATCATCCCTTCTGCATTAAAGCTGCTCTTAGTACCTCTCATTTCACTGCTAATTATGGTTCCAGTCACACTCATCGCGATTGGTCCACTGGGGACGGTAATCGGAAGCGGGCTGTCCGGTGGAATCAACTGGCTGCTTGATGAGGGCGGACTGATTGCAGGTATTGTTCTTGGGGGAGCGATGGCGGTTATTACGATGACAGGGATGCACTATGCACTTGTGCCTGTTATTCTGAGCAACATCGCTACGCTTGGTTTTGACAAGTTCCTGCCGCTTACTTACATCTCCAACATGGGGCAAGCGGGCGCGACGCTTGGGGTATTTATCCGAGCGAAGGACAAGAACCTGAAATCTGTTGCTCTGTCCACCAGCTTCACTGCACTCATGGGTGTAACAGAACCGGCAATGTACGGTATTAACATGAAATATAAACGGCCTTTTGCGGCGGCCATGATCGGTAGTGCCGTGGGCGGCGGATTCGGACTTGCCTTCGGTGCAAAAGCTTACGTATTGGCCGGAAATGGGGGCTTGCCTGGCTTGCCAGCTCTGGTAGGTCAAACCTTCTGGTATTCCTTGATTGCGATGATTCTTGCTTTTGGCGTTGCTGTCATTATGACAGTCATCTTCGGAATACGTGAGGAAGAAGCAGAGCAAGAAACAACAGGAAAGTCAGATGTTACAGCTTCAGCATCATCTGTTGCAGCAACTGAAACAACAGAAACAACATCTGTACCCGTAGCGAAGGAAGCGGCAGTCGTATCCGAGCTGCCGGAGACCCCGGTACCGACTGAGGATGCAACAGCCGTTGCGCCAATGACAGGGAAGGCGGTTCCGCTCTCGGAAGTTAATGATCCTACCTTTGGTGAAGAGCTGATGGGTAAAGGTGTGGCCTTTGTACCTTCCATTGGCAAGCTAGCGTCTCCGGTTACAGGCACGGTTATGAATGTATTCAAGACGAAGCATGCTATCGTCGTTCGCAGTGACAACGGAATGGAGCTCTTAATTCATGTCGGTATTAATACCGTCAAGCTGCGGGGGCAATATTTTGAATCTCATGTGGCAACGGGCGACCGGGTGCAGGCGGGGGATGAGCTGCTTACCTTTGAACTGGATAAAATCGCAGAGAACTACGATATCACAACAGCGATGGTTGTCACCAATACGGCGGATTATACAGAGATCAGACCCTTGAAGCTTGGCGATATCAGAACAGGGGAAGCTGTGTTAGCAGCTAGGCTGTAATTTGAGAGGAGAGATATACAAAATGCAGAATGTACAGGGTTTTTCTAAAGACTTTCTATGGGGAGGTGCCATTGCGGCCAATCAAGCTGAAGGTGCCTATGATGCAGGCGGCAAAGGCTTGTCTACAGCGGACATGGTCCCATACTTCGATAAGAAGGACTATGTTAATCTCAAGGAATTGATGCATGTAACGAGTGATTCCATACAGAAGGCAATGGCACATCGCAGTGCGGAAGGTTACCCTAAGCGCTACGGAATCGATTTTTACCATCGTTTCAAAGAAGATATTGCTTTATTTGCCGAGCTGGGACTTAAAGTATTCCGTTTGTCTATCAATTGGCCGCGTATTTTTCCAAATGGAGACGACCTGACGCCAAACGAGGAAGGTCTGCGATTCTACGATGAGGTGTTTGATGAGCTGAGAAAAAACAACATCGAGCCGTTGGTCACACTGTCTCACTATGAAATGCCAATGAACCTAGTGCTTAATTACGGGGGCTGGGCCGGACGTGAAGTCATCGACCATTTCGTTAGGTATGCGGATACGGTAATGAATCGATACAAGGATAAGGTCAAATACTGGCTGACCTTTAACGAGATCAACACCACGATTATCGAGCCGTTCACCGGCGGAGGCATTGTAGAGGACCGGGTAGAGAATCCAATGCAGGCTTCGTACCAAGCTTTGCATCATCAATTTGTAGCCAGTAGTAGAGTAACGAAGCTCGCCCGCGAGATCAATTCAGAGTTCAAGATTGGCTGCATGCTTGCCCGCATGATTCATTACCCGGCAACGTCCAAGCCTGAGGATGTGCTTCAGACACAGATCGATAATCAGCTCAATCTACTGCATACCGATGTACAGGTTAGAGGAAGCTATCCTCCTTACATGGCGAGATATTGGGCAGAGCATGGGGTATCTGTTCATATGGAGCCGGGTGATCTGGATCTGCTGAAGCAGCACACCGTTGATTTCATATCGTTCAGCTATTACACCTCGCTCGTCTCTGCGGTGAATCCGGAGGAGTACGGAGTTACCGGCGGTAATCTGTACAGTACGATCCGTAATCCGAATCTCCCACGAACAGAGTGGGGGTGGCAGTTGGATCCGATTGGACTACGAGTTGCCTTGAAGGAAATGTATGATCGCTATCAGCTGCCTCTGTTTGTTGTGGAGAATGGGTTGGGAGCAAGAGATACAGTAGAACCGGATGGTTCCATCCAAGATGACTACCGGATTGATTATTTCCGCCAGCACATTCAGCAGATGAAGGAAGCGGTAATGGATGGCGTAGATCTGATGGGTTATACAAGCTGGGGTGTCATTGATATCATCAGTGCTTCCACTTCCGAGATGTCCAAACGTTATGGATTCATCTATGTGGATCAGGATGATCATGGCAAGGGAACACTCGATCGATATAAGAAGAAAAGCTTCGGCTGGTATCAGAAGGTCATCGCTTCCAATGGTGAGGATCTCGATTAAAGTAAGTAAAAGAAGCCGTGGACTTGGTATTTGTCCACGGCTTCTTTGTTGTGTTGCTGTATTATCTGCTTTGGTCCGCATTTTGAAAATGAACTGCCGTCTGCTGCAGCTGCGTACCTGTCTCCTGCAACCCACTCAAGTAGGATTGGACGGAGGTGAGACTCTCCTGAATCCGCTGGAGAAATTCCCGCTGCCGCTCGCCTTCCCACTGACCCTCCGATTCAAGAATCATCTTGTTCAGCTGCTGCACCACCGTTTGTCCATTCTGGGATGCCTGAGTGAACTGGCGCGAAATCTGCTGCAGCTCCTCTGGGTAGAGGTTGATCCGCTGATCCATACGTATTCCCTCCTTCGTCTCCACATATGAAGTTCGACTGTACTGATCTTACCCCATTATATATGGAATATTTTCTCAAGGAAAGATATTGGTCACTTACGCAATGAAACGTTAAGCAAGTTAAATGTTAATTCACTATATTAAGCAGCAATGCTAGGATAGGTGCACATAAAATGTGGTCGATTCACCTACGGTACTCTTAGCATAAATCCTGCCCTTGTGCTGCTCCACAATCGACTTCGCAATGGCGAGACCCAGTCCGTAGCCACCCTGCTTGCGAGCTCTCCCGGAATCTGTTCGATAGAAGCGGTCAAATATTCGTGACAAATGCTCTGGAGCAATACCTTCACCGGTATTCGTGACGGATAAGACGACCTCTTGCTGCTGTTTTTTTAGAGTGAGAGTAACGGAGCCGCCCTCATTCGTGTATTTGACGGCATTATCGAGCAGAATCATGACCACTTGCTTAAGCTGTTCACTCGCTCCGGTTACCTGAAGACCGGGTTCGATCTCATAGCTGAGGTGAACCTGCTTCTCGAACATAACGGCTTCCATCGTTAACAGAATATTTTCGACCGCCTCGCTCATATCAAATTTCGTATACAGGGTACCCGCACGAGAATCATCCATCTCCGTCAGGTATAGGAGATCATTGGTCAGTCTGGTCATGCGCTCCGTTTCGGACTTGATATAATAGAGCCATTTCTCCTGATCTCGGATCTGATCCTCACTGTTAGCCAGCAGAACATCCGTATTGGTATTGATAATGGTCAGTGGTGTCTTTAACTCATGAGAGGCATCGGCGATGAACTGCTTCTGCTTGTCAAAGGCCTCCTGAATCGGTGTAATAGACCGGTTGGCAAAGAAGCGGCTCGTAAAGAAGATGACGATCAGCATCACGAGTGCAACAATCGCGAAGGTATAGATCAGATTCGTCAGGATAACCTGTTGTGAGCTGGTATCGAGAAATACTAGCATGTAGCCTGTGCTGGTCTGAAGAATCTCAAAAGTCCAGTGACTGCCATCCAGTTCAAATTGTCCACTCGCTTTGTTCTCCGCAACGGCTGCATCCAGAGCAAGCGGATAGAACGTCTCCTCCAGTTCAAGCGTGGTCTCACGACCTGTAATGGTGAGGCTGGAATCTGTCTCCAGCATGAAGGAGATTGAACGTTTGGGCGGTGATCCTTCGAATCCGAACTCACCATCGTCCGGTCCTCCCATATTCAGATCTGCACCTGGACGATCTCCGTGCGGAAGATCAAAGTCCCGGGTGTAGGAATCCGTTACTTTATTCAGCTCCATATGAATATTTCGCTGAACATCCCGATACGTAATCGTATATATCGAGGTAAAAGCAACCAGCATAATGATCGAGATGATGACGAGATTCAAGATCAGGAACCGGTTTCTAAGCTTGGTAAACATCAGGTATTCACCTCTAACACATACCCAACGCCTCGAACGGTGCTGATGCGGACGCCAGAATTCAGGAAGTTCAGCTTCTTACGCAAAAAAGAGATATATACCTCTACATTGTTGTGCTCGACATCAGAATCAAAGCCCCACAGCTTCTCAATAATCTGCTCCTTGGAGGTAATCGACTGCTTCCTTACCATTAGCAGCTCCAATAGCTCATTTTCTTTCAGATTCAGCTTCATTTCCTTCCCGTTAACCGAAAGCTTCAGGGTAGAAGTATTGAGCTCCATATCCCCGAATTTCAGACCTTCCTCTGGCATGACCTCGCTTTTGCGCCGCAGCACGGCTCTGATTCGGGCCAGCAGTTCTCCAGAGGAGAAGGGCTTGGCGACGTAGTCGTCGGCACCATAATCCAGCCCGGTAATTTTGTCATCGATCTCGCCTTTGGCCGTCAGCAGAATGACGGGAGTGGAGAGGCCTTCCTTGCGAATTTCCTTCAGGACAGTGATCCCATCCATTTCCGGCATCATAATATCAAGCAGCAGCAGATCATAGATCCCGCTGAGAGCATAATCGAGTCCGCTTCTGCCGTCATGGACCATATCTACGGAATAGTTTTGTTTCTTTAAGATTTGGGAGAGTGCCTCCGCAAGATGAAGCTCGTCTTCCACAATTAATATTCTCATCGCTTTTTCATCCTCTGTATGGATTATCTGTAGGTTTAGAATAGGTCTAGTATAGCAGGAGTACCTTTAACCAACCTTAAGCTGTTTATTCTACCATCATACGAATGGATAACTTTCAGATCAATAATCAGTGCCTATTATATGAAGCTTCTTAATTAGAGATCAGGATTGTAAACGCAGTGTAAAAAAGATTCTCGAAATGTTAAATCCATTTAAGATTCATTAAAGGTTGAGAGCTTACGATACATACATCACCACATGAGACCTACCACAACAGAGAAAGGATCTGAAGCACATGGCTATAGAGGTATTTAACCGCTATGAGAGCAAATACCTGCTCGACAGCAACTCGTACCGGAGGCTGTATCTTGATCTCATGGAATATATGGAACCCGATGAATATAACAAGCAGCATGAATTTTATTCCATAAGCAATCTGTACTTCGACACAGCACATGATTCATTGATCAGAGCGAGCCTGGCGAAGCCCAAGTATAAGGAGAAGCTCAGACTCAGAGCCTACGGTGTTCCGAGCAAGGACGCAAAGGTGTATCTCGAGATCAAGAAGAAGGTGTTCGGCCTGGTCAACAAGCGGAGAACCGCGCTCAAGCTGGATGAGGCATACGAATTTGTCCGTACCGGACAGGCGCCGGAGCTGAAGGATTACATGAACGCCCAAGTCGTGAACGAGATCAGCTATTTCCTGCGGATGTACGATTTGGCACCTAAGCTGTACCTGTCTTATGACAGAAAAGCACTCTTTTGCAAAGACAGCCGCGATCTTCGAATTACGTTTGATACCAATATTCGCACAAGACGCTATGACTTGAAATTGGAAAACGGAGATTACGGCGAGCAGCTGCTGGATGAAGGCCAATGGCTCATGGAAGTGAAGGCCGAAAAAACAGTGCCCATGTGGCTGTCGGTCCTGCTCTCAGAGCATCAGCTGTATCGAACGAGTTTCTCCAAATACGGCAATGAATACAAAAAAATGATCAAAAACGAAAAACAGAAACAGGAGAGTATGCTTTATGCTTGATTCCCTATTAAACGCAGCTACAGACACAACGACAGAACTTACATTTATGAGCACGGTGCTCAGTATTCTCATCGCCATTTTGTTAGGCGGTATCATCAGTCTTACCTATATGAAGACGAACACAAACGGGTATACCCAGAGCTTTTCCTTGACTATGGTCATCTTACCGGCCATTGTGGCCATTATTATTCTGCTGATTGGCAGCAATATTGCACGAGCGTTTAGCTTGGCGGGAGCGTTCTCCATCATCCGGTTTCGAAGTGCGCCTGGGGATCCGAAGGATATTGCTTTTGTCCTGTTTACGATGGCAGCGGGTCTTGCCTGTGGTGTGGGAGCCTTCGGGTATGCGGTGTTGTTCACCCTGATCCTGTGTATTCTGATGTTCGTCCTGAGTAAATTTAACTTTGGTGCAAGAAAAACATTGCAAAGAACTCTTAAAATCACGATTCCTGAGAATTTGAGCTACGATGATGCCTTTGACGAGGTGTTCCAGAAATACAACGTGCAATATGAGCTGAAAAAGATCAGAACAACCGAGCTGGGAAGCTTGTATGAGCTTGTGTACGGCGTGACGATGAATCAGCTTACCAACCAAAAAGAATTCCTGGATGAAATCCGATGCCGTAATGGTAATCTGGATCTTTCCCTGACGATGAGCCCGACGACGTCAGAGTATTAATGTATCCACTCCACTGTGATTGACCTTATAATCAGCTCAAATTTCAAATGAAATGAAATTTGAGCCCAAAATACTTAGCGAGGAATTAAGCTAGTTCTTTATCTCCGTGCTTAGCAGCGAGGATTTCAGTAAAGTTGGTGACTCTCATCCTAGCGAGGAATTTGAATGACGAACGACTTTTGGCGGAGCCAACCGGAGAGAGACAGTCAAATTGCGAGCGTCCTGATAAAGGAGATAGCCATCTCTTATCCGAGCCAATACGCAAGGCTATAAAGAACAGCTCAATTTCCGAGCGCCCTGAAAGGATGAATAAAATGAAAAAGACAAGCATAGCGAACAGACTTAGCGTCGTATTCTTATGCGCTGCTCTGATGACAGCATGCAGTGATGCGTCAGCGACCGACGATACAGGAACATCTGAAGCAGGCACCGCGAATGAGGCCACAGCTGAGCTGGCGAGCTTGAAGCTGGAGGATATGATTACCTTCGATGAGGAGGACCGTAACACCGAATGGAGTGCAGAGAGTGCTGTAACCATTGAGCTGGATGGAGCAAGTGCTCAAATTAACGGTACGGGTGCAGAAACTGTCGAAGGATCTGTGACCATTACGAGCCCGGGTACCTATGTACTCAGCGGAACGCTCAGTGATGGACAGATCATCGTGGATACGGCAGAGGAAGAGCTGGTGCACTTGGTTCTGAACGGTGTCGATATTACAGACAGCGATAGTGCGGCGATTTACAGCAAAGGTGCGGGAAAGACCGTCATTACACTGGAGGATGGAACCGAAAATAAAGTGACGGATGGCAAAACATATGTTTATGAAGACGAAGCAAGTGATGAGCCGAGTGCGGCTGTATTTGCCAAAAATGATCTGAGCATCAACGGTACAGGCAGCTTATCCATCACCGCTAATTATAAAGATGGAATCACGAGCAAGGACGACTTGAAAATAGTAGAAGGCACCATCGATATCGATGCCGAGGATGACGGGATCGTAGGTCGTGACCGGCTGGCTGCCGAGAACGGTACGGTGACGATCAAGGCCGGTGGAGACGGCATGAAATCGACCAATGATGAAGATGAGGACAAAGGGATCATCGCGATCGCTGGCGGTACTTTTAAGATAGAAGCGGAGAATGACGGAATTCAATCGGAGAAATCACTGCTGATTAATGGCGGTACGTATAACCTTGTAACTGGCGGCGGCAGTGCGAACGCTGAGGTGAAGACCGAGAGCAATGAGATGGGACAAGGGAGAATGAATGGCAATGGCGGCATGATGCGAGGGGAATGGAACCGTGAGTCTGCACCTGCAGCGCCTTCGGATACAGCGACTCCATCAGATGAAGCAAGCAACAATACAGATGAAGCAGCAGGCACAGCGAATACAACCAGCACGAATACGGCCAGTACGGTGGTCACGGCAGCAGCAACAAGCACGCCGGCAAGTACAACAACGGACACAGCTGCCTCCACTGCAGATGCTGACAATGCAGAGGATACAACAGCCGCTGAGGAAGAATCAACGAGTGCAAAAGGGGTCAAAGCAGGCGGGGATATGGTCATCAATGGCGGAACATTTACGATGGATTCAGCCGATGATGCGGTTCACAGCAATCAGAATATTTCGATCACAGGTGGAGAGTTCAGTATTGCCTCGGGTGATGATGCGGTTCATGCGGAGCTTCTGCTATCCATCTCTGGCGGAACAATGGACATTACCGCAAGCTACGAAGGACTGGAAGGAGCAGATATTTCGATCTCCGGCGGTAAGACTTATGTAGTCTCCTCCGATGATGGAGTGAATGCGTCCGGTACAGATACGACGACCGAGACCACAGACTCCGCTGCGGAAACAACAGAAACATCCGAAGCAGCAGGAACAACCGCAGGTGAAGCGGATGCTTCTGCATCCGGAACTTCAGAAGCTTCCTCTGCAGCGGATGAAGAACAGGGTACAACAAGTGAACAAGCGCCTGCAGCGGGCGAAAGACCGGATGCTCCTGCGAATGGCGAAATGCCGCAGCGGCCAGCGGATGGTGAGATGCCGGAGCCTCCAGCTGATGGCGAGATGCCAAGCGGAACTCCGCCGCAAGGCGGCTTTGGCGGCGGTGGATTCGGCGGTGGAATGGAAGGCAATCAGAATGCGAAGCTGACCATCTCTGGCGGACTTCTCACCGTCGATGCCGGCGGTGATGGGATTGACGCCAATGGTTCCATTACAATGACGGATGGTACCGTGATCGTAAATGGTCCAACCAATAACGGAAATGGCACACTGGATTATGGCAGCACATTTGACATGAGTGGGGGTTACTTAATCGGAGCCGGCACATCAGGTATGGCACAGGCATTATCTGATGAATCCACTCAGCTCTCGATTGCGATGACTTATCCTGAAACACAGGCTGCAGGAACGTTGGTTCATTTAGAAGACAGTGAAGGCAACACCATCGTGACTTTTGAACCGTCCAAGGATTATCAGTTCGTCGTCATTAGCTCACCGGATCTGGAGAAAGGAAAGACCTACACCCTCTATTCCGGAGGAAGCTCCAGTGAAGACGTTACAGGCGGATGGTATAAGACAGGTAATTACGAAGGCGGAAGCGAGGTCGTGTCGTTCGAGCTTGGGGAAACAGCTACCACATGGCTGAATGAGTCAGGCGTAACAACAGGGAATGTGAACGGCGGATTTGGCGGCGGCAGAAGATAGATTATCTTAAACAGGCGATAGCCAAAAGAACGATTATTAATAGCATACGGGTAGTATATACAGCCCAGGCAGCTCCAGATATGATGGAGCTGCCTGGGCTTATGTCATGCAGCGGTGTTAAGCTGTTTTTCTTCGAGAAGAGGCAGTGCTAAATGAAAGGTTTGATCGTGATCTTACAATATAGTAAGTAAGAATCAATTTGATCCTTTGGTAAGATGAAATTGTTCATCTTGTAAGTTGAACAAAAATAGCTTATCCCCGTTGTGAAAGGAACAGCAAATCTATGACCAGAAGAACAAAGCGATTTACGCTGACGATTATCCTCTGTATCGTTGTTGGTGCCATTGCTCTCGGAGGAGTCTATGTCTCTTCTATCGTGAAGGAGCTTCAAGGCTTGCAAAAGGAAGGAGAAAGCTCCCCATTTCATAATATAGAACATATAGATCAGGAGCAGACGATCGAGCCGCCCGTATGGGAAGGTGATGAGATCGTCAATATTCTTATTATGGGTGTGGATGCCAGAGGCATGAAGGAGGGAGAGATTCCTCGCTCAGATGCCATGCTGGTAGCCTCTCTTGACCCCGAAGCGAAGAAGATCTCCCTGTTCTCGCTCATGCGGGATACTTATGTTGAAATTCCAGGCTATAACAACAATCGAATTAATACGGCTATCACCCATGGTCCGAATGTTGCGATGCAGGCAGCGAGCGATCTGCTCGGCATTCCGGTGCAATATTATGTGTACACTGATTTTCAGGGCTTCATCAAGCTCGTGGACGCTCTAGGTGGAGTGGATTTTGAAGTAGAGAAGGATCTGTATTACGTCAGCAAGGCGGATAATCATCAATATGATATCGACCTGAAGCAAGGAATGCAGCATCTAGATGGAGAGAAGGCGCTCATGTATGTAAGATTCCGGCATGATGCCATGTCCGATTTTGCCAGAACGGAGCGTCAACGGGAGCTGTTGAAGGCGATAGCAGACAAAATGCTGACTTCCTCCTCCATCGCCAAGCTTCCGTCCATATTGAATGAGATCAACCCTTATATAGATACCAATTTGTCTCTTAATGATATTTGGAAGCTGGCCTCGCTCGGATACCAGAGCACGCTCCATGGCAGCGAGCAGATTCCGCCGATGAGCCTGCTGAAGGAAGAGAGAATTGGCGGAGCAGCGGTTCTTACGGTAAGAGACGAGGAGGAGCTCCAGAGCTACGTACAGGATGTACTGAAGCCAGCGGATGCTCAGATGGAGGAAGTGCCTGAGAGTAGGATAGACGATAACGACATGAGTCTAGAGGAATCGAGCGAGAAGGTCACTTATTAGAATGATACGGATTTAGTGTAAATGGAAAAACGGTCCAGGAAAGTCTTGGACCGTCCTAAGCCGGCGGCTCACCGCGGGCTATTTTGTATGAATACAATGAGGTGCTTGGTATTGAATGATAAACGAATCACAGGGCAGACCACAGATCTTACAGCTCGCGAAGACGCATGTATGAAGTGAACCATTCACGATAAGTGAGCTGGCTGAGCAAGATGCTGGTGATTGCAGCTGAGCTTGTGAAGGCAAATACGATCAGGATCTGATACCGGACAGCCTCGATCGGATCTGCACCTGCGATAATCATTCCTGTCATCATTCCCGGGAGCTGGACGATCCCCACCGTCTTCATGCCATCAATGGTTGGAATCATGCTGGATTTAACGGAACGCTTAAGTGCATCCTGAATCGCCCGTTTGGGCGCAGCGCCAAGCGCAAGCAGGGTTTCAATCTCGCCTTTGGAGGTCTCCATTTCACGTTTCATATGATTAAGGAACAGGCCGGAAACGACCATGGCATTGCCAATCGTCATTCCGCTGATGGGAATAATGTATCTTGGCGTCGGCTCAATGATGTTCAGTCCGAGCAGCAGTCCCATCATGAGCAGCTCTGTTGTTAGAATGGACAGGGCGATCTTCCAGCGGACGCCCCTAATGCCTTGTCCCCGCTTGCCTGCATTCAACGAAGCGACCGTGATCATAAAAGTAACGATGAGCACAATCAGCGCGGGATGCTCGGTATGGAAAATAAACTGCAGGATGTAGCCGACAGCAAGCAGCTGTATGGCTGATCGTATGGTTCCGATGGCTATATCCTTCTCCAAATCGAGCTTTTGCCAGACGGAGATCAGCATCGTCACCATGACAAATACAATCGTGAAGCTTAGAGCAAGGAAGGACATGGCTCCTCCTTATCTGAATCCACAGATTTGGTGATGAAACGGCGGGCGGCTTCTGTGTCTGGCCGAGAGAAGAACAGTTCTGTCGGCTGACGTTCAAGCAGGGTATGACTGCCCATATACCAGGTTGTCGTGCTGAATGAGCGGGCCTGCTCCAAATCATGTGTCACCCAGATCAAAGTCGTTCCTTCTTGATCACTCCATTCCGTCAGCAGTTGTTCCACAAGAGCTGCATTTGAAGGGTCCAGGGATGCCGTGACTTCATCCAGCAGCAACGCCTCCGGACGCAGCATCATCGAGCGGATGAGTGCGATCCGCTGCTTCTCGCCGCCAGACAGATCAGATGCCCGCTTTTGTACATCCAGTGCAGACAGGCCGCTTCGCTCCAGTAAGCGCTGTGCAAGAGCTTGGTCGTAGGGGACTTTATGAAGGGAATGAACCATCCTCAGGTTATCCTCAACACTGCCGGGCAGCATCACGGGATGCTGTGCGACATAAGTGATCTTCATTCTCCACCATCGTGGATCGCAGCTTCGATAAGAAACACCCTTCCATTCCATTTCCCCTTCGTCTGGACGATCCAGTAAAGACAGTATTCGGAGCAGCGTGCTCTTCCCTTGTCCTGAAGCGCCGATGACCGCGATGCGTTCGCCTTGATCCACCTGGGCTTCGACGCCCGAGAACAGCATCGTTCTGGTTGTTGTGCCCATATATTTGGTTAACCGCTGTAAATTTAATAAATGAGACATGTCCCATAGACTCCTCTCCGATGTTCGTTGACCTATTAATTTTAGCAGATACATTAAGACGATAGGATGCTTTTTCCGATATATATAGCACTTGAATCAATATCATAGAAATGGCTTTAGAAATGGATTCGCTTGGTTTCATATAGATTAAACCATGTTTATTATCATAAATAGGAGAGAAGAAGGATGATTACTTTCGAGAAGGGCGAGCTCCTTGAGGCGGCAGAGGACATTATTGGTCACCAGGTGAATTGTATGGGGGTCATGCGCAGCGGGATATCCAAACAGATCAGAGATGAATACCCTGAAGTTTACGCCGCCTATATTTCGCTGACGAACAGTGAAATTTCTCCCCTTGGGCAGATGCAGATGGTGAAGACGAAGGATAAGTACATCGCGAACCTGTTTGGACAGAAGCATTACAAGAAGAGCTTCTTTCGTAAACACCTGACAAGCATCAAGGCTCTGGAGCGAGCATTAATTGAGCTTCGTACCTATGCAGAAGCCAGGAATCTCTCTATTGCACTGCCTTACAGAATAGGGGCGGACCGTAATGGGACGGATTGGAATGAGGTATACCGAATGCTTGAGAGGGTATTTACGAGCTATCCCGTAACCTTGTACTCGATCGTGGATATGGAGGAGAAGAGCTAACGTGAGAACTCGGTCTTCATCCTGGACGGAGGTCTAGCCCAGAAACCGTCTTTAGACTATTTTTAAAATAGACTTAAATGGCATAAACTAAGATGAACGTAGGTTCTAAGGGAGGTACATAGATGGATTTTTTGTGGTGGACGTTAATTATTGTGTTATTCTTACTCAGCTTCGTTGGCATTGTGTATCCCATCATTCCGTCTGTTCTCGCCATTTGGGGTGGCTTCGCCATCTATCAATTCCTCATCAATTCAGAGGAGCTGTCCTGGTGGTTCTGGGTCAGCATGGCGATACTAACAGTCGTTATTATTGCCGCGGATATCATAGCGAACAGCTATTTTGTTAAGAAGTACGGAGGGTCGAAGACCTCAGAGACGATCGCAGCCATTGCGACCATTGTAGGCTCGTTCATCCTTCCGCCATTCGGAATCCTGCTCGTGCCGTTCCTAGCCGTGCTGGTAACCGAATTTATCATTCACAAGGATGCCTCGAAATCGGTCAAAGTCGGCTTTGCAACCATCATTGGATTCCTCGGAGGAAGCATTGCCAAAATCCTTATTCAGCTGCTCATGATCGTATGGTTCATTCTCGATGCGATCATTTAGGGTGGATATCAGCATGATATAGGGACTTCAAGCAAGGGACGCTCAAGGCGTCCCTTGTTTTTTGTGGCTGGCTACAAACGGACAGACACGAGGAGTGTAGATTATGGTAAGCAGCGGATTTTTGAGTGCTTCCGGCTGAAGAATAGGATATACTGAGAAATACATTTGTCAGAATACATATGTGTACGTGTGTGTAACGTAAATAAAAGACTAGCATGAAATGCATCAGGGAGGATACGAATGGGAAACACAGAAGGATCATTACAGAAGAAGCTGAAGCCTAGACATATCAGCCTGATGGCGATGGGCGGTGTCATTGGAACCGGCATCTTCAAGGGAAGCTCGGAAACGATTGGTCTAGCAGGACCGGGTGTTATCTTCACATACATCATTGCGGGCTTGCTGCTTCTCGTCGTGATGACGGCCATGGCTGAAATGGCTACGGTATATCCGAATCGCAACATGAGGGATTTTGTAAGAGAAGCTTTTGGCGAGAGAGTCTCGTTTATTATGGGCTGGATGTATTGCTTCATGTGGCTGGCTGTATGTGTAATCGAGATTATCGCGGCAGGAAGCTTCCTGCAATATTGGTTTACAGATGTGCCGCTATGGATGCTCAGCTTGGGATGCGCTGCGATCGTGATCTTTATCAATTTACTTAGTGTCGGCACCTTTGGTGAGTTTGAATTTTGGTTTGCTGGCATTAAGGTCACGATGATCATTATCTTTATCGTCCTGGGTGTGGCCCTGATCTTTGGCATCATTCCTAGCGGCGAAGCACCCTTACTCAGCAATTACACGGACCATGGCGGATTTCTGCCGAACGGCTGGACCGCAATATTCTCAGCACTATTAGTTGTCATGTTCTCCTATGGCGGATCGGAAATGATCGGTCTGACGCTCACGGAGACAGAGAATGCAGAACGGGTGCTGCCGAAGGTGGTCCGCAACTTTATTTTACGGATCATCCTGTTCTTTACACTGCCAATTCTTATTATCTGCGGTCTCATTCCCTGGAATGAGCTTGGTCCGGAGAGCAGTCCCTTCGTACAGGTGCTTAGCTCGACAGGACTGACGGGTGCGGCTCACATTATGAACTTTGTGCTGATCACAGCAGTGCTCTCGGCAGCGAATTCAGGAATATACGGAGCATCCCGGATGCTCTACTCCATGGCAGCCGCAGGAGAAGCGCCCAGAGCATTGACCAAAACAAGCCGCAAGGGCAGCCCGTATAATACGCTGCTGTTGTGTGCCGTTATTTTGATCGGGGGCTCGATGCTGGGGCTGATTGCACAGGATCAGCTGTTCCGGATCCTCATGGCTGTGCCAGGCTTCACTGTGCTGCTCGTGTGGATCTGCATTGTTTCATCCCAGCTTAAGCTGCGGAAGCAATATCCTATACAGCCGTCCTTTAAGGTATGGGGCTACCCGTACATTACGACCTTTACGATTATCTGTCTGTCGGTGATTGCGTGCGGCTTCCTGATTGATGATCAGAACCGGTTCAGCATCAGTATCTGTTTAGCTGTACTGGTGGTGCTGATCGTCACATCGATCGTGAAGTTCCGTAAACCGGCTACGAAATAACAACAAAGCCTGTCTAACAGCTGAAGAGCTGATGGACAGGCTTTTGTATTTTGCATACTAGTGAATATCTCGTTTCTTGAAGTTGCCGCCGCGAACCTCGGATACATCCGAGATGACAACAAAGGCACTTTCGTCAATGTCTTTGACGATGGTCAGCAGCTTGTTCTCTTCCATACGGTTGATAACACAGTTAAGGATTTCTGATTGTTCATTAGAGAAGCCGCCCCGGCCAGGGGTATAGGTTACGTTCCGCCCCAGGCGGGATTGAATCGTATCCCCGATCTCCACCGATTTTTGACTGACAATACGTACCGATTTGGATTTTTCCAGACCGACCTGGATGATATCGATCACATTCTTCGCAATGTAGTAGGTCAGAGCAGAGTACAATGCACTTTCCAGACTGTACACGAAGCTTGCCGCAATGAAGACGAAGGCATTAAGGAATAGAATAATATCTCCGACAGAGAAAGGGATCTTGCGTGAGACGAGAACAGCCAGTACCTCAGAGCCATCCAGCGCACCCCCGTTACGCAGTACAATCCCGATCCCGATCCCGAGCAGCATTCCGCCAGACAGGACAACGAGGAGCGGGTCCTCCGGTCCCAGAATCGTATCCACATGATGCAGAACCACCGTAGATATAGACAGAGCGACAATCCCGACAACACTCATTAAGGCAAAGGTCTTGCCGACCTGCTTATAACCGAGATAGACAAAAGGAATATTCAAGACGAAGAGGAATACGCCAAGCGGAAGTCCAAACAGAGAGGATCCCATGATACTGAGACCTGTCACACCACCGTCGATAACATCGTTAGGAATGAGTACGGCTTCCAGCCCGTAAGCAGTGATGACCGCACCGATAATAATCATAATGATCTTGCGAATGTGTTCCAGCAATCCGTGTTTCTTCATTTAACTCTCCTTTTTTTGTTTTTAATATATTTAAGGATTTTGCATCCTGCCATTTCATCTGTAGAAGATCTAAGCTGCTCGGTAGATTGACGCAAAATCTTTATTTACAGGAGATGATGGATTAAAATAGGAGCATCCTGTATCATTCTCAATTGTATATGTATCAAATGGCACATCATTTAATATTATCACGAATGTGTAAGCAAAGGAAAGTTCATCATAAGAAATGTACATGATATGTAGGATTAATGTCGTGAAGTAGTATGGGATAAAATAAGCGATAGCTCAAGGAGAAAAACAAATTATATGGAGTATACACCACAGCAGGTTGCCGAATGGATGGTAGAGACGATCCGGTTCAAAGGGAATCTCTATCAGACAGAGGCGATTGAATATGTACGTGAGCATTTTGGAGAAGAGTTTGTATTTGTGAATGAGAATGGGAATGCGTCCTTGGAAAAGGAAGTGAAGAAGGCGTTCCGTAAGCTGCATAAAGGAAGAATTGCTTGGGATCGCGATGGATTTCTATGGGCCTGGACTTAAGAATTCAGAACACAAAACACAAAACACAAAACACAAAACACAAAACACAAAACACAAAACACAAAACACAAGAAAACAGACTGCATATCGCAGTCTGTTTGGCTATATCCTCTGCTGTGAAGAAATCCGTCACATTATGAGCCGTGTCATCAGTTCCCCGACAGGTCAATCTTGGTTTCCAGTCCTGCAATGAACTGATCTTCCTGCACATCCTCTGCAAAGTCATCCTTAATCATAAAAGGTTTAATGATGAGGTACTTGCTCTCACCTGTGGTAGTTGCATATCGCCGGTCATAAATAAGACGGTTACCCTCATATACTCCATCCCCGGACAATGCGGTCAGCTGTCTGCCTTGATCATCATAGACCACAATTCCAATCTTACGTAACCGCTCTTCATCCTTCTGTGTCAGTGAGCTGGCACTATTAAGTGCTATGGAAGTGGTCACCCTTGTGGTAATAGGGGATACGGAAACACTTGCAACGCCAAAGGTAAGATCCTCTTTCGTCACGGCAGTATTCGGGTTTAGCGAGATGGTTTGGGTATGGTTCTTCTCAAAAGGGACATCGATCCTAAACTCATGATCTATTCCATCAAGTTTAATAATTACCTCTGAGGTAAAGCTGTCAGATAGGGTGTTTGATTCCGCCCCATTCAGCACTTGCTCGAACACCAGCGTGTTTGGATGAGCTTCACCAGCACCTCCGTAGAAGATGCCTCCTTGTAATACAGAATTGGCTTCATCCTCTGTCTTGCCTGTAATGGATAGAGCAACATTCTCGATAGCATTGCTGAGCTTCATAGTGTTATTGCCATTATCATAGGTTCCGTTATCCAAATTCGGTGCAGTCACATTCACAATAAAAGCCGCCCGTGTGCCGTCATACAGCGTCTCTGTGACTTCGAGCTTCACATCCTTATAAGACACGGCATTGTTAACGTTGGTTGCAAGTCCTAGATCACCGCCGGCACGAAGGCCGCTGTCTGTCTCAAGGATACTGAAGAGGCTCCCAATGATAGGAATGCTCTTAATCGAAGCGGCCATGACCGGAGATACGAAGCCGGAAGCAAATACGCCGATTCCTAAAATGCCCGCTGCGGCTGCTGTTAAGCCTGCCTTGCGTAATCTGGAGGTTCTTCTCCGAACTGTATGCTGTTTCTGCCCGGAGAGGGAGGCATAGGTCTCATCCAATCTTGTTCGAACCAGAGGAGACACCTCAGTACTGCTTATGTCAACCTTCTTTAATTCATTCTCCACCTTAAATGCTGCCATATCTCATCTTCCCTTCGTGTATACTGGGTAAACTATGCTGCAGAGCGTCACGTGCTCTGGACAACCGCATCTTTACGGCGCTTTCGGAAACATCGAGAACCTTAGCTACCTGACGAATTGGAAGATCTTCAAAATAATGAAGAATGATCACCATACGCTGGGGCTCCTCAAGTCGCTCTACGGATTCTCTTAAATCTACCATTTCATAGCCTCCCATGGAGGCAGCTGTGGTGGGAATTTCGGCGTAGGCAATCGTACGGGAACGTTTGGATCCAATATTGTTACATTCATTAATCAGAATTCGAAAGATCCAAGTCTTGAAGAACTTCGGCTCCCGCAGCGTATGAATGGATTTAAAAGCTTTTAGTATCGTTTCCTGCATGGCATCCGCAATATCTTCTTCCTTGCCCAGCAGGGATCTCGCCATATAATAAAGTGAACCTTCCAGCTGCTTCACGAGCTTTACAAAAGCATCGGAATCTCCTTCTGCAGCCTTCCCGGCTAATGCTGCTATATCCACTTTGTGTGCTCCTTTCCTTCTGTTTTCTGGAACCAGAAAAGACGTGCAGCACGGCACGCCTTATGTACTTTAATACTTCATATCGTATATTGCTTACGGAATCTCGTAGGGGACACACCGATATGCCGGCTGAAGCAGGCAGAGAAGTAGGGGATATTCTCGAATCCGACCTGAACCGCAATCTCTGCAACCGGCCATTCGGTTTGCAGTAGAAGCAGCTTCGCCTGCTCCAGGCGGTATTTCATCAAGTACTCTCCAGGGGTTACTCCATATACCTGCTTCATGCAGCGAGTGATGTAATTGTAGTGAAAATTGAAGGCGGCTGTCAGCGTAGTGCTCGTGATTTCGGAACGGTAATGGTTCTTGATATAGGACTCGACTTGCTCCGCAAGCGCGATCACCGGACCTGCAAAGGCGTCGTTCTGACGTATATCCATCAATCGGAGAAGCTCCTCGAAGGTCTGCTGCTGAGTCCAAAATGCACGGGACTGGCGCTCTGTTGCTGCTGCATTCAGCTTGTTCATTAGTCGATAGGCTTGTTCAGGGTAGGGCAGGGTCCAGGACTTGTGCAGATGAAGCATGTAGGGTGAGGTCAGGAAACGCTCATAATGTGCATTTTGATTCATATGGAACCCTTCCTGTTCCATCTGCATCCACTCTCCTACAGCTTGAAAGTGTACCCAGTAGAATCGGGTATGCCCGGTTGACTGCTGTACAGGATAATGATGCTTGTCCGGCAGCAGAAGCAGCGTTTGCCCTGATGTCAGTGCCCAGCTTGCTCCTTCTTCCCCGATGTAGAGACAGCCTGATTCTACAAGAATCAGATCAAAGATCCCGAGATTGTTACGGTTCGGATGCTGGTCGCCGGCTGCATATTCTGTCACACCACTTTCCAAATAGTAGGGCAGGGGAGGCGCGGCGAAATAGATATGTCCATTCCCTTGCATATACATAAGCTCCTTATCCAATGCTTGTGTGATATTTTATAAAAATCAGGTTGGTATCAGCTATATTCCTGTTCTATTGTAACGCATAAAATGAAGTCGAACAGTAAATGAAATCAACTTCTGATGAAAAGGAGCAACTACGTTATGGGACAAACTGCAGGGATGAATAGAATCAAACCGGTATCCATGAAGCAAGTAAGCATTAAGGATGACTTCTGGAGCTATTACATAGATTTAGTCAGGGATGTGGTGGTGCCCTATCAATGGGAAGCAATTAACGACCAGGTCGAAGGTGCAGAGCGAAGCGGGGCGGTGAGCAATTTTAAGATTGCTGCTGGTCTTCAGGAAGGGGAATTTTACGGCTATGTGTTTCAGGATACCGATGTGGCCAAATGGCTGGAGGCCGTCGCCTATCTCTTGATCAATGAGCGGAATGCGGATCTGGAGCAGATTGCAGACGGCATGATTGATATTATCGGAGATGCTCAGCAATCCAGCGGCTACCTGAACACCTACTTTACCATTAAAGAACCGGATAAGAAGTGGACGAATCTGACGGAATGCCATGAGCTGTACACAGCGGGTCATATGATCGAAGCAGGTGTGGCGTATTATCAGGCGACAGGCAAGCGCAAGCTGCTCGATATATGCTGCCATATGGCGGATGACATAGAGCGTGTATTCGGGTATGGTCCGGATCAGATTCGAGGTTACGACGGTCATCAGGAGATTGAGCTGGCACTGGTTAAGCTGTATGAAGTGACAGGAGAGAAGAAGTATCTTGAGCTAAGCAAGTACTTCATTGATGAGAGAGGACAGAAGCCAAGCTTCTTCGAGGCAGAAGCAGAGCGCAGGGGCTGGACCACCATCTGGAGTAATAACAAATTGCAGCTCGATGAGGGCTATTATCAGGCACACAAGCCGGTAAGAGAGCAGGATGTAGCAAGAGGTCATGCGGTACGTGTTGTATACATGCTTGCCGGTATGGCAGACGTTGCGCGTGAAACGGGAGATGCTTCACTATTTGAAGCTTGCCGCAAGCTATGGGGGAATATTGTTTCCAAGCAGATGTACGTCACGGGGGGCATTGGCTCTATGGCTCAGGGTGAGGCTTTCTCGGTCGATTATGATCTGCCGAATGATACGGTGTATTCCGAGACCTGTGCATCCATTGGTCTTGTGTTCAGCGCGCAGCGCATGCTGCAGCTGGAGCCTGACAGTGCTTACGCGGAAGTGATGGAGCGTGCACTCTACAACACCGTCATTGCCGGGATGTCGAGAGATGGCAAGCGCTTCTTCTATGTCAACCCGCTGGAGGTAAACCCTAAGGTGTGTAGCGGCGCAAACCACAATTACAACCATATCAAGCCGGTTCGTCAGGAGTGGTTCGGCTGTGCCTGCTGCCCGCCGAATATCGCAAGACTGCTGGCTTCGCTCGGTGAATATATTTATTCGGTGCAGGACAAGACCGTATATACCCATCTATACATCGGCGGTGAAGCTGCGATTGAAGTGGCGGGAACCAAGATGGTGCTGAAGCAGGATTCCAGTATTCCTTGGGAAGGCAAAGTCAGCTTCGAGGTGGAAGTAGATCAATCTGCAGAATTCGGTATCGCACTCCGTATGCCGCAGTGGGCAGCGAATGTACAGGTAACGGTTAATGGCGAGGCTTACGATGTGACAAACAAGATAGTGAATGGTTATGCGGTCATTGAACGTGTATGGGAATCAGGTGACCGGGTGGAGCTGGTGATGGAGATGCCGATTAAGCGCGTCAGAAGTCATCCGCTGATCAAAGGAAACGCGGGTAAGGTTGCACTCCAGCGCGGTCCATTCGTGTACTGTATTGAGGAAGCGGATAATGGGGCGCAGCTTCAGCAGCTGATCCTGCCGCAGGACAGCGAGCTTCATGTGAGCGATGATCCTGCCATTGCCGGAGGAATTGTAGCCATCTCAGGAGAAGCGCTGCGGATGAATATGGATCAATGGGGTCAAGCACTGTATCAATATGATGAGCCGATACCGCTGAAGCAGGCGCAAATCAAGTTCATTCCGTATTATGCCTGGGCGAATCGGGATATGGGCGAAATGTCCGTCTGGGTAAAGGAACAGCTATAGTCAGAAGTGTTAGAAGGGATGAGAAGTCAGATCGATATGATCTGGCTTCTCTTTTTTCATGCTTATTCTGGAAACAGTGTGTTCTATCAAAAAGTTAATTTCTGAAATAAAAGGGTAATGAACTCTTATTCCACAGAAAAACGATTCATACAATTCTTTTGTAGATGAGGTGAACATTCATTATGTGGAGAATTGTTTTTCCTGCACTGGGAATGATTGCAGTGACCTATGCACTGGCTCGTTTAAGCTTTGGGCTATTTCTTCCCAATATATCCGATTCGTTAGGCTTAAGTGAGAGCGAAGGTGGGATTGTGGGATCAACAGCTTATGTATCCTATTCGTTGGCTCTGCTAATTTCTTCATTCTTAATTGAGAGAGCAGGACAGTATAAGGTGAATCTGATTGCTGGCATGACAGCGGTCTTGGGACTATTAGGCATTGCTGCATCACAATCTTTTTTACATTTAGTGATTAGTATGTTAGTAGCAGGCTTGGGAAGTGGATTGGCTTCACCTGCCTTAAGTCAGATGGCGCAGCATACGCTGTCCAATAAAGAGCTTGATCAAGGAAATACGTGGATCAATAGTGGAACCAGTGTTGGTGTTATTCTAACAGGACCTGTTGTATTGCTATTTACAGAGCACTGGCGGCTATCGTACTACTTCTTTTCATTCATCGCTGTCATCGTATGGATATGGAACTATTTAGTTATTCCGTCTGATCAAGATAAGAAGTCATCCACTCGTTCACAAACAAAATGGCTGTCGGCTATAAACAAGGCGAAATATTTGATTGCAGCGTCTCTTGTGATCGGTATTAGCTCGTCTATATATTGGACATTTTCCAGAAGCTTTATTACCAGTGAATATGGATTTACGACCAATGAGAGTGTTGTTTTCTGGATTATATTAGGTATAGCAGGCATATTGGGCGGATTTGCAGGGGGCTTCATACAAAGGCTGGGCTTGGCAAGGTCGTACCGACTACTTCTTGTTGTCATGCTGACTTCAATCCTGCTGCTTACGATTCCTAATCAGGTTACGGTTTACATTTCAGCCGGCTTGTTCGGGAGCACATATATCTTTCTTACAGGTTTATTTATTGTTTGGGCGACGAGAATCTTCAGCATCTTACCAGCATTAGGTGTCAGCTTATCTTTCTTAGCATTAGGAATCGGTCAGTCCCTGGGTTCTCTTATTGCCGGGAGCACGATAGAAATGACAAGCTACCCGTTTAGCTTCACACTATTTGCCGGCCTCGGTATTATTGCTCTATTCATTCCCGTACAGCAAAAGTAAGAACATCTAGGGAAGGATTACCCCAAGTTTAAAAATATAAAAAGAAGCCTGATCATTGATCAGGCTTCTTTGCTTGGCGCTTAATGCACAACAATGCTCTTTCTTATCTCTGTGATCATCCCTGTACTTTCTTACTTCAGGATGGTGTGGAGATATTTAGTATCTCAACCCCATACGGTGGCAGGACTAAGGTGGAAGGCTGCTTGCCAGCGGTTAATAAGCTGACATAGGAATACCCGAGATCAATGACAGCTTCCTGCCGGCTTAGATTAAGCACGAAGAGATAGGCCTTCGTCTCGTTCTGGCGTACAGACAATTGCACGCCTTCTGGCAGATTCTCGTAGTACGGTAGATCGGCTCCCTCGGCAGCTTCTTGAATCAGTCGTTCCATGTAAGCATCGTCAGGCTGGGTTCCTACATAATAGACTGTCCCATTACCGTAGCGGTTCCTTGTCACAGCAGGTACCCCTTCGTAAAAATCATCCGCATACCATGCGATGGCTTCTGCGGTGACCGGTTCGAGCAGATCATTCCACTGTGTAGAAGTGAACTGCTTCTGATCACTTGTCCGGATGTGATGGACATCATTTCCGATAGGATCGTACTCACTGACAACAACACCCGCACAATTAGACAGCAGCGCCGGAAGGGGCTGCATGTGACAAACGCTTAAATGGTCTTTAACCCCTGAGCGATGTGTCAATATGACGGTACCGCCGCTTGCTGCAAATTGCTCAATTCGTCCGGCTAGATGTTCATCGAGAAGATAGAGATGAGGAACAAGGAGAATTTTGTATCCCTCCAGCGCTTCCTTCGTATGGATAACATCAACGCCAATGCCAAGCTTCGTTAACGCTCTGTGCCATGCTTTGATATTCTCATAATAGTCGAATCCGTCAACGGGCTTCTGGTTGCCAAGGGCAACGAGCTGGTCACTTGAGTATAGAATAGCTGCATCATTTCGCAGGGTTGTTCCTTCCAGTTGTGCAGCAACGGAGTTCACTTCCCGGCATAGATCTGCAAACTCCTTGAATCTTCTGCCGGGTACATTGCTGTGATCAATGAGTCCATGCCAGAATTGCTCAGCTCCCTGAATTGCGCTGCGCCAGCGAAAATGGACGACAGTATCGGCTCCGCGTGCAATCGTCTGCCAGGAGAAGGCCCGAATAAAGCCGGGATAAGGCGTACGCCAATTCGGGAACCAGCAACCTGGAGGTCCGCTGAGCTGTTCCATAATCCAGAAGTTGCGGCGTTTAATGCCCCGGGTCAGATCGAGGGATAACGCTCCGCTGTAAGGTCCGGTCGCTGTCTTGTCCGGTGATGTATTCGGATAATAGTCGAAGGAAGCGAAGTCCAGCTCTGCTCCGATGAGATGGATATCCATCTTCTGCGGATAGCTGTGGAAGTTGTGAGTAATGAAATGTCCTGGAGCATACTGACGGATGACCTCCATCTGTTTACGCTGGAACCTAAGTGCTGAATCGGACTGAAAGCGGTGATACTCCAGCAGGAAGGAGGGGTTCTGATTCGCTGTCCCTCCGAGCGGAGTAGTGATCTCGCTCCAGTCACTGTACTCCCCGCTCCACACAACCGTTCCCCATGCATCATTCAGTTCCTTGAGCGATGCATATCTTGCCTCTGCCCATTCTCGAAACCTCGTGTTACAGGAGGGGCAGTGGCATTCCAGCAGCCAGTACTCATTATCAATCTGCCAGCCGCATACCGCCGGGTGGTTAGAATAGTGCTTGGCAAGCTCGCTGACGATCCGGATACTGTACTGGAGCAGGGAGGGGCTGTTGAAGCAGCGATGCCCTCGGACACCAGGCTGAACTATATCTCCGTTGTGCTGGATAGGCAGAATATCTGGATGCTTGCTAGTAAGCCAGCGGGGCGGCGTATTGGTGGGTGTACCAATAACGACTTGAATGCCGTAGCGGTGAAAGGTATCGACTGCACGGTCCAGCCAGGCAAAATCAAATCGACCGTCTTCAGGCTCAAGGCGACTCCAAGCAAACTCGGCAACCCGAATGAGCTTCACACCTGTCGTCTGCATGAGCGCGGCATCCTGCTCCCACATGGTCTCATCCCAATGCTCAGGGTAATAATCTACACCGACTTGAACGTTTGAGAAAGC
The DNA here is from genome assembly GCF_000732325.1 of Paenibacillus sp. TCA20. Classification (GTDB taxonomy): domain Bacteria; phylum Bacillota; class Bacilli; order Paenibacillales; family Paenibacillaceae; genus Paenibacillus; species Paenibacillus urinalis. The sequence continues at coordinate 363,568 of NZ_BBIW01000004.1, forward strand.
TGTTGTTGATTGTGTCATATAACCATTCCTCGTTTCGATTGAAATCTCGTATGCTTATATACTATAGGTTCAAGCGCTTGAGACTCTTGCAGCATTTTAGCACGAAATATCAATATCTTGTCCTTATATCCTGCTGATAAAAAAACCGGTACCTTCTCTAGGATCGAGGGCAATGGAATTTGAAAAAGCTGCCGCCTGTAAAGTACAGACAGCAGCTTCAGTGAGTTACGTAGTTTTTTCAAAATGTCCTTTACATAAGGATACTTTTAATATCGATGTTTCTTTTCTATTATGTCCACCCGGTATGGGCGATAATTAGAGGGTACAAGTCCACTATTGCGGATAATCACTTCTTTAAGTTAAACAGCTTTAATTTGTTCTCTTCAACTTCTGCCCCCAAAATACCATCTTCAAGAGAATAGATTTTTGTACCAACTGTAAGTTCATTTGATGAAAAATCCTCTTGAGGTATTTGATTAGAATCAGTCTTTGTACTGATTGTTCCTAATAAATCTTTATCCGGATATTGATCTGATGAAATCACATTTTGTCCTATATATTCTTGCCCGCTATATATTAGAATCGATGCACTAGAATTACTATTATTTCCGCAGGCCATCATAAAGACTACCAGTATAAAAAGGGACGATATTGCTAAAAAACACCTCTTCATTCCATATCCCCTCACAACGAGTTTATTTTGTTTAATAGGAAAACATCATCATTAGTTTCCATAAAAGGATATGGTATGTAAATAGTACTTGCAAGTCAAACCTTACACTTAACATGACTTCACAGATAGGCTTGAAATTCGAAAAAGCTGCCGCCTGTAAAGTACAGACAGCAGCTTTAACGAGTTGCCCATTTTTATAAAATGTCCCTTACAAAGGTTACACTATACTTCACAAGAAGGATCGGCTTTATCTTAGTGTTCGTTTTGCTCCACAACACCAAGCTGCTTGTTTTTCTCTTTGAACTTCGCGTTATGGGAGGAGACGTAGGCGTATTTATCAGCTTCAGGCTCTATGTACAGCTTCGCTCCATTCAGTGCACTTACGGCATCAGTGAATGTACCTGCGATGAGACGCACCTTGCCTTCAAAATCAACAAAATCGCCTGCAGCAAATACACCTGGAATGCTTGTGTTCATGCTACTTCCAACCTTACATGTCCAATCTCCCATTTCAATGCCCCATTCTCGAATCGGACCAAAATTGTAGCGCATCCCATGATTAACGATGACGGCATCGACTTCGATCCGTTCCTGTTCACCTGTCTCCACATGGCGGATGCTCACTTCGTTAATATCCGTTCCGTTCGCACTGTGCAGTGAATCAATAGCATAAGGCGTGCGCACCACACAGGAGGATTCCTTCATCTTCACCACATTGCGCTCATGACCGCCGAACTGATCCCGCCGATGAACGACGATCAGACTCTCTGCGATCGGCTCCAGCGCATTCGCCCAATCCACGGCAGAATCACCGCCGCCGGAGATAAGCACACGCTTGCCGCGGAATACTTCCAGCTCCTGTACCGTATAATGCAGATTGCTTACTTCATAACGGTCTGCACCTTCAATTTCGAGCTTCGCCATTTCGAGAATACCATAGCCTATGGCCATGACAACGGTCTTGGTCCAGTGCTGCTCGCCTGTTGCTGATGTCAGAATAATCGTGCCGTCCGATTGACGCTCAAGCCCGGTAATATGCTGTCCGAGTACAATCGTCGGATCAAAGGTCATCGCCTGCTGAGACAGTTGCTTAATCAGGTCTTTACCGAGAGTAGGGGTTAAACCACCCACATCCCAGATCATCTTCTCAGGGTAGATCAGAATTCGGCCGCCCAGCTCTTCCCGAGCCTCAATCAGCTTCGTCTTCAAATCTCTCATTCCGCTGTAAAAAGCAGTATACATACCGGCAGGGCCCCCGCCGATGATCGTCACATCATATAATTCAAGCTGTTCGCTCATTATTTACGTTCCTTCTTTCCGCATAGTCAGTTGTACAATTGCCTATCGGGTTTATCTTCGCTTATTATATTTGATAACGATTATCATCGTCAATTGATATCTGGTATTGAAGAACTATTTTATAGTAATCTATGAGACCATGTGGATGAAGAGAATGGAATATGACATTGATATCTAGAGCTCAAGCCCGCGATCCGATAGGGAACTGCGGGCTTTTGCGGTCTACGAAAATTGCGGTCTACGAAAATTGCGAGTCTGTGAAAGCTGTGAGTCTACGAAAACTGAGTCTGAGAATCATGCTGGCTACATGCTGGTGGCTACTTCCTGCCTCAGCTTGCGATATTCGCTTGGAGTGCAGCCGACATCCTGCTTGAACAGCTTAGAGAAATAGGGATAATTAGCGTAGCCGACTTTCCCGGCGATGGAATAGACGGATAGTGATGTACTCTCCAGCAGCTGACGTGCACTTCTGATCCGGGTCTGAATAATGTAAGCCCCCAGCGATATGCCGGTCTCCTTCTTGAAGATGCGTGCCAAATAATCTGGGTTCAGATACACCATTTCCCCCAAACTGTTCCTTGTCAGCTCATCACCGCAGTGCTTATGAATATGCTGCTTGATCTCCTCGACGACGGAGTCCTGCTGTGCTGCATAACGGCGGTATTCTGCTGCCGTTGTAACCAGGTACTCGATATACTTCTCCATATCCTCTACCGAATAGAGAGACGCAGCGTATAACTGATCATGGGTCTTTCCGGTGTACAGCTTATGGGCCTGAATTTCTCTGCTCTTTAGATAGGAATAGACGAGCTGAATCATGTCTAATCGGAACAGGCGAAGTACGGAAGCAGTTAGGACTTGACCTTGCCCGTTCGCAATCAGGTCATACAGGCAGCGCTTCGCCTCATTCAAGAACGACACCGGATCATCCTTATGCAGCCATTCTTCAAGCCGTGTCAAATCCGGCGCTGTGTAGACGGCTGCCTTTACTCCCTCTGCCTGAGGGTACTGCTCCAGATATAGCATTTGATTGCGGTGCTTGATGATGTTCTCATTCATGCGAAGTAAATTCTGTATTCCTTGGTACAGCTCTGGCAAGGGGGCGGTTACGCCGATGCAGCACGAGGCATCGGATTTCAGGAAACGGTTTGCTTTTTGAATAAAGGAGGCACACGCCGTTTCGATAAGAGCAGCTTCTTCATCTGAAGACCATCTCAGGATAACAAAATAGTGATTATCTTTGACCTCAATCATAGCTTCTACGGTGAAGGAGGGATGATGAAACAGCTCCGTAATTACGTTATGAAGCGCATAGTTGAACAAGTCCTTGTCTTCTATGCCAAGGCTCTGGTCGTAAGCATAGATGGATATCAGCAGAGGCAGGAACGGGTCGGACAACTGATATGGCAGACTCTGCTCTTTGATCGCCTCAGCCAGAGCTGCTGAGCTTGGGGCATTTTTCTTCTCGGTGCTGAGCTGTCTCCAGAAATGCTCCACCATCTTGCGCTGATTTTTCTGCCAGAGCTGCCCCTCCCTAATAGCCGATTCATTCCTTCGTTGTTCCCGCACCTTGTAGATCGCTTTGGACAGGATCAGCGTGAGCTTGTCAAAGGCAATCGGCTTCAGAAAATAGTCAAAGCTTTGCAGCTCGATCGCCTTCTGCGCGTAATTGAAGTCGGCATAGTTTGTTAGGAAGATCGTTTGGACTGCATAGTTCTCCTCCCGAATCCAGGCCAGAAGCTCAAGCCCGCTGCCTTGCGGCATCTCGATATCGCATACCATAATCTCAATATCCTGCTGCAACAAGATCTCTCTGGCTTGGGCTATATTGTAGGCGGTGTAGACCTGATCAATGGATAGAGCGCTCCAGTCGATCTTTTGCTCTAGTGCAGCAACGACAAAATAATCATCATCCACTAGCAATACATTCATGTGTGCACCTTCCTTCCTTCAGGTTAGGCTTGCAGGGGCTGTGGCAGAAACAGCTGAATACAGGCACCACCATAGATCTGATTTGAAAAATCCACCCGGGCTTCTCCCTCGTACAGCGACTCCAGCCTCTTCAGCGTGTTCATAATTCCGATTCTGTGTCCTTGGATCATCTCAAGCGGCTGACCAGCCTGAAGCTGCTCCAGGATTTCTGCGGGAAATCCGGGTCCTGAATCTTCAATTACGATCTTGAGGACACGGCCGCTGCTATCCATCTCCTGTTTCAATTGCAGCTGAATCTGCAGCTTGTTATCTCTCGATACGGCATATTTCACCGCATTCTCTATGAAGGTCTGAAGCACGAGTGGAGGAAGCAGCATCTCCCGAACGGCGTCACTTCCCTTAATGTCGTAGGTGAAGGCATTCCGATACCGGTGCTTTTGGATTTCAAGATAAGTTGTGACATGCTCAATCTCATCTCCAAGCCGTACAAAGTGATTGTTATTCTGGAAAATATACCGGAAGTACGAGGAGGTGGAGAGGGCCATATATTCGATCTCCTTGTGCATTTGCATTTGGGCCATACTGTAGATGTTGGTGAGGCAGTTGAGAAAAAAGTGCGGTCTGATCTGCATTTTCATATATTCAAGCTGCACCTGCTGCTTGGACAGCTCCTGTTCATACATATCGATCTTGATCTGTTTCATTTGCTCGATGAGATTTCTGTACTGTAATCCTGCTTCTGACAGCTCAATGATGGGGCTGCTGGTGAAGTCCAGCGGCTCGCTGGACTCTGCCATCTTCGAGAGGTTTTTGGAGAATTGCTGGATTGGCTTCAGCACTCTGCCCTTGAAATACATAACGACAACGATCAGGGAGGACGCCACAATAACGAACAGGAGCAGGATCAGGAGCTGGGCGACCATCATTTTCTCGAATGCGCCGAACTCAATGAACATTTTCACGTTAATGGTAGAATCGGTGAACGCCTTGCTTACGGTCGTCCGTGGACCCGAGATGAATGGAAAGCTGAACCCGGATTCTTGACTCTGTTCCATATCTGCTGCAGGACTGGACAAGATTCTGCCGTCCTGATCAACCAGAGTAGAGAAGCCGTTCTTTCCTAAATTAATCTGTCTTAGAGGCGCGATGAGATCATCTGCAGAAATAAGGCACATCAGATATTGCTCATGATAAGGCACGATATTGATGATGTAGTACTTATCCTGGATGAGAATGGGCGTCCAGTTGGAATAGAACTTGTCATAGACATTGGGATCGCTCGTATAGCTGACCAATTGCTGTCCAAGCTCCTGGTACTCGGGATAAGTGATGCTCATGGGCGCATAATTGCGGAGGAGCTTCTCATCGCTGGAATAATAGAAGAAATTGTACTCGGGTCCGTAGTTCTTCTGCAGCTCTGTGTAGCGTTTACGCAGATTATCATTGGCTTCGAGGAATTCGTCGTAGTCACTGCTCTGTCGCTTGGGTACTAATGCAGCAATGTTGTCGTCGTTGGCCAGCGTCCAGCCCATATAATGATTGATATAATCAAAGTCATGATTGATTCTTGTCAGGTAGAGATCGGCCGTATCCTGGAGGTAACGTGTGGACTGCTGTTTAACGATCGAGATCGAGGCCATGCTGATGGCGAGATCAAGCAGAAGAGTGGAGATGGTGATTAGAAGCGTAATTTTGACATAATGCCGGATGGGATGTGACCTGCGCTGCGTATGCTTGATAACCCTATCCATCGTCAAGCTTCCTTTCCTCACGCTTAGAATGTAAGCGTTTTATTATATGGTATTGATATTATAATTCCTCTGTTGTCAAAAGAACATGGCTGCCAGGTCATTTTTGCACAAAGTCTGGATTGTGCATGAAGAAGTCCGTAATCCCCCATAAAGCACATGCCTTGTCAGGACAGAGTAGGGAAGCGGAACGAATGAAAAGTCCGAATCCTCTCGGTTACAAGTCCAGTACGTAACCTTCACGCGGAGTATACTCAAGTCAGGACAGAGAAGTTAAGCTTGAAAGCGCTTCGATAAGCACCTGACAGGAAAGGGGAGCGGATGTGAGAACAGCGGATTTAAATGTAAAACAGAGTCATCGGAAAAGAGCACCTGCGCTGCAGCAGATCAAGCGGAATTGGGGTCTATATTTACTGCTGCTGCCTGCTGTAATATTGCTGCTGCTATTTGCTTACATTCCGATGTATGGCATCGTCATTGCCTTCAAAGACTACAGTCCGGCCCTTGGCATCGAAGGCAGTCCCTGGGCAGGTCTCAAGTACTTCGAGAAATTTTTTAATTCCTATCAATTTGATACGACGATCAAGAACACGCTGATCCTCAGCTTGTACAGTCTGGCCACGTTTCCGATTCCCATCATGCTCGCACTGATGATCAACCAGATGAGAGAGAACCGGTTCAAGCGTTTTTTTCAGACCGTAACCTATATGCCGCATTTCATCTCGACCGTCGTTATGGTGGGATTGCTACTGATTCTCTTATCGCCAAGCACAGGTCTGATCGGCCACATTTACCGTTTGTTTGGTGCGGAGGCCCCTAATCTGATGGGATCACCGGGGTTGTTCAGCAGTGTATATGTATGGTCCGATGTGTGGCAGCATACCGGCTGGGACAGCATTATCTTCATTGCGGCGTTGTCTGCTGTGAGCCCGAGTCTGTACGAAGCGGCCACGATGGACGGAGCAAGCCGGTGGCAAAAAATATGGTACATCGACCTGCCGATGCTCATGCCGACAGCCGTCACACTGCTGATCCTGAGAGTGGGGAGCCTGCTTGGTGTCGGTTTCGAGAAGGTCTACCTGATGCAGAACAACTTGAACATCTCCTCAAGTGAGGTTATCTCCACTTATGTTTATAAGATAGGGATGCTCAGCAGCCAGTACAGCTTCTCGTCCGCCATTAACCTCGCGAATACGATCATTAATTTCATCCTGCTCATCATGGTGAATGAGATATCCAAGAAATACAGCAAGAACAGCCTGTGGTAGGAGCTTACAGGAGAGGAGGAATAAAGAGTGGATCATGTGGATGTGCCCCGGCAAGCGGCCCGGCCTGTTAACAATCGTTCCTCGGATAGAGTGCTGGAGATTGCCATGTATGTGTTTGCCATCATGCTGCTCATTGTGCTCATGTATCCGATATATTTTATTATCATCGCCTCGTTCAGTGATCCGGCAGCTGTGGCGAACGGTCAGGTGTGGCTGTTCCCCAAAGGGTTCACACTGGCAGGCTATCAGGAGCTGCTAAAGCATGAGAATATATGGATTGGGTATCGGAACACGATTTTGTATACGGTCATTGGTACGGTCATCAGCCTTGTGGTGAATATATCCGCAGCTTATGCGTTATCCCGCAAGGATTTATTTGGCCGCAGAGCCATCTCGCTCTTTTTTATCTTCACGATGTTTTTTAATGGAGGGCTTATTCCTACTTTCCTTACGATCAGGGACTTCCATATGTATGATACCTTTCTCGTGATGGTGCTTCCGTTCTCGGTTGCCGTGTATAACATTATTGTCGCCCGGACTTTTTTTCAGCACAGCATCCCTGAAGATTTGTGGGAAGCGGCACAGCTCGATGGCTGCGGCAATTTGAGATACTACCTGCAGATCGTTATTCCCCTGTCCAAAGCTGTGATCTCTGTGATTGCCTTATGGACGGCGGTGGGCCATTGGAACTCGTATTTTAATGCACTTATCTATTTGAAGGACCCGAATCTGTATCCGCTGCAGCTCATTTTGCGCAATATTCTGATTACCAATCAGATGCAGTCCAGTATGGGAACTGGAGAGGCAGCGGCCGTTGCACTGCGTCTTGCCAATCTGATGCGCTATGCGGTCATTATTGTCGCAACGGTGCCGATCATGTGTATTTACCCATTCGTACAGAAGTATTTCAATCAGGGGGTGATGATTGGCGCCGTGAAGCAATAGCCGTCATGTAGTCTGTAATGCGCTGATATAGGGTCTGGATTTTATAAGAGGGGATCGATGAATATGGGGATGAAGTATAGGAATAGAGCCTATCGATTGAAGCTGCTGACTTCGGTTGTCCTGGCGTCAACACTGCTCCTGGGGCTAATCGGCTGCAGCAATGAAACAGCAGAGGAGCCGCAGGCCGTAGATGAAGCTGTCTTTAATCAAGAGGGGCTGCCTATCGTTAATGAACCGATCACGCTGGATGTGCTGACGGTGCGGTGGGGCAATATGGGGGATACATTTACGCAAAACCAGTGGCTTAAGGACTTGGAGCAGCAGACCAATGTCAAGATCAACTGGCAGGTCATGTCCTCCAATGACTGGGGTGAGCAAAAATCGATCATGCTGGCGAGCGGCACGCTCCCGGATGTGATCCTGGGTGATGCGGTATTCTCGGATTCGGATATTGTGAACAACCTGGCTTATTTCCGTCCGCTGGATGAGTATATTGATCAGTATATGCCGAATTTGAAGGCTGCTATGGAGGAGACCCCGGAGCTGAAGAAGATCAGTACCTTCCCGGATGGGCAAATCTACTCTCTGCCGGCAAGACTGCCTTCGAGACCGAAGTCCATGAATCAGCCGATTATTAACAAGGTATGGCTGGATCGTCTGGGACTCGAGGTTCCAGAAACGACGGATGAGCTGTATCAGGTGCTCAAGGCCTTCAAGGAGCAGGACCCGAACGGTAACGGCAAGCAGGATGAAATCCCGATCAGCGGCTCGGGTGATATCAGCAGTGATCTGCTGAGTCCGTTTGGTATTACGGATATTAATGCCAGCAGCATGATGATTCAAGATGGCAAGCCGGTCTTCTATCCAGTAACCGAGCAATATAAAGAAGCGATTAAATGGGCGCATCAGCTGTATGCAGAAGGCTTGATTGATCCTGAATTGTTCACACAGGATAATACGATGTCTACAGCGAAGCATCAGAACCCGGATGCCGCGCTCATCGGATTCACGAACCAGTGGATACCGGATGCGGTGTTCGGCAAATGGAAAGATGAATATGAGGCAATTCCAACCCTTGCCGGACCTGACGGGCAGCGTTATCAGGCAGGAGACCCTGTAGGGCTCAGCTTCAGACGCAATGAGCTGCTGATCACGACTTCCAGCAAATACCCTGAGGTCGTCGCCCGCTGGGCAGATCAGTTCTATACAAATGAAGCCAGTATTCAAAATTTCTGGGGAGCGATCGGTACTGTCATTGAGAAGAAGGACAATGATACGTATGCACTGATGAGTCCACCAGAGGGTACGAGCGCAGATGCATGGTATTGGGAGCAGTCACTGCGAGATTTTGGACCGAAATATGTCAGTCCGAGCTTTGAACAGAACATTATTCTGGATGAAACGGTCGGAGATGGTCTGAAGCTGGTCATTGATAAGCTGGGCGCTGACTATGTGACAACACCATTCCCGAATGTCATGTACAGCAGTGAGGAGTTCCAGGAGCTGCCGACACTGACAACGGATATTGATGGATACGTCCGTACCAATCGTGCCAAATGGATTACGGAAGGTACCATTGATGAGGAATGGGATGGATACCTCAAGCAGCTGAATGATATGGGACTGGAGCGATTGGTTCAGATCCGGACCGAAGCGTATGCGAGGTATACGAGCGTGCAGTAATTGAATTTTTTCCTAAGACTAGGGAAGAGCACTCCAAAGAGCACTCCGATAAGGGGTGCTTTTCTGCGTCTGATTATGGCATTTCAAAAATGATTGTGAACATCAGCCAATACTTATATAATGAGGTTCGTTATATTGAAATGGATTAGCATTTAAAGAATATAGTTCGTGAGCATGGGGGATGTCATTTGTGGCTACAGCAATATTAGCCTGCGTTATCTTTGTAATTACTTTAGTACTTGTCATATGGCAGCCCCGTAACCTGTCGATCGGCTGGTCCGCATGCGGCGGGGCGGTTATTGCACTGCTGGCCGGGGTCGTGAGCTTCGGAGATGTCTATGATGTCACCCAGATTGTCTGGAATGCGACGCTGGCCTTCATTGGCATCATTCTGATCTCCCTGATTCTGGATCAAATCGGGTTCTTTGAATGGGCAGCCCTCCATATGGCCAAGGCGGCCAGAGGAAATGGAATTCGGATGTTCGTGTATATCAGTGTTCTCGGCGCACTGGTATCGGCTTTCTTCGCTAACGATGGAGCAGCCTTGATTCTGACTCCGATTGTATTGGCGATGGTCCGTGCCCTCCGATTTGATGAGAAGAAGGTGTTCCCTTATATCATTGCAAGCGGGTTTATCGCGGATACGACTTCACTGCCGCTCATTGTGAGCAACCTGGTTAATATCGTCTCTGCCGACTTCTTCGGCATCAGCTTTGGCGAATATGCGAGTCGAATGATCGTCCCGAGTCTGTTCTCTCTTGGCGCCAGCATCCTCGTATTGTATCTGTTCTTCCGCAAGAGCTTTCCCAAGCGGTTTGACGATTCAGAGCTGATGGCACCATCTGAAGCGATCAAGGATCCGAAGCTGTTCCGTATTTCGTGGTATGTGCTGGGACTGCTGCTCATCGGATATTTTGTGTGTGAGTTTGTCGGTGTTCCGGTATCGGTGGTAGCAGGAATCATTGCAATTCTGTTCCTCGTACTCGCGAGAAGAAGTCCGGCGATTCAGACTAAGGAGGTCGTCCGAGGTGCACCGTGGAGCATTGTGTTCTTCTCGGTGGGGATGTATGTCGTGGTGTATGGACTGCGGAATGCAGGGCTTACAGACATTTTGGCGGATGCCATCGGTGCTGTAGCTGATCAAGGTTTGTTCGCTGCAACGATCGGGATGGGCTTCATCGCGGCCATCCTCTCATCCATTATGAATAATCTGCCGACCGTAATGATTGGCGCCCTTGCGATTGATGCCGCAGAGACGACTCAAGCGGTGAAGGAAGCGTTGATCTATGCGAACGTGATCGGTTCTGATCTTGGACCGAAAATAACGCCGATCGGCTCACTTGCGACCCTGCTCTGGCTGCATGTGCTGTCTGCCAAGGGAATCAAGATCTCTTGGGGGACTTATTTTAAAACAGGCATCATCATTACGATTCCAACCTTGTTTATTACGCTGCTAGGCTTGTACCTGTGGCTTCTTATTTTGTAGAGGTGGACATACCGAAGAAGAGCCTAACCCGCAAGGGAAGGCTCTTCTTGATGTTTTAAACAATTGAGAAGTTCATTTCAGTGATATAGCAACTATAGCTTGGTTATAGAGGCTTCAACATTTCTACCGCTGATTTGGTAATGTTGCTGCCTGATGTTTTGATCTTGGTAATGGCAATAAGCTTGTCCTTGGACATCATTAATTGGACAGCGGTGCCTTCTGTACGGAAGGTGTTCAGGGGCAGCATCGTATCCGCGTCGATTTGATAGACCAGATTACCTTTGACGACAAAGAACTGATCCTCATGGTCAGGACTGGTTGCAATGGCATCAAAAGCAGGAATAGTCCCAACATAATACATATCACTGCTCTTGCTTTTGGTCGAAGTAAATACAGCGCCTGAGCTGTTAATAATATAGCGTCCATCGCCAGTCACTGCAATGACAGTACCCATGTCATGATCACCGTGGTAAGGTGAGTCATATCTTGAGGTGAATATCCCTTCATTTACATGAAATACTTCCATGTCTCTTGGACTTACCCCTTGATTAACACCGTAGATTCTAGTTTGATCCGGGTGCATGACGATGTTGGTTTTATTGTAATAATTTCGTATAGAGGAAAGCTCCTGGTGAGTATAACGATCATAGCTCTTGAACACGTACTGTCTGTCCGAACCAGAATTTACATAGACTTTTCCGCTGTCGTCAGCAACGATGTTGTAAGGAGTAATATCAATTTCCCACGAATCCTTAACACTCAGCGTGTCGGGGTCAAGCACCCGTATCACCCCAGCTTCGGTCTCCGTATTATTGTATTCTGTGTAAGTGAAGATGACGTATAACTCACCGTTTGCGTAGGTCATCTTTCTTGGTGTTTCCTTAAAGGCAGGGGAGACAGCCGCCTGTTTTTGATTCACAAGATCATATGCACGGATTCGAGATTTGCTGTCGTCAATCGTATAGATGACCGGCTTGTCGGGGTGGCTTACAGCCTCAGTAACATGCTCGGTAAGCAGCATTTTCTGATCCGGGGCAAGTACATACTGAATATAATCAACTGTTTGAGCATCCTGCTTCGGTGTAAGAACCGATTTATCACCAATGACAATAAGACCACGTTCATAAAATACGGTTAGTCCCAAGGTTTCGCTAATATAACGGAGCGGCACGAAGACACGGCCCTGCTTAATTTCGGCTGGTGCATCAAGTAAGAATTTCTTGCCGTTAACCCATACGGTGCTGCTGCCCAGCGTAATTTTCATCGTATTTGGGCCATCCTTGATCGTTACAGTCGAAGCTGCCTGATTCCAGGTTACTGTAGCTCCGAGATTCTCGCTGATGAAGCGAAGCGGCGTCAATGTGCGCTGATTTTTAATATAAGGAGTTATTTCGGAATTTTCTTTATCAATGAATTTTGCCTCTCCAAAAGACAGGCTGTTCGGGCTCCCGATCGACAACGCTACGCTGTCCTTCAAGAGGGTGTTGAGATCCGGGCTCGTATTCACCGCTGCAGCAGCTTGTCCCGATAAGTTAAGCGTTGCTGTTATGCCAAGAACGGCACAACCGATCAGAGCGGCTTGCTTCCATTTGTGTTTCATCTGTTTAAGTCTCCTTCTTGGATGTCTGAATTGATAGGCTTGCGGACAAGTGAACTCGCACTTTGCCACATTTAAAACGCAGAAATTAGTAGGAAGTTTCGCTTTACATAGAAAAACAGCGTAGGTCACAGTTAGTTGAAGTGGACGGGCGTGAGGGTAGAACGATCTGCCTGAATTAAAGATAACCTTCAGCTGTACATTACAGCCGGAGGTTATCGCAACAAAAACGGATGATAAGTAAAACGAATCAATTAAACCGTATTATCCAGTCCAGTATTGGACCGCACCAGAATCTCGTCGTAGCTTGCTTGCTCGTCTTCCTCTATTGTTTTCTTGCGGGACAGCAGTGTTCCCACATAGCCGGCCAGAAATCCGAGCGGAATCGAGATCAGCCCCGGGGTCGAGAAAGGATAGAGGGGCTCGCCCATGAAGATTGCTTTACCGGCCTCCGGGTGAATGACGTTCGGACTAACTAGCACAAGGCCCACCGACGTGACAAGGCCAACCACCATGGCCCAGATGGCGCCGTTGGTGTTGAATCTTTTCCAGTAGATCGTGTAGAGAATGACCGGCAGATTAGCACTGGCTGCCACTGCAAACGCAAGGGAGACGAGAAAGGCGACATTCAGATTTCGCGCGACAAGCGCAAGCAGGATGGACAGAATGGAGATTCCGATGGAAGCATAACGAGCCATGTTCATCTGCTCCTTCTCCGTCGCCTGCCCCTTGCGTAAGATCTGATTGTAAAAATCATGCGAGAACGCCGTAGCCGCAGTGAGCACGAGACCCGCAACGACCGCCAGAATCGTGGCGAAGGCTACAGCTGAAATGAAAGCAAACATCATGTCTCCGCCAAGCGCCTGTGCCAGCAGAGGCGCGGCCATGTTGCCTGCCTGATCCTGCGCGATGATGGCGCTATTGCCTACGAATGCGGCAGCACCGAAGCCAAGGAAGATCGTCATGACATAGAAGATACCGATGACCCAGGTTGCATATACGACAGAGCTGCGTGCTGTTTTGGCGTCCTTTACGGTGAAGAAGCGGACCAAAATATGCGGGAGTCCTGCCGTTCCGAGTACAAGACCCATTGTCAGGGACAGCGTGTCGAGCCCATCCTTGTATTTGATTCCGGGATTCAGGAAATTCTCGTTATGCGGCGTGGCAGTAGTCATATGAGAGAACATGCCGGTAATGCTGAAATCGAATTTGTAGAGTACCAGGATCGAGATAACAAAGGTTCCGCCCATGAGCAGAAAGGCCTTAACAATCTGTACCCAGCTGGTAGCATGCATCCCGCCAAAAATAACGTAAACCGTCATCAGAATGCCGACGATAATGACCGAGGTCGTAAATTCGATCCCGAGCAGCAGTTTGATCAGCGCACCCGCTCCGACCAGCTGTGCAATCATATAGAAGATGGATATGGCAATCGTATTGAAGGCGGCGAAGCCCCGGATCTTCTTCATATGGAAGCGAACGGCGATCATGTCGGCAAACGTATATTTGCCCAGGTTTCGCAGCGGCTCAGCGACCAGGAACAGGACGACGAGATAAGCGACGAGGAAGCCGATGCTGTAGAAGAATCCATCAAATCCGGACAGGGCAATCATGCCCGCTATGCCAAGAAAAGAGGCAGCCGACATATAATCTCCGGCGATAGCGAGTCCATTCTGCCAGCCGGTCAGGCCTCCGCCAGCCGTGTAGAAGTCGCTTGCAGAGGTCGTTTTCTTGGAAGCCCAGTACGTGATGAGCAGTGTGGCGGCGACGATAACGAGAAACATGATAAAAGCAGCTGTATTCATAGGTCACCTCTCTTTTCCTCATCAATGATCCGATTGGACAGCTGATCGAATTTGGACGCTTTTTTGTAGTAGATCATGCAGAAAGCCCATGTCATGATAAATTGAAGAAAGGCCAGTACCCAAGCCCAGGTGATGCTGCCGATGAGCGGTGTATTCAGAATCGTGGTGTAGGAGGTGAGGATTGGCAGAGCAAAATAGAAGCAGAAGAAAAAGATCGTGAAGGGAAGAATAAAGCGTTTCTTGTCTCGAAGCAGTTGTTGAAAATGAGCAGACTTAGCAATGTTAGAATATTCCTCGGGAGTACGTTTTGCCTTGGCAGGCTCGCGTTGCTGCAAGTTACTTTCCATATGCAATCCCTCACATTCTATTAGTGTAAGCGCTTTTAAATTAATGAAGCTTAAAGCTCAAATTCCGGCCGGAACTACTTATAACTCAATCCAATTATTCACCCCCTTTTTAACAAAGATAATAAAGGGTTTTCTGTAAAACAATGTTATTATACTACATGCTTGTGCAGGGTAATACAACTTTTTTACATAAAAAAAGCAAGTTTCCAATGGGCGAATGGGCACATATAATGCTCCGAGTAGAAACGGCTGAACAGGAGGCTAATATATGATTCCCATGTATCCATACTACGGCAAGGAAGTGAAATGCGAAGAAGTTCCCATTACATTCCCGCCTCAGCATCAGGACCGCCAGCCCGGATTTGAGTATGTGATGAACCCGCTGCCGATTGCGGACAATCCAGGGTATGTAGGAAGCGGCAAGCTCAAAGGGAAGATTGCGATCATTACAGGAGGAGATAGTGGAATCGGCAGAGCGGTGGCGATTGCTTTTGCCAAGGAAGGCGCCAGCGTCTCGATCCCTTATTTGGATGAACACCAAGATGCAGAAGATACGAAACGAATGGTGGAGGCCTATGGTGGGAGCTGCCTTCTGCTTCCCGGCGATCTTAGAAATGAGGGACACTGCCGGGCAGTCGTGAACGAAACCGCGAACTGCTTCGGCAGGCTGGATATTCTCGTCATTAATCAGGCCGTACAATTTCCGCAGGAATGTATCACATCGATTACGGCACAGCAGCTGGATGATACGTTCCGGACGAACATTTACCCCAGCTTTTTTCTGACACAGGAAGCACTGAAGTATTTGAAGCCAGGGAGCTCCATCATCTCGACAACCTCGGTTACAGCCTATGCAGGCAATCCGCTCCTGCTTGATTATTCCTCTACAAAGGGAGCGATGGTATCCTTCACACGGTCCTTGTCCGAGCAGCTGGTCGGCTGTGGCATTCGCGTCAATGCGGTTGCCCCGGGTCCGATATGGACCCCGCTCCAGCCAGCAAGCTATCCGGCAGAGTATATCAAGACGCTGGGTGCAGATACGCCGATGAAGCGTGCCGGTCAGCCCTTTGAGCTGGCACCCACTTACGTGTATTTGGCCTCAGACGACTCCAGCTATGTTACAGGCCAGGTTCTGCATGTAAACGGAGGGACGATGGTGGGCTCCTAGCCTTCGAGTGTAAACGACGAATCGATATAGTTTAATCGTTGTTACTTGAATATAGCTATACCCTTCAGGATTTCATGGAAGTAGTACATCCAGTTTTTTTCGGACTTTGACGGAGCTTGGGCTGTTGTATTGGTTTCTGTTCCAAGGGTGCTGTCGGCCTGACTGCAGTGGTTTTTCACGTTGTCTATCATTATGAATCACAACCTTTCTTGATATCTATTTTATCGGGTGGATTGCATTATTGGCATATCAATATTAAGGTATATGTAGAGTAATGCTTTATAAATGGAACGAATTAAGAGAGGTTTGATTTACAAATGAAAATAGATCGCGTGGACATGTCCATCCTGACCGAGCTTCAGAAGGATGCGCGTCTCTCTATGAGAGAGCTGGGAAGGCTGGTTAATCTGTCCGCACCCTCAGTAACAGAAAGGGTCAAACGACTGGAGGAGCAGGGACTCATTGAGGGCTATACCATACAGGTCAATCGCAAGAAGCTTGGCTTTACGATGGACTGCCTCATTGAAGTGACGCTGCAGCATGGAGACCATAAGCGCTTCAAGCCATTTATTGAGAGTTATCCGACGGTGCTATCCTGTTACCGGATTGCAGGCAAGTCATGCTATATGGTGCTGCTTACCGTCAGCCAGCTGGATGAGATTGAGGAGTTCATCGATGCGATATCGACATATGCCAATACGCTGACGCATGTTATTTTTTCAGAAGTTAAAGTGAATACGGCACTTGAGCAGCATACACCTATGCTGCCGGAGGCATAACAAAAAAGGACAATCCGATTATCATTCGGGTTGTCCTTTCGCTTTAATTTCGTTTATTGAACTGTTTTTTGTGCTACATCATTTACGATATCACTGAGCTTGACCTGTGCAAGCTGGTCCTCCATAGCCTTTTGTGCGGCAGTAAAGATGGGCTCAATACTCCCTTGAATGCTGCGCCCTACCTCGCACGCTAGATTAGGGGAGTCATGAAGAGAGAACAGCGCATTCTCGTTAACGGCGTGAACGGCATGATAGATATCAAGCAGCGTAATATCGGAAATGTCTTTTTTAAGCCTGGCACCTGCTACCCCGGGTCTTACCTCCACAAGTCCGGCTTTATTCAGCATCCCCATAATTCTGCGGATCACGACGGGATTCGTTCCTACGCTTGCGGCAATAAAATCGGATGTATTTACGCCTTCCTTATTGTAGTGCAGCAGTGTCAATATATGAATGCCTACAGAAAATCGGCTGGTAATCATAAACGGATAACTCCTTTGTACGATCTTATATAGGAAGTATACATGAGTATATTATAACCGCAAGCCATACAAGTCATTTCATAGCTTATTATTCAAAGGTTAGAATGGAGTCAGTTACATATACGAAAAAAGGAGAAGCCTTAGGACAGGCGTCTCCATTCTTCATTATATAGGAGTCATTAGCTTTGTTCAGCTACGACTGTAAAACGCTTGTGCTTATGCTGTGCCGCTTCAATCTCATCCACGAGTGCTACTGCATAATCCTCATAACTGATATAGCTGTTACCCTGGCTGTTTAGGATCAGGTTGTCTTGTCCTAACTGATAGGAACCGGTACGTTTACCTTCCGGATCAAAGAATGCAGCAGGGCTCATATAGGTCCAATTGAGTCCTTCAGATGCCTTCAGATCTTCAAGATTCTTCGCTGCGTTACTTGCGGTCGGCTTAATCTCTGCTGGGAATTCGGGTGTATCGACCAGCTGTGTCGTTCTCTGATCATCTACATACAGGCTTCCTGCGCCGCCAACGACTATAAGACGAATGTCAGTATTGCTTAGCAGGCGAATAAGAGCCTGACCTGCTTCAACATATAGATGCTCTTGCCCAAGAGCTGCCCCAAATGCGTTAACGATAACGTCCAGGCCCTGCACATCTTCTGCAGTAATATGAAACACATCTTTCTCAATGACTGGAAATTCAGAGACTTTACTTGCATCACGGACAATGGCGGTGATGTTGTGACCACGGCTTGCTGCTTCCTTTGCAATGAGTCTTCCTGCCTTGCCGCTTGCTCCAATAACTCCAATGTTCATATATCATTCTCCTCCTATAATGGTTCCGTTCTGATGAATAGTAATGAGTAGCACTATGTCCTGTAACTACATTAGTTACAATAACATGTAATCATTATAGTTACAAGTATTAGCTATTGTCAACACCAGCAATTTAACACTGTCCTAACACTTCACTGCTATAATTTCTACGGTTTGCTTAGCGTTTCAATCATAGATTGCCGAAGCTAAACACTTCTATGCATAGATTCAATGATCAAGGAGGAGATCACGATACGAAACAAAGGGGCTGTGCTGTGGGAGGTCTTTACAACAGCACTGAAGCTTGGACTTACCTCATTTGGAGGGCCGGTTGCTCATCTCGGTTACTTCCACAATGAATATGTAACGAGACGAAAATGGATTGATGAACGTACTTATGCAGATCTGGTTGCGTTAAGTCACTTCCTGCCGGGTCCGGCAAGCAGTCAGGTCGGAATGGGTGTAGGTATGATGAGGGCGGGCTTACTTGGAGGAATCATCGCCTGGCTCGGTTTTACGCTGCCTTCTGTCATCGCCTTGTTTATTGCGGCTTCCTTATTGCAGCAGGCTGGCATCGTCGAGATCGGCTGGATGCATGGACTCAAGATTGTTGCTGTCGCGATTGTGGCACATGCCGTATGGAATATGGGGAAAAGCCTTGCACCCGATCGGAGTAGAATGACTATTGCCGTGCTTGCCTGTGTCCTGGTGGTAATATGGCCTTCCGCTATCACACAGGTTCTACTCATTATTGCTGCAGGACTTGCAGGCATCTACTTGTATCGGGGGGCACAGGAGAAGAGCATCTCATCAGTGGAGAACGCTCCGATTGGAAAAGGCTTCGGTATCTCCTGTCTTGTACTATTCTTTCTACTCCTCATTGGATTGCCACTGCTCAGTGAAATGACGGGCTCATCCTGGATCGCTTATTTCGACAGCTTCTACCGGGCAGGAGCTCTTGTATTCGGCGGAGGGCATGTCGTCCTTCCGATGCTGGAGAGGGAGCTGGTTCCGCAAGGACTGATTGATGCTGATTCCTTCTTGGCAGGGTATGGCCTAACTCAGGCAGTTCCGGGTCCGCTGTTCACGTTTGCATCCTATCTGGGAACGGTCATTGAAGGAGCGCTCGGAGCTGTGGTGTTCACCTTAGCCATATTTCTTCCGGGTGCCCTGCTGATCATGGGAGCGATTCCTTTTTGGCAGCAGCTTAGAGGAAAAAGTGGAATACAAGGTGCGCTAAAAGGCGTGAATGCCGCCGTTGTCGGACTATTGCTTGCCGCCTTTTATGATCCGGTATTCACCTCAGCCGTCCGTGGTCCTTATGATTTCGTGCTTGCGCTCGTCCTGTTTGTTATGCTGGTCTGGTGGAAGCTGCCGCCATGGATCATCGTGCTGCTCGGATTATTTAGTGGAATGGCTTTGCTTCCATCGGTATAATACAATCAAAATAGATTGCTATACATCGAATTATGGGATAAAGGGGCCTTGAGATCAGGATGAGGATTACAGGACGGATGGTTATCAATAGTTTGCTGTTCATTGTTGTATTTGCAGGCATCAATACGTATATCGGCTGGAATATTTATCTGTTCCTTACGCAGTATTTTGAGGAAGTTTCACTAATATGGCTGGGTCTGGTCATTACGATTATTGCACTTGGCTACGGGATCGGGCGCATCAAATGGCTTGGACATGCAGGGCGGTTCATCAAAGTGCTGGGTTCATTTTATTTCGCGCTGCTGGAATTCTTCATCATCGTGCTTCCGATCGCGGACCTTGCCGGCTGGATCAGCCATATGGCAGGCGTAGAATCGGCAGTATATATCCCCGTTATCGGCTGGTTAGTTGCAGGACTGCTCGTTCTGTTCCTTGTGGCAGGGTCCTATAACGCTTGGAGTCCTATTGTCAGGCAGCATGAGATTTCGGTCCGCAAAAAGAGTCCGGAAGGGCAGTCTGAGACATACCGCATTGCTGTCGCTTCGGATATCCATTTGGGCAACATCGTCGGAAACCGTCATCTCGGCAGACTCGTATCCATTATGAATGAAATGAAGCCGGATCTTATCCTGCTTGCCGGAGATGTGCTCGACGATTCAATTGAGCCTTTTCTCAGGAACAAGATGTCAGAAGGGATGAAGAAGCTGAAGGCGCAGCATGGAGTGTATGCTGTTCTCGGCAATCATGAGTATTATGGCGGACACATTGATCAGTATGTAGAGGAAATGGGGCTGCTCGGCATTCAGGTGCTGCAGGTTGAGACGGTGACGACGGCGGGAGGGGCCCTCCAGATTGCCGGGAGGAAGGATCTTACTGCAGAGAAGACAGATCCGAAGAGACGTCTTCCTGTAGCCGAGCTGCTTGCGCCGCTGGATCATGAACAGCCGATTATACTGCTGGATCATCAGCCGTATGCCTTCGAGAAGGCTGCTGAAGCGGGAGCTGATCTACTGCTGTGCGGACACACCCACCGAGGACAATTTGCGCCCAACCACTGGATTACGAAGCGATTGTTCGAGCTGGACTGGGGTTATATGCTGAAGGATAAGATGCATGTGATTGTGTCGTCCGGCTTCGGTTCTTGGGGACCGCCCATTCGAATTGCCAGCCGTTCCGAAGTCATTCAGATTGAGCTGAAGTTAGAAGGTTAATGGATTCAATTATACTCTTCATTAAGACGCAGGTGTCATGATCATCATGATGCCTGTTTTTTTCGTGTACAGCTTTCCAAATATAAGAAAGAATTAACATCTACATCACATTGTTATGTGAAAGGTGCAATGCGATAACACTTTAACTTAATAAACTAATAAAACGAGATTGAGAGAGTAAAAGTGGTGTATTTAGCAGTAAACAAAAGTTATAAATTATATTAATCAATTTAATAAATTTCATCTATGAAAAAAATGTCGATTTTTGATGGAAAAAAGCTTGATTTTAAATCCATCCTGCTTTACTATCAGAAAAACTAAATTCGTACCATTTCACGGAAAAAGTATCGTAAATAGACTCAAAGAAATGATTATTGTTATGTAATTAGGAAATGAAATGAGAAAATGAGTCGAAAAAGGAGAACCTAATGTGACTGAAGAAGAACATCAGCGGGTAATGTACTCCGGTCTTGATGATCTGGATCGCGGTATTGTTGGATTTTTGCAAGAGAATGCCCGTATACCCTTTACCCAAATCGCCAAAGAGTTAAACGTTACAGAGAAGACGGTTCGGCATCGGGTCCAGCAGATGCAGGATGAAGGTGTCCTGAGCTTAGTAGGTATCGTCAATCCGGTAAAAGCCGGTATTCGAACCGAAACGCTGATCTTTATCGCAGTAGAGGATCAAATGATGGAGGAAGTCACCGAAGCACTTCACGATATGCCTGAAGTCAGGCTGATGCTTCTGATAACCGGTGAATATCAGCTGATGCTTCAAGTGTTTACGAAGGACACCGATGAATTCTCCGAATTTTTAATGAAAAAGCTGAATAAAGTCAAAGGCATTACTCGTACCAATGTCATCATGGAGCTCAAGGTTCTCAAATCAAAGTTGAAGTTTGTCCGCTAGAGCTTCATCTTTTTATCCTCGATGCATAATTATGCACATTATTCATTCCGATCTGTCCCTAATTAGGGGATTGGTTATAAATTTATTCTATAGAAAAGTGAGGTCATGAAGATGTTTACGAAAAAAATGAACAAACTCTTGTCATCCGCAGTGCTGAGCAGCTTGCTTGTGTTAACCGCATGCGGCGGTGGCGGCGGAGAGACAGCAACAGATGCAGGTGGTGCCGCAAGCTCTACGACAGGACAAAAGGTGCTGAACATTGGTCTGAAGGCGGACCCACCAAGTCTTGATCCGATGTCATCCTCTTCCCTCTATGATCGTCAAGTACAGAACAGTATTTATGACAAGCTGTTTGATGTAAATGCGGATGGCGAAGTGGTACCGATGCTCGTATCGGAATATACCGTTTCAGAAGATGGTCTTACGTATACTTTAACGCTTCATGACGGTATCACTTTCCAGGATGGAAGTGAGTTTAATGCAGAGGCGGTTAAATTCAACCTTGAGCGCTATAAGCAGGAAGGCTCAAAGCGGATCAGTGAGCTGAGCCCGATTGATACGGTTGAAGCAACCGATGAGTTAACGGTCGTGATTACACTTAAGGAGCCATTTGCTCCATTCCTGTCCGTTCTGTCTGATCGTTCCGGTATGATGGTATCTCCGGCAGCAGTTGAGAAGCATGGCGATAACTATGTGAAGAATCCGGTGGGAACAGGTCCATATGCCTTCGTTGAGCAGGTCAGCGGTGACCACGTGACTTTGAAGAAGAACGAGAACTATTGGAAGAATGAAGTGAAGATCGACGAAGTGAACTACAAAGTGTTCACGAACACGAGTGCGGCGGTACAGAACCTTCGCTCCGGCGTTGTCGATATTATTGATGAGATTCCGGTAAAAGAAATTCCAACCGTGGAAAGTGACCCGAATCTGACGGTCGTTGCACAAGCAAACATGGGCTTCCAAGGAATCCATTTGAATAACACCGTAGGCGATCTGCAGAACAAATACCTGCGTCAGGCCGTGGATCTGGCCCTTGATCGTGAAGCGATCGTCAAAGTATTGTTCGACGGATACGGTGCACCGGCACATACACCATTTGCACCAGGCAGCCTTGCTTACAACGAAGAGCAGGACAAGTCTCCGGCAGTCGATGCAGCCAAAGTTCAAGAGCTGCTAGAAAAAGGCGGCAAGCCAGACGGATTCAGCTTCAAAATGCAAATTTCCACCACAACTGAGAACGAGCAGTTTGGTGCCGTAGTTCAGAACATGCTGAAGGCACACAAGATTAACGTTGAGCTTGAGAAAGTCGAGTACGGTACGATGCTGGAGAACGGCGACAGCGGGAACTTCGAAGCGATGCAAATGGGATGGTCTGGCCGGATCGATCCGGATCAGAACGTGTATGACTTCCTCGTAACGGGCATGCCGAACAACCAAGGCCGTATTTCCGAGCCTGAGCTTGATGAAGCACTGATTGCCGCACGTGCGGAGCAGGACACAGCGAAGCGTACAGAGCTGTACCAGCAGGCGATGGATATCGTTCATGAGAACGGAAGCTATGTCTACATCTATCATAACTACGATAAATTCGGTGTATCGAACAAAGTACAGGGCTTTACCTACATTCCTGACGGCATCATCCGTACAGCGAACCTCGATATTCAATAACAGCTGAAGAAAAGGAATTTAGGATGTTTAGCATCTCACCTCTAAAGACCTATAATCCCTTTCTCAGCCTGCAAAATAACACTCTAACACAACAAGAAAGCGGAATTCAAATTTCGCTTTCTTGTGTCATTCATAATGAATTTTTAGCACAGTCAATCATGCACAATTCTGAAATAAACCAAAATGGGAGAGAGAGCTCATGATGTTTGTATTAAAGCGTATTTTACTCGCGATCCCCATTCTGTTCTTGGTGTCGATCATGACCTTCTCTTTGATCCATCTCATACCGGGTGATCCTGCCCGGGTCATTCTGGGTCAAGAGGCTACACCGGAGGCGCTAGCCAGTTTAAGAGCGGAGCTTGGCCTCGACAAGCCCATTGTACAGCAGTACTTTACTTGGCTTGGCAATGTGCTTCAAGGAGATTTGGGGACATCGATTACAGATCATGTACCGGTAAGTGAACTCATCGCACAGCGGCTGCCTGCCACGATACAGCTGACGATCGGAAGCTTTATCGTTGCATTGCTGATCGCCGTACCCGCAGGGATTCTTGCCGCAGTTAAACGTAACACGTGGATCGACTATCTCAGTTCCTTTGGAGCGCTTGGCGGCATGAGTATTCCGAGTTTCTGGCTCGCCATGATGCTCATTATTTATTTTACCGTTGAAAATAACTGGCTTCCTTCATCGGGATACGTTCCTTTTTCGGTCGACTGGAAGGCCAATCTATTAGCACTTATTCTTCCTTGTATTGCAACCGGACTTAGAGAATCGGCTGAACTGATGCGGATGCTTCGTTCCTCGCTCGTTGAGGTCGTTAATATGGATTTTGTCCGTACAGCCAAGGCCAAAGGACTCAATGAATGGGCAACGATATTCAAGCACGTGCTGCGAAATGCCTTGATTCCCGTCGTGACAAGCTCCGGTATTCTTATAGCTGGACTCATCGGCGGTCTTGTCATCACTGAGTCCATCTTCTCAATCCCGGGCTTCGGCCGTCTGATTGTAGAATCTGTGTTTAAACGTGACTATGTAACGGTTCAGGGCGCGATTCTCGTATCGGCGCTTCTCGTCGTCGTGATCAACATCATCGTGGATCTGCTCTATGCGGTCATTGATCCTCGTATCAAATCAGGTAAGGGGGCATAGACGGATGAAAAAGTTCAAAAAGTTCTTTAAATCCGGACTTGGTGTCCTAGGTACAGTCATTATCCTTATTCTTATCGTAACAGCTGTATTTGCGAGCTCCATTGCTCCTTATGATCCCAATTTGCAGGACTATAACAAAATTCTTCAGGAGCCAAGCAGTGAGCATCTGTTCGGTACGGATGATCTGGGCCGGGATATCTTCTCCCGTGTCGTATACGGAGCACAGATTTCTATTAAAGCAGCCTTGATGTCTGTAGCCATTGCCGTCTGCATCGGGGTACCGATTGGATTGCTCACCGGTTATTACCGGGGGTTCTGGGACGAGTGGGTCGTCATGCGGATTGTCGATTCGTTTCAAGCCTTTCCGTTCCTCATTCTGGCCCTTGCACTCTCGGCGGTTCTTGGAGCCGGCTTCGGTAATGCGATGCTTGCGATCGGTATCGGCTTTGCACCTACCTTTGTACGGATTACAAGAGGACAGGTGCTCAGTCTCCGCAACATGGAGTATGTGCATGCAGCCAAATCGGTAGGGGCGAAGGACGGACGCATTATTTTTGGACATATTTTGCCCAATGCACTGGGACCCATCATTATTCAGGCGACCTTGACGATGGCGAGTGGAATTCTGGCTGAAGCTTCTCTGTCTTATCTGGGACTGGGTGTGCAGCCGCCGACGCCATCTTGGGGGAGTATGCTGAATCAGGCACAAAGCCTGATGAGTGTAGCACCTTATGCAACATTGTATCCGGGTCTGGCGATCTTCGTCGTTGTACTTGGATTTAACTTGCTTGGCGATGGATTGCAGCAGTTCCTGAATCCGCGCGCAAGGAAATAGAAAGGGGGGTCCGTCAACCATGACAACTATATTAGATGTACAACAGCTAAGAACGCGGTTTAAGACTGATTATGGACAAGTCGCGGTCGTTGATGGCGTGGACTTCTCCATAAAAGAAGGAGAAACACTGGGCGTCGTGGGCGAATCCGGCTGCGGCAAGAGCGTGACCAGCTTGTCCATCATGCGGCTTCTGGCAGGAAATGGAGCCTCGGAGGGACAAATCTTATTCAAAGGAAACAACCTGCTGGATATTTCGGAGAAACAAATGCAGAAAATCCGGGGTAACGATATCGCGATGATTTTTCAGGAGCCGATGACATCGCTTAATCCGCTTCAAACCGTCGGTCATCAGATCGAGGAAGCCGTCCTGCTGCACCGGAAGGTATCGAAGAAGGAAGCGAAGGAGCGGGCCATCGAAATGCTGAAGGCGGTCGGCATGCCGCGTGCGGGGGAAATTTACGGAGAATATCCGCACCAGCTCTCCGGCGGTATGCGGCAGCGGGTGATGATTGCCATGGCCATGTCTTGTGAGCCGAAGCTGATTATTGCCGATGAGCCTACGACGGCGCTGGATGTAACGATTCAGGCACAGATTCTGGAGCTTATGCAGAAAGTGAAGGAAGAGACGAATACATCCATCATGCTGATTACACATGATCTTGGTGTCGTGGCAGAGATGTGTGACCGGGTCATCGTAATGTATGCGGGCCAGGTCGTCGAAGAAGCCGAGAAATTCGAGCTGTTCGAGAATCCGAAGCATCCGTATACGGTCGGTCTGATGAACTCGATTCCTGAGCTGTCAGAAGAAGTGGAGTTCCTGGAGACCATTCCGGGTTCGGTTCCGCTCGCACATGAGATGCCGAAGGGCTGCCGGTTTGCTCCAAGATGCAGCAAGGTGATGCCGATCTGTCAGGAGCAGGAGCCTTCACTGTTCAAGCTGGACGGACAGAAGTGCCGCTGCTGGCTGTACGCGGAAGGGGATGAGTAAGATGGAACCAATACTACGTGTAAAAGGTCTCAAGCAGCATTTTCCGATTCATGCCGGGGCCTTCAATAAAGTCGTCGGACATGTCCGCGCCGTTGATGGCATTGATCTTGAAGTCTATCCCGGTGAAACCCTTGGCATCGTTGGCGAATCCGGGTGCGGCAAATCAACGACTGGCAGAACGATTATGAGATTGAACGAGCCGACAGAAGGGGAAGTGATCTTCGGCGGCAAGGATCTTGCGAAGCTGGGCAAAGAAGAGATGCGTAAGACAAGACGCGATATCCAGATGGTATTCCAGGACCCGTTCGCCTCGCTTAATCCACGGAAGACGATCCGTAAGATTTTGCTTGAATCCCTGGCGGTTCACAAGATCGGTACAGCGAAGGAACGAAACGAGACGGTGGAGAAGATCATTGAAATCGTCGGCTTGAAAAAGGAGCATCTGGATCGCCATCCGCATGACTTCTCCGGCGGACAGCGCCAGCGGATCGGGATTGCACGTGCACTTGTGCTGAATCCGAAGCTGATCATTGCCGATGAGCCTGTATCCGCTTTGGACGTTTCGATTCAATCCCAGGTATTGAACCTGCTCAAGAATTTGAAACAGGATTTTGACCTTACATTGATGTTTATCTCTCATGATCTGTCTGTCGTCAAGCATTTGTGCGACCGGGTTGCCGTGATGTATCTTGGCCGGATTGTAGAGATTGCGGATAAGCGGAGCTTGTTTGCGAGTCCAAGCCATCCGTATACTCAGGCGCTCTTGTCTGCGGTACCGCAGGCGAATCCAAGGCAGAAGAGAGAACGTATCCTGCTGACAGGCGACTTGCCGAGTCCGGCAAATCCGCCGTCCGGCTGTACGTTCCATCCGCGCTGCCGTTTTGCGACAGAAGAATGCAAGACGACAGCTCCGCAGCTAAGAGATATTGGTGACGGGCATCAGGTGTCCTGTCATTATGCAGAGCAAATACTCGAGAGCCTGCGGGCCAAGGAGCCTCAAGGTGCTGTGCACTAGTTCAATCTATCAAGGGGGAAATCATCCATGAAGACGTTCGACCCATTATCCTACCCATATACATCCCAGCGCAATGCGACCTACGCAAAGAACGGAATGGTGGCTACCTCACAGCCGCTCGCTGCACAGGCTGGGCTCGACATTCTGAAGCGCGGAGGCAATGCGATTGATGCAGCGATTGCAACAGCAGCCTGCCTTACCGTCGTTGAACCGACTTCGAATGGAATCGGCGGAGATGCATTTGCCATCGTCTGGACGAAAGGCGAGCTGCACGGTTTGAATGCAAGCGGACCTTCACCGGCAGGTATTTCGATTGAGGCGGTGAAGGAACAAGGACATGACAAGATGCCAACTTACGGCTGGCTTCCTGTTACCGTCCCCGGTGCACCATCGGCATGGAAGGCGTTATCTGACCGCTTCGGCAAGCTTCCGCTTGCGGAAGTGCTCCAGCCTGCTATCGACTATGCGGAGAATGGATTTCCACTGACACCAACGCTTGGGTATTACTGGAATCTGGCTTATAACAAGTTCAAGGAGAAGCTGACAGGTCCTGAATTTTCCGGATGGTTTGAAACCTTTGCACCGGAAGGAAGAGCTCCGAAGATCGGAGAGATCTGGAAGTCACCGGGCCATGCGAAGACCCTTCGTGCTATTGCGGAGACCGGAGCAGAATCCTTCTACCGGGGTGAAATTGCTGACCAGATCGATGCCTTCTCCCGTGAGCACGGCGGCTTCCTTCGCAAAGAGGATCTGGCCGCTTATTATCCGGAATGGGTAGACCCGATCTCTGTGAACTATAAAGGCTATGACGTATGGGAGATTCCACCGAACGGTCAGGGGCTAGTCGCTTTGCTTGCGCTGAACATGCTGAAGAAGGATGAGTTTGCTGCACGTGATACAGTGGATACCCATCATCTACAGATGGAGGCAATGAAGCTGGCCTTTACGGACGGACTGAACTACATTACCCAGCCTGACAAAATGAAGGTGACGGTGGAAGAGCTTCTGTCTGATGCGTACGCGGAAGAAAGAAGAGCGCTGATTGGCGAAGAGGCGATTCAGCCGGAACCGGGGAATCCGGCCAGAAGTGGCACAGTATATTTGGCAGCTGCCGACGGTGAAGGGAATATGATCTCGTTTATTCAAAGCAATTACATGGGCTTTGGTTCTGGCGTCGTGATCCCAGGTACAGGAATCGGGCTGCAAAACCGCGGACATTCCTTCTCACTGGATGAGACGCATGCTAACCGGCTCGAAGGCGGCAAGAAATCCTACCATACCATTATTCCAGGCTTCCTGACCAAGGATGGCAAGCCGGTCGGACCGTTTGGAGTCATGGGTGGATTCATGCAGCCGCAGGGTCATATGCAGGTTGTAATGAACATGATTGACTTTCAACTGAACCCGCAGTCTGCACTGGATGCACCTCGCTGGCAGTGGGTTGAAGGTAAGACGGTGGAGGTCGAACCGAACTTCCCGGATCATATTGCACTCAGCCTGGCCAGAAAAGGTCATGACATAAGGCGGGCGAATAGTACTGGCGGCTTTGGCCGAGGACAAATTATTGTACGGGACAATGAGAACGGAGTGCTTGTAGGCGGTACGGATTACCGTACCGATGGCACCATTGCAGCCTGGTAATTATTTTTTCTACTATTATATATCATTGAACCTTAACCGAATGAATATTTCATTTGGTTAAGGTTTTTTGGCGAGCAAAGGATGGGAATGGGATAAACTTGTCTAATATATATAGCAGTGGGAGGAAACTGTTGCTTTTTGTTCAATTTTTAAGATGATTGCTCCCGCATTGTCGTCCAGAATGGCCCGAGTGGGCTATTCAACATGGCAAGGCATTTAAGTTATGCTGATGTACATAAGGTTTAATCCATCTAAATTTAAGAGCACAGAAAGGAACGAAAATAATGAAAAAAGTTGTTTTAATGCTAGTCCTATTTCTACTGCTGATGCCCGGAGCGGCGTTTGCACATACGCATCTCGAGAGCTCGCTGCCTGCTGATGGGGAAGAAGTCACTACAGAGCTGACAGAGGTTCAGCTGACCTTTGAAGGACCGATTGAGCAGCTGAGTACGGTAGAAGTCGTAAGTGAGAATGGTGACAAGGTAGAGCTGGCTTCAACGGAAGTTGAAGGAAATGTGCTTACGGGAACTACAAGCGCTCCGTTTGCGAATGGCAATTATACAGCAAACTGGACAATTATCGGGGAAGATGGCCATGAGGTCACAGGCAGTGTTGCGTTTACCGTAAATGCACCTGAGACAGCTCCGGAAGCAGACACACCGCCTGCAGAGGAGAACAACGAGGATACGCCTGTCTCTAATGAGGATCAAGGAACAGAGGAGCCTGCCGCGGATTCAAGTACAGAAGCTCCAGCAGGAGAAGCAGCTGAGAATACGGCAGAGACTGCACAGCCTGAGACAGCATCCGGCTTTAACAATACTGCTCTCTGGATTGGTATTGTGGCGGCCATTGTTATTGCGGGTGTTTATGTAGCGATGCGTAAGAGAGGTAAAAAATAAACATGTCTTTCCTAAGCGATGGACTATTATATATCTGCTATGCATATCTAATGGGGAGCCTACTGGTGCAGCTTGCACCGGCAGGCTCTAAGCCGCTGGTAGAGATTCCTCGCTGGACCGTTAATTTGAGCATCGTCGGCATTATTCTGCTTGCGTCTGCTCCTCTCCTGCAGATCATCATAAGATTTGGGCCGAGCATCGGTTATGGTCAAGCGATTTCGAGTGTATTATTTACTTTCAAAGAAGGCAGGGCCTATTTAATTGTCGTTGGCTTATGTATCCTGCTTCTGCTCCAATTCCTGCTATTCAAGAATTCGCTGCAAGAGAAGAAGGTACTGTATCCATCGGTATTGATTACCGTTTGTATCATTGCGATCTTCGGGTGGTCCAGCCATCTCGGAGCAATCGCCGGGCTTGCAGGAGCGGCAATACAGTTTCTACATATGCTTGGTGTAGCGGTATGGATTGGCATTCTGCTTGTGATTGCCTGGTTTACACAAGAGGCGAGGAACTGGCCCGCATTTCTGAAATGGTACACACCAGTAGCGATTGCCGGTGTGCTCATGATTCTGGTCTCCGGTCTCATGACCATGTCTTACACGACACCAGAGTATGTGAATTCCTGGATGCTATCCTATGGCCAAGCACTGCTAATGAAGCATCTGCTGTTCATTCCGCTGATCGTGTTTGGTTTTGGCAACGGATTTATTTATAAGCACAAATTAAAGTCCAATCCTAGCTTTAATCCGATTCCTTGGCTTCGGGCAGAAGCCATTATCGTGATTCTCGTCTTCGGCTTCACGGCATTTATGAAGCTGCAGACACCTCCGCATGAAGTGGCGGAGACGCTTAAATACAGCGAGCCGTCCGCTGTGTTTACAATGCTGCATCCGGAAGCGAGTCTTCCGCTATCCATCAGCCTAACTGCCTGGGCCTTGATCCCCGCGATCATCGCGCTGCTCAGCCTTGGAACCATCGTGTATTCGTTCCGACGGAATCAATCAAGACCTGGCAGCTCCCTGATTGCAGGACTTGTGTTTGTCATGAGTGCCTACGCAGCAGTGATGCTCTGTGTACAATAATAATGAATAGCCCCTTTCGTCAGGAGCAGGTGTACATCCCTGAGATGAACCCCCTTTTGAGCGAAAGGGGCTTTTTTAAGACAGCAGGTCCTTTTGTTTACAAATGAAGGAGAGCAGATATAATTATATTCATGGAACCTATAACGATTCATAAAGTGTTGTCGAATGAGACGCGTCGGGATATTCTTGAATGGCTCAAGAATCCGGAAGAGCATTTCGGTGAGAAGTATCATCGTCCGCCGGGTGGTGATGTATCAAAGGGTGTATGTGTTGGAGATATTCAAGTCAAGGCTGGACTTGCTCAATCGGTGATCTCAAGCTATCTCCTTGCAATGCAGAAGGCCGGGCTGCTCATATCGGAACGAGTGGGACAGTGGACGTATTACAGACGTAATGAAGGCGTCATTAAGCAGTTTTGTGAAGAGCTGACAAACAATTTATAAAGAAAGGAGCTCCTTTGTTATTATTATCTATTTTTTTGGATATATAGATTTTAATAGACAGCTGTAAGTGCCGAGTGTTGAATTCTGAGCTTGTGCGAAAATATGTTATAATGGGCCGGATAAAGAGAGGATGTGAGGTAACATGGTGCGTTTTGGAATTATCGGAACGAATAAGATTACGGTTCAATTTATTGAAGCGGCATCGACTCTTCCTGATTTTAAGCTGACAGCCGTCTATTCGCGTACAGAGGAGAGAGGTCGGGAATTTGCTGAACAGCATGGCGCGGAGCACGTATTTACTGATCTTGAGGAAATGGCCCAAAGCGACGTGCTGGATGCGGTCTACATAGCAAGTCCGAACTCGTATCACAGTAAGCAGGCTGTTCTCTTGATGCAGCACGGCAAGCATATTCTGTGCGAGAAGCCGATGGCATCCAACAGTAAAGAGCTTGCAGATATGGTTGCTGCGGCAGAAGCCAATAAGGTTGTGCTTATGGAAGCGATGAAATCAACGCTTATGCCGGGGTTTAAGGCGATGCAGGAACATCTCTTTAAGCTTGGACAAGTGCGTAAATATATGGTGAACTACTGTCAGTATTCATCCCGTTATGATGCTTACAAGCAAGGGGACATTCAGAATGCATTCAAGCCTGAGTTCTCAAATGGCTCACTCATGGATATTGGAATCTACTGCATCTATCCGATGGTGGTATTGTTCGGCCAGCCGGAGAATGTCAAAGCGACAAGTGTCATGCTGGAATCGGGAGTCGATGGTGAGGGCAGCATCGTGCTTCAATATAAAGATATGGAGGGTGTGATCAGTTATTCCAAGATCACCAATTCCTATCTGCCTTCAGAGATCCAAGGTGAAGAGGGCAGTATGATCATTGATCATATTAACGCACCCGGAGCGGTAACCTTGCGATATCGAAACGGTGATTCCTTGCAAATATCTGAACGGAGCGAAGCTCCGGCCATGAAGTATGAAGCGGCAGAGTTTATCGGGCTCATTCAGAGCGGTGAGCTTCAATCGGCTAACAATTCACACCAGCATTCCAGCATAACGATGGAAATTATGGACACCGTTCGCAAGCAGATCGGACTCGTATATCCTGCTGATCGCTAATGCTGGTCAGTTAATTAAAAACAACCCGGAACGCGAGAAAGCCAGCGTTACCGGGTTAATCTTAATTAAGAGCAACTAGAGAATCGTTAAGCAGCTTCGTTGCTTGCTCTGGTGAAACATTCCGAGCATAGATGAGCTCACTGATCACAAGCTTTCGGGCATTGTTCAGCATGTTTTTGTCCGACCACCCTAAAGTTTTACGAGTCATCAACTTACTCAGATCGCGGATAACTTGAATTTCCATACAAATGTCTCCAGTTTTCAGCTTGCCGAGCATCATTTGTTGTCTTGTGTTCGCATTTGTGGGGATATCCCCGCATTCTTCTTGAAACATGGCTTTGGCCAGCATCAATGTTGCTTCATCACTGATGCAGCGAATTCCGAGAGAGTCTACTTTCGCTACAGGGATAGATACATTAATAAGAGGATGATCAATGCGGACCTCAAAGTACCATTGTTTCTCCCCAAGAATTTCTTTCTCTTCTAAAGAATGAATAAAGCCTGCGCCGTACATGGGATAAAATACACAATCTCCTACTTGATACATGAATAAAGGCTCCTTTTCTCTAAGATCTAAAGATGCAACTTTGCTTGAGACTTGGAGCTTAATATAAAGATTACCGAGGCATCTCTTCTTCTATTATATCATACCCTTGTTTTTATGATGGGTGAGGTAAATATCGGAAGATTAGGGGATGAATGCTTAAGCGAATAAAAATCCGGGCCCAGGTCATATCGACCTGGGCCCGGATGGCTAATGCCATATCTTATTTGATTTATAGAGTGGCGTTTGTTTTGTTGTTCTCTACGGACAACTGCTCTGGATAACCGTAAGTTCCGTGCTCACTCATATCCAGACCGATCAATTCTTCCTCTTCCGATACGCGAATTCCGATCGTCTTCTTCATTACCCATAGAATCGCATAGGATACGATGAAGGCGTATAGTCCACAAGCGATGACACCCATAGCCTGAACGCCCAGCTGACCGAAGCCGCCGCCGTAGAAGAGACCTGCATTACCTACACCCAGTTTCTCAACGAGCTCTGGAGTTGCGAAGAAACCAGTGGAGAGTGTCCCCCAGATCCCTGCTGTACCGTGAGCGGAAAGTGCTGCAATCGGATCGTCGATACCGAGATTCTCAAACATACGGATACTGAAGAATACGAGAATACCAGCGATAAGACCGATCACAATAGCTGCCCAGGAATCTACATAAGCACAAGATGCTGTAATCGCAACGAGACCTGCAAGCGCACCGTTAAGCATCATGGAAACATCTGCTTTACCCATAACAGCCCAAGCGATCAGAAGAGCGGCTACGGCACCGGCTGCTGCGCCGAGCTGCGTATTGATAGCGACATATCCAAAGAAGTTACCATCTTCAACCGTAATCGTACTGCCGGCGTTAAATCCAAACCAGCCTACCCAGAGAATCATTACACCGAGTGTAGTGAAGACTTGGTTATGACCAGGCATATTAAGAGGCTTGCGGTCTTTATTATATTTACCGATACGTGGTTTAAGCAGGAGTGTTGCTGCAAGTGCTGCACAAGCACCTGTCAAATGGACAACAGTAGATCCGGCGAAGTCTTGATCTCCGTGATCTGCCAGCCAGCCGCCGCCCCAGATCCAGTGTGCGATAACCGGATATACAAGGATAGAGAACAGTGCTGCAAAGATCAAGTAAGCGGACAGCTTAGCTCTCTCTGCGAAGCCGCCCCATGCGATGGACATCGAGACTGCAGCAAATGCCAGCTGGAAGATGAACATAACGGTTGGTGCTACGGTGCTGTCAGCCGGAACCTCCGGTTCATTAAAGAAGAAGTAATCTCCCCAACCGATGATAGAATTACCTTGACCACCAAAAATAAGTGCATAACCTACTGCCCAGAATACTACAGAGACAATACCTACTGTAAAGATCGTTTTACCTGCGACGTGCCCGGCATTCTTCATCCGAGTTGACCCTGCTTCGAGCAGGATAAATCCGGCTTGCATGAACAGTACAAGAATAGCTCCGAGCATGACCCATACGCTGTTAATTCCGATTTCCATCTGATCCACTCCTTGTGTATGATGTGTGATGCGCCCCTTCTGACTTCTTAACATCCGCTACTTCAACCTTAATCTGTAAATCACAACCTTCAAGATAGCCGAGTCGCTTATAAATAGAATGATTATGACACAAGGTGGTGTCGAACTAGCCTTGTTTCAAGAGATCAATCTATTCAGCTGCAAAGGTAATGACTTGGCCGTTGAAACATAGACAACCTTCCCCGCCTGGATCTGAACGTTTCACGTATTCTGCGAGAAGCTGAAGCAGAGTATGTATCCTGATGGATTCCCAGCGAGTTAGTTACCAATGAATCTCAGAAGATTTAAGGTTCCTTATTTAAAGGCTCTGACCGTATTTTAGGTGCAAAAGCACTTGTTGTCAATATATCTAACATAAGAACTTTTATATTTTCTTGTTTTTTCATAAAATTTGCATATTCATTTGCACTTTAACACCTAATTAGTGAAAATGACACGCGAGTAGACCGGGAAACTCCAACTTTTGTTTCAGTTCTTAGAATGGCAGTTAGCCCTATATTTGAATTTGCAGAATGGAAATTAGCAAGCTTCCTTGATAGAATAGTTAACATGAATCAACATTTATACAATTATTGAAACGAAAATTGGAGTTATACGTATTATTGTTACGCTATTTTCAGTAGAATGTATGTAGGAATAGTTAGAGCTTTTATTCGGTTAGAGAGGGATGCGGCTGCATGGAACAAGAGAAGGTGTGGCCAGACAGGTTCAAGAGATTTTTTCTTAACAATAAATTTGTGTTGTTCCTGCTGGTCGTTTTATTAGTTGGGCTGAATGTAATGGTGTTCAGCAAAATATCTTTTATTTTTCTCCCGATTGAAGTATTGCTCAAGACGATTATACTGCCCATCATATTGACGGGGGTTGTATATTATCTGCTTAATCCGATTGTGGATATGCTCGAGAGACGAAGAGTGAAGCGCGTATACTCTATACTTATTTTATATCTGCTGATCGCAGCAATTATTACTATTGTTGTGCTGGCGGTTATACCGGTTGTTCGTCAGCAAGTTACGGATCTGGTTAAAAACTTCCCTGTCTATTACGAGAATGTAATTCAACAATTTGAACAATTCATTGGCACAGGCTACTTAACGCAGATCGAGAACACGCTCCGCATTAACTTCAATGATATTGTGGGAAGTCTGTCCGAGCGGGTGAGTACTATTGTGAATTCGACCGTTACGGGAATCGGTGGCTTCCTGGGAGTATTGACTGAAACTGTTCTGGCTATCATTACGGTGCCTTTCATTCTGTTCTACCTGCTGAAGGACGGGAAGAAGCTTCCTGGTTATTTGCTGTCGTTCTTTCCTACGAATATCCGCGGCGGCACTTCGAGAGTACTCTCGGAGGCCAATCATCAGATCAGCTCTTATATTCGCGGCCAGATTATCGTCAGCTTCTGTATCGGTGTTCTGCTATACATCGGCTACATCATCATCGGACTTGATTATGCATTGATCCTGGCGGTCATTGCTGCTTGTACCGCGATTGTACCTTATCTCGGTCCGGCTATTGCCATCACGCCTGCTCTCATCGTCGCAGCGGTGACTTCGCCGATCATGCTGCTCAAGATGATTGCGGTATGGACGATTGTACAGCTCGTTGAAGGTAAATTTATCTCACCTCAGATTATGGGCAAATCGCTCAAGGTGCATCCGATTACGATTATCTTTGTTATTCTGACAGCAGGCAATCTGTTTGGAGTCGTCGGAATTCTGCTTGCTGTACCAGGTTATGCTGTGCTGAAGGTGGTATTCACCCATCTCTTTAACTGGTTTAAGAACCAGTCAGGCCTGTATGGACCGGAGAACGGAGAAGGCAGCTACAAACGATAAGTGTATCAGGCAGCGGAAATTTCTTTTTCTTATACAAAAAGCGCTCAGGTAATCAGGGCTATGCAGCCTGATTCCACTGAGCGCGTTTTTTTGCTCTATAGAATCCATTTCATAACTCATTAACAGGGTGAATTAGAAACCATTTAGACCCTTGATTTAAGCAGCTAAAGGTATGAAATTAATCCTATTCATGTTTAATATGCTGAAGCGTCTGGATAAAAATTTGCTCAATATGTCCGTCATCCAGGGAATAATAGACCGTCTTACCCTCCTTGCGACGCTTGACGATACGCATGTTACGCAGGGATCGCAGCTGATGAGAGATAGCTGACTGGCCCATTTCAAGCAGTACAGTCAGGTCGTGAACGCATAATTCGCGCTGCAGAAGTGCATCTATAATCCGGAGACGTGTTGGGTCGCTGAATGCCTTGAACCAATCCGCCATTTGTACCGAAGTTGGTTTATCCATTAGGGACATCTTCGTCTGGTCAAGCTGTGCTTCGGTTCCGAAGCAGGTAGGCTCACATTCCTCAACGACAGGGATTGTCTTTTGTTCTTTCATGTATATCACCGCCTCTTTAATAGCTCTATTATAGCCAAAATAAGGTGGTCTGCATAAAGATAAATTTGAAGAACACAAAAGATTGACTTCTTTTTGACCCGGTGCATATAATGGATTCATAACATATGAATGATTGCTCATATATTGATGTTGTTCGGTGGGAAGAGGAGATGACACATGGTGAGTACAAATACAAGTCAAATCAAAAAAGAGCTGCTTCTGGAAGGACTGCATTGTGCGAATTGTGCCCGCAAGATTGAAGAAGGGGTAGGCAAGCTTGATGGGGTGTCCTCCGTTGCTGTCAATTTTGCAACGACCAGAATGAGCATAACGGCCGATGCAGACAGATCAGCGGAAGTGCTCGCTGAAGCAGCCAAGAGAGTGAAGAGAATTGAGCCGCATATTCGTGTATCCGTAATCGAGCCGGCAGATGCTGCAGCTCATCGTCATAAAGATCACCATGACCATGCAGCTTCACACGCTGAAGAGCATGCGGGCGGACACTCACATGCAGGACATCAGCATGACGCTGGAGCAGCTCAGCTGTGGAAACGCGGCGCACGTCTTGCCGTCGGCACAGCGGTTGCAGCATTAGCTGCTCTCCTGCCCATGTCAGGCTATGCTGAGATTGGATTGTTCATCCTTGCGTATCTCTTGGTCGGCGGTGATGTGGTATGGCAGGCGGTTCGCAATATGACAAGGGGACAGGTGTTTGATGAATACTTCTTGATGACCATTGCGACGATTGGTGCCTTTGCCATTCAGGAATATCCTGAAGCCGTCGCTGTCATGCTGTTCTACCAGGTTGGTGAAATGTTCCAGAGTCTTGCAGTAAACCGTTCGCGTAAGTCAATCCAGTCACTGATGGATATACGCCCCGATTATGCTAATCTCGAAACAGCAGAGGGTGTGGTCAGAGTCTCACCAGAGCAGGTGAGCATTGGCGACCGCATCGTTGTAAAGCCGGGCGAGCGTGTACCACTCGACGGGAAGGTCATCAGCGGTTCCTCCATGATGGATACTTCCGCACTTACAGGAGAATCTGTTCCAAGAGAAGCACAGCCAGACAGCGAAGTGCTGAGTGGCTTCGTGAATCTGAATGGTGTGCTTACCATGGAAGTAATTAAGGATTATAGTGAATCAACGGTGTCTAAAATTTTGGAGCTTGTTCAAAATGCAACGAGCAAAAAAGCACCGACAGAGACGTTCATTAATAAATTTGCGCGTGTCTACACGCCAATTGTGGTCATTGTTGCAGCCTTGCTGGCTGTTGTCCCGCCATTCGTAATCAGTGGTGCGGAATTTTCCGATTGGCTCTACCGTGCGCTGGTCTTTCTGGTGATCTCATGTCCATGTGCGCTTGTCGTCTCCATTCCGCTGGGCTTCTTCGGAGGGATCGGGTCAGCCTCAAGGGCGGGTGTGCTTGTCAAAGGCGGCAATTACCTGGAGGCGCTGGGTGATGTCACAACGATCGTTTTCGATAAGACGGGAACGCTGACAGAAGGTGTATTCCAGGTGACGGGCATATATCCTGCAGAAACCGTGCAAGCAGAAGAGCTGCTCAAATATGCGGCCTATGCAGAATATCATTCCAATCATCCGATTGCTGAATCCATCCGAAGCACATATGGTCAGGAGCTGAATCAGGATCGGGTCGGAAGCTATGAAGAAATAAGCGGATATGGGATCAGAGCTCTACTTGACGGCACGGAGGTACTTGCAGGGAATAAGAAGCTGATGGAGCAGCAAGGAATCTCTTACGCTGAGCCTATGCAGCACGGTACCGTGGTTCATATCGCGGTAGGCGGAAGCTACGCAGGACATATCGTTATCTCGGATAAGGTGAAGCAGGATGCGGCAAGAGCAATTGAGGAATTGAAGGCACTCAATATAACGAAGACGGTCATGCTGACCGGGGATGCACGATCCGTCGCACGAGCGGTGGGAGAGGAGCTTGGGATCGATGAGATTCATGCAGAGCTGCTGCCTGCCGACAAGGTGGAGCAATTGGAGCGGCTGGTGGAGAACAAGCCGGCCAAGGAGAAGGTCATGTTTGTCGGAGACGGTATTAATGATACACCTGTGCTTGCACGCGCTGATGTTGGCGCAGCCATGGGAGGTCTAGGCTCGGATGCTGCGATTGAGGCCGCTGATATCGTCATTATGACAGATGAACCGTCGAAGATCGCCACGGCCATTCGTATCGCGAAACGGACGAGAGTGATCATCTGGCAGAACATCATCTTTGCTCTTGTGGTGAAGGGGCTGTTTCTCATCCTCGGAGCCTTTGGAATTGCAGAGATGTGGGAGGCAGTATTCTCGGACGTAGGTGTAACGGTGCTGGCTGTACTCAATTCCATGCGGATCCTGAAATATAAAGGCTGACCCTTTGCAAGAAGGCCGCAAAAAGCTTATTCTCTTCACTGTGAGAGAATAAGCTTCTTTGGTTTAGCCGCGGGATTCCGATGGCAGTTCAGTTTATACATCCTAAGAATACAATTTTACGCGCTATGCTTCTGCATTTCGCAAGGCTTTCAGCTTGTTTGCTTTTCTCCGGCTGCTGCTGATCGTCAGCTGGCGGTGCTTCGGAGAGCGCATAACCCAGCGTTTGAAGGCCTCCGTACCGGCGATGCTAGTCAGCATCGGGGATGGGGCATGAATATAACGGAGTGCTGCATACAAGCATGAATTGAGCAGTATATCGGTAAATACAAAGTAGACGATATCTGAGCTGCTCACAACAATAACGGTGGATTTTGGCCGGGAAGCATGGGAGATCGTACCTGAGCCATATACACCGATAACACGGTATTTCATGGTGCTGCCCCTTTCGTACTTAGGACGAATCGTCCGCGCGTTAGTTTGTATATTGTATGTCCCTCTGGCTTGGACCTATGTATTGGGTAATAGAGATTGTGAAGAACTGTAAGAATATCGATAAATGATTGATATAGAGGAGGAAGCAGCATGCGCAAACAACAGTTATATATCGGAGGAGAATGGATAGAAGGAGCGTCGTGGAAGACGCTGTATTCTCCCTATTCCGGGGAACCACTTGCAGAGATCGCTGTGGCTGAGGAGAAGCATGTCGAAGCAGCCATCGCCAGTGCCGAAAAAGCCTACGCATTGACCCGGCGTATGCCGGCGCATGAGCGTTCAGCTATATTGAGCAAGGTGGTGGACCTGCTCCACCATCGGCAGGAGGAAGCGGCTGCTCTTATCGCAAGAGAGGCAGCCAAGCCAATGAAGGCAGCAAGAGCCGAGGTCAAGCGAACGATCGAAACATATCGTTTTGCGGCAGAGGAAGCCCGCCGAATTCAGGGAGAATCGCTGCCAATGG
This sequence comes from Paenibacillus sp. TCA20, assembly GCF_000732325.1. GTDB lineage: Bacteria > Bacillota > Bacilli > Paenibacillales > Paenibacillaceae > Paenibacillus > Paenibacillus urinalis. The sequence goes on from NZ_BBIW01000004.1 coordinate 403,833, forward strand.
ATGCAGCGCCCGGAGGAGAGGGAAGAGTCGCTTATACCGTGAGAGAGCCGGTTGGTGTAGTCGGGGCAATCACTCCGTTTAACTTCCCGATGAATCTGGTCGCACACAAGCTGGGACCCGCCCTAGCGGCAGGGAATACAGTTGTACTCAAGCCTGCAGGTCAGACTCCGCTGTCTGCTTATTTCATCGCCGAACTGTTTGAGGAGGCAGGACTGCCCAAGGGGGCTCTGAATGTAGTGAGCGGCAGCGGCAAAACGATCGGAGATCTGCTGGTGTCTGATGAACGGGTTAAGCATATTACTTTTACAGGCAGTCCAGGTGTGGGTAAGGGGATTCGGGAGAAGGCAGGACTCAAAGGGGTTACACTGGAGCTCGGCTCGAATTCGGCCGTCATAGTAGATAAGAATCTCGACAATCTGGATGTGGTTGCAGAGCGTATAGCGCACGGTTCATTCTCTTATCAGGGACAAGTCTGTATTTCGGTCCAGCGGATTTATGTGCATGAGTCGGCAGCTTCTTCATTTATCGAGTTGCTCAGAGAGAAGACGGAGGCGCTGGTAACGGGGGATCCACTGGACTCAGCAACGGATGTATCAGCCCTGATCTCAGAGGAGGACACGAGCAGGGTGCTGGAGTGGATCGAGGAAGCCGTTCATGAAGGTGCTGAGCTCATTACCGGTGGTGAGGTCTCACAACGAGTGCTTGCGCCAACGATTATGACCCATGTGCCGCATTCGGCGAAGCTATCCAGCCAGGAAGTGTTTGGTCCGGTGGTGGTCATTCACGAAGTGAGCTCGATTGATGAGGCAATTGAGAAGGTGAACGATTCGGTATACGGTCTTCAAGCAGGAATCTATACGAATCATATTCAGCATGCGCTGAAGGCGGCGGATCTATTGGAGGTCGGAGGCGTCATCATTAATGATATTCCTACCTTCCGATTGGATCATATGCCATACGGCGGAGTCAAACAAAGCGGATATGGGCGTGAAGGGATTAAATATGCGATAGAAGCAATGACAGAGCTGAAGCTTGTTGTCATGAACCGTGGTATATAGAAGCTCCTAATAAAAATAGCAGGGCGTGAGACCATCCACGCCCTGCTATTTGTGTTGAAAGATTATATACAGCCGTCTACAGCTGTGCTGCCAGTATGTTCACGAATTTCTCCAGGAACACCTGATCCTCTTCGTCGAAACGGTGAAGCAGCGGGCTGTCGATATCAAGCACACCGAACAGTTCGCCATTCTTCAAAATCGGCACGACAATCTCACTGTTCGTCGCAGCATCACAAGCGATATGGCCAGGAAAGTCATGAACATTGCGAACCAGCTGAGTCTTGCGCTCCGCCGCTGCTGTTCCACACACGCCGCGTCCAAGCGCAATACGAATGCAGGCAGGCAGCCCTTGGAATGGACCCAGCACAAGCTCTGTGCCGTCGTATACATAGAATCCGACCCAGTTAATGTCCTTAAGAAATACATTCAGCAGAGCGGAGGCGTTAGCCATATTCGCTACGGCATCGGGTTCTTCGTAGATTAAGCCCTTCAATTGATCGAGAACAGCTTGGTACTGCTCGCTTCGAGTACCCTCATAAGTCATGGCATGGAACATTTCTTATCACCTTCCGGTATGAATAGGGTATGCCCATTTCATAGACCTGTTCACGTTTTGAGCAAGTTATGAAATTGACCCACCAGCTATAATTTTGTATGGATATCCTTGTCATTGTAAGGGATGGACGTTTCTTAAGCAAGAGGATTGGTGAAGTAAATACTGTAATTGAAGTCGGAAAGGGGATATGATTATGCTCGCAGATGTGCAAAACTTATTCATTCGTATTCATATGCTTCATCTCGCTCAAACGGAGGATCTGACGGTTACAGACGTCCTGACACGGCTGGAGGCGTTAGATTACCGAGTCGGTGAACGGGAAGTGAAACAGGAGCTGGAGAGACTGACGCAGGAGAACTTTCTGACTTCCCATAATGAACAATTCAGCATTACCGGTGCAGGAATTAATGAATTCAAGGAAATTCAGACCGTTCTGAATACGGTGTGCTCTGAAGTGGGAGAAACGAATAAAGTGTAGCTTGCTACGGTGGCATCTTCATATGGGTCATCGGCAAAAAAAGTCCGTCACCCCTACGGCGAGGCTTCCTTACTGTCATTACTGACAGTCACAGGAAGCTCGCTTCGAGGGTACGACGTTTTTTTTATTAGCATCATCATCATCTTCTCTAGCCCCATTGGGTCCGCAGCTGCTGTTCTATCGAAGCAGAGGAAGCAGGAATAGAGGATGCAGGATAGAGCTGAACATGCTCATGCTCAAGCACTTCGTCAATAAATTCAAGAACCTGTGTACGATATAATTCCGGATTGACCATATAAGCATTAGCATGAACAGCCCCTTCGATCAGGAGCAGCCGTTTGAACCCTTTTTTGACCTTATATAAATCCTCACTCATCTTCGTCGGCACGAAGCGATCCTCGGTTCCGTGGATAAACAGGGTGGGAATGTCGCTCATTTGGACCGCCTTCGTCGGGGATACCTGCTCGAAACGGAAGCCTGCTTTTTTCATCACACGCCGGCTTACCAGATAGTAGAAGCAGGATACAGGATATAGACGAACCCTTCGCAGCTGATACTTCATCAGCTCGGTCAGATCGGAGTAGGGGCAGTCCGCAATAATGAACTTGATATTGGAAGCAGCCATTGCGCTATATTCCAGTACGGTGCCTCCGCCAAAGGATTGACCATGCAGACCTATAACACAATTCTCGCCAGCACGCTGATTCACATATTTCACCCAGGCTTCAATATCGTACTTTTCCTTATAGCCGAACGTGGTGTAGACTCCTTCGCTCTTACCATGTCTGCGCTGATCTACAAGCAGGAGATTAAAGCCCGACTCCTGAAACATTTGAATGTATTGTGTGGAAATAAAGTGTGAGGCGGTATATCCGTGAACGATAATCATCCAGCGCTTAGAGGAAGGATTCGATTCAATCATCACTGCATGCAGCTTAAGTCCATCACGGCTTCGGATCCAGACATCCTCTTTCTGAAGCTTCTTAAAATCAGAACGATGATACACACCGGCTTTCTCCAGGAGTGAGAACAGGTAGTCTTCACTGCGTACTTTCATCCGTATCATTTGCCTAAATCCAAACGAAACGATGCCTTCAATCAGGAAATAGACCGAGAGAAGCAGAAAAGCGATTTGATACATATATGGAAGACCCTCCTTTCAACATCGGTAATAGTATTTGTTAGAATGACGGCGGCCATTCATGTCCACTTGACACATTTACCTATTATTAAACGCTTGTCACCATTTCAATCCTGTGATTAGATAAACTACAATTGGAATTATTCAGTACATGAGCAAAAAGGAGTATAAAGTAATGTATGTATGCGGCGGTTACATTCCTGAGCTGAAGACGGAGCGGTTGCTGCTTCGCAAGCTTATGAGAAAAGATAGCAAAGAGATCTATACTATTTGGTCCGATCCAAAGGTTACTGCCTATATGAACATCTCAGCGATGCACAGCGTACAGGAGGCAGAGGATATGATTGATCTGCTGGATCAGGTCTCACGGACAGAAGACGGCTTTCGCTATGCGATCATTCTCCAAGAGAGCGGCGCTGTTATCGGCAGCTGCGGATTTAATAATTGGCAGCTTCAAGGTGCATTTCGTGGAGAGATTGGCTATGAGCTTGCTTCCACCCATTGGCGCAAGGGATACATGACAGAAGCGCTTCGAGCCCTGCTGCAATACGGATTTGAAACGATGGGACTGAATCGAATTGAAGCGCTGGTGGATCCTAGAAATACAGCCTCACAGCAGCTTCTCCATGCGCTGTCATTCCAGTGTGAGGGCCTGCTTAGGCAGCTGCACTATACATCGACTGGATATAAGGATATGCAAATGCACTCGATTTTGTTTGAGGAATGGAAATATAAATAGAAATGTGAAGAATAAAGGAGGAATATGGAGTAATGCTGCTTCAATATCGAAGGGGAGCCTCTCTGCTGCACCGGATCAGCCCATTAAGCAAATTGGTGATGCTTGCGGCGTGGACCGCAGCAGTTCTGAATTCGGAGCATTTGCTGGTACAGGGAATGATGTTCCTCATTCTGCTGGTAATTGGAAAATTAGGTGCAGGACTACCCTTCTCACAGCTGAGAAAAGCAGTCTTCTTCGTGCTTAGCTTTGGTCTTCCGTATTTTGTCTTAACTACACTCGCAGTGCCTGGGAAGGAACTGTTATGGGAGCTGGGCCCCATTCATATCGCAGAGGACAGTATGATGCTGGCCGGCGCGCTAACCGTGCGCATGTTTAATCTGTTTGTTTCATCTCTGCTGTTTATTACAACAACGGATCCACGGGATTTTGTTCATTCACTGACACTTCGTTTGAAGGTGCCGTACCGGTTTGCGTTTGGCGTCTCGATTGCCCTCACATTTCTGCCTTTACTCGAGGAGGAGGGGAGAGTGATTGCTCAGGCGCATAAGGTGAGAGGAAGTGAACCGAAGACAGGAATCCGCAATAAGCTTCGTTATTACCGAAATTATGGTGTTTCAATTCTGGTCAACTGTGTCCGAAGAGTGCAGCAAACGGCTGGAGCAATGGAGGCAAAAGGATTCGGGGCTTATCCGGAGCGTACTTATCTAAGAGTTCGCAGGTTCTCGCGTTATAGTGCGTGGTATGCAGGGGGAAGCGTTCTGATGGTGTTGATCGGAATGGTGTGGTGAGCGGTTCAGCTCATCATCGTATCTTGTTCTGAATTTATTGTTAACCTAAAATGATTATTTTTGTGTTGACAATTGAGTGGCATGTCTATAAATTAAGTACAGTAAAGCATTCTCAAGACACGTCGACGGAACTGAGCTTGCTAATTTGTATAAGTATATCGCTATATCACATCTGAACAGAATGGAGAGAGGATCGTGTCAAATAAACAATCTCGGCTTAAACGTCATTTTGCGGCGTTTACTACCCTGGACATTGTTCTGATGGCTATGCTGGCGACAGCGAATGGGGCCATGACCTTTTACTTGTCGGTCGTGAACAAAATGCTGAACAATTTCGGAGGCCCTATTGCCACTTCGACAATTGTGGGATTATATATGATCTATGGATTACTGGCCTATTACATTATTCGTAAGCCGGGTACAGCTGTCATTACATACAGTATAGGTGCGCTGGTGCAGAGTTTTATAGGCTCCGCCTACGGTCTGGCATCTATCATTGTTGCGGCACTATGCTATATGGTAGTTCTGGAAGGGCTATGCTGGATCACACGATATAAGAGATGGAATCTGACCTTTATGCTCATCGCAGGTGCGGCTCTTGTGCCGTTATGGTTTGTCTTTGCCGTGCAAATGTTCGGCTACACAGCGTGGGGCTGGCCTGTTCTTATTAGTGCTTTTGTTACCCGTGTCATTAGTGGTTCCGTGCTGTGCGGATGGCTGACAAAAGTGCTGGGGGATGGATTGATTCGCACGGGTCTCTTGAAGAGGTATCGTTCATCCGAGCAACCGTTAGAAGTGTAAGGAGCGGGAGATATGGAGGATGCACATAATAATCTTATGATTCATAAACCCATGGTTGAATTCAAAAATGTCAGCTATCAATACGAAGGAGAGGCCAGCCCTGTGCTGAAGGGCCTCTCTTTTTCCATTTCCCAAGGAGAGCGGGTTGCTCTGATCGGAGGCAGCGGAAGCGGCAAATCTACGGTATGTCAGCTGCTTAACGGTTACTTGCCCCGGTCCGGCGGAGGGAAACGCTCGGGAGAACTGCGGGTTCGTGGTCTGGACCCGGCCGTCGCTTCGATTGCCGATATTGCAGCGGTCTGCGGATTAGTGTTTCAGGACCCGGATGCACAGCTCGTTCAGGGCATCGTCGAGGACGAGGTCGTATTTGGCCCGGAGAATTTATGCCTTGCTCCTGAGCTGCTGGAACAGCGGGTAAGTGACGCCCTCAGCGCTGTGTCGCTTGTGGAGAAACGGTTCGATGAAGTGTCCCGGCTGTCCGGGGGGCAGAAGCAGCGGACTGCAATCAGCAGCATTCTGGCGCTCGCACCAGAGGTGCTCGTCTTCGACGATGCGGCGGCGAGCCTTGACCCGCCGGCGCAGCGAAGACTCGTGCAGCTGTGCAGCGCGCTGCACGAGCAGGGCCGGACGCTCATCACCGCGTCCGGGCGGTTCGACGATCACGCGCTGCAAGCGTCACGCGTGATCGTCCTGGATGGCGGTGCCGTGCGCTTCGCTGGCACGCCGCAGGAGCTGCTCCGCGAGCATGCTGCGGAGCTTGCGGCCTTGGGCCTTACGCCCCCGCCCCGAGGCGAAGCTCCGGGGCGGGAGGCACGGGCCCAAGGCCAGCCCCCGCTGCTCGCGGCGCGGGGGCTTACGTTCACCTATCCTGCTGGCCGCAAGGCGCTGCAGGAGGTGAACGGTACGCTGTCAGCAGGTCAGTGGACCCTACTGACCGGCGAGAACGGCTCAGGCAAGACGACCCTGAGCCGACTCATGATGGGCTTGCTGCCGGTGCCGAAGCGAAGCCTGTATTTTCAAGGCAGGGATATCGCTGAGCTCAAGGTGCATCAGCTGTCCAGAGAGATGGGATACGTCTTTCAGCAGCCGGAGCATCAATTCGTGGCGAGTACGGTGCGGGAGGAATGTATCTACGGGATTCGGGGAGCACTGTCGCTGAAGCCTGAAGATGTTATTCCGGAAGCTCATGCTGAAGCAGCAATGGATCTGCTTAAGGTAACCGGATTAATCGGCAAAAAGAATGCCTCGCCCTATCTGCTCAGCGGCGGTGAGAAGAAGCTGCTCAGTGTCATCGCCCAGCTGGTCGTCCCGAAGCAGCTCTACATCTTGGACGAGCCGACAGCCGGACTTGATTACGCCATGATTGAGGCCCTCATACAGCTGTGCAGACAGAAGGTGGATGAGCGAGCAGCGATCCTGATGATTACGCATGATACCGAGCTCTTGGCTGCTCATGCCGATCAAATATGGCATCTTGCAGATGGGCGTTTGGATGTGCAGAAGTAAGCAGTCACATCCCTTCTCGAAACTTTACTTCATTATTCCATGGCAAGTAAGCTCATGTTATGATGGTTGAAGTGATGTAAATTATAGAGAGAAGGTACATAAATCTTGAATACACAGGCTAACATTCCAAAACGGGGCTTTATTCTGACGGGTGTACTGCTTGCCACGTTCTTGTCCGCAATTGAAGGAACGGTGATCGGTCCGGCAGGTCCGACCATCGTTAGTGAACTGGGTGATGTATCGCTGCTCAGCTGGATCTTCACCTCGTATCTGCTGACGATGGCGGTCAGTACGCCGATTTTTGGGAAGATCAGTGACCTGTTCGGGCGTAAGCCCGTCTTTTTGATCGGTGTCGGGCTATTTCTGATCGGAAGCCTGCTATGCTGTTTTGCCGAGAACATGCAGAGCTTGATTTTGTTTAGGGCGATACAAGGGATTGGCGCTGGTGCTGTCGTACCGGTGACTTTTACGATTATCGGGGATATCTATAGCATTGAGGAACGGGGTAAGGTTCAGGGCATGATCAGCTCTGTATGGGGCATCTCTTCCTTATTGGGACCGCTGATTGGTGGATATTTTGTGGATTACCTGGGCTGGCCGTGGATATTTGGCTTCAATATTCCATTTGGTCTGCTGGCCATGTGGTATGTGGGCAGGTATCTGAAGGAAGATGTTGTGAAGCAAAAAGTGCAAATCGACTATCTGGGAGCGATTACGTTTACCGTCGGCATTACTTCCCTGCTCATTGCTCTATCCCTTGGAGGCCACGCTTACTCGTGGGGTTCTCCCTTCATCCTGGGTCTATTACTTGCTGCCGTCGTGTTTATTACGATTTTTCTATTCGTGGAGACCAAGGCGAAGGAGCCGATTGTACCGCTCGGACTGTTTAAGATACGTGATATTACATTGGCCAACATTGCAGGCTTACTGACCAGCGCCCTGATGATTGGCCTGACGAGTTATCTGCCATTATGGATACAAGGTGTGCAGGGAGGGAACGCTACGACTTCAGGACTTGCGCTTGCGCCGATGTCCATCGGGTGGCTGATTGGCGGTATATTTGCGGGACGACTGCTGATGAAGCTGGGGTCTCGTTATACCTCCCTGATCGGTTTGACCGGGATTGTCGCCGGCTCCGCCGGACTGATCTTCCTTAGCGCGAGTTCACCAAGCTGGCTGCTGCTCTTCTATATGTTCGTATATGGGCTGGGCTTCGGCTTCTCCTTCACTGTATTTACGATTATTGCCCAATCCTCTGTCGGCTATCGGCAGAGAGGAGCATCTACTGCGCTCAACACGTTTATGCGTACGTTAGGACAAACGATTGGGGCAGCGGCGTTTGGAACATGGCTGAACTCACGAATTTCTGCACATACAGAGACCATGAATTTAGCGGAGCAGGGCGTAACACAGAAGGATATCAATACGATTCTGGCGCCGCACGGAACGCTTGAGCTGCCAGAGAACATTCAGGCATTGCTGCAGCAAGTACTGGAGCTAAGCCTGCATTCTTTATTTCTTATCATGTTTATCATTGGAATCTGCGGATTTATTGTCACAGCGGGATTGCGCAAGCAGCCGCCGTCACCGGTCGAGTCAGGAGTGGCTGCACAGGCTCAGATTGCAGGCAAGAGAGAAGAATAGCTAGTGTGATAGTCATATGCCATTCTTCTTCGAGATCCATGAACGAGAGTTATTATATATTGGTGTTTAGATAGAGGAAGTCCGGACTGTGTCAACAGCAGCCGGGCTTCTTTTGTTTCGAAAGAACGATTTAATATAATTTACTTCACCTTGTGGAATATTACTCTTAGCGTGACGGGCGCACAGTTAAGGGTAATTAATTTTAGAGACAGAACGAAAGGGTGAAATAGAATGAATGATGCGGCATTTCTCGTTCAATTCGAGAATGATCAGAAGGCCCGCGGGGCATTTGATATGCTCGTCGAGCTGGGCTACAAGCCAAATATGATTGGCGGTGGCATGATGGATGTCAACATTGAGCGACAGGATGTAACCTCAGCGCTCGAAATTATTGAAGCCTATGGCGGAGAGGTTCAGGATGACAGCAATCAGCAGGTGCATGAGGCTTTGACTCCAGAGATGAATCAAATGAGTGATACGGAGTTTGCCTATATGCCGATTCCTGCACATACTGTAAATGAGGATTTGGATGAATCCTATATGGCGGGCTACTCAGATTCACCCTATGGAATGGAGTCATCAGGCTACGATGTAGCATCAGAGGATGATGACACAGAGTTCGCGGAAGAGCATAACCGAACCGAGGATACCGAATTCGGAGGCTCATTTGGCGGATTCTCCGGAAGCGTAAAGGCGTAATACTCCGGGTCTCGTAACAGTGATTAAATAACAAGCAAACTTTACTTCAAATAGCTTGTACACCAAAAAAACGATCCTCCTTCACCGTATCGACAATATGGATGAAGAAGGATCGTTTTTTTTGGTGTGTACTTATCTTAAATTGTTCATTTATGACCCTTAGTAAGTGTCTTCCATAGCAGCATGCTTGCCAGCCGTATAGCCTGTGGAGAAGGCGGAGGTAATATTATAACCCCCGGTATAGCCGTGAACGTCCAGGATTTCACCGCAGAAAAAGAGGCCGGGCATGAGCTTGGATTCCATGGTCTTAGGATAAATCTCCTTCAAATGCACCCCGCCGCCGGTAACGAACGCTTCGGCAAGCGAGCGTGTGCCATTCACTTGAATCGGCATGCCCTTAAGGACAGCAGCCAGCGTATCAATAGAGCCTTTTGGAAGATGGTGATAAGTTGTCTCACCGTCCAGCGCTGCCTTTGTCAATACAACAGGAATCAGCCGCTCCTGAACAATACCTTTCAGCGCGTTCTTGATGGCTTTCTTAGGCTCTGATTCAAGCTTGTCCTTCAGGTCCTGCTCCATCTTGGATAGCGGGTATGCCGGGTACAAATCGAGCTTCATGATGACATTCTTCGTCCCCGTCTTCTTCTGCACCTTGCGAATGAACTGACTGCATCTCAGCGCGATGGGGCCGGACAGTCCAAAGTGGGTGAAGATCATATCTCCCTCGTGCCGAATGACCGTCTTGTCCTTCGCATCATGAACTGACAGAGCGACATCGCTCAAGCTGAGACCCTGCAGCTCCCGGGAGGTGATGAAGGCTTCATTAGAGGTAATAGGTACCTCTGTTGGATACAGCTCTGTAATGGTATGTCCCGCGGCTTCTGCCCAAGGATAGCCATCACCTGTTGATCCGGTTTGCGGCACGGATTTGCCTCCTGTAGCTACAATGACCGCATCAGCTGGAACAACCTTGCCTGAAGCTAATTTCACACCAGCAACCTTGCCCTCCTCATAGAGGACCTCAGCTACGGGGGAGTCTGTCATCATCTTCACACCCAGCGAGCTTGCTTTGCCAATCAATGCATCGACGACGGTCTTGGCTTTGTCAGACACCGGAAACATTCTGCCGTTGTCTTCCTCCTTCAAGGCAATGCCTAGATCTTCAAAAAAACGCATTATTCCTTGATTATCCATATGCTGAAATGCACTGTAGAGGAACTTTCCGTTCCCAGGAATGTGCTTGATCAGCTCATCCTGATCTTTGGCATTGGTTACGTTGCAGCGTCCTCCGCCGGATATGCCAAGCTTACGCCCCAGTTTATTGCCTTTGTCAACGAGAACAACCGATGCACCATGCTCAGCAGCGGCAACGGAAGCCATAAGGCCGGAAGGTCCTCCACCGATGACAATTACTTTTTTCATATTTAATAAATCTCCTCTTCAATACAAATTCCTTCAAACATCGTAACAGATTCGCCGATCGTTGTCGTTTTTTGTTTATGTTTTGTTATTAGAAACAATTTTATCGTCTTCTTGAGGGATATAATGATTCATTTGCATAACTACACATAGAAAATATTGTAATATACTGTCGCCTATGTTTTAATCAGGTTACATAAGGTCGATTGTCAGTGAACGAAATGAGAGGAGAGATAAAACGCCTGTGTTTGCTGTCAAGAATATTCTGCTGCAGATCCTGCTGGCAGGAATTACGCCACTTCTCTTTTCGTTATTTATTGGACGCATGCGCAGTCCTATTCATGACTTGAATTCGTCTCCTATTTCAAAGACTACTGAGAGACATTTGCTGCTGGCATGCATAATATCCATGGTGTTCTGTGTTGTTTTCTCTACGACTTTATTTGATTCCCTGTATTTGAATTTAGATACACTCGCTGTTTCGTTGGCAATTCTTTATGGAAGCACTTCGGCGGGTCTATTTGTGTCGATTTTTAGTGCGTTATTGTTTGTATTTACAACGGATTTATGGAATGATCCTCTGATCTTTCTTCAATCCGGTATTTTGTTGTATCCTATTTTGCTCGTGCTGGCAAAGCGTTTCAAGCAAGAGGGACTGGAAGGCAAAAGAAAGCTGTTCCTGATTCCATTTGCGCTCTTCGCAATGATCAGCATGGCTGCAGCGTTTGCTTCATATTTCGCCAAGGCAGACTCGGTTCAGATTGACTTTATTCTATATTCTCTTGTTTACTCGCTCCTGTCTCTAGGAACAGGACTGGCCATTATTCAATTTACAGAGCTTCAGTTCGTGCAGCAGGCGCTTGCCTCCGAGATTGAAGCGAAACGCAGGCAGTTCATGCACCATTCCCATTTGAACAAGCAGCTATTGAACACGATCCCTGTCTCGGTCGTCGCTTTTGATGTCGATGGGCGAATTGTGAACATGAACGAGCGAATGTTAGACGATCTGCGCAGAAGGAATCCCGGTATGAATCAGGAGTCCGATATGATTGGCAAGCGCATTGAATCGATCGTTGGACAAGAACACGGGTCACGAGTAACAGAGAGAATCCGAACTGCTTCAAAGAGTGGAGAGATCTCTTCAGAGTATTTGAATGTCGGACCTTATATTTTCCATACATTAATCTCACCGGTCAGAGATCCTTATGAAGGATCCTTGATTGGAAGCTCACTTGTGCTGCAGGATATCACGGAGCTGGAGAATCTCCGTAACGAGCTTGCACATGTAGAGAGGCTCAGCCTTGTTGGACAAATGGCTGCCAGTATCACGCATGAAGTCAGGAATCCAATGGCAGTCGTAAGAGGCTTTCTGCAATTAATGCATGAGAGAAGTCCGCGGTCACTTGATCACTATTATCGGATTGTTATGGAAGAATTAGACCGGGCAAACGGAATTATAACGGATTTTTTGTCCCTCGCTCAGAATCGGATCGTTGAGAAGGAAGAGGTTCACCTGCATGATATTATCCACGATATGCTTCCGCTGCTAATGGCTGATGCGAACATGAGGGGGCAGTCGGTTAAGCTTAACTTGAGCGAAAGGATACCTAAATATCATCTGAACTCCAAGGAAATGAAGCAGCTGATCTTGAATTTGGCACGTAACGGTATGGAGGCTATGGACAACAAGGGAACACTCTATATCGAGACATCGTGTGAGCAGAATCGAATCCTGCTTAAGGTCATCGACGAAGGTCCGGGTATTCCGCCGGCAGTCCAAGAGAAGCTGTTCGAGCCTTTTTATACGACCAAATCGAAGGGCACCGGTCTCGGACTTGCGTTATGCCGGGGTATTGCTGAGCGGCATAACGCCGCCATTCAGGTGGACTCTGGTGATGGACGGGGCACGATATTTACCGTTGTTTTTAAACTGTAGAGCTGCCTGCTTGTATATGCTGCTTGAAGGATAGAAATGATCGTCTGGAGTCATAATAACATGGCCATCTGTTAGTTAAACGGGTGAGAATCCTAATCTTGAAGTGAAAAAGGAGAGTTTCCCATGGCGAAAAATGATTCCAAACAACAGGAAATCCAGAAGCAGTCCAATAAGAAGAACCAGAGAGGGCAAGGTCAAATCGTTGACAAGAAGCTCGACGGGGATAATTTCCCGGCAACGTAGGTTTGTTACTTCGTGAGATTACAGGCCATTCTTGGTCAGTAAAATCTCAGGTGCCTGGTTTGACATGTCTATCTCTTGCGTTCACAACTTAGGAATGTATAATAAAAGTTAGTGAAGGAGTGAATAGAACATGTCAATGTCTTTTGACCAATACATGAAAGATATGGTTCAACCAATGAGGGATGAACTGACACGTCTCGGTATCGAAGAGCTTCGTACCGTAGAAGAAGTAGAAGCTAAACTGCCGGGTGCTGAAGGAACTGCCCTTGTTGTCGTCAATTCGGTTTGCGGCTGCGCAGCAGGTCAAGCACGTCCTGGTGTAGCCAGAGCGCTGGAGAATGAAATAACCCCTGACCACTTGTTTACGGTATTTGCAGGTCAGGATAAAGAAGCGACTGCTCAAGCTCGTGAATATTTTGCTCCATACCCGCCATCCTCCCCTTCCATTGCTTTGATGAAGGATGGAGAGCTGGTACACTTTATCGAGCGTCATCAGATTGAGAATCGTTCTGCTGAAGAGATTGCGGCTGATCTGGTGGGAGCATTTAACCAGTATTGCAAATAAGTTAGTTACATAACGCCCCGATTCTTTCGGATTAGTCCCGAAATTACGGGGCGTTTTGGCTTTTTCCATTATTCATACTTACTAATCTCTAAGAGACGGGGTGCGTAAACATGAGTTTACAAGAACAAATCATCGCAGAATTACGAGTGAAACCAGAGATCAACGTGGAAGAAGAGGTTCGGAAACGGGTGAATTTCCTGAAGGAGTACGTCCTAAAGTCAGGCACAAAAGGACTGCTTATTGCGATCAGCGGCGGTATTGATAGTGCGGTAGCGACAGCGCTCTGTAAGCAGGCTACGGATGAACTGACAGAGGAGAAGGGTGAAGAATACAAGACACTGGGCGTATTCCAGCCTTACGGAGAACAAGTGGATATTGCCCACAGCTATGCGGTAGCGAAGGCATTTGACCTGAAATATACGGTGGAGACAAATATCGAAGAAGCGGTCAACGAGATTGCTCTTGAAGTAGAGCATGGTTTCAAATCTCTTGGAGCTCCGCGTCATATGACACCGCAGGGCAAAGGGAATGTGAAGGCCAGAACTCGAATGGTTGTACAGTACGCATTGTCGTTTGAAATGAATCTGCTCGTTGTCGGGACAGATCATGCATCGGAAGCTATTACGGGCTTCTACACCAAATGGGGCGATGGCGCCGTTGATATTACGCCGCTGACCAGCCTGAATAAACGTCAGGTCCGTCAAATTGCAGCCTATGTGGGCGTGCCGCAGGAGGTTCTGGACAAGGCGCCGACAGCGGGACTATGGGAAGGCCAGACCGATGAGAAGGAACTTGGTATTACATATGATGATAACAGCGACTATTTGGAAGGCAAGGAGATCAATGCAGAAGCAAGAGAGAAGCTTGAAGCAGCCTACCTTCGTACAGCACATAAACGCAATGCGATTCCGGGTATCTGATTAGCGGGTGCCTATAAGCAAGAGAACCCTCGTAATATGGGACAATTTACTGCCCTGACGAGGGTTTTTGATTTGTCCAAACAACTGATACAATAGATTAGGTTGAAAAGGTGGTGAAGAGCTTGATCTACGGGATTGGCAACGATGTGCTGGAGACAGACCGGATTGCTCAAATCATGGAAGGCACTCATAGGGCCAGATTTCTCAGCCGAGTGCTGACAGAAGAGGAGCGAGCTGTACTTAGTGGGCGTACACAGAGTGAAGTTCAGTATGTATCCGGAAGGTTTGCAGCGAAGGAAGCGATATCCAAAGCGTTTGGCTGTGGAATCGGGGAGCTGCTGAGCTTCCAGGATATTGAGATTTTACCGAATAAGCTGGGGAAGCCGACTGCGACGATCTCTGAGTCCGCTTGGAAACGGCTTGGTCTTAGCGGCGAGTATTCTTACATGGTACACATCAGCATCTCGCATCAGCCAAGTGTGGCCGCTGCCTTCGCCATCGTTGAACGGATGTAACTGAGGATTATACGAATCATTTAGTATTACAGAATGGGAGAATAGGAATCGAATGAATCATAGCAATGCAAAAAAATTCTTTAGCACGGAGCTGCTTCATTGGTATATGCAAAATAAACGCGATCTTCCGTGGCGGCGACATCGGGACCCGTATTACATATGGGTATCGGAGATCATGCTGCAGCAGACAAGAGTGGATACGGTGATCCCGTATTTTCAGCGTTTTATTGAACGCTTTCCGACGATACAGGATTTGGCAGAGGCTCCTGAGGAGGACGTGCTCAAGCTGTGGGAGGGACTGGGATATTACTCTCGTGCCCGTAATTTGCAGGCAGCCGCAAGGCAGGTCATGGAGCAGCATGGCGGGGAAGTTCCGAACCAGAAGGACGCGGTCTTTAATCTTAAAGGCGTTGGTCCTTACACTGCGGGTGCAATACTGAGCATCGCGTTTAATCAGCCACAGCCTGCGGTAGATGGAAATGTCATGCGGGTGCTGTCACGTTATTTTCTGATCGAAGATGACATTATGAAGGGCAGCACAAGAGTCAAGATGGAGTCGCTGGCAGAGGAGCTCATCCCGGAGGGACGAGCATCGGATTTCAATCAGGCACTAATGGAGCTCGGAGCGCTCGTATGTACACCCAAATCTCCACATTGTCTGACCTGTCCAGTGATGGAGATGTGCACGGGACGGATTGAGGGACGGGAAGAAACCTTACCTGTGAAGAAAAAGGCCAAGCCCCCTCGCCCCGAGCAGAGAATTGCTGCGCTTGTTGTCGGTACGGGGGTGAATGAAGGGAAGGTGCTGGTTCGTCAGCGTCCTGCAACCGGCTTGCTGGCCAAGATGTGGGAGCTTCCTCATATGCAGGCATCAGCACCTGGCGAGCTGGCCCATCTGGTTCCTCACGAGCCTGCGATGGATCTGATTGCCGGACATTTGCTTGAGGAGGGCTATCACGTTAAGCCTACAACGTTCTGGAGAATGGCTGAGCATACCTTCAGCCATATTCATTGGAATCTGCAGGTATATCATTGTGCAGAAGCGGAAGCTGTGCTGACATCCTCTATGGTTGCAGAGCAGGTCGAAGCATATAAGGAAGAAGGACATCTGTACCGATGGATCGAGCCGAAGGATATGGATACCATGGCCTTTCCGAATGTATTTCTGAAATTATTGCGCGATTATTTTAATGAGTTGAAAGACTAGATAGTGAAGAGCTTAAGAAAAAAACGCAGTCTCAGAATAAAACGGACAAAGGCCGCTTTATTCTGGACTGCTTTTTTTAGAAGCAAACAGCGTTGCCGCTGTTTAACTGCAGAGGTCTAATTCTTATTTCGCTGCAGCGTAACGTTTATTTACTTCATCCCAGTTGATTACATTCCAGAATGCTCCGATGTAGTCAGGACGTTTGTTTTGATATTTCAGGTAGTAAGCATGCTCCCATACATCCAGACCAAGAACTGGAGTCAAGCCTTCAAATACAGGGCTGTCCTGGTTAGGCGTGCTTGTGATTGCCAGTTTGCCGTCTTTGCCAACAACCAGCCAAGCCCAGCCGCTGCCGAAACGAGTTGTTGCTGCTTTTGCAAAATCTTCTTTGAATTTGTCATAGCCGCCCAGCTCGCTGTCGATAGCTGCAGCGATTTCGCCTGTAGGAGCGCCGCCGCCGTTAGGTCCGATGATTTCCCAGAACAGGCTGTGGTTGTAGTGACCGCCGCCGTTGTTGCGGACTGCTGTACGGATGCTCTCAGGTACGCTGTCGAGGTTCGCAAGCAGGTCTTCAAGGGATTTCTCTTGAAGCTCAGGAGCGTTTTCCAAAGCAGCGTTCAGGTTCGTTACATAAGTATTGTGATGGCGATCGTGGTGGATCTCCATCGTTTGAGCGTCGATATGTGGTTCTAATGCATCGTTTGCGTAAGGAAGTGCTGGTAATTGGAATGCCATGATTGAAATTCCTCCTAAAAATAAATTAAAGGTTAAATCTTTATGTAGATTTCCCCTCGACACTTATATTAAACCTTATTCAGTCTATTTAATCAACATTTTTGTTTGTTAAGTTGTTATAGAAGGGTTTTAATGTAACATGAAATTAACAAAACTATTCTTAAAATCTATTAATGTGTTAACTAGTTTAACACCAAATATACAATGTTTAGCAATAAAAATGTAAGCGCTTGATATTAAGCGCTTACAGAAGAAAAAGCGTGTTTTCTGGAGCAAAGTGTGGTTTAATGGACGATGAAGAAGATATATCTCGTTTTTTGTCATATTATCATTTCCTGAACATTTCTGGCTCTCCTTAATAGGCGTGACAGATGTTTCGGCCGGCTTTTGCCGGTTTTTCCGTCTGTACATATCATTCTAATATATTCAGATGGATCATCATCGGGTTTTTGGTAAAAAGGGCGTACCTTTTTGTAAAACCTCACTAAAGATAACGAAAAGGGAGATTTAGCAGATGAACATTCGTTCCTTTCAGTTGAGTGACGCAAATGGTGTAACAGAGCTCCTTGCGGCTGCTTTGTCGGAAGATTGCTTTGAGAACACGATGGGTCCTTTCGCTCGCCAGTTGTCCTGGGATTCAGACCTTATTATGGTTGCTGAGCAGGATGGGGAGCTGATCGGTGCTTTAATCGGTACTATTGATCAGAACCATGGTTGTATTTATCGTATTGCGGTTCACCCTGATTTCAGACGTCAAGGCGTTGGAAAAGCCCTGGTTAAGGCGCTTGAACAGCGTTTTCAACAGCGCAAGGTAAGAGGGGTGTGGGTCGCTGGTGATGAGCATAACAAAGCCGCGATGCCGCTATATGAAGCGATGGGTTACGGAGCTAGTCAGGTCATGAAGGCATTCCAGAATCTTAGTATTCTTGCACACAGCTAATAGAGTGCTTTGAATGCAAGGTATAGGTTTGCTAGATTGGCGTCTCATGTTCAAGCAATGAGCGAGATTAGATATAGAGAGAGAACATAGGTATTATTCTATTTTATTGCTAATCCATAATAGGCATATCTTGGCTTCCAATTGCAAATGGAACTGAGATATGCTTTTCTATTGATATGGCATTTTTAATATAATCTTGAGGTGATAGAAGCAAATGAGCCGCGAAATACCGCCAGATATAGAGAATACGGCGACAACATCCTCTTCGGGCTCAACTCTGTCTGGAGAGCTTCTGGATTGGCTTAAGACCATTTTGGTTGCTGTCGTACTGATGCTGCTTCTTAATTTGTTTGTCTTCAATATTTCCATTGTTAAGGGCGAATCAATGCAGCCAACCCTAGTTGAACAAGATCGTTTGTTCATTAATAAGATCGTATACGAATTTGATACGCCGAAGCGTCACGACGTCGTCGTGCTGCATGATCCGAGCCATACGCCTGATCGTAAAGAATTCCTTGTCAAAAGAGTCATTGGTATTCCCGGGGATATGGTAGAAATACGGGAACACGTACTATATATCAACGAAGAGCCTCAGACGGAACCCTATACAAATACTCCAATTGAGGATCCGGATTTTGGTCCAATCCGGCTTGAAGAAGGCCGTTACTTCGTTATGGGAGATAACAGGCATGCAGGCAAGAGCAAGGATAGCCGATCGTTTGGGAGTGTCTCAGCTGAAGAGATCGTCGGGAAGGCCGAATTTATTTTTTGGCCGATGAGTGATATGAAGAAGCTGTGAATGGGAACAGAAGATTAGGCTATACAGATATATGTGAGGAATTCACGTTTATTCCATTGAAGACAGCCAGAGATATTATGAATTGGATTAGATTAGAGGTGATCATATGATTAGTCGAGACTCGCTCGTAAGCCCAGGAGTACATTTTGAGTGGCTGAAGCAGGAGATCAAGCAGGCAGCACCGTCTTTTGGAATCGATGATATTGGTTTTGCCTCCGCTGAACCCTTTGAATCCTTGCGTTCCATATTGCTGGAGCATCGTGCCAAGGGCCATGAGTCAGGATTTGAAGAGCCTGATATTGAGAAGCGGGTCAATCCCGCGCTGGAATCGGGTAAGCCTGCTTCGCTCATTGCTATTGCCATTGCCTACCCATCCAAGATGAAGGATCCGCCTAAGTCAGAGCCTGGCAGCTACAGAGGGATATTGGCCCGCTCAGCTTGGGGACAGGATTACCATCATGTTCTGAGGGCAGCGATGGACAAGCTCACCGCTTTTATCCAGGAGAAGGTTCCAGAGGCGCGCATTGAGAATATGGTGGACACGGGTGTTCTGGTGGACCGGGCTGTATCTGAGCGGGCGGGAATCGGCTTCAGCGGCAAAAACTGCGCGATCATATCACCCAAGTTCGGTTCATGGATATTTCTAGGGGAACTCATAACAGACATCCCATTTACACCGGATGCGCCGGTGACAGAAGGATGCGGAGAATGCACGAAGTGCATTGATGCCTGCCCTACAGGAGCGCTTGTTGGCCCGGGACAGCTGAATGCCCAGAAGTGCATTTCTTTTTTGACGCAAACCAAAGGCTTTTTGGACGAAGAATATATGAAGAAGATCGGGAATCGATTGTATGGCTGTGATACATGCCAGATCGTATGCCCGAAGAATAGAGGGAAGAATTGGGATCATCATCCTGAATTTGCGCCCGACCCCGAGATTGTCAAGCCTTTGCTTAAACCGCTGCTCTTCCTGAGCAATAAGGAATTTAAGGAACGGTTTGGACACAGCTCTGCCGCTTGGCGAGGTAAAAAACCAATACAACGCAATGCCGTCATCGCGCTTGGCAATTTTAAAGATCAAAGCGCTGTACCCGAGCTGAGCGAAGTATTGCTGCGGGATCCTCGTCCCGAACTGAGAGGAACCGCTGCTTGGTCGCTCAGCCAAATAGGAGGAGAAGAAGCAATGAATGTGATATCGGAAGCTGCTGCAAGAGAACAAGATGGGAACGTACTGGACATGCTGCAGAGAGCCCAGGAGAAGCTGCTCATGGGGCCTCTATCCGAGAAGAAGAAATCCGAAGCAGAGTTTGCGGCTGAATTTGGTTCGTCTGAAACGAGTTCATCGGATGGCAGTAACAATGAATCTAATATGGCACTGAATCGCAGTGACAACAAAGCAGCCTGGAAGCCTACTCCGGTAACCAAGCTTACGGGTGAGCCTGTTTATTATCATGAAATATCAACAGAAGCAGGAGAGCTGACGCTTTGTGCCACGGAACAAGGACTTGCAAGGCTCGATTTTGGCAACTATACCGTAAGAGAGGCACATCTGCAGCAATGGGCACGCACTTGGCTGGGTGAATATCATTTTGTACATGATCCATCCCGGTTTCAAGAGGTGACATGGCAGCTTCAGGAATATTTTTCTGGTGAGCGTACGGAGTTCCAGCTTCAGCTGGATCTAAGAGGAACACCATTCGAGCTGCAGGTATGGCAGGCACTCACAGAGATCGCATATGGTCAGCATGTCTCAAGTCTTGGATTAGCAGAGAAGATAGGTAGACCGAAGGCTGTTCGCTCGGTTGTGGCGGCGGTATCCAAAAATCCGCTTCCTATTATTATTCCTCATCACCGTTTAACGGGAAGTGAGGGTGGAGTAACGATATACCCTGGAGGGCTGCACGTGAAGGAACGCCTGCTCTCATTGGAAGGGCAGAAGTCGAATTGACAAAAACACCAAATTGCGTTTGCTAGCCGCGTTTCTACATGCTATGATATCGTGTATGATGCGTTAAGAATAGCAATCAAGCGAAAAACAGGGGTGTATAAGTATGGATATCGTTATTCCCATTATTACACTAATTGTGGGCCTCGTTGGGGGATTCTTTATCGGTGCATTCTATCTGCGCAAGCAGCTTGAGAAGATGCAGAAGGATCCTGAGGCTCTACAAAAAATGGCAAAACAAATGGGCTACAATTTGAACAGCAAGCAGATGCAGCGTGCTCAACAGATGATGAAATCCCAGCAGGGCGGAAATGGTGCAGGCAAGATGCAGCCGCCTATGCGCAAGAACCAGGGAAGAAAAAGATAATGCTGCAATCTTGCCTGCCAGGTACAGGTGTATGCCGCTTGGGAGGAGGAAGAAGGAATGGCTGGAGTTAAAGATTACATGAACTCTTCTGTTGGCGCTAATCGCGAGAAGATTGAGTATCATGTTGAACAGATATTGAAGCTGATCGGTGAAGATACAGAACGTGAAGGTCTGCTGGAAACACCGGCTAGAGTTACCCGCATGTACGAGGAGATTTTTGCGGGCTATGAAGTAAATCCTAGAGATGTACTTGGTGTCACTTTTGATGAGAACCATGAGGAGCTCGTCATTGTGAAGGATATTGTGTACTACAGTCAATGTGAGCATCATATGGCTCCTTTCTTCGGCAAGGTCCATATCGGATATGTGCCAAGTGGACAAATTGTCGGACTTAGTAAGCTTGCGAGACTAGTTGAGGCTGTAACTCGTCGTCTGCAGGTGCAGGAGCGGATTACTTCGCAAATTGCGGACATCCTTGAGGATGCGCTTAAGCCGAATGGGGTCATGGTTGTTGTGGAAGGAGAACATCTGTGTATGTGTGCTCGTGGTGTGAAGAAGCCGGGCAGCAAGACAGTGACTTCTGCTACACGTGGTACATTCCGGGATAATGCCGCTTCCCGGGCTGAGTTCCTGTCTCTTGTTAAAGGTTAATCTCGAAATTTCGGAAAGTCTTGATCGAATTGATCAAGGCTTTTTTATTAGGGGGAGAAGACGCACATGGCGAGGGAAGATACACTGCTTCACAAATTCGAGGAGATCCAGATTTGGGAATCGCCGCTTATGAAGAAGGATGAGGACGTGCTTGAAGCTTTTGCATGGGAAGAAGTGATGTGCAGGCAAGTGGGGCTGGGGCATCGCCCTGTCGCTCATCTCTGGCGTCACGAGAATGCGCTTGTCATCGGTCTCCGAGACCGCAGGCTGAAGAAGGCGGAGGAAGCCATGCAGCAATTTCGGAATAAGGGGATAAGCACCTGTGTGCGTCCTTCTGGAGGTGCAGCGGTCAGACTGACCAGAGGAGTGGTGAATCTAAGTCTCATGCTTCCGAACCCTGGACATGCTATTAACATCCATGATGATTTTAAATCCATGGTTGAATATATTCGGAAGGCGATTCTTCCCTGGGGCGGTCATGCAGTGGCAGGAGAGATCGAAGGAGCCTATTGCCCGGGAGACTATGATGTCGCGATCAATGGACGGAAGTTTTGCGGAATTGCCCAGCGCCGTTTGGCCAAGGCCTATCTTGTTACCGGCTTTATCATCGTGGAAGGAAGCGGGGATGAGCTGACAGAAGACATCATCCAGTTCTATGATCAGGCAGCCGGGGATGCTGATGAGGGCTATCCTCAAGTGAGGTACGGGAGCATGGGAAGTCTAAATGAGCTGTCGGGTGTACCGTCTGCTGAGGCATACATGCAGTCTTTAATAGAAACGATCGGTGCTTCAGCAGAGAAGGTGTATACCGGAGCTAGGCCATCTGTTCCTCAATCCGAGGTGGAGCGCACAGTCGCCGTGTTAAAGGAGCGTTACGATTAAGCTCATCCTATAACAGGTATAGTGAAAAAAGACCTCAGAACGAGGTCTTTTACTTTGAGAATAGAGGTGCGATTAGACAGCCTACATTATTCTAAGAACTATGGAGAGCTGTCTTGGTACGTGCTTACTACTTTTAATAAGGAGTCCATTTCAGCTTGCGGGCTTCCTGGAATCGTTCTGCCACAGCAGGCCAGTTTACGACGTTCCACCAGTCCGTAATGTATTTCTTGCGTTCATTCTGATGCTTCAAGTAATAGGCATGCTCCCACACATCCAGTGGAAGAAGCGGAACAATATCATATTGCGATAGATTTTGATGCTTCTCTGCCTGTAATATTTCTAACCGATGTGCTCTTGGGCTCCACACCAACACAGCCCATCCGCCGCCTTCCACCTTATTGGCTGCTTCTGTAAAGTGCTTCTTAAATGCTTCATAGCTTCCGAAATCCTTGCGGATCTGTTCACCCAATGAACCGACAGGCTTTCCGCCGCCATTCGGGCTCATGGTGTCCCAGAAGATGGTATGGAGATAATGTCCTGCTCCGTTAAAGGCCAGCTCTCGTTCCCAATGCTTCACAAGCTCGAAATTCCCGGTTTGCCGTGCTTCCTGAAGCTTCTTCTCTGCGGTGTTAAGATCGTCAACATACGTTTTATGATGCTTGTCATGATGAATGCGCATCGTCTTCTCATCAATATAGGGCTCCAGCGCATTGTAAGGATAAGGCAGCGGCGGCAGCTTGTGCCCTCCAATCGGAACTGGAGACGCAGGAGGGGAGCTGTCTGCTGCTGCGGTGTCTGATACAGTGAGAGCAGCGGATAATTCCTGAACCAGTTCCTCGGAAGCTCCCGTTCGCGGTGACGACACTTCCGGATAAGGGAAGGGCTCTTCATTCCAGATGCTTCTAGGTTTTACTCTTTGGGAGATGGCTGCGGGTTGATCCAGTCCGCGGAGTCTGTTCACATTATGCTCTGATTGGTCCTGGATGTATCGGAAAACAACCTCAGCAGCAGGGTTGCTTGATAGAGCTGCACTATGCTCAAGGATATGTCCGAGATGGCGATGGAACTCCTTCGATTGGGTAAACGCAGCGGCGAGCAGCACATCGAGCTGACCAAGCGCATAATCATCCGGCGGCTGTACGCCTGTGCTTACCCGCTGAAGCAGATCATCGGCTGCATCGGCCGATCGTTGGAATACGCTTCCCCATTCATTGAGAAGCTTCACATAGGCCTCCTCAAGGTCCGGTGCAATCGAAGTAATCATATTTGTGCATCCCATTTCAGTATCCTTCCAAGACCTTATCTCTTCCAGCGCGCGCAGCGGTAAATAGGGTCCATAACTGAGCTCCATAAGCTCGGCACCTCCCAAGAATCATTCTTATTTAAACCTAATGTTATGCATAGCAGCAGACGGCGTAATGATCTAACGTATACTTATTCTCATTAGAGCTTGGACTATGATGACTTGTCAAAATAAGAGAGAGTTTGAAAAAGGATATGAGAAAGGCACCTGTTTAAAGGTGCCTCAGCTTAATCTATTTATGAGCGAGACTTATACCGCCAAGGAATGAAGACACCTTGTTCAAGTACTCTCTTGGATGCTCTCTGTATATGAGCTCATGACGTGCTTCCTCTACGATCCACACATCAGAGTTCGGATTGGTCTGGTTACTCGCAAAGAGCTCTGCCATTGGATAAGGCGCCTTCTCATCCTGGGTTCCATGGATGAAGAAGATAGGGATGTCATAAGCCTTTGATCTTACCTCCTGATAAGGAATGGAATTTAGACTGGTACCATTCAGGATCGGGAACAGCATGGTTAGAATTTGCAGGGTAGGCTGCTTCGGCAAGTCAATCTGATTCTGTATATTATGATACAGCGTATCCGGCTCCAGCAGGAAGGTGCTGTCGAGAATCATAGCATCAATGTCCTCGGTTTGAAGGGCAGCCTGGAGAGCAGTTCCTGCACCCATCGAGAAGCCCCATACGACAACTTCTTGAGCTCCCTTTTGCTTAGCGAGCTGTACTGCGCCAAGAAGCTGTTTCGATTCTGCCTTTCCGCCTGTAGCAACGACTCTTGTGTTCTGGGAGGCGAAGCCGTAATCGAACATAATGACATTAAAATTCTGCTGATGAGCGTAATGGGCCAAATCATACATAGGAATCCAGGATTCCTCCCGGTTGGCACCATAGCCATGACTGAACACAATCGTTTTGCTGCTGTTCTCCTCGGCAGGGATGTACCAGCCGCTGACGTTCCGGCTTCCGTCTGTAGCAGGGAAAGTCACCTCTTCATACTCCATGCCCTTGGACAGCAGCGGATTGGAATATACCGGAGCTACTGCCGGATAGGACAGTACCCATGCGATATAAGCATGAAGAGCAATAAAGCAAAATACAAGGAAAAATATAATCGATAAAATAAGGGCAACCACAATATGCTTAAAACGGATGAGCCGAGTGGAAAGTGCGGGAGGAGCACTCGATACGTTTTGATTAAGTGATCTATTCTCGGAGATAGGAAACATCATACTCCTCCTTCCAATAGAATGTTATATAGGACTAATTTACTAAAACCAACTTGTAATCAAAGATGAGGTTGGTATAACTTTATTCTTTATCCTATGATGCGTCCTGTCTAAAGTCAATCGATTGGGACTAATTGTTACACACTTGTAATGTAAGTGAAATTAATGGTGAAAAATGTTTGTCAAGTGAAGGAAGACTTATTCCGAAATGTTTCCATTATGATCGATGGATGAGAGAAAATGAGCTGTGTAATTGAGATTAATTCTCAATTAAATCTTTACTTTGATCCTCGATTCTCTTATAATTTATGTAACCAGGTTTCACGTGATGAAACAGAGAGGGGATTATGCCATGGAAGAGCAAGATCGCAAATTAACGGTTCGAGCGGTCGAGAGGGCATTGGATATTTTGTTATGCTTTACGGAGCAATCAGATCTGGGTCTTACAGAAATTTCTGGCAAGATCGGTTTACATAAAAGTACTGTGCATCGTTTGCTGACAACACTGGAGGACAGGGGATTTGTTGTACGCAATCCTTCAACAGAGAAGTATCGGCTTGGCATTCGCATATGGGAGCTTGCGGCACATATGTCACAGAGTGATGATCCGGCCATTCTGCTGCTGCCTGCGATGGAGCGTCTTCGAGATCGCTTGGGAGAGACAGTCAGTTTGTATTTGAAGGACGGCAATGAGCGGATACGCGTTCAGGCTGTGCAGAGTAATCAAGCAATTCGAAGGGTAGCGCCTGTTGGTGTGAGGCTGCCTCTGTCTGTTGGCGCATCGAGTAAAGTGTTGGTTGCGTTTGCAGCAAGAGAAGAGCAGGAGCAGCTGATACGCAATTTTGATATCCCCTTGTCTGTTGATCAAGATACTTATATGAGTCAGCTGCAAGAGATTAGAGAATTGGGATATGCAACGAGCTATGAAGAGAGAGAGCCTGGAGCAGCAGCCGTATCAGCGCCGATCTTTGATCGCAAGGGCAAAGTAGCGGCAGCCTTGTCATTATCGGGACCGGTCAGCAGGCTGTCAGAAGAGACGCTTCGGGAATATGCACCTATTGTTATGGAGACAGCGGCGCAAATGGGTTTCATGCTGAGGTAATGCTATCGGATTGGATGGAAAATAAAGGTTGAAAATATGCTGTGAATGAGATAATCTTGTATGGACCTTAATTCAGACAAAGGATGAGGTTAAACCATTTATTTAAACAACAATAACAATTTACTAGGGGAGCCCGAAATGCCGGGCTGAGATGGCACTGCAAGGTGCCGGACTCTTTGCACCTGATCTGGATCATACCAGCGTAGGGAAGTAATTGGCGATAAAATGTGGATAAGATCCGTGTATGAGGTGAAGCTTCTGCTAGTAGTCTATGCAGCTTCATTAGCCGGTACATCGGTAAGATCTTATTTGGATTAGAGCTGATTCCCCCTGTGGGAATCGGCTCTTTTTTGTTGCCGCAGCTTCTGCATAACTGGCTGTCGTTTGTATATCTTCTATCTTTCAAACACAGCTCAGGAGAGGGCTTCCCAACTCGAAAAAGGAGGAAGCACATATGAATCATTCGAACACAGAACTGAACACAGAGACATCGGCTATAAGAGGAGAACAATTAAAGGGCGAATCAGGAAGACTCCAGCCATTCCCCGCCAGCAAGAGGGTATATATCCAAGGATCAAGGCCGGACATTGCCGTACCCGAACGTGAAATTGAGCTCCATCCCACTAGCACACCCCAAGGGGTAGAGCAGAATGAGCCATTTCGGGTATACGATACGAGCGGACCCATGGGAGATATGAATATAGAAGTTGATATCCGTCAAGGCCTTCCGCTCTTGCGCCGGAATTGGATCCTTGAGCGTGAGGATGTTGAGTTTTATGAAGGAAGAGAAATACGGCCAGAGGATAATGGGATTCGATCCGACAGAAGTGCCCAGCAGGAGGTAGAGGTGTTCCCGGGTGTTAGAAGACAGCCGCTTAGAGCCAAGTCAGGTCGATGTGTAACTCAGATGCATTATGCCAGAAAAGGGATCGTGACACCTGAAATGGAGTTCGCAGCGATCCGCGAGGGACTCGATCCGGAGTTTGTACGGAGTGAAATTGCAAGAGGAAGGGCAATCCTGCCTTCTAATATCAATCATCCGGAAAGTGAGCCAATGCTGATCGGAAGCCGATTCCATGTCAAGATCAATGCGAATATCGGAAACTCTGCTGTTTCCTCTTCGATTGAGGAGGAGGTAGAGAAGATGAGCTGGGCTGTGCATTGGGGAGCGGATACAGTCATGGACCTCTCGACAGGCCGCCATATTCATACGACTAGAGAATGGATTATCCGCAATTCTCCTGTACCCATTGGGACAGTTCCACTCTATCAAGCACTGGAGAAGGTGAACGGGGAGGCAGAGAAGCTCTCCTGGGAAATATACCGAGATACGCTGATTGAGCAGGCGGAGCAGGGTGTAGATTATTTTACGATTCATGCAGGCGTTCTTCTAAGATATATTCCAATGACAGCAGAGCGAATGACTGGAATTGTGTCACGGGGCGGCTCGATCATGGCAGCTTGGTGCCTGGCACATCATCAGGAGAACTTTTTGTACACTCATTTTGAAGAGATTTGTGAGATTATGAGCCGATATGATGTTGCTTTTTCACTTGGAGATGGACTAAGACCCGGCAGCATCTATGATGCGAATGATGAGGCTCAAATGGCAGAGCTGGCAACACTCGGAGAACTGACGCAGATCGCCTGGAAGCATGATGTGCAGGTGATGATTGAAGGTCCCGGACATGTACCCATGCATAAGATCAAAGAGAACGTCGATCTGCAGATGGAGATCTGTCAGGAAGCCCCATTTTACACGCTGGGTCCACTTACAACTGATATTGCTCCCGGATATGATCACATTACATCTGCGATCGGGGCGGCGATGATCGGCTGGTTTGGCACCTCTATGCTGTGCTATGTTACGCCGAAGGAGCATTTGGGACTGCCGGATAAGAATGATGTAAGGGAAGGGGTCATTGCCTATAAGATCGCTGCCCATGCAGCCGATCTGGCCAAGGGTCATCCTAGAGCGCACAGAAGAGACGATGCCCTCTCCAAAGCGAGATTTGAGTTCCGCTGGAAGGATCAGTTCAATCTGTCCCTTGATCCGGAGCGTGCCTTATCCTATCATGATGAGACTCTTCCCGCAGAGGGAGCGAAGACGGCGCATTTTTGTTCGATGTGCGGACCCAAATTCTGCAGCATGCGCATCACTCAGGATATTCGGAATATGGCATCCGTCAAGGGAGTTAGTGAGAAGGAAGCGATCCATGCCGGTATGCAGGAGAAGGCCGAAGAATATCGGGGTCAGAACAGGTGAACGAACAATCTCCCAATGCATGAGGGAAATAATGTGAGATCCCGTTTCGTAGATTGCAGATTCTCCAATTGGTTAATATAAATGTGAGAGCCAGAAGCCAAGGAGGGAATCGCATTTATGAATACTTCAGCAGTGAATCAAGAAGCAATTGAGACGGTAAGAGATTTGATCAAGGATATAGATACAGCGATGTTGACAACCGTAACACCAGAAGGACTCGTCTCTCGTCCGATGAAGACACAGGAGGTTGAATTTGACGGAGATCTCTGGTTTTTAACTAAAAAGGACACCAATAAGTATCGTGAATTGATGCAAAATCCGCTGGTCAATGTAGCCTATGTCGGTAAATCCTATGTTTCCATACGGGGTGAAGCGGAGCTGATTCAGGATCCGGCGAAAGTGAAGGAGTTCTGGAACAAAGCCTATGAGATGCTGCTTGATGTTTCTTATGACGACCCTTCGCTGGTGCTCATCAAGATTCAGGCAGACACCGCCGAGTATTGGGAAACAGGCAGTAAAACAAAGCTGGTCAAGAATCTGATCAACAAAATGACAGGCAAGAATGAGATGGATTTGAACAAGACCGTAGATCTGTGACGGAGCTTGTACAGGATTGCACATAAGGGGGCCCGCATATGGGCCTCCACGTTTTTTTGTGCGATGAATTATTAATCCTGTGAATCAACTCCAGATGTGAGGGTGGGCAGCGATCATATCATCAGCTGTCTTCGAAAGTGCAGGCAAGTAGTTTCGAATTTGCTCTGCCCTGTTCAGATAGGACTCCGATGTACCAATGCCAAGATCATCGATCAGCGCCTGGAAGGCTGGCGCAAGTGGCTGCTTAGTATCCGGTGCTGCGTCTGTGTCTAAAATTTTGTGACATCGGGCAAAGGTAGCTGCTATCCAAAACACAGCCTCAAGGTGATTCCCGGATTCGATGAGCTCGCGGCTTCCCTCGATCACAATGGGGCGTGCGCTTACTGTAATATCGGAGCTGAAAAAGAAAGGGGTAGACGCTACATCCGCAGCTGTATCAAAGGTCACTTCAAGCTGTTCAAGATGCTGACGAACTTGTTCTGCGGTCATCTGTTCACAGCCGAGCAGCTGCAATAGTTCAGTGTATACCGGGAGCTCATTATACTGGGTGAGTACCTCTCGCACACGGAGATACCGTAAACGAACCGTCGGATTTTGCAGTGCAGCGGTGAGCAGGACATGTGTTGTAATGGCAGCGGGGAAGAGAAGTGCGGTGATTCGATCATAGAGAGGCTGCGTCATATCTATGGAATGGAGCCCTGCCTTTATTTTATAAAGGACATCTTCACATCGCTTCTCGACCCATGATTTTTGAGCAAAGTGCTGAGATACCTGCTGGTATATCGGATACAGACGTGAATAAGGATCGGCGATGATCGTGTTCGTGCGAAAGCTTCCGGCCAAATGGTAGTTTGTAAGCACCTTTTCTACTGAATCGAAGAGATCCCACGGTAGATAGGTTACTTCCAGCAAGACATTTTGATATCGGAATTTCCCAAGCTTAATAGAGGGTACTTCATGAACAACAATGACGATATCCATATCCGAGGAAGGAGACAGGGTAGCGTCGTCAGGCAGGGTAACAGTAGAGCCGCTAAAATATGCGCCGAGATAACCGGGGGATTGGCTTCCGTGGCTCATTACCCAATTCACTGCTGCTTGTCTGGCAGAACCGATATTCATCCCTCACACTCCTTTCAGGTGTTTTGCGAGAACTTCCTCATTTTGTATAAAACAGGTGCTCTGGACACAAAATAGGATGTCTTCCAAATTCGCCAGTAAAGTAGGTGTTTCCTGTGTATTTCTACAAAGAGGATCTTATCAATATTATCGTTCCGGACAAGCCTGATCCCGCTGCGGCTAAGGTGCTGCAAGAAGCATTAGGCGGACGGTTCGGCGAAATGCGTACGATGATGCAGTATTTTTTTCAGAGCAGTAATTTCCGTGGGAATAAGACCCAGTATCGTGATTTGATGCGAGGTGTATTTCTGGAGGAGATCAGCCATGTGGAGCTGGTGCAGACGACCATTAATCAGCTGCTGAACGGATCGGGCGAAGAGACGCCGGGTAACGCAGGTGTGGATGGGGCTCCGTTGGATGAGGCTGTTCGTCATGCGAATCCGCATCACTACATCGTTGGTGCTCAAGGGTCTTTGCCCGTAGATGCAGCTGGGAATCCGTGGATGGGCAACTATGTGTACAACCATGGTAATCTTGTAGCTGACCTGATGGATAATCTGGTGCTTGAATCAACAGGGGTCCTGCAGAAATCCCGTATTTATGAAATGAGCTCCAATAAGACATTCAGAGAAACTTTAGCCTTTCTTATCGTGCGGGACAATGCCCATCAGAATGCGTTCGCCAAAGCACTTGAGACGCTCGGTGTAGAGTGGGGCAAGCTGTTCCCGGTACCTAATTATGATATCAACAAGTATCCGGAGTGCAGAAAATATGTGGACATGGGCTTTCATAATGCACAGTTTAATTTCAGGCTGGATGATACTCGGATCGGGGAGATTTATAGCGGGAAATCCCCAAGCCGTAATGGCGGTGAGCTCGAAGTAACGCCTCCTCCAATTGGTCATCCGGTACCCATGCTGCCAGACATGCCGAATGAGCATGCCCCGGGTTTGAATGATCTAAACACATAACAGCGTGATTTTCATTTTTTGTATGGTGAAAATACGGCTAGAATCAACATAAAAAACTCCAGTTCCTCCTTGCCTGAAAGCGAGGGGAACTGGAGTTTTTCTAATGGGAACAAAATCTGCTAGAGAATGAACATGATTCGCGCCGACTTGGTCGCATATCTAGTATACGCATTATAGTCAGCCTGCTGGTACCGTCACTTTAATATGAGCCGGCACTGGAGGCTTCACTTCAGCAGGGATTCCCGCCGTGAAAGTAATGCCGCTTGCTCTTTCTTTAAATTCGGCTTTGGCCTGCTCAATGACACCATCTGTATTCTGAAGCAGATCATAGGCGGAGAGAGCCATCAGCTTCGCGGCATAGTGCATCCCCTTCATTCCAATGGAGGAGCCGAAGGCGGCCGTGGCCTGCCAAGTGTGAACTTGAACTCCCAGTGGAGCACAAGTCGTCATGATCTGACCCATCGGTGCAATCCAGGATACATCACCCACATCAGAGGAGCCGCCCATCGTCATACCGAAGACTTGTTTATTGTTAATAAACGCGGTTGGCAGAATGGATTTTTCAGAGTGCAGGGCAGCTTCTGGATTGGCTGCAAGGACGTCTGGATGAACGCTCTTCAGCAGCTGTTCGGCGAAGGCTTCTTCTTCCGGAGTAAATTGAATAGGCTCTGCAACTTCGGTTTGAGCATGCATAAGATCATTCAGCGTGGCATTTGGCAGTGTATCATAACAGCCTGCTTTGATATCCCACCGTACACTCGTTTCAGTCATTAATGCCGCACCTTGGGCGATTTTGATGAGCCTCTCTAGCAAGTGATCGACAGCTGCTCGGTCTTTTCCGCGTAAAAAGTAGTATACGCTCGCCGCATCCGGCACGATATTCGGAGCCTGACCGCCGTTTGTGATCTGATAATGAATCCGGCTGCCGTCTGGCACATGCTCACGCAGGTAATTTGCGCCGACGTTCATCAGCTCCACCGCATCTAGAGCACTGCGGCCTAGATGAGGGGCGGCTCCAGCGTGTGCGGTACGACCCGAGAAGAAGAACTCCACACCAGTCAATGCCTGCATGCTGTAATTCGCCGCCATGTTGGAGCTGCCTGGATGCCAAGTGAGCACACAGTCCAGATCGTCGAACACGCCGTCACGAGCCATAAAGGTCTTGCCGGATAACAGCTCTTCTGCCGGACAGCCGTAATAACGAATGGTGCCGGGGAGTGTTCCTTCGTTAATGAGCTGCTTAAGCGCGGTGACTGCTTCTACTCCAGCTGTGCCGAGCAGGTTATGTCCGCAGCCATGACCGGGTCCGCCGGGAACGATCGGTGTCTGATCTGGGCTTACCGTTTGGGATAGACCGGGAAGGGCGTCAAACTCGCCGAGGATGCCGATCACCGGACTTCCATGACCGTACTCGGCGACAAAGGCGGTAGGAATTTCACCCACGCCTGATGTGATGCGAAAGCCTTCCTGTTCTAGCAGGCGAGCCTGAAGAGAGGAGGCGTAGGATTCGGTGTAGCCGACCTCCGGATGCTCCCATATGTCCTTCGCCATTTTTGTGAAGCGATGCTCTCCTTCGTTAAGCGCTTGGATCAGGTTTGTTTTGCTCATGCTATATACCTCCTAAGATTTAGTGTCTTGCGGTCAACACAACTGCAGATGGGTCTGTAATAGGCTCGTCAGGCTGTTTGTTCAATTTAGGAATTGTTAATGAAATGATTGCAGCGACAAGGCATGATGCTGTAAGGAATAAAAAGGCGCTGTTATAAGAGTTCGTAGATGATATAAGGAAGCCCATTATTGCGGGAGAGAGGATACCTGCGGCCTGTCCGCCAAAGTTAATCATACCAAAGGCAGTACCAACGACTCTTTGCTTCATCAGTCGGTGAGGCAGTGTAAACACAAAGGACAATGTGAAGGAGCCGAACGCCATGGCAATACTCATGCACAGCATAATTTCGGCGAGTCCGCCGGCGCGTGTCACGAGGAATAAGAATAGAGCATACATGAAGAGGCAGCCTGTGACTACATACTTCGCTTTGGCTCCGATTCGATCGATGATCCGTCCGCTGATGAGCATGCCAAGAGCAGCGATGACTGCGGGAATAGCGGATACAAGACCAGCTGCCTTCAGATCGATCCCTTGTGCTTCAATGAGATAGGTAGGCATCCACGAAGAGAGTCCCCAACTGGCAATGTTGGCAAAGAAGAAGAGTGCCATGACTCTCCACAAAGTCGTATTGCGCAGCAGCTCCTTATACACACCCTTTTCCACTTTGGGTGAAGCAGTACTGTGCTGGGCGGAAGATCCCCTGGTGATATAAAGGAACCATATAACGAGCACTACGCCAAGCAGGGAAATCGCGAGAAACGTATGTCTCCATCCTAACCACAGGAGCAGCGGAGTACAGATAATGGGGGCAATGGCTCCTCCGAGAGCATTGGAGGACATCATGGTCGTTTGAGCCTTGGTGCGTTTTTCTTTGGCGAAGTAATCAGAGATGGCTTTGGTGCTGGCAGAAGGGTAAGCTCCTTCTCCAATCCCGAAGAGGAAACGAATCACGAGCAGAGAGGCCAGGGACCAGGCGGCGCCCGATAAACCGGTGAAGAGGGACCAGAACAGGATGGCGACGACGATGACTTTGCGTGAACCGAACTTGTCCGCGAGCCATCCACCGGGAATCTGCATGAGCGCATAGCCGACGAAAAAGCTGCTCAGCACAATTCCGAGTGCCGAAGCATCCAGACTCATGTCTTTGCCCATTTGACTGAGAGCAAGCGTAATTACTCCTCGGTCAATATAGGAGACAATCCAGGCTGCGAATAAGGCGGTGAGTATCAATTTACTGTTGGGCTCTTTTTTCATAGGCATCTCACGCTCCAAATGATTGTGTTAAGTATGGTAACATTTTATAATGTGAGTTAACGAAAATCATTGTTCATATGACTAATGTTTCATAGATAACATTGTATATATTTCCAATGACAATCGATTTCAAGTTGAAATGCATTCATTTATGTTATATTAACTGACACGTACGGAGTGGAGAGGGGATGTTAAGCGTGGATCTGCCTCAATTTTTGGAGAAGAGATTTGGAGACGTGGAATATGGGGCATGGTTTTATACGGAGAGTGCTGAAAGCTTATACCTATGGCTGGGCACAGAAGGAGCCGACAGGCTGATCGAGAAAGTGAAGATGAATGCAATGGGTTTGCCGCTTCAACAACACATGGAGAAGCTCGTATGCCGGACCTTGCGTGTGGAGGGATCCACACTCTTATTCATCTATTTTTCACCGAATGATGCCTCAGAGCAGAGACCCATGCTGATGCTGATTGAAGCTGAAGATGAATTGACGGACAGTGAGCTTGAGCAGCTGGAGCTGCTGACGAGAATGGAGCTGCTAACGATAAGGCTCGCCAAGCAAAAGCTGGATCACGAACGCTGGCTTGAGGGGCTCCGCGCGCTAACCTCTTCTCTCGACCTGAATGAATTGCTGCTGCACATTATGCAGAATGCACTGAAGGTCATTCCCGCTGCAGACTGCGGCTTTTTCATGATGTATGAGGAGGCGGAGAAGAGACTGGTGCCCAGGGCGAGCATTGGGATTAAAGATACGATTTATCAGTTTCAGACAAGGCATAGCCAGGGGATTACAGGTAAAGTATTTACGAGCGGGATCGGGAAAATATATACCTCCAGAACAGCCCTGGATGCGATGGATGATGTTCCGAAGGATGCATTGAGTTATCTTGTTAACGCATTTGACGGAGATGTGGTGCAGGTAGTATCAGTCATCGCAGTTCCCGTCACGATGAATCAGGATCGGATCGGCGTCATGCTGGTGCATCAGCTGCAGGATGGCAGGAGACCTTTTCATGATCAGGACCTGCTGCATCTTCAGGGCTTTGCTGATCAGGCCGCTATTGCGATATCCAATGCAAGAATGTACTCAGAGCTGAGAGAAGCGAATGAGTATCTCGTGAAACGGAGCGATATTCACAATGTATTTACCAAGCTGTCTGTCCGCCAGGAAAGTGTGGAGGTGCTGGTTGATCAAGTGCTCGCTATGCTTAAGCTGCCCTTGCGATTTGTTGACCTGCTGCTGAACAACTGGCATCCTGTCGCTGACGATCAGCATGAGCTCTCCGATCTGGATTTGTTCCAAGTGTTTGAGGCGAATAAAGCTCCTGTCACGATAACGGGCAGTCACGAGCATGGGTATTACCTGTACCCTGTTGTGAATGGCCCGGTGCTGCTCGGCGTCTTCGTTATTCCACTCCTTCGTCCGCTGGAGCCGCTGGATCACATTGTACTGGAGCAGGGAGGCGCGATCGTTGCACTTCAGCTAATGAACACGCACTCCGCCACGGAAATGTATTACAAACGGAGTCATGAGTTCTTCAATGAGCTGGTGCAGTTTCGTGAGCCTGAACGAGTCGCTGCCAAGATGAGTAATTTTGGACTGCCTAAGGATGTTCCTCTATTCGTTAGTGTCCTTCACCTTCTGGGAGAGCACGGGGATCTGAAGCAGCGTGAGATTTTTTTACGTAAACTGATACTTGATTTGGAAAAAGAGCTTGGTCATAGTGAGAAACTGCTATTTGGCTCCCATGATAAAGTAACGATTATTGCGGCAGCACTGAATATCGCCCAGCAAAAGCAAATGGTGGAACGGATGAGAGCAGCTGCCGAGCGATGGGCAAGATCAACAGGCAAATCCGTGAGCGGGGGCATTGGCAGCTTGTATAGTGGCCTCGAGCAGGTGGCCAGAAGTAACGATGAGGCACTTGATGCCTTATCCTTTCTGCTCCGCAGGCAAAAGACAGGACTTACCCGTTATGAGGATATCGGGGTGAATCAATTGTTTCTCAATCAGGAGCCTGCAAAGATCGGGCATTATATTGAGAGTGTGTTGTCTCCTCTGTATTCAAGGGGCAAGCAGCAGGGTGAGGATCTGGAACGCACGTTAAAAGCTTACATGGCTGCAAATCGTTCCGCTTCAGCAGCAGCCGAAGAGCTGCATATTCATATCAATACACTGTACCACCGGCTGCATAAAGTTGAGGAGCTGATGCAGGTCAGTCTAAATGATCCCGATGATTGGCTCAAGGTATATCTGGCTTGTCATCTCAGCGAGACCTATTAACTGCTCCGAAAATGTAGAGAAATACATTTATCAAGATTTTTTGTCAGCTATATTGACATAGGATCTTTCTTCTGCTTTAATCAGATAAAGAAAAATCCATAAGCGGAAGATGATGGCAGGGAGAGTCTTAAGCATCGCTTGGTCACGTTTAATGAGGATGCTTTTGCGCCGAAGGAGCAAGCTTTATGGCTGGTCGAGTCTTAAAGTTAATCTCTCAGGTACAAGGAACCGCCATCGGACGCAACTCTGGAGAGAGCAATAGCCACCCAAGGGGTAACAACGGCTGCCGCCGTTTAAACTCTCAGGTACCCAGGACAGAGAACACGACAATTTGTTCGTGATCTCTGTCCTTTTTTGCGTATCCATAGATTTATCATTTATCTCGCGGAGGTGTTGTTAATGAGTTTGGAATCCTTTGATCCACAGCTTTACAGCTTTGTTCAGCAAGAGCAGGAACGTCAGCTGGCTACACTGGAACTGATTGCTTCAGAGAATATTGTTAGTCCTGAAGTGATGGAAGCGATGGGAACCGTTCTAACGAACAAATATGCAGAAGGGTACCCTGGGAAACGTTACTACGGGGGCTGCGAGCATGTGGATGGTGCTGAGACGCTCGCGATCGAGCGGGCAAAGTCCTTATTTGGAGCTGCTTATGCGAATGTTCAGCCGCATTCCGGTGCTCAGGCCAATACGGCAGTGCTGTTTCATCTCCTGAATCCAGGAGACAAGCTGATGGGCATGAATCTTTCCCAAGGCGGACATCTAACTCATGGCAGTCCAGTAAGCCTGTCAGGGAAATGGTTTGATGTGGTCTCCTATGGAGTGGATGAAGTAACACACCTGATCGATTACGATCAAGTAGAGAGCCTTGCCCGCAAAGAGCGGCCGAAGCTGATCATTGCTGGTGCAAGTGCTTACCCCCGTCAGATTGACTTTGCAAAGTTCAAGGGAATTGCTGATCAGGTCGGGGCAAAGCTTATGGTGGACATGGCTCATATAGCCGGACTGGTTGCAGCGGGTCTGCATCCCTCTCCGGTCCCTTATGCGGATGTTACGACAAGTACGACGCATAAGACGCTGCGCGGCCCTCGGGGAGGCCTGCTGCTGACGAATGATGAGGAGACGGCGAAGGGGCTTAACAAATCCATATTCCCTGGCATACAGGGCGGACCGCTCATGCATATCATTGCAGCGAAGGCAGTGAGCTTCAAAGAGGCATTGGACCCTTCCTTTAAGCTCTATGCAGGCAGAGTCGTCGATAATGCGAAGGTGCTTGCAGATACTCTCATTCAAGAAGGAGCCACACTTGTATCGGGAGGAACGGATAACCATTTGATGCTGATAGATGTGCGGCCCTGGGGACTTACAGGCAAGCAGGCTGAAGCGATCCTGGAGCATGTAGGCATCACGGTTAATAAGAACACGATACCTGGAGAAACAGCCAGTCCATTTGTTACTAGCGGCATACGAATCGGTACGCCTGCATTGACGACGAGGGGCATGGGAGATGAAGAAATGCGCATATTGGGAGAGTGTATTGCTGCTGTGCTTAAGCGTCATGGAGATGATAGCGTGGCAGCAAGTGTACATGAGCATACCAAGGCGCTTGCGGCGAGGTTCCCGTTGTTTATGAAAGAGATGGCAATTCGATAATCTAATAGAGATAAAAAAAGGCCGTATCCAGCTGCCGAGAGGCAGGGGATACGGCCTTACTATTTGTACGTCGATTATTTCATCAACTGACGAAGTACGGTTTGCAGAATACCGCCATTATGGTAGTAATCCACGTCAACCATACTGTCGAGACGCGCGATAACAGGGAACTCAAATTTAGTACCGTCCTCGCGTGTTGCAGTTACAGTCAATTCTTCACCTGGAGTAACTTCGTTGGAGAGACCTACGATATCAAACGTCTCACGCCCGTTCAATCCAAGGCTGGACCAGCCATAGCCTTCTTTGAACTGAAGCGGAAGTACGCCCATACCAACCAGGTTACTGCGGTGAATCCGCTCGAAGCTCTCAGCGATAACAGCTTTGACGCCAAGGAGAAGCGTACCTTTGGCTGCCCAGTCACGGGAGCTTCCTGTACCATACTCTTTACCAGCCAGTACGATGAGGTTTCTGCCTTTCTCCTGATACTTCATAGAAGCATCGTAGATGGACATGACTTC
This sequence comes from Paenibacillus sp. TCA20, assembly GCF_000732325.1. GTDB lineage: Bacteria > Bacillota > Bacilli > Paenibacillales > Paenibacillaceae > Paenibacillus > Paenibacillus urinalis. Next base: position 442,269 of record NZ_BBIW01000004.1, read on the forward strand.
ATCGGTAGGGAGGTATTTGGTAACGCCGCCTTCCGTGCCTGGTGCCACTTGGTTACGAATACGGATGTTGGCAAATGTTCCGCGCATCATAACTTCATGGTTACCGCGGCGAGAACCGTAGGAGTTGAAGTCCTTGCGTTCTACACCATGCTCTTTGAGGTACAGACCAGCCGGGCTGGTTGGCGAAATATTACCTGCAGGCGAGATATGGTCGGTCGTTACAGAATCGCCAAGCAGCGCAAGCACGCGTGCATCACGAATGTTCTGGATGTCGTTCAGATCACCTTCAAGTCCTTCAAAGAACGGCGGGTTCTGAATGTATGTCGAGTTCTCATCCCACTCATACAATTCGCCTTCTGGAACTTCAATTGCATTCCAGCGTTCATTGGCAGTGAAGACGTTCGCGTATTTATTTCGGAACATATCTGCGTTAAGCGAGACATTAATTGCTTCTTGGATTTCTGCGGAAGTCGGCCAGATATCCTTAAGATATACAGGCTGATTGCTCTGATCATAGCCGATCGGATCGTTCTGCAGATCGATGTTCACCGTACCTGCCAGCGCGTAAGCAACAACCAGCGGCGGAGAAGCCAGGTAGTTTGCTTTGACCTGGGCATGCACACGGCCTTCGAAGTTACGGTTACCAGACAGTACTGCAGCAACAGTCAGATCGTTGTCAGCAATCGCATGACTCACTTCATCTGGAAGCGGACCGGAGTTACCGATACAAGTTGCACATCCGTAGCCGGCAACGTTAAAGCCCAGCTTCTCAAGCGGATCGAGCAGGTTTGCCTTGGTCAGGTACTCTGTAACAACAAGAGATCCTGGAGTCAGCGAGGTCTTCACATAACCAGGCTTGGTCAGTCCGCGTTCTACCGCTTTCTTCGCAAGAAGACCTGCGCCGACCATAACACTTGGGTTGGAAGTGTTCGTACAGCTCGTAATTGCAGCAATTACAACTGCACCTGGAGCCAGTTCACTCTTGGAACCGTCAGGATGGGTAACAGGCACTTTCTCTGCAATCTTCTCATCGCTTAGTCCGTAACCGCCCTTGTCGATTGGTGTGCGGACAATGCCTTCCCAATTCTCTTTCATATGAGACAGCTCAATCCGGTCTTGAGGACGTTTAGGTCCTGCAAGGCTCGGTACAACCGATGCCAGATCAAGCTCAATGGTATCTGTAAAGACTGGATCTTCGGTATGGTTCGTACGGAACATGCCTTGGGCTTTGTAGTATGCTTCAACCAGCTCAATTTGTTCTTCAGAACGACCTGTATTACGCAGGTAGTTAACCGTCTCTTGATCGACTGGGAAGAAACCTACGGTTGCACCATATTCCGGAGCCATGTTAGCTACGGTCGCACGGTCAGCCAAGCTGATGTTGGACAGGCCAGGACCATAGAATTCTACGAACTTGCCGACAACACCCTTCTTACGAAGCATTTCGGTAACCGTCAGGGCAAGGTCAGTAGCCGTAGAGCCCTCTGCCAGGCTGCCTGTCAGCTTGAAGCCGATAACCTCAGGCGTTACGAAGTAGAGTGGTTGTCCAAGCATTCCGGCTTCAGCCTCGATACCGCCGACACCCCAGCCTACAACGCCGAGACCGTTGATCATCGTTGTATGAGAGTCCGTACCTACCAAAGAATCCGGGAACACAACAGTCTCACCGTCAATCTCTTTGGTTGCAGCTACGGAAGCGAGATATTCAAGGTTAACCTGGTGAACAATCCCTGTAGAAGGAGGAACTGCACGGAAGTTGTCAAAAGCAGTCTGTGCCCAGCGAAGGAAGCGATAACGCTCTTCATTGCGCTCAAACTCGACTTTGATGTTATAGTCCAGTGCACTGTTCGTTCCGAATGCATCGACCATGACCGAGTGGTCAATAACGAGATCGACAGGAACGAGCGGATTGATCTTCTTCGGATCGCCGCCGGCTTTCTTCACTGTATCGCGCATAGCGGCAAGGTCAACGACCACCGGAACGCCAGTAAAGTCCTGCAGTACAATACGCGCAGGAATAAAAGGAATTTCTTTGTTGTTATCTTTGCCTTCTGCCCAGCCTGTAAGCTGGCTTACATGATCTTCAGTAATAGCGCGTCCATCAAACTGACGGATCGCCGCTTCGAGGAGCACCTTAATGGAGAAAGGCAGCTTGGAAATGTCGCCGCGTCCTTGCTCTTCAAGCGTTTTGAGGCTGTAATAGCGGTACGTTTTGCCTCCGACTTCAAGCGAGCTTGCAGCAGAGAAATGATTCTGTTGAGACATGGATGTACCTCCTTGATTAATAGTATGCCAGAAGTTCATTTTATCCGTTCAATGTCCATGGAGTTTCACAGTGTGAAACGTAATTTCAAAAATGAACTTTTGATTTTAGTATACCGTTTTCATCCATTGACGTAAAGTTTTTTTCTTGTAAGAACGCCTATTTTTACAGGGAAGTGAATGCTTCAACTCTCTCTGGATAGGCCCCGTACATACCAACATAAAATTAGTCATATAGTGAAAAGAGAAGGTAATCATACGATCGAGAAGCAAGCCGGAGTAGTAGAAAGGGGATATGGGCCGTTGGAGCGAGAATGGAAAAATACCTTATATTCTTATGTGAAAGAATATAATCGAGGCGAGATTGATTATAAGCCGCAGGAGCAGCATATGATTACAGACCTTGCTGTCCTGCTCGAACGAGGCAAGCGGGCAGCTCAGCTGGAAGAGTGGTATCGCGAGCGTCAGGCCGTACCTCTGCGCTGCGAGACAAGCGCTAAGCTGCTCCGGACACTGTCGGATCGCAAGGGTGAAGCTGTGGTCGATGTACAGCTGTACAGCCGGTTATTCTACTCCAAGGGAGGGATGACGCACCGGGAGGACCGCATCGAGAAAGAGCGGCTGACCTTCACCAAGGACGGTAATTATTGGGTTGTATCGCGTGTGGTCAGAGATGTACAGGAACGAAAGCCGGTCGCCTATGAGACGCTGATCGCAGCAGAGAATGCCAAGCAGGCAGGTATCTTGAGGAAGCCTCTTCTGAATAGAGAGGTGTTGTATCCAGGTATTCCGGCCAGACTGGTTCGATACCGGAGAGAGGATGCGGTGGCTTATGCAGATCAATGGTGGAATTCGGGTAATCCGGAGTTTGAAGAATTCGAAGTGAACTGCACCAATTATATCTCGCAATGTCTCTTTGCAGGGGGCGCGCCGATCAACTATACTGGTAGGAGAGAAACAGGCTGGTGGTATAAAGGTTACGCTTCGGGACAAGAGCAATGGAGCTACAGCTGGGCCGTGTCAGATAGTTTGGAGAATTATCTTGCGCGGAATCATAGCGGGCTGACGGCAACGCTTGTTGACGGGCCGGAGCAGCTGCAGCTGGGCGATGTTATTTTCTATGATTGGAATGGGGACGGCAGGTATCAGCACAGTACGATTGTAACGGCATTTGATGCGGGTGGAATGCCCCTTGTGAATGCGAACACTGTAAGCAGCAGGCATCGTTATTGGGATTACAAGGATTCTTATGCCTGGACCGAGAACACAACATACCGGTTATTCCATATCGCAGATACTTTTGGAGCCTAAAAAAAGCGTAACGCTCATCCTTAAGATGAATATACTATTGGCATAATTCGGTAGGCCTTGGCGGATACGATAATCAAAATGATTCTCTCCCTAGGACCTGTAACCGTTAAGAAACCGGAGGTAAGTCATGGTACACAGTAAAGACAACAAGATGACCGTAGGCGTGGTCTATGGAGGCAAGTCAGGAGAGCATGAGGTATCATTGCAGACTGCATTTGCCGTCATCAGCGCATTTGATTTTGATAAATATGAAATTATTCCTTTCTTTATTTCGAAGCAGGGAAGCTGGGCTAAGGGCGGCAGACTGACTGCGCCTCCTGCCAGTATAGATGAGCTTAAGCTCGGTGGGAATGCGGAAGAGACAAGAGATGCACTGAATACCGTATTCGGACAACTGTATGGTACCGAGGGTGAACTAGATGTTATGTTCCCGCTCTTGCACGGTACGAACGGTGAAGACGGCACCATTCAAGGCTTGTTTGAAATGGCTGATATCCCTTACGTGGGTGCTGGTGTGCTGCCTTCTGCAGCAGGTATGGATAAAGTCGTGATGAAGAAGCTGTTTGCACAGGCGGGTCTTGCGCAATGTGAATTTGCGTATTTCAATCATGTGCAGTGGAAGCGTGCGAGTCATGATCTCATCGTGGGGATGGAGGACCAGCTGGGCTATCCGATGTTTGTTAAACCAGCGAATCTCGGCTCCAGTGTTGGGATTTCCAAGGCTCGTAATCGCGATGAGCTTGTTCAGGCGGTTGAATTCGCATTCCGCTACGATATTAAAGTTATCGTCGAGGAATTTGTAGACGCGAGAGAAGTCGAAGTCAGCGTACTCGGTAACGAGGAAGCGATCGCTTCTGTACCGGGAGAGATTGTATCCTCCAGTGAATATTATGATTATGCGGCCAAATATATCGACGGCCAGTCACAGATGCTGATTCCTGCGCCGCTTGATGAGGAGGAGGCCGACCGTGTTCGCGAGGCTGCTCTCCAGGCTTTTCGTGCCATTGAGGGTAACGGCATTACACGGGCCGATTTCTTCATTCGCAGATCGGACGGAGCACTGCTTATTAATGAAGTGAATACGATGCCGGGCTTTACGCCGTTCAGCATGTATCCGCTGCTGTGGCGGGAGACAGGTGTATCCTACAAAGCGCTGCTGGATCGGATGATTGAGCTTGCTCTGGAGCGGTATGCTCAGAAACAAGCACTGAATTACGAGAATGGTAACCGGTAGTCGATGTGAACACGAAGGGGAGTGATATGCTCTCCTTTTTTCATATATACAGGAAGTTCACAGAATCTTATGGATATAAAATTTGGGATACAGGAGGTTGTACGTATGGGATTTCAAACAGAGTTTAATTCGGTCTGTAAATTTAAGAGTGATCAGGAGCTGTATGAGCTGCTGGAATATGGCCGGGGCAAAATGGTGAAGCAGGGCTTCAGGGTGTTCCCCACGGGTCAGAAGGTTATTGCCTATACACCTGAGAATATCGCGGTTGCTATAGTGAAAATTGTCGGCTGTATTGCCGAGATTAATTTTCAAGGACAAGAGGTCACTGAGGTGGAGATGATACTTGAACGCAAGCTGAACGAAGAGGAATCCCGGATTCAGACTGCGCTAGCTCACGAAATGTTTTTTGGAGAGCAGAATAAGTAGCCTTGAATGACGTTTCAAGCAGGTTTTAATCCGTAGACATAGGGTATAACTGTACTATTATGACGAAGGGATTGAACCGCTTCCATGATCGTACGATTCGGATATGTAGCCATGTCAATGGTGGTAGCGAACGCGTCACCGTCTAAGACGATGACGATGGCGAGCTTTAACAAGATAGAAGACCGGGAAGCAGCGATCCGTAAGCTCGAACGCATTGCTGCCGAGAACTTACATAACACCCTCAGGCTGCTGAGGCATAATCTGGCAAGTGATATCAAAGTCTATCGCTTCTCATCCAAGCTCATTCCGCTTGCTACACACGGAGATCTGGCCGATTGGGATCCATTTGCGGCATTAGTCCCCTCTTTTCAGGAGGTTGGTGATTTTGTGAAAAAGCACGGGATGCGAGTCTCGTTTCACCCTGATCATTTTACGGTGTTAAGTACACCACGGGAGGAAGTGCTGAGAAGCTCCATTCGTGATCTAATGCACCATAAGGCGATGCTTGATGCGATGGGACTGGATGCAAGGGCGAAGAACAATATTCATATCGGCGGTGCTTACGGGGACAAGAAGAAGGCCGCAGAACGATTCATCGTCAATACGGAAGCCCTGCCTCCCGAGCTGCTGCAGCGGATCACGCTTGAGAATGATGATAAGACCTTCACAGCGGTTGAAACGCTGGAGGTATGTAAGAAGACAAGCCTCCCTATGGTGCTGGATATACATCATCATTGGGTGAATAACGATGGGGAAGCGCCCTGGGAATTGTGGGAAGATATTCTGGAGACATGGAAGACGATCTATGCTCAGGCGGATTCTTCTCCTGAAGAAGTCCTGCCTCCCAAGATTCACGTTTCGAGTCCCAAGAATGAGAAGGATATCAGGAGCCATGCGGATGGAGTTGTGCTGGAGCCTCTGCTGGACTTCCTGCGTCATATTGCGGACCGGACCCCTGCTATTGATGTGATGATCGAAGCGAAACGCAAGGATGAGGCGTTATTTAACTTAATGAAGGATTTCGAGAAGCTCGCGGGGGAAGGTATCGAAATCATAGACGGAGCCACAATTCGGATGTAAGAAAATGCACAATATTTTGAAATAGGGCTTTTTACGTGTAACGAGAACACGTTTTAAACGTTACTATTATAGTAAGCTTAGCTATAGGTTCATTCTGTATAGCGCAAAGATACAAAGAAAGTAGTGTGATCGCTTTGAACGACAATCAGAAGATTCCATACGTAGTTACTAGTAAGAGTTATACTGCCGTTGCAATTAATGCTGCTGCCAAAGCGGGAGAGTGGATTAAGAGCCGTGCCGGCTCTGCCGTTAAAACGACGACGAAATTCTCAGCCCAGGATTTGGTGACCGAGGTGGATAAGGGTGCAGAACAGATGATTCGCAGACTGATCCTGACTCATTTTCCCGATCATGCGATCCTTGGTGAAGAAGGGGTTGAGCCGGGAGCGGAAGCATCTGCTAAGGCGCTTGAGGCTGCACGTGAGGAAGAATATTTGTGGATCGTAGACCCGGTAGACGGCACGACCAACTTCGTGCATGGCTTCCCTTTTTTCTCCGTATCCATTGCACTTGCCCATCGCGGAGAAGTGATCGTAGGTGTAATCTATGATCCTATTCGAGATGAGCTCTTTGTAGCGGAGAAGGGGAAAGGTGCATATGTTCACGGAGATCGAATGAAGGTCTCTCGTGAAGAGAGCTTGTCAGACAGCTTGGTCGCGATTGGGTTTCCGCCTGATCCCGAATTTGCGCTTCCTGCAAACATGAGTGTTGCTAAGGCACTGGCACCCAAAGTTCGCAATTTGAGAGCAGGAGGCTCGGCCGCACTTCACCTTGCATATGTGGCAGCAGGCAGACTCAGCGCATATACCGAGATTGGACTCAACCCTTGGGATATCGCTGCAGGAGCGCTGCTGGTTCAAGAGTCCGGGGGAACCGTGACAGATACACAAGGCAATCCATATCATCTGGCGGTTCGGTATGTTGCAGCAAGCAATGGTCAAATTCATGAAGAACTCATTCGTACACTGACAGAAGAGAATGCAACCGGCGTAAACTGATGCCTCTGCTGCATAATAGGCTCCTCTGCGGTGGAATAATGTATGCAAAAACAAAGGAGTGATGGATCGTGAAGGATTCACGTGAACTGGAGCGCCAGCTTAGCGAAATGCTGACGGAAGGAGAGCCTGAATTTGGAGACCGCAAGGAAAGAGAGCGGCAGAACATATCTCCGAAGCACGAAATCCGCATTCAGACACAGCTCGATCCGATTGTAGAAGAAACGAAGAAGTTTCGCAGTATGGCGAAGGAAGTAGATCATCGGTATGATGACTATATGAAGAAGGCCGGTTTATCCGAGTAATCACCGCTATTTATTGATTAATATTACAGAGATGCCCCGATATCGGGGCATCTCTTTTTCGTGTGAAGTTGTTAAATAGTAGTATCTCCCTCCATATGCTTGGTGGTAAAATAAGGAACATGGCATGAGAGAGGGGATATTGTTACATATGATGAAGATCACAGGCTTCAAGAGAAGGGCTAAGCAAGGCGTTGTCTCACTGTTTGCAGGGGTGCTCTTCTTGAGCGCAGGGCACACGGCGGTGAATGCGCAGGAAGTGGCTGGCACGGAGCCGTTTAAGATCGTCGCACTTGGGGATTCCATCACGGTAGGCTATGAGCCGGGGATGGAGGATTACTCTACAGCTCCTTATGGCTACGTCGAGCGTTTACTTGAGCAAGGTCTATTGCATGAGCGGACCGTGGTAACGAACTACGGAATTGGCGGCTTAAAAAGCAATGGATTGAAGCAGTTTACGGAAGCGATACTAAATAAGAAGTCCGTAACACCTGAGGATATACAGCCCGGACTTCCAGATGCTCGTGTGGCCTCTTATATGGCAAGTATCGCTCAGATTAATCAGGATGTAGCCGAGGCAGATGTCATTACGATTACGATCGGCGGCAATGATGTATCGGAGCTGCTGGTGACCGCAGACGGAATGAACGCTTCAGATTTGGATCGCAGAGTTGAGGAGCTGCTTGCAAAATATACATTAGAGGTTACGGCCGCTGTTCAGCAGCTCCACACCATGAATGGTGATGCTATAATCGTGCTGGCAGATCAGTATCAGCCGGTTCCCAAGGTGGGGAATGCAGGACTTTATGCCAAGCTGATGGAAGCAAGCGCTGCCTTTACCCGCACAGTGGATGCGCTGGCCACTGAACTCAGCACTCAGGGCGTATCGATCAAGGTCGCACACATCGCTGAGGCGTTCGTCGGTGGAGAGGGAACGATGACCCATATGATTGGCAGCCGGGATTTTCATCCGAATCAGCTCGGTTATGAGGCGATTGCCAAAGTATTTGCAGAAACAATATGGGGGCAATATGTGAAATTAAAGGCGGTAGAGGCCGGGGAGCCGATGAACATTATCGTCAGCGGACAGCTGCTGAATACTCCGTATAAGCCGGTGCTGCGAAACAATCAGAATTATGTGGCGATTCAGGATATTGTAAGTGCCGTAGGCGCGAAATCACAGTGGATTCATGAAGCAAAGGCGACGATGATTACTTATAATGCAAATCGAGTACAGATCCAGATTGATAAGCCGAGTGTACTCGTGAATGATCAGCTGATTCCTGTGAAGAATGCTCCTTTCCTCCATCAAGTTGGCAAGGTAGCGAAGACTTATGTACCTCTTGCCCTTATCGCTGAAGGGCTGGGCTATGATGTACAGTACAATGCTAAGCTTAAGACCGTCTTTATCAATCCGTAAAAATAAGGCAGATGACAGCCCTTCATAGTGCTTCATACCTGTTCACAGCTGTAGCTGCTCTCTTCATGAGGGCGGCCTTTTTTATATTCCGATCAATTGCTTTGATCAAGATGATTGAAGCAGCCAAAGGTATTATGAAATTGATTCGATTCACTGTACAATAATTATGAACTTGTAATATAATCAACAACAAAGACTTCTACAGACAAACACAGAATAATTAATGATTTATATTTCTGCATCACAGATTTTGTTTCGATTTACCTGCGTACTGAGGTCAGGCTTCTATAAAAGGAGGCGTGCGAATGCATGAATAATTTGGATCATGTTGTTAGTCGAGCTTGGGATTCCGGCAGCAGAAGGTCCGCACCTGTAATCAGACTCCGTGTCTTCAGAGAGGAGGAGGACAGCGTCAAACAATCGGCGATTGTCAGCTCCATGCTGGAGCTGGTGCACCATCATTATGCCGATGCTGATCTATCCCTGAATACGGTAGCAAGACATATGCTGTACATGAATCCGGATTATTTAGGTAAAATGTTCAAGAAGGATACAGGGCTTAATTTCTCTCAATATTTAAATCAATACCGGATACGACAAGCCTGCAGTTATATTCAGCAGGAAGATGAGGATGTCAGAATTTTCGAGTTAGCAGAATGGTTTGGCTTCGGCGGAAATTCAGGTTACTTCAGCCAAGTATTCAAGAGATGGACAGGGATGACACCGTCTCATTACAAAAGAAGGGCAAGATGATGTTTTGTACATTGTAAGGAGGACGAACTCTTGAGCACAAGCACACTATCCCATTTCAAATTTGACTTTGGTCCCGGCATCACTGCAAACGGTTACATTGGAATCCAGCCTGACACGATTTACGATGAGGGGCTCGGATACGGGTTTGAGTCAGTCGGCAAAATTTATGGAAGAGACCGGGCGGAAGTACGATTGGCTCCGAACAATCAACAGAGCAATGTGAGCGAGGGGGCATCTGGATCAGACAGGAAGCGTTTGCAGGACAGCTTCTGCATTCCGCTGAACACGGTATTTCGCCTGGATGTCCCTGCGGGGAGCTACCGAATTCATTTGCTCATCGGTGATGAATTAACCGAGACGAGGACGATCATAAAGGCGGGGGAAGGGAGGCTGATCCTTCCCGAGATACACACGCCGCCAGGACAATGGATTGAGGAGAAATGCACCGTTCATGTGAGGGAGGGAGATTCATTACGACTCTCCTTCTCGGGAGCTGCGCCGCGGATTAATGCGATAGAGGTTATGCCTGCCAATCAAACATTGACGGTATTTATCGCCGGAGATTCAACCGTATGCGACCAGCCTGCAGCAGGCTACCCGTACTCGGGCTGGGGACAGATGCTTCCTGCCTGCTTCAAGCATGACGTGGTGGTAGACAATCACGCGCATTCCGGTCGCAGCACAAAGAGCTTTATCGACGAAGGAAGGCTTGCAGCGATCGAGAAACGCATCAAACCTGGAGATTACCTATTAATTCAGTTCGGACACAATGATGAGAAATCGGATGCGCAGCGGGGGACACAGCCGTTTACAACTTATAAAGAGTATTTACACCAATACATAGATACGGCAAGGCGTCATGAGGCTTATCCAATTCTTGTTACGCCTGTGCACCGAAGATACTTTAATGAGGATGGAAGCTTGATCGACACGCATGGCGACTACATTACAGCGGTTAAGGAGCTTGCTGTGGAGGAAAAGGTTCCAATGATCGACCTAGCAGCGCGCAGCAGGGTGCTCTTTGAAGAAGCAGGCGTAGAAGGGAGCAAACATGACTTTTTATGGGCGTTCCCAGGCGAATATATGAACCACCCGGCAGGAGTGGAGGACAACACGCATTTCTCTGTCCGCGGAGCTACCCGGCTGGCCAAAGAGGTGGCAGCTGCCCTATCCGAGCTTCAATTGCAGCCGCTTCAGATGTATCTTCGGGGCCATATCAATCGATGAGTGGGGGATAAGCACAATGAATCCAATAGAAGCAAAGGGATATGAACCACTTGGACGCACAACATGGATGATTCCTGACGGTTACATTCCGCCTGACAGCAGCGGCAGTCTTGAGAGTCATGAAAGCATCTGTGTTCTTAATACAGGCAGCGAGGATGCCCAATTGGTGATGACTATATATTTCGAAGACAGGGAGCCGATGGAGGGAATCGAGACTGTCGTTCCTGCCAGGAGAACTCGTCATATTCGAACCGCAGGACTTGAATCAGAGGGACAGAAGATTCCTCCCGGCGTTCCTTATGCAATCACAGTGCAGAGTGATATTCCGATCATTGTTCAATACAGCAGGCTGGATACAACACAGCCGGAGCTGGCACTGATGAGTGTAATGGCTTATCCGATCTAGATTCATATTAAAAAGAGGAATGACGGATTGTGAGTCATTCCTCTTCTGAATATTCTGGCTTATTTGTACGTAGTTGTATTTACCGGATGGATATTCACCTTTACTTCTCCCAGCTCGTAATTGTCGATGGGGTGTTCTTTATCCTTGGATAATTTCTTCCACAAGTCAAGATGCCTTCGATACAGGTGCTCTTCCAAGCTGTAAATATCCATTTTCTTCGCCTTGGTCTGTTCGAATGTGTAACGTATTTTCTCCACCATCCGGCGTTCTGTTTCCTTTTTCAGTTGTACATCCGATGCCAGCTGCTCGTCCTCGAGAACGGTCGCTTCGGCATTTACGGTAATATTGAAGGTAACCGTATGATTATCCTTGGTTACAGCAGAGATATTGGACTTCGCATCACGAACGAGCATCACATGTGAGCTCTTCAATTCAGGATCAAGGTCCAGGGGATACTGCTGCATTTTACGGTAGCTGACATATCTTGCACCATCTGCTTCCTGACCGCTGACTTTCCCCGTATTTTTCTTCTTAGAAATCAGGTAGAGTCCATCAAAATAGATCATATGCGGCTTCTTGTTACTCTCTTGATTCCAGGCCTCCGCATTTGTGGCGACAGAAGGAAGCAGGACAGTGGAAGCAGGCTCTCGAAAACCGTCTAGAAAAAAATGAATCCGGATCGGTTCGTATTCAGAGCTTTGACGATACAGAGAAACAGGCTCAAACAATTCAATGCTTTGCACCGATTGGTTCAGCAAGGACGAGGCGGTCAGCAGTGTCTTAAGGTCTTCGCTTGTGCCATACATCCATGGCGTATAACGCAGCTCACCCGAGTGAAGGATGACATCAAGCGTCTCCTCCAGCTTCTGGTTTAATATATTTTCAGAGAGAACGATGGCTTTCACATGTGTCCACATGGTTCTCTGCTGTGAAGTGCGGTACAAATCATAAATTGCGAGCATCAGTGTCTTCCCTTTTCCTTCACCTACCCATATCGTTCCTTCATTAACTTGGTTGGGGCCTTCCTGTTTAGCTATATTGGCAAAATCCACGACCTGCGCATAGGCGATAAATTGCTTGTCCCGGTAATCGACTCCCAGTGTTGTAATAAAATTGATGCTTTGAACTTCCTTCGTACTCCAGCATCCACTGAGCAGCAGCATGAGGGAGAGGAGGCAGCATAACAGCAGTAATCTCACTCTCATGATTTATTACCGGTACGCGTATCATCCTGAGTTTGCAGCGATTCAGGTCGTTTCTTCCGCCCAAAGGTTGGCTTCATGAGAACGGTTTGTATGGCATCCCCAAGCTTAAGGGGGGTGACGGGAGATAGGTAGCGAACGCCGTAACTCTCAAGTGAGGCCATATGAATGACAAGAATAAAAGCCGCTATAAAAAATCCATACATCCCCAAAAAAGAAGCAAACGCTAGAACGAACAGTCGAATGAGTGATGTTACCGAACTAAGGACCGTGTTAACGAGCATATAGGAAGAGATGACAGAGATGGCTACAGCGACAATAATGGTCGGGGAAGTTACCCCTGCGCGGATTGCTGCGTCACCAATGATCAGTCCTCCTACGACCGTAACCGTCTGCCCAAGCGCACGTGGAAGTCTCCTTCCCGCCTCGTTAAATAATTCGAACATCGCAATCATCATAAATGTTTCGAGCGGAACGGGAAGCGGCAGTCCCACCCGTGTACCGGCAACCGTAGCCAAGAGCGGCAGCGGAATCTGGTCGACATTAAAGGTCGTGAGACCAATATAGAAACCAGGAAAGAGAGCAGCAACGAATAGACCGAAGATTCGAAGCAGCCGTTCAACAGCAACCATAAAAAATGGTGTGCTTGCATCTTCCGGGGAGTGAATTTGATTAAACAGTGTTGTCGGTGCAACAATGGCGACAGGTGATCCCTCCATCATGACGGCGAAACGGCCATTAAGGAGGGAGGTGACAATATAGTCTGGACGCTGGGTCATATCTGTCAACGGCAGAATGGACGGAATGCCTCCCATGACTGCCCGCTCAATAATAGACGTTCCGACGAGCCCATCCGTATCAATCTGACTCAACCGCTCCCGGATTGTTTTTAAGATCTCGGGATTAATAATATCCTCTACATAAAACAGAGCAATCTTGGTATGCGAGCGCTCGCCGGATACAAATTGCTCGTAGCAAAAGGATTTGGTCCGCAGCCGCTTCCGAATTAATCCTACATTGGTTGTGAGCTCCTCGGTAAATCCATCCCTTGCCCCCTTCACCGCCGATTCAATCGCAGATTCCTCTGGCGTTCTGCCCGGCACACTGGCAATGTCCAGTGTATATATACGAGTGTTCTGTTCACTTCCAGTCAAGATCAGCAGCTGTCCACTGAATACCGGTTCCTCAATTTGAACGGAATCAACAGGGAATTCAATTTCATTCAAGGTGAGAGCCAGCCTGGAAGAGAGATTGGAGCTGTCAGTCAAGTCCACAGAGGTAAGCCGTGGCAATACAATTTCGTTAATCGTTTTCTGATCCGTCAGTCCGTCGCAATACACCAGCGTGATGGGCGTGGACATATCTGTAAAATGATGCACGACCACGTCGGCACAGTTCTGAAACAAGTTGTTCAGCATTTCATAATTAAGGTGAGCTTCTTCCTCGTGTGGTTGCACCGTTCCCCCTCCTTTTTTTCTTAAGCTTCCCGATGGGAATAGCCATCAGAGCAATAACGATTAAAAAGCTAAAGTAAGCAAAATTCACCGGGAAAATCAAGGTGATGAGCAGGTTCTGAAAGACAGTGTCATTCAAAGGGTAGATCAAGCTTGAACTCATCAGAATTCCCCAGATCATGAAGATTAAGTTGCGTTTCTTCTTAATGTCCCAAACGACAACGGCAATATACATGGCAAGACTAATTCGGGTGAAGGCTCCAGCAAGCCATTGATAAATAGAGAAAAAGTCGGTCTGGGTGATGTATTTCCCAAGTGAGGCAATGCGCCATTCTTCGAATGCAGGATATCGCATGTGTTCTGCCTCATACGGACCGAACTCCATAATAGCTCCGGTCAGTGGGCCGAATGTCAGGCCGACCATAATAAACATGAGCAGAAGGAGCTGCCAAAGCTTGATTTTCTTAGAGAGATAGGGCTGAATGAATAGAATCAGCGCAATTTCAACCCAACCGGACATACAGTAGAATATACCTCTGAACAACGGGGTGTATCCGTGCTCGAATAAGGGCAGAAGTCGATTATAGTCCTTGTACTGTACGTTGACGGTAGCAACGTAGAAGCCAAAGATGACGACCAGGGGCAGTAAAATACCAGAAGCGAAGGCCAAAGTGCGCATCCCCAAGCAGGCTGTTAACACAGAGAGGAAGGCCAGAATCAAGCCAATTACAAACATTGGCGATTCATATAAATACGATGATTTTGCCCACATGGCCGTGTCATAGAAGGTAAAATAACTGACCTGCAGGAAATAAACCGAACTGACCAGCTTGAACAGGAACCCGCCTGCCTTGCCCAAATTACTTGATAGCCATTCAGCCAGTGTATTTTCTTTCAGCTGCTTGGATATGAGAAATACGACCAAGGTAAACAGGATGATTGGGAGGGAAGAGATCACTACAGACAGCCAGGAGTCCCGACCTGCGACTTGGAGCAGAACCGGAATAATAAACACATGATTGCTTAAGCCCACAGACAGCATGATCAGCATCGCCGCTTGTAAAAAGGAAGGTTTCACTGGATTCATTAAACAGCCTCTTTCTTGTTGGGATACGCTCACCTTGAAAATATACCGAGAGACTTATTTAATTGTGCGCAGCTGTATAAATTTTCATTCACAAAGAAAATATGGCGTAAGAATGAAGCTGCAGCTTCCAGGAGGATTGTCCCTCCTGAGAGCTGCAGCTTCTAATCATTATTATATAGTTTAGGCTTATGCCATTACTTTAAAGGATTGCTCGGCCGCTTCAATGGTGGCATCAATATCTGCCTCTGTATGCGCGGTAGTTAGAAACCATGCTTCATACTTGGAAGGCGCCAGATGGACACCGCGGTTCAGCATATGGCGGAAGAATGCCGCAAACGCTTCTCCATCCGTATCCTGGGCCTCTTCGTAATTCGTGACCGGATGATCGCAGAAATGAGTAGAGAACGAGCCGCGAATCCGGTTAATGGTCAGCGGAATACCGTTTCGATCAGCAGCGGCTTTAATTCCATCTGTCAATTTAATGGTGAGGCGCTCCATTTCCTCGTACACACCAGGCTGACTCAGCACCTCAAGACAAGCAATTCCTGCGGAGATCGAAGCTGGATTGCCTGCCATGGTTCCGGCCTGATAGGCGGGACCCAGCGGAGCAACCTGCTCCATAATCTCCTTTGATCCCCCGTAAGCTCCGATAGGGAGTCCTCCTCCGATGATTTTTCCAAGGGCGGTCAGGTCCGGTTTGATCAGATCATGGTTATCCAGTCCCGCATAGTTTTGCGTTGAACCGTAGTGGAATCGAAATGCGGTAATGACCTCATCGTAGATAACAAGTGCGCCATGCTCATGCGCAAGCTTCACCAGTCCTTCAAGAAATCCGGGCTTCGGCATCACCATACCGAAATTGCCGACAATCGGCTCAACCATAACGGCTGCAACCTCATGGCCCCATGTCTTCAGTGCTTCTTCCAGGCCGCCAAGATCATTGTAAGGTACAGTAATGACCTCCTGAGCAATGCTTGCAGGAATACCCGCACTGTCCGGTATCCCGAGCGTCGCAGGACCAGAACCTGCAGCAACAAGTACCAGATCCGAGTGGCCATGATAGTTACCGGCAAACTTGATGATCTTGGTTCGCTTCGTATAGGCACGGGCAACCCGGATCGTCGTCATGACGGCCTCTGTACCGGAGTTGACGAAGCGCACTTTATCCATGGAAGGGATAGCTTCCTTCAGCATTTTGGCAAGCTTGACCTCAAGCGTAGTCGGTGTACCGTATAATGTTCCGTTCACTGCTGCATCCGTAATGGCTTTCGTAATATGCGGATGGGCATGTCCCGTAATAATTGGACCATAGGCAGCCAGGTAGTCTATGTAGCGGTTGTCATCCACGTCATAGAAGTAAGCTCCTTCTCCACGCTTCATAAATACAGGCGCACCGCCCCCAACCGCCTTAAAAGAACGTGAAGGACTGTTGACGCCTCCAACAATATGCTCAAGAGCTTCAGCGTAATGATGCTCCGATTGCGTACGATTCATTTGTATCATCCTTTCTGCATTCTATATTGTAAAGTTAAGCCCTCAGGCGGACAACTCAAAAGGGCAGCTTCCGCTGCCCTTACTTGTTTGTATCTATTACAGTATATCACTTTGCAAATGGTTATGGCAGGGAGGCAGCAGGATTGAATGTGACTTCTGGCAAGCTGTCTACTGACTGTCACCGCTGGCTGATTTGTCGATAGTCGTTGTATCCTGGACCTTTTCCGTTTCCGTTGGATTAACAATCTCTTGGACATAAGTTTTTAATTCTTCATCATCTCTTACGCTAAGCACAGCGGCCCCGCCGATTTTCTCTTCAACAAGAAGGCTCATTGGCGGAATCTGCTCGCTGCCCTGAAAATTGCTCTGATATCCAAGCGAAGCCAGCTTCCACATGTCATTTAAGGTGAGATTTGTATCGATATATGGATTTACTTCATTTAAAATGGTTGGCAGCTTGGCTATTGACGTTGTTGTCTGCATTTTGTCTGCAATGGCACCGATTAGCTCACGCTGACGTTCGGTTCTTGAGAAATCCGACATGGCATCATGCCGGAATCGGACATACATTAATGCCTTTTCACCATCCAGATGCTGAAGCCCCTGCTTAAGGTCAATATCATATTCATGATGATCTGCCTTGCTAACATAGTGCATATCTTTTTCAACCTCAAATTCAATGCCGCCGATCGCATCGACCAGCGCAATAAAGCCTTGGAAGTCCGTATATACGAAATACTGAACAGGTATGCCGAGCAAATCACTGGCTGCCTGCATCGCTACATTAGGGCCATGGGTAATCGCCGTATTAATGCGATCGCTGCCGTATCCGGGAATTTCGGTGTATGTATCACGAAGGAGAGAGAACAGTGAAATTTTCTTGGAAACCGGGTTGAGGGAGGCAACCATCATCGTATCTGATCTTGGTATTTCACCTTCGGCCATGCCTCTGGCGTCAACGCCCATGAGCAGGATGTTCACAGGTTCTTTACCTTCCCATTTCGGAGGCTCGGGTGTTCTCTCCTGGTCTACCTTCTCGACGTTGTAGAAAGGGGACTCCTCGCCTTCCTTCTGCAAATCTTGAAGTTCATTTACAACCGAAGTAAAATAATAAGCTGCAGGCAGTAAGACAGCAAGGATCACAACGGTAACAGCGGTCCACAGAATTCGTTTGGTCTTCTTGGTCATCTGAAGCTCTTCCTTTCACAGTCACATGAGTTTTATAAAGGTCGAGAAGGCGGCGTTGATTTACAATAATATACATATGATATCTTGTACATTATAAGTTCTTTTAGGGAAACAAATCAATTCTGGATGGCCTGCGCACATGAAGGCAACACAATAGAAGAAGGGATTGCTGCAACATGGAACTAACCATTGGCGCAAAGGCGCCTGATTTTGTGCTTGAAAGAAGCGGAGGACAGAAGGTTCGGTTATCCGACTATCGCGGTAAACGCGTTGTACTTTACTTTTATCCCAAGGATATGACGGCTTCCTGTACGGATGAGGCATGCCAGTTTCGAGATGCTCATGCATCGTTCAGCACACTGAATACAGTGATTCTGGGGGTAAGTACGGATCCGGCGAGCCGGCACGATAAATTTATTACCAAGTATGAGCTTCCATTCACACTTTTGTCAGATGAGGATCATCAGGTGTCTGAACTTTACGGGGTCTGGCAGCTCAAAAAGCTGTATGGCAAAGAGTATATGGGTATCGTTCGCTCCACTTTTTTAATTGATGAAGAAGGAATATTAGTGAAAGAATGGCGCAAGGTTAAAGTGAAGGGCCATATTGATGATGCGCTTGCGTTTATTCAGACCCATATGGAGAAGTAGTCTCGATCTAAGAAGTCCATTACTGCCGCCGGTCCATTAAGGATCGGCTTTTTTTATAGAAAATAACCCCAAATGTACTTTATGAATCCAACTTAATTCAAAATATGAATCTAGCAATTTGCAAATTGTATAGTCTTTTTTAGCCGCCCGTTTCATAAGATAGCATTGTGAATCTCAAAATCTACTTATTGAATATAAAAGATGGGGGCAATGAGGATGAAAGCGAAAATGAGTATCGTAGCAGGTATGGTTGTCTTGTTTATATTGGCAGTAACAGCGTACATAAATCCTTCCCAAATCATTAGCTCGGCCAATTCCTCAGCGGAGAAAGAAAGTAAATTAGATAACAGCTCTGCAGTCACAGAAGATAGAGAATCGAAAAATCCCCCAAAGGCAGTCGTCTCACAAATGGCCTATGCAGCTCACAGCAGCATCAATAAACCGGAAGCAACAGTGGCAGTCAAGCAAGCAGCAAGTAAACAGGCAGTTCGTTCAGCACAAGCAAGCGCGGTTAAAGAAGATAAAAGCCGACTAAATGAAGCATCCGCAGAAACAAAGGTGAAGTCTGATTCCCAAGCGAGCAAAAAGACAGTTTACCTAACTTTCGACGACGGCCCGGGGAAGCACACTGCTGAAGTACTCGATATATTGGAGAGTTACGAGGTGCCAGCCACTTTTTTTGTACTTGGAAAATATGTAGAGACGTATCCTGAACTGGTCTATCGAATGCATGAAGAAGGGCATGCCATTGGCAATCATACGTATAATCACGATTATGATGAACTTTATGATAATTTTCCTGATTTTTGGTCACAGATTAAAGAAACAGAAGAAGCAATCCGGCTGATTACCGGCAGCAGACCACAGCTGGTACGCGCGCCTGGAGGAACGTTTGGGCATTTTGACCAGACCTATTTTGAACTGATGAAGCAGGCAGGTTATTCGGTTGTGGATTGGAATGTGGACAGCGGTGATTCGAAGCGCAGCGGGGTCCCGGCAGCAGAAATCGCTCAGCAGGCCACAGAGGTCAGCTCAGATAAAGATTTGGTCATTCTGCTGCATGATGGAGGAAATCATGGGGAGACGGTGAAAGCCCTGCCGGACATTATCGAATACTATCAGAAACAGCAGTACCAGTTTGCGGTGCTCGATCCTGCGGAGAAGCCGGTTCAGTTCCGTGTGAAAAATGATGAATCGATAAAGAAGAGGTTTCAGCCGAGCAGCAAATGGATAAATAATGTTATCGCTCCTAACGCTGAACTATTCGAGGAGGGACCTGCGCTTGTCATCGAGGCAGGCAAACAGGTGGCTGAACTCAAGTACGGCGAATACCGGCTCGAAAATGGACAGTATATCGTTCCTCTCAGAGAGGTGATTGAGAAATTTGGAGGCACAGTGAAGTGGAATACAGCTGAGCGCAGTGCTGACACGGTGTTCGGAACAAACATAATTAAGGTAAAACCGGACGAGCAGCTTGTCACTGCTTCAGAAGGGGGATATGCAGCAGAGACTGATATCTATATGGAAAACGGAGTGATGTGGCTTCCATTGAGATCGTTGCTGAATGCTGCCCATTTTGAAGTCAAATCCCTGGTCCGAGGAACAGGCGAAATTGTCGTCTACGCCAAGTAAACAGTAGGACATTTCCAATTTTATGAATACAAATTCAGCGAACCGTTGATAAGACTTGGAATTCATGCGTTGTCAAAAAATGCTTGACTTCAAGCTCTGATTTTAATATGTTTATATCACGGTTTAGCTGATCATCATATCAGTTAAGCAGGAACGTGATTAAAGGGGAGTAGCTGTACAGCAAAGTCGTCAGTTCGGGAATAGTCCCCGGCTTTGTTGGCAACCATTCGTTGTTAGCGAGACCTTTACCACAGACTGTGGTAGAGGTCTCTTTTTTGTGAGACCTTTGCCGGCCGGTGAAGGTTTTTTTGTAATTTATTTTATTACTAGGAGGATGTTTCATGGAGCTGTTTTTAGAGTATGCATGGGTACTGCTTGTGCTCGTTGCTCTAGAGGGATTGCTTGCGGCAGATAATGCCCTGGTTCTCGCAATCATGGTTAAGCACCTGCCTGAGGAGCAGCGTAAGAAGGCGTTGTTCTACGGTTTGCTTGGTGCGTTCGTATTTCGTTTGGCATCACTGTTCATCATTTCGTTCTTGGTGGACGTGTGGCAGGTACAGGCACTTGGAGCCCTATACCTCTTGTATATTTCCATAAATCACGTGGTCAAGCATTTTGTTGGCAAAAGGCAGACCGAGGATGCGAAGCCTAAACCGGAGAAGCCGAAGAAGCAGTCTGGCTTCTGGATGACGGTACTCAAAGTCGAAGTTGCTGATATCGCATTTGCGGTCGATTCCATACTTGCAGCGGTAGCTCTTGCTGTTGCGCTGCCTCCAAGTGGAATTCCAGAGATCGGTGGTTTGGATGGCGGACAGTTTATCGTTATCTTCTTAGGCGGCTTCATCGGGCTTGTGATCATGCGTTTCGCAGCGACCTTCTTTGTTAAATTGCTGCAGCAACGTCCAGGTCTTGAGCTTGCGGCCTTCGTTATCGTAGGCTGGGTAGGGGTCAAGCTGGCAGTTATTACACTGGCACACCCTGATGTAGGTCTGATTGATGAGCACTTCCCGCATAATGCAGCATGGAAAGCAAGCTTCTATATTGTGCTTGTGCTGATCGCTGTTGTTGGATGGTTCGCTTCTTCGAAGAAAGAAGTTCCTGCCGAAGATGTGGCAACGAAGGAAGTCGAGGAAGTACAGCCTGGTAAAGATACATCAAATTAATTTCATAGAGCACTAACTGAGGATAAGATCCGGAGTTCATATTTGAACTCCGGGTCTTTTTTTGTGCCTGTAAGCTCTTTGATTGTCCTAGTGTCTATATCATTTGTGGATTGGAAATAATAGAAGTAAATCATGTGAGAAGTGATATATGAACTAGCGCCAAATAAGGAGGGGAAGCGATTATGGAATTCTCAAAATCTAGCGATTATGCTGCCAGTTTGCTTGAACGATTGGTGCAGCGAGTTGAGACAGTCATGGTCGGCAAGAAACAGGAAATTCGTTTGATTCTGATCGCGATGTTATCTGGAGGCCATATTTTGCTGGAGGATGTACCGGGAACAGGGAAGACCAAGCTCATCAAGACGATTGCCTCATGTCTCGGTGCAAGCTTTGGAAGAATTCAATTTACTTCAGATGTGATGCCTTCAGATGTTACAGGTACATCGGTGTTTAAGCCGATCACAGGTGACTTTGAATATAAACCAGGACCCATTATGGCGAATATTGTGCTCGGCGACGAGATTAACCGGGCTGCCCCGAGAACCCAATCGTCCCTGCTTGAAGCGATGGAAGAGAAAAGTGTAACGGTGGATGGCACCACTTATGCACTACCTAAACCCTTTCTGCTAATGGCTACACAGAATCCTATGCAATTCGAGGGAACGTTTCGTCTTCCAGAGGCGCAGCTGGATCGCTTCATGATGAGGCTGAGCTTGGGTTATCCAACAGTCCATGAGGAAGTAGAAATGATGAATCGGCAGGGAGGATTCGGTGACGCATTCATCAGACCCGTTATGCTGGCGGAAGAGCTTGTCAAAATGCAAAGAGAAGCATCGGCTGTTTTTGTGGATCCAGTGATTAAGGAATATATCGCCGGTTTTGCAGCCCATTCGAGAATACACCCGGAGCTCGTACTTGGTATTAGTCCAAGAGGAAGTATTGCCTGGATGTGTGCTGCTCAAGCAGCGGCTTATATGAACGGCCGAATGTACGTTATTCCCGATGATGTCAAGGAAGTGGCTATTCCTGTACTGTCTCACCGTATTCGAAGTCGTGCAGATCTATCTCATCATTATAATTCAGAATCCATTATTCGATCTTTGCTTCAGGAAATCCCGATCCCTGTTCAGCCCGCACGGGCAAGAGGGTGATGGAAGATGTGGAGGACATATCGTAACTGGCTGTTCATGGCGTTGCTGTTAGCTGGTTTGTCATTTGCCTACCATATCCAAGGTGGAGGGACGTTGCTGTTTCTCTTGATTTGCTGTGCAGCCATAGCGGGTTATGGATTACTGATTCTATGGGCAAAGCCCCGGAATATACGGATCGTACGGACATTGGAAACGGACAGAGTAGCAGCTGGAAATAAAGTGAATGTACATGTTCACCTTGAAGCAGATATCCCATTATTACTGCGCTGGCTGAGGATCGAAGAGGTCGCAGCTGATTCTCAGCTTGAACATAAGCAGTTGATTTTTACGGGACGATCGCGTTCTTATTCATATAAATATACGATTCGTGCGGTGCATAGGGGAGTGTATGTATTTGACACCTGCAAGGTGGTCTGGGGTGATGTGTTCGGATGGTTTACAGTCAGCTGCCGGGTTGAGGCACCTTGTACTTTGATTGTTCATCCATCACTCCAGACAGGCTCGGGTCATATACGTACTGGTTTGAATAGATCCTGGGAAGGTGCAGCTTACCGTACACGCTATCATCAGACCTCATTGGGGACAGAAGTCAGAGAGTATGTAGAGGGGGATTCAATACGCTATATCCATTGGAAGAGCTCGGCTCGCAGCGGGAAGCTGCAGGTTCGCATTCCAGAGGAACAGAGAGGCGGGCAGGTATATCTCATGCTGGATAACAATATTCATGCCTATGTGTCTAAACGGGCAGATGGCGGAAGTGCGTTTTCATGGGATGCCTATGAGGAGGCGGTGTCTACCTGCGCGAAGCTCCTCCGGTCTGCCTATGAAGAGGGAATGGGTGCTCATTTGACTATTTTTAATTGGGGTAAGGATAACAGTGAGAGAGAAGGCGGAGGCGAGAATAATCTGAATTGGATCGCTATGCCTGCTGCCGGAGAAGGGAAGGGGTACGAACAGTTGGATTATCTGGCAGGTCTTGAACCGGCAGGAACATGGAAAGATCAAGGAAGACAATTGAGGCAAGATACGAGAAACAGTCTCCATGACCCTTCCTTTAACGGAAACCTTGCTCCAGGCTCCCAAGTCTATATGATTACTGGTCTGTCAACGGAATTGAATAAAGCAATCTGTGAGCATTACAGCGGACAGCATATACAGGTGGTCTTATGTGAAACGATCGGAAACGGCGCGGATGGCGTGGATCGGATGAATTCAAGGGGAAGTGCCGTGTAATCGAACCTAAGGGAGGAGGAATGACTATGTACAATCAGAACAGTTTTGATCCCAAAGAAGTTGGTACGGGAGCGACGTCAGCGCAAGCGGCGGCCTTTTATGAACCATGGTATTTTCGCGCAGCGGCCTCCCTCGCTTTATTTGTTATGTTCCTGGAATGGCTCAGACCGGGAGGAATAAGCGGTGATTTATGGAGCCCATCCTCCATTAGTTTGATCGTACTAACTCTTCTCTTGCTGCTGATTGGCACATGGAATATGTCACTCGGCAAGTCCCTTATGATCCGGTTTTTCCTATCATTCATAGGCTTGTGGTGGATGGTGAAGGAGGTGTCAGGTGCAGATTGGATGCTTCAATACCCGTTGATCTTCAAGCAGGACATATTCATCTGGTTAAATCGTGACGGCTTCTGGCTCATCAGTGACGAGACCAAGACAATCTTGGTTACGCTGGGCTGGTCTTTGTTCGTAAGTGCTGTACAAATACTGGTCATCCAATTAAGGACTGTCCTGTTATTTGGTGTGGTAACGTCCTTGTACGTTTTTGGGGTTGAACTGGTAAATGGAGAGAATGCGACAGGTGCCATGATTCGAATTATCAGCTGTTTTTTATTCCTGCAGACACTCATGCAGCTTCCGAAGCTTAATAGTATGAGCTTATCAGCTCGTGTGAAGGACAAGAAACGCCATCTATTGTGGATCGGCATTGCCCTGGGTTCTGTGCTCCTGGTCGGAGGTGCGGCTGCTGTGTCCTCGGTTCTTCCTGTCAAATCCCCGGATCCCAATGCTCTGGCGGATACCAGGGAACGCCTCATCGACTGGGCGGATGGACTTCAATCCTCACCATCTGAAGCTGCCTTGGCAAGGACCGGGTATGACAATGGAGGAAGTGACATGGGCGCCCCCCTTGTTACCAACAATGAAGTGTTTTTTACAGCATATAGTCCTGTGGCAACTTATTGGAGAGGGCAGTCCCGATCCATCTATGATGGACGAAGCTGGAAGAGTGAATACAATGATGCCGAGCCTAAGCATTACATCAGCACTTCAGGTCGGATTCGGGAGGATGAAATTGAGGAGAATCCCTATTTTCGCCTGATCCAACAGACAGTAGAGCTGCAGACACCAGCTCAGGGCGGTGCAGACATTTTTACAGGTGGAGTGCCTGTTCGTCTGACTCTTCATCAATCAGAGAATGCTCGCGCCTCACAGAATGAGAAAGGGATCACTGGACAAAATAAAGCCAACCAGCAGTTTCCGTATATAGTAAGCGATTATGCCTCAGGGAATTTAAGATTTGATGATATGCATTCAAACAGCAATAAGACTGTGACCAGCTATAGTGCTGATGTCTTGATTCCTATCGACGATCTAAGCAGCCTGCGTGGCGTAACGGGCAGCGATCCTGCAGAGATCAAGCGCATGAATTTGCAGCTGCCGCAGGCTCTTCCGGACAGGGTTAGAGAACTGGCCGCCAATATTACGGATGGAACAGCGAATAGATATGATGCTGTAACTAGGGTTGCATCGTATTTGAGATTGAACTACTCGTACAGTCTGGATACCAGAGTGCCTCCGTCCGGCAAGGATTTTGTAGATGACTTCTTGTTCACCACGAAAAAGGGTTATTGCAACCATTTCTCCACTACCATGGTTGTGCTGCTTCGCAGTCAGGGGATCCCCGCGAGATATGTACAGGGATTCGGCCCTGGCGAACGTAGTGATCCGCGATCCAATGAATATACGGTAACTCACGGGGATGCTCATGCATGGGCTGAGGTGTACTTTTCGGGAGTAGGGTGGATTCCTTTTGAGGCGACACCAGGATATAGTACAGAAGAGCTTGAAACTGCGGGGGCTTCCGAGCCTGACGAAGCTGCACCGTCCGAGCAGCGAAATATAATCAGCATGGTACACAAGATTGGCAGTGCTATTAAGAGCGGACTAGTATCGATCATGCAGCCATTGACGCTGTCTGTGACAGCTGCCAGCGCACTCCTGCTTGCAGCAGCGGTGCAGGCGGGGCGAAGCTACAGCCCCGCTATAAGACTGAGGCTGATGCTGAGCTGGCAGCGCAGTCGTGTCTTTCCAGACCGTGAGCGTCTGCTTCGTGTGGGGACTCCGGTCTGGGAGCGAATCGCACAGAAATATGGGGTGCGCGAACAGGGTGTGACGCTGCGTGAGTACACCGCAGCCCTGCCTTTAACCGGTACTCCCGTACACGATGACGTGCGGCAGTTCGCCGCCGATTGGGAGTCGCTGGTGTATGCAGCGGAGCCGTTCTCTCGGGCGGCGAGCGTAGCGTTTCTGAATCGCTGTCTGCGGATTTCTAGATCACTTAAGTAAGAATCAATTTCATAAATCATTAAAAAGGTTGGAATTGAAACTATATATAGACAAACAAAATCATTTTGATCTATGCATACCCTTGATTGAAGCAGCTAAAGGTAATATGAAATTGATTCAAGAAGTAAATAATTTACGAAATAAACAGTTTACACCATGACATTTTGATTTACATTATTTCTTAATGATGAAGAGGACGAGCTATCCTTGACGTTAGGTTTTGTCGTTCAGTATAATTAATCTCATTAATTGAGGGAGGCTCGGTAATGATAAAGCCAAATGAAATTGTTGTCGTTCTTGATTTCGGGGGACAATACAACCAACTAATTGCGAGAAGAATTCGTGATCTCGGAGTATACAGCGAACTGCTTCCATATAACACGCCTGTTGAGAAGATTCGTGAAATCGCACCTAAGGGGATTGTCTTCTCTGGTGGACCGTCCAGCGTTTATGCAGAGAATGCACCCCATGTAGATCCAGCTATTTATGACCTGGGCTTGCCGATCTTCGGTATTTGTTACGGTATGCAGCTCATGGCGCATCAGCTTGAAGGCAAAGTAGAGCGTGCACATAAGCGTGAGTACGGCAAAGCGGACGTGTTGTTCAACGAAGGTTCTCATCTTGCAAAAGGACTTGAAGCGAACCAAACGGTATGGATGAGTCATGGTGACCACGTAGTTACATTGCCTTCCGGTTTCCGTCTTGACGCAGGTACGGAAAGTGCGCCAATTGCGGCGATGAGCCATCCTGAGCGTAACTTGTTTGCGGTTCAGTTCCACCCAGAGGTACGTCATTCTGTGAATGGTAACGATATGATTCGTAACTTCCTGTATGAAGTATGCGGCTGTGAAGGTAACTGGACCATGGAGACCTTCATCGAGGATAAGATTCGTGATATTCGTGAAACCGTTGGTGACAAGAAAGTGCTGTGTGCGCTGAGCGGTGGTGTTGATTCTTCTGTTGTCGCGATCCTTCTTCACAAAGCGATCGGCGATCAGTTGACTTGTATGTTCATTGATCATGGATTACTGCGCAAAGGTGAAGCGGAGAGCGTTATGGAGACCTTTGTCGGCAAGTTTGATATGAAAGTCGTTAAGATTGATGCTCGTGATCGCTTTATGTCCAAGCTTGAAGGCGTTGATGATCCTGAGAAGAAACGTAAAATCATCGGTAACGAATTCATCTACGTATTTGATGAAGAGTCCAGCAAGTTCGACGATTTCGACTTCCTGGCACAAGGTACGCTGTATACCGATATTGTCGAGAGTGGTACAGCTACGGCACAAACCATTAAATCTCACCATAACGTAGGCGGACTGCCTGAAGATATGAGATTTAAACTGATCGAGCCGCTTAACGCTCTGTTCAAGGATGAGGTGCGTATCGTAGGATCTGAGTGCGGATTGCCGGATGAGATTGTTCATCGTCAGCCTTTCCCTGGTCCAGGTCTCGCAATTCGTGTGCTTGGTGAAGTAACCGAAGAGAAGCTGAAGATCGTTCGTGACTCAGATTATATTCTGCGTGAGGAGATTGCCAAAGCCGGCCTTGATCGTGAGATCTGGCAGTATTTCACTGCTCTCCCGAACATGAAGAGTGTTGGTGTAATGGGCGATGCTCGTACGTATTCCTATACCGTAGGTATTCGTGCAGTGACGTCCATCGATGGTATGACCGCAGACTGGGCGCGTATCCCTTGGGATGTTCTTGAGAAAATCTCTGTCCGCATCGTCAACGAAGTCGATAACGTAAACCGTATCGTTTACGATGTGACGAGCAAGCCGCCGGCAACCATTGAGTGGGAATAGGAATACCAGGTAGGGTGAATCCACCTTGTATTTGAAGTGAAGAGTCTTCGACAACGTGTCGGAGGCTCTTTTTTTCCTTTTGTTAGAAAAATCATGAAAATAGATGTCGGTACTTTCTGTTAGTTTTCACGAATATGAAATTACCGAACATTGCTAACAGATAAAGTTTGTATTATTCGTATTTTTATATTGACAATTTTACATATCCCTCCTAGAATGAGACAAGGAAAACCAATAAACACATGCTTTTTCGTATAATCTCGGGGATTTGGCCTGAGAGTTTCTACGAGATCACCATAATGATCTGGCTACGAAAAGAAGAGAAGTGCAATCCAGAGCAAAAGGTACTGACACTGTCCATATTGATCGGAATAAAGTGTAAGCTGCTTTTTGGTTGCTTTTGCGTCTCTTTTTAGCGTAAGCCCATGAAGATCAAACATCTTTGCGGGCTTTTTGTCGTTTTAAGGTAACCGACTTATCTCTAAGGAGGAATATTCGGATTATGGAGCGGTTCTTTAAATTAAGGGAACACGGGACAAATGTCAGAACAGAAGTTATTGCAGGTTTAACCACGTTTATGACCATGGCTTATATTTTGGTGGTCAACAATGTATTTCTTGGACCAGACGGAGCAGGGATGCCGGCTAATGGTGTATTCTTTGCCACAGCAGTGGGTGCAGGCCTTATAACCATATTGATGGGACTTGTAGTTAACGTTCCGATTGCGCTCGCTCCCGGGATGGGTCTTAATGCATATTTCATGACAGTCGTTCTTAGCTCTGGGGGCGCCATTACTTGGCAGGCTGCGCTTGGTGCGGTATTTATTTCAGGTTTGATTTTTATCTTGCTTACGGTAACGAAAGTTCGTCAGATGCTGCTAGTAGCTGTACCTGAGAGCATTAAGATGGCTATAACCGTCGGTATTGGTTTGTTCGTCGCTGTGATTGGTCTGAAAATGGCGAATATCGTAGTAGCGAACGTTAATCCTGGTACTGATATAGCAGGTCCTGTGCCAGGCGGCAGCTTTAATCTAGCTTTTGGTAACCTGACACATGCAGACGTTATCTTGACGCTGATTGGACTCTTGATTATAGCAGTACTCATGGTTATCAAAGTAAAAGGTGCAATGCTCATCGGTATCGTGGCAACCACGCTGATCGGTATTCCAATGGGTGTAACAGATGTGAGTGGATTATCATCTGCAAGCTGGCTCCCTAGCTTTGACGATTTGACATTTGGTAAGCTGGATTTGGGAGCAGCACTCCAGGTTGGACTCTTTGAAATTATCTTTGTATTTACATTTGTAGAATTGTTCGATACTTTCGGTACTTTGGTTGGAACTACGACACGTATGGGACTGTTTAAGAATAAAGAAAAAGGCGAGAAGGTTGTCGGTAAAGCGATGCTCGTAGATGCTGTCGGCGTAAGTGCTGGTGCAGTTATCGGTACAAGTACAATTACTTCTTATGTAGAGAGCTCTTCCGGTGTAGAAGCGGGCGGACGTACAGGGCTGACAGCTGTAACAACAGGGATTATGTTCCTGCTGGCACTGTTCATTGCTCCTCTGGCCCTTATCGTGCCATCAGCTGCAACATCTCCGGCGCTTATTATTGTAGGGGTACTGATGATGAGTCAGGTTCGCAACATTGATTGGGATGATTTCCTTCACGCATTCCCAGCTTTCTTGACCATCGTTATGATGCCGCTCACGAATAGTATTGCGAACGGTATATCTCTTGGTATTATTTCTTATGTAGTACTTGCGGCCTTTTCAAACATTGCAACTAACCGCAAAGTAAAGATCCATTGGTTGATGTGGGTGCTGTTTATCATTGTATTAATTAGATATATCTTTATTGGTGCAGAGTAAAGCATATATAATAGAAGATATAGTAGAGTGCTATATCACGAATGCGTTGAATTTAGAGACCCTGTTCATGATGAACGGGGTCTTCTTTTTTATATGTTCTGCTTGGGTGATGATGGAACGGTGAGGGCGCGATGTGAGCATTTGCTCATATATAAGAGTGTTAATTAAGTGAGGAATAATTTTTTTAAAAAAAGGTTGCATAAATTTTATGTACATGGTATATCCTAATTCCGGCCAAGAAATAAGCCGTTTCAAACAAAAACATGGCAAGTAAGCTTCGATGAGAAGTTGAAAAAAACTTTTAAAAAAAGCTTGCATTTCTAAACCGGACATGATATGATATAAAAGTTGCTGACGACGAGAGTTGAAACGCAACGAAGTTGATCTTTGAAAACTGAACAACGAGTGAGCAAAGAATTTCGATTCTTCGAAATTCTAAACGCGAGGTTATGGTGCAAGTCGTCAGACTGTATGATAACCGAGCAAAATAAAGAGAACATTACGTTCTCGTCAGTTTTTCTAAATGAGCTTAATCGCTCTCAAATATTTTGAAGGTTGGATATTTTCTCGAAGAGATTCGGTGATGTTCAGCTCGATAAATCCTTATTGGAGAGTTTGATCCTGGCTCAGGACGAACGCTGGCGGCGTGCCTAATACATGCAAGTCGAGCGGAGTTAATGAGAAGCTTGCTTCTCTGAGAC
>NZ_BBIW01000003.1 GCF_000732325.1 Paenibacillus sp. TCA20
CTTGATGCATCTTCGTTCCTTTTAAAAATGACGTGTAAGGACGTATCACTCCACGATATGATCGAAACGGATAAGCAAGGAAACGAAATTACGCTTATTGATATCCTCGGTATGGAAACGAATAAGGAAAAAGAAAAGTTATCTTCTCAAGTGGAACAGTCCAAACTAGAGATAGTTGAATTACTGTCCAATATAGGAGATACCGAAGATAAAGCAGTAGAAGATTACTTATATAAACATTTGAATGAGATTAGACGGATTGTAATATGAAGTGCGACACCTAGTTCAAAAAATATAAAAATGGCCCATGGCCTGATTCGTGTAGAATAAAGTTACCACACCAAATTCACACAGGAGAATCAGTCCATGAGCTACTCACATCTTACCATAATCGAACGAAGTAAACTAGAAGCACTCCATCAACTAGGGCTGTCTGCTCGAGCCATTGCTCGTGAATTGGAGCGGCACCACTCTACGATCAGCCGAGAATTAAAACGAAATCAAAGTTCAGATGGTTATCAGGCGGTAGCTTCAGACGAGCGGTATCAGTGTCTTCGCCAAGCCCAACGTTCACGAGGAAAGTGGACGAAGGCGCTTGGTGAAGAGATAGAGAAACGACTTCATGAAACCTGGTCACCTGAGCAAATTTCAATGAGCTATGCTTCAAAAGGCAAACTCATGGTTTCGTTCAAAACGATCTATCGGTGGCTCTATAAAGGTCGCTTGGCTCGTACGACAGTTCAACAGCTAAGGCACAAAGGCAAGAGACGAAAGCCTCAAGAAAGACGAGGTCGATTCCTCGTAGGCACTACTATCAAACAACGCCCTAAAGAGATTCGTTCCCGAGAAACCTTTGGTCACTGGGAACTGGACACGGTCGTGTCTAGCCGAGGAAAAAGCAAGGCTTGTGTGGCTACCTTTATCGAGCGAAAAACGCGGTTGTACACGGCCATTAAAATGCCAGATCGCACGGCATTATCTATGGAAATCGCTGTGGGCGTAGCTGCTGCACAGCACCCTTTGGGCACCTTCCAAACGGCTACCGTTGACCGTGGGAAGGAGTTCGCATGCTTTCATGATCTGGAAGCAATCCACGGCGTGAAGGTGTATTTTGCAGATCCTTATTCCTCATGGCAACGAGGATCCAATGAGAATGGAAACGGCCTCCTACGAGAGTTCTTCCCAAAAGGAAAGGACTTCGCAGAGGTATCTGAAGACGAGTTAGAACATGCCCTCCATCTCATTAACAACAGACCAAGAAAATGTTTAGGTTGGAAGACGGCTCACGAATCTTTTGAGAATGAAGTGTCGCACTTGGATTGACAATCTGTCAATAGAAAGAAGCAGCCGTGAACGGCTGCTTCTTTCTATTTTTAGCTACTGCTTAATATTTTTCAGCTGTTTTTGTAAATCAAAATTCTCTGGCTTAGGAAGGTAAACCCACTTCTCTCCATTTTGAATCCATTCTTTTAGATAACCCTCGTAGGTGTATTCCAGATCATCATCGTGAAAACCAAACTGAAATCCACAACATGGGCAAACGATAAATGTTTTATATCCATATTCATCTATAGGGGGTTCTTCCAATTCGTTGTATCCACATACAAGACAAATAAAAGTTTTCATATTAATCTCCTGATTTTATTATTGCCTTCTCCAATACTTCATCCCAGCTTTAGGTTTGTAATATGTTCTTATGTGACCTTTTCTATCTAATATTCCGAATTCATTTGTTTTTGGATTGTAATAGAGTCGATCTCCATTTGCTCTTGATTTCTTTAATACGTTCCGGCCATTTTTTGCTTTGAAGAATTTGTTAGCTTTTGTTGAGTATGCCCCTAAACTAAGTTTTTTAGCACCAAATTCATTCAAGTGGTGTTTATGATTCTTAGCAAATTTCATATTTCTAAAATTATAGTTCTTAGATTTAGATTTAGAAACTCTTCGAGCTGTGTAAGTAGCCTGTTTCGCTAATTTTTTTGGAGCTTGTTTCTTTAAATAATACTTCACTCCAATTTTAACTAATATAAATGTTACTTGAATAATAGCAAAGGGATTATCGCCATCATGGTCAACCAAATTCACTGGATTATTATCGCTATACGAATATTTGTTTTGGTTAATAGGGGAAGCACTATCTCCAGAATGTGAATCCATAGTTAGGAACACAGCTAGATCTGGATCATAATATCTCGCTGATAACAGATATAAACCAGTTTCATCATCATAGCGATATCCTGCGTAACGATAAGGGTTAACATCAGCAAGTTCACCACTTTGGGATATTATATTTCCCCAAGCATCGTAATCATAAGAAGCAACTATGTTCCCTGAATTATCAGTTAAACTGACAACGTCCCCGTGACCATTTAAGTGATAGTAATATGTTTGTCCTTCAAATATAAATGCAACTGGTACGTCACTTTCATCCCATATATATTCAATTACTATATTCCCGGATTCATCAGTTTCGTAGATAACTTTATCATCTTGGTAGAAATAGTTGCGTTTTTTATTTTTCGTCTCAGTACTGATACGTTTTCCATTATTATCATATCTAGCACTAAATATAGTAACATTATCAGTGTCCTTAATTTCCGTTAACTGATCAAAAACGTTATAAACATATACGTTTTGATTATCTTTAACTAAGTTACCATTCCGATCATACTCAAAAGCGGTACCATTAAATGTACTAATTTGATTAACTTTATTAAAAGTTAACTCATTGGTGGTAACATCGGAACCCTTTGTTACTTTTTTAGTATCTCGATTACCCATGAAATCATACGAATACTCAATTTTAGTACCATCAGTCAACGTTTCTGAAATCAACTGATTAAGGTTGTTATACTCGTATTCAACAGTTCCAGTGGAAGCAGTTACTGACTTAATCAGATTATTTTGGTCATAGGTATAATTGTATTCGTTGATGGCTGTTCCATCAGAACGATAATTTGCATAACCAGTTAAATTTTTAGCTTTATCATATTCAGTTTTTGTTGTTGCCCCATTACCTAGAGTAATATTTTTGAGGTCATCAGCGGTGTCATAACCATAGCTAATAATTTTAGTATTATTGAAATACAGATCTGTGAGTCTATCAAACTCATCGTAATTATAGTTAATTACGGAGTCAATAGCATTAACAGAGTACGTTAGAGACTTAACTTCCCCATTTTCAAAATATAGATATTTTTTTGAACTTCCTCTATCTATTTCTGAATCAATAGAACCACTATCCGTGTACTTAATAACTTTTTCGTCATCGTTAATGGTTTCCAAATTTCCATTCGGATCATATGTGTATGAGTAGATAACATTGTCATTTTCTTTGGTGGCAACCAATTGATTCAATTCGTTATAAACATAGGTAAAAATTCTGCCATTCGGAGTCTTAGTTTCAATAAGATTACCATTAGAATCATATTTATTATTTGTAGTGTTGCCCAAGGCATCTGTAGACAATAAGATCTGCCCAGTTCCATTGTAAGTATTTACCTCAACACTACCATTTGGATATGTTGTTCTTAAAAGGTTACCATTATTATCGTAGTCATACGTAGTAACCTGTTTGTTTGCATCAATAACTTTTACAAGTTCATTTTGTTGATTATATTCATAATAACTCGTATTTCCCTTACCATCAGTTTTGCTTAATTCATTCCCTTGTTTATCTGTTACCGATATTGTAATATTTCCATTCCCATCGGTTGTAGTTAATACTTCATTCCCAACTGCATTGTAAGAGTATGAATCCATAGAACCATCGGGTTTATCAACAGTTTTTAAGTTTCCGTATTGATCATAGGTATGCTTTGTTACCTGACCTTTTGAATCAGTAATGGTGTCTACTTTACCCTTATCATTATAAGCATAGGTTATAACATTCCCACTTGGATCTGTTTCTGTAGAAACAAAATTTAAAGAAGTATACGTGTATTTTGTTGTTCGATTTTCTTCATCAGTCTTCTCAAGAACATTACCGTATGAATCATATTTTTGAATATATTTCTTGCCAGCAGAATCAATAAAAATCTCTGGATTATAGTTTGTATCATATTCAACCTGTTCTTCTGTCCCGTCTGCATAAACAATTAATGTAGGGGTATAATTGCTATCCATGTGATACTCAGTTACATTACCTAGCGCATCGGTAACATAAGAGGTTCTTCCAGCAAATTGATAGGTTTTTCCCGGTCGTTCTAAACCATCTACACCAGAAACGTCTGTCGATGGCTCCTGAACTTTTACAACATATTCATTCTCATAAGTAAAGTCTGTCCTGCGGTTATTAGGATCAATAACTGAAGTAAGGTAACCTTCTGGGCTGTAACCATATTTTGTTCGGTTATAAGTTCCGTCAGTAGAATACTGATCCACCGAAACAAGTCTTTTATTAATATCGTAATTGTAATCTGTTTTTTGTCCTTCTAACATCGCATAGTCAACTAAACCACTAGTTGTATAAGTGAATACTAGTTCTCTACCCGTAGCATCGACTATACCAGTTAACTTTCCATCTGTTGAATATTTGTATTCAAGTTTATTTCCATATAGATCCTGTTCATAGCTTATTCTTGCAGTCACTACACTAAGTTCGTTATCTATATTTACAGTATCAAAATGAGTAATATATCCATTTTTATCAGTAATGGTGTATCCTGTTGTTCCTTTGTTTTGATCCGTTACTTTTGTTAACGTTAGGTATTTACCTGGTGGAGAAATATACTTCTTTGTAGATTGGTCATATTTGAAATAATGAGATGTTCCATCAGGTTCTGTATAAAGAACATTCCCTGTTTTATAAGCATCATAGATGCTTTCATACCCGTTATAAACCCATCCATACCCAAAAGGTGTTAATTCTACTGATTTAGAATTATATGTTCTACCAAATACTAGAGCAGTATCACCTCGTGAATCTAGATTATAATCTGTATACTGAATAACGTTATTACCAGTGCCTAAGTTGACGTTGCTAGTTCCTTCTCCCATACTAATGCCATCAAAAGTCCAATAATCTTCTAATCCTAGACGACTTGCTGAAGTGTAGGTCACACTAAGAAGAGGAGTATTTTTTGTGTTAGCGGTATCATCACCGGAAATAAATTTTTTATAGGTATTTGTGGTTTCAGATGAACTTTTGAGTAAAAAACCTAAATTCGAATCAGGATTATTAATCCACTTTTCCATCATGTACGGTGTGAGAGACCACTTATAATTGACATCCAAAGATGTAAGAGTATCTACATATGCAGTAGAAACTTGGGAAGCATTAAAATCTCCGCCTTGAGTATTCCACTGTGTTCCAGCATCAGAGTACATCCATGAAGCTGAATATTCTGTCCATGGTGTGTTTATTGAATGCAAGGTTACATTCATACCAGTGTCATTAGATACTGAAGCCAACCATAAATTCAAATCAGCTGTTAAAACATTTGCTCCTTGGGGAATTGAACTAGTATCAAATCTAATTAATGAACGAATAATATTATTTTGGGTTGCGTCTTTGTATAAACCTACTCCTAAGGTTGTTTCCGTTGGTGCTGTCTGTTTTGGGAATGCACTTCGAATGTTTGTATCAGAAAGTGCATATTTGGGCTGATATTTAACTATTGTAGGATCTAAAGTTATTGGATAGACCCTCTTGTCACTGAGCAACCATTCCTGATTGGGGACTAGGTCTATATACAACTGATTATTTTCAGTTCTCAGATCGTACTTAATATCATATGAAATTGCTTCCTCTGGTATTGTAGATATTCCTTCGTTCTCTTTATATCCATTAGGCTTAAAGGAATCATACATAATAGGTGCTTCAATATAATACTTTGTTTCACCTGACTCTTTATCTAATAAAAGGATTGAACCATTCTCTCGTTGCTTGTATGTTAAATTACCTAGATCTAATGAGAAGGTATAGATAACCGGTGTTTCCAGGTTAGCAGGTTTATCTTTTAAAATTATCTCCTCTTTAATACGATCGTTACCCAAGGAATATTTTAGATCCGCATTCTCAAACACTTCTGGATAGATTACAGTATTGTTAGAAACTTCCGCATCTATGGCAGTTTCTATTTCGGAGTAAGTAGTATTAGTAACCGATTCCTCCTTCATTGGAGTCAAATTTATCTCATAGTTATTTTCTGAAATTTCAAGTAGGTTGTCTTCGGAAGTGTGTTGTTTATCTAGTTTTACATCAAAAGAGTGGGCGTTATTGTAAATAGATGAATTATTCTCTTTAAGAACGTTATTAATTGGTTTCCATTTCTCCATGTTTTCATCAAAGTAATGGATCGGCGTTGGAGAAATGTCAGTTGTTAATGTACCATTGCTGTTTAGGTATGTTTTTGAATATTCACTTCGTTCTCCTATTAATTCCTGCCTTTCATTTTTGATATTTACGACATCAGATGTCTTGTTATCTTTAACATCTGCTATCGCTTTTGGATTAATTGCTGTTGAGGTCAATAATGAACCTGCCATTACAAGTATAATGGACTTTTGAAATAACCTATTCATTTTTCATCTCCTAATTAAAATTACTCTTCTTCTGAAATATAACCAATGAAAGTTATAACTATTTGAGAAGAAATTGGTAAGCAAAAATCATTATTACAAAAACAAATTTCAATAGCAATGAACAAAAAATTCCAAGTTGAAGCTAACAAAAATCAATCGAATTACCACTGGGGAGCTTGAGGAAAAGGAGAAGATCAATGCCCGAATTGCAGAAGCAGCATCCTATGTGCCGCTTGAACAGCTCTGCTTGAGTCCGCAATGCGGCTTCTCTTCGACAAAGGAGGGTAATATTCTATCGGAGGATGAGCAATGGGCCAAGCTTCGTTTTGTTAAAGAAATTGCAGATGAGATTTGGACATAACTCAGTTTATATGCAGCTTGAACCATTAAAGGGAGCGAATTTCGCTCCCTTTATGCTTTTGCGATAACGCTAAACGATATTGAATGGATTCAGTAGTGCATAAATTACATAATGAATATTTAACTGAGGATAATATTGGGTATACCCACACGAACATATGTGCTATAATGATGTCCATATTTCCCTTATGTAAGTTGCTCCTTCTTGTATATACATCAGGGGCTGTTCACAACTACAGATTGGGCAGAGAAAGGAAGTACAGGAATCATGATGGGCAGAACCCACATTATCGTCGGGACAGGTGTCTCGCTCTCACTCTTGCATATGGGAGGAATCAGCCTGTCCATTCCGGCGGCAGCCGTTGCCTTTATCAGCTCGGTGCTGCCTGACATTGACGAACCGAATTCACTGCTGGTTACTCGGGTCCTACCCAACTGGCTTCTTCGGATCGTTCAGGTGGCTCTTATTGCTGCGGCAGCTGTCGTGGGCATTTACGGGATGGAGAACTATCCATGGAATTTAATTCTTGCAGCACTAATTGCCATCGTATCCTTTATGCCCTCTCGATCACTTAGACAGTGGGTTATATTTTTTATTGGACTGGGGCTAATTGTTTATGGAGGGAGCTTTCATCCATGGCATTTGCTCGTGGGAAGTCTGCTTATATTGACAACGTTTTTGCCTCATCGTGGATTAACCCATACATTATATGGCGTAGGCGTTTGGACTTTTCTCCTCTATGGCTCGACGCAGTCTTATGGTGATGCGGTTTGGATGGCCGGCGGCCTGTCTTATTTGCTTCATTTGATTGCTGATAGTTTAACGAATCGCGGAATCAAGCCGCTTCCTCCATTCAAGTGGAAGCTTAAGTTCAAATTGATGAGTACAGGCACGAAGCAGGGAGCCTGGATAGAGATGTTCTTTATAGGAGCTACATTTATTATTGCTTGGATTGCATTCTCTCCTTTGTTTTTATAATGTCTCCAATAAAAGAGGTGTCTTGTTCGGCTTGCAGGCCGGTCAGGACACCTCTTTTCTATGCAATATTTAATTCTCTTGCTCCATCGTCTCTGGTGTATCCATCCCGAATGAATCTGACGAATCAAGAGTTTTCGATGATTGTATTAAGTGTTGTACGGTCTAAGCCTTTCACCAGCTTGATGAGCAGCTCCTTCGCAGCATCATAATCATCCGTATGCAGAATGGAAGTTGAGGTATGGATATATCTAGCACACACACCGATCACGGTCGATGGTACCCCGATACCACTCAAGTGCACCTGACCTGCATCTGTTCCCCCTGGTGAAATAAAATACTGATATTTAATCTTATGCGTCTCTGCTGTATCCTGTACGTATTCTACAACGCCGCGATGTGTAAGCATGCCGGGATCGAGGATACGGAGCAAGGCCCCATGGCCAATGTGTCCAAAAGCATTCTTATCTCCGGTCATATCATTGGCAGCACTGCAGTCAAGAGCGAAGAAAATATCCGGCTGAATCAAATTGGCCGAAGTGCGTGCACCACGCAGTCCGAGCTCCTCCTGAACGGTTGCGCCAGAATACAAGATATTCGGCAGCTTCTCCTTATGCAGTGCTTCCAGCAGCTCGATTGCAAGTCCTACACCATACCGGTTATCCCAGGCTTTAGCCATAATTTTCTTGGGATTCTTGAGTGGTGTAAACTCGCAGATCGGTACAATTTGCATACCTGGCTTGATGCCCCATGATTCGGCCTCCGCGCGATTGTCTGCACCGATATCGAGATACATGGAGTCCAGCTCTACAGGCTTAGCACGATCAGCTGGAGACAGCAGATGGGTCGGGGTTGAGCCTACAACACCTGTGATCGGGCCGTCTGGAGTAATAATTTGCAGACGCTGTGATAGAACAGCCTGGCTCCACCAGCCGCCAATCGGGCGGAATTTAACCATACCTGCTTCTGTGATGCCAGAAGTCATAAATCCGACCTCGTCAAAATGACCAGCCACCATGACCCGCGGGCCCTGCTCGTTGCCGCGAAGTACACCAAACAAGCTGCCAAGCCGATCCTGTACGAATTCTTCCGTGTATTGGGACATCAGGCCCTTGGCATATGCACGAAGCTCTCTCTCAAATCCTGGAGCCGAAGGGAATTCGGTGAGCGTCTTAAACAATTCTTTGGTTTTATTCTCCATCTTCATCTCTCCTTCTGATTGTAAGTACTTCTTTATGTACCACTGTTCAATTACTCTATTATGAACGGACGATCTTCGGTTGTCTATCCAATAAGAATGAGGATTTATGAAGCGGACTCACATGACAAGTGCCTAGTGCATATACTGAAGTGCATAGCTTTG
Organism: Paenibacillus sp. TCA20; assembly: GCF_000732325.1. Lineage (GTDB taxonomy): Bacteria > Bacillota > Bacilli > Paenibacillales > Paenibacillaceae > Paenibacillus > Paenibacillus urinalis. Next base: position 9,225 of record NZ_BBIW01000003.1, read on the forward strand.
TGAAACCATAAAATTCAGCCGACTTATGAAGGGAGTATGCGATCGATATGGACCCTCATGTACGAAAAGGATTAATTATGCTCGGCGTTTTGTTTATTTTAACTGTCTTTTTGCTTTTTTATAAATAATGCCTGATCGACCCTTTTTACAACAAAATAAATTTAATCCCCCATGCTCTATTGCACATAAAGCCTGCAAGAAAGGATGATTTACCATTCATAACATTTGCGGGCTTTAACCATAATTAAATTATCCTCGGTAAACAGTGTGAAAGACCCGAGTGAAATTTAAGACGGTAAGAGGGGGTGTCAACGATTCCAGATCAATCGCAGTCTCCATCGCAAGATACTAGCTCAAATACGCCATCGCTATCCCTTGATACGAAGGAATATAAGAAAATTGCCAAAAAACATGAACCGCCGAGAGCAGTACTTAAGAATTGTATCAAAGCTTTTTTTGTAGGCGGGTTCATCTGCTTCATAGGTCAGTGTGTTCAGCAGGCTTTTGTTGCCGGATTCGATATGAGCTCGAAGGAAGCATCGAGCCCGACCGTGGCGGTTATGATTCTAATCTCCATTATTTTAACCTGCCTCGGTGTATACGATAAGATCGCGCAATTTGCTGGAGCAGGTACCGCGGTCCCTGTTACAGGCTTTGCGAACTCCATGTGTTCGGCTGCACTGGAGCATCGGGCTGAAGGTCTTGTGCTCGGGGTAGGCGCCAACATGTTCAAGCTCGCTGGTTCAGTCATCGTGTTTGGTGTCGTTGCTGCATTTATTATTGGTATAATCTACGCTTGCCTTGGATTCGGAGGATACCATCTATGAGAAGAGTCGGAGGACAAACCTGGGAATTTGAGAACAAGCCGCGCATCATCGGTACATCCAGCGTGGTGGGACCTGAAGAAGGGGAAGGACCGCTGGCCGAGGATTTTGATTACATCTATGACAACCTGCAGATTGGCGAAAAAACATGGGAAAAAGCGGAGCGTCGGCTGTTTGAGCAGGCTGCTCAAATTGCGATCGCTAACGCAAACATATCGAAAAACGAACTGCAATATTTTGTGGGTGGTGATTTGATGAACCAAATCATCAGCAGTTCATTTTCTGCGCGGCAACTGGGTGTTCCATACTTAGGCTTATTCGGCGCTTGCTCAACGTCCATGGAAAGCCTTGCGCTAGCTTCCTTAATTGTCGATTCGGGAGGCGGAGATTACGTTCTGGCTGGCACTTCAAGCCACAATTGTACGGTTGAGAAGCAGTTCCGTTTTCCAACGGAATATGGGGCTCAGAAGCCGCCTACAGCGCAAAATACAGTAACAGGCTCCGGCTGCGCCATTGTAAGCAAGACGGGCAGCGGACCTGTCGTTCGCCGTGCAACCATTGGACGAGTTATGGATCTGGGCATCAAGGACCCTTATAACATGGGGGCAGCGATGGCACCTGCAGCAGCCGACACGCTCATATCTCATTTTCGGGATACGGGACTGGAGCCTGGATATTATGACTTGATCGTGACGGGAGACCTCGCCTCGGTTGGACTGCCTATAGCTAAGCAGCTGCTTCAAAAGGAAGGAATACCGATGGAGCAGACAGAGTTCAACGACTGCGGACTCATGATTTATGATATCAACACTCAGAAGTATGTATTTGCCGGAGGCAGCGGCTGCGGCTGTTCTGCAACAGTAACGTACGGACATTTAATCAAAAGAATTAAAAAAGGGGAATTAAATAAAGTATTGGTTGTAGCAACAGGCGCTTTATTATCTCCTTTGTCTTATCAGCAGGGCGAAACGATCCCTTGTATCGCTCATGCCGTAGCTATTGAGAGAGAGGAGGAATAAGACATGCAGTTTCTATGGGCTTTTCTTATTGGCGGACTGATCTGTGTGATCGGACAACTCATGTTCGATGTACTCAAGCTGACTCCAGCACACACGATGAGCACACTGGTCGTAACAGGCGCAGTTATGGATGCGGTGGGCTGGTATGATCCTTTAGTGAAGTTCGCCGGCGCCGGCGCTTCGATACCGATTACGAGCTTTGGCAACTCGCTTGTTCATGGAGCGCTGACCGAGCTGGAGCGGGATGGATGGCTTGGTGTCATCACAGGGGTGTTCAATCTTACCAGTGCAGGCATATCATCGGCTATTATATTTTCCTTTCTGGCTGCCTTGTTTTTTAAGCCGAAGGGCTGAGCTTAATAAAATGGGTTTCGTTATAAAGCTAAGATGAGGCAGAGAAAGAATGCCTCGTCTTTTTTTGTTGCTTAACAAGGATGAGTAAGTTACACTATCGAAGCTCGAGAGTCGTGTTTAAACCCCATAGTTTCAAATCTAGCAATTTCAATATGAAAAAAGGTAGAGCAAACATTGTACTTTGCCTACTCACTTCATGTACAATAAAAGGAAAATATACTGCCTATTAGGAGGTACATACGTACATGCCCGTAAGTAAGGAATCGATGCAGATCATATCCGAAGTAAAATCGAATCTCGAATCTACTATATTAGGCAAATCTTTTGAAATACAATTACTGCTCACAGCACTGCTGGCTGGAGGGCATGTTCTTATAGAAGACGTTCCCGGGACGGGGAAGACTCAGCTGATCAAGGCGTTAGCCCGCTCCATGCAGGGAGAATACCGCAGAATTCAATGTAATCCTGACATCCTGCCGAGTGATATTACAGGTGTATCCGTGTTCCATCCGAGGGATGAGCGTTTTTATTTCAGACCTGGTCCGGTCATGACCAATATTCTGCTCGCCGATGAGATTAACCGTGCCACCACAAAGACGCAATCCGCCCTGCTTGAAGTCATGGAGGAGCGAAGCGTCACGGTCGATGGAGACACGTATGAGCTTCCTAAACCGTTTATGATGTGCGCAACACAGAACCCAATAGATTTTGAAGGAACTTATATGCTCCCAGAGGCTCAGCTGGATCGGTTTATGCTCAAGATCAGCCTTGGCTATCCTGATGCCGCAACAGAGAAGCATTTATTGAGACAGCATCAGCAAGGACAACCGGCAGATAAGCTTAGACCTGTTACCCACATGGATCAAATTGCCGAAGTCCAGCAAGAAATTCGAAGTGTTTATATGGACGAGGCTGTAACCGATTATCTGCTTGGAATTGTGCGCAGCACAAGAGAGCATGCTTCCGTTCTGCTCGGGGCTAGTCCTCGTGCTTCCATTGCATTCATGAATGCGGTCAAAGCGTATGCCTTCTTGAACGGCAGAGACTACGTCATTCCAGATGACGTTAAAGTTCTTGCTCCGTACGTCATCTCGCACCGGGTTGTGCTGAAGCCTGAAGCAAGACTGGATCGAATGAGCCAGGAAGAAATTCTTGCCCAAATTATTGAACAGAAGCATGTTCCTGTATCGTTGGAGCGCTGAATATTATGCTGAAGTCAGTTCGCTATCGCACAGGTCGATATACGAAATCTAAAGCGTGGATTGTGCTCTTCGTCTGGATCATATGTTTATTTTATGTATTGTTTCAAGGAGGCAAGACCTCCATTATGCTGTTTGGCATGGTCACCTTGCTTAGCATCTACTTGCTGATTGGCCAATTCGGAGGCGCCAGAAGAGCTGTGGGAACACGGCAATTAACCTCGAGCGGAGAACATACAGAGCTGCTGCATGCAGGAGATCAGGTGCACGTTCAGCTTGGCCTTCAAATTCCAGGGCTGCTGCCGTTACCTTACGTTATCGTGAGGGAAGTGCTCAAGCGTCATAACGGAGAATCCTGGTCATTTGAAGAAAGTCTTGTTCCGAATATGCGGGGCAGCGGGAAATTGGTCTTTCTTACCCCTCCGCTTGAGCGGGGCAAATACAAGTTTATGGAGACAGAATGTATTAGCGAAGATATTTTCGGTCTTATTGAGCATAAAGGGACATTTAACGCCTACGGAAGCTTCAGAGTACTTCCAAGAACCGTATTTATTCCGTATTGGCAGCTCTACGATCAAAATTCTCGGCTGTCAGGTCCACAGGCTGCTCTCACACGGTCCCGCAGAGAAACCACGCAAATTAATGGAGTTCGAGACTATGTCTATGGAGACCGGTTATCTCGCATACACTGGAATGCGACAGCCAAGACGGGACAATGGAAATCCAAAGAGTTTGAGCATGAGTCGCTGCCGAAGACGATTCTGGTCTTGGATGCGACTGAGGAGGGCTACAAGAGCTCGGAGCAATTTGAACTTGCCGTCTCCACTGCTGCCTCGCTCCTTGAATATGGCAATCGTGAGCGTCTGAGCATGGGGCTGTGTACCATCAGTGAGGAGACCAAGCTGTTCCTGCCTACGGACAGTCAGAATGAGCGTCAGAAGATGGTTCAGCATCTTGTTGATCTGGATTATACAGGCACAAGTGATCTTCTCTCCAGCATTCAAGATTCCATCCGGTCCTTTCCGCAAGGCGCGTTTTTTGTACTCATCTCGCCGCTGGATAATGCAAATGTTCTGGAATCACTTCGATATGCCGGTACACGCGGAATGACTGCTTCTCATATTCGTATCGAGCAGCGTGCGAGCCAGGCGCATAAGAGTGAATGGCTGACACTTCTTCGTGGACGCGGGATCAAAGGATATGCGGTGTCTGATCTGCAAGAGCTGCCTTCAGCGATGGGAGGTGGAGGTCTATGAGAACATGGGCTGGCAAAGTTGTAGGGTCTTGGTACAATGCATTCGCCCTGTTGTGGATCGTCATGATCGGAATGCAATGGGTAGCTTATACGGAGCCGATCTGGTTTCAAGAAACGACCAGCTTGGTCGCTTTGACGCTGATTGGCATTAGTCTGGTAGAAATTATTTTTCCAATCAAGCAGGCGTACCGTTTTGTCATTAAAGCAATCGTTCTGTTATTCATTTTATATTATGTGCTCTCATCCTACTCCATTTTTAGCCCTGACGAAGAGTCGAGCTGGCTTATTGAATTTGTGCTTGCGACCAATCCTTATATCTGGTTTTCTGTAAGCACTTGGGTGATGCTGGAATGTATTATTCGGTTAGCAGTGAATGCCAAGCGAATTCTTGTATTTGTAGGACTTAACATTCTTGCTATGGGTATCCTGGATTCTTTTACAGTCGCTGTTCTGTGGGAAGAGGTGGCATGGATCGTGTTTGCCGCCATGGGCTGGCTTGTATGCCTTCATCTGCGCAGGTTCCAGCTTAAGTTTCCACAGGGATGGAAAAGGCTCAGACGGAATCCGCTCAAAGTCATCGCTAACGTGGTCGTCATCTTTGCACTGATTATTGTAGCGGGAGTAAATATGCCTGAAGTTCCGCCAGTTCTAACGGATCCTTATACAGCTTGGGTGAACTACCGAGGGGATGTTATCCCTGCGAGCAGCACGCCTGGAGGAGAAGGCGGACTCAATTCTGCCTCAGAATCCGGATACAGCAGGCAGGATAACAGCCTGGGCGGAGGCTTCAATTATGATTACTCTCCTGTAATGACAATTACTACGACAGAGCGAAGCTACTGGCGCGGAGAGACTCGGGATGAGTACTCGGGTACGGGATGGGAAGAGCCATCGACTTCAAGAAGACAGTTTGATGAAGTAGAATCGGGTAATGATTTAGAGAACGGAGATAGGGGCTCTATACAGACCAGGGAGGTAACCCAGACCGTCAGTATGCTGAATGATGATGTCTATCCCGTGCTTTTTGGAGCTTATGCCATTCGTCAGGTTCAGGCAATTAATGGTGAGACGGAATTTAATCAGCTGGATTGGAAGAGCGGCCAAGCTGAGCTTCACTGGGATTCTAATCCTAGAGAATTAAGCTACCCTTCGACTTATACCATTGTATCGGAGGTTCCTCTCGTTCCTGTTGAAAGACTGATTGGAGAGACTCACGAAGATCTGTACAGCAGCTCTGTGAACGATAACTACCTGCAGGTTCCGAATAACTTCCCTGACCGGGTAGTGAATCTCGCTGAGGAAATTACGGCTGAAGCCGAAACTCCGTATGAAAAAGTCGGTTTACTGCAAGAATATTTAACAACGAATTTCTCATACACAAACAATCCCAATTTATCGCTGAAACAAAGTACAGATTTTGTTGACAGCTTTCTGTTCGAAATACAGGAAGGCTACTGCGATTACTTCTCAACAGCTCTCGTAATGATGGCACGCTCTCTGGACATTCCGGCAAGATGGGTAAAAGGCTATGCTCCGGGTCAAGCAGCCTTTGGAGAGGACATGGCGTTGTCGCAGGCAACAGGCAACACACCAACCCTGTCTTATACCGTGACCAATGCGGATGCCCATTCCTGGGCAGAAGTGTACTTCGGAGAGGAATATGGCTGGATTCCGGTTGAAGCCACTCCGGGGTTCAATATGCCGCTGCTGACGGAACAGTCAGAGCCGGATCTTGCAGAGACACCGGAGGTTGAAGAAGAAGAGCAGGAGGAAGAACTCGCAGAGCCTGTGCAGAATACAGAAAGCTCTGACTTTACGGTAAGTCCGATTGTGATTTGGGCGGCCGGAGCAGTACTTGCCGCTTGGGCTGGTTACATGCTATGGCGCAATCGTTTTTCTCTCCATTTCTATTTACTAAGGCTACGAATAGGCAAACCGCTGACTCCAGACCAGAAGGTAGTCATTGAGACTGAACGATGGATACGTTCATTTAGGCGCAAGGGATTCAAGCGGTCCGAGCATGAGACGCTGAGAGAATCGGTACAAAGATGGGAGTCTGAAGCCCCGCAAGTCGCAGGTGAGCTTCATTCCTTATTGAAGCAATTCGAGATGGCAAGGTACAGCCCAAGCCATGTTGAAGAGAATGAATGGCAGGACGTCCAGCGGATTGCCGGACAAATGAAAAAAAGGCTGAGAACGGCACGGGCGTAAGCGCCCCGTGCCCGTTTGCCTTTTTACTAACCGTAAAGATTATGTTATAGTTTGTCGTATGAAAAAACGAGGTGAACATGTTGTTTGAAATGTTGATGCCCAAGCTGCGGGTTGACACGGTATTTGATATTGATTTGGCTGCGCTCTATGAGCAGGGCTACAGAGGGATTATAACGGATCTCGACAACACACTTGTCGGAGCAAAGGCTCCTGAAGCAACGCCTGAGCTGATCGCTTGGTTTGAGAAGGTCAGAGATGCTGGCTTCAAGCTGGTCATCGTGTCGAATAACAAGCTGACCCGTGTATCCACTTTTGCAACACCCCATAAGATTGAATACGTTCACGAGGCCAGAAAGCCTTCCAATATACCTTTTCGCAAAGCAATGAAAATGATGAATTTGGCTGAGGATCAAACGGTCGTTGTCGGTGACCAAATGCTGACGGACGTGTTCGGTGGAAATCGTCTGGGACTGTATACTGTCCTCGTGCTTCCGATCGCAATAGCGGATGAAGGATGGATGACGAAATTTAATAGACGGGTTGAGCGGATTGCACTGTCTCGCCTGCGCAGGAAAGGTTTATGGCTTGAGGAGGAAAAGAAAAAATGAATCATACGCATGACGGCCTGGGGAGATGCAGTGGATGTGGAATCGCACTGCAAACAGAACACCCTGAATTGCCGGGATATACTCCAATGAAAGCGCTGGATCGTGATCCTGTAATCTGCCAGCGTTGTTTTCGTATAAAAAATTACAGCGAAGCTTCTTCCGTGACCGTTGATCAGGATGAATTTTTGAAGCTTCTCAGTAAGATCGGCGACAAGGATGCGCTCGTCATTCATATTGTAGATTTGTTCGATTTTGAAGGAAGCTTGATCTCGGCATTACAGCGTTTTGTAGGGAATAATCCTGTGCTTCTCGCGGTGAACAAAACAGATCTGCTGCCCAAAGTGACCAATTGGAACAAGGTACGCAACTGGGTGCAGCAGCAAGCCAAGGCTCAAGGGCTTCGTACAGTGGATGTCGTACTCTGCAGTGCGAAACAGAATCAGGGGTTTGATTACTTGCTAGAAGCAGTGAATATGCATCGTGCAGATCGGGATGTATATGTTGTGGGTGCGACGAATGTAGGGAAGTCGACACTGATCAATCGATTGATTCGTGATTACAGTGATCTAGAGCAGGAGCTTACAACATCTAGATACCCTGGTACGACACTTGATATGGTGCATATTCCACTCGATGATGGGGCTTCCATTATTGACACGCCGGGAATCGTGTATCCTTGGCGCTACAGTGAGCTTGTATCCCGTAAAGATCTGCAGGCGATCATGCCGGACAAACCGCTTAAACCGAGTGTATACCAATTGAACAGCGGCCAGTCCCTGTTTATTGGTGGACTTGCAAGGTTTGATTTTATTGAAGGAGAGCATCAATCCTTCACTCTGTACACGAATAATACACTTAAGATTCATCGGACGAAGCTTGAAAAAGCGGACGAGCTGTTTGAGAATCATGCAGGTGAATTGTTATCACCTCCAACACGTGAAGGTCTTGAGGAATTGCCGGAGTGGACGAGACATGACATCCGTATTTCCAAAGGCAGCCGCAGTGATGTGTTCATCTCTGGTCTCGGCTGGATTAAAGTGAATGGGCAGACGGGTGCACTTGTCGCCGTTCATGCGCCTCGCGGAGTTCGTGTAATGGTTCGGCCATCCTTGATCTAATCGAGCTGCAGCCTGGAGCTGTGTGCCTTAAGAGTTTCATGGGAGGAAGGAATAAACTATGAACTTGACGACAGAGCTTGCCCGCCCCGTCAGCGGGTATTATCTTCTTGGTGTTATCGGGAATCCCATTGCCCATAGCAAATCTCCTGCAATGCATAACGCTGCACTGCAGGAAGCCGGTGTGCAGGGGGCCTATGTTCCGTTGCATGTGGAGACGGATCAGCTCCAGGCAGCCGTAATGGGAATGAAGGCGATGAATTTCCGCGGATTCAATGTGACGATTCCGCACAAAGTGGATATCCTATCCTATATGGACGAACTGGATGATAGTGCCCGGTTCATCGGTGCAGTAAATACGGTGGTAATCGAGCAGGGGCGGCTCATCGGGTATAATACAGACGGTGTCGGCTATGTGCGTTCCTTGAAGGAGGAAGCAGTTTCTACGATTGAAGGCAAGCATGTGGTTGTCATTGGGGCTGGCGGAGCCGCACGCGGAATCGTTTATGCTCTTCTATTGGAACGGCCTCAGTCTTTGACCATTCTCAATCGCACAGCGGAGAAGGCGGAAGAGCTGGCCAAGGATTTTAAGGTGCTCGGCAATGTTAATGGGTATAGTATAGATAGCGCGGAACAGGTATTGGCACAGGCCGATATCTTAATTAACACAACATCAGTAGGTATGCATCCTCATACGGATCAAACCCCGGTCAGCATCCAGCATATCCCTGAAGGGATCGTCGTCAGTGATCTCATCTATAACCCGCTGGAAACCAAATTGCTGACAGACAGCAAGCACAAAAATTGCATTACTCACGGTGGTCTCGGCATGTTTGTATATCAAGGTGCTATTGCGTTTGAGCACTGGCTGCACGTACAGGCACCTGTAGAAGCGATGCGCAGGGCAGTTCTCGCCAGCTTTACCTCGTGAGTTGATGATAACGAAATGAAAGTTTAAGGAGCAAATATAATGACGTTAACTGGAAAACAAAAAAGATATCTTCGTTCACAGGCCCACCACTTGGACCCTGTTTTTCAAATCGGCAAAGGCGGTACTAATGAGCATCTGTTCCGTCATATTGAAGAAGCGATTGAGAAGCGCGAGCTGATGAAGATCTCCATACTTAATAACAATCTGGATGACAAGCACGAAATTGCAGAAGAGCTGGCAGAACGTACGGGCAGCGAAATTGTGCAGATTATCGGTAACACGATTACACTGTACAAAGAATCGCGTGATAACAAGCAAATCGTACTTCCGTAACGCATACGAAGACAGCGAGTACAGTACAAAAAGGAGTTCACTGCATGAAAGTTGGAATTATGGGCGGAACATTTGATCCGATTCATATGGGACATTTGATGGCAGCGGAGGCGGTTAAGGATGCGTATAAGCTGGATGAAATCTGGTTTATGCCATCTCATATTCCGCCGCATAAGCATGCCGCAGGTGCTACCGGAGAGCAGAGACTCGAGATGACGAATCTTGCGACTGAAGAGTACGAGGATTATCGAGTGCTTGATGTCGAAATCGAACGCGGCGGCGTATCCTATACCATAGATACCATGGAGATCATTCGAAGACAGCATCCTGACATCGAACTGTATTTTATTATTGGAGCGGATATGGTCAATTATTTGTCACGATGGGAACGAATCGAAGATCTGACGAGGCTGGTCACATTTATAGGAGTAGGCCGCCCGGGCTTTGAGCTGCATCTCGATGATTTGCCTGATTTCTTACAGGAGCATGTGCTTCATGCCGACATGCCGCAGGTCGAAATTTCATCAACAGGGATTAGACGCAGGCTGGCGAAGGGAAGATCGGTTCGGTTTATGGTACCCAAAGCGGTGCTTGATTATATTACAAGGAGCGGATTGTATGCAGCAGAGCCGAGATGATCTGATTAAGGCCGTATCTGAGCAAATGCCGCCACAGCGCTGGAAACATACACAAGGAGTCATGGAAACAGCGGTAATATTGGCAGAACGCTTTGGTGCTGATCCCCGTAAAGCCGATCTGGCTGCCATTCTGCACGATGTTGCAAAGTACTGGCCGGTTAATGAAATGGAGAAGGTTATTCGGGAAAATGGACTGAATCAGGACCTTCTTCTGCACGACAAACAGCTGTGGCACTCTGAGGTCGGAGCTTTTGTTGCCGAACGGGACTATGGGGTGACGGATTCAGAGGTGCTGAATGCGATCAAATGGCATACCTCTGGAAGAGTCAACATGTCTCTCTTGGATAAGGTGGTGTGTCTGGCGGACTATATAGAGCCGGGGCGTGATTTTCCGGGGGTGCATAATATTCGCGAATTGGCGGAGCATAGCCTTGAGGAAGCACTTCTCGCTGGCTTTGACGGCACCATAACACATCTGATTTCATTAAAAAAAGTGATTTACCCTTTAACCTTATTTACGCGTAATGATCTTATTGCTCAATTAAAAGTATCACAAAATTTTACGAATCCAATTGGAGGTTGATCCATGACAGTATCATCTAACGAATTGCTTCAAATGGCGATGGATGCGGCAGACGATAAGAAAGCAATGAACATTGTTGCTCTGGACCTTAGAGGTATTTCTTTGGTCGCTGATTACTTTGTCATTTGTCACGGTAACTCAGATACCCAGGTTCAGGCGATCGCGACAGAAGTTCGTAAACGTGCGCAAGAAAAGAACGTAAAAATTAACGGAATCGAAGGCATGAACTCCGCCCGCTGGGTTTTGATGGACCTTGGGGATGTCGTTGTTCATGTATTCCATCGCGATGAACGCGAGTATTATAATATTGAAAGACTTTGGTCTGATGCCAAAGTGGTGAATACGGTATGAGTTTAATTGCAGGCACGGTCGTTACCCTCCCGGTCGCTCGGGAAGTGTCGCCGTACGGGTATTTTTTGACAACGGGCAGCGAGGATGTACTGCTGCATTATACAGAGCTGACACGCGAGATTAAGGTAGATGAGCAGCTGGAAGTATTTATTTTTTACGATACAGAGGATCGCCTGGCGGCTACGATGAAGAAGCCTTTCCTAACCTTAGGTGAGATGGCAAAGCTGGTGGTGGCAGACGTTCATCCACGACTAGGATGTTTTCTCGAAATGGGGCTGGGCCGCCAATTGCTGCTGCCGATCCGCGAATTGCCGGAAATGAAAGAACTTCATCCTCAGGTTGGCGATGAGGTTTTTGTTATGATGGAGCATGACAAGCAGGGCCGGCTTCGGGCCAAATTGGCCGGGGAGCGCGAGCTTGCACCACTGGCCTTTCATGCGCCGACGAGCTGGATGAATGAGTGGGTTGAAGCTACGGTGTACAAGCCGCTGCAGATGGGTACCTTTGTCCTGGTGCATGGCGGTGTACTTGGCTTCGGCGCAATCGGGATGATTCATTCTTCCGAGCGAAGCCGTCTATTGAGACTGGGTGAAACGGTGAGAGCACGGGTTACGCTGGTGCGAGAGGATGGCCGGGTGAACCTGGGTATGGCTCCGCGTAAAGAGATTGGAAGAACCGAGGATTCGGATCGAATTCTAGCCTTTCTGAAGGAGCGCCCAAATGGAGCGATGCCTTATTCCGATCAGACTCCACCGGACATCATTAAGTCCAAATTCGGCATCAGCAAGTCTGCATTTAAGCGCGCGATTGGGAAGCTGATGAAGGATGGACTCGTGACGCAAAAAGAGAACTGGACTTACCTTGCAGGTCACGAGGATAAGCCAGCTGAATAGAGAGATAGCTGACTTTATAAGTAGCCCTCTTGTCCTGGGTAAATTGCGTTAAATTTATGATTTTGATTTTTATGAATTGTGATCTTGCATGATTCGAGTGAAGCGAAGCTTTCACACTAAATCATGTACGGGTGTTTATGGGTGCTCCTGCCTCTAAACATAGAGGCAGGAGCACCCACCCTTTTTGCCCCCGTCTTGGGTGCAAAAAGGGTTTTTTAATAAGCGAGCCTGATTTCGGCAGATGCGGAATAAGGGAGTTTAATTCCTCTGTGAACAAGCAAACGACTATTTGAAAAAAATGAGTTCACGTGGTAGTGAGCTTTTTGGATGAAGAACGACTTTTGACGAAGTCAACCGGAGAGATTCAGCCAAAAAGCGAACGCAGCGCGACCTTATCATCTTTTTCAAATTTTTTCTTGCTCCACTTACAGAATTAATGTCCCTCATAAGTAATCAGCTGAGCTCATCTCGATTATTAACTCAAACTTTTTACACTAAGTTTTCATATGAAAGTGGTGTCAAACATGTCCTATCGGAAATTTGCCTATGTATACGACGAACTTATGGAAGATATGCCCTATCCGGATTGGCTGCGGTTTGCTAGAACAGCTTGGGAGAAGCATGGCATACCAAAAAGCATTGTCGAGCTCGGCTGCGGCACCGGTTCGATTACGATCCCGCTTGTTAAATCGGGCTTTGAAGTGACAGGCATCGATCTATCTGCAGATATGCTGTCTGTTGCCCGGCAGAAGCTGGACGAGTCACCGCAAGGGAACCGCTTTTTCCGAGAAGGTACCATTCGCTGGGTTCAGCAGGATATGCGGGATTGGGAGCTGCCGGAGCAGGCAGACACGGTCATCTCTTTTTGTGACAGTATCAATTATTTGCTCAAAGAAGAAGATATCGTAAGGACCTTCCAAAAAACCTATGCCGGCCTTAAGCCGGGCGGAGTATTCCTGTTTGATGTACACCATCCGAATACGTTTGTTCGTTATGATGAGGAGCAGCCCTTTGTGCTTGATGAAAAATCAATTTCTTACATATGGACCTGTGACTTCCATCGTCCCACGTATGAGATTGAGCACCATCTCAGCATTTTTACACGAGCCGAAGAGAGTGGACGGGATATGTACCGTCGATTCGAAGAGATTCATAATCAAAGGGCGTATGATCCGGTGTGGATGCAGCTGGAGCTGCACAAGGCAGGCTTCTCAGATGTACAGATTTATGCTGATTTTGAATGGAAGCCTGCAGGGGAAGACGCTTCGCGGTTATTTTTCGTTGCAGTTAAGCCTCTATGATAAAATAGGGAGTATTCCATCATCTAGCGAGGGTTCCTTCAATAGGAGTCCTCGTATTTTTGTCTTAAGCTGCCTTGATCTGCTGAGGAAACGGAGGGAGTACCTTGTTTGAACTGCTGATTACAATGACGGAGCGTATTGGTATCATCGTAACGATTGCGTTTATCGTATCCCGGCTGCGTTTTTTTCGGACCATGCTGAGCTTGGACAAGCTGACTTCCGTTCAACAGGTGCAAGCGGTGCTGGTGTTTGGTGTACTGGGTATCATCGGAACCTATACCGGACTTACCGTACATCCTGATTCATTGGCCCTCAACAAATGGATGCTTGAGGTATCTCAGGAGGAAGCCATCGCTAATTCCAGAGTCGTTGGCATCGTGATGGCTGGTCTCTTTGGTGGATGGAAGATTGGGCTAGGTGCCGGTTTGGTTGCCGGCCTGCACCGTTTTACCTTGGGAGGCTTTACTGGCCTTGCGTGCGGGCTTGCCACGATATTGGCTGGAATACTGGCAGGGGTATTTCGTAAGACAGGAGGACAGATCCGGTTCTCGAAAGCACTCATCCTAGGAGCGGTCGCTGAATCCCTGCAAATGCTAATTATTCTGCTGCTGGCAAGACCTTTTGAGCAGGCACTCAGCCTAGTAGGGTATATCGGTCTTCCGATGATCGTTGCGAATGGAATCGGGTGTGCCCTCTTTTTACTTATTATCCGCTCTGTCGTTAACGAGGAGCAGAAGGCAGCTGCTCAGCAGGCACAGACTTCACTCCGTATTGCCCGTCAGACGCTCGGATATATGCGGCAGGGAATGAAGCTCAGATCAGCTGAAGCGGTATGCCGAATTCTGTTCAGTGAGGTTAAGGCCAGTGCTATCGCTATGACCGATCAGCATGTTATTCTGGCCCATATTGGAATCGGAGACGATCATCATGTGGCAGGACGGCCGCTGCAGACGGAGGTGACCCGGCATGTGATTGAGCAGGGAGAAATGCTCATTGTAGACAACGAGGAGATTCATTGTCAGAAGCAGGGCTGTCCGCTCGGTGCAGCAGTCATAGGTCCGTTAAAACAGGGGGGCCAGACAGTGGGAACCCTGAAATTTTATTTTCGCAGCAAAAAGGATATAACCCATGTAACAACGGAGCTCATGTCTGGACTCACCATGCTGCTAAGCTACCAGCTGGAAGCTGCCCAGCTGGCTGAAGCCAAAGAGCTCGCACGGGAGGCTGAAATTAAGACACTGCAGGCACAGATTCATCCTCATTTCCTGTTCAACACGATGAACACGATTTTGTCATTAACGAGAATAGACGTGGACAAGGCTCGCAAGCTGCTTCGTAGCTTATCAGATTATATCCGCAAGAATCTGACAGCAGCCACCGCGGAACAATCGACGCTACTAGAAGAACTTCAGCATCTTCGCTCCTATTTAAATATCGAAGAAATAAGGTTTGAGGATAAGCTTACAGTTCATTATGATGTCAAGGAGTCCGCCCTGCAGGCCATGGTTCCGCCACTTACTTTGCAGCCGCTTGTGGAAAATTGTATCCGCCACGGCTTCCGTAACAGGACAGCACAGTGTGTTATCCACATCGAAATCACCGATGATCCCGTGACGGGTGTATCGGTGCTGATCAGAGATAATGGAGAAGGAATGAGAGAGGAACGGCTTAGTCAGCTTGGCACACAGAAGATAGAATCCTCAACAGGTACCGGGCTTGCAGTATATAACGTATCCCGTCGATTGACTCTGATGTATGGTATCGGAGCTTCGCTAGAGATTAAGAGCAGTGAGCAAGCAGGCACGGAAGTGAAGTTCCTCATTCCACCAGCATCTGCAAGCGGGAGATCAGACCAATGAAAGGCAGGGATCTTACCTAATGACAGAGAGAATCAGAACTTTAATTGTGGACGATGAACGGTATAGCCGGGAAGAGCTTGCGTATCTATTGGCGCAATATTCCTCAGTTGAGCTAGTAGGAGAAGCAGAGTCGGGGGAGCAGGCGGTCATGAAGGCAATTCAACTGCAGCCTGATGTGGTATTTCTAGATGTTGAAATGCCCATTATGAACGGACTGCAGGCCGCGGAAGCCATGATGAAGATGAAGAGCCCGCCAAAGATGGTGTTCGCAACGGCTTATCCTCAGTTCGGAGTGGATGCATTTCAAGTCGAAGCGCTCGATTATCTGCTCAAGCCGATTGACGAAGAACGCATGGCTGAGACCGTCAAGAGATTGGAGAGAGCAATTCTTAGTCCACATCAGGAGTCATCATCTCCTGCGCAAATGAAGTCTAGTGGGAAGCTGTCCATCGAGGAAGAAGGAGAGATTCACTTTATTGACCCGGATGACATCATTTATCTATCTCGTGAAGAGCCTTATACAAAGATTGTTACTGTCCATCAAGTGCATCAAGTTAAAACGCCGCTGAAGCACTTGGAGGCAAAGCTCAGGCTCTACCCGTTCTTTCGTATTCACAAGAGCTATATGGTTCACATGAAATATGTAAAAAGGCTGGTTCCGTGGTTCAATGGGGCATATCAGCTTGAACTGAAAGGAAGCAGTGAGCTGCTTGCCGTAAGCCGAAATTATGCAAAATCGTTCCGCGAAGCGATGGAATTATAACAGAGCCGGGATCTTCATTCATTGCATTTCATCACATGTCTGATGCACTTCATAGCAGATTTAATGCGTCTTGTCTCAAGATTACGACATGTTAATCGTAAATTGCCCCTTCGCTTGCTCATTTAATTATAATGAATGTAAGCGATTTCATAAGGAGGCGGTAATTTTGATTACATTTATCATATCAATCTTGCTGTTGGTACTCGGTTACTTCACGTATGGAAAATATATTGAAAAGATGTTCGGGGTTAAAGATTCACGTTCGACCCCTGCTTATGTAAATCAGGACGGTGTAGACTATCTGCCGATGAGCACAAGCAAGAACTCGTTGATTCAGCTGCTCAATATTGCAGGTGTCGGCCCGATTTTTGGCCCGATTATGGGAGCGTTATACGGACCAGTTGCTTTTTTATGGATCGTATTCGGCTGTATTTTTGCCGGAGCGGTACATGACTATTTAACGGGTATGATCTCCATTCGCAACCGCGGAGCCCACCTGCCTGAGCTTGCGGGTAAGTTCCTTGGAAAAGTAATGAAGCATGTTGTAAACGCATTCGCTATTTTGCTGCTGATCTTGGTAGGAACGGTGTTCGTCACTTCTCCAGCGAGCCTGATTCATAACCTGATAGAAGGACGAATCAGCATGGGAATTATACTCATCGCTATTTTCGTTTACTACATTCTGGCTACATTGCTGCCGATTGATAAGATTATCGGTCGTTTCTATCCAATCTTTGGTGCACTGCTCTTGATATCTTCAGTGGGTGTCGGAGCTATGCTGATCTTTAAGCAAGCCCCAATTCCTGAGCTGACGCTGACGAACCTCCACCCGGATAATCTGCCGATCTTCCCACTGTTATTCCTGACGATTACATGTGGTGCCTTGTCAGGCTTTCATGCGACGCAGACACCGATTATCTCACGGACAACACAGCGTGAAGGGCAAGGGCGCAAAATTTTCTATGGTATGATGATCGCAGAGGGGATTATTGCCATGGTATGGGCTGCAGCAGCGATGAGCCTGTTCCAAGGTCCGGTTGGCTTAAATGAGCTGCTTGCAGAAGGAGGCACCGGGTTAGTTGTAAGTGAGGTAGCGAAGGTGACCCTTGGTGCATATGTGGGTACGCTTGCTGTGCTTGGTGTTATTGTCCTGCCGATTACTTCAGGCGATACAGCGTTCCGAAGTGCACGAATGATCATTGCAGACTATATCAAGCTGCCGCAGCTGAGCATTAAGAGACGTCTGATCATTGCTGTTCCGCTCTTCGTTATTTCGATCGTACTGACTCAGATTGACTTTAACATCCTGTGGAGATATTTCTCTTGGGCGAATCAAGCAACGGGTGTCATTGCCTTGTTTGTCGGAGCGATGTATCTGTATGTCGCACGGAAAAACTTCTGGGTAGCCCTCATTCCGGGAGCTCTAATGCTGTACACAACCATGGTTTATATCCTGAATGCAGAGATTGGCTTCCGTATGAGCATGGATGCTTCGTATATAGCAGGAGGAGTCATTAGTGTTGTATTGGTTGTTGTCTTTTTCAGAGCTGCACAAAAAGCACGCGCCAATGAGCTTCCTCTGGACGTCGACGTATCAGATTACAACCGGGCAGCCTGAGCTTGAATGAGCAGGTAGATTATATGTTCTAATAAGAGGCACCGCTGCAGTGCGGATCATCTTGAGATGACGGGCTGCGGGGGTGCTCTTTATATTTCACATCTTTTTTAACCACATATCAATTAAATTCATTTACTCCATAGAACTGGACAACTAATTGGGATATAATGGGTAGGAAATCAAGAGAGGGCAGGTGTAACGTCGATGAAATTTAGTGAATATCGTTATGAAAGACCGGATGTAGCTCAGTTTGAACAAGAGTTTGGCAGTCTGCTTACCGTATTTCGCGAGGCGAAGAATGCGGACGATCAGGCCAAAGCGATGAATGAGCTTAACAAGCTCAGAGGAGCCGTCGCCACACAGCTTACACTTGTCTCTATTCGTCATTCCGTGGATACCAACGATGAGTTCTACAAGGCTGAGAAAGATTTCTCCGATGAGACAACACCACTGTTCCAGAAATACATAACTGAGTACTATGATGCCCTAGCCCATTCCGAATTTCGTCCAGAGCTCGAAGCCCGTTTCGGGAAGCAGCTGTTCCAGCTCGCCGAGCTCGAGATCAAGACGTTCAGCCCTGACATCATTAGCGATCTGCAGCTTGAGAATAAGCTGACAACGGAATACTCCAAGCTGATTGCATCAGCCAAGATTGAGTTTGAAGGTGAGGAGCGTACACTATCCCAGCTCATCCCATTTGGCGAATCAACGGATCGCTCCATGCGCAAACGGGCGGAGGAAGCACGTACTGCCTTTATGAGCGAGCATGAGGAAACACTGGACCGCATCTATGATGATCTGGTTAAGGTAAGAACAAGCATGGCGATCAAGCTGGGCTTTAACAATTTTGTAGAGATGGGCTATGCCCGCATGAGTCGTATTGGCTATAACGCCGAAATGGTTGAGAAATTCCGCGCTCAGGTGCTGGAGCATATCGTACCGGTAGCCTCCAAGCTCAAGGAGCGTCAGCGTAATCGGATTGGCGTAGACGAGCTCTACTACTACGACGAGAATGTAGTCTTCCCTACTGGGAATGCAACGCCTAAGGGGGACCCGGAATGGATTGTCCAGAACGGGAAGAAGATGTACGATGAGCTGTCACCAGAGATGAGTGAGTTCTTCAACTTTATGCTTGATAATGAGCTGATGGATCTGGTCAGCAAAAAAGGAAAGCGCAGCGGTGGATACTGCACGTTCATCTCAGACTACAAAGCTCCGTTTATCTTCTCGAACTTTAACGGAACATCCGGAGATATTGACGTACTGACCCACGAGGCAGGCCACGCTTTTCAAGTGTATCAGAGCCGTGACCTTGGCGTTCCTGAGTATATGTTCCCGACACATGAAGCTGCCGAGATTCATTCGATGAGCATGGAATTTTTCACTTGGCCGTGGATGGAGCTATTCTTCGAGCATGAAGTGGATAAATACCGTTTCGAGCATCTCGCAAGCGGTCTTATCTTTATTCCTTACGGCGTATCGGTAGATGAATTCCAGCATTTTGTCTATGCGAATCCAGAAGCGACTCCAGCAGAACGGAAGCAGGCATGGCGTGAGATCGAACGGAAGTATCTGCCGCACCGCAATTACGAGAACAACAGTTATCTGGAGCAAGGCGGCTTCTGGCATAAGCAGGGCCACATATTCGGCTCTCCGTTTTACTATATTGATTACACCCTTGCTCAAATCTGTGCATTCCAGTTCTGGAAGCGTTCGAGAGAAGATTATGCTGCGGCATGGGCCGATTATTTGAATCTCTGTCGTCAGGGAGGAAGCAAATCCTTTACGGAGCTGGTGGCCATCGCGGGCCTGATCTCTCCATTTGAAGAAGGCTGTGTCACCTCGGTGATCGGAACGATTGAAGAATGGCTCGACAGCGTGGATGATACGGCACTGTAAGTCGGACAATGATACTGACCATTAAAAGCGAGATTGAAATCAAGCTCCAAAACGTCAATATTTGACTTTATCCTTGTCAATCTTGTATAATGATCCCGATTATTACTGAATTTTCGATGAAGAGGAATAGTAATAGCGCCTGTGTATTTCAGAGAGCCAGCGGATGGTGCAAGCTGGTTGCCGGAGCACTATGAACTCGCCTTGGAGATATGAGGTTAAGCTATTTGTACAGCATTTGGTAAGCCTCATCGGTTCACCGCCGTTACAGGGTGCTTAAGGGAGTGGACGACGAAGCACGTTTGTCCGCTAACTAGGGTGGTACCACGGGAATTACAACCTCTCGTCCCTAGCGATGACACGCTATGGGATGCGGAGGTTTTTTTTGATTATAGAATTCATTTCGTTGCAAGCCGCATGGCTGGCTGAACCATTCTGTAATCGCGAGGAAGAGTCTGTCAGGACCATAACGATTGACGCTCTTCTTATTGGTTATGATGACGAGGAGGATGTACATTGAGTCAGAAAGAACAGCCGAAGCACGGCTATAATCCCCAGGCAATTGAGCCGAAATGGCAGCAATACTGGGATCAGAACAAGACATTTAAGACAGAGGAAAATCCGGACAAACCGAAGTTCTATGCCCTGGATATGTTCCCTTATCCTTCAGGTGCAGGACTGCACGTAGGACATCCAGAGGGCTATACGGCAACTGATATCGTGTCCCGATACAAGAGAATGCGCGGCTACAACGTGCTTCATCCTATGGGCTGGGATGCCTTTGGACTTCCTGCAGAGCAGCATGCCATTGATACAGGACAGCATCCACGGGATATTACCGTGAAGAATGTTAATAACTTCCGTCGTCAGATCAAATCACTCGGCTTCTCTTATGACTGGGATCGTGAGATCAGCACGACCGATCCTGATTACTACAAATGGACGCAGTGGATCTTCATCCAGCTGTACAATCGAGGTCTGGCCTATGTATCCGAAGTGCCGGTAAACTGGTGTGAAGAGCTGGGAACGGTGCTTGCTAACGAAGAAGTCATCGACGGCAAGAGTGAGCGCGGCGGATTCCCGGTTGTGCGCAAGCCGATGCGTCAATGGGTGCTGAAAATTACGGAATATGCCGATCGTTTGCTTGATGACCTCGACGAACTGGACTGGGCAGAGAGCATTAAGGATATGCAGCGGAACTGGATCGGAAGATCCAAAGGTGCGGAGGTGACCTTCCCTCTCGAAGGTCATAATGCAGGGGTTACGGTATTTACAACCCGCCCAGACACCCTGTTCGGTGCAAGCTATGCGGTACTTGCTCCAGAGCATGAACTGGTAGCAGACATCACAACAGCTGAACAGCGTGAAGCCGTTGAAGCATACATTGAGAAGGCTTCACGGAAGAGTGATCTCGAGCGTACCGATCTTGCGAAGGAGAAGACAGGTGTGTTCACAGGGGCTTATGTCATCAATCCTGTAAACGGGGCGAAGCTGCCTGTATGGATTGCAGACTATGTACTGGCTGGTTATGGTACAGGTGCGATTATGGCCGTTCCGGGTCATGACAGCCGTGACTGGGAATTCGCCAAGGAATTCGGCCTTGATATTATCGAGGTGGTATCCGGCGGTGATGTAACACAAGAAGCGTACACAGGTGACGGAGCCCACGTGAATTCCGGCTTCCTCGATGGTCTGCATAACGAAGAAGCGATCGCAGCTGCGATCTCATGGCTTGAAGAGAACGGCAAGGGTCAAGGCAAAGTGACCTACCGTCTGCGGGACTGGCTGTTCAGCCGTCAGCGTTATTGGGGAGAGCCGATTCCGATTCTGCATCTGGAAGACGGAACGATGAAGACTGTGCCTGAGGATCAGCTGCCGCTGGTACTGCCTGATGTAGAGCAAATCAAGCCTTCCGGCACAGGTGAATCTCCGCTTGCTAACGTAACGGAGTGGATTAATACTGTTGATCCGGAGACGGGCATGAAGGCTCGCCGTGAGACGAATACGATGCCGCAATGGGCGGGAAGCTGCTGGTATTACCTGCGCTTTATTGATCCTCACAATGACAAGGAGCTTGTCTCGAAGGAGAAGCAGCGCGAATGGCTGCCGGTAGACTTGTATATCGGTGGAGCGGAGCATGCAGTGCTTCACCTTCTGTACGCTCGTTTCTGGCACAAAGTGCTGTATGATCTGGGCGTAGTGGAGACGAAGGAACCATTCCACAAGCTGGTGAACCAGGGTATGATTCTTGGAACCAATAACGAGAAGATGAGTAAATCCCGCGGTAATGTCATTAATCCAGATGATATCGTTGATAACTTTGGTGCGGATACACTGCGTATTTATGAGATGTTTATGGGACCGCTCGAAGCGACCAAGCCTTGGAACGAGAATGGCGTTGAAGGCGCACACCGCTTCCTGGCTCGCGTATGGCGCCTGTTTATCAACGAGGATGGCACTCTGAACGAGAAGATCAGCGATCAAGGCACCGAGGAATTCAAGCGTACATGGCATAAGACGATTAAGAAAGTAACCGACGATCTGGAGCACCTGCGCTTCAATACTGCGATCAGTCAGCTTATGATCTTCATCAATGAAGCATACAAGGCAGAGCGTCTTCCGCGCGAAGCAATGGAGAACTTTGTTCAGCTCTTGTCACCGCTTGCTCCGCACATTGCAGAAGAGCTGTGGTCCCGCCTTGGTCATGAAGAGAGCGTGACTTATGTTGCTTGGCCGGGCTACGATGAATCACTCACAGTAGATAAGGAAGTCGAGATCGTTATTCAGATCAATGGTAAGATTGTACAGCGTGCACACGTGGCAGCTGACCTCGATGCCAAAGGACTTGAAGCCCATAGTTTAGAGCTGCCTGCCATTAAAGAAGCACTTTCTGGCAAAACAATCCGTAAAGTGATTGCTGTACCAGGCAAGCTTGTTAATATTGTTGCCGGTTAATTTCACCCGCTCCGAATTCGGCATCCAGCTGTTCCAGGTCTTCTTCGTATTTTGCATGCGTCACCTGGATCAATTGGTCGAATACGCCAGCTAGGTTGGAATCCAGTAAATTTAGTGCCTTGGCGGTAATACCGCCAGGGACGGCAACACGTTTTTGGAGCTGTGACGGTGTCATGGCTCCTTCTGTTAACAGCTTACCTGTTCCAAGGAGCATTTCACTGGCCAGGCAAGTGGCTTCCTCATGATCAATTCCGGTATGCTGCACGGCTGCCTGGATCCATTGCTCCAGAAAAAAAGCGATGAATGCGGGTCCGCAGCTGGTAAGATCAGAGCTGATCCGGGTAAAAGTTTCTTCTACCTGGACCGGTCTGCTGATATAGGAGAACAGCTGCTCGACCCGTTTTTTATCTTCATCCTTCATTCGATTTCCATGAATACATAGAGATGCCCCGCTTCCTCTCAAATGAGTGATGCTAGGGATGATTTTCGTAATTTTACAAGGCAGTACGGACTCCAAATGCCGGATTTGAACCGGGCTCGTAATCGAAATAAGAATATGCTCCGGTTTGATGAAGGGCTTGATATCCTGAGCAACTTCTTTAAATTCATGCGGCTTTACGCATAAGAAAATGAAGTTTGCTTTCATGACGGTTTCCTGATTGGTTTCAGCGGCTTTCAGACCCGGATAGATGGATGAAAGCTTTAGAACTTTGGCATGTGTCCGATTGCTTGCCACGATTTGTCTAGCGTCAAGTGCTCCGGAAGCAAGGAAGGCGTTAATGAGTAAACTTCCCATGCTGCCGGTTCCGATAAATCCAACCTTCAACATCTTGAGGTTCCCCCTTTCTTGCTTTACGGTACTTACGCAGGCTTACGTTCTTCTTAGTGTATGCACCAGGTCTTGGACTACATGACGACAAATTTTACATCAATGTCACAATAGTTTAGGAGGTTTTATGAGGTGAAGAGAGGAACCATTGCCATAGCCTTGACAGCTCTGTCTGCAAGCGCGCTCATATTGTTTGGAGGATCTGGTGATTCGGGCACGGAAGAATGGACCGAAATCAGTGACAGAGTTGCCCTATCTGTAAATGAAGGGAATGCAAATACGGAGGATAGAGCTGGGTCAGCTGAGGGCAAGGAGACGAAGGCTGATGGGAGTACGGAGACAGAAGCTTCATTGGGTATTGGTGAGCAAACTGTAGATGGGCAGTCTGTAAGTGAAAGTACTCCTTCTGCCAAGGCACACGTAACTTCAAGCGAGGTGGAAGAGGCAGTCAGTGATAAGGCAGTGGATCCCTTACCAGAGATGATGGAGGCTGACCGTGTTGCAGGGGAGGATCTAAGCTCTTCACAAGCGGTACAAAATACAGAGCCGGCCGCTGACACTATAGCGTCAGCAGAGTCAGCAGGGGTAAATTCTGCTGCTGAAGGCAAGGTAGCTGTTAACACAGCTGCGCTGGCAGAGCTGATGGAGCTTCCTGGTATAGGTGAGAAGAAAGCACAGGCGATCATCGATTATCGTGCTGAGCATGGCCCTTTTCAGAAACTGAGTGATTTGACGAATGTGAAAGGAATCGGCATGAAGATGCTGGAGAAAATGTCTCCCTATCTATATATTAATTAATATAATCAATTTCATAATACCTTTGGCTGCTATTTGGCTGCTTTAATCAAGAGTATATATAGATCAAAATGGTTTTACTTGTCTATATATAGTTCCAAATTCACCTTTTTTATGTTTATGAAATTGATTCAGTAACAGCGTAATCAATGTCTAAGGAGTAGTGAGGAACGATGTGTGCAGACATAAGAAAAGACTGGGATACTTACTTCATGGATATCGCTTATATGGTATCTACCCGTTCAAGATGCCCCCGCCGACATGTAGGAGCCGTACTCGTACAGGGAAAAAAGCTGCTCGGTACAGCTTATAATGGAGCACCCATGGGTGTACCGGATTGTTCAGAGGCTGGGTGTATGATCTCCGAGGAATACGAACTTACGAACCAGGATGGCAAGGAGGTTATGGTGAAGAAGCAGCGCTGTGTCCGCACCATTCATGCCGAGCAGAATCTGCTCTTGTTCACGGACCGAGCCGATCGGGAGGGCTCCTCTGTATATGTGACGGATGAGCCCTGCTGGACTTGTGCAAATATGCTGGCCAACAGCGGGATTACAGAAATTGTATTTCATAGACCTTATCCGAAGGATACGAGCAAGGTTCGCCAGATGATGGAGCATAAAGGGATTACATTCCGTTCGCTCAGCGGGTATGAGCCACCAAGAGAAACACTGATGACCGTATCGGATTAATGGCTCGAAAGTGAGCCTTAACAATTATAATGAAGAGGAAGAACCTCGAAGGCAGCCAGGGGAATGTGGCTTGTATTCGGGGTTCTTTTTTTGTGCTGCAGGAAGGAGGGTCCATTGAAGGGGAGACCGCTGGCCTTATTTTGTGCTTGCTGGATTGTAGGAAGCAGTGCAGCTCATCTATATGATGGGCTAAGACTATATGCCATTGTACTTGGTGTTATCCTGTTTCTCGGTATTTTGTTCTACTTCACAGAAATTAGAGGAATGCTGCTTACAGTTTTAATGACGAGCATCGTGCTGTCCTGTACTTATTATGAATGGAATGATCTGAAGAACGTAACTGAGCTTCCCGCCTACATGGAACAGGCTGAGGGTGAGGTACCTGGAATGACGGTTGAGCTTCAAGGTACAATTGCATCCAAAGTCGAGGTGGATGGAGACAGAGTGCAGTTTGTGCTGCTTGCGCATAAGGCAAGAGAGATTGGAGCTCTAGATCCGAATTTGCAAAGCTCTGCCGAGACGGGCACAGATGAGGGAGCAGAAGTAATAACGGATGGGGAAGGAGCATATGGAGGAAGGAATAAAGGATCAGTTAAAAAAGAAAATGATGTGCCCACAGAAGCTGCTCCTATACTAAATGAGAAAATTCAGGTGCAGATCAGGCTGCTTGAAGAGCAGGAGCAAACCATCGCAGACGCATGGCAGCGAGGAGATACACTCACAATGACCGGCACGCTGGAAGCTCCAGGAGAGGCCCGTAATTATGGCAGCTTTGATTACAGAACGTATCTGCATACGCAACAAATTCACTGGCTTGTGAAAGCCAAAGGAATAGACAGTATAGAGCATGACCTGCTGGACACTCTCTTTGATAGACATGTCATATTACGATGGAGCGACGCAGCGCGAGAAGAACTTGGAGGCAGGATGGAGGCGATGTTCGAGGAGCCGCATGCCGGTTATATGAAAGGGCTTGTTATCGGGATTGGGGATGAAATAGACCCGGATACCTACGGTGAATTCTCGCAGCTGGGACTTACGCACATTCTCGCCATCTCAGGAATGCATGTCGCCATTTATGTCTCTGCACTGCTGTTTGTACTGTCCAAATGCAGACTTAGTAAGGAGACAGCACTGACGATCACCTTATTTTTAGTGCCTGTCTATGTGCTTATATCCGGTTCTTCACCTTCTGTCGTCCGGGCCGGAATCATGTCGATGATTGGATTGTATATGGCAAGAAGAGGTCTCATGAAGGATGGTCTGAACATTCTCTGTCTAACCGCTCTTATTATGCTGCTGGTGGAGCCTTACATGCTGGTGAATGTGAGCTTCCAGCTGTCGTTTCTGGTAACAGCAGGTCTCATGATCTTCGTTCCACTGCTTACTCCGCATTTTGCCAAGTGGCCGAAGATCTTGTCCGGCACGGCGGTTGTAACCATCGCTGCACAGCTGCTGTCTTTTCCAATGACAGTCTATTATTTTAATCAGTTTTCGTTATTATCGTTTGGAGCTAATTTTCTGCTCGTAGGGTTTATCAGCTTCCTTGTACTGCCGTTAGGCACTCTTGCTCTGGCTCTCGTCTACTTGTGGGAGCCCGCGACGAAGCCGATTGTATGGATTACGGAATGGCTGAATAGTCTGACCTTCGATTTTGTCGCATGGCTGAACACCTTTGAGCAATTTGTTCTCATATGGGCAACCCCTCATTTTATGGCGGTAGCAGCTTATTACTTGGTACTATATATTATTTTCTTATTACTTAAAAAATGGAGAATCAGCAGACAGCCGTTAACGCCACGTGATGAGGATACAATTCCGCTAACGGCAGATCACATGATTCATTCAAGAGGGCAGCAGGCTGTTGGCATCATGCCAAGAAAACCAGGTGCATTCTTCCTTCGCGGCGAAACCCGGCTTCAAGGAGCGATTGATGCGCTGCAAATTTCATCAGCCTGGCCCGAGCTGGAGAGCGTGTTTGGACCACAAGGGGCAGGGTATTATGCTCGTGCTCCCTTTCATTTTTTTCACAAGGTGCTGTTGGCAGGTCTGTGTGTAATATTGTCTGCTGGGCTGTTCATTTCTTACCAAGGACCTTACCGAGCCTCCGAGGGGATTGTAGCTGTTCTTGACGTTGGGCAGGGAGACAGTATTCTCATCTCAACGCCGGCGGGCAAGCATATATTGGTGGATGGTGGAGGAACAATCCAGTTTGGAGAGCAGGAGGACTGGAAGCAGCGCCGAGATCCCTATGAGGTGGGGGAGTCACTGCTTGTACCGCTGCTGAAAAAAAGAGGGATCCAGCAGCTGGATGCAGTGATCCTAAGCCATGGCGACCATGATCATGCAGGGGGACTACAGGCCGTGCTAGAGGATATTCCCGTTTCAACATTTATGTTCAATGGACGGATGACAGATAAAGACGCCTTTCATGAGCTGCTGCAGACAGCACTAGATAAAGGAGTTCGTCTATATGAAGCATATGATGGAATGGTATACGAGCCGGACAAGGATACGAGGCTTACCTTTATGGCTCCAGAAGCTCCCCCTGAGGAGATACATTCTGAGACAGATGACAAGAAGCCTTTGCCTGTATCAGAGGAACAGAATCATGATTCGGTTGTATTCAAGCTGGATATGGAGCATCGCTCCTTCCTATTTACTGGAGATATTGATGCAGCGGCAGAGCTGGACATATTGGATCGGCTGCGAAGACAGAGTGAACCTGGCAGTCATGAGGATACGGCTCACAAGAGGGATGCCGGAGAACATTCTATTGCTTCGTCAGAAGGTGATATGGAGGCAAAGGCACAAACGAAGCAGCAACCGCCGCCGCCGCCGCAGCTTGTGAGTCAGGTGGACGTGCTGAAAGTAGCACATCATGGGAGCAAGACCTCCACGACTGAGGAATGGCTTGCCTATTGGCAGCCGCAGCTATCTGTCATTTCTGCCGGAGTCAACAATACGTATGGGCATCCACATCCTACGGTTACAGACAGACTGGATCAATACGGCTCAGAAATTTACCGCACAGATACGATGGGAGAGGTTCAGATCCGGGTAAGAGATGGAGTGATGGAAATACGGAGTAAGCTTGGGGAAGATTGAGCCCGAGAACGTGTCATCGTGTGAAGTAATCAGTCTGAATATAATCAAAAAACGGTAATGTAATATTAGGCAAACCGTCTGCTCTTTTCAAAAATGGTCTATTTTGCTAACATAAAATAAAAAAAGCAAAGGAATTGTGAGGAAATGTCTTCCCCTACACTAGAAACAAGAGCATATCAGGAATTGCGCCGCCGAATCATATTTGCAGAGTATATGCCAGGAACCCTGCTCTCCGAGAACGACCTTGCGGAACAGCTGAGTATGAGCCGAACGCCTATTAGAGCTGCGATTTCATTATTGGTCACAGAAGGCTTTGTCGAATCTTACCGCGGACGCGGCGTGTTGGTTAAGGAAATCAGCTTCCGCGAGTATACCGAGATTCTGGAAGTCCTGATCTCTCTGCAGCTGTATGTCATTAACGCGGTAGAAAGACGTAATTTGAAATTCGATCTTCAGGAGCTGCAGAAGCACTTGGAACGGCAGCAGCAGGCTAAGGATTCTAGTGATATCCCAGGCTACTATGTGAGCTACCTGGATTTTGTGGAAACGATGATTTACACAATCCGTAATCAGCATATGCTGGGTGTTCTCGAACAAACCAAAGGGAAATTTTTATACCGAATGATCTCCTATCGCAAGCAGTTTCCTCATCATCAGCCTTACAAATCTCTGGAATCGAATCAAAAGGCGTATGAAGCCCTTGTAAAAGGTGATTTAGATGCAGCAAGATCCGAAATTACGGGGATCTATACAGCCACGTACGAAACGTTAATAATGAATGGAATTATATAATCGTCCACAGCGAGCCCATAAGCAGGCTCGTTTTTTTATCGCTATTTTTTAACAATAGTGGTGTATTACGTTAACACACAACTTACATACAACCTGCATACTTATGTTGAGTCGAAATATGAGAGGAGAGAATCAATAATGATTACTCAAGTGAACAGCAAGCGTAATGAAGTGTTTGTGGATGAGAGCCGAATAGAGACAAGCAAGCGCCCTTGGTTTGGACAGCTGCCGGAAGCTCTGCCAGCCCAGTATTCTTTTGCAGTGATGGGCGACCGCTGCGGGATGATGACCCCGGGTGTATTCGAGCAAGGACTTGAGCTTCTCAAAGATCTAAATCCGGAGTTTGTCTTGTTTGTGGGTGACCTGGTCGAGGGCTACTGGAAGGACGCGGACAAGGCGCGCGAGGAATGGGAATACATAGATGCCCAGATCGAGGCAACCGGCTTACCCTTCTTCCAAACGATCGGAAATCATGATTTCGGCACGCAGGCTATGGTTGATGTATGGCGTGAACGTAAGGGGCATGAATACTATGCTTTCCGTGCAGGGGACCAGCTGTTTCTTACCTTGAATACCGAAGATCCGTTTGAAGAAATGCCGGACGAAATGATTGAGCTTATCAAGCGTTCAACGGAAAAAGTGCATGCGGACCCTGAGCATACGATGGAATATATGAAGGAATTTTACGAGGAGATCACAAAAGAACTTACGCCTGAGCAGCTGCAGAGCATGGGTAAGGTAGGCATTGGCATTAGTGCTGAGCAGCTCGCCTTTTTCGAAAAGGTATTAGAGGACAACAAGGACGTGAAGCATACCTTCGTCAGCATGCATAAGCCAGGCTGGAAAGCAGACAGCGCAGAATTTGCACGTCTTGAAGCGATACTGCAAGACCGGGAATACACGGTGTTTGCCGGACATTTTCACACACTGGAGTATACCGCTGATGCGAACCGCACGTATATTCAGCTGGGACGCACCGGAGCAGGTGCCCATGGAATCGGACGGGCTGACGACAATCTTATACTGTGGGTTACAGTGAACGAGGACCGCGTTTCATATAGAGTCATCCATTTGGATGGTGTTACCGATGTCATGGCGTACCCGCCTCAGCTGCATCATCAGGATTAATCACGAGTTCATCTATAAACCTTAGAGGGAGTGGAGAAAGTTCCATGCTGCAGAAAAAAATGTGGACAGCGGGGCTGTTGTCGTTAACGATTCTGGCAACGGCTGCGTGCGGAAATTCAGCTTCGAGCGGAGATTCGGCGGGAGCTGCAACTGGAGCGGACAGCGCACAGGGTGCAAGGGAAAAAACGAAGATTACATTTTACAGCTACAACTTGGCAACCGCATCACAAAAGGATGGAACCCAGAAGCTGATCGACGAATTTGAAGCAGCCAATCCGGATATTGATGTAGAAGGCATTCCTGTACCTTCGCCAGACATTAATGCCAAGGTCCAGGCCGATATTGCAGCCGGTTCTTCCCCGGACATAGCCCAGCTTACTTTTGACGGTCTTGATTATTTTGCAAACAATTTCGGAGTAAAGCCGCTTGAGGACATTGTTCCGGCGGACGAGCTTGCGGAGACATTCGAAGGATTCTCGCCCAATGGTCTGAAGCTCGGACAGCTGGACGGCAAGACCTACGGTCTTC
Organism: Paenibacillus sp. TCA20; assembly: GCF_000732325.1. Lineage (GTDB taxonomy): Bacteria > Bacillota > Bacilli > Paenibacillales > Paenibacillaceae > Paenibacillus > Paenibacillus urinalis. The sequence goes on from NZ_BBIW01000003.1 coordinate 39,803, forward strand.
CTTTTACATTTAGTACTCCTGTTTTATTCTATAATGCCAAATTGTTTGAAGAGGCAGGGCTTGATCCGGAGCAGCCGCCGGCTACATGGGCGGAAGTGAAGGAATATGCAGCCAAAATTGCCGAAGCTACAGACGCATCCGGTGTCCATATCGGCGGATCGATCGGCAACGACTGGATCGTGCAGGCCTTGATTGGAAGCAACGGTGGAAAAGTGCTCTCCGATGACCGTACCACCCTGCACTTTGATAGTCCGGAAGCGATTGGCGCCGTTGAAATGTGGCAGGACATAACTGCGAGCGGCGCCGGCAGCAAGCTGAACGACAGTGAGGTCATGGAGGCGTTCAGCCAGGGACAGGTCGGTATGTTACTGTTCACGAGTGCGCTGCAGAGTGCATTTCTCTCGGCGGCGGAAGCTGGAGGCTGGGAGCTCAAGGCGGCAGCTATGCCTTCCTTTGATAACAAACCGACGACACCAGTCAATTCGGGCAGTGCATTGTTTATTTTGTCTGACGATGAAGCCAAGCAGCAGGCTGCCTGGAAATTCCTCGAATTTGTGACCAGTGAGCGCGGCTATACCATTATTACTTCCGAGATCGGCTATCTGCCTCTTCGTCCGTCCATTGTTGAGGATGAGGAGTACTTAAAAGGCTGGGTGGAAGAGAATCCGCTGATCAAGCCTAATTTGGAGCAGCTGGACCGCCTTACCCCATGGGTGTCTTATCCAGGACCGAATTGGTATCAGATCGAGACGATCCTGCTGGAGGCAGTGCAGAAATCTATCCAATCCAGTGATGACGTCACCACCATAATGAAAGAAGCGCAGACGCGGGCTCAATCGCTTATGCCATAAATTCTGATGCAGAAGACAGAAGGAGTTTGCTCCTTCTGTCTTCAACAAAATCAGGGTCACTCGAAAGGAGAACCAGCATTGTGAATTATGATACGACGACTTCATCCGAACTGCCGGGTATAAACTCAGTGCCCAAACCGCGGGACAAGCAGCGCAAGAAGCTCGCCATCCGCTTAAGAGGAATTAAGCCTTATCTGTATCTGCTGCCGGTCCTTCTGTCCCTGGGCTTTTGGATATATAGGCCGCTCATCGAGACCTTCCAGCTCAGCTTCTATCAGTGGAATCTGCTCCCTACCTCACCAAAGGAGTATGTGGGCTGGGACAATTTCAAAAATCTTTTTACACTGCCGGAAATGGGAGCGGCGCTGACCAACACGCTCATCTATACCATTGGTGTTGTACCGTTTTCCTTGATTGTACCTTTGTTTATCGCGATTTTTACCGAAAATATCAGCAAGCGCTCGCGTAATGTGTACCGGGCCCTCATCTTCCTGCCCATGATTATGGCTCCTGTTGCCGTATCCTCTATTTGGCGATGGATTATGCATCCGACCAATGGCATCCTGAACCGCACGCTGCAGTATTTTGGACTCGAAGAACCGATCCACTTTTTCACCGATGAGCGGTGGGCCATTTACTCTATCATTTTTATTACTGGCTGGAAGCTTATCGGGTTCAGCACGCTTATCTTCTCTGCTGCCTTAACCGGCATTAACAAGGAATATTATGAAGCTGCCAAAATAGATCGTGCCAGCCGCTGGCAGATGATTCGTCATATTACGCTGCCGCTTCTATCACCCTCCATTCTGTTCATGGGCATGCTCAGCATCTTGTTTGCCTCCGAGTGGAGCTTCTCTTATGTCAATGTGCTCACTCAAGGCGGACCGCTGGATTCTACGACGAATATCTATTATTTACTGTGGCAATACGGCTTCCAGACATTTGCGGTAGGCTGGAGCTCTGCAGCCGCTGTCGTGCTCTTCATCGGTTTCGGGCTGATTGCTCTCGGATTCATGAAGCTGAGTAAGAAGCTGACGTTCTTTGACGACTAGGAGGGAAATCATGAGTCTGAAAAAATGGACCTTTACCGCTTTTTTTAAGCATGCACTTCTCATCGCGCTCTGTTTCTTATCCGTATTTCCTTTGTACTGGATGATCAATACATCACTTAAGCCCGAAGGAGAAGTGTTCTCTTCCGCACTATGGCCGACCCATTGGACACTGGACAATTATGTACAGGCTTGGAGTTCGATCCCGATGATGCGGATGATCAGTAATTCCCTGCTGGTAGCGATCGCACAGACGGTGGCTCAGGTGCTTACCAGCATTCTTGCTGCTTATGCGTTTACCCGATGGAGTTTTCGCGGGAGTAATCTGATATATGGGTTGATTGCACTGACATGGCTTGTTCCGTTTCAAGTCATTATGATTCCAAACTATGTGGTCATCAGTGAGATGGGCTGGAGAGATACATTGATGGGACTCATTGTACCGAATGTCGCTTCCGCTTTTGCGGTGATGCAGCTCTACAATGCCTTCAAAGCATTCCCCAAAACGCTGATAGAAGCTGCTCGTCTCGACGGAGCATCGGATTGGTCCGTGCTATGGAGAACGATATTCCCGAATTTAAAAGCCTCCATTGCTTCGATCAGCATCCTGCTGTTTATTACCGCATGGAATGATTATTTCTGGCCGCTGCTGGTGACAAATAAAATGGAAAACTCAACCATGCAGAAGGGGCTGCAGATGTTCATGTCTTCTGATGCAAACATGTGGGGGCCGCTGATGGCGGCAACGACGATAGCGAGCCTGCCGGTGCTTATCATTTATCTGGTGCTGCAAAGACAGATTATTGATTCGTTTGTAAAGGGCGGGTTGAGATAGAGGAGCTAGTCGTTAGTCTCGTAAATGCTGAGGACGGGAGAAGTCCAAGCATTTTGCCGGCTGCTTATATAATATAGAAGAGAGGGAGTGACTTTCACAAGAAAAAAGGGTGAGTGGACCTTGAGCGTACAGGATTTGAAAAAGAATTATGATCTTATCGTAAGTTTAGGTATTTCCTGTGCGCCTGCAATTCAGTTGAGACGGCACAATCTAAGGAGAATATCCTTGCCGCTCGACTGGATGATATCCACGAGGCTGTCCGATGTGAACAGACTATTGCAGCATCGATATCAAGGCTTTATGGAGATGAACAATTTGCAAGTGCTGGAAGATACTCATATTATGCTGGAGGACGGAAATCCGGTATTTCATGATCGGGGAGGGCTCGTAGAGTCCTACATGATTAAGGATACTTTGTACAACATCATTTCAGTTCATGATTTTCCCCTTGTTCCTGGTCAACATTGGTCAGTGCTCTATCCGGAATATAAAGAGAAACTGCAAAGGCGAATTCAGCGTTTCTATGATAAACTGGCAGGCAGCTCCTCCACTTTGTTTATCCGATGGTCCGCGAGTTATGAGGAGACTTTTCATTTACGTGCGATTTTGTCCCAGCTGACCTTAAGTGAGTTTCGCATATTGGTGTTGAATCCGGTAGAGGGACAGTATGGCATAACTGATGCCGGTTGGAATTTGGATCGGGTCTGTTCCCTGAACGTTCCTCCCGACATGAATGCCCTGGCGACCTGGGATGAACTTCTTGCAGGAATGACAATTAGTGAAGGCTAAAGGGGAGAACATAACAGGTTGCCGGATCCGATTTTTTGCCAATCATTACATTAAATTTTGGTATAATTTGAATAGCTTCATGTTCACGACGAATGGATGACGGTTTGTTTTCTGTTCGTTTTTTTATGGGGAGAACGAGCTGTCTATTAGACGGAGTAAAGGAGAGTTACATATCGCAGCAATCAGAGACTGTATAGAAGCGGGAACACGAGTGGAATTTACTATTAAAAGGCGGATACCAGGTGAGCTGGAGGGATCGCAGCTTCACTTTAAGTATTTTCGGAAGCATCAGCTTAAATATGAGCTTGATCGACTCGGTTGGACTAATATGACCATTCGAAATTATATCGAAGTAACCTCTGGGTTTCCTTTAGAGATTTTAAATGGTTTACGATTAAACCAAATGTATACATCGTTCGAGAGGGATCTCTATCAGCTAAGCTGGCAGGAAACCCCTTCTGAAGGAGTTTACGTGTTAAATTTCTATGGTGCGAAGCAGGACTTCTGTATTCATGCAACTGCAGATGAGATCAGGAGCTTTGGGCATGATCTTCAGCTGGAGTGGGAAGAAGCCCCATTAGCATAGGTTATAACAACCTTCAAGAAGACAACACTAAATTCACAAAAATAAAGCTGATCTCTAGTGAGACCAGCTTAAGAGAATTAGTATCGAATTTGAGCTCTGGTTTTTTTCATCCCGATCAGCCATCCGACAATACCCAGCACTAAAATGCCAGCAAGCACTACGATTTGCTGTGATGGGCTGAAGTTAAAATACGAGGTGAGTGTGTTCTGGACTGCGCGTCCCCCGATGATGATCAGGTAGGTCACAAGCCAGCCGCAAGCGGCGCCCAAGAGTGTCCAGTTCAGAACACGATCCGACAAGGTTGATTGGATCAAAATATACCCCGCTATGATCGCAATAATAGGCAGGTAATTGAATACTTGCGATGGAGCAAGTGTCATCAGCAGCGAATAGAGCCATAAGCCGGCTGCACCTCCAAACCATATTCCACGTATATTTATCTTGTTATAAATGATCACAAACAAAATAAAGATAACAAGCGTAACTGCCGGAAATAAGTAAATACCGGCAAGTGCTGCCGATAGACCCGGGAAGCTGCCAGGACCTGCAGCAGGCAACGAGCTGTAATAGAATACGTCCATTAATTGATATACACATAAATAGAGTGCGAGAGCAGTAACAATACTTCCAAGTAACGAGTAAATAATCTTCATGCTGAATATCCTCCGCAATTTCCCTTTATACATTTTAGTTTGACGCGCTTATCTTAAATAGGTTTCTTTCTCCTATCCATTTAATTCAAGCAATAGATATATTATATGTATCCCGTTCTGACCTGCATAAACATATTTTTCCTGATGAATAGGTAAATAAAGGGGCTAACACTCCCCTCCATGTCTTTAGACGCTTTTTCATGAGCAGGATGTTCTCGAATGCTTGGGAATGAAGGTTCTTCATTTTCTTCGTGAAGTGTAAATATACCCAGCATGATCCCGAACCTTGGAACTAACGGCTTCAGCAAACAGTCTAAATGAATGAACTAGTTAAATTTGGATGACGATGTTCCAGAATTTTGATATTGTAGAGGAAGCTTTTACTTTAAAAACCTAGTATTTTCTATATAAGGATTAGCATGACTTGCCCTTATGAGTCCGTAATTTGGGGTTTATGCAGCTTTCTCTATATACATAAATTCCGTATCAGCCCATTAAATGAGCATTAATCACGCATGTATGCAACAAATGGAGCATAACCTGCGTCTGTAAAGATACAAGGAGAGGGGGATCCTTTGTGGTAGAGCAGGGACTCATCAGAGCCGCTCAATCAGGCGATCGCGACGCTCTAATTACCCTATTGCGAGAAATCGAACAGCACGTCTACAAAACGGCATACTACATTTTAAATAATGAGCAGGATGCACTAGACGCTGCCCAAGAAGCGCTCATTCGCATTTACACCAAGATTGATTCGTACGAAGAAAAAGCACAGTTCAAAACCTGGGTGCAGCGTATAGTTACTAATATTTGTATAGATAAATTTAGAAGAACCAAACCGACCGTTTCCATTGATGAGCATGAAATGATATTTGAAGACAGGCAGGATGTCGAGCATGAGGTGATGCTGACTTATGTAACGAAGGATGTCCAGTCCGCGATTAATCAGCTATCTGAGCATCACAGGGCCGTGATCGTATTAAGGTATTTGCAGGACCTCTCTTATAACGAGATTGCAGATTGTCTCGATCTGCCGTTAAATACAGTGAAATCCTATTTATTTAGAGCCAGACAGCAGCTGCAAAATCTATTACAGGAGTACCAGAAAGGTGGTGTAACGTAGATGAAATGCCAAGAGGTGGTGGAAAGTATGCACCGATATATCGATAATGATCTGAACGATCAGGAAAAAGAGCAGATTTTTGCGCATATGAAGACTTGTCCGAGCTGTTCCGAGAAATTTCAAATATTAAAAGCATTGTCGCGGGATTTAGAAGCATTACCTGATGTAGCCCCGCCATTCAGCTTGGTAGATCGAATTATGCCGCAGCTTGATGCAATAGATCGTGCGAAGAAGGAACAGGGAAGTGCTCTTCAAGAGATGAAGAAGGAGCCTGAGCTGACTGTATTACCAGGCCGTCCGTCGACCAAGGCTTCAAAGGGATGGATAAAATCCCGTGTAGGTCGTATGATCATGGGTACTGTAGCAGCGGCGGTTATTCTCGGTGTTGCTGTATATAATTATGAACCGCAGCAATTGGATCAGGCCGAAGTGGACTCCCATCTGATGAGTGAAACGGAACAGGAATCCGATCCTACTAGCGGGAGCGGGGGCGTCGCTTCTCAGTCGGAAGAAGCAGATGCAAGCTTGAAGCTGAAGGGAGCCGATACGGAGACCGAGGCAGCGGGTACGGATCAGGAAGAGACCGAATCTGATCAGATGGATACAGCTAGAGCAGAAGAAGTACCGTCACCATCCAATTCAGGAGACAACCATGCTCAAGACACTGAAACCGCTCTTCCTAATACTGACGGGGAAGCTGCTCCAAGCAAAGAGGAAGATCCATCTTCTCCTACCCCTGGCTCAGGTAAAGGGTCAGGCAATAGTAATGGGGGAAGTCAATCCGAATCACCGTCAAAGTCGACTACGGATCATAAACCGGCCCCAAGCTCAAGCAGCTCACCATCATCAGAGCCTAACACAGGCGGTCAAACGGGTAGTGCACAGGGGTCAGAGAATCATGCTAAAGGGCAAAGCGATACGAGTGGGCAGAGCTCTGCTGGAGAGCAGGGATCCACGGATGCCGGCACGTTCAGTATCCAGTCCAATTCATCATCGGAGAAGAGCAGTGCATCAGATGCAAGTGAGCTTCCAAGCAGCGGCGATGAATCAGGGATTCAGAGCCAGGGCTTTAGAAGCTTGGATCTTCCAAGCCTGGTTATGACGATATCTCCTAATTGGCTCTCACCTGACGGTAAGTATCTCGTTGAAGTCAAAGATACGAAGCTTAACGTATATCAGCTGGATGGAGCCAATAAGGAAGAGAAGAAGCTATTGCAAGCCGTTGAGTTAAAGGGAACCTGGGTCAAAGGAAACTGGTCTGAAGATAGTTTGACGTACAGCTATGAGCTAGAGAATGAAGGAAAAACGACACAGCACAGCTATGCTGTACCGGTGAAGTCGGACAGCAGTACGGCAGCTCCATCATCAACGCAAAATAGCAGCACTCCAAGCACTAGCAAAAATACTGAGAATGCTGAACCGAAGAAATAAGACTTGGCCCACACCATTTAAGCAGCATCTGAATAAGTATATGATGATCCATCGTTTCTGATGAGTCGATTAAGTTAGGGAAGGCGTCGTATGACCGCCGGCCGAATGGTTTCTAGAGCCAGTCTTCGGATATCCGGTGTTTATATAGATGCTTGAACAATAGGGACCTGCCGCCTGTTTAGGACAGACGGCAAGGTCCCTTTGTTGTCTTCCTTTTTTTCTGTTAGGATAGTAGGGATGGAGGTGTGTTCGTGAGTGAGTGATGTAAAGGCAGCAGCAAAAGCAATTCGAGGCGGCAGTCCCGCTAGTGTCTATCTGCTGTATGGAACAGAGAAATACCAAATGAAGCAGTTTGCAGATTTAATGAAGGAGCAGCTCATTGAAGAAGCTCATCGTGATTTTGCGATAGCAACATATGACACAGCCGATACACCTATTGAACAAGTGATTGAGGAAGCGGAGACGGTTCCTTTTTTGGTGCCTCGGAAGCTGATCTTTATTCGGGATCATCAGCTGTTTACAGCAGGCAAAGACAACTCCAAGATGGAGCATCGAATGGAGTCACTGACGTCTTATTTGGACAATCCGGCTGAATACAGCATACTTATATTTATGGTCCAGGGTGAGAAGCTGGATGAGCGCAAGAAAATCGTAAAAACGATGAAAAGCAAAGCGACGGTATTATCCTTTGGAGCACTCCAGGGGGATGAACTGATTGGCTGGATTATTAAAAAGGCGGAGTCTCAGAAAGTAGTTATAGAGAAGCCAGCAGCCGATGCGCTTGTTTCTAGAGCAGGGACGAGCCTGCAGACCTTATCTGCTGAAGTAGACAAGCTGTGTCTCTATGCGGGTTCAGGAGGAACGGTTACAGTCTCTGACGTGGAGGCCATGGTAGCGAGAAATACCGAACAGAATATATTCGCCATGATTGAGGAAATCGCTCGATTAAGGCTGAGCAATGCACTTGAAATCTTCTACGAATTATTGAAGCAGAAGGAAGAGCCAATCAAGATTATGGCGCTGATCGCCAGACAATTCCGCATTATACTGCAGGTGAAAGAGCTGGCTTCCCAGAGCTATTCTCAGCAGCAAATTGCAAGTACGCTGGGGCTCCATCCCTATGCGGTCAAGATCGCTGGTGAGCAGTCGAAGAAGTTCCAGGCGGACCGGCTGCGCGTCATTCTGAAGCATCTGGCAGAGCTTGATTATCAGATGAAGACAGGAGCTATTGATAAGGTGCTTGGACTTGAATTGTTTCTGCTGAAGTTAGGGGCCTGATCTGGTAGATTCATCTCCATAATTTGGATATAATAGGATCGATAGGTGTAATGTCTTTTGCCTATACGCTTGTTATGGAATGAGGGCGAACGATGTCAATGGTGATATCACCGTATATTTATTTGGATGGACAGTGTGCTGAAGCAATTCCTTTTTACGAGAAGGTTCTGCAGGCGAAGAATCTGGGTGTTCAGACGTATGGTGAGCTTCCGAATTCAACTGAACCCATGCCGGAGCATTTGAAGAACCGGGTATTGCATGGAGCGCTGGAAATGGACGGGAACAAAATTTTGTTCTCTGATTCCATGTATGGACAGCCCTTTACTTTAGGCGATCAGGTTACCATTGCCATTACGACTACCGAGCTGGATCGGTTGAAGGGCATCTACGAGGGACTTGCTGACGGAGGGAAAGTGCTGATGGAACTTCAGTCTACCTTCTTCAGTCCTCTGTACGGCATGGTTCGTGACAAGTACGGAATTACGTGGCAGCTCAGCGGCGAGGCTTAACTTAACTTGACATTCACATGAAAAAAAGAAACTAAAAAATCCTGATCAGCCGGGCTGGTCAGGATTTTTGCTTAGTCATTATAAGAAACGCAGTCTTATGCGTTAGCAGTAAGAGCGTTCAATTTTTTAGCCAAGCGGGATTTTTTACGGGCTGCAGCATTTTTATGAACAAGACCTTTAGATACAGCTTTGTCCAATTTTTTGGAAGCAGCTTGAATCGCAGCTTTAGCTGTTTCAACTTCGTTCGTAGTCAGCGCTTGGTCAGCAGCTTTAACAGCTGTACGCAGTGCAGACTTCTGGGAAGCGTTCAGCGCACGACGTTTATCGTTAGTTTTAACGCGTTTCACAGCGGATTTGATGTTTGGCATTACATTCACCTCCTGTTAAGGCAATACTTATGAAATACAAAACGTTTCACAACTTAAAATATTCTAGCACGAGCACCCTCAAAAAGCAACAATAACATATGTGATGTTCTTGTGAAAATAGAGGATCAACTGGCAATTTTGCATAAAAAAGATCTTGTTCGGCGCACACTACGATAAACTTGTTACTTACTGAGGGAGGAACTACACAGCATGACACTAGATCTGCAAAAGTATGGCGTACGCACCGATCTTGCTATCGAAGCCCGCGAGCTTGCCGGAGTACAAGAGATGTCTGGCATCCAGGAGGACGTGGAGCAGTTAGGTGATGTCAAAGTAACTCGGCTTGATGTATTAAATGAACAAGGAGCACAGCGCTTGGGACGGATTATGGGACATTATGTAACTCTTGAAGTGCCCAAGCTCCGGAATGGAGACACGACTCTGCAAGAGCAGGTTACTGCCGTATTTACCAAAGAGATGGAAGATTTCATCGCGAAGATTGGCATTAACAAGCAATCGAAGGTATTTATCGTCGGACTAGGAAACTGGAATGTGACACCCGATTCTCTGGGACCCATTGTTGTAGAAAATACGCTCGTTACACGGCAATACTTCGAGCTGATGCCAGATCAGGTATCCCCTGGTTACCGCGAAGTCAGCGCCATAGCACCAGGTGTTCTAGGCCTTACAGGTATTGAATCCAGTGAGACGATCCAGGGAATTGTAGAGCTGACCAAGCCGGACCTGATCATCGCCATCGATTCGCTCGCCTCCCGTTCGCTTGAAAGGGTGAACACGACTATACAGGTTGCGGACATCGGCATTCATCCGGGCTCGGGTATCGGGAACAAGCGCAAAGGGATTACGAAGGAAATTATGGGCGTGCCTTGTATTGCCATCGGTGTGCCAACGGTGTGCTACGCCTCAACGATTGTTAATACCACCTTTGAACTCATGCAGGCTCACTTCAACAAGCAAACAGATGCAGGCAGCCAGATTCTCGGGGTGCTGAATGAGATCAGTGAGCAGGAAAGACTCGGTCTCGTAAAAGAAGTGCTTGATCCGCTTGGACATGATTTGATTGTGACCCCAAAGGAAATTGACGAATTTATCGAAGATATCGCAAATATTATCGCAAGCGGCCTGAATGCCGCCTTGCATGACGCTGTGAAGCTGGAGAATGTAGCGTCCTATACACATTAAGCAGCGTCATACACAGCTAGATACTTGGCAAAGTGCTGACAGCAAAGCTAAAGCTCCATCTGAACAAGAAGGCCGAATCTATCGGTCTTCTTTTTTTGCTATTTTCCGGTTCTACTTCTTCTTGAGAGTTCATAGTTTTGAAATATGAGAGATTACAAGACTCAAGCTGAATGGCTCGCGGAGGTGGAATAATCCCATTATGAATAAGATCCAAACCTGGAATGTTTCGAGAATGAGAGCACGAGTTCTTCGTATTTTGGCGACAGGGCGTGCACTATTGCTGCTTATACTGGTGTCTGCTTTATTTTTTGTTCTGCTTGGTTTGTCAGGGATGGCAGAGAGAAGACTGAATACTTCACCAGTCTCCTCCATGCAGGGCTTTGCCGGATCGATATCAAGCGGAATATTTATGGATGTGCTGGGTATGGAGATTCCGCATTTGGCCCAGGGCAAGCAGCAATCAACCTTAACTTCTGAACAGGTAACGTCCTTTGTGTTTGAACTGCTGACAGGTGTAGATCCGTTGAACCCCAAGAGCCTGATTGCAAGTCAGATTCCCGGTATGGCAAGCAATAAGCCGGTATTGCTGAGAAGCGGATCAGGTAATGAGATGGCGGAAGCTCCGCAGGATTATCAGCCGGACCCCGGTTTTGTCGCTTCTTCTGTTGAAGGAAGGGATGAAGAGACAGCCCCTGAACCAACAGAGAACGATACAGAGGAAGAATTGCCATCAGCAGAAGAAGATCCTCCGACGGAGGTGCCTGGTGAAGTCATTGATGAGCAAGATCCGGAGGAAGCTCTCAAAAAAACAGTACTCATCTATCATTCGCATCCACATGAAGCTTATAATCCCCTGCTCGGCACGGACAGCACGAATCCTTCGTCCGGTAAAGCCAGTGCTAATGTGTTCAGGGTAGGTTCCTTTGTCAGCAAACAGCTTGAGAAGCAGGGGGTAGGTGCGGTTCACGCACAGGAAGACTATGTAACCACTCAGGAGGACTATAACTGGAACTATTCCTATAAATATTCAAGAGAAACCGTGAAGTCTGCAATGGCGGAGAATGATGAGCTGACGTATCTGATTGACATTCATCGCGACTCTCAGCGTAAGAGCAAGACAACGGCGAAGATTGATGGAGTCACTTATGCCAAAGTGTATTTCATCATCGGTCATGACAACCCTAACTGGGAGAAAAATGAGGCTTACGCTGCACAGCTGCACAAGAAAATGGAGAAGAGGTATCCCGGAGTATCGAGAGGCGTATGGGGCAAGGACGGCGGGGGAGGAAATAACGGCGAGTATAACCAGTCCTTGTCGGATAACAGTATTTTGGTTGAAATCGGCGGCATCGATAACACGGAAGAGGAGCTGAAGCGCACATCGGAAGCTCTGGCAGATATCATTGCTGAAGTGTACATGGAAGATCAGAATGTGGAGAAGGCGAGCACTGACGATTCCTCATCGGCAAACAAAGGATAAGTGAGCTATGAATGGATTCAGGCAAATAGGCTCCAAGGGGCAAATTTGATATTGGGGGAAGAATAATGGCCGCATTTGGAAAAAGGCTGATTATATTCGCAATTCTGCTCATTCTGGGAATGCTGATGGGAATGCAGATCGCGGGTAGTGGGTTTTCAATTGAGGAGCAGCAAGGTCAGGGTGTGGCCCTGCAGCAGCAACTGCAGCAGGAATATCAGCAGGAACAGGCTGCACAGTCCGGTGATTTGGAGCAGACGGTATCTGCTTCCCTGCCTGAAGCACAGCCTCAGATTGTCACACCGAGGGATGTACTTACTACAGAGCCTGCTAAAGCTTCTGCCGTTGATGTCCTTGCCGAAAAAACAGCCGGTCTGCTCCAGCAGGTATCGCAGAGCGGCATCCGCTGGGTCGTTTCCCTTTTTAACGGTGTAACGGAATAGCTGATCCAAATATTGAAGGCTGTACCTCTAACTGCTATAATGAGATGATTGACATTAGGCTGTTTGTGGGGGTAAGGCATGACAGACATTCAGGCAAGACAAAAGAAAATTAGAAATTTCAGTATCATTGCACATATAGACCACGGTAAGTCTACATTGGCAGACCGTATTCTGGAGTATACCGGTGCGCTGACATCACGCGAGATGCAGGAGCAGGTGCTTGACCAAATGGAGCTGGAGCGTGAGCGCGGAATTACGATCAAGCTTCAGGCCGTACGTTTGACGTACAAGGCTGATAACGGTGAAGAGTACATCCTGAACCTGATTGATACGCCGGGACACGTCGATTTTACGTATGAGGTATCCCGAAGTCTGGCCGCCTGTGAAGGTGCGCTGCTGGTGGTGGATGCTGCTCAGGGGATCGAAGCTCAGACGCTTGCGAACGTGTACCTTGCGCTCGATAACGATCTTGAGATTTTGCCGGTTATTAACAAAATCGATCTCCCAAGCGCAGATCCTGAACGTGTGAAGCAGGAGATTGAGGATGTTATCGGTCTGGATGCCAGTGAAGCTGTACTTGCTTCCGCCAAAGCAGGCATCGGGATTAAAGAAATTTTGGAGCAGGTTGTAACAGGCGTGCCTGCACCTACAGGTGATCCGGACAATCCGCTGAAGGCACTTATTTTTGATTCACACTATGACCCTTATAAAGGAGTTATTGTATACATTCGTGTTGTCGACGGGAAGATCAAGGCCGGCTCGAAGATCAAGATGATGGCGACGAACAAATCGTTTGAAGTTATCGAGGTCGGTGCGTTCATGCCGCGAATGACGATTGTGGACGAGCTGAACGTCGGCGATGTAGGCTTTGTCGTAGCCGGGATCAAGCATGTCGGCGACACCCGGGTCGGGGATACGATTACCGATGCGAAGAATCCGACTCTGGAACCGCTGCCGGGTTATCGTAAGATTAATCCAATGGTATACTGCGGACTCTATCCGATTGATACGTCCGATTACAATGACCTGCGTGAGGCGCTAGAGAAGCTGCAGCTGAACGATGCTTCACTGAGCTTTGAGCCGGAGACATCCAGTGCGCTTGGCTTTGGATTCCGCTGCGGATTCCTTGGACTTCTACACATGGATGTTATTCAGGAACGGATTGAACGTGAATTTAATATCCCGCTCATTACTACAGCGCCAAGCGTTATTTACCGTGTTAACCTGACGAACGGAGAAGTTCTGGAGATCGACAACCCGTCGAACTACCCGGAGGTTGGACGGATTGATAACGTAGAGGAGCCATACGTCAAAGCTGACATCATCGTACCGAATGATTATGTTGGAACGGTAATGGAGCTGTGTCAGACCAAGCGCGGAGAATATTTGAATATGGAATATATCGATTCCAACCGGGTAACGATTACCTATGATATTCCCCTTGCCGAGATTGTATACGACTTCTTTGACCAGCTGAAGTCCAGCACGAAGGGCTATGCCTCTTATGACTACGAGATTTCTGGCTATCGCCAGTCCAATCTGGTGAAGATGGATATTTTGCTGAATGGTGAGCAGGTCGATGCACTCTCCTTCATCGTACACCGCGAGCGTGCGTATCATCGCGGCCGGATCATTTGCGAGAAGCTGCGTGAGCTGATTCCACGACAAATGTTCGAGGTGCCGATCCAGGCTTCTGTAGGAACGAAGGTTGTTGCCCGCGAAACCATTAAGGCGATGCGTAAGAACGTACTCTCCAAATGTTACGGCGGTGACATCTCGCGTAAGCGGAAGCTGCTAGAGAAGCAAAAAGAAGGTAAGAAGCGGATGAAGCAAGTAGGTAATGTAGAGGTGCCGCAGGAAGCATTTATGGCGGTACTGAAGATTGACGATAATTAATGTACAGAATAAGGGAAGCCGTATCGGCTTTCCTTTTTTCTTCATTAACGATACAATGGCTTCTTGTAAGCGATGAATGATCATGCATATTTTTGCAGGTTGAATCAATTTCATAGCAACTAAAGGTATTATGAAATTGATTCTATTAACTTATATTAGAGGGGGTATACCCGCATGACAGCAGAGATGCCGAAATTGATTAACAACGCACCCGAAGCGGTGTATATTCATATTCCCTTTTGCACCAATAAATGTTTCTACTGTGATTTTAATTCCTATGTGCTGAAGGATCAGCCGGTAATGAAATATTTAGAAGCACTCGAGCGGGAGATGGAATATACCGTCAAGAAGACACCACCAGGTGAGATTAAAACCATTTTTGTTGGCGGAGGCACACCGACCGTATTGAAGCCGGATGAGATGGATTACTTTCTGAGATCGGTTCGGACTTACTTCCCAGACTGGGCAGATGATATCGAATTCTCTATGGAGGCGAATCCAGGGACAACGGATCTGGAGAAGCTGTCCGTAATGAAAGAGGGAGGCGTTAACCGGGTCAGCTTCGGGGTACAGGCTTTTCAGAATGAGCTGCTGACCGGCATCGGCCGTATTCATAATACAGATGATGTATATCGCAGCCTGGAAAATGCGCGCAAAGCGGGCCTGACCAATTTATCTATTGATTTGATGTTCGGTTTGCCAAACCAGACGG
Source organism: Paenibacillus sp. TCA20 (assembly GCF_000732325.1). Classification (GTDB taxonomy): domain Bacteria; phylum Bacillota; class Bacilli; order Paenibacillales; family Paenibacillaceae; genus Paenibacillus; species Paenibacillus urinalis. Next base: position 55,006 of record NZ_BBIW01000003.1, read on the forward strand.
TTGATATGCTCTCGGAGAGTGTGAATAGAGCGCTGGAGCTTGATCTGCCTCACTACTCGATCTATGGACTTAAGGTAGAAGAGAATACACTCTTCCATACCTTGTTCCAGAAGAATCAGCTGCCTCTTCCGGATGAAGATCATGAGCTGCAGATGTATAAGCATTTGATGCAGAGAATGAAGGATGCCGGATATATTCAATATGAGATCAGCAATTTTGCGAAGCCTGGAATGCAAAGCCGTCATAACATGACGTATTGGAGAAATGAAGATTACTACGGACTCGGTGCCGGAGCACATGGATATGTGGGACGTGAACGCCACATGAATGTCAAAGGTGTGAATCCTTATATAGAGAAGGCAGAACAAGGTCTTCCGAGACTCGAAACGGCTCAGATCACAAGAGAAGAGGCGATGGAAGACTTCATGATGGTGGGGCTGCGTATGCTGGATGGGGTATCGAGCAGCCGCTTTGAAGCACAATTCGGTGAACAAATCGAAGACATATTTGCTGGACCGCTGCATAAAATGGTGCATGCAGGTCTCCTTGATGCCACAGGTGACGGATACCGTTTGAGCAGTCAGGGAGTCCTGTACGGGAATGAAGTTTTTGCTGAATTTATTGGTGCGCTGACCGTTAAATAATCGCTTGAACTTTTATACGCTCTGATGTATATTTATACACATGTTACTTTTTGTCAGGGCGTAAGGAGGAGAGGCGGTCATGGCTGCGGTTTGCAGAAAGGCATCTCATGAGGATGTCGAGACATTGTACGAGATGATCAAGGGTTATGCAGAGAGAGGGATTATGCTCCCTCGTTCAAGAGACGTCCTGTATAGGCAGATTGATCTCTTCGTCGTCGCAGAAGTCGATGGAAATGTAGTGGGATGCGGTTCTTTATGCAAGCTGGGCAAGGATCTGGTCGAGATCCGGTCTCTAGGCATATCCGATGGTCATAAAGGGCAGGGGATCGGGTCGCTGCTTCTGGACAAGCTGGTTGAAGAGGCAAGAGAACAGGAAATTCCGAAGGTCATGGCACTAACCTACGAAGTATCCTTCTTTGTGAAGAATGGATTCTCCGTTGTAAATAAAGAGATTTTTCCGGAAAAAGTATGGACCGATTGCGTGAACTGCAGTAAGCAGCATGCATGTGATGAAATCGCAGTTCTTAAGATACTGAACTGACTTGACAATGCTCAGGTCAGTTTGGTATTTTTGTATTACTGGTTAGCACTCGTCTGTTGTGAGTGCTAATGATGATAACATCTTTTAGGGAGGGAGACACGTATGTTAACCGAGCGTCAAAGACTGATACTGAATGCTATTGTTGATGATTATATCCGTTCGGCAGAACCCGTTGGATCCCGCAGCATTTCGAAGAGAGGTGATGTCGGCTATAGTCCGGCAACGATTCGTAACGAGATGGCCGACCTGGAGGACATGGGATATTTGGAACAGCCGCATACTTCGGCGGGCCGAATCCCTTCACATAAAGGGTACAGGTATTATGTAGACCATCTGGTTCCTTTCAAGTTTACCGAGACATCGGAGCTCAAGGAGCTCAAATTGCTGCTCGCTGAGAAATTAAACGCGATGGAGCAGGTTATACAGCATACCTCCACCATTTTGTCGCATATGACGAACTATACTTCCATCCTGCTTGGACCGGAAGTTTTTCATACGTCGCTCCGTCATTTTCAACTGCTCCCGCTTGGAGAGAATATGGCCGTGGCGATCATAGTAACGAGCACAGGTCAGGTAGAGAATAAGACGGTCAGCTTGCCGGCAAATGTTTCGTTGTCTGAGATGGAGAGAGTCGTTAATCTGCTGAATACGAGGCTCGTAGGAGTACCTCTGTATAAACTGAAGACCAGACTATATTCAGAGATCGCCAAGGAAATGGAGCGAAATGTTTCTGAGTACGAGGCGTTCATGAAAATATTGGATACTGCCTTTGATGGGGAGCCTGATCATCGATTGTATCTCAGCGGCACGACGAATATGCTGTCCCAGCCGGAATTCAAGGATGTCGACAAGGTCAAGGATATTTTTGATTTACTTGAAGAGACATCGACCATAATGAAGATTATGACACCTTCTATTGGAGGTACCGGAGTACAGGTGAAGATCGGAACCGAGAACGATCATGAGGCTTTTGCTAATTGCAGTCTTATTACCGCCTCCTATTCAGTTGAAGGGGAAGCACTGGGTACGATTGGAATCTTGGGGCCAACAAGAATGGAATATGGCAAAGTGATCAGCATCTTGAACATGCTGTCTAAGAATTTGACCACCATGCTGACACATCGTTATAAATAAATAGATCCATCCATATAATCCACTGCCCATCAAGGACAAGGATCATGTTAAAGTTTAAGATAGGCGGTTTAAGCTTAATAATGAATTCCAGGTGCAACAAAGGGCTGGACCTTATGAATGTTGAATGATACTTAAGGGAACGTTTGGAACAGGAAGTTTTAGCTAAGTATAAGTTCTGTTTAAGGAGGTGAACATCTTGAAAGATGAACAAACAATAGAGAATACAGAAGAGAACACTCCGCAGGAGGACGTGGTGAATGAGGCTGCACAAGCCGAGTCCACTGAAGCGCAGGAAGCAGCCGTGAACGATACGGAAACTGCCGGTGCTGAGACTCTTGCTTCTACTGAAGAATTAGACAGACTGAAGGCACTTGCTGAAGAGAATGAGAAGCGCTACTTGCGTGCCCAGGCTGATTTTGATAACTTCCGCCGCCGTACTCAGAAGGAGAAGGAAGATCTGGCGAAATATGCATCGATGAAGCTGATTACAGAGCTAGTGCCTGTAATTGATAACTTCGAGCGTGCCATTGCGACAGCTCCGGCGAACACCGAATCCGATTCCTTTGCCAAGGGCGTAGGGATGATCTTCCGTCAGCTGGAAAGCGTGCTTCAGGCTGAAGGTCTTACAGCGATGCAAACCGTTGGTGAGGCGTTTAACCCTGAATTCCATCAAGCGATCATGCAAGTTGAGAGCGACGAGCATGAAGAAGGCGTTGTTGTGGAAGAGGTACAGAAAGGGTACATGCTGAAAGACAAGGTACTCCGTCCTGCGATGGTTAAGGTAAGTATGTAACGTAAGGATTTTGCATAATAACTCGAAGAACTTTTTGTTCATACCGAATTGTGCATAAATTCCGAACATAAGGAACACTACGTTTTTTCTACATGATATCAAATGAATTTAGAACAGGCCTTGTGCCTTGCATAGATTAAGAAGGAGGAAATTTTCCATGAGTAAAGTTATCGGTATTGACCTTGGTACTACAAACTCTTGCGTTGCCGTAATGGAAGGCGGCGAAGCAGTGGTTATTCCGAATCCGGAAGGTGCGCGTACAACCCCTTCGGTTGTCGGCTTCAAAAAAGACGGTGAGCGTATCGTAGGTGAAACAGCAAAACGCCAAGCGATCACGAACCCTGACCGTACTATTATCTCTATCAAACGTCATATGGGTACAAACCATAAAGAAAACATTGACGGGAAGGATTATTCTGCACAAGAAATTTCAGCAATGATTCTGCAAAAGCTGAAATCCGATGCAGAGGCTTATCTCGGACAAACTGTCACTCAAGCTGTTATTACAGTTCCGGCTTATTTCAATGACAGTCAGCGTCAAGCAACGAAGGATGCGGGTAAAATCGCAGGCCTGGAAGTGCTGCGTATCGTCAACGAGCCGACTGCAGCAGCTCTTGCTTATGGTCTTGAGAAATCCGAAGATCAAACGATCCTCGTATATGACCTTGGCGGCGGTACTTTTGACGTATCCATCCTTGAGCTTGGCGACGGCTTCTTCGAAGTAAAAGCGACAAGCGGAGACAACAGCCTTGGTGGAGACGATTTTGACCAAGTTATTATTGATTACCTTGTAAGTGAGTTCAAGAAAGAGCAAGGTATTGACCTTGGCAAAGACAAAGCCGCAGTTCAACGTCTGAAGGATGCAGCAGAAAAAGCGAAAAAAGAATTGTCCGGCGTACTGACTACGACGATCTCTCTTCCGTTCATTACTGTTGCTGATGGCGTGCCACAGCACTTGGAAGTCAACTTGACTCGTGCTAAATTCGAAGAGATCTCTGCTCAGCTGGTTGAGCGCACACTGGGTCCTACTCGTCAAGCGCTTAGCGATTCTGGTTTGACAGCAAACGATATCGACAAGATTGTACTGGTTGGTGGTTCTACTCGTATTCCTGCCGTTCAGGAAGCGATCAAGAAATTGACTGGCAAAGAACCTCATAAAGGCGTTAACCCCGATGAAGTGGTTGCACTTGGTGCGGCAGTTCAAGCGGGTGTCCTGACGGGTGATGTGAAAGACGTTGTTCTTCTTGACGTAACGCCACTGTCCCTGGGTATTGAAACTGCAGGCGGCGTATTCACGAAGATGATCGATCGCAATACAACGATCCCTACAAGCAAGTCTCAAGTATTCTCTACTTATGCGGATAACCAGCCTAGCGTTGAGATCCACGTACTGCAAGGGGAGCGCGAGATGGCTGCGGGCAACAAAACGCTTGGACGTTTCATGCTTGGTGATATTCCTCCAGCTCCACGCGGCGTACCGCAAATCGAAGTTACATTTGACATCGATGCTAACGGTATCGTTAACGTATCTGCAACGGATAAAGGGACGAACAAATCCCAAAAAATCACGATTACTTCTTCAAGCGGCTTGAGTGAAGAGGAAATCGAGAAAATGATGAAGGATGCAGAGCTGCATGCGGAGGAAGATAAGAAACGCAAAGAGCTCGTTGAAGTGAGAAATGCAGCTGACCAGTTGATCTACACTGTGGATAAGACAGTTAAAGATCTTGGCGACAAGGTCGATGCAGGTGAAGTAGAGAAAGCGAATGCTGCAAAAGAAAAATTGCAAAAAACGCTGGAATCTGACAACGTGGAAGACATCAAGTCTGCTACGGAAGAGCTTACCGAAATCGTTCAACAGCTGTCTGTCAAACTGTATGAGCAGGCTGCACAGGATGCACAGGCGCAAGGCGGAGACGATGCGAACGCAGGTGCGGGTGCAGGCGGACGCGACAATGTCGTAGATGCTGACTACGAAGTGGTTGACGAGGACAAAAAAGATAAATAAGCCTTGAAGTCCTTAATAGGATGACAGGATGTTATAAGCCTTACAAGTGACAAGCATGGGAAGGTCAGAGCCGGAGTTCTTCGCGCTTTGATCCTTCCTTTTGTCACGTATATGCGGTATTGTTATAAAGTTATGGGGGTGGAAGAGTGGCAGATAAGCGCGATTATTATGAGGTGCTTGGTGTTGGCAAAAGTGCCGGCGAAGATGAGATCAAGAAGGCTTACCGAAAGCTTGCGCGGCAATATCATCCGGACGTCAACAAGGAAGCAGATGCGGAAGCCAAGTTCAAAGAGGTTAAAGAGGCATATGACGTTCTGAGTGATGGGCAGAAGCGTGCCCGCTACGATCAATATGGTCATGTGGATCCGAACCAAGGAATGGGCGGCGGCTTTGGCGGTCAGGATTTCGGCGGCTTCGGCGACATTTTCGATATGTTCTTCGGCGGTGGCGGAGGTCGGCGTGATCCCAATGCTCCGCAGCGGGGGAATGACCTTCAATATACGATGACCATTGAATTCAAGGAAGCGGTATTCGGCAAAGAGACGGATATCACCATTCCGCGCACAGAGAGCTGTGATACTTGCCATGGTTCAGGAGCGAAACCAGGAACTCATCCGGAAACCTGTACTGTCTGCCGTGGCAGCGGTCAGGAAGAAGTGGTGCAGAATACCCCGTTTGGCCGTATGGTTAACCGTCGTGCCTGCTCCAACTGCGGTGGTTCAGGCAAGACGATTAAGGATAAGTGCAGAACTTGTCAAGGCAGCGGCAAAGTTCGTAAACAGCGTAAGATCAATGTCCGGATTCCGGCAGGAGTGGATGATGGTGCACAGCTCCGTATGAGCGGTGAAGGCGAAGGCGGACTCCGCGGAGGACCAGCAGGGGACTTGTTCATTGTTATCCGTGTGAAATCGCATGATTTCTTTGACCGGGAAGGCAATGACATTTATTGTGAAGTACCGCTTACTTTTGCACAAGCAGCACTTGGTGATGAGATTGAGATCCCGACGCTTCGCGAGAAAGTGAAGCTTAAAATCCCGGCAGGTACCCAGACAGGAACCTATTTCCGTCTGAAGGGCAAGGGAGTTCCGCATTTGCGAGGCTCTGGTCAGGGAGACCAGCATGTTAAAGTGGTCGTCGTTACACCGACCAAATTAAACGATGAGCAGAAGGATCTGCTTCGGGAATTTGCTGGGCTCGGCGGAGAACAGATGGATGAGCACGAGCAATCATTCTTTGATCGGGTTAAACGTGCTTTTAGAGGTGACTGATATAAGCAAGAAGGATTGTCCATGGTTCATGGGCAGTCCTTTTTTTGCGTTGTCTTCTGTATAGCTCTCATCCATTTGCGGCACTCTATATTATGGCTCGAACATCAGCTTCGAGCTGCGGCGATTTCATATAATGTGAAGTGACTAAAGGCGGTGTTATCTTATGGATAAGAACATTCTTGCATATTTCAATACCCCGGAGCAGGCAGAGCAGGTTGCAGCCAAGCTGAGCAGCTTGAAGCTGGAGAGTATGTCAATCGATCGTTTCAGCCGCTATCCAGGCGAAGGAAGCAATGAGCCCATATTAAACAGTGCAATAGACAGTTTGTCCTCTGCGACACTGCACGGCTCCTTTACAAGTGCATCTTCCGGGATTTTGGCTGCTGCAGACCCATCGGCCAGCGGTATGAGTGATGGAGGTGCAGGTGGTCCGACAGGCAAGGACATTTTGCTCACTGTCGTTGTAGATGAATCCGTGCATCATGAGGCACTGCGAATTATTGAGGAATCCGGTGGTCTAATTTAATTCAGTAATCAAGGAGGAATAAAGAATGTCTTCTAATCGCAGAAAAGATAGAGTGTTAAAAAAATCCGAGAAGATCAGTGAGCTGGCTTCCGCAAAGAATGAGGATGTTGAATTCAGTAGTGCAGAGGCCGATCAAGAGGATATAGAAGCTCTTCGCCGCAGCGAGGCGGCAGATCAGCGGCAGACAAAAAAGCTGGACGATTACAGATATGAGTAATGCATGGAAGCATCGGAGTCTCGGGTAGAGAGCTCTGATGCTTTTTTGTGTGTTTTTGCGCAGAGGAGCACTATATTTTCGTTGGAAAATGGAAATAACTGTGGAGAAATAAGGATGAGTTTACTCTCGTTCTTTGTGCTCGCTATTGTTTGTATAGTACAATAGAGGGTATGAATACAGGGGAGGAAGCAGCAAATTATGATATGGAATGAAATAACAATACATACAACGGAAATAGCGCAGGAGATGATCTCAAACTTCTTGCATGAAGCAGGTGCAGGCGGAGTAGCCATTGAAGAATCAGGCACGCTGGACAAGATCAGAACGACAAAGTATGGGGAATGGTATGAATACCCTCTAAATGATATTCCCAAGGGCGAAGCCATTATCCAGGGGTATTTTGCCGATACGACGGATATGGATGCCGTGATTGCTGAGATTGAGCCGAGAATCAAAGAGCTTGCCGATTATGGAATTGATGCAGGCAAGGCTGAGATTACCGTGAAGCAAGTGGATGAAGAGAGCTGGGCTACAGCGTGGAAGCAGTATTTTAAACCGCTTAGAGTATCTGAGACGCTGACGATCAAACCGTCCTGGGAAGAGTATACGCCCGAAAGCGCTGCGGAGAAATTAATTGAAATTGACCCTGGGATGGCATTTGGTACTGGAACGCATCCTACTACCTCTCTATGCCTTCGTACACTGGAAAAATATGTGCAAGGTGGAGAAGAGATCATTGATGTAGGAACAGGCTCGGGTATTCTGGCCATCGGCGCCATGAAGCTGGGGGCGAAGCACGTGCTTGCACTTGATCTCGATCCTGTGGCGGTGTCTAGCGCGAGAGAGAATAGTGCTCTAAATGGTCTATCTGATCACATTACGGTATACGAGAGTGACCTTCTGTCCATTTTGAACAAGCAGGACGGTTCCCTTGGTGTTACATTACCTGTTCATATCGTTGTCGCGAATATCTTAGCAGAGGTTATCCTTCTCTTCATTAATGATGTTTACGAAGCGCTTCAGCCGGGCGGCCTGTATATTGCTTCAGGCATCTGGAAGAACAAAGAAGAAGCTGTTCTTACCGCACTGCGGGAAGCAGGCTTTGAGATTATTGATATTCAGCGCGACGAAGACTGGCTAGCGATTGTTTCGAGGAAATAAGGGATGAGTATGGATCAGTTTTTCTTTTATCCGCTTGAACAGCTGCCCTTTTTTATTCTGACGATTCTTATTGCGTTTACGGTGCATGAATTTGCTCATGCTTACTTCGCCAATAAATTCGGTGATCCTACAGCGAAAATGCTGGGGAGAATGACCTTGAATCCGGCGGTGCATTTCGATTTCTTCGGCTTGCTGCTGCTTGTAATCGCCGGCTTCGGCTGGGCAAGGCCGATTCCGGTGAACCGGGATAATTTTGACCGAAGACGGATGATGAGTGTGGTCGTCTCTGCGGCAGGGCCTGTGAGCAATTTGCTGCTTGCCGTGATCGGTACTATTATTTATGCGCTCTTGATCCAGTTCGGAGTCATGGATTCCATTGAGAATCAGCGTTTAGTGTTTGCGATCTCGACCTTCTTTTCTATTTTTAACGTAACGAACTTTTTCTTATTCTTCTTCAATCTCGTACCTTTGCCTCCACTCGACGGATATCGAATTGTAGAGGAGCTTGTGCCGACACGTATTCGAATCAAGCTGCAGTCGCTGGAGCAATGGTCGATTCTTATATTTCTCATTATCGTCATTACGCCGCTGAACCGATGGACCATAACGCCTCTATATGAATTGTCGATGAGCTGGTATACAGGTATAGCCCAGATGGTGATGACCTTGTTTGGCGGGTAGTCAGCGACGATAAAAAGTTGTAAGATGTTATGTGGTTATTTTCTAGTTTTTGAGAATGATAGTTGGTTAAGCAGGGGGCCTATCGATCCATGCAGCGTTATTTTATTGAACAGGATCAATTCGACGGACAGACAGCCACCATTCATGGAGATGATGCCCGTCATATTACCAAGGTGATGCGGGGCAAAGCCGGGGACAAGCTCATTGTGAGTGACGGAGTTTCCCGTGAAGCTATGGTCCAGATCACACACATAGAGGCTTCACAGGTGCAGACAGAGGTCGTGGAGTGGCTTCCTATGGACCACGAACCGCGAGTATCGGTCACCATTGCACAAAGCTTGCCGAAGGGCGACAAAATGGAGCTCGTTATTCAAAAATGTACGGAAATCGGTGCAGTCAGTTTTATCCCTTTCTTATCCGAACGGACCATCGTCCAATATGATGCTAAAAAAGAGGGGAAACGCCTGGAGCGTTGGCGCAAAATAGCGAAGGAAGCGGCCGAACAGAGTCACCGCAATCGCATCCCGGCCGTATACGAATCGAGGTCGTGGAAAGAGCTGCTCGCTTCTTTTGACAGCTATGATCTCGTCTGCTATTGCTATGAGAAGGAAGACGGCCTGCAGCTGAGAGATGTAATTAAGCCGTTAGCAGCCGGATTGTCTGCGGATGAGAGTGCCTCTGTACTTGTTGTTGTGGGTCCGGAAGGTGGATTTACGACAGGGGAGGTACAGGCGGCAGAGACCGCAGGAGCGAGATCCGTCGGTCTTGGCAAACGTATTCTTCGTGCCGAAACAGCAGGCATGGTCGCTTTGACTTGTATTTTATATGAAACTGATGAAATGGGAGGAATGTAATTATGCCATCCGTGGCGTTTTACACCTTGGGATGTAAAGTAAACTTCTACGATACTGAAGCCATTTGGCAGCAATTTAAAGAACAAGGATATGAGCAGGTGGACTTTGATTCACAGACGGCTGATGTGTACCTGATCAACACCTGTACCGTTACCAATACGGGAGACAAGAAGAGTCGTCAAATTATACGGCGTGCGGTTCGCAAGAATCCGGATGCGATCGTGGCAGTAACAGGCTGCTATGCACAGACTTCACCGGCAGAGATTATGGACATTCCTGGTGTCGATCTCGTTGTAGGTAATCAGGATCGGGACAAAATCATTCCTTTTGTCAATCAGATCAAAGAAACACGCGAGCCGGTAAATGCAGTACGAAATATTATGAAGAACCGTGTATTTGAAGAGATGGACGTACCCGATTTTGCCGATCGCACGCGTGCTTTTCTTAAAATCCAGGACGGGTGCAACAATTTCTGTACCTTCTGCATCATTCCATGGGCGCGCGGACTGTCTCGCAGCCGGGATTCAAGAAGCATTATTACGCAGGCGCATCAGCTGGTAGAAGCAGGGTACAAGGAGATTGTCCTGACAGGAATTCATACCGGCGGCTACGGTGATGATCTGGATAACTATGATTTGTCGAGTCTTCTGTGGGATCTGGATAAAGTGGATGGGCTGGAGAGAATCCGCATCAGCTCCATCGAAGCCAGCCAAATTGATGAGCGGATGCTGGATGTGTTGAACCGTTCCTCGAAGATGTGCCGTCACTTCCATATCCCGCTTCAAGCGGGAGACGATGCAGTTCTTAAGCGTATGCGCCGCAAGTATACGACTGAGCAGTTCTATAATAAAATGGGGCTGATTCGTCAAGCGATGCCGGATGTGGCCATTACAACCGATGTGATCGTCGGCTTCCCTGGAGAGACTCATGAGATGTATCGTAACGGCTATGACCTTATGAAGGCCATTAATTTCTCGGAAATGCATGTCTTCCCTTACTCCAAGCGGACAGGGACTCCCGCAGCACGCATGGAGGATCAGGTCGATGATCAAGTGAAGAACGAGCGTGTAACAGAGCTCTTGGCGTTGTCAGATCAAATGAAGCTCAGCTATGCTGAGAAATTTGTTGGACAAGTGCTGGAGGTTATACCGGAAGGAAGAGGAGACCTGGCAGAAGGTCATCTTCATGGGTATAGCGATAACTATATCCAGCTTGAATTTGAAGGTGCCGATCATCTCGTTGGTGAGGTGTGCCGTGTGAAGATGACGAAGGCCGGACTTCATTCAAGTGAAGGTCAGCTTGTTCGGGTTATGGAAAATGGGCCACAAAAAGCAGCCCTCTAAGTTAATACGGACAGCATTGGATCACGGAGACGAACAAGGATTTCGTTTTCTTTTGAAGGGGTATTGGATGAGGTTCCCTGAGGAAAGAATTCGGAATCCTTGTTGTTCAAGGAGAGGAGCTAAGTTTCAGATGGCAAGAAAAGAGATTTCCGCCGGCGGCGTCGTATTCCGGCATATGGGTGATGAGCTTCAGATTCAGCTTATTACGGACCGCTATGCTAGAATATCTCTTCCAAAAGGCAAGATGGAGCCGGGTGAAACGGTTGAACAAACGGCGCTTCGTGAAATTGAAGAGGAAACAGGACTTAAGGGAAGAATCGTTGCACCTGTGGACATTATAAAATATACCTATCATCATGCTGTACACGGCAAAGTAGATAAAGAAGTGCATTACTATCTGGTTGAAGCTGTGGGCGGGAAGCACAGAGCACAGATTGAGGAGATCAAAGCAGTTGCATGGTATGCTCCCCTTGAAGCATGGAGCAGACAGCAGCATCAAGGCTACGATAACAATGATCGAATACTGCAGAGAGCTCTGAGGCAGCTCGGTATTCAGGTTTAGCGCTAGGACTTAGGCTCCAGCCGTTTCCAAATCTTAAGGTAGCATAACGGGAGAGCCAGTAAGGAACAGACAATATTAAAAATCGTCTGCGCATGTGCGATTTGTGCGCCTGGTTCAGTCGTGAACAAGGCAGCTGCCTGGTAGAGTAGTGAGATCAGAGGAGCGAACAGCAGAGCTCCTGCAACATTCAGAATAATGTGGGACCATGCTACGAATTGACCTGCCTTGCTGCCTCCTATGGCGGCCATCCAAGCGGTAACACAGGTGCCGACATTGGAGCCGAGTACAATAGCAATTCCGACCTCGGGAGGCAGGGTGCCGGTGGCAGCAAGGCCGATGGCCATGCCGATAACGGCAGCACTGCTGTGCACGAGCGCAGTCAGGCATGCACCAGCAGCCATTCCCCACCATACACTGTGGCTGGCCTGCTGGACAAACCATGGGAATAACCCGCCTTGCTCTAGGGCGGGCCCGATTCGCTGCATCATGACGATACCGAGCATAACCATGGAGAATCCGGCTCCAGCGAGACTGATATATCCAGCTGTATGTACGGCATGGGAATGCCGGCTGTGTACGACCGATTTTAATTCGCCGAGGATGACACAGATGATCCAGCAGCTAATGAAGAAGAGCAGCATGGGTAATGCATACTTGCCAATCTTTAGACTGAGCAGCTCGGTCGTTACCGTAGTCCCGACATTGCTGCCCAGAATGATACCGAGGGTACGAGCATATCCAAGCAAATTTGCATTTACGAGGCCGATGGTCAGTACGGTGACCGCTGTGCTGCTCTGCAGCAGGGCGGTTATTCCTGTGCTGAAGAGCATGCCTTTTAACGGAGTTGCGGTGGCCCGGTCAAGCGAGCTTGATAGTAGCGGGCCGCTGAGCTTATAGAGTGAAGCCTCCATCAGCTTCATGCCTAGAAAGAATATGGTTAATCCATATAATAGAGGAAACACAATAGAATGTAACATGATATTACAAGGGCACCTTCTCTCTAATCATGACTTTGTCTACTGTCCATCTTATGTTTGTAGCAGGACAACCATGACTTTCTTGTGTGAGTGAGGGGTTACTTGATGATAAAAGGAGTTGTAGGCATTTTGGCATCGGTTATTCTTACAAAGAGCCGTAAAAAAAGAGTAGAGCAGGGGCATCCCTGGATCTACAAAAATGAAATTGAGTCGGTAGAGGCAAGTGCGGAGCCAGGACAATTGGTTGAGGTGAAGAATCATCAAGGCCGTTACTTGGCAACAGGGTATTATAATCCGGCATCCCAAATTACTGTACGGGTCGTTTCCTATGAACCGGTCACGACGATGGACAAGGCCTTCTTTGTCCGTAAATTTGATCAAGCGCTGCAGCATCGTGACCGCTTTGTTACCGGGGGTGATGCTTATCGTCTCATCTATGGAGAGGCAGATTATGTTCCCGGGCTTGTGGTGGATCGATTCGGTGACGTGCTTGTCGTTCAGATCCTGACTCTAGGTATGGATCTGTGCCGTGAGGCGATCGTCGAGGCTTTGGTCGAGGTTGTACAGCCGAAGGGCATCTATGAGCGAAGCGATGTCAGTGTAAGAGAGCTGGAGGGGCTTGAACAGGTCAAAGGTCTGCTCTATGGAGAATGCCCAAGACATGTAACCGTTACGGAGAACGGACTTAAGATAAAGGTTGATATCGAGCAGGGACAGAAGACCGGTTATTTCTTCGATCAACGGGAGAACCGCGCAGCCATTGAACCGCTGATGACAGGCTGGGGTGGCAGAAGTGGAATTACAATTCAAGAGGTAGAACAAGATGGGGTGAAGACCCTCGCTCCAATCAACAAGAGCGGTAAAGTCGTAACCTTCCCTTATTGGGACGGTGCAAATGTGCTTGAATGCTTCTCGCATACAGGCAGCTTTACACTGAATGCCTGCAAATTCGGAGCTAAGCGGGTAACCTGTCTTGATATTTCGGAGCATGCGATTGAAAGTGCCAGAGATAACGTGAAGCTGAATGGCTTTGAGGATCGTGTTGAATTTGTAGTTGATGACGCTTTTCAGTATTTAAGAAATCAGGTTAAAGGTTTGGAGGAGCGTGCTGCAAGGGCAAAAGCTGACAAAAAGGTAGATACGTCGCTTGCCATGACGGCAGGAGGTGGACGTACCTTTGATGTAGTCATCCTCGACCCTCCTGCTTTTGCCAAGACAAGAGGGGCAGTCAAAGGCGCGGTTCGGGGCTACAAGGATATCAATCTGCATGGCATGAAGCTCGTTAATGAAGGCGGCTATCTTGTAACAGCAAGCTGCTCCTACCATATGCGTCCCGATTTGTTCCTTGAAACGATTCAGGATGCAGCTGCCGATGCAGGCAAAATATTAAGACTTGTAGATTGGCGTGCTGCGGGTAAAGACCATCCTCAAATTTTGGGCGTAGAAGAGGGGCATTATTTAAAATTTGCTATCTTCGAGGTTCGATCGAAAACGCCATCCGGCATAAATTAATCATAGAAGAAGCATCCTTATTCTCTTTGTAGAAAGAGTGTTCGGATGCTTTTTTTTACTGTACGTATGTTGATGTAACGACGATAAATTGAAAGTTTGTAGGAACTTATGCATGTGCTTCGATTGGAAGAAATTTAGCATGGTTTGACTTACTAGAATTACCAAACGCATGTTCCTGTTGAGTGAGATATGTTATACTTGTGCTTAGACTTTATAAGGTTTTTGGTCTCTTTTAGTTAAATATTTAGGGTGCAAAAAGGCTGATAGCAAATACATACATGTCAGTATGCTGATGATGTAGTTTCAAATATAGCTTCGAATATAGAAAGGGAGGAATTCAATAAATGCCGCTTCATATGATGATTGGACGAGCCGGCAGTGGAAAAAGCACGGCCATTATGAATCAAATTACGGCTCAGCTGCATGAGAACCCTGCAGGAAATCCTATAATCCTTATCGTTCCGGAACAGGCTTCCTTCCAGGCAGAATCCGAAATGATTCGTTCTCAAGGCGTGAACGGCTCCGTCCGAGCCCAAGTGCTTGATTTTCGCAGGCTCAGCTTGAGAGTAATGCAGGAAACGGGAGGCTCGGCTCTTATTCCGATTCGGGCCGAAGGCAAGAAAATGCTGCTCTACAAAATTATGCAAAAGCGCAAGGATGAGCTTAAAATATTCTCTGCATCGGGTACACAAATGGGATTTGCCCATCAACTAAGTTCCCTGTATGCGGAAATGAAGCGATACGGAACTCAGGAACAATCTTTGAAGGAAGAGCTTGAGCGAGTAATGGAGGTGCCTTTCGCAGGTGCGATTCTGCATCACAAGATTCATGATATTTTAACCGTATACCGGGACTTCGAGGAAGAAGTATCCCGATTATACATGGATGAAGAAGATACACTGGACAAATTGGCAGAGCGAATCCCGTCCTCGGATTATGTGAAGCAGGCTGATGTTTGGATTGACGGCTTCCGCAGCTTTACTCCGCAGGAGCTCTCCGTTATCAGACAATTACTGCTGAATGCGAACTCCGTAACCATATCGCTGACTCTGGACAAGCCTTATGATGCGATGAATATGCCGAATGAAATGAACTTGTTCTACTCTGCAGGCATGTCTTACGTCAAACTGAAAGGAATCGCTGAAGATACAGCAATAGAATGTACTACAGATCACTTACCGACCGATCCCTCTCCCTCGCCTCGTTATGCAGCTTCGGCGCTTGCGCATCTGGAAGCAGGCTTCGAGGGCCGCCGCGTCCGTATGAAGGATGCAGGTCATGAAGGAATTCATGTTTTTGCGGCCGAGAACAGAAGAGCTGAGGTCGAAGGCGTCCTGCGAGAAATCAGACGATTGGCAAGAGAAGAAGGAGTTCGTTACCGGGATATGGCAGTCCTTGTCCGCAATCTCGGTGATTATGGGCATATCGTCGCACCCTTGTTCAAGGATTACGATGTTCCCTATTTCCTGGACGAGCGCAGAGATGAGCTGCATCATCCGCTTGCCGAGTTGATCAGGTCCGCTCTGGATGTCATCAATAGACGATGGAAGTATGAGGACGTATTCCGGGCGGTGAAGACGGATCTGCTGCTGCCTCTCGATGGGTCCGTTAGTCGATACGATATGGATATGCTGGAGAACTACGTGCTGGCATCCGGAATTTCCGGCTATAGATGGACAGACGGCAAGCCGTGGAAGGGAGTGCCGAGTTTGTCCCTCGAAGAAGATGGGCCAGCTGGTTCTGAGCTTAATCGCAGCCGGTTCCTGTACTTAATGGAGAAATGTCGTGAGACGATTGTATCCCCATTGTTTACCTTTGAGAAGAGGTTCAAAAAAGCGAAGACGGCCAAGGAGCAATGTATCGCTCTATTCAAGCTGCTAGAGGATGCAGACATCGCTCGTAAACTGGATGCACTGAGCAGCAAGGCGCTGGAGGAAGGAAGTCCTGAGCAGGCTCGGGAGCATCGGGGGATCTGGACCGCGGTTCTGGATTTGCTGGATCAAGTCGTGGAAATGATGGGCACCGAGCATTTGGATGCCGAGCTGTTTGCAGGAGTCATAGAGACAGGACTGGCTGAGCTGAAGCTGGGACTGATTCCTCCTGCACTGGATCAAGTGCTTGTCGGAAGTCTGGATCGATCTCGGACAGGTAAGGTCAGTCATGTATTTATTCTTGGTGCAACAGACGGTGTCATGCCGCAAATCCAGCAGGAGGAAGGAGTTCTAACGGCTTCGGAAAGATCCGTGCTTACGGAGTATGGCATGCAGCTAGGTCCTGACGTGACACGCAAAATGCTGGATGAACGCTTCTTAATCTATGCTGCGTTTACCCAAGCGAGCCACAGTCTATGGATCAGCTATCCTCTTGCAGATGAAGACGGCAAGTCCCTCCACCCTTCAGAAATGATTCGTCATTTGAAGCGGATGTTTCCTGGGCTGGAGGAGCGTCCGCTGCTCTCCCGGCCGGGACAAGCACCCGAATGGAAGGAGCAAGCAGGCTTCCTGCTTCGTCCCGACCTAACAATGTCCTATCTGATGGGTGAGCTTCGGGAATGGCGAAGAGGAAAGAACATCGAGGAGTCCTGGTGGGAGGTATATAACTGGTACCTCGCACATCCGGAAATGCAGGTTCGACTTGAACGAATGCTCGAATCTGTATTTTATAAGAACCGTACTCGCACGCTCACGAAGGAGACGAGCTTCAAGCTGTACGGAACACAGCTCAAGACCAGTGTATCTCGTATGGAACGGTTTGCCTTATGCCCTTTCTCTCATTTTGTCTCGTTCGGTCTGAAGCTGAAGGAGAGACAAGTGTATCGTCTTAAGGCCCCTGATATCGGACAGCTGTTTCATGCGGCACTCAGCAAAATGGCGATGAAGCTGAAGGAGCAGAACTTAAGCTGGGCGAACCTCAGCCGTGAGGAGTGCGTTTCCTATGCAGAGGAGACCGTGGATGTACTAGCACCTCAGCTGCAAGGTGAAATTTTGCTGAGTACACAGCGTTATGGATATATTTTTCGCAAGCTCAAAAATATCGTAAGCCGAGCTTCCATTATACTGGGTGAGCAGTCTAGAAGGGGCAGCTTTGAACCCTTGGCACTGGAGCTTGATTTTGGTCCGGACAAGCCGCTGCCCCCGCTGACATTTACATTAGATAATGGCGTTGTCATGCAAATTGTAGGCCGAATTGACCGGGTAGATGTAGCCGAAGGAGAAGATGGCGAAATTTTACTTCGGGTTATTGATTATAAATCCAGCCAGACCGATCTGAAGCTGCATGAGGTGTTTTACGGTCTGTCGCTGCAGATGCTCACATATCTGGATGTATTGCTGACTTACGCGGAGGAGTGGATCGGAACAGAGGCTCATCCTGCGGGCGTGCTCTATTTCCATGTGCATAATCCTCTCCTTCAATCTGCCAATGGCATGGGCTCCGAGCAAGCTGAACAGGAGCTGCTCAAGCGATTTAAGATGAAGGGATTATTGCTCGCGGATCGGGAAGTGATCGGGAAGATGGATACCTCTCTGGAGAAAGGATACTCTTCAATCCTTCCGGTCGCCGTAAAAACGGATGGTGGATTCTACAGCAGCTCGTCAGTTGCGACAGAGGAGCAGTGGGATATGCTGCTGAGCTCGGTACGCGGGACGATTCAAGATATCGGAACACGAATAACGAATGGAGATGTGTCGATATCTCCTTATCGCATGCAGCAGCAAAGTGCCTGTACGTTCTGTCCGTTGAAATCGGTATGCCAGTTTGATGAGAGCATGCCAGGCAGTGAGTACAATTTACTCAAGAGACCGGACAAGAAGCAGGCTTGGGATTTATTTAACAGGGAAGGAGGAGAACAAGCATATGAACATGATTCCTAAGCCGGAAGGAAGCTTCTGGAGCGACGACCAATGGAAGGCGATTGCTTCTTCTGGAGAAGACATGCTCGTGGCTGCGGCTGCGGGCTCAGGGAAGACCGCTGTACTGGTCGAGCGGATCATTCGTAAAATATCAGATCCTGAAGCAGGGTACAGCGTGGACAGGCTGCTCATTGCGACTTTTACCAAGGCAGCAGCTTCGGAGATGCGGGAGAGGATTCGTGAAGCACTGGAAGCATTGCAGGAGCAGAGCCCAGGAAGCGAGCATCTAGCCAGACAGCTGACGCTGCTTGGCAGAGCTCCAATTACTACGCTTCATTCCTTCTGTATGGAGATCATTCGGCGATATTATCAGCTGATTCCTCTGGATCCCTCATTCCGAATTCTGAACGAATACGAAGCAGAGCTTATGCGTCAGGAGCTGCTGATGGAGCTGTTTGAAGAAAAGTACGGAGAGGAAAGCGAAGGAAGCGATTTTCGCAGGCTTGTGGATTGGTTCAGTGGAGAGCGCAGCGATGACGCCATGTATGGACTTGTCCAGAGGCTGTATGATTTTGCCCGCAGTCATTCATGGCCCGAACACTGGCTCTCCGAGATGGCAGCCGCATTTGAGGTGCAATCATTGGATGAGCTGAGCAATACGGAGTGGGTAGCAAGCATTATGAGAGATGCAGAGCTGGCTCTGGGCGGAGCATCAGATCAGCTCAAGCAGGCACTTGCTATTGCACAGGAGCCGGAGGGTCCGGCAGCTTATGCGGAGACCTTTACCGAGGATCTGGAGATGGTGGAGCGGCTGCTGAATCAGGTTCGGAGCGGATCATGGTCCGAACTGTATGATGTGTTCAACAGCGCAGCCTTTGGCAAGCTCAAATCGGTACGTAAAGGTCAGGCTGATCCGGGTCTTCAGGAGAGAGCGAAGGATCTGAGAGAATCGGTGAAGAAGACCGTGACGGAGCTGAAATCGGTCATGTTCGGCAGAACACCGGAGCAGTTTCTGATCGAGCTGTCGAAGATTGCACCACTGATGAAAAAGCTTGCCGAGATCGTCATCCTATTCGGAGAACGATTTACTCGAGAGAAGCAATCCAAAGGGGTCGTTGATTTCAGCGATTTGGAGCATTATGCGCTCCAGATCCTGCGTCATACCGATTCCACTCCTGAACAGTCGTATCCTTCGGATGCAGCAATAGAATACAGGCAGCAGTTTGACGAAGTACTCCTGGATGAATATCAGGATACCAATACGGTTCAGGAGGATATTGTGAGCCTCATCTCCCGTGAGCATCCCGGGAACAGGTTCATGGTTGGTGATGTCAAGCAGAGCATATACCGCTTCCGTCTAGCTGAGCCCGGCTTATTCCTGGACAAATACAGAAGGTATGACCATGACGGAGGCGGAGAAGGTCTGCGTATTGATCTGGCACGCAATTTTAGAAGCCGCAAGGAAGTCGTCGATGCGGTCAACATGCTGTTTAGACAGATTATGAATGCCGGTGTGGCAGAGATTGAATACGATGACGCTGCCGCACTGACCTTTGGTGCCTCATTCCCAGAGACATCCGAATCGTTAGAAGAAGAGTATACACCGGAGCTTGTACTCATTGATCGTGCCGGAACAGGCTCTCTGGAAGAGGCCGAGACGATAGAAAGCGATACAGCAGATGCCTCGTCTGAGCAAGTTGAACAGCTGGAGATGGAAACGGCGGAGCTGGAGGCGTCCTATATAGCGGCCCGCATTCACCAGATGGTCGGCAATACGGGAGAAGCAGCGCAAATCTATGACAAGCATACCAAACTCATGAGACCGGCGAAGTATGGAGATATCGTTATTTTGCTTCGATCAGCCAGAATATGGACGCCTCTGATGATGGAGGTGCTGAAACGGGAAGGAATACCGGTTACCGGTGATCAGAGCAAGGGATTTTTTGAAGCTACGGAAGTAGAAATTATGCTGTCTCTTCTGCAAATTGTGGATAATCCCCAGCAGGATATTCCGCTGGCTTCGGTGCTTCGGTCTCCAATTGTAGGGCTGGATGAAGAGGAGCTTGCTCTGGTTCGTCTGTCTGGCAAAAATATATCGTTCTATGATGCGATGATGAAGACCATTGCAGACGCAGGAAATTCAGGTGTAGCTCAGGCGAACGATAATACGATAACCGAGATTCGCGAGAACAGTGAACGACAGACAGCACAGCTGGAAATGGAATTCGCTCTCAGAGAGGCTGGTGCAGCGACAGAGGCGATAGATATTTCAGTAGATCGTAAGGAAGATCGTGCAGATGGATTTATTGAAGAACCGTCAACAGAACGATTCGTAAATGAACAGGCAGCTGCGCTGCTGGATACAACGAAAGCTGGGGAAGAGGCTGAAGATAGTCCTCCTCTGCATGAACGTACGCCTGCAGCTGGTGTCGCGCTAGTAGACAAGCTTCGGGAATTTAGCGAATCGCTTGAGCAATGGAGGAATGATGCACGTAATGGGAGCTTGAGTGAGCTGATCTGGCGGATTTATCAGGACACGGGTTATCTGGACTGGGTCGTGGGTCTGCCTGGCGGGATGCAGCGCAGCCGCAATCTGCAGGCACTGTATGACCGGGCCAAGCAGTACGAGAGCTCGACTTCCAATCGGGGCCTATTTCGGTTTCTCACGTTCGTTGCCAGACTGAAGGACCACGGCGGTGATCTCGGTACAGTCAGTGGATCAGGGGATACAGAGCAAGCAGTTCGCATTATGACGATCCATCGAAGCAAAGGCCTCGAGTTTCCGATCGTTTTTGTAGCAGGAATGTCCAAAATGTTCAATCAGCAAGATCTGAACTCTCCATTCATGATGCATAAGGAACTGGGCTTTGGTCCGAGATTCATTGATGAGGATAATCGGGTCGGCTATCCAACGCTCGCTAATCTGGCGATCCGGAGGCGTGCACATGCTGAGCTGCTGGCCGAGGAGATGCGGGTGCTGTACGTGGCGCTCACTCGTCCTAAGGAAAAGATGATTCTGATCGGAACAGTCAAGGATGCAGCTGCCCGGGCACTTGCCTGGTCGCAGATCAAGGATCTGCCAACGATGCTCCTGCCGGAAACTCTTCTTGCTTCGGGAAGAAGCTATATGGACTGGGTAGGTCCGGCATTGTTCCGTCATCCGGACGGGAAGCCGCTTCGGGACATGGCTGGGATGGAGAATATGGAGAATATGCCACATCGGATCTTCGGCGAGGATGCAGCGCATTGGATCGTTTCCATTGTGCCCAGCCAATCGGTTCAAGGCTTAGCCAGTGGAGTGCTGCCTGATGAAGAAGGAATCGATGAGGAGCGGATGCTTCGCACAGCCGCACTTTTGGAGCGCAGACCTGTGTTGACTAAGCTGGAGGAGAAGGAAGACACAGCTCAGATGATCGATCATGCTCTCTCCTGGACGTATCCATACATGGCAGCAGCGAGGACTCCGGCCAGTACTTCTGTTACCGAGATGAAGGCACTTCTGGCATCACAGGACCGCCCTTCATTGGAGTGGATGGACGAGCTGGAGCTCCATGGTGCTCGCGCGGAGTCCAGAGAGACACTCCATCTGCGGCGGCCGAAATTTATGAGCGAGGCTTTGCTCACACCAACCGAAAGAGGTACGGTCTATCACACGATTATGCAACACATGCCGATGATCTCAGAAATGAATCTTGATCTGATTAAGGAGACCATCGGAAGGTTGATAGAGATCAATATTTTGCTGCCCCATCAAGCAGAAGCCGTTGAGCCGGAACAAATATTCAGGTTCTACGAGAGTGAGCCTGGACAACAGCTGACAAGAGCGGCATGGATTAGAAGAGAGATGCCGTTCAGCTACGGGCTTCCGGCAGATGAGACAGATGAAGGTCTATTCATGCCTTCCTCTCATGAGGAGGCTTCAAGGCTGCAGAGTGAGCTAGGTCAAGAGACGGTTCTGATCCGCGGTATTGTGGATTGCTTGTATGAGGTGGATGGCAAACGTGTGCTGCTGGATTATAAGACAGACAAGGTGCTCGAGCATAAGGGCGGTGTTGCCCAGCTGGCGCATGGCTACCGATTCCAGCTTGATCTCTATGCACGAGCGTTAAAGGATATTTTAGATTATGAAATTGATGAAAAATGGCTTTATTTCTTTGATGCGGATACGGCAGTGAAGCTCTAGAAATGCGGCGTAAAGGAGTGAGAGAGACAATATGCGGATATTGCATACGGGGGATTGGCATTTCGGTAAGACGCTGGAAGGCAGAAGCAGGCTTAAAGAGCAGGAAGCATTTGTGGACGAGCTGGTTACTCTTGCGGATGAGGAACAGGCAGACGTCATCCTAATGGCAGGTGATGTATATGATTCCGTCAATCCGCCTGCGGCAGCAGAGGAGCTCTTCTACGACGCCTGTGCCCGTCTTACGTCAGGAGGAAGACCTCTTGTGGTCATCGCAGGGAACCACGATCAGCCGGAGCGTGTCGCTTCGGTCTCTCCTCTGGTAAACAATCGAGGCATTACTCTTGTTGGGATGCCAACCTCCGAGATTATAACGGTTAATGCCGCGCGAACGGGGGAAGTCGCAAGAGTCGCGGCACTTCCTTATCCTTCGGAGTCGAGGCTAAACGAGCTGCTCACAGATGACGCTGAAGAGCAGGGAATGCGTAAGGCATATAGTGAACGCGTCGGTGAGCTGATGCGGCATCTGGGCAGCTCTTTTCGGCAGGATACTGTTAATTTAGCGATGAGCCACATCTATGTCCTTGGCGGTCTTGAATCCGACTCCGAAAGACCTATTCAGGTAGGCGGTGCTTACACGGTGGATCCTTCGGCACTGGCCATAGGCGCACAATATACTGCGCTCGGACACCTGCATAGGCCGCAAATGGTCAAAGGTGAAGGGATGATGCGTTACAGCGGATCTCCACTTGCGTACAGCTTCTCCGAATCCGGACAGACCAAATCGGTTGTTATGGTTGATGTTGCACCCGGAGGTATACCTGCAGCAAGTGAGGTATATCTGAGCAGCGGCAAGCCGCTTGTTCGGTGGAAGGCTCAGGAAGGTCTCGCTCAGGTATATCATTGGCTGGAAGAGGGCAGAGACGCGAATGCCTATATTGATCTGGAGATTTCGCTGAGTGAGGCGATGTCTCTCGGAGAGATTCAGAAGCTTCGCAAGGCCCGTGAGGGGATTATTCACATCCGTCCGGTATACCCCGAAATGCTGACAGAGGAGCTGCGTTCAGCTCGTTCCGAGCTGCCTGTGCATGAGGTGTTCCGCCGATTTTACCAGCGGCAAACCGGGGGGGCCGTGCCTGATGACAGCCTGGTTCGACTATTCCTTGAACTGGTCCATGAGGAGGAGTCGTCAGCAGAAGGGGAAGAGGGGGCCGTGTTATGAGACCTGTCAAATTGAAGCTGTCTGGTCTGCAGAGCTATCGTGAAGTGCAGGAAATTGACTTTAGAACATTGACAGAAACGGGGCTGTTCGGCATATTCGGTCCGACGGGAAGCGGTAAATCCACCATTCTTGATGCGATTACCCTTGCGATGTACGGTAAAGTGGAACGGGCGGTGAACGGAACACAGGGAATTATGAATCAGGCGGAGGACACACTATTTGTCTCCTTCAGCTTTGAACTGCAGTCAGAGAAGGGTGTACAGCATTTCCGTGTGGAACGAAGGTTCAAACGGACGGGGGACGTCTCGATCAGCAATACCGTGAGCCGTTTTGTTGCTGTTACGGAGGAAGGCGAGGAAGTACTGGCAGATAAGCTTGCGGAGGTCAATCGAGCGGTAGAAGAGATGATTGGGCTGAAAATGGATGATTTCACACGGGCTGTAGTTCTTCCTCAGGGCAAGTTCGCAGAATTTCTATCCCTTAAAGGAGCGGAGCGCAGGCAAATGCTGCAGCGCCTGTTTCATCTGGAGAAGTATGGAGATCAGCTTGCGATCAAGCTGAGCCGCAAGGTAAAAGAGAACGATAGTGCACGAAAAACGCTGGAAGCGGAGCAGCAAGGACTGGGTCTTGCAAGCAGGGAGGCTGTGGAAGAGGCGGAGCGCAGGCTCAGCGAATCTGTACTCCTGGCCGAGAATGCCCGCAAACAGCTTGAAGAGCTGAACACAGCGGCTGAAGGTATGGGCAAAGTAAGAGAGCAAATGCTGGAGCGCACTAAATATCGGCAGCTTCTTGATGGGATGTCTCAGCAGGAGGCTCATATTACAGAGCTTGAGAAACAGCTTGATCTGTCTTCCAAAGCCTCAGTGCTTATTCCCATCCTGGAGGAGCTTGAGAAGACACAGGCCGAATCGGTTAAACGTCAAGCAGCTGCGGAGGCAGCCAAGTTGCAGCTTGATCAGTGTGAGCAGGCTGTCTTGGAATGTTCAAAGGCAGAGGAGCAGGCGGCGAGGGACTTGGCTGAAGAAGAGCCCAAGCTGCTGGTTCGACTGGAGCAGCTTGAACAAGCACAGGAGCTGGAGCGGGAAACAGACGCGGCCAAGAAATTCTTGGCACAGCTTGAGCAGCAGAGAAATGCAGAGGAAGCATTATATGAACAGACCCGTCAGGCATTTGTAAAAGAGCAGGACCTTCATACACGTGGACAGCAGAGACGAAAGGAACTGCAGGACGGACTTGCTTCCTGTGAAGTGAAAGCACAGGAGAGAAAGGAAGTATTAGGGGCCGTAGCCGCGAAGCATAAGCTCGATACGGCTGCCGAGAGGCTGAAAGAATCGCGTGTGCAGGGCCAGCAGGCCGATCTCAAGCTGAATACAGCAAAAGATGAGCTGGAACAGACGGCTGCTGAGGAAGTGAGGCTTGCTGAAGAGCAAGCGCAGCTGACTATTCAGCTGCGTGAGACTCAAGAAGCGCTTGCTCTAAGCGGGCAACAGCTTGATCGGGAAGTTGAGGAGCTCGGTAAGCTTGAAGAACGACTGCGAAATGAACTGAAGGAGAATGAGCGGAGGAATCTGTCCGCCCGTCTGGCAGCTGAGCTGACGGATGGCGTGCCGTGCTCAGTCTGCGGTTCGGTCCATCACCCGAATCCGCAGGAGCTTGTTCACGAGCCGGGCGATGCTCGTGAAGAGGACCTCGCACAGCTGCGCGCCATCTCGGCTGAGCTCTACGAGCTCCGCCTCGGCCTGCGCCAGCAGCTGCATGAGCTGCGCGGACTCCTCGCGCAGCTAGACCCCGGGACCGCGGACATGGACGCGGTCCCTGCCCCGCAGGCGGAAGCCGCGCCTGCGGCAGAGATCGCCGCAGCGGAGCTTGCTGCTGCGGCGCCGGAGGCGGTGGTGCGCGGCTATGCTACACGCACCCGCACTTACCGCGAGGCGGCGGATCACTTCGCCGCCTCCCTGACCGCGCTGCGCACAGAAGCCGCGCAGCAGGAGACGCGCGCTGCCACGGCACGTCAGCGCAAATGGCTGGCGCAAGCGGCATATGACGCTTGCATCAGCCAGCAGGCGGAGGCAGCAGCACGCATCGAGCTGCACACCGCCGAATACGAGGCCATTCGCGCAGATTGGGCGCGTGAATGGCCTGGCATCGCACCAGAGGAAGCGATAGAGAGGTATGAATTGCTTCAGGAGAGGGATGCTGCAGCAGAGGAGATCAAGCTCAGACTGGATAAGAGTGTCTCCTTCCTTGAAGAGAAGGCATCTGCCATGAACGAGCTTCAGCAGCAGCTGGCCTCCATTGACAAACGGCGTGCGCAGCTCGAGGCCGAATGGCAGGGCAAGAAGGAGCTGCTCACCGAACGGGAAACGCGTCTCCGCCATTTAGTGCAGGAGGAACGCGCAGAGTCCCTTCTTAAGGCAGCGGCAGCAAGGCTGACTGCCATACGCGAGGCTGCCAAATCCGCCAAATCCGCGCTCGTCACAGCAGAGCTTAAGAAGCAGGATGCGATGAAGCAGGCGGTCATGTCCCGACAGGCAGCAGACTCCGTTCAGGAGCAGCTGGCAGTTGTTTCAGGGAGGTACGAAACGGAGCTTGGCCGTTCGCCATTTACGGTAGACAGGGAAGTAAGATCAGCTTACATGTTACCGGAGACGGTTCAAAAAACAGAAGCTGCCGTTCAGGAGTTCCGTGAACGGGAGAAAGAATTAACCTTACGACTGAAGGATCTTGAGCATAAGCTGCAAGGTGCCATGCTGACAGAAGAAGAATGGCTGTCCATGAGTGAGCAGCTTCGCTTTGCCAAAGCTCGAGATGAAGAAGCGATGCGAGTAAAAGCCAGGGCAGAGCGGGATCTTGAGGATATTACTCGTCGTCATACGCGCTGGATGGAGCTTGAAGAAGGGCGTAGTGAGCTGGATCAGTACGGCGAGCAGCTGTCCAAGCTGCAATCGGTATTCCGGGGGAATACTTTCGTGGAATATATTGCCGAGGAACAGCTGATACAGGTCAGCAGAGATGCGTCCGCAAGGCTGCGTTATTTGACCAAACAGCGTTATGCGCTTGAAGTGGATTCAGGCGGCGGCTTCGTCATTGTGGATGATGCCAATGGCGGTGTGAAGCGTCCGGTCTCCACCTTGTCTGGAGGAGAGACGTTCCTGACCTCTCTATCTTTAGCTCTTGCACTGTCAGCACAGATCCAGCTTCGCGGACAATATCCGCTCCAATTCTTTTTCCTCGATGAAGGATTTGGAACGCTGGACTCTGAGCTGCTCGATACGGTGATTACCTCTCTTGAGAAGCTTCATAATGATCAGCTTGCGGTCGGCGTTATCAGCCACGTCCCTGAGCTTCGGGCAAGACTAGCCAGGAAACTGATTGTGATTCCGGCAGAAGAGGCCGGCAGCGGCTCCAAAGTGGCTATTGAACAGCTGTAATCTGATCATCAATGGGTTGAGCATGAATTAATATGGATGTAAAATGTCTATTCTTCTCCTTAAACAGTGGCAATTCGCCCAGCTCTGAATATGTTATGGGTAAGAGTCCATTGTTTATAAGGAGGAGTGTTAGTCTCATGGAGAAACAAGACAAGAAGAAAATGTGTTCCGATCATCTATATCGTTATGTGTCGGTGTGGATGGAGGATGGAACTGTGCATGACGGCATCGTGGAAAGTGTGGACGAAGAAAATGTATATTTGGCCGTGCCGATGACTTGTGATACTTATCAGCAAGCACCTGCTCACGGAATGCATGCGTATTGTGGATGTATGCCTTCCCCGTGCGGTGATTACAGAGGATTTTTTCCATACGGTGGTGGATATGGTTACGGCAGACGCCGCCGCTTCAATCGGCTGATCCTTCCACTATTTGCACTCACTGCTATTTCTTTACTGCCTTATTACTAAAAGCTCTCATCATTTGCTGCAGCTTGTATACAGACAAAGAGCCCTCTGCTTATGCAGGGGGGTTTTTCTATTCATGAAGACGCGTTGATGACGGACTCGAATTTGGGACGGTTTGTGCTTCACTCGATTCTTGAAACGAGAGGCACGAACTTGTATGATAAACTTGTCTATTAGATAGAATGAACTAATGAGTCCTTGCACTATGCCCTAAGCCCGGCTCAATATCGAATGTTAATGGATAATTTGATAGTTCATTCTAACTTGCATACATATGGCTGTACCTAGATTGAAATGACCCGCTCAGCTAGATGACAGGTGGTGAGATCCGCTGCAATTGGTACGGCTTTATATCGTTCAAGATCGTTCAAGCTTGCGGGTTATATAAGTCCACCACCTTACTTGTACTTGTGGTTAACGGGCTTTCTCATCGTCCAATTCAAATTATAGATGGAGGTAACTATTATGGACTGTTTATTTTGCAAAATCGTTGAAGGCACAATTCCGTCAAATAAAGTACTGGAGAATGAGCAGGTAGTTGTATTCCACGACATCCAGCCTGCAGCACCGACACATGTGCTTGTCATTCCGAAGAAGCATATCGCTTCAATGAATGAGGTGGAAGGGGAAGACTTTGCTCTGATCGGAGAGATACACAAAGCAGCTCAAGAAGCGGCAAAGCAGCTGGGTATTGCGGAATCAGGTTATCGCCTGATCAACAACTGCGGCCAGGATGGTGAACAGACCGTTCATCATCTGCATTATCATGTGCTTGGCGGTGCACGCCTCGGGGCGCTTACAGGTATTTCTAAATCACACAGCTAAATCTAACGTGGATTTGAAGGATTTGATTAGACCTGAATCTAGACTTAATGTAGATATATAGATGCAAATCGATATTGTTTGTCTATATATAGTCTTGAAACTACTGTTTTAATCCATCGAGAAATGGCCTCATTAAGCCCAAAAAACTACTTTTTCAGCGTGTATTCTTATAGAGGTTGACACACTAACGAATTTTCACCTATAATTAAGTTTGATGAACCGTGTTATATGCTCTTGGACGGTCTGGTCGGAGGGAGGGAAAACTGGTGTCTGAAACTAAAGTTCGCAAAAACGAGACAATTGATGCTGCACTTCGTCGCTTTAAACGTTCCATCGCTAAAGATGGTGTTTTAGCTGAGGTGAAGAAACGCAAGCATTATGAAAAGCCAAGCGTAAAGCGCAAGAAAAAGTCCGAGGCTGCTCGTAAGAGAAAGTTTTAGGAGGAATTAGAACAACATGAATCTTAGCGAACGATTGAACGAAGATATGAAGCAAGCGATGAAGAGTCAGGACAAGTTCACACTCTCCACCATTCGATTGGTTCGTTCGACGATTAAGAATCTTGAAATAGATTTGAAAAGAACTTTGGATGACAACGAAGTGCTTGATATCCTCAGTCGTGAAATCAAACAGCGCAAAGATGCCCTCCAAGAATTTGATAAAGCGGGTCGCACAGAACTTGCGGAGAATGCCAAAGCGGAAATTGATATAATCAGCAAGTATCTACCCTCACAGCTTACCGAAGAAGAAATTAAAGTCATTGTACAGCAGACCATCCAGGAAACCGGTGCTTCTTCGAAAGCCGAGATGGGTAAAGTGATGTCAGCCCTTTTGCCTAAAGTTAAAGGCAAAGCGGATGGCAAGCTGGTGAGCCAAGCAGTTCAACAATTTCTGCAATAACATAACCGTAAACACTCCCTGTTTCAGGGAGTGTTTTTTCTTTTTTGAAACGTAACACTTGCATGAAGCGTAATATACGACATATGGTGACATTATAGACTTATACAGGAGGGAGGTTATAAATTTGGCAGTCACTTTGAAAAAGTGGAATTTCTCTGTTGTCATGATGGCTGTTGTATTGCTTGCTATGTTTTCCGCTCTATTCTTGGCTCCAACTGCACAGGCTGCGAAATCGGGAGCCGTGTATGTGATACCGGTTGATCAGCCTATTGAACGCGGGCTCCACAAGTTTATGGAACGTGGGTTCAAGGAAGCTGGGGAGATGGAGGCAGGTCTTATTGTACTGCAGATTAATACGCCGGGCGGATTGGTTCAGACGACGAAAGAGATCGGTGATATGATTCAGAGCAGCAGTATCCCGGTGGCGGCTTTTATACATGGTGATGCAGCATCGGCAGGCAGCTATATCGCATTAACGGCGGATCATATCGCAATGTCACCTGGCAGCACAATCGGTGCAGCAGCACTTGTGGATGCCAGCAATAACTATATCGAGGATCCGAAAGCAGTCGCTACATGGAAGGCTAATATGCAGGCAGCTGCGGAGAAGAACGATCGGAACGGAGAAATTGCACAAGGCATGACAGACCTTAACATGGTCGTTGAAATGCCGGAGATTAACAAGACGAAGCAGCAAGGACAGGTTATTTCTCTGACCGCAAATGAGGCACTTAAGGTAGGTTATGCAGATAAGATTGCTTCGACCCCTGCTGAGGTTGCTGCATGGCTTGAATATTCCTCGGATAATCTATTTGTAATGGAGCAGACCACGTTTGAGAAGATATCCACTTTCCTTACACATCCGGTGGTATCGACCATTCTATTGTTCCTCGGTATCGCGGGTATACTGATCGAATTGTTTGTTCCTGGATTCGGTGTTCCAGGTATTGTGGGCGTTATTAGCTTTGCACTGTACTTTGGAGGCAGCTACGTAGCGGGCATCGGTGGATCGGAGACCTGGTTCCTCTTTATCATCGGTCTGGCATTGCTCATCGCTGAATTGTTTGTTCCAAGCTTCGGTATCCTGGGCATATTAGGCTCTGTAAGCTTGATTGCAGGTGTCGTTCGAGCCGCGTACGATACGGGTACGGCTTTGTTCTCCCTTGGGATTGCCGCAGCGGCCGCAATAGCGGTTGTTATTATTGTCGCAATTATATTCAAGGAACGCGGGATATGGAACCGATTTATTCTCAGAGACAGCATGACAGCAGAGCAAGGCTACTCTTCTATTCGGACTAGAGAAGATTTGATCGGCAAGAACGGAATAAGTTTGACAACACTCCGCCCTGCCGGCACAGCTGTCATTGATGGGGAGAATGTAGATGTGGTCACTGAAGGCAGCTTTATTGCAGCGAATGAACAGATAACCGTTCACAAAGTAGAAGGAACAAGGGTTGTCGTTAAGCGTATAAACCTTTAATTATGGGGCCGCCTTGATAACAATGCAAAAGGTCATACAGCAAAGTCAAAAATAATATGTTTGTGGAGGAATTTAAACATGGATTCAGGTATCGTACCTATTCTTCTGATCGCGGTTGTCGTGATCATCGTTCTGAGTGTATTCTTCAGCTTCTTCCCGGTTATGCTCTGGATTTCGGCTCTCGCATCCGGTGTTCGTATCAGCATTATCACGCTTGTAGCCATGAGACTTAGACGGGTAACGCCGAGCCGGATCGTAAATCCAATGATTAAGGCAACCAAAGCGGGTCTGGGACTCAATATTAATCAGCTGGAGAGCCATTACTTGGCCGGGGGTAACGTAGACCGTGTCGTGAACTCCCTTATTGCTGCCCAGCGTGCGAACATTCCGCTAGAATTTGAACGTGCTGCAGCGATTGACCTTGCAGGACGTGACGTTCTCCAGGCGGTTCAAATGAGCGTTAACCCGCGTGTTATCGAGACACCGGTCGTTTCTGCCGTAGCAAAAGACGGGATCGAAGTGAAGGTTAAAGCACGTGTTACCGTTCGTGCGAACATTGACAGACTCGTCGGTGGTGCGGGTGAAGAAACAATTATCGCCCGTGTAGGGGAAGGGATCGTAAGTACGAATGGTTCCTCAGACTCTCACAAAGATGTGCTGGAGCATCCGGACCGGATCTCTCGTACTGTGCTTGAAAAAGGACTTGATGCGGGTACTGCGTTCGAGATCCTATCTATCGATATTGCTGATGTCAGCGTAGGAAATAACATTGGTGCGGATCTGCAAACGGAGCAAGCTGAGGCTGACAAGCGGATTGCCCAGGCAAAAGCAGAAGAGCGCCGTGCCATGGCCGTTGCTCAAGAGCAAGAGATGAAGGCTCGCGTCGTAGAGATGAGAGCGCGCGTTGTTGAATCCGAGTCTCAAGTACCGCTTGCGATGGCTGAGGCTTTCCGTAATGGCCAGATCGGTGTAATGGATTATATGAACTACCGCAACATTGAAGCAGATACTCAAATGCGCGGCTCCATCGCAAGACCTGAGGATCGCCAGGGAGATAACGACGAATCAAACCCTAATAAATAAGGTGGTGGATGTAAATGAACCTTATCGAATGGGTGATGAATAACTTCATTTTTGTGCTGGGTGCTATATTCGCATTGGTATCCTTTATAGGAAAAAGTAAGAAGCCAAATGACGAACAGCATCCTTCTCAGAGGGCTCCACGTCCCCATCCTGCTCAGGACACTCGTCAGCAGCAACATCAGTCTGATTCCAGGTATGAGGAAGACGATGAAGAAGATGAGGATGAGGCTTACGAGGATGATTCGTCTCCTTATTCCAATCAGCCTCAGCCTGCATATGCTGCAGCTCAGAATGAGGCGCTTGAGAGTAAGCTGCGAGAGCTTGAAGTCGAGAAGATGCGTATGGAGCGTGCCAGGCTGAAGCTGGAGCATAAGGCTCAGCGTCAGTCTCAGCGTCAGGGTGCCTCCAGGATGCAGGCTGCTGCGCCGGCAACAGAGTCTAATAAGAACGATGCCCCTTTAAGCTCAGATGAGATCCGTAAAGGAATCATATGGGCAGAGATCTTAGGGCCGCCGCGTGCTAAGCAGTCCTTTACGAGGCAGCGGAAATAAGGCAGATTAAGCCGTTTTTTCTCTTATGAGAAAAGACGGCTTTTTTGTGTTTCGATGCTTTCATAAAACGGAATTTCACTGCATATGGTTTAGAGTACAGGAAGGGGGAAGACCAGCCCAATGACCCGAATCAGCCGCAATTTGCGCAAATGGACCAGCGAAGTACTCGATTTGCCGCAGGATGTTCTTTTTGATACGCCCAGGCTAACCCTGATTGGAAGTAATCAGCTATACATAGAGAATCATCGCGGTGTGGTTCACTTCTCTGAAGAACGGCTCGTGCTGGATTTATCAAGCGGGAGGCTTGAGATCAGCGGGAATAATCTGATGATTCGCACCATTCTCCCGGAAGAAGTAGCAGTGGAAGGGCGAATTACGAATATACAGTACCTGGGAACGGGGGATGAAAAATGAAGACGCCGAGTCTAGCTAACTTAAGAGGAAGTGTTCATATTGTTCTCCTGGGTGGAGACCTTGAAGCGATGATTAACCAGATGGCTGTCAGAGGTCTTCAGGTTTGGGAGATTCGTTCGATAGGTGAGAGCAGCGCCAGCATGAATATTCTACTTCGGGATTTCTTCAAGCTGCGCCCGCTTTTACGGCGGACAGGCTGCCGTGTTCGTGTGAAGAAGCGTATCGGCTTTCCTTTTTTCCTGGCTCGATTACTTAGAAGAAAGATGTTTGTTGCGGGGGCCTTTCTGTTCTTTGCCATCTTGTTCTCGATGTCATCGCTTGTATGGGATGTAGAGGTGAAGGGGAATGTGAAAATAACGGAGGAAGAGATTCTGGCTGCAGCCAAACAAGAGGGGCTGTATCCGTTTCAGTGGTCCTTTCGGCTCCCGACGCAGGACAAGCTGGCTAGAGATCTGATCAAGCAGCTGCCGGCTGCGGCATGGATCGGAGTGGACCGGGAAGGGACCAAATTCACCATACAAGTTGTCGAGGCAGACGAGCCTGAGAAGCAGCCCTTGTTAAGTCCCAGGCATATTGTGAGCAAAGCAGATGCGGTAATTACAGAAATTTATGCTGAGCAGGGTCGGCCTGTAGTACAGAAGAATACACGTGTTAAAAAAGGGGCTGTTCTCATCTCCGGCATTCTGGGTGACGAGGAGAACAGTGAATTGGTTGTAGCCAAGGGTGATGTGAAGGGACTCGTATGGCACGAATATAACATTGAGGTGCCGCTCGTTCAGAAGCAGGTCACTTATTCAGGTGAATCCAAGGAACGGAGATATATCGTCATTGGCGACTGGGCGATTCAGTATTGGGGGTATGATAAAACCCCGTACAGTAAATACGAGACGATCACGGATGTTGAGCCGCTTATGTGGAGGTCGTTCAAGCTGCCGATTGGCTGGATGACGGAGACCGACAGGGAGACGAATTATAGAGAGCTTACTCCGAGTGAGGAAGAGGCTAAGCAATATGGAATCACAGCGGCAAAAAACGATATTTTAGCGAAAAATGGGAAGGGAACGAAGGTTATAAGCGAAAAAATTTTGCATGAGAAGAAAGAGAATGGTAAAGTTTATATGAAAGTGCTTTTCGAAGTAGAAGAAAGTATAGCGGAAGAGCTTCCGCTCGTTCATAACCCAAGTCCAAGTCAAGGAGAATGAGGCTATTTGTCAGTAAATAATTACAGCATTCGAATCTCGCTTCAGAACGCGGGAGAAGGGCAGTCGTTATTTGGACCACAGGACGCTTTTCTTAAGATGATGGAATCGCAGATTCCGGCGACTGTCGACTCCCGGGAAGCAGAAATAACAATTAGAGGCAAGGAACAAGAAGTAGAGATCATGGGACAGCTGTTTGAGGTGCTGCTTGCGTTGATCCGGAATGGCCACATCTTATCCGAAAGAGATGTCCAGTACGCCATTGAACTTGCTAAGGATATGCGGGCAGATCAGCTTCTTGATCTATTTAAAGGTGAGATTACGAATACATATCGCGGCAAGCCGATTCGAGTAAAGACGATTGGCCAGAAGCATTATGTAACGACGATCAAAAAACGTGATATCGTGTTCGGCATTGGCCCGGCAGGTACAGGTAAAACGTATCTTGCTGTTGTTCTAGCGGTTGCAGCGCTGAAGGAAGGCTCTGTCAAAAGGATTGTGCTGACGCGTCCTGCCGTGGAGGCTGGCGAGAACCTCGGCTTCCTGCCAGGTGATCTGCAGGAGAAGGTGGATCCTTACCTTAGACCCTTGTACGATGCTTTGTATGACGTTATGGGACCCGATCAGACGGCCAAAGCGCTTGAACGCGGATTGATCGAGATCGCTCCGCTTGCTTACATGCGTGGACGAACACTTGATGATTCATTCATTATTCTCGATGAGGCGCAGAATACAACGCCGGAACAGATGAAGATGTTTTTGACACGGCTTGGTTTTGGATCAAAGATGGTCATTACCGGTGATGTGACGCAAATCGACCTTCCCCGCGGGAAAAAATCAGGACTCATTGATGCTAAGGCAATTCTCGAAGGTGTAGAAGAGATCGGTTTTGTCTATTTTACTGAGCAGGATGTCGTGCGGCACACACTTGTACAAAAAATTATTACTGCATATGACCGAGCCGCCGAAAATCAAGAATAGGAAGGGATTGTCGTGGGATGACCCTTAAGGAATTGTCGAAGGACAAATCTTTTCAGAATAGAAAGCTTGGATGGAAGAATAGCAGAGGGATCCGCTATCTTCTGTTTTTGTTTCTGATGATTCTGTTTTACGTCAGTCTGGCTCCTGGTCTTCTGCCTGAAAGATACGATATTGCGCAGGGAACTCGCAGCGAGAAGGAAATTAAGGCTCCGATGCAGATCCAGGATAATCAGGCAAGAGCGATTGCAGCTGAGGAAGCGGCAGAAGCCGTTCAGCCGGTTTATCAGATTGTATCCTTACGAAATGAGAACTTAGTGACCTCCATATTGGACCGGATTGACAGGCTCAATCAGGATGATATTTCCCGAGAAGATAAAATTGGGATCTATAAGGATGAAATTCCCCAAAGACTTAGTGATTCGATTACGAATTATATCAACAACAACCGGGGAACAGGCACTTATTCGGATGCACTTCTTGATGAGATTCATAGAGTAACTCAGGAGCAGTCCTACCGGATACCGGAGGAAACGTATATCAAGATTGCCCGGCTGTCCTCGGAACAGATTCAGGAAATGAAGCCTGTTGCCCGTGAGCTCGTATCGAGATTGATGGTTGATCAGATTACGGATGCTTCAACTCCGAGAGCCAAGGTAGCTGAGATGGTGAATACCAGCTCCTTGACGGATAGAACTGCACGTGAGGTCGTACAGGAGCTTACTCGGTTTGTTATAACGGCAAACAAGTTCTATGATGAAGAAGCAACGAAGGAAGCCAAGGCAAGGGCAAGAGAGAACACACCTCAGGTCTTCATTGAAGAGGGCGAAACACTTGTAGCCAAAGGTGAGATTATTACCGAAGAAGTGTACAAGCTATTGGAAGACAACAAGCTGCTTCGCGACGAAGTCAACTATTGGCCTCAGCTTGGATTGCTGCTCTTATCGTTTGGTTTGTCACTTGGAATTATGATCTACATGAAACAAATCAGCAGTCCAGAATTCAAATACAATAACGCTCAGCTTCTGATGCTGTTCTGCATCTTCGCAATTACGATCGGGTGCATGCACATCGTCAGCTTCTTACAAAATGATAACCGTGCCTATGTCGGCTATTTGGCTCCCGTAGGGATTGGTGTCATGTTGATTACGCTGCTGCTGGATATTCCGCTCGCTTACGTGTGTGCTATTATTTTCGGCATACTGAGCAGCATTATTCTGAATACACAGCTGAACGAGAATTTTGATTTTAATTTTGGGATGTTTACGATTATTATCAGCTTTGCAGCTATATTTGCAACGGATAAGGCGAGTCAGCGCTCGACCCTGCTCAAGAGCGGTATCATCGTTTCACTCATCGGCTCGCTCGTTGTGTTCATGCTGGCCATCCTTGGTAATGCAGAATGGGATCGTACGGCAGCGATGTACAGTGTAGGCTTTGCTTTTGCTGGCGGTATTCTGATGGCTGTCCTTGCCATCGGACTGATGCCATTCTTCGAATCTTTATTCGGCATTTTGTCAGCGCTGAAGCTGGTGGAGCTGTCGAACCCGAACCATCCGCTGCTGCGTAAGCTGCTGACAGAAACTCCAGGAACCTATCATCATAGTGTAATGGTCGGTAATTTATCAGAGGCTGCTGCAGAAGCGATTGGTGCAGACGGGCTGCTATGCAGAGTCGGTTCGTATTATCATGATATTGGCAAAACGAAGAGACCGATTTATTTTATCGAGAATCAGAATAATATGGAGAACCCGCATGATACGCTGGATCCGAAGCTTAGCAAGTCCATTATCATTTCGCATGCTAGAGACGGTGTGGAGATGCAGAAGGATTACAAGCTTCCTAAACGAATAAGAGATATTGCGGAGCAGCACCATGGGACAACGTTCCTCCATTATTTCTATCATAAGGCGCTGAAGCAGGCCGAAGAAGCTGGCGTAGAGCCGGATTTTACGGAAGAAGATTTCAGATACCCGGGACCTAAGGCTCAGTCCAAAGAAGCGGCCATTGTAGGCATCGCTGACAGTGTGGAGGCTGCAGTAAGGTCACTTCGGAAACCTACGGTCGATCAGGTTGAATCCATGATCGAGAAGATTGTTAAGAGTCGATTGGACGATCATCAGCTTAACGACTGTGACCTTACCATGAGGGAGCTTGATATTATTTCCAGGACGCTGAAAGAGACGGTCATGGGGATTTTTCATTCGAGAATTGAGTATCCTGAAGAGATTAAGAAGCCAAAAGAAAGTTAATACACATCGAATCCATTTCATAATACCTTTAGCTCTGCAGTTATGAAATGGATTCAATCATTCATTGAAACAAAGGAGCATGCCATATGAGTGTGCAGCTTGCATGGGATAATAATCAAGAACAATATAATATCAGTGACGAGCTGATCTCCCTTCTCACTCAGCTGCTTGAAAAAGCAGCCGAGATGGAAGGGGTAGATGAAGGTGAGGTTGCCCTTACCTTCGTCGATGATGAGGAAATTCATGAGCTGAATAAGGAGTACCGTGGAATTGACCGTCCTACCGATGTGCTTTCATTTGCGATGAATGAAACGCTGGATGAAGAGCTTGATATTGTATACGAGCTCGAGGAAGGCGAATCAATGGACGTTCCAGATGTACTTGGCGATATCATCATTTCAGTCCCTACGGCCATCGCGCAGAGTGAGGAATACGGTCATTCTGTGGAAAGAGAGCTTGGATTTTTATTCGTGCATGGCTTTCTTCACCTGCTCGGGTATGATCATCAGGATGAAACGAGCGAAGCGGAAATGATGGGTAAACAAGAAGCTGTCTTGGCAAGTGTCGGGTTGACACGCTAATGAAGCAACGGTCCATAGTGGATGTATTCCGAAATGCGATGGAAGGGCTGATGTATGGTTTTAGAACCCAAAGGAACCTGCGGGTTCATGCGGTTCTTGCTCTCATCGCCGTTACTGCCGGATGGCTTCTGGATATTTCACGTACGGATTGGATGTTCGTTTGTATGGCAATAGGTTTTGTAATGGTGACCGAGCTGCTCAACACAGCGATTGAGCTCGTTGTTGACCTTGCATCCCCTGAGATTCACCCGCTGGCCAAAGCCGCCAAAGATACCGCTGCCGGAGCTGTACTGCTGGCGGCGGTTTTTGCCGTCATTATCGGATTTTTTGTTTACCTTAAACCCTTCTTCAGATGGATTATGTAATTCATATCTATCGTCATATAAGTCCACAATAATCGAAAAGAGGTACAAATATGGATGCACATCAGCTCATGCAGGAAGCGATTGAAGCACGAAAGAAAGCTTATATTCCCTATTCCCAATTTGGCGTAGGTGCTGCGCTATTAGGAGAAGATGGGTATATATATCATGGATGTAATATTGAAAATGCAGCTTATAGTCCGAGCAATTGTGCAGAGCGTACCGCACTGTTCAGTGCGATTGCGAATGGTCATGTTCCCCGCAAGTTCAAAGCACTGGCTGTCGTAGGCGACACGGAAGGCCCTATTGCACCTTGCGGGGTATGCCGGCAGGTTATACTGGAACTGTGTGACAGCAATATGCCTGTATACCTGGGTAACCTCAAGGGCGAAATTCAGGAGACCACGATTAGCGAGCTGCTGCCCGGCGCTTTTGGACCGGAAGCTCTGGAGAAAGCATAAAAAGGATAAGGGTATTGACCCTTTTTGGAGGAAAATATGTCTAAAACCGCTTTTAAATCCGGATTTGTTGCCATCATTGGCAGACCCAATGTAGGAAAATCCACGCTGATGAATCAAGTCATCGGGCAAAAAATAGCCATTATGTCGGATAAGCCTCAAACTACGCGTAACAAAATTCACGGGGTATATACGGCAGAGGATAACCAGATCGTATTTTTGGATACACCCGGAATTCATAAACGTCAGTCCAAGCTGGGAGATTTCATGAATCAAACGGCATTTAATACGTTCTCCGAAGTAGAGGCCGTATTATTTCTGGTCGATGCTTCTGAAGGCATGGGCGGCGGGGACCGCTTTATTGCCGAACAGCTCAAAAATGTCCGGACGCCTGTGTTCCTCGTACTGAACAAGATTGATCAGGTAGAGCCTGAAGCACTGCTACCTCTCATTGATCAATATCGCAATCTGCTTGATTTTGCAGAAATTGTGCCGATCTCAGCCAAATTCGGAAATAATGTCAATACACTAATGGATCAGATCAAAAAGTATTTGCCTGAAGGTCCGAAGTATTATCCTGACGATCAGATTACAGATCACCCGGAGCAATTTGTCATTGCAGAGCTCATTCGTGAAAAAATTCTGCATATGACTCGTGAGGAAGTGCCGCATTCCATTGCCGTCACCATTGAGGATATGCGCGTGCAAGAGAATGGAACGGTGCAGGTATCTGCTGTCATTTTCGTAGAGCGCGATTCGCAAAAAGGAATTATTATCGGCAAGCAGGGCTCACTGCTCAAAGAGGTCGGAAAGCGTTCCAGACAAGATATTGAAAGACTGCTCGGTTCCAAAATATTTTTGGAGCTGTGGGTAAAGGTGAAGAAGGATTGGCGTAATCAAGAGCGTGTACTTAAAGATTTAGGTTTCCATCGGGACGCATAATTTCGGTCATCATGCATGTCAGCCCAGCCTCTCGTCAGCAAGCAATTCCAGTTAATGTATCGCATAGAAACAACAGCCCTGCACATCCTATTCGTAGATGCTTATCACGTCATTTCCGAAGAGAGGATGAATACTTGTGCGAGATTTTTCGTGGACGTATTTTGCAAAGACTGGAGATGTCGATGCCTATCTGCTATACAAGGAATCCTGTGCATGCACGGGGGAAGCAGGGGCAGAAGCTGACGCAGAGGGAGAGGCTTATGATGAATTTCAGACCGAATCTTAAAAGAGTACAGCATGACTTTCTATTGGGGGATGAGACATGCTATATAGGCTGGAAGGCATCGTCATCCGCAGTATGGACTACGGTGAGGGGAACAAAATTATTACGCTTTGCACCGAAAGTGGAGGCAAAATAGGTGTTCTGGTTCGTGGAGCCAAGAAACCGAAAAGCCGACATGCCGCGTTGACACAGGTCTTCACTCACGGAGAATATGTATTTTTTCGCAATCACGGGCTCGGAACGTTAAACCAAGGTGAGATTATTGAATCTCACCATTTGCTGCGTGAAGATATCGTCAAAGCTGCCTATGCTTCTTATGCTTGTGAGCTGCTCGATCGTGTGCTGCAGGATGAGGAGACGGGAAGCTTTTGGTTTAAGCAATTAAAGGCATGCCTTACGGCACTGAATGAGGATAAAGATCCCGCTGTTATTATATCTCTTTATGAAATGAAAATATTGCAATCCGCTGGTTATGCGCCTGAATTAACGGCCTGCATATCCTGCGGAAGAGAAAGACCGGACGAGGAATACTTTATAAGTCCAGGCCTCGGGGGCACACTGTGCAGAGCGTGCAAGCATTTCGATCCGCCTGCAATGTCCATTTCACCAAGGGCGCTGAAGCTGCTTCGATTATTTGCCTTGGTCGATCTGCAGCGTCTGGGTAACGTCTCTGTTCGCGATGAGACCAAGCTGGAGATAAAGAAGATTATGCGAGCTTTCATGGATCAGCAGCTTGGACTCAATCTGAAATCCCGTAATTTTCTCGATCAAATGGACAAATACGGCTTCTAATGGTGTAATACCGTTGTGCCCAGCTTGACAACGACCTGACATATAAGCTATTATTCATAGTAATATCTCTTTACGAGACATGTGTTGATCGAGAAAGTACTAGATAAAGGGCCTTTGGCTAATGAGCGAGTCGGAGATGGTGGAAGTCCGGCAGGTCTGGTTTAGGAAATGGCACTCGTGAGCATGAAATGGATACGGAAAAGTGGATTGTGCTCGACAGAGTGCAGTCAAGTAGGGTGGAACCGCGGGAGTAGCTCTCGTCCCTATGTCTGAACATCAGGCGTAGGACGGGGGCTTTTTGCTGTCCTTGCGCTTCTTGTAATCATTCACCTTGCAAAGGAGAGAAATGAAATGAACTTTCAGCAAATGATATTGACGCTGCAAGATTTCTGGGCACAGCATAATTGTATTATTGTCCAGCCTTATGACACGGAAAAAGGCGCCGGAACGATGAATCCGATGACTTTCCTGCGTTCGATCGGTCCTGAGCCTTGGAAGGTAGCTTATGTAGAGCCTTCTAGACGGCCGTCGGATGGCCGGTATGGAGAGAACCCGAATCGACTGTACCAGCATCATCAGTTCCAGGTGATCATCAAGCCTTCACCAGATAATATCCAGGAGATCTACCTGGAGAGCCTTCAGGCTCTTGGCATTGACGCTAAGAAGCACGATATCCGGTTTGTTGAGGACAATTGGGAGAACCCTTCACTTGGCTGTGCAGGACTAGGCTGGGAAGTATGGCTGGATGGAATGGAGATCACTCAATTCACTTATTTCCAGCAGGTAGGCGGTATTGAAACGCATCCAGTTTCCGTCGAAATTACGTACGGTATGGAGCGTCTTGCCTCTTATATTCAAGATAAAGACAACGTATTTGATCTAGAATGGGTTGATGGCATTACATACGGCGACGTATTTAAGCACCCGGAATTTGAACATTCCAAGTATACCTTTGAGGTATCCGATGTGCGCATGCTGTTCACGCTGTTCAATATGTACGAGGAAGAAGCCAAAAAAGCGATGGATCAGCATTTGGTATTCCCAGCTTACGATTATGTTCTTAAATGTTCCCACACGTTTAACCTTCTTGATGCACGAGGGGCAATCAGTGTTACTGAACGCACAGGATATATTACCAGAGTGCGGAATTTGGCTAGACAAGTAGCGGCTACCTATCTGGAGGAACGCGAGAAGCTTGGATTCCCGCTGCTCAAACAAGGAGGTGCACAATAATGTCTAGAGATTTATTGTTTGAGATCGGTCTTGAGGAAGTGCCTGCACGTTTTGTTCGGGGAGCAATTGATCAGCTCGAAGACAGGCTTGTTAAATGGCTGGACAGTGTAAGAGTTACTCATGGAGAAGTTCTGGCTTATGCCACTCCACGTCGTTTGGCTGTTATCATCAAAGACGTTATTGAGAAGCAGGAGGATGTAGAGGAAGAAGTTAAAGGTCCTTCCCGTAAAATTGCGCTCGATGACAGCGGAAACTGGAGTAAAGCTGCACTTGGTTTTGCAAGAAGCCAAGGTGTAGATCCGGAGCAGTTTACATTCAAAGAACTGGGCGGCGTAGAATATATCTATGCTACGAAGAGCAGTAAAGGTATCCAGACTTCAGAGGTGCTTGCTGACGGACTGCTTCAGGTGCTGCATGCGATGACCTTCCCTAAATTTATGCGCTGGGCTTCGTATGACTTGAAATTTGTTAGACCTATTCGCTGGATCGTGGCGATGTTCGGTTCGGATGTTGTCGACATTGAGATTGCAGGTGTGAAGTCAGGGAATGTATCGAGAGGACATCGTTTCCTTGGTTCCGACACGACGATCTCAGAGCCGTCTGCCTATGCAGAGGCCCTTCGTGAACAGCATGTCATTGTTGACATTGAAGAGCGTCGTGCCCTTATAGTGAGTCAGATCGAAGCTTTGGCCGCTAAGAAGAATTGGACGATTGCGATTAAAGAAGATTTGCTGGAAGAAGTACTGTTTCTCGTTGAAACTCCGACTGTGCTCTATGGATCATTTGAAGCATCGTTCCTGGATATTCCTCAGGATGTGCTCATTACTTCGATGAGAGAGCATCAGCGTTACTTCCCGGTTCTGGACGAGAACAGCAAATTGCTGCCGTATTTTGTTACAGTTCGCAATGGGGGAGCAGAATCCCTTGACGTCATTGCAAGAGGGAACGAAAAAGTATTGCGTGCCCGTCTGTCTGATGCGAAGTTCTTCTACGAGGAAGATCAGAAGCTGCAGATCAAGGATGCACTCTCCAAGCTTGAAAGCATCGTATTCCAAGAGGAGATCGGTACGGTCGGAGACAAGGTGCGCCGTATTCGCAAGATCGCTGATACGCTTGCAGCCAAGCTTCAGGTGTCTGCGGATCAAGTCGAGCTGGTTAGCCGGGCAGCGGATATTTGCAAATTCGATCTTGTCACACAGATGGTGTATGAATTCCCTGAACTGCAAGGTGTCATGGGTGAAGATTATGCACTGCGTGCTGGCGAACGCCCTGAAGTAGCTAAAGCGGTATTTGAGCATTACCAGCCAAGAAGCGCTTCTGATACTGTCCCTGCTTCTGTTGTAGGTTCAATTGTAAGCATAGCGGATAAAATAGATACGATTGTGGGATGCTTCTCTATCGGCATTATTCCTACCGGTTCTCAGGATCCGTATGCACTGCGTCGTCAAGCCGCAGGTATTGTACAGATCGCCTTGGATCATAGGCTGCCGATTACACTTGATGAGATTTTTGAGATCGGAATCGAAATTCATGAGAACATGCGAGTAATGAAGCGTTCCAAGGATGATATCCATAAGGATCTGCAGGAGTTCTTCGCCCTTCGAGTTAAGAAGCTCCTGTCTGAAACGATGCGCTATGATGTAGTAGATGCAGTGATCAGCGCGGGGTATGACGATATCGTATCTGTCGTAAACCGTGGTACGGCACTGACGAATACGGTGGAGACAGCTGCTGAATTTAAAACGACCGTAGATTCGTTTAACCGTGTAGGCAACCTTGCAGCCAAGGCATCCAATGCCTCTGTGACGGAGGAGGTTTTTGTCGAAGCAGGTGAACGTACATTGTATGAAGCATGGAGCTCCACAGCGCAGGCTTATCGCGAGGCTTTGGCTGCGAGAGATGCAGAGAAGGCGCTGAGCATTGCAGCTGAATGGAGAGAGCCGATCACTTCCTTCTTCGACTCTGTTATGGTTATGGCTGAAGATGAAGCCATTCGAGCCAATCGATTGGGTCTTCTTGCATCCATTGACAAAGACTTGAAGTCCTTTGCGGATTTTTCTAAGCTCGTCTGGTAATTAAATTCCTGATATTAGCTTAAAAAGGTAATGCGGTAAGAAATAAATATACGGAACGGGGGATAGGCTCCGTTCCGTATTTGTCCTTTATTTTCCATGTGGAGATTAGAGCAGGAATTACGATGCACGAAGGCGTATATAATAATATCCCGGACAGGTGATGAATATTGCATAGGAAAATTGTGGTGGACGCGGATGCATGTCCCGTAAAACGTGAAATTCAGACTGCCGCAGCATCATTTCAGATTCATGTGCTTATGGTGTCCTCCTACGACCATCGGCTCGAAGGCGGGGAAGGAACTACGATCGTACATGTTGACCGGAGTGACCAAAGTGCTGACCTGTATATTGCTAATCATATCAAGGCACAAGATATTGTTGTAACCCAGGATTATGGACTTGCTGCCTTAGCTCTGGCCAAATCCTGCAGCGTAATCACATTCCGAGGCAGAATAATCGACGATCAGGATATTGATTTTTTGCTCGATACTCGGCATTCGCACGCGAAGGCTAGGAAGAGAGGCCAGTATGGCAAGGGTCCAAGGCCTATGACAGATGAGGACAGGAAGTTATTTCAACATAAACTGACAAATCTTTTGAAGGATTTGCAGGAGATTGTGTAAGTTTAGCGAATAATTATTTACGTGTTAAAGAGATGAAGGTGGTTAAGATGAGTGCCGGACAGGGTAACATACCGGAAAGTGTTATCGAATCAGTGCTGAGTCAACATGAT
Source organism: Paenibacillus sp. TCA20 (assembly GCF_000732325.1). Lineage (GTDB taxonomy): Bacteria > Bacillota > Bacilli > Paenibacillales > Paenibacillaceae > Paenibacillus > Paenibacillus urinalis. The sequence goes on from NZ_BBIW01000003.1 coordinate 99,519, forward strand.
ATCGTCGACACGGTAAGTAAGTTTGTACATCTGACCAAGCAAGGTAAGTATATGAAAGGGCTTTGTCCATTTCATTCAGAGAATACCCCTTCCTTTACGGTTACACCAGAACGCCAAATCTTCTATTGCTACGGCTGCGGCAAGGGAGGCAACGCCATCAAATTCAGGATGGAAATCGAAGGATTAACCTTTCCCGAGGCTGTTAAGACGATGGCAGAAGAGAGCCATATTCCTCTTGGGGAGTGGCAAGGGCGTGATGTCGCACATCATAATCCTGAAACAGAACGATTGCTGCAGGCTTATGAGCTTACTGCTAAATTATACCATTATTTATTGAAGAATACGGAGTACGGTAAGGCAGCAATTGAATATTTGCGTAATCGGGGTATGAATGACAAAGCGATTGACCATTTTCAGATTGGCTATGCTCCGGCCGGTTGGAATACACTTGTGCAGTTTCTAACGAAACGAGAGTTTCCGCTTGCTGAAATGGAGAAGGGCGGATTAATATCAGCCCGTAATGAAGGCGAAGGGTATGTAGATCGGTTTCGAGACCGTGTCATGTTCCCGATTAAGAACAGCAGTGGCAAAATCATTGCCTTTGCAGGCCGAATCATGGGTGATGGTCAGCCGAAGTATCTTAATTCGCCGGAGACGAGGCTCTTTAATAAGAGTCGTGTCCTCTACAATATGGATCATGCGAAGGCTTCGATCCGCAAGAAAGGACAAGCTATACTGTTCGAAGGCTACGGCGATGTGATCTCTGCTTGGGAGCATGGAATCCAGAATGGGGTTGCCGGAATGGGGACTGCCCTGACGGAAAATCAAGCCCGTATGCTTAAATCTCTCAGTGATGAGGTAATTATCTGTTATGACGGTGATCGCGCCGGTCAAGCTGCCGCACTCAAGAATTTACCGATCCTGGAGTCGGCAGGGATTCAAGCAAAGGTTGCGCTCCTGACAGATGGTTTAGACCCTGATGAATTTATTCGCAAGCATGGTGGAGACCGCTTCACTCATCAGATCATTGAAGGTGCTGTTCCACCGATAAAATTTAGACTTATAAACTTGAAAAAAAACCATATACTGCTAGAAGAAGGTGGCCGAATTGCTTATTCGCGTGAAGCCATCAAGCTGATTGCTCCACTCTCTTCTCCCACAGAGAGAGAGGTGTATTTGCGGGAGCTTGCTTCCGAAGTGCATGTGGATTTTGAGACATTGAAGCAGGAATGCAATCTCGAAAGGCAGCAAATGCAAAAAAACGAGCATTATGGGGATAATAACGACAAAAGGTGGAATAATGGTAGGCAACAAAATAGGCAGATTCCTACACCTAATTTACTTCCTGCCTATCATACGGCCGAACGAAGGCTTCTGTCCTGGATGCTTCAAGATGATGAGGCGGCCAGATATGTTGGTGAACGTCTTGGTGAAGCCTTTAACATTAGCGATCATGCAGCTATCGCTGCTTATCTATATGCTTATTACGCGCAAGGCAAACCGCCGGATTTAAGGATGTTTATGTTATCTCTTCAAGACGATCGTCTTGAGAAAACGGTAAGCTCCATTTCCATGATGGATGCGCCTGAGCAGTGGGATCACGGAGCACTGGATGATTGTATTAAAGAGGTATTAAAGTATCCGGTATTACAGCAGATCGATTCTAAAAAAGAGGAAATGATTGCTGCCGAACGATCCGGAGACTTTTTGCGTGCAGCACAAATCGCAAGTGAGATTATAACCCTAGAGAGACAATGATTGTAATTATCATACCATGTTTCTAGGGAGGAGGGAGTCGAAGTATGGCGAATGATCAGCATGCTGAACTAGAAACAGAATTGACGCTGGATCAAGTGAAAGACCAGCTGATTGAACAGGGCAAAAAGAGGTCGTCTTTGAATTACAAAGAGATTATGGAGAAGCTGTCTCCATTCGATCAAGACCCTGAGCAAATGGATGAGTTCTATGAACAGCTTAGTGATTTAGGAATTGATGTGGTAAATGAGAGTGATGATGATAACCCACTACGGCCTAATGATGACTCTGAGGATAAAGAAGGTGATGATTTTCATTTTGATGATGATCTGAGTCTTCCTCCTGGTATCAAAATTAATGACCCAGTCCGCATGTACTTGAAGGAAATCGGACGTGTTCCGTTGCTGTCGGCAGACGATGAAGTTGAACTCGCTAAGCGAATTATGAATGGAGATGAGGAAGCGAAACGTCGACTGGCTGAAGCCAACTTACGTCTCGTTGTCAGCATCGCCAAGCGTTATGTAGGCCGCGGCATGCTCTTCCTTGACCTGATTCAGGAAGGGAATATGGGTCTGATTAAAGCGGTGGAGAAGTTCGACCACAATAAAGGCTTTAAATTTAGTACCTATGCAACTTGGTGGATTCGTCAAGCGATTACTCGTGCAATTGCTGACCAGGCTCGTACCATTCGGATTCCTGTTCATATGGTGGAGACCATTAACAAATTGATTCGAGTGTCCAGACAACTGCTGCAAGAGCTAGGGCGCGAACCGACACCGGAGGAAATCGCGGCTGAGATGGACCTAAGTGTGGAAAAGGTACGGGAAATTACGAAAATTGCGCAAGAGCCTGTGTCGCTTGAAACACCGATCGGTGAAGAAGACGACTCTCATCTCGGAGATTTTATTGAGGACCAGGAAGCACTTGCTCCGGCTGATGCTGCTGCGTATGAATTGCTGAAGGAGCAATTAGAGGATGTACTTGATACACTCACTGAACGTGAAGAGAACGTCCTGCGTCTCCGTTTCGGGCTTGATGACGGGCGTACACGTACACTTGAAGAGGTAGGTAAAGTGTTTGGTGTAACGAGAGAACGGATTCGTCAGATTGAAGCGAAGGCACTTCGTAAATTGCGCCATCCAAGCCGCAGCAAACGGCTTAAAGATTTCCTTGAATAGTTAGATTAAGGGCCTTCTGCTGTGCTTGCGGCAGGAGGTCTTTTTGTTTAGATCAAGGAGTTTTTTTCTTTTTTTGGATATATTTCCTTCGATTTCTTATTACCCATTATTTTAGCTTTTTTTGATGATGATTGCAAACATCGAAACGTGGCATTGCCTGATTGGTGCGCGAAGTCACCGTTAGGTTTGCAATAATTACATTTAGTATAGAGTTGGGCGGTGCAATGCATGTTGAAATTGTCGAAAAGATTGCAGCTATTACATGATCTAATGGATCCGGGACGGAATCTTGCCGATATCGGTTCAGACCATGCTCTCTTGCCAGTCGCTTGTATTCAAAGCGGTCAGGCAGCCACAGCCATTGCCGGAGAGCTGAATGAAGGCCCATACGAGGCAGCGAAGAGACAAGTGGCAAGCAGCGGTTTACAAGCCAAAATCGAAGTCAGACGGGGAGACGGTCTGGATGTGATTGAGGCCGGCGAAGTGGATACAATCACGATCGCAGGGATGGGCGGCGCACTGATCGCTAATATCCTGGAACGCGGCAAGCCTAAGCTTAAGGGAGTCACACGTCTTATTTTGCAGCCTAATGTTGGTGAAGATATTTTGCGAAGATGGCTGTTCGATAATGACTACGTCATTGAAGCAGAACGAATTATTGAGGAAGACGGCAAAATCTATGAAGTCATTGCAGCTGTACCCGGGTATTTCAGCCACATCTCAAATGATGAAGTATATGAGCCGAAGCTGATCGGAACAGCTGACCATGAGATTGAGCTGACTTCAAACGAACTGCTCAAGATGGGGCCATTCCTGGTAGAGCAAGGTGGATCTGTATTCGTTAAAAAATGGGAGCTCGAAATAGATAAGATCCAAAAGGTGCTGACTTCCTTATCTAAATCTGATCTTCCTGAAGCAAAAGAGAAGGCAGAGGAGCTCCAGCAGGAATTGAAACGAATTGAGGAGGTGCTCACATGTATGCAAAAGGACAAACCGTAATCTCTTATATGGAGGAGCTTGCTCCTAAGCATCTAGCCGTTCCTGATGACCGTATCGGTCTTCAGCTCGGAACGCTGGCAAAAGAAATCAAGAAAGTGCTGGTTGCACTTGATGTGACAGATGAGGTCGTTGAAGAAGCGATCCGTTTGGAAGCAGATCTTATTATCGCACACCATGCCATCATCTTCAGACCACTCAAATCGCTGAATACCGATTCGCCGATGGGCAAGCTGTATGAGAAACTGATCAAGCATGATATCGCCGTTTATATTAGTCATACGAACCTAGACGTAGCAGAGGGCGGCATCAACGATTGGATGGCAGAAGCGATTGGTATACAGGATGTCGCACCACTAGAAGATCTGCACACGGATCATTTGTACAAGCTGGTTGTATTCGTACCAAAGTCTCATCACCAAAAGGTGCTTGATGCCGTACTAGGCGCGGGTGCGGGGGCAATCGGGGACTACAGTCATTGCAGCTTCAATATTGACGGATATGGCACTTTTGTTCCGGGTGATGCTACGAAGCCATTTATCGGCAAGCAAGGGCAAATGGAGCGGGTAGAAGAGGTTAGAATTGAAACGATTGTTCCGCATAGCATTTGGAATAAAGTCGTGCAGGCGATGCTTAAGGCTCATCCCTATGAAGAAGTGGCTTATGATCTGTACCATATGGATATGAAGGGCAGAACACTTGGGTTGGGACGGGTCGGCAAGCTGTCTGAGCCTGTTCTGCTTAAGGAGCTAGTGGATATCGTGAAGAAGCAGTTCGAAGTGAAGCAAGTACGAGTTGTGGGCGATCTGAATCGTCAGATTAAGAAGGCCGCTGTGCTTGGCGGCTCCGGCAGCCGATATGTGAATCATGCGCTGTTTAGAGGCGCGGATGTCATAGTTACAGGCGATATTGACTATCATACGGCTCAGGATGCGCTGATGGCGGGGATAGCTATTATAGACCCCGGTCATAATATCGAAAAGATCATGAAGCCGAACACGGTGAAATGGCTTAAAGAGAAGCTGGAGAAGGGCCGTTATGCAACAGAGGTGCATGCATCTGAGATGAATACAGAGCCTTTCCAATTTGTATAGTCGATCCCAGTAATTTCACTTGAATGATAAAGCGAGTCCTAGTATAATATGAATGTTGTCGGAAAGTTTGACAGACAATCGCTGGTGGCCTTGTTGCCACGAGAGGAAAGTCCGGGCTCCACAGGGCAGGATGCTGGATAACGTCCAGTCAGCGCGAGTTGAAGGATAGTGCCACAGAAATGGACCGCCGATGGCTGGCTATATGGCTAGCACAGGCAAGGATGGAACCGAGGTGTAAGAGACCCCGAGGAACGCTGGTGACTTCGTTCCTGGTAAACCCCATCTGGAGCAAGACCTAAAGAGACACTGTCTTCCGTAAGGAAGGCAGCCTTAGCCCGAGGTGTGTCTAGGTTGGTCGCTTGAGCTGTTCAGCAATGAATGGCCTAGATAGATGATTGTCGCTTGTGGTGGGAGGGTAGTTCCCGTTATGACCACGAAGAGCACAGAACCCGGCTTACGTAAAACTTTCCAAACTGCAACACAGCATATGCGATGATATAACGGTAATTTGCCTGCCTAGTGCAGGACATATTACCGTTTTTTGTTATGTAGCAGCTCGCCTTTTTCTATGCCAATATGAACGAATAGACGTTTTTCTTAATTATTTGACCTATGGACGAACATCCAAGCCATTAAGGGAGTGAGGAATAGATTATACTATCACTTGAAAAGGAGTTGTTCAATATGTCTCAACGTAGTGGTCATCACATGAAAAAATGTTTCCCTCCTCTTAAGCCTATCGTTTGTGATCCTGTAAATGTAGTGAAAAATCATTATCATCCTCAAATCCAGCCTGTAATTCACCCTGTACAAATCATTAACAAACATCATCCGGTACCAGTTCCAGTTCATGAGTGGGTCGTTGCTGAAACTGAAGAAGTGGTAGGCGGCATGAGCACAGGCATGAATGGTATGAATGGTGTTGCTGGAACAAGCACAATGAACGGTGTAGGCGGCATGAGCACAATGAATCACGGCATGGGTGGCATGCATGGCAAGGGCTGTCATCATGACCGCAACAGAAGAGGCCGTAGATAATTAAACAACGCAAAGAGCAGACGAGATGAACTCGCCTGCTCTTTTTGTTTATTACTTCATAAATCTGTTGATTGTATCCTCAAGCTTGTCGCGAACATTCTGAGGCCATAACTGAAGGGGGGCCTGCTCTCCAGATGCTCCTGCAGCTTCCAGCGCCTTGTACACATCGATTTGACCGTAGCCAAAGTATTTATCGTATCCCGGGTCTCCCAGGTCGATGACACTGCTGCGCATCAGATCCATTACTTCTTCGTTAGACAGATCAGGATTATAGGAACGGATTAATCCCGCCAGTGCGGCAACATGAGGGCTTGCCATCGACGTTCCTGACAGGGCAGCATACTGATTGCCCGGATAGGTGCTGGCAATGCTTGCCCCGGGTGCCATGACATCCACGTAATCACCATAATTTGAGAAGTCCGCCCGGTTCATAGATGCATCCGTGGCAGAAACAGCAAATACTTCGGGATAGGCGGCCGGATAGCCAGGCCGTTCGGTATTGTCATTACCCGTCGCTGCAATCAGGACGACATCATGGTCATAAGCGTATTTGATCGCATCATGCAGGAATTCAGCATCTGCATAATTACCAAGGCTCATATTAATCACTTTTGCACCGTGATCGGTCGCCCAGATGATTCCCTCAGCTACGGCATAGCTTGTGCCCGACCCGGATTGGTCGAGTACTTTAACTGGCATGATTTTGTTATACCAGGTCATGCCTGCAACACCTTCATTATTATTCACCTTGGCAGATACGATTCCTGCAACATGGGTACCATGTCCGACATCATCGTAAGGCTCTGCTTCCCCATCAATAACGTTGTATCCCTCGACCAGCTGCCCTTCCAGATCAGGATGATCAAGATCTACGCCTGTATCAATAACAGCAACAATGACATCCTCACTGCCTTTGGACAATGTCCATCCCTTGTTTGTTTCGGTCGCAGGCAGGTTCCATTGATAACGAGAGAACAACAGGTCGTTCGGAATATTGTCAGCCAGCTCATTTTCAGGTACCGTTTCGTTGGTTAAATATAAATAGTGGGGCTCGGAATATACGGGATTCCATTTGTTCTTAAAATAAGCCTGCAACTTAGCAAAATCCATCTTTTTAGATCGAAAAACATACGCCTGGCCAACTTGATGCGTATGATCCAGATCAATATCTTTCTCGATCTGTTTAAGCTTCTCTGATGTCAATTTCTCATTGAATCTAACGACGATCTCATCTTCATAATAATGACTTGCGTTCTGATTATCGTGTCCTGTCTTGACGGTGATATCCTTTAAGGTGTTAGGAAGAACAGATTCTACGCTGTATTTGCCTTCTTTGGGATAAGGGATCATCCTTAGGTTCCGGCGCTGATGCTCTTCCACATCATTCAGGATATGCTGACTCATAACTGCGATAACCGCATGCTTGCCGTCAGAAGATGGTTCGCCAAGAACAAAATACTTATCCTTATTGAGCGTAAGCGAAGTGGATTCATACGATTTATGCTTCTGAAGAGCTTGCTTGGCGGAGTCAATACTTGCTTGAAGCTGTTTATTCTTCTGTAATGAATCCGTATTCTTCTGAATACTGAAGGATTGCTGCTTGTTTTGCTCCAGATCCATCCAGAGCAAGGTATGAATGTGACTATGAGTTTTTTCCAATTGATCCATATAAGCTGACAGTTCTTTACGATCTGAAGCCTTTAATTCCTCCAGCATTTTTTGAAGATGCATTTGGGCATCCATCCGGGATAAACGGTCAGTTGCTTGAACGTCCTGTGCTTTGATTCGTTGTTTGAGCAGCTGCTCCTGCTGTGGCTCATTAGGGGTCTGCTGCTGTTCAGCGGTATTCTCTTCCCCGGGAAGTAACAGGGTGGTCATCACCAGAACGGCAGCGGCGGCGCCAATCGCCCAATATGTCCAATTGCTTCTAGCCATTATTTTAGTACTCCTCCTGCTGTCTAATAGTAGTTATAGCGTGAGAAGATGAGGCAGTTTTTATACGAAATGATTTGCAGCTCTGACGAAAATGAACTGGGGAATGGAAATCGCAGTTATAGGGGTTATTTAAGTACCGCTCGTCACATTTTTATGGTAGGATAGTAGCTGAGAAATAATGGTCAGTAGATGCAGTTAAATCTTGGCCGGTCATAAGAAGTCTATATGAGGGACTTATTCTTTAAGGGGGAACTACCTTTATGTCAGCAAATGTGCAGAAGTTGTGTGAATCGGCACGAGAGAAATTGAAACCCGCAATTGAAAAACTGGAAACATTTCTAAACGAGAACTCACTTGCTCAGCTTGCCGCTGACCAGGATCAGGAGACGATTCCATTTTACAAAGGATTTCTTTCCGACCTTCGGCACCTGCTCGTCTTTTCTGAGGTATCGTATGAGAAGCTCGGAACAGCACTCCGTCGTGCGAATTTTGACGTTGATTTTGCGGAAAAAGCATTGTATAACCTTTATCATCAGGGAATTAACAGCTTCTTCTATCCAAAGAATGAATGCTACTCTGAGGATGGACGTTACGCATATACAGGTCAAGACGCCATTCGTTTTCGGATTAAGCCGGTAAGACCTGCTCGCGATATCATCATGGAAATTACGAAGACTTATGAAGAGCTGCGTGATGACCTGAACTATTACGAAAGTGATTATCTGACTCAGCGCAGAATGAAGAGCAGAGCTTAAGCGCTGCTGAGTCGATTTTTGAATACAAGTTATACCTTAGGGCCGTGTACACTACACGGCTTTTTTCATTTGCAAGCAAAAGGCAGCGTTGCATGATAATGCTGGAGTATAAGGGTCAGGCGATGAGGGTACCATACCATTTGAGGTGATAATAATGACTATACCCATCGTAAAATGCAGCGTATCAAACTGCAGTTATTGGGGAGAACAAAATGTTTGCAAAGCAGATCTGATTATGATTGACATTGATGCGCATGCCAGAAACCATCTCAAGGAAGAGTATGCTGGAGAAACATTTGATTCCGAACATCAAGATTATGCAAGCACTTCTTCAGCGACTTGTTGTCACACGTTTAAACCCAAGGCATAGTCAACCGAATCTTTGCGGCTTCATAACCTGACAGGCTTCTAATGCTTCGGAGGTGCGAAAAAATGGACAAACCGAACCAGGAAAACAAAGGAAAGGGAAATCGAGATCGTATCGATTTTCCTCGCAAAGAGCATCATGACCATCAGGAGGAGTACGCAGCTGAGATCAGCCCATCAGTAAGGGTTGATTCCACCGGGGAGACTTCTAGGGCTCGTGAGCGAGATGAAGACACAACGTCTAAACGAATAGGATATCTGGCTCTTGCCGTATCCATTGTGTCCTTGTTTTTATGGTCTTATGTGGTAGGTGTCATAGGTATCGTTCTCGGGTATTATGCCTTCAGCAAAGGGAGACGTACAGCTGGCGGCTGGGCAATGGGCATCGGGATTGCGGCTCTGGTGAGCTATGCGTTCCTAGTGATGTTCACTTACTATTAGAAAAGTAATGCAGGCAGCTCTTCGATTCATGCGGGGCTGCCTGATTAGTTTATTCACATGAGGAAAAACAAGACTTGGCATGCAGGATGGCAATTGTTACAATAGATCAATGGATAATGAATGAATTTTATTAAAATTTAGATATGGGTAGATAGTATATTGGAGGCCTGTTTACATATGCAAATCGATCCTGTAGGAAAATCGCTGTGGTATGATGTTTCCTTTTCTTCAGGAACCAATTCCAAATTGGCAGATTCTTCTGCAACTTCTGCGCCTGAATTCGCTGAGATATGGGCTGAAATTAAACGAGATCCATCAACGGATCGTCAAGAAGACAACAGCACTAACAGCTCTTATATGTCGTCAACGGACGGACTGCTGTGGATTAACCTCAGAACGGGTAAAGTATCCGGCGGTTCAAGCGATATGAATACAAACACGAATGTAAATGCAAGTGCCGTATCCGCTTCGAATTTAGGCATCGCATCTTCTTCATCGGATCAGCCTTCACAGCTTGGAAGAACGGCCTATGAGTCATTGATCAAGGAAGCCAGCGCTAAATACGGCGTACCTGTGTCCCTCATTAAAGCAGTTATTGATACAGAGTCCGGATTTAATTCGAACGCGGTATCGGGAGCCGGAGCTAAGGGCCTGATGCAGCTCATGGATGGAACCGCAGCAGGATTGGGTGTAACGAATCCATTCGATCCAGCACAAAATATCGATGCTGGAACAAGATATCTGTCATACCAGCTAGAACGGTTTGACGGTCAAGTGAAGCTTGCTCTCGCTGCTTACAATGCGGGCCCAGGCCGGGTAGGCCAGCTGCAGGTTAACACGGATGAGCAGCTGATGAATGTACTCCATTTATTGCCTAAGGAAACGCAGGACTATGTTGCTAAAATAGAAAAAGCAGAAGCAGGATACAGAGCATAAGCTGCTATTTATTTCAGTCCTTCTGCTTCATTAAAGTTATCGGATCTGAACAAAAGATCAACTTGGACAGTCGGTATGAGGCTTCGACTGGCTTGTCCATTTTTGATCTTTTTCACGTTTAAGAAAGGAGGCAGGTTGACAAAATATGCAATACTTTGATTATGCGGCTTCAGCTCCGCCATATGAAGATGTAATTCGAACCGTGTCAGAGGTAATGAAGCTGCATTATGGGAATGCCTCCTCAATTCATGCTTACGGAGAAAATGCAGGGCGACTATTGAATAAATCTCGTTTTGTTTGTGCTGAGACTTTGAATGTAAAACCGGATGAAATTATATTCACATCTGGTGCTACGGAGAGCAATAACCTTGCCATAAAAGGAGCGGCGCTGCGATACCAATCCAGAGGACGTCATATCATTACGACCAGGACGGAGCATGCCTCTGTGTATGAAAGCATCAGGTTTTTGTCCGAAATCGGGTATGATATTACTTATGTGCCGGTTGATGCGCTTGGCAGAGTAAAGACGGAGGATGTATTAAATGCGATCAGCAAAGAAACGATTCTGGTAAGTCTGATGCATGTCAATAATGAGACGGGAGCCGTGCATCCTGTCGTTGAAATTGGGCGGGCTCTTAAGCAGAACCACCCGAAAATTGTGTTCCATGTGGATGGGGTACAGGCTTATGGTAAAATCCCTGTTCAGTTAGCAGAGACGGGCATTGATCTGTACAGTATCTCGGGACATAAAATCCGTGGACCTAAAGGTGTGGGACTCTTATATATTCGGTCTGGACTGGAGCTGACGTCCTTAATGTCAGGCGGTTCTCAGGAGCAGGGGATGCGCGCAGGAACCGAGAACATTCCGCTGATCGTAGGCATGTCCAAAGCCATACGTCTTGCCGGGGAACGTCAATCCGAGCTGAAGGCACAATTGGAAAGACTGCAGCTCCTGCTTCTTGAAGAAATCAGACAGCATCCGGAGTGGGTACTCAACAGCTCGGAAGAAGGGGCCCCGCATATTGTGCATTTCTCTTATCCTGGCAAGAAGGCCGAAGTGATGCTGCACATGTTAGAGCAGCTGAATGTCATTGTTTCCACGCAATCGGCATGCTCGTCCAAACAAGCCATTCCAAGCCGGGTGCTGCTCGGTATGGGCAAGTCAGAGGAGATTGCTGACAGCGGAATTCGAATTAGTCTGGGAGATGAACACACAGAGCAAGATATATTACAGCTGATTCAAGCGATGAGACAGATGAAGGAAAGGCTTGCTTCTTTTGAAGGGTGGAATAGGTAAACCGATGAAATATGATATGCTATTGCTCCGTTTTGGAGAGTTTACACTGAAAGGTAAGAACCGAAAGCGGTTTGAGAGAACTGTTATTAAACATGTAAAGTCCAAATTAAAGGCCTATCCGGGAACCTCAATAATTGAGGAATATGGGAGAATGTACGTAGACCTGGGTGGGAATGATCATCATGCTATAACAGATAGTTTACGCAAAGTATTCGGAATTGTCTCCATTAGTCCGGTTAAGGTAACCCCTTCTGTAGCAGATGAGATCGTGGCAGCCTCCCTTGGTTTTATGGAGGAGCTCAATCCGCAGCAAGGAACGACCTTCAAGGTAAATGCGAGAAGGGTCTGGAAAGCGTTCGAGCATTCTTCTCATGAAACGAACCATTTGGTGGGAGCTCCGATCTTAAGACAATTCAGTGCACTTAAAGTGGATGTGAGAAATCCGGATATTGAGCTTAAGGTTGAGATTCGCGAGGCAAGAACTTATTTGTATTATGAATCCGTTCCTGCCGTCGGAGGTTTCCCTCGCGGTTCTAATGGCAAAGCCATGATGCTGCTATCAGGGGGAATTGATTCACCTGTTGCCGCCTGGTCTTCCATGCGCCGGGGACTAGAGCTGGAGATGGTTCATTTCTTCAGCTTCCCGTTTACAAGTCAAAAAGCAAAAGATAAAGTTATCGAGCTGGCAAGGATTCTAGCTGATCATGCCGGTGAAGTGAAGCTTCATCTGGTTCCTTTTACTGAGGTTCAAACCTCCTTTACGAAAACGGGGCAGGATAATTTGATGATTACGCTAATGCGCCGTTCCATGCTTCGAATCGCAACTCAGCTGGCCGAACGGGAAGGGGCACTCGCTATTGTAAGTGGAGATAGTCTTGGACAGGTAGCGAGCCAGACGCTTGGAAGCATGAATGTCATTGGGAGAGCGACTGATCTACCATTGTTAAGACCGCTTGTCATGATGGATAAGAGTGAAATTGTAAAGATTGCTGAGGACATTGGTACGTACGCAACTTCCATTTTACCTTATGAAGATTGCTGCACCTTGTTTGTACCCAAGTCACCGACAACGAACCCGAATTTGCGGATTGTCGAAAAGATTGAAGCGTCTATTCCGGAGCTTCCTGAATTCATTGCGAGGGCAGTGGAGCAGACTGAGACACTGGTACTGCGCAGTAACGACGACACAGCTATGCCTGATTCGATACAGGAAGACTGGTTCTAAGGGTCCTCAAGTTCTAAGATAAGGTGTAATATCAATAATAAAACGAAAAGGCTTATCGCTGATATTATCAGTGATAAGCCTTTTTTTGTTCTTGCGATTCCCTTTGATGATAGAAGCTTGTCCAGAACTAATGTCTTCTGTTATCTTTGCTTGTTCTCATCTTATGAATAGGAATGTTCTCTCTTCATATTCTGCTGTTTCCGATAACCAGCGAACAGAACACCGCCGATGACAAGAACAATAAATAGGATCCGCAGAACGGGATGAGAGATAAAGAAGGTCTCAAATCTTCGTTCTTCTGTAATCATATTCGAGGCGGTATAAGCGAGTACAGCAGCGCCTATATACATGACCCAAGGGAAACGATCAATGAGCTTGATAAACAAGGTGCTGCCCCATACGATGACAGGAACACTGATCAGCAGACCCAAAATAACGAGAATCAGATTCTGCTCTGCTGCCCCAGCAACAGCGATTACATTATCAATCCCCATGGCCGCATCAGCGATGATAATGGTACGTACAGCCGACCATAACGAGCTGCCGGCTTTGATATCACTATGTTCATCGGCACCTTGATCAGCCAAAAGCTTGTAGGCAATGCCCACGAGCAGCAGCCCGGCAACCAGCAGCAGCCATGGAATTTGCAGCAGCCACAGCACGATGATTGTCGCCAAGATCCGAATCAGAACCGCGCCGCCAGTACCATAGACAATGGCTTTCTTCTGTACACTTTGCGGCAAATTACGGGCAGCGAGTCCAATGACGATTGCATTATCCCCCGCAAGGATTAAATCGATAAAAACAATTTGTAGCAAGCTGATTAAAAACTGACCGATATCCAATTCTTGTCACTCCTTTACTCTAACCATGATTCCGAATCCTCCGATTGCATAAATCGGAGTTCATTATATTCCTCTGATATCGCAGCGTCAAGCATAGCTCGGACAACCTGGGCATACATCTAGTGTATGGAGGTGTTTACCCTGTTCATGGACGATGTTTGGCTTATACTGCAGATACTGATGATTAACCTTGTTTTAAGCGGCGATAACGCAGTTGTCATTGCAATGGCCAGCCGCAATTTGCCTGAGCAGAGCCGGAATCGAGCAGTATGGTGGGGAGCATTTGGTGCGGTTTTGTTAAGATGTATTTTAACCTTTATCGCGGTGCTCATACTCGGCATTCCGTTTATACAAGCGGCTGGCGGACTTATGCTACTGTATATTGCGTTTAAATTGTTGTCTGAAGAAGACGGGAATGTGAACGTCAAACAATCTACAACCTTATGGAGTGCGGTATATACGATACTCGTTGCAGACTTTGTCATGAGTCTAGACAATGTGCTGGCCATAGCTGCAATCGCAGACGGTGATCTGGCGCTCATCGTGATCGGTATCGCGATCAGCATCCCTATTGTTGTATGGGGCAGCGGAATTATTGTTAAGCTGCTTCACCGCTTTCCGATATTGGTCTTTGCCGGTTCAGCTATTTTAGCTTATACCTCCGGAGAGATGGTCCTTCGTGATCCGAAGCTGGGGTTATGGCTGCAGGAGATTTTTGCAGGCTATGAGGCCTTGCTGCCCGCACTGTGTGTTATTTTGGTTATGCTCGGAGGTGCATTTCTCAAAGTGTTAAGATATCGGATAGATACATAAATGAATGATAAAAGAATGACGAACCGGCAATCGCGATGGACTGCCGGTTTTTTGTATTGTTAAGAGAAAGTGTGGAAGAGGCTGGAAATGTAATGTTCTTATCAAATATGAAGCATGACAGTAGTTTTTTGCAAAAACATCGGATAAACTAGAAATATATACGCTAATACAGTTCCTAGTGAACGTAGATCTTGAACTACCTTGGATAGAAGCAGAGATCATCATACAAACGGGGTGAAGTGTGAAGTGAAAGGAAGAAACGAAAGGTTGGTTGGCATCTTTATCGTCATTGCCGGTCTTGTCATCTTACTTGGTCAATTGGGCTTTTTCAGCTTTCTTGGACGAAATTTCTGGCCGCTGATATTAATCATTCCAGGAATCCTTCTCCATCTTTTTTACTTCTTTAGAAATACGAGTGCCGTTATTTTGGTGCCGGCAGGAATTTTAACGGTGTATGGTATTTTCTTCCTCATATGCAGCATTTGGGGATGGCATCTGACCGCATCTCTATGGCCTGTCTTTATAACAGGGGTTGCGCTGGGATTGTTCGAATATGCTTTATTTGAATACCCGCGGCCTGCAGTGATCTACCGGACATCCATTATTTTGCTTGCTGTGTCGATCGTGCTCTTGTTCATAACCATGCTCACAACCGGATTTATATATGTCATCGCTGCTATACTGATCTTCGTGGGAATTTGGCTAATCTTCGGAAGACCTAAACCGACCCGGCGGCGCTTTAGATAAGCTACTTGATTTTTAACATTTTTCGTCTATAATATAAGGGATATATGTGCGTCGGAGTTATCACCCGGCGCTTCTTTTGTGAGTAGGTCGTTATATATGACAAGAATCGAACTTTATGACTTTGCATCATGAACTTGATTCAAGAATCAAACTTCATGACTACATTATCATGAATTTTGATTCAAATAGAAATGATTTTGGAAAGGATATGGATATAAACCATGCATGTAAGAGAGAATATTCGCAATATTGCGATCATTGCCCACGTTGACCACGGCAAAACAACACTTGTAGACAAACTGCTTCAACAATCCGGAACCTTCCGCGAACATGAGGCCGTACAAGAACGCGCCATGGACTCCAATGATCTGGAACGTGAACGCGGGATTACGATCCTTGCCAAAAATACTGCGATCAATTATAAAGATTTCCTTATCAACATTGTGGATACACCAGGACACGCCGACTTTGGCGGCGAAGTAGAACGGATTATGAAAATGGTTGACGGCGTACTGCTCGTAGTCGATGCGTATGAAGGCTGCATGCCGCAAACCAAGTTTGTATTGCGCAAAGCTCTGGAGCATAACCTGACGCCAATCGTTGTTGTTAACAAAATTGACCGCCCGGCAGCTCGTCCGGCTGAGGTTATTGATGAAGTGCTTGACCTGTTCATCGAGCTTGGCGCTAATGATGAGCAGCTTGACTTCCCGGTTGTATATGCTTCTGCACTTAACGGTACTTCAAGCATGGATCCTGAGAAACAAGATGATAACATGATGAGTCTGTATGAGACGATTGTAGAACACATTCCTCATCCGACAGAAAGTGTTGACGAGCCGCTGCAGTTCCTCGTAACACTGATGGATTACAATGAATATCTGGGTCGTATTGCCATTGGACGCGTAAACAGAGGCGTTATTCGTCAAGGACAGGCTGTAACAGTTATTCAACGTGATGGATCCTTTAAATCTGCACGCATTGAGAAATTGTTTGGATTCCAAGGGCTGAAGCGCGTAGAAGTAGCTGAGGCGGGTGCAGGGGATATCGTTGCTATTGCAGGTATTAAGGATATTAATATTGGTGAAACGATTGCTGATCCAGCTAACCCTGAAGCGCTGCCGGTTCTTAAGATTGATGAGCCAACGCTTCAAATGACTTTTCTTGTGAATAACAGTCCTTTTGCTGGACGCGAAGGTAAATGGGTAACGTCCCGTAGACTTCGTGACCGTCTGTTCAAAGAGCTTGAAACGGACGTAAGTCTTCGCGTCGAAGAAACAGACAGCCCGGATGCTTATGTTGTATCTGGCCGTGGTGAGCTTCACCTAGGTATCTTGATTGAGAACATGCGCCGTGAAGGCTATGAGCTTGCGGTATCCAAACCGGAAGTTATCATTAAAGAGATTGATGGTAAGAAAATGGAGCCGATTGAGCGCCTAATGATCGATATTCCTGAAGAGAGCATGGGTGCGGTCATGGAGAGCCTGGGTTCCCGTAAAGCCGAAATGGTCAATATGATCAATTCTGGTAACGGCCAGGTTCGTCTTGAGTTCCTGATCCCTGCACGCGGCTTGATTGGATATCGTACGAACTTCTTGACACTTACTCGCGGCTATGGCGTAATGAACAATGCATTTGACAGCTATGGTCCACTCGTAGGCGGCCAAGTTGGCGGACGTCATCAGGGCGTTCTCGTATCCAGTGAGAATGGTACATCAACCTTCTATGGTATGATTGGTGTTGAAGACCGCGGTATGTTATTCCTTGATGTGGGTACGGAAGTTTATGAAGGAATGATCGTTGGTGAACACAATCGTGACAATGACATCGTTGTAAACATCTGTAAGGAGAAACAATTGACTAACGTTCGTTCCGCAACCAAGGACGATACAGTGAAGATGAAGACTCCTATAATCTTCTCCTTGGAGCAAGCTCTGGAGTACTTAAATGATGATGAACTGTGTGAGATCACACCGAAGTCCGTTCGTCTTCGTAAGAAGCTCCTGAATAAGAGTGAGCGTGAGCGTGCAGAGAAGCATCGCAAAATGTCCCAAGCTAATCTATAATATGTAAATAATACGCTTGGAAAAGAGAGCATGAACTTGAAAGGAGCTGAACGCCGCCATGCAGGCATGGTTTGCGTCACACCCGATCGTAAGTTATGTGGTTATATTTGTACTGATTACTTATGTCTACAATAAGGTATTTCGCCCGCAGCAGAAAATGCCATTACTCAAGGAGATATTACTGTACATTTTGATGGCCATCGGCTCCTTCATGCTGCTCGTTTTCCAAATTGATAAATTGCCGATTATTCAATGCTTGCTTGTCGCAGTAGCACTGATGCTGCTGGTCAGAATCCGTTATTTTGTGGAAGCAAGGCAGAAGAAAAAAGCGGAGTCTTCTGGAGAGACTAGTAAGATGTAGCTTTAGTAAAGACAACTTCATATGCGCACATTAGAGAGACCGCCCTAATCAGCGGTCTTTCCGTTCTTCTTGGAGCTGTAAAACATATTGTCATTTTGGATGATATGTCCAGATTTGAAATGCGCCAGCGGTGGCGGTAATATGTAAGAGCAACCATAGAAATGTATAAAGGTGTTGAGTTTATAATATGAGTATGGGATCTAATGGATTGCCTCCACGGAATAGAGGCGGCAAGAACAACGAGAACAATGCAGCGCAGACAACGCCCAAGCAGAAAGTGAAAGTGAAGAAGAAGAGTCCAGTAAAGACATTTATGAAGTTGGTATTATCCCTCATTGTTATAGGATTGATCGCAGGTATAGGCTATTTGTACATGGTATTTAATGATGTGATCGACACAGGGAACAACGACCCCGTAGCAGCTGAAGATTCAGCCAAGGTGAAGCCGCAGACGATGCTGATCTTAGGAACAGACTATCGAGAGGAGACAGGTACTCATCTGTCTGACGTGGTGATGGTAGCCTCACTGCATCCGGAGACGAAATCTGCGACCATAGTATCACTGCCGCGTGACACGCTGGTTCAGCTCGAAGGTTATACGGAGAGGAAGCTGAATGAGTTCTATCCTCGCTTTAGAGCTGCGGCGAATGAATCAGGTATTTCAGCTGAGGAAGAAATGCGGGTTATGCTCGGCAAATACTTGGATGTGGACATTAATTACGTCACCGTGCTGAACTTCAAGGCGTTTGAAGAGATCGTGGATGCCTTGGGCGGAGTCGATGTGAATGTGAATCAGAACATGTGCTATAGGGATACCGCGGATGATACCGATATTAATCTCACTGCGGGTCAACAGACCTTGAACGGAGAAGATGCACTAGGCTATGTACGCTACCGTAAATCAAACTGTGATCCCAAAACGCCGGCTTCCGACGATTTCTCCCGTAACCAGCGTCAAAGCGAAGTTCTTCACTCGCTGATGGATCAAATGAAGTCTCTTGGCGGTGTCACGAAGATTGGTAAAGTCGTGGGTGCTGTCGATGACAATATGACGACAACGGTAGAAAGTGATCAGGTTAAGAATTTCATTTCAACCTATTGGAACCTTCCAAAAGAAAGTGTAAACTTTGTGCCGGTGACAGGAACATGGAACAGCCCCTATGTATATATTAATCAAGGGGAGTTAGACCAAGCGAAGCAAGCACTAGCCAAAGAGCTGGCAGGCGAGCATACATCTGCAGCTGCTGAAGCTTCGGAGAAATAAAGCATCTGCAAAATATCTGTTCAAACCATGGAGAAGTAGTGATATAATGTGGATGTATCCCATAGATGGAAATTCATTAGCGGAGGTCCTGTCTATGTCCAATTATGCTAATCGAATGGAATATCGCTCTCTTCATATGAATATGCTGACAAATGCACTGTTTTGTCATGAATACAAGCCCGGTGAACGCTGTTCACTGGGCTTTTTGTATTTCATGTGATGAACGATCATATTCCACGGATATTTTCAGGAAATTGTACAATTATTTGCTCCCGGTCGAATACATTTAGATATGGGATACACGATTGTCCTTATCGCTGCCCATAGCTTGCCCTAGCTGTGCTTAAAAGACGCCGCCTTGGAGGGGATACCAATGAAAAAAATTTTTGTGTTGGATACGAATGTGCTGCTTCATGATCCGGGCGCCATTTATGCTTTTGACGAGCATGAAGTTGTCATTCCTGCCGTAGTGCTGGAGGAAATCGACTCCAAAAAGCGTAATGCAGATGAAATAGGGAGAAATGCGAGATATGTCTCGCGTTCATTAGATGGATTAAGGGAGCAGGGACATTTGCACAGCGGAGTACCATTACCGAATGGCGGAAACTTAAAGGTTGAACTAAATCACCGCAGTTTCATAAGAGTACAGGAGATGTTTGGCGAAGTAACGAATGACAATCGTATACTGGCCGTTGCACTCAATTATCAGCTGGAGCAGGAGGATAAGGAGGAGCCGCGGGATATTGTATTAGTTAGCAAGGATGTACTCGTTCGTATCAAGGCAGATGTACTAGGCCTCAATACACAGGATTATTTGTCTGATCGTACTGCAGATCCAAGTGAATTATATCCGGGGTATACTGCGATTAGAGTCCATCCTTCCGTAATTGATGAATTTTATACGTATCGTTTTCTGCCAATTAAGCCATTGCAGCTAACCTATAATCTGTATCCGCACGAATTTATTATATTAAAGGACGAGATGGGCACGGGAAAATCAGCCCTCCTTAAGGTGAATCAGGAGGCTACCAAGCTGGAGCCTCTATATCTCAGCAATGATCCGGTCTGGGGGATTGTCGCACGTAATGCACAACAGAGAATGGCATTAGAGCTGCTCTTAAATGATGATATACCCTTGGTGACAATTACAGGTAAAGCCGGGACAGGGAAAACACTGCTTGCCCTTGCCGCAGGACTTCTAAAGGTTGAGGATGAGCATAAATACAAAAAGCTTCTTATAGCAAGACCCGTGGTTCCGATGGGTAAGGACATTGGTTACCTTCCAGGAGAAAAAGAAGAGAAGCTTCGCCCTTGGATGCAGCCGATCTATGATAATCTGGAATTTTTGTTCGATACAAAAAAAGCGGGGGACATCGATAAAATACTCATGGGACTCGGCAGTATTCAAGTAGAAGCACTCACTTATATCCGGGGCAGATCGATTCCTGGACAGTTTATCATTATTGATGAGGCTCAGAATCTATCGAAGCATGAAGTAAAGACCATTGTCTCTCGTGTAGGTGAAGGAAGCAAGATCATTCTGATGGGTGATCCAGAGCAAATAGACCATCCATATCTTGACTCAGCAAGCAACGGCTTAACATATATTGTGGAGCGATTCCGTCAGGAAGGGATCAGCGGACACATTATGCTGGAAAAAGGCGAACGCTCCAAGCTCGCTCAACTGGCAGCAGATCTTTTGTAGGCCATTTATTTCCCGGAAAATGAAAAAAAGCGAAAAAGAACCGGATGCTATGGTCATAACCCTGTCAAGTAGACAAGAAAAAAGAGACACTATTATGCTGCGACCGTTTCTCGGTATTCCACCGGGGAACGGTCGTTTAGTTTCTTCTGAAAGCGTTCGTGGTTATAAAATGAAACGTATTCTTGGATAGCCTGTTCCAAGTCAGAAACCGATTCTAGATGTGTTAAATATATTTTTTCGGTTTTCAGATGTGAAAAGAACGATTCAATACAGGCATTGTCAAAGCAGTTTCCACGTCTAGAATGGCTGCCGACGATTCCCAGCTTGGTAAGTTTACTGTTAAACGGCTTTGAGGTGTATTGAAATCCCTGATCAGAATGCAGGAGGACACCTGTTAGATCTGTTTTCTCACAGAGCATGTCTACTGTTTTTGTGACAAGCAAGAGATCATTTCGCTCGGACAGATGCCAAGCCACAACCTCGTTGTTAAATAAATCCTGGATTGCGGAGAGATACACAAAACGCTCTCCCACACGAATGTATGTAATGTCAGTGACTAGTTTACGTAGCGGTGCCTCAGCATGGAATTGACGTTCCAGCCGATTGGGATGAACCACCGAAGCTTGCTTGCCGAAAAAGCGTCGTTTCTTCCGGATCACAGAGCGAATCCCCAGCTTCTTCATAAGTCGGTAAACGCGTTTGTGGTTAACGTGTAGCCCTTCTCGTTTCAAAGCCACCGTCATACGCAAGTAGCCAAAATACGGGTGCAGTCGGTGTATGGCCATGATATGCTCTTCCAGCAACTTCTCTTGCAGCATAAGGGATTTCAAATGGCTTCCCCTTTTACGCCATTTGTAGTAGCCTGCGCGTGAGACTTCCGCTAATTTTAGGAGCCATCCTAATGGATATTTCAGCCGCATCTCCTCAACGATTTCATACCGACTCGATTTACTCGTCACTCCCCGTGTAGATTTGGATACCGCTTTTTTAAGTACTCGATCTCAGCTCTCAAATATGCCATTTCTTCTTCTATTGCTTGTAAACTTCGATTTCGGTCGTCCTTTACGAGGTGCCTCTTGCTTAAATGGCTGGCCTTCACGGTACCGCTTTACCCACACTACTACCTGTGACTTATTTCGAATTCCAAGTTGTCTGGCCACCTCTCTGTACGATATATTTCCCTCGGTAACCAGTCTAACGGCTTGCATTTTTAACTCTTCAGGATAACTGTTATTAATACGGCCTGTTTTCCCCACAAAAAATCCCCTCCGGTCTCCAACGTTTAAGTCCATCTTACCAGATGTCTTTTTTACGTTGTCTACCATGAGGGGATAATACCAGCTATTCCGGTTCTTTTCTTTGACTAGCTAATCACTAGATTGAAATGAGAGAGAAGTTAATAGGACAAGCGGACTATACATTTGGTACAATAATGGGGTGAGGTTGGATATGTCTAGGGGAGGTACAGAAGCTGTGAAGCGAAGAAACCACTGGATACTATTTGTTATATTATTGCTGTCATTAACCATATTGTCGCCAAGCCTTGATATATCACGAGACCCGGTAACGGATGAGAACGATCAGAGCACAGATCCGTTATATCGTCCAGCTCCACCAGATCCACAGGAGCAGCAGCCATTGAAGATCGCAGTATCGATGCAGGAGCAGGAGTTTGCCGTTTTTCAGCGCCTCGCTGTAGAGATCGGAAATAGGATTGGCAGCGATATCGAAGTACATAACATGGAAGAAACAGATGCAAGCGAGGAGTATGAAGCGATCCGCAAAAGCTTTGTGTTAGGTGATAGTGCAGACATTACCTTGTTGAATAATCGTTATGTTCGACTGTTTGCCATGCAAGGCTATTTGAGACCGATTACAGGGAATGATCTGAACGGAATGGCAGCCGATCCTTTCCCACAGGTAATGACGGTGAATGAATGGAATGGGTATCGCTGGGCTGTTCCTCTCGATATAGATCCATATCTCTATGCTGAGGCCCGCAGCGACAACGCGACGTCACCGCCATTGCAATCAATGAGCACAGATGAGGATTGGATGAACCGAATGACAACTTGGGCTGAAACGGACGATAAGCCATTCTTCTTGGATGTGGAGGATCCGCTGGCGTTTGCCTCCTGGCTTGAATTTCGCGGAATTATTCGTCAAACGGAGGAGCTCTTCAATGCTGCTGAGCAGAACGAACAGCTGCAGTCTAGGATGCAGGAGCTGGAGATCCTGCTTCCGTATATTGAGACAGACTTCAAGGACTCCGCCTCCGGTCAACTGAACTGGACGTCTGGAATTGTGAAGCTGTCTGATATGCTGCCGGAGTATCGTGGAGAACTCACCGAGTACATTAACAATGATGTGGAAACTCAGGCACTTACCGTGACGGGTCGCAGCTTCGCCCTCTCCTCTCGAACAGGACAAACAGAACTGGCTACGGAATGGATTAAGGCAATGACATCCCCTGAATCTGTACAAGACTGGTTTGAAGAAACAGGGAATCTGCCTATATATAGATCGCTTTATGATGAGCTGGAGATGCGGGACATTACAAGAGCGGTTCCTGTTCAGGCTCTGGAACAAAGTCTCGAGGCTGCTTATCGTGATAACTCGCTGGATGGGGATATGCTGAATCGTGCACAGCCTCTAATCACACAGTTTTTGCGTGGTGATATTTCGGCTGAAGCTTATTATTCGCGTGTTCAATCCTTCATCTCAGAGCAGGAGGGCGAAGCGGTGCCAAAATGAGTCTGTGCAGAATCCGCAGTAATGATAGGTGCATGTTATCTCAGGGCTAACTCCAGCGTTACTTCCAGCGTCTGATCCTCTGTCGAGACATCGGTTGCCTTAATGAAAGACATTAGCTTTTGCGGGTAAAATCCGAGATCAAATTCCTGCTGAAGCATGCTCCGTGTTGTATCCGGAAGTTCAAATCCGTTAAATACGAGCTTGTCTACATGAAACAGAAGGGCGTTAGCCGGCTCATCAATGACGGTGTAATGACCTTGTACTGCAAGCTCAAGATTGTCTCTTTTCCCACTGGCAATAATATAATCATCCGTAAATTCAAAAGCAAAATCGTTGAAAATTTCATTCTCTGATCTCAGAAAATCGTTCAATTGCTCTTCATTAATCCGGATCGAATAGGTTCGGCCATTGGTCGATAGAATGCCCTTCTCCTGCTGAACAAATGAGGGCAGATTATTCATAGCGGAGGCAAGTGCGCCGAAGTAACGTTTCACCTCATGAATGCCTACATTGCTCCAGTAAGTATTCAGCTCCTCAATCAGCTTCTCCATCAGTTCCCGATTATCACTGCTTGCCAGTGTATTCTCAACCTCCTGCTCCAGCGTAAGCACTCTCTCCCGTTGATCCTGCAAATTTTGTTTAAGCAGGCTTAGCTCCGCATCATTCTGATTCAATCTAACTGTCATTTCCTCAAATTCCTGCTGTCTCGAATGATATGCATGAAGTACTTCTTGATCTCTGCCTATTATAATTTCATAATAGCTTGCCAGAATTTGAATAGAGCGCAGCGACTTTGCCTTCAAAAAAACTTGCAGCAGTTGATCACGTTCCCCCATATAATAGGATCTCACAATAGAGGCTGCACGGTCCTGATGAGCTTCCATTTCTTCCTTATGTACAGACATTTGGGCTTCTAATGACACCCTGCTGTCTTCAATTTGCTGTTGCTGCACTTCTATGCGCTCAATTTCGTGATCAATTTCGACGATAGACAGGCTGTTCTGCAGAACATCTCTCGTAGTCTCGTCCATAGCAGGTTCAGCATGAATAGGGGAGATATGGAGCAAGATCAGTAGAATAGAGCAGCAGACGATCACATAATATGTAGAACGATTTCTCATCTCATATATTTCCTCCCTATAGCTTGTACTAGTAAATTGGAACTGAATAACGACAAACTTCCTATATCATATACTTAAAACATACATATGAAAAAGAAAACAAATAAAGAACGGACCAGCTAACATCGCTGATCCGTTCTTTATTTGCTATAAGATGCGTTATAGAGGTTTGCCCATTTCGAATACAGTCCAGTAGCTGAAGCCTGAAAAGGTGATAATCATGTAAGCCCAGAACAATAAAATATAGGTTCTCTCCGTGAATTTCAAATAACCGAGAATGACGAAAAAAGCGGTTTGAAGGAAAAATAACAAAGCCATCTCCAACATATCACCTGCAAAGGCCATAAGACCAATCGTTAGAGTGAAAAATCCCAGTACACGAAACATGCGCGCCACGATGACTTACCCCCTCTCTTAGGAACGCTCGTCTATTTGCTAAGTAACATTATAGCGGTTAAGGAAAATGATGTAAATAAAAATTGGATATGAAAGCGAAATCTTTTAGGGTATGTCCAGGGAGCAATTTGGAAATACATTTTAGTATGAAATAGATTCTATGAACTCTATGAAGGGCATAAGAATGATTAAAGCTGAATTTTTATAACCGGCTTCTCATCTCATAGCTTGTTGATGCTGAGAGGTGAGGCTGTGATTATGGATGTCGTTAGGAGGTTTATAGCATGACTGCTGTTAGACAGGATGCATGGAGCGCGGAGGATGATTTGATCCTGGCTGATGTTACGCTTCGCCATATCCGGGAAGGAAGCACTCAGCTGGCCGCTTTTGAGGAAGTAGGTGAAAAAATCGGTAGAACTTCGGCCGCGTGCGGTTTTCGCTGGAACAGTTTCGTTCGTAAAAAGTACGATGAAGCGATAGGCATTGCTAAGGCGCAGCGCCAAAAACGAAGCTATTCGAAAAGACATGCTGCAGTTCAGCCTCAAGTTGCAGCATTATCGGTAACGGAGACCGATGAGCTTATGTACAGAACAGAGGGATTCTCTGAGGAAACCTTGTCTATTGACGCTGTGATCCGCTTCTTAAGGCAGTGGAAGGGAATGGTTCAAGAGAATTCTAGACAACTGAAGCTTATCGAGAAGGAACTGCGTGAAAAAGAGGAAGAATTGAACGAGCTTCGATTCGAGAATGATCGCTTATCCAAGCAAGTGAATGAAGTACAAACCGATTATCGGGTAGTTAACGATGATTATAAAGCGCTCATTCAAATTATGGATCGTGCCAGAAGACTCGCCTTTTTATCTGAGGAAGAAGAAGAGAAAACTCGGTTCAAAATGGATGCTAACGGCAACCTAGAGCGAATTGAATAAACTTGGATTTGCTGTAGCAATTCTAGAAATGAGATTGTGGAACTCGGAGCCTGTTTGACTGCGTAATGCGTGGTCAAACAGGCTTTTGTCATATGCTCCTAACTAATATATAGTAAGAGAGAAAGGTTTATTGGAGGTGTACATAATTTGATTATTGATGTCATCGGTGCGGGATCGCTTGGTCTAATGTATGGAGGGGCCCTCATATATGCTGGAGAAGAAGTAAGGTTTTGGACTAGAACAAGTGCACAGGCTGTACAATTACTTGAAACGGGGATGAAGATAAATCAGCCCGATGGACAAGTATGGAGGGTACAAGCGGGAAGTTTTGAAGCGAGAGAAATTGCATCCCTGCCAGAAGTATGGAACAAGAAGCCTGGACATATGATCCTGCTTATGACTAAGCAAGGGGGCCTGCAGGAAACAATGCAGATCCTGACAAAGGTCAGCAAGCTGGATACGGCTTTATTTTGCTTTCAGAATGGAACAGGCCATATCCCTCTCATTGCCAAATCGCTCCCGTCTGCCCGGGTATATGCTGCCATTACAACAGAAGGAGCTAAACGAACGGACAAGGCTGAAGTGACGAGGGCTGGTTACGGAGAGACGCAGATCGGCTGGTCGAATCACCCAGGAATGCCTATCGAATCAGAAGTGGACACGCTAGTCGATAAACTGATGAAAGCAGGATTTGACACACAATCGTCGAATGAAATCGATAGATTGATCTATCGGAAATTAGTCATTAATGCGGTAATTAATCCACTGACCGCTCTTTGGAGAATACCGAATGGGGAATTACTGACAAACCAAGAGAGAAGGGAAGCAATGAAGCAGCTCTACAGTGAGGCTGTGGCTGTCTATGATGCTCATCAGATTGAATATGATACGAATCTATGGGAACAAGTTGTTGCTGTTTGTCAATCGACCTCGAGCAACTGGTCTTCCATGTGTATGGATGTTCTCCATGGCAGGCCGACGGAGATCGCTGCTATAAATGGCAGTATTGTTGCTATGGCCAGAGAGGCGGGAATGCGTGCGGAAGTCCATCAGCTTGTATGTTCACTTATTGAGGGGATGCCACTAGGGGAGGAGTAAAGGAATTGAACGCTATCGGATCATTTCTTATTGTACTTAGCATGCTTCCGTTTTTTCCTTTTTTGATCGTGTACTATGGGATGGTTTATTTCAAGAAGCCGAAGAAGACGGCTCTTCATATGGCAATGGATGTGACGACCATCTTTTTGATTGCAGCAGTTGCTGCTCTTTTTAACAGCACCTTTAATTTGAATTTTGGTGTTTATCTAATCTTGCTGGTGATGCTGATCGCCTTGGGTTTAATTGGAAGTGCACAAACTCGTTTAAAAGGGAAGATTAACTACAGAAGAATGATAAGAGCCGTTTGGCGCATGGCTTTTGTCGTAATGGGATTCAGCTACATAGTACTTTTAGCCTTTGGATTATTCAGCTACATAATAGATTTCATGTAAGAAAACATAACGTAAATTGTGTGCAAATTGTGTCGAATGTGTCGAATGGTGAAAAAAAGTAGTGTTTCAGAAAAAGTTATGTAGATTTTTTTGACCGCTGGTTGTATAATCTATAAACATATATACCACATCATCTTTTTAGGGGGAAATGCTTGATGAAAAGGAAGAGTTTGTTAGTCCTTTTGACGCTAGTTCTTGCATTTGGTTCCGTACTTGCAGCGTGCGGTTCTGACAATAGCAATGAAGGCAGTCAATCTGGTGAAGGTAATGCACCAGCAGAACAGGTTTTGAACATTAATTTGAGTGCTGAACCGCCGACTTTCGACCCGGCACAGGCTCAAGACAGCCAGACTAACACGGTATTGAAGCTTATGTATGAAGGCCTAGTTCGTATGGGCGAAGATGGTAACCCGGTTCCAGGTGTTGCGGAATCTTGGGAAATTTCTGAAGATGGCAAAGAATACGTCTTCACACTTCGTGAAGATGCGAAATGGAGCAATGGCGATGCAGTAACAGCAAACGATTTCGTGTTCGCTTGGAAGCGCGTCCTTGATCCAGCTTCTACACCAGCTCCACCTTATGCTTATCAGCTGTACTACATCGAGAATGCAGAACAATTCAACACTGGCGAGATCACAGATTTCTCCCAAGTCGGCGTTGAAGCAGTAGACGAGAAGACTTTGAAAGTAAAATTGGTTAACCCAACTCCTTACTTCCTGGGTCTGACTTCCTTCTACACTTACTACCCAGTTCATTCCTCTGTTGATGGCAATGACAAATGGGCGACGAACAAAGATTCGATGGTTGTTAACGGACCATTCACACTTACTGAATGGACTACAGGACAAAAGATCCAAGTTACGAAGAATGAACAATACTGGGACAAAGCAAGCATTAACCTTGCTCGCGTAGATATGTCCTTGACAAACAGCGGTGCGACAGAACTTTCTTCTTATAGAAATGGTGAAATCGATTACGCTGGTGCACCTAACGGTGAGATCCCTACGGATCAAATTAAAGGTGTTCAAAGTGAACTTCCTGACGAATTTAATGTAAAAGGTATCGCTAGTACGTACTACTATATGTTTAACGTAACAGCTGAGCCTTTCCAAAATGCTAAAATCCGTAAAGCCTTTGCAATGTCTATCAATCGTCAAGCGATCGTTGACAACGTAACTCTTGGCGGACAGCTGCCAGCATTTGGATTTGTACCTCCAGGTATCAAAGGTGCTTCTGAAGAATTCCGTACTGAAGTTGAAGATGCATACTTTGAGGAGAATGCAGAAGAAGCAAAACGCTTGCTTGAAGAAGGTATGAAGGAAGAGGGCTACACTACACTTCCTAAAGTTACGCTGATCTACAACTCCAGTGAAGCTCACCAAAAATTGGCTGTAGCTGTAGCGGATATGTGGAAAAATGTTCTTGGAGTAGAAGTTGCCACTCAGAACCAAGAGTGGGGTGTGTTCCTTGAAACTCGTAAGAACCTGAACTATCAAGTAGCACGTGCTGGCTGGTCTGCTGACTACAATGATCCGATGACATTCATGGATATGTGGACTACTGGCAATGGTAACAATGATTCCGGTTATGCAAACCCTGAGTACGATGCGCTTATCAAACAAGCCGCTGTAGAGCAAGATACAGCTAAACGTAATGATCTCTTTGCTCAAGCTGAGAAAATGCTCGTTGAAGAGGACATGGTCATTGCACCGTTGTACTACTATACAAATGTTTCTTTAACTAAGCCTTACCTTAAAGGCGTTAGCCTTGATTTCAGTGGAGCCATTGACTTCACTAGAGCTTCTGTTGAGGGTAAGTAAGGATATAACTGTATAGAAGCTTCGGGATATATATGCGGGCTAACCCTTATATATCCCGATTTTTTTGTATGTCGTTCATATTTGGTAAGTAATAGTAAAATTCGCAAATAACTAGAATAGATTTAATTCTCTAGTTTCTATAAAATTGTACTAGTACGACTGTTATTTTAATTTGCGGGGGGTGTCCATGATCATGATAAGATACGTGATCAATAGGCTGATTTTCATGCTGATATCTCTATTTATTCTCATCTCCGCTACGTTCTTCCTGATGAAGGCGATTCCGGGTAACCCGTTTATGAGTGAGAAGGCGACATCACCTGAAATTCAAGCCAGACTTATGGAGCAATATGGTCTCGATAAGCCAGTGTTCGTGCAATATATTGATTATTTAGGAAATATCATTACAGGAGATTTGGGGATCTCCATGAAGCGACTAAATCAAGATGTGGCCGATATTATTGGTCAAACCTTTGGCGTTTCACTCAAGCTTGGACTTGTTGCTATCGTTGTCGCTGTCGTTGTAGGTATTCTGCTTGGAATGGTGGCAGCAATGAACCATCGCAAGCTGATCGACAACGTAGCTATGGTGCTTGCGGTTATTGGAATCGCGGTTCCGAGCTTCGTGCTGGCATCACTCCTGCAATTTTATCTGGCCCAAGAGCTTGGGTTGTTCAAAGTAATGGGGCTTAACGGTCCGCTCGATTATGTTCTGCCGGTTGCGGCGCTCTCAGCCCAGCCTATTGCATATATCGCGCGTTTGACACGCTCCAACATGCTTGAAGTATTGCACGCTGATTATATCAAAACGGCCAAAGCCAAAGGCTTAAACAGCTTCACCATTATGTTCAGACACATTATTCGTAATGCGATCATGCCAGTTGTAACTTATATTGGCCCAATGACGGCTAACGTAGTTACAGGTTCTGTCGTGATCGAGCGCGTATTCGGTATCGGCGGTATCGGTAAGGTATTCGTTGAGAGTATTACGACGCGTGATTATACCATGATTATGGGGATTACCATATTCTATGGCGTTATTCTAATGCTGGCTCGTTTCCTGACGGACATTGCATATGTTCTTATCGATCCACGCATCAAACTTTCGAATGGAAAGGAGGGCTAGGTAGTGTCTGCAAATCAATCTAGCATCGATCCAAACAACACTCAGCTTACACCTGAAGATTTTAGAAGAATCGGGACGGATGAGAAGCAAGCAGAGGTCATTCAGCGTCAAAGTGTGTCGGCTATGCGCGATGCATGGGAGCGGCTTCTTAAAAACAAGCTCGCAATGACCAGCCTAGTCATCCTCGTTGTCATTATTATTATGTCGATTGTTGCACCATTGATGTCCAGCTACGACTATCAAACCAATGATCTGATGAATGCCAATCAGCCTCCTTCCAAAGAGCATTGGTTCGGAACAGACGATCTTGGCCGCGATATGTGGGTACGTACCTGGTCAGGTGCGCAGATCTCGCTCATTATCGGTTTTGCAGCTGCCTTGATTGACCTTTGTATTGGGGTTATCTACGGTGGAATCATGGGCTTCTATGGTGGACGTGTCGGAGAAATCATGAATAAATTCTCTGAAATTCTGTATGCCATTCCTTACCTGCTCGTTACTATTTTGCTGCTGGTCGTATTGGAACCAAGCGTTGCCACGATTATTATAGCCCTATGTATAACCGGCTGGATTAACATGGCCTGGATCGTACGGGGCGAAATTATGCAGCTCAAGAACAGAGAGTTCGTACTTGCTTCCAAATCCATGGGTGCAAACTCGTCTCGCCTTATCTTCAAACACCTGCTGCCCAATGCAGTAGGACCAATCATCGTAACACTGACTCTGTCTGTACCGAGTGCGATCTTCAGTGAGGCGTTCCTCAGCTTCCTTGGTCTGGGTGTACAAGCGCCTAGAGCGTCCCTGGGTTCCATGATCGAGAACGCACTTACAGGATGGATGTATTACCCTTGGCGGATGTTGTTCCCGGCAGGTCTGATCAGCTTAATCATGTTAGCGTTCAACCTCTTCGGTGACGGACTCCGTGACGCACTTGATCCAAAACTGAAAAAATAGGAGGTGGACATAATGGATCCGTTGTTGCAGGTTAAAGATCTTAACGTTTCATTTAAAGTAAGAGACGGCGAGGTAAAGGCCGTACGCGGCATGAATTTTGAAATCGGCAAGGGTGAGACGGTTGCGATTGTCGGTGAATCCGGTAGTGGTAAGAGTGTAACAGCCCAAACCATTATGCGTTTGATTCCTTCTCCACCGTCCATCATTAATAAAGGTGAGATTATTTTCCAAGGACAGGATTTGCTGAAGAAGACCAACAAGCAAATGGAATCCATTCGTGGTAAAGATATCGGCATGATCTTCCAAGATCCGATGACATCCCTGAACCCTACCATCAAGATCGGTAAACAGATTACTGAGGTATTGATTAAGCATCAGAACATGTCCAAAGATGCTGCGGCTAAAGAAGCGGTCAAAATGCTCAAGATGGTCGGCATCAAAAATGCGGAAGAGCGCTTTAATCAATATCCACATGAATTCTCAGGCGGTATGCGTCAGCGTGCGATGATCGCGATTGCACTCGCTTGTAAGCCGGCCCTGCTGATTGCCGATGAGCCGACAACGGCTCTAGACGTAACAATCCAGGCTCAAATTATGGATGTTATGAAGGATATGCAGGAGCAGCTTGGAACTTCAATTATCCTGATCACGCATGACCTTGGCGTAGTAGCCGGTATTGCAGACCGCGTTATCGTTATGTATGCTGGAGAAGTGGTAGAAACAGGTACGAAATACGAGATTTTCAAAAATCCGCAGCATCCATATACAAAAGGTTTGATGCGTTCCATGCCTCGTCTTGATCAGAAGAAGGACGAGCCGCTCATTCCGATCGTAGGTACACCGCCGGATCTGATCAAGCCGCCGCTCGGCTGCCCGTTTGCAGCACGTTGTGATCGTGCAATGAGCATCTGCGAGCGTATTGATCCGGGTGCTACGGTATTCAGCGACACGCATATGGCGCGTTGCTGGGAGCTGCATCCTATGGCGAAGGAGGTACATTCTTCATGAGCAAGAACTTGATTGAGGTTGAAGGTCTTAAGAAATACTTTAATGTAGGGAAGAATCGTACGCTCAAAGCCGTAGATAATCTTAACTTTTATATTCGTGAAGGTGAGACACTCGGAATGGTAGGAGAATCCGGCTGTGGTAAATCTACGGCTGGACGTACAATCCTTCGCTTGTATGAGCCTACAGCAGGCAGTGTGCGCTTTAACGGCACAGATATCTACAAGCTCTCACCAAATAAGATGAAGGCGATGCGCCGGGACATGCAGATGATCTTCCAAGATCCTTATGCATCACTCAATCCGCGCTTCACTGTATCTGATATTATTGGTGAGGCTCTGGATATTCACAAGATGGCTGGAAGCAGCTTGGAGCGCAAGAAACGGATCGAGGAGCTGCTTGATCTCGTTGGTCTGAACGCAGACCATGCGAACCGTTATCCGCATGAATTCTCCGGCGGACAGCGTCAGCGGATCGGGATTGCCCGCGCACTTGCGGTAAATCCTAAATTCATCATTTGTGATGAGCCGATTTCAGCACTTGACGTATCTATTCAAGCGCAGGTAGTTAACCTTCTGAAGGATCTTCAGAATCGTTTGGGCCTGACGTACTTGTTCATTGCCCATGACCTTTCCATGGTTAAGCACATCAGTGACCGGGTTGCTGTTATGTACATGGGTAAAATGGTAGAGCTTGCGGACAGCGAAGAGCTATATGCAAACCCAATCCATCCTTACACCAAAATGCTTCTATCCGCAATTCCGATTCCGGATCCGGACATCGAAGCAAATAAAAAGCGCATTATTATGCCTGAGGACAATTCGGGTCCAATCAGTTCAGGCAATGAAGGAGAGGCAGCGAAGAGTGCCTTTAACCTGGATAATGCGAAGCTGATCGAAGTATCCAAAGGCCATTTTGTGGCTGAGCCATACGCTTGATCTAAAAAAATATGTAGTTTAGTGCCGCCGATGTGATCATCGGCGGTTTTTTGATTCAGAATCAAATTCACGTTAGAGGTGTAGTGTAATTCATACCAGAATGAATTCCACCACCTAGAGGTGTAATGTAATTCATACTAAGTATATAATTATTACTTTGACGGAATATAAACCATTCGGTACAATCGAATAAGGCTTTAAATGAATAGGAGGATGACCTCATGAATCTAATTCCTGAGGCGCTGCGTAGTGGATCACCTCTGGCGGAACATTATTTGCGTTACGATGAAGCCGTGCATCATTTGTACGAGTATAATTTTCGCGACGTTTCCAGCTACATAGCGCGTGCCGAGTGGCTTGATCGAACCGGAGACACACGAGTAGACCGACAGGCAATTGTTAATTGCCTGCGTATATATAATGAAAGTCGAAATCCGCACCCTGCAGTGAAGGCATCTCTCACCCGGCTGGCACAGGAGAATGCTTTGGTCGTAACCGGCGGACAGCAGAGTGGATTGTTCACCGGGTCTTTGCTTGTCATATACAAGGCAGCAACGATTATTAAAGAGGCCAAGATGGCAGAAGAGAAGCTTGGACGTCCTGTCGTGCCCATATTCTGGATTGCCGGCGAGGACCACGATTGGGATGAGGTAGATCATACTTACTTGATGAGTTCAGATCTCTCGGTAACCAAAGTCAAAATGCCCGGCAAATATGAAGGGCGTTCTTCCGTGAGCGATGTTGCCGTAGAGAAGGAGCACTGGATTGCCGCTATTCAGGAGCTGGAAGAGCTGCTGCCTGATTCGGAGAACAAACCGGAACTCATCGCTTCTATTAAAGAAGCAGTTCAGGACGAATATACTAGCTTGAGTGATGTGTTTGCCAAATTGCTCGGGCAATTATTCGGTTCGTATGGACTTGTACTTATGGACTCGGCAGATCCAGAGCTAAGAAAGCTCGAAGTGCCTGTATTCGAACGTATTATCGAAGATAACGACATGCTTGAGCAGTGTTACCACGAGTCTTCCGGCCGGGTTGTAACCAGCGGCTTCACAATGCAGGCTGATGTTGCCTCCGGAGGAGCAAATTTATTTTATATCCATGAGGGCTCGAGATTGCTGCTATTCAAGGAAGACGGTAGATTTGTTGATCGCAAAGGGTATGTCTCTTTTTCCAAAACAGAGCTGCTTGAAATTCTTCATCAGCATCCGGAGCGATTCAGCAACAATGTTCTGACCCGGCCCCTAATGCAGGATTCATTATTCCCGGTGCTGTCTACGATACTTGGACATGCCGAGATTGCTTACTGGGCGCTGACCAAAGATGCCTTTCACCGAATGGGCCTTCGTATGCCAATACTTATGCCGCGTTTGTCATATACGATTTTGGATCATCATATACAGAAGCTGATGGATAAATACGATTTGAATTTTGCAGATATCCAGTTCACTTTTGATGAGAAGAAAGAAGCCTGGCTGCTCAGCTTGGATGAATTTGATGTTAACGGACAGTTTGAGGATCTAAAGACTTCTTTCCGCAAGCTGTATGCGCCTTTAATTGAACAGCTCGGTCAGCTGGAGTCGGGACTTGGACGACTGGGATTAACCAACAGCGAGAAAATAGAAGAGCAGATTGAATATATGCAAAAGAGAACGAAGCAGGCCATTGCACAGCGACATGATGCTTCACTTAAGCAATGGGATTGTATAGAAAGATCACTGTTCCCTTCAAAACGACCGCAGGAAAGAGTCTACAATGCTTACTATTACCTTAACCGGTATGGAACGGGCTGGTTGAAGGAATTAATGGAGGTTCCTGCTGATATGAGCGGTAACCATCATATTTTGTATATATAATTGGAGGAACAAGATGAGCACGGATGTGATTAAGAACAGTATCGTTGCAGATATGAACCTGGCCCCTGAAGGACATCTGAAGATTGATTGGGTGGAGGCTCATATGCCGGTATTGAACCGGGTGCGTAAGGAGTTTGAAGCAGATCTGCCCTTTAAGGGACTTAAAGTGACGATTTGCCTTCACTTAGAAGCTAAAACAGCGTATCTTGCGAAGGTTATACAGGCGGGCGGTGCTGAAGTAACGATTACGGGAAGCAATCCACTGTCTACTCAGGATGATGTATGTGCAGCATTGGTGGAGGACGGTATCACGGTGTTTGCCAAATATAATCCTGATCCGGTGGAATATAAGAATTTGATCCTGAAATCACTGGAGACGAAGCCTGACTTCATTATTGATGATGGTGGAGATCTTGTAACCATTCTGCATTCCGAGCGTCCGGATCTGCTGGAGACGATTCGCGGGGGAGCAGAAGAAACGACAACGGGTATTATTAAGCTGAAAGCCCTCGAAAAACAGAAGGTGTTAAACTTGCCGATGGTGGCTGTAAATGACGCATATTGCAAACACTTATTCGACAATCGTTATGGGACAGGGCAATCTGCCTTTGATGGAATAATCCGGACTACAAATCTTGTCGTTGCCGGAAGTACTGTCGTAGTCGTCGGATATGGCTGGTGCGGTAAGGGCGTTGCGATGCGTGCCAAGGGACTTGGTGCGAATGTTATCGTAACTGAAGTGGATGCCATCAAGGCTGTTGAAGCTCATATGGATGGATTCCGTGTCATGCCGATGGTCGAGGCAGCTAAGCTGGGTGATTTCTTCATCACGGTAACCGGAAACAAGGCTGTTATTACAGGTGAGCATTTTGATGTCATGAAGGATGGTGCCGTGCTGGCGAATGCGGGACATTTTGATGTGGAAGTGAGCATACCTGAGCTGAAGAAGCGTTCTACATCAGTACGGACGGTGCGGAAAAACATTGAGGAATACCAGTTTGCAGATGGGCGCAAAATGTATCTGTTAGCAGAAGGACGTCTCGTGAACCTGGCTGCGGCAGATGGGCATCCGGCTGAGATCATGGACACGACTTTTGCCCTACAAGCACTGGGGCTCCGGTATGTAAGGGAAAATTATGAAACTCTCGAACCGGCAGTAATTAACGTCCCTTATGAGATTGATGAGAAGGTAGCCAGGTACAAGCTGGAGAGCCTGAACATCGAGCTAGACACATTGACCGATGAACAAGTTCAATACTTGGACAGCTGGAACGTCTAACCTATGAAATGCTGAGCTGGGAATGCTTGGTACATGAAATATGGAATTGGAACGCCAAAGAGTGATGCTTATAAAAGCCGTATCCGGCTTTTGGCATCGCTCTTTTTTGCTATGAGCGAACCTGATTTTTCAACCTGAGTCAAGGTAGCTTTCTAACATCTCTTCCAAAAAGTTTCATATGCAGAGAAGGGTTTTGATTTTTCAAAGCGAATCAATTATGCTTAAGTGGTGGAAAGTGGAGCAAAGTGGTGAGCAGGAGCTAAGGAGTGGTAGACAATGTTTATGGGGGAGTTCCAGCATAGCATTGACGATAAAGGCCGAATGATTATTCCGGCCAAATTCCGTGACGCTCTCGGCCCGAGCTTTGTTGTCACTCGCGGATTGGACCAGTGTTTGTTCGTATATCCAATGAATGAATGGTCCATTCTGGAGCAGAAGCTGAAGGCTCTGCCGCTAATGAAATCCGATGCGCGTGCTTTTACCCGGTTTTTTTTCTCAGGAGCGACTGAATGCGAGCTTGATAAACAGGGCAGGGTAAATTTACCGATGAATTTACGCGATTACGCCAAGATGGACAAGGAATGCGTCGTACTCGGTGTATCCAATCGGGTAGAGATCTGGAGCAAAGGCATATGGGAACAATATTACAGCCAATCTGAAGAAACGTTTAACGACATTGCCGAAAAGCTGGTCGATTTCAATTTTGAGTTTTAGGATTTATGAACAATCCGTAATTACAAAAATGTCTGGAGGACAAACAAGTGTTTCACCACATTACCGTACTCAAAGAAGAAGCAACCGAAGGCCTTAACATCAAGCAGGACGGGATTTACGTGGACTGCACATTAGGCGGGGCAGGACATAGCTCGCTGATTGCCTCACGACTGGGACCCGAGGGACGACTGATCGCCTTCGATCAGGATGACTGGGCACTTGAAAATGCAAAAGAAAGACTCGGAGAATTTGGGTCCAAGGTTACACTTGTTAAGACCAATTTCAGAGACCTCACTGCGGTATTAAGTGAACTGGATGTTCCGATGACTGAAGGAATTCCTCAAGTCGATGGCATTCTGTACGATCTGGGAGTATCTTCTCCACAGTTTGATGAAGGCGAGCGGGGATTCAGCTACAATCACGATGCGCCGCTTGATATGCGTATGGATCAGTCAGGTGATCTAACAGCAAGAGACATTATAAACGAGTGGTCTGAAGAAGAAATTGCTCGAATTTTGTATGTTTATGGCGAAGAAAAGTTTTCAAGACGGATTTCAAGGGTAATAGTTGAAAAAAGGCAATCTGCAGCTATTGAAACTACGGGCGAATTAGTCGATATCATTAAAGAAGGTATTCCGGCAGCTGCCAGAAGAACGGGCGGACATCCTGCCAAACGGAGCTTCCAAGCTTTGCGAATCGCCGTGAATGATGAGCTCGGTGCGTTTGAGGAGGCTTTGCATCAAGCAGTTCGCTGCTTGAAACCAGGCGGCAGAGTATCTGTTATTACGTTTCATTCCCTGGAAGACAGGATATGCAAACAGATTTTTAGCAGTTATTTGGAGAAATGTACATGCCCACCTGACTTCCCGTTATGTGTATGCGGCGGTAAAGGGACGCTCAAGCTCGTTAATCGCAAGCCGATTGTGCCGAGCGAGGCGGAACTTGCGCAGAACCCCAGAGCGCGTTCAGCTAAGCTGCGTGTAGCGGAGAAATTGTAATTAGAAACGTAAGGAGAGTCGAATATGGCCTATACACGTGGCAACCTGGCAGTTAAGGAAAGAGTGCAGGAGCAGCAAGCACAGCCCCAGCGGTATAAAGAGACGACAAAAGTCGTTACTCGAAGGACAGGTCTGCCGACAAGAGAGAAGCTGCTGTATCTGATATCTGTGATCGTATGTGTCGTTGTTGTCAGTGTTATGGTTGGCAGATACGTGAACATCTATGACCTCAACAAGCAGACGCATACTGTCGAACAAGCAACGGTATTAGCCAATAAAGAAATTGCTGTTCTGGACGTTCATAAGGAGAAGCTGGAGAACGAGATCGTAGCGAAAGCGCGCGAGCTTGGTTACGTGGAGCAAACTTCGGATCGTGACGTGATTCGAGTGCCGAGAACTGCAGTTAGTCCGACTTCATCTGAACAAGGCTCTTCAGACGGCAAGTAAGAAATGTGAGGTTTTGGACTATGGGGAAAATCAATAAAAGAATAAAACTTCGCACGTTACTCATTGGAGGGATCATCACCCTCTTTTTTCTTGTACTTATGGGCAGAGTCTTCTGGATCCAAGTGGTCAACGCAGGCGTCTGGCAGGACTATGCCGCTCAATTGATAGAGAATTCCAAGACGATCCCGGCAAAGAGGGGGACAATTACAGACCGCAATGACAATGTTCTGGCCACGGATGCGCCTGCCTATACAGTAGCGGTAAATCCGGAGCTCATTCATGAGAAGGAGATTGAAGACGTAGTCGTCGAGGGTCTTCATGAATTGCTGGGCAAGGATGAAGCAGGGCTGAGGGAGGATATCACGGCTACAAGAGAAAACGGCAGCCTCAGGCCGCATAGAGAAGTACGCAGCGAGGGTTATAAGATTGATCAGGAGTTAAGAGATAAGGTCGAAGAATTTCGAGATGAGCTGGACAAGGAATACGGTGCGAAGAATGCCATCGTATTAATGGATGAGTCCAAGCGCTTCTATCCTAGAGATAATTTGGCATCCCATGTGCTTGGTTACTTGAATAAAGAGGGAGACCCGGTTTATGGGCTTGAGCTGTACTACGATGAAGAGCTCAAAGGAACCGATGGCAAGCTTCTATATCAGAAGGATGGTATAGGTCTTGAGCTGACGAACTCGGACAGTGCCTATACAGCACCGCAGAATGGTAAAAAGTTAAAGCTGACCATTGATGATACGATACAGTACTACATCGAGGAAGCGATGAAGGAAGCTTATGATAAATATGATCCGATCAGTATGACCGTCATTGCAGCCGATCCGAATACGATGGAGATTCTGGGCATGGCAAATCTGCCGAATTATAATCCGAACTCCTATTGGGAAACACCAGACAATTATTACAATCATGCGATTCAATCCATCTATGAGCCGGGATCTACGTTTAAGATCGTGACACTGGCTGCTGCGGTTGAGGAGAAATTGTTTAATCCGAATGCGACCTTTGAATCAGGTAGTATTCAGGTTGGCGGCAGAAATATTAGTGATATTAGTCGCAATTGGGGGACAATCAGTTACTTAGAGGGTGTAAAACGCTCCAGTAACGTCGCCTTTGTCAACCTTGGTTACAAAATGCTCGGTGGAGAGAAGCTTCGCGATTATATTGATAAATTTGGTTTTGGTGTGAAGACCGGCATTGATCTTCCAACGGAGTCCGCTTCGCCGATCAGAGAGCTGGTATATGCTGCAGATATTGCGGCTGCTTCCTATGGTCATGGCCTTGTACAGGTAACCCCTATTCAGCAGGTAGCTGCTGTTTCGGCTATAGCTAATGGTGGTAAGCTGCTTGAGCCGCATCTGGTGAAAGAAATATCAGATCCAAACAACGGTGAGGCAGAGTCAATTCAGCCAAAAGAAATACGTCAGGTGATATCACCGGAAACAGCAAGAACGGTCGGTAGTTACTTGGAGCAGGTTGTTGCCGATCAGGATCATGGATCAGGCCGTTATGCCTACATTGATGGCTACCGTGTAGCCGGCAAAACAGGGACAGCGATTAAATACATTAACGGAGAATACGATCATACGAAGTCCGTCGTTTCCTTTATCGGCTACGCACCTGTGGATGATCCTAAAATCGCAATGCTGGTTATGATTGACGAACCTAACGATCCAAACCTGGGAGGCGGTTCAGGAGCGGCTCCAATATTCAAAGAAATCATGTCTAAATCACTCACTTATCTCGGTGTTCCGAAGGAAGCTGTAACCAGCGAGGATGGAGCAGAGAGCACACAGCAGCTGGTACGCAAAAAAGCGCCTGATCTGGTGGGCAAATCCGGTAAGGATGCTCGGGCACAGCTCTTGGAAGAGGGGATTGCCTATGAGACGCTCGGCAAGGGGAGCAAAGTGATCCAGCAGTATCCAAAGGCGGGAGCCGAGCTTACTGCTGGACAGCGAATCTACCTGCTTACTGAGCAGAGCGACACCATGGAAATTCCGGATTTGACAGGCGAATCTTTACGTGATGCGCTGGAAGTCCTAACCTTGCTTAAGGTGGGAGTCAGAGTTGAGGGTGAAGGTTATGTCACCAAGCAAAAAGTGGAAGTGACAGGAGAAAATCGTACGGCAGTACTTACACTGCAGACAGCGAAGGATGCTGTAACTGGTGAATCCACGGAGGGATCAGCAGATGAGGAAGGAAGCGCAGCCGATGAACAGGCGGCTGATCCCGATAACTCAGAGCCTGACAATTCCGATGCCGAAGATGCGGATACATCGAACACAGCTGCAGGCAGTCCAGAAGAATGAGACGGTAACGTAATAGAGTAAAGCTTGTTCTATTCCCTGGTTGTCCCGAATATTCATGATTAAGCATGTCATTGTGAATACGAAAGACAAGTAGGGGGGAGATACATATGGCCAAAGTATCCAGCGTGACGCTTCGCCGCCGCTTGCTGTGGTGCATGCTGATACTGCTCATTCTTTTTGCGGCGCTTGCAATTCGTCTAGCTTATGTGCAGCTTGCCAAAGGACCGGAATTGGCGGAGGAAGCCGAGAATCTGTGGCGGAGACAAATTCCATATACTGCTAAGCGTGGAGAAATTCTTGACCGTAACGGCACAGCACTTGCTTATAATATTACGACACCGACCGTTATGGCTATTCCGGTTCAGGTGAAGGAAAAGGAAAAAACGGCTGAAGCCCTAGCGCCGCTTCTTGGGATGACGCAGGAGAAGGTGCTCGGCATCATTTCCAAGACCGAAAGAATAGTCGAGATAAAGCCCGGTGGCCGAAAAATTACGATGGAGAAAGCACAGGAAATTCGTGATTTGGAGCTTCCGGGCATTGTTGTTGCTGAGGACAATAAGCGGTTTTATCCATACGGTGATTTGGCGGCACATATTCTCGGGTTCACAGGAATTGATAATCAAGGGTTAACCGGGATTGAGAAGAAGTACGATGATAACCTTAAGGGCATCGGAGGAGGAATTGAATATTTGTCGGATGCAGCAGGCAGGCTGATGCCAGGATCATCCGATGAATATGTCGCACCAAAGGACGGGCTCAACCTTCAGCTGACTATTGATCAGCCGATCCAATCCATTATCGAACGTGAGCTGGATCAGGCGATGGTCAAATTTGAGGCGAATTCTGCCCTTGCGATTGCCATGAATCCGAAGACCGGAGAAATTCTTGGCATGTCGAGTCGTCCAAGCTATGAGCCGGGTAATTATCAGGAATATCCTGCAGAAATATATAACCGAAATTTACCTGTATGGATGACCTATGAGCCGGGTTCTACCTTCAAGATTATTACCCTCGCTGCTGCACTGGAAGAGAAGAAGGTGGATCTTGTTAACGATCATTTCTTCGATCCAGGCTACGTTGAGGTTGGCGGAGCCCGACTTCGCTGCTGGAAAAAGGGCGGACACGGCAGCCAGACCTTTTTACAGGTTGTGGAAAACTCATGTAATCCGGGGTTTGTTGCTTTAGGGAACAAGCTTGGCAAAGAGACGCTTTTCGAGTATATTAAAAACTTCGGTTTCGGTGCAAAGACAGGAATAGACCTGAGTGGAGAAGCTTCTGGAATACTATTCAAGCTATCCCAGGTTGGACCTGTCGAGCTTGCGACGACTGCCTTTGGTCAGGGTGTTTCAGTAACTCCGATTCAGCAGATCACCGCAGTCTCTGCTGCGATCAACGGCGGGAAATTATACAAACCGTTTGTTGCCAAAGCATGGGTCGATCCCGTCACGGGCGAAGTTGTTGATGAAACCGAGCCGGAGATGGTAAGACAGGTGATCTCGGAGGAGACGTCCAAACAGGTTCGTGAAGCGCTCGAAAGTGTGGTTGCGAAGGGGACCGGACGCCCTGCCTTTATCGACGGTTATCGAGTTGGAGGCAAGACAGGTACTGCTCAGAAAGTCATTAACGGTCGTTATTCAACAACCGAACATATCGTTTCATTTATCGGTTTTGCACCAGCGGATGATCCTCAGATTGTGGTATATACCGCGGTAGACAATCCGAAGGGGATTCAATTCGGGGGCGTAGTTGCAGCTCCGATCGTCCAGAACATATTAGAGGATTCATTACATTATTTGCAGGTTCCGCAGCGGAAGGATCAGCTTGAGAAGAATTACAAGTATGGGGAAACACCGATTGTAACCGTACCAGACCTTACAGGAGCAACGGTACAGGATCTGTATGAAGATCTGAATATGAACTTTATGCTCGTCAAATCAGGAACTGGTAATACGGTCATCAGTCAGGCACCAAAACCAGGAGCCAGGGTCGAAAGAGGCTCGACCATACGAATTTATATGGGAAGTCATCCGGAAGATGCTCACGAGCATGACACCAATACATCCTCTGGCA
Source organism: Paenibacillus sp. TCA20 (assembly GCF_000732325.1). Lineage (GTDB taxonomy): Bacteria > Bacillota > Bacilli > Paenibacillales > Paenibacillaceae > Paenibacillus > Paenibacillus urinalis. Next base: position 142,548 of record NZ_BBIW01000003.1, read on the forward strand.
ATGAAAAAGAAGGAAGTTGATGTTTTTACTTCGCTTCCTATGGACCATAATGCTAGGTAACGGATACAATAGGGAAGGATGACGTTTTAATTTAGGGAAAGAAGGAATACATGTGCTTTTAAAACAATTTGCTTCCTTGCTGCAGACAAGTAAAGTCACAGGCAACGGGGATACGGAGATTACAGGAATACAAACAGATTCTAGAAAAGTAACTGCAGGAGATCTGTTTATTTGTCTGCCTGGTCACACGGTGGATGGGCATGATTACGCTCAGACAGCGGTGGATCAAGGGGCTGCTGCGCTTGTTGTTGAACGGGAGCTCGAGGCTCGTGTTCCCCAAATTATAGTAAATAGCAGCCGTTTAGCGATGGCCGTTTTTTCTAATCATTTCTTTGAATCGCCAAGCCAGCGCTTGAACATGATCGGGGTAACCGGTACGAATGGCAAGACGACAACGTCTTATCTCATTGAGAAAATACTAAACGATGCAGGTCAAAGTACAGGTCTCATCGGTACAATACAAATGCGGTACGCAGGCAAAGAGTTCCCTATGTCAGGAACGACACCGGAGGCACTGGAATTGCAGCGCAGCCTGCATCATATGGTGCAGGAAGGGGTCGAGAACTGTGTCATGGAGGTCTCCTCACATGCGCTGGAACAGGGACGTGTTAAAGGGACCGACTTCCGTACGGCGGTGTTCACGAATCTTACACAGGACCATCTGGATTACCATCTCACGATGGAATCCTATCGAAGTGCCAAAGGTCTGTTGTTTGCTAGAATGGGCAACGCGTATACAGAGGAGCTCTCGAAACGTAAATATGCAGTCTTGAATGCCGATGATGAGGCATCCAAGTATTTTGCCAGCCTGACAGCAGCGGAAGTCGTGACTTACGGTATTGATACAGAAGCGGATGTGAAAGCGTCCAATATCAGGATTACAGCACAAGGTACATTCTTCCATGTAGATACATTTAAAGGCAGCGCTGATATTGAGCTCCGCATGGTAGGTAAATTCAATGTATACAATGCGCTGGCCGCAGCCACGGCTGCACTACTGGAGGGGATTTCCCTCGAAGCCATTAAGCAGAGTCTTGAATCCATTCCTGGCGTGGACGGGCGGGTTGAAGCCGTTGCCTGCGGTCAGGACTTTGCCGTAATCGTTGACTATGCCCATACACCAGACGGACTCGAAAATGTGCTTCGAACGGTTAATGAATTCGCGGAGCGCAGGGTACTCTGTGTCTTTGGCTGCGGGGGAGACCGCGACCGCACTAAGCGTCCCATTATGGGGCAGATTGCTGCTAAATACAGTGACAAGGTATTTATTACGTCCGATAATCCCCGTACAGAGAATCCGGATGCCATTCTTGAAGATATTAAACAGGGACTTGTCGATATGGGGACCGAGCCTGACAAATACGAACTTATCGTGGATCGGAAGGCGGCAATTCATCGTGCTATTGAGCAGGCAAGCTCTGGCGATGTAGTATTGATTGCGGGTAAGGGTCATGAGACGTATCAAATTCTTGGTACGACAAAAACAGATTTTGATGATCGTCTTGTAGCGAAAGAAGCGATAAGGGGCATAGCAAAGTGATAAAAAGAACGTTATATCAAATTGCACAGATGTGCGGCGGCACACTCTTGAGAGATCAAGACAGTGAATTAAATATAAATGGTGTGTATACAGATTCACGCAAGACTGTTGAAGGACGGCTGTTTGTCCCTTTGGCTGGTGAGCGTTTTGATGGACATGAATATGCTGCAGAGTGTCTGGCTGCCGGTGCAGCCGGTATTATGTGGCAGAACGATCATGGCACACCTCCCGTAGGACCGGTTATTCTCGTAGAGGACACCCTTCTGGCATTGCAGGAGTTATCTGCGGCTTATTTAAGGGAGAGTGGAGCATCCGTAGTAGCCATTACGGGAAGCAATGGCAAGACAACGACCAAGGATATGGTGTATTCGCTGTTATCCACTACCTTTAAGGTGCATAAGACGCAGGGGAATTTCAACAATCATATAGGTCTGCCGTTAACGATCCTTGATATGCCTCAAGATACGCAGATTGCGATTCTGGAGATGGGCATGAGCGGCCGGCATGAAATTGAGCGACTGGCGGAAATTGCACGTCCTGATGTTGCTGTCATTACGAACATTGGAGAAGCTCATTTGCTGCAGCTCGGTTCCAGAGAGGAAATTGCACGTGCCAAGCTCGAAATCGTAAGCGGGCTGAAGAACGACGGCCTGCTCATCTACAATGGTGATGATTCACTAGCAGATCGTGTTCTTGCCGAGCCGTCTACGAAGAAGCCGAAGGAGTTCAAACGATTTACCTTTGGAATGAATCAGACCAATAATGATTTCCCGACGGGAATTACGAATCATGCGGGCGGGATGATCTTTACTTCGGTTTCCTTGGGCGAAGAGGCAATGCAAATTCCTCTTATTGGCCAGCACAATGTGATTAACTCACTCGCTGCGCTTGCCGTCGCAAGACATTACGGTGTATCCCATGATGACATGCACAAAGGCTTGGCTGAAGTGAAGCTGACGGGAATGCGCATCGAAGTTATGAAGGGCGTCAGTGGAATTACGGTGCTGAATGATGCATACAATGCGAGTCCGACTGCGATGAAGGCAGCGGTTGATGCCCTGAGCGGTCTTGCAGGCTATGAACGCAAAGCGGCAGTCCTTGGAGATATGCTGGAGCTTGGACCAAGAGAAGAAGAGCTTCATGAGGAGATTGGACACTATCTGACACCGGCCAAGCTTGATCTGGTATTCACATATGGTTCCTTGTCTTCGAACATCGCAAAAGGCGCGTTACGGAATATGCCGAGCCATGCGGTGCATGCTTTTGAGGATAAGGCTGCTTTAATTGCCCATTTGAAGGCAAAAATGACACCTAGGGATGTTGTTCTTGTCAAGGCTTCCAGGGGCATGAAGCTGGAGGAAGTTGCTAACGCACTAATCAATGAACCATTACAGATCGAAGTTGACTAGAGAGGTGTTATCATGGATTTTCAATTAATGCTGCTAACGATCGGTGTGTCATTCATCCTGGCGGTGATTGCCGCACCGATTCTGATACCACTCCTGCGCCGCATGAAATTCGGGCAGCAGGTAAGAGAAGATGGACCTCAGAGCCATCTTAAGAAATCGGGAACGCCGACGATGGGCGGTGTCGTCATCGTGCTTGCCTTTACGCTTGCCTTCCTAAAGTTTGCACCTGCGAAGAACACGGATTTTTATGTGCTGATCGTGGCAACTTTAGGGTTTGGCCTGATCGGTTTCCTGGACGACTATATTAAAATTGTGTTTAAACGTTCGCTGGGGCTTACCGCAAGGCAGAAGCTGTTTGGCCAGCTGCTATTTGCGGCGATTATGTGCTTCTTGCTTATACAGAATGGTCACAGTACAGAGATTGCCTTGCCTGGAACATCATGGGCATTCGACCTTGGTCCGTGGTTCTACTATCCGTTCATTGTTATCATGATGCTTGCTATAAGTAATGCAGTGAATTTCACGGATGGTCTGGACGGACTATTGTCCGGCGTAAGTGCCATAGCTTTTGGTGCATTTGCCATTGTAGCGATGCAGGCTACTTCACTACCGGCTGCCGTTTGCGCAGCAGCGATGATTGGAGCCGTACTTGGATTCCTTGTCTACAATGCGCACCCAGCCAAAGTATTTATGGGGGATACCGGCTCGCTTGCGATCGGGGGAGCCATCGGAGCTATTGCCATCGTCACAAAGACAGAGCTCTTATTCCTCGTGATCGGCGGTATCTTCGTCATTGAGATGCTGTCTGTCGTTATTCAGGTCGTATCTTTCAAGACAAGAGGCAAACGTGTGTTTAAAATGAGCCCGATTCATCACCATTTTGAATTGTCGGGATGGTCTGAATGGCGTGTAGTAATTACTTTTTGGGCCGTAGGACTGCTGCTCGCTGGTCTCGGACTTTATATCAACAAGGGGTTGTAATTCATGAAGCATCCGGAGAGTTATAAAGGAATGGACGTCGTTGTTCTTGGCCTGGCCAAGAGCGGCGTACAGGTGGCTAAGGTGCTGCATCAGGCTGGTGCCCATGTTATCGTTAACGATCAAAAGGACAGAGCACAGTGTCCCGAAGCATCCGAACTGGAGGCTTTGGGAATTTCTGTTATATGCGGAGGGCATCCGGATGATCTGATTCATCCTGGAGTGCAGCTTCTGGTCAAGAACCCGGGGATCCCATATAAGATTGCGCCGATTCAAAAAGCGCTGGAGCTGGGCATCGAAGTCGTCACTGAGGTTGAAGTGGCTTATCATATTTGCAAAGCTCCCATCATTGGAATTACAGGCTCTAATGGTAAAACAACAACAACAACCTGGGTAGGTCTTTTGCTCGAGAATGCAGGCTTGTCGCCGATTGTGGCGGGCAATATTGGTACTCCGTTATCCGAGGCAGCACAGGCGGCCAAAAAAGAGGATATCATGGTCGTGGAGCTTAGCAGCTTCCAGCTCAAGGGAACGACGGATTTTCGTCCTGCCGTCAGCTGCCTGCTGAACGTTTCGGAGACGCATCTTGATTACCACGGCGGGATGGAGGACTATATTACTTCCAAAGCCAAACTGTTTAACAATCAAACACCAGAGGATTATGCGGTTATCAACTGGGATGATCCCGTATGCAGACAGCTTGTGCCCTACATCGAAGGGAGAATCCTGCCATTCTCACTGACAGAAACACTGCAAGTCGGTGTATACGCAGACCCTCCCTACATACCGGATGTTGAAGATGATATTGAGAGAACCATCATGTACCGTGATTTTGATGGTGGAATCCATCCGATTATTTCTGTTGATGAGATCAAACTGCCGGGCCGTTTCAACGTTGCCAATGCACTGGCCGCTTGTGCTATAGCCATCGCAGCGGGTGCGGCTCCTACAGCACTATCTGCTCCTCTCTCAACTTTCCGCGGTGTGGAGCACCGAATGGAATATGTACAGAATCATGCAGGTGCAGATTACTATAACAATTCCAAGGCGACGAATGCGAAGGCAACACTTAATGCGCTTACCTCTTTCAAAGAGCCCATCGTGCTGATTGCAGGTGGCCTTGACCGTGGATCCGATTATATGGATATGCTGGAAGTGTTCAAAGAGAGAGTGAAGGCTGTCGTTTTGCTGGGGCAAACGAAGGAGAAGCTGGCTGAAGTTGCGAAACTTGCCGGTCTAAAGGATATTCGGATTGTCGATAATGGGGAGGATGCCGCCGCAGCGCTTGTCGAAGCGGTTAAAAATGCTTCCGAGCTGGCACAATCAGGTGATGTTGTTTTATTGTCGCCTGCATGCGCGAGCTGGGATATGTTTAGCTCCTATGAAGAGCGTGGACGCATTTTTAAAGAGGCGGTGCATAATCTGTAAGTAGGGGGGTGGATAAGCCCCTACTACTTATGTAAGAGGTGGCCTCCTAATGAAACAGACCCGACCGGCGCCTGATTTGTGGCTCGTTATCTGCATTGTGTCGCTGCTCTCCATCGGAATTGTGATGGTATACAGTGCAGGTGCCGTCCTTGCCTTTCGTGAACACGGCGACTCTTTCTACTTTGTAAAGAGGCAGCTGCTGTTCGCGGGGCTTGGGCTACTCGCCATGTTCTTTACGGCAAATGTGGATTACCGGATATGGCGCAACTACGCAAAGTATGTACTCATCCTCTGCTTTATTCTACTCATTATCGTACTGATTCCGGGCATCGGCGTCGTTCGCGGCGGCGCAAGAAGCTGGCTGGGTATCAGTTCGTTCGGTATTCAGCCCTCAGAGTTTATGAAGCTTGGCATGATTCTGTTCCTGGCCAAATGGCTCAGCAAGGATCCTGCCGCAATTAAGAACTTCACTACCGGCTTACTTCCTCCATTAGGTCTTATTGGTCTTGCTTTTGGCCTTATAATGCTTCAGCCGGACCTCGGAACGGGCGCGGTTATGCTTGGCGCATCGATGCTGATCATCTTTACGGCAGGGGCGAGGATGAAGCATCTGATGTTCCTGGCGCTTGGCGGTGTACTTGGTTTTGCCGGATTGATTCTCGCAGCCCCTTATCGCTTAAGACGGATTACCGGGTTTCTGGACCCTTGGTCTGATCCGCTCGGTACAGGCTATCAAATTATTCAATCGTTATATGCGATCGGCCCAGGGGGACTTGGAGGGCTTGGTCTTGGTATGAGCAGGCAGAAATACAGCTATGTTCCTGAGCCGCAGACCGATTTTATATTTTCCATATTGGCTGAAGAGCTCGGCTTTATTGGCGGATTAATTGTACTGCTGCTCTTTCTGCTGCTGGTATGGAGAGGAATGCGGGTAGCGATGACCGTCCCGGATGCGTTTGGAAGCTTGCTGGGTGTTGGGATTGTCGGTATGGTTGCTGTACAGGTTGTTATTAACATTGGAGTTGTTATCGGCCTGATGCCGGTGACGGGAATTACACTTCCCTTAATCAGTTATGGGGGTTCATCTCTGACGCTGATGCTTACAGCACTGGGAATTCTACTTAATTTATCACGTTATGCGAGGTGACTTATATGCGCGTTGTACTTACAGGCGGCGGGACAGGCGGACATATCTATCCGGCTGTCGCTGTCGCAAGGCAGCTGGAGTCTGAGGACAAGAACGCTGAGTTTTTATATATAGGGGGAAAAAGAGGGCTGGAAAGCAAGCTCGTTCCCGAGGAAAATCTTCGGTTTGAATCTATTGATATTACGGGGTTTCGCCGTAAGCTGTCGGTGGACAATGTTAAAACCATCCTCCGCTTTTTGCAGGGAGTCCGCACATCCAAGAAACTGCTGCGAGAGTTCAAACCCGATGTGGTGATAGGCACAGGTGGATATGTGTGTGGTCCTGTCGTTTACGCCGCAGCTAAACTCGGCATTCCGAGCATTATTCATGAACAGAATGCAATTCCTGGTTTGACCAATAAATTTCTGAGCCGTTATGTGGATACCGTAGCCGTAAGCTTTGAAGGCTCGGAGAAGCATTTTCCCGGCGTGAAAAATGTTCTCTACACAGGCAATCCGCGTGCGACTACCGTGCAACATGCGAGCCGCGAACGCGGATTTGCTTCGCTCGGAGTACCAATGGGCAGCAAGGTCGTGCTTGTCGTAGGCGGAAGCCGGGGAGCGAAGGCGATCAATGACGCAATGATCGACATGAGTGAACGCGTAGCAGCACTTAAGGATGTCCATATGGTATATGTTACGGGGGATTCCTATTACGAACCTACACTTCAGGCTGTAAAAGAGCGTCTGGGCAACATTCCAAGTCATATGCATATTTTGCCGTATGTAAATAATATGCCTGAGGTGCTTGCAGCGACCTCGCTGATTGTGAATCGGGCAGGGGCTTCCTTCCTCGCCGAGATTACATCCCTTGGTATTCCGGCTATCCTGATCCCGTCCCCGAACGTAACAAATAATCATCAGGAGGCCAATGCAAGGGCGTTAGAGAAGGCTGGGGCGGCGCATGTGCTTCTGGAGAAGGATATGAACGGAAATACCCTGTTCCAATCGATCGAGGCTGTTATCGGCGATGAGGACCGCAAGCGTTCAATGTCCAGTATCTCTAAGCAGCTTGGAAAGCCTGATTCAGCGGCCGTACTTGTCGCTGAGATGAGACGGATTGCGAAGAAATAAATCTAACAAGATTAGATCACGGATACGTAAGAAACAGTCCAGTAGGCGATTGTCACACACAGAGGCCTCTTTACATAAGATACCTTATCAAATGTGACAATCACTCTGGGCTAACAAAAGTCCATAGTGTGTTACAACAAATTTTTTATCCGCTTAAGGACGTTCATTCCCTATGACTGCCTATTCAAAACGCATATACATCGGACGGTATGCGCTGGAGACGATTCATGGGCGTTAATAGTCAAGGGGGGCGGTAAACTCGGAGGTGATACACTTGGACAAATTGGTGATTGAAGGCGGGAAACCCCTATCAGGATCCATACGTATCCACGGAGCGAAAAATGCTGCATTGCCCATCATGGCGGCAAGCCTGCTGGCGGAAGGGAACACTGAGCTTCATAATGTTCCTCACTTGCTCGACATTGAAGTGATGCTGCACATCCTTGAAAGGCTCGGCTGTAATACGAGACATGAACAAGGCGTCGTAACGCTCGATACTTCTTTGGTTAGCTCATCAAGAGTTCCGGAAGATTTAATGAACAAGATGCGCTCATCCATTTTTCTGATGGGTCCGCTGCTGGCGAGATTTGGCGAAGTATCCATTTATCAGCCAGGCGGCTGCGCTATTGGGGAACGTAAGATTGATCTCCATTTGAGGGGACTCGAAGCACTTGGGGCGGTTATTGAGGAGAAGGATTCGCAGATTACTTGTCGGGCGAAGAAGCTGATCGGTGCAGATATCCAGCTTGATTTTCCAAGCGTAGGTGCTACAGAAAATATCATGATGGCAGCAGTAACGGCTTCTGGAACAACGACGATCACAAATGCGGCTAGAGAGCCCGAAATCCAGGATCTTCAAAATTTCCTCAATGCGATGGGCGCTCATATTATTGGAGCAGGCACGAGCACAATTACGATTCATGGTGTTGATCGGCTGACTTCCTGCACGTATGAGATTATTCCCGATCGAATCGTGGCAGGCACTGTGCTGATTGCTGCAGCTGCTACACGTGGGAATGTTACGTTAACGCGCAGTAATCCAGCACATCTCACTTCACTTATACACGTGCTGAAGCGTGCCGGTGTTCAAACAAGTGTATGCAATGATATAATAACCGTGAGCTGTATGGGAAGACCCAAGGCAGTCGATCGTATCGTTACATCACCATATCCGTCATTTCCTACAGATCTTCAATCACAGGTTATGGTTCTGCTCAGTTTGGCTGATGGATTCAGTATTATGAAGGAAACGGTCTTTGAAGCCAGATTTAAGCATGTGGATGAACTCAACGTGATGGGAGCCGATATTTCAGTGGATTTGAATACCGCATTCATCCGCGGCGTACCTCGTTTATATGGGGCAACGGTTGAGGCTACGGATTTACGGGCAGGTGCGGCACTGGTTATTGCAGGACTCGCAGCGCAGGGCAAAACAGTGGTGGAGCAGGTGCATCATATCGATCGCGGTTACGACCGGATTGAACAATTATTTCAGTCCCTGGGTGCTTCGGTTGAACGACAGCCTGTAAGTTTTGTTGCACCGTAAATTCGAATACCTTCATGGTCATTATATTCAAGTATATTCATGCTACATCAGATTTAAGCACAATATTGCCCTGAAAGTCCCCTCTTTTTGGAGGGGACCTTAAGGCTTTTATGGAGCGGACGTCAATGCCAAAAGGTCAAATTCCTGCTCTCAAAAAAGAGAGCACCCCAAAAATGAAAACAAGCCGGAAAATTATCTTTATTTTGGTGTTGTTATTTATCGTTATTTTTGCAGTGATCTTCTTTAGATCTCCCGTAAGCAAAATTTCCCAGGTTCAGATAGAAGGAAATGTGTTTAGTACTAGAGAAGAAATTTTATCTAAGAGCGGTCTAGCGGTAGGAAGTCCTTTTTTCGGAGCCAATGCATCGGATATTGAAGGGGTGCTGGAGGACAGTCCTCTTATTTCTGAAGCAACGGTGGACAAGCAGTTCCCTGGAATTCTTATCATACACGTCAAAGAGTATGAGACTGTCGCCTACGAATTAGCTTCGGATGGTCAGATTCAAGCCATATTATCCAGCGGTGCCAGCGTCAATCTGGAGGGAAGAGGCATTGCAGTAGAAAAACCGATTCTTACTCAGTGGAAAGCAGACGATCCGCTGAAGACCGAGCTCTCGAATGTGCTCAAAGAAATACCAAATGAGCTGACAACCGATATTTCGGAGATACTGCCATCGCCGACACCTTCGTTTCCCGACCGGATCAAGCTGTATACCAAATCACAGTTTGAGGTCATCACAACCATTTCTTTGCTTGGAGATAAGGTGAGTTATCTAAACCAAGTCATTGAAACAGAAGAGCCCGGTCTTATCACCATGCTGGAGGCTGATTCCTATGAGCCCTTTCAGCCGGATGAAGAGGACACCGGGGAAGGCGAAGCGGGAAGCACATCCTGAAATAATGGAATCAGCAGTCTATGAAGATAGCACTTTCTGATTGATTAAAAAAATGTTACACTTTAAGCTATGTGCATCTTACTAACGTATCCTTCTTTTTTCTTCAGAATTTAATAGAATCATCGAGGCGGTTCAAACCGTTAATAGACATAGACATACAGCAGAGTGAATCATGCAGCTATTAGGCTTGGAATCAAGCGTAAAGTTCATAATTACACCTAAGATGGTGGCACCTAAAAAATTTGTAGAAAAAAGAGGGAAAGCCTTAAACGTGTTGAATATGTAGAGAGTGTTGTAACTTGAGAACGTATATTACTATCGGAGTCAGGAGGTGCCACAGACTTGAGCAACAATGACATCATTGTTAGTTTGGACATCGGTACATCCAAAGTTCGAGCTATTATTGGGGAAATTAACAATGGAACCTTTAATATTATTGGAGTTGGATCTGCCGACTCAGAGGGAATTCGTAAGGGATCAATTGTAGACATTGACCAGACTGTACAATCTATCCGCAATGCAGTAGATCATGCGGAGCGTATGGTTGGTATTCAAATATCCGAAGTATATGTCGGTATCTCCGGAAATCATATCGGACTTATGACAAGTCACGGCGTTGTGGCAGTATCGAATGAAGACCGTGAGATCGGTGAAGAAGACATGGAACGGGTGTTGAAAGCGGCAGAAGTGATTGCTATTCCGCCGGAACGTGAGATCATCGATGTAGTGGCAAGACAGTACGTAGTGGACGGTCTTGAGGGCATTCAGGATCCACGCGGCATGATCGGTGTAAGACTTGAGGTTGAAGCGACGATTATTACGGGTGCCAAGACTTCCATACATAACTTGCTTCGCTGCGTAGAGAAGTCGGGTCTGAAAGTGAAGGATCTTGTACTGATGTCTCTCGGAGCAGGGCTGCTGTCTCTGTCCAAGGATGAAAAGGGTATGGGATCTGCATTGATCGATATTGGTGCAGGCTCGACCACGATTGCTGTGTTTGAGGAGGGCTCAATTGTCGCCACTTCTACACTCCCGATCGGCGGAGAGTTTGTTACTAATGATATTGCATATGGTCTCCGTACTTTGACTGAACAAGCAGAGAAAGTAAAACTGAAGTATGGATGTGCTTGGCTTGATGATGCAGCCAGAGATGTCGTATTCAAAGTCACTCGTATCGGCAGCAATGTGGATAAAGAGTTTACTCAAGAGGATCTGGCAGCCATCATTGAACCTCGTGTGCAGGAGATATTCCAGATGATTCATCAGGAAATGAAGAGACTCGGTTACACGGAGCTTCCCGGAGGTTATATATTAACGGGCGGCACGGTAGCTATGCCTGGTGTCTTGCAAGTTGCTAGGCATGAGCTTGCGGCTTCAGTAAGAGTGGCCGTACCAGACTTTATCGGGGTGCGTGACCCGGGTTATACTAGCGGTGTGGGTATCTTGCATAACGTGATCCGCAGTGCTAAAATCAGACCCGCAGCACCAACGAGCGGCGGAGGAAGCAATAACAAGAAACCTACGAATCGTGTTAAGCCGAATCCGGCTCCGGAAGAAGAACATAAACCAGGGTTTTTCGAACGCATAAAAAATATGTTCAGTGAATTGATTTAGAACCGATATATGAAATGGACAGAATTCATTTTTGATAAGTGGACGAGCCATCCATGCACACATGAGGGGGAGATGGGAAAGTATGTTGGAATTTGATTTCGAGATGGAGAGCTTGGCTCAGATAAAAGTAATAGGTGTCGGTGGCGGCGGAAGCAACGCTGTGAACCGAATGATTGAGAACGGTGTGCAGGGAGTCGAATTCATTACGGTCAACACAGATGCTCAAGCATTGCATCTTGCCCGTTCTGAACACAAACTGCAAATCGGCGATAAGCTGACAAGAGGGCTTGGTGCGGGTGCTAATCCTGAAGTTGGTAAGAAGGCAGCCGAGGAATCTCGTGACCTTATCGCTAACACGCTCAAAGGCGCGGATATGGTATTCGTGACAGCAGGTATGGGCGGAGGCACAGGAACGGGTGCAGCTCCTGTGATCGCTGAGATTGCTAAAGAATGTGGAGCACTAACTGTGGGTGTCGTTACTCGCCCGTTTACGTTTGAAGGACGCAAGCGTTCGAATCAAGCAGAGCACGGTATAGAGGCGTTGAAAGAAAAAGTAGACACACTGATCGTTATTCCTAATGATCGTTTGCTCGAAATTGTGGATAAGAAGACTCCGATGCTGGAAGCCTTCCGTGAAGCAGACAACGTTCTTCGTCAAGCGGTACAAGGTATTTCCGACCTTATCGCTGTTCCTGGATTGATTAACCTTGACTTTGCTGACGTGAAGACGATTATGACGGAGCGCGGTTCCGCCTTGATGGGGATCGGGATGGCAACAGGTGAGAACAGAGCAGCTGAGGCTGCCCGTAAAGCCATCATGAGTCCGCTGCTTGAAACTTCCATTGAAGGAGCTCGCGGTGTAATCATGAACATAACAGGTGGTGCTAACCTGTCACTATACGAAGTGAATGAAGCAGCTGAGATTGTAACCTCTGCATCAGACCCAGAAGTGAACATGATTTTTGGTGCCATTATTGATGAGAATTTGAAGGAAGAAATTAAGGTTACGGTGATTGCGACAGGATTCGAGAATAAGCCTGCTGCAACTGCACCACCGGTACGCAAGCCTGCTCAACCGGAAGTGCAGGATAATCGTTCTTCTAACCTGAAGCCATTTGGCAATCAGCCTAGCTCTGATCAATTGGATATTCCGACGTTCTTGCGTAATCGCACCAGAAACAACGGCAATAATAACGAATAAATATCATTCAAAAATGCAGCCTGCACAAGGCTGCATTTTTTTGTTTCCTGTCACTATACGCCTTGTTCACGTCTTGAATAAGGTGAAAAATCCGACAAAAAAAGTTGCAATCCTCCTCCCAAGTTTAGACAGACTTTGAAAGTCTCCCTCCTTATACTGGTTATATTCTTTGATTCGATGATACAAGGGTGGTGAGAAAAACTGGTTGTATACATCGACTTGATTTTTCTGACCAACCTGCTGATTGACTGGGTCTTGTTATTCTTAACAGCTTGGATGCAGCGCCAGAGGCCAAAGTGGTGGCGAATGGTTATTGCAGCGGTTATTGGAGCGTTATATGTGGTCATGATGTTCGTACCCGAACTTACCTTTTTGTACACCTTTCTCATCAAGTTCGGCTTGTCATTATTGATGATTTGGACCGCCTTCGGATTTCATAGCCTGCAGAGCTTTATGAAGACGATCGGCTCCTTTTACGTCATCAATTTTGTGGCTGCAGGCGGTATACTCGGAGTGCATTATTTACTGCAAAGCTCAGGTGAGTTGTTCAACGGAATATTATTCACAACAACGGGAGGCGTGTCGTTTGAACTGCAAGTAGGGTTCTGGTTTATGTTTATTGTTTTCTTTAGTGTTCTATTCATCTTTAGAGCGGTTCATAAGAACAAGAGGAAAGCAGATCAAATGACAGCGTTCTTCGGTGAAGTGAGCGTACGTATTGGAGAAGTGGAAGTGAGCTGCACAGGACTTGTGGATACAGGCAACCAGCTCACAGATCCGTTGACCCGCACGCCAGTCATGGTCATGGAAGCCGCATTATGGGATTCCTACCTGCCTGAGAACTGGAAAGGAAGGATCTCTCAGGTACCCGCTGATCAGCTTGTTATGGAGCTTAGCGATGGCTTCGAATGGCAGGATCGATTAAGGCTTGTCCCCTTCCGGGGAATCAACAAAGGAACGTCGTTTATGCTTGCATTGAAACCCGACTCGGTCATGATCAAGATGAATGGGACGTGCTATACGCCGGCTCGCACATTGATCGGTCTTGATGGAGGAACGCTCTCATCTGAAGGGAAATACAGGGCGATCATTCATCCGGAATATGTGCAGGACCCCATTATCAAACCATCAGCCAGTCAATCAGAAAAGCCGCTGAACGTGGTATAGGAGGAAGTATACATGCTTGTGAAATGGAAGCTCGCCGCACAGCTGCAGTATTACCGGTTCCTGTTTTTGTTCGGGCTGAAGAGTGAGGAGATTTATTATATTGGGGGGAGTGAAGCACTCCCGCCGCCGCTTACCCGGGAAGAAGAAGACTATTTGCTGCAAAAGCTAAAGACAGGTGACCCAGCCATCCGGGCGATGCTAATCGAGCGCAACATTCGGCTTGTCGTCTATATTGCCCGCAAATTCGAGAACACGGGCATTAACATCGAAGATCTGATCTCCATTGGCGCCATCGGTTTAATTAAAGCCGTGAACACATTTGATCCGGAGAAAAAAATCAAGCTGGCTACCTATGCGTCCCGTTGTATCGAGAATGAAATCCTGATGTATCTTCGCCGCAACAGCAAAATACGAACCGAGGTTTCTTTTGATGAGCCGCTGAACATTGATTGGGATGGCAATGAGCTGCTCTTGTCCGACGTGCTTGGTACGGAGAATGATACGATCTATCGCAACATTGAAGAACAGGTCGATCGCAAGCTGCTGCACAAAGCATTAGACAAGCTGACGGATCGGGAACGGATGATCATGGAGCTTCGTTTCGGTCTTCAGGATGGGGAAGAGAAGACGCAGAAGGATGTTGCGGACATGCTGGGTATCTCTCAATCGTACATCTCCAGACTTGAGAAACGTATCATCAAGCGACTGCGCAAGGAGTTCAACAAAATGGTCTAAAATCAAGTCTTGGGTATAACTGGTAAGCGGTTCTATTTGGAATAAAAATACCTCTCCCGGAGATAATGTACATTAATGTTTCTCCTTGGGAGGTAAATCACGATGACCCGTAATAAAGTCGAGATTTGTGGCGTGGATACGTCGAAACTGCCGGTCCTAACCAACGTAGAAATGCGTGAGTTATTTACGAATCTTCAGCAAAATAATGAGCGCTCAGCTAGAGAGAAATTAGTGAATGGGAACCTGCGCCTCGTGCTCAGCGTCATTCAACGTTTCAATAACCGGGGAGAATTCGTTGACGATTTGTTCCAGGTTGGCTGTATAGGCCTCATGAAAGCCATTGATAACTTTGATTTGTCTCAGAATGTGAAGTTCTCCACTTATGCAGTACCGATGATTATCGGTGAAATTCGAAGATACCTGCGGGATAACAACCCGATTCGAGTTTCCAGATCCCTCCGGGATATTGCATATAAGGCATTGCAGGTTAGAGATGCGCTGACCAATATGAACTCTCGCGAGCCGACCATTTTTGAGATTTCCGAAGTGCTCAATGTGCCTAAAGAGGATGTTGTATTCGCGCTTGATGCGATTCAGGACCCCGTGTCCTTGTTTGAGCCGATATATCATGACGGCGGTGACCCGATCTATGTGATGGACCAGATCAGTGACGATAAGAACAAGGATGTGTCGTGGATTGAGGAGATCGCGCTTAGAGAAGCAATGCAGCGGCTTGGGAAGCGTGAAAAAATGATTCTATCCATGCGCTTTTTTGAAGGAAAGACCCAGATGGAAGTGGCTGATGAGATCGGTATTTCCCAGGCGCAGGTATCAAGACTTGAGAAATCAGCCATTCAGCAAATGCAAAAGCATGTGAAAACCTAATCGCAGAAATAAGAGCTTGATTTAAAAAAACGGATTGTATTGCATCATTTTCCAACTAACCTCCACTTTCGCGTATGCAGCGCGGAGCTGGAGGTTTTATTATGTCAGAAAGCCGACCAAGCCTTCATAAAAAAAAGGACATTTTGGGCGTTCCAAACATATATTGATATAAGGATTCAATTTATAAGAGCGGGATGTGAGGATAAGATGAGCTCAGGAGATCTGACGGTGAGAGCGATGAAAATATCAGATTTTCAAACCAAGGATGTCATTAATATTGTGGATGGAAAAAGACTGGGCCAAATCAGTGATCTGGAGCTGGACCTTCGGCAGGGACGCATTGAGGCCATTGTTGTACCGAGCTATAGCCGGTTCATGGGGCTGTTTGGTGGAGGCTCAGATCTGATTATCCCTTGGCGAAATATTGTCAAGATCGGCTCGGACGTCGTGCTTGTGAAGATGGATGAAGTGAAGGAAGCAAAGACCGAGGATGCCTATAACGAACGTGTGGAGCGGCGCGAAGGGGAACGAAAGGGATTCTAGTATGAGTCCGGCATCCCCTAAAGAGACATGAGGGCTGTTTTTTTGGTACACTGGTGTATAGATGTTTCTAAAGAAGAACGAGGTGATACACAAGCATGGAACCTTTTGTGCTGAATAATAAGGACAGTGGACCGAAGCTGTTTGCAATAGAGCCATGGAATTCCTATTCAAGAAGTAACGGACTTGTAACGGGATATACAAGCCGTGCCGGAGGTGTCGGTACTGCGCCGTACAGCAGTCTCAACTGTGCTTATCATGTGGGAGACAGCCCTGAGGATGTCATTGAGAATCGCAGGCGCATTGCTGAGGAGATTGGAATACCGGCAGAGGCGTGGACATGCGGTGAGCAAGTACATAAGAGTGAGATTGCCATCGTAACAGAAGCAGATCGAGGCAGAGGCTTCTTGAATCGGGAGTCGGCGATTCAGGATACCGACGGATTACTGACGAACGTCCGCGGTGTGCTGCTGACTTCATTTTACGCGGATTGTGTACCGCTCTATTTCTATGATCCGGTCAACGATGTGGTCGGTCTGGCGCATGCCGGATGGAAGGGAACAGTTCAGAAGATAGCAGAACGTATGATTGAACGGATGGAAGAGCATTATGGAAGTAAGCGAGCTGATATTCGGACGGCTATTGGCCCGTCGATCGGAAGCTGCTGCTATGAGGTTGATGATTATGTAATGGACCGAGTGAAGGTTTTGTACGATCTTGAACAGGGTAAAGATGAATATGAGGATTCTGCATACAGGAAGGCACATCAGCCTGCACCAGAAGGAAAAAGCATGCTTGACTTGAAAGAAGTCAATCGACACATTATGATGAAAGCAGGAATATTGCCGGATCATATCGAATGTACATCATGGTGTACAAGCTGCCACCCTGAGCTATTCTTCAGTTATCGTAAGGAAGGCGGCATTACAGGCAGAATGGCAAGCTGGATTGGATTGGAAGAGAGGTGACCCTCCTTGTCACTGGAGGAGAGAATACAGCACGTGGATGAACGCATCCAAGCTGCTTGTGAAACAAGCGGACGCAATAGAGATGATGTGAATGTCATCGCGGTAACCAAGTATGTATCTGCCGGGATGACAGAGAAAGTGCTTGGCAGCGGACTGGTACATATTGGCGAGAACCGATGGCAAAATGCCGAGGAGAAGTGGAATATGCTCGGACATCGGGGAGTATGGCATTTTATCGGACATCTTCAGACAAATAAAGTGAAGGATGTAGTTGGCAAATTTCCATATATCCATTCATTAGACCGATTGTCTCTCGCTCGTGAGATCGAGAAGAAGGCAGCGCAGCTGGACATTAAAGTGCAGTGTATGCTGCAGGTGAATATCTCAGGTGAGGAATCGAAGTATGGTCTTCAGCCCGAGCAAGCCGTTCCGCTGCTCAAAGAAATTCGAGAATTTAATCATATTCAAGTCGCCGGACTTATGACAATGGCCCCCTTCGAAGAAGAATCGGAACGTACGCGTCCCGTATTTCGCGGACTTCGTGAACTTAGAGACGACTTGAATAGACAAGCCTTGACCCATGAACCGTTGACGGATCTGTCGATGGGAATGTCCAATGATTTTGAGATAGCGATTCAGGAAGGTGCAACGTGGGTGAGACTGGGAAGTGTTCTCGTAGGTAAAGAGGAGGGCTAAAGGAGATGAGTGTAGTGAATAAATTTATGAATTTTTTCGGTCTTCAGGAGGAAGAAGAGGTTGTAGAGCGAGAGCAGGTCAATACGCGTGTAGAGGAATCGGAACAAGAAGTTGAAACGCCGAGCTTTGATAAACGTAGAAACCAGAAGGGCAATAATGTCGTAAGCATTCATTCCCAAAAAAATGTAAAGGTCGTTCTGTACGAGCCGCGTAGTTACGATGAAGCACAGGAGATCGCCGATCATATCAAATCCCATCGGACCGTTGTTGTCAATTTGCAGCGTGTGCGTAAGGATCAGGCTCTTCGCATTATTGATTTTCTAAGCGGAACCGTTTATGCGCTTGGCGGAGGCATTTCCAAAATCGGCGGAAACATTTTTCTCTGTACACCCGACACCGTTGAAATACAAGGAACCATCGCGGAAATACTTACAGATCACGACAGCGAAGTAGATTACAACAGAATGAGGTGACAGGTTTTTGGAATTCGTATTTCAATTTGTTAACAGCTTGGTTAACATTTACTATTGGATGATCATTATTTACATCCTAATGTCTTGGCTGCCTAATGCGAGAGAGTCCAAGTTCGGAGAAATATTAGGCAAGCTTGTAGAGCCCTACCTAGCTCCTTTCCGCAGATTTATACCGCCTATTTTCGGGATGCTCGACATTTCGCCGATCATAGCCATCATTGCGCTGAGGTATGCTGCAACAGGACTGTTAGCTATATTACAAGGAATATTTGCTTAGACCAGTTTTAAATGAATAGACAGGGTGATTATGAAATGCGTACAGACATTTATGAACATTTTCACCCCGATGAACGGGATTTTGTAGATAAGGCCTGGGAGTGGGTGGAACGTGCCGGACAGTATCATGAGATGAAGCTGACGGACTTTCTGGACCCGCGCCAGGCCTATATTTTGGATACGCTGGCGAATCGCAGAGGAGATGTACAAGTGCGTATGGAAGGCGGCTCTGTAAATGCGGAGCGTCAAAGAGCACTGATCGCTCCTGACTATGCTTATCTGGATGATGAGGATATGGGACTTGCCGTTCTAAGCATTACTTCGGCGGATCAAAAATTTCTGCAGCTCGATCACGGGGATTATATGGGGGCACTGCTGAGCCTTGGGCTCAAACGTGGGAAGCTCGGTGACATTCACGTCCTGGATGACGGATGCCACACCGTGGTTGCCATGGAAATCGCAGACTATTTCTCGCTTCATCTGCACCAAGTGCATCGGATGAATGTATTTACGGACATACTGCCGATAGATCAGCTTCGGACGAGTGATGTTGCTCTCCAGATGATGGATCTGACGGTGGCTTCTTTGCGTTTGGACGGAATTGCAAGCGATGTGTATAGACTGAGCCGGAGCAAGATTCTTACACCAATTAAGGCAGGACGCTGCAAAGTGAACTGGAAGGTGGCAGAGGATCCATCCAAAATACTGCAGGCAGGGGACGTCGTATCTGTCCAAGGCTTGGGGCGTTTTAAAGTGATGGAAACCGATGGAATGACCAAAAAAGGTCGGTTCCGTGTGAAAGTGGGTAAATTTGTGTAAATATATTTGCAGGAATTCTTGTTTTCTTGTCGAAATCTTTAGGTCAGAGTTTATGAAATGATGTGCTGGACCGATAAATAAAATGAAGTTCAATGCCTCTCTAATCAAGAGGTTAATACTATAGGAGGTGGACAGCATGCCACTAACGCCGCTGGACATACATAATAAGGAGTTTGCCCGCCGTATTCGTGGTTATGATGAGGATGAGGTCAATGAGTTTTTGGATCAAGTAATCAAAGACTACGAGGCTGTTATCCGTGAGAACAAGGAGCTAAGCACACAGTTGCTGTCCGTGCAGGAGAAGCTGGATCATTTTGCTAATATTGAGGAAACGCTCAGCAAGACCATTATTGTTGCGCAGGAAGCTGCTGATGAAGTGAAGAACAATTCGAAGAAGGAAGCTCAGCTCATTGTGAAGGAAGCAGAGAAGAATGCAGACCGGATCGTGAACGAAGCTTTATCTAAGTCACGCAAGATTTCGCTTGAAGTTGAGGAACTTAAGAAACAGGCTTCTATTTACCGAGCTCGTTTCCGCACCCTTGTTGAAGCTCAATTGGAGCTGTTGAATATGGATGGCTGGGAAGCTCTGGAGAACCGGGAGCAGGAAGTTCGTGAGCGCGAGCGCGAAATGAAGGAAATTTACTAATACCACAAATACACAGGTCATCTGTCAGGTTGACTTTTTGCTGTAAAGAGGCTATAAATATTGTTATATGTAATTTATAATACAGGTTTGATGATGGGAACCAGTAAGCTCATGAGCATTCGTTTACAGAGAGTTGGCGGTAGGTGCGAGCCAATGAAACGGACCATGGCTGAATATCATCCCGGAGAAGTGAAGCCGAAAGCATGCTGCAGCAGCTGCAATTAAGCCGAACCGTGTGCCGAACGTTACATCGGCTCCTTATGGCAGTCACATAAGGATTAGAGCGCCGTTTATTTGTCACATGCAGACAGATGACGGAACTAGGGTGGTAACGCGAGAACAGTCTCGTCCCTTTTTGGGGCGGGGCTTTTTTATTTTTCTTGGAGTTGTATTACACATAGGTAACTGATGAAAGGAAGAGATGGATGAAACGAGTTGACGTCAAGGAGAAGGCTCGCGCACGTGAGCAGCGAATCCTGGGAAAATGGCAGGCGGAAGATACATTTAAGAAATCAATCGAGAATCGTGAAGGCAGACCTAATTATGTCTTCTATGAAGGACCGCCTACAGCGAATGGAGCACCACATATCGGTCACGTGCTGGGCCGTGTAATTAAGGACTTTGTCGGCCGCTACCAAACGATGAACGGATATCGGGTTGTCCGCAAGGCAGGCTGGGATACGCATGGTCTTCCGGTGGAGCTCGGTGTAGAGAAACAGCTGGGAATCAGCGGAAAACAAGAAATTGAGAATTATGGTGTGGAAGAATTCATTAAGAAATGTAAAGAGAGCGTATTCGTATATGAGCATAAATGGCGTGAGCTCACGGAAGCGATCGGATACTGGACGGATCTGGATCATCCTTATGTAACACTGGATAACACCTACATCGAGAGTGTATGGAACATCCTGGCTACGATTCATGACAAAGGTCTGCTCTATCGGGGCCACCGGGTAAGTCCTTATTGCCCTTGCTGCCAGACGACACTTAGCTCTCACGAAGTGGCACAAGGCTATGAGGATGTGAAGGACCTTAGTGCAACAGCGAAGTTCAAGCTTCATGACCGTGATGAGTATATCCTGGCTTGGACAACGACGCCTTGGACACTCCCGTCTCACGTTGCGCTTGCTGTTAACCCGGAGATGGAATACGCACGTGTTAAACAGGAAGACGGAATCTATATCGTAGCAAAAAATCTCGTCGAGAAAGTAATGAAGGGTGACTACGAGGTGCTGTCCACCTTGCAAGGCTCTGAGCTTGTTGGCTTGACTTATACTCCGCCGTTCAACTATATTTCAGCCGAAAAAGCGAATATCGTGGTTGGAGCAAGCTTTGTTACGGATGCCAGCGGCACAGGGATTGTTCATATGGCTCCGGCTCATGGTGAGGATGACTATAAGACTTGCCGTGAGAATGGAATCAGCTTTGTGAGTGTCGTGAATTCGGAAGGGAAGTATACCGAGGAAGTTACCGATTTCGCCGGACGTTTTGTTAAGGATTGCGATCTGGATATTGTGAAGCATCTGTCCGAGCAGGGACTGCTGTACAGCAAGGAAAAAATTGAGCACAGCTATCCATTCTGCTGGCGCTGTAAATCTCCTCTTCTGTACTATGCTATGGACAGCTGGTTTATCGAAACGACGGCAGTGAAGGATCAGCTGATTGCCAACAACAATACGGTGGATTGGTATCCAGGACACGTACGTGAAGGACGCTTTGGTAAGTTCCTTGAGGATTTGGTGGATTGGAACATTAGTCGTAACCGTTACTGGGGTACTCCGCTGAACGTGTGGGTATGTCAGGATTGCGGAGGTCAGTTCGCTCCTCACAGCCACGAAGAGCTGCGCAAGCATGCGACCACTGAAGTAAGTCCGGAGCTTGAGCTTCATAAGCCTTACGTTGATGAAGTGAAGGTACATTGTACACACTGTGAGCATGGAGTTATGGAACGGACCTCAGAAGTGATCGATGTGTGGTTTGACAGCGGGTCGATGCCGTATGCACAGCATCATTATCCGTTTGAGAACAAAGAGACGTTCGAACAGCAATATCCTGCGGACATGATCTGTGAAGGAATTGATCAGACCCGCGGCTGGTTCTACAGCCTGCTGGCTGTTTCTACCTTGTTCACAGGTAGAGCACCTTATAAGGCTGTTATGGCAACAGGTCATATTTTGGATGAGAACGGACAGAAGATGTCCAAATCCAAAGGAAATGTAATTGATCCTTGGGAAATCATTGAGGAGTATGGTACGGATGCATTCCGCTGGGCGCTCCTTGCAGACAGTGCTCCATGGAACAGCAAGCGTTTCTCCAAGGGCATCGTCGGAGAAGCCAAATCCAAGGTCATTGACACGATTGTTAATACCCATGCCTTCCTTGCGCTCTATGCTGACATTGATGGATATGATCCAGAGAAGCATCCATTCGAAGGATCCGAGAATAAGCTGGATCGCTGGGTGCTGTCACGTCTGAACTCCCTCATTGCAAAAGTAAGCAAGGGACTTCAGGTGAATGACTTCCTGAATGCGGCAAAAGCGATCGAAGTATTTGTCGACGAATTGAGCAACTGGTATATCCGCCGTTCCCGTGATCGGTTCTGGGGCAGCGGTCTGACTGAAGATAAGCTTGCAGCGTATGGCACACTGACGGAGGTTCTCTTAACGTTGTCTAAGCTGATGGCGCCATTTACACCGATGCTGTCCGAAGATGTCTACGGTAACCTTGGAGGAAAGGGCAGTGTGCATCTGACCGATTATCCGGCAGCGAATGAAGCTCTGATTGATGAGAAGCTGGAGCAGGATATGGAAACGGCACGTAACATTGTTGAGCTTGCAAGGAATGTCCGTAACGAGACAGGGATCAAGACTCGTCAGCCGTTGTCGGCGCTGATTGTATCACTCAGCCATGACTTTGATCTCCCAGGCTATGAAGAAATCATCAAGGATGAGATTAATGTGAAGAGTATTGAGGTGGAGACGAGCGACAGCGGGTTTGTCGACTTTACTCTTAAGCTTAATCTGAAAGTAGCAGGTAAGAAATACGGCAAGAATGTAGGCTTCCTGCAAAATCATTTTAAAGCGATGAGTGCAGAAGATACTCGTTCAGTTGTTGAAGCCGGGCAGTTCAATATCGTTTCACCGGACGGAGCAGAGCTGGAAGTGACAAGCGAAGAGCTGTTGATTGAGAAAAAAGCAAAAGAAGGCTTTGCGGCAGCTTCCGGCTATGGACTGACCGTTGCATTGAATACGGAGATAACGCCTGAGCTTGAACAGGAAGGTCTGGTTCGTGAGGTGGTCCGTGCGGTACAGGATACGCGTAAGAAGCTTGATCTTCCGATTGAGAAGCGTGTGAACCTGACTCTGGATGTGGATCATGAGCTGAGAGCTGCAATTGAAGCTTTTGAATCCGTCCTTCGCGAGAACGTATTGGTTACAGATTTGACGTTTGGTGCATCGGATGATATGGAACGGGTTGAAGCCGGTTCGAGAACGATTGGCGTTAAGATTCACTAGAAAAAATAAGGAAGCTTTTCCGGCTAAAATGCCGGCAAAGCGGACATAATAGCAAAGAATTGCATGTGAAAGCGAGCCGCTAATGCCGAAGGATAACTCCCTCGTCTTACGGCTCGTTTCATATTTACTGAAATAATTGAAGGAATGAGGCCTTTTTCGTTATGAACAATATTCGGCGAAGATCACGCATTCGTCAGCATTATTCCGCAGAAGTGAAGCAAATGGACGAACAGATGGATGAGATGCATAGTGTTCTTCAGAAGCTCGCTCTTGATCTGGAGAAATCAAGGATTGCAGATTATACGAGACTGCTGCACAAGCCTCTGCGACTGATCTGGCTTAATTTGTTATCCGGAACAGCAAGAGGGGTCGGGATTGCGATCGGATTCACCTTTTTTGCTGCGACAATTGTGTATGTTCTTCAGCTGCTTGGCGCGCTGAATTTACCGATTGTCGGGGATTACATTGCCGATATTGTACGCATCGTACAGAGACAATTGGAGCTGGATACATATTAGAGCGCTTAAGCATTAGATGGAATTCGCTTTAGGAAGACGAACTATAGTTCATCTTCAATAACATCCGGCTCCAAAATGCTCATGCCCTCGTGATTCTCCAAATATCTTCTGTACTGCTTGTTGCGTACAACGGATACGTTTTGGCCGTATATGTCTGTCGCGAGAAAGCTCTCATACGCTTCAACACAGCCATCAATCTCCTCGGCAGCCTCCATGTACATGGCATCATAATCATCGTTATTGTTGCCTTCCTGAAGAGCGGGCGTGTTGGAATTCCCGTAATTTTCGAGAATCTGCCAGGTATCTTCACCATCGAATCCATTCTGGGTATCCTTTTCATCCAGGCTTGTTCTGCCGAATGGAGGACTTAGGAATTCCTCCTCAATCGGACGGTCCTCCGATACCGAGGTTTCAGGAGCATGCTCTCTGCAATAAATGGTATACGGTACTGCATTAAGGCGTTCATAAGGAATAGGCTTGCTGCATACGGCGCAAATACCGTAATCGCCCTCTTCCATATGATTCAGCGCGCTTTTGATTCGTTCAAGCATAAATTCATCGTGCTCGTTTAGCGAAATATCTTTTTCACGTTCATACATTTCTGTTGCAACATCACCTGGGTGATTATCAAAAGTCGTTAACTCTCCGGCTTCATAACGTGTTGATCCACTAAGCCCGTAATGATCGGATTCCTTCTCGCGCTGCTCGATATCGTGTTGCTGCTCAAGAAGCTGCTTCTTCAAGCTGTTCCATTCCTGCTTCGTCAGATGCGTCATGGCGGTCTACTCCTTTAGTTGAACTTATCCTTCATCGGTTTGTCTGTATAGAGTGT
Organism: Paenibacillus sp. TCA20; assembly: GCF_000732325.1. Taxonomy (GTDB): domain Bacteria; phylum Bacillota; class Bacilli; order Paenibacillales; family Paenibacillaceae; genus Paenibacillus; species Paenibacillus urinalis. Next base: position 167,549 of record NZ_BBIW01000003.1, read on the forward strand.
GCTGATTTGTTCAATTTTAGAGAAGGAGGATTTTGCAAAAATGATTCACCATGGCCGTCCATTCCCAGGAGCCAGCTTAAAATAGACGCTGTTCGTGACCTTGTGCTACAATATACGAGGCATTACCCATGGAATGGTAAAAGAGAAGGATCGGAGTGACAAAAAAAGGTGATATATTATGTCATTGCACTAATTGTTTTTCTAGTGGACCAGGGTACAAAATGGCTTGTTGCAACTCGGATGACCATTGGGGAGGAAATATCCGTAATTGGCGATTTCTTCTTGATCACTTCCCATCGGAATCGTGGAGCGGCCTTCGGCATTTTGCAGGGTCAGACGTGGTTCTTTATTGTGGTAACAACGATTGTAGCTGTAGCCTTGATCTGGTATATCTACAAGGTGAAATCACAGCCGGATAAAATATTACCTGTAGCTCTTGCTATGGTGCTTGGCGGTGCACTGGGCAACTTTATCGATCGACTGCTGATGGGCGAGGTTGTCGATTTCTTTAAATTTAATTTTGGAAGCTACACCTTTCCGATCTTTAACATCGCCGATTCTGCGATTGTCGTCGGTGTAGGCTTGATTATATTGGACACACTGCTTGAAACAAGACGTGAGAAGCAGGCGGCACAGAGCCAAGAGGAAGGGAAGGAATAAATCTATGACAGATCGGTCCGATCAGGAATCAGGCCAGGACATCCAAGAATGGACCGTTGAGGCGGATTTCGCTAAGGAACGAATTGATAAATATATTGCTGACAGTATGGAGGGCGTATCGCGTTCCCAGGTTCAAATCTGGATTGGTGATGGTCAGGTGACCGTTAACGGCAGCCAAGTAAAGTCGAACTATAAACTGGCAGCAGGAGACAAGATTGAGCTTGTTGTCCCCGAGGTTGCCGCGGTTGAAATACTGCCCGAGAATATCCCGCTTGAAGTGGTTTATGAAGATTCGAGTGTCATTGTGGTAAATAAGCAGAGAGGTCTCGTTGTACATCCCGCACCAGGCCATGCCTCGGGTACGCTAGTAAATGCGCTGATGTATCATTGCCATGACCTGTCTGGCATCAACGGAGAACTGCGTCCTGGCATCGTGCACAGAATTGATAAGGATACGTCAGGACTTCTGATGGCTGCGAAGAATGATAAAGCCCATGCATCGCTTGCGGCGCAGCTTAAAGACCATAGTGTCAATAGACGTTATATTGCATTGGTCCATGGACATGTTCAGCATGATCAGGGGACCATTGATGCGCCTATTGGCCGTGATGCACACGATCGGAAGATGTTTACCGTAACGGAGCGTAACAGCAAGCATGCAGTGACTCATTTTTCCGTGATGGAGCGGCTTGGGGACTACACCTTGTTAGAGCTCAAGCTGGAGACGGGCAGAACCCATCAAATTCGGGTGCACATGAAGTTTATTGGTCATTCGCTAGTCGGAGATCCGATGTATGGACGAAGCAAGGGTGTGAAGATGAACGGACAAGCACTGCATGCAGCAACGCTGGGCTTCGTTCATCCGGATTCAGGCGAAACACTGGAATTTAACGCCCCTCTGCCTCAAGATATGGAAGATGTACTCGCTTCACTCCGAAGCAGATAAGCTGTTCATTTATATGTTCGAGTCTTATATAGAAACTGAAAGGGCCGCAGTGATGTGCGGCTCTTTCTTTATGATTTTTTGAGAAGAGAAACTTACAGAATGCCTGAATATTTCATGGTGATTGAATGCAAACTGGTGGAAAACCTCAATCCAATGGGTAATAAGTGTGACAGGCATTTTCCGAAATGCAAACTGGTTACAAGGGAGGATGGACACTCATGAGCATTGACAAATACCAAGAAACGTATATTCAGAATTGCTTTGCTGATCGTATCGGCGGTCCGAACTATGGTAAATCGCCAAACAACAATAAATTGGATAAAATCAAACGCGCAATTACAGCGGCGAATAAAAATTTTCCCGACATTGAACTGATAAACCTGGGAGCTTACGAGCCAAATGAAATGATGGATACCGGAATCGCTGCGACACTAGCTGCAGAGGCTGCGAAGCCGGAAAATCGCGGGTATGCAAATAATGGAGTTCCAGAATTTAAAGAAGCGGCTGCAGCATATCTTGCAGAGGTATTCAGTGTAGAAGATATCGATCCTGTGACTGAGGTCGTTTATTCCTCCGGCTCCAAGTCCGCTCTGGCCATCATCCCTTCTGCATTTATCAATCCAGGTGATGTTGCCGTTCTGACTGTACCGGGTTACCCTGTTATGGGTACGCATACGAAGTATCTGGGCGGAGAAGTTTACAATGTTCAATTGACCAAAGAGAACCATTTCCTGCCTGACCTCACTTCGATTCCAGAAGAGATTGCTCTTCGTGCGAAGCTGATTTATTTGAATTATCCGAACAATCCAACAGGTGCTAGCGCAACAGCTGAATTCTTCACTGAAGTGATCGAATGGGCTAAGAAGTACAATGTGATGGTAGTGCATGATGCCACTTATGCAGCTCTTACGTATGATGGCGTCAAGCCATTCAGCTTCTTGTCTGTGCCAGGTGCCAAAGATGTGGGCGTAGAGCTCCATTCCCTCTCCAAATCGTTCAATATGACAGGCTGGAGCATGGGGTTCGCTGCGGGGAATCCGCTTGTTATAAAGGCGTTCAGCGAAATAAAAGACAATCATGATTCAGGGCAATCTACGGCTATTCAAAAAGCAGCTGCCTATGGACTTGCACATCCAGAAATTACGTTAAAAATGACAGAGAAGTACTCCCGTCGTCATGATTTGCTGGTCCAGGCATTGAATGAGCTGGGCTTCCGAGTAGAGAAGCCAAAAGGCTCCGTCTACTTGTACGTTGAAGCTCCATCTGGAATTGCGGGGGGGCGACGTTTTGAATCCGGTGAAGATTTCTCTCAGTTTCTCATTCGTGAGAAGCTGATCTCTTCTGTACCGTGGGACGATGCCGGTCATTTTGTCCGTTTCTCTGTTACATTTGAAGCAAACGGTGAAGAAGAGGAGCAGCGTGTAATCGGTGAAATAAAACGCCGGCTAAGTGATGTTCAGTTCGAATTCTAATCCTAATCTTAATCCAAATATATCCAAGTGGTATCTTTCATAGTTTTGTCACGGATTGATTAATAAAAGTCCTCCGAATTGAGGTAGACTAGATCTATAAGAAATCCATGAAGGAGGCATAATTTTATGGAATTTATCGCAATGATCGCAGTTATTATGGTCTTGGGCGGAATCGGTATTACAGCTATGTTCCGCAGACTTGCCAAGGATGACCATTAATTATTAAATACGTACGGTAAGAGACCCTTTGCTGAGGGTCTCTTTTTTTGTGTGCATTGCCAAAGTTCTTTAAACTCGGATCGCTTCTAAGGTCACACTATGCCGATCCCAAGCTTCAAAAAAGAACAGTGGATAAATATACGGAGTTATTGTATAATTATTAAAAATAATGAATGTTTAATGTATATTCCTCTGATAATTTTGTATAAATCTCATCGCTGTGTAACGTTTATTACTTCACTTGGTGCTTCTTTTTGGTTAAGGTGTTGACAGAGGATAAGCTTTCTGTCATAATTCATGTCGATGAAAAATTGCCTAGGAATGTGAGTAATCCAGAGAGGTTACACGCCTGCGCAATAACATGAATAGCACCTTTAAATCAGTCCCGTGAGACTGGCAAGGTAACGTGATTGGACCCGGATCTGTAGCTGCGGCTGCTGCTTCCGTATGTCCTTTAGAGCTTAGTGACCCGGCGTGCGTAGCCGCGGTTTTGAGACTCCTTGCCCAAGTTTTATCGGCAGGGAGTTTTTTTTATCTCGTCACGGGACCATAAGAAAGCAAGGAAACCCAGGAGGAGGTTAAACACATGAGCGGTGAAGCACACGTCATCATGGATGAGATTGCAATTCGCAGAGCACTCACTCGGATTGCACATGAGATTTTGGAGAAGAACAAAGGAATCGAAGGCTGTATTCTTGTCGGCATCCGCACACGCGGTGTATATCTCGCAGAACGCATTGCAGCAAAGATTGAGGAAATTGAAGGGAAAAAGGTTCCCTGCATTGACCTCGATGTCACCCCTTATCGGGATGACCGGAATGTGGAGGCAGATGTAAGACGAAGCATGAAGCAGCAGCTGGACATTGACATTCACAATAAAAAAGTAATTCTGTTCGACGATGTCCTCTACACAGGCAGAACCATTCGTGCTGCAATGGATGCTTTGATGGATATCGGCCGTCCCCAAATGATACAGCTTGCCGTACTTGCAGACCGCGGTCATCGCGAGCTGCCGGTTAGACCTGATTTTATCGGGAAGAATGTCCCTTCCTCAAGATCGGAATCGATCGAGGTTGCTCTGATCGAAGTTGATGGTAAAGACGAAGTCACCATTAATCAGAACCGGGGGAATGAAGCATGATACTAACCGCGAAAAGTATTAGAGAGCGCAGCCTGCTGGGACTGAAGGATCTGGCAGCAAGTGAGATCGAGTCGATTCTGGATCGGGCGGCACACTGGGATAAACAAGAGGAGAAGCTAGTGCCGGTTCTTGCGTCCAGATTCGTTGCAAACATGTTTTTTGAGAACAGCACGCGAACGAGATTTTCTTTTGAGATGGCAGAGAAACGACTGGGTGCTGAGGTATTGAATTTCGCTGCGGCGGCTTCCAGTGTAGCCAAGGGAGAATCAATCTACGATACGGTACGCACACTTGAATCAATGGGAATTGATGCTGGAGTGATTCGATTGAAGCCGGAAGGTGTACTTGCACAGCTTGCTGAGAAAGTGAAGGTACCTCTGGTTAACGCAGGAGACGGAAACAACGAGCATCCAACCCAGGCGCTGCTGGATCTGTACACGATGCGTCAAACCTTCGGCAGTCTCAAGGGACTGAATGTCTCCATCATCGGCGATATCAAGCACAGCCGGGTAGCGCGCTCCAATCTGTGGGCATTGCAAAAACTCGGAGCGAACGTAAAGTTCTGTGCTCCAGACATGATGAAGGCTCCTGAGCTTGAAGCACACGCGCCTTATATCAGCATTAATGAAGCTCTCAAGGCGGATGTAGTCATGATGCTGAGAGTCCAGCTGGAAAGACATGATAAAGGCATTGATATGAAGGCAGAGGAGTATCGTGAGCAGTTCGGACTTACAGAAGAGCGTGCCGCGAAGCTGAATCCAAGCACAATTATTATGCACCCTGCTCCGGTAAACCGGAATGTTGAAATTGATGACGCGGTCGTAGAGAGTCCGGCTTCCCGGATCTTCCCGCAAATGTCGAACGGAGTTCCAATCCGGATGGCGGTTATGGAACGCGCATTGCTTCTATAAATAGGCATGAAGTAGAAGACAAGACAGAGAAAAATATCAGCTACCAACATTAAACAGGTACAAACATCTTGAATAACGTAGATGGGTGACCGGAGCGGAGGATATAAATGAAAGCTTATTTTATAAAGAATGCAAACGTGCTGAATCAAGAAGGGGAACTTGAACGGAAAAGCATTATGATAGCGGATGGCAAAATTCTTGACATCATGGATGAAAATGCAGGCTACTTCGCTTCAGAAGATACAGATGTAGAAGTGATTGATGCGGCAGGCAAGCTGGTTGTCCCAGGGCTGATCGACATGCATGTACATCTTAGGGAGCCGGGATTTGAGCATAAAGAGACGATCGAAACCGGCAGCCGTTCTGCTGTAAAAGGCGGGTTTACCACCATCGCCTGCATGCCGAATACGAGACCTGTCACAGATGATCCGGAAACGGTGCAGATGGTGCTGAAAAAAGCACAGGAAGCAAATCTGGCAAAAGTACTGCCCTATGCAGCTATTACGATCAATGAACTGGGCCGTGAGCTGACCAACTTTGAAGCACTTAAATCAGCAGGTGCGATCGGCTACACAGATGACGGTGTTGGTGTGCAGAGCGCGCAGATGATGAAGGATGCGATGGCCTTAGCGGCTTCGCTGGATATGCCGGTTATTGCTCACTGTGAAGATAACTCTCTGGTAGAAGGCGCATGTGTAGCCGAAGGAGAGTTCGCAAGGAAGCATGGGCTCAAAGGGATTCCAAACGAGTCTGAGGCAATCCATGTAGGACGCGACATTCTGCTGGCAGAAGCCACAGGCGTGCACTACCATGTCTGCCACGTAAGTACAGAGCAATCCGTAAGACTGATCCGCCAAGCGAAAGAAATCGGAATTAAAGTAACGGCTGAGGTATGTCCGCACCATCTGATACTGGCAGATGAAGACATTCCGGGTCTGGATGCGAATTGGAAGATGAATCCTCCCCTTCGTTCCCGCCGTGATGTAGAAGCCTGCATCAAGGGGCTTGAGGACGGAACGCTCGATATGATCGTCACAGACCATGCACCTCACAGCGCGGAGGAGAAAGCCAAAGGGATGGAGCTCGCTCCGTTCGGAATTGTCGGGTTTGAGACCGCATTTCCGCTGCTCTATACCAAGTTCGTGGAGACAGGAAAATGGACGCTCAAGTTTCTTGTTGACAAAATGACAGCTGAGCCTGCTCGGGTATTCAGACTGGATACAGGTCGTCTTGAGAAGGATGCCATCGCGGATGTCACCATCATTGATCTTGAAGGACTTCGCGCGGTTGATCCGAACGAGTTTGCGACCAAAGGACGCAATACTCCATTCACAGGCTGGGAGCTCAAAGGCTGGCCGGTTATGACTTTTGTAGACGGCAAGAAGGTATATTCTGATCCAACATTAAGCTAAACAAGTAATCAATATGGTTTACGCACTATTATCTTATCAATTCATTATGTAAGCACATTTTAAATATGAAACAGATACAACGAAGGAGTGAGTTGGATGCAGGCACAAGCAAGATTATTACTAGAAGACGGCACATTGTTCACAGGCAGAGCATTCGGGGCTGAAGGTGAGCAAACAGGTGAGGTCGTTTTTAATACAGGAATTACGGGCTACCAAGAGGTGCTCTCTGATCCTTCTTACTGCGGACAAATTGTAACAATGACCTATCCGCTGATCGGAAACTACGGAATTACCCGGGATGACTTTGAATCCATCCGTCCATACGTGCATGGTTTCGTAACTCGCCGTTACGAACCGGTGCCAAGCAACTGGCGCGCTGAATACAGCATTGACATGCTGCTCAAAGAACATGGGATTATCGGTATCAGTGATATCGACACACGGATGCTGACACGCCGCATTCGTCACCAAGGAACGATGAAGGGGATTCTAACAACAGGCTCCAAGCCGGTTGAAGAGCTTCTGGAAATGATGGGTGATACGACGATTGATGAGCTTCGCAACCAGGTGCCAATGACTTCTACGAAACATGTATATAACAGCCCTGGCATCGGTGAAAAAATCGTACTTGTTGACTACGGTGCGAAAACAGGGATTTTGCGTGAGCTGAACAAGCGCGGCTGTGACATTGTGGTCGTACCTCATGACACGACGGCAGAAGAGATCCGTAGATTGAATCCGGACGGAATTCAGCTCTCTAACGGCCCTGGGGATCCAAAAGACGTGCCTCATGCAGTCAAGATGGTATCTGAGCTTCTGGGTGAATATCCGATCTTCGGGATCTGTCTGGGACATCAGCTGTTCGCTCTGGCAGCAGGTGCAAATACGGAAAAACTGAAATTCGGACACCGCGGCGGTAACCATCCGGTGAAGGAGCTTGAAACAGGACGCTGCTATATTACTTCCCAGAATCACGGCTATACGGTTAACGAAGAATCCATTAAAGGAACAGATCTGGAAGTTACACACATCAACAACAATGACAAAACGATTGAAGGGTTGAAGCATACCAAATACCCTGCTTTCTCAGTGCAGTATCATCCAGAAGCAGCACCAGGTCCACAGGATAATTCCTATCTGTTCGACCGCTTCCTTGATATGATTCGTGAACATAAACAAAACAACCCGCAGAAGCCGCGCCAAGCCGTTCTTGCCGCAGCAGGGAAAGGAGCACGCTAACATGCCTATTAATAAAGACCTCAAGAAAATTCTTGTCATCGGGTCCGGCCCGATTGTCATCGGTCAGGCTGCAGAGTTTGACTATGCCGGGACCCAAGCGTGCCAAGCGCTCAAAGAAGAAGGCGTGGAAGTTGTTCTTATAAACAGCAACCCAGCTACGATTATGACAGACACCAATATGGCAGACAAAGTATATATCGAACCCATCACGCTCGACTTTGTCACCCAAATCATTCGTCAGGAGCGTCCGGATGGACTTCTTCCAACGCTTGGCGGCCAAACGGGCCTTAACATGGCCGTGGAGCTGGCTCGTGCCGGCGTACTGGAAAGTGAAAATGTAAAATTGCTCGGAACTCAGCTTACTTCGATTGAGAAAGCGGAAGATCGTGATCTGTTCCGTGAACTGATGCGTGAGCTGGAACAGCCGGTACCAGAAAGCACGATTGTAACAACAGTAGAAGAAGCAGTAAAATTCGCTAATGAGATTGGATACCCAATCATTGTTCGACCTGCTTATACGCTGGGTGGAACGGGAGGCGGTATCTGTGCAGATGAAGAAGAGCTTCTTGAGACTGTAGCTTCGGGTCTTCGTTACAGCCCGATTACACAGTGCCTCGTTGAGAAGAGTATCGCGGGAATGAAGGAAGTCGAATATGAAGTCATGCGGGATGCTAACGATAACTGTATCGTTGTCTGCAACATGGAGAACTTTGACCCGGTAGGCGTGCATACAGGCGATAGTATCGTTGTGGCTCCAAGCCAAACGCTGTCCGACCGTGAATATCAAATGCTTCGCTCGGCATCGCTTAAAATTATCCGCGCCTTGAACATTGAGGGTGGATGTAACGTGCAATTTGCGCTGGATCCGCAAAGCTTCCAATACTATGTTATCGAGGTTAATCCGCGTGTCAGCCGCTCTTCTGCTCTGGCTTCCAAAGCAACGGGATATCCGATTGCTAAGATGGCGGCCAAGATCGCACTCGGCTATACACTGGATGAGATCATTAACCCGGTAACAGGTCAAACCTATGCATTCTTTGAGCCAACGCTTGATTATATCGTAAGTAAAATTCCACGCTGGCCATTTGATAAATTTACATCCGCTAACCGTAAGCTGGGTACTCAGATGAAAGCAACCGGCGAGGTTATGGCGATCGGGCGTACTTTTGAAGAGTCCATTCATAAGGCTGTCCGCTCTCTCGAGATTGGTGTGAACCGCATCTATCTAAAAGAAGCGGCAACACTCGAAGATGAGGTACTTAGAAACCGCCTTGCTAAACCGGACGATGAGCGAATGTTCTTAGTCGCTGAAGCATTCCGTCGTGGATACACGCTCCAAGAAATTCAGGATATTACGAAGATTGACTGGTGGTTCCTGGATAAGATTGAAGCCATCGTCAAATTCGAAGACCAGATTCGGTCAGAGAAAGAACTGACTGCGGAAACATTGTATCAAGCGAAACGCATGGGCTTTACAGACCGTTCTATTGCCGAGCTTCGTGCTGAAGGTCAACCAGGGACAGCTCATACGAAGGAAAGTGAAGTCCGTGAATTGCGTGAGGCTCAAAACCTGCGTCCTGTCTACAAAATGGTAGATACCTGCGCAGCAGAGTTCGAAGCAACCACACCATACTACTACTCAAGCTATGAAACCGAGAATGAGGTTCTTCCTTCCGACAAGGAGAAGATTGTGGTACTCGGTTCGGGTCCGATTCGGATCGGCCAAGGTATCGAATTCGACTATTCAACAGTACACGCGGTATGGGCGATTCAAAAGGCGGGATACGAAGCGGTTATTATCAATAATAACCCTGAAACAGTATCCACGGATTTCAATACGTCTGACCGACTCTACTTTGAACCATTGTTCTTCGAAGATGTAATGAACGTAATTGAGCAGGAGAACCCGATCGGCGTCATCGTGCAGTTCGGTGGACAAACCGCGATCAACCTGGCTGCACCGCTTGCCGCAGCAGGAGTGAAGATACTGGGTACAGATCTTGCGAGCATTGACGAAGCCGAAGACCGCAAGAAATTTGAAGCACTGCTGTCCCGATTGTCAATTGCACAGCCGCAAGGCAGCACAGTTACTTCTGTTGATGAGGCCGTTGGCACTGCACAAGGTTTGGGCTATCCGGTACTGGTGCGTCCTTCCTACGTACTTGGCGGACGCGCGATGGAGATTGTATACTCCGACAGCGAGCTGCTCAGCTACATGGAGCAGGCAGTGAAGATTAATCCTGAGCACCCGGTGCTGATTGACCGCTATATGCTGGGTAAAGAGGTTGAAGTCGATGCGATCTGTGACGGTGAAACGGTTCTGATCCCGGGAATTATGGAGCATGTTGAACGGGCAGGTGTTCACTCCGGTGACTCCATTGCAGTATATCCTCCGCAGCACCTGGAAGCACATTTGAAAGAAAAAATTGTAGATATCACGATTAAAATTGCGAAGGAACTCAAGACGATCGGGCTCGTGAACATTCAGTTCGTTATCTATCAAGATGATGTGTATGTTATCGAGGTTAACCCTAGATCTTCAAGAACCGTTCCATTCCTGAGCAAAGTAACCGGCATTCCAATGGCGAATCTGGCGACCCAGGCGATTCTTGGCAACAAGCTTGCGGATCAAGGCTATGTGGATGGTCTATGGCCGGAGAGTGATCATGTATCGGTGAAAGTGCCGGTCTTCTCCTTTGCGAAGCTGCGCCGTGTAGAACCTACGCTGGGACCTGAAATGAAATCTACGGGTGAAGTTATGGGTCGTGATGTGCTATACGCGAAGGCGCTGTACAAAGGACTGATCGGAGCCGGCATGAAGATTCCTTCTTCCGGCGCGATTATCGCCACTGTAGCAGATAAAGACAAGGACGAGGCTGTATCTCTGCTCGGCGGCTTCTACAAGCTTGGCTACAAGATCATTGCAACGGGCGGTACTGCGGATGCACTCGCTAAGGCGGGAATTCCGGTTCAAACCGTCAACAAGCTCAGCGAAGGAACACCGAACATTCTGGATATGATTCGTACAGGTGAAGCGAACTTCGTATTCAATACGCTGACAAAAGGTAAAACACCGCAGCGTGACGGGTTCCGTATTCGCCGGGAAGCTGTTGAGAACGGGGTTGTATGTATGACGTCTCTGGATACGGTACGCGCACTTCTGCAAATGCTGGAGACCATTAACTTCTCCTCCGAATCCATGCCAGCGTTCAGCCGCTGATTCGCATAGACAATATCTTAGAGGACATCGATAAAGCTCTGAATCAGCGGGCTTTATCCGATGTCCTTTATAACGAATAAAAGAAATGGATGGAGGAGAGCGGCAGATGCAATTATCTTCTGAATATAAAGAAATGGCTGGACGCCTGATGGTAGCGTTGGACTATCCTGATGCAGACGGTGCGAGACAGCTGATTGACCGTCTTGAGGGAATACCTTGCTACATGAAAGTCGGAATGCAGCTGTTCTATTCGGCAGGTCCGTCCTTTGTGAAAGAGCTTAAGGAGAAAGGGTATTCTGTATTTCTGGATGTGAAAATGCATGATATCCCCAATACAGTGAAGGGTGGCTCACATAGCGTTACCCGGCTGGGTGTGGATATGTTCAACGTTCATGCCGCTGGGGGCAGAGAGATGATGTCCGCTGCACTGGCGGGAGCCAAACAGGCAGCGGAAGAGGAGGGACTTAGAGTTCCGACGATTATCGCAGTAACTCAGCTGACAAGTACGAATCAGGCGACGATGAACGATGAAATTGGCATTCCAGGCGATGTAGAGACGGCTGTTGTACGCTATGCCTCGCTCGCCAAGGAAGCGGGACTTCAAGGTGTAGTTGCATCACCGCTAGAGGTAGCTGCAATCAGAGAAGCATGTGGAGATCAATTTTATACGGTTACACCGGGGATTCGCCCTGCGGGAAGCGCGGTAGGCGACCAGTCCCGAATTCTTACACCTGGACAAGCCATCGCTGGAGGCAGCAGCTACATCGTTGTGGGCCGGCCTATAACTGCCAGTGAGAACCCAAGAGCGGCAGCAGAGCAAATTATTGAGGAGATGATGAATCAATGACAACATTAACGCAAATTCCAGAACAGCTGGCATCCAAATTGCTACAGATTAAGGCAGTGGCACTGCGTCCGAATCAGCCTTTTACCTGGACCTCCGGCATTAAATCTCCGATCTATTGTGACAATCGGCTCACGATGTCCTATCCCGAAATTCGAGATCTAATCGCTGAATCGTTCGCAGCAGTTATCCGCGAGCAGTATCCGGAAACAGAAGTCATCGCTGGAACTGCAACCGCCGGTATCCCTCACGCTGCATTCGTTGCGCAGAAGCTGGGACTTCCGATGATTTACATTCGTGACAAGGCCAAAGGGCACGGGAAAGAAAACCTGATCGAGGGACTTGTTCGCGAAGGTCAAAAAGTCATCGTCATTGAAGATTTGATCTCCACAGGAGGAAGCTCTTTGAAGGCTGCAAAGGCGGTACAGGAAGCTGGAGCAGAGGCACTTGCCGTACTGGCAATCTTCAGCTATCAGCTGGATCGGGCATCGAAGGCTTTTGAAGAAGCGGGAATTCCACTGCAAAGCTTGTCCAATTATACAGCGCTGACTGAGGTGGCTCTGCGTGAAGGAGCTATTGCCGAAACGGACCTGGAATTGCTTCGCTCCTGGCGTGAAGATCCAAATTCATTTGGATTGTAATATAAAAGTTTCTATAGATAGGCGGCCCTGCGGAGGGCCGTTTTTTTGTTGTCCCGAACAAATGAAAATTATCTTTAAAAGGTTGTAACTTATTCCTGTTTTATGTCGTTTATAATGCAGATAGAAATATTTGTAATTATATTCTAGTTATTTCCTTGTGATGTTTGGGGGCTGGTTGTTATACGAATACCATTTCGCAGCAGAAAAACGCAGGATGAGGACAAGAGTTCTTCTATATTTGCTCAGGAGAAGGATGATGCACTGCCGCCAGAGAGAGCACCTGTACTTGAGATCATCAGCAAGGAAGAGGAGAGCGAGGTTATCGGGCGCTCGGATTCGGATTCATCCCGATTGGAGGCCGGTGAGACTGTTCTTAAGGTGTGCAATGTTCATCGCAGCTTTGAGACGGGAGGCAAGGCCATTCATGTACTGAAAGGTATCGATCTGGAGGTCCATGCGGAGCAGCTTGTTATGCTGAAAGGAAGGTCAGGCTCGGGAAAGACGACTTTGCTAAATATGCTGGGAGGTCTTGATCAGCCAACCAGTGGTGAGATTTATTTTGATGGCAGGGCTCTGCATGATACAGGAGACGGGAGTCGAACCAAGCTCAGACGGCAGGATATTGGTTTTATTTTTCAGGCGTATGCTCTGATGCCCTTACTGTCTGCATGGGAGAATGTAGAGCTGTCCCTTCGGATGGCAAATGTTCCAAGGAGTGAATGGAAGGAGAGGGTGGCTTATTGCCTTGAGATGGTGGGCCTTACCAAACGGGCGAAGCACCGGCCCTTTGAGCTGTCAGGCGGAGAGCAGCAGAGAGTCGCAATAGCCAAGGCCATAGCACATCGTCCGAAGCTTCTGCTCGCGGATGAACCAACGGCAGAGCTTGACTCCAAGATGGGAGCACAAGTGATGGCGGTTTTTCGAAATATGATTGCAACAGAGCAAGTAACGATCTGCATGACGACACATGATCCTACGATTTTGGAGGTTGCAGACCATGTTCATGAGATGGTGGACGGTAAATTTATTACATAACGAATCCTATACCAGCTGGAAGAGACGCCTTCGGAGCATTGCACTAGTTGGTGCAGCAGGTCTTATGCTCAGCGGCTGTTCCTTACTGCCGGCAGAACCAGAAGAGGAGGTACTACCCCCAATCACACCGCCGACCATATCCAAGAAGCCGGAATATGAAGTTCGTACAGAAACGATTGAAACCAAGGTTTCGGGTTCCGGCAAGCTGATGAGTCAGAGAGAGGAGAAGGTTTATTTTACACTTGATGGCATGCACGTCAAGGAATTGTTCGTCAAACCGGGAGATAAGGTGAAGGCTGGACAGCAAATTGCTGTGCTGGATGTGGAGGAGCTGGAGAAGCAAATTCGCCAGAAGAAGCTGCAGATTCGAAAAGCGGAAGTGCAGATGAAGGAGACACTCCGCAAAAAAGACGAGATGGACCCAGTCGAATATGAAGAAGCTGTAATTACGTTTGAAGAGCAAAGACAAGAGTTAGCGGATCTGGAGGAGCAGGTAGGCAAATCAACGCTGTCAGCCCCTTTTGCAGGCACCGTGCTGAGTGTTCAGGTGGAAAAAGGAGCTGCTGTGAAGGCATACGATCCGATTGCGACCATTGCTGACACATCTAATCTCGTCGTTGCCGCTACTTTTGCCAAGAAGGATCTGGAAGTGATTGCACAAGGAATGAAGGCTGATGTGGATATTAACGCGGCTGGAACGCATACAGGTACCATTCAGGTAATGCCTATGGAATTAGCCGAAGAAACGGGCTCTGGAGGAGATGGCGGAGCAGGGACACCTCCTGCTCAGGAATCACTGGACCAATATGTCATTGTTGAGCTGGATGATTGGCCGGAAGGGCTGAATCGCGGTACTCCTCTTACCGTATCAATTGTAACTCAGCGCAAAGAGAATGCCGTGTTAATACCGATCTCTACACTTCGATCCATTGGATCCAGAACGTATGTACAAGTTGTAGAGGCGGATGGTAGCAAGAGGGAGGTTGACGTTGAGGTAGGTCAGCAGACATCGACGGATGTTGAAATCCTCAAAGGTCTGACGCCCGGACAGAAGGTGGTCGGAAGGTAATGAAAGGAATGCCCTTGTTGCGCCTCTTGGCTCGAAAAATGTGGAATACCCGATGGCTCACGCTAAGTACCTTGCTTGGTCTTATTGTGGCTGTAGGTTTCACCGTCAGCATCCCTATGTATGCAGATGGAGCGTTAAAGCGTGTCGTTGCTCAGTCTTTGGAGGAAGAGAGCAGCGGTATGCCTGCAGGTTCTCTGCTCATGAGCTATCAGGCGGCAGGAGGAACGAAGACAGACCTTGCCTCGCTGAACGAAGTTGATCGATATATTAGGGAAGATGTTTCGAGCAGCATCGGCTTCGATCACAATACTTATCTTAACGTCCGTACGATCCGCAGCACGGAAGTTAGTCCTGAAGATCCTACCAAAGTTGACGCCAGCAGAATCAGGACCATGACCGCTGGCGCAATGACTGATCTAGAAGATCATGTAACAGTGACTCAAGGTGTTATACCAGGGAATCAGGTGCGGGATAACGTGATTGAGGCAGCGATGCTCGAGGAAGGTATGTATCGAAACGATCTGCATGTCGGTGACATCCTGGAATATCCCGTATACAGCGGGCTGGATCTGACGCTGAGGGTCAAGATTACAGGTGTCTTTACTCCAGATGATCTGACTGATCCTTATTGGTTCCAAGGATTTGAAGGAATGATGAATGGACTGTATGTCGATCCAGAAGTGATGAATACTTATTTGCTGGGAGAAAAAGGCGTTCCGCTTCAGACTTCGAGATGGTATTACGCCTTTGACTTGGGTGAGATTCAAACGAGCCAGCTGCCAGGGCTGGGAAGAACACTCGAACGATTGGACATCGAGCTGTATCAACGATTAAAGGATACTAAGGTCGACATCTCTTTCGGTGATTTGCTTGCTAACTTTAGAGCCCAGAGCCTGCAGCTGCAGACCATGCTCTTCACACTTGCGGTTCCGATGATTGCCATGGTCTTCTATTTTATCGTCATGAACGCAAGACAATCGCTTCAGAAGCAGGAGAGTGATATTGCTGTTCTGCGGAGCCGGGGAGCATCAGCCAGACAGATTATTTTGTTGTATTTGCTGGAGGGTTTGATTCTCGGCGCAGCAGCAATGATGGCAGGTCCGTTTCTTGGCTGGTTTATGGCGAAGAGCATAGGCTCTGCTAGCGGATTCCTGGAATTCGTCGATCGCAAAGCGATACCTGTAGGAGTAACGCAGGATGCACTCTGGCTGGGGCTTGTTGCGGTAATTGCGTCTATGATCGCTTCCGTTATTCCGGCAATTAATTATGCAAGAGCGACAATTGTGGATGCCAAGCGCCGGCAGGCGAGAAGTGATCGTAAGCCGATATGGCAGCGGTGGTATCTCGATATTTTATTGCTCGGTATTTCTGGCTACGGCTACTATCTGTTCTACGAACGCCAGATGCTGACCTTTCAAACAGGAATGACAACCGATCAATTGCAGGTGCAGCCTTTTTTATTTTTTGTACCCGCCATCGCGATATTTGCTATGGGTCTGTTCTTTCTGAGGTTATTCCCGTTGATTCTCAAACTGATCCAGTTGATCGGCCGCAAAATTTTTCCGGTTCCGCTCTATCTGACGTTGACTCAGCTCTCTCGGTCTTCATCTTCTTACTACCCGCTTATGATCCTGCTGGTTTTGACTCTGGGACTGGGCGTGTACAATGCATCTGCTGCAAGAACCATTGATCTGAATTCCACAGAACGTACGCTGTATGAATATGGTACGGATGTTGTTATGCAGACCGTATGGGAGGGTTCACCTGAATTGACTCCAGTCAGCGGTGGAAACGCGGGCGGAGGTGGTAATCCGAATGAGCCCGGAGGCAGCGCTGGGGGCGGAGGAAATAACAATGGTGGAAATACAGGCGGTAATCCCGGAGGAAATCCAGGAGGCGGGGGCAATCCTGGCGGTGGAGGAAATCCAGGCATGGGCGGAGGCGGTACAGCGCCCGGAAGAATGATTTACTCTGAACCGCCGTTTGAAGTATTCAGGCAGCTGCCTGGCGTAGAACACGCTGCCAGGGTCCTGCAAACCAAAGGCAATGTCATTGTCTCAGGTAAATCAGCAGGTCAGGGAATGATTGTAGGCATTGATAATGTAGATTTTGCCGAGGTGGCCTGGTTCCGTAATGATCTATTTCCAGCTCATCCGAATCGTTATCTTGATCTGCTCGGTCATTATGAAGGGGCCGTCATAATTCCTTCTAATCTTGCGGAGAAATATCAGCTGGAAAGTGGAGACATCATATCCATTGCTCTGCAGGAGCAGATGATCGAATTTGTTGTATTTGGTATTCTGCCATACTGGCCGGCACAATACCCTGATCAGACACCGTTCTTCATCACCAATCTGGATTATATTTACGACCAGGTGCCGATGATTCCGTACGAGGTGTGGCTCAAGATGGAGCCTGATGCCTTAGTTGCTCCTCTGATGACGGAATTAGCCAATGCAGGGATTGAATTGTCCTCTGTCAAGGATGTCCGTACCGAGCTTGTAGCAGAGAGCAAGCATCCATCGCGAGGCGGAGTCTTTGGCATATTAAGCCTTGGATTTCTTGTTTCCATTATTATTTCATTAATTGGTTATGTACTGTATTGGTTCTTTAATCTGTCAGGCAGAGTCGTTCAGTTCGGTGTGCTGAGGGCGATGGGACTCTCCAGAGGTCAGCTGAGCGGGATGCTGCTGCTTGAACAGGTATTTACGGCGGGGTTATCCATCGCACTAGGGATCGGTATAGGTCAGCTGGCGAGCAGATTGTTTCTTCCATTCCTGCAAACGACGGATAATGTAGAGACTCAGGTGCCTCCGTTCCGGATCGTGTTCGAAGCCAGTGATACGAATCAGCTGTATATCGTAACCGGAGTCATGCTCTTCATTGGAGCAGTGATGCTGTTATGGCAAATTCGCAGACTCAGAGTACATCAGGCTGTGAAGATGGGAGAGGAGCGCTGATATGATTCACTGCGAAGGCTTGGTCAAGATTTATAAAACCAGCGAGGTTGAAGTCGTAGCTCTTCAAGGTCTGAACCTGACTGTCGAAGAGGGTGAGATGATGGCAATTATCGGCAACAGCGGCAGCGGTAAGTCAACACTGCTCAACATCCTTGGGGGTCTAGACCGCCCCTCTGCTGGAACAGCTGTCGTAGGGGATTGGGATCTGCTCAAGATGACGGAAGCACAGCTTGTGGAATACAAGAGACACACCGTCGGCTTTATTTGGCAGAACAACGGCCGGAATTTGCTTCCCTACATGACAGCTCTCGAAAATGTGGAAACACCGATGATGCTTGGCGGGAAATATG
Organism: Paenibacillus sp. TCA20; assembly: GCF_000732325.1. Classification (GTDB taxonomy): domain Bacteria; phylum Bacillota; class Bacilli; order Paenibacillales; family Paenibacillaceae; genus Paenibacillus; species Paenibacillus urinalis. The sequence goes on from NZ_BBIW01000003.1 coordinate 185,668, forward strand.
ATCGGAGCTATGCAAAACAGCTGCTTGAATGGGTAGGGCTTGAGCACCGAATGCACAGCAGACTGCACCAATTATCAGGGGGAGAGCAGCAGCGGGTCGCCATTGCGATTTCTCTGGCCAATCGGCCTCGTTTGCTGCTTGCTGATGAACCTACAGGTTCTGTTGACAGCGAGACAAGTGACCGGATCATGGATATTTTTCGGAAGCTGAATCGGGAACTGGCCGTCAGTGTTGTCATCGTCACCCACGATATGGCACTAGCGAATAAGGTAGACCGAATTGTTGCTATTCGTGACGGGCTTACCAGCACTGAATTTGTTAAACGCAACGCCAATTTGGACACAGAGGTTGTCCCAGGCAGGAGCGAGGTGCATGAAGCATTTGTCATTATTGATCGAGCTGGCCGTCTTCAGGTGCCGAGAGAGTATTTAGAAGCGCTGTCTATTGATAATCGGGCTACTCTTGAGTTTGATGGTGAGCGTATCGTCATTACGCAGCCGAAGTAACCATAGAAAGGGAGAATGGGAATGATAAAGAAATCTGTATTTCGTCGACCGGTCATCGCGATGCTGACATGTATGACTTTGCTGACTCCACTTCTTGCAGCATGTACTTCTAATGAACCATCTGATGATCAAGAGGAAAGAGTGCTTCGAATTGGTACCTTGTATGGAAGTAATGATGATACCTATTTTAGACAGCAGTATACGGATATTTTTGAGGTGCTGAATGACAATATAACGATTGAAATTGTACCTGCAGTGGACCAGGATCAGTATCAATATTTCGACTACACCAAGAATGAACAGCCAGAGCAGCCAGATACCCTCGAAGCGGTCAAGAAGCTGATGACGGGTGACAATCCGGTGGATGTTATTGTCGGAGACACCTCTGTATTTAAGTCGCTTATTCAGGAAAATATGCTGACACAGCTTGATCCTCTAATTGCCGAGGATGAGTTTGATACGACGGATATTGTCCCGACCGTGCTGGACGGGATCAAGGATATGGGAGATAACAATCTGTATGCCCTGACACCTACTTTCTCATCATCTGCATTGTTTTATAACAAAGCGATTTTTCAAAAGGCAGGGGTGGAACCGCCAGCAGATGGAGCGACATGGGAAGATATATTTGATCTTGCAAGACGGGTAACGAGCGGTGAAGGTGAGGATCGCGTGTATGGCTTTTCCTTCAATCAATACGGCGGCGATACTTATTACAATGTTCAAACATATGCATCACCATTGCAGCTGCGAATCTTTGATGACAAAGCCGAAACGATGACCGTCAATAACGAATCCTGGGAGAGAGTATGGGATACCGTAGCTACGCTGACTCGGGACAAAATTGTGCCTGGTCAGGAGGTTTATGAATATCAGACAGATCAGACCGAATTTAATCCTTTCCAAGGCAATATGTTTATGGAAGGAAAGCTCGCTATGGTTGTTTCGGACTACAGCTATGTCACCAGGCTGATTAATGATAACAAGTATGCTGAGACGGATGATAAGTTTGACCCGATTGATTGGGATGTTGTTACCCCTCCTGTACATCAGGAGAAGCCGGGCATTGGCGGGAATGTATATCTAAGCAGCCTGATGGCTATTAATAGTAACGCTCAAAATCCAGACGATGCCTGGGAATTCATCAAGTTCCTGAACGGTGAAGAATGGGCCAAAGTCAAGGCAAGAAGCAGCTATGAGATGGTGTCACGTAAGAGCTACATCCAGCCAAAGGAAGGATTGGATTATAATATTGCTGCTTTCTACACATTAAAGCCGATCCCGCCGACAAGCACGGATATGAACACACTGTACCAGAAGATGCCGAATTTATGGCAGGTGGACTCCGTAGGCCAGAAATACTTCAATGAAGTTGTAGAGAATAAGAAGACACCGAAGGAAGCGCTGGAAGCCTGGGAGCAGGATGGAAATGAAATGCTGCAGAAGCTGAAGACAGATCCGAAGGCGAGCTTCGAGGATAAATTAGCCGCAAACTAAATAAGCTTAATTCAATAGCCGCTTGATTAAATTTCATCTCGCGGCTATTTTTTGTGCTTTTGGGTATCCTAATAGTAGAAAGGAAACAGCATCCATTATGGAGTCAAAGGAAGATGAACAAGAGTGAAATGGGTATATTATTCAAGATTATACGGTAGTAAGTTTCAGGCAGGTTGCTTCGCGAAGCGGATGGAGCAGGACGGATGGATCTATGGGCATGATGAACCGCAGCAGGTAGAGGTATACAAATCACGCAAGGGGCGCTATGGTGTCCGTTTCATTCCATAAGGAGCAGTCTTCGTTTCTCCAAAAAAAGTGCCTTGACAATTCTATTACACATCATGTATATTATTAGATGTCGCTGTTTTAAGTTTTATTGACGCGGGGTGGAGCAGCTCGGTAGCTCGTTGGGCTCATAACCCGAAGGTCGCAGGTTCAAATCCTGCCCCCGCAATAGTTACATACAGCGCACTAATATGTGTAATAGAATATTGATTCAGGGCCCTTAGCTCAGTTGGTTAGAGCGGTCGGCTCATAACCGATTGGTCGGGGGTTCGAGTCCCTCAGGGCCCATACCTGAACAGCCTTTGCGTAATACGCAAAGGCTTTTTTATTTGTAGTTTCCTGAACTATTTTTATAATGATATGAAACTGATTCTCTTCTCTTACAATATTGTAAGTAACGTGGGATTCAACTGCATAGCAGAGAGCAGAGAATCAAGTGCGTTTATGCATAGCGAGTCCTAATGTTGGTTTAAAATAGGGCAAGTTTTGTTTAAATGATCCATATATCGTTTATATAAATTAGACTTTTCAATATATTGTAGAAGAAATGAGTTTTATGCATTCTTAATAAATTCATATACTGGACTATATCAAGGTACGATAACCGTACCTTTTGTATAAGAAGTGAGGTATCTGCAGCGACTATAAATCTGCAACCATGACGTTGAACTGGATGGTCAGCAATCAATCATGATATACTTGTAGGAATATTACGGAGGGGAGGTGGACACATTGGGAAGGCGTTACTGTATTTTGAACCGCAGACGGAATTAAACGAACGGAAAATATTCAAGCGGGCTGATCATGATGGCATGAACAAGGTTCTTCTCATGAACACCGCCCCTCATCGGCCGAAGTTGTTATGTATACTTTATTCGAATTATAAATTTTAATACAGTAATTCATTAGAGATGCTGTAAATATTCCTGGAGGTGAATCCCTCTTAAGAGGGAAATTATTGGACATTATCACGATTACCAATTTAATATTACTTGTCATACTACTTGCGCTTACCGCGTTTTTCGTTGCTGCGGAGTTTGCTGTAGTTAAGATCCGGATGTCACGTATCGATCAGCTTATCGCTGAAGGAAACAAGAAAGCAGTGGTTGCCAAAAAAGTAGCTTCAGATCTCGATTATTACCTGTCTGCTTGTCAGCTCGGTATTACGGTTACTGCACTTGGTCTGGGGGCGCTGGGTAAACCGGCTGTTGAGAGTCTGCTGTATCCAGTGTTTAACTACTTTGAATTGTCCGAAGCTGTTTCATCTGTGGCTTCTTATGCGATTGCGTTTATCTTAGTTACCTTCTTGCATGTGGTCGTAGGTGAAATGGCACCGAAAACATTGGCGATCCAATTTGCGGAGAAGATGACTCTGCTGCTCGCAGCACCTCTCTATTGGTTCGGTAAGATCATGTCTCCATTCATTTGGGCACTAAACGGTTCTTCCCGGGTTATGCTGCGTGCGTTCGGTGTTAAGCCGGCAGGACACGAACAGGCGTATTCCGAGGATGAGATCAAGATCATTATGAATCAGAGCTACGAAGGCGGCGAGATCAATCAGACAAAGCTTTCTTATATGGAAAATGTTTTTTCCTTTGATGAGCGGGACGCAAAAGATATCATGGTTCCGCGTGTGGATCTGGTAACGCTCGATATAGACATGGTTTATGCGGATATTGTTCCTATTTTTGACGAGTATAATTATTCACGTTATCCGGTTGTTGAAGCTGGAGATAAGGATAAAATTATCGGTGTGGTTAACGTGAAGAAGATGCTTCCTCATATTGTGGACGGAAGTGAGCATCGCCTTGAAGAATTTGTACGTGAGCTGCCGTATGTCTCGGAAATTACACCGATTCAGGAAGCGATGATCAAGATGCAGCAGCAGAGGGTGCATATGGCAGTCGTTATTGATGAATACGGTGGTACGTCCGGGATTATAACGATGGAGGATATCCTAGAGGAGATCGTTGGTGAGATTCGCGATGAATTTGACAGCGATGAGAAGGCTGATATTCAGCAGCTCGGGGACAACGAGTATCTAATCAGCGGGCGAGTCTTATTGGATGAGCTGGAGAAGCAGTTTGGCTTCATATTTGACGGTGCGGATGAGGTAGATACAATCGCCGGCTGGATTCAGTCCAAACGAGGGGCATCTCTCGAGGAAGGCGATATCGTTGAACAGGATGAGCAGATGTGGAAGGTCAAGGAAATGGATAATTTTCAAATCAAGCAAGTCGTGTTACGTAAAATTCAACAATAATATTGTTCTTTGTGGATCTTAAATATATAAAATACTATAGGACTCTGGAGGTGAATCCCTCTTAAAGAGGGAAATCATTGGACGGAATAATTGCATTAAATTTGTTTTTAGTAGCTGTATTCATTGGACTGACAGCATTCTTCGTCGGAGCTGAATTTGCGATTCTCAAGGTGAGGATGTCACGGATCGACCAATTGATTGCGGAAGGCAACAAGAAGGCTGTTCTGGCCAAAAAGGTCGCACATGAACTGGATTATTATCTGTCGGCGTGTCAGCTGGGAATCACGATTACGGCACTCGTGCTGGGAGCATTGGGTGAACCAACTGTTGAGAAAATGCTTCATCCGGTATTTGACAGCTGGAATCTGCCGGCTGCCCTATCGACGGTATTGTCCTATGTCATTGCCTTGTCGGTTGTTTCCTTCCTGCACGTTGTTATTGGTGAGCTTGCTCCCAAGACACTGGCTATTCAGTTCTCAGAGAGAATGACTCTGCTGCTGGCAGGTCCGCTGTATTGGTTCGGTAAGATTATGTATCCTGTAATCACTGCACTGAACAATTCAGCTCGCCTGTTGTTGAAGATTTTTGGTGTGAAGCCTGCCGGTCATGATACCGTGTATTCAGAGGAAGAGCTGAAGCTGATTGTTAACAACAGCTATGAAAGTGGAGAAATTAATCAGACAGAGCTTGATTATTTGAAGAACATTTTTGATTTTGATGAGCGCATCTTGAAGGAGATTATGATTCCGAAAGGGAAAATAGCTACTTTTAGCAGTGATATGTCTCTTGAGAGCATGCTTGAAGTCATTCATCAATATGAGTACACCCGTTACCCTGTTATTCATAAAGGGAATAAAGAGCAATATCTCGGCTTTATTAACACGAAAGAAATGCTGACAAGCATTGCTGCCGGCAGAGAATGGGATCTGAGCGGGTTTATTCATCCGATGCCAAGTCTTAAGGAGACCTCCCCTATTAAGGATGTTCTTACTAAAATGCAGCAGAATCGGGTTCATATTGCACTTGTAACTGATGCTAGCGGCCAAGTTACAGGGCTCGTTACGATGGAAGACATATTGGAAGAGATCGTAGGAGATATTCATGACGAATATGATGATATTGCAGTGAACAGTGTACCTGCTCTTTAAAGGACGATCCGTTACGTGAAAGTTTATATAAATCTCATATCGTTGGACAAAGACCCTTGCATATTCGTATGTAAGGGTCTCTTTGCGGTACGAACAAGTCTAGTGCATCTTAATCAAAGAACTGAATTCTTAAGGTGGAGCAGCCAAATTTTACAGTTGATAAAAGAACATATGTTCCTATATAATATATACAAACAAATGTTCTTATTGGGGTGAGCTTATGCCGCGTAAATATATTGGCAAGGTTGTAGAAATTGTTTATCTGGATCGAGCAGGGCAGGTTAGTCAACGTAATATTGAAATTCATCGAATAGTAAATGGCAGAATCTATTCTACATGTCTTCATACAGGGGCTCCGAGAACCTTTAACGAGGAGAATGTGCTGGCTTGGCGACCTGTTAGAGCAATAATAACAGCTTAGGGAGTGATGAGGATGATGCCTGATTTTGAACGCAAACTGCTGAGGATTCTATACAATTTTTGTGGGCAGCGGAGACGCATGCCTCAAATGATGGAACTGGAAGTCAAGACCGGGAGAACAGAAAGTGGTATTCGGAAAGCTCTAAGAGAGTTAGAAAGACAAGGATTTATCAAGTGGCAGGACCAATCGTCGACAGAACACATTGTGATTCTAGAGGGCTGGGAGCCAGAGGAGCAAACGTCAGTGCGTTCGATGCCAGCTTTATCAGATGGGATGGATTATTGGACGAAATACTAGCTGCTGCTTATTTCATAAAGTGACGGATAATCCAGGAGATCAGCGTAAGGATAAGACTGATCACGATACAAGTAACAATGGGGAAATAGAATTTAAAGTTCCCTCGATCTACATAAATATCTCCTGGCAATTTACCAAGTTGTATAAATCTTCCGAGTACCATCCAGATCAATCCGACAATAATCAGTGCAACCCCAGCAAATATGAGAAGCTTAGGCATATTGTTCATGATTAGCTCACCCCCGTTAAATAATAAAATAGCCAGAGCCATGTGCCAAGCCCCAGCTAATTCATATCTATGATTTACATCTAATTATAAATTTATGAACAGTACATTGTAAGATCACTTTAAAGGGAACAGTATGTTATGGTAAATAGAGCAACTTAAGATAAAGCTAATTTTCTGGAGCGGTTAATACTAATGATCCGGGTAATTTGCTCTACTTCCTCATAAGGAATCCAAACCGGACCAAAGGTGGTTCTTAATACAAGCTTTGATGAATGATCTGTAGGAACAGGATACCCGGTTAAGGTCTCTCCATCTTTGCTTCTTACCATGATCTGCTGATTACGTTTCATCGCAATAATCGCTTCTTTATTCATAAGCCTATTCTCCCTATGCCAGTAATTGATGTAAAGAATAAGAATCAGGTCTAATTACATTGCAAACTGGTTGTTTTATCACATGCTTTTCACTTTCATGTCTACGAATAGTCTATCAGAACTAGTTCTAAATTTCTACAATAATCCAGAAATAAATATCTTAAAGTTAAATAAACCAATTCGGGTGAAGCTTAAACATTCGTTGGATCACATGAGGAAATGAGTGAGCAAGTTTAATGTAGCAGATAATATGGGTATAACTATCATAGGAGGAATGCACAATGAATATTCATGGATGGTATATCGTTATATTTGCTGTAATTATTGCTGCGGGTGTTGGCGGCGTTGCTTGGTGGATGAGAATGGCGAGCAGAAAGAAAGGGTACAAGGAAGAATAGGAAGAATAATCCGAAGATATAAGCTAAATATAGGTAGCTCGTCTGCTTTCTATTTCAGGATGCGTGATTAACTTCTCAGAGGGAGCAGAAATATGATGAATGTATTAAAATTCGGGATCGTAATGATATGCTTATTATTTCCTGTTGCTTGCGACACGGACTCTGCTGAGCGGGAAGAATTATCCGCAGATATAGCACGAACGGAGAACAACGATCCTTTTGTTACATGGTCCGGTGGAATTCCATATAAGGTGATTACCGAGGAAGCTCTTCCTGATAAGTTAGCAAGCAAAGAGCTGGGTGAAGTAACGATGGAAGTAACTTCATCGGAATTAACAGAGGATATTCAGCTAATAGGTCAAGATGGCTTAAGCAATTATTTGAAAGCGGGATCGCTGATATTTCAGTTAAAAGATGCGAACACGAATGAGGTTATTCTTGTCGAACATGAAGGCAAGATGTACAAAGCCGTGCGATTAGATCAAGAAGAATAAACCGTTCTTCAGGGCGATGCAAATGTTAAGGAGTCCATCTCAGAGAGGTGGACTTTATTGCGCTGTTAAGCTTGATTAGAAATTGATCTATAAAAGTACACGCAGAGCTTGTCAAATCGTGGCTGTTCATATATAATAAGAGATACCGGATTTTTGAGCATATTTGCTGGGAAAATTCGAAAGTGGTTGTGGATTGTTCATTAACTTTACCAGTGAGTTTGGTTAAACAGTCTATACACATACGCCGGGGTGGCGGAATTGGCAGACGCACAGGACTTAAAATCCTGCGATGGGTGACCATCGTACGGGTTCGACCCCCGTCCTCGGCATACATTTATATGAAATAGGCTGGCTCCTAACAGGAGTCCAGCTTATTTTTTTAGATACCTATATGTTGTATAAAGGGATTGGAAACGAGGAGAGCCGATATATGTTTAATAATGACTGGGACGCACTGCTGCAGGACGAGATGAATAAAGATTATATGCAGGAGCTTCGATTGAAGCTGGCTGCTGAATATAAGACGCAAACGATATATCCTCCGAAGGACGACATATTCAATGCGTTGAAATTAACCTCGTATGCGAATACAAAGGTCGTGATCATTGGTCAAGATCCATATCATGGAGCAGGTCAGGCAGAAGGGCTAAGTTTTTCTGTCAAAAAAGGGGTTAGAATCCCTCCATCTTTGCGAAATATATATAAAGAATTACATAGTGATCTAGGAGTATCCATTCCTGCACATGGGTCTCTTCAGGATTGGGCGGAAGAAGGAGTTTTGTTATTAAATAACGTATTAACTGTGAGAGAGGGAGAACCTGCTTCACATCGCCATATCGGATGGGAGCGGTTTACTGACGCGGTAATCGAGAAATTAAATGTTCGGGAGCAGCCTATGGTGTTTATGCTCTGGGGAAGTCACGCACAGAAGAAGGGGGCGTTCATAGATCGTTCCCGTCATCTGGTTATAGAATCGGCTCATCCAAGTCCGCTTGCAGCTCGGAATGGTTTTTTTGGAAGCCATCCGTTTTCTCGAGCGAACGCCTTCTTGGAAGCAGAAGGAATCAAACAAGTAAACTGGACAATCTCGGACAATTAACAAGAAGACACGGAGGTGAACGGGAGAATGAAACATTGGGTAGGCCAAAGAGTGCTGGTGGAACGAGCAGGTGGTCGTAAAGATCCCGTTCAAGGGATATTGCTGAAGTGGGATGCAGATGCCGAAATCATCGTCGTTGGAGCGAAGAGAGTCAAGATTCCGTTTAGTCAAATTATACGAATTCATCCCTTGGCGGAGGATGCCTATGGAAAAGGCAAGAAAAGAGCAAGGTCCTCAATTCATACGGTCGGATATGTGATGCGCCAATCGATTCAATTTGATAACGCAATTTACTTCAAATCTGCGGTAACGGTATGGAAAGGGGCTAAGCTTATTAAGTACCGGACGACGATCAGCTCACATGACAACCATAATGTGGTGCTGGAGGACGGGACCGTTCTTGATAAGGAATTGTATACGTTTGTTGTGAGATCAAGACGCGGATAGGATCTCATTATTATGTTTAATTGAAATTTTATGTTTGTATCATGCTGCGTTAATAATTATGCGGTAATCTGTACTCGTAACCCTTCAAGAGATGATTGGTATATATGTAAACTCACCGGCTGCAAACGGTGGGTTTTTTGCTGTACATAAAAATTAGGATTTGCCCCATTTTTCTCCCACACTTAGGCTTGTATAACTTTAATTTTGGAAGGGGATTATACAAGCGACAGGCCAAAACAATAATCAGTGGGGTGAATGAAGATGAAAAAGCAATGGGCAGCCACTTTAGCAGCTGCAAGTATTTCTATGGTAATTGCTGTTCCGGCAATGGCTGAAACGAACACAAACCATATGAACGATAATCCGGTTAAGAATTCGGTTAATCGTTTGGAAAAAAACTTGGGCATTGATGGAAAAGACAACGGCACTACGGACATGAATCGTACGCGCACGATGAACAACATGAACAATAACATGTACGATGGCAGAGGTACTGGTACCGGTACTTACAATACCAATGCTTATAACAATGGTACTTATGGTACCAATAACGTTCGCGCCAATGCTACGACAGATCGTGGAAATGGCTGGGGATGGCTTGGCTTGTTAGGACTGTTTGGTCTTGCTGGACTTCGCAAAGAGAAGCATGAGGGAACACCTCATCACGCGAAATAATTGCTTTGCACTAACTAGGATTATTGGAGATGAATTACAAAAAAAGTTTGGAAAATCAGGATACCCGCCCTGTCATCTAATCTAGGTATTCATATACTATCTCATACCTTAGAGCTAAGGAGGAGAGCAGCATGAGTGAAGTATCTAGATCTGGATATTGTGGAGGATACAATGGTTGGTCTTCCATCGGCGCAATCCTTGTTCTTTTCATTCTACTTGTCATCATCTCCAAAACCATCCTCTACTAATCATCAGAAATAAAGGATCCCAGGGTATCTGCGGGTCCTTTATTTTTTTGTTATAATCTCTTCAAGTATCTCAATATCGAAAATGGGAGAAAGAAATGCATGGATATCAACTTACATTCCGCAGCAGATATGTTGCTCGAGCTTGATGTAGAACCATTTTGGTTAGGATTTCGAAAGGTCGCCTACGCAATATATAACTCAAGCGAAGTCCTTCTATTCCATCATCCCAAGTTTCAATCACATACATTTCATCAATTGAAATGGGACAAGCGATTCGTCGGCAATACGTTAATTATGTATGAGGACTATCCAACAGCAATCGTCAGCATCGAAGGAATTGAGTATATGGCAGAGCTCAAGTCACTTCTTGTGCATGAGTTGTTTCATGGATTCCAGTATCTTTGCGAGGAGAAAAGGTTCCCAGATGAGCTATTGGGTTTAACGTACCCTCTAGTTGAGGAGAACGTGGAGCTAAGAAGTTGGGAAAGGCAGTGTCTTTCTCATGCGCTGGAGGCAAGTGATACACAAATAAGGGATGCCCATTTATCCCATTTTTTTCAGATTCGAAGTAGGAGAAAAGAGCTGCTGGGTACATATTTTACATATGAGACAAGGGTGGAGACGATAGAGGGGCCTGCTTATTATGTGGAACTGAAGGCGTATGCCGAAGAGTCAGCACAATCATTGCGAGCTATACTGAATCCGTTTAGACAAGAATTGATAAATTCTAATGCCGCTGTACTTCATTTAAGAAAAAGCTGCTACTACTCGGGCTTGTGGATGTGCTTACTACTCGATGAGTTCTCGGAACGATGGCAGGAGGATTTTTCACATTCGGAGGATGATTTGTACGAATTTCTAAGATCTCATGTCCATCCGGTAGAGAAAAGTGAAATAAAGGAAGTTAAAGTAAGTGAAGAGACGGAGGCAACTATAGAAAATGTTAAAGCACACAGAAAGGCTGCCTTCGAGCTGTTTGAAGAGAATATAGGATTCCATGTAATTATTGAAGGAGATCTAGCCGTGAGGAGCATTGATCCGCAAAATATAGATGCACTGCCTGGCAGGCTTCTTCATCATAATTATATTAAAGTTGCATTTGGCACCGACGAATTTTTGATACAGCAGCCTATTGTTTCTTATTACGAGACCGATCTCTGGCAGGCATCAAAACTCTATGTGATTGTAGAAGCAAGACCTGTAATCTGCGAGGATAAAGTAATACTGGATGGAATCGGTGAGATCAAGGGAGTACATAAATGTAAAGAAGAGGGCAATATTTTTCAATTGCACGTGTAAACGAAATTGATGACACGAGTCAAGGGTTCTATAGTTCGTATGAGAAAAAAGAAGAAAACCCTTGATATTCAAGGGTTTTCAGTGATGATCTGTAGTGGGCTCGAACCACTGACCCCTACCCTGTCAAGATAGTGCTCTCCCAGCTGAGCTAACAGATCATGGAATATCTATAAAAAAGGAATAAATTTATATTATCAGGCTTAATAAGCAATGTCAATCCCTGTCCTATGTTTAATTTTCCCTGAAATGAGCAACCTGAATAGGATGAAAATTACAACAAGAGGATGGGGTTCCATGAACAGAAGAGTGACTCGTAGTATAGCCATACTTACGATCTGCGGATTTATATTAACCAACATAACAGGATGCACCTTAACTCCTTCACAAGAAACAATTAACCTGCAGCTGATCGAGCCAGCTGAATCCGATCTGCCCGTAATAGATGAGGTATATCGAAGATCTGTAGGGGATGAGGTTTATTCCAAGCCATCAAATGAAGAAACATTTTTACCGTAGGATAGGTACACATGCTTGCTTTAATTATCCATATCGAATACAGACTATACGATCACTGCTGCTGTAGTGTATAATGGTTTGGATTTTTGCATTTTTGGATAGTAAGAGGGGGAGACGTATGCCAGCCGAGATTATTAATGTTACCACACAAGAACAGCTTGAAGCTGGGCTGAACATTCGCAAAACGGTGTTCGTAGAGGAACAGAACGTTCCAGTAGAAGAGGAAATTGACCAATATGATGTTCTGAGTCCGGATGCACACCATATTCTAATTCAGGATGGACAAGAGATGGTCGCAACCGGCCGCTTGATATATTATAAAAAAGATACTGCCAAGCTGCAAAGAATTGCTGTCCTGAAGCCTTATCGGGTTAACGGATATGGTCGTGTGCTGATTATGGCGCTTGAAGAAAGAGCTAAAGAGTTGGGATTAGCCTACTCATTATTAGATGCACAATGTCAGGCAGAAGGCTTCTATAAGAAGCTCGGATATGAAGTAATCTCGGACGAGCCTTTCTATGATGCAGGTATACTGCACGTACGGATGCAGAAAAAGCTCTAAGTGAAAATGTTATCTTTCATAAGAAGTCAACTTATTGGGCACAATCATAGTGTCGGAGATCAGGTCATCCTGAGTCCGAGCAGGTTACAAACTATGGCTGCAAAAAAGGAGTGTATGTTCTTATGGAAAATAACACACGCGAGCAATTTGTTGCCGTTCAGAAAAACGGAGACGGGGATTTAACCGCATTTAAGACATCAACGGGCCGAGTGCTTGATTATAATCAAGCGTTGAATGAGATTCAAACCGGCTCCATCGCAGGAGTTAATGTATTCAAAGCAAAAGATGGCTCCCTTCGTATTCGCGGAGATGCCGATGGAGATCCGACGAATAATTTGGATCAACTGCCTATCTTTCAATAAAAATCCTGATCGTTTGTTATATCTCTAATGTTATCAAAGGGAAGCCCAAATGCTGGGCTTCCCTTTTTATTTGCTTTTTTATAATTGACTATGTCCATTGGCAGAACATAGTTTAGTCTTTACACCTTCAGCGGAATTTTTTGGATCCCGAACGACTTTTGCGGAGCAACCGGAGAGAGGGAGCCGAAAAATGGAGCGCCTGAGAGGGAGCCAAAAAATGGAGCGCCTGACTTTTGCGGAGCAACCGGAGAGAGGGAGCCAAAAAATGGAGCGCCTGAGAGGGAGCCAAAAAATGGCGCCAAAATGGGCGTCAAATCACTCTCTTATGCACCTTCTCCGCAAATCCCCATACAATGCATTACCAGGCACGAAGCTGCAGATGAACATGCCTTAAACACCTACGAAAGAAGGGAAAGCACCCATGGCAAAGGGGAAGGGCAGTAAAGGCGGGTCAAGCAAGGAAAAGGTGCGGACAAGTATGAAGCTGGTGACGTCCGAGGTGTGTGAAGTCTGTAAAACACCGTGTGAACGCGGAATGGCATACGCTGAGCGCATGCGGGAACCGGGAGCTGTAGGGAAGGGCGTCCCTTGTATCTTGACCAAGCCTAAAGTTTAGGCCCAAATGCCATGCACCGGGCCCTTTCAAGGAACGGTGCATGGTAAACCGAGCATAGAAGAAGTCGACAAATACATATTTCGTAATTTTTTCTGAAAAATTTTCCAAACGTACCGCAACTTGTTCTCAAGGATGAAGTATAAATAGACATACTATATTCTCATTGCTGGAGGGGAACAAGAGCTTATGAAGTGGAAAAGAACGCTTGCCCTTGCGATTGTGTTCTCGCTCTTGGGCAGCGGATCCATGTTGTTTGCTGACTCAGTTACCGAACGAATTCGTGTCATTATTAATGGGCAAGAGGTAAGCGGTGGTGGTTATTTTATAAATGGAACGACATATGCTCCTGTCCGCGAGATTAGTGGGCTTGCTTCATGGGACTCAGGAAATGGCAAGGTTACAATCACCAAGCCAAACGTGCACATCACTTTGTTCAAAGGTGAGACGGTGTTCGGGAATGTCAATGTAGGTAAATTAAAGTTTAACGTGTTAAGTCAGGTTGATAGTCTGGATGGTAAAATTTCCGAGGTTAAAGTTGCCATTACCGCCCCCTCCGGAAATGTGAAGAATATACAATCCGAGAAGCTGGGCAGCGGCTCAAAGGATAATTTTTGGTTCAGAACGAATGATTTTACTTATGATTTTAAAAAAAGCGGGAATTATAAAGTAGGGTTCTATATGAAACCGTCAGGCAGTAATTCGTTCTTCCTTGTTTCGGAAAAAGTGATTACAGCATTGGATTAGAGTTTCATTGATTTTGTCCCGTAATAGTGTTACGATACGTCCGTATGATTACAAGTGCGACCGTAGTATGATGTTACAAATGCCTATCGTATGATTACAATATAAATATAAAAGTGAGGTATTCTCATGAGCGATCACAATCATGTTCACGATGAACATTGCAACCATGACCACGATCATGAACACGAAATGGCTGTTCTTACCCTGACAGACGAGAATGGTGCAGAGGTCGAAATGATCCTGGCGCAAACTTTTGATGTAGACGGCAAAGAGTATGCGGTACTGCTCGAGCGGGATAACCCTGAAGCGGACGGATTGATTCTTCGTCTTGAAGAAGAGAACGAAGAAGTTGCACTGTATCAAATCGAAGATGAAGAAGAGTGGAACCGCGTTGAAGCAGCTTTCAACGAAATGGTCGAGAACGAGTAATCGACGCCATCTTCTCAACAGACGAAAAGACCAGACAAGTTGTCTGGTCTTTTCTGTTGCGCTAAAGCGGCATGTATTAAAAAATAGGCTCTGCTTCGACGATCACTTTGACATTCTGAATCGTCCGGTCCTCGGGTCCCTTAACAGGTAGACCGACCTCGACATGCTCAACGATGTAGTCGATATTATCCTGAGAAATGACCTCACCCGGAAGCAGAATCGGTATACCTGGTGGATACACATAAATAAATTCGGCAATAATGCGACCCTCCGATTCCTTGAATGGAATCACCTCGGTGTCACCATAGAAAGCCTCGCGCGGTGTCAGCATCAGCTGCGGAATTTCCGGAATCTTGACGACAAGCTCATTAGCTTGATTCACATTATAATAGGTGTTCGACAGCTCCTGAAGTGCACTAAGCAGTGTATTGACAGTGTCATCATTATCGCCTGGTGTGATCAGGCAGAGAATGTTGTACATATCACTCATTTCCACTTCAATGTTGAAATGCTTGCGAAGCCAGTTCTCTGTATCATAGCCGGTGAGCCCCAGATGGCGAACATGAATGGTAACCTTGGTTGGGTCGTAGCTATAGGTTGCTTCTCCGCCCAGTATTTCTTCGCCGAAGCAGTACAGCCCTTCGATATCATTAATTGCCCGGCGGGCATACTCTGCAAGGTCAATGGCTTTCTGAGCCATGCTGTGTCCATGGAGTGCAAGATTACGTCTTGCTGTATCCAGTGAAGACAACAAAATATAAGATGTAGAAGTTGTAGTCAGCATACTGATAATCGTCTGTACCCGCTCTGGATTAACGAATCCGTTCTTGGTATTCAGGTTCAGGACCGAGCTTTGCGTCATCGAACCGCCTAATTTGTGTACACTCGTAGAGGCTAGATCTGCACCAGCTTCCATAGCAGACATAGGAAGATCCTCATGGAAATGAATCAGTACACCATGCGCCTCATCCACAAGAACGGGCACTTGGTAACTGTGAGCCAGCTCTACAATCTCCTTCAAATTCGCACAAACACCGAAATACGTTGGATTAATGACGAGCACACCCTTCGCATCAGGATGGCGTTCCAGTGCGCGGCGTACCGAACCAACTGTAATTCCGTGATCAATACCGAGATTTTCGTCACTGACCGGAGAGATAAAGATAGGTTTGGCTCCGGAGAAGATGATGGCAGACATGACCGATTTATGCACATTCCGCGGCACGATAATCTTCTCGCCAGGTCCGCATACGGACAAGATCATGGTCATAATCGCACTGCTTGTCCCCTGTACACTAAAGTAGGTATAGTCTGCCCCGAAAGCATCGGCAGCCAGCATTTGTGCTTCTCTAATTACTCCAGTCGGTTGATGCAAATCGTCAAGTGGCGCGATATTGATCAAATCTATGGAAAGGGCATTATCCCCAATGAATTCGCGAAACTCTGAGTCCGTTCCAAGTCCTTTTTTGTGACCAGGGATGTGAAACTGTACCGGATTGTTAGCCGCGTGGTTCTTAAGTGCTGTAAAGAGCGGCGTACGACGGTGATCCATGGATGCTGTCACAACCTTTCATTATTAAGAATAATCAAACCTAGATGAGTATAGCAAAATGAAAAGGGAATGAAAATGGATTTTTTATGATCTGGCATTTTATTTGTAAATTATGGCATTTTTAAGATTTAAAATGACATTTTGTACAAGGGCAGCAGGGCTGTGAAAGTCTCTTCTATGGTCTTGCCAAACTTCTGGCCGTCCAAGAGGATCGGATCATTCTTGTCGATACGAAGTCCGCATAAAACCTCGGATTTCTTCACATTTTTGAGTCGCTCCGCCATACGCTGGAAATCTTCCTTCGTCATGTCTTCGTGATGGGTTCCTTCCGGGATCATATGGTCGGTAGACCAATAGAAATGTTTGGGTATATTCTGCGCTACTTCTTCAAACTGACGGGACAAAGCTTCAGCGAACACTTCTTTATTGCTGCTCTCATATATGATGGCGAAGATCACAAACGCGTGTGTCCCGAACATTCCAACTTGGAAATGGGGGTATACCTTATATCCTCTTTTATTGTTGGCTATTGCAACCCAGGTATCGTTCGGTGGATTCACCTTTCGACGGGCATGCTTCGCAACGTGGACAAACATATCTTCACCGCACAGTTCGCGGAGGAATGGTGCTGAGGCCGCCCCAATGACCTCAAGCTTCGGCCGAACCCGTTCAATCAGCAGCTCCATGCGCGGCTCCAATCCGGGTACTTCAAATACTTCAAAATCCGCTTCATTTAATGAGGGATATGTGAGTTGTGACATTATAAGTAATCCTCCTTATTAGGTAAGCATGAACCTAAACACTATCCAATATAATAGTATACACAATATTACGCGACTCATTATAACACAGGAGTACCCGCTTCCCCTCGCTTGAAGTTTGTACATTTGCTGGATAGTTGATGAAGATTATCGGGTGAAAAAATAGTCAAACGACTAAGTACGCTTCCCTTGAAGTCAGTATAAAATAGGGTAAGCCGACTTATGGTGGAGCGAAGAATGGCAAGGATACCAAGGCGGCAAGTCTCATTTCTAAATAAGTAAGATTCGGATCACATGATCGTAAAAGAATGGAGGAGGAAGTGCCATGAACAAGAGCTATGAAGTGGAATACTGCAATTTAGAGCTCCGGTTTAGCCGCCTTCGTATCCAACAGCTCATTAAGGATCTCATTCAGGAAGGGTATTCGCTATATTGGAGCGAGGATGAGGATTACTTTATTTTGTCCATACGTACAGGCCGCAAATTGGTAAAACTGAAATTTCAGCAAATGAGAACTGGTGATTATAAGTTGATTGGTGACTATATCATCAAGGATGCAAAGCTTGCAGAATATATGGAGAAATTGATCGGAGACACGAGAGGGCATGCTGTCGTTCGCAGATTCAAGGATCATATTATCGTTATAGAAAATATTTTGTTCGGTGAGGTCATTAGGCTCGTCGAAGTGTCAGGCTTCAAGCAGAAGGTGATCTATCAGAAGGGACCGGCGCCAACGCTCGAGGAAATGGAAGAGATGTTCACCTCGACGGAGGGGGAATTGAGACTTACCCTGCTGCGGATGGAGATTGACGATGAGCTGGAACGGCTGTATGAGGCCATCGGTGCTAGTGATACAACAAAGGCAGACAAATGCCGCGCCAAGCTTCATCAAATGCAGGATCGAATGCTGATGCTTGAATGGTAAGGCTGCCACAACTATATAAGGTAAGAGCAGAGAGTTTGAGCATTTAATGAACACCTCGTGAACAGAGGTGTTTTACCCTTGTTTTGAAGGCCCCGCCATTTTACTTCCAAAACTAAACACGATAGAATAGGGGTATTGTTGAAGCGCCCTTCATTTTATTACATAGATAAAGGACTGCAGACGTCATGCTTCCTCTTGAAGGCGATCGACAGTGGAGTCAAAAAAAACGAAGCAAAGGATGGAGATAGAGTGGCAAAACAACAAATTGGTGTTATCGGCCTCGCCGTTATGGGCAAGAATCTGGCCTTGAATATTGAAAGTAAAGGCTTCTCAGTTTCTGTATTCAATCGTTCCCCGGAGAAAACGCAAGATCTTCTAAAAGAAGCTGACGGCAAAAACTTAGTAGGAACGTTCTCTATAGAAGAATTCGTACAATCTTTGGAATCTCCTCGTAAAATATTGATTATGGTACAAGCTGGTCCTGCGACAGACGCGACCATTGAGCAGCTGGTTCCGCATCTGGACCAAGGCGATATTATTATCGACGGAGGAAATGCTTACTTCCCTGATACACAACGCCGCAGCAAGGAGCTTGAAGAAAAAGGCTTCCGCTTCATCGGTGCAGGGGTTTCCGGTGGTGAAGAGGGCGCTCTGAAAGGTCCATCCATTATGCCTGGTGGACAAGAAAGTGCTTATGAGCTTGTGAAACCGATTCTGACTTCGATTGCAGCTCAAGTGAACGGCGAGCCTTGCACAACTTACATCGGTCCTGACGGTGCAGGACATTATGTGAAAATGGTGCATAACGGTATCGAGTACGGCGATATGCAGCTAATCGGAGAAGCCTACCATCTGCTCAAGGATGTGCTTGGACTGAACGCTGAACAATTTCACGAAATATTCAGCGAGTGGAACAAAGGGGAGCTCGACAGCTACCTGATCGAAATTACAGCAGATATCTTCTCGAAATATGATGAAGAGACAGGCAAGCCTATGGTAGATGTGATTCTCGATGCTGCGGGTCAAAAAGGTACAGGTAAATGGACAAGCCAAAGTGCCCTGGATCTTGGCGTGCCTCTGTCCATGATTACAGAATCCGTATTCTCCCGTTTCCTGTCTGCGATGAAGGAAGAGCGTATTGCTGCAAGCAAAGTGCTGAGTGGTCCGAAGACAGAAGCATTCACAGGCGACAAAGCGGAGTTTATTGAGAATGTTCGCAAAGCCCTGTTTGCAAGTAAAATCGTATCCTATGCCCAAGGCTTCGCCCAAATGCGTGCTGCTTCTGACGAGTACGGCTGGAACCTGAAATACGGCAATATCGCAATGATCTTCCGCGGTGGCTGTATTATTCGTTCCCAGTTCCTGCAGAACATTAAAGATGCTTATGACAAGGATGCCGAGCTGAAGAATCTGCTCCTCGATCCATATTTCAAAAATGTGGTTGAATCCTATCAGGATGCATGGCGTAAAGTCATCTCCGTAGCTGTTGCAAATGGTATTCCGGTACCTGGTTTTGCAAGCGCCCTGTCTTATTATGACAGCTATCGTACGGAAAGACTCCCAGCCAACCTCCTGCAAGCACAGCGTGACTATTTCGGTGCTCACACCTTCAAGCGAGTGGATAAAGAAGGTACATTCCATTACAACTGGATGGGGAACTAAGAATCCTTCCGTATTAATCAGGTAAAGAGTCCTGAGCGGTTTTGGTGATATAGGTTATGAACTGTGTTCTTCATAGAGGCCGAACAGTGCTTCCTTAAGACACTTCTTTAACCTCTCCTGTGTGCAGTGATGGGAAGCATGCTCATCCAGCAGCAGCAGGGAAGCTTCACTGAAATACTGGAAGCTCTGGATAAGACGTGGCTTTGGAAGATCTACGAGAAGTGGATCCTCCGAAGCCACTTTTTGTTGTACATAATGAAGCACGAACAGCACATCATCTCTACAGATGACATGACCTGTCTGGAAAATCCGAGCGATTCGGCTGGGCGAGGGCTTTTTGACAGCTGCTTCGAGGCTTGTTGTAATTTGAATGGTGTTCACACTCCCTACAGGTATGCTATAGACAACTCATTACTATCATGAGTACGTGATAGGATGTCCTTTTATGACTTCTTGGCGGATGATTTTATCTGTGATATGTTTAAATGAAAAATAGCGACTGATAGTTCTATTAAAGGGGTGGCAAAGGTCTTTGAGCAGGAGTAATAAAAATATCGTCCTTATCGGGATGATGGGTACAGGTAAAACAACAGTATCTAGTCTGTTGGCGGATAGGCTGGGGTATAAGCTTGTTGATATTGATGCAGAAATAGAGGCACAGGAAGAATGCCCGATCCCGGTGCTGTTTGAACAAAAGGGAGAAACGTATTTTCGTGAGGTAGAAACAAGCGTATTGCTACGCGTTCTTGACGAATCTTCACAAATTATCTCCACAGGCGGTGGTTCCGTGCTGAAGCCGCTCAATTGTGACGCAATGAAGAAGGCAGGGTGGGTGGTTGCTCTTACTGCGAGCGCAGAAGCGATTATAAGACGGGTTTCTGCCAATCGTGATCGTCCGTTGTTAGCAGGAAATGTGGAAGAGCGTGTACATCAGATCATGCAGGAGCGCGAGTCGAAGTATTCTTTTGCAGATCTAACAGTGGATACATCAGAGATGGAACCGGAAGAGGTTGTTCATTATATTTTAGCGCATCACCGCGTTTAAGCTGTTGTGCTTTTAAGGTGTGTTGTTGTATGATAAGTAAAAAAAGGACAGGCATGAATGCCTGCCCCTTCGTTGATTAGCCTTCTTGTTCGTTCCAGGCAATCATTCCGCCGACCAGGTTAGTGCAGCCATTATAGCCTTGCTGAGCCAAATACTCACAGGCTCTTTCACTGCGATAGCCGCTGCGGCAGATGAAGATAATTTCGCCCGTATTCTCAATCTCAGAGAGTCGGTCCGGAATCTGACCGAGCGGAATATGCTTAGCTCCGGAGATCATGCCGGCTGCGACCTCTTCGTCTTCACGGACATCAATCATCTGTAGAGCTTCACCGGATTGAAGCCGGGCTTGCAGCTCGGAAGGTGTAATTTCAGGTACTTGGTTCATAAGGTAGAAACCTCTCTTCTATATAATTTAACGATAGGCAAGTTCATGAATGTACAACAATTCAATGATAACGAAGACAGATGGAGCATGTCAATTTGTTGATGGATTCCACACTCGATATATTCTTTCATAAAAAAGGAGCTATGACACGATGGACGTTCTAGTAAACAACACCCCTTCACTCGCCGGAGAGATTAATGCACTTTCCTCCAAAAACTATACGACCCGCTATTTGCTGGTAGGTGCGCTTGCAGAAGGAACCAGCACGATTTACTATCCGGCTCACAGTGAGGACAGTGATGCGATGCGCCGCTGTATACAGGAGCTGGGGGCTGAGCTGATTGAGGATGAGGAGAAAATAACGATCACTGGCTTTGGTGCCTCCCCAAGGCATGTTTCTGAGCTTAATGTAGGCAACGCAGGGGCAGTTCTGAGGTTCCTTATGGGTATCGCAGCACTTGGTGAAGAAATTCATTTTGTGAATACATACCCCGAATCACTCGGGAAACGTCCGCATCAGGATTTAATTGATGCACTTGAGCAGCTTGGCGTGGAAGTGGAGCACCAGGATGGAAGACTGCCGATCACGATTCGCGGAGGGAAGCCTCAAGGCGGAGCCATTCGGGTATCAGGTTCTGTAAGCTCCCAATATTTGAGTGCATTACTGTTCCTGACACCGCTATTGCCTAAGGACAGCACGATTGAAGTTCTGGGAGATTTGAAGTCCAAGGTCGTTGTTGGACAGACGCTGGAGGTTCTCGAGCAGGCAGGCATCACCATTCATGCAGATGAGGATTATATGCACTTCACAGTGCCTGGCGGACAAAAGTACAAGCCTGCTGAGTACACGGTGCAGGGAGATTATCCGGGTTCGGCCGCCATACTGGCTGCTGCAGCAGTTACGAATTCTGAGGTTACGGTAACAAGATTAATGGAAGAGAGTAAACAGGGAGAGCGCGCGATTGTTGATGTGCTTCGTATGATGGAGGTTCCCCTCACGCATGAGAACAATATCGTCACCATCAAGGGCAATGGCATATTGAAGGCCGTGGAGTTTGATGGCGATGCTGCAACCGATGCCGTGCTTGCTATGGTTGCCGCTGCTGTATTTGCAGAAGGAACATCCCGCTTCTATAATGTTGAGAATTTAAGATATAAGGAATGTGACCGGATTACAGATTATTTGACTGAGCTGGCCAAAACCGGAGCGAAGGTAGAAGAGAAACAAGCCGAGATTATTGTACATGGAAGACCGGAAGGTGTAGAGGGCGGAGTAGAAATCAATGCCCATTATGATCATCGGGTTATTATGGCCCTAACGATTGTTGGGCTTCGCGCTAAGCAGCCGATTCGCATTAAGGATGCTCATCATGTAGCCAAATCCTATCCGGGTTATTTTGACCATTTGCAGACGCTTGGCGCTAACGTAGAATGGGTATAATATAGAATCAATTTCATAATACCTTTGGCTACCTATGAAATTGATTCACGATAGAAATGTAATGAATGAATCTGTTTTTACGAGAGGAGCGAATGCTCAAATGACTTTTACTAATCCTTCACGTGAAGAGATCAAAGAAATTTTGGCTTCTGCTGGCAATATCGCGGTCGTTGGCTTGTCTGACAAACCGGACCGCACCTCTTATATGGTGTCGCAGGCGATGCAATCCAGAGGTTATCGAATCATACCCGTAAATCCTGGAGCGGATACCATCTTGGGAGAGAAAAGCTACCCTGATTTGAAGAGTGTTCCTGAGCCTGTCGATATCGTCAATGTGTTCCGCCGCAGTGAATACTGTGCGGATGTGGCAAGAGAGGCGGCAGAGATCGGGGCCAAGGTATTGTGGCTGCAATTAGGCATTGTTAACGAAGAAGCAGCGCAGATCGGCGAAGAGCATGGAATGACGGTGATTATGGACCGCTGCATTAAAGTAGAGGATTCCATTCTGCAGCCCAGAACTATATAAGTGAATTCGAAATAAGGCTGTTACCACAAACAAGACTGTGGGGACAGCCTTTTTCATATACATTATTCAAGTGTTGAATCCATTCAAAGAGTCTTGCAGGTTATGAAATCGATTCAAGTTTATTCTCATTTTGACAAAAGGACGCCTAACGCTTACCATCAATGATAGAAAGGAGAGGATCGCCATGAATTGGCTCGGTTCCTTGCAGCAGCTTGGAAGAGCTGTCATGCTTCCGACGATGGTACTGCCTGCAGCGGCGATTCTGCTAAGCATAGGCAGTCTTCCTTGGGAATCATGGGGATTTGAAAGTATAAGCGGTATAGCTACCGTCGCAGGACAGAGCCTGTTTTATTTTTTACCTTATCTGTTTGCTGTCGGTGTCGCGCTCGGACTGTCCAATCAGGCGGGTCAAGCAGGACTTGCAGCGCTTGCAGGCATGATTATTTATGACCAAGTCGTAAGCCATTTCGGTAACGGGGCTGTTCAGCCCGCATCTCTGATCGGAATTATACTCGGCGCAATCGCCGGGTTTACTCATAACCGTTTCAAAAGCATCAAACTACCGGAAATATTGCAGTTTTTTGGTGGATCCCGATTTGTTCTACTGATTGTGGGATTGTTCTCCGCCTTGTTCTCCTGCATTATGCTCGGCTTAGCTCCTCTATTGCAGCAGCTGTTGGATTTGATTGCTTCCATGGAATACAGCCTCGGCGGTTTCGGGCTGTTCTTGTACGGTATTCTCTATCGGGTGCTTGTCGCATTCGGGCTGCATCATCTGCTTAATAATGTATTCTGGTTTCAGCTGGGGTCATACGAGACACCGGAAGGACAGATTATGACTGGAGATTTGCCGCGGTTTTTTGCCGGGGATCCTTCAGCAGGCTATTTTATGTCGGGATTGTTCCCGATAATGATGTTCGCCATTCCTGCTATTGCATTTGCCATTATTCAGGAAGCACGGGAAGATTTGAAGCCCAAGATACATAAGACCTTCATGACTTCTGCGCTCGTTTGTTTTCTAACAGGGGTGTCGGAGCAGATCGAGTTTGCCTTTTTGTTTGCAGCTCCCTATCTGTTTTTTGTACACGCCGTTCTGTCAGGGCTCGCCTTATGGATCAGCTATGTACTTGAAATAAGACATGGGTTTTCTTATTCGGCAGGTGTTATTGATTACATACTGAATTTCCATTTGTCTGAAAATGCACTCTTATTGATTCCAATCGGGATCATATATGGCCTGGTATATTACTTTTTATTCCGGTGGGCCATCCGCAGATTCCAGATCCCGACCCCGGGACGCGAGGAAGGCTCTGTGCTTGAGGACTGGGCAGGCAGTATACCATATCAAGCACCGCTTATTGTGGAGGCGCTTGGAGGGAAGGCCAATATTGTTCAGGTTGAGGCATGTATTACACGACTTCGGCTGACTGTGCATAATGACCGTCTTATCGACAGCAGCGCGATGAAGGCACTTGGCTCAGCCGGTCTTATTAAGCTCGGCGCAGGCAACGTGCAGGTCGTCTTCGGCACCTACTCTGAGTTAATTCGTGAAGAAATTGCCAAGCTGCTGGAGCGTGATTTGCCGCAAGTGCTGTTTAGCAGTCCTGTACAAGGGAAGATGCTCCCCATTGAAGAGGTGCCTGACAAAATATTTGCAGGCAAGCTGGTAGGGGACGGTGTCGCTTTTGAGCCGGAGAATGGAGAATTGCTGTCACCGGTGTACGGGACGGTCATGCATTTATATCCGACTATGCATGCAATTGGAATTCAAACCCCGGAGGGACTTGAGGTTCTGCTTCATATCGGCATTGATACCTCACAGCTTAAGGGGAATTTTGAAGCTGTTGTCAGCGAAGGAGATACGGTAGAGCCAGGTCAGCTGCTCATTCGCTTTAACTATGCTGCCTTACTCAAGGAAGCGCCGTCTCTCGTTACTCCGATGGTCATTACCAACCCGGATCGTGTGAAGTCATGGAGTTATGCACCGTTTAAGCACGTTAGAAAAGGCCAGGCATCTGTCATGTCGGTCGTACTATATGAAGATAGGAACGTTGGAGGGGTAGAAGCATGATACAAGGCATCTCAGGAGCGGCTGGTGTAGCCATCGGCAAAGCATTTGTTCTTCCAAGCTGGGAGTGGGATTTACCGGATCAGAAGATGGACGCTGTAGACCTGGCTCGGGAGTTCGAACGGCTGTACGAGGGGATTAAAACATCCCGTGATGAGATTCAGCATATTAAGCAGGAATTCAATGAAGTGGTGGGTCCCGAGGAATCGAGCATTTTTGATGCTCACTTGGCCATATTAGAAGACCCGGTGTTCATGAATGAAATTCAGGGGATTATTGAAC
This sequence comes from Paenibacillus sp. TCA20, assembly GCF_000732325.1. GTDB lineage: Bacteria > Bacillota > Bacilli > Paenibacillales > Paenibacillaceae > Paenibacillus > Paenibacillus urinalis. Next base: position 211,224 of record NZ_BBIW01000003.1, read on the forward strand.
GCCAATATAAAGCGGCTGAGGTCGCTGTAAAGGAAGCGATTGACCACTTTGTCACGATGTTTGACCTCTTGGATGATGAATATATGAAGGAACGGGCACTGGACATCAAGGATGTAGGAAACCGTCTCTTGAAGCATTTATTGGGTGCTCCAGAGATTACACTTCCTCTGGATACACAGCCCTATATTCTGGTAGCGAACGAGCTGTCTCCATCCCAATTGGCGCACTTGAATCCCAATTATGTGCTTGGTATCGTGACGCTGATCGGCGGCAAGACCTCGCATTCCGCAATTATGGCTAGAGCTCTCGGAATCCCCATGGTATCAGGCCTTGAGAATAGTGTTAATCTTCCGGTTCAAACAGGGGATGTTCTCGTTATTAATGGCGATGAAGGAATAGTGTATGTTAATCCGGATTCCCTCATCATCGAGAAATATACGGAAATCCGTGATCAGCAGCTGCGGAAGAAGGAGCAGCTTCAAGTTCTGGCGGAGGTGGATGCTGTCACCAAGGACGGAACACAGCTGAATCTGGCCGCCAACATCAGCTCTGTCAAAGAGCTGGACATGTCGCTTCGATCCGGGGCTAAGGGGGTCGGCCTATTCCGTACGGAGTTCTTATATATGGATCGTCATTCATTCCCTAGTGAAGAGGAGCAATATGAAGTATACCGGCATGTAGTGGAGAAGACAGGCGGGAATGCTGTAGTTATACGTACACTCGATATTGGCGGGGATAAACAGCTTGATTATTTCCCTCTTCCCGAGGAAGACAATCCTTTCCTTGGATACCGGGCGATCCGAATCAGCCTGGAGCTCAAGGATCTGTTCAAGACGCAGCTGACGGCTATTTTGCGGGCAAGCGTACATGGCAAAGTGAAGATCATGTATCCAATGATTTCATCACTCGATGAGATTAGGGAAGCGAATCAGATCTTGAATGAAGTAAAGGCAAGCCTGTCGGAGCGAGGAATCTCTTATGACCCCAACATTGAAGTAGGGATTATGATTGAAGTGCCGGCTGCCGTAGTTATCGCCGATCTGCTGGCCAGAGAGGTGGATTTCTTCAGCATTGGAACTAATGATCTTGTACAGTATGTTCTGGCTGTTGATCGCATGAATGAACAAATTGCCCACTTATATCAACCGTTCCACCCTTCTGTATTAAGACTTCTACGTATGACGGCAGAGGCTGCGCATGCAGCAGGAATTAGTGTCAGTGTCTGTGGAGAACTGGCCGGTGATGAAAGGGCGGTTCCGATCTGGCTGGCGCTGGGCATTCACAATTTGAGCATGTCTCCTCAATCTCTACTGAGAGTGAAGCACCGTGTGCTGAATACGGAAGCAGCGAAGGCTGTAACCGTGGCGAAATCTTGTCTAACCATGTCGACCGGTAAAGAAATTGAGGCAGAGCTGGAGAAGTATAAACGGAATTCGACACAAAGCACTTCATTGTCTTAATTTGACAGACAAGCTTCTGTAATACATGACAATGCAATATAAATAAGCATTAATCTGTACCAAAAAGAGGATGAACCGAGGCGGGCTGCCTGAATTCATCCTCTTTGTCATTCATATAAATATCAGGATTCATCTGCGAGCAGATCACAGAAGGCTTTGCCGTATGGCGGCAAGTCAGGTGGTCTGCGAGCGGAAACAATGTTTCCATCAATGACCACAGGCTCGTCCTTCCAGATCGCACCTGCATTCTCCATATCATCACGGATTCCTGGTGTTGAAGTGACCGTCACACCCTGCAATATCTTGGCAGAGATCAATACCCAGCCGGCATGACAGATCTGACCAATGATCTTGTGATCCCGATGCATTTCCTGAATAAGCTCTATGACCTTAGGATATCTCCGCAGCTTATCCGGTGCCCAGCCGCCGGGAACGAGTATACCGTCGTAGTCTTGACTATTCAGCTCGTCGAAACTGTATTCAGCCTTGGCCGGGACACCGTACTTGCCTACATAGGTCTTGTCTTTTACTTCTCCGGCAAGATGAACCTCGGCGCCTTCTTCACGCACCCGATGAACAGGGTACCATAATTCCAAATCTTCAAACTCTTCATCCACCAGTGCAATGACTTTTTTACCTGCTAATCTCATGTATTTGTAACACTCCTTCCTAACCGTATACAGTGCCATTGTAACTGAAATGACACGTGAATCCAAATTCGCTGTAGGCTAAGAGAAATAGTTACGCTATGGAAAATAGTACATCCCTCATAGGGAAGGATTTATGCTACATTAGTCGAAGTAAAGTAGTAAAAAAGATGAGATGAAGTCGAAAAAACTTGAATATTGAGATTGGAACAGATAGGTGGGGTTAGGGTTATGCGCAGATGGTGCAAATGTAAATTGACAATGAACTTGGAGCTCCGAAGCGTAATCTATGCTAAGAGAGTAGAGATTAGAGATGTCCCCGTATTTTCCTGCATGACATGTTCAACTTATGAAGTCCTTAAGCCTGTTAAACCCGATTTGGTTCAGCTGATCGGCAGCTTAACTCCCGGAAGTGAATATGCCTCCGTTTCCTTTGCAGATTCGAATGAAGTTGCCAAGCTGATTACAGAACTATTAGAGCATCATCCTGATATCGACATTGATGCCATGGGCAAAGAGATTGAACAAGCCAAGCAGGAGAGGATCAACCTGCTATTAGATTTGTATCAGTATGCGCTGAGTGCCGGCGATGAACATTGGATGAATGATGTGGAGCGAAGACTTGAACAGCTCTCTCAATTTCGGTGGGAGGAGCATTTTTCAGAGGCAGGCTGATGATACAGTACCAAATCTTATGAAAATTGGCTTTTCGACTCGTTTTTTGTTAATATATTGGGAGTGTAAGTTTTTCTGAAAAGAATGAAAACGAAAAACGGAAGTGACAAAGGGGGATGTATAGGCAATGAAAACGATGACAAGACTGACTAGTATAGAACAGCTTGAAGAAGCAGTTACACAGTCTTCAGAGACTCCGCTTCTGCTATTTAAACATAGTACTCGTTGTCCCATCAGTGCACATGCATATGAAGAGGTACAAGCCTACCTGGAAGCCGCACCTAATGAACAGATTAATTACTCCATTGTATTGGTCATTGAGGACCGGGCCGTATCTACAGCCGCAGCAGAGCGTTTGGGAGTTCGGCATGAGTCTCCACAGACGATTCTGGTGAAGAATGGGCATCCAGTCTGGCATACTTCCCACTCCGGAATCACTTCAAGAGACCTTAGTTCGGTTTTGAGCTCGACTTAAAGCCTGTTTATGTTTATTGCAAGTCGCAATAATATGTCGTATCATAATTTTTAACATGAAAATGGGAATGAAAATTTATTGCAAATGGAGAGAAGGAATGTGACGGTAACCATTTACGACGTAGCACGTGAAGCCGGAGTATCTATGGCAACGGTTTCGCGGGTTGTGAACAACAACCCTAACGTTAAGCCACAAACGCGTAAAAAAGTATATGAAGCCATAGAAAGACTCGGGTATCGTCCGAATGCAGTAGCAAGGGGGCTTGCTAGTAAGAAGACGACAACGGTCGGAGTCGTTATTCCGGATATCTCGAATTCGATTTTTGCCGAAATTGCTCGGGGAATTGAAGATATCGCGAATATGTACCATTATAACATCATCCTATGTAACGCCGATAAGAAGAAGGAAAAGGAAATTCGTGTTATTAACACCCTTCTGGAAAAACAAGTGGACGGGCTTCTGTTCATGGGCGGTACAGTGACCGATGAGCATATTCAAGCTTTTCAAACAGCGGCAGTGCCGATTGTTCTTTGTGCGACGAGTGACGAGAAAGGAACGTTCCCTTCCGTCGATATCGATCACGAAGCAGCCGCTTTTGATGCGGTAAGCACACTGGTACGCCATGGTCACCGTGAAATTGCGATGATTAGCGGGACACTCCAAGACCCAGCGAATGGTTATGCAAGATTCCAGGGCTACAAGCGTGCGCTTGAAACAGCCGGGATCGAGTACCAGGAAGATTTGGTACGCATCGGCAACTATCGTTATGAGTCTGGTGTGGAAGCAATGAAGTACTTCCTTGGATTGAAGAAAAAACCAACCGCAATATTCAGTGCAACCGATGAGATGGCGATTGGTGCGATCCACAGCATTCAGGATGAGGGGCTCAAAGTTCCAGACGACTTCTCGATCATCAGTGTCGATAATATTCGAATGGCTTCTATGGTTCGTCCACAGCTGACGACTGTAGCTCAGCCGATGTATGATCTTGGCGCGGTAGCGATGCGTCTGCTCACCAAGCTGATGAAAAAAGAGAACGTGGAGAATCCGCGTGTTATTTTGCCGCACGAAACGATTCTGCGTTTGTCAGTTAGTCATGTGTAATTAGCAACCGTATAGGTTAACTGGTAGAAAGCTCCGTTTTTGCGGAGCTTTTTTGCTGAACAAAGGATGTGCTGATTCATAAACCAAGCCGAGCCAAAGGAGATGAATATGAAGTTATGGCACAAACAATTGGACTCATTGGAGCGATGGATGAAGAGATTGAGCTGTTGCTGTCGGATATGGAGAATATCGTACGCACCGATTTTGCAGGCATAACGTATACCGAAGGAGATGTCTATGGCAAGCATGTGGTCGTATGCAAATCAGGGGTAGGAAAAGTGAATGCGGCTGTAACGACTCAAATTTTGATTGAGAAATTCAGCGTGTCTCATATTATTTTTACAGGGGTAGCTGGTGCTGTACACCCGGATTTGGAGATTGGAGATATCGTCATCTCGACGGCATGTATCCATCACGATATAGATGTTACCCCTCTAGGCTACAAGCGGGGTGAAATTCCTTACCAGGAAACGTCGGCTTTTCCGGCGGATGCCGAATTGATCAAACGGGCGGCAGAAGCATGTGAGGAGTTGTCAGCGAGATATATTAGCGGGATTGTGCTGTCTGGTGATCAGTTTATTGCAAGCAAAGAGGTCGTGAGCAGTCTGCGGGATGAGTTCGAAGGAGCGTGTGCCGAGATGGAGGGGGCTGCAGTCGCACAGGTCAGCTTCATGAATAAAATTCCTTATGTTATTTTGCGTGCCATGTCGGATAAGGCAGATGGCTCAGCCCATGTGAATTTTGCTGAATTTACAGTGGAATCCGCTCAGAAATCCCATCGGATCGTAGAACACATGCTGGCAAATATGTAAGCAGGCAGCTCAGATGATTAACCGATAAAAGACAGGAAGCAGCCCGGGTGTCACCGGGACCAGGCTCCTGTCTTATTTAGTACATATAGCGTTGTTTAAACCGTACGTGATCGAATTGTTCTTTGGAGGCAAGGGGGACCTTGCTGCCGATTCTCACCATGAGACAATTGGCTGGATGTGCACAAATTTCAGGGTCATCCGTAGCGTACCAGACCATATCCACCGTCTTCATTAATCGCTCCATCATTTTACGGTAGTCCCATACGGATAGTCCGCTTCCTTTCAAATCCCAATGCCAGTAATATTCCGTCGTAAAGACGATATATTCCTCCATTTGTTCATGTTCAAAAGCGTGCTGAATGAGTGCGCGGCCGATCCCGTAAGAGCGGTAATCATTTGCAACCTCAATCGCTCCCAGCTCAATCAAATCCTTCATATTCCCTTCAGACCAACGCTCCATCTCATCAGGATAATGAAAAGTCACATACCCGATAATCGTGTCTTGTTCTCTGGCAATGATAATTCTTCCTTCCGGAAGCTCAGATATTTGAATGAGAGCCTCTTGCTGCTCATGAGGTCTTCGGAACGCATCAAGATCCGGATGCATGACTAGATCCTGCAGCAATGCAGCAGGAACAGGGCCTTCAACAACAATTTCCCTGCTGTTCTTAACAAGTGAGTGAGCGTGGTGATGTTTGGTATGGTTCATTGTTCATCAGTGCTCCTTCTGGAGTGTCATAGCGTGTTCTCTCTACTTATAACAAATAACCAAAAAAATGAAAAGGAAATATTAACACAATCTCAAACTATGCTATAATATTCCAGACATAAAGTTTTCACATTTCTAGCAATAGCCGCAGTAACTCGGATACGTCGGTAAGTTGAATCAAATTTTGCATGAAAGTGAGTTATGAATTTGATTCAGGTCATCACAAATTTGTAAGCGCTAACTAACCTGTACATTGTGAAAATGTAACTGAGGAGGCTCTGAAGGCAATGAGTCATGATCAAAATGAATTTATCGCGACTGTCGTAGAGCGTAGTAATCTGGGAGATTACACACAGGCTCGTGAGCAATTTAGCTGGGAAGAAGTGAAGAAGCACTTTACGTGGTATGAAACAGGCAAAGTAAATATGGCATATGAAGCGATTGATCGTCATGTGGACGAAGGTAATGGGGCACGTACAGCGCTCCTCTACAGTGATGCGGTCAGAGAGGAAGCGTACAGCTTCCTGGATCTTAGTGAAGGCTCTAATCGATTTGGTAATGTACTCCGTAAGTACGGAATATCCAAAGGTGATCGGGTCTTTATTTTTATGCCAAGAAGCCCTGAGCTGTACTTGAGTCTGCTAGGTACATTGAAGGTCGGAGCTATAGTGGGTCCGTTATTTGAAGCCTTCATGGAAACGGCAGTGAAGGATCGTCTGCTTGATAGTGAAGCGGTAGCACTGATCACCGTTCCGCAGCTGCTGCCGCGTATCAATCGTGACGAACTGCCTCAGCTGAAGCATATTTTCGTCGTGGGCGGCGGAGCACAGGAGCAAGAGGGCTTTATTGACTACGATGCAGAGATGGCAGCGGCTTCAGATGAGCTGGAGCTGGAGTGGCTTAGTCTGGAAGACGGTATGATTCTGCACTATACCTCCGGATCGACTGGCAAGCCCAAAGGGGTCTATCACGTTCACAACGCAATGATTCAGCATTACTATACAGGGAAGGTCGTCCTGGATTTACGAGAGGATGATATTTATTGGTGTACCGCGGATCCTGGATGGGTGACGGGTACGTCTTATGGTATTTTTGCGCCTTGGTTGAATGGAGTCACGAACGTGATCAGAGGCGGCAGATTCAGTCCACAGGATTGGTATCAAACGATTGTCAATAATAAAGTTACGGTGTGGTACAGTGCTCCTACAGCATTTCGAATGCTGATGAGTGCAGGGGATGAGGTCATTAAGCAATTTGATTTGTCTACTCTGCGTCATGTACTCTCCGTAGGCGAGCCTTTGAATCCTGAGGTGGTCAGATGGGGAACCAAAGCCTACAATCAGCGCATTCATGATACCTGGTGGATGACGGAGACCGGAGCTCAGCTTATCTGTAACTATCCAGGTATGGTGATTAAGCCGGGCTCAATGGGTAAACCGCTCCCGGGTATTGAGGCTGCAATTATTAATGATCAAGGGGAGGAGCTTCCTCCGTATTCCATGGGTAATCTGGCAATTAAGACACCGTGGCCTTCCATGATGAGACAGGTGTGGAACAATCAGCCCAAATACGACGAATATTTTCGTATTCCTGGCTGGTATGTATCCGGGGATTCAGCTTATATGGATGAGGACGGGTATTTTTGGTTCCAAGGCAGAATTGACGATGTCATCAACTCTTCTGGCGAACGAATCGGTCCTTTTGAAGTAGAGAGCAAGCTCGTAGAGCATCCAGCAGTTGCAGAAGCGGGCGTAATTGGTAAACCGGATCTCGTTCGAGGTGAGATTATTAAGGCCTTTGTCTCCTTACGAGAAGGCTATGAACCTACACAGGAATTGAAGGACGATATTTACCGTTTTGTAAAAGAGGGCTTATCGGCTCATGCAGCACCTCGCGAAATAGAGTTTAAGGATAAATTACCGAAGACTCGATCAGGGAAGATTATGCGAAGAGTGCTTAAAGCGTGGGAGCTTGATTTACCTGCTGGCGATTTGTCCACGATTGAAGATTAGGATGATCGTCCGTGTTAATATTATGACTTAATCAAAAAACTCGAATATATAACAAAAAGCTAACGTAAGTTTAAGACTTACGTTAGCTTTTTTTACTTCTATAGCCAATGTTTAAGGACTTACTGGTGCTGACGGACTGGATTCTCCAGCCGCGTTAACCGCGGTTACTCTGAATGCACCCTTGGCTTCCGCATTATTGTAAGTGAATGCCGTGAAACCAGCAGTTCCAACATGCTGGAAAGGCTCCTGCCCCGTTTCACTATAGTAAACATTGAATCCTGTTACGCCTTCCTGTTCCGCCCAAGTGATAACAATGCCTTGCTCTGTAATCTGGGCTGAAACGCCGCTAGGGGCTGCAGGCGCACCTGACGCATCGGTATTGCTGTTCGCTCCAGTGTCACCGTCCGGGTTCGCATCTGGATCGACGACCGTACCTGGAACCTCAATAGGAGTGTCAGGTGTCTCTTCCACTGGAGGAGGAGCCTGACCGCCGCTGCTGACAATTGCACTAGGTGCTGATTCTCTGCCAGCCACATCGACGGCAACGATGTAGAACTGTACGCTGCTGCCGGCATAGCTGCTAAATGAAGTCGGATTGCCTGCAAGCACAACTTTACCCTGATTCTGGAACGGACCACCGTTCATGCTCCGATATAGTCTGTATCCGACGACATCGCCAGCTGCGCTTGGATTAAAGGTGATGACTGCATTTCCGTTGTTCACCGTCATTCTGACATTACCAGGAGCATCTGGATTCGCTCCATCGTCCTTACGAGGGTCAACCTCCTTAGGCATGTCTTCATCGGCATCGTCCGGCAAGTAGTAAGATAATGGCTCATGCTCAGCCATAACTTTAAATGCTTCCTGGAGCTGCTTAATCAGCTCAGAGATTGGACGTTCACGCTTCACGACGGTTTGCTCCTTCAGCATATCTGAAGGTGTCTCGTCTCTAGGAATATAATTCACACCGTTGTAAGTAATGTACTTCGATTTAGCGACCGCATCGTCGCTTTCGGTCGGTACATATTTCGTGTTGAAGATATCCGTTACGAATTTGTCGGTAAGTGAAGTCGGGAGCTTACCGCTGTATGCGGATACCGTCTTGGTTGTAATATTCTCAGGCTTCGTAAAGGTCTTGGTAGGGAACAGGTCAGGCTCAGCCTCGTTGACTTCGTTTAATATTTTAGCCCAGAGTCTGCGGGCCCGTTCTCTTTCAGCACCTTTAGCGAGTGTGGATAGAGTCTCCTTGTTGTTATAGCCCACCCATACGCCGAGAGTCACATCCGGTGTATATCCTTGGAACCATACATCTGCATAGTTCTGCGTCGTTCCTGTCTTGCCGGCAATTTCAATTTCACCATACTTATTGAAATTGTCTCTGACGAGCTTACCTGTACCGTCCGAAATAACCGTGCTTAACATGTCTGTCATCAAATAAGCTGTTTCCTTAGAGAAAACTTCCTTCGGTGCTGCTTCATGGGAGTATACGATGTTCCCTTGTGAATCAACAATTTTCTCAATCATGTAGGCATCATTAAAGACACCATTGTTCGCAATTGCACCATATGCATTCGTCAGCTCTTCTACGGATACACCGTAAGTGAGACCTCCGAGTACACCGGTAGTTGCATTCGTATAATCTACATCCGTCAAGGTAGTGATACCTAAACTCTTCGCGAAATCCCAAGCCTTCTGAAGACCCAGCTCTTCATTAAAGATTTTGAGGGCTGGAATGTTAAGAGATTGGTTCAACGCGTATCTTGCTGTCACAAGCCCATTATAATTTCCGTTTGAGTTCTTCGGAATATGATAGCCCTTCTGACCATCCTTCAAAATGATCGGCGAATCATCAAGAATGGAGGCTGGTTGTATAATTCCTTCTTCAAGCGCCGGAAGAAATGCGGCAATCGGCTTCATGGCTGAACCCGGCTGTCTCACCATCTGTGTGGCAAAGTTCAAATTCTCAGTATTAAAATCGCGGCCTTCGATCATGCCGAGAATTTTTCCGGTCTTGTGATCAATCATCATGGCAGCCGTCTGCTCTAAGCCTTTGCTCTCGTTATACGCTGAGAAGTTGCTATCATCCTCGGCGATGGCACGCATCGTCTTATAGACATTTTTATTAATTGTCGTATAGACGCGATATCCGCCGGTACGAAGCTTCTGCAGCGCTTCCTCTGTCAGCTCACTGTCCGATTTATCCGGAGCTTCTCCTTCAGGATAGAGCACATCTATGAGCACCTTGGCAGCCTGTCTTTCGGTTTCAAGCATAAGGTAAGGATACGTATTGTATGCCTTGGCCACTCTTGGTGCAAGCGATGACTTCAGATCAAACGCTAATGCCTCATCATGTTCATCCTGTGTTATCTTGCCCAAAGCAAGCATACGTCCGAGCACACGCTCCTGACGCTCAATGGCATTGTCGAAATTGTCCTCATTGAACTCACCTTTACCGTTAAAAGCGGAGTAGGCGGAAGGAAGCTGAGGCAGACCCGCCAAATAGGCAGCCTGTGCAATGTTCAGATCATTTAGATCGTTCACATTAAAAATACCTTTGGCTGCAGCTTTGATCCCGTATACGTTGTATCCGCTGGAGCCATTCCCGAAAGGAACCTTATTTAAATAAGCTGTAATGATTTCATCCTTGGTCAAAAACCGTTCTAAACGCAAGGATAGTAAAATTTCCTTCACTTTCCGATCTTCCGTCTTGTCCAGACTCAGGAAGACCCGTCTTGCCAGCTGCTGAGTTAATGTGCTCCCGCCTGTTTGTACAGGCTCGTTAAGCACCCTCTCCTTGACAGCTCTAAGAGTACCTGTTATGTCTACGCCTTTATGTTCATAAAAAGTATCATCCTCGATAGAAGTCACTGCATCAAGCACGATTTGAGGAATGTCCTCCAGTTCCACAATACGCCGGTCTTCTTCTGTCCTAAGTTGACCGATTGCTGAACCGTCTGCAAAATAAGCAAAACCCGTTAGTGCATTCTCACTCACCGCTTGTTCGATTGCAGCTCTGGAGCGGACAGGCTCGTCTTTAACAATGGATGCTATGTAACCTGTAAGTGCACCGCCGACAAACAGGATACCTACGAAAGCAAGAACGACCATCCATTTTACAAAACTACCCAACCTGCTTAAGAATTTTCTTTTGCGGGAAGGCTGCTCATCAGGTTTTTTATCCTTATCATCAACCATCAAATGTCTTCCTCCTTTTAACAGGCATTATTATAGCATAAAATCACTCTTTTGAACCCCCGCAAATGGTGGCAAGGGTCGGAAATTGACATCCCTTCTCGGAATATGTTATATATAAAGTCAAAACTTGATACGGAAAAAAGCTGTGAAGGACTCCAGTAGGAGGCGGATAACACATAGTCAGAGAGCCGGTGGGTGGTGTGAACCGGTATGTGCCGCTTGTCGAATTACCGTCCGGAGCTGTCCAGATGAACAGGAATAGCAGGTTGAAATTACCATGAGCTATTGCAGGATTAGTCTGGTACCGGGTTGAAATCCCGTTATGTCAATGAAGTGGAAGTGCCTATCTTTTTATTTGTAGAGCAGGCACTTTAATTAGGGTGGTAACGCGAGCGCTCCTTCTCGTCCCTTGGGATGAGAAGGAGCTTTTTTGTGTCCAAATAGATCGAGCAGGATCGAACATATTATAGGAGGTACGTTAGGATGAAATGGGAAGAACTCAGCAAGACCCAGCAGGAGGAAGTGAACCGTCAGCTGGATGTGATATCAAGAGGAGTATCCGAAATTGTTCCAGAAGAGGATCTGAAGCAGAAGATCATGAAATCGGTGGTCAGCGGAGTACCGCTTCAAGTGAAGCTTGGCATGGATCCATCCGCACCTGATTTGCATATTGGCCACACTGTAGTTATGCACAAGCTGCGTCAATTCCAGGATCTCGGTCATGAAGTGCAGCTGATCATCGGGGACTTCACAGGCCGGATTGGCGACCCGACAGGGAAATCCGAGACACGGAAGCAATTGAGTGAGGAAGACGTCATACGCAACGCAGAGACATACAAGAAGCAGTTGTTCAAAATATTGGATCCGAACAAAACAAAAGTATACAACAACTCCGATTGGCTTGCGCCGATGAACTTCTCTGAAGTCGTGAATCTGGCTGCCAAGGTAACCGTTGCCCGGATGATGGAGCGCGATGATTTCACAAAACGTTTCCAGAGCGGCCAGCCAATCAGCATTCATGAATTTTTCTACCCGCTTATGCAAGGAACGGATTCTGTCGTTCTCAAGAGTGATATTGAGCTTGGCGGAACGGATCAGAAGTTCAATCTATTGATGGGACGTACATTGCAAAAGGAAAATGGAGACGAAGCACAGGCCACCATCATGCTACCGCTTCTGGAAGGTCTGGACGGGGTTCAGAAGATGAGCAAGAGCCTTGGCAACTACATCGGTATCGATGAGGAGCCAAACGAAATTTACGGTAAATCGATGTCTGTTCCCGATGAGCTTATGATGAAATACTACACGCTGGCTACCGATCTAAGTGCAGAGGATCTGAAGGCACTGGAGCAAGGTATTGAAGACGGCAGTGTTCATCCGCGCGACGCGAAGATGAAGCTCGCTTACACCTTTGTTCGTATGTACCACGGAGAAGAAGCGGCTGAAGCAGCTCAGCAGCACTTTGTGACGGTATTCCAGCAGCGCGCACTTCCGGACGATATTGCGGAAGTCGTGATTCCGGCCGAATCGCTGGAGAATGGAAATATACGTCTGATCAGCCTGCTTACGACACTTGGATTTGCGGCTTCTAACGGAGAAGCTAAGCGCAGCATTCAGCAAGGCGCTGTCAAAATTAATGAAGAGAAGTGGGGAGATCCGAATAGTGAGTACACCCCGCAGGATGGCGATATCGTACAGGTCGGTAAACGCAAGTTTGCCAAAATCAAGCTGTAAAGTATTGAGAGCTTCGTTATAAGCTGAATTAGAAAAAGAGTGCCTTGAGTCAAATGACATGACAGGCACTCTTTTTCTATGTTCACAGGGAAAAGGAACAACTAAAAATCCCTCGAAAGCAAGCTTTCGAGGGATGTGTTCTCCAGTTAAATATTAACGGTTGTAGAACTCGACGATTTGCTTCTCATCGATATCTTGAGAAAGCTCAGCGCGTTCTGGAAGACGGATGAACTTGCCTTCAAGAGCAGCTTCGTTGTACTCAAGGTAAGATGGAAGATGTGTACGGTTTTCCAAAGCTTCTTTAATAGAGGAAAGACCGCGGCTTCTTTCACGAAGACCGATTACATCGCCAATGCTTACTGCATAAGAAGCGATATCTACTTTTTTACCGTTAACAGTCACATGACCGTGAGCTACCAGCTGACGTGCACCTGCACGAGAGTTGGAGAAACCAAGACGGTAAACGAGGTTGTCAAGACGGCTTTCCAGCAGGAACATGAAGTTCTCACCGGCAATACCTTGCATTTTTTGTGCTTTTGCAAACAAAGTACGGAATTGCTTTTCACCCAAGCCGTACATATGACGCAATTTTTGCTTTTCTTGAAGCTGCATACCGTAGTTGCTGATTTTTCTGCGTTGGTTAGGACCATGTTGACCCGGAGGGAAGTTGCGTTTCAGTTCTTTACCAGTTCCGCTCAGGGAAATGCCGAGACGGCGACTCAATTTAAATTTAGGACCAGTGTAACGTGCCATTGTTATAGTAACTCCTTTTATAATAAATTTCATATGATGGGGCTCTATTTGCGCCGCTCATTGTATCGCAAGCCTTATAAGGCAATACATTCTGATCCAGAGAGTTCAGCCGCTGTCCGGGTCAGCTACAATAAGCTGTGAGGGTGACACAACGTTACGCCCAAATTTAAAGACCATATCGGTCTCATTCAACAATATATATTATATTAAATGTACTAGTGAAGTCAAGAAGATGTGGTTATGAAGCTAAGAAAAAGGAGAATCCATATTTTGTCTAAAATTGTCGATAGGACTTATGACCTAAAAAGATAGGACAATTTTCTCTTAAACTCCGTGCAAATTGCGACGAAAGAGGGTAAAATAGATTTGTATCTTAATTTTAAACATTCGTGTACATTAATAAAATGCTGGTTAGCTATTCTTGGTTTGAACTGAAAGGTGCAAAGGAGTGCCGCTTTTATGACAAAACACCTTCATAAATCCGCTTATAAGATGGAAGATCTCTTGCTGGAGGGACCTGAACCGGAGAAATATAACCGCAACTCTAATGAGGACTTCAATGATCACCGTCTAGAACAACACTGGCTGGAATTTTTGGACGTCAACGTATTTGATACGGATCACATCGAACGGATCCTTAAGGATGCTTTTGAGGAATGGCGAATTCAACTGCTTACAATCCCTTCCTTTAATGAAGCCATTTTTTCGATATGGAACGGAAGTGGTACATGTCTTGCTGTCCAAGGTGAAGGGTCTTCTTCTGTAAAGAAAGCGGCTCAGCAGAAGATTCAACATTTCTTGTCCGAGCGAATGGGGCAGTCGGAGCCTATGGAAGTGGTCATCGAGCTTAGCTTGTCAGAAGAAACATTTGCTGAAGATTACAGTCTGTTTCTGCTCCCTCTGTATTCCCGCAGCGAGCAGAAACAGTTAGGGATCTTATGTATTGCCGTCAAGAAGAATAGGGTGACAGAGGGATTTGCAGACTTGCTCTTATCCTCCAAGTATCACTATCAAACTTGCTTTTACCGGCGGTTTGAACATTTATTTCTAGCCGATATGCTTCATATCCACAAGCTGTCTGATAATGAAAACCGGCGCAGATCCATCCTTCTTCAAATTGTGCAGCGGATGCAGGAGAAGATGGATGTGAGCGCAGTGCTTGAAGAGGTGTTCGACAGTGTTGCTTTTCTTTTTCCCGCGGTCCATCTTACGCTATATATGTCCCAGGACGGCGGCATGGATGACCCGAGAGTTAAGCCCTTGTATCTGCATGGAGACAATAGCTCCGTATGTGTTCGTGCCTTTACTGAAGAACGGATTATTACCCAGCCTTCCACTCGGCATCAATATGAGATTGGCATTCCATTCAGAGGTAAACAAGGGACATATGGTGTATTTCATATCGAAGGCAATCAGGAATGGATTGAAGATGTAGATCTGAAGCTGATTACCATGATGGCGGACACGGCGGGCACTGCTTATGAGAACGCCAAGCTGCATGAGCAATCCGGCACGCTCATTCAAGAGCTGCGGATGATTGACGAGCTGACCAAACGTCTGAACCGGAGTTTGCAGCTCACGGATATATATGAGTATGCAGTTCAGCAGCTGATTCGGATATTCAAGGCCCAATCCTGCTGTATACTCAAGCTGGACCCGGAGGATCAGCGATTTCATGTAATGTTCTCCAATGTCCCTGCACTTCGGAACGAGACGTTTTCTTTATCAGGAATCAGCGGGCAAGTTTACAAGAGCGGCGAGCCTTTTATATTGTTTAATTATGAGAGCTATAATGGTCCAAGCTCCTTCTTCATGGAGACAACAGGCTCCATGTCAATGATGGCGGTTCCTTTGAGGATCAGCGGACAGGTAGAAGGCACCGTGCTCGTAGCACATCAGAAGAAGCAATATTTCTCTTATAACAACTTTCGATTTCTGGATATGCTAGCCGTCCATATCGGGCTGGCTGTTACGAACGCAACGCTGCACGCTGAAGTGAAGCGGCTTGCGACTGTCGATGCACTCACCGGACTATACGTCAGACACTATGTAGACCGAATGATTGAGGAACGACAGAGCACAGATTTTTGCGGCTCCCTTCTTATCATTGATATTGATCAATTCAAACAAGTGAACGACAGCTACGGCCATCAGGTGGGAGATGCCGTTCTCAAGCAGGTAGGGAATATTATTCGCGAGTCGGCTGGACCAAATGATCTGTGTGCGCGATGGGGAGGCGAAGAGATCGCGATCTATTTGCCTCAGGTAAGCAGTGAGCAGGCCAGAATGATCGCTGAAACGATCCGGCAGCGGGTTCCTGAATCGACGACTCCTTCCATCACAGTATCGATAGGCATCGGGGAATGGTGCTGGCTTGATGACCAGGTAAGCCTGGAATCCCTCTTTTATCGTGCGGACATGGCGCTCTATGCAGCCAAGAATGGTGGCCGAAATCGAATCGTAGTAGAACATAAAATGATTGACCGATAAAGAACATTCGCTCGAAGCAGTATAACGGCGGATGTTTTTTAATTTGCCTGTATTGGATATTGGCGAAGTGCATCGGGAAACCTAACCACCGACGATACTATAGCCTGAAGGGCAGTGACTTACATGCGAGGATTAAGATTACGCACTTTTCTAATATTGATATTGACTTTATCGCTATTTAGCATAAGTGGATGCGGGATGTTCAACAATTCCCTTGATGCGGAGGAGACATTTCATCGGGCTCTTTCTGGTCTTGCCGGGAAGGAAGAAATGACCTTTGAGGGCCATGCAGGAATTAGAACTTCAACTCAGGGCGAGTTTAATCAGCAATTTGAATATAAGGGGACTTTATCTAACCATAACAAGCTGGTCGTAACAAATCAGGAATACAAGGACCGTTTGGAGACGAGCAGCAGCAACGCAGAGACCGACTCTCATCCTGTTAATATGGAGCGCAAGGCCGGCATGTGGAGGATGTCGGATCGTACGGAAGACAGCTCGTATGGCGGCTTGACCCGATTGAACCCGGTCGAACAGCTGGAGAAGATCGGTTATATGAAAGGGAAGACATTCAGCAATGAATCAGGAACTCCTCGCGGAACGCAGATGATTCGAATTGAGCTTGCTGAAGATGAAGCTAGCAAATGGGTAGCCGATCAACTGAAGAAAGAAATGCAGATGCTGCATGATGAGCTGCCAGAGCTAGCAAACCAGGTAGACAGCAGCAAACGCCAGCAGTGCATGAAAGAGCTGGAGAAAATTTGGAAAGAAGAGAATGATGGACTGAACCAAAGATTGAAGAATACAACTGTCAAATCCGTTTATCATCTTACCGTGAATAAGAAATCAAGCTTACCGATCCGACTCTCTTCGGAGAATGAAGTCACCGATAACAATAATAAGGAAGAGAAAGAAATGCTTATTACAGACATTTATTTTAGTAAGTATCACTGAGCAATGGATACCCATCCTGAAAACCAGGTTGGCTGAAGGGGGTCTAGTTCCCTCAAACAGATACCCCAAAACACAAAGGGGTGCTACAATAGACAAGAACCAACTTGAAGGAGGAGCAATACAATGAAAGATCCTAGAATTCAAAAGCTGGCGCAAAATTTGGTGAACTATTCAGTGAATGTACAGCCAGGCGAAAACGTACTAGTTGAAATGATCGGTTCTGAGCGAGATCTCATTAACGCGATTATCGAAGAGGTCGGTAAAGCAGGCGGAAATGCTTTCGTTCAGCTTACAGATAAGACCGTACAACGGGCGATGCTCAAGAATGCTACTGAAGAGATGTTAAAGACCTGGGCAGAGATCGATTTGAAGCGTATGGAGCTGATGGATGGTTACATAGGTATCCGAGCTGGCGAGAACGCGAATGACCTGTCTGACGTACCTGAAGACAAGATGAAAATGTATAACTCTCTCTATTCGCATCCCGTACATAGTGAAGAGCGCGTTAAACGCACCAAGTGGGTTGTCCTGCGCTATCCGAATGCAAGTATGGCTCAGCTGGCCAACACGAGCACAGAAGCTTTTGAAGACTTTTATTTTGATGTATGCAACCTGGATTATGCCAAAATGGATAAAGCTCAAGATCCGCTGGCAGATCTTATGCGCAAGACCGACAAGGTTCGAATTACGGGTCCGGGAACAGACCTCACTTTCTCAATCAAGTCCATTGGTGCAGAGAAATGTGCAGGAGAGAAAAACATCCCTGACGGTGAAGTTTACAGCGCGCCTGTGCGTGATTCTGTAAATGGAACGATCAGCTACAATACACCGACTCTGTATAACGGCATTACTTTTGAGAACATCAAATTCCGATTTGAGAATGGGAAGATTGTGGAAGCAACGAGCAATGATACGAAGCGTCTGAATGAAATCCTAGATTCGGATGAAGGAGCACGTTATATTGGGGAATTTGCAATCGGCTTTAATCCGCATATCCTGCATCCAATGAAAGATATTTTGTTTGATGAAAAAATTGCAGGAAGTCTTCATTTTACACCAGGTCAGGCATATGATGTTACAGACAACGGAAACACCTCATCCATCCATTGGGACCTTGTTCTGATTCAGCGTCCTGAGTATGGCGGCGGGGAAATCTACTTTGATGATGTTCTTATCCGCAAGGACGGATTGTTTGTGATTCCAGAACTGGAAGGATTAAATCCGGAAAATCTCGTTTAATGGATGTAATGGAAAAATCAGTTGCTAAGAAAGCGGATTCAATGTATCATAAAGCTGGTTATATTACATTAGAGATCTGATATTAGACGGAGGGATTCCTATGTCGAGTAACAATGCAGCGGTTGTAGAAATTGCTCAAACTGCGAGTAAGTTCACTTCTTCTATCGTACTTCACTCAGACAGCAAGTACATTGATGTAAAAAGCATTCTTGGATTGTTTACTACGCTAGTGGGCAATAAGACTTATGAACTTCATGTTCATGGACCGGATGCCGATGAAGCGAAACGTGAAATCTCTGAAGTCTTTGCTAAGCATGGTTTGACGGTGGTAATAGCAGCCGAATAACAGCTTATGCAGCAATTGAAAGCACCTTTACCTTGATGGTAAAGGTGCTTTTTTTAGCAGGTTCTTGTCTTGAGCGTGGTTTTCGTCTAATATTAATGATATATTGTCGTACAAGATTCTGGACATAGGGGGGAAGAGTGCATGACTTCATCAAATCTGCAAGAACAACTGAATTCTAAAGCGATGAGTCTTCTTGAAGAAGATGCAGATAAAATAAAAAAGCTTATTCAAGTACAGATGGAGAACCTGGCAACACGTTACTGCCCTCTCTATGAGGAAGTATTAGATACTCAAGTATTTGGATTCTCCAAAGAAGTTGATTTTGCTGTTCGTGCAGGACTTCTTCCAGCGGAAACAGGCAAGCAGCTGGTGAATAACCTTGAACGTAATTTAGCCGTTCTCTATGAAGCGCTGAATAATAAAGGGAATCTGGAGTAAGCGCAAGGTCATTTATAGAAGCATGCATGGAGAGATGCATGCTTTTTTCGTGTGTTTTTTAGACTATAGCGGTCAGCGGTCAGATAAGAAAAAAGGAGACGCCGAGAATACAATATACCGCCATGAGAAGCAGTCCCTCATACCAGTTCGTGGAACCGTCCTGCGTGATGGATTTGGATATGAACACGGCAACTGCAATGGCAGCAAGTTCAATAGTGGTGAAAACGATATCCATTGTATTACCGGAGAAGAAGCTCACAAATACGAGAATGGGAGCAACGAACAAGGCGATCTGCAGGCTGCTGCCAACGGCAATTTCTACAGCTGCGCCTATTTTGTTCTTCATGGCAAGCAGGACAGCAGCACTATGCTCGGCGGCATTTCCGATAATGGCGACAAGAAAGGCTCCTACGAATACTTCACTGAAACCGAATTGAGTCGTAAGCGACTCCAGCGTTCCGACAAGCCATTCACTGACAAAGGCAACCATTACGGTAGCAGCAACAAGATAGATAATCGAACGTGTCTTGGACCATTTGGGCTTTTCACCATGATCGGGCTCAGCCCCGTCCGAGTAATCCGTCAGAAGGTCCTTGTGAGTGACCATGGAGAACAGAATCCAGGCTAGATAGGATACAATCAGGATGCCGGCCACGAGCAAGCTTAAGGTTTTCGTCTGATTTTCTGTAATCGTATGGGTGTTAAGAAAGACGGCTGGGACGAACAAGGCGATAACGGCAACGGTCATGAGAGAGCCGTTCATCCCGGCGAGCGATTCATTAAAGTTCTGTGTTTTGTATTTCAAACCCCCGAGGAATATGCTGAGTCCAAGCACAAGCAGAAGATTCCCGATGATAGAGCCGGTCAAGCTTGCTTTTACCATATCATACAGACCTTCCCGAACGAGGAAAATCGCAATGATGAGCTCTGCAGCATTTCCGAATGTTGCATTGAGAAATCCGCCGAGCCGCTCCCCTGCATAGTGCGCCACGCTTTCGGTTGCTTTTCCTAAAAAAGCAGCTACGAAGATGACGGCAATCGAAGATAGGATAAACTGTATAAGCGGATCAAGGTGCAGATAATGTGCTGCAGCGCTTAAACAGAAGGTAAGGATGAGCAAGACTGAAGTCAATTTGTTCATAAAGATCGCCCCCTGATAGAACAGAAACATACTTGTTATAATATCCCCTCATTCAACTAAAATATGAGCAGGCTTTGCTATGTAAGTGATTAGATATATAGATTTGCTTTTTAGGGGTGAAAGGCTTTAAAATATGGGTAATGAAGCCAAAGGAGGATTCGGCATGGCAGAACAGCTCGAAATCGAAACAGGCAACATACGTATCTCTAATGATGTTGTAGCTAAAATTGCTGGTCTTGCGGCACTCGAAACTCCGGGAATTGCAGCAATGTCCGGAGGGTTGTCCGAAGGCTGGGCCAAGCGCCTCAGCGGTAAGAATGTACAGAAGGGTGTAACCGTGGAGGTTGGATCCACAGAGGCGGCAATTGATCTAAGAATTATCGTCCTGTATGAAACACCAATTCACGAGGTGTCCCGGATGCTTCAGCAGAACGTACGTGTAGCCGTAGAGAGTATGACAGGGCTGCGGGTAGTTGAAGTGAATGTGAAAGTCGAAGGCGTGTCATTCAAGGGAGATGAGCAGTAAGTCTGTTACAGTAATGAAAATGGCAGCTTTCTGATCTTCTGCAATGGAATCGGATAATGACAGAAGAGGACAGTTTGGTCAATGTGACCAAACTGTCCTCTTGTCGTTATTACAACACTTATTTCGATGTTGTTCTCTTCTGAGCTTTGCGATTAACGAGAGCAGGCGAGGTGCGCTGCTCCTCTGTTATGGTGCGAACGGACTTGACCCTTTCCTGCGGCTGATCAAGATTATTCTCTCGGGAGATACTAAGCATAATACCAATGCTGGCCATCGTAATCAGCAGCGACGTACCTCCATAACTGATGAATGGAAGGGTAACTCCAGTTACAGGGATAGTCTGTGTTACCCCGCCGATATTAATGAAGGCCTGGATGGCGATTAGCCCCATAATACCGACGCCGACTAGAGTCCCGAAGGAGTCTTTGCAGCGAAGTGCAATAATAAAGCCGCGCCAGATAAAGTAGACATAAACCCCAAGGAACAATATCGTTCCGATCAGACCTAATTCCTCTCCGATAACGGCAAATATAAAGTCATTAAAGGCATTCGGTAAATAGTGCAGCTTAATCACGCCTTGACCAATGCCAGTCCCCGTCAGCCCGCCTTGTCCAATTGCAGTCAAGGAGTGAAGCAGGTTGTAGGATGAATTCGTAGGATCAGAGAACGGGTTCAGGAATGATGTAAACCGGGCGAGCTGATAACTGCCGGAATTGCCGGATGTACTGCCTGTCATTAAGTCGATAAGATATTTTGCCCCGATGACAATGCCTGCTCCGACAACTAGGAGTCCTATTGAACCCATAATATGCTTCATACTTGCGCCGCCTGCATAGATAATAAGGCCGCAGGTAGCGACTAGAATGAAGGTTGTACCAAAGTCAGGCTGCAGCATGATCAGTCCGGCGACAAAGCCGACAATAATCATGACCGGAATATAACCGGTTCGCAGATCGCGGAACCGCTCCCCCTTCTTGGTGATCAGCGCCGAGAGATACAAAATGAGAGAAATCTTGGCGATTTCAGAAGGCTGAAGATTCATTGGGCCCAGAGAGAACCAACTCTTCGCATTGTTAATTTCCACACCTACAACTAACACAGCTAACAGTAATATGATAGTTAGCAGAAACAATGGTATATATAATTGCTTGTACTTTGCAAAAGGAATGTTCATGGCAACAAACATGCCAATAACTCCGAGGATCGCAAAGACCACTTGTCGCTTGGTGAAATAAAGAGCATCATTGTTGTAATCTTCTGAGACGAGGGCTATGCTTGCGCTCGAGCTGTAAACCATGATCAATCCAAAGCCTACTAATAACAAGGTGAGGATGAGTAACTGAAAGTCAGGCATACCTCTTCGCACTGGCCTTGTTTCTTTGGTCTTCATAGGCTGTTCCTGATTACGCTTCAAGCAGTTCCTTGAGCTGCTTAATCTTCTCGTTAGCAACGTTCATCACAGGCGTAGGAATTTCACTTTCGTATTCCAGTCCGTGAGGAAAAGTTGCCCTTCCGATATATACAGCTTCTACAGATAAAATGGTGTCTGGTTTCTCCAGCTTGCCCTCGATTACACGCGTGTTAATACGTAAGAAATATTCATTTTTTGATTTGCTATCTTCAATTTTGTAGTCGTATGTAGCACGGTAGTATTCCCATTGCCAACGAACAAAGCCAGCCTTTTCCGCGCTTTCATCTAAGTACGCAAGATCGCTTTTGAGACCGTCCAAGCCCGTGTTCTCAAATATCATAGAAGATGAACCCTCCTTATACAATGCTCCTTTGTGTTCACAAATATCATGATAGTATGTTTCCTCAGCATGTGCAAGCTTTCCATAACCTGCCATTTCATATCGTTTAAGCATAATTTCTGTTACAATGATAGGAAAACATTAGAAGGGGTGGAGAGCGTTTTATGAGAGAGCGCAGTTTAGACGAGTGGCTTGACCAAATGATTGTGTGGAGACGTTATCTTCACCAGAATCCAGAGCTTTCCTTTCATGAAGTGAATACGTCAAGATTTATTGCCGAGCAGCTTGAATCCTTTGGTCTTAAGGTTGTGAAAAATGTGGGTGGACACGGTGTAATCGGCATTCTGCACACGAATGAACCAGGGCCTGTCATTATGCTTCGTGCAGATATGGATGCACTCCCTATTCAGGATGAGAAAGAGACTTCTTATAAGTCCCAAGTAGACGGAGCAATGCATGCTTGCGGTCATGATGGACATATGGCAACCCTGCTGGCTACTGCAGGATATATGAGCGAGCACAGAGAGGATTTTATTGGCGAAGTGCGGTTTTTGTTCCAGCCTGCCGAGGAGCTTCTTCCTGGAGGAGCGGCAAAAGTGATAGCGGACGGAGCCTTAACGGATGTCGATGTGATTTACGGTATTCATTTATGGACACCAATTCCACTCGGCCAATATGCCAGCACTCCTGGAGCAATGATGGCCGCGGCGGACGACTTTTATATAGAATTAACAGGTAAAGGCGGGCATGGCGGAATGCCCCATACCAGTATTGACAGCATTGTAGCCGGGGCTTCACTTGTGCTCCAGATGCAAAGTGTTGTCAGTCGATCCGTAGATCCGCTTCAGCCTGCAGTATTAACAATAGGGACAATTAAAGGCGGCTCTGCACAGAATGTAATTGCAGAGAACTTTACAATCAGCGGTACGGTTCGTACTTTTGATGAGGAGACACGTTATGTAATGAAGGAACGTGTTCATCAGCTTACAGGGCAGGTAGCTTCTGCATATGGAGCCGCCTATAACATCAATTATGTGATGGGATACCCGCCTGTCGTTAATGATGACAAGGAAGCGGCCCGTTTTTTTGATACAGCAACGAAGGCATTTGGTGCAGATCGAGTGCGTGTAACGCCAAAACTGATGCCGGCTGAGGATTTTGCTTATTATTTGCAGGAGATTCCGGGCTGCTTCATGTTTGTAGGTGCGGGCAATGATAATACCGGAGCGATCTATCCGCATCACCATCCCAAGTTTGATTTTGACGAGCAGGCCATGCTCGATGCCATGCTATTATTCATACAAATGACAAAAAGCTATGCTGAAGAGTATATTACATCAACTGTGCATGCATAATGTTTAATAAGTGAATCAATTTCATAATACCTTTAGCCTAATCGGGTTAACCTAATGATGAAATGAAAGGCTTAAATTTCATGATTAGGAGGTCTTCGGATGACGAAGAAATTGGTGTCAGAAGTGATGTCTACCGGAGTAGCGACGGTTTCGGCAGATAAACATATTTATGATGTAGCCGTGAGGATGAAGGATCAAGATACAGGCTTTATTCCGATCGTAGAAACGGAGAGCAGCTCTAAGCTGGTTGGTGTCGTAACAGACCGCGATCTTGTGCTCCGAGGGTATGCGGGCAAGCATTCCGGGTCAACCGGTGTTGAAGAGGTCATGACGAAGAAGGTTCATACCGTGACGAAGGATACCACAGCAGATGAAGCAGCTGAGCTGATGGCTAAATACCAGATTCGCAGAGTTCCCGTCATCGAAGGGGATCAGCTGATAGGGATCGTCTCTTTGGGTGATTTGGCGGTCACTCATCTGCTTGCTGATAATGCCGGGGAGGCATTGACGCAAATTTCGGAGCATTTACATTGATCCAGCATCCACTTGCATGAAATGTACCAGAAAAGTTCATTTTCGCCCATGCGAAATTGGACTTTTCTTTCTTTGGAAGGAGAAGAGATATGAACACAGACAAAGCTTGTATTGTGCAGCGGGATTTTACGATATTACTTGAAACAGGCCATCCAAGCTATGAGACCGCTAGAGAACAAATTGCACCCTATGCGGAACTGGTGAAGAGTCCTCCTGCTTTTCATACATATAAAATGACCCCACTCACCCTGTGGAGTGCTGCAGCTATGGGGTACAGTGCTGACGATATTATTGAGAGCCTTGTGATGGTGTCCAGGTGGAATGTTCCTGCGTCACTGATTCAGGATGTTCGCGGAATTGTAGAAAAGTATGGGAAGTTAAAGCTTCAATCGGATGATGAGACTGGAGAATGCATACTTGTAAGCGAAGAGGCCAAATGGATTGACCAAATTCAGTCACATAAGGCGCTATCCTCGTATTCTTTTGAGCGATTAACCGATACGAAGCTTCTAATACCTGCGAAGGATCGCGGGCTAATTAAACAGCAGCTCATTCGTATCGGATATCCTGTTATGGACCAGGCGGGGTATAAGCATGGAAGTCCACTTGCCTTCTCGTGGAAATCAATAGAGCAGGGCAAGGGGACCCAGGAATTTCAACTTCGGGACTATCAGATGGAAGCGGCAAACGCCTTTGAAGGATCAGACGGACTTGGAGGAAGTGGAGTACTCGTACTCCCTTGTGGCGCGGGCAAGACGATTATCGGAATCGCTGTGATGGAACGACTGCAATGTGAGGTGCTCATTCTGACCTCCAACACGACCTCTGTTAGACAGTGGATCAGGGAGATTAATGAGAAGACGACAATTCCGGAAGCCTCTGTAGGCGAATACTCCGGGCAGACGAAGGAAGTAAGGCCCGTTACTGTGGCAACCTATCAAATTATGACTCATCGTAAAAACCAAAAGGATGAATTTACACATATGAAATTGTTCGGAGAGCGCAGCTGGGGGCTCATCATATATGATGAGGTGCATTTACTTCCTGCCCCTGTATTTCGGGCTACAGCTGACATCCAGGCTACGAGAAGACTTGGTCTCACTGCCACTTTGGTCCGTGAGGACGGCTGTGAGCAGGATGTATTTTCACTTATCGGCCCCAAACGTTATGACATGCCCTGGAAAGAGCTGGAGCTGCAAGGCTGGATTGCTGAGGTGGACTGCAGAGAGATTCGTGTACCTATGGAGGAGGAGCTGAAGCAAAAATACTTGTATGCCGAACCAAGGCAGAAATTTAGACTGGCCTCTGAGAATCCTGCTAAGCTCCCAGTAGTGAAGCGATTGCTTGACAGTCATCCGGATCTGCCGGCACTCATTATTGGCCAATACGTAGGCCAGCTGAAGCTGCTTGCTGAAGAATTACAGGTGCCGATTATAACAGGTGCAACCTCTCAGCAGGAAAGAAACCGCCTGTTTGCCGATTTTCGCAAGAAAAAGATTACTACGCTGATTGTCTCGAAGGTCGCTAACTTTGCCGTCGATCTACCTGATGCTGCGCTTGCGATTGAGGTATCGGGAAGCTATGGGTCACGACAGGAAGAAGCACAGCGTCTTGGGAGAATTTTGCGTCCCAAGGAAGGGGCCAATAAAGCTTATTTCTATACCTTGGTATCCAAGGATTCAAGAGAACAGGATTTTGCGTTAAAGAGACAAATGTTTCTTATTGAGCAGGGGTATGAATATCATGTAGCGGCTGAGAAGGAGGCCACCCTATAAAATGGCGAACCCAGAACGAATGGCATTCGAGAAAAGTGTAGAGCAATTAAATCAGCAGGAGAGGCTGCTGTATTTGACAGCCTTTCGGCTGTTCGGCAGCTCGCCGCTGCAGCTGGACTCGCTTCGGGCGGAGCTGTCGGGTCAGCTAAGCGGACTCGAGCTGGATCTTGCGGTTCTTCGGTTAAGAGGTCTTCAACTGTTGAAGACGGTAAAGAAAACGTGGGGAGAACAAATCTATTATATTCCTTCTGCGCATTTAGTATGGCTGACAGAACTAAACTTACTGCCTAAGTTGTCACTGTCAGGTAATCATGATTCCAAGGCGGAGCATGTCCTGCTTGAAGCGAAATCGGATATTACAGGGGAAGTCCTTCATATCCTGTCTTATATTGCGATTCATGGCATGCCTCTGACTGCCAAAGGGACGATACATAAGAAGACATTGGGCAGGCTGGGGGAAATGACCGTTCTCCAGTCTTCCGATTTCGAAGGGCTTGCTCTATCTTACGCTCATCCTGATGTTTATCCGGTGCATATCGCAGTGATCATGGATCTGCTGTTCAGCCTGGGTCTGGTTCGCAAAGAGGAAAGTCTGATCACGATTGTTGAGGATGTATTGAACAGTTGGCTGGACCTGTCAAATGAACAGATGAGGCAGAACATTTATCAGATTGCGGTAGAGAGGTATGGATCATCGAGCCCGGGAGCTCAGCACTTTCGTAGTCTGCTGACCTGCTGTGGAAGAAGAGATGCCGGACGGTCATGGCTCAATCTGGATATGCTCTGCACATGCTTAGTGGATAATGGATTTGCAACACAGATAACATCCACTGAGCTTGCTGATGCTGCCACAGGCTGGGCACGTCTGCTGGCTGCCTTTGGCTATGGAGAATTAGGTTCCTCTACGGACGGAGCTTATTATTTTCGATTTGAGGAGCCTGTTGATGAAGATGCGGATCGGGCCGAGGATCGAGATGAGGATCGATCGGGGATCTTTGTCCAGCCCGACTTTGAAGTCATGGTGCCGCAGAGCGCTTCCAAACGTCTAACATGGATATTGGAGGGCTGTGCAGAGCTTAAGGCTAGGGATCGAATGACGATATACAAATTGACCAAGGAAAGGCTTCATCTTGCGGCTGAGCATGGACTTGAGCCGGATACGGTCATGGAGTGGCTTGATCAATACAGCGAGACCGGTGTACCCGATCAAGTCCGGTTAACACTGAAGCAATGGGGAGCTGAGCTCGGGAAGACGACTTTTGAAGCGGTTATTCTGCTAAGATGCGCCAATCTGAAGGATGCGGATGCGATTGAGGCTCATCCTTCTTATTCGGTATGGCGCTCAGATATGGAGCGCATTGGCCCGAACCATTTTATTGTAAACAAGGACAAGCTAAATGAAATACAGAAACACCTGACTGCGATGGGCCTCTCTCCTGCAAAGGGCATTAAAGGTCTTAGTCCTGATACCCGGGTCTATCCGCTGACGAAGGAGCAGGCGGAGCTCCCTGTGAGGTTCTGTGCAGAAACAGGCAGACAAGGCTTCGTATATACCGGAAACAATCTGCACTATTACGAAAAGGTAGAAGATACACCCGACATTTCCAGTCTGCTGCCTGATTTCAAATCGATACCGAAGTCCTGGTATGAGGAATGGCGGGAATATCATCCTTCAACAGCTAAACAAATGGTTCAGCAGGCTATTTCCTGGCGGATTCGGCTCGGCATCGAATGTGCAGGAATACGAAGAGAATTTATCCCGGAGTCGATTGGCAGAGGCGAGCCTTGGTCAGTGAACGGCTATTTTGCGCCGGATAGAGCGGCGAACGTATCCGAGAAGAGTACACTTGTACCTTCAGAATGGACAAAGATGTCCCTTATTTTACCAAAATAAGTTAATTATCCAGCAAGATGGAGACAAAAACTCTTCTTATGTATAGGCTGATATGTTATGATAGATATAGTCCTTTTCCGAAAAGAATTGGAACTTTGATATAGATCGGGATGAATTTTCATGAGCGTATCTGAGCTAAATACGGTTGATATGGCCCAAGTGCTGTCATACGCCTATGAACTAGGCGATATGATTAACCAATCTACGTTAGTAACAGATTATTTATATTGGAAAGAGCGGGTTCAGCAGAATCCAGAGATTCAAGAATGGGTCCGACGTCTTTCGGACAAGAAGGAGCTATTCGCGGAAACGGAGCGCTTTGGGCATTTCCACCCCAATTATCATAGTGCCAAAGACGAAGTTAAGGCTGTAGAGGATCAGCTTGAAACTTATGAAGAAGTTAGACGTTTTAAGGAAGCTGAGGCACAGTTAGACGATATGCTGCATCAGATGTCTGAGACGATCGCTTTCTCTGTTTCTAGTTCCATTAAAGTTCCTAGCAACGATCCTTCACCAAAAGGCGGCTGCGGCGGGGGCGGAAGCTGCGGTTGCGGCGGCTGATTTGTTCTTCATGAACGCCGATGCCGGTACAAGGAGGATTTTGCAATAGACAGATATAGCAAAATCTGAAGAAGAGGTGAATTTCGCATGTTTGCACAGCGAACAGGATATATCATATGGGTCAGTGATCTAAAAGCTGCTCGCAATCTAGAAAAATATGGCACAGTACATTATATCTCAAGAAGAATGCATTACGTCGTAATGTATGTGAACGCAGAGCGCGCAGAGGATACAATGAAGAATGTCAAAAGACTATCCTATGTTCGCAAGATTGAACGTTCATACCGAAATGAGATTAAAACGGAGTACAGTAAGGACATTCCGGACAAAACCAGCTTTTACGGCGGGATTTGACCTGGTGTAAATACATCGGGAGGGAATTTCATATACAATCCGGCGGAGCGGCCCAATAGGCCGCTCTTTATTTTCATAAATTTGAATCCCTCCATCGATCAGATAGGGCTGCCGTCGGATGATTTTTTTGATTAACATACTAACAACTCAAATTTCTTATCACAGGAAGCAATTTTACCTTGAGCTATCGGGACTTATGTTGTAATATATTGGTTAAATATGTAGATAGAAAGACCTATCTTGTGGAGAGTGATATCCCATGCGAGACAAGTTGATGCAGCGCTGGAGCACTTACGAACCTTTTTATGTGGCTCTAGGTGATAAGAGAGTAGCTGATGTTGTCATTACGAACCATGCTAAGCTAAGATATGCGGACCGAGTAAGACAGGATAATAACGATATTGAGAACATTGCAGCATGGCTCTGGGAGTGCCTCAAGCAGAACAGGATTTCACCCTACTATCGGAATGAGCAAGATGTTTATCTCATTGATGGTGATCTGGTCGTGGTTGCTGAATTCTCTGAGTTGCCTGGTGAATATGATATTACAGGGAATCCGCTTCACAAAATGATCATTGTCACTTTCCTTGGACGGATGTCAGAGACGATTGAACTGCGTGATTTGAAGACTTACTATTCCTGGCTGCGGCATTCTAGACGAATGACGCTGGTGAAGAACAGCCGTAAGAGAAAGTAACACTGAGCCTAGCTAGCTTTGTAGCTTTGTTTGAGAAAGAGCTTTCCTTGGAATAATCGCTTTGTTCGAAAAGTGTGCATATATGCACACTTTTTTTTGTGGATCGGTTACAATAAGTAAAGTTTAAGGGGGAGTAGACCAAGATGAACTTTCACCAGCTACACATTTTTTATACCGTTGCGGACAAAGGGAGCTTCTCTGCAGCAGCTCAGGCTTTACATATGACACAACCGGCAGTCACGATGCAGATTCAATCACTGGAGGATTACTTCGGAACGAAGCTGATACATCGCTCTACGAAGAGGATCGAGTTATCGGAGGCTGGAGAAGCATTGCTCCCTTATGCCCTGCGCAGCATGGAGCTGTTTCGTGAAACGGACGAAGCGATGTCCTCCTTTACGGACAAGCTTCAGGGGAGACTGCTGATTGGCGCCAGCCTGACCATTGGTGAATATGTCCTGCCCCGTCTGCTTGGACCCTTCGGCAAGAAGCATCCCGATATATCGATTGTCATGAATGTGATGAACACGACTCAAATTATTGAAGGAATTATGAAGCATCAGCTGAATTTTGGAATGATTGAGGCGCCGCTCTCGCATCCGGATTTAATCGTTCAGCCTGCCATGCGGGATGAGCTGAAGCTGATCGTCCCAGGGAATCATCCGCTGACCTATAAAGAAGAGATTGGGCTGCATGATCTGCTTGAGTATCCATTTATTGTGCGTGAGAAGGGATCAGGAACAAGGCAGGTCATGGAGGATGCTATTCGTGAGCATGGAGTGGACCCGGCAAAGCTCAACACAGTGATGGAGCTGGGCAGCACAGGAGCTATTAAATCCGCCGTCGAGGCAGGTGTGGGTATAACAATAATATCTCCTTCCTCAGTGAAGCATGAAGTCACACTCGGTCTTCTCAAGGTACTGGAGCTGAAGGATATTGAGTTCAAACGAGAATTTTATGAGGTGTATTCTAAATCATCGATGCTGCCTATTTCGGCGGTGACCTTCTTGAATTACTTGAAGAAGCAGGCACAGTCTTTAGACGAGAGCTTCGATTAAAATGGCTCTGACAAGCGGAATAACGAAAGGTGTGCTCTAATTATGTCTATGGAAAACGGAATAAACCGCTGTGATTTGCATACGCATACGCTGGCTTCAGACGGTATGCAGTCACCTGCAGACAATGTCCGGCTTGCATCAGCTAGAGGTCTTGTGGCTGTGGCGATTACAGATCATGACACCGTCTCGGGTGTGGAGGAAGCCGTGAAGGCGGGGGAACAATATGGCATCCAGGTCGTTCCAGGTGTCGAGATCAGCACCCGGGCCGGAGGTAAGGATATCCATGTGCTTGGATATTTTGTTGATATACACAACGCTAAATTTCTAGAGCGGCTCGAATCTCTCAGACGTACTCGGGAAGGGCGGAATACGCGTATTCTGGAGAAGCTGCAGGAGCTTGGGCTGTCGGTGACGATGGATGACGTAATCCGTGTCATGAACAGACCTTTGGACAAGGATGAGACGATTGGACGTCCGCACATTGCCGATGCACTTGTTCATAAAGGTTATGTTAAGAACATGCGCGAAGCATTTGATCTCTATCTGGCTGAAGGGAAGCCGGGGTTCGTTAGTGTTCCTCGTGTATCACCTGCTGAAGCGATGGAATGGATTAGAGAGGCCGGCGGTAAGCCCGTTCTGGCGCATCCAGGTCTGTATGGGGACGACGAGCTGGTGAAGGGAATGATTGAGCAGGGCAAGCCCGAGGGTATTGAGGTCTACCATTCCGATCATGGCCCGGCGGAAGAAGCACGGTACAGAGCTATGGCTGAAAAATATAGTCTTGTCATGACAGGTGGATCAGACTTTCACGGGGAGAGACAGGGTGTCGTCTTTCACGGAGATTTGGGCAGTGTGACCGTGGATGCAGAAGTTCTGGAACAGTTAAACGGAAAGTAAACTGCAGCGTAAGATGAAACGGAAGCACCAAAAATACCTGCAGCAGTCTGAGCCATCCCTAATCTAAAAAACACCTTCAAAAGTGCCGCCATCCTGTAAATTGGCTGCATTTTATGAAGGTGTTTTGTCTATCATTAGTTCTTCACATGATCTGCTCTAGGTCAGGATCCGTTCTTGATCGTACTTGGGAGCTGTTTGATACGCTCCTCATCAGGGGTAACAAATAACGTCTTTTGGTTGTCATAAATAACAAAACCGGGCTTTGCGCCGTTCGGTTTCTTCACATGTCTGACCAGGGTGTAGTCTACAGGGACACTGCTTGATTCCTTGGCTTGGCTGTAATAGGCAGCCAGCTGAGCAGCTTCTTCAAGCGTCTCCTCACCAAAAGAACTCGACCGAATCACAACATGCGAGCCGGGAATATCCTTCGTATGCAGCCAGGTATCTCCTGAGCTTGCAAGACGGTTAGTTAAATATTCGTTTTGCAGATTGTTTTTGCCCACACAGATCTCAATGCCTTCGGATGATGTGAACACATGCAGGGTCGGCAAATTATTTTTCTTCTTTTTCTTCGAGCCTTTTTTGCTGCGATCCCTTAAGTATCCCTGAGACACTAGTTCCTCGCGAATTTCCTCAATATCGCTCATGGAGGCGATGGACAGCTGCTGCAGCAGATTGTCCATATAATCAATCTCTTCACGAGTCTTCTTCAGCTGATCCTCGATGATCTGCAGGCTGTTCTTGTATTTGTTGTACTTCTTGAAGTAGCGCTGTGCGTTGTCTGATGGTGTAAGAAGCGGATCCAGCGGAATTCTTACTTCCTTCTGCTCCTCATCATAGAAGTTGGGAAGCACAGCTTCCTTGTCCCCCTTCTGGATCGCATACAGCGATGCGAATAGAAGCTCTCCGTAGATTCGATATTGATCTGCATCATCAGCTTCGGCAAGATCCTTCTGCAAGTGGTCCAGCTTCTTCACATTTTTGTTGCGCTCGTTCTGCAAAAAGCGGAGCAGGTCGCTCACCTTCTGTTTGACTGCGTCCCGTTCAGCCTTCTCGCCGTAATACGCCTCCATGCATTTGCTGATGGAAGAGAATGGGGTGAGCTCTTCGCTCAGATGTGTAAGAGGAATGGCTGAGAACACCATTTTCCCCTTTGGATTTTGACCGATCACAGGACTGAGCTCATCCGAAGATACAAGGCTCATCACCTCATTGAAGGCCTGGATCAACCTCGGCATTGCCTCAGACTTCGGCTCTCCGCTAAGCTGGGCTCGATACACGATTTCCTCAGCTATTAGCGGACTTATACCGCTGAAGGTATCGACGAGCCACTTAGCAGCTGTCCCTTCATAGGCTGTATAGGCTTCAAATACGGCTGAGTCGGCCATTAATGGATGATGCTTGTTCTGCTGAGGCGGCTCGGTATAAGAAAATCCGGGCATGATCACCCGATAGCTGCTAATCGCCGGAGTGACGTGATGAATACCATCCATCATGGTACCTGATGAAGGATCCAGCAAAATAATATTGCTGTGTCGTCCCATCAGCTCAATAATGATCCGTTTTACAGATACATCCCCCAGCTCGTCTCGCTGCCTTACGTCAATGTGAATAATTCTTTCCATACCGACCTGACTGATCTTCTCAATAATCCCGCTCTCACAGTGCTTGCGCAGCAGCATACAGAACATGGGTGCTTCCGTCGGATTAATGAAGGTTTGCTCTGTAAAATGAACCCGCGGGTAGGTAGGGCTTGCTGACAGCAGCAGCTTGGCATTCTCCCGGCCTGCTCGAAGGCTGATCACGATATCATGCGTATTAGGTTGATGTATTTTATTGATGCGTCCGCCAACACAGGCTTGCAGCTCGTCTACAATAGCGCGGACGACGATTCCGTCTAGTGCCATATTTTTAGTGTTCTCCCATCTTAAGCTTTGATTCGTAGCCGAGTACGGCTAGATTCACTTCTTACTATCATGCCATAGTTTTGACAAAAACTTAAGAGCTCTTTAGATGTGATAATTCAGTCCTTGTCCGAATACAGTAATGTTAGTAGTTTGTCCGGCATTATTGACGGTGCTTACTGAAGAACCTGAATCCTATTTTGACTTGGGCACGTCATGACACTGGACAGGCACAGGACTATAGACCGGGAGGGGAAACTGCACGTGATGGAGCATAAGAATTGGCATCAGATGAGCATAGAGGATCTTGGGGCCAGCCTGGATGTGGACCCGCAGATAGGTCTGACAGAAGCCGAAGCGGAAGAAAGACAAAAAAAATCAGGAGCTAACGAGCTGTCCGAAGGGAAAGGAATCTCACCGATCACCCTTTTCCTGAATCAATTCAAGGATTTTATGGTGCTTGTTCTGGTTGGTGCCACACTTGTATCCGGGCTGCTGGGCGAATATCTGGATGCTATCACCATTATCGCGATTATTCTGCTGAATGGAATCCTTGGGTTTGTACAGGAGTTTCGTGCCGAACGATCGCTCAGCGCGCTCAAGAAATTGTCTGCGCCGACTTCTAAGGTGCTGCGGAACGGTAAGGTAATGCAAATACCGGCCAAAAACTTGGTCCAGGGAGATATTGTCATACTGGAGAGCGGAGATCGCGTTCCGGCCGATATTCGCTTTGTTGCAGCCAGCAACTGTGATGTTGAAGAATCTGCGCTCACGGGAGAATCTGTGCCGGTTAGTAAGCATAGCAGAATCATTCAGCAAGAGGAAATCCCGCTCGGTGATCAGAAGAATATCGGTTTCATGGGCACGATGGTGACCAGAGGAACAGCGAAGGGAATCGTAATTCGCACCGGCATGGATACCGAAATGGGCAAAATCGCTGATCTGATCCAGAATACCGAAGCGCAGGAGACACCTTTGCAGCGCAGACTTGAGCAGCTAGGCAAAATATTAATCGTCGTTGCCCTGGTACTTACCGTTCTGGTTGTTGTGGCAGGTATTCTGCATGGACAACCGGCAGTGGGGATGTTCCTGGCAGGTGTGAGCCTTGCTGTAGCCGCAATCCCTGAAGGTCTGCCTGCGATTGTAACGATTGCGCTTGCGCTTGGTGTACAGCGTATGATCAAACGGAAGGCCATTGTCCGCAAGCTTCCTTCGGTTGAAACACTGGGATCGGCCTCGGTCATTTGCTCGGATAAGACGGGAACACTGACGCAGAACAAAATGACGGTAACGGATGTATGGCAGGGCGGACGTCATCTGAAGGTGTCCGGGGAAGGATACAGTCCTTCCGGAGAAATTACGTATCAAGACCAAATCGTGGACTTGAAGAGTGATCAATCTCTTCGCAGACTGTTCCAGATTAGTGCACTTTGCAACAATGCGCAGATCGAAGAGGTTCCGGCCGGAGATATGCGAAACGGCAAAAAGCTGCTGGAGGAGACGGAGTGGAGACTGAAGGGGGATCCAACAGAAGGAGCCCTGGTTACGCTTGCCTCCAAAGCCGGTGTATCACCGCAAAGCCTGTCTGGCTTATATGAGCGTGTGCAGGAGTTTCCATTCGACTCGGAACGGAAGCTGATGTCTGTCATGATGAAGCATCAAGGCGGAAGACTGATCTTTACTAAAGGTGCGCCGGACGTATTAATCCAGGAATGCACCTACATCATGTGGGAAGGCAAGGTAGTGCCATTTACAGGGACGCTGAGACAGAGGGTTACGGCAGCGGGAGAGAGAATGGCAAGCTCGGCTTTGAGAGTGCTGGGCATGGCCTATCGTGAAGTGAAGCCGGAAGAACACGTCGATTGTGAACAGAAAGCAGAAAGTCAGCTGATCTTTGTTGGCCTAGCCGGGATGATTGATCCTCCACGCAAGGAGGTACGTGATGCGATTGCAACCTGCAGAAGAGCCGGAATCAAGACAGTCATGATTACGGGTGACCATTCCATGACAGCGGAGGCGATTGCACATCAGCTTGGCATATTGCCGCGGGATGGTAAGGTACTGACAGGTCAGCATCTTGCTTCATTAAGTGATGATGAGCTGGACAATGAAGTCGAGCAGACCTATGTTTATGCAAGAGTATCTCCGGAGCATAAGCTGAGGATCGTAAAATCACTTCAGCGCAAAGGCCACGTGGTTGCTATGACAGGAGATGGTGTTAATGACGCGCCTGCGATCAAAGCCGCAGATATCGGGATTGCGATGGGGATCACAGGTACGGATGTAACCAAGGAAGCCTCTGCTCTCATACTAAGTGATGACAATTTCTCTACCATTGTTTCGGCTATTGAGGAAGGGCGAAATATATATGAGAACATAAGAAAGTTTATTCGTTATTTGCTGGCTTCCAATGTCGGAGAGATATTAACGATGTTCTTCGCCATGATGGCAGGTCTACCACTGCCACTGTTGCCGATTCAGATTCTATGGGTCAATCTTGTGACCGACGGGCTGCCAGCGATGGCATTAGGAGTCGACCAGCCGGAGAAAGATCTAATGGAGCATAAACCGCGTTCTGCGAAAGAAAACATTTTTGCAAGAAGACTGGGCTGGAAGATTATTAGCCGTGGTGTGCTGATCGGATTATGTACGCTGGGGGCATTCTGGTTAACGTTACAGGCCGCACCCGATAGTGAAGGGCAGCTTGTTAAAGCCCAGTCCGTAGCTTTTGCAACCCTTGTCATGGCGCAGCTCATCCATGTATTTGACTGCCGAAGCTCAAGATCTATATTCCATCGCAATCCGCTGCAGAATAAATATTTGGTTCTTGCGGTTCTGTCATCTGTCATTCTGATGCTTATCGTAATGTACACGCCTCAACTGCAGCCGATCTTCAAAACTGTACCGCTTGATCTAAGAGAGTGGGCGCTTGTTATCGTTGCTGCCGGAATTCCTACATTCCTTCTTGGAATCGGCAGTGTATGGGGAGGACGCCGTAACCGTAGGAGATTGACAACCGGAGGCTACACACCAAAAAATACAAAGTTTTCAGCATAAAGTAGATTTCCTTCGCTCCTTGAGGTATGCTATCCTGAAAAAGTCAAATGCTTATCATATTTTAGTAGGATACTTGAGATAAACAGCTTGGCTGGAGAGAATGAGCTTATTTATGATAGCTATCATGAATGGTTCTTTCGATCTGGAGTGCCAAAAGGAGCGGAGTTACGTCATGGAATTTACGAAAATGCATGGACTGGGTAACGACTTTGTTGTCGTATATGGAGAACAAGAGCTTCCCGCTAACGCGGCTGAGCTGGCGATAAAATGGTGCGATCGATTCTTTGGGATCGGTGCAGATGGGCTTGTATTTATTTTGCCTTCCGATACTGCGGATTTCCAAATGCGCATCATTAATTCGGATGGTACAGAGGCTGAACAATGCGGTAATGCAATTCGCTGTGTTGCCAAATATGTGTACGATAAAGGACATATTGACCGGGAAGAGATTACGATTCGTACGATTGGGGCAGGCGTACAGCCCGTTCAGCTGACTGTAAAGGACGGCAAAGTGGAGACGGTGCGTGTTGATATGGGAGAACCTCAGCTTGACGGTCTTAAGGTGCCGACGACAATTGATGCAAATCCAGTTGTGAATGAACCTATAGAGGTGGGAGGCAGCGGCTTCCGGTTCACTGCAGTATCTATGGGTAATCCACACTGTGTAATTTATGTTGATGATGCCGTGAGCTTTGATCTGGCCGCATGGGGACCTAAAATGGAAGTGCATCCGTTGTTCCCTAACAAAACGAATGTGGAGTTTGCAACGGTGAAGGATCGCAGGCATGTAGATATGCGGGTGTGGGAACGCGGCGCAGGACCGACGCTCGCCTGTGGAACCGGGGCTTGTGCTACCTTGGTATCCTCTGTTCTGAACGATGTAACGGATCGTGAAGCCTGGATCAGTCTAAAGGGCGGTGACCTGTATATTGAGTGGAGTGAGGAAGATAACCATGTATACATGTCAGGACCTGCCGAGATTGTATATACAGGAACTACGAACTGATGTAATCGGAATACTATTATAAAGTTATAAATCTGAAGGCATCCCCATTAACCATTGTTTTGGTTGATGGGCGTGCTTTTTTTATGGAATCATACGGAATACCGACAAATGGGTAAGGAGTGATTAGTTATGCTGTTAGAGATTATAGCAACGACCGTGGACGACGCCGTTACGGCAGAGAAGTGCGGTGCCAATCGCTTGGAGCTGATTACGGCCATTACTGAAGGCGGATTAACTCCAGGAATCGGTCTTGTCTCCCAAGTGGTGAAGTCTGTTAGCATTCCCGTGCATGTCATGGTGCGTCCACATAGCCGTTCCTTCGTTTATAGTGAGACCGATGTGGAAACGATGGCTGCCGAGATTGAGGCGATCCGGCAGACAGGTGCGGCAGGCGTTGTACTTGGAGCGCTGACAACAGATGGCAAAATCGATGTTAGAACGTTAGAGCTGCTGCTCAAGTCAGCTGGTGATCTGCAGGTGACGTTTCATCGTGCCTTTGATGAGCTGGAGGATCAGCTGGAGGGTCTCAGTACTCTTGCGAAGTATCATGCAGTAACGAGAGTTCTCACCTCCGGTGGTCCGAAGCCGGCCCCCCAGTCGATTCCACAAATTCGCAGACTTGTGGAACAGGCAGCAGGAAGCCACCTTTGTATTCTAGCGGGCAGTGGCTTGAAGAGAGAAATGATCACGAACTTTATTGAGCAAACCGGTGTAACAGAGATCCACTTCGGCTCTGCCGTCCGCTACGATCAGTCCGGTCTACAGCCGATCAATCCGGCCGAGCTGCGTGCCCTCTCTGATTGCATCCATAAATAAAAGGGGCAGGAAAAAGTAAATGCTGACAAGCAGATATTTGTCTATTATCTAAGTAATGGGACAGCAGCAGCCTGCTTTTTTTGCTTAAACAATCCTCCCATTTGTGTTACATTAGTGTGAATAAATTGGAATTGGCGGGAGGAGAACGATGGCGGATTTACGTGAAGTGTTGAAGAATGAAGTCATTATTGGCGATGGCGCTATGGGAACACAGCTCTATCAAATGGGTGTGCCGGTCGGAGTTTCTTACGAGGAATTAAACCTGACATCCCCCGAGATGGTCAAGGATGTTCATCGCAGATACATTGAAGCGGGAGCTAGGCTCATTGAAACAAATACATTTTCTGCGAATTACGTTAACCTATCCAAATATGGACTTGAAGATCAAGTCGAGGCAATCAACCGGGCGGGTGTGAGGGTTGCGCGGGAAGCCATGGGGAATAAAGGGTTTGTGGTTGGCGCAGTCGGAGCCATTCGCGCCGGTAAGAGAGCAGATATTTCCGCTGCCAAGCTGAATCTTTATTTCGAACAGCAGATATCCGCTCTAGTGGGAGAGGGAATTGACGGGGTATTGCTTGAAACCTTCTATGATGTGGAGGAGCTTGTCATTGCTGTTCGACAGGTTAAGAAGTTGACTGATCTGCCGATCATTTGCCAGTTTGCTATTGATGATGTCGGCCGTACGTTCGATGGATTCACAATGCCTGAAGCGTTCTCGATTCTGCATAAAGAAGGCGCGGATGTAATCGGATTTAATTGCCGGACAGGTCCTAATGGTATTATGCGGGCAATGGAATCTGTTCAGAATTTAGGAATTCCGATGTCGGTATTCCCGAATGCGGGTCTGGCGGAATACGTTGACGGGGAATACCGGTATGGTGCTTCTGCTGAATACTTCGGTCAGAGCGCCGTCCGGTTCGCTGATTTGAATGCACGGATTATCGGCGGATGCTGCGGTACGACACCGGAGCATATTAAAGCCATGGTATCAGCTCTTGATACTTATGAGGCAGCTCCATTAACGGTAGTCGATGATGAGCTTCTGCCGGTGCCGGACTCCGTATCCGAGACGCTTGCCGATGGAAGTGCAGCAGGCACGATTCGAACAGATCCTACAATTGTAGACTTGGTTAAAGAACGCCACACCGTCATCGTTGAACTTGACCCTCCGCGTGATCTTGATATTCAGAAATTTCTAACCGGAGCGAAGAGTCTGAAGAAGGCTGGAGTTGATGCGTTGACACTGGCTGATAATTCTCTCGCGGTAACCCGGATGAGCAATATGGCGCTTGGATATTTAGCGAAGGAGCAGACCGGCCTGAGACCGCTGATTCATATCGCCTGCCGGGACCGCAATATGATCGGAACCCAGTCCCATCTCATGGGCTTTGATGCGCTGGGCATTGATCATGTGCTGGCAGTAACCGGGGACCCTGCAAGGTTCGGAGACCTTCCGGATTCAAGCTCTGTCTATGATCTGACATCATTTGAAATCATACGAATGATCAAGCAGCTGAACAGTGGAATAGCGTTCTCCGGTAAACCGCTTAAGCAAAAAGCCGACTTCATTGTAGGTGCCGCATTCAATCCGAATGTGAAATATTTGGAGAAGGCGGTACAGCGTCTCGAGAAGAAGATTGCTGCAGGTGCAGACTATATTATGACCCAGCCAATCTATGATCCTAAGCTGTTTGTACAGCTCAAGGAAGCAACGAGCCATTTGGATATTCCGATATTTGTAGGAATTATGCCGCTCGCAAGTGGTCGAAATGCAGAATATTTGCACAATGAGGTGCCAGGTATTCAATTATCGGACGCAGTCAGAGAAAGAATGGCGGGGCTCGAAGGCGAAGAGGGCCGCAAGGTGGGTACGGCAATAGCGAAGGAGCTGCTGGACGTAGCGATGGAGCATTTTAATGGAATCTATATAATGACTCCGTTCATGTTCTATGGAATGAGTGAAGAGCTGACTCACTATGTGTGGGAGAAATCAGGCCGTGTAATTAAGACCTAAAATCCGGCCAAATAGAGTATCACGAATGAAATCGAAAAAAAGTCCGTGCCTGCTGTGCTGAATACTGCAGGTACGGACTTTTGTGCTGTTGCTCTATACTATGATGGTTAAGTTTAAGCAATTGATTGATCATGAGAAAAGGTTCCGGAGCTGTTCCGGTATCGGTCTGCTTTTTCGAGTGGAAGGGTCGATGGTCACGCTTGTAATGAGCGCGTCTGCGCAGATCTCCTGGGCTTCATTTAATATCGTTTGTCTAAGCACATAACTTGAATTCCGGGCACTGTCCTGTTCTGTTGTGACCGTAAGGAGCTGGCCCTGATAGCATTCCTTGCGATAGTTGATATTGATATTAACGGTGACCGTCTGACAGCCAAGCTCAAGCAGTGTTTTGTATGACAGCCCTCCCGCTTCATACCATTCATCTCGTGCCCATTCCAGATATTCTAGATATTTCGCATTATTTACGTGGCCGTTAACATCAATCTCGGTGGGACGAACAATAAGGTTCAGTTCTGTTTTCATTAAGCAGCTCTCCTGTTTAAGTTTTTATGGGGCGTTACTAGGAAGGCGGTGCCTGAAGTGCAAATAAATAATGTATGCAGATTCTAATAGGAAGCCCTGAATTAGGCAATAATGGTATGAATTAATGGCAAATCCCCCATGATTATCGTACTTGTTTAAGCCTGTATTATCCGATACAATAGTATAATGGATGTGATGCCGATGTCATTCAGTATGACCGGATACGGTCAATATTTGCTCAGCTATGGCGGGTATAAGGTACAACTTGAAGTTAAATCTGTCAACCATAGATACTGTGAAGTTGTCTTTAGGATGCCAAGGGAATGGAGTCGTTTCGAAGACGGGCTTCGCAGAATGGTACAGCGTAAACTTGCACGAGGCAGAATTGATGTTTTCATTACGAGAGAATTGGATGACAGCAGCAGAGGTACTGTGCTGAACAAGCAGATGGCTGCTTCCTATCTTGAGGCTTCAAGGGAGCTTGAGTCCAGCTTCGGGATGAAGGGGAACCTGACCATTTCAGAGATGCTGCAGCTGCCTGGTGTGTTAGTGAGTTCTGAGGAGATGAGCAATCTTACAGTCTTTGAGGACGAGAACTGGGAGACTGCGCTGCAGGAAGGACTAGCACTTGCACTTGATGAGCTGCTTGATATGCGCTCTCGTGAAGGAAGTCATCTTGCCGCTGATTTGAAGTCGCGAATATTGAGTCTGCAGGCTCATCATGCAGCGATGGTTCAGTTAGCGCCTGCTGTAGTGACGGAGTACCGAAGCAAGCTGAGACAGCGATTAACCGAAATTTCTGATGCACCATTCGATGAACATAGATTTGGTATGGAGATCGCGATTTTTGCCGACCGATCCAACATAGATGAGGAACTGACTCGTCTCTCTAGTCATATGGCTCAGTGCGAAGAGCTGCTCACCGTGCGTGAGCCTATAGGGCGCAAGCTTGATTTCTTGATCCAGGAGATGAATCGTGAAGTCAACACCATCGGCACTAAAGCTCACCACCTGGGGCTGGTTAATCTGGTAGTCGAGATGAAGGCCGAGCTGGAGAAGATCAGAGAACAAGCTGCGAATTTAGAATAGGCAATGAACACTAAGTTGAATCAATTTCATAATACCTTTAGCTGCTTTTTTAATGATTTTTATGAAATTGATTCAGTTTTGCAAAGATTACACCAGTAATAGGGGGACGAACCTGAATATGGCAATTAAACTCATAAATATAGGATTCGGCAATATCGTTTCGGCGAATCGCATCATTTCTATTGTTAGTCCTGAATCCGCCCCAATCAAAAGAATTATACAGGAAGCACGGGATCGTCACATGTTGATTGACGCTACATATGGACGCAGAACTCGTGCGGTAATAATTACAGACAGTGATCATGTGATCCTGTCTGCAGTGCAGCCGGAGACGGTTGCCCATCGTTTATCTTCTAAAGACGATGACAACGACGAATAAAATGGAGTGTAATATGTCTAAGGGATTACTAATTGTATTATCAGGACCGTCCGGTGTAGGAAAAGGAACCGTGTGCACTGCTCTAAGAAAACGAGTTCCTGAACTCATCTATTCAGTGTCAGCGACAACTCGTCAGCCAAGACTTGGTGAAGAGAACGGAGTCAATTATTTTTTCAAGAGTCGAGAGCAGTTTCTTGATATGATTGAGAAGGATCAGCTTCTGGAGCATGCGGAGTATGTAGGCAACTATTATGGAACCCCGCGTGATTTCGTAGAGGAGACTCTTAATTCCGGTAAAGATATCATTTTGGAGATTGAAGTCCAAGGAGCTCTCAAAGTTAAAGAGAAGTTTCCAGAAGGAATTTTCGTATTTCTGCTGCCTCCGTCTCTTGATGAATTGAAGGATCGAATTCAAGGCAGAGGCACCGAGAATCAGGCGACCATTGATCACCGCATGTCTGTAGCCGAGCAGGAGATCAGTTTGCTGCAGCAATATGATTATGCAGTCGTCAACGACGAAATTGATTTGGCTTGCAAACGAATAGAATCGATCATCATCGCCGAACATTGTAAAATAAATAGTAAATCGAAATGAGGAGTGCTCCATGCTATATCCATCTATTGATGAAATGATGAACAAGGTAGACAGTAAATACTCTCTGGTGGTTGCAGCTTCGAGACGCGCCAGACAGCTGCGTGAAGGTGAGAAATCCGAACTCAGAAACCCGAAATCCCATAAGCAAGTCGGTATTGCACTTGAAGAGATCTATGGTGATTTTGTGCGTGTGGAGAAAGGTCATGACGAAGAGGAAGCAGAACAACAAGACAGCCAGTCATAATCTATACGCGAAATACGAATAAGGTACAGCCCTGATAAAAGTGACAACCGCAAGGTTGTTATTTTTTTCTTTAGACGCGTAATTCGCATAAGTCCCAAATCTTAATCAGAACAGGGGGAGCGCATATGCTGAACGGTAAAAAAATTGTGCTCGGTGTTTCAGGAGGGATTGCAGCTTATAAGGCCGCTGCGCTGACAAGTAAGCTCGTCCAGAAGGGAGCAGAGGTACACGTCATCATGACGGCATCCGCCAAGGAGTTCATTACAGAGCTGACCCTTCAGTCATTATCACGAAATCCGGTATATACAGATACCTTTGATGAACGTGATGCATCCGTTGTCTCACATATAAACCTAGCGGATACAGCAGATCTGGTCCTTGTTGCACCCGCAACAGCGAATGTGATTGCCAAGATGGCTCATGGACTTGCAGATGATATGCTGACAACGACATTGCTGGCAACGACAGCGCCGGTAATGGTCGCGCCTGCCATGAATGTACACATGTATGAGCATCCTGCCGTGATCCATAACATGAATACGTTATATTCACGTGGTGTGCATTTTATCGAGCCGGGTGTAGGACAGCTTGCCTGTGGGTATGTCGGAAAAGGACGGCTCGAAGAGCCTGAGACCATTGTGGATGTAATCGAGCGTTTTTTTGGTGAGGAAGAAGCAGGCAAGCCCCTCTTAGGCAAAAAAATGGTAGTTACTGCAGGCGGTACCATTGAACGAATTGACCCAGTTAGATACATTACCAATGATTCCTCGGGTAAGATGGGAGTTGCTTTTGCCAAAACAGCTAAGGACATGGGCGCAGAGGTCACGTTAATTGCAGCTAATATACAGGTCAAGTACCCAGAAGGAATAACCGTCGTTCCAGTTCAGTCTGCAGATGATATGCATCAGGCAGTATTTGAGCGTTTGGAACAGAGCGATATCGTTGTTAAGGCAGCTGCGGTTGCTGACTATCGTCCGATGGAGGCGGCGAAGCAGAAGATTAAGAAGAGCGGCGAGACGCTCACACTGGAGCTCGTCAAGACGGTTGACATTCTTGAAGCACTGGGAAAAGCCAAAACACATCAATTCTTAATCGGGTTTGCGGCGGAAACCAATGACCTGGAGCTGCATGCAGCATCTAAGCTCGAACGTAAAAATGCGGATCTGATCGTTGCTAATGATGTCACTCAAGAGGGTGTTGGATTCGGGACAGATACGAATGCAGTTAAGATTTTTGACAAGCAGGGCTTGGTCAAGGAAATACCTGTGACGGCCAAAGAAGAAGTAGCACGGCAAGTACTGCTGATTGCAGCCTCCCGAATGGATGGGAGGAAGTGAGCTTGTGAATATAGCAAAAGTGATAGTAGACGTGCCTGCCAAAGACGTGGACCGCACTTTTGATTACTTGATTCCGGAATCGCTTAAGGGCTGGGTAGAGGTAGGAAGTCGTGTCGGGGTGCCTTTTGGACATCGAACGGTTCAGGGCTTTGTCGTCGGGCTGGAAGAGGCAGTAAACACAGATTTTAAGCTGAAGCCAATTGCCGAACTCTTGGACCTGGTTCCACCCCTGTCGCCAGATCTGGTGGAGCTTGGAAGATGGATGAGCAGGCATTACGCCTGCAGTGCGATAATGGCCTTACAGGTCA
Organism: Paenibacillus sp. TCA20; assembly: GCF_000732325.1. GTDB lineage: Bacteria > Bacillota > Bacilli > Paenibacillales > Paenibacillaceae > Paenibacillus > Paenibacillus urinalis. Next base: position 256,081 of record NZ_BBIW01000003.1, read on the forward strand.
TGATTCCGACTGCGCTGAAGGGCAAATCCAAGCGTTATGTTTCTGTTTCGGAAGGGTTTGAATCATTAGAGGAGCAGACCGTGCAAGAATCTCAGGCTTCGAGCGACGGCCCTGTATTATTTGCTATGCCGGATTCACCGGAGAATGTGTCCATCCAGGATGAAATCATCCGATATGTACGGAGCAAGGAACAAGTGACACTTGATCATCTAAGTGATCGGTATCCGGATCATTCTAAGGAAATCAAGCGTTTAATTCGCAGCGGCATTCTGCATGAGGAACAGATGATCAAGGACAAGCTGCAGAAGAAGATGCTGAAGGCGGTCCATCTTGCTGTAAGTGAGCAAGAGGCTGAAGATGCGCTAGCTGACTTCCCGGCTAAAGGGAAACGGCAGAAAGAGGTTTTGTCTTTTTTGCTCGAAGCAAAGGAGCTTCTTCCCATGCCGCTTAAAGACGTGCTGTCTGCACTTCAAGTATCTGCCGCCACAGTGAAAGGGCTTGAAGACAAGGGCTTAATCTCGATCTCTGAAGTGGAAGTGTTCCGCGATCCATACCGTGGACGTGATTTCAAGCCAACTGAGCCGCTTCCTCTCACATTGGAACAGCAGGCCGTCTATGACCGGATTGCAAGACAGTTAGATGAACGTGAGCAGGGTGTATTTCTGCTGCATGGTGTAACAGGCAGCGGTAAGACGGAAGTATATCTGCAAGCCATTCAGCGCTGTATTAAGCAGAATCGCCAGGCGATTGTACTGGTTCCTGAGATTTCACTTACACCGCAGATGGTTGAAAGATTCAAGGGGCGTTTTGGTGACCAGGTTGCCGTCATGCACAGCAGGTTATCGGGCGGAGAGCGATATGATGAATGGCGCAAAATCCGTGAGGGTAAGGTCAAGGTGGCGATCGGTGCCCGATCTGCTGTGTTTGCTCCCTTCGATCAGCTGGGACTGATCATCATTGATGAAGAGCATGAGACCTCCTATAAGCAGGAGGAGACGCCGAAATATCATGCAAGAGATGTAGCGGTGGAACGCTCCAAGCAGCATGGAGCAGCCGTTATTTTAGGCTCGGCCACGCCCTCGCTTGAGAGCTACTATGCTGCCAGGTCTCAAGCTAGTGATGAATTTGCTCCGGTTCTCATGGAGATGAACTATCGTGCCTTGGGCAATGAGCTTCCAAAGGTACGGATCATTGACATGAGGGAGGAGCTGAAAGACGGGAATCGGTCGATGTTCAGCAGAGCTCTGCACCAAGGAATTGCCGAGCGGATTGAACGCGGAGAGCAGACGGTGCTTCTCTTGAATCGCCGGGGTTACTCAACCTTTGTGATGTGCCGCAGCTGCGGCTATGTGGCGAGCTGTCCAGAGTGCGATATTTCTCTTACGTATCACCAGCGAAGCAACAATTTGAGATGTCACTACTGCGGTTATGCGGAAACGGCTCCCCAGATTTGTCCGGATTGCGGCAGCGAGCATATCCGATATTTTGGCACGGGGACTCAGCGCGTAGAGGAAGAGCTTGCGAAGCTGTTTCCTGGCGTGAGGGTCATTCGGATGGATGTGGACACCACGACTGAAAAAGGCTCCCACGAGAAGCTGCTCAAAGCTTTTCGCGAGAAGAAGGCAGATATATTGCTTGGAACACAGATGGTGGCCAAAGGGCTTGATTTTCCGGATGTGACGCTGGTGGGTGTGATCACCGCAGATTCAGCGCTGAATCTGCCTGACTTTAGAGCGGCTGAGAAAACATTTCAGCTGCTGACTCAGGTTGCAGGCCGTGCGGGCCGTCATCAGCTGCCAGGAGAGGTGTTCGTACAATCCTACACACCGGATCATTATTCCATAGTGCATGCAGGAAGCCATGATTATCTCTCATTTATCAAGGATGAACTGGGTCACAGGCGTGCTCTGCAGTATCCGCCGTACTGCCGGCTGATCCTGGTGACGTTCTCTCATGAGCAGCTTCCTGTTCTTGTAAGGGCAGCGGAGAATTACACGAGACTTCTCAAGGAGCAGGCGCAGAAGATGGGGCTGCTCGGCAGTCTGGATCGGTTTAGTTCTGATGCATTTGATGTGCTGGGTCCGGTTGCCTCGCCCATGCCGCGATTAAAAAATAGATACAGGTTTCAATGTATGATAAAATGGCGTGGGGAAATTGATGCCATCGGCCTTGTGAAAAATATGGCGAGGAAGATGGAACAGGATTTTCAGGGTAAGGATTTGCTTATAAGCCTTGATGTCGATCCACAGATGCTGATGTAGTGATGTAGTTCAGGATCGGGATTTTAGACCATATAATTTAACATGACGCAGGATGATTCAATCCTGAAATGATTACGTTCATAGGAAGGTGTTTAGCAGCATGTCAATTCGATTGATTGTAAAAGAACCGGATGAGGTATTGCACAAGGTAGCCAAGGAAGTAACGAAGATCACACCTAATGTCCAAAAATTGCTCGATGATATGGCGGAGACAATGTATGATGCGGATGGTGTAGGTCTTGCTGCACCGCAGGTCGGCATCTTGAAGCGGCTGATCGTAGTCGATGTTGGCGATGATCACGGTTTGATCAAAATGATCAACCCTGAGATTGTAAGCTCGGAAGGAGAGCAATTTGGACCGGAGGGCTGTCTGAGCATTCCAGGCTACAACGGAGATGTCCGCAGAGCTGAAACGGTAACAGTAAAGGGTCTTGACCGCGATGGCAAAGAATTTACGGTTACGGGCAGTGGTTTGTTCGCGAGAGCGTTCCAGCATGAGATCGATCATCTCAATGGTGTTTTGTTTACAGATCTCGCAGAAAAAGTGTATGAAATCGGAGCTGAACCGAATCGCGGTAAATAAGGAGGTATGGAAATGAACATCGTTTTTATGGGAACACCGGCCTTTGCTGTGCCTTCACTTGAGAGATTGCTTGAGGAAGGATACAACATCAGCCTTGTAGTGACTCAGCCGGATAAACCTCAAGGACGAAAAAAGGTTCTGACACCGCCTCCGGTCAAAGAAGCTGCGCTGAAGCACGGTATTCCCGTGTTTCAGCCGGCAAGGCTTCGTAATGAAGAATCTGTAGCAGAGCTTGCCAAATGGAAGCCGGATCTCATTGTTACTGCTGCCTTTGGACAAATCTTGCCGAAATCCGTGCTCGATATGCCTCAGTACGGATGTGTTAACGTTCATGGATCGTTACTGCCGAAATATCGGGGAGGTGCACCGATCCAGCGTTCGATCATGAATGGTGAGAAGGTTACGGGAGTAACGCTGATGTACATGGCTGAAGGTCTAGATACCGGTGATATGATCTCTAGGGTAGAGGTCGCAATTGAGGATGAGGATACTTCAGGTACGATGTTTGAGAAGCTCAGCCTTGCTGGAGCAGAGCTGCTGATGCGCGAGATGCCCAATCTGACTAAGGGAAAAGTGCAGGCCACTCCTCAGAAGGAGGATGAGGCAACTTATGCGAAGAACCTATCCCGAGAGGATGAGAAGATCGACTGGTCTCGTCAATCACGTCAAATTTATGACCAGGTACGGGGGCTTACTCCATACTCTGGAGGATTTACATTATGGGACGAGCAGGTATTCAAAGTCTGGGGCACTATCAATCCTTCCAAGCTACCAGAGCCTTACCTTCAAGCATCAAATGCCAGCAAGAATGCAGAGCCCGGAACGGTGCTTGGGATGTCCAAGCTTGGCATTGAAGTGAAGACAGGCGACGGCTCTCTGTGGCTGTCAGAGGTGCAGCCTGCCGGGAAGAAGGCGATGGCTGCCGGTGATTTTGCCCGCGGCGGATCGCTCACAGCAGGGACGGTGCTGAAGTGAAGTCAGGAGACAACAATAATCCGCGTCTTGGCAATACATCCAATAAGGGTAGAGGGAAGAGCGGTGCTCAGTCGGCAGCTTCTAGTAAGCGCAAGGTATCCAGCAGAGAAGCGGCGCTTCAAGTCTTGGCTGCGGTTGAACAGGAAGGAGCCTACAGCAATCTGCTTCTGAATCAAGTGCTGAAACAGGCAAATCTCACCCCTGCTGATACGGGACTAGCCACGGAGCTGGTATATGGCACCATTGCTCGTCAAAAGACATTGGATTACTATCTTGAATCCTATGTAGCCAAAGGACTTGCCAAGCTTCAGCCCTGGGTTCGCAGTCTGCTTCGGCTGAGTCTGTATCAAATTCTATATTTGGACCGCGTGCCGGATCATGCGGCGGTAAGTGAAGCGGTAAATATCGCCAAGCGCAAAGGCCATCAGGGTATATCCGGAATGGTGAACGGTGTGCTGCGCAACATTCTGAGAAACCGGGACAAGCTGACGATTCCAGAAGATCTTCCTGCCGCAGAACGCATCGCACTGATGCACTCCCATCCTGAATGGCTTGTGCAGCGCTGGATTGAACAATACGGAGAGCAGGAAGCTGAAGCGATGTGCAGGGCTAACAACGAGGCACCTCCGGTCAGTGTAAGGGTGAATACGACCATGATCTCGAGAAATAAGCTAATTCAAGAGATGCAGGAGGAAGGACTTGTCGTGGAGCCTTCTCTTCTCAGTGATGATGGGATTATCGTCAAGAGTGGGGGGAATATGGCTCTTACCGACTGGTATAAGGAAGGGATGCTCTCTGTACAGGATGAGAGCTCCATGCTTGTGGCCGGAGCGGTGGATCCGAAGCCAGGCATGACCGTTCTGGACTGCTGCGCTGCACCCGGAGGCAAGACCTCGCATATGGGTGAGAAGATGGAAGATCAAGGCCGTATTATTGCTAATGACATTCATCCTCACAAAGTAGAGCTTATTCATAGACAAGCGGAAAGGCTGGGGCTCGCCAGTATTGAGACCGTCTGCCATGATGCGCTTGATCTGGCTTCCAACTACAAGGAAGCTTCGTTTGACCGCATATTGCTCGATGCACCTTGCTCTGGATTTGGGGTTATTCGCAGAAAGCCGGACCTTAGGTGGACCAAATCCCCAGAGGATGTTGAAGCCATCAGTGCGCTGCAATATGAGCTGCTAAGCCGTGTATCCAAGCTGTTGAAGCCTGGAGGAACGCTTGTGTACAGTACTTGTACGACAGAGCATGCTGAGAATGGCGGTGTCGTAGAACGATTCTTGAAGGAGAACGATCAATTTGCCCCTGCAGGTCATCTGTCGCTGAGAGAAGAGCTGCGGCACTCTGCCATATTGGATGAGTACGGAATTCAAATTCTGCCTCACCAGTTTCATAGCGACGGATTTTACATTGCAAGATTGACAAGGGTAGAAACATCGTAAAAAAGTGGATCAATAACAAGACTGCCGCCAGTAACCGTCAGGTATTGGCGGCTTTTTGCAGTTGCCGGCATAAAGACCTGCATAGATGAATACTGAATTATGTGCTAAAATGGGTAGAATGAGAAATAATATGTCTATAGATCAATTGGAAAGAACAGGTGTGAATGAAATGACAAAGCCTTTTATATATGATTACACGCTCGAAGAGTTAGAGCAGTGGGCAGTCGAGAATGGGGAGCCGAAGTTTCGTGCTGCTCAAATCTACGATTGGGTTTATGTAAAGAGAGTGAATGATTTTTCAGAAATGACAAATCTCTCGAAAGCTTTACGCGAGAAGCTTGATGATCAGTTTCAATTCGTGACGCTTTCGGAAATTACGAAGTTTGAGTCCAAGGACGGTACTGTAAAGTTTCTGTTCGGACTGCATGATGACCACGCAATTGAGACGGTCATTATGAAGCATAACTATGGCAACAGTGTATGTGTGACGACACAGGTCGGCTGCAGAGTCGGCTGTACTTTTTGCGCCTCTACACTGGGCGGTTTGAAGCGGAACCTGACTGCTGGTGAGATTATTGCTCAAGTCGTGCGCTCCCAGCAAATACTGGATGAACGCAATGAACGTGTGAGCAGTATCGTAATTATGGGTACGGGTGAGCCATTTGAGAACTACGATGAGACGATGAAGTTCCTTAGAACGATGATTCACGAGAAAGGTCTGAATATTGGTCAGCGTCATATCACAGTGTCGACAAGCGGTATTGTTCCAAATATTTATAAATTTGCTGATGAGGACACCCAGATTAACCTGGCTATCTCCATCCATGCACCGAATGATAAGCTGCGTTCGAAGCTGATGCCTGTTAACCGCCGGTTCCCATTTGATGATGTAATGGAGTCCCTTCGCTATTACCAAGGCAAAACAGGACGACGTATTACATTCGAATATGCCTTGATCGGCGGCGTTAACGATCAGCCGGAGCATGCCGAAGAGCTTGCGGGTGTTCTGAAGGACATGCTGTGCCATGTCAATCTGATCCCGGTAAACTATGTGCCGGAGCGTAAATATATCAGAACGGCTCGCAAGGATATATTCCAGTTCCAGCGTATCCTCGCTGATCATGGAGTTAATGTAACAATCCGCAGAGAGCAGGGTCATGATATCGCAGCCGCTTGTGGTCAGCTGCGTGCGAAGCATATGGAGAAGCACAAGGAAGCTTGAGGTGAGGATATGACTGTGATGAATACAGTGCATGTGAGTCACGTAGGACGAGTTCGTTCGGTAAATGAAGATTCCGCCTGGATAAGGCATCTGGATCAGGGATATATATTAGGTATTGTCGCAGACGGTATGGGCGGACATCTTGCCGGGGATACAGCAAGCAGACTGGCTGTAGAAACGGTATCCGATGACCTCTCGGTGCTTGAGCCCGGTTTGTCAGAGGCATCGCTGAGTGCTGCGCTGAGCGATGCCATTCTGCACGCGAATGAAGTCATCTATCGTACAGCGGCTGGGGATGAGAAGCTGCACAACATGGGAACAACCGTCGTTGCGCTCCTTATGAGTAATGCTTCCGGCATTATTGGCCATATTGGCGACAGCCGTGCTTACAAAATAACAGGCGATAAGGTCGTCCAATTGACAGATGATCATACATTAGTTAATGAGCTGTACAAGAATGGTCAGATCAGTGAAGAAGAGACGCATGTACATCCGCTCAAAAATGTCGTTACCCGAGCGCTTGGAACGGATGAGGATGTGTCTGTGGATCTGTACCCTGTCATTCTGGAAGCCGGGGATGTAATTATGCTCTGCAGTGATGGCTTAAGCAACCTGGTCAGCAGTGTGCAGATGGCAACCGTGATCGGGCAATCGGATCTGCCTTTGTCTGAACGGGCAGACAGGCTGCTGCAGCTCGCACTCCTGGCCGGAGGGGACGATAATATTACGGTTGCTTTATTTGAAATGCCAGCGGGCCCTTTAAGTGTTGTTGAAGAGGGGGTTGAATCATGATCGGACATCAGCTGAGCGGACGTTATGAAGTGATTGAGCGCGTCGGCGGAGGCGGAATGGCCCTGGTATACAAAGCGCACGATATTTTGCTCGGACGTAATGTTGCTATCAAGGTGCTTCGTCAGCAATTCGTTCATGATGACGAGTTTATTCGTCGGTTTAGACGAGAAGCCCAATCGGCTGCATCCTTGTCTCATCCGAATGTAGTTAGTATCTATGATGTAGGTCAGGAAGAAGACATCCATTACATAGTGATGGAGTATATCGAAGGTCAGAACCTGAATGAAATTATAAAAGAACGTGCACCGCTTCAAGTCGATGAAGCTGTCAGAATTGCTGCACAGATTGCGGATGCACTGGATCATGCCCATCATAATCAAATTATTCACCGCGATATCAAGCCGCATAATATTTTGATTGGCAAAAATGGAAGGGTCAAAGTTACAGATTTCGGAATCGCTCGTGCAGTGACCTCGACGACGATTACGCAGACCGGCTCAGTCGTCGGCTCAGTGCATTATTTTTCTCCCGAGCACGCCAAGGGTGTTGTAACAGGTGAGAAATCCGACTTGTACTCACTTGGTATTGTTATCTATCAAATGCTGACCGGACAGCTTCCGTTTCTTGGAGAGAGTCCGATCAGTGTAGCGCTGAAGCATCTGCAGGAGGAATTCGAGGAGCCGAGTGCTGTTAATCCGCTGATTCCACAGAGTGTTGAGAATATTATTCTTAAATCAATGCGCAAAAATCCGAATGAGCGTTATCAGTCAGCGCTTGAAATGTTGACCGATCTGGAGACCTGTTTGCTGCCGGATCGCCTGAATGAGGAGAAGCTTGTATTCGATGATGAGTTCGATACAGATCAGACCCGTATCATTCCTGCGATCAAGCCGGAACCACGCGGGCCATCCTATACGGATGCACCTGAAATGGCTCCAGACGAAGCAGTGACAGACGGCAAATCCAAGAAGAAAAAATCCAAGAAGCGGGCAGCGTTTTGGGTCTCGTTGACACTGTTCATCCTGATTGCACTAGCCGGTGTTGTCTGGTATGTCGAGAGTGCGCTTGTTGTGCCTGAAGTAACCGTGCCCAGCGTTATTGATAAGACCGAGGAAGAAGCCAGAGCCTTGCTTGCTGAGCAAGGGATAGAGGTTAATCAGGTTCTCCAGGAATATAAAGAAGGTGTCGATCCGGGAATTGTCTACGAGCAGAGCAGGCCTGAAGGAGCTGTCGTGAAGAAAGGTTCGCTAATTGACCTTACTGTAAGTGTGGAGAAGCCGAAGGAAACCATGCCTGGGCTTACAGGTCGAAATTATGAAGATGCAGTTCAGGAATTGCTGGCACTTGGCATGAGTGAAGATCGAATCAAGAAAACGGAGGAATTCAGTGAAGAGTCCGTTAATGAAGTGATTGGACAATCGGTTACCGAAGGCCAGCCTTTTGACCCGGAGGTAGATACCATCACCCTGAGGGTAAGTAAAGGCCAGGAAATGGTCGAAATGCCTGATCTGATCAATAAAACTCGCGCAGAGGCAGAAGAGTTGATTCGAAAGAATAAACTGACTGTTGCACCGGTTAAAGAAGAGCCAAGCTTTGAAGTGGAGAAAGGCAGGGTTACCCAGCAATGGCCTTATGATGCTGGGGCTGCAGTTGTTCCGGGTGAAGAAATTACGATCTATGTAAGCACGGGGTATTCACCAGAGACGATCGAGTACAATTATCATATTTCGGTAGCTCCTCATGAAGAAGGCAAGAACAGCAAGATCCGTATCACGTTCACCGATGCCAGAGGAGAGAACCAAGAGCATGGTACGGAGACGATCAAGAAGACAGAAACGCTGACCGTACCGCTAGTTCTGGCTCCGAACAAGGATGGAGTGGTATCCGTTTATCGTGATGGACAGCTGATGGATACATTTGAAGTGAGATATTTTGATGCGAAGAACGGAACGGTTACCACACCGGAGATTGGACCAGCTGTTACTCCTGACAACAATTCGGGAGATGGTGAAGAAGGGTCGGGTCCGGATGAAGAGCCGAACCCAGAGGATCCGGGTAACGAGAGCAATGAAGGTAATAATGGCAATAATGGTAATGGTAATGATGAGGGCAATGAAAACAACGATAACAACGGCAATAACAGCAATGGCCGTGGAGACAATCAGAATGAAGATGAAGACGGTGAAGAGTGACCTGGCTACTGAAATTCAGCTGCATTCCTCATTCTAGGCGCCTTAGGGGCGCCTGTTCTTCATTAAGAATCAGAATTCAATTTTTTTCAAACCTAAAAGGGCGGTGAATTATGCTGGAGGGAGTTATTATCAAAGCGTTAAGCGGATATTATTACGTTAAACCTGCTCCAGGTCGCGGAACACCGGATACGAATGTATCTGCTGTTCAATGCAGAGCTAGAGGCGTTTTTAAGAAAAGAGGGATTACTCCTCTTGTAGGTGACTATGTAAAATATACGCTTACCGAAAACGGGGAAGGAACGGTTGAAGAAATTCTGCCGAGAGATACCGAGCTGATCCGCCCTCCTGTGGCCAATGCGCATCTCGCCGTATTGGTATTCTCGCTCAAGGAACCGGATATGAATGTTCAGCTGCTGGACAAGTTCCTGGTTCATATTGAACAGGCGGGTCTTCAAGCAGTGATCTGCCTTACAAAAATGGACCTTGCTGACGAATCTGATGATCGTTATGCGCAGCTTGTCCGTCTGTACGAGTCTATAGGGTATGAAGTCATCATTACCAGCTCTCGTCAAGGCACAGGAATGGATCGCTTGAAGCAGCGGCTGGCTGGAGAGATCAGCGTCTTCTCAGGTCAATCAGGTGTGGGCAAGTCCTCGCTTCTGAATGCACTGCTTCCAGGGCTGGAGCTTGAAACAGGTATTATAAGCATGAAGCTGGGCAGAGGTAAGCATACAACCCGGCACGTAGAGCTCATTCCACTGGATAATGGCGGGTTTGTTTCAGATACACCAGGCTTCAGTCAACTGGATTTTCTGGAGATTGGCGTAGAGGAGCTGAGCGATTGCTTCAGAGAATTCCGTGAATATGCCGGCGGCTGCAAATTTCGCGGCTGTACCCATACGCATGAGCCAGGCTGTCAAGTGATCAGAGCCAAGGAAGAAGGCGACATTGCCGAGAGCAGATACACACACTATGTGCAGTTCTTGGAGGAAATGAAAGATAAGAAACGGAGGTACTAAACATGTCAGTATTAATCGCACCATCTATCCTGTCCTCAGATTTCGCCCGTCTGGGCGCAGAAGTAGCCGAAGCAGAGGCTTCCGGCGCAGATTGGATCCATGTTGATGTCATGGATGGGCATTTCGTTCCGAACATTACGCTGGGAGCACCCATCGTACAGTCCCTCAAGCCGCATACCAGCTTGCTGCTGGATGTCCACTTGATGATTGAGAATCCTGAGAACTACATAGCCGACTTCGTTAAGGCAGGCGCAGGAATGATTACAGTTCATGCCGAGGCTTGTGTCCATCTGCACAGAGTCATTCATTTGATCAAAGAGCACGGCATCCTGGCTGGGGTAGCTATTAATCCAGGAACACCTGCCAGCGCGATCAGCGAAGTGCTCGGAGATGTTGATATGGTGCTTGTGATGACAGTCAATCCTGGCTTTGGGGGACAAGCCTTCATTCCGAGAACGATCCAGAAGATCAGACAAATCCGGAATGAGCTTAACGAATTGGGCCGTTCAAACGTTCATATTGAAGTAGATGGAGGCATTACGAAGGAGACAGCGCCTTTAGTCGTGGATGCAGGTGCTGACGTCCTCGTTGCAGGCAGCGCGGTGTTTGGCCGTACAGACCGTGCAGAGGCCATTAGAGAAATCCGGCATAGTATTGGGGGATAACGAACCAATGACACTTAAAGAAGCGCTATGGACTTCGCTTGCCAGTATGGTTACAGGAATACTGCTGGGCTCATTCACACTGCTGCCCTCTCCAATTAATGCAGTGGTATCCTTACTCGGTATTATCCTTGTTATATGGTTCTTTAAAAAGTTTGATAAAAAGTCAGTGAGAATATCATTTATCATATTCACTGTGCTTTATTTCATCCTTTTTATCTTCATTTTATCTGCTTATATTTTTATGACCAATCCTCCAGAAGGATTAAGTTAGTCTTAGTGGTATAGGCTGAACACATGCTGCATAAACATGGTTACATGAGCGCGATTCTCATGTAGCCTTTTTTTCGTTTGCATCGTTGCAGTTAGGGATAAGCGGAGTAGAAGGAAAGGCTTCTGGCACGATAAAAGGTGGAGCGCATGAGGATGATGGGAGGGTGAACTATGAAATTTTACACATTTAAGCTTCCAAAGTTTTTGGGGGGTTTTGTAAAAGCGATCCTTAACACGTTCCAGAAAAGCTAACAGGTTCAAAAAGGGGTTTCCATAGCGTCTAGTAACGTAAAAAAGGCTGCAGTTGAAGGATCGCAGGCGAACATACGGGTATGAAAAAAGCACCTATGTCATATAATGGCAAGGTGCTTTTTGCTTTGTATTCAAAATCAACTATACGCGAGTAACTTTACCGGCTTTCAGAGCACGAGTGCTAACATAAACGCGTTTTGGTTTACCGTCCACCAGAATGCGGACTTTTTGAACGTTTACGCCCCAGGAACGGCGGTTACGGTTGTTAGCGTGAGACACGTGGTTACCGCTACCAGGTTTCTTACCTGTCACATAACATTTGCGAGACATAGATTACACCTCCTATTCTGAAAGTAACCGTTATCCGCAAGGTCAATGGTTGTAATCAATCCAATATACCTGCATAAAACAATACTCAAATATAATATCATATAGGAAAAAGCTTAGTCAATAAAAACAAAAACTTTATTTATTTCTATACTTGATTATAGTACAATGATGTATAGTCCATAATACTGCGGAAGAAAGCCGCTGCCCGTCTGATGACGGGAACAACGGATGTTAAGTGCATGCTTAGTCTTTAGTACTGGTAGTGTACTTATGCATCATGCTAGGAAGGGGAATTCTCACTTGAGTAAACGTTCTTTAAATGGAACAGATTTTAACGCAATGGTGTTGGCCGGTGCGGATCAATTGCAGAAGCATGCTGAACACGTCAATTCCCTTAATGTATTTCCTGTCCCAGACGGTGATACAGGAACGAATATGAATTTGACGATGAGTGCCGGTGTGGCCGAATTAAAAAGAAACAGTGCAAGCTCCATTGGCAGCTGTGCAGGTATTTTATCGAAAGGCCTGCTTATGGGCGCACGCGGAAACTCCGGCGTTATTCTATCGCAGTTGTTCCGGGGCTTTAGCCGTTACGCTGCCCCATATGAGGAGCTGAATACTCTTCAGTTTGCTGCTGCTCTGCAAAGCGGTGTGGATACAGCTTACAAGGCAGTAGTTAAACCCGTAGAAGGTACGATTCTTACTGTCGCAAAGGAAGCTGCGAAGCATGCCGGTTATTATGCGAGACGGACCAATGACATTACGGAACTCATGAGCGAAGTGCTTAAAAAAGCAAACGAAACTCTTGCCTTGACCCCTGAGATGCTGCCTGTACTTAAGCAGGTTGGTGTTGTAGATTCAGGTGGTAAAGGTCTTGTATATATTTATGAAGGCTTTATGGAGTACCTGCTGAACACAGAGGGGAAAACCGTTTCTACACCAGTGAAGGAAGCGACTCCAGCGCCTGTAATGCCGCCTGCTGCACCGAAGACTCCGATTTCTCCTGAAATGCCGATTTCGGCACAAGCAAGACTTGAGACAGAGGATATTGAATTCTTGTATGATATGGAATTTTTTATCAATCGGCAGCTCGGAGATGCAGGCGGAACAAATTTTGATGAGGAAGATTTCAGGAAAGCGCTGTCAGTAAATGGAGATTCGATTATTATCATTTCTGATGATGAAGTCATCAAGGTTCATGTCCATTCGAAGCAGCCTGGAGACGTGCTGAATCTGGCACTTCGCTATGGCGAAATTACCCAGATCCATATTCTGAACATGCGTGAGCAGCATCGTGATCTGCTGACTGCCGGAATGGATATCGCGCCAGCACCTGAATTGTTTGCAGATATTCCGCCTGAACAAGAGGCAGCACCTGAGCCGTCGATTCCTCCAGCGGATGAGCTTGCCCCATTTGGTTTTATCTCGGTTGCATCCGGTGAGGGAATATCTGAAGTGTTCAAGAGTCTCGGGATAGATATTGTATTGTCCGGTGGACAAACGATGAATCCGAGTACAGAGGATTTTGTAAAGGCGATTCATTCCATTGATGCGAAGCACGTCTTTATCCTTCCAAACAACTCGAACATTGTGCTGGCGGCCAAGCAGGCCCGAGATCTGCTGGAAGGCGAGCGTGAGGTAACTGTTGTTCCGAGCAAGACAATTCCGCAAGGGATTTCAGCTGCATTCGCGTTCCAGGAGGATGAAAGTGCAGAAGTAAACGAGTCGAATATGCTTGAAGCCATTGCCCATGTCCGTTCGGGACAAGTGACTTATGCAGTGAGAGATACTACATTTGATGATCTTGAGATTACAGCTGGCCATTTCATCGGGATTCATGACTCCAAGATTGTGGCTACCGAAGAAGGACTTCTGGATACATGCGAGCAACTGCTTCGTAAGATGATTGTAAGCGGTGATGAAGTTATCACAATCCTTGCAGGTGAAGAAGCGAAAGAGACGGAAACGGACCGCCTCGCGTCATGGCTTGCTGCTGAATATCCTAATGCGGAAGTGGAAGTGCATCAGGGAGGACAGCCTGTCTACTCTTATCTGTTCGCTGTAGAAGCCTGAAATTAGATAAGGAGGCCAGCGCTTCATGAGCAAAGTATTTATTGTGACGGATAGTACTGCTGATATTCCAGATCAGGTGGTGGATCAGTACGGAATTAAGATCGTACCCCTGCGTGTCGTGTTTAGTGAACAGGAGTCCTATCTCGACGGAATTGAACTGAGTGCATCCAAGTTCTATGAGAAGCTTGGGGAAGTTAAGGCTCTGCCAACGACTTCCCAGCCATCTCCGATTGAATTTATGAATGTATACAAGGAACTGAATGAGGCCCATCCGGGCTGTCAGATCGTTTCTATACATTTATCTTCAGGAATGAGCGGTACGTACCAGTCCGCTGTGCTTGGCAAATCCATGCTTGAAGACGAGAGTGACGCGGATATTACCGTCATTGACTCGAAGTCGGCCAGCTATGGATACGGGCTGCTTGTGGTGCATGCTGCCCGGCTTGCCTCTGAAGGGAAGAACGCGGCGGAGATAACTGAAGCGGTCCTTACGCTTCATAAGGAACGCAAGCTCTATTTTCTAGTTGATACACTGGAATATTTGCAAAAAGGCGGACGTATTGGCAAAGCCTCTGCGATTCTTGGTACACTGCTGAACATTAAGCCAGTCCTCTCTATTGATGAAGAAGGCGTGATTTATGCCGTTGAGAAGGTAAGAGGGCAGAAGAAGGCAATGGAACGCATCGTCCAAATGTTCGAGAGTGATTTTGCCGGGAAACGAATCAATATAGCTGTCGGTCATACCGCCAATCCGTCATCGGCAGAAACCTTCGTGGAGCTGATGAAGACACGGTTTGAGCTGAACGAGGTGGTGTATCCGAACATCGGCGCGGTCATTGGAAGTCATGTCGGTTTCGGGACTATCGCGATCTTTGTGTGGCCGGCTTAAGATATGAGGGATGCTTTATGTTGTTAGAAGAAACATCGGTGAAGCAGGTCAGCGGCGTGAGTGCTCTTAAGGAAGGAGAGCTTCACGCCTTTGGCATTTATACGATCAAGGATTTGCTTGAATATTTTCCTTTTCGTTATGAGGATTACCGTCTCAAATCACTGACTGAGGTGAAGGACGGGGACCGGGTGACGGTTCAAGCCAAAATTATGGGTGTGCCTGTACTTCAACGATATGGTAAGAAATCAAGATTGACCTGCAGAATGATGGCAGAGGATTTTATGTTTACGGCGACTTGGTTTAACCGGCATTTCTTGAAGGACCAGCTGACGCCGAACCGGGAGATTACGCTTACCGGCAAATGGGATCAAAAGCGGATGCAAATGACGGTATCGGAGTCAGAATTCCCTGATAAGGGGGCCGTGCGCTCGGGCTCCGTTCAGCCTGTCTATTCTGTGGGGGGGAAGATTACGCAGAACTGGATGCGCAAGACGATTAACCAGGCGCTGCTTCAGTATGGAGAGATCGTGCCTGAACTGCTTCCGGAGGAGCTGCTGAGGAAGTACAAGCTGATGCCCCGGAAAAAGGCGATTGCCCTGATTCATCAGCCAGGTGATCCTCAGCTGGGACAAGAAGCTCGTCGTCGCATGGTGTTTGAGGAGCTTTTTTTGTTTCAGTTAAAGATGCAGGCTTTTCGGGCCATCAATCGTGGGAAAACGGACGGAGTCGTACATACCGCTTCCAATGCAACGATCCGCGAGTTTGTGCGCAGCCTGCCTTTTGAGCTGACAGATGCCCAGAAGAGGGTAGAGCTTGAAATTTTGCAGGACATGCGCTCCCCTCACTGTATGAACCGGCTGCTTCAAGGGGATGTGGGCTCAGGCAAAACTGTCATTGCTGCTATTGCACTGTATGCGGCTGTTCGTTCCGGATTCCAGGGTGCCTTGATGGTGCCGACCGAAATTTTGGCAGAGCAGCATATGCGCTCCCTGGAGAAGCTGTTCACTCCATTTGGGATCGAGGTTGCTCTGCTGACAGGTAGTACACCAGGGAAGAAGCGAAAAGAAATTCTGTCTGGACTGCAAATGGGAATGATTGATGTTGTCGTTGGCACCCATGCCTTGATTCAGGAGGATGTGTACTTCAGAAATATCGGACTTGTCGTTACAGATGAGCAGCACCGGTTTGGTGTCAATCAGCGAAGTGTTCTCAGACGTAAAGGCTATAACCCGGATGTGCTGACCATGACGGCAACCCCGATTCCGCGAACGCTGGCTATTACGGCGTTTGGGGATATTGATGTCTCTACCATTTCCGAGCGGCCGAAGGGCCGGATTCCGATCTCGACGTATTGGGTCAAGCATGACATGATGGATCGGGTCATCGGCTTTATTACCCGGGAGCTGGATCTGGGACGCCAGGCATATCTGATCTGCCCGCTTATTGAGGAATCGGACAAGCTGGATGTTCAGAATGCCATAGATTTGCATGTGGCTATGCAGCAGGCGCTTCCCCAATACAGGGTGGGTCTTCTGCACGGCCGGATGACTCCATCCGAGAAAGACGAAGCGATGAAGCTGTTTTATGAAAATGAAACACAGCTGCTGGTATCCACGACGGTTGTGGAAGTTGGCGTCGATGTTCCGAATGCCACATTGATGATCATTATGGATGCAGAGCGCTTCGGCTTATCCCAGCTGCACCAGCTTCGTGGGCGGGTCGGTCGGGGCGCCCATGCCTCCTATTGTATTCTGATTGCCGATCCGAAATCGGAGGTAGGCCAAGAACGAATGAAGGTCATGACCGAGACGGAGGACGGTTTTGAAGTGTCCAGACGTGACCTGGATCTTCGTGGTCCGGGTGACTTTTTCGGTACGAAGCAAAGCGGGCTGCCCGATTTCAAGCTGGCAGATATGGTCAGTGATTTTGAAGTGCTTGAAATGGCCAGAGATGATGCAACCTCGCTTGTTGGTAATGAGGCGTTCTGGACTTCGCCAGCCTATGCACCGCTGCGCGATTATTTACAGCGGGAGCAGATCTTCCAGGGCGAAGTAATGGATTAGCATAAAAAATAAGGTCAAGTGGACGAGCTGCCCCGGCATATAGTAGTGGAGGACTACGATATAGGCGGGGAGGTGCGATGTTCTGTTGAGCTATCAAAAATATGGGATTAGTCCACAGCTGGTGGAACGGGTGAAGACCAAAATGAAGAACCCGGTGATGAAGGAAAAAGTTAAAGTGCTGATTGACGGCGTGACCAAGGCCGATTTGCAAAATAGTGCGAAAGTCAGACGGTTGGTCAAATCATCTGCAGCCATTCTGAATGAAAAATTTACTTCCGCAGATGAAGATAAGCTCGTTAAATTCGTAATTGATCAAAAAATTGATCCGAACAATACCCTGCATCTCATCAAGCTGTGGGGAATGTTTCGTTAAAAGTAAGGGACCTCGCGATGTCTGCGAGGTCCCTTGCTTATTGAGAGTATAACGAAACGAACGATTTTTATTATTAATTACCTGGTTCTATAGTGCTGGTCCTACGCCAAAGGATGTGTTAATTCAACACTGTCATTCGCGACCCGATTCACGGCACGTGATACGGGATAAGCCTCCATCTCTTCCTCCGGATAAGGACGCAGAAGCGGAAGGAGCTCTTCTGGCTGCTGCACGGTGCGATCCAGCCACAGCTGCTCCTTGCCAGGAGAGAGAATGACCGGCATCCGATCATGTATACGGCTCATAAGCGTATTTGGGCTTGTGGTCAGAATCGTACAGGTGCTGACACGCTGCCCTTCAGGATCCATCCATGTATCATACAGCCCGGCAAAGCTGAACAAGCCCGTCCGGGGGATGATGCGATAAGGTGTTTTGGTTCCATCCTCCTCTTTCAGCCACTCGTAAAAGCCATCGGCGGGAATAAGGCATCGCTTGCGAAGAAACGATTCCCGAAATGCAGGCTTATCCAGCACGGTTTCACTGCGCGCATTAATCATTCGGCTCCCTATGCTGAGGTCCTTGGCCCAATGAGGAACGAGTCCCCATCTCAGTGTTCCGGCACGTCGCTGTGATCCATCATGAATGACAGCCATAATTTGCTGTGTCGGCGCAATATTATAATGAGGCCTGTAATCAATATAATCCGGAATCTCCTCCAGCATATAGCGGAGCATCAATTCTTCAAGTGATATTCCAAGCGTAAATCGTCCGCACATTCATGAAGCCCTCCTCTATTTTCAAGCAGCCAGCGCTGTCTATCCATCGTCCCTATCTCCTGGTCAAAGGGTCTTAGGTATCCACTGACTAGGCATCCTGACTAAGGGATTACGAATAAAGTATAACGCATTTAACGGCCAGAGCGAACTTCGATAATATGCCGCATTCGAATGTCATGAAGCGTACCTTCTTCATCCTGAAGGCGGATTGAGCGTGAAGCCTGATCGAATTTGACCACGATGCCGCTCATCAGTATATCTTCCCACTCGTCAAACAGGACAAGGGTTATCTCTGTATACAGCATAAGAGACTCAGCAAGCAAACGCGACATTTCTTCAGCTGCTTGAGAATCCAGCTGAGGGCGAGCCTTGGGTGCGAGTCTTTGCTGATGCGTAACATAGGCCTCCCGGTGCTCAGGAAGCATCATACGTGAGGATTCAAACAATCCATTGCGTTCTAACTTTTTACTCATCGGTAATGACCTCCAATTTTACGAGAACGATCATGTGCCTGCCCGGCCTTTTGCAGAGAGGAAGCACGCATAATAGCGGTGTCTCCAAATCTTCGTTTAATCTCATCAGTTGCCTTCTCCAGCTCCCGCTTCTGTTCACGCTCATCAAACCATGTCAGCTGATATTCTGTATCAGGTACAAGGTCGGTTAGTGATACGCCGATCCGCCGTACAGGCTCACCATCCCAGTGACGCAGGAAGAGCGTCTTGGCTGCTTCATAGACCTCATCGGTAATGTGAGTAGGCTCTTCAATCTTCATCTGGCGGGAGAAGCCGGTCGGTTTATCAAAATCGATGCCCCGGCAGCCTACAGATACAACACTTCCCATGAGACTTTTCTCCCGGGAACGTCTGGCTACAAGCTCACATAGTTCGAGCAGCACAACCTGAATTTCTGACCAGGTCGTATAGTCTCTTGGCAGCGTCATTTGATGTCCGATACCTTTTTGCTGCTGGTGGAAGGTGCTGGGCATGACGGGCGATTGATCCACGCCGTTTGCAATGCGCCACAGCACCTCTCCGTTAACTCCCCAGCGGTCACGGAGTCTCGGCAGCGGGGTTCGGGCTAAATCGCCGATCGTATGAATCCCCATCTTGTAAAAATGGCGTGACATCCGAGAGCCGACCATAAACATGTCCCGAATGGGCATCGGCCACAGCGTATCTGCAATTTGTTCTTTGGGAAGAACATAGATGCCGTTTTTATTTTTTTTGGCAAAAAGATCACAGGCCATCTTGCTCACAACCTTAGTATCGCTGATGCCTAGTCGTACATATACGCCGGTTTCCTGCATGATCTGCTGCTGAATACGGAGAGCAATGTCCTCAGGACTGCCGAACAAGCCGAGGCTGCCGGTAACATCAAGGAACTGCTCATCAATACTATAGGGCTCAACGAGATCGGTATAGGACTGGAGAATATCCGTAATATGGAGAGAGACACGAATATATTCTGACATCCGGGGCCGAACCACCACAACATCCGGACATTTCGCAAGCGCATCGGACAGGCGTTCTGCCGTTGTAATTCCGTAGGACTTCGCAATAGGGCAGGCAGCCAGTATAATGCCGGAACGCCGGGCAGGGTCACCTGCTACGACAAGCGGCCGGTTTGCATACTCGGGATGGGCCGATTTCTCCACGCTCGCATAAAAGGATTGGCAGTCTGCCAGCATAATAACGCGTTTCATTCGTTCCATAACGCAGGCCTCCTCTCCATTTGGGATTAAATTGAACCAAGGAACGTCACGGTTATAGCAGAGTTGAGATTAAACGGAACACATGTTCTTATTTTAATAGGATAACGGAGAAATATACATACAGCAACCGGAATTTTTTTGAAAACGTATGAAAGTTCAAAAGTTTGTCAAAAAGAACAGCGAATTAGGAAAATAGACTTGGATTTTTACATAACATGTCAGTTATTTGAGACCTTTGAGTTATGAAAAGGCATACAAAAATGGGAATGTAAATTAATATTAAATACGACCCAGGCCTATACAGGACTCACGTCCTTTTTTGCTAAAAACGAAAAAAATCGAAAATGCTGTTATATCAAGCTTTTTCGCTATTTTGTTATCGGACTATTGTATCAATTTTGTAATAACTATGGGTAAAAATGTAAAAACATAAGTAACTTTGGGTAGGGATATGCGTTAAACTATAGGAGGACAGCGCAAACCGATTCCTGAAATCACTCTTTTGCAGTAGTGAGATGGAGCCGATCGGCGTAGTAACCACAGGCGTTCAGAGGATTCTTCACTGCGGACAGCAAAGGGGCAGGGCTCATAAATAGGCTGGGACATAGGCTGGGGTGCAGGTAGAGAGGGAAGTACAAGGAGGAAAAGGCAAGGTCTTAGGCAGACAGCAAGCAAAATGGGCAATAGTATCCATCTCCATCTTTCCTTCCATTAGCCTAGTTACAAAAGTGAAACCATGACGATATAGTTATTTATGAACCGTGCAGGTGTCACGGGCTGGATTTAAGAGAAACGCATTCGAGCGCTTATCTTAAAAAGTAAGCAAAAAATTTTAAGGCAGTTGAACGATCAGCATGAGATTCATGTTTTGATACGGAGAAATCAACATTTTAGAGAGATGGAGCGAAACAAAAGCCATGAGCAAACGAAAAAGAAAACGTCTTGCCCTATGGATTTTGGCAGGCGTCCTGCTAATCGGCGGGGGAGGAGGGCTTGGCTATTTTCTGCTTAAACCAGCTCAGCTCACCTATGCTGCTGAAGATGGGACGAGCATGAAATTCCGGACGGAGGGCGATCGTTTCCTGCAGTACACCCAAGAGGGCGTGTGGGAGGAGATGTTCGTCAAGGGAGTTAATCTGGGCTCTACCAAGCCGGGGTACTATCCGGGGGAATTTCCGCTGGACAAAGAGGACTACTTAAAGTGGTTCGAACAGATTGAGGAAATGGGTGCAAACGTCATTCGTGTGTATACCGTTCATCAGCCTGTATTTTATTCCGCACTTGTTGAATACAACAGGGGGAAAGAGCATCCGCTATATTTCATCCAAGGCATTTGGTCACCTGAGGAACAGCTTATCGAGCAGCAGGATGCATTTGCGGAAGGCATTCAGGAGAAGTTCAAGTCAGAGATTGAGAAGGCCGTTGCAGCAGTATACGGTGATGCCGATATCCCTCCAGTACAAGGAGAGTCGAGCGGAAAGTATACGGCCAATGTTGGACAATATTTGATGGCATGGCATTTAGGCACCGAGTGGGACCCGCATATGGTGGATAACACCAATAAGCAGTATAAGGATCATCCTCGTTATGTCGGGAATTATTTTGCCGGTACAGAGGATGCAACGCCGTTTGAGAACTGGCTTGCGGAGCTGCTTGATCATGTAGCGAGCGAAGAACAGCAATATGGCTGGGAGCATCCGATGACCTTTACGAACTGGGTGACAACCGACGTGCTTTCTCATCCAGGTGAGCCGCTGTTCGAAGAGGATCTGGTTAGTGTGGATGCCAGACACATTGAGCCGCTGGATTGGCAGGGTGGATATTTTGCAGCATACCATGTGTACCCGTACTACCCTGATTTCTTCCGTACCGATGAAACACTTCAGACCATTAAGGATGACAATGGGGAGTACAACACCTACAAAGCCTACTTGCAAAAGCTTAAATCCGAGTATACCGATATGCCTGTAATGATTACAGAATACGGTGTTCCGGCTTCCTTGGGAATATCCCACTATGGATTAGGCGGAAAGGATCAGGGAGGACACAATGAGCAGGAGCAGGGCGAGATCAATGTATCCCTCACCAAGGACATATATGACGAAGGATATGCAGGAGCGATCCTCTTCATGTGGCAGGATGAATGGTTTAAGAAAACGTGGAATACGATGCCGCTTGAGATTCCTGCAGATCGAAGATCGTTCTGGCTGAACGTGCTGACAAACGAGAAGATGTTTGGCGTGCTCGCAATGGAAGCCGGGAAGCAGAATCAGTTATTTATGGATGGAAGCCTCGACGATTGGAGCTCACTTGCCGAAGGAGAGGTCAAGCAGTGGCAGGGAAAGGTTGAGGGCATCGAAAGCATGAAGATGACTCATGATGAAGCTTACGTATATATCGGAATTACGCTGGATGAGGCTTTTGATCCGGATAAGACAAAGCTCAGCATTGGAACAGACACATTAGCAGGAGGTAATCAGCCTGCTGAGGAGCTGCCTGGCAAAAAGATGGAAGGCGGAGATCTAGAAACGGTCATTACTGTCGGCAAGGATGAGGAATCAGCGGTTAACATCGCGAAAAGCTATGATTTCAATCAGCGGATGTACGGGCCTGAAGGATATTGGATGCTTGAGGAACAGCCGGCGGACACGCCTTCCTTTGTGCCATGGAAACTAGCCATCAGTCTGATGATGTCACCGCCGGATACCAAATTTGCTCATCCTTACATGGATGAAGTGATAGGTAAACTGAATAGAGGAAGCTCGGACCCTGCGTCCGAGGACTTTGATTCACTTACATTGTGGCAGTATGAAGGCCGAGAAATTGAACTGCGCATTCCGTGGATGCTGCTTGGGTTTGGTGATCCGAGCTCGCATCAGGTGATTGATTACAGTCCGGTAGGCGAGGAGCGTGCCTTCAAGACCGTTACTACAGAAGGAATAAGATTTATCCCTTGGCTTACAGAGAGAGAGACAGGGGCAGTATCCTGGCCGGGAGGCTCAGAGGAGAGTCTTGATCTGACGACGATGACTCCATACACATGGAATTCGTGGGAAGCTGTCCAGTACAGTGAGCGCCTCAAAGAGAGCTACTACTCGATGCAGAAGGCATTCATGGATATTACGGAGCAGGAACGATAAAGGAGGACACATACTCATGTTTTCAAACATAGCCCTAGCGTACGCGTTCTTGTACCTGTGCGCAGGACTGATCGTGGCAGGTATCATCATTTTATTCGCGTTAAAAAATTCACACAATTCAAAGCTTAGAAAAAAAGAACTGTACGCAAAGAAGCATCAGGATTACTTCGTATACGTTCAAGCTAATCTGACAGGCAGCGAACCCATCCGGCTTCCGATTGGCAAGCTTACCAAGCTTGAGAGGGAAGTCATTATGGACAAGTGTATTGCATGGATCGACCAGCTGAAGGGAGAGCATGCAGACAAGCTGCGTGATCTTACGCGGGAGACCGGCTTCGTAGATGAGCAATTGAAGCTGCTGAACAGCTCTTGGACAGGTACGGCTATACAGGCTGCTTACCGGCTGGGCGGTATGCGAAGCACCGAAGCGGCAGAGCCGATTCTAGAGCTGTTAAAAGAAGAGAAGAAAGTCAACTACGCTATTATCTACGCCCGGGCGGCAGCAAGATGTGCAGAGCGTCCGGCGCAGCTGAAGGAAATGCTGGGTTATCTGCTCAGTAAAGGCAAGCCTATACATCGCATGGCCGCAGATATTCTGATGGAGACAAGTCTTGAATCAAGCAAGCTGTTATATGAATTACTGGAATCTGACGATCCGGATTTCGTCAAAGTTGGTATTGTCGCAATGTCTGGACATGCTATTCCGGAAGTGATGCCGGCAGTAACACAGCTGTTTGGCTCCAAGGATCTGCATATCCGTTCTGAAGCGGTTAAGCTGTACCTCAGTACGAATCCCGTGCTTAAGGAACGGAATATCGTAGAGTGGATGGGAGATCCTGTGGCAGAAGTCAGAGCCGAAATGGCCAAGACGTTAGGGGCAGGCCATCAAGCCGGCAGCATTCCTCTCCTCAAAAATGCACTTGGAGATGAGGACTGGCTCGTTAGACATAACAGTGCGAACAGCCTGATGCAGCTTGGTGAGGAAGGCTTCGAGGCGCTGTGCGAGACAGCCTTGAAGGGAACTGGAGTCGCCAAGGATACGGCACTGGAATATGCAGAACGCGCCATAGAAGCGGCGAATGAGCATGAAGAGATCGAGAAGATGATGACCTTCAACAAGAAAAGGCTGATCTACAATCGTTACTTCGGCACCGCGCCGCAAGCAAATGCAAACCGGATGTCCGGCGTGATTGGAGGAGATTTCACTGCTTAGAGATATTTTGCTGGGTTACGGCACAATCATTATATATTACGTCGTGTTTGTTACTGTCTTGTATTTTGGTATTCTTTGTTTCTCATACAAGGATATATGGTCCATCCGGCGCAGGTCCGAGTTTTCAAGCTTTAAGAGCCTTGCAGGATCAGACGTGGTGCCTCCGGTATCGCTGCTGGTGCCGGCTTACAATGAAGAGCTGACCATTATCGAGAATGTAAAATGCTTGATGACCTTAAATTATCCTACTTATGAAGTTATCGTCATCAACGATGGATCTAGCGACAGAACCGTTCAGGTGCTTGTCAAAGAGTTTGGTCTTACAGAAATTAAAAATCCAAGCTTCCGCGGCACCATTAACGTCGAGCCGATCCGCGGGGTATATCACAATCCGGAATATCCGTTCCTGTACCTGATTGATAAAGAGAACGGAGGCAAAGCGGATTCACTTAACGCCGGAATTAACTTCTCGCATTATCCGCTGATTTCTTCCATTGATGCAGATTCCCTGCTGGAGAAGGATGCACTGATTCGCATGGCCCGCATGTACCTGGAGAATCCGGAAGAGACTGTGGCCATCGGCGGCGATGTAAGAATCGCGAACGGCTGCAAGATCGAGAACGGTGCAGTCAAGGAAGTGTCACTGCCTAGGAAGATGTGGCCGATGTTTCAATCGATTGAGTATTTAAAAGCTTTTCTTGGAGGACGGATTGGCTGGAGTCAGTTAAACGGACTCATTATCGTATCGGGAGCCTTCGGTTTATTCAGCAAAGAGGCGGTTATCGCTGTCGGCGGATACCGGGGGGGTTATCCTGGGGAAGACATGAACATTATTATTAAGCTGCATCGTTACATGCTGGAGAACAAGATTAAATATCGGGTTGCTTTTTGCCCTGAAGCGGTATGCTGGACTCAAGCACCTGACACGTACAAGATCATTTCCAACCAGCGCAAGCGCTGGGGCCGCGGTAACTTAAAAAATATGATTGAGAACGGCAATATGATGTTTAGACCAAAGTATAAGACCATGGGTCTGCTGACGATGCCTTATAACATATTTTTTGAAGCGTTGAATCCTTATTTCCGTATTACGGGGCTGCTTGCTCTAGCGGGTTATGTAGCCTTGGATATGACAGCTTGGCCTGTACTTGTTATCTTCGGGCTGCTGAACTTCCTTAGCGGATATCTTCTCAGTGTAGCTGCGCTGATCCTAGAGGAGATTGCTTTCCGCCGTTATCCGAAGCCAGCTGATCTTGTAAAAATGTTAACCTTCTCGGCCTTGAAATTCGTAGGATATCACCAGCTTGGCGTGCTGTGGAGAGTACAAGGGCATATCCAATATATGCAGAACAACAACTCCTGGGGCGCGATGACAAGACAGAGCTGGGAAGAGCCGAAAGTGGAAGAGGCCGCGTGAATATCTCAGTATTAACAGATGAAAGGGAGGAATAACTTTGGCAAATACGGTCACGCTTGAGCGTCAAATGACGGTGAATGTGTACGACATTCTAGAGGAGCAGCTAAAAGGAATGGGGAGCAGGCCCAGTGGTGTCGTGTTTGTACATTGCAAGAATATGGAGCAGCAGCCGGAGGCTGAAGTGAATGAAGCTCTAGAGCGTACTTGCGAAACAGAATTTCAGCTATGGAAGGACAGCAAGACGAGCACAATCGCTGTGTTTCTTCCTGGCTTGACACTGAACGCTACGCATTACCAGGCACTGCTCATCAAGCAGGAGCTCTTGGAGCGTCTCGGTGAGGCGGATCCGCGGCTGACGATTGCCGGCTTCCCTGAGATGGGCAGCCCAAGCAGGCATATGCTCAAAAATATGGCAGAGTCAGCGAAGCTTAGTCAAAGCACTGACATTCAGCTGTATACCAAGAATGAGACGATGACAGCACCGGGGAAAATTCTGATCGTTGATTATGACGAGACGACACGCGAGTTTTTGAGAATACGACTGTCTATGCAAGGCTATGAAACCTTTGAAGCGGTCGACGGTCTCTCCGCTATAGAACTGGCTAAGAAGATTAACCCGGATTTGATCTTGACCGAGCTTAATTTGTACGGCGTAAGCGGACTGTCGTTTATCCATCAGATTCAGAGCCTCGAGCTGCAGATACAGCCTAAGGTCATCGTGCTGACAGATCAGCGGGTTGAAGACACGATCAGCAAGTGCTTCGAAAAAGGAGTAGACGACTATGTTACCAAGCCGTACTCTCCGGTTGAGCTGGATGCGCGCATTCGCCGCTGCTTCCAAAGTAATGCAGTTTCTTAATTAGGCAACTCAGATTCAACATATAGATTATAAATTCCATCTGGAGGGTGAAGTACTGTGACAGAGCAATTCCATACTTTAATGAATGCGATTGAGAACAAGAAAGCGGTGCTTGGTGTAGTAGGATTAGGTTATGTTGGGCTGCCGCTGGCCGTAGAAATGGTAAAACAGGGTTTTACCGTTATCGGTATTGATTTGGACCCATCCAAAGTGGAACGAATTTATCAAGGGGATTCCTACATCCATGACATTACTTCCGAGGATCTGAAGACCGTAATGCAAAGCGGACGCTTTCAACCAACAACAGACTACAGCATGCTTCGCGTTATCGATGCACTGAGCATTTGTGTCCCAACGCCGCTTAGCGAGAATCAGGATCCGGATACATCTTATATCGAGACTGTTGTAGATAATATTAAGCAGCATATGAAGAAGGGCATGCTGATTACACTAGAGAGCACAACTTATCCAGGTACAACCGAAGAGCTGATTGAGCAGGAGCTTGAGGCAATTGGTCATAAAGTAGGTGAGGACTACTTCCTGTGCTTCTCGCCGGAACGCGTCGACCCGTCCAACGGAAGGTTTACGACATTCAACACACCTAAGGTGATCGGCGGCACAACGGAGGAATGTCTGAAGCTGGGTGTTGCCCTGTACAGCAAATATGTACAGACCGTAGTTCCTGTCTCCAATCCGAAGGTAGCTGAAATGTCCAAGCTGCTGGAAAATACATTCCGCAGTGTAAACATTGCTTTTGTAAACGAGATGGCGATGATGTGTGACCGCATGGGCATCGACATTTGGGAAGTCATTGATGCGGCTGCAACGAAGCCGTTTGGATTTATGCCATTCTACCCGGGTCCTGGAATCGGTGGCCACTGCATTCCGCTTGATCCGATGTACCTGTCCTGGAAAGCGAAGGGCTTCCGATTCTATAGTCAATTCATTGAGCTTGCTCAAAATACAAATGATAATATGCCTTACTATGTAACGAACAAGACAGCGACGATCTTGAACGAGTATGCCAAGTCGGTCCGCAAATCAAATATCTTGCTGCTCGGTATGGCTTATAAGCCGAATATTGCCGATCTACGCGAATCACCTGGACTTGAAGTGTACGAGCTGTTCAAGGAAGCAGGAGCGAATGTTGAGTACTACGATCCGTATGCAGACACATTCCGTGACAAGCATGGTTCTACCGTATACAGCGTGAAATACGATCCGGAGAAGTTCAAATCATACGACTGCATCGTGCTGATTACGAACCATAAGAATCTGGAATATGACGTTATTGCATCCCTTGGCGTGCCGGTACTGGATACTCGTAATGCGTTCAAGGATTATCCGCTGCCTCACATTTATAAAATTGGCCATTCCGTACAACATCCGGTGACACAGCAGGAAGAAGCGGTACTCGCATAAAACCATCCATGATTAGAGGAGGAAAAGCATGGAATGCATATCCTGCATGGGTAAAATGGAGCCTCATGATTGTCATCGTTGTAGTTTTACTCATTCTGTATTTCATGCTGAAGTCACCGGTCATGGATGAGAAAAAAGCAACCTGGCTCTGGGATGCCTCACTTATTGAGCAGCATACGGAGGAGATCGTGCAATTCCTGAAAGAACAGGAGGTGGACACGGTCTTCCTCCAGACGCAGCAAGAAGTAAGTGATGAGGCTTATCGGTCATTCAACCGTTCAGCGCATGCTGCTGATATTACGGTTCATGCGCTGAACGGACATGCAGACTGGGCTTATGCGGAGAAGCGAAGTGAAGGAACGGCATGGATTGAATGGGTGAAGACCTACAATGGGAATGCAGCCCCTGAAGAGAAGTTCGACGGTGTTCAATTCGATGTTGAGCCCTACCAGCTGAGAAGATGGGAACGGGAGGAAGCAGCCGTCATTGCCGAATGGAGCGAGAACATGGAGGAATGGAGCCGGGAAGGTGCAGAAGCCGGGTTATACATGAGTGCTGCTGTACCGTTCTGGCTTGACTCCAGGGAAGCTCCTGATGGCAGCGGCACGTTCAGCCGCTGGGTGATTGACCGGTTCGATGCCATCGCCATTATGGCTTACAGGGACAGCGGAGAGCAGATGTATGAGCTGTCCAAGGAGGAGCTTGCGGAGGCGGACGAGCTGGATAAGAAGGTGTGGATCGGCGCAGAGCTCGGCCATACCGACGAAGGCGAGCATTTAACCTTTTTCCGTAAGCCGGTAACGAACATGGAATCGGAGATCGAAATTGCCGGCAAGCTGGGCACGACCCATCGTTCCTTCGCAGGACTTGCGATCCATCATTATGAGGCATGGTACCAAAAGGTAACAGGGGATTTAACCTTTGCACAAAAAAACGAGTAGCCAAGGAGAACAGTAGCTATGAGGCTGACTGTTCTCCTTTTTATATTAAATAAAGGTTGACAGTTTGGCAGAATCCATTATAAATAGTTTGATGGGTTATTTAGCATGAACTGAAGATATAAACTGGAGAAGGATGGGAAGAATCTATCCTAAGACCGGCGAAGCAAGATCTTTAGTTCAAGTGGATGTTGATTCATTCAAATACATAGATAGGGAGCAGAACCTTACAATGAGTAATTTAGAAGTATTGCGTAATCCGAAGCAGCGCAAGCTGCTGTTCAGCGCAGGGCTCAGCTGGATGTTCGATGCAATGGAAGTCGGCATGATGTCCTTTATCGTTGCGGCACTGGCCAAAGAGTGGCTGCTTACGCCGGGTGAAGTTGGACTCGTATCGAGCTCCACCTCCATCGGCATGGCGGTAGGTGCATTGCTGGCAGGAACGATGGCAGATAAGTATGGACGTAAGGCGGTCCTCATGTGGACACTGCTTATTTTCTCTGTAGCAAGCGGAATTTCGGCACTGGCTACAGGTTACGTGTT
Source organism: Paenibacillus sp. TCA20 (assembly GCF_000732325.1). Lineage (GTDB taxonomy): Bacteria > Bacillota > Bacilli > Paenibacillales > Paenibacillaceae > Paenibacillus > Paenibacillus urinalis. The sequence goes on from NZ_BBIW01000003.1 coordinate 285,504, forward strand.
TCTATGCATTATCCGGTTCATTGCCGGGGTCGGACTTGGTGGAGAGCTTCCTGTAGCCTCTACGCTCGTATCGGAGTCTGTACCGGCCAAAGAGCGGGGACGAGCCGTTGTGCTGCTGGAGAGCTTCTGGGCAGCGGGATGGATTCTATCTGCGCTGATCTCCTTTTTCGTTATTCCCGAATACGGATGGCAAGTGGCTTTTCTGATCGGGGCGCTGCCTGCCCTATATGCACTCTACTTGCGAAGAGCCATCGAGGATTCACCTCGGCTTGAGAACAAGCAGGAGCTGCGTAAAGTTCCGTTTCGCGAGAAATTTGCATCGGTGTGGTCCACTGAGCATCGCAAGACGACGCTGATGCTATGGATTCTATGGTTTACAGTGGTGTTCTCTTACTATGGGATGTTCCTGTGGCTGCCAAGCATTATGCAGATCAAGGGCTTTGAGCTGGTCAAGAGCTTTCAGTATGTGCTGATTATGACATTGGCCCAGCTTCCGGGATATTTCACAGCAGCGTACTTCATCGAGAGGTTCGGCCGCAAGTTTGTTCTCGTTGTATATTTGGTAATGACTGCGATAAGTGCGCTGTGGTTCGGTAATGCGGAAACAGAAGTCAGCCTGATTCTGGCAGGGATGTCATTATCATTCTTTAACCTTGGAGCCTGGGGAGGAATGTACGCCTATACACCGGAGCTGTATCCCCTTAAGGCGCGTTCTACAGGTGTCGGTCTTTCAGCCTCAATCGGTCGGGTCGGGGGGATCCTTGCACCGCTGCTCGTAGGACTATTGGTGCAAAAAGGGGTCGCTGTGGAATCCATCTTCGTATTGTTTTTCGTTACCGTGCTAATAGGAGCAGCGGCGGTTCTTATCCTTGGCCGAGAGACTAAAGGGCTTGAGCTCGAAGATTAGGACCATTGTCAGATATGACAAATTTGTAACCTGTGATATAGTGTAGTTCGTAGGTGAACGTTTGTGTTCCGCCTTTTCAAGTAATGAAGTCAGTCGTCCTTGATGATACAGACTAACATGAATGAAACTGGAGGATATCTGATCTTAATGAAGAAGAAAATAACAACTCTATTAATAACATGTGCCTGTGCACTTTCCGTGCTGGGCTCAGCGGCATCAGCAGATGCGGCGACACTGCGCCTTGGCAGTCAAAGTGCAGAGGTCGTGGAAGTACAAGAAAGACTGCATAGCAAAAATTATTTTACGGCTGGAATCAGCGGTTACTATGGTAACCATACGAAAGCTGCCGTCAAGTCATTCCAGCGAGCTTACGGATTAAGTGTGGATGGTGTTGTCGGTCCTAATACGAAGTCCAAGCTTGAGGCTGTTGCTCCAATCAATAACAAGGTGCTTCGGCATTTGGCAGGAATTATACAGGATGAGGCTGGCGGTGAATCCTTGACAGGTAAGATTGCGGTGGGTGCCGTTATTCTGAACCGGGTTCAGAGCAATGCTTTTCCGGACTCCATAACCAACGTCATATTCCAGAAGAATCAATTTACGCCGGCAATGGACGGTAAGCTCAGCAGTCCAACGGCTGCATCCTATGAGGCTGCCCGCAGGGCGCTGACGGGCTATGATCCCTCCAAGGGTGCTCTGTATTTCTATAACCCTAAGACAGCATCCTCGTCGTGGATTAAATCCCGGCCTGTGACGCAAACACTTGGGAATCATGTATTTACGAAATAGCGGATGGATCCAATTCGCTTCTGTATAAAATGCAACAGTTTACTGTAAAGATGGAGATTGTACTGTAATTGGAAAAAGAATGATCCGCTGAAGGATATCATTAGTACTCGATATTGGTAGCTTTCAGCGGATTAATCATAATATATCTGCACTGACATATAGGCAGTGACATCATCGCTATATGAGGCGATTTGTATCCAAATATATCTAAATATACACTTATCTATATTTATAGATACATTCAATTGAATGCAGAACTATGACAGGTGTTGCTTCGGCGACACATTCAAACACAACTGGAGGAATGACATCAATGAGAAAACTGACAAAACGACTAATGATCTGTGCTGCGCTTCTGGGAGCGTATGGAACGGTTGCTGCACCGGCAGGTGCAAGTGCTGCGGTAATGCAGCAGGGAATTCAGAGTGCTGATGTGCTGGACTTGCAGGAAAGACTAAGCAGTATCGGATTTATGAATGCAGGGTCAACAGGATATTACGGTAAGGCAACGGAGCAGGCCGTTCGCTCCTTCCAAAAGCAATTTGGACTCAAGATTGACGGAATCGCAGGGCCAGAGACGATCAGCGTGCTTAAGAAAAAAGCACCGATTAACCAAACCTCACTGAATCAACTAGCCAAGGCCATCCATGGCGAGGCCCGGGGAGAATCCTTTGAAGGTCAAGTAGCGGTCGGAGCAGTGATCTTAAACCGGGTTCAATCGGATGCATTCCCGGACTCCATCACAGAGGTCATTCTGCAGCCAAGACAGTTTACCGCCGTAGATGACGGCCAATACAATTTGGCTCCTGATGAGACTGCGATCAAGGCGGCAAAGAGTGCGCTCAATGGCTGGGATCCGTCAGGTGGAGCTCTGTACTACTATAACCCTGAGATCGCAACCTCCGAATGGAGCAAGGAACGTCCAGCGATCAAGCAGATCGGTAATCATCTGTTTACGAACTAATCCAATATCATATATAAAAAGAAGCTGCCACAAAATTACTGTGGCAGCTTCTTTGCTATAGGTATCAATACAGAGCATACATAATGAACCTCTTTGCAGGCAAGCAGCAAAGGGGTTTTAATTATATACATTTCATTTTATAGAACTCTTTTTGCACCGACGTATTTAGGACCCCAATAGGTATTGTCCAGGCTGTCGATTTTTACACCGGAGGAACTGGTAGCTGAAATAAAATTATTGTTTCCTACATAGATACCGACATGAGAGATCGAGCTTCCTGTTGTCTTGAAGAAGACCAGATCGCCTTGCTGCAGGTTTCCTTTGGATACAGATGAGCCTTGGTTATATTGGGTAGCTGCTGTACGCGGCAGGGATACTCCGTATTTATCGAATACATATTTAACCAGACCAGAGCAGTCGAACCCGCTTGTGGTTGAACCGCCGTAAACATAAGGAACGCCGATGTGATTCATCGCTTCATTTACAATGCTGGTGCCTTTGACATGGTCGTTTGGAATAAGTGCAGGGCTGTATGTTTTACCGGTTGTGCTAATCATGGCCAGCATAAGATCCTTTTTCCAAGTTACGTCATAGCCCATGGCTTCTGATACAAAACGAATGGGTACATATGTACGGTCATTTCGGATGAACACTTGCGTGCCAAGACTTACTTTGCTGCTATTGACCATCGCAGTCGTCTGGTTGGTTTGAATACGAATGGTTGTACCGCCCTTGGACAGCTTGACCACCGTTTCTTTTCCGCTCTTAAATACTTTAATCGTATAGTTCATTTCGTCAGCAAGCATGCGGACCGGCACTTGTGTACTGTAATTCTGATCCAGGAATGGCTCCGCATCTGGGAAATCGATCAGATTACTGTTCACTTGAATATTTACCGTATTGGTACTGGATGAGGATGCATCTGCTTGTCCATTACCCATGATTAACCCAGCTGCGAGCAGGGATGAGAACAACATATATTTACCAAACTTCTTCATTCTGAAAATTTCCTCCAATTGCCTCCGAGGTTAGTTGTCGGGTTCGAGTAGAAGGTACTCTAGCATTTCTTAACTGCTGCATTCACCCCAAATGTTGTAAATCGTCCCCCGTACTATTCTGATAGATTCGGCACACTTTTTTAATATGAATTAACTGTAATTAATATATAATAAATTAAGGTTAAAAAGTATCAAAAATGTTACCTTTGTTTTACTTTTTGTACACCAATTACTGGAATAAAACATAGAAAGAACCGGATTTTTTCGAATAATTTCCGCTAAGTCGGGTAATAAATTGTCATTGATTTGAAACAGGTATCCATTAAAGTAACAATATTGTAACTAAATAAATTGTTTTCGGGACCCATTTTATATCCATATATTGTAATAATTCCAAAAACGAAAATATATTAATAAATTGAGCACCAAAAAACCCTTCGTTAAAATCAACTAAGGGTTTGGTTTGAACTATTATTTATGCTGCATACACTGATTTCACTGATTTCCTGCCGCTGCATTGGAGTGGTTCTGTTTATATATATATACAATGCTAATTCTTTTTTCTGCGTCCTGTCAGAAGCAGCAGCAGGAACGACATAAGTACGATCGCAATCGTCCAGGCCCAAGCCATGACCGTATTCCCGCTGTCCACAGCAATGTATATGGCAGTAGGGACGGTTTGAGTTTTTCCTGGAATATTGCCTGCAAGCATCAGCGTTGCGCCGAACTCACCAAGCGCTCGTGCAAATCCGAGAATATAAGCAGAAATAACAGAAGGCCAGATGAGTGGAAGTGTAATATACCGGAATACCTGCCATTCATTCGCACCGATCGAGCGTCCGGAAGCTTCAAGCTCGGAATCAATGGACGTAAATCCGACCTTCATCGTCTGATACACCAGTGGAAACGAGACGACAACGGCGGCGATGACACAGGCTGTCCATGAGAATACGACAGGTGCGGCAAAGATGGCCTCAATCCATGCTCCGATCCAGCTATTTCTCCCCAGCAGGACGAGCAGCAGAAAGCCTACAACCGTGGGTGGAAGGACCATTGGCAGCATAAACGCTGTTTCTAGCAGCAGCTTTCCTTTGAACTTGCTCTTGGACATCCATCTTGCAGTAAGCCCGCCCATCACAATCGTGATAACACTGGACAATAGGGCAACCAGTAAGGATAAGCGCACAGGAGCCCAGAAGTCATGCCAGTCAAATGAAGCTGACATCATTCAGGCACCGAGAACCCGTATTTAGTAAATACAGCTTGGGCTTCAGAAGACTGTAAAAAGTCATAAACCGCTTTTGCCGCTTCGGGATGCGCACTGTCCAATACCACACCTACAGGGTATGTAATTGCTGTGTAGCTTGAGGGATCGACAGTGTGCACGATCTTCACTTTGCTGGAAGTAAGTGCATCTGTTTTGTATACAAATCCGGCATCGGCATTCCCGGTTTCGACATACTGTAATACTTGCCGCACATCCTTGGCCTGAACTATTTTGGGTTGGAGCTGTTCATATAAGCCAAGCGAAGTAAGCGCCTCTTGTGCATAGCTTCCTGCAGGTACACTTTCAGGTATGCCGAGGGCAACAATCTTGATATCTTCAGCAGTGAGATCCTGCTCAGAGGACATAGGCAGCTCGTTGCTGCTGGATGTAATCAGTACGATCTCGTTGGTTAACAGCGTAGTCGTATTTTCTGTATCCATGAGCCCCTTATCTATAAGGGCCTGCATATTTTTCTCAGCTGCTGACAAAAACAGATCAGCCGGTGCCCCTTGCTCAATCTGCTGCTGAAGAGAGCCGGAGCCGCCAAAGTTGAAGCTGAGCTTTATACCAGGATGAGCTGTCTCAAAGCGAGGCTGTAGTTCCTCCAGTACATCAGTTAAGCTTGCAGCCGCTGAGATCGTCAGCTCTGTGCGTTCAGATGAAGGAGTCGAGGATGCGCTGCTGTCCGAATTGTTATGGTCTGCTGAAGGGTTTGGTGAAGAAGCATTGGGTGATGCACAGGCAGATATGAATACCAGAGCTAGAAGGAAGAAAGAAATCATACTAAGCTTCGTTTGTTTTAACATAATCTCCATCCAATCGATATATTTGATTATAATTAGATATAATTAAATATATTATATTGGTTCTTTGAACAATTACAATACGAGGGTAAGAAAAGAGTATGGTACAATCAATAGCATTAATCATTTGTTATTGCATACCTGACAAGAGGGGTGGTAGATGTGACTGATATTTCCTATACAACCGAGGAAATCGCCCAGCTACTAAAAATATCAAAATTAACGGTGTACGATCTGATTAAGAAGGGGCAGCTTACAGCCTATCGTGTAGGTAAGCAGATGCGGGTCGACCACTCTGATCTTGAGGCGTACAAGCAGCGCTCCAAAGGGGTTGGTCAATATTCTAGTGAGGAGACAAGATCTTTAACTCCGGTGATCGATGCTCCTGCGAATCCACCAGCTGTTCAGGTGACGACTCAGGGAGTAAGGCAAGTGGTGATTACAGGACAAGATATGAGCCTCGATATTTTGGTGCGGCATATAGAGAAGCGCTCGCCTGGCATCAGGCCGCTTAGATCCTACGTAGGCAGCCTGGACAGCTTAATTTCCATGTATCAGGGACATTCCGATATTGTCAGCACCCATCTACTGGACGGAGATACCGGAGAATACAACATTCCTTATATTCGCAAATTGCTGATCGGCTGCTCTTATAAAGTTGTGAATTTGATGAGCAGACGAGCAGGACTATACGTTCAGCCTGGCAATCCTCATGAACTGCATGAGTGGAAGGATCTGGCCAAGCCGGGAATTCGTATGGTGAACCGGGAGCGGGGTGCAGGAGCACGGGTGCTGCTTGAGGAACAGCTTCGTATGCATGGGATCGCTGCCCGAGAGCTAATGGGCTATTATGACGAGGAATCCAATCATTTGGCTGTGGCCGGAAGGGTCGCTTCCAAACAGGCAGATGTCGGAGTAGGCATCGAGAAAGCGGCAACGATTGTGCAAGGGGTGGAATTCATTCCGCTGACGATAGAGAGATATGACCTTGTGTTAATAAACAAGCCCGAGAATGAAGTGCTTATCCGAACTGTTCTGGATATATTGCGTTCCGAGTCCTTTATCCGGGAGCTGGGTTCAATATCGGGATATAATCTATCCCGGACAGGGGAAGTGCTGTTTGAGGCTTGAAATCTGTGAATATATGTAAGAAGGAGCCGAACGCTTGTCGGCTCCTTCTTGCATGTTTGTAGTAACAATTAACGTGCTCCAATATTTGTACCGCTTGGTGTCCCGGCTCCGATCAAATCACTGCCTGAAGCCAGTTTCAAGAAATTGCCCAATACCGGATTTCCGTTTGCGTCACGAGCAACTGCGGGAACAAGAGACTGAAAATCTTCACTGCTGGCGAGCAGCCCCTTCGTATTGACGCTTTTTTTGTTTTTCCACCACACGTTGCTGGATGCTACGTCTGTTCCGCTCGTCTTATCGCTTGCTCCTCCGGCAAAGGATAAATTGTTTGTGAAGATATGCGTACCCTCATCAAATGCAAAATTACTCTGTCCGTTGCTCCAGGATGTATTGTTCTTGAAGTTAATGGAGCCGGGATTGCTGTTAAAAGTAAAGCCGTGCTTCTTGTTTTGGAAAGCAATGCTGTTAACCACCGTATGATTCACCCCGATATCCTCTCCACCCAGCTTAAATCCGTTGCCGTCACTGCTCGTAGTAGACGTTCCGTCCGAGGTTTGACCGTTCTTGTAGGCAATGCTGTTGCGAATCGTTACCGTCCCAATCGGGCCTGTATCATCCTTCGTATAGAGATCCCAGCCATCATCGACATTATAAGCCGCTATACATCCATCAAATACGTTGCCGGGGCCGACCGTAAGCTTAGCAGCAAAGCCGTCAGCATCTTCGCCATTATCAGGGTCGTAATTGTCATGTGAATATGAATTAATAACTTCATTATAAGCGGGCCATTCGCTGTATCCTGCAGTGGACGCATAGCGGCCAAGCTGAATTCCAGTATCTCGGTTATGATGCGCTTCTATATTTTCAATACGGTTATAGTTACCGGCTATATACAGTCCGTTATCACCTGCGCCTTTAATTTCCAAACCTTTCACAAGCCAGTAACTGCCAAACAGCTGCAAACCGCGATTGGTCGAGGCAAAGGATTGGGCTGAAAAGTCAAGGACAGGCTTCTCATTTCCGTAGGCAGCCAGTGTTTTTCTTGCCGTGGCAGAATTGCCGCTGTTATTTCGATCAATTGTAATGGTAGAGGGATAGCTGTAAGTACCGCCGCGCATATAAATTGTGTAGCCTGCTTCAATTTGCGTGAGTGCATGTTCAAGGGTTGTCGGACTTTGGAGTGTCCCGGGATTGCTTGCAGAACCGTTAGGAGCTACATATAAATTCCCGGCAGCTGTGAGAGCCTGTGTATTTTGAGGTCCAGCCTCGGCAATCATTACAGCAGAAGTACTCTCAGCAGATAAACTCGTTAGGGGAAGTAAGGGAAGGGCAAGAGACAGGCTGATTCCGGATACAAGCGTTCGGAAGGCGACAGACTTCCGTTTTGTTTTGTAGTCAAGCAGATTCAATTTCGTCACTACGATTCCTCCTAAAATTTGATATAGATTGGCACCCGTGGTTTGGTAACGGTTGCAATCTGAATCATACGTGATATGGAGGGGTACAGGAATAATCATCTTCACTGCTCATGAGGAATGGAGGTTATATCGGAGACGAGCGGCTCCATCGTTACAGAGCTCACATCATCATAATCATTGCATCAGATGTTATGTCTTGTTCTATCAGCACACATCAAACTCAACAGGCCAAATAATGGAGCCGCGAGGGATGCTACCCTCCTCAAAGGCAGTGAAATGATGATGCAGCTTGGAGTGATGAGGACCCTCTAATATTTTGACCATATATTCGGCGTAAGTGCTGATGTTAACATCAAAGGTTGTACCAAACCGTTCGAGTAAATAGGAGGTTGCTGGTAACGGCAAAGATAAGTGAGAAGCCGTAAGCGGGTTTAACTTTTGTTTGAAGTAATTTGCAATGAGGAGCAGGGAATGACTGTCCTGTGCCACAATGAAGCTGATTTTCTCCGGGTCTGTGCTGGAGTATCTAATATATCCGCTAAGTTTCTCATCAATTAATAAGGCAGTGCTGATCGTACCTGCACCGGGGCTGATCCAATCCTGAATAGATGAACCTGGAATAAGTGCCAGCGGAGAGGAGGCATGCAGATGCTCCCACATCAGTGAGAAAGACGGAATATCTCCCAGCTCAATACGGCGTTCCCTTACTACGGCAATACGATCGGTATAGATGCTCTCCAAAGGAATGTGGACCTGTTCGTCCATCCATGCCTTTCCTTGATATCCGAAGCGAACGTAGTAATGGGGATGACCCAGTACAACGGATAAGGCAAAGTTTTTATGTAAGGCACGATGATGGCCCGCTTCGATTAATGCAGATCCGATACCTTGTTTTTGATAATTAGGATGAACTGCTAGTGGAGACAGAATCAGACCTTGGTAGGTGCTGCCCTGGATACGTATAGGCTGGGGGGTGAATAAAATGTGGCCGATAATCTGCCCATCCAGCTCGCAAACGAGAGACAGCTCCGGATCAAAAGTGCTCCGTGCTCGCAGTATATTGACAAGAACGGCCTCACCCATTCCGTAGCTGTAAGAGAAGGTGAGAGCATGCAGTTCTGTAATGGCATAATAGTCGGATGGATACTCTTGGCGGATGGTCCAATTCATTCGTTCATAGCGCCCCATTTCTATATACTATGCGTACCTGGTTACTTTTTGAGCATAGCTTAAGCAAGCTGCTTCATTTTAATGCATCTAATCAACAATAAAAAAGAATTGCTATCATCTTGGATTTATGAGATAATTGATGTTTGCCTGAATTGGTATTTAGATATCATGGCGTGGATTTACCTTATAAGAAAAATGTTAATGTGGGGGAGTAACCGTGGAGCGATATCCTTTCTCCTATAATCCGACCGAGCCTTTCGTGAAGCAAGTGGGCGATTGGGTGGCGGATGTATTTTATGATATGTTGCCCGAGCATGGTTTTGAAGTGCGGGATGAACAGATTTATATGGCGTATCAGCTGGAAAGAGCCTATGCCGACAAGAAGACGATATTTGCAGAAGCAGGTGTCGGTACGGGGAAGACGCTCGTGTATTTGCTGTATGCGGTGAACTATGCCCGTTATACCCGTAAACCAGCTGTAATTGCTTGTGCGGACGAATCGTTAATTGAGCAGCTCGTCAAGCCGGAAGGCGATATTGCCAAGCTTGCACGCTACTTGGGATTGAACATTGACGCAAGACTGGGGAAATCCCCGGATCAATATATTTGTCTTAAAAAGATGGACGGCGCCCGCCTTAAGGATGAGGATGCCGGTGTAATTGAAGAGGTATATGACAGTCTGCCGGACTTCGTCCATTCGCCTGGAACGCTGCAGACCTTCTCGCCCTATGGGGACAGGAAGGAATATCCCCATCTAAACGATGAGCAGTGGGACAAGATCAGCTGGGATTCTTTCCAGGATTGTTTTGTGTGCGACAAAAGGCATCGCTGCGGGATGACCCTCTCGAGAGATCATTACCGTAAGTCCACCGATCTCATCATTTGTTCTCACGATTATTATATGGAGCATGTCTGGACGTATGAAGGGAGAAAGAGGGAAGGTCAGCTTCCGCTGCTTCCTGAGCACAGCTCTGTCGTGTTTGACGAAGGCCATCTGCTGGAATCTGCTGCACAGCATGCGCTCAGCTATAAGCTGAAGCACACCGCTTTTGAAGAGATGATTACAAGGCTTCTGGATGGAGAAATACGTGAAACGCTCGCTGAGCGGGTAGAGGATGCCATTGACCAAAGTAAAGTGGTATTCAGCTTGGTTCAAGAGCTCAGTACTACCATTCCGGGATCAGATCGAAAAAGAGTGGGTGTTAATGAGGCTTTGCTCATACAGTTAAATCACTGGAATGATACGCTTGAGGCGATTGACGAGGAGCTGGTGTTCGAAAGCGGCCTGCACACACTCAATGAATATAAGCTTCGAATTGTGGAGGTGCACCTTGAGATGATTCAAACTGCTCTCCAGCTGTTCAGACAGCCTGGCAGCTATATTTGCTGGGCAGAAGAGAGCGAGGATGGCGACGTAACGCTAGCTGTTATGCCGCAAAAGGTCAAAGAAGTGCTGGAGCAGCGAGTATTCGGGCTGAATATGCCGATCGTATTCTCCTCTGCAACACTATCCGTAGGACAGTCTTTTGATTATGTCGCTGATAGTCTTGGTATTACCGATTATTTATCGTTCTCCGTGAATTCACCATATAATTATGCCGATCAGATGAGACTGATTGTACCTGAAGAGCTCTGCGAGGCGGGAGAGCTTCGAAGTGAGGTTCTCTTTGCCAAAAAGCTGGCGAGTGCCGCCAAGCTGCTCGCACACTCCGAAGGACGAGCCCTTCTTCTGTTCACTACAATGGAAGAGCTGCGAAGATTCAAGCAGGCTGCAGCCCAGCACCCTTATTTCGCTTCCTATAAGATGCTGTTCGAAGGGGACAGAGAGATCAGCAGCCTAATTGCAGACTTCCAGAACAATGAGGAAACGGTACTCTGTGCAACGAGCTTGTGGGAAGGACTGGACGTACCGGGACCCTCCTTATCCAACGTCATGATCTGGTCACTTCCGTATCCGCCGGAAGATCCGGTATTTATGGCCAAGAGGGAGGCAGCAGAGTCCAGCTATGAGGAAGTGGACATGCCTTATATGCTTCTTAGACTGCGGCAAGGGCTCGGGCGATTGATTCGTTCGTCGTCGGATCAGGGAATTGCCGCTGTGCTTGATCCTGAGATTGTCGCAGATTCGAAGGTCAGAGAACGGGTGGAAGCTGTGCTTCCTCAAGGAGCAGTACTCAGAGTGGAGAAGATATAGCTGCTGAACCACAAACCATTGGCTTGATTTAAATTGAAACGATTAATATAGATAATAAATAAAGGTCAGTGATCTGATTCTTGTAAGTCTCTTGCAGACTTCACGAAGGAGCAGTTACTGACCTTTTTTATACAGGATGTATAGGCTTCCTACTTATCAAAAAAACCTGTGCTGAGGTAGCGTTCGCCTGTATCCGGAGCGATACAGAGCACTTTGTGACCAGCTCCCAGCTGCTTGGCGATCTGCAGCCCGGCCCACACCGATGCGCCGGAAGACGGACCGAGCAGAAGTCCTTCCTCAGCGGCCAGTCGCCGCATGATATCTAGAGCATCCTCGTCCGTTACTTGAATAATCTCATCCCACACATGGGTGTTGACGATGGAAGGAATAAACCCGGGGCTCGTCCCGACCAGTTTATGAGGGCCAGGCTCACCGCCGGACAATACGGGGGACCCCGCAGGTTCAACTGCATAGATCCGAATGTCTGAAATCTGACGGCGGAGCTCTTCACCGGTTCCTGTAATGGTTCCGCCGGTTCCCGAAGTCGCTACAAAAGCATCTAATTTCCCATCCATCTGGGTCATGATTTCGAGTGCTGTTGTCGTTCGGTGAGCATCCGGATTGGCTTGATTCTCAAATTGCTGCGGGATGAAGCTCCCCGGTATGGCTTCTTTAAGCTCCAGCGCTTTTTGAATCGCTCCGGGCATACGCTCGGCAGCAGGAGTGAGTACAACCTCTGCGCCGTACGCCTTGAGTATGTTAATTCGTTCTTTGCTCATGTTATCAGGCATGACTAGAATTGCTTTATACCCTTTGGCTGCGGCGTTCATAGCCAGACCGATGCCTGTGTTTCCGCTGGTAGGCTCTATAATGGTTGCGCCAGGCTGAAGAAGGCCGCGGAGTTCCGCCTGTCTGATCAGATTGGCTGCCGCACGGTCCTTCACACTGCCGCTGGGATTGAAGTATTCGAGCTTGACGTATACATCAGCATGATCGGCTTTCGGTAGACGATTCAGCCTGACGACCGGAGTGTTACCGATCAATTCGGTTACATTGTTTACAACGAGGCGCTTGCCTGATTTCGGCACGGCAGAATGATTTTGATCATGCATGTGAAAGTCCCCTTTAGTTAATACCCTATTATTTCAGTAGGAATATATATCTTCTAATATCATACGAACAGAAAGACAGCTCCGTCAAGACAGCTCCGTCAAGACAGCTCCGTCAAGACAGCTCCGTCAAGACAGCTCCGTCAAGACAGCTCCGTCAAGACAGCTCCGTCAGGTCAATGCCCAGCCGTTCGCTCATTTCCTTCATGACTTCGGTCTTGCAGAAGGTCCACAGTAAATATAGGCGCCGGTGATATCCCCGGCACAGGTAGCGCATTTCAAATCCTTCCCTCAGCTTGTTCTCCTCGTAAATGCGGATCCCGCCTCTACGCATCTGTATCCGGATATCCGTCAAATTTCGGGTTACATCCATCTGGATGCGGGTTAAATGATGGACATACAGCTGAGGCATATGCAAAGAAACATGCTGTATGGTATGAATGTCCTGTTCAAGCACATCCAGCATGAGAATGTGCATCATATATTTTTTGACCAGCAAATGATCTGCTTCACTGGGGACCGGGGCGGTGGATGATGTAGACATCCCGTTCACTTCCTTACTGATATGTAGTTGAATCCGTTTCATACTATTCTTTGAATTATATTTACAGAACATATGTTCCTGTAATATTATATTCAATATAAGATCTGTTTATGCGGTCTGACAAGTGGAAATTGCATACATACGGATGGGGAGAGGGGTTTGATGAAGCGATGATTCATCATCTAGAGATCTATGTCTCTGATTTGGAGAGAAGCACTGAATTCTGGGGATGGCTTCTAACGGAGCTGGGATATGAGCAGTATCAGAAATGGGAGAAGGGAATAAGCTGGAGATTTGGAGCGGCTTATCTTGTATTTGTACAGGCCGAGGACCGATTTCTTGATGTCCCGTATCACAGATGCAGAGTAGGGCTTAATCATCTTGCTTTTCACGCCGAATCAAGAGCGCAGGTCGATTCGCTTACCCGTCAGATGAGGGATAGAGGAGTTCCGATCTTGTACGAGAATCTTCACCCTTATGCGGGAGGAGAGCAGTATTACGCTGTATATTTTGAAGATCCTGACCGAATTAAGGTAGAGCTTACAGCACCATCGGAGAATACATACAGCTAATTGACAATGGATAAGAGAAAGGCAGCATCGATCAATGATGATCAATGCTGCCTGGATTAATCGGTTTTATGCCATATATTGCGGTTTATCGTAGAGTGCGTCCTTCTCTAATATGACCTTGTACGGGCGTTCCTTGCCTTTCAAGGAAGGGCCAAGCGTGACAATGGGCACCTCGGGCTTCTTGAAACTGTTGCCGCTGTCACCTTCCGGTACAGATCCGGTTGTTTCGCGGGCGGCACTCAGACGTACCTTTGGGGCTCCTCTTTTTTTGGTGAGCCTCTGTCTGATTGGTTTCATCCCAACTCTCCTCCTAACAGGTCGTGAATAGCACTAAATAATTGACGATTATCGCGGTCAATTTGCTGGAATAGATCATCACCTGCCTCGAGGTGTCCAACAAGATGCACGGTAAATACATAACCACTTGCTACAGGATAGCACAGCATATACTCTTTCTCAAGATAATCATCGTACAGATTCACCTTAATTTTGTTCTCCTTGTACGCATCAACGACAAGAATTCGACTGGGATCATCCGGCGTTTTGCCATCATTGATATTCATAGGATAACGCCTCCCGATCTCACCGACATTTCCGGCTACCTGCTCAATATATCCGGATAGAGACACCCGGTGCACCGTGGTACCGCGTACGAGAAAGTGCGGCCGAGATACAAAGGCTGTTCTTAGTGTATCGCTCATACGATGGAGCATTTGATCATCGATTTTGCGGGAACGCAGCAGTTCACGAAAGAAACGAAGCAGCTTCAGGAGCTGAATGCGTTTATTCTCTTCCTCCTGCTTTACTTTATTCACTTTCTCTGTTAAATACATATCCGACCAAGGGCCTAATCTTTCCATCATGTCTGCAATTTTGTGACAGGCTACCGATACAGCGGGTGCCCAGTTGCTATCTGAACGAATCTCATAAGTCAGGGAACCTAGACCAAGAAGATCGCTGGGCATTCGCATGCCTTCGATATCCTTACTGCTATCCAGCTCGTTAACATGCTCAGGTAATATAAAGAATATGCGTCCTCTTCCCAATCGGCTCATAAAAAGACCCATTTCAAACAGGGTATTGTCCCGTACCGTGGCGTACATTTTTCCTCGAATACTGGTGATGTCATCCGGGTGGAAAATAAAAATGGCGAAATCACTGCTTCGAACCTGCTTCTCCAGATCCTCCATCGTATAGCTGCTAGGGTTAAAAACGCCGGCATACCATGGAGTGACTTCAGCAGCATACCTTAAATTCTCATGTACAGCTGCGGCAATAGGCTTCGCTTCAAGGGAACATCCGATGAACGCTCTAGGCTTTATCGTCTTCATAGTCCGCTCCGCCTCGCTTACGGGATATGTTTTTTAAGATCTTTTTCTATATTATACCATTTACCCGAATTTGACGAACCGAAAAGCATCACATTCTGAAGAAAGAGACGTAAGAACTAGAAGTATGAGACTTAAGACGATATTATGATTATTAATAGTCTATTCGCCGTTACATGAAGTGGACATGATGCATGTAATAAAGTGAGTATAAATTACCAAGCAGGCACCGTTTCTGGTATGTTATAATTAGTTTAATCATATATTAAAGAACTGACTCTATGCACGAATATATGATTACTAACAGAAAGGATCTGGATACCATGAGTCCCCGAAGGATGAAGCCCCAAAGGACAATTTGGAAACGAAACGATTCCTCGTATACGTAGCTTCCCTTACGCGATTAGTAAAAGTCACTAGTTAAATGACCAACTATGCGTAGGGAGAGGTAAGCCAAATGAATATTCGAAGGATGAACTCCTCTCAGCTTTCCTTACGCATTAGTTTCGGTCTGTTTCTGACCAAACTACAAACAATGCGAGGGAATCTGTATGAGGACAAAGCAAAAACTTCTGTTTTGGAATAAGACGGCTGTAACATCACAAGAACAACCTGTTTCATTCGAAAACAGAAAAAGGACGGCTGTAAGTGAGGCCGTACGATCAATGTTTAATTTGAATGAGCTCAAAAGTATCGGATTGATGCTGTTTGGGACGATGCTGATGGCGTTTGCCTTTTATCACATCAACTATGTGAATCATTTGTCGGAAGGTGGATTTGTAGGATTAGCCCTGCTTGGCAGTTACGTGGCCGGTTGGTCTCCTGCACTTACCAGCTTGCTGCTGGATATTCCAGTCATTCTGATTGCCTGGTATTTCATGGGCCGGAAGTATATGCTCAAAGCCATGCTGGGAGCTTTATCTTTCTCCTTATTTTATGAATGGTGCGAACGGTATTCACCTCTCGTCATTGATCTCCAGGGAAGTCTGCTGGCAGCGGCCCTTATATCTGGTATTCTAACCGGAGTCGGAGCAGGGATCGTTATTGCGAGTGGAAGCGCGACGGGCGGAGATGACATTCTGGCGGTGCTCGTCAGCAAGTGGAGCCGAATGAAGATCGGATCGGTGTTCTTTATTTTTGACGGGATTGTACTTCTATTGTCACTACTCTTTATGCCGCTCAAAGAAACGCTGTATACGGTGCTTGCGGTGTGGATCGCAAGTAAGTTCATTACCCTGATTACTCAAGCAGCAGCTAAGAAGAAGCGGCCCAAAATTGAGAGGGAGATCTTACAGCCGAAGCCGGCCAAGACCGATGTTACACGATTACTATTACCGAAGCCTGCAGCTGCAACTGCGTCTGTTTCGTATTTACCAATTAGAACGAAGGATACCAAGCATCACGTATCCACCGCGGTGGTCAAGAAGTCAAGTGCTGCCGGAGGATAGACGATATTTTGGTATTGATAATACAGTTGAACATTGATGATAAGATTAAGAAGGATCTGCATGCATGCAGATCCTTTTTTGCGTTGTCTTCACAATAGTCGCTGCTTCTAAAAATCGGATATCAAATTTAGTCACAGGTGCCAATGTGAATACAGCGCAGCTCTTCTAAAATAAAGTAAATCAAAGGAGAGAGGAGTACAAATGGATGGATCGTTGGGGAGCATTCGTGAAGAGTATGGGAGACATTTCGGTTCATGAAATAGGGGGAAGTCTGAAAGGTCTTCGATTTGCAGTGAAGGACGTCTATGATATTCAAAATCATGTGAGCAGTGCTGGAAATCCTGACTTCCAACGTACACATCATCCAGCCAAGAATTATGCACCTATCCTGTTACGAATATTGGAAGAGGGAGCTCAACTCGTAGGTGCAACACATACGGACGAGCTCATGTTCGGACTGAACGG
Source organism: Paenibacillus sp. TCA20 (assembly GCF_000732325.1). Lineage (GTDB taxonomy): Bacteria > Bacillota > Bacilli > Paenibacillales > Paenibacillaceae > Paenibacillus > Paenibacillus urinalis. Next base: position 302,611 of record NZ_BBIW01000003.1, read on the forward strand.
CGAGAATGAACATTGGGGTACTCCGGTTAATCCTAAGGCACAAGGCCGTATTCCAGGAGGGTCGTCAAGCGGGTCTGCTGTGTCGGTTGCTGCTGAGATGGTTCATTTTGCGTTAGGAACAGATACAGCGGGATCTGTCCGAGTTCCTTCCAGCTATTGCGGAGTATACGGTATTCGGCCTACATGGGGATGCCTGTCATTGACTGGAGTCGTCCCTCTAGCCCCTAGTTTTGATACGCCGGGCTGGATGGCAAACGAAATAGAGACCATGCTGAAAGTGGGAAAGACGTTATTTGAAGGTGATGCGCGAGAAGATGATCGGAACGAGCTTAGGTTTGTATGGGCATCGGATATGTGGGATCTGGTAGACGAGCAAGTACAAGAAGAATTGGGTGTGAGATTTGGGCAACTACGCTCAGCACTGAATTGTGATGAAGAAGCGATAACCGAAGGGATGCAATTCGAGCTAATGGATTGGGTTCGAGCCTTTCGTACATTACAGGGATATGAGATATGGAGAACACACGGACCTTGGATCGAGGAAGTAAACCCGCGATTTGGAGCTGCTGTTCGCGAGCGTTTTGAATGGGCTGAAGGAATACAAGCTGAAGATGCCGAGTTGGCACGGGAAGATGTCAAGCAAGTCCGAGCATTTCTTCATGAGAAGCTGCAAAAGAATACGGTGCTAATTGTGCCGACAACTCCGAGCATAGCCCCTCAAATTGGACTCACGGGCAAGGAAGCAGAACGGATAAGAATTAGCACAATGCAGCTCTGCTGTGTAGCTGGAATAGGCGGGTTACCCCAAGTTAACGTTCCATGGATGGAGGTTCAGGGATATCCTTTCGGCTTATCATTTATTGCTGGACCGGGCCGGGATATGGATCTCTTGCGGCTTATCGCTAATATCGAATCTGAGCTGAAGCTGGTTCTCCGAAAGGGGCATATTCGATGAAATATGTGAGCTTTATTCAGGATGGAATAGAGCAGGCTGGCATTCAAGTTGAGCAGGGTGTCATTTCAATAGAGATGATGAATCGAATCTACAAGACGGACTGGCCGACAGATATGATGTCCTTGCTGCGAGAAGAAAGGCTTGATGAGCTGAATAGCTGGATCATGAGCAGATCTTTTATTAATGAATTACCAGGTCTCGAAATGGCTTCCCCGGATGAGATTTACTTTGCTCCCTTGTATCGTAATCCTGGAAAAATATATGGAATAGGCTTTAACTATACCTCCAGTTATGAAGAACTTACTGCGTTCAGGAATCAAAAAGAACGTGAGGAACCTGTAGGATTTTTCAAACCAAGCACCAGCTTAATTGGTCCCGGGGACGATATTCGGCTTCCAGAGCAATCTAAGCGAGTCATCGCAGAGGCAGAGCTTGCGATCGTTATTGGCAAAGCTTGCAGTCATGTGTCCGAAGAGATCGCGACTGGCTGTATTGCAGGCTATGTTGCCGTGCTTGATATTGGTGCGGATGATATACATCAAAAAAACCCCCGATTCTTAACTCGCTCCAAAAGCTTCGATACTTTCTTCAGTCTGGGTTCTGAGCTGCTAACACCGGATGAGGTCGATCCGTTTGCGGAGATCCAGATTGCGACGATAAGAAATGGACAGGTTGAAGCACAAAAAAAGGCTGGCCTAATGAGGTACACACCTGCACATGTAGTATCTTTTCATTCCGAGCACATGACACTTCTTCCCGGAGATATCATCATGACGGGAACTCCTGGAGCCTGCATTATTCGTGAGGGTGATCATGTCGAATGTCGAATAGATGGTTTTATGCCTCTCGTCAATGGCGTTTCAAGAACAATCAAACGGACAGATGCTTAAAAAATTTGCAGGAAAGGAAGATAGAAATGAGTTATGAACTAATGAAATTTACAATGAAGCACCCAGGAGATGTAAGTGAACTAGAGGAACAACTTGAGTCCGGCCAAATCAAGGCCGCTCATATCAAAGCCATCATAGCTCAAACAGAAGGAGATAATTATGCAAGAGGATATAGTACACTTGCTTTCCAAGTGTTATTGTCCAAATATTTAGGCAAAACCCATGATGCTATTTTTGAAGAAATTCCGATGATGATGATTGGTAAGACTGGCGGTTATATGAGTCCGCATTATACCGTATTTTTGAGAAACGATCATCATCTGTCTGATTCAAGAGCGGGAAGCAAACGATGGGTATTCGGCGTAGCTTCAAGTCGAACGCTTCTTCCGGAAGAAATCGGCACTTGCGTTCAAGTGGATCTGGCAGCAGAAGCGGTACGTGATGCAATCAGAGACGCAGGAATCACAGATCTCAGTGACGTGCACTGTGTTGAAATCAAGTGTCCCTGGGGGGAAGGAGGGGTTCGATCCAAAGCTTCTTCTGCACTCGGCTCTGCGGTAGCTTTAAGGGAGGTCGATCGGGAAAAGATTACGGATGAAGTGATTAATGGGGACCATCGTTTATATACAGTCAAAACCTCTGTCTCCGCAGGCGGAGAACAGACAGCCATTCGTGTAATTGTGATGGGTAACAGAGACGGGGCAGACAGTTCACTTGTTATCGCATCTGGCATGATGGAGGACGGATTTGATCTGAGAGGACTTTATCGTGTCTTCGCATCTCTGGATATGGCCGTTGATCCTTTGCTTTCACCCAAGGAGCAGGGGAGGATTCGGCAAATATTTGTAAATGCCGGTGCGGATGCTTTGCCTCATATTAGAGGCCAGCGTCACACCATTCACACCGATGCACTAAGCATGCATGCAGGAGTCGTTGCCAAATCAGTGGCTCATGCGGTTGTGGCAAGCGTTGTCAATGATGCGGCCATCTTGTGCTCAGCCGGTTCAGAGCATCAGGGCCCGCGGGGAGCTAATCTAATCGCAGTTATCGCTGAAGCCAGAGGGGATGAGGAATGATGAGTGAGATCTGGAAATGTAAAGGATTTGCTAATGCGCATACACATCTGGATAAGGGGATGCTCGTTCCCGAGGTAGTCTATGTGGATGCTCCCGCGAGCATTCGTGGCGGATGGACGAGGGAGAAAAAAGCTGAGTTTACTAAAATGGATATATATGACCGCGCTGAGAAGGCGCTTCTTCAGATGATTCGTTATGGAACGACTTATGTAAGAACACATGTAGATGTAGATCCGGTTGTCGGCTTGAAAGGAATAGAGGCTATGCTTGAGCTGCAACAAGCATTTGCCAAGCAAATCGTTATTGACATTACAGCTTTTAATCAGGAAGGCTTTGATCGCTACCCAGAGACAGAGAAACTGCTGCAGGAAGCACTCACTATGGGGAGGATGGGACTTGGCGGACATACGCTAGTTGATGTAGATGGTAAATTACACATTAGAAAAATGATGGCGTTGGCTGAGCAATTTGATGTTCCCTGGTTAGAATTCCATACAGATGAGAGTGGGAAGCCGGAGGACTTTCTTCTGCCCTTTCTTGCAGAGCAAGCCTTAGAGCAGGAATGTGGAGATAAGATCTATGCCATTCATTGCAATTCTCTGGCGACTGTACCCGATCTAGAAGCGGCAAAAACGATAGAGCTTATGGCAAATGCCAAGCTTCATGTTACAGTGTGTCCTACAGCAGTAGCTACAAGACCCATTACAAGAACGAAAGAGCTCTTGAAAGCAGGAATTCCAGTAGCACTTGGAAGTGACAATATGGGAGATCTATTCAATCCACTTGGAGGAGGCAACATGCTCGGCTATGCGCAGCTTCTGGCTTACGTGCAGCGGTTTTATGAGCCTGAGGAACAGCTTGCTCTATTAGATATGATTCGAAGAGGTCCCGCTGATCCGCTATCGGCTTCTTCGCATCATGAGCTTAACATATCCGTCGTATTTGAAACACAGGAGACACGCGAGTTATTATCCCACGTGCCTCTCCCTCATATTGTTCAGGACAAAGTATGTTCAGCTTGAATTTCATGAGATTTAAGAATGTGATGAATCATGACGGCCATTTGCAGCTTGAGGAGGTCCACAGGATCTTTAAATGAAAGCTGAAGAAGGGATTCACATTTATTTAATCGATAGAAGACGGTATTGCGGTGCAGGAAGAGCACCCTTGCCGTCTCTTTGACATTGCAGTTTTGCTGTAAGTACACATCGAGTGTCTGCAGTAGTTCTATATTTTCATCTGATTTCGGAAAAGCAATCGATTTGAGAATACTGCCGCAAAACTCCCTTAATTTATGATAAGGCAGCATCCGAATCAGATCAGGAACCTGCTGAACTCGGTAAGCATGTACTGAAGTGGAGCTATGACTGTCATTTGCATGTTTTAATGCCAGGACAGCTTCCTGATAAGCCCTGGCCAATCGGTCAAGCTGATCGGCATGATTGCTGAGTCCAATGGAGAAGAGGTGATTATCATTGCTTTTTCGAAGATGGGAGAGTGCACTTTGCAGCAATTGAATCATTCGTCCCTCTTGCTGTGAAACCGACAGATCATTAGAAGTCAGAATGATGACAATATGATCTCCTTTGACGGTTGTTATGGCATTCATATGTTTAGCATCAAGGTAGGCTTGAATCTGCTCCTGCAGGTATTCATAACCCCTGCTATTAAAAGGAAAGGAAATCCGTCCGTCCAATGAAGAGTCAACTTGGCAAACAGCGACCCAATAGATGCCTTTTGATTGTAATCCATATTTCTCGCCGCGTTTCATAATCTCCTGTACTGATGTATAACCGTTATCTAATAACTCACTGAAGAATTCTTCTCTAAGCCGGTTTGACCCCTCCATTAGAGCAGCTTGCTTGACGCTCTCAAGAGCAATGACCTGAGCAGCTTGTTCCAGAGGCATCAGCAATGTTTTTAACGTTTCATCCGTATGCATGACAATAATGTAGCCCTTTAAATTTCCAGAAGAATGAATGGGATACACTCCGAGCCGTTCTCCGCTTGTTGTTTTATAGTACGAGAGGCTGTTTTCAGTAGGGCTCTGATTCACAATGAATTGAAGTAATTCTTCGCGAAACTCCTCGGATACTGCCCAGGAGCGAGCAGAAGCCGACCATCCGACCATGGTCCGCTTGCTGTTCGTAATCAGAATCGGATGATGAACTACGCTTGTCAGTGTCTGGGCGATGTCTGACATGGTAGCACCATTAAGGAAGAGTTTGGAAAATTTACGATGAATCTCAAAAGTCCGTTCAAGCTCAACCTGCTTTTCATTCAGTAAAATGCTCATGACTTGACTCATCATATCCCCGAGACCCTTTTCATTAGGAAGTACAGCGATTGGCATTTGCAAGGTTGAGGAAGCGGAGAGCATCGTTTTTGGAAGAGGGCTGATGTGGTGACTGGCTTTAATAATCATACCTGCACATCCAGCCTCGGACATTTGATGAATGAATGCGGAAAGTACACGGTGATTGCTTAAAATTACATGTTCTGTGGTGAATAGAAGCTGCCCTCTACACAGCCATGTCGCAATGTCAGGAGATGCAGACTCTTGATGTGGAAGTTTGACCATGACATTAACGGACTCAATGGTTGAATCCAATCCGTTCTCCCCGGCAACAACGGAAGCGCCGTAGAAGAACGGCAGCTTTAAAATTTTTTTCAGTGTTAGTGCCATTTCCATTCCTCCAATGTAAGGTTTGATCACGCTATGAATTCAATCTAGGAAAAAAACGGACCTGAACAATAGAGTTTTTAACCATTATGCCCTATCAAATAGAGTGGATCTAGATATATGAGCCATTTTTGTAAGTGCTGCTGAAGTTCATAGCCATGATCTTGTGCACTGAGGACATAGGCTTGCATCGTATATCTCGCTATCATGTGTTTATCAAGTAAAAGAACAATGTCAATAAACCTGACACTAAAGAGAAGGAGTGGGAAAAGATGAGAAAGATTTGGATCGTCATGCTTGTAACGGTTATGCTGACAGCTTTGGGATGTGCTAATCAAAATCAAGGTGTCCGCGAAACAGCCAGTACAGCTGCGAATGCCAGCTCAAGTACAGGTCTTGGAACTGACTTGCCTCCAGCTGAACAAGATGAACTCACACTACGTCTAAATTGGAAATTCAAAGGTGAATTCGCTCCATTTTTTGTAGCCAAGGAAAAAGGCATATTTGAAAAGTATGGACTTAACGTGAATGTGTTGGAGGGATCTGGATCAGTGTCGGTATTGCAGGTGATTGCCCAAAACAAAGAAGAAATTGGGGTAACTTCAGCTGTAGAACCCGTACAGGGGATAGAGAAAGGGATGCCAGTGAAAATGATTGCATCTTACATGACTCGCTCACCCATCATTCTGCTGTCCTATCCGGATAACCCAGTACGCTCACCCAAGGACTTGGAAGGAAAGTCATTGGCCTCCTCATCTGGATCAACCTTCACCAGCGTGTATGAGAAATTTCTGGAGTATAATGGCACCGATTATGAAAAAGTAGAGCACATGATGGTGGAAACAGGTGCACGAAATACGTTGTTCCAGAACAGAGAGGCAGATGCGATAGCGGTATTCTCAACAAATGAGTATCCATTGTTCGAGAAGAATCTAGGTCAAGAGCTAGTACCGCTTTATTTAGCGGATTATGGTTTTGACCTATCGGGACTCTCACTTATTACTAACAATAAGTTTGCTGAAGAGAATCCTAATACGTTAAAACGATTTCTGATTGCAGTCGATGAAGCCTTTGCCTATTCTATGGAGCATCCTGAAGAAGCAGCAGCTATATCCAAACGATTATTTCCGGATGTGGTTGATGAACAAATTACAGCTGAACAAATTGTAAGAACAGGGGAGCTGGCTGTACGTCCTGAAGGAAAGCCGTATGGATATGTTAATGCAGAGCATTTAGAGCAGATGACACTGCTTATGCAAGAGACTGGCCTTATTAAGAATAGAGAGAAAGTAGATACGTATTATACGAATCAGTACCTTCCTGACCAATCTGCGGAAGCAGGGGGAGAAGAATAATGAGTAATACTGCGAAGTTTAAGTCTCTGCTGTCCGTATCGCTTACCGTAATTGCGCTTCTTGCTCTATGGCAGCTGTGCTGCATGGTGTTCGGTATTCCAGAATACTTACTGCCAACTCCGCTTAATATCGTTGAACGTATGGCTCAGGATTGGCAAGTATTGCTTAGGCACAGCGGGATAACCATAGTCGAAATTCTAGCTGGGTTTGCCTTATCGGTTGGGTTTGGTGTTCCGTTCGCTATCATCATCGTATATTCGAAATATTTTTCCAGGTCGTTTTTTCCAATCATGATTGGTCTACAGTGCGTGCCTATGATATCACTTACCCCGCTTTTGATTACTTGGCTTGGATTTGGGATGGTCACGAAGGTCATTATCGCTTTTCTCATCGCGTTCTTCCCGATCATTGTGAATAGTGTAGTAGGTCTGCGTTCATCGGAGAAAGAGATGCTGATGCTTGCCCAGTCCATGAAAGCCAGTACGTTCCAGGTGTTTATGCATTTCCGGCTGCCAAAGGCACTTCCTAGCATCTTTGGAGGCTTCAAAGTAGGAATTACGCTGGCTGTTGTCGGAGCCGTTGTAGCGGAATTCGTCTCCTCAGACAGAGGACTAGGCTATCTTCAGCTTGCTGCCAGTGCCAATCTAGATATTACGATGCAGTTTTGTGTGGTTGTCATGCTGGCAGTCATCGGACTCATTTTTTACAATTTGGTCGGATGGATCGAAAGAGCAGCAATACCTTGGTACAGAGCTGCCAGAGGAGGAGAATAAGATGGCTGGAAAAACAATCGCAATTCAAAATGTAGAGAAAAGATTCGAGACGCGTACAGGTGTCGTTCAAGCGCTGAGCAAGGTCAGTTTAAATATTGAGGCATCTTCATTTGTTTCTGTTGTGGGACCGAGTGGCTGTGGAAAAAGCACGCTGATGAATCTACTTGCAGGTCTGGATCAACCAACAGGAGGCACCATCGAGATGGATGGAAGTACGATGAATGGGCCGCAGTCGGGGAATGCGGTAGTTTTTCAGAAGGATCTATTGCTGGAATGGAGGACAGTACAGGGGAACATCCTGCTGCCTTATGAACTGGAGAACAGATTAAACCGTAAACAGCTGGCTGAGCAAAAACGCAAAACTAACGAGCTGCTAAGCATGGTTGGACTTGATGGTTTCGGTGACAAATATCCATTTGAGCTGTCAGGAGGAATGAAGCAGAGAGTATCGATCTGCCGTGCTTTAATTCAGAACCCGTCGTTACTGATGATGGACGAGCCTTTTGGTGCGCTTGATGCACTAACTCGTGAGCAGATGATGTATGATCTGTTAAAGATTTATACGAAGTATAAATGTACTATTATTTTTATTACCCATAGCATTGAAGAGGCGGTTTTCCTTTCTGATCGGGTCATCGTCATGTCACCTAGACCTGGCTCAATCTTAAAAGATATTTCAATTCAGTTAGAAAGGCCGCGCAGTATGGAGACAAGAACGCATCCGAAATTTTTTGAGCATGTTCGGGAGATACGGGAGGTCTTTCAATCTCAAGGTATTCTGACGGAGGTATGAGATGAGCGAATATACAGAGTATAGCTTAACTAATGTATTGAAAGAAAAGACGGCTCTCATGATTATCGATATGCAGAATGATTTTATTCATGAAAAAGGTGTATTCGCTCAGTATGGCTATGATACAAGCATGTACAGTGGGATCGTCCCCGTAATTAGTCAATTAGTGAAGGAAGCGAGGCAGGCAGATATTACCATCATATGGGTTGGGATGTCTCACAACCAGCTGAACGACGGACAGGATGCCTGGATAAGGCGGCGTATAGGCAGAAGCCATCCTCCGAGCTGCCGGACTGGAACCTGGGGGGCAGATTTTATTCAGGAGCTCGATATTCGCACAGAGGATGTATTGGTGTGGAAGCATCGTTATAATGCCTTTGTGGGTACGGAACTAAAAAGAGTATTAAAGGGTATGGGAGTAAAGACGCTTATTGCTGCTGGGATCAATACGAATACTTGTGTCGAATCCACACTTAGGGAGGCTCATTTGATAGGGTACCATGTTGTGCTTGCAAAGGATGCTACCGCCTGCCTTTATTCGGACGCTTACGAACCGAGTCTAACCAATATAGAACGGCACTTTGGCTTTGTTGAAGCCTCCTCCACCATCACTTCTCTCTGGAACAACGTTGGAAATGTCACATCTACCTGATCAGCCAATACAATGTTATTCATAAAAGATTACAGATGAATGGAAACGTTTGGGTCATCCCAGACGTTTTTTTATTATTAGATGAATCCATATGGAGGGAATATTCGTGAAGAGTTCAAATATACAGCTTTCAAAATTAATGGGCATAGTTCTGGTTATAGCCGGATTCATGATGATCGTGACGAAACTCTCAGTTGAAGCCGGAGCTGAGGAATTTCGAATTCAAGTCTCTGGGACCGGGGAGACAAAAAGTAACTTATAGCGACAAGGAATCCGAAATATTTCCCCTTTACTCAGAGACATAACTACAGAACAAAAAAACACGATAGCTCTTTCCTTCCAAATTAGGTAAAATGGTATTTAGGGTAGTATTTAAAACTTAGTTTCATCTAATGAAACCAGAAAGTGTTCATGAGGAGGAAAAGGACGATGTCATTTAGGTTTGTTGGTCTTGATCATGTTCAGCTTGCTGCACCGGAAGGCTGTGAATCAGAAGCACGTCATTTCTTTAAAGAGATTCTAGGGTGGACCGAAATTCCTAAGCCGGAGCCATTACAAAATCGCGGTGGTATTTGGTTTAAATGTGGGATTCATGAAGTACATATTGGAGTGCAGAAGGATTTTACACCTGCCTCTAAAGCCCACCCTGCATTTCATGTTCACAATATAGAAGCTTTAAAGGAGCATCTGACGAAGGAAAATATAACTATACTCCATGATGAGGCACGTACAGAAGAAGGCATCACACGCTTCTATACTCATGATCCATTTGGCAACCGAATTGAATTTCTTGAATTTAGCAGATAAATATATAGCATACGCTTGGAGATCAGGATAGTTGGATGACAATATTGCATATGACTTGGTTTAATTGGAATCGCTTTCTTGTCAGTCGTGTTACGGTGTGCAATTGAGGATCTAATGAGAAATCAGGGCTTAAGATGTGATTACGGTAAAGATTAGTTATAACTTTTCTTTCTCTACCCTGGTGCGAATTACAGGTTATATAATGTAGTTGTCGGGGCCGACGAAATACAAGGAAAGGAGATGATCCAATTGATCAATGAGCGCGAGGTGACTTTCGCTTAAGTGCGAAAGTTGTGCGTTTAGCATGGGAGGAGGCTGATGCCTCCTCTCATTATTCATCCATACCGTATCTTTTTGACCCTGTGTGATAAAATTTGTAAATTTTAAAAACTATTTCTTGCCTATATAACAATGGTTTCATTATAATAAGTTTAGTTTTACATATTGAAGATTTTGCCACATGCTAACTTGCTAAGTAACCGGCGGAATCTAATCTTAAGAAGAGAGGAGAAAGTACAATGCAGCCGTCATTTAAACTTCAACAACAGGAACAACTGAATATGCTCAAGCCAAGGTACCTCTATACCGATACGCGATCATGACAAGGGACTCTTAATGAATCGTGAGAAGGACTGTGTATTGTGTGAATTTTAGCCTATGAATATAATTTTGAGGACTGCCTATGGACATTTGTAAACGTTCAGGGTTTTTTTATTTTTTTAAGGGCATAGTTTCCGTGAGAAGGTTACAACAACCAAAAATGAACGAAAGGAGAGGCGAACATGATTTTAAATGTCTTTGTAAGTGATGATGTGAGTGGCCAGAGAACCGTATTTGAGGAGGATATTTATCGTGATGTACAAAAATGGAAGAGATGCGCTTCCCCCTAGCTTATTGAAAGAGATTCAAAAGTATATACAAGGAGATCTCATCTACATCCCAAAAGCTACCGAAGAGCGTGCACGCTGGGGAGAAAAGAGCGGAGCCCGCAAGCAGCTAGCTCAGCGTAATGCAGAAATTTCACTATATTATTCCAAAGGATGGTCTGTTTCGGAGCTGGAGCAGAAATATCATCTATCAAGTGAGAGTATTCGCAAAATTGTAGTAAAGTCCAGGTAATTAGGATGGTTAGATGGGAGAGTGCCTTCATTGTCGATTGTTCAAGGGCTTCCGAGCTCGATTAGTAGTCAAATTGAAGGTCCATTGTTATTCAGCGCACGGACAGATTTATTACACAATGGACATTTCGGAGAACAGTGGACCGTGATCACTAGGGAAGAGGTCACGGTCTGGACTCCGGAAGGAATCAATATAAGCAGGCTGGAAGTACAGCAAATGACAGAAGCCCGAGCCGTCAGTGGAATAGGCGGCGGCTCCTTCATTGCGGATACATCCAAAGGTCCTGTAGTTATCGCGAGATATACGGCCGCCCTTACGGCGGTCTATAGCTTCGCAGCTAAGCTTGTGTGTGCAGTAATTCAGCAGGAAGAGCTGCCGACTGCTTCGGAAAAAGAACTTCCGCGTTATTGCCCGAATTGCGAGCATCCACTGGCGGAAGGAACTCAGACATGTCCTGTCTGTAAGGATAATGGAAAAGTACTTCTTCGCATGCTCCGGTATGCAAAGCCATATAAGGGACAAATGATTGTGGCTGGAATTTTACTTGTATTAACTACGCTTGTTGAACTCATCCCGCCTTATTTAACCAAGATTATGATAGACGATGTTTTGAAACCGGATTCATTATCCGCTTCGTTGCTGTGGCTGGTCATCGGACTAGGAGCAACCATGCTCGTTACATCGGTAATGCAAACGGTTCGCGGATTGCTGGGCGTATGGGTCGGCTCCAAACTAATGGGAGACATTCGGAAGGATATATACCACGCATTAATGAAGCTGTCCCTGTCGTTCTTTGACCGGAGGCAAACCTCGCAATTTATTGGCCGGGTTAACAGTGACTCGGAGGCAATGCGGCAATTCATGACAGACGGTATTATCTGGGTAACTGGAGAATCTCTCCGAGTGGTTGCCATCTTCGCCATTATGTTTGGACTTGACTGGAAGCTGACGCTCTTTGCATTATTGCCTATGCCTGTGATGGTGTTTGTGTCCTTATCTCTATGGCCTAAGATCGGACGGCGTTGGTATCAGCAATGGAGATCCATTTTTCGACTGAACGTTATTGTGGGTGACTCGCTTCAAGGGATACGAGTAGTAAAAGCTTTTGGACAAGAGAAGGCAGAGATATCCCGATATAGTGAAGTGAATGAACAGCTTGTGAAGCATAATATTCGTATCGAGGGCTTGTGGCAGGGAATGTTCCCGTTATTTTCCTTGATCGCTGGGATTGGGACACTGCTCATCTGGTATTACGGCGGAGCATCGGTTATACAAGGGGAGCTTCAGCTTGGTGTACTCATGGCATTGATATCCTACCTTGGTATGCTGTTTGGTCCGCTGCAATGGATCAGTCAGATGATTAATTGGTCCAGTAATGCATTGGCTGCTGCGGACCGAGTATTCGAAATTCTTGATACGACACCGGATGTACCTGATGCACAGAACCCGCGTGATATTGGCAGCATGAAGGGACATGTCCAGTTCAATGAAGTAACCTATGGCTATGAGAAGCATCACCCTGTATTGAAAAAGGTGAACCTTGAGGTACAGCCGGGAGAAATGATTGGGCTGGTAGGACATTCGGGAGCTGGTAAATCGACATTCATTAATCTGATTTGCCGTTTCTATGATCCAGATGAAGGCAGCCTTTATATCGATGGAGTTCCGCTAACAGAGATTAGTCAAACTGATCTTCGGAATAAGATCGGGGTTGTGCTGCAAGAGACATTCTTATTCGATGGAACTATAGCGGAGAACATTGCTTATTCCAAGCCGGATGCTTCTCCGGCTGAAATTATGCGGGCAGCTAAGATTGCTAATGCGCATGATTTCATTGTTCGTCTGCCGGATGGCTATGATACGCGTGTCGGAGAACGAGGGCATAGGCTGTCTGGGGGAGAAAAGCAGCGTGTTGCTATTGCCCGGGCAATTATTCATGACCCACGTATTTTGATATTGGATGAAGCAACGGCTTCCGTAGATACAGAGACCGAGCGTCAGATTCAAGAAGCCATTTCAAGACTTATACAAGGGAGAACAACATTTGCTATTGCACATCGTCTGTCAACTCTGCGAAATGCGGATCGTTTGGTCGTACTTGATAAAGGAAGAATCGTTGAAGTGGGAACCCATGAAGAATTGTTCTCGATCGAAGAGGGAGCTTATCGTAAACTCGTTGATGCACAGCAAGAATTGTCGAAGATCAAGGGGGTCGAGGGTTAATGGAACGAGATCCTTACGATATTCACTTTCTTCAGCCAGCGGATGTCATGTTCAGCCGGGGGCCGGGAGGTGTTTTACAGGGAGTTATAGAAGGCGCACTGTATTCTGAAATTTTAGTCTATCGAACTTTTCCTTTCAAGTACACTTCTCAATATATCTCCATTCGTAATGCGAAGGGAGATGAACTCGGAATTATTGAGGATATAAGTCAGCTGGATGATGAAAGTGCAGAGGAATTGGGGAGAGAACTGCAATTTCGATATTTCCTGCCGAGAGTAACCCGAGTAGATAGTGTCAAAGAAAAATCAGAGCTCTGGGTCTGGGAGCTGCAGACGACACTCGGCCCAACACGCATGGCCATGCGTAATTTACACGAGCATGTGCAGTACCCTGGCGAGGGACGATTGATATTAACGGATATAAACGGTAAGCGCTGCGAAATTCTCGATTGGAGAGCGCTTGATCAGCATAGTAGAAAGCAACTGACAGACGTAATCTAAATACCGTTTATGACAAAGACCGATACAGCGGTGTAAATGTATCGGTTCTTTGTATGCTTGTTTGTTTCAAAAATGGAACGCCCGCCGAGAAAACGAACTCGGTTCTCCTCCCGAGTGGAACTTCTGGAACCTGAACGACTTTTGCGAAGCAACCGGAGAGAGGAGCCAAAAATGAAACGCCCGCCGAGAAAACGAACTCGTTCTCCCCTACCGAGTGGAATTTTTGGAACCTGAACGACTTTTGCGAAGCAACCGGAGAGAAGGAGCCAAAAATGGAACGCCCGCCGAGAAAACGAACTCGGTTCTCCTCCTTCGAGTGGAATTCTTGGAACCTGAACAACTTTTGCGAAGCAACCGGAGAGAGGGAGCCAAAAATGGAACGCCCTATACATGATTTTTTTAGAGAGAACACATACTTCACAGAGGAACCATTTTGTTACGGGAGGAGACTGCATTAATAATGCAGATCCTGACGGTTAAATCTTATCGACAAGTGAGGAGAAAGAATGCTTAAAACAAAAATAATCTGTACGATGGGGCCGGCATGCGACTCCATTGAGCTGTTAAAGCAAATGATTCAGCAAGGAATGACCGTGGCGCGTTTGAACATGGCACATGGCGAACCAGATGACCATGTTCAGCGGATGAAGAGAGTACGGCAGGCAGCAGAGGAAATGAACACATTTGTACCGATTATGATTGATATCAAAGGACCTGAGATTCGTATCGGAAAATTAAAAGAAGCCTCTGTCCAGCTCATGACGGGGGAAGAACTCATATTAACTACAGAAGAAATACTCGGTGACACCAAACGTATCAGTGTGAATTATGCCGAGATGAATCTCGTCGTTAAACCAGGTAACATCGTACTCATTGATGACGGATTGATAGGACTTGAAGTGATGGAGGTTACTGGACCGGATATACACTGCAAAATCCTGAATGGTGGAGTACTAAAGCCTAGAAAAGGTGTGAATCTTCCGGGAATTAAAACGACACTGCCAGGGGTAACCGAGCGAGATAAAAAGCATATAGCTTTTGGGCTCGAGAACAATGTGGAGATGATTGCCGCGTCCTTTGTGCGCAAAGGAGCAGATATCGAAGAGATCCGATCAATTCTTAAACAAAACAAGGCAGAGCATGTCCAGATTTATGCCAAAATCGAGAATCAAGAGGGCGTGGATCGGATCAATGAGATTATTGAAGCGTCGGACGGGATTATGGTGGCTCGAGGTGATTTGGGAGTCGAGGTGCCGATTGAGGATGTTCCGATGGTTCAGATCGAGCTTATCCAAAAATGCAATCTGGCAGGGAAGCCTGTCATTGTGGCTACACATATGCTGGATTCCATGCAGGTGAATCCTCGCCCAACCCGTGCTGAAGTCAGCGATGTATCAAATGCAGTTCTGCAGGGAGCCGACGTCGTGATGCTGTCGGGAGAATCAGCAGCCGGGAAGTACCCGGTGGAATCTGTGAGGACGATGGCTGCTGTAGCTAAGAAGGCTGAATCACTTATTGATTATAGAAGTGAATTCTTTAAGAAAAGAGAGCTGCATGCAACTAAAATTACCGAGGTTATCAGTCAAAGTGCAGTAAGTGCATCACTTGAGCTGGGAGCAAAGGTAATTATTACATCTACAGGCAGCGGGTTTACTGCGAGAATGATATCGAAGTATCGTCCGAAGGCTCCTATCCTGGCAATCACATCCAACCCTGAGGTGCTGCCTAAATTATGCTTGTACTCAGGCGTTTTTCCGTACTTGGGTGAGAAGGTGACAACAACAGACGAGATGTTTGAATCGGTGACACGAAACGCAGCGATGAAGGGGTTTGTGGAGCCAGGGGATACGGTAGTGTTGTCCGCAGGTGTGCCGATCGGAAGATCGGGAACGACAAATTTGATCAAAATTGTTGAGGTATGATGAATTCATATCCCATGTATTAAGGGATCTGAATTCATCAAAATGGAATTCATATCCCCTGTAATGAGGGATATGGATTCATCAAAATGGAATTCATATCCCATGTAATGAGGTATCTGGATTCATCAAATGGGATTTGTATGCCTTTTACAGAGGACATATGGATTCATCAAAATACAAACCATCCATTAGGGAGGCGAACAAATATGCCTGATTGGCTGGAGGTTTCGATCAGAACATTGGCATCGGTAACCGTCCTGTTCCTGATCACCAAAATATTAGGTAAACGTCAGATTTCCCAATTATCACTATTTGAATATATTACAGGTATTACACTCGGAAACTTGGTCGGTTATATCTCGCTTGACGTTGATAATACATGGTACTTAGGGTTTGTAGCTTTGTTTGTATGGGTTGCCGTATCTACAGTAGCTGAGTATGCCACGATGAAGAGTAAAAAATTAAGGGATATCGTAGACGGCAAAGCAACGGTGTTGGTTGAGAAAGGGGCTTTGCTTGCAGACAATTTGAAAAAAGAACGTCTCACGGTGGATGAATTTCTAGAACAGCTGCGTAAAAAAGATGTGTTCAGGGTAGCTGATGTGGAGTTCGCAGTGATGGAGCAGAGCGGAGAAATTAACGTGCTGCTCAAAAAAGAGCATCAACCTCTTACTGCCGATCTGTTAGGCTATCAGCTGTCTTCCGAGCAAGAGCCAAAAACCATTATCATCGACGGACATATTTTACCTGATTCGTTATCCTCTTCGGGACATAATGAAGATTGGGTTCATAAAGAGCTCCGCAGACTGGATCTGCCGCTGAAAGAGGTATTTATAGGACAGGTAGACAGTCAAGGAGAGCTTACCGTACAGACAGGAAAGGACTCTTTGCCTAAACCGACGACCTCGAAGCCAAACGATCAGATTGCAGAGCTGGTCAAGCGAATGCAGGATGATTTAATCATGCGAAGACAGTTATCGGTTTATGAGAAAGACAAGCTGGAATACCAGCAAGCATTAGATCAACTGAACAATGCAATGCATGCTTATAAATCTCCACACAAGCCGTAACATTATTTAATGTGCGGCTTTTTGCTTTTCCTATGGAGTCACTTTACATATTCTTACTTTAAAGGATAACATAGAGGGACTGGAAGGTGTTATTCTTTACAATTTTAAAAAGGAGAAACAAATTGCATATTTCAGAAGGGTCTCTGCTTAGAAGCTTAGAAGCACACTATGAGCTCGAAGAAGTCAAAGGGCTTGTTCCTATATCTACTGGGCGTACATCTGATGCCCGCCTTTTAGAAACCGCACAAGGACAACAATTCGTTATAAGACGACTAAGAAGTAAACATCAAGCGACCTGCGAATTTGAAATATCTCATAGAACTGCAGCGAATCAGATTAGTCCATACATGCTTCCTGGTCGAAATGAAAATGGATATATAGAGGTTCAAGGCAGTATATACAATCTTCAGCAATATTTAAAGCCGGATAAGGTCTCTGTTCAGGACAAGTTCCTGCAAATGGGCAATGCTATGGGCATCCTGCATACCGTATTGAGGTATACGACAATTCAAGAGCAAGAAGACCGATTTTCTCTGGAATGCAGCTGGAATACTGCAACGGTATCTCACAATATATCTGATAATTTAAAGACGTCTCTTGAACAATATGTAACCGCTTGTCTTGAGACGCAGCAACGAAGAGAAGAAATTATTCATGCCGATCTTGGCATCTGGAATGTTATTTTTCATTCATCATCGGTGTATATTATTGATTTTGGAGAAGTGAGAACAGGTGATTATCATTTTGATGCAGCTGCACTATTAACTTCGTCAATCAGTAAGGCATGGACAGATCAACAGGCTGCTAGTTCTATTTCAGATTTTAAAAAAGGTTATGAACAGAGCGGTGTAAAACTGGAACAAAGCTTGCTTCTCGAAAATATGATCCTGTGGTTGGTAAGGGGAGCAGCAGCCGTTCTTGCGGAGTACGGCGAAACAGAACAAACGACGAATTACGTTAATCAAATGATGGCAGACATAACGAAATATAAACGATTATTGGGCTGAATGCGAGGAAGGGAGAGGACGGTTATGCTTCAGGCTGCAGTGGGACTGGATATTGGAGGAACGAATATAAAGGCCGGGCTTGTACGAGAGGATGGAGTCATTCTGTACGATATGATGGCTCCGACAAATGCAGAGAAGGGCAAGGATCAGCTGCTTGACTCCATTGCCGAAGCGGCTGCAAGCTGCATGGAGCAGGCCCGGAATTATACAAATATCGAAGTAACAGGAATCGGAATGGGAACAGCAGGGTTCATCACGTTAGACGGGGCCATCGGTAGTGCAACAGCGAATTTGCCAGATTGGAAAGGAACTCCGTTAAGAGCGGAAATGGAGCGAAGACTCCACCTCCCTGCACAGCTGGAGAATGATGTGAACGTACTCGCCATTGGAGAAATGTGGCAGGGCGCAGGCAGAGGTTTGACTGATTTTTTATGTGTTAGTCTCGGAACGGGTGTAGGCGGCAGTATCATAACAAACGGCCATACCTATCGGGGAAGAAGTGGATACGCAGGTGCCTTCGGACATCAGATTATCCATAGGGGTGGTAATCCCTGTACATGTGGATCGAAAGGCTGCTGGGAGCAGTATGCTTCAGTTACAGCCCTAAAAAGACAGGCATTGGCAGCGGGACAGCCTGCTTGGGCTGATGATCCCAGACAATTGTTTGCCCAAGCTGAGGTGGGAAATGAAACTGCAAAAATCCTTATCCACGATTATGCCGAGTTCATCGCCATCGGTCTAACAAATCTCATTCATCTCTATAATCCACCCGCTATTATTATCGGCGGTGCGATTTCAGAACAGGGGGATGCCTTGCTCCGCCCGGTACGCAAACATATAGAGAGGTACACGATGGATGGATTTGCGGATCATCCGCCGCTTCCGATCCTGCCCGCCATATTAGGAAATAGAGCTGGGATTATAGGAGCAGCCAAGCTGATCCTTACATAGCTTAGCTGCTCAGTAACAAGCTTAGTGATAGATCTTGGAGGTCATAATTTTACCTTGTTTATCATGGATAATGACTCTCATATCTTTACCTGACGCGATTTTCTGGGCCGCATCCTCTGCTTCATTTTTTAAGTGATACGTATCCTCTGGTTTGTCTTTGCCTTCTTTTTTGATCGCCCAGCCATCTTCGTAGGGTACAACATGAAGATTCTGGTGATCACCGGATGAATGAACGGGTCTGTCTTTGCCGCCGCCAGAGCTGTTCTTTCCTTCAGGATGATTCTCATCCCATTCCTTGGCTTGAGCGGTAGCGATGGCAATCGCCCGGCCTTCCTCATATCCGTCTTCAAGTAAAGCATTGGCAATTTCCACTGCTTTCTCACGGATTCTGGGGTCAAGATTTTTCATGGATGGAGGGTAGTCGTTTTTGCTCCATGGCATAATGGTTCTCTCCCTTCACTAGATATCTCCTATCTATTTACCCGATAACAAATTGACAAAAACATGAGGAGGGGAATCGATCATGCTGCTTCAACTGGCTCTGCCGTTTATATTTACGATGATCATTCACGCTGCAGACAGCCTGTCTTATGCGCTGAGGCTAGGCGGATTAAGAACGAAGCGGATCACGATTGCTTTGTCTTTATCTGGCATGCTGCTCCTTGTCTCAAGATCTTCGAATATGGCACAAGGGCCGCTGCTTGGCTCAATGGTGGATAAGGCGAATGGCGTAGACAGCAGTATGCTGCAAACTCAGCTTCACTTAATATTAGGAGCGGCAGCAGTGGGGACGGTCATTGCCATTCTCATGTTTCCAACCATGGTAAGATGGTCCTCAAGGCTGGTGGTTCATTTGGAGAAGTCAGGATCCATTCCTGGAATGTTTGCTTCTTTATGCTCCATGAATAAGATGAAAAATGCACTCCACTACATTTCTTGGCCTAGGTTCTCCATGCTTCAGACGTGCTTCGGTGGGAATCTGCCGAGAAGGCTGATGGTCCTCAACATGTCGGTGACGGCTATTTATACGGTTGGCGTTCTTGCCACTTTATATGCAGCCTATCTAAACCCCGAACAGGCGATGGCTGCTTCACAATCTTCGGGCTTAATTAACGGTATGGCAACGATTCTGCTGACTCTGCTAATCGACCCGCGAATCGCCCTTCTAAGTGATCGATCACTTAGGGGAGAGATTCGTTTGGAGCAGATGAACCGGGTATATGGCTGCATGCTGATGTCACGTCTTGCCGGCACGCTGCTAGCCCAGCTGCTTCTAGTACCCTTCGCTCTGTGGATTAGTCTTGTAGTGGGCTGGATTTAGTTAGTGCAGGACATTTAACTAGTCCAGAGCTGCTAGACTCAGCATTAGTATCCTAACATCAATTTCAACGGCAAAAAAACGCAGGGCTTTTCAGCTCCTGCGTTTCTAATGCTCCTGCGTTTCTATTGAATGAGGCTAATATGCTCAGCTGTTCTCTTTCTCAAATAAATGGACGTACTCAGCGTAGCCTTCTTTCTCTAGATCCTCTTTTGGAACGAATCTTAGTGCTGCAGAATTGATGCAGTATCTAAGGCCGTTCTCGCCAGGACCATCGTCAAATACATGACCCAGATGAGAATCAGCTTCACGGCTTCTAACCTCGGTACGAATCATGAAATGAGACAAGTCGGTCTTTTCTTTAATACTGTAGTCCCGAAGGGGTCTCGTAAAGCTGGGCCAGCCGCAGCCTGCATCGTATTTGTCACGTGAGCTGAACAGAGGTTCTCCGGATACAATATCCACATAGATTCCCTCTCCTTCATGATCCCAGAATTCATTCTGGAAAGGAGGCTCAGTCCCATTATTCTGAGTGACATTGTATTGCATCGGGCTCAGCTGCTCTTTCAGCTGTTCCTTGCTCATAGGCCGGGACCAATGGTTTTCGATGAAATCCACACGTCCTGAGCCTTTGCTATAACGTTTGTAATGAGCTGGATTTTTCTTATGATAGTCCTGGTGGTGCTCTTCTGCTTCATAGAATGTCTGAGCAGGCAGAATAGGCGTAAAGATTGGTTTATCAAATCTGCCACTTGCTTCAAGCGCTTGTTTGGATACTTCCGCCTTCACCTTCTGCTCTTCCGTATGATAAAAGATGGCAGTTTGGTATGAAGTCCCGCGGTCATGAAATTGTCCTCCGGCATCGGTCGGATCAATCTGCTGCCAGAACAAGGCTAACAGCTTCTCATAAGGGAATACTTTCGGATCATAAGTGATCTGAACAGCCTCCACATGACCTGTCGTTTCAGAGCATACCTCTTCATAGGTCGGATTCTCCGTATGTCCTCCGGTATAGCCTGATCTTACCTTCAAAATGCCGGGAAGATCTTCAAAGGGTGAGACCATGCACCAGAAGCACCCTCCCGCAAATGTAGCCTTTTCTGTAAATAGTGGTTCCATCCTATATTCACTCCATTCGATGAAGAATAATGAGATCAACTTGTCCTTGAAGTATTATATCTTAAAAAACCGATATTATACAAATGAAGAGGTTATCTCGGTCCTTCTATTTGCTTTAACCTTATTTTGTACGCGGCAAACGCGCTGGCGAGCATAATAACATAAACCAGAGCTATACCTGCAGTTTGCAGCGGGTGCTCAAACAGGTTCCCTCCTGCATAAGCATACAGCGCAATACTGGGGATTTTGCCAACAGAGGTTGCCAGCAGATAGCTCCAGAAGGGCAATGAGGCCGTTCCAGCGTAAATGTTAACTCCCATCTGCGGGATGACAGGCAGCATTCTTGCAATAAGAATCGTACTGAACGTATGCTGGCTGAACAGGGCAGAGAGCTTTGAAATAACGGGAATTCGCTCCAAGTATAACCGACCTTTCTCCTGAAACAACCATCTGAACATCATGTACACCGCGATAGAGGCAATCGTAGTCCCCAGCCACGTAACGATACCACCCATAACAGCACCGAAGGAGTAACCCAGCAGCCCGATCACAAGCTTATAAGGGAGCACGGGAAACAGAGCGAATAAGGTGGCAATCAGCGTTAAGTTGAAGTAATTTGCATGCTCCTGTGCCCAAGCCATGACTTCATTGCGATATAATAGAAGAAATATTAGTGCTGGCAGATAAAGCAGTGTAAGGAGAAGCCATTTTTTCATGTTATCATCCTCGATGAATTCGTCATTCTTTCATTATACCGGATGCGTGCGAGACTTACATAAGGAAGCCTGCGTGCACTTTGCTAGTTGGGCCGGCCCTTGTTACACTAGAGCAGGTGATTAAGAAGGAGACAGGAGGAAGTTAAGAATCAGATGAGAACAACACATCGAAAAAGAATTGCGATCGCAGGACTGGGTGACATCGCAAATAAAGTATATCTGCCGCTGCTTACGGCTCATCCTGAGGTGGAAGTTGCCGGGGTAATGAATCGATCGTTGTCCAAAGTGGAGGAGATTACCTCACTATATCGGCTTGAGCGGGGAACAACCAAACTGGACGAGCTGCTCGACTGGAAGCCGGATGCCGTATTTGTACATACCTCAACAGAAGCTCACCATGAGATCGTTATGGCCTGTATCGAACGGGGAATTGCGGTATACGTAGATAAGCCCTTGTCCTATAATCTTAAGGAATCCATAGAAATGGCGGCTTTTGCCGAATCCATGGGTGTACTCCTTGCTGTCGGATTCAATCGCAGGTTTGCTCCACTATACCGTGAGGCACGAGATTGGATCAGTCAATCCGGAGAGATTGAGAGCATCGTCTGCCATAAGCATCGGATGAAGCTGGACAGCCGCTCCAGCCGTGTTACCGTCTATGATGATCTCATTCATATGATAGATACTCTGTTATGGCTTAGCGGTGAGGATCACGAGCTCATATCGCATCAGCTGAAGACGAACGATCAGGGAGCGCTGCTCCAGGCTTCAGGCAGTATTGTGACAGGAAATAAAGGAGTGGGCTCGTTTGGCATGGTGCGTTTTGCAGGGGCGGACACCGAAACGATAGAGCTTCATGGAGCTGGCAGAACAGCATCAGTTCACCAGATGGAAACACTGCAGCTTCATGCAGCAGGTGCACCGGGGATCATCCGAACACCGGGAAGCTGGGAAACAATCCTCACTCGCAGAGGATTTACGGGCTGCGTACAGCATTTCCTGGGCTTTCTCGGCAAAGATCCGGAAGGCTGTGAGCTTCATGCCGGCCGAGTGCTTGCAAGTCATGAGCTGTGTGAAGAGCTTCTGATGCCGTAATACTTAATGATAGATCATATAAGACAGGAGAAATGAGCCTTGAATAAAAAAGAAATGGAAGAACAAATCATTGAGAGCTACAGACAGGATGAGGATATGATGATTCTTGTCTTCGCCCAGTGGTGTGTCAACAATGAACAGAACCCTGAGGAGCTGTATCGTAAAGCATATCCTGACCAAAAGAACAACGAACGACTTCAGCATGTGTTAAATCTCGTCGTTCCTAAGGAAGAAGCAGGTGACATTGCAGACGATACACTCCTTGGTGTTCTCTCATTATACGGTAATGATGATCTTGCGATGGTTGTAGCTGAGGTTATCCAGCAGCGCAAGCGTTAGAGAATCTGTTCTCGGTGAATGGAACGGAATTCCCTGGGCGACATTCCGAATCTTGCCTTAAACACGCGATGGAAGTAAGTATAACTGTTAAAGCCGGAGGACTCCGCGACGTGTTCAAGTGACATCGGACTAAAAATAATGCGCTCCCGCGCCATATTTAACCGGATATCCAGCGTATATTGCATAATACTTGTATCAAATGCCTCCTTAAACAAATGAACAGCTCTCGAGACACTGATGCCGATGCTGGAAGCTACATCCTCCAGTTTAAACAGTGTAGAGGCATTCTCTACAATGTAATTTTTTATTTGATAAGCCAAATAGCTGGTTTGTGTCGTTATCGGATGCTCTGAGAGTAAACGATCAATTTCAAGGCATAATATGCGCATATAATAGCTTGGGATCTCCGGGAATGGATTTGCGATCCGGCGCTGTTCAAGCACGATTTGACGAAATAGGCTAAGTAGGCTTTCGGTCAGCTCGACCTTGATCCGCGTCGGACGTTTTTTTCTGTGCCACCATTCATCCGCCCAATCTCCAGTGAAAAAAATATGATAATCTCCACTTTCCACAAGGGAATTACCGGCACCATTCTCCTCATTGTCAATCTTGAGTTCATACGGTTCTGTCGGATGAAATAGCAGCAGATCACCTGATTCTATAAAGGTCATTTGGTCATCAACCCGGGCTCTGCACCTCCCATCGGTCTGAAGACGAAACAGATAATTTTTGACTCCTTCGGGCTGTGAGAAATAGTAAGGCTTCCGGTGAAAAGAAAAGCCGGCTGTAAGAACTTGGCAGGATTGTTCAACTGACATAACTACTGACTCCTTGAAATAAAAATATTGACCAGATTGTTCATGTTTTGATCATATACTTCATTTTAATTTATAAACGAATCGAATACTATAGTACCAGTTAAGAATTACCTTAAAGGTCAATCACCAGAGGAGTGACAGGATCAGTGGATAAAATGAAGGCAGGCATTATCGGGTGCGGAAATATCAGCAGCATATACCTCACGAACCTGAAAAAGAGTCCTGTAATTGAAGTAGTAGCGGTAGCGGATATCATTATGGAACGCGCCGAAGCGAGAGCAGCCGAGTTCGGTATAGCAAACGCTTACACCGTTGACGAGCTTTTGCAGAATGATGAAATTGAGCTTGTATTAAATTTGACGGTACCCGGCAGTCATGCCGTAACCAATATAGCTGCACTAGAGGCAGGTAAGCACGTATACGGCGAGAAACCATTCACCATCTCTCTTGAGGATGGCCGCAGAGTGCTTGAGCTGGCAGAAGAAAAAGGGCTTTATGTTGGAACCGCCCCAGATACTTTCTTGGGATCGGGTATTCAGACTGCAATCAAAGCCATTCAAGACGGAGTCATTGGAAGACCGGTATCTGCAACCGCCTTTTTCATGGGGGGCGGGCCTGAGTCCTGGCATCCTGATCCGGAATTTTTCTATGCCTACGGCGGAGGACCAATGCTGGATATGGGACCGTATTATTTGACAGCACTCGTTAAGCTCTTAGGACCGATTCGCAGGGTAAGCGCTTCAACCGGAGTTCAAATTCCAGACCGTGTCGTTGGATCCGGTCCGAAGCAAGGGCAGAAACTTCAGGTACAAACGCCTACCCATCTGGCCGGAACCATGGATTTCGCCAATGGAGTGATTGGGACGATGATCGCAAGCTTTGATGTTCGCGCAGGTTCCGGACTGCCGCTGATTGAAATTCATGGAACAGAAGGCACGCTGCAGGTACCCGATCCAAACTTCTTTAACGGCGATGTTAAAGTGAAGCGAATTGGATCAGATGCTTGGGAAGTGATCCAGCCAGTAACGGCCAGTGAGCAGAATGAGCGTGGTCTCGGTTTGAACCAGATGGTAGAAGCGATCCGTGGCGGAAGCGAGGCAGAAGCGAGTGGTAAGCTTGGATACCATGTGCTTGAAGCGATGCATGCGTTTGAGCGCTCTTCAATTGAAGGCAGACATGTACTGCTGGAGAGCACGACGCAGGTTTACAAGAAACCTGAGCTTGTTTCCAACAACTGATTAAGACTTACTAAGCATACACCTAAATTAACTAGCTGCAAGCGGAGGTAAAGTTCATGACCCAAACATTAAAAGTAGCTATTATCGGCTGCGGTGGTATCGCAAACGGTAAACATATGCCATCTCTTTCTAAACAAAAGAATGCTGAAATGGTTGCATTCTGTGACATTGTTGAATCCCGTGCAGAGGAAGCAGCAAGCAAATTTGGTGCCGAGGGAGCTAAAGTATACACAGACTATCAAGAGCTCCTTAAGGATAAGAGCATTGATATCGTCCATGTGTGTACGCCAAACGATTCCCACTCGGTTATTACTGTGGCGGCTCTAGAAGCAGGTAAGCATGTCATGTGTGAGAAGCCGATGGCCAAAACTTCGGAGCAGGCCCTGGAAATGATCGAGGCGGCAAAACGGACGGGCAAAAAACTGTCCATCGCTTACCAGAACCGTTTCCGCAATGACAGTCTGTATTTGAAGGAGCTTATAGAAACCGGAGAACTCGGGGATATCTACTATGGCAAAGCGATTGCACTTCGGCGCCGCGGTGTTCCTACTTGGGGCGTATTCCTTGACGAAGAGAAGCAAGGCGGCGGACCTTTGATTGATATCGGCACCCATGCGCTTGACCTAACCTTATGGCTGATGGATAACTACAAACCTAAGAGTGTAATGGGCTCTGTATTCCATAAGCTTAGCGGACGGGAAAATGCAGCCAATGCATTTGGTCCTTGGAATCCGGAGGAGTTTAATGTGGAGGATTCAGCCTTTGGCTTTGTGACAATGGAGAACGGGGCTACCATTCAGGTGGAAGCGAGCTGGGCTCTTAATGTGGTGGAGACGGGCGAGGCACAGACTCTTCTTGCAGGGACAGAAGGCGGAGCGGATATGAAGAACGGTCTTCGTTTGAATGGTGAGAAATTAAGCAGACTGTATGAACAGAATATCGATCTTAATGCCGGCGGTGTTGCCTTTTTTGCAGGCGAGAGTGAGAGTGACGCGGATCGGGAAGCTAGAATGTGGATCGAGGCGATTCTTGAAGATAAGGAACCTCTTGTTAAACCAGAGCAGGCTTACGTCGTAACTCAAATACTTGAAGCGATCTATGAATCAGCACGTACTGGAAAAGCGGTATATTTCGAGTAATAAGCAAAACTTCCTTATTCATTTAGAAGCAGCAGTTTAAATATAGTTGAAGTACTCATTACAATACAGGAGGGATTTAGTTTATGAAATTAGGCGTATTTGCAGTTCTATTCGGTGGTCGTAAGTTTGAGGATGCATTAGATTATATCGCTTCCAAAGGTCTAGGTGCGATAGAGATTGGTACAGGAGGGCATCCGGGCAATGCTCATTGCAAACCGGCTGAGCTTCTGGAGAATGAAACGGCATTGAAAGAATTCAAGAAGGCAGTTGAATCTCGTGGTTTGATCATTAGTGCGCTCAGCTGTCACGGTAACCCGCTACATCCGCAAAAAGAGATTGCTAAGAAGTTCCATGATGATTTTGTTAACACAGTGAAGCTTGCTGAGAAGCTCGAAGTACCTGTTGTTAACACGTTCTCAGGCCTGCCTGGTGATCATGAGGATGCGAAATATCCGAACTGGCCTGTCGCTCCGTGGCCAAATGATTTCCAGGAAGTATTGAAATGGCAATGGGAGAATAAACTGATACCATACTGGACGGAATGGGGTAAGTTCGCTTCTGATCACAATGTAAAAATCGGCCTTGAACTGCACGGCGGATTCTCGGTTCATACGCCAGCTACACTGCTTAAATTGCGCGAGGCAGCGGGTGAAGTGATCGGGGCAAACCTAGATCCTTCTCACATGTGGTGGCAAGGTATTGATCCTGTGGAATCCATCAAAATTTTGGGTCGTGAAGGAGCGATTCACCATTTCCATGCCAAGGATACAACGATTGATCCTGTTAACGTAAATATGTATGGTCTTACGGATATGCAGGATTATACAAATATGCAAACCCGCGCATGGCAATTCCGCACCGTCGGATTTGGTCATGATATCAAAACCTGGGCAGATATTATCAGTGCCCTGCGACTTGTCGGATATGATTATGTTGTAAGTATTGAACATGAAGACGGACTGATGTCCGTTGAGGAAGGTTTCTCAAAAGCCGTCCACAATCTCAAGCAAGTACTTATTGAAGAACCGCTTGGCGATATGTGGTGGGTCTAACATCAACAGGGGGAAATAAGAATGATTAACGTCACGATCTGGAATGAATTTGTTCACGAAAAAATTCATGATGAGGTTAGAGAAGTATACCCGGAAGGCATTCACAAAGCGCTTGCTGATGGTCTTTCAGGAGAAGGATATGCGATTCGTACAGCTACTCTAGATGAGCCGGAGCATGGTTTAACGGATGAGGTCTTGAATACGACGGATGTATTAATCTGGTGGGGTCATATGGCTCATGACAGAGTAAGCGACGAAATCGTAAGCAAGGTTGTGAAGAGAGTATTAAATGGTATGGGGTTTGTTGTTCTTCATTCGGGACATTTCTCCAAACCGTTCAAAGAGCTGATGGGTACTTCCTGTGACCTGAAGTGGCGGGAAGCTGGGGAACAAGAAATTATATGGACTGTAAATCCGAGTCATCCGATTGCAGAAGGAATCGACAGCCATATCATATTGGAACATGAAGAAATGTATGGTGAATTCTTTGATATTCCAACGCCGGATGAGCTTGTATTCTTGAGTAATTTTCAGGGCGGAGAAGTGTTTAGAAGCGGATGTACGTTCAAACGAGGTGAAGGTAAGATCTTCTACTTCAGACCAGGACATGAAACGTATCCAACGTACTACCGTCCGGAGATTCTAAGAGTGATCAGCAATTCCATTCGATGGGCTTATCCTCTTCATCATACCAAACCGGTATTTGGTAACAGCGAACCGGTCAGAGCATTAGGTAACGTGCTTGTATAAGCGAATTTCAACAATAATACCATGGACTTACATCTAAGTGAGTCCATGGTATTTTTAAAATTATATAGGTACAAAGAACTGGTTATTCAAATATCAGCGTGATATAATAGAAATGCTTATGAATCCTGATCTTAAAGCCTTCTAAAGTGTGTGGACTGTCTTTGGATGGTCTTTTTTAATTGAAGCGGTTGACTGATTTCACAATTGGGTCATTAGCTTCATTTTTGGTTAATGGTTATAGTATACTTCATGGGATATGGTATAGTTTCTTTCCATACACCAAGAAATGTGCTATTATGATATGTACTAACTAATTGTAAGTTTGTGTTGATGGAAATATTTAAAGAGGTGAATATAATGGAAGGTCAACATCTGAAGATGTGTCCAAGATTTGAGTCGGCCTTTTCATTCCTGGGCAAACGATGGAATGGTCTCATTATTCAAACATTGATGGATGGTCCTAAACGATTTAAGGATATTTCGAATCTCATACCTCAAATGAGTGATAAAATGCTGTCAGAGCGAATGAAGGATCTGGAGAGCGAAGGAATCTTAATAAGACACGTATATCCGGAGACACCCGTCAGAATTGAATACGAGCTTACCGACAAAGGGAAAGCACTCCAGCCTGTAATGCAGGGAATTCAGCAGTGGGCGGAGCAATGGGTTGAATAGCCGAAGCTAGGCTCGTGGCGTCATGAATCTTGTGTGGAGAGGATGAAACTCATGGCAGATATAATTGTTGTTGGTGCAGGTCCTGCAGGAGGCAGTGCAGCTATTTTTGCGGCTAAGGCAGGCAAAGAAACGATCGTTCTTGACAGCGGTGCAAGTATGACAAAGCGCGCCTGGATGGAGAACCATTATGGAACAGAGGGCATATCAGGTCCGGATCTGTTAACATCAGGCAGAAAGCAGGCAGAGAAGTTTGGCGCTGTTTTCTACGATGAGAAGGTGACCTCGATCACCTCCGAGGATGGTCAGGTCAGGCTTACAACAGAATCAGGTAAAGAATACACGGCACTGCACGTAATTCTGACCACCGGTGCTAATCCTGAACTGGCCGCAAATAGTGGGATCCGTATGATTGAAGGACGTGAGCCAAGAATAAAATCGGTTATTGAGGTGGATCGTCTCGGCAGAACAAGTATGCCAAATGTCTGGGCTGCTGGAGTCATTGCTGGAGTCAGTGTCCATACCATCGTGACATCCGGTGACGGAGCAAGAGTGGCCATTGAGGTGCTCAGTGAGCTTAACGGTGAACGGTATGTTGACCACGATATACTTAAGTAATGACTTCAAACTCTTTATTTTTCTGAAGAAAGATAAAGGGTTTTTTTATTAGCACTTGAGGTATGATCTTCGTATTTATTTGTCGTCCTTGCACAAGTCAGTGCTTTTCGTAGTATAATTGCAGAAAGGTCCTAAAAGGCTTAAAAGGAGGGCGATCTACTTGAACAAAATCGTCGTATCTCGTAAAGTGAATTACTTTCAACAAGATGTTGCCGAGCTTGAGCAAGCATCCCTCCGCGTTCAGTCGATCTATGAGAAGGCAGCCAGAATGGTGAAACAGTACTTTTCTCCAGCAGCTGCTGAGAAGCTTGAAGCAACAGTCCTGTCCCAGCGCTCATACTTTCAAAAGTGGATACACACGAGCAAAGGATGGAAATTCATTGGAAGTGAATATCAGAATGAACAAGCAGAAGCCCGTCCCCCATTAGCTGATCTGAAAACGGATACAAGCATGGGCGAGTCTACAGCTGTATCGACCAAACGTGGCGGAACTTTTGCGAGCTTAATTCTACAGGCATTCATATGGTCTCAGTATGAAGAGATTCAATTGTTTCATCCGTTTCTGGGAGATGAATCCTTTTATACGGGAGAAGAGATGGATGTCATTGCTGCTTACTTTGTGCCGACTTATTTGACGGAGAGACCGCTGTATGAGAGTGGAATCCAGTATCGAAGAAGAGATTACGGAGTTACGATCTTCCAAGAGGATGTACCAGCTCCGTCTGTCGTATTTGATTCAGAGTGGGGAACGATGGAAGGTAAGCTTATGACAGGAGTTTATGTGTCAGGTCTGCAATTTAAGGGACTTGGTCCTTATTTAAAAAATATGAGCGGTAACCGAATATATATGCAGGCAGCAGTTCAGTAGTAACATCATACTGGTCATATCAGAAGAGCCCAATCTTGGGCTTTTTTCTATTGGAGTTGAAGTTAAACACAAGATAATAGTATGCTATATAAATAGATTGTAGAATAATGCAAAAAAAAGTAAGGCGGTGATTGCATGAAAGTGCGGTACTCATTTACAATTTCAGCAATAATTCTACTCTTGTTCATATTTACGGGCTGCAGTTCGGTAGATAAAGGGACAAGCCTGGCGGAGGATCAAACGCCGGGAACTGTTGAACTCCGTGTAGAAGGTGGCAGCTACATACCGGCATTGACTCAACCTGTACAGATTAGAATTAATGAAGGACTTACAGTACATGATGCAATCGATCGTGTTGCTGAATTTAATGAAGGATCGAATGCCATTGCTTCCGTTGGCTCGTATGTATTAGATGAGTCTCTTGAGTGGAGATTAAAATTAAATGATGAGGATATTGGCTCCGATGCATGGGGAAATTCTTTAGATAGTAAAGATTCACTAATTCTATACATTCAACCTATTGCCAAGATTGAGAATATGGAGCCATCGGCTGTAACCTTAACGATTTATGGCGGGGTAAGTCAGCCGGATTTGCGGGGCTCCATTGCTAGTCTTTATTTTCCTAATTTGACCGTAAGAGATATTTTGGAGAAGAATGAGCGGATTCAACTGACGGATAACAAACGATACGTTCATTCGATTGATGGTTATGTTCCGTTAATTACGGAAAGATGGAAAATTGAAGTGAACAATAAAGAGTTGATGGATAATGGACTGGATATGGTGCTTAGTCCGAGAGACGAAATAAGATTAGAGCTTGCTGAACGACAGTAGTCGGTGGCAGGCTTTTTTTGTCGATAACAAGACCTAATGCATCTGTATTGGGAATATTCACACATTCAAATATCCTACCATGGTATCATTTTGAAATATTCGCCAAAATATGATTTTCATTTCAGAATCTTTAATTTAAAATAATAAAAGATGAATCAATCACTTTGAGACAAAGACATTACCGTATCTTGGAAAGAAGGGTTAACCTATGGGTGTAATCAAGGGGAGAATGAAGGAACAGCAGGTGCCTGTTAATGTATCAGAAGTTATAAAGGCCAAGGCTTATCCAGTAGGAGACGAGCGGGATTTCTATTCATTGATCGGACGTATGGTTACTCTACAGAATCGCGAAATTGGCGTGTTCAGGACAAGTGACGGTGGTCTGTTTGCTCTCGATAATGTAAGAATAAATCCAGAGGGAATCAGGCTCACGGAGGGCATTGTGTCTGGACATACGGTGTATGATCCTTCCGACGATTGGAAGGTTGATCTGGAAACGGGAGATGTCACAAGGGAAGCTAGTAATATAACCAAGGTGCCAGCTTATAGGGTGCATATCATGAAGAGCAAATTGTATATTGTGCTTGCTTAAAATGGGTGGTCTATTTCCATCTTCATATAAAAAAACGAAGCCGATCTTTCTCTAAATCAGAAGGTCGGCTTTTTGTCTTGTTAAATCCTGCAGATTTCTACCGGGCATTGCTCGCAGCGGCAAATCTGTTGAAGAACGCTTAATTCCTTGATCACGATGCAGCCATCATCATATGCCAGAGCGCCTTTCTTGCGCAGCTCAGCGAGCATTCGATTGACACTTTCCCGGGTTGCACCAATCATATTCGACAGATCCGTATGTGTCATCTTTTTGTTAATCCGAATATCCTTGCCATCCACTTCTCCATAAGTATTTCCGAGCCGGATTAGTGTTGAGCAGAGAGCTCCCTGCTTGCCGTACATCATAAGATCGCGGAATTTCGTCTGTGTAATTCGATGGTATATACCCATCCATTTCATAAAATCAAGTGCAAATCCGCCGTTGATCTCAATGAGCAGCTGAAGCTCTGAGGTTTCTGCATATCCAATCTCGCTCTCTTCCAATACTTCAGCAGAATAGCTGTGCCTAGAAGAGAAGAAGGGGTCGGCATGACCGATCAAATCCCCGTCCTGATGAATATACATGATTAATTCTTTTCCTTCATCTGTGAATTTCGTAATCTTGATGCGCCCGTGCTTAATAAAAAACAGCTTGTCGGCAGGATCCCCCTCCCAGAACAGATGAGAGCCTTTTGGTAATGATCGATACTTCAATAAGTTGAGTAAGAGCTGTTTGTTCTCTGATGTGAAGCAGCGGATATTGCCTTCTTTTTGTTCAAGTAATGCTAAGTGAGTCATATGCGATTCCCCCTTGCACTGTTCGATTTACAAGTTCAGTATATACCTTCGTTAAGAGGGCGGGAGAAGCAAAGTATGGCAAAATTCCAACATTGTGATTCATTTCACTATCGAATCCGAAGTTTTTATACATTGTGAATAAATTCACAAACAAAGAGAATCATGCATGATATGATGACTTCGTAATCCAATAGAGAGACAAAAAACTCAGAATTTGGGTAGGAGGATGATAGGAGATGGCTGTTAAGAACGAGGCTGTATCCAAAGAAGTTACTGCGGCGGAATATATTAATGAGCTGGTAACCAAGGGCAAGAAGGCGCTGGAAGCATTTATGCAATTAGATCAAGAGGCGGTTGACCGTATTGTTCAGGCGATGGCACTGGCTGGTCTTGATAAGCACATGAATCTAGCCAAGCTGGCTGTGACGGAAACAGGCCGCGGAATTTATGAAGACAAGATTATCAAGAATATTTTTGCTACAGAATATGTCTACAACAATATTAAATATGACAAAACGGTCGGCGTCATCGAAGATAATGAGTTTGAGAACTATCAAAAAATAGCGGAGCCGGTAGGCGTAATTATGGGGATTACCCCTGTAACCAATCCTACCTCTACAACGATGTTTAAGGCACTGATTGCCATAAAGACACGAAACCCTATCATATTCGGTTTCCATCCATCGGCACAGAACTCAAGCCGGGAAGCAGCACGCATTCTAAGAGATGCAGCGATCAAAGAAGGCGCACCAGCTGATTGTATTCAGTGGATTGACGCCCCGTCGATGGAGAAGACAAACGAGCTGATGAATCATCCGGATGTTGCACTCATTTTGGCTACCGGTGGTGGAGCGATGGTTAAGGCAGCTTACAGCTGCGGTAAACCGGCACTTGGCGTTGGACCAGGAAATGTTCCTTGCTTTATAGAGAAGACGGCGAATCTTAATCAAGCAGTGACAGATTTGATCTTATCCAAATCCTTCGATAACGGAATGATCTGTGCATCAGAGCAAGCGGTCATTGTAGAAGAACCCGTCTACGATGAAGTGAAGAAGAGAATGGTGGCGGATGGCTGCTACTTCGTAACCAAAGATGAAGCGGCGAAATTAACGACTTATGCTATCTCCGCTGACAAATGTGCTGTTAATCCGAAGATCGTCGGCCAGTCGGCTGTCGATATTGCGAAGATGAGCGGAATCGTCGTTCCAGAGAATACCAAGATTCTGGTTGCTGAGCTGGACGGTGTTGGAGAAAAATTCCCATTGTCCGCTGAGAAGCTGAGTCCGATTCTGGCCTGCTACAAGGTTAAGACGGTAGAGCAGGGGATAGAACGTGCCGCAGAAATCGTTTCTTTTGGAGGAATGGGACACTCTTCGGTTATTCATTCAAATGATGATGAAGTGATCAGCCGTTTTGCAGATCATCTCAAGACCTGCCGGATTCTTGTAAACTCTCCTTCAACTCACGGTGCAATTGGGGACATCTACAATACCAACTTACCATCATTGACGCTGGGCTGTGGTTCATACGGACGGAATTCAACCTCTTCGAATGTAACCGCAGTGAATCTAATCAACGTGAAGAGAGTGGCGAGACGTACAGTGAATATGCAATGGTTTAAGGTTCCAAGCAAGGTTTATTTTGAGAAGGGGGCTACCCAGTATCTTGCGAAAATGCCTGACATTTCTCGCGTACTCATTGTTACAGATTCCATGATGGTGAAACTGGGCTACGTTGATAAAGTGGAGCATTACCTGCGCCAGCGCCGCAAGCCTGTGTTCATTGAAGTGTTCTCCGATGTGGAGCCCGACCCTTCAACAACAACCGTAGAGAATGGCACGAAGCTGATGAACAGCTTTGAACCGGATTGTATTATTGCGCTCGGCGGCGGATCCCCAATGGATGCGGCCAAGGCGATGTGGCTGTTCTACGAGCATCCTGATGCCGAGTTTGATCATATGAAACAAAAATTTATGGATATCCGTAAACGGATTTACAAATATCCTAAGCTGGGACAAAAGGCAAAATTTGTGGCGATCCCAACAACCTCGGGAACAGGCTCAGAAGTAACCTCATTTGCAGTTATTACAGATAAGAATAAAGGGAATACCAAATATCCGCTGGCCGATTACGAGCTGACACCGGATGTAGCCATTGTAGATCCCGATTTCGTATACAGCCTGCCACGGGTAGCTGTTGCAGATACGGGTATGGATGTACTGACTCACGCGATCGAAGCCTACGTATCTGTCATGGCAAATGATTATACAGATGGCCTCGCGATCAAAGCGATTCAGCTCGTATTCGAATATCTTGAAGCATCTGCTCTTACGGGAGATAAGCTGGCGAGAGAGAAAATGCATAACGCATCTACGATTGCCGGAATGGCCTTTGCCAATGCATTCCTTGGTATCAATCACAGTCTTGCTCACAAATGGGGCGGACAGTATCACACGGCACATGGACGAACCAATGCCATTCTGATGCCGCATGTTATAAGATACAACGCGAAGAAGCCGACGAAATTCGCATCCTTCCCGAAATATGATCATTTCACAGCAGATCTTCGTTATGCCGAAATTGCACGTATCCTGGGATTACCTGCGAATACGACAGAAGAAGGGGTTAACAGCCTGATTCAGGCAATACGTGATTTGAATAAGAAGCTCGGTATCCCGGCTTCGTTCCAGGAGCTTGGCTTTGATCCGAAGGATTTTGAAGCAAGAGTCGATTATTTGGCAGACCGGGCATTTGAAGATCAGTGTACTACTGCGAATCCGAAGCTGCCACTTGTCAGTGAGCTGGCAGATGTGTACCGGAATGCTTTCTATGGAAGATTTGATAAATAACCGTGTTCTTCATCGTAAATGGTGAAGCTGTGCTGAGCAGAAGGAATTTCCTTCGTTCAGCACGGCTTTTTTTTCGTATGCTTGTTCCGCACAATATAGGAATGGGAAGCATGACTACAACAGTAAAAATAAAATGGAGTAACAGGCTTAACTTTGTGATATTCATCACATAATTAATGTGATCTGTATAATATAATTTGAAATGTAAGAGAGAAGAAATCCATTTCATAGAACCCAAAAGGCAATTTCACTTCCCTATAAAGAGTGGAGAGAAGGGGAGTGAGCAGGCAGATTAGTGAAAATAATCACAAATAACCTTACCACAATAACAGAGCCGAGGGAGAAAGAGTAACAGCAGGGATGGAATTTCGTACCTGCCTTCATGATCTGTCTAGTGTAACCACGAATCTATTGGAGGGATTACCATGGCGGTAACCGAAAAAGAAATGCAAAACGTACAATCCGGCTGGAGAAGCTTCAAGTCCGGAAAATGGACAAAAGAGGTTAATGTTAATAACTTTTTAGAGAAAAACCTCATTCCGTATGAGGGTGACGAGAGCTTTTTGACAGGTGCGACAGACAATACAAAAGCGCTGTGGGAGATCGTTATGGATCTAACCAAGAAAGAGAGAGATAACGGCGGAGTACTGGATGTGGATGTCAACACCCCTTCAACAATTGTATCCCATCAGCCTGGATACTTGGATAAAGAGAAGGAGCAGATTGTCGGCGTTCAGACGGATGCACCATTTAAGCGTTCCATTCAGCCGTTTGGCGGTATCAAGATGATGATCGATGCTTGTGAAGCCTATGGCTTTAAGCTTCCTGAGCCGATTATTGAAATGTTCACCACGATCAGAAAAACACATAACCAAGGGGTATTTGATGCCTATACGAGTGAAATGAGAAATGCGCGGCGAGCCGGCATCATCACAGGCCTGCCAGATGCCTACGGCCGCGGACGTATTATCGGTGACTACCGAAGAGCAGCGCTGTATGGAATTGACTTTTTAATCAAGGACAAGATGAGAGAGCAGGCTGAGCTGGAAGTTGATGTGATCGATGAAGATGTCATCCGGCTTCGTGAAGAATTGTCTGAACAGATACGAGCGCTGAAAGAGCTGAAGCAGCTTGGTGAAATGCACGGATTCGATATTTCCGGTCCTGCACGTAATGCCAAAGAAGCCTTCCAATGGGTTTACTTCGCTTATCTGGCAGCAATTAAAGAGCAAAATGGTGCAGCGATGTCACTTGGACGTGTCTCTTCCTTCCTGGATATCTATATCCAGAGAGACCTTATAGAAGGAACACTGACTGAAGAGGAAGCACAAGAGCTGGTGGATCATTTTGTCATGAAGCTGAGAATTGTAAAATTCCTGCGTACACCGGATTATAACGAGCTGTTCAGTGGAGATCCAACATGGGTCACGGAATCCATTGGCGGCATGGGGATGGATGGCAAGACACGCGTCACGAAGAACAGCTTCCGCTTCCTGCATACGCTGTACAATCTCGGACCCGCACCAGAGCCAAACTTGACGGTGCTATGGTCAGAGCAGCTGCCAGAAGGGTTCAAGAAGTACTGCGCCAAGGTATCTATCGAAACCAGTTCCATTCAATATGAGAATGACGATCTGATGCGTCCGATCTATGGAGACGATTACGGTATTGCCTGCTGCGTATCTGCAATGCGGATCGGGAAGCAGATGCAATTCTTCGGTGCACGTGCGAACCTTGCTAAGGCGCTGCTGTATGCAATTAACGGCGGTAAAGACGAGAAATCAGGAGCCCAGGTGGGTCCAGAGTATCCGCCAATTACATCTGAAGTACTGAACTATGACGAGGTTATGAAACGCTTCAAGCCGATGATGGAGTGGCTCGCGAAGCTGTATATGAACACGCTGAACGTGATTCACTATATGCATGATAAATACAGCTACGAACGGATTGAAATGGCGCTGCATGATCGTGACATTCTGCGGACGATGGCCTGCGGTATCGCTGGACTGTCTGTAGCAGCCGATTCGCTTAGTGCCATCAAGTATGCAACGGTTCGCCCCATCCGCAACGAGAATGGAATTGCCGTGGATTTCGTTATAGAAGGCGAGTATCCTTGCTACGGTAATAACGACGACAAGGTAGACCAGATCGCAGTGGAGCTTGTCGAGTCCTTCATGACGATGATCCGCAAGCACAAAGCCTATCGCAATGCGATGCCGACACAATCGGTACTGACGATTACATCGAATGTTGTGTATGGCAAGAAGACGGGTACGACCCCGGATGGACGTAAAGCAGGAGAGCCTTTTGCCCCAGGAGCGAATCCAATGCACGGACGCGATAAAAAAGGCGCACTGGCTTCCCTCAGTTCCGTTGCCAAACTGCCTTACGAACACAGCCTGGATGGTATTTCCAACACCTTCTCGATCATTCCGAAGGCACTTGGCAAAGAGGAAGAAGCCCGTAAGACCAACCTGACAGCAATGATGGACGGATATTTTGGAAGTGGAGCCCATCACTTGAATGTCAATGTCTTTAATCGAGAGCAGCTGATTGATGCAATGGAGCACCCTGAGAATTATCCACAGCTGACCGTACGGGTATCGGGTTATGCGGTTAACTTTATCAAACTGACACGTGAGCAGCAGCTTGATGTTATTAACCGGACATTCCACGGCAATATGTAACAGCTAACTGCTAGCTACTCAACAATCTGCACAGACGCACAAAGCGGATGCGATAGGAAAAGGGATGGTATAAATGGTCAAAGGTCATGTACATTCACTAGAAACATTTGGTACGGTTGATGGTCCCGGCATCCGCTTCGTGCTGTTCATGCAGGGATGTCTGCTGAAATGCCAGTACTGTCATAACCCTGACACCTGGGCACTGGATGGCGGGAACGCAATGTCACTGGAAGAGGTGATCGCTGAGATTGAGCCTTATATTCATTATTATAAGAGCTCTGGTGGAGGCTTGACTGTCTCTGGCGGTGAACCTACGCTTCAAGCGGCCTTTGTTACTCAGCTGTTCCGCGAGGTCAAGGATCGCTGGAATCTGCATACGACGCTGGATACGAACGGATTTAATGATATGGATCGTATAGATGAGCTCCTTAAGGTAACGGATCTTGTGCTGCTCGATCTGAAGCATATCGATAATGAGAAGCATGAGCGCCTGACAGGCAAATCGAATGTAAGAATGCTGGAGACGGCACGCTGGTTATCGGAACATGGCAAGCAGATGTGGATCCGCCATGTGTATGTTCCTGGCATTCATCATGATGAGAAGGATCTGCTTAATCTGGGCAGGTTTATAGGAACACTGGATGGAGTAGAAAAATTTGAGATTCTTCCCTATCATCAAATGGGAATTTATAAATGGAAGCTGCTAGGCAAAGAATATCCCCTTGAGGGTGTCCCCTCTCCTGAACAAGCGGAAATAGACCGTGCTTATCGTCTCATTGAGACGGGACGCAAGGAAGCAAGCAAGATCGAAATTTGATAAACGTGTCGTAATAACGAACTCCCTTCTAACATGAGAAGGGAGTTTTTACGTATTTTTCGAGGATTTTATCCCTCGATCTTTAAATTGTAGTCCTATCGGACACACAGCAATGTTTTTATAATGAAAATTGTAAAGCAAGTAAGTTACATACAATACAAGCTCATAGAAAGCGGGGGCAAACGAATGTTGAAGAAAAAGTTTGGTTCTATGATGTCGTTAATGCTGGCAGTGTCACTGACACTGGCAGGCTGTGGAGGCAGCACTAATACGGAAACACCTGCTGCGGAGCCTGGAACGTCTGGCGAAACACCGCCGGCAGCTTCGGCTGAGCCGTTTGAAATGACACTTCGGCATACGCAGGTCGGTGCGGACAAGGAACGCCGGCTTGCGATCCTGCAGGACGTGGTTAAGAAGGTGGAGGGGGAAGTCGAAGGCGCATCTTTTACCCTGGATGGAGTTGATTCTGACGTTAACCGCAAAGAAAAGCTGCGGGGCGAAATGGCTGCAGGTAATCCGCCGGATATCTTCGACCTGTTCGGCAGCCCAGATGCGAAGGTATACGCCAAAGAAGGCATGCTTCTCAATCTGACACCGATTCTTGAAGAGCTCGGAATTCAGGATAAATTCTCTTCACTTGAGCCGTTCACTTATGAAGGCAATGTATATGGTCTGCCGGTCGGAGGATCTGGCGAAGGGTTTTTCTACAACAAGGAATATTATGAGTCGAAGGGATGGCAGCCGCCGGCTACCTTTGCCGAATTTGAGCAGCAGCTGGCTGATATTAAGGCAGATGGCAAAGTGCCGCTGGCTGGAGCTTCGAAGGCAGGCTGGGTACCTCTTATGCTGACGAACCATCTCTGGTCGCGATACGCAGGCTCTGATATTACAAACAAGTTTGTTACCGGCGAAGCGGCTTGGACCGATCCGGGTGTTGTCAAGGCCTTTGCTAAGCATCAGGAATGGGTTGATAAAGAGTACTTCAAGAAGGGCGAGCTTGGATTTGAGTATGCGGAATATACGACGCAGTTCACGAGCGGTGAAGCTATCCTGATGTATGACGGTACATGGAAATCCTCCGTATTCAAGGAAGGGCAGTCTGGTGAAGGCTTGATCGGAAAGGTTGGATTCTTCAACTTGCCTCCTGTTGATGGAGGAGTCGGAGACCAAACCTCTCTCATGCGCGATGTGAATAACGGATATGGCTTTGCAGCTTCGGTTGCGGACGATCCACAGAAGCTCGCAGCAGTGAAATCCTTCATCAAGAATATGTTTAATGAAGAAATGCAAATTAGAGGTCTGGTTGAAGACGGTGTACTGCCGGCTATGAAATTCGATGAAGCTGTACTAACCGAAAGTATTACCGATGATTTGATGAAGGAGATCGTTGCTGTCCTTAATGCTTCCGCTACTTCTTTCCCTGCATTTGACTCGCTTGTTCAAGCGGATGTAACGACTGAGATCAGTAATATTCAGATTCAGAAGCTGATTGGCGGCCAAACGACCCCTGAGCAAATGGCAGAGGATCTGCAGAAAGTTCAAGAAGAAGCAAACGCAGCAGTGGAATAAAGAGGCTTAAGCACCGTTACCATTCATAATCGTGATCAGCATAAAACGATAAAATAACAGGACTGCTTACCCCGGATCAGCGTCCGGGGTTTTTTTACACACTAATATGGTATGAGACTGTACATTATTGGCTCTTCCATGGGAGGCTGTTGGCACATGAACAAATCACTCAAGAACCCTTGGGTATACTCCATGTTTATATTACCTGCCTTGATATTGTTTATATTGTTTTTTATTTATCCGATCTTGAATTCGATATACTACAGCTTTACCAGCTGGAATGGCGTATCTGAGAATCCGAAATTTATTGGGTTCGAAAATTATATAAAAGCATTTGGAGATGAGAGATTCTGGGAGTCGGCATTGAATAACGGATGGTTTATTCTTTTTTCGTGCGGTATTCAGGTTCCGCTGATTGTGCTCTTCTCTCTTCTCATTGCGAATGTGAAGCGGCTTAAAGGCCTTTACAAAACGGCGGTGTTCCTTCCCTCCATTATGTCTACAGCAGTTATAGGGATTCTGTGGGGCTTCATCTATGAACCGAATATCGGCTTGTTCAATCAGATATTGGGGTTGTTTGGCATCGAGCCGATCTACTGGCTGTCAGACGAGAAATACGCGATGTTCTCCATCCTGCTGACAAATGCCTGGCAATGGACTGGCTTCTACATCATCATGGTTCTCGCAGCGATTCTCGCCATTCCGCGTGATCTGGATGAAGCAGCTGAGATTGATGGAGCAAACCGGCTGCAAAGAGCATTATCCATAACACTGCCGCTCATCAAGCCTATCATTTCTGTTGTCATTATGCTGTCGATTGCAGGTGCAATGAAGGCAGCAGATA
This sequence comes from Paenibacillus sp. TCA20, assembly GCF_000732325.1. Taxonomy (GTDB): domain Bacteria; phylum Bacillota; class Bacilli; order Paenibacillales; family Paenibacillaceae; genus Paenibacillus; species Paenibacillus urinalis. The sequence continues at coordinate 344,118 of NZ_BBIW01000003.1, forward strand.
TCGTCATTGTCATGACAAAAGGCGGTCCAGCCGGGTCCACAGACGTGCTAGCAACCTACATGATCAAATATGCGATCACGAATTTTAAATACGGCTATGGAAATACCATCGCTGTCCTTATCTTTGTATTTACACTCATTCTGACGGCTCTCTATCAAGTCATGATCGCCCGCCGAAGTGAAAGGATTGAATACTAATGATGCGAACCTTGAGTAAATCAATCCCCCATGTATTTCTGCTCAGCTACTTGCTTGTAATTCTATTTCCATTTCTATTTGTCATCTTCTCATCCGTCAAGAAGGATAACAATGCGATTGCGCTTAATCCGTTTGGCATCCCGCAAGAGTTTGCATTTGAAAATTATGTAGAAGCCTGGGTTAATGCCAAGATCGGAACGTACTTCTTTAACAGCTTATATATTTCAATCCTAGCCTCGGTGGTATCCATCTTGCTTGGCGCGATGTTTGCCTTTGCGGTAACAAGAATGAAGCATGGAAAATGGAACGCTGCCTTCTTCAGCCTGATCCTGGTCGGCATGCTCATTCCGAACAACTCCCTGATGCTGCCCATCTATCTGCTTGTCCGCAAGCTGGGTATCCTGGATACGCATCTCGCGCTCATCATTCCTTATATTGCAAATGCGCTTCCGTTTACGATTATTATACTGGCTGCTTTTATGCGTTCGCTCCCAAGTGAAATCGAGGAAGCTGCCGTTATGGACGGGTTGAGGGCACAGGGGATATTTGCTAGAATAGTGTTACCTCTAACCATTCCAGCGATCGTTACGGTATTTATCGTTAACTTTCTTGGCAACTGGAATGAATTTCTTCTAGCCAACTACTTTTTATCCACGGACACACTTCGTACCCTGCCTGTAGGAATGGTGCAGTTCAGAGATCAGTACCAGATGAACTACGCCCAGATGTCAGCGGGAATTGTCTACAGTGTCGTGCCGGTTATCATTATTTATTCCATTTTGCAAGAGCAGATCATTGAAGGTGTAACCGCAGGTAGCGTCAAAGGGTGACGAGACTTACGCTTATGCTCTTCGACCGGGGAGAAATGCGTTCTTGAACTTGCGTAGCAAACTTGTCGTGGCGTTTCTGGCATTGATCATCATCCCGATGTGTGTCATGGGCTTCGGAACCTTTCTCGTGACATCGAGTACAATTGAGAAAAAATACAGCGAGCAGGCTGAGTATGCGCTGAAGTCGATCAGCTACAGCATCGAAAGCGTGTTTCAGGAAATGAACAATGTAACAGACAATGGAATTGCTACGTCTGTGTTTCAGATGGCGCTTGAATCCGAGAAGCCCGTGAACCTTGGGGAGAGCGATCAGCTCTATCTGAATGCGAGTCAGCGGAATTTTCGCAGCATGCTCTATAATTATCCCGCAATCAGCTATGCATTTCTCTATAATTTGGAGTATTCCGCCAGGGAGAGGATTGTCTCTATTTTTACGAAGGAAGACTTCAAGGCACTGCCTTTCGGGGAGTTTACCAACCATCCGCTCTACAATCAAGTGAAAGAGTTAAATGGTGTGCCTCTGTGGATTGCTCCGCTGGAGCATCCGGAATTCACGGGCTATGAGCCTGTATTTACTCAAATCAGGCTTGTAAAAGAGCTGAGTTTTTTCCAGAACATTGGTGTTCTGGTCGTGCAGATCAAGAATTGGGAAATTGACCGGATCTTCCGTAATCTCAGCATGAGCGGGAATCAGGATACGGAATTCATGATGGTGAACCAAGACGGGCTCGTTGTATATGACCCTTCCGGTTTTTATATTGGACGATACATGTCGGAGCTGATGAGCGAGACCTTTGCAGGCGGGGACGGATATCGCAGCAGCAGGCTGAATTTCGATGGAACAGAGAGCATCCTGTCTCAATACCAGATGAAGGGATATCCATGGCAGCTTGTCTCTGTAACTGAATGGAACTCCTTGGCGAAAGAAACGAATCAGCTGGTCAGCTGGTATGTGATTATTATTATATGCTGTCTATTTGCCGCCCTTATGTTCAATGTCTTTTTTATGAATCGGATTACCGGAACGATTGCAGTCCTTGTACGCTTTATGCGCAGAGTTGAAGATGGGGATTTGAGTGCAAGGATTGAGGGCAAAGGCTACGACGAGCTCCAGCTGCTGGCACAAGGCATCAATGATCTTATGGACAAAATCAGCAGCTTGTTCCGCAGAGTCAAGGCCGAGCAGATGCAGAAGACAAGAGCCGAGCTCCGGGTGCTGCAGGCCCAGATCAAGCCGCACTTCTTGTTCAATACACTAGAGTCCATTAATGGACTTGCGCTTCGCGGGGAACGAAGGAAGGTCAGCGAGATGGTGAACAGGCTGGCTAGCATTTTACGTATCAGCATTCAGGATGTGGAAGAAATTCCGATCAAGGAGGAAGTGAAGCATCTCGAGAACTACTTGGCGATTCAACAATACAGGTTTGCTGAGCTGTTTGAATATGAGATTGATATTCCTGAGAAGCTTGAATCCTTTCCTATTCTTAAGCTTACCCTGCAGCCCCTTGTCGAGAATAGCATTCAGCATGGGTTTGAAGGAATTGATTACGTTGGATTCATCCGGGTAACAGCATGGGAAGATATGGGAAGAGTTGTGCTTGAAGTGCAGGATAATGGAATCGGGATGGCTAACACCGTCCTTGAACGGTTCGAATACATGGCGAAGACGACGGAAATGGAGGATGAACCGATATCACCGGCCATGTCTGAACGTCGTGGTCTTGGAGTGCGGAGTGTAGCCGACCGAATTCGCATTCAATATGGAGAACATTACGGTATATTTATCTGTTCTGCGAGTGGGGCAGGAACGACAATCCGGTGTGTGCTGCCCAAAAACGATTGGGGGGATTCGTCTTGGAATTGAGTGCGCTGCTAATTGATGATGAACAGCCTATACTTGATAACTTGAAGGAGTTTATTGATTGGGAATCGCTCGGAATCAAGGTGGCTGGAGCTGCCCGTACCGGAAATGAAGCGTTAGAGCTGAGTACCCATGTTCAGCCTGATCTCATATTATGTGATATTCGAATGCCTGTCATGGACGGACTAACATTCATTGAACAGTATCGGATAAGAGGCGGGAAAGCAGAGATTCTGCTGCTTACCGGCTACCAGGAGTTTGAATATGCGAGACTTGCATTGCAGCAAGGCGTTCGTGAATACATATGCAAGCCGATCGATTATTTTGAGCTGGAGTCAACCATTGGCGCACTTGCAGTCCGTATCCGCAATAAGAAGCAGCAGGAGCAGCAGGGCACGGTGCGAGAGCTGTATATGAGCAAGTGGATTCGTCGAAAATGGCTGCAGGAAGTATTGCTTGGTGAATCCCATAGTCCCAATCCATGTGAAGATGTGAAGTCAACCGCAGGTGGAAGTCGTTATACACTCATCTTGCTCGTTGCACAGGATTATTTCCTCAATTCCTTGTTATGGTCAGAAGAAGAGCGTAAGCATTGGCATGAGTTGGTTGGTGCAGTAATCGACGATCATTTGGCGGCTTCAACGCCAGCAGGAGAAGTAATCCAGACGCGGGATGGAGAATGGTGTATTGTTATTGAACATGATTCCTCCTTGTCTGAGTCTACTTCCCGTGTCCCTGATCCTGACTTACTCGAAGAGCTGGAACGTAGGTTTACAGATGCATCTGGCATGGCTGCAGAATTGTATGCTTCCGGCAAGAAGGTCTTTGATTACATGCTGGCCGAAGAATATAGAGATGCCCAGCGGGCGCTGATGATGTCTGAGCATTCAGGCACAAGGATTGCAAATATTGATGAGCAGGAGTCAGGCGAAGAGCTTGAATGGATGTCTCGTGTATGGTCGGATCGGTTGACCCTGGCGGTGAGGCAAAAAAATAAAAATGAGGTTACATCGGTGCTGAAGCAAATTTACAGCTTGATGTGCACCGACAAAGGGAGTAACAACGGCAAGGCCATCAAGTATTTCCATTACATTGTTGTTCTCATGCTCCGTGATATGCACGAAATGAAGCTGCTGAAGACAGAAGCAGAAGAACGGATCTGGAATGTGATGTTACAAACGCTTACACTCCGGGAATATTTTGAGCTGTCACTTACCTTGGCAGAAGCTTGTGCAAGCGAGCTGCCGAGGCGCACGGCAGGAGAGCTGGTGGCTACCGCAAGGGATTATATCGCGGCAAGGCTGGATAAAGATCTGGGTATTGAAGAGATGGCAGACCAGCTTGGGATCTGTTCAAGCTACTTCTGCCAGCTATTCAAGAGCCATTTTGGTGTCACTTTTGTTGAATATGTAACGAGAGAAAGGATGGAGTCTGCGAAAGCCATGCTCACCGGAACAGATCGGAGCATCGCTTCGATTGGAGCTGCCGTGGGGTATCGGGAACGGAGATATTTCTCAAAAGTATTTCATAAGTATTATGGAATGAAGCCTTCTGAATTTCGTGAGATGGCAGCCAAGACAAACTGAACTCTTCCAAATCATAAGTAAATGGCGACATAAGAGCAGCGTTTCCGACTTAGGGGATGTTGCTTTTTGTCATTTTTTAGAATGTGTAGAGCAACTTTTTCAGTATAACTGCGTCTAATAATGAGACATGCATCGTGATACAACTAAGTGATTAGAAGGAGTCGAGGAATGAATTTCAAGAAATTATCTATTCTCACCGTCTTTGCCGTTTCACAGGTACTGATGGCTTTTCCAGTGAGTGCACAATCAGACACAGCAGAAGTTCAGCAGGGACAAGCACTTGATCAACAAGCAGCAAGTGTGCAAGAAACCCTGTCCCAAGATGTTAAGAATGACGAGAGTACTTCACACACCAATAACGAAGTGAAGCAGGACACAGAAGCCGCAGAAGGATCCGTAAGCGGAGCTCAGGACATATCTGATGAAGCAGAGCTTCCAGATGATTCTCAAAGTGATGAATCCTCTGAGAAAGACCAGGCTTCACTTCCCGAAGAGGATTCTATAGAGTCGGATGCTGTAGAGCAGCAGCCGGTTTCACAGCAAACTGCTCAGGAGACAAGCTCGGTCAAGGCAAATACAGCAGCGAATACAGCTGTCAGCGCGAGCCAGCTGATCTTATTTTATAATAGCAGCAAGATGATTCAGGACGGTGTTACTTACTACGCTCCACAGCCGATGGTTGTGAAGAGCGGTGTTTCCTATGTGCCTATTCGCGCATTGGTTGATCGAGTCGGATACAAGGTATCATACAATTACAGCACCAAGGAAACGCTGATCATCCAGGGCAGCAACGAACTTCGCTTCAAAACGAACAGCAGCAGCTATACGGTTAACGGCGTTTCGAAGAGCATGAAGGGCGCTTCCTATCAGACGAACAATACATTTATGGTACCGCTGACATCCATTACCCAAGCACTTGGCATAACCTACAGTGTGGATAACATCAATAAACGGATTATTCTGAACCTGTCGAGTAAGCCGCTTGCTAAATTCAGCATTCAGCCGAGCAAGGTGTACGCAGGAGATCAGGTAACTTATGTAACAGCTCCTTATTCTCCGAAAGGTCTTGCGATCATTAATGAACGCTGGGAAGGCAGACAGGATGTATTTGAATCAGAAGGGAACTATACGGTCAGCTATTATGTTCAGGATTCAAGCGGTACATGGAGTGATGCCTATACCGTTACCATTAATGTAGAACGGCCGAATCAGCCGCCGATTCCGATGTTTACAACAGATAAAGAAGAATATAAGATGGGCGAGCTGATTACGTACAAGGACGAGAGTACAGATGACGAGTATATAGTAGATACACAGTGGGACAATAATGCAGCAGCGTTTTTCACACCTGGACCCAAGACGATTCGATTAACGGTTACTGATAATAAAGGGGCAAGCCGGACTTACGAAAAAACGATTATTATCACAAACGAAACGTTGTACACGCTCAATGAGTTTAATCGTCTCTTTACACCGGTTGGGGAGGAATTTGCCTTTGACGGTTCGATTGTCCCGACCTGGGATAAAGTGAGTTATACGTACACGGATCAACCAGGCACACTGATACGAAGCAATAGTCCTGAAACGGTAACCCGTGAAGGGATTCTATATCAGGATCGTGCCGTCGGCAACACGAGATTTTTGCTTCACCATCTCAATAACACCGGCAAAAAAGTGAAGATGTACGTGGTCGCAACGAACAACAACTCGGCTACAGCTACACTTCGCACAGAGAATCTAGGCTTCGCAGGTCCGACCAACATTGCACAGGCTGCAGGCAAAAAAGCGGTGCAAAGATATTTTGAAACGATGCAGGATGGTTCAAAGTGGTCGACTACTCAGCTGAAGCCGGGAGAGAGCAAGCTGATCCTTACCGATCTGAGCATGTCGAGTCTTGGCCAGAGTCAAATTATTTCACTGTATTCTGATGTTTACAGCAATTATCCAATTGACTACAAAGTCATTATGATTGATGAGAAGCTGGATCCGCTGTCTGCAGTGAAGAAGCTGCCGGTTCTTGATCGGGATGGTGTTCATAACCGCGGAACTTATGATAATCCAACTCGCATCATCAGATACAGCGAGACAATTGGCGAGAAGTCACAGCGGCTTGTGATTGGGGATAACAAGGATGACCCGAACGTGGCCGGCGTGGATCCGATGGTAGGGGTAACAGCCTCCAACTCGGGTAACTTCGGTGTCCTGTACAAGATCACACTGGACTCCGTAGCTCCTAATACACTGATCTCCTTTAATCCTCGCGGAGGAACCTATTCGGGCTATGCGATGGTGAATGGAATGCTCATACCTCTGGCGAAGAGTGGAGGAGTAAGTGCTCCGAATGAGCAGGTTGTATTATACCGAACAGGCAGCTATGAGCAAAAGGTCGAAATCTGGTTCACTGCTGCGCCGGCAAGCAGTCTTCCAATCAATCTGTTGTTTACGGCATTGCCGCAAATAGAGGAGTAAGAATTCATTCATACAAGAAAAGAGCTCTACATCAGAGTTCTTTTTTTGTTACGTTTGTGTCGAATACGAATCAATGTACTATACGTGTTCGTTGACGTGACTCTTGATTTCAGGCATTATAAGGGTATGACACAAATAGGTATGACAGGAGGGTTAAGAGTCATGCTGTCCACGGATCAAATTATTGAAGCTATGTCCGGTCAAGGACTTCGAATTACAGATCAGCGCAAGACGCTGGCAAGGCTTTTTGCCGAATCAGAAGGTTATTTGTCACCAAAAGACGTTTATGAATATATGGGCAAATCATACAGCGGACTAAGCTTTGATACGGTCTATCGCAACTTGAGAGTCATGCAGGAGCTCGGCGTACTGGAGCAGGTTATTTTTGAAGACGGGGTTAAATTCAAAGCTTCATGCAGCAGCGGTCATCACCATCATCATTTGATATGTCTGAACTGCCAGAAGACACTGCCGATCGAGTTTTGCCCGATGAATCTTACAGACACGCCGGATCAATTTCAAGTTGTTGAACACAAGTTTGAAATTTTTGGATATTGCAGAGAATGTCAGACTGAAGGCAAAGGCTATAAGAGTACGAAGAAGCCTGCTTCCAAAGGTCATTAATAATGAAGCCTGCTAGATTCATCGCGAAGGCTCCGGTTCAGTTCTATCGCAAATTCATCTCACCACTGACGCCGCCCAGCTGTCGTTTTTATCCGACCTGTTCTGCTTATGCACTCGAAGCCATTGAGGTGCACGGTGCAGTGAAGGGATCACTCCTTGCGGCGAAACGGATAGCGAAGTGTCATCCTTTACACCCGGGGGGAGTGGACCTCGTCCCTCCCAAGAAGGGCAGTGAAGGAAATACGCCTTCATAGGCTGCGGAACCTTGACATTGATGCTGCCGTTTTGTATGATTTTTCTGAATAAGCTCAATATTATAGATGTACGCATATTTTTCCTATGAAGGGATAAGTACGATCATGCATGCTTTAGTACAGAGAGCCGGGGGAGCTGCAAGCCGGTCTGAAGCAGAGTTCGGAAAATGGTCCTGGAGGAACTGCTTTCGAGCCATATCCGTCCTAGTAGATGGAAGGTAAGGGAGCGGCGCATGCCAGCGTTAGCGGGCACAGTTAAGCAATGAGCTTGACTGGTATGAGCCTGATTTCTTACTTGAGTGTGAAGTGATCAGGGAATTTGGGTGGTACCACGTGAGTGTAACAGACTCTCGTCCCATATGGGATGAGGGTCTTTTTGTGTTGTTTTTACATGGTACCGCAATCCCTTGATTACATATTAATCATTAGGAGGCATACAAAAGTGACAGACAAAAAAACATTCTACATTACAACACCGATTTACTATCCAAGCGACAAGCTGCACATCGGTCATGCTTACACTACAGTAGCGGGAGATGCGATCTCAAGATATAAGCGCCTAAGAGGCTATGAGGTACGTTACCTGACAGGTACAGATGAGCATGGTCAAAAAATCGAGCAAAAAGCGAAGGCAGCAGGCAAAACACCGCAGGAATTTGTTGACCATATTGTCGCAGGAATTCAGGATTTGTGGAAAAAGCTTGATATCACAAACGATGATTTCATTCGGACGACAGAGCCGAGGCATACATCCGTCGTTCAGGACGTGTTTGAGCGACTGGTGCAGCAGGGCGACATTTATAAAGGGGAATACGAAGGCTGGTACAGTATACCTGATGAAACCTATTACACGGAAACACAGCTGGTGGATACCGAGAAGGATGCGAATGGCAAAATTATTGGCGGAAAAAGTCCGGACAGCGGTCATCCCGTCGAGCTCGTCAAAGAGGAAAGCTATTTCTTCAAAATGAGCAAATATGCAGACCGGCTGCTTCAATATTATGAGGAAAATCCGGATTTCATCCAGCCTAAATCCCGCAAGAACGAAATGATTAACAATTTCATCAAGCCGGGTCTTGAGGATCTGGCTGTATCCCGTACAAGCTATGAATGGGGAGTTAAAGTATCCAGTGATCCTAAGCATGTGGTCTACGTATGGATTGATGCACTGCTGAACTACATTACCGCTCTGGGATATGGCAGTGAGGATGCTTCCTTGTACGATAAATTCTGGCCGGCAGATGTTCATCTGATGAGTAAAGAAATCGTCCGCTTCCACACGATATATTGGCCGATTATGCTGATGGCGCTGGATCTTCCGCTGCCGAAGAAGGTATTTGCCCACGGATGGCTGCTGATGAAGGATGGCAAAATGTCCAAATCCAAAGGGAATGTCGTTGATCCCGTGACACTGATTGACCGCTACGGACTGGATTCCCTGCGTTACTACCTGCTGCGTGAGGTACCTTTTGGATCGGATGGTACGTTTACTCCGGAGAGCTTCGTAGAGCGTGTTAACTCGGATCTCGCGAATGACCTCGGCAATCTGCTAAACCGTACTGTGGCGATGGTGCACAAGTATTTTGACGGCAAAACGCCTGCATACCTATCCAGAGTAACTGAATTTGACAGCACGATTGAAGAGCTTGCGCTGAGTACTGTGGAGAAAGTGGAAGAGGCGATGGAGAATCTGGAATTCTCTGTAGCACTGACACTGATTGGTCAATTCATCAGCCGGTGCAACAAATATATTGATGAAACTCAGCCATGGGTGCTTGCTAAGGATGAGGCAAAACGCGAGGAGCTTGCTTCCGTTATGGCCCATCTGGTGGAGAGCTTGCGTGTAGCATCCATCTTGCTGCAGCCGTTCTTAACTCAGGCTCCGCGCAAAATTTGGGAGCAGCTTAACATTCAGGAGGGAGAGCTTACAAGCTGGGACAGCACCAAGCAGGCAGGATTGGTTCCAGCAGGAAATGAGCTTCGCAAGGGTGAGCCGATCTTCCCGAGACTTGATGTAGAGCAGGAGGTTGCCTATATTGCGGGTGCTATGTCAGGCGGAACCAAAGCAGAGCCAGCCAAAGCGGTAGAAGCCGCAGCAGAAGCAACGGAAGGACTGCCGGAGATCGGAATTGAGGACTTTGCCAAAGTAGAGCTGCGTGTTGCTCAGGTTACCGCGTGCGAGCCGGTGAAAAAGGCAGATAAGCTGCTGAAGCTGCAGCTTGATCTCGGTTATGAGCAGCGTCAAGTAGTATCGGGTATTGCGAAGTTCTATACGCCGGAAGAAATGGTAGGCAAGAAAGTCATTTGTGTGACGAATCTGAAGCCGGTGAAGCTGCGCGGCGAATTGTCTCAAGGGATGATTCTCGCTGCCTCTCATGGAGATCAATTGACTCTGGCTACGGTGCCTGAAAATATGCCGAACGGGGCAATCGTGAAGTAACCCCCTTTTTAATGAGTTATGAAATGGGTGCATCCTGCACATAATCTTAAAAAGAGGATTTTAAGCTTATACAATGAAGAGCGTTCCTTTTAGGGAACGCTCTTTTTTTCAGTAAATAGTATTGACAATCTTGGGAGGGATGCTATACTACTATTTGCTAGTAATCATTACGATTACGATTAAATAGATGCGGAGGTCATTATGAAATATAGTTTGACTGGAAAAAAAGTGCGGAATATGGCCGGGGGAGTATTACTTAGCGCTATCATGTTATTTACAGCCGCTTGTGGCAATGATTCAAACGGCAGCTCTCAAGGGCAGATTGAGGAAGATAAGTTCAACGTCGTTACGAGTTTTTATCCAATATATGAATTTGCTAAGACGATAGGCGGGGAAGATGCGAATGTAATCAATTTGCAGCCAGCAGGAGTAGATCCTCATAGCTGGACTCCACGCAGTCAGGATATCGTCAATACATCCAATGCAGGACTGTTTCTGTACAATGGTGCAGGACTTGAAGGATGGGTACCCAACTTCTTGAAGGGACTCGACAGCGATTCTAATGTGAAATCTGTAGAAGTAAGCGAAGGGATCGAGCTGATCGATTCAGAAGGTCATACCCATGATCATGCAGCAGAGGAAGCTGCTGATGAGCATGCCCATGAAGGCGAGGAGCACGCTCATGAAGAAGAGCATGCACATGAAGGTGAAGAATCTCATGAAGAGGAGCACGCTCATGAAGAAGAAGCTCCAGCTTCAGATGATGGTCATAATCATGGTTCCACCGATCCTCATACTTGGATAAGCCCCAAATCAGCTCTGATCATGGCAGAAAATATTAAGGACAGCCTAGTTGAAGCAGATCCTGAGCACCAAGCAGGTTATGAAGAACGCTATGAGGGTCTTAAACAGGAGCTAGAGGATCTGGATGCCAAATTTACAGAGGAGCTCGCAAAAGTACCCAATAAAGAGATTGTAGTATCTCATCAAGCATTTGGTTATCTTGCACGAGATTACGGACTGACTCAGCATTCGATCATGGGGTTATCTCCTGATGCAGAGCCAACGGGACAGGACATTGTGAAGCTAGCTAATCTCGTTGAAGAAGAAGGAATTAAATATATCTTTTTTGAAGAGCTGGTATCGGATAAGCTGGCCAAGACACTTGCTTCAGAAGCGGGTGTACAAACGATGGTACTCAATCCGGTTGAAGGATTGACTGAAGAGCAGCTGCAGAACGGAGAAACTTATTTTACTCAAATGGAGAAAAATTTACAAAATTTAATCACCGCTTTAAAATAAGCGAAGATAATGCTAGGATGATAATAGATTGAACTTGAAATAAAGGATGGAACGTCGATGCAACCAGCTACAGCACTATGCCATGATCCAGTCCTTGAGCTTAACAATCTATGTTTTTCTTACGGTGAACAACAGGTAATTAAGGATCTGAATCTTACCGTGAAAGAACGAGATTTCGTAGGAGTGATTGGTTCGAATGGAGCGGGAAAAACGACGCTGATGCGAATGCTTGTTGGACTGCTGCCCCAAGGATCCGGTGATATTCGGATGTTTGGTACACCGATCGCCAAATTTAAGGACTGGGAACGAATTGGATATGTACCGCAAAAAAATGCCTTTAATCCACTGTTTCCGGCTACAGTAAGAGAAGTCGTACAGTCTGGGCTGTACAACAACAAAAACATATTCCGCAGATTGAGTCAGAAGCATAAGCAGCAATGCGATGATGCGCTTGAAGTCATGCGGATTCAGGATTTGGCTGATAAGAGAATTGGCCAATTGTCTGGCGGTCAACAGCAGCGTACTTTTTTGGCCCGGGCGCTCATTAACCGTCCAGATTTGCTCATTCTTGATGAACCTACAGTAGGTATTGATGCGGAGACGCAGGCAAGCTTCTTCGAGCTGATCACGCATATGCATCAGCATCATCATATGACCTTCTTAATGGTATCGCATGATATCGATATGATTGAAGGTTATCTCGGAAGTGAGCCGGATCAGCAGAACGGCAAGATCAAGTTCTATGTTCGCCATTCACATGATCTGGAGAACTGTGCTCAGACTGATTTACAGCATACATTGTTATAAGGGCCGAAGGAGTCGTGGAAATTGGAAATATTAACGAGTGAATTTTTTCAGCGGGCGCTGGCTGGCGGGATACTGATCGGTATCACAGCCCCGCTGATTGGTTTGTTTCTTGTGCTTCGCAGATTATCGATGATCGGGGACACCTTGTCGCATGTAACCATTGCGGGGGTGGCCCTTGGCTTTTTGCTGGGGGTATATCCGATTGCGGTTGGACTTGTCTTTGCGGTCTTAGCCTCATTTGCCATAGAGAAGCTGCGTAAAGCCTACAAGAGTTATGCTGAATTATCGATCGCCATTATTATGTCCGGGGGAGTAGCGCTGGCTTCTTTATTCTTTACTCTTGGTAAAGGCTATAATGGGGACGTAATGAGTTATTTGTTTGGTAGTATATATACATTGGATATGACGGATTTGACGGTTGTTGGAATCGTAACGGTTATTGTTATTGCTGTAGTGTCTATTTTTCATAAGGAGTTCTTCCTTCTAAGCTTTGAGGAGGATGCCGCTGCCGTTACCGGACTTCCTACAAAATTGTTGAACATGCTGCTTACCGTGATGACAGCACTGGTAATCAGTACAGCTATTAAGATCGTCGGAGCGCTGCTTGTCTCGGCACTGCTGACCATACCGGTTGCCGTCAGTCTCTTGATTGCGAGAAGCTTCAGATCTTCCATTATATTATCTGTCATTATTTCGGAAATTGCCGTTATTGCAGGACTTATCATTGCAGGGGTATGGAATCTCGCTCCTGGAGCAACGATTGTTCTCTTGCTTATTGCGATGCTTATTGTCATTATGCTTGGTAAAAAAGGAATTCGGGCTTAAGATATTTATCTTACCCGAATTCTTTCATTCGTTCTTAGGGAGGCGTTATAGTCATGCCTGATGTGAACGTATTATTAGCCTTCTTGGCAGGGGTTGCTTCCTTCTTATCACCCTGCAGTCTGCCGCTGTATCCGTCCTATCTGTCCTACATAACCGGTTTATCCGTGCAGCAGCTTAAGCACGAGCAGAATAAGCGCGAGGTCCGTATGCGCACGTTAAGCCATACTCTAGCTTTTATCCTGGGCTTTTCCGTCGTATTCTACACACTCGGACTTGGCGCAGGCATCTTTGGAGAATTTTTTCACGAATACAAGGACCTCATTCGAATGCTGTCAGCAATACTTATTATGGTCATGGGCTTATTTCTCATTGGGCTCTTTCAGCCGCAGCTATTGATGAAGGAAAGAAAGCTTGATGTCAAATGGAAGCCGGCTGGCTACCTTGGCTCTTTTATTTTTGGCATTGGCTTTTCTGCTGGCTGGTCTCCTTGCATCGGACCTATTCTTACCGCAATCATCGCGATTGCAGCAACCGAGCCGGGAACCTGGGTTACGCTTATTACAGGCTATACTATAGGATTCGCACTTCCCTTTTTCTTGCTGGCATTCTTTGTTGGAACGACGAGATTTATCAGTAAATATTCAGGTGTACTAATGAAGGTCGGGGGTAGTGTTATGGTTCTGATGGGCATATTGCTCTTTACAGACCGAATGACACAAATTACGATTTGGCTGCAACGAATTACACCGGAATGGATGATATTCTAAAAAATAGTTTCGTTATGTAAGCCCATCAGTCGCTGACTGATGGTTTTTTCACATTATGCAGATGATTGGCAGTGGCTTTTGTCGAAGGCAAACTTAGGTGAAATATTCAATTTTAGCTTGTGGAAAAGCATCGAAGATACGTTCCGTAATAAATTCACGGAGTGCCTGCTGCTGATCTTTAGGGTATACATATTTATATTGTCCCCATTTTCCCCATTTGGTCTCACGTTTCGCTATATCCATTTCCAGCTTGGATTTGGGATAGCGCTGTTCAATCACATTTTTGGCCGTCTTGGTAAAGCGGTGCTGAATCATCTCAAAAGTCAAATCTTTGGTTGCTTCCTGTGGAAGATTTTCTTTAAGCCTTTCCAGCAGCTCGCTATAGCCCTCTTCCCACCCGTCGTACCAAATGATCGGAGCGATAATAAAACCGAGGGGATATCCGGCGTGAGCGATTTTTCCTGCGGCTTCTATACGTTCCTCGAAGCGGGAGGTGGCAGGCTCAAAATTTTTAATTACATATTCAGCATTTACACTAAATCGAATGCGCGTATGGCCGTTATGCTTGATGTTCAGCAGAGGATCTACATGATGATACTTGGTAACGAACCGAAGTCGTCCAAACTCTTCATCCGCCATAAAGCGAATGAGATCACCGAGGCTCCCAGTAATATGTTCGAGCCCGACAGGGTCAGAAGTACAAGCAGCCTCAAACCGGGTGATCTCCGGCTTGCGCTCTTCAATGTAATCCTTCGCTGCATGCAGAATGTCCTCCGTGTTTACATAGACACGAATATAAGGTTTGCTGCCAAGCGTGGTCTGCAGATAGCAGTAGTGACAGTGTCCCATACATCCTGTAGATATCGGAATCGCATATTCGGCAGAGGGCTTGGACTGATCGAATTTAAGCGTTTTGCGAAGGCCCACCACGAGCGTTCTTTTGGCTATACGGTATTTCTCCTGATCTGTCTCTCCCGGCAAGTTCGTAATTCGGTTGTGCGAAGTGGTCATACGATATTCAATATTATTCGCTTTAACCCATTCCATAATGCGTTTGCCTTTTTCATATTCCAATGCCTGTGGTTCAAAATAAACTAAATCAGGAACAAAGGGAGCTGTTGGCTTAAGCTTGCGTTTAGGCTTTTCCGGAACGAGTATTGTCATGGGCAGTTGGCTCCTCTCCCTGTATTCAATTCTTAGTTATTGTGCCATCAGTTTGCACCCATTAAGCGTGGTAAGTTCAGTCATGTAAGAAGTGCTTGTCAGGCTTTAAGACTTGCAAATCGCAAGTGATAACATGTATCATTACAAGAGCAAAGTTGTGCGATCGATCAGACGCTAGTTCATAAATGAAAAGAGGTAAGGCAAATGCCAACGCCCAGTATGGAAGATTATTTGGAGCGAATTTACAAGTTAATTGACGAGAAGGGCTATGCGCGTGTATCCGATATAGCTGAGGGACTGGAAGTCCATCCTTCCTCTGTAACCAAGATGATCCAGAAGCTGGATAAAGATGAATATTTAATCTATGAAAAATACCGCGGACTCGTGCTGACGCCAAAAGGCAAAAAGATTGGCAAGCGTCTAATGGACCGTCATGAGCTGCTTGAGGAATTTTTAACGATGATTGGCGTTAAGAATGAGAATATCTATACCGATGTTGAAGGAATTGAGCATCATTTGAGCTGGGATTCCATTACTTGCATCGAAACCCTTGTCGAATATTTTCGCAGAGACAACACCCGACTAGAGGATTTACAGAATGTTCATAAAGAACTGACCAACGAATCATAGAAGAGCACCGTCCTGATTTATTTGCGGGACAGGTGTTTTTTCTTTTTATACGCAACTATCAGAATAGAATCCGCGTCTATATTCATAGGAAATGGTTTATTTTTCTAATACCAAAGCTATGGAGGACAAGGGTTGTATGAGGAAATGGAAACAATGCATCGCATTATTGCTAGTCTGTTTGCTGGCATTTCAAGGGGGCTCTGTGACATTCGCAGCCAGTACGGCAGGAATTACGATTTATTTGGATGGTGAGGAGCTGGAGTCTGACGTTGCGCCTTATATCGTACCCAAAGTCAATGTCACGATGGTGCCGCTTCGTGTAATCAGTGAAGGCATTGGCGCTTCGGTTAAGTGGAATCAGGCGTCCAAAACCGTTCGGATTCAAGGATTTGGCAACGACCTGTCTTTGACCCAAGGGAAGAGCACGGCGATTGTGAACGGAAAAACGGTACAGCTGTCCGCGAATGTGACCAACACCAAAAACCGTGTGATGGTGCCGATTCGTTTTGTCAGCGAGCATCTGGGCCTGATTGTGAAATGGAATCAATCCGCCAAAACGATTCATCTCACCTCTACGAATTTGTGGCCGACAGATCCGGAAATTCCGGTTGTACCTGGAGAACCAGAGGACAGCGATATGAGAGGCGCATGGATCTCCACCATTAATGGAGACTGGCCGAAATCAGGATCTATGAATAATGTGGAGAAGCAGAAGAGTGATTTCATCCAGGAGCTTGATAAGCTGGAGTCTATGGGAATCAATGCGGTATTTGTTCAGCTGAGAGGTGCCGCTGACGCGATCTATCCTTCCACACTGGTTCCATGGAACAAAGTATTGACTGGCACCCAAGGGGTGGATCCAGGGTATGATCCTGTCAGCTTCATGATCGAGGAAGTACATAAACGGGGGATGGAATTCCATGCCTGGTTTAATCCTTTCCGCGCGAATACGACGGCAGACATTAGCAAGAATGCAGCCAATCATGTAGTGAATGTACATCCGGATTGGATCGTAACCGCTAAGAATCAGATGTACATTAATCCGGGTATCCCAGATGCAAGACAGCATATTATTGATGCCATCATGGAAGTGGTGAATCGTTATGACATCGATGGCGTTCATTTGGACGACTATTTCTACCCATCTAATGTCACTTTTAATGATGCAGCTGCCTTCAAAGCGTATAATTACAACAACTATAAAGATATTAATGACTGGCGTGTAGATAATATTAACAGGTTCGTTCAGTCACTGGGGGAACAGATACAAGCTGTGAAGCCTGGAGTCGAGTATGGAATTAGTCCATTTGGCGTGTGGAGAAACATCGCAGATGATCCGACAGGCTCGAATACGAAGGCAGGCGTGACCGCCTATGATGATATGCATGCGGATGTGCGTACTTGGATTCAGAAAGAGTGGATTGATTATGTTGCACCGCAGATTTATTGGAGCATGTCACTCCAAGCGGCAAGATACGATATTCTGGTTGACTGGTGGGTCGATGAGGTGTCAGGGACCGATGTGGATCTGTATATAGGTCACTCACCTTACAAGCTGGGAACATCCGAAGCGGGCTGGCACACCGCAAATGAAATCATTAATCAGCTCAAATATAATGAGCAGTATGAAGAAGTTGATGGCGACATCTACTTTAGTGCACAATACCTGACCAAGAATCCTCTTGGCTTGATCGGTTTACTGCAAAACTATTACGGAAAATGAAATGACTTTTCTAGAATATTAAAGGCTTCATAAACTGCTGATCTACAACATAAAAAGTCCTTTGACCTTTAGCAGGTCAAAGGACTTTTGCTTTTGCTAATGATATTTAGGAAGCTCATCGTCATTTTTGCTTTTCTTCTGTCCTTCAATGACATGAAAAGGGTAGCTCTTGCGCTTATTCATTGTCTGTCCGGGTTTATGTCCTGACTTACTCCGTTCGAGCTTCGCCATCGTTGCTTTGGAAGGCTTCACTTTAGGGTGTCTGCCGGTCAATGCCCGAGGGGGACGCTTATAGAACCAGAAGATGAGTCCTCCCAGGATCAGGGGGAAGATTAGTTCACTCCATAAACCAGATCGAATAATATCATATAAGCCGAAGACCGCCAATATCATGATGATCCAAAAAGCTACTGCATGCTTAACCATGTCAGATCCTCATCCTTTCACAGGATCAAGATTACCGCTAGTTACACTGAACGTTGCGGGTGATTTTTCAAATTCCGCATCAAGCTCACGCATACGGTTAAAGGAGGCAATCGATACCTCAACCTGCTCGTTCGTTGGTTCTTTGGTTGTAAGAAGCTGAAGCCACAGGCCCGGATAACCAAGGAAGCGAAGAACCGGTATGTCTCTTACTGCGTTTGTAAACTTTAATACTTCAAATGAAACACCGAGTACGATCGGCAAGAGCATGAGCCGCTGTCCTACACGCTCCCATACATTATCGTAAGGAAACGGGATCGAGAATACAGAATAGACAAGCACCCCGACAATGACACTGAGCACCAGGAAGCTGCTTCCGCATCTGTAATGGAGACGGCTGAATTTCTGTACACTCTCCGGAGTGAGCTCAGCTCCAGCTTCATAAGCACTTATTACCTTATGCTCTGCACCATGATATTGAAACAATCGCTTGATGGTTGGTGTCATGGATAAGAAGTACAGGTAAGCAAAGACAAGCAGGATCTTAATAATTCCTTCAATGAAAGTATGACCGAACTGGCTGATCGACAGGCTGCCGAATAGAAATTCCTCTATGAATACCGGAACCGCCGTCAACACCACTTTACCAAATACAAAGGATAGGATACCTACGGCAGCAACGCCGATAATCATCGACAGACTCCAGCCAGAATCTTCATCCTCTTGATTCTTCGCACGTTCTTCCGGTGTCAGCTCGTCGTCAGCATATGCATCTGCCGAGTAATTTAAATGCTTCGTTCCCTTGGCGCTGGAGTCAATGAGACTGACAATCCCGCGCAGAAAAGGGACCTTACGCAATTTGGTAACCCAGGATTTGTCCTGCTTAGGCACTTCAAGAAAAGTGATTTCTTGGTTTTTGCGACGTACTGCAGTGACATTCACATGCTTCCCGCCGAACATGACCCCTTCAATTACGGCTTGACCGCCATAAGCCACTCTTTTTGATTCTTGAGGCAAAGAACTCACCTTCCTATTCTTAACTTCGATTGTCTACATTGTATCGAATTCCGCCAGCAATTTCTAGTTCTGACTAGTCTTCAGTAATTTGAACATACTACAAGTTATAACAAGGTTTTACATGAGAGTATGCATAGTGACATTTGCTGCAGCTAGGGCCATTCATTGCTTTTGGTTATCAGATGCAAAAGTGTGATCGTGTTTATGTACGAGCTGCAGCCCAAAAAGTTGCGGATCTCTTACTTCCGAGAAGATAAATAAATACATAAGCTGCAGGAGGATGAATCATGAGTCACTTAGAACAGCGCAGAGAGATTACTAATAAATTTGTATTTGCGTTGGAAATCGGTTTTTTTGCAGGGTTGATCTGGGGAGGTATTCAGTGGATATTTTACTACTTTAACTTTACTGTCATACCGATAGGTTTTCTGGCAGAGCCTTTTTTCAAGCATGCTTATATTTATAAAATACAGGGACATTTTATCGGGTGGCTGTTTTTCATTGTCTTCTCACTGCTTGCCTCCATTATATATACTTATCTGTTCCGCAAGCTGAAGGGGCCTATACCTGGCCTGATCTATGGGATAGTCTGGTGGGTCATTCTCTTTGTATGGATTGGTCCCTGGACAGGGATGATGAAGCCTCTAAACCAGCTGACCTGGGATTCCATCTTTAGCGAAGTCTGCTTGTTCCTGCTGTGGGGATTGTTCATCGGTTACAGTATCGCAATGGAGTTTACGGATGAACGTAAAAGAGACACCCAGATGGGCTCATAATAAATTGCTAGCTAATATGTAACTACACCGATCGCTCACCACTTCTGTCTTGATGCAAAAAAGCTTCTCAATCCAATATCCGGTATGGTAAAATAGCAGATGGTTATTTGCAGGAAAGGTGGTGCGCGAGGATATGAAACGGATTCTGGTCATGAACGGCCCGAACCTGAATATGCTTGGTGTGCGTGAGCCTGGTATTTATGGCAAGCAAAGTCTTCAATCCATTGAAGAAATGCTTCGTGCTCAGGCGGAGAAGCTTTCCGTATCCATTACTTTTTATCAATCGAATCATGAAGGCGAACTTATCGACCGAATTCATGCTTCCTTGGGGGAAGTTGACGGAATATTGCTTAATGCAGGTGCCTTTACTCACTACAGCTATGCTATTCGTGACGCTTTGAGCACAGTTAAAATTCCTACCATCGAACTTCATCTGTCTAATATTCATGCGCGGGAGTCTTTCCGGCATACGTCGGTCATTGCAGCGGTAACGATTGGTCAAATTTCTGGCTTCGGAGCTTACAGCTATGAACATGCTCTAAACGCGATGTATCGCTATTTGGAGACACAAGACGCTTCGATGGATTGAATGAACGAGAGCGAAGAAAGAAGGTATAATCATGGGGAACAACCGAGTGTTGAAATTGCGTAAAGCGATGCAGGAGTCTCAGCTGGAAGCGTTCTTGGTCACCAGTCCTATTAATAGACGATATATGACCGGATTTACGGGTTCAGCCGGATATGTATTGATTACGCTTGAACAAGCCTATTTGCTTACGGATTTCCGTTACATGACACAAGCTTCTCAGCAGGCAGCAGGTTACACGGTAGTGGAACATGCAGCCAAGCCGATGAGTACGGTTAAAGAGCTCCTGGATAAAGAGGGTATCAAGTCTCTTGGATTTGAGCAGGATCTCGTCACTTTCTCTACGTATGGGGTCTATTCAGAGCAATTGAAGCCCGTGTCTCTCGTGCCTGTCAGCGGCCTGGTGGAGAAGCTGCGGATTTACAAGGATGAGAACGAGATTGCCATAATGCAGCGTGCTGCAGACTTGGCTGACTCAACTTTTTCGCATATCCTGAATGTGATCAAGCCGGGAATGACAGAGCGTGAAGTAGATCTGGAAATGGAATTCTTCATGCGCAAAAATGGTGCAGCATCATCTTCGTTCGATACGATCGTAGCTTCTGGCGAACGTTCAGCAATGCCGCATGGGGTTGCCAGTAACAAAGTGATTGAA
The DNA here is from genome assembly GCF_000732325.1 of Paenibacillus sp. TCA20. Taxonomy (GTDB): domain Bacteria; phylum Bacillota; class Bacilli; order Paenibacillales; family Paenibacillaceae; genus Paenibacillus; species Paenibacillus urinalis. The sequence goes on from NZ_BBIW01000003.1 coordinate 365,054, forward strand.
ACGTCAGACTTTGTTACGTTTGATTTTGGAGCGCTGTATGACGGATATTGTTCAGATTTGACGCGGACCATTGCAATCGGCAATCCTGCAGCTAAGCTGCTGGAGATTTATGATATTGTATTGGAAGCCCAATTACATACTTTGGAACATATAAAGCCGGGTATGACAGGAAGAGAAGCAGACGCTCTCGCAAGAGATGTGATTACGAAATACGGCTATGGAGACCAGTTTGGCCACAGTACCGGACATGGTCTGGGCATGGAGGTTCATGAATCTCCCAGACTGTCCAAGCTGAGCGATGATATTCTTGAGCCTGGTATGGTCGTTACCGTGGAACCGGGCATTTACCTGCCTGGAATCGGCGGTGTACGAATTGAGGATGATGTCGTGATTACAGAATCAGGGATTCGCCTGCTCACGCATTCCAACAAAGAACTTTTGAAGCTGTAACTATTATTAGGAGGGGTTTTTTAGTGATTTCAGTAAACGATTTTAAAACAGGCTTGACAGTAGAGGTTGACGGAGATATCTTTACGGTTCTTGATTTCCAACACGTTAAACCAGGTAAAGGCGCGGCATTTGTTCGCTCTAAACTCAAAAACCTGCGTAATGGCAACACGGTAGAGAGAACTTTCCGCGCGGGTGAAACGATTGGACGCGCTCAAATCGATAACCGCGGTGTATCTTACCTCTATGCAAGCGGTGATGAGCATACCTTCATGGATAACGAAACTTACGATCAATTTACATTGACCAGCGATCAGCTCGAGTGGGAACTGAACTTCCTCAAAGAGAACATGAACGTGAACATCATCAGCTACCAAGGAGAGATCCTGGGTATCAACCTGCCTAACTCTGTAGAGCTGAAGGTTGTTGAAACCGAGCCTGGAATCAAAGGCAATACAGCAACAGGTGCTACCAAAAATGCAAAAGTGGAAACGGGTCTGAATGTTCAGGTTCCTCTTTTCATTAACGAAGGCGATGTTCTGATCATCGATACTCGCGAAGGTAAATACAACTCCCGCGCGTAATAAATAGACATTTGTAAGATAATAAATATGTAATATCATGCTGTACTATCCTCTGCTTAAGCATTATTCAGCAGAGGATATTGTTTTATTAAGAGAAAGAGAATCCATTTATCGCGAGTTCCATATTTTCACATTAACATCTTTACTGATTTACAGTAAAAAAGGGTTACAACAAAGCGCTATTCGTATTATACTGTTTAGAAGCAAGGTGAGCTTATGCTTACCATGGTTTACAATCTTACGTTACATACTGTAGGGAGTGAGTTCGGTTTGTCTTTGTTCGTAATGAAATTCGGAGGCAGTTCTGTTGGAGATACAGAACGGATGCAACGGGTAGCCAAACGTGTTGCCGAGAAACAGGATGAAGGGCATAAATGTGTAGTTGTCGTTTCCGCAATGGGAGATACAACTGACGATTTGATTGACCAAGCGAAATTGTTAAATAGTAAGCTTCCGGCGCGGGAGCTCGATATGCTGATGACGACAGGTGAGCAAATATCGATCGCGATGCTGTCCATGGCTATTCAGCAGCTCGGCCGAGAAGCAGTTTCATATACAGGCTGGCAGGCAGGATTTGTGACAGAGCCGGTACATGGCAAAGCAAGAATTACGGATATTAACCCGGAGAAGGTGCTGCGTTCACTTGATGAAGGCAAGATCGTCATTGTTGCAGGTTTCCAGGGTATTACGGCGGATGGAGAAATTACGACACTTGGCCGGGGCGGCTCGGATACAACAGCTGTAGCTTTGGCTGCTGCAATCAAGGCGGATGCTTGCGAGATCTACACCGATGTAGACGGTGTATATTCGACAGATCCCCGAATCGTCAAAGTAGCTCGTAAGCTCAAAGAAATTTCGTATGATGAAATGCTTGAATTGGCTCACCTGGGTACCGCGGTTCTACATCCGCGTGCAGTAGAATATGCGAAGCATTCGAAGGTGCCTTTGGTTGTACGTTCAAGCTTTAACTATAATGAAGGAACGGTTGTGAAGGAGGAAGCGGCATTGGAACAGGGAGTAGTGGTAAGCGGCATCGCTTATGATAAAAACGTAGCACGAATTAGTATTCTGGGAGTAGAGGATATTCCAGGAGTGCTGGCCGGTATGTTCGGTGCACTGGCTCAAGCACAGCTAGACGTAGATATCATCGTACAGAGCGGTATTAGTGACGGTAAAGCGGACTTCTCCTTCACTGTAGCCTTGGATGATCGCGAGCGTGCAATTGAGGTTATCAATAGCATGAAGCAGGTGCTTCCTTATCGTGAAGTTACTTTTGAAGAGAACCTGGTTAAAGTATCTATCGTGGGTGCAGGAATGGTCAGCCATCCTGGCGTAGCCGCTCAAATGTTTGATGTTATTTCTAAACAAGGGGTCAACATTAAGATGGTGAGCACCTCTGAGATTAAAGTCTCTTGTGTCATCGAAGGCAACAAGCTGAATGAAGTTATTCAAGCGCTGCATACAGCTTATAACCTGGACACCGATGTCAAAGCATTTGTCGGTGGTCCGCAGGACCGCAGATAACCTATTGCGTGAAGCGTTAGCCGTATACTAGTTATATGATATATATGATAGCTGTCAAAAAACTTATCGACAGCCTGGGATCTGCACATTAATTGTGCAGATCTTTTTTTGTTGTCCAAGGCCGGATCACTTGGTTACTCTCTAGTACAGGCACAATGGAGCTGCTATTCATCTCTAAACAGTAGTCCACATCCAGGGCGTGGCCTTGCTTGATAAGACGTTTGGCCTCGTTTCCTTCATACACTATTTTCTTCAGCTGATCCTTGTTGTGAAGGTACGCCTGATGAACGGTTATACCGAGATCATTGGAACGCACATGCTGCTGGGTCATATGTTTTAGATCATCGATAAGCATCCCGGCACATAATCCATCCTCAAGGGCAAATCGATCCTGACTTCCCGCACATAAGAGGACAACATCTCGATCAAGATGAACCAGGATCTCCGCGCATGCCCTCGCATTGAGAAAGGATGCAGAGAAGACGGTTAAGGCCTTAGAAGCCTTTATGAGCGCTCTTGTTCCACTTGTGGTCGTTAAGATCACATTTTTTCCGTGAATCAGTTCTTTCGTATATTCCAAAGGTGAGTTACCCGCATCAAAGCCCGTTATTTTTTTGCAGAATCGTTCTCCTCCAAGAATCATATCCTCATATTGAAGCTGTTTGGCCTGCGGTACGGTTTCAACCGGAATGACACAGGCTGCCCCGTGGGCAAGCGCCGTAACAATGGTGCTGGATGTTCGAAATACATCAATAACGACAGCACTTCGGTGTACCAGATCTTCAGATCTTACCTCACTGACACTCGCAACGACATCTATACGCAAAGAAATCACCTCCCTAACTTGCTTCTTCCACCTCAATCAATGAAATGGGAGTCTGTTAGCTTACCATATGCACAATGAACAGGGCAGGTGCCTATAGTGAGTAGACATTCTCTTAATAGAGGTGATATAGACGATTGCTATATTTCCTCTTAATTAATGAAAAAATTGATAGATTCCCGTCATAAAAAACAGGTACAGGCATACATATGGGTTAAGACCAACAAAAACGACCCGGAAGTCGCTCTCAGAAAAAGTGCACGAGTTAAGGGGGTGCTTATATGAAATGGCTGGACCTGTTCCCGACTCCATTAAAAACAATATTGGAATATATTCCCCTGCCGCTGCTAGAAACGCTTGAAGAAATAAGAATTCGGGAAGGCAGACCGATGGAGATCAATACCCATGGTGAACATTATTTCGTTACAAAACAAGGTAGCCCGTCTAAGAAGCCAAGTGAAGCGTACAAGCCTTCAAGAGATGACACCTATCGTTTCCTGGATCTAATCAGCAATCATTCCCTTTATACATTGGAAGAAGAATTGAGAAAAGGCTTCATTACAGTTCCAGGAGGACACCGGATTGGACTAGCTGGCAGAACCGTTCTAAAGGGCGGAAAGGTTGAGCACCTGAGGGATATTAGCGGGTACAACATTCGAATTGCAAAAGAAGTCAGAGGAGCAGCGGACAGGCTGATGCCACACCTTCTGGACCCACAGACCTCACGAATCAAGCATACCCTCATCCTATCTCCTCCGCAGCAGGGGAAGACAACGCTTCTCCGGGATATGTCAAGGCAGATCAGTATGGGCAGCAATGAACGAAAGAGCTTTAAGGTCGGCATTGTGGATGAGCGCTCGGAGATAGCAGGCAGCTATAAAGGGGTTCCGACATTTGATGTGGGTCCAAGAACCGATGTCATGGATGCTTGTCCGAAGGCCGAAGGAATGATGATGCTGATTCGCTCCATGTCACCGGAAGTACTTATTGTAGATGAGATCGGACGGGAGGAAGACGCAGAGGCGATTAAGGAAGCGCTGGGTGCAGGGATATCCGTCATCGCTTCAGCCCATGGAAGAGATATAGCCGAGCTTAAACGCAGACCCGCGCTGCATCAGCTGATGAGTGAAGATTATTTTCAATTAATCGTTATTCTGGATCGCACAGGAAAAAGGTTTCAGTACAAAATCTCCGATATGAGGCACAAGAGTCTGCATCCTCAAGGCATGCATCAGCAAGGAATGACCACAGGAGGCACTTATGCTTAAGCTGATTGGTTCCGTCCTTATTTTATTGTCAGGGACGCTTGCTGGTTTTTATCAAGCGAATCAATTTGCCTCACGACCGAAGCAGATCAGGGAGCTTACATTGATGCTGCAGCGACTTTTGACAGAGATCAATTACAGCTACAGACCTCTTGCCGAAGCCTTGAGTCAAATTGGTAAACAGGCAAGTGAACCGCTTGGGCGTTTGTTTATCTCGGCTGCGGACCATATGAATTCCTCACAAGGCCTGTCGGCCCAAGAGAGCTTCCAGCATGCGATAAATCGCTATTGGAGCCAAACGGCGATGAAGCAGCCGGAAAAAGAAGCGATTCGCCAGCTCAGCTTCAGCCTGGGAACGAGTGACCGGGAAGAGCAGAACAAGCATATCACCCTTGCCATTCAGCAGCTGAATCATGAGGAAGCTTCGGCCCGGAACGATCAAATAAAGTATGAGAAGATGAGCCGCAGTCTTGGACTTCTGGTCGGGGCGCTGATCGTCATCCTGATCTTATAGCGAGGTGCCATTCTCAAATGAATTTAGAAGTAAATGCAATATTTCAGATCGCAGGCATCGGAATTATCATAGCGATGATCCATACGGTGCTCAAGCAAATGGGCAAAGAAGATATGGCACACTGGGTTACCGTAATCGGATTTGTTGTTGTGCTCTTCATGGTCGTTCGCATGCTCGACAATTTGCTTCAGGAGATCAAGTCTATATTCTTGTTCCATTAAAGCAGGCTTAAGGTGAACAAAAGGTGATCATAACATGGAAATTATACAAATCGTAGGACTTGGACTAATCGCAACCATCCTGATCTTGATTGTGAAAGAGCAAAAGCCCATGTTTGCGTTTCTAATTGCAACCACAGCCGGGATTCTCATCTTTCTGTTCGTCATTGGCAAGATTGGCAGTGTTATTGGCGTTCTGGAACGAATGGCAGAGTCCTCAGGAATGGATGAAGTACATCTTAAGACCATTCTCAAGATCATTGGCATTGCTTATATCGCAGAGTTTGGAGCACAAATTGTAAGAGATGCAGGTCAAGAAAGTATTGCTTCAAAAATCGAGCTTGCCGGCAAAGTGTTGATTCTGGTACTGGCCGTACCGATCATCAGCATTATTATCGAAACGGTACTGAAGCTGCTGCCGGTATGAGTGGAGGCGGAGGATAAAGGATGTGATAAATAAGAGCTATCACTGTCAGGATAAACGAATCGTTATCGTATTTGTCATCTGTTTTTTCTTCGCCTTGGGTACGAATGTATTCGCCAGCTCGCCCGTTACAGACTGGGCAGGAGAACAACTGGAGCAGCTGCCCACAGAGCAGGTAGAGAAATATTGGCAGTCACTCATTAATGATTATGGCGGTTTTTTTCCTGAAGGACAGCTGCCCTCCTTCATGGACATGCTCCTTCCTGGAGGAGAAGGACTCAGCCTGAAAAATATATTCAGCGCGATCGGCAGATTCCTGCTCCATGAGATCCTGTTTAACGGAAAGCTGCTGGTCACCATCATTATGCTGAACATTATGAGCATGATTCTAGAAACGCTCCAGACGGCTTTTGAGAAGAGCACGATCAGCAAGGTCGCCTATTCCATCTGTTACATGGTTATCGTCGTCATTTCGATCAACAGCTTCAACGTCGCTATCGGCTATGCAAAGGGTGCCATCGACCAGATGATTGACTTCATGCTTGCGATGATTCCGCTGCTGTTTGCGCTTCTCGCATCCATGGGAAATATCATTACCGTATCGGTGACGCATCCACTGATCGTGTTTATGATTCACACCATCAGTATGGTGATCTATAAGATTGTATTTCCGCTGCTGTTCTTCTCGGCAGTATTGCACCTGGTCAGCTCATTAACTGACAAATTTAAGCTTACTCAGCTTGCGAATCTGCTGCGAATAATCGGCGTGGGGCTGCTCGGTGTGGTCCTGACGATCTTCCTCGGTGTCATATCCGTGCAGGGGGCTACCAGCTCCGTAGCAGATGGCGTGACCATCAGAGCTGCTAAATATGTATCCGGTAATTTCGTTCCTGTTGTGGGGAAGGTGCTCGCCGATGCAACAGATACGGTCATTTCCGCTTCGCTGCTCGTGAAGAACTCGATTGGACTCGCGGGAGTGATCATCATCTTGTTCATCTGCGCATTTCCTGCATTGAAGATACTGACACTGGCACTGATCTATAACGTCGCAGCAGCGATCATGCAGCCACTTGGCAATACACCTATTGTTGGATGCCTCCAAGCGATAGGAAAAAGCTTAATCTATGTATTCGCTGCCCTTGCGGCAGTGAGTCTCATGTTCTTTCTAGCCATCACGATTATGCTGACTGCAGGAAATATGACGGTGATGTTGAGGTGAGAGGATGGAATGGCTCAGCGGCTGGCTCAGGGAATTAATACTGGTGGTGCTTCTCGCCACATTCGTGGATATGCTTCTACCGAACAAATCCATGGAACGATATGTCAAATTAGTGCTGAGTCTGCTTATTCTGCTTACTCTGATTTCACCGATCATCAATTTAATTAACCAGGATTCGAATGAAAGATTAAGTGCCGCCTTAACGGATTGGGGCGGAGGCTCTACAGAGGAGCAGGACATGACACTATCTGAAATTATGGACAAAAGCAGAGAGCTCACACAGCAGCATGAAATGAGTGCCATGGACTGGGCAGCCAATGAGGTTGCGGATCAGATGAAGGCACAGATTGAGCAGGAATCACAGCTGCCCGTAAAGTCGGTTACTGTGCAGCTCGGAGCTCTTGAGAGGTCGGGAAAGAAATCAGGGGAGACCGGGATTACAAGTGTGGAGGTCGCTATTGCTGACACCTATTCAGCGCAACAGGAAGAGCAGCGTCCTCCTGAAGAGACGGATGATGAGCTTGGACCGATCTATATTCAGCCGGTGGAACCAAGTGATATTCATGTGAATGCATCTGAGACGATGAATGCAGAGGATGATCAAGGAACCACCACAGATGACGAAGCCGTTTCAGCCATGACAATGACAGAGATCAGTCTGATTGAAGAGCTGCTTAAACAGGAATGGGAAGTGAATCCTGAGCGGGTTCGGATTCTTATTCCTTCTACAGATAACAATTATTGAATTCAGAATGATATAAGCGAGGTGAATATAACATGGGGAAATTCAGAGATCAGTTAAATAAATGGCTTGGATCAAGCGAGGATGGAGCTGCTAAGCGAGGACAAACGTTTCGCTGGCTAATCATTGTGGGGTTGATCGGCGTTGCCATCGTGATTCTTAGCTCCTTTGTTAACGTCAAAGAGATTGAACCAGAGAACGTAGGGCGAGAACCGCCGCAGGAGACCAGTGTACAGTCAGCCTTTGAGTCTTCCGTCAATGAGGCCACCCCTTTTGATACGATCGAAAGATCGTTTGAGGATAAAATGAAAGGAATTCTTGAGCAAATCGTTGGTGTAGGAACCGTGGATATTATGGTGACTATTGACTCTACCGAAGAGATCATCGTTCAGCGTAACATGCAGGACTCCCAGCAAAACACGGAGGAGACCGACGCGAACGGCGGTGAGCGAAACATTACCCAATATACACGCAACGGTGAGATTGTTACTTACAATGAATCCGGCGATGAGGTGCCGATCATTACGAAGAAGATCAAGCCTCAGGTTCGAGGGGTACTCGTTGTTGCCAAGGGAGCAGAGAACAAAGTGGTTAAGGACCTTATCGTTGAAGCGGTGGAGAAAGGTCTGAACGTTCCGTCGTACAGAATTTCAGTCGTACCCAGAAAACAGCAATAATGCACTGAATTAGTGCCTAATCTTAATCTTGATCCAATGTGGGAGGAATATAAAAAATGAAAAACAAAAGACAAACGATATGGCTCGTATCGATGCTGAGTCTGATGGTTGTTCTATCCGCTTATTATCTATTCACGGATGATTCAGGATCGTCCAATCAGACTGCAGAGTCAGGGCAGATGAGTAATGCCGAAGAAGCTTCTGCTCAAAACACACTGGAAGGGCTTGTCTTGAACGAAGTTGTAACTGAGGAACCAGCAACAGGTGAGCAAACAGACGAAACAGGAGCACCGGTTAACACTTCGGAAGAACCAGCAGCAACCGGGGAACAAACGGATGCGGCAGCACCAAGCACTGAAGGCACAGGTACAGAGACAGAGGCAGCAACGGAAGAAGCAAAGACAGATGAAGATGTACTGAACCAGCTGGAAGCTCAGGATGACCCTAATTCAGCAATCACGGTCTTCGAGAATTACCAATGGGAACGTTCTTCAGAGAATAGCAAGCTCTCAAATGATTTGATGGCTGCAGCATCCGACGCGACAAAAACACCGGAAGAAAATGCAAAGGCTTTGGAACAATTGCGTATATTAGAGGAAAAAAATGAGAAAATACTAGGTATTGAGGAACAGCTCTCCCAGCAGTATGCAAACGCTATTGTTCAAGAGGAAGAGAATGAGTACAAAGTGGTTGTGATCAGCGAGAAGCTGGAGGCGATCGACGCGGTAAACATTGTTGATCTGGTTATCAGCGAGCTGGATGTAACGCAGGACAAAGTCCGGGTTCAATATGTCAAAGAATAAATAAGCTGCAAGCAAGTTGGGAAGCGCCCAGAATCCCTTAATTCTTGGGCTCTTTCCATTTTTAGTGTTTGTGATATAATACATAAAGTTATGACTGTCCGAGTGAATATGGCAGTATGCCGAAGGAGTGAAAATAACAAATGTTTAAATTAAATGAAATCAAAGAATTAATTAAGGTTATTGACGAGTCTTCCGTACAGGAGCTTGAAATTGAGAATGAAGGGTCCAGACTGACCATTCGTAAACCAGGCAAGACTGAAATTGTCCAAGCAGCGGCTGCGGTCAGTGCTTATCCAGTAACAAGCCAGGTTCAGCCTGTACCACAAGCAATCGAAACACCGGCTGCTGCGCCCGTACAGGAACAAGCGACTGCAAACAGCAATTTACATAAAATTGTGTCTCCGATGGTCGGTACGTTCTACTCTGCACCTTCCCCTGAAGCTGGCGTTTTTGTCAATGTTGGCAGCAAGGTTACAGAGAAGTCAACCGTTTGTATTGTAGAAGCGATGAAGCTGATGAATGAAATTGAAGCTGACGTGAAAGGCGAGATTGTAGAAATTCTTGTACAGAATGGACAGCTCGTTGAGTATGGTCAGCCTTTGTTCTTGGTCAAACCGGAGTAAGCTCCTGTTGGTGAAATGACTATAGATAGCAGCGTAAATAGGTCAATGCTCCAAAGGAGGATATGGTAATCATGAAATTTCAAAAAATATTGGTAGCAAACCGCGGAGAAATCGCCGTTCGGATTATTAGAGCTTGCAGGGAAATGGGTATTGCAACGGTAGCTGTTTACTCAGAACCGGATCGTGACGCACTCCATGTCAGACTTGCAGATGAAGCTTATTGTATCGGACCGACTTTATCCAAGGACAGCTACCTTAACATAACTAATATTATGAGCGTAGCCACATTAACTGAATGTGACGCAATTCACCCTGGCTACGGTTTTTTGGCTGAGAATGCAGATTTTGCGGAGATTTGTGAATCCTGCAATGTTGCCTTTATCGGCCCTTCCGCTGATGCCATCACGAAGATGGGGGACAAAGCGGTAGCCAAACAAACGATGAAGGATGCGGGTGTTCCTGTCATTCCGGGCTCTGATGGTCTCGTGGAGAGTGTCGAAGAAGCAGTTATGATCGCCAGAGATATCGGTTATCCTGTAATTATTAAGGCGACTGCAGGCGGCGGAGGTAAAGGAATCCGAATTGCTGAAGACGAGGAAGATCTTGTGAAGCAGATCGTGGCAGCACAGCAGGAAGCCCAGAAGGCTTTTGGCAACGCTGGTGTCTATCTGGAGAAGTTTTTGACGGGAATGAAGCATGTTGAGATTCAGATCATTGCTGACAAGCATGGACATGCGGTTCATTTAGGGGAGAGAGATTGCTCAATCCAGCGCCGAAGACAGAAGCTTATTGAAGAAGCGCCTTGTCCAGTATTGGACCCAGAAACACGTACGAAGATGGGTGATGCCGCCGTACGTGCAGCACTTGCTGTCGATTACTGTGGAGCGGGTACACTGGAATTTCTCCTCAGCCCGAACGGTGAGTTCTACTTCATGGAGATGAATACACGTATTCAGGTTGAGCATCCGGTCACCGAGATGGTCACAGGGATTGACCTGATTAAGGAAATGATTTCAGTCATTGAAGGAAGCCCGCTCTCCTTTGCACAGGAGGATGTCGTCATTGACGGGTGGTCCATTGAATGCAGAGTCAATGCAGAGGATCCGAGCCGTAACTTCATGCCTGCACCGGGTAAGATTGATTTCTATCTTGCACCGGGTGGACCTGGTGTACGGGTAGACAGCGCAGCATATCAAGGCTACAGCATTCCGCCTTTCTATGATTCCATGATTGCCAAGCTGATCGTGTGGGCACCGACTCGTGATGAAGCGATCGCGAAGATGAAGCGCGCCTTGTCCGAATTTGCTGTAGAGGGCATCCCTACGACGATTCCTTTCCATCAAAGACTGCTTGATCATCCGGCCTTCTCCAAAGGTGACTTTGATATCAAATTCTTAGAGGAAAATGAAATTTAAATTTGGCAAGCTTGTTTGTCATAAAGTCCCTCGAATGCTATAGTATGAATAATAAGTACGCATGTCTTTCTTGTGGACGAGGAAACTTACTATTGAAAGGTGTGTTAAATGAGATGAGCACAGTGCCGACTGAATTTGAGAGAACGGACATTGGCGAGATCCAAATTGCGCCGGAAGTCATTGAAGTCATTGCTGGACTTGCAACCCTTGAGGTTGGCGGCGTGGCTGGCATGAGCGGTGGTTTTGCAGGTGGATTTGCTGAATTGCTAGGACGTAAGAACCTCTCAAAAGGCGTCAAAGTTGAAGTAGGCCAGCGCGAGGCTGCTGTTGATGTTTCTGTAATTATTGAATATGGACATCGTATTCCGGAAGTCGCTTCCGCAATTCAGCAGAATGTTAAGCGCTCGATTGAGAATATGACAGGACTTACGGTCGTCGAAGTAAACGTTCAGATTCACGATGTTCAATTCAAGAATCAAGAGAAGCTTGACGATCAACCTGAGATCAGCCCTCAGCGCGTGAAATAAAATGATCTGAAACTTATAAACCCCCGGCGTCATGCGCCAGGGGTTTAGTCCATCTTTTTTATACTAGTTGTTGATGTTGGGAGGTTGAATACGTTCGTGGCTAAAATACTGGACAGGCTTCTGTTATTTTTATACAGTTTAGTTGTTGGTGTAGTATCTGTAATTATCATCCTCCTGTTTAGCGGACTTGTACCTGATTTGGATATGTATATTCAGAATGAACAGATGCTCATGGCAGTCATTCTGACTGTGGCGATCATCTTGTTTCTGCTTAGTATCCGATTCTTCTATATTTCTGTACGTAGGGACCATAACACTTATCCTTCGGTTGATCAGAAGACGGAATACGGGGATATTCAAATATCCATGGAGACGATTGAAAATCTGTGTCTGAAAGCTTCATCCAAATTCCGTGGCGTGCGTGAGGTGAAATCGCGTATCCAGGTCGCCCAGTCTGGTCTTGAAATTACAATCCGTGCTGTAGTTGACGGTGAAAGTTCCATTCCGGAGCTGACAAGCGAGCTTCAAAAGGCAGTACATGATCATGTACAAGACATTACTGGGATTCCGGTAGCAGTCGTATCGGTATACATCGCCAATCTTGTGCAATCACCGAACTATAAGAGCCGAGTGGAATAGAGGTGGTTGATGGATGCCGTGGAAGGAAATCTGGGACAGTTATAAAGGCCGGATTTTAGGCATTGCCGGTGGGATTTTTTTAGGTATTATTTATTTGATGGTTGGTTTTTGGGATATGTTGTTCTTTGCACTCGTGGTGTTTATCGGATATACGCTTGGCAGAAGAAGCGATCAGAAGTTTAGCAACGTCATTCCATGGCGGAGCTGGCTTGACTATCTGCTTAATGTTTGGCGTCCGTTCAAATGAACCCTGTGATATGCTTTTCTTACTCCAAAAAAGAGCTGCAGTCTTCATGCCCGTTTTTGGGAAGAATAGCATAAGCACAGGTTTTTTTGTGTGAAGAATACATTGTAAATCACGGATAGATTAGATATGAAAGCAGGAGGCAGGAAATGAAAAGACGTTTGGCAAGGGGAATCGTGGTTCAAAGTCTGTATCAGATGGAAATGAATGAGGTCGAGGCGAAAGCTGCAGTGGATATGCTGTTTGAGGAAGCTGCAGAAGAAAATGAAGGTGAAGTGGTTATCAAGAATGAGGCGGTAATGCATGCCTATGTGCTAGAGCATGTACGCGGCATCTGGGAGAACAAAGAAGCACTCGACAGTCTGCTGGCTGATTATCTGAAGGGCTGGCAGGTCAGCCGTTTGTCCCGCGTAGACCGCCAAATTCTGAGACTGGCTGCTTACGAGATGTTGTATCGTGAGGACGTCCCTGCCAAGGTAGCAGTAAATGAAGGGATTGAGCTCTCTAAACATTTTGGAACAGATGAGTCAGGGAAATTTGTAAATGGGGTATTAGGAAAAATGATTCAGGATGTTGAAGCTCTGAAGGCTCGTGTTAAATAATAGTGTAAGATGATTCTAATGCATAACGATTGTTTATAAAGTTTGGATCCAAGGGAGAGAAGAGACATGACGGCAACAATTATTAGCGGAAAGCAAATTTCAGAAGATATTCGAAATTCGATTACAGAAGAAGTTCAGCAGCTGAAGGCAAAAAATATTGTGCCAGGTCTGGCCGTGGTACTGGTCGGCGAAGATCCTGCATCACAAGTATATGTTCGCAATAAGGAAAAAGCATGCCATGATTTGGGCTTCTATTCAGAGGTTCATCGTCTTCCAAGTGATACAAGTGAAGAGGATCTTCTTGCTCTTGTTGACAAACTGAATCGTCAAATGAGCATTAACGGTATTCTGGTTCAATTGCCTCTTCCGGGTCATATTGATGAGAAGAAAGTAATCAATGCCATTGCGGTTGAAAAAGATGTGGATGGGTTCCATCCTGTCAATGTGGGTAATCTGGTAATTGGGGACGATAGTCTTCTGCCATGTACACCTGCGGGCGTTATTGAGATGATCAAACGTACAGGAATTGAGATTGCAGGCAAGCACGCTGTTGTGATCGGACGCAGTAACATTGTCGGCAAACCGGTATCACTACTCCTTCAGCGTGAGAACGCTACGGTGTCGATGTGTCATTCTCGTACCTCAAATATGAAAGAAATTGCACGTCAGGCTGATATTCTTGTTGTCGCTATTGGACGGGCTAATTTCATCGATGCAAGCTACATCAAGGAAGGTGCCGTTGTTATAGATGTAGGAATGAATCGGCTTGAGAACGGAAAGCTTGCAGGCGATGTGGATTTTGCGAGTGCTAGAGAGGTGTCTGGACCCATTACCCCTGTTCCAGGCGGAGTTGGCCCTATGACAATAACGATGCTGATGCAGAATACGCTGCTGTCCGCTAAGCGTGCTCATGGTCTTGTCTAAAAAGGAGTGATTCCTCTGGCTGAAGAGCGCATTTATTCAATTAAAGATTTGAATCGATATATACGAATGAAGCTGGAATCCGATTCTGTCCTGACAGATGTATGGATTCGTGGTGAAATCTCCAATTTCACACATCATTCCAGCGGGCATATGTACTTTACACTGAAGGATGAAGGCAGCCGGATTAAGTCTATCATGTTTGCGACGCACAATCGCAGGCTGCCCTTCATTCCGAAGGAAGGCGCCCGTGTTATTGCACGGGGCAATGTGTCCGTATATGAACGGGATGGACAATATCAATTCTATGCAACACATATGCAGCCTGACGGTATTGGCAGCCTGTATATGGCTTATGAGCAGTTAAAACAGAAGCTGGACGAGGAAGGGTTGTTTGCGGCTGGACGCAAGCGGCCTCTGCCCCGCTATCCTAAATCCATAGGCGTGATTACCTCACCGACTGGAGCGGCAGTGAGAGATATTATTACGACTATCACTCGCCGATTTCCACTGGCTGAGGTTTATTTATATCCTGTGCTTGTCCAAGGCAAGACGGCCGTACCTTCAATCGTACGTGCACTTGATCTAGTCAATGAGATGGCAGAAGTTGACGTCATCATTGTCGGGCGTGGCGGCGGCTCATTAGAGGAGCTGTGGGCCTTTAACGAAGAAATGGTAGCAAGAGCGATTGCAAGATCCGAAATTCCGGTTATTTCTGCAGTCGGTCATGAGACGGATTTTACGATTGCAGATTTTACCGCAGATGTGAGAGCAGCCACACCGACAGCTGCCGCAGAGCTAGCCGTGCCCCATCAGATGGAGCTGAAGGAACAACTCGCTGGTTATCAGCGTAGGCTGAATCAGAGCTTGATAACAAGAGCCAAGCACAATCGAGATAAGCTTGAACGTTTATCCAAGTCTCCGGTTCTCATGAATCCGCGTAGAAGTCTGGTGCAGCATACGGAAAGGCTGGATCAGCTCCATATGAGGTTAACAAGGGCGATGGATTCTCGTAAAAGGTTTGCAAGAGAGAAGCAGGAACGGATGCGGATCTCACTCGTTCGTTTTAACCCTTCTGCACAGGTGTCTTCCGCGAAGAAGGAGATTTTGTCATACAAGAAACAGCTAGAGACGGCGATGACATCTCTTGTGAAGGTGAGTAGGCAGCAGCTGCACGGAAATATGAGGCATCTCGATGCACTGAGTCCGCTGAAAGTTATGTCAAGAGGCTACAGCCTTGTATATGATGAGCAGGATAAAAAGTTAGTGAAATCAACCAAAGAGGTCGCTCCAGGTGACTTGGTCAAAATTAAACTGGTCGATGGGCAGCTTGCCTGCCAGGTCTGGGAGATAAAGGAGGCAAATGAAGATGGCAAATGAGCAGGAGCTGAATTTTGAAGCTGCGATGGCCGAGCTTGAAGAAGTTGTGAACCAGCTCGAACGGGGAGACGTTCCCCTTGAGCAGGCGATCGAGCTGTTCCAAAGAGGGATGAAACTGTCTCAAATGTGCAACCAGAAGCTCGAACAAGTGGAACGTAAGATTGAAATGATCGTAGAAGAGGATGGAGAGTTTCGAAAGCAGCCTTTTGGAGGTAATGAAGATGAAGGCGGTGTCTCTTTGTGACTAGACCATCCATAGAATTGTATATTCAGGATGTCGCCGACTTGATGGCGCGAGAGCTGAGAACCGTTTTTCCTGAAGCTTGGGATATTCCTGAGCATTTAAAAGAATCGATGCAGTATTCGCTGATGGCCGGAGGAAAGAGACTTCGCCCAGCGCTTGTAATCGCAGCATGTGAAGCATTTGGCGTGGAGCGGGAAGCCGCTCTGCCCGTTGCTGCTGCCGTAGAGATGATACATACGTACTCTTTGATTCACGATGATTTGCCCGCCATGGATAATGACGATTATCGCAGGGGACGTTTGACCAATCATAAGGTATACGGGGAAGCGATGGCTATTCTTGCAGGTGATGCACTCCTCACCCATGCTTTTTACAGCGTGATTCAGGCAGCTCGCAAGTTCAATATTCCGTCAGATCGCGTACTCACTATTGTGGAGGAGCTCTCTATTCATGCAGGTGCACGAGGTATGGTCGGAGGACAGGTGGCTGATATGGAGGGCGAGCAGGGGATGACTTCCTTATCACAGCTTGAATACATTCATCTTCATAAGACGGGCGACCTCATCATCTTCTCCCTCATGGCTGGAGGCAGAATTGGCGGGGCAGATGATGTACAGCTGGAGGCGCTTCGTTCGTTCGGCAGAGACCTTGGTCTTGCCTTCCAGATTCAGGATGATATTCTCGATCTAATCGGAGATGAGCAGAAGCTGGGCAAGAAGACACAGAGTGATGTGAACCAGCAAAAAGTAACTTATCCGTTCTTTATAGGTATGGATCAATCCTTGGCTGAGGTGGAGCGGTTAACGTCTTCTGCAAAAGAAGCGCTGATTACGGGACAGATTCCTGATCCATCTCGACTGCTGGAATTGGCGGATTATTTGATGAAGAGAGATCATTAGTCGTCAAGCGAAAGCATAGACATCAATTCACCTCTATCTGGCGAAATTTATGATTTAAAGTGGATTGTGGTATAATGTAGGCTATGACAATAACTAATTTACAAAAAATTATGAAGGAAAGCGGGGGGTTCACGTGCTCCTTCCACAAATTAAGGGACCAAACGATCTGAAAACATTATCTGTGGATGAACTTGTTTCATTATCGGGGGAGATTCGTCAGTTCCTGATAGAAACAATTTCTCGTACAGGAGGGCACCTGGCATCCAATTTGGGAGTGGTAGAGCTTACGATCGCCCTGCACTACGCTTATAATAGCCCTAAGGATAAAATGATATTTGATGTAGGCCACCAGGCTTACGTTCATAAAATATTGACTGGACGTATGGACAAATTTGACACGCTCAAGAAGTATAAGGGTCTGTCAGGCTTTGTTAAGCGTAATGAAAGTGAACATGATGTCTGGGAAGCTGGACACAGCAGTACTTCCTTGTCAGCTGCTATGGGAATGGCTTATGCAAGGGATCTCAAAGGCGAGGACAACAAGGTTATCGCAATTATTGGGGACGGAGCCCTGACTGGCGGTATGGCTTTTGAAGCGTTGAACCATATCGGACATGAACAGAAGAAGCTCATGGTCATTCTGAACGATAATGAGATGTCTATTGCTCCTAACGTTGGAGCAATGCATAACTATTTGAGCAAGATCCGATCGGACAGACATTATTTGAAAGCCAAGGATGAAGTTGAGCTTGTATTGCGTAAGATTCCGGCAATCGGCGGTACACTTGCGAAGTCTGCAGGCCGGCTCAAAGACAGCTTGAAATATATGATGGTTCCGGGTGTGTTATTTGAAGAACTAGGCTTTACTTATCTAGGACCGGTTGACGGGCATGATATGTCTAAGCTGATCGAGACCTTCAGACAGGCGGACAATGTCAATGGCCCGGTATTCGTTCACGTTCTGACCACCAAAGGCAAGGGATATAAACCGGCTGAGGCGGATTCTTTCAAATGGCACGGTATTTCGCCGTATAAGATCGAATCAGGACAAGTGCTTAAATCCGTAGGCAATCCCATGTATACCGACGTATTTGGAGAAACACTCATTGAGCTCGCTAGAGAAGATGAGCGGATCGTCGCTGTTACTCCGGCCATGCCGGGAGGTTCAGGACTCATTCCATTCAGCAAGGAATTCCCTGAACGGATGGTTGATGTTGGGATCGCGGAACAGCATGCAGCAACGATGTGTGCAGCGCTGGCAATGGAAGGATTAAAGCCGGTATTTGCAGTTTACTCGACCTTCATGCAGCGTGCATATGATCAGATCGTCCATGATATTTGCCGACATAATGCGAATGTGATGTTTGCAATTGATCGGGCTGGCTTTGTCGGCTCGGATGGCGAAACGCACCAAGGTGTTTATGATGTGGCGTTCTTACGTCATATTCCAAATATTGTGGTGATGATGCCGAAGGATGAGAATGAGCTGAGACATATGATGAAGACAGCGCTGGATTACAATGAGGGTCCAATCGCTTATCGATATCCAAGATTGAATGGATTGGGTGTGCCGCTTGATCCAGAGCTGAAGTCCATTCCGATTGGTTCATGGGAAACTCTGCGGCAAGGGGAGAATTACGCGATCATTGCAGCTGGACCTATGATTCCAATTGCGGAAGAAGCGGCAGAGCTGCTGAAACGTGAGGGAATGCAGGTAAGTGTCATTAATGCCAGATTCTTTAAACCACTGGATCAAGAGATGCTGGTATCCTTACATGCGAACGACACGAAAATGATCGTGCTGGAAGAAGCATCTGCAGCGGGGAGCCTCGGAAGCAGTATTCTTGAATTCTATTCAGAAGCAGGGCTGTACGACACCAAGATTCACATCATGGGAATCCCGGATGAGTTCATCGAGCACGGAAGTGTCAAGGAGCAGCGCGAGGAAGTGGGGCTTACGGTACAGGCGGTTATTGAAGAGATGCGGAAGCTGAAGCTTGAGTTCGCCTATGATCTTCCAAAGACCAGCACACCTTCATGATGAATGTGTTTCCGTAAAAATTTAGAAGATGAAATGATATAAACCAAGCCCGAGAATTATAGAGTCCAATAAGGGCAGTTATGCTCATATTGGGCTCTATAGCTATGTGGTTTAATCTACACGACAGGAGAAATTATGTCAGTTCCCAAAGAAAGAATGGATGTCCTGCTGGTAGAGCAGGGATATTACGAAAGCCGCGAGAAGGCCAAGGCAGCAATTATGGCAGGTCTGGTCTATGCCAATGAAGAACGCATTGAGAAACCAGGAATGAAAATTCCCCGTGAGGCTGTCATTCGAGTGAAAGGCGCAGTACATCCTTATGTGGGGCGCGGAGGACTTAAGCTGGAAAAAGCAATTCGTCAATTCCATATTGAGATGAAAGGGCGAACGATGCTTGATATTGGTTCTTCAACAGGCGGGTTTACAGATTGTGCACTGCAGCATGGTGCATCACATGTGTATGCGATCGATGTAGGTTACAATCAATTGGATTGGTCGCTTCGCAACCATCCACAGGTCACGGTTATGGAAAGAACCAATTTTAGGTATGTGACACCTGAGCATTTGACAGGTCCTGTACCGGATACCGCGAGCATTGATGTATCCTTCATCTCTTTAAAGATTATACTTCCACCTCTTATTCAGCTGCTTAAGCAGCCGGCTGATATTGTAGCCTTGATCAAGCCGCAGTTTGAGGCGGGAAGAGAAAAAGTTCCGAAGACAGGGGTTGTCAAAGATCCCAAGGTCCATGCAGAGGTTCTGCGTTCTCTTCTCGAATACGGAAGTGAGCTTGGCCTGGCATTGTCTGATTTGACATTCTCGCCGATTACAGGTGGAGAAGGAAATATTGAGTTTTTGGCCCATTGGCGTCTTGGTGGAGAAGATGTGGAATCTGCGGGACCTGATATTGATCATCTGATTGAGGCCGTGGTTAACGAAGCGAGCCATACCTTTCATTGAAACTCATCTTTTTTAGATGGGTTTCTTTTGCTGGATTCATAAAACCAGCGCATTTCCTAAATTCACAAGAGGATATTTTTTCTGGTTAACGAATATCTCCTTGTGAGAGGTGAGATGGATGGAAGGCCAATATGATAAATTTGTTATCGCTTTTCTCGGGATCATTATTGTATTCTGGGTGTTGTATGGCATTCGCAGATGGCTTCAGGAGCCGGTTCCTGAACAGCTGCCAGAGCTTGTACTCAATGAAGAAATTCAAGAGCATCCCGCACTCGAAATTTTGGAAAGAGAAGGTTATGAGGTCATTGGAGGAAGACTTAAAGTCCCGCTGACCTTCCAGGTAGATAAACAGACTCTGTACAGCCGGCTGTTCATTGATTACGTGGCAGAGAAAGAAGATGAGGTGTTCATTGTGAAGACCTCGAGAAGCCGGATGCCGCAGGAATGGACAGGCTCTGGACTTAGAGACCGCCTGCTGCCCTATTTGCTGCTGTACCCGAACTGTAACGGTTTACTGTATGTAGATACGGACGATAATAACTTGAAGCTAATCACGCTTATAGATGAAGATGATTATATTTGGGAGCATGAAGACGAATATTAATTTATAGCATTGGATGGAGGCAAGTATGAAGGGACAACGACACATCAAAATCAGGGAAATAATTAGTCAAAATGACATTGAGACTCAGGATGACCTTGTCGAGGCATTACGGCAGGCAGGTTATCAGGTAACTCAGGCAACTGTATCTCGTGATATTAAGGAATTGCTGCTCATAAAAATTCCGACCGACGATGGAAGGTATAAATATTCACTCCCTACGGACCAGAGATATAACCCAGGACAAAAATTGAAACGGGCCCTGGTTGATAATTTTCTCAGCGTCGATTATACGACAAATCTGGTGGTCATGAAGTTTTTGCCAGGCACGGCCAATTCGGTGGCCGCACTTCTTGACAGCATTGAGTGGCCGGAAATTATGGGTACGATCAGCGGTGATGATACCATCCTGGTAATATGCAGAAATGAAGAGAACAGCAAGACGGTTATCAATCAAATCATGAGTTACATTTCTTAATCAAAATTTCAAAAAAACAGACGAACGTATGTTTCTTTTTGGTGAGAAATAGTGTAAAGTATACATCGAAGATGAAAATAGCAACAGGTGTTCCCTTCCCTGTAGAAGGGCTGCCACAGTTATCATTGGAGGTGTTGGAACATGCTTTCCACATTATCAATCCGAAATTTAGCCGTTATTGAAGCAGTTGATGTACATTTTCATTCAGGATTTCACGTGTTGACCGGGGAGACGGGCGCAGGTAAATCAATTATTATAGATGCTTTGGGACTGATTGCAGGAGGACGAGGCTCCGCAGATTTAATCCGCTATGGCTGTGACAAGGCCGAGATGGAGGCCTTATTTGAGCTTTCTGCTCATCACCCCGTATGGAACACGCTTACCGAGCTCGGAATACAGGCGGAGCCGGATGAACATCTGGTTATTCGCCGTGAGCTTACAGTTTCCGGTAAGAGCGTATCCCGGATCAATGGTCAGCTCGTGAATCTGACAATGCTTCGCGAAATCGGAGAACAATTAATTAATATCCATGGACAGCATGAGCACCAGAGTTTACTTAGAGCAGAGAAGCATTTAGGTCTGCTCGATACATACGGAGAAACGATCATTCGACCCATCAAGATAAAGTATAGTGAGCAATACAGAGCTTTTGTCAAAGTAGAGAAGGAGCTTAGACAGCTTCAGGAATCCAGTCAAAAAGCATATCAAATGCTTGATATGTATCGATTTCAGCTGGAAGAAATTGCAGCTGCGAGCCTTGTTCCCGGTGAAGATGAATCCCTCGCCGAAGAAAGGGTCAAACTATCTCATAGCGAAAAGATGATGGATTCGGTATCAGGTGCGTATGAGCTGCTTCATGGTTCACAGGGACTCGAAGCCGTGAGCTACGCGATCTCGAAGCTCGAAGATATTAATGAATATGATCACAAAGGTATTCATCCCATACTGGAACAGCTTCAATCTGCATTTTATCAACTGGAGGATGCGGCATTTCAGCTGCGGAGCTACCGGGATGGGATCGAATTTAATCCTGTTCGGTTATCGGAGGTCGAAGAGCGCCTTAATATGATTACCGGATTGAAGCGTAAATATGGTGAAAGTGTAGAATCCATACTTCAGTATTATGTTCAGATTGAACGGGAAACCGATCATTTGGAAAATAAAGATGAACGCTTAGAGAAACTGCTTGCAGAGCGTAATCAATTATTAGAGGGATTATTGGAAACTGCAGAAGAGATGAGTGAGGCACGCAAAATTTGTGCTGAAGAGCTGTCCAATCAGGTGGAGCGTGAGCTCAAGGATCTGCAAATGGAGCGAACTACAATGCGTGCCCAGATTTCCATTATGGAAGATCCTAAGGGTGTGGAGTGGAAAGGGAAGCGCATTCGAATAACCAAGCATGGAATAGACAATGTAGAGTTTCTCATTTCAGCTAACCCTGGAGAGCCCCTAAGACCATTAGGCAAAATTGCATCCGGAGGTGAAATGTCGCGTATTATGCTGGCTCTAAAAAGCATATTTGCACGCCACGATCAAATACCGGTTCTCATATTTGATGAAGTTGATACAGGTGTCAGCGGCAGGGCAGCTCAGTCGATTGCTGAGAAATTGTTTATTTTGTCCTCAACATGCCAAGTGTTCTCAATAACACATTTACCTCAAGTTGCATGTATGGCAGATCATCAATATCTCATTGAGAAGAATGTCCACGATGAACGGACAATGACGCAGGTCGAGTCCTTATCAGAACAGGGCAGAGTGACAGAGCTTGCCCGTATGCTGGGCGGTGTTGAAATTACAGAAAAGACATTGCATCATGCTCAAGAAATGCTGAAACTTGCTGAAGCCAAAAAAGGGGCATAACTGCTGTACGGAACAATGATTGACAGTAATAAAAGGACCTGGCCAAGGTTATGTTATAGTTACGCAATTGGCGACCACCTTTCGTCAAGCGAACGAAGCAAAGGGAGCGTGACAGCCACTTGAAGCCTAGCCTTGGAAAGAAACTAATCGGTCTTATTGTTGTCTTCTCTATCTGTCTTATTGGACAGACCCTATTGCCCGTATTTAGTTACGCATCTTTGCCGGATGAGCTTCATCTGTTTGCCGGACGCGAAACGGATCTTAAAGTAGCAGCTCCAGTCGATGCAAGTGTGTCTGAACATCCTGAAGTTCTGCAAGTCAATCTCAGTAAGAATGGCGGCGGTCTTAAGGATGAATCCAAGTCCCACTCTGTTCATCTGTATCCGCAGCGTGAAGGTGCGACCAAGCTTACTTGGAAGCTATTTGGCAAAATTCCGTTCAAAACAACGGATGTCACGGTCGTTCCTGATCTCAAGGTTGTGCCAGGCGGCCAAACTATTGGTGTCAAAGTAAAATCAGCAGGGATATTAGTGGTGGGTCATCATTTGGTTCATTCCGCTAATAAGACACCGATATCTCCTGGAGAAACCGCGGGTATTAAGCTCGGTGATTTGATTACCCATATGAATGGAAAATCGTTAACTGGGGTCAATGGAGTGGCAGATGCAGTTCTTGAAGCTGGGAAGTCTAAGAAGCCTATTGAGATTACGCTAACTCGTCAAGGAAAAGTGTTGAAGACCAAGCTTACACCAGCATTTGACGAAGAAGATCAGGTATGGCGGCTTGGACTCTACATTAGAGATTCAGCAGCTGGTGTAGGGACTTTAACCTTCTATGCTCCCGATCAAGGTGTGTATGGAGCATTAGGTCACGTAATTACGGACATGAACACACAAACTCCGATTGTTGTGGGTAGTGGAGAGATTGTCCAATCCAATGTTACCTCGATATCCAAGAGTGAATCTGGAGATCCTGGAGAGAAGAGAGCTCATTTCTATAAAGAGAGCAAGATTCTCGGTAACATTGAGCGCAATACTCATTTTGGTATTTTTGGCAAAATGTCAGATAATCCAGAGCACAGCCTATATGGTAAACCGATTCCTGTTGCCTTTGCTCATGAAGTGAAAGAAGGTCCAGCAGAAATTCTTACTGTTGTCGACGGGCAGAAGGTTGAACGCTTTACAGTCGATATCGTTCATGTATCAGATCAGTCGCAGCCGGCAACCAAAGGGATGGTTATTCGAATTACAGATAAACGTCTCATTAACAAAACAGGTGGGATTGTTCAAGGCATGAGTGGAAGCCCGATTGTGCAGAATGGGAAATTGATTGGCGCGGTTACTCACGTGTTCGTGAACGACCCAACGTCAGGATATGGGTGTTTTATTGAATGGATGCTGCAGGATGCTGGTGTGGTCATTCCTCAGAAAAAACAAACAACGAATCTTAAGGCCAGTTAGAGCCTTAAGATTTTTTTGTCGAAATAATAAGAACTTCATCATAAATTGAAATAAAATAAAATATTATAAATCAACGCATATAAAAAATAAAGAAAAATAATTTTCGACAGAAGGATTTTCCTCCCCTATGTCGAAAATCTAAAGAGGTAAGGGAATGACAAATCAATAATCGTCTAAGGGAGGAAATACACTTGCAAAAAATCGAAGTATTATTGGCTGATGATAACAGAGAGTTCACGAATCTGCTGGCTGAATATATATCGGAGCAAGAGGATATGGAGGTAACGGGAATCGCTTATAATGGCGAGGAAGTTCTTCAGCTGCTTAGTGACGGAAGAACCGTTCCTGACGTTTTGATACTTGATATTATTATGCCGCATTTGGATGGCCTTGGTGTTCTGGAGCGTTTGCGCGAGATGGATTTGTCACCGCAGCCTAAAGTGATTATGTTAACTGCATTTGGTCAGGAGAACATAACGCAAAGAGCTGTTCAATTAGGAGCTTCGTATTACATTTTGAAACCATTTGATATGGAAGTGTTGGCAAATCGTGTTCGTCAGCTCATTGGTACTCAAACCATTACAAGCAGCAGCTCACAAGTAATCTCCTCCTCCAACAAGTCAAATGTCGTTCCAATCGGAAAAACAAAAAATCTGGATGCAAGCATTACATCGATTATTCATGAGATTGGTGTGCCTGCTCACATCAAAGGCTATCAGTATTTGCGTGAAGCGATTACGATGGTTTACAACAACATCGAGATCTTGGGCGCAATTACCAAAACATTGTATCCTGCGATCGCTGAGAAATTTAAAACAACACCATCCCGAGTCGAGCGAGCTATACGTCATGCGATTGAAGTCGCTTGGACAAGAGGGAATATTGATTCCATAAGTCATTTATTTGGTTACACCATCAACATCAGCAAATCCAAGCCAACGAACAGCGAATTCATTGCGATGGTAGCGGATAAGCTGAGAATCGAACATAAAGTGTCTTGAAAGGATAAAGATAGATAAATAAGCAGTGCATATGATCTGTTATGGTTTTCCTTGTCCTGAGATAGACGTAAATGAATAAATATACATGCGCTTGCCGAAATTGGAGGTAGGCGCTTTTTCTAGGGAAAAGACACAGGGGAGCGAGGGTACGCTGATGATGTATATGATGATTAGCGTTGCGGTCGTTATTATAATCATTACTGTCCTGAGATGGAAGAAGAGGCAGCGAGCCAAGTTAAGGAGCAATGTCATTTACTTGAAGAATGTTCGGAAACAGCGTACATTACAAAAGTGCTCCAAATGTAATAAAAAAGGTGAGCTTCGATTTTACTCAGACCCAAGTGGAAATGTTACCGGTATGTGTAAAGAGTGTAAGGGGGAATTCAAACACTCAAAAAATGCTTCCGCTATGACAATTAACCACATAAGGAGCGTTATGGTATTATTGGTGGTTATTACATTACATTTTGCTTTGCTTTCGTTTTACAATTGTAGTACATTAGCAGAGAATAAGGAGGATTCTAATGTACTCAAGTAGACAAGACGATACGTTATACATCATGACATACACACTAAGCAGCGGAATTAAGGGGACCGTTCCTTTGTCTAGCAAGCAAATTCAGGATTGGCTCCAATGCTATAAAAGCGATACGAAATTCATTGCTGAGATTGGTAAAGAGTTCTTTGGATTGAATCCAACACTCGTATCGGATTTTAAAGTTCATAATCAATTTTCAGATTATCAGAATGTGATTATGCCGGTACAACAGGACAATATGGATCGTTTATCTACCGCATACCGCGCGAACGAAATTCTGATGAAGATTGATTGCAAATGCGGAACCGCTTATGTAACGGAATCTCCTTATAAGCGAACGAAGTGGTACTGCACTAAATGTAAGGAAATTGTATTCCTCGATATGAAGAAGGGCATGGTGGAAACGTCACGAGGAGATGCATATTACATGACCAATAAATATTTCGTGACAAGAGAATAGCCATGCGAGTCCAATATGGTGATGAGGCTTGTCCGACAGCCGAAATATAAAAAGGAGTGACCGACATTTCATACGGACACTCCTTTTTATTAGGTGCTGATTCTCATTCTAATCGAAGTTTGATGCAAAGCGAGTATTTGCCTATTTCCCCTAATGGATATCTAGCACTTAACCTTATGGGGAGGTACGAAGCATTTTCTGCATCTCGGCTCATAGGCTTCTGAATCCCCGATCATGATGACCGGTCCGAGTGTCACAGGTTCTCCATTGACAATTCTTTGAGTGAATACAGCCTCAGGACTTCCGCATACCGCACAAAAGGCAGTTAACTTTTCAATGTCATCGGAAATAGCTAGTAATCCGCCGATATAGCCGAACTCCTTTCCACGATAATCCATATTTAATCCATCGACGATGACATGCTTTCCACAGTAGGCCAGTTCCTCCACAATATCCATAATTTCACGGCTGAAAAACTGTACTTCATCAAAAGCAACCACATCAGCATCCTCGGTTTCGGTCATGATTTGTTTTATAATGTTAGGAGTCAGCTGTTTAGGAATGGCAATGGCAGGCAGCTTATAACCAATTCGGCTTACGATTTCATTGACTTCAAAACGATCATCTTCTGCAGGCTTATAAGCGACTACTTTGCGTCGTCCATACTTGATTAATTTTTGACAGCGTCGAATAAGCTCACCTGATTTCTCGCTGAACATGGGACCTGTAATGACAGTAATGCGACCTTTAGGCACGGTAATAATCTTCCTCTCTCTGTTACTATTCCGCTATAAATATAATTAAAATGGATTCAGTTAAGTATTGAAAAAAAGTGCCATTCTAGATTAACACATTCAAATGCGTAGAAGCCACTTTTTTATCATCATTTAGGAAGTAATACTTGGAAGTGAAGCATACCCCGTGGTATTGTTTTAAAGTTGAGGTGAAATAACAGTGAATAACGATAATAATGTACAGAAGCTGCGACAGAAATATGAGCAGCTACGCGATCATGCTGAGCTGTCAGAGCCGGCTTCTAAATTGTTTGAAGAAATACTGGACGAGCTGGAGCACACGGCAGGTCAGAATGAACGACTGCGGAAAGTGATACTCAAGCAATCCGGAAACAGCAATAGAATGAACTCGAAATTGCGGGATGCTCTGATGGAGTAAGGAGTGTTAATAAAAAATCTCTTCCATTGGGAAGAGACGAAAAGTGGAATTTTATTTATCATCAGGAGATTCCACAGGCACGACTTCTTTAGGTTTGGCGGACAACCGATCAGGCACGATGATGCCAAGAGTGATCCGGGCGATCATCCCAAATGTGATACCGATGCCTGCAAACATATAAATCACGGTAAAGATTTTGGCAAAGGTCGTTTGCGGTGAAAGCTCTGGATGACCCACCGTCGTTAATGTCACAGCAGAGAAGTACAAGGCGTCAATCCAGTCCCATCCTTCTGCGCTGGAATAAAAAATAGTACCTGAAAGCAGTGTCGCAAGCATAACAACGAACAGAGCTAGAAACTTTTTGTCCTTGAAGCCGTGATAAATGCCTTGCAGCAATCTTTTGAGGGTTAATATGAAGGATATCATGTAAAAAACGTCTCCTATCCGTATAAGATGTTAATAGAACATTATACCGGAATACGGGGAGAAGGTTAAGCCAT
The DNA here is from genome assembly GCF_000732325.1 of Paenibacillus sp. TCA20. Classification (GTDB taxonomy): domain Bacteria; phylum Bacillota; class Bacilli; order Paenibacillales; family Paenibacillaceae; genus Paenibacillus; species Paenibacillus urinalis. The sequence goes on from NZ_BBIW01000003.1 coordinate 392,863, forward strand.
GAATATACTATGAGGCCGTATCGGTGTTTCGTTTACCTTTGAAGCGTGGACCTACATAATTACGTTTGCGGTCACGGAACAGGATCCAGCCGCCAAGAAACGTCATACAGCAGCCGAATAGTACAAGTCCGAGTGAAAAAGAAAGCCACTCAAAGGCAGGTCTGGCTACCTCATCATTTCCATGCTCTGCATAATAGTGAAACAAGGAGTCTTTCATCATAAGGAAGCCCTTCATGGCTCCAAGGCCAGGAATGACAAGAATGATTATGGCGATAAATCGGGAAAGCATTAGCCGCATAAGGAGATACCCCTTTTCATTCGCGCGTATTTTCTATATGATACCTTGTCTTCTAGTAACTGTCTATTGGAAGCAGGATTTTTGTTATTCAATAAGCAGAAGAGTACAATAATGCTATATTGGTTAGTTACGATAGATTGGAGGATTTTATAATCATGGCAATTCATTGCGATGTCGCTATATTAGGCGGGGGAACGGGCGGATACGTAGCCGCGATTCGCGCTGCACAGCTCGGTAAAGAGGTTGTCCTCATCGAGAAAGACAAATTAGGGGGTACCTGCCTTCATAAGGGCTGCATTCCGAGTAAATCATTGCTGCGGAGTGCTGAAGTGTATGCAGAGATTAAAGATAGTGCCAGCTATGGGATTGAGACCACAGAGGCCACACTTGTATTCCCTAAAGTACAGGAACGCAAAAATGCAGTGGTGGAACAGCTTCACCAAGGGGTCCAGTATCTGATGCGCAAAAATAAAATTACCGTGCTGCAGGGCAAAGGCAGAGTCGTTGGCCCCTCTATCTTCTCTCCGAAGAGCGGCGCTGTGGCTGTGGAGCTGGACAATGGGGAAATGGAGAATGTCGTTCCCAGCCATCTTATTATTGCGACAGGTTCTCGTCCAAGAATATTGCCGGGACTCGAGCCGGATGGCCGGTATATCCTCAGTAGTGACGAGGCACTGAATCTGGAGGAGCTTCCGGAATCGATCATCATCGTAGGCGGAGGCGTTATTGGGATTGAATGGGCTTCTATGCTGAATGATTTTGATGTGAAGGTAACCGTGGTGGAGGCTGCGGACCAAATTCTGCCGCAGGAGGATGGGGACATCGCTGCTGAGATGCAGCGGCAGCTGACGAAGCGCGGAGTGAGGGTTGTTACCGGCGCAGCTGTCGAGCCATCGACATATGGTATACAGGATGGACGAGCTGCAATTGAGATGAAGACAAAAAAGGGAACAGAGACGCTTATGGCTTCTCAAATTCTCGTATCGGTTGGACGTACGGCCAATGTGGAAGGAATCGGTATAGAGAATACCGATATCAAAACAAAGAACGGCTTCATCCAAGTGAATGGCAATTTGCAGACAGGGGAGCCGCATATTTATGCAATCGGTGATTGCATAGGGGGACTTCAGCTTGCTCATGCAGCGAGCCATGAAGGCATTCGTGCTGTCAATCACATCGCTGATGCTGCCATGCATGTGTCACCTGACCACCTCATTCCGCGTGCCATCTATTCAAGACCAGAGGCAGCGAGTGTAGGCTACACAGAACAGCAGGCAAGGGAGCTCGGCTTCTCGGTCAAGACAGGGAAATTTCCGTTTCAAGCCATTGGAAAATCGCTGGTTTATGGCAATCGGGACGGATTTGCGAAGGTTATCGCAGATGAGGCCACAAATGATATTCTAGGGGTCCATCTTATCGGTACGCATGTGACGGATATGATCAGCGAAGCTGCGCTGGCCATGCTGCTGGATGCTACTCCATGGGAAGTTGGACAACTGATTCATCCACATCCATCCTTGTCCGAAATTATTGGCGAAGCGATGCTGGACGTGGATGGTAATGCAATTGGCATGTAACATGAAACATCAAGTGTTAGTATCAAACGAAATATCAACAAACTTCAAAACGTCTTTTCTTTTTGGAAAGAAAACGAGTATAATGAATTTAAGCCAAGTCTTAGTACCAGGTTTTAAGACAAGACAGTACTTAATCTTGAGCTGCTCTCAAAAGGAGGTTTGAAGTTTGAATTCAGACACGACATCTAAACAACACAAACATACGAAGCTTGGGCTCTCAGACGGTCAAGTCATTGATATGTACAAATATATGCTGCTTGCACGGAAGTTCGATGAACGCTGCTTGCTGCTGCAACGGGCAGGGAAGATCAATTTCCACGTATCGGGGATTGGTCAGGAGACTGCACAGGTGGCAGCGGCCTTTGCTCTGGATCGTGAGAAGGATTATTTCCTTCCCTATTACCGTGATTATGGGTTTGTTCTCGCTGTGGGTATGACGCCGCGTGAGCTGATGCTGTCGGCTTTTGCCAAGGCTGAGGATCCGAACAGCGGGGGACGGCAGATGCCGGGCCATTTTGGCAGCAAGAAGCTGCGAATTGTGACAGGCTCAAGTCCGGTGACTACACAGGTTCCACACGCGGTGGGCGTTGCTCTGGCTGCGAAGATGCAGAACAAGGATTTCGTTTCTTTTGTCACCTTCGGAGAAGGCTCCAGCAACCAGGGGGATTTTCACGAAGGAAGCAATTTTGCCGGCGTACACAAGCTGCCAGTCATTATTATGGTGGAGAACAATCAGTATGCTATCTCTGTACCTGTTCACAAGCAGCTGAGCGGTAAAGTAAGTGACCGTGCTCTAGGTTATGGATTCCCCGGCTTCAGAGTCGATGGCAATGATGCCCTGGAAGTTTACGCAGCCGTTAAGGAAGCTAGAGAGCGTGCAGTTGCGGGTGAAGGCCCAACCTTAATTGAAGCGATGATGTACAGACTTTCTCCTCATTCTACCTCGGATAATGATCTGGCCTACCGGACCAAAGAGGAAGTTGAGGAAAATTGGAAGAAAGACGGACTCGTCAAAATGAAGCAATACCTTATAGATTGTGGTATATGGGATGAAGAGCGTGATGCTGATCTGGCGGCACAGCTTGCGCTGGAATTAAAAGAAGCAACGGAATCTGCAGATGCGGCCCCTTATCCAAAACCGGAAGATACACTGCTTCATGTGTATGCTGACGATCACTTGGGAGGAGGACGATAAGATGGCAGTTATGGAGTATATTGACGCAATTAGACTGGCTATGAAAGAAGAAATGGAGCGGGATGAATCCGTATTTGTGCTCGGAGAAGATGTAGGCGTTAAAGGGGGCGTGTTTACCACGACCAAGGGTCTGCAGGATCAGTTCGGAGAAATGCGGGTCATGGATACTCCGTTATCCGAATCAGCAATTGCTGGTGTTGCAATCGGTGCGGCGATGTACGGAATGAAGCCGATTGCCGAGATGCAGTACTCGGATTTCATGCTTCCGGCAACGAATCAAATCATCAGTGAAGCTGCCAAGATCAGATATCGCTCAAATAATGATTGGAGCTGTCCCGTTGTGATTCGTGCGCCGATTGGCGGGGGAATATTCGGAGGACTGTACCATTCCCAGTGCCCAGAATCCATCTTCTTTGGTACTCCTGGACTCAAGATCGTAGCGCCTTTTACGGCCTATGATGCCAAGGGCTTGCTCAAAGCAGCAGTGCGTGATCCGGATCCAGTTCTATACTTTGAGAATAAAAAAATGTATCGCTTAACCAAAGAGGAGGTTCCTGAGGACGATTATATCGTACCGATCGGAGTCGCCAATCTGCTGCGTGAAGGGGAAGATATTACCGTAATCGGGTATTCCCAGCCCCTGCATTTTGTGATGCAGGCAGCGGAGGAGCTGGAGAAGGAGCAAGGGATTACAGCTCATGTTTTGGACCTTCGTACACTGCAGCCCCTCGATAAGGAAGCGATTATCGCAGCCGCGAAGCACACAGGAAAAGTACTCATTATTCATGAGGATAACAAAACTGGCGGCGTAGGCGCTGAAGTTTCTGCTATAATTAATGAGGAGTGCTTGTTTGATCTGGATGCGCCGATAGCGCGTCTATGCGGTCCGGATGTTCCGGCCATGCCGATCAGCCCTCCGATGGAAAAATTTTATATGCTCAGTAAAGACAAAGTGAAGGACGCAATGCTTAAACTGGCGATGTATTAAAATAAATGGCCTACTCTCGGTGTTTCGATGAGCAGGCCATTTAAGGTAAAGTGACTTGATTGGAGTGAAAAAATATGGCAGGACAAAAAAAATGGATTGAAATCGTAATGCCCCAGCTAGCTGAATCCTTAGTGTCAGCGACCATTGCAAAATGGCTGAAGAAGCCAGGCGATCCTGTGGAGCAATATGAACCGATCTGCGAAGTCATTACTGATAAGGTTAACGCTGAAATTCCTTCCACTGTGGAAGGAATCATGGGCGAGATTGCAGCTGAGGAAGGGAAAACGGTGGCTGTAGGCGAGCTGATCTGTCGTATGGAGGTTCATGCGGCTGCAGGAACAGGCATTGTTGCAGATTCCTCAACAACGGAGAGCAGCAGTACTGCAGCATCGGAATCCGGACATCAAGAACCCGATGGTTCTATGCGCGGCCGTTACTCCCCTGCAGTGCAGAGCCTGGCAGCAGAGCACGGTCTGGATTTGAAGGATGTGCCTGGAACAGGAATGAACGGCAGGGTTACTCGCAAGGATGTATTGGGATATATTCAAGAAGGTGCGCATCGGAATCAGCACGCGGGGATCTCAAATCATGTGGAGCGAGAGTCCACCCAGCAAGAGCCAAATGGGAGACAGCAGGATTTGCGTCCAGCTGCCGATTCAACCGGATATGCGGCTGAGCAGGCTATGCCTGTACGTCACTCAGGGATCCATTTATCGGAGACACCTAAGATTCCAAAAATCGAGATGGAAGGCTTCCCTCAAGGCAGAGCCGAGCAGTACATTGATGTTACACCTGTACGGAACGCGATCGCCCGGAATATGCGTCAGAGCGTCTCTGAAATTCCACATGCCTGGACGATGATTGAGGTAGATGTGACGAACCTGGTCACCCTTCGCAATAAGCTGAAGGACGAGTTTAAGCGCAGCGAAGGCATTAATCTGACGTACCTGTCATTTTTGCTCAAAGCAGTCGTTAACGCAATCAAGGATTATCCGATTATGAACTCGGTGTGGGCAGTGGATAAAATTATCGTCAAGCGAGACATCAATATTGCACTGGCGGTAGGAACAGAAGATTCCGTCATGACACCGGTCATTCAGCGTGCAGATACGAAGAACATTGCAGGACTGGCACACGAAATTGACGATTTGGCGAGAAGAACGAGAGAAGGCACATTGAAGCTGGATGATATGCAGGGAGGAACCTTTACGGTCAACAACACGGGATCCTTCGGATCGATTCTGTCCTACCCGATTATCAACTATCCGCAGGCAGCGATTCTGACATTCGAGTCCATTGTGAAGCGGCCTGTGGTCATTAATGACATGATCGCGGTACGCTCGATGGCCAATCTCTGTTTATCGCTGGATCATCGAATTCTGGACGGAGTCATATCCGGTCGTTTCCTGCAGCGGGTCAAAGAAAATTTAGAGAGCTACTCGCTCGAAACAAAGCTTTATTAATTCGTAATTATAGACTTACTTGCAGCAATCCCGGAACGTAATTTTCTCGAAAGGGTGTATATGCGCATGAGCAGACCGCTTGTAGTGAACTATACAGACTTGATGGATTACGAAGAGGCTTGGAATTTGCAAAAAAAGCTCGTTAAAGAGCTGGATGAAGAAGAGCAGCAGGAACATCTGCTGCTCTTGCAGCATCCACCGACTTATACAATCGGAACACAGCGTCACCCAGAGCACTTGTTGTATAGCCCGGAAGAGCTTGCACAAAAAGGCATTACCCTTTTTCAAATCGATCGCGGCGGCGATATTACATATCATGGACCCGGACAGCTAGTAGGTTATCCCATACTTCGACTCGGCCGAGAAGAGGCTGTTGACTTGCATGGATATCTGCGGCTGCTTGAAGAAGTCATCATTCAGTATTTAAGCCGATTTGGAATTGAAGCCGAACGTAAGGAGCAGTATACAGGAGTATGGGTGGGCAATCATAAAATATGTGCAATTGGTGTTAAATTTAATCGCAGCAGACGGACTAGAGGCTTTATTACGAGTCATGGATTTGCGTTTAATATTAAGTCAGGGATTCAGCATGAGGGATTTTCGGGTATTATTCCTTGCGGAATTGAAGAGTATGGGGTAACTTCGCTTGAGGATTGCACAGGCCGAATTTTCTCCGTCGAAAAAGTAGCGGATGAGCTGGTAACCATCTTTGCAAGCTTGTTCTCATACAAGCCCACTTGGATGCAGGTGATGGCTTCAAAATGATTGAATGATGCAAGATAGATCCTGTGCTCTATGAATTCGCATAAAAAAGCTCTCTTCCCCTGATTACGAGAAGAAAGCTTTCTAGTGAGCAACTTGGTATTGATTATCCATATAACAGAGGCTCAATGACTATCAATAGAGTAGATGCAATCATAGCAATGAGCATGAGATAGACAATGATTTTGAACCATTTTTTCTGCTGCATTCATTAAAGCTCCTTTATAAATTAAATGTTGTGAATCTATTTGTATAATAAAGTCTATTGTAACTTATCTGCACTAGTTGTGGAAGTCATTGAAGAAGGGAAGTTAACCATGATTAAACAGGAACGGATTGTTGAGGAATTTATCGAGCTTGTCCAGGTGGACAGTGTTACTACACATGAACAGAACATAGCCAAAGTGCTGACAGACAAATTCAGTAAGCTTGGACTTGAAGTAACAGAGGATCAATCCAAGGAGCGTACAGGGCATGGTGCCGGCAATCTGATTGTGACATGGAAGGCACAAGGCGTGCAGTCAGCACCGAACATATTTTTTACCTGCCATATGGACACGGTAGCTCCTGGTGTAGGCATTAAACCTGTCGTATCCGAAGATGGTTATATTCGCAGCGACGGAACGACCATTCTTGGGGCTGATGATAAAGCCGGAATTGCTGCCTTGTTTGAAGCAATTCGCGTCATTCAAGAGAATGAAATTCCTCACGGGCAGATTCAATTCGTCATTACAGTCGGAGAAGAATCGGGTCTCATTGGTGCAAGAGGTATGGAGCGGGATGCAATTGACGCGGAGCTGGGCTTTGCTCTGGACTCCACTGGAGAAGTAGGCGGTATTTGTGTCTCTGCACCGGCTAGAGCTCAGATCAAAATGAAGATTACGGGTAAATCCGCTCACGCCGGCGTTAATCCGGAGGATGGAATCAGTGCCATTCAAGTCGCTGCCAAATCGATTGCCGCTATGAAGCTGGGCCGTATCGATCATGAGACAACCGCTAATATTGGCAGCTTCTCTGGCGGCGGTCCGCTGAACGTCGTATGCGATTATGCAGAGATTGCTGCCGAAGCGAGAAGCATTGTACAGGGGAAAGTGGAACAGCAGGTGGAGCACATGCGCGAATCTTTGCTTAATACTTGCCGTGAGTATGGTGCAACTGGCGTATTTGAGAGCGAAATTGCTTATCCTGCATTCAAGCTGACGGAACAAGATGAGGTGGTACAGCTTGCTGCTGCAGCAATCGAGAGCGCTGGGTTGAAGGCAGGCACCTTCCCATCCGGCGGCGGCAGCGATGCTAATATATTTAACGGATTTGGAATTCCAACCGTCAATCTTGCTTTGGGCTATGAGGATATCCATACGACAAACGAACGAATTAAGGTAAGCAGCCTTGTTGATGCGGCGAAGGTCGTTGTATCTATCGTGCAGGAAGCAGCTAAACGTTAATCCATTATGTTTGTTCATGAAGGTCTGGTTAGGGTGTTTCCTTCCAGGCCTTTTGAAAGTATTCAAGAAAGTTCAGATTCTTAAGGATCGATAAGATTACTTCTTAATCGTTTGTATGAGTGGGGATACGGCTTGTCCACCCTTCATCAGCTCTTTGAGATGGGTGTCAGGACCGTAATCTGAAATCCAGTGCTGAAGCGTCGTTTTTATTTGATCCGCTTGTCCAATCATAAATACGCCATGATTTGTCTTATAGCTCTTCATAAGTTGGGCCACTCCTTCAAATTGAGGTTCTTATTACACCGTATGCCCACGTCCCTTGAACTATACACATGAAATCATGCTGAGGAGGTCTTTATTTTGAAATCGAACCCGTATTTGAAGCACCCGACATCGAATCCTGCACTAGTAGAAGAAACCATTGCAAGCAAAGAGATTTTTGACGGCAAGATCATTTCACTTCAGGTGGACACCGTAAAGCTGCCAAATGGGCAGACGGGAACCCGTGAGATTATTAAGCATCCGGGGGCTGTCGCCGTGCTTGCTCTTAAGGGAGACAAGATGCTTGTTGTAGATCAATACAGACAGGCGCTTGGCAGAACCCAGGTTGAAATTCCGGCAGGCAAGCTGGATCCTGGAGAAGACCCGATGGAAGCAGCCGGAAGAGAGCTGAGGGAAGAGACAGGGTATCATGCTCAGGAGCTCAAGCCGCTGCCGGCGTTTTATACTTCACCCGGTTTTGCGGATGAGGTTATCTACATGTTTATGGCAGAGTATCTTGAAGCAGGCCACATGCAGCTGGATGAGGATGAATTTCTGGAAGTGATCGAGGTGACACTGGAGGAGGCCTATGAGCTGATCCGGGAAGGACGTATCAGTGATGCGAAGACGATCGTTGCGGTATATGCATGGCACTTGTATCAGCTGACAGGGAAGATATAAATCATGAATCCGAACGAGATAAAGACGGATCCTGTGCTGTCTACCTACTATGCCGATCTTCACATTCATATCGGAAGAACCGGTTATGGCGATGCTGTAAAAATTAGTGGGAGCCGTGATCTGACCTTTGTGGGCATTGCCAAGGAGGCGGCTGAACGCAAGGGGATCGATCTAATTGGTATTATTGATGCCCATTCTCCTGTCGTTCAGCGGGATATTAGAGAAGCGCTTGATTCGGGTGAAATGACAGAGATTGATGGCGGAGGAATTGGTTATAAGGGTACAGTCATTCTGCTGGGAACCGAGCTAGAGGTGAGGGAGCCGGGTCGGAAAGAGTTCCATCTTCTTGCCTATTTCAGAACCTTGAGGGAGATGGAATCCTTCACAGACTATCTTTCCCGCTATATGAAAAATGTGAACCTCAGCTCTCAGCGTGTGTACGTGCCGGCACTGGAATTACAGCGAGAGATCATATCCCGCGGCGGCATATTTGTCCCTGCACATATTTTTACCCCGCACAAAGGAATTTACGGAAGTACGGCGCATCGAATGGAAGAGGTGCTTGATTTAAGCCTGATCTCTGCCGTGGAACTGGGACTTAGTAGCGATACTGAAATGGCCGGTTATATTAGTGAATTGGACCGATATCCGTTCCTAACGAATTCGGATGCGCACTCCCTTGCCAAGATAGGCAGAGAGTATAATGAACTGGCTATGGCTGAAGCTTCATTCGATGAATTTAAGCGGGCACTTCAGTCACAGGCGGGACGCAGAATTGAAGCTAACTACGGTCTCAATCCGCGCCTTGGCAAATATCATAGAACCTACTGTGCTCTTTGCAGCAGCATATTAGATGAAGAGCAAATCTCAGAAGAACGATGCCCGTATTGTGGAAGCACGAAGTTAATACACGGGGTGCTGGATCGGATTCTGTCGATCTCGGACCGTGAAACTCCTCTGGTGTCTGATTATAGACCACCGTATCACTATCAGGTGCCTCTTGAGTTCATTCCCGGTCTTGGGAAGGTGAAGCTCCGAATGCTGATTGAAGCCTTTGGTTCTGAGATGGCGATATTGCACCGTGTATCCGAGGTGGATCTGGCGAGCATCGTGGGTAACGAATTAGCCGGACTTATCGTTCGGGCAAGGAATGGTGAGCTTGGTCTATCCGCTGGTGGAGGGGGAACCTATGGAAGAGTCTCTCTATAGATTTCATTTTTAGAGTCATAGAGTAACGGACAAGTTCATAATGTAAGGTATGTAATGAGAAAGGGGACGACCTTAACCATGTTATTTCTCAAGCATACCTTCCGGGATCAAACTCCGCTCTATGTATTTGTCGCTGTTCTGTTTTTAGTCGGGGTCATTTTTGGTGCATTAATGGTGGGTGCGCTTACCCTTGATCAGCAGCAAGATCTGGCAGGGTATCTGGACAACTTTTTTGTTATGATGAATCAAGGAAATAGTTCAGGCAGCACATATATGGATATTGCGATGCTTCATTTAAAGTGGGTTGGTCTGATCTGGGTGCTTGGGCTGTCTGTTATCGGACTACCGGGCATACTAATATTGGATTTTCTAAAGGGAGTCCTTATCGGATTTACCGTTGGCTACATGGTGGGTCAATATTCCTGGAAAGGACTTCTCCTTGCCATGGTCTCTGTAGCACCACATAATCTGCTCGTCATCCCTGTTATTCTCATATGCAGTGTGGCAGCCATCACCTTCTCGCTTCATATGATCAAGAGCCGTTTCTTCATGAACAGAAGCCGCGGGGTCAAGAGACCGCTGACAAGCTATATCGGGCTGACGATTGCTATGGCCGGACTAATGCTTGCCATTTCATCATTTGAGACTTGGGTAACGCCTCTCCTTATGCAGTGGGTTGCGCCTCTGTTTGTATAATGTGACAAGTTGAACAGCCCTCTCTCTCATCGCTTGATATAGTTGACTTTATTAAAGATGAGACCCTATAATAATACAAGTGAGTTTTCGATCATGATGCAGTGATTTCCTAGGGGGAGGGAGAAGATGGAAGCACGAATCGAGAAAATAAAGCAGCAGTTACAATCCCAAGGCTATAAATTAACGCCCCAGCGGGAAGCCACAGTAAGAGTCTTGCTAGAGAATGAAGAAGATCACTTGAGCGCAGAAGATGTGTTTATGCTCGTCAAGGAAAAAGCTCCCGAAATCGGTCTTGCTACCGTATATCGAACCCTTGAGCTGCTAAATGAGCTGCATGTCGTTGAGAAGATTAACTTTGGTGACGGAGTAGCACGCTATGATTTGCGCGGTGATACGAACAAGCATCATCATCACCATTTGATATGCGTTCAATGCGGCAGCATGGATGAGATACGTGAGGATTGGCTAGGACCGCTTGAAGAACGCTTGGAACGTGAGTTTAATTTTACAGTTCTCGACCATAGGCTTGATTTTCAGGGGATTTGTTTCCGCTGCAAAGACAAGAACGACCAGAAGCCTAATCAATAACATAAAGACTAGCAGATCAGACAAGCTCTCACCGGCTTTTGTTCGGGGGAGCTTTTTAGCGTTCTTATTCATAAATATGTGGTGAGCTTCTATTCTAAAGATATACATTTAGTATCCTGTTAGGTAAGATGGAGATAGAGTGAGAGCAAGCCTGTTTTTCCTTAAAATTTCGCGTTCGTCATAAAGCATGTGAATCGGTCATAGCCTAGACATAGCATGAGTGTAGGCTGGGAAGACTATCCGTGTAAATAAAGGACAAGACGTGAATGAAAGGCGGGATAATTCATGGTTTTTTCACTCCGCAGAATGTTTCGACTCGTTCGATTTCTTATCGTATTTGCTGCACTTGTATACATGTTCTATAATGTGTTCAATCTATTTTCGGAATGGATTACACCGGTGGATCACTACAAAATTCCAGAGGGAAATGCGCTTAAAGTATTTCATCATGAGGAAGGCACAGGCCTTGTTATGGAGAAGACGAGTATGCTCGAACGACTGCGCTTCTTCTATTGGTATGGTGAATAAGGGTGTTGATCTAAAGTCATAATGAAAATTTGTAGTAAGGGAGCGTAATAAAGCCGATGAGGAATTATGTGCAGCCTTACATGAATTATTTACAGGAAGACAAGGGCTCTTCCTTAAGTACACTGGAATCCTACAGACGTGATATAGAGCAGTTTATTGGGTATATGGATAAGGAACAGATTACACAGGCTCAGGACGTTTCACGCAATCAAATTGTGCTGTACATGGGATATTTGAAGAAGCAGAAGAAGGCAGCTTCAACGATTGCTCGTAATGTGGTTTCGATCCGTTCTTTTTTTCATTATTTGATGTATCAGGGTGTTGTGCAGAAAGATCCAACGTATCATTTGGACTCACCCAAATTAGAAAAGTCTCCTCCCAAAATTCTTACCATTGCAGAAGTGGACAGACTACTATCGCTGCCTGACTCTTCAACACCGCCTGGGGCAAGAGACAAAGCCATGCTTGAGCTGCTGTATGCGACGGGGATTAAAGTCTCTGAATTGGTACAGCTTAATGTGAAGGATTTAAATCCGCAGCTGAAGTTTTTGAGAACCGGCAGCAACAGTGCCAAGGAGCGGGTAATTCCTATAACAGGGGTTGCTGCCCAAGCGACAGCCGAATACGTGAATCATGCCCGGAGTGCGCTGTTGAAGGCGAATGGAGAAGAAGAGGCACTGTTCGTGAATACGAATGGTGCCAGGCTGACCAGGCAGGGAATCTGGAAGATGATTAAGAAGTACGCTGAAGGTGCTGGACTCGCTGAAGGAAGAATTACACCACATACGTTAAGGCATTCCTTTGCGGCTCATCTACTGGAGAATGGCGCCGATTTAAGATCGGTACAGGAAATGATGGGACATGCAGATATTTCAACAACCCAGATGTACAGCCATGTAGTAAAACGAAATATGAAGGACGTATATGATCATTATCACCCGAGAGCGTAATCAATGCTGGGCACTAGATTGAATTGATAATACAGGAAGGGGTATTACGTACATCATGACAAACAATAAACCTAGATTCAAACGCATATGCTTTATCGTACTAGACAGTGTTGGGATTGGAGCATTGCCGGATGCACCCGAATTCGGCGACGAAGGTGCTCATACATTAGGACATATTTTGGAAAAAGTTCCTCATGTGAAGCTGCCGAACATGCAGAAATTAGGACTTGGTAATATCGCCGAAATTCCTCCGCTTGATCCAGTGGACAAGCCTCAGGCTTATTATGGCAAGATGAAAGAGGTATCGGCAGGTAAGGACACGATGACAGGCCATTGGGAGCTGATGGGTCTTAAGATTGACACGCCTTTTAATACATATCCTGATGGATTTCCTCAAGATTTGATTACCGAGTTTGAGAAGCAGACTGGCCGTAAGGTCATCTGTAACAAGCCTGCTTCGGGAACAGAAGTGCTGGACGAATACGGAGAAGAACAGATGAAGACCGGAGCCTGGATCGTATATACTTCGGCGGATAGTGTGTTCCAGATTGCTGCTCATGAAGATATCATCCCTCTCGAGGAACTGTACAAAGCCTGCAAGATTGCCCGTAAGCTGACGCTCGCTCCTGAGCATTCGGTAGGGCGTGTCATTGCACGTCCGTATGTCGGAACTCCAGGTGCTTTTAAACGGACCTCCAATAGACATGATTATGCGGTCAAGCCGCCAGAGCCTACCGTCATGAATGCGCTGCATAGTGCAGGGTATGATGTTATTGCCGTTGGTAAAATCAATGATATTTTTGACGGTGAAGGTGTAACTGAAGCGTATCCGACAAAAAGCAATGAGCATGGTATTGAAGTCACGATCCAGCAGCTGGGACGAGATTTCAATGGTCTTTTGTTCACGAATTTGGTCGATTTTGATTCATTATATGGACATCGCAGAGATCCGGAGGGTTATGCGGGTGCACTAGAAGTGTTCGATCAGGAGCTCCCTAAGATTATGGAGCGTATCAGTGAAGAAGATCTATTGATCATCTCGGCTGATCATGGGAACGATCCGATTCATCGCGGAACAGATCATACACGGGAGTATGTGCCGGTACTTATTTACAGTCCAGCTCTCAAGCAGCCGGGTGACACGATAGGAGTACGGGAGACGTATTCGGATCTGGGAGCTACGATCTCCGATAATTTCGGCGCAACGGCTCCGCTTCATGGGGAGAGCTTTCTGAATCAATTGAAGTAAGAAGAATGGAAATTCAAGCAAAAGGGGCTATTTAGCAAAATGGTAAAAATTCTAACACAAAGCATGGTACAAGAAGCAGCAGCTTTTATTAAAGAAAAAACAAGTGTGAAGCCCGAAATCGGGCTGATCCTTGGTTCCGGACTTGGCATTTTAGCAGAGCTTATTGAGGATGCGGTAGCGATTCCGTATGAAGATATACCTCATTTTCCCGTATCTACGGTTGAGGGACATGTGGGAGAGCTGCTGATTGGTAATATACAGGGCCGCCCGGTTGTCATGATGAAGGGCAGATTCCACATGTATGAAGGCTACGGTCCGGAAGTGACTGCCTTTCCGGTTCGAGTTATGAAGGAGATCGGCGTTGAAAAAATGCTGGTAACCAATGCGGCAGGCGGTGTAAATACCCATTATCATGCAGGCGATCTCATGATTATCTCTGATCATCTGAACTTGACCGGCCGTAACCCATTGGTTGGACCGAATGAGCCTGCTTTTGGTGTTCGTTTCCCTGATATGTCAGAAGCCTACAGCGGTAGATTGCGCAGTCTGGCTAAAACAACAGCTGAAGCACAGGGCTTTAACATTCAGGAAGGGGTATATGCAGGACTTCTCGGTCCCAACTATGAAACTCCAGCCGAAATTGTGATGCTGCGCAAACTTGGGGCAGATGCTGTCGGGATGTCAACCGTCGCAGAAGTCATTGTAGCGCGTCATACTGGTATTGAAGTGCTGGGTATCTCCTGTATTACGAACATGGCAGCCGGAATTCTGGATCAGCCTCTCTCACACGATGAGGTTATGGAAACCGCAGAACAAGTTAAAGGGAAGTTCCTTGGATTAGTTATGGCACTGATCCCATACATGTAAATTTACGAAGAGGGGAAATACACAATGAACCAAGTGAATACGACGATGTACGCTGGAAATATCGAGGAAGCCGCTGCATACATAACAAGCAAGCTGGGTAAATATTCTCCCAAAATTGGCTTGGTGCTGGGCTCAGGGCTCGGAGATTTGGGCGATCAAATCGAAGATGCCGTATATATTCCCTACGATGAAGTACCGCATTTTCCTAAATCTACCGTTGAAGGACATGCAGGACGCTTTGTGATCGGTCAGCTCGAAGGCAAGGATGTTATTATCATGCAGGGGCGTTTTCATTACTATGAGGGATATGACATGCGTACCGTTGTTATGCCCGTTTATGTAATGAAAAGACTTGGTATTCAGACTCTCGTATTAACGAATGCAGCAGGCGGCATGAACCGTGCTTTCAAGGCAGGAGATCTCATGCTCATCTCCGATCATATCAATATGACGGGAGCTAACCCGCTCATCGGACCCAATGATCCGAAGCTGGGAGTTCGTTTTCCAGATATGTCAGCAGCATATGATCCTGAATATCGCATATTGGCGAAGGAGCTGGCTAAAGATATACATGGTGAAGATGGATCCGTACTTGAGCTTCAAGAAGGCGTCTATTGCGGCATTAGTGGACCTACATATTCAACGCCTAAAGAATCCACGATGTTTGCTCTGCTTGGCGGGGATGCAATCGGGATGTCTACTGTAGGCGAAGTCATCGCGGCAAGTCATGCGGGACTGCGTGTACTGGGTATCTCCTGCATTACCGATATGGCGATTGGCGAAGAGCTTGAGCCGCTGACACATGAGCAGGTTGTCGCTGTAGCGAACCGGACAAAGCCGAAATTTATTGGACTGATCCGTGCATTTGTGAGCCGCGTGTAATTCTTTGAATTTGTTAAAAATAAAAGCAGCTAAAGGTGTGATCTAACGTATGAGAGCCGTTGATATCATTCAGAAGAAGCGAGATGGACAGGAGCTGTCAACAGAGGAGATCTCCTATCTGATTCAAGGATACAGCCGTGGAGACATTCCGGACTATCAGATGTCAGCTTGGGCGATGGCTGTCTTTTTCCAGGGCATGACAGCGAAGGAAACCGGGGATTTGACGATGGCGATGGCTAAATCTGGTGATCAGGTGGATCTGTCTCCGATTGCAGGCATTAAGGTAGACAAGCATTCAACGGGTGGCGTTGGTGACAAGACGACCATTGTTCTTGCCCCACTCGTGGCTGCAGCTGGTGTTCCGGTTGCTAAAATGTCCGGACGTGGTCTTGGTCATACCGGCGGCACATTGGACAAGCTGGAATCGATAAGCGGATTTCAGATTGAACTGGATCAAGAGCAGTTCTTCAAGCAGGTTAATGAGGTGGGGGCCGCGGTCATCGGACAAAGCGGCAACATGGCTCCAGCAGACAAGAAGCTGTACGCATTAAGAGATGTGACGGCAACGGTAAATGCGATTCCGCTGATTGCCAGCTCAGTGATGAGTAAGAAGATTGCAGCCGGTGCAGACGCAATTGTACTCGATGTCAAGACTGGCAGCGGTGCATTCATGAAGACGCTTGATGATTCAATCAAGCTGGCAGAAGCGATGGTCGATATCGGGACCCATGTAGGCCGTGAGACGGTAGCTGTCATCAGTGATATGGATCAGCCGCTCGGTCATGGCATCGGTAATGCCTTGGAAATTAAAGAAGCAGTAGAAACGCTGCAAGGAAACGGACCTGAGGATCTGGAAGAGGTCAGCCTGTTCCTGGCATCACATATGCTGGTTCTTGGCGGCAAAGCGGAGTCTGTAGAGGAAGCCCGCGAGAAATTGCGGGATATTCTATCACAAGGACTTGCGTTTGATAAGCTCAAGCAGATGGTCAAAGCGCAACAGGGAGATGTAGGACAAATTGAGGATTTGTCTCTTCTGCCGACCGCTAAGCGCACAATTGAAGTGAAGGCTCCAACGGATGGGTATGTGGCTGGGATTGAGGCTGAGGCCATTGGAATTAGCGCCATGCTGCTTGGCGCCGGCCGTGAAACGACCGATTCCGTCATTGATCATGCGGTTGGAGTAACCCTTGTCAAAAAAGTCGGCGATCAGGTGAAGGCTGGTGAGGTGATTGCGATGCTTCATGCCAATGATGGAAGCGACAGCAAGCTTCAGGAAGCAGAGCAGAAGCTTCAGCAGGCATATAAGATCTCAGAAGCTCCCGTGCCTGAGCAACCTTTGATCTATGCTTTGGTGACGAAGGATGGAGTTCAGCGCTTTGTATGATATATAGGTGGTATAACGAACAAGAAGCTGAAGGGCAGCATCACTGTCCTTCAGCTTCTTTTTATATTCATCTAGCTCTCAATTACATCTTTCGTCGCAAATTTTTAAATCCCCTTCGATTTGAACGGTGGAATGCTGGATATGAAACTCCTGACGCAGCATGTCTTTAGCTTGTTTTAGCAGCAGATCCCGATCGGCCGAATTCGATACAACCAGATGAACAGTCAGCGCTGTATAATCAGAGGTTATTGACCAGCTGTGGAGGTCATGAAGTTCAACTACACAAGGCAGACCAAGAAGCTTGCTGCGGATATCACTTAGATTTACGGATTCTGGCTTGCCTTCCATCAGTACATGCATGGAATCTTTGGTAACTCGGTATCCACTGACAAGTATAAGGACGGCTACGAGCAGACTGGCGATGGGGTCGGCAATAGACCATCCGAAGAACATCATCAGAAGACCTGCTGCAATAGCTCCGATTGATCCTAATAAATCTCCCAGGACATGGAGAAATGCACCTCTCAAGTTCAAGTTCCCTTTGACATCACCACCTGTCATTAATACAACGGCTACGATGACATTAATGATCAGGCCAAGCACAGCAATGGTCAGCATCCCTGTACTTGCCACTTCAGGTGGCGCAGCAAACCGCTGAATCGCTTCCCATATGATCAATACAGAAATGACAAGCAGGGTAATCCCGTTCAGAAAAGCAGCGATAATCTCGAATCGCTTATAGCCATAGGTTTTTGAGCTGCTCGCTGATTTCTCACCAAATTTAAACGCAAAAAGAGCGAGTGCCAGTGCGATCCCGTCGCTTAGCATATGTCCTGCGTCAGCAATCAGGGCCAAGCTATGTGTGATGAGCCCTCCAACCACTTCAATCAACATAAAGCCGGTGATAAGTAAAAAGGAAATTAACAGAGCCTTTTTATTATCCGTATGAATATGAGAATGACCAGGCCCATGGCTGTGATTATGACTGTGGCTGTGATCATGGTTGTGATCGTGTTCATAATCGTCGTGATCGTGATGATGACGCTGTTCGTGAACAGGCCGCTCATTGTGGTCATTTTGATGTGTATGCTTCATCGTCATTCCTCCGCATGATAATTTCTATGATTAGTGTTGTTGCAGACGATAGTGAATCTAAATTTACCTTACCCTTGACCCGTTATTCTATGTAAAGCCGAATGTATGAGAAGCTCTTCATTGGACTTACTGTACTTACTTACCCCTTATGTGATGTTCAATATCTTGTAATTGTAGGAACTGCTATTTTTCATAGACAGACGAATCAATTTCATAATTGATTCAGACAAGGAATAATTTGGAGGATTCCTGACGACAATGAATAGCAGTATAACGAATCAAGCTATCAAGCTACAATGTAGCATTCACATGAGGAGGATAATATTGCCATGAAACAAGGAGCTAGGCTACTCACCGCTATAATATTGTCGGCAGCACTGATCGTTCCAAGCAGCGCATATGCGGAAGAGCCTGCAGGGCCGCAAACGGAGAAGACAACCCCGGCAGTGGATCTTGCGGAAAATGCAAAATCAGCGGTCATGCTGGATGCGGACACAGGAACGATTATTTATGAGAAGAACGGCCATGAGAAACTGCCTCCTGCCAGTATCACGAAGATTATGACCATGCTGTTAACAATGGAAGCCATTGATTCCGGCAAGCTCAAGTGGACTGACAAGGTTCGAGCGAGTGAATATGCATCTTCCATGGGCGGATCTCAGATCTTTCTGGAGCCGGGCGAAGAGATGACCGTGGATGAGATGTTAAAAGGGATTGCCATGGCATCGGGAAACGATGCTTCCGTAGCAATGGCCGAGAAAATTGCCGGCTCTGAAGAAGCATTTGTACAGATGATGAACGATCGAGCAAAAGAGCTGGGCATGAATGATACCCATTTTGCCAATTGTAACGGTCTTCCGGTAGAGAATCATTATTCTTCAGCACATGATATTGCTATTATGAGCAGAGAGCTGCTTAAACATAAAGACATTACCAAATATACCGGAGCCTATCAGGACTATCTGCGAAAAGACAGTGCCAAGCCGTTCTGGCTTGTGAACACGAACAAGCTTGTGCGTTTCTATACTGGTGCCGATGGCTTAAAAACAGGCTATACCTCGGAAGCAAAATTTTGCTTGTCCGCCACAGCAATGAAGGATGGTATGCGTGTCGTCGCGGTCGTGCTGGGTGAGCCTAATACGAAAACGAGAAACAGCGAAGTGTCGAATATGTTCGATTACGCCTTTTCACAATATACGATGAAGCCTATTTATAAACAAGGGGACGTTATCGGTAAAGTGAATATTGAGAAAGGAAACATCAAAGAGCTGGAGCTGGTGGCTGATGAACCTTACAGTGTACTGATGAGAAAAGGCAGCGCCGGGGAAACGACGCAGCAGCTGACTGTCCCTTCTGAAATCAAGGCCCCGATCAAAAAAGGTCAGGTGCTGGGCAAGCTTGTAGTATCTCAGGATAACAAGGTACTCAAGGAGTTTGACATTACAGCAGCGGTAGACGTTGATAAAGCAGGCTTCTGGAAGCTCTTCAAACGGACAACCTCTGATCTTTTCCGCTAAAATAAGCAGCTTTGTTGATTCATGAGACATTTCTTCTAGTTTTGTCGGAGTGCAGGAAAGCTGCAAATCGGCGTAGAAATGGTTGGTCATGACAGGGAGGAGAGTGAGCAAGCATGAATTTACAGGTCAGTATGGAGTATGCACATGGGGTGCTTATTGTACGATTATCTGGAGAGCTCGATCACCACACAGCAGATCTGGTACGTCTACAGATGGATGAGGCGATTGCAAGACAGAACAGCAAGCACCTGATTCTTAGCTTGAAAGACCTTGACTTTATGGATAGTTCAGGACTGGGTGTCATTCTTGGACGCTATAAGTTGATACATCATAAAGGTGGAAAAATGGTCATATCCGGAGCCAATCCTGCTGTATACCGTTTGCTTGAAATGTCAGGCTTGTTCAAAATTATGCCGGTGTTCGAAAACGAGGGAAGCGCCCTCTCGGATCTGGAGGTGGTCTCATGAGCAGTGAGCAGCTATCAAATTTTATGAATTTGCAGTTTGCAGCCAAGTCGGAGAATGAATCATTCGCCAGAGTCGCGGTAGCAGCCTTTATTTCTCAGCTGGATCCGACAATGGACGAGCTGAGCGATTTGAAAACGGTCGTATCCGAGGCCGTGACGAACAGCATCATTCATGGCTACAACAATGACTCTGCCGGGGTCGTAACCATTAAGGCAGAAATTATTGGAGATATGATTACGCTTGTCATTGAAGACCAGGGTCAGGGAATTGAGGACTTGGAGCTGGCGAAGCAGCCGCTGTACACTTCTAAGCCAGAGCTTGAGCGTTCAGGTATGGGATTCACCATAATGGAAAATTTCATGGATGAATGTGAAGTGGTGAGCGAGCCTGGGCGAGGTACTTCGATCATGATGAAGAAACGGATAGAATCCAAGAAAGCACTGTATAATTAGGGGTTGGACCTATGGAAGCAGAAGCGAAACAATCTTCACATACGTATCTGGAGGATGCGGAAGTCAAGCGTCTTATCGCTCTATCCCAAAGCGGAGACCAGGTGGCGCGTGACACGCTTGTCAATTGTAATATTCGTCTCGTATGGTCTGTCGTTCAGCGGTTTATGAACCGGGGATACGAGCCGGAGGATCTGTTTCAGATCGGCTGCATCGGGCTTCTCAAATCAGTAGATAAATTTGATCTGAGCTATGATGTCAAATTTTCGACTTATGCGGTTCCCATGATTATCGGCGAAATTCAGCGTTTCCTGCGTGATGATGGGACGCTGAAGGTCAGCCGATCCCTGAAAGAGACCGCCAATAAGGTTCGCAAGAAGAAGGATGAGCTCTCTAAATACTTAGACAGGCTGCCCACCATCAAGGAGGTTGCAGACGAGCTGGGGATTACCCCTGAGGAGGTTGTATTCGCTCAGGAAGCGAATAAGCCTCCAACTTCCATACACGAAACGGTATTTGAGAATGACGGGGACCCGATTACACTTATGGATCAGATTGCTGATGAATCTCAGGAGCGTTGGTTCGACAAGATGGCCCTTAATGAAGCGATCGGAAATCTGTCTGAGCGGGAGCGACTGATCGTATACCTCCGGTATTACAAGGATCAGACGCAATCTGAAGTAGCTGCCAGACTGGGCATATCGCAGGTTCAAGTGTCTAGACTGGAGAAAAAAATACTGCAGATTATCCGGGAACAAATCGCACAGTAAATATGAAGTGCATATAACAACGACTAACACATATAGGGAGTCTTTTCTCGTTAGAGAAAAGACTCTTTTTTTGTGGGTCAGCTCGATATCAATCCCAAGGAATAGAAAAGCGGAGGAGTCTCCATACTATGAATAATTTCACAGTATAAAGGGGTGAGGTTAGGATGACCGCACCATCCACTCCTATCATTTATGTAAGGCTGCACAGCCGGATCAAGATGAAGCTTGGCGTTACACTCAAGATCAGGCATGTGGCACATGTGCTCACAGATCCGCCTGGCTTGGAAGACAAAGTGCTGGAAGCGGAACTGATGCAGACGGAGAAAAAGGACGGGAGCCTGCTGCTTGTTGATGTGCTTCAGATTATTGGTCAAATACAGAAGACGGTGCCGGGAGCAACGATTGAAACATTGGGCAGCAGCCATACGCTTGTCGAGCTGATCCCTCATGATCGGCCGCCGTCCAAATCGCTGTTTATACTTGTATGGCTCCTGCTGTTCTTTGGCTCGGCGCTGACCATTATGAACTTTCACGCGGATGTAAACATGAAGGAAGTGCATATTCGAATCGTTGAGATGCTGACGGGGTATCGGGATGAGAATCCTTACTTGTTTCAGACGGCATACTCTATTGGTATCGGTTTTGGCATGGCTGTATTTTTTAATCATTTGTTCAAGAAAAAATGGAATGATGAGCCTACCCCGCTGGAGGTCGAGATGTACCTTTACCAGCAAAATGTGGATCAATATGCAGTGAATGAAGAGTACGAACGAATTAAAAAAGAGCGTGCTTCTTCGGGTCAGAAATAATGATGACGGTTCTGGATGGCTGCATACTCATTGTTCTGGGCATTGCAGCAGGAATTGCTGTGGGGAGCGGAGTCATTGCTCTCTTCATCGTACTGGACATGATCCCTCGCTTAGCCCAGCTTACACGTTCATATGACAAAGCATATGCCTATGAAGGAGCTATGATTGCCGGTTCATTCGTTGGAACAGTCGCTGACTTATGGAACTTGAAGGTTTACGGTCTTCCGATTATTTCGATATTCGTTGGCCTGCTGTGCGGTATATTTATCGGTTTGCTCGCAGCAGCTTTAACTGAGGTATTGAACGTCCTGCCCATATTAGCCAAGAGACTGGGTATGAAATCTTATTTATTTGGATTATTAATGGCCATGGTGTTCGGCAAAGTTGCCGGTTCATTATTTGATTGGTTTGTGTACACCAGATAACAGCTGAATGCATACAACAGAAGGAGGAGACATCAAACAAATGTCAGATGAATCGCAGCAAATGACCGAGGAAGAGAAGCAGCTCCAGGAAAAAAAGGAACAAGAAATGTCAGATTCCATTGTGGAGTCGATTGAGTACTGGCAGAATGAGGACGTCATTGATCCTGATTTTGACGTACTGCGAAAGACGCTCAAGTATGTCATGGGCTTTGGAGAAACTTTTGATGTCAATTTCCGCGAGATGACCTTCGGTGGACGTCATACCGGACTTTTGTTCATCACGGGACTTACCAAAGATACGATTTTGACTGAAATTTTAAAGAGACTGTCCTATGTGCCCGAGGATGAGATGACATCCGATGCCTTGGAAAAATACTTTGAATTCTACATTCCCCATATCCAGGTATCCAAGGTAACGAAGCTGAGCGAAGCGTTCATCCAGGCAATGAGCGGTATGAGCGTCTTCTTTGTGGAAGGCGAAACAACAGCACTGATCATTGATACCCGTAGTTATCCTTCACGCGGTCCTGAAGAACCATCATTAGAGCGAGTCGTCAGGGGAGCCAGAGACGGATTTACAGAAACGATGCTGACCAATGTGTCCCTTGTCCGCAGACGTCTGCATGATCCTGGATTTAAGCTGGAGCTGTTCCGTGTAGGGGAAAGACCAAAACCGATGTGTGCCTTGCTTATATCGACGATATCGTGGACAAGGTCCAGGTTGAGACGATTCGCAAAAAGATCGAGACTATCGATATTGATGGTATTCCGCTTGCTGATAAGCAGCTGGAGGAGATCATCATTAATCGAGGCTGGCATCCGTATCCGCTGGTACGTTATTCCGAGCGTCCCGATTCGGTTGCTTCCCACTTGCTTGAGGGCAGGGTGGTCCTGTTCGTGGATACTTCTCCTAGTGTTATGATTATGCCTACAACCTTTTTTGATCTGTGTCAGCATGCCGAGGAGAACAGGCAGACCCCGTTCATGGGCTCCTATCTGCGAATTATAAGAATTATCGGGATACTAGCCTCGTTGTTCCTGCTGCCTCTATGGATGCTGTTCGTCATTGATCCGGGATTAAAACCGGAGGGTCTGGACTTTATTGGTCCTCAGGAAAATGTAAAGCTTCCGATCATTCTGCAATTTCTCATTGTGGAGTTCGGGATCGATTTAATGCGAATGGCCGCGGTGCATACACCAACGCCGCTTGCCTCGGCAATGGGGCTTGTTGCAGCTATATTAGTCGGAGATGTAGCGGTGAAGACAGGTTTGTTCGTTAATGAGGTCCTGCTGTATATGGCGGTAGCAGCGATCGGGATGTTCGCAACTCCAAGCTATGAACTTGGGCTCGCAAATCGTATGGTCAGACTTATTCTTCTGGCACTCGTCGCGATCTTTAAAGTGCCTGGTCTGGTGGTTGGGACCACTGCAATCATTATTGGTCTCACGCTGCATCGTTCATACAATTCGTCTTATCTATGGCCATTTATACCCTTTAATGCAAAGGGGCTGGCAGCAACGTTCGTTCGTTCTCCAGTGCTTACAGGCAAGAAGAGACCTTCGTTTAACAAGCCTAGAGACAATACCAAGATGCCTTAATGCTGTTAAGATATCAGGCTTATGCCAATCAATATAATACAAATGATCTGCCGAATAATCCATTTCTAACAAAATCAAGAGTCTGCTATACTGATGTAAAAGTTCGATGGAATCTTTTTTCATTCCAGGAAAAGTGGAGGACTAGCGAATATGTATTTACACGGTACTAGCAAAGTTAATGAATCAGGACATCTCGAAATTGGTGGATGCGATACAGTTCAGCTCAAAGAAGAATATGGGACTCCACTATATATCGTTGATGAAACACTTGTCCGCAAGCGGGCTAGAGAATATATGGACGCATTCAGAGCTTCAGGCCTGAAATTTCAGGTAGCTTATGCGAGCAAGGCGTTCAGCGTAACGGCGATGTGCGCACTGGCCGAGCAGGAAGGCCTGTCTCTGGACGTTGTCTCGGATGGAGAGCTCTATACAGCTCTGCAGGCTGGCTTCCCGACAGAACGCATTCACTTCCATGGGAACAACAAAACACCGAATGAAATTGAAATGGCGCTGGATGCCCGTATCGGCTGCTTTGTCGTGGATAATCTGATCGAGCTGCAGATGCTTCAAGCCATGGCTGGTGAGAGGAATCAACAGGTCAATATTTTGCTGCGGGTAACCCCGGGTGTTGAAGCTCATACGCATGAGTATATTTCCACGGGTCAAACCGACTCGAAATTCGGCTTTGATATCGGAAACGGAGCCGCCCTTGAAGCAATAGAACGGGCTGTGAAGCAGCCGAACCTGAAGCTCCTTGGACTCCACTCCCACATTGGTTCGCAGATCTTCGAAGTGGAAGGCTTCCAAATGGCTGTAGAGCGAGTGGCTGCTTTTGCCAAAGAAGTGAAGAGTAAACTGAATGTGGTGTTCCCGGTTGTCAATCTTGGTGGTGGTTTTGGTATCCGTTATTTCGAAGGAGATACACCCCTTCAGGTATCCCAGTATGTCAAGGCGATCACGGATGGAGTGAAGCTGCATTTTGCAGGGATTGCAGAAGAGCTTCCGGAAATATGGGTTGAGCCGGGCCGCAGCATGGTAGGGGAAGCCGGTACAACGTTGTATACGGTAGGTGCAATCAAGAACATCCCTGGTGTACGCAAGTATGTATCGGTGGATGGAGGTATGACAGATAACCCGCGTCCAGCACTCTACGATTCGAAATACGAAGCGATGCTGGCTAACCGCGCTACTGAAGCAACAGAAGAGACTGTCTCTATTGCAGGTAAGGCCTGCGAGAGCGGAGATATGCTGATCTGGGATTTAGACCTTCCTCAGGTGGAATCAGGTGATCTCCTCGCCGTTTCCTGTACAGGTGCTTACAACTATTCCATGGCCAGCAATTACAACCGGATCCGTCGCCCAGCCGTTGTCTTCGTACAGAACGGTGAAAGTGATCTCGTTGTCCGTCGTGAAAGTCATGAAGATATCGTGCGTAACGATATTATCCCGGCAAGAATGAGCAAACAGACCATTAACAGTTGACTTTATACGCACTCTCCTCAAGGCTGTGTCTAGAACGTCAGCTTGCGGGGAGTGTTTTTTAGTTCGAGGTGACTTGGTTCCTGGCTCATCAGCCTCCCGAATAATTGCAAATTGTGGTCAAAGTAGATACAATCAGATAGTGATGCTTGAATTAAGGACAAGGCTTATGTATGGATCATGGCCTGCCTTAGAAAATAGTTGAAGGAAGTGACGCACATGAAAAAAGGAATTATCGAACTTGAAAATGGCGGAACCGTAGAAATTCAATTCCTGCCGGAAGAAGCACCAAATACAGTAGCAAACTTTGAAAAACTGGCTAACAGCGGTTTTTACAACGGCCTTAGCTTTCACCGTGTAATTCCAGGCTTCGTAGCTCAAGGCGGATGCCCGGTTGGCAACGGTACTGGTGGTCCTGGATACTCCATCGACTGCGAAACTGCAACTAACACAACGAAGCATGAAAAAGGTGTTCTCTCCATGGCACATGCCGGCAAAAACACAGGCGGAAGCCAATTCTTTATCGTGTATGAGCCACAGCCGCATTTGGATGGAGTGCATACTGTGTTTGGTAAAGTGACCAAAGGTATGGAGTACATTGACGGCGTGAAGCAAGGCGACAAAATGAAGAGCGTATCTGTATTTGACGCTTAAGTTGAAGCCTCTGTAACGACATAGCAAGAGCAGATTACGACATCCCGCATTCTATATGCGGGATGTTTTTTTATGCCGAGTATCTCGGCGAGAATTTATGTAACTGCATTCCACACAGGGAGAGTAAGTTTTTTAATCAAGTAAGCGTATTCTTATTATTGGATGAGAGCTCAGCTGTTGATTTTTCAGTATAGGAGTGCTACTATTTTTCTATTACTAATGTTTCATAAGCTGTAATCCTTCGGGGCAGGGTGAAATTCCCTACCGGCGGTGATGACTTGTCTTCAAGTCTTAGTCCGTGACCCGTGAGCTGGAAGCTAGCGGTGGATCTGGTGCAACTCCAGAACCGACAGTATAGTCTGGATGAGAGAAGGAGAATAGGTACATAACAGACGACTCTATTTGTTGGCGTACCCAGCAGGACTTCTGCCTGTGTGTCAGTAATGATACTCGTGGTTTATTTGCCTTACCTTTAAAGAGATATCCTTAAGGTAGCGGCAGTGTTCTGCTGTATTTTCTATTGAACTCTCTAGCCCCTAGTCTGGCAGTTTAGCCGGATAGGGGCTTTTTTAATTAATGTCTTTTGCTGAAAAGAGGTAAGCATGATGGAAATGATGAATGATGAATTCTACATGTCGCTTGCTCTGGATATGGCAGAAAGAGCGCAGGGACAGACGGGTATCAATCCTGTTGTAGGCTGTGTCGTCGTGAAGGATGGACGAATGGTTGGTCTTGGAGCCCATTTGAAAAGGGGCACAGGCCATGCCGAGGTTCATGCCTTGAACATGGCGGGCAGTGAGGCGGAGGGCAGCACTGTCTATGTTACCCTTGAGCCCTGCAGCCACTACGGAAAGACACCGCCATGCAGCGAAAGGCTGATCAGTGAGAAGGTCAAGAGGGTGGTTGTCGCTTGCGAGGACCCTAATCCGCAGGTGGCAGGCAAGGGGTTTGATATGCTCCGCAGACACGGTATTGAAGTCAAGGTCGGCGTGCTGAGAGATCGGGCCAGACGGCTCAATGAGAAATTCATTAAATATATTACAACGGGCCTGCCCTTTGTAACGCTCAAGACGGCCTCAACGTTAGACGGAAAGATCGCAACCAAGAGTGGAGACAGCAAATGGATTTCTAACGAACAAGCGAGAGAGCATATTCATATGCTTAGGCATCGTCACCAAGGAATTATGGTCGGGGTAGAAACCGTCATCGCTGATAATCCCGAGTTAACGACCCGGTTATCTGTAGATGGAATTAGTCCCATTCGGATTGTCGTAGATTCAAAGCTGAGAATTCCAATAGATACAAAGCTTGTTCGTGACGGAAATGCCAAAACCGTGATTCTGACGACAGATGAAGCGGAGGCTGATCGTGAGAAGGATCTGGAAAGTTATGGCGTACAAGTGATCCGATGCGGTCCGGGACCGAGGGTTGATCTACTGAGAGCGATGAGCTTGTTAGGTGAAATGGAGATCGGTTCAATATTGCTTGAAGGCGGCGGCACCTTGAACGGCGCGATGCTGGAGGCCAAGCTGATCGATCGCTTGCTGATGTTCATTGCACCGAAAATCGTCGGAGGATATGAGACTCCAGGCAGCTTCCGATTTGAAGGCGTGGAGCGAATGAATGATGCAATTCAATTAAATAAACTCGAAGTCGAGACCGTTGGAGATAATATTTGTGTGACAGGTTTACCTGTGTGGCCGTAAGGCTGATAAGGAGTGGATGCCATGTTTACTGGGCTGATTGAAGAAGTTGGACGAATTCGCAGCGTTGGCCGTAAAGGGGAGGCCATGGTCCTTGGAATTAGTGCCAAGCGAATAATGGATGATCTGAAGATCGGAGACAGTGTAGCTGTCAACGGGGTATGCTTAACCGCCACCTCTATAGAATCTGGAGGCTTCCTGGCAGATGTGATGCCCGAAACGTTCCGTCATACGACCCTACGTCATTTGGGAAGCGGCAGTCCTGTTAATCTTGAGCGGGCCATGTCAGCCGGAGGCCGTTTTGGAGGGCATATTGTACAAGGCCATGTAGATGGAACGGGACAGATTACTGCGATAACCCGAGACCAGAATGCGGTCGTGTTCGAAATTTCGCCGGTGAACAGTGATGTATTCCGGTTTATTATTCCGAAAGGCTCCATCACGATTGAAGGCATCAGCTTGACGGTTGTCGACACGACAGCTTCCTCTTTTACCGTATCCATTATACCGCATACATTAGGGGAGACTGTGCTCGCTCATCGTAGTATTGGAGATATCGTTAATCTTGAGTGTGACATTCTCGGCAAATATGTGAATCATTTGCTGCACTATGGACAAGGAGCCGGTCCAGCTTCTGGAACGAGTGAGAAGTCGAAATTAAGCTTCGAATTTTTAAGCTCACACGGTTTTAACTGATAGAAATGAAGCAGTAACAAGGAGGGGAATGACATGGATGAGGAATCCATTTTTCATACAATAGAAGCTGCACTTCAGGATCTGCAGCAAGGCAAAGTGGTCATTGTCGTTGATGATGAAGACCGTGAGAATGAGGGTGATTTTGTAGCTCTGGCGGATAAAGCCACTCCGGAAGTCATCAATTTTATGATTACTGAGGGAAGAGGACTTGTCTGTGTTCCGATTACGCACGAACGCGCAGAAGAGCTTGACCTGAAACCTATGGTTCAGCAAAATACGGATTTTCATGGCACAGCCTTCACGGTATCCGTTGATCATAAGCTTACGACGACAGGAATATCGGCACATGAACGTTCCATTACGGTCAAAGCGCTGATCGACTCGGAAGCCACTGGAGCGGATTTCAGAAAGCCTGGCCATATGTTTCCACTGATTGCTAAGAAGGGCGGAGTGCTCAGACGGGCTGGGCATACAGAGGCTGCTGTAGATCTTGCCAGAATGAGTGGATCCTATCCTGCGGGTGTGATCTGTGAGATCATTAAGGAAGACGGATCCATGGCCAGACTACCTGATCTGAAGGAAATTGCGAAGCAGCATGATCTGAAGCTGATCAGCATCAAGGACATGATTGCCTATCGTAACGCCAAGGAGAAGCTGGTTACTCGTGAGGTTTCGGTGAGAATGCCGACTGATTTTGGTGAGTTTCAGGCGATAGCCTATACGAATGAAGTGGATAACAAGGAGCATGTAGCTCTTGTCAAAGGCACACTTAATACGGATGAGCCGGTTCTGGTGCGTGTACATTCCGAGTGTTTGACCGGAGATGTGTTCCATTCTCATCGTTGTGACTGCGGACCACAGTTTGAAGCTGCCCTGCGTCAGATTCATGAGAATGGGAGCGGCGTGCTGCTATATATGCGTCAGGAGGGCCGAGGGATCGGGCTCATCAACAAGCTCAAGGCCTACAAGCTGCAGGAGCAGGGACTTGATACGGTGGATGCGAATCTGAAGCTGGGCTTCCCCGCTGATCTTCGAGATTACGGCATCGGCGCGCAAATTCTCAAAGACTTGGGAATTCGCAAGATTAACCTGCTGACGAACAACCCGCGAAAGATCAAAGGGTTAGAGGGATACGGTCTCGAAGTTGTTTCAAGAGTACCGATTCAAATCGCAGAAAATAAAGATAATTCTTCTTATCTGCATACCAAGCAGTCCAAGCTGGGGCATATGCTGAAGTTTGATGATATTGAGCAGAACGAGCAGGAATTCAAATCTTAAGTTAAATACTACTTATTTAAGAAGGGCAGATGAATAATAATGGCTAACTATTTTGAAGGTAATTTAGTCTCCGAAGGATTAAGATATGGCGTTGTGGTAGGACGCTTCAATGAATTTTTAACGAGCAAGCTGCTGTCTGCATCCCTGGATGCGTTCAAACGTCATGGTGTGCAGGATGATGAGGTTGATGTGGCTTGGGTTCCAGGAGCGTTTGAGATTCCTTTGATTGCTCAAAAAATGGCCGAGAGCGGCAAATATGATGCGGTGATTACACTCGCCACTGTCATCCGCGGCTCTACAACGCATTATGATTATGTTTGTAATGAAATGGCCAAGGGGGTCGCTGCAATTAACCTGAAGACAGGCGTGCCGACCATATTTGGACTGGTTTCTACAGAGAATATTGAACAGGCGATTGAGCGCTCTGGAACAAAAGCAGGAAATAAAGGCTGGGACGCTGCCGTAGCAGCAATTGAGATGGCAAACTTGACGAAACAGCTAAAATAGTGTTTTTTTAATATAAAGCCCTGTACTCAGGCTTCTCTTAGCCGGGGCAGGGCTTTACGTATTTTGTAACATTAGCGGGAGGATGCGTCCATTGACGGTTGTGACTTATAAGCTTGAATCGTTTGAAGGCCCGCTGGACCTTCTATTACATTTGATTGACAAACATGAAATTGACATCCAGGATATACCCATCAGCCGAATAACGGATCAATATATGGATTACATTCACACCATGCAGGAGCTGGAGCTTGATATTACAAGCGAATTTTTGGTGATGGCAGCTACGCTGCTTGCGATCAAGAGTAAAATATTGCTGCCCAAGCCTCCTGTGTTTCATGAATTTGAAGATGATCATTTCATGGAGGAAGAGGATGAAGATCCCCGTGCCGAATTGGTTCAGAAGCTTATTGAATACCGAAAATTCAAGAGCATCGCGCGTCATCTGCATGAACGGGAATCGGTTCGCAGTCTTATTTTCTCCAAAGAGCCGGAGGATCTAACGCCTTATGTTCATCATGAACCGTCGAATCCGGTTGAAGGGCTGCATACAGCCGATTTGATTGTGGCGTTTCAGAAGGCACTCAGCCGGGCCGCAAGAAATACGACGGTGGCTAGAATTCATCGTGATGAAATATCGGTTAAGGATCGGATTCGGGATGTAGCGGGGACGCTTGGACGTAAGGGATATGGCGGCAAAATGCTGTTCTCCAAACTGCTGAACGAGGAGATGTATCGTCAAGAGATCGTTGTTACTTTTTTGGCTATTTTGGAATTAATGAAAATGAAACAAATTGTATGTTACCAGGAACGATTGTTTGAAGATATCGTGATGGAATGGAGAGGGGAAAAAGAAAGCGATGGACTTTCAGGCATTGAAGTCGATTATTGAGGGCTTGTTATTTTTATCGGGTGAAGAAGGACTAGGTGTCAAGCAGCTCTCCGAAATTGTCGATCAGCGTCCAGAAGTCGTAACTGATGCGCTTGAGGAACTGAAAAGGGAATATACCAAGCAGGGAAGAGGTCTGCAGATATTAAAGATTGCAGGAAACTACCAAATGGGAACCTTGCCTGAGCATGCGGTTTATTTTGAGAAGCTTGCTTACTCCCCTTCCAGATCCTCGCTCTCTCAAGCCGCGCTTGAAACGTTATCCATCATTGCTTATCGGCAGCCGATAACGAGAGTGGAGATTGAAGAGATCCGCGGAGTTAAGGCAGAACGGGCACTTCATACTTTAACAAGCAAGGATTTGATTCAAGAGGTTGGACGAGCTGATGCCATCGGCCGCCCTATTTTATATGGCACAACGAAAGCCTTCCTTGATTATTTTGGTCTTGGTACGATTAAAGATTTGCCTGAGCCGGCTGTATTCGAAGATGCTGACCCGCTCGAAGAAGAGACACAGCTCTTGTTCGGCAAGCTGGGACAGAACATGTTTGAAGAAGAGCCTTCTAGTGAAGCTCTGGTTGACAATGAGCGTAATAAAGCGGAGTAGTGGTAGAATCGATGTCCTTGAGAGGGCATCGTTTTTTTATGTCCAAAAGGTTCGCATGGTTTCCATAATTAAGAACATACTAATGGGGAGTTTTTAATTTTACATATACCAGGGGGAAGTCTCGTGTGGATCTGGATTGGGGCAGGCATACTGTTCGTTATCATTCTACTTATTGTGCTCGTACTTGTATCAAGAATACATATCCATCTGGTTGTGAAGTCTGCAAATAATAAGCAGGAGGTTCATGTTCAGCTCAAAATGCTGTACGGAATTCTCCGAATGACCAAGGAAGTCCCCGAACAGAAGATTCAAGAGCTCAAAGCCAAGCTGCTTAAGAAGCTTGAGGGTGCCATGTCAGATCAGCTGAATGGCAGCAATGAGCAAAAAGAATCGGTATTGCCTGATGAGAAGCATGGGAAAAAGGGGATATGGCATCAGTCCTTAGCTTTGCTCAAGAGTGCTTATGCTCTGAAAATATGGGATACGGCTCCTTTTGCATCGATTCGAATCCTGCAGCTCAGATGGAATACTCGTATAGGGACAGAGGATGTTGTATTGACTTCTGTTGCTACAGGTATCTTGTGGGGGATCAAAAATACGCTTCTCGGCTGGTTGTCTCACAAGGTGAGGCTTCTGGAGATGCCGCAGCTTGATATATCGCCGAATTGGACAGAACAATGGGATTTGAAGACGGATTTTGAAATAAGAGCCTGTATTCGCTTTGCCAAAGCGATGCGGCTCAGCAATATGCTCACCAAGCGGTTAGCTGAAGCTCATGGAGGTATTATGGCCTGGCGCAGAGATTTAGAGGAAGAGGCTTAGTCATAGAAAATATTTTAATTTCCAGTCCGCTTTTTGCACATACTGCTCCTGTACCTTGGGAAACCTATAGTTGTCAAACCATTGTTAGAAGGAGGCAATTTATCATGTCGGATCATCCAATTCAAGGATTAATGAAAACAGCGATGGAAAACATCAAGGCGATGGTCGATGTTAACACTATCGTAGGTGATGCAGTTGAGACACCGGATGGCACTGTAATACTGCCAATCAGCCGTGTTGGATTTGGCTTTGCAGCAGGAGGAAGTGATTTTCATCTCGATGCTGAAGCGGAATCTAAGAGCAGCAACAGCAGTGGAAATTCCGCTTCCAAGGCTAACCCGTTCGGAGGCGGCAGCGGCGGAGGTGTATCGATCCGGCCTATCGCATTTCTTGTTGTCGGTAAGCAGGACGTACACATTGTTCCTCTAGATAATCAAACTCATCTGTTTGAGAAGATCATTGATTCTGCACCTCAGGTCATCGATCAAATTCAGAGCATCTTCCAGAAGAACAATGCGGGTTCAGGAATGGCAGGATCTACAGCTCCAACTTACGAAGTGTAAAAGAAGATGAGTCCCTTCCGAGGCATACGCCTACAGGAGGGGACTTTTTGTTGGACATACTTCCGCCTGTCCATACATAGAATAGTACAAGTTGAATCGAAGGACCCGGAGGGAAGCAAATGAATCTGTTTAAAAAAATGACTATATTGCCTTTGGTATTCTCGTTATTTACCTTACCATTTACAGCTCATGCTGACCATAAACCTGGTCATGTTGAAGCTCCTATGCTCAGTACTCATGCACAGACAGCCGCTCTCATTGATGTAACCTCAGGCCGAATCCTTTACAGCAAAGATGGAGAGAAGGAGATGCGAATTGCCAGTTTGACCAAAATCATGACGGCAATCGTGGCGATTGAGCAAGGGGATTTGAAGAGTACGGTTACAGTTAGTAAAAATGCAGCCGGCAAAGAAGGCTCGTCGCTGTACTTGAAACTAGGAGAAAAGATGACGCTTGAGAATATGCTCTTTGGCTTGATGCTTCGATCAGGCAACGATGCCGCAACGGCCATCGCAGAGCATATCGGAGGTTCAGAGGAAGGCTTTGTATATCTGATGAATAAGAAGGCAGACGAGATCGGACTTGTACATAGCCAGTTTAGAAATCCGCATGGGCTGGATGCTGAAGGGCACTATTCAACGGCTGAGGATATGGCCAAGCTGACTGCTTATGCACTGCATAACGTGGATTTTAAGCGGATTGTAGCAACACCGGAACACAAAGCCCCTAATCCCGAAGAATCCTGGGACTATGATTGGCACAATAAAAATAAAATGCTTCGATTGTATGAAGGTGCAGATGGAGTGAAGACCGGATATACCAAAAAGGCTTTGCGCTGTCTCGTAAGCTCTGCAACACGCAATGGACAACAGCTGGTAGCTGTTACATTAAATGATGGTAATGATTGGAATGATCATGCGAGCATGCTGGATTACGGCTTTGAGCATTATCCGCTGAACGAACTGGCAGCCAAGGGACAATCCATTCAGCAGTACGAGTATATTACAGGGAATACGTTCAAATATCCACTGCTGGCAGGAGAGACCGGTGAGGTTCGAACCAAGCTGGTGCTCTACAATCAGCGGTCGGAATCAGAGTCTCGGAGTGAAACGGCAGACGCCAATTTTGGCCTGAAGGGCCGAATTGAATTTTCATTGAATGGTGTGAAGATCGGTGAGGTTCCGGTCTATGAAAAAGGCAGCTTTATTCCAAAGGACAAAGCAGCAGAAACTATTGCGCTTCCTTATGATCAGTTAAAAGAGAATTCCCTGTTCGGCTCTCTAAAGAGAGTGCTTGACCAGCTCTTTAATTAGAAGGAGCAAGTGATCGAAGTGGGAGGGATCGCCGATGATTAACCTGATTTGGCTTGCCATGATCGTTATCGGATTTGTATTTGCCGCAGCGAAGGGAAATATTGAGCTTGTCACCCAGGCGGCTTTTGATGGGGCAGCGACAGGAGTTACCGTATGCTTCGGATTGATCAGCGTTCTCGTATTCTGGATGGGGATGATGAAGATTGCGGAGGACTCCGGTCTGCTGAGTAAAGTAGCGAAGCATCTAGGTCCCATTGTATCTTATCTGTTCCCGGATGTGCCGAAGCAGCATCCGGCAATGGGATATATCTTATCCAATATGAGCGCGAACCTGTTTGGACTCGGAAACGCAGCGACACCCATGGGGATTAAAGCGATGCAGCAGCTTCAGGAGCTGAATCCGGACAAAACGACAGCCAGTCCGGCCATGTGTACCTTACTGGCTCTGAATACAGCAAGTATCACCATTATTCCGACCACCCTGATTGCGATTCGTCTGAACTATCATTCGGCTAATCCCGCTGAAATTGTAGGCACGACACTGATGGCGACAGCAATTGCTACATTTGCGGCTATCGCAGCAGATCGATATTTCCGAAGCAGAACACCGACACCTAAGGCACCATCACCTCCAAAAAACCGCCTCAATAAGCCGATCATTGAATCATCCTCGAAAGGGTGAGCTTACATGTTGTCCTTTATTAATCTCATTTCGACATGGGCGATACCTGTCATGATTGCCTTCATTCCTGTATATGCCTATTTCCGAAAAGTGCCAGTATACGAATCATTTGTCGATGGGGCAAAGGAAGGCTTCGGCACGGCGATATCGATCATTCCAAGCTTGGTCGCTATGATGGTAGCCATCAGTGTATTTCGGGCATCAGGCGCACTGGACTTTTTTATAGGGCTCATAGCACCTCTGTTTCAGTGGATGGGCGTTCCTCCCGAGGTGCTTCCGCTGGGCATACTTAGACCGTTAACAGGGACCGGCTCCCTTGCTTTTACGACAGACCTAATTCAAACGCATGGCCCTGACTCTATGATTGGCCGTATTGCTTCCACCATCCAAGGCAGTACGGACACGACACTTTATGTATTAACCGTATATTTTGGAGCCGTTGGAATACGGAATGGCAGATATGCCCTAAAGGTAGGATTGTTCTCCGATATTGTTGGATTTGTGGCTGCCATCACGATTTGTCTGCTCGTATTTGGATAATTGCTGCTTAATAAATGGCCTTCTGAATACCTCTCATACAACGGATGAGAGATTCAGGGGCTATTTTCCTGTCCTTGACCTTGTTATTTCTCTGTCTGATGGGTATCATTAATCCCTGAGGTGACTTATTTAAAATGGAGAGATTACAAAAAATTATCGCACAGGCGGGAATTGCTTCCAGACGCAAGAGCGAAGAGCTCATACTGTCCGGCAAAGTAGAAGTGAATGGAGAAGTTGTGACTGAGCTGGGTACGAAGGCAAATCCCGATGAAGATATCATTACGGTGAACGGCAAGCCGATTCGAAGTGAGAAGAAGATATACCTGATCATGAATAAACCCAAAGGTGTCATCACAAGTGCTTCTGATCCTGAGGGGAGAAAGATTGTTTCGGATTATCTTAAGGGAATCAAGGAGCGCGTCTACCCTGTAGGCCGACTTGATTACGATACAGAAGGGCTTCTACTGCTTACAAACGATGGTGAGTTTGCTCATTTGCTGACACATCCGAAGCACCATGTGCCGAAGACCTATCTGGCGACGGTTAAGGGAGTACCGCACGGTACATCGCTGGACAAGCTCCGTGATGGAATTATGCTTGAGGACGGGATGACTTCTCCGGCTGAAGTGGAGTACAAGGATGTAGATACGGAGAAGAACGAGGCTGTTATTCAAATTACGATTCATGAAGGAAGAAACCGTCAGGTTAGACGGATGTTTGAAGCGATCAATCATCCCGTGACTAGACTGAAGCGGATCTCCTTCGGAGGGCTGCTGCTGCAGAATTTGAAGCGGGGCTTATATCGTCACCTGACAGCAGAGGAGATCAATAATCTTCTTCAGGCGGCCAAATCCGATCCTTCCAAGAAGAAATCACGCAGATAACAACAAAATAGCAGCCACATAGATAACGACGAGAAAGAACTAAAGTGCAGATAACTTGATGCTTTAGTTCTTTTTTTGTGTTCATTCCACTCTAATCATTTCAAGACACATAATTTTCAAAAAACAGACGCAGATTTGTGACAATTTTCGTTATAATTAGGCTAGAAGTTGAATTGGACAAGATTGTCATAAAAGGAGAGTATTTACGATGGGGAGATCAAAGAGAACCGTTCAGGTTGTTATTTTGATATTCATTGTCATTTTAGGTGCTTATGCAATATTCTCTTCTACAGCCAAATCGGATGGCAAGCCTGTTGTAGGGGATTCGGTTCCTGATTTCGAACTGTTGGGCATAGATGAAGCGGTTCACAAGCTGGATCAATTCGAAGGTCAGCCGATGGTCATTAATTTCTGGGGAACCTGGTGTGAGCCCTGTGTTGATGAGATGCCGGCACTGCAGGAGCAGTGGGAGAAATGGAAAGAGCAGGGAGTTGCCTTTATCGGTATCAATGTAGGTGAAGATAAGATGACGGTTAACAATTTTGTGCGTCAGGTTGGGGTTGATTTTCCGATTATGTACGATGAGAAAAAGATCGCGACAAGCCGTTTTGCTGTGGGTCCAATGCCCTCCACTTTCTTTGTTTCCAAGGATGGAAAGATCTCCGAAATATTTGAAGGTCAGCTGAATTTAGACACGCTCGAGTATCATATCCAGCAACTGGTGAATTCAAACTGAGCAAACAGGGGGATTTGAGACATCATGATCCAAAATACAAAATGTGAATGCGGCCATCAGAATCCAGTAGGAACAGTGCTCTGTGAAGCATGCGGCAAGCCTCAGCACCAGGAGGATCTTGAGTCGAGAGAACCGCTGGAAATGCGGTATGACGGGATAGCCAGACGTTCACAGAAGAGCGATCCGACTATCATTGATCTCGTCTGGAATTTCTTCTCCTCCGTCAAAGTAGCTATCTATCTGATTGTAATCACTTTGCTCGGAGCCATGCTGGGGACTATTTATCCGCAGGAAAATGCGTTTATCAATATGGACCCTTCCGTGTATTACAAAGAGACATACGGAACACTCGGGCATATTTATTATTCACTTGGCTTGTCTCATACATACGAATCCTGGTGGTTTATTCTGCTGCTGGTTATGATCGGAGCTTCATTAGTTATATGCAGCTTAGATCGGGTACTACCGCTATACAAGGCATTGAGCAAACAGCGTATTCCGAAGCATATTCAATTCTTAACCAGGCAGAGGGTTACATACCAAACTGCGTTTCCAGATGAGGAAGCAGAAGAATGGATTAAGAAAGCGGTTGCGCCGCTCAAAAAGAAAGGCTATCGAGTAAAAACAGACGGCTCTGCATTGCTTGCTGAGAAATATCGATTTAGCCGCTGGGGACCTTACGTCATTCATATTGGTCTGATCATCTTCCTGCTGGCTGTTCTTGCCAGAGGACTGCCTGGACTGCATATGGACGAGCATATTTCGTTTCCGCAAGGGGAGATCAAGAACATTCCTGATACCACTCTATATCTTGAGAACATTGATTTTAGAGTGGAGTATTACTCGGAGGAAGAAACACCAGAGGAGTTCAGGAATCTTGGCAGGATTGTTCCTAAGCTGTTTGAGACGGAAGCTAAATTGTACGAGTGCACTGCGGATTGTACGGATCCATCCAGGACGCCTCAGCTTCAAGAGGTCACGCATCACTTTATAAGAGTTAACGACCCGCTGGATTATGAGGGCTTAAAGGCTTATCAATATGACTTTGACCTTACGCCGATCCTTCGCTCCGTATCTCCTGAGGTCATCGATCTTGACACTGGAATTTCCTACGGAAAGATTCAATTGGATATGCAGAATCCGGAGCAGCATTTTGAGGCAGGTCCTTATTCACTAACACTGAAAGAGAAGTACATGGATTTTGGACTGAATGATGAAGGAGTACCCGTCTCTAAGTCACCGAATCCGAACGCGCCGGCCTTTTTATTCGCCATTACCGGTCCTGACCTTCCGGAAGAAGGGATACAGTATTTATATTTTCCACTCGAAATTGATAAGGAGCGCTTCCAGCAAGATGTGATTAACGAACGTCTTAACGGTGGCAGTATGCCCCTTGAGCTGAATGTGGATGGAATGGAAAATGTGGATATTATCGAATCGACCTCATATTTGAATATACGAATTGATAAGGCGATGCCGTTTGTATGGGTCGGAGCTTCCATTGTGATGCTTGGTCTGGTTCTCGGATTCTACTGGCAGCATCGGAGAGTATGGATTCGAATAGATAACGGAACTCTCGTGCTGGGTGCACATACGAACAAGAACTGGTTTGGTTTAAGGCGTGAGGTAGCGGATGTGCTACAGCAGCTAGATATTATCGTTGACGAAAAACTCTTGGATAACGGAGGAAACAAAGCGTGAATAACTTACTCGATCTTAGCAGCAATGCGTTTCTGATCTCATTTTTCTTATATTGTGCTGCGTTTATTGTATATGCGATTGCCATTATGGGCCGTAAATTCAGCAACCGGGATCCAATCGTCCATGTGAAAAAATGGGGTAAAATTGGACTGATTACGACCTCGATTGCACTCGTGGCCCAACTGATCTACTTCTTTACACGTTGGGTTGGTGCGGGGCATATTCCCGTGAGTAATATGTATGAGTTTATGTCCTTCTTGTCAATGATGGTCATCATCGCTTTTATTGTCTTGTTTGCGATATACAAAACACCGCTTCTGGGACTGTTTGCACTTCCGATTACCATTATCTTAATGGCCTATGCAGCCGTATTTCCACAGGAGGTTCAGCCGCTTGTTCCTTCCTTGCAGTCGATTTGGCTTAATATTCATGTTACTCTAGCGGCGCTTGGAGAGTCCTTTTTCGCCGTTGGATTTGCGGCAGGTCTTATGTATCTATTGCGGACCGTTAAATTTGACAGTTCTGCGAAATCTGATAAGAAACAGCAAGGATGGGTTGAATTCACGCTGATTGTTATTATTATTGTAATAGGCTTTATCGGTACCGTGTTTGCATTTCGGGCTAGTGGATATGAGGCGGTCTTCACGCAGCAGGAAGTGGCTGACGTTGACACTGGGGGGACCGATAATAGTACAATAGAAAAAGTAATTTATCATATGCCGCCGATTGTGGCACCATACAATAGTGAAACCGAGAGCTACACATCATTCCTTGGAATGAAGGAACCTTTATTTGAAGCTCCTTCCTGGATGAATGGTGTTAATGCAGGACGCAAGCTTAATACAGTGATATGGTCAGTTGTTTCTGGTCTTGTTTTATATGGATTGCTGCGACTTATCGTTCGCAAACCTCTAGGACGAGCGATCAGTCCTCATTTGAAAGATATTGATCCGGATGATCTGGATGAGATTAGTTACCGTGCTATTGCGATTGGCTTCCCGATCTTTACGCTCGGAGCACTCATATTCGCTATGATATGGGCTGAGATCGCATGGGGACGTTTCTGGGGATGGGACCCTAAAGAAGTCTGGGCTTTGATTACATGGCTGTATTATAGTGCTTATCTGCATCTGCGTCTGTCAAAAGGGTGGCAGGGAAGAAATTCAGCGTGGCTTGCAGTGATCGGATTTTTAATTGTGATGTTTACATTAGTTGGCGTGAATTTAATTATCTCAGGTCTCCACTCCTATGCAGGAACAGAATAATACAATCACCGTCATTTTATATATTGTACATTCAACTAGCGCATACTACGGAGACTGGATTTTGGGAAAGTGGGGCGAATCTTGCTAATGGCAGAACATGAGAACCGAATATTGGTCGTCGATGACGAAGAAAGAATTAGAAGATTGTTAAAGATGTATTTGGAGAAGGAAGGCTATGAGATCGACGAAGCTGAGGATGGAGAAACGGCGCTACATAAAGCGACATCTGAAGATTATGGTTTGATTCTGCTTGATGTTATGCTGCCTGGTATCGACGGAATTGAAGTGTGTACCCGGCTGCGGCAAGCCAAGTCAACTCCGGTACTTATGCTGACAGCAAAGGGTGAAGAGATTAACAGAGTCCAAGGATTTGAAGTCGGAGCAGACGATTATGTGGTCAAGCCCTTCAGTCCACGGGAAGTGATATACAGAGTCAAGGCGATTCTTCGCCGTTCATCTGAAACAGCTTATCTATCCAAGGAGAACAACTCGAGCAATAACATCGTGTTTCCACACCTTCTGATTGAGCATGATGCCCACCGGGTTACAGCGAACGGCGAAGAGATCAGCTTAACACCCAAAGAATATGAGCTGCTTCACTATTTGGCCATTTCTCCGGACAAGGTATTCTCACGTGAGGACCTCTTGAAGGATGTTTGGAATTATGAATTTTTCGGAGATCTTCGTACCGTAGATACTCATGTTAAACGTCTGCGCGAAAAATTAAATCGCGTCTCTCCTGAAGCGACTTCCATGATCACAACGGTGTGGGGCGTTGGCTATAAATTGGAGGTTCCGAAATAAGTGAACTTTTGGAAATCACTCGTTGGAAAGCTATGGTATACGATTATTTTGCTCGTCGCCTGTGTCCTAATGACATTAGGGGTGTTCCTGCTCCCTTATATCGACATTAATTTTTCGGCGGATGAATCCGGTGAGATCAAAAGAATGTTTGTGCTTGTGTGTATCATTGGGTTTAGCTTGACAACGTTCTTTGCGCTGTTTCTATTCACCAAAATTACGCAGCCTATGCAGCAGCTTATTCAAGCCACGAATGATATCCGCAAAGGCAACTATGGGACAAGACTGTCTCTTGTAACGAGTGACGAAATCGGTGAGCTTGCGAGTACATTTAATCATATGGCTGATGAGCTGGAGGATACGATCCGGAATCTGAATCATGAGAAGGAGCGTGTGGCAAGTGTCCTTCGGAGTATGACCGATGCCGTCGTATCCTTCGATGGAGAAGGAAGGCTGATCTCGACCAATCCTCCTGGAGCAAAAGTGATGTCGGTATGGCAGGGTATTGACTGGACTGAGGCAGATGAGAAATTTGCCTCCCAGGTTCATCCTTTTTCGAACATTCAGGATGTTCCTCCACCGCTCAGACCTTTATTTTATTCCGTAGTTACTGAAGGTCAGGACCAGAGTGCTGAGGTTCATGTGAAGCAGAGTGTATGGTCAATCCAAATGGCGCCTCTGCACGTCGAGCAGGGTAGCAGAGGTGCTGTGGCGGTGCTTCGTGATGTGACAGAAGAAGCCCATTTGGAAAAAATGCGGAGTGATTTTATTGCAAACATTTCGCATGAAATTCGAACTCCCCTTTCCATGATTCAGGGATACAGCGAGGCTCTGCTGGACGGTATGGCAGCCTCCCCCAAGGAAAGTGAAGAGCTGTTACAGGTTATACATGATGAATCGCTGCGGATGGGCAGATTGGTTAAGGACTTACTGGATTTAGCTCGTATGGAAGCTGGACATACAGATATTAACTTGCAAAAAATTGATTTGAATCAAATGCTGGAGAGAGTGTATCGGAAGTTCAGCGTAGCGGCCAAGGAACAAGGACTAATCTTAGACTATACTCATCCGGATGAGAGCCTTGTCCTGGAAGCGGCAGATGAAGACAAGCTGGAGCAAGTATTCACGAATCTGCTTGATAATGCATTTAGACACACACCATCCGATAAAAGGATTCAAATTATGGCGAAACAGATGAATGCAAGCTTTATCGAAATTCGAATTAAGGATGAAGGTAAAGGCATTCCACGTGATGATCTTCCCTTTATCTTTGAACGCTTCTACAAAGCAGACAAAGCGAGAGTGCGGGATGTAGGCAGAGGTACGGGTCTCGGGCTGGCGATCGTAAAGCATATTGTTGATGCACATCAAGGAACGATTGAGGTCGACAGCATCCCTGGGGAAGGTACAGAGTTCCGACTTCTTCTTCCTGTGAAGGCAGTTCTGCATCATAAAGCTTAGATCATTAGGTCATTTATATTCGAAATATAGTACATGCATCGTATGAAGCACCCTTATAGGGTGCTTTTTTTGTTGAACAATAGAGATTAATCTTGTTTATCGTGGAACATTTTTGATTTTGCCGAATATATTCAGAGCAGTATGTGTAGGTAAGTGTTGGAGAAATACGTCATAGAAATGAAGTAAGGAGGTTGTGAATAATGTCAAAGAAACGCAAACGAGTCAGTATTCGGTCACTTCTGGGAAGAGGCCCTGATGGCGACGCTTCTAATGA
The DNA here is from genome assembly GCF_000732325.1 of Paenibacillus sp. TCA20. Lineage (GTDB taxonomy): Bacteria > Bacillota > Bacilli > Paenibacillales > Paenibacillaceae > Paenibacillus > Paenibacillus urinalis. The sequence goes on from NZ_BBIW01000003.1 coordinate 435,869, forward strand.
CCGTTTTGTCGGGATTTCGATGCGGCTGGATGAATTAGAGCGTTACAGTCAGCTCTTGACCGCTTTACAAAAAACAGCTCCGGCTGCCATATCACAGTCGATTATATTGAACATATCTGCTCTTCAGCGAACTTTGCGGGATCTACTGCAATTTGTCAACAATTCTTCATTTCCTGGCGTCGTAAAGGCACAATTACAGTCTATTCTGGAGCTCACCATTGCCAGTTCAGAGGTAACGCCTTTCGTTAAATTGAACACCATCATTAATTTACAAGACCTGTTGGATGACTTGTTAGAAATTACTTTGCTGCTGCTCATCCTACCTGAAGAGAAGGACCGATTGGTTGGTATTATAAGAGCTACGGGAGTAGCACTGACCACAGCTTCTGAAGGCTTAGGCGGCGGTGGCCAAGGAGCTGCCGGACCACCTGGACCCCAAGGACCACCAGGGCCGCCGGGTGTTCCCGGACCAGCAGGCTCACAAGGTATTCCGGGACCGGCTGGTCCTGCAGGGCCTCCAGGCTTAACTGAGACGGTTGATTTTAATCCAGTGGATTCTGGTGCTTATGAGCCCGGTCAAATTGTAACTTTTGAAGGAAGCTCATATATTGTAAACACAGCGAACCCAGCAGGTATACCCGGATTTTCACCTGAATTTACGCTTCTCGTAAGTGTTGGTCAAACTGGTGCAACTGGAGCTACAGGTTCGACAGGTGCAACTGGGGTAGGCCTAGGTGGAGTAATTACGTATGATCCCTTTGTGGCCCCAGGTTATCCCGCAGGACAGGTGGTTACGTACCTCGGCAGTACGTATATCACGAAAGTGGCAGCACCAACCGGCACGCCAGACACGTCACCGGACTACACGCTGCTAGCAGGAGCCGGGGTAACGGGCAGTCCAGGTGCGACAGGAGCAGGCGTTACGGGAGCGACGGGAACAACAGGGGTCACAGGAGCCACGGGAGCCACAGGAGCAGGGCTAAGTGGAGTAGTGGCATTTGATCCACTGGCAGCACCTGGATATCCCGCAGGTCAGGTGGTTACGTACCTCGGCAGTACGTATATCACGAATGTGGCGGCACCAACCGGCACACCAGGTATATCAGCGAACTACACGCTGCTTGCAGGAGCCGGTGTAACGGGCAGTACAGGTGCGACTGGAGCAGGCGTTACGGGAGCGACGGGAATCACAGGAGTCACGGGAGCCACAGGAATAGGGCTAAGTGGAGTAGTGGCATTTGATCCACTGGCAGCACCTGGATATCCCGCAGGTCAGGTGGTTACGTACCTCGGCAGTACGTATATCTCAAATGTGGCAGCACCATCTGGCACACCAGGTACATCACCGGATTACACGCTGCTAGCAGGAGCCGGGGTAACTGGAAGTACCGGTGCGACCGGAGCAGGCATTACGGGAGCAACGGGAATCACAGGTCAGACAGGAGAGACTGGAACGACTGGTGCTACAGGAACAGCGGGAGCTACAGGAAGTACTGGAGTTACAGGATCTACCGGACAGACAGGAGAGACTGGACCGACTGGTGCTACAGGAACAGCGGGAGCTACAGGAAGTACCGGAGTTACAGGATCTACCGGACAGACAGGAGAGACTGGACCGACTGGTGCCACAGGCACAGCGGGAGCCACTGGAAGTACCGGAGTTACAGGATCTACCGGACTGACAGGAGAGACTGGACCGACAGGTGCCACAGGCACAGCGGGAGCCACTGGAAGTACCGGAGTTACAGGAGTCACAGGTCTGACGGGATCGACTGGACCGACAGGTGCTACAGGCACAGCGGGAGTCACAGGATCTACAGGATCTACCGGAGCCACAGGAAGTACTGGAGCTACAGGAGTCACAGGACTGACGGGATCAACAGGAGTAACTGGTGCCACAGGAACAGCAGGAGTCACTGGAAGTACAGGAGCCACCGGACTGACAGGAGCCACTGGTTTAACGGGTACAACTGGATCAACAGGACTGACGGGAGCTACCGGAATTACCGGGGCCACAGGGACAATTGTAGGTACAGATGGATTCTCAGCGTTTCTTCCTGCGCTGTCGACTGCAGCTAGTACTCAATTGGCAGGATGGACGGTTACAACGCCTTATTATGATAGTGCGACATTTGATGAGGTTACAGGAAACTTTACGGTTCCGACAACAGGTCGTTATACGATTAATGCGACGATCAATTATTCTACTACCGCAGCGCTCTCTATATCCTTAGGAGCAGGAGTTAATCCCGCATTTGTTGTACAAAGAACCTCTCCAACAACGACACCATTGATTAGTGGCTTGTTCCCTGTTCTCAACGTTAACGTCGCTTTGCTTCTTACTTTAAGAGCTATTCTTGGAAATGGAACCGTCACACTTACAGGAGATGTCCAGCTTACAGCAGGGGACGTTATAGGACTCTTCTACGCAGCCAATGGGTTAGCTGTTGCTTTGGATCTTGGTGGAGCAGGTACTCCAGGAATTGTCTGGTCCATTCATCGTATTTCGTAACTTAATTAGAGGTTAGATCCGATTGAAAAAGAGCTGGCCGATTGGCCAGCTCTTCTTACTGCTTAAACTATGAATACGATAGCTTAGTCCTATTTTTTGAGAATAATTTCTTTGGCAGAGTTCAGCTCAGGCAGCTGAGTGAGCTTCCCAAGGACTTCTTTAGGCACTTCCTTGTCGACAGTCAGGATCATGATGGCTGCTCCACCCACAATTTTCCGTCCTACCTGCATGGATGCGATGTTAACATCGTTCTCACCAAGCAGAGTACCAACACGGCCGATAATACCCGGTTTATCATTATGCGAGATGAAGATCTGATGTTCTTCCGGCGCGAAGTCGACAGGGAAATGATCAAGTCTTACGATCCGCTCGCCATATCCCGCAAGTAAGGTTCCAGCGATACGACGTTCTTGTTCCTTTTGATTTTTGAGCGTTACGGTAATCAGGTTTGTAAATCCTTTCGTACGAGGTGCTTGAGATACAACTACATTAATTTCCCGAGTCTTGGCAAGATGCAGGGAATTAACAATATTCGCTTCACTTCCAAGATGGCGTTCAAGAATCCCCTTCAAAATGTAACGCGTCAGCTGCTGAGTGTCCACCTCTGACAATTCTCCTGCATAATCAACATGGATCTCTTGCACAGCTTCATTAGAGATTTGAGCAGCAAAACTACCCAGAGTTTCACCCAGTTTGAAATAAGGCTGGATTACATTCATGACACTTGCTGCAACAGGAGGCATATTAACCGCGTTCTTGAACGGTTCGTTACGCAAAATGTGGAGCACCTGCTCCGATACATCGATTGCTACATTTTCCTGCGCCTCAACAGTGGATGCCCCTAGATGCGGAGTTACAATAATCTTGGGATGAGTCAAGAAAGGATGATCCGCTTGAGGAGGCTCGCTTTCAAATACGTCAAAAGCAGCTCCTGCCACGATCCCTTCGTCAACCGCCTCAACGAGTGCCATTTCATCTATAATCCCGCCGCGAGCACAGTTAATAATACGCATGCCTCTTTTCATAACCTCGAATTGAGGACGGGCAATCATATGCTTGGTTTCAGGTGTCAGTGGTGTATGCACCGTCATGAAGTCGGCCTGACGCACAATTTCATCCACAGTAGCAAGCGTGATTCCCATCTTCTCAGCACGCTCTTGTGTAAGGAATGGGTCATAGCCCAGGATGTTCATACCAAACGCTTTTGCTCTCTTCGCGACTTCGCTTCCGATTCGGCCCATGCCGAGTACGCCAAGCGTCTTGTTTCTTAGCTCAACGCCAAGGAAGGTCTTGCGGTCCCAGGTCCCGTTAATGGTCTTGGCATAAGCTTGGGGAATATGTCTGGCCAGAGCCATCATCATTGCGAAGGTATGCTCACAAGTGGTAATTGTATTGCCGTCAGGTGCATTAATAACGATAATTCCTCTTTCCGTAGCAGCTTCCAAATCAATATTATCGACCCCTACACCTGCACGCCCAACAACCTTCAGGCGAACTCCTGCCTGCATAATCTTACGTGTTACTCTTGTCTGACTGCGGACAAGAAGGGCATCATAGTCACCGATAATTTGTACAAGCTCCTCTTCGCTAAGTCCCGTTTTCTTGTCAACCGTCACATCTTCAGCATCCACCAGCTGCTGAATTCCCAGATCACTGATCGGATCAGATACCAATACTTTTAACATGAATCTCTTCCTCCTTGATCGTTGTAACTAATATAGATTAAGAAGCGGCGCTCTAATATAACATTTGAGCAGGGCCATTTCATAAACTCGGTAAAATAGTAATGCGTCGCAGTAATAGAGTGTGATGCTGTAAGGATGTACACTTCGTGGAAATATTCTGGATACACAAAAAAACTCCCAATCCTCATACTATCTCCGTAGTAAGGGACGAGAGTTGTCGTGGTACCACCCTAATTCGCGATTGCTCTCACAAGCAAAAGCCTCATTGGTCATTCATATATGACCGAATTCTTAACGGGAATCATTCGATTGCATCTACTTAGCGTTCAATGCAATAACTCAGGAGTGCTAAAGGTTCTCCGATTAATTACCGATTTCCACCTGCCATCGGCTCTCTGTTATATTACCCGGGCCTTCTCTCCGTCTTCGTATTTCGCATTCATATTGAATTTTTTCATAATGTATCATGGGTTACATCACCATGTCAATAGTTGATGCACTAATCAAGTAGAACGTCGTTATACGTCGATTCGCCTCTGGCTTTGGCAGCTCTTCCGATGTGTTTCTTGAATCTCTCATCTATTTTGGCTATCATTTAATTAGACTACAATTGTTCATTATACAATTTCTAGAATAGGAGTAAGAAGAGGCGATAATGAAGAAACAACAGCGCAGGAAATTTAAGTTGCAAAGGATAGAGCCTCATCAACTGACAGATCGCCTTTTGCTTATCAACTTGTATTTGACACAGGGACTTACCCTAATCATCGGACTGGTATGGATTTTCTTTCAGAAGCGTAATCCGCTTGATATCCTTGCATTACCGGACGGGTGGACCTTCGTCATATACGGCCTAGGTCTTGCTGCGGTTATGCTTATCATTGATTTTCTCTTATCATCCTTCATGCCCGAGGACAGCATGGATGATGGTGGAATTAATAACATGCTGTTTCAGAACAGGCCGATTTGGCATATTGTATGTATAGCCGCTATTGTCTCTGTCTGTGAGGAATTATTGTTCAGAGGAGCAATACAGCATGCCTTTGGTCCATATTGGACAAGCATTATTTTTGCATTGATTCACTTCAGATACCTTAATCACTGGCTTCCAACCGGTTGGGTATTCTTGTCAAGTTATGGTTTGGGATACATCTATGAGCAATCCGGAACACTATGGGCCCCAATATTGTGCCATTTCTTAATTGATTTGATATCCGGACTCGCCATTCGTTTTCGGAGGGGAAAATGACTAATCAACTTAGCAGGGCGGAAACTTACGGCCATCGTAAAAAGAGAGAAACCAAGCAGCGAAGCAAGAAGGATCATCACCAGCCTAATAAACAGGCTCGCAGTGATAACAAGGCGCAGAGCACAAAGCACAACTCATCAAAGAAGGCAGCTTCTGCTCCTGCTACATTATCAAGAGTGCAGAAGAAACAGCAGCCAAATACAAAAAAATCATCGCAACAAATACAGGAAGCAGAAACTCTCCCTACAAGGTCTGACTTATTTCCTTCGCAGCGAGTACGTCTAAGCAAGTGGTTTGTAAATTCACTCATTATCATATTTATATTGCTTACTGGAGCTCTTGTATATTGGGGGATCATTGGCGCACCGCCGCTTCGTACATTGTTATGACTTATAAGTTCTAATCAATTTTGAAGAACTTCCTGTATTTATTACGCATGAGTTTGTCGCCATAAGCGAACAATAGATGTGCATTAATCATACAAGGAGGTTTTTATCAAAATGAGAACATCTTCTTTTCTGCTCGGTATAACACTGGGTGCTGTCGCAAGCTCGCTGCTCGCTAGAAATGTACACATGCCTACATCTAAGGATGCCCGCAGAATGCTGAACAACACGAAGGAAAAGATGATGGACATGACCTTTCCTGGTATGGAAAGCATGCTGAGCAAAGCAGGAATTGACTCACATGTCATTGATGCAAAAAGCACTGTTGTAAAGAAGCAGGTTTCACCGAAAGAAAGAGAAGAGAACATGAACTTGATCAAATCCTTTATTCGATCAAACCCTGATGTTAAGAAAGAAGTCGAGCAAGTGCTTAAAGAATCACATACCGTGATTCCAGGCGTGTAAAAAAGCAAGGGATTTGACATGGAATCATTACAGATCCTTTTTTCAAAAGGGCTGCTAATGATTCTTTTTTTATCATTTTTATTGCGTGCAATTGTGGGTATAAAATGATAACATACTTACATAATCCATTTTCAGCACACAACACGAATTAGCAACATATTTTATTTATAACACATGCAGATACAAGGGGAGGATCCTGTATGAAAATAGAACGCTTAAGCCACGATAAGATACGGATTTTCCTTACTTTTGACGATTTAAGCGAGCGAGGCATCCAAAAGGAAGATATGTGGCAAGAGGAGCCTAAAGTTCACGAACTGTTTACAGAAATGATGGATCAAGCATATACAGAACTTGGATTTGATGCTACAGGCCCACTAGCTGTTGAGGTTTTTGCTTTGCCTGCTCAAGGAATGGTCGTTATTGTGACCAGAGGGAAATATGATCGCGAACGTTATGGCGCAGGGCATGAAGATGACATCGCGGATGAAATTTACGAAATGGAAGTGACACTGGAGCAGAGTGATTCCGTCATGTACACTTTCAAGGATTTTGAAGTACTGATTGAAGCAGCTCATATGCTTCGCAATAAAGTGACTGGAGCCGGTCGATTGTATCACTATCAGGACAAATGGTTCCTGCACCTTGAACCGGATGAAGTTGACTCAGAGCAGCACGGTGCGTTAATTGCTCTGCTTGCTGAATTTGGAGAAGGCAGCTCCGTAACGACGGCAGTCCTTCAGGAATATGGGAAGCTGGTAATGGCGGAGAATGCGATCGCCACAATTTGCGAGCATTTTAAACGTCATGACGCATAATAAATAAATGTTAAGGAAAACAATTTGGAGGGATGAACGGTGCTTCTGTTTTCGGTCTTAACCGCAGCAATTGCTCCGGGACTCGCCTTGCTGACCTATTTCTATCTCAAAGACCGTTACGATGCAGAGCCGCTTCATATCGTTATTCGGATGTTTTTTTCGGTATGCTGACCGTATTCCCAATTATGATTATCCAGCGGGGTCTTGAACTATGGCTTGGTCATAATCCATACCTTCATGCTGGGCTCATCTCAGCTGGTGTGGAAGAAGTGATTAAATGGCTCGTTATGTTTCATTTTATTTTTCACCACACAGAGTTTGACGAACCATATGATGGCATCCTTTATGCAGTAGCCATATCACTTGGATTTGCTACAGTAGAGAATGTATTGTATTCATGGGCTGGAAATGCCTCATTTGGACTTATGCTGTTTCGTGCTCTATTACCGGTCTCGGGACATGCGATGTTCGGTGTTATTATGGGGTACTACACAGGCAGAGCCAAATTCTCTGACTCCCAGAAACTTAGGAACAAATTCCTCGCCATGTCCCTCACCTTGCCAATATTCTGGCATGCGATATATGACATTGTGTTGAATAAGGGCGGAGGCTGGTATTGGTCTATTGTTCCCATTATGGTCATTCTCTGGTATGGTGGGATGGGCAAGGTATACCGGGCAAACAATCGCTCTCCGTTTCGATTCGTTAAGCGAGAAGAAGAGGTTAATCTGTAATTTATATGGACACACTTGTTGTATTCAAGCAGTTTTATAGCTGCTTACAACGAGTGTGTTTTTTTGTTGTCTACATGAATTCAAATGTGCTGAGGAAGGCGGCTTATTGATGAGAGTAAAGGTGAGAATCCGCTGCAAGCAGTGTGGCGAAAGATTTGTGCTTCGGGGGAAGAAGGAACGTGGAAAGATCGAAACCGGCTTCAAGCAATGCATTTGTGATAATCGAGATCGGTTTGAGATTGAAGAAGACGTAATTTGAATTTTAAGCACGATGATGCATAAGCTTCCTTTCTTCTTGTCACAATAAGGTCATCTTACCTGAAGGAAGGAGTAACGATTAAGATGTACAGACGAATAAGCTCGGTTCTGTTTCCTATTATGACAGTGCTGCTCATAGGTGCTATCATCTGGGGATATCAGCTAAACCAGCAAAAGAACAGCGTCATGGTTCAATCCGAGAATCATTATCAAAGAGCGTTTCACGACTTATCCTATAATATGGACCGGATTCACTCCGAGCTGGGAAATACACTTGCGGTCAGCTCTGCATCTGAGGGGATGCATCGTAAGGGACTCATGAATGTTTGGAGACTGAGTAGTGAGGCACAGAACGAAATCGCGCAGCTTCCAATCAGAACACTTCCATTTACGGAAACAGAGGAGCTTCTATCTCGCATTTCCAAGTTTGCTTACCAAGCATCAATTCGTGATTTAACCAAAAATCCGCTGACGGATGAAGAGAAAAAGAACTTGCAAACCTTGTACAAAAATACGGAAGAGATTAACAAAGATCTGGATAATGTACAAATGAGCGTACTCAATGATCATTTGAAGTGGTCGGATGCTGAAATGGCGATGACGAGTGATAAAGAAGTGAAAAATGGAATTGTGGATGGATTCCGCTCGGTCAATAAAAAAGTCGGGGAATATCCACCGCTTGAATGGGGTCCTTCGGTATCGAGCTTGTATGAACAGCGCCAGGTCCGCAAATTGAACGGTGTACCGGTGACCACTGCCGATGTTAAACGCAAAGCACAAAAATTCGCTGACCTGAATCAGGAAGAGATTCAAGTGACCGAGAACGGGAAGGGTACAGATCACAGATCTTATACTGCTTCTGCCGTTCAATCGAATGGACATAAAGTAAGTATGGATTTTACAGCTGACGGTGGTTTGCTCATTTCTTACAATGATGAGAGAGAAGTGGGTCCGAAGAAGGTAGACCGAGAGACGGCAATGAATAAGGCAGATCAATTTCTGGAGAAGAAAGGCTATCGCGAGATGGAGGCGGTTGCTTACAACGAATACGATAATCTTGGGAACTTCACTTATGTTCGTCAGCATGAGGATGTACTGGTATATCCCGAAAAAATTACGGTGCGTGTCGCTCTCGACAATGGCGAAGTTATTGGTCTACAGGCAACAGAGTTTCTGAATGAACACCAAGAGGATCGGGAATTCCCTGCACCGAAAATGAAAATGAAGGATGCCAAGGCGAAGCTGAATCCTGACTTCAAAGTCAGTATGGTACGTAAGGCGCTCATTAAAAATGAGTTCAGCGATGAAGTGATGTGCTATCAGTTTGTGGGCAAAATCAATGGTTCGCAGTATCGGATCTACCTGAACAGCGATACAGGTATAGAAGAAGCAGTAGAGGTTGTCCCAGGACAAACCAACCGCTTATAGTGTTCTTAATATAAGCTTCTCTCTTGTAAAGAGAGGAGCTTATTTGCATATACGTATGATCTTCATCACATGGTATAATATCCCTTAGTGTTATGAATAAGTTCTAAGGTGGAGATTGGCATTGAATCCGAAAGTGAATGAAGTGTTATATGTTCAAATCCCTTCAACAGAGGACAAAGAAAAGAAGCTGGAATACAAGTCAAGAATCGCAGAGGTTGAAGAAGATTTTATTAGTATGGAAGTTCCTATGCTTGAGGGCAAATATTTGCACAGATTGAGAATAGGGGATGAACTGGCGGCTAGCTTTGTGACGGAAGGCGGAGTTAAGCATTTTTTTAATACATATGTAACCGGATTTAAAGAGGATGTTATTCGACTCATCAAGATACGCAGACCTTCAAAAGATGAAATATCTCAAATTCAGCGCCGTAATTATTTACGCGTTCAGGCGAAGCTGGAGCTCGCTGTCAAATTCAAGCATGACTTCACAAGGTTCCTAGCCCACACAGACGATGTAAGCGGGGGAGGACTTTCCTTCTTCGAACACAGCAGCTACAGCGTAGAACAAGGACAGAGTCTGTCGTGCTGGTTATTGCTTCCCTACAAAAATGGCGAGATTGAACATGTTCCCTTTGAAGCTGCAGTTGTAAGAATTCAAGAACTCGAAAGCGGACGACGCTTAGTCATGTTAGAGTTCATAAGCATCACAGATATGGAGCGCCAAAAAGTAATTAAATACTGTTTCGAGCGACAGCTGGATTTTCGTGGAAGATAAATGAAGCCATGGAATAAGCTCATCTCCCTTAGGGCATAATTTACCAAACTCAAAGTCGGAGGGACTGCAGATGAGCCGCGATCAAGAAGTTAGTCAGGAATATGAGAAGCTGTTCGCCGAATTCAGCAATAAAATGGAGTATGTTATTAAGAGGATAATTATCGTGCTAATCACCCTGTTGGTTATTATTCAAATACTGCTCCATATACCCGGGATCGCCCCTTTATTATCCCCTGTGTTCGACATGGAAGGAATTCCTCTTCAGCCCGCTTTACGATCAGAAATTAAGGGTAATGAAGAGTGAACGCTTTTGCATCAGCTTAGGTTGTGTGGTATAATTTTCACGTCGCAGGCAATGCCTGCTTTTTTCTTGAGGCTTAAGTTTGAGGAGGAATGGCCCGTTGACAAGCCAGAAAGCAGCAGAGAACGGGAAATTGAATGTGGCTATTGACGGTCCGGCAGGTGCGGGAAAGAGTACTGTGGCCAGACGAGTGGCGAGTGAACTCTCATACATATACGTAGATACCGGAGCTATGTATCGAGCGGTTACCTACTATATGCTTCGACATGAAATTGAACCAGAAGATGTAGATTCAGTTCTTAAGCACTTACGGGAGCTCAGCATAGAGCTTGTCCCGGATGCGAATGGGCAGAAAGTACTTCTTAACGGTGAAGATGTGTCAGGACCTATCCGATCAAGAGAAGTAACCGGGATTGTGTCTCTATATTCTCAGATTGAAGATTTGAGAACGCATCTGGTTGAACTGCAAAGAGTTATGGCACTCCGTAAAGGAGTGGTTATGGATGGCAGAGACATCGGTACTACCGTGTTGCCAGATGCAGAAGTGAAGATTTTTATGACTGCCAGCGTTAAGGAACGTGCACTTCGAAGGTTCAATGAATTGGAGAAGACCGATGATCTGACATTGGAACAGCTTGAATCAGATATTGCTGCTCGGGACAAGCTTGACCAGGAAAGGGAGATTTCTCCACTCCGTCAAGCAGATGATGCCATCGTACTAGATACGACTTCGATGAGTATTGATGAAGTTGTTGAGCATATTGTGTCACGCTGTTACGAAGTCGGGAGAGAGGTCGATTTATGATTTATTCAATCGGTCGGGGTTTGCTGAGATTCATTTATACAGTATTATTCCGTTTAGAAGCTGTAGGTAGAGAAAATATTCCCCGAGACGGTGGAGTGGTGTTATGCTGTAATCACATCAGTAATTACGATCCGCCTACACTTGGGATTAAGATTGAACGCAAGGTAAGGTTTATGGCGAAGAGCGAGCTTTTTGATGTTCCGGTGCTCGGCCCGGTTCTTAAGGCTGTTGGTGCTTTTCCTGTAAAGCGTGGAGGCGTCAGCAAGGAATCGATCAAGACGGCCCTTAACATACTGCGAGACGGACAAGTGCTCGGTATTTTTCCACAAGGAAGCCGTAACAATGATGGAGGAATTGGCAAGAAGGGAGCAGCCAGCTTTGCTTTGCGCAGTGGATCAGCAGTGGTGCCGGCCGCAATCATCGGTGAATATAAGCTGTTCCGCAAGATGAAGATTGTTTATGGTAAACCTGTGAATCTTGATGAGTTCAAAGATGATCCTTCAGGTGATGCGCTGGAAAGGGCTACAGAGAAGATTATGTCCAAGATTGACGAGATGACCAAGACGGGAGTACCTTCTCAGCCATAATAAACGTAGATGCATGATTCATTATATTTTATGGAAAGCTACGAAAGATCAGGTTTATGCAGTCATGTTTTGAACTCTGCCATGGCAGGTTTAAATAAATGGGGTTTTTGAATTGAGGAGGGTATTGATATGTCGGAAGAGATTAAAAATCAAGAAGTAACAGAAGCAGCAACCCAAGATGAGCTGGATTCATTCGTATCTTTGAAAAAAGGGGATACTGTTAAAGGAACCATTGTCAAATTGGAGGATAACCAGGCTTATGTAAGCATTGGATATAAATATGACGGTGTGATTCCAGTTCGCGAGCTTTCTTCTCTGCATGTGGATAACATTGGCGATGCTGTACAAGTAGGCCAAGAGGTAGAATGCAAGGTTGTAAGCATTGATGATGAGAAAGAAAGACTTGTTCTGTCCAAACGTGCAATCGACAGCGAAAATGCATGGGAACAGCTTGAGAAACACTTTGAATCTGGTGAAGTATTCGAAGTTACCGTTTCTGATGTTGTTAAAGGCGGCGTGGTAGCAGACGTAGGCGTACGCGGATTTATCCCGGCTTCTATGGTAGAACGCCATTTCGTAGAAGATTTCAGCGACTACAAAGGACGTACACTTCGCGTTAAAGTTAAAGAGCTTGATCGTGAAGCGAACAAAGTTATCCTTTCCCAAAAAGATGTATTGGAAGCTGAATTCGAAGCGAACAAACAAAAAGTGATCGCTGAGCTGAAAGAGGGCCAAGAGATCGAAGGAACCGTACAGCGTTTGACTCAATTTGGCGCATTCGTTGATGTAGGCGGCGTTGATGGTCTGGTTCACGTATCCGAGATTGCTTGGAATCATGTGGATAAACCAGCTGATGTCCTTTCTGAAGGCGATAAAGTGAATGTTAAGGTTCTGAAAGTAGATCCTGAGAAAGGCAAGATCAGCCTCAGCATCAAAGCAGCTCAACCAGGTCCATGGGAAACGGCTTCTACACAATTTAACACGGGTGATATCGTGTCTGGTGTTGTTAAACGTCTCGTACAATTTGGTGCGTTTGTAGAAATCGCTCCAGGCGTAGAGGGTCTTGTTCATATTTCCCAGATCTCTCACAAGCATATCGGAACTCCGAATGAAGTGCTTAAAGAAGGTCAAGAAGTGCAAGTGAAAATTATGGAATTGAGCACTGCAGAACAACGTGCTAGCTTGAGCATCAAGGAAACAGAAGAAGCTCCGGCTCCAGCTCCTCGTGCAGAGAAGTCCAAAAATGCACCTCGTGAAGAAATTGACAACCCTAACGTTTCACTGAGTAACCAAGGGCTTAGTATTACACTTGGTGAGCGTTTTGGCGACAAGCTTAGCAAATTCAAATGATTATCACTTTAACATAAGATTTATATCTGGCAGTGTATAGTGGCTAATGGAATTGGCGAACCCTCCGGGGTTCGCCGATTGTCGTTCGAAGCGTGTTTTTTGGATATCAAGGTATCAAAATGCCTGCGTTTTGTTTCGAATCTTTAGTTCTATGTATATAAATGAACTATTTTTTGCTATGATATGAGCGTAAGATGTGACAGGAGGAGTGTATTTATGGCAAGACCCGTTGTGGCTATAGTCGGGCGACCGAATGTGGGGAAGTCAACGATCTTTAACCGAATCATCGGCGACCGGCTGGCCATTGTGGAAGACAAGCCGGGTATCACCCGTGATCGGCTATATGGTGTTGCAGAATGGAACGGCAAGCCTTTCAGCGTCATCGATACCGGAGGTATTGAGATTGACGGTGAGGATATTATTATCAAATCCATCCGTATGCAGGCTGAACTCGCCATCGAAGAAGCGGATGTTATTGTATTTATGTGTGACGCGAAGACAGGTGTTACGCAATCCGATGAAGAAGTAGCTCAAATGCTGTATCGCTCAGGCAAGCCGGTAATTGTAGCTGTTAACAAGGTGGACAATATCGGTAGAAGCGATCTGATCTATGAGTTCTACTCATTAGGTTTCGGGGATCCGATTGGTGTATCAGGAAGTCATGGTACCGGAATTGGCGATCTGCTGGACGCCATTACGAACAATCTGCCTGTACTTGAAGATGATGAATACGATGAGGATGTTATTCGTGTTGCTCTAATTGGACGTCCGAATGTGGGGAAATCATCGCTGGTTAATGCGATTTTGGGCGAGGAACGAGTGATTGTCAGTGACATTGCGGGTACAACCCGGGATGCCATCGATACTCCGTTTGAAAAAGATGGACAACGTTATGTATTGATTGATACGGCGGGTATGCGTAAACGCGGGAAGGTATATGAAACGACCGAGAAATACAGCGTAATGCGTGCGATGCGTGCTATTGAACGAGCGGATGTTGTTCTCATCGTGATTAATGGTGAAGAAGGCATTATTGAGCAGGACAAGCATATTGCAGGGTACGCTTATGAGGCGGGCAAAGCCTCCTTGTTTGTTGTGAACAAATGGGATGTTGTCGACAAGGATGACAAAACAATGCATGAATTTGAGAAGAAGATCCGTGATCATTTCCTATTCATGACGTATGCTCCTATCGTATTTTTGTCTGCAAAAACGAAACAGCGTTTACAAAAATTGCTTCCTGTTGTGCAGCATGTTTCTCAGCAGCATGTTATGCGTGTACAGACGCATCTGCTTAACGATGTTGTATCCGATGCAGTTGCAATTAATCCGCCACCAACGGATAAAGGAAGAAGGCTGCGGATTAATTATGTAACACAAGTAGCCGTTAAGCCTCCGACAATCGTTGTATTCGTGAATGATCCAGAATTAATGCATTTCTCATATGAGCGCTACTTGGAGAACAAGATCCGTGCTGCTTTTAATTTTGAAGGTACACCGATTAGAATATTTACTCGGCGCAAGTCTGATGAGAGTTAGGAGAGAATCAATGTGGTTTGGTCAATCACAGCTATAATCGTCAGCTATCTTCTGGGATCGGTAAGCTTTAGCTTTTTATTTGGTAAGCTGATGAAGGGTATTGATATTCGGGATCATGGAAGTGGAAATGCAGGTGCCACGAATACGCTGAGAACACTTGGTAAAGGGCCGGCCATTCTTGTACTGGCCCTGGATATTGCTAAGGGCGTTGCTGCGGTATGGATCGGCAAATGGCTGGGAGGCGATTCGGCCTGGGTGCCAGCACTTTGCGGTATTAGTGCCATTATAGGTCATAACTGGCCGGTATTCTTCCGATTTCGTGGTGGAAAGGGGATCGCGACAGCCATTGGTGTATTAGCGACTCTCTGCTTTTTGCCTGCATTGTATGCAGGGATTATTGCGATTCTATCGATTTTCATTACAAGATATGTATCGCTCGGTTCTTTAATCTTCGTCTTTTTGACGCCATTATTTTTACTTATTCTTCTATATCCTTGGCCCCTCTTCTGGTCAAGCTTCATTATTTGTATCTTTGCATTTTGGAGACATCGTACAAATATTACGAAGTTGATTCAGGGTAAGGAGAACAAGTTAGGATCCAGTTCATCGAAGGGAGGAAACCGGGTTGTCTAAAAAAGTAACGCTATTGGTAGCTGGAAGCTGGGGAACCGCACTTGCAAGTGTGCTCGCTGATAATGGACATGATGTATATGTGTGGACGAGAAGTGAACAGCAGGCGGCAGAAATCAATCTGCAGCACACAAACAGTCGTTACCTGCCCGGCGTCACCCTGTCAGATCGTATTGTAGCCTCCAGTGATATGGAAGAAGCAGTAAAGGGCACGAGCGCTATAATTATCGTGGCTCCTTCTTCTGCGATGCGAGCGGTAGTTCTGCAGTTGAAACCGTACTATACGAAGGGTACCCTCATTATTCATGCAACCAAGGGATTTGAGCTTCCCAGCTTGAAAAGGATGTCCACCGTGATTGCGGAAGATTTGGACTGCGCTGAGGGCGATATTGTCGTCTTGTCAGGGCCGAGTCATGCCGAAGAAGTAGTGAAGCGCAATCCTACGACGATTGTTGTGGCAGCATTAAACGATGACAAGGCAAACTACGCAAGAGATCTGTTTATGAATGTTAACTTCAGAGTCTATACCAATCGGGATCAAGTAGGTGTTGAACTGGCTGGGGCACTCAAGAACATCATTGCTCTCGGTGCAGGAATGTCGGATGGTCTCGGATTTGGAGATAATGCCAAGGCCGCGATTATAACGAGAGGACTTGCCGAGATTTCGAGAGTAGGCGTCCAGATGGGAGCGAATCCGCTCACCTTCTCTGGCCTTGCGGGTGTTGGGGATCTTGTCGTGACAGCGACGAGTAAACATAGCCGGAACTGGCGGGCTGGATACGCGCTTGGTCAGGGCAAACCACTGAATGAAGTACTTGAAGCAATGGGGATGGTGGTGGAGGGAATCCGTACAACGGAGGCCGCACACGCCATATCGATCAAATACAATGTACAGATGCCGATTGCTGACCAGCTCTATCAAGTGTTGTTCACAGGCAAGGACAGTCGTACGGCAGTAGAAGCACTTATGGGTCGCGATCCCAAGACGGAGATGGAAGTTATGAAGCTTGAGACCTGGGAGCAATGGCATAAATAACAGATTTAAGCTCGTTCGTTCTTTTCGTAGGCTGGAGCCCTAGAATTGTGGAGTCCATCACCTTTCCCTAAGACAGCTCATATGATATTGTGAGTTTTTGTCTTGAGGAGGGGAATAAATGGGAGATTTTTCTAAGGATGCTTTGGATGCGATTAACAAGAAGACCGGTAAGAAAATATCCGAAGGGGCCGTCAAAAAATTGGCCAATACGGTTAAGCCTTCTACAATGCAAAATGAAGCACAGCTGCGGACACTAATTAAACAGGTCTCTGCAATGGCCAATATACCGGTCAGTGAAGAAACAATTAAAGAAATCGTAAATGCTGTTAAAAAGAGCGGTATGAATCCAAGTAACATGGAAGCAATCATGAAAATGATGATGAAAAAGAAATAAGGTTTGATCTAGAACAAAGAGCGAGGCAGCAGCCTGTGATCTTTGTTCTTTTTTTCTTTTATTTGGAAGTTTAGGTCTGCTTTTCGTGATATAATAGGTCGTGTTTATGGACAAACGTACCTAAAATAATGTTGCAGCGAAAGGGAGCAAATCATGAGTGCAATGGATAAAATGTGGCTGTCCATTATCGCAATTTTGATTATGGGAGTGTCTGTTTTTCTCATTACTTTTGCCAGAGCCAAAACTAAGGGTATAATAAAAGGGATTTTATCCGTCATTGCTTTTATTATCATGTTAGTTGGTTTCTTCAGCGGCGTAGTGTCAATCATGTAGCAGCTATGAATTAGTTTTTGATTGATCCCTGCTATAACATATAAGCGGCAAGCTTACTGAAGCATCAAGATTTGTACTTAAAGGATAAAAGGGAAGGTGAGCCGATTGGCAGGGCTATTTTCACCAAATGAATGGAGTCATGATGAGGTGCTGGATCGATCTTTGAAATTGTTAATCAACATGTGGAATACAAATGACTATCTCTGGTTATTGGGAGGAAGCAGCAGTTTAATGCTCCAGGGCGTTGAGCTCTCTAAACCACCGAATGACATTGATATTTATGCTGAGCTTCGGGTTGCCAAATTACTGCATAGACTCGCTCGGGACAAGCAAATAGATGAACAGGTTTTGGACCGCAGCGGCACCTATACTTCCCTGCTAAGCCATTACCGCATTGAGGATATCGCAGTTGAGCTGTCCGGCGGGTTTGAGATATGTACTGAGGGGTCGTTTTATCGCACAGAAGTTGAACTGTTAAGCTCCTATGCTGTACCTTACAGTGTCCAGGGAGCGGCGATGGTTAAGCTAACTCCGCTCAGTCATGAGCTGCTATTCAATGTATTACGCCAAAGAGAGGATCGTTATATTCCCATCGCCGCAAAAATGAGCAAGAGCTTGGAGCAGCACATGCCCCTCATTCAAGAGCTCATCGGAAGGAATGTATGGTCCGATCATGATGTAAGAAGGGTAGAGGAGCTGCTGAATACTAGAATTTAAACGATGGCTCCAGTAGGAAACTGGCTCAGGAAGGAAGTTAATGATGAATGTGAAGGTAACGTTTTTGCCGGCGCGCAAGGAAATTACAGTCAAGCAGGGCACAACGTTGCTTCAAGCTGGGCGAAGTGCAGGAGTCCATATTCCTACCCGCTGCGGGGGGAAGGTTGGCTGCCTGATGTGCAAGGTAAAGGTCCAAGAGCAGGAACGCAAGAACCTGAGTGATCCGAGTACGGCTGAAATAAACAAACTGGGAACTTGGCTGAATGATGGAACCCGGCTTGCTTGTCAGGCGGTGATCCGTGATTCAGTTGTCGTAGAGCTTCCAGAGGACAAATTAAAGGCCGCCATCCGCAAGCAGCTTGAGAAACAGCAGGCTGAACGTGATGAATTGTGGTGATTTTAGATATTGATTCAGAATAGGAAGGACTTGCGATGTCACATAATCAAGTACGAATCGGTATGGGGAAGCTTCGGTTTGTTGTGCTCGGCGTATTTCTTCTGGCCCTGGTCATGTTGACAGGCTGTATGTATCCGGGGACAAGCAGTGAATCAGAGGCTGTAATTGTGAACTATGATGACAGTGTTAATAGAATTCAGAATGCGATTGACTCCTTCCAGTCAGACCAGCATATTTTGCCGATGATTACGGCTGGTAACGAGACGCCAAGATACGAAAAGTTTCGAATTGACCTGAACAAGCTGGAGCAGCAGGGATATCTGGATGATATACCGAATACTGCATTCGAAAAAGGCGGCAGCGTATATTATCTGCTTCAGAATGAAGAGACAGACCCGGTTGTGAAGGTGATGGAGCTTACGACGGTGCAGCGTGTAAACGATGTTCATCGTTCCGTTCAGACATACAGATCTACACATAATGAGTGGCCTGTGTCAGAGGAGGTTTCCCCGGGTGTATTTCGGGTGGATCTGGACAAGCTGCAGAGCGGTGCCAACCAGTTGCAGGAGTTAAAGAGTGTATACTCCGGAGAAGTTCTTCCGTATCTGCTTGATGATCAAGGAAATGTATATGCCGATTATGCAATAGATATTATGCAGGTGATTGAGCGGGAGAAGCTTACCCCTTCTCAAACTGAGGATCTTAGAGAGATACTTACAGAGCGATCGCATCATGTACCAGTCAAATCATTGCCTTATCATTGGGATGGCACAGCCCCTATTGCAGTACTAGAATAAATATATCCGAAGCCGCCAGATTGGCGGTTTTTTTTGTGCATAGAGATGGAAGCGCCTTGCCCCCTCGAGAGAGTGCCTCTTTAAGTGAATTACTAGCCTCGAGCCACCAACAAATAACTTCAGTGGAATTTTAGATCCCGAACGACTTTTGCGAAGCAACCGGAGGGAGGGAGATAAAAATGGAACGTCCTGAGAAGGAGCAATAAACGGAACGCCTGCGAGGAGCTAAAGAAGGAACGTCTTGAGCTTTCAAGTGAATTACCAGCCTCGAGCCACCAACAAAAAAACTTCAGTGGAATTTTTAGATCCCGAACGACTTTTGCGAAGCAACCGGAGAGAGGGAGATAAAAATGGAACGCCTAGATGAACGTTCTAAAAAGCGCCCGCGACTCATATATTGAGTGTGGATGGACTGCAGAGGGTGACGTCTATCATCAAAGAAATCAGGTCTGGTGATAGAAATTTTAGAAAAGGCGTCATACCGCAGTGGTCATGTACATACTATGATACTAGTCCAAAAGCATGTACGAGTTACGCCGCTCATCTTCTCTCTTTGATCAGAATGTGATTGTCGGCGGCGGACGACTTCCGGGCAATTTTTATAAGCTGTTCTACCGCTTACAGGGTTTAACGTCTGATTGAAAACGAAGCGGATGCTCTTTAGCATTTTTCCTTCGGAGTATTTTTAGGAGGGGATTTCACTTGGAAAAAGTAGACATTTTCAAAGACATTGCCGAACGCACTGGCGGGGACATTTATCTTGGTGTTGTCGGCGCAGTTCGCACAGGAAAATCCACATTCATTAAGCGCTTCATGGAAACGATCGTATTGCCAAACATTACGAGTGATTCCGATCGTGTCCGTGCAGTAGACGAATTGCCGCAGAGCGCTGCGGGTAAGACCATCATGACAACAGAGCCGAAGTTTGTGCCTAATACGGCAGTACAGATCAAAGTGGCCGACGGCCTGGATGTCAATGTGAGACTGGTAGACTGTGTAGGCTATGCGGTAGAAGGAGCGAAAGGCTACGAGGATGAGAATGGACCGCGGATGATATCGACGCCTTGGTTCGAAGAGCCGATTCCTTTTCAGGAAGCAGCCGAAATTGGCACACGCAAGGTAATTCAAGAGCATTCAACACTAGGCGTTGTCGTAACGACAGATGGAACCATTGCCGAAATTCCGCGGGAGTCCTATGTGGAGTCCGAAGAGCGAGTCATTGCTGAGCTCAAAGAGGTCGGCAAGCCATTTGTTCTGATCATCAACTCCATCAAGCCAAAAAGTGAAGAAGCACAACAGCTTCGTGCCGAGCTCGCAGAGAAATATGATATTCCAGTAATGACCGTAAGCGCAGCGACCATGACAGAAGATGATGTAACCGGCGTACTGAGAGAAGTACTCTATGAGTTCCCGGTTCATGAAGTGAATGTCAACTTGCCGAGCTGGGTCATGGTATTGAATGAAAATCACTGGCTGCGTTCGAATTATGAAAATTCCGTGCGCGATACAGTCAAAGACATTCGCCGGTTGAGAGATGTCGATCGTGTGGTCTCTCAGTTCATGGAATATGAATTCATTGACCGCGCTGGACTCAGCGGAATGAATATGGGGCAGGGCGTTGCAGAAATTGATCTCTATGCACCCGATGAATTGTATGATCAGATTCTGTATGAAGTGGTGGGCATTGAGATTCGAGGCAAAGACCATCTGTTACAGCTCATGCAGGACTTTGCTCATGCGAAAAAAGAATATGATCGCTTTGCCGAAGCGCTCGAGATGGTGAAAACGACAGGCTACGGCATCGCCGCACCTTCACTGGCTGAAATGGCGCTTGATGAGCCGGAGCTGATCCGTCAAGGAACCAGATTTGGTGTGAGGCTGAAAGCGACAGCACCTTCGATTCATATGATTCGCGTGGATGTCGAGTCTGAGTTCGCGCCGATTATAGGCACAGAGAAGCAGAGTGAGGAGCTTGTCCGATACCTCATGCAGGACTTCGAGAATGATCCGATCAAGGTATGGGATTCAGATATGTTTGGCCGTTCGCTTCACTCCATCGTGCGTGAGGGTATTCAAGGCAAGATTGCCATGATGCCGGATAATGCAAGATACAAGCTGCAGGAAACACTCGGACGCATTATTAACGAAGGCTCTGGCGGACTGATCGCCATCATACTGTAAGCTCCAGCATAGTTACTAAAATAACCGAAAGGAAGTATCCTTTTCGGTTATTTTGCTTGTCCATAAACGGTGAAATGGCCTATTAGCTCATAAAATGGCGAAGAATCTATCAATTTTAACTATATATAGCGCTGAATTCACTTGAAATTGTATTCTGACTGTATTACTATAAAGTTTGTCCGTTCAAGAGAAATATAGTCCTGTGACTAGATGTTTACCCCTCTTTGCAGCGGATGTAATGAGCCGGGCATATGAACCTATTAGTATAAAAATAGCCTAGCCACGTATATTTTGCGGTAAAACGGAAACACAGTATAACACTTAAGATATTTCAGGAGGTGAATACACTTGAATAAATCTGATCTGATTGCACAAGTTACAGAGGCAACTGAATTGTCGAAGAAGGATGTTACGAAAGCAGTGGATGCTGTATTCGAAGCGATTTCCGAAGCTCTGCAAAATGGAGATAAAGTACAACTCGTTGGTTTCGGTAACTTTGAAGTACGCGAGCGTTCTGCACGTAAAGGACGTAATCCGCAGACAGGTGAGGAAATCGAAATTCCTGCGAGCAAAATTCCTGCTTTCAAACCAGGTAAAGCGCTCAAAGATGGAATCAAATAAGATTTCTACATACGAGCAGGTAACCAAAAAGACCGTGAATACGTTCACGGCTTTTTTCATTTAACTGAAAAGGGGCAGTGAGCATGGAAATTCCATTAGGCGGCGATTATATCGTGATTAAGGCAAAAGAGAACGGTGTGCACGTCATTGGACTGACCCGAGGACATGATACAAGATTTCATCACACCGAGAAGCTCGATAAAGGTGAAGTCATGATCGCCCAATTCACAGATCATACTTCAGCAATCAAAGTACGGGGCAAAGCAGAAGTGATGACCAAGCATGGGAAGATCGAAACAGATCAATAACCGCTTATTTTTACGCGACTTCAAATTGCAGGCATAGCCTGCTTTTTTTCTTTGTACAATGAGGTATGGGCCTTGTCTTACGGGCTCACAATAGGAAATGGGAGGCGAATTTTTTGAAGAAGAAAAAAGTCATTCTCATAGTCCTTTCCATCTCATTAAGTACACTCATGCTGCTGGCCACTTTTGTTTCCATTCAAAAAGACTCCTTTCTTCAGGACTCCCGTGAGGTTCTGCAGAGCAGGAATCCGATTAGACTGGAGGATCATAATTTGGTCGATTACTTGCATGAATTGAAGCTTACGGCACAGATCAGCAAAGTGAAGTGGAACAGCGGTGTTCTAACCCTTGATTTGAGAGCGGGAGATGAATCAAGTGATCCATCGGATATATATGAAGATATAGCGACTGTCGCGTCCTTTTCCTTTGAGGAGACCGTTAATGTGCAGCAGCTGATGCTGCGGGTTATGGCTGAGGATGAATGGATGGGAAGCCGTCACTTGCTGTTATCTGCAGATATTAGGCGGAGCGAGTGGAGTATTGAAGCGCTGCAATTGCTCGAAACCTGGAAGAGCGCTAAGCTCCCTGAGGAGCTTAAAATATGGTTTCATATGTCAGAAACGAATTTATGGCGCAGACAGTTCATTTTGCGTTGAAAAGGGTTAATGATGCTTGTGCGATCATTTCGATCGTATGCTATAATAGATAAGATTGTGAATATATTCTATTTGAAACAATTTCATATCACCTTTATGGAGTTATGAAATTGATTCGTTACTTATTTAATGGCTCGGAGGATCAGGATGACTACATACCGCGTACCTAATCTTGCAAAAAAATATACAAACTATGATATGATTCAGCGGCATACGGAAATTCCGAATTTTCCTGATGGCCGTGTACGGCTGCTTGAGTTTTTTTTGAATCGTGGACCGGTTTGGTCAGCGGAGCATAGTGAGTTATATTCCCTCGTTACTGCGCTTGTACAAATGGGACTCGATACACATGAGATGATCGATGTTCATGAGGAAGATCTGAAGGAGCAGGAGATGCGATCTCGACAGCTAAAAGTGCTTGGCGGAGATTATTTCAGCGCGAGGTTCTATCAACTGCTGGCTGCAGCAGGTCAAATCTCCGTTGTTGCGTCACTTAGTGAAGGAATCTGTATCGTCAACGAACGGAAAATGAATCTGTACAATCGCATGAGACGACAGCTGGTTACAGCTGAGGAATACGTTAACGAATCCGTGCAGCTGAAGAAGCAGCTGTTTCTTTCGTTCCAGAGCATGATTTCCCCAGGAGAAGTCTCGTTGTTCGATCGACTGCTCAGCGCATTTAGTTTATTTGATATGCTTATTGAGGAAATCGAACATGTGAGAGATATGGAGCGCTCTCGTTATCGTCTTGCCTATTATCAGATTCTAAGCCATACGGATTCGAGTGTTAAGGAAGCCCTCAACAGGAATGAGCTTGAGCCTAATGAGTGGATTCAGCTTACACTTAAGCACAGAACACAGGAATTTTTAACGGACAAGCTTCGTCATTCGGTGAATGATACTGAACGATTTATTGAGAATGAAGTAAGCGATCAGGTGGTTGTACAGGAGATCATGAAGATGATGGAATCGTACCGTACATACAGAGCACCTGGCAAAGTTGTTTGATAAGTGAATAAAAGGTGGTTCGAACATGCAGCATGAAGGGGAGAATCCGAAGGAGCAGCACGTTCATTCGGTGTTTCAAAGCATTGCTAGTAAATACGATTTTATGAACGATACGCTCAGCTTCAGGCGTCACAAGGCTTGGCGAAAGTTCACAATGAAGAAGATGAATGTGCAGCGTGGGCAAACGGCACTGGATGTATGCTGCGGGACCTGCGACTGGACGATCAGTCTTGCAGAAGCAAGTGAAACAGGTCACATCAATGGACTGGATTTCAGCAGCAATATGCTTGCAGTCGGACAGGAGAAGGTGGCACAGCAGGGCCGAGATCAGCAAATTACGCTTGTTCAGGGGAATGCCATGCAGCTTCCTTATGAAGATCATTCTTTTGATTATGTAACCATCGGCTTTGGTCTCCGCAATGTCCCGGATCTAAGACAAGTGCTGTTAGAGATGCAGCGGGTCGTCAAGCCGGGCGGAATGGTCGTATGTCTGGAGCTGTCAAAGCCGACCTGGCAGCCATTTAAGGGGATTTATTATTTTTATTTTAGACGTATATTGCCTGTTATGGGTAAGCTTCTTGCTAAACGCTACGAACAGTACAAATGGCTGCCTGACTCTCTAGCGATGTTTCCTGGAAGAGAAGAGCTTGAACAAATCTTCAGAGAAACGGGACTCAAGGATGTGAGGTCCTATCCGCTGACCGGCGGAATCGCAGCATTACATATTGGGAGCAAGGAGAGTCAGCATGTTTAAAAAGATCGGTATTTTTCTGGAAATGATTAAAATAGAGCATACCTTGTTTGCTCTGCCATTTGCGTTTATGGGAGCCATCCTTGGCTCTACTGAAATCAATGGAAGGCTGCCATTCTGGGCAGAGATTGGGTGGATTCTGCTCGCCATGGTGGGAGCCCGAAGTGCAGCCTTCGGTTTAAACCGAATGATTGACCGGGTTATCGATGGCAAAAATCCGCGTACAGCCGGAAGAGCCATACCTGCAGGACTGCTCAAGATAAGTGAAGTTGTTATTTTTGTAATCATATCGTTTATTCTGTTATTCTGGGCCGCATCACAGCTCAATCCCTTATCGGTGAAGCTGCTGCCGATCGCGGTGTTTATGCTCGTTATTTACTCTTATACCAAACGGTTTACATGGCTGTGCCATGTTGTTCTCGGTTTGACGATTGGTCTAGCCCCGCTCGGTGGGTGGGTTGCAGTGACCGGGGAAATAAATCTTACTGCGATGGTGCTGTATCTCGCTGCCGCTTTTTGGACGGCCGGCTTTGATATTATATATGCTTGTCAGGATATCGATTTTGACCAGAAGGAAGGCGTGTATTCCATCCCTTCCCGATTTGGAACCCAAGGTGCACTGAATATCGCAAAATATTTTCATATCATAACGGCGATCGGATTTATTGCCTTATTCTTCATGACGGATTTGAGCTGGATATATGCAATAGGTATACTAATATCATGCGGACTTCTTATATATGAGCATATGATTGTGTCACCAAACGATATGAGCCGGGTACAGACCGCATTCTTTACGCTGAACAGCTGGGTCAGCATGGTCATTCTATTGTTTACTCTGATCGATGCGGTGGTGATCTAACCTATGAATAGATTAAAAAGACTCGCAGTCGGCATAACAGGCGCGAGTGGCAGTATATACGGAGTCAGGTTGATTGAGACATTGCTTGATCAGGAATACGAGATACATCTTGTCGTTTCGAATGCAGGCTGGCGTGTGTTAAAAGAAGAACTAGGCTGGAATGTTTCGGACCGGGAAGGGATTTTGAACGAGAAGTTCGGGAACCGTCCCGGTTCTCTTATATATCACCCTGTTAGCGATATAGGAGCTTCCATTGCGAGCGGGTCCTTCTTAATGGATGGAATGATTATTATGCCGTGTTCGATGGGGACGTTGTCAGCGATCGCGCACGGAGCCTCGGATAACCTGATGGCTAGGGCGGCTGATGTCATGATGAAGGAAGGACGTCCACTCGTACTGGTGCCCCGGGAAACACCGCTTCATGCGATTCACCTGGAAAATATGCTGAAGCTGAGCCGGCTTGGTGTCAAAATGATTCCAGCGATGCCGGCATTCTATTATCATCCTAAAACGATGGATGACCTTATCCATTTCTTGGTGGGTAAAGTACTGGATGTTCTTCACATCGAGCATAACTTGTTTAAGAGATGGGGGGAGGAGAATTGAAGGAATTACATCAAGTAACCACCATCGGAAAAATAAGCTATACCAATGCATGGCCCATGTATCATTACTTCGAGCCGGCTGCCCTTATGAATCCGGCAGAGCTGATTACAGAGGTGCCGGCCAGGTTGAATGAACGTATTCATGAAGGAACGCTGGACTTAAGCGCGATGTCGTCCTTTGCATACGGCATGGCATCTGATCGATTACTTCTGTTACCGGATATTTCAGTGAGCAGCCGCGGAGAAGTAAAATCCATCTTGCTATTCAGCAAGGAGCCCATCGAATCTATCGTAAACCGTACGATTGCTCTGACCAATACTTCAGCAACCTCAGTAAATTTGCTCAAAGTGATTATGACGAAGTTCTATGAGGGTAATCCTGATTATATTACGATGGAGCCTGAGCTTGAGCGTATGATGGAAAATGCAGATGCGGCTCTGCTTATTGGAGATCACGCTATCAAAGCGTCCTGGGCAGACCATCCTTATCATGTTTACGATCTTGGTGAGTTATGGTATCGGTATACCGGGCACCAGATGACTTATGCCGTGTGGGCAGTAAATCGAAGCTTCGCGGACAATAATGCAGACACTGTCAAAGAGATAGCTGAGGCGTTTTATAACAGCAAGACAGCGAGCCTGCGGGATCTTGCACCCGTTGTTAGGCATGCAGTACAGCACATTGGCGGTTCTGAAGCCTATTGGTATGCGTATTTTAGAAATTTGGTTTACGATTTTGGCGAAAATGAGTTGCGAGGGCTGCAGCTGTATTTCCGTTATGCACATGAGCTTGGTCTCATGGAGCATGAGGTCCAGGTGGATCTCTGGAATGAGAATAAGCTGATACGGGTGACGGAATGAAACTACTTGATATTTTGACTGCACTAAAGAAGGATATAAGTTATATAGAGAAAGAGTTATACCGCGGTGTAGAAACGAGTGAGCCTCTGCTTGCGGAAACTTCGCTTCATTTGCTTAAGGCAGGCGGCAAACGGCTCAGACCGGTCTTTGTCCTGCTTGGGGGAAAGTTCGGGAACTATGACATTGAGGTATTGAAGCACGTGGCAGTTCCGCTTGAACTGATCCATTCCTCGTCGCTTGTTCATGATGATGTAATCGACAATGCAGAAACAAGACGAGGGCAGCTTACCGTCAAATCGAAATGGGACAATCGTATCGCGATGTATACGGGTGACTACATCTATGCACGTGCCATGTCAATTATAGCGGAGCTGCCTAATCCGCTGATCCATCAGACGATGGCGAAGGCGATGGTGCAAATGACGATCGGCGAGATGGAACAGATCAGGGACTTCTTTAACACCGATCAAAATGTGCGTAACTATTTGCTGCGGATACGCCGCAAAACAGCACTCCTCATCGCAATCAGCTGTCAGCTTGGGGCTGTGGCGGCCGGTGCGGATAAAGAGGTGTGCAGAAGACTCTACAGCTATGGCTATAATGTAGGCATGGCCTTTCAGATTCAGGATGATTTGCTTGATCTAAGAGGCACAGAGAAGCAGCTCGGCAAGCCGCCTGGAAGTGACATGCTTCAAGGCAATATTACGATACCCGTTATTTTCGCATTGCAGGAAGAGCGTATTCGGGAGGATCTGCTCCAGCTTATTCACCGGATTCATGAAGATGGAGACAAGGGGTCCGTGCAAGCTGCAGTAGGCATGATTCGTGAAAGCGATGGAATGGCTAAAGCAGAGGCACTGGCTGACCGATATATGAATAAAGCTCTTGATGCGCTGGAAGGACTTCCTGACATTAAGACGAAGAAAAATCTACGGGATATCGCTCATTTTGTTGTAAAACGTTCATATTAACCTGGCAGGAACATCAAGAAAGCAAGTCGAAAGTCATTATGCAGCTAGCTGGGGCGTGTCTTAAAAATCACTGGAGTGAAATCTGTTTTAGAGTTTAAGACACGCCCTGATTCTTAAACAAAGCCTGGAGGGAATAGACGATGGAGCGTACTTTTTTAATGGTGAAACCAGATGGGGTTCAGCGTGGATTGATTGGGCGCATTATTAGCCGGTTTGAGGACAAGGGGTTTAAGCTGGTGGCAGGCAAGTTTGTACAGGTCACAGATGAACAAGCTAAACGTCACTACGCCGAGCATGATGGCAAACCTTTCTTTGATGACTTGGTGTCCTTCATTACTTCCGGACCTGTATTTGCGATGGTATGGGAAGGCGAAGACATCATCACTCTATCACGGATGCTCATCGGCAAGACGAATGTGAAAGAAGCGCTTCCTGGGACGATTCGGGGGGATTTTGCGGCGATCACACCACATAATTTGATTCATGGCTCTGATTCACCAGAGAGTGCGGCCAGAGAACTCCGTAACTTCTTTGCAGAAGAAGAACTTGTAGCTTATGACAAAACGATTGCTGTCTGGACTTAAAATGTGCGGTTCTTTTCCTAAGAAAGAAGGTTTCAGGTGTCCAATCTAGAGATTGAAACTACGCAATCCGATTACTTGCTATTTATTCGTAATGTAAAACAGGCCACGGGTATTGATCTTTCGCAATATAAAGAAGCTCAAATGAAACGAAGACTTACGACGCTTCGTAACAAGCACGGGCATGAGAGCTTTGCATCCTTTTTTGAAGAAATGACCCGCAACAAAGCTTTATTTCTTGAATTTCTGGATCGGATGACCATCAATGTCTCTGAATTTTGGCGTAACCGGAACAGATGGGAAGTGCTTAAAGATCGCATTCTGCCTAGTCTGACCCGGGATCACCAGAAGCTCAAGATCTGGAGTGCCGCCTGTTCTACTGGGGAAGAGCCTTACACATTGGCTATGATTGTGGATATGTTAGGCTTGTTAAACCAGACGGAATTGCGTGCTACCGATATTGATGAAGGTGCTCTGGCCAGAGCCAGTAAGGGTACATATCTGGAGCGTTCACTGAGAGAGGTACCTGAGTCCGTGTGCAGACGTTATTTTACCGAGGATGGGCTTCAGTATCATATTGATCCTAAGCTGAAACAGGCGGTGCGCTTTAGCAAGCAGAACTTGCTGTCTGATCCATTCGAAGAAGGCTTTGATCTCATTGTTTGCCGAAATGTAATGATATATTTTACGGAAGAGGCCAAGCATTTACTGTATCAAAAGTTCGCCAAAGCGCTTAGACCTGGCGGGGTATTGTTCGTGGGAAGCACAGAGCAGATTTTTTCTCCCGCTCAATATAATCTGGTTTCGGTGGACACCTTTTTTTACCAAAAGTCTGTATAAGTATAGTTCGAGTATGAATTGACCTATACTGGAACTATCTGTGTGAAGACTTTTTGGGGGTAATGAAATGGATAAAAGAACGGTAATCGCTGCATATAGACAAGGACTTATCAATATCCGGGAATGTGCCCAGATTATCGGGCTGGACACGACTCAAATGGAGCGAATGCTTGGTGAGATCAAGCCTCAGTCAGACGCTGATCGACATGAGCTGTCATGGCGGGCCGGACTATCTGCTGGCAAGTAATGAAACCTATACGGAAACGCCTGTCCTATGGTGAGGATAGGCGTTTCTTTGTTTCGCCAATCGCATAACTGGAGTGAGGCGAAATCAGATCCATTCTTGTCAAACATAACATGCTATACTATAATGATCAAAGATTAAACATTTTAGCAGTTTAAAGCTTAACAGTATAAAGGGGGAACGTATTATGAGTCTTCGTTATTTAACCGCAGGGGAAACGCACGGACCCCAATTGACAGCAATCGTAGAGGGACTTCCAAGTAATATGAAAGTGGATTTTGAGGAGCTGAATTTTCAGCTGCATCGCCGCCAGAAGGGATATGGACGCGGGCGTCGGATGCAAATTGAGAAAGATACAGCTGAATTTGTTGGCGGTATTCGCCATGGATATACAACAGGAGCCCCGGTAGCTCTAGTCGTGGAGAACAAGGACTGGACGCACTGGCGCAACATTATGAATATTGAACCGATTGAAGGTACAGATGAAGAGAAGCGCAGAGTGCATCGTCCAAGACCAGGACATGCTGATCTGAATGGCGGACTTAAATACAATCTGAAGGATCTCAGAAATGTGCTTGAGCGTTCCAGTGCTCGGGAAACGACGGTAAGAGTAGCGGTTGGAGCCATTGCACGTCAGCTTCTGGCAGAGTTCGGCATACAGATTGCGGGCCGTGTGCTGCGAATCGGTGAGATTGAAGCTCCGTATGAGGAACTGCCGATTGAAGAGCTGCGCAGCCGCACAGAAGCTTCCTCGGTCCGTGTAACGGATCCTGAAACAGAGAAGAAGATGGAAGCTTACATTGATCAGATCAAGAAAGATGGGGACTCGATTGGCGGCATTGTAGAATGTGTCGTGGAAGGTGTTCCTGTCGGGCTTGGAAGCTATGTACAGTATGATCGTAAGCTTGATGGACGTATTGCTCAGGCTGTCATGTCGATTAATGCCTTCAAAGGTGTCGAGATCGGTATTGGATTTGAAGCGGGTACGATTCCGGGATCACAGGTTCATGATGAAATCCTGTACAGTGAGGATAAGGGATACCATCGTGCATCCAATCGCCTGGGCGGATTTGAAGGCGGTGTGACGAACGGCATGCCTGTCGTTGTACGCGGTGTAATGAAGCCGATTCCTACGTTATACAAACCACTGCAAAGTGTAGATATTGATACAAAAGAGCCGTTTACAGCTCAAGTGGAACGTTCAGATGCTTGCGCAGTTCCTGCTGCCAGTGTAGTCATGGAGCATGTGGTTGCCTGGGAGATCGCAAAGGCATTCCTGGAGAAATTCGGCGGCGATTCCATTGAGGAGATAAGAGCCAATCTGGAGAACTATAATGCCCAGTTGGAGCGTTACTAATCATGAAGACGCTGAATGTTGACCTGGGCGAACGTTCATACCCTATTTATATCGGCAGCGGGCTGCTTGCTAAGACAGGCAGCCATCTGGCTCAGCACGGAGTAAGCAGCAAGAGTCCGATCATGGTTATTACGGACGATCAAATCGCTCCGTATTATTTGCAAATTGTGAAGGACTCCTTGGAGCAAGCAGGCTACAAGGTTGTATCCGCCGTGGTTCAGAGTGGAGAGACGTCCAAGTCTCTCACCGTTTACACGGAAATGATGACCCTAGCGATTGAAGGAGGTCTTGATCGAAGCTCTGCTATTCTAGCCCTTGGCGGTGGAGTCGTCGGTGATTTGGCTGGCTTCGTTGCTGCTACTTATATGCGTGGGATTCGATTTGTGCAGATTCCGACAACAATCCTTGCTCATGACAGCAGCGTAGGGGGCAAAGTAGCGGTCAACCATCCGCTTGCCAAAAATATCATCGGAGCATTTCATCAACCCGAGTTTGTTCTGTATGATGTGGACACGCTGAAGACGCTGCCTCCACGGGAAGTTTCGGCAGGTCTTGCAGAAATGCTGAAGCACGGACTGATTCAAGACGAGGAGTTTGCCTACTGGTGTGAAGAGCATGCGAATAAGCTGCTCTCCTTAGATAAGGATTCACTCGTATATGGTTTGCTGCGCGGCTGTTCGATCAAGGCAGATATCGTATCCCAGGACGAAAGAGAAAATGGGATTCGGGCTACACTGAACCTGGGTCACACCATCGGTCATGCGATTGAAGCGATCGCAGGATATGGCAAATTTCTGCATGGTGAGGCCATCTCGATCGGAATGGTTGGTGCCGCACAGCTCGGCGTATTAAGAGGAGCCGATCCGGTGCTGTACACAACGACGAGGCGCATGCTCGAATCATTGAATTTGCCTACATCACTTCCGGCTGACATGAGTACAGATGATATTCTGGCAGCTATGATGCATGACAAAAAATTTAGAGAAGGCCTAATGGTCTTTATCATCCCGACCAAGATCGGTGAAGTTGTCGTTGCGAATGATGTTCGAGTACAGGACGTCAGGGATGTTATCGATGGGCTGAAAGAAAGAGGCGTAAACGCATGATGTACACAAGAGGTATACGAGGTGCAACAACGGTAACGAGCAACACGGAAGCAGAGATTATGAAGGAAACTTCCAAGCTGCTTCAAGAGATCGTAGAACGTAATCAGCTTGAGCCGGAAGCCATCTGCAGCGTATGGATTACACTTACTCAAGATCTTGATGCTGCCTTTCCGGCCAAGGCGATTCGTGAGCTGACTGGATGGGAGCTAGTGCCCTTAATGTGTTCCTTGGAGGTTCCGGTCAAAGGAGCACTGGAGAAGTGCATTCGCTTTATGATCCATGTGAATACAGAGAAATCACAAAAGGAAATTCAACATGTTTATTTAAACGGTGCGAAGGCACTGCGTCCTGATTTGGCCGCTTCCTCTGGAAGCTAAGGGCAAATCGAACCTTGCCAAAATGGATTAAACTATGTATAGTGAACTGTAGCAGAGATGAGAAGAGTTAAGACGTTTGATGAGTAGAGCAGAGCTTAGCCATTTTCAGAAGGCTGTGGCCGATAGTGCATTCGCATGACGGTAGCATGGCTGGTGAAATGGGAGAAGTCCTTGGCCTTTAAGCATAAGGCAAGGCTTTTGAAGAGTTGAGAAACAAAGAAGAATATGGATACCCTGATGATCTGTAAGTACAGGATTATTGAGCATATATTCTGGTACTGAACTTATGGGCAATCATTGTAGGGGAAGTATATTTTCTTTAGGTTTCTTATTGCCTACATACTCATATAATCGTTAATGAACCTCTACAGTCTCGTAGAGGTTTTTTTGCATACACGCATACTTCTTGAACTTCATCTTTCGCCCATCTTAAGCTCAAGGGAGTGTTTTAAGGATGTTGAATATCGAAGCACAAGAGGTACTTAGGCAAGCCAGGGAATATAATCTGATTCCTGTCGTTAAGCGAATTCTTGCTGATATGGAGACCCCCATCCGGTTATTCAGCCGGTTCGCAGAGCAGGAATACGCATTTTTGTTAGAGAGTGTAGAGGGCGGGAGCAACTGGGCGAGATATTCATTTATCGGCACCGATCCTTTTATTACAATCTCCGGTAAGAACGGAGTTATTACTGTAGAACACGACGGACGTAGACAACAAATGCAAGGCAAACCGATAGAAGAGCTAAAGGTGCTGCTCAGACAGTACCGCAGTCCTATGGTGGACGGATTACCGCCGTTTACGGGCGGAGCGATCGGGTTTTTCGGATATGACCTGCTGCAGTATTACGAGAAGCTGCCGAAGCACGCGGTTGATGATCTTCAGATGGATGATATTCAGTTTATGTTCTGTGATCAGGTCATCGTATTTGACCATGTGAAGCAGCAGCTACTGTTAATAGGCAACGTACATGTTGCACCAGGGGATCGCGATGAGGATATCCTGCGTAATTATCAGCTAGTGGATGAGAAGCTGGAGAAGCTCGCAAGGATCTTGGCAGATGAAGGACCGAAGGAGAATGCCAATCGTCATGCTATGCCAAGTGGAGTTGAACTCGGTGATGTGAAGTCCAACCTGACAAAAGATCAATTTATTTCCAATGTAGAACAGGCTAAGGAATATATCCGTGCAGGGGATATTTTTCAAGTGGTGCTGTCCCAGCGCTTCCATATTGAGACCGAGGTATCTCCGCTTCAGGTATACCGGGTGCTCAGAACACTGAATCCATCACCATATATGTATTATTTAAAGCTGGGTGAGGAAGTGATCGTAGGCACTTCGCCAGAAGCGCTTGTCAAGGTCGATGGAGGAAGGGTACAGACTAGGCCAATCGCTGGCACGAGACCGAGAGGAGAAACGGCTGCGGAAGATGAGCGTCTAGCACAAGACCTGCTTCAGGACGAGAAGGAACGTGCAGAGCACCTGATGCTCGTTGATCTCGGCCGTAATGATATCGGAAAGGTCAGTCAGTTTGGTACCGTAAAGTGCGACTCTTTTATGGAGATTGAGAAATACTCGCACGTCATGCACATGGTGACGAATGTATCTGGCACGATAAGGGAGGATAAGGATTTCTTTGATGCTTTTCTATCCTGTCTTCCGGCGGGTACCGTATCCGGTGCACCGAAGCTGAGAGCCATGCAGATCATTGCGGAGCTGGAGCGTGAAGCACGCGGTGCCTATGCCGGAGCGATCGGATACTTGGGCTTCAGCGGGAATATGGACTCCTGTATCACGATTCGCACGATTATATTCAAGGAAGGCAAGGCCTATGTTCAGGCAGGGGCTGGCATCGTCTGGGATTCGGTTCCCGAGATGGAATATGAAGAGACAGTAAACAAAGCGAAGGCACTCTTAACTGCAATCCGTTATGCTGAACAAATGTTTCCAAAAGCAGCTGTGCCCCTGAGCTACGCGAATCAAGATTATATTTATACACCTAATTGATAAGGAGGAGATCACGATGAGCACCATCATCACTGGAAATGCCGTTCAGCAAAGCCTCATGAACATCATGGAAGGCAGAGATCTGACGCAGATTGAAGCGAGGAATGTCATGAGCCATATTATGAGCGGAGAAGCGACTGCAGCACAAATCGGGGGACTGCTGACGGCTCTGCGCCTAAAAGGAGAAACGGTCGACGAAATCACCGGATTTGCAGAAGCGATGCGTGAATCCTGTGCCAGAGTACTCACAGAGCAGAACAATCTGCTGGATACCTGTGGAACTGGGGGATCAGGGATCAGCAAATTCAATATTTCAACGGCTTCCGCAATCATCGCCTCCTCTTTATCTGTGCGGGTTGCGAAGCATGGGAATCGTTCTGCAAGCGGAAGAGCGGGAAGTGCGGATGTGCTCGAAGCACTAGGAGTTAACATCCATCTGAATCAAGAGCAGGCGAGAGACTGCCTGGATGCGATCAATATTTGTTTTTTATTTGCTCAGGTATATCATCCTTCCATGAAGTACGCAGCTGCACCGCGAAAGGAATTGGGGGTAAGGACGATCTTTAATCTGCTTGGGCCACTTACCAATCCAGCTGGAGCAGACCGCCAAGTACTCGGAGTGTATGACGTAACCAGAACAGAAGCCATTGCAGAATCGCTTGGCAGACTTGGACTGAAACGGGCGCTCGTCGTTGCAAGCTATGACGGACTTGATGAGATCAGTATTTCAGACCGGACGAAGATATCGGAATTAAAGGATGGAGCTGTTCAAACCTACGATATTCATCCCGATGATTTGGGACTCAAGACGTATCCTTTGCAGCAGGTACTTGGAGGAACAGCTACCGAGAATGCAGACATTATTAAACGTGTGCTCTCCGGCGAACAGGGAGGATATCGGGATATCGTTCTAGCGAACGCAGGGGCTTCCATTTATGTAGCAGGACTTGCGGGAAGTATCGCAGAAGGGGTCCACTTGGCCAAAAATGCAATTGATTCCGGCAAAGCATCTGATAAATTGACACAGCTTATTCAGAAGACGGGAGAGTATGATTATGTATCTTGATCGCATTGTAGCAACGAAGAAGGAAGAGGTTGCAGCATTATCCAGCGTATTCGATATAAATGAAGCGGAAAAAAGAATCGCAGCACTACCTGCTGCAAGAGGCTTCGAAAGAGCATTGTCCAAGGAACATGTGAGAGGCATGGGGCTGATCGCTGAAGTAAAGAAAGCTTCTCCATCAAAGGGATTAATCCGAAGTAATTTTGATCCTGTCGACATCGCAAAAGCCTATGAGGCCGCAGGTGCAGATTGTATGTCGGTGCTGACGGATATCCATTACTTTCAAGGGAAGCCCGAATATTTGACAGCAATCCGTCAGCAGGTAAACGTTCCGCTGCTGCGCAAAGATTTTATAATTGATGAGAAACAAATTGCGGAAGCCCGGATCATAGGTGCAGATGCAGTTCTGCTGATTGCAAGCATACTGGATTCAGCTCAGCTGTCCAGATATATAAGCTATGCCCGGGATTTGGGTCTGGATGCACTTGTCGAAGTCCATGATAAGGAGGAGTTGCTAAGTGTTCTGGATATTGGCAGTGCCTCTCTAATCGGGATCAACAACCGAAATCTTCGCACTTTTGAAACTCGCCTTGAGACGACGGCTGAACTGGCAGAGCTTGTGCCTGAGCATGTCACCTTAATCAGCGAGAGCGGTATTCGCACACCGCAAGATGTGGAGTATGTGAAGCAGGCAGGTGCAAAAGGCATCCTTGTCGGCGAGCAGTTTATGCGCCAGGATAATGTGAGTCAGGCTGTTCTTGAGCTTATGGGTGCAGGGGAACAGGTGAGAAAATGACGGTACAGCAGGCTAAACCGCTTCTAAAAATATGTGGACTTCAGGACGTTGAAGTGCTAAAATCAATGAAGCACTTAACTGTCGATTTTATTGGTTTTGTATTCGCGAAGTCGAGGCGCCAAGTATCTGCGGAACATGCAGCACAGCTCTGTAACGTGCTGAATGAATGGGAAGCCGTACCTTCTCCCAGATCAGCAGGGGTTTTTGTTAATCCTGACTGGGAAGAGCTTACAGCAATACTAGATCAAGCTCCGCTAGACGTGATTCAGCTGCATGGACAGGAATCCCCGGATTTTTGTCAGAAGGTCAGAGAAGTGCTTGGGGTACAGGTGTTTAAAGCTTTCTCCATTCACGAGAATCAGACTCCAGGCATGAGTGCCCATGATCAGCTGAACCCGTATAAAGGTAAAGTAGATGCCATTCTGCTCGATACTTACGATGGAGTATATGGCGGAGGATCCGGTAAGACCTTTGCTTGGGAGAAGAGCCTGCCCTATCAGCAGTGGGCTGATCGTACGGGAATTCCGCTGTTTGTAGCCGGCGGACTTGATGCGGAGAACGTAACCGGGCTTGTGCGTCGTTATGCTCCGGACGGAGTAGATGTTTCAAGCGGCGTTGAGACAGATGGACATAAAGACATCGTTAAAATGACAGCTTTTGTGGAGAGGGTGAAGAAGGCATGACGCAATTACCGGATGAATATGGTCGTTTTGGTCCTTTTGGAGGGCGGTATGTGCCGGAAACGTTAATGAATGCCCTGATCGAATTAGAGCAGGAGTATAAGCGTTTTTCAGAGGATCCTGAGTTTAATGAGGAATTGAACTATTTGCTGAAGCAGTATTCGGGCAGGGAGACTCCTCTTTATTATGCAGAACATTTAACCCAGCAGCTTGGCGGGGCCAAAATATATTTGAAGCGTGAGGATCTAAACCATACCGGCGCTCATAAAATTAACAATGCACTGGGGCAAGGCCTGCTTGCTAAGCGCATGGGTAAGAAAAAGGTCATCGCTGAAACAGGAGCAGGACAGCATGGGGTGGCAACGGCAACGGTTGCTGCGCTGCTGGGCTTGGAATGCAAGGTGTTCATGGGAGAAGAGGATACGAAGCGTCAGCAGCTTAATGTATTTCGGATGAACATGCTGGGAGCCGAGGTCGTTCCCGTCACATCAGGTACCCGGACGCTCAAGGATGCAGGGAATGAGGCTCTTAGGTACTGGGTCAGTAATGTAGAGGATACCTTCTATATTCTCGGTTCAGCAGTCGGCCCCCATCCATATCCACTGATGGTTCGTAATTTTCAGCGCGTCATCGGAGACGAAACGAGAAGACAGATTATTGAAGCAGAAGGAAGACTGCCTGATAAGATTGTAGCAGCTGTCGGTGGAGGCTCAAATGCAATCGGCATGTTCTACCCTTTTATAAATGACGACTCCGTAGAGCTTATTGGCTGCGAAGCTGCAGGCAAAGGCGTCGATACGGAATATCATGCGGCCACGATGAGCAAGGGAACACATGGCGTATTCCAAGGCTCCATGAGTCTCTTGCTGCAGGATAAATACGGACAAGTTCAGGAAGCACACTCGATTTCAGCAGGATTGGATTATCCAGGGGTAGGACCCGAGCATTCTTATCTCAAAGAGATCAAGCGTGCTCAGTATGTGCCGATTACTGACAAGGAAGCGCTGGATGCACTTCAATTGCTCAGCCGCACAGAGGGAATTATTCCTGCGCTCGAATCCGCTCACGCAGTGGCAGAGGTGGCCAAGATTGCTCCATCCATGGACAAGGACCAGATTGTGGTTATCTGTTTATCTGGCCGGGGAGACAAGGATGTTGAATCCATCATGAAGTACACGGGAGGTCAACTCTCATGAGCATACAGTTGAATTTAATGGATCTTACGTTTGAGAGACTCAAGTCTGAGAACAAAACAGCACTGATTCCTTTTCTTACGATTGGTGATCCTGACATTGAGACAAGTATCGAAATAATACTCGAGCTGGAAGCAGCAGGAGCTGACGTCATCGAGCTGGGTGTTCCCTACTCGGACCCTCTTGCAGACGGGCCTGTGATCCAGCGGGCTTCTGAGCGTGCCTTGAAGCAGCATATTACGATTCGCACCTGCATGGAGGCAGCAAAACGAGCCAGAGAAGCAGGGGCGAAGCTGCCGTTTGTGCTGTTTACTTATTATAATCCTGTGCTTCAAACCGGACTTGAGACTTTCTTTGAACTGCTGAAGGATCACGATATCAGTGGCATCATTATACCTGATCTGCCAATTGAGGAGTCGGAAGAAATCAGAGTTTATGCAGACAAGGCTAATATTCACCTTATACCCCTGGTGGCACCAACCTCAAAGACTAGAATTGAGAACATTGTCAAAAAAGCAAGAGGATTCATCTACTGTGTTTCATCGCTCGGTGTGACAGGAGAAAGA
The DNA here is from genome assembly GCF_000732325.1 of Paenibacillus sp. TCA20. GTDB lineage: Bacteria > Bacillota > Bacilli > Paenibacillales > Paenibacillaceae > Paenibacillus > Paenibacillus urinalis. The sequence goes on from NZ_BBIW01000003.1 coordinate 474,694, forward strand.
TCCTCGTTCCACCTTGAAGTTGAAGAGTTTATTGACACGGTTAAATCGTACACTACTCTTCCTGTCGCCGTTGGCTTTGGTATTTCAAGCCGTGAGCAGGTGGAGCGATTCTCGAAGCTATGTGACGGTGTTGTCGTAGGGAGTGCGATCGTTAGACAAATTGAGACGAGCATTCCATTACTGTCAGATCCTGCAACCAAGCAAGAGGGGCTTTTGCAAATCCGGAATTTTGTGGCACAATTAAAGCTGTAGCGAATGCTGCAGCTATTCTTATTAAGCATACAGAGGAGGGGCTTTAACATTGAAACCTAAATCACAGATCGTTAACATACCCGTCTATAAACCAGGGAAGCCCATTGAAGAAGTCAAACGTGAACTAGGGTTAAGCGAAGTGATCAAGCTGGCCTCCAATGAGAACCCTTATGGCAGCTCACCAAAAGCAAGAGAAGCAATACAGGCTGAGCTGATGAATTTGAGTATTTATCCTGATGGAAGCGCTGGAGATTTGACTGCTGATCTGGCTGAACATCTTAACGTAGGCAGAGAGCAGATTATTTTCGGTGCAGGCTCGGATGAAGTCATTGCCCTCATTACTAGAGCGTTCCTTGTGAGCGGGGATGAGACAATTATGGCCGACCAGACATTCTCCGTTTATAAGAGCAATGCTGATATTGAAGGTGCGGTAAGCATAGAGGTTCCGCTGGTTGAAGGCAAACATGATCTTGAAGGAATGCTGGAGAAAGTAACCTCAAAGACGAAGATCATCTGGGTATGTAATCCGAACAATCCAACGGGAACGATTGTATCTGAAGCTGAGCTCGTATCTTTCCTGGACCGGGTGCCGCAGGATGTAATGGTCGTTCTTGATGAAGCATATTATGAGTACGTCACGGATGCAGCGTATCCGCAAACGATTCCTCTTCTCGCTAAATACGCTAATCTTGTGGTGCTGCGCACTTTCTCTAAAATATATGGACTTGCTGCGCTTCGCATTGGCTACGGTGTCGCACAGCCTGAGATAATCTCGCTCATCAATAAGGTTAGAGAACCGTTTAATACGAATCGATTAGGACAGTCCGCAGCCCGTGCAGCCCTGAGTGATCAGGCCTTTGTTACGCAATGCCGTGACTTGAACCGTGAAGGAGTAACGTATTTACAGGGCGAATTCGAGCGTCTGGGACTCCACTACTATGCAACACATGGCAACTTTATAATGGTTGATGCAGGCAGACCAGCAGGTGAGATGTTTGATGCGTTGCTGAGACAAGGGATTATTGTTCGTCCTGGTTTTCAAGTCTATCCTGCCTATATCCGAGTTTCTATTGGTACCAAAGAGCAGAACGAGGCTTTCATCAAGGCGCTGGAATATGTGCTGAAGGCTGAAACTACTGGAGTGTAACGGCTGCTTATGAATGAATCAGACAATCATACACAAAAAATAGCCATTTTCGGGGTGGGACTCATTGGTGGGTCCCTTGCCTTGTGTTTCAGAGGAAAACCCGGAATTACCGTCGTAGGATATGCTCACGAGCCTGCACTCCAGGAGCGATACATGCAGAGTGGAGTATTGGATGAAGTAACGTTGTCAATTGAAGAAGCGGCTATGGATGCGGATTATATATTTTTAAGCGTACCGGTGGGCATGCTGAATTACTATCTTGAACTACTTAGCAAGCTTCCACTTAAGAAAGGCTGCATCATTACAGATGTGGGAAGCACCAAAGCTTCGATTACCTCAGCCGCAAAATCGCTTGATTTTCAGGATGCCTATTTTATTGGCGGGCATCCCATGGCTGGCTCTGAAAGATCGGGTGTTGAAGCGGCTTCGGCTTTGCTGTTTGAGAATGCATATTATGTATTAACTCCTTTAGAAGGAATTCCTGAGCATGTGTACAATTCGCTCAAGGAGCTGCTTACCCATACGAAGGCACAGGTCATTCGAGTTGATCCGAAGCATCATGATGATATCGTCGGAGCCATCAGTCATTTGCCGCATATTATCGCTGTAGCTCTGGTCAATCAGGTCAGCGGGTATAACGAGGCAGAGCCGCTGTATCAGCTGCTTGCTGCCGGAGGCTTCAGGGATATAACCCGGATTGCATCCAGTGATCCTCTTGTATGGAGAGATATATTGTTAAGTAATCGGGAAGTGCTTCTGCGATTGTTCAAGGATTGGAATATGCAGATTCAGCGGTTTACGGATATAATAGAGCATCAAAATGGGGAAGCGATTGAAGAAGCATTCCGGTCTGCAGGTGCGTTTCGTAATCAGCTGCCAGAGAGAAGAAAAGGTGTTATTACCTCATTGTTTGATATTTATATTGATGTACCGGATACGCCAGGTATTATTGGCAGGATTGCAACAGAGCTAGGTACAGCGGCTATCAATTTGAGCAACATGCAAATTATCGAGAGCCGGGAGGACGTGCCGGGGATCTTAAGGCTGTCATTCAGGCAGGAAGAGGACATGGAGCGTGCGGCACAGCTGCTGATCTCCCAGAATTACACCGTTAGAAGCTAGGAAGCGTGCAAGCGGCTTTCTGGCTTTTTATATTGCCTTCTACATGGTTTTTAAACCTAATAAAATCGCTTTAACTGAGCAAATGAACAAGAAAATAAATTAATGTATAATAATGGTTGACAAAATGAAAACGTATACATATAATAAAAGTACAGTATGGTTTCTCTCCACTCCTATCCAATAACTGAGTTGCTCTGAAAATGGGCAACGGGTCGTGAACTCGGTTCACGGCCTCTTTTTTTGTTAGAAGTGTGGAAATTTTATCCCAGCAAAAATGAATCAGTATCATGCGTCAATCGCTTCAGTGAACCTTTCGTTACATCGTCTAAATTATTCAATATTGAAGAGTCGCTCATAAAGAGCGGCTTTTTTTGTATATTATATATTTCTTCTGTGCGATCCAGTTCACAACCCCACTAAAAATCGTGATATCGCTTCATCAGAAAAATTAAATTCCAATTTACCTGCAACTATTTCCAGTTCAATTCCGTCACTAATTTAGTGGGATTTCAAAAGATGGGATATGAAAAAGAGGCTGACCTAGGCTGAAAGTAATGTTGTAACTGAAGTTTACAAAAATTTAACTATTTTATTGGGAAACTATGGTCGGTTGTATGGTATAATGTTCCTTGGTCATAAAGTCATGTTTAGGAAAGTGTTACTACATATGGGATGGAAATATACAGCAAGAACATGCTGCGGCTCCTAACGACCATTACATTTCTGTCATTTATTTATAATTTTTCAATTTAGATTAAGGTGTGAAATTCCTTTCAAACACAATATGTCATACCGTTTCATACGGTCTATCTTCATAACGAATTGTTAGATGTAATTATAGAAATGCGTGATCCCAATTTACTTATAAGTTGTTCTTAGATGCCTTACATGGGAGCAGGCTAAGGATAGGCAAGGAGGAGCATAGGCCTAATGGATGATTCAGAGCTGATCAAGGAGATTAAAGAGGGGAATATTGATTTATATTCAGAATTGATGAAGCGTTATGAGCGTAAAATGTATGCATTTGTATATCACATGTTGAGAAGTTCAGGGCTTGAACATTTAGCTGAAGATCTAGTATCTGAAACTTTTTACAAAGCTTACCGGAGCTTGCATTCTTTCCGTGAAATTGATGCATCCTTCTCTACATGGGTGTATACTATTGCTAGAAATACGGTTCTTAGCGAGCTTCGCAAACAACGAACTGCAAATATTCCACTGGAAGAGAGCGGCTTCATGCCAATCGCTTCTGCAGACACTGCGCCTGAACAGGCGATGCTTACGAGTGAACGCGTTGTGAAGGTGCGTGAAGCGATCAACAATTTGCCTGACAAGCAGCGTACTGCAATCATTTTAAGAGAGTATGACCAACTAGACTATCAAGAAATATCAAATATTTTAGGACAGACCGTAAGTTCTGTTAAATCCTTGTTGTTTCGTGCTCGAATGAGTGTCAAGAATCAATTGCAGTCTTATTTCTTTGAACCGATTTACGAGGAATACGAGGGGATGAAGAATCAATGAATTGCAGCGATGCCCGAGAGCATATGGCAATGATTTGGGATCTGCCTGCACATCACCCAATAAAGCTAGAATTTACGCAGCATATTCAGGGATGTAAAGCATGCAGGACAGAGTATGAGGAATGGACTGAGTTGTATGAGCTGATCCCTATGACTGCTGAACAAATACCTGAGAAGAAGATCCAATCCATGCACGCCAAAGTTATGGAACGGATCTATAAGGATAATCCGAATATTCAGAAGAGCGATGTGAGAACCTATCCATTGTTGCCACAGACGGTGAATCATCGGTTATCTATTTGGATATCTGCATGTCTGGCTTTGTTCTTGTGCAGTGTTGTCTTTATGACTTCAAGTCTGGGCTCTGACATGGGAGAAGCTGCGAAGCAGCAATCGGGTATCGTTCCGACGGCTGTAGCGAGTACTTCCACATCGTTATCTATCTGGCATCATGATGAAAGTAGAACAAGCGGTATAATGGAACCATTGGTTGTTGGAATGAAGGCTTATCCTGAGCATTGGATGATACTGTCTTTAATTGCTCTGGGAGTGGCGTTATTCTCTCTTCGCCGCATACATCATGGACGGGCGATCACTTCTCGAGAAGGGAGCAAGCAATGAGAATAGGTCTTATTCGTCATGGATTGACTGACTGGAATGTACTAGGTCGTATACAAGGTCAAAGTGATATTCCGCTGAACGAGGAAGGCAGGCAGCAAGCAAGACTGCTGGGTAACAGACTTCTTGAGGAACCTTACAAGTGGGATTATATCATTACCAGCGGATTGTCACGTGCGCAGGAGACAGGTGAGATCATTTCTGGTATTTTGAGTACACCTATGCTTCCGCCAGATGAGCGCCTCAAAGAAAGATCCTTTGGCCAGGCTGAAGGACTTACTGCTCTGGAACGTGAAGCGAAATGGGGGACCGACTGGAACCTGCAGGATCTGGGTCAAGAGAAAGAACCCGCAATGCAGGCAAGAATCCTATCCTTCATGCATGACTTAGCAGAGCAATACCCTGATCATCATATTCTTGTGATATCCCACGGTGCACTGCTTGCTCAGTTGTACAGAGCTCTGTATGAAGATCAATATTCTGAGCGGATCGGCAATTTATCACTAACGATTCTGGAGAAGTCGGAGTCGGATTGGAACCCGCTATTGTATAATTGCACGAAGCATTTACTAGCAGCAGATTCTGTTAACAAGAAATAGGTTTAAGCGGTAACCCGATAATATTCGGGTTATTTTTTTGCGATTTTGGAATAAATGTTGTAATAATTCCCATAATGGTAGTAAAACGGCGAGGCGATGGAACAATGAATTTAGCGGATCTTCTCACATATGCCGATATCGGTCAGCTGAACCGCATTGCGAACCATTATGAATGCTCAAGCAAGACCAATTCAAAACATGAATTGATTCAGAGCATCTTAATTACGTTAGGCAGCAAATCCTTTGTTGAAGAACAGGTGGAGAAGCTTCCGATCGGACATCTTTGTTTTTTGAATGCGTTGTTGTTCGACACAAGAGCCAGGTTCAGTATGGAAGAGCTCACTGCGCTGGCTAGACAAGCCATTGATCCGAAGGGTGGACAACCCGGCTCTTATTTTAGAGATATTATTGTCCATTTCACCAAGTCCGGATGGTTATTTAATGGCTCGACTCATCAGACCCGGTATTTGTATCAAGTACCTAATGATCTAAAACTTAAATTTCTTCGCATATTGCAGGAAAGATTTAAACAGATGATGGTAAACATAAATGAACCCTCTGCATATCGAGATGAACACCACTTGCTTGCCGAGGATCTCAGACAGATGCTAAAGTTCGTTGATCAATATGAGATCCCTTTGAATCAGGAAGGATTTATGTACAGGCGAACTCAACAACAGCTGATGGAATTTCTGAACATTCAGGAACCTCTTCTCGGAAAGGGCGGCTGGCGCTTTGGATATGGCCGTACTTACAAAGAATACCCAGACCGATTAGCTCTGCTGTACGACTACGCGTATCATCGTCGATATGTAACTGAACATAATGGGCTGCTTGAACTGACTACAGAGGGCAGAGCATCGATGGAGACAGCGCGGGAAGAAGAGATGATACAGCTATTCCGCTTTTGGTTAAGACAGTATAAAGGGGCTATACCTAATGTAGCATCCGTCGTTTATTGGATTGGCAGGTGTGCTGAGAGGTGGGTCACAGTATCATCGCTATTGGAGAGCATAGGGGATTTGGTACATCCGTTCTACTATGATTCCAAGGAAGTCGTTTTTACGCAGCGCATATTACAGATGCTCTTGCATTTGGGGATGATCCGATGCGGAGATACCGAGCAGGAAGGGCAGGTTATACAAATAACGGCCTGGGGGAGTAAAGTATCCAGCTCCCATATTATCCTTCTTTAATGATCGGAACAGAAATTTGATTAAACAAACAATTGGTTGGAGGTGCATCCTATGGATAAAATGAAAGTTACTTACGAGGTCATGTTAGGACTGGCTGCTGAGATGGTGTGGGACGAGGCGTTAAAGAAACATCGAAGTGAAAAGCTCTTGGATGAAATTGATAAAGCACTGGCATCGGGGGATGAAGTGGCTTTTCGTAACCTGACGGATGAACTGAGATTAATTAACTAACAAACGCAAGCAAGTCATATTTTGCCTATAACCTAAATCAATTTCACAACTGATTTAGTCAACCCTACTTACTATATGGCTGGAGTCTACCCATATAATAAGTGGGTTTTTTTGCTTTTTATAATAAATCATTCAATGAATTGAAGCTCTTCCCAACGGGTGAAGACTAGCTTTATAATAGAGGGAAAATAACACAAACGATAGGGAGGAATACTGGCCTTGAAATTCAGCGAGATCAGTCAAGACGAATGGATGGAATGGAAGCCATACTTGGATACATGTATTATCCCATATACAGGCCTGACAGGACAGGAATCGCCTCTTGAAGCTGTAAGCGCTTTAGAAGATTTGAGAGATTTGCTTGATATCGTAGAAATTCCATTCAAAGGACGGGTAGTCACCTATCCGGCATTCCATTATACAGCGAAGGAGCATCAGGAGTCCTTGAATGATGTATGCAGACAATTGAAATCAAGCGGGTTTAAGTTTGTCATCATCATGAGCATAGGTCAAGAGATTAATCCCTCCGTGGTTACTGCTTCAGATTTGATATTTACTTTCCCTAAATGTGAAATTTCAGTGAGCAAGAGCAAGGAGGAGTCAGCTGAAAAAATCAATCAATTGTCACAAAAAATACATCGTGACGTGTATCGACTATGGGGATTACAATAGCTTGAAATAAATTGTGACAAAATACCAACATTTTCAATATAACGCTTCCATTCTTTATTTTAAAATGTGTGACAAATTCTTGACGGTCAATGGAGGCTAATATATGATAATGTATGTCCTAGTAATTTGTGGAATATTTTAAAAGAACAATGAAATATTTGGATGAAAAAGGGGGTTGGAAGAGGATGAGCAATCACAAAGACAAAGAGCACCAACTGCCTAAACCACCCGGTCGTAAAGAGATGTCACGCAGACAGTTTCTAACTTACACTTTGGGCGGTGCGACGGCTTACATGGCTGCGGGTGCAGCTCTGCCGATGATCCGTTTTGCTGTAGACCCGATACTGCAGAAGGACGATGAAGGCGATTTTGTGAAAGTCATTGAAGTGAGTAAGGTCACGGAAGAGCCTCAGGAAGTGACTTTTGAGCTTAAACAGCAAGATGGCTGGTATCTTAGCAATTCGTCCTTGGTTGCCTGGATCAGGAGAGGTGAGGATGGAGTCATATACGCCTTATCACCGATCTGCAAGCATCTGGGTTGTACCGTGCGTTACAATAACAACCCGACATATCCAGACGAATATTTCTGTCCGTGTCATGGTGCGCATTATACGAAGGAAGGCAAGCAGCTGGAGGTTGCTTCAGCGCCGCTTGATGAATACACCGTCAAGGAAGAGGAAGGCTGGGTGTATCTCGGAAGCATTGTTCCAAATACTAGAGTCCAATAGGGAGGGCGTGAGTAGATGTTTAAGAATATTTACAACTGGGTCGACGAACGTCTGGACATTACCCCGATTTGGCGTGACGTTGCTGACCATGAAGTTCCTGAACACGTGAATCCCGCTCATCACTTCTCGGCTTTTGTTTATTGTTTCGGCGGACTTACGTTTTTCATTACGGTAATACAGATTCTGTCCGGGATGTTCCTCACGATGTATTACGTACCGGATATCATTAACGCTTATGCGAGCGTAGAGTTCTTACAGACCCAGGTTGCATTCGGTCAAATTGTACGGGGCATGCACCACTGGGGAGCTAGTTTGGTAATAGTTATGATGTTTCTACATACGATGCGGGTGTTCTTTACAGGTTCATACAAAGCACCTCGCGAGATGAACTGGGTAGTCGGGATGCTGATCTTCTTTGTTATGCTTGGCTTGGGATTAACGGGATACCTGCTGCCTTGGGATAACAAAGCGTACTTCGCAACGAAGGTTACACTAGAGATTGCGAATACGGTACCTGTGCTTGGCCCGGTTATCAAAGAACTTCTACAGGGCGGGTCCATTGTCGGAGCGGAGACCTTGACCAGATTCTTTGCTCTGCATGTATTCTTCCTTCCGGCTGTTCTGCTCATTCTGCTTGTTGGACATTTTATTATGATTCGCAGACAAGGAATTTCCGGACCACTATAATCGAAGGGAGGATAAGCCTATGGCACACGGGAAGAAATCGGATGAGAAGGTTGTATTTGTTGGTGATTCTCGGGTTCGCAAGGGAGAGGGCTTTATTACTCCACCCGACTATACGTCATATCCGGGTAAGTCCGAAGCGTTCATTCCTAACTTCCTATTGAAAGAATGGATGGTAGGTGTCGTCGTTCTGGTTGGTTTTTTAGTACTGACCATTTCGGAGCCTGCTCCACTCGGATATCCGGCTGATCCAAGTGCTAACGTCATTCCGATGCCGGACTGGTACTTCTTATTCTTATACCAATATTTGAAATATCCATACGCTTCTGGCGATTACGTCGTTCTCGGTACCCTGGGTGTTTCTGGAGTTGCGTTCGGTGCACTGCTCCTGGCCCCTTTTCTTGATACGGGTAAGGAACGCCGCTTCTATAGAAGACCGATTGCCTCCTCGCTTATGCTGTTGTCGATTGTTTCGGTGATCTACTTGACGAATGTTGCCTGGACTCACTACAAGCATGAGCTTGAAGCTACGGGACAGGAGCCGGAGCATATTCAGCGGGAGAAGGAAGCGGAGGAGAGGCATGCGGCAGGCGAATCCACATCATTTGCTCCGTCTCAGGAGGAGGATGAGATCGCGATTGTCGAGCCTGATGCTGCGGGAGCTGAGATCTATAAGAAAGCGACCTGTGTAAGCTGTCATGCCGTGGACTTGAAAGGACAGGGTGCTCCGGCGCTGCTCGGAATCGGTGACAAGCACAGCCAGGAAGAAATTCTCACGATCATCAAAGAAGGTGTAGGTGGAATGCCGGCACAATATGATGGTAATATTGCGCAAGGACTCACAGACGAAGATATTAACACCTTAGCAGAGTGGCTTGCACTTCAGAAAGCAGAACAGTAAAATATAGGTTATAGCTGAAAGCCTGACTGCAGCCGCAGTCAGGTTTTTTTCGGAATGTAGAAATAATGTACATATGATACTTCATATTGCAATTTGTCAGAGGGGGATACAGGTGTTTTCGATTTCTTTCTTATGGAGCCGGGCCTTTCTCATGCATCGAGGCTTTCTTTGGTTGTTATTTTTGTGTAACCTACTGGGAACGGTATATGGTTATATATGGTACGGAGCGCAGCTGCAGTCCACGCTGGACCATTATCCTGCATGGCTGATTGTATTCGTTCCTGACAGCCCGACAGCAAGTCTGTTTTTTACCATATCACTTCTATTCTTATTGTATCCTGCTTCATCGTCTTGGCTGAAGAAAACAGGACATGTCATTCAAGCTTTGGCTTTTGTCACTTCATTTAAATATGGTATATGGGCAGTTGTCATGATCGTAGCAGGCTGGTCTCTTGGAGTGGATATGATCTGGTCGGATTTTATGTTGATTGCTTCTCACCTGGCCATGGCTGTTGAAGTGCTGCTGTATGCTCGATTCTTCGGTTTTAGACTGGGCAGTCTTGTGTTTGCTGGTACATGGACATTACTTAATGATACGCTGGATTATACGAAAGGCATCTATCCAGGTCTTCCGAATGCTGTTGACGTCTACATAAACCGAGTTCGTAATTTCACAGTAGTTCTCTCACTGGCTTCCATTCTTACCGGCTTCATCGCGCTCAGACAAACCAAACGATTATAGTACTAGGCTCTCACATCCCCTCATACGATAAGGTAGGAGGGGATGTCCATGTTTTCGCTTATAAAACGATCTTCCTGTGTGATTACAGCTATGCTCTGCTGCACGCTGCTCAGTGGTGCGATTGTTTCCAGTGTGTCTGCTGCAAGTGCTCAGGAGACACAAGCTGATTCAGAGCTCATGAAGCGGCTGAACGATACAGCGACTTCATTGTACCGGAAATCCCTCGAGAACAATCTAGTCGGTGTTCGGGAGGATGTTCAGTTGATAACTACCCAGGTTGGGCGATTGTCCTATGATGGGGTAACGAGTGTGGAAGGGATGCATGCATTGACTGAAACGATCGTTGAAGTCAAAGAGGCATCCGCGAGTACGGATGCAGCTGCCGATTCGCTGCAGCATGCTTCTGCTAAATTAAGACTGGCTGTGGATACCCTCGCACATCCTGAGAAACCGCTGTGGCTGCAATATTATAAAATATTGAAAGAGGATATTGCAGCGGTTCAAGAAGGGGCACTAAACCAACGAGCTGATCTACTCATGGTTACATATGGAGAGTTTGAGCAGCATTACGAAACCATTCGTCCAGCGGCAATTATCAAGAAGCAGCCATATGAAATTGAACGTTTTGACTCGTGGATGTCCTATTTAAAGGGGCTGACCATGCGTTCAGAGCCGAACTATGAAGCGGTTGCTGAAGCCTTGCAGCAGGGAGATGAATTTGTAAATGCTCTGTTCGGCAAGGAAAAGGATGAAACGGCCTTTACTCCGTTTGCGAGTGGTCCTGAGCCTTGGGCTGCCGAGCTGTTCATAGGCTCCACCATTATGGCGGTATTGGCTTATGTCGGATATCGTAAATTTCAAGGCACAGAAACAGCTCCATTCACAAGAAGATAGGCTATTGAAGATTGTGAATCGACGATATTTATTGGAAATCGATGTAATAGTCTCATGTCATTCCGTATCATTAAAAAGCCCGGTGATCCGGGCTATTCCTCTTTAAATCCCTCGCCATATACATCTTGCACCTCCGAAATAATAACAAAGGCTTTGGCATCTGCTAATTTAATAATTTCCTGCAGCTGTCTGATCTCTTGTCTGGCAACCACACAATAAGCCACATGCTTTGCTTGTTTAGAATAAGCTCCGACCGCGGGCACCAATGTCACTCCTCTATCCATTTCAATCGTAATTTTCTGTGCAATCTGATCCGCCTGATCACTTATAATAGTAAAGGATTTAAGGGAATAGGCGCCTTCCTGAATAAAATCAATTACCTTAGAGCTGATAAAGACGGACACCAGCGTATATAAGATCTTATCCAAAGGAATGAAAAAAAGCGAAGAACCAATAATGATAATATCGATGCCGAGCATCACTTTACCGATACTGATTCCTGATCTGCGGGATAAAATTCTTGCAATGATATCTGATCCACCGGTAGTGCCTCCGGCGCGAAAGACAATTCCAAGTCCTGTCCCAATCGTTACCCCTGCGTATAGAGCGGCGAGCAGATAATCATGTTCTGTCTTAAACGGAACAATATAGTCTGCTTCAATAAGTCTCTCGAACAGGCCAAGGAAGAAAGTGAGCAGAACAATCCCGATGCCTGTGTAGAGAATTTGTCTTCCGCCGAGTACCTTCCATCCCAGGATGAATAGCGGGATATTGATGACCAGGGTTGATAAAGAGGGAGATATACCAAACGCATAATTGAGCAGGACGGTTATTCCCGTTACTCCACCTTCCATCAGCTGATTCGGAATAATAAAGTACAGCAGTCCAAATGCAAAAACGGCAGTGCCGAGCATAATGGGAAGGATGATTTTTAATTGGTCCATCCATTTATTTTTCATTATCAATATACCTCACTGAGCTGTTTGTTCTTTCCATGCACTTTATAACCATAATTTTACTCGCTAGAAATGGTCTGAAGGGTGTACAAACGTAGTATGCCTGTTTCCTCCTCGTATTAAAAAAATGATTTGTTTTCACTATCTCAATACGTTAACATTGGAATAAAGCAAATTTATCGGTAAGGAGCTACAACTGGTATGGAGAAAAGTCTTGCTGAAATCCAACGGGAAGTGGACCGTTACATTTCACAGTTCAAGGAAGGGTACTTCAGCCCGATGACAATGCTTGCGAGAATGACAGAGGAAGTAGGGGAGCTTGCCCGTGAGGTTAATCACGAATTCGGGGAGAAGCCCAAGAAATCTACGGAGGCTGACAACTCCATTGAGCTTGAACTTGGGGACATTTTATTTATTACCCTTTGTTTTGCGAACTCACTCGGCATTGATCTGACGGAGGCTCATAACAAAGTAATGCATAAATTTAATACAAGAGATGCGAATCGCTGGACCAAAAAGGACACCGAATAATCCATCCTTACATATGCTGTACTAACCCATATTCGGGAGGGACAGCACGCATGAAATCTTATCCTTATATCCAAGAAGCATATAAAGCTATTCTGCATGGTGATTACGAGCTTGCGGTGTACTGGTTCGAAACGGCAATAGAGAAGGAACCAAACAATGCCGAAATTCATTATCGCTGCTCGATTACCTATGCACGCAATGGGAAGCTGGAGCAGGCTTTGCTACATGCTCAAAAAGCAGCAGAACTTGCGCCAGACCATGGTGAGTATATTATGCACCTAGGAAGCCTTGAGGCGAAGAAGCTGACTGCAGGTGCAAGACAGCTCATTGAAGCATCGGCGTCTGATTTGTCTAAGGCCAGAGAGGATATACTCGCACAGCTGAAGAAGTCAATTGAGCTTGATCCGCTCTATACGGATGCTTACGTATGGCTAGCCATTGCCTATGCCGAAATGGATGAGTACATTCTAGCGATCGCGGTGCTCAAAGAAGCGATATCGCTGGAGCCGCAGAATGAACAATTAACACAACTGTTGCAGGATTTTCACAATCGAATGAAGTCTAATAAGAATAAATCATCAAGCTAGAATATAAGGAGTGTTTCTAAAGTGGCAGAGAAATTGAAGGTTATTGTTGTAGGCGCGGGAGGGCGTATGGGACGTGAAGTCGTCAAGCTAGTTCTGCAGGATGAAGAACTTGAACTGGCTGCAGCCGTCAATCGTTCCAGAGCAGGCGAGGATGCAGGCAGACTGGTTGGTCTGGAGCCTTGCGGTGTACTGGTTACAGATCAGTTAGAGGATGCGCTCAGAGACTCTAATGCGGACGTTATGGTTGATTTTACTACACCCCAGTATGCTTATGAGCATACCTCCCTCGCCATTTCATACGGTGTAAGACCAGTAATGGGGACAACGGGATTTACTCCAGAGCAAATTCAAGATTTGGACAAGCAATGCCAAGATAAAGGAATTGGCGGGCTGATTGCACCCAATTTCTCCATCGGGGCTATTCTGATGATGAAGTTCGCAGCGCAGGCTGCCAAATATATGCCTAATCTCGAAATCATTGAGTACCATGGCGATCAGAAGCTGGATGCACCATCAGGAACAGCGATCAAAACTGCCGAAATGATTGCAGAGAACCGAGAGGAGCTTCGCCAAGGTAACCCGAATGAAGAGGAAACGATTGAAGGAGCAAGAGGCGGGTACTACAACGGATTCCGGATTCATAGTGTCAGGCTGCCAGGTGTATTTGCACAGCAGGAAGTCATTTTTGGTGATTTCGGACAAACCCTGAAGATTAGACATGATTCTTATGAACGGGCAGGATATATGCCAGGTGTTAAGATAGGAGTCCAGAAGGTCATGGAATATACTGGCATGATTTACGGTTTTGACCATTTTATTGACTAAATAGAATCGTTTTCATATTGCTGTTAAATCTAATTATATAGATATCAAAAGGGAGAGAACATAGATGCTTAATATCGCTTTTATTGCTCATGATCGTAAGAAGGATGAAATGGTTAACTTTGTAACGGCTTATGAAAAAGCTTTTGAAGGCAATAACTTGTTTTCTACAGGAACAACCGGTCAACGTATCATGGAAGGAACGAATTTAAAGATTCATCGCTTTATGTCCGGACCTCTGGGCGGCGATCAGCAGATTGGTGCGCTTGTGGCCAAAAACGAGATGGATCTAATTATCTTCCTACGTGATCCGCTTATGGCACAGCCGCATGAACCGGATATTAATGCGCTGTTAAGACTATGTGATGTGCAGGGAATACCGCTGGCTACCAATGTAGCGACGGCTGAAATCCTTGTTAAGGCTTTGGAGCGTGGTGATTTTGGCTGGCGCGAGCTTGTACATAAATATAAGCCAGGATCAGATATGGAAGTATAGGTCCATACAGCTCTTCTCATTTATTATTAAATAGATCCGCATTATATATAGACATCATCATAAAGGAGGCCCTTCCCTTTGAATCAAGCGGGCAGACATCTAAAAATCGGGATCACCTGTTATCCGTCTCTGGGCGGTTCGGGAGTCGTAGCAACAGAACTTGGTAAGCGACTCGCCGAAAAAGGGCATCAAGTTCATTTTATTGCGAACAGCATCCCTTTCAGACTGGGCAAATTCCATCGCAATATCTTTTACCACGAGGTGGAAGTAAATGATTATTACGTGTTTCGTTATCCACCTTATGATTTATCACTAGCTACCAAGATGGCGCAGGTTGCCAAAGCCCAGCAGCTGGATTTGCTTCACGTTCATTATGCAGTTCCTCATGCCGTGTGTGCTTACCTGGCTAAGCAAATGCTGCCTGATGATCTGAAGGTCGTAACCACACTGCATGGTACGGATATTACCGTGCTGGCTCAGGATGAGTCGCTGAAGGACTTGATTGAGCTAGCCATTAATAAGAGTGACGCGGTGACCGCGGTATCGCAGGATCTCATCCGTGAGACGCATGAGCTGCTTGATGTTAAACAGAAGATTGATTTGACCTACAATTTTATTGATAACAAAATATATTATCCGCGTAACAGCACATCACTTCGGGCGGAGTACGCTTCCAAGGATGAGAAGGTGCTGATGCATATCTCGAACTTCCGTCCCGTTAAACGAACGCTGGATGTCGTCGATATCTTTGCCCGGGTGAACAGAGAACTTCCGACAAAGCTTATTTTGGTCGGGGAAGGACCTGATCTGCCCAAGATTCAGTGTAAAATTCAGGAGCTGGGACTAACAGATCGAGTACACTTGTTAGGTAAGCAAGATGATGTTGCTCAGGTCATCTCCATGGCTGATCTGCTGCTCCTCCCCTCGGAAAAAGAGAGCTTTGGCCTTGTAGCCCTTGAAGCTATGGCTTGTGGGGTTCCTACGATCGGCTCAATGGCTGGGGGAATACCTGAGCTGGTCACGCATGGAAGTACAGGACTTCTTGCCGGTATTGGAGATACGAAGCAAATGGCAGAATATGCATTAATGCTGCTGCGTAATGAAGAAATGATGAAGAGCTACAAACAGGCATGCCTGGACAGAGCGAGCGATCATTTTGATATCGATAAAATTACAGCTCAGTATGAGCAAATATACAGCCGCGTACTTACACAGCAAAATGTGGGGGTCGGACTGGAGCATTGATCGGGAGATTCATAAAGGAGTTTAGGAAATGAACAATTGGAAGCATGTCGATCCTGCCATGGCAATTCAAGGAGAAGAAGTGCTTAGAAGGCTTAATGATCATCGCCATCAAGCCTATTTCGTAGGTGGCTGTGTTCGAGATGAGATCATGAATAGGCCCGTAACGGATATGGACATAACGACCTCGGCCAAGCCAGAAGAAGTGATGGCGCTGTTTGAGGGCTCCATTCCGACAGGGCTGCAGCATGGAACCGTAACCGTTCGAATGAACGGTTTTCATTTTGAGGTGACGACTTTTCGTACGGAAAGCGGTTATGAAGATCACCGAAGACCATCGGAGGTTCAATTTGTTGATCAGGTGGAAGAGGATCTCAAGCGTAGAGACTTCACCATGAATGCCATTGCACAAGATTATGCTGGGCAGATCATTGATCCCTTTAATGGTGTAACAGACATTGAACGGCGGATTGTTCGCGCTGTCGGGCTTGCAGAGGAACGATTTAGAGAAGACGCTCTTCGGATGCTAAGGGGCGTTCGTTTTGCTTCCATTTTTGATTTTGACATTGACTCCTTAACCTGGGATGGACTCTTGGCGGAACGAGACAAGCTCCCTCACATCGCAATGGAAAGAGTACGGACCGAAATGGACAAAATGTTGGCAGGACCATATCCTGCAAGAGGTGTCCGTTTGCTTATGGATAGTGAACTGCTCCATTATGTAAAAGCGCCAGTCAAATTATCCGGGCTGGATCGTACGGCTCTCAGTCTGTTAGATAAGCTGCCACAGGCAACAGAATTCAGATTGGGACTTCTATTGCTGCTGCTGGGTGCAAATTCCAATGATGCGGATCAGAAGCTCAGAGCCTGGACTTACTCGGGTAAAGTGAAGGATAGAATGACGAAACTTCTTGATCTTCATGAAGCTGTTCTGAACCTTATTTCAAAGATAGTGAAGGAAGCTCATATGGAACTTCGTAGTCGATATTTAGAAGAAGAATGGAAACGATCCGTTCTTCAGCACGGTGTTACGGCAAGTGAAGACTGGCATGCCCTTAATTCTCTGCTGCCTCAGTCATTCTATGACATGTCCAATGAGGAATATCTGCTGCTGGACGAACTGATGGAGCATGCAGCAGAATGGCGAATTGAGATGGGGATATACAGCTTGAAGGAGCTTGAGCTGTCAGGCTCTGATCTGCTTCGTGTCACTGGCCGCAAGGGTGGTCCTTGGCTGGGTGAAACGATGAATTGGCTGCTGCTGCAGGTGGTGACTGGACAACTCGTCAACAAACATGACATATTGCTTGAGGCAGCGAAGAAGGTGATATCGGATGAAAAATAAGTTGCTGCTTGATTTATTTATACATTCCTCCCAAACCTTTATTTCGGGTGAGGAAATTAGCAAAAGACTGAAAATCAGCAGAACAGCGGTCTGGAAACAGATCAACCAATTGAGAGACATGGGCTATGAATTTGAGGCGGTATCTCGGAAGGGATATCGAATGACATTTATTCCGGATTTTTATAAAGAAACTGATATTGACGTGAATCTAAACACCAAAATATTAGGCAGGAAGATCCATATTATGGATTCCACCGCTTCGACACAAGTGGATGCCATGACCCAAGCGGAGAACGGAACGGAGGAAGGGTCCCTGTTCATTGCTGAGCAGCAGACTTCCGGACGAGGCAGGCTCGGTAGAAAGTGGTTCTCTCCTTCAGGCAAAGGTATCTGGATGAGTCTCGTGCTTCGGCCGGAGCTTCCTATTCGATATATGCCTCAGCTTACACTACTGACTGGAGTTGCTGTCTGCAAGGCTATTCGCCGCGTGACAGGAGCAGAAGCAGCGATCAAGTGGCCTAACGATATTTTGATTCATGGGAAGAAGGTATGCGGGATTCTACTGGAATCGGCGACTGAGGATAACAAAGTAAAATACTGTATTGCGGGAATTGGGATCGACGTCAATCTCTCCGCAGAAGATTATCCAGAGGAATTAACGGAGATTGCCACATCGCTCAAGCTGGAAACAGGACATACTATAAACCGAGCGCTGCTCATTGCAGAAATTCTAAATGAAATGGAGCTTCTCTACGATCGTTATACCAATGAAGGGTTCAACCCTATTCAAGTGGAATGGGAAGAGCATTCCGTATCGATCGGTCAAGCGGTGCGGACTGAGACTTTGACGGAGACCATACAAGGAGTCGCGAAACGGCTTGATCCGAGCGGAGGACTGGTTATTGCTGCACCCAGCGGTGAGGAGAGAGTAGTATATTCCGGTGAGGTTGAAATTATTAAACAGCAGTAAGCGTTTAGCTTGCTGCTGTGTCCTTTTTGAGATGGATTAGCTAAAGCACGATTCGGGTTATTCAATTAGAGAGAACCAATTTTTTAACTTTTTATAAGTAGACAATTACTTTATTTTTGGTATACTTTCTTGGTGAGGCGGTATTGATCAATCATCGAACTGCACTCGTTAGTTAGTTATCCTGAGCTTTAAACAATTGAATCGTATGCCAAGTTGTTGGATTCTGCTCTGAGCCGAAGAGGACCGAGACAGAAGGGACGATCGCAAGTGACTCTTTTTTGACTTATGGGACCTTTTTAGTTTGATACTAAAAGGTTTTTTTGTGCGTCTGGAGTAGACGCCATCCCCGTTAGATCGGCTGAAGCACATCCGTAGGATCACAGATTTTTAGACATGGCATCAAAACTTACGGTATTTTCAGAACAGAAGGGAGCCACTTGTATGGCAGCAACTAAAAAACCGCTTAATATTGTGAAAATGAAGAAAATGAAAGAAAATAAAGATCCGATTACGATGCTCACTGCATATGATTATCCTTCTGCTGTGCTGGCTGAAGAAGCTGGCGTAGATATGATCCTGGTAGGGGATTCTCTTGGAAATGCAGTACTCGGATATAATTCCACCATCCCGGTTACTATTGATGATATGGTATATCACTCCCGTGCCGTTGCAAGAGGTGCACAGAGCACGTTTATCGTAACCGATATGCCATTTATGACGTATCACGGCGGTATAGATGAGAGCCTGAAAGGTGTGCGCCGCATCATGCAGGAAGGCCATGCCCATGCGGTGAAGCTTGAAGGCGGTGCTGAAATAGCAGACACGGTGAGGGCTGTTGTGAAGGCGGGCGTACCTGTGCTTGGACACATTGGACTGACACCTCAGTCCGTGAATCAAATTGGCGGTTTCCGAGTGCAGGGGAAGGATGCTGCAGATGCCAAACGACTGCTTGAGGATGCAAAGGCACTTGAAGAAGCCGGGGCATTTGCCATCGTACTGGAGCTGGTTACCGAGGCGGTGGCCGAAGCCATTTCCAATGAACTGTCGATTCCAACGATTGGAATTGGAGCTGGACGTGGTACGGATGGTCAAGTGCTCGTCTTCCACGATGTTCTTCAATATGCATCTCCATATATGCCTAAAAGATTCGTGAAGACTTATGCAGATGTAGGTACCATTATTCGTGATAGCATCGGTAATTATGTACAGGATGTCAAAAATAAATCTTTTCCTGCTGAGGAGCATGTATTCACTGCTGAAGATGGCGTAGTTGACTCCTTATATGGAAGCAGTAAAGCAAAGGTGGAGAACAGATCATGATAACAGTTCGGAATATTGAAGAACTGCGAGCACAAATAGCCTCCATGAAAAAGAATGTTCTTGGAAAAGAACCGGCAGTTGGACTCGTACCAACAATGGGATTCCTCCATGAAGGACATGCAAGCTTGATGCGTGAAGCCAGAAAGAACAATGACATCGTTGTTCTGAGCATCTTCGTGAATCCTATTCAGTTTGGTCCGAATGAAGACTTTGAAACGTATCCACGGGATGAACAGCGGGATCTGGGGATTGCTGACAAAGAAGGAATAGACATCGTATTTATTCCGACTGTAGAAGTCATGTATCCTCATCCGACCAAGACCAAGATTAGAGTGGCTGATATTACAGACCGCCTGTGCGGCGCATCGCGCCCTGGTCACTTTGATGGTGTAACGACCGTGGTCGCGAAGCTGTTCAATATGGTTCAGCCGGACAACGCATATTTTGGAATGAAGGATGCACAGCAAGTGGCTGTTCTGTCGCAGATGGTATTAGACCTGAATATGCCGATCAACATTGTGCCTTGCCCGATTGTCCGCGAAGCAGATGGGCTTGCCCTCAGTTCACGTAACGTGTATCTGAGCTCTAAGGAGCGCAAGGAAGCCCTTGCTTTGTCCCGTTCACTCAAGCTGGCTCAATGGAAGACGGAGCAGCAGGAAGATGCGACTGTGGGTCAGATTCGCAAGCTTATTATAGATGAGATCAACACGTCCGAAACGGCTGTTATAGATTATGTGGACATTTTAACTTTCCCAGGACTTGAGCCGATTGAAGATCGTGTGCAGATTACAGAGCCGGATGATGTAATTATTGCGCTGGCTGTTAAATTCGGAAAAACAAGGCTGATCGATAATCATCGGCTGCAGAAAACGGAGGTGCTCTCCCGTGTTTAGAACATTGATGAAATCTAAAATTCACCGTGCAACGGTAACGGAAGCCAACTTGAATTACGTAGGCAGCATTACCATTGATCGTAACTTGATGGAAGCTGCAGATATTCTGGAGAATGAAAAGGTTCAAATTGTGAATAACAACAATGGAGCCAGACTTGAGACTTATGTCATTCCTGGGCCGCGCGGAACAGGTACAATTTGTCTCAATGGTGCTGCTGCACGACTGGTTCAGCCTGGAGATACGGTAATTATTATTGCTTATGCGATGATGACGAATGAAGAAGCGGTTCAGCATAAGCCGACGGTTGTATTTGTGGACGGAGAGAATAAGCCGGTTCAAACCATGCATGAGGAAGTTCACGCAACGATTTTGTAATCCATGGAATGAAGAATGAAAAGTGCCCAAAGCGCAAAAAATGTGATTAGGTTACTGCACTAATCCATTTTGCTAAGGGTGGGATGCATGCCATGTTTCAACATCTATTTGCGGAAATGAATCAATCGCTTGATGAGATTGCCACTTACTACACCGCCGCACCCGTCGAGAAGAAACAGGAAATGCTCCAGCGATGGAACCTGCTTAAGAAAATGAGCGACGGCATTATCGACGAATGGATGTCATTTGAAGAGAAAATGGCCAAAATTCGCGAAAGTGGGATTTTCCGAGGTACGGATCCTTTCACTTCCATTCCGGAGCTGGAACTTCATGCCTTTGTTAAAGGACTTGGTTATTTTAAACTGCTTATGTATCAGCATGCTGCCGAGGAGTTTGGCAAAGTGGTGGAAGTATATCCGGATAGCCTGTTGTCGAGGCTGTACCTGGCTATGTGCTATCTCCACCTGGAACAGATGCATACCGCATCTGCGGAGCTGAATCGGATCATTCTAAGCTGTGAACAGCCTAGAATGAAGGCCATGGCATACAATGCACTTGGTTGTGTTCATGCCAAGCAAATGGAGCTCAAGCAGGCCCAGTCCTGCTTTGCCCTTGCTTTGGAACATGATCCCTCCCTGCCGGAGCCGCTCTACAATTTGGAAGCATGCCGTTCCAAAAATGCCGTGCTCCAGTACGGAACACAGCTGCTTGCCCTCTCCTAGGTATTACTGAAACAGCGCAATCGCAAAAGGCGATGTCCTGACAAGACATCGTCTTTTTGTCTGTTTCATGTTCAAAAGTCTTTTTTTTTGCTATGCTACTAAAGAGACTGTAGAAGGGAACGTTTACTCATCATGAAATTTGCTGTGCTTGATTTTGAAACAACAGGTACTCAGTCGCTTGGTGAAATTATCCAGGTTGGACTTGCCATCATAGATCATGATTATACAATTAAAGACACATTCAGCTCCTATGTGAATCCCGGCGTTCCCATTCCTCCTTTTATAACGGGGTTGACGGGAATTACGGACGATGATGTGAAGGATGCTCCTGAGCTTGAGGAAATGATGATGGAGCTCGTTCCATTGCTGGATGATGTCGTACTCGTAGGACATAATGTAAGCTTTGATTTTCATTTTTTACAGAATGCGCTTGACCGATGCGGGTACTTGCCATTTACAGGCCGGATTTTGGATACCATGGATTTCCTCAGAATTTGCTTTCCTTCCTTATCCTCCTATCAGCTGGGATATGTAGCAAGCGAATTTGGATTCGCCCATGACCGTCCTCATCAGGCGGATAGTGATGCGATGGCAACAGCGCATATTTTCTTGAAGAGTCTTGAGGAGCTTAAGAGCCTGCCATTGATCACTTTGCAGCGGCTTACCGATCTATTTGCTGCGGAAGATAGTGATTTGGGCTGGTTTTTTGATGGGATTCTTACAGAAAAAGAAATGGAGCCTATTCACGATCTGGACAATCAGACCTATTATAGGCAGCTCGCTCTAAAGATCGACGATTGGTCACAGATTGCTCCGCCCAGGGATGAACATGAACCCAATCCATTAGAAAAATTAACTTTTCAGGAATTTATGGATGAGGTTCAGCTGCGTCTGAAGCAAACACTGCCTCATTATGAGGAACGCGAGTCCCAGAATATGATGTTCGCAGAAGTGACGAAGGCGATGGAAGAGGACAAGCATTTACTAATTGAAGCCGGGACAGGCACGGGTAAGTCACTCGGTTATTTGCTGCCTTCGATTTATCATAGTGTCAGACAGGAGACGAAGGTAACAGTAAGCACACATACGATCAATCTTCAGGAGCAGCTTCGTGAGCGGGATATTCCGCTCCTCACGGAGGTGGTTCCTTTTCCGTTCAAAGCAGCTGTGTTTAAAGGCAGAGGACATTACCTGTGTCTGCGTAAATTTGAGCAAAAGCTGAACAACAAGGAGTTTGTAACTCCGAAGGAGGACGTATTTACTGCTGCGCAGATGCTGGTATGGCTCACGCAAACCGAAACCGGAGATGATGAGGAGCTCAATCTGAGTCATCGCGGCGGCGATTTTTGGGAGACTGTACAAAGCGATTCGGATTCCTGCCTGGGACGAAGCTGCCCTTGGTTTAAGAAATGCTTCTATCATCGTGCAAGACATGAGGCGGGCATTGCTGATGTAGTCATCACCAATCATTCCAAGTTGTTTACGGACGTTAAGGCTAGTCACCAATTGCTTCCTGCTTATGAGCATCTCGTCATAGATGAGGCGCATCAATTCGAGGAGGTCGCCGGTAAGCATCTTGGAATGCATATGAAATATTTCACGGTGGTTCATGCGCTTACCCGATTATTTAAAGATAGTCGGAACGGTCAATTCCCAGCTCTGCGTCAAAAAATAGCGCAGTCCAGTCATGAGCAAATGGTGGAGTGGACCTCTGCCATTGATCAGCTGTTCCCATCCGCTCTGGAAGCGAAGGAAGCCTGGGACCAGCTCAGTGAGATGCTGTTCAGCTTACTGCCAGAACGAAGTGATGCTGCCCCTGGAGAAGCAGGACAGTTTACACTAAGACTGAAGCCGCAGAACAAACCGAAGAAATGGGATAAGCTCGCTGCGGTTGAGAATCAGTTCTATGTGACCGTATCCGAATTGGTTCGGAAGGCAGATAAGGTCCTTAGTGAAGTAAGGGAAGATCTCGATGACTATACGGCCGACAGCCTTATCACTGACGTAACAGGGCTTGTTAAGGATCTGGCTGGCTTCAAAGACCAATTAAGACATTTCATGCGCCTTGATGATGCAGGGACCGTATATTGGCTGGAAGCCAGCGGACAATTCAAGAGCAAGTCGCTTCAGCTGTATGCCGTTCCTGTAGATGTAAGTCCTCAGCTGAAGGAAATGTTCTTTGATAAGAAGCGAAGCGTTATTTTAACCTCTGCTACTTTATCGGTAGATAAATCGTTCCAGTTTATGATAGATCAGCTCGGATTGACCGAAGCACAGGAGCAGCAGAGGTTGCTCACATCACAGCTTCCATCTCCTTTTAATTACCGGGAACAAGCCCTTCTTGTAGTTCCGCGTGATTTTCCAAGTGTGAAGGGCAGTGTGGGTGATGATCACTTTGTCAGTATGCTCGTCAAGTCTCTGTCAGAGGCCGCGCAGGCGACTAAGGGCAGAATGCTTGTCCTGTTTACTTCTTACAAGATGCTGAGACAGGTACATGAGCCGCTGAAGGAAGCTTTGGCTTCAAGTGATATCTCCGTGTTTGGACAAGGGGTGGACAGTGGAAGCAGGACGAAGCTGACGAGAAGATTCCAGGAGGCCAAGGCTTCTGTACTGCTTGGAACGAGCAGCTTCTGGGAAGGTGTCGATATACCAGGAGAAGCTTTATCCTGTTTGGCTATTGTACGTTTGCCCTTCCAGCCGCCTAACCATCCAGTTGTCGAAGCCAAGAGCGAGCTGCTGCAGGCGGAGAAGAAGAATCCGTTTATGAAGCTCTCCGTACCGCAGGCGGTTATACGGTTTAAGCAAGGTTTTGGAAGACTGGTGCGGACCGCTAAGGACCGAGGCATCGTTATCGTGTATGATACAAGAGTGATTGAATCGTATTATGGCAAGTACTTTTTATATTCCCTGCCAGGTCCTAAAATGGAGCATATGACAACGGACAAGATGGTTCCGCGTATAAGCGAGTGGTTAGAGGAACATATAACGAATGAAGAGAAGTAATATTAAGCACGGACACTGCTTGCAGGTGTGAGGGGGAATTATAATTGAAGTCGGACAAAATTTCAGAGGCTGTTGTAAGAAGACTGCCTGTATATCTGCGTTATTTACAAGAGCTGTACAAAAGAGAAGTGACCACAGTATCGTCACAGGAGCTTGGTCTCAGACTGGATTTGAATCCAGCGCAAATTCGTAAGGACCTCGCTTATTTCGGGGATTTTGGACGCAAGGGTATCGGCTATGATGTGGCATATCTCATCGATAAGATCAGACAAATATTGAAGCTGGATCAACAGATCAATGTGGCACTTGTCGGTGCCGGTAATCTGGGTCATGCCTTGTCGAACTATAATCGATATGTAAAAGACAATATGAAGATTGTCGCTGTATTTGATTCCCAGCCTTCGAAGATTGGCTCCAAGATTAATACACTGACGGTTCTGCCTATGGAAGAGCTGGTGAAGACAGTGAAAGATCTGAGCATTAGAATCGGCATTATAACGGTTCCGGATTCGGAAGCTCAGCGTGTGGCGGACTATCTGGTGGAGGCGGGAGTCGAAGCGATCCTTAATTTTGCCCCGATTATTATCAAGGCGCCTGCTCATATCCGGATTCATACAGCGGACTTCACTACAGATCTGCTTAGTCTGGCTTATTATCTAGAGAACGAAGCAGGCAAAGAGGAGGAAGAGGATGTCAAGTCATAAGTGGCTCATCAAGAACGGCAAATTTGCGGTAAGCGATCCTGAATGGCGAATCGTCAGCGGTTATATGCTGATTGAGGATGACCGCATTTCATATATAGGCGAAGATCTGCCCGAAGGAACAGAGGGCATTCCAGTTCATGACGGCAAGCATCAGCTGTTTATTCCTGGCCTTATTAATACGCACGGTCATGCTGCAATGTCCCTTCTGCGCGGCTATGGCGATGATCTTGCCCTTCAGGTCTGGCTTCAAGAAAAAATGTGGCCAATGGAGGAAAAGTTCACAGCTGAGGATGTCTACTGGGGAACCTCGCTATCTGTGCTGGAAATGCTGAGAGGCGGCACTACTGCCTTTCTTGATATGTATGACCAGATGAATCAGGTGGCAAAAGTAGCAGAGGAGTCGGGCATTCGCGCAAGTCTGATGCGGGGAGCGATTGGCTTCGGCTCAGATGAGCTGCGTGCTTTCAAGCTGAAGGAAGCAATGACCTTTGCCCGGGAATGGCATAATCAGGCTGACGGACGCATCACGACGATGCTGTCACCACATTCGCCATATACTTGCGGACCAGAGTTTATTGAGAAATTTGTAGAAGCGGCACATGAGCTGGACTTACCGCTGCATACACATATGTCTGAAACGGCCGCTGAAGTAGAACAGAATGTAAAAGAGTATGGACTGCGTCCAGTAGCTCATCTGGAGAAGCTCGGCTTCTTCTCTAGACCTTCTCTCGTGGCTCATGCCGTGCATTTAACGGATGAAGAAATAGAGGTGCTTGCCAAACACAATGTGGCTGTGGCTCATAATCCTGGAAGCAATCTGAAGCTGGCGAGCGGTGTCGCGCGAGTACCTGAGCTGTTAAAAGCAGGGGTTGTTGTGTCCCTTGCCACAGACGGTGCAGCAAGCAACAATAATTTGGATATGTTTGAGGAAATGCGTCTAGCTGCATTGATTCACAAAGGAGTCAGCGGTGATCCAACCGCCGTACCTGCTACAGAAGCGCTGCGTATGGGAACAGAATATGGAGCGAAATCCATCTACGTCAAGGACACAGGAGTGCTGGCGCCAGGCAAAAAAGCGGATTTCATTGCAATTGACCTGGATCAAGCTCATTTCCTGCCTTACACCGATTTGATATCACATGTCATCTATTCTGCGAGCAGCAAGGATGTTCAACATGTCTGGGTGGATGGTAAGCAATTAGTTAAGAACGGTGAGATGCTCACAATGGATGAAGAACGGATTAAACGTGAAGCACAAGCTGCTTTCGAAGGACTGACGTCCCGCTGATTGATGCTGGGGGCAAGAAGGGAGTTCAGCCTTGAGAAAAAAAAGAAAGTGGATCCTCATAAGTATTGTGGCTTTTATACTCGTGCTCTTAGGCATTTATATATTTTATGAATATGTAATGAAGGATACATGGGTAGAAGAAGAAGCTGCAATCGCTATTGCGAAGGAAAAAGAAGACCTGGTTACAGTAACGAAGACGCAAAAATCGGTCTGGTCTGAGGATGCCATTTATTGGACAATTGAAGGTGTAAATGCGGATAATGAGCCCATTATGGTATGGGTACAGTACGGTACTGACAAGAAGCCAAAGACAGATGAAAAGAGTGTACACAGCGAGAAGATTGAAGAAGGAACGTCTGAGGAAGAAATGCGCTCCAAGATCAGCTCACAGCTGCCTGGAATTGAAATCGTCAGACTGCAGCCGGCAGTTTATGATGAGACGTATGTCTGGCAGTTATTTTATAAAGAGAATGATCGTTACTACTATCGCTTCTATCGTTTCAGTGATGGAACCGAGCTAGAGGAAGGATTTCAGCTTCCGGTCAAAGAATAATGCACTCAAAAAATACCCTGAAGTGGTCTCCATTGGCCATTTCGGGGTTATTTGGATTGGAAACTTTGAAAAATAATTCATAGTTTAGATTTGGACGTCTGTATATGGTATGCTATATCTATATTCCATTTTGATAGGAATAGAGTGGGTAAAATAGATGAGGAGGTTGTCACTTGAAATTACGTCCTATTCGGATAGCAATTACAGTTATGGTTACGGCTACGCTGCTGTTTGGAGGATGGTTTGTGTACCGTCAGGTGGCCCTTGAGAAGCCAATCGAAAAGTTGGTTGCCGAGTATGACGGCGTAAACGATGTTCAATTAGATATTAACCAGAATCAAGTTGTTTTGAATCTCGATCTCGAACCGAATACCAATATAAGAGGTCTTGTTGATTATATCCGCACAGATGGCAAGGAGCTTCTGAACGGTAGAACGATGCAGCTGGAGGTTAAGGATCATTCGACGGAAACGCTTGATGATTTCTGGTCCAGCGCTTTATTTACCGTCGCTGAAGCGATGGAGACTAGACAATACACGCAAATTCCTGAGAAGCTGAAGGAAATGAGCGAAGGCAGCATCCAGGTTGACTATGATATTGATAATGAGAACGTATATGTAAGCCTGTCAGATGGAGAAGCAAGCAAGTATATTATTCTGCCGAGACAGCCGGCTACGATGGGAGTGTGGCCTAATGCCTAATTGGTTGAAGGAGATTTTAATCGGGGTCGTTCCGGTCGTACTTCTTTTTCTGGTCTTTATAGGAGTTAATATTATTCCAGTACTGCTTATTGCCCTGCTTGCAGGGGGCGTGGTGTTCCTGATGCAGACACGCGGCGGACTCGCGGTCGGTGCCAGCAGTGAGAAGAAGCGCAAGAAGGCTGGTCCCGCCAAGCTTACCTTCGAGGAAATTGGAGGACAGGACAGCGCCAAGCAGGAGCTCCGTGAAGCGCTGGACTTTTTGGTTAGACATGAAGAAATTCAGAAGTTTGGCATTCGCCCACTAAAGGGTATTTTGCTGACAGGCCCTCCGGGTACGGGGAAGACACTGATGGCGAAGGCGGCTGCACATTACACCAATTCTGTATTTATTGCAGCTGCCGGCAGTGAGTTTGTTGAAATGTATGTTGGTGTCGGGGCAGGACGTATCCGTGAATTATTTAAAGATGCCAGAGCTCGGGCTGCCAAGGAAAACAAAGAAAACGCCATTATTTTTATTGATGAGATCGATGTCATCGGCGGCAAAAGAGAGGGCGGCCAGCAGCGTGAATATGATCAGACTCTGAACCAGCTGCTTACGGAGATGGACGGTATATACAACTCTGATGCACCCCGCATTCTGATTATCGCAGCGACGAACCGCAAAGAAATGCTCGACAGCGCACTTCTTCGTCCGGGTCGTTTTGACCGCCATATCCAAGTGGAGCTTCCGGATAAGAAAGGGCGCAAGCATATTCTGGAGCTGCATGCCAAAAATAAACCGCTTGCTGAGGATGTAAGCTTGGACAAAATAGCTGAAGAATCGTATGGCTTCTCCGGGGCGCAGCTCGAGAGCTTGATGAATGAGGCTGCAATCTATGCAATGCGGGATAGTCTGGAATTTATTACGCAGCGGAACCTGTCTATGGCTATAGATAAAGTGATGATGGGTGAGAAGACAGACCGTGAATCCAATGCAGACGAGAAGAAGCGGGTTGCCATTCATGAGCTCGGACATGCGATTGCAGCAGAAGCAGTTCGACCGAACAGTGTGGGCCAGGTAGCACTCAGTCCGCGGGGACAGGCACTCGGTTATGTTCGACATAATCCGCAGGAAGAGCAGTACTTATATACGAAGGATTTTCTTGAAGCTCAGATTATGATTGCACTCGGTGGTGCTGCTGCCGAGGAAATTTATTATGGAGGGCGGAGCACCGGTTCCAGAAATGACTTTGAGCAATCGCTCGATATTGTCAAAACCATGATCAGCTCTGGACTGACCTCGCTCGGCATTGTTAATCTTGACATGGTATCCCAGGAAGACATGATGCGTGAGAATAACTACATCTTGAATGAGCTGTTTGCCCGTACAAAAGAGCTGCTCCATGAGCACGCAGCCATCTTTGATGAGTCGCTGGACATTCTCATGAAGGAAGAAGTGTTGTCCGGTGGTCAATTCCGTGAATTATTTAAGAAAAATGCACTTTTGCCAGCATAATTATTTATGCTGGTTATTTTTTTTACTTTTGATTCATGCTAAGATATTATTATATGTTGGGTCATAAAAATGTATTTTTCGACAAAGAAGAATACAAACTATTCAGAAGAGACCAGGAAGGGATGGAGCAGTAACCATGTTGTTTAAAAAGATAGGAGTTATCGGCGGAGGTACGATGGGTCAAAGTATTGCTGAAATGCTGGCAGCTAAAGGCCTCGACGTTATGCTGGTAGAGCTTTCCCCGAATAAGCTTGATTATTCCATCGGAATGATCGAGACAGGGTTAGATAAAAAATTGGAGAAGTGGGCAATTACCCAAGCAGAGAAAAAATTGATCTTATCTAGAATTCATAGAGCGAATCTTAGTGATCTGTCTGCTTGCGACTTGATTATAGAGACCATTACTGAAGACCTGGAAGCAAAGATCAAATTGTTCAAACAGCTTGAGGAGATTGTGTCTGAAGATATCATTCTAACAAGTAATACTTCAACACTGAGCTTGACTGAACTTGCAAGTTCTACAAATCATCCTGAGCGTGTGATCGGCCTGCACTGGATTTATCCGGTATCAAGTATCGATGTTGTCGAAATCATTCGTGGTCTTAAAACATCAGATGATACATTTGAGTTCACGAAGAAGTTTGCTGAGGAAGTATTGGAGAAAAAAGGCGTCATGGTCTATGAGTCTCCTGGATTCGTAACTTCCCGGCTTATTTGTCTGCATATCAATGAAGCCCTTCATCTGCTTGAAGAGGGCGTTGCATCTGCCGAGGATATCGATCAAGCGGTTCGGATTGGATACAAATTCCAGCATGGCCCATTTGAAATGGCAGATCGTTTTGGCCTCGATTCCGTTCATGCTGCACTTGACGGTATGTTCCGTGAGTTCGGCGAATTGAAATACAGACCTTCCACTATACTTAAGAAAATGGTTCGCGCAGGGCAATTAGGTGTGAAGACGGGCGAAGGCTTCTTCAAGTATGACAAGGATGGTGACCGGATATGAAAGTATTAGTAATTAATGCGGGAAGTTCTTCCCTGAAGTATCAAGTGTATGACATGACTGACGAGTCTGTTCTGGCTAAAGGCTTGGTTGAGCGGATCGGAATGGATTCTTCCATTCTTACACATAAGCCGACAGGCAAAGAAGAAGTGACCGAAGTAAGCGAGATTCTGGAACATACGACAGCGATCCGTAAAGTATTGGACAAGCTCGTACATGCTGAGCACGGCGTACTGTCTTCAATCGAAGAGATTCAAGCTGTCGGACACCGTGTTGTTCACGGCGGTGAATTCTTTAACGGATCTGCATTGGTTACAGATGAAGTCAAAGCGAAGATTCGTCAATTGATCGACCTTGCACCGCTTCATAATCCAGCTGCGATTATGGGTATTAATGCCGCTGAAGCCAATATGCCTGGAGTACCGCAAGTGGTTGTATTTGATACCGCATTCCATCAAACGATGCCGGAGTCTGCTTATCTATACGCAATTCCACGTGTACTGTATAACAAGTACAAGGTTCGTCGTTATGGAGCCCATGGTACATCCCATTACTATGTAAGCCAGATCGCTGCTGAATTCTTGGAGCGTCCGATTGAGGACCTGAAGATCATAACGTGCCATGTAGGTAACGGGGGAAGTCTTACAGCGATTCAAAATGGCGTGTCTGTCGATACATCCATGGGAATGACGCCTCTGGAAGGACTTATGATGGGAACGCGCAGCGGAGATCTTGATCCTGCGATTGTTCCATATGTCATGAACAAAGAGGACTTAACGCTGAATGAAGTGAACTCTATGCTTAACAAGCACAGTGGACTTCTTGCCATCTCTGGAATCAGCAGTGATATGCGTGAAATTACAGAGGGTATGGAGAACGGAGATCCGAATTCTACACTCGCATTCAACATGTACGAATATCGTCTTCGCAAGTACATCGGTTCCTATGCTGCGGCGATGAACGGAGTAGACGTCATTGTCTTCACTGCTGGGGTCGGAGAGAACTCTGTAGTCCTTCGTCAAAGAGTACTGGAGCAGTTGACTTATCTCGGAGTAGAGCTTGACGAGGAGCTGAACAAGATTCGTTCTGGCGAGCCTCGCCGTATTTCTACTGCGAATTCCAAAGTCGAAGTATTGATCATTCCAACGAATGAAGAGCTTGTTATTGCTCGCGACACGAATCGCATTGTAGAAGAGTCAAAGTAACATTTGAATTTGAATTTTAATAGAACGGGGAGAGATGAGACATGAGCACAAAGAGCGACATTCGCCATGTCAGTCAGCACGTTGGAGAAACGGTAACGATTGGTGCTTGGATTAACAATAAGCGCTCCAGCGGCAAAATACAGTTTTTGCAGCTTCGAGATGGTACGGGCTATATCCAAGGGGTTGTTGTAAAAAGCGAGGTTTCTGAGGAAATCTGGAATAATGCGAAGAGCTTGACTCAGGAAAGCTCACTATATGTAACAGGTGTGATTCGAGAGGAGCCACGCAGTCAATCCGGATATGAAATGACCGTGACGGATATCGAAATCATTCACTTAACAGAGAATTATCCGATTACTCCTAAAGAGCATGGGGTCGACTTCCTAATGGATCATCGCCATCTGTGGCTGCGTTCATCCAAGCAGCGTGCGATTATGATTATCCGTGCCGAGATCATTCGTGCGGTTCAGGAGTACTTTGATACGAACGGATTTACGATCGTGGATCCACCGATTTTGACTCCTTCTTCTGCAGAAGGAACAACGAATTTATTCCATATCAAATATTTCGATGAGGATGCATATTTGACGCAGAGCGGTCAGCTGTACATGGAAGCTGCTGCAATGGCGCTTGGTAAAGTGTATTCCTTCGGACCGACGTTCCGTGCAGAGAAATCCAAGACACGCCGTCATTTGATCGAATTCTGGATGATTGAGCCGGAGATGGCCTTCGTAGATCATGAAGAGAGTCTGCGTATCCAGGAGCAATTCATCGCTCATGTTGTACAGTCAGTAGTGAAGAACTGCCGTACAGAGCTTGAAAGTATCGGACGTGATGTTTCCAAGCTGGAGAATGTTACAGCTCCATTCCCGCGGATCACTTATGACGATGCGATCCAATTCCTCCAAGGCGAAGGCTTTGATATTCCTTGGGGTGAAGATTTTGGTGCGCCGCATGAAACGGCAATTGCAGAGAAATATGACAAGCCTGTATTTATTACCCATTATCCAGCCGGAATCAAAGCATTCTACATGAAGCCAGATCCGAATCGTCCTGAGGTCGTTCTATGTGCTGATATGATCGCTCCTGAAGGCTATGGAGAAATTATTGGGGGCTCCCAGCGTATTGATGATCCGAAGCTGATGGAAGAACGCTTTGAGGAGCATAATCTCTCACGTGAAGCTTATCAGTGGTATTTGGATCTTCGTACGTACGGCTCAGTACCTCACTCCGGATTCGGACTTGGACTTGAGCGGACAGTAGCTTGGATTTGCGGACTTGACCATGTTCGTGAGACGATTCCGTTCCCACGGATGCTGTATCGTCTATATCCATAAGTCCAGGAGGAATATGAATGAGCGAACCTAGCGTAGGAACTTGGGCGGACGGTGTCGCTTACGGCATGGCAACGGGAAGCATCCAGCTTCCCTATGCACTGCTTCGTTATCATGCCCGGCTGGGATTATCAGAAGGAGAAGTACTGCTTATAGAGCATTTGCTTGGATTTCAGCAGGTGGAGGGAAATGAATTTCCGACGCTTCAGGAGCTGGCAGATCGAATGGGAATCATGCCTGATGAGATAGCCAAACGGCTTCAGCGGCTTATGAAGGAAGGGTTTATTCGGATAGAAGAGGACATGGATGCTGTGCAAGGCATTCAGTATGAACGATATAATCTGATCGGGTTGTATACCATATTGGCTCAGTGCTTGTCAGAGGACCGAGCCACTTCTCTGTCGAAGTCATCTGTCCGCAGCCGTTCCTTGGAGAATGCCATGAATCCGCCTGCTGAGGAGCAAGAGGAGAAGAACATCTTCCGTATTTTTGAGAAGGAATTCGGCAGACCCTTATCTCCAATGGAGCTGGAGCGGATTTCCAGCTGGCTGGATCAAGATCGATATCCTGATGAGTTAATTCTGCTGGCGCTAAAAGAAGCGGTATTTGCCGGCAAAGTGCACTTTACGTATATCGACCGTATATTGCTTGAATGGAGCCGCAACCGGGTTAGAACACCACAGGATGTTAAAGCTTATGCAGCTCGTTTTCGCAATGGAGGTCGTTAAATAAATATCTGTTATTTATTCGAGATAGACATTCCTTAATTTGAGGGGTGTCTATTTTTGTTGCAATACTTCAGAATAACAACCATAGAAATCTATTTCAAAAACACCTATAGATTTATGAAATTGATTCACACGAAGTTTTTTTTGATAATAATGCAGGGTTATTCAAATCGCGGTCGTCTATTTAAGTGGGGAAGGAGGAGAGAAGCCATTGATGAAGCAAGTTTGATCGATCAAATATTAAAGGGTGACCATGCCAAGTTTCGCGAAATTATTGATCGCTATGGAAGGCATGTGTATCAGGTAACTTACTCCGTGCTTCACCAGGCACAGGATGCGGAGGACGCAGCACAGGAAGCGTTTATTCAAGTCTTTAAATCTCTCCCCCAGTACCGATCTGAAGGATTCAAGACATGGATCACCCGAATTGCTCTACATAAGGCAATTGACTTAAAAAGAAAATTAAATCGCAGGGAGGCAGAGGTGGTTGGCCGTGAGGATGAGGTTGTACAAATGGCCGATCACCAGGCTGATATCATACATCAGCTGTTAAAGAAGGAGAGAAAAGAGACGCTGCTTCACAAAATATCTTCACTTCCGGCTCAGCATCGCGATATTATTGTTGATTTTTATCTGAAAGAAAAAAATTATGAACAAATTGCAGAAGAATCACAAATTGCCATAAAAACTGTAGAATCCAGACTATATCGGGCACGTCAGTGGATTAGAGCGCATTGGAAGGAGGGATCTTGGCGTGAATAAACAAGAACAGCAAGACTGGAAACGATATATTCAAGGCGAACTGCCGGCGCACGAGCGTGAAGCGATGGATCAACGTCTGCTAGAGGATCATGAAGCACTTGAGACTTATCTGGCCGTACTTGAACACTTCTCAGACACAGGATTAAGGGATGCAGAAGCCTTTGAGCAGCAAGTCATGAGCCAGATCGAGCGTGAGTACAAGCAACTACAATCAAGCTCCAGTCGTAGAAACATCCAGTTCAGAAAATGGTCGAATAATAAGCTGGTCCATTATACCCTTGCCGCCTCCATAACGCTGCTATTCTTATCTACAGGCGTATTTGACCGAATGTTACCCGGGCAGTTAAACGTGGATTCAGGAGATAAACAGCCCTATAGCGAACAAATGGTGAGGAAAGCAACCCATTGGCTTGATGAAATTAAGCCTGAGCCGAATCAATTTCATCAATCAATAAAAAGGTGAATTTGAAACTATAATTAAAAGGTGAAAGGAATGAAGAATGTGCAGCAAGATCGCAGCAAGCTGCTGGCTTTTCTGCTTAACATGGTGCCTGGTTTGGGGCATTACTACTATAGAAGCCGCGTGAAGGGATTTATTTATGGATTTATATTTTTTGGGCTGTTAGGGATCGGTTTTCTTTCGCTTATTGGTGGAGGGGAGGAAGTGACCTTACTCTGTATTTTTGCTGCAGGAATTATATGGTTAATCAGTATGTTTGATCTCGTCATCAAGCTCATCCGAGAGCCGGATCCGCAGGCATATCCACATTATCCAGGGTACCCGAATCACATTCCGCATGAGAAAATGTACTACGGACATGAAGGAATACAAGGTGAACCCGATATTCCCTTTCATAATCCGGAGGATCCGGGAGTTCCTCCTTCATACGGATTTCCGCCGCACGAAGGATATGTTTATCCAGATCAGGGAAGGGGACGCGGCAAGGAAAGTGAACGGTTCTATACCATTCTCTTATCCTTTGTTCCCGGCTTAGGCCATTTGCATCTTGGACTGCTGCAGCGGGGATTATCCTTTCTCATCGGGTTCTTTGGACTCGGTATTATGCTGGTTTTTGTCACTGCCATTACAGGACAGGAAATCTTTCTTCTCTTCCTGCTGCTGCTGCCGATCATGTGGCTGTACTGTATGTTTGATGCGGTGCAGCATGTGAACCGGAAGCAAGCCGGTGAGATTCTGGAGGACAAGACGTTATTCGAGCAGCTTGAACATGGCACAAGCACAGGCAAGAAGAGCAAAGTCATTGCAACCCTGCTGGCAGCATTTCCAGGAGCAGGACATATGTATCTTGGACTGCAAAAAAGAGGATTGCAGCTAATGCTGATCTTCCTAGGAAGCATTTATGTTCTAGATTTACTTGGTTTGTCCTTGTTTCTTTTTCTCATTCCGATTATTTGGTTTTATAGCTTTTTTGATGGATTACAGCAGTCGAGTAAGTATGGAAGAGAGCGCCTATATGATAAACCGGTCATTGAGAGCTGGACCCGATATCAGAAATGGATTGGGATTGCCCTGTTGTTCCTGGGTGTTTACTATATACTAGTCCGGCTTGTTGTTCCTGAGTTTGGAGATCCGTTTGGAGCTTACATCTATCGCATCCAGTCGCACATGAATACGATCATTGTATCTTTGCTGCTCATTGGCGGAGGCATCAAATTGTTATTTAAGCCGAGTAGAAGAGAATATGATGGGGAGCAGCTTCTTAGAGATTTGGAACGTGATTTCGAAGGCTCGCCATTTTCCGACGAACGCAAATAAGAGTGGTTCAGAAAAAAGACCGGAGGAAGCATCACCGTTTAACAGGTGATCTTTCCTCCGGTTCTCTATTATAACTAGCCTGCATAGCCGCATCATACATAGGATGATCCAAATAGATGATCTGCTTATTCTATCCTTACCTGGCGGCTTCCTTTAATTCTTCGCCCATCTCACGAGATCGTTCGGCACACCGCTGGACTGCTGCAATAACCGTCTCATTAAAATGGCCTTTAGCCATAACCTCAATGGCAGCCTGGGTTGAGCCATTAGGTGATGTAACGTTCTTCCGAAGTGTAGCAGGGGCCTCACCTGTGAGCTGCACCATACGTGCTGCTCCCAGGACAGTCTGGACGGTCAGATCATGCGCTTGTTCGGCTGTAAGACCGCCTCTTACGCCTGCTTCCACCATTGCCTCCATCATATAGTAGATATAGGCCGGGCCGCTTCCTGAAATTCCGGTCAAGGTCTCAAACTGCTCTTCTTCGATCAAAGTAATTGTTCCAATCGCTTCAAAGACGGTGTTTACAATCTGGCGATCCTCGTCCGTCACTTCAGGCGAGAAGGCAATTCCTGTCGCACCGAGTCCGATGGAACTGGATGTATTGGGCATCGTGCGAACGACAGCTGCAGTACGTCCAAGCAGGCTTTGAATCGTTTCTATGGTAAGCCCGGCAATGACAGAAACGACAACTTGTCGTTTGGATAGCAGAGGTCCCAAATATCGAAGCGATTCAGCCGCATCCTTCGGCTTCATAGACAAGATGATCAGATCAGCTTGTGTAAGCGCAGCTTCTTTGCTAGCCGCATCTGCAGCAGTCGTCACGTTGTATTTGCGCTGCAGCTCCGTTAGCCGGTCTTGGTTGCTGCGATTGAACATCGTTATTTTTTCGGAAGAGACTACTTTACGTGCGATGAGACCTTTAGCAATGGCTTCAGCCATAGCCCCGGCACCAAAGAAAGTAATCTTACGATTGATTAGAAATTGATTTCCACTCATATTAATTCCCCCAGCAATGTCTAGTGTTTGATTTGTCCAGAACCGTAGATTCGATACTTTGTAGATGTCAGCGCTGGAAGCCCCATTGGACCACGTGCATGCAGCTTCTGAGTACTGATGCCGATTTCTGCACCAAAGCCAAATTCGAACCCATCTGTAAAGCGAGTAGAAGCATTATGATACACGGCAGCGGCATCTACTTGCTCCATAAACTTGGCGGCAGTCTCAGGATTTCTAGTCACAATGCATTCAGAGTGCATGGTTCCATATTTTCGGATATGATCTATCGCTTCTTCTATATGATCAACCATTCGAACGTTCAGGATATAGTCGTTATATTCCGTAGCATAGTTTTCCTCAGTTGCAGCTGTCGCCCAAGGCACCAGCTTAAGGAAAGATTCGCAGCCTCGGAGCTCGACAGCGGAATTTCTGAATTGCTCCGCAAGCTCCAAGATTGCATCAGCACCGTAATCACTGTGAATTAGGAGTGTCTCCATCGCATTGCACACAGAGGGGCGTTGAACCTTCGCGTTAAGCGCAATTTGCAGTGCCATTTCCGGATCAGCCGCAGCGTCGATATAGGTGTGACAAATACCGGCTCCAGTTTCAATAACAGGAACCGTCGAATTTTGTACGACATTTTGAATTAAGGACGCTCCACCTCTTGGAATGATGACATCAAGATATTCATTACATCTCAGCATCTCATCCACGCTGGAGCGATCCGCATCCTCCACCAGCTGTATTGCATCGGCAGGCAGGTCTGTTTTCGCTAGCGCTTGCTTCAACACATGGATGATTTGCTTGTTGGATGACAAGGCAGAAGAGCCGCCTCGCAGCAGAACGGCATTACCCGTCTTCAGCGACAAGCCGACAGCGTCAACCGTCACGTTGGGACGAGCTTCATAAATGATGCCGATCAGACCGAGAGGAACACGTTCCTTCTCAATGCGAAGCCCGTTAGGCCGTTTGATGACTTCCAGAATATCGCCAATCGGATCTGGCAAATCGATGATTTGACGCAGTCCTGAGGCAATCTCTTCGATTCGCTCATCCGTCAGGGAGAGTCTATCCAGCATAGGTAGAGCGGTTCCGTTCTGTCTTCCCCGTTCAAGATCTTCTGCATTCGCATGGATAATGGATGCCTTCTCAGCAATCAAAGCATCAGCCATTACCGACAGTGCTGCGTTCTTCTTCTCTGAGCTCAAGCGGCCCAGTACCAGGGAGGCTTCTTTGGCAAGTCTTGCTTTATCATTAACTTCACTCATCATATTTACACTCCTATCTGTATTAAATGAATATCATCGGGTTGCACATATCAGTACACTAGCAATAAAATCACTTTAAAGTAATCCATTCATCGCGATGAACGACCTCAAGCCTGTGAAGTGATCCCTCCAGCTTCTTAAGCACATCAGGACTCGGCAGCCCAATAATGCTCCGCAGCTGTTCTGCATCATAATTAACGATGCCGCGTCCAATCAGAGAACCCTGAAGATTAACCACCTCGATTACATCACCTGTATGAAATTGTCCTTCAACCCGTCTGACGCCAACTGGAAGCAGGCTGTGTCCACCATAGATGAGCGCTTCTTCAGCACCTGAGTCAACTTGAATGGAGCCTAACGGTGAGGAGATGAACCCAAGCCATTGTTTTTTTCGAGATAGTGAATTCAATCGTGTGTCAAAATAAGTACCCTTGCCATGGCCTGTTGTAGCGTTAAGAAGATCTCCGGGCTCGCTTACACGTCCTACGAATACAGGGACTCCGCCCCGGGTAGCGACTTTGGCTGCATCTACTTTGGAACGCATCCCTCCAGTGCCTACCGCAGAGCCGCTTCCTCCGGCCATTTCGTATATTTCAGCCGTTATTTCATCAATGCGTTCATAGCGCTTCGCATCCGCATGATATCTTGGATCTGCTGTGTATAATCCGTCCGTATCGGTTAATATGATCAGTTTCTTGGCTTTGGTCAAGCCGGCAACCAGGGCAGACAGCATGTCATTATCCCCGAATTTGAGCTCGTCGACAGATACAGTATCATTTTCATTAATAACCGGAATTACGTTCTGTTTAAGAAGCTCATCGATCGTCATTCCGGCATTACCCATTCGCTTCCGATTCGTAAAATCTGTACGTGTAAGCAAGATCTGCGCTGTTTTGATGTGGTGATGTGCAAAAGCCTGTTGATATGCCTGCATAAGCAGTGCTTGACCTACAGCAGCTGCGGCTTGCTTCTCATGAAGCAGCTTAGGCCTGGTCTCGTAGCCGATATGTCCAAATCCTGCAGCTACAGCCCCTGAAGTGACCAGCAGGACTTCATGCCCGGCTTGATGGAGAGCCGCAATTTCGGAGGCGTAAAACGACACGGCGTCGTGATTCAGTGATCCGGAATCCGTAGTGAGCGAGCTGCTGCCGATCTTGACAACAATTCTAGATGACAAGAAGCATCAACATCCTTTCTTGTGATAAAAAAACTAAAAACTTTCATCCTTGGCTGCTTAGCAAAGGACGAAAGTTTATTCTTCCGCGGTACCACCTTTATTGATGAGGGTATCATCCGACTCTTAAGCCTTATAACGTTAAGGCAACGTCCTGTATGAACAGGCCGCTCAAGGGGTAGGTTTCAGAAAAATCCGCGGTAAATTCTCTCAGCCTACTGGAATTTACTCTCTGCAAGCACGGAATTCAATTTCTTACTGGTCCCTGTCAGCACGTTTTCGCAATTTAAATTAATGATAGAATACCATGGAACCTTACATGATGCAAAAAGAATCTGATAAAAGATGTTAAAACAAATTTAGTCTGCCTATTCGTTGAACCGCTTCACGCAATCGTTCCTCATCACTGAGGAGGCCGACTCTGACATAGCCTTCCCCATGCCTGCCAAAACCAATCCCAGGTGCGACGGCAACCTTCGCCTCTCTAAGCAACAAGTCAGCAAAGGAGTCTGAGGAATATCCGGCAGGAACGGGCAGCCAGCTGAAGAAAGAACCGCTGGGTCGATTGGCCTTCCATCCGATCTGATCCAGTTCACTGAAGAGCGCATTCCGACGAGATTCATAGCGGTGAACAAGCTTATTTACACTATCCTGTGATGAAGTCAGCGCAGTTGCGGCCGCGGCCTGGATCCCGCCGAATAAGCTGACATACATATGATCCTGCAGTAAATTGATGAGGCTAATGACCTCTCTGTTACCAAGTGCAAATCCGACACGCCAGCCTGCCATGTTGTAAGACTTGGATAGCGTGTAGAATTCGATTCCGACCTCTTTAGCGCCCGGTGTTTGAAGAAAGCTTACAGGCCGTTTTCCGTCAAATCCGATGGCTCCATAGGCAAAATCGCTTGCTACGACGATATTGTGCTGTGCTGCAAATTCAACGGTGTCTTGATAAAATGACAAAGGAGCCGTGACTGCTGTCGGGTTATTCGGATAATTTAGAAACATAAGCTTTGCTTTTTGAACCTGGGGGCTGGGGATTTCATTATAATCAGGTAAAAAGTTGTTTGATTCAAGAAGGGGCATGCCTACCATTTCTGCTCTGGCCAGCGCAATACCTGACCAATAATCAGGATAGCCTGGATCAGGCACAAGACAAACATCCCCTGGATTAAGCAGTACTTGAGGAAGCTCGACCAGCCCGGACTTCCCCCCGAACAAGATGGCTACTTCCTTCTCCGTGTCGAGCTCAACTCCGTAATCCTCCTTATACCGATGAACGATCGCTTCCTTCAAAAAGGAATATCCGCGAAATGGCGAATATTTATGATACAAAGGATTGGCTGAGGCCGATTGAAGAGATTCTACAATGTGGTCCGGTGTTTTTGTATCCGGATTTCCTTGTCCAAGATTAATGACATCATGTCCTGCAGAAATTTCTTGGTTGACTTTTTGAACGAGTGCAGCAAAAAATTGAGTAGGTAAGCTCTTCATGACCTCTGCAGGTTCGATATGAAATGCGGAGGCAGTGAAGGATTCTCGAGCAGATTTCATTTCATCACTCCGGTTCAGTTTGTTAAATAAATTATTATTAATCTAGCATGCTTATTCCAAGCTGTATAGATGGTTTAAAGTGCTGAAGAGTGATCAGGGATCGGAAAGGGGTGCAGGATGAACATACAGAGTATGGATACCGAAACCGTACAGCAGCATGACAATATGAAGCTGGCATTACTGCAGTGCGATATTAAGATTGGTGATACAGCAGCTAATCGGGAACGGATACAGCAATTGATTCATGAAACAATACAGAAGCACCCTGATGTGAAGGTGATTCTTCTGCCGGAAATGTGGAACACCGGTTATGCCTTGACCGAAATTCATGAGCTTGTCGATGATGAGGGAAGGGTCGAACGAGAGTGGATCAGCGAGTATGCTAAACACTACAAGGTAAATATTGTGGCTGGCTCCATTGCAGAGAAAAAGAATGGGAAAATATATAACAGCATGTATGTGTTTGACATGTATGGAGAACAGGTGGCACGTTACGCAAAGCTGCATTTGTTTCGATTAATGGATGAGGAAAAGTATCTCACGGCAGGAGATGAACCCGTTACCTTTACCTTAGATGACAAATGGTGCTGCGGAGCGTCGATCTGTTACGATATTCGATTCCCCGAGCTTATTAGATCGCTCGCTCTTAAGGGGGCAAAAATGCTGTTTGTACCGGCAGAATGGCCGCAGCCTAGACTTCACCACTGGCGGACTCTGCTGATGGCTCGAGCGATTGAAAATCAGATGTATGTTATCTCCTGTAACCGGGTGGGAACAAGCGGAAGCACTTCCTTCTTTGGTCATTCGATGATTATTGACCCGTGGGGCGAAATTGTCGCTGAAGGTAAAGAGAATGAAGAGATTCTGGTGGGAAGCATAGATCCTGCTATGGTAGATGCAGTGAGAGAGCGGATTCCGGTATTTGAGGACAGAAGACCAGAAATCTATCTAAAAAAATAAATAAAAAATGGAATGGTGATGTTTCGTTTCCTTGGGACAGGTTAATATATAGTATCCCGTCACCAAAGGAGGATGATCACCATGGATTACCGCAAGGCTAACCATCTGGAAGACAAACTCAGGCGACAGGTTCACAAATTCGTAAGAGATGATAGGCACAGGCCTTTCTTAGAGAGCCGTGAGGGAGATTTATCACCCCCGTGAGTACTTTGAACCGCCGGATACAAATCAATCAAACCGATTGGATTCCGGTAAAAGATTTCAAACCTACCAATGAAGATTGACACTTTGTCCTTAGAAAGTAAGATTACTGTAATGAAATAGACAGGCGGTCCGGGAATGTATCCCGGGCCGCCTGTTCTGTGTATGGTTCGTATTTTTTATTACATAATTACATAGCTCGGCACGTTAGTCTAACAGGGTCTGCATCGTGTCCTTAAAGGTTTGAATGAACGCTTCTGCTGCACCGGAGAGATACCGTCCCTGCCGATAAGCAATAACGAGTGTACGGCTAGGAGCAGGTGCAGTTAAAGGAAGATAAACCGGGACAAATTCACTGCGGGGAGCTCTTGCAATAAAACGGGGGACGAGCGTAATGCCCATTCCGGTTGCAACCAGTGATTTGACCGTTTCCATATTGTTGCTCTCAAACACGACTTTGGGCTCGAAGCCCGCTTGCTGACACAGATCAAAGGTCAGCTTGCGAAAGCCTTGTCCCTTCTTAAGAACAATGAATGATTCATCCACGAGCTCTGCGATGTCGACCGTCAAGTCAGGATACTCCTCCCATTTACATGCAAGCGGATGCTCCTTCGGAACAGCAAGATCAATTTGCTCTTCTGCAATTTCTACATAAGAGAGGGAGGACTCCTGAAGCGGAAGTGAGAGCAGGCTTAGATCCGTCTTTCCGATGGCTGTTAACTTCTCCAGATTCATAGAAGAGTCCTCAAGCAGCGTAATTTCAATATCAGGATAATGGTCACGAAAAGCCGGGAGAACATAAGGCAATAAATGAGAGCCTGTAATCGGCATACTGCCAAAAATAACTTTACCCTTTCGCACTTGGGAAATATCGGCCATCTCTTGCTTCAGCAGCTCCACAGCATCTAAAATGTCGCTTGCCTTGGATACGAAGGAAGCTCCCGCATGTGTCAGCTCTACCGAGCTTGTATTGCGCTGAAACAAGAGAACGCCAAGCTCCTTCTCCAGCTTAGACAGCTGCTGACTGAGTGATGGCTGTGCGATATGCAGCTTCTCGGCCGCTCTTGAGAAGTTTTTTTCGGATGCGATTTGTAAGGCGTATTGTAATTGTCGAAGTTCCATGGGAAGGTCACGTCCTTAAGAAGATTTCCGAATGTTGAGTACCATGTTTATCTATTATATAGGAAATTCCTCTAAAGCGATAATTAGCTAATCATGATAATTAATAAGGGATAATATCTTGATTCTTACAGAACAATAAATAGATGATTTCCTTTCTAGAGGATCAAATGAAGCTGACTAAGGAGTATATCTTATGAATAGGATCGTTTACCGTCTGGTAACAGCTGTGTTGATGACAAGTGTGATTATTGTTTATACGGCCCTTATGACCAATCCAACAGCTGCAGCAGCGGCGCAGCCTGAGTATGCACAGTGGGGTAACATCGCCGTGCAGGAGGCAAAGAAGCATTATAATGCGGTGATCACCGATTATCAGCATTTGGGACGCAGGGTGCTGACAAACCAAATAGCAGAAGAGAGATTTCGCTTAATCGTGAAAAAGGACGGTTCTGAGTTTCCAGTTACGGTTATCGTAAAATTTAATTCACGCAGCAATGAGCTGATTGATGTGTTATTCAGCGAATAAGAAAAGGATACGGAATTAGTACATGGACTGGAATTTGTCTATAGGGCAATCCTATCAGATCTATAGTTTTTATATCTTGGAACAATATGTCTTGCTCATGTTATATTGGGTCTAATAAAGCACGGCATGACCTTGCCGTCACAATAGATCGAATAATAACTTTGAGGTGAGAATAATGAGCAAAAAGACGATGTTCGAGAAAATCTGGGATAATCACGTCATTACGCAGGAGGAAGGAAAACCAAGCATCCTCTATATTGATTTGCACCTTGTACATGAAGTAACGTCCCCGCAGGCGTTTGAAGGTCTTCGTCTCAGCGGTCGCAAGGTTCGCCGCCCAGAGCTCACTTTTGCAACGATGGATCATAACGTGCCAACACAAGACCGATTCAATATCAAGGACCCAATCTCTAAGCAGCAGATCGATACCTTGTCTAAGAACTGCCACGATTTTGGTGTCAAGCTGTTTGACCTTGATACGATTGATCAAGGGGTAGTACACGTAATGGGACCGGAGCTCGGACTTACTCATCCGGGTAAGACCATCGTGTGCGGTGACAGTCAT
This sequence comes from Paenibacillus sp. TCA20, assembly GCF_000732325.1. Taxonomy (GTDB): domain Bacteria; phylum Bacillota; class Bacilli; order Paenibacillales; family Paenibacillaceae; genus Paenibacillus; species Paenibacillus urinalis. The sequence continues at coordinate 519,183 of NZ_BBIW01000003.1, forward strand.
ACATCTACACACGGTGCTTTTGGAGCACTTGCATTCGGTATCGGTACTAGTGAGGTTGAGCATGTACTGGCAACACAGTGCCTTCAACAGGCCAAAGCCAAAACGATGGAAGTACGCTTTGTAGGTAACCGCAAGCCTGGAGTAACGGCTAAAGATATGATTCTGGGCGTTATTGCGAAATATGGTACAGACTTTGCTACAGGTTATGTCATTGAATATACAGGAGAAGCGATTCGGAGCCTCAGCATGGAAGAAAGAATGACCGTCTGCAACATGTCTATTGAAGGCGGTGCAAGAGCAGGGATGATCGCTCCTGATGAAACAACCTACACTTATCTTCAAGGCAAGCAGTATGTCCCTCAAGGTGACAGCTTCGAAGAAGCGAAACAAAGATGGGACGCTCTGACGACAGACGAAGGCGCTGAATTTGATGTAGTGGTAGAGTTTGATGTTGAATCCCTTATCCCTCAGGTAACTTGGGGAACCAGTCCAGGTATGGGTACGGATATTACTTCCCGTGTGCCTGTTCCAGCAGAGCTTCCGACAGAGAATGAACGCAAAGCAGCGGAAAAAGCAATCGAATACATGGGGCTTGTCCCAGGCACGCCGATGTCCGAAATCGAAATCGACTATGTATTTATTGGATCATGCACGAATGGACGGATCGAGGATTTACGAGCTGCAGCTGAAGTCGCACGCGGCTACAAAGTATCCGAGCGGGTAACGGCAATCGTCGTACCAGGCTCCGGACGAGTGAAGCTTCAAGCGGAGAAAGAAGGGCTTGATGTCATATTTAAGGAAGCCGGTTTTGAGTGGCGGGAAGCGGGATGCAGCATGTGTCTTGCAATGAATCCGGATGTGCTTCAACCGGGTCAGCGCTGTGCATCCACCTCCAACCGGAACTTTGAAGGCCGTCAAGGACGCGGTGGAAGAACACATCTGGTATCTCCGGCAATGGCTGCCGCTGCAGCTGTCGAGGGACGGTTTGTAGATGTTCGTGACTGGAAGATCAAAGAAGAAGTAATGAGCTAGGGTCAGCAGATAAAGTTGGGTTATCTTTTGAATCGAGAGGAGAATACAAGCATGGAGGCTTTTACGAAATTAACAGGTCTTGTTGCACCTGTAGACCGAGTGAATGTGGACACGGATGCGATCATTCCGAAGCAATTCCTAAAAAGAATTGAGCGTACGGGATTCGGACAGTTTTTGTTCTATGAATGGAGATTTGATGAACAGGGTAACGAGATTCCTACCTTCTCCTTAAACCAAGATCAATATAAGGGGGCATCTGTTCTCATATCCAGAGCTAACTTTGGCTGCGGATCGTCTCGTGAGCATGCTCCATGGGCAATTCTGGACTACGGATTCCGCTGTGTTATCGCTCCTTCGTTCGCGGATATCTTCTATAATAACTGCTTCAAGAACGGCATCCTTCCAATCAAGCTGTCTGAGGAGCAAGTAGAGGATTTATTCCAGCGTACGAATGCGAACCCGGGTTATGAGCTGAATGTAGACTTGGAGAACAAGACGATTACAGATCAGCAAGGCTTGTCGATCTCATTTGATCTGGATGAGCACCGCAGACAATTCTTGCTGCAAGGGCTTGATGATATCGGCTTAACGCTTCAGCATGAGGATGCCATTACTGCTTACGAGCAGAAGCATGCTGCTAAATTATTTGCATAATACAATCCATTCAATAGACTTAAGAGAATAAACATATCAGTAAGCAGGTCCGGATAAGAGATATCCGGACTTATTTTTTATACACAAAGAGCTATATTTCTCGTGAATGTAATATGAAAGTAACATAGTTGATAGCTGGCATGCTAAAATATGACAAATTCGTAGCACCACAGTGGATACTTTTTTGATATGATGAGATAGATCCGCAACTTTTATCCATTTCTGTCGTCTAATATTTTGTTAATAGCTGGATTCTTTCTGTAATTTAATAGAAAACGAGCTATGTTCAAAAAAAAGCAGAATTGGAAGGGTGACGGATGAAAAGTTAAAAGTTTTAGTCGCATTGCTATGCTTCATGTGGATCTTCCCTGGTCTCGGACAAGCAGCGACAGACATCAAGATCGTTCTCGATGGCAGTCAGTTGAGTCTTCCCTCTGGCGTAAAGGCAGAGAATATCAACAGCAAAGTTATGATACCCATTCGTGTCGTCTCAGAGAAGTTAGGTTACAGTGTCGGTTGGGAGCAGAAGACGAAGACGGTTACTATAAAACAAGATCAAACAGTAATTAAGATGGTAGCTGGCAAGAAGACCGCGACCGTCAATGGTTCTACCGTCAATCTTGACGCTGCGCCAATCATCAAAAATGGAACAACGCTTGTACCCATCCGCTTCGTAGGTGAGACCATGGGATTGCAGGTGAGCTGGAACAATCAAAGCAAGACGGTGTACCTCAATTCAAACAGCGGCTCAGGCGGAAGTGAAATTCCTCCTGCTGGCGGTAACGGCAGTGATTCGAATTTGATTCAAGTGAATGGAATCAGCTTTACGGACAGCAAGCTTATGATTGCAACAAGCGGAGGAGCGGCGCCGACGGCATTCAAAATGTCTGCCCCAGACCGAGTTGTTGTAGACATTCCGAATGCCGAATTCAGCAGCTTGTTCGCAGATACACAAGCGCTTGACATCACCAAGAGCATAGCCGGGCAAATTGTCGTCGATGGTTATGAAGGTGTAGAGAAAGTAAGATATGCGCTCTTCAGCAATGATCCTTCCACAGTACGAGTGGTTATTGATCTGAGCTATGCGATGAATTATAAGATGACTTCCTCGAATGCAGGCTTGATTACCGTTACATTGGATACGGATAGTGGTACAACGACACCGCCGGCGACGAAGAAGAAAACGGTTGTTATTGATGCAGGGCATGGAGATCAGGATCCAGGCGCAATCGGAGTAACAGGCAAATATGAGAAGAACTTTACCTTGACGATGGCACTCAAGATCGAACAGCTCCTTAAAAAGGAGCCGGGCATTAACGTTATTACGACTCGTGATGATGATACATTCCTTGAACTGTCCGAACGAGTTAAAATCGCAAACAATGCAAAGGCAGATGTATTTCTATCGATTCATGCGAATGCCGGACCGGCATCGGCAACAGGTTCAGAAACTTACTATAACCGTTCCAACAGCAAGTCACTGGCGAACACAGTGCACAAGTACATGGTACAGGCTGCAGGTCTTAGAGACCGTGGGGTCAAAACAGGTAATTTTGCCGTTATAAGAGATACGACAATGCCTGCAATATTGCTCGAGGTTGGATTCCTCAGCAACAAGAACGATGAAGCAGCACTCTTTAATACAACCTTCCAGAATCGTGTAGCAGAAGGCGTAGTGAAGGGCATCAAGGAATACTTGGGATTGTAGAATCCAAATGGATGAAGCAGCAAGAGCTTGTGAATGAAAGAAATGACAATCCTTAAACGTCTCTACAATTAGCAGACAGTACATTCTTCGTTCGAACGATTTAATAGCTGACAAAAAAGGGTGATAGAGATGATGAGAAAAAAATGGTGGATGGTCGCATTATTGGCTGTATCACTGACTACACTTGCAGCCTGCGGAAACAATCCAACCGCCTCTCCACCGAATTCCGATTCGGAACAGCAAACAGGCAGTGAAACGGATCCGCAAACGGATGATACACAAGGAGAAACGGAGCCGGCTGAACCTCAAACGCCTCCCGAAGAGAGCAACACTACTGGAAATGGAGGGACAAGCACCGGCGGCACGAATGGAAGCTCTAGTGAGCAAGCTGAGGATGTAGAGACCAAGGAAGCTGACATTCAGGTCTATTACACCGATCCGGAGCTGCTTGAGGTGAAGTCTGCGACGCAAACGATCTCTTACAAAGCGGATTGGAGTAAGTATGAAGCTGCCTTTAAGGCACTTCAGCACAGTGACAGCGAAGAGCTGGTTCCATTGTGGTCTGAAGAAATAACCATTAATAAGCTGGAAGTCGATGGAGGAAATATTACACTTGATCTGAAAATTCCAGCAACCGCAAATCTGGGATCGAGCGGAGAATCCTTTGCTATTGATGCCCTGAAGCAGACCTTCTTCCAATTCGAAGAAGTAGAGTCACTTGAGCTGCTTGTTGATGGTGAGCAGAAAGAAAGTTTGATGGGACATGTTGAATTAGAACATCCCATGACAAGAGAATAGATATAGGTGAATCCATTTCATAAACTTTATACTTTTATGGAATGGATTCCAACTATACAGCAATATCTTGCTGACGATCATGGTATACAAATTGATGTGCACATATAGAGAGGAGAAGTAATCTTGACTTTCAAACCTAGCGATATCAATGCCAAGCATTCCAAAAAAATGGTATCTGCCATGCTCGCCAGTCTGATGGCGCTGAGTGCCGGTGCGGGAGTGGCGGGAGCTGATACAGCTCCCGCTGCTGTCACGACGGCGGCTCAAGGCGCATTCAGCGATGTAAAGAGCGGATACTGGGCAGAAAAGCATATATACAAACTTGCATCTCTAGACATCTTGGTGGGAGACAGAGGGCTGTTTAGACCGGGAGATGCAGTGACCAAGCAGGAAGCTGTGACCATAGCCATTCGATTTATGAACCAGAAATCCAACCTGCCTGCTGGCAGCAGTATAAAATTACCTGATGGCATTAGCACGAGTGAGTATGCCAAATCCTATGTATCTCTTGCTTTTGATCTGGGTCTGCTAGAGGAAGCAGAAGAAGCTAAGGGGATTTCAGAGAAGGCGATTTGGGGGCAGCAGGCAGCTTCGAGAGAATGGATCGCGAAGCTTGTCATTAGAGCCATTGGTAAAGAAGCGGAAGCAAACGCAGCAGGAAGTGCCAATTCCAGCTTCGTTGATGACAGCCAAATTACAGTAGCCAATAAGCCTTATGTCAACCTGGCGGCAGAGCTTGAAATTGCACAAGGAACAACAGGCAATAAATTTAATCCGCAAGGCACTGTAACTCGAGCTGAGATAACAGCATTCTTCAATCGCGGCAGTGAATACACCGATTATAAATATGAGAATCAGTACAAAGGATACATAACCGAACGAACAGACAGCAAATTAACTTTGTACACGGGAAGCGAATATGTAAGCTTTACTATTAATCCAGCTACAGCGTTTTATAATCGTTCATCTTCATCCAAAATCGCGCCATCCGATATTAAACTGTACACAGAAATGGTTGTATCAGGTACAAATTTCAATGCAGCCTATGTAGAGAGCACAAGTGATACTCCTCAGGTTGAAGCCATTGAAGGCAGCTTTGAACGTCTGTCAGGCAACAAATTATGGATGTTCACCGGAGATACGTATCAAGAGTTTGCATATACGGATCGTACGGTTTTCTATGATCAGAATGGGCAAGTGATCAAGCCGGAGAACATGACTGCCGGCAGCATCGTTGAACTACAGCGTGAAACCTTTACCTCAGCCAAAAATCCGGTTGTTGTTCAAGTCAAATCCGGGATGGTTAACAAATCGGCAGAAGGCACCATTCAATCCATTGATCCAGTAGCCGGCACTGTAACGGTGGTGAGCACCACAGGTACAACGGATGTGTTAAAGATTCAGGAAGGAACGACAGTCATTCGTTACCATAACGAGATCGTAGCTTTATCTGAGCTCAAAACAGGCACTGTGATTAAATATTCGATAAAAGATAGTATTACCCAATCCATTGAAGTTACAGCGGGTGTTGAACGTACGGTACGAGGAACCCTGTATGAGCTGGGCTCAAATCTATCAACCATTACTTATGATCGGAATGGGTCACTTGAAGTGAAGCTGCTTGCACCAGATCCGCAAATTATCATTAGTGGTATGGACAATCCCAAGCTGACGGATCTGCTTGCAGACAAAACCTCTGGTGATGAAGTTGAGCTTACGCTGAATGCAGAGGATCAAGTAACCAAGATAGAAGTGCTTAATCGTCAAATGGAACCGCTGAATATGGTTACGGTCGTATCCTATAACAGCAAGACCAAATTACTGACGGTGCTTGATTCTAACCAGAAGCCGCATGTGTTTACACTGAATGATGCAACAAAAGTAGATTACAACAGCACCAAGCCGACGCTATCTGGGATCGAGCCTTATTTGACGGATGGAAGAAAAGTGAACTTAACGACGATTGGCACGCGTGCACTTTCCATTAGTATTGTGTACAAATACGAAGGTACGGTGTCGGAGATTAATACCTCCTCCAAGACAGTGAAGCTGATTCAATCTAATGGGCAAAGCATCAGCATCCCGTATCAATCAGCACCGACGGTTGAACTATATGGCAAGGCTTCGGCATCCTTATCTGATATCAGTATCGGAGATCAAGTAACGGCAATGCTTAGCAGTAATCAGGACAACTTAAGCAAGTTGTATGTCAAATCGGCTGCTCAGTTTGAGGTCGTATCTCTGAATACCTCAAATTATCGGGCAGAAGTGAAAAAAGATGGAGTAACGAGCTCTATTTATGTGGATAGTCTACCGATTACGAATGATAACGGAGCAGTCATCAAGCCTTCGGATCTTCAGAAGGGGATGCTGATTAACGTAGCTTTTGATGGTTCTTCCCCAACGGCTGTATCGGTCGTCAAGCAAACATGGGGCGAAATTAGTTCCATTAACGGTGGAGTTGTCACCTATAAGACGACAACCGGATCAAATGAGACGATAAATGCAGGAAGTAAAGTGAAGGTTGTGAAGAACGGAACGACTTCAAGCAGCATGAGTACACTGATTGAAGGAGATCATGTAATTGTGACTAAGGATGCTGATGGAACACCTGTATTCCAGGTGCTGACACCGCTTAGCAAAACGTTCTGGAAGTACAATGTTGCAGCAAATGAATTGCAGGTCAAGCGTGCATCCATGACAGACAATAACTATCGCTTTAATTTGTCACCAAATGTTTACATTCATGAAGGAGACACGACTTTAAGCGTGCAATCTCTCAAAGATAATGATAATATTGTAGTGTATCTGCTCAATAACGTAGTTATCGAGATTTCTAAACAGTAGTCATTTCTTTAAACGGCAAGCGAAAGAATGACCGTCTTGATACGGACCAAACGTATCAAGACGTTTTTTTTGTGGGAGGTAAGCTCTTCATGAATGCAGCGACAGTACGTCACATTCTTGATACGATCGCAAATATGTTTCCAGACGCTCATTGTGAATTGAACCACAGCAACGCGTTTGAACTCACCATTGCTGTATTGTTATCTGCACAATGTACGGATGAGACTGTGAATAAAGTGACAGCCGATCTATTCCAGAAGTACAAAACACCGGAGGATTATGTCTCCGTGCCGCTCGAAGAGCTCGAGCAGGATATTCGGAGAATCGGATTGTACAGGAACAAGGCAAAGCATATACAAAATTTGTGCCGGATATTAATTGAACAGTACAGAGGAGAAGTTCCTAGCAGGCATGATGAGCTGGTTCTGCTCCCGGGAGTGGGCCGTAAGACGGCGAATGTGGTCGTTTCAAACGCATTCGGAGTCCCAGCCATAGCGGTAGATACTCACGTTGAGCGTGTATCGAAACGGCTGGGATTGGTGAATTGGAAGGATTCTGTGCTTGAGGTCGAGAAGAAGCTGATGAAGAGAGTTCCTATGGATGAATGGACCCTTACGCATCATCGATTAATCTTCTTTGGTCGATACCACTGCAAAGCGCAGGCTCCCAAATGCCAGGTGTGCCCGCTTCTCGATGTATGCCGTGAGGGCAAGAAGCGTATGAAAACGTCCCAAATCAGGAAAGATAAGGAACGTAGTTCATCTGCTTTACCTAAAAAAATTGCAAATGAATAGTAGAGGATGAGTTAACCATGAAATGTATTTCCGTGTATACTGACCAATTTGAAGCTTTTTCTGATATTTTTGAAGAGATCGTTTCAACTGAAATGAGCGAAAATGAAGAAAAAGAAATCGAGGGCATCACAGTGAGCCATTCCGGAGATGTACCCGAGCATTATTTGGAGCGCATGTCTCAGAAGCCTGAAGTGGTTGTAATGAAGGACAAGAGCAGAAATATTACCATTCTTCAGCATGGACAAGTGTTCGAAATCCTGCTTCCTGCGATGGAAAATGCAGTTTAACGAAGCGTTTTCAGCTTAAGCGATTTAACAGCTGAGCCGCTATAGGCAATAGATCATACTTTGACCGGGCACCTTTCATTAGGTACCCGGTTATTTGGTATGAAGAACATTTTGAGCCGCGGTGGTTCATTTCTATCAAGGTCAGTGATAAAATATACATATTTAACGAGATGAAGAGAAGGAGTCTTTAGAGGACATGCTGACGAGTGTAAAGAGACAGAACGACGATTTACGTATGCGTTTACAAGATTTGCAGAAGCTCTTCCTAGACCATGATGATTCGAAGGCTGCAGCGTCAATTGCCGATCTTCAAGGAAAGGCAGAGGCAGGTGAACTGACCCTGGCGTTTTGCGGACATTTTTCGGCAGGAAAATCGAGTCTCATTAACCGCTTATGCGGCAAAAAAGTACTGCCTTCGAGTCCAGTGCCGACAAGTGCGAATGTCGTAGCCATCCGGAATGGTCCGAGACAAGCGAAGATTCATCGAACTGCACCCATTTCGAATCAAGGAGAGCTTTCGGATCAACCTAACCATGAGATAGATGCCGTGAATGCTGCGAGCCTGTATCCCATTACCGTGTCACCCGATGAGCTGGACGAGTACTGCAAGAACGGAGAGCAGTATGCTTATATTGAAGTGTGGGAGCAGGTCGGACTTCTCCAGGAACGAGCAGTTCTGCTGGATACGCCTGGAGTGGATTCAACGGATGGCGCTCACAAGCAAGCGACCGATTCAGCACTGCATTTGGCGGATGCGGTGTTCTATGTGATGGATTATAACCATGTCCAATCCGAGAATAATCTCACTTTTGCGAAAAGTCTGTCAGATTGGGGCAAGCCGCTCTATTTAATTGTAACTCAAATTGACAAGCATCGAGATGAGGAGCTGTCTTTTGCTGAGTACCGGGCTGCGGTAGAAGCTGCGTTTAACGCTTGGGAAGTCTCTTACGCTGGGCTGTTGTTTACAACTCTGCGGAAGCCTGAACATCCATATAACCAGCTGAATGTCCTTCCGGACGTAATAGAGAAGCTGTTGTCCATTCGAACTGATCTGTTGAATCACAGCCTGGCATCCTCGGCGATTCATATTTCGAAGCAATTTCTTATGAGATATGAGGATGGAAGAGAGGAACGCAAAGGAGGGCTCCTGACAGAGCTCGGTGGAGAAGAAGGCGCCGCGAGGCTTGCTGCCCGAAAGCAAGCGATTGAACAAGAAATTCAGGCAGTCACAGAGCTCCCGCAGCTTGAACTCAACCGGATTCGAGATGAAGTGGATCGTCTGCTTCAGAACGCTAATTTGACGCCTGCCGATGTCAGAGAGGCAGCTGGGAAGTACATCGAGAGCCGGCGCCCTGGCTTTAAGGTGGGGTTTCTCTTTTCGGCGGGCAAGACGGAACAGGAGAAGCAGGAACGCTTCAATCAATTCTGGTCCTTGTTCAGCAAGCAGGCAGAAGGCCAGGCAGCATTTCATTTGAGAACCTTGCTCCGCCAATTGGGCCATACGCACGAGCTGTGGAATGAGGAGTGGGATCAGAAGCTGGATGAACAGCTGTACAGTATCGATGAAGGGCTAATCACCTCGAAAAGCACTCCAGACGGAACCGTAACGGGTGAGTATGTGCTGAATTATTGTAAAGAGCTTCGAGCCGAGCTCATTGCAAGGTACCGCAAGTCTGCCCTGGAGCTTGCCGAACAGCTGCTGGAGGGATTAAAGTCTGCGGCTGCAGATAAACATGGAGAGCTGTTAAGGGAGCTTGAAGAGCTCCGCAAACAATCTGCTGCAGCCGAGGCGTTAACGGCGATCGAGCAGGAGATCGCCGCGATGTCCGCTGCCGTGCAGGCTCTGCTGCCGGCAAAAGACCAGCTGACCGCAGGTGCGCTGCCTGCGGTCACGGCCCCTGCTGTGCCTGAGCAGCTCGGCACAGCCTCCGCCGGAATATCAGCCATGTCCACATCGGCTGATATTCCGGCCGCAGCACGCGAGCCCCGCACGAGGCTCGCGCATGCGCCGCTGGCCGCTCGCAGGCACGAGCGGCTAGCCGCTGCGGCAGCCGGCCTTACGCAGGCGGCTGCCCTTGTAGCCCCGTATACCGCCATGAAATCGGCGGTACGGGGGCTCACCGCCCGCGCGGCGTCGCTTGCGGGCGGTACCTTTACCCTGGCGCTGTTTGGTGCCTTCAGCGCCGGGAAGTCCTCCTTCGCCAACGCCTTGCTGGGCGAAGCGGTGCTGCCGGTATCGCCGCATCCAACGACCGCGGCGATCAACCGGATTATGGCGCCAGCCGAAGGGGCGGCACACCGGACGGCGCGGGTTGCGATGAAGACCCGCGATGCCTTATGGCAGGACCTGACCTTCTCTTTTGATCTGCTTGGACTCGGGAAGGCCGAAGAGCATTCCTGGAGAGAAAAGGTTGCTGCGCTGACTCCCCAGCAGGTACACCCGGCAGGAAGACCTCACTACAGCTTCCTCAAGGCAGCAGCTGCTGGATACGATGAAGCAGAGCCTAAGCTTGGAAGTGCGTGGATTGCCAGCATGGACGAATACCGTGCCTATGTGGCAGAGGAGCAGAAGTCCTGTTTCGTGGATTCAATTGATCTGTACTATAACTGTGAATTGACCTCGCAGGGAATTATTTTAGTCGATACGCCTGGGGCGGATTCCATCAACGCGAGACATACGGGTGTAACCTTTAATTATATGAAAAATGCGGATGCTCTCGTATTTGTCACTTACTACAATCATGCTTTCTCACAAGGTGACAGGCAGTTTCTAAATCAGCTTGGAAGAGTCAAGGATGCCAAATCACTGGATAATATGTTTTTTGTCATCAATGCAGCAGACTTGGCATCCTCGGAGGAAGAGCTGGAATTAGTTAAGGAGCATGTAACAAACCAGCTGCAGCACAATGGGGTGCGTGTTCCTAAGGTCTATCCGGTATCCAGTCTGCTGGCACTTCAAGCCAAACAGCAAGGAGATGAAGCCAAGCTGGATGCATCTCGGTTCACTGTATTTGAACGTGCGTTTAGTCATTTTGCCGGAGATGAGCTCCCTGATCTAGCGATCCATGCAGCCAGTAAGGAAGTCGGTTATGTTCGACAGCGTGTGGAGCAATGGATTCGTGATGCCCGACAGGGAGAAGCCGAGCGCCTGGCCCGCAAGCAGAAGCTGACGGATATCAAACAGCACGGACTTGAGCTGTTATCGGCTTATGGCTCATCTAACAAGGATGCGGAAATTGCCCAGGAAATGAAAGAGCTGCTATTCCATGTCGGACAGCGTATCAGCTACCGGATGTCTGAGTTTATGTCTGAAGCTTTTCATCCATCTGTATTGAGAGAAGACCAAGGCGATCTTAAAGGGATATTCCATGCCTCGGGAAGAGAACTTCTGCGAATACTGTATCTCGAAATTGAGCAGGAGCTGCTGGCTACAACACTGCGGATGGAGAGCAAGGGCCAGCGGCTCACTCAAGAGGAAGCAGAACGAACAAGCAGACGACTTGCGGAAATTTCGGATGGCATCCAAGTGTATTCCGAAGTTACTGGCCATTGGGAGACACCTACTCTTAAGAGAACCGATGTGAAAGAGCCGATTGCTTGGAAGAACGTTTGGAAATATTTCAAAAATCCAAAGCACTTTTTCGAAGGACCTGGGAGAAAACAGCTTCAGGCTGCATTGGAGCCGGAATTAAAAGCACTCCTTCTTCAGGAGCTTGAACACAACGAAGCGTATCTGATTACGTATTTTCAAGATTTAACCCGGGCCTCTCTAATGGATCATAAAGAACGAATGGAAGAGCAGTGGTCCGAGGAGATCGCTGGACTGATCGGTGCATTGGAATACGCGAGTGATATCCATACACTGGAAGAGTTAGTCACACGATTAAATGAAGCCCAGGAAAGTTTAATTTAAACCGTTTATTACCTTGAGAAGCATCCCTCCTTTCGGGGCAACCGAAAAGGGATGCTTTTATGTTGACATCACCTAGCTAAGCTGAGAATATCCGACTATTTAATTGAGAGTTGCCCATTATTTCCTGATATTGCCCTTTCAAACCAAAAGAAGCCTGAAAATGAGGTCTTTTTCGCTTTGCCGGGGTTTTAAGCCGGTGATAAACTTCATTAATGTTCATAAGATTTTATACAAGATGAGTAAGATTTTTGAGGAGGAGAAACATGGATGTTCTCAGGCAGCTGCAGGGCTTCTTCTGGTCCAAACGGAATTTGATGTTTATGTCTATTTTTTGTTTGGCCATTGCCACTGCACTCGGGCTCGTGTACCCGAACCTTCTACGCGTGCTGATTGATGATGTCATTACCCCCGGGAATTATGAATACGTTCCCATGCTTGCCCTATCGGTACTAGGCGTAGTGATCATCAAAGCATCATTTCAATTTTTACACGGATTTTTTGGTGCAAGACTAGGGAACTACCTGGCGTATCGTCTTCGGAATGCATGCTATGAGAAGCTGCAATTCTTGTCCTTCCGTTACTATGATACCGCCAAGACAGGTGACCTGATGTCACGCCTAACCGGAGACTTGGAGGCAATTCGTAACTTTATTGGATTTGGATTTGCCCAGATTCTCAATATGGTGCTTATGGTGGTCTTTGGTGCGATTATGATGATCTCCATCAACTGGCAGCTGACATTACTTACCCTTATTTTTATGCCTGTGCTGGTCATTGTCGCCTTGAAATTTGAAACCCAGATTCACCCCGCATTTCAGGAAATGCGGCTGGCTATGAGCTCTTTGACAACCGCTGTCCAAGAGAACATTACCGGAGTACGTACCGTTAAATCCTTTGCCCGAGAGCCTTACGAGGTAGATAAGTTCTCTCTTCGCAACGAACGCTACAAATCGAATCAAATCTTCGCCTCCTCACTGTGGGCCAAGTTCTTCCCAGTTATGGAGCTGCTGGCATCCCTCAGCGTAGTTCTGCTGCTTGTCATCGGAGGAAGACTCGTCATCCATCAGGAGCTGACACTAGGTGAGCTTGTTGCTTTCTTTAGTTTAATTTGGTACATAATCGGACCGATGTGGAACATCGGATTTCATATCAATAACTATACCCAGTCCAAAGCATCTGGTGAGCGGGTGCTGGAGCTGCTAAACCAGCCAATTGACGTACAGGATGGAGAAGATCCTATCACACTGGTGCCGGAGCATGTCAAAGGGCATGTCACCTTCGATCATGTTACGTTTGCCTACGGTAACAAAATTCCTGCTGTTGTGGATATCAATCTGGATGCACCTCCAGGGACAGTGGTCGGCTTCCTAGGCGGCACCGGATCAGGCAAATCGACGATTATCCAGCTGCTTATGCGTGCCTACAACATTTCGAGTGGAACGATTAAGATTGATGGAATAGACATTAACGACATGAATATCAAAAGCTTGCGTAGTCAGATTGCGGCGGTCTTTCAAGAAACCTTCTTGTTCTCGTCCAGTATCCGTAATAACATTTCCTACGGCATGAAGGATGTGTCGATGGATGAAATTATTCGTGTATCCAAGCTGGCAAAAGCCCATGATTTCATCATGGAGATGCCGTTAGGCTACGATACTGTTGTTGGTGAACGCGGAATGGGGCTGTCCGGAGGACAGAAACAGCGGATCGCCATCGCAAGAGCGCTGCTGCTGAATCCGAAGATTCTTGTCCTCGATGATGCAACCAGTGCGGTGGATATGGAAACAGAGCATGAAATTCAGTCCGGATTCCAGGAAGTGATGCGGGGAAGAACGACCTTTATTATCGCCCATCGTATATCTTCGCTGCGTCATGCGGATGAGATCCTTGTGCTAAATGAAGGCCGTGTCGTTCAGCGGGGCACACATGAAGAGCTCATCAGCTCTCCTGGACAATATCAAGATGTATATCATATTCAATACGCAGATCATATTGCCCGCATTAAACGGGCGCCTGGAAAGCAGGTGACACATGAGTAACGATGCAGCTGTCGAAAAACAAAACATTCCAGGTGTGAATGAGAAGAAAGCGCAGGAGCGTTTTGTTTATCAAGACGATGAAGTTATTGAAAAACCATTTAACTGGGGTCAGTTTTCACGACTCTTTTCCTACATGAAACCTTACGCCAAACAGCTGCTTCCGATCGTTATTGTCATGATGGTGCTAGGAACAGTTACAAAATTGACCGTTCCTTATCTTACCAGTCTGGCTATCGACAGAGCGATCGCACCCACGGATGGAAGCAGTCCGAGTCTGACGCTGCTGTATTGGATCGCAGGTGGAATCCTGCTTCTCTATATTATCCAATGGGGAGCAGCCACAATCCGGATCAAATATACGAATATTATTGGGCAGCGGGTAATTTACGATCTAAGATCGGATCTGTTCAAGCATATTCAGAAGCTTTCCTTCTCGTTTTTTGATAAACGGCCGGCGGGCTCGGTTATGGTCCGGATTACAAACGACATTAACTCGCTTCAGGATCTGTTTACGAACGGGGTAGTCAACCTGCTGATTGACTGTGTTCAGCTCGTCGGAATTATAGTCATTCTGATGTTTATTAACTGGAAGCTGGGTCTGGCCGTCGTTCTGACGGTACCGCTCATGTTCTTTATTTCTACGAAATTACGGGTGAAGATTCGGCGGGCATGGCAGGATGTGCGTATGAAGAACTCGCGTATCAACTCGCACTTGAATGAATCTATTCAAGGCATTCGCGTAACCCAAGCTTACACGCAAGAAGAAGAGAACATGAAGTTCTTTGATCAAATGAACATGACGAGCCGTAAATCCTGGAACCGCGCTTCGACGATGAACCAAGCGTTTGGTCCACTGATTGAAATTACGGGCGGAGTGGGTTCCCTCATTTTGTTCTGGTTTGGTGCTTATTTGATTCAAGAAGGGGAGCTGACCATCGGGCTTCTTGTCGCCTTTGCCAACTACGTCGGCAACTTCTGGGATCCGATCAACCGCTTGGGCCAAATGTACAATCAGCTTCTTGTGGCGATGGCATCATCTGAGCGTATTTTTGAATTCATGGATGAGGAGCCGGGCATCGCTGACAAACCAGGAGCGAAGCCGATTCCGAAGATCCAAGGCAATATCAAGTTTGAGAACGTCATATTTGAATATGAGAAGGGACGGCAGGCTCTCAAAGGAATTGATCTTGATGTCGAGGCAGGTCAGTCGATCGCTCTTGTTGGTCATACCGGATCAGGGAAGAGTACGATCATTAATCTGCTGAGCCGTTTCTATGATGTAACAGATGGCAGGCTGACGATTGACGGGTACAATATCCGGGATATTACAATCCGAAGCCTGCGGAGTCAGATTGGTATTGTGCTGCAGGACACGTTTATATTCTCAGGCACGATCCGTGATAATATCAGGTTCGGACGATTGGATGCGACAGACAAGGAAGTCGAGGCAGCGGCCAAAGCCGTCAATGCACATGAATTCATCATGAAACTGCCTGGAGGCTACGAAACGGAAGTGGAGGAGCGAGGCAATGTTCTCTCCATGGGACAGAGACAGCTGCTGTCCTTCGCAAGGGCACTCCTTGCGGATCCTCGGATACTCATACTCGATGAAGCGACAGCGAGCATCGATACCGAAACCGAGCTTAAGATTCAAGATGCACTGAAGGTATTACTTGAAGGAAGAACATCGTTCATGGTAGCCCATCGCTTGTCCACCATTCGCAATGCAGATAACATTATCGTGCTTGATCATGGTGAAATTAAGGAGCAAGGAAATCATGAACAACTTATCCAAAAACAAGGGATTTACAATGGCTTGATCGAAGCCCAATTCAGATTTTTGTAAATTTTATTCGCGAAATTTAAAATTTCCATGTAATATTCACAAGAAATAAGTCGAGCACTCTTGCATTATGTCTCAAGTTCCCCGAAAATAGAGAAATAGATATAGATTTCTCAGGTAGGGGGATTAGAGAGAAAATGTGGGGTGCTCCTTTTTCGGCAGAAACCAAAAAAATGCTGCTGCTTGGCAGCGGTGAACTGGGCAAAGAAGTCGTTATAGAGGCACAAAGACTGGGTGTAGAGACAATTGCAGTTGATCGCTACGACCATGCTCCTGCAATGCAGGTCGCCCATAGGTCCTACTGTATTGACATGCTGAATGCAGAAGCACTCAAAGATTTGATTCGAAAGGAGCAGCCTGATTTTATCATTCCCGAGATCGAGGCGATCGCCACAGAGGCACTCCTAGAGCTTGAACAAGAGGGATTTCGGGTTGTACCTACTGCAAGAGCAACTAGACTTACAATGGATCGTGAAGGTATACGCCGGTTAGCAGCTGAAGAGCTGGGCTTGCCTACGGCAGCCTATCGTTTTGCAGATAGTCTGGAAGAACTAGAGAAGGCAGTTCAAGAACTCGGTACACCTTGTGTTGTCAAACCACTTATGAGCTCTTCTGGCAAGGGACAAACGGTATGCCGTGCTCCAGAGGAGGCGTCAGCAAGCTGGAATGCTGCACTAGAAGGAGCCAGGGCTATTGCAACACGTGTCATTGTAGAAGCTTTTGTTGAATTTGAGAGCGAGATCACGCTGCTTACGGTTCGTTCCTCATCTGGTACTGTATTTTGTCCTCCCATTGGACACATACAGAAGGATGGAGATTATGTAGAATCTTGGCAGCCCCATTTCATGAACGAGGAACAGCTGATCCAAGCACAGCAAATCGCTAAGCGTATTACAGACGAGCTTGGTGGATATGGATTGTTTGGCGTAGAACTCTTCTTGACAAGAGAAGGAGTCATATTCAGTGAAGTTTCTCCTCGGCCGCATGATACAGGGATGGTAACGATGGTTACGCAAGATTTATCGGAATTTGCCCTTCACGTAAGAGCAGTTCTCGGTTTTCCGGTGACCGGTGTTGAACTATTGACACCCGGAGCGTCTGCAACGCTGAAGGCAGATGAAATTACAGCATCTTATATGATTCAAGGTGTTCCGGAAGCACTCGCTCTGCCTCGTACCCAGGTTCGTATATTTGGCAAGCCTGAGACGAAGGTTGGAAGAAGAATGGCTGTTGCACTCAGTGCAGCCAGCAGTGTAGAAGAAGCACGCCAAACGGCAACACAGGCCGCAAATTTGCTGAAAGTGGAGGTAAACCATGTTAAGTAATGTAGAAGCCCCAGTTCTGACCATTCGCTCATGTGAGAAGCAGGATGCAGAGTGTGTTACACATCTCATGCATGAGGTCAGCTATCCAACGACGCCAGGAGTTATGCGGGAGAGGATTGAATCTGCCCAGGTGAATGATAATACCTGTATGCTGGTGGCGGAAATGGATGGAGAGGTTGTAGGAATGCTAGGTCTGCAGTGTGTTCAAACGCATTCAGATCCAGAACAAGCGGCACAAATTACATCTTTGATTGTATGCAAAGCGCATCGCGGAGAAGGTATTGGCCGTAGACTTTTGGAATATGCGGAATCTTGGGCAAGCGAGCACGGCAGTCAGAAACTGCTTATTATCGAGGGCAATCGAGAGCAGCATAAGCCGTCTTACAGTTTTTATGAGCATCTTGGCTTTACGAAACATGGATACCGGTTCAGCAAGAAGCTGTAATCCGAATAGATCATATTATATGTCAGGCAGGTCTCTAATAAGACACTGCTAACTTAACCTAACGATCTCTGATCGTTAGGTTTTTTTGTTTCCGCATTTTACGCAGGTCAAAACTATGAAGTGAAGAGTGTAAATCTAGCAGAATGGAATCGTTCAAGCTGTCGGAATTATTACATTTTGGTTACGTAAATTTAACCTTTACCAAAATTTATGGGTTAACAAATCGAAAAAGTGCTGTTATAATCCTAAACATACCAGTTACAAAATTGTAATATTTCATAACTAGGAGCTGATATTTTTGAAGAGATCGTCTATTAAGAAAACAGTCATCGCTGGTAGCTTGAGTGCAGTTCTTGCAGCAGGAATGCTTCTGCCAGGCGCTGGTGTAGCTTCCGCTTCTCCAGCTAAGGATAAGCTCGAAAGCTATCAGCAATCCATTTTAGATTTCCTTAAGGAAAATGGTCATGACGTGAAGGTTGATGGTAACACGATTACGATCGGCGGGAAAGTCATTACCGTTGGTGGTAACACAACTCAAAAACCGGATACAGGATCTAACACAGGCTCGAATACTGGATCTGAAACAGGATCTAGCAACGGATCTAACACCGGATCTAACACTGGTTCCAATACGGGATCTAACACTGGTTCCAATTCTGGCTCTGGTAACACTTCTACAGACTCCAGCTCTGTTGTCTCCGCATATGCGAAGGAAGTTGTTGCCTTGGTTAACAAGGAACGTGCAGCAGGTGGTCTCAAACCACTTACAATTCATACGAATCTGACAAAAATGGCCGTAGCGAAAGCGAAGGACATGAGTGACAACAATTACTTCAGTCACACATCTCCAACTTACGGTTCTCCATTCGATATGATGAAGACTTTCGGTATCAGCTACAGCTATGCTGGTGAGAACATTGCCAAAGGGCAAAAAACACCTGCTGAAGTAGTTAAAGCATGGATGAACAGTCCTGGACACAAAGCCAACATCATGAACAAAAACTTTACACTTATTGGTGTAGGGTATGTGAATGGTTACTGGGCTCAGGAATTTGTCGGAAAATAAGTTTTTGTCAAATGAATTTCATAACGCATTATCAAGGTAATATGAAATTGATTCAGTTAGTAAGGCTTTAAATGACCCTTAAGTCATCTCAAGCAAAATGCCATATTTTTTAGGTGCAAACATATTATGCTGTTGTTTTGGGATCTCCGTAACCGGAGGTTCTTTTTTTTGGTGATTATTTGCAAATCGAGGCCTGAAGTTTTATGTTTATCATTAGAACGCTTTTACAATATGAAAATAATTCATTTTCGGGTTGTAAATTTAGAGTGAATTTGGACGATCCTAATAATCCGGTTTTTGCATATAACCTCATTAAGTACTTTTTATCAGGAATATGATGAATAAATTGTTGTGGAGGGAAGGTCCTTGTGAAATCTTCAACAAAAATATGGGCAATTGTAAGTACTGCTTCAATGATAGTGACCATTATTCTTGTCACCGGTTTTGTCTTGGCGGTGCAGGATATTATCGCTCCATCGGGGAATACCGTACTTATGGAAGATGAAGGGGCAGATCGTGAAGTACCGTTGGCAGCGCCGCTGGAGCAAAGTGCAGAAATAAAAGTAGCAGCCATTGGAGATTCTCTTGCGAAGGGAACCGGAGATGACGATGGTAAAGGCTTTATTCGACGTGTGGTTGGAATGCTGCAGGATGAAGAGAATGAGGTTCGAGTTACAGCCAATCTGGCCATTAATGGTTTGACTACAGAAGGGCTGCTGCCGCAGCTGGATGAGACGGGAGTACAGTACGTATTAAAGCAATCTAATTTAATTCTGCTGTCCATTGGAGGCAATGACTTATTCAAGGCAGCTGAGGCGTATGAAGAGGGAGCAGCTGAGCTGCCTGATGCTGAAGAGCTGTATGATACTTTGCCGGCTGCGACAACGAATCTCAAAGAAATTTTACGAAAAATTGCGGATATTAATCCAGAAGCCTGGATCGTATATGTGGGTTTATATAATCCCTTCAGTGATTTGCCTGATATGAAGCTGCTGGGTAATACCGTGGTATCTGCTTGGAATAGTCAGGCGCTGCAGCTTATTAATACAGATGATCAGATGATGATGGCGGAAACGTTTGATCTATTTGAGCATAGTGTTCCGCAATTGCTGGCTTCCGATCATTTTCATCCCAATGCACAGGGATATGAGGAAATCGCTGAACGGATCATTGAAGTGCTGGGAATTCATGATGTACATGGTCAAAGGGTGGAGTCAGATGACGAATAATACGAGTGAGATTGTGTTGTCAGTTGAGCACTTAAAGAAGAAGATTAAGAAAAAGTGGATTATCAAGGATGTTTCATTTGAGGTTCGTGCTGGAGAAGTATTCGGCTTCCTAGGTCCCAATGGAGCAGGGAAGACTACGACGATTCGTATGCTGGTGGACTTGATCAAGCCCACGAAGGGAGTAGTGAGTGTATGCGGATATTCTGTGCATCGACAACCGGAGCAAGCGCTGAAGTATGTAGGCTCCATCGTGGAGAATCCAGAAATGTACTCCTACCTGACCGGATATGAAAATTTAGAGCATTTTGCGAGAATGCAGCCAGGTATTACCGAAGAACGCATTAATGAAGTTGCCCATATTGTGGGTCTTGATCAGCGAATTCACGAGAAAGTCAGTACATATTCTCTTGGCATGAGACAGAGACTGGGCATTGCCCAAGCCCTTCTTGGTGATCCGAAGCTGTTAATTCTGGATGAGCCGACCAATGGACTTGATCCAAAGGGGATCAAGGAGCTCAGAGCTTTTATACGCAAGCTTGCGGATGAAGGACTTGCAGTGTTTGTCAGCAGCCATTTGCTTAGCGAGATTCAGCTTATGTGTGATAGAGTTGCGATTATAAGTAACGGAGAGATTCTTACAGTAGGCAAGGTTGATGAGCTCATTGAGGATCACAGCAATATTACGATCTGGCATTTATCTCCCAGGGAAGAAGGGGTCCGCTGGCTGCTCAGCCATCCGCAGGTTAGAGAGCTTGCGGATACGAGCATGCTGGATGATACTTTGACGGCAAGCCTGGGCAATAACGCCATTATTACGGAAATGCCCGAAGGTCTGATTCCGGATCTGGTAAGAACTATGGTGCGTGCCGGAATTCAAGTAGAAGGAGTACAAAAAGTAAATCCTACGCTCGAACAATTATTTTTGAAGATGACAGAAGGTGAATTGTTTGAATAGTGTGCTGCCTCTTGTTCGAAATGAAGTAATTAAAATGATCAAGAAAAAGAGGTTTTATGTCATTCTGCTGGTATTAGTCGTATTAACGCCGATGTTTACGTACGCGCAGATGAGAGAAGCTGAAACAAAACGTGAAAAGTTCGGGCATGACTGGCGGCTTGAAATGCAGCAGGCAATCACGGATAATCAGAATTCACTAGGCAGTGATCGTGTGCCGGAAGAGTGGAAGCAATATCGGCGAATATACATTCAACAGCTTCAGTACTATTTAGATCACGATATCAATCCGAATGAACCGAGCGGAGTCACGTTTACGAGAGAGTTCATGAACAATTCCATCAATTTGTTTATTCCTCTGCTTGTGGTTGCCATGGCTTCTGATCTCGTATCCGGCGAGAGGACGACGGGGACGATTAAGATGCTGCTTACAAGACCCGTCAAGCGTTGGAAGGTTCTGCTGAGCAAACTAATCACACTGCTGATGTTTGTATCGCTTATTGTTCTTGCTGTATTTGTCATTTGTTATCTTATTTCAGGTCTGTTTTTCGGATTTAAGGGCTTTACCTTCCCCATCTTTACCGGGTTTCAGATTCATGGCTCTGATGTGGATATGAGCAAAGTGCATGCGGTGGAGCAGTGGGAGTATCTGCTGATGCAGTCCGGATTGATATGGTTTGTCAGTATCATTGTGGCAGTGCTGTCCTTTATGGTATCTACCCTTGTAAAAAGCACATCCGCAAGCATCGTCATTATGATGGCCGCACTGATCGCCGGCACAATATTGACGAATATGGCCTCCTCTTGGGACAGCGCAAAATATTTATTCATGGTAAATTTAAATCTGACTGGTTATTTAGCCGGGAATTTGCCGCCAATAGAAGGCATGACGCTTCTATTTTCGCTCTGTGTACTGAGTGTATGGGGGATAAGTTCACTGGTTGTTTCATTCCTTGTCTTTACGAAACGGGATATCTTGAATTAAAATGGACAAGGATAAGAAACATCTGTTTGCATTTTTAAGCTGAGAACAGCATAGCTTGAAGACAACTTTATTCGTTCTTTATCTCTATCAATTTCATAAATCATTAAAAAGGTGAATTTGAAACGATATATACCCTTGATTGAAGCAGCTAAAGGTATTATGAAATTGATTCATTTATCTAAATAAATTTTAAAAGTGTGATCATTCATGAAGAGTGAAGGCATAAGAGGGGGAGCATTCATGACCCAAGAGATGGATCTATCTGCTGACGTATCCAGGAATACCGGTTATGGAGCAGACGACATTCAAGTGCTGGAGGGACTTGTCGCTGTACGAAAAAGACCGGGTATGTACATTGGCAGCACAAGTAGCTCTGGCTTACATCATTTAGTCTGGGAAATTGTCGACAACGCTGTCGATGAGCATTTAGCAAAATACTGTGACAAGATTGAAATTACGCTACATAAAGACGCATCTGTTACGGTGCAGGATAATGGACGAGGCATTCCGACAGGGATGCACAAGACAGGAATTCCTACGCCCCAGGTCGTGTATACGATACTGCACGCAGGCGGAAAGTTTGGCGGAGGCGGTTACAAAAAATCCGGTGGTCTCCATGGTGTCGGCGCCTCGGTAACGAACGCTTTATCCGAGTTCCTGGAGGTAGAAATTTATCGAGAGGGTAAGATTCACCGGCAGCGCTTTGAATACTGGGTAGATAAGAAGGGAACGGAGCATGTCGGGGAGCCGGTTACGGGTCTTGAAGTCATGGGTAACACACGGCAAACCGGTACCAAGGTAAGATTCAAGCCGGACATCAAAGTGTTTAAATCTGGTATCTCGTTAAGCTACGATACACTGGCTGAGCGTCTGCAGGAGATCGCATTCCTGAACTCAGGGCTGCGAATTGTGCTTAAGGATGAGCGCAGCGGCAATCAAGACGAGTATTACTACGAAGGTGGGGCAAGTCAATTCGTCGCCTATCTGAATGAAGGCAAGGATCTTCTGACAGATGTCATCCATTTCAATGCAGAAAAAGAGGATATCGAAGTCGAAATTGCAATCCAGTATAACGCAGGATATACCGAAACGATTGTATCGTTCGTTAACTCTATACCTACACGCGGCGGCGGAACACATGAAACCGGCTTTAAGACGGCCTATACGCGAATCATGAATGAATATGCGCGGCGTACGAGCATGATTAAGGAAAAAGACAAAAATTTGGAGGGTAACGACCTCCGCGAAGGCATGATGGCTGTCATCAGTGTGAAAATGTCCGAAGTAGAGTTTGTTGGCCAGACCAAAGACCAGCTCGGCAGTGCGTCAGCCCGCAGTACAGTGGACCAGGTTGTTACCGAGAGCATGCAGCGTTTTCTCGAAGAGAATCCGCAGGTTGCACAGACGTTGATTAAGAAGGCAGTTCAGGCTTCCAGAGCGAGAGAAGCGGCCCGTAAAGCGAGAGACGATATGCGATCCGGTAAGAAACGGAGCGAAAGCTCTAATCTGGGCGGTAAGCTGACACCGGCACAGTCCAAAGATTACTCTCGTAATGAGCTGTTTATCGTTGAAGGTGATTCTGCCGGCGGCTCAGCGAAGCAAGGACGTGATTCCAAGATTCAGGCTATTTTACCGCTCAAGGGCAAGCCGATGAATCCGGAGAAGGCGAAGCTGGCCGATATTATGAAGAACGAAGAATACCGGGCGATCATGTCTGCCATCGGTGCAGGAATCGGCACTGAGTTTGCTGTAGAAGACAGCAATTACTCCAAGATCATTATTATGACGGATGCGGATACAGACGGCGCGCATATTCAGGTATTATTGCTAACATTCTTTTATCGCTATATGAAGCCACTTATTGATGCAGGCAAGGTGTATATTGCACAGCCTCCTCTATATAAGATCAGCCGCAAGACCGGCAAGCTTGAAACGGTGCGCTATGCATTTACGGACGATCAACTGCAAATTTACCTGAAGGAATTCGGCAAAAATTATGAGTTACAGCGTTATAAAGGTCTAGGAGAGATGAATCCGGAGCAGCTGTGGGAGACGACGATGGATCCGGATACTCGTACCTTACTGCAGGTGAAGATTGAAGATGCAGCCAAGGCCGAAAGAAGAGTAACCACATTAATGGGTGATAAGGTTGATCCGCGTAAGCGCTGGATCGTTGAAAACGTAGATTTTACAGAGTACGAAGAATAGAAGGTGCTTTGAATGAGTTTATCTGAACAGTTTTTACCGGCATTTCTAGAAGAAGTGGTAGGCGATCGATTCGGTCGTTATTCTAAATACATTATTCAGGATCGGGCGATACCTGATGTGCGTGATGGTCTCAAGCCAGTTCAGCGTCGTATCTTGTATGCCATGTACGATTCAAACAATACGCCTGACAAACCGTACCGCAAATCTGCGAAAACTGTCGGTGATGTCATGGGTAATTATCATCCCCACGGGGATTCCTCCATCTATGAGGGAATGGTGCGTATGGCGCAGCCTTGGAAGATGGGACATGTGCTTATCGACGGACATGGAAACTGGGGCTCACAGGATGATGATCCGGCGGCAGCAATGCGCTATACCGAAGCACGTTTATCACCAATTGCTATGGAAATTCTACGCGACATTGAGAAGCGTACAGTTCTATTTAAAGACAATTTCGATAACACGGCCAAAGAACCCGTTGTTCTCCCATCCCGTTTTCCGAATCTGCTTGTGAATGGGGCAAGCGGGATCTCGTCTGGCTTCGCTACAGAGATTCCGACACATAATTTAAGAGAAGTGATTGATGCATGTATTGCTGTTATGGAGAAGCCTTCCATCTCTCTTGAAGAAATTATGACCTTCATCAAAGGACCGGACTTTCCAACAGGCGGTATCATTATGGGCGGAAGTGGAATTCTGGACGCCTATCGTACAGGCAAGGGCCGCATCTATATTCGTTCCAAGACCGAAATCGAAAATTTGCGGGGCGGTAAGCAGCAGATTGTCATCACCGAAATTCCTTATCAGGTTGTTAAGTCACGGCTGGTTACCGCGATGGAAACGATTCGCCTGGAGAAGAAGATCGAAGGTATTGCTGAAGTGCGTGACGAGAGCGGGCGTGAAGGCTTGCGTATTGTCGTTGAGCTCAAGAAAGAAGCGGATGCCCAAGGGATCCTTAACTATTTGCTCAAAAAAACAGATCTTCAGGTCACGTATAACTTCAATATGGTGGCTATCGTTAATAAAGCGCCTCATCAGCTTGGGCTTAAGCCGATACTTGAAGCTTACATTGCACATCAGCGCGAGGTTGTGACCCATCGGACGCAATACGATCTCGAAAAAGCCGAGGACCGGGCGCATGTCCTTGAAGGACTTGTTAAAGCCCTTAACATTTTGGATGAAGTTATTGCAGCCATTAAAGCGTCCAAGAATCGGCAGGATGCCCAGAACAACCTGGAATGGATGTTTGGCTTTACGGAGCGCCAGGCAGACTCTATTCTTACGTTGCAGCTGTATCGTCTAACGAACCTAGAGATCACTACACTGCAAAAAGAGCTGGATGAGATCCAGAAGAAAGTCGCCGAGCTGCGGAGTATTCTCGAAAGTGATCGGAAGCTCATCAGTATCATTCGGAAGGAACTCAAAGAAATCCGCGAGAAGTACGGAATAGAACGCCGATCTTCTATTCAGGAAGAGGTAGAGGAGCTGAAGGTGAATCTTGAGGTTCTCGTCAATTCGGAGGATGTGCTCGTGACATTGTCCAACGAAGGTTACATCAAGCGCACAAGTAAGCTCTCCTTTACTCGTTCAGGGGGAGACCGGAGCAGCTCGGGTGTAATTGAAGGCGATGTGATCTCTTCTTATTATGATGTAAATACGCTGGATAATTTGCTTGTGTTTACACAGCGGGGGCAATATTACCTTCTACCAGTTCATCAGGTGCCGGAATTCAAATGGAAGGACCCGGGAACAGCAATTGTTAACGTCATTCCATTATCGAAGGAAGATCGGGTCGTCACCATTATACCGGTACGCAGCTTCGAACAAGAAGAGGCAAGTCTCGTCTTTGTAACACGGAGAGGGCAGATTAAGCGCACCGCGCTAAAAGACTACGTGACCAAGCGTTCCTCCGCAGTTGCCGCATGCAAGGTTGGAGCGAATGATGAGGTTATCCGTGTCCATCTCAGTACGGGAGGAAGGCACATTCTGCTAGTCTCCAAGCTGGGCCAAAGTGTCAGATTCCTTGAGGATGAAGTAAACACAATGGGCCGTGTATCCGGCGGGGTGAAAGGTATTCAATTAAAAGACGAGGATGAGCTCGTTACTGCGGTATGGGTTGATGAGGATGAAGGAGAGATCTTCACAATAACGGATCTTGGTTATGGAAAGAGATCCCTTCTGCTTGATTATCCGCTGCAATCCCGCGGCGGCAAAGGTGTTGCCACCTTCGAGTTCAAGGAAGGCAAACGTGTTAAGCCGAATGGCAGTCAAATCGTCGCTGCATACCATGTCAAAGAACCGTTGCGGCTGCTCGCGTTGACAGATCAAGGCAAAATGCTTGGATTTTCTACAGAATCGGCACCGATCTCTGATAAGCGAAGTACTGGCAAAGCGCTGGTCAGC
This sequence comes from Paenibacillus sp. TCA20, assembly GCF_000732325.1. GTDB lineage: Bacteria > Bacillota > Bacilli > Paenibacillales > Paenibacillaceae > Paenibacillus > Paenibacillus urinalis. Next base: position 545,711 of record NZ_BBIW01000003.1, read on the forward strand.
GTAGAGAAGAATGACTCAATTGTACAGATCATAGATAATCGGGCGGATGATACGTCATCCTAAAATATGTCATAAGAGCCTCTGATACGCCAGAATACGGCATCAGGGGCTTTTTTTGACGTTACATTGCAAAGATTAAGAACCTTCGTCGATACCGGTCGAGTCGCCAAAATGGGGAAGGAATTGCATTAAAAAGAGCGAAATGATTCATCAGCTAAATAATTAATGATCAAAGCAAGCACTTAATTTCTACAAGAGAGGGGAGAAGAACAGATGCATTCTTCTGAATTCGCCAAACTATGGGCAAGGCTGACGAAGGACTACAAAGCCCATATGGATCAGGCCCTTGCTCCTGCACTAACTGAGGCTCAGCTGACAGTGCTTGAACTGTTGTCCGAGCAGCCTCGTATGAAGCCGTCCGAATTCATTCCTTATCTGTCTACAACACCAGCAGCTATTACGATGCTGCTCGATCGTATGGAGAAGAATGAACTTATCCTTCGCAGCAGAGACGATCGCGATCGCCGAATTGTGTGGGTCACATTAACAGAGAGAGGAAAACAAGAGGCACAGCGCGGAATGATTATCCGTGAAGATTTTATCAGCGGGACACTTGGCAAGATATCTTCACACAATCAACAGCTGCTTGTCTACCTGCTGACCAAGATCACTTCCCAAAGCTCTCCAACGAAGCAAACCTCTTGATACAAATGAATCTGTTTTAACTTTCTAAGGGATACGTGCTGCGTATTCCTTTTTTGTTTGGGCAATATATATGATAAGAAAATAATTACATATAGAAGGTGTTGACTATTTTTAAAATCGGTCTATAATATTACTTTGTACTCCTTATATTTCGTATACGAAATATTTTGTAAAATAATTATTTTGTAGCAAAGGTGAGTATCATGCTGGAATACGATGAGATGTACCAGATATTCTCGTCCTTTCGTCAAGTGAACCAGAGCTTTCATCGACTATTCTGGAAGCAGGAAGAGGAGAAGGAGATTACCCGTATTCAAATGCTGGTATTATCCATCCTAATTGAGCATCCTAACATTGGATTGGCTGAATTAGCGGAGCTCTGTCACATGGGCAGCAGTACAACGAGCGGTGTCGTTGACCGTCTTGTTAAGGCTGAGCTTGTGGAGAGAGGCAGATGCCTTCATGATCGGAGGTCATTGGAGCTTCAGGTTACGGAGAAAGGGAGAGAAGTTCAGAAGAGAGTCTATGAGCTATGGATGTCTAAAGTATCTCATATGATGGATTTACCAAGGGAGGATATCGATAATTTGCTTCGTATTCATTCCTTGATGCTTGAAAAGATGGAGAAAGAGAGATGATTGATTAATATGAGTAGTATTGCTGCAAATCAGTCTGGAAAGACGATCGAATTCAAAAAAGGTCCAATCTTATTTGCGATGCTGCTAGGTGCGTTTGTAGCCTTTTTGAACCAAACATTACTTAACGTAGCTTTGCCTAAAATTATGGAGGATCTCAGCGTAGGTGCAACAACAGTCCAATGGTTATCCACTGGCTTTATGCTCGTCAATGGCGTTCTGATCCCCATTACTGCGTATTTGATGGCGAAGTTTACGACTAGACAAATTTTCATTACCGGAATGACTTTATTTACAATAGGTACTTTGCTGTGTGCATTAAGCCCTACCTTTGCTATCCTTATGACGGGGCGCATTGTTCAGGCAGCAGGTGCAGGTGTTATCATGCCGTTGTTATCCGTTGTTATCCTTAATATATTCCCAATTGAACAGCGTGGACGTGCGATGGGGATGATTGGTCTTGCCATGATCCTGGCTCCAGCGATCGGCCCTACATTATCTGGATGGGTTGTTCAAACCTTTGACAGCTGGAAATTGCTATTCTACATTATTCTCCCAATTGCTGTAATCGCCGTGCTTGTGGGAATGAAGTTTGTAAAAAATGTTACAGAAGTATCCAATCCGACGCTTGATATTACTTCGGTTATTTTATCAACAATCGGTTTTGGCGGACTGTTGTATGGCTTCAGTGATGCCGGCTCTAACGGCTGGAACGATCCGATCGTTATCACTTGCTTGGTTGTGGGTGCGATCTCCTTATTGGTGTTTGTCCTTCGTCAATTCAAGATGGATGATCCACTGCTCGAGTTCAGAGTGTTCAAGAATTCTATGTACACGCTGAACACAGCGGTTCTGATCGTCGTAACGATGGCCATGTTCTCAGGTATGATTCTCCTGCCCATTTATTTGCAAACGATTCGTGGAATCAGTGCTCTTGATTCCGGGCTGCTGATGCTTCCAGGTGCAATCGTTATGGGTATCATGTCCCCGATCACCGGTTCCTTGTTTGATAAATTTGGAGCAAAATGGCTGAGTATTATCGGTCTAGTCATTACGATTATTACAACATGGGAATTCAGCACGTTAACGATGGATACATCATATACACAGCTGATTATCGTGTATACGCTTCGGATGTTCGGTATGTCACTTCTCATGATGCCGGTTCAAACCGCTGCCTTGAATGATATACCTCAAAATCTGAATGCTCACGGAACGGTTATGCTAAACACACTGCGTACCGTATTCGGAGCCATCGGAACAGCTATTTTTATCACCATATTCAGTAACCGTACGACTCATTATGTGGATACGCATATGGCAGATATTAATCCACAGGATCAAGCTGCAATGCTTCAATTAGCAAATGATGCGCAAATCAACGGTATTAACTTCTCGTTTATTATTGCTACTGGGGTTACCGTTGTTGCACTGGTTCTCGCCTTCTTTATTAAGCGATCCGTACCGAAGGATGCAAAAGGCGTAGCCATGAAAGTGGCAGAAGTCAGCACTAGCGATAACAAGTAATTAGATACATCCATTTCTTAAATCATGGATTC
>NZ_BBIW01000002.1 GCF_000732325.1 Paenibacillus sp. TCA20
GTCCGNGCTTTTTTTGGGTCATACATTACTCACAACATCATCCTTCATCGGATTGGTCTTTAAGCGAAGTGTAAAAATGACACAGGATAAGGTGATTCCGGCGGCCAGGAAGTAGGTACCCATAAGATCTAAATGATTCACAATAAATCCAGAGGATGCACTTCCGAGCAGCATACCTCCCATCATGAGCGGAATCATAATGCCATTCGTTCTTCCAATATACTCTTCCTTGATTTCTTGGATCATCATCGCACTGAAGGTGACCTGAAAGAAAGCGGTCGCCACACCGGAGAGTATTCTCGCGCTTGCTGTAACCAGCGGCCATACAGAGAGGACTTCAACCACGGTAATGAAAGCCCATATAGCCATTGTGACGGATATAATGACTCTGCGGTGACGGCTGATTTTCGCTGCTAATACAGCTGCGATGGCTCCCCCGACCAGCATGCCCACACCTTCCGATGCTGCAAACCACTGGACGTTCTCTTTAGGCAGTCCCAAGCGCTCCATGGTTACGAACACATCCAGCGGCTGCGTTATCCCCCACCCAAGACCCGATATGAGGAACATAATTGCAATGAGCTTCAAATTTGTGTTGCTCATTACATACGCAAAACCTTCTTTGATATCTTTTAGCGGTGAGGTCTTACTCACTCGTTCGGTTCGGCTCGATGACGGCAGGAATAGTTGAATAATGGCCGCTATTGTAAAGATAATAATCAATGCAGTAATGGAAGACGTAATTCCCAGCTGCGTATACACAAACGTTCCAAGCATCGGTCCGAAAATGGTGAACATAGCCATAAGACTCTGATTAAATCCAACAGCTGTACCCACCAATTCATTCGGAATGTGCTTTTTAAATAATACGGCAGATGAAGGCTGTGAGAACTGACTGACAATCGCCGAGACAACGGTAGCTGCAAATACCGCCTGCCATACCCCGATGGAAACCAGATATAGGATGGCTAACATGGATAAAGCACTTAACGTGTCGCCTAATATTACTGTTTTCTTGGGATTCCAGCGATCTGCAAAGGTACCACCAATCAGGGAGAAAATGAAGATCGGTAAGTACTCTAAGGCAGTTAGCAGTGAAACCGCGGTCGGATTATTGTTCGTTTGGTCCATGATGTAAAAAAGTAGTGCCATATTGCGAATCCATATCCCCATCTGCTGTAGCAGATCCGCTGACAGCACGATAAGAAATACTCTGTTTTTCATTAAAGAATTCATACTCCACCTCTAACTACCTTCTCTTCTAAGTTGTGAAATCATCACACTATACTAAACCATAAACTATCGGGTAACCCTATAGTCAAGTGCCCTGCTGATCTTTATAATTAGAGATGAATAATTGTAAATCCAAAGGAGTTGCCCCGTTGTCAAAAATTCAGAATAAATATTTTACCACTAGTGAGATTGCTAAAATCTGCGGCGTCACCAAGCATACCTTGTTTCACTATGATGAAATTGGACTGTTGAAGCCTGAATACGTTCATACGAACGGGTACCGTTATTACTCCATTCTGCAATGCTATACCCTTGATATTATTGATGTATTAAAGAAGACAGGGAGTTCTCTGAAGGAGATCAAGACATTCTTGCACAATCAAAGTACAGATCAGTTCGTTCATCTTATACAGCAAAAACAGAAGGATCTCAAGATCGAGCTCCAAAGGATGCTGCAAATGGAAAATTTGTTGGAAGATGCTCTGCATATGACGGAAAAAGCGAAAAAGGGACTTAGAAACATACCGGTTGAAGAGTATTGTGAGGAAGAATATTATATTGCCACTAGTATAGAGGAAAATAGTGATACAGACTTCGCCTTAAAATTAAGCGAGCATCGTAAATATTGTGAAGATCATTATATTATTCATTCATTTTCAGCCTGGACCATTATGCAGAGAGAGACATTTATATCAGGGAACTATTATCCGAATTATGTTGCGAACAAGATCCAGGAGCCGATTCCAGGAGAGAAGACCATCATTAAACCGAAAGGCTTATATGCCGTTATGGATCATGTTGGGTCTTATGAAACCATGAATACGACATATTCGAGGTTAAAAGAGTTTATAACGAGTCAAAACAGGAGGATAACGGGACAGGTATATGAGGAGGATCTGTTAAACTATGTTACCGAAAAGGATCATAACAACTTCATCATTCGAATTTCAGTCGGTATTTCTTAATAAAATCGGGCAATTTAACAGTGGAACAGGTGAACCAGTACGAATCCTGGTTCACCTGTTCTTGTGAAATCAATTTGCGGCCTCTGCGGTTTGATGTTCGTGATCTTTTTGTACTTTCACTGCTCTTACTGCTGTAGCAAGTATCACTAGCATGCTTACGATTCCAATCCACACAAGGACCGATAGATCAGAATTCCAGCTGAGCCCTTGACCAAAGAATAGTATTGGTCGAAGTCCTTCTACCATAAAGCGCATCGGCAGCCAGGAGTAAATGTAATCGTGATAGAACGGAGACAGCATTTCAGGTGCGAGTGACAATAAAGGTGCCCCGAAGAACAGTAATAAGGCAAATATGGCAATTCCCTTAAACCCGACTAAAGACATGACAGCCAATATCATTAACAAGTAACTTAGGGCAGTAATGGATAAAAATATGGCGGTATCATAGAAATCTGGAATATTTAATCCAACCATACCATCAACAATCCAAGTTAGACCGAACCCAATCACCAGCGCTGCAACAACTCCAATTAAGATCTGTCCGATTTTTAGCATGAGACTTTCTTTCTTCGTACGCAGCAGCATTTTGCTAGAAGCCATAAAAATAATGGCAGCCGTAGCTAAACTTCCTATCCACAAGGGCTGAAAAAGAGATACGGGAGCATTACCATTCGCGCTGTATTGACCAACCTCATTTACATTGATCACATTCTTGACAATTGGCATTGCTAGTAGTGATGCCTGTTCTGGTGTCAATGTCTGACCTTGTGCTTCAAACCCTTCAAGTATTTGATTGCGAACATTTACGTTCATGTTGTCAATGATTCCATTCAATATTTGACTCGCTGCTGAGGATGCCGCCATATGCATTCCTTGATTGATATAAATCTGCACCTCAGGAGATGAAGGCTCGGGTGACTGTAAAGATACTTGTTTGGCACTAAAGTCCTGAGGAATGACTAAGGCTGCATAATATTGCTGCTGATCTAATCCCTGCTGAACCGCGTCTGCATCCGTTACTTCTATCCATTGAACTGGAGCATCCTCTTCTGTACTTGTCGATTTCTGAACATTGTCAACGATGGTTTGCCCCATATTCATCTGAGGTTGACCTGGAGCCTCCACTCCTTCGTCCTCATTAACAATGGCAATAGGTAAGTTTTTGGCTTGTGGCTGAACCGTCGGAAATAATGTCAGTGAAAAAATAAACACAACAACCAACGCAATGACTGGCGCCATGATAAGAAGTTTGTTCTTGAACATAGGATTGAAATCCTCTCACTTTCCGTATAATATAGCTTGAAATGAACAACATGTTGTTTATCTGGAGCTTATTATAGCTGGAGAATGATCTGAATCCAATAATCAGAATTAGAAGATGCGTCGCTTAAAGTACACATGATAGCAAAGTGTTGGGTAGGAGGAAGGAACTTGAGTAATCAGAACATGGATCTGCGTGTTATTCGTACAAAAGAATCTATTCGAGAAGCATTAATTGAGTTAATGGAGGATAAAGGCTTTGAATCCATTACTGTAAAAGATATAACCACAAAGGCAAGAATCAACCGAGGAACCTTCTATGCTCATTATCAGGATAAGTTTGACTTAATGAGAAAATGTCAGGAAGAGCTTATGCATGAATTGGGACATTTGGCGGAAGAGAAATTCCCGGATATCGTTACCGAAATGAAGACCACTCCACAATTGCCTCTTACGATCGCTGTTTCCATTTTTAAATGTTTGCATAGAAACAAGCGGTTTATGAGAGCTGTTTTAAGTCCAAAAGGAGATCTGACCTTCCAAACCACACTGAAGCAGTTTATGTGGAACAAAATATTCGGAAACCGTTCACACCCTCTAATCAAAGAAGAGAATCTACTTGTTCCAGCTCCCTATTTAGCTTCATACATCGCCTCTGCCCACATTGGAGTGATCCAGCAATGGCTGAATAGTGAAGGAGAAGAAACTCCTGAACAAATGGCTCAAATTATATCCACAATTACCATTAATGGGCCGTTTTATGCAGCCGGTTTAAAAAATAACGGTGTCGATTCAACATCAGCGCATAAATATTAGGCGCTTGAATCTTCGAACAAAAAAAGGAAAGTACACTAATAAAATAGGTACTTTCCTAATTGATGATATATGATATCTTATTACTACTTCTTCATTCTCTACATTACGCCAATGGCAACAAGGATCCAGGCGACGATAAAGGAAAGCCCGCCCAGTGGTGTAATGGGACCGAGAATTCGGATCTTTTTCAGACTGAGTATGTATAAGCTTCCGGAGAACAACAGAATTCCAACCGCCATCAACCACCCTGCTGTTATGAGCAGTCCTGCTTCCGGATACTGACCCGCCAGAATTCCCACTATGATGATCGCTAACGCATGAATTAAATGATACTGGACACCGGTTTCGTATACTTTCTGTTTCCCTTCTTCGAATTTACTCTTAAGTAGATGCGCACCAAATGCGCCCAGAGCTACGGCTATAACCATCAGTATACTTCCAAGTACAATCAATATTTGCACTTAAGTTCATCTCCTCTAATGATTTCAACAACAATGACCTGATTGTATCACACATGAGGCCAATTTAAGAAGGCTAGCGCAGGAGGAGGATGTCCTTCGTATCTCTCAACCGGATCACTTTCTCATCGTATCGCTGGAGCTTAGACTCAAAATGCTCCCGGTTCTGCTCGAATTCGCTCGTCCATATGTACATCCTTCTAAGCATCGACAAATCCGGCTTGTAGTGACATCGTTCGATCCCAAGCTTTTGTTTAACAAATCGCGTCATGATCCGAATTTTTCGCTTCCATAGGGGAGGATCCAGGAATATAATCTTGTCCGCGATCGCATATAGACTTTGATAAGAATCCCGGTCGGTTCCTTCAAATATCCATGTTCCTTTCGCGTCAATTTCCCGGATCACTTCCATTTGTTCTGCTGCCGTGCGTTTAGATCTGCCTGCAGGAGTCAGGTGATGGACAATAGAGTCGAGCTCATACCAAGGTATACCGAGTTGCTTGGCTAAGTTTTGGGCCAAGGTAGTCTTGCCACTCGCGACAATGCCGATAATAAGAATCTTACTTCCAACGATTTCGGCATTGGCAGGATTTGAAGCCTTACTGTTCATTGAACCATTCCTTTATATCCAATCGGATAGCATACTTATGAGGCACTTCATTTATTAGTATGGTCCTCGAATGTAATCAACGACGTTCTCCTGGTAAAACTGCTGTATTTTTTGATGCTCTTCTTCTGAAAATGACTGGGTCTCCCGTGCCGTGAGATTATCCTTCACCTGCTGGACATTTTTAAATCCAGGGATAATAGAAGTGATCTCCTTATGATCCAGAATCCAGCGCAGCGCAGCACTAGCCATAGATGGACGGCCTTCTCCAATCCACCGTAACTGATCTGCAAGCTCCACCCCTTTCTTGAATCCAAGTCCGGCAAAGGTCTCCCCTACATTAAAGGCTTCTCCGTTCTCATTGAATCGGCGGTGATCATCCGCTTCAAACGTATAGTCTGCAGTAAACTTACCTGTCAGCAGTCCACTGGCGAGAGGCAGCCTGACGAGAAGTCCGACGCCGTTCTGATAAGCTTCAGGAATCAGTTGTTCTAATGGCTTCTGCCGGAACATGTTAAATATAATTTGCAGACTCTTCATGTTAGGATACTTCAAGCATATGAGCCCTTCTTCTACCGATTCCACACTTACGCCATAGTGCCGGATCTTCCCTTGTTCCTTGAGACGATCGAGCACTTCAAATACATGTCCATCCTTCAGGATTTCTGTTGCCGGGCAGTGAATTTGAAATAAGTCGATCGCCTCTCTGTCTAGCCTGCGCAGACTATCTTCACAATACGCAGATACTTGCTCGTAGCTGTAATTCGCTGGATCTGCAATATCTCCTTGGCGGCAGAATTTGGTCGCAATATATATTTGATCCTCTTTGCCCTTAGTTGCCTTAGCTAATAACTGTTCGCTGTGACCATCTCCGTATACATCAGCTGTATCGAAGAAATTCACCCCTTGTTCCATTGCATATTCCAGAGATCTTAACGCTTCCGTATCACTTGTCTTTCCCCATGAGCCTCCAATTGCCCATGTTCCAAAGCTTACTTCACTGATCTTCATGCCGGTATTTCCTAATTCGCGATAAATCATATTATAACAATCCCCTCTCACAAAAAAATCATCTACATGAACTCGGTTTCACCTATTCATAACCGCTCTAAACCAGAATAATATAACGCTTACATTTATGACAAGTCATATCCTTCCAACAACCCTATTCTAGTCTGCAATAAAATACTGGTTGACCACATCCAATCTATATTGAACTGTCTCCGCCTTAGCTTCGGATGTACCAGCCGACGTTCCTGGAGTGACGATTAAATATCCATTCTTATTGAATGGAAAATGTTCCATGGCGTAGTTTAAAGTATCGGTTGTTGCTCCATGATTAACAAACTTAAGAGGTGCAGCCTCTCCATTATCCTTATTAACCACAAATGCATAAGCAGATAAACCGTGACCGCCTGTATACTGAGGGGTCAGGAAATAAACATCCGCCTCTTCAAAGTTCACTTTTTCAAAGCTAATAGATTCTTTGGATGTCTGAATAAAAGACAGTTCTTTTAGTTCAGTTACCACTTGGTCTTTCCCATTAATTTTGTTGATCAGCTTGTAATTCCCCTGAAAAGTGTAATCTCCTTCTACACCTGCCGTACTCGGTGTATTTAGATGTCCTTCCTCTTCCTGTCCACTTGCTATGACGACTAGTTCTCCTAATGCAGTACTGCTTCGTGCTCTAATGGTGCCCTCTGGGTTCACTGTGTCTACCGTAATGATATTGGCATACTCCGAATTCGGAAAGATCGTTTTAACCCCTCGCCCCTCGCTATCCGAATAACGATCAGACGGCACCTTAATGGGGTCGGATGGGTCATCCTTGTTACAAGCCATAAGAACACTTAATATTAGCAATGAAGTCAAGATCTTAGCTGCTTTATTCATTTTACTCACCACTCTCTAAGTTAATCAATGTCAGCAACTCGGTTAAACCGTTAGGATATAGGAACCTTTCTCCATTTATAAATTCCGATATGGATATCCACTTTGCGATAGTTATCTTATCTTGCTCAGTTACTTGAAATTGCTCCACCTCATACAGATCCGGATCAACAAATTGAACGGCGTATACTTGTGTAATCTCATGTCCGATATTCTCATCAATTGAGAAGATATTCTCTATGCATTTTAAATACTGCTTCACTTTGATCTCTGCACCGATTTCTTCAAGGAACTCTCTTACAACGGTATCTTGAGAATATTCGCCGAATTCAGTGGTTCCACCAATGGGACGATAGTAAGTACCTGTTCCTTGGGAATGCTTACCCCATTGCTCCTCAACAAGGATCTGTGTATTCCGAATTACAATACCAAGCGCATTAGCACGTGGATTCAAGGCCCTTCACCCCTTCGTTCTATCTTTTCATTTGTTGATAGCTCCAGCCAGTATAGGCTCCATATTTCTTACCATACATGCTCATAAGATGGGTTTGATAGTCAATAAGAGTGATCATTTCAACTTTGCTTACTTCAAACTTAGTCCTTTTATTCTCTTCAGAAATCTGACGAACTGTAAAACCAGTTAAAGAAACTTCTTCTGCAAACTTAGTTGCATGAGCCGTAGGAATCTCAAAATGATGAGATACATTTGAAGTGTTATCTATAGTAAGATCCATTTTGGAGTCAGCTACTTTCTCGTCATTCAGTTTCTGTCGAAGCTCTCTCTCTTCCTTTGTCTCAGTAATACCCGTTAGCCCTTCATTAAAAAGCTGATCGATGTCGTATCGGTCGTAATCCAAGATCCATTTTCGATGCAGGTGATAGAGCGGTAACAAGACATTTTGATCCAAACTGCAAACATCACATCCACGATCACCATACATATGAAACAGTATGCCGTTTCTCTTATTATAAAGATAGATTTGACCATCGGAAGTTGGTTTTCGCGCAAAATCTGAGTTGTAGATACATTCAATGACATAGGCAATACGGATATCTTTCATTTTGACATCCACAGCCCATTGTCGTATATACATTTGATCATCTGGTTCTTCATACCAGTGAGACGTGGTGTAAGACCGCAGCTGTTTTATTTGCGTTCTGAAGAATCGCTTTAAGCGAATCTTATCTGTTGGCTTGTCCTTTACATCATGGAATGTGCGATGTATGAAGGTCACATCATCCTCCGGGTTAAAAATCGAACACAATATCGTATGTGCACGATGAAGACACTCTGTACGATATTCCTCATCCTTTAAAGACTCCACTCCAAGTTCATATCGAATACTTGCACCCTTGGTAATCATCTCTTCAACAATATTCACTCGGTGTATTTCCCTTCATTTCTATCTATTTATTAATATGATTCAGCCTAGCTATTTCAAGTGTCTGCTCTGTCATGTATTGTGCGGAATACTTATAATTTGACTTTATCCAATAGGATAACAGCCCTAATAGCGTAAATGCATTCTGATTAATTACAATCTCACGATTGATATGGTCAGGTACGCCGGGAAATAGGAAATCGAATTCTTCATTATAAATAATCGATATGGCATCCATTAATTTCTCTTGGAAACCCATATTCTCTTTCTTATAAAACAAACTAAAGGCTTCTGTATTTTCGCTCACATAATTAAAAATCTTAACTGTTGAGTAGGTCAAGAAGCGTATGTCATACTGCTCTCTCTTCCCTTCATAAGGCTCTTTAAATGCGACTACAAAGCCATTGATCGTATCCATTATGATCTCATCTAACAGATCTTCTTTGTATTGATAATGCGCATAGAAAGTCCCTCTCGTATAACCAGCAGTCAATACAATCTCCTTAATGGTGATCTCTCTAAGCTGCTTCTCGTTGAGTAAGGATATTAACGCAAGCTTGAGCGCCTTTTTGGTCCGGATTACGCCATTATTGTCTTTCACAATTAATTCTCCTTGTTATGTACATTTTGATTATTATTCTGAACAAATTATAAACAAATGTCTAACTTCGAACAAATGCAGGTTTGTTGTCAATTGAAGAAAGCGTTATCTCAGCAGTAAAATAGGTTGTGTCCAAAATTTGAACATATACGATTTAATAAGGAGAGTAATATAAATGAAACTTCAAGACAAAGTAGCCATCGTCACAGGTGCCGGTTCTGGTATGGGAAAAGCAATAGCAAGTTTATATGCACAAGAAGGCGCTAAAGTTATTGTTGCTGATATTAACCAAGACAGTGTAAATGCAGTAGTTGCCGAGATTAAAGCAAACGGCGGGGAAGCATTAGGTGAAGTGGTAAACGTGGCTAAGAAAGAAGATGTTGAGAAAATGATCAACGCAGCGACTTCAGCATTCGGTTCTTTGGACATTCTCGTTAACAATGCCGGAATTATGGACAACTTCACGCCTGTTGGTGATGTATCCGACGAGCTGTGGGATCGACTTCTTGATATTAACCTGAAGGGTCCATTTATGGCATGCCGCGCAGCCATTAACATTATGAAGGATCAGCCAAACGGTGGAGTTATCGTCAATAACGCATCTGTCGGCGGCTTGTTTGGGACAAGAGGTGGAGCAGCTTATATCGCTTCCAAGCATGGTCTGGTCGGATTAACAAAGAATATTGCAGCCACTTACGGCCGTGAAGGTGGTAATATCCGAGCGAACTGCATTGCACCAGGCGGTGTAAAAACAAATATTCAATCCACAATTACTGCTCCACATCCGCTGGGCTCCGCTGCACTTGCTGATGCAGGTTCTGGTAAACTGGCTGACCCCATTGAGATTGCACGTGTAGCCCTATTCCTTGGTTCGGATGATTCTAGCTTTGTAAACGGAGATGTTATTAAAGCCGATGGTGGATGGACTGCAAGATAATTGTAAGAATAACTATAATAGTCAACACATAATATTATCAAAGTTAGGAGAATGATTATAGTGGGAAGATTATCTAACAAGGTCGCCATTATAACAGGCGCAGCAAGTGGTCAAGGCGCTGTGGAAGCACGATTATTTGCCCAAGAAGGAGCAAAAGTGGTTGCTACGGATATGCAGGAAGAATTACTGCAGAAGGTAGTCGACGAGATTAACCGTGAATATGGTGATGCCGCCATCGCGGTTAAACATAATGTTGCGGAAGAAAGCGACTGGATTCATGTGGTCCAAGCTGCAATTCAAAAATTTGGCAAGGTTAATATACTCATCAATAATGCCGGTATTACGGGTAAATCTTTAGAGCTTCAGGATATTACGATTGAAGAATGGAATAAAGTGATGAATGTAAATGCGCTCGGAAACCTTTGGGGCATTAAACACGTTGTTCCAGAAATGCAGAAGCTCGGACAAGGCTCCATTGTAAATATATCTTCCCTTGCCGGCATAAATGGACTGGGTGGTATTGGTGCATATGGGGCTTCCAAAGGTGCGACGCGTACTTTAACAAAAGGTGCTGCAAGAGATCTCGGACCAAGTCATATCCGTGTCAATTCGGTCCATCCAGGCTTTATCGAAACAGCGATGATTACTCAATTTACATCTAATGAAGAGGTGAAGAACCACCTTCTGTCCCAGATTCCATTAGGATACTTGGGGAATCCCATCGATGTTGCTCATGCAGCTCTCTTCTTAGCTTCAGATGAATCAAGATTCATCACAGGTGAAGAACTGATTATCGATGGAGGTCAATCGATTAAAGAATAACAATGTAACTTAGCTCAAACGAATATACTATTGTAAAAAAGGTGGAGCAGCTACTAATTTGGTAGTCTGCCCCACCTTTTTTAATAAATTCTTGTAACAGCTTCTAATCTTTACTTTCCTGTGGAATGAATAAATCTTTCTAAGACAGAAGGATCTGTAATGTTATGGTTACATGCTTCCCCATCCATACAAACGTACTGGCCTATCGATGAGAAATTGTCTTGCGATCCGCCTTTTTTTGTCTTGACATTGAAGAATCCAAGCTCATGCTGCCTGTTACAGAACACACAGTACCCCTTCTTGTTTATCGGTGTGATTGAACCTTCGAGACCGACTAATTGCCCTTTATAAGGATACACGATAAACAAGCGGTTCGTAGCGATATCAATCCATCTCAAGTACGTGATATGGTTGTAATCGATCATTTCCAGATCCGGTACTTTGAGCTTCTTCACTTTGGGGAACAACTTCTGTATCTGTTTCTGTGTCACATGTGGAAATGGCACAATATAGGCTTCCAGGCTATCCAAATAATTCTGCAGCTCATGTGGCACCTCGTGGTTAGACAATTGCTCCAAAAGATGACGCTCTTCAACGTTCAATTCGTTAAAAGCCGCAATTGCGTTGCTCACTGTCGTACTTCTGACCGTATCCAGCACCTTCCGATCGGCAATCGTACGTAACGTTTTCAACAGGAAGTTTGCTTGTTTCTTAATTTCATTATATTGATGATTCTGAATAAATGGTGTTTGCATCGTCTTGAGCCCCTTATTATAAAGTAGTAAATGAATAAGGTGCAAAGCCGAATGCGGGCAAGGCATATCGATAACAAGGGCGGTCTAGCTACGATTATGATTGCGCCCTACACAAAGCTCGCCCCATTCAGGCTTTGCGTAAGGCGTTCTAGCGAACGAGCAATCCAGCACTGCTGCCAACATTGCCACGGTATAACCCCCAATTCAAATAATGTAACAAAATTATAACCGGATAAACGCATGGGAGCAACAATTATGGTCAAGACAAGTATTAGTAGGAGCTATGCCGTACGATACTGGACTTAAGTCGAGCATACGAACCTGCTATGGTCTGTTTACGCTGCAGCGGATTATCCATTAAAATATAGGCAAGACTTTTAGAGGAGCGATCATGAATGAATTATGAGCTTAAACTTCAGAAAGAAGTGGAAGATTGGGAACGCCAGCTCTTTAAACCACCGGGATGGCTCGAAAAAACATCGAAAACGATCGGCACTCGAATTAACCACATCATCCCCCCGAAGGTGCACACCGTTATAACGACTACCATCAAATCCATTGTTCGTACAGCATTATTTGGTGCAGAATATACTCCGAGACGCTCGGTTCAGCATGGTTTGGATCTAGAGACTGCAGATGAGGAAGCCAAGGAGCTGTTTACGCTCTACCAAAAAATCGCGGTAGCTGAAGGTGCTGGAACCGGTGCAGGCGGAATCATGTTCAGTATGATGGATTTTCCAGCTCTTATCGGCATCAAAATGAAGTATTTGTTCGAAACCGCGCATGTGTACGGTTATGACACCAAGCAGTTCTCCGAGAGAATATTTATTCTCAAGGTATTTCAGATGACTTATTCGGGTGCTGAGAACCGTGCCAATCTGCTCGATTCCATCAAGCATTGGCATATCGAGAAGGAACAATGGGTCTCTGACGCTGACTATTCCAAGAACATGGACTGGGAGTCCTTTCAGAAGGAATACCGAGATGCGATTGATTTTCGAAAAATGCTGCAGATGGTGCCTGGAATCGGTGCTATTGCAGGGGCATGGGCGAACTATACGATCCTTGAGGAGCTGCGTGAATTCGCTATGAATGCTTACCGACTGCGCAGATTACATGATGATGCTGAGGATAAGGGTACTAGCTATTGAATGGACCCCATATAAAAAATGAGAAACAGCTCAAATCCGTTTAACTGCTTGAACCGCAGTGAACTGGAATTGAGCTGTTTTACGAATCTTTTTCTACGAATGGTTCTAATCGTTTACTCTAGGCAGAAATCTTGCAGCTGTGCTCGCAGCTCTGCTGTCATACCAAATTCTTGTTCCAGGAATGCCTCAATGGTGCCATAGCTATTCTTGATCGTTACAAATACAGCCTCCATAAATTCCCGGCGAAGCTCAAGATTGGCAATGACTTCATCGACTTCTTCTGGCGATAGGACGAAGGCAAGCTGTTCTCTCATCTTATTATTCATAGGAATAAGCGTGGTATTAGAGATCAGGTAGTCCTCGATAATCGTTTCTTCAGGGACACCTAGTGCCAGCAGGATGAGTGCTCCGCCCACACCGGTTCTGTCACGTCCACCTGCGCAGTGATGAAGAATACCCAGATTGTCTGTGTTCATGATCGTCGTCATCAGATTTCGGTAGGATTCATTCTTGATTGCCATCTGTATATACATCGCTTCCAGAGCTTCCGGTGTCATACTCTTTAGATAGCTTGCATGATACGTTTCTTTATCATCTACAGGAACCTCTTGTTCCAATACCGTAAACCGCAGATTAGATACTCCTGGAAACAAGGGATCGGGCTTCTGCTCTGCTTCCTTATCTGTTCGATAATCAAAAATCGTCTTGATACCAAGTGATGTAAACAGCTCTACATCCTTAGCAGTCATTCCGGTAAGCTCCGCCGATCTGAAAAACAGACCATATTTCACCTTCCTGCCGTCCATGCTCTCATATCCACCCATATCACGGAAGTTCAATACCCCTTCAAACGGAAGTACACGGTTATTCGGATAATGCTCTAATATCATCGACATGATCATACACCTCTTAAGTTTAATTTTGTATGCAACTTGTATGTAAGTGCTATGAATTCATCATAACGATGATTTGTATGTAGAATGTTTTATTAAACTACACTTATTGTAAAATCATTAAACACCTATCAAATCCAAAATAAAAAGAAACAGCCCAGACCCAATTGCCTGCAAGCAAGCAGACTTTGAGCTGAGCTGAGCTTATGTTGTACCTTACATATTCTCTATCTCATATTGTCCCTTGATGACAAAGAATGATCCGCGAATCGTGCCGGCTAGTTTCGATTTTTGCCTCGCGAACTTGAACTTCCCTTCCAGCTCCTCTGGCACTTCAATTCCTTCCGACAGCTTGAATCCAACCGCACGCTTCTTGGGATCATCGACTGCATACATTACATTGACCGAAAGACCGTTGTCGTAAAATACATAAGCAAACTTCATATTTTCCACCTGGAATCGCGAGGTTTCCAAAGGCTTAGCTGCAAAGCGAATGTCACGTTCTTCACGCAATATACGGTTCACATAATCCAGTGTTTCTTGGCTCTCGCTGGCAGGGATCACCGTAAACACGTGCTTATACTTGTTCATAAAATATCGAGCTTCATTGGCGCGCAGCCCGGCAAGCGCTTCAGCTGCGGTTGAAGACTCCAAGCCAGCTTTGGACACACGGGTATAGTCTACAATATAGGACATTTATTCTACCTCACTTTATCTATTTTCTAACGACAGGAATCCACATCTCTCCATAAACATGGCCATCTCGTTCTCCCATTTCAACCGTAGCATTAGGGCCTCCGACATAAGCAACTTCGTTCACTTCCGGCAATACTTGACCGAAGGCAATGCCTGTGAGCATGCTGCTGAGTTCTCCGGGTGTGTTCGCTTCTCCTCTGACAACCAGATATTCACCTTCAGGAAATTGGATGATTCGGGTCTGTTCTGGCAGCGTTGCCTCTGTCATTACGCCTGCATAGTACATCATTTTGTTATTTACGGCTTCGTTCACAGCGAATACATACTCATTCTCGGCCACTGATTTTAAACGTTCAAATCTGCCATCCTGCTCAATCGTGCTCCAGAATTCTGTCTTCTCTTTATGAATACCAGCATAATCCGTATAGTCACTCTTTAGCTCAGTGCCAATTCCCAATACGATAAAGCTTTCTTTTTCCTCGATTACATAGTTGCTCATGTTAAGCACCTTCCTCTTCTTTTTTTGTTATAATTTGAGTTTTCACTTGATGGGTTTATAATAAACTTTAATCATGTCAAAAAATGATACTGTTTAGAGGTGCCGGATGAAAAAAGTAGAAAGAATAAACATCATCATGCGATATATCAACAACCGAGCCCAATTTACGATTTCGGAAATCATGCGAGAATTTAATATTTCTCGTTCAACCGCGATTCGGGACATTAGAGAGATTGAAGCCATGGGCATGCCGCTTGTGGCGGAGGTTGGAAGAGACGGGGGTTATTTTGTAATGAATAACTCCGTGCTTCCTACGGTTCGCTTTACTGATAATGAGATCAAAGCTCTATTTATTGCATTTATGGCTACAAGAAACCAACAGCTTCCTTATCTAAAGAGCCGCCACTCTTTAACTGAAAAATTACTCGGACTCCTCTCTCAGAACCTGCAGGAGGATCTTGTTGTTCTGAATCAAATACTACGATTTGAAGGTACGAATCCGCACAATCCTGACCTGCTTGATCTGTCAGATCTGCCGCATCCTGTATTAGAGAAGCTGATTCAAATATTGCTGGCCGATTGTTATTTGCTGGTTACCGTTAAGGAAGCGACGGAAATAAGATCCTACCCTATTTATCTCTTGCATTTGTACCGTGAGAAAAGTGTGTGGCTAATCGAAGGGTTTAATTTAGAAGAAGAAAAAAGGCAGATCATCCCTGTCGATCATCTGCTCGACGTGGTCACCTACCCTGTGAAGAGAAGAGAAAGTAAGAAAAAAATCCTTGGAAAATTAAATAAGCAGGAGGAAGTCAATAATCTTGTTGTTGAGCTTGGTCCTAAGGCAATTACGCAGTATAAAAAATATCATCCGCTCCATGTCTCCATATCCTACACGAATCCATATCAAACCACGGCCTTGCTTAAGATGTTCGTAAATACTCATCATCCGGAAGAGCTCACTGAGATAACAGATTGGCTGCTCTTCTTAGGTAAGGATATTAAGCTGCGAGAAGTGCCTGCTGCAATTTCAATTGAGATAGAGAAAAGGCTAGGAATATACCGCATATAGATCATGTTCATTAATGCACAGCTTTCAAGCTAAGCTATAGTTATTGGGCCATCACCTATGTATATGAGTCATATATTCATATGCGGTTAAGCCATACACACTTTTGAAATGCCTGTTCAAATGGGTGAGATCAACGAATCCGCAGGCAGCTACGGCGAGATAAATATCTCTGCTCGCTTCAATGATCTGCTTCGCACGTTCTACTTTACAGTTCAGAAAATATTGATACGGTGAAATGCCAGTATGGGCTTTGAACATCCGAATAAACTGAAATTTGGAGCACTCCAGTTCCCTGCATATATCATCCAGCATGAGAACCTGATCTAGATTGGCACGAAGCATATCCTTTGCAATGGAGATGAACCTGTTGTCTTGTTTGGCATCAGCGATAGCGATAGAATCGACTTGAAATAGACGATCTGTAAGGGAGAGAAACAATTCAATACACAGTGCCTCATCCTTCTCATTTAACACGTGATAAGACAGGCTTAATATTTGCTGCTTTAGCATGCGATCATACACAATAGGCTGTGAGAACTGTACAACATCTTTTTGATGAGCGGCCTCCAAAAATAATTGGGGCTCCACATAGAGCATCACATATTCCAGTCCCGAATGATCATGAGCCATCCCGTCATGAGCCATCCCGTCATGAGCCTGTTCCGGATTAAATATCATGACCCCGTTCGGATAAGATAATTGTAAGCCTCCATCCAAAGTATAATGCTGTATACCTCGCAACGTAACACCAATGGCATACTCCTCATGTGCATGTTTTTTATATTTAAACTCGGTCATATTCGCTGATAACACTGTAATGCCTGCTGATTTTTTATATATAAACTGTTCCATTCGTCATACCTCCTCACTTGCTTATATCCATATCATGAATGCTGCATACATGAGGCAGATCCCCATGATCAAGTTAACGAGCCTCTGATGTTTCTGCAGAAATGCTTTAAACAAAGTTCCGAATATAACCCATGTCATAAATGCCGCAAATCCGACGAGTGTAATAACCATAATACCAAACATCATTACCGCTGCCGAGTTATTATAGGGCATGATAAAAGTCGGTATAACTGTCAGTGTGAACAGCACTACCTTAGGATTGAGAAATTGCATAAGTAAGCCGGACCAAAACGTAGCCAGTTGCCTGGGACCTGCGTCAGATGACTTCTTCATACAGATCAGATAAGCAAGATACACCATATACAAGCTTCCAATGATTTGCATGACAATCAATATTTTAGGCAGTATTGTTGTCAGCACTGAATTTAATATAGCAGATAAGAGCAGTAATAAGGCAAAACCTATCGTCGCTCCATACGTATATTGGATTGCTCTTTTGGTTCCGTATTGCTGTACCGTCGACATAATGACGATATTGGTAGGTCCCGGAGTAAATGTCGCGATGATGCAATAGATCAGAAAAGATGTCATATTCATAAGAACCTCTCTCCATATGTGGTCCTCATATCATACATCTTGGATTACTGAGCCTATAGTACATTATTGCAGCTTCGTGAGTAGACACATAGTAAATATTATGTAAACTTACGTACTTCGATGCAAAATTACAGTTGCATTTTATCTAGACCTTGTGCAATCCCTTTTTCAATTAATGGACGTAGATTCGTTGTCAGTGTGGTAACGTGCAAATGTTATAAATATATTAGATTTTATTGTTTTGAATTTTTCATATGTTGAAATAATTATATGTTGATTCGGTTTCTAGCCCTTCAAGCCCTAATAGATACAAAAATTAAGCGACCCAAGAACGGGCCGCTTCTAGATCAATATCTGAAATCGGGTCAGCTGACTAGCTTTAATCCAACTGCTGATCCCAGTACCATGGCAATGAACACAATTCTTAAAATATTCCTTGGCTCACCGTAAAAAATCATACCCAAAATGGCTCCACCCGATGCCCCTATTCCTGTCCATACCGCATATGCTGTTCCCATCGGCAGAGTTTTCATAGCAAGAGATAAGAACAAGAAGCTCAGTCCAAATCCAGCGACCAGCAGTAGAAATGAGACGACATTCCGATCTTTGTTCAGCTTGTTAATCATAAGAACACCGAACATTTCGAAGAGACCCGCTAATATAAGATAAAACCAATCCATGATTTACGCTGCCTCCTTCTTTTCTTTACTCAGCATTTTAAGTCCAATGACACCTAGCAGCAGCAATACAATCAGCGCCATCTTCTCCAGTTGCACAGGAGAGCCGAACAGTATAATTTCAGCCAGCACTGTACCTGCGGTGCCCAATCCAACGAATACGGCGTATACCGTACCTACTGGCAGGAAGCGGGAAGCTCTGATCATCAAGGTAAAACTTACGATGATGGCAATCACGGTAGCCCCCCATTCGAGGATCCCACTCGCATGCTTTAGACCAATAACCCAACCTACTTCGAACACTGCGGCGATAATAACAGACAACCACGTTTTGTTCATGTGTATCACACTCCTTTTTAAAATTACACTGCATGTATTATTTTTCAAATGCAGCTAAAATATGAAAAAGCCTGGGAAACAAACTGTCATTCAGACAGTTTATCTCCCAGGCTTTTATCCCTCCGTGACACAGCCTTACGGCTGTGAGTTATCTCTCGGACCAGCCGATACATCATCGCGGAACCCTAGATAACATTTCGTTATTAACGTATGGTTAGAATTATACACACTTTCTCATTAATTTCAATAAATATATATTTACAATTTATAACAATGAAGACGCATCAGTCGTAATAATCAATATGAAAATGGCCCATACTCATGAAAGAATCAGGAGTATGGACCATTATTATCAATACATCAGGTTAGTTATGAACGACAGCATTTCTCCAGCCACCGGAAGCCGTTATATTCAGTGCATGTTGAACTGCTGCTGATTCACATATGAATCCAGATACCCACCTCCCATCCTCGAGTTCAATCTTACTGATCCCAAGGGGTGAGGGAATAGAAGCTGTAAACCGACCGAACGAGGCCACAGGCATTTTCCACAGCTCAAGCTGAATTGCCGCTCCGTTATGATTCACTCGAACCAGACCCGGTTTCGGAGGTAATGTATCCAGCTTATACAGCTGATAATGTGAAGAGGTATAGGTCTCTTCAATAAACTCGGCACGAAGTGCGGTCATTTGTTTCTCTAGGGGCATACCTTTCATATGAAGTCCACACACGGCAATCGTAACGTGATCCTCTTGCTGCTGATACCATTTCGCTGCCTCGACCATGCTTGATTCCTCTTCGGGCAGTGAGAACAACGTAATTCCAAACGGTAAATCCTCCTCTGCCTTCCCTGCTGGAATAGCAACTGCACTCAGATCCAATAGGTTGCAATGATTCGTATAGAGTCCCATTTGACTATTGGTATGAATCGGATCGATACGAACCTGCTCACGTGTCCAGGTGCCTCCGCATGTAGGAAGAATCAAGACAGCATTTGTCATCAATCCTCTAATTATTTCTTTCATTTCAGCCAATCTATGCTGTGCACGGAACAAGGCGGCAGCAGTAAAATCTTCTCTGGCTCCAGACCTAAGAATTTGCTCTGTTACGGGGAAGGCGGAGTCTGGATTGGCTTCAATAAATGACTGAAGATCAGACCATCTCTCAGCGACCAATGGTCCTTCATAGAGCAGTGCTGCTGCTTCCTGCAAGATGGAAATATCGACTTCCTCCACTAGGTGCCCGGATGAAGTGATGCTGTGTCTTACTTCCTCCCATGCTTTCTTGTATGCAGCAGCAAAAGGGCCATAGAAGGTAAGCTCTCCTCGGGGAAGCAGCCATTTCTCAGGGAGCACAGCATTTCCCAGCGGAAGATCTCTGGAATACGCATCACCTTGTTTTTTTCCGCGAACCAAATGATCGATCTTCTCAGCATCTTCAACGCTATGCGCAAACACGGTAATGCAATCAATACTGCGGCAAGCCGGAATCAAGCCTGCAGACGGCCATGCACCTACAGCCGGTTTATAGCCTACCAATCCATTTAAAGCTGCTGGAACTCTACCCGATCCAGCCGTATCTGTTCCAAGTGAAAAGGCACATTGCCCCCGTGCAGCAGCTACAGCCGATCCTGAGCTGGAGCCGCCGCTAATCAATTCCATCCTCAGTGCGTTATGTGTTTCTCCATAGGGACTTCTTGTACCGACCAGACCGGTCGCAAATTGGTCTAGATTCGTCTTGCCGACGGGAACAGCCCCGGCTGCAATCAATCTCGCTACGACTTCGCTATGCTCAGCTGGAGTATAGGAGTAGTCCGGACACCCTGCCGTCACAGGCCAGCCGGCAACCTCGATATTGTCCTTTATGGCAAAGGGGATTCCCCATAAAGGGTACTCCGCCACATCTAAATCCTCCAGCTGCTGTATATATGAAGATATCCGTTCAATGGAAGGCGGCAATATCCATATATTTTTGTCTTTGTCTACTTCCGCTCTTTGAATAATGACCTCAATAACCTCAAGCGGTGTAAACTGCTGTTTCAAATACCCTGAACGTAAGGATTCCAAGGTCATGTTAAACGGTACGGCATTCCATGTCATGATGCTGTCGCCTCCTGTTCAACCGGTGTAATCGCAGCAATACAGTCGCCGGAGCGAACCTGATCACCGGAGGTTACGTAAATAGATGAGATGATACCGTCAAATGGAGCCGTCTGTGGGAACTCCATTTTCATACTTTCTTCTATTATAATGGTATCGCCTTTCTTAACCTGCTGCCCTTCTTCCACTAATACCTTCCATACACTTCCCGACATCGAGCTGTTAACTCCGAGACTCCCTTCTGGCAGATCCTCCTCTCCAAATGAGGCATGGACCTCAGGCTCAGCTAAATACTCAGCAATACCAAGCTCCTTCCAATAAGCTCTCTCTGCCTGGAAGGCCGATTGCTGCTGATGACGGAATTCACTTGATTCGTTCTCGATGCTCTCGAGCCAGTGCAAATATTCACCAAGCTTAAAGGTTGTTTCCTCGACCTCCACTTTGAACTCACCTCTCGGGAAATCCTCTCTCATCTGTAAGAGCTCGTCCTCGGATACGGGATAGAAGCGAAGCTGGTCAAAGAAACGAAGCAGCCAGGGCTTACCTTGTTCAAAATTGTCTGTTTCCCTGAACTTATTCCACATTTGAACAGTTCGTCCGACAAATTGATATCCTCCAGGGCCCTCCATACCGTATACACATAGGTAAGCTCCACCGATTCCTACCGCATTCTCCGGTGTCCATGTTCTCGCCGGATTATATTTGGTCGTGACTAGCCGGTGTCTTGGATCTAGCGGTACGGCAACAGGGGCTCCTAAGTAAACATCGCCAAGTCCCATCACCAGATAAGAAGCATTAAATACAATCTCCGCAACCTCCTCCAGGGAACCAAGTCCATTCATTCTACGAATGAATTCAAGATTGCTCGGACACCATGGTGCATCCGGTCTAACATTTTGCTGATAACGTTCAATGGCCAGCCTCGTAGCCGGATCATCCCAGGATAGAGGAAGCTTCACGATCCGAGAAGGCACTTCAATTGACTCTAATTCTGGAAGCTGCAGATCAATCTCCATGATTCGAGCTGCTGCTTCTTTGACCGTCATTCTTGAAGCATCCAGATGAACCTGCAAGGAACGAATGCCAGGTGTCATTTCAATATAAGGAATATCTCCGCTATCTTGCAGTGTTTGCATGAGCACATACACCTGGAAGCGGTAGAGAAGATTTAACTCACGCTCTCCATATTCAATCAAAATGTTCTCATCCCCGGAACAACGGACCGTAATGGGAAACCGTCTATGCTCCTCATCAAATGCCAGTACAGGCATGTATTCTCCCGTAGAATGCTCTGGCAGCAATGGCAATACGGAGTCTCGTGATAGAGAATTCAAGTACTGCTCCTGCTCATATCTTAGCTGCTCTGCTTCTTCTATCGTAATCAGCTGGAATCGCACCTTATCCCCTGGACTTAATTGGCCGATCTTCCACAGCTCAGCTGATGCCGTTGTTACCGGGCAGACGAATCCACCTAGACTTGGGCCATCCGGTCCGAGTAATATAGGCATATCACCCGTTAGATCCAGTGCACCAACCGCATAAGCATTGTCATGGATATTCGAAGGATGCAGACCTGCATCTCCCCCGTCCTCTCTCGCCCACAGCGGCGCAGGGCCTATCAATCTCACACCTGTTCTTGAGCTGTTAAAATGAACCTCCCACTCTGTTTCAGTGAGCTGGTCCAAATATGCAGGAAGCAGATACTCTGACGTACAATGCGGTCCCGGTATAACTCCAATGGTCCATTCTCTTGTGTATATCGGACGCGAACCTTCAGCAAGTGGCTGCAGCGTTCCTCCATCGGTCTGGCTGGATACACGAATAACAGCGCCGGCTCTCAGAGCGCTCCCCGTATGTCCTCCGAAGCCGCCTAGTGTAAAGGTCGATGCACTACCTAATGTGAGAGGCATATCAAGACCGCCTGCTACGAGCAGATAAGCTCGCATCCCCTGCTTAGCTTCACCAAACTTAAGGATGGCACCTGCAGGTGCTACCGTCGGTGTATACAATTCTATAGGCACACCATTTAGTTCTGCCCCCATATCTGCACCCGTGATACAGAATGTAATCTTCTCTCTGAACAGATATTCTCCACCTCGAAGGGTCAGTTCAAGACCTGGCGCTTCCTCCTTGTTACCAAGGAGCTTGTTGCCGATCCGAAAAGCAAGACGGTCCATCGGTCCTGAAGGCGGAACGCCGATATCCCAATATCCCGTTCTTCCCGGAACATCCTGTACCGTCGTCTGCACACCGCCGCCCAGCACTTCGATCGCACGTTCTTCAGGCATGAAACCTCCAAGCATACGGGTGTATACTTCACCTTTTTGAAAGAGCTCGGTTTGGAGGAATGCCTCAATATAAGATTGATTTGTAGTGATTCCATAAATACGAAGACGTTGTAAAGCCTCTATCATTCTCGCAATGGCTTCAGATCTGGTATCCGCATGGACGATCAACTTGGCCAGCATCGGATCATATAGGGTCGTGATCTCCACCCCTTTTTGAATCCAGGATTCCACACGTACACCCTCCGGCCAGTGAATCGCATCAATTCGGCCATCACTTGGACGAAAATCATGGACACAATCCTCGGCATATAAACGAACCTGAAGGCTGTGGCCCTTGGACTGAGGCATATCTGTATTTAATATATCAAGTTCATTCGCCGCCTCTTTTACCATCCATTCCACCAGATCTATACCCAGCACTTCTTCCGTGACGCCGTGTTCTACCTGAAGACGTGTGTTCACTTCGAGAAAATAATATTGTTCATGCTCTGGATCGTACAAAAATTCAACCGTACCCGCATTCCGATAACCTGCCGTCATAGCAAGCCTCCGTGAACTGTTCAGCATCGCTGACCGCACATGATCTGGAAGCTGAGGTGCCGGTGTTTCCTCAATAATTTTTTGATTCCGTCTCTGTACAGAGCAATCTCGTTCGCCAAGGGCAGCAGCTTCACCGTTCGAGCTGCCGAAGATCTGTACCTCCACATGACGTGCTCTTGCAATATACTTCTCGAGAAAAACGCCGCCATCATTAAAGTTGCTTATCGCGAGGCGAGTTACCGAATCAAAGGCCGCTCGGAGCACAGTCTCATCCTCACAGATCCGCATTCCGATTCCTCCACCGCCTGCAGTTGATTTCAGCATGACAGGATATCCGATCGCTGCTGCCTGCTGTATAGCTGCTTCAACGGTATCGATCAGCCCGGTTCCCGGAAGAAGCGGAACACCCGCTTTCTCTGCCATGGCACGTGCAGTATGCTTTAGACCAAAGAGCTCAATATGCTCTGCAGATGGCCCGATAAAGACAATTCCATGATCCGCACAGGCTTGCGCAAAGGACGCATTCTCACTCAGGAACCCATATCCCGGATGAATAGCATCCGCGCCTGACTCCAGAGCCGTTTTTAATATGAGCTCTGCATTCACATAACTCTCCTTAGCGGGTCCATCCCCGATAAGAACCGCTTCATCCGCGTGCTCGACATGAAGACTGTCTCGATCGGCCTTCGTATACACAGCCACAGATGAAATCCCCATCTTTTTCAATGTGCGAATAATTCGAACCGCGATAGCACCGCGATTGGCAACAAGTACTTTTTTAAACATCGAATTGCTCCCCTTTCGCTTCCCAGATCAGAACCTCTGCCGGAGTAGGATTATAGCCATTGCAAGGATTGTTCAGCTGCGGACAATTGCTGATCAGCACAGTCACCGGCACAAGAGCAATGAGCTCTACATATCGCCCTGGACCAGAGATTCCATCTGCAAAAGTCAGCTCACCTTCCGGTGTAACAGGTACGTTCATAAAGAAGTTTACGTTAGGAGCCAGATCCCGCTTGGTGTACTCATTACGCTCAGATAACATCAGCATGAAGGTGTCTCTGCAGTTATGCATCGGAAGCTTGTCGTGTGCGTAACGTACGGTATTGCTCTGCGCCGAACAAGCTCCTCCGATCGTATCATGTCTGCCGCAAGTATCAGCCGTAATGCGAAGCAGCTCCAGTCCGGATTCTGCCAGTAATGTGGAGCCTGTTGTTAGATAGATATTGCCCTGATTTGATATGGTGCGTACAGCACTATAATGATCGGTTGGATTCTCGCTTGAATAAAAAAGAGTGTCCACTGCCTGATTGCCTTCCACATCTACGATTCGCAGCACCTGCCCCTGCTTCAGATCATAGAGCCAGCCTTCGCCTGCCGGAATGATCTGTTTATACACAGCATCTTCTGCCTTGAGACCGCTTGTTACAGAATTCATTGTACTCATCATTCGTTCGCTCCCTTCATCAATGCGTAAGCATTCCAGGTATTCTCAAACGCTCGTCTGTTCTCATCACAATGCGTTACACATGGATCGGTTTCAGTAACAGGCGCCGCATCCGCGACATCCACTTGAACACTCGATGCAGGATACTCTGTCGTAGGATCTAATGGATTAGGCGTGTTAGACAAGACCAGCAGCACATCCATTTCCGTTCGAAGGGTCACCGATCTACCTGCCGTGGATTGAGAGACATACTTCATCGTTCCATCCAGCTCACAGATAACTTTCGAGAAGAAGTTGATGGGTGTACTCAAGTCCCGCGGAGACAGATGATGTCTGTACATTTCCACAATTAAATTCTCTTCCCCATTTCTCAGCCGCTGGTTCCAATCCTTCTGATAATTTGTGACACCATACTTGTCATCCGTCATTTGCTTTGTTGTATATCCGGAGAGCGGATCATGCCAACCAACCGAATCCGCAGTAATCGAGGCCAGTACTCTGCCCTGATCACTCATTAACACATGTCCTTGTGTCAAAAATGCAGTATGCTGAGCTTTCAGTGTATCTGGCATATTGTATCTTTCCGATGGATAAGGTGCGTGAAACAATAATGTAGTCAGATTGGCCCTGTCACTTTGCGCTGTAAAGGTAATGGATTTACCTCTGCCCACATAAGCTGACCATTTGCCGCCCGGCTCTACTGTAATTGAGAATAATGCTGTCATGATCTCATTCCTCCAATGTGCAAATAAATATAAAAAAGCCCGGGAGAAACATCAAAGAACACTTTGATGGATTCTCCCGGGCTTTTTTTCCCGCCGTGTACATCAGTGGATAACCACTGATGCGTTTTCTCTCGGACCAGCCAGCCGTGTATACGACCCGGAACCCTAGAAAACTTTGGTATGTAATTGTTGATGTCATAAATACTAACTCTAATTATCCGATAATGCAATATGTATTTCCAAATTATCACGGAATTCCACTAATTTATTTGCATTAAAGTACTTTTATTCATGTGTTTTTCAACAAAACAGAACTCATGATCCCATATGTATCAAAAATAATGCTTGATTTTTGAAAAAAACCCTGAAACAATGTGAGAAGAAATGACATGAACGAATCAACAGAGAAATGAGCAATTGGAGGAGGATGTATATGTCAGAAACCATAACACTTAAAAGAGATCTATCACTCGCTCATGTTGTGACCATGGGACTTGCCTGGATGTCCCCCATGATTTTCTTTACAAGCTTCGGCGTGCTTCATGAAGGTTCAGGAGGGATGCTTCTGGCAGCCTATGTTCTGGCCTTTGCAGCGATTTTATTTACAGCAGCAAGCTATGGTCAGATGGCAAGAGCATTTCCTGTATCCGGTTCTGCCTATACCTATGTAAGTAAAGCAATGAACCCTTTTATGGGCTTCATCGTCGGCTGGGTCATATTGCTGGATTACTTGTTCTCCTGTATTGTCGCCGTTCTCATGTTCGGCATTAATCTTCATGCCCAGTTCCCGACTGTACCCTCTTATGCATGGATCATCCTGCTGACGATTGTCGTCATGACCATTAATATAATCGGGATAAAGACCTCTGCCAACATAAACAAGATTTTTGTCATGATGCAAATTTTGTTTATCGCCAGCTTTTGCGCATTTCTTGCCTACAAAGCAGTAACTGAAGGATTTACTGCCGGATTAAATCCTTTGAGCAGCACGAGTGGAGTTTCTTTCTCCTCTATTTTGGCCGGTGCTTCCCTTGTCTGCTTTTCATTTCTTGGCTTCGATTCGATTACAACAATGGCGGAAGAAACCAAAGACCCCAAGAAGACCATTCCTCGTGCCATCATGATTATTGTGATCGCTGCAGGAATCATGTATTTTGTGACAGCATACCTCATTCAGCAGCTATATCCCTCCCTCACATTTAGTCATATCGACGCTGCCGGATTCGAACTCATGCAGATGATTGGCGGGGGTTTACTTGCATCGATTTTCACTTTTGTTATTATCTTTTCCATACTTGCGCAAGGAATGGCCTCCATGACTACGGTGTCACGTCTTCTCTTGGTCATGGGCAGATCCTCCCTGCTTCCGAGCAAATTCAGCTCCATTCATCCCAAATTCCGGACTCCGGTGTTTAACATCGTACTCGTCAGCACCATTTCCTTGTTCGCTATATTTATCCGTCTTGAAACTGCCATCATGTTTGTCAGCTTCGGAGCACTGACCGCATTTCTGTTCGTAAACTTATCTGTCATATTTCATTACATAATCCGGAATAAGCAGCGAGAACCTAAAGACCTCGTATTCCGCCTTGCATTCCCGCTTATTGGTGCTGGATTTGTATTCTATCTGATCACCTTGCTTGAGCTTTCGTCTCTCCTGCTCGGGACCAGCTGGATTGTGTTAGGACTCATATTGTATACCATCAACAGAGCGAGATCGGCAAAAGATGGCGTGGTCTTAGGTGAGATTGAAAAGGCAGTTTAACACATAGATCCAGATAGAAAGTAAAAACAGCAGCCAAAAAGCTGCTGTTTTGTTGCATTGCTCAATACAATAATCAACCCACTAGATATTCTTTAAAATGGGCTGTCGATCCATGTGCTTTAAATGATATAACACTTCTCAGCTACAGGTTATTTCTCTTAACCTCACTCTTGAATCTCTCCAACCTTCTCTGCGCTCGTCGGTACATTAAATAATCCATTACATTCGCCATACAAATGATGCCGAGCACAATCAGCAGGGTCGGGGTAAACTCTCCTCTGCTCTCTAGTTCGTCTCTGCTTAACACGTAAAAAGTAATCATTATGCATGCCGTCACCAGCAGTGCTATCAGATTGTTTATAAAGAAATAAGTTCGGGGGTTTGCAATTTGGATCGGAAGAAGAGCTGTAACCCATTCCGTAATGAACCCGATAATGAACCCAATACTTCCGCTTGCCAATACGATCATCGCTCTATAGGTGAACGCTGTATCTGATGTGTCTAGAAACTGGAGGATCACACCCATGAAGAGGCCTAGAAAAAATGACTTTATAATGTTTGCATAATGAATCTTTTCCATCGGGATTCTCCTATATTTTAAGTGTGTTCCTAAGCTTCTTCGAGAACATCTTTGATACTTCTAGTTCTGTATTATTGTCCATACGAATGACATATCTGGAGTTAAACCAAGGAATAATCTCTTTGACATGCAGCAGATTC
Organism: Paenibacillus sp. TCA20; assembly: GCF_000732325.1. Taxonomy (GTDB): domain Bacteria; phylum Bacillota; class Bacilli; order Paenibacillales; family Paenibacillaceae; genus Paenibacillus; species Paenibacillus urinalis. The sequence continues at coordinate 28,084 of NZ_BBIW01000002.1, forward strand.
ACGAGCTGGGATTTATTAATTCGCACAAATCCTTTTACAGCCCAGAGGTTCTCATAATACTGCAAGGTCTCTTTGATACTATAATGATTTGTGCTCGTATGGGCCATAATCCCCTCCGATCCTGCTTCTACATAGAGGATATTTGTTGGATCGATGACCGCAAATTTATTGTCCATAAAACCGGTTAGTGTATTCCTGATCTGATGATCTTCACGAATACCGGACACTAGCAGTTTGATTACATCCATATAATCCAGCGCATCGAAGACAATACTAAGCTTCTCCTTGGGCAGATCATGACCTTGTTCTACGAGCGCAATGCTGCTATCCTGCGACACTTCGATCTGATACTTGATCAATTCTTGCCTTAATTTATCACGAACCTTATCTGAACATATCAATTGAACCATCCGAAGTCTCCTATTGACAGCATACAAAATTCGTTATTCTACAACCATCCTATCATAGATCATCCTGATTTTTACTAACTCCTCAATTCCTTTTTTCCTGTACTTCAGAGAACCGAAATTCGCAATAAAATACGTATCCTTTTGTTTATCATAGAGCATATAAGTCCCAGTAGCGCCGACACCGCCATACAGATCCGTCATTGAGCCCAGCAGAAAGGACAGCTCACTAAAGTCAAATAACATCATGCCTATACTGTAATGAATTCCTTTCTCATATTGCTGATCAAAGCTCGTCATCTGACGATACACCTCATCCGACAACCATTCTCCTCCTTCTAGTGCTCGCATGAACGTTAATAAATCATTCATCGTCGTGACCACTCCCCCGCCTGCCCAGTCAACCGATAGTGCATCTCTTCTGCTAAAGTCAATATCATTGATGTAGATTCCAAGTAATTCAGCCGCCGCCGGTCGCTCGGTAGTGAACAAATAGCTATGATCCATCCCTAATGGCTTGAATACTTTTTCCTCTAGAATCGTCGAGTAAGATTGACCTTCCACTGCTTCGAGGATAAGTCCGAGCAAAATATACCCCGTATCCGAATAATAAAATTGTTGTCCTGGAATTCCAATGGGTTCCTGATGATCTCTCGTAAACGAGATTAGCTCTTGGGGAGTGAAGGCAAGATCTGAATTGGATGAGATTCTAGCCAGCATTGTTCTCCGTGCAATACAGGTCCTTCAAAATAATCTGCAGCTCCTGACGTATGAGTCAAGAGATGTCTAATCGTTACTTGATCACTATAATCTATGCCGTCTATCACAAATAATCTCTCAAGTATATCCTGATCAAGCCAATTAATGATCTTGTCGTCATATTCAAGCTTGCCTTCATCGACCAGCAAACCAAAAATAGCAGCACACATCGTTTTACCGATACTGGCAGAATGATACGGATTGTCAGCATGAACAGCTTTTTCTGAAGAATGATTTACTTTTCCTACAGCAAATTGTTCATTGTATCCCGTTTGGTTGGAGTAAATCGTTAGTAAGACACTGGATAAATCAGGGTTGTTATTGACCGTTTTGGTTAAATGGCTGCGGATCTGTTCGCTGGCTTCTTCTTCTGACAACGGCCTGTTCATCACAGCTAATGTGACCCATCCTAAAACAATAATGATAACGATGCCTGCCAAAATGCTAATGACAATTCTCAATTGTGTGACCACCTTTCGATTCATGTATTTATATACATAATCTAATCCGTAGATTGGAAAATAGATGCCGTTCTACGGTAAGTGGTCATTTTTTAAGGCTAAGTCATCTTTTTTAAAGGCTCAACGCAGCTTCGGAGAGGAGCTGTTAATACTGTGTCGTTACATACAAATCTCCATCCAGTGATTGGATAAACGGCGTCCATTCTCCTGCTGAATAGATCAACAGCCGATGCATCGCACGTGTGCAGGCCGTATAGAAGAGCTTACGCTCGCTCTCCTGATGATACGTATCTGCAGACGCATCATAGATTAGGACAGCATCAAATTCCACACCCTTCGCTAAGTAGACAGGGATAATCGACACACCTGCTTCAAAAGTGAGCGTACGCTTTGTGATCAGCTTCACATCATGGCAGCCTTCTGCTGTAAGCAGCTCATATGCCTCTTTACTCTCGGCTGCCGTCTTTGTGATGATGCCAATTGAGGTGAGTCCTTCTTCCCTAAGAGAAGTGAGGTGCTCGGCCATACGAATGATCCGATTCTCTCCATTTTCAACGCTATACAGGTCAGGCTTCCTGCCACTTCGATCAAAAGGGATAACCTCTTTGGCTTCGGGCAGCAATGCTTTGGTAAATGTAACAATCTCTCTCGTCGAACGATAACTGCGTATCAGGTGAAATAAACTTGTGTCCGCTTCGCCATATAGCCGAATGAGCGGGGAGTCCACACCATAGAGCTCCGTTGCCTGCGTGTAAATAGCCTGGCTGAAATCTCCCAGAACTGTCATTCGAGCACGAGGAAACATTTTTTTGAGGTACTCATATTGAAACATCGAATAATCCTGCCCCTCGTCCACGAACACATGCCGCACCCCGGTATTTGTCCGAACGCCTTCAATGAGCTCTTTTAAGTACAAATAGGGGGTGGCATCTTCGTAGAACAGTTCTAGCCGGCAGAGCTTATCCTTCGTCTGCTGACAAATTTGCGCCCATAACGAGGGGACATCGGCTTGATTCGTCTTCAGCATAAACACACGTTCTTCCTCAAATAAACTTGAGTATACCTTCACCATATCAATGAAAGACAACCGCTTTACACTTTGTTTTACAGGTGAGAATTGTTCTTTCACAACCATTGCTCTTAGCAGCTCTTCCTCCCGATCGGCGAAGTCAAAATCCCCTTCATCCGCCCTGCGCCGGTTATTTAATCTCTCTCTGACCTCTTCATATTGCTCGGCAAAGTCAAAGACTGCCCTCTCGTTATGCAATTCATGATATACTTGGGCATATGCATCCTGATCAAGATAATCAAGCTCATCTCGTACCCAAGAAGCTTCCCGTTCTTTTTTCTCAAGAATACGAAGTTCACTTAACAACCACTCCTTCAGCAGTGCAATCCGATTGGCTAGACGAATGGAAGCATCATAGCTGTAGAATTTAGATTTTATTTGCTCTGCTGTGATTAGATCATGTCCACGAAACCGAATGGAACTAAATTGCATCCCCTCCCGCATAAGCCCATCTGCGTAGTTTTGTATAGCCATCAGGAATGCCTCAGAAGCTTTGTATTTTATACCGCTTAACCTTGCTGCGTACTCTTCTTCATTGGATGGTTGTGCTGTCAATATATATTCCATCTGATCAAACGGATCCTCGAGATGAAATGTGTCGCTAAGCGAATATTCAAGATATTCCTGAAAGGTCACCTGCTGCATATTCTCTTCGCCGAGCTCAGGCAGTACAGTCGACACGTAGCTATTGAACATCGGATTTGGTGAGAATAGAACGACTTGATCTGCAGTTAATCTATCCCGATGCTTGTAGAGAAGATATGCAACACGCTGAAGCGCTGCTGAAGTTTTGCCGCTGCCTGCTGCACCCTGAACGATCAGCATTCGACTGGTATCGTCTCGGATAATGGCGTTCTGTTCCTTCTGTATTGTAGCTACAATACTCTTCATCTGATGGTCAGCACCTTGACCAAGCACCTGTTGCAGTAATTCGTCTCCGATCGTCAGACTCGTGTCAAACACATTGTGCAGCTTGCCTTGCCGAATCTGGTACTGTCTCTTCAGCGTCATCGTACCTGTGATATGTCCACTTGGTGTATCATAGCCTGCCACTCCCGGCTCATCATCGTAATACATGCTTGCTATCGGGGTGCGCCAGTCATAAACTAAGAAATCCACACCTTCCGAATCTACAAAGGAAGAAACTCCGATATAGACCTTTTCCGTGAAGTTCATCCCTTTTTCCACAAAATCAATTCTGCCGAAATAAGGCGAGCCCAGCAATCGCTTCATATTCTTTAACTGCTGCAAACGAAGCTTGTGGCTTCTTTCCCGTTCAGATAATAGCACCTCCTGCTGCCTTATGCTGTAAAACGTTTCTTCAAAGTCCTCATGCGTATTGGTATTGACCGTCACTTCTTCCCAGAAACGACGGCGAATCCCTGTTACCTGATCATGTAGTCCTGTAACCTCCGGTTCCAAATTAATGATTCTCGCTTCCAGCTCACGTACAACCTGATCTAGCCGTTCCTGTTCTTGGGTCCATTCCTTCGCATTCATCACTTGTAGATCCGCTCCTTTATTCGAAATTTGACAATCCACTAAGCATATGATACGATTATAGTGTAAGATAAAAAATAGGATCATTATGCCTTGTGATAAAGCATTGAGACATTCGTTTCAACATAGTATCACATTGCTTTTTTGTGTGCAAATCATTTTTTATTCATAAACAGACTCAGCAGCCTGTCGGGGCTGTTTTTTTTGTATACTCCCATCTTCTGCCGTGTTTAACACGCTCCCTTTATAAAACATAAAGCCACCTTGTAAGGTGGCTCTAATTGATAGTATCTGTTTATTCATTCTTGATCCCTAAACGTAAACTTCATTAACCTTCCACAATATCTGCACGTAGATCTGACGCGACCTCCATCATCATAGGTACTACCTCTTCTTGAGAAATGGCTACATAAATATCCCCATCATAATGCCGGAACGGAATCCGCATCTCTCCCAGCTCCCACATGAAGAAATCACCCTTAATAGACATCGTACTCTCAGGTCCCTTTACAGTCAGTACGGTCTCATAAGTAAAATCAGTCTTCCCTGCAAAATATGCCTTGCACTCATCTAAAGAAATATCTTGAGCTGCTCCAGCATCTTGCATCGATCTTGTAATTCGAAATCGTTGATTCATGATATATCCTCCAGAAGTAAATTAAGCTGTTATTCTAACATACATCGTTCAATAACCGAAGAAAGCATCCTTTTTAATATTCTGCTTAGTAATCGCATTTTTTTGCAAGTGAGAAGATACTGATTCTACCAGAGATTTGGGCCCGGCAGCATAGTATTTGCCACGATTGTTATATTCATTTACGAATCGGCTGATTGCTTGATCTAGCTGCTCTCTTGAATCCAGATAAATAACCTGGATCCAAGGGCGGCGCCCAGCCATCTCATCGAGCTCGTCTTTAAATAAATAGGAGCTATGGCTGTCCAGATAGAGCACCTGAATAGGTCTCTCCACTACATCTTTCGCTGTCTCAAGCTCTGTCAGAATTGACCGGATTGGCGTTATCCCAATACCCCCTGCAACTAGCAGAGAAGGGCTGCTGTTATCAAGGTAAAATGCCCCAACCGGACCGCTTACCTTCATCTTCATCCCCTGCTTCAGCTCTAACATTGCCTGTTTATAGTCACTGGGTGTATTCCCGATCCGTGTCGTTATCTTGACAACCTTCTCGGACGGAGTAGAGGCGATGCTGAACGGTTTGGTCCCATTCTTTACTGCTCGATGTGTAATACTGAATAACCCGTATTGACCCGCTCTCCATATAAAATCTTGATCCTTCTCAAATACGAAAGTATACACATCATTCGTTTCTTTATAGCTTTCCAATAATGTAAGCTCTCTTTTCTTAAATATAGAGAACATATCTTTAAGAAAACTCATACCTCTACCACCCTTTACCTCAGGTATTTTCCGGTAATCGATGCTTCTGCTTGAAGGATCTGTGCAGGGGGACCTTCATACACGATTTGACCGCCCTTGCTTCCTCCATCAGGCCCCAGATCAATAATCCAATCCGCTTGGCTGATCACTTCAAGATTATGCTCAATGACAATGACCGTATTTCCGGTATCTACGAGACGATTCATGATAGCAAGCAAATGCCCAATATCAGACATATGGAGACCTGTTGTCGGCTCGTCCATTACATAGATGCTGCCCTTCTTGTGCAGCTCGCTTGCCAGCTTGATACGCTGACATTCTCCGCCAGACAACGTGCTGAGGGGCTGACCGAGTGTCACATAGGTTAATCCTACATCACTCATCGCCTGCAGCTTACGGACAACTTCCTTAAGCTCAAAGAATTCCAGGGCCTGCTCAACCGTCATTGCAAGTACATCTGCAATCGATTTGCCGTTCAGCTTGTACTCCAGCACCTCTTCCTTAAAGCGTTTGCCTCCACACACATCACACGGCAGCTTCACGCTATCTAGAAATGCCAGGTCCGTATATACAACCCCCAGCCCCTGGCAATTCTCACAAGCCCCTTTGGAGTTAAAGCTGAATAAGCCTTGGTTTACTTTGTTTGCGGAAGCAAACGCTTTGCGCACATCATCCATAATCCCCGTATAGGTAGCCGGATTCGAACGTGTTGAGACACCTACTGCAGATTGATCGATGACGATTGCATCGGGATGCTCGCTGAGAAATATATCATTAATCAGCGTACTTTTGCCCGAACCAGCAACTCCTGTAACAACGGTCAAAATGCCTGCTGGAATATCAACACTCACGTTCTTCAAATTATGCAGCGATGCATCCTTGATCGAGAGCTGCCCTGATGGGCGTCTCGATTCCTGTTTCAATTGAAGGGGAAGCTTCATATGGTTGCCCGTCAGCGTATTCGACTCAAGCAGACCTTGATAGCTGCCTTCATATACGATATTTCCGCCGCGACTTCCGGCATAAGGACCTACATCCACAATATGATCCGCGACCTTGATGACATCAGGATCATGCTCAACTACGATCACCGTATTGCCCTTATCGCGCAGCTTCTGTAGTAATTCATTCAGTCTATGTACGTCTCGTGGATGCAGACCTACGCTGGGCTCATCAAAAATATAAGTTACATCAACCAGACTTCCACTTAAATGCTTGACCATCTTGACCCGCTGAGACTCGCCCCCAGACAAGGTATCTGTCTCACGATCCAGCGTCAAATAGTCAAGTCCAATGTCGACGAGATGCTGAAGCCGCTCAGACAGCGATTTAATAATGGGAGCTGCAATCGGCTCGTCAATATTCTGAATTACATCAAGAAGCTCCCCTACTTCCATTGAGGACATATCCGCAATATTAAGCCCATTAATCTTGCAGCTTAAAGTGGCTTGGCTGAGTCTCGCACCGTGACAACTGGAGCAAGGACCTTCGGAGATATAAGGAGCGACTGCTTTTTGTGTCCGCTCGGATTTGGTCTTTACATCCTGCTTGATGTATTTGTTGGTAAACTTCTCAATGACACCTTCTACTGTCACATTCGTTGCTTTTCCGGCAAAATCCATCTTTACTTTCCGCGCTTTGGAATAGAGCAGCTGCTCCAGCTCTTCCTCCGAATAATCACTTAGCTTCTTATCTGGATCATAGTCTCCAGACTGCATCAGCATGTTCCATTCCCAGCCGTTCACCGAATAGTCAGGCAGCATAATGGCTCCTTCGGAGAGAGACTTGGATCTATCGATAGCCTTGTTCATGTTAACACCCAGCTTCCGTCCCAAGCCGCTGCACTCCGGGCACATCCCTTGTGGATCGTTAAAAGAGAACATATGAGCTGCTCCAACATGCGGCTGACCGACTCGAGAGAACAACAGGCGCAGGATCGGCGAAATATCGGTAATCGTACCCATCGTGGAATGCGACCCTCCACCTAGTCTTTTCTGATCCACAATAACGGCCATGCTTAAATTCTCAATCGCATCCGTATCCGGCTGCGGTACACGCGGGAGAAAATTACGCACAAACATACTGAAATTTTCATTCAGCAAGCGAGTAGATTCTGCTGCAATCGTGTCAAATACAATGGAGGACTTGCCCGAGCCCGACACGCCGGTGAAGATGGTAATCTTTCGCTTCGGGATGCGCAGGGACACATCATTCAAATTATTCTCCCTTGCCCCGGAGAGTACAATGTACTCTTGATTCCATTCTGTCATGCTTACACTCCTTTATAATCATTTGATATTTTCTTCTTCACTAAGCTGCACACTGACGAAACGATTATAAGACTCCAATCAGGTCATGTCAACGCGAAGCACCGATAACCAATTTACACGAAAAAAGCCGCCAGATCAGGCGACTTTCCGATTTCAAACTATAGACTTCATATCTATCACATGCTGTTACACACTTACCGTAACAATCGAGCCAACTCTTAATAGCAGCAACAATCCATTCTCTATACTTTGAATGAAATATTTCTGATCATTAAAGACAACGACGTCATTTTCTTTCAATTGAACGTCGCTCTTGAAATAGATCAAATTATCAACTCCTGGAAGGGCACCTTTATAATACATGTAAATACGATCCTTTCTACAAAGCGTATTACCTCATTATATTACTTGCTTACGTTTTGATAAATATATATAGAGAAAGATGCCTGTAATTGCACACAAAGCGGCACATAATCCGATGAATCCATAACCCGCCTGCAGCCCGCGGAATAGTCCAAGCTGAGTATCTGCGCCAAAAAAATTCTTCGTCCACTCCGTTATAGCTCCAATAAGATAATTCCCGATCACACTTCCTACCCCCATCAGGGTGACGGTAAACGTAATTGCGGTGTCACTTCCGTTCGGATAACGTCTAGCGATGAAGGCCATCACCGTCGGATAGATCATCGCAATGCCGATCCCGGATGCTGCAAATAGAAAAGCAAGCTGCTCTCCACCAAATATAGCAATAAATGTACAGATCGCAGATATGGCTGAGAAGATAATCAAAGACAGGGTAAATCCGATTCTGTCTGTAACAGGCCCCAAGATCAATCTCGCCAGGGCGAAGCATAGGAAGAAGGTTGATAACATACCTGAGGCCGACACGGTGTCCCAGCCGTAAGCCTTCTCAAGGAAGTTAACGAGCCACCCTCCGACAGCCAATTCAGATACAACTCCAAATGACAACACCAGAACCATAAGCCATAGCACGGGGTCCTTCAAGAGAACTTTTAGCGGCAAACGATCCTCCTGGGCGACATCATCACCAGGAAATGAACTGAATAGTGCAAAAATGATAGGAATCACGGATAGAAGCAGCATGACAAGGTACATTCCTCGCCAATCCAGCGTATAGCCGTTAATTGTAACCTCCATAAGTCCTGTTGCAATTAGAGGAGCAACTGTCGAGCTAAGACCATAGAATCCATGGGTCAAATTCATCATCGTCCCCGTGTTCTTCACAAATATACGAGCACCAAGGATGGCGAGCCCAATCTCCAGCATACCGTTACCGATATACATCAAGAAATAGGAGGCTGAGAATAAGGCATAATGCTGGGATAGGAAGATGAATATTCCCGAGATCGCCATAGCGGCAAAGGATAATACCGTTATGACCTTGATCCCCCATATTCTAGTTAAATAAGCCGTGAATGAGCAGGCAATTAAATAGCCAAGTGCATTTAGCGATAACAATGTACCGAGCTGAGATTCATCCAGCATGAAGTCATATTGAATGCGGGGAATGGCAGGACCTTTAATATTTTCAGATAAACCGAATATGATGAAGCCAATAAATATCGTTGCCAGCTGCATCGCATAAATTTTGTTGAATGTTCCTGTACGTTTATTCACTCTAAGAAGTCTCCTTATGTATTCACTTTGCGAATTTACACGAATTAGACAATACCCTTCGCTGCTATATATTAGCCCGAACCGCTCATGTTTTAAATATAAGATTAATACGGTTGCATATAAAAATAGGGAACTTATGATATCACACCAGCCCAAAAAGGAGCGTCCACACAAACGGCAGCTGCTCCTTTTTCAACCCATGCTATTAAAGTCTATAAATGAATAGATTACAGCATACCGGGTTGCTGCTGCTTCGTCCAGGTACTCATGGCAGGAATTTTTGAATGATCGGCACGCTTGCCATATTTCCTCGCGATCTCCGTGATTTCCGATAACAGACCCTCATTGAGCGTAATCGGAACCAGTCCCTTGGATAGAAAAAGACCGTTCTCGACATGGAGATCATTCTCAGCCGCCTCTTGTCTTGGATTCGGAACATAAGCAATTCTACTTCCGGTCAACCGACTCACCATCTGGGCCAGATCAATAACTCGATGTGTCTCCGTCATTTGGTTCATGATGAGTACTCGATCACCTGTTGCAGGAGGATGTTCTACAGCAAGCTGTATACATCGCACAGTATCTTGAATATGAATGAATGCCCTTGTTTGACCTCCGGTCCCATGCACGGTAATCGGATGTCCGATCGCAGCCTGCATAAGGAACCGATTGAGGACCGTACCATAATCTCCGTCATAATCGAATCGATTGATCAGTCTTTCGTCTAATTGAGTCTCTTGAGTATGCGTTCCCCATACAATTCCCTGGTGAAGGTCGGTAATGCGAAGCCTGTCATTCTTACTGTAAAATGCAAACAACAGCTGATCTTGAGATTTGGTCATATGGTAGATGGAACCCGGATTCGTAGGATACAGAATTTGCTGCTGCACTCGATCGCCAGCTTCAGTAACCACCTCAATATCGAGATACCCCTCAGGAATTGCAATCCCTGCCGTACCATATCCGTAGACACCCATCGTTCCTAAATGAATCAAGTGAATATCTAAGCCGCTCTCCACAATTGCACTGAGTATGTTATGCGTAGCATTAATATTGTTATTCACCGTATAGCGCTTCAAACGAGAGGATTTCATAGAATACGGCGCAGATCGCTGCTCAGCAAAATGGATCATTACATCCGGTTTTTCCTCCATAATAACATTTAGCAGATCATCATAATCCTCGGCAACATTTAGAAGGTAATGCTGGATGCGCTTGCCTGATACTTCCTTCCAGGCTTTAAGACGATCTTCCATGGACTGAATTGGTGTGAGAGAATTGGTCTGGCACTCTTCATCAATTCTTCTTCTGGATAGGTTATCAATAATAATCACTTCATGTCCTAAGCTGGACAAATGAAGGCTGGTCGGCCAACCACAGAAGCCATCGCCGCCAAATACGATAATTTTTTTATGTACATCCATGTTTGTCATCTTTAACCCATCCTTTACGCATTCAATCTGTTCTTATTTTGTGAATTAAACAAAAATCGAAAAAGCGCATCCTTCTGCTGCTCTGTTTCACGGTAGCCCTGCCAATATAGCTGCATAAGCACACGCTTATTACGCTCCGCTCTCCCTGCAATTAAAGGCTGTTCAGGCTGAATGATAAATACCTCGTCATCCCTTTCCATTCCGATCAAGCGCTTCGTGGTTTGATTATAATAGTGATGCCTTTCCTTCAGCTGATGCTGGAGATGCGGGAATTGCCTGAATAGTCCATAATACATCCAGCCGTATGGCTCGGGCTTTTTGATATACCCCTTATTTCGGGTTAGAACGACCAGATGACGTTTGTAACCTCGGTCAATGGAAGGCTGAATCGGGATTGGATCTGCTACGCCGCCGTCAAGAAGACGTCTGCCCTGGAATAATACACTTGGAGAGAGCACAGGTAGACTGCTTGAAGCACGAACCAGGGTGAACAGATTTTCCACAGTATCATAATGATCATGATATAATGCAGAACCGGATGCCATATCCGTCGTGGTGATCAGAAACAATGCATTGGACTCAGAAAAGCGATTAAAATCAAAAGGTGCCAGCTGTGTCGGCAGAATACTGAACATCAGATCCATATGAAACAGCTCCTGATGGGTCAGCATACGCTTCAGCGATACAAGACTTCGACCATCGAGCAGTTGGTTAAAGGCCTCGTAAATCTTCCCTTTCTGTTTCGAAATATAATAGCTTCCAATCAGTGCGCTGGAGGATGAAGATACAACAATCGGAAAGTGGATGCCCCAATCGCTTAAGCAATCCAACACGCCTGCTGTGTATAACCCCCTCATTCCCCCGCCTTCCAGAATAAGTCCGACATCATTCACCGCTGAATTCAAGCCGACATCTCTCCTTCTAATTGGAATTCAAGATTTCTTCGTTATGCTTGAGCTTCCTTTCTAAGATCGTCTGTTTGTAATAGCCAAGCACCTGCTCTGCTGCCTCTGACCAACCTTCGCCTATACTTTCTTGATATGCAGCCTCAGCCATCCTATGTCTTACAGCTTCATCTTCAAACCGACAGACAGCAGAGATAAAATCGCTGTGATCATCAGCATCATACAATAATCCCGAATGCCCGTGTCTGATCTGTTCGCTTGTCGGACCGCTTCTTGCGGCAACGACGGGAAGACCGGAAGCCATGGCTTCAAGGAGGACAAGACCCAGCGTTTCTGTGGTTGATGGAAAAATAAAAACATCGGAGGAAGCAAAGGCCTGTGCCAGCTCTTGACCATATAGGAAGCCCGTAAAGAGTGTAGGAGTACCCTTAAAATGAGCCTCCAGCGCCTGTCGATGCGGTCCATCTCCGATAATGGCCAGAACAAATTGATCAGAAGCATCAAACAGATCTCGAAGCTTCTCTATTTCTTTCTCTACTGCCAATCTGCCTACATAGAGCAATACCTTCTTACCCTCTTGTCCTTGAGACAGCCGCTCACGCATGACTAAACTGTATTGCTTCGGGCTGAACAATTCGGTATCAACACCTCGTTTCCAGAGCATGACATTCCGAAACTGCCTAGAGGTTAATTCTTCCTTCACAGTAAGAGAAGTACACAGATTGACAGCTGCCCGGTTGTGAAGTGATCGAATATAGGACCACATCAAACCTTTTAAATAAGAAAGCTTATAATAATCAAGATACTGTGACAGGTTGGTATGATACGATGCCAGCAACGGGTACCCATACTTTCGCGAATAGTAGATTCCTGCAGCTCCAAGCAAAGCCGGATTGACGACATGTACGACATCAGGGTCATACTCTTTCAGCAGCTTTCCAACTCTGGGACTTGGCATTGCAAATTTCTTCGTTCGATATAACGGAAGTGGACGTGCTGGAATTCCATATACCCTGGCCTCACCATAGCTTGTGATTCCCAAATCCGGCGCGATAATGATCACCTCGTGACCCTCGGCTAAAAAATGGCGAATTGAAGCTGTTAAACGGGTAACGATTCCGTCAGTTGAGGGAAGGAATGTTTCTGTAATGATCGCAATTTTCATAGTACACTTCCTCCATAGTTAATCCAATTCTAATGATACTTAATTTCTATTAAGGCTGAGTTAATTTCACAATACTGAAGAAAGAAATAAATGAACGGAATCATAGAGTAACCTATTTACTATGTATATTATCAAATCACCCACACATATGGTAAGAATTCGCAGATATAAAATACAAAAAGAGCCGCGTCATGCGCAGCTCCTGAAATTCCATACTCAAATTGTCAACGACAAGTTATATTTCGCTGCTCACAGCAGCTTGATCTTATACAATATCTTCTGCTGTCTGCTTCTTGTTTGATGGAGCAAACCAGCCCCACAGCGCAATGGCAACCAGCACACCATAGAATACAAGCGTCCAGCCTGTGCTGTGTGGAAAGTGATGATCCAGCACTCCAATGTCCTCGTGAGCGAGGGTAATTACTGCCAGCTTCACACCAACCCATGCAACGATCGCATAGGCTGTTGTTTCCAGTGCCGGGCGGTCAACAAGCAGCTTAACAAACCATGTGGCAGCAAACTTAATGAGTACCAGTCCAGCAATTCCACCGAGCACTACAACGATAAACTGACCTCCGTCCATCCCTCCGAAATTGCCAAGCGGTGAATCCGGAAGTCCAAGTGCAAGGGCGACTGCAGCCAGTATAGAGTCGATCGCAAAGGCGATATCGGCAAGCGCGATTTTACCAACTGTGACCCAGTAGCTTTTTCCCGCCGCTTTTTCCTTGACGTCCTCACGAATTTTCTCGTTTTTCTTCCCGAATTTTGCTTTAATGACATGCTTTAATCCGAGGTATAGAAGATACGCTGCACCAATGGCTTGTATTTGCCAAACGTTTGCTATAAACGAGATGGCGAATAAAGCACCAAAACGAAACACAAAGGCCATAATAATTCCATAATTGATCGCTTTCTTCTTCTGTTCTTCCGGCAAGTGCTTCGCAATTACCGCCAGAACAAGGGCATTATCCGCGGATAATAATCCTTCCAATCCAATAAGAATCAGCAGTGCCCATGCATACTCCAGCCAAATAGACTCCAATCGTGTTACCCTCTCTCCTGTTAGAATGTCCTTGCAACAGTCTCTGTTTCACAGCTCATGACCTTCACCATGATCGGAAATGAAAGCTTACATAGTTTTACCTTATTTCCTTTTTTTAATTACGACATCAGGCTCAATCTCGTTTCGTTAGCAGAAGAAATTTTACAAACTTCGTTATATTGAGACTGCCTAGCTTGATATATACGAATGAAATTTGCCGTGCAATGACACCCTATAGAAGTAGTATACATCTCATTTTACCTAAGGAGGATTACTGTTATGGCCGACCAGAAAAGAAGGAAAGAAGCTGCCTGGAAGTCACGTAAGCAAGATCAGCATCCGCATGGTAAAGTAAAATCGCTAAAGGAATTATCAAGCGAGTAAGAGATGGATTTACTGCGAGGATTAAAGATGACTGCTGGCATATATAGCCCGCAGTCTTTTTTTAGCTGCAGGCGCTACCGTATCAGCTTATTTAACCGCTCCTGAAGCAAGGATCCGAAGATTCACATCTACATCAAATTGAGCTCGAGATAGCTCCTCACCCCAGTCATTTTGTACTTCTTTAAAGAATGGATATTGATATGCTCTCGAATAGATTCCAAACCCTACCGGATCGACTTTGAGCTGCTGAAATTTCTTAATGAGCTGTTCCATGCTGTTCTCCATTTCCTCGCTTAATTCATAAGCCATATCTTCGGAGTTCTCAAGAAGCTCATACTCAAGAAACTTCTCCGTCACACTAACCACGGCATCCACTTTAATCTTGTACTGAAATTTACCGTCTTCATGATCAGATTTAATCTTCACTGAAACATCACCTACACTAAAGCTAACCTTTTCTGTGTTAAAGGGGAGTTCTTCCTCTGTTCCATCAACGGAAAATGTAAGACTTATACCTGGTTCAGCTTCTTTCTTCAAAATTTGCAGCATTGAGGTTTCCTGATAAGTTAAGGAGCCGCGATATTGCCCTTCTTGAGACAGCAGAGCCGAGCCCTTGAGCAATATTTTGCCATTCTCAATCATGATCTCAGATATCGTTGGCGTGATTCCCCGATCGTTTAATTGTCTATGCAATTCCTGGGCTGTAGTCTTTACTGTCGTCGATCTTTCACTGCCCGAGTCGATCAATGCTCTCAAGAATATTGAGGTTGGCGGCTGATCCTTTGCTTGAAAATGAATAATATCTGCAACCGGTCCATCAAATGCTATGACGCGATCTGTGATCGTATTACGCGGGTCGCGGAACGTTACATCCAGAACATTAGTCCAATTCTTATATTGCAGCAGCTCTTTACCCACCACAATCACCTGATAGTTTCTCCCTGATACCGAACCTGGAAACTGGGCATCCTGCTGATTCCTTGACTGTCTTAGACCTTCTGCAATTCCTTCTCCCTCCCGGCTCTTCTTCTGGATTTCCTTGCTGAAGACTGGAGCGGAAATATAATAATGCAGCTTCTCATCTACTACATCGAGACCCAAGGATAATGGAACCGTCGCTTCATCAATATTTGTCTTGTCATTACTGCATCCAATCAGCGAGAATATGAACAAGCAGCACATTGCAGCAACGAACAGCTTATACTTCATTTTCAATTCAGCTTCCCCCTCCTAAACTTCTCACGGATGAACAAATATAGAAGGAGACAACAAGGCATCGCAAATTCGATAGTGAAACCTATATAGTTCAGAGAGTCATTTATAATAGCAGCATCAAAAAAGCTTGGTCTGTATAAGAAAAAACCGATTAACATCAGCATCGACCACACTGCCAAATGAGTCCGGTCGCTCCCTTTTCCGAGCAGCCACGCCGAATTTGACGATACTATATACATGGACGGGATCCAAATACAAGAAAAAACAAATAAATAAACAGCAATAAAAGGCACCTCGACCCGTTCGATAAACTCAAATTCAACCGACTTCATGATGCTGATCACCGGATCATTAAATTTGCCAATTTCATCAGGACTAAAATATACGTAACAAATAATTGTGATCCCGAGATACACGAGACAACTAAGTGTGTTGGATAGGATGACAGCTGGCAGAGCTTTATCTTTGTTTACCAGATGAGGATATAGAAAAAAGATGAGTCCAATGCCAAGCATTGGATATATCATGGTTTTTACACTTGAGAGGACAGGAATCCAGCCTTCCTTCAATATAGGGAGTAAGTAAAGCCAGTGTGCGTGCCGAAGTGTTGATAAATAAACAAACGGAATCCATATGGAGATCATCGCTACAATTTCACTGTAACGTCCAATGGCTTGAAATCCATGCTGTGCGATTTGAAAGGTAGGAATGAGCATTAGGAGGACTAACACATAGATATAGGTGCTTGGTAATAACCACAGCTTGATTACTAGAGAAGCAATCATATATCCATCGTAAGCAAGCAGCAAATAGTAGGCGATAAACACAATGGCAGCAATTCTTGCCCCCCATACTCCCATGTACCTTTGCATAAGTTCAAGAATAGAGCTATTCGGACTATATTTCATAACTTTAACAATAGCAACAGCCGCAGCAGATGCCAGCCCCCAGCCAAAAAAAATCGCAATCCATCCATCTGAGCCTGCCAGTCTCGCCAGCTCCCGAGGTATGGATAGAAATGCAACACTAATTTGAAACGTTGATATAATCAGTATAAATTGAAGCATGGATACCTGCCGAATCCCTCTCATCAATCACTCTTTCTCCTTCCAGCCTCGATTCCTTCCCTGCCTTCTTGACTGAGCAGCCCTTGTACTTGTAGGACGATTGTTCATCAGCCACAGCGGTACCCTGATCAATGTATCCTTCCAGTCTGTCAATCTAAATGGAGCCATCGGTGTACTGTAGGAGTTGCCTAGTGAGTTTAAGGTGATCAATCGCCCAATAAACGTCATCATACCGACCACGAGTCCAACAAATCCGAACCATGACGCAAGTATCATCATCATAAACCGCATAAGTCGAACGGCGGCCATCATATCCTGATTTGGAATAATAAAGGAAGCAATCGCTGTAAACGCGACAACAATGACCATAACGTTACTGATCAGCCCCGCTTGTACGACCGCTTGTCCGATAACGATACCGCCAACAATACCAACCGTTTGACCAATGGGTGCCGGCAGCCGAACTCCCGCTTCTCTAAGCATTTCAAGAGTAAGCTCCATAATGATGGCCTCTACGAAAGGAGGAAATGGAACCTGACCTCTGGACTCTCCTAGTGTCAGCAGCAGCTTCATCGGTATAATTTCAAAGTGAAAGGAAATGACCGCAATATAAAAACCAGGTAATAGAACAGCGACAAAAAAAGCGAAAATACGCAACATACGCAGAAAAGATGATATCGACCAGCGCGAGCTGTAGTCATCTACCGTTTGGAAGAAGGACATAAAGGTAATAGGCGCAATCAGCACACTTGGTGAACCATCTACGACAACAGCGCACCGCCCCTGCAATATTTGTGAAGCAGCGGTATCCGGTCTTTCGGTGGTAATGACTTGTGGAAGCAGAGCAAGGGGCTGATCCTCGATGAATTCCACGAGCTCTCCAGTATTTATGATGGCATCTACATCAATCGATTGAATACGTTCTTCAAGCGCCTTTACAAAATCGGGTTGTACGACATCATCCAAATAAACCAGAGATACCGTCGTCTGTCCTCTTCGGCCTACAACATACTGTCTAATCTTGAGCTCTTTATCAGGAATAATGCGCCGAATCATGGCAATGTTCTGTGAACCGATCTCAATAAAGCCTTGATGGGCTCCTTTTAATGAAGGCTCCTGCTGCGGATCTTCGATGGCTCTCTGCGGTAATCCTTTTGTGTCCAATACATAAGCAGAGCCTCTGCCCTGGATGAATAATAGACTATAACCCTGCATTATATTCAATTTGAGCTTTTCCCACTCGGATTCAGGCTTCATGTAACCGACATGAGTTATAAAATCTCCAGATGGATTACCCGACTCAAGCTGAAGCGGAGCAAGCACATCATGGTTCAGGCATGTCTTATCCGTTAATTCATCCAGATATACAATTACAGCTTCTTCTCCGGTCTGCTTAATATGTAATCGGCGCAGAATCAAGTCTGGAGTATCCGTGAATATCGTATTAATGGTAATTATGGAGTCATCTAAGCTGGTAGTGAGCTGCTCTCCTTGCCCATTATTCTCATACAATGGATTCACGTCATCCTGTCTCCTTCGCCCGTAGTTTTCCTTATTATGACGATTATGGAGTGTACTATGCATGACGATCTTTCATAAAGGTTCTTCAGCTGATAAAATGAAGCAGACCTCTAAGAACTGGTTAATCATACATATAAAGGAGGGTGAATCGTTTGAAGAATAATGTCAACCGTGTTGTACTTGTTGGCACAGGAGCAGTCGGATGCAGCTACGCCTATTCCATGATCAATCAAGGCTTAGCTGAAGAGCTCGTGCTAATAGATGTTAACGAGAGCAGAGCAGAAGGCGAAGCCATGGATCTGAATCATGGAATGGCCTTTACATTAACACCAACCCGAGTGTGGAGCGGTACTTACGCAGATTGTAACACGGCAGATCTTGTCGTTATTGCGGCAGGACTTCCTCAAAAGCCAGGCGAGACCAGACTCGATCTCATTGACAAGAATACGAAAGTATTTCGGAGCATTATACGCGAGATTATGGACAGTGGATTTGACGGAATTTTTCTCGTAGCTACCAATCCCGTAGATATCCTCACTTATGTAACCTGGAAGGAATCCGGTCTGCCGAAGGAGCGAGTCATCGGTTCCGGCACAACACTGGATTCTGCACGCTTCCGCTACATGATCGGTGATTACCTGCAGGTTGACCCTCGTAATGTACATGCGGCGATTATCGGGGAGCATGGTGATACCGAATTTGCAGTATGGAGTCAGGCTTCTATTGGAATTGAAAGCTTGTCTAAAGTACTGGAGCGCCGGAATAATCCACAAGACCGATCCAAGCTTGATGAGATCTTCGTCAATGTACGGGATGCCGCCTATCATATTATTGAGCGAAAGGGGGCCACCTATTACGGAATCGGAATGTGTCTCGTTCGGATCACTAAGGCCATTCTCGGAAACGAGAACAGCATTCTTACCGTATCCTGTCTTCTGGAAGGCCAATATGGCCAAGAAGATGTATATATCGGAGTACCGGCAATAGTCAACCGCGGTGGTATTCGAGAAGTTATCGAAATTGGACTGGACAAGACAGAAACCGAGAAATTCAATCACTCTGCCTCTGTTCTCAAAGAAATGATTGGCACAATATATAATAAGTAGATTGAATGTCCCTCCCCATGGAGGGATT
Organism: Paenibacillus sp. TCA20; assembly: GCF_000732325.1. GTDB lineage: Bacteria > Bacillota > Bacilli > Paenibacillales > Paenibacillaceae > Paenibacillus > Paenibacillus urinalis. Next base: position 47,450 of record NZ_BBIW01000002.1, read on the forward strand.
TTTCATGTTCATATATTGAATTTATGGCTAACTTATAGGCGATCTTTTGTATATCATAGAAATTTGATTCGCCATATGCTCTGAGCTAAAGTGAATTCCGTCACGAATCCACCACATAATAACCCCTATAATTGAAGCTGTCAGGATCTCAATCGATACTAACTGTTCGGGTAATCCTCTCGTTGTCAGTGCTTTATCTCTTCTCGTTTCAATCAAATTCTTGAAGAGAGTAAACAGCCTCGATTCATAACTTTTGTGCTCAAACAATACAGCAAAGAGCTTCCTGTTATCGTATATATAATCCAAGAATCGCGTAAGATCCACTTCGTTATCCAGTATTTCTGATTGGACAAGCGGCTCTATCTTCATCGACAGCTCGTCAAAGATTTCATTCGTCACCTTGGTGATCAGATCATGTATATCCTCATAATGCAAATAAAATGTGGCTCTATTTAATTCTGCGCGTTCGGCTACCTTCTGTACCGTGACCTGTGTAATGGATGGTTCCTCGATCAGAAGCGAAAGCGCAGCTTGTTTAAACATATTTTTAGAGCGAATCGCTCGTGGATCTTCCTTTTTCCTCATAGACAATTCTTTCTCCTTTGTCGATTAAATCGATGTTTATATTCGAATTCTCCTTCCCTGTTGATTAAACAACGCTTTGAAAAATATTGCAAATAGTCAATCCATTTTCATTGTGGTACCATCTATTTTATTGATACGGTGTTGATAAAGCAATGCTTGGAAGGAGTATCTTAATGGAACAAGAGAAACCAGATGTAAAAAAAGGAATCCTATTATTTATTTTAATTTTAGGTTGTTTTTTATCGACCTTGAATCAAACCTTGCTCAATGTAGCTCTAAATGATCTGATGGACGTATTCAAAGTATCGGCTACAACCATACAGTGGCTTGCAACCGGCTTTATGCTGGTGAACGGTGTGTTGATTCCCGCCACAGCTTACCTCATGAAGCGTTTCACCACCAGACAGTTATTTGTGAGCTCCATGCTGCTGCTGTTAATCGGAAGTGTCATTTGTGCAATATCCCCTAATTTCAGTATTTTACTTACAGGGAGAATGATCCAGGCTGCAGGAACAGGAATTATTACACCACTCATGATGAGTGTCATCCTCATTGTCTTTCCCATTGAAAAAAGAGGCAGCGTCATGGGCTTAATCGGCTTTGCCATTATTTTTGCACCTGCAATCGCCCCTACACTGGCGGGTTTTATTATTGAATATGTATCCTGGAGATGGCTCTTCATTGGGCTGGTGCCTTTTGCAGCCATTGTCATTCTACTATCATTAAAATACTTGGCTAACGTTTCTCAGACTGTCAAATCCAAACTTGATGTCGTGAGTGTTGTGTTGTCTACAATCGGCTTCGGCTTTATATTGTATGGATTTAGTACCGCTGGGAGTAAGGGCTGGGATTCCTTAAGTGTGATCCTGTCTTTAATTATCGGACTGGTATTTACCTCTCTATTCTGTGTACGGCAAATCAAGTCCCCGGATCCTTTATTGAACCTGGATGTATTTAAGAATAAGATGTTTACCTTTACTTCTCTCATCAACGTACTCGTTACGATGCTCATGTATGCGGATTTGATCCTGCTGCCAATGTATCTGCAGAGCGGCAAAGGCTTTACCGCCTTTGAAGCTGGGCTGTTACTATTGCCTGGTGCAGTGATTAATGCGCTGTTATCTCCGGTCACAGGCAAGCTGTATGACAAATTCGGTGCAAAACCACTGTTTGTTACTGGTCTGCTGTTCATTATCCCTTCCATGTGGGCGGTGACTGACTTATCCGGTGACACATCTTATATGTATTTAATGATCAGAACCATATGCTTGCGAATTGGCCTAAGCTTTATCACGATGCCGCTAAACACGGCCGGCCTAAATGCCTTGCCAAGACATCTGGGCACACATGGCTCTGCAGTTAACAATACTGTTCGGCAAATTGCAGGAGCGATCGGAACAGCCGTTGTCATTACGATCTATACTGCTCAAGCAGCAAGTCATTCGATCGAGGTTCAAAGTCAAAATCCAACGGCTTCATCCGAGTTTATCGCGACCTTGTCCTCCATATTAGGCTCAGGCGACGCATACTATTTCATGACGATTATAGGGATCATTGCACTTGTACTGACGCTGCTTATGCCTGGTAAAAAAGCGCAAAGACAGGTCACGGAGCAAGCAGTTGAGAAGAAAGAGACTGTACTATCTAAATAGCATTTTAACTGAGTATAATGTAATTGAGGAAGATGCGATCAGCCGTTGCTGCTGTCCATCTTCTTCTTTTTTTGTTGAACTGAATATCCAATCGTTTGCGGCATTAATTATGACATGATATCAACCACACATCAATTTTTTTCATGAAATCAGAGCTAAATAGTAGCACGTATGATAGAATAAGTAACACGAATACGAATTATGAGAATGACAACCGGTTTGCATTTGAATTAAAGGGAGGCAATATATATGGTGGATGTAATTATCATTGGCGGAGGACCTTGCGGGTTAGCAGCGGGTTTAGCATTGCAGGAAAAAGGGATTTCCTATATCATTCTCGAAAAAGAAGCGATTGTTAACTCCATTGTCAATTGCCCAGCCGATATGCGGTTCTACAGTACTTCGGATCGTTTGGAAATCGGCAGAACTCCATTTCTTACACAGGAAGCACGTCCAACCCGATCGGAGCTGCTGAAATATTACCGACTTGTAACAGAGCGAGAGGAGCTAAACGTACACTGTTATCAGAATGTGGTCGGTATAACTTCAAGCCCTGACTTATTCACTGTACAATCGGTGGATGATAAAGGAAACCAGCATACATACCATAGTAAATTTCTTGTCGTTGCCACAGGCATCTATGATAATCCAAGAAAGCTGCATATACCAGGTGAGGATCTGAACAAAGTAAAATACTACTATACGGAAGGGCATTCATATTACCGACGACAGGTTACGGTGATTGGTGGTAAGAATTCAGCTATTGAAGCCGCTATTGATCTCTATCGCTCTGGAGCCCATGTTACACTCGTTCATCGAGGAGAATCCGCACATGTCGGCATAAAGCCTTATCTAATTCCTGACATTCGCAATCTTGTAGAGAAGGAAAAAATTAAATTTTATCCCTTGTCCCATGTGGAAGAAATCACCCACAGTACAGTCTCTATACGCACTCCAGAAGAGCTGGTCAGCATACCCAATGACATCGTATTTTCATTAATAGGCTATCGGCCAGACTTTAGTCTGCTCAGTCAAGCCGGTGTTCAAGTGGATGCGTTGACCTCTGTGCCCTCCTATCGAGCTGATACGTATGAGTCCAACGTTCCCAACTTGTTTCTGGCTGGGGTTGTTACAGGTGGAACGACGAATCGTGTATATATCGAGGACGGCAGATTTCATGGGGGAAAGATTGCGGACGAGGTACAAAAGAGACTGCTTGTATCCGTGTAACAGCTATTTGGATGAATACAACAGAAGACAGCCGAGCATCAACATTCGGCTGTCTTCTTCGTTCCCGTTATAAATATCCTTCAAGGATGTGATATTTACTACACATCTTTACCTGTCCATAATTTAATACGCTCTTTAAGCCATTCTGTGTATTGCTGCTCCATCTCAACCGCACCTGCTTTATCAATCTCCGCCAGCATGCTGTCATAGATTTGATCAAATTGATCCGGAGATGAGACAATCGCTTCTGGAATTCGCTTGCGAATAATATCTTGGGTTTTCTGGAAAATCACGTTGTAATCTGTGTCCGATGGAACCGGCATGTTGTATGCTGCGCCCCACTCTTTCACAGGGAAATCTTCTTCCGTTGGGAACAAGCCTTTCCAAGTATCTACCCCATACGCTTCAAGTGTTTCTTTCTCAACGGGGTTATAGTTCTTAATAATTTCCTCAGGGAAGTTCGTTGTATAATAATTGCCTGTCGAATCTTTCACTCCATCACCATAATGCGCACTGAAGATGTTATACAGACCGACACCGGATTCCTTCGTAAAGTTTGCATTGTCGTTATTTTTCTTCTCCTGAACCTCTGTCGGGATCTTACGAACACCATCTTCTACAACATAATGCTCTCCTTCAACTCCCCAATTACGAAGCACCTGGCCTTCGTCAGAAGCGAGCCAGTCAAGGAATTTAATGGCGCGAACCGGATCTTCACAGCTCGTTGTGATTCCGATACCGTATGCATCCAGACCGATGCTTTGGAAATCGGCACGTTTATATGTTTCGTCCAAAGATACAGGGTAGTGACCATAGGTCTGTTCATACTTTCCTGCAGATTTCAAAGCATTCTCTGCATCACTGTATCCCCATCCTTGGTCAAGCAACCCAAGTACGCGTCCACTTGCAATCTTAGCCTTGTACTGATCATCCTTTTGAATGAAGCTCTCTTTATCCAGCAGACCTTCGTTGTATATTTTGTTCAACCAGCGGAAAAACTCTTTCTCCTCTGGACGCTTGTAATGTAACATCGCTTCGTAAGTTTCAGGATTAATGTAATATTCACCATCATCCGGTGCTCCAGTTACACCGAAAGCTGGATTTGTAACCGTTATCATAATTCTCCATCCATCTGCACTAAGCGAGATTGGAATGGTTGGCTGTCCATCTTCTGTTGTTGGATGCTTTTCATAATATGCACGAATCGCATTCTCAAAATCTTCAAGGGTTTTGATCTCTGGATAACCCAGCTCCTTCACCACTTGATGCTGTATTGAGAAACCGCCTCCTGCATCGAACAAGGTCTCTCCGACACCCGCATTCGTTGGCAGCCAGTATATGGATTGATCTTCATTACTGTATTTAAGGCGGTTCATTTGATCTCCGTAAACCTTCTTCAGATTCGGTGCATGCTCTTCAATGAGATCGGTAAGATCAATCATCGCACCTGCATCAACCAGTTTGGACAAGTTGCCTTTAGGATAGATGAGATCAGGATAATCACCGCTTGCTGCCATCAGAGGGATCTTCTCATCTCCGCCCCCGCTGGATACATCAAACTCGGCATTGATCGTTACACCCGTCTCTTCAATTATCTTCTGGCCTATTGCGTCCTGCATCTTGTTCCAATTCGGACTTGCGTCCGCTCCGAAGAAAGTAAAGGTGATCGGTTCTGTCGAATTCGATTCCGATGAAGCCCCTTCATTTCCGGTACTAGCTCCATCATTCGTATTTCCACAGGCAGCAGTAAACAACATTGTGCTTGCAAGTAGAAGCATGGCCACCGTTTTTGGCGCTTTGTGTTTCATTTGCTGTAATCCCCCTTAGATAGCTTTTTATATTGTATAACAGGCATCCCTGCATATACCGAATTGAAAAGCGAGGAAACATACATACCATTGTAAGCCTTGAAATAAAGCGCTTTAGGAACAAAATGAGATTGATAAATAGAGCATTTGCTGATTATAGTGCAGTGTGCTAGCGAAAAAGAGGAAGCATATCGGAAAAACTAATGAGGTAACGTTTTCGTATCCAAAATGTAAGTGCTTTCATTGGATTCAGTGTATGAAATATCATGGAATAAGTCAATCCTATTTTTTAAAAATATTCCTCATTCACATTTACCTGGATCAATTACACAACTTATCCTCTTGTTTGCAGAAGCCAAAGTTAGAAGGTAATAAATTCACTGCAAAATAAATAAAACGGTAAGCTTCCTGAAACACAGGAAGTCTACCGTTTTATAACTTAAATATCATGATTAATGCATAGGACCTTGCCCACTCTGTTGTCCAGTAACCTGCACCCGCTTAACGAAGAAGGAGATGACAAGCCCGATGACAGCCAAGATTAATGCGAACATAAACGCATTTTGGACACCCGTTGTGAATCCCATGAGTTGATTCTCCGGACTTTCCGGATTCGTCACTCCGCTCAAGAAGCTTGACTGACCTGCACTCAGAATACTTACCGCAACGGCTGTACCAATTGCTCCAGACACCTGCTGAAGTGTATTCATAATAGCCGTTCCGTGCGGATAATACTCCGGCGGAAGCTGGTTCAGACCATTCGTCTGAGCAGGCATCATGATCATGGAAATACCGATCATCATGAATAGATGCAGTGTAATAATCAAGCCCAGTGGAGTCGTAGGTTCAATTCCAGTATACATAAACAGAACGGCAGCCACGACCACTAATCCAATACGAACCAGCCATTTAGGGCCAAATTTATCAAACAAACGACCCATAACTGGAGACAAGAATCCGTTCAACAAGCTGCCCGGCAATAGTACCAATCCGGCTGTCAGGGCAGTAACCGCAAGACCTTGCTGCAAATACATCGGCAATATTAGCATGGACGATAACATCATCATCATACAGAAGAAGATGAGAATGAGCCCAATTGTAAACATTGGATATTTGAATGCACGAAGATCCAGCATCGGCTGCTTCATTCTGAGCTGACGGATGCTGAAGATGAGCAGGGACAAGACACCGATCACCAGGGTGACGATAACTACAGGGCTGCTCCATCCACTGCCGGTTTCACCGTGTCCGCCTGCACTACTAAATCCGTATACGATCCCCCCAAAACCAAGTGTGGATAGGATAATGGAAGGTACATCAATTTTGGGCTTCGTCAATTTCGAGATGTTCGGCAGGAACATTAAACCGCACACCAGCGAAATAATAAAGAACGGCAGCGAAATCCAGAAGATCCAATGCCAGGTCAAGTTAGCTAGAATCAATCCAGAAATACTCGGGCCGCTCGCTGGCGCAAACATAATTACCAGTCCGATCAGGCCCATCGCGGATCCCCGCTTCTCAATCGGGAATATAATCAATATCGTATTAAACATCAGTGGCAGCAATAATGCGGTACCCACCGCTTGAAGCACCCTTGCAATTAATAGCATTTCAAAGGTTGGTGCCAGCGCAGCTACCACAGTACCTGCAATTGAAAAAATTAATGAAGTTGTAAACAATTGTCTTGTCGTAAACCATTGCAGCAGCAATCCAGACACAGGTACTAGAATACCCAGTACCAGCAAATAACCAGTAGTCAGCCATTGAATGGTTGTAGGTCCTACTTCCAGCAGATCCATCAGCGGAGTCATTGCTACGTTAAGTGCCGTCTCCCCAAACAGACCGATAAATCCGCTAAGCAGCATAGCGAACAAAATGGGCAGCACTTTATATTGTTTTTGCTCCTGCCCCTCTTGTACAGTATCAGCTTCAGCTTTCATGGTAACCTCCACGGTTCCATCCTCCTCTTTAATCCATAATAATGATCTCTCTCTAAATCTACCTTGCGTTCTTTGCAACAACCGACAAATAATCTGCAGCCGTCAGCATCGGCTGTTTGTCTTGATTGGTGAGGCTTATAATGAGTGCTCCCTCCAGCAAGGAAATGACCAATAAACCCGTTTCTCGTGCCTTCTGTTCACTAATGCCATCTTTAATGAGATTCTTGGCAATCACTTGCTGCCAATCTGCAAATACGCCCTGACAGGCTTCTCGCAGCTGATGACTTATGCACGATGTCTCGACAGCTGCCCAGAAGCTAAATGGCAAAAACCCAGTAAAACCAGCTGCTTCAGTCTCATCAGCAAGCTTATGAACGAAGAGTTGTATGGCGTCTCCCGTATTGTCGCTGGCTGCAAAGCAAGCTTCAAATTTCTGCAAAATATCCTCGTTTGCTTTTTGAATACATACATGGGCGAGCTCTTCCTTACCATGAGGGAAGTAGTGATACAACGAGCCTTTGGGTGTATTGCTTTCCTTAATAATCTGATTCAGCCCGGTCGCGTGATATCCCTGTGAAAAAAACAGTCTGGCTGCTGTATTAACGATGCATTCCTTCGCATTAGACTTCTCACTCAAGCAGAGTCACATCCTTAAGCATTATAACGATTGGTCTATATAATTAAAACCATATCATTGCTTACTGTCAAGCATTATTTTGAGAAGGGTGCTGCACATCGTTATAGTGCGGATAACATCAGCTTATGGCTCGACATGCATCATCTTACACTTCCTATATTTATCTGATACATGATCATAATTAAATACGTGTTAAATCTATTGAATACAATCAAAGCTTTATTGACCTCTCAATTCTTCTCCTGTAATATATAGTAAATATTATGAAAATTATGGCGAGGAGAGGAATAAATGAGTGTACATTTTCCTTACGATGAGCCTCTGGATTTGGACTCTCTAGTAAATTTGATCCAATCCAACTATACGATCGAGAATTGGGAAGAGGTTCTATCCTTATCCGATCAGCTCATGCAGCTAGCCAAGGAAGTTCATCAGGAGCTAATTGAGACAGACTCCACGTCACATGTTTATAAGGACCATATCATCTATTACTTTGGATACAGTCATCTAATGAATGGTCTCTCCTATCAGAAGCTGGGTGATTTCACCAAATCCAGAGAGTACATCTCCTTCTATGCCAATCTGGACTGGCTTGATGATTCTACTGAAACCGGCAAATATCTGATCGAACACTTCAAATTCTTCTCTTCTGCCAATGAACTGCAGCTGGATATTCTGGATGGTAAGAAGGATCGGCTTCCCGAATATGTTCAATTCCTGGATGCAAACCCCGATCAAGTACTTCAAGGCCTAATCAACATCCTTCGTTCTGCGAATCAATTTAATTATGATGTGGACTCGATCATCACTCACCTATCAGCTTACGTAGAAGATTACACTCATTACAATGATAAAGTAAAAGCAGCACATTACTTGTCCTACCAATATCAGCTCGCACTGTACCGAAATATGAATGAGGAACATTCTACCGCTATTGATATTACACTTCATATTTTGGATGCCGCCGATGAAATGAGGAATGACAAGTATTTCAAAAAGGCAATATCCTTGTTTGAAATTCTTAGGAAATTTGGTACTGTTTCTCAGCTCAAAACGTGTTATGATATACTCAATAAAATTCTTATGAGAGGAGATCTCCCCAATGAAAAAAGGTATTCTAGCCGCTCTGACAGTGTTGGGTCTGTTCATCTTCGTAATTTATCCTGACTTTGTACCGAATTCAATCCAGCTTCTTGATCACGGTTCTGAATTTAGACCTAAATAATCAATGATCTCCTTGCCAGCGATGAACTACATAATGTAAGGCTATTCACACATTTATTTCATGTGCTGTGGATAGTCTTTTTTCGTTCATATTATAGAATAAATGATCGTCTGTTCTTAATGGAAAAAGATCACTTGGGATCGGTATTCTCTCACCTCCCCAGTGATCTTTTTCTTTCAGAGCAACGAGAAATGCTTTGGATTATTTTCCTGGTGTAAATTTAATCTTTAGCGCTTCTGCCATTAATACAGGCAAATCTGTATTCTCATGAAGTCCGATGAATAGATCTGCACCCGGCCCATATGCATACAGCGGTACGTCTACACCTGTATGGTTCAGACTTGTCCATCCAATATTGGCCCGGGCAGAGACAACTTCATTAATTGTGATCGCCGGTTGCTCCGAGGACTTAATCAATTGAACCTCTTCATCTGTAAGCTCAAGTGTAGTATATTTCTTCACAACCTCTTTGACATTACTGCGTGTGGAATTCAGCTGGGTAACCATATAATCACCTGTAGCCGTTACGTTACGAATGACCTCAAGATCGACATCCCCTGGACCGTTTCCGCCAACGGACATTCCTCCCGTATCATGATCCCCAGCTACGACAACCAGTGTGTTCTTGTCCTTCTTGGCAAATTCCAATACAGACTCCAGAGCCTTCTCAAATGCTTCTGAATCCTTCATAGCCCAGGCTGCATCATGATCATGGCCTGCCCAATCAATTTGACTTCCCTCTACCATAAGGAAGAATCCATCTTTGTCTTTGTTGAGGACCTTCAATGCCGTCTCGGTCATTTCTTGCAGGCTAGGCTCATTCGTCGTTTCACGGTCCAATTCCGGAGCCATTCCAGATTCTGCAAATAAACCAATCAGCTTGTCCGATCTTTCAGCACGCTTCAAATCACCTTTGCTTGAGATGTACTGATATCCATCCTTTTTTGCTTCATTGATTAGCGAGTCGGGGAAATATTTTTTGCCGCCGCCCATAATCACATCTACGTCGTTATCGATAAGTTGTGGAGCAATAGCGGACTCATCTGATCGGCTGGCTACGTGTGAGGCAAATACAGCCGGTGTTGCGTGTGTAATGGTAGAAGTCGCAACTAAACCAGAAGACTTGCCCTTTTCCTCCATTGCTTCAAGAATGGTCTTGAGTTCTTTGCCGTCTGGGGAGGTGCTGATCATGCCGTTGTTTGTTTTGACACCCGTTGCAAAAGCGGTGCCTGCTGCAGCCGAATCTGTAATCTCTGAGTTTGCAGAGTATGTACGATGCATGCCGACTAGTATCGAATCCAGTGCTGTTTCTTCTCCTTTGTACCAACGATAATTCGTTGCATAAGAAGCAGAGAAGCCATCCGGAACCATAAAGATAACATTATCGACTTTTCTATTATTATTTTGATTCCCCTTTGCATCTAGGATGGGCAAGTTACTTCCAGCAGTTATTGTTCCAAGAGCAATTGCTGATACGGCCGAAATCGTAATTACCTTTTTTCTCAATTTGTTCACTATGATTCCTCCTTTGAATTCAAATCTATTAGAATATAAGGCTCTTATATTAACTCTATATTTTCTTATCGTTTAATCTATGTAATAAATTATAAACTGCCCTCATTTCTGCATGAATCAATTTACATAAGACGATTAGAGTATCAAATAAGACTAAAGTATTAATTTTGTTTTTATGGAATTATTTTGCTATTTTCTACTTACTTCGACACACGATACATGCTACATTAACTCTGGTTTCAAATATAAATTACGATATGGAGGATGATGATGTGAAGTATTGGAACAAATCGAAGGCGAAGTGGATGGTTGCTGCGGTTGCAGCTCTAACATTAACAGTGGCTATTCCCATTTCGTCGGTTATGGCTGAGGATTCTACAGCTGAAGTCAGACAAGTAGATAAATCTGCTGTTGGTGCACCTAACGTGACTATTATTCGGGCCAATGGTGAAGTTATTTCTCCTATGGCAGCAGGTGAATGGGATTATCTCGGTCAGCGATCTACCGTATCCTCTCAAAATCCCACAAACTATGTCCACTCTGGAGGTGGTGATTTCAAATTTCAAGTTGCCAGCGGACCAAGTGGTGGCGCTTGGTATCAGTTACGTGAATATGATCCGGGCAGTAATGCGGATGAGCTCGTAACCGGTTACGAGTACTTATTGTACCCTGGAGACACACTTATCTATAGGGGAATCGGAAGCTATGTGGATGGGGACAACAAAAAGGCAGAATTTTATGTATACGAAAGCTTCAGCGGCTCCGGCTCCGTAAAGTATTGGGATTAAATCAAGCCTTACATCGCTTAAACTTGCTGTAGTTCGCTAATATATATGCAGCCGCTAAGAGACACTAGTTACTAGTTGTTCTAGATTTCCTTCGCAACAGGTACTAGTGCTCTGTATTCGGCTGCTTAATTATTTACTATAACTAGATGATTCATTTCTGCGTGTTCTTTATTGTTTTTGGCAATGAGATGCCAGTGAATCCATAGAACACCGTGATGAGAGGACATAACAAGCAGAACATCGCAAATGGTGCATATTCCACAACGGAAACTCCCAGCACAGAGGCAATAAACACACCACACACACTCCATGGAACAAGGGGATTCACTACCGTTCCCGCATCCTCAAGCACACGTGACAGATGCTTTGGTTCAAGCCCTGCTTTTTTATAATAATCTTTAAACGCATTTCCTGTTAATAAGACCGACAAATACTGCTCTCCAATAATAAAATTGACGGCTACGGCCATTCCTGCGGTAGAGCAAATGAGGATCGAAACACGATTTAAGAATCTCTGTACGATAGACAATAACGCAGGTATAATTCCAAGTCTGAACAGCAAGCCTCCCATACTTAACGCGAGCAGTATAACAGACACACTGAACATCATACTCTCTATTCCGCCTCTAGTCAGCATGGAATCCACATCCTCCACACCACTGGCAGATTGGTAACCAGAATAGAGCAGTTCCAGCATTCCTTTCATTTCCATGCCATTACCCGTCCAGATGGAGATGATTAACGCCGACAACGTACCTCCCAGCAAGGCAGCGGTAACAGGCACCTTCATAAAAGCAAGCAACGCAAGGATGACAAATGGAAGAAGTGCATATCCATTAACAAGATTCAACTGGATCAAGGTCTCTTTTACCAGCTCAATCTGTTCTATACTTGTACTCGTTTGTTCAGGAGACAGCACTAGGAATACGATGAATGATATAATAAATGCCGGAATTGTCGTCCAGGCCATATTTTTAATATGATCAAATAGATCCGCACCCGCTACCGTAGCAGCAAGGTTTGTTGTATCTGATAGAGGTGACATCTTATCCCCAAAAAATGCTCCTGAAACAATGGCTCCTGCCGTGATTACCGGTGACATATCCAGTGCCGTACTCGCACCTATGAACCCAACACCCAAGGTTGCTGCCGTCGTTAGTGAGCTGCCAAGACTAACTCCGATAATAGCGGTAACTAGGAAGACGATCGCATAGAAGAATCTACCCGACACCAGCTCGACCGATAAATAGATGAAGGTTGGAATCGTCCCGCTAGCCATCCAGCTGCTGATCAGCATGCCGATGAAGAAGAAGATCATGACAGCACCAATTCCGGATTTAGCCCCTTCTGCCATAGCTCCTTCCAATTCTTTAAACCCGACCCTCTTTATAGCACCGTAAATTAACAGAAATACAATACCGGATATCACTGCAATATGAGGAACTGCTTTAACTCCAATTATCAGGTACCCAAGCAGTCCCATTAACAGAGCCGTTATCACTACAGCTTCTATGGAATGGATCTTTAATACCTTATTTTCTTGATTCATATTTGCCTCCATATCAAAATCGTAATGCACGTCAACATAAAAAAGCCCCTTCGCTTTAGTGACGAAAGGACTCATTAGCACCGCTCTTATAGCGGAGGAATCATTCAGAACTCCAACTCTCTGTAAGCTTTGTTACCGTCTAGGTGCGAAATATATCCATCTGTTGACAAAATACAATTATCAACTTTTTCACTAAAATGCTAAAATGCTTTTAAGCGTTAAATCGTGTGTGCAGACATCACTTTACACTACTTCGTTCCTTCTGTCAAAAATCCATTGACATGCTGGACAGCGAGCATGTGGAAGTAAAGGTACTCTAAGCTGAATGTCGATGATAGAATCACAAACGATTAAAACGGACGACTTACATAATACTGGAGGTTATATGGGAAATATAAAAGTTTTTCATTACGATGCATTTAGTCATATTCCTGGTATGGGAAACCCAGCCGGGGTTGTACTAGACAGTATGGATCTGACTGAGGAGCAAATGAGACAGGTAGCTGAACAGGTAGGATTTAATGAAACCGCGTTTCCGTTGAAGTCGGACTTCGCTGATCTAAGAATTCGTTATTTTACACCTGGACATGAGATCAATCTATGCGGTCATGCCACCATGGCAACCGTTTATGCCCTGTATTCATCAGGCATGCTTGGGGATAAGATGAATTTTACGATTGAAACAAAAGCCGGCGTCCTGCCGATTAGACTGAACCTGGAACAGCAGCAGTTATTTATTACGATGAAGCAGGCGGCTCCCGAATTTCACACCTTTCAAGGCTCCATTCAAGAACTTTCGAATTCGATCGGAATTGAAGTCAGCGATATCGATACAGATATCCCCATCGTCTATGGCAGCACGGGAACATGGACCTTATTAGTCCCGGTGAGAACCCTTGATGCGTTCAGGCGGATGAAGCCTGAGAACAATCTTTTTCCAAGCCTACTCAAGGAAATGCCTCGTGCTTCAATTCATCCGTTCTGCTTACAAACCTATGATGAAGCTGCACATATCCATGCCAGGCATTTCTCATCCCCCTATTCGGGTACGATTGAGGACCCGGTTACGGGCACAGCTTCAGGTGTGTTAGGAGCATACTATGCAAAATATATAAAGAATGAATCGGCTACAGCGTTTGAACTGCTCGTAGAACAAGGTCAGGAATTAGGGAAGGATGGCCGAGTAAGAGTTAATGTGACCCGCGATGGCACGATTGAGATCACAGGCAGTGCGGTTTATGTCAATGAATTCCATGTGTTAATCTGAGCCAGCGGCTGATTCTCTCCAGCGCTTCCTCCAGCTGAATGAATGAGGATGCATAGGAGCATCGGACAAAACCTTCGCCACCACTGCCAAACACTTGACCAGGCACCACGGCTACCTTGCCCTCTTGGAGCAGCCTCCCTGCAAACTCCTGAGAACTCATGCCTGTTACCGTAATGTCTGGAAATGCATAGAAGGCACCCTTCGGTTGCCGGCATGACAGTCCCATTTCACTTAAGCTTTGGATGAACATTTTTCGCCGCTCATTATATGCACTCTTCATTTCTTCTTTTTCTTCATGTCCGTTTCTCAAACATTCCAATGCGGCAATTTGCCCCATAATAGGTGCACATAAGGTCGTATATTGATGAATCTTGACCATTTCCTGCAACAGCTCCATTGGTCCGCATAAATAACCTACTCGCCACCCCGTCATCGCGAATGCTTTGGAGAAGCCGCTGACCACCAGCGTCCGTTCTCTCATACCAGGCAGTGATGCGATACTGTCATGATGACCATCATATGTGAGTTCAGCATACATTTCGTCTGTAATCACGATGAGATTATGCTGTATGGCCAGACGAACAATCGGCTGCCAGTCTTCTTTCTTCATTACTGCACCTGTCGGATTACTAGGAAAATTGACGATCAAGGCCTTCGTTCTCGAAGTAATGGCCTGCTCTAGTAATTCTTCGTTCAGTTTGAAATCATGCTTATCCAGCAGCTCCAGCTCAATCGGAACTCCGCCGTTTAATCGTACAAGCGGAGAATAAGCCACGTAACCTGGCACGGGTATGACGACCTCATCACCCGGTGTGATGAGTGCCCGCAGCGCAAGATCAATTGCTTCACTACCGCCAACGGTGACGAGGATCTCACCTATAGGATCATAGCTCATCTTAAAAAACTTGTTCAGGTAACCCGCAATCTCTTCCCGAAGCTCCATGAGTCCCTCATTCGGCGTATACATGGTTTTTCCGTTGTTAAGTGCCTTAACACATGCTTCTATCGCTCGCTTAGGTGTAACGAAATCCGGTTCTCCGACACCTAGAGAGATTACCTCAGGATCGGCTTCAGCTGCATTAAAAAATTGGCGAATTCCCGAGGGAGGCATCGTCTGTACGACAGGAGATAGGAAGGTGTTCTTAAGATTCATCATGATCGTTCCCCCACAATACGAAGATTCTCTCTGCTTCTATCCTCCAAGGAGGCTGTAATAATTCGTTCCAGCAGTTCTTCGTACCCTATACCCGCTGCTCTGGCGCTCTGCGGAAACAGACTCGTTGGAGTCATACCAGGAAGCGTATTTACTTCTAACACATAGACCGAACCGTCCTTCAACATAAGGTCCACCCTGGCATATGCACTGCATTTTAAGGTCAAGTAGCACTTTAATGCCACTTCATTCACCTCGTCTTGGAGCTTATCAGTGAGTTGAACGATCTGCTCTTCCGCTTCCCCTGCCTCATATTTGGACACATAATCAAAAAACTCAGCGTTGGGCTTAATCGATATGATCGGCAGAAGCTCACCGTCTAATATAGAGCAAGTTAGCTCTTCTCCATCTATATAATGTTCTATCATGACATGACGGTCCCATCTCAATGCGGCTAATACGGCTTCCTCAAGAAGCTCAGCCGAGCGAACAATTTGAGTTCCGATACTAGACCCGCCGCTATTCGGCTTGACGACGACCGGAAATTCGATAGCTTCGGTATCTACAGTCTTCAGCTCTTCTAAGCTGCTAACAATAATCCAGTCCGGGGTTCGAACACCTTCTTGCCTCAGCAGCTTCTTACTCATGTCTTTATCCATACAAATACTGCTGGACAGCACACTGCTTCCTGTATATGGAATCCCTAATGTATCCAGTGTGGCCTGTACTCTTCCATCCTCACCAAAAGCTCCATGGAGCGCAAGCAGAGCGATGTCAATCCCTTCTGTCTTCGTGATCAGGTCACGTTTATCCTTAATCTCGATCGATATCGGACTATATTTGCTTTTATTAAGATGAACCATCATTTGCTTGCCTGTTTGTAGTGAAACTTCTCTTTCGGAGGATACTCCGCCCATCATGATGCCAACCTTCACAACAATACCTCCCTTGAATTCATACGCTGTGCTTATGACAGCAGCTTTTCCGCACAATAACCGATGATTTGAATTCCCTTCTGAATATCCGCTTCCGATACGCGTGAGAACCCCAGCCGAAGTGTATTTTGACCCCTGCCGTCTGTATAAAAAATGTCACCCGGTGTAAATAAAACCCCTTGTTCTGAGCAGAGCTTCAACAGCTCCCTTGTATCAACGCCGGCTGCAAACTCAATAAATACGTGAAGCCCTCCATCACTTGACAACTGATGTGCAGGCAGCCATTCTTGGCAGCTTCTGACGACCAGCTCATGTTTTCGCTTGTACTCCGTCTTCGCCCGTTTAAGATATTTCTCAAAATTACCGTTATATAGATACTGATACAGCAAGGATTGATCCAGCGTTGATGTGTGAATGGTTCGTGCACGCTTCACGCTCTCCAGATAATCAATCAAAGTTGAATCAGCAAGAATCCACCCGACACGCAGACCGGGAAATAGTATTTTAGAGAAGCTACCTATATAGATGACACTATTATTTCCACTACCCGCACTCACGACAAGCGGTGCAATATGCGATCCCGAATATCGCAGCTCTTCATTAAACCCGTCCTCGATAATGGGAACGTGATATTGTTGAAGAAGCCGCAGCGCTTCTTTTCTTTTTGGATGAGACATGACGATCCCCGTCGGATTATGATAAGAGGGTATAAGATAAGCCAGATCATAGGCTTGTGAGGCAAGCTCGCGTGAAAGCTCCTTGAGATTAATACCATCTCTCTCCATAGGCACTCCTGTAATCTTGTATCCATGCATCTTAAAAGCTTTGATCGCTGTATGATGAGTAGGGTTCTCGCACAGAATCCTCCCGCTTCCTTGCTTGAAGCTAGACAATACCAGACTGAGTCCTTCCGTAAAACCACTCGTCACGAGCAGATCCTTTCCCGCTAGGTCCACGCCTTTGTTCTCCATATAGTTCAGCAGATATTCGATCAGCGGTTTGTATCCTTTGGCATAGCCGTAATTCAGAAGCACGTCTCCCTCTAATGACATTCGGTCCATAAAGGCCCTTTTAACATTTTGCAGATCAAACAACTTCTCATCAGGTGCAATACTGGTAAAAGAAATGGCTTGTTTCTGTCCGCGAATGCCATGCTTCATTAGATCATGCTCTTCAGCCAGCCTGGCATAGTCGTTTAATTTCGTACTCCAGTTCATCTTTACATCGTGAGACTGAAATACAGAATTTGAAGGTGCAGCAGACGAACTAACAAAATGTCCCTGACCTTTGACGGTATAAATATAGCCATCCGCCTCGAGCTCCGAGTAAGCATTTATGACCGTATTACGGCTAACATGGAGAAGTCCGCATAGTTCACGGGTAGAAGGCAGCTTCTGATCACCTTGCAGCGCGCCTGTTGTTATTAGCCGTCTTATATAATCTTTGACTTGTATATAAGCCGGTCGGTCATTCGCTAGTACAAAATCTGAATACATTCTCAGCAGCCCCCTCGCCATCATCATCGCATATAATCTGTCTAACCACTAGATCCACGATGTCACATATTCGCCGTAGAAGTGGTTTGTTATATTATAATAAAAAAGACCTTTCGATTACCCGATCGAAGGGTCCGTTACCTTTACATTTATAGCTGTGTTTAGTAGTAATAAACGTTTATTTTTCAACCTCTATTACAAAATGATAAAATGCATCCCCATGAGATACTTGCTCATTCTCCTCATCCATCCACCAGGCTCCATATGAATAATAATAAGTGCCTTCTTGAGTCGGAGCAGTAAAGGCGTTATTTTCAATACTTACTTTCTTATGAATATTCACCCCACTATATTGCTGCAGCGAAAACTGATTTGGCTTAGGCTCATAGTTCATTACAAACTGTATCGTGGCTTCCGGTGATACTTTAAGCGGCGTTACATCTTCCAAGTGCTCGACAGGACCCGCTGTATCTACACAGACTCCCATATTATTGCTGGACCAGCAATATGTACCTAGCTTCGTATCGTAGAATTGATCTGCAATTTTGATCTGCACTCCAGGAGGCTTGTTCCCTGTAAGCGGTGAATGATTTGATGTTCCCC
Source organism: Paenibacillus sp. TCA20 (assembly GCF_000732325.1). GTDB lineage: Bacteria > Bacillota > Bacilli > Paenibacillales > Paenibacillaceae > Paenibacillus > Paenibacillus urinalis. The sequence goes on from NZ_BBIW01000002.1 coordinate 65,833, forward strand.
TTTCACAACCAGTGATGAGTACTAAGCTAAACAATATAAGACATAAAATCTTCTGCATACTTACCTCCTTCATCATGACCTGCGTTATTAAGTATAGACTACATAATTTGCAAATTCGTTCCATTCAAAATTGATACCTAACATATGTATTTACTACTTTAGGACTTAGTGCTAGCTTTGATAACAGAAGCATCGTTGGAATTGAGGTGAGTTATGAATTTAGATGAACTAATTCGCAGTGATATTTATGACGGCTCACAAATTCTTGCCGGAGCGGAAGGCTTGTCTCGTCAGGTTGAAACCGTCAATATTATGGATGCTCCCGATATCATACATTTCTTGAAGCCTAATGAACTGCTGCTCACCAATGGATTCTTTGTGAAGGCGGCTCCGGATACGCTGCCCAGGCTGATGATGGATATGCAGCAGCTGAATTGCTCGGGAATCGCCATCAAAACCAAACGTTTTGGCATCACGATTCCGGATGACGTTATTGCTGAAGCAGATCGACTGCATTTTCCAATCATTGAGATCTCTGAATCCAAATTCTCTCTGGGCGAAATATTACAGAGGTCCACGAGTCTTATACTCGACAACAAAAATGAGGAATTACAATATGCGCTTCATATCCACAAGCGCTTCTGTGATATGTCGATGCAGGGCAAGAGCATCGCTGACATCGTTGCCGCACTCTCCAAGCTGTTATCCTCACCCATTGTGCTGCTGAACGACAAACGTCAGCTGATTACAAGCTCGAAGCTCTCTCCATCCCAACTTGAGGAACTGACCGGAATGATCGCATCAGCGCTAGATTCGACTCATCTTGCTGGCGCCTCAAGTACATTTTGCTTAATCGAAACCAGGTTCCGTCACTATTCACATGTACTTCTCTATCCTGTCCACACTTACCGACTTGAAGGCTATCTTCTATCCTTTCACGGTTCCCCCTCGCCCTCAAGCCGATACGGTTTAACCATGGAGCAGGCAGTGAATGTCATCGGAATGGAGCTGACTAAAGCACAGGCCGTCAAGGAACGCTCTCGAAGATACAAGAACGAGTTCTTCTCTGATCTAATCGAAGGGTACTATAGTACAGAAGCTGAGGTGTTTCATTCCGGAAAGAAATTTGGTTTGATTCCTAATGTGAACTGGGCTGTTGCAGCTGCCAGAATGGACGAGCATGATCGTACCCGCTCCCTGCATAAGCGAAGCTCGAATCTGAATGAGCTGTCCATATCAGAACGAGACGTACAGTACGAATTCATTAAATGGCAGCTTCGCGGTCTTCGATATCCATTTAAGATGTTCACCAAGAACGACAATTTTGCAATCCTGCTCGCTGTTGACGAGATGACATGGGATGAGCCTCTTCTTATAGATGAGCTGAGAGCGAGAGTTGATGCCCTATTTAACGATGCTGGGATCAGCATATCGTTCGGAATAGGGAATCTCGTTACAAGTGTACTGGACATCGGACTTTCTTATAACGAGGCAGTCAAAGCATTGCAGTATGGCTATCAGATGAACATGAATCGATTCGTCGAATCTTTTCAATCCAAGGATACGGCCTACCTGTTCCGGCTGCTTCCTCAGGATGAGCTGCGCCAATTCTATGAGGATACATTGCGTTCATTCCATCAGGTGGACCCGCAGGAGCGCGAAGAATTACTGCGTACGTTAAGGGTATTCTATGATACCCAGTGCCAGCTCGTAGAAACCTCCAAACAGCTGTATGTTCATCGAAACACGGTCGTATACCGATTGGACAAATGTGAGAAGATCACCGGACTCCGGTTAAAGGACACTTCAACCAGCCTCCGCTTTCGAATGGCATTCGCCATAGAATCCATGATATTTCCTCATGGGGGTTCATGAGCAGCATGTTAAGAAGAACTGCGGAAGATCACGCTCGTGCTACAAGAAACAACACGGGACTGCGTAAGAAACCCGCCTGGCAGGCGGGTTTCTTGTCACAATCATTATCATTATTCAACTATAAAAGTTATCCTCAGCCCTTTTTATTGGCCTTAATCTCTTTCCATTTTTCCAGACCGCTAAAGGTTTAGGGCGTTCAATCAGCAGTTCTCTCTCGGAAGTGACTGGAAACAGCGCCAGATCTGCAGCCTGTCCAGCTGTAATGTTGTAATTTGATATTCCGAGTGCCTGTGCTGCCAGTGTGGTCCCCATCTGTACCAGCAGCTTGGCTTCCTTCTCACTCCCCATGTATGCCGTATGAGCCAGAAGCCAGGCAATGTCCATCACGTTACCCGTGCCAAATGGCGTAAATGCGTTACGGATATTGTTAGCGCCATAGAGGACATTTACCCCTTGTTCTAGCAGGAGTCGTACCGGAGTAAGTCCACGGCGGACATTATCTGTATCCTGTCTTCCGTTCATATAGAGATCTGTCGCAGGCAAGGCCATGATATGAACTCCTGACTCAGCGATTTGCTGTGCACAGAGTACAGCTTCTTCTCTAGGCATCGCTCCGAGTGAGGTGACATGACCTGCTGCTACTCGGCCTTCATAGCCGAATTCCTTCGTTCTGCGTACAATTTGCATGATCCCGCGGTCACATGGATTTAGAGAAAAGTCGGCATGAAAATCTAGCGGGAGATCATACTCGGCGGCTAATCTAAAAACAAAGCTTAAATGTTCGTCCAGATCAGGATCCATATACGTAATTCCGCCGACAGCATCAGCCCCGAGCTTGACTGCCTCCTTCATCAACTCAGCAGTTCCTGGTGCAGCATAGATGCCTTCTTGTGGAAAGGCTACGATGTTCAAATCCATCCGGTCGCTCAGTCTGTCTTTTACCTCTAGCAAGCTTTCTATTGCCGATAGACCGAGGACGGGATCTACCTCTACATGACATCTTGCAGTGGTTACTCCATAAGAGCTTAGTCTATACGCTACATCCATGGATCGTGCAATCATGTCTTGCTTGGTAAAGCCTTCCTTCAGCTTGACTGTCATTGCAATTGCTTCCTGCAGCGAAGCAGCTTCCTTCGGCATTCGATCGAGAAGCATTGCCTTTTCCATATGAATATGAGGCTCTATTAATCCAGGAATCAGCAGTCTGCCTGCTGCATCTACCTTCGATTCATTGGACAGAAGATCCTGCTCTAATTCGGACTTAAGTGCTTCATCATCAATAATCCGTGGTCTTACTTGATCAATATGCTCTCCTCGTAGGGTAACGTCATATAAACCTGTACGTTCTGGAAGTCGGCAGTTATAGATGATTTGGACCTCATTAAGCTCCTTACGATCATTCATTATCATCGGCTTAACGCTCTCTTATGCCTTATACCTGCCCTTGTCCCGCCCGCGATCTGGCCATGAGACACAACCCACTCCCGTTCTGGCACTTTACACAGGGCGTGCTCTACATTAATAACGTTATTCACAAGCATGAAATCGGCGCGTTCACCTAATTTGGGCTCTACTGCTCCGACTGCTGCGTATTCAAATGCTCCCAGTAATTGCTCGTCCTCAACCCAATGATATCGTTCAGCCAGTCTGGAGGTGCGCTGGAGCATATCTCCATTTCCATATGGGGACCAAGCATCGAGTACATTATCGGTGCCAATCATTGTTACTACGCCAAGTGAACGAAGCAAGGGTAGATTCGGCATTGGACGGTCGATGGGAACGCTGCTGATAACGGCTACACCCTGCTCTCTTAATTTGTCAGCGAGCCTGCTAAGTTCCACATCCGAGATATGGCCCAGGCCCCAGGCGTGACTTACCGCCACTCTATCCTTGAGTCCGGCTTGGGCTGTAAACTCTGTCATCCGCTCAATGGTATATACACCAAGGTGACCGGGATCATGTAAATGAATATCTACACCCGCCTGATATTCCGCAGCGAGTCCAAAGACCTCTTCTAAGCATGGATCAATCGCTTCATCCAGCCCACCAGGGTCTACTGCTCCGACAAGATCCGCTCCCATCTGCATGGCTTCTCTCATCAGCGGCAGAGCTTGTGAACGAATGAGCCCTTGCTGGGGAAAAGCGACAATTTCAATATCAACAATACCTCGATATTCCTCTCGGACTTTGAGCACAGCTTCTAATGATTCGACTCCAACCTCTTGATCTACATCAACATGGGTTCGAATCTGAGTCGTTCCTAGCTGCAGCATAGTATCCAGCATTACTCTGGCCCGTTCTTCGACGCTCTGGGTCAGCTGACCCAGCAATTTTTTCTCACGTCTCAGCTGATTAGGCAGTGTATCAATGGTTTGGCGCGAATACCATTTCGGTTCATTCAAAAAATGCTTATCCAGATGGCAGTGCATATCCTTCATGGCGGGAATGTATAACAAACCATCTGCATCATGAGTGCTTACACTAGGTGAACCTGTTAAATGTTGTTCATGCTGATAGGGAGTAATCGCGGAAAAATAACCATTCTTGATTTCTAGATTATACAGCCGATTACCGACTCTCACTTTGTTCCAAGTTGATATCAAGCAAATTCCTCCCTCTTCGTCTGCAGAACGCCTTGGTGAATGACCTTCACGGCTCGTGCTCTTCTGGCTATAAATTCAGGAGAGCACTGTGCCTCTGTCAGAATCATACTTGCATCATCACCTGCTTGCGGCCACACTCTATCGCCAGACCCGCTGAGCGGTATGATCCCTCTCGTAATGTAACTGAGCGATTCTGCTAGAGAGCGCTCATCAATCCAGCTGTTATATTCAGCAAGCCGGCTAAGACGATCGGTAATGCTCGCATTTCCAAAAGGACCCCACCAATCGAATATACTGTCACAGCCTAAATCTACCTGCACTCCCCTCTCCTTCATGTCCTGCAGGGGAGGAAGCGACGTTTTTGCTCGCAACGTAGCAGCTGAGATTAGATGAACTCCGGATGTGGCCATCCGGTCTGCCGTTTCTCGGGCTTCCGACAGTGTGACTCCTCCGAGGGCGAAGCCATGACTAATCGCGACCCGATTTTTCCACCCTGCTTCTTCCGTAAGGGATAGCAATTTATTTATTGTGTATAGTCCCAAATAATCGGGATCATGCAGATGAATATCAATGTCTGCATTCGCTTCAACCGCAATATCCATCATATCAGCCAAGGAGCGCTCGATGTTTCGATCTATACCTCCAGGGTCCAGGCCCCCAACATGCGTGGCACCACTCTTCATTGCTTCACGCATGAGCGCTGCTGCATTTGTCCTCAATAGTCCATGCTGTGGAAAAGCAACAATTTCATACGTAAGTCGATCACGATAATCGTCTAGAACCTCCCGCAGAATCTCGAGGTGTCTAAGTCCAACATAAGGGTCGATATTCACATGAGTTCGAATATGAGTCGTACCGGCCTCCATGATTTTGTCAATCAGCAGCCGGGCAGTCGCTTCTACCGTATTTAGCTTACCAGGCAGAATCTGCGCCTCCTCTTCGAGTCGATCAAGTAAATGAGCTGCCGGCTTAACAGCCTTCCATGCTTCTCCATAATAAGATTTGTCCAGATGAAAATGGCTGTCAGCGATAGGCGGAAGGGCGAGCAGACCAGCCCCCTCAATTCTGTCGTAGTCATCTTTGATCTGCTCTTCCGCTGAAGCAATGCTAGCGATCTTTCCATTTTCGATGAATAAATGATATTCCTTCGTTAACGTCCTGACAGGAGTGCCATCCTCAACTTCATATCCATCTTCAAGTCTGACATTGACTAACCAATAGGCTTTATGCATCCGCTCTAGTCTCCAATCTGCTCTGTCCTCGTTTATTCAGCTTCTAAATATTCTGTTGTGAACACTTCGGAAGCCTCAAATTTTTCCTTCAGCAAGCCAGCGGTGTACAGCTGATCTATGAGTGTATTCCACCGTTCCTCAGTCATGTAACCTACTCCATGCTCTGCGGCGTCAAATCCATAAATATACTCTTTTAACGTTTGTTCTTGAAACTTCAGCGAATCGAAGGTCATATCCGGATTGAATTCATTAATGATCTTAAGAATATCGTCAGGAGATTCCTTGTAGTAGGACCAGCCTTCTACCATAGAAGACACGAAATCGCGTACCGTTTCTTCATTCTTATCTAAATATTCTCTCGTCGTGTAGAGCACATAATTATATGGATCATAGCCTGAATCCGAAATAAACTTAACTTCCGTTTCAATCCCCTGCTCCTTCATGAAATACGGTTCACCTGAGATATACACCTGTTCAGCGGACTCCTTGTCATTAATAAAATTCGTAGAATCGCCTAAGTACGGAAGCTCTCTAACGTTGCTTAGATCGTATTGTGATTTCAAATAATCCCAATACGGTATTCCAGTTTGAATAAAGGCGGTTCGTCCATTCAGCTCTTCGAAGCTCTCAATCCCATGTCCCTTATGAAACATAAAAGCTTGCGGACTTCGCTGATTAAGCGCAGCCAGAGCGACTAGATCAATTCCTTGATTACGTGCGATGAGCACCTGATCTCCATGGGCAAGACCGAATTCTGCTTTGCCAGAGGCAACAATCTGAATAGAAGATACTTGAGGACCACCGGGCTCGATCGTCACATCCAGTCCTTCCTCTTCGAAATATCCTTGATCCTTGGCAGCATAGATCCCTCCATGCCCAGGAGCAGCAAACCAATTCAATACGACCTTTACTTCTTGGGCTCCAGAAGCATTTGTCCCCCCGCAGCCGCTTAAAGCAATGACCACAGCCACACTAGCCAGTAAACCCGTTACTTTTTGACCCAGTTTCTTGATTTCCATCGATTCTCCACCCTTTTCTCTGGAATTGATCTGTACCTTGAAGCAATTATATATGTTATATATCTTTACGTCTTTGGATCATGAATACAAAATATGGATGCTGATTTATTCAATCCGTACAAAGATATTGCCTTAAATAACTTAGAAAGTTATTTAATATAACGTCAACTTACTAGGGGGTGCGAATTGTTATATGTGATCCTTATCTAATCAGCTAGAATTGGACCACAAAAAGAGCCAAGGCATACACAGCCTTGACTCTAGTTGAGAATATCTTTAAGCTATTTTCTTCTTAAGAAGGTGATAAATTGCGATAACGATAATAAACCATACCGGAGTTACAAACAAAGCTACTCTCGTATCCTCAGCCAGCCCCAAAATAACAAGCACAAAGGCAAGAAAGGCCAAGACCAAATAGTTAGAGAACGGATACAACGGAAGCTTAAACTTATTGCTGCGTGCCAATTCCGGTTTCATCTTACGGTATCTCAAATGACTGATGACGATCATTGCCCAGACGAAGAGAAAGCACACGGTCGAAATGCTCGTAATTAATGTAAATACTCCTTCCGGCATCACATAGTTCAGAATTACGGCGATTAATATGACCGCACAAGAGAAATACAAAGCATTCGAGGGCACGCTTCTTCTGTTCAGTTTATTTAGACGTTTAGGAGCATTCTCGTCCTTCGCTAAGGAATACAGCATACGACTTGTACTAAAAATCGCGCTGTTACAAGCCGAGGCCGCAGAGGTCAGCACGACAAAATTAACGACTGCTGCTGCTGCAGTAATACCTACAGCCAGAAATACCTGTACGAATGGACTTTCATCCGGAATAATCGCATTCCATGGATAGATACTCATAATGATCAGCAGTGCACCTACATAGAAGATCAAAATTCGGATAGGGATATTGTTGATCGCCTGCGGAATGACTTTCTCCGGATTCTCCGTCTCGCCCGCTGTCAGACCAACAAGCTCAATTCCTACAAAAGCAAATACTACCATTTGAAAGGATAGTAAAAAGCCGTTCATCCCATTCGGAAACAAGCCTCCGTGCTCCCATAAATTCGCGAAGCTGGAAGGACCTTGATCTGTGGAGAATCCTCTCACGATCATCACGATTCCAATGACGATGAGGGCAAGAATCGCGATAACTTTAATTAAAGCAAACCAGAATTCCATTTCCCCAAACAGCTTCACGGTTGCCAAATTCATGATCAGCAGGATCACAAGTGCAATAAGACCCGGCATCCATTGAGGGATTTCTGGAAACCAGAACTGAGTATATAAACCGACAGCCGTTAAGTCTGCCATGGCAATTGAAATCCAGCAGAACCAGTAGGTCCAGCCCGTGACAAAGGCGGCTCCATTCCCCATATAATCTTTAACAAAATCCACGAACGAGTGATAATTCAGATTGCTTAATAACAATTCACCGAGTGCCCGCATAATGAAAAATAATATGATGCCCGTTATTATGTAAGCAAATAATATCGAAGGACCAGCCAAATGAATGGATTTACCTGCACCCAGAAATAAACCGGTGCCAATCGCTCCACCTATGGCGATAAGCTGTACATGTCTGTTTTTTAACCCTCTTGTCAAATTCTCATCCTGTACCATGGGTTAGTTTCACTCTCTTTCTCTGATGTCAATTCGGTTAGACAGCTCCATCTCCCGTTTTTATATCATACTTGCTTCCGCACTCAATTACATAGGTAAATGGAACGAATGTATCATCCATATGGGCTTATTCTCCTGTATCCTGCTTATTATTACACATTACGGTTAAGCTCATCCTTCCACCTGAATGTGATCAAAAATAGTGCTTAAATGCATAAGCGTGTCTGTCTTAAGGAAAACTTCCTAAGTAAGGATTTTGTCCAAATTCCAATCCAACATCATCATTTATGGGAGGTATTTCGTATGGCTAAGCCAGATAATCGCAAGGATAATGTAGAGCATTTGCAAAATGCAGTACAAAACACCATGGAGAACTACCGTGAGGCTGAGGGTTATCTCGAAGAGTTCGGAGATGAAATTCCTGCTCAGGAAAAAGCCCAAATTCAAGAAAAAAATGAACGCCGCAAGCATAGTATTTCCGGTTTTCGTGAGGAAATTAAAGATGAGGCTGATCATCAGTCACATTCTTAAGGTATCTGCACTTTGACTAAAGAAGGAGGTTCGCTTTATATGACAAAACAGGATCCACAAGAGCTGCTGCAGCAAAAGCACAAGCTGGATGAACAGAAAGAACAGTTTACCAAATTTGCGCGCAGTGCATCAGGTCATACGGAATTAGAAGCAGGGCAGGAATTCAGTACGGATCGCAAGCTCGATGATCAGAACCGCATGAAATCGGTCGAGAATAAAAGAGCCTGATCAGATCTATACGCGATGAGCCAAGTCGATCCAGTGTGGATCGGCTTTTTTTATGATCTCTTAAGTCTTAGAACGGCAAGGGTTTCCCCTGGATTGGTGACTTGTCATTAGAAATTAAGTATTGCAAAATCGACAGCGATATCATATATTAATTGACGTATCAACCATTGACTTATCAAATATTGAGTAGTCAACTAAATAGATAACCAAGGAGTGTCGTAATAACTATGCGTAAATATCAACAAACCAATGATTTTAACGAAATCGTGTATGGACGTCGTTCCATCAAAGTATATGACCCTGCCGTCAAGATCAGCAAAGAAGAAATGACAGAGATTTTGGAAGAGGCGGTTACAGCTCCTTCTTCAATCAATATGCAGCCTTGGCGTTTTGTGGTCATCGATAGCGATGAGGCCAAAGCTACACTTGCTCCACTCGCAAGATTCAATAAGGACAAAGTACTCTCCGCTTCTGCTGTAATTGCGGTGTTCGGAGACATGAATAATTTTGATTATGCCGAAGAGATTTATGGAAATGCCGTTGAGCTTGGCTATATGCCTCAGGAAGTCAAAGATATGCAGCTTGGCGCGTTTAAACCGATGTATGAAAATATGTCAGATCAAGCTATGCGTGATATTCTCTTGCTGGATTCCGGTCTTGTCTCAATGCAGCTCATGCTAGTTGCACGTGCCCATGGCTATGATACCAATCCAATCGGTGGTTTTGAGAAGGATCAGATTGCGGAAGCATTCGGTCTGGACAAAGAGCGTTATGTACCCGTCATGCTCATCACCATCGGTAAAGCAGCAAGTGAAGGATTCACCTCTTATCGTTTGCCTGTAGATAAAGTCGCTGTGTGGAAATGATCGGTAATTAGATGGAGAGTATGCTGTATTCCTATTCGTGTTACCTTGCACACCATGGGAATTTGCATTATATTAATTGATAGCTCAAATAATGAGTGGAGGTCAATTATATGGAATGCTCATTCTCAGAACAGGAGCACATTCTGCATCTGCTAAAGAATCTGAATAATCAGATCAGCCCCAAGTTTGAAAGATATACCGGGATCAGCTCTTCTCGATATGACTTATTATATCAGCTGTATCTTGCAGACGAGGTCAACCAGACTCACCTGCAGAAAGCGATCAATATTGACAGTGCCGCCATTACTCGTCATCTGAAACAACTTGAATCTGACGGAATGGTCGCTAGAAGACGTAATCCTTCTGATAACAGAGTAACCTTTGTTCGACTGACCGAAGATGGCCGGAAGCATATTGTGAACTACAAGAAAGAAAAGATGACATTTGTGAATCAAATGCTGAAGGATTTCAGCAAGGAAGAAGTCGAAGCTCTCAATGATATGCTGCAGCGCATGCAGAGCAATATTAGCAAATACTAACTTACTTTTAGGAAAAGGCAGGTCATCACCATGATTATCGTTCATGCTAATTTATTCATTAAACCAGAACAGGAAGCTGTATTTCTCGAAGAAGTCAAATCGCTTCTTGCAGCAACAAGAGCGGAAGAAGGAAATATCAGCTATGAGCTCATGAAATCAACGGAGCAAGAACACAAGTACACCATGGTCGAGCTGTGGAAGGATATGGAGGCTGCAGGAGCACATAATGCAAGTGCTCACTTCACTGCCTTCACTCATAAGGCAAAAGAGCTTCTAGCTGCACCCATGGAACTTCAAATATTCAGCGGCGAACCCCTGAATATATAAACTGACATTTTTATTTATGACGGTAACTTAAAAAGACCTTGGGATCATGTGTATCCCAGGGTCTTTCATATGGAACACCTCGATTTTTTTAAATGATCCCAAACAAGATAAAACCTATGGTATTGATGGCGAGGTTAGCACACATATGTACCATCCACGAGGCATAAATATTCCCGTTTCGTTCATTCAGCCAGTTGAAGATCACACCTGCGACAAAGAGACTGACAATCAGTAATACGAACAAAGCAATCGTAAACCAGCTCGTCATCATCGCAATGTGGTAGACTGCGAATGCTCCTGCGCTGAACAGGTAAGCAAACCTGCGGCCGGCAAGCTTTTTCAAAGTTAAGAACGCAAAGCCTCTGAAGAAAAACTCCTCGAGCAATGAATTGACAATCGATATATAGATGGCTACGAATACAAAATTACCCGCATTGACCCCCATATTATTCTGCAGTGCTCCCGTCACTTGGGTAAAATCAAAGTAAGGTCCAATGAGAAAGTAGCTTCCCAAAATGATGATAAATACGCCGATGCCAAGCAGCATGGCAAACTTTAGACTCTTCTTATCGAATTTGAACAGGGCTTGAAAAGAAACCTCCCTGCTGAAATAGGCGTACAGCGCCGGTAAGGTGAGAAACAGAATGATTTTGATAATGGATTTAACAGCATAATCAGGCTTGAGTACAGCATCGATATACCCCATGACGACACAGCTGAATACCACAATGAGTATTATACTTACCAGATTTTTTCTTGAGTTTAACATTAATTAATCTCCTAACATGATTTCGACAAACTTCTACATCTGCATCACTAATATGAAACAATTAAAATGTAATTTTGATAGCATTGAACTATTAATCTATTAGGATGCATCCTATATAATTAATCACTTCTATTCTACCATCTCATAAAGCGAGGAATTGAAATGAAATTATATCCAGAAATGTTCATCTCCCCCTGGCATCTAATTGTCGTTGTACTCGTCATCATTGCGTTCACTGCTCTTGTAATCGGTAAATATGATAAGAGAACTATTCTAAAAAGCACGGGCATATCCGCCCTTGTCATCTACTTCTTCGTCACGATTCCTATTGGACTGATTGTTCAGGAGAGCTCTTATAAGGAAGAAATGATGCTTGAGGAGCTGGATCAAGAGCACGCTTCTCCTGTTCACAAGTTGAATGCGGAATCGAATGATGAAGTGTACATCACAGTCGGAGCCTTTAAGGATGAAGAGTCAGCCCATGTGCTTGTATATGCCGGGAATTATTCAAACACCACATTTGATGGTGATCTAGAGGTCGTTGTATTTGATCAGGGAATGAACACTGTTTTCTCAGAAACATACGAGGGAATTCATCTGAAGCCCGGAGCGCAAAAAGAAATCGACGAGATCTATACCTCACAGCCGATGCAAACCTTCCGTTATAGTTATACTACACAACCGTAAAAAAGAAAACGCAGTCCAATCGGTCTGCGTTTTTACTATTAAAGGCTGAGCATCACGTCATATGCTGTCCTCTGCTTGGAGGAACCGGCATGCTCTTCTCATCCCGATTTTTTCTAAGAAAACGAATTATAAAATAGGCAGGCACGATAAATATTACGGAAAATACACTTGCCACAAGTAAGCCTTGAGTCGCTAAATATGTAGGATCTGTCTCCATGTCGGAGCTGCTTATAAAGCAAAAGCCAAAGAATGAGATTCCATGGAATAATAGAATTTGCTTCCAACTCATCCATTTGACTATTATAAACATCAGAATTCCGAACATCGTTGATAAGAGAAAAGGAATCAGCATTCCGTCTGGCTCGACGCTTCCATTAACAGCTAAATCTACATACCAGACCCCAACACCATATTGTATCGGAAAAATGATCCATGCCAGCTTGCCCATGCCGCTAAAAGAAGATTTCCTTCGTTCAAGCTCCAAATGATATTCATGCCATTTTTCCTCATCCTCAAGCTCAGCCAGCTCTTCCTCTGTCGGCTCCCTAGTCTCCTCTTCCTCCACAATTCGGTCAATGAAATCCCGGAAGGCCCACTCGATGTTCCCATTAAATTCGGCACGGGTCAAATACGTGTCCGCCTTCATCTCTTCGGGTACAGGGTCCTGCTGAAAATTGACGGTAACGACGGAGGTTAATGATAGTGGAATATGCTTGGCACTGAGTAACTCAAGCCATCGATTCGCTTCCCGTTCGTCATCAAATGGAAGAGCCACAGCCATCTCCTCTGATCCGTTCTGATAAACAAAATAGAGGATCGGCAGCAGGGATATATTCTCATAGCGCTCTCCCTTCTTGTGTTTCTTGTAAATATAATTAGATGAAACAACATGACGGCCATAATACAGGTCCGTTACCTCTGAGAAGTGCAGACTTCCTTCCGATTTTTCCTTCGTATCGCGATCCCACAGTGTAAATTCCAGCCGATCCTCATGCAGTTGAAAATGATCCAAATGATTATTTCTCCATATCCATTGCTTCAATCCATTCCACAACTTAATGAAGAAAAAGATACCTGCCGGGATCGCTATAAGAGAAATTACAGACCAAACCGTGGGCCACCTTAACACAAGGATGACCGGGCCTGCCGTGAGGGAAAGAGATAAGAGCATTCCAATCACATAGAATTCAAAAATATAAATCCAGTAGGAGGGTAATACTTTCCTTTCGCTTAGCTCTTGTAATACAGAAGACATTAAGGCAGCTCCTTTATAAGATAAAGTACAATTGCAGTGAAAACCACACACTATTATACCTTCTTACCATCAAAATTTCCTTAATATCCTAATTATTTTCTTGATGAAACAGAGCTTATCAAAATTTATAGGTCATTTTATCTATAAGTTATTTCGCATCTGACACGGGTCAGGTATAATTTGACTATTAAATAATGCAAGAAGGTGAAATTAGCATGTCCCATGAATCCATTCTCGTACTGGATGACGAGCTCGAAATCAGTGAACTTATTCGATTATACCTGGAGAGAGAACAGTATCATGTAACTACGGTAAGTACAGGTCAGGCAGCGATTCAAGCTGTTTACGAGCTGCAGCCTGATTTGATTATTCTTGATATTCTGCTTCCCGACATGGACGGATTAGAAATTTGCCGTCAGATTCGAGATCATACCCCTGCCCCGATTCTTTTCTTAAGCTGCAAAGGTGAGGACTGGGATAAGATCAGTGGATTGAGTGTAGGAGCGGATGATTACATGACGAAGCCGTTTAGTCCGGGAGAACTGGTTGCCAGAGTTAAGGCACATCTTCGCCGGGTTCATCGGCAGCCTCAGTCTGTAGTCACCAGTAATGAGGTATTCAATGATAGTCATATTCTAAACTTCGGAGATTTGTTAATTAATGAAACAACGCATGAAGTACATATTCGCGGTACAGCTGTGCAGCTGTCTGCTACGGAATTCAATATCCTGCATAAGCTGGCTTGCCAGCCGGGACGTGTTTTCCCGACTGAGCAGCTGTTTGACTTTATATGGGGAGCAGACCACTATGGAGACACCAGAACGGTAATGGTTCACATCAGCAATTTACGCAAAAAAATCGAAGCAAATCCATCAATGCCGCAATACATCCAGACCGTGCGCGGAGTCGGTTATAAATTCTACGCACAGCCGGCTGCTTCAAGTTCTCAAGAAATAAAAGGAAGTTTAACATAGAACGCACTGCCATGACCCAGGGTGCTCTCTACCCAGATTTCACCGTCATGCAATTGAACGATTTCTTTGGCTATAGCAAGACCCAGTCCACTTCCACCATACTTTGAATTTCGGGATTTCGAAGCGCGATAGAACCTTTCGAATACATAAGGTATATCTTCTTCCGAAATCCCTACCCCCGTATCCTTCACCTGTACAATTAAATGATGACCTTCATCGCTAATGACCGCTGACAAAGTGATTGAACCTTCCTTGGACGTATGATTGATGGCGTTGCTGATCAGATTCGTAAATACTTGTCCCATCCGCTCCCGATCCACCAAGATGTGCATGTCTTCCCCAGGCGTTGCATCCATCACAGTAGGGTCAAGACTCACCACGTACTCAATTCCCGCCTGCTCAATATCGAGCTCATATTTCTGTGATAACCATTGTACGAATACTCCCACATGCATTGGAGTCTTGGTCATCGTTAATTGCTTGGCCTCCATTCGGCTCAGCTGCACCAAATCTTTGAACAATCTTTGTATGCTGAGAACTCTGGAATGAATTACCCTTAAATATTTGCGCTGTTGTTCTTCTTCTGTTACGACACGGTCCAGGATGGCTTCAACATAGCCTTGAATCGAGGTCAATGGTGTTCCAAGATCATGCGATATATTAGCGAGAAGCTTCCGCCGATCATTCTCCATCTGCATCAATTCTTCTGTTCGTTCTTTTACTTTATGCTCGAGAGTTGATATCAATTTCGCATGCTCGATGGATATCGCAGCCTGACCTGCCAGCATATGAACAACCATTCTCCGCTCATCGTTAAACACATGAGAGGTAAACCGGTTCTCCAAGTATACAATCGCATTTAACGTGCCTTGATGCAGAATGGGAATACACAAGATAGAGCGCACTTCATTGTTTTGTATATAGGGGTCTTTGACAAACAATCCTTGTCTTGAAGCGTCATCAAGCACTACATCTTCACTAGTTCTCGCTGTATACTGCACAATGGACAATGGAACTTCCTTATAGCTATGGATCTCCTCAGCCGCTGTATGTCGGGCTATGCCGTCTCCAACCTTGCCTCCACCTTCTCCTTCAGCTTCTACATAGAGACCCTCTGCTTGTTTAACAACGAGTACACCTCTGGTTGCTCCTGATATCTGAATCAGGATCGTCATAATTTTTTCAAGCAGAGTTTGAAGCACAATTTCCTGTGACAGCGCTTGTGAGACGCCCATTATGGCTTCCAGATCCAGAAAATCCGTCGATATGGTCGTGGTTGTATTATACGAGCCTGATTTAAATTCCGGATAAGCATCTCCGATTCTTCTCACTTTGTTCACGACACCCCACTGCTCATATAAATTGTAAGCCTCCGCCATGTACAGCCGGCCTGCCGTCATCCGGCCTTCAGCCAAACAGAAGTCTGCCATGCGTTCAGCGGCAATCGCGTTAAAATGATAAAACCCGTTAGCTCTAGCTCCCTCTACCGCCTGCTCATAGCTTCTCTCGGCCTGCTTCAACTTGCTTTCAGCACGATATCTTTCTGCTCTGACCAACAAATAGAGATGCTCATAGTTCTCAGGTGCTTCTCGCGCCCAGCGATACAATTTGCGTTCGCACTGGCGGGCTTCCTGAAGCAGGAGCTTCTTCCGATCCTTCGAAGCCTGCTCAATCAGCGAATATATCGTTAACGCCGTGTATAATTCATGTTCGACCTTATGAAACAAGCCGAATGAAGCAGCCAGCGCTCCCTTTGATCTTCTTGACATGTCATAAGCGTTTTCATAGTCACCTGATAGATAAGACAGCATCATTTTCTTCATGTAAAAGACCTGGATGACGACCTGGTTCTGAATTCCCTCGAGCTCTTTAATCCACATCTCTTCCTCGGTCTCACAATCAGACAACATTACGTTTGGACCATAGCTTTCTGTAAGGCGAATATGTGTCTTGCGTACCAATTCAATCATATGCACCGTCTCTGGATTGCCCGTTTGTCTCAAGAAAGGCAGATGCCTGTCCGCCTCTTCAATCCAACGCTCAGCAGGCAGACCGAGAAAATCGTGAGCAAGAAGGATATAGGTTACTGCATAGCCTGCGTAGACTAGATCCCCCGCTTCCATTCCAGCATGATAGGAAGTCCATAAGTCGTCGACAGTATGACGTAAATGACGTTTCCAGGGAGAAATAAATACGGCAAAGGTAAAATGTGTCTTACAGCGAAGTCCTGGATGCTTAAACTGGTTGCTAAGCTCCACCCCATAACAACCGAGCTCATAACTTCGGCTATACATTCCGTACCCCGAGCCTAACAGTAATCCCATTGCATTATAAGCGTTAGAAGATTCGGTAAAATTACCATAATGAATCGAATATTTGACGATCGTCAGCATCATATATAAATATTGAGTTGGATTAACGAAATAAGCAGAAGTCGCTGTATCCATCAGGAGCTTCATCTGACTTCTAACTTCAGCTTGAATCTCCGGAGCCCGTGAGTTTCGCTTCTCTCTACTTCCTTTTCTAACCCTTTGGTACATAATATCGAGTAGTGACAAATGCAGGGAGCCTTGACTTGGAGCCGCATTTAACTGAAGTCCAAAGATACGGCTGAGTCCTTCCATCCCCATGGATATCGTTCTTTCGTGCTGTCCACTCTGCGTATATTGATTAATCATAACGGTGTAGACCGCTGCACGGTGGGTTGAAGTCTTTGCCAGCTCGAGAATCTCTTCAAATCCTTGTTCCGTTTCTTCAAATCTTCCTTGCAGTGAATTAGACTCCCATCTCCCGAGAAATAAACGGAATGCCAGCTCGTAGGATAGCTCCCAATCCCGCTCCTCAAGAAGCTCAATTCCACTAGAATACCATTCTGCAGCCGAGTCGTATGCACCCGAGGCTTTGGCTTGCTCCGCGGCAAGCTGAAAGATCTGTGCAATGTGCAGTTTCTCGGATTTATCATTCAGCAATGATAAGCCTAGCCGGTAGTGATGTGCCGACAGGAATAATCGTTCCTCGCGATCTCCATTCGTACTGCGTTCAATAAGTCTGGCCGTCTGAAGATGAATTTGCTGCTTCTCGTCCATATTCAATAGATGATAGAAGAAATAACGAATTCGATCATGGAGGAAGATATATTCAGAGGGCCCAGACGGTGCAATTAATCTTAGATCAACCAACGGATTTAATTGAAGCTGAAGCTGCGCCTTCTCGACTTGCAACAGTTCGGCAAGAAGCTCCGAATCAAATCTGTCTGCAATACATGAAGCATACTTCAACGTCTCCTTCTCGCACTCTGCCAATTGATCAATTCGCTGCAAGAGGAATCCTGACATCTGATCGGATACCTTCCTTGTCAGCAGCTGATCCTCATCCCACATCCAAGCTCCTGAATCCTCATCCAGCCACATTAAATTTTGCTCAATGAGACCATATATAAATTGTTTCACATCAAATGGAATACCTCCGGTATATTCCATCACAATCTTCTGGAAGCGATGAGACTGCTGTATACCTAACCCAAATGTATCTTCAAGCAGTGCATTTAATATTTTTTCATCCATAGGAGCCAGTGTAATAAGTTCCGTTCTCTCTAAACGTGAACTAAGCTCTCCCACGAACCATCTGAGCAAATGCTCCTTCTCCCAATCCTCTGCCCGGTATGCTCCGATCAGCATCAGTGAAGGCGCATTGGACGCCGTCATTAAGAAGTGAAGGAGCTGCAGCGAGCCCGGATCTGCCCACTGAAGATCATCCACGAACCATACAATCGGTCTATGCTCTGCCAAGCATTCAAGCAACTGAAATACCGCAAAATGCAGACGATTCTTTGCTTCTGCAGCCGATAGAGCCGTCAGGGATTCCACCGCATCTTGGGGACCAATAATCCACTCTAATTCGGGCAGCATATGAACAAGCACACGCGTGCTCTCCTTGAGCTTCTGGGTAATACGATCCTTCCATACAGCAAGCTCATCTTCAGTTTCAGATGATAGGGAGCGTAAGATTCCACGCAATCCCTGCAGCACACCACTATAAGGAACCTGACGTTTCAAGACATCAAATTTACCGGATACAAATAGTCCTCCGCCAAGTGTAACATCCAGCATGAGCTCCTGAACCAAACTCGACTTCCCAGAACCGGCAAGCCCGCTTACCATCGCACATTCCGTGCTTCCAAACTGAAGGCGCTCATACAGCTGTCTAAGTCTGGCTGCTTCCATATCTCGCCCATAGAGACCGCTTGGTATGTAGAAGACATCCTTCTTATCTTGCTCACCAATTACAAATTCGGTTACATATCCATGCTGCTCCAGTTCATTAAGGCAGTAGGACAGATCATACTCCAAGCCTTGTGCACTTTGATATCGATCCTCCGGGTTCTTGGACAAACATTTCATGATTATGTCAGACAAAACCGAAGGAATTCGAGCATCCAAATGTGAAGGCGCTATCGGTGTACGCGCCAAATGACAATATACCCATTCCATCGGCGATTCCGCCTGGAATAAGGGAACACCAGTGAGCATTTCGTAGAAGGTTGCACCAAGAGAATATAGATCTGTTCTATAATCCACCATTCGGTTCATCCGCCCCGTCTGCTCTGGTGACATGTAGGACAGTGTTCCTTCTAATTGACCATAAGCTGTCGATCCAACATACTCAGACTGAAAGCGGCTCGCTATACCAAAATCTGTAATCCAAACACGACTGCTCTCCGGCTCTACGATAATGTTTCTTGGTTTTAAATCTTTGTGAATAATTCGATGTCGGTGTAATTGCCCTACGATGGAAGCAATAGAGATGGCAATCTCCAGAGCAGCTTCAAGCGATAGAGAATTTTCTTTAATCAATTGCTGAAGGGATACGCCATCATTATCCTCAAGCACAAGCGCATAGCCATTGTAGTACGGAATCAACTCGATCGATTTGACGATTCCTTTTATAGGTAGACTGTTGATCATATCATATTCTTGCTTTAATTTTTGCCATTCTTCAACAATAGGAGGTTCCGTTCTCGGTACTTTAAGTATGTATTTCAGATTATTCTTGCTAGAGCGTGCTCGAAAAACACTTGCATACTTCCCGTCATTCAATCGTTCGTAACCGGAATATTCGCCAATTCTCATCTTCTTCACCTTTTCACTTATACTTATGGCAGTGGTATTGAGTTCATTATACGTAAAAGCGTTGTCAGTGAGAAGAAGTTTTCTTCCATTATTCGACAAAATTCCTCTATCTACATTGCCCCCAGTTCTGACCATGACATCGAAAAATAATGATTGGATTCTCCTCTGAAGATCATCGCTTGATTCGTCGGATTGGCCATGATGTCAACAATATATCTCGCGCCGATCTTGTCCCACCGTTTAATCAAATTCCCCTCAGAGTCATACACGACAATAGCCATCCCCATTCGATGATCTGCGTAGCTGAGCGGCCAATAGGTACAGCTATTGGATCTTAAGACAGGATAGACCTCTTTGGGTTCAAGGCTGTCAGGTGAAGTCAGGCTCAGTGCCTTTAGATCTGCCGGAATTAAGGGTAGGGTTTGTATCGGAACCTGATCAATTTGAAAAAAACGCTGAGGTTTAGGTGAAGCTGTAGGGACCACATCGTCCTTCGTCCATGAGGCACGAGCTTGGTCCATCTGATCCAATTGAAGCACCGCATCTGACAGCTGAAGTGCGTTTGCTTTGGTTACAGCAGGTTCTACAAAATTCATGACCATCTGCTGCAATGTGACCCGAGTAACGGCATCCCCTCTGTCCTGCATTTGGTCTAATTCACACTTTATGTAGTGCATAGAGCGAATGATGATATCTAGTCGATTCAAGGTCAATAGCTTCATTGCTCGAATTTGATTCAGATGATGAATATTTTTGCGCAGTTTATTTCTTACCGCCATCTGCTGTGCAGCACGGATTCCAGCCGCCGCAATCGTTACAACAGCACCAGCTGTCAGCGCGCCTGCAGTCATAACGGCACTCCCCTCCGCGCCGAAGGCTGAGCCAGCGATCCCCGCTGCCCAAGCCGAATCAAATAATCCGGTTCCGATGCGCTGTACTGCAGCTGCAGCTTCAGGAGCAAACAGCTGAATTGAGCTGAACACTGCAGCCGTACACATCATTAGGCTGGATATCCTCAGCAGTGTACTGCTCGCCGCAGCACCTTGTGTCAATTCAGACACCTTCCATATATCATGGAGCTCTGCATGTGGAGCACAGTCATGCTCTGTATACAGCAGGCCCAGTTTATCATGTAGTTCATCGTTTAATTCCTTGAAATGCTTATACTTTTCCTTCATTTGGGGAAGCAGGGATTCTATATCGGTATACAGCTCAATCCACCTAGCTCTACGTTTATGATTATCCGGGAATAAATTGTGCATATCATCCAACTCTTTCTTTATTCTGATCGTGCTCTAACTTGAATTGAGCAATACATGACAGATATGTATCAAGCTTGTGGTAATCGGTAATTCCACGTCCAATCACGGGATTGTTCAAGGAATTCATTTGATATCCTGATTCCGGATGAACGTACCCCAGCTCGTAGCTCGGCAGCTTCGGAACAATATCTGGCACATTATATATACGAAACGTACGAGGAACAGCCTGTTCATATGTCTCTGTGAATACCCGATCCCCCACCATGGGTGAACCGAAAGTGTAAACCTCTGTATCTATATTGTAAAAAGCGGCTGCAAAAGCAGTGAGCTTAGCTAATGCACCCCCGAGACTATGGCCTGCCACGGTCAAATGAGAAGCATTCATTTCCTCAAGGTAGGATGTGAGCATCTGCACTTTATTTGTCGACGTACAGCATACCTTCAAGGAACGGTACATCCTCGCCAATCCTTCCTCCACCTTGCCGATTCCGCCTGGTTCAGTATAGGACAGCAGGAAAAAATCGAAATGCTCTGCCCATTTAAGCAGCGCAGCTGTCCCACGGAATAGGATCGCCCGGATGGACGGATCGGTGACCGACTGAACAATATAACCGATATATTGTTCCGAATGACATTGGAATTGGGAAGGCTCAAGTGTAATATTCGCAATGATGCACCAATTGGAAGGACAAGGGATTTTTGCAGAAGTCCCCTCATCGAAAGCTCCTTCATCTGCTATATATAAAGCCTTGATCATGTTTCCCCACCGCATCGCCTCATCTCGATTAAGCACCGGATTAACCATGATGAACAGCTCCAATATGGACTTCAATCACTCGAATCGTCTCGCCTTGTGCCGGAGAGATCAGCTCAATTCGCTCGATCCACTCTCCAGTCAATTCTTGTTCAAGCCTTAGGGTAAATACATGCAGAACGGAAGGAGATAATGATGCATTATCTTTAACGGGAACAGAGGCATATACCTCACTGGTAACCGTTATGGGAGAACCCGGCTCAACTCTCCAGTCGTATTCGGTAGAACCCGAATCGTTACTGACAGCAACAAACGTTTCCTCCCCCTTCGCCAATCTGACGATAACTTTTGTCACAGGAATTGATTGGGTATGCATCGTAATCTTCCTTTCTATATTTAGGTTCCTCACTTGGTACTTATGATCTTACTAGAATCGGTTAAAGTTACGTTCAAGCCAATCTAAAGATTAGTTAAAGATCGTTCTTTAAACTTGAAGATGCTAAATTTAAGCACAAAAAAACACCGTCTTTTACAAGACGATGCTTTGGGGAATTATCGATTAGATTTTACCGTCCCAAGGAAGTCCCTTGTGATAGCGGTGACGGTCATGTGCATGCCATGGTGCCAAATAATCGACACCAAGAAGATCATATTCATACATCTCCCAAATCTTGCACTGCTTCTGACTAGAGCCTGCTGCATGAAGAATGGCATTCACCGCTCTTCTCCCTGCTTCATTAGCACCTTCCATCGTAGCAAGATCCGTGTTGGTCTTAACATAGTCGGAGGCGAGGAATAAATTCGGAATGGAGGTATACGCATTCGGGCGCAGTTCCCAAGTTCCTACCTCATTGATTAATAGGGGCTCCAGATTCACCGTATGATGCGGATTCTCGAAATGTATATCTGTATCCAGGAACCATGAATGCAGCACTTCATCACGTAAAATGGTGCTGCCTACATTCAATCCCCTCTTTAGCTGCTCCCATACCTCTTCTTTAATCTCCTCCGGTGTACAATCCATAGCCGGTTTGCGAATATGTATTCCTTCGGTTTCCCAATCGGATATATCTACTGACAAGACGCCTTTAACTTGTCCGTCTCCATAATTGCTCCAATCGAAGCCATCCCAGAACTGGGCCTGCGATATGGAGGTTAATGACCATGGTGAATCAAAGTACATCACATGACCAGGGGCCACAGGGACGTCTTCCTTCAAATAAAATTGAATTCCGTTCATCCAGTCGATGGACTTCGACAGCAGACGGATGTTCCCTAATTCATGATGAGCCGTTGCCATTTCGTTCGTAATAAAATCTGACATGATCTCTACCGGAAACGCAGCTACATAGTAATCAGCTGTGATCGTGCGGCTCTCTCCATTCTTCACTACCGATACTCCGGTGATATGACCGTTCTCATAATGGAATTCCTTCACTTGCGCCTCAGTTTCGTAGCTGGCACCTTTGCTCTCGATATAATGAACCCAGGCGTCGATCCAGCGATTGTTCGTAGGTCCATCCAGTATGCGTACAAACGATAAGCCTGGGGTCAAAATATCCAGCGTCATCTGTGCCGCAACTGTACCTACCGTTTTGGTATTCGCTTTAGTGGACTTGCAGGCGACCAGTGTCTTCGTTATATTGCCGAACACTTTGCGGAAGGCTGGAGAATATTTGTCTGCTTCAATGAAATCCCACCAAGGTATGTCTTGATATTCATTCTCTCGTCTCTCATCACAGCTGGTCATGACCTGCCATAGCTTGGATGTATATTGTTCCAGATCAGCTTCTGTTAAGCCTAGTCCATTATCAAATAACAATTTGATTAAATCACGGAGATCATCAAGTGAGAATTTCATCTCGGTCACGAGTGGAACGAGTGGATGTGTCTCTGTAGAAATATCCAGACGGGGCACTTCCACCAAATTATCGTATACCATCTTCCCATTCTCATAAGGGATTTTCTTCATCGAGTCAATGACATGTCTATAGAACTTCGGAAATAACCGAAATCCGTGCTCTCCTGGAAGATCCGAACGATCCCCTACAGCAGAACCGGAATAAGGCATGCTGCGTGCTTTTCCCCCTGGAATCTCCTTGAATTCGTACACCTCAACTTCAAAACCGCGATCGACGAGCTCATGTGCTGCCGTTAGACCAGCCACGCCTCCACCTAATACTGCCACTTTCTTGCCCATACTTCCCCTCCCCATGTTATATGAAGTGTTATTCTCCCTCATCATAGCAAATTTCGACAAAAAAGTATTATATTCATCTAGAAAATTTATTTATCATCATGATCATGCTTGTCAGGATCCGGTTCCTTCGTCATCTTCTCAAATACGACTCTGCCTATCAATATTACTACAATAATACCTATCGCAAAAAATACACCTGCATACACCTGAAATGTTCCTCCTCATTCCCTCACGATCCATGAGGTTGTCTACATTGTATTATAACCTCCTATATGCGGAAGAGGATTGAACACTGTGTGAATTGCTACTATTAAAAAAAGTGCTCATGACTACCTAACGGCAGTCATGAGCACTCTGATCATTCGAATCATCTTTTATATTGCAGTTCTATTT
Source organism: Paenibacillus sp. TCA20 (assembly GCF_000732325.1). GTDB lineage: Bacteria > Bacillota > Bacilli > Paenibacillales > Paenibacillaceae > Paenibacillus > Paenibacillus urinalis. The sequence continues at coordinate 90,105 of NZ_BBIW01000002.1, forward strand.
CGTCTCCAGAACCTTGTCAGCGGACTCCATCCATTGGTAATGGAAGGTTCCTTCCTTATCCACACGTTTGAACGTATGCGCGCCGAAGTAATCGCGCTGAGCCTGCAGCAAGTTCGCCGGAAGACGCTCAGTACGATAGCTGTCATAGTAGGCGAGAGCAGAAGCGAACGCAGGAACCGGAATGCCATACTGAACGGCAATAGAAACTACTTTTCTCCAAGCTTCCTGATAGTTGTTCACGACCCAGCCGAAGTAATCATCCAGCAGCAGATTTTTGAGCTCCGGATTCTTGTCATAAGCTTCCTTGATATTCTCGAGGAAACGGGCACGGATAATGCAGCCTCCTCTAAAGATCATGGCAATGCTTCCGAAATTCAGATTCCAGTTGTACTCATCTGATGCGGATCGAAGCTGTGCAAATCCTTGGGCGTAAGAAGCAATCTTACTCGCATACAAAGCTTTACGAACGGCTTCGATAAATTCTTTTGCGTCACCATCATAAGGCTTGGTATCAGGACCGCTTAGAATCTTACTGGCCTGTACGCGTTCTTCCTTCATTGCCGACAGGAAGCGTGCAAATACAGATTCAGTTACGATGGAGAGCGGAACCCCCAGGTCAAGAGAGCTCTGACTTGTCCATTTACCGGTACCCTTCTGACCAGCAGCATCCAGAATGACATCAACCATCGGCTTACCTGTATCCGGATCTTGTTTGGAGAAGATATCCGCTGTAATCTCGATCAAGTAACTGTCCAGCTCACCGCGATTCCACTCTGTGAAGATCTCATGCAGCTCATCTGTATTCAGATGAAGTACATCCTTCAAGAGGTGGTATGCCTCACCGATTAACTGCATATCCCCATATTCGATACCATTGTGCACCATCTTCACATAATGACCGGAGCCGCCTTCTCCAATATAAGTCGAGCAAGGATCTCCATTTACTTTTGCAGAAATGGCCGTAAGAATAGGTTCCACGAGATCATAAGCATCCTTTTGCCCACCAGGCATAATGGCCGGTCCTTTAAGTGCTCCTTCTTCGCCGCCGGAAACACCAGCTCCGATAAAGCGTAGTCCTTTGGCTGCGAGCTCTTGATATCTGCGCTCAGTATCAGGGAAATAGGCGTTTCCACCATCAATAAGAATATCTCCCTCTTCCAAGTGAGGTACAAGCTGTTCAATAAGCGCATCCGTCGGTTCGCCGGCTTTGACCATCATCATGATCTTACGCGGTGTTTCAATGGATGCGACGAATTCCTCAATACTGTATGTGCCTACAAAATTTTTACCTTCTGCTTCTGACAACAGTTCTTTCGTCTTCTCAGACGAACGATTATATAAAGCTACAGTGAAGCCTTTGCTCTCCATATTTAAGGCTAGATTCTTACCCATGACCGCAAGGCCAGCTACTCCGATTTGTTGTTTGCTCACGAATCTCTTCTCCTCCTGTTACTGTTTCCAGTTTACTTGGATTACTTCACGCTTTTTTGCCAATCCGCTGCAAATTTATCAAGACCTTGATCTGTCAGTGGATGTTTAGAGATTTGCTCAATAACAGAGAAAGGTACAGTAGCGATATGTGCACCTGCCATAGCAACACGTGTTACGTGATCCGGATGGCGCACAGAGGCTGCGATAATTTGTGTATCCAGGCTGTGTGTACGGAACAGTTCAGCTACTTTGGATACCAATTGAACTCCATCTTCTGAGATATCGTCCAGACGGCCAAGGAATGGTGATACATAAGTTGCACCCGCACGTGCAGCTAGAAGCGCTTGGTTTACTGAGAATATCAATGTAACGTTGGTTTTGACACCTTTATTAGCAAGATAACGACATGCTTCAAGACCTGCGAGCGTCATTGGCAGCTTGATCGTTATGTTCTTGTCGTTGTTGTTGATCTTAATGAGCTCATTTGCCTGCTCAATCATCTCTTCTGCCGATTTTGCGTCAGGCGTTACTTCCGCAGATACGGATTCAACATCAGGTACAAGCTGCAAAATTTCTTCAATTCGATCTTCAAATTTCACGCCTTCTTTGGCTACCAAAGATGGATTCGTTGTTACTCCAGATAGTACTCCAATTTTATACGCGGTTTTAATATCCTGTACATTCGCTGTGTCAATAAAGAATTTCATTTGTGTAGCCTCCTGTAATGTGTATTAATAATGATGTGGTAACACTATAAAATAATCTGTAGACGAATGAATCTCACCTCTCACTTCTTATATGATATAAAGATTGTGAGATTCATTCAGATGAACAGAACTTACCCAAAATTTATCCTACAATAACTTGTGCAACAGGAGTAGCTTCTGAGGATTCATCTTCAGCAGCTCTCTCCGTTTCATGTACGACAAAGGTCTCATCCGGCTCATCAAACCACCAGCGGTAACCGTCCTGAGCGAGCAGTTCATTCGCTGCTGCCGGACCATGAGAACCCGCAGGGTAGTGATGAAGCGGTACTTCGTTCTCAGCAAAAGCCTCAAGTATCGGTTGTACCCATTTCCATGAGAGCTCCACTTCATCCCAGTGGACAAAGAAGGTGGAGTCGCCAATGAGGGCATCGTTAATCAGGGTCTCATAAGCCTCCGGCGCCTCCGTCCGGTCAGGGTACAGATCAATGTTGACTGGCTTGAATCCACCCTTCAGCTCGCGGTCCTTCGTATTCAGCTGCAGTGTAATTCCTTCATCTGGACCAATATCAAAGATCAGCAGATTGGGCGTAATGGATTGCTGTGCGCTGCCGAGTGATTTAATCGGATCTTTGAATTCGACAACCATACGTGTATGCTTGGATTTCAAACGTTTACCTGTACGGATATAGAACGGAACTCCACGCCAGTAGTAGTTATCAATGTTCAGCTTGGCAGCGATAAACGTATCGTTCATCGAGTCTGCTGCAATACCCGGCTCAGAAGTATAACCTTGGACCGGTGTGCCATGAAGTGTTCCTCCAGCGTATTGACCTCGCACAATGCGTTTAGCAACATCCTGTCTCTGCAATGGTTCAATCGCTTCAAGCACTTTTTTCTTCTTCAATCGTACATTTTCCGCTGTTGTGCTGTTCTGAGGTACTTGGATCGCCAGCATCATGAGCAGCTGGAGCATGTGATTCTGGAACATATCCCGTACAGCGCCCACATGATCATAATAGCCTGCACGCTCTTCCACTCCAACGGTTTCATCAGCTGTTATCTGAACGTTCGCGATGTAGCGATTATTCCACAAGGCTTGAATTACCGGGTTCGCCTGCTGTAATGCTTCAAGACGCTGAACCATCGGCTTGCCAAGATAATGGTCAATTCTGTATATTTCCTCTTCAGCGAATGCCTCGCTTAATTGAGCATTAAGCACTCGAGCCGAAGCCAGATCATGTCCAAAAGGTTTCTCAATGACAAGTCTCTTCCAGCCCGTAACTTCACCAAGTCCGCTGTTCTCGATTTGGGATGCGATCGTTCCGAAGAACTCGGGTCCTACAGAAAGGTAGAAGAAACGATTCACACGGCCTTCATGACCTTGCTCCCACGCCTCCACGCGTTCTTTTAATTGAACAAAATCCTCTTGTTTATCAATATTCAAAATATTAAAGCCGAATAAGCTTAGAAATGCTTGTAACGTATGATCTTCCTTTACTTCGAAACGATAAAAATCAAAAAGAGATTGCTTAACATGGGCCTGGAAGGTTTCATCAGATAAGCTTCTTCTCCCCAGTCCAATCAGAGAAAATGTCTCCGGCAGCTTTCCGTTTAGGAACAAATGATAAAGTGCAGGATATATTTTTCGTTTGGCCAAATCGCCTGTAGCTCCAAACAATACAAAAGTTGTAGGATTCACTTCCATTATCTCCTTCCTGCTGAGAGTGCACAGTTACCGAAAATTTCGTATTGCTGTGATCGTCTCTGGTATCTATTTCTTAGATACACTATAATACAAAGCACAGTTATACATGTAATTAATATATTTCAGAGGAGATATAGACCACATCTATGGCAAATAATTATGAACTATATAAAGTTTTCTATTGGGCCGCCAAAACAGGGAGTTTAACCCAGGCAGCAAAAGCATTGTACCTTACCCAGCCTAGCGTAAGCCATGCCATTAAGCAGCTCGAGGAGAGCTTTGGCGTGACGCTCTTTTACCGTACTTCCAAGGGAGTTAATCTAACACAAGAAGGAACCATTTTATTTTCATATATCGAACAGTCTCAAATTATGATCTCACTCGCCGAGGAAAAAATGGCTGCCTTAAAAAAACTGGACAGCGGAGAGCTCCGAGTAGGGGGCAGCGATTCGTTATTCAAACACTATCTGCTTCCGTTTCTGGAGGACTATCACGCTAAGTATCCGGGTGTCAAGCTGCATCTAAACCATGGAACCACACCAGAGGTCATCTCATACCTCAAAGAAGGCCGTATTGACCTTGGTGTCGTCAGAATGCCAATCGTCGATTCTCATATTGAAGTATCCGAGAGCATTCAGCTTCAGGATTGTTTTGTCGCAGGAGAGCATTATGCCGAGCTCAAGGGAGTACAGCTGTCTATGGAAGAGCTGATGGAATATCCCGTCATCTTATTTTCCCGCAATAGCCGGGCCAGAATGGCCGTCACTGAGCTGTTTGAACGATACGGATATGAGCTGAAGCCTGAGATTGAAGTCGGCAGTGTGGACTTGCTTATTGAATTTGCTCGCAGGGGTTTAGGTATCTCGTATGTCACTCGTGAATTTGTATCCAAAGAACTGAGGGAAGGCTCCTTATTTGAGATTGAACTGGATATCAACCTGCCTCCATCCAAGGTAGGCGTCATGATTATGCGTAATATGCCCATATCCAGTGCAGCAACAAGGTTCCTTGAAATGGTGAGGTGACTCTAGGCCGGGTATATAGAAGTATACTCAGCGAACAGGAGGATCTGATCTGTGATGAAACCATTCGACTATGATTTGAATTATGACGAGCTTGACCTTAGACAGCATCCGGAGCTCTATACGATTGGCCGGGGTGAACAAGGTGTTCTTCTTGTTGAACCCTACAAGAGTGAGATTCTCCCCCACTGGAAATTCAAATCACCAGAAATCGCGAAGGAATCCTCCAAGAAGATATACGACATGTTTGTTCAATATAAGGAGCAGAAGGATTTTGTAGGAATGGACATGGCACGTAAATTTCTGCAGATGGGCTACACACGGGCAAGGAGATATGCAAATCATAAAGGCGGGAGAAAATATGCCAAGGAGGACGGCTCCCTTCTGCCCTTTCAAAATGATCCTGTGAAAGCGGAGGCAGCCGCCATATTTAAAGCCCAATGGGAGATTGCGAAGACTGATCCAGATTATGTAAAAATGAAAGACATTCATCGACAAAAGTATGAAAATGCATAGCATAGGAAGAACACATTTTCTGAATATTAAAATACCTTTATGAAAAAGTTAATAAGAAGTTCACAATTTATTGAATGAATTATTAAATATTTAACAAACAAACATTTTTTCTTTAAAAATTGGTATGCTGTATACAGTTGAACTAAAGATTTAACAGCAACATGTAATATTCAGGCTAGACAGTAGATCAAATTTAGTTCAATCTATATAGATATACTAATTTAATCATAGAAGTGAGTGGAATTATGAGTACAATTAATAACAGTTCAGGATCAAGTGCGCAAGCGGATGTTCAATCCCTGCCACAGGTTTTCTTTGCGACCATTAAGACAGGAATCATAAAATCAAATCTCATCGCGATGTTTGCCGGACTAAGTATGGCGCTCTATGTATTCAATGTTTCGTTTATTGACCATTTGGGCGCTATTATCTTGTCGATTATTGGCTCCTCGCTCGTTATCGGTTCTGCGGGTACATTTAACAATCTGTACGACCGGGATATTGATGCCATTATGCAGCGAACCAAGGATCGCCCGACCGTCACAGGCAAAGTGGATACTAAGTCAGGTCTGATCCTCGGATTCCTGATGAGTGCTCTCGGTATATTGCTGCTCTATTTAAGCTCACCGATGGCTGCATTTTTTGGATTTCTCGGATTATTCCTATATGTTGTGCCTTACACAATGTGGACCAAACGGACAACCATTTACAATACGGAAGTTGGCAGTATCTCCGGAGCCGTTCCGCCGCTTATTGGATGGTCTGTTATCTCGAGCGAGCTCGGACACTTCGAAATCTGGGCGCTTGTTGCGACGATGCTCATATGGCAAATGCCGCATTTCTATGCGATCGCCATCCGCCGATTGGACGAGTACAAAGCAGCCAAAGTCCCTATGCTGCCTGTTGTAAAAGGAATCAAGCGGACTTATCTGCAAACGAATTTTTATCTGATATTGCTTATCGCATCAAGTGCCCTGTTTTGGCCGTTTAATCCTTACATTGCCGGAATTGCCTTTGCCTTAAGTCTCGCCTGGTTTATCTTCAGCTTGGTGAGCTACCGCAAATCAGATATTACCGGCTGGGCGAAGAAGATGTTCATCTTCTCCTTGAATCATATGACCTTATTGTTCTTGATCGTCATTATTTTCTCCCTGATTGCTCAAATGCTAAGATAGTGAACTCATAGCATATTGCTTGATTAAAAATAGAGCCCTAAGATTTTCTAACATTGAAAATCTTAGGGCTCTTTTGAATTTTATGTATGAGTTATGAAACGGGTTCATTTAGACGAAACCTCATATCTTCTACAATTTCCTGAGCAAGCTCATCTGGACGCTTATGACCGGCATCCAACAGGAAGGGTTGATTGCTAGAAGAAGATATTAATTTGTTTCGCAGAAAAAGTGAACGCTCGATATACTGTCCATCCCCTCTCTGATGAAGTCGTGTGTTAAGCGTATCCGGCTCTGCATGCAGCACTGCGTAGTGAATAGTCACACCCAGATCAGATAACTGCTCGCGAAACCACTCGAGCTCATCTTCAACGACAAAATCGATAACGACATGAATTCCGTTCTGAATCAAATTCCTTGCTACTGCCGTAATATTTAGCCATGCGATTCGAAGGCGCTCCTCCCATTCGGGTTCAGTATCTCCACGGTATATATGGAGAAGGAGATCCCCTTCAATTAGAGCGCACTGGTTCATTGTATCAGCCAAAGCCTTGGAGACAGTGGACTTTCCAACACCCAGTGGACCAGAGATGAGATAAACAGATGGTGTCTTTTTCAATTGAATCATGGGATTAGCCTCCTCACTATAATTATTCAACGCCATAAAAGATTAAGAGTAGTCCAACGATACACATAATACATGAAGCAGCCGAACCGTAGCTCTTGAGAACTGTTTTCTGAATATATTGTAACGTTTTTTGCATCACTTGACCTGGTAAATATTGAATATAGCGGAAATCACTCTTACTAAACTAAACCTGAGGTCGCAATCGGTCATTCATATTTAAGAAGTTGATTTCCGCTACATACTACTAAATAAATATCAATCTTCCGCCAATTGACCGAATATGATTCACATCAGCGTACAGGGCGTGGGTATTTGACAATAAGGGCTGCTTGTTTATTCATTTCGGGAGGCTGATCTGCTGATGGAAAAATAAAGCATGCCTCTTGATGCTGAATATATGTTTCGATCACCATTGGGGAAGAGCCATAGGGCATTAATGGATGATAGGCCTCTGAACTGCACACATCAGAAATATGATCACTGCCGGAGATAGCGGATATTTGAAAAAAACCGTCGGGTCCTTCGTATCTCTCCTCACTCACCTGGCTCCAGTTAGCGGGATATGGAAAGGAAACACGGTATGTGAAGCTTGTGAAGGTATAATACGGCGATTTTCGGATCTTAGGGGACCACTGAAGTGCCGTGATTTGGCCTCCGTTAAGCAGGTTTGTCGGCCTCTGCTCACTGATATCCACTATCCAGAGCTGACTCGCACTTTCTGTATTGGTACAACCCGATAAATAAGCGATTTTCTTACCGTCTGGAGACCAGTCAACGGGTGTGGAGAAACAATTAGATATCGCAATCGTCCTTTGATTGTTGCCCATGATACTGTCGATCTGGATGAGCGAATAATAAGTAGGCTCCTTATATTCGGTTGTGCTGTAAGCGATGTTTTGTGAATCCGGAGACCAGGCAGGAAAATAATTTTTAGAAAGTGATCCCCCTGCAAGAGTGTTCGTAGCCCCGGTTTCTAAATTCACAACCGAGATCAATGATATGCTTGCACCCGGGAAAGTGTACAGCGCAAATTTGCCATCTGGAGAAATCCGAAGCTGATGAAGCGGTCCACCCGTATTCCGCGTAATTTGTCTCCGATTCGAACCATCGGTCCGACTACGGTAGATTTGGGTATTTCCGTTAATGTCCGGAGCTGCAAATATGAACTCTTTACCGGAAGGGAACCACTGTACATCACTTGCTCCAATCTCTGGTAAGAAGTAACTCCGGTGTGCGAAGGTATCATAGATCATAATTCGCCCATTCTTGACATAAACAAGTGACCGGCTGTCTGGTGACCAATCGAGCAGCGTATAAGGTTCAATCTGATCGATCCTGGCTATCGCTCGCGTCGCGATATCGAGCACAAAGACCACATTATTCACGCCAATGAAAGCAATTTTGCTGTTATCCGGAGCCCAATAAGGGACAGAGAATTCCATGCCGAGTCCATTCGTTAACCTCGAATTCACACCTCCATCAAGCTGGTATAGCCAAATGTCATAAGCTCCACCAAGGTTGGACGTGTACACAATCCACCCTTTTTCAATGTCTTGAGAACCCGCTTGCATGACCAACATCCTTTCCTAGACCTGACCTAAATCTTCATATGTCTAGGTTATTCAGGTAAGCTCAATTAGGCTACTGTCACGTATTCAATCGTGTTTGTAGTGAAATGCGTTATCGCACGATGACATGTGAGGATATTTTATCGTAAAGGATGTATATCCAGTCAACTCCATTAACATTGCATAGAATATAGCATGAACAGTAAGGAGGTGGATTACATGAGCGGATATGAATCTGTTGGCGGTGCTTACAACGGAGGTTATGGCAACAGCGTTGCTGCCATTCTTGTATTGTTCATTTTGTTAGTTATCATCGCAAAGGCTTTTAAAGGATACTAATAAGAAGTAGAAGCCAAAATATGCCCATCCGATATGTGTTATCGGATGGGCTTTGCCATCATTTTACTGGCTCGGGTAGTTCCGGTTAATTTAAATGCTTACTACTCTTCTCACGGTTTCTTTATCGGGTATAGCGATCAATATCATTCTCATATGTGCAGTTTACAGCTTCCTTCATTATTCAATTGGAATGGTTACACGCTTATTATATGTCTTCATATAATGATATCCATTGAGATGTAACGTCTCCGGTCGGTCTGATGTATTTAAGGAATAGGTTCGTTCCCACAAAACATTGCCATTGCCTAAATCCCAAGGACGCCCAGATGAAATGGATGACACAGGAATCTGACTCCCTCCTGCTTCTGCAAATATATTGTCCTTATCCAGAATAGTAAATTGCTTGGAGGCCACTACAACATCATATCCTGCGTCCGTTTTGCTCACACTTCGAATCCATAGCTTCTCATTACCCACTTTAATGGATTGATCAGAGGGTGAGGCAAGAGAGATGGATTCTGGAATTTTATAATAACCGCTGGATTCTTTAACTAATAGCTCTATACTACTGATCATATCAGTTGGCAGTGCATCGAATCTAAGTTCAAAATCACTCAAGCCGGTAGTCTTGTTAAATTGGATTTGCGTTGTTGTAGGATTCATTTCCATTCCATTTACATAGAGCTGTGTCCTGCCAAAAAACCAGTGTTTCTCCTTTTCATCTATTCTAATATGCCCTTTAATAAGGGTTGAGCTTGGCGTAGCAGTAATGGATTCAAAATACATTACTCCTGAATCTACAGCAACAGATTGAGAAATTTTCTCTTTAACCAGACTCTTCATTGCTTTACCTGTGTCAAATTTAAAAGAAATTGGATAAGATACCCATTCACCATTTTCAAGCCACTCATTAAATGTAACAGTTAATGTTCTGGAGAAGGGACTGATTGGCTCAAAACTATATTCTCCTTCATATTGTCTTTCGTCTCCACTGGAATTTCCTCCACCTCCAATAGTAGACGAATTCGTCATGAAGCCTTGAATATTCCCTACATTGTATCGAAATGAACCACTACTATATACGGATCCTGATGGTCGATCAATAGAGTAATGCATCGTGAATGCATTATCATCGGCTATTACCCTCTCAACCGTAATCACAGTGCCATCTTCTAGAGTTGTACTTTTGTTTACCACCTGCCCGTATCCTTCTTCGGCAGCTTCTGAGAAGCTGGATGCGTTCAGCTCCATATTGAACATTTTGTTCCCGTAATAAGTCAGTGCCGGATATTGATAGGTTCCGATAATAAGCACTAAGGCTGCTGCGGATAGCCCAAACCACAGTACGGCTTCATTTTTCTTCTTTTTATTCGGCACTCGATCTAGTGCATTACGAAGTCTGCTCTCCAGCTCTGGCGGTGCCTGCATTCTCTCCGAGGCCTGCTTGTGTTCTTGTAATCTCTCCTCGATCGTTCTCATAACGATCACCTCCGATCATTGATTTCAACTTCACTAACCCCTGTGAGATTCTGGACTTGATCGTACCCATCGGTGTATTGGTCATGTCTGCGATGGCCTGATAAGGAAGGTCATGTATATAGCGAAGCTCGATCGCTTCACGCTGACGAGGACTAAGCCTCGACAGAAGCTCTCTCAGATCCGTTTCAGATTCAAATTGAAGGTATGGATCTTCTTCAGTCAGATTTGCTATCAATGGCTCCTGTTCTCCATCCATGAGAATCCATTTTTCTTTTTTTCGGAGTAATGATCTGCAATGATTAACAAGTATCGTTTTACTCCAACTGTAAAATGCTTCTCGTTTCTGTAACTGATCAAGCTTCTCATATAAAGTTACAATCATATCTTCCATTGCATCCATAGCATCATGCTGATTTCCCATGTATTTGTAGGCAAGACGGTAATAAGCGTCCTGATCGGCTACGATGAGCTGCAATAAAGCCTCTTTGTTCCCCCTTTGAGCTTGTCTAACAAGACGGCTTATGTTCATAGTCTCCCCCCCTTTTCATAGATAAGAGATTCTATAAAAGTTCATTTTTGAGCAAAAAATCACAAAAAAGCAGCCGATCCTACGATCGGCCTGTTCGACACTCCTATTTATCGATTTTCTTGCTCTCGTAGTCTTCGGAGCTCTTCCACTCTTTTGGCGTACCTCTCACGAATCCTTGGAATAGCTTCGTCCATATCCTGTTTCATTTGTTTGTCTGAGCGCTGAACTTCCTTATCCTCATCGTTAGCTTCTAATTTGTCCCTATATACCTTCGTAGTAATGATCTCGGCTACTTCAATTACGACAGATGATTTATCAAAATTGTTGTCGTTATCTTTACCAAATTTAGGTATGTTACTCCCTCCTTCCTTTTCGAATGTTCTATGTCATTAGGGGTAAACTACGGTCGAGGTGATAATATATGAAAAAATGGATGCTCGTGCTCCTTATCTGTATACTTATGAATGGATTTTCAATCGCTGAGATTAGCGCCACTCCCGATCCACCTGAAGAATCCAACCGAATGGAACAACGCAGTAATATAGAACCGTTTAGACGAGGGGGTTTTCGTTCGCCAAGACGCAGCTATAATCCCGGAATTCGCAACCCGAATCGAACCAATCAGGGAAGACAAGATAATAATGTAAATAACCCCTCCCAACCAAGAACAACACCTGCACGAGGAGGATTCGGCGGTCTTGGCGGCCTGTTCGGTGGGTTGGCTTTAGGTACAATTATAGGATCATTGTTTAATCCGTTTGCCGGCTTCTCTTTAGGGGCTCCTGTACTCTCCCTACTCAGTTTTGCATTATGGATTATCGTAATCGTCGCTGTTGTTCGTATGTTTCGTAATCGTAGGAAGAAAGAATATTAAGTGTAATAGCCGGCCGTTAAGTTTCTAAGTCCACCATTCGGCGTAGAATTCTTACGGCCATCCGCATTATAGCAAAAAAAGGCAAACACTATCTGGTCATAATTCATATCGTTTACAATACATTGCGTGTTCTTTACAGGAGCTTTGCGCTCTTATACATAAATGACATCATCATAATTGCAATAACGATCATCCATATTAACAAGCCAAAGATAAATATAACATTGACAACAGGGATAAACATAATGATAAAAGAGAGCAAGGATACGATATTAAATGCTAAGAAATGATCCCAGCGACTTTGAGCGAGATAGAGCAGTTCTCTCTGATCCTTCACTGCGGCAACTTCCTGAATACCTTCCAGCATACGATAAACCATACGAAGGAGAAGAATCAATTGGACTATACTAATTAGCCCCGTAAAGGAAACAACTGTCAAACTTTCGGGATCCCCTTCCACTTCAATCAAGTTGAAAATAGAAAGACCAAGGAGGTACCCGTTCAAATTTTTCGCCATTCTAAATTGCTCATGTTCATGTCGCAGCTGGTGTAAGCCTATTGCAAATAATCCATAGCCAATAATATCAGGTAGAATATCAAAATTTATAGTTCCATTGGCTAATTGAATTTGAAAATGCATTAATATAAACAGAAATCCAATACACAAATAGATATAGCTCTTATTTTTCATATTCAAGCTCCCTCCGCTTGTCGTTCACCTTCCAAGTGCATGTTTGGAGTCGATGCCCCAAATGGTACCTCTATGTAAGAACGCAATAAATAACGGATAGTTACATAATCCGGTTTAATATGTGTGCAGAAATAAAAAAAGACAACCTCCGATGAATCAGAAGTCATCCTTACTGCATTAGGTTTAATCGTTCGTTATAGTCTCATATCCATATGCAGCGTCTGCCACACAGGATCATCTTCAGCCAATCTGCCCTTGAAGCCTTTTGCTGTCCAAAAAGGAATAGCCCCAGGTAAGAAAGCATGCGTATGCAAATACAATGTTTCATAACCCGATTCCCGGCTAAAAGAGACCGCTGCTTCGAATAACGCCGTACCAATACCAGAACGCCGACAAGTAGAGTCCGTGTAACACTTAACGACCTCAGCGGTTGTAGTTAAGTCATACATTCCTTCGATCTGCTTAAGCCTTCCATCATAGGGACAGATTCCAATCGTACCCAGCACAGTTCCGTCCTCGGATATAGCAGCAAAGAATGCAGCATTCTTTCTATACACATAATACTGTTCGAATTGATCCAAGTCCTGTGGAAGCTGTTCCGATGACAGCATAGGGAATACTTCCTTCCTTATTCTCATGACAAAGGCAATAACCTGATCATAAGGTCCTTCTTCGATCTTGCGTATCGTGTAGGCTTTCGCTAAATTGATGTTGCTCATATATTCTCCTTCTGCTGCATGTATTGTTGTAGAGTTATTGTATCCTAAATTTATATTGTGAAGCTATATGAATTCCATAAAAAAGAAGCCCCTGAGTATGTACACTCTCAAGGACTTCGCTTAGGTTTATTAGAATTTAGGAAATGGATCCTTGAATTCTCTCCAATTAGAAAGAAGCTCAGCTTCAGTTAATAATGCTGAATCAAGACTCTCCTCAATCTCGATGCGATTCATATCCATTCCAATGAACACCAGCTTAGTAATCCGATCTCCCCATACATCATCCCAGTCAGGAATTTCCGGGATCTTTCCATTAAAATGAAAATCTATCTCTTCCTGGCTCAGCGAAGCAATCCATACTCCTGCCGGAGAGAGCTGTTTCGATGTTCCTGTATGACTAAAGGATAAGGCTAGATTATTGCGGGTAGCTAACCACACCAGTCCCTTGGATCGAACAATCGTCGAAGGATATTTAGATATCCAGCGAAGCAGCCTTTCCGGATGAAAGGGGACCTTGCGTTTATACACAAAGGAGTGAATTCCGTATTCTTCTGTCTCAGGTACGTGTTCTTCCTTTAACATTTCTTTAATCCAGCCCGCAGACTGACTTGCTTTATCGAAGTTGAATCGGCGTGTATTTAGAATATCTTGTGGATCTACACGTCCTTGTACTGCATGAATCAGCTTCGCCTCGGGCTGTAAGGCAGTTAATGCCTTCTCAAGACGAATCAATTCTTCTTCTGTAATAAGATCTATCTTATTAAGAATCAGTACGTCACAGAATTCGACCTGATCCGTTAATAAGTGTACAATCCCACGTTGATCTTCTTCACCGACTGCCTGACCGCGGTCTTTTAAAGATTCTTTAGAATTAAAATCGATCCAGAACTGTGCAGCATCCACCACCGTAACCATCGTATCAAGGCGAGTATATTTAGTTAGATCTATGCCGTTCTCTTCATCTACATAGCTGAAAGTTTGAGCTACGGGTACGGGCTCTCCGATCCCGGTTGATTCTATTAATATGTAATCAAACTTTTGTTCTTTAGCAAGACGTTCCACTTCGACAAGAAGATCTTCACGCAGCGTACAGCAGATACAGCCATTAGACATCTCAACCAATTTCTCATCTGTTCGAGATAAGCCGCCTCCATCTCGTATCAAATCAGCATCGATATTGACCTCGCCCAAGTCATTAACGATGACTGCTACTCTAAGACCCTCTCGATTGTTTAGCACGTGATTCATGATTGTTGTCTTTCCAGCACCTAAGTAACCACTTAGTACAGTAACGGGTATTCTGCCATCGTTCGTAACGTTTTGCAGATCCATTGTACAGCTCCCTTTCAAATGTAATTTCTGGATTGAATAACAAATAGATGGAAGTATTAAAATCACCACTTAGTACAATAAGGCTTCCATATAAGTAAGGAAGCCTTATAGAGTATCCATTACAAGGTTACCAGCTGGATTTCTTTACTCCAGGGATCTGACCCTTGTGCGCCAGTTCTCGGAATACAATTCGGGACACACCAAATTTACTAATATATCCTCGTGGTCTTCCGCTGACTGCACAACGATTATGGAGTCTTGTTGGTGAAGAATCTCTCGGCAGCTTCTGCAGTGCTTCATAATCTCCCTTTTCTTTTAACTCCCTGGGTTTATCCGCATATTTTTGAACCATTTGCTGTCTCTTTAGTTCCTTCACTACTTTGGATTTCTTTGCCAACGAAACAACCTTCTTTCGAACTTTTATTCAACACCCTATATCAGACATATTGCAATTCTTAGAATTAACGAGTTTCACGATGCAGCGTATATCTTTTTAATCTCGGGCTGTATTTTTTCATCTCTAATCTTTCGGGGTGATTCCGTTTGTTCTTCGTCGTTGTATAATTCCGATCACCTGTCTCAGTGCAAGCCAAAGTCACAATTACTCTCATTACGTTTCACGTCCCTTTATAATAAATTTTTACTTTTTATGCTTAAGTCTCTGTTTGAATTTATCAACACGCCCGCCAATTTCCGTATTCTTTTGTCTTCCTGTAAAGAACGGATGGGACGCTGAGCTTGAATCGACACGAATGACGGGATAGCTGTTGCCGTCCTCCCATTCCATGAACTCTGATGAAGTCTTAGTAGAGCCACTGAGAAACTTGTAGTCTGCACTTGCATCCAAGAAAATGACCGTTTGGTAGTTTGGGTGGATTCCTTTTTGCATCATGATCCTCTCTTTCTTTGCATGTTATTTATTCGTAATTATTACGATTAACTAAAAACACTTTATTACATTCTTTCTCTCCTGTCAACCTAAGACGAAAAAGAATATTGTTGATCAGTTCTATGACTCTTGCTTTATTGGACCATCGTGTTCGGAAAATAGTCATTAAATGCATTTTTTATCTTCGTGTAATCCATGCTGCTCTCTTCAATGATTACTTTTCGTCTTGCTTTGATCATCACCTGCTCCATATCTGCAAAGCTGCAGCCCTTTAACAACTGAGCAGCGTCATCAATTAAATTGGACTCCACAGCCTCATTCCCCATTAACTTAGATATATAACTCCTGCACTCCGTCTCCTCAGGCAGATCATAGTGCATCCGCGTATCAAATCTGCGCCAAATGGCGTGATCAAGTTCAGCTTGAAGATTGGTGGCAGCTACAAATATACTGGAGCCATCAAATTCGTCCAGGCACTGGAGCAGAGTATTAACAACGCGAGCCATCTCTTTAACTTCATCAATTGAATCTCTGGCTCTAGCTATAGCATCCACCTCATCCAAGAACAGCACACATGAAGTAGATTTGGCATATTCAAATATTTTTCGCAAATTACTGCCTGTTTCCCCCAAATGACTGTGAATGATCGCATCCAAGCGAACCATGATGAGCGGCAGATTCAATCGTTCAGCAATATAAAAAGCAGTCAGCGTTTTACCTGTACCCGGAGGTCCGAACATCACGATCTTATTCGGCATCGGTACATCAGCAGCTTCAAATTTATCCTGCATTTGTTGAATCTGCAAAAACTCCTCAACAATCTTGGCATTCGCTTCGTTCAGTACGATATGCTTTACCTTTCTTCTGCACTCAGCTGGACTATATACAGATGCGGCATCGATTCCCTTTGATTTTGGCAGCATCTTTGATTTGTTTTTCTGTTGACCCATGGAATTCTCCTGTCATATCTGCTTTTATTTATTAGTAATTATTACGATTAACAAAGAATATAGTATTGCATTTCTTTATTTTTGTCAAAGTTTTAAAAGGTCCAGGCAGCAGATCACTGATACTACAGGAAAAAGAAATAGACCGTCCCTGTTTAAGGAAACGGCCTATTCGTCAACCTATCGATCATGGACGACTCTTAATCCCATATTCTTATTCTTGGAACCTCTGCAGTCCGTAAGTAATCAAGCAATTGACCCGTATGTACAGATTCATGATATGCAATTCTTAATAACATATCTCCGAGTGTTCTTATATACCCAACATCTGAGCGATCAATTTTTATATTCTCCAGGTCGGATTGTTCAAATGAACTGACTGTTTCGAGAAATGCATTTCTATATGGCGTAGCAAATTCAATTTCTCTTTCCACCGATGTATACGGATGCGACTCAAATGGTGAAGCAAAGCTCTTTAAACTTCCACGATTTAATATGGCTAAATGGTAATAATGTTCCGATTCTAATACGTGACGAATCATTTCAATGCAGCTCATTGCTTGATCATCTGGCTTCCAATTCAAATACTCAGAAGGTATGGATGTCCATACTTTCATACTTCTTCTTCGTACTTCTTCAAAATTCAGAATAATCAGATCCGTGGATTTCATCAGATAAAACACCTCATTTTTGTTCAATGCTAGATTTGATTTCAGTCAAATTTTACCTCAAATTATTTCTACGCACAAGTGTTCTTATATATGAAATCCCGTTGATCTCATTTATTTGATCCCTTCATTAAAATAGGTAATCTCATTGCCGTAGATTAAGCTCCTAAAGCCATTCTTATGATAAGGCATTAATTCATCTGCCTGTTCGATATCTAACCAAGCAATTTCAGAAATTTCATCTGGTCTCCATATCTCTTCGATCCCTCCAATGATCTCTGCTCTAAAGGTTATAAATAGTGCATGCTCCTGTAGCTTATCAAATTGGCATTCGTTGATTGCTACAATACCGTAGACTTTAACATCTAGCCCTGTTTCTTCCTTGGCTTCTCGAACAGCAGCTTGATCTAATGATTCATTAGGCTCGACAGCACCGCCAGGCAGAGACCAACTCGAGCGTCCTACATTCTTGACTGCGAGTACTTTAGATTTAGATTGATCTGTTATTAAGGAGTATGCTACATTAACTCGTTTCATGGATTCTACTTCCCTTCTGATTTCCTATCTGCATTTGAACGGGAGGGTTGGGCATGGAAAAACAAGACGGAAGCCGCTTTGTCTATGCAGCTTCCGCCCGAATCTTCTTAACGTCTAACTTAGGTACCGTGTGCGGATGACCCCCATATGGTGGAGTTCATGTCCCGTAATACCGTACGCGAGGGCACGCACGGTAATGTTTACGTCGTTAGCCGTGCCCTTACGAGACCAGGCCTCCACCGGCAGCCCGCGTAGCAGCGTTATCGTCGCTTGTCTTACGGCCATGTAGTCTTCGGCCAATTGCGCAATTGTCCAGTTTCCAAAAGGAGGAATGAACACCTCCTGGTCGAACCCGGGCAGAGGTGTCTGGTCTCCTCTTGCAAACCGGAGCAGGCGATACGTCATGACCCGCTCCGAGTCCACAATGTGGCCCACGACTTCTTTAAGCGTCCATTTTCCTTCGGCATACTGATAAGCACCTTGGCTTTCTGTCAAGGATGACAGCAGCTTCGTCATTTGCTTTTCCTGTGCGAGCAAGATGTCAATGATGTTGCCTTCCGGAACTAACCGGATATACGCACCAATATCACCAGCGTATTCTTCTTCTGACGGCTTTTGGTTCATGAGTGGTCCCCTCTCTATGAATATATGGAAGATTATAGCGCTCATTTTCAGATATTACCACCGACGTGAGTATGTTGTTAAAAAATCCTGCCTTCTCTAAGTTATACTCCGATTAGTCCATCTTATTAACTTTAATTTTCTTAGCTAATATCCATCCATTTAATCCAAATGAAGAAGAGATGATGTAGTATACATATCCTTCATTAACTAATATTTTTTGTATACTTTAAACTCACAGATAATTTCACTTTCTTGTTCAAAATAATCGATAAGTACAAGATCCTTATGATCTTCGCCAACACTTTCTACTATGTTTTTTCTAAGTTGTTTAAATCTTAATTTATCAATAAGTGCTGCCCTGGAATTTGATTTCATTTAATTCTTTGATACATCTTTTCAATTATGGTAGTATATATTTAATAAAGACCAAGTGCTCTAACACTTGGTCCATACAATTGGCTTGGATGGGTAGTCCCTTCTTAGTCAATACGGAGATAGACCCACCTTTGGCTGCAACCTTGGGGTGGTTTTTTTACTTTCTCTTGTTGTTATTATTAATGTATGTTAAAAGAGCAAGAATGAATGTTCCAAAAAGGAGCATAATCGTTATTGCGTCTTTTGCTTCCATGGCTTCACCTCCTTTCGAAGGGAAACCATGCCCACCAATCAGCTCTTCTATTTAAATTCTTGATTGATCCATTCTTTCATTCTATTTCTTTAGGTCCAATGATCGTCTTTATACGTTCTTGTTCTTCACTCTTATTCAAATACTCGAAAAATCCAAGACGATTTCCCCAAGGATCTGAAAAGGTTCCCCATTTGACTGAAACCTCGGGTCTTAAGTATATTTCAAAATCGTTTATTTTTAATAATTTTACAAGTATATCTCTTTTAGCCTCAATATTTGTTGTTCCCAAACGTAATGGACCATTACCTTCAGTAGGTGTTCCTTCAGCAACCTGTAACCAGCACCCAGGGATTAGCTCCCACTCAGCAAATTCCCCAATGTGGTATAACGTCAGGTTTTCTATTTAAGAGTATTTCATACCACTTTTGTCCCTCTTCAATATTAGATACCCGAACTTGAGTAGTCACTTCAAAGATCATTTTATGCCCTCCAAAATAATATGATAATCTTTTAACAATCCCATACTGGCTTAAGTGGCGCATGCCCCGGGTCCGACAGACTTAGCCAGTGCAGAGTTGTCCAGCTGCTCCCGCTTCCCCGAAATTCTCTGCCGAACCGAGAGATGGATATCTCAGTGCGTGAATATGTTGTTATAGGAGGTCAACGCCTATTCGATCCACTAACACCAATTATTTATTTAACTAGAGCATATATATGAGTATCTCTTGTTTGACTTTTATCTACTGATAAATCATCACATCTTAATGTACCTTCAAATTGAAAGCCTATCCGTTCTGGAATAGCCTTACTTTTATAATTTAAAGTATCACAACGAATTTCTACTCTTCTAGCCTTCAACTCTGCAAAGGCAAAATTTGTTATCCCTTGCACTGCTTCAGTCATATATCCATTTCCACTCTTACGCGTATCAATCCAGTAACCGATTTCGAATTTGCCAATCTCCCAATCTGGCCTATGCAATCCAGATGAACCAATGAATTGGTTAGTTTCTTTATCAAATATCAGAAATCTCAGATCTTCTCTCTTAATGAACTTTACATGTGCTTCTCGTAGATTTGCTTCGATTGTCTGTTCACTTTGTTCGTATTGTGCAAAAGGTAACCATTGCTTGAGCTCATTGATCGATGAGATTATACTTTCGTACACTATTTTGCCATCACCAGGTTGAGGTATTCTGATCAATAGCCTTTCTGTTGTAAATTGGTTTGGAAAGTCAATTAGTATTGGATTCATTCTTTAATCCCCTCTGTATTTTTTGTTGGTTTTATCCGATCTTGAGTTGATTTCCTATAACGTTCTTGTATTCACGAAACGCCCCAGCCATAGATAGCTCTTATCTTGGGCTGGGGCGTTTGTTGTCTGAACTTCTTCCACGATTATACATCTAAACAACCGAGGGGCGATAGCCCCGATGCGTGAATACTATGTTATATGATGGGGATGTCATCTTCGTTTTACCGTTCAACTTATCACTTTTTTCTTATTATCACTTTCAATATTATTTCACGCTTTGATACATTTTATCTTTGTGATATTATATATGTAATAAAGACCAAGTGCAGCGAACACTTGGTCAGTACAATTGGCTTGGATGGTCTATTCCCTTCTAAGTCGTAAAGGAACAAAACCCACCTCTGGCCTCAACCTTTGGGTGGGTTTTTACTTTTTCTTGTTGTTATTATTGATGTATGTTAAAAGAGCAAGAATGAACGTCCCAAAGAGGAACATAATCGTTAATGCATCTTTCACTTCCATGGCTTCACCTCCTTTCGAAGGGAAACCATGCCCACCCAAGATTCAATTGTAGTTATATTTTACCTTTATTTATAACTGCGTACAAGTGTTCTTGATTTGTATTACAATCTCTATCTTGCATCCCTTTCATATAACTCTCTTATGTCTGAACTTCAGAAATATTCTCAAACAACCCATACTTACAAACTTCAAACAACGAGATTATCTGTACAACAACCATCACGATGCTTCAACAAGAATAATGCATGGTGTCTAACTTCCTAATTATACAATGAGATACTAATCTACTGACCTAACTCTTAAGTTTGTCTCAACCAACCCTTCTCTAGCACAATGCCAAATAAGACTGGTGGAATGAATGAACTAAAGTAGAGCATATACCAATCCGGATTAAATACGAAGTGCAGCAATATCCCTGAAAGTACGCATATAAACAAATAGTAGACGATTTTACTCAGCTGGGTTAAACCTCTCAGCCGGTCATGCAGCAGCAGCATTACAAAAAAGAATAGAAATATGATTATCGTAAGTGGAATGATCAACCCTATAAAGAAAGAAAAGAAGCCGCTAACCGAACGAAAATAGGCATTAAAACCGTCATCGTGTGGATTCATTGAGCTAAGAACATACAAGGTAATTATTTCGGTTATGGTGCTAATGATGACCCATAATACGAATTTGCTAAATTTGTCAGACCCCTCATTCTTGTTCACAACAATCCCTCCCTAGAGTAAGACGTTTCGTCTGTCTTGAAAGTTGTTAGCTCCCTTACATAAAAGAAAGACCACCATATTTGATGGCAGCCTCTCTATTTATACTTAACTACTAACTCTCTCCGGTACTTGAAAGTCCTCAATCCACTGTCCTATCCGCTCATTCTTCATCGGTTTTCCATAGTAATACCCTTGCATGACATAACATCCAAGCTCAGTTAAGAACTCGATATGCTCCTCATTCTCTACTCCCTCCGCAATGACTTCCAGCTGGAGCTTCTCCGCCATCAATATAATGGCATGAACGATCGCACGTTTACTCGGTGTGTCCAGGTCGTATGTAAACAGCCGATCGAGCTTCAATGTGTCGATCGGAAGTCGGTCCAGTAATCCGATTGAGGAATAACCTGTGCCAAAATCATCCATGGAGACACGGACTCCTGTATTTCGAATTCGATGCAGCTGCGAAATGATGTCATTGATATCGTGAAACACCATGGACTCCGTAATTTCGAGCTCAAGCATCTCTGGCTCCAGCCGAGTCTCTTGTAGTACCCATGGGATTAACTCCGTCAGGTTATCCGTCTGAAATAGCCGAACCGATAAGTTGACCGAAATGGGTTGATGAATCCTCTGCGACTGCCATTCTTTACACTGGCGGCAAGCTTCTAACAGCACCCATTTGGTCATCGGTATCACCAGTCCCGTCTCTTCGGCAATCGGAATGAATTCACCTGGAGATATCTGACCTAATCGAGGATGCTCCCATCTGATCAGAGCCTCAAATCCGACCAGGCTGTTCGTCCGCACATTACACTTCGGCTGGTACACCATATAGAACTGCTGCTGCTCGATTGCAAGCTGCAAATCCTTCTCCAGCTCCATCTTCCTTACTTCTTTGACACCCATATCCTCCGTATAGATGCAATATTGATTTTTGCCGAGTCCTTTAGCCTTGTACATGGCGGTATCCGCCGTTTTTAACAGACTAGACCGCTCTGTATGCTGAATGGATCCGATGCTGATTCCAATACTGCCTGTCACATAGAGCTCATTTCCTTCAATGCGATGGACCCTCTTTATTTCTTTGATGATTCTCTCCGCATAAGCTTCTGCTTGTTGTAAGCTGCAATTCTTAATGATGAACAAGAACTCATCCCCACCAATTCGAAAAGCCTGCAGATCAACAGCTATAAACGGTTTTAAGCGGGTGCCTACCTCCTGAATGAGCAGATCACCGATGTCATGGCCCAAGGTATCGTTAATCGCTTTGAACTGATCCAGGTCCAGAAATAACACGGCCAGCTCTTCATCGCCTGCATAAGTATCAAAGAATCGATTCATCTCATTGCGATTAGGCAGCCCTGTAAGACTGTCCTCGTAGGCCATTCTCTCAAGCACATGGCGGTCAAGAAATAAGGCGCACCATGACACAAGTAAAATAATGAATGTAGCCACCGTCACTCCGTACAATAAAAACAAATCCACCGAAGCTGCGTGATCATGTGTCGGCATCTGATCATGACCTGTGAATGTAGCGGCCTTCATACCTGTGTAATGCATTCCGCAGACCGCAAAGCCCATAACGATGGAGGATACCCATTTCAACCAGCTGGCAGAGGCTTGATTCCGGAATTTCAAGAACAAGAACAGCGCTGCATACGATGCGGCATAAGCGATGAGCGCAGACAGGATCCACAGCACGGGATCATAGCTGATGTCCATCGGCATGATCATAGCTTCCATCCCTACATAATGCATCATAATGATCCCACTGCCCATGAAAAACCCGCCGAATGCAATTTTCAACCGGCTGACATTTTGGGGCTTGGTGATGTAAAACGCAATAAAGGAGGAAACGACACTCGCTACCATAGAGAGCACCGTAAGCCACACATCGTATTCCACGGCCGTATGCACATGAAAGGCCAGCATTCCGACAAAATGCATTGACCATATGCCAGCTCCCATCACTAGGGCTCCGGCAAACAGCCAGAATAGCTGCATTTTACCTTTAGAGTTTGATATTTTAGATGTGATACTGAGAGCAGAATAAGAAGCCAGAATGGCAATAATAATGGAGAGCACTACAATATAGTAGTTGTAACCCCCTTGAATAATCATTTTTTCACTCCTATGTATTCAGAAATGTTTCGCTCAGAGGATCATAATACAGCAGACTCTATATAATATCGTCACAATGATCGAATCCATTTATCCTATCCAAGCAAAAAAGCCCTTCTACTTCATAAACGAAGTAAAAGGGCTTTATCCTAATTAAGCTGGGTTCGTGCCTTTGGTCTTGGGTGCTGGGGAAGCAGGACTATCATCTTCGGCAGGCTCCATTGGATACATTTTTTGGAACAGCAGGGTCTGAACTATAAGAAAAGTTCCTCCGGCCATCCAGTATAATGGAATCGCTGCAGGTGCACTGATCGAGAAGAAAGCCATCATAATCGGAGATACATAGCCCATTATGGCAAACTGCTTCCGCTGCTCTGCAGGCATGTTCTTCATCGAAATTCGGGTCTGCAGCAAGTAGATCGCCGCTACAATGATCGCCAGAATCACATCCGGCTCTCCAAGTGTGAACCACAAGAAGGTGTGACTGCTCATTTCCGGCATAAGCCTAATGGCCGTATATACACCAGTCAATATAGGCAGCTGAATTAGAATCGGCAGACAGCCAATATTAAGCGGGTTGAACTTGTGCTTCTTGTAGAGCTCAAGCATCTCCTGCTGCATCTTCTGCGCACTTTCCGGATCTTTCTTATTCTCGTATTTTTTCTTGAGTGCATCCAGCTCTGGCTGCATCCCCTTCATCACACGCTTCATGTTTTGCTGAGATTTCGTCTGTCTGAGCATGAGCGGGAACAGCAGCAAGCGTACAACAATCGTCAATACAATAATCGCAAGTCCGTAGCTTCCCTGAAACCATCCCGCCATATGAGTGATCACATAAGATATAGGAAACACAATGTAATGATTAAAAAAACCAGGCGTACTACTCGTAATCTCTGTTACATTCGAACCGCAGCCTGATAACAATAATGCGATGAGTACACTCGCGATAATGCCGTATAACCGTAACGTCCGTCCAGGGAATCCTTTTGATTTGTCCATTGATATCCTCCTCGTTGATCGATCTTGCGTGTTATCAACGAGGGAAGGCACTCATCTGAATCATCATCAGGAGAAATTTTGATTCTACGAATCATTCTTAATATGGAGCGTACAGCCCGTTTCACACGGGTCAGGCGCTGAGGTGGATTGAATTCCGGCCATTCCGCAGTTCTCCGTATCCCAAACTCCTCGAGTCTTCCCATCAGATGAAGCAGCGATGCACAGGTTACGGCAAATACCAAGCCGGCAGATGCCAAATATGGAATCAAATGATGCAGATCTTGAAGCTCAAACCATAGCAAAAGGATTCACCTCCTTTAGATATCTATCATTATACTCTTTTTAATCCCAGGATATAAGGGGAAGCTTCCGCCAACAAAAAAAAGCATGTCGTCGTAAGCATACGCCTCCATGCTTTGGATCAGCTGCTATTCAGCCTATATTTAATTAAGGCGCTCATTCTCTCCATTCATCACACATGCATCATCCGTAAATAATGCTGTGTATTCTCCCCTGCTTCTTCTTCCCTGTCAATTAAGCCCTGCTCTGTCCAACAATTGAGGCAATCCTCTTCTGTAGCGCATAATGCAGCATCCTCACAGGTATAACAGTTCTGTAAATACAAGCGCGTTATTTGATCGGGCATTAACTCTCTCATGACTCTCATCTCCTTCTTATCTCTTGACTACAATGTAACATGAATCCTAATATCGATTTGTGATTGTTTTCACATATTGACCAATCTCTTCATTTACTTTATATTTTTCTTCCATTATGCAAAAGAAGCCGGCTCGAGCCAGCTTCCACTACATCTATACCAATATCCACATACTCTTACTCTATTACTCGCCCCGGTTCTGCAGATCACTCCATACTTTCTTATTACTGTACTCCTTGCTCGTACTAATATCCCGGCCGAACCATTCGGGTGCGATGAAGTTCTCTGCTTCCTCCAGACTCAGGAATTCCACCTCCAGCACCGCCAGCTGGATCTGGTCATATTCATCGATCTCGATTACTCTGTTATTCCACGCAGCGGTAGTTCGCTTCTTCGTCAGCGGAATGGTCCCGTGAGCCTCCATAATCTGATTGTACAGCCCTTCCGAGATATGGTATTCGACTTCCTCTCGTGCCAAGCCCCACCCCTTCTTGAAGGTATGGGTATATTCTACTTCGTTTGTGCTCAGATCTGTTATCTTCCGGGCTCTCAGCTCCTGATCCCCGTCCAGCGCAAGATACGTCTGTTCTATAAACTGCTCTTTCATCATGACAATATCTCCAGCTTGTATTAAAGCTATTGGATAGGCTGTAAGCATGAATTTGCGTTCGATCTCTACTCCCATTGTGATGTAGCTCCTCTGTCTTTTAATCTATTTGCAACTATTATACACTACCTATATCAATTTCATATGTCCTTTAACTGCTTACACCACTTCACCTTCCCATTCGTTAAAAAATTGCTCCAAGTACTGCTCCATGAAGGCATGCCTTTGTTCTGCCAGCTTTCGTCCGTACTCGGTGTTCATTAGATCCTTTAATTTCAGAAGCTTCTCATAAAAATGATTAATTGCCGTGCTCTCTTCATTGCGATATTGATCTGTCGACATAGCTTCTCTTGGCTTAATGGATGGATCATAGATCAAATGACCTTTGGCCCCTGCATAGACAAACGCCCTGGCAATGGATATCGCACCAACCGCATCCAGCCTGTCCGCATCCTGAACCACTTGACCTTCAATCGTGCGCATTGGCGGGTTATGACCGCCGTTGTAGGACATGGTAGAGATAATCTCCAGAATATGCTTCCGATCTTTAACGGTTACCGAGTGAAATTGAAGCCAGTTCTCAACCTTGGCCATCCCTGCCTCTTTGGAAGGATTCAGCTTCTCATCAGCGATATCATGAAGATAGGCAGCAAGCATACAGACGAACATGTCCGCCTGCTCTGCGGCAGCTATTTTTTCAGCTGACCTTACGACCCGGTGAATATGCCACCAGTCATGGCCTGTTTTCTCCTGCCCCAATTCATGCTTCACATATACCTCAGCCGACTGCAATATGTTTTGTTCGATTTCTGACAAATTCTTCATCCGTTAATATCCCCGCGATCTATATGTTGTAAGAGAAAGATATGGCTCTACTCCTGCTCAAAATATGCCTTCAGTGCTTGATGCGCGCGATATTCTGCTACGTTGAAGGAAGGCCAAGCTTGTTCTCTCTCATTCAGTCTATTATAGTCTGCCTTAAGATCATTTTGAATCTCGGGATACTCCCTGCTGAACTCAATGAGCACAGGCACAGCATCCATAGACAATGAGCTAAGGAAATAAGGATCCATCTTTTGGTGGATGTGATACCGCTCGATATTTTTCTCGGCAATATAGTTGTCCATCCCCGCATAATTGATCGCAACATACGCTGCAAGCCCGAAGACGATATAACACTTGGCCAGAGGAATTCGTTCAAAATGGATCCTCAGACCGGCAATAACCATAAGTATGGCGAGAAGCAGCATGAAAGCATGCACAAGAAATCGGAGATAAGTAAAGCCATAGGCTTCTTCATATAATGCCAGTCTGGAAAAGGCTGAATACAAAATGATGATCGAACAGATTACGAGAATGTAGAGCAGCACTTTTTGAATAATTTGAAGTACGCCTGAGCCATTATCGTCCGTATACAGGAGTACCCCCATCAGAATTCCGAAATTAAGCAGCGCGACAAGCATCAGCTCGGCAAAGCCCCTTCTTGCATAGTCGGCATAAGTCATGCCATCGGGCAGTGCTCCTTCAAAGGCTCCAAACAAATAAGTGAACTGCAGAATAACGAACACCAGGTAGACGACATTCACCATCGTCAGAACGGTGGAGGCAATAATCGGATCCAGTCGCAGACGAAGAGAATCAGGCCCGCTCTCTGATATTCTATCCTTAGTACCCGCTGTTTCTGCTAATGATCTCCACTCAGGTTCCCCCTTCAATAGATCTCCTTCTTGAGGAGTGGCGATGTCTGCCTCTCTCCAATGCGTCGTCTCCGGATCTGTCTTCCTCACGGACACTGGATGAATAAATCCATATACGTATCCGAAGAAGAACAACGTGAACATCAAGATCCACATGAATCGAAAAAATCCTTCACTATAGGTAATCTCATCTAACCACCTCGGAATACCGAACATCACTCTCTCGAACATACCGTCAGCAGAAGACAGCAAGGAGATCACAATAATGACAAGCGGTGCGGAGATGGCAACTCCGAATACGATTTTACGGCTGATGGCTCTTGAACCTTCATTAACCCGCTTAGAGTATGTAGAAGTGATACTGGTAAAGGCGGTAGGGATATGTCTAAGGGTCCTTGGAATTAAATGCGACAGTATATCTTTAATAATTCCAGTCTTCCACCAGACCTGAGGGTTGTAGCCCAGCAGCAATGTCACATGGTAAGCAACCAGGACGGGGAGGATCAGGATATTGAGCACATAAAATATCGGATTATCAAAGAGTAAGTAAGTTAACGACAGCATGAAAATAACTGCAAACAAAAAAATAGCAAAGGGTGATAGTCCGTGCAGTCGATCCCCGGCAAATCCCAGCACATAGCCATAGAACAGTAGGATAAATACAGGAATGGATACTCCAGGTGCATGTTCGAAGAACAAATTCTGGTGGATGATCGCAAGAATCACAGCACCTAGGAGTGTGAATAAGCTGCGCGCGGGTGATTTTATGACAGGTAAATTTAACTTCATTTGAGCGTCCCCCAAAACTTTAGGTTTATAATCCTAATTTTAGGTGATAAAATATGAAAATAAATAGAAAATATACTTATGTAAATTTCGTATTTTAGTAAGGGGCTGAATGACGAATGAAGCTTCATTCCCAATTTTTACGACTGCATGGTTACTATGGAAGCGAAGCAAGCGTACAAATTACTCTCGATGAGATGGCAGAAACGCTGGAATGCACACACCGCAATGCCCTTAATATTATTCGTAAAATGGAAGCCGAAGGCTGGATTGAGTGGCATTCACAACGGGGACGAGGTAAGCGCTCTGAGCTTAAATTTCGGGTTGATCCAGAAGAGATTGCCGCCATCTCCATGATCAAGGCGATTGACCGCCATGAGATTAAGAAAGTCATGGATGACATTAAAGAATATACCGATTCGGCTAAATTGCCCGGCCGTCTGCAAGGATGGCTTATGCGTTATTTTGGACATCACACCCAGGTGAATGAGGATAAAGAGCAGATCGATATCCTTCGCCTGCCACTACGTCAGCAAATTCACACGATGGATCCGCTGGCTATGAATCTGCTGGCAGAGTCTTTTGTCACAAGTCACATCTACGACGGACTTCTGACTCGGAACGAGACGGGAGAAGTTATTCCTCATCTTGCTCATGACTACGATGTCAGTGAGGATCGAATGACGTGGATATTTTATTTGCGCAAGGATGTTTACTTTCATCATGGAAAAACGCTCACTGCTGACGACATCGTATACACCTTTGAACGATTAAGACAGCATCGAGAGCCTTTACTTTATAATTTTGTCGTACAGTCCATCGCATCCGTTACAGCGCTCGGCAGCACCTGTGTTAGGTTTACGCTGAACGCTCCGAACGAGCACTTTTTGCCGTTCTTATGTACAAGCAGGGCAGTGATCGTTCCTTCCGGACTGGATGAAGCAGCAGAACACGATGAGATCCGATTCAGTGGAACGGGTCCCTTTAAGATAACGGAGTTTAACTCCAGCATGTGTATCCTTGAGGCGTTCTCGGCTTATTTTATCTCGCGTCCTCACCTGGATGTTGTGGAGATTATTCAGATTCCTTGGTCACTGCCCGAACAGAATGCGGAAGCCCAGGACGGAGCGGACCCGCTCTTCCATGTGCTGCTTGGCAACAGCAATATTAAGCAGAACCAGAGCCAGTATAGTTCACATACCTTGGTACGCAAGCTGCTGACCTGCAATACGAGAAAAGAAGGACCGCTGAAAGATCCCAAAGTACGCAAACATGTGTTTCAGTGTATTAAGTATGAAGAGCAGACCTTATCCGGAATCCACCCAAAAGCTCTGCTGCCAGATAGCGTAGACGGAACCTACCTTGTACTCATTACGATTCCGCAATATCGGCCGGACGCGATGAATATTAAGGAGCGCCTAGAGCGATTTGGTTACAAAGTAAGAGTAAAGGTGTTTATGCCCGAGGATTTTAAAGGTCCTATTCGGATGGAGTCTGATCTCATTCTGTTCTCTCTCCTAATGGACTGGGACGAGTCTCTCCGACGTCATGACTTGTACTTAACTTTATCCTCCCATGTAGAGTGTTCTGTTGAAGAGAACCTATTAAATGGCCTAAACCAGATATTGTTGGTACGGAGCGCAGATGAGAGATTACGTATGCTGCAGCAGATCGAAGAACAACTGATCGAACAGGATCATCTGTACGTCATGTACGACCGTCCCTTTCAGACCTCCTTCCTGCCCTCCGTCCGAGGCATCAGGCCCGGATCACAAGGATGGGTTGATTTGCGGTATCTCTGGTTCCCGCCTGACGTGGGACAGATTGAGTCGATTTAGATAAAAATAGCAGCAGTTCAAGTGATAGGTGGAACTCCCCCCTGCTTGAAATGCTGCCTTTTTTTATCTTCGTTTTATCGCTTTTACGATTAGATCAATCATGATACCGATCACAAGCCATCCGACGATATTAATCAAGTAAAGTGCTAACATGCCATTGAATTGACGTCCAATGGAGGTGTAACTCTCAATAAACATCAGATGAGGACTCGTGAAATATAGTAATAAGTTCTTGTCATCCTCACCTATAGCATTATATAAGCACACGAATAGACTGAATAATGGTAACCAAAATCCAAACTTTTTAAGCATTAAATCGACTCCACTCCTACGACAGGCTCTTCATGTTAGTTAGATCATCATTATACATCAAATCAGTTCGTACGCTGAACACTGTACTTCAACGATTTTGACCAGAAATACAAGCCCATACCCATTAGAGTCAGCATGCCGCCTATGAGCTGAAACACAGATATCATTTCCCCTAAGAAGAAATAAGCAAGAATAATGGCGAGCACCGGCTCCCCGATGATTCCTACTGAAACGGTAGTTGCCCCAATAGAATTCAACAATATATTAAAAATGTATTGGCCAAAAATAGTCGGAATAATGGCAAGGAGCAAAAAATAGATCCAGTCCGATAGGTGATATTGAACCAGTGAATAATTTTGAAACAAATTATAGATGAGCATCACTGTACCACCGATAAAAAAGACAATGATGCTGTAAACATTGGCATCGATTTTGTTGCTTACTTTTTGGCCCATGAGTAAATAAGCCGACACGAACAGGGTACCGATGAAGGACAAGCCATCTCCAAATAGAGCTTCTCTTGATATGCTGATGTCTCCCCATGCGATGAAGATGGAGCCAAAAAGAGCAATGATCATACACACAACCGTTAGCAGGCTAACACGTTCCTTGAACAAAAAATAGGAACCGAGCATTACAAATAACGGCTGCAATGACAAGATCACCATAGAGCTTGCAACAGAGGTGTAGACAAGCGATTCCATCCAAAACAAAAAGTATAACCCTAAAAATACACCAGCAAGAAGAACGATACAGCCTTCTCTTTTACTCAGTTGAATGGAAACGAGCTGCTTCCTCGGAACGAACGCGAGCATGATGATAACGGAGATGAAGAGTCTGTACATCCCAGCCACCGAAGTCGGTGTATCCGAGAACTTGATCATGATGGAAGATATCGAAACGGATAAAATACTGATAAACAACAGAACAAATGGATGTGAAATCATGGATGGTTTATTATGTTTTAACATGGCTCCTCCCAGTAATCATGATTACAAATTGATTATCTGTGCACAGATAAGCCGAAGCTGGATATAATAATATCATCACCATTTGCTATTTTGTGTAAATATATCATTGAATTATATAGAAATATCGTCAATTAAAGGAGCCTTACGATTGAAAAAACCATTGCACGAAACCATCCAATATCCTGACGAGAGATTTCCTTACATTATGTACACCCACTCCGTCCGTGAGTCGATTCCGCGAGGACGGGGATTTAATGATCTGCATTGGCATGAGGACTTACAGTTCACTTTAGTAACCAGAGGGAAATTAACGATTCAAATTAATGGAATTAATTATGATTTAGAAGAGGGACAGGCTATTTTTATTAATAAAGGGGTTCTTCATATTGTTACGCACTTAACTTCAGACGGCCAGTATGTCAGTTTTAATTTTCCTGAGAAGCTGCTCGCTTTTTACTCTAATAGTGCGATGGAGAAAACCCATGTTCTTCCCTTCACGAATTCTTCCCTGCTGTCCGTTGAGATCCCGGGGAATGAAGCGTGGCATAATGAAATCCTGCAAATCCTCTGGAAGCTGAAGAAGAAATTTGATTCACCAAAAAAGTGGGGATGGCAATATGAAATTTCCATAGATACGGTTCAGTTATGGCTCATCTTCATCTCTCATATTTCACTATCTTCAGAAGAGTCTTCTAAACATAACAAACTACAGCAGGAACGAATGCAATTGATGCTTAGCTATATTCACCAACACTACACGAGCACGATAACGTTGAAGGAAATTGCAGACGAAGCGCATTTGAGTATATCGGAGTGTACCCGCAGCTTTAAGAAAAGCATACATAGGACTCCATATACCTATCTAGTTGAGTACCGCATTAAGAGAAGCTGTGAGCTGCTAGAATCTACCCAATATACGATTACAGAGATTGCCCAGAAGGTTGGGTTCAATCAAGTGAATCACTTTATTCAGTCGTTTAAAAAACATCATCAGATGACCCCAAAAGAATATCGAAACAACAAAAACGCACTACGATATTGAAAAAAGCCGCAAAAACTGTACTGAACCTCCAGCTGTTAGAAGGTTGTCCAGCAACAGGGGTCCAGTTTAAGTCAGCGGCTCTAATGTAATTACTATTCAGTCCCTATCTCCGAATGATAATGTACACTCGGTTCGCGATCCACAGGATTAAACAAGCAGCTACGTAAAAAAACAATCCATTTAGAACATAAGAAAAAGGCATAATGCTGCTCGGATGCTCTCTTGGATCAAGCAGCCCAAGCTTGTTCTGCTATTCAATTTGTCCTGCCAAATAATCTCCGATACTCCGTGGGCGTCACTCCCTCATGCTCCAGGAACTTCCGGTTGAAGTAGCTGCTGCTAGGGTACCCCGCTTCTGAGGCGATGTCTCCTATCGTACGCTCTTCCTGTACCAGTAGCGCCTGCTTCGCATATTGGAGTCTGCACTGGGTTACGAAATCCATCGGTGTCATATTGATGGCCTTACGGAACAATTTGCAAAAATAATGAACGCTAACTCCCGCTTTATTTGCCCACAGTTCTAGCTCGAACGGCTTTACCGCCTCCTGTTGAAGCTCAGGCAGCAGATCTAGAATACGCTGAATGGATCCACCGGATCTGCTGCCATTGCCTGTACGCGGGACAGCCTGATGGACAAACTCCGTCACGACGGCAAAAGTAAGCGTAGACAGCATTGTCGGATTTAACATCTTGTTATTTTCTGCTTCAGTCAATAGCTCGAGATGAGCTTTTTCCCACTCGGCCCCATTCCGCAGGCTCCATATTCGATGATGCTGAAATCCCTGATCCAGCATATATTCTGTCATATTGCTTCCATAGAAGTGGACCCACCGAATGTCCCATGGCTCTTGCTCATTGCTGAAATATCGTTGCTCCTGCAGCGGGAAGTACAAGAAGGCATCACCCGCCCCGAGCTCCTGCAGCATGCCATCGATTTCGATGTAGCCCTTACCGGAAGCAATATAGTGAATATTAAAATTGTTTAATGCTCCCTTCTGTCTTGTCACCGTATGTTTAGGCATATCGCTGTACATTCCTACCGATTCGGGATAACAAAAAAACCGAGGATTTTGAGTTGTGACCAAGTGACTTTGCCGCTGCATCGCCTACTCCTCCAATGTAGAACAATATTGTGTTATTCGAACACAAAATCGTATTATTTTAATTTCATTCCAAATTCAATACAATGACAATATCATCATAATATTTAGTCAGGAGGATATAAAGCATATGAGTAAAAAACTTCGATGGGGTATACTCAGTACTGCCAATATAGGAAGAAAATCCGTCATTCCCGGACTGCAATACTCCCAGTTTAATGAAGTTACTGCGATCGCCAGCCGGGATCAAGCAAAAGCAGAAGAAGCCGCCAAGGAACTGAACATCAAACATGCTTATGGCAGTTATGAAGATCTGCTTGCCTCAGACGACATCGATGCTGTCTATATCCCATTGCCGAACCATCTGCATATGGAATGGACGATCAAAGCGGCCGAAGCAGGTAAGCACGTGCTGTGTGAGAAACCCATCGCGTTAACGGCTGAGGAAGCTGAGCGAATGGTAATCGCTTGTGAGCAAGCAGGCGTTCACTTGGCTGAAGCATTCATGTATCGCCATCATCCCAGATATCAAATGATCAAAGATGTAATCGCTTCCGGTGAGATCGGCACCGTACGTGGTCTTCATGCGAACTTTACATTCAACAGCGGAGACAGTACAAACAACATCCGCTTTAACAAGGAGATGGGCGGCGGGTCTATATATGATGTCGGCTGCTATCCAATCAGTGCTGCCCGCTTCTTGACCGGACTGGAGCCGGAGGCCGTAACAGCACAATCGTTCTTCTCGCCGAAGCACGGCGATGTAGACATGATGACTTCCGGATTCCTCGAATTTCCGAACGATGTCTCGCTGATCTTCGATTGTGGTATGTGGGCGTCCTTCCGGAATCGGCTTGAAGTGCTCGGTACGGAAGGAACCATTGAAGTCCCTTCTGCCTTCGTTTGCAGTCATGACAGCGAAGCAGGATTTATCGTGAATGGCAAGCTGGGCAAACGTGAGATCGAGGTGCCGGTCATTAATCAATACTCTGCTATGGTGGATCATTTTGCCGATGTCGTCTTTGAACGCAGTACACCCGCATTTACACCGTCGGATGCCGTCCGCAATATGAGAGTCGTTGAGTCTGCTCTTGTCTCGGCTACGAAGCGGGAAAGAATCACCCTCTAATTAGTCAAGAAGAACAATTCTGCACATTACTCTTAAGGAGGAAATGGATATGGAATATATTTCGATTCAAGGATCAAAGAAGCCTATTTCTCGTTTGATTAAAGGTTCCGATTATTTCATGCATGAAAATTATGATCAGGTCGTGACCAATATCGAAGCATTCTTGGCCATCGGCGGCAACACGATCGATACTGCACATATCTATACCGGAGGTCAGAGTGAAGAGGTTATCGGACGCTACCTGCAGGAGTCAGGCAATCGGGACAAGATTGCCATCTTCACAAAGGGGGCTCATCACGACAGACAAGGTCCGCGGGTGAACAAACAGGCTATTGATCACGATCTGGCTGTCAGCCTGGAGCGTCTGCAGACCGATCACATCGAGCTGTACGGCCTTCATCGGGATGATCCGTCAATTCCAGTCGAGCATATCATCGATGCACTGAATGAGCATATTGCTGCCGGCCGGATTGGAGCCGCAGGTGCATCCAATTGGAGCTGGCAGCGTCTTACCGAAGCGAATGCATATGCCGCAAGCAATGGACTTGCTGGCTTTACATTCAGCAGTCCGAATTTAAGTCTTGCCAAGGCAAATGAACCCTTCTGGCCGGGATGTGTATCCGTCGATCAAGAAACGAGCAAGTGGCATGAAGAAACCCAGCTCCCTCTGTTATCCTGGTCGTCGCAGGCCCGTGGATTTTTCACTGGCAAATTTACACCTGATAACAAGGATGATGCTGATCTTGTGCGTGTGTTCTATAATGATCAGAACTGGGAGCGACTCAGTCGAGCGAAGCAGCTTGCAGAAGATAAAGGCGTTACCGTTATTCAGATCGCACTCGCATATGTACTGAATCAGAACTACCCAACCTGTGCCTTGATCGGCGCCCGTAATCCAGCGGAGCTGGCTTCCTGCGATCAAGGGGCCAACGTTCAGCTGACACAACAGGAAGTAGAATGGCTGGACTTGACCAGTGAAGGTGTACAGTACTAACCATCCATAGGGATTACACACATCACCGCAGTTATAAGAAAAAAAGTTCACGGACTTCCTCCTTGCACGAGATCTTATATTTAGCGATAATCTTATAGTGAATGAATACGCCAGGAGGAAAACTCAACATGAGGACAGAAAAAGAAAAAATGCTTGCAGGGGTGTTATACTTGGCAGGAGATGCCGAGCTTACGAAGGACCGTGAGCACGCTAGAAGGCTGACCCGGCTCTATAATCAGTCTATTGAAAGCGACCGCGAACACCGGAGTGAGCTGCTTCGCAAATTGTTTGGAAGTGTTGGAGACAATATTTGTGTGGAATCTACCTTCCGCTGCGATTATGGTTACAACATTCATGTCGGAGACGGCTTCTACGCCAACTTTGACTGTGTAATCCTTGATGTGTGCGAGGTTAGAATCGGAAACAACTGTCTGCTCGCGCCAGGTGTACATATATACACGGCAACGCATCCACTCGACCCGCTGTCCCGCTGTGAACGGTATGAGGAATTCGGCAAACCAGTTACCATTGGAGACAACGTCTGGATTGGCGGACGCGCCATTATTAATCCTGGTGTAACTATTGGGAACAATGTCGTCGTTGCCAGTGGAGCCGTTGTTACCAAGGATATACCGGACAATGTCGTCGTTGGGGGCAACCCTGCCCGCATCATTAAATCCATTGAAGTATAAGCATCTTAATGATATCAGACCCAGGCGATCATCTTGTGCCTGGGTCTATTTGTACAACAGAATCGCTGGCGATTGGTGCAGCTCTTCGATCTAGAAGACGGAGGATCCGAGCCCGATTATACCGGAGGGCAAATATGCAAGGCAGATTGGCTGCGAGCGCATACAGGACCATCATCATCCCAACCATGGGAGGATTCCAGAGGAAGAACAAAGGCGCAGGCAGCATAGAAATGAGGTGGCACCACTCCCCACGATGAGCCTCAAGCTGGTACCGCTCCAAGTAGGCTTCACTCCTCTCTTCGATCCTTTTTTTACGAAAGCCTTGCTTCGACCAGCCTCCACCATCAGGAAGACGCTTCTTCCAAGCTTTGATCTTTAGCCCGTTCGTGTAGAATAACAGTTCCTTTTTAGAAGCCGGGTATCCAGTGACTGCAAACCAGCGATCCGGCAGCCGGGCGTGAACTGCAGTCACAAGCAGGTGAAGCAGAA
The DNA here is from genome assembly GCF_000732325.1 of Paenibacillus sp. TCA20. Lineage (GTDB taxonomy): Bacteria > Bacillota > Bacilli > Paenibacillales > Paenibacillaceae > Paenibacillus > Paenibacillus urinalis. The sequence continues at coordinate 127,037 of NZ_BBIW01000002.1, forward strand.
GCCACGCCCCAGCATTTATTCCTATATTCCATATAACACTCAACATCTGCGAATCCATGGACATCCCTCTTCTGTTCTTTATCCTTGTTGATTCTCCTCTGGATCAAGGGCAAGCTCCCTTCCCTTCCAGCGAACCTGCCTGTTAACAAAGGTGTGCAGCATCGATACAGAGAATACACTGATAAAAGCAAGCAGCGGGATAGGGTAAAGTATGGCCGATATAGCTCCAAACTTCCCTACTTTGCGAAGGAGTCCTGCCATAAGAGCTGAATACAGTCCATAAACAGCGACAGACATCAATCCGTAGTCCCAGAATAGGAGAGTCAGAGCTGCCGTGAATGCGCCTATCAGAAATAGAACGACAGTAAAAAGCTTGGTAAATCGGGTTGCGGCTGCACCCGAAGCCATACTCTTAATCCAGCCTTGAAACAGCTCTCTAACGCCTCCCGGATACATCCGAAAATGAAGCGCTCCTCTGCCAATATAATTAACAACCGAATATCCTGCGGCTTCAAATCGAAGAGCCAGTGCATGATGATCCAATATCTCGCCCTTTACCTGCTCATGTCCGCCGACGCTATCATAAGCTTCTCTACTAGTCACTACACATGGACCGTAAGCACCTGTTCCCTTCTTGCCACTTCCGGCAGACACCGCAACTACGATATTAAATAGGCCGGACAGCTTCTCGTAAGCGGTCCAGGTGTCATGAAACGGCTGAACAGACATCAAGCCAGATTGATAGGCATGTACCAGCTGACTAAGCCCTCCCTTCTTCAGATATGTATCCGCATCGAGGAAGATCAGTATTTCTCCATTCGCAGCCGCAGCCCCTCGGAAGCAGGCATGACATTTTCCCATCCATCCCCTCGGAAGCGGACCTGCTTTAATAATCTTTGCCCCCCGCTTGTATGCGATCTCTGTAGTTCGATCTGACGATTCATCATCCACGACAATAATCTCATCCTGTGAATTCATCTGTTCTCGCAAGGACTTCAGCAGTCTGCCAATATTATTCTCTTCATTCCGTGCAGGAATGATCACACTTATGGTCAATTTCTTCGCTTCTTGTGCGGGATTACCAAGGGGCTCTTCTCGATTGTTCTTGCGCCTTGATTGCCTTACGCTAGTTCCCGGCAGCAGTTTAAGCTCTGACCATAATAAGATGCCGGAAATCAGGCCAGCCAGGATCCATATGAGTGACATCACATATATACCTCCTCTGTATATGAGCAGGAAATGGAGCGTCACCTGCTGTTTATTTCTTCGCACTTCCGGTAAGTATGGTAATTAAGCATTTTTACTTCAATTATGATCCGTATATCACCCTCTTTATACGGTGCGACGAGATCAGAGAAGGAGAAGAGGAGAATAAATATGCGCAAAAAAGTGATTGTCATCGGCGGTGGACTGGGCGGCCTGTCAGCGGCAATGAGACTCGCAGCCGATGGTCATGAAGTTACCGTTCTTGAAAAAAATGAACGTGCAGGAGGTAAGCTGAACGTTCGATCGGGTGAAGGGTATTCCTTCGATACAGGTCCGTCTATATTGACGATGCCATGGGTATTAGAGCAGCTGTTTGAGAGCACTGGACGCAAGCTGGCAGATTATATGAAGCTGGTACGGATTGAGCCGCAGTGGCGAACTTTTTTTGAAGACGGTGTAACCATTGACGTAACTAGTGACTTGCCTGAGATGCTGTCCACCATTAAGGATATTTCTTCAGAGGATGCCGCAGATTTCTTAAAATATCTTCAGTACTGTCAGAAGCAGTACGATATGAATCGACGCAGCATTTATGCCAGAAGTCTCTCGGGTCTTGATGAGCTTCGCGGGATGCATTCAATCAAAGAGCTGCTGGCAATGGACCCGCTCCGTACCATGGCGCAAAGCACCGACAAATATCTGAAGGATAAGCATTTAAGACAGCTGTTTAATTTCTTCATTATGTATATCGGCTCCTCCCCTTACCATGCTCCTGCTGTTCTGTCTCAGCTCATCTATGTGCAGCTCGGACTCGGGATCTATTATGTAGATGGAGGGATGTACAATATCGCAGAGGGAATGCTGAAGGTTCTTGATGAGCAAGGTGTAACTATACGCACCCACGCCAAGGTGACGAAGATTAATACGAAGGATAAGATCGCAACCGGCGTGACGCTGCAAGACGGAACCGTGCTGGATGCCGACCTTGTCGTCTCTAATTTGGAGGCCATTCCAACCTATCATTCATTATTGAAGGATCAGAACGGAGCTCTGAACTCAGCTAAAAAACTGAATAAATTCGCGCCAACCGTATCCGGGCTGGTTCTACTATTAGGGGTCAACAAGAAGTACGAGCAGCTGCTCCATCATAACTTCTTCTTCTCTCAGGATCCGGCGAAGGAATTTGACGACATCTTTAACAAGGGTATTCCTTCCGATGATCCTACCGTGTATATCGGGGTTTCTAGTAAATCAGATGCCACTCAAGCTCCGGAGGGAAAAGAAAATTTGTTCGTCCTCACCCACGTTCCGCCGCTTAAGCCGGGTAAGAGCTTCGAATCCAATGCAGAAGCGTATCGGGAGCTTGTCCTGAATAAGCTTGAACGAATGGGACTTACGGATATACGCCAGCACATCGAATTCGAGTATACTTTTATCCCCGACGATCTTCAGCGGTTATATGGCGCTAATGGCGGCTCCATTTATGGTGTGGTGACAGACCGAAAGATGAACGGTGGATTCAAGGTACCTAGCCGCAGTGACTTGATTGAGAATCTGTATTTTGTCGGCGGTTCTACGCATCCGGGCGGAGGTGTCCCTATGGTTACTTTATCAGGCCAGCTGACTGCTGATCTTATCAAGGAACAATACTCAAGAGCCGCCAAGTCAGGAAAAGCCAAAAAAGCAAACTAAGGCTTTTATATGAGGAATAAGATCTGATTCTGTGTCAGCTCTTGTGTATGCATCACAAAATAAGGCATGAGCCTCTTCTGTGGATGGAAGATGACTTATGCCTTATTTCCTTTTGTCCACTGTAATGTAGTTGCACTTTAACTATTTCCTGCCTGTATAACGAAAATAAGAAAAGTCCGCATAGCTGCCCATGAACTGATTCATATCATGAGCTGCAATTCCAACAAAGTTCCCCGTGAACCCTCCGGATAAAAATCCGACATGATGGGCCTCACCGAGCTCATTCCATTCGCCTTCCTCTGTCCGGTAATAGAATTGTCCATTTACGCCGGATATATCGACAGCGAGCTGTAAAGGCTTACCCTCTTCCAGCTTCACAATGACGGGCTCCAGTGTAAATTCTTCTTTTTCACAGCGCATCAGACGAAGCACTTTACCCTGTTCTTTCTCTCGAGTTACATAAGCAAACCAATAATTGTCTTCGTTTAAATACAGCATGAGTCCTGCCATTTGCAGATACATCGCTGGCTCGTAGTCCAGCTCTGTTTCAGCTCGGAAATGCGTATCCGCCTGTCGAACTGCCAAGATATGATGCTCGAACAGACTTTGGGCCGATTCTCCTGCATGAATTCTCAAATATCCGGGCCTCTCTGATAAATTGCACCATTGATCGTCTGCCACGATACGCAGTGTATTCCACTCAGGCCTCAACCCAGCTCCCGTAAAATCATCATAGAAGTCTGTGCTGCGCTTCCCTCTAACCACCGCACCCTTGGGAAGAGGAACCTCTGTCTGAGGTGAATGTCCGCCAGAAGTTAATCGGAGCCAGCCTTCCGAATCCCAGTAGACCTGCTGCAATGCGGTTTCCCTGCCAAGTATAGGGTACTTTCCTTCAACCGGCCGAGTGCATAAATGAGCCATGTACCACTCACCCTCAGGCGTTTCGACCAAGCTCCCATGCCCGGCGCACTGAAGCTCAAGCTCCGGGTTATCACTTGAAGTCAGCATCGGATATTGAGGATCCACTTCGTAAGGACCGAGCAGCTCCGTAGACCGGGCTACAGTAACCGCATGTCCGCTGCCCGTTCCACCTTCCGCTGTAATTAAGTAGTAATATCCGTTTCGTTTATAGATATGAGGAGCTTCTGTCTTCTTGAGCGGCGTACAATCAAAGAGCTTAATGGGTTCTCCAATCAATCTCTGCTGCTCCGGGTCATATTCTTGTATGACAATTCCGCTGGACTTATTCCCCTCCGTAATTCGATAATCCCACAAGCAGTTTAACAGCCATTTTCGCCCGTCGTCATCATGATACAGGGATGGATCAAAGCCGCTGCTGTTCAAATAGATGGGCTCTGACCATGGCCCTGTAATTGACTGGGATGTAATGAGGTAATTATGGGTATCTTTAAAAGGTCGTTTCGTGCTCTTCACATCGGTATACATTAAGTAATACAGACCCTCATGGTAGCTGATCTGTGGAGCCCAAATACTGCAGTTCTTGGGATTCCCCTTCAGGTTCACTTGATCTGTTAACACATCCGTGCAAAACTCCCAATCCGCCAAATTATCCGATTGATAGATTCGAACACCTGGCAGCCATTCGAAGGAAGAAACCGCAATATAATACATATCGTTCACACGGATCATACAAGGGTCAGGATTAAATCCAGGAAGTATCGGATTCTGAATGGTCTTGATATTCGTCTCTTTCGTATTGTTCGTAATCAAGCTAACGCCTCCCTTTACAAGATGAATAGTAGATTACAAATACTTGACTAAGAAATCCTTCCAGGCATAACGCATCTCTGCTGTTTCCATATGTCCCGATCCGGTCTCTATATGCTGCCAGTGCTCAGGATATCCTGCCTTCTCATATGCAGATTCAAGGCCATCAGCGAGCAGAATGACTCCTTCATAAGGACATAACCGATCATCCCGCCCGTTTAGGCTCAGTCTGGGGCGCGGGACAATCCTTTCCTGAATGGATAGGGTTGTGAAATGCTTCAGCAGTCCGGGTACATATGAATAGAACCCGTGATGATCAAGGCCTCTCTTCATAATCAAGGTGTGGGCATCGACCTGACCACAAATATCAACGACCACCTTGATTCGATCATCCAGTGCCGCAAGCCACCACGCCATAAGCGCCCCCATAGACATGCCGATCGTACCGATGCGGCTGGAATCTACATCCTCTCGCGTACAAATATAGTCAAGCAAGCATTGATTATCACGAAGCATTCTGCCCCATAATACTTCTCCCCGCCACAGCATTTCTTTGACAAGCTCGCTTTCTGTTCGGCCCGAGCGCTCGTTGAATCCACGCATATCCATACAACAAGCCGCATATCCCATGGAGGTCAGTGTCTTAGCAAAGGATGGCTGCTGCAGATAATGGCTGCTCGTTACAAATTCCTTGCGTCCTCCCGCATAATTGCCCCCATGGGAATGGTTGAATACAACGACAGGGTATGGACCTTTCTGTTCTAGCGGCAGAGCCATTGATATGGATACCTGCTCCATTCCATACAGTTCTAGCATAATCGTCTGAAGAAGATACCCCTCCTTCTCCTCCTCAGCCAGCAGTCGCGAGCTTGTTACGCCTCCTTCAGGCAGGTCTCCTAATAGGTGCCACAGTGGATCCGCGGATGATGGCTTCATACCGGATTCTCCTGAGAAGGCTTTACCGTAACTTCGTGAATAAGCTCTTCTGCACGGTCTGTGTTTCTCGACTCACAGCCCTCAAATTTAACGGTGTCACCATTCTCCACATAAAAGGCAGGACCCTGATGATTCTCGATCGTCACATTCCGGAACCTTACATCCCTTACATTCCCAAGGAAGAATCCGCGATTGCTCATCTCTTCAATTCCTGCCATCATGGCAGGAACTGCAGGTGTCGCATCCTCAGCCATGGAAATATCAACCTGATCAAATGTAATTTCAGAGACATACTGCTCTGCCAGACCATATATAAAGCCTGCTGCTGCATGAACGTTACGGGCCGTAATCCCTGAGAAATGAATCCGTCGAAATCGTGGAGTTTCAATCGTTACAGGATACGGATTTTTGTCCCACACATATTTATCTGTACCGCGAGGACCACAGAAGTAATACAGATTTAATATAAATGGACAGATGACATCCTCCATCACGATATTGCTTACGCGAATATCTTCAACCGTGCCGCCCCGTCCCCGTCTTGACTTAAGACGAATGCCCCGGTCCGTATGCTTGAACACGCAGTTTGATATCACTACATTACGTACATCGCCGCTCATCTCGCTGCCAATAACGACAGCTCCATGCCCGTGCACCATTGTACAGTTCGTTATTGTGATGTTCTCGCACGAAACTCGGTGAGCTGTATCCTCCGTACCTGCTTTGATCGCGATACAGTCATCTCCTACATCGATATGACAATTGCTGATTCTAACGTTCGAACAGGATTCGGGATTAATGCCGTCCGTATTCGGTGAATCGGCGGGGTTCAGAATTGAGAGATTATCGATAGTGACGTCATGGCATAGAATCGGATTCACTGTCCAGCTCGGCGAGTTAAACAGCTGTACATCCTTGATCGTCACTCGGCGGCAGCTGTCGAAGCTGATCAGCTTCGGTCTAGGATACGTAAGCTCCTCCGGATGATTCCTCTGCTTATCCCACCACAATGCACCATTGCCTTCAATCCGGCCAGTCCCTGAGATCATTACGTTCTCCAGCTGTTCACCATAGATACAGGAAGCGTGAACCTCCCGTCTTACTCCTTCCCAGCGAGAGGTGACTACAGGATAATCCTCTGGCTTGTCACTGAAGGACAATGTAGCTCCCGGACTTAAATATAGGTGGATGTTGCTCCTCAGTATAACTGCTCCTGTAGTATAAGTACCCGCAGGGATCACTACTGTTCCTCCCCCTGCTGCTTCAGCAGCAGTGATAGCCGCTGTAATGGCTTTGGTGGACAGCTGACCGCTGTTTTTATGTGCACCGTAGTCATCAATGTTATAGATGGTCATTGCTGAGCTCCTTCCGTTACAGGCAGGCTTAGCTCACCTGTCTGGATCAGTTCCTCGTATTCAGCACAAGCCAAAAGGAAAGCACCGAGCCCCTTCTGATCATTCGTAATAATCGGTTCGCTGATGTAATACGCATAGGTGCCATCACGACGATCTGCCCCTCCAAGTCCAGCCACTTGACAAGTCTTGTTGAGGTTAAGCCACCCTTCTTTGGTTTCTAATATAAATTCAGCAATAAGTCCCTGGAATGCCCGCTGTAATGGATTGTTCCATTCAGAACCGAGAAGTCCCAGCCGAATTCCCTTCGCCATCGCATAGGTGAACATGCTGGAAGCCGAGGCTTCCAAATAGTTACCTTTGCGTCCAGCCTCATTCACAACCTGATACCATACTCCGGACTCCGCATCCTGAAAGTCTGCAACTGCCGTCAGCGTATCCTTGAATATTCGTTCGAGCTCGTTATAGTCCGCATGCTCCTTAGGCAGGAGTTCAAGAACGTCAGTGATGGCCATGAGGAACCAGCCCAGTGATCTGCCCCAGAAATTCGGTGACAGTCCGGTACTCTTGTCGCACCACGGCTGTACACGTTTCTCATCCCAAGCGTGGAATAATAACCCGGTTCTGTCGTCTCTCGTATGCTTCTCACATAGAATGAACTGCTTCGTTACATCACCAAGATCCCCCTCGGACTCGAACGTAAGCAAATACTCCAGGTAGAACGGAGAGCCCATATATAAGCCATCCAGCCAGATCTGATAAGGATATATTTCTTTATGCCAAAAAGCCCCCTCGGAAGTCCGGGGATGCGTCAGGAGCTGCTTCCGTAAAGTAGAGGCGGCCAGTTTATATTTGTCTTCACCCGTTTCCTTATACAGGACATATAGAAGCTTGCCATTATTCAAGTGATCAATGTTATGCTCGTCCTGCCTATAGCCTCGAATCGATCCATCCTCCTGAATGAAGTGATCCATATTGCTCTTGATATAATCGAAGTATTGCTGATCGCCTGTGATGCGCCATAAACGCTCAAATCCTTTGAGGATAACCCCGTAATCATAGGACCACTTCTCGTTATACCCTTTAGCTTCATACAGCCTTGGTGTCCGCTCCATAATGGAATGTGCCATTCTTTGTGCCCAGCTGGTCTGGTTTGTCTGATTCATCTCCCTGTCATCCTCCTTCTAAATAGATAAGCCGCTCCGCTTTCAATAAGTCCTGCTAAAAGAACGGAGCGGCAATACATTTTAACGACTATGAATCTAGTTGAAATACATCCGCAGTGATCAAGAAGAATATGTCATAAGGATCGGGTTATTGACCATGCACAGCCTGGTAAGCAGCTTCGTATTCTGTGATAATTTGATCACCACCTGCTTTTCTCCAGCTGCTCACCGCTTCATTAAATTGATCGAGGTTGATTTTGCCCAGAATATATTTGTAGGTTGCATCAACGATCGTTTTTTGCAGCTCAGATCCTTGAGATGAGAAGGTAGCGGATTCGAGCGAATACAGAGGGTTCAGCACGGCAAACGTTGAATTCTCCTCGATCAAACGATCAGATTCCTTCTTTAGTGGATCGTTGTCATGAATCTCGTAACCGGTTTCGTTAGGTCTGGAGGATGCAAATGGCTGAACCTCTTGCTGCCACAATTCTGTGTTCGTAATTGTTACTGCTTTTTCCTCATTTACCGTGTAATGTGTTCCTTCAATACCGTAGGTCATCAGTGTGTAGACTTCCTCGGACATGAGATCGTCCATGAATTGCAGAAGGCGTTTGAGCTCAGCTTCGTCCTTGACTTCCGATTTAGGGAATGCCAGCAATCCGCCAACCCCATTGGAGATCGACCAGATTGCGCGATCCGCTTCATTGCCCGTCGATGTAATGTCGTTGACAAGCGTAAGCTCCATATCGTCCTGAACCCCCTTGGCCATGTTAAGCAGGTTCTTGCTGTCGAATAGAGCACCTACATAAATACCGGCTTTACCTTGAGCAAAATTCTGCTGCTGATCTGTCTTCGCTGTAACAGCAAAGTCCTGGTTAATGTATCCGTTCTCATAAAGCTCTTTCATATAATCCATCGTTTTAACATAGCCTTCTGTCTCAAATTCAGGCGTTACCTTGCCATCCTCTCCTACACTCCATACACTTGGTGTGCCAAAATAGGAGCTTAAGGTCTTGAATGCGCCATAGATCAGGTCACTGCGGTCCATGAAACCTGTCGTATCCTTCGCACCATTTCCGTCAGGATCCTGCTCTGTGAAGGCTTTGGCAACCTCCATTAATTCGTCTGTCGTCTTCGGCACTTCAAGTCCTAATTTGTCCAGCCAGTCCTTCCGAATGACGACACCATTTCTCGCCACTTGCTTCTGCATCGGAATTCCGTAGAGCTTGCCCTCAATGGATGCGGAATTACGCATGTCTTCTGAAATCGTCGCTAGGTTCGGAAATTCATCGAGGTAAGGACCGACCTCCCAGAATACACCTGCTTTTAGCGCGTTACGGACTGAAGAGTTCTCCATCAATGTGATCGTTACAATGTCAGCCAGGGAATCCGACGCAAGTGATGTATTCAGACGCTCTTCCTTCGATGCATCCGGAATCCATGAGAACTCAATGTTCGCATTTGTGGCCTCTTCAATCTTGTTCAGCACTGTTTCTGTTGGAGGTGATGCCGTATGCAGAATGTTCAGCCAAGTAATATTGGCTTTGCCATCCGCATCAACGGAAGGCTCAGAAGATCCTGACGTATCTCCTCCACAAGCACTAAGCACAAGTCCACCTGCAAGAGTAAGCGCTAACAATTTAGATAATTGCTTTTGTTTCATGTACATATCCCCTTTTTATATATGATAAAAAAAGATTAATACACACCGTCTTCTCCAAACTTCTTGGCCAGCTTATTGGCAATCATGACGAGAATGAGTCCTACCAGTCCTTTAAACAAGCCTACTGTGGTACTGAAGCTGAGCTGTCCATTCTTCAGACCCGCAGTATATACATAAGTATCAAAGATTTCCCCAACCTCCCGATTGAGTGAGTTCAGGAGCAGGAACATATGCTCAAATCCCAGTTCAAGCGTGTTGCCGATCTTGAGTATGAGCAGTGTAATGATCACGGGACGAATGGCCGGCAAAGTGACATGCCAAATCTTACGGAGCCTGCTGGCACCGTCCATTTCAGCGGCTTCATAGAGCTGAGTATCTACCACTGTAATCGCTGCGAGATAGATAATGGTAGACCAGCCGACTTCTTTCCAGATAATTTGACCGATGTACATCGGACGCAGCCACTCCGGTGAAGTTAAGAAGCTGATCTTCTGACCACCTAATGCAGCAATGATCTCATTTACAACACCGCCATCCACATTCAGAAATACATATGTAATGGAGACGATGATAACCCATGACATGAAATGTGGAATGTAAATGATCGTTTGAATCGAGCTCTTGAACAGCTTGTGTCTGACTTCGTTCAGCATGAGTGCAAGTATAATAGGTAATGGGAAGAAGACGACAAGCTCAAGTGCAAATAAGATTAAGGTGTTGCTGAGGAGCATGGCGAATGTCGGTTCAGTGAACAACCTGATGAAATGCTTGAACCCGACCCAAGGACTCCCTTGAATACCAAGATAGGGCTGATAATCCTGAAAGGAAATAATGAGTCCGCCCATTGGCAAGTACTTAAATACAACAAAGAATAGAAATCCGGGTAAAATCATTAAATAGAGCAGCTTGTATTTCTTCAAAAAATGAAAGGGTTGAAACATCTCTTTTTTCTTACGTGTGCCCACCTGATATGAAACGGCCGGGGTATCTGCTTCCTTCAATCGCTGTCGACCTCCTTGAAAAATACTTCTTCAACATGCAATGATGCTGAGTCGGTTGTTCGAAGCCAAGCATACCCTCTGATGGTCCGTTACGTATATAATCATCAGCTATATTCGCTGCTGGAATGCGTGTTTAACAGGGATCAATGTAGCTCATGATCATTATTTAATATCAGGATTATCAGTGTAAGAAGCCGCTTTTTCACATGAAATGAAAGCCGTAGGACATGATTATATACGGAATTTGGTCCCCTTGATAAGGTGTATATATCTCAATAATACTTACATCCGAAATAGAAGGAGGTCCTCATCCTATGGCTGCAACCGCCAAGAAACCCACCTATAAAAAAGAGTCCCTTGGAAGCCGTATATTTAATATCGTCAATTATACGCTTCTTGCTCTGATCGCACTGGCTTGTCTGCTTCCCTTCATTAATGTACTCGCAAGCTCATTTGCATCTACACAGGAGCTGGTTGAGAAGAAGTTCGTGTTATTCCCTACGACCTTCTCCCTGGATGCATACAAGTACATCTTCTCGACCTCGACGATCTTCCAAGGTCTAGCGGTATCGATTGGTACGACGATCGTGGGAACGGCCGTAAGCATGCTCCTGACTGCGCTGATGGCTTATGGCTTGTCCCGCAAATATTTATATGGAAGAAGCTTCATTAATTTCATTGTTGTATTCTCCATGCTGTTCAGCGGTGGTATGATTCCTACCTTTCTGATTGTCAAAGCCGTCGGGTTGATTGATTCATATTGGTCCTTGATCCTCCCCGTTGCTATCAATGCATTTAACCTCATTATTATGAGAAACTTCTTCCAAGCACTGCCGGATAGCCTTGAGGAATCTGCCAAGATCGACGGAGCGAATGATTTCCGAATTCTAGGGAGCATTATGCTGCCGCTCGCCCTTCCGTCGATTGCTACGCTGTCCTTGTTCTATGGGGTTACCTACTGGAATACCTACACGAATGCGATTCTGTACCTGACGGATTCGGACAAATGGCCTTTGCAGGTCCTTCTAAGACAAATTGTTATCGTCTCCAGCGGTATGGAAGGCGACAGCTCTGCGGTAGATATTATCCCGCCGGCGCAGACCATCAAGATGGCCGTCATCGTTGTGGCTACACTTCCAATGCTGATTGCTTATCCGTTCGTACAGAAGCATTTTACCAAAGGCGCACTGCTTGGTGCTGTAAAAGGATAGCTACATTAAGAACAAAGAAGTTCGGCTACGCGCATGTCATTATGCTCCGCGTGCTCCGAACTTCTTTTGTTTGACACATGCCTGAACTTCAAGCTTAATGATCATGCTTGCAGCTTCATTTTTCGATATGCTCCGGGTGTCACATGCTCTTTCTTTCGGAAGGATCTAATAAAATTCTGAGGATTCTGATATTGTAATCGCTCTGCAATGTCTTTAATGGTCATATCCGTATCCACCAGCCATTTTCTTGCGATATCTAGTCGATAATTCATCAGGAATTCTGTGAACGTCATGCCATATTCCTTCTTAAAGATGCTGCTCAGATAATTGGGACTATAGTGCAGTCTTTCACTGATGGATTCTAGTGACAACTCCTGATCGTATTCCGCTCGGATGATGGATGCAATGCGGTCGGCGATCGACCTGAATTGGTGATTGGTCTTCTCCTTCATGCATTTGACCATGGGCAGTATCACTTCATCGACCAGAATACGTTCAATCTCCTCCGGGTTGCGAATATTCAATAAGCGGTGGTACAAATTAGCGTTATCCGGAGTTAAGAGTACTTCAGCACCAATGTGCTGTTCTAGTTGAATCAAATTATTAACGAAGCGCATCAGTGTCACTTCCAGATTCATCGGGTTCTTGCTGTGCTTCATCATGTCAGCCAGCAATGGGTACAGCGAGCGAAGAACAGCACTCTCATCACCCAGCCGGATTGCATCAAACAGCTGTGTCTCAAGCTCTGCTGGATAATGAAGAACCATCGGTCCTGAGATGACCGTCGAGATATCATCAAAGAAGATGATCGACTCTTTTCCTAAATTAAGTCTGTGATGAAGGGCCTCAATGCTCATCTCGCCAGCTTCACGGCTCTTAAGCAAATCGGTATAACACTGACTTACCCCAATACTGACAGGCAGTCTTAAATATTCTCGTGAGGATCGGATGATCTGTTTGGCGTAGGTGATAATCTTCTTACGGATCTCCTGCTCGCTGTCTCCGTCGAACATAAGGATCGTAGCCTGCGTACGCTCATTCATAACAACCGGGAGCAGTCTTCCTTCCTGGGGAACGATGTCCTGTACGAGATTGTTTACCGCAAGCAGTAAAACATCCTTATCTGACAATTGTTTATCATGATAGCGGTCCAATTGTACAAGCATGGTCACATACACCTTGTCCTCTTGTACTCGATATCCGAAGCGTGACATACTGCGCCAAGCCTCTTCAGGTGTTAATCGGTTATGCAGCAGATTAAGTACAAACTGTGTTTCGAGCTTCGGCTTCTCCGCCTCCATCAAATGCTCCAGACTTTCCTTCTCTGATACGATCGAGTCAATAGATCTGATGATCCAGTCTACCTCGTCCTTCATCATCGGTTCGGAGCTGTTCGCTAAGCTGCGCTGGATCTTACGAATCGGCTTAGACAGATACACCGACAAGAAGTAAGCGATGATAAAAATTAATATCATGATGATTAAGCCCATGACAACGATACCGATGCGTGTAGCAGACATCGCTTCACTAACCGCTTTATCATCCAGCAACGTCACAAACGTCCAGTTATTATACGAGGATTTGGCATAAATGACATTCACTTCTGCCTGCGTATCGCCCGGGATCGCCAGCTTTCCTGTTTGCGGCCGACTGGAGACTGCATCCATGATTTGTTTGATCTGAACATCAGTCAGCTGAGGATGTTCCGTGTCCGCCGAGTACAGGAGCTCACCTTGCTTGTTCAAAATATAAACCGGTGTATCCGGCTGTGACTGCAGTGTGTTATTGAGCGTCTTTAACGATATAGAAGACAGCGCAATGGCTTGCTTATTGTTCGAGAATACGGGCAGGGTATGTACAAATTGAATTCCGTCCGCTGTCTTTACCCAGAATAGATCCTCGCTCTTTTCGCTTATATATTTATTGTACAATTCACTTTTCTCTTCCTCTGTCAGCCTGGATAAGGAGCCATTGGCAATGCTCCAGTCTTGCTTCAGACTAATGAGAGAATACTGAACTCCATCCAGCCCAAGTGAAGCAATATAATTCAGCTGGGAATTCACCTCCTGATAGGTTTGAAATTCCTGCTCTGTGAGTGGGTTATTGATTACATCAGTGAAGGATTTGGTTGTACTGTAGGTGTTAAAGGCATATTCAATCGTCTGAATCTTCTGCTCCAGTGTGTTTCGAATCTGGGAGATCAGACTTTGCTGACTGTCGCTAATCCGATCAACGACAGAGTTAGTAGTCGACACATAAATATAACTTCCAAAGGATATAACGAGTCCCAAGCTCAGGATGAGAACAGGAATGAATATATTATAGAATGTCTTGCTCTTTCTCATTATTTCCGCTCCCTTAACCCCATGTTATGAATTCGGATGTTCTTTTTACATTAATTTCAATTATAGCGCTTTCATATCAATTTCGACAAACCTTTTTCCTAAAACGATTAAAAATTATCGCACCCAGGAGCAAATCAAATGATCTAGGCATATGCTGAAAAAAACTTGCTCACGTACAGAATGTGGTGTACAGAATGGGAGGAACAGCAGCTCATGAAGACCAATCCAGTCTTACAATCTCCATCCCTCAATCTTAGCGGGGATTCCAATGCAGTCACTACTTATAAGAGAGATGCGCATAATTACATTACACAAATGTTTGCAGAGCAAATGCCTGCGATCGAAACCGGTTTTTTCAGTGCACATATGAGCAAGAATATCATCGTTCAGCCTCACTGGCACACGAACGTTAATGAGCTGGTGTATGTCATTAGCGGAGAAGTCGTAACCTCCGTGTTTGATCCTTTTACACAAAAGCTGATGTCCTATCGGCTGAGGTCCGGTCAGGTCTCCATGTTTCCTAAAGGTTGGTTCCACTGGATCGTGTCCATGAAGGACAATACACATTTCCTTACGATCTTTGATGAACCGACACCTGACATTGTGTACGGCTCTGACTTCCTTCGGTTCACACCGAAAGAAATTATGAATCTTGCTTACTGTGTAGATGAACAAAAATATGCGGAAGCGGCCCTACCTATTCAAGAATCTGTTATCCTT
The DNA here is from genome assembly GCF_000732325.1 of Paenibacillus sp. TCA20. GTDB lineage: Bacteria > Bacillota > Bacilli > Paenibacillales > Paenibacillaceae > Paenibacillus > Paenibacillus urinalis. The sequence continues at coordinate 142,057 of NZ_BBIW01000002.1, forward strand.
GGTCCACCGCCTGGCTGTAAAAAAGCAAAGAGCAGCTCGCAAGAAAAGAACAGCACGCATCGGACTATAAATCACACACCAGAATCGGTTGCACAAGGGAATAACATCCCTGCTCAAGGTGTTTTTCATCAATCAAGTTATGCTCCGCATGGATATTCGGACGATGATTACGAATGGGTCAAGGCCAGTCCGTATAATTATTATTATCCTCACAGCTCTTCACACTATCAGCCGTAGTAATGCATACAATTACAATAGACATTAAACCGCACTTTCATTACCCGTCATACGGGGTGAAGCTGCGGTTTTTCATATTGGATTGACTGCTCCTCAAGGTAATAATTGATTATAATGAGTCTATAGTCTAGATTCTTTTACCACGATTCCGTAGAGTCTTGAATGTGGATATGACTAGAGAAGGAGCCTGCCGTAATGAAGCAAAATAAATATGATGAATCGTCCTTTTTCAACGAATACAGCCGCATGCCCCGCTCGACCGGTGGATTGGAGGCCGCTGGGGAATGGCCCGAGCTGAGACGAATGCTCCCAGATCTTAAGGACAAATCCGTCCTTGATTTAGGCTGTGGTTACGGCTGGCATTGTCGCTATGCTGAAGAACAAGGAGCTACCTATGTACTTGGAATTGATATATCGGAGAAAATGCTGGAACGTGCAAGACTTCTGACTGATCACCAGCATATTGAATATAGAAGAGCTGCCATTGAAGATCTGAGTGTGGATGACGACTCATTTGAGGTGGTACTCAGCTCGCTGGCAATCCACTATATTGAAGACTTTGAGCACTTGTGTCATAAAGTACATCAGTTACTGACGCCTGGTGGTCATTTTGTTTTCTCCGTGGAGCATCCGATGTTTACAGCACTGGAAGCCCAAGATTTCTATTATGATAACTCCGGCACTAAATTACACTGGCCTGTTGACAACTACCACCTGGAGGGAATTCGGGAAGCTAATTTTCTAGGTCATACGGTAATGAAATATCATCGTACCGTTGCCAGCTACGTAAATGGGCTCTTGTCTGCAGGCTTTCAGCTGACTCGTTTATCCGAGCTGAAGCCGACATCCGAGATGCTAAGCTCCAACTCAGCATACGAAGAAGAGCTGAGGAGACCTATGTTTATGCTTATATCTGCGGTTAAGGAACGCTGAGCCTGCATAAAAAAGACCTCATTTCTTAAATTCATGTAAGAAATGAGGTCCCACTCAACCTAATTTAGATGAACTATAATGACACTGCCGGACTGCGCACTTACGCTTCCAGCGGATTCGTTCGGCTCCACACTTTTCACTGCATCAATGCCAGCTGGGATCAATACAGGAGTAATCACCGGATAGCCTGCTGCCTGAATTGCTGCCATGTCAAACTCGATCAGAAGCTGACCTGCTTTTACCTCATCCCCTGTGCTGACATGAGCCTTGAAGCCCTCACCCTTCATAGAAACGGTGTTAACACCGATGTGAATTAGTACTTGCACTCCTGTTGCATGCTCAAGAATAACAGCGTGCTTGCTCTTCTCAATCAAATGAGCGACTTTACCATCAAAAGGGGCTACAACCTTGCCTTCTGTCGGCTCAATCGCTACTCCTTCACCCATGGCCTTCGAAGCGAAGGCTTCGTCCGGAACATTCGCGAGTGGAACTACATTTCCTGTCAGCGGGGCTGCAATATCAAGAACATCCATTTTTTCAGCAGATTTGCCTTTTAACCATTTAAACATCGAATCTCCTCCAATAATAAAACAATCATTTGTATTTATTTATATTTAGATAAAAATCTCTCCGTCATTCATCATAACATAATTCCGAAAAACGTTCGAAAACAAATCCTGTCTTTATCATGAATTTTTCACATATCAATTGTAATAATTTCCATATCATATTAAAAAGTCGATACCAGATGTGCTATATACACATGTCGTGATGGCTTTATTTCTGATGAGGAATATAGCTCACTTTGTCTGCTAGGAAACGACCTTCCTCATATTTGTAATCAATGATTACATCTCCTGAGAAAGTAACTGTGCTTGCCGATGCCCCAAGACGAGCAGTAAGCTTTCCATTATCAATGAAATAATAGACGACTGCGCCGAAGCCAAGCTCTGAATAGAAATGTTCCGGAGGAGGTCCTATATATTCATCAAGTACATGCTTGATTTCCTCTTCCCCTTTTATTTTCACAGACGCAGTGACCTTCCCATCCTGCGTTGTAATAGAAGAATCAATCCATTCTTTAGTAATATCCTCGAAGAATTCAATCGGAAATTCCTTGTGATTTTGCAAATTTACAATGTGAACTTCCTTCTGCATCAGTCCTGTTCCATATCCGAGTGTATTGATGACTGCAAATTCTTCTCGTCCATCATTCGTAAGATCTTGCACATGAATTACAGGCTTGTAGCTCCAGTCCCACATGCCTTCCCAACTCGTAAAAGGATGAGAATCTCCATTAACGATAAGGTTCATGCCTTCTACATAATCATACTGATTCACCTGTGCTGCTTGTAATTGAATTTCTTCATGCTTGGGAACAGTCATTGTGTAGTAGCGATCGGTGATTAGATATAAGATTCGATCCATTTTATCAAATCGCATATCTGTGTCTGAGATTTCGCTGAGGAATGCAGCAGGCACCATGACACGATGATTAATTAATTGAACCGTTTCTTTTAAATTGTACACCTTACCTGCATATGAAACTTTTGCTGCACCGGGTTTAAGAGCAAAGGATTGTCCATTCATTCGCACAGTAGCGGTTTTGTCAGCATTATTCCAATTGATCTGGGCTTCCGACAACTTGTGAAGCATCGTGATTGGAACCATTACCGTACCCTGCTTAAGATAAGAGGAAGCTGCCAGAGTTACTTGCTCTTCGTCAATATTCACTTGAATCTTTTTGTTCACTGCTGCTGATGCCTCGTGGTGGGGAAATCCGTGGACAGTCGATAATAACGTCGTAATCACACCCGTTAGGGCGATCCGTTTCCAGTTCATCAGTCCGCCTTCTTTCATTTCAGAGGTATGAGGCTCAATATGGAGAATTTTCTCTTCTTGGTAGGTTGTATCTTTCTTTTAAGTATTAATTGAATCAATTTCACTCTTGATTGAAGCAGCAGAAGGTATTAAGAAATTGATTAAGTTACAACTTAATTAACCATTTTAAGAAATGCTATTCTGTTGGTCAACGATGAATGTAGAATTATAAATAACATTGGATCTACTTTCGAACAAGTTTAGGCTCCACCTTACTTTATAATCATACATATTAGATATTATGTAAACTGATTACAGCTTCTAGCCATGACAAAAATCAGCCGATCTAGTCAACGCTGTACCCTTCCGTAAGTCTTCTTACTTCAAGGGGTTCGTCAACGGATCGGCTGAACGGATGTGATAATAATCAAAGCTCTGCTTCTGCTGAATCATCGTCCATTCGATATTCCAAAATATCTCCTGGTTGGCAATCTAATGCTATACATATCGCCTCCAGCGTTGATAACCGAATGGCTTTGGCCTTTCCATTCTTCAGTATTGAAAGATTCGCCATCGTGATCCCGATTCGCTCGGAGAGCTCAGTCACACTCATTTTTCTCTTCGCCAGCATGACATCAATATTTATAATTATGGCCATATTATTCCACCTCAGATGATTAGGTCATTTTCTGATTTAATCTCGATCGCTTCTTGCATAAGCTTCTGGAGAACGGCGGCGAATACGGCTACCACCAGGGGAGCAAAGATCAGAACCATGCCTATAATGATTAGACCCGGTGCGTCGTCTTTCTCTGCCAATAGAAAAATGAACGGCAGCATGATGACATACAGGATGCTTATCGAGAATGCACAGATCTTAATCATTTTTAAAGCTTTAACTGAGATTATCGAGAACGCCTTATTCTTGTCAATGTAGCTCAGCAGTCGGATCGCTTGGAAGAGCCCCATACAGAATGGGATTACCGACACATACAGAATTGTTACAATCGGATAAAGCATATGCGCAAATTCTGGATTCACTGGGTTATTCAATAACCAAGGCAGACCAACAACACATAATACAAGCACCGGAATTCCGATAAGAAAAACAGCTGCTTTTAGAAACAATGTTGAACCTCGTTTCATACAAACACCTCACCAAAATAAATTTCATATTGAATTTAGCACATTATTTATCGTTTTACAATAAATTTTTACTCTTATTTATTATATAATTATTGTTAAAGGATTATTCCGCTTTGAATTTACTTCTCTTTGTCTCTATTTCTGATATAAGTACAACTACAAGATTGCGTAAGTTGGTATGAGCCAGAGAAAATAATTATTATCTTATTATGAAATTTTCAGGTGTTGAAATTATTTTATGTTAATACTTATACCATAGATTCTATGTGAACATTGTAATTATCGAAGTCATTATTACTATTATGAATTTTTCAGGTGTTGAGTAAATAGGTTGTTGGTTGTCGATAACAATAAAAAAACCGCTCCTTTATTCAAGGAAGCGGTTTGGTGTAACCGTTATTTGTTCTCATCTCGACCCGTGATGATCTCAAAACGATGCCCATACTTCATTAGGCTCGGATGAAGCTCTCTCGGCGTATCATTTATAATTAATCGGATCTTCTTGATCCATTCTTCAAAGAAGGAGTAAGAAGCGAACAAGTTCGCATACAAGGGAGAGATATATACGAAATGAGGTGCTGGATAGTACTCTGTCAAATGCCGTAGTGCAGCCTCCATCGGTGTATATTTCTTCCGCTTGCCCTCCCAGCCTTCAACCATAATGAGCCTCTCATTGGACTGCTCACGCTTCCAATCATGCAGCCGATCCTCTCTCTTATAGAAGGGCTGCGTATTGTGCTTCAGCATGCGCTTAATGGTAGCATCGTGAAGGGGATAGAGAACCAGCTTCTTGAATTGCTTGGATTCCGTTATTTTTAATGCGCTTGCCAGCTCCCTGTCCTCCACTCCGTCAAAGTCATCATAGTAAATCAGGGTTCCCTTGGTCGCGTCCTCCTTGGGTTCATACCCATAGGGAACGGAATAGACTTCCCTTGCCATGGCTTCCCTTCCCTTCTACAGTTATACCGTTATTTTAAACCAATACCTGTGTATTCAGTCATGAATCAATAAACAGTCTATACGCTGACAGATCCTTTCCACTTCTCAATGACTTTGGCCATCCGGAACAGCAGTGCAATGAACAGAAGATAGAATAGAAGCTGGATTATTGTGAAAATGAATATGGTCGATAATATCGTATCGTTCATATTAAATGCCAAGGGATACATGATCATGAGAAGGACATGTAGACCAAGTAATCCATTTTTTCTGAGACTGATCACTTCCTGAATCTTCACATTATGAAACACACCGGATTCTCCGATTACTGTGAGTCCTCTAAATATAAAGACAAGCAGGAACAGCGTAAGCAGACTAAGTAATTCCGCAAATATATGAACATACAGAGGAATAGAAGCAAAGCTGTTATAATCGACTGGCGGAACAAATATACCGGCTATGGACATGAATAATAAAATAAGGCTGAATCCTTTAGCTCGGCTAAAATCTTTGAAACGCTCACCGAGCCGGCTTAAGCCGAAGTATATCAAGATAAAACCTACAAAATCAGGCAGGATATCAATAGGACCCAAGTTTAAATCAATGAGTACAAATAGAAATCCCCATGCCATTCTGCGAAGGGGTGCCGCTGTGCTTTGTATGGATGGAGACATTAGTTCACCTCCTGTACAATGGACCGGATCTGTTCTTCGGAATAACTTAGATTATTGCTCATAAAGCTGAAATCTACAATTTCTTTGCCATCCGGTGTATTAAAATGCATTAACGCCAACGCTTCGTAGATCATGAACTCACTAGGATCCTCAGGAAGCTTCCACTGATATCTTAAGGTGATCCGATCGTCAGGGACCACTTCCTTCGGATAAGTGACCTGATCTGCCGGCTTACCGTACAGTGTAAAATCAATGAGTGAAGAGAGCTCTTCCGAATGGGTCATCTCTATCTTCGTTAGCCAGGCTTTAACCGCTACTCTCGGGTAATCATGACCGCTTCCATCTGAGGATGCTCCACTTGAACTCATATCCGTGACATATCCTTTATCAGGATAAGGCCGAATAACGATCTCACCAATCGGAACCGTCTCTGTAGAACCATCATCGTAATACACCTCAATCTCCCGAATGACGATGTCCTTGTCCTGTTCTGTATCTATCTTCGTATTCTCTTCCGGTCTGAGATCAATATAAAACCGTTTAAGATTCTGGTAATCATATTCTATTTGGGTTGTTGGACTTCCGATTGCGGTATGAGGCAGCTCTTTAATATGAATTTGGCTCACTTTCTTCCCCTGATCCTTATTCTCCAAAAAATAAACCTTGATCTCCGTAAGTTGATTAATGGCAGTCATATACTGCTTAGGAAATAACGGTTTATCAAGCTGCATGCTGTTGTAATAAGCCAGATTCCATACCCAGCTAAGCAGGAGCAGCAAGAAAAAGAAGGTCCATTTCCATACCGATTTCTTGTGTGATGTAAATTTAAGCAATCCTTACTTCCTTTCCATTTCAGTTTGTGTTTTTCTGCAAGACTATATATTACCATAATTATTAACTTTACAGACCCAAACTGCAGAAAAAAACCGCACATTTAATGATGCGCCGCTGCTCCTTCTTTCTAAACTCCACCAGTTTTGCAACTAAACAACTTGTTCCTTCTGTTCTGTTGCGCTGTTGCTCTGTTGTTCTGTTGCTCTGCTGCACTATTCTACGGCCGGATTCGCGGCCAGTTCCTTTACTTCTTCCTTATGTTCAGGCGTTCCGTGGGAACCTCCGCCTGTGTGAACTCTGTTCACGAACAAAGCAATTACAAAACCGGCACAGGCAAGAATGAGCCCAATCATAAATGCATCCTGCACTCCAGCTGTCATCGCGGCAGCCTGCTCTGCCTGACCTGGGTTTGCTATCCCTGCAAGTGCTTTATTCTGACCGGATTGCATGATGGATATAAACACAGCCGCTCCAAGCGCACCAGATGTCTGCTGCAATGTACTCAGCACTGCGGTTCCGTGAGGATATAGCTCAGCAGGCAAAGCATTGAGTCCGTTCGTTTGGGAAGGCATCATAATCATCGCGATTGAAATCATCAGCACGGTTTGCAGTCCCATTACGATCCATGGCGATTGAAGAAGCTCGGTTTGCATAAAGCCAATAATCGTCAAGATGAGCATGCTGATCCCTGGAATTAACAACACCCTTGGTCCATACTTGTCGAATAGGCGGCCCATCACGGGAGACATCAGTCCGTTAAGAAGACCTCCTGGCAGCATGACAAGTCCTGTTGTTAGCGTACTGTATAGAAGGACCTGCTGCAGATATATAGGTAATACCAGCATCATGGCGAACATCGTCATCGTCACAATGATGGATAACACAACCGCAATAGTGAACATGGAATGACGAAATACCCGCATATCCATGACTGGCGTCTTCAATCTTATCTGACGCAATACGAAGAGAATCAAGGAGATTGCACCTGCACCAAGCACATAGTAAACGTAACTGCTGACTGCCCCCTCACCGCCGCCTTCTCCAAGGCTTCCGAAGCCAAATACCAATCCACCAAAGCCAATGGTTGACAGTATAATCGAGATGACATCCAGTTTCGGTCTGGAAGTCCGTGTAACGTTCTTCAGTCTCCAATATCCGAATAGGATGGTCATCAATACAATCGGAGCAACCAAGAAAAACAGCCATCTCCAAGATAAAAATTGAAGTATAAAACCAGATAAGGTAGGTCCGATTGCAGGTGCAAACATAAGTACAAGCCCCACCAGTCCCATTGCAGCGCCTCTTCGTTCAATCGGTATGACAGCCAGAATAATGTTGGTCATTAAGGGAATAAGCACTGCCGTACCAATGGCCTGCACAACGCGTCCTGATATCAATATTGCGAAGTTTGCGCTGAAGCCGGCGATTAATGTACCTGTTAAGAAAAGAATCATAGCGGATAAATACAGCTGTCTCGTCGTAAAACGTTGAACCAGGTAAGCAGACACCGGAATCAATACGCCGATCACGAGCATGTAGCTAGTTGACAACCACTGCGCCAAATGCGGCTCAATGCTGAGATCTCCCATAATTTGAACCAGCGCAACGTTCAGCAGTGTCTCATTAAGTATGGCGACAAATACCCCTGACAGCAGGACGGCAAGTAATTGGCCGACCTTCGGTATCTTTTATCCTCTCCGCTCGCTGATATTCCTGCCTGCATATTTGCTTCCACTCCCATCCTCCTCCATCTTTGTTTTCATCGTTACTCGTGTATTTTTCATAAATTCCAAGAAAAAATGCAATCCAAACATAGCATGGTTCCAGAGCTTTGTATCGGTGGTTTATGTCTTAAATCATTTTCTACCACCCTGCTTTAAGGCAGGTGTATGTCATAAACAGCAGCAAGCCACTGTGATATTTGTCATACCCATTTCTATATATAGTAATTATCATAAATATAAACATCTACATATTGTATGTATGTCTACATCATTTCATATATTCAAAATTCAAAGGAGGAGCAAAATGGCACAAATGGAAGCTGCGATGACAATGAAGAAGAAATCAGGTGACCTCCCCGATATGATCAAACGGATTATTGACTCAAAGGAACAGGATGTGCTTCGGGAAAATGCGAACTTGAACGGAGACTCTTTCAGTGGGAAGATGAGCAAGATTGGTTCTGAAGCATCCAAGGAATACGCATTAAAACATATTCTCCCCCCTTATGTCGCACGAGCTGTTGAACAAGGATATATTTATGTTCACGATCTGGACCAATATGCACTGGGCACCACAAATTGTATATTTATTCCGTTTGACCGCCTGCTAGAACGAGGATTCAACACGGGGAATGGCTCGGTCAGAACACCAAGATCGATTATGTCAGCCATGGCACTCGTGGCCATTATTTTTCAATCTCAGCAGAATAGTCAGTTCGGTGGTGTATCCGCCAGCAAGATCGATTGGGACCTGGCTCCTTATGTGAATCGCTCCTTCATCAAACATTACCGCAAAGGACAGCGATTGTTTGAAGAAATTAGAGCAATCGAAGATACAGACATCCACTTTGCAAGCGAGAAGGCACGGTCCCTCTCACCCAAATCCTTCACATTTGCTCATGAAGAAACGATCCTAGAAACAAGACAAGCTGCCGAATCGCTGATACATAATTTGAATACCATGAGCAGCCGCGCTGGCGGTCAGATTCCTTTCACATCATTGAATTACGGAATGTGCACCTCACCAGAGGGGCGACTCGTGTCCCACTCTCTTCTCGATGCGGCGATCTCAGGCTTGGGTCATGGGGAAACGCCTGTGTTTCCGCAGCATATTTTCCAGTGCAAGCAAGGTGTTAATCAGCAGGAAGGCGATCCAAATTATGATCTGTTCTTAAAGGCAGTAGACTGCACCAGCCGCAGGCTGTACCCCAATTTTGTAAATGTCGATGCTTCATTTAACCTCCCTTACTATCGGGAAGGAGAACCAGATACGATCATTGCGACGATGGGCTGCAGAACGAGAACGATTGCAGATCGTTTTGGCAGAAACAGGCTGTCTGGGAAGGGCAATCTCTCTTTTAATACGGTCAATTTGGTCAAACTCGGCATTGAGCACGGCATCATTCTTCATCAACGGCGCTCGGCTAATCTGGACGGTTTTTATAAAAATCTGCATTATTCCATGGAGACTGCCCTCTCGGGTCTACTCCATCGATACTCACTCCAATCCATTCAGCCTGCCAAAGCTTCTGATTTCATGATGAGAGAAGGTGTCTGGGAAGGCGGAGAACAGCTACATCCTGACGAACCGGTTGGCGAGCTCCTGAAGCATGGGACACTCTCTATCGGATTCATTGGACTGGCTGAATGCCTCAAGGCCCTTCTTGGACAGCATCATGGGGAAAGTGAGCTTGCCTATAAGGAAGGAGTCAAAATTGTTGAAACGATGCGGGCATTCTGTGATCGCAAAAGTGAGGAGTATAACCTTAATATTACGCTCTTTGCCACTCCGGCAGAGGGGTTATCCGGCAAATTTACGCAGATGGATAGAGAACAATATGGACAGGTACCTGAAGTCACGGATCGGGAATATTACACGAATTCCTTTCATATTCCTGTCTATTACTCCATGAGCTGTGCCCGAAAAATAGAGCTTGAGTCTCCTTTTCACGAATTGTGCAATGCTGGTGCAATCTCCTATGTAGAGCTGGATGGAAATGTTCGCCATAATCAAATGGCTTTGCGCAAGATCATTCAGTATGCGCTCGCACAAAATATGGGTTATTTCTCTGTTAATCACCCGATTGACCGATGTCCTGATTGCGGATATGAAGGGGTTATCGGTACATCATGTCCCTCTTGTGGTGTGACTGAAGAACAAGTCCATTTTAGCCGGCTGCGCAGAGTTACAGGATACTTGACCGGAGATTACACAATCCGATTTAACGAGGCCAAGCAAGCTGAGGTACGTGATCGGGTGAAGCATCAATGAATATATGCGGGTATATCCCTGAATCCGTTAATGAAGGGGCAGGACTGCGAGCCGTCGTGTTTATCAGTGGGTGCCGGCATGCCTGCCCTGGCTGTTTTAACAAGGATTCATGGGATTTTGAGGCAGGCACACCATTTACAGAAGTAGAACAGATGCGCATCATTCGAGATATTAAACATAACCCTCTTGTGGATGGTTTGACTTTATGCGGCGGAGATCCATTTTTCTCGGCAGAGGAATGCATTCAATTTATCGAGCATTTCAAAGAGCATTGTCCTGACAAAACGATCTGGGCCTATTCCGGCTTTACCTTTGAAGCACTGCTTGCCAACAGGAAACGCAAACAACTTCTGCTTCTGTGTGACATGCTTATTGATGGGAGGTTTATAGAGGAGAAGAAGGACGTAAGTCTACTCTATCGGGGAAGTCGTAATCAGAGAATTATTGATGTAAAATGCAGCTTGAGGAGCAACAGAATCGTGCTATATAACGAGGGAATAAGTTATTAATATTGCGTCGCATATATATCCTGAAGAATGTACCGCCAGATGCCATGATTGTCTTCAAACATATTATCGACTTGAGGGATCAGCAGGGTGCAAACGTTGGGGAGCTCCCAATCCATTTCTACCACATTTTGAACCGAAGCATGGTTAACTACCAAGAGCCTGAATTCACCTGCTGTGATCTGTTGCAATACATCAATCAGCTCAGACGTTTCATGCCGTGTAGCCTCTGTACGTAAAAACAAAGTTCTCTTGTTAAGGTTCATTCTATTCAAGAATCGTGCGGATCTACGCTCTATTTTATCTTGTAATATGGAATAGCTGGCTAAATGATGAGGGGTGTTCAGTACCAGTGGAAAATCATGATGTGAGTATATATCATATGCAGCATCTCTCACAATATAGCACTCTGCCAGTGGATTAACCCCGATTACAGCCATATTCTCAGGCTGCATCATATATTTGAAGCGATTACGAAGCAGCTCCGTTACACCTGACAGCTGAGGTGTAATCATCCAGTCGATGACACCTGCCATTGTACGAATTCGGCTGTGATTCAACTGACTTGCAGCCAGACAATTGTGACCAAGACTATAAGCAACGTCATAGTGCCCTTTAATATCTGCCCACTTCACCAGATAGGATCCTCCTTTATAATTCACGTCTCCATATAGTAGATTACGTTAGTGCCATGGCTGCTTGTATTCCAATCTATTTATTGTTAAATTGATGCATTTGATATAATACCTTCACCCATAATTAAAAAAAAGCCCGCTGTCAAACAGCGGGCCTTATCTATTCTATTTAAACACAACAATCTTAGTATGCCATCCATCCGGCATCTGCGCTAATTACCGTGCCGTTCACGAAGCTGGCTTCGTCGGATGCGAGGAACAAGGCAACCTGAGCAATCTCAGCTGGTTTACCGATACGTGGATTGATAGCCAGTCCTGCTTGGGAGCGGCCCATGCCATACTGACTCACTCCAGTCATGGATGCGCTGATGTTAGTCTCTACTCCACCTGGAGCAATAGCCACACATCTGATTCCTTCTTTAGCGTACATGAAGCCTGTATTTTTGGTGAAGCCAACAACAGCATGCTTGGATGCTGTATAAGAAGCACCTGCACGAGCACCTTGAAGTCCACCAGCGGATGCAATGTTGATAATAACGCCGCTTTGCTTCTCCATGAAGATCGGAAGCACTTTACGTGTAGCACGCATTACGCTCGTCGTATTGATAGCGAAAATACGCTCCCATTTCTCATCTTCAACCTCACCAGCCGGTTCAAAGTTGTCCATAATTCCGGCATTGTTCACTAGAACATCCACCGTACCGTATTTCTCCACTGTTGTATCAATCAGCGTATTAATATCTTCCAGAGAAGCGACGTTGGTCTTAATTGCAAAAGCCTCTCCGCCCGCTGCTTTAATCGTTTCAACCGTTGCGTTTGCACCTTCTAGATTTAGATCGGACACGACAACCTTTGCCCCTTCTTGAGCATATAGGATCGCTGTTTCTTTACCCATACCGGAAGCAGCACCTGTAATAATAGCTACTTTGTTTTGAAGTCTCATTTTGTATAACCTCCTATATTATCGTATGCGTTTACATTGATAAAATAACGAACAATTGTTCATTAACTGTTCACTTTTATATTATAATGAATGTGCAAACAATTATTCAATCAGCAAAAAAGCAGCGATTTGTATGCTAACATACAATTACACAGTTAAATGTCTATTAACACATTTTCTATCTCAATAGGAGGTCTTCGAGAATGACGGATACGCATGATTCCATCGATCGTAGGATCGTTAAATCGAAGCAGGCACTGAAGGATGCACTCATCCAACTGATGTAAAAAAAAGAATTCAAAGAGATATCGATCACTGACTTGGTTCAGGTAGCTAATCTTAACCGCGGCACCTTCTACAAGCATTATCAGTATAAAGAAGATATATTAGAGGAAGTCTTAGATGATGTGATTTCCGATCTGATTGAATCCTATCGTGATCCTTATATGCATGTCGAGGTGCTGGATATCAGCAAATTGACCTCTGCTGCTGTAAAGGTATTTGATCATGTATATAAATTCGCTGATTTCTATATTCTGATCGTTAAATCAGACAAGTTATCCGGTTTCCAGAATCGTATCTGCAACGTACTGAAGGATCTGTCTCTCGAGAGCATATCAGAGCACGGACCACATACGAAGATCAATCCTGACATCCAAGCCAGCTACATTGCTTATGCTATCTTCGGCATTATTATTGAATGGATTAATGGCGGCCTTACCTTTAGCCCAGAATATATGTCTGAACAGCTGCTTGAGATTGTAAGTCAGAATAAAGAATGAATAAGAAGGTTATGTGAATTCCCATTGAAAATGGTGTCCAGCTGTCATTCCCTGAATGTTTCATTGATCCGAAACAGAGGTAATGACGTACATATTTACGCTGACCAGCGTGCATACTAAGTCAAGAATGGAAAGGGTGATTCTAGTGACTCACGATAAAACCGATCGCGGAGCTGGCGTGGAACCGATTCCTGAATCAGACAAGAACCATAAGCCTTTTGACGTACTTGATCAATCCGGTTCTATAACGAAAGCCAACTTGACCGAAGATATACTGGAGGCGCCGGATGAGGAACAGAAAACAAAAAAGCGATAAGCAGGAAGCGCGGGGTATTTGGCTCTCATCCGCATATCGTCGCAGCTATTCCGCGCTTCATCATTCTCATAAGACGTATAAGCCTACTGACGAATAGTAGGCTTATACGTTCTTTCGTAATATTCAGTAAATCATGAATATTTATAGCTGAACACATACTCGCCTGAGCCTGCTTTAAGCTCTACCGCTTCAGCTGTACTGGATATTTCTATTATTCCTTTCACATCCTCTACGGGATGACCGCTTTCCAATAAATGAGCGAGATCCGCTCCCTCCAGAATAATCTTAGCTTCTGCATTTACTGGAATCTGAATTCGTACCGTTCTAAGTCCCTTATCTTCTTGCCATGACGATTCAATCCGTCCGTAAGGGGAATCCAGCTTAGCCGAAGCATGCTTAAGCTGTCCAGCTGCAAATCTTGGATGTATGCGTATCTTTTTATAAGCAATATCCGAATCCTCCATATCAAGACCTGCAAGATACCGATACATCCAGTCGCCAATTGCACCATAGGCATAATGGTTATAGGAGTTCATATCATCACTCCAGAAAGAGCCATCAGGCTTGATGCCATCCCAATGCTCCCATATCGTTGTGGCCCCTTGCGTAACCGAATACAGCCATGATGGATAACTATCCTGCAGCAGTAATTTAACGGCGGTCTCATGATAGCCATTTTCAGACAAGACGATGCACAAATAAGGCGTACCTACAAAACCGGTCGTTAAATGATAGCCGTTCTGCACAACCATACGGTTAAGTTCACTTGCTGTTCTTCTTCTGGTGTCTCCATCAACGAGGCCAAACATTAGTGCAAGTACATGAGCAGTCTGCATAGGAGCAGCCAGACGACCGGCAGGGGTGACAAATTCATTCAGATAAGCTCTTCGCACCTGATACAGCAAATCACTGTATTCCTTTACGTCTTCGGATCTGCCCAGAACGACAGCCGCATTTCTTACGAGATCAACAGAATACGCATAGAACGATGTAGCAATCAGATCGAGTGGTGTCGCCCCCACATAGCTGTTCTCCTTCGCATCTAGAGCAAGCCAGTCTCCGAAATGATGACCTGTATTCCATAAATATTCGTATTCACCTTCACCTCGAATATAGTTCACCCAGGCTTTCATACTGTCATACTGCTCGGACAAGAGCCTGATGTCTCCGTAGCATTGGTACTGTGTCCAAGGACAGATGACCGCCGCATCGCCCCAAGCTGCCGAAGTATCTTTATTCCATTTCAAAATGTTCGGAATCGTGAAGGGTACACTTCCATCTTCTCTCTGATCAGCCGCCAGATCCCGCAGCCATTTGGCGAAGAAGGGCGCCACCTGATAATTAAATGCGGCTGTACGTATAAATACCTGAGCATCGCCCGTCCACCCGAGACGTTCATCCCGCTGCGGACAATCGGTTGGAATATCTACAAAGTTGCCGCGTTGTCCCCAAACGATGTTTTGCTGAAGCCGATTCACCCGTTCGTCTGAGCAATCGAATTGTCCTGTCTGAACCATATCAGAATGCATGACTTCCCCTGTGAAGCCCTTTAGGAGTACCGAATCATCAAGCTCCTCAAGCCCTACAATACGAACATACCTGAATCCCATGAAGGTAAATGCCGGTGCATAGTTGTCTTCACCATTCCCCCGCGCTGTATATACGACTAACTGCTTCGCACTTCGCAGATTGCCGGTGTAAAGATTCCCTTCCCGATCCAGTACTTCCGCATGATCTAGCGTAATCTTCGTCCCTGCATCCAGATTCATGTTCATCCGGATACGTCCAACCATGTTCTGCCCCATATCGAGCACCGTTTCACCACGAGGAGTATGCAGTACCGACACCGGATGAATCGTTTCCGTTACCTTCACTGGCCAGTTCTCTTGTGCGATCAGCGGATGATACGGCAAATCCGATCGCGAGACGTCCTCCCAGCCGCTGTCATCATAATCGTATTTACTCCATCCTGCCTGCTCAAATCTCGCATCATAGATTTCACCATCATAGATACTGGTGTAACGAATAGGTCCTTCTGATGATTTCCATGTCGTATCTGTTACTACAACCTCTTCACTGCCATCTGCATATTCCACATGCAGCTCCAGCAGCACGGCACGATGCTCTCCATAAGCGCTGCGATATCCCTTCTCCCAGGAGATGCGCCCTGAATACCAGCCATCTGCTGCTTGAATGCCGATACCATTACCGCCTGCTTGCAGATAACGAGTTACATCGTACGTTTGGTATTGATGCCGGTAATGATAGCTGGTCCATCCTGGGGCAAGCAGTTCCTCGCCGACGCGTTCCCCATTTAAATGCAAGTCGTACAAGCCTGCTGCCGTAGCATACACTCGGGCAGATACGATATTGTCCTTCAGCTGGAACGTTGTTCGGAGCAGTGAAACAGGTGGAGAATCAGGCCATTCCTGAGCCTGCTGCACAGCGGGCAGCTGCTTCGGCATAATCCATTTTGCCTGCCATTCACCAGAGTCAAGAAATGCGGTCTCCCACCATCCTGTACTGCTCCACTCGGAACAATTGCCCTGCTGATCCCACACTTTAACTCGGTAATAGTAGCGTGTTCTGGACTGTAGAGCGGGACCGGTATATTCAATATGAATGGATTGATCTGATTCAATCCTTCCGGTATCCCATAGATACAGGCTGAAGTCAGGCAGATCTGAGACAACAAGCTGATACGCCTGCTGCTTGATTCCTCTTTCCTTCGAATTCAATTTCCATCCAAATCGGGGGACGAACTGATCGCTCCCGAGTAATTCCTCACGATATTCACAGGTGACTTGGCTCACTGAAAGTGCTGCTTGTGGATTCATCAACCTCTCCTGCCTTCCTTTGTCGAATGTCGAATATCTTCCCTTGTGTTTTTCCCTCTTTCATTTTACGATGAATGATAGCGCTTTATATGGTGTAATCAGAAAAAACATACAGACTAATCAGACATTATTTAAGAAGAGACAATACATGAGGAGGCAGGCGATATGATCAGTGCCAAACGGAGAATCGATATGATCAGAGGCGAATCCTTTTTTTCACAGGGTTTACCGTTATATCTCAATCGCAGTGTGGAATCATATGAGCTATCCGAGCATCAGCATGACTTCTTTGAGATCAGCTATGTTGCTGAAGGCAGCGGCACACATATCCTGAGCAGTACGAGCCTGCCGGTTAAGCAAGGGGATCTCTTTTTACTGCCCCAAGGTACGTCTCATGTCTTCAGACCTCACGGCATAACCAGCGGACAGCCGCTTATTGTCTACAATTGTATATTAGCACTTGAAGAATTTAGACAGTCCGTGGCTCCCATTCCTGGCAGCGATGTGCTGAACACCCTGCTGACAATGCATGAATATCGCCAATACAGTGATAAATATGGAAAACTACTTACTATATTCCAGAAATTACACCAAGAGTACCAAGCTCAGAAGATTGGAAGAGAGCTCGCATTGTATAGTGGTATCTTACAGCTGCTCCTGCTCATTAACCGAATGGAAACGGCAGAGGATCCTAGAGAAAGTGAGAATTCCATTCATCTGGAAGCGGTACTAAGTGAGCTGCATGAAAGATATGGCTATCGAATCACCGTACAGGAGATGGCGCATAAAATGGGGCTCAGTGAGCGGCAATTCCATCGAGTTTTTAAACGCCATATGGGGATGAACATGACCGATTATCTGCAAAATGTAAGAATCCATGCGGCAGGACGTCTGCTTCGTACGACCTCGCAAAAAGTCAGTAACATCGCATCCGCTGTAGGGTATCAGGATGTGTCCTATTTCAATGCTCTATTCAAACAGAAGACAGGCTGCACGCCAATTGAGTATCGACGGATGATTTGAATTTCTAGTTGAATCCGCAAAAAAACAGTGCCCGTATAGACAAGAGTCATGTCTGCATCCGAGCACTGTTTTATCGTATCTATATGGGCCAGCAACAAGTACAGGTCTGATTCATTATGCTTCTAAGCTGACTACTTCAGACTCGCTTGAAGCTCAGCCAACACTTGCTGTAATTTCTCCGGGTAATCTGTAATGATTCCACTTACTCGAAGCTCTACCATACGTTTCATATCCTCTGTTTCATTTACCGTCCACGGATATACCTCAAGTCCTTTATCCAGAGCCACGGCTAACTGGTTGTCTGTGAGCTGCTTATAGTAAGGATGAAGGGAATACGTATTCACTCCTACTGCATCTGGCAGCAATTCAGGATGCTGAAAATCCTGATGGTACAGAAGTCCGAGCTTAATCGTAGCATCGAGAGCTTGAAGCTTCTGTAATGCTCCAAAGTGGAAGGAAGAAACGACAACCTGTTCTGTCCGGTCATATTCTCGCAGGAGGTTTACCAGCTTCTGTTCGATTCCTGCTTCCAGTCCACCTTTAATTTCTACGTTAATCATCAGATCCTTAGGTGCTAATTCGAAAACTTCCCTCAGCGTAGGGATCTTCTGCCCTTGATACTGCGCATCGTACCAGCTCCCGGCATCATAGCTTCTCAGTTCATCCAGGGTCATATCCTGAACCGCTCCCGTACCATCTGTTGTACGGTCAATCGTGTAATCATGAATGACCATGATCTCCTCATCCTTGGAGAGATGAATGTCCAGTTCAAATGCATGACAGCCTTGCGTAAGAGCAAGCTCGAAAGAAGCCAGTGTATTTTCGGGTGCTACTCCCGCTGCTCCCCTGTGTGCGATTATGATAGGCATCGTCGAATTCATTGGTCACACTCCCTGATCGTCATTGGATTTATTGCTTCGCTTACGACCTGTACGGACATGTCGTTCATGTTAAGTATATGAAGTTCAGGAGATGAGTTCTACCTTTTTGTGTTAAAAGATGCAAACAGCTTCGGACCAGGCTTTACATTTCATCAATGTTATAGAATCGTGCACAATTCCCTCCCAGAATACGGGCTTGGATCTCAGATGGAAGCGGATGAATATAAGCAGTAACTACACCCATCACTGCTCTGTAATCCCGGCTCACCGTGCAAACAGGCCAATCAGAGCCAATCATCAATCGTTCCGGACCAAAGGCTTCAAAGACGGTATCCAAATAAGGGACAAAATCCTCCGCCCTCCAATGTGCCCAGTCTGCTTCGGTTACCATTCCAGACAGTTTACAATACACATTAGGTGACTTGGCGAGCTCCTGTATACCACTTCTCCATGAGTCCAGTTGCCCCTTCCCCTCCATAATCCTAGGTTTGGCTAAATGATCCAAGACAAACTTCTGCTCCGGGAACATTTGTGTTAAGGCTGCCGCATTCGGAAGATGCCGCTCATGTATAAGCAGATCATACGTTAATCCATACTTGCTCAAGAGACGGAGTCCGCGAAGAAAATCATCCCGCAGCATAAAGTGATCATCAGGCTCATCCTGAATTAGATGTCTGATTCCCTTCAGCTTAGGATGAGCACTGAATCTCTCCAATTGCGCTGACACCGCCGGTGAACATAGATCGACCCAGCCGACCACACCGTAAATAAATTCAAATTCATCCGCAAGCGAGAGGAGCCATTCAGTTTCGTGGAGTGATGGTCTAGCTTGAACGGCGATCGAACCATCAAATGACAAGGAATCCAGAAGAGGCTTTAGGTCTGCTGGCATAAAGGGCCTTTTTAAAGCTTCATGACGATCATCAATCCAAGGATAATCACCGGATGCATAATCAATAAAATGCTGATGGGCATCGATACGAACTGTGCTCATTACATCCCTGCTTTCTATGAATCTATTCTTTCATCTCCTTCTCATTTCTTTCGATTTCTTGATCTAGAATCCCTTTACGCGGATTGACTTTAAATGCTTTGGCAAGCGCAGCTAAAGAACCATCCAGGGAATGATGCCTACTCCTTCTGGAAACACAACGATGCATTCTGTACACATTTCCCATAAGGACTGCGTGAAGTGACGATCCTCCAATTCATGAATAAATGTCATCGCAATGACATGCGCCGGATGTGTATGAATTATGGTGCGATGCGTTGGATCTATTTTCAAAAATTCAAGATACAGCTTTAAATCCTGCATATCAGTACGAAACAACACAAACAAATAATATATTCCTGTTACAAAAAAATAAACGTAAGACAGACTCTAGTAACCATGCAGTCCGTCTTACGTTATCTATCATTTAAACCAGCTGTATTTTTTCAATCACGAATGATCTGATCATTCAACTTCTACTTCAACTTCAACTATCGTATTTCCGCTTCTTGCTTCGTCAGACGATCCTGTGCAAAATTCCAATTCTTAATGCGCTCATACTCCTCCAAGGTAATCGGCAGCACGGTTCCGTGCTTGAAACCATATGGGAAGCTGAAGCTCTCGTCAGAACGAATAAACCTTCCACTGTCGATATCATCTGCCAAAAATGGTACATAGCCCTGTCCTTCACCTTCCACACCGAAAAAGTCGAGCAGCAGACACCACCTGCCATCCTTGACCTTAAATGCCGTTGGCGCTTCATAAGCATGATGTCCCAGCTTCGCCATCTCTTCATCAAACGCTTCAATCCGGGTATGCTCACCAGTAAGAGTATTGCCCTTTTGGAGAATGATCCCCTCTGGATCCTTCTCGCTTTTTAGAAAACGATAGAAGATTCCGTTCTCCTCATAAATGGCCGAGTCAATAATTCCACTCCCGTCTTTGCGGCACAGCATCTGCGGCTTCGAGAAATGAACGAAATCCTTCGTGCGGGAGTAATAGATCGCCTTATGTCCATAATTGTTGGAGGCATGAGCAGAAGACCAGTGCAGAACATAGTCCTCATTCTTGCTGTCATAAATGACATCGGGTGCCCACAGACAGCCAAAGTCCTCATCTCCAAGCTCAATCATTCTCTGCTCAGACCAATTCACCAGATCCTCCGACTCCCACAAAGACAAGCACTTGCTTCCTTCTCTTGAAATACGGGACCAGCTGCTCTTATACTTCGTATTGAATCCATTTGCCAAACTCAAATCCGTTGCAATAATGAAGAACTTTCCTTCTTTCGTCCGGACGATGGTATGGTCTCTAACTCCTCGATCACCCTGTTTACTCCACAGCACAGGATTTCCATCATTGACTTGCTCCCAGTTCAGACCATCCGTACTCAGACCAAAATAAACCTGTTCACCGTCCGGTGTTTTCTTCTCTTTGAAATGCACAAATAGATAAGCGTCCATTACTAAATTCCTCCTTCTGAGATTTAAGGGAATGATCTAGTGTTATTTTTAAACCAAGGTGACTCATGCTTAAATGTTAAGCGGCCGCATCGTTCGCAGCACACCATAAATTCCATTCAAATCTGCTTCTGGCATGAACTTAACGACAATTTGACTGCTCTGATGGATTAAGGCTTGCGGAATCGGATACTCCTTGGTTACAAATTCTCTTCTACGTTCATACCCGGTCTCCTCTCGCGCGAGAAGCTGATCATTCACATAAATGTTCATGGCACGATTATGATTGATGAGGAAGTACGTCACCTGAAGCACATTCTCATCATCTGGATCGACAGCCAGCGTATAGCTGAACCAGCCTTCCTCATTGGCAAGCCTGCCATTCTGGCCATCCCAAGCTCCGCTGAATGTATTCTCTCCTTTGATCCCATGCTGGAGCTCATACTGATCATTGCCTACCTGAATACTGTCAATCGTTGCTTGCTTCGTGAGGGCCTCAAGCCTGCCAAGCTCCAAATGACGCTCCAACTCCTTCGAGTTGGATTCAACTATGTTCCAGTAGATACCGTATCTTTCTGTATGCTGCTTATAGTGCGGTGTAAAAATCAACCGGTCATCCTCATCGGTATTCCTTAATCGAAATTCCATTCGATCCTCTTCTTTGACCATATGCTCTTCTATGGACAGAATCCATTCTTTAGGACTCATTCCGTTTGGAATGATAAAGTCCTTCACTAGCATTCGCTTTGTTGGCACTTGTACCATGATGCCTGTGCTGGACAGTGACATATCTTCATTCCCTAGAGCTGCGCTGAGTACAATTGGACCATACTGGAAGCCAACCGCCGCGGGATTGTCAGGGAGCCTGCAGGCAAGCACCTTCATCGGCAGAACGATATGCAACACATCACCGTTGTGCCAGGTGCGGTCTACCTCCAGATATTCATTTTTGATCTCAGGTTCAAACCGCTTGCCATTTAATAGAACTGTTATTTCACCCTTAACCCAATAAGGCACTCTAATATAGAGCTTCATCGCCTTGTCTCGGCCATCTGCCGTTTCCATCGTAAACTGGACATCATCACGATCCGGTATACAGGCGGTTTGCGTAATTGTTATATCCTCCTGTGCAAAATCCAGCCTGGAGCTAATAAATTGATTCACGTACAGCTCGTTGTCATTGTAAAAATATATGCTGTCATTCAGCTTCGTAAAGCTCTCCATTCCCGTACCTGTACAGCACCAGAAGTGCTCAAATGGAGAGCTATATATTTTGAAATAACCAGTAGCCATTGGCTGGAAATACATGGTCATTCCCGTTTCGGGATTTTGCGAGGATAGAATTGCATTCATGTAGCTCGTTTCATAATAATCGGCATACTTCTTGTCCCGGGTTAGTTTGAACAGCTCACGAGTCAGCTTCAGCATGTTATAGCTGTTACAAGTCTCGCAGGTGATATCGGACCGCCTTGCATCCAGAACATCCGGATCTCCAAAATGCTCGGATTCACTGTTGCCTCCTGTCATATACGTGTGATGATAAACAACAATATCCCAGAATTTCTTGGCTGCCTCCAAATAAAATTTCTCACTGTCACCAAGTGTTAGATAACGGTTAAGCGCTCCCAGAAATTTAGGAATCGTTGTGTTCGCATGCTTGCCTTTTAATATATCTGCACCCTGAGCAATTGCTTTGAACAAGGGAATCTCATCGAATTTGTGAGCTGCTTCCAAGTGCTTCGGATCGGATGATATCTTATATAGATCATACATGCAGTCATTCATACCACCGTATTCTACAGACAGCACGATTGTTTGCAGCTCTTGAGACCAGCGGGATGTGCGTAAGGCAACCCAGTCTCCTAATTTACAGACCAGGCTCTTGGCATCAGCCACATTCGCTCTCTGGTAAACAGCGATGAGTCCGGCGATCAGTTTATGTATGGTGTACCAGGGAACCCAGGCGGGTTGTCTCTTCTCCACATTATCGATCAAGCTCTCGGGAAATGCCGACAAATAACCGCTTTCAAACTGACATTCGGTAAGCTCGGTTATGATATAGTCCAATTTGTTAAGCAGATCCGGATCTCTCGTCTGCTCATAAGCTTGAGCACATGCAGTCATGAAATGCCCGAGCGTATGTCCCCGAATCTCGGTATCCTCCCATCCAGGATATTTCTCTGCCTTAGGAGGAAGGCCTCGGTTCTCCCGAAATCCAGCGAGCAGACGATCCAGGTCATAGCTATGTAAATAGTGGAGCTCTTTCTCAAATGCGTTAATATGAAACTCTCCAGTCAAGTGTACCTGGTTGATAGCAAAATCCTGCAGTACATTACTTTTTACTGCTTCTTCCTTTGCAGACATCTTTCTTCCACCTTCCGAAACTCTTCTATACAGTTTAGGCTTGCTATTTCAGAATAACGATTTCATATCTAGGAGTGAAGTGGAGAAACGTTCGAATTCGTGTAAAAAAGTCAGATGATTGATTATTGAGATATACGAACATAGAATTTAAAAATCATAGATGAGAGCAACCAGTGGTGCCTTTTCATCCCTATCCATTATAATAAGATACAGCAAGCTGAAGGTGTGAAAAAGACAGATACATACGGAGGATATACATCGATGGATGGATACACATTTAATATAGAGAAGCCCCTGCTATTACAAATGACAGGAAAGTTCGCATCACCTGCTCCGGACTGGGTACATATGAACAGAATTCTGATGGATTACGAGCTGTTCGTACAGACCAAGGGCAGACTGTATATCGCAGATGATCGAGAAGAGCATGTACTTGAAGAAGGAGATTTTCTGCTGATGCCTCCTAGAACGAAGCAATTCGGTTATAAGGAGTCCGATTGCAGCTTTTATTGGCTTCATTTTACATCTGAAGAACCATCCTGTATGATTCCTATCCGTGATTATCAGCCTGTTCAGCACCATATCTTCATTCCGCATAAAGGCCGCCTTCGAGGCATGGACAAGATTGTCATCATGATGAAACAGCTGCAGGACTCCCTGCGCAGTTATCAGGATTCGACACTCGGTAATTACATGGCGACTACCATTCTGTGCGAGCTGTATCATCAGTCCTATGCTGCTGACAATGTATCCGGCAAGAAGCTGAAGCAGCTTCAGCTCTATAATGATATTGTGGATTATATCAACTGGAATCGGTTTGAAGCAGTCAAGGTATCGGAAATTGCTGATTATTTCGGATATAATTCGAAGTATCTGTCGCACTTGTTCGCATCGGTTTCAGGCGTCACCCTTAAACAGTATATTGTACAGCAGAAGATGGAAGCGGCTGCTTTTCTCTTGACAGACACTAATCAAACCGTCCAGGAGATTGCCATGCAGCTCGGATACCATGACAGCCAGCATTTTATGAAGTCCTTCAAACAGATCACACATCTCACCCCAACGGACTTCCGAAACGCCGCTGCTAATAGACTGCTGTATTACAAGTGATTCACTTGGACCTTGTTTCGATACCATTTTCGAAGCTGGTTAATATGAGCCTGATGATAACGGTTATGGTCTGCCATGTGCCATATCCCCCAGCGAATCGTTGCTTCCTTCTCATTCTCATGTCCGAACCTGACGACTTGTTCCAGATCTTCATCTGTCAGCTTTCTGCATGTATCTCTTAACATTACTAATACTTCTGTATAATCTGACATAAATGTGTCTATTGAAACTCCAGTAATCCTGGGAAGTCTGCCATCTTGATCAATCATGGGGCCATATTTATCCCTATAAGTTGAAGGCAAGGGTTGTCCATTAATTCTATACACCCAGTTCAAATCGACATATATAAGATGTTTAATCAGCTGGGCAGCGCTATTATGGCGATCGTCAGGCCCTCTATAATCCAGCTCAACTTGCGTCATACCCTGTGTAATCTGCCGAAGGCGCTCGCAATTTTGTTCCACAGCCGAATACAACATAGCTACGATTGAAGACATTTCAGAGTCACTTTTTAGATCATATAACATTGAATGATTCCTCCTAGGAGATGATAAATAATGGATTATAGGACAGCACAGAAAAATGCTGCAGTCGTTAAACAAATCGTTGATGTATATAGGCTCTCTAGAAATGATGTAACATCTGACGAAATTTCAGATCTCGAGAAGCAAAATCTATGGGACAGCCAGCAGTCAGTGCTCGAACAAATATTAGATAATTGCTCCTTGATCGATTTAAAGGTTATCTATGCAATTGCATCCATTGGATATCATGAGAGAGGTGTGCGACACCGTTATTTAAACAACGGCAATGAATCCGTTGAAATTATAGAAATGGGAATTACAGAAAACGAAGAAGAACTGCTGAGCAAGCATAGCAAGTATATCGCTTTCCTCTCTGAGCAAGAATTGAGAGAACAATTGCTAGCTCGTATTGACATGTCTCAAGATTTGATAGAGGGCATGAAGATTATAAAATTAAGCTGAGGGCTAAGGAGGTTCCAGATGATCATTGCCATTCTCGATGAACATAATACTGCCGCCTACTATAACGTAATTGATGAAGTCGGGCGCAATTTACAAGCATTGCAATATGAATTTGATCGTTTTCTGAGCAGCCTGGAGGGGAATCATCCCTTCCGATCGTATACTGAGATTGTTCAGAGTAATGGGGAAGTCATATAATTCTATTGATTATGATTATTTGCTCGCTTTTTTCTGATTCCTTGGACAATCCAACCCAATCCAATACAGAATAAGACAATGCTGATGGGATCAATGGCCTGATTTGATATTAAATCTTTAATTACAACAAACATTTGACATACCAATATGATGCCAGCATATACAAAAATCATATTCGTTTTGTCCTTAAAAAATCTCCTGCCAATGAAATTAACAATAAGTATGATAGCAAGCGCATAAAAGATTATGATTCCCATGATCATTAGAGTCATCATTGAAACACTCACAATTAGCACCTCACTATAATAAATTCCGGATATTATATTTGGTAGATCCTTACAGTATTATTTTTTTCATAATAACACATTTATGCTTGTTTCAACGTTCCAACCAAAATAAAACACCTCCAAGTTCATCTCCGACCTCAGAAAGTCGTGAATGTTCTTGAAGGTGTTTTAATTTTAAGCAAATCTACTATTCTTTCGTCGTCAACTTCAGTGGTGCTGCAATCATTTCTTCTACTTCATTGCCTTGAAGCACATCCGCTGCGGCTTGGACAGCGAGTTCACCGATTAGTGCCGGCTGCTGTGCTACTGAAGCGGTCAGCCCCCCAGCATTAATGGACTTAATCGCGTCCTCATTACCATCAAAACCAACAACAATTACATCTCTGCCAGAGCTTTGAATGGCCTCAAGTGCTCCTAGCGCCATCTCATCATTGTGGGCAAATACGGCCTTCGCATCCGGATTACCTTGAAGCAGGTTCTCCATAACATTTAAGCCTTTGGTCCGATCAAAATCGGCTGGCTGCTTAGCCACGACATCAAGCTTCTCATCGGCAATATTGTGGAAGCCCTGACCACGTTCCCGTGTCGCGGACGCACCTGCCACCCCTTCCAGCTCAATGACTTTTGCTCCTTCGCCAAGCTGTTCTATGATGTACTGAGCTGCCATTTCTCCGCCCTTCACGTTATCTGACGCCACCAATGCTTCTACTTCACCTTGGTCTGCAGAACGGTCCAGCGTAATAACAGGAATACCGAGCGAATTAGCTGTTTGTACTACGTTTGAAATTGCCGCCGAATCCGTCGGGTTAATGAGCAGTGCATTAACGCCTTGCTGAATCAGATCATCTACGTCATTGGATTGCTTCGCGGAATCATCCTGTGCATCCACAATTACAACCTCGATACCTTGCTTCTCTGCTTCAGCAACAACGCCGTCTTTTAGGGCAACGAAGAATGGATTATTCAGTGTGGATATGGATAGTCCGATTTTTATTTCATCTGTGTTACCGTTGTTGTTCGGTTTAGCCCACTCTGGCGGCTGCATAGAACAGCCCGTCATAATGATCATGAGCACTGCGGTAAACAGTAAGGTTAATTTTTTCATCATGTCTCTACTCCTCTTATGCAGATTTCTTACGGTCAATCAGTACCGCAATAACGATCACGACACCCTTAACGACCATTTGATAGAATGATGATACGCCGAGCAGGTTCAAACCGTTGTTAAGAACTCCGATAATCAGTGCCCCGATTAAGGTCCCTACAATAAGGCCGCGGCCTCCTGTCAAGCTTGTACCCCCTAATACGACAGCAGCGATCGCATCAAGCTCATAAGATTCACCGGCTGTCGGCTGTGCAGAGTTAAGACGGGAAGTCAGAATAGCACCCGCTAGTGCTGCCATCATACCTGCAAGAGAATAAATCATAATTTTGACACGATCGACCTTGATACCTGATACTCTCGCCGCCTTCTCATTACCTCCGATGGCATACGTTTTGCGTCCAAACGAAGTTTTATGCAAAATGACCCACAGAATAGCAAATGTAATCATCATCGTAATGGCCGGCACCGGAATGCCGAGGAAATATCCACGTCCGAACAGCTGGAATGCCATACTGTCTCCAAGACCCGTAATCGGATTCCCGTTCGTGTAGACCAGGGTTAATCCCCGGAAGATCGTCATACTGGCAAGTGTTGCAATGAAAGGTGCCATCTTACCTTTGGTAATCATGAGTCCGTTCATCATCCCCATAATTCCGCCCAGCAGTACCCCGACAATGATGGCAAGAATCGGATCCAGACCGGACAGCATTAGGTTAGCGACAATGGCACTGGACAGTGCCAGAATCGAACCGACCGACAGATCAATACCGCCAGTCAGAATGACAAAGGTCATACCAAATGCAAGAAGTGCGTTAATCGATACCTGTCTTAGCAAATTCAATATGTTAAGCGGTTCCAAAAATCCCGGGTTCATAATCGTTACAATGACGATGAGCAAGATGAGTCCGAGCAGTGGTCCAAGCTTCCCTGCAAGCTGCGACAACTGAAGTCCTTTTTTATTACTTGTTTCCTTTACACTGGTCATGTTATTGCCCTCCTGTTGCTAGCGTCATAATTTTCTCTTGTGTGGCTTCATCGCGGCTGAGCTCTCCACTGATCTGTCCCTCATGGACAACGATAATCCGATCACTCATACCGAGCACCTCCGGCAGTTCTGAAGATACCATGATAATGGCAACACCGCGGTCTGTCAGCTCATTCATCAGCTGGTAGATTTCCCGCTTGGCACCTACGTCAACGCCTCGTGTCGGTTCATCAAGGATCAGCACACTTGGTCCTATACCTACCCATTTAGCAATAACAACCTTCTGCTGATTCCCACCTGATAGATTTCTCGCTGCCGTTTCTGACGATTCCGTCTTGATCAGAAGCCGTTTGATCAGTGTGTCCACAAAGTCCTTCTCTTTCTTACTGGAGATTAGACCTGCTTTGCCGCTGAAGCTGAACAGATTAGGGAGTGCCATATTTTCACGGATTGAAAAATCAAGCACCAGACCTTCATCCTTACGATCTTCCGTTATAAAGCCAATACCGTGCTTCACTGCATCATCGGGCTTGCGGATATTGACCTTCTTACCCCGTACCCACATCTCTCCACTATGAAGGGAATCAAGTCCGAACAGGGCACGCATGATTTCAGTTCTTCCTGCACCCATAAGTCCGGAGAAGCCCACAATTTCACCAGATCTGACGCTGAAGCTTACATTGTCAAAAGCATCCTTGCGCCCGATATTCTTGACTTCCAGCACGACCTCACCCGGCTTCGGATTTCTAGCAGGATAACGTTCTGTTAATTCTCGGCCAACCATCTTCCGAACGACTTCTTCAAAGCTTGTTTCTGGAATCGGCTTGGTATCCACCGTCTTCCCGTCACGCATTACCGTAATCCGATCGCAGATCGTAAAGATCTCCTCCATCCGGTGCGAGATATATACGATGGATACACCCTGCATGCGCAGCGAATTAATGACCGCAAACAGCTTCTCGATCTCACGTTCTGTCAGAGCGGCTGTCGGCTCATCCATTACGATTACTTTGGCATTCGTCATGAGCGCTTTGGCAATCTCAATCATTTGCTGCTGCCCTACCGAGCATTCTCCGGCTTCCTGATCCAGCGGAATGCTGACGGCCAGCTTCTCAAACTGTGATTTTGCCAACGCTTTCATTTGTTTCGTATTTAAAAACCCTGCTTTGCTGGTCAGTTCCTTGCCGATAAACAAATTCTCCAACACTGTCATATCCGGCCAAATGTTCAGCTCCTGATGGATAAAAGCGATACCGAACTGCTCTGCTTCTCTGGGATTAGAAAAATAGGTCTCTTTCCCGTCAATCAGAATCGTTCCCTCGTTCCGCGGATGCAGTCCGATTAGAATATTCATCAGTGTTGATTTGCCGGCTCCATTTTCGCCCATGAGTGCATGAACTTCACCTTCAACCAGATCAAAATCCACACCTGTCAGCACTTGATTCGTTCCAAATGCCTTATGAATTCCTTTCATTTGAATATGCATATTTGATTTCCCTCCTCGATGACAATCTGTCAGAAGTACACACCGGACTGTAAGATGCAATTGGCATAAGGCTTTGCTTCACCTGTGCGAATAATAACCTTAGCGTCCTGCGTCAGCTTCTTGAATTGCTCATGCGAATGATATTCCACCGACTGATTTATAAACTTCTCTTCAATAAAATGGAGCGCTTCTACATTCTCCGATTTAATCTCTTCCGCCAGAATGATCTTCTCAATCTCCATATCTTCAGCAATCGCCTCAACCACTTCTATAAAGCTGGGGGTACCTAGCTTTATAGAAAGGTCAATCTTATGAACACCTTCAGGCACCGGAAGTCCGATATCCGCAATCACAATTTGATCCGTGTGCCCCAGATCTGCAAGCACCTTTGAGATATGACTGTTTATTATCCCTTGCTTCTTCATTACAGATTCGCCTCCACTTCTTCACGTGTCGGCATTCCCCCTTGTGCGCCGAACTTCATGACAGACAGCGATGCCGCACGGTTAGCGAACTTGATGCTATCCTGCAGGGACTTGCCTTCTGCTAGAGCAACGGCAAAAGCAGCATTGAAGGTATCACCTGCACCGGTGGTATCGACAGCTTCCACAGCATAACTGGGAACCAGAATTTCTTCCGCTCCATCGTAGAAGCGAACTCCGTTCTTCCCTTCCGTAATAAACAGCTTGTTCGGATACTTGCGGAGCGAATTCTCTACGCTTGCTCCGTCAAAGATGATCTTGGCTTCATGCTCATTCGGTGTAATATAGGCAGCTTTCTCAATTACTTCATCGCTCACTGGGCGCGCAGGCGCCGGATTTAACATGAGCGGCACGCCTAGTTCACTGCACAGTGCTGCAACATGTTCCACCGTTTCTTCCGGAATCTCCTGTTGAATCAGCACAATATCCGAGTTCTTAATCACTTCCATGATCTGATCAACGTAGGCCGGTGTCACCTCATCATTGGCTGCTTTTACAACGACAATGCTGTTATCGCCTTCAGCAAGGATAATATGGGCCGTACCGCTCTCCATATCTGTAACCGGTTCCACATAGTCGACATTAACTCCATTTTGCTTGAAATTGTTCAGGATAATTTCGCCGTAATGGTCATCACCCACACGTCCGATCATGGTAACCTCAGCACCGAGTCTGGCAGCAGCGACTGCCTGGTTAGCACCTTTGCCTCCCGGAACCGTCTTGAAGGATTCTCCAAGCACCGTTTCTCCTGCACCAGGGCGTTTATTAGACGTCACGACAAGGTCCATGGAGGAGCTGCCAATGACCGTTACTTTCGCTTTTTCACTCATTTATTTTGCGCCACCTTTCGGGTTGTATTCCGTTCAATATATTCAACTGGAAACTGAATGTAGGTCTCCATATTATGTTTGTTATCAATTAGTTGTATCAGCAGCCGGGCAGCGGCTCTTCCCATCTCATATGCAGGCTGTCTAATGGTTGACAATGCCGGTGATAACAATCCGCTGATCGGAATATCATCAAATCCGACGATCTGCACATCCTCTGGAACTCTTCTGCCTCGTCTTACGGCTTCATGAATGACCGCAATCGCTGCCAGATCATTACTTGCAATAATGCCGTCCGTATAAGGATAAGTATCAAACAGATTCGTAGCCAGTTTATCTACGTTATGAAAAGAAAAACTTGAAGTCTGGATTACATGATATTCCATTCCCGCTTCCTCGAGAGCATGTACAGCTCCCTGATATCGATCCTGAGCCGGTTTGACATGAGCAGGACCCTGCATCACCGTAACTTCTCTACTGCCCCCGGCGATAATTGCTCCCGCGGCAAGTTTGCCGCCCTGCCATCCATCTGCATAAACCGAAGGCTTATCATGTGATGTTCGATCTAGGAATACGACAGGCAAGTTAATAGATGTGTACGTATGCGTATCCGGATTATTTGTGAGCGTGATTACGCCGACCACATTATTTTGAGTAAACGTTTGCAAATATTCCAGCTCTTTCTGTTCATTCTCATCACTGTTTCCGATAATGATACGGTAATCATTCTCTCGCATTTCATCTTCCACACCTCTTGCGATCTGAGGAAAATATGGATTCGTGATGTCAGGAATGAGCAGTCCGATCAGCTTCGACTTGCGTTTATATAAAGATCTCGCAACTTCATTCGGTGAATAATCCAATGCCAGGATGGCATCCTCTACTTTCTTACGTGTATCTTCATGTACATAACCTGCGCTATTGAGCACCCGGGACACCGTGGCCACCGATACACCTGCTTGACGCGCTACATCCTTAATTGTTGCCATCTCTGTCACCTCGACTATGTGTAACCGGTTACAGGTTTAAGATAACACAGTTTCTCACATGTTGCAAGCTCATAATGAACATCTATATTCTGCCATATTATTTCATGGTAAGATGGAGGTAAGCTTTAAGTTTATGGATAGGAGGTACAACGCCATGGGATTATTTAAAAAGATTACTTCCCTATTTGGTACAAATGAGCACAAGCCTAATCCGAAGAAGAGGATTGAAACGCCTGAATTTATCTACTCACATAACCTTCCCGAGCATTTAGGGATCATGTCATCTGTCCATTCACTGAACAGGTTGGCTGCCCGTCTTGAGGATGCATTAAACGATACATATATGAATCAGGTGAGAGACCGAGTCATGTCCAAGCATCGTTATACAGCCGAGAAATATAACTGGATGCTGCTTGAGCTTAAGCGATACTTTATTCTCTGCTCTGTACTCAAAAATGTGCCTATGTACAGCAACGATACAGATGTCATATGGCATGAAATGCTGATGTTTACACGAGACTATGAGGACTTCTGCCGGAAATTCACCGGTGATTTCATCCATCATCAGCCGCATAGTGTACAGCCAAGCGAAGCCGAGCGTGTCAGTGAGAGATCTTGGTACGATCTCCTATACAGTCGTCTCTTTATAATCTTTCCAGAGAACGAGCAATTATCCAGAGCTTTCTTCAAGCATCCTATAGAGGAAGGGATCCTCAGGAGAATAGAGCATGATCCGAACGATGCAGTGATAACCTCCAGACTAAGGGTAACCAATGATCTGGATGTGAAGCAGCTTCAGGAGGAGCTGCTGCTTACACTTAGCCATCAGATCAGAGAAGCTCACCTGCAATTGGATGATTTGTTAAGACAAGATACGTTGTCTGCAAAAAACCAACAGAAGACTTCACCGAATGTGTTACGAAGCAATGCAGCGATGGACCCTATCCTCTCTATCCTGCTCATATCTACGTCTACTTCTTACTTATTCGAGGAGGCTCCACCTTCTGAGGAAGAGCTTCGTAAAGCGCAAGATACCAGCGGTGGCGGCGGATGTTCCGGCTTCCACTCGAATGAACATGAACGATCCGACTCAAATACTTCTGACTTTTCACCAAGTGATACATCGGATGGAGGCTCATCGTGCGGAGGTTCTTCCTGCGGCGGCGGATGCAGCAGCTGAATTCTGCAGATACACATTTCTGTATTCTTGATATAGGCATCTATGTGAAGGTATTAAGGAGTGGTGAGATGATTGGAAATCTAGATAAGTTACTCTTTGTTCTCTGGCGAAGGATCTTTTCTCGATACACAATTAGTATCTACATGTCACACAATCAAGAACACTTCCAGAAAAACATTTATAAGCTAAACAGCCATCAGGTTGATTATAAGACACAAATAACAAATACCGGCTCCTCTGGAGTCAGTTTGGGCGGATTCTCCGCACAGTATGAAATCTTCGTAAAAAAAAGCGACATACATTTAGCTGAAAAAGTGATTAACCATTAAATAGAGCTTTACTCCATTAAATCTGTTCTCTAGAATCAAAGGCTCCTCTCAGCGGAATGCTGGAAGGAGCCTTTGATATTTTTATAAATGAGCTTCGTTATAGAGCCATACTGGATCAAGATGATTCACATTCGTGTTAATAGCTCATTTCGATTCGTACCGCTGTCGTTTTAAATCCCGGCATTTTACAAAAAGGGTCCAGCTCGCCGCGTGTGGCTCGATTCACATTTTGGACCCCTCCCCAGTGCATTGGTACAAATAAGGTATCCTTTCGGATCTGCTCATTGAAACGGCACCGAACCTGGAACTCTCCGTATCGAGAGGTGATTCTTACCCAGCTCTGTTCCTTAATCATATAGTGACGTGCCGTATCGGGATGAATCTCGACGAAGTTTTCGACCTGACGCGAAGCAAGTCCTGGACTCAGCCTTGTCTGTACTCCTGTCAGATAATGAGACAGCACCCGGCCATTCGTCAGCATAAGTGGATATTCTTTGGACAATCTTTCCTTCACCATTTCACTTTCTTCTGCTGTAAATACAGCTCTGCCATCAGCATGTGCAAACCGCTCTTCAAAAATTCTGCCGACTCCCTCTTCGTCTTCCGCAGGACAAGGCCAGTACACTCCTTCTTCCTTCCGCAGCCGATCATAAGTGATGCCATAATAATCGGCAATACCACCCTTACTGGCGATTCGAAGCTCGTTGAATATGTCTTCTGCAGAGGTATAGTCAAAGTATTTACCTTTATCAAGAGCTGCTGCAAGCTCCCGAAGAATCTCCCAATCATGCCTGCAATCCCCGGGCGGCGGCGTCACCGCTTCACGCAGGAGTACCCGCCCTTCCAGATTCGTGAGCGTACCCGTGTTCTCTATATATGAGCTTACGGGTAGAACAACATCCGCTAAGCGTGCCGTTTCGGATAGGAACATATCCGCCACCGCCAAGAAAGGAACCTTCTCCAGAGCTTCTTCGACGAGTGTAGCGTTAGGATTCGAAACAATGGGATTCGAGCCCATCACAAACAGCGCTTCAATTGCCCCTGTATGAACGAGCTCCATCATTTCGTAAGCAGATACTCCTTTTCTAGGAATTTCATCAGGTTCAACGCCCCACACAGAAGCGATGTAATTACGGTCCTGCTCATCCTCAATGGAGCGGTATCCAGGGAGCTGATCAGCCTTTTGACCATGCTCCCTGCCTCCCTGTCCGTTCCCTTGACCTGTGATTGCTCCGTACCCGCAGCCTTGACGGCCGATCTTCCCTGTCGCAAGCAGCAAATTAATAAAATGTCTGACCGCGAGGTGTCCGTCTGTCTGCTGCTCCACCCCTCTCGCCGTTAACACCATACCTGTCTTGGCCTTACCAAACATGTCAGCTGCAAGCTTCAAATTTTCTTCGGATACCCCGGTGTTATCTGTAATATAATTCCAATCGAGCTTATCCAGATATGCTGTCAATTGTTCATAGCCATTTGTTCTATTTGTAATAAAAGCCTGATCCAAGAGCCCCTGCTCCCTCAGCCGTTTCAGCATTCCGTCAGCAAGCAGCATATCCATTCCCGGACGTACAGCAAGATGAAGATCAGCCATAGCTGCTGTCGATGTTCTGCGCGGATCAATCACAATAATAGAAGCACCTTTTTCTTGAGCCCTAGTAAAATACGGCATAAGTGTAGGCTGGCATTCTGCAATATTGGTGCCCGCAAGTATGATACATTTTGCATGCTCAATATCAGCTAAAGGAAAGGTTAGACCCCGATCCATTCCAAACACCTTAGCTCCAGCGGATGCAGCAGCCGACATACAGAATCGGCCATTATAATCTATATATTTAGTGCCTATGCCAATCCGCGCAAATTTCCCGAGCATATATGCTGTCTCATTAGTCAGTGATCCACCGCCGTATACGCCGACTGCATTGCTAGGTACAGACTGTATCTTTCCCGCAATATACTGAATCGCTTCGTCCCAGGAAGCTTCCATCAGTTTACCGTCTTTCTTAATTAACGGGGACGTAATGCGTCTTGCACTTGTCGTATGCTGATGTGCATTCATGCCCTTGACACACATTCTTCCTTCGGAAGCTTTGTTCTGCATCCCTTTGGATTCTGTCACATACTGAAATAACCGGGGTGTCGATTTAGAGACAAGCTCACGGGATTCTACCGTGACCTCCGCTTTGCACTGCACACTGCAGAATGGGCATTGGGTCGTTGCATGATGTATTGCACCCTGCAGTACCGAAGCTGCTTCTTGATTATGATTTATTACTTCTGTAGAGCCTGCTATTTTCATGTTGCATTCCACTCCTTCCTTTTATCTCCACATCTATATCTATCATGTATATCGTTCATGCAAATTCCAGCAGCCTATGCTCCAACTCCATAACGCGTTCTCGAATGCTTCCAATCCCTGCGCGCTCAACCCATTCCCACGTTTTCTCGTTGAACCAGCCTTCGGTACTATAGAGCTCCACCGTAAACTGAGCAGCACGGATCGCCTCTTCTCTCGTGTCCGTAATACATAAGAGCTGTCCCTCTGTTACAGGATGCCTTGCATGACCACCTACGTAGATTTCGTATCCAGCGGGGCACGCCTGAACAGCTATATCATGCAGCAAGATCCCGAACACGGACTCTGCTTCCTCTGAGGCGGCAGCATAGATGGAAGAAGGAACCGGCTGCTCAGCGCACCAGCTTATAAATTTATCAAATGTATCGATCGGCAATGATGGATGCTCAGTTCCTTGCGATCGGTTTCGCTGTATGTAGTATGCAATCGTTTCTTCACAGGTCCGGCATCCATCTGTGTCTGTAGTTAAATCAATCAGCTCTCGTACTTCTGCTGACGATTCAGTGCCCGTCGTACTAATGAGCTGTATCAGCTCCTCGTGTCCGGTTGTCATGCAGGGGCAGATGCTCTGATCTGTAGCGGATTCCAGCTCCATGCCGCTGGTTGGCGCCGAAGCACCGGACAGTGTAACCTTCACAAGTGCCTCCAGCATGGGCCTGCAGCCACCACACGATCCGGATGCCTTCGTCTTCTGCTTTACTTCATCCGCAGTCGTAAGCCCATCCTTCTCCATGACCTTCACAATCGCAGATTTGGACACTTGATTGCAGGCACATACCGTCTCGCCTCCCGGCATCGCGGCAACAAGAGCTTCCATTCGGTTCTCACCAGCTGGTGCGGGCTTTATTGCCGCGAGCTCATGAGCATCTGCTTGACGTTTAATGTATCCGAGCATGGTCTGAGATTCGGTCGTATCTCCATATAAAATAGCACCAGCAAGCTTACCGTCACGTATCGTCACTTTTTTATATTTGAATTGCAGCCGGTCATACTCCTGAACTGCTATGCTGATATCCGGTCCAATCTCCCCAACAGAGAATAGATCGACACCGGACACCTTCAGCTTGGAATAGGGAATTGAGCCTTGATAGGCTTCGGTTTCCATATGACACAGCTTACGTGCCAGCACTCTTGCCTGATCGTACAGTGGTGCAACCAGTCCATAACAGATTCCCTGATGCTCGGCACATTCTCCGACTGCATAAATATATTTATCACTCGTCTGCATGTAATCATCAACAATAATCCCCCGACTCACGGCAAGACCACTGTCTCTTCCGATGTCCACATTAGGACTGATTCCTACGGCAAAAACAACCAGATCCGCCATCAGCTTGCTTCCGCTGGCAAGCCGAATTCCCTTTGCCCGGCCATCTCCAATGATTTGCACCGTTTGCTGTCCAAGCCGGAATTTCATTCCTTGCGCTTCCAGCTCCGTCTGCAGCAGTCCTGCGGACATCGGATCCAGCTGTCTATTCATCAAGTACGCTGCATTATGAATCACTTCCGTCTCCATCCCAAGGTTCAGCAGACCTCTTGCGGCTTCCAGCCCCAGCAGTCCTCCGCCAATAACAATGGCTTTCTTAAATTTCTTGGCGTATTCCATCATAAGAAGACAATCATCCATGCTTCGAAAAGCAATAACACCTTCCTGATCACTTCCCGGGATCGGCGGGATAAACGCTGATGAGCCTGTCGCAATCAGAAGATCATCGTAAGACAGCTTCATTCCAGAGGAAGTTTCTATCGTTTTTTTCTTCCGATGAATTCGTGTGACCTTCTCTCCCGTGTAAAGTTTAATCCCGTTCTGTTCGTACCAGGTCCAGTCATGAATAATAATATCTTCAAATGAAGTTCCGCCCTGAAGCACTTTGGACAATTCGATCCGATTATAGTTCGGCCTAGGCTCTGCGCCAATCACCGTTATTTCATAAAGCTCATGGTTTAATTGAATAATCTCTTCTATACATTTCATGCCGGCCATACCGTTCCCAACGACAATCAACTGCTTCTTCATCTAGTATTCCTCCATCCCATGCCTATCTCTGTAGAGAAACCACGATCTTTTATATAAGTGAAAAAGAACAAAAAAGCCCCTTTTTCATCATAAGAAAAAGGGGCTGCGCTGCCTCACGAAACAGCACTCCGTTGTGCTGAACTTATATATAAGAGAATATAGGATACCTGATCCTATGTCAATATTTTTAACACAAAATGCTTTCAAACGATTACTTTCATTTTTTTCAATAATTTGCGTTAAGTATCTTGACATATCGAATTTCAATTTCTATAATTCAGTGTACAGTCAGTCAAACAGAATACATAGTGATTCACAATGAAGTGAATCATGTGTCACGGCAATGAGGCCGCAGCTCGAACCCTTTTAATTAAGGGGCGAATTGCGGCTTTTTTTGATGCAGTGGAGATCCCTCTTCATGATGGGTCTGATCTATTAAAGATAAAAAGGGAGAGATTAGGATGGAGAAAAAAAGTTTCTGGAAAAGCGGGCATAACCCCACACTCTTCGGTGCATTTTTTTATTTCGACATCAGCTTTATGATCTGGGGCCTGATTGGTCCGCTTAGTGTTGTTATTGCAGGAGATTATCCGATGGATGCGGCGCAAAAAGCAAATCTGGTTGCACTCCCGGTATTGAGCGGCTCTATCCTTCGACTGCTCTTCGGGTATCTGACCGACCACATTGGTCCCAAGCTTACCGCGCAGATCGGGATGATCGTTACCTTGATTCCTTTAGTTCTCGGCTGGCAGTGGGTCAGCTCACTTGATCAGTTGTATGTTGTTGCACTGCTCCTTGGTGTAGCTGGCGCTTCCTTTGCCGCAGCACTTCCGCTGGCGAGCCAGTGGTATCCCAAAGAGCATCAGGGTCTGGCCATGGGAATTGCCGGAGCAGGTAACAGTGGAACCGTACTTGCTACTCTATTTGCCAACCGGCTTGCTACACATTTCGGAAGCTGGGAAGTCGTATTCGGACTCGCCATGATTCCCATCATCATCGTCTTTATCCTCTTTACGATCTTTGCCAAGAACAGCCCGAATCGTCCTGCTCCAAAGACCTTTGCTCAATATGCCCATGTCTTAAAACAAAAGGACGCACTGATTCTCTGTTTATTTTACTGTGTTACCTTCGGTGGTTTTGTCGGTCTATCCAATTATCTAACGATCTTCTTCAATACTCAATATGGGCTATCTGCTGTACAGGCAGCCGATATCGCAACTTTCTGTATTATTGCAGGCAGCTTCTTCCGGCCCGTCGGGGGCATGCTCTCTGACCGCTTCGGCGGAACACGTATTCTGACATTCCTCTATGCAGGAGCTGCTCTCATGCTGGTAGGTGTTTCATTCCTGCCTCCACTCCCGGTCGTCGTTGTGCTCTTGTTCATCGGCATGATGTGCCTTGGTGCGGGTAACGGTTCCGTGTTTCAGCTCGTTCCGCTGCGGTTCGGCGCCGAGATTGGTCTCATGACAGGAATTGTCGGTGCGGCCGGAGGATTGGGTGGATATGCGCTGCCGCTTCTTCTCGGAAACCTATACAAATCGGTTGGAAGCTACACCCCTGGATTCTTAATTTTAAGCGTCGTCGCTGCTGCCGCTTGTATTCTCGTGGTTACCATGAGTCTGCAATGGAGAAAAACATGGCTGCAGAAGCAGGGCAAGAAGACTGCTGCCATCGCTGCTGAAGTCAACGCATAGGAAGTCAACGCATAGATTATTGAATAAATAGGTGGACAACCAAAACTTTAAACAAGCTACAAAAAAAGAAGCAGTGATCTTATCCTAAGCGATAACGATAAGACACTGCTTCTTGCTATTGTCATTTAACGGTTAGTGTTCCAAAGGTCATATACATACCGCAATTGAAATTATAAGTTCCCGGCTCAAGTGTTGTATCCACGGTATAATAATTATCGCCTTTTTCCAAATATTGAAGCATATCAAAATCCTCTGAGACAAGGCTGGTAATATGAGTAAGGTTCGTCACCTTCTTAAAGTTGATCTTCGTTGGTACACCTTGCTTCACTTCGATATGACTAGGAGAGAACCCCTTATCATTAATTTCAACAGTTACAATCTCATAATTACTTAAATCCTCTTCTTCTTGTACGGTCTGTCCTCTATCCAGAGCAGATGGAACCATGCTGTTCCCTTGGAAGAAGATGATCAAACCACCTATAACAAGAATGGCTGCAAGCCCAATTGCCAGGAACGGCCAAGATTTCATTAGCTTTTTGTTCATACGTAAACAAGTCCTCTCGAGAAACTTCTAATGTATTGCTTTGCTTTATATGTTAAGGATAAACCATATTGTCAGTGAACTAAATGACCCTTTGTAGCTATTTCCTAACATTCTTTTGTCAAAATTATAAACATTATGTGAATGAAGCCTTGAAATGCGGAAAAGAGCAGCGTCATCTAAAAGACAGCTCCTCTTCTTCCTATTCCCTATTATATACGTAATTGTTAAGGCTTAACCTAACTGATGCGAAAGTCTTGTTACATTATACTCTTGTCACTCTTCGTTATTGTCAGTAATCCGCTTAGGGCCGGGTAGTCTCCCCGCATCTCTTAGAGCTTCTCTTAACAGAAACTCAATATGACCATTTACGCTTCGGAATTCATCAGCTGCCCAGCGCTCCAAAGCCTCATACGTAGCCTGGTCGAGGCGGAGAGGGAAGCTCTTCTTCTTACCTGCCATTAATACGGATGTCTCTCATTAATAAATGGTGCTGGTGTTAATGACCGGCTGGGCAGAACGATCAGAAACGACAGCAACAAGCAGATTATTAATCATCGCAGCTTTGCGTTCCTCGTCAAGTTCAACAGCTCCTTCTTTCTCAAGCCGTTCAATCGCAAGCTGTACCATTGTTACCGCACCTTCTACTATTTTCTCCCGAGCGGAGATAATGGCAGATGCCTGTTGTCTTTGCAGCATTGCACTTGCAATCTCAGTAGAGTATGCCAGATGTGTCAGGCGGGATTCACGCACGTTAACTCCTGCAATTTCCAGACGAGCCTGCAGCTCATTGGTGAGCTCCATGGCGATCTCTTCCGCATTGCTTCGCAGAGAGAATCCAGCTCCGTCTAGATTATCGTAAGCATATTTACTTGCCACATGGCGCAGTGCAGTCTCGCTCTGAATTTCTACAAAGGATTCATAATCATCAACCTCAAACAGTGCCTTTGCGGAATCCACGACAGAGAAAACAACTACGGCTTCAATCTCAATAGGGTTCCCTTCTACATCATTTACTTTGAGCATCGAGCTGTTGAAGTTACGGACACGCAGCGAAACCTTCTTCTGTGCTGAGAGCGGAATGGTCATATAAAACCCACTGTCACGAATAACCCCCATATACTTACCGAAAAATGTAAGTACCATCGCTTGATTCGGCTGGACAACTGTCATTCCCGTAGACAGCAAGACAGCAACGACAGCAAGAATGGAGCCATTAATATATCCTGCAGTTTCACC
The DNA here is from genome assembly GCF_000732325.1 of Paenibacillus sp. TCA20. Classification (GTDB taxonomy): domain Bacteria; phylum Bacillota; class Bacilli; order Paenibacillales; family Paenibacillaceae; genus Paenibacillus; species Paenibacillus urinalis. The sequence continues at coordinate 183,183 of NZ_BBIW01000002.1, forward strand.
TGTACTAAAGGCAAAGACTCCTGCAGCGATTAGCACAAAAACTACAAGCAGACCTACAAATCCATTTACACGAAATACTTTTTTCTCCTGGAACAATAAACATCACCGCATCTCTCTACAATATTGTTTTGATATATTTATGATATCACTTTTTACTTTAATTGTAAACCAAACTTATGAATTAATACATTATTGAACATAAAAAATGGAACGCTTCTGTGTGTTAGAAAACGTCCCATTCTTTATTCGATCATATCATTTTATAAAATGCATTACTGCACCTATTATTTAATACTCCGTGTTATTATTCTCATATACATTCTTCACGTTGTACCATTTCTGACCGACATTCGAATAGATTGTATTCGTCATAGATACCGTACTGGTTGTGCTATCTGTTCGGAATATCGATTCATCCATATTGGAGATGTCAGAGCTATCAATAAAGACTTCAACTTTAAAAGTAGATCCTCCAACTTGACGGATGAGCTTTCCTGCATTGCTTGAGACAAAGTTGTATACATTCAACCGACCAGGAGCATTTAACATGATGACCTTGTCTGCTCCGTTGTAAGCTGCTCCACCGTTCAGAGTAACCGTTCCAGAGCTCTTCAGAGTGAGTGCATCTTCCCCAATGTCCTCCCAGACAATATTGGCTAAGTAAGCGTTACCATATACGTGAACACCATCCGCTGCTGGAGCACCAATCACAACATTTTTCAATGTTGCTCCATTCTCCAGACGGAACACTGGATCTTGTCCCTCATCCTGACTGCCATCACCTAGTGCCGATCCAGCGACATAGCGCCGTCCGAGCCCATCAAATACTTGTCCTGCTTCAACGACAATCGTCGAATTTACGGTCGTTGTTCCATTCGGTGATACTTTGACCAGCTGCCATTGCTGGTTAGGATTCCCTGTACTTGTCCACTGTACGACATTTGCTCCATCGGCAGTCGAATGATTATATACCTCAAGAGCTTTGCCTGAATGGCGGTTGATCAACTGAACGTGTCCGTCAATATCGACCAATCTCCAGTGCTGATTATAATTCTGTCTAAAATTCTGCCATTGTACTACATTTCCACCGTCTGCTGTAGACCAGCCTAATACTTCAAGAGCACGGCCACTATTCGCATTAACCAAAGAATAGTAACCGCTTCCAACACTAACAAAGCGCCAATACTGATTGTCCCCATTTAGATCAGCCCACTGCACCGCATTTCCGCCGTTGTCATGTGAATACTCGAAGATTTCAAGCGCCTTGCCACTGTTGCGGTTAATCAACTGATAAGTTGCATTGTTTGTGATGCTTGCCGCCTCAGCCGGCTGATGTGGAATAAACAGAGAAGTTGCAATAAGCGTTACGGATGCCAGAACTGAGAAGAGTTTTTTTCTAATCATCGAGACACCTCCTATTATTTTCGAATAAATAAATCGAACGCCTGCAATCTCCTTTCTTTGGATAATTGAAACATTATCAATATAACATACAATTAAACAATTATGGAATATATATGAAACGTTTTCGAAGTAATATCTCTAAAAAAATTAATTAATTAACATCGATATTAACTACCATAGCATGAAGCCGTTCCTAAAGCTTAATCCTCATATGAATATCTTTTGGTTCCTTGTTAAACAGCTCTTCATCGATTTCTTTAGTTAAATGACTTCCATTACTCTGGTAAAAAGAAACCGCTGAGCTTGTCTCTGTTGACGAGATGTATAAAGCGGCAGCTCCCCTTGACCTGGCCTCTTCTGAAAGCCTATCCAACAGTTGAGTACCAATGCCTTGTCTCCTATATTGTCTCGACACATACATAAGATCCACTTGTAGTTGATCCTGTCGAACACCTCTAGGCTTGTGGGCAAGCACTCCGAATCCGACCAAGATATCGCCTGCAAATGCACCAACGGCCATTCCGCCTTTTTCAAGCTCGTAGATGAACCTTTCCTCCATTTCACACAGCAACACGTCGTCCCAGTTTGGACACTCGTGATCCGTCTTGATCTCAACTAGCTGATCATTGTCCATTTCGTATATGAGCTCAATATGCTCAGAGCGATCAATCTCCTTTAATTGATGTACATCTGCAGGGGTGAGCTCTCGATAAGTTATCATGGTCAACCTCCAATTCTCTAATTAGTTATAGCAAGCTATAACTGCGATTGTATAAACGGATTGAGTTGTTGGTGATTCAAAGATAAGAAGTCGCTCAATTCTTCCACACTTTTTACATAGTGTGTTGGCTGCTCTGCGGTCAGCTCTTCCTCGCAACCGTACCCAAATCCCACCGCAATGGAGGCGATATGTTGATGATGAGCACCGATAATGTCATGTTTACGGTCGCCAATCATTACCGTTTGGACTGGATCCAAATTGTAATTATCCATGAGATACCCGATAATTTCAGCTTTGGCAGATCGTGCACCATCCAGCTCGCTACCACATATGTATTCAAAATAGGAGCTGAGCTCGTAGTGCTCCAATATTTGCTTCGCATATACTTCCGGCTTGGAAGTCGCAATAAACAACCGCATCTGTGGGTCGCTGCTTAAACGATCGAGCATCTCTCTAACTCCAGGAAATACAGCGTTCTCGAACAGTCCGGTAACACTAAAATATTCTCGATAATAATCAACTGCAGCTTCAATCTGTGCCTCATCCAATTGATAAAAATCTTTGAAGGAAACACGCAGCGGTGGTCCGATGAATTTGTTCAGCTCCTCCAGACTAGCAACAGCAATATTCATTTTATCCAGCGCATATTGAACCGACTTTGTAATACCCAGCTTCGGATCAGTTAATGTGCCGTCCAGGTCAAACAATAGGTTAGTGTATGGCATCTCAATTCTCCTTTTTACACTCATGTATTGAAATCGTATTGCAACCATTTCTCTACGGTAGGGATTAATTCGATATAATGTCGGATTTCTGCTAGCGTTAATATAACCTGTTTTTCTCCTAGATGTTGTTCCTGTGCATCCCTGCACCCCATACACAAAGATCGTTTTAAATTATATTCCAGCCAATCCAGCTTCCCTACCATTCCATTATACAGCACAGGTCGCCAGTCTATCTCCATCGAAGCTGGTTGCTTTTTGTATCCTCTCATGAAAGCTGTGAATTTCTCAGGAATTATTCGTCCATTTGCATCAACAGACCAATAGAGTAACGTCTCCGTCATATCCTGCCATTGATTTATGTAACCCGCTGCTTCCCAGTCAATAATTATAGGCACATCATCATGCCACATTATATTCTTGGGATCCAAATCTCGATGGCTTATAACCCGATCCATTGCACTTAATACCTTAACGGCAGCCACTGCTCGAGCATTCCACTCATACATTAGATCCAGATTTTCTTCTAACAGCTTAGCCCAAACCGCACTAGCGGCCTTTCCATTTTCTAAATAATAGTTCCAATTGATAATGGAAACATCTTGTGAATTATGATCAGCAACACCTATAACCGCAAAATCAACAGCATGAATCCTTGCCAGCAAATCCCCAACGATCTCACAATGAGTCGGCCGTATTTGGTCCAGACTCAAGCTTCCACCTTCAATCCAGTCAAATAAGAGATAAAAGTTAGATCCAACCAGATGAATAGACTCGTCATCGACTGAGATCGCCGGCAATGCAGATATTTGATTCATTGCAGCCATTTTGGCAATACGTTCGGCATCTTTGTAATTCCGAAGTGCTGTGGGCCTCTGCATTATTTCAGGATTTAACATCTTTATTGCATAGGTTCCGCGGTCAGTAACAATGGAATACATCTTGTGCAGCAATCCACCAGTAACCTGCTCTGGTGTTCGTGCAACTATGCCCAGCTTTAATCTGGTGCATAATTCCTGAATTTGTGCAAAATCCTTTGCATCAATCATCGGCAGTTGTCCTCTCCACCAATATTTACTTTGCAAAGCTCTTCAATCTGTTTAGGAGGGAACACTTTTCCTCTATGAAGATAATTTTCAAGAAACATTTGAACCTGAGCCAAGTGCTTGTTCATGTCCTTTATGTCGATTAAACCTTGGCTTACCGCATCTGCATATTCTTCTAAGTCAATCAATCTGTAAGTCGGTCCTTTGCCTTCTACAACTATATCTATGTACAAATCAGTTAACTTGATCTCACCGTCATTATTCATTTTAATATCTACTAAATCAACATACCATTCGTTTGTCCATCCAAAAGGTTCGTGCATTATTTTGACGCCTTCATGCATGAGAATATAGTGGCGAATGACTTTTTGGGATAGCTCGTCATAGCGATCAAAAAATACAACCTCGCTTGTACCATATCCTTGAAACTCGCCTAATCGGGAAATGACAGTGAATGTTTTCAATCTAGCCCCTCCCAAACATTCATTGTAATCCAATTTTCTTCAATATGTACTGCGTGATTTCATCTGCACAGAGTTTTTCGGAATCAATATGTTCTGCGAAGGCACTAGCTTGAAGAGCACTCAAGCATTTTTCTGTCTGTTGAAACTGCCATCCGCCTACAGTATCTCCTCGAATGGTTAACCTCTCATGGATCGATGCCTTAGAAGCCATCAAGGTGAAATGGTATACTGTATCCAGCTTCTCAAACGATTCTCTAATGTAGCTATAATTTTGTGATTTATACAGCGTCATTGGCACAATAAGGGTTCTGTCGTACTTGAGCTTGACCAGCTTCGCAACTTCTACCACAAGCACTCTCCACAAGTCCAAATCTTGAAAATCTCCGCTTCGCTCATGCTCCTGTCTCATCGATTCAGGTATTAACTCTCTTAGCAAATAACCAGACAACTCTAGATCTACTATCATGCTGTTAGGAATAAGCTTTGCTAAATTTTCTGCTTGCGTTGTCTTTCCTGCCCCGAATGCCCCATTGATCATAACGATCATTGCTTTTACCTCCTGTTGTTGATTTCAAAATTTGAGAGCTTTGAGAACTTATAATGTAGAACTAATGTTAACCCTATCAAAATCATCCCTTAAAATGGCATACATTCTTTGATCCACGAACTCTCCCTTCATTTTCAGCTGACCTCTTAATATCCCTTCCCATCTCATTCCCAGCTTCTCCATTGCCCGTGCCGAGCCAGCATTATTATAACTGCATCTCCCTTCAATGCGATTAAAGCCCAACTGCATAAAACCATACTCGATAATCAGGCGGGTGACTCCCGTAATTATACCTTGATTCCAATACAGACGCGAAAGGGCAAATCCAATCTCAGTCCTCTCGTGAGCCAAATCCCACAGAATAAATCCTGTTCTGCCGATCAGCTTATTTTTGGCTTTATCAATAATGCCCCAGTGATATGCTTCCTTCTCGTTATACTTCTGAATTAATTGTCCTAAAAATGCTCTGGAATCTGTAATAGATTGATGCGTGTCCCACAATGTATACTTGGCAACAGCGGGGTCAGAAGCTAGCTCATAGTACGCATCTATATCATCCAGCGTTATTTTTCTTAATAACAGCTTACTCGTTTCAAACTCCGGTTCAGTTTCGAATAGCTTATCGATGTTCATGTTCCGTTTCCTCCACCTCTCTAATCTGCAAAGATGTTCATCTTCAACGCATTTAATATCACTTGATCGCATAAATTCTCCATATCGGCCCCCTGTATTCTGATAATAAGAACAACACAAAAATAAACACTTTACTATGCATCTGTTCGTTTTCTTACATATTACCTAACATAATCATCACAACTGTTTTATGTATTGCTTAAGCAACAAAAGCGCTTTCATTTGCTGATTGAGCTTCAGTAGCATTCAAATTATACTAATACCGTAACACGTAGGGTTAGGAAATTCGACGTTCTACACGTATGGAATACACCACTCTTATACCTTAATGATGTATTAATAGAAAGGATGTTTGAACATGGGAAGATTAACAGGTAAAGTAGCAATCATTACAGGAGCAGCTAGCGGCATGGGTCTTGCTGGAGCCCAACTCTTTGCAAGAGAAGGAGCAAAGGTGGTAGCTACTGACGTCGTCCAAGACGTCCTGCAAGAAAAAGTAAACGAAATTATCGCTTCAGGAGGAGATGCCGTCGCACTTAAGCTTGATGTATCAAATCCTGAATCATGGAATGTCGTTGTAGAAGAAACGATCGCTAAATATGGAAAGATCGATATTCTAGTGAACAATGCCGGTATTCATATTGCTAAAGGCATACTCGATGCTGAAGTAACCGATTGGAATAAGGTTATGGACATTAACACTTCTGGTGTATGGCTCGGTATGAAAGCTGTCATTCCACACATGCAAAAGAACGGGAAGGGTTCTATTGTAAATACCTCTTCGATTGCAGGAATTATTGGCGGTATCGCTGACGCACAAGGTGCTGCATATAGTGCTTCTAAAGGCGCAGTCCGTTCATTGACGAAGCATGCAGCTCAATGGTTCGGAAAAGATAACATCCGTGTTAACTCTGTTCACCCGGGAGCTATATTCACTGGAATGGTTGAGAAGGCCGGCATTAAATCACAAGTAGAGATGGGTGAGAACTACAAGAATTTGGCGCCCCTCCCTCCTCATGCAGGGGAAGCTATGGATATTGCTCATGCTTACTTGTTCCTTGCTTCCGATGAAGCCAAATTCATCACTGGGGTTGAACTACCTGTCGATGGCGGCTGGACAAGCAACTGATAAATAAAGCTATGTAAGAGCTTCGGTGATGAACAACCGAAGCTCTTACTTTAAGCCTCACTAAAATTTGTATGATATGTTTCATTCGAACGATTAAGCCTTGTCAATTCCAGCAGCTGCTCAGCCATATACGTAGGATTATATTTATAATTACTTTGCACCCATTCTGTAATCATTCCCAGGACAGCATTGGCCTGATAGCATGCCATGAGTTCTTTATCAATCGCCGGGTTAGGAGAAATTATCGTTACATCCTCCATATATAAACTTTTTAGCGCTTCGTATATGCGAGTATAATACTCCGGCAATATACTTGATTTTACTAATAAAGTATAGAAGGAACGAAATTGCTGTACATGGTCGAAAATTTTAATGGCTGACGGATCTAGGCTTTGTATATTAAAGTTCTGATAATTCATATAAGGGCTCCGATACGCGTAGATCAGATCAGATAGAACATCCTCAAAAACTTCCTCCAACAGCTCCTCTTTACAGGAGTAATGCTTGTAAAAAGTACCTCTATTTAATTCTGCTGAAATTACAATGTCCGTTATTGTAATTTCATTGAATGATTTGAATAACATCCACTTCAGCAGAGCCTCTTTTAATGCCTGTTTGGTCTTAGTCACTCTCCGATCAACTGGCTGCGTTTTAATCATAACCATTCCCCTTTAATTATCTTACAGATTTACCAAAGAAGCGTTCTAGTTTTTGTTCATTCTATTAATAGATACATTTATTATACTATTAGAGGAAAAATAATAAAACGACAGTAGTTCCAATTTAAAAGTAATTCTGAATAAACAACTGTATTCACAATTCTCCGTCCTGTTCTTGCATTTTCCTGGCTGCTTTATCAGAAGGCGGCACATGTAGATTAGCCAGATCAATAATGCAATGAATGGCTTCACGGATTCCATCAGGATGAGTTACATGAAACAAATAATTTGCTTCTCCTTCGGATGGTAATACCACATCGGCATTCCTTGTCTCAGCTTGCTGTCGGTGAAGCACCTCTTTAAAAGATGACGCACTTCTAAATATCGCTGTATCCCGCTGACTACGAGCAACTCGCTCCTGAAGGACATGATCCGGAGGATCTAGATGAACAATGACACTGATAAATCCATTTTTATGAAACCTGGTTAACAAATCTAAACGACTTCTGTAGCTCCGATTCGAATTGCATAGAATGAGATGATAGTCTGTCTGCTCTACCGCGTAGTCGACAATGGTTTGAGTGACAGCGAATTTGATATGGTTAGGCCCATGTGTAGGCAGTAAGCTTCTATAATATGTATTGATAAATGCTGCATGATTATCTTGGTCAATGACGAGGGAACGATGAAGCTCTTGCTCCAAAGCTCGGGCAAACGTCGTTTTTCCACTATGTGTCTTACCCACGGTGATGATGACTAACCTGCTCACTGATATACCTCCTCCTTCCTTAACTTATATCCATTTTATTACAAGTGAGGCTTGCTTTTAAAGCAAGAATCTCTAGTCTGATCAAGCCTATACTTCTATCATCCAAGCCTGAAGTATAAATTACGTGCAGTCATGAAAAGAACGACCCAGCATACGCTAAATCGTTCTCTGTAACCGCTATGGAGTATGGTAACTTGTATTCATTCCCGTTCCTCTGTCAGTAATTCCGCCCATTCTAGTAACTGATCGATCTCGGTTTGAGCTCCCTGCTGATCGGCCATTAGACTGTACCTGAGACCTTCCTCATCCCAGCTGATGATATTGATTTCTTTCATATAGTCCCCTTTTTGACCTCTTACTGTGACCTTCTCTCCAAATTCACCATCCTGAACATCATCCCCGGGAGATTTGAAAATAGACAGACTTAGCGGTGTCTTACCGTCTACCAAATAGTTGATTGAAACTTCATTTCGATCCAGCTCTCCGCTTGCTTCGTACATTTCTACGGATACTTGATCAAATCCTTCAGCAGGCATTTGCAAGTAAGATTGACCTAAGGCCTCCCTGGCTTCTTCGATCGTTATCGTTTGAGGCCCCATATTGTCCAAGGCGATAATTTCTGCGTCCTCAGGAATATTCAGTTTAAATGTATCAGGTGTAAATTCCGGGGACTTATCCAGCAAAGTATAAGCAAATTCCGTCGTAATATCTCCTGAGGTGACCTTTGATTTCACAACCATCCAATCTTTAGCATTCACCCAGTATTCCTGTGAACCGATCAGGCTATTCGCATCCTTATCTGATGGAGTGGCCTTAATATGATATACATCTTGATCGAGCCACTTCTCTTTGCCTACGGTTTCAATGGTATGTGTACTCCGCATACGTTCAAGCTGGCTTAACACTTTATCCTTTGGCGAGCTTTGCATCGCTTCGTTTTCAAGAGACTCCATTGTGTAGGCAGTATTTCCGCCTTCCTCATACACAGTAACTTGCTGTCCATCGTTTACTGAGATGCTCTTCCCCGTATCCGGTGTAACAATTTCATTGCGGTTGTTGCCATTATCAGCGTTATACCACTCTTTGATCGTCATGCTTTCTGTTTTCTTTTCTCCTTCAAAAAGGGTCATCTCTCCTTCGGCATAATAAGAGACGGGCTTATTACTTTCTTGGATCGCTTTCTCCACCATCTCTTCACCTGTATAGGCTAATGCTTCTCCAGACTGACAGCCGGTTAACAGCATCCCTGTAAGCAATACACTTCCGAGGATTCCCATCACCTGATTACCTTTTCGTGTGCTCATCGTTGCATACTTGATTTGTCTCATTCATTCTCATCTCCTTATTGTGAAGAGGCAATCCGCATACAACCAGTGTCCCATACGGCTCCTCTGACATCAGCTCTATCATTCCTTCGTGCTGTTCAATGACTCTCTTAGCAATCGTCAAACCTAGTCCAAAGCTGCCTGAACTGGCTTGATTCCTCGACGCTTCTCTCTGATAAAACGGCTCAAACAGCCTGTCCTGAATTTCGAATGGTATGGACTCTCCTTCATTCTGAATGAGCAGCAGTATGTTCTTAACCGGATCCTTTAATTGCTGTTCTACTCTGGATCTATACGGAGGACAAATCCATTCCGGGACGCTGCACCCAGGGGATAACGCTGCAAGATAAAGCACGCTTCCCCGCGGTGAATATTTGATGGCATTCGCGATCAGATTATCCATCATCCGCAGGATCAGCTGAGGATCCAGTTCAATATTCCCACTCACTGAAATGGACGTTTCCAGATGAATGTTATTGGTCCACGCCAGTGACTCATAACCCGCCAGCAGCATTTCCATGAACTCCTCACTATCGACAAGTGCACGCTCTTTATTCGTTATTTTGGATTCCAGCGTTGCATAGAGGTTCAAATCATCCAGCATGTGTCTCATCCGATCCACCTGCCCCATCATGAAGCCAAGATACTCCTGACGCTCTTCACTTGTAAGCTTATTCGTATCGAGCTCCTCAGCATAAGCCCGAATGGAGGTGAGTGGTGTCTTCAAATCATGGGAAAGAGCGGCCGTCATGAATGCCTTCTCTTCTTGCTGCTGTAAAAGCTTCTTCCGTGAGGATTCTATGGTTTGTCTCATATCCTCAAAGTGAGCCATCAGTTCACGCATCTCCCCGCCCCCTCGGTACTCAGATGGAGGAACCGGCTCATTTGCAGCAAAGGAGCTCATTTGCTTGATAAGTATACGCATGGGAAAAATCAGCTTGCGACGGGTGAGGAGCAGAACAATAACAAACAGAACAGCTATAAATACGCCAAGAATTCCAGCTACCCATACCGTCCGGCTTCTAATATCCGCTCTCCATTCCTGGCGAGCTAGTGTGATCTGGTAGATCCCAGCCAGGCTGCCATTCTCAAACACTGGTTTTTTTAACATATAACTGCGGGGATTGATCTGCATTTCGTACAAGTTGCTGTACAATCTTTCGCTGGTTTGCACGAACCCTGTATATTCACTATCTTCCATTGAGGAATAGATCAACACACCATAGGGATTAAACAGTTCAACCTTTAACGCGTCATTCGTGAGCAGATCAAGCTCTTGTACATCCCATACCGTTCTGAAGCGATACAGCTCCGGGTTCTGCAAATGGGATTCCGCTGCAGATATTTCCGATGAAGCAGCCATATAATCTGTAAAAGAACGCTGTTCATCCAGTTTACCAATCAGCTGATACAGGACGATTCCAGCCGCAAGGGGAAGCAGCATTAGAATTACAAAGGCAATCAACAGCCATGTTCTCAGCTTCATTCGGGCTCACCGATAAAGCGATATCCACTGCCCCATACGGTCTGAATATACTTGGGATCTCGGATATTATCCTTCAGCTTCATTCTCAGACTCTTAATATGCACGGTTACCGTATTTCCACCGTCTATCGCCTCCTGCTGCCATACATGTTCATACAGCTCGCTTTTGCTAAATTGTCGTCCAGGATGCGAAGCAAGCAGCATGAGCAGCAGCCATTCCTTACTCGTAAGCGCAATAGGTTCATTTTCAACCATAGCCTGTTTCAGCACGAGATCAATAGTGAGACCGCCGTAATAGGTTAAAATAGGAGATTTTTCCTCGGCGTCCTTCTGATATTTACGATACTTTCTCAGGTGAACCTCCACTCGCAAAGAGAGCTCGGTCAAGCTGAAGGGCTTCGTAATATAATCGTCTGCACCAAGTCCAAAAGCTCGGACCTTGCTCTCATCCTCACTCCTCGCGCTCGTAATCAGCAAGGGAACCTCGCTCTTGAGCCGAATATTTTTGCACAGTGTAAATCCGTCCATTTCAGGCAGCATTAAATCTACCAAGACCAAGTCATATTCCCCGCTGCAGAAGTCCTCCCAGCATTCCAGACCTGTTGTCGCCCAGGTTACCGAGTAGTTGTCCCGCCGCAAATGATCCCTCACAATCCTTCCTATTCCAGGATCATCCTCAACGATCAGCAGATTGCCTCTGGTTTCGAGATATGCATTGCCGTTTGTCTTCTCCATGCTGTATCCTCCCCTTGACCTTCATTCTACGTTGTCTAACTGCAGATTTTGAAAAGTTAATAAATTCTTTATAAATTGAATCTAGCTGCTGAAATCAATTTTTTGAAATGGATTCAAGTCGAGTAAAAAACAAAAGGAGAGATAGATTCTATCCCTCCTTTAAATGTTCAATTAAAAATGAATTCAACTCTTGTTCTGCCCGCTCCCCGATTATCTGACGGATCTATGTATTCAATGCTGGCTCCTTCTCCGCCTTCCGCACACATGGCCATGGGCCACTCATCACGCTCATAACCACGCTTCGTCGGGATCCCTCTTAATGATTCTTGCCTGTTCTCGTCTGCCCCGCCGCGATCAATGGTACATGTATGGGACAGACCTTCATCTATTGCGGCTTGGATATGCTCTGCTGTCTCCGGACTTCATCCTATGTATAATCTGGATGCGATCGTGCTCCTTTTTCGTATCCATATGGCAGTTTCATCATATCTCAAAAAAGGAATTCTTTCCAACTTTCGAAATGAAGACGTTATAGCGGTACGATTTCCTTCGTGGTTTTAACTAGAGCTACAATATTTTGTAAAGTTCTTTGGTTCTACACAGTATATGCGTGATATGTCCTTTAATTATGGCTTGTATAAACAACCCTTCATTGAATCGATCACCACGGATGTAGCTGGTCATTAATTTTCTAAGGGCTTCCATATCTAACTTCATAATGTGGTCTTGAACATCGTGTTCCACATTTCTATAAATCTCATGTTCACTGATCCACGCTGTCCAATCAAAGACCATGAGAAATCCGGTACGATCCAATTCTTTGCGGAACCTTAACACTTCTTCGCTTTCAAGCAGATACCCATTTTTCTCAGTGAAAAAAATAGAGTCGGGGTCTTCAAAATAAGGAAGATACTCTACCAATATATTTATTTCTTTACTCGTTATTACGGCATCGTATGGCATATGATCATATCCCTTTCATTATAGCCGGATCAATTCATATATTTTTGCTGAGAAGCTGTCCCAATCTCCAGAGTACCCTACGTGCATACCCCATCCGACTGACCTAAGATTATTTCTGAGTTCTACAAGTTCATTCATATCACTAGCAGTTAAATCTGTATTAGGATATCCGGAATACGTCGGAAACTGTGAAAAATAACGGGAAAGATTCCACAAATCTTCTTCCTGCTCTTCTGAGATCAAGGCCAATGCTTTACCGGTATCCATTAACGTATCAATATCCTCATTGATATCCTCTATTTTTTCAATTACGGTGTCCGCTTCTGACCAATCCTTCTCTATTTGGTAACCAATTGAGCCCTCTAACTGAATCAATTCATGCTGAAGGTTGAAGGACATGCCCGAGTAGACATCTTCCATATGATCCGACCTTGAATAAATGTAAGCAATCAAGCCTAGATTTAATAAAATAGAAATGATGATAACAATGTTTTTAATTTTCATGTTTATCCTTTCTTTCTCCGTTTTATAAAATTTCAAATAAGCTCTTTGTGCATATGTATCGTTATCAATCTCTCATTTCCAAAGTTCATTAATTTAATATCGAACGGTTTGAAGCCTTGCTTGGTGTAAAAAGCTAAACCTCTCGAGTTGGTGCTGTGACATGCTAATCGTACCGTATGATACCCCAAGTTGTATTTAGCCTTGCTCAGCATGACTTCAATTAAATACGGAGCTGCTCCTTGACCTCTATAAATAGGCGAAACAATAACGTTACCCAGCCAGCAAATACTTTCGTCCGAAATATCCCTATAAATATTGGCATAGCCAACCACTTCGCTAGTTTTTTGATCCAGTACTACCGTTAGCTCTAACCGACCTTCAGATATTTGAAGTATTTGCGAGGGTGTTAGTGGATACGTGAATTTGGGACTTACATATTTTAATTCTTTTTCAGTTTGCGGAAATGAACTAATGATCTCAAGATCCTGTTCTTCCAGACTTCGATGAACATACATACCATTCACTCCTTATACTATCATGGCTACAAAGCAATTAATGGATAGCCCATAATCATTTTAAATTTGACTTAAAATCTCTTTCATCGTTTCTTCCGGTTCTCGATCTTCGGTATATACGATTTGCTTGGCCAGCTTATAATTCGATTCATGGTCAACAAAATGTCGGTTGAAGTCAAGCCCTGACCGTTCACATAGAATTTGCGCTGACTTCTCCCGATCCTGTGATGGAATTAACAAGAAGACAAAAGGTTCATTTAACATTGCTTTCTCAACTTTCCCAAATAACTCTGGATCTTCATATACAGAATGACCTGCTCCAAAATCAATAATATGATCTCTGTATTCCTCAAGGACCCTGACCACCAAGTGAGCTTCAAACGGTTTCCAATATTTATATTTCTCCCAGAAACCATGCTTTTCTTGTAACTTCAACGCATGATCGTGGTCATAACCTAATTCTTCATAATATTTGAACCTTATATCATCCAGAGAACATTTGGGAAGCCTAGTTTCACGAGATAATAATTCAGCAATTGTTGATTTCCCTGTACTAATGGGTCCTATTAATATGATATTTGACATTCAAATCTCCTCTACGCCAAAAATGATATTTGCTCTGTCTCTGCCTTATATGGGTATATACTGTATAGATTCATAACCACCAGCCCTAGATATTTCTTATCCAAGGCTGGTGGCTGCCAACTACTTTTTATTTCGATATCAATATTTGATCATTTACAAAGGCTTTCAGGAAGAAAAGCTCGTCACCCTGAGGACTTCTAAGATTATTTTGTTCAAAACACTCAATCGCATGATCCAATGATATGGATTTCACAGCTCTATTGCACGAGGTGAGTTGATTCCAGAATACGTTCATCTCATCCAGATCACAAATGGATTCATGGCCGAGCAGAAAATGATTTACATCATACTTTTGGATATCTTCGATCATAGGTAGTAATTGAGAGGCTTTATAATGAAATATAGCATCCGTAGTCGTCCCATACACACTATCACCTAGAAAAATAGTCTTATCATCGGGGACATAAACGATTGTAGAATCATCCGTGTGCGTACTTCTAATCCGTTCGAGAATACAGACCTTATTCCCCAAATCAACAGTTAGAGATTCTTCGAACACTATATCGGGATAACTCAATTTAAATTGCTCTCTCTCCGGTATTTCTTGCTGAATTATTTCCATACAATGCAAAGTTATTTTATTAGAATCTACATACTCTTGAAGTGAACGATCATCATAGGAATACTTTCGCCAAACCTCCATTTTTTGATGGGTTAAGCTATTCACAATAACCGTCGCATTGAATTCATTCATACCTAAGAAGTGATCCCAATGGGCATGAGTTATAACCAAGTATTTGATAGGCGGTACATCTAAATGTTCGATTTCCTTCAAAAATTGTCTAGCATGTACAGCGGAGTTCCCACCATCGACCACGAGACTATACTTTTCTCCACAAACTAACCCCAATGTTGGTCTTTCTTTATCATTTTGATTAGATAAATAATAAATCGATTCACTCAATTTTTTCAGCATGTCAATTCTCCTCTTCAATTGATTCTGAACTTATAAAGAGAAAATCTGCATGCTATTTCACATTTAGATTCTCTCATCTTACTTAATTACCAATGTAAACACCTCACTTTTTCATATTCGAATACCGCTGGCTTCCAATCTATCACATTCTCAATTAGCCGTTAGACACTTGTTTTTGTGCGACAATCCCTTGAACCTCACACCAATTCCGCAAGAACTTTAGATGTTCATCAAAATAATGATCATTTTGCCAAGCTCCCCAAATCGGTGCATTACCTGTATGAAGACCCATTAGCCAAATATCTCTGATCGCTACGAATAAAGGAATAGCGCTGAGTTCCGTACTAGACAGGGGTTTGATCTTTTGATAGGAGTTAATAAATAATGTCCAATTCTTGTTCTCAAAAGCATCCTTCTCTTTATGCATCACTTTGTTCCAAAGATACACCGAAACGTCATACGATCGGTATCCATATCCACAGCAATCAAAGTCAAACTGCGTCAGCGTATCTTCATGAAAATGTACATTTCCTCCGTGGAGATCGCCATGACATACACCCCACTCAAGATCATGTGATAATTCTTCAATTCGACTTCGTAGTTCGACGGATAACGTTTGCAAGAAATCGAAGTCCTCAGGTCTATGCGATAAAAAAGGACGAATATTCTGTAACGGCTCATCCAAAAGATGATTCAAATCAATCTCAAATCTGGTATGTTCACTTTTAAAATCATCCATAGCAAGATGCATTCGAGCTACCTCTTCACCAAACCATTCACTTTTATCCTCTGCTTCAGAATACTCACCGTCTGCGTATGTAAATAGCACCATGTAACGCAAACCTTCAGGTGCCTGTAAATCATACAGATATTCGTTATTTTTTGTTGGTACCGGGGAAGAAACGGATATTCCCTTTGCTTTCAAATCATTCAGAAGCTCCACCTCGAACAAAATATCTGCTTTGGTGCGCCAATGGGCTTTGTATATCCTCAGAACATATTGTTCTGTTGAAGTTTTCACTAAATATGTATCATTTAATCCGTTTACTAGAAAGCGACACTCCTTCACTTCCCCAATTGGATACAACTCACTCACCAGATCTAGTAACGAATTTGAGGAAACTACTGAGTGGTTATAAGTTACTGTCGTCATATCTTATGATCCTCCGTCTCATTGATACATTATGTATTCCTATCTGACACGAAAGAATCATACCATAATTTTACTGGTAATATTTGATTATAACCAAACTTTTGTTCGGGTACGATCAATACGGAAATGAATTCAAAATAACCCTGTCTCAGATAGGTCATTCTATCTTAGGCAGGGTCATTATATCTATATATATATTGAAACGACTTAGTATCGAATTTTTATCAAATCCCATAAAACCCAACTAACAATTTAAGTTTTTTCTTTCCCTTCCCTACCCACTTTATTCCTTCCTTTGAATCTATTATCAGTACTTTCTTGCCTACCCAAATTCGAATATATACCGATTTCAGCTTGAAGGGTCTCGTAAAGCCCTTGATTTCACTTTCCGATCCATCCTCATGCTCAAATTCGGTTCGGATGAACCATCGATTGCCGATTCCGATTTCGGTAAACTTCTTCAACCTAATCAGCCTCCAAATTAAATACAGTTTATCTCATATAGTTTCTTATAAACCGCATACTACTCCATCTTGAGAGTCCTCTATCTTACCTTTACATACTTACTCATCTAAAGCTTCAGTCCATGCCTTATAAAACTCTTTTACAGAGCTATATCTCTCGTGCCTGTCCTGACTAGTTGCTTTCCGTGCCACCTTATACAGTGCTTCATTTGCATCCCATCTCTCAAGGGTTCGCTCAAGCTCACCACCCAATAACACGAACGCCGTCGCTCCCATGGTATACACATTGGTTCGACTATCAATTTCTGCGCCGAGTTCAAACTCTTCTGAAGACATGAATCTGGATGATCCCCATAATCTTCCCATCTGATTGTAAAATGGTTTCTTCTCATAGTAATCAATGTCACAAATTTTAGTTTCGCCATTCACAAAATCATATAGAAGACTTCCATCATAGAAATCAATGGCGACATAGCCTTTTTCCTCTACAAAAACATGAAAGTCAAAGATACGGTTTAATGACTGCAGTCTGTTCTCAATGGATAAATGCTTGAACCTATAGAAGGGAGAGTCAGGATCTGTATATTTGGCTGGGGGAGGATAAGCCCAGTGAGAGTGAAGGCATTCGCCATCAAACCATCTGAATATAGCCACATATCCTGAATCGACTTCATAATGATCGATAAGCTCCACTAACACCGGATGGTTTAACTCCTTATATAACGAGGCAGCTTCCATCAATTTAGCGACTGCATGCTGAGGGTCTCCTTCGTATTCCATCGTCCGGGCTCCGGCAAATTTTACAAACCGCTTCTCTCCTGCCTGCTCAACCCCAAAGCTGATATTACCTGAATCCTGCTGATCAAACACCGTAAATACAGTTCCAAGCTGACTAAGCCAACTGAAATCAAGATGTTCCTTAAGGCAAAAGGAAACCTGATCTATTTGATAGACGATAGGGCTGCTCATTCTTCACCTCCTGCTCGTAATACTTACTTAACTGTGGACCCGTAAAAAATAAGCCTGTTTCCAAATGGATCAATGACACAGCATTCCTCACTGCCCCATGGCATGCTTTCTAATCCAG
Source organism: Paenibacillus sp. TCA20 (assembly GCF_000732325.1). GTDB lineage: Bacteria > Bacillota > Bacilli > Paenibacillales > Paenibacillaceae > Paenibacillus > Paenibacillus urinalis. The sequence goes on from NZ_BBIW01000002.1 coordinate 201,069, forward strand.
GTCTGGAGAAGTGATATTGTTTGGCTAGCAGATATTGATGAAATTGTTGAATATCATCTATTTCGATTCGAATGGCTCCTCCTGGACTGCAATCTCCATAATGCTCGCTTAAATGTAGCCTAAGTCCATTCTTAGATATTTGCATATACAAAGGTAGATTCATCTCAAAACGATGCTCCCAATCCACCTGAAACTCTAAGTATTCGATATAAAACTCTCTTGCCTTCCTCTCATCGAAGATCCGTAGGATAGGAATCACTTCTCTAAACTTCATGTGCATGAATTCTCCTTTTAAACTTACAATTGTTCTGCTTTATCGGCTTCAGACCGGAGACCTCTTTTCAAATCTTCAAATACGGGCCTTTGCACTGAGCTTACATCCTCTATTACAATCTCTTCAAGGAATTTAAATTCAAGAGTTAGAGATTCCTGATTGACATCGTTATAAATAAGAGTACGGTCGTCTTCAGCAATCCTGCCCTCCAAGTCTGCTTCAGCATGAAAAATAAACATGACAAAAACGACTTCATTTCCATCTGGATACCGATATTTCATTCGTGAGCCGCTATAAACGGAATAAAGCTCATGCTGTTTCACCAAAAGGCCTGTTTCCTCAAAGACTTCTCTTATCATTGTCTCTTCAATGGACTCACCAGCCTCCATTCCACCACCTGGGAGACCCCAATCCCCATAATCCGATCTTCTCTGCATTAATATCCGGCCGAGCTTATCTCGTATAATTGCTCCACCTGTTACGATAATTTTCATCTTCGTTTATCCCTCTCGCAGCTTCCATGAGCCCTTATGCTAAACCATAATCTTATTATCCAAAATATAATTTTTATAATAATGGATTGGACTTGAAACATCATCGGTTAGATTACTTGTAAACACAGCAGCTAGCTGTCTCTGTTTGTTAACAAAGATGTATTGCCCGCCCATACCCATGGCATAGAAGGTCTTATCCTCTTCGCTTAAGGTATTCTTGTCTCTTAATATCCACCAATGGTAGCCGTATGACGTTTCCTCTACCGCCAGGCTTCTTGTTGATTTATCAATCCACTCGGCGGGAACCAGCTGTTTCGAATTCCATTTTCCGTCATGTAAGTATAGCAGCCCGAATTTCAGCATATCCTCTGTCTTCATTGCCATGCTGAATCCACCGATCGCAATCCCGTGTGCATCCTGATACCATTTAAAATCTTCAATACCTAACGGTCCAAACAGATTCTTCTTCGCAAAATCAACTGTATTCATTTGTGTTGCCTTCTGCAATATAGCGCTTAACAGATGCGAATTACCACAGCTATATTTCATATACCTGCCTGGCTCCGACTCAACGGGCTGTTCGAGAACAAACCTCACCCAGTTCTTGGATGGGATCATCGCTTCATTACCTGGCCATTTCAAGCCGGAGGACATCGTTAGTAAGTGTCTTATCGTTATGTTCTTCTTTGTACTATCCATGTCTTCGAAATAATGACCAATCGCAACATCCTCGTTCTCAATATAGCCTTGCTCAATCGCGATCCCGAACAATGCGGACGTAATACTCTTGGTAACCGAATTGATTTTGAAGGGTTTCTCTTTGGCTTTCCGGTTTTTGTAATATTCAAAAATGACAGATTCACCTTTATATACAACACAGCTAACGATCTTATCTTTTCTAAGTGCTCTTTCAAGGGTGTCTAAACTACTCAATCGAACAACTCCTTTCGCTCAATCTATTAACTTAGCAAATAGTGTTTTCAGGACGAAACAAACTAAATTATAGCAATATAATGTAAATATTGTAACTCGCAATCTCATGTCCATCTTTTCACGCCTCTAGCATACTAAAAAAGCACACCAAGGTAGACGTAATCGCCTATCTCTTGGCATGCTCTTCAAAATGATGGTTTATAAACTACCATAACTATTCCCTTAACCAATTTGCTCCATTCGAGCAGGCAGCTGCTGCTGTAACCGCATCAGCTCTTCCCTCACCTTCACAACCTCACCAACAATAATGAGAGCTGGATTCTCAATCGCATTGATCCTGGCAGTTTCCTCAAGCTGATCCAATGTTGAAACAACGATACGCTCCTGCTCCGTAGACCCTCTCTCAATAATTGCAACCGGCGTATCTGCTCTTTTTCCAGATGTAATCAGCTCAGTGCGAATAGCAGAAATATGATTCACTCCCATGTATATGACTAAAGTGTCCACGCACATGGCAAGCTTCCCTATCTCCTGCTGGTCTCCACCCTCTTCCTTTCGGCTTGCCGTTATACAAGCGAACGATACTGCTGTACCACGGTGCGTAAGTGGAATAAGAGCGGAGCTGCCGGCTCCAATCGCAGAGGTAACACCAGGAATTACTTCGTAAGCAATTCCTCGTTCAGCCAGAGCAAGCGCCTCTTCGCCTCCCCGGCCGAAGACGAACGGATCTCCGCCCTTCAATCTGACGACATGAAGGCCTGCTGCTGCGTATTCGATAAGCTTCTGCTGTATCTTTTGCTGTGTCATGGCATGAACACCAGGCGCTTTTCCGCAATAAATCCTTCTTGCTTCAGGCCGCGCATATCCGAGAATCTCTTCGTTAACTAGACGATCATACAGAATAATATCTGCCTTCTCAATGCACCGAAGCGCCTTTAACGTGAGCAGCTCGGGGTCTCCGGGTCCTGCGCCAACTATGCTAACATATCCGCTGCTCTTCTTCATAACGTTACATAAACGGCACCGCTCGCCGGATCTACCTCGAGCGCATAGGCTTCAACCTTACCCTCATCCGGTGCTTGAACCTCTCCACTGCAGAGATGCACTTTCCAATCATGAAGCGGGCAGTGCACATTACTGCCGCATACCATCCCTTCTGAGAGCTTCCCCCCCTTGTGGGGACAACGATTTTCGAGCGCCTTAATGGTACCGTCACTCAGCTTGAACAGAGCAACCTCTGTGTTCTCAATCATCACGACTCTTGTTCCTAGGACATCAATATCGGATTCGTATGCTACCAACAATTTCTGACTCATGGCTTATGTCTCCCCCTATTTATCCTATTCGTGTGAGAGCTGATAACGATTCAGCGGCTCGAAGTTCTTCCGAAGCTCTTTGTTCTGAGCGATCTCTTTCCATGGATCTACCGTTTTTGCCAAAGTTTCATTGATCCGTGACACGAGTTCTGCTCTATACTGTGCATCAGCCAACGCTTCCTTGATTGATTCGAGACCAACTTTCTCGATCCAATCTGAAGTACGCACACCCCAGCTTGCTTGTTCTCTATAGTATTGAAGGAATGCAGCAGACCATTCGATTACTTCATCCTCTGTCTTCACTGTGCATAACAGCTCCCCGGCTCGCACCTTAATCCCGCCGTTTCCTCCGACGTAGATTTCCCATGCTCCATCCAGTGCGACCACGCCGACATCTTTAATTACGGATTCGGCACAGTTACGAGGACAACCGGATACCGCCATTTTCACTTTATGCGGAGCATTTAATCCTTCGAATGTCTTTTCGAGCCGGATTCCCATCCCGATCGAGTCTTTGGTTCCGAAGCGACAGAAGGTGGATCCCACGCAAGTCTTGACGGTACGCAGTGTTTTACCATAAGCATGACCAGAAGGCATATCGAGATCCTCCCACATGCTTGGCAGATCCTCCTTCTTCACACCAAGCAGATCGAGACGCTGTCCGCCCGTGAATTTGACCATAGGCACTTCATACTTCTCTGCAACTTCTGCAATGCGCTTCAGCTCACCTGGGGAAGTAACACCGCCATATATCCGTGGTACTACCGAGAACGTTCCATCCTTTTGAATGTTCGCATGATAACGCTCGTTCGTGAAACGGGACTCCTTCTGATCTACATAATCAGACGGCCACAGCATGCCAAGATAATAGTTCAGTGCGGGTCTGCATTTGGTACAGCCTTCCGGCTCATTCCAGCCCATGACGTTCATGACTTCCTTCACATTTTTCAGACCCATTTCCTTAATGCCTGCAATGATCTCCTCACGATCAAGTGTTGTACAGGAACAGATCCCTTCCTTCATCCCTGTCTTGGCCGCATCTCCTGCATAAGCGGTAATCAGCTGTTCAACAATTGGTTTACAGCCGCCGCATGAGGCTGATGCTTTGGTACAACCCTTGACTTCGGCAACACTATGACAGCCCTGACCTATGGCATCGACGACAGTCTGTTTCGTAACGCCGTTACAGCCGCAGACGATTTCGTCCATGGGCATATCCATGATTTTGGCTCCTGCAGAAGCCGTATCCAGCTTCATTCCTAGAAGCAGCTCTTTCTCTCGTCCAGCAATCGACTCCCCGCTGCGGATAAGCGAGAACAAGGACGCTCCATCATTTGTATCTCCGAACAATACCGCTCCAACCAGCTGATCACCGCGGAGCACGATTTTTTTGTAAACACCGTCAATATCATCTTGGTACCGCAAGGAACGAGTATCCTCTGCATCCAGATAATCTCCTGCCGAGAATACATCCACACCGGACACCTTCAGCTTCGTAGAAGTGACAGAGCCGTGATAACCCTGATGCTCCACACTCGCCAAATGCTTAGCCAATACATTTCCCTGCTCATAGAGCGGCGCGACCAAACCATAAGTAATTCCATTGTGCTCTGCACATTCACCTACGGCATATACATCCGGGATACTGGTTTCCATACTGTCATTCACGATGATCCCGCGTTTCACAGCAAGTCCGGCACTCTTGGCAAGTGTTACATTGGGCAGAATGCCGACCGCCATGACAACCAGGTCTGCTTCCAGCTTCTCTCCATCCCGGAATTTGAGCCCACTTACACGCCTCCGTCCGACTAGCTCTGCCGTTTGCTTATTCAGTAAGAACTTCATGCCCTGACCTTCGAGCTCCTTGCGCAGCATCGTGGATGCTGGAATGTCGAGCTGTCGGTTCATTAGATACTCACTATTATGAATAACCGTAACATCCATGCCCAAATTCAGGAGACCCCGCGCCGCTTCCAGGCCCAGCAATCCTCCCCCGATGACGGCCGCCTTCTTATAATTAGCGGAAGCTTCGAACATCGTTTCGCAGTCCTTCACATCTCGGAAGCCGATGACTCCTTCCTTATCTGCCCCAGGCAATGGAAGGATAAAGGCTTTGGATCCTGTAGCAAAAATTAACTGATCATATGGCGCTTGTACTCCTGATGCGGAAGTGACCGTCTTCTTCATCGTATTAACTTCAATAACAGGATCCCCTGTGTATAGGCGAATATGGTGCTCCTCATACCATGACCATTCATTTATAATAATGTCATCCACAGATGTTCCACCTGCGAGTACCGAAGATAACATAATGCGATTGTAATTGGGGTAAGGCTCATCACCAAAGACTGTTATTTCGTATTTCTCCGGTGCAAGCTTGAGCAGATGCTCAATGGTTCGAATACCTGCCATCCCGTTACCGACAAGTACTAATTTGCTGCGTTCAGACATATTGTACCTCTCCCTTCCGAAATCCCTCTCTTTATGAACAAAAAAAGCCTGCCGCGCTATCAACAGTGAACACAGTTGTTCCCTGGATCTAACGAGGTCAGGCTTCGTTGCCATTCCTAGACGAATACGCCATTGTATTCGAAGACGTTTATGAATTTGATGTTATTACTATAATTTGTTTTTTATTTAATGTCAATATACTTTACGCAATGATCAATGTTACATTAATATATACGAATAACAACCAAATCTGACGTGAGGTTTTCTCACAAATTTAATGAATGCAGTGCGTTTTTTCACAAAATAAGGATTGCTTTTTGGAAACAAACGAGAGAAAATGAACAAAATGATGAAACGGAACCAATCCATGTCATTACGATTTTTCAACAAATAAGGAGGTGCCCAGGCTTCCATGCGTTCTTTATTACTTGTAGAGACCCATGTCCAAGATGACGGCCTGTCACAAGAGCATACTCGCCCCGAATCCCTGCTGGAGTCTAGTGGTTATCTTGTTCTCGCTGCGGGTAATGAAGCCGACATCCACGCTCACATCTCCAAGGCAGATGCGGCCGTACTTCACCTGCCTGTGTACGAGATTCAGTCGTGGAGCGAGAAGCTGATTCAAATCAAGCCTCTGCCTCTCTTGTGGTGGTGCAGTGCGGATGCAGCTAGTGCTTCCATAACTTCCTGTGAGGTCGAGGCACCCATCGATGGGATTTTGACTCCTGCTATGAAAGAACATGAACTCGATTGGACGCTGCACTTTAGTGAGAAACGGTTTTTCGAAAGACAAGAATGGGCAAGTGAACGCAAACAGCTGCTCGCTAGGATCGAGGATCGTAAATGGATTGATATGGCTAAAGGAATTCTCAGTGATATTAATCGTATTAGTGAATCCGAGGCTTACGACCTGCTCCGCAAAAAGGCGATGAATGAACGTAAACGGATCGTAGACGTCGCCGTCTCCATCGTCAAGGCCCATCAAATGCTCAAAGCTTAAGCATCGTAAGGAGGTAACCGTATGAATATGAACCATTTTCTTGTGGAAGTGGGCAGAGGTAAAAGAGGCTCTCGTGATTTGACCTACGAGGAAGCTGCTATGTGTGCAGAGTTAATCTTGTCACAAACGGCAACGCCTGTTCAGATCGGTGCTTTCCTTGCATCGGCAAGACTCAAAATGGAAAGCACGGATGAATTAAAAGCATTTGTTGACATTTGCCGCAAATATGCTGATCGCAATTATTCCCATGAAGGCATTGATTTTGCCGGACCATATGATGGACGCAGCAATTCTTATTACGCTTCACTAGCGACGGCATTTGTCGTTGCAGCTGCCGGAGTCAAAGTAACACTGCATGGCTCTGAGCCGCTTCCTCCCAAATGGGGCGTAACCTATCCGGTATTATTCAGAGCTCTAGGTATCAACACCGACACTGCTGATGATACCCGCTGCCAGCGGGCAGCGGAAGCTAGCGGCGTACGCTTCATACAAGCGGATAGGTATAGCGGTAAACTGAGCGGGCTCCGTCAGCTCCGTGAGGAAATGGGGCTGCGCACCATTTTTAATACCGCAGAGAAGCTGATTGATTACAGTCATTCTCCTTATTTAGTATTTGGTATCTTCCATAATACCGTCTTTGAGAAGACAGCCAAGCTGTTAACAGATTTGAACTATCGAAGAGCTATGATCATTCAAGGCTCGGAAGGCTCAGAAGACCTGCATATCCACAGACCTACCCGAACCTATCTTGTAGAGAACGGTCAGACCACACTGCTCATGCTTGATCCCGAAATGTATGACATTGATTCTTATGTTCCTGATACCAAATGGACCGCAGCCAAGCAGGCTGAAGTCACACTTGAAGTTCTGCAAGGCAAAGGAATGATGCCATTTATGAATCAGGTCATCTTTAATGCAGGGGTCCGGTTATATGTCGCAGAGCATGCACCTTCGATCGAGGAAGGGATATATATCAGCAAATCTCTGCTCGAGAGTGGAGACGCCTGGAACACCTATCAGCTGTTTCGTGAGCATATCACCTTGAACCCGGAGCCGGCAAGTGTGATGACGGAGTTACAATGATTCAATGTAAGGTAAAACGAATAACAAACAAGCCCTCTCTCCAGCAGTCGTTGGAGGAAGGGCTTGTTTGCTGCATGCAGCATTTTTAAGCTTTCTGTATGGATTTTACTCCAGCTGCCGCTTCTTCAGTAAGTTTAATGAATACGACTCGTCTGCTTCACTTGAGTAGCTGATGCCTCGTTAAGTGCACTGACTCTAAGCTCTGACCAAGGCAAATCTTCTCCGTGACGATGGGTTATCGTTACAACTTTCTGCTCACCAGGAAGCAGATCAAAGTAGTTGTCACTGAATTTGACATTTCCCTTAGGCAATTCCAGCTTGACGAATCGAGCCATATGATCAATTGCCGTAATCGTTACCGTGCTATTCATCTCATCTACCTGAACGTGAAGGTGAGTCTTCTCCAGACTAAGATCCTTCGGGTCTCTTAAGTAAGAGCGATTGGCAGGAACTTGCAGCGAACCGGATGACAGCTCGATCATCACTTCACTTGGACCGAATCCTTGCAGGATTTCTGCTTCATCAAGGACAGCATACATCGTCGACGAGATTGGATCTGCTTGTGCGTCATAGGAAGCCGCATACACGATCTCTCCATCAAAAGTATATACCTTCAGGTCAATCACTCCACTTACGGAGTCCGGCGTATCATTGACAAGCCATAAACGAAGCGGTTCACCTGCTTCATATTCTAAGGATAACAGGAGTGGGTGAAAGAATCGTTTACCGTAGTAGTACGAGGCTTTGGGAAGAAGTTCATAATCAATCATCGCCCAGCTCGTTCCCGGCCAGCTGTCATTCAATTGCCAGACAAGTGCACCGCTATTGCGGTCATTATTTCGTCTGAAATGCTCTATGCCATACTTCAGTCCTTCCGCCTGTGTAAGCATAGAGAAATTCATGTACTCTTCAATATCGGACGGAATGCCTGTATAGCCTTCCATTAACAATATCCCCTTCTGATGATTGGTGTCCTTATTCCGGTAAGCCATTTCCTGGCTTCCCCAATAGAACTCGCCTGGGGGCATATTTTTCTCAAGTGTATAGCGATTAGCTGAGGCATGCATGCCAAATTCACTGCTAAACAGCGCATAATCTTGCTTATAATTCTTGAAGGTAACACCTTGAATACTATAATCCAGCACGGGCTCTTCCCCATACTGTCTTGGATAGACGGATCCGTGCCATACCTGCCAATTATGCCGATCCCCTGTAGCGGGATCATTCGCATCCTGTCCTGACTCAGCGCCATAAGGTGATGAAGGCCAGTACGGACGCGAAGGGTCCAGCACTTCAAGCACTTCAGGAATGAGCTCATGATAAATGCTCTCCCCGTAGAATGGACTCCGGATATCTCCACTGGAGGTCTTCATATCATAGAGCCAGTCAATCTCATTATTTCCACACCACATTGCTAGAGATGGATGATTCCGCAGCCGCAGCACATTATCTACCACTTCACGTCTCACATTATCCATGAAATCCCGGTTAAAATCAGGGAAAAGTGCATTAGCAAAAGCGAAATCCTGCCATACGAGGATGCCCTTGCGGTCACATGCTTCATAAAAAACGTCCTTCTCATAAATGCCGCCTGCCCATACACGCAGCATGTTCATCTGTCCCTCTGCCGCAAGATCAATCAGATCACAGTACTTCTGATCCGGAATCGATCCGATCAGATGATCGGCAGGGATCCAGTTGGCCCCCTTGGCATAGACCTTGACTCCATTTAATATAAATGCAAACGAATTTCTACCTTGCGAGTCCTTCAGTGCAAGCTCAAGTGTTCGAATACCTAACGCTTCTTCGTAAGTATCGAGCAAGTCATCGCCCTCATATAGCTTGACCTCAATCCTGTACAAATAAGGCTCTCCCAAATCATGCGTCCACCAGAGCCTAGGTGAAGGAATATCAAGCTTGAAGCCTACACCCGTTTGTTCGACTGGCTGCTCAGCTGCAGCAGCGATGCTCCCATCACGCTCGATTATATTTATTGTAAGGCGATAATCCGCCTGCTTTAAGAACTTTTTAATAGCAGCACTCACATGAACCTCTGCCTTCACTTCCGATAGAGCTGTGGTCACAGTCCCGATATGCTCAATTTTGGCGTGTCGGTATTGCTTCACATGGACTTTACCCCACACACCGACAGTAACCATACGGGGACCCCAATCCCAGCCAAAGTTCATCGCTGCCTTCCGGATCCACGGACGTTCTTTCGTATAGGAAGACCAATCAAATAACTCCTTGTCCTTATGGTGCAGCGACAACGGATCAAATTTAATGGCTATTGAATTCCAGCCCTTACGGGCAATTCGAGTAATGTCAAAATGATGCGACATCAGCATATTGTCCGTCCTGCCAATCTCATGTCCATTCACATAGATGGTCGCGAACGTATCCAGACCTGCAAAATGAAGCTCTGTCTTCTCCCCGGCCTCGCTGACCTGATCCAAGGTGAACGTTGTACGATACCACCATTCTTTTTGCTCAATCCACCGGCTCTTGATGTCATTATGACCGTAATACGGCGGATCAATAATCCCTCGTTCCACTAAAGCCGTATGAACATCTCCCGGTACACTCGCCCCGATCCAGAATCGATCATCGAAGCCGGGTGCAGCAAGCTCAAGCGGATTCTTCTCGCCTACGTCAAAATGCATCAGCTTCCATATCCCTGATAGTTCCATCCCCAGTATGCCACTCCCTATATTTTCTTTTATTGACTCCTCCTACTAGTTTACATCGGAGCATTCTTTAATGGAAGCGTTATCAGAGAAAATATCCATAGTATATTTAAGGCGCCTTTACCTGTTTATCTGTATTTCTTAACGAAGGAGATATTGTGACGTGTATCGTCTTGTAAAAAGGAGTCATCGCATTGGCCAGTATAACCTTACAGTTCGCGGGCATCGAAGCCTCTCTTACTGAAGGTGCCCTGTGTTCAAGTCCATTGACACCCTTCAGCTCGATCCAGTCTTCACCGCAAGTGTACCTCAGCGTATCCCCGGTCCATATATAATGTCCTTCCTCCGTTATCAACAGATCCCCGGAAGTCAGCTCCCCTTCATTACCAAATACAAACGATATCTGCGTCATAATATCTTCCAAGCCACTTCCTTCCAAATGCATCGTCCAGCCATTCTCATTACGGATTACATCGATCTGCACTCGGAATGTCTGCTCATGTGTCAGCAAACGACTTTGGTGCGGAAGCAGGTACCATGGACTTACAGGAGTCTTTGACGTGGCAGGAAGGAGACCTTCAGCTACAGGACCGTAGTAGCCCTTTTTTTGTTCACCAGACATACGGTATCCGCCCGCCAGCTTCGTGATTTCCTGCATCGGTATGTAGCCCGGATTAAAGAAGGATGCGAGTTGAACGCCTAACAATCGTACAGTCCCATGACGCAGTGAGAAGAAAGAAGGTGTCTCGGTCATCAGCGTAGCACTGGTCCTCTCCTCACGGATGCGAACAACAGGAGCGCCAAAATCCGTATGGAGCCGGCTGTGGAATATACGTCCATAATGACCCGCTTCTTCCATACTTACTAGGTAGTTCCGACGAAGAAAGTCGCCGTTCAGTATTTTTTCGTAACGGTCTGGTATGAATTCGATATGATTGGAAGCTTGCCGAAGTCCCGGCTCCAAGAGCATCCGTACGAGCACATTGACTGAGCAGACTCCTGGGTCTGTTAGTACGCTCCCCGCCATCTCAGCCATTCCAGCGAACTGAGCATTATCATCCAGCTGAGCCATAATGGCGTATGCCAAATAGTAGGGCGACAAATCATGGTAACGCCCGAGATCCTGGCGACCAGAATAATCAGTAACAATCTCTCCTGTTGGATGCACAAGATACATCATCATCCGCAGATTCAACCGGACAGGATCAAGCAGCTGCGAAAAATTCAGCAGCCGGGCAGCATGAATAAGCATGATATCACTGACCGCACTATATATGCCGTTGCTCCTTTCTGTCCATTCTCCATCTGGAGTCATATCCATACCTTCCGCAAGCCATTCCTGTGCGCGATTTACCGCCTCCTTTAATCCGAACAGCTCATGCAAAAAGCCGAGTGCAGCGCATAGCACCCAGCGATGATTTGGGGTGTGGCCTCCCCCCGTCAGCAGAGCCGGAATAGTCCGTTCCAGGAAGAGGAGCATATTCGCCCGCACAGTGGAAAGCGGCTCCCAATCGTGCTGTTTCAGAAGCTGATACAGCTGAGCATAGCCGACAACGACAAAAGCCGTATCCGGAGGAGAATGAAAATTCGTCCATCCGGGCGAGATGGTTCCGTCCTTGTGCTGCCTGCGCAATACAAATTCCGCAGCAAGCTCGAGCCTCGAGAGTAATTCCATATCCCGATAGTAATCTGAATCCGGATTGACCAGTGCAGCACCCCAATAGCTCATGATTGATGGCGTCCCTGTTGTATGGTTAACCCATGCGATCCCCGTTCCAGGGTCCACCGTCCCTCCATAGTAACGACTGCCTGGATCAAGCACCTGTCTGGACAATCCTTCCTCTACTGCTTTGTCATTGAATGCTACCAGTTGTTTGTACAATTAGGACTACCTCCCTATCTGTTCAAATTCACTGCGAATGTGAATGGGAATTTCCTTCGTTCAGCTTAGAAACAAGCAGCTGATGACTCTCATGAATCTGTTCCGGCTGACAGGCAGCCTTCAGTTCATACACCTTGATCTGAGCCTGCTTAATCATCGGCAGATAAGCATCATAGAAGGTTAAGTCTTGGCTATGCACATAGGGACACCAATGATCGGACAGACCGATCGTTTCGTGGATATGGACTCCTACAATATCATCCATCAGTCCCTCCATCTCATTTACGCTATCGTATAATCCGAGCCGATCCATCATGATGGCATGCCCAGTATCATACCAGATACCAACAGGAGCACCTTTTAAAGCGTTGATAATCGCTTTTGCCTCTGCAAGTGTAGGAATTTGCTGCGGCTTAGAGCGGGTTTCAATACCAAACCGCACATCAAGCCCTTTGGACAGTGCACGATTACACACTTCATCCAAGCTTTCTATGATGGACTGGACATAACCCGTGCTAAACTCCTGCCGCCGCTCCATCAGCTCAGCCCATTTCTGGCAATAGGCACGAGATTGATTTCCTTCGCTGTTATAAATGGTGTACAGCTCCTTGCTTATATCCGTTGGAAATGGCACCTCGCCGGGGTGTACTACGACGGCCCGAGCGCCATACCGGTGTGCGTACTCTGCCGAGCCAACAAGCAATTTAATAGCCCGCTCCCGCTTGTCCTTGTCTTCAAAGCCAAGTAATACGGAATCTGTTCCATAATCAGGATCAGGAATATACGGAAACGTATTATGAACACTCGAGATTTCCATCTTACCTTGCTCGACCATCGGTTCTATTGTAGCCAGCATTTCTCGAGTCACATTGTAATTCAGCTCGACCCTGCGAAAGCCAAGCTCAGCTATTTCAGTGAGCATACTGTCCCCGACAGAGTGACGCTTGATATTCCAGCAAGTAGAAAAAGAATATTCTCCTTTGTCCTGCATCCTCCGAAATCTCCCTTCTGAAGCTGTACCTCTGTGCAAATGCAAATGATTAGTTCATAAGCTGTTCATGCCAGTACTCATGGAATGCTTAGCCTTTAACTGCTCCAAGCATAACCCCGCTGACAAAATATTTTTGCAGCCATGGATATACGCATAGAATAGGTACCGTAGCAAAAACGACGGTAGCCGCCTTCAAGCTCTCCGGTGTAAGCGGTGTACGGTTCGCCCCCTCCATCTGAGTCAGCTCACTTACCATGTTGTTCTGTACCATCTGATACAGCTTTAACTGAAGCGGGTACAAATCGGGGTTGGTAATATACATCAATGAATCCTGAAATCCATTCCATCGTCCAACGGCGTAAAAGAGAGCCAGCGTGGCCATTACCGGCATAGACAGCGGCAATATAATTTTCAGCAGGGTGTGAAGATGGGAGCTGCCATCAATCTCGGCTGACTCTTCTAAACTGGACGGGATATTGTTGAAGAATGAAATGAGGATAATCAAGTTAAACGGACTCACCAGCCCCGGTAAAATAAGTGACCATACTGAATTGATCATCCCCAGATCTCGAATCAGCAAATATTCTGGAATGATCCCGCCGCTAAAGAACATTGTAATAATGATGACGTACATGAACAGCTTGCGCCCTTTTAAATTTTTTTTGGTCAGCGGATAAGCGGCAGCGATCGTAAACAGCATGCACAGCACCGTTGTAGCCAGGGTCAAAATCACTGTGAATCCAAGCGATCGAATCATGGATTGGTCAGAGAACACTTGTTTATATGCGTCCCAGTTCAGCTCAATCGGAAAAAGCGTCACTTCACCGGAAGTAATTGCTCGGTTAGAGCTCAATGAAACGGCAATCGTATGCAGGAATGGAGCCAAGCAGAATAACACAAACAGAGCGACAAACGTAATATTAACGATGTCAAAAATCCGGTTTGAAGCACGTTCACTCATTTCTTCATCCCCTTTCTCACCTTGTTACAGGATTCCGTCACCCGTTACTTTCTTCGATATATAGTTAGAGCCGAGAATGAATACGAGTCCGACTACAGCCTGGAACAAGCCGACTACGGTGGCCAGAGTATACTGTCCGGATTCTAGACCGATCCGATAAACAAAGGTGCTAAGGACGTCAGAATATTCACGTACCGCCGTATTTCCGATAATATACGGACGGTCAAAGCCGATGCTGACCATTTTTCCTAGGTTAAGAATCAGCAAAGTAACGATGGTCGGCTTAATACTAGGCAGCGTAATATGCCATATCTTTCTCAAACGAGTAGCCCCATCCACCTCTGCCGCTTCAAACAATTCCTTATTGACTCCTGTCAGGGCAGCTAGATATAGAATCGTTCCCCAACCTGCACTCTGCCAAACTCCTGTAAATAAGTAAGTTACAAGCCAAGAGTTTTTCTCGGTTAGAAACGGGATAGGATCGAGTCCCATACTAATGAGCACTCCATTGACCATTCCTGATTGATTGCCGAATAGCTGATAGACGATCCCGCCGATGATAACCCATGAAATAAAGTGAGGGATGTAAAGAATGGTTTGAGATATTTTCTTGAACCACGCCGATCGAATTTCATATAGCATAATAGCCAGAATAATTGGGGCCGGAAACGAGACAAGCAGATCAAGGAAATTCAGCATAAACGTGTTTTTAAGTGTTGTGTAGAAATCCCGCATGGCAAAGACTTCACGAAAAGCATCGAAGCCGATCCATTCACTGCCGCTGATGCCTTGGAACAAGTTAAAATCCTTAAATGCGATCTGTACCCCATACATCGGGCCGTAGCGGAAAATGAGAAAATATAGGATGGGCAGTAATAGAAGCGCGTACAGCTGCCAATAACGTTTTAAGTATGCCGCTTTGGTCAAATCAGTCTCCTCCTATTGAGAAAAAAACCGGGACGATCAGCTGGACAACACCACTCGCCCCAGTTTCCCTTAACATTTTGTTGTTACTCAGCTGGAAGTTCTTGAAGAGCCTGCTCCAATTCTTTCTTCAGCTCTGCTCCGCCAATAGACATATAATCATTCATTTCCTGTTCAAATACCTTCTCGAATTCCTCGGGTTTTGCCATGGCAGTCTTAACGATAATAACGTTAAGCTTGTCTTTTAATGCCGTACCATACTTGGACTCAGCTTCTATAGGCTTATCAAAGATAATCGGACCCACCGTATCTGTATTGGCGATGTCAATGGACTGTCTTAACAGCTCTTGATTATGTTCAGGGAAGCCCATAATCCATGCTTTTTCATTCGTAGCCTGATCTCCGATGTTCTTACCATTTGAAATAATGGCCATATCACCTGCGTTAAAAAGTCGATCCGCAAACTCTTGAGAAACATCGGACTTCACCACTGGAATACCGTCTACCAAATCGTAGTTTTCACCTTCAACCCCGCTGTATATATCGATCAGATTGTTCTCTGAAGCCATCCAGTCCAGGTATTTGATCGCTTCTACAGCACGTTTGCTGCTCTTCGGAATCATGATATACATACCATTCGTTCCATAACGGGATTTGATGTACTTGTTGTCTGCGTTAGCATTTGTATACACATCTACAGGAAGGACCTCGCTGCCTTCTACATTTTTATACAGGTTATCTAGTGTGCCGTCTTTGTAGAATAGAACATCGACATCCTCCGACCAATATCCAACATTTCCGTTTTGAATATCCTTCACCAGCTGTGACTTATCCTCATCCAAGCTGAAATCCTTGCTGATTAATCCCTCATTATACAGCTTGTTCATAAACTGCATCGCGTCCTTAAACCCTTCATGAAGCGGCAGCTCATACCGCTGACCATAGGTCAAGTCACCACTTACCGGTTTGATAAAGGAGTAGATCAAGGTTTCAAACTGAGCAGGAGCAAGCGCCATGCCCATCGGTATATTTTGGCTTCCCAGATTGCCGGGATTCTGTTCTTTAAACGCTTTCAAGGTTGTATACAGCTCATCAGTTGTTGTTGGTACAGGAAGCCCTAACTTATCCAGCCAATCTTGACGAATGTAAGAGCTGTAGCGGCCGGTAATCGCACGCTTCCCTGGAATCGCAAACTGCTGTCCTTCAAGCTGGCCGAATTTAAGAGTATCCTCACCTAGAAA
The DNA here is from genome assembly GCF_000732325.1 of Paenibacillus sp. TCA20. Lineage (GTDB taxonomy): Bacteria > Bacillota > Bacilli > Paenibacillales > Paenibacillaceae > Paenibacillus > Paenibacillus urinalis. The sequence continues at coordinate 217,306 of NZ_BBIW01000002.1, forward strand.
TTTTTTCAGATTCGGTCCATATTGATCAATCAGCTCACCGACATCCGTCAGTCCGCCTTGCTGTGCATAGCGATAAAATACGCTTGAATCGTATACAAACACAATATCAGGCACATCGGTGTTGCTTGCCATAAGAACGTTTAGCTTGGTCACTTCCTCTGAGCGCTGAATGGGAACATATTCGACATCAATATTATTCGGGTCTCCAAATCGCTCTTGCACAAGATTGCTTAGATAGTTATTCGTGATCGTATACGGTGCCGGGCTGTTCCCTCTGTCAAACACTTCTACTTTTAAAGTAACTCGCTCCCCTTCACCAACACGATCGCCTGATGATCCTTCATTAGAGCTTGCTGAGCATCCAGCTAGCATGGACACGATAAGAGCAGCTGTCATGCTAAGTCCAATTGCCTTTTTCAAGGCTCGTCGGTGTGCCGTTACTTTCATTTTTCCATCTCCTTCAAGGTTTGATGTGCTCAAAGTATTTCATAGAGGCTGCCAATTTGACAATAAACTAGTTTCGGCTCACCATCTTTAAGAGGAATTGGACTTTCGGTTTATGGCTTCAACTGTTTTCGCAGGGCTAACCATATTCGCAAAGTGTCATTTACAGCCATTCTGTACTACCCAATAGTCCAGGAATAAACCATTTTCTCAAACTGCTTATATTCGCAAAGTGATTCATATTAATAAAATTGCTTAATAAAAAAGCATCCAAGCTTCGCCTTCTCTATGAGCAGAGGCTTGCATGGATGCATATTACTGAGAGTCTAATCATTGAGTATAGATTTGTGACCAGCGGCATTTTTATGTCTCAGTGACAGACGGTAGACGTTTTAATCTTCGGAAATCCCCTGGTGTTATTCCCTCCAGCCGTTTAAACACTCTTCCAAAAGATATTGCATTCGCATAACCAACCTGAAGAGCTATTTCTTGCAGCGAACAGTCTGTAGTAAGGAGCAGCTTCTGTGCTTCCTTCATTCGAAGCTCGGTAACAAAATCCACAAACTTCATGTTGAATTCCGTTTTAAATAAGTAGCTTGCGTATTTACCAGATATTTGAAACCGGTCGCTCAGATGCTTTAAGGAAAGATCGGGATTCGTGAAGTGCTCTTCTATGTAATCCTTCATCTCATTAACCATTGCTCGATAGCTCTTGGTTTCACTGACTGAAACATAGGTGCGAAACAGGTCAGTTAAATATTCACTGAGAATAGACTTGATCCCATCTAGCGTTTCTGCCTCATCCAGCAGCTTCATGGTGTTCTCAATACTCTCTCCCGACAGCTCCTCCTCCAGCTGTTCTGACATAACGGCGACTTCCCTGCTGAGCATTTGCAGCATAGCCTGAATTAGGGATCGAATATGCTCATCAGGTAAGTAATGCTTCTCAAATGTTTCGAAAATACGCTCTAATTGATCCCGCCAGTTGCTGCTGGACATACGAAACTGCTTAACAAATTCAGCGATCATTTGTAGATAGGTATATGTCTCTAACAATTGTTGGGTTGATTCACCAGTCCCGGAGAGTGTAATATCACCGTTTCTCAGTAATTTGTGCTGCATTGCTGATTCGGCAGCTATATAGGAATCACGGATTTTGGACATTCCATTCGCCGCTTGCCCAATGCCAAAGCTGAGTGAGATTCGCAAATTTTGCTCTACCCAGCTACGGCATTCTTCAGCAACTTGTCTGATGGTTTCCTGCACATCTTCATTCACTTCCGTCGCATGAAAAATCGCAGCTGAACGGTCATGGCCGATCCATTCTACCCAGCATTGCAAATTTGCGCCTCTTGCTTGTTCCTGAAACACATTAATCAGCGCAAACTTAAGTGCGTTCTGCTCGACTCTCGAGTACCGCTCCTCGAAGACTTTCTCATAGCGATTAATTTCACTCACGACGACAGCAAAACGAGATGAAGATTGAATATCCGTAAATGGAGACAGCTCACTAAGCCTTACAGCCATGTTGTGGACTAAATGTTCACCGTACAGCAGGTCAGAGAACAGCTTGCTGCGCTGAAGCAATAAATTTTCTCTGCTTTTCTTATCATAGTCGGACATATGGTGGATTAAATTTTCAAGAACACCATCAATAAGCTTCATTTCATCATTCTTTGAATCAGACAAGTCCATTGTACGGATTTGAAGAGCCTCTATTCGTTTCATTATGACCTGGATCGGCTTGTAATTACGTCGGGTAATGTACACGAGATATATAATGGCAACCAGCACCGTCCCAAGGGCAATAGCAACCCACAGATAAGATATAACCGATACCCAGCCGAATAAATTTCCAGCTTTAATCCCGCTTTCGATCGTCCACCCAAGCCTATCCAAGGGAAGAGAATTAAGTACTTTACCGCTCTCTGTTTCTTCTCCGCCAGAATGTGCGCGGTAAATGACTCGACCTTCCCGATCCAATATATGAAGAAAAGACAGCTGACCATTAACCATACTGTCAACGATCTGCTCAATGCCACTCATTTTCACATTAACGACGAGCACTCCGTCCGAACCAAATGGTAAAGGCAGGCCCTTGTTAATGCTGAGCACACGTATCGGCGTGCGCTGAATAAGTCCCGCATCGTAATCCCGGACGCTTTGCCAGCCAGAAGGCATCTCACCTGTTGTTATATTTCTAATCCAGGCTTCATCAGAGAAGCCGTTCACTTCTTCCATTCCACCTGACGTTAAAACGCTTTCATTATTCTTGTCATACAAATACACCGACTGAACAAGAGGAGAACTGGAAGTAAGCTCGCGTAGACTCTTGGCAATCGCATAGATTTCATCCGTATTGGCCTCATTTTTGTTAAAATACTGCTTGTAAGCTCCCGTGCTTTCAACTGACTCCAGCACAGACAATTCGATTTCCTTCAATGTCCGGTCAATGCTGTCTACCAGATAGCTGGAAGCGATGTGATCTGCCTTCCTTGTCTCCATTCTCGAAATATCGTTAACAAAAACAAAGGAGACAAATATAAGAATCGTTACCGTCAGTAAAAATATCGGAAAATAAGAGAGCAGCAATCGATGATACCAGGTACGGGACAATAGACAACAACTCCTCTAACCTCGTGTGCTGAATACACCTCTTTATAACGCTTCCACTCCGTGCAGCTGGTCGATTATTATGACATAGTATGCTGAATGTTAATACCCGTTTCTAGTTTTTGTAATTATAGCATATTGCTGTCCCATTGAGCCATACAAGTATATCAATAAGCTAAATCACTATATTACGTCAAAATCACGTCAAAACTTTGGCTATTTTACCGATAACAAAATGTATAGTACATATGCGAAGAGACTTCATCTATCGCTGATTTAGCGAAGCTGAAGCCCCTCTCTAGCTTGTTAATCTTCTTTAAGAGATATAGAAGAATAATTTTATTTTTGCTCAAAGAGCCATTCATGCTCCGGATCGTTTCGAAATACCCAGGTCCGTACCGGCCCTGCCATTACATTTAGATAGTATGAAGCATAGCCGGGCGGAGCCGCTACCGGATGATATCCTTCTGGGACAAGCACGACCGACCGGTCAGTAACTGCCATGGTTTCGTCAAGACTGCGATCATCATTGTATACTCGCTGAACTACGAAACCATGCGGCGGATTTATTCTGTGATAGTAGGTCTCCTCCAGATAAGACTCGTCTGGAAGCTGATCCACATCATGCTTGTGAGGCGGATAACTGGACCAATTACCCCCGCCTGTATGCACCTCAACAACAAGCAGACTCTCCGCTTCCTTATGCTCAGGCAGAATGTTGATCACCTGACGTGACATGCTTCCTGAACCGCGCTCTTCTATTTCCATTTCAGAAGGAGTGATGAGTTTCGCTGAATATTTGCCTGTAGCCGGAGCTAAGCAAACTGCCAGTTCCACCTCAGTTAGTGCTTTTACACTGTAGCTCTCCTCTGCAGGAACATATACAGCATATGGTGGAATATCCTCAAACACCGTCATCCGGCTGCCTATTCCCGTAAACTTCTGTTCTCCTGCCTCCACGTCAGCCTTTCCCGAAAGAATAACGAGGCAGGCCTCATTTCCATCCGTAAATCGGGGCAGCGTGTCTCCAACCTGCAGCTGATAAACCTCAAAACCTACATATTTCCAACCAGCCATTTCCGGAGTAACGGCCACAATGCACCCGTCCTTATCTGGTTCACCGGCCTTTATGATTAATCGTGACATAGACTCCCCTCCCCCATCGTGATCATAAATTCACTGAGCTGCCGCTATCAAAAGAGTGAGCGATAAGTGCCGCCAGCTTAACTGGCAATCCAGTCCTCAGCGATTCCTTCGCCGCTTCCGCAATCCTCTCTGCATGTAAACCGTCAAACCCTGTGCAAACAACAGGTTTATTGCATGCAATGGCTTCTGCAAAGGCTGCTACCTCATCCATATAGGCCTGGTTATAGCGCTCTAAGAAAAAGTGGAACGGCTTATCACGCAGAACGGCTGAAGCAGTAAATAATTCTACCGTTGTGGGACGACAGTTATCCGCAGAAGCCGCACCGTGGTCACCAAATATCTCCACTCGCTGATCGTATCCGTAAACTGCCTGACGGCTGTTATCGATTACACCGATAGCTCCACTGGCGAAGGTAAGAGTTATAATTGCTGTATCTATGTCCCCATGCCGAGCGAACATTGGATCAATCAAGCTTGCACCTTGCACGTAGACCTCTGTAACTTCCTCATTCATTAAATAACGCGCCATATCAAAATCGTGAATGCTCATATCCATAAACATTCCGCCAGACGTTCGAACATACTCTTCGCTGGGAGGCATGGGGTCCCGTGAAGTTATTTTCAGGATATGCGGCTTTCCTACCTTGCCTTCCTCCACAAGCTGCTTCAATTTACGGAAGCTGGGGTCCATCCGCCGGTTAAATCCGATCTGAAGCTTTACTCCTGATTCCTCAACAATATGAAGAACCTCGGCTGTATCTTTCTTTGACATACTGATCGGCTTTTCGCAAAAAATATGCTTGCCTGCTCTGGCTGCTTTTTTGATCCATTCGATATGAGTTAAAGTAGGTGTACAAATAAAAACCGCTTCAATATCCGGGTCATTAACCACTAGTTCACCATTGCTTGTTACCTGTGTAATTCCGCGAATTCGAGCCCATTCCATCAGTTCTTCGGTCACAGACATCTCTGCGATCATCTTCAAAGAAAATGCAGGCAAGTTAAGCAAATTATCTGCATGCAGCCTGCCGATTCGCCCAGCGCCGATAATACCGACTCCGATTGACTTTCCCATTAAGTCTTAGCCTCCTGTACAGAGATAATATGGAGCAGAATCACATCTGAACGCATCAGTAGAAATACAGCGCCTCTCCAAGGAGAACAATCGCGAGCGCCTGACCGTAAGCCATTGGAGCGATAATAATGTTCTTATAATCCTCTTTGACAGCTCCGATTGGTGTTCCGCCTGAGACCCCTTGGACAACACCTTTTTCATCCACTCTCTCGATTACAGCACGAACCGTTTTGAGAGCTGCCTGCTTATAGGAGACAGGAAGCAATCCTTTCCGCACACCAAGCAGAATACCTGCAGCGATTGCAGCAGATCCGGATGTTTCTGTATAGCTGTCTGGATCATCCAGCAGCGTATGCCACAGCCCAGTTTCATCTTGAAGTGACAGTAGTGCATCGACTTGAGCCTGAAACGTATGCTGCAGATATAGAAATACCCCTTCGTCAAGATGAGGTCGCATCAGATCCAGATACTCAGGCAGCCCAAGCGTAAACCAGCTGTTCCCCCTGCACCAGAAGGCTTCGCTGAAATTGTGCCGCTCACCAAAATGCCAGCCATGGTAAAATAATCCTGTATGTTTATCAAATAAGTATTTGATGTGCACAAGCAGCTGATGGATTGAAGTATACCGCCATTTCTCGTTATCGTGTCTTACTCCCATCTTGGCTGTAAATAAGATCGCCATAAACAAGGTGTCAATCCAAATTTCATTTTCATGGAGACTCACCTCGCTTGGAGCAGCACCTGTTGTAACATGCTGATAACCATCTTCTTCTGTACGAGGAAGTTCATTCATCAGCCAATTCATCCATTCCAGGCTTAAATTCCGGGCTTCTTGCAGATCCATTAGTGAGAGAAGCGGAGCCGTGGTATTAATGTTGCGGCTGGGCAAGCCTTTGTTCAGCTGCTTTTGCAGCCAAGGCACTGCGTAGGAGGCGTACCTGTCGTCACTAAAGTAATGGCCAATTTTGCTTAATCCGTACAGTCCAACACCTTGAGGCCAATCCCACTCCTCCATACCGAAATCACGGGCATAATACCCTCGCCGCTCTGCAGCTTCCCCCATCTCCCGAAGCTCCTGTTCATTCCCTGGCCGCTCCAGACTCATGAGTTTATGAGTAATTACATCCAGCTTGCTGATCAGTACGTGTTTATCCATGTCATGCTCTCCTTGTGCCTCTGCAATGAATTACAACCCGCAGCGCTCCTTAATGTAACGTCTTGCTTTGATCGCATATTCAAGCGGATTGGCAATAGCAGGATCCTGTTCCGCCTCAACGACAAACCAGCCTGAATATTCTGAAGCAGCAAGCGTCGAAAAGATAGGATCAAAGTCAATACAGCCGTCACCAGGAGTTGTAAACGCACCGGCCTTTACCGCCTGCAGGAAGCTAAGTCCCTGCTTTTTAACCTGCTCTACCTGTTCCTTACGAATATCTTTCAAATGTACATGCTTAACACGGGAAAGATGAGCATTCAATACTACCAAAGGATCTTCTCCTGAAAAAGCAAGATGACCCGAATCGAATAGCAGCGATACTTCGTTTGGATCTGTCAGCTCCATTAATCGACCAATCTCTTCGGCTGTCTGAACACCGGTACCCATATGATGATGGTAGACGACTTTCATTCCAATATCTCCCGCCAGCCTGCCGAGCTTGCCAAGTCCTTCTGCCAGCAAGGCCCACTCAGCATCGGTAAACACGGGCTTATGGGCAAAGAGTGGTGTCGTCATCTCACCCTGAATGCTCCGGCCCTGCTCGGAGACGACAATGACCTTCGCACCCATGGCATGTAGAAAGTCACGATGTGCTATGAACTTCTCGGCTGTTTCCTCATAAGGTCTGTTGGTAAGATAAGCACTGAACCAGGCGCTGGCGATCTCCAGACTCCGCAGTTCTAGAGCCTGCCGCAATTCAGCTGGATCGCGCGGATATTTGTTGCCGACTTCACTGCCTTGGTAACCGGCGAGTGCCATCTCACTAATGCATTGCTCGAAGGTATTGGTTCCCCCTAGCTCAGGCATATCATCATTTGTCCAAGCGATGGGAGCAATCGCCAGTTTAACCGCATGTTCTTTGAACATTTCTTATTCGTTCCTTTCCAGGTAAGGTGAGCAAGACTTCTTTACTTTGCCTGTTCATTAATAAAGCCTGGCCCGTTCCAGTCCCTGAAGTTTCCGTTTATGAGCTGCTCGAACCGTGTCGCTGTCCGTTTCCTCTGCAACTCCGACATGCCACCACGATCCATACCCATGTGTCATTGTCTTTGGCAGCACCTTAACGTCAATCAGGGTTGAAACGTTCTGCAGGCGAGCATCTCTAATCGCTGCCTTAAGCTCTTCAATGCTAGTAACCCGGTAAGTTACTGCTCCATATCCGGCTGCGCTTGCTGCATAGTCAATCGCCATCAACTTATCGTTTAGCGTTCCGTCACTTCCCCGGTAACGGAATTCTGTCCCAATGCTGCTCATTCCATGTTCCATTTGCAGATTGTTTATACATCCAAACCCGCCGTTGTCGAGCAGAATTATATTTATTTTTTTCTGTTCCTGAAGGCTCGTCACAAGTTCTGAGTGAAGCATTTGATAACTGCCGTCTCCGACAAGGGCGTAAACTTCACGATCCGGTTCAGCAAGCTTTACACCCAAAGCCCCAGCGATTTCGTAGCCCATACAGGAGAAACCATACTCCATATGGTAGGTGTCAGTGACGGTGTTTTCCCACATGCGCTGCATGTCTCCTGGCAGGCTCCCTGCCGCACCAACTACAATCGCATCATTTGGAATCATATCATTAACTACAGCGAGCACACGGGTTTGGGTGAGCGTTGATCCCAAAGCTCCAGCATATTCGGCAAGCTTCTCATCCAAATGGCCCGCAATTTCAGGCATGAAGCCTTCGGCGGAATATTCCACTTCAGCTAAACGCATCCGCTCACGTCTCCACTCGGACTTAACTGCAGAAATCTCATCTTGATAGTCTGGACTGGTCTGGTAACTTCGCTCTGCTAGAGCAGATGTCAGCGCATCTAGCCCTTCAGCAGCATCACATACAACAGCTGTTGCATCCAGCTTTGAAGCGTGAAACGAAGAAGCATTTAACGTAATAAATTCGACCTCCGGGTTACGAAACAGACTTTTGGAGCCCGTAGTGAAATCCGTAAAGCGAGTTCCTATTCCAATAATCAAATCCGCTTCAGATGCAAGCTTGTTTGCAGCTGCATTGCCTGTAACACCAATGCCGCCAAGATTGTATGCATGGCTGCTCTCCACCGCGCTTTTACCTGCCTGCGTCTCTGCAAAAGGTACTCCAAACTTTTCAGCAAATGTCTTAAGGGCTATTCCGGCTCCGGAATAGCGAACACCACCACCGCAAATGATGACCGGCTTGCACTTCTGTATAATCAAATCTGCTGCCTCTGTAATATCACGAGGATGTGGAAGGCGGCGTTCGATCCGGTGAATCCGCTTCTGAAAGAAGGACTCGGGATATTCCCATGCCTCCCCCTGAACATCCTGAGGAAGCGATATAGCTACAGCCCCTGTGTCCGCAGGATCGGTAAGCACACGCATCGCGTTAAGCATCGCTGCCATAAGCTGTTCTGGCCGGGATACACGGTCCCAGTATTTACACACTGACTTGAAAGCGTCATTCACAGTAATTGCCGCACTATATGTGTGCTCCATCTGCTGCAGCACAGGATCTGGCTGCCGTGATGCAAAGGTATCACTTGGCAGCAACAATACGGGAATCTGATTAGCAGTGGCTGTTGCCGCTGCCGTCAGCATGTTGGCGGAGCCGGGACCAATGGAGGCAGTACAAGCCATAATTTGTCTTCGATTGTTTTGCTTAGCAAACGCCATAGCAGCATGTGCCATTCCCTGCTCATTTCGACCTTGATAGGCAGTAAGCTCACCCGAATCACTTTCGAGAGCCTGGCCCAAGCCAAGCACATTACCGTGGCCGAACACCGTAAAGATGCCTTGAACGAAGCGCTGAGTCCCACTCTTCGTTTCAATGAACTGTTGATTCAAAAATTTGATCAGTGCCTGAGCCGTCGTCATTCTGATTTTAGTCAAATTACTCCCGCCCTTCGTAGTTATTGCTGCCACCTGGCAGTGACCATTTTTTTACGAGTATAAAACTCAACGCCGTCACTGCCATTCGCATGCAAATCCCCGTAAAACGAGTCTTTCCAGCCTGAAAAAGGAAAGAACGCCATAGGTGCCGGAACTCCTACATTAACTCCAAGCATCCCGGAATCGATATTTTCACGGAAATAGCGAACTTTTCCGCCGTCATTCGTAAAAATGCAGGCCCCGTTAGCAAAACGTGAGTTGTTTGCAATCTCAACCGCTTCCTCGATACCTTTAACACGCATAATGGACAATACAGGAGCAAACACTTCGTCCTGCCAAATCTTCATTTGCTGGGTAACATCATCGAAGAGGGTTGGACCTATGAAGTACCCTTCACCTTGAACAGCGCTGTCCGTCCGTCCGTCACGCAGCAGCGTGGCCCCTTCGGTAATTCCTTGTTCAATATAAGCAATGGTTCTGTCCTTATGGCTCTGACGAATCACTGGACCGATAAACGTATCGTCATTCAAGCCATTACCGATAACCATGTCATCGCATTCACGTATCAACAATTGGATCAAATCGTCCGCAACTTCTTCCTGAACGGCTACAACAGAACAAGCCATGCAGCGTTCTCCAGCAGAACCAAAAGCAGCAGTAATGATCTGCGAGGCCGTACTGACCAGGTCAGCATCATTTAACACAATAGAGTGGTTCTTAGCTCCTGCCAACGCCTGAACGCGTTTCAAGTGAGCTGTCCCCTTCTTGTAAACATACTCAGCCACCGGCTGAGACCCGACAAAGGAGATGGCTTTAACGTCCGGATGCTCCAGCAGACCGTTCACCACAGCATGTGCGCCGTGCACTATATTAAATACTCCTGCGGGGAGCCCTGCTTGCTCAAGCAGCTCGGCAAGACGCGCTGCCAGGAGCGGTGTGCGCTCGGACGGCTTCAATACAAATGTATTTCCGCAGGCAATGGCGAGCGGAAACATCCAGCAAGGCACCATCATGGGAAAATTAAAAGGAGTAATGCCGCCCACAACGCCTACTGGGTAACGATACATCCCTGATTCAATGCCGCCGGCAATATCCGGCAGCTGCCTTCCCATCATTAAGGTTGGAGCTCCCGCGGCGAATTCAACACATTCAATACCGCACTGCACTTCCCCATAAGCCTCCTTATAACTTTTTCCGTTCTCCATAGTGATCAGCTTTGCCAGCTCCTCCCAGTGCTCTACCAGCAGCTGCTGGTATTTAAACAGGATGCGGGCTCTTCTTGGCACCGGTGTCTTGGACCAGGGACCGAAGGCTGCTCTTGCCTCTTCAACTGCACGGCCCACCTCTTCCGCAGTGGATAACGGAACCTCTGCGAGCGTTTCTCCAGTGGCAGGGTTAACTACCTTCTCCGTTCCTAATGCTGAGGCTTGAGTCCACCTCCCCCCGATATAGTTATCCAATACTTTGACTGCCTGCTTCTCCATGCGACTCTCCTCCGCTTCCTAATTTCTTGCATTTTGCCTCATCTGTCTGGATTAGCTCTGGATAGCTATGTTTTCTGAACTTCTTCTACAACTTCCTCATTGTTCTGTATAAAATGGTCCAGCTCTTCTGCTGTAGGCATTGCGTCCGAGCAGCTATGGCGAGAGATTACGATGGAAGCAGATGCTGCACCTCGTTTCATCGCTTCTTTGACGCTGTCTCCTTTCATCAGTCCGTATATAAACGCAGAGGCATAGGAGTCACCTGCTCCGAATGTTTTTAATACTTTGGTGTGAAAAATACCGCTTCGATGCGCTCCTCCGTCAGCAGTATATGCGATAGATCCATTTCCTCCGTGCTTGATGACAACAAGCTTTGCACGATGCGAGAACCAATGTGCTGCAGTGGACTGATCATTAGAGCCTGTGTCGCCATACAGGCTTTCCATCATGTCAAACTCTTCGCGTGTGCCAATAATGTAATCGCATTTCTCAGCAGCCAGATTGTAGTACACTGCGGTCTCTGCATTCGATTTCCAGGTATAAGGACGATAATCAAGATCAAAAAATACGGTCGTACCATGCTTTACAGCAAATTCCAGTGCCAAAAACACCGCTTCTCGGGAGGGGCTTTGTGCTAAGGCAGTTCCAGATATAAGCAAGGTCTTCGTATTACGAATGTAATCTTCGGAAATGTTGTCTGTACTTAGTAGAAGGTCAGCTGCATTGTCACGGTACATCAGTATGCTGCAATCTTGGGGGCTTTTTATTTCGGTAAAAGCAAGACCTGTAACCGCGCCTGTCGTATCCTCAATAACCTGGCTGTCGTCGATGCCTTCCTTACGAAGATAGTTTCGAATAAAACGACCCATCGGGTCAGAGGCAATTTTGCCGATAAAGCCGCAGCGTAAGCCCAGTCTTGCCGCGCCTATCGCGATGTTAGCCGGTGATCCGCCAACATACTTCGTAAAGGTTACTGTTTCTTCCATCGGGCGTCCTGTCTCGTTAGCGTTCATGTCAATGCATAGCCGACCTAGGGCCACTAAATCCATTGATCGTTTGGGGTCGAGCTTAAGAAGGGGGGCAGAGTGGCTTTGTGTTATTTCCTGTTGTTCGAAGTGATCCGTGACCGGGCCACCTTCAACATTAATAGGCTTTTCTTTCATTGCTATTCCTCCTTATGGATAGAAAACAACAATCTTAGGGTAAGCGCTTAACCTTTTCTATGGCAGATTATATTCTATATGTAAGCGATTTACAATACAATTTTTAGATTAAGCGCTTTACTATGAATTTGGTTGCTCTGCAAATGTGAATTGGATAGAAGCAGAAATAAGCATTTTGATTAAATGTAGAGTGATATGGACAAAAAAAAGACCCCTGTCTACTCAAGGGCCTTGCTGGTAGAATTACGAATAACAAGTTCGGGGGGTAGTGAAATTTTTCGTTTAGTTGCTTCCGGATCGTCGATAGATTCATTGAGCAGTTGCATTGCCTGCTCAGTCATGTCTCGGAGAGGCTGTGCAATACTGCTTAAAGAGGGATGGCAAATATCTGCAAGCATGGTGTTATCGAACCCGATAACGGACAGGTCCTCGGGAACATTCAAGCCTGCTTCACGCGCCTCCTGTAACACCCCGATCGCCAGCAGGTCGTTGCAAGCAAAAATGGCCGTTGGCCGTTGGCCACCCTCTTCCCCCAGCATTCTATGGGCGACCTTGCGGCCATTCTCGAGTGTAGCCGAGGTCTGTACCATATGGTCTGGATGATCAAGAGAGACCCCGTGTGCCTCCAGTGCATCCAGAAATCCTTGTTCTCTATACCTGCTTCCAGGCAAATTGTCAGAAATAATCCCCAGTCTGCGATGGCCGAGGGCCAGAAGGTATTCTGTTGCTATATATCCGCCTTTATAGTCGTCCACTGTAATGCTGTTACAATCAAGCAGCCGTACGTCAGCAGAGAAAAGAACGGTAGGCACCTTATTCTCAAGCAGCCGATGAATCAGCTCGGGATTGCCCACATGTGAAGCAATGATAAGCCCATCAACACGTTTTCGCTGCAGGAGAGAGATATAGCGGGCCGCTTTTTCATCGTCACGATCCGTACTGCAAATAATAAGGTCACTGCCTGCCTGCTGCGCATAATCCTCAAAGAAACGGGCAGCCTCTGCAAAGAATGGATTCGCAATATCTGGAATCATAAGTCCAATGGTTCCCGTCCGCTGACTGGTCAGTGCTGAGGCGACCATGCTGGGCTGATAATTTAATTGTTCCATGATAAGGTGAACTTTCTTCCGTGTCTTATCACTGATGCGGCCATTGTTATTCAGCACCTTTGATACAGTAGCAATGGAAACGCCGGCCTCCCTTGCTACGTCATATATGGTTGGTTTCATACTTTCCGCTCACTTTTAAGTTTTGTCGTCTAAATTCAAGAGTTGTTAAGACGCTAATCTGCATGTCTGATATTATAGGAAATTTATATCGTATTGGCAAAACTTTGATTATTATGACTCCTTGCTTCAGAGAAATTAAAAACCAGCACCCGATTGGGGTGCTGGTCGCTTAGATATGATTTAATCCTTATTTCTTCGCCAAAAATGCATCCAGCTGCTTCTGCTTCTCCGCTATGATCTTATCAATTCCCGCTGCCTTCAGCTTATCTGCATACTTGGGAATCATTTCATTCGGATCTACGGCACCGGAGGTCAGTGCAGGCTTGAATTGCTTGTTAACATTGTTGACAGCAGCAATCTCATTCTTGACCGGCTGGCTGTTGAATGTGAATCCAAGTGCAGGCGATTTTACACCTCTGGCATTAAAGTCTTTAAACTTATCCCATTTCTCCGGGTCCTCATTATCCCACAAATAGTTCAGGAATTGATTACCAAGCTGCCACTGAGCACCCGGGTTATAAGTCCGGTTATTCGGATCGGTTCCTTCAGGAAGACTGATGATGCTGTCACTGCCTTCTTTTTTCACATAATGTGTGCCTTCAATTCCAAAGTTAAGCAAATTATTGACAACCGGATCGGAGTGCAGCAGGTTAATGACCTGCATTGCTTTCTCCGGATTCTCGGAAGTGCGGGAGATGGCAAGCATGGCTCCGGAGGTATCCCCGGTTGTAATGGTCGGCTGCGTCATCTCGATCTGAGTCAGCGGGAATCCGACATAGCTCTCTTCTTCCTTGTCCTTGCCCGGCTTCATCCCGTCCGTCCACATGAACACTTTACCTGCCTTGGCCTGATCTTTCGGGAAGACGGTCGAGGTTGCTGCATCACTATTAATATAGCCGGCCTCATACCATTTGCGAGCTAGCGCTGCCGCTTCCTTGAATTCGGGTGTCTCCACTTCATTCAGCACCGTTGTTTCGGAACCAATCTTACGAATGACACCTGGTACGGAGGCATCGCCGAGATAGTCCCAATCCAGGTTATCAAGCAGACCATTCCCAGTCGAGTTAGACATATAGAACGGAGTCACGCCTGGTTCATTCTCTTTGATGGTCTTGAGCAGCGGCTCCAGATCTGCCCAGGTCTTCACATTGGTTATATCCAATTTGTATTTCTCCAGCAGATCCTTTCTGACGAGGACACCACGGGTAGCCGCCAGCTCCTTGTTACTCGGTACGCCATAATTCTTTCCATCGACCTGGGAGCCTTCCAGGAAGGCAGGATCCAAATTCTTGACAATATCCTGTCCATGAGATTCCAGCAGATCATTCAGCGGCAGGAACGCGCTCTTCGCCACGTTGACTGTGTAATTCTGCCAGGCTGCCGTAAAGATAATATCCGATTTCTCCCCCGACGAGATCATGAGGTTCAGCTTGTTATCCCATTGGCCCCAATCGATGGCATTAATCTTCAGCGTTGCGCCAATCTTCGGTTCCATATACTTATTGATCTCCGCTTCTACAAGTGCAACATCCTTCTGCGGAGTTCCCGGATAGAACAGGGAGACTTCATAAGGCTTCTCCGTTTTACCACCCGAATCTGTACCTCCGCTCGTTCCTGTATTACTGCTTGCAGGCTCCGCTTCTCCTCCTCCGCAAGCACTCAGTACCATGACAAAGGTTAGAATTGCAGCGAGGAATAATGGCTTCCTCCTTGCACGTGTCCCCCGAGCCTTTCTCTGTTGATTCATCTGCATAGACCTCCCAATAATGATTTATGAACACATAAAATCAGCCTTTTACAGCTCCTACAGTCAGACCCTTGATGAAATAACGCTGGAAGAACGGATATGCGAGCACAATCGGTCCAATCCCCACGACCGCCATGGCCATCTGCAGCGTTTTGTTCGGCAGATCCAGCATTCCGCCTTGTGAAGAGATCTGTGAAGCAACGTTAGAGTTGCTCGTTAAATACTGGATATCCAGCAAGGTACGGTACATCAAATATTGCAGACTGATCGTTTTGTTATCCGAAATAAAGATCATGCTCAAATACCAGTCATTCCAATAATTCAGCGTACTGAACAGCGCTACCGTTGCAAGTACGGGCAGAGATAACGGCAGTACAATTCTGATAAATGTCCGCAGCTCTCCGGCTCCATCCACTCTCGCGGACTCGAGGATCGAGACAGGTATGGAATTGGCGAAGAAGGTCCGCATGACGAGTACAAAAAATGGTGACATGAGCATCGGCATGATCAGGACCCATAGGGTGTTCTTCAGATCAAGCAGATTGACATAGACGAGATACCAAGGAACAAGTCCGCCGTTAAACAGCATAGTAAAGAAGATGAAGAAGGCGAAAAATCCTTTGTACGGTAAGTCCCGTCTGGACAGCGGATACGCATAAAAAGCGGTCAACGCCACACTGATGACGGTCCCAACTACGGTTACGAAGATAGATACGCCGTAAGAGCGAACGATCTGCTCCATATCCTTGAACAAGAAATCGTAAGCGCTTATACTAAACTGCTCGGGAATGAACTTGTATCCGTTTGCGATGACTGTTGTCTCATCTGAGAGGGAAATAGACAGCACAAGCACAAGCGGCAGAATACATATAGCGGCATAGAAGATAAAAAAGGCATGAATGACAACCTTCGATTTGCCCGATACTTGCAGCGGTTTACTGGAACTCATATCAGGAACTCTCCTCCTTGACTAGAATAGTGCGTTATCTTTATCGATCCTGCGGACGATGGAATTGGACACCAATACAAGCACAAATCCAACCACAGCCTGATACAAACCTGCAGCTGACGACATGCCGATGTCTCCACCAATGAGGAACGTACGGTACACATACGTATCAAGCACGTTAGTGACCGGGAACAGCGCACCGGATTCAAGCGGTACCTGATAGAACAGCCCGAAATCTGCATAGAAAATACGTCCGATTTGAAGCAGTGTCATAACAATCATTAATGGATATAGGAACGGTACAGTGATATACCACACCTGGCTCCATTTCCCCGCTCCATCCAGCACGGCAGCCTCATAATACTCTTCGTCAATGCCAATGACCGCTGCCAGATAAATAACCACATAATAACCAATGTTCTTCCAGGTATTCACGAAAGGCAGAATGTACGGCCAATATTCCGTCTCCGTATACCAATCAATCGGCTCCTTACCGAACAGCGGCAGGAAGCTTGTGTTCATAAATCCTGAATCTTTGCCCAAGAAGGCAAGCACCAGATAACTTACGACGATCATGGACAGGAAGTAAGGAAGCAGCATCACGGATTGATAGAACTTCGATGAGAATCTCCCCTTCACTTCACTTAGCAAAATCGCTAGGCCTGCACCGAGCACCAGATTGAGCAGAATGAACACGACGTTGTAGGCCAGTGTATTGCGTGTAATCTCCCAAGCATCAGAGGTACCGAACAAATACTTGAAATTGTCCAGCCCCGCCCACGGACTCCCCATAATTCCATCCGCGTAGTTCACATTCTTGAATGCAATGACAACCCCAAACATCGGCAAATAATTGTTGATCAGCAAAAATACGACACCCGGCAAAAACATAAGGTACAGCACCTTGTATTTCTTAAGGTTGTACAGTACGGTCCTTTTTTTCTTTACTGTGTTCGGCATAGCTTTACCTTCGACTCCCCCTTCTCATATGCTTCACAGCCCCTCCTACTGCAGCGGTAGCTTTATTATAAGAAGGTACAGGGCATGCCGAATATCAGGTCTCGTAACCCCGGGTATGTGTTTTCATGACATCCGTCATTTATACAAAAAGAACGACCGTTCTTAAACGACCGTCCTTCATGCTTATTACCCTTCTGTATTCTGACTGTGCTGTCTTCGATACTGCTGAGGAGTCACTCCTGTGTGCTTCTTAAACATTTTCGTGAAATGCTGATAATTGTAATACCCGACTAGAGTTGCACAGAGCAGCTCCTTCGCTTTTGCAATTCTCGCCTGCGCAATATATTCCGATATGGACAGCCCTTTTTCTTTTTTGAACAATCGTGATAAATAAGCCGGATGCAGCTCTGCAAACTCAGCGAGCTCCTCTCTGCCCAGGTCCTGCTCAAGCCTTCCATCAATATACAGACAGACCTTCTCAATCGCAGAATACGTATCCTCCCCTTCGGGGTGAAGAAGAGCCGATGCGCGTGTAATTAACTGATGCGCCCAATCTCTGAGCGTTTGGATCGAACGAGTTACTTCTCTCTCTTCAGGCTCATCTCCCGAGTATAAGCTGTGCAGAGCAATACCGTTCTTGTGCAGAAGCGGGATGATGGTATGAAGAAGCGCATGATAAAATGACTCCAGCAGCTCAGCGGTGAGCGAGCTCTGATGCTGCATCCAATCTATGAGCTCATCTGCCTTTTGCAGCACTTCCTTGATTTTTCCAGTTGCGAGCAGTACGGCAATATCCTCGATCCAAGGCAGAGGCACCAGCTCCTTCACGCCTGCTTGTCCTGCGCGGTCTGAGCGAAGATAATAAACATCTTCACTCCCTGCGATATGGTGCCGATGCTCCTGCATCAGCATCTTATAAGCATCGGGAAGCTTCCATATACTTGTATAATTTCCGATACAACATGAGATCCGGGCCGAGAGATATGTACTGCATCTGGCTATATAATCTTTACAGTGATCCAGTATTTGATGGGCAGCGAGCGGCTCCTGTAGCAGGACAAGGACATATCCTCTCTGATCTAAAATGACATGTCCCGCTGCACCGCTGAGCACAATTTCCTCCGCCGCATTGCTTAGTCCGAACTCAAGGATATCCAGGTCTTTGGACGGGAATGTCCTGAGCCACTCCTCAACTTTAAATAGAACCGGCAGGATGCTCATGCCGCCCTCGACATCTGCGTGATAGATCAGCTTCAGCTCATGAAACTGAGATTCTGTGAGATGAGATCGGCCCGAATATAGATCCTTCCAGAATTTAGTGATTCGCTTCGTGCTCCAGAATCGATCTTCATTTAAATAGTTCAGATACTGTTCTTTTAGCCGGGCAAATTCATCGTCATGACTTTTTTTCTCTAATGCACGCTTCACGGTATGGATCAGATCAGTGGATTGAATCGGCTTCAGCAGATAATCGAAGCTGTGCATCTGGATTGCCTTTTGTGCATAAGAGAACTCGGCATGTCCCGTCAGAAAGATGGTCTCCAGCTGCGGCACATGCTCACGGACCCAGCTTTGCAGTGATAACCCATCCTCCTCCGGCATTTCAATGTCACAGATCATGATATCGATCTTCTCTTGTGTGAGAACTTCTCTTGCTTCGTCAGCTGACATCGCCGTGTATAACCTGTCAAATCCGATATCACTCCAATCCACGGCATGCTTCATGGCTTCCAGCGCGTAATATTCATCATCCACGATGAGCAAGCTGTACATCCTTATTCTCCTCCCTCACCTTGCTGCTCTCTATATAGTTAATCGTCAGGTACACAAGGGCTCCGCCATCAGGGCTGTTCTCAAACTGGATCTGAGGCTCTATCCCCTTTACCTTCTTAAGCCGGTGCTTGACATTCCATATCCCAATGCTTCGTCCTGTTGCTTCTTCGGGATGCAATTCCCCCTGCTGAAGCCTAACTAATACGTCCTCGGCGAAGCCCGTGCCGTTATCCTGAATTCGTATTCTTAGCTGCTGTTCATTAGGGACAAAATCGAGCGTAATGTCCAAACGCAGTATACTTCTCCCTTTGCGGAAGCCATGCACAATGGAATTCTCTACGAAAGGCTGTATGGTGAGCGGTGGAATCAGCATTTCTTCGATATCCGGGTCTACGGTCAGCTCATATTGCAGACGTTCAGGAAAACGCAGCTTTTGAATTTCGAGATAATTTTTAATATGCAGAAGTTCATCCTTGATCGTAATCAGACTTCGATCCGCCTGCATACTGAAGCGAAAATACCCGGCAAGATGCTCCGCCATCTTCTGAACGAGCTC
Source organism: Paenibacillus sp. TCA20 (assembly GCF_000732325.1). GTDB lineage: Bacteria > Bacillota > Bacilli > Paenibacillales > Paenibacillaceae > Paenibacillus > Paenibacillus urinalis. The sequence goes on from NZ_BBIW01000002.1 coordinate 236,523, forward strand.
ATTCTTGTGAAGTGCGGCAAGACTATGAATAATGTGAAGTGAATTAAGATAAAAATGCGGATTGATCTGCATTTGGAGCTGCTTGAGCTCGGCCTCCTGTACACGAAGCTGCTCCTCATACATGCCTATCTTCAGCTGCTGAACTTCTGCAGTCATTTGATTAAACGTATCTGTAACAAAAGTAAACTCAGGAGATGAGGATGGGCCAAGCTTTACACTCAGATCGCCCCTGCTGACCTTTCTCATTCCGGTTATCAGTGTATTCATCGGTTTAAACAAAACCTGTCTCAAGAAGAACAATACAGAGACAAGTAATAGAGCAGCCACGACTGGGATAAACCGGATAATCTGCTGAAATACAGGCAAGTTCCGTACAATACTCGCCTCGGGCAGCATAACGACATAATGAATGGCTCCGTCATGTGCGGGAACATCAATTAGCAAATATCGTCCTTCGCGTTCAGAATCACCTACGATGTCGTAGAGCGAATCCTCTTCTGAATTCTCTAATTGAAATGCGGACGCAAGCTTCACTACATGGTCAGGTACCACTGTGCCGGAGAGCGCCTCCCCTTCTCCTGACAAAATAACCGCCCCTCCGCCTTCGCCCCAATCCGCACGGTGTACACGCTCATTCAAGCTGTTGATCGGCACCCAGGCCCCAGCGATGAATTGCTCGTTAATCCGCACCGTTTTTACGAGATGATAGGTTCCCTTAGTCTGAACAATTTCCCATTTATGTGTCGGGACTTCTGCGCTCATCGAAGCAGCTGCAGGCATCATGGTTGAGAGCGCGTTGATCTTCTCGTCATACCCCCGCTGCGTAGCTAGCAGCGTATCCTTGTGAACGGTATCATACAGAAATAAGCCGTCCAAGAGATCATAGAATCCGAGATCTGTTCTGAATTTATTTACGATCCGCTGCTTGGCAATCGTGTAGTCACCACTGCCATAGGGCAGAAAAAACAACGAAATGATATCTGGGTCCTGTTCCCCCAGGCTATATAAGTAGCGATTCGTTTCCTTAAGGATCCGCTCGTTCTCCTCGACATTTTTGAGGACATAATTGCGATTGGTCAGGGATACCTGGTCGCGAACCACACTCATCGCATACACATTGTTAAAGTATAGAAACAGCACGAGCGGAGCCATAATTAAACAAAAGCCGGTGATGAATTTAAAACGCAAGGATGATCTTGTACGGAGTTTCATCTGCTGCACTCTCCACTTCCTACCATGCTTGAAAACGTTATCAAAAATGACATCTTCTGTAATTCGCTGGAACAATGACGAATCCTTTTTTCTTTTCCGTCTTAATTTGAGGATTTTTATTGCATGGCTTCATTTGTCAATCATCCTGAACACATGGTCATAAAGGTTACATAACAAGTAATAGAATTACAATTTATGTGAAATCAATCACAATATAATCTTTCCTCTTTTATTATGATAAAGACATAAATAACGGATTACGCTAGGGGGCAAGCATGATGGATACAGCGAAGGAAAAATTGGTCATCATCGGCAATGGCATGGCTGGGATCAGCACGGTTGAACAGATCCTCAAGCTGACGACACGATTTGATATTACGGTCTTTGGCAGTGAGCCTTATCCGAACTATAATCGGATTATGTTGTCTTACGTTCTGGAAGGCAGTAAAACGGTGGAAGATATTATTCTGAACGATCTGAATTGGTACAGCAATCAAGGTATTCGTCTCTTTACAAGAACCAAAGTGGAACGTATCGACGCGAATACACGTGAAGTGATTGCAGCAAATGGTATCAAGGTGCCCTATGACAAGGTTATTATTGCTACAGGCTCAAGCTCCTTTATCCTTCCGGTTCCAGGCAGCGACAAACAAGGTGTTGTTGGTTTCCGGGACATTGCTGACTGTAATGAAATGCTAGAAGCGTCTAAACAATATAGCAAAGCGGCTGTAATTGGCGGCGGATTGCTCGGTCTTGAAGCTGCAAAAGGCTTAGTCCAGCTCGGAATGGACGTAACTGTAGTTCACTTAATGGACACCCTCATGGAGCGTCAGCTGGATCGAGATGCTTCACAGATGCTCTTAGCAGAGCTTGAGCGGCAAGGAATTAAGTTCAAGCTGGGGGCACAAACCAAAGAGCTGTTCGGCGACAGCAGAGTCCAAGGATTGCGATTTGCTGACGATACGGAGCTGGAAGCCGATTTTGTCGTTATGGCGGTTGGCATCAAGCCAAATATCGGTGTTGCACAGGATAGCGGAATAGATGTAAACCGTGGTATCGTGGTGGATGATTATATGCGCACTTCTATGGATCATGTCTATGCGGTCGGAGAGTGTGCAGAGCATCGCGGCACTTGTTATGGTCTTGTCGCTCCCCTGTTTGAGCAAGGTATGGTGCTTGCCAAGCACATTAGTGGAGCGGATACAGCTCCTTATGAAGGCTCTGTCGTATCCACTAAGCTAAAAATATCCGGAGTCGATGTGTTCTCAACCGGAGAATTTATCGAAGGACAAGAACACACGGTCATCTCCCAGAAGGACGATTGGAAACGTACGTATAAGAAAATATTGCTTAAAGACAATGTTATGGTCGGAGCCGTCTTGTTCGGCGATATCGACAGCTCTGCCGAGCTGCAGAAGCTGATCAAGCAGCACGCTGTCATGACAGATGAACTGTACAGCTCCCTCATGGGAACCGGCTGCGGCGGTCATAAGAAAGTAAGCACTGTGGAGACCATGTCTGATGATGAAATCGTGTGCGGATGTAACGGGGTTACCAAAGGTACCATTGTCAATGCCATCACCGTCGAAGGCAAGACCACTCTCGATGAAATTAAGGCATGCACCGGTGCAACACGCTCCTGCGGAGGATGCAAGCCTGTCGTAGAACAGATTCTACAATATGTGCTTGGAGACGGCTTTGCGGCAAATGCCAAACAAGGAATTTGTGGCTGCACCGATCTCAGCCGAGATGAGATTGTCGCGGAGATCCGCGAAAAAGGTCTTAGCACCACCAAAGAAGTAATGAATGTGCTTGGCTGGCAGCAGCCGGAAGGCTGCTCCAAATGCCGCCCTGCCATTAATTATTATCTAGGCATGGTTCATCCGGAAACGCACAAGGATGAGAAAGAATCGCGTTTTGTTAACGAGCGCTTGAACGCCAACATTCAAAAAGACGGCACATACACGGTTGTACCTCGGATGTATGGCGGTATGACGACTCCTGAGGATCTCAAGAAGATCGCCGATGTTTCTGTGAAATACAATGTGAAGCTTGTCAAAGTAACGGGGGGCCAGCGCCTGGATTTGGTCGGTGTCAAGAAGGAAGACCTGCCTAAAGTATGGGAAGAGCTTGATATGCCATCAGGTTATGCATATGCCAAATCATTAAGAACCGTTAAGACCTGTGTCGGTTCCCAGTTCTGCCGATTCGGAACACAGGATTCCATGAGTATGGGCTCCCTTCTAGAGCATAAGTTTGAACGGCTCGATTTTCCTGCCAAATTCAAGATGGCCGTTAACGGTTGTCCACGGAACTGCGCTGAAGCCTGCACGAAGGATATCGGGATTGTCGGTAATGACGGCGGCTGGGAGATCTTTATCGGCGGAAACGGCGGAATCAAGGCTCGTCTTGCAGATTCCATCGGTAAAGTGAAGACAGACGAAGAGCTTATTGAAGTATGCAGTGCTGTAATACAGTATTACCGTGAAACCGGCAAGTACCTCGAAAGAACGTCCGAGTGGGTAGAACGGATGGGTCTCGAACAGATCAAAGCCGTTATAATGGATAATGAAGAAGAACGTAAAGCCCTGCAAGAAAGAGTCGAGCTTGCCCTTCGTTATGTAGAGGATCCATGGAAGAAGGTTCTGGGAGATACTGAAGTACAGCAGCAATTGTATGGCGTGAAAGTGAACTGATCTTGAAAGGAGAATACTCCGCATGAACACTGAGGCTACAACATTTTACACCGCAGGACAAATCTCTGATTTCCCTGCACAATTAGGCCGGGTTGTTACGATTAAAGATAAAGAGATTGCCGTCTTCCACCTCTCAAACGGAGATGTCTGTGCCGTAGAGAATCATAATCCTCATCCCAAGGGCGGTCCTCTTGCAGAAGGCATCGTATCAGGACATTATGTATATGATCCGTTGTATGATTGGAAAATTGACCTGTACACAGGTCAAGTGCAGGAGCCCGATACGGGAGAGGTTCAGGTCTTCCCTGTCAAAACCGAAGATCATACGGTCTGGATCGCAGTCTAGCACACCTATTGGAGTGGAGGGAGCACTATCCATGTTTAAACCTACTGTAGAAGCCATCATCGAAGCAGCCGTAAGCAAGAGAGATCATATGAATGAACAGCTGCCCCGATATTTCATATCCACCCTGCTTGCAGGAGCCTATGTTGGTCTAGCCATTATCTTAATATTTACCCTGGGAGGCCCACTAGCGGCAGCCGGATCTCCCTTCCAGGGCTTGGTCATGGGCGCATCCTTCGGGCTGGCTCTCACCCTGGTCATTTTCGCAGGATCTGAGCTGTTTACAGGTAACCATATGTTTTTTACCATGAGCACATTGGCTGGAAGAACGACGTATAAGGATACGTTCAAAAATTGGGGAATCGTATTTGTCGGCAATTTAATCGGCGCATTGCTGCTATGTCTTCTGATTCTCGGTACCGGATTATTCAAGGCAGCTCCTGCCGAGCACCTTATATTTACAGCTGCAGCGAATAAAATGACCGCTCCGTTAACCGAACTATTCTTTCGAGGAATACTATGTAACTGGCTCGTCTGTCTCGCAATCTGGATGAGCTTCCGGGCCAAAGACGATATTTCAAAGCTTGTCCTCATTTGGTGGTGCCTGTTCGCATTCATCGCCAGCGGTTATGAACACAGTGTCGCCAATATGACCTTGTTATCACTCGCCTCTCTGCTCCCGAATGCACCCGAAGTGATCACACTTGGAGGCTGGCTCCACAATATGATTCCGGTTACCCTTGGTAACATGGTTGGAGGAATCTTGTTTATGGGCATGGCTTACTGGTTTATCTCGCCGGTAAGATCCAAGAACGTATCCAAGGCTGCTACGGAACATGCAGATCAAGTTCATAAGCATGTATCATAGATTCATCGTAAATGTAATTATTAAAAAATGGCTCTGTGGATAATCCACAGAGCCATTCCTATTTTGTACTAATAAATTATTCTATAACTACGACTAATCCAAATGCCGCTCATACATAAACCATGAACAGAAACGAATTAGGGGAACCAGTAGAAGGATGGCACCCACATACCCATTAATAAAAATAAATGAAATGATGGAGAGTAGAATTGATACAGCAGTCATCCAATTGGCTGCGGTCCCATTGATCGGCTCATCACTAATAACGAAGGATTGACATCCCTTGAGAGCGCTGGCATAACAAGCATTATGGTAAGCCAACAATGACATGAATGATAAGCTGACAACCAAATCGTGCCTGGATTCAATCTCAGCATGACAGTGTACACAGTATATGGTTCTAGTATGTCCCACAGTAGTGCCTCCCTATCAGGTACAATCCCAGTCATTATACCACAATATGGTAAGGCACTCATCTCTACTTCACTCGCAGAACTTGCCCTACATAAATAGTATAGTTCGCATCGAGATCATTCCACGTCTTCATATCCGCAATGGTACTTCCATATCTGCGGCTTAGCGCATAGACCGTATCTCCGCTCACAACCGTATGATAGATAACATTCGTTTTCTTGACCAGGCTGAAATTTTTGACGAGCCCATTTACATGCCCGCGAGCTACAGCATCTAGATGCGCATTGGACGCCAGCAGCGCGGCATCCGCCGCAGTATCGATGAATCCATTTTCAGTTAGGATCGCAGGCATATTGGATTCTCTAAGCACATGAAAATTAGCCGATTTTCGTCCCCGATCTGTCATTGAGATCATTTTCATGACCTCTGTGTGAATATTCGTCTGATAGGTTGTCGTCGGTGCTGTCGTACCAGGATAGATATAATCCTCGTAGCCAGTGCCCCCGCCAGCATTGATATGAATAGAGAGGAAGTAATCTGCCCCCCAAGCGTTTGCAGCATCCGTTCTTTGCGTCAATGTGACGGTCTCATCACCTGTACGGCTCATCAATACAGATACATTCTGATATTCAGCCAGCAGGATCGAACGAACCTTATTTGCAATGGTAAGTGTCAGCGCTTTTTCTTGAAGCCCATTTCCTACAGCTCCGCTATCTGTTCCTCCATGACCTGGATCAATAAATATTTTGACCATATTGATCACCTCCGCTATCATTCTATGAATTTGTGCTCACATATGCTTGGACACTTCGAATCTGTTCCGAGTAAAATACTTCTGCAATGCGATGGAGCCGCATAAGCTAGTTATTGATTCATAGGAAGATAAACAAGCTGTATGTTTTGTCTGAGGTTAGGAGTGACTCATGTGAAAGAAATAAAAAAAGAATCCTACATCGCCAAGTACTTGCAGCAGCTGCTCAATGTCATGCTGTTATTGCTGGCTGTCATTCTCTCCATGTTTCTCGTTCGTAAAACGATGCTCATCCTCGATACCTTGCTGATTCAAAGCGAGCCCACTTCATATTATTATCTGGCGGAAGGTATATTGGTTTACTTTCTGTACTTTGAGTTTCTATCTCTTATTGTAAAATACTTTACGCATAATTATCACTTTCCACTTCGCTACTTCATCTATGTCGGAATCACCGCTATCATTCGGCTTATTATTATCAACCACGAAGATCCTATCGATACATTTACGTATTGTCTAGCCATTCTCGTTCTCGTTATAACGCTCTTTATTGTCAACTCAAGAAATATGGATGGCACCTGATGCAGCACTGCTCATAATGAAAAGAACGGCAGCGATCAAGAGTCACTGCCGTTCTTTATGTAAGAGATATTCTGTTATAACACTTTCGTCATGAAGACACTATAAGGATCTTCTATGTAATCCGCAAACGGAGGGCAATACTCGAATCCGCATTTCTCATACATGATCCTTGCGGGGATGAAATCGTCCGTTGATCCTGTTTCCAGCGAAAGTCTCCGGTATCCACGATTTTGGGCTTCTGTCATGATGTGATTCAGCATCAGCCTGGCCACCCCTTTTCGCAGATGCCCGTCAGCGGTTCGCATGGACTTCACTTCACCATGTTCAGCATCGAGCTCCTTAAGAGCGCCGCACCCCAGCAGTTCACCATTCTCCCAGACACTCCAGAACGTGACCTCCTGCTGCTTCAAGCCGTTAAGATCCAGCGCATGTACGCTCTCAGGAGGAGAATAATCGAGCATACTTGCTATATGATGTCTTATCAAATCTTGAATCTCCCTACCGCTTAAATCGTCAATTCTAATCTCCATCCGTATCCGTCACTCTCCTGTTTTCACTGCCATATTCTCGTGATCTGAATTCATCTTAACAGGATATGAGGATGTACAAAAGCAGAATTTTTCTGCCGCCTCAGTTGTTTAACTCTTCTTCAGAGCCGGATTCCAACCGTCATTCCCCTGTAGAACCTCAGCTGGTGAATAGGTATGAAGCTGCTCTGGTTTAAGTTCATTAGCCCATTCGACTCTATCACCCTCTGTGCCGGGACCATGACTGCCATACTCCGCATAGCCTACCGTCTGCTCTCGCTCCAGCTTCCCCCAATTGTGCCAGCCTGCCGGGTGAATATGCTGCCCGAGATCACAGTTTATAAATGTCGTTTTGGCATATTCACGCCAGGGTCTGCCTAGGTACACTGACTTTGGCTCTGCATTACCTGTTAAGGTGCAGTTCCAGAATACATATCCGAAATTCACGTCTCTCGCCGTCGATGCTGCAGTTATATATCCAGGAGCTGTACCCTCCATGATTCCATCTCCATTTACATTTCTGCGCTTGGAGCAGACCTCGCATTCAACAAAGACCGCCGTCGCCGAACCAAAAATAAAATCAACATCTCCCTCGATATAACAGGACTCATAATATTGACGAACAGGGCGTCTCGGGAAAATGTCACGCGGACCTCCAAAGCTGCCTCGATCGATCGGCTGTTCCGGAAGCGGCCCCGTAAACAGAGTGTCCTGATGTCCAAGCATTCGACAATGGTAAAAAGAAACCCGATCACCATCCACATAGGCCGCGATGGCTTGTCCGATCGCCTCTCCACTTCCTGCACTGTTCTCTATAGTCAGATGGCTGACCGTTACATCATCACTGGAAATTAAGAGTGTATATGTATGAAACGTGTGGTACGGACTGCCGTCCGGGAATAACTTGCGTGCATAATCTCCGTATGTAATGATGGTGTCTTCCGCACCCTCGCCTACAAGATTAATACCCGGATGACTTAAATGAATCTTCTCATGATAAATGCCTGCTCTTATATAGATGGTGCAGCACTCAGAGCTCCCGGCTCTAAGATGGGGAAGATGATCAATCGCTTCCTGAATTGAAGTAAAGTCAGCCGTGCCATCTTGAGATACCGTTATTTCAATCACTTGATTAGCCCTCCTTTAGCAAAAAGAACCCGATCAATCCTTAGACTGAATGAGTTCTCCAACTGACTTTTAATTCATTATGCATTGAAAAATTCAACGACGTTTGCGCGAACGAAACAGGTATACTGCAATACCTAGTATAATTGCGATTGGAATAAGAATTACCAATAGAGTTATTATGATGTTCTCCCATAAAATCGTCAATAGATCACCCCACCTATAAATATCATATGTGGTTGATTTTAACATATTAATAGAAAGGGAGACACAATATAGTAAGAATCAATTTACATATCGTGAATGCCGGTAAAATATTATTCAGCAACCGTCGCTTTCACGTCGTACATAGATACTTTCGTCTCCAGCAGATAATCCGGCTTCTCTTGATTCCGGCTGTTCCGATGTCCTGCAATATGAGCAGGGCTCTTCTCCCAAGCCTTCCAGGCATCCTCCGACTCCCAGCGGATCATGACGACAACCTCTTCTACCTCTTCGTCCTTCTTGCGGTTCTTCTTCACCATCACCGTACGGTCAATAAATCCAGGAATTTCTGTCATTGGACCGCCAGGCTGGCCAAAACGCTCAACGACAGCATCGCTGAAGCCTTCTTTAACGGTAATTGCTCTTATTTGAATCAACATGTGAACACCCTCCATATGATAGACAAGTATAAAAATATAGTAAACGATAATGATTATCAGTGTCAATAAAAGGGTGTTCTACGCTTGCTAAATTATATATTCACATCCAATCATTATCCTCGCCCTGCCCATCCTCTGTCAGTATGGAAGCGCTCATCTCGTCTGCTATATTTTGAATATCCTCCGAGTAGATCAGGGTCATGCCGTAGCCGTCCGCTTGATGCTTTTTAAGCGCTTTTTCTTTAATATAACGCGGACTGCCGGGACCATTATCTTCATCATAAACCAGTAGAATATGATCCGTCTTCCGAAAGAGAAGCTCGTCTCTCGCCGCAAACTGCCAAGGACCCGCATAGGGCTGCTTGCTGACAATACCATAATAATCAACATTTCTTAATATATCTTCGTAATACTCCTTCTTGTCATCAGACCATTTCTCTTCCGGATTCATAAATGCAGATATAATGGACAGCTTTAGCTGCGGGTATTCTTTCTTTAGTTCAATGACAACCTCGCATGCCCACAGATCTACACCATACTGACCCGGGGTGATAATCCACTCGGCGCCTTCCTCAATAAGCGTAATCAGCTTGGATCGGATCGCTTGCTTAATATAAGGAATACCCGGGTGCTTCTGATTGAAGATGCCGAGCTCATTGGCCCGGTATCCAGTAACTAACACGTTTTTCATAGCCTGTCTTTGTCATACCGCCCTTCACTGTCATGTGCTTCTATATATCGTAACATACATGAATCGATTTCATAATCACTCCAGCTATTTTTTGTTCACGATCAGCAGCTCTGTTCTTCGTGTCTCATACGTGTGTGAAATGCCTTCCTCGGAGAGGACTCCGAGTTTAATCAGACTTGCTATTTTCCCAGTATCCGCCTTCGACAGAAGCTTCCACACCTCTGGATCTGGCAATGCTTTATATAGCAGTTCGTCATCGTATTCCTTCCTGTTCTGGACAACGATCCTGGCTTCATATTCTCCATGCTCCATGCGGACCGCATTCTCTGCTGTAAGATGATCAATCATCTCCAGGCGCAGGCTCGACAGCTCATCATCTATATCTTTCTTCAGCTTCTTCAGCTCAAAATAACGCTCCATTTGATCTATCATCTCATCATCACGCTCCTCTTTATAGATGTATATGCAATAAGCCCAGGTTCAACGACAGATCAACAGCTTAACTGGTAGAAAACAGTTATAGTCAACGCATGCCCATTGAATTATGTATACAGCTATGCTAAGATAGCGTTAACTTTAGGAACGGAGGGATACCGCTATGATTAATTGGATTCGAGTTAGATTTTCTTTTGCCCTTAACTAAATAGGCAAAGACTCTGCTCTTATGTGTAAGGCAGAGAACTCGGATTCGATCTATCCATACGCTGGTATTTCACAGAAGATAGACGAAGAGGACAGGAGTGAGATCCCTGGCCTTTTTTCTTATACAAATAAACGGGTGTGCCCTTTACCATGCCGATTGCGCGCTGTGATTCTAGGACACTACCTGGCTGTATTCCCGTTGTAACTCCGAGTTCTCTTGAACCTGTACACAGGCAGAAGGTTTAGCCTGTGTTTTTTTATATTTCAGGTGTAATCATAAGGAGGACGATGGTATGACACAACCATTTAAAGATAAAGCAGTAATTATAGGACTACAAATGAACGGCCAAGAGGATTTCGAGCACTCCATGGAGGAGCTTGGTAATCTGGCTAACGCTTGCGACATCGAGGTCGCAGCCGTGCTTACACAGAAGGCTGAGCGAATTCACCCGGCTCACTATATAGGCAGCGGCAAGATTGAGGAGCTCTCTGATCTGCTGAAGATGCTGGAGACCACCATTGTGATCTTTAATGATGAGCTCTCTCCTTCTCAGGTTCGCAATCTGGAGAAGAGACTGGATGCGGCTGTGCTGGACCGGACAACACTAATCCTGAATATCTTTGCCGAGCGTGCGAGATCTAGAGAATCCCAGCTCCAGGTAGAGCTGGCTAGGCTTCAATATGTACTCCCAAGATTGTCCGGAATCAGCTCTTCCTCAGGCAGACAGCGCGGCGGGGTCGGCACGAAGAACAGAGGTTCAGGAGAAACCAAGCTGGAGCTAAGCCAAAGACGGATCGAAGAGAAGATTACAGAGCTGAACCGTGAACTGGAGCTGCTCGTTTCCCAGCGCCAAACGCAGCGCCGTCGCCGCCAAAAGACAGAAATGCCGGTCGTGAGCCTGGTCGGCTATACGAATACAGGCAAATCCAGTCTCATGAATGCCATGCTTGATAAATACGATGCTGCAAGTGACAAGGCTGTACTGGCTAAGGATATGCTCTTTGCCACCTTGCAGACTTCGGTAAGACAAATCTCACTTCCAGATCGTAAGAGATTTCTTCTCACCGACACAGTTGGATTTGTTAGCAAGCTGCCGCATCATCTTGTAAAGGCTTTTCGTTCTACACTTGAAGAGGTGCTTGAATCCGATCTGCTCCTGCATGTTGTAGACGCGAGTAATTCCGATGCCGAGCAGCTCATTGAAGTGACCAATCAAACATTGAAGGATCTCGGTGCCGATAAAATCCCGGTCGTCTATGTCTATAACAAAATCGACCTCAGCAGCGAATTGATGAAGGAAATACAGGTTCGTAGGCCAGCTGTCTTTGTATCGGCCAAAACAGGTCAAGGACTCGACCAGCTGGAAGATGCCATTAAGGAGCAGCTGTTTGGGCATTATGAGCGAGTGGCGCTAAACATTCCATATGACCAAGGACATCTGCTCTCCTATTTCCATGAGCATGCGAATGTCGAAACGGTTCTTTATGAAGAGGATGGTACGAAGCTGACCATTGAGGCTTCACCTGTTGAAGTGAAGAAATGGAGCCATCTGCAAGCAGAATAAAAAAGTTTAAAAAATAGCCAATCCCTTGTTATAATTAAGGGATTGGCTATTTTCCTTATTATCCGTATAAGCGTGAGTATTCGTTATATCCTCAGCACTATTTTAAAGGGTACGTCCAAAAGTATTCCGTCATCAGCCGATCTGCAAATTGCTTGTCCTTGAGAAGCGACTCACCTGATAAGATACGGAACTGTGAGCTGTGTGCTGCGATGGACTGTACCTTATTCAGCTTAAATTTCTGAATGTCATAGAATACATCCGGTTCACCGATAGCTTCCTTGTGACCGTTGGAGAACGCCAGGCATTGCACAACAGGTCTCCGATCCCGATCCATTGCTTCAACTACTCTGACAACCGCTGCACCCGTTGCATCATGATCCGGATGAACACTATAGCCTGGATAAAATGTAAATACAATCGAAGGATTTAATTCTTCAATCAGTGCAGAAATCGCTCCATCCAGCAGATCACGGTCTTCGAACTCAATCGTTTTGTCATGGAAGCCGAGCATCCGTAAATCTTGAATTCCGATGGCTCTACAGGATTGCTTCAGCTCTTCCTTGCGAATCTCCGGCAGCGTGACACGGTTGGCTATTGGAGGATTTCCCATATTCCGCGCCATTTCCCCGAGTGTGAGACAAGCATATGTAACCTGTGCTCCTTCGCTTGCAAATTTCGCCAGTGTTCCCGACATTCCAAAAGATTCGTCATCCGGATGCGGAAGTACAACTAATATATTTTGTGTCATAAGAACCCCACTTCCTTAAAACAACGTTCTACTGAGCAGCAAAGATACGATCAATCGGCCTTCTTTGTCATGACCTGCCAGCAGTATGCGTCCTTCTTCATTTTCTTCCCAATGCGTCAAACCTTCTGTATAAACCCAGCCTTCCTTCGTCTTCAAGCCAACTCTATAGTAGGTATCGCCGACAATGGTTCCCTTACTGTATCTCACCGGAACGTTCTTGATAAAATTCGCGGCTGGATGCTTCGAGCTATCATTATGGGCTGCATAAGCACCCATCGTCATTTCCATATGAAGATACAGATCTTCGTTCGCGTACCGGTCAAGCTGCTCCTGCACCATGGCTATATTTATTAGCTGCATAACAATTCCTCCGTTACTCCTGCATTCCGTGAGCATTTACAGATCACAGATATGACTTCTCCTAGCCTGCACGATACTCCATATTCGTTAACAGGCTCTTATAGCAGTATAGCTTAAAAAAAAGGGAAAATAAAATGATTGATACGAAATTTATTCCATCTTAACGAAACTACTCTTACTTATGCTGCGTATATGGAAGAGTAATGCATGAATTTATAAGGAGGCTGCTTATTCTATGTCGTTTTTTAATAAAATGCTGGCCAAGGTCGGAATTGGGGCTGCAGAAATTGACACGCTGTTGGAAAAAACATCTTATGTACCGGGTGAAACGGTCAAAGGTGTTGTTCGCATAAAAGGCGGCAGCGTTGAACAAGAAATAGAGAAAATTTATATTCAGCTGATGACCCGCTACATTCGTGAACAGGATGACCGGAAAGTAGACTATAACTATACACTTGCCAAATTCAACGTATCTAAGAACCTTCGGATTGAGAGTAACGAGCAGCTGGAAATTCCATTCTCCTTCCCACTTCCGCTCGAAACACCGGTAACATATAATCGTCAGCCGGTATGGCTGAGTACAGGTCTTGATATTGAGATGGCGATTGATCCAAAAGACCATGATTCGATTCAAGTTGAACCGCATCATTATATGTCAGCTATTTTTGAAGCGGTAGAACACCTCGGCTTCCGATACAAAACTTCATCCTGTGAGCATGCTTCCAGACTTGGCCGCGGCGTTCCTTTTGTACAAGAGTTTGAATATTACCCGAGCAGCTCCTTCTCTGGACGCGTTAAAGAGCTCGAGCTCATGATGAATCTGGATCAAGACGGTGTTCATGTGCTCGTAGAGGTTGACCGCAGGGCACGTGGGCTTGGAGGATTTTTTGAACAGGCTTTCGATTTGGATGAGCGTCATGTCAAGCTATACTTTGACCGGGCGGATATTGCTCAAGGCACAGAGCATATTGCTCGTCAGATTGAACGTGTTATTCACGATCAATCCAGATAATTTATACAAAGAACGCTGGTTTATTCTCACTTCGAGTGAGAATAACCAGCGTTCGTTTTTTTTCATTTATGATGGTTGAAGTGTTCTTGTTACACACGACAAGTTACTTAATTTTGATTACGATGTTTCGGGATATCAATCGGTGGAGGAGGATAAACACAGCAGCAAGGACCAATGAAGTAAGCATCGCCGTTGTCGTCGTCAGCTCTATAGGGTAGATAGGAATCCAGTCAGACAGCAGCTCCTCTGCATCACCGCCGCCCCACACCATATCAAGGAGGATGAGACCAGCGAGTCCTACGGGAATCGATAGCATCCCGCCGAAGAAGCCAAAGCGATAAAAGCTCATAGAAACCATCCATCCTGCTAAATAATAAACTAGAAACTGCAATGTAAATATTATAAACGGCATCAAGCTAAACATCTCATATCCAATAACAACGGATTCTTGACGGGGTATTCCAGCCCATCCCAATATCAAGTACTGAACTCCTGAAAGGATCCACATGAGGATCGGGAGAAGGATGGATAGAAGAATGACAGCTATTGTAGAACCTACAAAATAATCCTTCCTAGTTACCCCTTGATGAATATAGTGCTTCAGGAAAGCATAAGAGGATATAATCCCGATTACGAGCATGTAGGTCTTAGATGCAGTAAGTCCAAAATTCATAAAATACATGGAGGCTGGGGATTCCGCATCAGATACGTTCAGCTTGATGAAATCGGGAAGGAGAAGCATCATAAACTGAACCACAAATAAGAATGAGACATACCACAGAGTCCAAACCATCTGGACATAAAACAAATCGAATGCGATCTTCTTGCTGTTCTCAAAAGGTTTCATTTCCATCATGATTCTTCCTCCTCCGTTAATAGAATGAATAGATCCTGCAGCGGGACATTCCCTAACTCCAGCCCCAATTGCTGAGCGGTCAGGCGCTGCTCCTGTGATAACTCCCCATAGATGACTGCTGATTTCGTACCGCCTAACTGCTGTACATTCAGCACTTTCATCCCCTTCGTAAATGCATCGACGGTGGAAGCTGCTCCTGTGACAGTAGCTCTTCGAGACAAGAGCTCATCTGAAGTCTCTTTGAGTACAAGCTGTCCTTTGTTGATGATAATGACTTCTTCGAACAAATAGTCCATTTCAGATACCAGATGTGTAGACATGATAATCGTCCGAGGATGTTTCGCATGATCTTCCAACAACTCTTTATAGAACAGCTCTCTAGTCGGTGCATCCATTCCTAGATAAGCTTCATCAAATAAAGTAACGGGAGCTCGGGCCGCAAGTCCAATCGTTACGTTAACTGCGGACTGCATCCCCTTGGACAGACTGCTCATCCCCTTATCGAGTGGAAGCTTGAAGCGTTTCGCTAAATACAACGCATAATCCATATCGAAGTATGGCCTGTAGCGTTCAGCCGATTCCAGCATCACTTTTACTTTTTCCGTCTCAGCGGAGTAATCCATCTCGTACACAAAAGCCACATGACGCATAATTTTGGCATTCTCATACGGGTTCTCTCCATGAATTCGAAGAGTGCCTTGTGTCTGGCGTCTAAACGATGCGAGTATCGTTAATAAGGTCGTCTTACCCGCACCGTTTCTCCCCAGCAGCCCATATATTTTGCCACTGTCCAAACTTAGGGATAAATTATCGAGCGCTACATGCTTCCCATATTTCAGACCGAGCTGATTCATCTCAATGATCATGAATTCGTCCCCCTTGCTCTTCGTTGTTCAATTAACTTAATGAGCTCCTGATCTGTCATCCCGAGCTTCTCTGCTTCCTGCAGCATCGGCAGGATGTATTGATCCGCAAAGGCACCCTTACGCCCTTCAAGCAGCTTCTCTCTTGCCCCTTCCGCGACAAACATGCCTACACCTCTCTTTTTATAAATAATCTCTTCATCGACCATAAGATTGATCCCTTTCGAAACCGTAAGATGGTTAATCTTATAGAACTGCACGAGTTGATTGGTTGATGGAATTTGTTCGTGTTCTTTAATCTCACCGTTCACGATCTGGTCTTCGATCTTTTCCTTGATTTGCTGAAAAATAGGTTTGTTATCCGTTAGTCCTTTGCTCAATATACTCTCACCACCTGTTCACCATGCGTCGTTCGATATATGGTTATATAGTTATGTATATAACCATATCACATATTTATGACAAGTCAAGCTGAAATGACACTTGATCTGCCTAAATACAAAAAAAGACTGAAAAAGAGTACTCGCCTCTTTATCCAGTCTTTTTATCATCTAATATTTGTGAGAGATCGATTCAATCATCAGCTAATCAGAAAGGTCACCGCCAGGATCGTCCCAATAATGCTGACGAATAAGAACCAAGCCATCGGCCTTGCATGATTAATCGTCCAGCCATAACCCATTCTTTTTTCCACAAAGATAGCAGGGTCCTTCGGGTCAAAATAAAACATCCCCAGCTTCCAGCTCTCATCGTTCCCATAGGGCTCAAGAGAGGAAGGCTCTGCTTGAAGCTTCACTCGACTTCCGCCCTGGCCCGTTGTGAAGTACAGAATCGCTACACCGACAAGTACTAGGCATACAACCGCAATAACGACCGCCATCATGACACCTGCATCCACAGGATATAACATGGTAAACTGCATGAAATTGAACAGCAACACCAGCAGCAAGGAAGTAATAACATTAAAAACAGAGTTTCTCATCCGAAAGATTCGGTTCTTACTTAATGAAATCTCAGGGTTATCTGTATCAACCTGTTGTTTGCTGCGATAGATCATAGAGTTTATGAAGATAAACAAGAGGGTCATCATCAACTGCATTATGACAGGCATATAGACTGTTCCCAGGCTCTTATCCCGAATTGTCGTCGGATTACCCTGCAGATCATACTGAAACGGAATTTGATCCGGGAAGCGATCGTAGTTTATGGCAGTGAATATAGCGGTACCGATAATAATGAGGACATGAATGAAGTACCACTTGTTAGATATAACCAGCTTCTTTTTGCGAAATGTAGTGTCTATGCTCATCTTGGACGGCTTAATTGAGGCAGGAAGCTGCTCAGCCTTATATCTCTTCATTTTATTGTGAAAGTAGAACAAGGTGATGAAGTGAATAATGACTACGCCAAAAATATAGATCATCATCCATGTTGCCTGCTTAGCCGAATCCTGAACAAGGCTCGTTCCCCACAGACATATAGCGAGAAGGGCTACCTGCAAAATGATGATGACAGCTGCAAAATTTCTTCTCATTCTCTTCAGCGGTTCGCTGTAGAACACCTCTTCACTCACCGTTATTCCAAAGCTTTCTGTCCGCCGGGTAAAGTAAGGCGTGAAAGCAATAAGCAGAGTGATAGGTAAAAACATAACTCCAAGCATTACAAAATGAATCCATTGCATGCTCATCTCTCCTTCCAGTCTTTACATTATTGACTATGGCTTAATATCCTTATAGATATCGTTTACAATGACTTCCAATTCATCTCTAGTCATCCCACGAAGAATGGCCTCCGCAATGATGGGACGAAGCTGCTTCAATTGTCTTGCTGCAAAATCGCCATCCACCTGTGGCATCCCGTCTGGATTAACGACAACACCCTTCTGACGATGTACATGAATGTAATGATCCTGCTTCAACAAATTATAGGCTTTGTTAACGGTATGAAGATTAATCCCGATGTCCTGCGCCATACTGCGCACAGATGGCAATGCTTCTCCCGGCTGCAGCTTCCCGCTCGCAATTCCCTCAATTATCTGATTCGTCAGCTGTGTGTAAATAGGCAGATCTGACTCCATATCAAGCTCAATGATCATGATTTGTTTCCACCTCCGATGCATTTGTTGTATGTGTTATATATGTAGTATAACAGTTAGAATGAATAATTGTAAATAGGACGTTTCAAACGTTCCATTTTTGGCTGTCTCTCTCCGGTCGCTCACGAAAGTCAAACGTTTCATTTTTGGCTGCCTCTCTCCGGTCGCTCCGCGAAAGTCGTTCGTCATCCAAAAATTCCACTCGGGGTGGTGTTTACGTCCAGTGTTCCCCTCTGGACGTTGTTGATTAAATCACTTTTAGATTCTGGCTGCGCGGAATATAAGTGTTTATATGGACGGTCCATTTTTGGCTGCCTCTCTCCAGTCGCTTTGCGAAAGTCGTTCGTCATCCAAAAATTCCACTAGGGTGGTGTTTGCGTCCAGTGTTCCCCTCTGGACGTTGCTCACAAAAAAGCAACCGTCCTCGGTAATAACCAAGGACGGTTGTAACGTAATTACGTATGTTATGGATCGTGATATCTGATGTGTAAGCTTTTTTTCTAATCTAACATTCCGCTATATTTCTGTCGGACCTGATCTTTTAGTTCATTATAGTAATGTCGATGTACATCATCTCCTATGTACTCGGCATGTTTCAGTTGTTCTGCAGAAATATGGGAGGACTCAAACTCCAATACATTGTTGTTCAATTGATTTATGTTAAACTTACCTTGATATGAACCGTTTATAGCATACGTGTTCTCGCCAGTATTACGTAAGAACAACAAATACGAATCTAGGTCATTCATTTTCACATAGCCCTCTAAATTATAGTATATACCTTCATGAAATCTGCCATCTTCCATTACGGTTATACGATTATTTTCTTCTAATATCTCTTTTCCCTTAATCACTGTGTCAATGCTGAACGGTGTTTTTCCGAGCTCCTCTATTACTTCTCCATTTCCTGCTTTCACTTGATAGGTTCCCTGTTCTCCTGAAACATGCCCAACAACGATGAAATCAGATAATTCCTCAAGCATGCTTAAATTGTTATAGATCGGCATCCTGGCTTGTGTTGTTCCAAGCCTGTAGTTAATATGTTTTGATGCAACCGGCTCGGCAGTACTTCTATCTCCATGTACATTGATTAAACTTAATCCTATCGTGGAAGCAATCGCTAAAAGGGTTATCACAGTTAATCTTTTTCTCATGTCGTCATCTCCATTCAGTCTTCTAGATTAACTAGACTAAATAGGATCCCGTTTTGGTTCCATTATGTACGAGTTTACATTCGTCCTTGAGTTGAGATCTTGGCTGTATGCTAAATATACTATCCACACAAAAAGGCAGAGCCAGATCAATGAATCTGGCTCTGCCTCCTATATTAGCTTGTTCTTGTAATTTTGGGAGCTGGTGCAGTCCGTCTCTCCCATTCCGCCAGCGTGTTGAAGGCCTCATCATTCGTATCACCGCACATCGCCGGCTCTGCCTTTAGTCTGCTGCATACCTTGGGCCTCTCGGGAAGGCCAAACAGCCTGCATTTGTTCTCCTCTGTCAGCTGAACGCATCTTACGCCAGCAGGCTTACCATCGGGCATCCCTGGAATCGGAGATGATATGGATGCTGCAATACAGCATGCCCCACAACCGGTTCTACACTCCATCTTCTACACCTCTCATTATAGCCAGTTCGCAAGCCAAGGCTTATTTGTACTAGCTTATGCGAAAGACATAGCGCAATATAACTGCTTGTTCTATAGAGCTCGAAGAACCTGAACCTAGCCTGTCTTTACACTATAACGATGCAGTTGTCCAGGTGCTCCCTTGAACTGCAGCTTCTTAGTTTCAATCAGTGACCGTAATCTAAATTCCAAGAAATCCTTGCGCAAATAATAACGATGAAGCTTAACAAGCACCTCAGCCACAACCTTGGAAGCAGGAACGTAGTGATCATCAAATTGCAAACCAAGCTCCGTTACAACTTCATCGATGATATCATCCAGTGCGTTCTCATCGCTGCATCTAAACTGATTATTCTCCCATAGTCTGAGCGGTAAATCCTTCAGAGAGAGATCTTGCCAATCCTTGGTGAGCTGGATTCTTTGTTCACTATTTAGAGAGACCTTCTGTTCCAGCCGACCCAGCATCGGAATAAAATGTTCCTTTTTAAGCTGGGCTAGGTTTACAGGTAACAAAACAGGCATTTTATTCTCAGCCTCTATGTCACTAGCTTCACTTAAAAAGAGCGTTTGGTATTCCTCCGCAACGTTATTCAATACGATCTGTACTTCCCGATCCTGTAACAAATAAACCGCAAATCGCAAACCAATCTGATCATGTGCGTGATCTCCGTGCCAGATCGTAATTCTGCTTCCCTCCGGAATCGACTTGATTGCTTTGATGACTGTTCCAATCTGATGCTCGGGATTGTACGTATACAGTTTGTCATAATTGGACAATCGCTGGGACATCCACGATATACGGCTATTCTCTCCATCTGTAAGATCAATGCCAGACAGTGGGCCATATGCAAACCAGTCATTAAACGAAAGTACTTTGTGTGAATGACGAATTTCCGCTTTATGTAATGCAGCTTTCATGACTCCCTGCTCTGACATCCCAAACATTAAATGAACATGCTGCTCCGTCATGTATGCCACCTCTTTCTATAATAGGGATGTAATTTCAGCCATTCCCGGTAGGACGTATGTTATACCTTAGGAGGCTTCAGATAATACTGGTAAGTCTCATTAGGAACACCAGCAAATTCAAGCTTCTTATTCGCAATTAACGATCGAAACCGAAATGATATCAGATGAGCACTCGTTAATTCAGGATAACGCTCGAGTATAGGTTCAATCAATAGTCCTGCTGACACATATTCCTTGTTATAAATATATTTATCATCCACCATATGAATATGGCTATATTGTTCGTGAATGACTTCCATGATTAAAGAATCGTAGGCATCTTCCGCCAAAAACTGGAGTTCACCTTCTATTAATACGCGCAGCATTTCACTGCGGCCTGAAATATACAGCCATTCACTCGCATATCGTGCTCTATCCTCTTCTGATAACAAATTCCCCTGAGTTCTCTGTATGAGCTGAGAGAAATCTTTCGTTTGGAGCTGATGTAAGACCGTGTGGTCCACTTTTTTATCGACATCTGGCAAAGGATTTCTCCCAAGTAAAGGCTTATACTCTTCTGCAGGATTTAAGACCCGAACCTCTGCCTGTACTCCGCGAAGCAAATGCAGTACTAAACATGTAAATATATAGTCATGCGCATTGCTCTCTGCCCATATTGTAATCCGTTTATGATCCGGAATGCTCTCAAATATTGGCTTCATTGCTGTAATATGATGTAATCCGTTACTAAAATAATGATCATAGCCCATATGATTCATCATCCACATGTAACGTTCTGTTTCATATTGCTGCTGGTCAATATGGCGCAACGGTCCAACCGCATAGAAATCCTCCAAGCTGTATACGATGGCTTCCTGCCGAATCCCTGCCTTCGATAAGGAGAACTTTAACTTACCAGCTGTAAATAGATTCGAAGTTATATAGATAGTCTGAGGAGTAACTTCTTGAGTTAATTCCGTATTCAATAAGTTACTCCGAGGAGTAACATCTTGAGTTAATTTACGGATTCGAGATTCTTCCAAGCATTCACGCCAAGTCTCCTTAATTCTACGGCCCAGCTCTTCGCTCTCCGAGCCCGACTCTCCGATTGAAGAATCGCTTTGTTGCAGCACCCAATCAACAAATTGCTTTAATCTATAGTGATCCATCTCGTTAATTTCATTGTTATAACTAATCCTAATTGTAAGTCCCCATTTCTATTGTATAAAATGGTTAAGTGAAGCATCATATCTTCTTGAAGCGCAATGCTCCTTAATCAATTTATAACTTGTTAATTCGACCACCTCAATACAGCTCTTCGAATCAGGTGAATGTATCATTTTGCCGTCCCCTATATATATACCTACGTGATGAATGCGTCCTTTTCCTTCTTCATATGCAAAAAAAACGCAGGTCTCCCGGACGCAGCCGATTACTCACTGCTTCTGTTCCTGCTAGAGCCTGATCTGAAGCATCCCGTGGAATGGTAATTCCTTGAGATGCATACATACTATATGCAAAACCCGAACAATCATAGCCATATGAGGACAATCCTCCCCACAAATATGCCAAATTCAGAAATCTGTTTGCTTCTGCTGCAATGCGGCTTCCTATGTCTAAGCCTGTTCCGGCATGATGATCTAAGAAGGTAACATCCTTCATGCTGAGTACTCCCACTCCATGAGGAGAATGAACATAGACCTCTGTATCTCTCACTTCTATTAATGGAAGCTTTGTTAAATAGCTGAGTTCCAAATACGGAGCTTCTGCATCTTCTAACAATAGCGCCATCTTGGCAAATTTAGCATAAACTTGTACCAGCCTATTTTCATGAGTCTGAGCATGAATATAATCAGTACCTCTATCTTGAACATGATCATGCACGTGAGTATTATCTTTCTCTTGATTCTGCACAGGAGCATTAACTTCCACCACCGTATTCATTTGCCCCTGAGCGCTCTTCTGCGCATATGAATTGATTTGCACCTGTGCATTTAATCGTACTCCGCTGTCACGTGCAATGTCACGGCTCCATTCCGTAAGCTGAATATAAGGAACCCAGCCCGGATATCCGAGCGGATCCTTCCTTGTGGCTTGGTTAGGTATGCGGATGTTCGCCCATCCATTCCTCACCTCTATGACTACAACTTCCTCGGCATATAGAACCTGGGTTTGGGTGCGATTTGATGTGCACAAGTCCAGCCGTTCATCCGGAGTCAGACTGCTGAGCCAAGCTCTCATATCCGCTTTATTTTGCAGCACGTTCATATCCATTGCCCGCGGAGACTCCGGTGTAGTCCATACCGTTGCAACCGGGACACTCACTACCATTTTTTTCAGTCCGGGTCTGTATTCAGAAGGTTTCATCCGGTTACCCCCATCCCTTCTTGAATGTGTACATCATGAATTCCGAGTCCAGCTGCATCCGTAAAACGGATAACCCTGCCGTCATAAACTACACCACCGTTTATATCTCTGCAATCCATCATTAGCGGCGCGTCAAAATCAAACCTTGTTATGTTTTTCTTGCTGGCTGCAAAATGGGCGGCTGCGGTTACCGCAACTTTGGATTCAATCATACTTCCCACCATACACTCTACACCGTATTCTTCGGCAAGCTGATTAATCATTTGGGCCTTATAGATCCCCCCGGCTTTCATCAGCTTAATATTGATCAAATCCGCAGCACGGTGCTGCAGCACTTCAAGTGCCTGGCTTGGAGTGAATACACTTTCATCAGCCATAATGAGTGTATCCACAGCGTCTGTTACGGTCTTGAGCCCTGTCAGATCACTCGCTCTCACGGGCTGTTCTACCAACTCTATATTCAGGTTCAGATCCTCCAGCTTACGAATACAGCGGATCGCTTCCTTGACCTGCCAGCCCTGATTGGCATCCAGCCTGATTCCTACCTGGTTACCGACACGGTTGCGAATTTCTTGAATTCTGGCAATGTCCTCTTCGATCGGGTCTTTCCCCACTTTAATCTTCAGCACATTGAAGCCCTCAGCTACACAGCGCTCCGCATCATCTGCCATTTCTGCCATCGTTCCCACACTTACTGTAAAATCCGTCTCGATCCGGTCCCGATATCCACCAAGGAATTGATATAGAGGCATACCACTGTACTGTGCGAGCAAATCGTAAATCGCCATATCCACTGCCGCCTTTGCACTGCTGGAACCCACCATGACCGTATGTATTGTCTGTAGTAGCTGCTCGTAAGCGAGCAGGCTTCTTCCCTGAATAGCAGGACCTAAGGTGTGAAGCACTGCTGACTCAATACTGTCAAGACTGTCTCCTGTAATTACAACGGTAGCCGGCGCTTCACCCCATCCAATTCGTCCATCACTGGCTGTCATTCGAACCAATATCGATTCGCTTTGTGTAACGGTTCGTAACGCAGTTTTAAAAGGCTTGATTAATGGCGTATATTTGCGCATAACCTCAATATTCTGAATTTGCACTTTGATGTACCTCCTTGAAATTTTAAGCGAGGATCTTACCTAAATCCCACTAGAACAATTCATTCAACACCTACCCGAATTGGAGCAGCTTGCGACTTGTATCCAGCTGTGCAGGAAGCCCTAATGGAATGGCGATATTCGGGGAACAGTGACCGATCCGAAACCCAGCCATAGCGGGTCTGCCCGCCTTCGCAATATAATGCTGTATTACCTCTTCCAGTGATAGGGACAATTCTCGCTTAACTGGATCACAATGATGAAAATCACCAACGATGATACCCGCTGCTTCCGTCAGCTTGCCTGCTTGAAGAAGCTGATTCAGCATGCGGTCTATGCGATATGGCTCTTCGCCAATATCCTCAATCAAGAGAAGCCTGCCTGTTGTGTTTATCTCATAAGGAGTGCCGAGTGTCGTCACAAGCAGTGAGAGATTGCCGCCGACGATAACCCCTTCTGCCGTTCCGGGCCAGAGGACCTCAAGCGGAGAAATTGCCTCTGTATAGGGCGGTATATCTTTACCAAACAACAGATCAAAGCCTTTGAGAGTAAGTGGATCAACAAAATCAGCGGCCAGGCAGGTCAGCATAGGTCCATGAAATGTAATCAAACCCGTACGCTGAAATATCGCGTTATGCAGGAATGTAACATCACTATAGCCCCAGAAAAACTTTGGATGACGCCGAATGAGCTCATAATCCAGCAGATCCGACATTCTAGCCGTTCCATATCCGCCTCTCGCGCATACGATGGCCTTAATTTTCGGATTGGCGAACATGTCATTCAGCTCACGAGCTCTGTCTTCATCCGTTCCGGCCAAATATCCGTAATCATTCTCATTGTATACTGTCTTGCCAAATTGAACCTGTAAACCAAGTCGAAGCAGATGATCAGCTGCCTTGGTTATGCGGGTACTGTCCCCCGGACTTGCCGGAGCCATTATTCCGACCGTGTCTCCCATACGTAATGGTTCAGGATATATCGTCTTGAGCTCTACGTTCATCTCCTTCGTTCAACTCCTCTTGGGCTCGTATAGAAAGGAACTCCCAGTGATCTGGTTCGATCACCGGGAGAACCTGCATGCAAGTGCTTGAATGAAGTCCTTGCTTATTGTAACTCTGCGTACTTGTAATCAATATATCCGTATGCATGCCGCAGCACCCCAGTTAAATGATCCTTCTGCAAGTACACGGAATTATAGAAATACATCGGCATGATCGGCATCTCTTCCATAAGTATGCTCTCGGCCTCATGCAAATACGTAAATCGTTTCTCCACATCCGGCTCGCTGTAAGCAGCTGCTATCAGCTGGTCATACTCACTATTGCTCCAGCCTGTCCGGTTATTAGGACTGCCGGATACGAAGATGTCGAGGAAGTTAATCGGGTCTGCAAAGTCAGGGAGCCAGGAGCTTCTTGACATTTGGAACTGCAGGCTCTTCTGCTCATCGGTCAGCACCTTGCTCTCCTTGCTCGCCAGTGTGATATCGATGCCAAGATTTGTTTTGATCATGGCCTGCATTGTTTCCGCAATCTTCTGATGAAGGTCATTTGTGTTATAGGATAAAGTAACGGAAGGGAGAGTATCATACCCTTCTTCCTCCATCCCTTCGGTTAGAAGCCGCTTCGCTTCT
The DNA here is from genome assembly GCF_000732325.1 of Paenibacillus sp. TCA20. Classification (GTDB taxonomy): domain Bacteria; phylum Bacillota; class Bacilli; order Paenibacillales; family Paenibacillaceae; genus Paenibacillus; species Paenibacillus urinalis. The sequence goes on from NZ_BBIW01000002.1 coordinate 262,186, forward strand.
TCAATATCAAACTTTACCAGCTCGCCGCCCTGTTCACGGAAGTCCCCTCCGCTCTCACCTTCGAGCAGGCCATAGGAGACCAGCCCGGTTGCCGGCTTATGCTTCTGCTTGATCACAAGATCTACAATTTGCTGTCTGTCTACAGCCAAGGTGAAGGCTTTGCGGATCTTCGCATTTGTGAAGGGCTCCATCGTGGTATTAAAACGATAGAAGTATGTTCCGGCTGAATCTTCAATCGTTGCTTTACCTTCGTCGATCAGAGATTGAATTACATCCGGCGGCAGGGTTCCTGTAATGTGCAGTTCTCCACTCTCATACAGTTGATAAGCTGTCGTGGAATCATCCACCATCTTCATCGTGATGCCATCCAAATGTACATTGTCAGCATCCCAATACTGATCATTTTTCACCATTTGAATCTCGGCATCATGCTTCCATTCCGTTAATTTGAACGGTCCGTTGCTTAGAATGGAAGAAGCCTCTGCCGCCCACTGCGCATTTCCTTCGACGGTTGCCTTATGTACGGGGAAGAACGCAGGGTTCGACATCATACCGAGAAACCAGGGAGCGGGCTTGTTCAGCTTTATTTCGAGGGTATGCTCATCTACTGCTGTAACCTGTACATCATCTGCAGTTCCTTCTCCCGAGTTATACGCTTCGGCTCCATCAATAACATAGGCAAGCGTTGCAGATGCAGCGCCAAGGTTCGGATCCAGTATCCGTTTAAATGCGAATTCAAAATCTGAGGCTGTAACCGGATCACCGTTAGACCACTTGGCATCCTCCCGCAAAGTGAACGTATACTGCTTCTCATCTTCTGTAACCGTCCACTCACTGGCTACTCCTGGACCTGGCGTATGGTCTTCCTGAAGACGGGTCAACCCTTCCATGAAATTGTTCAGCACATCATTCGATACCTGGTCAAAGCCAACAGGCGGATCAAGAGACGTCGGCTCCTTGCCGTTATTGACGAGCAGGATCTTACTGTTCACATCAGCAGCGTCTCCGTCTGCTCCACTACCCTCTCCTCCACAAGCCGCCAGCACAAGACACAGAATCACAATACAGTAGAGCAACAGCATGGACCGATGTTTCTTCATTGATTACTCCCCCTTAAGTTTATGAATGGATATGGAATCAATTTCATAGCTGTTTCATAGTGAAATTGATTCGAATTCCGGCAATACATGTGTCTATTGTTCGCTCAACTAATAGAAGAACGAATCGCCGGTTCAAGCACTTTTGGTGTGGGTACAGATTTCTTCGGAAACACACCCTTGGAGCGTTCGTCGAGCAGCCAGCAGGCGGCTGTATGTTCAGGCGCTCCGTCCATGCTGACTGACGGCGGATCATATGAACCGCACACTTCCATAACATATGGACAACGGGCTGAGTATGGACAGCCTATAGGTGGTGAAAATAAATCCGGCGGTGTTCCAGGGATGGAAATAAGCGGCTTGCTGCGATCACCGTCTACACGGGGCATGGATGCAAGCAGTCCTTGTGTGTACGGATGCTTTGGATCATAGAAGATTTGCCTTACCGTACCGGATTCCACGATCTTACCTGCATACATGACACAAACACGTTGAGCCAGATTAGCGACGACCCCCAGATCATGAGTAATCATAATGATGGATACACCGGTTTCTGCCTGCAGCATTTTAAACAAATCCAATATTTGTGCCTGGATCGTTACATCGAGTGCTGTTGTCGGCTCATCCGCAATAAGGATGGAAGGATTCCCTATGGCAGCGATCGCAATCATGACCCGCTGTCTCATCCCGCCGCTGAACTCATGCAGATACTGCTTCATACGGGCCTCCGGATCTTTAATCCCGATGAGCTGTAACATATCCATAGCGCGTTTCTTCGCCTCTGCTCTGGACAGCTTCTGATGATGCCTGATTCCTTCCATCAGCTGCTCGCCAATCGAGATGGTGGGATTAAGTGCTGTCATCGCATCCTGAAATATCATGGTTATCTCGCTTCCGCGAAGCTTTCGTATCTGTTTCTCGCTCATGCTGACGAGCTCTATATTTTTATACTTAATGCTGCCCTTGTTAATCGTCGCCGTTTGCTTGGGTAAGAGACGCATGATGCTTCTTGCCGTCACACTCTTACCGCTTCCCGACTCCCCAACAATCGCCAGCGTTTCTCCTTTATAGAGGGCTAAGTCGACACCACGCACGGCCTGTACACTCCCGCCATACGTAGCAAACGAAACATGCAGGTTATTCACCTCGAGCAGCGGAGCTGCCCCTTCATTCCTCGTTGCCATCATGCGTTACCTCCTCTGTTTCGGATCAAATATCTGATGTAGACCGTCACCCAGCAAATTAAATGCCAGCATCGTCAAAGAGATAAATAAGGAAGGGAAGAGCAAGCGCCACCAATATCCGGACAAAATCGTAGACATCCCGTCATTGGCCATCGTGCCCCAGCTTGCAAGCGGCGCCTGTATACCAAGACCGAGAAAGCTGAGGAACGCTTCTGAGAATATGGCCGACGGAACCGAGAATGTAACCTGCACAATAATGACGCCGAATGCATTAGGCAGCAAATGTCTTCGAATAATGTTCCATGATCCTGCTCCGAGTGCTCTGGCAGCAAGCGTATATTCAGAGGATTTCAACTGCAGCACCTGTCCACGCACGATGCGTGCCATCCCAATCCATCCTGTCGCAGTTAGTGCCACGATGATTGTTAGAAGGCCGGGACCCATGGCAACCATGAGCAGAATAACGATGAGTAAATAGGGAATTCCGTACAAAATATCAACAAACCGCATCATGACATTATCGATTCTTCCTCCAAAGTAACCGGCAATTCCGCCGTATATGACCCCGATCGCAAAATCAATAACAGCCGCGATCACGCCTACGCCGAGCGAAATCTGCGCCCCGTATATAATACGGGCAAATACGTCACGTCCGAGATCATCCGTCCCAAACCAATGGACCGCAGAAGGCTGCTGATTGGCGTTCACTAAGTTCTGCTCTGCATAGCCGTGTTCAGCTATGAAGGGACCGAAGACAGCGAGTATCCCCAGCAAAATAATGACAATAAGTCCTGCAAACGCAAGCTTGTTCTTGTACAGCAGTATCCATGCCCTTTTCCATGCAGGAATTCGGGGTCTAACGATCGCCTCAGCCTCTCCAGCTTCACGTTTCATGGGTACAAATAGATGATCAGGTACGTCGGATGCTTGCATAACCTAGGCCCCTTTCTTATGCAGTTTGATACGCGGATCAATCAAGCCGTACAAAATATCAACCAGGAACATCATGATGATGAGCAAAGCGCTGTAGAATACGGTCGTTCCCATAATGACGGAATAATCCCGATTGTTAATGCCATCAACAAAGTATTTTCCCATACCCGGTATGGCAAAAATCTTCTCAATAACGAAGCTCCCTGTCAGCACATTGGCCAGCAGCACGCCAAGCAGTGTAATCACCGGAAGCACTGCGTTGCGCAGAGCATGCTTCACGACGATGACGAGGGGCGGAAGACCTTTGGATCTGGCGGTATCCATATAATCTTGGGTGAGCACCTCTATGAGGTTTGCGCGTGTTAATCTAGCGATTGTTGCAATGGGTCCTGCCGCCAGTGCCAGCGCAGGCAATACCATATGCTTCCACGTTCCCCATGTGGCTACCGGCAGCAGCTTCAGTTCAACTGCAATATATTTGATGAGCAGCGGGGCAAGAACAAAGCTCGGTACAGCCACTCCAATCACGGCAATAATCATGGCGATGTAATCGATGATGCCGTTTTTTTGCAGCGCAGCAATGGTTCCGAGAAGGATGCCGATGAGAATGGAGATACATATAGCGACTATGCCCAGCTGAAAGGATACGGGAAATCCGCGTTCTATCATACTGTTCACGCTGTCAGGATAATGAGATATGGAAGGTCCGAGATCTAGAGTTAGAAGAGATTTAATATATTCAATGTATTGAATGTAGAGAGGCTCATCCAGATGATAGAAGGACATCATGTTCTGAATGACATTGGCATTTGCCTCCTTACCGTCACGATCAAACGGTGAACCCGGTATAGAGTGCATTAATAGAAAGGTAATCGTTATAATCAGCCATAAAGTGACGACCATGGATATAAATTTACGGAGAATAAATTGTGCCATGACAGGACTCCTTTATCAGCAAAATGCGGTTCTCATTGCAAGCTCAGTCATCACAAGCATGGCTTGGTAGGCTTCGAGGATATCATCTGCCTGATAGGATACCACCGGGGAATAGCGCTCCATCCGGGTTTTGGGCATGAGATGGGCCCACTCTGCCTGACCGTAATTAGCGAACTCTAGTGTCAGAAGCGGCTTCTCTGGAGGAGTCAGCGGTTGAACCCGCTCTTTGTTCGCTATGGCCTGAATCGTCTTCTCCCGCAGGAGCTCACCGCTCTGGGCGGGGGTCAAGCACAGGGCTGACGTGCGTGAGATTTGTCTCTTCACAATAGCGGTTGTGACGTGTGGTATCAGCTCCTCCGCCTCCGCAGCAGTCTCATCATCTCCTGCCACAAGCAGAAGGGGAACCCCATGATGTCCCGCGACATAAGCGTTGAAGCCAAGCTCTCCTACGGCCACATCATTAATGTACATATTGCGAATACCGAAGATCATTGAGTGGCTCATCACTCCCGGTCGTGCCGCTCGAGAATGATAGCCTAGAAAAACTGCACCTCCATAGCTGGAATCGAGACCCTGCATCATGGAGTAGGGCTTCACATCTCCTGATATTAACTGAGCTCTCGGATACAGCTCCTCGATGATCAAATTATTCATTTTGGAATGGCTGTCATTAACCACAACTTCATGGATGCCTTCACCAAAAGCCGTTTCGATCACGTGATTGGCCTCAGCCGTCATGATCCGCTGTCCCCGGTTGTAATTCCGCTTCGCCGAATCGACAAACGTATCATCCACAAGACCCGTGACGCCTTCCATATCCATTGAAATGTACAGTTTCATGCTGATCGGCCCCCTATTCGTCATAATTGAATGCTAGTGCTTACATCTACTTTTGAGTATAAAAAAAACAGCAAACCATAACGCGGGCAGCTGCTCCTAGCATAAGAACATGTCTGACCCGGATTATGATTTGCTGGATTTCATTTACGATATGCTGTACGCAAGGCCTGTAATGATGACACAGCCGGTACATGCGAATAAATAAAGCAGCCTATCTTCTTATTTAATTATGGTTAACGATCGAACGATATTTCTTCTGTGCATCCTTATAGGCGACAATAATCGCCTTCTGAGAGGAGCCGTGATATCTGGACCGAACCTGTTCACTAATAATATCGAGATCATGCATTGTCTTCCCAACAAACAGGGTTCTGACAAAGGCGGAGGTCAGCGGAATGGTCGAAGAGCATCCGGCATCCACAATCTTATCATTGGTTGTATCAATTACCAGACCGATAAAAAAAGCACTGAACTGCTGAGTAATCGGATTATTGACCGAGGTCTGAGCATCGCCCACGATATATATCGTATCCGTATTATAGTCCAATAGCTTGTCCTCCTGGATCAGCTTCAGCTTATGGATTAATCAAGGATGCAGATGACTCTTGTCCCGAGTGCCTGCGACTTGATTAGACATCTGAAGTTGAATTGTGTAATTTATTCTAACAACAAACTCACTTATTTGTAAATAACCTTTGTGAATTTGTTTCATCTATGTAAAATGATGTTTGAATATTCCTATTCCCTCTTCATTCAAGCATGAATTATGTCAGTTATATGTTATATAACAACTGGAAATCATCCATTCAAATCTGCTTATTTTACATTTTGATTGCACTGGGATGATTTGGAATTTACAAATTACACTTATGCTTGTTTACATGAGGATTTGGCAAAATCCGACTGATAAATGACAAGGAGTGTGTTCTTTTGAGCGAAAAAACGATCGATCGCAAAACCTTTCTATCCTATCTAGGTACAGGCGCTGCTGCACTTGCTGCTGCTTCTGCCGGTCTTGGTACACTTGACGGTAAAGCCTCCGCAGCTTCCAGTGCGAACCACCTCTTCGGATTTAACACGAACAAAGTTACAGGCTTCTTCGATCCGATTGAGCCTACTATGGAAGACGAGCTCGTATTGCCAAAGAACTTTAAGTATGACGTTGTCGCTGCCTTTGACGACATTATTAATCCGGCAGGTGAGAAATTTGGGCAGGGTGCAGATTACAACGCATTTTTCCCTATTGAAGGCTCGAATACGAGAGGACTCCTTGTTACGAATCATGAATACACAAACATCTTTGCCATCGGTCCTGTAGCGGACAGCGGTCCCACCAAGAAACAAATCGAGCAAAGCCTCTATTACCAAGGGATGTCGGTAACGGAAGTGTACCGTGATGAGCAAGGGGTATGGAAGCTTGATCCGACATCAAAATATGCACGTCGTATCACAGGCTTCACCTCCTTCGACATCACAGGTCCTGCCAAAGGCTCCGCAACAATTGGAAATGCGACCAAAGCACAAGGTACATTTGCTAACTGCTCCGGCGGCGTCACATTATGGAATACGGTGCTGTCCTGTGAGGAGAATTTTGAAGAGCTTGCCGGACAAGCGAAGCTGCCAGAAACACACTATGGCTGGGTAGTAGAGATCGATCCTTTTGAAGCCTCTTTCCGCAAAAAGCATACCGCTCTAGGTCGATTCAATCATGAGAATACAGCGATGGGTATTGCCAAAGACGGACGTGTTGTTGTATACATGGGCGATGACAAGAAGGATGCCTGCGTATACAAATTTATTAGCAAAGGAAAGTACAACAAAGCCATCGGCCGTTCCAATTCTGCCTTGCTTGAAGAAGGCACACTATATGTTGCCAATCTTAAATCAGGGAAATGGGCTCCTGTAACGATTGAAGCCGTGAAGGAAGTTCTCTCCTCCGACAGCTATAAGAATCCATATGGCGTGTCTGGTACGAAGGAAGAGTTACTTAAAAAGTTCACTTCCCAAGCGGATGTCGTTACCTATTGCAACCAAGCTGCTCTAATTGTTGGCGGAACTCCAACCGATCGTCCGGAGGATATTGAAATTTCGCCTTTCGACAGCACCGTCTTTATCTGCCACACGAATAACGATATTCATGGCAATATACACGGTCATATTACACGTATTTTTGAGAACAACGATGATCTCGGATCCCTTGAATTCAACTTCGAAATCTTTGCTGCCGGCGGCAGACAGTCCGGCTTCAGCTCACCGGATAATCTGGCATTCGATTCGAACGGCAATTTGTGGGTCGTGACCGACATTTCCACGAGCAGTCACAACAAGGGCGTATATAAATCGTTCATGAACAACGGTTTGTTCGTCATCCCTACAAGCGGCAAGAGCCAGGGACAAGCACTGCAATTCGCATCTGGTCCTAAGGATTCGGAGCTGACCGGTCCATACTTCACACCAGATGAGCAAACACTGTTCATCTCTGTACAGCATCCCGGCGAAATGACTACAGACCTGAACAACCCAACAAGCACATGGCCTCACCGAAAGGGAGATAAGAAGGCCCGCTGTGGCGTTGCGGCGATTAGTGGATTCAAGCTAGGACTGTAAGTTTCGACGATAAGCTTTTTATTCAATCATATTGTAATCTAACATTCAACAGGAGATGATATTATGCCCGGAATCGGAAATATCGGAATCGGCGGACTCATTCTGATTCTTATCATCGCACTCATCATATTTGGCCCTTCGAAGCTGCCTGAGCTTGGACGTGCCTTTGGCCGGACGCTCAGTGAGTTCAAGGGAGCCACTCGCGGACTCATGGGCGGGGACAATGATGAGGATGAGAAGAAAAAACCTGCGGAAGCTGGCACTTCCGCTTCGGTTAGCAGCTCCGGATCTAAGTCACAATGAGTAACAATCCAAACGAATTAAATATGATTGGGCATTTGGATGAGCTGCGAAGCCGGCTCATCCGGACGCTCATCACTTTCCTGCTCTGGATGGTCATCGCCTTTATCTTCGTGAAGGACATCTATGATATTCTCGTTTCGGATATGGAGCGCAAGCTGATCATTCTTGGTCCTTCAGATGTCATGTGGGTGTACTTCATGATCGCAGGTGTGGTTGCTGTTACATTAACGATTCCTGTGGCAGCTTATCAAATATGGAAATTCGTTCAGCCTGCTGTACCGACTGCTGCCCAGCGATCTACGCTGATCTTTATTCCCGTGCTCACTCTAATGTTCATTCTAGGCATATCCTTCGGTTACTTTATTTTGTTCCCGATGGTGCTGCATTTTCTGAATGAGATGGCAGCTGATTCGTTTGAGACGATGTATACCGCACAGAAATACTTCACGTTTATGATTCACATGACGGTCCCATTTGGACTCTTGTTTGAAATGCCTGTCGTTGTCATGTTCCTAACCAAGCTTGGGATATTAAATCCGGCCAAGCTCGCCAAGGCACGCAAGGTGTCCTATTTTATTCTCGTCGTCGTTGCCGTCACGATTACACCGCCGGATATCATGTCCGACATTCTAGTCATTATCCCTTTATTCCTGCTATATGAAGTAAGTTTGACGATCTCAAGAATGGTCTACCGCAAGCAGCTTCAGGCTCAGTCCGAGACGAGCCTGGCCGCGTAAGCTGACCGTTCCGCTTCTCAGGTTACATCACCAACAGCCCTGAGCATGCTCCTTCATTCCCGGGTGGAGCATGCTCAGGGCTGTTTACGTTTTGTTATCCTTATCTTGACAAACAGCTCTGCATAGAGGCTTAATAGATGAGAACAGGAGGAGAAGACATCTTGAGTATCTGGCAAAAATGGAAAGCGGAAATCAGAAGCTGGCCCCGCAATATCCAGCTTTTTTTTCTTGCAAACATCCTATATCAAATGGGCGGAGGCATGTTCTCCGTGCTCTACAATTTGTACATACAAGATCTGGGCTACGACGCAACGATGAACGGCACCATTATCAGCGTGCAATCCATTGCCACGGCAATCATGTTCATCCCTATAGGGCTGCTCGGAGACCGTATAAGCAAGAAGCCGATTCTCATTATTGGTGCACTCTTCAGCGGACTAACCTTTGTTGGACGAGCCTTTGCTATAGGGGAGCCCCATCTCTTATGGCTGGCGATATCTTCAGGATTATTTGCTTCCTTCTTTCAAGTGCTCGCGATCCCTTTTCTAGCGGCCAATGTCTCCGAGCATAATCGACTTCGGCTGTTTAGCATTCACGCTTCCCTCGTGCTGGCGGCTCAGGTCATCGGCAGCTTCGGCGGCGGAGTGCTTGCTGATGTGCTTGGGTTTATTGGGATCCATAGCATTTCCAGCTTACAGATCGTTCTGCTCCTGGGCGGTATAGCTACATTTCTTGGTACACTTCCGTTATTTCTAGTAAAAGATTCACCCGTTATACATAACCCTGTATCTGCTATTCGCTCGAACACCGTGTCTGCATCGAATATGAACAGAAGTGTATCTTCCAATATGGCAGCAGAGCAGTCCAAATCAGACTTTCGGATTATTAAGCACTTTGTGATGACACAGCTGCTGATCGGCATTGGATCAGGTCTTGTCGTTCCATATTTAAATTTGTATTTTACGGACCGGTTTCATATCAGTCTCAGTCTCATGAGTGCCCTGATATCGTTAGGCCAAGTCATGACCATCATCTCGATGATGATTGGACCTTCTCTTGTGAGCCGGGTTGGACCCGTGCGAGCCGTTTTCATTTTCCAAACGATGTCTCTGCCTTTCCTTCTGCTGACCGGGTTCACCTATTCGGTGCTCATTGCTTCCGTCAGCTTCTTGTTTAGACAAGCGCTCATGAATGCAGCCAATCCGATTTTTTCATCGATATTAATTGACCATGTGTCAGATCGAAGACGAGGTATTGCGAACTCACTCATGCAGACTGCTTTCATGATCGGCTGGGCTACAATGGGACCTGTCCAATCCTATCTCGTTACAACTTACGGCAGCTACCACGGCTATGCCATCACATTTACAATCACCGGCGTTCTATATGTCCTGGCTTCTACCTGGTTCTATCTGGTGTTCCGAAACAAACATAACAACAAACTGGAGCAATCTGTGTCAGGCAAATCATCCAGTCCAAGTAAACCTATTTAACTATTTTCTAAAAAGGGGATTTGACTATTGAAGCTGACTTGCCCGATTTACGGTGAATGGGATGAAATTGAAGAAGTTTTTGAGGAGTTGATATGTAGTAGTGCGTTTCAAAGGTTAAAGGAAATTCATCAAGGCGGAGCAAGTTATTTGGTTAATGAAAAATGGAATGTGACCCGATATGATCATTCGATAGGGGTAATGCTGCTGATTAGGAAACTGGGAGGTTCAATTGAAGAACAAATTGCAGGACTATTACACGACATTTCTCATACTGCCTTTTCACATGTTGTTGACTTTGTATTAGATAACACAGAGGAAAATTACCATGAGCACATTTATCAAAAAATCATTATCGAGTCATCAATTCCGGATATCTTAAGTCGTCATAATTATGATTATAAAAAGATCCTTTTTGACAACTTATCATGGACATTGCTTGAACGACCCGCTCCTGAGCTCTGTGCAGACCGAATCGATTATACACTTAGAGACTTGTATCACTATGGAATCATCACGTTAGAAGAAATTCAATCCTTTTTAGACAATATAACTGTCGCAAATGGAATAATTGTTGTCCAAAATGTAGCGACTGCGAATTGGTTTGTTAGAGTCTATTACAAGGAGGTCATTGATTTTTTCTTAGATCCTCTCAATATTTACGCAAATGAACTTCTAACTAGAATTCTGAAGCTCGCATTAGATAAACAAATAATTAGCCTAGAAATGATGTTAGGAACGGATAATGACATCATGTCTCTACTACGGACATCTTATGATCAGAATATTCAGAATATTCTGTCCATGCTCCATTCAAATGTGACCGTTATTGTAGATGAGAACAGTTATGATATGTGTCGTAGCACAAAAGTAAGACTCATTGACCCATTTATTCTTCACGGAACCGAACTTATTCCAGCTTCTCAACGATCAGAGGAAGTTTGTATTATAAATGAGAATGCCCGTATCAAAGCACAACAAGGGGTTTGCGTAAGAATTATATCTTTCTGAATGAAAAAGCGATCCACTACGAACTTATATCAGTTCATAGTGGATCGCTTCTATTTATACTCAGCATCATTAGGCATGCTTACTTCTTTTTTCGTCCTTTACTAGAAGAGCTCCCCGTGTTTAATGAATCCTTATCCCGGTTAACAAACGTATACGTTTCGGCCAGCTTCTCCGCAATATGCCTGACCACCTTGCGGTTCTTCATATAGCCATTATGACAGAACGGATTCCAGAAGGTCAGCGGATTCCCCACATTCAGATCAATGTCCTGCTTCACCGCCTTCTCATAGGCGGGATCAATATTTCGAAGGGGATATCCCAAAATATCATCCTTATCAAAAAAATTAACCCATTCTCCTTGCAGCCCCGGGAAAATCGCTTGACCTTCCTTGGAAGGTACAACAATCGGCTTGCTAAAATCACGATATCTCAGACTCCATAACGGCAGCGTTGTACCGAGTGAATAAAAATGCGTCAGGGTATCTCCCCTCTCCAAGGGAGAAGTCGTATCGATCACTCCTGGAAAGTGCCTGGAAGTGTACTGCAAATCGTAGAAGAAGTTACTGGCTATCACGCTGCCCAAGCTATGTGATACGACACATAGCGGGGCATTCTTCCCTACTCTTTGCGATAAGCTGTGCAGTGCATTACTAATGGTCTGGTGTACGGCATCATAATTATGCCCGTTCGTATCGACCGGCTGGTATGCGACAGCATCCGCCAAATAGTAGATAAGATAACGACGGAGATGCTTGTAGCGAAGCTTCTTACTCAACACCAGCTCCTGATAGATCCGTTCCTCCTCCTTACCAAATACATCAGCCCAGTATACAGGCTCTACTTCAATATATGGTCTGGCGGAAGGCACTTGCATCACACTTGAGAAGGCTTTATCGAGCTTTTTCATGAACTTCTCAGCATATTCCTTCTTCTGAAGCCCGAGTCCATGCACCACAATGACCGCAATCTTCTGCACATTCATCCTCTCCCTCCATCATCGTCAGGTCTGGATATATGGGTATGTATGTTCCCCTATTATATACGATGCAGCTGCGTTCGAACATTGGTCAGAAGTCCTTGTTTTCCGTATAGGAGCAGGCACTCATTGGCTTAAATTTGCAGAACTGCAATCGTTCCCGTTACTGTCAGCGTACTCAGCAGTGTCGAAAAAAAGACCGTTTGCGAAGAAAATTCCGGTTCATTATCGAACTGTACCGCAAGAATCATGCTGCTGAGTGATGTCGGTACTGCAGAGGAAACGATCAAGGCCTTGGCAACGAGCCCCTCAATCCCCATCATCCATACGGTTAGTGCGGCGAGAAGCGGACCGGCAATCAGTCTTAAAAACACAGATATGGCTACATTCGTGCTGCCCTTTTTCGCAAAAGTCCATTTCATCGCTCCGAGCTGTACACCGAGCGTCAGTAATGCCATACCGATAAAGGCAGTATACAAATAATTAAGCGGCGTCTGAATGCTATTGGGGAGAGGTACTTCAAGGAACCTCAACAGAAGCGCTGCAGGAATTGCGTAAATTACGGGCTGCCCTGCGATAGTTCTCCAAATATCCTTCAGCTTGGCACGGTGCGCATTGACGCTGTATATTCCATATGTATTGGGTATGAAGGATTGAAGCATAAGAATAATTACCTGCACTCCAAGCGTCAGCGGGTTGCCCGAGAAGGCAAGCTGATTAATCGGAAGTCCATAATTTGCGCTGTTGGCGAACAAGACACTGTTTCGCAGTGCTGCTGGCATTCCACCCTCCAGCTTACGAATTTTGATAATGACAGAGCATACGATGTATTGCAGCAGCATGAAAATAAAGAAGAAGCCGATCACCTGCCCAAACAGAGACATGGTAATGTCTGTCGTGTATAAAAGATTAAAAACGACAGCCGGGGACAGGATGTAAAAGTTAATGTTCGATAAGGTTTTGACATCGAGTCCTCTCGTACGGCGGACGATAAAGCCCACAGCAATGACAAGAAATAAGGGGATGACGTTGTTCAGCAATATGTTTAAAAATAAGGCCATGATGGTAATATCCTTTCTATGAAAGAAGACTTCCTCTACTTAGAGGAATGATTTTGTTTCAAAACATGCAAATCATGAATGAACTCATCGGTACTTAAATAGGGCTCCTTCAGCTCGAGCAGCCGCTCAATGACCTCCTGTAGCTCGGTCGAAATTGACAGCTCCTCCTGCCAGCTCCGCTCAGTATCTGTGCCATCCTCAGACTCATAGGTCGAATACAGCATGAACAGCATAAAATGACCAATATCGGTAAGATCAGATTGCTCCTCAGCCAACTTGAACTGTGCTGCATAGGAACTGCGGGCTTTCTTCCACGGGTGAGCAGTCGTTGACCTCCTTGTCGTCGGGGGAGCTTCACCGATCTGTCTTGCCAGGCCAAAATCAATTAATGAGAGTCTCTCCTCCCGAAATAGCACATTCGGAATTCGCAGGTCCAGATGAACATACCCTTTCTTATGAATATACTGGACTACATCCAGCAGCTTCAGAGTCATTTCAATGCAAGAGACTTCATCATATGTGCAGCCCTGCTCAAAGATCAAATCCTCGAGTGTATCTCCCTCCACATAGGTCATGACAAGATAGGTATGCTTGCCTTCAACAAAAAAATCAAGCGGTTCAGGAATCTGCGAATGACGGAGGGCCTGCAGGATGTTCCTCTCTCTTCGAAGCAAATACTGTGCATACTCCCCCTTACTGGGCCTGGACTGCTTAAGAGCAACGACCGCTCCACTCTTCTGATCCAAGCATTTGTATGTCATGCCATAGCTTCCTTCACCCAGCAGCTGCATATTGACATAACGATCCCCAAGCACCGTATTTATTTCAGCCGGATAATCCCGCCACGCAGATAGGAATGAGCTCAGGAATGAAAAAAAACGCATAAATCAACGATTCTCCTTTGATGAATAGACTGTGAACGCTATTTTTTATGTTCGCATTGCCCATCTATTATAGCACCAATCCGTGAACGTGGACTTCGCGATTACACTAATGATTGGGATAGTTTTGCGTTATCTTCAATAACGAGAGGGTTAGCGGATAGTACATGAGCACAGACGAAGTTTATTCCATTTTAGAATAAAGATTACTTAATTTTACAAATGTATTCGAACTATGATGTGGATAGATCACTTATAATCGCTAATTTACCATAAGTTAATTTCATTTTGATAAAAAGATGCTATAATGACGATATATTCAGTCTACAAGAGGTGAAATCGCCGCATGACATCAGGCATGAAGAACACCATTTCACGTTATTATCAATTATTCTGGCTCTTCTTTAAAATAGGACCATCAACCTTTGGCGGTGGATATGCTATGATCCCCGTGCTGGAACGAGAGATCGTGGAGAAGCGGGGTTGGATCAGCAGACAGGAAATGAATGACTTAATGTCCTTGGCCGGATCTGCTCCGGGCGGGGTTGGCGTTAATGCCTCTGCTTTTATCGGGTACCGAATAGGTAAAGTGCCGGGAGCTATTGCCGCCACTGTCGGGATTACGCTTCCGACCTTTATTATCGTTTTTATTCTAAGCAGCATCTATTCTGTCTTTCAGCATGAACCGAAGGTACAGGCCGCAATGAAGGGAATTCACGGTGCGATTATCGGTCTGATTGCCGTCGCTGCCTATAACATGGGTAAGAACGCCCTGTTTGACCGTACCACGATTACCATTGCCGCAGCATCTCTCATCGTATTGATCGCAACAAGCATCAATCCAACCTTCATGATCCTGATTGGACTTGTATTAGGGATGATCATTATCTCTGTTAAGAAAAAACTCGGAATGAGCGTACAAACCGAGAAAAAATCGGCTTCGGAACATGCAGCAACAATCGAATATTACATTTAGGAGACTTACTATGCTGTACTGGGAATTATTCATTACTTTTCTTAAGATCGGACTTCTATCCTTCGGTGGTGGCTACGCTGTTATCCCGATGGTTCAGTTCGAGGTTGAAAAATATAGCTGGCTCTCCGCTGAAGAGTTTCAACGAATCGTCTCTCTCGCCGGAATGTCCCCTGGCCCGGTTGCTACCAACAGCGCTACACTGATAGGCTATCATACCGCTGGTATTCCGGGGGCAGTTACAGCAACAACAGGCATCATCCTTCCCTCCCTGCTAATCGTCATACTGATTGCCGCCTTCTTTTTCAAGATCAACAAGAATCCTCTGGTACAATCCTCGTTCTACGGACTTCGTCCGATCATTACCGGACTGATTGTCTATGCTGCCCTTCATTTCGGCTTCAGTGGAAATGGTGAAACGATTTTTCAATGGAGTACATTTGCCACCTTATTTACGGCTGCAGCTGCTTTTCTGGCGATTATCAAATATAAGCTTCATCCGCTCGTGGTCATCCTGCTCTCTGCATGTGTCGGAATCGTCTTATTTTGACAAATCAGCGAACTAAACAATATGAAGTTGAGTATTTAATGGCTGGAAAGTACTATTAAAGGAAGAGCTATTGTATTTAAGCTCAGCTTCATATCGTCAGAACATGTAGAATAGGCTCAGCTAGGAGTGACTTTATATTAATGTACACAACACTGGAATCATGTTTAATTGACTTGGAGCGGAACGGACATCTGGTTCGGATTCGGGAAGAAGTGGACCCCGAGCTCGAGATGGCCGCCATCCACCTAAGAGTATTTGAAGCAGGGGGACCCGCTCTCTTATTTGAAAATGTAAAAGGCTCGTCATATCGTGCGGTATCGAACCTGTTTGGAACGATTGAACGCAGCAAATTTATGTTTCGGCAGACCTGGGATTCAACTCAAAATGTAATTGCGCTCCGAAACGATCCCATGAAAGCACTTAAAAATCCGTTTCGCCACATCAGTGCGGCGACTTCGGCAATCAAAGCCCTCCCTCTCAAACGGGGAAGCAGTGTGTCCGGCTTCAAAGAAATTCGAATAACCGATCTTCCGTTAATCAAGCACTGGCCCATGGACGGAGGCGCCTTCGTGACACTTCCTCAAGTGTATACAGAAGATCCTGACAAGCCAGGGATCATGAAAGCCAACCTGGGGATGTACCGCGTACAGCTTACCGGGAATGATTACACAGCCAATGAAGATATCGGTTTGCATTATCAAATTCACCGCGGAATCGGGATTCACCAGCATAAAGCTAATCGTAAAGGTGAGCCGCTTAAGGTGAGCATCTTCATAGGTGGACCACCCGCACACACGCTATCGGCGGTTATGCCGCTGCCAGAAGGGTTAAGTGAACTATTATTTGCAGGTCTGTTATCGGGAAGAAGATTCAGGTACGGATATGATGCGGACGGTTTCTGCATTAGTCACGATGCGGATTTTGTCATAACCGGTGAGATTCATCCCGGCGAAACCAAGCCGGAGGGTCCGTTCGGAGACCATTTTGGCTACTATAGCTTGATTCACCCGTTTCCGATGATGCGGGTTCGAAAGGTGTACGCCAAGCAGAATGCCATCTGGCCGTTCACTGTCGTTGGCCGTCCTCCACAGGAAGACACTGCATTTGGAGATCTCATTCACCAGCTGACCGGAGGGGCAGTTAAGCAGGAGGTACCCGGAGTAAAAGAGGTTCACGCTGTCGATGCAGCAGGCGTTCACCCTCTTCTGCTTGCAATTGGCTCGGAACGATATACACCTTATACCAAGGTGAAGCAGCCAGCCGAGCTGCTTACGATTGCGAATCGAATTCTCGGCACTGGACAGCTCAGCCTTGCTAAGTACTTATTCATCGCTGCTGAGGAAGAGCAGCCGCTCAGCACACATCATGTATCCGAATTTTTCTCATACATACTGGAGCGCATCGATCTCAAGCGGGATATTCATTTCCAGACCAATACTACGATCGATACGCTGGACTACTCAGGCAGCGGACTGAATCAAGGGAGCAAGGTGGTCTTCGCTGCATGTGGAGACAAGAAGCGCGAGCTCTGTACGGAAGCTCCAGAACAGCTTCAAGGGCTGCGGAATTTCGTTAATCCTAGGCTTGTGCTGCCAGGTGTTGTGGCGCTGGAAGGCCCTGCTTTCAGCAGTTATTCTGATGAGGTGCAGCAGCTCGAAGAACTAACAAACGCGATCCATGTGCGAGGAGACATGCCGGGCTGCCCGCTCATAATTTTATGTGACGACAGCCATTTTCTAAGTGGATCCATCGATAATTTCTTATGGGCAACTTTTACACGGAGTAACCCATCTCATGATATTTACGGAGTAAATGCGGAATATACGTATAAGCATTGGGGCTGCGACAACATCGTTATTGATGCTCGAACCAAGCCTCATCATGCCCCACCACTCATTCCGGATCAGGCAGTTGAGCAACGAATCAACCGCTTGTTTGCGAAGAGCGGCAGCTTACATGGTGTTCTGTAACCAAAAATCGTAAACAGTACCCTTCTGATTTTCAAGTCAAGGCGAGCTCCATGTGATTGGACGCTCGCCTTTTTGTCAGGCTTGGAGTCTTTGATATTGTACCGATTGGAGCATAAACCGATGAGGGTATAGAGCAAAATCAAACAGCCACTGTACGAAATAGCTGTCCAAGCATGAAGTCTTGTAAAAAACCATTATATTGATTTATCACCACTTTGGCGGCAATTACCATGCTAACATGGATGAGTACACTTACTTAGAATGGAGATCAATGATATGAACACTCTACGAGAACGAATTCAAGGGCGAATGGAACAAATCCATTTTTCAGGAAGCATTTACGTCAAGTCGAATAATATCGATGTGCTTAAGCTAAGTCATGGTTATGCAAATCGTTCAGAGCAGATTCCAAACCAAGAGAATACACGCTTCGGTATGGCTTCGGGTTGTAAGTTGTTCACTGCGATTGCAATCTGTCAGCTGGTTGAGCAGAAGAAACTCGCTTTCACTACAACAATTGAAGAATGTCTCAGCGCCTATTCCTTTCCTTATTTGGATCTCAGCGTTACCGTTCATCAATTGCTAACGCATACTTCAGGTATCCCCGACTATTTCGATGAAGATGTAATGGATGACTTTGAGGAACTGTGGGTTCAACGACCTATGTATCATATCCGTCGTCTGGAGGATTTCCTCCCTTTGTTCCAGAATGAGCCTATGAAGCATTCAGCCGGGAGTCCATTTCATTACAACAATGCTGGGTATATTTTGCTTGGGCTCATTGTCGAGCAGATAAGCCAAATGGGTTTTCAGGAGTACGTGGAAGCCCATATTTTTGCCAAGGCAGGAATGACTGATTCAGGTTATTTTGAAATGGATCACTTGCCTGAACGGACAGCGCTTGGCTACATCCAGACGGAAAATGGCTATCGTACTAACATCTATTCGCTGCCGGCAAGAGGAGGGTCTGATGGAGGTGCCTATGTAACAGTGGGTGACATGATGAAGCTGTGGGAAACCGTGTGCAGCGGGCAGCTCATCCGTGCAGAAATGACGGATCTCCTGCTGACACCGCATGCGGAGGTAGATGATCATACAAGCTATGGATACGGAATATGGATGACGAAGCATTCAGCTTCCGAGCAGGTTGAGAAATACGTACTTATGGGCTACGATCCCGGAATTAACTTCCGTGCGTTGTTCTATCCTGATGCGTCGCTGCATGTTGTCGTGTGCTCGAATCAATCAGACGGCGCTTATGAGATTATCCGGGAGATTGAGCAAGCCTTTAGAGCATAGGTCATGAGGTAATACAATTCTAGCTCTACGCCTGCCCCTTCAATAATATGTACAGCAGCTCCCTGATCGACAGCAATGTCTCTTCCCGCTGTGTAACCAGGTTGTCATGAGGCCAGAACGGCGTTGGACTCTGTAAATCCCGGTCAATCAAGAGCAGCATCCACAGGGAGAAGAAGGCAGAGAACAGCTGATACTCTCTCTTGAACACTTCTTCCTCGTAGTCTTTGCCGAGCTGTCTGGAGTATAGAAGATATGTATCCAGCACCTTGCTGCGAATGTGCGCGGCATGAGCTCTTGGAAACAGCGGATGTGATATATCCAGCAGATGGTATAAGTCCCACATCGGGGTGTTACGATGATTATGCTCCCAATCCAGCACAACGATTCTGCCGGAGGATGTCCTTCCATAATTACCGGGATGCAGATCGCCGTGCGAGTAGACCTCTATTGGGGAGAGCTGAAATGTATCCAGCAATTGATAAAACGTATTTACCTCGCTCCAATTGAAGCCTAGGGCCTCGAGCAATGCACTGATGCTGGTCTGCTGGGCCAAGAGATCAGATACGACTTGCTCAAGCCGCGGCTTCTGACCTGCATGAGGCAGCTCCGGATACGAATCTAGCGGAACTGCATGCCATATCGCCATCCATTCGGCAATTTGGATCAGTACCTCTTCCTCTGCTTCGTGACTAATGGTGCCTACATCTTCAAAAAGAAGCCAAGGTCTCTCCTCTCCCTCCTGATCCGATTGAGCAATTAGTCGAGGATAGATGACAGGAAGCTGTGTCAGTACTTTGGCATAGGCCCAGCTTTCACCTGTAAGAACCGTCTCGTCTGGAAGGTATTTTAATATATAACTGACTGTATCATCCCCTGTCAGACGCTCTACTTGTCGTCCTTCCAGCCCGACATGCAGCACTGCACGGTTACGGACAATGAACCCCTGATCAAGCATCCCTTTAGGGAGGGGCCTATCCCCGGATTCTATTGTTTCCTTCAATCTCAAGCATCTCCCTTTTGTTAACAGAACGTTAAATCAGCATGAAGTGAATCCATCTGATTTACAAAATTGATTCAAGTATACTCTAAATGGGCAGCAAAAAGTAACGCCTCATTGCCCAGTCTCCGCTTCCTGCTGCTATCAAGGGCACAGAAGCAGTGAGTACTGCAGCAATAAGGCGTATCCTTCGTTACTCTTGATTAGCGTAATTCAAAATCCCTTAAACCAATTCACGCTGCTCAAGCACCTTCTTCAAATAAACCGCGAGGTCATCCTTCAATTCTTCATTCTGCATGGCATAATGAATGGTCGTTTGAATGAAGCCCAGCTTCTCGCCTACATCGTGACGAGTACCATCGAAGTGATACGCGATCAGATCCTCTTCAAGACCTAATTTAGCGAGCGCATCGGTCAGCTGGATCTCCCCGCCAACCCCGGCTGGAGTTTCACCCAGAATATCGAAAATACGAGGTGTCAAAATATAACGGCCGAGAATGGCCAGATTGGACGGTGCATCCTCACGCTTCGGTTTCTCTACAAAGCGATTCGCCTTGTATACTCGCTCTGACAGCTCTTCACCATCGACGAGACCATATCGCGAGACCTGCTCCCAAGGCACCGGCTGTACGCCGACAATGGAAGATTCATGCTTCTCGTATATGTCCATCATCTGCTTGAGACATGGCACCTTGGACTCTACAATGTCGTCCCCAAGCATTACGGCAAAGGGTTCATTGCCGACAAATTTACGGGCACACCATATCGCATGGCCGAGTCCAAGTGGTTCACCTTGGCGAATGTAGTGAATGTCTGCCATTTCAGACGATTTGCGCACTTCATCCAGCAGTTTCCATTTATGCTGCTCAGCCAGATTATACTCTAGCTCAAACGAATTGTCGAAATGGTCTTCGATTGCGCGTTTGCTCTTTCCTGTCACAATAATAATATCTTCAATACCGGAAGCAACGGCTTCCTCTACAATATATTGAATTGTCGGTTTATCGACAATTGGGAGCATTTCCTTGGGCATTGCTTTTGTTGCCGGCAGGAAGCGAGTTCCCATACCTGCTGCCGGTATAATGGCTTTACGAATTTTCATGTTGTTCTCCTCCTCCTCATTGCTGCTGTTGTGGATGCAACTTAGCTGTGTCACTTAGTTCCTCAAGTCTTTTAAGCAGTGTTCTGAATTCCTTATTGGTCTTCAGCTGATATTTGGCATTCGTGTTCCCAGAACCAATCTTGATAGAGAATGCTTCATCCGGAAGTGCATTAAACATATCTTCATCTGTATAATCATCACCCGCACCAATAATGAAATCAAAGGCCTCTGCCCGTGTCAGCAAATGAACCCCGTGTCCCTTATTGATTCGGCTGTCCTTCACCTCGAGCACTTTATTTCCTTCAAGTACACCAAGGCTCATGGACTGCGTAATGGATATCAATGCTTCTCTAAGCTCATCCCGCTTGAGTGCGATGACATCAGGCTCACACTGCCTATAGTGCCAAGCCAGGGAATATTCCTTCTCCTCAATTAACGAGCCTGGCATCCGATCTGTATACATTTCGAGAATGTGGCGAATTTTATCCTTCCAATCATTATCGACATTAATGGTCTTGATCCATTCCCCTCCAGCTTGCTTAAACCACAATCCATGGGAGGCGATCAAATGGAGATTCAGATCTCCAAGCCATTTTTCGATAACGCCGCGATCTCTGCCAGTAATAATAACGACTGTATTCTTCGGATCCTGTGATAAACCAGCCAGCATCTGCCTTAGCTCTTCATCTGGCTTAGCTTGATCCGGCGTCGGCTTGAAGCCGACAAGCGTTCCATCATAATCCAGAAGGATCAGGCGCCGCTCTGCATCCGTATAGGCGGTTTTTATCACCGAAGAATCAGAGACCTCGACCAAAGGCTTCGTTTGCAGGGCCCCGGCCTCGCTATTCCCCAGAGCTGTAATAAATTCATCTGCCCAGAAGTTAATATTGTATCTGGATAGACGATGATGCATCATTTTATTGCGTTCAATCTTCTCATGATCCGGCATATCTAGTGCGGTCTTCAGACCTTCAGCAATGGCACCATGATCATTCGCATTAACGATAACTGCCTCACCCAGCTCACTCGCCGCTCCGGCTGTTTCACTCATCACCAGCATGCCCTTGAAATCATTGCGGGAAGCAATATACTCCTTCGCTACAAGGTTCATACCGTCTCGAAGCGGAGTCACCAGAAGCACATCGCTATGGCGATAGAAAGCGATCAGATCATCCTGACTGAACGTTCGGAAGAAGAACCATATCGGCATCCAGTTGACTGTACCGAACTGACCGTTTACTTCACTGACGAGCACTTCGATATGTTTTTTTAACGTGTCATAGGTTTCCACTTCCACTCGGGACGGAGCAACGATCAGATTCAGACGAACCTTCTCGTGATATTCCGGATATTTCGTCAAGAACCGCTTAAAGGCTTTGATTCGGTCAGGAATACCCTTAGTATAATCCAGTCGGTCGATTGACAGAATGTTCTGGATGCTGCGTGTGCTTTCTACAAAATCCTGCAGTTCGCTCGACAATTCCACTGTGCCTGATTTGGAGAAATAATCATAATCAATACCCATTGGGAAGGCTTCGACCTGCACCGTATGTGTCTCATAGCTTAGCTTGTTCAAGCTGTGTTCCACGCCAAGTATTCTGCGTACGGTACTGAGGAAGTGCCGAACATAATCATAAGTATGGAAGCCGATCAAGTTGGCCCCGAGCAATCCCTGAAGTATCTCTTCGCGCCAGATCAATAGTCTGAATATCTCGAATGAAGGGAAAGGAATGTGGAGGAAAAATCCGATTTTGGCATTCGGGTATTTCTCTCGAATCATTTGGGGCAGCAGCATCAGCTGATAATCATGCACCCATATCGTGTCATCAGGCTCAATGACTTCATCCAGTGCATCAAAGAACTTCTGATTAACTCGCTTATAGGCCTCCCAAGTATCTATGCTGTATTCCGTATTGCTCGTGAAGTAATGAAATAAAGGCCAGATCGTTTCGTTACAGAAGCCATGATAATATTGATCAATCTCCTGCTCTGATAGAAAAATAGGAAGACAGTTGTATTGCTCTGACAGTTCGGTGTTAATGGAGGCTTGCTCCGCGTCAGACAGCTCATTGCTGGAGATACCCGGCCATCCGGCCCAGACACTGTTTCCTTGTTCATGGTAGCTCTTTAGTCCCGTTGCCAGACCACCAATACTCTTACTGTAGGTGAGTTCCGACTCGTTCTTCTTGACAGTAACAGGCAAACGATTTGATACAAAAATAAGTTTACTCAAGTGTTGATCCCCTTTCCAGTAAAGGTTTCTCTGTTCTCTAGATTATTCTGTTCTCTAGATTATATAATTCTGTTTTGCTTGAAATTGCGCTCTTCCAAGCAAGTTACCTGTAACTTTCATACCCGCTTTCAACCGAAATGACGCAAACGCATAGGATAAACCCGATAATGGCGGTCTTTTTCCGAACAATAGACAAGTAGTTTACGAGGACAATAAGCACAGCAAAAAAACCTGGAAATCAGGTTTCCAGGCCTTTCTCTTCTTCAATATATAAATCTGATATGAATCTAATGCTCCGCTTCCAATCCCGGTACTCTGCTAAAGCAATCAATCAACGTTTCAAGCGCCTCGAGCTCATCCTTCCCTCTCGTGGACAATCGAATCCTCGTCCCCGCGTGAATGGGCTGCAGGATCATACCTAGCAGACTCTTCACATCTATTACATGCTCATTGTCGTTAGGATCAGTGTACGTGATGATAATTTGAGAGACAAAGCTTGAAGCCAGATTCGAAATTTGAATGAGTTCCTGCTGAGCATATTCCGATTGCACAATGAATTCATGTACCCTCACATCCATCACCCTTCGTCTGTCTTTTGATAATAGCTTTATGCAGATATAGATCCGTTGGTGATACAGGCTATCAGCCATATCTGATTGTACAGTTATTTTAAAGGAAATGAGCCCATTGGTAAACGGTTACAAAGAATCAAAGTACGTGCTCATATTCTGAGCATCGTGATGTTCATATGTTGGGTGGCAGCTTCTTCAATCCTTGCTTAAATGCAGATAGAAATTAAGATCAGACTCAAGATGAATCTTCATCAGCCGCTCGGCCTCTTCTCCATTATGTGTCTTAATGGCGTCCAGAATTTGCTGATGCTCCTCGATCAAAAAAGGACGCTTGTAGTGGACGACTGCTTTGCGGAATAAGTAAATAATGGACTGCATGCGTTCAATAATGTTAACCAGCTCAGGGTTGCGGCTTGCCTTGACAATGATATCATGGAACTGCTTGTTCGCTTCCATCGTCTCCTCCACATTGCCGTGCTGTGCCATATCGATACAATGCTGAAGTTGATTCTGGGAAGCCTCGTCCATATATATCGCAGCACATCGAGCTGAATATCCCTCAAGCAGGATCCGCACTTCAAATATATGCCTCAGGTCCTCATCTGTCGGACTAACGACTCGCTTGCGTTTAATCAGACCCTCTTGCTCCAGCTTCCGAATGGATTCTCTGACCGGCGTACGGCTGACTCCCATCTCTTCTGCCAGTCTCTCCTCCACGAGCTTTGTACCAGCAGGCAGATCCCCGTTTAAGATTTTGTCTCTAATTTGCTCATAGCAATGGAGGTACGCCGCTTGTAAACCTTGCTTTGCCATATGTTGTTCTCATCCTTTTCATCCTCTTAAAACCCTCTATAAATGGGAATCTGACCTTCATTATAGGGGAAAATCCGTTCTAATAAAAGCAAAATCACCAAAATAAAGCAGAAGATCTATGATATTTTGTATTCATTTTTATTATTTTTGTATACAATTTTATATTTATTGTGTACATATTTGAACTTTTTGTGTACAATACATTTGAAAATACGAAAATCTTAAGACCCAAACAAGATTACAAAATAATGGTCAAACGATCATACAAGGAGGATTTCATCATGAGAATTGGCTTCATAGGACTAGGAATTATGGGTAAGCCGATGGCAGCGAATCTCTTAAAGAAGGGATACAGCATTATCGTCAATGACTTAAACCATTCGGCTGTGGAAGAGCTGAAGGCACTTGGGGCAGACACGGGCGACACCCCTAAGCAGGTTGCATTTGAAAGCGATATCATCATTACCATGCTTCCTAACAATGCGATTGTTAAAAGTGTCATTTTGGGTGAAGAAGGCATCATCCATGGAGCGAAGGAAGGCTCGATTGTCGTTGATATGAGCTCCATCTCACCGGTTGCGGCAACTGAAATTGCCGAGGCTTTGAAGAAGCAAGGGATCGAAATGCTGGATGCACCTGTCAGCGGTGGAGAACCTAAAGCGATCGACGGAACCCTGTCTGTTATGGCGGGTGGAAATGAAAACGCATTTAATCAAGTTAAGCCTATTCTGGCCTGCATGGGTAAGGATATTACCTGGGTTGGTCCGAGCGGCAGTGGAGCTACAGCCAAGCTGGCGAATCAAATTATGGTAAACGTTAACATTGCCGCGATGTCAGAGGCTCTAGTACTGGCAGCCAAGGCCGGCATTGACATCGAGAAAATGTATCACGCCATTCGCGGCGGACTGGCTGGAAGCGCTGTATTAGATGCTAAGCTTCCCATGATTATTGAACGCAACTTCAAAGCCGGAGGACGTGTAGACATTAATTTGAAGGATCTGACCAATGTTATGGAGACGGCAGATGCTTATGAGATGTCACTCCCTCTTACTGAACACGTGAAGCATATATTCGAGTCCCTGAAAAATGAAGGAAAACAAGCTGATGATCATGGGGGCATCGTGCAATATTATGAGAAGCTGGCTGGTGTAGAAGTCCGCAAAGCGCAGCAATAATCCTAATCTTCTAGTAAAGGTGGAAACAACATGTTGACAGGACCTATGCTGATCGTCGTGTTTCTGATTGCATTAGCATTTCTGTTTCTTCTTATTATCAAGTGGAAGGTTGAGCCGTTTCTGGCTCTCGCCTTCACTGCATTTGCAACAGCAATTGCCATTGGCATTCCTATGAAGGAGGTTCCCGGCGTTGTTACCTCCGGTTTCGGAAGCACACTGACCGGGGTCGGTATATTAATCGGTCTTGGTGTGATTTTCGGTCAATTTCTGGGGGCATCTGGTGCCGTTGAGAAAATTGCCAGCTCCATGCTGAAAATATTCGGTATCAAAAAATCGCCTGCAGGACTGGCGCTGTCCGGTACCGTGGTGTCGATCCCCGTCTATTTTGACGCTGCATTTGTCATTTTGAGCGGACTGCTTAAGAGTCTTGCTTCACGTACAGGTATCTCAATCGTTACCTTTGTAACCGCTCTCGGAGTTGGATTAATTACCGCACATAATATGATTGCGCCAACGCCAGGCCCGATGGTTGTAGCTGAGAATACAGGCTCGGATTTAGGACTGTTTATTCTGTACGGCATTATCGTAGCGATTCCGGCAACTCTTGTTGGGGGATACATCTATGGAATGTTCATAGGAAAGCGCATCAAGACGGAGGATGAAGTTGAAACCGTTGAGGAAGAAGTTAAACAACTGCCGCGTAAGGAAATCAGCACAGCGATGTCCTTCGGCATGCTCTCCCTTCCGATCATCCTGATCCTTGCCAACACAATTTCACAGATGCTGTTTCCTGGGACATTCATTGAAACGTTGTTCGGATTTCTGGGAGACAAGAATGTTGCGCTGCTGATCAGTGTATTAGCTGCTATTGTCCTGCTTCGCCCTTATATTGCAGAAGATTCAGGCAAATTGTACACCGAAGCCATCGCAACAGGCGGTATGATCATTCTGATTACCGGTGCCGGCGGCGCGTTCGGTGCTGTCATTAATCACAGCGGAATTGGTGACTATCTGATTACGACGATGCAGAGCTGGAGCATACCTGTGCTGCTGCTGGCATTCATATTCACACAAATTCTGAGAGCATCCTTAGGATCTTCAACTGTTGCCCTCGTTACTACATCAAGCATTATGGGACCGCTCGTTGCGGATCTTGGTGTATCTCCGATCCTGCTTGGACTGGCCATCTGTGCCGGGGGTATCGGCTTGTCCCTTCCGAATGATTCCGGATTCTGGGTTGTTAACCGGTTTGGTAAGCTGACGGTTACCCAGACTCTGAAGGTATGGACACTGGGTGGATTTATCGCAGGATTGACAGCGCTTGCGACAGTCTATGTATTAAGCTTGTTCAGCGGAATTCTGCCGGGAATTTAATCAATACCATAATTACAATATATAGATAAGGTGTGGATACGATGAGTGGAACGACAGAGAAACGAGATGCTGCGGAAATATTAGACCAGCTCCCTTCACTAGATCATGAGATGGTGCAGCAGCTTCTGTCCATAGAAATTAAGGAGCTGGATCGAAAAATTATCGTTCTGGATGATGATCCGACAGGAGTGCAGACCGTACACGGCATATCTGTATACACGGACTGGTCTATGTCCACCATGCTGAATGGTTTTCGCGAGGAGCAGTCCATGTTCTTCATCCTGACGAATTCCCGTGCCATGGTGGCCACTGAATCAGAAGAGGCTCACAAGGAAATTGCCCGCAATGCCGTTGCGGCTTCTAAAGAGCTTAATAAGCCTTTTCTCATCATCAGCCGAGGTGATTCCACATTACGGGGCCATTATCCACTGGAAACAGATACACTGAAGGATACGATTCAAGCGGAGTCAGGCTCCACATTTGAAGGAGAAGTTATTCTTCCTTATTTCAAGGCAGGCGGACGTTATACGATCGACAACATTCACTATGTACAGTATGGCGAGAAGCTAGTTCCTGCTGGCGAAACTGAATTTGCCAAGGATCGAACCTTTGGTTATACCAGTTCTCATCTGGGGGATTGGGTTGAGGAGAAATCTGAGGGTGCTTATCTGGCCAAGAACACCACTTACATTGCTCTGGATACACTGCGCTCTATGGATATTGATACGATTGTAGAGCAGCTTATGCAGGTCCAGCACTTTAACAAGGTCGTGGTTAACGCCGTTGACGATGTAGATGTGAAGGTCTTTACAATAGCACTGATCCGTGCCATCCGCAGCGGGAAAAATTTCATGTTCCGTACAGCAGCCTCCTTCACCAAGGTCATTGGAGGAATCAGCGACAAGCCGCTGCTAAGCAGGGAAGAGCTAATCCCCTCTCCTTCTAATGAAGGCGGACTGATTCTGGTCGGTTCACATGTTCAAAAGACGACAGAACAGCTTGAACAACTAAAAACAATGGCGGATATCGCATTTATCGAATTTGATGTACATCTCGTTACCGATGACACCGCATTTGCAGCTGAAACAAAACGGGTCATCTTGGAAGCCGAGCAAGCCATTGCATCAGGCAAGACCTGTACCGTATATACTCGTCGTGAACGGCTGGATCTCGGTGAAGGCATGAAGAATGAGGAATTGAAGCAGTCTGTAAAAATATCCGATGCCGTAACAAGTATCGTCCAGCAGCTCAACGTGCGTCCGCGCTTTATCGTAGCCAAGGGCGGTATTACTTCGAGCGATATCGGGACCAAGGGACTCGAGGTGCAGCGTGCTACCGTTGCTGGTCAGATCAAACCCGGCGTTCCGGTGTGGATTACAGGTGAAGAGAGCAAGTTCCCTCACATTCCTTATATCATCTTCCCTGGTAATGTCGGAGATCAGGACACGCTCAAAGAAACGGTCGAGCTGTTAGATCAACAATAGTTCATGAGTATCATCACGTATTCATATAAACAAGGGCTGACGGATATCCGTCAGCCCTTGTTTATATTATCGAAACTTCGCTCTTGAATTCTTGTTCATTACGAAGGGATGCTCAGGTTACATGTGTCTCTACTCATACAGACAGGAGCTAAATACATTGTGCACATGAATATTGTCTACCGTTTTGGCCAGCTGCGCCGTCATCAGTACAAATGCATATCCTTGCTTCGGATACATCCAGACCATACAGCCGCCTATACCGTTATGACCAAAAATATCCCGTTCGATGTACCCTTTGTGACGCGCAGGCATTTTCCATACAAATCCGTAATCCGAATCGACCTCATCAATATGAAGCGTCTGAGGTGTAACCATCTGTCTGAACGTCAGTGGCTGTAGAAGACGCTTGTCTTCCGCATACTTCGTTTCATTCAGCATGGCCTTTGCGAAGATCATCAGATCATCCGCTGTACTGATCAAGCCGCCAAAGGGCAGCTTCGCACTCATCAGCTGGTCCATTCGCCCCGCTATCGCTTCAAAGCTTCCTATAGGTGCCATTCTGGACTGATCTGCACCAGGTTCACCAAAGCCGGTATCCTTCATCCCCAGCGGATCAAAAATATGTGTCTTCAGATAATCTTCATAGGTCATGCCGCTGATACGCTCGATGATCTCCGCAAGCACAGTAAATGCAATATTGTTGTAGCTTACTGAAGTACCGGGAGCAGCTGTTAAGGTACTGGATACGAGAGAAGTGAAGATCTTGGAATGATTCATTCCGTCTGCTTCAAGCTTGCCTTGAGCCCATCTTGCCATATAGGACTCATCCAATCCTGACGTATGGGTCAGCAAATGCCATAAGGAAAGCTTGTCTTTTCCCTGTTCACCGAACTCAGGGAGCAGCTCAGTTATAAGCTGGGATGGATGAAGTAACCCCTGCTCCCATAACTGCATAATGGCTAATCCAAACATGGGCTTCGTGATGGAAAATACCGGATAAGTGCTCGTACTGTCTATATTTGTTCCATGATCATGCATGCCATAAGACCGCAGATCAATGAAATGCTCTTTATCTGTGATGCCAAGTACAGCAGATGGCCATGCTCCAGCCTTCACTTTCTGTTCGATGTAACGATACATGGGTTCAAATTGACTTAATTGCTGGCTCACTCCTGATACCTCCATCTAAATATGTAAATTTGGGGCTGATTTTGTCGTGCTTACTACTAGCCCATCCCATATCGTAACACGGAAATTTATTGGTTACAAAAAAACGTCTGCTCCTTAGCAAAGGAAGCAGACGATGTTCCTATGAAATTTCGGGGAGCAGAACCTTTAGTCAGTCCACTCTTGAATTCGATTCAGCATGACGCTGACCTCAGCACGATTCGCCATGTCATTCGGTGCGAATTTGGACTGGGATTTACCTTGGATCAGCTGGTTGTTGTACAGATAGGAGATGGAGGACTGGGCCCAGTGATTCTGAATATCTGTAAATGGTGCCGTTTTAACGGTCGACTCACTTGTCCCTGCCGTAAGATGCCTGGATAGGATCGCAGCTAATTCTGCTCTTGTAATGGGAGCATTCGGCTTGAACGTCAGCGCCCCACTCTTATCCTTGGAGCCCTGAATCAGACCGTAACTCGCAGCGGTTTCCACATAATCATAATACCAATCGGTCGTTTTGATATCCGAGAATGAGGGTGCCATCGTCTGAGCCATATTAAGCTCAAGTGCAGTTACAACCGCTTTGGCGAATTCAGCCCTTGTCATATTGCGGAGCGGTTCAAAGTTGCCCTCATTCGTGCCGACAAGCACTTCACTTGTAGCCAGACGAATGATGGCATTCTCTGCCCATTTGACTTTGCTCAATGCCGACTGATCTTTAAACCCGGAGATGATCTCTTTACTTGTCGGCAGACTCACTTTTTGCTCAGCTTTATCTCCCACGGTCTCAATAACTTCATTTACTTTACCTGCTCCCGATCCGCTCCCTGAGATCGTAATTGTAGGATGGTTCACACGATGTATGATGTTAATGCCAGGATTATCCGGCTGAATAATGATCGACTTGGATTGGTTCAGTTTAGCTGCCCCCGCCTTCAATGCGCGAAATTTTACCGTACCTACTTTACCATATCCCGTAAACAGCTTCGCATTCTTCGATGTAATCGCCTCGGCAATTTGTACGGTACCTGACGCATTCACTTTATTAAGCAGGCTCATCGGATTGCTCGTTTTCTTAAAAACGCTTGGCGTAAGCTTGGTCTCTCCCTCGACAGGCGCAAGGAGCACTTTATCAAAATTCAAGTGAACCTCATAGCCCTGTACTTTGCTGTAGTCTCCCGTAAAACCCTGCAGCCATATCGCAACTTCAACAACATCTCCTGTCTTGACATGGTATGAAGAGGGTACGAGACGAACCATCGGAAGATCGGATTGGCTGTTCGAGGCAGAAGTAACGGCCGTCGATTCTGCAGCAAAGATCGCTGTAGAATTTATAGTAAGTACTAGACTGCTTGCCAGTAGAATTGCGGCTAATTTCTTCGATATCGGAGAATTGGTCATCAAGAGTACAGCTCCTGTCATCTTAATATGTAAGGAGAGAGGACTTGTGGTCCTCCCTCCAGCTTACTGATTCGTTCATCCATTCGAAATTACAGCTCGTAGTTGCCGATAATGTATGAGATATCCAGCAGGTCTACTGCACTGTCGCGGTTAATATCGGCAGCAGATGCCTTGGCATTTGCCCATGCAGAGCCTTTTGTCTTACCGAACTCTTTGGCTGTCAGCTGCAGATCTACGAGATTCACTGCACCGTCATTATTGACGTCACCTGCTGTCAGCGGTCCGAAGTTCAATGTTTCATTGCCGTCTACGGTTACGCCTGCTGTTTCCGTGATGTGACCCGGAACAACAACGCGTACTGTGTAAGTTCCTTCAGGAACCTCAATGGTGTACGTACCGTCAGCCCGAACCGTTCCAACACCTGCTACTGAACCGTTGCTATCTACAGCTTCAACAACGACCTTGTGTACGCCATCCGCACCTTGGTACCAAGTCTCGCTGTAGTCAACACCGTCAGCGAAGGCTTCGGCATCAATGCTGCCTGTAATGGAGTATTGACCTGGTGAAGGATCACTTGTTACCGTTACAGACGCTCCGGTTATGTCACCTACAGCAATATCTGCAGAAGTACTGTTCAGTGCACGAACATTCGATAATTCGAAGTCGTATTCGCCTTCACTTACGCCAGCGAAGTTGAACGATGCAAGTGCACCCTCTCCGGTATACCCAGACTCCAATCCTACCAAAGTAATGACGTAGTCTGTTTTCGCCAGCCCATTACCGAGTGCCGTTGTTTCTTCATAGACGTATGGGGTTACGCCCGGATTCTGCTCTTCTTGATACGTTGCGAGAACCACGCTTGGTGCTGTTGTACCTTTTACCAGATCCTCGTCATACGTCAAGCTGAACTGAGCAGAATAGAGATCTTCCACTTCGGAGAAATCAATGTCCAGATTAAAGGATTCATTGACACCAACTTCATCGGCAGAAGGATCCACCGTTAAGGAGATTTCGCCTGGTGTCGGTTCTCCTGGTTCTTCTCCGTCACTTTCGTAGCTGACAAGATGTGAAGGTTCAATAAACCCATTGCCCGTGTAATCATAGACATACACTTCGAAATCATTCTGGCCTTCTACAATGGGTACTTCAATTGTAAATTCACCGTTATCCGAGATCGATCCAATTGCATAGTCCCACTCGCCATCAACAAGGTAACCTGCCTCAACACCAATACCTGAATAATTACCCAGAGCATCTACCATAAGGTCGGATTCAATCTGCCCCCGGATGGTCCCGACGTCACCTTCGACGGTAATTTGTGGGTCATCCAGAGTCGACACTGGTGCTGCCGTATCGAGAACAAATGGATACGCTTCATCTAGATACTCTATCCAGCCTCCATTTATTAAAGCTGATCCAGAGGCAAAGTAAATTCCATCCTCAAGTTTGATAATGTTAGGCCCATTAATGATCGTTCCATCCCATTGTTGTATCCAGTAATCTCCAGGCTCCATTTCTCCATTAGATTCATCAATTGAACCCAGCCATTTTCCATTAGGATTAAGAATATCTAAAGCTATTTTTTCGTTCCCTGCATTCACGGAGAAATATACATCTGTATAGTCATACAGCTCATCTTCATTAGGCGAGAAAAATTGAGGGTCTACCGCAACATCAGATACGACAGGGATTTCAACAGGCTCACCAACGTACACATAGACTGGAATTTTCAGCTGGTGACCGCCAGCTTCCGTCAATATAAGCTCGCCTTCGTAATTTCCATCCGCTATCCCATTACTCATTGCAATCGTTACATCAATCGAAGCTTCTCCATTAACGGGAACAGAAATGCTGGATTCACTGACACTCAGCGTCCCTGGAGGAGTACCATACCACTCTGTGGATACGCTGTAGGAAGATCCTTCACCCACCACATCACTGACTTCAATCGTTTTGGTTGATGTCGATCCTCCATCAAGTATTCCATAGCTCAGTAGTCCTGTCTCATAAGGAGTCTCTTCACCCGACTCTACTGCGGTTGTTTCCTCCTGAACCAAGGCTACTGCCTTCGCTTCCAAGGTACTCTCCAGATCAAGCCTGCCTGCCCCTTGAATGTTGTGCTCATACCGGTTTCCATCTAGATCACTCAGTTTAAGTGCATTATTGGTCATTAAACCTTTGATTTCAGATAGGGTTAAGCTCGCATCCTTATCCAGCAGCAGTGCAGCTGCTCCCGCAACATGCGGTGTAGCCATACTTGTACCCTGGAAGTCAGCATAAGCTTCTGAATAATCTCCACCATAGGCTGGAATTGAAGAACGAATCGCAACACCAGGTGCGGAGATATCCGGTTTGATTCCATATTTAGGAAGAGCGGGACCTCTGGAGCTGAAATCTGCCATTAAGTCCTGCTGTAAGTCAATTCCGAATGTAATTTCATAACCAGGAGTAGCCTCGATCTTGCTCTTCAAGGCTGTACCATCCTCAAGAGATATACTAAGGGTTGGGATGTAATCCCCTGGTACACCCAAGGTTCCACCAAAGTTCCCTGGTTCGTTATTATAAATGATGGCAGCTACAGCACCCGCAGCCTGTGCATTTACAGATTTCTCTGTAAAGGAAATGCTTCCTCTTTGGATAAGTGCAACCTTTCCAGTCAAATCGACTGCTTCTGTTTCGTCCGTCGTTCCAAGACCTGCATAAACGACTTCTATTGTTTCTCCATCCAGTGTGGATAAATCCGGAGAGAATGTCATCAGGCTGCCATAAGAAGTAAGTAGCCCCTCACCATCAACTGTTGGTACATTAAGAGGGGGAGTAGAAGCACCTACCGAGATGGGTATTTCGGCAGCTCCCGGCGAACCAAGTGTATAATCATCTGGTCCCGAATTACCATTAGCAACGACGGCAACAACACCAGCCAGAGCCGCATTGTTTAGTGCAACGGAAGCAGGGTCAAATTCGTTGTTCATTTCACTTCCCAAAGATAGATTTATGATATCCATGTCATCCTCAACCGACTGTTCAATTGCTGCAATTACTCCTGATGTTGGACCGCTGCCGCCTGGACCGAGCACTCGATACGCATATATATCAGCTCCATAGGCTACGCCCCGTACCCAGCCTGTTCCACTTTCTGGATCAAGCGGATTGCCGCGGCCGGCAATCGTACCGGACACATGCGTTCCATGATCGGTAGCAGCTTCAGGATCATTAGGATCTGGAGGTGTTTCGTAAGGATCATCATCATTATCAATGAAATCATATCCGCCTTTATATGCATCAGCTAAGCTTGGATGCTCATAATCAATTCCCGTATCCAGTACACCTACCTTAATGCCTGCCCCATCATATCCGATATCCCAGAACGTATCTGAACCAATAAACGGTGCACTTTCATCCATATTAGGAGTAATACTGTTGATTGGCGTCGCTTTCATCTCACTATCCGGATACACGGCTTTGACACCCGGAATCGCTAACAGGCTTTCAACCCGATCAGCCCGGATATCTACTGCATACCCGTTAAAAACAACAGAATATGGTGTCTTCAGCGTGGCATTCAGTCTTTTTGCAGCAGAGGCAAAAGACTGTTGCTGTTTCTGAATGAGGCTGCGCTGATCGTTATTTCCCGAGTTTAAATTTTGAGAAGACTTCGATTCATAGAGTGCGATCGGCTCTTCTGATAACTCTACGATTACACTGATTGTACTTGTACTGTCTGATTCAGGAACATAATTTTGCGGGGTAATTACTGAGGAAGCTCGTTCGGAATTATCACTCTGTGTATAGGATTCAATTTTCGAACCGGTATTCGTACTCTGATCTGTGTTATTTAATGCAGCTTGCTTCTTGCTACTATTCAATGTGACACCATTCATCTGAGAGTTCAGCTTGCTCTCATCTAAATTAAATAAGGAAGGATCAAACTTTCTATTCGTTGCTTCAGCTCCGGAGACTACCGCGGGAAATACTGTGGATAGGAATAACGTGGAGACAACCGATAATGACATCAATCTACGTCGAATGGGCTTAGACTGCATACTACTCCTCCTATACTATTCAATGTAAGCTAAGTTTCTGCAATACTCTATCAATCTTCTTCATGTCCTCTCCTCATCGCATGTCTCCTTTTTCGATAAACTTCTTCTTATGTAGCTTGAAGTAACACTATCGTTCTTCGAAAACTATTTTAATTCAACACGCTTAAAAACATTGTAGAATTTCCTGATATACCTCACATGATGGTAGAATTGTTGTCAAACGCCTTATTTTTACACAAAACTCGAGCTATTTTCGCATAAAATCGAACATACCAAACTGCTTAGGTGAAGTTATTTGACATCGATTCTAATCTACCATTGGTTGAATGCTGTATAATGGATAGATCTTTTGTCATATCGACTCGTATTCTCGGAATCGAATATTAAAAAACAGGAATTTAGTGCTACACATTGTATCGAAATGGTTATATACTTAGTCGAATTGTACTAGAACTAAAGAAGCTGTAAATTACATCTAGAAGTAAGTGGGTTGGTCAATCTATCGAGAATTATTTGAGAAAATAGGTGTAATCTTATAAATGTTTGATTTGTTCGGCATTGAGTCGAACCATCAAAAAAACCTTGAGAGGCGGGAAGCCAATCAAGGTTTACTAATCTAATTTGATTCTTCTCTCTGTTTCAAGGGCTAACTATGTCTTCTCGCCATGCAACCCACCCTAATGGTAAGTCGGCAACGTCAACAATTGCTGGGTCCATCATATTTGATTTCATTCTGTTTCCTTCTCTTGATAGCACTTGTGCATTCTTCAGTATTTAAAATGTAGAATTCGAGCTCCTGCTCGACAGTAAAACCCGCCCTTAAATAGACCCCAAGCGCTGTATGATTAGAGCTCGACACGCATAACTTTACCTCTTCAATAGCTCTTTCAAACAAATCCGTTACCGCATACCGCATTAGTGCAGTACCAATCCCCTTATTTCGAGCTGCAGCAGCTACCGCAATATATTCCAAGCTGCCTTCAGCATGCTCTTCGTTTCCTTCCGTGTAGACATAACCGAGGAGCTCTTCTTCTTGAGTATATAGAAATAGTCGATTCTCGTTACTCCGTCGTTCTAGAATTGCTGTTGAATTATAGTAGGTACTTGGAAAGCACTGATCATGCAACGTCGAGAAGGGCGCTGCCCACCGCTCATCCCAAGCTTCTATTGAACCATTTGAAGCATGATGGAAGTATGCCCCTCCTTGTTCCTTTATTAATGCATCTGGTTTAATTACAAGAACCGTTTCCTTCTGTTTATAATCAGCCTTTAACTGGTTCATTAACTCTCTTCCACGATCGTTCGCCGTATTATAGAAGCCTTTGAATGTATGTACACGACTCTCTAGCTTGGCTAGGCCTGTATTCCATAGATCAGTGGCAATCCTCTGCCACAAGGGTCCCAACTCCGTGTCGATAAAAGGCCCCCAAATTTCTGCTGCTCCTGCTTCCAGTTCGACATCAAACCCAAGGATGCCAACAATTTTTCCTTCCTCCATATAAACTACGATAGAGTCTTCAAGAGACAAATCTGAGAATTCTTCTGTCAGACTAGCCTCAATCTCGTGTCTATTCATTCCTGCATAACCAACATTGCTGCTCTTACTGCTATTCATTCTGGCGATAAACGTTGCGATCTCTTGAATCGGGGGTGTACGGACAAATTCAGCCACGCTGCAAGTCCTCCGTTTTTTTTCACAAGTTAATAGATCTGTACTTATTTATTCGACAATCACCTTACCGTCTCTTCTACTTTCCCGCAAGGGTAAGAATAATTATAGCCAATTCATTTTTCAGCCAATATATCTCATTGAGCTCTCTATAACAAAAAGAAGCTGTCCCCTTAGTAGAAGACAGCCTTTGGCCTAATAGCTCAAATCAGATATTTTCTAATAAAATAGGTCGGTGTACAGCTCCAGGCATGACAATAACTGTTGATCAGATTGCTGCCGTATGGCGACAGTTTTTTTATCATCTGGATTGTATACCTCCCAGAAGGTATCCGCCCCGTCCTTAATCATTTCGCCCCAATATTTGCGCATTTCATCCAAGGCCTTCTCCTTCTTGCCTGCTTCAAACAACGCCTCGATGAGATGATGCACCATGTAAGGTGTCATGGGAGCAACCGTCGGTGGATCTATAAACAGTCTGTCGAGCAATTCAGCCCGATCTTCCTTATCCGGCACTTCCGCAAGCACCATCCAGATTTGGGAGGCCCAAGACAGGTTTCTATCCTCGCCACTAATGAAGTAACCTAGATTCTCGTCCCACAAATACTCCAGTGCAGCTTGGGTCAATCGATCGATCTCCATTGAAAGCATGCTGCTTAATTCTAACTCCGATAGCTCTTGAGCCAGCAGCCTTGCACGCTTAAGGCAATAGATCAATACAGCCTGTGCAGAGGCCTGTTTATTCAACTCCGGATGCCAATCAACAAAGCACCACCACTGTGGATCATCCCTCACGATTCCCCGATCATCCACTCGTTCGAGGGCAAGCCGTATCTGGTCTTTCGCTGCCGGCCAGAGCAGCTCCGCTGTGGCTTTATCCTTTGTCGCATTGTAGTAATCATAGAGGGTTGATGCAAAAAACAGTGAATAATCAAACAAGAAGGTATCATCTGCCAGAGGTTCAGGTCGTTCAAAGATACATGCTGATATCTGGCCTTGATCAGCTCGCAGCCCGGCAAATAAGTACAAACAGCGTTTAACCAGACTATGATTGTTAAATGTGTAATAGTTCGCCAGTGCTTGCAGCCTCAGGTCTCCAAGCCATAGTCTGCGATCCCTTTTGGGCCCGTCCTCAAAGACCGTATGCATACAGTTTTGCAGGGTGCGAATGCCGATTCGATCCATTTCTGCGATATTCGCCGGAAGACCTGCGGGCAGCGGCTTAACCTCTGCCAAGTTCCCTGATGTGACCGCTCTTGCCTGAATGTCCGCAAATTGAACTTTGTATTTCTGAGAGGTACTCAGCACAATGACCTTCATATAGCGGAAGGTATACCGACGCGGCAGCTCAATCCGCTGTGGCAATACGTCAATAACGATAACCTCATCCTGAAGCCAGGAACGGCTGAGCCATCCGTTATAGGAATCGAATTCTTCCCCCATCTCACAGGGCATCTCCCCAAAGACAAGCTTCAGCCGCAGCGGGGCATCCTGGGGGCTCCCGGCAGCACGAACGCTAAAGGATACATAGCCTACATGATGATCACCAAAATCCAGAATGAAGCTCTCGTTACTACCGTACGTTCTGTCCAATACATCCTCCACTGCCGACTGGGGCTGCATCCTCCAGCCTTGAAATGCAGTTTCGTCAGCGATGACCTGTACCGCTTCTCTTGGATAAAGAGTAGATTCATATAATTTGGGGAGTAAATCTTGGGCACGCTCCAGCAGACTTCCTCCAGGTACGAGCATTGGCATGTTGTAATCTTCCTTTCATTCATAATGTCAGCCCTTCACGGCACCCGCCGTCATTCCGGCAACAATCTTTTTGTTGAATATAATGAACAGCAGCAGAGGCGGTATAGTAATCAGCAAAATATTCATGAATAGGAGATTCCATTGTGTATTAAACTGGCTCTGAAAATTGTATAGTGTCAGCTGGACCGTTGCATTCTTCGCGCCTGGGAAGAAATACAGCGGGTTAGTAAAATCGTTAAAGATGCTGACCGAGGAAGTAATAATAATCGTCGCCGTAACCGGCTGAAGCAAAGGAAAAATGATTCGGTAAAACAATGTAAAGCCGTTAGCCCCATCCACTACCGCCGCCTCATCAACCTCCCGGGGAATTTGGGACATAAACCCTTTATACAGCAGCACGCCAAAAGGAAAGCTGAGCGCCACTTCTACCAGTACGAGACCCATCATGGTTTTGTACAGACCGATGCTATCCAGTACCCAGATCGTTGGAACAATTGCAGGAGGGATGATCAGCCCGGCGAGAATAAAAAAGTTTATGATTGGCGTCGCTTTGCTGACCCTTCGCTGAACGACATACCCGGCCATCGCACAGACGGCAATAAGAACAAAGATGGATAGCAAAGTGAGGACGGTACTATTCACAAATGCAGTAATCAGCATATAATCACGGGCTGTGACCACTTCTCGGATATTGACCCACAGATGAACTTGAGAGGGCCAGCTCAGATTAAGTACCGCCGCCTCCTTTTGATCCTTCAATGCATTGACCAGCACGAAATACAGCGGAACGATAAATATAATGACCGTAAGAAGGACAGATACAATCTCGACAATAGCTCTCTGAATGGACTTCTTCATAGGTCAACCTCTTTCCGGTTCAAATACATGTACAGCGGAAAAGCGAGTGCCGTTACAAACAGGAACAGAATGACATTGCCCGCTGTCGCGAGTCCGTAGAACCCTCCTTGATATTGCTTA
Organism: Paenibacillus sp. TCA20; assembly: GCF_000732325.1. Taxonomy (GTDB): domain Bacteria; phylum Bacillota; class Bacilli; order Paenibacillales; family Paenibacillaceae; genus Paenibacillus; species Paenibacillus urinalis. The sequence goes on from NZ_BBIW01000002.1 coordinate 301,800, forward strand.
TAAATAATAGACGCAATAAGGTCTGTCGTGAAGCCAGGTCCTCCCTTGGTCATCGCCCATACAAGATCGAAGGAGCGCAGCCCGCCGATAAAGGACAGAATAATTACGGAGTTGGTGGCCGGCCGGCTCAGAGGCATGATAATATTCCAAAACTTGCGGAAAGAGCCGCCCCCATCGATTTGAAGAGCTTCGTAATATTCAGCAGGGATCGATAAGATCCCCGCAATGTATATGACTGTTGCAAAGCCGACTCCCTTCCATACATCCACCAGAGCGACCGACAGCAGGGCGATCCGCGTATCACCCAGCCAATCCGGACCGGTGATGCCTATGAAGGACAGCGCAGTATTAATCAGCCCCTCGGTCGGATGCATCATCATGCTGAAGGCTATACCGATGGCGATGGTGCTCACTAGGGTCGGGAAAAAGATTACAGACTGCAGAAACCCTTTGGTACGCAGCTTGGAGGTAAGAAACACACCCAGCAGCAGACCAAGGATTACTTTTAGACTGCAAGTCACGACCGCATAGATGAATGTATTTTTAAATCCGATGCTTAGTGAGGATTCCTGGAAAAAGGTAATGAAATTTTCGAATCCGATAAATTCCCAATCGGCCAATGTCCACCTCGTCATACTGAAGAAAAAGGACATGATGGTAGGAAAAATAAAGATCACGAAATAGATGATGGCTGCTGGGAGCAGAAACATGTAAGAATAGGTTTTTCGGAATACTTTGGACATACGGCAATTACCAGCCTTCCAGTCCAAGCTGTTTGGCTTGTTTCTCTACATCCTTGTCGTATACCTCGGCACCTTCGGCGGCGGATTTGATTCCGGCACCTACTTCCACCGTAATTTGCGGCAAGCTCGGTCCTTTAATTGGAGAGAGGAATTCCAGGGCAGGAGCTGTTTTTCCCGATTCAAAATAAGGCACCATATCTTTAACGGCAGGAGCTACATCTTCCGGCATCTCGGCCCCATTGATTACATAAGGCCCTGTCGGCATGGATACGGTAGCACTGGCTGCCATTCCTTCTGGAGAAGCAATAAATGATACAAATTTCTTAGCCTCCTCAGGGTGTTCCGTATTCTTATAGATGTAGGCTGCGCCTGGCATCCAGACGGTCAAGCCGTGATCATCAGCACGGTCACCCGGCTGAGGGAAAAATCCGATGTCTTCGATCTGATCCGCATAGTTCTGGACAAGCGGAGGGATGGCAAACGTCAGCATTGGATAATGTGCGCCTGTTCCTTCAACCAGCATCTTCAATCCAGCATCATAAGTTGTTGCCAGAAAATCTTTATTCAGATAACCTTTATTAAATATTTCCTGAAGCTTCTCGAAGCTGCGAAGCGCTGCAGGTGTGGTCGCATATTTCGCTGTTCCTGCGGTGTAATCGTCTGCGAACCCCGGAGCATCAGATTGAACGTTATAATAATCCGCAAGAACCACTAGCTGAGAGGTCCAGCTGTCCTTGTATGTGCCAATGACCGGAGTGATGCCGGCAGCCTTAATTGTCTCGTTGTTCACCATCAGCTCTTCCCAGGTTTCAGGGACGGTCAGCCCCAGCTGCTCATATACCTTCTTGTTGTAGAACCAGCCGCCAGCCATCGTGGAACCCGCAGGGACTCCATAAATTTTCCCGTTATACGTAACTGTCGGTTTGAAGGTGTCCATTACATTGTCCATAAGCGATTCATTGGTCAAATCCAGCAGATTCACTTCCGGGTTAAGCGCTTGCATTAATGAACCTGAATTATACATGATGATGTCGGTCATATCCCCAGTAGACAGCCTTGTCTTGACCAGATTGTCTCCTTCATCTCCTCCGGGTCTCGTCTCGACTTCTACTTTAATATTCGGGTTCTTCTCTTCAAAAGCAGCGATCATCGCTTTTGCACTGTTTAGTGCATCCTGCGTGTTATCACTAAGCAGCGTCAATGTCACATCTCCCTCTGCGGATGATGGAGCTCCCTCTTCTCCACCAGCAGCACATCCTGATAGTAACCCAACCGCAAGCAGTACAGAAATGATCAGTGCAGCTCTTTTTCTTCCTTTTTTCATAAAAACCGGCCCCCTACCTGAATGAATTGACATTCGGGACTTCTACATCCCCTGAGTACATTGTAAATGCTTTCATTCAGGTTCAGTCAGTGCGTCATTTTTTGGATTGATGTCCGTATTTTTTGGGTCCTCCTTATATTGACCTGGAAGAACACCTGTATATTTCTTGAACACCTCGGAAAAATGGCGATACGTATGATAACCAACCCGTTCACTGACGTCCGCGACCTTCAACCCTCTCTGCAGCAGCCACTTTGCCTTCTCCATCCGCAGTCTGGTCAAATATTTGATAAAGGACTCTCCCGCAGAATCCTTGAACAGGACACTGAGGTAGGCTGCATTCAAGCCAACATGCTCAGCAACCTCAGCGAGTGACAGGTCCCGCATTCCGTTCAGATGGATATAGGCAAGAGCCTTCTCGATCGCTTCCTTGCCTTTAGATTCGTTCTTATCTCGAGCTTTGGCCTTATACGTGCACAGCCCTGTCCATCCCACTTCCTCCGCTTGCTTCAGAGCATATCTTGCCGTCTCCAGGCTGATGAACAGATCCGCTGGTTGAATCGCGATCTCCCCCTGCCCAATGGGATAATCCTGGTCACGGTAATATTGTGCATGCTGTGCCCAGTAATCTTCGCCTGGCATTGTACGGTGCAGCATCACTGCGAGCCTATCCTTACCCATCTGAAACTGAATGACTGCTTCTTCACTAGCGTGAATTGTAAAATGATCGGCACGAAATGCAAGAACTGTAGCGTAGATAACGCCGGTATGCTCCAGCTCATGAAGCTCAGACCATGCATTCGGACAGCTTTCGTTATTGAGCAGGAGGTTCAGCAGCGCTCTTTCGACCAGCGCCTTTCTATTGCCCTCCCAATCGCTGCGGAGCACCTCCATTTCTTCCCGTTTAGATATGTGGCCCAGGACCTTGGTCAATGCCTGATTGATGTGCTCGATCGTAAAGGGCTTCTCCAAATAATCGGCTACCCCGAGCTGGATCGCTCTTTTGACATATTCGAATTCGTTAAAGCCGCTGAAGACAATAAAAGAAGCGTTCTGTACCTCCTTCGCTGCCAACTCGATCAGCTTCAGTCCATCCATTCCCGGCATGCGAATATCGGTAAGAATCAAATCCGGCCGAACATCTCTCACAAGCTCCAGTGCACTGCAGCCGTCATTCGCTGTACCGGCAAGCTGAATGCCAAGGCCGTTCCAATCTACCATTTGCCTCAGCCCTTCTACTACAATGTATTCGTCATCAAAGATTACGGCTTTATGCATGCCTGCGTCCCTCCTCTTGTGTTAATGGTTTAAAGCTTAGCTCAATACACGTACCCTTCCCTGGAATGCTGGCAATCTGAAATCTGCTTGAGGATCCATAATAGAGCTGCAGCCTTTCCTTCACATTGCTCAAACCATAACCATGCTCGATTGCTGCCGGGTCTTCAATTCCCACCCCGTCATCCTCAACACGAAATACAATGAATTCACCTTCTCTTCGTCCTGTCAGCCGAATCCGGCCTTCCCCAACTTTGGGCTCGAGTCCATGATAAATTGCATTTTCAACCAGCGGCTGCAGAAGCAGCTTGATCATCTCCATGCTCATCATGGATTCTTCGATGTCCTCCTCAAAGTGAAAACGGTTATTGTACCGGATATTTTGAATGTTCAAGTAATGCTTAATATGCTGCAGCTCTTTAAAAATAGGAATCAGCTCTTTGCCCTTGTTCAGGCTAAGCTTAAAGCTCTCGGATAAAGAAATAGCCATCTGGGCGGCCTCCGGACTTCCCTTGAGCATGGCCATCCAATAGATGGAATCAAGCGTGTTATATAAGAAATGCGGCTTGATCTGTGCCTGTAGTGCCCTTAGCTCAGCTTCCCTTTCCTTAAGTACAAGGGACACGACTTTTTCATTCAGTTCATCATTTTCAGAAGCCATACGCTTAAAAGTCTCGCCGATGACACCGACTTCATCCTGCTCAAATGTAGCCGTGAACTCTCTTTTTCCTTTGTTCCATTCCATCATCAGTTTTTTTAATCGAGATCAGCGGTTTGGTAATGGTGCCGGACAATATGTACGACAGAACAAGAGCGGTAAGTGAAATTAACAGTGCAATGACCATAGTTGCCGTACCGATCCGGTTTGACTCTGCCAGCAGCTCCTTCTTCTGTACTGAATGAATAAAGGTCCAATTCGTCGTCTCGTTCCGATAGGAGCTTACCAGATATTTTTCCTCCTTTAATTTCTGAATCGCTTCACTGGCAGAGCTGTATGGAGAGACCAGATGATCTCCTTCCGAGGCGTCAGGAAATACGACCCTGCTTCTCAGCTGCGTATCCTCAATTGCCATATAGCTTCCGGTATGGTGATGAACATTAAATGCACTGTCAAATATATTTTTGGATACATTGACAATAATCACGCCCAAGCTCTCTCCATTCATACCTTCCGAATCTCGAAACAGCTTGACGGTCGAGAAGGAATCTTTCGTATCACTAAGCACGTCTGTTCCATAAAAAATGACTCTACCCTCGGCGTTTACGGCCTTTTGATACCATTCTGCATTTTGAATCTGCGTTATTTTCGTATCATGCTCGTATATGCCTGCATCGTCTGAGCGGCCTAAACAGTAGATTTGAAAGTGATGATCCAGTATGCAGATGGAATTAACGAACCGGTTGTCCAGGAGATGGGTATTGATAACTCGCTGAATTTGAGCTGCCATTCGCTCACTTGTTCCCGATGGTGAAGCCACTTGCTCACCGTTCTTGATATGTATAAGCTCGTTGCGAATCGATTCATTAAGGACTAGAGCCCGATTCAGATTGATTAAATTACGAAATAACAAATCTGCCATCTCGCTTGCCGTCTTTAAATGATCGGAATTGGTCTGCGCATGAGTTCGCATCATTGTATTTGTAGTCGTTTGAAAGGAGAAATAGCCGAGAATAAACAAAGGAGGGATCGATAGAGCAATCATCGCAAATAAAAACCGGGTTCTCAGCTTCTTGAAACGTATAGAACTCACGAGAAAGCGTTTCCAATTGTTCATACATAACCACCTTTCCCTAATTCTCTCTATGGGGATGAGCAGATTATATTACAATTTCATAGCATTGTTAAAGAATTTTCTCTTTTTGCCAATTCCACATTCGTCTAGATCAATTCCATATTTCTGTCATACCCTATCTTATCTTCGATCAAAGGAGGAGTTCAGATGGGTGGAGTAGTAGAAAGTTGCGGCGTAGGTGGCTACGGCGGTGGAAATAAAATTGGTGCAATCTTGGTACTCTTTATTCTTCTCGTCATTATTGCGGCTTCATTCGGATGGGGCGGACTTGGCGGATTTGGCGGTTACTGATATTTGAGTCATTAAGACAGGGCTCTGATCGTGAAATTCAGGGTAAAAAAGTCCAGACCAATGGACTCAATGCAACATAAAAATATTTTATCTTGATGGTAAAGGAGGAATTTCTGTGAGCGGAGTAGTTGGAGGTTTCGGTTACGGCCAAGGCGGCGGATACGGAATCGGTGCAATCCTGGTTCTCTTTATCCTCTTGGTTATCATTGCTGCATCTTTCGGATGGGGCGGATTCGGCGGTTACTAATGGATTAAGCACAAAAGAGGTGTTCCATGTGTGGAACGCCTCTTTTTGTGTGCTGTACTGCAGAGATATGAAACCCCGCTCAAACCAATCCATCTGTAGCCAGTTCTGACTGGCAATCATCATTTACTGCTTCTGGTTCATCTTATTCACGGCGCTAAACAAAGCCTTAACTGAGGATTTGGCGATATCGGCGTCAACGCCGCAGCCCCAGAATACGGTTCCATTACTGGATGTAATACCGATGTAAGAAACGGCCTGTGATTTGGAGCCCGTCTCAAGTGCATGCTCGCGGTATACGAGATCGGTATACTCCAATCCGCAATGCTTCTGCAGCGCATTACTGATGGCATCCAGTCTTCCGTTACCGTTACCGGTAATTTGTTTAACCTCTCCTCCAGATTGAATCGTTACGATCGTATGGAAGTCCTCATCATCCGGGAACTGGTATTTGACAAATTCGACGGGTGCTGAAATGTTTACATATTCCTGCATGAAGATATCGTAAATTTCATTAGGCATCAGCTCTTTTTGAGTACGATCTGACACATTCTTGACGACATAACCAAAGTCTTCGCGCATCTTCGGCGGAAGATCAAGACCATATTTCTGCTGTAGTACGAAGCCGATACCGCCCTTGCCGGATTGACTGTTGATACGAATAATGTCACCTTCATATTCACGTCCGATATCAATCGGATCAATCAGCAGGTAAGGAACAGACCAGTGAGCACGCTGCTCCTCTTCACGCCATTTCATCCCTTTGGCGATCGCATCCTGATGTGAGCCTGAGAAGGCCGTAAATACCAGTTCCCCGCCATATGGATGTCTTTCATCCACATTCATTTTAGTCAAACGTTCATATACCGAGATGATCTGAGGAATATTGGTAAGATCAAGCTGAGGATCTACTCCATGAGAATACATATTCAGTGCCAAAGTGACGATATCTACATTCCCTGTGCGTTCTCCATTCCCAAATAAGGTTCCTTCTACCCGCTGTGCTCCTGCCAGCATCGCCAGCTCCGCATCTGCTACACCCGTTCCTCTATCATTATGCGGATGGACCGACAAGATTACATGTTCCCGATGGCTTAAGTGTTCACTCATATATTCGATCTGGCTCGCATAAATGTGCGGCATGGACATCGATACGGTAGCTGGCAGATTAATGATCACCTGATTGTCAGCTGCAGGCTGCCATACATCAAGCACACTATTACAGATATCAAGAGCAAATTCAATCTCCGTACCGGTAAAGCTCTCAGGCGAATACTGGAACTTGAAGTTCCCTTCTGTATCCTCTGCACACTGCTTCAACAGCTTTGCCCCAGATACCGCAATATCAATAATTTCTTCCTTGGATTTACGGAACACCTGCTCACGCTGAGCAAGGCTTGTTGAGTTGTACAGATGGACGACCGCTTTTTTGGCTCCTCTAAGGGATTCAAAGGTCTTGCGAATAATATGCTCTCTGGATTGGGTAAGTACTTGGATCGTTACATCATCTGGAATAAGGTTCTGCTCAATCAAGGTTCTAAGAAAAGCGAATTCGGTCTCGGAGGCGGCTGGAAAGCCGACCTCAATCTCTTTGAATCCAATGTTCACAAGGAGATTAAAATACTCCAGCTTCTCTTCAAGGTTCATGGGTACCACGAGCGCCTGATTTCCATCTCTAAGATCGACACTGCACCAGGTTGGTGCTTCGGAAATGTATTCTTTCTTTGCCCAGTTCATGCTAGTCTTCGGGGGCATAAAATAACCTCTGGCATATTTCTCCACATTTTTCATCATAACGACCACCCTTTTCCCAATAGTATGTACATCTGATTTATGGATGCAAAAAAAGCCTTCCATCTCTTCATAAGAGACGAAAGACTTTACATCTTACGTGGTACCACTCTAATTCATACCATATGGTATGCACTCAGGCAGATACAGGTCCAGTTGCAGTGAACTTATATCCCCTAATTGATAACGGTTAGGACTCCGGCTCCACCTACTACAGTTCAGCGAGCTACTTCAAGGCGAGTTCCAACATTCCTATGCGGCTGTTTTGCACCGGACAACAGCTCTCTGATCGCTTGGAATTGATGTACTATTCCTCTTCATCGTATTTAAATATTGATGTCATTTTATACTACAAAATTGAAGTTAGCAAGTGAATTCACGAAAAAACTTACAAGTTCCGTAAATTCAATGACATCGAAGTCCCGAACAATCGGGAGCAGAATACTTAACGTTTCTTCAACGAAAGAACTTTTTCCAGTTAATCCCAGCGCTGATCCAGTTTGTCTGCATAGAAGGCAATAGCCTGTCTGTAGCTCTGAACTCCGGAATGATTAGAATTTTCAGCAATTTCCTCGAGCAGCAGCCTCATGGCGGATGCATATTCTTTGAGATTATACTGAACCATTGCTAGAAAGACTCTAAACTCTCTATTATCTGGGAATTCTTCTATGCCTTGCCGTAATACGTTCTCGGCAGCTTCATACTGACCCAAGTTTCGATATGTACTGCCCAGTCCCAACAGAGCTCCTGATCTATCTTCTCCCTGGATCCCTATAGAGATGGCCTCCAAATAATAAGGAACAGCTTCTTGCTCAAGGCCTAATGAATCGTAAGTCCAGGCAATTTGATAGCTTAATTGCGCCGTTTCCTCAGTTTCAGATCTATTTTTAATATGCAGTAATCTCTCCAGCGCTTCTTCCTTGTTTCCTTCATTTCTTAATTTAATGGCTTCCTCGATTAGATCCATAATGAATACTCCTTCTCGTAGCATGCTTGCAGTTATATCTTAACAAGCTCATAATCCACATTGAAGTCACTGATTAATTATACTTGTTTTTTCCCTGTTCATAAGTCCATCTACCCACTCATAGCATTCCGCAAGTTCAACATCCGTGATACGATCAGATCGGTGCTCGAACAGTATAAGGACATTCGAATTCAGCTCCCGAATGGCGATCAAATAATCCTCGATCGGTGCCCAGCCATCAATAGGAGATAATCCCGGAAGTACCGGATGGTGTCTTAGAACCGCATTATCTGTATAACGGGCATTGGATAAATGTATTAGCTTGGCATAGCGGGCGTACTCGTGAATCACTTTCATTGCATCAAAATCCGGATCGGTCAATGTCTGAAGGAACAGCCGCGCCGTATCCAGACAGATTCGAATAGAGGGATACTTCTCCAGTAATCGAATCAGCAAATCGGTTTCCACGATAACACGCGGTACGGCATCAAATTCAAGAACCGGTGTAAAATCGTAGAGCTCTCCATAATGAGATAATCTCTGAAATACCTCTTCACTTCTGGCTTCAAAGGATAACTCCGAATCCTCCCTGTCCCATTCATACTCCGCTTCATTGTCGAAATACCACAGCTCCCAATCCTTCTGCGGATCCAGCCTTACCGGCTTAGGATAATGGAACAGTACATATGCCGGAGTTAAATGACGGTCACGTAGATACTCTAGCTCTTGCTCAATGAAACCAAAGGCTTCCTCTCTTACATTCTCATCTGAAGACATAAACAGCGCATCCCGAAATTCATGCTGTCCAGATCGGGGAGCGAAATGGAACCCATATTTAAACCCATCCTTATGCGACAAGGACAAGAGCCTATCAAAATCCTCCTCAGACTCATATAAACAATTCTCAATCCCGAAAAAATGACTTTTGAAATCCCTTTCATATTTACCCAGGTCAAATCCACCATATTGTCCGATTAAAAATTGGGCAGGCATCTAACTTCTCTCCTCATATGTACAAGTGATATTTCTCTAGTACTATATCATATTACCACCTCAATAGTTAAATTCTCCCATACAACAATGAATGCAATAAAATGCACAAAATGACCTCTAAATAAGAGATCATTTTGCGTCACTTCCAACAGTTAATTTATATCTCCCACTCGTTCCCTTCTCCACCGAAGCAGCAAGAACAGGCCGATCATTAGTATCAAGACCACATACAGAATTGGCTGTAAAAGTAACGGATCAACAATCCTTGCGGTTCTTACCAGCATGATATCGAAGAACGGACTCAGCATCCATATGACGCAGGGCACCAGCGCTGCGATAATGATAACGTAATTACGAGCCAGACTTGAGATCATCGCCGTCAAGGTGGTGAACAGGAGCAGCAGCACATACAAGAGCCCCATCGTTATGAAGATGAATTCCATGAAGCTTAGATCATACCAATACGGGCCCAGCCAGCTGTTAAAATAGGAGTTAATCGAGATCGGGTAGAACACACTCTTAATCTCATCTGAATAAAACATAAAGAATGCGGAGAGCTGAATGGCATATAGTACGGTCACCGCCAGAATTGCTGTTAACCATTTGATCAGGAAGTGTTTCCGCCCTGTTTTGGACGAATATTGCAAATAGATGACCCCATTACTTCGATCCCTGATATATAAGGGAATAAGCAGGAACATGCTGCTCACGAGGACCAAGATTTGAAGGAACCCAAGCAGAATCGTATAATTTTGCATTAACTCATCGGAGAAAAGAGAAGTAAAGATGCCTTCTTTTTCATATTGTTCAACTTTCTCGAGCTGTGCATCATTTAAATCCATTATTGCAGCAGTATTTTTGCTCTCATATTGCTCAATTAGTCTCCCTCTTGCCCCTATTCCATAAAACAAGTCGTTGCGCTCCTTATGATTGTAGACATAACTGCTGACTTCAAAGGGCAGAATTCCTTCACCCGACTTTTGTTTGTATTCCTCATAAGAATTGACCCTGTATTCCTTGAAATAAGGATCTGATTTGATAAGCTGGTCTGCCTTCTGCTCCAGATCCGTTAATTGCTGCTTGAAATCCTCAAATTCTTCTGTACCCATATGGTCCCCGTATTGTCCGAGCATCTGTATCGTCACTTGGTGCACGTCCCCATTCGGTCTGCCATTAGGAAAATATTTAAATGAAAATTCCAAAAACAAGAAATAAAAGATCACATGGAACAAAGCAAGAAAGATAAGCACCTTCGGATTAAAAATTTCCCGCAGCTCATAACCAATTAATTTCATGTATTCCCCTCCTTTCACAGCCCCTGCTTCTTGAATTTGCGCATGCATAAGACAACCCCAAATGCCAGCAGGACAGTCCAGCTCAGGAGTGTAACAAGTTCGTACCATTGGTATGTGCGAAAGATCGATTGACCCATGAACATATATTGAGCTTCCAAGATCATATGAAATGAGTTAAATAAACTGGCCAGAATGAGGAAGCTGCCTGATGGTATAAATGACCGCCATGCCACAATGATGCCCAGACATAGGGCAAATACCCCAAATACATAGTAGCTGTTCCTGACCAAGATCGATATAATGAACGCCATGCTGCTAAACATCAGCTGAGCCATCACAAATATGAGAATGACCAGCATGAGATATTCTAAGAAGCTTAATTCCCACCAAGGGATATAAGGGAAGTTTTTATCGGATATAAATAGGCTGCTCATGGATACATTCCACAGTCCTGAATAATCTGCCATGAGAAAATAGACTCCCAAGCTCGCTATAATCAGGAGCACACCCGAGATGAATGAACCGGTCAATGAGGCGAAGAGCTTGTCCCACATCAGCTTGCGGCCTCTTCGGGTCGAATAGACGACATGCTCGCTGCGGTGCTCCGTTTCGTATTTGCAGATCAAGCCTGTGATCAGTACCGCCAGCACCATAAGCTCGATCGCGATTCCGCCGAAGAGGGTCTCGAACAACTTCGAATGCATGCGATACATGCCCCCATCAAAGAACAACTGCTTATGCTCTTCCTTGTCGATCAGCTCTCCCAGCCGTTCACCAAGTGCAGCAAATTGTGTCCTAATAAATTCAGCCGGGCTGCCTGTAACACCATACAGCTCCATTGCATCTTCCGCATAAGCTTCTACATCTAGCTGCTTATATACGGTATCTGCGGTTTGTGACTTCACGTAATAATGCTCAATCAGCATCGCTTGATGAAATATTTGCAGCTCATCTTCCGTGTATAAGCCAGGTTGATTATAAACGTATTTCGTCAGATTATCCTTCTCAAAAAAGCTTGCAGCCGTTTCATAACTCTGCTCTGTTCTAGACTCCGTCACCGCATTCATTTCACCCAGCGATTCGTTCGCCTTCTGACTCAAACCCGCAAGAGCTGCCTCATCCATTTCCGCTCCATATTCTGCCGTAAGCGCATTAACCAGCTGTAAATCCTCCTTAATGTAAGTCACGGGCCAGATCAGAAACACATTCCACAGAATGAATATAACGAGCAGGATCGGGAATACCGGTGCTTTCAGCACTTTTCTCAGCTCATACCCTTTAATGCCCCGCATAGACTTCATCTCCTGCTAGGTTCACCTCATCCTGATAAGTGTATATGAACACATCCTCAAGACTTGGTATGACTTTACTCGAAACGATATCCGGCTCGCCTGCTTCTGTTAAGAAGCGAACCTTCAGCCTGCCGAGCTCCTGCTTCTCGGACAAGATCAAATATTTTTCTTTCAGCACTTCTGCCTCCTCATAGCTCAGCTCCGTCTCGTACACTTTATCTTCAAGACGTGCGCACAAGGATTCCACACTCTCCTTATACAGCAAACGCCGATCCTTGATCATCAGGATTTCGTTTGCAATGAGCTCCACATCAGACACAATATGCGTAGATAAAATGATAATTCGATCCCGTGCCAGCCGGGTAAGCAAATTACGGAATCTCACCCGCTCCTTCGGGTCAAGCCCTGCCGTTGGTTCATCCAGAATCAATATCTCAGGATCATTCAGCATCGCTTGAGCAATGCCAACTCTCTGGATCATCCCGCCAGAGAATTTTTTCATTTTCTTGTTTTTGACACTCTCCAATGCTACAAGTGCCAGCAATTCATTAATCTTGGTCGAGGCCTGCTCCCTGCCCATTCCTTTCAGAGCAGCAATGTAGTGCAGGTACTGCACCGGCGTATCATTCTTATAATATCCGAACTGCTGCGGCAAATAGCCGAGTCGATCTCGGTATCTCTCCCCCATCTGCACGATGTCTTCTCCGCCATACAGAATCTCGCCTTTTGTTGGAAAAAGAAGGGTTGTCAGCATTTTAATCAGTGTCGTTTTGCCCGCTCCGTTCGGAGCAAGCAAACCGTACACCCCGCTCGCAAGCTCACAGCTGATCTCCTCCAGCGCAGTGAAGGTACCGAATTTCTTCGTTACTTGATTAATGGTTAACATGAATTATCTATAGCCTCCTGCCTGCTGTAATTGAAACATTTGTTTGAGATGACGGGCATACAGCATAAAGCCCGCTATCGCGATAAATCCGTACACGAGAAGTGGAACCTGGTTCAAGACCTGCTCAAAGACCGGTCCCAGCCCCAAGGAGAGCAGTACATTAACACTAATCCAGCTCATACCAGCGATAAGCCAGGACCAGCCCGATTTCACATGCAGCTGAAAGTACATGAACAAGGCTGAAAAAATAAACAGCGAGCTGGCTGACATAAGGATGCTTCTTGCCACATCAAACCCTTCAATTTGCACGGCAAGCACCATAATTGAGATCATATTTGCGGCAAGGCTGAGCAGGCTGAATATGAGCATTCGAAATGCAGCCAGCTGATGGACGTTATATTTGCACGCCATCTCTGTTTCGTAGGTGCTCTTGGTACGAAGCTGAACGAAGAACATTACCGCAATCGTAAAATACAGCACAGGCGATGTCGTGAAGATAAGTACGGACATAGACCATGGAGAAGCTGAATTTACTTGTTCTCCGGCAGCATAGCCAAACAGCACCATAATGAGGAGTCCAACAATTGTAATCAACGCAATTTCTGCTCGATCCTTGAACAGCACCCGCAGGCCTAGCTGGCGTGCCATATCCATCAAGTTCCGTGAGAGCGATGGCTTCGGCATCAATCCTCTTGCTACGATGTGCTCCACCTCGGTACGGATGGTATCCTCATCCGGGAATTCAACATAGAACGGCTTGTCATTATGAGGCATCGGTATTCACCTCCAGCTTCTTTTTTATTTTGCGAATCATTGCATAGTATTTGGATTTTACTGTAGATTCCGGGAGTTGCAGCATATCCGCGATCTCAAGAAACGTATATTCGCCAAAAATTTTAAGCCTGAATATGGACTGGCTGCCCGGTTCCAATTCACTAACAACGTGCATAATTCTCATGACTTCCTCTCTGTTCTCTACACGGATCGTAAAGTCTTCCGGCTCGGACATGACATGCTGGTCCTCCTCCATCGTTTCCGTCGATTGACGATAGCGGAAGGCTCTGGACCGATAATAATCGATCACTCGATTGGTGGCGATCCGATACAGCCAGGTACGAAACGCAGCTCTCTTCCCGTCAAAGTGCTGAATGGACTGCAGCATGGAAATAAAAATTTCCTGTGTGAGGTCCATCGACTGCTCCTTGTCCATCGTCTGTCTATATACGTAGCTGTAAATCTCCTTGTAATAGGACGATACCAGCTTATCCGCCGCGGCTTTATTCGATTGTCTCTTGATCTGCCTGATCCACTGTTTCTCAGATTCCATAAACAAAGCGCTCCATTCCTATCAAACCGGTTCGTTTATATATGCGTAGTCCTTGTCCAAATAGTTTGACACAAGATTAAATATATTTTTCATTACAGCAGCAAAACGAACTATAAATGATGTTCAAGCAAAAAAAAGCTGTCCTCAAATAGGTTAACTATTTGAAAACAGCTGTATGTTTAGATTAAGCTAAATGGTCATTTAGAACCCCAATAAAAGAACATATGTTCGATAATTGCAGCTTCGGAATTAGACAGGCGTCGCCTCGCTTTTCATATTATTAGTATAAATCCTGAATAAATATAAGTCTATATTTTTCCAAATAAATCATCTATATTTTGATAGACCTGGCCAGGTGAATACATTGGGTTCATGAATGGAGGCTAGCTGGAAGTGAAGATTCGGTTGTGGAGTACCAATCTGAAGATCCGATTATTTGGGGAATCGCTGTTCAACATGCTGTACTGGATGTACTTCCCCTTCATTACGGTTTATTTCAGCGAAGTGTTTGGATTACAGACAGCTGGGCTAATGATGACGGTTCCTCCCTTGTTCAGTTTGGCTGGCAGCTTAATTGGCGGATACATGGCTGACCGTCTGGGCAGACGTACCGTAATGCTTATCGGTACAGCACTGCAGACCATCATGTTTGCCCTGTTTGCCGTATCGACTCATCATGTAGTGGATTATGCGGCTTTTATTGGTATTGGTCTCGGTTCCGCCCTGTACAAACCCGCCAGTTCCGCAATGGTGGCAGATCTGGTCCCGCAGGAGGACCGTAGACAAGTATTTGCTGCTTATACGACGGCGAACAATTTAGGAGCCGTGCTTGGGCCTGCCTTAGGCGCTGTTTTCTTCTTCGAATATCGGCAAGAGCTGCTGTGGTGCTGTACATCCATCATGCTGATCTACTCGGCTCTGATCTTGTTCTTCGTTCATGAGAGCAAGCCTGAATATGATACCGATCGTACATCATCCCATTCATTTATGAGCTTACTGAGGGAACAATGGACAGGCTACGGGATTATTTTCCGAGACAAAATGTTTCTTCTATACTTGCTGGCAGGAATATTCTCACTCATTTCAATCATGCAGCTGGATCTTTATTTAGCAGTCTATATTACAAATTACGTGCCAGCACAGTCCTTAATTTCTATGTTTGATATACACATCCAGTTGGAGCATACTGAAATATTGGGCTGGGTTCTCGGCTTGAACGGTCTGATGTTTGTGCTGTTTGTACTTCCAGTCACCCGATGGCTGCGTCCTGTTCAAGACCGGAACGTATTCATTCTGTCTGCATTGCTGACAGGAATCGGTACATTTCTACTCGGACTGGGCACGAATATCTGGTACTTGTTTGGCTGCACAATCATTTTCACAATCGGAGAAATCGTAAGATCACCCGTGATGCATAGCTTCATCAGCCATTACGCTCCAGAGCACGCCAGAGGTCAATATATGGGGGCAGACCATTTGCAGTATATTGCCGGACGTCTGTTTGCACCCGTTACTGTTTTTTTATCTGCCTGGGTTGCCCCGCTCGGTATCTTCAGCCTGATTTTTGCTTCATCGATGATCAGTGCATTACTGTACTATGGGTTATTTCGAGGACTTCAATCAAGTGGCGTATAAATCATTCCAGCATCCGAAATATGGCGTGCAATTGCCTATAATAGAAAAAAAGAGACACAGTACTTGTGTCTTTTACGTCTTTAGGTTGCTGCATTTGCAGCATTATTCTGCCTGGCCTGAATCGAGTGAACTCCCA
Organism: Paenibacillus sp. TCA20; assembly: GCF_000732325.1. GTDB lineage: Bacteria > Bacillota > Bacilli > Paenibacillales > Paenibacillaceae > Paenibacillus > Paenibacillus urinalis. Next base: position 317,792 of record NZ_BBIW01000002.1, read on the forward strand.
TTACAACGGCGATCCATTCGTAAGAATCCACTTCACTTGACAGGTTATCCAAACGATACGAGCCGGGTCCGAAGAAGCCCGAGGTTCTTGTAAAGGTCGCAGCAACCTTCCCTGACTCATCCTCAATCGTATATTCTTTGGAGAAAGCCGGAGAAGTGATGGAATAGATTCCTCGTGAGCCCGCATGATATTCATACCTTTTCGTGAAAAAGCTCATCTTGGCTCTGACGATTCCAACAATCTCTTCACCAGGATCCATTACATTCCACTTTCCCGAGAACGCACGAAATTTACCTGAATAAACCAAATCTCGGGATGGACCATAAATGTCCAGAGAAGTGCCGAAAGCACTCTTTAAATCGATACTTCCGGCTTCCTGTCCCGTGCCATCCACAATTTCTGTCATACCCGAGCTGAAAAAGTTATTCCTGAAATTAAGCTCCATTCCGCTTCCCCTCTCCATAAGGTAATACACACCTTACAATGACTTAGATCCAGTCATACTTCTCTCTTATCCCCTGATGAAAGGCATGATCCGGATTCTGCTCAACCATCTTCTGGATGGCCTGCTTCCATGTCTGCTGGATCTCTGTCGGCTTATCGTTTGTAATCGACTGCTTGCTCATCACGCTCTTGAGATATACCAGATCCTCCTGCAGGCGATTCAAATCCTTCAGAAGCAGCTGATGTGATTTATGACGCAGGTGATTTGTCGATTGCAATGGCTGCAAGAGATCACTCTCAACATATTGGTGATAGTCCTGCAAGAGATTTGCCATCACACGGGTGGATGCACTGTCTTGCTGCCTAAAGTAAGGCTCCATCTTCTGCAGCGACATGCTGCCCAGTTCCAGACTGCGCGCTGCCTCATCAAGTCGATTCACCACCTGATCAGTCTCTACAAATTCATTTGTCTTAAGCTTCTCTGTCAAATAGGCAATATCCTCTATCGGCAGAGTGAACCCCCTGCCAACCGCTTCATTCCATAAGCTCTCGTTGGTTTCCCTTTGGGCATCCTTATAATTCATTAGATGAATATTCAGCACTACACTTGAAACGAGCAGCATCGATAGCAATCCTATGATTAGTTTACTCTTATGTTTTTTCCAAAAATACATCATCATCGTTCCTCTCACTTATAACGTCCCCGGATGCTTGTAATACTCAATCATCTTAATGAACTGTAATGAATAGTTGCTCTCCACTTCGCTAAGGGAAAATAATTTCCCATCCCATTCACGCAGTGCGAACACATAATCATGTCTTACCTCATCCATGGCTGGTTTGCCTATGTATTGTCCCTCGTAATCTTTGAACTGGTCCTTAAATGCTGTATCAAACATGATCCGATGCTTAAATGATGCATTGACAAAAGCATTAACCAGCACCAGGGTGTCATTACTCTTATCGACGACTAGGTAAATATTGCCTCGATCATCTTCAATAAGATCTTTGTTGATTTGAATATCCATTTAATCCACTCCTTTTTTCTCTCATCTACATCAACTCTTATTCAAGCAGCAAAAGTTATTTTTGAAATATCATGGCACATTTAATATTAATTATAATACCAGTTATTCTCATTTAATTAAATAGTTGAGTTATTAATAATTCCATGTCGAAAAATACAGAATCGTGCGATTACCCGAGAAATAATTCATGGATTAGCCCTTCTTTACCACTCCAACTACCATATTACTGCCATAATTAAATTTATAACCTGATTGAAGCAGCTAAAGGTATTATAAAATGGATTCAGGTATGGTGGTATAATGAAGGAATATGATCTTTTGTGAATTTTTCATATCATGTTTTTTTCTGAATATAATATTTAACTTCGAAGAATGAATCTGATTCCTGAACTTACCGATCTAACTCATAAAACACCATTAAAAAACCCAGCTTATTAATAAAACTGGGCTCAGCTTTTGAAGATTTAATTTAACGATGAATCCCCATTTCGGACAAACGTGTCGCTTTCACGAGATAAGAAGCCAGGCTTGGGAACAATTTTGCGGCTCCGGGATAGAGACGATTGGTCTTGGCAAAAGCCAGCTTCTGAATACGGTTAGCCCGTTTCAGCAGCTTGCCAAAATGGTGGTTTGCCTCCAAAGTATACTCGCTCTGCCACTCTTCATAAGTAATCTCTGATTTTAAATATTGATCGGTTACAGCCGAGCAGATCATAGAGGATCTTAAGGCAACAGACATCCCGTCACCACACAAAGGAGGGATCACCATTAGGGCATCTCCAATATGGGGGAAGATCGACCACGGCTCGGGAACCGTAGATAATCTGACCGGAGCAATAGATACCTGCGTTCCTGGGGCAGGGGCTCCTTCGTTCAGTCTGGCGAACAGCTTCTCATTATCCTGTGCTGCCGCCTGTAATATTTCGGATACCGACTTCCCTATACGCTGAACCGTCTTCAACGGAAGCAGTGCAGCAACATTGGCTATCTCTCCTCCTTCAATTGGAGATATCCCAACATAGCCGCCTTCACAGAAATACAGCTCCACTCGGGGCTCTGTCTTGATGCCAGTATAATGGGATTTTACCCCGACATAAACCTCCGAATCTAGTGGGGCATCGATATCCACCCCTTGGACAAACTTGGGTCTAGGAGTTCCATAGGCGCCAATAACGGACTTGGCATGATAATGGACGACCTCCTTCCCTTGCCGTACGGATACACGATAGCTGTGATCATCAAGCTGAACAATATCCAGCACCATCGCTTTAGATACGATGCTTGCACCTGCTTCGACGGCTTGTTGATGCAGCATCATATCCAGCTCATATCGGCTGATTCCCCAGGCTTGGCCTGGAAGAGCTGAATCGATCTCGCCTCCATTTGGCATGATGATCTTTGCACTGTTCATCACGCTGGGCTCCACTTGAAAAGCAAACGGATCAACACCCACATAAGCCAGCATCTCTAAAGTCTCCGGTGACATGAACTCCCCGCATGTTTTATGTCTAGGAAATGCTTTGCGGTCTAACAAGACTGTGTCATGGCCCATACCTGCAAGCTGCACAGCACATGCACTTCCCGCGATTCCTGCTCCTATGACAATGACATCCACTTGTTGCTCCATGTGTAATTCACTCTGATTGTCCACATGCCTCACCTTCCCTTCTTCTATTTGCGGCTCCTTTACTGTCTCGGGATAATTACGGCATATCGGAACAAAGGCTTCCAGTTATAAGTCATGGATTGATGATTAAGCCGTGTTTGCAGCTCCTTCCAGTCCGAGCCTTTAAACCCTTTTGCGACAGATAGCGGTCCATCATGCCGTATATAACGATTTCTCGAGATAATCCTTGTTGTGATCCATACGGCCGTATAGGAAACGGTATGCCTATGAATATCATTAATGACAACCCCGTATCTCGACGCACGCAGCATATGGGATACGATCTCAACGAGCTTCTCACCGTCAAAATGATGTACGAACTGGGAGCCTGTGACGATATCAGCTGATGCATCCGGCAGGTCACATACATCAGCCTGCAGCACAGTTACTCTGTTCTCTCCCTTGAATAGAGCCCTTGCTTCATCACATGCTTCTGCTGTCATATCAACAAGCGTGATACTCAGCTGGATACCCCGTTCATCTGCCCAGCGAAGCAGCTTGCGGTTCACGTCACCCGACCCTGCACCTACATCTAGAATGGACAAGGAATTCGGCCTGCCCATCTCCTTCCACAGCTTCTCAACTCCATATTTCGTTGGGCCCGGAGCTGCAAAAATTTTATTTAATCTCCTTAAATGCTTAAGCGCTTCGGTCAGCTCCGCTCCGCCCAAGGAGAAATCATCCATTAATTCCTCTTCCTTTGCTCTTCGATCCAGCTTCCTAAAGATAGACATGATCTGCCTCTACGGATGAAGAACGGTATGAAGGAACATAGGAGAATCTCATAAGCTCTGCCGTTAACCCGGGGCCAAAAGCCATCGCCACTCCTTCTGCTGTCTCACGCTGCTGAGATCTCAGCTCGCTGCGCATCGCATCCAGCACAAACATGATGGTCACAGAAGACAGGTTGCCGTAATTTTTCAGGATGTCCCGGCTGTATTTGGTCTGATCGTCACGAAGTCCAAGGACTTCCTGAACCGAATCTACAATGCCTCGCCCACCCGGATGAATGGCATATAATTCAGGCTGAGGTGCACCTTCGAGCAGATAATCCATTTCTTCAGCCAGATGGGTTCCGAGCAGCTTGGGAATTCGCGGAGACAGATACAGATCAAAGCCCGTGTTCCCCACATCCCAAGTCATATCCTCGGCACAATCCGGCAATAGAACTGAGTAGCCCTTACCCAGCTGATAGTAATGCTGATGCTGCTCTTCAGCCATGCTCACAACACATGACGAAGCTCCATCTCCGAAGAATGAAGCGGCGAACAGCGCTTCCCGTTCCATCACCGGTTGAAAATGAAGTGTACACAGCTCCACACACACAACGAGCACTTTAGCATCTGGTGAACCCTGCACTACGTCCCTTGCAGCTTGAATGGCTCTCAGTCCTGCCGCACACCCTTGGAAGATCAGTGGAATACGCGTCGTTCGTGGGGACAAGCCCAAATGCTTGATCAGCAGCACATCCAGCCCTGGCAAGAATTGACCTGTACAACTGACGGTAACCAAATGCGTAATTGCCTCAGGTGCCGTATTCGAATCTTTGAGTGCTCTTTCCGCCGCCTGGATCCCAAGCGGTACCGCTTCTTTTTTATATGTATTCATGCGCTCTTCCGTAGATGGAACCTCGTGATCTGGATTGGAAGGCAGATACTCACAGTCCTCCGGGTTCCCTGTAAAGCTGGGTTCACACGTATATCTCATCTCAACACCGCAGGATCTAAATATTCTTCTCGCGAAACGAGCCAGCTCTGGCTTCTCCCCGAGTGTTGATTCCATCAACTTGGCTGCATCTGTCTGCGACAATGAGTGAGTTGGGAGCGCAGTCCCAAGTCCTATTATAGAAATACGTGAGTTTAACATATCGTTCATCCAATTTTCCTCCTATTTTTGCGTATATGCCTGTAAATAGAGTATTTCCCCACCGTCAGAATTTTGTACAAGCCAATCACTACTCCATATATTCTGTTGACAACGTACTTTTTAACCAATTTTAATTACATAAAATGTTAATAAATCGGTCATCACTGTGATGTTTCTTATATTTTTATCCCATGTTTTAAAACTATTTACCCTTACCAACTCATCTGGAATCTTTAAAATTAGAATTAGGAGGCGATAAACAGAATTCGCCAGTCCAAAAATGTTGAGGAGGAATGTAGTAAATGGAAAATGTGTTGGTCCAAAGCAAAAAGAAGTTCCACTTTCGATTGTTGCTTGGAATCGTATTCGCATTCATCACATGCTTGATCATTGCAGAGATTGCCTCGGCTCATGGTTACATAAGTGCTCCACAAAGCCGTGCATATCAATGTAAGCTGGGTCAGAACACAAATTGCGGAAATGTACAGTATGAGCCCCAATCCTTAGAGGCGAAGGGTAATTTCCCGACAGGAGGACCTGCCGACGGACAGATCTCAGGAGCTGGAATCTTCCCGCAGATGAATGAACAGTCTCCTACTCGCTGGAATAAGGTCAACATGAACACAGGTTCAAACACATTTACTTGGACGCTTACAGCTGCTCATGCGACAAAGGAATGGAAATATTACATTACGAAACCAGGCTGGGATCAGAGCAAAGCACTTGCTCGCTCCGATATTGAATTGTTCTGTTCCATCAATGACGGCGGTAAAAGACCGGACTATACCGTAACACATACTTGCAACATTCCTGCTGACCGCAGCGGCTACCATCTTATTCTTGCCGTGTGGGAAGTTGCAGATACAGGGAATGCATTTTACAACACGATTGATGTCAATTTATCTGGTGGCAGCGGAGGAAACCCTGGCGATACGACAGCCCCAACAGCGCCAAGCGGACTGCACTCCATGGGTGTTACTGCTAACTCCGTTTCCCTGATGTGGTCAGCAGCGACAGACAATGTAGGTGTCACTGGGTATGAAATCTACAGAGGCTCTACATTGGTCGCTACCGTATCGGGTTCAACCCTGACTTACAATGCTACAGGTCTTACAGCCAATACAAGCTATTCCTTCACAGTTAAAGCGAAGGATGCGGCGGGCAATGTATCTGCAGCGAGCAACGCGTTAAGCATTACAACCTCCGGCGCGGGTACACCCGATACTTCTGCCCCAACAGCTCCAAGCGGGCTGCATTCGATGGGTGTAACGGCGAGCTCCGTATCCCTAATGTGGTCAGCAGCAACAGATAATACAGCCGTAACAGGATATGAAATCTACAGAGGCTCCACACTGGTCGCTACGGTATCCGGTACTACCTTGGAATATAATGTAACGGGTCTTACTGCCAATACGAGCTATTCCTTTACAGTAAAAGCCAAGGATGCGGCAGGCAACGTCTCTCCTGCGAGCAATACACTAACCATTTCCACTTCGGCGCCGCCTTCAACGACAGCACCTGCGTGGACACCAGGAACCGCGTATAAAGTGAATGATCTTGTAACTTACAACGGCGTAGTGTACAAATGCCGCCAGGCTCATACGGCTTTGACCGGATGGGAACCGGCAACCACTTTGGCGCTGTGGATCGAGAATTAACACATATGCAGTGAGTTAAAAATGAACAAACAAAACAAAGCTCCAGGAAAGGCAGGAGCTTTGTTTTTGTTTGCTTTTTATTATTTCTCTATCAGCTGCTTAATCAGAATATATCGTTACAGTCCTTTTTCTATTGCATATCTGCCCCAGTGAGGCCGGCTACCATCCCTGTCTGTAAATCCATACTCATCGGACAATCCCCATGAGCTGAGTGCAAGCCCGCTCTTCTCATGCACCTTGGGATCTGCTGCGAGACATGCGGCCGCCTTGCCTACATAATCAGGTGTTTCCGAAGCAATGAAATGAGGCTCCGTACGTACAGCATCTCTCCAGTTGTCTTCCGTCACGCCGAAGTAATCCAGCATGGCTTCTGAACGTAAGAAGCCCGGGGTGAGTGCCAGTGCTGTAACGTTGTGCGGCTTCAGTTCCTCAGCCATGGCCTTTGCTAAATGAATAACAGACACTTTTGCCAAGCTATAGTAAAGATTACCTCGGTATCTATCATCAACACCGTCCGTTATTTCAATAATCAACCCTTGCTTCCTTGCCACCATAAGCGGTGCTCCAAATTTGCTGGTGATCATGTGCGAATGGACTGCCCGCTTCTGCATCGTTAATCCATCCTCCAGCGAGTGCTCCCAGAACGGTTTGGACCAGTCTGTAAGCGGATCACCTCCCCACACATCATTTACGAGTATATCCAGCCTGCCTTCTCTTTCCTGGGCAACACGCGCAAACAACCGCTCTACCTGCTCTGGATCTGTGTGGTCGACCTGTACCGCAATTCCGATTCCTCCAGCCTCTGTCACCAGCTCTGCCGTTTCTTCAATCGTTTCTGCTCGGTTCATATCCGATTTATCCTGTCGAGTACTCCTTCCCGTACAATAAACAACGGCTCCGCTCGCTCCCAGCTGAACGGCAATCGCCCTTCCTGCTCCGCGGGTGGCACCTGCTACAACTGCAACTTGACCTTTTAAGGCTGTCACTTATTCTTTCACTCCTCTGGTATTCTTTTTCTTATAAATCGCAAACTTCTGCTGTCCTTCTTTCTTATTGTAAATGTGAAATATGACAATACCTGTCGTAGTTAAATCCAAAAATTCTTTGTATCTTACCTTTAACTGCTTCAATCAAGAGTATGTATTGTATAAAAAAACCGCTGAAAGGAATAAATCATTCCTTTTCAGCGGTTTATCGGGGTCAGCGGCTTCTATTTCATTTCAGCACGATTACTCTACTTCTAGTTTTCTAGCTGCAGGTAAATCAGAGACAGTCGGTGCAGGAGATACCACTTCTTCTGTAATCAATCCAGATTTCATCACCTGTACAGCCTGTTCTTTATCTAGAAGTCCTTCCCATCTCGCAACGACGAACGTTGCTACGGCATAACCAATCAAGTTAATTGTCGTACGGAAATTCCCCATAATTCGGTCTGGAGCCAGCATCAGTGCAACAGCTGCGATGGGAATGAAGCCTGTGCTTGCCGCCGTTGCAGACAAGGCAACAAACGCAGAACCCGGTATACCTGCCATCCCTTTGGATGTAAGCAGCAGCACAGCAAGGAGCACCAGCTGTTCGTACAAGCCGAGATCTGTTCCTGTCGCTTGAGCCAAGAATACAAGTGCGAGTGACAGATAAATCGAGGCCCCGTCAAGGTTAAAGGAGTAGCCTGTTGGCACCACCAATCCTACGACGGATCGATCACAGCCTGCTTTCTCCAGCTTCGTCATCAGCTGCGGCATAACCGCTTCTGTTGAACCGGTAGCAAACGAGAAAATAATTTCCTCTCGAATTAGTTTAATCGCACCCCACAAACCAATGCCGACAAAGATCCGCATAATGACTTCAAGAACAAGCAGAAAAATGAGGCAGGCAACGGCCATGGCCAGGAACAGCTTGCCGAAAGCGAGCAGGGTCTGCATTCCATATTGACTTACCGCATAAGCCATCGCTCCAAAAGTCGCAATGACGGTCAGCTTCATGATGAAGCCCATAATTTGAAAAATAACTTTGCTGACATGATCCAGCAGATCAATCAAAAATTCGGATGTCCGGCCTCCGATTCGAACGAGTGCGAAACCGAATAAACAAGAGACAAGCAGTACTTGCAGCATAGCATTCGATGCGAATGCGGACACGACACTCTCTGGAATGATGTTCATGATAAACTCGGTCCCTGTTGGCAGCTCAGAATTTTTCGTGGCCTGTCCAACCTCGTCAACGGACAAGCTGGCAGGATCCACATTCATTCCTTGTCCTGGCTTCATGACATTAGCAGCTACTAGACCGACGATCAGCGCAATGGTGGTAACCACTTCAAAATAGATCAAAGCCTTTCCGCCGATTCTGCCAACAGTTTTGATGTTACCTACCTTTGCTATGCCTAGCACAACAACGACGAAGACAAGCGGTGATATGATCATCTTAATTAATTTGATAAATCCGTCACCGAGTGGCTTGAGTGCTATGCCGAAGGAAGGCCAGAAATAACCCACAGCAATTCCGAGTGCAATGGCCACCATAATTTGAAAAAACAAACCTTTGTAAAAAGGCTTCCGCTCTATCGTTTGTGCAGCCTCCATCATAACGCCCCCATATCCATCCTGTACTTTTTTTATAACTATATGCCGGGCAATATTTGACGTCAATTTATCTAACATAATTTTGGAGGAATGCTTATTTAGCGAAGACAAACTGGGCATGATACACAAAAAATGCAAGTATACATCATAATTAATGGTATTATATGTAATTCATTTGGTATTCACGTTACATTCACTATCATATCACATATAAATAACCGGATCGCAAATGCAATCCGGTTCTATACACAATCTATCTCTTCTCTATTATTTAGAAGGGTGATGCTTCCTATTCACAATAGACTCCAGCTTCTGGGAGATCATAACCCGTTCATGTTTCAATTCCCATATCCGTTCGGTTACTTTGGCTTTCTCCGCTTCATCCTTCTCCAGATTTAACTGCCTGAATAAGGACAACAGCTCGTCGTTCAACGCATCAAATTGCATCCATAATTCATTTCGCAATACCGGTGTATCCTTGTTCGTCTCTTCCTCTGTATAATTCTTCATCGAATTGATGATTTCTTGCTGCCATTCTGTGTCATTCATTCGGATCGCATAATTCAGGAGATCCAAATAATCATCTATTTGTAATGAATTGGTCATGCGTTGTATTGTCATGATTGATCCAGTGTCTCCTTTACTCTCTTTTACCGAGTATTATACTAGGTTTTATAAGAATTTCAAGAGTTCAATTGATCTTCTTGCAAAAGTTAACTTGAAAAGTTACTTAAATCATTACTTATTGATTCCGTAACTTCACTTTACTGTCCATTTTATTCTAATCCAATTTGATCCGATCCTATGTGATATACCTCACATATAAGTCTGACGCCGATATTCATTCGGAGTAACCCCATACTCCTTTTTGAAGACGCGGTAAAATGAACGCAGGCTGTTAAACCCTGAATCAAAAGCGATATCGGTTACGGCATCCGTCGTCGATCTAAGCAGCATATGGGCAAAAGCCGCTCGCAAACCATTGATATAATCACGGAAGGAGACATGAAACTGCTCTGAAAAGATTCGGGAAATAAGATATTTATTAATGGCAAGCTCTTGCTCTAACACATCCAATGTAAGGGGTTCCAAAAAATGACGATCGATATAAGCTAGAATTTTCTGAACCTTGTCAACCTCCTTCAAATATTCCACTCTCCGCAAGGAAAGTAACGGCATCGCATGTCCTAGAATGACCGAGGTATAGGCCTTCAGCAGGCGCTGCTCGCCATGTTCTTTATAGAGATGGTATAGCGTCCACATCACTTGAGTCAGTAATTCATTCTCGGTAATCAAAGGACGACTCGGAGCATAGTGAAGCAGATCTCCCGTATAATCCCCAGGAAAAGAAGCATCGAAGAAGATGAGCATCATTTCGCTGTTCTCATTGGTCCTATAGCTGTGAGGCTGATTAGGAAAAATCAGGAGCATATCTCCTGTCGTGAGCAAATACGTATCACGGTTGATATTCGCTTGAATGCTTCCCGAGAGAAGCATGGCGATCTCAACGTTCTTGTGCAGATGAAGAGGATACGTGTTATTCCTGGATATGAATGCATGAAACTGCTTGTCACGCTGCTGATATTTAATCTTCATATTCGATCCCTCCAACACAGTATAGAAGCACCTGCAACACAGTATAGAAGCACCTGCAAATTCTGCATCTCACACTAACCAAAACATAATATGTATTTGCGCCTGAGCACAAGAGAAAAGATCAATTTTTGGCACGAAAGCGCAAAATTGTGGCAGGTAAATATCTTCCAAAAGTCTTAAAGTATATAGGTGTAAGGAAGATCGATAAGGAGGAGTGAATTCACATACGGAAGCTTTTGACTAATAAAATTGAACCGGAGGGAGACAAATTGCAAATGAAATCAAATCATAAGCGATTCAAAGGATTAATGTCTATCGGCTTGAGTTTTTCGGTAGCGCTTTCAATTATGAGTGTCCAACCCCCTACTGTTGCCATGGCTCTTGAGGCCACTAAGAAGCCTGTTCCTGATGCCTCTGTTCTTGCATTTCCGGGTGCGGAAGGCGGCGGTGCTTATGCAACAGGCGGCCGGGGTGGAGATGTATACATCGTGACTAACCTAGAAGATTATAAGGAAAATGAGGAGCCGATTGAAGGCTCGCTGCGGTACGGTATTTTATCCACGCCGCAAGAAGGACGCACCATCGTCTTTCATGTTTCCGGTACGATTGAGCTTGAGAGTTCCTTGCGCTTAAACAATATTAAAAATTTGACGATTGCAGGCCAAACTGCCTCTGGTAATGGTATAACGATTGCGGGCTGGGATACAAATATCAGCAATTCAGAAAACATCATCATTCGTTACCTATCCTTTAGGCCCGGTGCTACCAACGTATTGAACGGCAGTGATTCCATGGATGCACTCTGGGGCAGAGACAATAACCAATTTATAATTGACCACTGCTCCTTCAGCTGGAACACCGATGAGACCTTGTCGTTATACCGAGGTGAGAATGGGACCGTTCAGTGGTCGATCATCTCCGAAAGTCTGACGCTATCTGGACATTCCAAGGGCAGACATGGCTATGGCGGTATTGCCGGCGGTGACAAAACGACATTCCATCACAATCTTTACACGAGTCATACGTCCAGAAACCCCAGACTCGGGGGTGGATATGCAGGTAAAGCAGATAAGGACCATGTGGCCGTTGTCCAATTTGCTAACAATGTAATTTACAATTGGGGCTTTAACGGCACATATGGTGGCGGCTTCAATTTCACGAATTTTATGAACAATATTGAAATTGCAGGGCCCGGCACGAGGGATAATGTAACCGATCGAGTCATTGATGCTGGAGAGTCCGGCAAGCTTGGCGGCTTCTATATTTCAGGTAACCGGATCAACGGTAAGCCCACCGGCTTGCTGGATGGTTCTTCGGCTTATGTAAAGAGCTCCGGTGATTCAAGCGGTGATCAGTTAACGACATTTGCAGCCGAGCCTTATTTATCCGCGGACAGCACAGGAGTTAATCATGGCGTTACGAACAAGGGCTTTGACCAGCATGTCCTCCATGGAGTAGTCGATGCCAATGGGCATTTGCTAAACACCATTCTTCGTCAGGCCGGAGCAACGTACCCCCGCCGAGATGCCATCGATGCTCGGATTGTAGCCGAAGTAGAGCAAGGTCTCGGAAGATATATCAATACGGAGCACGAGGTTGGTGGATATATTAGCAGCTTCGGTGTCATCGAAGATCAGCATTCGGATGGATATGATTCCAACCTTAATGGAATTGAAGACAAGTGGGAGAAGAAGAACAAAATCTGGGGTGTTGAGGATGCATATAAGACCGTTACGCGTTCAGGCTATACTTGGCTCGAGCTATATATAAACAGCCTGGTCGATATGGAGCATGCTGCGGAGAACCCTGAAGCGAAGCTCCAAGCCCCTTCTAATAATGAGCAATTTAAGCTCGGAGAACCCATTCAGGTTAGAGTCAATGCTGCCTCCAAGTTTAAGCACAAAATCAAGAACGTTGCAATATATAACGGTTCTGAGTATCTTGGAGACGCTGTGAAGAAAGGAAATACGTATCAGTACACGATCAAGGGACTGAAGGATGCTTCTTACTTTATCTCTGCCCGAGTGACCGATTCAGAGGGTCATGAGACACAAACAACAGCTGCCAGTATTCATGTGAATACGAGCGATCACACGCTTGATCAAGCCGGCTGGTCTTCGAAGGACATCGGTTCACCAGATCTCAGAGGTTCGGGCAGTATATCCGATGGGATTCTGACGGTAAAAGGGAACGGTAAACTTGGCAAAAGCGAAGGCAGCAGTGAACGGTCACCTGAGCGAGACGCTGCGAAGGATGATTTCCAATATGTGTACAAGAAGTTGAGTGGCGATATGGAGCTTACCGCAAAACTGGAAGACATCGGCTCAATTGATAACCACGCTTTTACCGGACTTATGATTCGTGAGGATCTCCGTAGGGACAGCGCTGCGGCGGCACTTGGTCTATCTTGGGTGAAGCTGTCGAAGGACACCAGCTGGTCAGCTTATCTCGCCGGAAGAAATCAGACAGGAGCCCCATTTGATGAGCTGACTGAGACGCTGGATAGTCCAGCGGCAGCTGAATCTGCCGGTATCCAGTTGTTAGCCGACATTCCTTTCAAAGTCAACGGTGTCTCTCAGGGTTACTGGCTCAAGCTTGGCCGTAAGGGCGACACTTTCTATGCTTATGGTTCTACGAACGGAGCTGACTGGAGCAATATCGGAGAAAAGACTGTTGCCATGCCGGACTCCGTCTATGTCGGCTTTGCCGTTGACAGTAATGATGTTGCTAATGAAATTGAACAGTTGAATTATGCAAAATTCTCTAATCTTTCCTTGACCGAGGGCTTTGAACCTATAACTGATTAGCTGATGAAGCCATCATATAATTCTTGTTCCTATTTGCAAAGCGCCGGGTGTGAGTTACAAGCACCGGCGCTTTTTTATTATGAACAAACACAAATAGCCGCAAATAAGCGGCTATTGTGGTCATTATTTATTTTACATTCGAATCCATATATATTCCGGATTTATGACTAGTTATCCAGCGTATATAGTGGAAGATCTGCTGGAAGTGATGCCGGGCGCTCACAAGTACTCTTCATCGTGTAGTGATGACCGTCATCTGATGCGTCATGGAAGGCCCACATGGCTTCAAGGACATGATAGGCGAGCTCACCGCTGGCCCGGTGTTCACGTCCACTCCGAATGGCATACGCCATATCTGCCGGTCCAATTCCCCGGGTGTTCTGATCGTAGCCTGGCAATAGCTCAACCTCCTGCCAATCCTGCTCTCCCATGCGCTTCAGCAGTACAGGTCCGCCGAACGTATTCGGATCCGGCACACGAAGTGTCCCCTCAGTTCCGTAAATCTCAATATTAGGGAGCTGGCTTCCTCCAAAAATATCAAAGCTGGTTACAATGGTGCCGATTGCGCCTTGCTCAAACCGAAGCAAACCTGCGACATGGGTAGGAATTTCTACCTTGATCTTCTGACCGTACTTCTTCTCGCTGCTGATCGTACGTTCATCAAGTGCCTTACCTGTCATCCCTGTGATACTTGAGATCGGACCCAGCAGTTGAATGAGTGCAGTCAGGTAGTAGGGCCCCATATCAAACATCGGGCCTCCCCCTTTGGCATAGTAAAATTCAGGGTCCGGATGCCAGAATTCATGACCACGACTCATCATAAAAGCGGTCGCCGCTACAGGTGTGCCGATAAGCCCCTCTTCGATTATTTTCAATGAGGTTTGAATGCCTGTGCCAAAGAAGGTTTCGGGTGCAGAACCAACGAGCAGTCCCTTCTCCTTCGCAGCCCGAAGTACCGCAGCCCCCTCTTCCCGGGTAACCGCCAGAGGCTTCTCGACATACACATGCTTGCCCGCTTCTATTGCCTGCAGACAAACATCCGCATGCACGGCAGGAATCGTCAGATTGATAACCAGCTCAATCTCGGGATCATTCAGCAGCTCCTGAACGCTGACCGCTCTTGGTATACCGTATGTCTTGGCCTGCTCTTCTGCTCTTGACAGGTCAAGGTCAGCACAGGCCACCAATTCAAGACATTCGAATTTATTACAGTTCTCCATGTAGATGCTGCTGATTTTACCGCAGCCGATAATACCCACCTTCACTTTATCCATCGAATGTTGTTCTCCCTTCAACCTGTGTAAGGTCTCGTATTAGATCTGACTATCGCCCATGCCTGTATATTGTATCGCCTTACCTTGCTTAGCCGCTGCTGCTTGCTTGCCCTCTGCAGCCCACAAGAATCCGCGGACCATGATTTCTTTGACCTGTGGCATTTCCACAATATCCGCGTGATGGCCAAGCGAGTTGTAGAACACTCTGCCTTGTCCCCAGCGCTTCGTCCATACGACAGGCATATCAACTGCACCGTTCGTAGAATGCGGCCCCTCTACAATCGGGAATCTTGTCGTAGCCAGCACTTCGACAGCGGGGTCGATGTGGAGATAATACTGTTCACTTTTCACTTGGAAATCTTCAATACCAGCAAGCAGTGTACTGGAGCTGTTCTTGATATTTACCATATACTCCACGCCGTCATTCCCCGGATGTGCTACCCACTGGCCACCCGTCATAAACTGCCAGTCAACATTCGTGCGGAAGGCATCACACATTCCTCCATGGAGTCCTGCAAGTCCCACCCCTTCCATGACAGCTGTTGAAACGTTGCTTGCGAGGTCCTTCTCAATCTCACCCATAGTCCAGCAGGGAATAATGAGATCTAGAGCCTTCAGCTTCTCCGCATCACGATATGCTTCAAGTGTATTCGCTACTTCCACCTCGAAATTTTGCTCCGTCAGCCATGCTTTAAACAATGCTGATACCTGCTCCGGCTCGTGGCCGTCCCAGCCGCCCCATACGATCAGTGCTTTTTTCATCCTGATACACTCTCCTTAAACGTTATTAGATTAAATCGTGGATTCGTGTAAAACAAAATTTGACCTATACTTTGGTCATATAGATTTCTAAACGATTAGTCTTCAGCCATTTCAGACAGTGTCACCCAGCGGCGCTCTTCCACCGAGCGCTCTACCGCTTCAAGAACCGCCTGGCAGGCAACTCCATCATGGAAATTCGGTACAGGCTGTCTGTCTTCTTCAATCGCATTCATAAACTCCACTACTTCATGAGTGAAGGTGTGATCAAATCCAATCGGATGCCCTGTCGGCCACCATGCCTCCGCATACTTGTGAACCCCATCTGTCGCCATGACTCGGCGGAAGCCCTGCACATCCTCTGCATCATTTACAAAGTAAACCTCAAGCTCATTCATCCGTTCAAAATCAAACTTTACGCTGCCCAGGCTGCCATTAATTTCAAACGAGTTGGTGCTGCGATGACCCGCCGCAAAGCGAGTTGCCTCAAAGCTGCCGATGGCACCGCTTTCAAACCGGGCTAGGAACAGTGTCGCATCATCGACGGTTACAGGTCCTTTTTCCGTGTTGCTATTCCCCTTCGCAGTTAGTCCTGTCATCTCCGATGCAATCGGACGCTCCTTGATGAAGGTCTCGCTCATACCGATAACCTCTGTAAATTCTCCAACCAAATAGCGAGCCATATCAATCAAGTGCGCTCCCAGATCGCCGTGTGAACCAGATCCAGCAATTTCCTTCTGGAGTCTCCAGACGAGCGGGAATTCAGGGTCCAAGATCCAGTCCTGCAGGAAATTCGCTCTGAAATGATAAATCTTCCCCAGTCTGCCGCTCTCCACAAGATCCTTGGCCAGCTGAACGGCCGGTGAGAAACGATAGTTAAAGCCAATCATATGCTTGATGCCTGCAGTTTCGGCCGCTTCCAGCATTTCACGGGAATCCTTAAGATTCAAGGCAAGCGGCTTTTCGCAGAAAATATGCTTGCCTGCCTGCGCTGCAGCAATGGCAATTTCTTTGTGGACATCACTTGGCGCATTGATATCGATAAGGTCAATATCTTCTCTAGTCACAAGCTCTCTCCAGTCGGTCACACTCTCCTGCCAGCCGAACTGCTCCTGTGCTTCCTTCACTCCCTTGGGATCACGGCCGCAAATAACCGACATTTCAGGTTTCACGGCTTGGGGGAAGAACATAGGGACACTGCGATACGCATTGCTGTGCGCCTTACCCATAAATTTATAACCAATCATACCTACGCGAACAGAACTCATGAAATTACCCTCCTGTACGTTTTTTGGATGAATCTCGAACGATTAGTTCAGCTTGTAACAAATATCTGGGATGCTCCTTGAACACCTCGGCCCCATTGGATGAATCTTCACATGCCGTCAGCATCAGTCGTGCAGCCAGCTCCCCCATCTCATAAAATGGGACTCTGACACTGCTGAGCGGAGGTACACAAATGTCTGCAGAATCCGAATCATCGTAACCGACAATTGCGGGAAAACGCTCTTGATCCGGGAGTAATTCCCGCAGCCTCTGAAGCAGACCAACAGCCATCCGATCATTGGCTACAAAGACGGCATCTACCTCATCGATCCTCTTCGCAATGTCATCACCTATGGCATAGCCGCTTCGTCTGCCAAAATTCCCTTCAAATAGAAGTCTGTCATCCGGTTCAAGCCCCCGCTGCTGAAGCGCTTTCTCAAAACCCTTGAAACGATCCAGACTGTTCGAATACGTGAGTGGTCCGTTCAGGAATGCAATACTGCGATAACCCTGATCCATTAAGTGCTCGACAGCCATTCGGCTTCCTTCCTCATGATCCACATCCACTTCCGGGAAATTCTCCCCATCAAAATGCTGGTTGACCACAATAAAGGGATGCCTTGCCTCCCGCAGCTTTCGTAGGGCTTCCCGCTCTCCCGGCTCATCCTTCGCACCGAGTACGACAAGAGCATCTACCTTCTGCATCCGGAAAAACGATTCATACTCCGGTGTATCCTCTCCGCTGCGAAACAGAACCAGAAGGTCATAGCCTTGCTCCCGCACCGTATTCCCCATTCCACTGAGAATTTCAGAGAAATAGTAGCTTGAGAACAGCCTTGCCTTCGGAATATAAGGCAGAACTACGCCAATGTTCCCACTCTTTCGGCGGGCAAAGCTGCGTGCGAGATTACTGGGTACATAACCAAGCTGGTTGGCAGCATCCAGCACTCTGATCCGCGTCTCTTCCTTAATAGGTCCCACGCCATTCATTACACGGGAGACCGTTGCCTCGGATACACCCGCTAAATCAGCAACTTCTCTTCGTGTTGCAATAATAGATCCACTCATTTCCATATCTAATGTACGCGCGTACATTTTCTCATGGAGAGGTTCGATTGTCAATTGATTTGATACATATTTTACAAAAAATAATACGCCCATGATCTCTACCTGACCATGAAGTCATTTACAGGTGTTAGAGATTCGTGAGCGTATGTATGGACAACGGTAATGTTCTTTTTACATCAGCTTTGCTTCAATGCTTCTTTTACGGAGCCCGCAGCATTTTCCTCTTTACTCGCTTTGGACTGCTTCTTCAGCGTACTGCTAGGTGCAGATTCTGAGGACTGGGCTTGTCTGACTTTATGCAGCACCTCTTTGCCCGGAAGAAAATGCTGAGTTCTTATGTAGCGGATGGTTCGGGTCTTGGCTCTCATGACAATCGACTGCGTCTCGGCCCTGTCATCTGCCAGATATCTGACTCCGCCAAGAATTTCACCTGGAGTGACTCCCGTGGCTGCAAAAATGACATCGTCCTTACCGATCATATCCTCCATTGTCAGCACTCGATAAGGCTCGGTAATTCCCATCTTCAAGCAGCGCTGATATTCATCTGCATTCGCAGGCATTAATCTGCCCTGGATTTCTCCTCCGAGGCAAGACAGCGCTGCAGCAGCCAGCACTCCTTCAGGCGCCCCTCCTGAACCGACATAAATATCAATCCCCGCTTCTGGAAATGCCGGTGCCATCGCTCCAGCCACATCTCCATCACTCAAAAATTTAATTCGAACGCCTACTTTACGCAGCGTCTTAATGATGCTCTCATGGCGATCACGGTCTAGAATCATAACGGTTAGATCAGAGATATTCTTGTTTAACTCAGTGGCCGCTTTGCGCAGGGTGACATCAATCGGATCTTCAATACTTACTTTTCCGACCAGCGCTGGTCCGACAGCAAGCTTCTCCATATACATATCTGGAGCATGAAGCAAATTCCCTTTGCCTGCAACAGCGATAACAGATAACGCATTATTCAGTCCCTTGGCTACAATCTCGGTTCCTTCCAGCGGGTCCACAGCAACATCCACTTCCGGCCCCTCACTGTTTCCTACTTCTTCACCGATATACAGCATTGGAGCCTCATCCATTTCCCCTTCGCCAATGACTACCGTCCCTTTAATGGATACAGAGTCAAACATGGCGCGCATCGCCAGAGTGGCGGCCTCATCCGCACTATTCTTATCCCCCCTGCCCATCCAAGGAGCTGATGCCAATGCAGCTAGTTCTGTTACTCTGACTATCTCAAGCGCCAATTCACGTTCCACTTTGCTTCCACGCCCTTTCTCCCGTTTGAGTCTTATCATAATAGAATAGGAAGCATAAATCTACCAATTCATCCCTTATTTTATAATGAAATGGATGAATTTTAAATGAATATTCCCCTTCATATAAGTGAAGTGCTAACCGTTTCTTGGTCCCCATAGAATAATTGCAACCCCCGCAAGACAAATGAAGGAGCCAAGCCAATCGTAGAAGTCCGGTGTTTTCTTATCGACTCCCCAGCCCCACAATATTGCCATAATGACGAAGACGCCTCCATATGCCGCATACACTCTGCCAAATGTGGGAAATTGCTGCAGCGTAGGGATGATGCCATAGAGTACTAGAATTAAGCTTCCTGCAATTCCATAGAAATAATGTCTTCCTTCTCTAAGCCACAGCCACACTAAATATCCTCCGCCAATTTCGGCAAGTCCGGCAAGTATAAACAAAATGATAGATACACCCATTGAGATTCTCTACTCCTCTATAATGAAATGATCGGATTAAGTATTCATCCCGAGGCTGTCATACACCTCAATTTTATGTCATGAATTTCATTTGAATCGAATTCGCAGCTCAATAAAAAAAAACGGCAAAGAGCCTCATTCAATAATGAATGTACTCTGTGCCTTTGTCTATCCATTTATAACCGAGTAATATCCTGCTAATTACCCAGTAACCACTTATTTGGCAGGTAAATATTCTGTCGTGAATACTTCACTTACATCCAAATCTTTGGTGAGCAAGCCGATCTCCAGCAGTTGATCCTTCAGCTCACTCCAGCGAGCCTCGGTCATATAGCCCATGCCATTCGCTTCCGCGTCGTAGCCGAATACAAATTCTCTTTGTTGTTCTTCTCCATAGGCAATCTCATCTTCTGCCAGGTTGGTGTTAATTTCAAGAATCTTCTTATTTATTTGTTCATAATTCTCTTTATAATCATACCAGCCTTCTACCGTACCATTAATGAACGCTTTGACTGTCTCCGGGTTCTCCTCTAAATATTTTTCAGTGGTGTATACAACGGCAGCATACGGTTCATATCCGGAATCAGCAATGAGCTTCGTTCCTACCAGATGCCTTGCTTCTCCACAACAAACGGCTCACCATTAACGAAGGACTGGCTTGCAGACTGAGCGTCTTCAATAAAGTTACCATGCTGGCCAGTATAAGCGACTTCCTTAACCGTATCCAGACTGTACTTATGCTTCAAGTATTCCCAGTAAGGCTGGCCTTGCTGAATAAATACGGTTCTGCCGTTCAGATCGTCAAAATCCTCAATACCGGACTCTTCATGAAACATGAGAGCCTGTGGACTGATCTGGAACGTCGTCGCCAATGCGACGATTGGGATGCCTTCTTCACGAGCAAGCAGAATCTGATCCGCATGAGCTACGCCGAATTCCGCTTTACCGGAAGCGACGATCTGAATGGACGAGACCTGAGGACCTCCCGGCTCAATCGTTACGTCGAGATTCTTCCCTTCATAAATCCCGTTCTCTTCAGCAGCATAGAACCCGCCATGTTCCGTCTTGGCGAACCAATTGAGCACGACCTTAACTGGAGTTACTTCGCTTGATTCGCCCGAGGCACTCGTGGTATCCGATCCAGTGTCTCCGCCGCCGCATGCGGTTAACGCTAACGTCACAGCCAGAAGCACTCCACTTATCTTGGTTCTATTATTACTCCACTTTACCGGCTTCTTCCACATAACCCTTCACACTCCGCTCATCTTTTTTTGATATGCTGATATTATATAAGTGATGTTCTGCTAGATTTGACAGCTATTCGTCGGGGCTCCAGTAACCTTCATGAACAGCGACGATCTCATTTGCCAGCTCCGGGAACGGCCCGATCACTTCAATTTCTTTTTGTCCTCTAGCAAAGATCTCACGGCAAGGCATGTCAAAAGTCGGATTCTGGGGATCATTGCCTGTCAGCACCAGCAGTTCCTTCTCGGAGATGCCGTATACGACCCGCCCGATATTTCCCCAATACATTGCTCCTGCGCACATGGCGCAAGGCTCTGCTGTCGTATACAAGGTACATTCCCATAAAAATGCAGGGTCATATGTATGGGATGCTTTTTCCATCAATGCAGTTTCAGCGTGACCCGTACAGCGATGCTCCGTAATCTCGACATTTCCCTGCTCCAGCAGGATATTGCCTTCTTTATCCACGAGCAGCGCGCCAAACGGTGTATTCCCACTCTCTCTGGCCAAACGTGATACTTCTACACAGCGCTTCAAAAATACAACATGATTGAGTTCCACTGCCTGACTCCTCGTTTTCTTCTCCCCTTCACCTCTCTGAATATGATTTGATATTAGTTGAACGACCACTTAACGTCAATTAATCTTACACAGTTTTATCATTCTGAATAATTTGTGTCGATATTTTTGTGAATATGTACATAAAACTCAGGGATGAACTAAGTTTGATTAAGAAAAAACACGCCTACACTAGGCTATTCAACATTTCAAGTTACATAATATGTTATATACATGTAAATTCGTATAAAGTATCATATATCCTTTATTCAAATTAATCATGTTAGCTCAACTTGCCTGCAAATAAAAACAAAGCTGCCGTTTCATCGGCAGCTCGCTATAAGTATTCATTCAATCCACTTTTCACATCGTAATTCTATTATAGCAACACTCTTTTTATTTGCTCGGCAATGACCTCATAATGCTTATTAATAAAAAAATGATCTCCCTCATAAACGGATAGCTGACAAGCTCCAGATGTCATATCTCCCCAAGCTTCCAACTGATCTATTGCGATTACATCCTGATCACCGGCAAGAACCGTGATATCAGTCTGAAGTAAGTCTCTAGGCTTCCATTCGTAATTTTCTACGATCCTCATATCGCCTCTGATTAAAGGCAAGAACACATCCAGCAGCTCTTGATTCTGAAGGGCTTCATCTGACATTCCACCGAGCTTGATCATTTCTGCAAGAAAAGTTTGATCGGGTAAGGCGGAAATCTGCTTCACATGTCCATTCAAATGTGGTGCCCTTCGAGCACCTACAAATAAATGTGTGAGCTCATTGCCATGCTTCTCTTTAATATAATGTGCAAGCTCGTAGGCGATAAGGCTTCCCATACTATACCCAAAGAAAGCAATGGGCTCCCTCATAAGATGTACCGGAATGGACAAGTAGGCATCCTCCACTGCCTCATCTATGCTGTGATGGTACGGTTCATTCATTCTTCGTCCTCTGCCTGCCAGCTCAATGGGATGAAGCTCAATGAACTCAGACAGTTGGTTCCGCCAGCGAAAGTACATCATTGATGATCCTCCGGCATAAGGAAAACAGAACAAGTGGATCCTTTTCATAGCTGCCCCCTCTATTCCAAAGCCCGACTAAGCTCTTGATCTGCTGGCAGGGGTGTTTCTACGTTATCTTTGCTACTGCCAAATTTAATCTTGATTCCTGGAATTAATCCAACAGTAAGCACAAGAACAGATAGGATGTAAGCTGTCAACAACGAAGTATTGCTCATGACTACGCCTGCTAAGGAGGACCCAATCAACATTGCACCCATGAACATAGGGGTTATGGTTCCATTTACGCGTCCAATCATTTGTTCATCAATTTTGGTAACGAGAAATGTCGAGATAATTACATTTACAAAAGCAAGACATAGAGAGCTAAAAAAGCTAATGACCAAGGTGAGCCATAGCCAACCTGATAATACCTCTCCAAGTGTTGTGATCGCTAGAAGAACAACTCCTAGAACAAGCGTACGATTTTGATCCAGCTTACTGCTTAATGCGGCCGCAATACCTCCACCGATGAGCAGCCCTAAGCCAGATGCACCCGTTAGATACTGTACTGACGTTTGTTCTAGACCGAGTCGCTCTGTAATCAGAAAGATTTCTAGAGGACTGATCAGACCCGAAGATAATCCCAGAATAATAAATAAGAGAGTCAGGAACTTCAAAGAACTGGACCCCAGAACGTATTTCCAGCCTTCCTTCATCTCACTAACGAGTGAGGAACGCTCAGCGGAACTCGGTTCGTCTTTGGGCAGAAGCGTTAATATGAGAGCCGAAGAAATAAACAGAACAAGCAGAGAATACATGGAAGCTTGAATTCCGAGTGTAGTATATATGAACGTACCTACGATGGGGCCGAGGATAAGGAATAACGATTGTGAGCTCTGTGTGATCGCAATTGCCGACTGGACATGCTCCTCTTCGACATTTCGTTTAACGATCTTAACAGAGGAGGGCTGGGAAAATTGACTGACGATGGATGATACAAAAGTGGCAGCATACAGTGCCTGCCAATATCCTGAAGCCATTACTGCTAGTATAAGCACAATCGAAAGTGAACTGAGAATATCACCAAGGATCATGGTCTGTTTGGGATTCCAGCGATCAGCAAGTGCTCCTCCAATAAAGGAAAATACAAAGATCGGAACGTATTCCAGTACAGTAATTAGCGATACAGCAATCGGGTCCCCCTGGGTTTGATCCATAATAAAGTAAAGAATAGCCATATTTCTAATCCAGATCGCTAAATTTTGAAGCAGATCAGAAAAGGTAATTACTAGGAAAGCCCGGTTCTTAAACAGATTATTCATAGCCATCTCCTTTTTTTAAACCGACTATTCGGTCTACTAATTTATAAAAGAAAAACTGATAAGTTGATATCAGTCCTTCATTGTTTTACTTGTGCTCTGAATTCCCGTCAGCAGGTTTGCGATTCCTAATTTATACAATCTGCGAATATCTGATAAGTCTTTTTCATAATAAAGCGTACCTAACCCGTTAAATAATCCATTAATAATGTACATTAGATCTTGCGGGTCACTAGGCTTCAATTCCTCGCGTTCAATGCCTTGAATGATGATACGCTCATAGGTTACATAAGGGATACGTATAAGTGACAGCATTTCATCCAGGACATCTTGACTGACGACTTGACCGGAAACAAATTCATTAATGGCATGATTCAGCGGGTTTGCCAAATCATCTACATAGTGGTCCGCTAGACCATACAACTTTTCGACGGTAGTTTCGTACTGTGATTCCTTCTCTTGCCAAGAATCCATCCACTCTTGATTATTTAGCTTGATCAAGAACATGAACAGCTCCTCTTTGCTTTTGAAGTGATAATATATACTGCCTTTGCTTCGATTGTTGACCGTACAGATCTCTTCCATCGAAGTAGCATTGTATCCCTTTTGAGCAAAGAGTTCTTTTGTATTTCGTGCGATATCCTTTTTAATCTGAGCTACATCTTTTCTGCGTTTAACTTCGATCGATAACCCCTCCAAAAAACTGACTGGTCAGTCTATTAATATTATAACCATAAAAGCAGTTAATTTCCAATATGTACCCTCTTACATATCACCATATTTACACGGGATTTGCAAGAGGGTACTGGATATTTTGAAGTATTGAATCCCTTCATTCGACCAATTTAGGGGGCACTATGACTTGGATTCACTATAATAATTATTTATCCTCTTTTTCATCCTTAAAGGCTTCACTAATTTCATTAGCAATTGTCTCAGGCAGCTTCTCCACCTCACGTGCTGCCTCGTTCACTTCTTCAGGGACATCCTCATTCTTAATGACACCGAATTTGAAAAATTTGTTAGCCATTTTTCTCCTCCTCTAATCATCTTTTTGTTAGTGTATCACAGCTTTTGTTGTGATGTTAGTATCTTCCAGCTCATTTATTATCGTATTTGGATCATGCGCAATTTGTTTCAATAAGTTCATGTAATGCTTCGTTAATATATGCATAAACTGTGGCTCAAACATAGCTGTTCGATAATCAAATTGAATCAAGTATACCTCTTCCATCTCCTGAGCAGTAACATATAGGTCATACTCACAATAATTCCACCCGCAAGGATATGAAGAGATACAATAATCCCTCTCCTTACGATCTGCTGAAGGCATAATAAAGTTATTGAGATTAAACATGGTGTTAAACAGCGGATTTTCACCTGGAGTCAGCGGTATCTCCAAATCCTCAAGCATTTTCTCAAACGGGTAATACTGATGCTGAAAAGCCAGATTCATCATCTCTTGAACCTTTTGGAACATGGCTGTCAACGTAACTTCTGAATGAACTCGGTATCTCAGTGGAATTGAATTAATAAACAATCCTACGATTCCCTGTAATTCAGGACGTTCTCGACCAAATGCGTACGTGCCGACTATTAGATCTTCTTGATTCGTTAACTGGCTCAGCAAAACGAGATAGGTGGAGTACAAGATCGTATAATCCGTTACTTCCATATTCATCATGTTCTTCATTTGTTCGATTAAAGCTTTGGGAACCTCTACTCTGACATGACTTCCGTTATGATCAGACATTGTTGATTCATCAAGCTGTAATGGTGATAATTGAACAGGATGATACCCCGTAAGATAATTCTTCCAATAGTCAGAGGCGGCTGTAAAATGTCCTTGCTCCAGCTTTGTATGCTGCCATTCAGAAAAATCTTTATACTGCAATGCTACGGGGTTTAGCTCCGAACCGTCATACAGCTTAAACAATTCATCCAAAATAATGCCAAGCGAAGTTCCATCAGAGATGGCATGATGCATATCCAACAATAGGATGTGGTCTTCCAAATCAAGCCTGAGCACCTTGGCTCTTAAGAGAGGTGCAGCGTTAAGAGCAAAAGGCTGGATGAATCTCTCGATGACTTGATTCACTTCATTATGGGAGCCTAGCTGTTCCTTCTCGAGCCGGAAGCTCACTCGGGACATAACTCGCTGGATCACATAGGAGCCTTGAATTTCAAATAATGTTCTAAGCGCTTCATGACGTGATATAAGCTTCTGAAAGCTAAGCTCAAGTCTCTCCAGATCAAGAGCACCTTGAATCCGATATGCTGTCGGCATATTCCAATCCGTATTTCCTATGCTGGACAAGTAACCGTAAGACTGATAAGGAGTGGCCGTGTACACCTCTTTAATAGCGGCCGGTTCGATCGATTCGTAAAGCTCAGAACTAGTTACAGACCTCTTGTCTAAATACTCGGCAAGGAGCTTAATGGTTGGATAATCAAAGATCGCTTGTAATTCAATCGAGACATTTAACTCCTTCTTTATTCGAGCGGACAACATCATCGCTTTAAGTGAATGGCCGCCTGCTTCAAAGAAATGATCCTCTATACCGATCTCAGCAACATTTAAGACATCACACCAAATATCAAGAAGCTGTGATTCTAGTGCATTCGTTGGTCTCTCACCGCCTTTCGATCGATTCACTGGACTTGGCAGGGCATGCCGGTCTACTTTGCCATTCGCTGTAAGTGGCAGCTTGTCCATGATAACCATCGTCGACGGGATCATGTATTCGGGAAGCTCTTCTCTTAAGTGATCTCTAATGAATTGATGCATTCGGTCCTGCTCCACACCTTCATTAGGAACGAGATAGGCTGCCAGGAAGGAATGACCCTGTTCATCTCTTCGTGCGGTTACGACCGCCTCTCTTATCTCCGGAAGCTCGAGCAGCTTGCTTTCGATCTCTGTCAGCTCTATTCGATTACCCCGGATCTTGACCTGGTGATCCAGCCGGTCCATGAACTCCAGATTGCCATCCGGCAGCCACCGTACCCGATCTCCTGTCCGATACAACCGATCTCCCTGCTCGAATGGGTGCGTGATGAATCGGCTCTTCGTCAGCTCTGGCTGCTTCAAATATTCTCTGGCTAGACCGCCTCCTCCAATATACAGCTCTCCGGGTAGACCGATCGGCTGCCGCTGCCCCCAGCGGTTTAGCACGTAAACTTTGGTATTGTGAATCGGTTTCCCAATCGGAACACTGCTATGAGCTCGGACATCCTCATCCACCGAATAGGTTGCTGCGAATACCGTCGTCTCGGTCGGACCATATCCGTTAGCGATCCGATGAGGACCCAAATAATCAAGCGCCTTGATGACATGCTTCTTCGAACCGGCTTCCCCTCCAAAGAACAGCTTTCTTACATACTTCAAGCTCGTGACATCAAAATCTACCAACGTATTAAACAAGGCTGACGTCATAAATGCGGAGGTAATCGCATGCTGCTTCATCACTTGCGACAACGCGGCTGCATCCAGTACCTGCGTCTTCTCAATCAGATAAAGCGTTGCTCCGTTCAGCAAAGCACCGAATATTTCATAGGTTGATCCATCAAAGGCATAGTTCGACAGCTGCAGCATCCGATCTTCCGGCTGGACATCCATAAATCCGTTATTCACACTGGTCTTCACCACGTTCCGATGTGTAGATACCACCCCTTTGGGCTTACCCGTTGAACCCGATGTATACATGATATAGGCAGCAGACTCTGGGGATGCAGACACCTGTCCATCACGTCCGTGCTCACGGACAAGCTCACTCCATTCTCGTCCACCACTGCTCCAGTCGATCTCCGAAAGCCACAGCACGGCGCCGTTGTAACCCTCCACACGCATACCTGCCTCTGCAATCAACAGCCTTGCTTCACTGTCTTCGAGCATATAAGACAGCCGCTCGGACGGGAAGCTTGGATCTAATGGTACATAGGCCGCTCCTGCACCCAGAATGCCCATAATTGAGATGATCATTTCAATGGAACGATCCGTCAGCAACCCGACAGTATCTCCAGGTCGTATCCCTTGAGCCTGCAGCATGAGAGACAACTGGGCCGCACGAGTGTCGAGTTCTCGGTATGTGACCATCCTGTCTTTAAATATTATTGCAGGATGATTAGGACTCCGTTCAGCCTGCGCTTCAAATAACTCCATAATTGTAGAATCCCGAGGGTAATCTTCTACTGTGCCCTCAAACGTAATTAATTCCAGCTTCTCCTGTGCAGTTAGCAACTCGATATCTTGAATAAGAATTTCATGTCCAGTTACTAGCTGAACTAATACATGTTCATAATGCGCCAGCATTCTCTCGATCGTCTTCGCTGAGAACAAATGAGCGTTATATTCAATAGTTACGGCTAATTCATCATCGGTCTGTACTGCTCCCCAAGTCATATCAAATTTAGGCTGCGTACTCACCGTCTCAAATGGATGGATCTGAAGCGACGTCAATTCTAAGGAATAGGATTCCATATTCTGAAGTACAAACAATGTATCGAATAAAGGCTGCGCTGGATGATTCCTCGAAACTTTTAACTGGTCGATGAGCTCTTCTAGTGGATAGAAGCTGTGATCAAAGGCTGCTAATAGTTGATTCCGAACACGATCAAGATAGTTAGCTATTGTAAGATTCCCTAACGGTTTTAGCCGAAGGGGTAACGTACTCACAAACATGCCGACCATTCCTTGAGTATCTGAGAGCTGTCTCCCCGCTTCAGGCACACCAATAATGACATCCTCTTCTTGCTTATATTTCGATAACAAAATGGAATAAGCTCCGAACAACACCGTAAATAAGGTTGTCCGATGAGAGGACGCGATCTCCTCAAGCTGCCGCAACAGACTGGAATCAATGATAATTCTGGAATTCGCTCCTACAGGGGGCTTGGTGCCAACATTGTTGAAATCGTATGGAAGGTTTGTTAACGGCAATTCACCACTAAGCTCCCTGAGCCAATACTGTTCCTCTGCTTTGTACCGTTCACTGTCTTTGTACTGCTGCTCCCACCATGCATAGTCTTTATACTGCAGCTCCGCCTTTGATCGCAGTTCCACGCCTTCATATTGCTGAAACAACTCGGTAACGATAATTCCTGTTGAGATCCCATCTGAAATACTGTGATGCATATCTAGAACAAGTACGTGCCTCGTCTCTGATACGGAGAGCAGTCCTGCTCTGAACAGCGGCCCGGATGAAAGATCAAATGGACGAACAAACGAACGGACATATTGTTCTACGCTGGATTGATCAATAGGACGATCCACACGACCATCGATCCAGTCCCTTCGTTCGATACTCAAATCTACATTACGATTCAGGTCAATTCTTTGTCTAAGCTCTTCCCCAATCATGACATAAGAGGTTTGAAGGGCCTCATGCCTCTTCATGACTATGGAGAGGGCATCCTGCAGCTTACGATAATCAAGGTGACCCTTAATTTCAAAAGCTAGTGGCATATTATAGCTGGTTCCCTCTTTTTGCAGCTGCTGGATATAGTAGAGCCTCCATTGAGAAGAAGATACGGGATAGTTCTCTAATACAGGAGCAGCACTCATTGCACGTAGTCCTGTAATGTCCAATTTCTTGTCCTTTATTAAAAGGGCTTGCTCCGCTATCGTGTCATGAGTAAATATTTCCTGTAGAGAAAGCTTTACTTGTAATTCCTGGTAAACTCTGCCGGACAGCATCATGGCTTTAAGAGAATGTCCTCCGAGTTCAAAAAAATGATCTCTAATACCAATAGGCCGGGCTTTGAGAATTTCCGTCCATATTTGTACTAAGATGCGCTCGATTTCGTTTGTTGCTGAAGCATTTGAATACGCTTGGACGTAAGGCTCCGGAAGCGCAGCTCGGTCTATTTTGCCATTCGCTGTGAGTGGCAGCTTGTCCAAGATGACCATCGACGTCGGGATCATGTATTCGGGAAGCTCTTCTCTTAAGTGATCTCTGATGAATCGATGCATTCGGTCCTGCTCCACACCTTCATTAGGAACGAGATAGGCTGCCAGGAAGGAATGACCCTGTTCATCTCTTCGTGCGGTTACGACCGTCTCTCTTATCTCCGGAAGCTCGAGCAGCTTGCTTTCGATCTCTGTCAACTCTATTCGGTTACCTCGGATCTTGACCTGGTGATCCAGCCGGTCCATGAACTCCAGATTGCCATCCGGCAGCCACCGTACCCGATCTCCTGTCCGATACAACCTCTCCCCCTGCTCGAATGGGTGCGCGATGAATCGGCTCTTCGTCAGCTCTGGCTGCTTCAAATATTCTCTGGCTAGACCGTCTCCTCCAATATACAGCTCTCCAGGTAGACCGATCGGCTGCCGCTGCCCCCAGCGGTTTAGCACGTACACTTTGGTATTGTGTATCGGTTTCCCTATCGGAACACTACTCTGAGCTCGCACATCCTCATCTACCGAATAGGTTGCTGCGAATACCGTCGTCTCGGTCGGACCATATCCGTTAGCGATCCGATGAGGACCCAAGTAATCAAGCGCCTTGATGACATGCTTCTTCGAACCGGCTTCCCCTCCAAAGAACAGCTTTCTTACATGCTTCAAGCTCGTGACATCGAAATCTACCAACGTATTAAACAGAGCTGCTGTCATAAATGCAGAGGTAATCGCATGCTGCTTCATCACTTGCGACAATGCGGCTGCATCCAGTACCTGCGTCTTCTCAATCAGATATAGCGTTGCTCCGTTCAGCAAAGCACCGAATATTTCATAGGTTGATCCATCAAAGGCATAGTTCGACAGCTGCAGCATCCGATCTTCCGGCTGGACATCCATGAATCCGTTACTCACACTGGTCTTCACCACATTCCGATGTGTAGTTACCACCCCTTTGGGCTTACCCGTTGAACCCGATGTATACATGATATAGGCAGCAGACTCTGGGGATGCAGACACCTGTCCATCACGTCCGTGCTCACGGACAAGCTCACTCCATTCTCGTCCACCACTGCTCCAGTCGATCTCCGAAAGCCACAGCACTGCGCTGTTGTAACCCTCCACACGCATACCTGGCTCTGCAATCAACAGCCTTGCTTCACTGTCTTCGAGCATATAAGACAGCCGCTCGGACGGGAAGCTCGGATCTAGTGGTACATAGGCCGCTCCTGCACCCAGAATGCCCATAATTGAGATGATCATTTCAATGGAACGATCCGTCAGCAACCCGACAGTATCTCCAGGTCGTATCCCTTGAGCCTGCAGCATGAGAGACAACTGGGCCGCACGAGTGTTGAGTTCTTGGTATGTGACCACCCTGTCTTTAAATACGATTGCAGGATAATCTGGGCTCCGCTCAGCTTGCATTCGGAATAGCTCCATAATTGTGGAATCCCGGGGGTAATCTACGGTTGTACCTTCAAACGCATTCAATTGAAGCTTCTCTTTATCTGTTAACAATTCAATATCTTTAATTTGATCCAGGAATGGGTCAACGATTTGTTCGAGAATATGCTCATAGTGAGAAGACATTGCTCTAACTGCTGACTCAGAATATATCTCTTGATTAAATTCAACAGTCATCAGAATAGTGTCTTCTTGTTCAACTCCTGCCCAAACCATGTCAAACTTAGATTGGCCGGATGGAACCTCTAACTGGGTTACTTTAACATCTTCAATAAGTAACTCTGCGATATTCATATTCTGTAGAACAAATAGCGTATCAAATAATCGGCTTTTTCCAGAAGCTCTATTTACATTTAATTCCTCCATCAATTCATCCAGTGGATAATCGGCATGCTGGTAAGCTTCAAGCATCGTCTTCTTCAATTCCTCAACATATCCATCAATGGATAAATCTGCTTTGGGCTCACTTTGTAGTGCCAATGTTTGGACAAACATGCCCACAACTGGTTCCACTTCTGGAAGATATCTTCCGGCAACGGGAATTCCGACCACGATTTTTTCCTGCTCCGCATATTTGGATAACAGAATATAATAACCCGCTATTAAGAGCATATACAAAGTAATATCTTTTTTCTTCATTTTCTTTTTCAATTTGCCTACCAGTACTGGATTCAAATGAAACGAGTACTTTGCCGCTTTTGAGCTCTGATTAGAACCTCCACGTCGTTCAGCAATCGGCAAAATCAACTCGGGAACCTCATCTTTATACATCCCCGTCCAGTAATGTTTAGCAGCAAGATACTGCTCGCTCTTACGATGCTGCTCTTCCCAAACCGCATAATCTTTATATTGAATAGACAGGTCGGGGAGCTCCTCTTCCTTGTATAGCTTGAATAACTCATTAAAAATAATGGAAGTCGAAACTCCATCTGAAACGATATGATGCATATCAATAAATAGAAGATGGTGTTCATCCGATTGCTTTTTAAGGACAGCCCGAATCAAATAAGGTGATGACAGATCAAAAGGTGTAATCTGAGATGAAACCCATTTCTGAATTCCCTCATCTTCTAATGATGGTGCTCCTGCTTCATCTTCCTGTATTTTTATTTGCCAGTGGACACTGTCTGGGTGCAGAATCTGTTGTTTAATCTCATTTCCCATGAGATGAAAAATCGTCCTTAACGATTCATGCCGTATAATCAACTGCTGAAATGCCCTGTTTAGTGCACTTATGTTTAGCTTCCCTGTAAGGCTGAGCAGCATAGGCATGTTATAGCTCGTACCTGCCTGCTCATACTGTGAAGCAAGATAGATTCTTTTTTGAGCTGAGGATACAGGATAGTAATCCATTGCTTGCGCCTGCGGCAGAATGAATTTCTTGGACGAAGCTTCCGAACGTTTAATCAACGCTGCTTGCTCTCTAACTGTCGGATATAAGAAGATATCCTGCAAACTGAAATGGATCCCGAACAAGTGCTGTACCTTAACGGATAGCTGCATCGCTTTTAAAGAATGTCCTCCGAGGTCAAAGAAATATTCGAGCACCCCCGGGCTCTTGACACCGAGCACATCAGTCCAACACTGTTGGAGCTGAGCTTCGATCTCATTCGCAGGCAAATCCTTCTCCGTAAGATTAGCTGCCCGAATCGGCTCAGGAAGCTTGGAGCGATCTATCTTGCCGTTCGCCGTAAGCGGAATGGTCTGAATCATCATAAAATTAGAAGGTATCATGTAGTCTGGAAGCCGGCTCTTTAACCCCTCTCTCCATTCCGAATAGAGCTCTGGCTCAGCTTTGCTATTTGCTATGGATTTATTGCATACAACATAAGCGCTCAAGCTCACTGTCCCTTGAGGATCTGTGATCGGAATGACAACCGCCTGGTTAATCGATGGAATGGAGTTCAGCACGCTTTCAATTTCTCCTGTTTCCACACGATTACCTCGAACTTTCACTTGTCCATCCAACCGTCCCAAATACTCTAGCTCTCCGTCACTAGACCATCTAACCAAGTCTCCTGTCCGATACATGGGCTTGCCTTGTTCCTGAGGGTTAGGGATAAATCTTTCTGCTGTCATCTTTTCATTGTTCAAGTAACCTGCGGCGACACCATCGCCTCCAATGAACAGCTCACCAGGCATGCCCATCGGTTGTTCATGCCCCCACATATTTCGAACGAAGAGTGAAGTATTATGAATTGGCTTCCCTATTGGCACACTGCTCTTCTGCTTAAGTTTATCTGTAACGGGATAAGTGGTTGCAAATACGGTCGTTTCGGTCGGTCCGTATGCGTTAATGATTCGTCCTTCGCCTAAATAATCAAGTGCTTTATGGACATGCTGAACAGACGCGACTTCACCGCCGAAGAAGAGCTTGTTTACATGCTTAAAACAAGTCACATCATAATCCACCATCATGTTGAACAAAGAAGTGGTCATAAAAGCTGAGGTTATGCGCTGCTCGTCCAATATTTTTGCAAGCGATGCTGCATTCAGCAATTCGTCTTTTGTAATGATATGCAGGGATGCTCCATTCAGAAGAGCCCCAAAAATCTCGTAGGTGGAGCCATCAAATGCATAATTGGATAGCTGCAGCATCCGATCTTCCTTACCCAATTCAGCATATCCATTATTAATACTTGTCTTGACCACATTTCGATGTGTCGTCAGAACCCCTTTGGGTTTGCCCGTTGATCCCGATGTATACATAATGTAGGCAATATCTTCAGGTGCAACTGTTCTATTATCCTTCGTTTTTGTTATGTCGGTTTCGGTTGTACCGTGATTAGGTACCTCACTAAATGCAATATGTGTTAGTCCTTCTTGCCTGTAATCATTCCCACTCGTCGAGACTAGCCAGCTTGCTCCGCTGTCCTTTAATATATATTCGATTCGATGTTCAGGAAGCGCAGGATCAAGCGGAACATAGGCTGCTCCGGCTTTTAGAATACCGAAGATCGCAAGAACCATATCCATAGATCTGTCGGCAAGAAGCCCAACACGATCACCTTGGCTGACTCCCATGGAGATCAGAATTCTCATGAAGTTGTCTGCAGCTTCATTCATCTCTTGATATGTCATGACCTTGCTTCCGTGGATTAGAGCCGGTGAATGAGCTGAGGCCAAGGCTTGCTGCTCGAATAAGTATGGTATCGCAGCCTCATGTGGATACTCTTCCTGCCTACTGTGATGTAGAGTCAGCCATGCATGCTCCTCTTCCGTCAGCATATCGATATCCATTAATAATTGATCAGGTGCATTAACCATCTGATCCAAGATCGTAATATAATGTCCGAACATACGCTCTATCGTTTCTTCTTTATATAAATAGGCAGCGTATTCTACGATAAAATCCAATCCATGCTGAGACTCTCGACATCCCCATGTCATGTCAAACTTTGCCTGGCTCCAATCCCATTCAGCTGATCGAAATGTAACATTCTCAAGCTCAATAGGTGCTATGTCCATGTTTTGAAGTACAAATAACGTATCGAATAAGGGATGTCGGCTTATATCTCTTGAGACGTTCAGATCATTCAACAGATCCTCTAATGGATAATCCGCATGCGTCTGTGCATCCATGAATAGTTGTTTGACTTCTCTGATCCATTCATGGACACGAAGGCGTCCCTTGGGCTGAGATCGTAATGCAAGCGTGTTTACAAACATCCCTATCATATGATGGGTGTCCTCATGAGCTCTGCCCGCAATTGGTGAGCCTACAATCACATCTTCTGTGCCGCTGTATCTGGATAAGAGGAGTTTATAGCCCGCAAGCAGCACCATGTACAGCGTCGCTTCATTTGCAGAAGCAACTCTTTTGAGCTGATGAAATAAGCCTTCTTCAATCTGGAACGACATTGTTCTCCCTGCAGCACTTCTCACCGAAGGCCTTACATAATCTGTACATAGCTCTCCTTCAGGCAATGTCCCGGCGAACTGATTCCTCCAATACTTCTGATTCATTTCATAGCTTGGGCTTGCCTTGTACTGTTGCTCATACACTGCATAATCTTTGTAGTGTAGTTGCAGAGCAGGTAATGCTTCCGATAGATATAACCGTGTTAGATCCTGATAAAGGATTCCGGTTGATACGCCATCAGATATAATATGATGGGTATCGATAAACAATAAGCTGTTAGATTTGTCTAAATTGATAATCATCGCCCGAATGAGAGGGCCGTTCCCTAAATCGAAGGGTTGAATAAAGGAAGCCAACGTTTGATTTATCCATTCTCTTTTGGCAATATCAGAGGAATGATATCGTGAGTAGTCTTCAGCACGGATTTCTAAGAAATCCATGGACCAAATAACATCCTCAGGTGTAATAATCTTCTGTCTCAGTTCTTCACCGATCCATACAAATGAAGTTCTTAACGATTCGTGCCGTTCTATCAATTGAATAAATGCTGTCTCCAGCCTGCTTCGATCCAGTTCACCTTCAACTTCAAGAATCATAGGCATGTTGTAACTCGTTTGCCCCTTCTCCAATTGCTGCGCGATATATACTCTTTTCTGCGCTGAGGATACAGGGTACGTCTCCTGAACAGGCGCTGGTGTTATCGGCGTGTACTGACTTTCCTGAGACATTTGAATACATCTAGCCATCTCTGTCAGCACCGGAGATTGAAACACTTCCTGAAGTGAAAGTTTAACACCAAGCGCTTTATGTATCTTTGCGGTTAGCATCATTGCTTTTAGTGAGTGCCCACCCAGCTCGAAGAAATGATCCGATGCATTAAGGTGATGAATGCCCAAGACCTCTTTCCATATGTCACCAAGCGCAATTTCCGTTGCTCCTGACAATGGAACGGATATGCTGGAAGCCCTATTCGGTTCCGGCAGCCTGCTTCGATCCACTTTTCCATTCGTGTTCAAAGAGAACGGAGACTCCATCACCTGAAAAACTGCAGGCATCATGTACTCAGGAAGAGTTCTTCTCAAAGCCTCTCTGCATTTCGATATATTAAAGGACAAGTGATCTGCCGCAGGAACAACATATGCACATAAGTACAGGTGTCCCTGCTGATCATGAAATGTTTTGACTATTGCATCCTTGACCTCACTTAAATCTTTCAATTTACTTTCGATTTCCCCTAATTCAATTCGATGTCCCCGAATCTTGACCTGAAAATCTATTCTGTCCAGGTATTCGATGCTTCCGTCAGCATTTCTCTTGACCATATCCCCTGTCTTATACAGCTTCTTCCCAGCGAGAAACGGATGTTCAATAAATCGCTCTAATGTCAGTTCAGGCCGGTTTCGATAGCCCGCCGAGAGACCATCCCCGCCAATATATAACTCCCCTGGCACGCCTACCGGCATGGGCTTTAAATCTCGATTTAATATATATGCTGTCGTGTTATGGATTGGTTTGCCAATAGGAATGCTCCCGGGTTCAGTTATGGAATGGCAGGTAGCAAAGACTGTCGTTTCGGTAGGTCCATACATATGCAGCATTTTTCCCGGTCCGAGCACCTTCAAGGCTGTATTAATATGTTTCGCTGATGCCTTCTCTCCTCCGAATAAAACATGACGTACATTGGCTAATGCGTTCGGGTTCCAATCCACTAATGTATTGAATAGAGCCGTTGTCATAAAAGCAACACTTATCTCATAATTCCTAAATGCGTTGCCAAGCGATTCAATATTGGAGGCTTCTTCACTACTAATTAATACTAGAGAGGCACCATGCAGCAATGCTCCATAAATATCAAATGTAGCTCCATCAAAGGCATAGTTCGAGATTTGCATTAATCTGTCCCTTTGATTTAACTCAACATACCCGTTATTTATGATTGTTTTTATGACATTTCGATGAGTAGCCGTCACTCCTTTGGGCTTACCGGTGGACCCGGAAGTATAGATGACATATGCATCACAATCTGGGTGCAAGTGGACGGATGAATCTTGAATCAATTCCATTCCTTGTGATGATTGCAGATCTGATAGGGTGATAATCTCACCTTTAAATTCAGATAAATCCTTGTCCGTTAGCAGTACAAGCTGCTGTACGCCCGCATCCTCCATCATATAGGTCAGACGTTCAGACGGAAAAGTCGGATCAAGCGGAAGATAGGCAGCGCCTGCCTTTAATATCGCTAATATGCCAGAGATCATCTCAAAAGAGCGCTGTGCACACAGGCCTACAATAGAACCAGGCTTAACGCCTTTATTCCTCAGCAGAACTGACCATTTCTCAGAAATCTCGTTAAGCTCCCGATAGGTCCACTCCGAGTTACCCATAACGACTGCAGTCCTGTGTGGTTCTGTCATCGCTTGCTCTACAAAGAGATCGACCAGAGTCTGCTCTGATGGATAGTCCGCCTTTGTCTCGTTGAAGCTCGATAACAGCCGTATGTCTTGAGAAGTTAGGACAGAAATGTCCTTCACTTTCATCTCAGGGTTATCCGTAATTTGACTGCAAACTCTTTCTATATGGGAAAATAAACGCTCAATAAAGCTTGAAGAATACAGATCCTCGTTATAATTTATCTTGGCTCTAATTTCTGTACCTGGGCCTATGGAAATGTTCAGATCATAATTGGTATGCTCGTAAGCTTCAATGGAATTGATCTTAAAGCCAAGCCCAAGCTCTTCCGTATCAAACATACTATCGCTTGCAGGATAATTCTCGTATACCAACAAATGATTGAATAGGGAACTCCCGCCTGCTTCCGCTTGAACATCTGCAAGTGATAAATAGCTATGTTCCTCCGCTAGTACTGAGTTCTCATGGGTGGCTTTGACTAACTCTGCAAAAGTGGTTTCTGTTTTCGACTGAATTCTTACCGGAATGGCATTAATAAACAAACCCATGATTTTCTCAACCTCTGGAATAGATGGAGATCTACCCGAGACGATGGTTCCAAAAACAACATCATCCGAATCTGTATAGTATTGAAGAACAACCCCCCAAACAGCCTGAAAAAGACTGCTCATCGTAACCTGATAATGTCGAGATAAGGCGGTAAGCTGATCTGTAAGTGGTTTACCTAGACTAAACATGCTCTCTTGAATGTTCGAACGATCTTGGTTAGTCGGATTTTGTTCTTGGGGGAAAGACGCCTCCTCATAACCTGACAGATATTTGTTCCAATAACTTTTTGCTTGTGAGGTATCTCTGGCTTCCAACCACTGAATATACCGCTTGTAAGGAATAACGCGGGAGAGCCTGACAGGCTCTCCTTGCAATTCTTCCCGATACAATGAGAACCACTCCTGAAATAAAATTCCCAGGCACCAGCCGTCAATCAGAATATGGTGGTTACTCCATACAAGTTCATAAGAATTCGTGCTAGTTTTGATCAAAGTTAATCTTAGTAATGGACCTTTAGATAGGTCGAAGCCTATCTTTCTGTCCTCAAGTGCAAGCTTAGCTACGTGGCTAACTCGTTCAGATGCTTGTACAGTGGTCAGATCCTCCAGCTTGATCTTGATGTTTCGTTTCTTCAATACCACTTGCCTTGGCTTATTAATTTTGTCATACACAAACACAGTCCGAAGGATATCGTAACGATGTATAACTTTATTCAAGCTGTTTTCAAGCGCATGTTCATTTACACGCCCTTCCAACGAGAAAATCATCTGCTCAAAATACATATCTCCTTGATTGTACAATGAA
Organism: Paenibacillus sp. TCA20; assembly: GCF_000732325.1. GTDB lineage: Bacteria > Bacillota > Bacilli > Paenibacillales > Paenibacillaceae > Paenibacillus > Paenibacillus urinalis. The sequence goes on from NZ_BBIW01000002.1 coordinate 356,642, forward strand.
TGAAACAGCAGGGATTCCTGCATAGGAGATAATGGATAAATATCTGCTATTTCTGTCTTGCTCATATCATCCCTCAACTCCTTCTCATCTGATAGAAATCAAAGTCCCTTGATGATGTCCTCAATATCGTCCAGCTCATCAAAAGTCAGATCTGAATCTGTGTAATCACTAGGTGTGTACTCTTCTTCTCGATCGATACAATGATGAATTAAAGATTGTAAATGAGATTTAAACTGCTCCAGCCGAAGATGCGCCGTGTTCTCCCCGATAACTATTGGGTTATAGCGATAAGTGAGCTTGAATTGGCTCTCGCTGATGACACAGTTCCATTCTTCCTGATGTGTCATCCTATTTTGTGGGCTAATGAGATTCCCCATAGGCATTGGTGAAAAATATTCAGGTTGGTTATTCTCATGGCTCTCAAATTGACCCAGATAGTTAAATACAATATCTGGATTCGAAGCTGTAACGCCTTCATCCATATCTGTGGTCAAATACTTGAGAACACCGTATCCTGCGCCTTTGTTCGGAATGCCGCGCAGCATTTCCTTTGTATTTCTAAGCGTGTCACCATAGTCTTGAGAGGAAGACAGGATCACGGGATAAATCGAAGTGAACCATCCGATCGTACGGCTCAGATCCGTTTCTTCTACTAATTCTTCTCTTCCGTGTCCTTCCAAATGAATGAGTGTTTCGGTCTCGTAAGTCAATGCCAGAGCAGATAACAGCAGATCATTAACTTCTGTATGATAAGCTCGATGAACCTCGGTCAGGAGCTGCAGGGTCATCATTACATCCAGTTCCATGCTTAAGGTTGCACTTTCTTTGTACGTGCACGGTTCCTGCTTGCTATTTGAAAGCGATGAAGCCCGTTCCTCTATTTCATTCCAGTAAGAGGCTTCACTTCGATAATTCCCTCTAACCGCTTGAGCTGTAAGACGGTGACTCCAGTCATAATAAGTGTCCGTCTTACCTAGGTTCACAGGTTCCTCTCCCGCAAGCATCGAGTTATAGATTTGCATTAAGTCCTCGATGAGGATTCGCCAGGACACCCCATCAATAATTAAATGATGCATGGCAATGAGCAGATGATCTCCTTGATTTGTTTTAAATATTCCAATCTTAACCAGCATACGTGTAATATCCATCTGTGATTGAATCCCCGTTGCTAGGTATTCGATTTGTGATGTCTGATCGGTATCCTCGTCAAGCTCATACGTATCCAATGTATAGAAAGGGCCTTCCTCCATAGGACAAACGATCTGCTTCGCGACCGCATTCTCCTTGATGAAGCGAATTCGAAGGGCATCATGTTCAGCAATCAACTGAGCTAAGGATTTATGCAGGACCTGCTCATTCCATCCTCGCGCATTATACAGCACCATAGATTGATTAAAGTGCCCTTCATGCTCCAGATTTTGTTCGAAGAACCAAGCTTGAATGGGAGTAAGCGGTACTTCTCCAACCGAAAGGCTTGAAGACGCTCTTTTCGTCTCTGTCCGTTCAAGATACAGCGCGCATTCGGCAATGGTTGGATACAGCATTAGATGCTTAACCTGCAGCTTCCAGTTCAGTTTAGCCAGCTTCGAAACAATCTGGATCGATTTGATGGAATCTCCACCGAGTGTGAAAAAGTTATCTTCTACGCCCATTTGATCAACACCAAGCACCTCTGTCCATACTTCAGACAGCACGATTTCCTCCTCTGTCTGTGGCGCAATGTAGCTAGCTTGAATGAGAGTAAAGTCTGGGTCCGGTAATGCTCGATGATCCAACTTGCCATTTCGAGTCAAAGGAAGCTGGGCTAAGAATATAAAGTAAGACGGTATCATATACTCAGGCAGTTTTTCTTGTACAAACCTCCTGATTTCCTGTGTCGATACATTTTCAGAATTCACCAGATATGCACATAGATGATGTGCTGAATCGTTCTTCCTAGCAATGACTACGGCTTCTTTCACCAATGGATGCTCCAAGAGCCTTGCTTCGATCTCCCCTGGCTCAACGCGATGTCCACGAATTTTAACCTGGTGATCTATTCTTGAAATGAACTCTAAGCTTCCATCTGGCAGCCATTTTACCTTATCTCCTGAACGGTATAATCTCTGTTCTCTGAGTGACGGTATAGATGTAAACCGACTACGGGTCATCTGGGGTTCCCCAAGATATTCCTGGGCAAGACCGTCTCCTGCAATATACAATTCTCCTGCGATGCCAATCGGCTGCAAATGTCCTTCCTCGCTAATTACATAAGTCCTTGTATTGTGAATAGGTCGGCCAATCGGTACTGAATGCTTGGATTGAAGTGTTTCATCTACATTGTAGGTTGTCGCGAAAACCGTTGTTTCCGTAGGCCCGTAGCCATTCGCTATTCGGTTTGCTCCCAAATATTCATAAGCACTGAGCATATGAGGCTTAGAAGTCGCTTCACCTCCGACGAATACCCTCTTTGTATGTTTTAGAGACGTAACATCATAGTCAACCAGTGCGTTGAAGAGTGTGGTCGTGATGAAAAAGGATGCTATGTGCTCCTTCTCAATAATTGCCGCTAGCTTAGCGATATCCAGAACATCTTCTTTCCGGATGACAATAAGGGTGCTTCCGTTTAAGAGCGAACCAAAAATTTCAAACGTTGATCCGTCAAAAGCGTAGTTGGACAACTGAAGAATCCGATCCTCTGGTTTGAGGTCAACAAATCCGTTATTTATGGAAGTCTTCACAACATTTTGATGTGTTGTTACAACCCCTTTTGGCTCTCCAGTTGAACCTGATGTATACATGATATAGGCAGGCATTTCCGGATCAATCTGTATCTTTTCAACTTCAACAGCTTCAATATTGCTCCAATAAAATGGCTCTAGAGGTACATATACTCCATGGAATCCATCTAGGCTAGTATCATTAGGAGCCGCCAGGATCGAAGCACCACTGTTGTTTAACATATAAGCAGCACGTTCATCAGGGTATGAAGGATCGATCGGCACATATGCACCACCTGCCCGCAAAATCCCTAATATTCCGACGATCATTTCTATAGAACGTTCAGAGCGTATCCCGACTGCTGTTCCTGGACGGAGTCCTTTCTTAATTAACACACCAGCAAACTGTCTGGTCAGTCTGTTAAGATCCGAATAGGTTAATGACTCTTGGTCAAATTGAACCGCTGTATGATCCGGTCTTCGTAAGACCTGCTCCTCAAACAGCTCTATAATATTCTGAAGTCGAGGGTACGAGGCAGCAGTGCTGTTGAAGCACTCGAGAATCTGCTTCTCTTCTTCTGCAGTAATCAGCTGCAGCTGCTGTAACTGCCTATTAGGCTGGGAAGTCATTTGATTCAGAATATGGACAAAATGGTGTGCCATTCGATCAATCTGTTCCTCTTGATACAGCTCCGTACTATACTCCACAGTCATTTTTAACAAATCATCATGATCATCAACTGCCCAGGTCATATCAAATTTGGCAGTACGAGTCGCCCATTCGAGCGGCTCAATATCCAGCTCGTTCAAATGAGTTATTTCAGGCCTTGCGTCTTGAAGCACGAACATGGTATCGAACAGCGGACTCCTGCCTGGATCTCTGTTGATACGGAGCTTCTCAACGAGCTCATCCAAAGGATATTCTCCGTGTTCAAAAGCCTGCAGCGTTTCTGAGCGAACAAGACTTATCCATTCTTCGACCTGATAATGACCTTCTACACGATTGCGAAGTGCAATGGTATTAACAAACATTCCTGCAATAGAAGCGGTATCCGAATGATATCTTCCAGCAATTTGTGTACCGACCACAATATCTTTCTCCGCAGTATATTTGGACAGAAGAAGATTGTATCCGGCTAGAAGGATCATGAACATTGTGGATTGGGTCCGAATCGATAATTCCTTAAGCTGCTCGTATAGTTCAGGCTCGATTTCGAATGAATACACCGCTCCATCAAATCGCCTTCTCATCGGTCTTCTTCCTTCGGTTAGAATATCGATGACTGCAGGAGGCTCCTCAAATTTGCCAACCCAGAACTGTTCACTTGCCGAATAATCCGGTTCTAATCGCCTGTGTGTCTGCCACGATGCGTAATCCTTATATTGAGCAGGCAGCGCCTTTAATTGTTGTCCCTCGTATAACCTGATTAAGTCTCGATACAGAATGCCTGTTGTTATTCCATCCGAAGCAATATGGTGAGTATCTATGAATAGTAAAAACTCTTCATTTGAGGAATGATACAAACCCGCCCTAATGAGAGGTGCTGTGCTTAAATCGAAGGGGCGTATAAATGCACCCAAGCAAGATTCGATAAAAGCATTCAAGGACAATTCTTGTACATTTTCACCTCTAATAAGCTTAAATTCAATCTCATTGATCGGATGAATTCGCTGCCTGACTTCGCCCTCTTCCATTGCATAGCTGGTTCGCAAAGCCTCGTGACGATGAATTAGCTTTATAAGTGCGAGTTCCAAACGCTCTATCACCAATGTTCCTTTCATCCTCATAACAATAGGCATATTATAGCTGTTATTTGTATCTTCAAACTGCTCGATAAGATACAGCCTTTTTTGTGCAGATGATACAGGATAGCTGACTTGTTCTGCAGCCTTCGGAATCGGAGCATATTTTTGTATACATCCTTTTTCAATAAGCCCAGCCATCTCAGCTAAAGTTCCTGCGTTGAATAGCTCAGGTAAGGCAATCTTTACTGCCCAGCGCTCAGATATGCGGGCTGCAAGCATCATCGCCTTTAGGGAATGCCCTCCAAGCAGGAAGAACGAATCTGAAGATCCAATCGTTTCTATTCCCAGCAGCTCCGACCAGAGCTGTGCAAGCTCGATTTCCGTATCTGAGGTCGGTTCTACGTAAGAAGAACCTGTTATCTCGGGCTCTGGAAGAGCTCTCCAATCTACTTTTCCGTTATGATTTAGTGGAAGTGAATCAAGCAATATAAACAAGGACGGAATCATATATTCTGGCAAAACGGACCTGAGCCTCTGTCTCCATTCTACAATCAATTTTTCTTCGCTAGACTGGGCTGGAGAGTCACAAACCACATATGCCACAAGTATTGACGTTCCATTCTGATCTCTATGTCCCGCAACGACGGCCTCGTTTACGTCAGGCAGAGAAATGATCGCCTTCTTAACTTCATCGGATTCAATCCGGTTGCCCCGTATTTTTAACTGCCCGTCGGCTCTACTTATATAAGTCAGCTCTCCATTAGGCAGCCATTTTACGATATCGCCTGTACGATACATTCGCTCTTTCTCATGGAAGCCGTCTATAAACTTGCTGCTTGTTAGTTCGGGTTGACTTAAATATCCCTCTGCAAGACCATCACCTGCAATATACAGCTCACCTGGAATGCCCACTGGCTGCAGCTTACCCTTCGCATTTAATACGTAAAACCTTGTGTTCCTTATCGGCCGACCAATAGGTATATTCTTCGTTGTCTTTATGTGATGATCCACCGAATACATGGATGCAAATACGGTTGTTTCCGTTGGTCCATAGGCATTAATCACCTTATGCTCTCCTAGAGCGTTGAGCACCTTAAGTACATGTTGATATGAAGCAGCTTCACCGCCGAATATGATCTTGCGCAGTCCCTTTAAGCAATCCATATCATAATCCACCATTGTATTGAACAATGCCGTTGTCATAAACTGTACGGTAATATTCTCGCTTCTGAAGGTGGAGGATAGGACAGAAACGTCTTGAAGCATCGTGCTTGGCATTAAGACGAGCGTTGCTCCATTTAACAAAGCACCGAAAATATCGAAGGTTGATCCGTCAAATGCATAATTTGACAGCTGCAGCATTCGGTCTCCAGGACCCAGCTCTACAAATCCATTATTACAGCAAACATTTATTACATTCTTATGAGTCGTGATAACTCCTTTTGGCTGTCCTGTTGATCCAGAAGTATACATTACATAAGCTGTGTCAGCGCCTGTTGCATATGTTCTGGTGGATATGAAAGAATTCTCGGCGTAGATTTCCGGCTCAGACAATGAAATGACCGTCCCTGCATATTGTGAAATGGTCCTTCCTTCTTCAGCAATGAGCCACTTTGCCGCGCTGTTTTCCAGCATAAAATGAAGCCTCTCATCAGGAAAGCTCGGGTCAAGCGGAACATAAGCGGCCCCAACTTTCAATATAGCCAATATAGAGACGATCATTTCTGGATTACGATCAGCGAGCAATCCGACGCAGCTGCCAGGACGTATGCCATGCCTCCACAAGTAGCCTGCCATTCGAACGACACGGTCGTTTAACGTCCTGTACGAAATTTCTTGTTCTTGATACTGCAGAGCTATGTGTCCGGGTTGCTCTTTAGCTCTTCGTTCGAAAAGATCGATTAAAGACAGATCATTCGGATAGTGAGACTGGGTCTGATTCCATTGTTCAAATTGATCGTATTCTGCATCCGACTGCATTTCGAGATCCCTCAATTTCGTATTCCGGTGAATAAGCATTTCATGTAGTAATCGTTCATAATGAGCAGCCATTCTTGCAATTGAAGCCTCATTCCATAGATCAGAACGATATTCAATCTCTGCCTTCATTTGCCCTTCTTCTTCCTGCCATGCCCAGGTCATATCAAACTTTGCTTGCTGGCCACGCCACTTCATAGGCCGAATGTTCAGTTCCGGCAACGCTGTAGCGTTCAATCTCATATCCTGTAGAACAAAAAGGGTGTCAAAAAGCGGATTTCTACTCGGACTAAACGGAATGTTCAGCTTCTCAGTTAAGCTGCTAAGTGAATACTCTCCGTGTTCAAACGCATCAAGGATATCCTGCTTAAGATTCGTAATATATTCGCCAACGGTTTTAGCTGAGTCGGGTTTAACCCGAAGCGGCAGTGTATTTACAAACATGCCCATCGTTTGTTGGGTATCCGCATGGTTACGTCCTGCAATGGGTGTACCTACAACAATATCCTCTTCCCCCGAATATCTCGCTAAGAGCGTGCTATAAGCAGCGAGAAGCAGTGTGAAGTGCGTTGTGCTATACTTCTCAGCTTCTTGCCTGAGAAGCTCACATAGCTTATCAGGCAAGTCGAATCGGTATATGCTTCCCTGCGGACTTTTGACAGCTGGACGTTGATTGTCCATTGGCAGCTCTGCAGTTCCTTCAAAATCCGAGAACTCCGCAAGCCAAAACTGCTCACTTTCTTGATATGCTTTATCTTTGATCCGTTCGTTCTTCCATACTGCGTAGTCCTTATACTGCACTCTAACCGGTTTGAGAGGAAGACCACGATATAAAGTCATCAGCTCTTCGTAGATCAGCTCCGTAGAAGCTCCATCCGAAATAATATGATGTGTATCTAACGCCAAGTAGTGAAGCTCAGGATGAACGGTTAACAATGACACCCGAAATAGTGGGGCAATATTTAATTGAAAAGGCTTCACAAATCCAGTCATCCATTGGTTCAGATTATCTTGCATGTCAACTTCCTCTGACCTGTTCTCCAGCACATCACGGGATAATCGCCATTCAAGCTTGCTCGTGTCGCATATCCTTTGTGAAAACTGACCTGATTCCAAATGAATTGATGTTCTTAGGGCCTCATGACGCCCAATAATTCGAACAAAGGAAGCCTCGAGTCTATCAACATCAAGCATTCCTTTAAGCTCAAATAGCATTGGCATATTATAGCTGAGAGCAGCTTCTTCGTGTTGATATGCATAATAGATTTGCTTCTGAAGATCCGTTAAAGGATACTCTGACTGTTCTGGCACCGATTCAATAGCCATATGAGGCTGCAGGTCTGACTGCTGAATCCAAGCGGACATATCTTCAAGAATGGGCATTTGAAATATATCAGACAAGGACATTTTGACATTAAATTGTTGATGAATTCTGCCCACGAGCATCATCGCTTTAAGGGAATGACCACCAATCTCAAAGAAATGATCATAAATTCCGATCCTGCTGATCCCTAGAACCTCTTCCCATAAGCTGACGAGCACCTTCTGCGTTTCGTTAGTGGCAGGAGCATAATGATCACCATGTCTAAGCTCAGGCTTAGGCAATGACCTACGGTCCACCTTGCCGTTACTTGTTAAGGGAAGCTCTTCTAACGTCACAAATACTGTAGGAATCATGTACTCTGGCAAGTAAGGCTTAAGTTCGTTCTTCCAGCTGGCAATCCTATGAGGGGTTAGCTTCTTGGTTAGCAATCGTTTGTCTTCCGGTACAATATAGGCGCCTAGATAGGAATGTCCTTGTTCATCCGAATTGGCGACTACAACGGTCTCTTGAACTCCCTCTAGCATTCGAATTTGAGCTTCTATCTCACCCAGCTCAATTCGATGTCCTCTGATTTTCACTTGAAGATCGATTCGTTCCACAAATTCCAGGCTGCCATCCGGGAGCATTTTTACGCAATCTCCTGTTTTGTACAAACGGGACGACGTTAGACGTGGAATTACGACGAATCTTTCAGATGTAAGCTCTGGCCTGTTCAAATAAGTGAGTGCTATACCATCTCCGCCAATGTATAATTCACCCGGTATACCAATAGGCTGCCGTTGGCCTGATTTGTTTAACACATAGATGGTTGTGTTATTCATGGGACGGCCAATAGGGACATGTGATGCCGAGCTGATCTCGTGAAATGTCGAGAACACAGTCGCTTCTGTTGGACCATACATATGGATAAGTCGTCCTTCACCTAGTACATCGAGTGCTTTACCTACATGATTTACAGATACCTTCTCCCCGCCGAACAGCACTTTTCTGGTTCCCAAAAAGCAGCCGGAGTCGAAGTCAATAAGTGTATTAAACAACGCTGTCGTAAGAAAAAGAACCGTGATCTGCTGACTCGATATAACATCTACCATAGCAGCAGCATTAAGCATCTCTGTGCGCTCAATTAGAACGAGCGAAGCACCATGGAGTAAGGCACCAAATATATCAAATGTTGCACCGTCAAAGGCATAGTTAGAAGCCTGCAGAAAGCGGTCACTATGATTAATCAGTAAATAACCGTTATTGATCATTGTCTTTACAATGTTACGATGTGTTGCGACAACTCCCTTAGGTGTTCCTGTTGAACCAGACGTATACATAATATATAAAGGCTGTGTAGGTTCAATTTGACGGTATTGTCCCAGATCGGAATTAGGCGCACTTGACCATAGTGATGTATTGTAATGAATAAATTCCCCTTCATAACCAGACAGCTCATACCCATCCGATGCAATGACGAGATCTGCTTGACTATCCTCCAGCATGAAGAGAATTCGATCCTCTGGAAACGTTGGATCTAGCGGAACATACACCCCTCCTGCCTTCACCACCGCCAGAATGATTACAATCATATCCATTGAGCGATCCATTAATAGTCCCACTCGCTGTCCTGACTGCAATCCTTCTTGGAATAGATACCATGCTAGTTGATTAGCAGCTTCATTCAGTGCTCTGTAAGACATTGTATTTCTGCCCATAATTAGAGCATCTGCCTCACCTCTAACCTTGCTTTGCTGCTCAAATAATTCAGCAATGCTGAGGTGCGCAGGATAATCCGCATCCGTGTTGTTCCACTCGTCAAGCTGTTCTGCCTCCGTTGATGTTAGCAGCTCTACATCTCCAATTCTTAAATTAGGATATTCAAGAAGCTGGTTAAGAATATGGAAGTAATGATGAGCTATTCTTTGAATCGTTTCTGGTGTCCACAAATCCGTCCGGTACTCAATTCCGAGCTCCATCCCCTCTTCGGATGCAGAGCAAATCCATGTCATATCGAATTTCGATGTGCCCTGATCCCATTCGGAGTAATCTACAGTAAGTCCAGTATTCGCCAGTGGCTCCTGCTCCTGCTCCTGCACAACAAACATCGTCTCAAACAAAGGATGACGACGATGATCGGTAGACAGAGATAGGCGATTTATTAATTTCTGTAAAGGATACATCCCGTGCTCGAACGCGGACAGAATGTGCTTATGAACGGAATCCAGGTATTCCCGAACGAGCAGCCCTGAATCAGGTGTAGTCCGAATCGCAAGCGTGTTGGCAAACATACCGGTCAGACTCTCTTCTCCCACTTCTCCTCGTAGTGAGAATGGTGTTCCAACCACGATGTCATCTTGTCCTGAATACTTGGCAAGCAGCACTTGGTATGCTGCCATCATGATCATGAATAATGTATCGTGACGAGCAGCGGATACATTCCGCAATCTACTCACTAGTCCATTAGGTATCTTCATATGAACACGTTCACCGTCAAAGCTTCGTTGTACAGGTCTAACATAATCTGTTGGAATATCGATAACTGCCGGATGCTGCTTGAATTTGGACAGCCAATAACGCTCACTGCTCTCGTATCTTCTCTCATCCAGTTCCGATTCCCAAACCGCAAAATCTTTATAATGAATACGAATTTCTGGCAGCTCTTTCTCTTCGTATAATGCGATCAAGTCCTTCAATAAAATTTGGATCGACATTCCATCCGATATAATATGATGCATATCTAACATAAGGATGTGATGATCATCTGCTAGTTTCACAAGACCTGCTCTAAAAAGTGGAGCCTGTCCCAGATCAAATGCAGCAATGAATTGACTTGCAAATCGTTTAACTGCCTCTTCTGATGATTCATCATCCCTTAACATTTCCTGCTCTAATATGAACGGTACTAGATCTTGTGTTCGATGAATTTTTTGACATAGCTCACCATTTTGTATTTCAAAAGATGTTCGCAGCACTTCATGTCTTTGAATAAGCTCAAGGATGTTCTGCTCAAGCTTTTCGACACTAATCCTGCCCTTCAGATCCACAGTTATTGGCATATTGTAGCTTGTGTTCGCATTTTCGAATTGCTGAACGATATATAGTCGCTTTTGAATCGACGAAGCCGGATAGAATTCCCGAGGAGCTGCTGGCTGAATCTTTAGTAGGTGAGATTTCTGTTTATTAACCATCCACTCCGCCATCTCTCGTATAGTAGGCAGCTTAAATACATCCTGTAATGATATATGGACTCCGAAGCTTTTCTGAATCTTTGCCGCCAGCATCATTGCTTTGAGCGAATGGCCCCCGATTTCAAAGAAATGCTCATCAATACCTATTCTCTTAAGTTGAAGTGTTTCTTCCCATAACGAAATTAATCTCTCTTCCAATTCATTCGTAGGAGCTGAATAATTGTCGTGTTCCAGCTGCTCAGGTGCAGGCAATGCCTTGTGATCTAATTTACCGTTTGAGGTTTTTGGAAGCATACTTATCGTAATAAATGTACTCGGTATCATATATTCAGGAAGCGTATGTCGTAATTCTTTTTTCCACTCCTGCACCCTATTCTCAGTTCCCTCTGGAACAACATAAGCACACAGGTAAGAATGTCCATGCGGATCGCGCTGAGCGGTGACTACCGCCTCTTTAATCGAAGCGATTTCGACCAGCTTACCTTGAATTTCTGTGAGCTCTACTCGATTGCCGCGAATTTTCACTTGCTGATCAATTCTTCCTCTGTATTCCAGCATTCCATCAGGCAGCCATCTGACTAGATCACCTGTTCTATACATTCTCTGTCCTGGCTCAAAAGGACATGACACAAATCGCTCGTCACTTAAATCTTGCCGGTTAAGATAACCTGAGGCCAGTCCATCACCCGTAACACAGAGCTCGCCTGGAACCCCTAAGGGTTGAAGCTGTCCCATTCGATTAAGGACATACACTCTTGTGTTATGAATTGGCTTCCCGATTGGAACGGTATCGTAAGTCAACAAACGCTCGTCTACGGAATAAGTCGATGCAAACACGGTTGTTTCTGTAGGTCCATATCCATTGACCAGCTTGTTTGCCCCGAGTACTTCGAGCGCTTTTGTAACATGAGTTTTAGATGCAGCCTCTCCCCCAAAGAACAGCCTTCTTACATATCTAAGGCTATGAACATCCCAATCAACCAGTGTATTAAACAAGGCTGCTGTCATGAAGCAGGATGTAATTTTCTGAGTCAGCATCAAATTTGCCAGTTCTTGAACATTCAGCAGCTGTTGTTTGGAGATGAGAACGAGAGAAGCACCGTTTAACAGAGCGCCAAAAATCTCATAGGTAGATCCATCAAAAGCATAATTGGATAACTGTAATATACGATCCGACGCTAGTACATCCATAAACCCGTTGTTAACCGAGGTTTTGACAATATTACGATGAGTTGTCACCACCCCTTTTGGCTTTCCGGTCGAACCAGAAGTATACATTATATATGCTGTACCTTCCGGAGAAATGGAAGCAGCAGGAATGGGAACCTCTGTCATCTCATTCACGTTATACAAATCGTCTCGAATGGAAAGGATCTTTCCATGATAACCCTGAATAACTCGATCTTGATCCGTAATAAGCCAGCTTGCCATGCTGTCGGTGAGGATCTCTCTAACTCTTTCATCTGGATAAGCCGGATCAAGCGGGATGTAAGTGCTCCCAGCACGTAAGATAGCAAATATAGAAATGATCATGTCCATGGAGCGTTCGGCTAACATGCCTATCGTTGCTCCTGGCCTTACTCCCTTATTAAGCAGAGCTGCAGCTGCTGTTTCAACACGCTGGTCTAGCTCTTTGTAAGTCAATTGCGCATCTCCCATAATGAGGGCAGGATGATCTGGAACCGTCGATACTTGCTTCTTAAACAAGCTTACAATAGATTCATTTCTTGGATAGGCTGCAGTTGTATCATTATAACGCTGTAGCTTCTCTCTCTCTTCCATAGTCAATATACTTGCTGTATCCAAGCTGTGGTGAGTATCATTCATCATACAATCCATAACTCCCAGATAGACGTCAAACAGCCGATCCGTGAACTGCTTGTCATACATGGACACCATCTTGACGGATAATTCGCCGAGAGTTACTGAAACGCTAAAATCAAGTAACGTGTTTGTTCTTTCGAAGCTAAATGGCATGAATTCAAACAAACCTTCGTTAACCGTTTCATAAACGTGAAAATCAATAAAATTGAAAGCCGTATCGAAAAATGGATTTTCCATGCTGCTTTGTTCTTCCACTGCTTTTTGAATCTGTACTAAAGAAAGTCTTCCATACTTTTTCAATTCATTCTGCTTGACTTGAACGTACTGAACGATGTCTCCCCAGCTCATACCTGGCTGGAAGATCGTACGAAGCGGCACTGTATTCAAGAAACACCCCAACATGCGTGCTCCATCTTGTGAAACAGGGCGACCATTTTCTACAAGGCCGATTAAGATATCACTCTCATATGAGAACATGTACAGTGTACTGATGTAAGCTGCTAAACAAATGGATTTTACCGTCACTCTCTGCTGCTGTGCAGCTCTTTGCAAATCGTTATACCGTTCAGAAGATAGGGTCTTGATGGAAGTATTGGATTCAATAACCTTGCTTAATCTCGGTTGTTCAGGGAATTCATACTTGCGATAGTCGCTTAGCTCAGCACGCCAGTAGTCGATCATCTCTTGATTTGAAGAAAGGGCCAGCTGTTCAATCACGTATTCTTTATAGGTTGATTTTATAGGACTAAGCAATGACTTCTTCCTCCCTCAACATGCCACATAAATTTAATAGCTCTGATATAAAAACGGCTACGCTCCATCCATCGAGTATCGCATGATGAAAGATCCAGCCAATATATGTTTCCTCATTAGAAGTGAATAGCACGATTCTCCACAGAGGTGCTTGATTTATATCAAAGGGGTGTTCACGATCTTTTCTGAGATAAGCTGTAATTTCTGATTCCACGTCGGAGGAGATGAGTTGAACCTCCTTCACTTCGAAATCGATGTGCTCACATATATATTGAACAGGCTCTGGAAAATCTGAGATATTAAACCCCGTACGCAGCATAGGATGTCTGCCGGCTAGTTCATTCATAACCTCATGAAGCATGGAGGCTGTTATTCGAAGCCCATTAATACGGTATATAAATTGGTCGTGATACACCCCTTCGCCTTGATGCTGTATGTAGTGAAAGACCATGCCTTGTTGAATGTCACTCATCGGAAACAAATCCAGAACGTGCTGCGGAAGAAAAGAACGGTACTGAGGACTTTCTATCCATTCCTTTTTTTGTTCGATCAGCTTTACTTCCATTTTTCTTTTCTCTTCATCCATAGAATTCGTGAGATGACCGTTCCGAACCAGGCTTCGAATCGTTGGATACCTGTATAGATCAATAATTTCCATACTCGTCCCCAGCTCTTTATTCATCATGCTGATCAACTCAATGGCTCTGATGGAATCCCCGCCTAATTCGAAATAGTTGCTGTCTACCCCCATATTGGCTTGATGAAGAAGCTCCTGCCAAATACGAAGCATATTCTCCTCTATAGGAGACTCTGGCAAAACGAGACGATCAGTTTGATTCAACTCAGAGACGGCTCCAGGTGTCGGAAGCCGCTTTACATCCACTTTATTGTTAATCGTCATCGGAATCTCTGGCATGTGGAAAAAGTGAGCCGGTAGCATATACTGCGGAAGATGCAGTGACAATTGTTTTCTTAGCTCCCCTGCTTGTTGAGAGCGTTCAGATACGTAATAGGCACACAATTTATCTTCATTGAAGCGATCCTTTTTGACAGTTACCACTGCATGTTGAATCCCTTCAATTTGTAATAATCTAGATTCGATTTCACCTAATTCTATCCGGTAGCCTCTAATCTTCACTTGATGATCCATACGGCCAAGATACTCGAGCTCACCATCCATACTCCAACGGGCCAGATCTCCTGTCCGATACACGCGTACACCTGGAAGAAAAGGCAATGTTACGAAACGCGCTTCCGTGAGTTCCGGCAGATTAATATATCCCCTGGCAACTCCATCTCCTGCAACATAAATCTCGCCCTCTACACCAATAGGTACAAGTTCACGTTTATCATCTAGTATATAAATTTGAAGGGTAGGAATGGGTTTCCCAATGTTACTGACACGATTGTTTATTTCCTTCATGCCAATCTCTTTATATGTCACATGAACTGTGGTCTCCGTAATACCATACATATTAATAAGCTTGGTATTCGGGAATTGTTGCTGAAAATCTGCTAACATCGCGGGCTGAAGCGCCTCACCCCCAAAAATAACCGTTCGAACTTTAAGGCTGCTCTCCTGAACCGTTAATGCAAGCTTAGCCAACTGATAAAATGCAGTGGGTGTCTGGTTAAGCACGGTTACCTTCTCTACTTGCAGCAGATTAAGAAATTTAGCCGGCTCCCGGGACACAGCTGGCGGAACAATCACCAGCGTGCCTCCATATAACAAGGCTCCGTACATTTCCCATACCGAAAAATCAAAGCAGAACGAATGGAATAAAGTCCAAACATCCTTCTCAGCAAAGTCAAATAAGTTTCTATCATTAAACAGAAGTCGTACGACATTGCGATGCTCTATCATTACTCCCTTTGGTTTCCCTGTAGAGCCTGAAGTATAGATGATATAAGCAAGATCAGAAGGTGCACTCATATAATGTTGGACGCCAGTCTGATCATAACTTGACAAGATCGGAGACTCCTTTGGATTCACGACCGGGATATCCATTCCTTCTGGAACTAGCGAATGATCCTGAGCGATGCACAGCACGGCTCCGCTGTCCTCCAGCATGTAACTGATCCGATCTGCTGGATACTCCGTGTCAATCGGCATATAAGCACCGCCCGCTTTTAATACAGCGAGAATTGAAATGACCATGTCCATTGTTCTTGGACAGAGGATGCCTACAATCTGGTTTGGCTTTATCTGCCTTGAACGAAGGACCTCTGCCAGCTCTTCTGCTCTACTATTGAGCTGATCGTAGGTCAATTGCTGCTCTTCAAATTTCAAAGCGATTCGGCTTCCGGACTTTTGTACTTGTCGCTCAAACAAGCTGTGAATCGTCATCTCCCTGGGGTAATCAGCAACCGTGTCGTTAAAATCATGAAGAAGTCTTCGCCTCTCCTGATCGGGCATGAAATTCAAGCTAGACAGTTTGATAATCAACAACCCCTTCCAGTATTGTCGTGTAATAATCCAGTAATCTCTCAATCGTCTCTCTTCGGTATAAATCCGTATTATATTCCATTCGTAGCTTAAGCACGTCAGACTCCTCATACACATGCATAATTAGGTCATATTTGGCTGTATTGCCGGTTTCAATTGTCATATAAGCTGACGTCTGACCTAACGAATATTGATGAGTAAATTCATTCTGCAGCGTGAACATCACTTGAAGGGGAGAACGAAGTGATCCTGCTTCTCTCCCTGAAATGTTGTTCAGTACCATTTCCAAGGGAACATCTTGGTGTTGATAAGCTCCAAGAGCTGTGTTTTTCACTTGATCCAATAATTCGTCAAAAGTCATCTCATCCGAGATCTCTACCTTCAAGACGACCGTATTGGCTAGAAAACCGATGAGTTTCTCGGTATCTGGCCTGCTTCGATTGGCCATGACAGTCGTAATCGGCAGTTCGGCTTGTCCTGAGAAACGGTGAATTAGATAAGAGTATGTCGCGAACAAGAGCATAAACAGAGTCGTATTCGTATGAGCTACTTTCTCGTAAACCAGTTTGGTCATACGAGGGCCTACTGCCTTTTCCAGCGTATCTCCAGCAAATGTGGAGGTTTCAGTGAGTAGGGCATCAGGAGGCACCTGCAAGGATCCTTTTGTTCCTTCAATCTGTTCTTTCCAATATTCTGCTTTACTATATAAAAATGAGGTAGACGTGTTCTCTAGGTCGGACTGCCATAAGATGTAATCAGAGTAAGTCGCCGTCGCCGTCTGTTCCTCTAGTTCTTCTTGTAAATAAAGCTGAATAAGCTCATTCGTAAAAATTTCAACAGACCACCCGTCTGACATAATATGGTGCATGGAAATAACCAGCGTATGATCTACTAGACTATTTGCCAATAGTGTTAAGCGAATGCAAGGGTCACTTAAAAGATCAAAGCGTCTGTTCGCCTCATTCTTAATAAATGTATTGCGGTGCAGCTCTCGTTCTACCTCGTCCCACTCTTTCAAATCAACAAATTGAACGTAAGGCTGGACGCTGTCCTCAATATATTGATAAGGGCTGTTGTCTGCTACCCCGAATCTAACTCGCAGTGCTTCATGGCGCTCAAACAAAGCAGCCAAGCATCCATAGAGCTTGTCATATTGAATGTCACCTTGAAACCGGATAGAGAAGGTGGATGTATAGAACGGGCTGTCTGGAACCATCATGTGCAGGAACCATTGACTCTTCTGTTTAAGCGTCAAGGGCAGCCTGTTGCTGTTCCGTGATCGAACAGGGATCGTTAGGAACTCCGTCTGCTCCTCTGCGTCATTTAACATTTCTAATAAGCCAGCTACCGTTGCCTGTTCAAAGAATTGTTCCGCTGTAATCTGAATAGAATATCGTCTATATATCATCGTAATTAGCTTGGACATTTTAAGTGAATCGCCACCTAGCTGAAAAAAATCCTCCTGCTCGGACAGCTCATTCAAATCTAGAATCTTACAGAAGCAGTCCGTCAGAAAGGCAGCCTTTTCTTCGGAATTGTTATCCCTTTCCGCTTGTGATTCTTGAATTTGGTAGACTTCTATTTCACTCGCTGTAAGATTGTACTCTTTCAATATTTCTCTAATGCTTGAATATAGCGCACATTCCGAGCTTGTTGCTTCATCTGAGGAATAATATACGCAGATTAGTATATTTTGTTCGATGTTATCCGCAGTCATTTTAATTTCTTCTTGAACATTTGAATACTCTATTGGACTTCTATTAAATTTAGAATCTCCGAGTAGTCTATTCTTCTGCACACGTTTCTCCATTAGACAATCCAATTCACTTAGAAGCTCATCATAACTACCTTCCATTAGATCATTCACAAGCAGCCGCCTCTGAATTTTTCCCGTAGGCGTACGGTGAAAGCTTTCACTCCTGACTGGAATTACATATCTCGGATGAACTCCAAACTGTCGAGAAATAAGCCCTCTCAATTTTTGTATAATTAGAATGCAGTAATCGGGTTCATTGTGTATTGGACTAAAGAACAGCAATAAATGATCATTCCCATTCTCTCCGCCAGACACGCCGGCAGCAGCAACATAACCATGAACGATTCCTTCGACTTGCTCCATCACCGCTTCAACTTCAAAGTTATAAACATTCTTGGCATTGATAATAAGAACATCTTTCTCTCTGCCCGTTAGAATGAGACTTCCGTTTTTTACAAAGCCTAAATCACCCGTTTCAAACCATCCATCATCTGTAAAAGCTTCCTTCGTCGCTGCTTCATTCTTGAAATAATGGTCAATGATCGTACTTCCTTTGAGTTGAATTCTTCCCACTGTTTTTTCGCCAAGCTCAGCGCCACTCGGATCGGAGATGCGAAGCTGTACACCTGGAATGACTTGTCCTATCTCTACAAAAGCTACTGACTCATTGCTATCCTTGCCTTCATCAAATATCAAATGGTCATCCAGGCTGTCCTTGCGCACAAAATATACGCCCGTTGACGGAGAGTCATCTAAATGCCTCCCAAAACATAAGCTTCCTGAAAATTCGGACATTCCATAGGCAGGTATAATGCTGTTATTACTTAATCCAAAAGGAGCTAGTTTTCTCAAAAACTTTTTCGCTGTCAACACGGAAATGGGCTGACCTACATTTAAAAGAATCTTAACGGAAGTAAAATCCCACTGCTGATCGATCGCTTCTCCATTTAGTTGATTGATCTGATCGTATCCAAAATTAGGAGCCCAAGAAAAGGTTACTTGGTGCAAACTCATATCTTCCAGCCATACAGCCGGCCGCGATAGAAACCTCTCAACAGGACTTAAAATTTGTTCACTACCGATCACGGTACCCAGAATGTGGTTGGTTAGAAGCCCACCTGCATGATATAGAGGCATCCAATTCAGCGTGATCTCATTCTCCGTTAAATGTAAATGACGCTGAATACCTATAATGTTGGACAGTATATTCGAGTGTCTGTATGATACACACTTTGGAATGCCGGTTGTACCCGAGGTGAATAGGAACATAGCATAGTCCTCGGCATTCGCTGGATGACGATATGAAGAAGGATTGGATTGCAGCAAATCGTTTGTTGATATTATTTTTTCATTGGCACGATGTATTGGTTGATCGGTTACGATAAGTGGAGATTCGAGGAGGCTTCGTACCTTCTCAAATTTTATTCTTTCTGCGTGATTCGCTGAGAGCTGCAATGTGTTCTTCATAGGTGCAGGGAGAAATCCGCCCATGACACAGCTCCAGAAGAGGATAACAAAATGATCAATTCTTTCGATTTGAAAAATGACTTTATCACCCGGTCTAAGCCCTTGCGCGATAAGTCCGCCAAGCATTCGTTCGGCCTGCTGTGACAACTCAGCGTAATTGGATGCAATGCGCTCATCATTATTTAGATAGTAATGAATTTTCTTGTCAGGATATCTTAGAACCGTCTGATTAAAAGCCTCTACTAATGTATGGGGGTCACTTTCATTCCAAGTTAACGGCTTCCCTATAAGTAGAGAAGAGTTATTTTCACTCGTTCCTTTAAGTTTCTCCTTCATTTTTACTGTCGGTTTTGAATATGTAAAATGTTCTCCCCTCTGTAGTGTGGCAGAGGCACGGTTAAGACGGGATTCGTTTGAATACGCCAAACTTTTTTGTTCATTAAAGAGAGATACCTTAACATTGGATAGCGTATGAAGCTGTCGAATGCGATCTTCAAGCAAATGGTTAAACATCATCTCATGCTTCCTCCTTCAATTCAGAGTAAAATTGAGTTCATGAATAACTTGATCAAGGCTTTCTTGTGCAATATCAATAGAGATCCATCCGCGAACACTATTAATAAGCCAAATCTGTGATGCCTCAATCATATCTCGAATCGTAAGGACTCTCTCTACTAGCAATCCGCTCTGGATCAGCTCATTGCGAAGCGTACCAGCTAGAAGTCCGCAATGTGTAGGAGGAGTGAATTTCGTATTGTTGATTTCCAAGACGACATTCCCGGTTGTAAACTCTGTTAATTCCCTTTTTTCATTCCATAGAAGTACATCGTAGACTTGTCCTCTATTCTCATAATGATCATTATAGATCGCCCGATAAGTTGTTTTGTGGTATAGGAATCGGCTTGCAGAGGAAACCGGAAATTGTGCTAAGATGGCTTCCATCGGACCTTGTATTTCATATAAAGCCTCGTTACAAATATGGAAGCTTCCGTCTTTGGACAGCAGCATTCTTACTTTCCAGATTCCATCCCTATATTGAATTGAATGCTGTAAGAGTGCTTGTCTAATCGAGACCCAATTCCCTTCAAATTCAAAGTAAGCAGCAGATTTCTTCATTCTTTCAAGATGAGGTTCTAACAAATCGAATCTTCCATTTTCCAGTCGGATCGATTCGAGTAGCTGAAATTCGGGTCTGACTTCAGTAAGTAGTAATGCTTTTGTTCGAGCCTCTTGATATTCTTCCTCTGCTGTAGAGTCCCAGGTAATACCGCCGCCAACCCCATATTCAGCTATATTTGTGCAATGATCTATCCAAACCGTCCTGATAGCTACATTAAATACAGCTGATCCATCTGGATTGATGATACCAATGGAACCACAGTATATTTCTCTAGGCGTATTCTCCAGCTCCTGTATAAGGTGCATCGTGCTAATTTTGGGTGCACCCGTAATGGAACCGCACGGGAACAAGGCTTTAAATGTATCGAATAGACCGGCCTCCTCTTTAATATTAGCAGTTACAGTGGAGGTCATTTGAAACAAGGTATAGTACTTTTCAATATTAAATAAATGGGGTACCTCTACACTTCCTGGCTCAGCAATCACTCCAAGGTCATTTCTCAGCAGATCTGTAATCATGACATTTTCTGCTCGATTCTTCTCCGAATTCCGTAACCATTCAGATAGAATCTCATCCTCTTCCAATGTAACGCCGCGTCTAACAGTTCCTTTCATCGGGCGAGTTTCAATCTGTCTGCCTTTTTTCTTGAAGAATAACTCTGGAGAGGCGCTTAATATACTATAATCTCCCATATGCACCATTGCCGAATAATCAGCTTGCTGAGCAAGACACAATCTTGTGTAGAAGTTATAGGGATTCCCTTCAAACTTGGAACGAAGCCGCATGGTATAGTTAACTTGATATGTATCTCCTCTTCGTATCGCTTGATGAATTTGACGTATGTGATCTTTATATGTGTGTTCCTCGATCGTAGGACTCCATTCTGATACCTCAAACGCTTCACATTCAAAGTGAATTTCGTCGTTATGAACCTGATCAAAAATTCCAAACCAGAGAAGAGGTAAAACGGTATTCTGATGAACCTCAAACGCTGAATCGAATGCCGGTGCGGCCTCATAAGAAACATAACCAGCTGCATAATAACCCTCTTTTGTGTACTGCTCGACTCTCTCAAGAGCTGCTCTAATTTCTGAAATATCCCTTGCCTCAATAATTTCTATGGGATTAGTAAAAACCTTGCGCTGTCTACCCTCCTCTTCACTCACAAAATCCAAAATGATATAGGGACTGTCCTCTTTTATCATCATCGATCAGTATCCTCCTATGACTGCCGGTTATTAAACATACTTTAATTCTGCTGCTCGTTTTTTTACTGCGTACATATAGAGAAAGTTGTTTAATATTTGTTTTCCGTAGGGAGTGATTATGGATTCAGGATGAAACTGTACACCTTCGATATCATATTTCCGATGCCGAAGTGCCATGATCTCCCCTGCCTCAGAAGTTGCCGTTACTTCTATATCATCAGGAACATCATTATGCACGATAAGGGAGTGATATCTTGCAACCGTCAAAGGATTCGGAAGATCGTGAAACAGGCCCTTGCTCTCATGATGGATGAGGGATGTCTTCCCATGCATAGGTTGATCTGCAGCCATGACTTCAGCTCCAAAAGCTTGAGCAATCGCTTGATGACCGAGGCACACACCGAGTATGGGAACTTTTCCGGCAAAATAGCGAATTACCTCTAGTGAGATACCAGCATTAGAAGGATTTGAGGGACCTGGAGAAATTACAATGTAATCTGGATTCAGACTTTCTAGTGCATTCAATGTAATCGAATCATTTCTATAGACGTTGACCTCTTGCCCAAGTTCAGATAAATACTGCACTAAGTTGTAAGTGAATGAATCAAAATTATCAATGATTGCAAGCATATACATCCTCCTATGATTAGGATCCCACACTTGGGAGTATAGACTGACCGTCCGGTCTTTTTATGGGTAGAAATAATCATTTTTATCTCTATGACTCGCCTCCTACAATTTAGACTGACTATTCGGTTTACTTTACTTTAAATGCAACTCTGAAACTAATCGACAATATGTACTACTCAGCTACAATTTTGCCTGAGAATGGTAACAGTATATCACAGGAAATACGAATATTTGTTATTATATTTAGTTTTTTCTGTAAAAATGTTCAAAATAGTAAGGGCGGCCTATTGTTCAATCCAGCTTTCGACATGTTAAGACAATTGACCATGCTATCGCCCTCGGCTGCGGACATGGTTCGATTTAATGGATCTCGGAATCGTGGTTGGGGCCTGCTTGTATATCCATTTTAGATAAGAACGGATCTTCGGGTCAGCCTGCAGCGCTTCAATGGAAGTCAAACCTAGAACAACAAGCTCCCTGTTCGTATATAAATGGTGAATTTGCTTATGGCATGGAATACAGAGATCAGCCGTTTCCTTATAGTTCCCACCTAATTCACGCGGTGTTAGATGATGCACCGTCGTTACGGGAACAACTCGATTGCATAGTTCACAGGGTTTGGCCTGTTTTACTGAATCCTTCACTCGCAATAACCTCCTCCTCTGACCGACAATGAACGAGTCTATTTAGCATGATGAGATTGTTTAAATGATATTCATATTCACGAAGCAGAATGGATGGATTTATTTACTTTTCACTGCGCATACTAAACCTAAAAAAAGGGTGAAAAGGATGCTTGCGACAGATGAATTAGAAACGTATCGCATTTCATGCGGACAGATGAATTACACATTACAATGGCTGTCAACACTTGCGGACGACAAGCAGATCAAAGAGAGGCTGCTTCCTTATCTCATGGCAGTACAGCCTGCTACCCTTGCACAGCTTCAATCCACAACGCCTATTCCAGGTATATTGTTCGTAACTAACATAGATGCACAAAAATACCTCCTGCAAGGACATGTATCAGTAATCATGGAGAACATCGTGGGTCCAGAAACACCCGCAGCCGTTATCCCGGTGCAGAAGCAGCAGTACCGAAGTATTGAGGAGCCTAAGGAGGAATTTGCTGAGCTTGGACCATTTGAAGCTTTTACTGAATCACTGGAGACCAATTTGTATATGATGCGTCGTCGTTTACCCATTGAGGAAGTCTGCGTTCATAAGATTGAATATGACAACGGAAGAATAAAGGGCGCCATTGTGTATCACAAAGATCATAAACAGGAAGCACTTCAATTGGAACAAGAGGCCCAAACCGCGTTTGAAAATTATTCAGACAGTATTCTGGATACGTCAACACTTGCTCTTGCCCAGAATGGATTGCAATTTACACTAAGCAATGTGAATCTGCTTACGGAGCACCCGGTTCAATGTGTTCGCCGTATTATGAAGGGCCAGGTTGTTCTCTTGCTGGAAGGCTCGCGCAAAGGTCTGATTGCTCCAACTTATTTATCGGACTATTTCCAGGCACCTTCTGACTATTTAATGGCTCTGCCTTTCGTTATGCTGATCAGAGCGATAAGAATATTCAGCTTCATCATGGCTCTGACCCTGCTGCCTCTATATGTAGCGATCATCAATTTCCATTACCAAATGATTCCTTCTAAAGTGATCGAAACATTATTTATATCAAGGTATGCGGTACCCTTTTCTGCCTTCTTCGAAGCATTAATTATGGAAGCTGCCTTACTCGTTCTGCTAGAAGCTGTTGCCAGACTGCCTACGAAGCTCTCGCAGAGCGCCGGAGTCGTCGCCGGTATCGTGCTGGGTACGGCTGCCGTTGAAGCGAAGCTCGTCAGTAATATTATGATTGTTGTTATGGGTGCCTCCGCCTTGTTTACCCTGACCAGCGCTAGTATTGCACTTCGAAATTCGTTATTCGTATACAGTATACCTGCTCTGTTGTTGGCTAATTTCATGGGCATTACAGGTATATTCTTATTCTGGTTTTTATTAATGGCAAGACTGCTTCAAGTCAAATCGCTAGACCGCCCATTTACTACCTTTAGCGTGCCTGCTCTGACCGATTTTTTCAGAAGGAGATTTTGATGTGAAACTTCACACCCAGAAACCGAACCAACAATCGATATCCATTTTATCCGGAGCTTATATATTACTTGGGGTTCAAGGGGGTTTTTTTGTCATCACACTCCCCACCTTGATTACGAACGAGGCTGGCAAAATATCGTGGCTGCTTCTACTCGTTACTGGATCTTGGATATTGTTTACCATGATAGGTTTAGCCAAATTAGCGGGAGCCAGAGGTATGTCCTGGAAGGAGCTTAACCAAGCTGCTTTTGGCCGCATTGCAGGATTTGCTATAGGTGCAGTCTGGTTTCTGTCGCTATTGTTCACGAACGCATACATTATTCAAAAATATGCTCGTTTACTCAATTTGTATGACTTTCCAAATACTCAGCCTTTGTTATATACCATATTAATGTCCTTGGCAGCACTTTTTGCTGTGTGGGGCGGCTTGCATGCCATATCAGGAATTTTCATGGTCAGTATGGGGTTACAGCTGCTGCTCCTTGTTGCTTCTTTTATTTTTGTTATCCCATTCATTGATTTGAAGTACATCACTCCACTCACACTTATGGAGATAGACCACCCGATCCGTGCGATAATCTATTCCTTTGCTGGGTTCTCAGGACTCGAAACGGGTGTCTTGTTCTTGCAGGCCATGAAGAAGGAGAACAAGTTAGGAAATGTGCGCATGTTCGCTTGGGTTTCAGGGATAAGTCTCATCCTGCAGCTGTTTCTCGTAGAAATATGTATGTCTGTTTATGGATTTGAACTATTAGAGACAACACAATTCTCAACCATTACGATGATGAGATTGGTAAGGCTCCCATTCATCGAGCAGGTGGATCAGTTTGCCGTAGGATTGCTCTTTCTTCGGTTTCTTCCTATAGCTTCGCTTTATTTATGGTCGTGTACTGAAGTATTCAGGAACTTAGTCTTTCGTTCGATACCATATAGCATACATCTCTTACTTCAAGGAACGGTACTGCTAGCGATCGGACTTATGTTTATGAGTATACAAATCTCCAAACAGATCGATATGTTGGTCGTCATCCTATCGGCTGGCTGGTTTGTCATCTATGCCCCCCTGCTGCTGCTGCTCGCCTGGCTGCGTACTAGAAAACGCAAATGAGGAAAGGAAGGATTCAACTTGCCAAAGAAACGATCGCTATCGATGACGCTCGTCCTAATTATCATGCTGCTATGCAGTTGTACGCGCCCTGCTCGTCTGGAAGAGCTAAATATAGCCTACGGTGTCGCATTTGATGCAGTAGAACAGGAAGGCCATTTCAAAGCTACCTATCATATCCCTGTTTATCAGACGGATGATGTAGAGAATGTAACCGTTTCCGCTGTAGGCAATTCCTCCAAAGAAACTCAGGGTCTGGCTGAGCTTCAGCTCACAGGTAAGTTTGGTGACGACAAAATGAAGCTCATCCTGATTGATAAAAAGCTCGCAGAGAAGGGCATTAATCCGCTCATCCAGCCATTTATCAAGGATCGCAGAGTGCCCGTGCTATTTAAAATGGCAATCACTGAACAATCTGCTGCAGCCATTATCGAAACGAATAAAAAACCGATCGATCCCTCCACTCAGATCGTCAATATGATTACAGAGAATGAGAATCAGAACGCAATTCCAACCAATCATTTACATATTTTTCTAAGAGACTGGACAAGTCTAGGAGAAGACCCTTTTCTGCCATTGCTTTCAATGTCACAAGAGAAAACTCAAATATCCGGTATTGCATTATTTAAAAATGATAAAGTGGTGGATACGATCAAAGGATATAAAAATTTGCTGCTCTTCACCATTATCCAGCAATCTGCCCAAAATGCAAAATATCAGTTCAATTCGGGCCCTGATCTGCTCACTGCCAGAATCAAAGATAATTCGGTCCGTTACAAATGGAACAATAAGGTCTCGCCACCGCAAATGGACATAACCGTAGACATCGAAGCTCTGCTATATGAATCTACGCATGTCTTCAATATGCCGACTCAATCGGAATATGGTGTAATTAAGCAATCACTCGATCAAGACTTGAAGATGAGCTTAGAGAAAATGCTCCGATCCTTCCAGGAGCGTAACATTGATCCCATCGGTATCGGTTCAATTGCTCGTTCGAAGGAACGGCACTGGAATGCAGAAGATTGGGACAGCATCTACCCAACCGTACAAATCAAAGTTCATGTAAACTCTAATTTTGTCGGCGATGACATGTAATATGAAGGACTCGTCATAAGTTTAAAGATTTTAATTAACGATATCCACTTTTGTTAACCCGTAATAATTGATTCACTCGCTCCGAACTGACTAACATGAGAACGGTTAACAGCAATACGGCAGCCGGAAATAAGCTGATGCCGAAGTGTGTAGCGAGCAGTCCGAATAACGGCGGAAGGAATGTGGTCCCTGTATAAGCAACAGCCATTTGGTAGCCGATTAATTTCGCAGCATGCTCCTTGCCGAATCTTGCAGGCGTCTCATGAATAAATCCAGGATAGATTGGAGCAAATCCGAGACCAATGAGAACGAACCCTGCAAGAAGGAACATCTCAGGCAGCGGCAGCAATAAGAACAGACCGCCAAGGACCGCTATGAGCTGACCTGCAAGTATTAACACCCGATTGCTTAATTTCAATGTAATAAATCCGGTAATGAAACGGCCGATCGTAATCCCGCCGTAGTAAAGCGAGATCCATACTGCGGCAGTATCTGCAGCTACATTTCTTTCCCCTACCAGATAACTCGCTCCCCATAAACCGACAGTCATCTCTACCCCACAATAAAATAAGAAAGCAACAAGTGTATATTTGACACCTCTCATCCGCAGGGGGTGCTGCGACTTGAAATTCAGCATTTCTCCGTTCGTTGAGTGAGTACTGTCTTCGATATTCGCTTGTTCCTTTATCTCATCTGATGGATGCAGCCGAGCTACCTTTTTCCACAGAGGGAGTGTGACGAAGAGCAAGAGTACAAGACTAAACTGAATCATGGAGACAGCAAAATACCCCTCTCTCCAGGAATTCTGCTCGGCGATGTAATAAGACATAATAATAGGTCCACCGGTTGCTCCTACTCCCCAGAAGCAATGCAGCCAGCTCATGTGATGCGCTTTGTAGTTAGATGCTACATAGTGATTCAGTGCAGAGTCGACTGCACCTGCTCCTAGACCAAGAGGAATCGCCAGCATAATCAGCCATACAAGTGTTGGTGCAAATGAGAAACCGATCAGCGCACCAGCTGTCAGTATACAGCTGAACAAAGTAATCTTCCCTGTTCCAAAGGCATGTATCAACTTCCCGCTCGCGAGACTCGATACAATGGTACCTGCTGCGACAATCATGGACAGCAGGCCTGCCGACTCAAAGGATGCTCCAATATCAGGCTGCATAACCGGCCACGCAGCACCCAGCATGGAATCCGGAAGGCCAAGACTAATAAAAGCTAAATAGATAATAATCAAAAACCAAGTTGCCATTTCTCCATCCCTTTCTTTCTAAGCTGTCATTCGTTAAGCTCTGTATACTTGGGCTCTAACTCACTCAGAGCCAGCCATTTCAATCCATCCGCATAATCTCGAGCCACAGAAGGCTCCAGGACAACCTCAGGACAAGTCGGAATCGCATGACTGATAAGATAGCTATTCCATTCGGTCAGGAACGCTTCTTGATCAATATGCTCCTTATATATAACGATGGTATCGGGTGCCAAGACTGCATTCACACTTTGCATAATGCGGCACGCAACTTCGTTAAAGGCTCCCGCATCTATCGGTTTGCTCCAATCTACATCGATTGGAAGGTATTTAATCTCACCGGCCATTCCGTTCTTCCCCTTGATGATGCCTCCATTTAGATACGTACCCATGCCCGGCGGATATTTCTCCGGAAAGTAAATGCCGACGATACACTGATCATCAGGTACTTGCTCCCGGTAAGCATACCCGCTTATGGCTGCATTGACATCGTTCTCAATAATAACAGGTAATCCATAGGCTGATTCCAGCTGCTCCGTCAATCGTACCCCGTAGAGCGGCTTATGACTGGTAACTGTAATTACCCCGTCAACCGATTGGCCTGGGATCCCGATTCCGATGACTTTGATGGCCTCAAATTGCTCCAGCAGCGGGTCAATACATTGGAATACAATACTTGAATTAAACTCCTGATAAACAAACCTCTCCTGCTTTAATATTTCTTCATTGAGATTCACTACACTAGCCTTGATCACATCTTCACCCTGCTCTTCCACCATATGAAGCACCAAGGCAAGACTATAGTTATAATTAAATCGATAAGTAAGGGCAGGCCTGCCGCCGCTGGACACCTGAATCTTATCTTCAAACAGCTCTCCGCTGTCTACCAAATGCTTCACTAGTGAATTGATTGTGACTACACTCAGCCCTGTCTTATTTGCAAGCTGCGGCTTGGTTCCGGTTCCACTCTGTTTCATCACTCGACGAATCATGTTCAAATTCATCTGTTTCATTAGACTTGCACTTGCTTTTTCTATGGAGATCACCTGCTATCCAATTGTGAAATAGACTTTATAAATAAACTTTATAAAGTCTATTAATTTATATACTTTATTGAAGGTCATGTCAATACCTTCTGAAATAATGAAACAAAAAAGAGGCTCCAACAAGCTGAGCCTCGGCTAATCGTTTTGAGTGCCTTTATACTTTACGAGATAACTTGTAATGACTTGCGCTCAAATTCACTTCAGGTAAACTGACTTCCTTCCCCCTGATCTCTAAGATGCTGCGAAACATAAACACCAGATGCAGCAGCAGCAGACTGTCCGTGGACTTTAGCTGCATATTCAGCAGCCGTTCCAGCTTCATTAGCCGATAAGCGGCAGTATTGCGGTGAATGAATAGTTTGGAAGCAAGCTCACTAATTTGACCTTGACAAGAAACATAGGTCTCGAGCGTTAACAGCAGATCAGGATCACCTATGACCGCATCCTCTAATCTTCCCAAATATCGGTCGACATAGAGCCGCATACTCTCTGGAGGAATAGCTTCCAGTATTACAATCAGCTCCGATTGCACAGCAGAGAAGCGATTATCTGTCACAGCAGCATTCCTCCTTCTAATCTTGCATACCTATCAGCTTCGCGGGGTTAGTTGCCACCATCTGGTAAATATCATCAGGCGAGAATTGGTAATCCAGCATTGTAGAAATCATCGTGCGCATCCCTTGAACGGGAGTCGGAGCTGCACGAATACCATAATCTGTTCCGAGCACAAACTGATCGATGCCTACTTCTCTGATTGTTTTCATCCAAGCAGTGGCATTAGAGAAACGTCCCAACTCCGCTCCCATGTCCATGTATTCTTTTTCGACGTAATAATGTGTTCTAGGTACATCCGGATACAGCCAGTCCACAAGGCAGGCTTCAAGAAAGGCACCTCTCGCTGCAGCTGCCTTCTGCTGCTCGATCGTCATCTGTCCACGCACTGGGTGGGCAATCAATACTTTCCTGATTCCGTATTCTTCTGCCAAATCCAGTAGTCTAAGTGCTTCCGGTACCGATACATGCCCGGTGTTTAAATATACCTCCGGACGCTCTGCGATCATAGACAATATTTCATGCAGTCCTTCTGAAATGGGTCCTTCTAGAGGGATGGATGTCGCTACAGGCAGCTCCTCCTGTGCAAACTTAGGGAAGGCATCTTTAAAGGGAACCAACTTGCCGTCAATCAGGGTGGACTCCCTCTCGGCAGAATGTCTTGTGCAATGGGATCCAAAACTAATGAAACGGCAGCCTTCCTCCAGATGCAGCGCTGTTTTTACAGAGCGAGGATTAATTCCACCGTGACAAGAATTCATCAGATAACCTCCATAGGTATGTATTCCCGGCACATGTCTGTTAACGATCCATGCCATTCCTGATGCCCAACCGAATACATCATAATAAACGATGCTTCTCATTCCAGCAGATGCCGCTTCCTGAGCGACCTGAATCGGATCAAAATGTCCCGGATTCGAGTTCAGAACGGGGCCGGCATGAACATGGCTGTCAATTGCGCCAATCAGCAATTCATCTGGCAATTCCATCGATCTTCTGTAAAAGGACTCATTCCACTTGGAACGGTCCGGCACTCTCGGTTGCACAGACTCTATCTTTCCTGGTACGTTCAGTTGCTGATTTAGCATGATTTGTTCCCTCCATATAATTTTCATCATTCTTCTGCATGCTATCCTTTGACTGCTCCGCTCATCACACCTGCAATGATACGAGAGCTGAATGCGAAGTATAAGACGGCTACCGGAAGCATGGACATTACCATTCCCGCCATTAACTGAGGATAGTTGGTACTATACTGAGATTTAAAATAAGACATGCCCAAGGGTACCGTTCGGAGCGATTCATCATTCAGTAACACAAGTGCGAACGAGAACTCGTTCCAACAAGCAAAGAATTGTAATATAGCAACGGTGGTAAGCACAGGTACCGCCATGGGGACAACAATTTTAAACATCGTACCGCTGAAGCTTAGTCCGTCTATAGCCGCAGCTTCTTCTATTTCTCTCGGAATTCCCACCACATAGCTGTAGATGAGCATTATCGGCATGGATAGATTGAAGGCTATGTATGGGATAATCAGTGTGTACCACTGGTCATCCAGCCCCCAATTTTTGAAGAGCAAATAGATGGGAACCAATAGAGCATGAATTGGCACCAGCATACCAAATAAATAATAGAAGATCATTAATTTTTTCCCTTTAAAATTAAGGCGTGCTGCAATATAACCCGTAACGTATGAGATTATGACAATGCCCAGAACGGATAAAAAGGTCACCCTTGCACTGTTCCAAGACAGCTGCAGCATATTGGTCAGCTCAAGTGCTTCTACGTAGTTTGCAAAATGAAGATTTTGGGGCAGGCTCAAAATACTGTTCGCGAATTCTGGTTGTGTCTTGAGGGACGAATAGACAATCCAGATAAGAGGATAAATACAACTAATAGTAAAGATAAACATAATGGCATTAACCGCCAAGCCGGCGAGCCTTGGGACGAATTTCTGAATACTGCGCTGCTTCCTGAGCTCGAGCTCCATCACAAGGCTCCCCCACTCTCATTCTGACGTTTCTGCATTACTAATGTACATAAGAGAATAATCAGCATCGTCAGCGTAATGATGGCAATAGCCAGCGCTGATCCATAGCCGTATCGGAAACGAAGAAAGGAAGTTTCATACGCATAAAGAGCCATTACTGATGAAGCGTTACCCGGTCCACCACCGGTCAGCGCATATATATGCTCAAAACCACGCATATTGTTGGCTATACATAGGAGGGATGCGACGAGAAGTGTTGGTTTTGCTAGTGGGATCATGATATACCATGCTTTGCGTATGCCTGTAGCTCCATCCAGTTCTGCTACTTCCAGCACTTCTTTGTTAATGGAGGACAGGCCGGCAAGCATGAGAAGAGTAAAGAAACCAATATTTTGCCAAGATAACGGTATGGATACTAACAATACAATAGGGCCCGTCAAATCCAGCCAAGATTGTGCCCATTCTCCAAGTCCTGCTCCACGAAGACCTCCGTTTAACAGACCGTAGTTGTAGTTGTAGATCATCATCCACAAGAAGGCGATAATGACGGGTGCAAGCGTAGAGGGAAAATAACTCATTGTGCGGTGCAGCCCTTTCATCTTAACCAGCTTTGACATGAGCAAGAGAGCAAATACAAAACCAAGCCCCACTTGTCCAATCAATCCGTACACCGTCATGAGTACATTGTTCACAAATGCAGTCCAAAACACCTCATCCTGCAGCTCCTTGTAATTATCCATGCCAATAAAAGTCTTCTTCGGACCACCTGTCCATGAATAGAAGCTGTCGCGAAAGGCTGCAAGGATGGGTAATAGGACGACAAAAGAATAAACCAACAATCCTGGCAGCAGGTACAGTAGAATTAGCCACCCCTTGGGTCTCAGCGCCTTTCCCATAAATCCAGATCACCCCCTACTAATCTTCGAGTCGTATACTTAGGTATAAGATTATTAAGGCTTATTTAGAAATGTCTCGTATGCACGCTGGGTGCTTTCAGCAAATTTCTCGGGTGTAATGGATCCTGCCATTACCCCTTGAATCTCCGTATTAATAACTTCAACGATAGAAGCGTCAAACCACAGGTCGAAGATCTTGGTCGCTTCTGCCGCCGCACTAGCCTCATAGGCAGCGAGTGCTATGGGATGAAGTTTGGAAGTATCGAATGTTCCGGGATCATAAGCGGGAAAGCCGCCTACTTCTGCCATCAGCTTCGCGCTGTCAGCTCCTGTCAAGTACTCAAGGAGTGTCATCATCGCATCCAGCTTCTTTCCTGGCTCTACTTTAGAGTTGATGCTATAATATACTCCCGCTCCTCCAGATGAACTGAGTGCATGACCAAGTCCGGCTTCTACTCCCGGGAATACAGCTACTCGTGTAGTCTCCTTAATATGGCTTGGCGCATTGTTGACAATGTTCATTGCCGACCATATTCCACTGACAAATGCTGCAGAACGTCCCTCGAAATAGTAATTGACCATCGTCTCGGTATCAATCGAGTTGAGATCCTTGTTTAAGTATCCGGCGCTAGCTAGATCACTCATTATCGTAACAGCCTCTACAAACCCATCATCCGTAAACTTGGCCCCGTCTTTTGCTAATATAGATTCCGTCCATTCAGGACCAGTGAACCGGTCTGTCAACGCACTGATCCAGCTGGAAATGGCATAACCTTTTGATTTGTCACCGTATGAAAAGAGATTTATTCCTTTATCCGCGAGTCTTTGACCGGCTTGCATCAATTCGCCCCATGAGGTTGGAAATTCGGTAAATCCAGCTTCCGAAAATAGTTCTGCATTGTAGTATATTAAATGTGTTGGACCTGCGGCGATCGGAATTCCATACACCTGACCGTTTCTTGTCCCTGCATCCAGCGTTCCAGGCCGATATCCATCTCTCCACTCAGGTCGTTTCCCCAGCTCTGTATCCAGAGGGAGTACAATTTCATTATTTACGAAGTTGGTCATCCACGATCCAGGTACGATGAATACGTCCGGCATATCATCTGCAGCCGCAAGCGCCTGTGCTTTAATCGAGTAATCCTCGTTCTGCAGCTGCTCTTCTACCACTTCGATGTCAGGGTAATCTTTCCTGAACCTATCAAGGCCATCCAACACAGCTGTATCCTCAGGACTCTTACCTATATTCGATTTTTGATACCTGTGCATTACAGTGATCGTCATTTTATCTTCGTCGCCGCTCATCGTTTCACTATCTGTAGGTCCACCACATGCCGTCAGTCCACTCGATAACGCTAGGATCAAAGCCAGAATCATAGGTGCTTTTTTCAACTCTCCCCACTCCTTTGTATTCGTTTCAGGAAGATTTGGAATCCAAGATTGGATACAATCCGCAGCAAAAAAAATTCACTGAAAAATTTCTTTGAAATTCAGTGTGGTTACTGACTTTTCCGAAAAATTAAGCGATCGCTCAATTTGCCATAAATGATCGGTCATAATCTGAACCGCTTCTTGTTCATCTTTGCGGATAATCGCCTTAATTAGCTCTTGATGATCTTGGCAAAAGCTTTTATTGGTTCCGTATATTGCAATAATGACAGAAGTTAGTGATATTAACTCTTCTAGAAAGTGAAAATAGTAATAATTATCTGCCAGCTCTGCCAGCTTCAAATGAATATCTACGGTGACATCAAGCGCTCCTACTATGTCTCCCTCATGGCTGGCCTTATGTTCCTCCAGTACTAGAGTCTCCAGTGGACCGAGCTGTTCTGGCTTGACAATGGTACAGAGCTTTTTGACCATCGAGGACTCTATAACCCTCCTCATTTCAAATACTTCTCTCGCTTCTTGCGCACTGGGACAGGATACAAATGCACCTCTGTACGGAATATCTGTAACCAGCTTCTCGATCGCCAATCTTCTAAGCACATTTCGAATTGGAGTTCGGCTGACTTGAAAAGCTTCAGCGAGCGAGTCCTCAACTAATTGAGTATTCGGAAGAAGCTTATGCTGAGTTATCGCCAATTTGATTGCCTTGTAGATTTCCATCTCCTTTCGCTTGCTCATATTTTCACTCCGTCCTGTAGAATAGTTACCATTCGATTAAGATTGAATTCTTAATTTGATATTATGATAATTTTAGTGCTTCATTAGGTCAATATAATTGACACTATTTCGGAATCGTGCACAAAATTATTTAATTATTCAACCTATTCATGTTCATATTCAAGTCATCACCCAAATAAAATAACATTATATGTTAGTTTTTGATCAGTATAAATAGATACAAGCTCGCTGTGTAACCCCTGCCCTATTTTGTGAAGCATATCAACGTGGAACATGGCAACAAAAAAGCTATCCCTGCGTTATTACGCGTCAGGATAGCTTTAAGGTTTTGATTGACCATTCACTAACTTACTTTCGCTTTAGCTTATTGGTTTGACTCATCAAATATAATAAATAAGGTGTTCCCAGCAGTGCAGTAACAATGCCCGAAGGCAATTCCTTCGGAATGATCACCACTCTACCGATCAAATCCGCACCGGCCAGGAGGATGCCACCGATTAAAGCAGCGATCACCATTGACTTCCGATGGTTGGAGCCTACGAGCATCCTTGCCGCATGAGGTGCAAGTAATCCGATGAAACCAACAGAGCCGACATTAGCCGCTGCGATTGAAGCAAGGAGTACAGAAATGACCGCAACATAGATACGCGTATTCCGAACATGAAGCCCAAGACCATTGGATGTATCTTCACTGAAGGTCAACAGGTCAACCCTTCGTCCCAGCCATGCTGCAAGCGGTAGCAGAATAAGGATTGCGGGAAGAATACGTAAGACCTCTGTCCAGCTTCGATTGTAGGTGCTGCCTGCCATCCATGACAAGGCAGGTGCGACATCTAGCTCGGCATGGATAATCATTAGATTAATAATTGCGGATCCAAAGGCAGCCACAGCGATCCCAACGAGTGTAAGAACCGTTGGATGAAGTCCCCTTTTCCAGGATACCGCATAGACAATCGCAGCAGCGACGATTCCACCAATCACCGCACCAACTGGAATCCAATTCGCAGATAATGCCGGAAAGCTAACCATTATGAGCAATGCTCCAGCTCCTGCGCCACTAGTAACTCCGACGACCTGAGGATCACCGAGCGGATTACGAACAGCATTTTGCAGTAAGCATCCACTGACGGCAATCGCCATACCTGATAAACCAGCAGTCAGGAGCCTAGGCAGCCTGTTATCCAGCAGAATTGAGCGATACATTTCGTCACCGCCTCCGGTGAATAATGCGGCTACTTCCGCAAATGGGATGTACAAGCTTCCATTCATCAGACTGACGATCCATACAAGCACCAACAATCCACCGAATATACCAACAAGCAATGGATATGGCATCCGACGCAGGCTGGTCCCTGTCATCATGGAGCTGCCAGAACTATCACTGCTGCCAATCATCGATCGGGATACACGCAAGGCAAGCCATATAAGACAAGGAGCTCCGATCATTGCCGTTATTGCACCAACCGGTAATTCCCCGTATGCATCGACAAATGTACGGGAGATGGTATCAGCACCTACTAACAGAGCTGCACCCCATAGAGCAGCAAGCGGAATTAATCCCCCGTGTCGATTCACTCCGGACAATCGCACAAGATGAGGTGCAACGAGTCCGATAAATCCGATAGGACCTACCACACTTACCGTAACACAGGCTAGCAATACGGAAGCACCCATGGCAAGGAAGCGAATCGTCCCTACTTTTTGTCCAATGGAACGTGCGGATTCTTCGTTTAGTGTCAGCACATCCCATTGCCTTACTCCCATGATCAGCACAAGGAGCCCGCCTATAATCCAAGGCCATGTAAAGTTGACTCCGTCCCAGTCATTCTGAATCAGTGATCCCGAGCCCCATAAAAAAATACCTTGAGTCGTCTGCTGATTCAGCAGCAGCAGCGCACTTGTCACCGAGGATAACACAAGGGTTACGATCATCCCTGATAAGGCAATTCGAAGCGGAGAACCCTTTGTTTTGCCCGCAAGCGCAAACACGGACAGGGCAGCTAGAGTCCCCCCGATGACCGCCAAGGGCAGTGCATACATATGCTGAAGTCCTGGCCAGAAGATCATGCCTGCGACGACAGCCAGGTAAGCACCGGCGTTAACACCAAGGGTCGTCTCTGATGCGAGCGGATTTCGCGTAACAGTTTGCATCAGCACACCTGATACCGCAAGTGCTGCGCCAGCCAAGAGACCTATCACTGTTCTGGGCAGCCGAACACTGCGGATCATGTGATGCTCTGCCAGATCCTGAGGAGTTGTCAGGGCCTGCACCACGGTCTTGACGGATATATCAGCTAAACCTTGAGTCAGGCTGAGAAATGTAAGTAATAACAGCGATACAACTCCTGCTACTAGCATCCATAACGGCTTCCAGCCCCTCCCCGATGCGACGGAGGGGGCTGGATGAATGCTCGCAGGCTCAGAACCTTGAGCCCGATATTTCCCTAATTTCATTGTGTAAGCAAATCAGCCGTCTTCTGTGCCATGACCTGTGCGGATAATGGGCCGCCGTATGGCCACATATCACCGCCAAGCGCATATACACGATTCTCTTTAACGAAATTCAGTCCATTCCAGACCGGATTGTCCTTCAGCTGATTATCGATGACATTATCGCTTTCTTGAATAATATGAAGGAAATTCGCATCTTCCAGAGCTGGCAGAGCTTCTACATCCGTCGTTGTGAAGCCGTAAGGTTCAAATTGACTAGGCTTATATGCGTTCG
The DNA here is from genome assembly GCF_000732325.1 of Paenibacillus sp. TCA20. Taxonomy (GTDB): domain Bacteria; phylum Bacillota; class Bacilli; order Paenibacillales; family Paenibacillaceae; genus Paenibacillus; species Paenibacillus urinalis. Next base: position 393,671 of record NZ_BBIW01000002.1, read on the forward strand.
TCAAGCCGATGTGCTCCAAAATCTTGACCGCAAGTGAATTATCCGTCGATATACGGAAGGTTACTGCATTTTGGTTGCTGAATCCCATGGCAAGTGCAAACGGACGTTCAGTCATACCGGCCTCTTCCAATTTCGCTTTGGAGTCAGCATAGGCTTGATCCAGCTCACTGAGTACTTTTTCTGCTTCGTCTTTCTTGTCCAGCACGTCTGCGATCGTATTAAAAGTACTCAGCATCTCTTCATACTGATCTCCTTCTCCCTCAGCAGGATAAGGGTCAAACACAAGTGTCGGTGCGATCTTGGTATAGGCTTCATAATTGGATCCAAGATTGGATTTAAGCCCGATGATGAGGTCAGGCTTCAGTGAGGCGATAATCTCCAGGTTAGGCTCTTGACGTGTACCCACATCCGTCACATCTCCACCAATCTCAACCGGAATATCAACCCATGTATTCATCCCTTCAATATCAGCAATCCCAACGGGCTGAACACCAAGGGCCATCACATCTTCAGCATACAACCACTCCAGAGCAACAACACGCTGTGGTACACCTGTAATTTCTGTTTCTCCCAGCACATGCTTGATGGTTCTCGTCTGCGGCTCACTCGTATTGCTGTCTGCACTCTGTGCAGGCGGATTCGTTGACTCTCCAGACCCGGAAGTTTCATTCGAAGCGGTACCTGAACCACCTCCACAACCAGCAAGCACCAGAGCAAACATTAACACGATGAACACCAAACTCTTTGCATTACGCACTGCATTTCCCCCTCAAATCTCTATGTATTTTATAATTATTACTAGATGATAATCATTATTGATAATGGTTATCATTATCATCACTGTTTACAATAATAGATACTCCCCTAGATTATGTCAATAAAATTCTTGCTTGTATAACCGAGATATTCATCGTAGCTTCCGGAGATAACAAAAAGCAGGCCGCTTAAGAGGTTTACGCCCCATGGCCTGCTTTCCCTATTTAAATTCCTCATCTTAGAAATGTTCCAGCTCCAGTAAAAATTGGAATGTCGTTCCCTTCCCTTCTATACTTTGAACACTGATGCTGCCTCCCATTAGCTCAAGGAGGCGTTTTGTTATCGCCAGCCCCAGACCCGTACCTCCGTAATTGCGGCTAATCTTGGGATCTAATTGAGAGAAGGATTGAAACAGAAGCCGTTCCTTGTGCTTTGGTATGCCGATCCCTGTATCCTGAATCTGAACCATCAACAGTACTCGCTTGCGGCCAGGGATATGAACTGATTCAGCTCGGATCGACACCTCACCGTATTCCGTAAATTTCACTCCATTGCTGATTAAATTGATGAGAATCTGCCTTATTTTTGCTACATCACCGATCATACTGTGCGGTATTCTTTGATCACATTCCTTCGTTAGCATGATTCCCTTATTTCTTGCCTGTACACTGAAGAGATTCGTCACTTCATCTAACACATCATGAAAATTAAATGAGGTTTGCTGTACCTCTACCCGGCTAGTTTCCAGCTTGCTCAGACTGAGAATATTATTCAATGTTTGAATAAGTGAATCACCGCTGCTAAGTATAATCTCCGCATAGCTGAGCTGTTCTTCATTAAGATTCGTGTCTGCAAGCAGAGAAGCCATCCCCATAATGGCGTTCATAGGTGTTCGAATTTCATGGCTCATGATGGATAGGAATTCGGATTTTTCCTTTTCTGCCCGTTCCGCCTCATCCTTTGCTTTCATAATTTCGTTCATAGAAGTCAAATCTCTGAGAACCACGACAGAACCCTTTTTTTCCTGATCTATAATAGAATGCACTTGATATTCGGCAATAAAAGTGGTGCCATCCTCTTTTCCAAAGACTGCCTCTTGAACACAGGTGTGTGCTTCATTTGATAGAATCGCTCTGTGGATCGGCATCTGATTCTTGTCGTACGGATAGTAGTTTTCATTAAACTGGTTTAGATAATCCGCCAGCCGAGATCCAATTACCCCATCCTCGTTCATTGTCAGCAGCTTCGCACCTGCTTTATTTAAATACAATATCCGTCCTTCCGAATCCACACCGAAGATCGCATCCTTAACCGTATTCAAGATTAACTCCAGCTGTTTACCCAGATTCTCGATTTGCTTCAAATAGACGGTGTTTTCGGTTGTGTCGGCTGTAATGCCATAGACACCTACGACACGGCCATCCATAATGATAGGCACATTGATGACGTGAGCTTCGAAGGTATGACCGGATTTATGCAGCATTTTGATATTGTATTCCTGGGGAATTCCTTTGGCCGCTTGAGCGAAGTGATCGTGGGTTTTCTGTAAACTGTCCGGATCAATTAAGGGTGAAAAATGACCTGATAACAGCTCCTCCTGGGTATGCCCCGTCAACGCACACTGGCCTTCATTAACTCGAATCAGGTTACCATTTAGATCTAAAGACGCTACGCCGAGCGGGTTGTATTTAAAAAGAGATTTATATTCCAGCAGCTCCCGCTCCATATCATCAGGCTCTAAGCTCTGTACCTTGCTTACTGGACTATTCGATGGAGAAGGGACAAATTGTACAATGACATACCCTTCTTCCTCTATAAGACTGATCCACATGTCTGCTGTGCTGACGGCGCCCCGCTGATCCACGAATTGCAGGCGCCGGCTTATTGACATTTCTTCAGTTGTCTTCAGCTGCTGCACAATATGGACAAGATTGAATTCAGTAGGATTCGGATTCACCATGATATCTAATAAAGTCAGTTGTGAGTTCACCTGATCACTGCTTATACCCAGCCAGTTCTCCATGGCCTTATTCACATTGACGCATACGCCATTTTCTTCCAACACAAGCGCAGAGGGAATCGGAGCTCTGTAAAACAGACTTTCCCAATGCTTGCTTTTTGTGATTAAGTCAGACATTCAGTTCCCCCTCTATTTTTCTAGAACTATACTATTAATAACCGGAAGCAGCCGAGTTCAAAACGAAGAAATAAAAATGAATTTATTGAATTTTATTGTGTTGATTATATATAAGATTATATATAAGAAAAGACAGCCAATTCGGCTGCCTCACGATTAATATTTGCCAATATCAGTTGGCTTATTCTCACGGGTCAGTTTCGTAAATACGAATGCTCCCAAGCAGGCTGTAACGAATAAAATAGCTCCCATGGGCACTGCGGTTGTTTCGTCAATACCGACGAGAGGAGAAACGGCAGAACCGATCAGCAGTGGTACTAAACCTAATACCGCGCTGGCGCTTCCAGCCCGATGTCCTTGATGCTCCATTGCCAGCGTGAAAGTACTTGTCGCGACAATTCCGATGGTAATCATATAGATGAAGATACATATCACAACGAGGAATAAAGGTCCGCGCAGTACGGTTGTAATTAAGAGCAGGAGTGTAGCACTAACGGCTACCCATACCCCAATTCTGAGCAGTGTTCGTTCAGGAACAATACCGCCAAAACGACCAATCAGAAAGCTTCCGAAGATGATGGCAATCCCGTTAATGCCAAACAGGACGCTGAATACTTGTGGTGACACTCCATAGATCTCCTGATAAACAAATGGGGTTCCTGAGACATAGGCAAAGCTCCCGCCATGAATAAACCCGACGGTAAGGGCGTATCCCATGAACACCTTATCCTTAAACAAGTCTCCCATCGTCTTCACGGAATGTCCAAGCGAGCTTGGCATCCTCTTCTCCGGAGGCAGTGTTTCTTTGAGACGCATCCCGATGATCAGCACGATAAAGAGTCCAAACAAACATAGGAAATAAAAGATCGATTGCCAGTTTGCTGACGGTATGAGCAGGATAGCTCCCCCAGACATCGGCGCTACCATTGGAGCTACAGCATTAATGACTGACAGCAAGGCAAAAAACTTCGTGAGCTCTCTGCCGTCAAACACGTCTCGCACCACCGCACGTGAGATTACAAGTCCGGCAGCAGCGGTGAAGCCTTGAAGGAACCTTGCCGCAATCAGCAGAGAAATATTAGGCGCAAGGGCACAAAATAACGATGACAAAGCAAATAAACTGAGTGAAATGAGCAGCGGGATTTTTCGACCGCGAGCGTCACTAATGGGACCTACAATAATTTGACCTACAGCGAGACCAATCAAGCATGAAGTTAAGCTTAACTGAACAAGTGAAGCTCTTGCACCCAGATCCTCTCCAATCTCGGGGAAGCTGGGAAGGTACATATCGATATTGAACGGTCCTAATATGCCGAGCAAGCTTAACAAAAACGCTAAAGCTAACCGCTCTTTACCTGTTGGATTATGCAGCATGCGCAGTATACACCTTATTTCTTATGAATTTAGCTTAAGTTTGTTTCGGTCTTACATAACAAGCCACAGGCTTGTCCCCCTGAAGATGCATGCACAAGCATGAGATTTCCGAAAAAAGACAAAGCTCTGAACATTATAAGCATTGATTGGCTATTTGTTAAGACATTTCTTTAACACGAAGTGATTCATTCCTATATGGCACAGTAAACTCGCCGTGGATTTCCATATCAAAAAAGCCGCCATGAAGGCGACTTTCTAATCCAGTCTTTAATACTCAGGCGATTAACAACCTCTTAATCCCTGTATTCATCTTTCTTAATCTATTTCCTGACCGGTCCACAATCTCACTCGATCTTTAATCCATCCCGTATATTGCTGCTCCATTTCTACTGCGCCTTCTTTATCCAGCTCAGCAAGCATATTGTCATAGATGGCATCAAATTGATCCGGAGCTGCAATAATTGCTTCAGGAATGCGCTTCTGAATAATGTCCTGCGTTTTTTGGTAGATAACATTGTAATTTCCGCTGTCGGTCGGGATTGGCATATTGTATGCAGCTCCCCACTCTTTAACTGCGAATTCATCTTCGGATGGGAATAGTTCCTTCCAGGTGCTGATTCCGTAGCCTGCAAGCACTTCCTTCTCAGCCTCTGAATACCCCATTTGAATCTGCTCCGGGAAATTAGTTGTGTAGTAGTTATCCGTCGAATCCTTCACGCCGTCACCATAATGTGCTCCAAATATGTTGTAGAGACCAATCCCTGTTTCTTTGGTAAAGTTACTGTTATCGTTGTTTTTTCGATCTTGAATGTCTGTCGGAATCTTCCGGACCCCATCCTCTACAACATAATGCTCGCCTTCGATACCCCAGTTTCTTAAAATTTGCCCTTCCTCAGAGGACAGCCAGTCTAAGAACTTGATAGCACGAACTGGATCCTTCGCATCCACCGTTATACCAATACCATATCCATCGAAGCCCATTGGCTGAAAGTCTGCGCGCTTGAAGGACTCATCCAAGGTAACTGGATAGAATCCATACGTGTTTTCGTCCATGCCCGAGCTTTTGAGCGCGTTCTCTGCATCACTGAATCCCCAGTTTGGATCGAACAGGGATAGCACACGACCACTTGCAATTTTGGCCTTATACTGATCATCCTTCTGAACAAAGCTTTCTTTATCTATTAAACCATCGTTCCACAATTTGTTTAACCAACGGAAATATTCTTTCTCTTCGGGACGCTTGTAATGAAGCTGCGCTTCATAAGTCTCGGGATCAATGAAATACTCCCCATCCCCTGGACCGCCTGTAGCCATTACTGCAGGGTCCGTTACCGTAATCATTCTCCGCCATCCATCTGCGCTCAGTGTGAGCGGGATCGTCGGCTGACCGTCTTCTGTAGTTGGATGCAGCTCATAATACTCTCGAATTACTTTTTCGTAATCCTCTATGGTCTTGATCTCGGGATACCCAAGCTCTTTGGCAACACGGTGTTGAATGGCTACCCCGTTTGTGGCATCGAAATACGTTTGGTCAATAGCACCATTGGTTGGAAGCCAATATATCGATGGATCCTCATTGCTGTATTTTAATCGATTGAAATGCTCACCATAAGCTTTCTTGATGTTTGGTCCATGTTCTTCAATTAAGTCTGTAAGATCGAGCATAGCTCCAGCTTCTACCAGTCTGGATAAGTTCCCTTTAGGAAAAATTAAATCAGGATATTCGCCGCTTGCAGCCATGAGTGAAATCCGGTCATTTCCGCCTCCGCTGGAGATATCAAACTCTGCATTAATGGTTACACCCGTCATTTCCGTAATCTTCTTGCCTACAGCATCCTCCATTCTGTTCCAATTGGGACTGGCATCTGCACCGAAGAATGTGAATGTAATCGGCCCATCTTCATCTGTACTCTCGGGTGCATCACTCCCTGTGGAGCTGCCGCATCCAGCAGCCAGGAGTAAGGAGCTTGTGAGTAACAAAGCGGCGACTCTCTTTTTCTTCAAACTAGGTCTCATCTCTAGAACCCCCTATTTCTTATGAATTTCTGATCTCATTGATGAATGCGTTTACAACAAATTCTTAATCACAGTATATGGAATAAATAGAACACAAACCTTGATTTTTCAGTCAGCAATATAGGATGATATAGACATGATGATGTACGGCTCTGTGGTGATATTGTGAATAAGGTACAATTAAACTGGTTTACACTGGATGAAGAGTTTCCGTTCTTTATTCAATATGGCGGTCACGATGAGGATACGACCTTGCATAGACATAACGAATTCTCAGAACTGGTCATCGTTCTTCAAGGGCATGCAAACCATATCGTTAATAATGAAGTATCCTTTATCAAGAAAGGGCATGTATTTGTCATTAACGGCGAGACCGTTCATGGGTACAAGGATCCTCAGGATTTTAGAATCTGCAACATTATGTACAAGGCTGATTTGTTGACCTACATAGGCTCTGATCTAAATGCTTCAAAAGGTTATCAAGCACTATTTGTACTTGAGCCGCTCTATCGGAACATTCAGTCGAATGCTAGTAAGCTTTATATGTCACTCACTAATTTGGACTATGTCACCTCCCTTCTGACTACCATGATTGATGAATATGAGAACAAGCAGCAGGGCTATAAAACAATGCTCATCTCCCGATTTATGGAGCTGGTTGTGCACTTGTCCCGCCACTATGAGAATAATGATACCGATACGGGTGGCCATGTCATGCACCTGGCTGCAGCGGTTTCCTACATCGAAGATCATTACTTGGAGCCGATCACACTTGAAGAGGTTGCAGCGCATGCCGATGTCTCTGTGAGGCATCTGAACCGGATCTTCAAATCCTATTACCAAACCTCACCGATGGCGTATCTACAGCGTCTCCGATTAGAGCGGGCCTGTCAGTTGTTGAGATTGACCCGGCTCCCCATTACGGAAATTTCATATCAATCCGGATTCAATGACAGTAATTATTTTGCGAGACAATTTAAAAAAGCATATGGCTTCTCCCCCAAAGCATTCAGGCAAAGTGATTCATCCTGATGTATAGAGAAATGTATAGTGCTATGTAATACAAAAAAAGAGATAGATCGACGTCATTCTTGATGTCAATCTGTCTCTTTTGTCATTTTAAAAAAACATTTAATAGTATTGAATGGTCAGAAAATAGAGGCTCCTTCATTCTATTCTATTCATCTTGAGGTTCATACTCATACCAATCGAAATAGGAAGGCACAGCATCACCAGCAGGACTTGCCGCGAACATCGCAATCATAACCCCCGTAAAACCGCTGGCAACTTCTGTAGACAGGAAGGCCGTCTCCGCCGTTCCAGCTGTAACCGATACAAAACCAGCCGAATCACGAAATGAGAAGGTGAAGTATTCTCGGTCGGTTTGAACCTCCAGCTGAACTGGTCCTGAAGGGCAGTCATAATGCTCTTCGACTTTCAAGGAACCTGCGGTTCTTCTGAATATAATCTTCTTGCATCCATTCACAGAAGCGATCGCCAGTTCATAATGGTATTTCTCATTCATATATACGGTAAGTCCTGCCTCGTCACCATCGACCGCAGGCTCAAATTCAACCGAAGTCGTTACTCTGCTCTTAAAATGACTTAGCCTGCGTCCTATGTATGCCGGAGATCCGATATCACCGAGTGTAACGGAATCTCCTCGGAGCGCTAGATAACCTGCCCGCTCTGTCAATGACCAGCTATCCGGTCTCGGATTACGCAGAAACGTCCAATCTACTCCAAGCTCAGCCTGGTCAAAGTCATCTCTAATAGGTTTCTTTGGCAGCGGATTCCCTATAAATTGTGGTGCATCCATAACAGGCTCAACTCGTCCTCCATTACCAATGATTGGCCATTGATCCTCGGTCCAAGTCACAGGTGCTAGGAATACCTCTCTTCCCAAATGGTGCCTCATCGGGTAAGAAGCCGGCCTGATACCCAAAAATACAGCCCACCAGCTGCCGTCATGAGCTTCAATGATATCAGCATGGCCTGTAGCGTGAATGCTGCTCTTCAGGCTACGATGGGACAGAATGGGATTATGGGGACAAGCTTCGAATGGCCCGTAAGGCTGTTTGCTTCTCGCTATGGTCTCCATATGCCCGTACTCGGTTCCCCCCTCGGCCAGCATCAAATAATAGTAATCCCCTATCCGGTACAAATGAGGGGCTTCCGGGTATGCGCCTCCTGTTCCCGTCCAGATCAGACGACTGTCTGTCAGCATGTCGCCGGTTTCTATGTCAATCTCACATTGATAAACTCCATCCCCTTGATCTCCGGAACGGGTTGACTGAAAGTAGACACTACCATCCTCATCAAACAAAAGGGAAGGATCAATTCCATCCTGTGCTACACGTATCGGGTCAGACCATGTTCCTGCCGGATTCTGTGTCTTCACATAGAAATTGCCGATGCCCCCTACGTTTGTCGTTACCATATAGAACCAGCCTTCATGGTATCGGATTGTAGGAGCAAAGATGCCACATGAGCTCGGTACATTCGTTAAGGGAAGCTGCTGTTCTGTTGTAAGTACATGTCCAATCTGCTCCCAATTCACGAGATCGATACTATGAAATATTGGTACACCTGGAAAGTATTGAAAAGAGCTGGTAACCAAATAATAGTCTTCACCCACTCTGCAAATGCTGGGATCCGGATAAAATCCGGGAATAACAGGGTTTGTGTACTGCATACGATGCACTCCATTCTATCTTTTTAACTTATTAACTAAGATGTACATCATTTTATTGCATTCCTCCTTCAGAAACCTTGATTAATAAGTCACGTTTCTAGCACGATTTAGACGGGGATTTTATATAAACAAAAAAACGGCCGTATATAACAGCCGCTTGATCATATTAGTATCAATCAGGATTTGTTAACTTCCTGCTGATCCAATATCACTCCTATTATTCAACTGATAGGAATAGAATCCCTTTATCGACCTTTATCGAACCCAGTTACAGTGATCTGATATACCATGCATCGCATGCGAAATGCTCCGTATCCATCAGAGGCTTCGTTAAAGCCACAAATCCATTCTTCTGGTAGAATCGATTAGCCGCAGACATGCTGTTAAACGTTTCGAGGTAACATTCACTGTAGTGCAATCGGGCATAATCCAAAGCGACCTCCAGCAGCTGTCTTGCTGCTCCCGTACCGCGTGCTTCTTTGAAGGCATACATTTTCTGCAGCTCGCATATATGTGGGAATCCACTGATGGGTCCGATACCACAGCCCGCTATGATCTTGGAATCCTTCTCGACAACCCAATATTTAGAGCCTTCTTTGTTGTATAGATGATAGAAATCTCCCAAATTCGGATCTGTCCATGCCGTTCCCGGCTTATTCGCTCCAAATTCAATTAGACAGGTTCTGATTAAATCTTCAACTGGCTTATTATCTCTTTCTTCGATCTCTCTTAATAACATGATGTAAACTCTCCTATATGCATGAATGATTTGGATAATACGTTGTTTCTCGATAGCCTTCTCTGCTATGTATCATAGTGCAAATCCCTTGATCAGACAATGCATCAAGCCAGTTATTCTCAATAACGTTTGACTAAGATTATACAGAGTATAACTCTCTATCTATTCCACGGCTCGCACAACCTGCAAAAAAACAACCCATATCTTATCGATATGAGTCATTCCAATCCTACTCTATTATTCCTGCACAGGCTTCACCGCACTCGTACAGGCTGCTTGCTGTACAGCGCGAACAATTCCCCCGTATCCAGTACAGCGGCATAAGTTACCGCAAAGTGCCTTCTCAATCTGCTCCAGGCTCGGTTCAGGATGAGCATCCAGCAATGTTTTGGTCGTCAATATCATGCCTGGTGTGCAATATCCGCACTGGAATCCGCCTTCATCAATAAAAGCCTGCTGTATGGGATGAAGCTCATCATCATTAGAAGGTGCGAGACCTTCAATCGTAACGATCTGCTGATGATCACATTGATAAGCCATAAGCAGACAGGAGTTTACCGGCTCATCATTCATTAGCACCATGCAGGCTCCACAGCGGCCAATCTCACAGGCTATTTTCGTACCTGTCAGCTGAAGACGATCCCGAAGGATCGTCACCAGTCTCTCGGTAGCCGGAACCGTCAGCTGAACATTACTACCATTTATCGTACAGCTCCATTCGATCATTTCATTTCCCATCATGATGGCTGCACCCCTTCCTTCTTGTCACTGAAAACGGGCTTGATCAGCTGCTCTCTCTGAACAGGCAGCTTATTAAGCCAGACTCCGGTTGCCTGGTATATCGCACTGACAATAGCAGGAGCCAGAGCAACGGATCCGATCTCTCCTATGCCCCTGGGTCCGAATGGATCATTCTCCGGCAAATGTTCAATCGCCTCTACATCCAGTCTTTTTTGCATATCTTGAATAGTTGGAATAAGATACGTGTCCAGATTTGTTGTCATGTATTCACTATTCTCCATGAGGGAATCTTCCATCAGCGTAAACCCGAGGGCCATTCCGCTGCCCCCTTCAATCTGGCCGACATATCCCATGGGGTTCATCACTGGTCCCGCTGCTACGACATGTCTGATGTCATCAACCTTCACTTGACCTGACAAGGTATTCACCTCAACCTCTGCCATTACCGCGGCATAGGTATATAAATAATGTCCACCAACGACTTCATCGGGGGTTGTGGGGTAATCAAATTTGGTATCAAAGGTAAGCTCTTCAGCTGACGCTAGCTGTGTAATTGCTTGAAATGACAGAACCCTGTATTGATCCTCTCTACTCTCCTGGCTCCTGCGCCAAATTCCCCCTGGTCCGGTGACAAGCTCGTGTGCAGGAATCCCGGTCGCCTGGCTGGCGAGAAGAGTTATCTTGTCTCGGAATGGTGTCTTTAACCGCTGCAATGCCATCCAAGCCATTGTGGTTGACCGGGAAGCTGTACTGGAACCGCTGTGCGGTACACGATCCGTATCCCCTATTACGATCTCAAGATCCTCCCGGACACAGTTAAACAGCTCACACAGCATAATTTCGAGGGTCGATACGAGTCCCTGCCCAAATTCCTCGTAGCTGAAGGCCGCCTCAATCTTCCCCTCCTCATTCAGCCGCAATCTGCCGCCGGCAGGATCAGGTATGCCATAACCAAGACCCGCACCGTGCATTGCTATCGCAGCACCCTTCCCTTTACGAATCCAAGGTGGAAGCTCGGTACGCTCCTCTTGTATCCATAGATCTGAATGATGAACGGCTTCCCATACTTCCTGCAGCCCGTTTGTAACCAAAATTTGCTGACCAAGTGGTCCCGGATCACCGTTACTTCTGAGGTTCCGTCTTCTTAGCTCCCAAGGATCTATTCCTAGCTGTGCAGCAGCCCGATCCATCTGCCCTTCCATAGCAAAGATTGCCTGATTTCCGCCAAACCCTCTGAACTCGCCAGAAACTCCATTATTGGTATAGACCGATAGCCCTTCCACATCTACATGTGGAATGGAATAAGGACCCATGGAATGCTCTGTCGCAAAGTTCAATACAGGCGCGCCAAGCGTGGCATAAGCTCCTGTATCGGCGGTAATCCTTACACGATGAGCGGTTATCATCCCTTCTTTCGTAAAACCGGTCTCCATCTCAATCTTCATCGGATGCCGTTTCAACCCGGCACGTACAGACTCTTTGCGAGAATTATGAATTTTGACTGGACGTTTAGTTCTCAGGGCGAGCAGCGCACCGTAGGGCTGAACATTCAGCTCATCCTTTCCTCCAAACGATCCGCCTATAGGGCTCGAGACAACCCGAATCATTTCCTCTTCCATGTTTAAAATACGGGATAGCTGCATTCTGTCCTTGTATCCATGCTGGGTCGGTGCGTACACACTGAGTCTGCCGTTCTCTTCCGGAACGAACAGTCCTCCTTCTGTTTCCATATAAGTGTGCATTTGACGAGGCGTATAGTATGTCTCTCTGATGATATGCTCTGTTTCTATCCATGCAGCTTCTGCATTCCCTCTCTTCACTTCTGTACGATGCAAAATATTGCCATGCGGGTGGAGCTTAGGCGCATCTGGAGCAAGCGCTGCTTCTGGGGAGCTGAGTGGTGACAGCACCTCATATTCGACCTTGATCAGCTTAAGGGCAGCTTCCGCTATTTCCAGCGTGTCTGCAGCTACTGCTGCGACTGCGTCTCCTGTGTAGCGAACAAATTCATCACAGAAGACAGGCTGATCAGGGGTAGCGATGCCGAAGGCATTCATCCCTGGAACATCCTTATGGGTAAGCACGGCTTGCACACCAGGAAGACCTTCAGCAGCCGCTGTATCTACACTAATGATCCTCGCATAGGGATGGATGCTTCGAAGTACCCTTCCATATAACATGCCGGGAAGTGATTTATCGGTTAAATATTGAAGTGTTCCGGTTACTTTTTCTTTGCCGTCTGGACGGGTATACCATCTCTTTCCGCTGTTTTCCTTGTTTAGCCGCATGAAGCTTCACACTCCTTCTCCCATGACTACCTAGTTCAAGGACTTCCATAAGCTCGATACAATCAGATTAGAAGCCGATAGCTTACGATAAGAATCTGAGGCATACAGATCTGAATAGGTTACGAACTCTGCTTCAATCGTTTCTGCCAGCTTGGTTAGAGAGGCTTCGCTCATCTTATGTTCGCGCAGCAAGGCTTCACTTTCTCTAAGCCTCATCGCGTGACCGGAGCCTCCACCTGCTGCAATCGCTATGGAATCCCATGTGCCTGCCTCATTTATGGAACCATGAACTGCAACGGTCACTAATGAAGGGGTAAAAGCTTCTCTTCTGCCGATTTTGTGAAAGAAGGATACAGGTCGGTATTTCTGACCATGCGTATGGATCCTCGTTTCTACTGGAATATAGATGTTCAGCAGCAGATCAGAAGCATTACGCTGTCCTGTTTTCCACTCCTCAAGCCAGGACAGCAGGCTCTTTTCTTCAAGCCCCTTCTCGGTAAGCCATAGCAATGAAGCATCATAGACGAGTAGGGCTGGAATGATATCGCCCACACCTGAAGCAACATTGCCCCCGATGGTGGCTAGATTCCGAATAGAAGGAGCCGCGATGACTTCAGCTGCATCATGAATGAGTCGGAAGCTGTCCCGAAATCGAATATCCTCGGTACATGTCCGGAGCCTGCACATGGCTCCAATATTCAGCTTCTCTGGATCTTCTGATATGTTCCGAATCTCCGGGATTCGATTCAGGCTGATTAGATGCTCGGGCATCAGCGCCGTACCCATCTCCCACTGTGTTCGAAGAAGCGTTGTACCTGAAGCCCAGACAAAGCCTGCATTCAATTTTTCTGCTATATTCCTTGCTTCATATATATCTCCAGGCTGCCATACCGTGGGATAAGTGATTGGCTTATGCTCATTCAATGACATTGAAGTACCTCCTTCAGCTTCCTATGTATCTTCATAGAGATCATCTGAATGCAAATGTACAAGCTGCCTTTCCTTCGACAGTTTTTGTTTGATTACAGCAAGCTCTTCCTTTGTATCTGCGTCCAGAAACTGATCTTTATTAAAAGGAATACCGATTCCTTGAATAGTGCTGCTTCGCAGCAGTTTGCGTGCGCCTTCATCCCCTTTGAGCTGCATTAAAGAGTTGAACATGGTACGGCTAAACAAAATGGGCGGCTTAAGCTCGTCATGATCTTTGGCTGCTACATAATCAAGATCAGGAGAAGACTTTAAACGTGCAATCAGTTGATTGATGTGAGCCTGTTGAATGAGGGGCTGGTCTGCAAGCAGTATCATGGCACAATCGGCTCCTTTTTCCTTCACTGTTCTGATTCCTTGCCGCAGAGAATATGCCATTCCATCCCGTGCTTCATGGCACACGGATATATATACCTTCTGCTCTTCAGCTGTACTGACCCATGTCAGCGGATCATCCGGTCTAACGACCACGACGATGAAGTCCAGCTCAGAAGCAACCACCTGTTGAAGTACTACAGCTCCCATCGTCATCTCATCAACCAGAGGAAGATTCACCTTGGGTTCACCCATTCGCTGACTGTTTCCTGCAGCTAGAATAATTCCTGCCTTCCGCATTTAGCTTCTCCTCCTTACCGGCACCCCAGGGCTGACCTCTTTTAACGGAGATCAGCTCTGCAACGATAGCAATCGCTATCTCCTCTGGTCCTTCTGATCCAATCGTTAAGCCCACCGGTGCGTGTAAACGAGGCAATGAAGGCAGGCCGTCTATCAATCTGGAAGTTCTCGTCCGGGAACCCAGAATACCTAAATAGGTGTATGGTATATCTGCAATTGAAGCTGAATTTACATTTGTATCTGCAGCTGACAACAATTCGAGGAAGCCTCGTTCATGTGGATAATGGTGACTTAGCAGCAAAATATAATCTTGACTTGTTATTTGGAGGCGAGGATAGATTTCAGCTGGAAAACCAACCAAGAGCTCTGCACCCGGGAATCGGTCTGCACTGACAAGCGCTTCACGCCAGTCAGCTACCACTACTCGAAACCCGGAAGCCAGTGCCATGCGAACGACAGGAATTGTGTCATTGCCCGCACCGATTACAATAAGCCTCGGCTTCGGTGTGTAGGTATTAGAGTAAAGCCATGCCCCACTGTTCCACTTTTGAGCTGCGTAACTTGGATGGTGGGTTATTTTGGCATGTGATTTGAAGGGTTCGCTATCCTTATGGGGAATGCATTGAACGGAATAATCTCGAATAGCTCCCTCGTCCGCAGAGCAATTTCTACGCAGATCAACTTGAATTCCGCGATCTAGCAGCCCGCCCATTTCCAGCAGGATCTGCTTCAACGCCTCATCGACAGGCTCCAGCAGAATGTGGAGCAAACCGCCGCAGCCGATGTTCTCGCCCCAAGAGAGGTCATCGTCCGGGCGCATATCATAGACGATTTTTTGAGGGCATCCAGTAGACATTACATACTCTGCATGCAAGGAGAGATCGGTCTCTATACATCCAGGACTAATGCTTCCATACATGAGCCCCTGTTCTGAGAACAGCATAGATACGCCTTGTTTGCGGTAGGCATGACCTTCTACATATACAGCGGTAGCAAGCACAAACTTTGTTTCCGTGGTTTGAACCAGCTTGCAGATATCATGCATTTCCATACCGATCCCCTCCTAAATGATATTGGCGGCTTCATAAAGCTGACATGGCTTCAGAATGCATAAATACGAGCGGCAGCTGCCGCCCGTATCCGGGACAATCCATGTTAAGATATATGTTTATTTCTCTTCATTAACCGGGCTATACTCAGATCTGCTTCTCTCAGCACAATGCCCCTGTCAATGGTCTTGACCATACGGTTCTCAAGAACAATCTGGCCATCAATAATGACGGTATCTACATTGCTTCGTGTGGCTGAATATACGACACGGGAATAGATATCAACCTCATGGGATGGAAACGTATGAAAATCATTTAAATCGAGCAGAACCAGGTCTGCCTTCTTCCCAACCTCAAGGCTGCCGATCTCTTTGGCCAGACCAAGCACTTCAGCACCGCCCATCGTAGCCATACGAAGCACTGTCCTTGCGTCCATGACCGTCGGTCCATGCTCTACTTTATGAATAAGAGCTGTATATCGCATCTCCTGGAACATATCCAGATTGTTATTGCATGGAGCACCGTCCGCTCCGATGCCCACATGAACCTGCCGGTTCAGCAGATCGGGTATGTCAGCGATGCCGGAGGACAGCTTCATATTTGAGCCAGGACAATGCGTTACCTTGACATCACGCTTGCGTATAATCTCCTTCTCTTCCTCACTTAGCCACACACAATGTGCAAGAATGAGCCGTTGATTCGCGAGCCCAATATGATCTAGATATACGACGTTGCGCATGCCCCGTTCATTCTCGACAAGCTCAATCTCGCCCCGATTCTCGGAGGCATGGGTGTGCACCTTCACATTATATTGTGCCGACAGATCACGAACCTCGGTTAGAAGCTCCTCTGTACAAGAGACAACAAATCTCGGGCAAAAGGCATATTGAATTCTTCCTCCACCAAAGCCGTTCCATTTCTCAAGCAAAGCAACGCTCTGCTGCAAGGAATCCGCAGTTGTCTCTTGCAGTGGCAGCGGCACTTCATCACCATGATCCATCATGACCTTTCCGGAGAGGGCCCTGATTCCACTCTGTGCAATGGCTTGAAAGGCCGATTCCGTATGATGAACCGTCTCCATATCCAGAATGGTGGTTGTGCCGCTCGCTATGAGTTCGCCCAGCCCGAGCAGAGCAGAGTAATAGACCGACTCCTCATCGTGTGCTGCTTCCAGCGGCCAGATCCGCTTGCGAAGCCAATCCATGAGCTCCAGATCGTCTGCCCTTCCGCGGAACAACGTCTGGCATAAGTGGATATGAGTTTGTATAAATCCGGGCAGAAGTGCTCTGCCGCCCGCTTCAATGATGCGGTCCGCGGTAACATCAATGCTGGAAGCAATTTCTTTGATCCGGTTATCTTCTATTAATAAATCACCTATCAGCACTTCTTCATTCGGATTCATGGTGACGATTTGAGCCCCTTTAATGAGGATCGTTCCCATATGACGACCTCCCTTGATCAAGATTCAAATGTGTACAGGTGCTCTTCACGATTACATGTGTTCTCCTACCAGCCGATGGCAGCTCCGTCGCCGCGCGGATCAGCAGCCCCGCTGCGCAATCCGTTCTCTTGAATTAAAATTCCCTGGGCCTGCCCCATCAGATCGTCCCATGGACCAAGAGGCCGTACTTTATGTCCCATCTCTTCGAGTTCATTCAATATTACATCATCAAACCGCTGCTCCAGCTTCAGCTCATCCCCCTCTTCTCCCCAAGTGCGCCCATACACCCAGCGAGGCAGGCTGATCGCCTCTTGAACAGACAAGTTGTAATCCAGCACAGCCGTAAGGAGTGACAGCTGGGTTTGCGGCTGACCTTCACCGCCTTGAGTCCCTAACAGCAAGTACGGTTTCCCGTCTTTGAATACCATTCCAGGCATCAAGGTGTGGAAGGAGCGCTTGGCTGGTTCCAGTACATTCGCTTCACTTGGATCCAGAGAGAAGAAGGAGCCTCTGTTCTGCAAAACGATACCGGTTCCTTCTGCCATATATGCTGAGCCAAAATCGAAATAGAGACTTTGAATGAAGGATACCGCGTTCCCTTCGTGATCCACTACCGCTGCATAGGCTGTATCCTGCCCCATGGCTTTGGACAGTGTCGGCTCCGCCCTATTCGGATGCTGTTCAATCTCCTGCCATAGCTTATCGGCATATGGCTTAGACAATAATTCCTCAAGAGGAATCTCTCTGAAATCCGGGTCTGTTAGATATCGATCACGATCACGGAATGCCTTCTTCGTCACTTCAGTCATGAGATGGTAATAAGTGCTGGAAATGCGCTCAACTGAGGATACTTCTGTATGCTCAAGCATGTTCAGCATCATCAATACGGAGAAGCCTTGTGAATTCGGAGGCATTTGATAGACTTCGTAACCTCGATAACCCGTAGATACAGGAGTTACCCATTCCCCGGTATGATTCTCGAAATCTTCTTTTTGCAAAAAACCGCCATCCTTCTTCACCGCATTCGTAATCTGTTCTGCAAGCCCCCCTTTATAGAAGACGTCCTTCCCCCCGCTTTGCAGCAATTTAAGCGATGCGGCCAGCTCTTGCTGAATAAGAATGTCGCCTTCCTTGAGCAGTTCTCCATCCTTCAAAAAGACGGACGCTAGTCCTTGATCCGCTCGAATAAACTGCTCATCCTTGATGAGCCATTCTCTTAAGTTGCGAGATACCGGACAGCCGTGCTCCGCATAGAAGACGGCAGGAGCGAGCAGGTCGGACCAGGACAGCTTCCCGAACTTCTGGGATACTTCCCACCATGCATCCACCATCCCCGGTACAGTTAACGCACTCAGCACACCGCGCTGTGGAATGGATCGAAGCTGCATCTGTTCAAACATTTCTCTGGTCAGCATGGCTGGTGAGCGGCCTGAACCGTTGTATCCGGACAGCTCTCCTGATGCTGCGTTGTAAGTTAGAAAAAAAGAATCGCCGCCCAGACCGGTCATATGGGGATAAACGACAGCCAGCGCAGCACTTACTGCAATCGCCGCATCATAAGCATTACCGCCATCAGCGAGCATTCTTGCGCCCGCACTGCTGGCTAGATAATGTGGTGAGGTAACCATGACTTCCATACCTACAGGCATTTGATTCAGCATGAAATTCCCTCCTTATTGACCACAGAGTAGACATCCAGTGCGGCCTGCACCGCTTCACCAGCCGGCAAGCGATATCCTTCACGGATCAGGACAGCCTCCAGTGCGCCTAAGGTGTGGAGCACATTTTTCTGATTACAGCTGAAGCCCATCGTTCCGATTCTCCATATTTTCCCCTTCAACGGGCCGAACGAACTTGCGATCTCGATTCCGAAGTCATGCAGCAATCTGCTGCGAACCGCTTCTCCATCAATACCCTCTGGGATATTAATACAAGTTACGCAAGTAAGCTTGCTCTCTTCATTACCGAACAAGGTGAGTCCCATTCCTTTAACGCCCTGCACGAGCGCTCTAGCATTTAGCTCATGTCTCAAGAATCTGGCTTCCAGACCTTCTTCGAGCAGGATTCGGAGTCCTTCATGAAGAGCATATAGCATGGATGTCGCTTCTGTATGATGATTCAGCCTTGCAGCACTCCAGTAATCCTGAATCTGGCTCAGATCAAAATAGTTGCTTCGAATCATCTGTCCATCATTCGCAAGTTCAACATTAGCCGGGTCTCTGAGTCCACGCTCAACCCTTTTACGGGACAGGAGCTTACGCTCAATTCGGTCATTATAAGTAATCGGAGCCATACCGGAAGGAACAGAGATACACTTCTGTGTACCTCCCATAACCGCATCGAGCATCCAGTTATCGGTCTCGACCGGTACTCCGCCAATGGTAGCGACCGCATCAACAACTAGGAGAATATCCAGCTCCCTGCACGTTCGACCTATCTCGGCAAGCGGCTGCATCTGCCCTGTCGAGGTCTCTCCATGCACCATCGCTACGATACCGGGCTTATGCTCATGAATGGCCTCAATCACCGTCTCTGGATCAAACACACCGCCCCACTCTGTCTCGATGTGAACGACGTCTGCCCCGCAGCGCTCCGCAATTTCAACCAGCAGGTGCCCGAATCGGCCATAGATCGGTACCAGCACTTTATCTCCAGGCTGTATAATGCTTACAAGTACAGCTTCGAGTCCGGATCTGGATGTACCGTCTACCGGATAGCTCCACTGGTTATTCGTTTGAAATACATCCCTGACGAGCTCCATTGTTTCATTCATTAAGGACGTAAATTCGGGATCAAATTGACCCAATATAGGAAATGACATGGCTCGGAGCACACGCGGATCTACTTCCACGGGCCCTGGCGTCATAATTGTTCGAAGTGAAGGGTTTAGCTCCTTATATTTCTTCATCTGTCTTCCCCCTGTAGCCATATTGATGCAGCAGCTCAATGAGCACTTTAAATCCTTGGTCAATCTGTTCGCGTGACGTATACTCCAGTGGATTATGACTGATGCCGTCCTTGCTTGGCACAAAGATCATGGCAACATCGCATATGCTCGCAAAGATTTGAGCATCATGTCCGGCTCCACTTGGCATTTTCCGATAACTGAGCCCTAATCGCTCACATATTTCTACGGTGTTCTCTACCCATGCCGGATTCATTGGCGTCGGTTCAACAGACAGATGCTCCTCTGAACTGGCAATTAGCTCATAAGAATCTGCAATCGTGTGAATTCGTTGTAGGATGAGCTCTGTAAATTCGTTAAGGATAACTTGATCCGTATGTCGGATATCCAATGTAAACTCCACCGTTCCCGGCACCACATTTACAGCTCCAGGAAATACTTCTACATTGCCTACGGTTGCTACCAGCGGATCCCCATAAGTAATCGCCAGCTTCCTTATTTCGCTGATCATCTCGGCTGCACCAGCCAGAGCATCCTTCCGATAGGACATCGGTGTCGTGCCTGCATGATTGGCCTCACCTTGAACCGTGATATCAATTCGTTTCTGCCCAACAATTCCAGTTACGACGCCAATGGATGTATTCGTTCGCTCCAGTACTGAACCCTGTTCGATGTGAAGCTCCACATAACCGGCAGGTGCCTGAATTTCAGAAGTATGACCTGAATCAGGACCAAATCCCGCCGCTTCAGCAGCCTGCTGCAATGTGATTCCTTCTGCATCTTTAAGCCCTCCGGCTGCAGCCCAGCTGCTAAGCCCTGTGACGCTCCTTGATCCCCAAAAAGCAAAAGGAAATCGGCTGCCCTCTTCTTCACTGAGTGATAAGGCAACCAGCGAACGACTTGGTTCTCCGTAGGTTTCTTTCAAATACAATAATGCAGCTATACCTGCTGCGACACCCAGCGCACCATCAAACTTGCCGCCAGATTGAACCGTATCAATATGAGAGCCTGTATACAGCGGAGCATCATTCCCTGTTCCCTGAAGGCATCCATATAGATTGCCCGCTTCATCAAATGAAACGCCCAGCCCTCGTTCCTGCATGAATGCCGCCAAATGATGCTGGGCTCTCAGCCAGGCGGGAGAGTACAGCAGTCTGGTGCACCCCCCCGCCTCACTGGCGGACATTTCTTCGAGATCATCCAGCAGTTTATGTAGAAGAGTTGAATATGCCTCGAACGCTTCGTCTTGAAGCAGCGGCATTGATGTAATATCAGCGGAATCAGGCATACCTATCTCCCCCTTTGCTTGCTAATGTCGTCCTTACTCCAGCCGCAATGAATCTTCCCGGCTTCTGCTCTATTAATCCTGTAACATCATTGTAGACGAGAATGCCGCGGCTGAATGTACCTTTAATTCTACATGAGAAGCTTCTGTTCATATAGGGCGACTGCGGATGCCTGTACCGAATATCCTGTTCGGTAAGGACATAACCTTGATTAAAATCAATGATCGCGAAGTCTGCATCCTTGCCGATCTGTATTTCACCCTTGGTTCCAGCGAGTCCGAACCTTTTTGCCGGATTTGCTGAGAGCAATCTTGCCATCGTCGTCAGCGGAATACCTCTCTTCACGTACCCTTCATCGAGCATTAGTAGTAACGTGCTCTGGGCACCAGCAATACCTCCCCATATCTCAAAGAAGTTATCGGTTTCTTTCATAGATGGCAGGCACGGTGAATGATCCGAGGCAATGAGATCAATCTGTTCATCTTCTATCGCTTCCCACAGCTGTTCCTGCTCGATTAAGTTTCGCAGCGGTGGTGCGCACTTCGCAATGGCTCCAAGCTCAAGCACGTCCTCCTCGGTTAATACCAGGTAATGGGGACATGTCTCTACCGTGACATCCAGCCCGTCTATCTTGGCCGTCTGTATTAGCTCAACGGCTCGCCGGGTGCTGATATGTACAAAGTGAAGTGGACATCCGGTCTCTTTGGCATACACAAGAGCTCTTTGAACAGCTTCGATCTCCGCTTCTGGTGGACGCGAGTCCAAGTAATCCCTAGCACTGACATGCCCCCGCGATTGCTTGGCATAAGATAATGCGCTCGTCATCTCATCACTCTCTGCATGAAGTGCCAGCACTCCTCCGATCTCGGCAATGCGTTCCATCCCCTTAATCAGCGTCTGATCATTCGCTCGTGTAAAGATTTCTTCTCCTTCTCCACCTGGCTCAGACATAAAAGCCTTGAAGCCGGCTGCACCCGCGTCCGCAAGAGGTGCCAGCTCTTCGAGATTATCTTGAACCAGCCCTCCCCAAAATGCATAATCCACATAGCTGTGACCCTTCGCCCGCGCCCCCTTCATCTCCCAGCCGCGCATCGTTGTCGTCGGAGGCACACCATTGAGCGGCATATCAATATAGGTTGTAATCCCCCCCACAGCCAGGGATGCAGAGCCTGTCTCGAATCCTTCCCATGAATCCAGTCCCGGTTCATTAAAATGGACATGCGCATCAATAGCTCCCGGCATAACGACAAGGTCCGTTGCGTCATATATCGTCGTATCCCCATCTGGAATCAGTTGTGGCTCAATCGCAACAATGACACCTTCATTAATGCCGATATCCATTTTCTCTACTCCATGCGGCAAGACGATATGACCGCCTTGGATAATGACCTCATAATTTGATTTCATCAGAAGCCCTCCCTTGTAGACGCATAGCTTATCTATAGCTGAGGCATCTGCGTTCTTATACTAACTCCCTCTATAAGTGCTGTAGCCTCCAGGTGCAACCAGCAGTGGAACATGATAATGCTCCTCATCGTTTGCGACGTCGAATCGCAGCGGGATCACATCCCAGATTGAGCGGATTCCCGTTTCATTCAAAAACGATTCAAAATACTCCCCTGCATGAAACCGCAGCTCATAAGTTCCGGTTGTCAGCTCTCCCTCGAGAAAGGGAGCATCGAGTCTTCCGTCGTCATTCGTTTGAGCGGATGCTAAATACTTCGCCTCACCTGTACTCTCAATGAAATACAGCTCAACCTTCATACTTCTTCCCGGTATACCTCTGCTTGTGTCCAACACATGGGTCGTCAGTTTACCCGCCATTATATACTTCCTGCTTCTTGAGGCTTGTTCTCATAAGCAGCAAGGTCCTCCTGCGTCATCGAGAAGCCTTGGAAGCCATAAGGTGGACGCGGTTCAGTAAATACGGAGCCCGGACCTTCATCTACAGTTTCTACGATCGTTTCCCACGTACGGTTGTTGGACTCAAACGATACTTCCTCCAGCTGACTGAAGTTTTTCAGAATACGAAGGCCGATCAGATATATTAGATATTGAATGGATGGAGAGTTATTCTCATGAAACACGGTTGCTGCAATATCGCGGATCTGTTCTGCATCAACGTAGCTGTCACGGGTATCATCAAGTCCGTCTGCCGGATTCTTGTATTTCCAATGGATATCGAGGAAGATAAACAGCGGTCTGTCAGAGGTTTCAGGTAAAGTTGTATATTCATCGCGGACAAAACCTGCGAATCCGCTGCCTTTCACTTTAATCAGGCGCAGATTCTTGACACTGCTCTGGGCATAGGATAATTCGATATTCTCGCCGCATCGCTCTACTTCTACAATCGCTCCTGCACTTTCGTTGTGGGAGTACTTGAAGACAAGATTGCTCGGGATATTGCCATCAGGAGAGCCAACCTGGATATTTTCGAATGGCACTTGTGTAGCGTTCATGCGTACTCCGGTCATCTGCGGGTAGGTTTCAATAAAACGGCGGCTTGCATACTCCAAAAATCCTTCTACCGTTGCTCCGGTATAGTGAGCTGCATGTCTTAATATGAAATTTTTCATCGAATCCGTTGCAACAACAAGGGAATTGTCGCCCTCTGTAAAGGAGGTTAGAAAATCCTCCCCTTTCACCGCGACTTTAATATTCATACCGAACAGCACATTCTCTCTGCCGCGAAAAGGAGATTCCGGAATGACCGTTATCCCTGTGAGTGGTTTAGCATAAGAACGGAACACCCACACATCTCCCTTGCCGTAATACATTGTTCTGGAATCCAGCTGGTCTCTTGTCATATTGATTACCTCTCCTCTTCCATATGTTCTAACATCCATGCTTCAAGCCGATACCAGCTGATACGATATACTTCACGGAGGGCTGTCTCAAACTCCGTCTCATAGCTGTGATGGACTCGCTCCTTAATCGCTGCGATAATCTCGTCAGAGGATTTCCCCTTCACCGCGATAATGAATGGGAACTTGAAGGTCTGCGTATACTTCCGGTTCAATTCAGACAGTACACTATGTTGTACCTCTGATAAGGCTTGGAGCCCGGCGCCGGCTTGTTCTTGGACAGAATGACTGCTCATCGCGATTCTGGCTCCCAAATCCGGATGTTCTCGCAGAAGGATCAGTTTCCGTTCCGTATCTGCTGATTCGACGACACTTTTCATTTGTTCGTGCAGCTGAGCCATAGATGTGAATGGCTTCTTACTGTACGCCTCTTCTGCAACCCAAGACGAATGTTCGAATAACGTGCCGAAGGCTTCTGTGAATTGTTCCTTGGAATAAGAGTTAACATCATCAATTGATAATTTCAGAAAGAATCACCTCCGGATCGAATGTATAAGAGCATTGTAGTGTGGGGAGAGAATATATGACAATATAAATCACGCCGATTTGTTATATAAAATAACGCAAGCCATTTCCTTTGTGTCTCGTGCACGTATGGATTGTTACATTTACACAACAATTACTTATGCACTCCCTGATCCTGAAGAAATTTGCGGAAGGTAAAAACAAGCTTAAGCTTAAGCAGATCATTCGATTTTTTGAAATCCATTTGCAGCAGACTGCTTATTTTATCCATTCGATAAGTCACGGTGTTGCGGTGCACAAAGAGCTGCTTCGCAGCCTCATTGATCAGTCCGTCATTTTCAATAAAGGCTTCAAGCGTGTTCATTAGCACCTGTGTCGGATCTCCATCCTTCACTAATAGAGGCTCAAGTACTTTGTTACAATATGTTTCCATGATGGATTCAGGAACGTGCTGAAACACATAGGCGAATTCCAGCATCTCAAATTGCAGCGCTGTATCCTTCATTCCGAACCGGCTAGCGATGGCCCGTGTATCCAGGCACTCCTGGAATGCTTCACGCAGTGATTTGGGTTCATGCTTCATCTTGCTTATCCAGAACCTTGGCCCAACGCCCCCTGTCTTCCTTCCTCCGATCAAATCCTCAAATCGCGAAGTCAAGAATCGCGAGAGCTCTTCACCGTAATCTTTGTCAGCCGGACATGCGTAGATGGACAGAATTCCTTCATCCATCTGAATATGATGCGATGCAGTCAGCTGCATCATCGGATTATACTGAAGCTCCCGATGCACCTGCTTGATCAGCTTCCCTTCTGTGTAACCCTCCGACTCGATTGTCGTCAGCACACATTGGTATGTCCCGGAATCCTGAAACAATTGAACTCCCAGCCCCTCCGACCTGCGTATGAGCTCCTCACAGCCCAGCTTACGATCCAGATACTGCTTCACAATCACTCTAATTTCATCTTGAACCGTCGGGTTAATGTGCTCCCGATAAGTCATATCCATATAAAATGCGAGCACCTCCGACGCCTGCTGAAACAACTCCTCCTCAGCCTTAAGTCCGTACGCACCATCTGTATAAATTAACAAGAATCCGTAATCCTCATCCTTTTGCATCACAGGCACTCGATAACAGCTTCCGTGATCCCATTTGACACGATGCATGACATTTTTGAAGGGCCAGCCCTGCTGAATATTCGTGTCCCTCATTTCCTCGCTAACATACAGCATATGCCCCCGGGAACCGATCACCGCAATAGGGTAGTTCAGAACGGCAGCCAATTTTGAGAAAACATCGTTCTTCTGATCCTGCTCAAGCGCAAACTGCATGAGCCGCTTTTGTTTGTTTACAACCGTCTCCAGTGTTCGTGTATTCCGTTCATATTCAGCCTTAAACAAGGCGTTCATCTGATCTGAAAATGTAAATTGAAAAGGCAGTTCAAGCAGCGGCAGCTGAAGCGCATCCGCTTCCTCAATGATCTGTGCAGGGATGTTCTGCCAGAATCTTCCCAGCTTCACACCGAGTCCAGCGCAGCCTCGTTCATTCAAGCGGCGCAGCAGTTTAACCGCATCATCTTCGCTATCCTTCATGACAAAAGCGGTAGTAAACAACATCTCGCCAGATTTGATCCAATCTGCAATATCAGGTGCATCCATGACATTCACTGACTTCAGTGTACGCATGGTCCCTTCAGCACCCGCAACAAGCTTTGCTTCCGAAAGCGGATATATGGATAAGGCTTCTTTTACCGTTAACTGCATTGGAACACACCTCTTTCATATCTAACATCTTATGTAATGTTAAACCAAGTATTGTTAACTATTATAACATCAAAATGCAATTTGGGAATATACAACAAAAAATATTTTTCTTCAATAAAAAAGAACGACCCTCATCCACATCTAGAGTCGTTCCTGTTCTATATTTATTTTGTTGTCAATGATTACAGAACTGTTATTCTGCTGTTCTGCCCCTCTTCTTGTCACCCAGACGCTCACCGTATTTAAATACCAGGATCCCGCCAACAATGACAAGAACACCGACCAATTTATTTACTGATAAATCGATCTTTTCCAGTCCAAACAGTCCCAAGGAATCAAACAGCACGGCAAAGCCTAGCTGAGCAGTGAGTGTAATCGAGGTTGAGAAGGTCGGACCGAGCAGCTTAATGCCCTGCATGAGGCTATACACAACCGCTACTCCAATCATACCGCTGAACCAATACCACAGCTTCATATGCTGCAGCTGGAACGTATCTGCTCCCTCGAAGAGGAGGCTGGCTGTCAAGGCAGCTACTGCTCCGAGTCCCAATACAATGGTTGTGGTCAGCCAAGAGCCGGTATGCTCGTTCATTTTGCTATTGAAGATGACCTGCAGACTTACGAATGCTCCAGCAACCAGCGCCAATATAATCCCAAGTGCCATAATAATATATTCCTTTCTGCTCTACAGTTTTAATATAATGACACCCGATATCATCATTGCGATGCCAATTAAGCCGGGAAGGGTGATCTTCCGTTTCATGACACCAAACCACCCGTTGGTATCAATAAGATAAGTCAGGCTAAGCTGTGCAATCAGCAGTGCGGATATGGTTAATGTTACTCCCACCTGCTGAATGGCCGAAACTTCACTAAAAATGATAATGGCTCCCATTGCTCCACCCGTTATATAGAGCGGCTTCACATTCTTCAGCTCTTTCCAGCTTCGATCGCGAACAAGCATGAGAATAAACAATGCTAAAATAAATCCGGTCAGCTGTGTTATGGTCGCAGCCTGCCAGGTCCCTACATCTGAGCTGATCTTTGCATTGGCGATTCCTTGCAGTGTAATACAGGCTCCTCCCAATGCTGCATATAAAATACCTTTCACTTGCGGTGTTCCCCTTTCTGCGTTACGTCGCTTACTTCGTTGAATCAGACTGTTATTATTAAATAACACGATGAAGCATTAGAAAAGGACATATGTCCTCAAAAATAAAAAAAACACGGATAACCGTATCGTCTCTAGGATACCGTTATCCGTGTTTTTTGAATCCTATATATCGAGCTTCTTTCTCTAAACGCTTAGGGATGAGTGCTTCGGAGTATTCTCCATTTGCTTCTTGCTCCCCCATACTGCAAGGACTGCAGCAAGTGCGAGTATGGTGCAAACCACAAACATCGCTTGATATGACATGACCTGTATAACGATCCCCATGAGTAGTCCGCCCAAAGAATATCCGAGATCATAGGAGGACATAAACAATCCCATCAATACGTATCTTGATTCGGCAGGCAGCACAAAGGACAGATACGTTGTCAGGGTTGGATAGAGCAGTGCAACGGCAATACCGTTAAATACCGCAGAGATGTACACAAAGCCTCCGATCGAATCCATCAATACGAGCAGGAAGGATCCTGCTGCGGCACATAGAAGCATGGATGAGATCAGTAAAGTGTTCCAGCTTCCATCGGACGGAATTTTTTTGCGCAGCACAAATCTGCAGCCAACCACGACAATCCCTTGAATCATTAAATACAGACCAGCACTTCCTGATCCACTTGACACCATGTACAGCGGAAGAAAAGTGGCCGTCGCTCCAAAAATACAAGAGCCTAGAAGCATAACGATCGAGCTGATCAGAAGCGGCCTGCTCTTACCAATCATTGCAAACGATTTGAACATTTCCGTTAAGGTATATGATTTCTTGTGCTCTGTCTCCTGTGGAAGTGGTACGTTGAAGCCTACCAAGAGGGTGAGCGCTCCAATCGAGATCACAACCAGCGTATAGACCCAGCCCATACCGCTCTCCCATACCTCCATTGCCACGATAGGTACAAATAGAGAGGGAACCATCGTGAAGAGCGTGTACATGGACATGCCCTGAGCGCGGTCCTTATCTGCCAATCTTTCAACAATTCCGGTCTGCATTGTCATGGAAAAGAACGCCGTTCCTGCTCCTTGCAGCGCACGCAGCCAAATATAACCCTCCACTCCGCTGAGGGTATATAAAATGAGACATAGAACGTGAACAAGCAGTAAGCCTCTCATCACGGTCAGAGGTCCATATTTTCCCATCAGCTGTCCAGCATAGGGACGCAGAAACATACATGTCAGCATATATGCCCCCATCATAAGACCGATTTCCGCTTGTCCGATGCCTTCGGCTTCACTTTGCAGCGGCAATATAATCGTCAATAAGGAGTTCGCGGCGAAAAACAGTAGTGCTAACAGATATAAGCGAATAAATGATATAGAAAGAGGCTTAAGCTGACTCAATGCCGGTCTTCCTCCTTTATATATAAAAGGCCTGCGATCACAGCGGCCTCATATGAACTTCTTAATGAACTTTGGAAACCAGTAGCTTCGTATAAGCATGCCGATTCTCTTCGTAAATCTCTTCACGCCGAAATAAATCTACAACTTCACCATTCTTCATAACGAGAATACGATCTGTCATGTTGGCTACAGAAGCAATATCATGGGATATAAACAAAGTCGACATACCGATCTTATGCTGAAGCTCCTTCAGCATTTTTAGTATTTGGGCTTGTACCGTTACATCCAGACTAGAGGTAGGTTCATCGCAGATGAGCAAATCAGGTCCCAAGCTGATTCCCCGTGCAATGGCAACTCTCTGCCGCTGGCCACCGCTCAGCTCATGAGGATAACGATCCATATGCTCCTCAGACAACCCTACCATTTGCAGCAGCTTCACAGCAGTCTTCCGCATGTCGCCTCTGACATCTTCTAGAAATGAAGGAATGACCGCCGAAAAATTGCCCAGCGGCTCCATTACGGAGCGATAAACCGGCAGCCTTGGACTCAGCGCCGATGTAGGATCCTGAAAGACAACTTGAATATGCTTGCGAAATTCCCGAAGCTTCTTGCCCTTCAATATGTGGATCGGCTCACCTCTCCACAGAATTTCACCTTGATCCAGATTCGTAAGTCCCAGCAGCAATCGGGCTATCGTACTCTTGCCGCTCCCACTCTCTCCTACAACTCCTAGACTTTCTCCCTCAAACAGCTGAAAAGATACATCATTCACGGCTGCCATTTTCCTGGAACCTTCGTTGTACCATTTATAGAGGTGTTTAACATCAAGCATCGGTTCCACGATAACACCATACCTCCTATATGACGATTTCGATAAGCTAAATCAAATTACAGCAGGCCAAGCAGTACAGCATCATTGTCTTTACTATTGTGCTCCGCATGATGACTGTGATGATCATGCTCATCAAGCGTTGGGCAGGAAGACAATAATTCTCTCGTATATTCATGCTCCGCGTGAGCTGTGATAAGATGTGCAGGCTGACACTCGATAACTTTGCCGTCTTTCATAACGGCAACCTGATCTGCCCGGCTGAGAACAAGACGCAGGTCATGAGAGATGAGCATCACAGCACACCCTGTTTCATCCTGAACCTTTTTAATAAGATCCAGCACAAGCTCTCCATTGATTACATCCAGCGCTGTGGTCGGCTCGTCAGCAATCAAGAGATCTGGCCTCAGAATCAGAACAGCAGATAATGCGGCACGCTGCAGCTGACCTCCGCTTAGTTGAAAGGAATAGCTGTTAAACACACGTTCTGCGGGAAGTCGGCATTCTTCCAGCGCAGCGAGTACCATTTCCTTCGCTTGATGCTTCGTGTATGAATGATGAGCACGCAGTGTCTCTACAAGCTGCTTCCCAATTTTCACAAAAGGAGAAAAGCTTCCTTTGTAATCTTGAAAAACATATCCTATACGGCTGCCGCATAATGTTCTTCTCTTCTTGGTTGTCCATGGCACAATATTATCACCCTGGAACTCAATGCTCCCACTCGTGACAGAGCACAAGTCAGGCATCAATCCAATGATGGCACTTGCCGTCATACTCTTACCGCTTCCGCTCTCCCCGACGACAGCCAGCATTTCACCGGGATGAATGGACAAGGACACATCTTCAATAATCGGCCGTTCAGGCTGCCTTGATGATACAATATGAAGGTTGCGTATATTAACTACGGCTTCTGGTAAAGACACGACGGAATATCCCCCTTCTGTTAGGTTTATGCTGCATACTCCGAGGATTCAGAATATCTCCCAAGCCTTCACCGATCAAATTAAATGCAACTACAACAAGCATAATTGCAACTCCAGGATAAATCATGAGCTCTGGAACAGATTGAAAATAGGATCTGCCATCATTAAGCATGGCACCCCACTCTGGAGAAGGCGGCTGTGCGCCAAGACCAAGGTAAGACAGTGAAGAAATTACAAGAATTGTTTTACCAATATCAAGCGCAGCATAGATGAGCACTTGAGGCATAACAGATGGAAGCAGGTGCCGGAACATAATGATGAACGGTCCACTTCCCGCTACACGAGCAGCTGCGATATAATCCTTTTCTTTTTCAGACAGAACAATACCCCTCACTATTCTTGCATATCCTGTCCAGTTGATTAGTACGATGGCAATAATCATATTGCTGAGGCTCGGTCCAAGAAAACCGGAAATGGCAATGACCAGCATGAAATCCGGCAATATGCTCAGCCCATCCACCGTACGCATGATGAACTGATCCGTACGTCCTCCAGCATATCCTGACAGCACGCCAAGCGGAATACCAATAAGCATAACAATAATAATAACCATTCCGGCAATTCCGAGTGTTGTTTCCGCACCAGCTACAAGGCGTGAGAATAAACATCTCCCCATATGGTCTGTGCCTAACGGATACTGAGCACTTGGCGGTGCAAGACGTTCAGCCATATTTACCGTCAGTGGATCATTCGGGACGAGAACAGGGCCAAATATCACAAGCAAGATCATAAATAGAAGAATACCTGCTCCGATCAGTATCATAGGATCAGCAAATACTTTTTGAAAGATCGATACTCGGTATCTACCGGCATTTAATTTACGATTTGCAGACAGCATTAACCCGTCTCTCCTTTCCCATATCGAATCCGTGGATCAATGAGTCCATATACGAGATCTACTACAAGATTCACGATAATAATACATGCACCCATCAGCAGCAAGTAGCCCTGAACGAGCGGATAATCACGCTGGAAGATCGCTTCTACGGCCATACTGCCAAGCCCTGGCCAAGAGAACAGCGTCTCCACCACCACAGACCCGGCGATCAGGCTGCCAAAAGACATCCCGAACACGGTGAGCACCGGAATTAATGCTGCTCTGAATGCGTAACGTGTGTAGATTCTACGCTCTGACAATCCTCTTGCCCTGGCAGCTCGAATATATTCTGAAGAAAGGCTCTCCAGCATTCCAGAGCGAAGCAGACGGGCATGAATGGCAGCAAGAGACAACCCAAGAGTAATTGAAGGAAGCAGCAAGTTCTTCAGTTCTCCTCTTCCCATCGTAGGAACCAAGTTCAGCTTGAATGCGATAAAATAGATGAGCAGCAGACCGATCCAAAATACAGGTATAGACGCCCCGATCAAGGAGAAGAATCTGCCGAGATGGTCAGGAAGCCGATTAGGGTAACGAGCTGAAATAAATCCAACAGGCACAGCGATCAGTATCATGACGATCATTCCCCCAATCGCTAGTTCCAATGTGGCTGGAAGCCTGTCCATAATCTCCTCCAGAACCGGTTTGTTTTTGAGCAAAGAATTCCCAAAATCGAGCTGTATCACATTGGACAGCCAATCCAAATACTGCACATATACAGGATCGTTTAGACCAAGCTCTTCTCTTAGAGCCTCTTCCTGGGCTTGGGTAGCTCCCATCTCATCGATTCTAAGAAGAGATGCGACGGGATCTCCCGGAGCGAGCTTCATCAGCACAAATATAACGATCGATAAGACAAACAAAACGACGATGAGCTGAATCAGACGGGCTCTAATTAATTTAAGCAACTATTTCACATCCATTTTATTGGTAATGATATAATATTCCTCTGCTCCCGGCTCCCAATTTGTCACCCGATCATTCATACCTACAATAATGTTAGGGTATACAGCGTAAGCATGCGGAACCTCTTCTTTAATAACTTCAACTGCCTCTTGAGTCAGTTGTATTCTTTCATTCGGGTCACTTGTTTCATTCAATTGATCCAGCACAGATGTAAGTGAGCTCATGTTGAGATCGGTAGCATTTAACGCCCCATCCGGCATAAACGCTGAATTCAAGAAGTATCCTCCGTCACCACGAGGTGCTGAGAGATTACTATAGGTAACAATGTCCCAATCTTTATTTTCACGGATTGTCGTATCTACATTTTCTACGGTTTGAATATTGATCGTGATGCCTGCCTTGGCAGCCTCAGATTGAAGCAGCTGGGCAATAAGTGGCAGCTCTGGGCGTCCTTTGTAAGTGAGTACTTTCAGAGTCAGTGGCTTGCCGTCCTTCATCATCTGCCCATTCTGTAAAGTGTATCCTGCTTCTTCTAGCAGCTGCTGTGCTCTCTCCACATGAAGCTCGTTTATTTCATCTTGACTGCCAAATGGCAATCTCGTATTAAACGGGCCATTTGCAGGCACAGCATGACCCATCATAATGTTATTCGCGATACTTTCACGGTCCAGCAATAAATCGAGTGCTTGTCTTACCTTAAGATCCTTCACACCTTCTCTGTCTTGATTAAACAGTAGGAAATGCACTCTTAGTCCAGCAATGGATTTGACGGAAAGGTTCTCGGCCTGCTCAATGGTTTGTACCGTTTCAGCAGGTAATTGTGTGGCTACATCGACTTCACCCGACTGCAATGCCATAGAACGAACGTTGCCGTCTTCATTAAACTTAAAGACTACTTTATCTAGAGGAGATGCTCCATCCCAGTAATGATCATTACGAATCATATCAATTTGAATGTTGGGAGTAAAAGAATCGACCTTAAATGGCCCAGTACCTACAGGCGCAAGGTTAAATGCATCTGTACCCATCTCTTCTTCAGCGGCAGTGCTAATAATGGCTGCATAAGGATTGATTAATTCCGATACCAGGGCCGGATGTGCTTCTGTCGTGTTAATGATCAGCTTCTGCCCTTCGGCGGTCATGGAATCGATCTTTAGCGCTGTCCCAAGTGAAGAGTTAACACGGACTGCTCTCTCTAATGATGATTTGACAGCTGCTGCGTCAACAGCAGAGCCATCATGGAAGGTTACTCCGTCACGGATGGTAAACTCCCAGCTTTGATTGTCATCTGTCGTCCATTCTGTTGCGAGCCAAGGCTGCACTTCCAGATTCTCATCCAGTCGTACGAGCGTCTCTGCAATACCAGCTCTGACTGCGACCAGATCGTTTGAAGGATCCAGAGTGCCGCTCTTAAAATGAAACATAAGTCCCAGTTCCTTGGTTCCACCAGCAGAACTGCTTCCCGCAGTATCCGTTGTTCCTTCACTGCCTCCTGAAGTTCCACCATTTCCGCTGCAACCAGCCACAATAATGGCCATAATTAGGGTTATAATCTGTACACTAATCCATTTTTTATTGTTTTTCCCTCTGCCTCTCACCCGTATGACTCCCCTTCTAGTACATTTTATATAATAGTAGAACGTTCTCCCGCATGAAAAAAGATATGTACACGGTATGTATTTACGCTGTATTTACTTTCGTAAGTATTACGAATAACAAAAATTAATTTATCGTAATCCTTACGATTTGTCAATTACTATTTTCTTAATTTGCTATTAACTTATCTACCTCTTCTTTCCCACACAAAAAAAGCCAGAGAACTATGCTCTGGCTTAGAATCGATCATATGATTATGCTTTTGGTGCGATCATTTTGGCTGGAACTACATACTCCTCAAATTGTTCTTCTGTCAGCAGTCCTGTTTCCAGAGCTGCTTCCTTTAATGAGAGGCCTTTCTTATGCGCCAGCTTAGCAATGCTTGCCGCGTTCTCATATCCAATATGCGGATTAAGCGCGGTCACCAGCATCAGAGAGTTATTCAGATTGTGTTCAATCTGTGAGCGGTTCGGTTCAATGCCGATTGCACATTTGTCGTTGAATGCAATAATGGAGTCCGCCAGCAATTGAACAGACTGCAAGAAGTTATAGATTATGACCGGCTTAAATACATTCAGCTCAAAATTGCCTTGGCTTGCAGCAAAACCGATTGCCGCATCATTCCCCATGACTTGAGTTACAACCATAGTCAGCGCTTCGCTCTGTGTCGGGTTTACTTTACCTGGCATGATGGAGCTGCCCGGCTCATTCTCAGGGATGGTGATCTCACCAAGTCCACTGCGCGGACCACTCGCAAGCCAGCGTACATCATTAGCAATCTTCATTAGATCGGCTGCTAATGCCTTGACAGCACCATGAGTGTAAACGACTTCGTCATGACTTGTCAGGGCGTGGAATTTATTCGGTGCCGATACAAAATCTTTACCCGTAATGCTGCTAATTTCGGCAGCTGTCATTTCACCAAATTTAGGATGGGCATTAATTCCTGTTCCAACAGCTGTTCCGCCGATAGCGAGCTCCTTCATAGATTCTACACTCGTCTTGATCATTCGCTCGCTCTTGGCCAGCATCGCTTCCCAGCCGCTAATTTCTTGTCCTAATGTAATTGGAGTTGCATCCTGCAAATGAGTACGGCCAATCTTGATAATATCCTGGAACTCTTCTGATTTCTTGCGGAATGTTTCTTTCAGGACAGAGATCGCAGGAAGGAGCTGATCCTCAACTGCCAGTACACCTGCAACATGCAGTGCTGTTGGAAACGTATCGTTAGAGCTCTGTGACATATTTACATGATCATTCGGATGAAGACGCTCCTCTTTGCCTTGCTCAGCAAGCCACTTATTACCCAGATTAGCAATAACCTCATTCGTGTTCATGTTGGACTGTGTTCCGCTACCGGTCTGCCATACAACCAGCGGGAAATGATCGTCAATGCGTCCTGCAAGAATCTCGTCCGCTGCATAACGGATGGCCGCTGCTTTGTCCTCGGACAATTTGCCGAGCTTCAGGTTGCTCTCAGCCGCGCTTTTTTTCAGTATTGCAAAAGCCCGAATCACTTCAATTGGCATCTTCTCTTGCCCGATCGGGAAGTTCTCCTTGCTGCGCTGCGTTTGTGCACCCCATAAGCGGTCAGCAGGTACCTTCATTTCACCCAATGTGTCTTTCTCGATGCGATATTCCACTTGCAACTCCTCCTTAGGTATATGAGATAGGATGTTGTATCATCATGGCATATAGATTCGGCGTTACTTTGGATTCACAATATACAGGCGGCTTGACTCCTCAAAGATCTCTCCAGGTTCAAGGGCAACAAGACCAATCTCTTCGGAAGATCGTCCTGATACATTCGGCGCATTGACCAGATTCATTTGAGGTTCCGGACAGAAGAACTGCTCACATGCATTGTTGTTCCAGATCATCCAGTGCTTATAAGATGTGCCTACATCATACACAAGCTTGGTTCCGGATATCGTGTTCGTCAGCTCCATGTAATTCCGTCCGTTCTGCGGCTCTGCCGTGTAATGGTTGTCCATGGAAGCAAAATAGGGGCTTACTCCTTCCGTCTTCAGCAGCACTTCCTCATCGGTCAGAGGCTGTGTATTGCCTGTTGGAAGATTGCGTTCATTCAGCTCTATCCGCTGTCCAA
Organism: Paenibacillus sp. TCA20; assembly: GCF_000732325.1. GTDB lineage: Bacteria > Bacillota > Bacilli > Paenibacillales > Paenibacillaceae > Paenibacillus > Paenibacillus urinalis. The sequence continues at coordinate 429,586 of NZ_BBIW01000002.1, forward strand.
TCGTCGCTTTGGCCACATAATCCGCTGCTGTGCTATTCGGTTCAAACGGCGCATTAATGGCGGTATGGAAGGCAAGAAGATTCGGCATAGATGTCTGACCTTCATTTTCAATCGTGATCTGCTGCTGCAGACCTGCTGCATTCAATGTATAGCGTAAACGTATCGTATATTCAAACGGAAGGTATTGATAATACTCATGACCCTCTCTAACTACCTGTTCAATAATGACGTAGCTCTCCTGATCATTCGCACCATAACTAACCACATTCCAAGGGATGTAGTGTAAGAATCCGTGCAAATGATTGCCTGTTGCTTCTTCATTTACAGGAAGCTGATATACCTCGCCGTTCCATGGGAATTTGCCGTCTTCATATCGATTAGGCGGGAATAGAACCGGGATGCCGTAAATGCCCGGGTTCGCCTTCAATTCTTCAACGTTGTCTTCCCCAGGCTCTCTGAGATACTGATGATTACGCTCTACATCTCGAAAAGAGACAAGATTGCCTCCGATTTCTGGAATGAGCGCAGCTTCATAAGCACCATGCTTCAGCTTGATCGCGGCAAGACCGCCGTACACGCCTTCTGTTGCGGAATAAATTTGTTCTAATGCCATTCTCTCATCATTCCTCCTATTATGTAGCGCTTTCATATCTAGTATTGAACTAGTTCCGTGAATCCATTTTTTATATGAAAATGATTTACCTACTGAACGAATATACCATGTTATTCAAAAAAATTCTATCCAGCACAGCGAAGCAGCGCCCCTAATCACGCGAAAAAAAAGATTGCAGCCCCACATCACTCAAGGCTGCAATCTTCGTTATAATTATTCCGCCAAATATCTTGTTGATCCGCTCTGGTAAGCAGGACCCGCTAAACATATTTCCCATGTCTAGGCACAGCCTGAATCTCAAAATTACGAGCCAGCCGTTCAAGCTGCTCCGTCATCTGGGAGCCTTTCATTACATGTCCATGACCCGTAACCAGCAGTGCCGGCTGTAACAGGTTCAAGCACTCAACAGAACGTTTAGCTTGCTTCCAGTCTATTGTGAAATAGGTAGGGGGTCCGTTCAGCTCTCTATCCTGAAACAATACATGCCATAGAGATTCTTGCTGAACAGTAATCACTGCATCCCCTGCTATGAGTGCGTGATCCGCGTCTCGAAACAACGAAACATGTCCCGGCGAATGTCCCGGTGTATGAATCCAGCGCCAGTCCGGGGCTCCAGGAATGGAATAATTCGCAGGCAGCTCAGCCACCCGATCGTCCAAATGAATGGCTTCATTCGGATATGCAAAAGACAGCTTGGCAAGAAGTCCTCCACTCGCTGACGGGTCCGCAGGAGGATAATCGCTAACTCCGGTCAGATAGGGAAGCTCCATAGGATGGGCATACACAGGCGCTCCCCAATGCTGTACCAGTTCTATAACATTACCTACGTGGTCAAAATGTCCGTGTGTCAAAATGATCGCCGTCGGCGGCCCTTTAAACCGCTCCTCAGCAACATGGATAATATCGCTCGCAAAGCCAGCAAGTCCTGTATCGATCAGTACCCATTGTCTAGTACCCGGTATGCCTACAAACAAGACATTGACAAATAACGTGCGCAAACTCAATATATCGGGTGCAACCTCTTCCAGTGCCGTCTTGCCCTCAGTAATCAGATTGTCAGACTCCATATGACGGATACCTCCCATAAATATATTGGAATGCGCTCCTTTATGTAACCAGATTATAGAGTACCCCGAGCCTTAGTCCGGTATGCACGGTCAATCAGCAGAGAACTCACCTTATTAAATATAGTCAGCATGTCATAGGAATAGACCAAGTACTAATCGTCCAAGGCTTTAAATATAAAAATGCCGATGCTTTCCTCTATTCTGGAATGGTATCAATCGCCGCATCCAGCAATTCATCGAACAGATCATCGTCTTCTTCAATTCTGGCATCCAGCTTCAGAAATTCCTCTTCTTCTCCAGGCTCTCCGGCAAAATGAAGGCTGTAATCCCAATCCTTCCCTCTCTTACTGTAGAACGAAATTTCATATTCCACTGGACTCTCGTCTATAGTAAATACTGTACTGCCCAGCCATTCGTTGTCCTCATTCTTACCCATCGTGGCTCTGATGATTTTATAACTCACTCTTCTTCTCTCCTTATTAGACAGCTATTTTCGTATGCAGCTGGTTCATGAAATTTTTAATGGTTTTTTTGATGAATACCACGTATATTGTACAATAATAAAATAGATATGCGAAAGCAACCCGTTTACGTTAAACTGGGTAAGCAGTACTTTTTTTACCATGGGTAAATTATTATTGCGCTGTGAATGTACAAGCGTGTATTGGAGGATTAATGAAATGAATGATTTCGCACAAAAATTAAAAGCCTATGCTGAGCTCACTGTAAAAGTTGGCGTCAACATCCAGCCAGGTCAAACCTTGATCGTTCATGCTCCGGTCGAATCCAAGGAATTTGCTCGCCTGATCGTTAAGGAAGCCTATGATGCCGGAGCCGCTCTCGTCAAGGTTCAATGGAATGATGAGCAGATCACCCGTATGCAGTACGATCTTGCTGCAGATGAAGTATTCTCGATAGAGCCGAAATGGACTGCCGGAGAAATGACGGAGCTCGTTGAGCAAGGTGCAGCCGTGTTACATATCTTGTCTGAGAATCCGGACCTGTTGAAGGGCGTCAAGCAGGAAAGAATCGTCGCTTCTCAAAAGGCACGCGGCAAAGCGATGGCGAAGTACCGTGCTTATCAGCAGGCTGATAAATTCAGCTGGTGCCTCATCGCTGTACCATCACCTGAATGGGCAGCGAAAGTGTTCCCTGATGCACCACAAGAAGAACAAGTATCGTTATTATGGGACGCTATTTTCCAAACCGTTCGAATCGGAGAAGCAGATCCGGTAGCTGCTTGGCAGACACATCTCTCCACATTGGAGAGCAAGTCTAAGACATTGAACGAGAAGAAATATAAGAAGCTGCACTACAAAGCGCCGGGTACGGATCTTACAATTGAGCTTCCCGAAGGACATCTCTGGGCTCAAGGCGATAGTATCAATGAGAAGGGCTTTACGTTTGTAGCTAATATGCCAACAGAAGAAGTGTTTACTGCCCCTCTTAAGACAGGTGTTAATGGTACGGTATCAAGTACAAAACCGCTAAGCTATGGCGGCAATCTAATTGACAAGTTCTCGCTCACATTCGAGAATGGACGAATCGTAAACGTAACCGCAGAAGAAGGGCTGGAAGCACTGCAAAACCTGGTTGAAATTGACGAAGGCTCTCACTACCTTGGTGAAGTCGCACTTGTGCCGCATCAGTCTCCGATCTCGGACACGAACATTCTGTTCTATAACACCTTGTTTGATGAGAATGCGAGCAATCACCTTGCCATCGGAAGCGCGTATGCCTTCTGTCTCGAAGGCGGCAAAGAAATGGATCAGGAGCAAATTGCTGCTGCTGGACTGAATACGAGCCTAACTCATGTCGATTTCATGATTGGTTCGGGTGAAATGGACATCTATGGCATTACAGCGGATGGGAATGAAGAGCCGATCTTCCTAAAAGGAAATTGGGCGTTTTAATTTAAAAAAACAAACATCAAAGAGCTCAGGTCCTTAGTAGACCTGGGCTCTTTACTTGTGCTCATGAACTGCCGTTTATGTCCTGTTCTCCACATAGGTTTCTGGGTAAGCTACGGCTTGAGAATGACCTTCATGCAGTTTTCTTCCTTATTATTAAACACTTCATAAGCCCTCTCCGCATCTTCCAATCTCATCTGATGTGTTATGATATCGGTCGGGTCGATTTTACCTGACTTAATCTGTGCGTACAGCTCTGGAATCAGGTGAATCACTGGAGCCTGTCCCATCTTCAGCTCTACGTTCCGTTCGAACAAGTGGCCGAGTGGGAACATATTGTAATTGGCTCCGTACACTCCGATTAATTGAATCGTACCAAACTTGCGTACGACCTCAGATGCAGTTCTGAACGCGCCGAGTGACCCTCCTTGCAGCATCAACGCTGTCTCCACCTTCTCCACAGCTGTTCTCTTGGCATCCATTCCGACACAATCGATGACGACATCGGCCCCGCCGTGTGTAATTTCTTTCAAATATCCTTCAAAGCCCTTGATTTCTTCAAAGTTATAAGTCTCGACCTGATTCGTCCGCTTGGCATGATCCAGTCGATAATTCAAATGATCGACAGCAATAACCCGTTTGGCGCCTGCCTGCCAGGCAAATTTGTGTGTAAGGAGACCTACAGGGCCGCAGCCAAGCACGATTACGGTATCACCAGGCTTCACCCCGGCATTCTTGACTCCCCAATAGGCCGTCGGAAGAATATCGGATAAGAACAACAATTTGTCATCTTCCAATTCAGCGTCTTCTGGAATAACAAAAGGCATAAAATTACCATAGGGCACTCTGAGGTATTCCGCTTGGCCTCCCTGATATCCTCCATAGGTATCTGAATACCCTAAATAACCGCCGCTGTCCTTCGTATCATTAGCATGGTCACATTGGCTTTCCATTTCGTGCTTACAGAAGAAGCACTCTCCACAGGATACGTTAAATGGGACGATGACACGGTCCCCTTTTTTGACATGAGTTACTCCTTTGGCAACTTCCTCGACGATTCCCATGGGCTCATGCCCGATCACATAATCTTCATGCATACCAGGAATCAGCCCATTGTAAATATGCAGATCGGATCCGCATATCGCGCTTGAAGTGACTCGTATAATGATATCGTTATTGTCCTGCAAGGAGGGATCAGCGACCTCTTTCACCTTTACCTTCTTTTTACCTTGATATGTTAATGCTTTCATCTAATATCACTCCTTTCTCGCTTATTTTAACCATATGGCTGGATGAACTATCAGATTTATCATTTTTATTTGTGACATTAACTTAATGACAATAGAAACGTATATTTCAAAATTATGGAGTAAACCTTCAAATTATAGTAAAATAGTGGAATGATTGTCCAAAAATAGAGAAGCTTCATGATAGAGAGGGGATATATATGTCTGACCGGATCCAACTGCTGTTGGCTGCGGACTATAATGATCTAGGCGAATCCCTGCAGAGAGAGATCTACTATGAATACTATCAGATGATGTACGGGTTTATCGTATATATGTTGAAGGATCACTCCGCCGCTGAGGACATTATTCAGGAAGCATTCATCAAAATTATTAAAAATAAGCCCGAATTTGAAAATGAAGCCAAGCTGAAAGCATGGCTGAAGGTTGTTACCAAAAACACGGCCATTAATTATTTGAGAAAAATAAAAAATATCGTAACCAACTTGACGCGGACAGTGTTTTCTTAGATGTAGAGACCGCGCAGCAGACATCAGCTTCAATCGAATCCGTAGTGGAAACGAAGATGATGCAGGAATCCATAGAGCGCTATATGGATAAACTCAAACCCGAGTACCGATCTCTGATCGAATTACGATGGAAGGAAGGACTCAGCTATCGTGAGATGGCAGAACTGCTGGACACAAGAGAAGATGTCATTAAGCAGCGTCTCTTCCGCGCCAGAGAACGCATCAAAAAATTGTTGCATAGAGAGTGGGGCGCAGCACATGAGCAAAGAAAAGTCAAATGATTGGCTCGAAGAGCCATTTGACGAAGTATACGAACGAGAGTTTGAGGAGGCCTTCGACCTCGCTTTCGAGAATGCTGCAGCTGCCTCCACATCAGTGAATAAGGAAGCTATGGCAGCATCCTGGGACAAGGTTAATCATGAGATTCAGAATATAAAGAAACGCAAAAAAACGAATCAAACGCTGGCAGCTTGCAGGTGTTATCGCCGCTTCAATTACGATGGGTGCAACCATATTCAGCTCTCCAATAGGAACTCAGGCAAATACGTTTGTTCAGAGACTGCAGCAGGTTGGCGATAATTTGGTTCTTGTGTTCCAGGGACCTAGGCAGGATTTCTCGGGAGCGAAGACCCCTCCGCCTCCAGGTATGATTGAGAATCCAAGCTACAATTTTAGCGGGGATCCAGAAGAGCTGTACAGCCAATTCGAGAATCAAGTCAGTGTACAGCACAATTTATTTCTCGTGGAGGTACCCAAAGAAAAGGCGTTCAGCAATACCACATTTCATATAAACAATTTCGATCTCCCGCTGACTCCAACGCATATCAAATATCATCTGCTGCTGGATCAGGAGAATCCGGTTTACCCTGAGAATCCTTACTTATCAAATGAAATTTATATTGAGTATTTCGATGGAGATGAACGAATAGCGAAAGTTTCTGTTAAGAAAATGTTCTCCGTGAATCCTGGTGCACCAGAGTCAGGTCCGGCATTCAGCGGAGTTCCTGAGGAAGTTGCACTTGATGATGGTACAGTCGCTGTCTTCTATGAGAATATGGAACATGATCAGCTCGCTTACCGAAGCAATCTCGTTATGGTCATGCTGATGGGATCCGAATCTATTTCGAAGGAAGAGCTTCTTAAATTCGCTAACATCATTCAAGAGACGAATCAATTTCCAATGAAAGAATAGCTGAGAGATAAAGAGGTGTCTTACGTTTACGTAGGACACCTCTTTCATGTTCTTTTGGTCTATTTAAAATTACGATAAATCGTTGTTATATGAATTATTCATATTAAATGAAGATTAATTCCACATTCTCTAGATGCTAGTTATACAAATAGCCAGGTGTATAAAATGAAGCCTTTTCCACGGTACCATTGATTCTAACCATATGTGTAGAGAGCGTTCTGTAATAATAACCCTTATTTAGATTGTATACCGTCTGGTTGGTTTCGACACTTTTGGAATGCGTTGTAGAATTCGAAACTGCTCTTTCGCTCCTCCAAGCGGAGCCATCCCATCTTTGCAGTGTCACATCCACACTGATGAAATCAGCAGCAAGCTTCGCTTCTGTATGTCCTGCTATGTAAATACTGCTGGCATTCATCGTTAACTCCGATTTAAATCCAACAAGAAACTGATACGTTGCAAACGGAGTAATAAAACCCGATTCCTCAGGCGGCTTTGACGTTAATGCCCCGGGTTCACGCTGTTCTTCGGCTCCCGCTAAGCTGGCAGCAATCAGGGATACGATGAGCAATAGAGGAAATAAAATAATCGTTTTTTGATTTTTCTTAGATTTGAACATTAACATCACCATTCCTCACTATGTTATTTGGTTAAATCTATCAAATAGTACGGACGAGGTTTTGTACTCGTTTCACTGATTAATAGATTGTCATTTGGTGATGACAAAAAATTATGAATCTATTAAAATCCCTTGATTTGAGCAGCGGAAGTTATTTTGTAATCGTCTCTATGAACACAAAAAAATACTTTACGGTAATGTCCGCCGCAAAGTATTAGACAATGACTAAACTATTTAATTAAGCCCCAGCTTCCTTATGACTGCTCACTGTCTTCTTCTTGACCTCAATTCTGGATATTCGATGATGATCCACTTCCTCAATTCGATATTGGTAATCACCATACGAGATACAATCCCCTGGCCTCGGTGGAAAGGAATTCAACATGGATAATGCCCAGCCGCCAAGAGTGTCATAGCCCGACTCTTCAATATCGAGGGACAAGAGCTGGTTAAGCTCCTCCAAGAGAATGAGTCCATCGATGGAGTATTCAGAAGCTCCTATATATTCCACAAGCGGTCTTTCATTATCAAACTCATCTTGGATTTCACCCAGAATCTCCTCCACGATATCTTCAAGCGTCACTAGTCCAGAGGTTCCTCCATACTCATCAATTACGATCGCAATCTGAGTTCTGGACACCTTCATTTGCTTCAGCAGAATGGCAATCGACGTTGATTCCGGAACCGTAAGAATGGGACGAATCGTCGTTAAATATTCCTCCATCCCTGACATGAACAAATCCTTAAGGTGAACAAAGCCGATAATCTGATCCTTATCACCGGTACAGACAGGATAACGGGTCCGCATTTGCATGCTTGCAATGGTCAAATTCTCATGAATCGTCCATTCCGTATTCAAGCAGATCATCTCAGTACGAGGAATCATAATTTCTCTAGCGGTTGTTGCGGAGAAATCAAAGATGTTATCAAGCAGTGTATATTCAAATGCATCAATCACACCGTCATTTTTGCTGTCCTTCATAAGCTGCAGCCATTCTTCTTCACTCTGTACCTTTTCCTTCTTCACAGATAAATGAGTCCCCTCCTGATGAGCAGGACCTCTTGCTCCTATATTCAAGCACCAAATGAGAGGAGACATAAAGAACGTAAACAAGATAAGAAATCTGCCTGACTTTCTTAAGAGACGCTCCTGAACATGAGAAGACAAAACAGAGGGTATCCATCGTCCTGCCCCAAGATAGGTTAACGTAATGACAATAATAGCAAGCGTTGTAGACAGCACTGCTGCTGGCCATACATCTAGACCCATATTTTCCAGAAGCGGTGATAACCTCGAGGAGATTGCAGCTTCACTGAGCCAGCCGAGTCCAATAACGGGCAAAAATATGCCAAGCTGACAGGTGGTGCGATATTTAGCTTTGTCAGCTGCAAGTATAGATAACACTTCGTGATGATCGGTCTCCTGGCTGCTCACCTGATTACGCACTAGTGACAACCGGCCAATAGCACTGTCTAGAGCTGCAAACAACCCGCTGATTAGAGCGAGTGCCAATATAATCATTACATAGATGCCAAACGATAGAGGGTCACTCAAATAAGGTCCCGTATCCCGAATTCGGTAACGGGTCCACCTCCTTTTTATCGAGCATGAAGTACTCATACCACATACAATTGCTGATATATATGCTCCGCTGGCTGAAATAATGGCAAAAAAATAGCCTTTGATGTCCAGAGTTTTCGTTCTCCTGGATCATCAAAGGCTATCCCTTATTTTATATTACGACGTCACTGTATTAACGTCTTCCGCCACGAGGCGCTGTTGGAGCATACGGATATTCATAGTTCAACGGCTCATCGAATGTTGCATAATCAAAATTCACCATCAGGATGATGATCCGTTGACCTGTGTTTGGATCACTGATAATAATGTGGTCGCGGCCTGCCGCTTCAAGGATGCCTTGGAATACTTTAGCGTTCCACTCTCTGTTGCCTTCATATGTCGCATAGAATGTACCGAATTTCCCAAGGTTCAATCTAAGTATATTTTCAACAAAAGATTGCTCAGTGAACGGAATAGTTTGCTGAATGACCGCACCATTCGGCGTCATTACACTTCCGCTGGATACTTCGGGTGGAACTACAGTCATTCCTCCCTGCATCCCTTGCATGTTTCTTGGAGCATTTGCAGGCCCCGAATTTCCGATCTTATACGATACAGGCTGATATGGTTGGTTAAACATTTAAATACCTCCCTAATAGTAAGGTGTGCATCAATGTGCTAAAAAACCGCCGGACAGTCCGCCCCAGATGGGCTGAAGAAACAGTGTGCACGGAATCTTCCGGTATTCTGTTGGTTATACCAAGTTGCCGGACATGCTCCAGCTGGTCTGAAGAACCAGAGGGCATTGCTTGCAGGCCATACTTTTTCACCGTTAATAACACGTCTGGCCAAACGAATTTCGGACTCTCTCGCCGCTTGATAAAAGTATCCTTTTTGAATCGCCTCAAAGCCGCCTGGTGACTGGTATACCATATCGTTAATGGAGCGAATATTACGAAAATCAAGACATCCGCCAAGGATCCGGTTCACACCCACGTTCCCTACCAGAAGCATACCTGTTTCTCCGTCTTCCTCTGCCTCGGCTCTCATAAGCCGTGCGAGCACTTTTACATCCTCAGAATTTGCTTTAATAACCGCCAAATACGTTCCCTCCTCCCTGTAAGTCGTAAGCCTCTCGCCTAGTACCCTATATCCTATTGTGCATTCGCCCAGTTCGTGACACTTCTCTACAAAAAAAATACAAAAAAATCCTGCATCCGCGTCAAGCAACGATCTACAGGATAGGCAAAACCAATGAAAATAACGAATAATGTTAAACAGACGAGTGTCACTACTTTCTGTCCAGTTAGAAATAAATTTCTTAATCCTGATCTTTAAACAAACGATCTAAGTAATCCTTCAACGACTCATGATGTGAGATTTCATAAGATATGTCCATATATTTAGGAAAAAAACCACTGCCAATCAACACATCATCCTTGATTACAATCATTCTTTTCTTCAACTCCACTGCTATTCCGAATTCAATATACGCATGCGGATCCCATTCATTCGAAACAACAACATAATCCGCGTTCTCTATATTTATCCTGGATTCCTTAATGCTGTTCATATTGGTTTGGGTAATATTTATTTCATTCTGTAAAAACAACATGGCGTTTAGTTCTTTCCCTGGAATCGTAGGAATAGCAGGACCCGCAGCAAGAATGATATGTACGTTCTTCTTCATCAGATAACACTCCTTCCTCTAACTTCCATAAATTACACGAACAATGTAACAACGAATCTAACACTCGCACTTAACCTTCTTCTTTACTTGGCTTAAGGTCTTAATTGTATTAACCCGATAGTCATACAAATCATACTAATGGCCCAAAGTATTCCAATCCATCCGATCGTTAGGGAATTCTGTGATGAACTGGCTGTTGCTCTCGTTTCCAACAGTTGGATTCACCCCATTGCTCCCCAAGAAAATAAAACTAAATGTGCTAAGATAAAGCCGTAGCCTGCTTTTTTATGTCTAACCATTAACACAATTACAATGACAACAACCGTTCCCATAACCGCTAACATACAGAATGATAGTAATAATAGTACCTCTTCTTCTAATAGCATTGAATTCTCCTCTTAAGCTCATAGGTTGGTTAGACATAGCACTCGTATTCAAAAAAACACCGACGCAAATAACGCCGGTGTTAATAGGGTAATGACTCATTTCAAGTTGATCGATAAGCGTATTATATATTAGTAAGCAGTTATTATATACTTATCACCCTTTACAGTCGGCAACTCTAATAAATTCCCAACGCGTTCTGCCGATAATTCACTTCCATCTGCTGATGCAATACGTATGAGGGAATCCGAGTAAATACGAAGCTTCTCTCCACGATCCGAAGTAATTACTCCGTTTGTGAGTTTATGCTCCTCCCATTCGATATCAATTGTGAAGCCTCCTCTTGCGCGAAGTCCTGTTACACTCCCTTGCTTCCAAGCTTGTGGTAAGGCCGGAAGAATCCGGATACCATCAAGATGACTTTGCAGCAGCATCTCGGCAATTCCTGCAGCTGCCCCAAAGTTGCCGTCAATCTGAAATGGAGGGTGATTGTCAAACAAGTTGGGAAGTGTTGATTTCTTCAGCAGCTCTCTAGTATGATAGTAAGCCTGCTCTCCGTCCAACAAACGAGCCCAAAAATTAATAATCCACGCTCTACTCCATCCTGTATGTCCTCCACCATTCTTCAATCGACGATGAAGTGTAATCCTGGCTGCATCAGCTAAGTCCGGGGTATAATCCGGACTAATTGTAGTTCCCGGATGAAGAGCAAACAGATGAGAGATGTGCCTGTGTCCAGGATCTTTTTCTTCATAATCTACTAGCCACTCCTGCAGTTGACCATATTGGCCTACTTTCATATCGGGTAGACGAGAAATGATCTTCGCCCATTCCTTACGAAGACTCTCATCGGTGCTTAGCAACCTACTGGCCTCAATACAGGCATTCAATAGCTCTGTTAAAATTTGATTGTCCATAGAAGGACCGTAGCATAGAGTACCTGACTCTCCGCTAGGAAGCCCATACCGATTCTCCGGTGATACGGAGGGATTCGTCACAAGATACCCTTCAGGACTTTCGATGAGAAAATCTTGAAAGAACAAGGTAGCCTCTTTCATCGTTTCATAAGCCTGTTCCAAGAATGCTGGATCAGGATTATATTTGTAGTGTTCCCATAGATGAAGCGTCAACCATGCGCCGCCCATAACCCATTGTGTAGCAGGTGGATAAATATCCTGCGGCGCGGTATCTGCCCAAATATCGGTATTATGGTGAGCGACAAACCCTCGGCAGCCATACATTTTCTCTGCTGTTACACGGCCGTTCGCCCTCATTCGTTCGATCAATTCAAACAACGGTAGATGACATTCTGCAAGATTACAGCTCTCCGCTGGCCAATAATTCATCTGGGTATTAATATTAATCGTAAACTTACTGTCCCAAGGCGGCGACATGGAATCATTCCATATCCCTTGCAGGTTGGCTGGCAGTGATCCAGGACGGCTGCTCGAAATAAGCAAATATCGCCCAAAGTGAAAATGTAACGCGTATAGACCCGTATCCTCCCCTCCTGATTGCAACTTTTCCAGCCGCTTATTTACGGGTTCAACAGAAGGCGACTCGGAGGGCTTTCCCAGGTTAAGCTGCACTCTATTAAACAAATGCTGATAGTCCTGAATATGTGTTTCTTTTAAGAGGTTAAATTCCTTGACTGCGGCCTGATTCAACAGCTCGTAGCATTGCTTCTTTGGGTCCTTGAAACGAAAAGTGCTCGCGACAGCGAGGAGGATAACAACCTCATCTGCCTGATCTATTATCAGATGCTCACCCACTACCCTAACGGTTCCACCGACAGGGATGGCTTTGGCAGCCGCGCTATAAACGAGCCCCTCCCTTCCACCGCAATCATTGGTCATTACAATCGTGTCCGTTCCATGCCGATGAGACTCATCCATATGCTTGCCCTTCTTCCGTTCAAATCGGGAAGTGAGAGACAATGCACCAGGGCGGTCCGCTTCAAGTCTTATTATCATCACCTGATCCGGATAACTGCAAAATACCACCCGTCGATAGGTAATACCACCATATTCATAGGTTGTGATAGCCACCGCTTTTTCCAAATCGAGTTCCCTGCGGTAATTGGCCAGCTCCCCTTCAGGATGATCAAAATGAATGAAAAAGTCCCCCGCCGTTAAATAATGCCTCTGACTGCGTGGTGTTCCGGAAAAGGCGGCTTCTGATAAACGATGGGCTTCGATCAGCCTTCCCTCAAACAGTAACTCTCGAATAAGAGAGAGGTTCGCAAGAGCATCCGGGTTGTTTCGATCTCTCGGACCTCCATACCAGATTGAATCTTCGTTAAATTGGATTTGCTCCTCTTCAACGCAGCCAAATACCATGCCGCCTAATCTTCCATTCCCGATCGGAAGGGCTTCATTCCAGTTTAGGGCTGGTTGGTCGTACCATAACGTCGTTTCGGCAGTTAATGACATTCGGTCCTCCTGAAATATAAGTCGTATATATAATTCTTACTTTAGCTGCAATCGACTTGCCTCTATAATTCCACTACAGCTTTAATCACTTTCGATTCAGGCTCTAGCCACTCATCAAACAAATTAGCCATCTCTTCTAACGAAGCACGATGAGTAATATACTGATCCAGATTGATTCTGCCTGTGGAGATAGTCTTTATGACGTGAGCAAAATCCTCTCTTGTTGCATTCCGGCTGCCCATAATGGTTAGTTCTCGTTTATGAAACTCTGGGTCGTTGAACGTAATATTGCCCTTAACGAGACCTACATATAGCAAAGTCCCGCCATGAGCAGTATAATTGAAAGCATTTGTCATGGATGTAATATTACCCGTTGCATCAATGACGATGGGCATAAGCGCTCCAGCCGTTAATTTTGAGAGCTGCTCAAGCAGGTCCTCGTCAGCTGCGTTAATGGTATGGTTAACCTTAGCCCACGAGCGGCAAAAATCTAACCGTTCCTTGTTAACATCCATAGCAATGACATTGGCTCCTGCCTCTTTTGCGAGTGTCATGACACCAAGTCCAATGGGTCCGCCTCCAATAACAAGCACTTCTGTACCTTCACAAATTCCGGATCTGCGAACCGCATGAGCACCAATAGCCAGCGGCTCGATCATTGCTGTATGGTCCAGGGATAATCCTTCGGACTTTAATAGATGTGATATCGGAACCTTAATTCTTTCGCACAGTCCCCCGTCCACATGTACTCCCAATACTTGAAGCTGCATGCAGCAGTTGGGTCTCCCCGATCTGCAGGCTATGCAATGATTACAGTGTAAATAAGGAACAATGGTGACCTGATCTCCTGGTAATATGCCTTGATCTTGGTTGCTAATCTTTGTGACGATCCCAGCCAGTTCATGTCCTAAGATGCGCGGATATTCAAAAAAAGGCTGGTTCCCTTGATAAGCGTGCAGGTCGGTCCCACAAATGCCAACCCGCTTTATTTCAATTACTGCTTCATCCTGCCCCAGTATCGGCTCAGGTAAATCTGTAGCATAACGAAACGTTCCGATTTGTTCGCAAATGATACCTCTCATTCTTCATATCCCTCCCGGCTTCCAATGAATGCGGTTACATTTTAACATTTCTTCCTAATCGAATATTCGCGGGAAGGACCTCCATTGCCTTCTTCAGGTAGGTTTTATTTTGTATTCTCGTAGGATTCTTTATATTCTGCTGCCATTTGATCTCCGCCGCTCGTTCTCCACCGTTCAACCTCGACACAAATGCTAGAATGCAGTACATCGAATTTGCTGCTGTAACAGATTTGTCTCTTTTTATGTATCCTGAATATGTATAATCGTCTATAGACGAAAAAAAAGCCGCCCTCATTAGGGCAGCTCTGTAATATCTGACATGCTGTTCAACATTTTTAATTAAGGATTAGCAGTAATCCAATAATCGTAAGAATGGACAACATATCCTTGGTAAGCTTCATAGTTAGCAAGCAAATCCGGTAATTTAGCAAGCTCTTCTTCCATGTAAGCTTCTCCTTCTTCATAGAAGGTAATATGATCGCCCTCATGGCTTTGTTTCATCTCAACAGAGACGAGAAGCGGCTTACCTAAACGGTCTGCAATCTCCATTTCTTGGGCTACAACCGCTGCTATTCCGTTTGATCCCTCTGCGGTATCACGGAAGGCCATTAATGAAACATGATCAAGTGTCTGAATCATCCATTCACTAACCGTTATATTCTTGCCTGGAAGCTCATATGCGTCAAGCCATACAGCGAGATCGGCACTCGTCTCCAGATCAGAATTTTTTTTGGTCTCTCGTGCAAAGTATTCCATATTTGCGGCCCATTCTGTAAGTACACGGTCACGGTCAATATGCCAGGCCTCATTTGTATACGGCTCTACATCAACATGGATACCATGGAATTTCTCCTGCTCCGAAGCATGCTGATTATATTCCTTAACATAATTGATTAACCGGGTAATACGGGGTCGGTTCTCTTCAAGCCCCCATATCGGATGGCCTCCCATGGCATGAACCTCGATCCCCATGGCTGCTGCCTGACTGACAAAATTTCGATACAGCTCAAACGGCTGCTCCAAATCAAGTCTTACATACAAATAATTTATATTTTTCTCTTCTACAAATTCGAGCACGCGTTCACTGTCATGAATCACTTGCTCTGCTTGCCAAATGTACGTCCCCCGGATAGAGCCCGGTTCTGGATCCGGCGTTGGCTCTGGATCCGGTGTTGGCTCTGGATCCGGTGTTGGTTCTGGATCCGGTGTTGGCTCTGGATCCGGTGTTGGCTCTGGATCCGGTGTTGGCTCTGGATCCGGTGTTGGCTCTGGATCCGGTGTTGGTTCTGGATCTGGTGTTGGTTCTGGATCCGGTGTTGGTTCTGGATCCGGTGTTGGCTCTGGATCCGGTGTTGGCTCTGGATCCGGTGTTGGTTCTGGATCCGGTGTTGGTTCTGGATCCGGTGTTGGTTCTGAATCCGGTGTTGGTTCTGGATCCGGTGTTGGCTCTGGATCTGTACCGTTTTCGCTGAGGTTAGACCAATACACATAATCATGCACTGCTACGCCGGCAAAATTGCGGTATTCCTGCAGTGATAATGACACCTCGTTAAGTACAGCTTCCATTTCTTCTGCTGATTTACCTGCAAATGAGGTGTACTCTTCACCTGGCATCGGTTTTGTGTTTACAGCGATAACAACCTTTGCGTCATAAGCTTCCGACCATTCCATTTCTTGCTCAATTACATGAGAAATGCTGTCATCGCCGGTTGCTTTATCACGGTAAGCCATTAAAGTGATTTGATCAAACCTATTCATGAACCATTGGATTAGCGGCGTATCGGTCTCAGGCACTTCATATTGGTCATACCAAAAAGGCAGGTCAATGGCACTGATTAGAGAAGCATCCTGATTCGCAACGTCTAAAAACAGCTCAAGATTGGTTAAATAGGATTGAATGATAGACTCGCTGTCCTCGCTCCAATCATTCAGAACATAGGGTTCAATATCCAGATGAATTCCTGCAAACTGTTCCGATTCCTCAGATTCAGCATTGTAATCAACAACCCAGTTAGCAAATTGAAGCAGCCGTTCTCTCCCACCTTCTGTCGCCCAGTAAGGATGGCCTGCGAGTGCATCAACCTTGATCCCCCGCTCCTGCGCATTTCGCACAAAGGTCTGATACATTTCCTCTGGCTGATTCATATCAATTCTTAAGTAAATATGATCAATATTTTGATTGTCGGCGTATTCCAGTACATCTTGGCCGCCATCTGCGATGGTCTCTGCCTGCCATAACCATGTTGCCCGCGTAGATGAATGACTCGATTCAAAAGCAGTCATAAATATAACACTTATGAATAAGACAACCCATAATAAACCGCGGGATTGATTGCGTATCATATCCTCCCTCCAATTCTCCTCTCTTTTTTGAACCAACGCTATTATAGCAGTGGATAAAAGTAAAAGAATGAGCCCTGGTGCTCAACTTGGGCTCATTCTTCTATATTCGGTCTTTAGCCTGATTATTCGATTACAGTCCCAGGATTAGGGCTCATATATCATTTTTCTTGTCATACCGCCATCAATGACCAGGTTCTCTCCAGTTACAAAATCGTTGTCAGGTGCCGTCAAAAATAAACAGGCTCTTGCAATATCCTCTGGCTTGCCAACTCTTTGCGACGGATGCTGGACATGATCTATTTCTCTAAGTTCACTGTAGTCTCCTGTTTCAATCCATCCCGGACTAATACTATTGACCCGAATCCGTTTATCTGCCAGTGATACAGCCATCGCATGAGTAAGTGCAACAATGGCTCCTTTGGAAGCCGCATAGGCTTCAGAGTTCGGCTCGGACATCGTCGCTCTCGTGGAGGCCATATTGACTACAGCGCCGCCCTGTTTATTATTCCCCATATATTTAGCCGCTTCTCTTGTCGTTAAAAAACAGCTGCGAGCATTGGTATTCATGACGTCATCCCATTCATTCAGGGACAATTCAAGCGGAGACTTCCAGATGCCATAACCTGCGTTGTTAATGAGGATATCGATCTTCCCATATTCCCGCATGGCTGTATTCATTAAATGTACAATTGCTTCTTCAGACCTAACATCGCAGGCAACAAATATGGCAGTTTCACCTTTTTGACGAATGGCTGCGGCTGCCGCGGCCCCTTTTTCTTCATTTTGATCGGTAAGGACCACCTTCGCTCCCTGCTCAGCGTATGCTTCAGCTACAACTTTACCAATACCTTGCGCTGCGCCTGTCACGATAACAACATCATCTTTGAATTTCATTATACCTCTCCTTATGACTAGAGATTGGAACCAGCTATAATTTTCTGATAACTATATATTACACAAATTTAGGTTCTGGCATAAATCCGAATCAATAACCTAATGAAATAGAAATCATGCCCCTAATAAAGAATAATTAATCGAGTATATCTCAATTGAAACGGTTCAGATTCAACAAGGATTAAAAACAAAAAGCCGCCCCATTGGGACGGCTGATCAATGACATGCTAACCTCGAACACGTTCGGTATATACTCTGTTATAACGCTTGAACCCAAGATATCTGGTCCCCTGAAAAGTAAGCTGGCCTTCATCGCCCTCAGCGCATAAACCATACTCATCTCCGCCGACCTTGAACTCAATCCGATCTCCGCTGTCCACTTCAAACGTAATAAAATAGAGCGTCCGCGTATTCTGCCCCTCGCTTTGACTCTGCTGTGATACCTGAATTCTTCTTCCTGTAATTCTTGAAGGGACAGTCAATACCGGCTGCTTATTGTTCCGTCCCCAAGTAAGGAGCTCTTTTCCCAGGGTCAATGCGACAATACCGAGAATCACGACAAATACCGCCGGGAATACCGTTCCGAAAAAATCAAACATCCAGAAAGATTCAAATCCCATGCCGTCTCCTCCCGTCCTCTGATTCTTGTCTGTAAATAACCGACTACTTGTTTATGTATATGCCGTAGTGCGGTCAACTTGTCAGTTCGCGGAAGAAATACTTCATGGGATTAATTTTAAAGGACGCTCCAGCTGGTCCCGCCATCCATCGTCTGCATTAATATTGATTTTTTCTCACTGGCATTCTCAAGCAGTACCCACCCTACTTTGGGGCTAACGAACTGCAGCTTGACAACCTCAGGATAATCTACAAGCTTCTCTGCCAAAACTTGACTTACAGGCAGTCTGTCCCAAGTCTCCCCTTGATCTATCGTATGATAGACATAAGACCCCTGCAGTGCCCAGCCTTCAGACTCACTGACAAAAGTAGGATACAAATCCTTGTTCACACCACGCTGAGAAGGCAGATTAAACTGGACATGCTCCCAAATAGAGCCTCCATCTGTCGTAAACAGACCGCTGTACTGAACACCGCTGCCTTCCGCACAGCCTAAGGGAAGATACATTTGCTGATGATCTACACTTAAGCTCTCTATCTCGCCAAGAGAATAAGAAGAGCAAGACTCATACAATGCTGATGATCTGTTGAAAAACGGCTCGTTAATAGACCAGGCTTTCCCTGCATTCTTGGTTACATAAATCTTAGGAGCGCCAAGCTCAAGCACGGATACGACTCCTTGCTCTCCGCCCGTGAACTGCATGCCTTCAACATATCCGCGCAGCGGTATAGCATGATCCGTCTGCTGAAGTGGAGAGCTTGTCATCACTTCAGACCAATTCATTCCCCCGTCAAGCGTCGAGAATATTTTCTTCTCCTCTTTGCCCGTACCAGCATTGTCACTTGTCATTAAGTAGCCTTCCTTGGCTGAAGCAAAATGTAGTGCAGTAACCTTCTGAGTCTCCTCCAATGAAGAAATCATCCAGCTCTCCCCGCCGTCATTCGTTCGCAGTACCACATTGTCAGTTCCATCTGTTCCGGAACGAACAATCCAGCCATTCATGCCATCCAGGAAAAAAATATCCTCTCCGTAAACCGGATTCGTCGCAAACTTCACATTAGATGAAGGAGAAATATTCGTCCAGGTCTCCCCATTGTCACGGGTATAATATAAACGCAGCTCGCTTCTCGTTACTCCCCAAGCCAGACCGCCATAACCATGAATTAATTGAAAGTCCGTTAATCGTGTCTGAATTTGATATTTGTTCATTTCATCGACTTCGTAATTACTAGGTTCAATAAGCGTAATTGTCTGCCCATCTTCCAGCTGCTCTTCCTTTACGACTACTGGCTGAGCCTCCTCGGGTTCCGAAGATGTGCAAGCTGTCAGCGCCAGTGTGAGCATAAGTATACATACTAGAGCCCGCTTTGTCATTTCTCGCATGCTATTCCACCTCTTTGTGCCTGTTAAGGCTGTCCTCTAAGTTAGACATTATAGCATACTTTATTTTGAATGAGAGTCAAAACTGTTACTTGTTCCTCTTTATTCTGTAATACATTTCGCCCTCCTGGCATCTGCCAGAAGGGCGAAATTGTTTGTACTTTATTCATGTTATTATTTCTTAGATTGCTTGTCTCCAAGCTCGCTGTTCCGGTATCCATAAAAGAAATAAATACATAGACCGACGAGAATCCATACGGCAAATCCACCCCAGGTTGATCCGTCCAGCTGAAGCATCAGCAGTACACAGAATGCAGCGCTCAGCAGTGGAAGAAACGGCACCCAAGGTACAGAAAATCCTCGTTTGAGATCTGGCCTGGACTTGCGCAGACCAATAACACCAAGCGATACGACAGCAAATGCAAACAGGGTTCCAATGATGGTCAGGCTGGCAAGCTGATCCAGCGGCAGCAATCCGCACAGGAGTGCGATAATAATGCCTACCATCCATGTACTGCGAACAGGGGTCTGTTTCTTCTCATCCACTTTAGATAAGAACTTAGGCAGCAGCCCATCCCGAGAGATCGCAAACAAGAGCCGGGTCTGACTAAACAATAGAACAAGCAGCACCGTCGTAATACCCACTATGGCTCCCACTGAAATAAGTCCTGCTACAAAGTCTTGTCCAACAAAACGTAATGCGAAAGCGACAGGGTCCGCAACTCCAAGATTGGTAAAAGGAACCATCCCGGTCAGGACGACAGCGACAAGTGAATACATAATCATACATACAATAAGTGATCCAATAATTCCTATAGGAAGATTACGCTGCGGGTTTTTGACTTCTTCTGCCGCTGTAGCCACCGCATCGAATCCAATATAGGCGAAAAACACAACGGCCGCACCACTCATTACTCCTGTAAAACCAAATGGCATGAAGGGAGTCCAATTGTCAGGTTTCACATAAAATGCACCAACCAGAATGAATATGATGATAACTGCTATTTTGACAATAACCATAATTGCATTAAATCTTGCCGTTTCTCTCGCTCCCTGGGTGAGTAATAAGCATATCGCCAAAATAATGAGAACGGCCGGCAAATCTATGATTTGTCCCTGCGACAAATTAAAAGCACCGGATATAGCGGTGGGAAGATGCATGCCGAAGCCTTCCAGCAGCCCTTGAACATAGGCTGACCATCCGCTTGCTACCGATGCCGCAGCAACACCATACTCTAGTACCAGTGTCCAGCCCATTAACCAACCGACCACTTCACCGAATGCGGCATAGCTGTAAGCATAGGCACTACCCGATACAGTAACTGTGGAAGCCAGTTCTGAGTAACACAACGCTGCCAGAATACAAGCGATGGCGGCAATAACGAAGGAGATCATTAGTGCGGGCCCTGCATGCTCTGCAGCGGCTTGTCCGGTAATAACGAAAATACCGGTACCAATAATAGCACCGACCCCAAGTGATATCAGATCCAGCGCCCCAAGTGTCTTCTTAAGGCCTGTACCCTTGTTCAGGTCAAAATGCTTCTTGCGAAATAAATCCATAATGTCACTCCTAGATGAATGTTGCAACGCTTTAGTGCATTTAAGCACAAACAATTATTATGCGAAAGTTAGCACAGCTTGTCAACTTTAATCCTTGAATTAGAATCATTTGGCTTAAGCTTTGGTAACAGATTGCCCTGAACTTGAATTTTTATTATAAATTGATCAACCGGCCAAAAATAAGTATTGCTACGATAGCGCTTTCTATATTATTATGTTGGAGTAGGTTACAACTAATCATCTACTTACTATTTTATACTATCTTAATAAATGAATAATGGATCTTCGGGGTAGGGTGAAATTCCCAATCGGCGGTGACGTTCTTGCAATAAAGAACGAAGCCCGCGACTCGCTGCTCAAGCATTCCTTGCGCACGCGACTGACTTGGTGCAATTCCAAGGCCGACGGTTACAGTCCGGATGAGAGAAGATCATCGATTACATGCGGTTGTTATATGAAGACGCATGTTTATTTGATCACCCCTGTTGATTGTGCATGGTTACATGTGCGTATTCACATGGGTTTTTTACTATCTGAAGATACCATATTCAAATTCTCACTTACGAAGGAGTTTGGAATATGGAACACACGAACAAAAAAGCATTACCTGCAGCCGGCTCAACCGGCTTCTGGCTCGTCGCACTCGGAGCAGCACTATGGGGTATCGGTCCTCTGTTCCGGATTCATCTGCTGGACTACATGACCTCGACGCAAGTCGTCCTGATTGAGCATCTCCTTGTCTGTCTGGTTGCTGTACCGATTCTATGGATTAACCGATCTGAGCTGAAAAACCTGCGTCTGAAGCATGTATTCGCTCTGCTTGTCATATCCTGGGGAGGATCTGCACTAGCTACCGTTATTTTTACAATAGCCTTGTCCAGTGGTGATCTGAATGCGGTTGTGCTGCTGCAAAAAATGCAGCCGATCTTTGCCATCCTGCTCGCAAGGCTGATTCTCAAGGAGACGCTGCCCAAACGTTTCGTCTTCTTCTTCATTATCGCTATTGTGGGAACGTATTTGCTTACCTTCGGATTCACCATTCCTTTTGGAACAAACAGCGAATGGATTAAAATAGGAAGCCTATTATCCTTACTCGCCGCAGCTCTATGGGGTGGATCTACGGTGATGGGACGCCTGCTTCTCGGGCAAGCGCAATACAAGACAGTAACCTCTCTTCGATATGTACTCGCGCTGCCTTTACTCCTTATTATGACCTGGATGGAAGGAGCATCGATGAATCTTCCACAGGCAGGAGCGGATCTTGCGAGCATCGGAGTTAACTTGCTGGCACAGGCTTTGCTTCCTGGCCTGCTGAGTCTGCTGCTATATTATAAAGGCTTATCTTCGACCAAAGCATCGATGGCTACCCTTGCCGAGCTTAGCTTCCCGATGATGGGTGTGCTCGTAAACTGGATCGCTTTTGGACAGTTGGTTACTCCTGCTCAGCTCATTGGTTTTGTGCTGATCTGGACGACATTGTTTATATTTGCTCGTCAGCAGCAACAGAGCAGCCAGCAGCTGGTCTCGCGCACGACATGAGATGAAAGGATTAAGATGAGGCTGAGCTGGATTTTGATCTCTATATCTTCTAGACTTGAAGAGTTATAGCGAAGTCGCTGTCCATTTGGACGGCGATTTTTTATATATAAATAAATTTTTACTTTCTCCTCCATCTTCCCTCCAACTGCACATGGCAACCTGACAGATTTATGCGTTATGATAGAGAGAACGATTAGAAAGGGATGATCAATTAGCCTATGACTTCTTTTCCTTATACATCATATGACGCGGTAGGGCTCGCACAGCTGATAAGAGATAAACAAATTTCTCCAGTAGAGCTTGTAACTGCTGCCATGGAACAAATCGATCAATTGAATCCTGAGCTGAATGCCGTGGTCCGTACTCGCTACGAAGCAGCACTGCAGGAAGCAGGTGAGGTGAATACACTCGCCCAGCCTTTTGCAGGTGTCCCCATATTGCTAAAAGACATTTCACAAGCAATTGCTGGTGAGCCTCTGACATCAGGTTCTAAATTATTTGCTGAACACAAGCCACTCTACGATTCTCATTATGTAGCCAAGCTTCGGAGAGCCGGTTTTATTCCGATTGGACACACCAACACCCCGGAATTTGGACTTAAGAATATTACCGAGCCTAAGCTGCACGGCCCTTCAAGAAACCCATGGAATACAGACCACTCTCCAGGCGGCTCCAGTGGAGGATCGGCATCAGCCGTTGCTTCCGGCATGGTACCCATCGCCGGAGCAAGTGACGGCGGAGGGTCAATTCGCATCCCCGCTTCGTTCAGCGGGCTGTTCGGATTAAAGCCTACCCGTGGACGTACTCCTGTAGGACCCGGGGTTGGCCGGCAGTGGCAGGGCGCATCCATTGATTTTGCCCTGTCGAGAACGGTGAGGGATAGTGCGGCACTGCTCGATGTACTGCAAGTGCTTCAGAACGAGGCTGCATTCCAAGTACCGCTGTACCCGGGAAGATACGTGGAAGATATGTATTTAACGCTTGAACGGAAATATCGAATTGCCTATACATTGGATTCTCCAGTAGGCACACCTGTCAGTGAGGATGCCAAGGAGGCCGTGCGCAAGGTCGTGAAATACCTGGAATCTGAAGGACATATTATTGAAGAAAAACAAAGTCCGGTAAACGGCGTTCATCTCATGGAGAACTATTATATGATGAACAGCGGTGAGATGGCAGCCATGGTACTGAAGATGGAACGTGGACTTGGAAGAACCATTACTTCAGAGGATATCGAAATTGAAGGCTGGGTGCTTCTTGAGGCTGGCCGAAAATTATCCGCAGCGGAATTTGTACATAGTCTCGCAGAATGGGATGTTGCTGCCGCACAAATGGCTTCTATTTTTGACCGATATGATTTCTATATCACACCGACTAATGCCTATCCGGCTCCGCAGATTGGTGAACTGACGCCTGGGCCCGCGAAGATCGAACAGCTGCTTAGGGTAAGTGAGTTATCTAAGGACAAGCAGCAAGCGCTTATCTATGATATGTTTGAACCTAGCTTAACTTACACTCCGTTCACCCAGCTTGCTAATTTGACAGGTACTCCGGCTATGAGCCTTCCCCTTCATCTTAGTCAGTCCGGGCTGCCTATGGGTGTTCAGTTCATGTCTGCTAAAGGAAGAGAGCATGAGATGCTGCAGCTGGCACACCTGCTTGAGAATACAGACCTGTGGATTTCTCCTTTAGCTTCTGGAGGTGAACATTAAGACCCATGGACATTCTTGGGGTCAAGCTGCACTCCGCCATGGAGCAGCCCATTGATTTGAATGAGATCGTAGGAGGTCTGCCCTGTGAACAGCAAAAGAAAATTCGCAGGTTCAGACGTTTCCCTGACCAATTAAGATCTCTATGCGGAGAGCTGCTAATTCAGAGCTACGCTGTCGAGCATTGGAAGCTGCCCCCTAACAAGCTGGACAGGCAGACCAACCACTTTGGCAAACCTGAATTTGTTCATTATCCGACGCATCATTACAACATCTCTCACTCAGGGGCCTGGGTGGTAGCTGCTTTTGACCGACATCCGGTTGGCATTGATATTGAAGAGTTAAATGATGTAGACCTGACTCTTGCAGATCGATTCTTCACTCGGAACGAGGCGGAGCTGGTGCATAACCAGGCAGACCTAGAGCAGAAGCAGATGTTCTACACTCTTTGGACTCTTAAGGAGAGTTATGTAAAAGCGAAAGGTGCCGGACTTTCAATTCCTCTTGATTCTTTCGAATTTGGTATAACCCATCAAGGTGAGGTTACATTCTCTAGCACTAACGCGGGAAATGAAGAAGCTTGGTCCTTTAGAAGTTATGCAATCGATCCTGATTACTCGCTCGCGGTTTGCAGCCGATCTGAGCAAATACCAGAATCCATCGATCTCATTACCTTAGATCAGCTCTTAGCAGATCATTCGATACTCCGAAGCAAGTCGTAAATTAAAAATCACGCCAGCAGAGTCGTTACTATGCTGGCGTGATTTTATGTTAAACATATGTGCTCACTTCATGTTAACTAGCGACATTAGCTTGTTTATCAGCTGGCTGATCCATCTTCCGATCACGCATCTTATAGTGGGCGAGCAGCAAGAATGGAATGCCACACGCTGTCATTAGCGCCAAAGGCATAAATATCATTACCGGTTGATCCACAGATAGCGAGGTTAACAGCCAGCCTCCGATGACCGGGGCGAGTACATTCCCCATATTGTTAAATCCGATCATACCGAAATAAGTTCCGCGCAGCTCTGGTTTCGCGATCCTGTCTACCAATAGATCCATAAGTGTAAACATCAGCACTTCTCCAATTGTAAATATTACGACACCAAGCAGCAGCATCCATCTGGATTCAAACAATCCAAATACAAGCAAACTACTGGCCACAAAAGCATTACCTACGATTAAAGAAACCGCGGGAGGAAAATTCTTAAACCATCTTACCAGCGGATACTGCACGATCAGCACGACCACGGCATTCATGGACAGCATGTAAGTAAACATTTCTGCTCCATTTTCGAAGCTTGGGCTGAGCTCAAGATATTGCGGGAGCGTCGAACTAAAATGTCCATATCCTAAGACACAAAATATAGAACCAATCAGCACATACATAAAGGTACGATCACGGCTAGTCACCATGAAAGCTTCTTTTAAAGATACGGACTGTGCTGTGACAGCACGGCCAAGGTCAATATCACTTCTTCTACCGAACTGGAATATAAGAACCAGCCCATATAAGATGTATACCAACCCAGCGGCTATGAATGGAGCTCCGCTCTGTGATGTTCCAAACTGCAATCCGAGTAAAGGACCGATCACGACACCGACATTAATGGCCGCATACCTCAAATTAAAGATTAGCAGCCTGTTCTTCGGATCTGTAATATCCGACAGCATCGCTCGTGAGGTGGGCTCAAATACAGCTCGGCACAGCCCATTTAGTGCGTTCATAACAAAGAACATCCAAATCTGATTGGCCACGGCAAAACCGATAAATACAAGTGCCCAGCTAAAAATCGAGAAGATCAGTACTTTTTTACGTCCTATTCGATCCGATATGTATCCCCCATAAAAACTGGCAAATACGCCGATCAGGGAGCTGACAGCGACAACCATACCTGCCTCCGCTGGACTTGCTCCCATCGATTTAATAAGATAGATCGACAGAAAAGGAATGCTCATTGATGTGGCCATTCTCCCGAACATCGTTCCTACGATAATGGTCCAGGCGAGCGGGTGAATCTGTTTTAAATGACTGTTCATATTGCCTCCGTCTGTGTCTGCAAATAAGTAAGTTAGTACATATCATTTCAGCTTATTTGCTATCTGTCAATACATGTAAACACATGCTCAAGGGGAATACGAGCAGTGGTAATTAGATAACTCTATGTTTTTCTATTATGAATTTTTCATATATTGAATTAATCACATTATATTTCTATTCATTCTCATAAAAAAACCTTAGGATGATATATTCACCCTAAGGTTTTGATTAAAAGCGATATTAAGTTCTACCCGTCCAGTCGTCGGATGCAACTTCTATCCACCGCTCACGGATGATCTCGTAATCTTCCTTGGCAAGCAGCCGCTCTCGTAACAGATCCGCGTTCTCCTGCCAACGATTTGGCTTCTTGGTACCTACAATGGCCGTATCCACACCAGGCACTGATAAAGTAAAGCCTAGCGCCTTAGCAATAACCTCCTCATTGCTCTCACCTAAAAATCCGTAATTCAAGTCCCGTAACCGATTCCAATATACAAATGGATATGCCGTTTCTTCCAGCGTATCATAAGTCCAGGCAACGTTGGCCAGCGGCCGTTTCGCTGTCACGCCCATTCCCCGCTTCCGGGCTTCCGGAATGGTCAGCTCAATCGCCTCTTGATCCGCTATATTGACAGAAGTTTCTAGGCTGTCGAACACGCCCGTCTGAACGGCATACAATGCATCCTTATGATCTCCGCTGTAGCCAATAAATCTTGTTTTCCCTGCTTCCTTGGCCCGTTTCAATACTTCAATAACGGAGCCCTCTCGAAGCACTTCTTCCGAGCAGCTATGCAAATGAATCATATCCACATATTCCGTGTTCAGTCTTCTCAAGCTGCGATCGATCGATTTGGACAGCATAACCGGATCCCAATCAGGCTGATCAAATCCAGAAGCATGTCCACACTTCGTGAACAGATACACTTCCTCTCTCTTGGGACCAAGCACCTGCCCGATCAATTCCTCACTGTCTCCGTAACATTCCGCCGTATCAATCACATTTAATCCGGCTTCAATCGCACTTCCGAGCAGACGATCGACCTCAGGCTTCGAAATGCCGGTTCCGATCTCTGATCCGCCAAAACCCAGTACGCTGACCTTCATTCCTGTTTTTCCATAAGAGCGCTGTTCCATAAAATCTAGCCTCCTTGGGTAAATGTCAATTTTATTAAAATATCTGACATGTTCGTATTACCACCTCATGAAAAAGCGAAACATTACGAGGTGCTCTCTCCATATTTATTTCAATTTCAAAGCTTCGTACTGAATTAGACTACAAAAAGCAGTATATTATGACTGCTGCACTTCATTCATCTCCTAGTCAGCAATATTCTTGTTGTCCAAGAAATTATACTACAAGGAAGGAGAACGATAAATCTACAATTTAGTTGATCTAACTACATATTCCATTCATCATTGTAAATTCTTTTTGAAATTCGACCATAGGTATAAAAACGAAATTTGCGGCTTATAAGACAGACAATTTTACATTTAACTCGAAAAACTCCACGAATCATGACTCAATATGTAGAAATTGATGGAAACCTAGCCAAATTTATAATCCCTCTGACACTACGTTTATAAATATATAACATTCCAAAGGTACAATGAGCTTGTCTTTCAAGATAGGGATAAGCGCCTTGCCTTGAATAATCAAATTTATCGGGGGTTATGAATTGAAAAAAAGAAACATGCTTCTTACTACTTTTACTCTGCTTACCGCTCTAATTGCAGGCTGTGGCTCTAATGCCGGCACTTCATCACAAGAATCAACGGCGCCTACCACTTCACAGACTTCGGATAACACAGGAACTTCTGGCGAAGCAGCCAGCACAACCCAAACCATTGATCAGCTCAAAATCAGCTTTGTTCCTTCCAAAGACCCGGAAGATATTATTACAGCAACGGACCCGCTTAAGGATCTCTTGAAGGAGCAGCTGTCTACACAAGGCTTTGAGGTGGGAGAAATCAGCATCGATGTAGGTACGACCTATGAAGCTGTCGGTGAAGCACTATCCGCAGGAACGACAGATATCGGCTTTATTCCCGGCGGAACCTACGCGCTGTATGATGACGGAGCTGATGTCATTCTGACCGCAACTCGTGCAGGATTGTCCAACGACTCTGATGCTCCAAAAGACTGGAATGAAAACAAACCAACGGAACCAACTAGTGAGCAAGCAACCTATTATCGCTCCCTGGTCATCGCAGGGCCATCTGCTAAAGGACAAGAGCTTGCTGAGAAAGTGAATAACGGCGAAGAACTCTCCTGGGAAGAATTGAATGACGCTAACTGGGCAGTTATGTCAACAACTTCTTCTGCAGGTTATATTTATCCAACGCTGTGGCTGCAAAGCAACTACCAGAAGAGCATCACGGATCTGTCCAATGTCGTGACATCCGATTCTTACGGCAGCTCCTTTGGCCGACTGGCTGCAGAGCAGGTCGATGTTATCGTTGCATTTGCTGACGCTAGACGCGATTACGCTGAACAATGGACTAGTGAATTTAACCGCACAAGCCCGATCTGGGATGAGACGAATGTCATCGGTGTAACCCAAGGAATCTACAATGATACGATCAGCGTGAGCAAGAACAGTGAAGTCATTACCGATGATCTCAAAGCCGCTCTTCAGGAAGCATTTATCGAGATCGCGAAGACAGAAGAAGGTAAGAATGTCATTGCTGTATACAGCCACGAAGGCTACCAAAAAGCTCAATCCTCTGACTATGACGGTGAGAGAGAAGCACAAGAGCTGATTCGTAACATGAAAAATCAATAAGATAAACGGAACCAAACCAAATAATATGCTTTTAAAAAAAGTGAGAGCATCAGGCTTCTAATGATGTTCTCCTTTTTCATCTCGGCAGCAGAAACCATAGGAATGGAGTTTGACCCATGATCGAGTTTATCAATGTACAAAAGACCTATCAGAACGGCACAACTGCACTGCAAAATATTAACCTCAAGATCGAGCAAGGCGAATTCGTTGCTGTCATCGGACTGTCCGGAGCAGGTAAGTCGACCCTCATTCGGTGCATTAATCGTATGCATGATATTACAGACGGACAGCTGTTTGTAGATCAAGTCGATGTATCCAAGCTAAGAGGCAAGCAGGTGCGGAATTTTCGTAAGAGAATCGGCATGATTTTTCAATCCTTCAATTTAGTCAACCGAATCAGCGTGATCAACAACGTCCTTGTCGCCTTTGTCCCGCATCTTCCGATGTGGCGCAAGCTGACCGGAATCTTCACCAAAGAACAGAGAATAAAAGCACTCGAGGCTTTAGATAAAGTAGGTATTCTCGACAAAGCTTATGTTCGGGTAGACCAGTTGTCGGGCGGACAGCAGCAGCGGGTAGCACTTGCACGGACACTTGCCCAGAACCCTGACATCATCCTAGCGGACGAGCCGATCGCTTCCCTTGACCCGGTCACCTCCCGAATTGTGATGGATGACTTTAAGAACATCAATGAAACCTTGAACATCTCTGTCATTATGAACATCCACCATGTGGAGGTCGCACTCGAGTATGCGGAGCGTATTATCGGGGTTCGAGCAGGCGAAATTGTATTTGACGGTCCACCGTCTGAAGTCACTAAGGACACCCTGGATGAAATATACGGCAGCAAGCTCAAGGATGTTCCCCTCCCGGAGGAGGTGGCACTGACTCATGTATGATAAATTGTTTCCGCCAAAACAGATGGTGCTGGATAACGGCAAGGTCGTTATGCAAAAAAGAACACGACTTCCGCTGATTCTTATTATTCTTGCGATTCTGACTGCAGCATCCGTTCAATTAACCGGCTTTGATCTTCAATTGCTATTTTCGAGAATCAAAAACTTCTTCAAAATATTAGGTGAAATGGTTCCTCCGAATTGGAGCTACTTCCCGAAGCTGCTGGAAGCACTTCTCGCGACACTGCAAATGTCACTGCTCGGCTCTATGATTGGAGCGATCCTCGCTCTGCCGTTTGCCCTGCTCGCTTCTTCCAACGTGATGAGGAACAAGGTGATCACTTCGATCTTCAAGATTATGATGAGCTTATTAAGAACATTGCCGACGCTGGTCACCGCCTTGATTGCGACCTTTATCTTTGGACTCGGACCTATGGCAGGCCTCGTCGCCATTATTTTATTCACGCTATCTTATGTCGGTAAGCTTCTATATGAGCAAATTGAGAACGTCGACATGGGACCTTTCGAAGCGATGGAGTCGATTGGAATGAATCGGGTGGAAGCTTTTCGCTATGCTATTTTTCCACAAGTGCTCTCCCGGTATCTATCTACATCCTTGTTCTGCTTCGAGGGGAATGTTCGCTATGCAGCCATTCTTGGTTATGTAGGCGCCGGAGGGATCGGTCTTCTCATCAAGGAGAACCTGGGCTGGCGTGATTATTCGAACGTTGGCATGATCGTTTTTGCACTGGTTATCACGGTATATATTATCGAATCCATCAGTGAACATTTCAGAAAAAAGTTAACATGAGGAGATCCATGCTATGACAACCATTGAGAAGCAATTGGGTGCTTCCCCTCGGAATCATCGATATATTTTGACGGTTACCATTATTGTACTGATTCTGTTCATCTGGTCACTAGACACTGTAAGCTTCGAGGACGTGAATCAAAAAGGAATTTCGATTGCATTAAATATATTAACAGGTATTGTGACTCCCGATCTCGAACTGCTGTTCAGTCTAACCGAGCAAGGAGTGCTCTACCTGCTGCTTCAAACGACAGCCATCGCCATACTGGGAACACTTGTCGGTGCCGTGCTGTCTGTTCCGCTCTCTTTTCTAGCAGCATCCAATATCGTACCAAAGCCTATCGCTTGGCTGACAAGGCTGCTGCTCATCATGATTCGAACGATTCCCGCACTTGTATATGGGCTCATGTTCATTGGGGTAACGGGACCCGGACCGTTTGCAGGCGTACTGACCATCGGACTAACCTCTATCGGCATGCTGTCCAAATTGTATGTTGACTCCATTGAAGAATTGGACAAGCAGGTACTGGAATCGATGACCTCTCTTGGCTGCAATACATTTGAGAAGATCCGATACGGTATCATCCCGCAGCTCTTTTCGCTGTTTATGTCGGTGACAATCTACCGTTTCGACATGAATATGCGTGAAGCCTCGATCCTGGGACTCGTTGGCGCAGGAGGAATCGGTGCCCCTCTCATCTTTGCGATGAATAGCTACCGCTGGAACCAAGTCGGCTCCATTCTGATTGGCTTAGTGATTTTTATCCTTCTCATCGAATGGATGTCCAATAGACTTCGCTCCAAGCTCGTTAATGGCTAATCTTTTGAATCAAATATACCCTTAAGTTAATCAGCTAAAGGTATTATGAAATTTGTTCTTTTATATCTAATAAATCATTGCAAGCCAAAAACCTCCGAATGCATTCGGAGGTTTTATTTACGATGTTCTGAGCGGGAGAGTACAGCTGGTTTAGTAGATCACTCTCCAATTGTTATTGCAGGAAGCATGTATGGTTTCTCGCTTCATGATATAGTCTGCCAAAATTTCCGTCATATCTGTCGGGATCTCCCGTACGACAGGCTTGTTCACCAGCATGGAGAAGTTCCCTCCCCCTCCTGCCCGATAGCTGTTCATGACCACTTCATATTCAGCGTCATCCGCTAATGAAGAGCCTTTGAATAACAGCTTCGTGACTCGGCTTCCTTCAGGTCTGGAAATGTCCAATTCATATTCGATTCCTTCCCACATGTCATAATTAAAATGCTGCGGCTTCGGCAGAAGATAGCTATCCGAAGTTCTAAGACCTGTTCCATTCGCATCCAGACTGAAATAACAAGCATTCTGCTCTAGTGCCGCCCGGATATCGCTGCCGGTCAGAAGCAGCACTTTGAGTGTATTCGGATAAATATAATTAGAGACGACATCTCTCATCGTAATGTGCTCGGTGAACCCTCTCGCTTCATTGGTAAATATTGCGGCACAGGAGATGGGTGCCCCTGTTGACTCCATTTGTACCCGATTAACGAACTCCGTAAAAGCATGATCTCTCTGTCTTGCAGCCATGGGATCTGTAATCGACATATCCCCTTCGACTCTGCCAATCGGCTGATCCAGCCATGCTTGAGTTCTTCGTTCACCTTCGGCAAAGATCTCCAGTATTTCTGGATCTGCCTGTGCATCCTCTGCATGCAGGAGTATGGCATTCCTGTCACGGATTACCCACCCACCTTCAGGCTTGCGGCTAAACATCAGCTGCACCTTCGATATCGCCTGTCCTGAAGAGCCAGGCTGCACATAGACCACTCCGTTCAGCTCTCCCGCGAGCAGACGATGCTGATGACCTGTGAGCAGCACATCAACACCTTCAAGCCGCATGCACATCTCATAACCCTGATTCTCTCCTGTCAGAGGCTCGGTGGCATCTCCTGTATGAGGATCACGTTCAAACCCGCCGTGATAGCTTACAACGATGGCATCCGGCTTCTCCATCTCTCGAATGTGAGTTACCCAGCGCTGCGCCGAGGCAAGGGCATCCTCGAATGCCAGGCCTTGAATGTTCGAGGGTTCCTCCCAGTTCGGAATATAGTGCGTCGTGACACCCAGAACAGCAACTCGAATGCCCTCCTGCATCTCAAATAGACGATAAGGCTGTCCAAACGCCGGCCGGCCATCCGTCTCATTCACAATATTAGCCGACAGATAAGGGCACTTCGTATCCTCCATCGTGCGCTGTAGCAGCTCCATCCCGTAGTTAAACTCATGATTGCCAATTATCGCTGCATCGTATTCCAGTGTATTTAACACAGTCGCTGCAGGATGAACACCCTTCCTATCGTACTTGGCGTAATGATACATGAAGGGAGTCCCCTGCAATAGATCTCCATTGTCCAGCAGCAGTAGAGACGGATCCTCCATCCTTTCTTTACGAATGAGCTCTGACAGTTTGGCATAGCCGAGCGGCTTATCCCCTGGTCCCCGGTAATCTGTTGGATAGATATGGCCATGTACATCACTTGTCTGGAGCAGTGTAATCGTTACTGTATTTGTTGAATTCATTATTTTATGTATCCTCCCATGCTCTAACTGCGGTATACTCCCATCCTATTGTAAAAGAAAAGCAACAACGCATCGTAAAGGTTTGTTTATTTAAAGTTAATTATCCGTTTACAATGGTCCTGTGTATGCAGTCAAAAGAACCACCTTCCCTCATTACAGGAAAAGATGGTCCTCACAATGTGCTATCTACTTGGTTTAAACAGAATCAAATCAGCCTTTTGCTCCGATTCTTTTTGTGATTCAACAATATTCGTCTCAATCAGACCTGGACATACCGCATTGACCCAAATCACCAAATTATTGTGGGCTGAACCCAGGTTCAAGTCACGAAATGCTGGCTTGGATTCCCCGACTCGGGGTGGAATCGCTCACGGAACTGGCCGTCCGTATACGTACCGATCACCTTCCGCCAGAAGGCCTGGGCAGCGACATTCGTACGAACCTGTGACACCTTCCATTCCCCGGGGAAACGGCGGAACAGCTCCTGAGCTGCCCAGGTGCCAACCCCGCTGCGACGATATTTCTGCATCACAAAAAACTCCGTCATATAGTAATCGCCCTCACGGCGTTCGGACAATCGTTCAACTAACGCGAATCCGGCAGGCACTTGTCCGCTTCGAATAAGAAAGGGGAACTTGTCCGAACGGATAAAATACTCATTCAAGTTCGGATATTCGGGGAAGACTCCATCACTGTTCACATCAATATCTAAATACTTGGTAAAATCATATAAATAGAATTGCATCAAATGCCTTATAACCTGGCTCTCTTCCCTGGATACAATAGTGAGGCTTAATTCCATTTTATATCACCCCGCGCTTGTCTTTTTTATATACTCTACGTCTATTAAACACGATTACACCGAATCCATTCTACTAAACTATAAAACTTTCGTTTCAGACCTTCAAGCGTACTGTCTGATCCTCTTCCTTCTTCTTGGCGGAATGCTTTTTCCTTTGAAAAATCAATGTGGTAAAATAAGGTCAATCCATAAATCTAATAAACCGGGGGTTACATTGCTATGCATATACAAAAAGAAACCGACCGCAAAAAGCTAGATGAACGTGTTGTAACCATGCCCTGGTTCGTTCAGCAATTCATTGACTACAAACTGCCGGACCTGTCACCCTCTACTCTGCTGGAGTATGTCAGGGATTACGATACATTTTTTACCTGGCTTCGTGCAGAGGGATTATCTGCGGCGGAGAAGAACTCAGATGTCACCTTGAAGGATCTGGAAGTACTCCGTATGGACAGCATCACAGGCTATCGGATCTACTTAACGACGAAGAGAGAAGGCGCAAATTCACGTATCACAATATCCCGCAAGCTGTCCTCTCTCCGCTCACTCTTTCATTATCTCAGCCAGATTGCAGAGGACGAGGAGTTTTACCCGCTCCTGAAGCGTAATATTATGGCCAAAATCGAGATCAAGCGCGTTCATAAGCCCAAGGATACAGCGGCCAAGCTCAAAGGTAAAATACTAGAGGAGGATGAGCTGCTTGAATTTATCGGCTACATATTAGAGGGCTATGCGAAGGATGTCGAGAAGAACAAGCAAGCTCTGTACTCCCATGAACAGAATAAGGAAAGAGATGCTTGCATCGCCAGTCTCATTCTCAATTCAGGCCTGCGGGTATCCGAAGTCGTGAATCTAAACGTCGATGATCTTGATCTTAATAACAAGGTGCTCTATGTATACCGTAAGGGCAACAACGATGAAACCTTCAAGAATCCAGTCTATTTCCGAGAGCAGGCAAAAGACGATCTTCTCACTTATATGCAGCTGCGGACACTTCGCTACCATACACCCAAAAGAGAAAAAGCACTCTTCGTCACGGTCCCCAATGGTCAAAAAGATGGGAAACGCATGACAAAGCGTGCCATTCAAGCGATGATTATCAAGTATGCCAAACGTTTCGGGAAGCCTTATCTCACGGTTCATAAGCTTCGGCATTCCTTTGCAACCGACTATTATTTACAAAATGATATCTATAAGACCAAGGAGCAGCTGGGTCATGCCTCTACAGAAACAACAGAGGTCTATGCACATCTAACCGATAAAACGATGTCCGAAGCTATTGAACGCCGCACCGAATCATAAAATTTGCAATGCTCGTGACTTGATCACGATTGTAACAGGCTGCCGATTCAGGCAGCTGTTCTTTATTCAGCCATTCTAAATCGACAGCAATAACTGCCCTCACCTGTTCTAGCTGAAGTAAAGCAAGATCCTCCTGTTCTCGCACCATGAGCAGCTTAGGATAGGATGCTTTCTTAAACCCCTCCACCAGAATGTAATCATAGGCAGAGAATCGCTTGATGATATCCTCAAGAGATGCACTCCGTTTCTCGATGACCGCATGTCTGGTATCAGAAATAACTGCAACGGCTTCAGCACCAGCTTCACTATATTTACCACTGTCGGTATTCGGATGATCCATATC
The DNA here is from genome assembly GCF_000732325.1 of Paenibacillus sp. TCA20. GTDB lineage: Bacteria > Bacillota > Bacilli > Paenibacillales > Paenibacillaceae > Paenibacillus > Paenibacillus urinalis. The sequence goes on from NZ_BBIW01000002.1 coordinate 465,474, forward strand.
AAAATGGTCATGCCCGTCATGCTTAATGACAGCCGCTTTATACCCTCGTTCTCTCAGCTCTTGCACCAATCTTGTAATCAGTGTCGTTTTTCCCGCATTCTTATATCCGATGACTTGCCAAATCCTCGATTGAACACGGTGTGTATCGTCAGAATTCATCCTGCTCCCCCTTCATCTAGCATCCGGCTGCCGTGTTCAGCTTAAGCAGCTCTACGGGATCCCCTGCCTTAAGACCTTTGGATTCTGGACGAACTATAATGAGACAATCACTATCCTTAATCGTGACCATCACACTCGACTCGTCCACTTTTGCTGCAGATGCATATACTTTTCCGTCCTTAATGCTTAATTTGCCCCGAACATAACGAGTGAAGTTGTTTACCTTGGCGTAATCCTCTCCTAAGGTTGCGGTCCACTTCTCCAAATAAGGCGAATCTGAAGCCTGCATCATTCGAAGAGTCGGTCTGACGAACAACTCAAACCCGACATAACATGCGCCTGGATTACCCGACAGGGCGAACAGTAATTTACCCTGTACGACAGCAGCCGTGGTCACACTGCCAGGCCGCATCATGACCTTGTTAAATAGCATTTCTACATCATCCTGCCGAACAAGATCGCCCATAATATCATAGTCCCCGACGGAGACCCCGCCAGTCGTTATAATTACATCATACTTCTGGACCACTTCCTCCAGCATACGCCGTGCAAGTTCAATATCATCCACAATGGAGCCGAGCAGATGCGGCTCACCGCCGGCCTGCTTCACTTGAGATAAGAGCATGTAGCTGTTGCTGTTCCTAATTTTGCCGGGCTGCAGTTCTTCATCTACACGAAGCAGCTCTGTTCCTGTTGCGAAGACAGCGACCTGCGGCTTACGATATACCGGCACCTCGTGGAATCCGAAGGTGGCGAGGACCGATATTTCTCCTGCAGACAGCAGCGTCCCCTTTTTGATCAGCAGGTCACCTTCTGAGATCTCTAATCCAATGGGGGTAACATTAGTGCCTGATGTGACAGAACGTTTGAAGCCGACAGACGCGGCTTCAGCTTCACTTCGGACCTCGGCAGCCTCGATCATAACCACTGCATCGGCTCCATCCGGCACTTGTGCTCCTGTCATAATTCTGGCCGCTGTTCCAGATTGAATAACTTTATCTGACGCATATCCACACGGAATTTCATCTATGACTTGAAGCCATATTTGATTCGTACTGGAAGCCTCATGAAGATCGCTGCTCTTCACAGCATATCCATCCATCCCTGATCTCCGAAAATAAGGGTAGGGGTGCGGTGCGTGAATATCTCGACTAATCGTATGGCCATGCACCTCATCAATGCTTACGAGCTCCGTGTCCATCTCTTGTATATACTTCGTTAACATCTGCTGAGCAGCCTCGACTTGTATCGCTTTACGATTAAATTTTGGATCAGTTGATAGATTTACCATCTTATACTCCTTATGTTTATCATCTTTTTCCAAAGTGTAGCGGCTTCTTACGATCCCTGCAAGGTCTTCATAGTCCAATTCCTCAATTCTGTTCAAAAAAAAGAGCTGAGTCTAAAGATTAAATCTACTTTAGATCCAGCTCCGTTCTTATTTGTTTGTCTTCCCTGTTTACCTTTACTTACCTTCGCCTTGTAATACGTCCTGAACCCATTTTCGTTTTGGGCCGGCTGCTCTTCTTCGGAGATGAGAATATACTTGATCCACTGCTCTTTCCTCGTTCAATCTTACCTTTGCTGGAAGAAGAGGACGATGAGGAGCCTCGTTCGAGCACGCTGTTTCCTGAGGTTGACTTGCTTGTATCTCCTGAATCTCCCAGCCCTCTCCTAATAATGGATCCACTCTTGTTCGTCGTTAGCGGAGGTGCCATCGACTTATCGTTATCCGTAGGCGTCCGATACGTTCCTTGGGATGGTTTATAAGTCTTCTGGGTCGTATAACCCCGATATTTCCCTGCGCCTTTTAACGAATCAAACATACTGTCGAGAATCGATGCCGTTATATAACCCTGGAGAAAAGAAGAGCTGTAGTTCTGTCTGACATATTCTTGCGAGTCCACTTCAATGAGCGTATCTTCCGGTGTTTCTGGGTCTTGCTGCAGATGATATAACTCATCAGGATATACAAGGAACATTCGCTCTGTATCCTGTGGAGATACTTCTTCCGGTGATCTCTCTTCCATCAGCTCACTCGCAACTTCAGGTACGGTCATACCAGCGGCACGATATACATAGGAAGTTGAATTGCCGCTGCCATTCACAGATTCGAGCGGGTAGTTCTCTTTGACCGCAGACGCTGTTCCACATCCACTAAGTACTGAGACGAATAAACTGAGGACAAGTACAATTTTGATCATGTAAAAAAAACGCTTGTTCATGGTTAACCTCTCCTAGGTTGCCCGAATAACTTTAACATCTGCTGGAATGATGTGCTCTCCCTCGTACAGCATAAAACGTCCATTTTGCCATTCAATCCTGAGCAGGTGATTGTCATCAGACTGATACTGCCAGACATGCTGCTCTCCGCTTTGGGAGAAAGGAGTTCTTCCTGTTGTCAGCACATGCCCTGCGTATTGTTCTTCCATATGATAATCTCGGTCATCAAGCTCTATTGTTGTCGGTACTTCATCCGGGCTGTCGAGTCGTCCATCAATCGGCTGGTACAATCCGTAGGTGAGTCGTTCCCTCTCTTCTATATGCAGGTAAGCAAGCTGATTGCCGTCTTGAAGCGTAAGCACGACTGCATTGCGTCCACGATTCTGCACTCTTCCGACGACCTCGTAAGTGATCAGTGATACCTCGCATATATCTCCAGGAGCCAGCTGCAGCATACTCTTCTCTTGCGGCTCCGGCTTTGGCTTCGACAGCAGATTCGTTACTCTTTTCCATATACTCATTATCTATCAATCCCCTATTTCTTACTCGATCCTCATTATAGTGAAGCCGAAATGATCAATGCCCCAACCACATGCAGTGTTCCGGAGAACAACCCATATCCAATCTTGCCCTGCTGCATGCCTCCATCAATATCAAAGGCAGCGAACCTGCGAATGATGAAATGGACGACAGCTTCGATCACAAGCAGAATGATAAAAGAAATAACGGAGACGATTAATGCGTCTCCTAAATGATACGATACAGATATCGAAGAAGACAAAATGTAGCCCTGTGCGAACAGCTTCATAATAAGTCTTGTTGTTACCGCCATATTGCCTGCCTTCACTTCTGCAAAATCCTTATACTTCGTAAACAGCGAATCGATATACATCAGTATAAATAGCAATACAGCTCCCGATCCTGTCCATACCAGCATGCGTAAAATATCCATAAATTCCATCTTGGCCTACATCCCCCACTGTTCAAGATAACTCCTCATGAAAAACGAAGGAGAAACTTTAAAGGTCTCTCCCTCGCTTATATATGTGCTGATCCTGTTATCCATTCATAGATTGATCAACATTACGCTTATTTATTGTCGTATTGCTTCATCAGCGCAGCGAGTTCGTCCTCAACAGCCTGGTCTTTACCAAGATTCTCAAACTCTTCGTCGAGAGATTTATCCTTCTTGTTCATTTCATTGCTTGCTTCTGCCAAGGCTTCAGCCTGCAGCATTTTATCTTCCATCCGTTTAAGACCGGCTGTTGCAGAATCTGAGCTAAAGTCATTCATCGCCTTGTTAATCTCAGTTTGTGCTTTGGCTGCATTATAACGGGCAACCAGAGTTTCACGCTTGCTCTTCATTTCAGTGAGCTGCTTGCGCATCTCCTCCAGCTTGCTGCGGAGATTATCAGCCGCCGCCTTGTTTTGGTCGTAACTTGTCTTGTATTCAGTAAGCTTCGCTTCTGCATTCTTCTTCTCTTCCAATGCGCGACGCGCCAGATCAATATTCTGGGCCTTGGCTGCGGTGTGAGCCTGCTCTTCACGCTTCTTAACCAACGCTTCTTGCTCTTCGTACAGAGACTTGAATTTCTTCTCTAGGGCAATCTGAGAAGCAACCGCCTTCTCTGCGTCCTCAAGGTCTTCCTGCATATCACGAATATATTGATCCGTTAATTTAATCGGGTCCTCTGCTTTATCAATCAGTGCATTAAGGTTAGACATCGTAACATCACGTAATCTTTTAAAAAACGACATTTCATATTCCTCCCAATGGTTTTCTATTCGCCTTCTTCTTCATAACTCATCAATTTTGCATCTAATCCAATATTACGAATCAATTTAAAATACGTTTCAAAATAATTAAAAACCTCTTAAATAAGGCTTGGGTATAGACTGCTTGCCGCTAATAGCTTGGGATGCGTGCAACGCCCAATACGGATCACGCAGCATTCCCCGTCCGACCGCAACGAGATCGGCTTGACCCGATTTAACCACATTTCTCGCATCCTCATAATCCTCCAGCAGGCCAACCGCAATCACCGGAAGCTCCAGCTCATTCTTGAATATATGGGCCAAATCCACCTGATATCCGGCTCTTGCGGCAGGGCCTCCATCCGAGCCAATCGGGCCTTCTCCTCCAGAGGTGATATGGAAGATATCCACGCCCGCATCCTTATATTTTTGACTAAGTTCAACCGCATACCGAACATCATAGCCATGATCTACATACTCCTTCGCGGAAATACGCATGATGATCGGCATTTCACTCGGAATCACTTCTTTAACCGCCGTAATCACCTCAACACCAAAACGGGATAAGTCCTGACCGTATTCGTCCTCACGGAGATTTGTCAGAGGAGAATGAAATTGATGAATTAAGTAACCATGTGCTCCGTGTATTTCAACGGTATCAAAGCCAGCCTCTACTGCCCTTCTCGCCGCTTCCTTATAATCGATGACCAACTGCTTCACTTCTTCATACTCAAGCGCTCTTGGCACGTCATACCGCTCGCTGAATGGAATGGCAGAAGGTGCAACAGGTGGCTTCGCATCTTGAGCCTTACGGCCTGCATGCCCCAGCTGAATACCGATCTTACACCCGTAGGAATGAACGGCGTCAACCAGTCTTCGATAGGATGGAATTTGGTCATCACTCCATAGTCCTGTATCCAGATCGGTAATTCTTCCGTCCGGATGTATACCCGTCATTTCAACAATAATCAATCCCGTACCGCCTACAGCGCGGCTGACATAATGTACGTAATGCCACTCATTAGGAATCCCATCCTCCTGCGTAACACTGTATTGACACATCGGCGGCATGACAACGCGATTTTTAATTTCCAGGCCCTTTATCTTAATAGGCTCAAACAATTGACTCAAGCGCCCCTCAGCTCCTCGTCTTTTTTTCTAGAATAATATCATCCTGCTAAGGTAATAACAAACAAGTAACACCTTGTTCCTTGCTACCAATTTCGCATAATGCAATACAGTTTAGCCTTCAAATACATAACAAAGGAGTTAAATTATTAATGAAGCGTTTGTCATGTTACATCTTGATGTTAATGCCCTCTATTGCCATTATTAGTGCTTTGATATCCCCAGACTTATCGAATGCCTTCTATAAGAATCATACGAATTCTATACAGCCGGCGGCCATTCACAAGCCCGATTCTTCAAGAGCTTCCTCCGAACGTAATACACCAACTCTGGGACAGCTGCGTAAGAAATACAGCCATTACTTCCTTACCAATGGACCAAGGGTTAACAAGGTGGCGCTAACATTTGACGATGTTCCCGATCCTAGGTTTACTCCGCAAATTCTAGATATTCTTAAGAATCACGGTGTAACAGCTACCTTCTTTGCGAATGGTCATCGGATCGCAAAATATCCCAACATTTTCAGGAGAATTCATGAAGAAGGTCACGCGATCGGTAATCACAGCTATTCACATCCTAACTTCAACCGATTGTCCGTTCCTGAATTTGTGAGTGAAATTCAAAGAACAGAGCAGGCTGCCTATCCGATTATTCAGTATTATCCAAAAATGATCCGTCCCCCTTATGGAGAAATTACCGAGGATCAATTAAAGTGGGCTGCAGAACACTCCTATCGCATTGTGAATTGGAATGTAGATTCACTCGACTGGAAGGGAATCGGCAAGAACGAGGTTATACAGAACATTATGTCTAACATCAGACCAGGAGCGATTGTCCTTCAGCATGGCGGAGGCGGCGTAGGCTCAGATCTCAGCGGTACGATTCAGGCGCTGCCTGAAGTGATTACCAGGCTCCAAGCCTTAGGCTATGAGCTTGTCACCGTGCCTGAGCTGCTTGGAATCAGCCTGGAAAAGTAAAAAAACTCGTGAAGGCCGCTGGCTCTTCACGAGTTTACATAGTTCAGGTTATTCGGTTATTCAACCCGATTGATTGGATTCATTGATTCATTCTTTGATGAAATATAATTTCACGTCCTGGATTCCAAATTCACTTACAAAGCTCGGACTTCCAGGAATAAAGATATCAATTTTGTTACCTTTTATGGCACCGCCAATATCCGTAGCCGTGGCTACAAAAGCCTTATCCGGCAGCCCGTCATGAGAATGTCCGGTTACGAGAACCTTGGTTCCAAGAGGGATGACATCAGGATCTACCGCAATGGTACCGAGCTTCAGATCATTGCCGAAATAATCGACGGCTCCGTATCCGCCGTTCTCCGCAGGATCCGAGGAGTAAGCTGTCGCTTTGACATTCAGCGTTTTGCTATAATCAAAATTCTTGCCCCACGCCTCAACCACTTTGTTTGAGCTGTCTACATTTAAGCTTGCAGTCACTGCTTGATTGCTGTTACTGCCAGCTGCTTGAGCCGTCAATTTCGACGTTGTTGGTATTGTAATCTTCAGTCCGCCGTAAATGTTATATGGCGAGAGTTTTTTTATTTGCATTCATTAGTTGTTGTAGATTTACTTTATACTTTTTGGATAGTGTGTAAAATGTGTCCCCTTCTACAGCAGTATGCACCTTGGCCGCCTGCGCGGGAACAACCTGAACCATCAAAGCCGCACCTAAGATCGCTGCAGCAATGCTAGTCTTCTTGAAAGATTTAAACATAATGTCCTCCCTCATGAATCTGACTGACGTAAATATATCACAATTTTGTAACCTTGTATTATGTAAATGTTGGAAACTGCTGTCTAACCGGCTCCAATCTATACACAAAAATACCCCAGACACGAATGTCTGGGGCAGTAATCATTACAAAATATAAGTGTTATAATACCTTGCTGAGAAAATCCTTCGTACGCGGATGCTGAGGATTCGTGAATACTTCCTCTGGTGTTCCTTCCTCAACGATCTTACCGCCATCCATGAATAGAATTCGATCGCCGACTTCGCGGGCAAAGCCCATCTCATGTGTAACGATGACCATGGTCATTCCACCTTCGGCAAGCTTCTTCATGACATCCAGCACTTCTCCAACCATCTCGGGATCCAGCGCTGAGGTAGGTTCATCAAACAGCATGACATGCGGCTGCATTGCAAGAGCTCTCGCGATCGCGATACGCTGCTTCTGTCCGCCCGACAATTGGTTAGGATAAATGTTCTTCTTATCGGACAATCCCACGGTCTTGAGAAGATCATCGGCAATTTTGTCGGCTTCTTGTGCAGCAATATTTTTCACCGTGACTGGGGCAAGTGTAATGTTCTCTCCTACTGTCTTATGAGGAAACAGATTAAAGTGCTGGAATACCATGCCCATTTTTTCACGGGTAGAGTTAATGTTATGCTTCGGATCTGTTATGGAATTGCCTTCGAACAAAATGGTTCCATCGCTCGGCACTTCCAGCAGATTCAGGCAGCGTAGAAATGTACTTTTGCCTGATCCTGAAGGACCGATTACGACGACAACTTCACCTTTGCCGATCTCGATATCAATTCCCTTCAAAATATTGAGATCTCCAAAGGATTTATGCAAATTTTTAACGATTATCACTTGTTCTCAGCTTCCTTTCAAATGCACCTAGCAGCTTGGACAGCATGAAGGTAAGAATGAAGTAGATGACCGCGGCAATGATATACGGGCTCAGACCTTGATACGTAATACTGCGAACCGTATTCGCCTGGTACATAATATCCATCATACCGATGACGGAAATAATAGACGATTCCTTAATAATGGTAATAAATTCATTACCGATGGCCGGAAGAACTGTCTTCATCGCCTGCGGCAAAATGATATGTCTCAGTGCTGCTCCACGCGTCATACCGAGTGAACGGGCAGCTTCCATCTGTCCTTTGTCCACTCCCTGAATTCCTGCTCTGAAAATTTCAGCGAGATAGGCCGAGCTGTTAATGGATAATGTGATTACACCGGATTGCAGTGGTGAGAGATTAATACCAAATACCAAGGCCAAACCATAGTGAATAATCATCAGCTGAACGAGCATTGGTGTACCGCGCAGCACTTCAACATAAGCGGTACCCAGCCATGCGAGGATCTTAATTCCCGACATGCGTACCAGTGTAATAATAAGACCAATGAGGAAACCGAAGATTACACCGAGAGCGGACAGCAATAACGTGTATCCAATCCCTTTGGCATAATAGCTGCGGTACTCCCAAGCTACTTCAAAAATATTTTTGTCTCCCGTCTTGCCTGCTGCCAGAAGACTTGCTTCCTCTACCATTTCAGTAATTCTGTCGTCTGCTTTAAGTTCGGCAAGTGTTTCATTAATAACGGCTAGCAGCTCAGTATTACCTTTTTGTACCCCAATCGCAGCATCGGATTCCGATTCATCCGGTACAGCATCAGCGAGCACAATGTCATCGTTTAAGTAACCAGCTGCAACCGTATCCTCTACGATTAGCGCGTCGACTCGCTCCGTTTCAAGCTGCATTACGATATCACCGATCTTATCCAGTGAGGTTATACTCGCATTCGGCACTCCCTGCGCAATTTCCTCTTGAATGGAACCTTTCTGAACACCGAGCTTCGTGTTCTCAAGATCAGCCATCGTCTTATACTTGTCCGTATCTTCAGCACGAATCACGACAACCTGTCTTGCTTTATAATACGGATCCGAAAAATCGATGCTTTGCCGACGTTCTTCCGTCGGAGTCATACCGGATATAACGATGTCAACACGACCGCTCTGCAGCGCTGGAAGCAGGCTGTCAAAGCCCATATCCTGAATAACCAGCTCAGCTCCCATCTTCTCCGCGATCGACTTTGCAATTTCGATATCAAAACCGACAATTTGATCCTGACCATCTATCGTTGTATGAAACTCATAAGGGGGGAAATCTGCACTAGTTCCCAATATTAGCTGTTGTTTGTCACTATTAGCATCCTGTGCATAAGCCGTTTGAAGTCCTGCAGGAAGCAGGATGATCATGCACATAAAGAGCATTAGCAACCGAAATGTTTTCTTCAACCCTTGTCTCTCCTTAACTGACTTATAATTATAATTGTTAATAATTCGAATCATCATTATAAGTGAAAATGTATGAATATGCAATGAACTTCCAATAATTTTCACGCTTATTCGCTTACAATCGACTCGAACACTCGAAATTCGACAAAGTTAAAGACGATATTATACTGACAATGCTATAATGCTTGTGTAATGAGGCCATCCATTAAATAGGCCGCCACGAGGAGAGCGATTTGAATTGAACAAACAGACCATTAATCAGACCATTGATCAATATAGTTCCCGTTTCAAAGAGATTTCATTATATATTGGTCAGAACCCGGAGCTTGGAAACGAAGAATTCCTTGCATCCGCAAGACTTAAGGAAGAACTGATTTTCCATGGCTTTGAAGTCGAAGCACCTATACTTGGCCTTGAGACCGCATTTATCGGTACTTACAGCGCTGCTAAGCCCGGACCAAGAATCGCACTGCTCTGTGAGTACGATGCCCTTCCTGAACTAGGGCATGCCTGCGGCCACCACTTAATCTGTATGATGAGCTTGGGTGCAGCAGTGGGTCTCAAATCCGTCATTGATGAGATCGGGGGTTCCATCAAAGTATTTGGAACGCCTGCTGAGGAAACCAAAGGCGCCAAAGTACCCATGGCTGCTGCCGGATTATTCGACGACTGTGATATTGCCATGATGACGCATCCATTTTATGCATATGAGAAATCAGGCACCTCCCTGGCCATGGATGCTATCCAATTTGAGTTCTTCGGTAAATCCTCACATGCAGCTGCAAGTCCCCATGAAGGGATTAACGCACTTGATGCTGTTATTCAAACGTTCAACGGCATTAATGCTTTCCGTCAACAAGTGAAGAGCACTGTTCGCATCCATGGCATTATTAACCATGGCGGTGAAGCTGCCAACATTATTCCGGATTACGCCTCAGCCCAGTTTTATGTCCGGGCATCTACACGCAAAGAGCTTGAAGTGTTAACGGAACGCGTCATTAAAATTGCAGAAGGAAGCGCTCTTCAAACCGGCTGCACTTTGAAGACGTCCAATTATGAAACTTCATACGACGAGATGAACACGAATGAGATTTTGTCTGATGTCTTTAGTGCCAACTTAGTAGAGCTTGGTATTAGCAAGGACGAGATCAGTACTGGAGACGATCACGGCTCCATGGATATGGGCAATGTATCTTTAAGAATTCCAGCCATCCATCCGTACATCAAAATTATTGAGGAGAAGCATGCGCTTCATTCAAAGGAATTTAGAGATTTGGCAATGGAGGAACGAGCACTCTCAGGCATGATTCTCGCGGCCAAGGCACTCGGAAACACCGCTTATGATGTCATCACACAACCAGAACTGCTTACCCGGATTAAAACAGCTCACCATGCAGTAAATCACATTTAAATTCAGCAAATGAATCAATTTCATAAATCATTAAATGAAATTCCCGTCAAAAGAAAAAAGGGTACCGAGTTTAATTCTCGGTACCCTCTTTATAATGAAGCAACTAAGTTAACACTTTATGCCGCCTACAAGCCCAAGTGAGATCGCTAAATAGTTAAGGCTGATATAAATGACTTCATTGTAAATAGTTAAACGAGTTGAAGTTACTTCGCCGTTAACCTCTCGTATATATCCGTATAGGCTTCTGCCGATACATCCCAGCTGTAATCTCCGTTCATCGCATTATACATAATTATCTGCCAATGATCTTTGAGACCATAGAACTGCAATGCTCTTCTGATTGTAAACAGCATGTCATGTGCATTGTAATTGGTGAAAGTGAAGCCTGTTCCTTCTCCTGTAAACTCGTTGTAGGCCTGTACCGTATCATTCAAACCACCTGTCTCACGAACAATCGGGATGCTTCCATACTGTAATGCGAGCAGCTGGCTGATTCCGCAAGGCTCAAACATGGAAGGCATCAGAAACAGATCACTGCCGGCATAGAATCTTCTGGATAAGCCTTCATTAAACCTTATTTGTGCTGACATCTTCTCAGGATGACGAAGACCTGCCTCATAGAACCAGTGCTCGTATGCATGTTCACCTGTACCCAGTAGAATAAACTGGACATCATCGTAATACAATAGCTCATCAAGTGTTCTGCATACCAGATCCAGACCTTTGGACTCTACAAGACGAGTAACCATTGCGATGACAGGAACCTCAGGTCGAACGGGCAATCCAAGCTCCTGCTGAAGAGCGGTTTTATTTTTAAGCTTTAACTCCATATCAGCTGAGGTATAAACCGCAGCGAGATCTCTATCGTTCTCAGGGTTATAACTGTCCGTATCAATTCCATTAACGATTCCCGACAGCTTGCTGCCAAGCGATCGAAGCAGTCCATCAAGACCATATCCGTAGTGAGCTGTCTTAATCTCCTCAGCATAAGTCGGACTAACCGTCGTCACATGATCGGAATACACTAAACCGGCCTTCATAAAGTTTAGATTACCGTAGTACTCTACACCATCCATCGTAAAATACTGATCATGTAAATTTAGTAAGTCATGATGTACCTCGTACGGGAATATACCTTGATACAACAGATTATGAATCGTAAACACCGTTCTAATGGACTGATATTCAGGGAGATGATCATAATGTGCCTTTTTAATTAGCGGGATCATTCCTGTATGCCAGTCATGACAATGAATGACATCCGGCTCGAAATCCAGAAATGGGATTACTTCCAGCACCGCACGATTATAGAAGGCGAATCGTTCACCATCATCCATGTAACCGTATATTCCATCTCTGCCGAAGTAATATTCATTATCGAGGAAATAGAATGTAATGCCGTTATGAACGAGACGCTCTACTCCGCAATACTGCTTGCGCCAGCCGACGTATACATCGGCCACCGTTACGGGCTCCATCTTCTCACGGTAACGGTCATTTATGCCTTTATATTTGGGTAACACAACTCGAACATCAACCCCATTTTTACGCAATGCCTGAGGCAGTGCGCCGATGACATCGGCCAGTCCTCCCGTTTTGATGAATGGATGCCCTTCTGCTGCGGCGAATAGTACATTCATTAGTGCTTCCTCCTTGATCGATGCTTTCGCTCTACATATATACTGCTGGTGTGTTTTGTTTATACAATCGGAGCATCCTGCAGTGCTTGTTGGGTTGTCGTTTTTTGGGCTTGACGGCTTTTTTCTTATCCAGTGCAATCTCATTTTTGAGTTCCACAGGCTTAGCGTCCGATTTTACTCTGCCACGGGTTGTCTTCTTCAAAATAACAACACTGAGAGGCGGAAGCGTGAGAACCAGACTGTTCGGCTGTCCATGCCAGGAAGTTTTCTCCGTGCGGATCTCATTATTAACATGCTGCCCTTCTCCGCCAAATTCCGTGTCGTCACTATTGAAAATTTCAGTATATGAACCAGGTCTTGCGATTCCTATGCGATAATTCTGTCTAGCCACAGGCTGAAGATTAATGACGACAATCAGTGTATCTCCTGGCTTCTTGCCTTTTCGGAGATAGGAAATAACACTTTGTGAGTGATCATCTGCTGATATCCATTCATAGCCTTCACCCGAGTGATCCAGTTCCCATAGTCCTTTTTCCCGGATATACAGTTCATTCAGCGCCTTAGAGTAGGCATGAAGCTTACGATGACTCTCATAATCCAGCAAGAACCAATCTAGGGGCTCTTCATCCTTCCATTCGATAAACTGACCGAATTCCCCTCCCATAAAGAGCAGCTTTTTGCCAGGAAAGGTCATGAAATAACCGAGAAGCGCACGAAGTCCTGCAAATTTCTGCTCATAGTTGCCTGGCATCTTGTCCAGCAGCGACTTCTTCCCGTGCACCACCTCATCATGTGAAAGTGGAAGCAAGTGGTTATCCGCCTGCGCATAAACAACAGGAAAGGTAAGCAGATTGTGCTTATAAGGCCGATAACGGAAATCTGTTTTGAAATACTCCAAGGTATCGTTCATCCAGCCCATGTTCCATTTGTAATTGAAGCCAAGTCCGTCAGCAAATACAGGGCTTGTCACACCAGGCCATGCGCTTGATTCTTCCGCCATCATGAGTGCATTAGGATAATAATGATAGATCGTCGTGTTTAACTGTTTTATAAAATCGATGGCTTCCAAATTTTCGACGCCGCCAAATTCATTTAAAGTATATTGGCCTTCGTTTTTCTCAAAATCCAGCCTGAGCATACTCGTGACCGCATCAATCCGAAGTCCATCAATATGATATTTTTCCATCCAGTAAATGGCGTTAGAGATCAGAAACGATCTCACCTCCGGCTTTGAATAATCAAAGCTCAGTGTACCCCAGCCTGGCTTATCGGATTTGAGTGGATCCGCATACTCATAGAGCGGTGTACCGTCAAACATACGAAGTCCGTGTGCATCTCTCGCAAAATGAGCAGGTACCCAGTCCAGAATCACGCCTATACCGGCTTGATGAAGCTGGTCAATCAAGAACATCAAATCTTTAGGAGTACCATACCTGCTGGTTGGGGCAAAATAACCTGTATTCTGATAACCCCAGGACAGATCGTAGGGATGCTCACTGAGCGGCATGAACTCGACATGAGTGTAGGACATTTCAACAAGATAAGGGATGAGCAGCTCCGCCATTTCTCGGTATGTATAGAAACTCATATCATCCTTTTGCTTCCATGTTCCAAAATGCATTTCATATATATGGAGCGGTTTATTGTAAGGCTCCTTCTGTTTGCGGCGCCAAGCCGCATCATGCCATACATATCCTTCGATGTCCGCTGTTACCGATGCCGTTGCCGGTCTTACCTCTGCCTCGAAGGCATATGGATCTGCACGGAGCAAGGATTCACCATGGGGAGAAATAATATGATATTTGTAAAAAATTCCTTCTTTAATTTCAGGAAAAAAACGAGTCCAAAGTCCCGAATCGGGTATCTTATATAAGAGATCAGACTCGCCAAGGCCGTGATAACCGTTCCGATCGTGAGCAAGGCCCACTTTTATCGCGTTGGGAGCCCATACCGTAAACCGGTAACCCTTAACCCCATCTTCCACAACGGGGTGTGCCCCCATAAAGTGATGACTGAAATGAGACGTCCCTTCATGAAAATAATAAATATCTTCAGAAGAGATGATGGATTGTTCCAACCATTTGTTCTCGGTCAAAAGATCACCTGCTTTTTTAATTAGAATTTCAAACACATTATTACCCCATTTTCACCAATTTGAATAGCAAAAATAGCTCAAAATCAATTTTTTATTTATTTTTCAAGTTTTTCTGAAAAGGTTGTTTCACGGGTGAAGGTCGCCGTTTAATAATATCTCAACGTCAACATTAACATTCGGGAGGGAAACGAAATGGCTAAGAAAGACTGCATCGCCATGTTGCTCGCAGGAGGAGAAGGAAAGCGCCTTGCGCCTTTGACATCGAGCATTGCTAAACCTGCTGTTCACTTTGGTGGAAATTATCGGATTATCGATTTTCCTCTCAGCAACTGTGTAAATTCAGGAATTGATACAGTGGGAGTATTAACACAATATGAGGCTGAATCACTGCATCAACATATTGGTGAAGGTGAGCCTTGGAGACTGAACCAATCTGGCGGGAATGGAATATCACTCCTTCCTTCTTGGAATATTGGATGTGAAGAAGGATATTGCGGAACTGCTGATGCTATATATAAAAACATTGAATTTATTGATCAACATGATCCGGAAGACGTACTTATTCTGTCTGGAGATCACATTTATCAAATGGATTATCGTGAGCTGCTTCAATATCACACCGACAAAGGTGCTAAGGCGACGATTGCTGTTATCGAAGTACCTTGGAATGAGGCACATCGCTTTGGTGTGATGGGTGCGGATGAAGACATGCGTGTTACCGAGTTCGTTGAAAAACCAGCGAAACCGGAGAGCAACCTGGCTTCAATGGGTATTTATGTATTTAAGTGGAGCTACTTAAAGGAGCATTTGCTTCGTGATGCGGCCATTCAGGAATCTGGACATGACTTCGGTAAAGATCTTATTCCAGCCATGCTTACGAGCGAAGACCCGCTATATGTATACAACTTTAACGGGTATTGGAAAGATGTAGGCACGGTTCAATCGTTATGGGATGCCCATATGGATCTCTTGAACGGAGTAACCTTGAACAAGGAATCTGAACAAACGTGGCCGATGTTCACTCGCCAATGGCGTACTAAACCAAGTGCTCATAAACCGAGAACAAGCAGCTTTGATACTTGTATGGTTCATGAATCATGTGCCATTGAAGGTGATGCAGACCGTTCGGTCATCTTCTACGGTGTCGAAATTGGAAAGTCAAGCTCCATTAAAGACAGTGTAGTGATGCCGAATGCGAAGATCGGACGTAATGTAACGATCGAGCACGCAATTATTGGCGAAGGTGCCATTGTAAGAGATGGCGCAGTCATCAAAGGCAAAGTAGACGAGATCGTAGTCATTGGACCTCATGAGACCGTCGTTTCTAAGCCTGCGGTACGTACTCAGCCTAACCGTCTGCTTAAAGAAGTATATGAAAAAACAGGTCGCCTTCGTGCGGAAGGCTTATCATCATAATAACATTTTCGAACGAAAAGAGCACCCCTTCTTCTAGGAGTGCTCTTTTCACTTGCAAAATAATAGGGTGCCAGCTTACACCTTAACGTTCGTACAAATTTACAACCCGGACTCCCATGTCCGTAACGCCTTGATGCTTGAATCCAAGCCCTTGGTAAAATGCATTAAGCTTAGGACTATGCGTAATACAATCCAGCCTTAAGGCCCTCTTACCTTTAGAGGTGACAATCTCTTCTGCCGCATCAAGCAGCCACTCACTGATTCCACGTTTGCGGTACGCTTGACGAACCGTTAGTCGATGCAGATAGCCGTATTGATCATCATTAAGAGGACCCCAATACGATGGATCACTGCCTTGCAGCGTGAACATACCGACAGGTACTTTGTTCAGATAAGCGACATATACTTCACGGTCATCAAAATAGGAGCGGACAGATTCCGAGGTAAACATGTCCGGTGTCCAATGCTTCAATTCGCTTGCAACCATCCATTCCGCTGCTTCCTTCAACAGAAAAACAATATCATTCGTTTCTTCAGGGGTGGCTTTGACTAGTACAAGCATGCCCTCTTGTTCTTCTCTTTGCTTAATGAGCTCTAGATTGTCTAACACGATCTCTCTCCTCCAATACCCATTATGCTTCAATGGTTCCTTGCTGATCCTGCTCCTCATGAGGCTCTTCCTTCAAGGCAGGCAAGCGAACCGTAACTGTCGTGCCATTGCCGAGTTCACTCTGCATGCTCATGATGCCCCCATGAAGCTCAATGAGCTGCTGGCTGATAGCAAGTCCAAGGCCCGTACCACCATGCTGGTGATCCACTTGATAGAAGCGGTCTTTTACTTTTGCCAAATGCTCTTCACTGATCCCGATCCCCGTATCCTGAACCGACACGATGATGAATTCATCTTCGCGCTGAAGTGTAATGTAGATCCACGAATTCATGTGAGAGAACTTGATTGCATTGTCAATGACATTAAGAAATACCTGCTTCAAACGATTGCCATCGCCCAAAATAAGATATTCCTCTTCCTCAGCGTCCAGCTTAAGCTGGATTTGCTTCTGCTCTGCCTTTGCCCATACATTCAGCATCACTTCCTGCATGACTTCACGTACACTAACTGACCCTTTAACCATTTTCATTTCGTTTTGCTGCAGCTTAGAGAAATCTAACAGCTCCTCTACCAGCCCGATTAATCGATTCGTTTCGTTCGATATAATCTTTAGACCCATCCGCGTCTCATCTGGATCATAACCTCCGGATTCAAGCGTTTCATTCCAGCCTTTAATGCTGGTAAGCGGGGTCCTCAGCTCATGAGAGATCGACGAAATAAAATCATCCTTGACCTGGTTGCTGCGCACAATTTCCTGAGCCATATAATTCAGCGTTGAGGCCAGCTCTCCAATCTCATACTTGTAATCCCCTTCGATCCGGACATCGAACCGGCCCTTCGCCATTTCAGCGGAGACTCCAGTAATGATGTTGATGGGCCTTACAATAGAATTAGCGAGCCCAATACTTATCGTGAAGACAAGAACGAGGACACCAACGACAATCAGACTGGACCAAATAAGGATATCGATCAGTGCTTCATTGACACGCTCCATGCTTGTTACGTAACGGGCGATGTACACATTGTCATTACCATAATCAATCTTCGTCGACACCGCCATTACGGACTCCCCTGTTACCGAGTCTTTCCCGATCCAGCGTCCTGTGCTGCCCTTCAGCGCCTGAGGTATATCACTCGTCTGAATAGTTCGGTCGGACTCAAAGCCCGAGGACAAGGCAAGCACATTTCCTTCTGTATCCAATATTTCTAGAGAGGTATTGTCCAGCTTGAGATAGTACATCAGATTGGATATAAACGAGCTTTCATTGCTGCTGTCTATAAATGAAGAATTATAGTATCGGATTACATTTTTCGAATTGGATTCAATGTAATTATAGATACTGTCATAATAATATTTCTGCATCGCAACCAGGAAAATAGATTCGATCAGCAATAGCGCAAGCAGAACGAGAATAAAATATTGCAGAACTATTTGCCTGCGTATGCCTTTCATCATTGAGCTCTACCCTTCCACTTGTAGCCATGCCCCCAAACCGTTTGCAAGTATTCCGGCTCTGAAGGGTTGTCTTCAATTTTTTGACGCAGACGACGAATGTTCACGTCCACGATTTTGGGATCTCCCATATATTCTTTGCCCCAGACATGATCAAGAAGCACATCACGGCTCAGCGGTGTATTTTCTTTCTCCAGGAAGAATTGCACCAGTGAAAATTCGGTCGGTGTAAGTTCAATCGCTTGACCGTTTCTTTTGAACAGCTTGGAAATAAGATCTAAGGAGAACGGTCCTGATTCAAATGTAACCTTGGCAGCTGTTTCACGGTGAACGTTCACTCTCCGGAGCAGCGACTGAATGCGTGCAATAAGCTCAGTAGGGCTAAATGGCTTGCTGACATGATCATCCGCTCCAACCGATAACGCATAGACTTTATCTTGCTCCTGCACCTTAGCTGTCAAGAAGATAATCCCGATGCGCTCGTTTGTTTCCCGAATTCGGCGGCAGACTTCAAACCCATCTATTCCAGGAACCATGACGTCAAGAAGAGCAATATCGATATCATTTACAGAGTTGATAATTCTCATTGCCTCCATACCGTCTCCTGCTTCAAGCACTTCAAAGCCATTACGCTTCAAGTTCAACACGATAAAACTGCGGATCGATTCCTCGTCTTCCATAATCAATACTTTACTCATTTAATCACTCATTCCTTCCTGTTCCATCTCTTGCGGGATATTATCCGGTTCCGTTACACCTGCCTGTTTTGGTAAACGATATCCGATGACCTGATTGCTCGACCGGACAATCTGTTTCCATTCATCTTTTACTTTCTCCCACTCATCAAGTGAGAAGAATTTGATCTCTGCTACAGTCTCATCCGTATCGATCAGCTTGAAGCGAAGATATTTATCCTTGACCGATTTCGTATCCAGTGTAACATTTCCGTGCTGCTCCGGCTTAAGGTTGAAATAAAACCGATCCTGATCATCACGGTACTGCTGCATAACAAAGGTCATGTCATCCTTCCCGTTCCACTGATAGAAGGAATAGAAGTAGAGCTTCTCGCTGTCGACAAACATCTCCCAGCCTGGCGGAATTTCGAGCAGTCCAAATTCAACAATTCCATCGTTGTTAATATCTTCACTCACGATTTTTCGCGGCTTGAAGGTGATATCTATTCCTTTATAAGCCTCAACAAGCTGGTTGTTCTCCATATACACAACATCTGTGTAGGAATTGGATGCATCTAGACCGATATCAAGTAAAATACCTGTATGATTCGGTGAGATTTTACCCGCCGATACGTTGTAGAAGTCCCTCATGCGAGTTTCGATTGTCAGCTTGTCAATCGGTTCGAACACTTCATCTATATATTGATAGACCGTTACGGTTCCTTGACCGCTTGTCGGCAATATATTCATGATCGTCAGATCATTAATGCCGTCCCCATTCATATCCATTGGATTGCGGGACTCATCTACAATGACATACTTGGAATAAGGCATTTCCAGTATCTTTTGAAGGGTGCTGCCATTATAACTATAGGATGCAAGCCAGTTCTGGGCATTCTGTTCCACACTGTTCGAGAAGCCGGCGATAATTTCCAGATCGTCATCTCCTGTGATGTCTTGCAGCCGGAATGAATTGAGGACCGATCCAAGACCATCAAAGGTTAATTTCTTAACCCAGGTCACCCCTCGCTTCTCAAGCACCATCCCATGGATTTTCACTTCTTCATCCGGTGTGTCATAGAAGACGACGGCCTCCATCACTCCGTCATTATTCAAGTCTTTCTGAATAATCTTGTTAGACATCTCTCTTGGCTGTGTAATCGTAGAGCCTTCAGGTAATTCCCCCTGAATAACGCTGAGCAGATTCTCCCGCTCCGATGTCAGCTGCGGCGTTTTCATAAGCGACTTGGGATCGTTGAAAGAATCAAGTCCGTTCGCGCAGGCAGTAAGCAGCATAAGTACGGCAAACAGCAGCACTGCATGAAATATCCTTTTTATATGTTGTGCATTTAACACCTGATCACTCTTTTCACTCGTTAAATCTTGTTTTTTTCGTGCATGGTCAGACGCCGGCCCCGGATATCAAAGGCAATTTTTCCTTCAGATAGCCCCCATATCCTTGCCGCATGACGTTCCGCTAGCTCGATAGGAAGTACGGCAATCACAGTAACATTCTCTTCCGAGCACAGCTTCTTAAAGTTCTCAAGCACACTGTCTGCTGACTTCGGATCGAGTCCAATAACAGGCTCATCCGCCAAAATAACCTTGGCGCCATGAGTCAGTGCTCTTGCGATCGCCACACGCTGCCGCTCTCCGCCGCTAAGCTGTCCAGCCTTCATATGGGCTTTATCTAGCAAGCCCACACTCTCAATAATGTCCATGGCTCCCATATAATCATCCGAACGTACCATCCCGGTCACCATTCTCCACCAAGGCGTTTGCCCTGAACGACCAATAAGTACATTCTTGAGCACCGTCTTATTCGTGAACAGCTCTGGATTCTGCTCCAAATAGGCCCATTCGCGCTTAATCTGCTTTTTACCAGCATAACCAGCACCGAAGATATCCGTACCATGTACCGTAAATTTTCCTTTATCCCATTGCTCCTTCAGGGCCAAACAACGAAGAAGCGTGCTCTTACCGCTGCCGCTGCCGCCCACAATCCCGATAAATTCCCCTTGCTGCATGTCAAAGCTTATCTCACGAAGCACCGGAAGCTTGTCCGCACCTACGCTTTTTGCTAGATTCTCTACTCTGATCATTTACGCTTTAACTCCTCTTATCCGTAGATTGTATATTCTTAGTTTATTGGAAAAAGAGTCGATTTACCATATGAGAACAAACATTCCTCAGATTAGATTTGTTTTTGATCCCTGTTTCGATCGAAAAAAGAAGCCTGCTATTCCAAATACCAGGTAACAGCCGCCAAGAAGCCAGAACATGGCACCCGGAGCACCGAGCCCCAGCATGATACCTCCTAGATTCGGCCCTAAGATGCTTCCTATATTAAATTGAAAAGAAGCGACAACATTTGCAGATGGAAGCAGCTGCTTCGGAAGAATATCAGCAGCATATGCGAGCCCCAGTGAGAAGAAGGAGCCCACAAGCCCACCGGCAAGTGTAAGTAGAATCAAGGTATACCAAAAATGAGTACCGACCATTGGAATCATTAGAAAGAATAAACCTCCTAATATTCCGCTGATCATCAGTATCTTTTTACGCCCGTATTTGTCACTAAGTGCACCTAACGGGAGCTGCAGCAGCAGTCCGCCAATCCCTACAAAGGGCAGGAGCGTTGAAATGTCATTCTCAGAGAATCCGATTCGAAGCCCATATATTGGGAAGTTACTGTTCATTCCCGACTCCATATAACCGTACAGGAAGGCTGGCAGGAGTGCATACCACGCAAGCATGAAGCCTATTCTGTACCGCCCCTTGACCTGCTGCGTCGTACTCATTTTCTCCGGGCGTGTATCCGGCAGTCGTAGTGCAAGGAACAGCACAACAAGCATGATTAGAAACAATATGACGAACGGCAGCATTTGATTGTAATCCAGCAATTTAATACCTAGTGGTCCAAGACTAAATCCGATACCGTATGACATTCCGTAAATCGATATATTTCTTCCTCTTGAGCCCGGAGGCGTCACCAGCAGAACCCACAGCTGTGTTGCATAGTGTAATGCGCTGTCTCCAATTCCGACGAGGAACCGAAGCAGAAACCATAACCGCAGATCCGGGAAAACCGGAAATAAAATTAACGGGATCATGACTACAATAAGTCCTGCAACAATCAGTTTCTTAAAGCCGACTGCACCCAGAATTCGTTCTGCAACCAAAGTCATTGCAAAAGAACCGACATACATGACTGCGGCATTCATGCCGTTCACACTTGAGGATACGCCCATCTTCTCAATAAATATGGAAAGAACGGGTAATAATAAACCTTGACTTAAGCCTGCTACAATAATAATTGCGATTAAGATCAAAAAATGCCGTGATGATCCTTCTTGGTGTATTCCCTTCTTCAATGCGAACCTACCTTTCACTTGAACAAAAAGAAAAATCGTCATCGCTGACGACCTGTCACTGTCCTCTATTATAGCCCTCCGGCTGAGGAAACGGGTTACAAAGTATTCAACATTATAGTGGACAATACGCCCAAATACAAGCGATAATGAAATGAACGCTTACTTTTCGTAAAAGATAAGCTGATACCTGTGATAGGAGGTCTGTTTATACAGATGAGTTATCAGGTGAAAGTTGACGTTTCTCCCATTTATGAGCTGCTGAACAGCTTTATGGTTTATGTAACAAGAAGATGGGTTCGCAGTCTTGATCTCGGTCCAGAATGGATTGAGAACATAGACAGCACATTAAGCTTGGATGTACGGGAATCCATTAGAGCTGCTGCTGCTTGGCCTTTCAGCGATTATGATGTGCTGTTTGCATGGACGGCACTGCGGGAGCAGACGAGCGAGGTACAGCCATTCCTTGAAGAAATGGCGGGCAGGCCTATTGAGGAGCTCTTTCAAATGGTCCGTCCCTTGCTTCCAGATCTGACGGTTGAGCAGGCTTCCCGAATACGGGATCATTACATCCCTCTGCTTCAGCTATGGGACAAGCATTATTATCAATCGCTTCTTCCCGAATACCGAAAGCTTATAGAGGAAGACAGCTCCGAGAAAGAACTGCTATTGACGAAGATGAGTCCTGACCGACTGGTGGACTATGCAACAGCAGGCCTTATCGTAGAAGACATTCCGGGGTTAAAAAAAATTATATTGTTTCCAACCGTTCATAACAGACCGATTAATATGTATTGCTTCTACGAAGGTATGCTATTAATTCAGTATCCGGTTGATGTGCCTGAAGAGCGTGATGATGAACCGCCTGTCAGCCTGCTGAGACTAACCGAAGCCATTTCTGATCCTGAGAGATTACGCTTGCTTCGTTATATATCTAATCAGCCTAAATCCATTAAACAGATGTCCAGTGAGCTCAGTCAGTCCGAAGAATTTCTTCGTCCCCATCTTATGGCTCTGCGTGTATCCGGCTTGCTGCAAACCCACTTAGGTGAGGATCAAAGTGAAAAATATAGCCTGAGAACGGATGGACTATCGGAGCTTAACATGTATCTGGAAGCTTACATTCAAATATGACAACGTTAGAACAGCAAGGAGTGAAAATAATGAAATCCTACGTACCGCAGCAGATTATATTTGATCTTGACGATACACTCATACACTGCAACAAATACTTCAATTTAACGCTCGGTGCGTTTTACGAACTCATGCAGGAATGGTTTTGCGATTACAACATTACAATTGATGAAGTGAGATCGAAGCAAATTGAGATCGATGTGTCCGGGGTTAACATTTTCGGCTTTGCCTCCCAGCACTTCCCGCAATCCCTGATTGATACATACGTATTTTTCTCCAAAAAAGTTCACAGAGCCATCGACCAGGATGAACAGGCCCAGCTCCAAAAGCTAGGTATGAGCGTATACGAGCAGGAGGTCGAAGCTTATCCTGGCATGGTAGAAACGCTGGAGCTGCTTCGTGACCAGGGTCATACGCTCCATCTGTATACAGGTGGAGAGCATATGATCCAGCAGCGCAAAATCGACCAAATGAAGCTTGGCGAGTACTTTGATGATCGAATCTATATTACGAAGCACAAAAATATTGAAGCACTCGAAGCCATCATTTCGAAGGGGAATTTTGACCGCTCCGTCACCTGGATGATTGGCAACTCGCTGCGTACGGATATTGAGCCCGCGATTTCTGCAGGAATTCACGCAATCTACATCGAGCAGGACGTGGAATGGCAATATAACGTAATTCAGCTGAACAAGCCGGACAATTATTCCTTATACACGATCAAGAAGCTGGTCGATGTTCCTGATGTAATCCAAGGATACTTATCAGGTCTACAAAATTAGGTGTAATTTACAAAAGAACTGTCCACTCCCCTTAAGTTCGCTTTCTTGGGGTGTGAGACAGTTCTTTTTATGTGGGTTATATGCTCGTTTGAGTCGGGATCAACTGCAACTACTCACGCTCTAGTGTCAGCTTCCCTGTTGCTTCATCGGCCAGGACAATTCTCGCTTTATTGACAGCTCCTGTACTTGTCTTAAATGACAACAGCTGTGTCTTGCCTTTGGACAGCAACGACTCAAGCATCTTCTCGGAGATTTGTTTGCCCGCAAAATCCTTCCATATGACAAATCCGCAGCCTTGCTTGAAATGACTGCAGCCATATCCTTTACGGCCTTCAATGATTGTCCCGCCGCAGCCCGGACGCGGGCAGCTGCCGAGTGCGGTACGCCTACTAGAAGTCTTGGCAGACCCCGATGTACGGGTTGACGCAGCAAGGGAACCTGTGGCAGATGATGCTGTCGATACTCGGGAAGCTGAACTTCCTTTAGATATAGAGGAAGTATTCGACGCAGACGATTTACTCGAACCAGCTGATGCTGACACTCTTGTCCCTCGCTTGGTGCCCTTAGCGCTGCGGCCTCCTCTGCCTCTCTTATTCATATCCTCATCTCCAAAAGCATCCTTCGCTGCAGGCTGCTGTACACGGACCTTCTCAATGATGGAGATCGTGAACCGTTTAACATTGTCCATGAACTTGTCCTGTGCAGCTTCACCCTTGGATATTTGATTCAGCCTGCGCTCCCATTGTCCTGTCATTTCCGGAGAAGCGAGCAGATCGACTCCCGCACTACGAATTAACTCTATAGCGGTGCGGCCTTTTTGTGTTATCGTCATCTTCTTGCCCGTCAGCTGGATGTAACCAACCTGCTTAAGCCGTTCAATAGTCGCTGCTCTTGTCGCTGGAGTTCCAAGGCCTGCGTCCTTCATCGCATCTCTAAGCTCATCATTCTCAATCTGCTTTCCTGCACTTTCCATCGCTTTCAACAGAGTTCCTTCCGTGTAGCTCTTCGGCGGCTGAGTCTGCTTCTCTTTCATTTCGCTCTTCTTGCATGAGACCGGCTGCTCGCTGTTCAGATGGAAAGGCTCAGACGTATGCTCCTCCTGCTCCTCATCATCCCCGTCTTTCTTGCTTCGGCGCTTCTTGGCAGCGGAATCCTCTGGTGGCAGAACAACCTTCCAGCCTAAGGACAGCAGCTCCTTCACATTTGTTTTGAAGGTCTCTTTTTCCACTTCCGTAAAAACAGTATGCTGCTTGTACTCCGCCGGCGGATAGAAATGAGATAGAAAACGGCGCACGATCAGATCATAGATCTGATTCTCGTCTTTACTTAAAGAGCCCGCTTTCTTGAGTGTGGGCAAGATGGCGTGATGATCCTCGACGCGCTGTGGATTGCAGACACTTCGATTACCTTTGTGCACAAATGAAGGATTCGCCCCTTCCGCCAGCTCGGCGTAAGGTCCATTTTTCAGCAGCTGTAGAGTCTTCTGCATGCCATCAATATTTTGCTCGGTCACATAATTCGAATTCGTCCGCGGGTAAGAAATAACCTTGTGCTTCTCATACAGTGCCTGAGCAATATCCAATGTTTTTTTGGCAGGAAAACCAAACTTGGCGTTGGCCTCTCGCTGCAATAGCGTCAGGTCATACAGCTTAAACGGGTATTCCTTCGTATTCTTCACATCGTATTTGGCGATGCGTCCCTGCTTGCCTTTGACCTTGTCCGCTATATTCTGGGCGACATCACTGGACGTCAGCCGATCGCCTTGCCACACACCTCGATACTCCGTCTTCTCCTGCTTGAAGGTGGCTGCGACTTCATAGTAGGTCAGAGAATCAAAGGCTTCAATTTCCTTCTCCCGGTCATAAATAAGGGCAAGGACAGGCGTTTGTACTCTGCCGACAGACAGAAGGGCATTATGTCTAGTGGTAAAGGCTCTCGATGCATTCATTCCAATCAGCCAATCTGCCTCGCTCCGTGCTCTTGCCGCTTCCGTCAAATGATAGAAATCCGACGCGTCATGCAGCTGGTCGAAGCCGCGTTTAATGCTCTCAGCTGTCAAATCCGAAATCCACAGCCGCTTAACAGGCTGGCTCAGCTTAAGCTGCTGCTGGATGAGGTCGAATATATACTGACCCTCACGCCCTGCATCACACGCATTGATGATCAGATTCGCCTTTCGCGCGAGCTCCCCAATGGTTTTGAGCTGATCCTTCGTCTTCGGATTCGGTACAATCTTGAATCGATCGGGTATGATGGGCAGATCATCAATACTCCATCTCTTGTACTTGGAGTCATATGCCTCCGGCTGAGCCAGTCCCAGCAAATGGCCAATCGCCCAAGTAATGATGTACCTTTCTCCCTCCAGATACGTTCGGTTGTTTTTGGCACGCGGTTCCACCACGGCTGCTATCGTTCGTCCCATGTCGGGCTTTTCCGCGATAATGAGCGTCTTCATCCGTCCGTTCCTCCCTATTTTAGCCCTGTACGAGCCAAAAAGGAGCTTCCCTCATATTTTGACGGAAGCTCCTTGCTTCTAAGTACCCTCATTATAGCAGAAAACTTGATGTTTCGTAAGTTTCAAGCATTTTTGCTGTATCGCGCCGTTCCGTGAACGAATGGGTCTGCTGGACGCCAATTGCCCGCTGATTTTTATAATTCAATATACAATAGGTATAAAATCAGCGGGCAAAAGCGCACGCTTCGCTCCCTCAGCCCCATTTCGTTCCCTCCACTATACATACAGCTGAACTACTTTCAAAAAACGAGAACATCAAGTTAAAGGAAGGAAGCAAAAGCCCCTATGAACTTAGGAAAGTTTCATAGGGGCTGATATGATATTGAAGATAATACCGGTAGCACGGGTACGAAATTATAAATTATACAAGAACGGTAGAGCCCATCAGGTACTTATCCACCTCACGAGCGGCTTCGCGTCCCTCGTTAATTGCCCATACGACAAGACTTTGTCCACGTCTCATATCACCTGCTGCAAATACTTTATCGACATTCGTCGTATATTTGCCATAGCGGGCTTTGACGTTCGAACGCCGAGTTGTTTCAAGTCCAAGCTGCTGCGGAATCGTTTGTTCCGGTCCATCAAAACCGATGGCAATAAAAGCGAGATCGGCTTCAAAGACACGCTCTGTGCCTTCAATCGGCTGGTAGATTTTGCGTCCTGTTTCATCAACGATACGCTGAATTTGTACCGTATGCAGTTCCTTCAGGTTGCCCTTCTCGTCACCAACAAATTTGGTCGTCATGATAGAGAACTCACGCGGATCGTTGCCAAACACGGCTTTTGCTTCTTCTTGTGCATAATCAAGGGTGTACACGTTAGGGAATTGCGGCCATGGATTCGTAATCGGATCACGTTCAAGCGGTGCCTTATCATGTGTACCGAACTGTGTTACGCTTTTGGCGCCATGACGCAGTGAAGTGGCAACGCAGTCAGATCCCGTGTCCCCGCCGCCAATGACGATGACCTTCTTGCCTTCCGCAGAAATATAGTTTCCGTCGGCAAGATTGGAATCCAGGTAGCTCTTGATCGTTCCATTGAGGAAGTCCATTGCATAATGTACTCCGTTAAGCTCGCTACCTTCAATATTAAACTCACGCGGCTTCGTCGCTCCTCCGCACAATACAACGGCATCATACTGCTCCGTCAGCTCCTGGGAAGAGATGTCCTTACCAATCTCCGTATTCGTAATGAACGTAATACCTTCTTGTTTTAACAGATTCACACGGCGTTCTACGACACCTTTGTCCAGTTTCATGCTAGGAATACCATAAGTCAGCAGTCCACCCACACGATCGGCACGCTCATAGACGGTCACGAAATGTCCGGCTTTGTTCAGCTGCGCAGCTGCTGCAAGTCCGGCAGGACCTGATCCAACGACCGCTACACGTTTGCCCGTCCGTTTTTCAGGCGGATTAGGAACGACCCAGCCTTCCTCAAATCCTTTTTCAATAATAGCTTCCTCTATCGTCTTGATCGTTACAGGCTGACCAATCAAGCCCACGGTACAAGAACCTTCGCAAGGGGCAGGGCACACACGACCCGTAAACTCAGGGAAATTGTTCGTCTTATGCAAACGGTCAAGCGCTTCCTTCCAGAGACCACGGTAAACAAGATTGTTCCATTCGGGGATCAGGTTATGCACCGGGCAGCCTGAAGTTCCCCCGATCATATCGATTCCGGTGTGACAGTAAGGTGTTCCGCAATCCATGCATCGTGCACCTTGAGTACGGAGTTCTTCTTCTGACATGTGCTTGTGGAATTCCTCCCAGTCCTTGATCCGCTCTTCGGGAGGTCTGTCAGCCGGCAGCTGTCTTTTATACTCCATAAATCCTGTAGGTGTAGACATGTTACAATTTCCCCCATCCATTCTCATCTGCATCAACGATACGGGCTATCCTATAAAATCCGAACAATAGCGATATAGTTGACAGTTCGTGTAGAGTTTTTGACTATTGTATCACAAAAAAGCACAATTTGTACTTATCCGAATCACGAATTTTAAATCTTGATGTACAAGCGGCTTATATCCACATCATAGTACAACATTCAGAAACTCACCTAAATCTATATTTCAACTATAGTAGCACCCGCAAATCCTGATGTTAAATGGACTATGCGCACAATAATTTGTATTATTCATCACAAATCGCGTCAACTTATGATCGATTTTATTTATCAGGGTTTTCATAAAAAGTGTTTGTACAAACATGTCACTTAAAGTGTTTACACTTTTTTTCTGTAAAATTGGAACGTGAACTCATATGGATTTTTCTCATCTTTTTCACCGTGAATCTCCTCTGTCAAATCCCACTCATCCCAATTAATATCGGATATGTAGGTGTCCCCATCCATTGTTTCATGGATCCGGGTGACGATGAGTCGATCCGCATAGGGAAGAAATTCCTCATATACCTTGGCACCGCCAATGACGAACAATTCCTCTTCTTTTGCGAGCTCAACACCCTCAATAACCGAATGAATCACCTCTGCACCTGGCAGCTCTAGCTCTTGTCGAGTAAGCACGATATTTCTGCGATTAGGCAGTGCTCTGCCCCTGAGGGAATCCCAGGTTTTACGGCCCATGATGATGGGGTGCCCAGTCGTCTGGGATTTGAAGAAATCCATATCTTTCGGAAGCCGCCAAGGCATGCCATTGTCCTTGCCAATTACACCATTCGCGCTCATGGCCCATATCATCGTAATCCCCATGGTACACCTCCTATTTTAATCACACAGACACCTGCGCCTTAATCGCCGGATGATGCTCATAATTCTCAAACTCAAAATCTTCATATTTATAATCGAAAATAGAATCGGGCTTGCGTTTAATAACCAGCTTCGGCAATGGGTACGGCTCACGTGCCAGCTGAGTGTTCACTTGCTCCAAATGGTTCAAATAGATATGAACATCTCCACCTGACCATACGAAGTCGCCAACTTCAAGATCACATTGCTGTGCGACCATATGTGTTAGAAGTGCATAGCTTGCAATATTAAACGGCAGTCCCAGGAAGGTATCCACCGAGCGCATCGTTAACATGCAGGACAGCTTGCCCCCGGCTACATAGAATTGGAACACAAAATGGCACGGTGGCAGCTTCATGTGCTCAATCTCGGCTACGTTCCAGGCACTGACGATATGTCTTCTCGAATCCGGATTATTTTTAATTGAATCAATGACATTCGCAATCTGGTCAATAAACTGTCCATCTGGAGTCTCCCAGGCTCTCCATTGTGAACCATATACAGGTCCCAAATCTCCATTCTCATCGGCCCATTCATCCCAGATACGGACCCCATTTTCTTTAAGATAACGGATATTCGTATCGCCGCTTATAAACCATAGCAGCTCATGTATGACGGATTTAAGATGAATACGCTTGGTTGTAACAAGCGGAAATCCCTTCGACAGGTCAAACCGAAGTTGACGTCCAAATACAGAGATTGTACCTGTTCCGGTGCGATCTTCCTTTTTGACTCCATGCTCTAAAATATCTCTAAGCAGCTCTTGATAGTCTTTCACAGCAATCCTTGCCCCTTTCTTAAGTAACCATTCCATAAAGGTATTATGAATGGGATTGACTATTATAACAGTTTACCATGTGAAACCAGGTCAGTCAGCAGAAAAAAAGAGGCAAAGAGAACGAGTTACCGCTCTCTTGCCTCCAAATCAATGCATGCTGTTTAATGATTGAAACTCAATGTAACTAATTAACGTACCATTGTGTGGATTGGATGACCCAGTACCACTTCAGATGCTTCCATAACGATTTCACCGAGTGTTGGATGCGCGTGGATCGTCAAGGAAATATCCTCAAGCGTAGCACCCATCTCAATAGCAAGACCGATTTCAGCAATCAGGTTCGAAGCTTCCAGACCAACGATTTGTCCGCCCAGTACAAGACCTGTTTCTTCGTCAGCAACCAGCTTCACGAAGCCTTCAGGATGTCCAAGGGAAACGGCACGACCGTTACCTGCATAAGAGAATTTACCGGATTTAACTTTGTATCCTTTCTCTTTTGCTTCTTTTTCCGTGTAACCCACGCTGGAGCACTCAGGATCAGTGAACACAACAGCTGGCATTACTTTATAATCAACAACAGACGGCATTCCTGCGATAACTTCTGCTGCTACTTTACCTTCGTAAGAAGCTTTGTGTGCAAGTGCAAGACCTGCAACGATGTCGCCGATTGCGAAGATGTGCTTATGGTTCGTACGACCTTGGTTGTCAACTTTAACGAAACCGCGCTCGTCTGTTTCAACACCGATCAGATCCAGACCAAGCTCACCATCTGTATTAGGACGACGTCCTACAGTTACGAGCAGGTAGTCAGCTGTAACTTCTTTGCTTTCGCCGTTTACGCTGTACTTAACAGTAACATCTTTATCCGTTTGCTCAGCGCTTTCTGCTTTTGCATTCGTTACGATTTCGATGCCCGTTTTCTTCATGTTCTTCGCAACAAGCGTAGTCATGTCTTTGTCAAATCCAGGAAGCACTGTATCCATACCTTCGATAATGGTTACTTTCGTTCCGAATTTGGAGTACATTTGACCAAGCTCAGCACCAATGTAGCCGCCGCCGATAACGATCATGCTTCCAGGTACTTCTTGCAGGTTCAGAGCTTCTGTTGAGGACAGAATGCGTCCGCCAAACGGGAATGGCTTCAGTTCGATTGGACGGGAACCTGTTGCGATAATTGCATTTTTGAAACGGTAACGCGGAGATTCATGATCGTTGAATACACGCGCTTCGTTTTCGTTAATGAACATGCACTCGCCGTTGAATATTTCAACTTTGTTGCCTTTAAGAAGGGAGCTTACGCCGCCAGTCATCTTTTTAACAACGCCGTTTTTGAATTCTTGCGTTTTTGTAAAGTCAACTTTGACATTCTCAGCAGTTACACCGAATTGATCTGCATGTTTTGCATTTTCAAATGCATGTGCTGCAGAGATCAAAGCTTTAGAAGGAATACAACCGCGGTTCAGACACACACCGCCAAGCTCGGATTTGTCAACGATAAGCACTTTTTGTCCAAGCTGTGCCGCACGAATTGCAGCAACATAACCACCAGGGCCAGCACCAATGACTAGAGTATCAATATCGAGAGAAGCGTCTCCTACTACCATGTTTTTATACCTCCATTACCAGCAGCTCGGGATTAGCGAGCAGGGATTTAATGTAGTTCATAAAGTTTTGAGCTGTTGCACCATCGATAATACGGTGGTCGAAGCTTAGGGACAGAGCCATAACTGGAGCTGCCACTACTTGACCGTCTTTAACAACCGCTTTTTCACTGATACGTCCAGTTCCAAGGATTGCAACTTCAGGGAAGTTGATGATCGGAGTGAAGAACATACCGCCTGCAGAACCGATGTTTGTAATAGAGATGGTGCTGCCCTTCATTTCGTTAGGGGACAGTTTGCCATCACGGCCGCGGGAAGCAAGATCACGGATGCTGTCAGCGATCATCCAGATGCTCTTACGATCTGCATCATGGATAACAGGTACGATCAGACCGTTGTCTGTATCTGTAGCGATACCGATGTTGTAGTATTTTTTGTAAACAATTTCGTTTGCTTGCTCGTCGATCATTGCGTTCATTACAGGGAACTCGCGAGTCGCTGCAATAAGTGCTTTGACGATGAATGGCAAGTAAGTCACTTTAGTGCCTTTTTTCTCAGCGATCGGCTTCATACGAGTACGGAAGGCAACCAGCT
Organism: Paenibacillus sp. TCA20; assembly: GCF_000732325.1. GTDB lineage: Bacteria > Bacillota > Bacilli > Paenibacillales > Paenibacillaceae > Paenibacillus > Paenibacillus urinalis. The sequence goes on from NZ_BBIW01000002.1 coordinate 497,613, forward strand.
CAGTTACATCTACTTCGTCCATGATGGTAACGTGCGGTGCAGTGTATGCAGATTTAACCATCGCATTAGAGATTGCTTTGCGGATACCTTTGAATGGTACACGCTCTTCTTCAGCACGAGCATTCGCTGCTGCTGCCGGTGCGCTAGCTGCTTCTTTTGTTTCTTCAGCTGTAGATGCTGCTGGTGCAGAAGCTGCTTGACCGCCGCCGTTCTTGAATGCTTCAACATCTTCTTTTGTTACTTTACCGTTGTTGCCAGTACCTGTAACTTCAGCGATGTTAACGCCTTGCTCACGAGCAAATTTGCGAACGCTAGGAGTTGCGAGAACTTCTTTTGCAGGTGCAGAAGAAACTTCTTTCTCTCCGCCTTCTTTGGCTTCGCTTGGGCTGCTTGCTGCTGGGGAAGAAGTTGTATCTGCTCCGCCTTTAGCTGCGTCAGCTTCTTGAGATGCTTGCTCTTCTTCCTCTTGTTCAGGAATGTCGCCTTCTGCATCAATGACAGCAACAACAGCACCCACTGTGAAGATGTCGCCGTCTTTAGCGAATACTTCTTGTACAGTACCGTTTACTGGACAAGGAACTTCTACGACAGCCTTGTCATTTTGTACTTCCATGATGATATCGTCGTCAGTAACTTTATCACCTGGTTTGATGTGCATTTTGATGATTTCGCCTTCGTGAAGACCTTCACCGAGCTCAGGGAACTTGTAATTAAATTTTGCCACTTGTATTACCTCCTACTTTAGATGACTACATAGAAGAACTGTACATAAGGAGCTGAAACTTCAGCTCCTTATGCTGTTTTAGGACAAACGATTCGTCCATCGTTCATTCTATTTATTAGAATTCGAGTACTTTGTTAACCGCATCAATTACACGATTAGGAGTTGGGAGCCAAGAGTCCTCAATTTGTGCGAATGCATAAACCGTGTCAGGAGCAGCAACGCGAAGTACGGGTGCTTCCAGGTGCAGGATCGCTTTTTCATTGATTTGGGCAATGACTTCAGCTGCTACGCCGGAGCTCTTTTGAGCTTCTTGAACCACGATAGCGCGGTTTGTTTTCTTAACGGACTCAAGAATGGTATCGATGTCGATCGGGCTGATCGTACGAAGATCGATAACTTCTGCCTTGATTCCTTTCGTTTTTTCGAGTTCTTCTGCAGCTTTAACAGAAGTGTGAACCATCATGCCGTAAGCGATAATCGTTACGTCAGAACCTTCACGTACCACGTTCGCTTTACCAAGCTCCACGGTGTAATCTTCTTCTGGAACTTCTGCACGGAAAGCATGGTACAGGTTCAAGTGCTCCATGAAGAATACGGGATCGTTATCACGGATCGACGCAATCAGAAGACCTTTTGCATCGTAAGGGTTAGAAGGAACTACTACTTTAATACCCGGTGTTTGCGTGAGCAAACCTTCGAGGGAATCTGTATGAAGCTCAGCTGCTTTTACGCCGCCGCCGAAAGGTGTACGGAACACGATCGGGGAGTTGTAACGGCCGCCGGAGCGGTAACGCATACGTGCAGCTTGAACCGCCATTTGGTCAAGTGCTTCAAATATAAAACCTACGAATTGAATCTCTGCAACTGGACGGAAGCCAGTCACACCAAGACCTACTGCCAGACCACCGATAGCGGACTCTGCAAGTGGTGTATCAAATACGCGCTCTTCGCCGAATTCTTTTTGCAAACCTTCCGTCGCACGGAATACACCGCCGACATTACCCACGTCTTCACCGAAAACTAGGACATTCGGATCACGTTTAAGCTCGACGCGCATGGCGTCGCGGATTGCTTCTTTCATGTTCATTTGTGCCATTGCTTCATATCCTCCTTAAACATTTAACAGTTCGTGCCTATATGAGTTCCATTCAGTGGAACAGTTACTTACACCAAAGATTTATTGAAAATCAGCTTTTTGCTCTTCCAAATGTTTTGGAGTATGCTCGAACATGCTGTCAATCAAGCCAGGGATTGTCATTTTTTCTGTTTTCTCAGCGCGTTTGATCTCGTCGTTCACTTTCGCTTTCGCTTCATCTTTCACGCGAGCTGTATCTTCTTCAGTCCAGAGACCTTTTTTCTCCAGATATTTAGCAAGACGATTGATTGGATCTTTCTCGTTCCACTCGCCTTCCTCGTCTTTAGTACGATATTTAGAAGCATCGTCAGACAGGGAATGCGGACGGTAGCGGTAAGTTACTGCTTCAATCAAAGTAGCGCCTTCTCCATTGCGAGCACGTTCAGCAGCTTCTCTAACAGCGGTGATTACTGCGAATACGTCCATTCCGTCAACTTTGATGCCTTTGATACCAGCTGCTACTGCTTTATGAGCAATAGACAGAGCTGCAGTTTGTTTGGAGAAAGGTGTTGTAATGGCATAGCCATTGTTTTGTACGAAGAAAATAACCGGCAGTTTGAAACGACCTGCATAGTTCAGACCTTCGTAGAAGTCACCTTCGGAAGAACCGCCGTCACCTGTGTAAGTGATCGCAACGTTCTTTTGGTTCTTCAATTTAAAGCCCATAGCAATACCCATCGCGTGCAAGATTTGAGCACCGATGATGATTTGCGGCATCATTACGTTTACGCCGTCAGGAATTTGACCACCATGTTGATGTCCACGGGAATACAAGAAGGCTTGATACAGCGGAAGACCATGCCATACAAGCTGTGGAATATCACGGTAACCAGGTACTACGTAATCTTCTTTCTCAATGGCAAACTCACTGCCGATCATGGAAGCTTCTTGACCGGATACTGGAGCGTAGAATCCAAGACGTCCTTGGCGGCCCAGATTAACTGCGCGATCGTCCCAAGTACGAGTAAATACCATACGGTACATAATTTCTTTCAATTGATCATCGGACAGCTCAGGCATTTTGTCTTTGTTAACGATTTCACCGTCAGGAGACAATACGGAGAGAGCCTCTACATCCTCTGTATAAACTTCATAAGGAACCTTGCTCATTTTTTTCTTCACCTCAACAAAAAATTTGAATATCAAGTTCCGCTGTTATAGAATTATTATACACCTGTTTTGTCACATACGTCAAAGATAAACGTTGATTTTTTTAAGTTTTTCTTTTGTTTGTATGTATAACAGTTGTTATGAATTAGTATAACAGTTGTGGAAAAAACCTGTTGCTTGTACTAGCCGAGCAACTAGGGTTAATCTTATCTTATTGTTAAAACGAATGCAAAACATAGACGAAGAAAGGTGACGATTTATGACGGATTCTCGCTATTTGAAACGAACCATCCTGAAGGATGAGATTGAAAGCCGGTTCTTAAACGCAACAAGAAATCTCCGGATCTACCTTCCGCCGGGCTACAATGAAGTATTAAGCTATCCTGTCGTCTACTGTCAGGACGGTGAGGAGTTCTTCAACTTCGGCCGCATAGCTACTACCGCCAATCGTTTAATTTTAGATGAAGGTGTAGAGCCTTTTATCATTGTTGGCGTTGAAGTCGACGTAAAAACCCGCACTCAGGAGTATGCGCCTTTTGGAGAACAATTTGAGGCTTACACTTCTGCCTTTGCGAAAGAAATCATTCCCTATATCGAACAAAAATATCCGGTCCGTCGTACAAAAGAGGAAAGAATTCTTGCCGGGGACTCTCTCGGCGGCAGTGTCTCCCTTCACATTGCGCTTATGTATTCAGATATGTTCAGCAAGGTTATCAGCTTGTCCGGTGCTTATTACCCCGAATCCCAAGAACTGTACGCACAGTCCTCCGACCTGTCATGGCTGAGCGTGTGGATGATTGTGGGACTGCAAGAGAACAGCTTCGAGACGGATCATGGCATCTTCAACTTTGTAGAGATGAATCAGGATACTCGTGACTTGTTAGAAGAGCGTGGAGCTAAAGTGAAGTACGCTGAAAAAGACGGCCGTCATCAGTGGGGCTTCTGGCAAAATGAGCTTCCAGACGCGCTTGAATACTTCCTCGATAAACAATAATACATTCACTACAGGTGTGGGGATGAGGTAGTTCACAACAGCTGTTCTATAACAGATCCGGCTCAAGTGACTCTTCTTCCCCCCCTTTTTACGTGATCATTGTTAACGTTTACATCCAGCATCTATCATACACCAATTTATGACACAAAAAAACCGGCTCTGCTTGAGCCGGTCTATTATTATTTCAACTTTTCTTTCGTAATTCTATCCAGCAGCACATCGCTGCCCAAATCGATCAGTCTATGCACCTCATCAAAATTACCCGTGTAGTATGGATCCGGCACCTCTCTATGCGGTTCATCAGGAAGCAGATCCATGAATTTTAATATGTTGGCTTGTTCTGCACCGGGTAAATTACGGACGTTGCGCTCATTCGAGTTATCCATGCACACAATATAATCAAAGGAACCGAAGTCGCTGTCTGTAACCTGTCTTGCCGTCATTCCTTCAAAACTAACCGAATGCAGATTCAAAATCTTCTGTGTCCCTTCGTGAGGAGGCTTTCCGATATGCCAATCCCCTGTCCCTGCAGAATCCACCAGAATGTGTTGCTCCAAATGCCTCTCATTCACTTTATGACGAAAAATAGCTTCCGCCATCGGTGATCTGCAAATGTTGCCTAAACAAACAAATAATACTCGAACCATCTCTTGCACCCTTCCCTTCTTACACGCTATATCAACAAATATATTATTTATTCAAAGTCTGCTGCTTGCTTGGTGTAACCGGAGCTTCATTCTCAACCGTCTGCAGCGTACGCTTCGGTAGTCTCCATCGATAGTGAACAGACAGCATGCGGAAGAAGACAACCGCACCAAACAAAATCAGTAAGCTTACTGTATCATCTGCAATATGAAGTCCGATCATCAGCCCTGCCAGAATGGCCCACACTGCATATATTTCATCTCTGAGCACCAGTGGCTTGCGTCCAGCCAGCAAATCTCTAATAATTCCGCCGCCAATCCCTGTTAATACCGCAGCTACAATCACGGCACTGATCGGATGATTCATCTCGGCAGCATAGAGTCCGCCTTGAATGGCAAAAGCCGATAAGCCTATCGCGTCAAAGAACATTTCTGTCTTCTTCCAATGCCCGATCCATGAGTTTGGCAGAATAAATGCGATTGCTATCGAGAACAATGCCAGCATAATAAACGTGCCTTGACTCCACAATGTAGTAACGGGAACACCAATCAATATATTTCGTATAACTCCGCCGCCGAATGCCGTAACCATTCCGAGAACGACGACACCTAATATATCATAGTCTTCTTCCATAGCAACGAACGCACCGGACATGGCAAAAGCAATCGTACCTATAATACTAAAGATCTCAAACACATTCATTTCCACTTACGATCTATACCTCACTCATTAAGTCATATTCAACACTTGTTCCATTGTAGTCAAGGGCGATCCATTTGTGCAACCTTTATTTGTGGACTATACTCAAATGAAAAAGAACATCAAGAAGTAAGGAAGTGGCCAGATGCCGAACACAAGAGTTGCCATCTTTACAGGAGGAGATCTTCATGAGGAATATATCGAGAAGCTGAATGCAGACGACATTTTAATCGGTGCCGATTACGGCGCTTGGTATTTAGTCCATCAGCAGCTCAAGCCTACGATTGCAGTTGGAGATTTTGATTCGGTATCGGAGGAGCAATATAAGCGCATTGAAGAATACAGTCACCAAGTCGTCAGGTGTGATCCCATTGACAAGGACCTGTCTGACACAGAGCTTGCTCTAAAATATGCCTACTCATTTCATCCAGCCGAAATTGTTATTTTTGGCGCAACAGGCTCGAGACTCGATCACACGCTGGCGAATATACAGATCTTATCCAAAACCCTGAAGCACGGTATACGCTGCAGCATTATAAACCGTAACAACCTGATTACTGCAACGGATTCTCGTATTACTTTACATAAGAATGAATATGACTATATATCACTTATCCCTCTAACGACTGAGGTTCGCGGAATCGATCTGGATGGCTTTATGTACCCTCTGTCGGACGCAGTTCTGTCCATAGGAGATTCGCTCGGGATCAGCAATCAAATTGTAAGCTCAGCAGGTACGATTACCATTAAGGAAGGCATTCTGCTCGTCATACAGAGCAAGGACTAAACACAACAACAAAAATCCATTCGATTCGGAATGGATTTTTTGTTCTTATACAGCTATATTGGGTCAGCCAAAATATCGATGATAAATCGTTCGCGCTTCCGCTACATCCTTCGTTCCATGAACCAGCGCTCTTCCATCCTTGAATATGACCAGTCGGACTGCTGCTTTGAGATGAAAAGAGACGAGAAAAGGATTCACCTCAACCTTACCTTGATGGAGCGCGCGCAAACGATCGGCCGTTTCTTGCAGGTTAAGCTCTCTTCTGCGTGCAGGCCTGATCTGTACCGTATCCCTCCCACACAACACATCGGTTCGATCGGTATTTGCTGCACTTAGATAAGGATATGTTCTCTCATGCCCGCAGGAGAGGCAGTTCGGATTCTTCGCCAGATCGACACCAATCGTGGTATATTCATTGCGCCACATGTCAAAAGAGAGCAGCTTTCTCCTCAGCGCTTCATAATTTCCGGTAAGGAGCTTGAATGCCTCTGCTGTCTGATTCGCAGTGACCATCTGGACCGCTTGTGGAAGAATTCCTGCCGTGTCGCATGTGTCTCCACCAAGCGGGACCTCACCCAGCAGGCAATTCAAGCAAGGGGTTTCCCCAGGTAAAATGGTATATGTGATACCGTAGCTGCCAACACATCCTCCATATATCCATGGCGTATTGTGCTTTTGGGCAATATCATTAATGATCAGCCGGGTATCGAAGTTATCGGTGGCATCCATAATCAAATCTGAGTCTGTGATCAATTCTTCTAATTCCTCTGCGCCTACATCCATAACATAAGCATTAATACTCACTTCAGAATTAATTTGGCGAAGCCGATTCTCGGCAGCAATCGCTTTGGGAAGACGGGACATCGCATCTGCTTCACTGAACAGCTGCTGTCTCTGGAGATTACTCCACTCCACATAGTCACGGTCAGCGATCGTTATACGACCTACGCCTGAACGAACCAGCGTTTCCGCAATTCCCGTTCCAAGTGCCCCTGCTCCAATAACGACCACATGACTATTTTTCAGCTTCTGCTGGCCTACCTTGCCGAATGGCGCGAACAGCTCCTGTCTCGAGTAACGATCAGATATGGCTAATGCATTTGTGCTCAAATCCTGTCTATTCACGTATGAATCATCCCTTCCATCGGACTGCTTGCCGATGCGTAGCGTTTGACCGGGATCATTCCAGACTCGTAAGCCTTCCTTCCTGCCCATACAGCATATTTCATCGCTTCTGCCATTTTCACAGGGTCCCCTGCTCCTGACACTGCTGAATTCAGCAGAACGGCATCCGCCCCTAGCTCCATTGCATAGGCTGCATCCCGAGGAGAACGAATACCTGCATCGACGATTACAGGAACCGCGGCTTGTTCAATAATCAGCTCCAGCGCCCTCGGATTGTTGATTCCTTGACCTGAGCCGATGGGAGACGCTCCCGGCATGATCGCATGCACACCCAGCAGCTGCAACCTCTTTACAAGCATCACATCGTCCGAAATGTATGGCAGTACAACAAATCCTTCTGCAAGCAGTATTTCGCAGGCTGTATATGTTTCCAGCGGGTCTGGAAGAAGTGTAGTCTGATCCCCGATCACTTCTACCTTAATCATATCACATAGTCCAGAGGCTTTTGCTAGTCTAGCTATTTTTACAGCCTCCTCCGCTGTTCTTGCTCCAGCCGTATTGGGCAGTAATGTGTACTTGGATAAGTCGAGCTGATCCAGAAAATGAGGCTCATCCTTCTTCTCCAGATTCAGTCTGCGTACTGCAAAAGTAAGCACTTCCGTCTCGGAGATCTCTACCGCATTGCGCTGAACATACAGGTCATCGAATTTACCCGTACCTAATAACAGCCGAGAACCAAAGCTATAATTTCCAATATTCAACATCATTAACCGCCTCCCACAAAATGAACGATCTCGATCTTGTCTCCGTCTGCAAGCTTCGTTGTGGAATGCAGATCTTTCGTTAATATTTGATCGTTCCACTCGACCACCACCGTTTTGACACCTAATTCAAGGGAATCTATTAAATCGCTGACTGAGATAACAGAATCGTCAACCGGCCTATATTGTCCGTTAATGACTATCTTCAATGAACCAACCTGCCCTTCTCCAAGATTCGCATAGGTGAGAATTCGGTTATTCCGAGCTCTTCTTCACTCTCACCAGCGACAAGTCTGCTGATCATTTCTCCTGTTACTGCACTTAGAAGAATTCCATTACGATAATGTCCTGCCGCAATGTATAATCCTGTAATCCCTTTATACTGTCCGATATAAGGCAATCCATCGATCGTTTGTGGTCTGAGTCCTGCCCAGCAACGAGCATAAGCAGCATGTTCAAGCTGCGGAATCCATTTACTTCCCTCATGGAGCAGTTGAAGTATTCCTTTTACAGATACCGTCTTATCGTTATGAAAAGGAAGGCTCGTTGCCCCAATCCATATCTCTCCCCCTGGCTTTGGAACAAGATAAACATCATGTGTATAAAGGGTATAATCCAATCTGATCTCAGGTAAGGAAACGGCTATCATTTCACCTTTGACAGCTACTGTAGGAAGGTCTATTCCCAGGCTGGACAGCCCCCCTCGGATACCCAGTCCAAGTCCTGATGCGATAATGACGTTGTCACAAGTGTAGCTTCCTGTTGATGTTTCGACACCATGAACGGCTCCATTCTGGACATCAATTGATACCACCGGCTGTTGTTCCAGATAACGTGCACCTTTGGCCTTAGCCCCATCAATTAGAGCTCTATTGAATTGGTTGGGTAACAGCTGAAGCTGATCAGGATAATAATAAGCGCCTTCCGCTTGGTCACAGATCGCGGGAATCTCAGTTCTAAGCTTGAGTGGATTCCAATACTCTTGATAGCCTGTTTTTATTGATTCCATGGAATCATTCATAAACGGCGAGACAAAACCTGTACTATTCAGCCCGACATCGATAGGAGTTATATTGGATAAATCATTGATTAATGGCTTAATTAGCTTAAGACTGCGTTCAGCCAAATTTTTTAGCGCAGGAGTTGAGAAGAATTCTAAATGCGGTGCCAGCATACCTGCAGCAGCTCCTGAAGCTCCCGATGCCATCCCCTTTCCCTCCAACAACAGAACATCCTTACCATCCCTTGCCAAAAAATAAGCAATGGCTGAGCCGATAACCCCTCCGCCTACCACGATAAACTCTGACCTGCGAACGGTACCCACGGTTTGATCGTAATCTTGCATGTCCATCCTCCTCCTTTACTTGATCGGTCCATAACGACATAGCGCATGATGATATTCTTGCACTGCACCCAGCGGATCTGCTGCATTCATCACCCCGGATATCACGGCAACACCTGATGCTCCTGCATTTACGAGTTCATCTATATCTGTCGGCTTTATTCCTCCTATCGCAATGACCGGAATATGCACCTCCGTGCAAATCTGCTGTAATGAGGCGACTCCTCTCGGAGCAGCACCCGGCTTACTAGAGGAAGGATAAATATGACCGTACATTAAATAATCAGCTCCCAGGTGCTCGGCCTGCTTTGCCTCCTGAAGGGAATGAACCGATACGCCAATACGTGTCTTTGTAATCCCGCGGCTTGTCATAGAGCTCTTGAGGGACTCGATCTGATGAAGCTCCTTCATCCCGATTTGGAGAATGGCTGGGTCATACTTAAATACCAGATCCACTTGACGATTGAACCCTATCTTACTCATTGGAATCTGATGAAGGATCAGGGTATCTATGAACTGTTCGAGTTCCTTCTCGGTGCTACGTTTATCCCGGATATGTACAGCCGTCGTATAGGGCCATATTGTCGAGAATATGGGAATCCAGGCAGCTGGAGATGAGGAGGGAGAGATCACATGCAGTTCAAGTTTGGGCTTCGATTCGGGCTTCAATATGATAGATCACCTCCTTATTGAGAAAACAAGCCTGCGGGTGATTACCTCGTATGTTCCGCAAGCCATCGCAGCAACAAAAAAACCACTTCCTAATGGAAGTGGTTAAGTTTACATTGATAAAATGCAACAATGACTGATACATGAAATCTACAGAGCGTATCTCTATTGATGAATCACAAAGCCTGCGCTCAAGCATCATATCAGTTCCCCACTTCCCTACGCTGGTATAACCCAGATCAGGTACAAAGAGTCCGGAATCGATTCATTCCATCTCAGCCGCGCACGTGCGGCCCCCCTAGTGAAAAGACTATATAGTTGTAGAATTACGTTGAATATGTTAGCACATAAGCAAGGATTTGGAAAGTCTTAACTTGATCATGATTAAACTTTAGTAGACCATTCTTCTACATTCCAAGTCTTCGTTACCCAATCCTCGTAAAAATCCGGTTCGTGGGAAACGAGCAATACAGTGCCTTTAAATTCTTTGAGTGCACGCTTCAGCTCTTCCTTGGCTACCACATCCAAGTGATTGGTCGGCTCATCAAATAGAATCCAATTCGTCTCACGCATCATGAGCTTACATAGACGCACCTTCGCCTGTTCTCCCCCGCTCAGCATGTTCAGCGGTCTTGTAATATGTTCATTCTTAAGACCACAGCGCGCAAGATGCGCGCGTACTTCATGCTGATTCAAATGAGAGAATTCATTCCATACATCATCAATTGGTGTAATTTTGCCGGGACGTACTTCTTGTTCGAAATAAGCCGGGAATAGGAAATCCCCCAGATAGGTCTTCCCGCTCAGCGCAGGAATTTTTCCGAGAATTGTCTTGAGAAGCGTAGATTTACCGACGCCGTTACATCCGACAATGGCAATCTTATCTCCACGCTCAATCGTCATGGTCATTTTGGGAAGCAGTGCATAGTCATAACCAATCTCAAAATCAATGCCTTCAAATACGGTCTTGCCGCTTGCGCGGGCATCCTTAAAACCAAACACCGGCTTGGCCGCTTCTTCAGGACGATCAATACGTTCAATACGATCCAACTGTTTCTCACGGCTCTTCGCCCGTCCTGAGGTTGAATAGCGAGCCTTGTTGCGCTGGATAAAATCTTCCTGCTTCTTAATATATTCCTGCTGCTTCTCGTAAGCATCAATATGCTGATTCTTGTTAATATCGGCCATCTCAAGGAACTTGTTATAGTTCGCCGAGTAACGGGTCAGCTTCGCAAATTCAAGATGATAGATGACGTTCACGACCTGATTCATAAACTCTGTATCATGTGATATCAGCATGAAGGCATAAGGATAATCCTTCAAATAACGAGTCAGCCATTCAATATGCTCAACATCCAAATAGTTCGTAGGCTCATCCAGGAGAAGAACGTTGGGCTTCTCAAGAAGCAGCTTGGCTAGCAGTACCTTCGTCCGCTGTCCACCGCTTAGAGCTGATACGTCCCGATCTAGTCCTATCGCATTCAGACCAAGCCCATTTGCCATCTCTTCTACTTTGACATCAATCAAATAAAAGTCACCCATATCCAGCTGCTCCTGAATCTCGCCCATTTCTTCAAGCAGCTGCTCTAATTCCTCTGGAGAGGCATCGGCCATTTTCTCGGTAATGACCATCATTTCTTTTTCCAGTTCAAGTAAAGGCAGGAAGGCGTCCTTCAATACGTCACGAATGGTTTTGCCCGGTGTCAGCTTGGTATGCTGATCCAGATATCCATAACGGACTTTCGGTGTCCACTCCACTTTGCCGCTGTCCTTCAGCAGCTGTCCTGTCAAAATATTCATCAGCGTAGATTTACCTACGCCGTTCGCACCGACCATTCCCACATGCTCTCCTGCTAATAAGCGGAAGGAAACATTTTTAAATAATGTGCGATCTCCAAAATTGTGGCTGACATTTTCTACAGTCAATAAACTCATATAATGCAGTTACTCCTATCTTGTATGGCATTCGCCTTTAGTCTCTGATATTTAATCGAATATTCATTGAAGATCAGAACTTAATGCAATCACATTTGCTTACTGAAATAGCATAAGCCCAATCCATCTAATATGATATATTAGCATAATTTGAAGGCTCACTGATACTAAGATTTTGGGAGTCAATGCAAAAATAGCATCATCACTCCATTTGGACGTCTCCAATGTAAGGAATTAGGCTAATGGGGGGAGCCGGAAAGCGGGCAATTCATGATGTGAATGAAAAAAGACCCGAAGCCGGGTCTTCTCCAGTAATGATTAATGTGGTACCTGTGGACTGAAATCATCCCGGCTCGATTGATCGGCATGATAGAACACAACATCTCCATCCAATAAGCTAAAGGCGTGTCCGTATGCATCAAAAACTCTGTTTTGATACCCTTCCATCTTCCACTGATTCATTAAAGGAGCATGGATATACTGCAGATGCGGAGCATTAACCTTTCCTTCCTGAATGGATTCCAGATTGAAGTTTACGATTATATAACCGTTCTTCAGGAAGATAGGTGACTTCTCGTCAATTCCTCTATTCGTCCTAGCATATTCTGAGATATTCGTTCCTTGCCTCACCACGTAAGGCTCGGCTGGAAGACTATACTCACCGTACCACTGCTGGATTGAGGCGTTCGCACGAAGAGTATCACTGCTTGCCGTTACCGGTATATTTGTCTTCGGTCCAATAAAGGTTCGCAGCTGCTCTGGAATCATCAGAAGATCCCATCCACCTACAGGCGTCTTCATTTTGGTAAACACCGTTTGATAATAGCTCTGGTATGCACTCTCGGTAATCATGCCTGTATGAAGGCTTTCATCGTGATGATATTTGTACCTTGCCGTATCCTGAAGCTGCCCTTCTGGTACATTCCGCAGTCGTTCATTTAGGATGACATATCGCTGAACCTGATCTTCTTCTGATCCGATCCGGACAAAGTTCTGTTCCTTCGTATGGTAATAGAGATCTACGAGAACTCGGGTCCGTCCATCCTTCGTGACGAAATAAAAGGTCGGTGTGATCCGAATTCCATCCTCGGTGCCAAACATATTTCCTTTGGTCTTGAAATCAAATTTGAAATGATAGCCGGTCTTCATCGCTACATTCTTGTACCCTTCCGCAGGATGGCTTCCGGGGCGGATCGGCGTCGTAAACCTCTCATCGATTCCTCTCGGATCACCGTCAATACCCAAGGTTCCTACCCAATAAGATACGCCGGTTGGAGCACTGCTGCCCTCCGTCGTTCGGAATACATTTTCCCAGCTGTAGTCTGCAATATCCGTTATCCGAAAATCGTACAGCCGGCCAATAACCTCAACAGATACCTCATCACTTGCGATATGATGTATAAGATCCAGGTTGGCATCCTGCTCATTTTGAGCATTATAATTTGAAGGGGCATTTTCCGCGATATTCCTGAATTCTACCTGATATTCACCTTCGTCCACCCATACAGGAAGATAAAAGGTCGTATCGAGCTGGGCTACCGGAACATTAATCCATGTGTCTTGCGGATAAAACTGAGATTGGTCATGGCTAAACACATCAAAAGGGAACTTCACCTGCTTAATCCGATAATACTTCGCATAATCTCGGTTTCCGTATCCAGGATAGCTTGTATGCTGTCCTTCCGTCGGAATTCTTACTTTAAACGGACGCTCCAAAATTAAGGCTGAACGTTTCATGTTCGGAATCGTCTTCTGGTTATGAGCCTGATCGTCGGAGACGAGTGAGAAGTTCACCACAGACGTATGTACGGTAACTTCATTAATGGGGTTTATTGGATAGCTACGAGTTGCTCCACCCCCCACCGCAGGCTGAATAAGTGTATAATTAATAGTTCCAGAAGATGGATTATCCGCTTCATTCAGCAAGCTCTGGCTAATAAGAAGTTGATTCTCATACAATATGGTTTCTCCGCTATCCTTGTAGGACCTGATCTTGGGTGCTTGAGGTATTTTTGTCGGGCTAGGTCCATTCTGGATTACAGTTCCCCCATCCATTACAGTGGTGGTTGTCCCTTTCCAAGTAAAATCGAGAGAATCATTCTTCACTTCGGGTGGTCCTGTCTGAGCTTCAGCCATTCCGAGCAATATCGAAGTATCATCAGGCGGTGAAGGCTTACTGTCTCCTCCATCGACTTCATCCGGAGTAAAGCTAATTGCGCCGCTGTTTTTTGGAATAACATGTTCCTCTACATTCTCAGACTTGTCGAGCTGCACAGAAGGTGCTGTATATCCATTAGGCCTTAACGTTACCGTCTTTCCAGGCAGTGCATAATTTGACATCGTCGCTTGCTCAATACCGTAAACCTCAAGGTTGTTCACAGTCCAATAAGAGTAATCCCTTTCGAATGAAAATTGATAATTGACCGTTTCAGATACGGACTTCGGTTCTGGAGGTACTTCAACCATATTCCCATCCTCATCAGGTACAGGATCCTGTGCCTCCTCCCATTTCAGCACATAGGTAATCTCGGCGTTACAATCGTAAGTAATCGTACCTTTCTGCTGACCAAATGTATGCTGATACAGATAATGATACGCCCATGCATTGGTATATAAGTGCTCTGAAGTAGGAATTCCGATTGTCGCATCGAAATGAAGTCCATTCGCGGCATCATCCGCTAGAATATGACCTTGAGCCCCAGGATCCATAAAAGTCGTTGTAGGGCTTGAGCTTTGAGAAGGAGGATTAATCTTAGGTGTACACGCAGCCTCTCCTCCTGGTTGCTCAGGCTCTTCATCCGGATCACCACCCACCGTTACCGTGGCATAATCATATAGATGATATGGACCTTCTTCACTATCCCAGATCGCGGTAATTCGAGCACTTCCTTCACTGACAGCAGTCACTCTGCCCGCAGCATCTACAGTGGCTACCCCTTTGTTGTCGGAGCTCCATTTCACACTGTCCCGATAAGAAACATCCACCCAGCTTGATTCCGATCCATCATACTGGGTCGTTTTAACTTTTGCGTACAGTGGCTTCTTCTCATCGACGGACATAGACATGTCTTCTTCGACTTTTAGTTCTTTAATTTCTTTGATGAAGCCGGTGTATTCGATACGAAGAGGTGTTTCATATTTAACTTGATATTTGTTATCTTTATCAGGTCTTTGCCCATAGACTCGACGTTCAGCATGAGTGTATAAATCAGAATCCAGTGAAATTTTACCCGTTTTAGTTTTAATTACAGCAAACAAACTACCTCGTTCCCATTGTGGTTTACCTTCATAACCATAATTAGTTGAATTGACGTATTCAATATTTTCTAATGCCAGTTCTTTAACATGTTCAACTTTGTATGGGTTGCCTTGAATATCGATTAATGAATTTGGTGCATAATTCTTAGTATTGATTTTGTCAGTAACAAAATTCTCAGCTTTAGGCCATGCCTTATCCCCAGATCCAACTGTAGAAGTCTCCACTCTATCTGCACCTTCATTTCTAACTGCAGACCATTTTTCATCATCACCTTGAGTCCAAGTTGTTGCTGGGTTAGGCTCACTAAAACCAATTACTTTAACTTTCAAGGTTTGTTTTCTGAAAGATGGGATACTGCCATTGTCAGGAGTTAAAGTAGCCTCTTTTTCATCAATAGGAGGGTACCCATTTTCCCACAAACCCAATGCTTGGTTTTGACTCAAAAACGTAATCAGAACAATGAAGAAGAATGCAATTGACAGCAAATATTTTTTCATCTTACATCCCCATTGTTAAATATTTTTATTTATTAATTACTCTAAGGTAGGTACCATTTTCCATAGTTACATCAATTAAAGTATCCTTAGTTATGTAGCGCACAACCCATAAAGTGACCCCATGCCTATGATTGGAGAAGTACTTAGCTGTTTCATTATTAGGTAATGTTTCGTAACCATATTTTTCTGGTAATTCACTATATATAGTTTCTCCTCGTAGCAATTTCGCTCCCGAATTACTGTAATGACTTGAGCTGAAGTTGCTTGACTTAGGATAAATTGTTATCTGCATATACACCGGATAAATTCCTTTTTGTTGTGTGAGAAATAATTTGTTTCTCTCAGATACAAAAACATCTGAATAAATACTCTGTTTATTGTTCCAATCTTGTGTATTTACTGCTATTGCCCTATGAAAAACTAAGCTTCCTGCTCCATTTTTAAAAGTAAATGTTTTACCCGATGCATCAGCGAACGTTTCGTTACCGAAGGTAAACGGAGTTACTAACTCCAAATTCGATTTCTCCGTACCTACGGCGCGCAGCTCTGTTAAATCGGCGAATGAATTTGCTGATTTGCTAAGCACGTTCTCCAATCGAAGGACAATGGCAGAGACCTCCGCCCTGGTTGTCGTCTGGGTAAGTCCAAAGGATCCATCTGTGTAACCTTTCATTAGGGCTGTCCCCATCACAATCGCAATAGATGGAGCCTTCGTCTGACTGATCTTACCTTGGAAGTACTCTTTAACTGGAAGAACTGTAGTCTTGGTATCTGACCAAGCCTGCTTGTACTCGGCATCATTTGCTGCAAGTCCAGAGCTCAGCCATTTGGCCATCTCTTCTCTGGTCAATGCCTTTCCAGGTTGAAATCCGTTAGGATAGTCAGTCGCCTTGATGAAACCCATACCTGCTGCTGCATTTACCGCAGATTCTGCCCAGTGTCCTTTCATATCTGAAAAGTCATCAGTACTCTGAACCGTTTCATAGTCAGCCACTCTAGCAATCAGGGCTGCGAACTCAGCACGAGTTATATTGGCTTTAGGACGAAAAGTTCCATCAGAATAGCCTTTGAAATATCCTTTCTCGACTGCACTATAAATGGATTGATTGGCCCAATGAGTAGAAGGAACATCTCTAAACTTACTGTTAGCTGCACTGACTGGCAGTGAGCTTCCTAGTATATTAGCGGATAGAAGGGCTCCCGCTAATACTAAGCTCATCTGTTTTTTCATTTTCCTATCACTCCTGTTATGTATAGTTGTTATCTTGCTCCGGCTGTCTACGAATTAATTAGCTATAGTTCTAGTATTTTATCGGAAAATCACTATACATATTTTATAAAAAAATCCATTTTTCTACTTGTCTACCGACGTGCATTATTCATGCATCCATGTTCAAAATAACCCGCAGCTGCCGCTTCCTTAGACGTTGTAAATCGCTCCATCGGTACAAATTCAAGATTACAGGTGCTTGGATAATAGTATTTAATCCCTGTCTCTGCATCAATTCCACCTACAATTGGAGTCGTCTTCACGAGCCTGCCTCCCGAAAATGCATAATTATTGTAATATCCGGATCCAACCGGAATTCCTTGGATGAACGCCATCACTCCCACATCATCAATGGTGTTGTACCATTCCTCCTGTGGAATAACTGGAAGAGTAAATTGATAAGCATAGCCATTACGCAGAGCTTTTTCATTATGATTATGAATGGCGTACGCGAGATCATCCTGAATCTCACTGACAATTGTTTGTCTTCTTACTTGATCAAAGGCATCAGCATCTTGTAGGAGTGGGATACGGGTGAGAGATCGTATTTCATCCAGATACCCTTCCACCCATTGACCCGTGCTGTGCTCATATGCATATACATAATCATCTAATGTAAATCGAACCGTATTCCCCAGATCATCCGCATAGATGTACATTTTTTTCTCAGTCCATAGATGCTCTTCTGCATTCCAGCCTTCCTCATTCGTATAGGGAGCACTCTGATAGATGTAATAGCCGTCATAATCAATGACCAGAAGTGCAGGCAAATATGTCATGAAAACATTTTGTGCTGATCGATCTTCATCCAATCCAAAATTGAGGGAGATCGTATGCATAAAAGTGTCTAGCAGAAGCTCCTTGTCTACTCTTGTAAATTTGGATGAGGCATAGCTTGTTTCGAGCAGAGGATCTTCATTCAAATTCATCACACTGCTTGCGTCCTGAACCGCTGTCTGAACAGCCTGCGTATATTGCTGCTCCAGCCATACAGCCTCGGCTTCATCCTTTAGGTCCATACTATAGAACCAGAATGCAGGAAAGAAGATGAGGACGAAGAGGATGGCATAATCAGTAATCCTCATTAATGACCATCCCTCCGTAGTTCACATGAATCGAGCTTCCATTTCCCTGACCGAGCAGCAACCATTCCTTGAATAGATCAGCTGGTGTTCTGTTGGTATTCATACAAGTTACACGAAAAAAATCTCCTGCTGTAAGCTTGTATACTCGGGCTTGCTCATCTCTGGACATTTCATTATCCGGAAACAAAACCTCCATGATCTGTTCATCGTAATAACCATCTAGCACTGCTTCGAACTTTCCAGTAAACGTCGCTTGATTCATCGGGTCTGTATATTCAGGAACATAGTTTTTGTGCATATGCTCAAGCTTAACGTCAAACGTGTTTCCGGTAAGTGCCAATTCTTCTTGAAACTGCTCGTACATTGTCGGTGTAATATACCCTTTCGTCCGCACCGCATCTACAAATTTAGTCACTGTGTTATATGTCGTCAGCCGGGATAGATCATCCTGTCTTCCAGCAGCTTCAACTGCCGGGTACACATAAAGGAGCAGGACAGCAAGCAGAGCTGCAAGTATTTTGGACACACTGTTGATCACGAGGCATCTGCCGCCTTTCGATAATGAATTTGCTCGAGCTTACCAACTGTTCCTCTTATATATTCCACGCTGTATTGATCTCCGGCATTAAGATCAAGGTTGTCAGCCGGGATCTTCCCGTCAACATATATGACAATGTCCTCCTGTGGAAACTGTACTACACTGCGCACATAAGCACCGCTGACCGTGGGCCTTACTGCTTCTCCAAGGATGGTCTGTATACGACCATCCTGTCCTGACTGATGGATATGTCTTGCTGATGCTGTAGTTTCCATCGAAGATATTAGAGATACAGCTAATAAACATGCGCCAACCCAGGTCGTAACAGCTACAGCGATAAGCAGCATGGATCTAGTGTGTTCTCCCAGATCACAACCCCTTCTCTCTTTCCATAATTAAGCAATTCCCTAGCTGCTTAGGACTGTACAAATAGTAAACCTCTCACGACATTAGAGTTGTCCTTAACCACAGTAGCTTTGAATCTACCGCTAGGATTTACATATTCGTTCAGACGCTCATTCAATGTATCGTTCAGCACTCCACTGGTACCGCCCTCCGGATTAACGACTTCCCCATATCCATTATTCGTGGCGGAGCTGGTATTCAACGGGTATCCGTACCACTGACCTTCTGGATTCTTGCCTGTTCTGATATAGATCCCAAACTGATCTTTACCTGCAAATTTACGAAGTGCATTCGTCACTTGGGATCCGCTGATTGTGGTTCCGTCATACACGGTAAAAGCAGCCTGTGACAGCTCGGTCTGAATGTCGGCAAAATTGTTCTGTGCAGTCTTTGTAGCTTCCTGAGCTGAAATAAACAGAATAACGACGATCGTGATTAGTGCAATAGTAAGAAAAATACCTGCAGCTACTTTAAGAGCAGATGATGCATTTTGCATGGTTATACCTCCGATATAATTTTGATTTATAGGAATCATTTCATAACTCATTTGTAAGATGATGATTGAATTCATTAGACTTTAGCTCAAAGCCTCTGTATTTGCTCATAGTAAATATTCATTTGTGTGAAGCTCACCGTAATTAGCGGAATGACTAGATACAGGAAAATTAGCGAGTACATCGGCATGAAACCGATCATTTTTCCCCATTCCGCTTTCTTGTCAATCATTTGGGCATACTCCTGCCTTCGCTGTTCGAAATAAAACGACATCTGCCCTTCCAGATCATCAAAGGCTTCCTTGATCGTAATTGCCCCAAGAGACAACATAAGCTTATCTATCATTCTTTGAAATTCAGGCAAAGTCACTTCTTCTTTAAGGAGCTCCAGTGCTGCTTCTGGTCCCTGCTCGAAATGAAGCAGACATTTTTGAAGCGGTGTTTTGAAAATGACAGCAAAACGGTTCAGCCACTCCAAAATTTCCTCAACTGACATTCGGTCCATTTCTCTTAATATAGAAATCACCGTCTGATATTGATAAATTTCATGCTTCATATCCATACTTCGTACTTTACGCTGCATGTATAGCAGCAATAAGGGTAGTTGAAAGCCTACATACCCGATTCCGAAGCAGAGAGCCAGCTCCCACCACTTAAGAAATTCATCATTCCAAGCTTGGAGCTTGTCCATAATTCGAGATACGGATGCAAGCACTGTTTCTCGATCCTGCGACTTCTCAGATACCGCAAGGAGTAATCGTTCAACTTCTTCATAAGAGCTGTGAGCATTCATATTCAGATCACGCATTACCTTCTCATCCAGCTCACTCCATGCAAGTGCTTCCTCGAGCTCATCATCAGGCAGCTTTCCAAAGATTGTTGTCTGGGTTACCGGCTTGGTCAGAATGTGCTGCTTCTCAACATGATGCAAGTACAGCACACTGCCAAATGCGACGAAAAAGCAAATACTGGCACATAGAAGCCGTCTTACCACAAACCACTCCACTTTCAAATGCGTATTCGTATCACGGAGCAGCTTGACCATCGAATGATATTGTTTGGTACCTGACTGGGGCACAAAGCTTGAAACGAACGGTTGAATCCATTTCCAGCGATAAATCTGTTTTTCGAGGATTCTTTTTTGCTGAGTGACCCGAAAAGTTGTCTCCTGATTACGTTGAAGCTGCTGAAGCATAAGATAACAACCAATGATGATGACGTAGATGGATAATAGAATGATGAAACCCATCTTGCTGTCATAAAATTCATTCATGGTCGGAAAGCTGCTTCTGGCCCAGTTCTCGATTGGCTTCGTAAAGAAGACCGGAATGAGACTGATCAAATTAAGTCCTTTTAACAGATAATCAAGCTTGTCCAGCCGTAGTATTTCAAGATGGATCTCTTGAGTCAGGCTGCTGATCCCTGTTAAATATATAGAGCTCTGATCCGCATGCTGATCACCAAATTCCATGACCATATAGGAGATTCCGGCAAAGGCTTTCAGGAAGCGATTGGGAGCTGTCTCATAATATCGCTCAAGTGCTTCATCCGGATTAACAGAGGTTAAAGCCGCATAGATATGCATTGCATGCCGGGCAGCCTCCCCATGAGCGAACTCTGCAGCTTCGTACAGCGCTTCCTCCACCATGCCGTGCTGATGGTACCTGTGACGTACATCGGCGAACAATTCAATCATTTCAGACAATAGCTTCCTCTCTTGCCTTGCTACCGTCATATCCAGGAACAGACTGTTAATGATAACGCCAACAAGGCAGGACAATACAAGGAAGCTGAGCCCTGGCTGTAGGGAGAAGAGAATGCCTCCTGCGGTGAGAAAAGAAATCCATATGGACCATGTAAGCTTCATCGTTTGACATCGGAGCAGATACTCGCTCATCCCCTGCTGATAGCTTAATTTCTTCCTCACTAGCAAGATGTACCCCGACAGCACAGGAATCTTGATTCCTACCAAATAAGATCTAGTAAAAAAAACATTAAAGAATGCCGCTAGCTGCGTAGATGTACTTGTTGTATTGGAATTGTATGGAATCGCTCCTACTCGCTGCTCTTGCTGACGCTTGGCGCGAGATATCAAACCGATCACAACTATAAAAGCGGCCAGAGAGATAAACAAGAGAATCAGCAGCCATTCTTTAAGAGACATGAGCTTCACCTCGGTGTGACAAAAGCCAGCGTTCAAACGATTCGGCATCTTCCTTGTTCATGTGTGATAGCATATCTGCTCTGTTGGCCTCAGATATAGCGGATGTTATGATGTATCTCCCTGCTCTATACTCAACAATATTCCTGTATGTAAAAGCGGGATGCCCTGATCGCAAATGGCCGGGAACCAGCACACATTCTGTGATCCGTTCGATATATCTTCTGCCGTCTGCGTCCTTTCTTAGATGAATATCAAAATTGATAACACTTGCTACCTGCTCCTCGGCTATGGATTCCTGGCTGAACATTCCGGCCTTTAAGAGCGAATTTCTTAAGGAGAAGATAAGATCCGGAAATGTTTTGGCATGATGCGTAAAGACCGTAAACAGGCTGGCAACCTGCGACATTTGTATCATCCATGCGGCTACCTCATCGCTTGCCACTTCACCGAGAATATTGACCGTTCCATCGGTCTTCTTCTGTAGATCAAGACCTTCTTGTCCTGAGATATGATCTGTTTCCCGGAATGTTAATATGTTACGCCTGCTGTATAGCTTCCTTAAATGCAATTCAAAGGCCATTTCCTGTACACGAAGCGTATGATAAGGGTAGATATGCTTAATCATCGCCATTAGTAGTGTTGTTTTACCTGAACCCTGTGCTCCCGTAACGGCGGTTATACGGCTGCCTTTCATGAGATACTCAATGAATTCAATGACCGGCTCTGCATTCTCACCAACAATTAATTTAGATAAAGCTGTATTCTGAAGATCAAACTTACGAACAAAGAATGCCCAGGACTCAGAGAACGGAGGTCGGACCACGACCACCCTTGAGCCGTCCTTCATCTCGTTTACTTTGTAGCCTTTTGATTCTGACAACTGTCCGGGATGATTATATTTATAAATATTTTGGCAGACTCTTCTCAGCTCCCGCTCTGATCCAAAAGACAAAAAGGACAAATGAATGGACTTGCCTTTGTAAAATATCCAGATACTCTCTATGGATTTCGAAGGAATATCATCTTTTATATCCGTTGTTATAGGAATATTTCTGCTAAATCCATCACGGGGAAACGAAGACAAATCTGTACCCAGCATCCCGCTCACACCCCCACTGACTCCATCAATTCGCTGGTCACGAATTTCGTCAACGACAGAAAATCCCTTGTACTGCTGATAAATCCGTTGAACGACAATGTTCAGCTTATCGGTAAAATGGAGCTCTCTATACTCACAAGCGAAGATGTGTCTTATATCCTCCTCTGTTATCGCGTAATAGCCTGCAGCCTCCTCTTGATCCCATCTCAGTTCAGCTAAATCATAGGTATCAATCAGGCTAGAAAGCGCCTCGGTTCCATATTGCTGTTTATACAAATAAAAGACGATTTCAAACTGATCCTGAACCGTTAAGTTTAGGGTGTGGTCAAACGGAATTGCTTCGTTAATGCTCTTCTCGTTTAGCCCATAGCTGTGAAGTAATAGATCCTTGATTATATTTTTAACAAATGACTTATCACTGACACTTCCCGAGATACAATCCTTAAGTGCGCGTCTCATTTCAGCCCGTTGATTTAATTTTCGTTTGTATTCCTCTTCATGTAATCCTGCATCTGCAAGCTGGCTATGACTGAGTTCGTGCAGCGACTGCTTAATATACTCTGTCAAATTCTCAATCGTACGGGGTTCATGATGAGCTCCTAAGGATATTCCAGAATAGGCTTTGGCCCTCGCTCTGATTCGTAAGATGATCAATATCATACAGATGCAAACCAGGCAGATGAGAAGAGCATTCATTGCAGCCTCTCCCCGCATTTATGCTCCCCTCTCCAGCTGCTTCAAGATTGTACGCAAACCTGCATTTTCCATAATGCATTTGGCCAGCTCCCGAATGCTCGAAGCGTGCTCACCCCGTTGACCGTTTTTCTTGTCCAAATTCATGTTCTGCTGCAAATAAGAAGGTACATCCCGCCGATTCCAGGCATCCTTAAATTCAGTACAGTAAGGCACTCCAATGACCGGGTGTTTGTAATTAAAGCGCCGCTTCATATTGTTTATGGAACAATGGGAATCTGTGTCATAATGCCCCACTGTCATGATAACCTTTTTGTTTTCCAGGTCTTTTTTTAATTCTGTATCGCCAAAATAATTTTCCAGCACTCTCAAGTTTTGATCCAAGTTAATGACGACCACATCAGCATCCTTCAACATATCTCGCTCCATCCTGTCTCTATTTCCGGCATCCAGCATGACAAGATCATATACCTCACTTGCCGTCTTCAATACCGAAGGCATATATTTTGCATATTCTTCATTTACATCTATCCCATTCTGCATTCTTGCTCCTGGC
Organism: Paenibacillus sp. TCA20; assembly: GCF_000732325.1. GTDB lineage: Bacteria > Bacillota > Bacilli > Paenibacillales > Paenibacillaceae > Paenibacillus > Paenibacillus urinalis. Next base: position 521,599 of record NZ_BBIW01000002.1, read on the forward strand.
AGCAAATCCAGCTGTCTGGACAAAGGCACCGTATAATCTCTGAATTTGTCTCTCGTAAGACTGCCGCTTAAATACAGCCGCAGCAATGCGTCCCACCCGGTAGTTGCAAATATGCTCGTCATATGGTCCATGCTGTCCTCTCTGACTGGCAGCGCTGCTTCTATACTGTCTCCCGCTCTATGCATATGCATAGACAAGACACGGACATGGTGCGTGAGTGTAATCATCAGTGCGGACAAAATGAGGTGAGAAGATGTTCCTCTCCCGTTTACCGGGCTCCAAAATACAACAGTGCTCATGCTCTCTTCCTCTCTCTCGATTGTAGTGCCCGCCTTGTCTCGGCAGGCTCAATGCCAGCAACCATTTCCATTAACTCGGCAAGCGACTTCTTGTAATCTCTGGAGTAATGCCGAAAGCTGCGTCTTCGATGATGCTCGTTCTCAAGCCGTACCGCTGTATCCAGTTCATCTGAGCGGAACCAAACCGGGCTGCCCTGGAATTCAATCGGACTATCCTCATAGTAAGCCCAAATATAAGACTCGATGTGCGTATCTACCGCCTCTATATAGAGCTTATAAAACGGAGGAAGACGATCCACAACCATCTGGCTGCACAGCTCTTTAATCCACGCTTTGCCACACTCCAGGGTCATGCGTGAGTAATCCGTCGTCCATACTCTTGCTGCAGCGGATAGCCATTGATCCGTGTTCAGGAACCCCGTAAGCTCAATGTCAAAGATCACATAGTCATAGAGGACATCTTCATTCAACTCGAGTAACGCCTGCTCAACCTCGTTAAATTGCCGATATCCAATGGCTACATCAAAGCCTTCATATTCTGTAACGGCTGGAGTAGAATGACCTTCCTCAATACAATATCGATATCGTCCATCTACAGTACCATCGACTAAAATGACCCGATATCCGCTGACAGACAAAATTTTGCTCATATTAAGCAGCAGATCGGTTTTGTCACACGGCCCGGCAAAAACATAGCTTTTCACTCGGTTCCCCCTTCCTGTGCTGTATCCATATTCGTATCCTTCCATAAGGTCTCTTCATCATTTGATGCATCTAATAGACTATTGCCATTGTCTACTTGCTCGTTCAAGGTGTTGTTCCAGTGCGAGGTTCTGTTATCATTCGTGCGAGCAAGTCCATCCTCAATGGATTCAGACACCATGTAATTGGATGAGGAGGATTCATTTAATGCCCTTTCCAAGGAACTGCGCAGCTGCGCAGCAAGTGCCTGCTCGGCCAGATCTACGATATTAGGATTGGATTCGATCAGCGTCAGCACTTCCTTATTGGCTGGATAGGTTGGTATTGCACGTTCTTGAAGTTCAGGTTCTACATATGTAAGAGAATATAATGAGGCTTTGTGAAGATAGGCATCTACCATGGCACTCGATAAAGTGAGTATCTCTGCTTCTGTTAAAGTCATCCACATCGTGGCCCCATCCAGATCGTGAACCTTCTTCTTCGATAGTACAATGTAATCCTGTCCTGTAGGGAACTGAATCCGGACATCAATCCGATCACCTGCATCCAATTGTGAGGGACGGGCAATAACCGAAATTTCTCGATTCCTTAAGTCATCCGGTGTCGGCTCCTCGTCATATAGCATTGCGGCAGTAAGCGAGGTACCGGCCTTGAGCTCAATCTTCGCCACACTTCCCGCAATATCATCCAGCTCACTTATTAAGTTGACAGGTGCTTGTCCTTGCGGTACCTTCACTGCTCTTACATCTGAATCTTTGATTGATGCTCCTGCCTGAATATCATGTACCATCACATAACCTGTCTTGCTATCCTTCTGTTCGGCTACAAGCTGTTTTTTAATCTCCAGAAGCTCTTGTTCATGCTTCAATTCCAGTGAATCTGCGGAGTCCTTGTCCAATTTCCAGTCGTACAGCAATAATCCACTAAACAAAATACTTGCTGCTCCCGCTCCGATGAGTCCGGCATAAATCTTTTTCTTGCTCTGTTTACGAAGTTTAGACACTCGTGGGTCTCCTTTACTAAACTCTACTTATGCTTTTTTGAATAAGAACCTTCTTCTCTTGCCAATCGGTTTAATCGTGTGTAACAGCTCATGCAACACCTCATCCATTTGCTCTGTACGGTCAAAAGGATCAAAATGTGGCGGAACACTGTAAACTCTGGTTGAATCCATCCTTTTCCTCATTCTGTTCACCGTCTCCTTGGAGGCAAGCGGCAGCAGATAAGTCCATTTTAATTTGGGCTGATTAGGATACGATTGCATAAACGAGGCCATGTCATCCTGCTTCCATTCGGCAGCAGCATTTACGACTATAGGAAGATCACTTCTGAAAAACTCTTCCATCTGACTGTAGTCTCTCTCGCTCCCCAGATCCAGGACGACATATTGATAGCTGCCTCCCAGAAGCTCAACCATCTCATACTTGCTGCTTCTCTGGACATAATGAACTCCTTCAATATCAAAGCTCTTGGCCTGAATATGCTCAGCATCGCGGTAAGCAATTGCCTTAATCCTGGAAAAAGCAACAGACCGCTTCGACATCTCAATTATGGCCACCTTGTTACCCAGTCTGGCTAAATAATGGCTGATCGCAATTGCGGTATGGGTTACACCTGCTCCAGCGGCTGTACCGGTGAGTGCAACAATTCGAGTTCCCTGCATCATGCCATCAGACGTTCTAATCACATTCCCATGCTCATAGTGTTCAGATAATCTATACATTTCCTCTCTAAGCTCATTGATCGATTGGTATCTGGCCTGTGGTTCATACCTTAACAGCCGTCTCATAACAGGTATATATTTTCGAACGCTTTCATTCCTAAGCAGCTGCTCCACGCCAGCGATCCATTCACTATGTGCTCCTCTAGTTGACATGTACAGAAACAATGCCCCCAGACTGTATAAATCGCTCCTTGCATCCGTCTGCCCTGAACCAAACTGTTCAGGAGCTGCGAAGCCGATCGTACCAAGCTTCACCGTGTCTTCATTACCAGAGAGCTTGTACTTTCTGGCGATTCCAAAATCAATCAATCGAATCTCGTCATGCTGGGCGATCATAATATTGCCGGGCTTCAAATCACGATAGATCATCGGCGGTGTAAGCCCATGTAAATAATCCAACACCTCCATAATTTGATGAATAATTCTAATCATCGTATTGACTGGGATCTGAAATTGTTTATGCTGCAGATACTCCTGGAGTGTTATTCCATCAATAAAGTCCATGACCAAATAACTGTATCCGTCCTCATCCGGCGCAAAAAAATCTACAATATGCGGGAGTCTGGAATGGTGCAATGTAATTAAGGTCTCCGCTTCTGACACGATACTCCCATGGAACTCCGGGAGGCTCACATTTTCCTTGACAGCCCATTTCTTGCCGGGCAGCTTGAGATCCTCAGCCAGATAAACATGGCTCATACCTCCAGTTCCAATTTTTCGAATCACACGATATCTCCCTCCGAGGACTGAGCCTCGTTCCAAACGGGAAGGCTGCTTCATTCAAAACCCCCTAACAGGCACAAAAAAAAGGAAAGCCCCTATAGCGGTCTGCAGAATCCTGCTGAACCTTGGCTATAGGGATGCTTTCCCATTTCCGTACTGGTTAATTTTGGGTTAATTATATGACATAGACAGGGATATGTAAAGTGTTTTTTTGCTTTATATAGCAAAAGAGGATCACGGCTATAATAGACGGACCCTCTATATAAGATAATGCGGCTTAGTACTTAATCATATATAGCGTGATTTCATCACGGTTATGGAATAGCTGCTTGGCTCTCTGCACCTGCATTCGAGCATCCTCGAATACTTCAATAACTTCACGAATTAGGGCCATCGGCTTCTTATGCATAAGTTTAACCGTCACGACCGCCGTTCCTCCTGATTGAAGACTATCCAGTAAGCCTGTCACCAGTTTGGCCATAAGTTTCGGACTCCAGCTCATATCACATACGAGAAGATCAAACTCGTTATCTCTGAATTTGACATCGCCCGCATTCTTGGAGAGGTACTTCAGATTCGGATGATCCAGCAGGGAAGGGTTCATTTTCGCGGGATCTACCGCGGTGACTTGAAGGCCTCTTTCCAGAAGGAATGAAGTCCAGCCCCCCGGAGCTGCGCCGATATCGAGTGCACGATGAAAGGACGAGAAAGGGATACCCAGCGTTTTTTCCGCCTCTAGCAGCTTGAACTTTGCTCTTGAGATTTGTCCCTCTTCCTTCTGAAAACGAACTGCGCCTCCGTTCCAATCGGACAGATTATCCGCAGGAGCAGAGACGCCGGCATACAAGCGTTCTCCGGTCAGATAAACAGAGACAACCTTGTCGGCATCCTGAACCGTATGTTCTGCATGCAATTCATCAATGCCGGCAAGTATATACTGCTTTAATGTACCCGAGGTTTCCGTCCATGCGCTTTCTTCGGTCTTACGCACCTGCAAGGCAAACGTCCCCTCTTGAAGGGCAGGATGTGCCATTAAATAGCGATATAGACGGGCAAATGAAGCCTCTTGATCCTCTACATTTTCTTCAAACTGAACTGGGAACACATGTCTCAAGAATATGAGCGGTTCCCTCGTGAGCAGGTCGTTCACTGCTGACTGCTCTCTCGGCAGGGTCGCCAGGAAGACTTCGCTCTGTACTATAACTGAGCTTTTCACACTCCCAAATACTCTTCGAAGCTCCTCTTGAGCATACGGAGCAAACCCATGATTTGCGGTACAAATGAATCTTGCAGAATGTGCTTCTGCGTATTGTTCTTGATTAGTCAAAATAGGTTAACCTCCACTGCATACCCGTATCCATGGTCTGTCCTCGAACCAATCCAGCTCTACAGCAATACCATAGGTATGCATTATTGTTTCTTTTGTCAATACTTCCTTCTTAGGTCCTGCAGCTGCAACCATGCCATCCTTGATAAGTGCAATATGAGTAAATAAGGGCGTAATCTCTTCAATATGATGAGTCACATAGACGATCGAAATATCTTTGTTTCCGATCTCATCCACCGCTGACAGCATTTTTTCTCTCTCGAATAAATCAAGACCTGAGCACGGCTCGTCCATAATCAACAATTTGGGCTGTGCCATGAGTGAGCGGGCGAGAAGCACCTTTTTTCTTTCTCCTTGAGACAATGTCCCAAATGGCTGCTCCGCTAAATGAGCAAATCCAATCTCGGCCAGCCGGGCACGGGCCTGCTCCTGCACCTCGTCAGGAATATGCTGATAGAAGCGTAGAAATGCAAAAGCACCCGTGGCCACAACCTCCCATACCGGATCCTTCAGTGCGAGCTTTTCAATCAGTGTTTGACTGATGTAGCCAATCTCCTTACGAACTTCGCGCACGTCGCATTCGCCATACAAGTAATCCAGTACTTTTACCTTGCCCTCAGAGGGAAACATATAACCCATGGTCATCTCAAGTATGGTCGTTTTGCCGCTGCCGTTTCTACCAAGAATGACCCAGTTTTCTCCTGCCTTCATTTCAAGATTAACATCATTTAATATTTGCTTGTCTCCCCGGCGAAGACTGACGTGCTCCATTTCGATCATATGATTACCCTCCTGATTTGAGAGAGCAGATGCTCTACGGATTCCATTCGATATATCGATGTAGGGAGTTCTTTTGCACCGCTAAACAGCAATACGGCAGGGACGCTCCTGATCTGGTATTGCTGTACGAGACTTTGAATCTGGGTGATATTCGCTTCATATAAAACGCCTGAAGGCAATAAGTGCTCACATACCTCCAGCATACGCCGAGCTGCATGACATGTACCGCATAGCGGAGTGTAGACAAACAAGGCAAAAGCCTGTCCCTCCCAAGCCATCTTCAAAATTCCTTGTTCAGTAGCTTCAATCATGCCTAATCCTGCCTCACAGTACCTGAAATGCTCGCTAGCAATTCATAAGGAATGGGACCGTTATGCACTTCTACATCTTCAGGCTTGTTTGAATACAGCAATTCATACATGGCTCTTCTTCCATAGTCACTCGAGGTATGCAGAAATATTTTCTCAGGATACACCTTGCGTTCCACAATAAAAGAAGCGATCTCAAGCCCTGTCGGCTTGTCATAACCCAGATCATAGTCTAATGACAAAATGTTTACTCCATATTCATTGAGCAGCAGCTTACATTCTTCTGCATCTCGAGCAAGTGTGAATCCTGGAGGGCAAGCCCGGTAATCATCCAAAAAAATGTTCATGAACCGCTCTCCTCTCCTCGTTAGTTTAGCCAGGAACGAATCTGCTCGATATCGTCCTTGTGACTTCCATCGTCACCTTTTTCACTTTCGAGAACCCAGATACAGTCTGCGAGCTCCTCGCGGTTTAACAGCCATGACAGTCCATCCACGCCAATTTTTCCTCTGCCGACCCGTTCATGCCGATCTTTAAATGACCGGAAGCCATACTTAGAGTCATTGACATGGACGGCAATCAGCTGAGCCCAATACCCTGTATCATGTCCCTTTTGTATCATCTGATCATCTGTCGTCCCATTCCATAACCCGCTCGCAAAAGCATGGCATGTATCGAGACAGAATCCGATCGCTCCCGCATGACTCGATAAGCTTCGGATCTGAACGATTTCTTCCATCGTCGTACCCATTGGACCATGATCCCCAGCCTGATTCTCAATCAGAAGCTTGGCCTTACCAGACCAGCCGGACAACACCTCATCCATAAACTGGATGACATTGCGATAGGACTGCAGCGGATCCTCTGTCTTGGCATGTCCAAAATGGACAACCACGCCTGCTGAGCCGCAAGCTTCTGCTATCTCCAGATCATTTTTGAGAGAGGCAACCATCGACTCGTACAGATCCGTTCCTTTTAACTTCCCTACAGCGGGATTCGTAGGATAAGGCGAATGTGCAATAGACTGGATATGATGCTCAGTACAATATAATTTACATCTTGCAGCCTCCGTCTGATCATAGGCCTTGGTCCCGAGACCACGAGGGTTCTTTGGAAAATACTGAAATGAAGTGCCTCCCATGTCATGCGCCCTCATTGCAGCCTGTTTGTATCCTCCCCTCGTGCTCACATGTCCCCCAATGTACAAGTCAGGCTTCTTCCTTCTGACATTCCGGACAGTAAAAAGCTTTCTTGCCCGTAATCAGCGTCTTGGTAATGATCCCCTTATTGCAGCGAGTGCAGGTTTCCCCTTCACGATCGTATACTCTGCATTGTTCGTTGTATTTACCGGTGAGTTCATCGCCTTCATACAGCGGCATTTCCATATATCCTCCACCAGCAGTAGCTTCTCGCAAGACCGATTGAATCGATCGGTACAGCCTGCTTGTTAATTCACCAGATTCCAATACCTTTTGGATCTTCGTGCTTGGTGTGAGACTTGCTGCGAATGCGATCTCATCCGAATAACAGTTACCAATTCCCGCGATGACCTCCTGATTAACGAGAGTCGATTTGATTGTTCCTCTTCTCCCTTTCAGCACGGCTCTGAACTTATCTTCAGTAAAACGGTAATCAAGCGGTTCTGGACCTAGTTCTGACATGGTCTCATCCGTTTCTTTCGCACTCAGCAGATGCAAATATCCCAGTCTTAGTCCGATAAAATATAAGGTTATATCGCCGAATTGAATCTCAATCTGCGTATTACGATCTGGGCGCTGATCTTCTGTTCCTAAATATAAAACACCGCCAAGCATCAAATGCAATACTAATCTGCGGCCTGTGCTCAGGTGGAATATCAAATGCTTAGCCCGGCGCTCGATATATACGATTCGTGTATTTAGTAGTGAAGATGTGAATTCGTCTGAAGTGACATTTATAGATTTTTCACGATTAAGGGTCACTTGAGTTATCGGAATATCTAATATTCGATCAGATAATAGCTGCTTGTAATTCTCCATTTCCGGTAGTTCCGGCATCTTTGCATTCTTCCTTTCACTTGTTGCTTGTTGCTGTCCATGTTACATTATACGCCATTCACTAGATGCTGCTCACCAGTTTGTGCAAATCTTCATAAATTTCATCAGGCTTAATTCCTGTCGCACGAACATGGGCATCCAAATTCTCTCTCGTCGTTACACCTGTCAGCACTAAAATGGAGGAACAGCCGGCTGCTGCTCCAGCTGCAATATCCGTACGCATATTATCTCCAATGACGGCAACCTCAGCTGCCGGCAGCCCTAATCGGTCAATCGCATGCTTCATCAAAATGCTCGAAGGCTTGCCAATGACGACCGGCTTCACCTGTGTAGCCGCCTCAATTGCAGCCCCTATGGTTCCAGCCCCCGGAGTCAGACCATCATCTGCAGGAAGCTGCAAGTCAGGATTTGTCATGATAAACTGAGCTCCACCGTTAATCCAGCGCAGAGCCTGCGTCAGCTTATGGTATGTAAATTCACGATCAATCCCTTGTATCACATACTCAGGGGACGCTTCCGTTATTTGAAGTCCCGCAGCTTGAATGGCTTGGTATAAACCATCCTCTCCAATATAAGCTACTCTGGCACCTGGTGATTCCTCAGCTACATACTCAGCCGCAGCGACTGCCGAGGTACATACTTCTTCCCCGACCGCTTCAATTCCCAAGGATCTCAGATGCTCAGCGACACCTTCCGGAGTTCTTGAAGAATTGTTTGTTACATATAAGTACGGAATGCCTGAATTTCGTAAATGCTGAATGAGCAGATCTGCCCCATCAATCCGGTGCTTCCCATGATATATAGTTCCGTCCAAGTCGAGCAAGTAGGCTTTCGGTTGTGACAATTCATCTCACTCCTTACATAAAGAATAAACCCTTTGTATGTACGCTTGTTAGATAAGCATTATGCCCATCGTACATCCTTTTTAAATCGATTGCAAAACATGAATAACAGGGTCTTTACTATGTTGTTTAGACCTGGACCAGCTCGTGCTCGGCTGCAAGAATTGTGTTAGGAAAAATTTCACACGCCTCGCTTAATAGCGGCTGAAGCTGTTCCTCATCCTTATACCTTGAACTGAAATGCGTCATAATCAGCTTCTTCGCACCTGCCTCTTTTGCCGCTTCCGCTGCTTGTCTGGCCGTACTGTGATAGTATTCGTGCGCTGTAGTGGCCAATTCATGCAGAAAAGTCGCTTCGTGAACGACGACGTCCGCTCCAGCCGATAAAGGCACTACATGAGCGGTCGGCCTAGTGTCTCCGAGAATCGTAACGATCTTCCCTCGTTTAGGCGCACCCAAGAAATCCTGTGCATGAAGTACCAGACCATCGCCAAGGTCCACACTTTCACCACGCTTCAGCTTGCCAAATAGCGGACCTGGCTTTAAGCCATGAACTGCAAGCTTATTCGGGTCGAGACTACCCGGACGATCCTTCTCCATCACTCGATAGCCATAACTGTCGATTCTATGCTCAAGTAGAGCAGATTCCACAATAAACGTATCATCCTCAAAAATAATACCGCCCTCATGCTCTATAATGCTCAGCTCATAATTAATCCGAGATTGACTAAGCTCAAGCGATGTTTCCACATATTTTCTAACCCCCGGCGGACCATACAAGGTGAGCGGAGTTGTTCCTCCCTGATATGCACGGCTAGATAATAGACCCGGAAGTCCGAAAAGATGGTCTCCATGCAAATGAGTAATGAATATTTTCTCGAGCTTGCTTAGCTTGAGTGGGGATTTCAAGAATTGATGCTGTGTACCTTCTCCGCAATCAAACAGCCAGATGGAACGACGTTCCTCCAGCATGCGAAGCGCGACAGCTGTAACGTTTCTCTGTAATGAGGGAACACCGGCATTGGTCCCCAAAAAATATAGTTCCACGATTGTATCACCTCGTTATGTTTAGTATAAAAAGAATAGGATGGAACCATGCAATGATGACTCTCAGCTTATTAAGATGAGCCATTAACCGTTAATCCTATGATTATAAATGAAAATCCCCCGATTGTGGAATCGGAGGAAAAGATCAGTTCAATACTTCACTTGTTACGCCTTCTCTACGTTAAAATATTGAGCCTCCGGATGGCTGAATACCATTGCCGATACAGATGCCTCAGGCTCCATCATAAATCCTTCCGTCAGCTCCACACCAATATCTTCAGGACGCATGAGTCGGAACAGCGGTTCTTGATCTTCCAAATCGGGACATGCCGGGTAGCCAAAAGAAACTCGTATACCTTGATATCTTGCCCCAAGACGCTGCTTCATCGTCATATCTGCCGGATCAGGGAATCCCCATGTATCTCTCATCATATGATGAACACGTTCCGCCAAGCCTTCGGCCACTTCCAGCGCAATGGACTGAAGGGCATGGAACCGGAGATAGTCCCCTTTCTCTTTCCATTCCGCAGCCAGCTCTGAAATGCCATGTCCTGCAGTCACCACTAAAAATCCTACATAATCCATAACACCCGATTCAACCGGCTTTAGGAAGTCGGCCAAACAAAGGTATGGATCGACTTTTTGTCTCGGGAAAGTAAAGGTGTGCAATACCTTAGAGTGATCTTCCGGATCATAGATGATAATATCATTTCCTTGAGACTGAGCTGGGAAGAAACGATACATTGCATTTGCCTTGATGATTCCGTCCTTGATCGCCTCATCCATAATTTGATCGACGGTTTCTTTGAGCTGAACTGCTTTAGAATCCCCTGACTTAAGCAGCTGCTCTACATTTCCTTTCAATCCCAGATGATGTCCAAGCAGCATCTGCATGTTAACATAAGGAAGAATATGACTAATCGGATAATTCCGAATGGTATGTCTAGCTAGATCAGGCGGCAAATATACAGGTGCCTCTTGAGAAACTTTGGAGCGTTCCACTCTCGTCAGCTCGGGTAAGGGGATCACATTACTAACAGCTGCGGCATCCTTCTCCTTCTCAAGCTCCATTTCCTTCAGCATCAGCTCTCTGGATTGCGGATTCATTAGCTTGTTTGCAATGTCCAGTCCGTCCATGGCATCCTTCGCATATACAACCATACCGCTGTATTCAGGTCTGATTCGAGTCTTGGTAAATTTCCTTGTCAGTGCTGCTCCACCTACCATAATAGGGACATCAATCCCTGCATTCCTTAAGTCCTGTGCAGTGAGCACCATTTGCTGTGCCGATTTTACTAATAGACCCGATAAGCCGATCGCATCTACTTTCTCTTCACGATAGGACTCAATGATACGTTCTGGTGGTACTTTTATACCCAAATTGACGATCTGATAACCATTGTTTGCGAGAATGATCTCGACAAGGTTCTTACCGATATCATGCACATCACCCTTCACCGTGGCGAGCATGATCTTACCTTTAACCGAGGTTTCGTTCTTCTCCATGAATTGCTCTAGATGAGCAACAGAAGCTTTCATTACCTCTGCACTTTGCAGTACCTCAGCAACAATGAGTTCATTGTTGTTGAACAGTCTTCCAACCTCCTCCATCCCTTTCATCAGAGGTCCGTTGATGATCTCAAGTGGACTGTATTTCGCTCTTGCCAGCTCCAGATCAGGGATGAGTCCTTCCTTACTGCCTTCAACGACGTAAGCAGCTAAACGTTCTTCCAAGGTCAGATTAGAGATTTGGACTTTCTTCTCTACTTTTTTATTACGGAATGCGGCTACAAAAGCAGCTAAGGTTTCATCATTTGTACGGTAGATTAAATCTTCGGCAAGTTTACGTTCTTCAATTGGAATAGAGGCGTAACGCTCTACTTTTTCCGTGTTAACGATCGCATAATCAAGTCCTGCCTTGGTGCATTCATACAAGAAGACCGAATTCAGTACTTCACGCCCTGCCTCAGGCAGTCCAAAGGAAACATTACTTACTCCAAGGATCGTATGTGTTCCTGGTAATGCGGACTTGATCAACCGAATGGCTTCAATCGTTTCCGCCGCAGATCCAATATACTGCTCGTCTCCTGTACCTACAGGAAACACAAGGGTATCAAATATAATGTCTTCCGGTTTAAGACCGTATTTATTTACGAGAAGATCATACGATCGTTTGGCAACGTCAAGCTTGTCTTCCCTGCTAATTGCCTGCCCTCGCTCATCAATCGTTCCCACAACGACAGCTGCTCCATATTTATGGATGATCGGCGTTACGTTCTCAAATTTATCCTCGCCATCTTCCAAATTAATAGAATTGATAATCGCTTTTCCTTGGGAATATTGTAGGGCTAGATCAATGACTTCACTATCTGTTGTATCTATCATTAGAGGTACTTTGACTTTCTTAACAACGAGCTCAAGGAACTTGCGCATATCATCCGCTTCATCTCGATCAGGATCCTGCACACAAATATCAACAACCTGTGCTCCATTCTTAACCTGAGCTCGAGCAATTTCGGAGGCCTCTTCATACTTGCCTTCCACAATAAGACGTTTGAATTTGCGGGACCCGAGTACATTCGTTCGTTCACCAACCATATAAGGACGATTATCCTGTTCCACGTACACAGGATCAATACCTGAAATCGCAGGAGGATGCTCCCCAGTTAGCGGACGTGGCTTCATTGTACCCAGCTTATCCGCAAGAGCCCTGATATGCTCCGGGGTCGTGCCGCAGCATCCCCCTGCAATATTGATCCACCCTTGCTCCGCAAAAGCCGCAATCTTGGTTGCCAGAGAATCAGGCGATTCATGATATTGCCCATTCTCATCCGGCAAGCCAGCATTAGGGTAACAGCTAACCGCTGTCCCTGCCATAGATGACAAGGAACGAATATGATCTCTCATAAATTCAGGACCCGTTGCACAGTTTAGCCCGACCGATATCGGGTTAAGGTGTTCTAAGGAAATATAAAATGCTTCAATGTTCTGACCTGCCAGCGTTGTTCCCATCGGCTCAATCGTCCCTGAGATCATAACAGGAAGCTCGATGCTCCGTTTGGCGAATGCCTGCCGGATACCGATGCTGCCAGCTTTGACATTGAGTGTATCCTGAGAGGTTTCTAGGAGAAGCACATCGACACCACCGTCGATGAGAGCGATGGCTTGCTCTTCATAGCTGTCAATCAGCTCTTGAAAAGTTACGCCACCTGTAACGGACAAGGTCTTGGTGGTTGGGCCCATAGCTCCTACGACATATCGTGGAGAATCCGGCGAGTTATATTTATCTACGGCAGCTCTAGCCAGCTTCGCCGCAGCGAGATTAATTTCTGTTGCTTTATGCTGGATATCGTATTCTGCTAGTACAACAGAAGTGGCTCCAAAGGTGTTGGTTTCAATAAGATGAGCGCCAGCTTCAAGATAACGTTCATGTATATTTTGAATCAATTCCGGTTTCGTAAGCACAAGCATTTCGTTACAGCCATCCAGCTCTTCACCGCCGAAATCCTCGGCAGTCAGATTCTCTTGCTGGATCATGGTGCCCATGGCGCCATCTAGAATTAATATTCGTTTATTTAACGCATCCTTTAAGTCACTCTTGATCACTGTCATACCTCCCGCAAAACGTTAAATCTTAGTTTAGCAGAAACACCATCTGTTGGGAAGGTAAATCATCGACAGATAATCAGCGTCATGACAGCGGTTTACAGCTTCATGACTAGTGTCTTTTCCAATTATCAGCGAACAACACTGAGCAAAGGCAGAACACAGGCTTCATTAAACCAATTAGAAAAGAGGGAATAATTATGCCAGAAATTTTAATCAAAAATACGAATGAAAGAATTAGTGGAGTGGAGAACGTTCGTAATTATCTAAAAGACTATCATGTGCTTTATGAGCAATGGGATTCATCTAAGCTGCCGGCAGAGCTTAAGCGTAACCAGCTGTTATCTGACGAAGAGCAGCAGCAAGTCTTAGACCTCTATAAAGAAGAAATTTCTGATATGGCAGGACGTCGCGGCTATCAACAATGGGAAGTCATATCACTGTCAAATGCCACTTCCAACCTTGAAGGAAAGCTAGCTGAGCTCGAAGAAATGCATGCACATGGAGATGAAGGTGCGCATGCTATTCTGTCAGGCAACGGTATTCTAAGTATGAAGGCGGATGAAGACACTGGTTATTTTGATATAGAGCTAACCGCAGGGGATGTCATTGCTATTCCTGAGAACACTCCGCACTCCTTTGCTCTAATGAAGAATAAGGAAGTCATTGCCGTTCGATTAACGATTAAAGAGAACGGGTGGACCCTATCTCCTTACCCAGATCCAGCTTATATTAAAAATGGACAACCTCAATGAGGTTGTCCTAGGTTTTCTTTTGTTTGTCCAATACTGTTAATTGCTGCTATTCTTTTACCACAATGTGCACTGATGGCATAGCATGAAAGCCTCTTGCTGTTACATGAGAAGTAACCTTGTATTCTCCCGCAGCTTTGAACTGATAGTCAAATACATATACTCCTTCCCCTTGGTGCTCCCCTTCAAACTCCATACTGACACCATCCGATGTAGCAACCTCGAACATGACTTCATCTGCATCACCTACGACATCTGCTTCCTGAGTCACCACAGCTTCCATATGTACGGTTTCATTCAAACTTATCTCTTCACTCGAAACACTCAGCTTGACGTCAATCGGTTCCATGAGAGCAATCGGCTCCGAAGAAGCTTTAAATGAGCAGCCAGAGATTAGAATACATAGAGTTAGTATAATGAAACCCATCGAGATATGCTGCCGGATAGGAGTGAAGCCGTTCGATTGCAAGAAGAGTTTCAATATCTTCATCTTCCTTCCTGTATTCTGTAAAAAGAAAACCGCCGCTGCTCTGCAGCAGATGCGGTTACATGGAAGATTATAACATTTGTTTGATTTCAGATAAATGCTTAATTTCAACGTCTGGAGTGTAGGCTTCTTCGTTCAGCTTGTTATTACGATTGATCCAAACCGCTCTAATTCCAGATGCAAGAGCTCCCTTAATATCTGTAGTAAGCTTATCGCCAACCATCAGCGCTTCGTCTGGAGATACATCCAGCAATTCCAGAGCATGCTTGAAAATGGAAGGATCAGGTTTTCCTTTGCCAAACGTACCTGAGATCACAATATGGTCAAAGAACGGAACTAGATCAGGCACCCCATCCAGCTTCTCTTGTTGAAGAGAAGGACAGCCATTGGTTAATAAGAGAAGCTTCACTTTACCTTGCAGCTCAGCCAGCGTCTCTAATGTCTCATCATACATGTAAGGACGGCTTCGGCGTTCTTTACCGAAATGCTCTGCAAGCTCCGCACCGAGTTCCGGCTCATCAATACCCAGAGCAAGAAGACCCTTAGTCCACGCTTCTCTACGGTACGTAGGAGCAATCTCTTCAAGCTGCTTAAATTCAGCTCTGTCACTCCCATTAAAATGAGCCCACAATCCTTCAAAAGGGTTAATGCCAATCATTTTTGTAAAAGCAAACGTTTCATACGATTCATACAGCTTCCTTGCTTCATTGCGGACAGAAGTCTCCAGTTCATGAGGATCAACGCCTGTTTGCTTAGATGCAACTAGACATGTTTCGTAAAAAGCTTCCTCTACACTCCGCTCATCCCATAAGAGTGTATCATCCAAATCGAATAGCACTGCTTTGATTGACATGCTTCTCTCTCCCCCGAAAGTATGGTATCGTATGTTAGGCTTCTTACTTTACTCTCTTATCTTCGACAGGTATTTGATGATTCTGTGCGTATTGCACAAGGCGTGCTCCCATCGCTTCTACATCATATAGATTAAGCAGTTTGCTGAACACCCAAGGACCGCCTTTGCCATTACGTTCAACAACAACAGAACCTTTTTCCAGGACAATTTTCTTAATATCCTCTGGACCCATGGAACGTTCTCTGCTTAGCTTAATCGTCTTGATCCGCTTCTTACCGACTTTGAGATACGGCCGGCGCATAAAGTACATCAGAGCAAGTCCAAGATAAAGCGCAAATACAACCCAATCAAATGCTCCTACTCCATCTGTCGTCAAACCGCTAAGAGTCAGGAACATGAATGATAGGACAACGAGTACAAATGGGAACAAAAATGCTCTTCCTTTAAATACATCCTCTTGTTCAACACCAGATCCGATGGATGGCTGGCCTCTTTTTTTACGATCTTTATTAATTTTCTGCTGATTTTTCTTCACTGATCTTTCAAATGAACTCGCCATGAGTATCCTCCTTCAATCTATAACAAAAGCATGGACCTATTTATTAAATCATTTTCCTTTTGAATACGTGTCGCCGCTTACATCATCCACAATCTCAATGGATTCCAGCTGCTGACGGAAGTTGCTGCGGATGTTGTTCAAATAGATCTCTCTAAGCTCAGTCCGTTCAGCCAATTCTTCATCGTTAAGCCCGGATTCCTTCTGCTTGCGGGCAAGCTCATTAATCCGCGCAACTAGACTTTCAATATCCAACTTTCTTCCCCTCCAAAATGCATAGTCTCTTTAACTTTGACATGATTAGAAAAGGTTGTCAAGGTAAATACCTGTATAGTCTGTATTTAGTACAAAATACAAAAAAGACGCAGATCAAGCCGCGTCCTTAGCATGTTGTAGATTATAAAAGAATTATACATATCAATCAAAATAAGGAAGATTTAAGAGCTTCCCTACTTGTATATCACTGCTGGACAATCCATTAATATGTTGAATTTGGTTAACATAATCTCTTATATCCATACCTTCTGGTTTATGCTCTGAACCGATTGCCCATAAGGTATCACCTGGTTCCACAACAACCTTCTCGTATGCCGTCTCTTGTCCCGCGTCTGCAAATACCGTCATGAATCCAGTTAAGCTCAGAAGCAGGACTGACGCTATTAATATCAAACGAATTATTCTCTGCTTGTTCTTCTTCATTATAATATGTATCGTCTCACCCAAGTTATTGTTCGTCATTTCATCTGTTCTAGAATGTATGCTGTTATAAGTGCTGTATTTAAGCATTATTTCAACCTCCAAACGTTTGTTCTCATTCCTTACAGAACTCACTATAACACGAACATGTGTTTTGGGCAATAGTTTTTGAGAACAATTGTTCTGTATTTTTTAGAACTAATGTTTGTACGAACGGAGGTTCTATGCTATAATTTTCCCAAACGTTATTATGTGGAGTTGATACGGTATGTCGAAGGTATCCAGCAGGCAATTAGCAATTCTGGAGTTTATACGCAATGAAGTCCGATTGAAGGGATATCCGCCGTCCGTAAGAGAGATTGGTGAAGCTGTTGGCCTGGCCTCCAGTTCAACCGTTCACGGACACCTGGATCGTCTGGAGAAGAAGGGGTTAATTCGCAGAGACCCTACTAAGCCACGGGCTATTGAATTGCTCGGTCAAGATGATGGTGATGATAATGTTCTTCAATTTACGCAGACCGTTGCTCGCGTCCCTGTAGTGGGTAAAGTTACTGCGGGTATTCCGATCACAGCTACAGAGAATATTGAAGATTACTTCCCGCTGCCGATGCAGTATGTTGGTGAGGAGAAAGTATTCATGCTTTCTGTTGTCGGGGACAGTATGATTGAGGCGGGAATTTCGAATGGCGACTATGTTATCGTCCGCCAGCAACAAACAGCGAATAACGGAGACATCGTCGTCGCGATGACGGAAGATGATGAAGCAACCGTTAAGACTTTTTATAAAGAGAAGGACCATATTCGCTTGCAGCCAGAGAATCCTACATACGAACCTCTCCGGCTTACAAAAGTAACCATTTTGGGTAAGGTTATCGGCTTGTTCCGTGACTTCCTTCATTAATTAGCCATTCTTTTATTTCTTGTATATTTTAAGGAGAGGTCTTCGTTGGAAGATCTCTCCTTTTTTCATAAGGTTTATTGCTAGGTATAATTTAAATGCGTCTAATTGATTCGCTTTGAAAAAAGCTGTTATCACAAATAGAAAAAGGCCCTTTTACTATTATGTAAAATGGCCTTTTTCACTATCGTCTAATCATCAACTTTACTTATTGTTCTCTATACGAATCAAGATCGCTGCGAGTTCTTCCCGAGTTACAGAATCTCTCGGACGTGTTCCATCCATGTATCCTTTTAAAGCAGCTTGCTCCCAAGCTGTTCTAGCCCATGGACTTACCATGTTAAGATCTTCCTCATCTGCTGCTATCATCACGTCTTTCTGTTCCAAACCGAAGAATTGAACTACTCCAGCCACGTGCCCGTCAATAATAGCCTCAATCACCTGATCATTTTGTAGTAGAATGGCGTCAGCGTCGATGAACAGATTCTCAGTCAATACAGCCGACATATTGGATTCTCGTAGCATATGCAAATTGCCTGTCTTTGGTTTGCGATCAATCACGTTGTATTTTCTCAGTTCAGTTATAATACTTTCGTGCAGAGTTTCCTGAAGCTCTTTTGATTTCAGACTAGCTGAAGTATAACGAAAGCTTTCAAAACCCCCAGCACCACCGCCCGCATTACAATGGATTGAAATAATTGCATCTGCAGCTAATTCATTGGCTATTTTCGTTCGCTCTTTCAGTTCTATAAATTGATCCATTTCGCGTGTTAGGAATACCTGAATCCCTGCCTCCATGCCCAGGATCAATCACAAGCTTAACTATTTTAAATCCACTCCTTTATGAGCCTGATGCAGCAGCTGATTACCGTATACTGCAAAAGCACCTGT
This sequence comes from Paenibacillus sp. TCA20, assembly GCF_000732325.1. Lineage (GTDB taxonomy): Bacteria > Bacillota > Bacilli > Paenibacillales > Paenibacillaceae > Paenibacillus > Paenibacillus urinalis. The sequence continues at coordinate 540,125 of NZ_BBIW01000002.1, forward strand.
CAAAATTCCTTGAATCAACGATTCAGGCCCCCACCCAAGCATCCATACAGTCACAGCGACTGCAATAATAGTGACCACATAAACTATGGTCCAATTTGGCACTCTAGGTGTTTGTTTTAGAATGTATCCTACTACCCAGCAGAGAGCCAGCACAATGAATAATTGAGGATGAATCAGCTCCAAAATTGTGGTCCACTCCATCCAGCTCTCATCTCCTTATTTCCATTATTATTACAGCAAAGTTGCAGCTCTGGTATTTGAGGACCTCCCAAATGTCAACCTCAGCTCTACCGTGTAATTTCTTCTCTTAAATTGGCCAGCTCTTGCTTAATCCTGCTTATTAAGGTAGGGCGGTTATTGCCGAATGTCAGCTCTATGCTTGTATTCCCAGGTTCGTAAATCTCTTTGACCTCTGTGATTTGGGCGTTAAGCGTAACGCCCCATTCTTTATTTTGGAGCGTTACGATATCGCCTAGATCATAATCTTCTTCATAGACCAGCTTGGAATGAGTCAAAGCCTGTCCTTCTAAGTAAAACTCCTGCGTATAATCGGTAAGTGCCTGCTGGCCTTTTGCTGCAAGATATTCATCTACATTTATATCTGGACCCTGTGTGGGCGTATCGTGAACATCCTCTTCATCAGACACGTCCCTTGCGTCTACAAACAGCTCATATCTTTCGTAACCGCTGGTAGAGCCGACTTCTACGATGCGCCGGTCCACATTTTCCCCTTGACCTCCTACGACGGCTACATTACGGAAGTTCAGCTCCGATTCGGTATACGTCATTTTGCCAAGGGTACTAAACTCAGGACTAAATATGGCTGGCGGCAGATGAGACTGATTAACCGCAAGATTACGGCCTTCTTGAACACGGAATAAGTACTCTTCCTGTATCGTATCCACATCAATATTCCACCCCAAGCCGCTTATCCTGCTGATCTCGGATATTTCTTCGGCCAAGTTTTTATACCTTGACTGCCAATTTACACTTGGCCCACGTTCCTGATTAGTTGCCACGGATATTCGATTCATCTTTCGCTGAGGATCTGATGGATTAATGATATTGTTATTGATGTAATGCAGCATTACGGACTCCGCATTCCCTTGCGTGCTGTCATAACCGGCTGACAAAGGCGGATATGTGATACGCTGGCCCATCCAGGACTTTAAAGCCAGTGCCTGAATGATCCAGTTCTCTGTTGCCTTTCCATTCTCGTCCAGTTCAATCTCCCGATGTCTTATGATGTAGGCTTTGTTTAGCTTGTTATGCGGGAAAATGATGCGACCGCGCTGCAGTTCATTAGCGTGCTTCAAGTAGCGATTGATCTTTAGAACAACAGAACCCACTCCATGCCAGGAGCGGGTTAGTTGTAAGGAAGCATATTGGGTGATCTCAGCAATTAGCTTGAAATCTTTGGTCATGATGCGTAATGGTAATGTCATGTACTCACCAACTTCAAATATAATAGGCATTCAACATTTCTTTAATTACTTAGTTCTACACTTGTAATTAGCTCGTATTAATCAGCATTGATCATCTGAGCAACAACGAACATTTTAAGGCTATCATTTGTATACAATGGATGGCTGTTATTGTAGAATCTCTTAACTGTTAAATACCACATTATGCAGCACCTCCTTTCGGAGATGCTACTTCAATTAATATATCCTTTTGCTGTTCCATTGTGGCAATTGCCATTTTGTATTCGGCACTTTGGGATAACAAATTCCCCATATCTCCGGTAATAACTGCATTTTCTTGTATTAATTTTGTTTACTTAAATGCTGACTCAGCTCTTATAGGTTCTTTCTCCGAGTTCGGCACATGAGAACAGGTGTTCTAATCATACAGAATCTAATGGAAATTAGCCCCTACTGAAAAAACAGAGGCGTATTCTCTAGACTCTAATTTTTACAAGCCGATTGTTTCCGGTTTTTTATTTCTTAATTTATCATATTCAAAAGGATTCCGCTTCAATTCAAAATCGTGATCGTAAGATTTAGTTTTTCCTGTGTCGCGAAGAATTTCCCCGGTCATCTAACCATAATGTTAAATCCATTGATGTACGCCCCCTAATTTATTCCCATGCTTGCCATGTTACATCATAATGGGGGTTGCTTACATGGTTAGAAACGGTCATAGAAGTCCCGAAATTCCCCAATCTCAAATAACCGTTTGAATCATATTCCTCAGTACCCTTATTTGATTTAATAGCGTAGATTAGTGAGAGCGGATTAGCAGTATCATAATATCGTGATGATACAATAACCACAGAAGGAACGAACCCAATATAAATACTTTTATATCCATTTCCCGACAATGTTCCCAAAGAACCCTCGACATATTTTTTACCTGTATACAGCCCCCTAATTTTTGTGTGCAACGTGGACCATATATCACCTGTGGATGCACTACCTCCCATGGCGTTAATGGCATCCACTATGCCCTGTTTAGCATTAACGCCAGATTGCTTTAGCTCTCTTAAACTTGTCCATGTGTTGTCAGCATTTTTAAACCTTATCTCATCTCCTTCAAACCTAAGGGTGGCTTGCTGTGTAGCGTCAACATATCGTGCTAATTCTATAGCTTCCGATGTCCATGTATTCCCGTTTGATACACGCATTGCTCTAGTAACTAACTTGGATTGATTCCCAGTAGAAAAATTGGTCGTTATTCCATCAACAATTGAACCAGCTGTAGATCCAAGTAAATTAGGATTATTGACAGTAACAACACCGTTTACAGTTCCACCTGTTCTGGACAAACTTGCATTTTTAGCATTCGTTTCTGTAACTGCAACTTGTTCATTTACATAACCAGTTGTTGCAAAGCCCTCGTCTTCAATCCCTCCTATGAATTCGTCCCATTGGCGCTGAAACTGCTCCGTAGGGATAGAAATTAGAGAGTATACGATGCCGCATAGATCTTCATATAATCTTTCATCGACTAAATCAGCTTGTTGCAGCTGTGAAGTGTTCGCTCTTACTAGAATTTGCGCTAGAGATAATTCATAAATAAAGTTATCTCGTGTTAGCTCTGGCGGGACTGGAGTTGCGCCTGCTGCCCCCTCTTTTATAGCCAAATGGATATTCCTAGCAGAGTTACGAAGGTCAAGTCTTAACACGATTCGGTCAATTCGATTTAAAGTCGCCTCTGGAATGCTGTGAGTTAGGGTAAGATCAGATGTGTTCTCATACAGCCTTCCCAACATGATCGCCTTGCCCGCACTAACAACTGTATTTAGTGTTCCTGCTGCAACGGATACCTCCATGCCCGGAACATGATCCGTATGAAGTAAACCCGTTGATAATACACTGCCAAAGTATTCTGCAAAATCAGATGCTTCATATGTCCGAGGATCATCTGGAGCTGAATTAAAAAACTTATATTTTTCCAAAGTCCCTTCTCCCTTCCTTGTTTAAACAGCGGTATACAATTTGCTGTAGCTAATATTGACGACAGCACCTTGTATATCATCGTCTGCTGTGTATTCAATTTCGTTTTCTCCGATTGTTAATTTAAAAAAAGTGCTGTCCAGATCGATCCAGTTGAACACATTTCGTTCAGCTCCCGACGAATCAACGAAATAAACAGATTTGTTGTGGTCACTGGTATCAATCATCATGCGTTCACCTTCTCCAAGATACTGGCGCACCCGAAGATATTCTCCGGTTGTATTGTTCATAATTTTTGGGTTGAGTGCCGGCCCATAGAATTCAATCTGTATAGGTGCTGGTGCATCCCCATCATTTACGATCATTCTCTGATCTCTTTGATATCCCATTTGAAACTCGCCTTCAAAAGGAAATTGAAACAAAGATTCAAATGTCGGCTCCTCTGTAATATTGCTCGATCTCCAATATGGATTAGGACAAATAATGTCAACAAGTGCTCTTTGATAATAGACACCTCTGTTTTCGAAGCCTGCTCCAAACGTCGGTATATGTTCGGCAACAGCATCAATGACCCTGATTATATCTCCATATTGGTATTCAATCAGCCCTACGCCGTTTTTAGGATTCAGAACTTGTGCAAGCCTCGCACGCTTTTTAGAAATGTCTGTATCGTCAGTGCCTTTAATCCAAACCTCGAAGCTGATTGTTCTTACATCAAGTATGCCGTCAATAAATGTAGTTCCATCTTGATACGGTGCCTGTTGTGTTTGAATATCTGCACTTACATCCCCTAATCCAGTGATGTTCCCCATATAAAAAGAGGAGCTATCATCATTGAAAATGATGTGCTCCCCCTTGTGATTCGTGAACTTCAATTGCTTTGATCTCATTTACATCCCCCATTCAAGGGCTAATTGACGAGCAGCCTGAAGATTTTTTCGTGCTGTATCCGATGGAGACAGCGGCTGTGGGCTGACAACCGTGATGTTTTGAGTAATACCGCCACGTCCACTGCCAGCCGTATGATTTGCACGAGTATTTACATTCAATTCCGGAACGACTGCACGTGACATTTCAACTGCTGCTCTATGCACGGAATCCAATGTACTGGATATCCCATAAACAAAGCCTTCTCCCGTGTACTCTCCTAATTTCATCATTACTCGGCTTGGGGAATTAATGCTAAGCACATCTCTTATGCCGCCTGTTACACTGTTTGCTACGTCCCTAATTGCATCTGTGACAGCATGAATTTTGCTTTTAATCCCTTCAACAATGCCATTAATGATATCCGCACCGATACTGAGCATTTGAGATGGTAGCTGCTTAAGCCAATCGATGGCTTCACTGATCCCGTTCACGATGGCATCTTTGACCGTAACCACTGTTGTTTGCACAGCATCTTTCATTTGTTTAAACATCTCGGAACCAATACTATACAATTGCGACGGCAATTCACGAAACCAGGTCAATAGATTGTTCCAGGTTGTCTTAATCCATTCAGTCACAGCAGTAAGGATGGTTATTGTTACTTCTTTCATACCTTCCCAGGCGCCTGTCAGCACCTCTGAAACCAAACCAAGTGCCTCAGTAAACACTTGATTTATACCCTCCCATATCATTAGAAAAGCATCTTTCAGGTTATTCCAGATCGCTTGGGCATCCTGCGATAAACTCTCAAAATCACCAGTAACCAAATCAATGATGAATAGGAGAGCTCCTGCAAATATATTTTTTACAACCTCCCATATTCCGGTGAAAAACGTTTGGAGCCCTTCCATAATTGGAGTTATCGTGTTAACGATCTGATCGAAGGAAGTCTGTGCCAAGGTTGATAAACCAGACCAGGTCGTACTTAGAAAGCTGCTTATCCCATCCCAAATTTGCACCAAAAAGTCCGATATCGGCTGGAATATACTGTGGCTTAAATCGCTGATTGATTGCCAAACCGTGGACAATGAGGATTGAATCACTTCCCAAGCGGCTGTAGTCGCTCCACTAACACTCTCCCATAATCCTATAAAAAATCCGGAAATATGTTCCCAATTCTGATACACCAGCAATGCGCCTGCAGCTAATGCGGCAACAGCAGCAACAACAATACCAATAGGTCCTGAGGCAACGGAAAGAGCAGTGGAAATCGCCGGTCCGATGATGGAAAAGCCTGCAGCCAATTGCGGCAGAAGTCCAATTATTTGTATAATGGGACCCCCAATCAGTGCAATGGCTGCTACAACCGCTCCTGAAATGGCAATAAAGGACTGCAAGCTTTCAGGCATGCTAACGAATAAATTCACCACACCTTGAACGAAACCAACCAGACTTTCAAAAACCGGTAATAAAGACTGGATAACTGGAATAAGTGCTTCACCAATTGAAACTACAGCCAGGTCAATAGCCGTTTTAAGCTCCGTCATAGCCGTATTAAAAGATGCGAACGTGGACTCATCCGCAGCAGCTGCAACCGCACCTGCCAACGCCCCGGCTAATGTTTGTCCCAGTAGAGTAATACCTGAACCAACCTTTTGCATCTGTTCAAAATTATTGCCTAATGCCTGCTGAGCCTCTTTAAATGCTGCTGTATACGTACTCCCCAGCTGTTTAACAAGGAAGCTTTGCTCCTCAATTGCCGCATTCGTTTGTTGTATATTTTGTTCTTCGATCTTGGCTCACCTCCTTTTTTCTTTTGGCGTCTACTCTTTGGCTATCCAAAGAATGAATCGATATCTGCTTGAGTCGCGTTCTTTTGCTTTGATTTACTCCGCTCTGAATCTGGGAAGTACTGCTTTGACAGATCTAAAAGATCCCTGACTCTTAGCTCGTTTAATTCTAGGAAGCTTAATCCCATATGTTTTCCTAAAGCAAGCAACACGAAGTCAATCTCTGGTGCTTCTTCATTATTTGGTTGCTGGGATTCCATTGTCAGCGGGACGAAAAAAACCTTCTGTTGCCTCCTCAATAGCAGAGGTCAGTAAGGTTGGATCAGCCAAATTAATGGTGTCAAAGCTGCTAAGCCACGTCTCAAAGGAAGCAAAAGACTTGCCATATCCATCCGCCTTCGCCATAGCCCATACCATTTGCAGAATAGTAAGAATATCGAATCTCTGAGGATCATTCGATACTTCCGAAAGCTTGCTAAGATCGCCCATGAGGTCGCTCTTAAATTCTTGCTTATAATATAGAAGAGCCAGAGGGGTAGCTCTGACTCGGACTTGCTGATTCCCGATTTGAATTTCTCTCATTGTTTATACACCTCCAACTGCTTCGAACGAAGGAGTATAAACAGAATTAAAGAAGCTTTGGTAGGCGGCTGCATTCTGATCGCTAAGCTCAAGATCCCCTTTAACAACGATCATATCGTTAACTTCTAGCGGTGATATGGTTAGTGTCAGAATTTCTGTATTCACTTCAATCGCCTCGCCTTGTGTTGTACGCTCCTTCGCTGGGCGGCTAGCTTGGCAGTTATAATATACAAATCGACGATTTTTACTGTCGCCTTGCACTTGACCCAGAAGAGCAAATTTCTTAGGAAGAGCATTTGATACTTCTACCAGCATACCGTTACTGTCAATTACCCAGCCCAACATTTCAGCAAGAATATGATCTGGGACAAGTGCCATCTCAAGCTCTCCTGTGTAGCCATTGTTTGCTGTGGATACAAAATAGGCCATATTATCCGCATAAAAAGTGCTGGCTTCACCGACGGCCTCCGGTGTCCATCTTACCGCTCCCGGAATGGGTTCCGGTGCTTTCCAAACAGGCTGACTACCTGTAGTTGTTTCATCCAAAAAAGCCACATGCACCTGCTCTAAACCAAACGTTACTTTGTTCTCTGACATTCTCATTACCTCCAGTTTTTTTAAAAATTTAAAAATAATATACTAGGGCAGTTATTTTACCTGCCTTCCCCGCATCATACCCTTGCGCTTTACGCTAAGGAGCTTGTCCCACAGCATGATCGAGTCCTGCCACGATAAGGGCTTGCAGGGATGCCCGGGTAACCAACGACCCTATGCCCATACTTTAACAACGAAGCACCGACAAATTTACGACAGATTTCCGTCAATTTACCGTCAATCTTCAAACACCGTTGCTTTGAGCTAACAGAAGTGCTCGAAAGCCTCGTTCGGGAGTCACCCTATAGATGGCTCATTTGCTGGGTACACAAAAAAAGATGACTCCAAGAATTCGAAGTCATCTCTAAATTTATTAAGAGCTTGGTAAACATTTATTGAAATTGGCTACAATGTGGTTACGGCTTAGATCATATAACCTCAGAACGCTTTAATGCTTCGGTTATGGATTCAATCCCGGCATTTAATCTTCGATCTATCGTGCGTTCGCTAAGGTTTTCAGAGTAAAAAAGGTCGACTGTAAGCTTGTACTTTTTAGCTTTTATGTATCGGTGTTCAACTATTCTCCTTGTTTCTTCGTCTTCGATCATCTTTATTGCCGAATCAAGCTCGTTCACGATTCGTCCCCAGCTTTCTAGTGTCTGTTCTTCCAATTTAGTCCGATTTTCTTTTCTTCTTAATGCTTCAATCGTACCCATCATTTTTGGGTAATGACTCAGCAACCGTTTAACTGCGCTCTTGTCTTCTTTAGTTATCTCTAAGATTAAGCTTTCCATGTCTTTACCTCCCTGATTCATGCTGTCAAACCCTTACTTAATGTCATGGTAAATTAGCAGCTTCTTTTTATTACCTTGTGGTATCATGATACACAATAAATACCATTTGGTAAAGAGTGAATACAAATATCTTTATATTCTTTCCTAGCATATTTAGCTTTGTTACCCCATTTACCATTTGGTTATAATGGTTTATATTAATTACCTAGAGGTAAAATCATTTGGGAGGAAATACATGATGAGTTCAGATGAATTCGGTTTATATTTAAGAACGTTGCGTGAAAAGAATGGCCTGACTATAAATCAACTGTCTACTGCGTCTGGAATTAGTAACGCACAAATTTCAAGGATTGAGAACGGGCTTCGTAATTCTCCTAAGCCTAGTACAATTAAAAGTCTCGCTAAAGTTCTCAATGTAGATTATCAAGAAATGTTGTATAAAGCAGGTTACATAGAAGATATAAGTAACCATTATGAAACTCCTGAATGGGCTACTGCTAAAGACATTAGGGATTTTAAAAAAATGCTTGAAGATGATGCACCTATCATGTTTGATGGGGTTCCGATCGAGGGACAAGCAAAACAGCGTGTGCTCGATGTGTTGACAGGCTTGTTCTGGGAGGCTAAGGAAATGAACAAAGAAACCTACGGAAGAACAAAAAAGCTGGATACCAATAATGAAGAAGTCACCAAAAGAAGGTGATTAATTTGGATGAAATCATTGATAAACTCGTCAAAAAATTTAAGACAAACGATCCTTTTATCATAGCAGACGGCCTAAACATTCTTATCCGATATGCTAATTTTGAAGACGGGACTCGGGGACTGTATTATCGAAAGTTACGCAGACGATTTATTGTTATACACAATGAGCTAGATGATCATTGGAAACGGGTAGTTTGTGCCCATGAACTCGCACACGACAGGTTGCACCCTGATTTAAGCCGTTTCTGGCTCGATGATTACTCTTTTTTTAATGCTGGAAAGTATGAGAAACAAGCGAATACTTTTGCTTTGAAATTGCTCACACATTCTGAACAACAACAACCAGAAGAACCGATCGAGCGTTTTTTGCAGCGTTGTGGCATTCCACAAGAACTTCATTCTTTTTATGATTGAATTTGTAGATTGAACGTTACAGAAGCTACGACTTAATTCCTGCTAAGTTTGCTTGTTTACCACCATTAGCTTTCTGAATAAGAATACCTAAACTAAAAACTAAACTTGTCTTTATACAAAAAACCGCCATTCAAATGTTAGATTGTAACTAACATTTGAATGGCGGTTTAAACACTTTCTAAGCGCCAAGGGTTTCCGGTTTTAGTAAAGCGTCAAATATTGATCGCGTTCCCATTGATGTACTTGTGTGCGATACATGTCCCACTCGATTTCTTTCAGTTCATAAAAGTGAGCCAGCGCATGATCACCAAGCGCCTCAGTGATAACTTCGCTGCGGATCAGCTCATGCAATGCTTCCTTCAGGTCGGCTGGGAGTGAAGGAATACCTTCTTCAATACGCTCTTCTTCCGACATGATGTAGATGTTGCGGTCGATTGGAGCAGGAAGACTCAGCTCACGGTTAATTCCGTCCAGTCCGGCTTTGAGCATAACAGCAAGTGCCAGATAAGGGTTCGCAGCAGGGTCTGGATTACGTACTTCTACACGAGTACTCAGCCCGCGGGAAGCCGGAATACGGATCATCGGACTGCGGTTACTTGCAGACCATGCAACGTAGCAAGGAGCTTCATAACCAGGAACCAAACGTTTGTAAGAGTTCACTGTCGGATTCGTAATGGCTGCCATAGCACGTGCATGCTTGAGAATACCAGCCATGTAGTGGCGAGCAGTCTTGCTGAGCCCCAAAGTATCGGATTCATCATAGAATGTATTCACATTGTCTTTGAATAGAGATTGGTGACAGTGCATACCGGAGCCATTCATGCCGAAGAGCGGCTTAGGCATAAATGTCGCATGCAGTCCATGCTGACGAGCAATCGTCTTAACAACCAGCTTAAACGTTTGAATCTGGTCAGCAGCCTTAATTGCATCTGCATACTTAAAGTCGATTTCATGCTGCCCAGGAGCAACCTCATGGTGAGAAGCTTCAATCTCGAAGCCCATTTCCTCAAGCGTCAGCACGATTTCACGACGGCAGTTCTCTCCAAGATCGGTAGGAGCCAGGTCAAAATAACCACCTTGGTCATTCAGCTCTTCCGTTGGGTTACCGTTGGCATCCGTACGGAACAGGAAGAACTCAGGTTCTGGTCCTACATTCATTGAAGTGTAGCCCATTTGCTCTGCTTCTGTCAGTACGCGCTTCAGGATGCCACGCGGGTCCCCTGCAAACGGCGTTCCATCTGGCATATACACATCACAAATAAGACGCGCAACACGATTCTCTGTTACCCATGGGAAAATAACCCATGTGTCCAAATCTGGGTACAAGTACATATCAGATTCTTCAATACGAACGTAGCCTTCAATGGAAGAGCCGTCGAACATCATCTTGTTGTCGAGTGCTTTTACCAGCTGGCTTACGGGAATTTCAACGTTTTTAATTGTTCCAAGCAAATCTGTAAATTGCAAACGAATGAAACGTACATTTTCTTCTTTCGCTATGCGGAGAATGTCATCTTTTGTATAACTCACTATATCCTCTCCCTCTTCTTCTTAAAAGTATCAGCTTCAACAAGTATTGCTATTGCAGGTTAAACGTATACCGCAGATAACGCCACTACAGAGCTGCAAGAAATGATGGGTCTCATTCATTGTCACAGGCAAAGGATAAGATGTCAAGAAAGCGATTACGAGCTCTTAAGCCTTCTTATCCTGTTATCCTTATACCCGTTCCCCTTCGTTAACTAACATCACTTCTTGTTAAAGAATCTCGACAACTCCCCTTGAATCAGGGATACCTGACCCGGGCGTTTGCCGCCAGACACCAGCTGCTGCTTAAGTAAACGGTGGAGCTGCGAATCAGACAGCTCTCTGCGCTTCACCTCGGTGTCCGCTGTAATGATCGTTGCTTCCTCTGACTCTTTCGTGACAGGATTCATCACTTGTTTGATTCCAGCTATGTTTACACCCTTCTCAATGAGGGCTTTAATCTCAAGCAATCGTTCAACATCATTAAAAGAAAACATTCTTTGATTGCCCGAGGTACGTGCAGGTACGATCAAATTATGCTGTTCATAGTAGCGGATCTGGCGTGCAGACAAATCAGTAAGCTTCATCACAATACCAATTGGAAATAAGGCCATGTTTCTGCGTATTTCGTCACCCATCTCGTTCATCTACCTTCCAAGTATTCTAAGATATCATCATTGTACATTTTTATGATACCAAGTGTCAATGACGTGTTAGGTAAACTTACAGTAAATTACGATTTTTCATCGTTTGTAACGCCATGAGCACACCGTATTTCACATGAGAATAAGTTAGTCCGCCTTGCATGTAGCCGATATAAGGCTCGCGAATCGGCGCATCAGCCGAGAGCTCGAGACTGCCTCCTTGAATAAAGGTTCCTGCAGCCATAATAACCGGATGTTCATAACCCGGCATATCCCAAGGCTCCGGCACGACATGACTGTCCACTGCAGCGGCCCGCTGAATACCTTGTACGAATGCGATGAGATGCTCTGGACCGCTAAAGGATACAGCCTGAATCAGATCGGTCCGTATTTCATTCCATGCCGGCTTTGTTTCAAAACCGACCGCTTCGAACATGGCTGAGGCAAAAACACTCCCCTTGATGGCTTGTCCGACGGTGGATGGAGCCAGGTACAATCCCTGATATATCCCTCTAGTGGTACCCAGCATAGCACCTACTTCTCCTCCAATGCCAGGCGCAGTTAAGCGGTATGCAGCCAGTTGGACATACTCTGCTTTACCGCAGATATACCCCCCTGTCTCGGCAATGCCTCCACCCGGATTTTTGATCAGAGAGCCTGCAATCAGGTCCGCGCCTACCTCCGTCGGCTCCTGTTCCTCTGTAAATTCCCCATAACAATTATCTACGAATACAATGACATCCGGCTTAATCGCTTTGACTTTCTCAATCATTTCTTTGATCTGCTGCACGGTAAAGGATGAGCGCCAGTCATAGCCCCGTGAACGTTGAATGCCGATGACCTTCGTATTAGAATGGATCGACTGTTCTACCGCTGCGAAGTCCACTACACCTTCAGGAGTCAGATCCGTTTCGCGGTATGTAATCCCAAAATCGTACAGGGATCCCGTGCCATCCCCTGGCTTGCCGATCACCTTATGAAGCGTGTCGTAAGGCTTGCCCGTAATGTACAAGAGCTCATCTCCAGGTCTTAGCACACCAAAAAGAGCGGTGGCAATCGTATGCGTACCGGATGCAAAATGTGGACGCACCAAAGCCGCCTCCGCTCCAAACACGTCGGCGTATACTTCGTCTAATATTTCTCGGCCGCGATCGTTATAAGCGTAGCCCGTAGAGCCTGCAAAATGGAAGTCACTTACTTGATGCTTCTGGAATGCATCTATTACCTTCCATTGATTGCTGTCGACGATTAGGTCTACTTCTCGCAGCCTTGATTCGATCTTGTGCTCAATCGTTTGCTGAAGCTGAACAATGTCTGCTGAAAAAACACCCATTTCTCGTTTTTCTCTCCTCACAAAACTAACACCAATATTACTTTAGTGCGTTACAATATTAGTATACAAAATCACATCAATTTGACGAGTCAATAAAATCTTTTAACAGATACCCATGCTTCTCATATTCGCCCTTTTGGACCTGTACTTCATAAATAACATCATTCTCATCATAGGTCGTTTCGATCACATCGCCGATTCGATAGACAACAGAGGTGATATCTCCTCGCTCCGCGGGAATTCTAAACTTAACCGTATCTCCAGTTAGTTCTTCCTGTATCAATTCACGAATGCTCAGCAGATCCTGCTCATCAAATGCACTTATTTTTCTGTAGCCCTTGCCCGTCGGAAGCATTTGCAGCTGCTCGGGAGAACAGGCATCCTTCTTGTTAAACAGCACAATTTGTGGTTTATCGGAAGCACCCAGCTCCTGCAGCAGCTTTTCAACAACATTCATTTGCTCCTCTCTCATCGTAGAAGAAGCATCAACAACATGCAGGATGAGATCTGCCTCATTCACCTCTTCGAGCGTTGCCCTGAATGCAGCAACCAGCTCATGCGGAAGGTTCTGTATAAAGCCTACTGTATCCGTTAACACAATTTCTTTGCCGCTCGGCAGTTCCAACGTTCGGGAAGTCGGATCAAGAGTTGCAAACAACTGGTTCTCAATATAAACATCAGCCGATGTCAGCTGTTTAAGCAGTGTAGACTTTCCGGCATTCGTATAACCGACCAATGCTACTTGAATTACTCCGCTCTTCTTACGGCGTTCCCGGTGCAGCGTACGGTGACGGGTCACCTCTTCTAATTGCCGTTTCAGGTCGGTAATCCGTCCGCGAATATGTCTGCGGTCCGTCTCCAGCTTGCTCTCACCCGGTCCTCTTGTTCCGATCCCCCCGCCAAGACGTGACAGGTTCTTGCCGTGTCCAGACAGTCTTGGCAGAAGGTAAGAATGCTGTGCCAGCTCTACCTGAATAATACCCTCTCTCGTATGAGCACGCTGTGCAAAAATATCCAGGATAAGCTGGGTTCGATCTATAATTTTCAGATCAAGGCTTTCTTCGAGATTGCGAACCTGTGCTCCAGACAGCTCTTGGTCAAAAATAGCGGTAGTCGCACCAAGCTCCTCTGCCGCTGCACGAAGCTCTTCTACCTTACCTTTTCCGATAAACCATTTGGAGTCTGGAGTCTCCCGATTCTGAGATATGACGCTAAGCACTTCAACACCTGCAGTTTCCGCAAGCTTAACGAGCTCTTCAAGCGAATACTCAGGGTTAATGCCTGACCGCTTAACTTCATCGGTCACTAAGCTGACTAATACAGCCTTATCTTTTATCTCCGTGGATGTTTCATGTGTGGAGTTACTCATTTCTTAAGCTCCTTCAAATATAGGTAACGTCTACGATTTCAGTCCCTATGGAATGTAAGTGAATATCTATTATCGCTCATTTCTTGTCTAGCTTCAAATCCTCAACCCGAAGTGTCATCAGCTCCAGCTTGCCAGGGTTTCCTGAGGAATACTGATTCAGCAGCCGGACCGCTTGATGCCTAATCGATTTCTCAATCAAATTGCGAACATACCGTGCGTTACTGAACGCTTGTGACGTTTCATTTTTCTCATCAAGCAGTTGCTGCTTTAACTTGAGTATGGTCTGCGGCATCAAAATATAATCTCGATCCTTAGCCATAAGCTCTGAAATCTGAATCAACTGATCAATGGTATAGTCAGGAAATTCGATCTGAATCGGGAATCTGGACGGAAGTCCGGGATTGGTCTGCATGAAGAAATCAATCTCGTCAGAATAGCCCGCAAGAATCAATATAAATTGATTCTTGTGATCTTCCATCGCTTTAACAAGCGTATCAATCGCCTCTTTGCCAAAATCCTTCTCACCGCCGCGTGCCAAGCTGTAGGCTTCATCAATAAACAGAATACCGCCTAACGACTTTTTCACCAAATCTCTCGTTTTTTGAGCCGTGTGACCAATATACTCGCCGACCAAATCAGCTCTCTCGACCTCAATAAGATGCCCTTTGGTCAGGACCCCCATCTTCTGAAACAGCTTGGCGACGATACGAGCAACCGTTGTCTTGCCGGTACCGGGATTGCCTTTGAACACCATATGATACACATGAGAACCGCTCATGAGTCCCGCATCAGATCTCATCTGTGCAATTTGCAGGAATGCATAAATTTCAAACACAAAATCCTTAATGCTCTCGAGGCCCACCAGCTGATCCAATTCCTTCTGTATATCCTGATACATCGCAAACTGCGGATTGTTCTTCAAAGAGGCGGCAGTCTCTTCCGGATCTGATATCGACTCTTTATTCAGACCATAGCCTTCTGGCTGATTACGCAAAACGACATTGATCTGCCTGGAAGGTCTGCCTTCCGGCCGCTCTCCTGCTGCCATCGCTCTTCCGTTCATATACACGCTCACCTCAACTCCATAAGGGGCTAACTTCTCTATCTAAAGTATTCTAGTTAGTTCAATGTTATTAGAAGTTTCCCTTAAAAAATTGTTACTGAAAGCTCAGAAGAGCGGCATCCAGCTTCCACTTCGTATAAGCAAGCGTTTCCCGAATTTGGCTTGGCAAAAATGGCATAGCCACAGATTCAGCAAGTGAGAGCAGTGGTGCTTCATAATCAAGAAACTCGGCGATTTCAAGTGATCGCATACCGTGAAAATCATGCGTAATAATAATCGATGAAGCAAGGCCCTGATCTGTCATAATTCTCTGGCTGAACAATAAATTCTCGTACGTACTGGTCGCTTCATTCTCTAGCAAAATACGAGATGGCTCCACACCATGCTCTACAAGATAGCGCTGCATCCCCTCGGCCTCGGTAAGTCGGTGCTGAGGACTGTCCAATCCACCGGTAACGATAAAGTATCTGAAGCTCCCTGCTTCATGCAACTCAATAGCCTTGTCCAGCCGTTCAGCGAGACCCGGGCTGGGTTCGTCGCCCCAGAGCGACGCCCCCAGTACAATGCCCGCGTCAACAGGATCAGCAAATTCCGTTGTCTCCTTCGGATTAAAAATTTTCCATTGTACATAAACGACCCAGATCAGTCCAATAATTACGAGTGCTGTTAATATCCTAAATGCACTTCGCAAAAATTTCGTGTTCCTGGGTGTATTATTTATAGGTTTTGCTTGCTCAAATGCCATAGCTCACTCCTTGAATTCCCCATTCTCGAACAAAGTGGAACGGTGTTCCAATGACATCTGGAAATAAGGGAAGGAATGCGCATCAATTGAATGCAATAAGTACTGCGCTGTCCGCATGGACAATTCGTAATCTGTTGTCGTAATATGCCCCTTATCCAAAGCGTCATCTAGTTCATCTTCGTCGAGTAGGAATACTTCTCCATCCCTCAGAACGATAACATCCAAATATAAGTCATCAAACCAAGGAACGCCCTGATCTGTGACACCCTGACTACGGCAAGTATCGATATACCATTCAATAATCCGTTCCTGGTCATCAAACATCGCCGTCACAACAAAGTGCTCATCCTTAGGAAAATACTGAAGCCAGGAATACCCTTTATCCGCTGTGCAGAACGTATACCCTCCATAAGTTTTCCATAAAGGTTCCTTTAACTCATGGATGGTATAAAGGGATAAATAACCGGTAAACTCCTCGCTCTCTACATATCGACAGGTGAATTGCCGATTGGTAATTCGGCGCCAGTTCGCTCTGTCTCCAAATTTTCTCTTCATCTCAATCCCTCTTTACTCATCCAATATCCGCTTTATTAAAAACAGCTTACCATATTTAAGTTATACACTCAAAATTTACTCATAACCAAAACAAATCAGTACCTACGCGCAAAAAAAGACCTGCCGTCACTGTGACAGCAGGTCTTTCGCTAATGTTATTAAGGTGTCGTTGTACCGGGAACTGTAGTGGTTGGCGGGTTATCTTCTCCTGGAGGTGAGATTTCACCAGATGGAGGTGTAGTTTCCTCCGGCGGAGTTTCTCCACCTTCGTTATTGCCTTCCCCTCCGCTGGAAGGAGGTTCCGTACCGTTACCACCATTGCCAGTGTCGTTACCTCCTTGACCCCCGCCATTTCCACCATTGCCAGTGCCGGAGCCATTTCCACCATTACCTTCATTACCGGAGCCGTTTCCTTCACCGGTATCCGCTCCGTTCCCTTCTCCATTACCGTTACCGCTATTATCCGGGTCTTCTTGACCTTGACCTGGATCTGTACCCGGATCTTCAGGTACTTCCGGCTGTTCCGGAGTTTCTGGAGCCTCCTCTACCGGTTCGATAAACAGTGACACATGGTTGGACTCACTTGCATCCTCCCCGTTCTCCGGATTAATAACGGTGACATAATATTCGTAGGTCAGACCAGGTAATGCTCCCGTGTCCGTTGCCGAAGTTCCCGAGATCTGATCCTGGATTCGACTGAAGCTTCCTTCCGACGTCTCTTTACGATAGATTCGGTATTGTAAGCCTTCGGTTGATGACCCGCTCCAGCTCAGTGATACGGCTTGAGCCTCTTTATCGTAAGAGGCACTCAGTCCACTAACCGTCAGATCCGTTTCCGGCTCTTCCTCTTCAACTGGCGGTTCCGTTACCTCTGGAACTTCACTATCCGGCACAAAGAATTCCTTGCGCTCCACTCCTTCAAGCGCCTTTTCCATAACCGTCTTGAAGAAGGTAGCTGCAAGTCGGCTGCTGTTCTTCAGCAGGTGCTGCTGATCCGGATTATCGTATCCCATCCAGACTGCGGCGGTGTATTCTGGTGTATAGCCGACGAACCATACATCACGGTTCGCGTTGTTTCCTTCGTAACCGCTCTGTGTCGTTCCTGTCTTACCAGCCACAGGACGATCCAGCTTCGCGCTTGTACCTGTACCGCTATTGACAACCTCTTGCATCATTTCTGTCATTTGATAAGCGGTTTGCTCACTCATTACTTGCTCGGCATCTGATTCATACTCATAAATCACCTTGCCATCGCTGTTCTCAATTCGTGAGATAGCATGACCTTCCTGATACTGACCGCGATTAGCAAATGCACTGTATGCTGAAGCCATCTCAAGCGTATTCGTTCCTTTATCCAAGCCGCCAAGCGCCATGGATAGATTGCGGTCACCATCCGTCATCGTAATCCCCAGCTTCTCGGCAAACTCATATCCTGTGTTAACGCCGATTTCATTCAGCAGCCACACGGCAGGAATATTTTCAGACTTCGTGATGGCATCCGCCATGCCGATCGTATTCGAATATCCGTGCAGGTTCCGAGGACAATAATCACCAAAGCATTGCTGCGAGTTGCTTAGTGGTGTATTCATTGTAAAATCACCAGTTTCTAGAGCCGGTGCATAGGAAGCAATCGGCTTAAACGCAGATCCTGGCTGACGATAGCTGCTTGTCGCGCGGTTCCAGCCTTGACGCTGATAATCGCGGCCTCCCTGCATCGCAACGATACCGCCTGTTGCATGGTCCATAATCACCATGGAGCCCTGCACCTTCTGGTCCGATGCGCTTTCTTCGAACAATTCATCATTCTTAAAAGCGGCTTCTACAGCTTCTTGAGCCTCAGGAGCCATCGCTGTATAGATTTTATAACCACCGATGTTCAGATCATCCGTTGTTTTGCCTGTTACACGCTCAGCCTCTTTCAGCACGTAATCGACATAGGCAACGTATTTCTTCTCCTCTTCCGGACGCTCATAAGCGTAATCCACTGCTTTGGCCTCATCCATCTCTTCCTTCGAAATGTATCCTTGATCATACATTAATTGAAGGACAACTCCTCTTCTTTCTTTGGAGTCGTTAGGATTACCTGCCGGATTGTAAGCAGATGGGCCCTTAGGAATCGCCGCCAGCGTCGCAACTTCCCATATTTCCAGCTCATTCAGGTCAC
Source organism: Paenibacillus sp. TCA20 (assembly GCF_000732325.1). Taxonomy (GTDB): domain Bacteria; phylum Bacillota; class Bacilli; order Paenibacillales; family Paenibacillaceae; genus Paenibacillus; species Paenibacillus urinalis. The sequence continues at coordinate 558,672 of NZ_BBIW01000002.1, forward strand.
TCTTGCCGAAATAAAACTCCGAAGCGGTTTGAATCCCATAGTTCTGGTATCCGAACCAGGTACGGTTTAAATACATCGTCAAGATTTCATCCTTTGAATAATTCCGTTCAATGGCAAGCGCAATGGACATCTCCGTCGCCTTACGGAAGAACGTTTTATCCCGCGTCAGGAACACGTTCTTGGCGAGCTGCTGAGAGATGGTACTACCGCCCTCAACCAGAGAACGGGCCATAATATCCGTGACTGCTGCACGACCGATCGCCCACAGATCTACACCGTTGTGCTCGTAGAACCTTCTATCCTCTGTCGCAATAAAGGCATCTTTCAAGATTTGAGGAATATCCTCTCCATCTACAGGATCACGCTTCTCAATGGACAGCTCACTGATCTCCTCATCATTTCGGTCATATACCTTGGATGTTTCGTTCACGGTCATTTTGTCAAAGTTGGCCTGTAAGATCCGCTCTCCGCTCACCATAATAAACAGATAGCCGGCAAGCGCAACAAAGATGACAAAAGCAGCTGTAAAAAACAATGTCCAGGCTACACGTTTACCCGATATTTTTTCTTTTTCTTAGGTCCTGGTTTCTTCTCTTTTTGATTATTCTTACGATTCCCGGACCTAGACAATGTATCGTTTGACATGGTACCTCCTGACTCCCTTATAGGTGTAGCACATTCATGCTAGTCTTTAAGTCTTTTTTCATAGAATTGAAACCATTTTGTAAACTTTCTCCTAAGAAGTAAAAGAACAACCTTTACAGGTTGCTCCGCCTCAATCCTATACGTATTAACGAAATGGACTCTTTAAAAGTTTCAATGATTGATTTTATTCTTCACCACTGCCATTTTGCATAAGAGAAATATTCCGTTGTGGTGTAAAGGTGGATATGGCATGTTTGTAAATCATTTGCTGGCGTCCGTCACTGTCGACAACAATGGTATAGTTATCAAATGCCTTGACAGTCCCGCGAATTTGAAAACCGTTGACGAGAAAAATAGTAGCTGGAATATTTTCTTTGCGCATTTGATTCAAGAACGTATCTTGGATGTTGATGGACTTGGTCATTAGCCGTACCCCCAATAAGTTCAATTAGATTGATTTGAAGAATAATCATGCTCCAAATTCAGCTTATCTGCTATTATATCACGTATAGTAGCGAAGTTCGTAGAAAAATTTGCTGTGTCCGTCATATCCACCCATTGAATATCCTTCATATGACGGAACCAGGACAGCTGTCGTTTGGCGAAGCGACGCGTATCCCTCTTCAGTTCACTAACTGCTATATCCAGCGGCACTTCTCCACGCAGGTATGCAGCAATTTCTTTGTAACCAAGACCTTGCATGGAAATAGAGCCGGGACCCACACCTTGGCTGAGAAGTGAAGCAACCTCCTCTACCAGCCCTTCCTCCATCATTTCGTCAATTCGGTCTTCAATACGGTTATATAGCATTTCTCTATCCATTGTCAAACCGACGATGCAGAGTTCATAGGGAGACTGCTTATTCTGTGCAGCCAGCTGCTCGGATTGTTTGACTCCGGTCATGTGATATATTTCAAGGGATCGCACCACTCTGCGCACATCGTTTGGATGAAGTCTTGCGGCACTGTCTGCATCTACCTCCCGAAGTTTCTGGTGCAATGCCTCCGCTCCGTTTGCATCCGCAAAATCAAACTGTGCTTTTCTAAATTGTTCGTCAGAGCCTGCTTCAGAGAATTGAAAATCGTAGCATACCGATTCAACATACAGACCAGTTCCTCCTACGATAAAAGGCAGCTTACCGCGCTCATGTATCTCTCGAATCAACCTGCGGCTCTCCTCTTGAAATTCTGCGACAGAATATGGGTAATCCGGCTCATGAATGTCGATAAGATGGTGAGGGATACCTCCCATTTCCTCAGGCTTGATCTTCGCCGTCCCGATGTCCATCCGTCTGTAGACCTGCATGGAATCTCCTGAGATAATTTCGCATTGAAAGGTCTTAGCCAGTTCGATACTCATTTTTGTCTTGCCTACGGCAGTAGGTCCCACCAGGACTAGCAGCTTAGGCTTTTGAGTTTCTGTCAAGTTCAATCACTCCGTACACTGTTTTTGAATGGGCACGATTCACGGTACTAAAACCGAGTCTGGCAAATTCACCACTGTCCCTTTTTTCTTTCATAACCACTGTTTTTCTAGCCACTCTCTTGGCCTCTGTGATGCTCTCCAGCGCCAAAGGCGCACTATTCGCATATCTGCGCAAAGGACGAATCGCGCTCGAATCCATAACAGGCTCACGGAACATCGGGTCAAAATATACGACATCGACACTATTGTCACTCATACTGCGGAGCAGCTCTAAATGATTGCTGTGCTTCACCTGAATGGATCTGAGTGCCTCATCCACACGGCCGTTGCCGCTCCGGTAATACCGCATGCCCTCTAGTAGTATGGTGTACAAAGTGTGAGAGCTCTCACAAGCGGTGACATGTCCTTCTCCTCCTGCGGCGACGGCGAACACCAGCGAATCCGTTCCAAGACCTGCCGTACAGTCCAGTACAGAGTCACCTTTCTGGAACTTCGCAGCTTCCAGCATAGGGTCGCTTTCCCCTTTTAATACGCGCTTCGCCCGAACAAATCCCATGCTTGGATGAAATTCGAGCACAGGCTCCCCTGGACGGATCAAACGAACGCCATTCGTTACGACAACGATAATATCTTCATCGCCATATTGTTCCGATAGCTTGGCCAAGGAAGCTTTATTTCGCTGAACATAGCTTGAATGGGTAACCTCAGCAAGACGAACCGCACGCTCCGCAAGCGTCTTTGCATTCGTATCGCCTGTTGTAATTATCATTTAATTTCTCCTAATCTTAAGCCTCTGATTTCGTTCAACTACTTCATGTTGTTCCACATTACATCACTCTTTTAAACATCTTTTCAAGATCATAGGTTGAGAACGAGACAACGATAGGTCTTCCATGTGGACAAGTGTAAGGCTGCTTGCAGTCCGCAAGCCGCTCTAACAGCACGGCCGCTTCCTGATCTGTCAGCTTCTGATTGGCTTTAATTGATGCCTTGCATGAGCACATGATGGATGCGGCTTCGCGCAGCTTGGACAGATCAATTCCCCGCTCTGACAGCACCCATTCCGCCATTTCCAGAATGATTGACTCTTCATCGCCTTTGGGCAGCCAATAAGGGTAGGATGTAACACGGAAGGTTTGTCCACCAAAATGCTCGAGGTATACCCCAGCCTGCTCAAACCAATGGAGCTTGTCCTTCAGCTGCTCTGCCTCCGAAGGTGTGAACTCCAGCGTAATCGGGAGCAGGAGCTCCTGAGAAGCCTCAACCGGATTTCCGAATTGATTGTAGTAGAATTCATAGTTAATTCTCTCGTGTGCAGCGTGTTGGTCAATCAGGTACAGCCCGTTCTCATTTTGTGCGATCAAATAAGTTCCGTGATGCTGTCCGATCAGCTCCAGCTCAGGGAACTGTGGCAGCTCCGCCTTTATCCCCGCCAGCTGAGCATAATGATTCCTGCTCATTCCTTGTGCATTCTTAGACTTCAGCGCAGCACTATCCCGGTAATAATCCCCATTTGCACGATTCAGTTTCGCTTCTCTAATCACATGCTGCTTGTCCTTCACATTAGGCACATAAGACTGACTGTCCTGAGTATGATGATCATTTTGCTTATCTGTATTGTGGTAGTTGGAAGAATCGAGCCTATTGAAATTGTCATCGATATCTTCAATCGGTGCAGCATTAGAACCCCCTGCCGCACTCTCGGTATTTGCTGTGCTTGATCGTTCCCTGTCCTCAGCTTCGCTTGGCCGAGGCAGAGACTGGCTCATTTCCCTTCCATAAATAGGTCGGCTAACACCTTGCTGATCCGATGGATTATATATTTTCTTCTCAGTTCTCGATAAGGATGAAGTTCCAGATCTGTCCAAACTCGATGCATTCGCCTGCTCTTCCTTCGGCTTCGATTTAGTAAAATGAAATTGCTCCTGGATAAACGATTTGCTCTCCGGCTTTCCAATACTCTGTTTAATCACTTGAGGAATGAGCACTTCCTGCCTAAGTGCAGCACGGGTGTATTCCTCCACAAAGGCATACAGCTCAGGCTCCTTGCTGAATCGAACCTCCAATTTTGCCGGGTGAACGTTAACATCCACTAATGACGGATGCATGTCCAGCTGCAATACGGCAAGCGGAAACCGATTGACAGGAAGCAGCGTATGGTAGGCCTTAAGCAGAGCTTGGTTCAGACCGTAATTTTTAATATAACGGCCATTGATGATGGTCGATATGCCATTGCGATTAGCCCTTGTAAGATCTGGCCTGCTTACATAACCGCTGATTCGGTAATCCAGATTATCCCCGCTGATCGGGAGCATTGCTTTGGCAGCCGAGGTTCCATATATCGCAGCAATGACCTGAAGCAGATCTCCATTGCCAAGGGTCTGCAGGAGCAGGTTGCCGTTATGCCTTAGCGTAAATGCGATATCTGCGTGAGATAACGCCATTCTGTACAGAACATCCGAGATATGCCCAAGCTCCGTCTGAATCGTCTTCATATATTTCAATCTGGCCGGGGTATTGTAGAACAGCTCCTCAACCAAAAAATCGGTCCCGCGAGAAGCTGTAATATCATCATGCTTGATCAGCTTGCCGCCCTCAATGACAATCTCACGGCCACGGCCGTCGGATTCAGTCGCACTAATCAGCCTTACTTTGGAAACGGCAGCAATACTCGGCAAGGCTTCTCCTCGAAAACCAAGACTCGTGATCTCAAATAATTCCCGACCGTTTGCAATTTTACTCGTAGCATGGCGGTAAAAGGCGGTTTCCATATCCTCTGCATCAATTCCGCCTCCATTATCGGTGATCCGGATGCTTTGGAGCCCTCCTTCATGTATGGATACATCAATTCGGGTGCTTCCAGCATCAATGGAATTTTCCACAAGCTCCTTAACGACAGAAGCGGGTCTTTCCACCACTTCACCGGCAGCGATCTGATTGGCAATATGCTCGTCCAGCACATGAATTCTAGCCACCTTTTACCCCTCCCTTTTATTTATAAGTTTATAAGTTAATAACTTCACATATCCGTTACTTTCATTTTTAATTCATTCACGAGCTGCATCGCTTGAAGCGGCGTCATGTTCATTAAATCCGCATTCTTCAGCCGTTTAATCAGCTGCTTGACAACTGGGTCCAGCTCATTTGCTTCCTGCAACGCTTTCTTCTTCGGCTCAAGTAGTTCATCTCCGAAAATCGACAGCTGAACAACTTCATTAGACGAAGCAGCCGGCACTTCCATTTTCTCCTCTTCAAACATCTTCGCAGCTAATTTGGTCTCGTTCAGCATCATTTGATCTGACGAAGCTGCCGCTTCCTTCTCGGCTTGATGGTAATCGGTCTCAAGCGGCTCCTTATGTCCTTCACCAGCGATATCAAATGAGTGCTCCTCAATGGTGTGGATCAGCCTGCTGGCACGGTCAATGATCGAGCTCGGCAGTCCAGCCAGTCTTGCGACATAAATACCGTAGCTGCTGCTTGCCGCGCCGGGGATCAGTTTGCGTAGAAACTGCACTTCATTTTCCTTCTCCTGCACGGCCATTGAATAATTTCGAAGAGAAGGAAGACTATCCTCCAGATGGGCAAGCTCATGAAAATGAGTAGAGACCAGAGCTTTGCACCCGATGTGATCATGCACATATTCAATAACCGACTGAGCAATCGCCATACCTTCGCTCGTTGAGGTTCCACGCCCCAGCTCGTCGATAATGATCAGGCTTCGCGGAGTTGCCTTTTCCGTCATCACCTGAATGTCAGCCATTTCTACCATAAAGGTACTCTGACCACCGATCAAGTCATCACCGGCGCCGATTCTCGTAAATATCCGATCCATAATCGGAACCTCTGCCTCCACGGCCGGAACGAAGCAGCCAATTTGAGCCAGAATAGAGATGAGCGCCACTTGACGCATATACGTGCTCTTCCCCGCCATATTCGGACCTGTAATCAGCAGAATTCGTGGATCCTCCTGTGTTAACACCGTATCGTTTGCCATAAATGCACCATCACGCATGACCGATTCTACAACAGGGTGCCGTCCTTCAATAAGCTTCATGTCAAATCCATCCGTGATGCTCGGTTTAACAAATCCGCGCTCTGCACTGACGGCAGCAAGTGAATGGTACACATCAATCTCTGCAACCTGCTCAGCTAACTTCTGCAATCTTTTAATCTCTTTACTAAGCTGATCACGAATTTCAATAAATAATGAATATTCAAGCCCGACCATCTTATCTTCGGCTTCCAGAATGAGAGACTCCTTCTCTTTCAGCTCAGGTGTTATATATCTCTCTGCATTTGCCAAAGTTTGCTTACGTTCATATCTGCCCTCAGGAAGGGAGGAAATATTCGATTTGGTCACTTCAATATAGTAGCCGAACACTTTGTTATAACCGATCTTAAGTGAACGGATTCCAGTAATTTCACGTTCCTGTGCTTCTAGCTCCGCGATCCAGCGCTTGCCATTCACGCTTGCATAACGCAGCTCATCCAAATGCTCATGATATCCTTCACGTATCATTCCGCCTTCTCTGACAGATACAGGCGGCTCGTCCACGATGGCATGATGAATCATATCGCGCAAATCCGAGCAATCATCCATCGTTTCTGCAATATGGCGCAAGGTGCTTGAAGGAGAATCTGCACACAGCTTGGCAAGCGCAGGAATCATATCAAGAGACACCTTGAGCGCATTCAAATCCCGTCCATTGGCATTGCCGAATGCAATTCGACCAACGAGTCGTTCCAGATCATAGATTTCCTTCAGCTGCTCGCGAATGTCGCTTCGCAGAATAAATTGGTTATACAGCTTGTCCACCGCTTCAAGACGCTCCTCAATCTTCTGTCGTTGGAGCAGCGGCTTATCAATCCAGCGTCTGAGCATCCTCGCTCCCATGGAAGTCTCTGTCTTATCTATCAGAGATAGAAGCGAGCCCTTCTTGGAGCGGTCGCGTACCGTTTCTACAAGCTCCAAATTTCTTCGGGTGAATGGATCGAGAATCATGTAATGATCGGGCTCGTACGTCTGGATTTGAGTCAATTGGCCCAATGAGCGCTTCTGAGTCTCATGCAGATAGGCAAACAACGTCGCAAGGCAATGTCTGCGCTCTTCCCCCAAACGGGCCCAGGCAGCTTCACCAAATTGGGTTATCACAAGCTCAGATTTACTCTTGTCAATAGCCGTATAGGTGATCTTCCGGTTACCTGCCAGCATTTCGGACTGCACCGTCTCTAGCAGCTCGGCATCTCCGATCAGCTCAGAGGGCTCATAGATGCCAATTTCATCTTTGAGCCACTTTTCAGAATATGGAGCAGAGGTAACATACAGCTCTCCAGTAGATAAATCGCAGGCAGCAATCGCCAAAACACCGCTGGTTTGTGTCAAGCAGATCATATAATTGTTTGACTTCTCGCCAATCGTCTTGCCTTCCATGACGGTGCCCGACGTAATCACTCTCACGATCTCTCGGCGTACCATTCCTTTGGTTGCGGCCGGATCTTCCATTTGTTCACATACTGCAACTTTATACCCTTTCTCAATCAATCGCTGAATATAATTATCGGCGGAATGATAAGGCACGCCGCACATTGGAATACGTTCTCCGCCACCGCCTTCACGGCCGGTTAACGTAATCTCCAGTTCCTTCGCGGCAAGGGTTGCATCCTCAAAAAACATCTCATAAAAATCACCAAGTCTAAAAAAAAGAAACGCATCCTGCGCCTGCTCTTTTACCTTTAAATATTGTTCAATCATTGGCGTATATTGAGCCATGAATTATACCACTCCTGCCACACAATTTGCATCGATCATATCGAGTCCTATCATACATTCAGTATAGCTTATCTGAACGATGATACGGATTCATCCGCTTATTATATCAAAAAGAGACCTCATATTCATGGCTTTTGCTGAATATTCCAGAGAGGTCTTATATCCTTGGATTCATCCCATGTCTTCCCTAGATACAGTGCATTGATCAAGGGATTCACATATTTATGATGACGGTTGTAATCGGGCAGAGCTGTTAATTCCTGCAGCAAGGGATGAACCAGTCCGCGAAGAATTGGTTTATTTCCCTTATAAAAGGCTTCATGATTCTCGGTAAGATCAAGCGGTCTTCGCTGGAGAACCCTGTAATTGGCAGCGACCAAATAAGCTATGGACACGACCCCTTTGGCAACCATTGGGGACACCAAGAAGCTCGGGAGTGTTCTGTACTCGAAGCCGCCATATGGCTGAGTTCTAAAATCACCCAAGTAGCCGTATTTCGGTCGTCTGCCACTGCTGCGAGGATCTTCCAATACGGCGATCGGAAGCGCCAAGTAATTGTCGAGGGCACGGAGCAGATCATAGGTCAGCACCACTCTGCTAAAATGTACATGTCCGCCAAGCGGAAGCCCGCTTACCGGAAGCCCGCCGGCTCTCCATAACAGCGTGCGATCCGTAATCAGCGTGGAAGCAGTTAAGAACGCATGCATCAAATGAGCGAGCAGCTCACGCGGCTCTGAGCTTGGCATAGGCCTCAGCTCCGCAACAGGATACGATCTTCGTCCGCCTCGAGTTACCGCATCACACCCGGCTTCGCCCGTTCGCTCCAGAAATAAGGAAGCAGGAACCACTCTATTCTCCTGTTGACTAACGAGTAGAAATTCGGGATCCATACCGAGTACCGGAGACGTATGTAAATTACTTTCTGCTTCAAGTGCAAGCTGCTTTTCCATCATGGCCTGTTCGTACAACTCAGCGATTCCTTCTCTAATTAACCATGGCTGCGCATGAACGCTGCTTACGCTAATGCCTTGCTGTCCTCCTGCCTGCAGCACAATCTCCGCATGCTCCAGATTTAGAGCATATGCCGCTCGAACCGCAGCACGTTCAATTCGATTGTAGAGTGAAGTGTTATCCTCCCTTTTCAGTACCGTCAAGTTACCTTCCCGAATTCCGGTATAGCTCTTTTTCACGATTCTTAACGCATGAAGCTGACTGACCAAGACTTCGTAAGTCACATGGAACTGCAGCTTGTTCTCCTTAGGATGAATTAGGGAAGAACGAAGTCCTGAGCGGGTTAATCTTGCGTCACGCTCCTCCATTGTCATCGACTCGTAATGCTCTGGATTTCGAATTACAACCATGGCATCTAGACCGTCCTTCCCCCAAAAAAAGAAATAAAAAAAGGAGGGCTGCCGCCCTCTACGCCGAAAGGTTCGGCGCATATATTGCCATATAGGTGTTGCAGCACCAATTAGATCTCATCATCCAGCAAGTCAGGATCAAGCTCGTCAAAATCGCCATCAAGTGAGCCGAATTCATAATCTTTGTCTGCATCTTCACTGCAGTTATTCGTGCACACGACAACACGAACCTTGGTTTCAGCAACCATCTCAGCTGCAAACTCGCGTTCCACGCGGATGACTACACTGCCTCCGCCCGAAGCTACCGTCGCCTCTACACAGCTCGGTTCCTGCGTTGCATCCGCAGAGACCTCAACAGTGGAGGCACGATGCTTAGGATCCAGGTAAGATAGTGGAATGTTCTCTACATAAGATACTGTCTTTTTCGCTACATCGGTTTGAGAGTTTTGGTCATAGGAATACCAGATGTTGATATCGTAAGTACCAATAACTTCAATTCCGTCTCCTGCCGGGACCGATTCGTACTCGTGGTTAATAATCCATGCCCCCAAAATACTGGTAGGATTATGTGGCGGAGTCACGGTATGTGTTACGGTAGAGAACTTACGACCCTTGCCGCAGATCGCCTTCGTTATAATCTCTCTACATTGATGTTTATGACTCAATGACATCTTTGAACCTCCTCCATACAATCATTCCATTTATATGTATGCAGGACATGGGCGTTTGTTACCAATTTAAAGATAAATATAATTGAAAAAGATAACTTTTAATTTATAGCGGCTTAGATGCTGAATAAGCTAATTTCCTTTTGCTGGGACAGGGAACGGTGCCTTGTCCTTCTTCGCAATCTTCAAGTACAAAGCGAGTTCCCGGCACAGCTGCCGGATCGACGAACGAATCTCGAATTCTTCTCTTGTTGTGGGCAGATCCATCGTTCTAAACTCTTGCTCTACCATGCTTAGAAGTTTCTCCGTCCGTCCAGTATAGAACTCATTACATACATCATCACTTAACTGCTCGAACAATTCAGCTACCATTTCTGCATGCGGCATGGTCGTATATACCTGTGAGATCAGATGCATCATATGCTGAATTGAATCCAGCTGGGTCTTGCGCATATAAAAGTATGCAGTCCATTCCTCGTTGGGGTGGATCACTTGATTCTCAAGATACAGCTTGGAGGCTGCTACTCCTTTGTCTATTGCCTTCTCAGCTTCCATCAATTCAGCACCTGTCCACACGTAAGAGGGATCTCTCAGTGTACGGCCAAACTGGGTGAAAATTACCGAAAACAGCTCATCGATCTCATGACGGATGTTCAAGAGCATGTTATCCGATTTTGGCATATAAGCTAAATTAACGACCATCGCCGAGCCAAGCCCAACAATGAGCAGCAGTATTTGTGTCCAAATGACTTCAAGGCTCATCTCTCCTCCGCTAAATACACGAAAGACAACGACGGACCCTGTGACAATGCCTTCTTTAAAGCCAAACCGTACAATCGCAGGAAATGCCGTGAGGATATAAATCGCCAGCACCCAGTAATGAAATCCAAAAAGGAAAAAAAGTACAGAAGCAAAAAGAAGCCCTACTACGGACGCAAAAAATCGCGCCGAGATCGTCTTCAGGCTTCTTTTACGTGTAACATCGACACCCAGTATGGCCAGCAATCCTGCTGACGTTGGTCCTTTTAACTGCATAGCATCAGCCAGCAGCACAGCCATTAAGGCAGCAATCGCTGTTTTGATAACGCGGAAACCCATGTATGATAACCCTCTCTTCTCTCTATAAGGCGAGTACAATAAATAACGATTCCATTATATTAGTACCCATTCAGATCGTAGGTATCAATCGTACACGATTTTCCCTTCTGGAACAATGTGACATGTCACAGACATATGGACTGATGCGGGATAGAATCAATAGTTCAGCCCTGTGGTAAATTAATGCTCCCTGCCATTCATCAGCTTACGCTCGAGCCATGCTACCAGTTGATACATTACCGTCGCTACTACAGCAATTACAATCAGACTCGACATAACGAGTGTAAAATTGAACACTTGAAAACCATATATAATTAAATATCCCAAGCCTTCCTTCGCAACAAGAAACTCTCCCACAATGACCCCGATCCAGGCCAGACCTACATTTACCTTAAGTGTGGAGACGATCGCAGGAAAGGATGCAGGGAAGATCACTTTGCGAAAAATATGCTTCCGGTTTCCTCCAAATGTACGTACAACCTTTACATAGTTAGGATCCACTTCATTAAAGCTGTTATACACAACAAGCGTTGTAATGATAACTGTAATCGATATGGTGGTCATGACAATCGCAGTAAAGCCTGCGCCAAACATGACGATAAATATCGGTCCAAGCGCCACCTTCGGCATACTATTCAGTACGACCAAATAAGGATCAAGCACCTTCGATAAGAAAGGGGACCACCAGATCAGTACAGCGATGAGTGTGCCGAGCAGTGTACCCAGCAGGAAGCCAACAATCGTTTCAAACACCGTGACTGTGGTATGGAGCCATATTTCGCCGCTGACCACATCCTTCCACAGCTGTGCGCCAATCTTTGAAGGATAGCTGAACAGAAGCACGTCGATCCATTTTAATCTGCCCGCAACTTCCCAATACAGAAACATCATGATCAGAATCGCAATCTGTGTCAGACTGACATATCTTCTCCATCTTCTTCTCCGCTTCTTGTGCTGGAGATGAATATTGTGAAGCCACTGCTCATCCTGCGTTTTTTCATGACGTGCTGCTTCCAACGGTTTTGCTTCTTCCATTAGACATGATCACCCCTTTCCCCCGGAGTCATCAAGCTCTCCCCAAATTTCGTTAAACAGATCATTAAATCCTTGCTGCTCTCTTGCATGGAACGGCTGAGCATCCCTGATGGATGCAGGAACCTCAAACGTCTTGCGGATTCGTCCCGGATTTTTGTCCAGCACGATGACTCTGTCACTTACTGCAATGGCTTCAGATAGATCATGTGTAACCAAAATAGCTGTCTTGCCCTGCTTCTTCAGCGTATCTGAGATCAGGTCCTCCAGCTGCAATTTGGTCTGATAATCCAGAGCCGAGAAGGGCTCATCGAGCAGCAGCAGATCAGGATTCGTTGCGAGCGTTCTTACCAGAGCCACACGCTGACGCATTCCACCTGACAATGCCTGCGGATACGCGTCCTCTGTTCCTGCAAGCCCCATCTCCGCGAGCAGATCTCGCGTTGCTTGAAGCGAAGCTTCGCTGAGCTGTCCAGTAAGCTCAAGTCCAATCGAGGCATTTGCCATAATTGTGCGCCATGGATACAAATAGTCCTGCTGCAGCATATAGCCCACTTGGGAAGAAGGTGAAGTGACTTTTTCTCCGGCTAGACGCACCTCTCCCTTCGTTGGCTGCAGCAGGCCTGCAATCATGGACAGAATGGTCGTTTTGCCGCATCCGCTTGGACCTACCAGGCTGACGAATTCGCCAGCCTCGACCTCCAGACTAATGGAATCCAGAGCCAGCTTTGCCTCCCGTTCCGTTACGTACACATGTGTTATTTGATCCAGTTCTATCCGTGTCATTTGTTCACATCCTTTTTATGAACGGCGAACCTTACTTTCCAGCAGCCTCTTCAGCAAAAGTATTGTCTACAATCGCAGACGCAGGGACTCTCTCCTGCAGCTCGCCAGCATTCTCCATTACATCAAGCAGGTTATTCCATTCGCTATCGTCAATAATCGGGTCCAAAGCATACGTGCCTTGATCCTTATAGCGTTGTACACTGCTCACAATAATGTCACGATCCGCGTCTTTAAAATAGGGCATGATCACATCGGCTATTTCTTCTGCCGTATGCTCTTCCACCCACAATTGTGCCTTATGAATACTGTTCGTAAATTTGCTGACCACGTCTTGGTTGTCTTTGATGAAGCTCTGTTTGGTCATAAATACGGTATACGGAAGCTTGCCGCTCTCCACACCAAAGGAAGCAACTACCTTGCCTCTTCCTTCTTTTTCGAAGATGGAAGCTTGCGGCTCGAACAGCTGTACATAATCGCCTGTTCCTGATGCAAACGCAGACGTGATATTGGCAAAATCAATGTTCTGAATCAGTGTCAAATCCTGATGTGGATCGATCCCTTTCTTACCTAGGGCAAACTCACCGGCCATTTGCGGCATGCCGCCTTTTCTTTGACCAAGGAATTCGCTCCCCTTCAGCTGATCCCAATCGAACTCCGCCGATTGATCTCTCGCAAATAAGAAGGTGCCATCCGTTTGCGTCAGCTGTGCAAAGTTAATGACCGGGTCCTCTGCTCCCTGCTGATACACATAGATTGACGTTTCCGAACCGACCAGCGCGATATCGACGGAGCCTGCAAGCAGTGCCGCCATCGTCTTGTCTCCCCCTGCCGTGGTTTGAATCTCAACATCCAGACCTTCTTCCTCGAAGAAGCCTTGCGCGTGAGCGACATACTCTGGTGCATAAAAAACAGAGCGGGTTACTTCGCCAACGTTAACCTTCACGTTACCGCTGCTGCTTGAGCTGCAGCCGCTTAGGACGACGCTGAATAACAGCAGCAGAATTGCAGCAGGCATCCACCAAGCTTTTCCTTTCATTGAATAGCCCTCCCTTGAAATAAAGAATGTATGAACCATATTTATGCAGTCCATTCGCAATTGGTTAATCAGCCCGGTATAAACTCTCTTAAACTACGCTCTTATTCACGCAAAAAAAGCTGAAGGACTCTTGTAGAATCCTTCAGCTTGACAAGTTATGTTTAACGATACAGTTATCTCTTTATAGTTTATAGATTTCTTTATATTTACTCTCCAGATAATCGGCAAGGTAATCCGGATTCAGCTCTTCTCCTGTAATAGCAACAATCAATTCGGAAGGCTTGCGGGATTTGCCGTATTGGTAGACCTTCTCTGTCAGCCATTCTTTGATTGGAGCAAGGTTCCCTTCCTTTATATAATTCTCGTATTCTGGAAGCTCCTTGGCCATTGTATTCATGATTTGGGCTGCATACATATTTCCAAGCGAGTAGGAGGCAAAGTAACCAAAGTCTCCGCCTGACCAGTGAACATCCTGAAGCACACCTGCTCCGTCATCAGGAGGAGTAACGCCTAAATATTGTTTATATTTCTCGTTCCATACCTGCGGAAGGTCCTTCACATCCAGCTGTTCATTAAAGAGCATCTTCTCGATCTCATAGCGGATAATGATATGAAGATTATAAGTAAGCTCATCGGCTTCAATGCGGATCAGCGAGCTTTCTACCTTATTGATGGCTTCATAGAAACGATCCAGAGAAATGTTCTCCAGCTGCTCTGGAAAATAGTTCTGTAATACCGGATAATAATGCTCCCAGAAAGCCCGGCTTCTGCCGATCATATTCTCCCATAATCTCGATTGAGACTCATGAATTCCCATCGATGTACCTTCGGCAAGGAGAGTCCCTGCCAGGCTTGAATCAATATTTTGCTCATAGAGGGCATGACCGCCTTCATGAAGAGAGCTGAAGATGGCGCTCGCCACATCTGTATCATAATAATGAGTTGTAATACGAACATCACCGGGATTTAATCCCATTGCAAAAGGATGTACACTCTCGTCCAATCGGCCTGCCTCAAAATCATATCCCATTTCCTTCAATATATATTTACTGAATTCGGACTGCTGCTTAATATCAAAGGATTGATTGAGGAAGGAAGTGTCCGGCTTATGTATAGACTGACTAATTGCTTCCTGCAGGGGAACAATTCGAGCTTTTAATCGGCTGAATACTTCATCCAGCTTCTCAACCGTTAAATCCGGCTCATACATATCCAGCAATGTGTCATAACGTGTATCTTTTACACCATAATAGTCAATAAATTCACTCTGCATGGCAACAATTCGGGATAAGTAGGGTTCAAACGAAGCAAAGTCAGCCTTCTCCTTGGCTACTTCCCATTTCGCTTGAGATTGAGCCGTAAGAACACTGAACTCACGAACCTTCTCGGGCGGAACAGATTGTGTGCGTTCGAGCTCTTTCTTGCAATCATTGATCAATCGCTGATGCACATCTGACAGGGCAGCAAATGCGCTCTCCTCATTTAAATACGAGATCAATTCTTTCATTTCTTCCGATGTTTGCAGTTTAAAAGCTTCCGATGACAGCATTCCGATCGTCTCTGAACGGGTATCAATTCCTTTGCGCGGTGCCCCGGTGCTCATGTCCCAGTGCAGGAGTCCAATCGCTTCATTGTAGCTTTTGATTTTTTTGTTCAGATCCAGAAATTGCTCTAATTTAGCCTGTAATTGCTGGCTCATAATCGTCACCCCATCCATATTTTAATTCGCCTACCTATTGATCATACTTTTAGGTAAGATTATAATCAACATTTAAGAGCGTTAACTAGGGTTTTAAGACACGCCCTAAAAGATTAAATAAAGGAGTGGGCCTACATTATGAAAATCAATCTTAGTAAGGCAGCTGAAGAACTCCTGACCAAAGTTCTCGGTAACAGGCCAGGCTTCATTCGACTGATGTACGACAGCGAGGGATGCGGCTGTGCGGTTAGCGGAGTCCCTGCGTTTCGTATTGTAGATGAGCAAGAAGACGGGGATATCGTAATGGATACGAACGTTTCGGATCTTACGTTTATTTTGGACAGCCAGAAGGCTGTTTTTTTTGAAGAAGAGCTGAATTTGGCAACCGATCCCGGAGACCTGTCCTTACGTCTATCCAGCAGTGGTCAGCACTATGGGTTATACATTTTTCCGCGCGATGAACGTGCGGTCAATGCTTAGAAAATAACTACTCATTAACTGGAGGTATAAACAATGAACAGTATTAGTCAAATCATGGAGCATAATCGTAACTTTGTGGAGAAAAAAGAATATGAAGCCTATATCTCCGATAAATTCCCGCAGAAGAAAATGATGATCGTAACATGTATGGACACCCGTCTTGTCGAGCTGCTTCCCAAAGCAATGAACTTCAAAAACGGTGATGTCAAGATCGTTAAAACGGCCGGGGCTATCATCTCTCATCCATTCGGAAGTGCGATGCGAAGCGTTCTAGTCGGCTTATATGAGCTGGGTGCTGATGAGGTCGTCGTCGTCGGTCATCATGAATGCGGCATGGCCTCTCTAAATGGTGAAGCGATGCTCTCGCATATGGTGGAACGTGGCATCGACGAGAAAGTGCTCAAGACGATCGACCATGCAGGAATTAAGCTCGATCGCTGGCTGCGCGGGTTTGACAATGTCCATGAAGGGGTAATGGAAACTGTGGAGTTGATTCGTAATCACCCACTATTGCCCCCAGGTACTCCTGTTCACGGCATGATCATTGATCCTAAGACAGGCGCACTCGATCTTGTTGTGGATGGTTATGAGAACCAGGCATCTCTCTAATCCCTTGGGTCTGGATTGCTGATCAGCAGTCCAGGCCATTTTTTATTAAATTTCTGTGACATTTATAACAACAGTTTATCCGTCATACAGCAATAACGGTTGTCAAACCATACAGTCGTGGTGTACACTTTTAAACATATATAGTCTTGGAAAACGCTTTTACGCTATTATTCAAGACTATAGTTTAGTAAAGGAGACATGTCCACTTGAACATACTGTCTTATGGTTTGCTCGGGTTATTGACACGTGATGAATCATCTGGCTATGATCTCATGCTGAGGATTCAGCCCCACTGGCCGGCCAAACACAGTCAGATCTATCCGCTGCTATCCCGTATGGAAGAGGATGAGCTTCTCTCTTCACGCTGGATTGAGCAGACAGATAAGCCGGATAAGAAGATGTATACGATCACGGATAAGGGAATACAGGTATTATTGGAATGGATGTATACACCCGTGTCAACATCGCCTATTCGGGACGAACTGAGTCTTCGGCTGATTTGTTTTCAAATCACGAATCCGGCTCTGCTCAGACAATGGATTGAAGAACGCAGACAGTGGTACCAGATTCGTCAAGATTATTATGAAGATCTTCTCAAAGCGCTTCCAGACGAAGCGGTGCAACCCACACATTCCTATTTCGGTGATTATATTGTCAACACGAAGGCAGCAATGAAAGCCAAGGCAGGAATGGAATGGTGTGATTGGGTATCCGACCTGATTCGTTCCGGTCATGCTGAACAAGAAGTATCCAATTCACATTAAATTAAAAAATATGAAACCAACATATTTTTTGAGCGTATGTATGTATTAAACACTAAAAATCACTCTTAGGAGGTAACATTTCTCACATGAAAAAATGGTTCAGTTCAAAACGTCTACTTATGGTCATGATGGCATTTACTTTGATTTTCTCGACCGTAGCAATTCCAGATAATGCAGATGCACGCCGTGGTGGCGGCGGTTTCAAATCCGGAACTAAATCTTATACAAATACACCTAATCGTTCGAATGATAGTAACAGCAATGTTTCAAATTCCACAACGAATCGTAATAACAATGCTACCAACTCTACAACGAACCAAAACCGCGGATTCTTTAGCGGCGGCTCACTTATGAAAGGTCTAATGATTGGTGGACTTGCAGGTATGCTCTTCGGCGGATTGTTCGGAGGTATGGGCTTCTTCGGAGAACTTCTTGGTCTTGCAATCAACCTTCTTGCTATCTTTGTATTAATCAGCCTGGGTGTAGGTATCTACAGAGCCATCAAGAGACGTCGTGAAGAGAAGGAAAAATCCCGCAACATCTATGACGGAAACGGACGGTACTAAGCTCTATGGTTATCACAATGGATGAGATCGTTAATGCCATATGTCTTCATATCGCTGAACGTAAGCAAATCAAACCGACAGATGTCCAGGTGGAGCTTAGTTGGGATGAAGATACAGGCTACTCAGCCGAGGTTTGGGCTCAAGGCCGCAGTCGATTTCTCATTGAATCCAATATGATTGAAGCTATTCTACGATATGTACATCAAGAGTATAATGTCCGTGCCTACCGTGAGGATGTTACACTAGAGCTTGATGAAGAAATTACAGCCAGAATTCGTACGTAGTCGGTTAACGTTAACCGCCTCGAGCATAAGCTCGAGGCGGTTTTATTTTTACTTATTAGTTCACAGGCTTAAACTCTTCTCGAAGCTGCTCCGTTGAAGTTATAGGATCGCTGCAGGAGAAGTCCCGACTAATGTACACGGTTCCCTCTCCATTAATGGCGGGCTTGTCGACGAGACCAGGAATAAGTTCGGCTAAGACCTCATGATCTTGCTTGCCTTCATAATTAATGATAAGGGAAGCATCAGGTATATATGATTTTTGGATGATGGAGATCATCTCCTGCACCTTGATATCATTCGTTCTTCCACTGATTATAATTTGGCGCCCTCCTTGCCGTGCATAGGACACGCCAAGCAGATACATGGCCTGACTGTCAGCATGAGCATTCGCAGCTCCTGCCATAGTATAAAGCCATCGTTCTCCCTTCTGCTTCAGCTCACCATCCTGAGTTGTAGCTGCCCATTTGGTGATCAGCAAGGGGAGAACCCCAGCACTTGCAAGCCCTGCTCTTCCATCCATCCCATTATTGTCATTATATCGCTGCACTCGACTTACTCCAAACCGTTGGAAGTTGCCTTCTGCGGGGTCCCAATACAGTCTGAACAGTGCATCCTTAAGCTCCAGTACCTTAGCTAAATAGGCGGGCTGCCCTGTTGCTTCATATAATTCCATCAGTCCCCAAGCCAAATGGGCATAGTCGTCTACATTCGCTGCATGAGTCAGCTCTTCATCATGATAGACTGAATGCAAATTGCCCTCGTCATCACGCAGCTTGTTCCATATGAATTCAGCAGCCTGTGCTGCAGCATCAGCATATCTCGTCTGCTGCAATGCTTTAGCCCCCTTGGCCAAGGTTGCGATCATCAGTCCATTTGAAGCTGTTCCTATGCGGTTATCCTTGACTGGACGCACTCTCGTCTCGCGATATTGCAACAGCTTCTTCCGGTCTTCCTCGAGCAAATTACGCAGGGCGAGTGGATTTAATCCTCTCCGTTCTGCCTGCTCCTCGGGAGTCCCTTTCATCAGATTAGGAATGCTTTGTCCTGGAGTATCCCTCTCAGGTTCAATACTGTATACATTACAATATCGATGCATCTCCTCTACACCCAGTACGTCTTCAATCTCTTGCCGAGTAAATCCATAATACCCTTCCGTCTCCCCTTCCGAGTTGTCACCTTCTACAGCATAAAAAGCCCCTTCAGGCGACGTCATCTCGCTTAACACATATGAGAAGATGGATTCTGCGATTTCCGCATACAGCGGATGCTCTGTTAACTGATATGCTTCAAGGTAAGTCATTGCGAGCCAGGCATTGTCATTCAGCATTTTTTTAAAAATGCGGAACAAAGCCCTTCTCATCTGCCGAATATGTGAAAAACGCATGACCCACGTGATCATAAATATTGCTTTTGTACATTTGATGAAGTGTATATTCCACCATCTCCAACGCTTTGGACTGATTATGTACCTTGGCATAGTTCATTAAGAACATAAGCTGAGCCGGAGAGAGAGGCGGGTACACCGTATCTGTTTCTGCGAGTTTGGAATCAAAATCATTTTTCAACTGACGGTAAGCCGCATGCAGAAGTTCTTCGTGAGCTGCAGCCGTGAGTTTTTGATTTTCTTGAGTGAGTTGATTTAAATGATGGCCTTCCGTTTCTCTAATCATAAGCTCCTCCATTTCTGCAATAATCCATTCTGTTTATGATAACTGCAAATACACTTATTCATACTTCAACAGAAACTCACAACATGAAGCATTAAATTCATATTAACCATCAATATATGTTGCCACAAAACATTCTTTATTCTTGTTTATATTTCAAAAAAATCGTTTAATAATAATTGAGTTCTTAGCAATAGGAAAGCCTTGATCCCCCCTAATTTTTCTTCTCGATAATTTGTCTATTCTGTTCTATCTGCTTTGTCATCATTCACTAACTTAGACCCTAATTAATTTAGCTATATGAGCTTTACATTTTTCTTATCTAATTAACTAACAATTTTCACGAATATATTGACCTTTGGTATACCTATATGTAAAATAAAGTAAATTCGTGAGACTGAGGAGAAGGTGAGTATGGTCGTAGAGCCTGATATACTTGTTAAAGCTAATCATCTGGATTCACTTATCAAAAGTATCGAAGTACGCTGCACACACGAGGACTGGGAGGAAGTCACTACTTTATCTCAAGCTTTGTTACATGCTGCTGAACGGGTACATTTTGATATTGTACATCGAAATTGTCCCACCAATGTATACGACAAGCATATCATCTACTATTTTGCCTATAGTCACTTAATGACCAGCATATCGTATCAAAAGCTAAAACAATACTCTGAGTCGATCAAATATATTTCTTTATATTCGGATTTGAGCTGGCTTAGGGATGGTACGAAGGCGGGAGAAGCCGTAATTGAAGAATTCAAATCATTCGCTGCAGTTCATTTGTTAACATTGGAAATATTACGCGGAAATATTAGCAAGCTGTCCGAGTATGAAACTTATCTTGATAATCATTCAGGTGATGCGGTGCTGATCGGTCTCTCTACATTGCTTGAATCTGCAATTGAGCATGGATACTGTATTGATCGACAGTTATTGCGTTTTAAGCAGAATATCAACAGCTACGATTATTATGCAGAACGCAAAATGGCTTCCCATTATTTATCGTATCAATATTTGCTTGCTCAGTATGAGCAGCTGAACGATCAGCATTCTGAGGCGCTGTGTACAGCAGTCTATACCTTATGGGCGGCTGACAGACTCAACAATGATAATTATTTCAAAAAGGCAATCCATTTATTTGAATCCTTGCGCAAAAATGCTTCCGTTTCTCAGCTAACCGCATGTTTTAATCAACCATTTTATTAAGCACATTGCTATTGACCATAGAACATATTAAAGATGACAGCGAATCGCTGTCATCTTTATTTTGATGCGAGTGCTATCGCTTTAAATACAAATCATCAGGTGCCATTTCTCTCAGCTTTTGTTCATCTAACAGGATGAGCTCCCCTCGCCTGCGCTCTAAGATGCCGATCTCCGAAAATTGTTTGACCACCCTATTCAGATGACGATAGCTTGTTCCGAGCAAGTCAGCAATTTCATTCAAGCTGTGGCTGGGTATTTTACTCAACACAACACCCTTCTCTGAGTCCAGCATCATGAAGGTCAGATATCCCGCAAATTTCTTATCTAACGGATATAGCAAATTAACACTGCTCGAACGATTCAGACTCGTCAGCTTGTAGCACATATGCTCCAGCAGGAAATGCAGAAATGCCGGCTGACTGATGTAATGCTGATTAAGAGCTGAATAGCTGATCCCAATCAAAATGGCAGGCCTTACACATTCCACTGTCGTACTTGCTTTATTCTTCGTCACCAGCTCCACGTCTCCAATCAGGCTGAGCGGATCATTGAACCTTAGAGCGAGAGACTTTCCATTTGACATGGTCGTATAGACCTTAAGCCTGCCCTGTACCAGGAAAAACAAATGGTCAATCTCGTCACCGCTCGAGCACACCCGATCTCCATGCATAAGCTCATACAGCTTCATATCGTTAATACTTACGGTGTTCAGCAGTATATCCAGCTCATACATTTGGATAAACTTCATTAGCAAATCTTCATTATACAAAAGTTTCAAAATCAAGAAGCTCCTTTCTTCAATATATGCAGCCTAACGATCACCCTACTTTGCTGGTTGGTCATGGCAGGGCAAACGCCCTTTCTTCGGCTAGAAGCCCAGGTACAAGGTACTTATGAACTCGTTCTCCCGTACATTATGCTAAAAATAAAATCGGGACGCATGAGTTGAACAGTACCCAAAGAGGTGAGAGATATGCCTATCAAGAACGGTAAACAGTACATTGAACGAATCGATCGCCAAAACATTAACTTATGGTATAAAGGTGAACGAGTTACGGGGCCATTATCTAAGCATCCCATTTTTAGTGGACTCATTCAGACGCAGGCCAAGTTGTATGACATGCAGTGTGATGACAAATATAAAGATCAAATGACTTATTTATCTCCAGACACAGGTGAGCCCGTGGGTCTATCGTATCTACCACCAAGCAGCTTGGAAGATTTACAGAAGCGAAGAAAGATGATAGAGCTATGGTCAAGAGAGCATCACGGTTTTCTTGGAAGATCACCCGATTACATGAATACGGCGATGATGTCCTTCTATACCGCCGCGTATACGCTGGAGGAGCATAACCCCGCATTCGCTCAAAACTTAAGAGATTACTATGCCTATTGCAGAGATCATGATATCACCCTATCCCATGCCTTTATTCAGCCTCCTGCTAGCAAATGGTCCGGTCAAATCGATCCTTTTGAGGATTCCATCGCTGCAAAAGTGGAGGAAATCACCGAGGAAGGATACATCGTCAGCGGAGCCTTCATGATGGCAACGCAAGGAGCAACCTGTGATGAGATGATTGTCTTCCCTACCCCTTCTCTCACACCTGATGAAGAAGTGAACCCCTATGCTTTTGCTTTTGCCGTTCCAAATGATCTTGAGGGAATGACCTTTATTTGCCGTGAAAGTCATGCATCAGAATCATCCTACGATCATCCCCTGAGCTCAAGATTTGAGGAGATGGACACCCTTGTTATTTTTGACAAGGTACTGGTACCTCATAACCGCATGTTCTATTATGGGGATGAGACTATGGGCTTCAAGCTCTTTCAAGAGGGACATTTTCATACCCATATCGGACATCAAATTATATCACGTTATATTGCCAAAACTGAATTTCTTCTCGGTTTATTTGAAGCATTGGCAGATGAACAAAATGTCGGGCTGGAGTCTCTTTCTATTGCCAATGTTGCAAAAATCATGACTATGCTGGAAAACTTTAAAGCGCTCAGACTCGCTTCTGAGACTTCTGCTGAGCTGGATGAACAAGGTATTCTGATCCCTTCAAGCAGTCCACTTCTCGCTGCAAGCATTCAGTTTCCGCCATTTTATCTTGAAGTAATCAATATGCTCCAATTGCTTGGATCCAGCGGCATCATCATGACACCTATGAATAATGATATTTCGTCTGAACTAAGTCCATATGTAAATCAATATTTAAAAGGCCTCACAACGGAGGCCAAGGATCGAATTGCTATATTCAGATTGGTATGGGAGCTGACTGCCGGACCCTTTGGAGGAAGACAAAGCCAATTTGAACGCTTCTTCTTCGGTAGCGCCCAAACGGTTCATATTCGGATGTACAACAGCTATGATAATCACGAAGATTATCGTCAGCTGGTGCAAAGCTTTCTAGCCCAGCAAGATAAATGATCTCTGAGCTGTTAGTTGACTTTGCTTGGAGCGTCGTATAGCGGGATATCCGACGCTCCAACTGTATCCAGGCATAGAGGGGTAACGAGCTTAACATAATCCAAGGCCTCATCATATCTGTGCTCATCTGGTATTAGAGTTATCTTACGCCGGTCCAGCAAACAATTGACTTCGATTCGTTCCGGAATACATCCAAAAGCATGGTAGCAGAATACAATCATCATGTTCTGGTATGCCCGAATGACCTCTTCATTATAATTGACGATATACTTTTGGATATATAACCCTTTGTGTACCATATGATCAGGCTGCCATGCCACCTGAAAAATAACAGACAGGTCCATATGTAAGTCTGATACATAAGCTTTGTGCTCTTCATACAGCAGGACAGGCTGTAACAGCTCGGTATGCTGTGTCAGCAACCGGATAAGCTCATCGGTTACTCCCCATTTCACATTCCAAAAGTGATCACTGGATTCAAAGCCTGTAGCGTGTTTAGGCCATCTTTTCTCTAACAAATACTGAATCGGTACTTCTCTGCGAACCTCCGGAGTCAGGGTGTAGTAATCGTTTATCGTATGACTGACAGCATACTGAACTCGATGTCTCCATTCCAGTCCCTGCTGCTTGCCCTTGGCTAAATTTCTTAGTCGGTTAAGGGACCTTTCAGACCAGAGCATTTCCTCCAGCTTATAATCCGTTAATATCCTCTTATGTGGTATCGCTTCAGAAGGTCTCTCCATTGATATCTCTCTCCTTCTCGCTTAAGCTCTTCTCCCATGTATGTCTCTGTCTAGGATACTTGTGCTAAAATTCCAGCAAAACGCTCACCCAGTGCTCTACAGTCCTTCTTCTCCTCGTCCAGCGGACTGTACTCTATTTTTAGTGAAGGCTCAGTGACAATGGCACCGCGCTCCTTCAGCTTGGCTTCAGCCGTATCTACAGCGCCGCAGAACAAGTCATATGACGTATCTCCACTTCCAAACAAGGCAACTTTATATCCACTTAGATCCACCTCATCCAGCTCATCATAAAAATCTAGGAACTCATCCGGCAGATCCCCGTCTCCCCAGGTGTACAGACCGATCATTGTGCCATCATACTTCAGCATTTCGTCAGCATTACAATTCTCCGCTGATTTCAGCACAGCTGTATGACCGGCATTCTGTACCCCTTCAGCAATAAGCTCGGCGATTTCTTCTGTATTCCCTGTTAAGCTTGCATATACGATTAAGATGTTTGCCATCGTTAATTATCCCTCATTTACTTTTGGTATGAAATCATCATATTTGATAATGATTCTCATTGTCAACAGTAAATGAACGACAGCCCGATCTGCTATCTTGCGACAATTAAATGACAATTGCAATTAACCCTGAATTTTCGACACAAAAATGAGCCGCCTTCTCTGAAGAGAAAACAGCTCAGCCTCTATTTACTATATTTTATATGAATCCAGCCTGGTCACAGCATTATACGCGTTCAGCGGTCATTTTTTGTTCTTTCGTCAGCAAAGGCTCAAATTCGTACACCCATGTTCCATTCTCTGCAACCTTGATCTTGACCAGCCCTTTTTTGCGCAAGCTGGCTATAATTTGTTCTGCTTCCTTACTGTGAAGGTCAGTGTAGAGCGATATTTCAGGTATCGTTAAGAGATACTCATGCTTCATGGCGAGTTTCATAAGCTCCTTCTCTAGGGTAAGCTCCCGTCTCTTCTTCATCGAAGAGAGCTCATACAGGCCGTAAGCCAGCGGTGCAGCACCGAATAGCACAAATCCAAGATCAAATCCGGATTGCATCGCAACAAATGAGTATGTATACAACACGATGGAGAATAAACCAAGGGCGACAAGAGTTACTGCGATCCAAGTTCTGCTATTGCTCATCATCAAACCTCCCTTCTTTTACTTTACCCCAAAATAGACGATTAGGCACATTTCCAATGAATTCAAATCCGCATGGATTCCAAGCTTAAGCTAATATAACGCAAAAAACGGGGAATACTGGCATGAAAACACGTAATTGTTGTACAATAGAACCTAATTGTAATTATAGCAATTCGTAAATATAAGATGAACTTGAAGGATGGATTATTACATGTACGCATCACAGCAATGGAAAGACTATGAACTTATAGATACAGGCGGCGGCGAGAAGCTCGAACGCTGGGGAGATATTATTCTCCGCAGACCTGATCCGCAGATTATTTGGCCGCTAGAGAAGGAAACTGGGGACTGGAGAAACGTCCATGGCCACTATCATCGCAGCTCCTCCGGCGGAGGCAATTGGGATATGAAAAAACCAATCCCTGAGCGCTGGACGATCTCATATGATGAGCTCAAATTCTACATTAAGCCAACCAATTTCAAGCATACAGGCTTATTCCCTGAACAAGCAGCGAACTGGAGCTGGATGATCGACAAGATTCAGAATGCCGGAAGGCCGATCTCAGTTCTGAATTTGTTCGCTTACACCGGTGGTGCCACTGTAGCTAGCGCCTACGCAGGTGCCAGCGTTGTACACGTTGATGCAGCAAAGGGTATGGTTCAATGGGCTAAAGAGAATGTACAGCTCTCAGGACTTGGCGACCGTCCTGTCCGTTATATAACAGACGATGTATTCAAATTCGTTCAACGCGAGCATCGCCGCGGTAATCGCTATGACGCAATTATTATGGATCCTCCATCGTATGGACGTGGACCGAACGGTGAGACGTGGAAGCTGGAGCAGAACCTTTATCCATTCCTAGAGTCATGTACAGGAATTCTGACAGATAACCCGCTGTTTGTTCTCATCAACTCCTATACAACAGGAATCTCACCTACCGTGCTGTCCAATATGTTAACGATGACGATGCAAAATAAATACGGCGGCAAAATTTCGTCTGGTGAGATCGGGCTCCCGATTACAGCATCCAATATGATGCTGCCTTGTGGAATCCTGGGTCGCTGGGAGTCTTAATCCGATGAGTGATTTACAGCCGCTATCTATATTATACGAGGACAACCACCTGCTTGGTGTCGAAAAAATGATCAATGTGCCAACACAGGCCGATGCATCTGGCGATATGGACATGCTGTCCATCCTCAAAGAGGATATCAAAGTTCGATTCTCTAAGCCGGGGAATGTATATCTCGGCCTCGTTCACCGTCTGGATCGCCCCGTCGGAGGAGCTATGATCTTTGCCAAAACTTCAAAAGCGGCTTCCAGGCTATCAGATGCGGTCAGAACCCGAAAGTTTGAGAAGACTTATATGGCTGTTGTTCATGGGACTCCTCCTGCCAAACAAGGCAGACTTACGCACACACTGCTGAAGAACGAGAAGACAAACATCGTATCTGTTGTGCCGGAAGGCACACCTGGCGGCAAAAATGCCATATTGGATTATTACGTGCTGGGACAGACAGACAAGCTGTCACTCGTTCAGGTCGTGCTGCATACAGGGAGATCCCACCAGATTCGAGTTCAATGTTTGGCTATGGGATGTCCTTTATATGGGGACCAAAAGTATGGAGTGGAATTAAACAAGCCAGGACAGCAGCTTGCGTTATGGTCCGTGTCCGTCGGTTTCCCTCATCCCGTGACGAAGGAACATGTGCAGTTGATATCCATTCCGCCCCGTGATTTTCCATGGAGTGAATGGCCTGAACCGTTGTATAAAAGTGCAGCGAATCAGCCTTTCGTATAAAAACGAATATATGTAAAAAATCCGATCTGCATCTTACGTCAGATCGGGTAGTTTTATTATTATTTGTAATCCATGATTTAAGTAAATAGGATGTATCTAATTACTTGTTATCGTCTAGTGCTGACTTCTGCC
>NZ_BBIW01000001.1 GCF_000732325.1 Paenibacillus sp. TCA20
TATCCTTGATATGCTCTTTAATGTTGCCAAGTGAAATCGGATAACCCTTGCGGTACAATTTCTTCAGGATGCTCTCCGGAGACTTCAATCTGGACTTGGTATGTTCAATAGGACTGTAATCATGAAAGGCTTCGAACTCTTCTTTTAGAATCTCGATCTTGGTCTCAATTTCGTCCAGGGCAAATTTGTATACCATCACAAAACGGGTAATTTCATGCTTGATTCTCTTCATCTGATCTAGCTGACTCATTTGATTCATGTGTATTTCTTCCTTCCTCACTCTAGGTGATCCTACAGAAATAACTTGATTAATATTCTTTTCCTCACTTCATTGTACACGATCTGGACTCCCCATTTCAAAACAGGCAGAACACGTAAAAAAAAGTACAAATTTACATGAATTCTGGCATAAGCTGATATAAATGGTTAGACATGATGGTAAAATCGCGTTCATCAGGTTCATTGATATACAAATTCAATCTATATTTTCAAGGGGGTGACTCCAATTCCTCTTGTTTTACGTGCAACGTACAATGCAACAGGCGCAATCACCTTTACCGGTAATACACTTGGCTTAAGCCGCTCCAATACGGAGGGTGTGCCAGGTACCTTGGACAGCATCGGCGCCTTTATCACAACGAACTCGGCAGTCAGATTCGGTACATACCCGTTAGGCACAACCAGCTCATACCAGAGCAACAATTCATCAGCGGTGCTGGTACTTCCCTCAGGAAGTACGGTACTCTATGCCGAGCTTATATGGGGCGGCTCTTACATTAACGGCAGTGTCAATTTAAGTTCTGCAATCAACAACCCGGTAACCTTCACGACTCCTGCCGGCACCAGCAGTGTGACACCTGACCCCACTACTTATAATGCCTTTGATCTTGGTAACGGAGCACAGGCCTATGTAAGATCAGCCAATGTCACTTCCCTTGTTCAGCAAGGAGGAGCAGGGACTTACATTACCGGCGGAGTCGTGGGAACGATCGTTGTTAATAACGATACGACAGCTAATCACGCGGGATGGACGCTTGCCGTAATCTACAATAACCCGACACTGCCTTTTCGTAATATGACGCTTCGGGCAGGCGGTCTTCTGGTTAATGCGTCCAATCAATCGACGATTACCGGATTTGCCACCCCTACTTCAGGCGCACTTGGAGGAAGAGCCCTCTTTAGCGCGCAGGAAGGAGATGCGAACCGTACCGGAGACTCGGCACAATTCGGACCGACCGCTGCTACGCTAGTGTCTTTATCCGGGCCGAACAATTTCGCGAACAACTTCTTCGCCTCACAAATTAATAATGATGCGGGACAGTTGAATACAACAGGAAGCTTTGGCACTTCCAATCAGACGAACGGTGCACCAGGGACGAATATCATCGCCGGACGTCAGGGCTGGGATATTACGAACGTTGATATATCGGCCAGACTTGTCAATAATCAGACCTCAGCGGTGCTTAATCTTACAACCTCCGGCGATGTTTATATCGTGAATGCCAATGCACTGCAGATCAACATTAATTCACCGAATATAACGGTATCCAAAAGCGCAAACGTATCTGGCCTGGTTGTTGGCGACACCGTCATTTACTCCGTTGTTGTTGCGAATACAGGAACAGCAAATGCAGCCAATGTCGTCCTTACCGATGTGCTGCCTGCAGGTCTAACCTTTGTTACGGGAAGCGTTACGGTTGCAGGTACTCAACGACCAACGCTGGATATTCGTTCAGGCGTACCGATCGGCACATTGAATCTGTCAAGCAGCGTGACGATTACGTATCGTGCCACAGTAACGTCTATCCCGAGCCCTCAGCAGGTGGTGAACACGGCGAATGCCGCTTTTACGTTCCAAAGCGTTGCGGGTGGAAGCACCATTAGTGGTGTTATTCCGTCCAATGCTGTTACACTGCCGGTGTATGCTCCCATCTTTAATCTGGTCAAATCATCTAACATCGCTAACGCAACCGTTGGGGATACCCTTACTTATTCAGTTGCAGTTACTAATTCAGGCAATATTGGGGCAACCACCACATTTACTGACAATGTTCCGGCCGGCACCAGCTATGTGCCAGGAAGCTTTCAAGTGAATGGCAATACCATCGCAGGGGCAAATCCTGCGACAGGAGTTAATATCGGAGTCGTTGCGGCAGGCAGCACCTCACAGGTCACATTTCAGGTCGTTGTAAATTCCTTGCCTTCTCCGCCGACACTAAACAATCTAGCCTCCGTATCCTACACCTATCAACCACCGGATGGTCGTGTATTTAGTGGATCCGCAGCCTCCAATACCTTGTCAACGCCTGTATCACTACCAAATGTAGCTGTCAGCAAAACAGCAAATCTGACGGATGCCGCAGTAGGTGAGGTGCTTACGTATACAACGGTGATAGCGAATAACGGCACTACAGCCTTGGGAAGCATCGTATTTACGGATGTAATTCCTGCAGGAACCTCCCTTGTACCCGGAAGCGTCACGGTAAATGGAGTAACCCGCAATAATGCGAATCCCGGAAGCGGTATTTCGCTGCCAAGTATCACAGGAGGAAGCTCATCGACCGTAACCTTTCAGGTGCTCATCCAGTCTGTTCCTGCTAGCGGGCAAGTCGTCAATCAGGCCAGTGTCGCATACCGTTCAGGGACTTTTAACGGTCTTGGTACCTCGAACACGGTATCTACTCCTGTATATCAGCCGATTATCAGTGCTGTGAAAGCACTAAACGACAATTATGCTACAATCGGCGATACCATTACAGTAAACATCAGCCTGCAAAATACAGGTAACATCGGTGCACAAGTATCAGTCACAGATCCTATACCTGCTGGTACCCTTTTTGTCCCAGGGAGTGTTACGATTGGAGGCACCAGTGTGCCTGGCGCTGATCCGGTATCAGGCATATTTATAGGGACACTGACAGCGGGCAGCACCAATACGATTACTTTTCAGCTTCAGGTAGCATCACTACCTTCACCGCCTTCCATATCAAATACGGCTTCGGCTAATTACTCCTACGTGCTTCCGAGCGGCCGTACGCTGACAGGCACAAGATTATCCAATAACGTCACTATACCTGTATCGGCTCCCAACGTAACGGTTAATAAAATCGCCAATGCAACCGAAGCGGCAATCGGTGATGTCATCACTTATACCCTTACTGCTTCCAACAATGGTGTAGAGCCCGTCAGCAATGTCATTGTCTCGGATACCATCCCGCAGGGGACTGTCTTTGTACCGGGTTCAGTAAGAATTAACGGAGTAGTGTCTCAAGCTTCCAATCCTTCTGCCGGTGTTGCCATCGGCTCCGTACCTGGTCAGTCCTCCGTCGTAGTCAGCTTCCAGCTCCAGGTTACTGCACTTAACGAATCGGGGCTTGTAGCCAATCAAGCAAATGTCGCCTTTACCAGCGGTACATTTACGGGGGCATCTGTTTCCAATACGGTCATCTTACCGGTATATAATGCGGACATCTCAATAGCCAAGTCTGCCAGCCTATCGAATGTAACAGTGGGTCAGACCTTAACTTATACTTTTGTACTCTCGAATACAGGAAATACGCCGGCGTTTGCAACACTCTTCGATGAGCTTCCGCCAGAGGTCGTATTTGATGCTAACAGTGTTGTCATTGATGGTCAGCCAACTCCAGGTGCAGACCCAGAAACAGGAATCAACATTACCAGCATTCCTGCGGGCGGTACGACGACAGTCACCTTCATTGCGACCGTCAATGACCTGCCGGCATCCCAGCAGGTGATCAATCAGGCTGACGTGAACTACTTCTACCAGACAGGAAGCGGAAGAACATTAACCGGCACAGCCACCTCCAATTCGGTCACGGTTAACGTCTCGGCTCCAAATGTGACACTCAGCAAGACTCCCTCCAGAACAACGGCTATTGTGGGAGATTCTATTATTTATACGCTTGTCGTTACAAACAATGGAGGCGCAGCAATTAATAACATCGTGCTCAGCGATATGCTTCCATCCCAAGTTTCCTTCATTCCTGGGAGCGTGACTGTAAATGGAACTCCTCTTCCATCTGCATCTCCGCAATCAGGCATTCCAATCGGCAGTTTGGCTCCCGCAGCCACCAGGGCCGTAACTTTTGAGGTGAATGTGACCATGGCAGTGCCTTCAGAAATTAATAACCAATCAACCGTAAGCTTTACATCCGGCGTCTTCTCAGGTACTTCGAACTCCAATACATCTACCATTCCTGTCATACAGCCGCAAATTTCTCTGCAAAAAACAGCAAGTACAAGTAACGCAACAGTGGGTGATACCATTGTATATACCGTTGTTATTACCAACGCAGGCAATCTGGCAGCCAATTTGGTTCTGACCGATACCATTCCGGCAGGAACCACATTTTCGCCCAATAGTGTTATTGTTCAGGGCAGCCCGGTTCCGGGTGTTGTCATCAGTGATGGGGTCAGTATTGGTACCATTGCTGCAGGACAGAGCGTAACCGTCTCTTTTGCCGTCGTGGTTACTTCCCTGCCGTCGCCGCAGCTGATCACCAATCAGGCATCCTCTGTCTTTACTTTTACACCTCCGGATAATCGGACGTTGACGGGCACTGCGGTATCGAATACGGTCAGCTTCCCGGTGTCCGCTCCAGATGTAGAAGTGACGAAATCGAGCTCGCTGGCCGATGTTTCAGTGGGAGATATTATTACCTTTACGGTAACTACCCTGAATGAAGGGATTGCTCCGGTCACGAACGTCCTGTTCTCAGATCCTACACCAGGCACAACCTTCATACCGGGCAGTGTGACCATTAACGGGGTGCCTGATCCTTCTGCTTTTCCTTCAGGAGGAATTGATCTGGGTACCATTACTCCTGGAACCTCTACCACAGTAACCTACAACGTAAGTGTAGATACGGTACCAAGTCCTCCTCAAATAACAAATCAGGCAGCAGTTACCTATACTTCAGGAGCCTTTACTGGTACCACTTACTCCAACACGCCGGTTATCCCGGTGTATGAGCCTGTTCTTAATGCTGTCAAGTCAGGGAGCACCCTCAATGCGACTGTCGGTGATACGATCACCTATACCATTAGTGTAGCAAATTCAGGCAATTATGCTGCATCATTCACATTAACAGACCCGATCCCAGCTGGGACGTCCTTTGTTGCCAATAGTGTATTAATTAACGGACTTCCTGCTCCGGGAGCCGATCCGGCAGTAGGTATTCCCGCGGGAGTCGTGTCTCCAGGTACTTCTACAACCATCATGTTCTCGGTCGTTATTGATACCTTGCCGAGCCCGCAAATTCTATCAAATCAATCGTTTATTGCTTATGCTTACACACTTCCTTCCGGCAGAACCCTAAGCGACAACACCGCATCCAATGTCTCTGTCATAACGGTGTCCGCTCCAAACGTCGCGGTAGTAAAAATATCTGCCCTGACGGCGCTATCAGTAGGGGATGTAAATACTTACAGTGTTAACGTCACAAATAACGGCATTGCTGCCGTTAATAATGTAATTCTGAGCGATCCGCTGCCATCATTTACAACCTTTGTTTCCGGAAGTGTAACGGTGGATGCTGTATCTGTTCCCGCCGCCAATCCTTCTACCGGCATCAACATTGGAAGCATTCCGCCGGGTGCCAGTGTCAATGTAACTTTTCAGGTGCAGGTGAACGCTCTGCCTCCGACAACACCTGCAGAGCTTACTAACCGAACGACTGTTACCTTTACTTCCGGTACCTTCTCCGGCAGTGCCTTCTCCAACACCGTGACGACTCCTGTATACCAACCGATCCTAACAGCTGTAAAGTCCGCCAATACGGCTAATGCTACCGTCGGAGATACCGTCGTTTACAGCATCGTCTACTCCAATGCAGGTAACTATGGAGCCAATGTCATCCTAACGGATAACATTCCGGCGGGAACAACACTGGTTCCTAACAGTGTCATTGTGAATGGAGCTCCGATCGCAGGTGCTAATCCGGCAGCAGGCATTGACCTCGGGGTCATCTCGACAACAGCTACTGTTCTCTTCTCAGTAACGGTAGACAGCCTGCCTGTAAGCCAGCAGCTATCCAACCAGGCCAATTCAACCTTTACCTATACATTGCCAGACGGTCGTACGTTAAACGGATCCTTTGCTTCCAATCTGCTGCAGATTCCGGTCTCTTCACCGAACGTTACCTTAGTCAAGAGCGTCTCGGTTCCTACGGCAGTGGTAGGAGACACCATTACTTACAGCATAGTAATTACCAATAACGGGATTACGAACGTCACTAACGCGGTTCTATCTGATGTGCTTCCGTCCCAGAGCAGCTTCGTTCCAGGCAGTGTGACAATCAATGGCGCTACTCAGCCGAATGCGAATCCCGCGGGAGGAATCAGCATCGGTACACTTGCACCCGGGGCATCAGCAACCGTTACTTTTGCTGTCAGTATCAATGCGTTGCCCCCAGCGCCTTATACGATTGAGAACCAATCATCGATCAGCTTTACAACCGGAACCTTTACGGGAGCTTCCTATTCGAATACAGTTTCAACTGCGATCTATCAGCCAATCTTTAATCTTGTCAAAACGGCAAGCTCGTCTAACGCAACCGTTGGCGATACGATTGTATATTTCCTAAGCTTGACGAACAACGGCAACCTGCCGGGAGATATGGTCTTGTTTGATGACCTGCCAACAGGTACCGTGCTCGTTCCGAACAGCGTACTTATTAATGGAGTTCCTCAACCGGGAGCTAATCCGGGCACTGGCATCCCTGTCGGGCTGGTTCAGCCTGGAAGCAGCGTAGCCATTACCGTTACACTTCAAGTTGTCGTTGATACGCTGCCGAATCCTCAGCAGTTAGTCAATCAAGCGACCGGTAATTATACGTACTCACCGCCAGATGGACGTGTAATATACGGTACCGTCAGCTCCAATGTGCTGGTTATTCCCGTATCATCGCCAGATGTATCTGTAGTGAAGAGCTCCCCTGCAATTGATGCTGTCGTCGGAGATGTCATCACGTATACAGTCGTTATTACCAACAACGGAATCACTGAAGTGAACAATGTCATCATGGTTGACCCTGTACCGGTTGGCACGGTTTTTGTCACCGGCAGTGTTACCGTAGACGGAGTACCAAGACCTTCAGCCAATCCGAATTCGGGCATTAATGTTGGAACGATTGAAGAAGGTACCTCTGTCACGGTTACTTTCCAGGTGCAGGTTGTCATGATATGAGCCTTGATTCGAACCAGGGGCGCCGTCTTCAGAACCAAACGTCGGTTACCTTTATATCGGGAGCTTCAGATGGGGTAGCTTATTCCAATCTGGTGAGTATCCCCTTAACAGGCCCGGTAATTACGCTTCAGAAATCAGCTTCCGTTACGCAAGCAGCACTAGGCAGCATCATCACTTACGAGCTGAACATCGCTAACACGGGAAACGCCGATGCAGAGGTAACTGTGAGAGATGCAATTCCGGAAGGGATGCAATTTATTCCTAATAGTGTGATTCGTAATGGGCAGCCTCTTCCGGGTGTCGACGTAACTTCCCCTCTAAATATAGGTATCGTTGCCACTAGCTCAGGGGTAAATATCAGTTTTCAAACCATTGTCACCAGCATTCCTCCTTCTAACGAGCTCTACAACGTGGCAAGCGCAGCATATACTTTTCAAACTTTAGATGGTCGAACCATCACGAGGGAGGTTACTTCTAACGGTGTACGAATCGCACTTGCGAATGCGCAGCTCACCATATCTCAGCGTGCAAGCACATTGCAAACCTTTGTTGGAGATGTGATTACTTTTACAGTAACGATTCAAAATACAGGTTCTGTACCCGTGATCAATGCGAGATTGAGCGTAGTGCTCTCTGCAGGATTGAGCTTTGTACCGGGGAGTGTGATACTTAACGGTATTATCTCTCCGGGTCTTGATCCTGTTCAAGGCTTTATACTTCCCGTCATTAATCCTGGAGAGGTTGTGCAGCTGACATACCAAGTTCGTGTGCTCAGCGTTAGTCGTCCCTTATCCAGTGAAGTATTCGTCACTTACTCCTCTGACGGGGTGCCTGTTCAAACCGGTTCCAATGAGGTCATACTCTCCCCTGTTGAGCCCGTCGTGAACATGGTCGTAACGGTCATGCCGGAGCAAGTCACCTATGGAGGCGCTGTTCAGTTTACCGCTGAAATACGGAATGAGGGAGATCTCCCGATTGAGGCCGTTTACTATATGAATTTTCCACAAGGTTTGATCTTCGAGGATTATTCGGTTCAAATCAACGGGGTCGAGGTTCACAATGCAAATCCAGTGCTAGGCATAAGACTGGGTACTTTGTTTCCTCGATCCAGAACGGTTATTACGTACCGAGCCCTTGTATCCTTCACCCCCTATTCTCGAATTACGCAGATGAATCTGATCAATCAAGCAGCTCTCCAGTTTACGTATCGACTGACCGATAGCAGAACGGTCTCGCTTCGAGAGGAGGCAGAGGTCCAGGTATTATTTCTTGCACCTGTTATTCAGGCAGAGCTCACTTCACAGCCTGTCCGTGTTGAGCGGGGTGACGAGGTCACCCTACGAATCTTGGTTCGCAATACGGGGAATCTTGCCGCAGCTCTATCGCTGCAAGGTTTCATTCCTCCGGGTACAGCGCTTATGAGGGGAATCTTGCACTTACCTGATGGGACCACAAGGCCCTTCTCAATACATGATTTGTTAGACGGGATACTCTTCATAGGGGTTCTTGAGCCAGGACAATATGCAGAGATTGAATATATCGTGCGTGTGAATATCGATGGACTCCTGCCATCCGATTTGTTAAAAGGGTATGTTACTGTATTGTTTACTTATTTGTTTGCGAACGAAGAATATACGCTGGAAGTTCATTCGAACGAATATATCATTGTAATCGAGCAGCATGATGAATAGAAATATCATATTCAATATATAAAAATCCCTCACTTCATTCCTGGAAGTGAGGGATTTTCTATTCTTGGATGATACGCAACTCTTCATTCTACTAAATTCGACAAAAACTAATGACAAGTTTGTTAGAAATTTATGAACGAATGAACACCTTCTAAAGTTCCTATACCTTCGGTTTAACGAGCACTTCACGATTTATTTTACACAACAACGAAAAAACTATGCCAAACTTCGGAAAAGAGAGTTGATAAATATACCAGTGAATGATAAAATCCAAAAGTAGATAAAGTAACAATTTCGTAATCATTAATGTCACTTTCGTTGTCGAAATCATTAGGTGTATGACTGATAACTGCCGAATTCTCGCACCAAGAAGCGGGGGACCCGACCATTTATGGGTGAATTGATCAATATTAAAGTGATCATAGGGAACCTTCAACCGAATCCTTAGCTAACCTCGCAGGCATTGGAAGGAGTATTATTTACTTTGAAAAAGACACTAACAGCAGCGGCACTAGGGTTCGCTCTATTATTCTCCGCAGGAGTTACAGAAGCATCCGCTTCTATTCTATCTAAAACAGTTAACAATACCGTAGGCATACCGTACCAATTTGGCGGTTCTACTCTATCAGGGTTCGATTGCTCTGGGTTTACTCGATATGTATATAAGCAGCTTGGCGTGAATCTGCCACATAGCTCTAAACAGCAATTTCATAAAGGACAAGCTATCAAGAAATCCGAGCTTGTAAAGGGAGATCTTGTCTTCTTTAATACCAGCGGATCCGGTGTTTCTCATGTGGGAATTTACCTGGGCAACAATCAATTTGTGTCCGCTACCTCTTCCAAAGGGATTGCCATTACACCGATCAACAAAGGCTATTGGAGCTCCAAATATTACGGCGCCAAAAGAATGCTGAGCCCGGCCTCTGCTGAGAGAGCTGGATTATAATTACATTACCCGATTTATTATCGTTCAATCAAATAGTGTAATGCTATAGAATGAATAACAGAAGGTCCAGGAATAATTCCTGGACCTTCTATTATATTTGGCACAGCCGGCTTGAAGCATTATGTTTAGATTTGGCTGCTCTTCGCAATGACATAAGGCTTCTTGGCATCACCAATCAGCCGGCGATCTACAGATAAGTGCACATCCTTATCCAATATCACGTTCTCAAGCACTGCGTTCTCCTCAATTACACATTTCTGCATAATAATTGAGTTGCGGATCTGTGCCCCGTTATGTATCTTGACCCCTCTGAAAATGATACTGTTCTCCACCGTCCCCCCAATAACGCATCCATTCGCAATTAAGGAATTATGGACTTCGGCCTGTTCTAAATAACGCGTTGGCGGCTCATACTTAATCTTGGTATGCACCTCATGATATTTAAACAGCTGGTTGTACTGTTCCTGCTGAAGCAGCTCCAGGCTGTTGCGGTAATAGCTGTCTACGGAGTTAATCACGGCATGATATCCAGTATAGGCATAAGCTGCAATTTTGAGATTGGCCAGGTTGTTCTGTATTCCATCTCGGAAGAAATGATTATGGCCGTGAGCAATACAATGATCTATTAATTTCAGAAATAACTGCTTCTCTATAATAAATGCGCCCAAATAAATATTAGGATGTCCACCTTCCCCATGCATCCCGGTGACCCAGCCGTTATCCACATCCATCCGGATGCTTGATTCATATTCGGGGAGGATTTCATCTGCTCTTTTATACAGTAATGTGATGTCAGCTTGTGTTTCCAAATGGTAATTAAACATCTCTCTGTAATCAACTGTGTAGAGATGCTGGCTGCCGGTATGAATAATATGTGTTCCAGACCCTCTCAGGAAAAAATCACGATTGTTATGAAAATGCTGCAAATCCCCTTTGGATCTGTCGGTGGGGTCATTCCAATCCGGCGGCAATATGAACAGTCCTCCATGCTTGCGATCCAAATCCCAAGGCGCACCTTCCCCTAAATGATCCATCAGGGATCGATATTTACGACGGACGAATAAAGCGATGTTATGAACTCCGGAATGCATCATATTGGACAGGACAAAATCAATTAAACGATACCTGCCTGCAAATGGAACGGCTGCGCCGCAGCGAAAATATGTTAATTCGTTCATTAAATCGAGTTCATGATCCAAATTCACTACTCCCATGAGCTGTTGCATATATCGGCCACCGTCCCTGTTCATATTATTTCAAACCATAGGTATGAGGTCTGTAAGCTTCATCAACGAGCAATATTTCATCCTGATCCTCTCCACCTATTGTAGAGCCGTCTCTGATGATCATATTTTCGCTCACGATCGCTTTATGGATCTTGACGTTCTTCCCAATCTTCACCTTAGGCATGATCACCGAATCTGTAATTTCGCTTCCCTCTCCAACTTCAACGCCATAGAATAATACAGACCGGTTCACATTACCGTGCACTACACAGCCTTCATTCACGATACTGCTGCGCACTTTCGCATCCTTCGAGATGTAGCATGCAGGTTCATTAGGATTACGGGAAAATATCCGCCAGTTCGGATCATTCAAATTTAATGGTGGATCGTCAACCAAGAGGTCCATATTCGCCTCCCACAAACTTTGGACGGTACCGACATCCTTCCAATATCCGTCAAATGGGTATGCGAACAGCCTTTTCTCATTGCGGAGCAGAAGAGGAATAATATCTTTACCAAAATCATATGTAGAATTCGGATCCTGCTCGCTCTCGAGCAAATGCTGACGGAGTACCGTCCATTTGAACAAGTACACCCCCATCGAAGCAAGCGTGCTGCGCGGCATAGCCGGTTTTTCTTCAAATTCGAAGATTTCGTAATTATCGTTCGTATTTAGCAGTCCAAATCGACTTGCCTCAGATAATGGAACGTCAATGACGGATATCGTACAATCCGAGTCTCGCTCCTTATGGTACTGCAGCATGGCATCGTAGTTCATCTTGTAGATATGATCACCTGACAATATAAGCACATGCTCAGGATCAAACTGATCAACAAAATGGATATTGCGATAAATCGCATCGGCTGTTCCCCGATACCAGCTGTTACTCCCTTCACGTTCGTGCGGAGGAAGGACAAATACTCCACCTTTACACCGGTTAAGGTCCCAATCACTCCCAATACCGACATAGGAATGAAGGATCAGCGGCTCATACTGAGTCAGTACACCGACAGTATCAATTCCGGAATTTGCACAATTACTAAGCGGAAAATCAATAATACGATAGGTTCCTCCAAAATAAACCGCAGGCTTGGCTAAAGTTTTGGTCAGACCCTTCAAACGTTTACCTTGTCCTCCGGCCAGCAACATGGCCACCACTTCTTTTTTGTTCATGGAAGAGCCTCCTCAGGATGGTATGAGTCATTGTAGCTGCTTCTTATGAAGTGAATATGCAGGTATGAAGTTGTAATGTATGTATGTCTGTTTGTGAAGAAGGTAAGAAATGATGTAAATACTGAAGAAGTGGTACATGGCGGTAAACACTTGGTGCAGGTGCATGAGGTTTAAATTAACGAGAGTGAAGAAGCTTGCTTAAGAATATTTACACATTTGACTCTATTTCATAACACATGAACAGGCCTTACGAAATGAATTTATTTCTATTTTTATTATAAACAATTGCAATAGCTCTTGACAAACAGAGGTTTATGACGTTTTGCCCCTAATCTCCTCAGGATATGTCGACTTTAGACATATTTTTATTTTTACAAAAAATATAATGCGTTGGGCTTGCATTACATGTTCGCAGATAGTAAAATACGGCTTTGAGTGTATGAACTATATTAAGAATTAACGCTAAGAAAGGGGATTATTCCCATGGAACTTCTCAAATCTGAATTGCCCGGTGTAGGGATGAAGTATCAATTGGAGACGAAAGCAGGTTCCAATTTCATCATTGTCCATCATGAGGATGGACGCCGTGAAATCTACTGTTCCGATCCAGAGGATCACGAGAGCCTCATCTTTATTGCCGAGCTGGAGGATGAGGAGTGTATGCTGCTCTCGAGTATTATTGGCGGGTGGAATGAAAGGTAATTAACCCATAGTCAAACAACCAAAAAATCAGACAGTCGTGTACAGAGCTGCGTCTTTTGTACGAGGACTGTCTTTTTTTGTATCCTTCGGGATTAATGAGTAATCCTTTCTTATAAAAATAAGGTGGCATTCAAATAACGTCTGGACAGAGAATACAGATACGTCGTCTGGATCGATAATGTGGCAATGAACAAAATATTTCGAACGATCAAATGCTGTTTCTCAGACAAATGGGTAAATTGTCCCGCCATTCTGCTCGCTGCCGAACGTATTTCTTCCTCCACTGACTTACCCTTATGGAGCGTTTGTTCAAATTGACCATCTAGCTGTTCAAACAGTTCAGCATAGGTGCTGTACAGTTTCAGTGGACTAATCAGATCATCATCTTCGCGCTCCGGCTGGTTAAATACCCCTTCAAACAAATGACGTATAGAATCAAAATCAAGCACGGATTTAAGATCATCAATCATGAATAATAATGAAGCTTGATTGATGGAATACTTTTTACCGATTTTTGGAGATGAGAGATATTCTTTGAAGTCTCGTTTCACCCAGTTTTGCATCGATGTAATAGAGACGTTGGAATATTCAACAAGCTGACCGAGCGAAGCGATTTCCTGCAATGAGAACCCAGGGCCACGATTACCCTTAATAAGCTTCTCTAAGATCGGCGGTACAGAAGTGGATAGAAATGCGGGGAGTGTATTGCCCTTCTCCACATCTGACGGATGATGTTTATTCCATGCTTTTTGGAGCATGGCTAGGGGTGTTTCATGATGTTGTCCCTCGATGGACAGCAGCAATTGTGCCATTTCACAGCGAGTAAGAGAGAACAACTCTGTCATCTAACGGACCTCCCTTGTTTGTTAAATGTTTGTTAAAAATCACATGGATTTATATTACGCTGAACGTATGACCTTGTAAAGAGAGGTCTGATTAAGGAAATTTGGCGTCTAACTTCCTATTAGGGCCAAATTAAGCCTACACGGTCTATTATTAACCCTACAGACCATTGATAATCACAGGATAAGTTCGGTATATTAGTTCATATGAACCTAAAATTTATTATAAAGGATTGTGAAGAACTCTAATGGGTATAGGACCGAATTTATTAGTGTTTGCAATACTCATTGTACTAACCGCATTCTTCGTCGCTACGGAATTTGCGATTATTAAGCTCAGGCCGAGCCGTGTCGACCAGCTGGTGCTCGAAGGACGCAGAGGCGCCCTTGCCGTACAGAAGGTAACCACGAATCTGGATGGTTATTTATCCGCTTGTCAGCTTGGAATTACCATTACCGCATTAGGACTTGGATGGTTAGGTGAGCCAACCGTCGCAATTATGATTGAACCGTTGTTTGCACACCTGGGTGCTCCCGATGAACTGGTCCATCTCTTCTCTTTCATTATTGCGTTTATGATCGTTACATTCTTACATGTTGTTGTCGGTGAGCTTGCACCGAAGACAATGGCGATCCAAAAAGCCGAAGCGATCACGTTCATCGTTGCTGGACCGATTATGCTGTTTTATAAGATGATGTATCCTTTTATTTGGCTGCTTAACGGCTCTGCTAACAAGCTTGTTCAAATGTTTGGTCTAAAACCGGTGAAGGAACACGAGGATGCACACTCGGAGGAAGAAATACAAATTATATTATCCGAGAGCTACCAGAGCGGTAAAATTAACAATACGGAATATGGATATGTAAACCG
This sequence comes from Paenibacillus sp. TCA20, assembly GCF_000732325.1. Taxonomy (GTDB): domain Bacteria; phylum Bacillota; class Bacilli; order Paenibacillales; family Paenibacillaceae; genus Paenibacillus; species Paenibacillus urinalis. The sequence continues at coordinate 14,660 of NZ_BBIW01000001.1, forward strand.
TATATTTGCTTTTGACGAGAAGCTTGCCAAGGAGATCATGATTCCTCGTACCGATATGGTCTGCTTATATACGAACAATACACTTGAAGAGAACATGAGTATTATCCGCAGAGAACAATATACACGCTTTCCTGTTGCCCACCAAGGGAAGGATCAGATCGTAGGCATGATTAATACGAAGCAAATGTTCCTGAATTATAGAGAGAATGAAGCGTTTGATCTGAAGCAGTTCATGCACCCTGTACTATCTGTTTCAGAAGCAACACCTGTGAATGAGCTCTTAAAGAGAATGCAAAAAGAACAGGTTCACCTGGCCGTCATTGTTGATGAATTCGGCGGTACTGCTGGACTCATCACAATTGAGGATATTCTTGAAGAAATCGTCGGTGAAATTCGGGATGAATTTGACTCCGAGGAGCGTAAGGAGATCGAACAGATCGGAGAGTTGCATTATATTGTGGACGGCAAAATTCAGCTGGATCAAATTGCCGACCTCACAGGCCTGCACTTCGATCTAGAAACCGCCGATACGATTGGCGGCTGGCTGTTCACGATCCTGATGAATCCCAAGGTCGGCCATACCCATTATCACGAAGGAATGATCTTCACTGTCAAAGAAGTAGGCCGCAACCGCGTCAAGAAGGTTGAATTCAAAAAAGCTCCCGAGGAGCTTGAGCTGGAATTGACCCCACAAGCGGTAGGCTAGAGTATATTCCAGAGATTACTCAAATACGGCAGCCCTATGAATACTTAGGGCTGCCGTATTTATTAGAGTTGGACAACGCGAAAACCTAAGTTTCCTGTTGAGCTGTCTGGCGTATTGCTGCTCCGGGCCGCGACCCGGTAACGGTTACAATATGACCGGTGACACAGATAGGAACCGCCGCGCATTGACTTTCTGCCCGTTTCCCTATGGTATAGCGGGTTATCCGCTGATGTTTCCCGATGATATCCCTGGGTGAACCAATCTGCACACCATTCCCATACATTACCTGCAACATTATATAATCCATATCCATTTGGCTCATAGGAGTCCACAGGAGCGGTGCCAATATGGCCGTCACTTGCATTATTCTTGACGGGGAACTTTCCCTGCCAGATGTTACACATATGCCTTCCATCCTGCTTGAGTAAATCGCCCCAAGGATATGTCTTCCGCTTCAAACCGCCCCGTGCCGCATACTCCCATTCCGCTTCTGTTGGTAGTCTCGTTCCAGACCAGGCACAGTAAGCCACGGCATCATTCCAAGAGATATGTACAACCGGATGGTTAAGCCGGTCCACTATGCTTGAATCGGGTCCCTCTGGCCGTTTCCAATCTGCTCCTTCTACGACATACCACCATGGCACTTGTTGAGGTGTGCTTCGGACCTGCTGTCTGGTCTCCTCAGAGACAAAGAGATGGAATACGTAAGACCAGCCATATCTCTCGGACTCGGTTACATAACCCGTGGCTTCGATAAATTGTCGAAATTGTTCATTTGTTACAGTATAGGCTGACATACGAAAGGAATCCACGTATACCTCTCGAACAGGCCCTTCTCCATCACTCGGGAAACCTTCTGACGTATTCGTCCCCATATCAAAAGATCCTGCCGGAATATCCACCCAATTCATATGAATGCTGGCTGAAGAGGACGGATTCGTGTCCTGTTTGAACTGTGCTTGAATATCTGCTGCACTATGCAGCGGGTGTGAAGATCTACTGGCTGAACAGCAGCTGTTATTCTGCATCGTTTTACGTGTCACTTCTTTCTATTTAAAAATTCGTAATACTCTCCATACCGCCTCAATTTAATTATCATATCACTTTTTTCAATTTGGAGTTTAATCAAGCAGCTAAAGGTATTATGAAATTGATTCAATCCATATGAATAATAGGTTAGTCAATGGTCTTTGGCTCAAGGCTGAGTTATAATCGTTATCATATCTGTAGTGAAAAATAACCTTATTCATTGGAGCAGCGACGTTCATGAACAAAAAAGAACCTGTATTACAATCAAACAAAAATTAATTTATTCCTGGATTGCTGAGCATGGTCCTATTTCCAAGGCTGAACTATTAGATGCTTTTTCACTAACGAGTAGTACACTTACCCGCCTGCTTGAAGAGATGACAAGCGAAGGTCTTATTCAGGCGGCAAGCCTAGGCGTCTCCAGTGGAGGACGTCGCCCCATTCTCTATCAGATTGAACCTGATTACCAATACATATTTGGCCTTGAAATTTCCCGGTTCTCTTCCACACTCGGTCTGTTTGACATGGCAATGAATCCGAAATCTGTGATGCGCTGGCGGATGGATGAATCGATGACGCCTGAGCGGTTTGTAGAATTTGCTTCCGGTCACATGAGGAGCTTTCTCAAGGATCATCAGCTGGAGCCTTCACAAATATTAGGTATGGGTATTGGTGCAGTCGGACCTGTCGATCGAAACAGGGGGATCATTCTCGATCCATTATACTTTCCAGCACCAGGCTGGCGTAATATTCCCATATGTCAGCAGTTTGAGAATGCCACAGGCTGGAAGGCTTATCTCGAGAACGGAGTTAACGCTGCACTTATCGGAGAAGCCTGGGCGATGCGTGATCAAGGTATTCAGCATGCACTCTATGTTCATGCCGGAGTCAGCCTCAGATCTGCTATTATGTCTCAGGGCCAAATCGTGCATGGTACGGTGGATACAGAAGGCTCAATCGGTCAAATGATCGTGCAAATCGATGGTCAGCGGCTCGGTCCTATTGGCAATTATGGAGCACTAGAGGCATACGCCTCCATTCAAGCGCTTGAGAGGACGGCACGTTCACAGGCCAAGGCCGGTAGAGCCCTCGGTCCCGTACTCAGCTCATTGCCTCCCGATCGAATCCAGTTTGAGCATCTTCTCAAAGCGTTGGATACAGAAGATCCTTTTGCACGGGAAATATTTGAGCAGTCCGCCGTTTATTTTGGTATAGGGCTAGCCAATTTGATTAATATGTTTCATCCGGAGATCGTTATATTAGGTGGATCCTTAGTCAATTACAATGCACTATACTTTGATACAGCAACACATATCGCCAAGAAGAATACCTTCTATTATCCTAGATATGAGCCCTTATTCTCAAAAGGGAAGCTTAAGGAAGACGCAGTCATTACGGGATGCGCACTTAATGTGTGCCGAGCTTTCCAGCTGTAGAGATTACAGCAGAGCTCTTCATAAGATAAAAAGGGTTGTCCTAATGCAGTATAACTGCAATTAGAACAACCCTTTTGTATTGGAGCATACGATTATGACAATGCTTCTGTCAGTACAGGAACGATCTGAGATTTACGGGAAACAACGCCTTTCAGAAGAGCCTTGTTGTCCACGAGCTGAACATTGTATGCACGCTCAACTGCCTCAGCCTTGTGTCCAAGTGCAATCGCAGCAGAGTCATTGTTAAGAATATCTGTAATTACAAATACGAACAGGTCGAGATTCTTCTCAGCAATGGTTTGATAAATGACAGCCTCAAGCTCCGCTTGTTTGACAAGCAGATCGTTGACATCCACCGTGTTGACTTGTGCAATTTCAACCTTGAACTCACCCATTGAGAATTCCTTCGCATCAAGCGTAAGGAGCTGAGGAACGGATTTTTTGCTAAGATCAGCACCTGCTTTGAGCATATCAAGACCGTACACGCTGGCGTCGACACCTGCAATCTCAGCCAGTTCCTTGGCTGCAGCAATATCCTGCTCTGTGCATGTCGGTGATTTAAACAAGAGAGAATCTGAAATAATAGCAGACAGCATCAGACCCGCAATCGGTTTCGTAATCTCCACATTATTCTCTTTGTACAGCTTGTTAAGAATCGTTGCAGTGCAGCCCACTGGCTCTGCGCGATAGTACAGCGGCTGGCTTGTCTCGAAATTGGCAATTCTGTGGTGATCAATAACTTCTGTAATTTGAACCTGATCAATATCACTTACGCTTTGTTGACGCTCGTTATGGTCAACCAGAATAACGCTGTTTGTTTCATTTGCTACAGTCTCTACAAGACGCGGTGCATCCACGTTGAAGAAATCGAGAGCAAATTGTGTTTCACCATTTACTTCTCCAAGACGAACGGCTTCTGCTTCAAGACCCAGTTTAACCTTAAGATCAGCATAGGCAATTGCAGAACAGATCGTGTCCGTATCCGGATTTTTGTGTCCAAAAATCAATGTTTTCCCCATTTTATTGAGACCTCCGTTAATATGTTGTTGTCATCATGTGTGAGCATCCAGTTAGGATGTATTTCCCTATACGATTATATCGTTAAATGAATTGTATTCCAATGTTTATACCTTGTTTTAAAAAAATATTTTTTATGGCATTAATTCAACGACTGCCTGTTTGCCGCTAAGCTGAATTCCCGTCTTTGGCGTGCCGTATTCCTTCAAATCACGTATAAGGCCCTCAAGAAGTGATTTCGCCAGATCTCCGTCTTTCTTTTGAATCTTCACAACCAGCTTCACTATATCACCAGATTTAAGGATACGTTCCATTTGAGTCTTCTTCGTATCATAATCATGCTCCTCGATATGAGGACTCAGACGGATCTCTTTGATCTTCGGCTCACGGCTCTTACGCTTCTCGGCCGCCGCTTCCTGCTTGGCAGCTCCCGCTCCAACTAGCCTGCATGGCGGAGGACTGCTCATGAGTGATGTGCATACCAGATCTACCTTTAGCTTCTTGGCTAGTGCGAGCGCTTCGGCGGTCTTCATCACACCGAGATCTTCCCCATCTATGCCGGTAACCTCTACTTCAGCTGCTTTAATTTTTTCGTTCTTGATCAATTTATTCTTCCCCTTCCCTCATCACTTCCGCAATCAGCTGAAATGATCTCTTCCTTGCTTCAAAATCGTGGATAGCAGATGCAATCATAATTTCGTCCACATTATAAAACTCGCTGATGCGGAGTATTCCTCTCTTCACCTGCTCTGGATCACCCACAATGCTGAGATGCCTCCTGCTGTTAATCTGCTCCTTCTCTACTGCGGTATAAGGATATTGAAGCGATGTCTCCACCGATGGGAAGCCGGATAGCTGTGCACCTCGCATCAACGCAAGAAAATAGAGCTGATTGCTTGAAGCAAGGCTCTTCGCTTCCTCCTCCGTATCTGCGCAAATCACACTAATGGTAATCATCGTTCGGGGGGTATCCCTCACGATGGAAGGCTGGAACCCGGCTTTATAATGATGAATCGCTTCTTCTCCTCCAGGTACACCAAAGAATTGAGCAAACGAGTAGGAAACGCCATGTCTTGCCGCGATCTTTCCTCCTTCACTGCTTGATCCGAGCACCCACAGCTCCGGGACACTGTCGATCAGCGGAATGGCCTTCAGGTTAGCATATCGGTGATCCTCCGGGAGATCCTCATATAAGTAACCGATCAGATCATCGATTTGGACCGGAAATTGCTGTGAATTCATCCGTTTCCCTTCGTTTAAAGCTGCTGTCGCGAGCGGCATGGCGCCTGTAGCTCTCCCGATTCCCAGATCAATCCGGCCCGGATATAAAGCCTCTAACAGACGGAAATTCTCAGCCACTTTATAGGCACTGTAGTGGGGCAGCATAATACCTCCCGAACCAACACGGATGCGTGAGCTGTGAGAAGCCAAGTGCGAGATCATCACTTCCGGACTGGAAAAAGAGAGTGCTGGCATGCCATGATGCTCTGAAACCCAAAACCGGTGATATCCCAGACTTTCGGTGAATTGAATCAGCTCTGTCGCTTCACTCAAGGCATCGCGAACCGTGAACCCTTCTTTTATGTAGCCATGCTCTAATACACTTAATTTGATCAATTTCATTCACCCTTCCTTACCGTAAAATGCCATTCTATTGCAGCTCCAAAATTAAAGGACACCGTTATGTTAACGGTGTCCTTCTATCATATCAGAATCCTCGCTTCGGAAGCAGCTTCACATATTCATCCGAGAGCTTCATCAGCTTCATAATATAATCGTAATCGGCGCGATACTTCGAAATATCGGCGACGGGTTCCAGCGTTGTCAGCGAAATCGCCCGTCCATCCTCAAAGCCGCTGCCCGGAACGAACATGACTTCATTATTGAAGAACGTACCTGTCGGCATGTAATATCTCATCCCGATGACATTCTGGTCAATATTAAGCAGATCCTGTCCTAGTGCAGTAAAATTCGAATCCTTCAAAGAAATTCCGAGAAGGTTCGAGACCGTAGGCAATATATCCATTTGTCCGCCAACCGTGTCAATCTGACGTCCTTCCATTCCGGGTACATGAATGACGAGCGGTATATTGAAGCGGCTGATCTGTTCATGATAAGGAACGCCTAGAGCAGCCTCAACCTGCTCTGGGGAAGTGCTCTGATTCTGCAAGCCAAAGTGATCACCGTAGACGACGAGAATGGTGTCCTCCCACAGTCCTTCTTCCTTCAACCCTTCAATAAGTGTTCCCAGAGCATAATCAGCATAATTCAGTGATGTCAGGTAATCACCCAAGGCAGTGCCTGCCAGCTGCTGTGGAACTTCCATTTGCATACGATCCTGCGGTACTTTGAAAGGCGCATGACTTGAAGTTGCGATAAAATGTGCGTAGAACGGCTTGTTCTGCGCATCCAGATCCACCAGCTTCTCAAGTCCTACACGATACATTTCTTCATCGGAAGCACCAAAATCGTTAAATTGATCATTTGTAAAATATGGCTTATCAAAATATTGATCAAAATGAAGGGCTGGATACATTTTGTTCCGATCCCAAAAGCTCACATTGTTAACGTGGAAGGTCTGTGCTGTATATCCTTCATTCTGTACAAGGCGCGGCAGACTTGGCAGCACACGGTCGCCAAACCCGGTCGCCATCGCCATCGTCCCAATCGGATAGATTGATGTATTCGTAATAAATTCAGCATCCGAGGTATTGCCTTGTCCTATTTGCTGAAATACATGTGGAAAATACATGCTCTCCTCGATGAGATCATTGAGCACAGGAGTGACCTCTTGTCCCTCTACCTGCTGTCGAACCGGGAAGTTTTGAAATGATTCCAGCTGTACGATAATTAGATTCTTCCCTTTTGCTGCACCGAATCCTTCTGGCGTCGTTTCCTCACCATCTTGTTCGGGTTGCTGCTGATATGGGTAGGTGGCTTGGTGCTCGTTAATCTCCTTAACCGTCTCCTCAATATCACCGGCAGCAATTAATTTATTCTGCTGATTCGCAAGGATCGCCTGTGCCACCTGATAATTCAGGAACCCGAGCTCATCGGCACGAACGGTTTCATTTTCGATCGAACCATCCTTGGCAATCGTCAAACCAGACATGACCAGACCAATGACCGCGACCGATAAAATACCGATTCGGGACAGCTGTCGCGTATAAACGCTTCGTTTACCTTGTACTCTGTATATGAGCCATAAGATCGTCATCACCATGACGTCCGCAAAAAACCAAAAGTGCTTCGGCTCGATCAGTAAACCGATACTTGAGGCAACCTGCGGCACTTGATTCAGACTAAGCAGTGTCGTATATGTCGGTATGGAACCAAACTGAACGTTATAAATCGTTGCCGCAAACAGAATGATCGAGAACAGCGTGTTCAAGCTCCAATAAGCTGTTCCCTTCCATCTCCCTGAGAAGAGAAGCTCCCATAAGCATAGAACGACCAGAACAGCTATCGCATCTACAGCAATGCGGTCCCATGAGATGTCTCTGAATACAAAAAAGCGGAATAATGTCAGCTTTGCCATCATGAGCACAAACACAATAACAAATAAAGACCTACCCAGCCCTGTCTTTTTTTCTTTCAATTGAATTGACCCCATTCTAAATCTAAAATTTTATAATCTTTTTACGAAATATGTGATCCATTATAACATTTATATTGTTTTTGTTCTAATTTAATGAGCTGTGAGTTTGATTCATACAAAAAACAGGAGCTTCCTTTTAATGAAGGCACTCCTGTTCGGTGATATTTTTATTTTAATTGTTCATATCCTTACTTGCACTCATCGAAAAAGCAGTGTCTGCTTCATTTCCGGCGTTTGCTCGTAGGCATCACTCAATCCCTTTTCTTCAATCCATTGCTTGGATACTCTCTTATACGACAGCTCCGTCTGAAACGGCGCGGCAAAAGGGGATGGTGTCACCTGTATCGTCTGGCTGTCCAGCCATTTTGCCTGAAGTGAAGGCGCATCAGAATCTGCTGTGCTGACTTGAGTCAATCCGTTCTTGAACCAGGGATGTTCCTCCTGCTTAGTGACTCCAGGTTCATTCATGCACACATAGAGGGAGAGATCATCACAGAACTCAAGAAGGCGGGAATGCTGGTCAACAACCTCGGCTTCCTGCGGCGCCGCCGCTCTACGTAAACGCTGCTGTCTATGCTCCTCCTCTTCGCAAAAAGCGATGCTGAACTCATCTGTCCCGTTCTGTATATCGGGAAACTGGGTGAAATGATGACTGACCAGATAGGCCGCGTAGGGACTGTGCTCCTCTACTTCTTCAATTCCGGCCTGATACATTCTCAGCTTCACTGGATAAGGATAATTGACAAAATAATAAGGCTCCTTCTCCTTGTCATTCCATATCGGCACCTGATCTACCCGAATCCAAGCCCGGTCATGCTCATATATAGCATACAAAACGTCCTTCTTATATGTATCCCTGATAAACAATTCCGGTAAGAGTCTGGAGGCAATCTCTCCCGACAGTCTGGCATGCTCATGCTGTTCGATCATAATGAAGTGCTGTGCTTGTTCTCTTATAATCATGTTCGATTACATCTCCTTCTACATCCACTTGTGATTAAGTAACCCATCAAGGCACCGTTCTAAACTTTAAAAATGATATCGAACAAAGAACAAAGAAGCCCGGGCAGGCTCCTTTGGCTCCTATAACATCTGCATCTATTCCTCTATTACTAATCATTCGTACGGTCGCGCTATACCTTTTTCGTATCCACTAGAGATAACCCAATATTATGCCTGCTGTCTCTTCAATGGCTTTATCTGTTACGTCTATAACCGGACATCCCAGCCGATCAAACAGTTCATAAGCATATTCCAGCTCTGTAACGATCCTAGCGAGTGAAGCGTATTTTGACCCGTTGGGTAGTCCCATGACTTTAAGCCGTTCTGAGCGAATTTTCAGCAGATGCTCTGCATCCATAGTCAACCCGACAATTTGACCTTTGATTGGCTCGTTTAACGGTTCAGGAGGCTTGATCTCTGGTACGATGGGATAATTGACAACCTTATAGCCTTTATGCGCAAGAAATATACTCAGCGGTGTTTTTGAGGTCCGGGATACGCCAAGCAGAATAATATCTGCTTTGACAATGGCACTTGTGTCTTTGCCATCGTCACACTTTACTGCAAATTCGACTGCTTCCACGCGTCTAAAGTAGTCTTCATCCAATCGGTGCAGCACACCCGGACGCTGTGTTGGCGAATCATGGAACGTATCAATAAAGGCCTGCATCATTGGGCCCATGATGTCCACCGTTCGAATGCCTAGTCGAACCGATTCTTCTTTGATCGCTTCACGCAGCTCAGGCTGAACCAGTGTATAGGCGACAAAACCGGATTTACGGTGAACCTCTTCCATCAGCTCTCTAATCTCATCTTCACTGCGGATTTGGGGATAACGTCTCAGCTGAATGTTTAATGACTCAAATTGTCGCAGTGCGGCTCTTACAACAAGGTCAGCTGTTTCCCCTAGAGAATCTGAACAAACGGCGACGAAATGCATCCTCTTTTCCCCCTGCTGCTTTATTCATACTCACCCTTCGTGGTGTACCGAATCAAACGCCTCAAATAATACTCTTACGATCGTTGTCTTCGATATCCGGCCGACCAGCTCATTGTTCTCCCATTTAATAACAGGCAAGCTGTCGATCTCATGAAACACCATTTTTCCAACAGCATCTATAATTCGATCCTCCGGTGACACTGATATCATATTCGGCTCTCTTGTCATCATCAGGCTGACCGGAATCTCTCGAATGTCCTGATCTCCTAAGGTCACCTTAAGCAAATCCTTCCGAGAGACAATTCCAATCAGTGCGCCCTCTGAGTTAATCACCAGCAGTGTTCCAACATCCTCCAAGAACAAGGTCACTACGGCCTCATGGATGGTGGTATGTCCATATACCACTACGGGTACACTCTGTACATCCTTCACTTTCATTTCTCCTATTTCCGTCAAGTACCTGTCTGATGCAGACATAACACGACCGAGAAAATATCCAACCTTGGGCTTCGCAGACAAGTAACCTGTCATTACAAGTAAGGAAAGATCGGCTCTAATCGTCGGCTTGGATAGTGACAAGCGGTCAGCAATTTGATCCCCCGTAATGGGAGCACTTTCCTGAACAATATCTACAATGCGTTGTTGTCTTCCTGTTAGTTCAATCACAATATGCCCCCATTACCAGTTACCGTACAAATAGATGATGAGCTTACATTATTGCTAGTCGTGTTCATGATTATGCAGTGCTCGTTACCTCTGAGCCAACCTGAGGCACTGACACATTTCGCTCCCGTATTTGTGCTTGCGCAGCAGCAATGCGGGCAAAAGGCACGCGATACGGTGAGCAGCTGACATAATCCAGTCCAATCTGATGACAGAAACGAATAGATTCACGATCGCCACCATGTTCCCCGCACAATCCTGCCACAAGCTGAGGCTTCCAGGAACGTCCTCTAGTCAGAGCCAGCTTCATCAGCTCACCAACGCCTTCCTCATCCAATACTTCGAAAGGGTTGGCTTCAACAATCTTCTGCTCCATATATTGGCTGAGGAATCTGCGTTCTGCATCATCTCTGCTATAGCCGAGCGTCATTTGTGTCAGATCATTTGTGCCAAAAGAGAAAAAATCAGCATGCTTCGCGATCTCTGCGGCGGTCAAGGCTGCACGTGGAACTTCGATCATCGTGCCAACCCGATACGGACAATGTCTCAGATTCTCTCTCAGCACTTGCTCCGCCACTTCATCCACAAGCCTTCTCAGCGTGGACAGCTCATTGGCGTGGCCTACCAGAGGTATCATGATTTCAGGTACAACCGATATCCCCCGATCTATACAGTTCGCGGCTGCGCGGAAGATTGCCTCTATTTGCATATCATAAATTTCGGGGAATACTATTCCAAGCCTTGCACCTCTCCAGCCAAGCATGGGATTCGTCTCTCTTAACTCCTGTACCTTGGATATAACTCGCTCCACTTTGTCCAGCTCATCGGTATCTCCGTCCATCGTTATCATGCGAAGATGCTCTTTTCTGCCTTCAAGTACTTCAAGCTTCGGCAAAAATTCATGCAGCGGCGGGTCCAGCAAACGAATGGTGACTGGCAGCCCATCCATCTCCGTAAAGATCTGCTCAAAATCCGATTGCTGAATCGGCAATAAGCGATATAGTGCCTCTTGACGCTCCTGGGTATTTCCGGCGACAATGACCCGCTGAATCAGCGGCAGTCTGAAGGGTGACAGGAACATATGCTCTGTACGGCATAAGCCTATTCCTTCGGCTCCCCATTTGCGTGCATATTGTACATCACCAGGCTGATCAATATTTGCATATACCTTCATCTGCTTGATCTCATCCGCCCAGCTTAGAACAAGAGACAATTCCTCTGAAATTTCGGGATCCTTCAGCTTGATCTCACCTGCATACACCTGGCCCGTTGCCCCATCCAGCGAGATCAGATCTCCTTCACGGAAGGTATATTCCCCACAGATCAGCTCCTTCGCGTCCTCACGAAGCTCCATTTCTTCGCAGCCGCACACACAGGGCGTTCCCATTCCTCTTGCGACCACCGCTGCATGGCTCGTCATGCCTCCCCGGAGTGTAAGCAGGCCTTCGGCGGCAATAACACCATGAATATCCTGAGGTGTTGTTTCTCTGCGCACCAAAATAACTCTTTTGCCCACAGAAGTCCATGCTTCTGCCGTTTCGGAATCAAACACAAGCGCACCGCTCACGGCACCGGGAGAAGCTGGAAGGCCTGTTGCCACAACTTTGTCCGCATCCTGAGCTTCAATCGATTGATGCAGCAGCTGATTCAGATGCTCAGGCTCAATTCGAAGCAAAGCTTCTTCCTTGGTAATAATGCCTTCTTTCGCATAATCGACTGCTGCTTTCATGGCTGCTTGGGCAGTCCGCCTTGCTCCACGAGTCTGCAGTATGTACAGCTTGCCTTGCTCAATCGTAAATTCAATGTCCTGTATATCTCCATACCAAGCTTCCAGCCTGGATGCTGCTTCGTGAAGCTCTTCATAAACGGCTGGCATCGTTTGGGCGAGATATGATATTCCGAACGGAGTACGGATACCCATGACCACTTCTTCTCCTTGGGCCGAAGGCAGATACTCCCCCAGAATTTCATGAACACCCGTGGATGGGTTTCGAGTAAAAAGCACACCCGTCCCACTGTACTCATCCAGATTGCCGAATACCATTTCCTGAATACTGACAGCTGTTCCCTGATCCTCTGGAATTTTATGAACCTTGCGATATACTTTGGCCCTCGGATTCGACCAGGACCGGAAGACCGCGCGTACAGCATCAATTAACTGCTCTCTTACATTTTGCGGGATTGGCTTCTTGGCACGCTGATGAATGAGTGATTTGTACTTATCGATCAGCTCCGCAAGTTCTGCTTGTTCAAGCTGTCCGATATGTTCCATCCCTTGAGCTGTGTTGAGCTGACGCAGTAATTTCGAGAATGCATTATTCTCGATTCCCATCACCACATGTCCATACATTTGTATAAAACGGGCATAGCATTCCAGCGCATATTTGCGATTGCCGGAAATTTCTGCAAGCCCTTCTAATGTCTCATCATTCATGCCAAGGTTCAGGATGGTATCCATCATACCCGGCATGGAGGTTACTGCACCCGAACGTACGGCAACGAATAACGGATTCGCTGGATCGCCGAATATTTTGCCAGTCTTCTGTTCCAAATTTGCGAGTGCGGCTTCAATCTCTTCAATAAGGGAGAGCGGAATATGTCCAAGATGCGTGTAATAATCCCGGCATGAAGCCGTTGTAATTGTAAAACCATAAGGTACGGGCAAGCCCGCTCTTGTCATTTCCGCCAAGTCCGCCCCTTTTCCACCCAGAAGCTCACGCATCGATGCATTACCTTCACTAAACATGAATACACGTTGGTCCGTCATCCGATCTCTCCTCATCTCATTGTTTTTCAAATGCATATTTTCCATTTTTTTCAAATCTAACTTAGCCAATATATTACGTCACGAATGAGGAATGGTCAATATATAATACGTCATATAAGAATGTTTTATAGGTGTAGATTACATATGATTTCGGATGTAGTGACCATAAATTCAACACAAAGAAGCTGTCACTACGGACAGCTTCTTTGTCTATTTTACAGAAGAGATATCACCGTTGCTGCTCAGAAACACCGTTCATTTCCAGCACCGATTGGATCATACTGCTGCGGTATTCGATTTTGGGCTTGAGATCGATCCCTTTGGATTTACCTTCAATATATAATGTCACATCATTTGATCCGTCATAGGGTCTGTATCCTGTCACCTTATCATAAGGAATAAAATGGATGCCAAACTTAACACCGTTCTCCCCGACATAAAACTGACTAACCAAATAATAGACAACAAACGAGAGTAAGAAAATAACGTATTTTAGCCATCCTTCACTCGTTATCAAGTAAATACCGCCGAGTACATAGATCAGGACCAGCAGCAGTGTATTTTCTTTACCTAGTCCGCTAAATCTCACTTTTCCCGCTCTTCGCCGCTGCTGAATGCTAATAATCAAGGCAGCCAATGAGAGGATTAGAAATAGAACCAGACTTATATTGGATACCAAGTGCACTCCACTCTCCCTTACAGCAACAACATCTGCTTATGCCAATTTAATAGCAGCGTCGCTGACCTGATGAAGCTCATTCTTTACGGCAGTCTAGGTCCTCTCGCTGTAACATACAGCTTGTACCATTCATCCCGTGTCATGAGCTGGCCTTGGCGAACAGCGTCCCCCGTCGCTTTAATCCGCTCAGGATTGATCGTACCAATGACCGGCTGAATCATCGCCGGATGTCTCATCAGCCAGCCGAGTACGATCGCTTCACGAGTGGTGTCCTTCTCTTCTGCCATATCCTGAACGAGCTTCGCTGCCGCCTGAATATGCTCTGGCTGATCCGAAACGTCCTTCCCTGTGAAGATTCCTTGCGACAGTGGACTCCAGGCTTGAAGCTGAATGTCCTGCATCTGACTGAACTCCAGCAGTCCTGCCCCAAAGTTCACCTTCGTTCCAGCCGCTTGATTGACAAAGACCACCTCATCAACAAAATGAAGGTGAGACAAGCTCATCTGCAGTTGGTTTACGATAATCGGATACGGAAGCGAACGCTGCAAGAATTCAATTTGTCCCACATTCATATTGGAAACACCAAAATGACGAACCTTGCCAGCAGATTTGAGCAACGTTAAGGCTTCCGCAATTTCTTCCGGCTCCATAAGTGGATCTGGACGATGTAATAGCAAAATATCAATATATTCTGTACCCAAACGGCTCAATATGCCATCTACCGAATTTAAAATATGTTCTTTGGAGAAGTCATATCTTCCAGGAAGATCACCGTCTTGAAGTCTTATGCCGCATTTGGATTGTATAATGATGTCTTCCCTGAGAGAGGGCTGTGCCTGCAGGAGCTTGCCAAACGTTTCTTCCGCTTTGCCGAAAGTGTAAATGTCCGCATGATCAAACATATTAATCCCTGCTTCACGCGCAGCATCAACGGCTCTCTCTGCTTCAAGCACATGTTCCTGCGTGATCGGATTCGTGTTCCATCCACCGCCCATGGACATGGAACCGAGCACCAGCTGACTAGCATCAATTCCTTTGTGACGCAATGGCATCATTTTCATATATATAACTCCTCCTTCAATCGAATATGTACTTAACACTACCCAATTCTACCAACATCATCTCAAAAATAAAAGGCTTGCCTGCGGCAGCAAGCACTTCTGCTGCGTCACAGACAAGCCTATTAGAGCGGGCATCCTTAACCTTTTACCCTGCCCATACATCCTTTACATATCTGCCGCTGGATTCCAGCCCTCGCAGCCACGATACGGCTTGCTCTACACTGGACTGCGTATGACGCTGATAACTGGAGATAAGTGTCTTCTCCACATCAGGCGCCATCCGCACGCCATCTCCACAAATGAATATTTTGGTACCATTCTCTATCAACTTAAGCAAATGATCGGCATCTTGTTGAATCAGATGTTGAACATAGCATTTGTCCTGGCCTTCCACCCGGGAAAAAGCCGTATGGAGTGTAACAAGACCCTCCTCCTGTGCCGAAATGAATTCTTCCTGATAGAGAAAGTCGTGTTCGGGATTACGGCAGCCAAAATACAAATGGGCCTCTCCCAGCTTCATCCCTTGTTTGTTCCATACATCTCTTGCCTGAATAAAGCCGCGGAAAGGAGCAACCCCGGTTCCTGGTCCGATCATGATGATCGGAGTCTCTGGTGAGTCAGGCAGCTGGAATCCAGATTCAGGAGTTTGTACAAACACAGATATATTCGCGCCAGGCTCAAGCTCTGCCAAGTAATTTGACGCAACTCCCCTGTATTCGGTTCTGCCGTTCCATGCCGGTCCGCGGACCACACTTACAGTGATGCTTGCCGTGTGTGGTCGAAGCTTCGGAGAGCTGGATATGGAATAATATCGCGGCACAAGCGCAGGCAGCAGCTCAAGAAATCTCTCAAAGGGAAGCTCGCATGCCTCGTATTTCTCAAGCAGATCAAGCATGGTTATTCGCTTGGACCTTATTTCATTCTGATACATGTCATCCTCCAGAAGAGCATAGAGCTCCTTGGCATGAGGAGGGCACACCGTGTGCGAAGCAAGCTCTCTAAGCTGTGCTCTCGTGGCAGGTGCCTGAAGCTCGACACTATGTGTGAGCAGATCATCAAGCCTTACCGTTGATCCTACCGGAAGGTGAGCACTGCTGCGTCCTTCGGCATGAAGAACAAGATGACTTGAGCCCGCTAATCCAAAACGTCTAAGTACCCTGCTTACCAGATGCTCTGAGTTTTGAGCCAGCACGCCCAGATGATCACCTTCCTGATAGGTTATCCCTTCCGGCAGCTCGATCTCGATATGCTGGGTTAATCTCCCACTGTCTTGATGCTGCAAGTTCCTGCTTCCTGTGATCATTGCCGGATAAGCCTGATAGGTCTCCGCAAGCGGTACAGCAGCCACACCGTCTACATATGAAATAGATAGACTGCTCCTTCTCTTCTTCATGGATTCTTCGACCGTGATCTGCAGCTTCTGCATTAGATCGGGCCATAGCGATTCCGTAAAGTCATCTACTTCCCGTTCAAAATCACCGCTTGCATCGCTCTCACCCCGATCTAATAAGCGGATGGCCCCTTTTGCATGCAGCGTTTCATCAATGAACCTCGGTACGCGCTGATAAGTGCTAGCCCAGTTATGGTCGCCGCACCCGAACACAATATAGTTGACTCCCTGCAATTCGGAAGCCGGTGCCTGCTCCAGCCAGTCTACAAAATGCTTAGCGTTCGATGGAGGCTGACCATTGTACGATGCCGTCACAATAAACACAATTCCTTCCGTCGGAAGACGGGATGTGTAATCATCAAGAGCCGCTATATTTACATCAAACCCTTGATATTTAGCTGTATCCGCGACCTCTCTTGCAATCCCTTCGGCTGTACCGAGATTTGAACCGTATAGTACTAGCATCGGTGTGTTATGACTCGGTACGTGGCTCGCTTCTGCCGGCTTGTTCACTCTGTCTGCTTGATCTGCAGGAGAAGATCCAGATCCCATCCTGATATTGTTCATGCCACGGCTGCGAAGTTTGACCCTGAAATCCTCTGGTTTCAGCGTCAAGGTTTCTTTCACCTTCAATTGATAATCCCCGTAGTCAAACAGATCAAAGTGCTTCAGCACCATGCCGAGCACCAATGTAGCTTCCTGCATGGCAAACTGCTGTCCTATGCAGGCCCTTTGACCATTTCCAAAAGGCTTATAGGCATCATGAGGCACCTTGCTTGGATCCTCAAAGCGCTCTGGGATGAATGTATCGACATCCACTCCCCATACACGCTCGTCACGATGCAATTTGGGAATGAGCACCGTTACACTGTCCCCTTTTTTCATCGGATATTTTCCGCCAATTTCCGTATCTTCCTTGGCATATAATGAGAAGGCAGGGGCTGTCGGCCATAATCTCAGTGCTTCGTTAAGCACCATACGAATATATTTTAAATCGCGAACCTGATTGTAGGTTGGAAGGGAATCCTTGAATATGCGATCCACTTCTTCCCGTGCCTTCTCCAGCTTATCAGGATGCTTCAGTAAATAATAAACGGCGAAGGACAGCAGTCCGCTTGTTGTTTCATGTCCAGCGATCAAGAACGTGATCATTTGATACCTTATATTCTCCAGATCCAGCGATTCACCAGTCTCGGGGTCGATTCCCTCCAGCATATGAGACAATAGATCCCCTGCATTACCTCCGTGTGCCTTGCGTTCCCTGATCAGATCATCAACCAGCTCAAACATGCCCTGTATATCTTCATTAAATTGCTTCTTCTTCTGTACCATGAACAGATCCTGAATACCCAATCGGTGGAGCTGACTCATTCCTTCATCCAGGGCTCTTACCATACGATCAATGAAGGGATGATGATCCTCACGGTAGAAGCTGTTGAATCGATAGTCAAAACCACATAATCCAATCGTATCCAGAGTCAGCCTGGTCATGTCTGCGGGGATATCAACCGTTTCATCGGGATTGAGTCGTGCCCATTTTTGAATCAGCTGTACGGCAATATCCAGCATTTTGCTATGGTAGCCCTGCATGGCGCGCTGACTGAAGCTCGATAGCAAAATATTGTGAGCCTTCTTCCAGTTCGGCTCATCTGTAGCACTCGTAAATAAGCCATCGCCGGCAAATGGGCGCACATTTCGGAGCGGGGCCCAGATCCGCTTGTCAAACCGCTTCTCATCACAAGCGTCCTTGACATACTCATGACCCGAGATATAAATTTCTTTGCGGCCCGGATATTGTATTTGAAAAATCGGACCTTGCTCATAAGCAATTTTGACGAGAGACTGCACTGGAGCATGCACATCTAGCAGAGGCAGATTCCCCAGCGGACCGTAAGTTTTGGGCTGAGGTATTTTTACAGACACAGACATCCACATTCCCTCCAAGTATATACGTTTTCTTTTTAGCCTTGCTAAGTAGACACTAGTCACATTCGAGCTCCGAAACCGATTGACCATTTTGGTTAAACGGTCAATTCAGTGTAAAAAAAAGCGAAACCCATCCTCCCTTTTTTCAAAATATGTTTGCTCCTGATGATAAGTTTCATGCTTATAGCTACCCTATCACGCTCTTCAACAGGGTTACAACAGGTATAAGGTCATATTTGACTAAGTCTAATTATTCATCTTGTATATACATTAAGAAGCTTAGTTCGAAGATATATCTTGCGCCAGACAGAACTAAAAAACCTGTCAATGACTAGAGCATTGAACAGGCTTTGTCTTATGAGCTTACATGAGCTCCTTCGATTCTTAGCTCATCAGGATCGCATAAACGATTCCCGGTCCATGAACACCGATGGTCAGTTCATTCTCGATATCGGAGGATCGGCTTGGTCCAGAGATAAAATGTACACCTGCCGGCAGCTGCTCCCGTCCCAGCTCATCCAGCGGGGCGAGCAGCTCACCAAGTCTTGTCTTCAGCCGCTCCACAGGGATAATAATGAACAAGACCGTGGGCAGGAGACTCACGGATCGGCCTTTGTCAATGGCAGATTTCACGAGAATGGATCCGGTGTAAGCAGCCGCTCCATCGGCAATGACAACTCCGAAATCCGCTTCTGCCGCTGCGGCCTTCCAGTTCACGTTATCCTCTGAATTCCAGGTCGAGATATCTAAGGCAGGCAGCCGCTCCTCTAAACCCAAGCCGATCAGCTCCGCTTGTCCCTGTCTAATGACACGCTTGGCTCCAAGTTCCTCGGCTTTGTCAGCAACAAATTGTCCGGCTTCCATGTAGCTCGTCACCTGGATAACATGTCCGCCTACACTCTCGAAATGACTAGTGAATTTCTCCATGCGTTCCTGCTCATCCCACTCCATCTCATACCAGAAGTCCGGTGCGCCGCGAAATGGCTGAACAGGCGTCGTCGTTTGTCTCGGTCGCTTCAGACGGGAAGCGATATTGTTCATGAAGCGCTCTTGCTTCTTCATGGACTGCTCTGTAAGCTCTCGCAGCCAGGACTCATCCCTGCTCATCCTTTACGACCTCCCTTTTCCTGTCTGGCATCAAGAATCGCCTGCAGTCTTGCTACAAGAGTCGGCTCCATCTCAGCTGCTTCATGCTCGATCTCGGACTCGATCCGTTCCCAGGATTGCCTGAAACTGTTCTTAGCCAAGGACGGTGTCACACGATAGGAATTCCAGCCTTTTAGCGGTCCTGCTTTTAATGTAATTTCTCCATTCTTGACTACCAGCTTCTGCCCGATTTGTCCCGCCTTGATCGCCGCGCCGAACCGGCTCGATTTGGATACAACGGCTGCATATGCCTTCATCCCTGCGGTTTCGACCTTGTTGCCGTGTCCGCCCTCCACCTTGCGTCGTCGCAGCGATACCAGCATATCATGCAGAGGAATTTTGACCGGACAAGCCTCATAACAGGCACCACATAGACTTGATGCATTGGCGATGTCATCCCATTCAGCCACATTCTTGTTCAGTGCAGGGGTGAGCACCGCACCAATCGGTCCACTGTATGTACTTCCATAAGCATGCCCGCCGATGTGCCGGTATACAGGACATGCATTCAGACATGCACCGCAGCGGATACAGTTGAGGAGCTCCTGAAATTCGGGATCACCAAGCTGAAGCGAACGTCCATTATCCACAATAATGATATGCATTTGCTCTGGACCGTCTGCATCTGCATTCCGCTTCGGTCCTGTAATACCGGACATATACATTGTAATCCGCTGCCCCGTCGCTGATCTGGGAAGTAATGTGGCCATGACCTCCAGATCCGTCCATGACGGGATAATTCGCTCCATTCCCATCAGCGTAATCTGGGTCTTCGGCAGCGTGCTGACCATTCGGGCATTACCTTCATTCTCGAACAGCACCATGGAACCGGTCTCGGCGATTGCAAAATTGCAGCCTGTCATGCCGATATCTGCATCAAGGAAGCGCTCCCGCAATATTTTTCGAACAAAACCGGCAAGCACCGTCGTATCCGGAGGA
Source organism: Paenibacillus sp. TCA20 (assembly GCF_000732325.1). GTDB lineage: Bacteria > Bacillota > Bacilli > Paenibacillales > Paenibacillaceae > Paenibacillus > Paenibacillus urinalis. Next base: position 34,959 of record NZ_BBIW01000001.1, read on the forward strand.
AGTGTTTCTCCTGCAACTTCGGACAACAGCTCGGCAATCTGATATCTGTTCTTGTGAATCGCGGGGATTACGATGTGCGAAGGCATCTCACCGGCCAGCTGAATAATGTATTCACCGAGATCGGTCTCAATCGCTTCGATTCCTGCCTGTTCCAGGGCATGATTAAGATGCAGCTCCTCCGACACCATGGATTTGGACTTGACGACGGACTTGGCACCACGGTGCTCTGCAATTTGCAGCGCAATACGAACGGCTTCTTCTCCCGTGTCGGCAAAATGAACATGAACCCCGTTCGCACGGGCATTCTCCACAAATAGATTCAAGTAATAATCCAAATGGGCGATCGTATGCAGCCGGATCTGCCTCCCCTGCTCACGCCATTCTTCCCAGCGCCCATGCTCCTCGGAGGCCAGCTTCTTCCCGCCCCGGAGACGCTCTGTCGTAAATTTGACAGCTTTACGCAGGAACTCATCATTGAGCGCAAGACCGGCACGCTCCTTCACCTGAATCTTGGGACCTGCTGAACCCGGACTAATCATGACGATTTCACCCCCTCATACAACAGCTCAGCTAAATGCATGACTCGTACCGGTTTATTTCGATAACGAAGCTGACCCGCAATATTCATTAGACAAGCCATATCCAATCCAACAAGCACCTCAGCCTCTGTATCAACGACATGCTCCGCCTTCTCTGTGACCATTGCGCCGGAAATATCCGGCATCTTCACGGCGAAAGTGCCTCCGAAACCGCAGCAATCCTCTGCAAAAGGCAGGGGCACAAAATCAATGCCTCTCACTTCCTGAAGCAGATCCATTGGTTCACTCTTTACTCCAAGCAGCCGGCTGCCGTGGCAAGAGGGGTGATAGGTCACCTTGTGTGGGAAAACAGCTCCTATATCCTTGATCCCCATCACATGGACGAGAAACTGTGTGAACTCATAGGTCTTCGCTTCCAACCTTTTTGCTTTTTCCAGCATTAGCGGCTCGTCTTGGAACAAATTTGAATAATGATGAACCATATAAGTACAAGAACCGGATGGAGATACAACAAAGTCACTATCCTCAAAAGCATCCAGTATCGTTCTTGCTGCCGCTCTTGCCTCATCGAAATACCCGCTGTTATACGCAGGCTGGCCACAGCAGGTCTGGACTTTGGGAAAATCCAGCTTGATACCGTATCGGGCCAGTATGCGTACCATTGCTTCTCCTACCCTCGGATAGATCGCATCGCTGAGGCACGTAATAAATAAAGAGACCTTCATTTGGAATACACCTCTTATCTACTCAAGACTAAACTAGGGTGACATGTATTGAACGCTCTACAAGTGTTCTAGAAATCTCTTCTGGCAAATCATGACTTGTAATGATCTGCTGTACTCGATCAAGCCCGGAGACATGAGTAAGCGCCTGGACACCGAATTTGCTGGAATCTGCAAGTAAGAATACTTGATCTGACATTCCAATCATTCTCTGCTTCACTCTAGCCTGAAGTTCATTCATTTCACTGATGCCTCTCTCTAGATGAACACCTTGGCAGGATAAAAAAAGCTTATCCACGTGATAGGTTTCCAGAGAGCGCTCTGCCAGCGGTCCTACAAAGGACATCGATTCAGGCAGAAGCTGACCGCCAGCAGCAATAACTTCAATATGCTTTTTGCTGGACAATTCAGTCACCACCCGAATGGAATTCGTGAGGACCGTAAGCGGGATATTCGGTAAGCTCCGGGCTGTGTACCAGGCGGTCGTACTGGCATCAAGGAGAATCCGTTCATGAGGCTCTATAAATTTCAGCGCTTCAAGCGCAATGCGCCGTTTCTCCCCCATACGAGTGACTTCGCGTTCACTGTACGGTGTTTCGATATGTTCATCGATATGCTTTATACGTACAGCGCCGCCATGTGAACGTCTCAGCTTCCCCTCTTTTTCAAGCCGATCCAAATCCCGCCGAATCGTCTCCTCTGTTACTTGGCATAAGCTGCTCAGCTCAGATACTCGAATACTCCCTCGATCATTAACAAGCCGAGTGATCGCCGCATAACGCTCAGCAACTAACATAGGCTTCCTCCCAGATTAAGCATAGGCAGCGAGACCTGTATATTTGGCAAAACTGCTGTACGCCTCTCTCCAGGCTTCCGCATGCTCCGGCTCATAGGTAAGGACAGGAAAAGAATCGCGTATAACGGCCCGCGCCTCCGCCGCACTCTTGAATATGCCCTGGTTCATCCACTGCACAACCAGATTACCAATTGCACTTGCCTCTACAGGACCTGCATAGACGGGTTTACCAATCGCGCTTGCAGTCCAAGCACACAGCAGCTTATTATTGATGCCTCCGCCCACCATATGAAGACCATCAAATTGCTGTCCGGATACCTGCTCTGTCATATCAAGCACATGCCTATATTTCAAGGCGAGGCTCTCAAGAATACATCGAACGATCTCCCCGTCAGATTGCGGTAACCCTTGACCGGTTCTGATCAGGTAGTCTTCCAAGCGGTCCGTCATAGTGCCTGCTGGCAAGAATGACGGATCGTCCGGATCTATAAAATGTTGGAAAGGCTTAGCTTCTTGAGCAAGTGTTAAGATTTCATCATAGCTGTACGCTTTACCCGCACGTTTAAATTCTCGCAGCGTCTCCTGAAAGATCCAGAGTCCCATAATATTTTTGAGTAAACGATAAGTATGATTAGCTCCGCCCTCATTCGTGAAATTCAGCTGCTGAGAGGTTTCATTAATGACAGGGGCTTCCACCTCTGTTCCCATCAGTGACCAGGTTCCGCAGCTAAGATATGCGAATGATCGTGTTGTTGCCGGCACGGCAGCCACTGCAGAACCGGTATCATGCTCAGCTACTGCTACAAAGCGAACACTAGGGATACCCAGCTCCTGCATTATGGAAGGTCTCAGCTCACCTGCATCCGATCCCGGAGTCAGCACCTTACCGAACCATTCTTCCGGTACACCAATCCGGTATAGCAGCTCCGTATCCCAGTCCCCTGTTCGAGGGTTAAACAGCTGGGTTGTTGTGGCATTTGTAAATTCGTTGAATTTCTCTCCCGTCAGGAAAAACCGCAGCAGATCCGGAATCATCAGAAAGTGGGCGGCTTCCTTCAGCATATAGGAGTTCTGCCGCTTAAGAGCGGCAAGCTGATATATCGTATTAAAGGGCAAGAATTGAATTCCTGTCTTTCGAAAAATGTGCTCTGCAGGAATCTTGGCGGTCACTTCCTCCATTACACCATCCGTCCGTTTGTCGCGGTAATGATACGGATTTCCGAGCAGTTCCCCGTTCTGATTGAGGAGTCCGTAATCGACCGCCCAAGAATCAATGCCTATGCTGGTAATCTTCTCCCCCTGCAGCTTCACTTTGAGCATACCCTGCTTAAGCTCATGAAGAAGCCTAAGTATATCCCAGTGCAAGTGCTCTCCTGCCATAACCGGATCATTAGAGAAGCGGTGGATCTCCTTGATATGGATACGAGAGTCACTCAGCAGTCCAAGGACTGCTCGACCGCTTGAAGCTCCTAAATCATAGGCGAGAATGTTCACCAACTCGCCCCTCCCTTACCCCGTGCCTTAATTTCCTCCGGATAGCTGCTTGTCAAATAAGCCTCCATCGGATCAATCGGTAAGCCTTCTTCCTCTCTTACCGCATGCAGCAGCGGGGTCACATCAAATTCAGATGCCTTGCGAATCGCATGTTCAGCTGCCAGTACATCATTCTTCTCTTGTGCTGCCGCCACCTCTCTATGATCGATGAGAAGTGCTTTGGCATAGGCAGACTGAACATTCAGCACCGAACGAATCATCGCCGGTATTTTCTGCTCAATGTTATGGGATTGATCCAGCATGTATGCAATGGAGCCTACTCCTCGTCTGATGCCTTCTTCTGAATCCGCAGCCCCGTTCAGAATTTGATAGAAGATAAGGAACAGCTCATAAGGATTGACAGTTCCCACGATTAAGTCATCGTCCGCATATTTACGGCTGTTGAAATGGAATCCGCCTAATCGCTTCTCATCTATGAGATAGGCGACAATGTGTTCAATATTCGCTCCGGGCAGATGATGACCTGTGTCAACGAGCACCTGTGCCTGATCCCCCAGCTTCAAGGCCATATTGTATGCCATGCCCCAGTCCGCCAGATCCGTATGATAGAATCCAGGCTCGAAGCATTTATATTCGATCAGCATCCGCATATCCTTCGTAAGCGCTTTATACATTTCGGATAAAGCTTCCTGCATCCAGTTTTTTCGCTGCCGGATGTCACCCTGCCCCGGATAGTTGGTCCCATCTGCAAACCAAAGGCTAAGATCACGAGAGCCTGTTTCCTTCGCAATGTCAACGCATTCAAGAAGATGGTCCGTTGCCTTACGGCGCACAGCCGCATCACTGTTCGTTACACTTCCGAGCATATAGTCGTCTTCTTGAAAAAGATTCGGGTTCACTGCTCCGATCTGAAGTCCCAGGCTCTCCGCATGGGAACGAAGCTTGCCGTAATCCCCCACCTTATCCCAAGGAATATGAATGGCTACGGTTGGAGCAAGGCCAGTCAGGCGATGAACAATCGCCGCATCCTCCATTTTCTCGAATGGATCTCTCGGCACACCTTCCTTCTGAAATACTTTGAAGCGTGTTCCCGAATCACCATAACCCCAAGATGGTGTTTCAATCTTGAACTGCTTGATTTTGCGCTTGACTGCCTCTACATCAATTCCCCTTGCCGTTTGCTGCTCCTCAAACAATGCATAAGCTTTATCCGTCATCAGGACCTCTCCTTTGATCATATGTGATAAAAGAAAATGTATCGCGCACTCGGAAGAAGTATGAGTTAGTTCAAACCGTATATTTTGCCTCCTCCGAGGTGCGCGGTGTATCGAACATCAAACTGAAGATTTAACGTGTAAATGCAGCCGGGACTCCACCGTCAATGGTGAGCATGCAGCCTGTTGTTTTCTCGGCCTTCGATGAGGCAAAGAAAGCAACACCTTCGGCTATATCCCTAGGGTAAATGTTGACGAGCAGTGTGGTACGCTTGCGATAATGCTCCTCCAGCTGATCTGGCTCAATACCATAAGCCGCCGCTCGCTCATTGCGCCAGTTGGAATTCCAGATTGCAGACCCCTGCAGAATGGCATCCGGCAAAATCGTATTGACACGAATACCATATTCTCCGCCTTCGGCTGCGATGCAGCGGGCGAGATGAGCTTCAAGTGCTTTGGCTGAGCTGTAGGCCGTGACATTCTTACCGGCATAGATGGAATTTTTGGAGCCGATAAACACCATGCTTCCTCCAATGCCCTGTTCCTTCATTAGCTTAAAGGCTTCGCGTGCGACCAGAAAATATCCTGTTCCGAGCACATTGATATTGAGGTTCCATTCCTTAAGAGATGTTTCATCAAATGGACTGGACGTGGCCAGACCGGCATTATTCACAATAATATCAACTCCGCCGTAGGTCAGTGCAGTTTCAGCATATGCTCTCTGAATCTGCTCTTCACTGGTTACATCCATCTGAACTGGAATTGCCCGCTGTTCGCCGTACTGGCTGTTTAGTTCGTCAGCTACCTTCTGAGCACCTTCCAAATTCAGATCGGCAAGTACAACGTGGGCACCTTCAGATACAAGCAGTCTTGCGGTTTCACTGCCGATGCCTCCAGCTCCACCTGTAATAAGAGCTACTTTCCTAGAGAACTCGGTCTCTGCCGGCGCAAGCGACAATTTGTACAGCTCCAGCGGCCAGTATTCCACATTGTAGGATTCGTTCTCACTAAGCGACACGAACTGGCCTAGCGTAGTAGCTCCTCTCATAACAGCTATCGCACGATGATACAGGGCACCGCTTACTTTGGAATTAGTCCAGCTCTTTCCTGTGTTAATCATTCCGATACCAGGAATAAGAATGACCCGCGGCGCGGCTTCGAACATGATGTCCCCTTCATGCTTATTACGTTCGAAGTACTGTTCATAATACGCTTTATAATCCTTGATGGCTGAGCCTAACAGCTCCTTAAGTCCTTCAACATCCCCTTCATCTGGAGTCCAGTTCACGAAGAGGGGAACAACCTTGGTATGTACTAAATGATCCGGACAGGCGGCACCAATCTGAGACAGCTCGGCAGAATCTCTGCCATTTACGAACTGCAGCACATCTTCTGCATCGTCATAGGTCAAGATCATCTTCTTCTCGTCGCTGACAGCTCCGCGAATGAGCGGCATCATCTGTGCTGCAATATCCTTTCTGACCTGTTGAGGCAGTGCGTCATGTTGGGCTCCTCCGAACAGACTAGTCTCATCTATTTTGGACTCAATATAGCTCTCTGCTTCATTAATGACGCTGATGGTCTTCGCATAAGCTTCCTCTGAAGTGCTTCCCCATGTAACCAGTCCATGCTTCTCCATAAGAACAAGTTCAGCCTGCGGGTTATTAATGACGCCTTCCGCAATCATCTTGGATAACGTAAATCCTGGACGAACATAGGAAACCCATACAAACCGGTCTCCGAAGATTTCCTTCGCTATTTCACGGCCGTTATCCGCACAGCAGATGCTGATGATGGAATCCGGGTGTGTATGATCAACATGAGGATGTGGTATAAAGGCATGCAGCAGCGTTTCAATGGAGGCACGCGGATGCTTCGCATCAATCATACAGTTGGCCAGATAAGCAACCATATCCTCGTCCGTCATTTCCTCTCTCTCCATCAGCGGTCTAATATCGTCGAGCCGAAGACCGGTGAAATGACCCGCCTTCATCGTTGCCAGATCCGATCCGCTGCCCTTAACATACATAACCTCAACATCTCTGCCACGAAAATCTTGGATAACCGTCTTGCTGGAAGTGTTGCCGCCTCCCCAGTTGCACACCCTCCGATCCGAACCAATCAGATTCGAACGATAAACTAACCTTTCGAGCCCTTCCTTTAATTGTCCTGCATTGGATTCATCCCACAGATTCTGAACCATGATCGATCCTCCCAAAATGTTGTTTTTGTACTGTTGTAAACGCTTAATTGGAGTATATCACTTTTATTTTGGTTTGAATATGATTATTTTTAAGAAAATTTATTATACAAACAAATAAAAACAACATATTTTATGTTTGTTTCGAAGAATAAATCTATTTTTTTATCGGAGCACATGTATCGCACGAACATCCGACATACACGATAAAGAAGGTACCAGCTGCAACTCTCCCGCATTGTCCATTTACACTGCGCATAAATTAGGAATAGAGTAAGCTGAGTTTACTATTTTGATTAGAAGGAGTGAGTACAGCATGTTCATTGAAGTGGAATCCGGTGTAAATCTGTATGTTGAAGACCTGCGTCCACAGGATGGCGGAAATGGACATACCCTCATGTTCCTGCACGGGTGGCCGGGCAATCATCGTGTCTTTGACTATGCTTATCAGATCCTCCCTCATCACCGGTTCCGCTGTATCGGCCTCGATTTTAGAGGTTTTGGCAAATCCGATAAGCCTTGGCATGGTTATCATTATGATCGAATGGCAGAAGACCTGTCCGTCGTTATTGATATGCTGGATCTGAAGAATGTAACCCTCGTCGGATACTCACTGGGTGGTTCGATCGCGATTCGATATATGTCCAAATATCATCATGGCTCAAAAATTGATAAGCTTATACTGGTGTCCGCAGCGGCCCCTGCCTTTGCCAAAAGAGAAGAGTCATCAACCTACGGCATTCCGCTTCCAATGCTTGATCAGCTGATTGATCAGCTCCATCAAGATCTGCCGCAAGCGATCACTGATTTCTCAGGAACACTATTTCATCGTTATGTCAGTCCAGAGTATCGGAATTGGTTTTTGCACAATTGTATGGAGAGCGCGTCGTACGCACTTATTCAAACCGCAGTCGCACTCCGAGATGAAGATTTATTAGAGGATATGACATATATCGAGGTGCCTACAGGCATATTCCACGGTATTCATGATCAAATCGTTCCCTTCACAGCGGCCGTAGCCATCCAGCAGGAAATTCCGGGCTCACTGATCTACCGATTTGAGCAAAGCGGACATCATCTTATATATGACGAAAAGGAAAGATTTCTATCTACCCTGCTGTCTTTTTTGAAAAATCGCTGAAGAGATCATCGTTCTTTCGTTTAATCACCATGAGAACAAGGGTATAATATACAAGCTAAACAACTAGACCAAAGGTGATGAGACAAGCGATGATCTATCATGTTACATATCCGTCCCAGGGACTTCAGGTCAAAGGATATCTCAGCCTGCCCTTGGGATATCAGTTATCGGAATCAGCGGCAAGAGATTTGCTGCACGGCAGATTTAGTTCGAATGAGCAGCCTGCCATTCAATTGACGAGTACCTTGCATCAAGAAACCAATACAGAGCTTACATCAAAAAAGTGGCCGGTATTTATCTATTGCCGCGGCGGAATCGGCAACTTCGGCAAGGTGAGAACCCATTGGGTTGAGGAATTCTCGAAGCACGATCACATCGTATTTGCTCCTTCTTATCGTGGGACAGAAGGCGGTGAGGGCCGGGATTTATTTGGCGGAGAGGATAAACATGATGTATACGCTGCAGTGCGGCTATTGTCTGAGCTCCCCTTCGTTGATCCCGAACAGATCAGTATTATGGGCTTCTCTAGAGGGGCGATTAATGCAGCCTATACTGCTGTAGAGATGCCGAGTATACATAAGCTTGTCTTGTGGAGCGGAGTATCTGACATGACGCAGACCTATGAGGATCGAGTTGACCTCAGACGAACATTCAAACGGGTCATTGGAGGTCCTCCCTGGAAGAATCCCGATGCTTACCTGGAGCGCTCTCCTCTCGCAATCGCGGAACAGATCCCTTGTCCGATTCTGATCGTGCATGGAACAGATGACGTACAGGTCTCTTTTAGTCAGGGAGAAAAAATGTTCGAACGATTAAACCATTCACGAGATGATGTGGATTTTCATCGATATGAAGGACTTGGTCATCATTTTCCTCAGGAGCTGCATCAGGCTGCCATAGCACGCATGTTTGACTGGATCGGAGCAGAGCCACACGAGGCTGTACTTTGATCGTCAAATAAGTCTCGCACATGATTTTTGACAGCAATTTAGGCAAAAAAATATAGAAAAAAAGAGGAGCTTCCCTTAACGGGCTGCTTCCTCTTCGACTTCTATTAGATCTGCTCTGAGCTTGTGGGACGGAGTCTCTCAAATCCAAGAAATCTGGTTCCTTGGTAGCTCAATATGCCGCGGTCACCCTCGACAATCAATCCGTAATCCTCAGCCCTCAGCTGCAGCTCAGTACGCTGTCCATCTGCATGCTCAAAGGTTATATAATAACTCGTTCTTGCGCTTGAATCGCCTGATCCTCCGCTCACATACGTTCTTCTCGCCAGCACCCGTGCTTCTTCTGTCATTCGCTCTGCGGCGTTATTCTTACTCCACACACGGATTCCGTTAATGATCGCATATAGTATGGTCCCTCCAATGACTAATACAATCACTGTGAAGAAAATAGAGAACAATGGCGGCGCTCCACCCAGGAAACCACCGGAGAATCCATCACCATGTATATCTGGAAACTCATTAAATAATGTCCTCATATGGACTGGCTCTACATTTATAATCTGTCTAGAACTAAACACCTTCTCGACGACCTCTCTCTATGATTAATACAGGCTCTCTAATTCATCGATCAGTGAGCCGACGTACGCTGCCGCACTTCGAATCGGATCGGGACGCGTCATATCAACTCCTGCCAGCTTCATCAGCTCCAGCGGGCTCATGGAACCACCTGCTTTGAGAACCTCTAACCAGCGATCAACAGCCGGCTGTCCTTCTTCACGGATCAACTGGGCTACAGCCGTTGAAGCCGTTAAGCCTGCAGCATAGGTATAAGGGTACAAGCTCATGTAGTAATGCGGCTGGCGCATCCAAGTCAATTTTGCATGATCATCAATGACAACCCCTTCTCCCCAGAAGCTGGACAGAATATTTCCTTTGAGCTCGCACAGCTTAACAGCCGTCAGCGGTACATTACTCATCGCGAGGTCATAAACCTGGCGCTGGAGCTCTCCTTCGAGCAGATGCGTTACAAAGTTATGGAAATAAGTGCCTAGCAGCTGTGATATAACCCAGCGGCGCATTCTTGGATCTTGAGAACGCTGCAGCAAGTGATCTGCCAGGAGCAGCTCGTTCATAGTCGAAGGCGCTTCGATGAAATAAAGTGAAGGCCTGGAGTTGGTCGGACGCTGATACTTGTTCGCGAGCATCAGGTGTCCCGCATGCCCTACTTCATGAGCAAGCGTAAATGCACCTCGCATATTATCTGCCCAGCTGATCAAGATATAGGAATGCACACCGGGGATCGACATACAGAAGGCACCCGTTCGTTTTCCTGCATTGTCTGCATAATCCACCCATCGGTTTGCGAATGCATCCGCTACGATCTCTCCGTACTCAGGCCCTAGAATAGACAAGGCTTCCTTAATGAGATCCCCGGCTTCCTGAAAAGTAATACCTGGACTGAAATCAGGATCGAGCGGAGCTTTCAGATCAGCAAACGTCATCTCATCTAAATTCAGCACCTTTTTCTTAAGCGCGGCGTATCTTCGCATATGAGGGGCAAGCTCTTCCTGCAAGATATCAAGAATGTTGTGATACATCTCCGTTGTCACTTGCTGGGGCGTTAATAGCATCTCGGTAACTGAATCATACCCGCGCAGACGTGATTCAATTACCTGACGCTTCACTTCTGTACCATATGCCTCAGCGAAGGTGTTACGGTATTTGTGGAGCGTTTCACTGAATGCACGAAATGCATTACGGCGCAAATCCGTGTCTGCGGATTCTACATACTTATTCTCATACAGGGCAAATGATACCGGTACTTCCTCTCCTCGTCCGTCTTCTGCTGTACGGAAAGTCATATCCGCCAATTTGCTTCGTTCATATATGCGATAAGGCGCTCCCAATACTTCTCCAAATGAGGTAAGCACTTTTTCTGTTTCTGCACTGAGTCGATGCGGCTTGGTCTTCAGAAGCAGCCCCAGACTGCGTTCAAAATCTTTCAGTTCAGGTTGTTTCTCTATGTATTCCCCGATGATTCCATCTGGAAGAGACAGAATTTCGGACTTAACAAAGGATAGCGCTGAGCTCATTGACGAAGCAGCATCCCGGGCTCTAGCTGCGCTGATCTGATTATCGGGATTAATGCTGTCTCCTGCCAAATCCAGCTGGGCATAAGCACCAACTCTGCTCATTCTACCCTGGAGTTCCTCTTGTGCGATCAGGCAGGCAAGAAGCACATCCGGGCCTTCTTTCAATCTTCCTTCGTATTGTGTGACAGAGGCAATGTCTTGCTGGACATCGTTTAGTTCCTTCTCCCAAGCTTCCTTCGTCTCAAAGATATCTTTCAAATTCCATGTTGCTTCAAGTTCTACTTCTTGGCGAGTTAAAATTTTGGACATCAATTAAATACACCTCTCCTCAGCCTATTTATTGACCATTGTATGGCACCAATAAATGACATTGTATCATATAATAACCTGTATTTTCTTCAGTTTTTGCTATAAAAAATGGATTCTCTCAATAGCAAAATTGAGAGAATCCATCCTATTAATAAACTATCGTTCAATTAAGTTTACTTAAACAGCTAGATGCTTACCCGTTAGAATACAGTAATTTATAAACCATTATTCCGGTTTGCCGTCCTTCCAGATCACGGTTTCCCCATAATGCTTGCCCCAATCATACATCAATCGCAGGACAGGCATTAGACTCTGACCGTGATCTGTGAGCGTATATTCTACACGTGGGGGAACCTCTGCGTACACCTTACGGTGTATCAGCAGATCCTCTTCCAGCTCACGGAGCTGGTTGGTCAACATCTTCTGCGTGATATGCGGAATCAGCTTCTTCAGCTCACTGAATCGCTTCGTTCCTTCAAGCCCTAGATGCCAGAGGATAATAAGCTTCCACTTGCCCCCTATGACTGCGAGCGTCAGTTCCTTCTCACAATTAATTTCCTTTAGATTAATTCTCTCTTTTACTTCCGATGCCACGTGCATACCCCCTTCCTAAGCATTGTACTACAACCTTACATTACTCAGCAAAAGAGGTGCATAAGGCGCTATTCTAGATTCGCATGCCGATGAAACATTTGCTCGGCGCTCATGTCCAGCCGATTCATCAGTGTAAGAATCATCCCATCCAGACTGATCAGTAAGGATTGCTCAAAGAGTGAGCCCATCGGCTGTAATGATTCGGCATTTCCTTGTTCTTCCTTCGCCTTGGCTTGAATATGAATAACTCCATCTGCAAGCTCACCGCAGGTTGAATTCGGATTCGTTGTAAGCACAAGCAGTGATGAACCGAGCAGCTTCGCCTTCTCGCCCATAGCTGCAAGACTTCTCGTTTCCCCTGAGCCTGTGCATAATACGAGCAGGTCATTCTGATCTATACTTGGAGTCGTAGTTTCTCCAACCACATAAGCTGTAATCCCAAGATGAGCTAACCGCATGGCAAAGGCTCTGCCCATCAGGCCAGAACGTCCTGCTCCTGCAACGAAGACGCGTTTCGACTGCAGAATCAGAGCTACAGCTTGTTCCATTTCTGTAACATCCAGAAGAGAAATGACTTGCTTCAGCTCATTAAGGATTCGCTGTGTACTTGTTGTCATTTGCGCCTATCCTTGCTTGATCAACTGCTGCATTTCAGCTGCAACTGCTTTTTTATCTTCCTGACCTGTAATGCCGCCGCCCACGATTACAAGGTCGGGACCTGCTGCAATGACTTCTGGCAGGCTTTCCAGCTTGATTCCGCCGGCAACCGCTGTTTTAGCACGAGTCACTGCTTTTTTGATCGTTTGAAGATCCTCGAAGGAGTTCTTGCCTACAGCCTGGAGGTCATATCCTGTATGCACGCAGATATAATCTACACCGAGCTCATCGATTTCTTTGGCACGTGTTTCGATATCCTTAACGTTGATCATATCAACTAAGATTTGTTTTCCTTGCTTCTTCGCTTCCTCTACTGCACCTTTAATCGTCATATCATCTGTTGCACCCAAGACAGTTATAATGTCAGCGCCTGCTTCGGATGCCTTCATGATTTCATATCCGCCTGCATCCATAATTTTGAGATCTGCAAGTACATCCAGGTTAGGGTATGCCGCCTTCATTTCTTTAACGGCGCGAAGACCTTCATTGATGACAACAGGTGTGCCGATTTCTACAATATCAATATAAGGCTCCACTTCTCTAACGACTTCAATCGCCTGAGGAATATCTACCAAATCAAGTGCCAGCTGTAATTTCATATCGAACATCTCTCCTTATTATTGATTACAAACCCTATCTTATAATCGTTGATTACGATTTAGGAAGTACGCACTTTGAAGTGGTGTAGTTACCTGGAAGTAACTAATGTGTTATGTCAAGCATTTAATAGCATTCCATCTCTGGAAAAATGTCAGATTTGATAAAAAAGAATCAGCTGTACTATAATTGCATTACTGTCTTATCTTTGTCCGATTTTAATAGATTCATAGAATGTAATGGGGAGGGGAAACACTTGCCATCCGTTTTTGATGCGCCTTGGCAAGGTCATATTCATGAAACCACCTGTCGAAGAAGCACAGGCTCTTAAGGAGCCCTCTGCACATGATCCGCTTGAGGAGAAATCCTCAATTTATCAGCGAACAGCCGCCGTGATCCGATTGGTCTGTTCACGCTCACTTCTGTTCTTCTCTCTTATTATGCTGCTCAAGAGCTATATTGCTTGGTTCGGTGTATTTGAGAATGGGCCTTCCTGGACTACCATGCTGAAGGAGCTTCCCTTTGTACTTATCATCTTCTGTTTAATTGAATGGTTTGCCACCAAGCGAAAATTGATGGTATACACGATTTTCAACCTGCTGCTTACCGCGATCTTTTTTGCCGTCATTATTTATTACAAATACTATGGTGTGATCGCTACGTATAAAGCACTTGAACAGGTCAATCAGGTTACCGCTGTCAGCAATAGCGTATTCTCTCTTATTGATCCACAATACCTGCTGATCTTCACGGATATCATTGTGTTCGGTATTCTGCTCATTCGCAGCAAGGCCGCTGTGGATTGGAAGCAGGCGATCCTTAGACCTGTGAACAAGAAGCTGATTGCTTCGTTATTCTGTATTTCGCTCATCATTTCTTCCCTCAATATTTATGTCAATCGGGGAGGATTTAATGAGGTTGTCAAGGCAGAGAACATGGGCATATTCAATTACGAAGCCTACACTCTCCTTGATCAGGAAGAACCTGAACTGGAGCCTGTCTCCCGTATCACCCAAGAGAGAATTAATGAATTAAAAGGAATTGACGGGGCTGCTGCACCATCTAGTCTAGAAGGCATGGCCAAGGACAAGAACGTCATTATCATTCAGCTGGAATCGTTTCAGGATTTCCTCATTAATCTTCATATCGGCGGCACTGAAATTACACCTAACCTGAATGGATTGGTCAAAAGCAATACGTACTTCCCGAATTTCTATCAGCAAGTCGGTCAAGGCAACACATCGGATGCCGAATTTGTCGTCAATACTTCCTATTACATCCCTCCTGATGGAGCGGCTGTACAACGGTATGTCGATCAAGAATTACCGAGTCTTCCGAGACTGCTCAAAGAGCACGGATATACGACGACGACATTCCATACGAATGTGGTCGAGTTCTGGAACCGCGGTGAGCTGTACAGCTCTCTCGGATTTGACCGCTACTATGATAAATCCTTCTTCGGAGAAGAAGATACGGTATATTTCGGGGCATCCGACGATGTTCTATATCGCAAAACAGCGGAAGAGCTCGAGAAAATGGATCAGGCGGATAACCCGTTTTATGCGCACGTCATCTCGATGACGGCTCATCACCCATTTACTTTGCCTGAGGAGAAAGTCGGCATCACCCTGCCTGAACGTTATGACGATACGCTGGTTGGTGACTATATTCGTTCTCAGAACTATGCGGATCGTGAACTTGGTAAATTTATCGAGGATTTGAAGAATCGTGGAGTCTGGGATAATAGTATCGTCCTGTTATACGGAGATCATTTGGGACTCCCTACCACATCGCTTAAAGAGGAAGATTTGGTATTGCTGGAGGAGCTGCTCGGACATCCATACGACTATCCCGACATGATCAATATTCCGTTCATCATTACTTCTTCAGATGATATGCCAGCTGGAGAACAGAAGCAGGTTGGCGGCCAGGCAGACATTATGCCTACACTGGCTGGTCTTCTCGGCATCTCCTTAGATGAACATCTGCACTTTGGTCAGGATCTATTCGTGAATAAAGATTACAATCTGCTGCCGCAGCGTTATTACCTGCCAACGGGTTCCTTTGTCAACAATAGTGAAGTCTTCATCTCCGGAAGCGGGTTTGAGGACGGCTGGCATCACAAGCTGAAGGGAACGACCGGCAGTAAGTCACAAGCAACCGAGGAAGAATTCTATAATGCACTAGAGCTGATGAACTTATCCAACAGCTACATTCTGCAGCTTCCTTTAAAAGAATAGAATAGGACAAAAAGGCATCTGATCCCCTCCATCTGCAGGAGGAAGGATCAGATGCCTTTTTAATAGAAAGTCTTTCGTTACATCATGGTTTGCTTGTACCGTACGTATTGCCAGCAGAACAGATTATAGATAAACCGGCCATACACAAACCGGCTTCGGAGATGTGATCTGTTTGCCTGTGTAACTCAATTGCCCCTTCTCCGTGTCTACCTGGAAGAGTACAATATTGTTGCTGTCACGATTTGCTGCAAGCAGCTGATCACCCGCAGGTGTCAAGGCAAAGTGACGAGGATGCCCGCCCTCAGTTGAAATATGCTGCACCGTGCTCAGAGTACCGTCCTCAGAGATCGCATATACTACGATACTGTCATGTCCGCGATTGGAGCCGTACAGGAATCGTCCATCCTTGGAAACCGTAATTTCCGCGCAAGTGTTCTCCCCAGCGAAGCCTTCTTCAGGCAGTGTGGACAACGTCTGTTGTTCGGTCAATGCGCCTGCTTCTGCCTCATATGTAAAGAAAGTAACGGTAGAATCCACTTCATTAATTACATAAGCAAACTTTGCATTCGGATGGAAGACGAAATGTCTTGGACCCGCTCCCGCATGTGTGCTTACTTCACGATGCAGTACCAGCTTATGCTGATCACGGTCAATCGTGTAGACATATATTTTATCTAGTCCAAGGTCCTGAACCATAATATACTTACCATCCGGTGAGAAAAATGCGGAATGCACATGCGGCCGATCTTGACGCTCTGGATGAGCTCCCTTACCGGAGTGCTGTTTGGAATCTACCATCTGTCCTACACTGCCATCATCATTCAGCGATACAAGACTTACTGCTCCGCCGTGGTAACTAGATATGAGCAAATACTGATACTCAGGGTCTATTTGCACATGACAGGTTGGAGCAATAGCGGATGGAGTACGGTTAATAAGCGTAAGCTCGCCTTGCTCTGGGTGTATTGCATAGGCCAGCACTTCCCCGGCCTTCGTTCCTTCTGCCGTCGTTATTTCTCCAATCGCATACACACGCTGATGTTCGGTATCGACTTGAAGAAAAGTCGGATTCTTCACTCCGGATGTCTCAGATAACAGAGTAAGCTCGCCTGCTTGTTCATTGAATGCATAAACATGGATACCAGGGTCGCTTGCTTCCGAATAAGAACCCGTAAATACGAGAAGTCGAGATTGTGCTGTCATTTTGTAACTTCCTCCTTAATTGTCTGCTATTTGTACAATAGGCTCTGTCTGTATAAGTACGTTCCCAGCTACAGCTCTTGAGATCATACAGGAGCTTTCTGCCTTGTGTGCAATACGAATCGCTTTATCCATATCGTCCTGCGTCGCTGTTGACGTTAAAGTCACCACAGGAGCATGCTTAATCGCTTCGTAGGTAAAGATGTTATTGGTTACATCCACTGTCGCTTCAGATGTCAAAGTAAGACTCTCTGTTTCCAGGGACGAACGCTCCAGCATAGCTGCGAGTGTAATAAGATAGCAAGTTGCTGCAGCGCCAAGCAGCATTTCATCTGGATTGGTCCCAACTCCAGGTCCGCCCATTTCCTTCGGGATGGAGATCTGTGTCTTTAACTGACCCGCTTCAATGGTACCATCGCTGTTCCTTCCGCCATTCCAGACGGCATTAAGTATAAAGGGATGCTTCATAATCTGTAACCTCCAATCCTTCCTATCATACCATAGCCTGTCTATAGAAGATCAATAACGAGACTGAACACATGAACAGCCGGGAGGACTCGTGCAAGAGTCTTTCCCGGCAGTTCATAAGCAACTTCTTAAGTATTAACTATACGATTACTCTGAGTCCACGACAGGGAACCATCCAGGTACATTCATGATCATATTCCATAGTGGGTCAGGAATAACCAGTCTTTCCTGGTCCAATTTCGTTAAGTTAACCGCTATATGCTCTTCATTGCCTGATTCAATCTTCTCCACCCAATCAGGTTCAATGATCAGCTCACGTCCGAGTGCGAGCAGCGGAACTCCCGTCTCAAGAGCTGCCAAGGCTTCATCTGGAGTGTGAATTTGTCCAACCCCAATTACCGGAGCTTTGCCGCCAACACGTTCCAGAATCCATTCCATTCTAGATTTCGAATCATCTGCTCCTCTTCTCGGCTTCGACCAGAAGTCATTCAAGGATACATGGATATAATCCAAGTTCTTCTCTTTAATTGCATCTAGCAAAATAAAGGTCTCCTCCATCGTCAAACCCGGAGTTTCCGGCTCCTCAGGAGAGAAACGGTATCCAACCATAAACGGAGTTTTGGCATGCTCTCGAACGGCTGCCTGCACGCTGTCTATTACTTCTAGCGGAAAAGTAAGCCGTTGATGTGCATCTCCTCCGAAGCGATCTTCTCTTCGATTGGAATGAGGGGACACAAATTGTTGAATGAGGTATCCGTTAGCCCCGTGAATTTCCACACCGTCAAATCCGGCAGCAATCGCACGGCGTGTCGCTTCACCAAAATCTTGAATGATGCTCTCGATCTCGGATTCAGCAAGTTCTCTAGGCATCGGTGAGCCTGGTCTTTCACTTGCGACCGCACTTGGTGCTACAACATCTCCACCGACAGCATCTGGAGGGCATAAACGACCACCATGGAAAATTTGCAGTACTGCTTTGGCACCTTGTTCCTTAATGGAATTTGCCAGCTTGGTCAGACTCGGTATAAAGGAATCATCTGTTGATGAGAATTGGCCTACGAACCCTTTTCCATTCTCGGTCACGTAAGTAACTGCTGTGACCACCATTCCGGCTCCTCCAGAACGACGTGCATAGTATGCAAGCTCTGCATCGGATACGGTGCCATCTTCATTCGAGGACGAATGCGTCATTGGTGCCAGGACAATTTTATTTTTCAGAATAATGCCATTCGGTAAAGTCACTTTCTCAAAAATCGGACTATATTTGGGATTCATTCTATTCCACTCCTTTAATCTATATATATTTATATTCGTAAGATATAAAGAGCTAATAAACTACAAGTACCTTACTGAAACAATTATAGTAACTTGAATATATTCTTTCAAGCTGCTTCGGTCCTGCACTGAGGTAACTTGAAACCATCTAATGGACTATGCCTTCGACAATTTACTTAATATTTGTTGATCTATGCTTCTCTTACCCTCAATAAGGATATTTAAAAGACGAAAGTCCGACCCACATCACAAATGCAGACCGGACTCTTTAGGTTCAGTGTATCGGCGAAAAGTATTAATTCTTAACCAGCGCTCTCTGCATGTCCACTTCCTTGACACATTCCAGTGAATCATGATTATCATTGAAGGCAAGCGGAGTCACAGGATATACATCCATTAACGTTTCTTGAAATGATCTGATCATCGGCAGCATTCGATGCATTTCGGTCATCTTCGGATCGAGCCATGCATCGATCTGATCTGGCGTAAGTATGGCCGGCATGCGGTGATCAAATTCACGAATGGTCATGTTTGCATCCGACATCAGCATCGTACAAGTTCGGAGCGGCTGCTTCCTAGTATCCTTCCATACCTCGTACAATCCGGCAATGCCGAACATGGAGCGATCTGGCATAACCACCCGTACCGCATACCTGCGCTTGCCATCCTGACGCCAATAATAAAAACCATTGCAAGGTATGACACAGCGTCTTTGTTCCACCATCTTGCGGTAAGTCACATTCTCACTAACGGACATTAAGTCGGCATTAACAGCATCCTTGCCCCAAAAAGGAATAAATCCCCAGCGATACTCATCCATGATACGTTCTCCATCCTCATAGAGAATAATCGGAGCATGCTGTGTCGGACTGATGTTATAACGGTTCTTGTAATAGTACATAACTCGTTGTATCCCAAAGTGATCACGCACCTCATCTAGATCTGCGGCCAGTGAATAACGTTTACACATCTCTGTCTTCCCTCCCTGTATTTTCCTATATCATTTGTGGCGTTAGGGAAATTTATACATGAAATTTACAGATAATGATCATCATTTGAAGTATGCTGTAGAAATGGATATGCAGCCATGGTATTAAAGGGTTTCAGGATGAACAGATCATGGTAAATAGGAAATGTTAAGCAAACCTACCAATACATAATTTTAGTAAGGAGCGAAGCGGATTGGATTTTTGGATATACTCGATCATCAGCATGATTTATATCATCCTCTTCTTATGGATGGCGATCGATCTCTCACGAACGAGGAGGTGGTTTCGCTACCCATTGTTTCTTCTCCTCGTTACATTCAGCCTTGCTTACGATAACGGCATCATAGCTGCAGGAGAGGCAATAGGCGAAGGAGATCTGCTAATGACGCTGAGCAGTCTTCGTTTTTGGCTGCATGCTTTTGTTACGCCTACACTTGTCTTGATTGGGTATTATATTCTGCAGCGCTCAGGTGTAAGATGGGGACGAAGCATGGCTACACAGATCAGTGCCTGGCTGATTACAGCCGGCCTCATTATTTATCAGATCATAGTCTCAACGCTGGCCGAAGTGCAGCATCTTACTCTCACGGAAGAGTATGGTGTTATGAGATATAGCGCAGAGGGCCAGGCAGGTCCGCCTATAATGGTTATCATTGTGGGCATGATTCTGCTCGTCATAGGTATCCTTGTCCTCGTGAAGCAAAAATGGGCTTGGCTCCTTGTTGGGACGGCTCTGCTGTTTATCGGGCAGCTAATTCCTATTCCCATCGAAAGCTCGGCGGCAACCAACATATTTGAATTGATTCTAATTCTGTCCATTTGGCTCACCCTTCGGCATCAGGATCGAAATCCAGCATAGTTCATGTCATGAACTATTCAGCGAGTAAATTATGACATGTTATATTTAGAATTAAATGTGCACAAAAAAACTCTAAATCTGCATTCAGCCGATTTAGAGTTTTTTCGATTGGATATTCGAGAAGATCACAGTGTCCATATTCGCTTCGTAAGTACAGGGACGCTAAACTTATCTCCCCACTCATGAATCGTTTCGAACGCATCCTCTGCATCCGTGCCATCCGATATTCGGTAAACATTCATGACAGGTACAATCCGGCGTCCTTTTGGTTTAATTGCGATAGAAGGACCATAGAATTCTTCAATAATAATGGATTTAATATCCTCCGGTTGATATATACGATCACCGATCTGCAGCTTATGATTAACGAGCTTAAATAGTTTGGGCTTCTTGGACAGCTGTAGAAGAAGGATTATAATTTCAAATGCAAGAACGGCGCTATACAGAATAAACGGGATCGTAAGCAATTCTCCGTCCTCTGACAGATTAACTAGGCCCAATAAGAGCGTAGCGACTCCAAATATCACTAAAGTTCGGAATCTTTTTCGATGGCTGACCATGAACTCGGGTGTGGGTTTGAATAGCTGCATGAACTTTCCCCTCTCATTATCGGTAACCTTATAAGTAATCATAATCGATCTTAGATCAATCTAATATCTGAAATTCCCTCTCTTCACCGGGATTTGATGCCGCTCAGCCATCGCCTTGATCTCTTTCATAATCATATCTTCCTGCTTCTGATCCTGGAATTTAATTCGCATGTACATAGGCGTTCTCTTCTTGTTAAACAACTGTAATCCAACACATGGATTAAAGTAACCTCTAACAATAATGAACTGAATCTCAGTAGCAGTGAATTGATGCGGCCCGACTCGATAAGAGTCTGGAAGCACTTCGAATGCGACTGGCTTCCATGGCTTGTATTTAATGAAATACCAAGCCATCATGATAAGGTAGTATAAACATAACAATATGTAAAAAGAGAATATCCAAAAAATTTCCGATTCTCTACGTAAGCTAGAGACAAATACCTGAGTTTGGAGCGCTATTAAAATAAGAACGAATATAACTCCTGATGTATCCTTAGGACGATGAACCATGTGGACTTTGCCTGATTCCATGAGCTTCAGCCCTCCTTCAGTTAACTATTGATCCGCGGATAAATACAAACTGAACATTCCATAATATGACATTCCTGCTCTATATCGTAACTGAGATACTTTTGTACTGTCAATGCACACAAAAAAAAGAGCACCCTTATAAAGGTGCTCCGCCTTACCTGACTTCATTTCAGAAATTTTCTGAAGCCTTCCACATGCTCTTCACGATAGCCCATTGATTCATACATTCGGTGAGCCTCGACTCTTTGTCCGCCGGATACGAGAATGATATAGCTGCAGTTCTGCTGTCTCGCGATCATTTCAATCTCATTCATCAGCTTTCGGCCGATGCCTTGTCTTCGAATTTTGGAGGATACTACGACATTTTCGATCACCATGAACGGCTCACACTCGCCAATCAGATCTTTACACAGGATTCCCATCAACGACCCTGCAAGCTCATTCTCATAAAAAGCACCCAGCACATAATAGCTCTTATCTTCAAGCAGCGTTTGATAAGTCTCTTCCATCTTCGCCAGGTTTGTACTGACACCGATCAGTTCTTCGTACAGCTCTGCCAGCTGCGGCAGATGCTTCATTTCAATTTGCTCAATATAGACCATGCTACTCCCTCTCTCTTGTTCATGTGCCTTTTATAATTTTTTCTTCAAAAAATATTGCTTGATTTCCCCGGGAAATAAATCGTTAATGCCGTATACCTCATATCCATGCTTCTCATAGAACGAAGGCGCTTGATACGAGAAGGTCGACGTATGTGCAAACAAGCAGCCTAACTCTCTGCCTCTGCGCTCCGCTTCATGCAGCATCTGATGCCCGAATCCCTTGCTCCGATAGGCTTCAGCAATCCAAAATACATCAATGTATAGTCCATATAACCACGTCTCGCAAAATATTCCCCCGACCACTTCTGACGCTTCGTTTTTCAAATAGAGATGAATACTGTCACCAGGCTCTTTCAGCAATCCACCAGTTGCTCGCATATTATATCCATGCAGCTTACGGCAAATGTCTTCATAGTCCGTAACAACCTCTCTATCCGTAGATAAACACATATTGTCAAAATAAATGTCTGCCACAAGCGCTATCCTCTCTCAGCTAAGTTTTATTTCTCGGGTAATCGCAGAATCAGCATAAGTTTGACAAATACTTGTCTGTTTTTTGTCAAAAGCTATAGCTTACTGTAGATTGGTTGATCTATTCGTCTGTTTTCAAGTTTCCGTCTTCCAGCTTATTAATCTCGGCCTTCGAGATCACGTGCATAGGCGGTCGACTTCGTACGCTGTACTAATGTATCATATTCGCTCTTTAGAATACTCATGTGAATGATATCATTGTATTTCCCATTTCGATAAATCTTCTGCCTCGCTCTACCTTCTTCTACAAAGCCGCATTTCTTATAGCAATGAATTGCCGCATGATTGAAATCATACACTTGGAGCTCCAGCCGATTTAAATTCATCTCATTAAATACTAGATTTTGCAGCAATCGTATCGCTTCAGAGCCGAAACCTCTTCCTTGATCTTTCTTCGAACCAATAACAATCGCAAGCGAGGCCGTTCGGTTCTTCCAGGAGATATTTAGCACGTCAATCTGACCTATATAGTCGAGTGTATTCTGATGTGCAATGACAAAGCTCTTGTGTGTATCTGACCTGCCGTCCATCATCATATGTATGAAGTCTTCCGTCTTCTTTATACTTTGCGGATACCTAAATAAATCACTCAGAGTAGACGTAATATCCGGATCGTTAACCCAGCTTCGTATTGCAGATGAATCCTCCATTCGATATTCTCTTAGTACAATTCGTTCGCCAATAATGTGCCCCATCGCTAACACCCCTTTTCGTTTCTCTAACCTGCGTGTCCAGCCCTTCTAACACAGAAATCGTTCATGGGATTAAGGACCTGCACTACATCTATCCTTTATAACGGTCATTGTACTAAAAAAAAGATGACTTCGGAATATCCGAAGCCATCTTCATTCATTTAGCTACAGCTTCCTGGAGGTCAGCTTAGCTTGTGTGAACAAGAGCAGATAATCGTATCCTCCGGCCTTGGAATCCGTACCCGACATATTGAAGCCGCCGAACGGATGAGCTCCAACCAGAGCCCCGGTACACTTTCGGTTTATATACAGGTTTCCACAGTGCATCGTCTCCAGCGCCTCCTCAATGCGATCCTGGTCTGAGGAGAAATAGGAGCCTGTCAATCCAAACTCTGTATCATTATATATTTCAATTGCCTCCTTATAATCTGAAGCCTTGCATATAGCAAGAACGGGACCAAAAATTTCTTCCTTCATAATTCTCGCATCTGGTTTCACATCCGCGAATACAGTAGGCTGGATATAGTAGCCATTCCCTTCGGCCGGACTTCCTCCCGTTAGTAACGTTCCTTCGCCCTTGCCAATTTGGATGTAATTCAAGATTTTATCATAAGAAGCCTTATCAATGACCGGTCCTGCTGGATAATTCAGTTCTGGTAACCCGGCAGCAAGCTTCTCCGTCAGCTCCTTAACCTTCTCCACAACTTCATCATACACAGCTTCTACAATGATCGCTCTCGACCCGGCGGAACACTTCTGTCCCTGGAAACCAAAGGCAGAAGCAACAATGGCCTGCGCCGCTGCATCAAGATTCGCGGTCTCATCTACGACGATCCCATCCTTGCCGCCCATTTCGGCAATAAGCCGCTTGATCCAAATTTGGCCTTCTGACGTATCCGCTGCCTGCTTACTTATATGAAGTCCGACTTCCTTCGAGCCGGTGAAGCTGATAAATCGGGTCTTCGGATGAGAAGTTAAATAATCTCCTACTTCCGCTCCGCTGCCAGGTATAAAATTGATAACACCAGCTGGAAGACCCACCTCTTCCATAAGCGCAACAAATTTATGAGCTATTGCAGGCGTCGTCGAAGCAGGCTTGAGCAATACCGTATTTCCTGACACAACCGCTGCAGTTGTCATACCTACGCATATCGCCAGCGGGAAATTCCATGGAGGTATGATGACGCCAACCCCTAGAGGAATATATGTTAAGCGATTGTCTTCACCTTGCACCTTGGTTAGAGGCTGTATTTCATTAATTTGATCAATACGTAATATTTCACGTGCATAAAATTCAATAAAATCAATAGCTTCGGCTGTGTCTGCATCAGCCTCGGCATAGTTTTTACCAGATTCAAGAATCATAAGTGCCGAGAATTCATGCTTACGTTCCCGCATAAGAGTCGCTGCCTTGAATAGATATTCCGCTCGCTCTCTTGGAGGTACCCTCTTCCACGTTTCGAATGTGCTTACGGCAATCTGCATGGCTTCTTCTGCCAGTGGCTGATTCGCTTTACTCACATATCCGATGACTTCCCCTAAATTCCCCGGGTTGACCGAAGTAATTACCTCTTCAGTGAACACCTTCTTCTCACCGATATGGAGAGGGATATTTTGACCTAATTCAGACTTTACTTTGCTAATCGCTTTTTCCATCGCCTGCTTGTTCTCTTCCAAACTGAAGTTCACGAAAGGCTCATTGACAAAGGGACTGATATTCGCTGTCTTATTCACGTTACATATCTCCTCTCAATTTAAAACAATTATGTTATTTATTAACACTGTATCCATTTGGATTATACACTCAGCCTTACGATTTGTACACATCAAACAACTATATTGTTTAATGTGTACAAATTTAGACAACCCTTAAGCCTTCTAAATATCCAGCTCTGTATTCTTCTTCTCACGAGTTGCACTTACAGCAATTAGAGAAATTACACCTGTGAGAATGATATATAGCGCGACAGGCACCCAAGAATTGTTGAATTCACTTAACAGCCATGTAGCAATAAGTGGTGCGGTTCCTCCCGCAACAGCTGCACCGATCTGATATCCGAGGCTGACACCTGTATAACGCACCTTGGTACTGAATATTTCAGAAAACATTGTTCCCAGCACCGCTGTAACTGGAACCCAAACAATTCCTAGACCCAGAATTGTAGCCAAGATCATGAGAGCTATAGAGCCTTGAGACAACAGATAAAAGTATGGGAATGCATAGAGAATAATTGCAATTGTACCACCGACAAACAGCGGTTTTCTGCCTATTTTGTCAGACAACTTCCCTGCAAGCGGGATTAGGGCAGTTGCCACAAGAGCTGCAAGCAATACGGCATTGAGCACCGGTGAACGTTCATAGCCTAGATATGTTGTGCAATAGGCAACAACGAAGGTTCCAAATATATAGAATGGACCTGTCTCTACTACCTTGGCACCGACAGCAATTAGAACCGATTTCCAGTGGTAACGCAGCGTATCAAGAAGAGGTACACGGGAGGTTTCACCTGATTTTTGTGATTCTTTAAATGCAGGAGTTTCATCCAGACCGTTACGAATCCATAGACCGATGAAGACAAGGACAGCACTCATGATAAAAGGTACTCTCCAGCCCCAGGACATAAAGGCATCATCCGGAAGCAGGCTCATCAGGGACAACGCCAAAGTACCCATCACCATTCCAATCGTTACACCCATTTGAGGAATACTGCCGTAGAAGCCGCGATTGTTTTTACCAGAGTATTCAACAGCCAGCAAAAGGGCTCCGCCCCACTCTCCTCCGATGCCAAGTCCTTGGATACATCGCATCAGAATCAAGAGAATGGGTGCCCATACGCCAATCGCATTATAATCAGGCAAACAGCCAATCAGTACCGTAGATCCTCCCATTAAAGAAAGGGTCATAACTAATGTCTTCTTTCTCCCTACCTTGTCTCCGATATGACTGAATATGATGCCCCCAAGCGGCCGAATAAAGAACGGAAGCGCAAAGGTAAGATATGATAACAGCAGGCTGACTACTGCATCCTCGGCTGGAAAGAATAACTGGTTAAAAACAAGTGAAGCAGCCGTTCCATACAAAAAATAATCGAACCATTCGATAGAGCTGCCAATCAAGCTTGCAATTAATGCTCTGACAGATGTTTTTTTGCCCAATGCCGGATTCGTTCCTACAGGCTGTGTTTGTACATTCGCCATAGAGATATTCCCCCATTTTCATTTAATTGAACAGCAACATGTCTAACTCTAAACATCGTTTTATTTTGAACATACTATATTCTAATATCAAGTTGAAATATAAGTGATTCCCATGTAATATTTATACTAAATTACACAAAGTGAGAGGTTCTTATGTTCAATAATGAACAGATTGAATTAAATACCGATTATGTTGCAATGAATTTTGATCAAAACGTCAGCCAACTAATCCAGAATCTTGAGAATTCCAAAGCAGTTCATATTGAATGGAATGACCGTCATTATTTGTTTACAGCAAGTGATATAAGCCGTTTTTTAGTTAAGGAAGGACATCTCCAGGATTTACTATCTGAATGGTCCCCGTCACCGATCATCGACTTGGACAATCCACATTTCTCCAGAGGAGAATGGATATCTGATCTGCCTGATGATCTTGACCGTCCCATCCTATTTGTGAGTGAGTCAAATCAGATTACTGGATTCCTTTCCCTCTTTAACTTATTAAAGCAAATAGCTGCACAAAAGCACAAAGCAGAAGCTTATTTAAACTCTTTATTAGATACAGTAACCGATGCCGTTACAGCTGTTGATCGGAAAGGGACTGTAATTTGCTGGAATGAGACAGCTGTGAGTATTTATGATATTCCATACGAGCGAATAATGGGCAGAACGATCGGTGAACACTTTGATCCCGACTCTTTGATGCTGCTGCGGAGCATAGACGAAGGACGCATCATACGCAACATGTACCACAAATCTCGTGAAGGAACCCACGTCCTTATCAATGCTTCACCTGTTAAGGATTATAATGGTCAGATTATCGGCGGTCTCGCCTCTGAACAGGACATTACTCATCTAGTTAGGCTGAATGAAGAGCTCACTTCCGCTCAGGCGAGTATATTAGATACGCTTCCTCGCAAAGACGATCCCTTCAGTCATATCGATGGTCAGAGTCATAGCATTAGCAAAGTGGTCCGAATTGGCAAAAAGATGGCTGAATCCGATACACCTGTCATTCTGTATGGGGAGTCGGGTGTCGGGAAGGAACAGCTGGCAAAAGTCATTCATCTGGCAAGCCCGCGTGCTGAGCATCCATTCTTGTCCATTAATTGCGGTGCAGTACCTGTCGGCATGCTGGAGAGTGAACTATTTGGATTTGAAGGCGGTACGTTTTCCGGCAATAACCATTATGATCCTGGCAAGCTGGAGCTAGCTGATAAAGGAACGCTGCTCTTAAATGAGATTGACAAGCTTCCGATGGATGTCCAGGATAAACTGTATCATGCTTTGAAGAACCAGTCTTTCCGGCGTTATGGAGGACATACCGATATTCCGCTGAATACGCGTATTATCGGTGCATCGAAGCATAATCTGGAGGAGCTTGCTGCGAGCCAGAATTTCAGCTCCGAGCTATATTACACGCTCAGTATTGTGTCGATCCCTGTTCCACCTCTGCGTGACAGAATCGAGGACATTTCAATTTTGAGCACCATGTACTTACGCGAATTTTCAGCACAGTATCAAAAACCGATTCCTGTACTTACACCAGAGGTCATATTGGCTTTTTCTAACTATGCGTGGCCTGGAAATATCGCAGAACTTCGGGCTGTTCTTGAGCGGTGTGTTATTCTTGGAGAAGGTGATCAAATCAAGCTGGAGCATCTCCCCGATTCTTTTCTGGAACATTTCGGGGCCATAAGTGATGGGGAGCAAGTTCTGATAGAACATATACATTATGACAACCGGCTGAAAGCAAAAGTGTCTGAGACAGAAGAGAAGGCACTTATTGAAGAAGCTCTACATAAGGCCGCTGGTAACAAGAGTGTTGCTGCGAAATTGCTTGGCATATCACGAGGAACCTTATACAACAAAATGAAGAAACATTATTTAGAGTGAAAAATGATGGATTGGGGCAAACCGATGTTGTTATTCTCCGGGTTGCCCTGAATGATTTCACTTCATCGTATTAAACCTTTTCCGATCTACAACTCTTGATTGAAACATCCTAGGGCCAGGGTGTTATGAACATTAATTTACTTGAATAAATTTTTGAGTACAAACCACACATTTGCTGGCCGCTCTGCCAATCGTCTCATATTGTAGCCAAACCAGTCTCGTCCGTAAGGTACATATACACGAACCTTATACCCTTCCTTGACCAAACTCTTCTGTAAGTCCTCAGCAATCCCGTATAACATCTGAAATTCAAATCGATCAAGGGCATAGCCCTTCTGTGCCGCCTCTTCTTTCACATACTGAATGATGGCCTCATCATGAGTTGCAACAGCAGTATAATTTCCATTCGAAAGATGCTGGGAAATAAGCTTCTTATAGTTGTCGTCAACATCCTTCTTGTTAGGATAAGCCACCTTGGGCGACTCTTTATAGGCCCCCTTCACCAGTCTTAAATTGGCATCATATGGATTGAGGTCCTCCACATCTTGCTCCGTTCGATACAAATAAGCCTGGAGTACAATTCCTACATTATCAAATTTCTTCCGGAGATCTCGGTAGATGTCGATAGATACCTCGCAGTGAGCATAATCCTCCATGTCAATCCGTACAAAATTGTTATAACGCTGTGCGCATTCGAGAATTTGATTCATGTTATCCATGCATAGCTGCTTGTCAATATCAAGTCCAAGTGAGGTCATTTTTAAAGACAAGTTGGACTTAATACCACTGTCTGCAATGGCTTCCAAAGTCTCTATACACATCTTGGCTGATTCAAGCGCTTCTTCCCTCGTCGAGATAAATTCTCCTAAATGATCCAACGTAGCAACACGTCCATCACGATTCAAGCTTCTTACAGACTGAACGGCATCATGAATCGTAATTCCCGCAACAAACCGACTTGCTCCAAATCTTAAACCATACTTCTTCGCCATCTGATTAGCTGTTGGATTCTTGGCTAAGGCCTGAAAAAAATTTTTAAGCACGATTTCCATCCTACACCTCCGTTCTATCCATATAATGGTTATATCTTCTATCATTCTACATAAATGAATAAAATTTGTACATAGAAATGTGTATATTTAAACAAAAAATGTTTTAATTATCATTGAAATGATGATTTTGTTCAAAATTGAACACTCTACTGACATAAAAAACCGCCTCTGCACTTTCGTTCAGAGACGGCAATTCAAACTGATTTAATTTACTAAACTTTTAAAGGTTTCTTCCATAATCCCAAGATGATTCCGGAAATAACAGCACCAATCACAACTGCCAGCAAGAACATCAAGGCATTGCTCGCAAGTGCAGCGACGAAGATTCCTCCATGGGGAGCAGGCAGGTTAATCGCCCACAATTGAGTCAGTCCTCCGGCGACTGCCGATCCAACGATACACGAGGTCAATACCCGGAGCGGATCAGCCGCTGCAAATGGAATGGCCCCTTCTGTAATAAAGGATAAGCCTAGTACATAATTCGTAATCCCGGATTTGCGCTCCTCTTCCGTAAACTTATTCTTAAAGAAGGTTGTTGCTAATGCTATTGCTAATGGAGGAACCATACCTCCCGCCATAACAGCTGCCATCATCAGCCCGTTCTCATTTCCGCTTGACGTAAACACGCCAATTGCAAATGTGTATGCAGCTTTGTTAAACGGTCCGCCCATATCAATTGACATCATACCGCCGAGAATGATTCCGAGCAGAACCATATTCCCTGTACCCAGATTGTTAAGTACATCAATTAACCCCGTATTGATCCAGCTGAAAATGGGTGACAAAATATAGAACATCAGTGAGCCGGTAATCAGCAGTCCGAACACTGGATATAGCAGAATGGCTTTTAATCCGTCAATGGCTTTGGGCAAATGCTTAAACACCCGGCGAAGTCCAATGACAACGTAACCTGCCAGAAATCCGGCTGCAAGTCCGCCGAGAAATCCTGCATTGGCATTAACCGCCATTAAACCACCTACCATACCCGGCATAAGTGCCGGACGATCAGCAATACTCATTGCAATGAATCCCGCCAAAATAGGAATCAGAAAATGAAACGCACCTTCACCGCCGCCTATCGTTTGCAGCAGCTGGAAGATTGGGTTATCCTCACCAGCCACTTGTTCAATGAGGAACGAAATGGCGAGCAGAATCCCGCCGCCGACAACAAACGGAAGCATATGAGATATACCGTTCATTAAGTTCTTATACAAGGTACTGCCGACACTTTTCTTCTCATCCGCAGCTGGTGAAGCGGCTCCACCTTCTGCCTGGTAGATCGGGGCATCTCCTTTTACAGCTTTGGATATCAGCTCTTCCGATTTACGAATACCATCGCTGACAGGACGCTGCAATACCGGTTTACCTGCAAATCGTGCCATCTCGACATTTTTATCTGCCGCCACGATAATTCCCTTCGCCCGGCGGATTTCATCTTCGGTCAAGACATTACTCGCTCCTTCAGATCCGTTGGTTTCCACCCGGATTTGAACGCCCATCTCTTGAGCCTTCTTCTTGAGTGCATCTTCAGCCATAAAGGTGTGGGCAATTCCCGTAGGGCAAGCGGTTACTGCAACAACAAATGGAATTTCTTCAGCTTGGTCTGCTGGTTTCAGAGTCTCATTTGTCGATGAGTCCGCCGAGTTCGTCTTATGCTCCGACTTCTCCGAACCCTCCGCTTCCTCAGCCTGCTTCTCATTGAATAGAGCGGTTACCTCATTCGGTGTCTTTGTTTGCAGCAATCGTTCAATGAAAACGTTGTCAATCAATAGCCGGGAAAGGGCAGCGAGCGTACGAAGATGTGTACTTCCTGCTCCTTCCGGTGCCGCAATCATGAAGAACACATGTGCAGGCTCACCGTCTAATGATTCAAAATCGACACCGGCTTCGCTTTTTGCAAATACAACAGTTGGCTCATTCACAGCTGCAGTCTTCGCATGAGGCATTGCGATCCCGCCGCCGATTCCTGTGCTGGATTCTGCCTCACGTTTATATATCATTTCTTTGAATAGAACAGGATCATTGATACGCCCGCTGCTAGCGAGACTAGCTATCAATTCATCCATTGCGCCATCCTTCGAAGTGGATTTCAAATTCATGATCATCGTTTCTTCAATCATCAAATCCGTAATTCTCATGTCTAACAACTCCCCTGAATGATCAGGCGTGCATTTTCACGCCTATTAGGTCTTACTTTTGTATTTATAATTTGGTGATTTGGACTTCAGGAATCAATTTATCAATTTCTTTTCGCTGAGCAAGATCGTCTGAAAATGCCGTTGCACTGCCTGAAGCTACACCTGCACGAAATGCCTCTAACGGGTCTTTTGTTTGAGTAAGCGTTCCGACAAAGCCAGCAATCATCGAATCTCCGGCACCGACTGAATTTCTTACGGTTCCCGCAGGAACCGTGGCGTGATAAACGGCCTCACTTGTAATCAACAGTGCTCCTTCACCAGCCATAGAAATAATGACGTGCTGTGCGCCTTCATCCAGCAGCTTCCTGCCATAGGTAATGAGATCGTCCTGAGACTCGATCGTAACTCCAAACAACTCAGCTAATTCGTGATGATTCGGTTTCACCAGCAGCGGTTTATAGTACAAAGCTTCGAGCAAGGCCTCACCTGTCGTATCGATGACAAATTCAGCCCCTGCTTTCTGGCAGGCTTTGATTAATCGAAGATAGAAATCACCGCCAAGTGAAGGAGGAATACTGCCTGACAGCACCAGAATATCTCCTTCTGCAAGCTGATTAAGCTTCTGAAGCAGAGCCACCGCCTCTTCCTCTGTGACTACAGGACCAAGACCATTGATCTCGGTCTCCTGGTCATGCTTCAATTTGACGTTAATTCGTGTATCATCCTGAATGAAAACAAAATCCGATCTAATTCCTTCCTTGTTCAGATAGGCGTCTATAAAATTCCCCGTAAATCCGCCAATAAAACCAAGCGCTGCATGTTCTGCATTCAGCTGGTTAAGCACCCTGGATACATTGATTCCTTTTCCACCAGGGAGCTTTAAATCCCGCTTCATTCGGTTCAAGCTGCCAAGCTCCAGCTGTTCAACTTCCACGATGTAATCGATGGATGGATTGAGTGTTACCGTATATATCATTTTAATCCCTCAATTGCTTTAAATTTCGGTCCAAGCCATTTCCTATATTCGCCAGGAACCCTGTCTGTTATTAACGTCGCTTCTTCCAGATTAAACAGCTTGGCAAAAGCGATTTCCCCAAACTTACTGGAATCTGCCAGCACGTAGGTCTGTCCAGATAACTGATGGGCCCTGCGTTTAATTAATGCCTCTTCCGGATCCGGAGTCGTATAGCCCATCGCCATATCCAATCCATTGGTACCCAGGAAGCTCTTGTCGAAGCGGAAGTTATCCATATTTTGAAGTGCTATGCTGCCAATGACCGCCTTCGTATGCGGTTTCATCATGCCACCGAGCAAATAGCTGCGTATCTTTTTACTTACCAGCGCTTCTACGTGGGAGAGTCCGTTGGTAACAACGGTAATATCCTGTGCTTCAATATAAGGAATCATGGCAAGCGTGGTCGTGCCCGCATCCAGATAAATACATTCACCATCATGGAGCTGTTTGGCCGCTAAGATCGCTGCTGCTGTCTTTTCTTGAACGTTTTTGAACGTTTTCTCATCCATGCCAAGCTCGATGCTCTTATGACTTACAAGTGAAGCCCCTCCATGAACTCTTTTGAGCAGGTTCTTCGCCTCTAAATCCACCAAGTCTCTTCGAATCGTGGATTCAGAAGCCTGGAGTAATTCAACCAGCTCCTGAAGTTTAACCACTCCACGCTGCTGTAAGCGTTCTAAAATCATCCGATATCGTTCTTCTGTCAGCATCTTTTCTTCCTCCTGACTGATTCTATAGTACCACATATCTGAATAAAAACAATCATTTTCTATCAAAAACATTCAATTTTCGTCAAATTAAGGCTATTACATTAAAAAAGGCTCCAAGCAGGCTTGCCTTCATGCAAGAACTCCCGCCAGAGCCAGATCGCTTGTCTAATCTATGAAAATTAATTACCCAACCGACATTGGATTGATTCACGCTGCTTCTTCGTCAAGCCCTTGAATACCAAGTCGTAGGAATGATCGATCATCGGCCGAATATCCTCTACTCTAAGGTCTTGCCCCAGATATACCGTGTTCCAGTGCTTTTTGTTAAGATGATAACCCGGCACGACCGCCTGATGCTGTTCACGCAGATTCACGGCTATGAGCGGATCGCATTTGAGTGATATGCTGAGCGGTTCCTTATCCTTATTCAGGGAAATCAAGGCAAACATTTTCCCCTCAATTTTGGCCACAAGGGTATCCGCCCCGAACGGATAGTCCTCCTTGGCAGCCTTTTTGGCCAAACAATAGGAAACGATTGAATTCACTTCAGAACTCTCCTTCGTACGTATTCAGAAATGATATGTATTACATCAAAGGTATTGCAAACACCATAACGATTCTCACTCTGTCCACTTGTCTCGTATCATCCTGTTACTTTCTCCCATAAGCACTCTACCTGAACAAGCCGTTTGCTTTCAAATTCTAACCGATAGATGTCCGGCTTCGAGGTTCCTGCCCAGAAATCATAACCATACTGTGAATCATAATAATTCATGATTGCCACCATGATATTGCCATGTGTACCGAGAATAATACTCTTCTCTGAATATTCCTCTAGTATTCGTTCAATGATCGGGATTGCACGTTGCTGCATTTGCCGAGTAGATTCTCCACCGTCAAGTGCATAATCCAGATCTTCAAACGAAGCTTTTATCGCTCTCTCCAGCACTTCCCAGTCTGATCTATGATCTGGTCCTTCTATCCTTCTTTCCTTAAGCTCCTCATGGAGTACGACCTCTAAACCCTTGGATTTCGCAATAGGATTAACCGTCTCAACGGCACGAGTGTAAGGACTGGATATAACCAGGTGCACCGGTATGGAAGCAAATATATGAGCCAGCTCCTGTGCATGTGCAGCTCCTTTGTCAGACAAGCCTCTTGTACGCTCTTCTCCAAAGATAAACGGGGATTCCGCGTGCCTTACCATATATAACTCCGTTCTACCTGAACTCACTGATATTATTCCCCCTGATCTATAGAATATATCGTATAGCCATGTCTTATTTCTTACTCCATACGACAATAATCAGCGTCGCAAGCGGTCCTAGTAACAATGAGAGCAAGAACCAATTCAAACCACTTCGATTCTTGCCTTGTGCCAGGCCTGCATTAATGAGGGCGAGCGTTCCCCATCCGATGTAATAACCATTGTCCATAAGATTGCCCTCCACACGAAAAGGTGTTTCTACTCAAGTCATTTACTTGTGTATTCAATAAGCCAGCAGTCCCTGTAGGAACCTTCGTGCCATTCGTGATTTGGAAGAAGCTTCACTTGACGAAAGCCGCATTTCTCATAGACTCTCAATATCCGATATCTATATTTGCCCCCCTATACTTCTCCCCAGAAGATTTGTGTCGTATATTCAAAATACACTTGTCCTTCCTGTTGATAGGAATCAAACAGTTTCCGCAGCTCGTTCATCATAGGCTCATAATTAGGGTGGTCTGGCGGTGGGCTGTAGGAAGAAGATTGTAATCTGCCGCTTAACCCTTCATAGTCAAAGATTTGCCGATTAGGGAATTCCGCCTCATGCAGCTCTCCATTCTTAAAAAAAGGAACGCAGCATGTCCGAAGTAATATTAGTATGTTTTACTTCATTGTAATCCGTTCCATAGGTATGAAGCAGCTCATCATATTTGACCAGGAAAGGCGTACCTTCGGTAAGTCTTGAATTCCATATCAGAACTGCCTTCCCTTCCGGCTTCAGAATCCGCTTAAACTCCTCTTTGGCCAAGCGCTGATCAAACCAATGAAATGACTGGGCACAAACGATATAATCAACCGACTGATCTTGCAGGCCCGTCTCTTCCGCAGGGCTTGACTGCACTCTGAATTGAGCGTTGCCCGAGAGCCTCGCTTCAGCTGCCAGCCGCATTTCCATGTTTGGCTCGACCGCAATCACTGTACTCCCTCTAGCCAGCAGCAGCTCTGACATAATCCCTGTCCCTGCACCGATATCGGCAATCGTACTTGCCGGCTTCATTCCTATTGTTCCATACATGTAATCGATGGCTTCTACCGGATAGCTTGGACGATATTTCACATAAGAATCGACCCGATCTGAGAAACGTTCTTTATTATTCATTGGATCAGCCACTTCCCTTCCTATTTAATAAGTAGAACTGCCTCTTTCTTATACCGAGGCTGTACATTCTATTATAGCTTCCATATCTGGAAGATGATAGATTACCAGTATCAGACCATTTTGGCCATATACAATTCATCTACATACTGTCCATCCACGATCAATGAATGACGCTTCTTGCCCTCCATTTCAAATCCCATCTTGTGATACAAGGCGATCGCAGCTTCATTATGAGCCATCACCGTCAGCTCAATCCGGTGAATCCTGCGCAGCCTGCACCATTCCTCCATCGCCCGAAACAGCCTCGCACCGACACCTTGGCCGGTATAGTGCTGTAATATGCCAATGATCATGTACACAACGTGCTTCTTGCGCTGCAGCTCAGAGCCAATGATACCCAGCTGCCCGATCACATTACCTTCTGCATTCACAGCTAATAGCAATGTAGAGTGCCCTGATTCCAGCATCCCCTTAATTCGCTTCGTCTGGGATTCGATCGTTGCATTTCTTTCCCCCGGTTCATACAGCATAAACTTTGTCTCCCGGTCCAGCTCCTGATTCAGCCTGAGCAGCTGCTCGGCATCTTGTACCTGTACCTCTCTGATCTGTATATTCTCCATATGTAGTCCCCCCCTCTAATCATCACTGAACAACTCATTCAATATCTGTTTTTTATTCTCCAAAAATCTTCTTGTCACCTGATAATGCTCCGTATCTTCATATGCAATCGGACGAATCGGCGTTTGATCAAAGCTGAAAATATCAGCATCTGGATATCCCAGCAATATCGGTGAATGCGTTGCAATGATGAACTGAGCATGCTCTCTTAAGTCATAGATCAATCTAAGCAATGACAGCTGTCTAGTTGGAGACAAAGCAGCCTCGGGCTCATCCAGCAAATATACAGCCCTCTGGCTTCCGAATCGATGAACAAATAAGCTGAGGAAGGATTCCCCATGAGACTGATGATGCAGTGATTTACCTCCATAATATGGCAAGTGCTCAGGATCAGAATCGATGTGGGAGGCAAATTGATAGAAGGACTCTGCCCGCAGGAAGAATCCCTTCGTAATTTTGGGCATCCAGGACAGTCTAATGTAGTCACCTAAGGCAGATTCCGAGGCTTCAACATCATACAGATTGTTTCTCCCTCCTCCAGCTGTATGAAATCCGCATTGATAAGCAATGGCTTCAAGCAGCGTTGATTTACCAGAACCATTTTCACCCACAAAAAATGAGACTGGCTTACGAAATTGAATTTCCTCCATACTATGAATGGAAGGTATCGAAAAAGGATACGCTTCTCTGTTCTGGATTTTGTCCTGAAGCAGTAGAACGCTTTTTAAATACATCTTTATCCTCCTCAGAAAGCGAATTCGGTGATATATTTCGCAACGAGTCCTTCGGATTACTGATAAAATAAAAAAGACCGTAACCTAAACTGCTAATACGGTCCTGACAATTATGTAATTCAATTCTATCATTTAGGAGCAGCATTACCCAATTCTTTTACGAAATAGAGCAGTAGATCATCATTGACCTCTACCTGGTCACCTAGAGCCACTTCCCGATTATGATTCATCAGACCATTGCCATCTGGAATATAACCTCTCTTGCAATAGATGCGCTGAGCAGCACCAAAGTCCTTGTAAAGCCCCATACCAATTCCAATACTGTCATAGGAGTTATAGGCAGCAATACTTTCAAATTCTTCGATCAGCTGATTACCGATCCCTCTTCTCCGGAATTCAGGAAAAATGTTCACATCATTAATTTCCGGTATACCTTGTGCTCTAAAATACAAATAGTCTGATTCAAACTTCAAATGTGCACAGCCAGCAAGGATTTGCTCGTCCAGGTACACAAGAAGTGTGACCCTAAGGCCGATTTTGTTCTCATGCAGACATTGTTCATAGAATGAGTCAGCACGTACGATTTTGTGGCGCTCAAAAGCTTTTTTCCATTGCTCGAGTGTTTTCTCTGAATCAAGTCTCTCAAGAATCATTGACATAATCAACCTCACAATCAGAATTTAAAGCTGTACAGAAGCTGTCATTATTATAGATTATATGCCTTTTTTAATAGGGTTGCTATACTAAAAAAACAAACGATAGCGAATCGCTACCGTTTGCTTCTCTTTATTAAGTGTATGCGCGAATTTCTAACGGATAACGTGAGCTCCAGTAATTTCTTACCCACTTGCGAATCAGCTTGCCAGCTTCTTCGGGAGAGTAAGCGGTAATGTCTATTGTTGATATGGGAGGACTGAACGAGAAATTGTCACTGTCGAGCAGCCGATGTGCGAGTCTCGTGTTGCTCCATATTATCTCCGGCGTCGCTCCACGATCCCTAAGTCTATGGTCTCTCACTTCATCACTGCAATGCAGATTCATAAAATAAACCTGGCTGAACAGTTCTCTGTATCCACTCTCAATAACATCTTCCGGGGTCAGGGTGCCAACAAGCACCGTGCCACGATCACTCATTGAAATTTGATGAGCCATTTGCAGCACAGGTCCTAATGAGATAGAAGAATCCAAGCTCTCATCCGGATGCAGGTCAAGAACTACAAACTCAGGAAGTAAACCTCGAAGATAAGGAACAACCGATGATTTCCCCACACAGCTTGCGCCTGTCACGATAAATAAGGGTGTCTTAGGCATATATCGCATCTCCTCTACTTTGAAATGAAACCGTTTGCCAAAAATAATGAGAGGGCTTACAAAAATCCTATACCTAAGGTTACCATAATTACGGCCAGGATAGAAACGGTAAAGTTCATCATTTTGTAACGAAAATACACTTTTTATCCATGGTTTTGTGATTTTTCTCGCTGTTTGAGCCGAACTAGTAATCATTTTTCCAATCTGGCAGTTCATCCAGTGTGATTACATATGGACTGTTATACACCTTTGTCAAATGCTGTGTACTATTCTGAATACCATCTCGTATGAACTCTCCAGACCAAGTCACGAACCAGCTCCAATCCGCATGATAGGCCTGCAGCAGATCCGGATCGGGAATAGGCCCATTCTCAGTCAATGCAATGATCTTCTGATCGTTCACCAGTGTCTTCAGATTCTCATAACGGCTGCTTACCGGTCCATAATTTCCAGCACCTGGATAGCTGTCAACACTGATGATATCTACATATTGATCTCCTGGATACCAGGCCGCATTCTCCGAATTCCATACCCATATCAGATTATCGAGCCCATGGAAATTCGTGAATCGGTCATACATCAGCCGGTACAGCTCTTTGGCAGGCTCCGGACCCTTGGCGCCCCACCAGAACCATCCTCCTTCCGCCTCATGCAGCGGTCTCCACAGTACCGGTATATTTTCCTGCTGCAGTCTTTTGAGCTGTACAGCAATCGCATCCATATCACGAATGAGCAGCTGGTAATCCTGGGAATCTGGGTGTGACATGGCATATTCAATATCAAAAGTAGTTGCTTCCGTATAGAAGCCTCTCCACCACTCCTTTCCAGGTTGATCGATCAGATCTTTTGGCGCATTCCAATGCCACGCAAAGGTTACGATACCGCCACCGGCATCCCACTCGATCGCATGCTCAATATCCGAGGATACCGTTCCCCGCTCTGTTCTGGAAGGTGAATAATCCATCAGATCAAGACCTAGTACAGCCGGCTTCTTGCCAAGTGTGCTATGGATCCAATTCGCGTCGGCCAGCGTTTGCTGTCCTGACAGAATATGCTGTCCATACTCTGATTTCAAATAATTATAGAGCGATTCAGCCTCACTGCTGGCATCTGGATTAACAAGTGCTGCATTGATTTGATGCGGAGGAGGATCCGGAGCTCTCTCCAGCCGCACATAGTCGATATAATACCAGCCCCAATTACTAATGAAGCTGATCTCTGTTGTACCTGCCTGCAACATAATTTTACCTGCATCCACTTCACCGAAATTCGTTGTTTCATGAAGTGTGATCTCGCCTTGTGATATTCCTCCCAAGACAAGACTCGTATTCTTCGTTCCGTGTGGTGCCTGATAACCAATACCTAGATTGTAAAGACCTGTATACGGTACACTCACTTGTATACTCAGCTTATCGTTCTGCGCATCAAATCCCCCTACATACCCGGTACCGGAATAGCCTTGAAATTGCGTCATTACATCAACACCTGTTAATACTCCATTCTCCGCTTCAAATATAATGGGAGCCGCCTCCATTTTCTTCATATTAGAAGGTATCATACTGCTAATCAGCAAAATACAAAGAAATACTGCCCAGCTATTCTTACCACGCATTGCTTGATCCTCCTTCCAAATGGTGATGCTTTCTGTCACATAACAATCAATCCTATCCATTAAGCAACTTAAGCGTTTACATTTTCGTTACGCTGATCACCTCCTTATAGAGATGTGGCCGGTAAGGAGTCCGAGTAATGGACTCCTTGATTAAGTCATGATTTTCTTCAATAAGGCCTGTTCAAGTCGTGGATTAACGGACAGATTCATATAGGATTGAGGAGGATTAAACGCATAGCCGCCCTTAAGCAGCTCGAGCGATATGGGTGCAAATTCGGTGCATGACAGGATGGGAATGGCATATCCATAAGACACGCCGCTGAAATATGCACGAAGCTCCACCCCTGACCCTCGCTCATGTTCTTCTGCAATGGATACGAGTGTCTCGATATCCTCTTGAATCGGCATTCCAAATTCAATAAAAGCTTTGATTTGTTTTATAGGAGAGGACACATATACAAATGCCGCTGCTGGCTCTTTGATAAACCTCCGGCGAAATTCAATGGTTTTCTTACCTTCTTTGATTTGCTGATAAGGCTCAGGCTGTAAACTCAATATAATCTGACGCTTTGGCAGATCCAATAACAGCTGTAATTGTTCATTCATATCGTCAGCACGCTCCTTTGTCTGTTTCCAACTCCATATTTTCGCTGAAAACAGACTAAACCCTGCTTCAATCCATTAGAAATGAACTTAAGCGTAATTCCAATGTGAGAAGACAAATACAGCTGGTGAGTTCCAGTAAATCGTGATTTCGTTCCCCGCATAACTATCCTCATCGTCGATATAGCAAGCAGCAGCAGGCTTGCCTTGAAGATGAGCTCTCATGCATTCATCGTTTAAATGTTTGTTTGGTCCACCAGCCAGCATGCCTGGTACTGGTGCATCTACACCATCACCTACGGATGGCCGATGATGAGGATGCATAACGGAACGCTCTCCAAACCCTGTTACATAAGACAGATCAAGTACGTTAAGTCCTAATATATAATGAACATGACCAAGTGCAGCCTGTTCGTACTCCACATTTCCACATAATTTATGAGACAAGAGAAGTAGCATCGCTCTGTTCATGACAACCATATTACTCCCCCAGATATAATCGTCTTCCATAAGGGAGATACCATAGCCATCTTGCTTCGCGATCTCCAGCAAGCGATCTGCTTCATTCATGAGATGGCCCTTGAGGTCAGTGTATAGGGCAGTATCTTTCTCTTGCTCATCTGCCAGCAAATATCGAACGGTTCCATATCCGCCCATATCCGCCCAGCCCAATTCACATTTAGGGAAATCCCCCTGCACGTACCCTTTGACCGCATCATGGTATACCGATTCACCGGTGGAAAAATACAGCTCGGTCGCAGCCCAATACCGCTCATCGAGATCACACCCATCCCCATATTCACCCGTGTAAATATCCGGGGGGTTTTTAAATCCTGGCTCATCCGGATGTGCCTCAAGCCAAGTCCAGGAACGTTTGGCTGATGTGAGACATCTGCCAGCAAACTCTGGATCATAGGTATCGTATATTCTTGCAGCTGCAGCCATCACTGCACAGCTGGCCGCTGTTGCCGTCGCAGAAATGGGGGCAAATACAAGATCGTCCTCGTCCTCCTCCGGCATGACATCAAGCCCGGGAAATTGCTTGGTTGTGAGCTTGTGATAGGACCCGCCGGTGACCGTATCCTGCATCTTAAGCAAGAAGTCCAGCTCTACCCTGCATTCATGCAGCACATCAGGCAGTATGTCATTCGATTCGGGCAGAGGAATGGAATAATCAAAGGCTTCCGGATACAATTCCCAGCTAAGCATCAGATCGGCCAGCGCTTTTGCTCCTGCTACAACATATTTCCCGTAATCGCCTGCATCGTGCCAGCCTCCATTGCCGTCAAGCCGCTGATCTGGATTCGTATGAACATAGCCCGGAGAAGTATGACATGCCTTATGCTTCCACACTCCCGCATACTCTTCGTCCAAGTCTTCACCACAGCGCAAATAATAGAAGGCCTTCAATAGTCCGGCATGAACCTCATTATAAGGCTGTTCGGATATCATAAATGGAGCAGATTTATTCCCTTCCTCATCTTCAATCCTGTATTGTCCAGGCTCTTCAAATGATGAAAAATCACCTTGAAATAAATGATCACCCGAGCACAGATCCTCCACTCCATCCTGTGCATGAGCAGAGTAAACAATCTCTGAAGTCACTGTATCCCGAATGTGAAATACAGCGCTGCTTCCTCTCAGTATAACGAGCTTGTTCCCCCTCAAGGGGTAGCCGATCTGATTAACAAGAATTTTACGATTCGAATTACGCACTTTTCGCCCTCCTGATCTTTTATTCGATAGAAGAAGCCATCCCTATGCATGATACTTACATGTCTTTAGGAATGGCCTTCATTAATAACAAATGGACTGCAATTAAATTATCTGTACCTTATTTATTCAATAAATGAGTGGCTTTAATGAAATCTGACATGGAGCGAACGACCACTTTACCTGGTGATGCCGCTGCAAACGCTTGATCTCCATAAGTACGGGAAGCAAACGATATTTCTTTGACTTCACCTGGAAGCAAATCGAAGAAATTATCACTGAATACCCCTTCCGCTTCACTATCCACCCATACCTGCTTCGCCAGCATATTGGATTCCAAGACAAAGCGAGTTCCACTCGAGCCTTCGACTTCAGTTATCTTCACTTCGGCAGCGCCCAGCTTCAAATCCTTGAACGGAGCAAAATAGTGACGCTGTACATCAACGACTTGACCGTTAACCAACAGCTCAGCAACGGCCGTTGTACGTTCCGGATCATGACCTTGAAGCAGCTCCGCAAGTGAGAGAGACAGAACAAGATTCGTGGTATTCCCCGGATTACTAACCGCATGTGTCTCGGTATGATGAATCGTACCGTCAAAATCGACAACTCGAATTTGCAGTTCACCTTCTATTGGACGGAGCAGATCAGACAGCAAGTAGAAGTCAACTTGGTTATCCTTGGTTCCGTCAATGGAGATCATTTCGTCGGCAAAGCTGCGTTTAGCGTAATATTGCAGTGCTTTCCAGTTGCCGTAATAGTCCATTCCTGCCCAAGAAGCGACAGGCCATGTATCATTCATTTGCCAATATAAAGTTCCCATAACAAATGGTCTGTTTCTGCGGTGTGCCTCAATGGCCATCTTCATTGCATCCGCTTGGAGCACCTGGCTCATATAGAGGAAGGAAGGAAAATCCTTCGGCTCCGTCATATACATATCCATATATTCTTTAATGAGGCGGTTTCCATCCCCATTCTTCTGATGAGCGCGCATCACTTCGGAAGTCAGCTCAAGATCCGACTCTGTTGCATAACGAAGAACAGATTTGTGCTCAGGGAAGGATTGGAATCCGTATTCGCTCATGAAACGGCCCAATTTGATATTGTAATTCTCGAAAGGCTCCGTGTTATGCCATACTCCCCAATAATGGACATCCCCTTCGATTGAGCTCGTAGAAGCATGCTGGTTAATATCGTTGGTAACCGAAACAATCGGTGATGATGGCCAATAATCTGTACCTGGAACGAGTTCTGACAATACTTCTGGAAGCAGTTTATGGAAGACAGCTTCATAATCGGCCCAGATTTTCTCACGCTGCTCGTGCGTATAATCCTTTTTCCAGCCCCAGCCAGCATCTTCATTGTAGTGCGCCCAAGCCGAGTCAATCTCGTTATTACCGCACCAGAGTGCGATACTTGGATGATTGCGTAAACGTTTGACATTGTCGATCGCTTCATGACGAACACTCGTAAGGAATGCTTCATCACCCGGGTACATACTGCAGGCAAACATAAAGTCCTGCCATACCAGGATTCCATATTCATCACATAGCTCATAGAATACGTCCTGCTCATAAATACCGCCGCCCCATACACGAAGCATGTTCATATTGGAAGCTGCTGCAGATTCAATCTCATGTCTGTAGCGCTCACGGGTTACCTCGGTAACGAAGCTGTCGTTAGGAATATGGTTAGCCCCTTTAGCAAACACCGGAATCCCATTGAGCTCAAAATAGAAGGATCTGCCGTATTCATCCTTATCACGGACGAGACGAATGCTGCGCAGCCCCGTTTTGACAGAAGCTTCAGCTAGTGCTGTTCCTGCATCCTGATCCAGCACCTGAGCGGTAAACGTGTACAAGTGAGCTTCCCCAAGACCTCTGGACCACCATAATTTAGGATTGTTAATATTCAGTGCAATTTCCACTTTCTGAAGTCCAGGTACCAGCGATACCTTCTCACTCCACTCACCTTGCTCTGTAGCAATGCGAATGACTCTGTCTCCTGGCTGATCTGCCTTGATCTCCACAATGGCTGTCAGAGCAGCGGCTTCCTTCGTCACTTCGTGCTGGTGAATGTACAGGTCTGCTACCCGTACACCCGTCCAGGCTCTCAGCTCAACCTCGCGCCATATGCCGCTCGTTACAAATCTCGGGCCCCAGTCCCAGCCATAGTGATAAGGCGCTTTTCTAGCAAAAATACTAACCCTCTTATTGCCCAGCTCTCCTACCTCTGACTGATCATTAGAAGCTGGCAGTGGATATCCCAGTGCTTCAAGCTTCGGCAAATCCTCATTGATCGGAGATCGGAATACGATTCTCAGTTTATTACCTTCTGATTTGGCGTAAGGCTTAATATCTGCTTCCCAAGTGCGGAACATATTGTCTGCGGACAATACATGGTTATCATTAATAAACACTTCCGCATATGTATCAAGTCCGTTGAACACGAGCTCGATATGCTCCTTCTCTAGCAGTTCATTCGGTATATCAAACAGCGTTTTATATTCCCAATCTTTTTTATCAATCCATTGAACAAGCTTTTCATTTGTGCCATAGAACGGGTCAGGAATCTGGCCATTTCGCAGCAGATCCGTATGAACACATCCCGGAACGACGGCTGGCAGCCATTCTTCTCCTTCACACGATTTAAATGTCCAGTCATTTAACAGCAGCTTCGATTCATGCATGGTTTAGGAACCCTCCAAATGTGTTATATTCGAATCCA
This sequence comes from Paenibacillus sp. TCA20, assembly GCF_000732325.1. Lineage (GTDB taxonomy): Bacteria > Bacillota > Bacilli > Paenibacillales > Paenibacillaceae > Paenibacillus > Paenibacillus urinalis. The sequence continues at coordinate 79,932 of NZ_BBIW01000001.1, forward strand.
TTTCATAGTACTCTTCGTCATGAGTTATAAAATAGATCCATTTCTGAAACCTATTGTCTCATGGAATCGACAACACTTCAATTGTTTTGTTATCCTAACAAGATATTTTTTAGATAACAAAAGAAAACATCAGATAAGCTGGGGCTGCCAACATACAGAGTTGCGACTGAAATATTACATGAGCGGCATAGGTGGGTTGTTCTGACGCTTAACGATCTTAACCAACTACACCCGTACGCTCCACACTTTCGACAAAGTAGCGCTGTACGAATAGATATAAAATGATCAGTGGGGCAATCGCCAGCAGAATACCGGTATCCACAATCATTGCTACATGGTTTGGATCCGCCTTAATGTCTGTCCCCGACAATCCCATCAGCTGTGGAATAATCAGATTGACCTGCGAAGGAAGCGAAGCCACCTTCAGCGACATCAGACTGCTGTCGCTCATGAACAAGGATGGATAGAAGGTATCATTGTACGTCCATACAAATGAGAACAGCATGACAGTGATCATCGGAGGAATGGCGTTTGGCAGCATGATTCGGATAAAGGTCTTGATTCCTCCTGCTCCATCAATCAAGGCCGCTTCTTCGATCTCCTTCGGCAGACCCTTAAAGAATTGACGAAAAATATAGATGAACAGCCCTGCCTTGAGTCCGGTCGCAGTTGCAGCCGTAATCATCGATGGCCAGTACGTATTGAGGAGATTAACCCCTTCCCTACCCGTTAACAAAGTAATGATTCCCATGATGTCGAAATTTCTGAAATGAAGATACATCGGCACCATTAGTGTGCTGGAAGGCACCAGAATGGTCAGAATCACCGCTCCAAACAAAATTTTACTCCCCGGGAACTCAAATCTGGCAAATCCGTAACCGGCAAGAGCCGTGGATAATGTCGTCAGCAGCATGATTACGACCACATAAACCAGCGTGCTCCCAAGCAGAGGGAAATAGTTCATTACCTCAGCTGCAAGCTTAATATTATCTAGTGTAAAGTTCACCGGTATCATATAGATCGTCGGATTATATATATCTACTTTATCTTTAAAAGCCGTAGATACCTTCATCATGATGGGATAGAGGATGACAAAGGAAATGCCGATAATGAGCAAATAACGAAAAATGTCCCAGAGCACGTTCATCACTTTGTTTTTTGTACGCTGCATTCGAAATACGACCGCTTCGCTGCGTCCGATTCTTTTGATTTCCTGCATTGAATACCTCACCACCTAACTAGAGGAATTAATTGTAATGAACGCGCTTCGATATGAAGAACCCAATCAAGAATAGCAATAGGCCAACGACGACCGTATAGATCCATGACATCGACGCGCTCAGTCCAAAATTCTGCGTCTGAAATGCCGTCGTGTAGATCGTTTGTGTAATTGGACTTGTTGTGAAGGAATCGATCACCGTATAAATGACATTCGTCAAAATCAAGGGACTGACCATCGGGAACGTAATTTTCCAGAAGGATTCATAGCCTGTTGCGCCTTCAATTTTGGCTACTTCATACATTGAGCTTGGCACAGATTGCAGGGCAGCAAGGAAGATAAGGATCTGTACCCCCGAGCTGCGAATAATTTCGTAGATTCTCATTACGGCATCCACAATATACTCGGTAATAACAAGAGGAACCCCCGCCTCATTCAACAAACGGACCATGGATAGTGTATTGAACTGAGAAGAGGCTCCCGCCGTTTCTTCCGCCACGGTTGCATTACCGATCAGGTTAATTAGCCCTGAAGCTTCCGCAGATGCGACTGCACCCGAGGCCAGAATAACAGGCAGGAAGAAGATCGCTCTCGCCAGTCCTCTTCCTCTAAACTTTTGATTGAGCAGCACTGCCGAAAACAGGCTGAAAAACAGAATAAGCGGAACATTAACGATCATTTGCAATACAGATTCCGTCAGAATACGGTTGTAATTTGCATCGATCAGCAGTGCTTCTTTGAAGTTGCTCCAGCCAACATACGCCAGCTCATAGCCTTGAGATACCACCGTCAGCTCACTAAGACTGAACCGAATCGACTGTATCATAGGTGTAAGAAATAGAAAGATAAAGCCGAGCAGCCATGGCGAAATGAAGAGTATGCCGAGAAGTGATCTCTTCTGAGACAAGGTTATACGGCGTGTTCTCATGATGGGTCACCGCCTATTACATAGTCCTGTGCTGGGATGCTGACTCCGCGAGCCACCACAGTCTCCGAATTATAATTAATCAATATGGAAGCTCCGTTACTGTATTTCACCTCAACGACACCAGGCTGATGAACAATCCGATCCTGCATTTTCTCGGTCCGGAGCGGACTCAGCACCTGATTCACTTCGTCGTACATGGATACGGCATCTTCTATCCAGTTGGAGTACTGGGCTGAGTACATATAATCATACCGGGTGTATTTCAGCTCTGAAGAAGTGTTCGCTGTCCATAGAAAATGTGGAGCTGAGCCTAGCTCCAGGCTGTGCAGAAGCTGTTGCCTCATATTGGCCGCGGTCGTCAGATTAACCGGTTCTCCTGCATAATCGATATATCCGTGAATGACCATCTGGTAGAAAGGCACCGATTCATCTGTCAGATTAAATCGGCTGGAGGATTCCGGAATGTTGACAAGATGCTGGGCATATTGCAATGCATAGGCGTTCCCTCCACTGATCATCAGATTCGGATATTCTTCTGCCAATAGGCCGATTTGCTCTTCGACTATCGCTCTCGCTGTATTTCGAAAGATTAAGCTGTTATTACGATAATCGGAGTGCAGTATACTTCCCAAATCACGGAGCGCAAGGGATGGCATATCCTTCTTGCGGTACTGCTCCATAAACTGAGCGGTGACATCCGGAAGCTTGGCAGGAGACAGCAGATAATATTCATCCTGCAGAAGAGACATCCGGTTGAGCGACCTGTCATAAGGTGAGAGCTCTGCGGCTTCTTTTGTTATAAAGCGGGCAGCATCGCTTGCTGAATTAAAGCCTTTGCCATTGTCATAGACCTGTTGAAAGGCTACGTCTGGATACAGCTCACCTCCCGTACGATTCAGCTGCTCCCGCAGAGCAGTCAGCTCCCGGTCTTTGCCTAACTCAGACGTGTTCAATTTGACAGGAAGCTCGTGCTCAAGCCCCGCTCCGAACCATCCCAAATACTGCATTTGAATATTTGAGATGCTCTGTGCCTGCAATTCTGCTGCAATGCCTTGTGCTTCCTTGAAAGTAGTCATCGGTACGGTTGCATCATAAGGTACACCCAGAAAGGATTGCTGTTTATCAATCGCACCCACAATATCCACATAGAATGGGATGTCCTCTTGAGCGGCTAGAGGCTGAAGAACACCTTGTTCTACCAGCTTCGTTTGATAAGCTTGAGCCATTCCAGAGTAGCTTGCACCGTCACCTGACAAAAAGCTGTATTTCACACGAATATCACCATTATATTTTTCGCTCGACAGCAGCTGGATTTCTTGAACCTTACTGCCTGTGTACAGCTCCAGCTCATCATCTCCACGCACAGCATGTCGGCTGAACACGTGGTTGAAGGAATTTTGTTTGCCGCTGATATCGGCAGCAATGCTGGCATTCCCTTCCCCTTCCTCAATGACGGCGAAGAATGCACGATCCCCTGATTTCAAGCCAAACACCGGTAATCGGGCGGGTTCAGCAATTTGAGCTCTTGTTCTGCTGTTATCATTCGGGTCCTGTCCATAGACCGGCTGGACATACTGCGGCTCTTTTACTTTACCGTTATCAAAATGGATGAGGCTCCCTGAACCATCAGGCACGAGCATATAGCCATCCTGCCCGGAGATCGCTGCCCCGAAGTAACCTAACAGGTCCAGCGTTTGAATCTGATGCCCTTCACTCTCCTCAAGCTGAGACAGCGGCACAGTTACCGAGAGGGCATTCCCTTCCAAACGGTATTCCACAGGAATAAGAAACTTTGGTTTATCCGCTGTCCCGCCAGGCCCGCCGATCCCGTTCTCTTCATTGTCATATGCCAAATCTTCAGGTGTATATCCTGCCTGCTCGAAGGCGGCCAGCATCTTGCGAAGCACGAGCGGCCGCTCAACCTGCGTATCCGCCCTTTCCACAACTTCAGGATTAGCATCCTGAACCAGGTAGCGGGTCTCGACATAGCTTGCTGTCACCTCATCCAGTTTGCTCAGTACTTTTTCCTGCAGCCTTTGTTTACTAATGAATTTAGGGAGTGCATCGATCCCAAGCTCTGCATCACCAAGGGTATATTCAATTCGGACACCGTCCTTAATGCCTTGTAATTCGAACTGCCCATTGGAGATGCTGTACTTGTAATTCGTATACGTATCTAGAACGCCCAGTGTATTGCGAAATGAGACTGTAACCTGTGAGGCGATGGATTCTTTTTCAAAGGCAGTCGCGATACCATCCTCTTCCATCTCCGGCGGATTACTGTACCAGATCTCTCCTGAACGATGATCCTTCACTGCAATCACGGTCGTATCTTCATTAATGTACAAGCTTAAGCTGTCATTCTTGGCTGCAAGAGCCATTCCAGCTATACCCTCCGTCGAATCCTGAAGCGGTGTGAAGGCTTCTGCTCCAGGATCAGGGGATGCTGACACATATGACCCAGGGTTAACCCCCGATAATCTTCCACTAAGCACGATGAAGCAGAGAATACTGACCAGCATGAGTGCGCAAGCCAGCACGGCTGTATATTTCCATTTACGAGATGACACCAGACTTACGCCTCCTTAAGATCGGAATATAAGCTCACGGTATATATTGATTACAAATTCAATGATCTGTTGGACCAGACTCATCACCAGCGTGCCCAGAAATACGATAATCGCCATAACAACGATGGTCAGCAGAATGGTTACAATCGTCTTCGTTGCTGTGTATTGATGCACCGTCATGATGCCCACAAACAGCAGGTAGATGAACCAGATCGCCGCAACGGTATTCAGCAAATAATAAAAAGCGGTCTCCTCCTGCGTCATAAATCGGCTGATCAAGGTCATGGGCAAATACACCAGGATCATCGGGATGAGCGCATAAGCGGTGGCGTTAACAATCTCGCTAAACTTCCCTTCCCCTTCCATGAGTGTCGTAATGGACCAGTTGGATACACACCACAGGATAAAAGGAAGCACCACATACTGGAGCTCAGCCAGGCTGTTCAACGTTCTAGGATCATTAAAATTGACCAGGAATCCGGCAAATTGACGCTGAATAACCATGGTTATAAATAGAAGAAATAGTATGGTGATTGCAACTCTAAGCTTTCCTTTCCCCTCATACTTTAGATCCCAATACCCATCAAAAGGATGGATGATAAGATGGAGAGGAAACTTAATAAAATCCTGCTTCATGCTGCTCTTTCCTCCTTTTACGCCAGGATTTCGACCATCTGTACCCGGCAAAAACGATGACGGCTGTTGTGCTGATCGTCAATAAGGTACCGAAATGCTCCTGCAGTACTTCCTTCCTGTACCTCTTGAAAGCGACCGAGTAATTTTTACGATCCATTCCCAGCTTGAAATGCTCCATCGCTTCTTTATTCTCCTTCGCATATAGAAGAGATTTCCCTATCCCGATGTAAGCGATATCATAATTGGCATTCAATCTCAGCACTTCTCTCCACATGGCTACTGAAGCCTCATCATCCCCGTTGTAATGCGCGGTGACCGCATCGCTAATGGCAATTCCGTAGCTGGTCGGAGAGAAGAGTGTGATGGTTTCTTTTCCTTGATCAAGGACAATATGCTGATTCCCCAGCTTCTCTATAGCGACTGGTGTACTAAAGGTTCCGACCTGTGTTCCTATTCCGCCGTAAATATATAGCAGATTGCCTTCATGGTCATAAGTGAAGATACGCCCTCTGAGAGAATCCAGCACACTATACATGCCGCTTCCCTGATATTTGATATCTACCAATTTGGAGGGTCCCCCATTGACACCCATAGACCGATATCGGATATCTCCTTTCACATCAAAATATCCATACCTTTTGAGCACATCCTCACCTGAAGGATTCAGACGCTTAATCGGGGTGCTGGAGCCGGGGTCAATATTCGTCGCATATACGAAACCTTTCTCCCCCATATCAATATTGGAGAATTCCGTCGGAATGTATAATGCCATCTGATTCTTCTGTGCATCCGTAGCCACGAGACGCCACAAATAGTCAACAAAATTGCGGCGTACCTGAATTGTTCCGACGTAACCAATGAATTCACCAGACTCATCAAACTGCAGAATCCCCTCGTAAGCTCCACGGGATGTAACAAATACCCGTCCGGCATCATCCACCGCCAGCTTTAACGGAACGAAGGAGAAGCTGGCTCCGAGCACCTCGGACTGCGGATTCTCAATTGTTCTGATCCATTCTCCTTCTGGGGACAGAATGACGATTCGCTTATTCTCCGTATCCGCAATGTATAAGTCCCCGGCTTCATTCACGGTGATGCCACTGGGCATGTTAAAGGTCTGCTCTGCTCCGTCCATACTATAGTTGGAAAAGATTCGGTCTACTGTCCAATCCTTATTCAGAACGACAATGCGATGATTTCCTGTATCGGCAATATAGATCTTGCCTGCACTGCTTACAAAGATGTCCTGCGGAGACACGAAGCCTCCAATGCCAAGATCAACCCCCGAAATGCTTCTGTCCGGCAGAAATGCATCGGGAGCCGGTACAGCTTCTTCATAATAATTATAGGTATAGCTTTCGTAAGGAGCCTTGGCAGCTAACGCTGAAGGAGCGGAACAGAGCAGCGCTGCTGATATTAAGGCAATGCAATATCGCTTCAACCTTTGTTTATAGGCATGCAAGTTCTTGTCCCTCCTATTCCTTCATTCCGGAAGTTGCCATGGTTTCAATAATACGACTCTGAGAAAAGACGAAGATGGTAATCGGGACACTCATCATAATGAGTGCAACAGCTGCACCAACACCGGCTCTCGCTATTCCCCCTTGAATAATATTCGTTGTCGCAGAGGTCAGCGTCTTCAGATTCTCACTATAGATAAATCCATTCCCATCGGTTCCCCATAGGATCTGGAACAGCAGAATGATCAGTGTGAGCCATGCGGGCTTCACATTCGGCATAACAACCGACCAGAAGATTCGATACTCACTTGCTCCATCTATCTTCGCAGCTTCGATCAGAGCGTCGGGAATCTGCTCCATGAACTGCTTCATCAAATACAATCCGAGCGGATAAGAAAAGGCCGGAATGATAACAGCCCAGTACGTATCCACCCACCCAAGCCAAGACATGATCATATAAGTTGGAATGGCTGTAACTGCAGGGGTGAACATCAACGACAGCACGATCATTTGGAACATGATTTTGTTGCCGGGAAATTGATGCTTGGCAAGCGGGTAGGCAGCGGCAGAAGCCAGCAGAACGTGACCCACGATCCCCATCCCGGTAATAAATACCGTGTTAAAAATATATCTTGTGAACGGCACCCATGAAGCACCCAGCAAGTTGATCAGATCTGCAAAGTTATCCATCGTTGGATTTTTGACAAACAACGTCGGCGGAAAAATAAAGATCTCATCCAATGGCTTGAAGGCGGCATTTATGGCATACACTAGCGGCAGCACCATAAAGGCACCTACAACTCCCAAGATAAGAAACAACGACAAGCTCCCCAGAAAGGAACGGTTCACTCTCTTGACTCTTTTTCTCCGGAATAGGCGATAGGGTATATTCATCATCTTTATTCACCTACTCTACGCAATAATTTTTGGACAATGATGTTGGAGCCGATCATGATAATGAATAGTACCGTTGCAATCGCTGATGCAAATCCCATCTCGAAACGAATCGTACCAAAATCCATCAAGTGCGTCACAATCGTCTCTGCTGCATAATTGACACTTGGGAATCCGGCTAGTTGAATGGACACATCCGATACGGCAAGGGAAGTTGTAATCTGAATAACGGCACCGAACATCAGCTGGGGCTTCATTGAAGGCAGGGTAATATACCACAGCTCCTGCCATCGATTCTTAATCCCATCAACAGCGCCTGCCTCATACAGTGTCTTGTCAACGGTTTGAAGACCCGCAATAAAAGCTAGGAATCCCGTCCCAAGACTAAGCCACAACTGAACCAGGATAATGATTGGCAGCACATAGGCTTCGGTTTTGAGCCATTGAATAGGCTCGAGCAGTATTCCAATCTCAATGAGCAGTCCGTTAATGATCCCGTATCGGTCCCCGGAGAAGATGAGCAGCCATATGAAGAACACATTCCCAGATATGGAAGGAGCATAGAAGATCAGGGTCATGAAGGCCCGCCATTTGGGACTCAGCTCATTGATGATCCAGGCGAAGATAAAGCAAGCAAAATAACTGACTGGACCTGTAATGGCAGCAAATAAAAGCGTGTTCTTCAAGGCAATCAAGAAAATATCATCTTCAAGGAACAGTCGAGTATAATTCTGCCATCCTACAAACTTTGGCATTTCGAGCATGTTGAAGTACGTGAAGCTGATAATAATGGAGAGAACAACCGGCAATACAGTGAACATCAGGAACAAAATCATATAAGGTGCCATCAGTATATATAGATGCTTTTTTACTTTTATCTCCTTGATTAATCTGCTGGCTTTGCTATCTCGAAGCGCCCGTTCGCCCTGTGGAGGGACTGTGCGAGTCTTGTTTTCAATCTGAATATTGGACATACACTCGTATCCCCCCTCTATTCCGTCAGGCCAAATTCACTGCGCTTGGCACGAATTTCATCCTGAATATATTGAACGTAATCCATCAGCGCCTCGCGCGGTTCAATCTGTCCATCAACCGTACGATAAAAAGCATTAATGAGATGTCGTCCTGTAAAGTAACCGCCTGGGACTTCCGGAATACCCTCTACCCATTCGAATCCGGCCTGCAGCTGATCAAAATCCTCAACTGGCCATGGCAGCTTCTCAAGTGCATTAATATTCGCTGTTGGATATCTGGCAGCCGCGCCCATTAATCCTTCCATCTCACGTCCGAATTTGACCTGTGTTTCCTCGCTGGTCCACCATTTCATATACTCCCAAGCCGCTTCTTTATCTTCAGCACCTTCCAGCATGAGTACACCGCTTCCTCCGCTGGCTACAGAACGATTGATGGAACCATTCTCCTGCTCCGTTCCCGGAATCACTGTAAATCCCCACATGCCGCGAATTTCTGGCGCAAAGACGGTCAATTGGTTATAGGTCGTGTAATCCGCAATGCCAATCGGCATTTCTCCCGTCCGAAAACGGTTCGCAAAGTCATATTCTCGTTCCAGCTTGTAATCTGTATAGAACTCCGTCCATTGCTTAAAGGCATCAATGCCGATCTGGGAATCGAGGTCCGACTCCTTGCCTCCATCCCGGTAGAACTCTCCTTCCGTCTGGAAGAGCAGCATCGAATATACAGAGTTCGGAGGTACGTTCTCTCCTGGATAGCTTGGCTGTACGACCAGCGGCAGACCAAAATCCATATGGTTCTTATCCAGCACAGAGAGAAGACTCCATACTTCATCCCACGTCTGAGGTACATCGAGTCCCAATTCATTCAAGACATCCTTGCGATAGAACAGCATGTTGAACGTCTGTGTTTCAGGAAGTGCATATACGCCATCCTCATAGGTGTATGGAACTAGAGCACTGTCACGAAATCTTGCGGCTACTTCATCGTAATCCGAAAATACAGATATATCAGCAGCTGCATTACGCATCGCATAATTGACCGGAATGTCATTTCCCATTTGCATAGCAACATCAGGACCCTGACCGGATAAGGTCGCAGGCAGCAAGGAACCCATCGGAACCAGCTTCAGATTAACCTGGATTCCTGTCTCTGGAGTGAAGGTCTCATCAATCATGGATTTAATCGTATTCGCCTGGTCTCGACCACTTCCGATCCATACAGTGACCGTTCTGCCCTCCTCTGATTCACTTGCCACACTCCCGATGGAATCGTAATCAATGAAGAAGGAATAGAAGAAGGTCACGATTTCATGCCACATTTCTGCAAACCAGCTGCTTCCCTTATTAGAAATCGTTTGATCTGATGAAGCTATGTAGATAGAATCGATCTCAAGCGGCTGTTCTCTTATTTGCTGGAGCCATGTACCGAGGCCTCCTGTATTGGTCTTGTAGGCCTGGAGTCGTCTAGGAATCGTATCCGGATCATCGACCATTTCATCGAGCTGCAATGACATCGTTTTCAAAAGTGCATCCTGGTCACCGCTGCCTTGAGACAATGCTCTTAGCTGTGCTCCGACTTGCTTCAATCGCTCGCTCTCATTGCTGAACACTTCGAGCAGATCAGGAATCCGTTCATCGACTCGGTAATCGCGTACTTCATCAGGGGCCGTACCTGTTATCATCAAAATTTTGCGATACATGGAGTTCAGTTCGATAAGGCTATCCTCTACCTCGCGTATAAGTGGTGCAAACTCGCCAAGTGTAACCTCCATACGAATGGTGTTCGTGCCGGCCTTCAAATGATACAAATAAGGCTCGCTCGATTCATTTTCCATGATTCGCATTTCGTAGCCATTCTCGTATCGAAAAGGAATTCTGCTCATTTCTTCGAATGGGATTTCACCATTAATTGTCAGCTTTCTCGTCGAATAGATTCCTCTTACAAAATTCTGCTTCGTGTTAAATGCAAGCTTATATAATCCTTCCTTCGGCACCTCGACCTCCCATTCAATCCACTGACCTGGGATCCGCCAGTTATAGCCGCCGATTGTGTTCACTTTTGACAGCTTCGGACTGTATGGATAGGTCGCCGGGCTGGATCGATCCATCAGCGGATAGAGGGTTGGGGATGATTTCGCTGCAGCGTCCTCTGCCTGAAGCTCAATGAGCACGCCGGCTGGTGAATCCACTCCTTCAGATGTCTTCAGGCTTGCATATTGTTCATAAGAGGCCGGCTCCTCATACTTGTGAAGCGTAAGCTCCTTGATGATCACCGGCTCACGTTGTGCAATGAATGATAAGGTGTGAGTGCCTTGGCTGAAATAAAAGGCAAACGGCTCCTCATAATAACCGTTAGAATCCTTAAGCATCGTCGTTTGCCAAGCCGGGGTCTCATGCTGCTGAGGACGAAGATCATTGCCTCGATTATCCTGTTGTACCTCAGGCTTCAGATTGTCCCATACCCGGTCCATCTGAATGAAGGCCGCCTCACGAAATGGAAGCTTCCCATCAATAAGCAGACTTCGTTCGATGGCTGAGCTCTTGCCCTCGATTGGGTAATAAGTGGATGAAATATAGTAAAGGCCAGCTGTTTCGACCTTAAAAGTCCATTCCAAAGTGCTGTCTTCCCCTGTTGTTATCGATTGTCCCGAGCTTCCCTCCGCATTTGAAACGATTTCTGAACCTTCCCCCTCAAGAGAGCTTACCTTCGCTGCATCCAGTATGATGGATTCGTCAGGGTAAGATGCCTGCTCATACTTCTCCATATATTCGCTGTATGATTCATCATTGGTCAGAATCAGATCTTGTGACTGGGGGGCTTGTTCCGTAGATTGAAGCATCGAAGCATTCTCATCGGCAGCGACAGTTCCTGTGCCTGAAGCAGAGAACATCACACTGGAGCCGACCGCAAATACCAGTATCATTTTTAACCATGTTTGCACACGCATCAGCGGATTCAAATCGCACGCCTCCCTACTACCATAGGCAGCATAGTTCATTTCCTTAACATTCGAAGCTTGATAAAGAGAGGGCCAGGGCATTGTGTATCCTATATCCCTGCCCCTCTCCATCTTCAAGCTGCTAATGGATAAACCAATTATTTATTTTGTGCTTCCAGCTTATCAATCGAAGCCTGAGCCTGCTGCTTATATTTCTCCGCAGCCGAAGCCACGGAAGCGTTCTCAACAAGAACATCAGCAACGAAGCTGTAATATGGATACTCTGGATAAGCCTCGTCAAGAGATACCAAGCCAGTTCCTGTAATGTTCTCTCTTATAATGCGGATGTCATCTTCGTAGGAGTAGAGGCTTTCTAAGTAGTTCTGGGAAGGATACTCCTCGAGCTGTGGAACATCGTACAATTCCTCGAAGATCTGATATACAAGTGCCGGATCCTTCACACCTTTCGGGATGAAGTAAGCATTCAGAGCCGTATCTCCATAGGTAACTTCAGGATTACCTTGTGGTCCGATTGGATAAGGAACGACACCGATTTCAAAATTAATATCACCGATTTGCCATTGTGCAGCGTGGAACATGGCAATATCGCCGTCCTTGAATGTGTCTGTTTCTTCCCACAGAGACTTGTCTCCTGATTTCACTTTGACCACGTTATTGTTGTATAGTGACGCCAAATATTCTATCGCCTCAATCGTACGAGGGTCGGTGAGACCTTCCGTTGCCTTCGTCTCGTCTCCTTCTGGATCGAGCACCGTATTGCCGCCATTTGCCACGATCAGATTACGTCCGACCTGAGCGGACCAGCCGGAGAAGCCCCAAGTGTCCATTTTTCCATCATTGTTTGTATCCTTTGTGGCCTGCTTCGCGATCTCAAGCATCTTATCCCAGGTCCATTCACCTTTGTCATATAATTCTTGAAGATCGGGCAGTCCCAGTTCTTCGAATAAATCTCTGTTGTAGTGGATTCCTACGCCGCCGTTACTTGGCATGCCGCCGTAGAACCCGTATTGCTCACCCAGTAATGCGGGGCCCGCATTCGCTAAGCGCTGATCTGTGTTAATGCTGGATTCTGGTGTTGTAAATTCCGAAATTTTGTGAAGCTGGCCTTTCTGAATGGCAGGAAGTGCTGCTTTGTATTCGAGGTAAGTGATATCAGCGAGAGGCTCTCCCGCCAATACAGAGGCTGTGAATTTTTCCATGTATTCTTCATAAGGTATGTTAACGAATTCAAACTTGACGTTGTACTTCTCTTCTGTCTTCTTCAGCTGTTCTACCAAAGCCTTGCCTTGTGCATCTGTATCTGTCGGAGTGAGATCCCACCAAGACGACAGCTTAATGACTCTTCCGCCTAAATCGGGAACGTCTTCGGCAACTGCCTCTTCCGTATTTTCGGTTTCCGTCTCGGCAGCTGGTTCCGTATCATTACCACCTGAAGCTTCGGTATTCGTTTCTGGAGTTGTCTCTGGAGCAGCTGCTGGTGTGTCAGCACCTCCAGAACACGCTGCCAAAAAGATGAACGTAAACACCATCAACAAACTTAAAAGCGCTTTCATTTTTCTCATTGAAAATTACCCTCCCCTTTGGATTCAACAAGTTTGCTGTCTGCATGCGCTGTCTGACGTGTCTGCTGTGTCATGCTATAAATGACCACCACCCGTTATGTTAATGCAATCAATTTACAAAACAACAATAACACTATCTGGTAATTTCAGTCAAACTTTTTTATTTTATTCAATTTTTGTTATTTTTAAGTTATTTTATTTTGGATGATTGTTTTTTATATTTTATGCTGAATATGATGGATATATGAGTTGCTTCTTTGCTGTTGCAAAACGAGGTGCACCCGCCTGAACAGAACCAAAAAAAGCCGTCCTAATGGAAGTTCCATCAGTACAGCTTATGTATTCATTCATTTCAAGTTTTAGCATCATTTGCTGCTAGTTATTGCTGACTGCTGCATCTTCGTTCCCTCTTGTTGGTACGCTTAGCTGATTCCGTATAACCAATTCTGCAGCCAGTTGCTTCTTCTCCATCGGCGCCTCTAGATTGGCAATTCGCCACAGCATTTGATCTACTGCTCTCATGCCGAGCATTTTCTTATTCACATGCACGGTTACAGAAATGCTATGAAGATCATTGATATGATCAAATCCCGTAACCAAGCACTCATCCGGAGTCTTGATCCCATGTCTGCTAAGCTGTTCAATCAGATCCAGCGCTGTTGCATCATTCATACATACGAACACTTCAGGCAGTGTACCTTGCATGTCTGTCAAAGCCTGCCCTATATCCTCGAAAGTTCCCTTGAGGAGCATCTCATTCTGATTACATGCAATACCATATTGTTCAAGAATGAGCCGAAATACGGTCCAGCGTTCAAAAAAGCTGTAAGCCTCTGTCTTGTTGCCTACAAACTGAAAGCTTCTAAATCCCTTAGTTACTAGAAGCTGCATCAATTCTCGCATACTTGTCTGATTATCCGTGAATATCATATCACAGCATAACGACGCATCCATGTGATCAATCATGACAACCGGAATACCCAGCTTGTGCAGATCAAATAAACTTGCGGATGAGACCGCTCCCACCGTTATAGTGCCTCTTATTGCCTCTGGATTAAGGAGCGAGAATAAATTATCATGGGACGGCTCGGTAACCGTCAGGATGTCGAGTCCGTATTCATTAAGCTGGGTTGTTACTCCCTCCAGAATGGGTCCCCAGTAGGCTGAATCATAATTTTGAAACCTAACATTCGGAAAAAGAACGAGAATCGTACCTCGGTTTCTCGTTTCTTTATTGATCTGGCCAGCATCTCCTGATCTAGCTGCGGAACTGTCGGAAACAGAGATTGGCATGTGATTGTAATAACCAAGCTGTTCTGCCACATGTACGATTAACTCACGTGTCCGCTCGCTGACACCTGGTTTGCCAGTCAAAGTACGTGAAACCGAAAATTTGGATACACCTGCCTGGTTGGCAATTTGCTGAATGGTAACCTTTTTACGCATGCTATCACCTATGCTTCCGTCTGCAGTATCTACTTCTGCTCTATATTAGCATAATATCGACCTAAACCAAACAAAAAAGTTATTCAATTTTCATAACAAACCATAACAAAACAAAATTCCAAATAAATATCTATGAAAAAAAGCATATCTCTCTCAACCAAAAAAGGTTAACGCAGGGATATGCCAAATATCATCTTTATCTTGTTACTGCATAATGGTCTCTATAGATAAGATCAGCCTGGATCAAGAGCCTCTCATATGGGGATTCGGGATGAGCCAGCCTCCATATCAACTGATCTACCGCTCTCTTGCCTAGAAGCGCTTTGTTTACATCGACGGTTGCCAGTATCGGCTGATCTGATTCCACATTATCGAAACCCGTCACCGAACAGCGATCCGGTACAGAACGCCCTGACTTATGTAACTCCTCAATGACAAAACGTGCAGTAATATCATTAACACATACAAATACTTCAGGTAATTCCTCCGATGGGATCTCATGGATCGATTGGATCATGTCCATATCCTCCTGATATCCGAGCAGTGACTCCTTCTGCGGACATTCAATCCCGTGCTCGTCCAGTGCCATACGATAGGCAGTCCACCGGTCCATGAAGCTCGGGGCTTCCTTGATATTACCAACAAATTGGAATTCTCGATAGCCTCTGCCGATCAGGCCATTCATCATTTCCCGCATCAGTGTAATATTATCGCTGAATATCGTATCACAGTGGAATACCGGTTCAATATGATCTACCATCACGACAGGAATTTGAAGTCTTTGAAATTCCAGCAGCAGAGAGACTGACACGGTTCCCACGGTAATAATCCCTTGAATTGCATCCGGATTCAGCAAGGAAAAAATCTTCTCTGAAGAAGGTTCTGTCAGTGTTAAGATATCATGCCCCATCTCATTTAGCCGCGCTGAGATCCCTTCAAATACAGGTCCCCAATAGAGTGAATCCATGTTCTGATATCGGATGTTCGGAAAAAGTACAACGATCGTTCCGGTTCCTTTACGGTTATCGGTTGTAAATTGTTCTTTGAGTGATTCACCATTTGCTGACTTGCTAAGTCCCGCAGCATTCTTGAAGTAACCAAGCTGTCCAGCTGTGCGTATAATCATTTCCCGTGTTGTCTCACTTACTCCGCTCTTACCAGTCAAAGCTCTGGAGACGGCAAACTTGGAGACGCCTGCTGCATCAGCAATTTGCTGCATCGTAACTTTGTTCCGCATTTTTTCACCTGTTTTCTAGTGTAAAGATATACGTCATCTTATCATAAACCGGATGAAAAATACCATGTTAGAGTTGATAATTCACGATGTAGGGACTTAGCATCGTGTTGTAATATCCGATACTCCACTCCACAGCACGACCATCTTCCGTGTACGCGAACCGTTGTCGTCTAAGCACAACGTCTCCTTCGGACATGCCCAATTCACTGGCGATGCGTGCAGATAACGGCGCTACCGTGAATTGATCACGGTACTGCTCGGCTACTAAATGATGATCCTCTAACCATTCGTATAAAGAAAATTCATCTCCAACATTCCAGTCCTCTGCCTCAGCAAGACCAAGCGGCAATCTATGCTCGTAATAGATAAAGGGCTGGTCATTTAACAGGTACAAGCGCTCGAGGCACAAGCAGTGATCCCCAAACAGCGCATGAGCATCACTGTCCGGACTATTCTGCTCCATCTTCTTGCCAACCAGCCGTTTATATATCGTTTCCCCTTGCTCAACCAAGATCTCCGTAAACTGCTTGCCCTTCGATAGTTGAGGCGCAACGCTGTTTCGTTGAACCGTTGTCCCTACACCGCTCTGCTTTAACACGTATCCTTCCTGCTGCAGCTCCTTAATTGCATTTCTCACGGTCATTTTGCTTACCGCAAATTCCTGCTCCAGCTGGGGCTCTGAAGGGATCAAGGTACCAACCGGGTATTGGCCATGCACAATCCGATCTCGGATGATCTTTTTCAGCTGCAAATAGAGCGGTCCTTTCTTTCTTGACAAGGACACAAATATCACTACCTTTCAATATCTGATGCAAGCTCATTCATTGCCTTTACGATATCCTGCTCGGATATAGCCGCTGTATCGCCCGGCACGGTATGAGCCAGAATAGACGCTGCTGTGGCGAACTGAACCGCGTACTCAGCATCATAGCCATTAATATCACCATGTATAATACCCGCTGTGTATGCATCACCTGCACCGACCCGGTCCAGAACAGCAGTATTCATCGTTCTTCCCAGCTTCATCATATCATCCTTATACATAAATCCCGTAATCGAATGATGATGGTCTGGACGAACCACCCGCTGCGTGCCTGCTATCATTTTTATTGCATATTTGGACGCGATCATAGGAATAAGCTCCTGAAGCTGCTCGGTGCGCCCCTCATTGCTGGGCTTATATCCCAGCAGATATATGGCATCCCGCTCATTCATCATGACAATATCTGCAAGATGCAGCATTTCCTCGTAATACGATTTGACATGCCTGCGTTCTTCTTCATCCCACAGTGTGCTCCTGTAATTACAGTCAAACACAACTTTCCCGCCTGCCGATTTGACCTGTTCTGCAAGTGACTTCATTTGATATCGTACATTCGCATTCATGGCCAGACCAATACCGCATAAATGCAAGTAATCCGTATTTTGAGCGATCGGCATTGTGTTATAAGCCTCTTTGGCTGTGCTGTTAAAGCTGCTGTTCTTCCGGCTCCCATAGGTTACTCTCGTTGGTCTGGCCCCATATCCGGATTCCAGAAAATAGCTTCCAAGGATGCTGCCCTCTGCACGTACAAAGCGTGTATTCAGTTCTAAGGCCCGAAGCGAAGCTGCAGCCGCATCTCCAAGGGAATTGTCCGGGACGGTGGTAGCTATGGAGGCTTCATGCCCTAAGCGAGCCATTGCTGCTGCGATGTTAACGCCTGTTCCTGTAAAGGCATAAGTCAGTGACCTGGATTGTGACAATGTCTCGTAATTCGGGACGGAGAGCCGCATCATCACTTCACCAAAAGCAGTAATTCGCTTATGAGCCTTCATGGGCATCCACCTCGTACTTCAGAATTTGAGTCAATTCAAGTACGTCTTGGATGTTAGTTAAGCCTGTTTCCTTATCAATAATAGAGGAGTACACATGGGGTATGACTTGCGGAACTCCTGCATCCAGAGCAAGCCGAAGGATATCTCTGAAATTGTCCTTGTCGATGCCTCCGGTTGGTTCGAGAGCAAAGTTCGCCTTGGCACAGGCCTTAGCGACTTCTAAGAATTCTTCTCTTGTCTCAAGGCCGTTCATCGGAAAATACTTCAGCGCGTTCCCTCCCATATCTGCCACAAGCGCGATTGCTGCTTCAACGGGCACGATGGCTTTTTCAGCCAGCATAGAACTGGATGGTCCGGTAGACATATTCACGAAGCCAGGCTTGCCGCATGGAGAAACGAGGCTGTTAATCCAGCTGTCCTTACCGCTTAGATTGGCACGAGTCGCTCCGACTCCAGTAAACACCTGATTAATGTGGGAACCTGCATAATGTTTTGCAATTTCACTAACGACCTCTGACTGTCTTGGATCTCCTGCTCCAAGTCCGATCGAGATGGCATCCGCACAACCCTCGCCATAGCTCTGCATTGCTTCTGCAGCTGACACGGCATCCGGATAATTCTTGGATAATACACCGATCAGCACATAACCTTCCGCCGCTTCATATATGTCCTTTGCATTGCTTACACTCCCAGCCAAGACGTTCAGTGCTGCACGGCCTTTATATAATCGCTCCGCCATTTTGCTCATTTCTATTCAGCCTCCCTTAATGATTTCCGTAATTCGATCAATAATAACCGTCATATCGTCTGCCTTAAGTGACCGTGGATCAATATCGAAATATCCCTGCTTCACACCGTAATCACGGGTATAGATGGCAATATCTCCTGTACGGAGCTTCTCTACCATTTGTACGGCATTGATTCCGGCTTCTTCCGCATTCACCTTGATTCGCCCCCGATAAATAAGCCTTCCAGCCTCATCCTGTACGATGCTCATTTCGATACCTGCGAGTTCAGATAATACGGCAAGCTCCATTAAGGATTGTTTCTCTTCTTCACTTCGATCCTGTTTGACCCCATATTCATCCAGCGCCTGCAGCAGCCCGAATGAGGATTCCTTGCCTACTTTCATGCTTCTGCCGATACCGTGCAGCTGTACTTTAAGCCATTCAATATATTTACTTTTGCCCGCCACGATACCGGAAGTAGGGCCTTCAATTGCTTTGGAGCCGCTATAAATTACGAGGTCAGAAATGGATATATAGCTCTTCAGATCCTCCTCCGCTGCCGCATCAATTATAAGAGGGACCTGGTGCTCTCTTGCTACTTCCCATGCTTCCGCAGCAGAGATCATATTCTTCTGAACACTATGGTGTGATTTCACATAGAGAATTGCCGCCGTTCGCTCTGTAATCGCATCCGCCAGATGCTCCTGCTTGCCTTCGTTTGCATATCCGGCCTCTACCAGCTTGCCTCCGCCCAAATAGATCATCGTCTCTACAGGTGCTCCATATTGAACGTTGTGGCCCTTCAGCATCACGATTTCATTTTTGCTGATCGTCTCTTGATGGAGCTTGAGACTTAACTTCCGATTCCCCTGCGTTACCATAGCTGCCACCGACAGCGCGATACCGCTTGAAGCCGAATTGACGATAGCGGCCGCCTCAGCACCGAGCAGGCTTGCAATATGCTCTCCTGCCTTGTTCGTTAGATCGCTGATTTCAACGTACTGCTGTCCACCTTGCTTCATCGCTTCCATAACGGAGTCCGTCGGTGCGGATACACCCAGAATGCTCATTCTGCCGCTTGCATTAATCACTCTTTTTAAACCGTACTTATGAAGAATAGAAGTATTCACCTATAATTGCTCCTCTCGATTGAATAATGGACTCGGCAAGACGTGTGTCTCCATTCGAATCGGTCATTGTTCTTGACTCAGGCACCACTTCAAACAAAGTGAGATTCGCTTCATCCCCAACCTGAATTCGTCCCAGCTCCGGCCGTCCAAGCCAGTCTGCTGCCCGCTTTGTCACCCGATCTATAACCTCAGCAAGAGAGTATCCAATGACCATAAATTTGGACAACACATCGGCCAGGCTGTACACCGGACCATGCACGCGATTACCTCTGTAAATGTCTGTACTGATCGTATCCGGATGAACCCCTCTATCTTTGGCAGTCTCAGCAACATGAAAGGAGAAGCTGGCCGTACCATGTCCGACATCCAGATGCACGCCGCGACGGATCGCCGCGTTCAGCTCGGGGATGAGCTCATTATGGTTATCCAGAATGTTATTGGCCTTCCCATGCAGATAATGAGTGACAATATCTCGTGCTCTCAGGCTGTTCAGCACTTCATGAATACCGGGAGGACCGGAACCAATATGGACCATAAGCGGCAGTTTGGCTTGTTCCGATATAAGAAGGGCTGCACTTAATGGGCTTATCCCTTCTTCCTTGACTACACTCCTGCTGATTCTCGCTTTGAGTCCGACGATAAAATCACGGTACCTGGTTATGGTCTCCGCAGCTAATTGCGGGTCTATCCACTCCGCTCTACTCAGCTCATCCTGCCTTAAGCCCAGCCCAATCCGGGATATATTTAAGAAGGCCAGCACTCTCGTCTTTGCTGTCCTGCTGCGTTGATACAGCTCCTCTAAATGATCTGCACCACAGCTCCCTGCATCAACAATGGTGGTAACGCCCTGACCTACACCGATCTTGTCAGCGTCATCACCATAAGGCTGGTAGCTGTCCATAGCATGGACATGCATATCAATCCAACCGCTCGATACGTATTGTCCTGAACAATCTATAACTTCATCACCTGTTGCGGATCCTGATTGCTCTATGGCAGTGATTTGTCCCTGCCTGATCACCAGATCAAACCTCTCCTCCGAATGAACGGTCCTCACTGCACGAAGTACTCGGGTATGCATTACAACCTCCTCCATCTCCATGTTCTTCCGCTTTTCACTTGTACCTTAACACAGAATTAGCATCAGGTAAATATAACGTTATAATGTTTAATGGATTTACTAACATACAAAAAAGACGTTTTCTCTGTTGAAAACGCCTTTTTTGTATGTTAGACACAGGGTTGATCCCTGGTCGAGCCCACTTGAAGTTTAGTTTTCTATAGCTAACTTTGTTCAAGAGAGCTGCGCAGCACCTACTATATCCCGAACCGTTGAGACGGGTTTCGTTTTTTGAAATGAAACAGCTTAGCCCATTTGACCTCGGTAAGAATAACGCCTCCCAAGATGAGTGCCGCTCCCATATAACCGTTCAAGCTCAGCTGTTCTCCATATAAAGCATAGGCAAAGCCGGCAGCAAATACAGGCTCCAGAGAAAAAATAAGTCCGGCACGTGTAGAGGAAATATGCTTCTGCGCCATGATTTGCAGCGTGTAGGCGACTGCACTGCATAATACAGCCAGACCCAGAATGGATATCCAGGCTCCTTCTGAAGCCGGAAGCTTCGGTTCCTCAAATAGGATACTGAACAGAAGAGCGAGTCCTCCTGCAAAGCCGAGCTGCAGTATACTGAGTGCCTTACCATCTCCTTGCTGAACCATACGACCTGATAGAAGAATATACAATGCATAACTTAAGGCTCCCATAATACATAACAGATCTCCTGTTTTGAGCTGCATGCTGTTCTCAAGCGTCAGAAGACCGATACCCGCTATAGCTAACACAATACTGCATACGATCTTTGCCTCGGGAAACCGTTTTTGAACAATGGATACGAGGATGGGTACAAATACGACAGATAGGCTGATCAGAAATCCGGCCTGCGAAGTGGTTGTTTGTTTGACTCCATAAGTAATGAATACAAAGGCAACAAACAGGACAGCTCCTAACACAAAACCCTGCCTTAGTGTCCGGAATGTCATTGTGGACCAGGTTCTGTAGAAAATGATGCCCATAAGAATAAAGGCCAAACCGAAGCGAAGAGCAATCATATTCAGCTCCTGAATCGATGTCAGACCTTCCTTCATAAATAAATAAGAGGAACCCCACAACAGGGTCACAAGCAGCATCTGTAGATCTGCCTTACGTTCTACTTTCACGATCGTTCTTCCCTTCAATTTCTCGCTTATATGTATAAGTTGAATACCGTAACTCCAACAGCAAGATTCAGTATATCTCAAGTCTTTTCATAAGAAAAATGAATGTTTATAATTGAATACATGAATTTATTTCATGCAAAAGGAAGATGATCGATGTCACTTGCAAAATACGAAATTATAACGACCGTGGTAGAGCTCCAAAGCTTGACGAAAGCAGCGGAAAGCTTGAATCTGACTCAATCCGCAGTTAGTCATGCGATTTCAAGTCTGGAAGCAAGCTGCGGTTTTTCATTACTTATTCGCTCCAAATCCGGTATTCAGCTTACTTCAAACGGAGAGCGCATACTGCCCTACATGAGAGAAATATTGAAGTGGAACGAAATGATGCATCAAGAAATCCAGTTACTGAGCGGCATTCAAACAGGTACAGTCCGAATCGGAACGTTCACGAGTGTGTCCTCACAGTGGCTTCCTGGTGTTATTAAGTCATTCCAGCATGAATATCCAGCTATTCACATTAAGCTTAAGGAAGGAGATTACGGTGAAATCAAGGGATGGATTGCCTCAGGCGCGGTTGATTTTGGATTTTTGTCACTGCAGGGCAGTTCGATTTTTGATACAATCCCGCTGAAGAAGGATCGCTTGGTATGTATTCTGCCTGAAGGACATGCTCTTGCATCGGCACCCGCCATTCATCTGGATCAGCTGCGAGAGGAGCCTTTCATTATGCCGAAATGGGGCGGAGATGATGAGATCGAATCCATGATTCGGACTCACAAGGTAAAGCTCAGCATTCGGTTTGAGGTTGCTGAAGAGCAAGCCATAATAGGAATGGTTCAGCACGGGCTCGGCATCAGCATTCTGCCAGAAATGGTCCTAGGCAATCTGCCGGATACGATACAGGTTGTCCCATTAGCAGAGGAGCCTTATCGCATGATCGGGATGGCTGCATTGTCCTTGTCCGAATTGTCGCCCGCAGCTCATACATTTATTAACTCGGTTCAGGATTGGTTAACCCTTCAGCATCTAATGGATGATCTTGGGCACCATCCTACTTCGCCATAAATGATGATATCGCCCAATCAGCATCAGCCTTCATCTCATATATTACTGTAGTTAAATGATGAGGAGGTAAATGTCATGGGAGAAGCAAAGCGTGGCTATGGTGAAGGTGGATACGGTGGTTACTCTTCTATAGGTGCAATTTTGGTACTATTCATTCTGCTCGTAATCATCGTTAGTACATTTCAATATTAATCGTTTCTAAAGATACCGGCACAAAGTATGGCGATCTCCATTGGAGATCGCCTCTTCTTGTCTATCGCGACTAGAAATCTTCATAAACTAGATCCATATTGATTCCTATAGCCGCTTTGCTGCCTTCCGCTGCTGCAATAACCAGCTGTGTAGGCGAAGTGACCGTACTATCCCCGGCTGCATAGATCCCTCGAATATTTGTCCTCCCATAGGGATCTGTTATCAAAGCCCCTCGGTCGTTCATATGACACCCCAGTCTAGGTCCAATATGGCTTGCTTGACTTAGCTGAGGTATTACAAACCCGCCTTCTCGCTCGATGGTTTGACCATTACTGAATCTAATAGCCTCAAGCTTTCCGTCACTTCCAGTTAATTGGGAAATAGGCAGCTCTGCAATTCTTATCCCTTTATTCACAAGTCTTCTTTGTTGTTCTACATTAAGGATCCTCTTCCCATCTGTACATATAACCAGATCCTTGCTCCAGTGATAAATCATCTGAGCCGTACTGAATACATTCGTTGTCTCCGCTAGAAGAACAATGCGCTTCCCTCTTAACTCGTAACCATCGCAATAGGGACAGCTAAAGAGACTTTGTCCGTAATATTCCTGGAGTCCTGGCAGCGTGGGAAGAATCTCACGCAGACCCGTGCTTAGCAGAACTTTTCTACCGGCTACTTCTTTACCACTGGACATACGGGCAATAAATCCGCCATATACAGGCTGAACATCAACGACCTCCTCTTGCATTATACTTATGAAAGGATACTCAGATAGCTCTTGATGAGCAATCTGTCTGAATTCAGCAGGACTAGCCCCATCCCTGGTCAAATAACCATGAGATTGTCTGGTTCGTGCATGCCGAGGTCTGCCGTGATCTAAGATGACCGTTCTGCGTAGAGAACGACCCAGCACCAATCCAGCACTCAGTCCTGCAGGACCGCCGCCTATAATGATGCAATCAAGCATGCCAATCCCCCTTCGATAGCTCAAAATTTCGGATATTCGATATTATGATGGCGGGCATAGAAATAGCCCCCTTGCTATCGCAAGAGGGCTGAATGTCATCCTTCTTAAGGAATATATTGTTGTACGATTTGTGTAACTTCACCGTTCTCAATCGTTAGATGATAAGGAAATACACTCATATCCATATTCGTTGTATCTCCGTAGAGTTCAGCAAATTTGTCCAAGCTGATCTCTTCATTCCACTCGATGTCGATATCCTTGACATCTCCCGTACGATCATAAATTTGAACCGTAACCGTTGCATCATCTGCGATTTTTAAAGTTTCAGATGCTTCCTGCTCATTCACAATATAATAGCCATCCGGAGCATAGTCAATTCCAGCGTCAGGCTCTTGCTCCACGAAGACGGTGTTTGCTTCCTCACCTTCATACCACTGAATCTCATCTGCCTTGATGTGGAGCTCTCCGTTAAGATCAGTAAGATCATTGATATATACCGTTTCGTTCTGTACCTGTCCTGTCTTATCTTGAACGTCCTCTGACTTCGCAAGTACCGTTGAACTATTTCCAATATTAAAGTTACCATATAATAAAGTTCCCGAAAGAATTACACCAAGCGCAACAAATGTAAATAACCGATTCTTCATTTTGCATCTCTCCTTCTGGTGCGGCTATAAAGCCTGCATGTGCTATGTATTAAATCTTCTAAGCTGTTCTTAGTACCTAGTATAAACGTTTATTATTAACGAAGAGTTTCAATCTTGTTAATAATAATATAAAATTTATTCATTTCATGGGATAAGGGCCCCGAGAAGGGACCCGAACCTGTCTTCATTTCCAGCACTAATTTTTAACGAATTTGACCAACACATGTGCTAATGCATGCTGTTGTTCGTTATTAGCTGCATTCCACAATTCCTGTAGCAGCTTCTCCTCTCTGTTTCTCGGCTCTTCATTCTTGGATAACATCTCTGCAACCTTTTCTGCAACCAGCGCCAGCTGTTCTTCATTTAATCCAAGTGATTCTCCCAAGGATACACGCTTCTTCAAGTATTGTTTGAATGTTTCGAATTGTTCCAAAATATCATCTTTTTGTTCCGGAGCCATTCGATCCATCACTTCATCCACCTGATTCAGCTCTACTTTTCTATCCTTATTAATCATATGTGTTTGTTCTGACATCGTATTCTCCTCCAGTTATACAGATATTTTGAACGCTTGCACACTTCCTATTAACCTTACCGTCTAGAATGAAACAATATAGAATCGATTTCGTTTTGACTTTAGCTGCTTCGCATCTGATGCAAGGCTTTATTAATCCAAATCGCTGAGAGGAGGCCATCTCCCATCGCCACAGCAGCTTGCTCGGAATGCAGTCCGATGTCACCCGCAATCCATAGGTTTGGAACAGATGACATTCGCGAACGCCCGTCCGCCTCAACATGCTTGTTATCCTCTATCTGAGCACCGAGCTGCCCCGCCAATGCCGAATGAACCTTGTTGCCTCCAAAAGCGATAAACCCTCGTTCAGCTTCGACAACCGCACCACTTGCCAGTTTAACAGCTGTTATCATGCCCTTATCATCACTCTCTACTTCAGTAATCGCTTCCTCAATATATTGAACACCCTTTCGGCTCAATTTATCTCTCAATTCTGAGGTGACTTCAGCTTGATCATGATTAATGTAGATCATCTCGGAGGCCCGTTTAGCCAAGATGTTCGCCATACCGGCGCCAGTAACACCAGAGCCCATAATAACAGTGCGCTTGTTCTCAATCTCGTATCCATCACAATCAGGACATATATACACTGACATTCCCAGCGCATCTCGGAGGCCTGGGATATTCGGGTACCGATCTGTAATACCTGTAGCGAGCAGAAGTGTTCTTGCTTGATACAACTGATCATGATCTCCGCTCAGTTTGAAGAGCTCATCTTCCTTTTTGGCAGAAGTAATGCGATCTGTACAAAATTCAATGCCCGTCGCTTCAGCATGCGCTCTCCCTCGTCTGCGGATCTCCTCTCCCGATATACCCTCTGGAAACCCCAGTATATTATGATAATTACGGCATATGGTCGAACGACCTTCCCCCGCATCAATAACAAGCACCTTGTGTATAGAATACCTTCCCAGCTGTATGGCTGCCTGCAGCCCGGCAATACCTCCGCCGACAATTATGCAATCATATATCATCCTATCCCTGCCTTCTTCTATATATCTTCTCTCTTT
Source organism: Paenibacillus sp. TCA20 (assembly GCF_000732325.1). Classification (GTDB taxonomy): domain Bacteria; phylum Bacillota; class Bacilli; order Paenibacillales; family Paenibacillaceae; genus Paenibacillus; species Paenibacillus urinalis. The sequence goes on from NZ_BBIW01000001.1 coordinate 106,163, forward strand.
TATCCTTAAACAATATGTATCTTTTTAAACGAAGAGCCAGAAATGATGAAAAAAGGACCATGCTAAGCATGATCCTCTTAAGAGTTATAACCCAAATGAATATGAGGCATATTGTCTGGCATTATTCATCGCTGTCCATACATCGCTAGTTTCAGAGCCCATGTACCAAAATGCATAACCAGCAACATCATAGGCTTCAAATAGAGTCGTCTTGGCTGACAATGAACGGCTGTCTTCCGCCCATATCCCGCGAGATTTCCCTTGTGAAGTATAGGTTAAAGTGTATTGCGCAATCTCAGAATCCCATTTCATAGCAGTTGAATAATTGCGATAGATTTCTCCCTGCGTCTTCAGTGAAATATCATATGAACCAAGCTGAGGAGATGACAAGGACCAATTCCGAGTATAGGTTGGCAGAGCTGCGATAATCTTGTCCTTGGGCACATTCTGCTGTAATTTCTGTACCGCATTTTCCAGCCATGGGAGCGAAGCAACCGAGCCTGCCGCAGTTGAGCCGTTCCAATGCTCCTCATATCCCATTAACACGACATAGTCGGCCAGCTCGCCAAGTGCCTTGTAATCAAATGCAGCCGTCCAGCTTGTACCTAGATCAGGTGATACATCAATAGATAGGGTCACACCTATGCTGCTGAGCTTGGAATTCAGCGAAGCCATGAACAATATCAGATACTCGCGATCCTCTGGCGACACATTTTCAAAATCAATATTCAAGCCGGCTAACCCGTACTTCTGCGCATAATCCATCAATTTCGTGACGGCAGCTTCCCTCATAGCTGCATTCGATAATACACGGTGTGTCAGCTCTGCATTCGCCCGGTTACCTACCATCCCCCATATATTCAGCTTGTTTCTCTCGGCAAAGGTTAATAGTCTCTGATCCGTATGATCCTGCACAACTTCTGTCGCATCGAGAAAATACCAGCGCGGAGAGAGCGTATTGATACCCGCTTCCAGCACCTGCTTCTCGTATTCAGCAGTTGTAGAATCGTATTGCCAGCCAAGGAGAATCGGATCCGCTTCCCTGTTATTAAGCTCAGATCGAATTCTTGGTGATTGCAGTATACGGTCCAGCAGAACCGCTGCTTCTGCACGGGTTAACGAATCATTCGGTCTGAACACTCCGCTGTCTCCCTGCATGAATCCGAGCTGAGTTACTTGACTTATGTAGCCCCATGCCCACTTAGAAGTATGTTTATGATCTGTGTAAGGCAGCTCTGATGATGCTTCGATCGGATCAGGAGCGGTCTTCAGCATACGAACCATAAGTGCTGCAGCTTCCTGTCGAGTAACATTTGATTTGGGTGCAAAATAGCTCTCAGATCTTCCCTGAACAATCCCCAGGTTGACAAGTGCACTAATGTCACCGTAATACCAGTCTGTCTCTTTCAGGTCTTTGAAGGGAGACAGATCGTTCATCGTTGGATTAACCTTGAGAGCTGCGCTCATCATTTTAGCAAGCTCTGCTCTTGTAACCTTCTTTCCGGGCTCAAACGTCGTCAAGGTAGTTCCGCGAACAATGCCTTGATTGTACAACCTGCCGATTGCTTCTTTGGCATAACTGTTCGCAATGTCTCTAAAAGGGAGCTCCGAAGAAGATGCATCTGCATGATGCGGAACGATATAAACTGACAATAATGAAACAATAATGCCAAGGATCATGCTTTTTTTTACAATCATGCTCCATTTATTCCTTTGTAATCTCAAAACTAGCGCCTCACTTGCCTTACAGGATAAATCTATCCTATCAAAGTGCTGTGAGCGGTGTATGTACTTAAATATTGGATATGTTTCTATATTTATCACATCGTCTTTAACGGAACGACAAAAAAAGAGTATCACTTCATTAGAAGCAATACTCTGTCTGTATTCGTTATTTCAGCACTTATTTTAACACTTTAAGACGGGTATCCAGTGGTGCAAAATCTTTGTCTCCCGGATCTGCCGCAGGCGCTCCAAAAGGCATCTGTGCAATCAGCTTCCATGTTGCAGGAACATCGAATACTTCCTTCACTTCGTCGTCAATCAGCGGATTGTAGTGCTGGAGGGATGCTCCAAGTCCTTCTTGCTTCAGCGCTGTCCATACGACCAATTGCAGCATGCCGCTAGATTGGTTGGCCCAGACGGGGAAGTTGTCCGCATAAAGAGCAAACTGCTTCTGCAGGTTCTCAATCACTTCCTGATCCTCGAAGAACAGCACGGTTCCATATCCTGCACGGAAGCTCGCCATTTTGTCTGCAGTCGATTTAAATTTCTCCTCGTCATTTACCGTTTTGCGAAGTGTTTCTTCCGTAATATTCCAGAGCTTATCATGCTTCTCACCCAGTAATACGACAACGCGGGCCGATTGGGAGTTAAAAGAAGACGGAGTATACTTGACTGCTTCACCAATGATCTCCTCAATTCTTGCATCCGAAACATGGGATTCTTTAGAAATCGCGTAATATGATCTTCTTTCCTTGAGAGCTTCCATAAATTCTTTAGCCATTAGAAAAAAACCTCCTGGTATATTTTGTAGGTCGACAACACTAAAGATAGTATACTCGCTTACATTAGTCAAGTAGATCTATAAAAGTTTGAGTAAATGTCGTCCATATCTAACCGTCTTTTATTATTTATGATCCGCGTTGATTTCATTCACGAGCTTTGAAGTTATTCTTCAATTAATCCCGATAATCGGCACGGTATTTTTCTTCTGTTGAAGAATTTTGCTTGGTCGCCTCTTTATCCTTCTCTTCTTGCTTCTCCATATTCAGATCCTGAACCGGAATGGGGTCTACATGCAGTTCTTCTTCATATTGATCGAACAAGCTTTCCTTCTCTGTCGGGTATTGCTCGGGATGATCCATCTGAGTGCGATCTTTTTTATCATGATTCTTCATATCAGCCATTGTTCATTTACCTCCTTGTTCTGGAACGATATTTATCATTACCATGCTCAACCGATGACTAAACATGCACAAGAGAACCATCGATTGACACTAGACAGACATAAAAAAACACCGTCAACTTCGATTCATCGAAATTAACAGTGCTATTTCACCATCTATTGGGGCAGCTTATGCTCATAAACCATCTGAGCTTCAAAGATGCTGAAGCCTTCGGAGTTCATTCCACGAAACCAGATGCTTGATCCATCTCCATCCGAGCGTTGAAGAATGAATGTCTCGTTCAATCTTACCTCTCGATGATAAGTAATTCTAAATCTTCTCCATACGAGGTGTTCTAGTTCCTCAGCTGTCAGAGCATCATAACAGAGGTCTGCATATCTTGCATTGTTCAAATGTCCATTGCTATCTGTTGTACTATACCCGGCTTTGAACTCATAAGCGGTCTTAAGCTCAATTTCTTCGGGAATAGACACTTTATCCGGAATATCGCTGGAGGTCTGACTGGTTACCGTCGGAATGTCATAAGGCAATGCGGACGGACGCAATATCTTGCGCTTGTGAATATCAACCAAGGTCCAGGTTGACCTTGCATAACCCGTTGCTCCCTCAGAGCCCTCGAATCGATAATCTCTTAGCCACACAACACCTTTGTACCCTCTGGACCATGTCGATATCGTCCATTCTTCCTCAAGCACCGGAATCTGATCACAATCGATCTCGATCGTCATGAGCATCCAGCCGTAATGATTCTTCAGCATCTCGCTTATCGTAATTCCTAACTCCTGCAAATGTCGGTCAGCTGCATCCTGAAGCCGTTCAAGAATGGACGAGAGCTTAATGCGCGAATGCAGATCGGACTGGCTGGAGCTCACAATAAAGGTTTCTTTAGCTATCTCTGTCACGTTTACACTTCCTTTGCCTGCGATCTACTCCTCCTGCCCTTCATTTTAGTAGATAAGACCAGGCAAGGCAAACCGAGCAATTACAGCAAAGTTGTTAGCCGCCTAATTCATTCAGCTGCTGGCTCAAATTATTAATGTTCGTTATCAGATCCGGAATACCGGTCTGCTCCCAGTTCTCCAGTGTGAAGCCCTGCTCCTGTATTCGCTGACTGAACTGATCCACCATGCCGGTGAGCTGCTCATTATATTCTACAAGTCTGGCGTGGATGGATTCTCCGATAGCAGGAGGTGTAAGCTGAGCAAACTCGCTGGCTTCTGTCCGGATTTGTTCCAACTGTTCCTGAAACTGAGCTGCTGCATCAGGGTTGTTGACAGCCTCCTGAGCCAGGTTTTGAAGCTCCGAGCCCGCCGTTGATACTTGATTGATATATTCTGTAGCCTCATTTACATAGTTAAGAGATTGATTCACACTCTCTACGGCAGAACAAGCGGATAACATCACAGCCGAAGCAAGCATCGTCGCCATCATTACAGCCTGCTGTTTTCTCTTCCTCTGTCTTCTCATATAGCTGGTCTCCCTTCAAAAAAAAAGCGTTCACATAAACGTTTATACGAACTGCCTTTTGTTCAGGTTTCATATAAGATGATGGGTGCGAAAAACCTCCGGTGTGCAGCCCACCGTCTGTTTAAACATGCGGCTGAAATGCGAAACCCGCTTGAAGCCCGATTTCTTGCTTGCTTCCGTGACGGACATATCCGGATGGAAACGAAACAACAGCTTGGCTTGATTGATTCGTCGCATGTATAAATATTTGAATATCGTTGTACCTGTCATCTCTTTGAAGAGTGCTGCCATATAAGGCTTGGATAGATGCAGCTCTCTGGCGATCTCATCCAGGCCAATCTCGTTCATATAATTTGTCTCCAAATAAGTAATGATGCCCTGGATATGTTCTTCTTTATCCGTACGTGTTCTTTGCTCCAGCAGCTTATTGTCGGTGAACTGCTGTGCCATGATCAAGAAGTCACACAGCTTCAAAACGAAGCGATCACTCATCTGCTCCCGCCCCTTCATCTCATAGAGCTGGTTCAGCTGAGCTAGACTCGTCTCCGTTTCCTGCTGCTGCTCAGCTGTAAGATGAAATACATGATTCTTCAGTTTCTCGAATGGTGCGAGCAGGGCATGCGCGCGTTCAGCGACAAGATACTCCTCCAGCATTGTTGGATAGAAATGCAAGGTCGTTCTTACATAAGGAACGCTTGGATCGGGGTGTGGTCTGTGCAAGGTCATGCCATGCATTAAGATTAAATCACCAGGGACAAGAGTATAGATCTTGTCGCCAATAACATAAGTGCATTTGCCTTCGTGGAAATAGTACAGCTCATAAAAAGGATGGGAATGAAACCCGTCATCCTGACCGTGCTTCACCGAATGGTTATTCCGGTAATTAAAGGCGAGCGGATCAATCATGTTGAACGTATTTGCCACAATTGAAGTCACTCCTTCACTCCTTTGCATCGTTCGTTGCTCATGCAAAGAATCTCATCGTGACTTCATTGTATCATGCAATGGGCTGCTGACGACAACATGGATTACCGTGCGGTTTGAAACGTTCCCGCCGCGGCCAATTCCTGAGCAGTAAGACACAGCTCCGCTGCTTTAAAAGCATGCGCCTGGGACATGGCATCCTCTGTTCTATTCATACAGTCCTTAATCAATTGACTGAAAAAAGGATAGCCTACTTTACCTTTTACGTTAAACCGGTATTCTCCTTCATGATTGACCAAATATACTTGATCACCTATTGATTCCCGGGCAATGTCCGTATATTTACGCAGTTCAATGTAACCGTCCGTCCCCAGTATAATCGTACGCCCATCTCCCCATGTAGACAGGCCGTTCGGTGTAAACCAGTCCACCCGGAAATATCCTGATGCACCGTTATCACCCACGAGCGCAGCTTCTCCGAAATCTTCCAGCTCCGGATACTCTGGATGCGCCATATTAACTGCACGACTATACTTCACTTCCGCATTTTTGCAGGATGCAAAATATAGAAATTGTTCAATTTGATGGCTGCCAATATCGCAAATAATACCACCGTATTTAGCTTTCTCAAAGAACCATTCCGGCCGGCTGCCGGCATTTAATCGATGCGGCCCTGTACCCATGACTTGAAGTACCTTGCCAATCGCCCCTTGAGATATCAGCTGACCTGCATAAACAGCGCTCTCAACATGAAGGCGTTCACTGTAGTAGACCATATACTTTTGGCCTGTTTCCTTCACCTTCTGACGAGCAGCCTCTAGCTGCCCGAGGGAAGTAAAAGGAGCTTTATCCGTAAAATAATCCTTGCCTGCGTCCATGACGGCAAGACCCAGCGACCCTCGTTCCGAAGGAACAGCCGCTCCAGCCACGAGACGAACCTCAGCATCATTTAAGATTTCATCTAGTGATCTGGCTGCCTTGGCTTCAGGGAAACGTTCCTGAAAAGCCCTTACTTTATCGGGGTCAGGATCGTATACCCATTTTAGAGTAGCTCCTGCGCGTACGAGTTCACCACACATCCCATAGATATGCCCATGATCCAGAGCTGCTGCAGCGATGACAAATTCTCCGGGTCCTGCAACAACTTCATTCACTGCACTCTCAGGCGCATAGAACATTCCATCTCGATTACTCATTGTCAGCACCTCTTTCCAGCATATTCTTTACAACTACTATCTATTGAAAGGTACCACTTAGATCAGCGGGTGTTTGAGTATCTCTCACGGGTGTCGTATTCATCTTGGAATTCCGAATACGTTCCTGAAGATGCTCGTTAAACAGCTCCTCATCCATCGGCAGCTCGACCCAATGATCAGTCCAAGTGGATAAATACATCGCATTCGATAAAGTTAGTCCATGAATTCCTTCTTCCCCTGGAGCAATAAGCGGTGAGCCATGCAAAATGGCATCTACGAAGTTCTGCATAATACCAGGGTGTCCTGTCTCTCTGCCCTCAATGGGAATATCAATCTTCCAGCATTCTGGCTGTCCAAATCCGCCGGTATAGCGCTGATTAAACTCACTTTCGGGTTCACGCAGCCGCCAAAAGGTCATCTTCCCATCCTCAACAACGATTTTTCCGCGATCACCCGTTACTTCAAATCGATTCGTTCCCGGAGTTTCTCCTGTCGTTGTAATAAAGACACCCGTGGCTCCATTCTCATATTCCACGTATGCAGTCACATCATCCTCGACTTCAATGCTGCGATATTTGCCAAACGCACAGAAAGCACGTACCCGCTTCGGCATCAGCCCTACTGTCCACTGCCATAGATCCAGCTGATGCGGAGACTGATTCAGCAGTACGCCTCCGCCTTCACCCGCCCAAGTCGCACGCCAGCTGCCAGAATCATAATAGCTCTGAGAGCGGTACCAGCTTGTAATAATCCAGTTGGTCCGCCGAATCTCACCAAGTTCCCCGGAAGCAATCAAATCCTTTAATTTGATGTACAGTGGATTGGTTCGCTGATTGTACATGATCGAGAACACCTTTCCGCTCTGACTGGCGGCTTCGTTCATCTCTCTCACTTGACTTGTAAATACTCCAGCCGGTTTTTCAATAAGAACATGAAGTCCGTGATTAAATGCCAGTATGGCAAGCTCCGAATGCTGATAATGAGGTGTAGCAATAAGGACTGCATCAACTTCCCCTGAGAGCATCATCGCCTTCGGATCCTGGAAATAGGGAACAGCCCCTTGCAGGTTATCTGCTGCCCACGCTTTGGTGCTCTCTCTCATGTCACTGATTGCCGTAAGCACTGCTCCTTTAATCTTGCCTTGATCCAGCGTTTTGGCATGAGCAGAGCCCATATTACCAATGCCTATTATTCCTACTCTTACTACAGTCATCCTGCTGCACCTCCGATATGTAACTGATTGTTCAGCGAATGCATACTTTGCGTGAAGTTCTTGAGCATTTCTGCAGAGGAATAGCTCTGACTAAAGTCTTCAATTCCCAGATAACCCATATATCCAACGGCAGCAAGATCCTCTAGAACGGTGCTCCAACGTACGACTCCGTTAAGTAATGGTGACCATTTGGCTTGATAATAAGTTTCTAACTCGCTGTCTTGCTGCGCAAGCGGAACCCAGCTGGCGTTCTTTACATGAACATGGGCTAGATAAGGTCCAAGCAGCTCTAGGCCCATCCGGTAGTTTTCATAGCCTTCATGCACCATATTCCCTGGATCATACAATACACCGATATGTTGCGGGTCGAACGAGGAAACAAGCCGAAGGGCAAGTCCCGCACTCGGCGCAATGGTGCCATGATGGGTTTCGACCAACGCCTTTACCCCATATTGACGAGACATTTCCTGAACCTCACTTAAGTAAGCAATTGCCTCTTTGTAGAGCTCGTTATAATTCGCTGAGCGATGATATCCGGGAACACCGACCCGCATCATCGATGCGTCCAGCTTATGCGCGGATTGGAAGGCTTGCTCTGTAGCAGGCAAATCTCCAGAAGTAAGATAAGGAACAAGGGCGATCGATTTAAGCCCATATTGCTCAGTGAGTGCAGCTGCCTTCGCGATCTCCTCCTCCGCATTCTCAGGATCAATAGAAGCGAGATTTCTTCTCCAGAAAGAAGGCTCTTCCTGGCTTGCGTCCTTCGGGACCCCTTTATACCGCCACTCTATGCCTTGAATCCCGGCATCCGACGCAGCTTTAAGCATTTGTTCAGGCAATAGATCCGGGGTGGCCACCGTAAATAAAGATAGCAACATTCCTTATCACTCCTTTTTAAAATAAAGCGTATTCACAAGTTCATCCTATCATCGTATTTCAATGACAGATACGGCTATTCCACAAGAGATGAACCACAGATAACAAAACAGGCGAGGAAGACACTCAGAGGTAAATCATCTGCAAACGCAAAAAAAAACCTGCTGATTCGTTACTCGTACGATCAACAGGTGTTTATCACCATTCGGTATAAAATTAGACTTCATTATCGTAACCCACGATATGCTGAAACGGATTTATTTACTGTCATAATAAACATGCTGAATATCGATCTCCTGATCAACCTTGATCACACCATGCGAATACTGCGGCTGTCTTCTCTTATCCGTAGGTGATCCCGGATTAAATAAGATGATTCCATCCACTTCTTTAAGTACAGGGATGTGCGAGTGTCCAAAGATGATACAATCCACTTGCTCAGCCTTGAAGGCTTGAAGTGCATTGTCTTCTGTGCTTCCTCTTCCCATGTGTCCGTGTACGATACCAAAGCGCTTGCCCCCGGCTTCGACAACCGTTTGCTCTGGTAATATGCCTCGTATAATGGCAAGATCGGTATTTCCATATACTGCGTGCAGCTTCCCCATCGATTGAAGTTCCTCGTAAAGTGAAATATCCGTCCAGTCACCTGCATGAAATATGTAATCCGCATCCTGAAGATCCTGAAGCAGAGGTGCAGGCAGCTGCTTGGACATTCGAGGCATATGGGTATCAGACAATACGGTGATTTTGATCATAAGACGTAACCTCCTTGGTATTCCCTATTCGGTTATTCCATGTATGGGTCTTTATCCGGACGGGCCTTGGCTTTCAGCTGCCGAACACTGTACTCCAGCTGTTTAATTACATCTTCAATCTGTTTACGATCGATCAGGTTCGGATCCGCTTGAGGTTTAGGCACATTTTTCAGATTCCGAATCATGTACTGCTGTTCCTGCCATTTGTCCATCAAATCTGATATATGCGCATAAAAACGCTCATAATCTTTGATGATGACATCGAGAAATTCATCCACTTCATCCGGATCGTAACCCCGAAGCTTGTAGTTGAATTGTTTCTCATGAATGGATAGTGCATCCATCTGAATGCCGAGCTGTTTAAAGAGCTGCTTCTGCTTATCCAGCCGGCGTTTCATATGTTCATCCATATCTAACTAACCTCCATTAATCGATTTCCCTTATTTTTTTATATCATAAACTGACCCCTGATGAAAACGAATCAGCATAAACTTTCCCTTACATTAACCAATAACTAACTCATTATCCAGCGTCTTCCCTGTTATTTCCGAAATATATGCTTTTCCATCGAGAATGGTTGTGATGTTCTTCGATAGGGTAATAACATACAAGAATGAGACAAAGGAGCTGCTAGACATGAATACAATTGAACTTACAAATGAAGAACTAAAAACATTAAAAAACCGTTTGTTGGAAGAAAAAGAAAACATTCAGGCTCATTTTCAAATAAATCAAGACGGAATCAATTCAGAAGACAACTCTCTGCTTGACGCTACGGGAGAATTATCCTCCGCAGATAATCACCCTGCTGATATCGGGACCGAGACCTATGAACGAGCCAGAGACCAGGCAATTGATGAACAGCAGTCTGAGAAGCTGGAACAAATCGAACAAGCCCTTGGCAAGATGCAAGAGAAGAGCTATGGGCTGTGCGAGGAATGCGGCAAACCGATTCCATACGAGAGACTTGAAATTATCCCCTACACTTCATACTGTATTGAGCATGCTGAACAAGAGCAACAAGGCGATCTCAACGAATATCGTCCTGTAGAGGAGCAAGTGATGACTAAACCGCCAAGAGGGGCTGGTGAGATCAGCCAACGGAATGCTGGTAAATTTGATGATGCAGAAGCCTGGGAAGCTGTGAAAAAATATGGAACAGCAGATTCTCCTGCCACGTCCACGAAACGGGATGTAGAGGATTATGAGGAGCTATAAATCTATATATGGGGCCGCTCAGCGGCCCTTTTGTTATGAATGTATGATTATGAAAGCATAGCTATGAAAGGATGAGATCATGATTTCATAGTTTTCATTTGTTCTACCACCGTTGCAAACACTTCGTAAGTATTCATGCCTTTCTCTCTGCGCTTCATGAAATAGGGTTCGCACAGCTTCACAATCTGGGCATACAGCTCTTTGGCTTCTTCCTCGGTCGCATAGATGGAACGGTTCAACAAATGCGCGGAGGAAGGATCTCCTGCATCCAGGCGCTGAACAAAGCTCTGCTTGTTCTGTTCAAACAAAGCCGTTATATGGGATGCATTCTCGGAAGCGACAACTTGTCTCATCGGCTCATCTTCCTTCGTCCCCCGGCTGACAATGATCTCACCGGGAAACACCTCATAGTATTTTGCTATGATCCCATTGATTTCTCTTGTCTCCACGAGCGTGAGCAGACCTACCTTTTCCAGCTTCTTGACATGATAATAAACTTTTGCCGGCAGTTCACCCAGCTCGTCTGCTACTTCTTTTACCGTGGCTGGTTTACCCAATCTATGAAATACGTTTAATATTTGAAGTCGGTAAGGATCGGAGTACGTTTTGACTTCCTCCATCGTAGTTAGCACTTTATTATTCATTTAAGATCCCACCTTTAATAAGTGTTGCATTCTATTATATGGTGATGTTCCGAGCAGGTCAAAATTCCAAAAAAATAACGCCTCTATGGATCGTTTGATCGTTTGCTACCAAACAGAGACGTTATTTTTCTATGCTATTGTCATCTTCAGTCATTAGGATCATAGGATCATTCACAGCAGCGCAATACGTTCCCGTCTCTGTGCAGACTGAATGCAGGCTTCCACCACCCGAATATTCAGAAGTGCATCCTCTGGTGTGAAGGGGAGCGGTGTTCCATCCAAGATCGCATCAGCAAATGCATCCGCTTGAAGCACAAAGGAGTTAGATACTGAGATTCGCTCTTCTCTCGACACATCATCGGTATGTATGATGATTTGCGGAGGAATATCGCTGTTCTCCCATCCAAACACCTTTGGAAGCTCGATTCTGCCCTCTGTTCCCAGTATTTCAAGCTCTGCTCTGGAGCAAGCCCACATCCCGCAATCAAAAGTAAGCGCAACCTTCTCCGGAAATTCCACAAGTCCTGAAGCCATCATATCTACATTGTCATGATCTGAAGAGAATAAGGCATGAACGGTGACCGCTTCTGGTTCTTGTCCGAGATACATTCTTGCCGCTGAGATCGGATATACACCGACATCATACAAGGAGCCGCCGCCCATTTCCTTCTTGAAACGCACATTTTCAGTATCGTAGCAGTTGTTGTAAGTGAAATTGGCATGAATCGCTCTTACCTGTCCGATTTCGCCGCTCTCAATAATTTCTTTGACCCTTGCATGCTTGGGATGATATCTATACATAAATGCTTCTGCAAAGACGACCTGCTCCTGATTACAGATTTCGATCATCTGACTTACCTGCTCCTCATTCAGTGCCGCTGGTTTCTCACACAACACATGCTTGCCGGCTCTCGCAGCTTTGATCGTCCACTCCATATGCATATGGTTCGGGACAGAGATGTAGACAGCATCGATCTCCTCATCCGCAAGCAGAGCATCATAGCTTCCGTAGGCTTTGGAAATATCCAGTTCGGCAGCAACCTCTGCTGCTCTGCTCTCATTGCGGCTGGCAATGGCTACAACCTCACCCCGGTTGGAGTTCTGTATGGCAGGAATAACCGCTGTTCTGGCTATCTTTGCAGTACTCATAACTCCCCATCGGATTTTTTCGCTCATCAATGATCTCTCCTTCCCTGCTTACTGATGTGATTTATTCAAATGTTATTTATAATTATCCTGTTCTGCCTTCCTCAGCATACCTAAACAACGGTCCAGATCTGTCTTGACTTGCTTCTTATATAATCTCGCCTTCTCTTCTCCGTCGTCGGTAAAATGATATAGAACGATTTCCTGAAAATCGATTCTCGGATCATTTCCTTTCAGTCGCTTCGTACGATAAAAAACTCCTTCTTGCACAAGCTCATGCAGCGCACGGTATACTTCACTCTGAGGCGGGACATATCCAAATCCTTTAAATTCTTCCTTCATGGCCTCAAGCATTTCATAACCATATCCTCTATGCTGCTCTACCATCGTGATCAAGTAGAGTTTAATGAACGCCCGCTGGGATATCATAAAAGCCATGCAAGTGTCCTCCCCTCATTTATTTCAAATAACCAACTTTCTCTCATTATAAACGTCTTTTTTCATCTTGACATCCTTCTATTTTTTCATATATCCATTTTAAGACAGAATATATGACATAAGTACGTAATAAATCACCTAAGTTAAATCTAAAGAAACCAAGTTCAGTTGAAATGTTCCATTAATTCGAATTTTTCATATGTTGAATTATTTATCTCAATGAGATCTTATCATTGCTTTATTCGGTCTGAGATTTATCTCCGAATTTGAGTACATCTGGTTGATTCAATCAGCTCGAATTTTAATTTATGCTTAGTTATTATGAATTTTTCAGGTGTTGATTATAGGGTTACAGGGAGGTGCGAGATCTCGAAGACAATCCAAGCACAAAAAAACCGCTTTGATCCCAAAGCGGTTTCCAAGTAAATCAGATGATACATGCCATCCGTTTTTATGGGTGAAGCGGTAACTTTAGCGCGTTGTTCTATCAATTCTTGTTCCCATCGCTTCCTGCTCCACCCGATCCTCTGGCACTCTGTCTGGACCCGGCATATTGTCTGTACGCTCATTATATCGATCATCGTAACGATCCGCATTTAACGAACGGTTGTCTCTGAATACGCCATATACATCCGTATCCGCGTATTTTTGATCAACTAGCACAAGAATTTTACCTTCATCAATATTTTTCTCGTATTCTTTTGCTTCATCTTCAGGAATACCAAGTCCAACTAAACCACCGACCAGTCCGCCTGCTCCGGCACCGACGGCTGCTCCTGTTAACGTCGCAGCAATAGGGCCTGCCGCTAGAATCGGACCAATCCCTGGAATGGCAAGTGCACCGATTCCTGCAAACAGTCCAGCCAGTCCGCCGAGAACGCCGCCCGTAGCAGCACCGGCTGCAATTCCTTCAGGCGCTTTTGTTCCTGTCTCGCTCTCAATCGCTCTCTGATCTTCCTTACTTCTCGTAATTACCGAAATTTCTTCATTTGTGTAGCCTTTACTTATCAACTGTTCTATCGCACGAGATGCAGCCTCATCTGTCTCGAACACACCAACTACTTTTTGCTTCGCCATTGTTCATTCCTCCTTGAGTTAAGTACTTGTTTCTTACTTACCCTTCTCTCGGAGAGCTAAACAGACCTAATATTGACAGCATGCTCCTATTTGGGCCTGACTCTGCTGGTAGGCACTGCTTCCAGCGGATTATCCGGCCAGTAGTGCTTCGGATAGCGGCCCTTCAGATCCTTTTTCACTTCAAAATACCCTTCACGCCAAAAGCTTTCCAGATCTTTCGTCACTTGAACCGGACGCTGTGCCGGAGACAACAGATGAACCGTTAAGGGAATCCTTCCGTTACCAATAGCCGGTGTACGCTCGAGACCAAACATCTCCTGGAGTCTTATCGCAATGTAAGGGGCTCCCTGCCCACTATATTCAATCTTCACGCGTGACCCGCTGGGTGCAGTGAAATGAGTCGGCGCTTCTCGATCCAGCAGCTGCCGTTCCTCCCAGGTCAGACTGTCCGTGAGGACAGAAGCGATAGATACCTTCTGAAGCTGGCCCGCTGTCCTTATTCCGCTCAGATAAGGAGCCATCCGTTCAGCCATATAATCAACGAGCTCCGTTTCATTCGTAAGCTCCGGCCACTCCGGATATGCACGATGCATGAATTTGATCCTTTCAATAAGCTGAAGCTCCACTTTACTTAAGGTCAGCAGACGAAGTCCCTCTGCCTTTATTCCCTCAAGCAGAGCGGATATAACGCTCTCCTCAGGAGGGTCTGGATAAGCCATCTCCTTCAATATAAGGGCATCCAGACGCTGCAGCTTTTTGGCTCGTACACTTTGCGTTCTGTAATCCCATTTCACCTCGTGCTCAAGCTGGATCCATTCAGGCTTATATGTCATGAGTTCAGTAATAGACAGTGGAGCTGCAAGCCGAATCAATCCGTCTGCCCCTTGATCATCAGCTTCAGCTACGACGATGTAAGCTCCTTCGTTTCCCGTGAAGCCTCCTGCTCCGGGGAAACGTGTCCCGCGGCCGCTGGACAGCAAGTAGCGGCCGTCCTCTCGTCTTTGCCCAATCCGATCCGGATAGGCAAAGGCAAGCAGCAAGCCGCAGCTGTATTCGCCCAGCCCCCGCCCATCATCCGGCTTCTGCCGGTGATCTGGGAGGGAGGCCAGCAGCTGCCGGCTCTCCTGCAAGATGCGATGCTTCGCCGCATCTTGCGCCCCTGGTGCCCGCATTAGCGCCAGCTGCGGGCGAACGTCCCATCCCGCGGCACCTGCCATGCGGGATGAGCCCTCTGCAAGCAGCGCAGCGAGCAGGCTGGCCTCCTCGGCCAGCCCAAGCTCTGCCGCTTGCAGCAGCATGCTGCCGAGCCGCGGGTGGGTTCCCATACCCGCGATCTCACGACCTCGGCTCGTCATCGTGCCGAGGTCATTCAGACAGCCAAGCCTGCGCAGCAGCTGCTTGGCTTCATCGTAAGATGCTGGCGGCGGTGCATCCAGCCAGCTTAGCTCGCCTGGGTCAGTCACGCCCCAGGCCGAGAGCTCCAGCGTCAGCTGAGTCATATCCGCTGACAGTATTTCCGGCCGAGATGACTCCGGCCGGGCGTCCTGCTCCAGCTGGCTCCACAGACGATAGCATACTCCCGGCTTTACTCGTCCTGCACGTCCTTTACGCTGATCGCTCGATGCTTTGGATATGGGCCGTGTGACGAGTCTATTCATTCCTGTACGGGATGAATACAAGGACTCTTTGCGCAGTCCGCTGTCCACAACAACGGTAATCCCTTCAATGGTAAGACTGGATTCAGCTATTGTCGTAGCCAGGACCACTTTGCGTTTCCCCGGCGGAGCTGGCCGGATGGCAGCATCCTGTTCTCCGGCCGTCATTGAACCATACAGAGGACAGATATGTATAGAGCTCCCCAGGTTCATCTGCTGCAGCAAACGCTCCGTCTTGTGAATCTCTCGTGCCCCCGGCAAAAAGGCCAGGATATCCCCATCGTGCTTGGCCAGGCTCTGCTGAATGATCCGAGCCATATGAATCGCAAGCTCCGTGTTCATGGGCACAGGCACGTAGCTTGTCTCCACCGGGAAGGTTCGGCCTTCACAGGTAATCACTGGAGCACCGCCGAGTAGTCCTGATACAGGTTCAGCCTCCAGAGTTGCACTCATGACAAGAATCCGCAGATCATCTCGAAGGAGCAGTTTGCTCTCCAGCGCCAGCGCCAGCGACAGATCTCCATGTATATTACGTTCATGAAATTCATCGAAGATCAGCAGAGCTGTATCCTCCAGCCCTTGATCCTGCTGAAGCATCCGGGTCAGTACACCTTCTGTTACAACTTCAATCCGTGTATGGCGGCTTACCTTCGTATCATGGCGAACACGATACCCCACCGTTTGACCCACAGGTTCATCTAATGCCTTCGCCATTCTAATTGCTGCATTTCTGGCAGCAAGCCGCCGGGGCTCAAGCATAATCATTTTCTTATTGCTGAGCCAAGGTTCTTTATATAATTCCAGAGGGACGACCGTAGTTTTGCCTGCGCCTGGCTCAGCAATGAGTACAGCAGACGTATGATCAGTTAGTGTCCGCTTCAATTCAGGTATGATCTGAACGATAGGTAATGGATGTTCTTGACGATGCTCCTTATGCATTTACATTCAACTCTCCAATGATATTCATCTCTAAATAATGCAGATATCAATTATTCATCCACCAGCTTACTCCGAATTTTCTCTTCATAAGCTTGGAGGGAGGGGTTATGACTTATCCCCCTTTTTTCGAACATGATTCTGAGCTTGATTTGTTTCTCGGTCAGCTTCTCGATCATTTGCTCCTTATCCTCGGCAGCCTGACATGATTGAATCATCTGTTCAAGGCTGACACATTCCTGCTGCAGTTCAAGCTCTGGCGGAAGATATCCTGAATTCTTCAGTATCTTATAGGAAGCGCGAAGGTCTTCAGGAATATGAGACAGATCTTCGATTACAAGCGGCTTACCTGCTCCTGGCAAATGATCCAATTCTCCTCTTTCAATCGCCTCAGCAATCTTCTGCTCAGCGATCCGTGAAAATATACTCACCCGTTATACCTCCCTCAGATCAAAACCTATAATGAAGTGACGGCTCACTAATGCATACTAGCTATCTTGTTCGCGTACATTCGTGTCTAATAAAAATAACGAAAAAAACCGCTTCCTGCAAGGGAAACGGTCGTCTACTCCATACCTATCTTTATCATGATCAGCTTAACAGGGACTCAGCTCCATCAATGACAATCTGTGCTCCTGTAATATGCTTGGATTCATCCGATGCCAGAAATGCGACCAAGTCCGCAACCTCCTCCGGCTTACCTGGTCCATGAGCCAGCGGCTGACGTCCATCCGGAAACTCCATCTTAATAGACACTTCATTCAGTTCTTCTGACTTTTCTGTACTCTGATCAATGTTTGTCGAGATGGCTCCTGGGCAAATGACGTTCACTCTAATATTAAATTTGGCCAGCTCCAGTGCCGCCATTTTGGCGAAGGCTACCTGACCCGCTTTGGAAGTACTATATGCACTCATCCCTATATTCGAGAACGTGTAATTACCATTGATCGAGCTCGTAATAATAATGCTTCCTCCATCATCCTTCTTCATATGGGGAACAGCATACTTTACAGTAAAAAATGTACCGCCGAGATTCGTCGTTATGGTGTTCTGCCAATCCTCTACATCAATATCCTCAATGGGCGCAACCACACCGTTAATTCCTGCATTGGCAAATATAATATCGATGCCGCCAAGCTCACTTACCGTCTTCTCTATCGCATCGGCAACACGTGCTGCATCGGAAATATCAACATCATAGGCACGAACCTTTCCCATGCCCATTGCTTGAATCTCTTGTTCTGCTTCATGGGTACGTTTATCTATTAGATCCAATAAAGCGACATTCGCACCTTCCTGTGCCAGCTTGATGGCAACTGCCTTCCCGATTCCGGAACCGGCTCCTGTTACTAATGCGGTTTTCCCTTGAAAACGCAAACGTTGATTTGAAGACATTCTTCTTGGTCACTCCTTAGGCGATGGTATGTACAAGCACATGAGGCTCATACATAAGGATGCCCAGTACAAGAGAGTTTTAATATTTCAATTGAATGAATCAATTTCATAATACCTTTAGCTGCTTCAATCAAGATCTCATCCATTACGAGGTAAAGCTGATCTCAATAAATGCAGCATCATCCTCAAGACCACCCGTATGATGCGCATCAAGAAGCACTTGAATCTGCTCGTCCGGCAGATGCAATCCGATAGGGTCGAGCTCACCCATACCATCCGTATATAACCTCAGGACAATTTGCTCACTTGATTTGAAGCTTTTCTCATAGACATGCGGAGTTCCACCAATCGGTCCTTGTAGTGTTGACCAACGCTCCGATGTTGCCCTCGTTACTTCAAAGGATTGTTCAAGCTCTGTTCCGTTTTGAAACAAACGTATTCTCGAATCACCCTGCCAGGCAAGCTGAAGAGTGCTGCCTTTTTTTCCAGAGCCAAGCTGAATCCTACCGCAAATATACATAGACTGACTGCCATGCTTCTTCTTCGTCTCCAGCACTTCTCGCAGCATGATTGGAACCTTCTCGTGGTGAACAGCCTGGTATGTACTCAGCTCTCTGGAAGCAGGAATCGTAATATTCGTCAAATACTGCTGCAGACGGGAAACTGACCACTCCTTCGTCTCCAGCATCCATCCATGCAGTGCTTTCCCTAAATATCTTGCAGCAAAATCACCATAATAACTCATAGAGACTCCGTCGCAGAGAACAAATGTACAGACATCGCCTTCCACATGAATGGCAGCAAAGTCTTGACCATTATCCCCATAGGTTGCCGATTCTGCTGCCAGCCCGTAACCATAACGACATGTTAGCCGTCCTTTATAGGAGGTTAGGGGATGATCTGCTTGCTGTGAACTGACAAAGTGAAAATTCTCTTCCGGATGTGCTTTTTCATGACCAGGCATAGACATTCGCAAAGATTTCACTTTCTAACTCCCCCTTACCTGACAGGTGTTGCCGCTGACATTTGAAATCCGATGGACACAAGCTCTGCGCAAGTCCCAGGGAGCATCATTAATGAACCAGGGGCAAGCAGATAGTCCGCCTCGATAAGCATTTCCCTATAGCTCTCCGGAAGAGGCGATGACATCTTCTTCAATTTTTCTCCATGCTCATCTTTCAGTTCTGTATCCTGTGAAATACCGGTCCATCTTCTCGGTTCTGGTATCGGCGCACTCAGCAAATGATCCGAGATAAAAATATTCTCGATCAGCACATTCCCGTCAGGAACACTCATATTCATAATTCGTCTGGCAATCGGCTCCGGGTCCTCTCCCGTCGCTACTCCGTCCGTCATATGACATATCAATGGGGCAGGACAATCCTGCATAAAGGGAAGCTCCGCCTGCAGGATTTTCTCTGCCTGAAGAAATGCTTTGGCCGAATCCGAGAATCGCATCGGTGTTAAATCCGGAATTGAACCAATCGCTGCAATTTCGTCTATTCCCTTAACGCCACCGAGCAGATCATACACATCGTCACTGTACGCAAGAATTGCAATTCGATACCTTGGTGTCAATCTGCTCCCTTTGGTAGAACGGAACACCATTTGACGTATGGCAAGTGACAATGCTTCGTACACGATGTCCATCCTTCTGCGATTTTCCATCATCATATTCATGGATGCACTAATGTCAATCAAATAAATGATGAGGGCCGGCGTTCTCTGAGATGCTTGTATCGTATAGTTCATGACCGTTCATTCACCCCTAGTTTAAATATCAGGCAATTTATAGCTTCTATTTCTAATAAATTTATAGATATGTGACTTACGCTGTCCCACTTTCCCTACTCCAGCAAAATACTCAGCATCCTGGTTGTACAGATCCATAAAGTTATTTGCGTGTTCTCTCGCAGGTTCAATCTTGCGTCCTTGCTGTGCATTATAGGCAAGATTGTAATAGGCGATGAGCTGCTTGACGTTCTGAGCACGCTTCTGCTTGAGTGCCGCCTTCTCCTTCGCCGCTTTTTCTGCCGCTGCTTTTTGTGCTGCTTTTTCTGCAGCTGCTGCAGCTGCGGCCTTAGCTTGAGCCTGTTTGGTCGCTTCTGCCTTCGCGGCAGCCTCTTTCGCAGCTGCTGTATCCGCTTCAGCCTGGCGGGCTTTCTTCTCTTCAAGCTGGGCTAGATAAGCCTCATATTTGGCCTGCTTATCATACTTCGCCTGGAGCGCAGCCTTTTCCTTCGCCTTTTGCTTCGCTTCTACCTGAGCTAGATATGCCTCATACTTCGCCTGCTTCTCATATTTGGCCTGCAGTACAGCACGCTCTTTCTCTGCAGCTATACGGGCTTTCTCTTCCTCAGCTTGCTTCAAAGCGAGCTCAGCCTCTTGTTTTTTCTTATTTTCTTCAGCAAGCTTTGCCGCTTCCTCTGCTTTCTTGGCCTGCTCCTGCTTCTCAAGCTCTGCCTGACGCTGAGCCTCGAGCTGCTTCGTCTCCGCCTGTTCAGCCAGTGTATGCATTCCAGGAATTGCAATGATGCCGATTAAAAGTACTGCTGCACCAGCCATAACCGCTTTACGGCTTCGGAGTTTAGAGAAGCGTGAACTCTTCTTGGGCTCCTCCGTCCCTGTAGACAGAGCATCTTCAATCTGGTGAATCGCTGCTGCAATCTCAACATACAGAGCCGTTCCAGACTTCTCCAATCGCAGTGCTGTTTTATATAAGTCGAGAGCAGCATCCAGCTCTCCCTTGCTTTCTTTAACAGATGCATCCTGAAGCAATCGGTCCAGCTGCTCCTTGTCGGTCCTTGAATTTGCTGAATTAATGAGGGGTGGTTCGTCTGCAGGAGATAACTCGGCGCCGCTCCCATCCTCAGGCATTATGGTTGCGGCTGCAGCACCTATAGAGCTCGTATCTTCAATACCAGCGGATTGAACTTCATTACTGCTGTTTTGTACGGGTACTGCATTCAGGTCAATTGTAGATATGGCTACCAGCCATTCACCAAATGTAGGGCAGCTGCTTAAATCTTGGCTATGCCATGCTCTGCCGAACAGCTCTGCTACTTTGGGTCCAAATCTGGAGTCAAGTGATTGCTGGAGCCTGCGATACCGCTCACAGCTCGTTTGAAGCTCTCTTTGATCGAAGTAGCTCTCTCCATAAGTTCGGTTGACAATTTCCGGGTCACTGAAACCTAGCATTTCTGCTAAGATTACCGCTCCTGCAAACCTGTCAGCATAGCTGCTCCACAAGCCGCTATTCACGATCCGGTGAGCTGCATAGCCGGCTGAACCCGCGAGAAGTGCATCCGGCCGATCCATTTTTGGACTATACAACTGCTCTACGTCGACTAATTCAACTGCAGCAGCTCCTTCAGGCCGTTCTACTTCGGAAAAAAACGGAACCAAGACATTCGGTGCCGAGAGATCACAGTGTGCGATACCTCTCTGCTCCATCGCCGAACCTATACTTGCAAGCGACGAAGCTAGAATAACGCTCTCTTCTGTCGTCAGCTGCTTCTTATCACAGATGATATCAAACCAGCTGATGCCATCGACCCAAGGCATGAGCACTGAATAGAGCAGATCTCCATGCTCACTTATTAATCTTCCGTTTCTTTCAGGAGTGAGCACGTCTCGTTTACATACCTGCAGGCCTGATATTTCACTGTATTTCTCCATCTGCTCCGATTGGTATACCATAGCCGGAACACGGAATTTAGGAAAGAATACCTTCAGGGCTTTTGCCTCATATTCGTGTCCATTCTGCGGCACTAGTTTATACACCGTGCCCTGCCTTCCTGTTTGTGCGTATGCAATTCCTGGAGCTGCCGGATGTTGTCCTACCACATATTTCTCACCATGAATAAGGATCTCATCACCGGGTTTAGGTTGAAAAGACATGAACATCCCTCTCTTTTAACGTTGTGATGCAAGAAAACCGGAAGTTCGTGAAAACTCCCGGTTTCCTTAAGTAATATTAAGTACAGATAATTGCTATTAACGAGATTGGTCAACCTGACGGAATTTCGCAGCGATTGCTGTCAGTTCCTGGCTGATGCTATTCAAAGTTTGAACAAAGCTTTGCATTTGCTTGCTAGCCTCTTGGAATTCTTGGAAGAAACGTTGTTTCGTCATACCTTCCCATTGTCCTTCCATTCCATTGATGGATTGAGTCAAGCTGGAAACGATCTGTTGACTTTGTTCACCACTTTGTTTGAATTGGTTTGCTACTTGGTCTACCTGTTCTGGGGATATTAAAATACGTCCTGACATAGTAGGGCCTTCCTCCTTTTTCATCTGCAAATATTTAGGTAAAACACATGAAAATTGTACCAAACGACACAGGATGTGTCTAAAGTCATTGGTCCTATTTGTAATTCACCTAAAAATAAGCCTATGAAACTGCATTTAACATCAAGTTGACAAAAATTTTAACCAACCTTTGCTCCTAGAGAAGGGTCAGTAAACTTCCACCCTGCCGGGTTCAGCTCGGTAGCTAACCGCAGGGTCCCCATATCATTCAGCTGATCCTCCGGACTCCAGGATTGCTGAATGGCCATGACAGCAGACCTAGGATTAGACACCGAAAATACCAAAGGCTTGTCGCTCTTAACGGATTCCAGGTGCTGAGATTGCAGCATACGCATCGGTGAAACGTTGGTGTAATCAACATGAGCTAAAAACGAATGATAATCTTCGTCAGCTTGCTTGAAATGATTTGCCTTGCGAAGCAGTTCGGAGCTAAATCTCTCAAGTTCCAATTCAATATGTCCGGCGAGCTGCTTCGACCTCATCCATTCATACACAATTCCCTCATGAACGGCGGTATCGCCTTCTATTCTACCAAGGGCTTGTTCTAGACCAACAACAATTTGCTGAATTTGCTCCGCCGCATGCTGAAGCTGCCCGCTAAGCGTCCGAAGCACATCCGGTTCCACACGAATGCGCATATACATCACCTTTCTTCATGATCTGCTGGCTGTATCAGCCACTCTAGAAGCATATCTTTAAAGTCTCCTTGACCCATCGGCGTAGCGATAAGCCAATCGCCTTTACCTACTGTGCTCATACGAAAAAGCCAGTTCATAGAGCTGCTGGAGATAAAAGCAGCAGACTGTGAGTCCCACTTCTCTCCAGTCCATACAAGCAGCTGAAGCTCCCCTTCAGTCTCTTGATGGATAATTGCTCGAGCCAAAGCTGCTGCTCCCTGGGCATCGTAACATGCCTCGGACAAACGGCCGGTCAATGTTTCTTCATCAAGAAGAGAATCATTCACGATCTCAAAAAAACGCTTCTTCGAGAACATCAAAGCCGGAATATCGTTCTTTGTGTGCTCTGTGCCCCATTTAATCTTGCTCATAACCGATTTACAGGCCTGTTCAACATCGCCCAGGTCTGATAACTGGTAGGTATAAGGCTCCTCTTGTGTCGGGATCAATTCCACTACGCGTTCATTTGTACAGTGCAGATAACCCTTGTAATTCGCTCCTCGCTTCTTCTTTATTTCAAAACGACAAGCTCTGGAGGATAAGCCTGCAATAGCCACTCTTGAGAACACGGTTGGTGTCATGATGAGTTCACTGGAGTCTTGATCTCGGGTTAAATACCCTTTCGTTAATAACTCTTCTTTGGTATTCTCCCATTCCATTACGATATCCTCTGTCAGATATCCTATAAAGGGGTCCTCAATGCCAAGCAATCGATCAGAACCTATGATCCCTGCCAGAAAGAACAGTTCCTTCTGTTCCAGTGTTACTACTTTCTGTTTGGAATGATGAACCGTCAACATTATGAGCCACCTCCCTTCAAACTACAACATGCCATCGGTCGCGAATTTTTTCGATCCAATCGGCACGTTCCATATTGTTATTCCATGGCAGCGCTGCTTTAATCCTGGAAAATCTCCGTTTTATATAGTACCCCTGTCCTGCCGGCAGGACTTTCAGACCATTAGAACCTGTATTCGACTCTGAGAAAGGAATCCGGAAGAACGACAAATCGTTAGGGTCCAACGTCCCGAACAACAGTCCGCTTTGGGTCGCTTTAATATCCGTTACCCAGTCGGCTCCGAATGTCGGGAAATCAGCGGCAACTCCCGCGATAATTACATGCACGCCGCGATCTCTGCCTTGACGTACAATAGCAGCCAGTTGATCTTTCATCGTAAAATCATTCATCTGTTTCGCAAGTGTATCTGCATCATCTATAAACAATACAATCTCAGGACCACAGCGATCTGTTGTAAGCCTCATGACCATATCATATACTTCCTGTATTAACGGACCAAGCTCTTCATCCCTAGAAGCATTCTTACGTATATGAGGCAGATTGGACAGCCGGCTTAAGCCTTCTTCCCCATACCTCGTATCTATCGAATACATATGAAGTTCCTCAGGACTATAATGGTATGCTAAGGACAGCATCCATGTCAGCATAAAGCTGGTCTTCCCACTCTCAAGTGGACTTGCAACCATAAAATGCGGACCTTCACGAAGACTGATATTAAACACTTCCAGGTCATCTGTCATGAGTCCAACGGGCACATTATATATCTCTCTCTGTTCCTGACTCCGTGTATGCTGTGTATTCTCCAGCACTTCTGCAAGTGTAATGACTTCAGGAAGTGGATCTATCTTCTGAGGTATCGAGCCCGTGTACGTCTGATTAACGTTACCAATCATAGCTCTTAGCTGGTCCGCTCGCTCTGCCTCATCTGTACCTGTTACAGGCAGAACCGTTTGAAACTCAAGTGGAGGTACATGCCCTTTAACAAGACCACGACCCGGAGGATATCCGTTAGGGACACGTGCCGGTCTTCCAACCGCATAATAATAGTCGCTGGGATCTGCCATTTCAAAAGAAACCGCATTAGTTATGTTGCTTCTGATCTTCTCGAAAATGTCAGTTATACGATTGGCCGTGACTACAAAAGTAATGCCGAGGCTTACGCCTTCTCTCAAGAATAGCTCCAGCTGCTCATTCTCATCCGGGTATGAATTTCGGAAGGATAAGTATCCGTCAATCCATACGATAATTTGCGGTAAGGTTTGTCCTGTGCTTCGGCGATAGGAGGTAACCGTCTTGACCCCTGCTTCAGCAATTAATTCTCTTCTTTGCATGAAGACTTTGGCTAAATAACGAAACAGCCGCTTAATTCGATCATCATCCTCAGCAGACATCACACCTCCAATTTGCGGAAGCTGTCTAAAGTCACGCATCATTCTGCCCATATCAATAACATATCCATGCCAATTGCTGCAGCTTCTGGCAAGCGACATGATCATCGTCTGCACAAAGGTTGTTTTGCCAAGGCCAGGCATTCCGTATACAGCCAGATGACCTTGTCCTAAGTTAATGGACATGGGCACCTGCTTCTGGTTCGTCAGATCATCTACAATACCGACAACCGGTTCCAGCTCGTCGGTAAGAGCGGAGCCTGAGCTCTCTGAAACTGCCCCATCCATAACCAGCTCTTCCCATTGAATTAATTCTGGCAATGGAGGGAGCCACGGACCTTGTAATCTCTCAATACCCGCTTGCTCGGCTACCTCTGAGATGTGATCAATAAAGACTTGAAGCTGCTTAGAGGAGCCTTCCGACTGCATCATGGATACTCTCTCGCCCGTTAACAGAGGCTCTCGCTTACCATTTAATCTAACTTCCATAAGTGGAAGTGAAGAAGCACTGTCATCCGTATGTGAGGTATAAGGAGCTCCACTCCATGCAAATTGCATTTCTTCAAATACTTCGTCACTGCCGACCTGGAAATAACCACGGCCCGGCTTCGTGATCCAGGCAGCATTCGGAATCTTGATCATATCCCGGCTGTCTCCCTCGCTTTGAACACGTAAACATATTCTAAATCTGGAGTTACTCCAAATTTTATCGTCAACGACACCAGCAGGTTTTTGCGTGGCCAGAATCAAATGCACACCCAGCGTTCTGCCGATGGCAGCTATACTGATCAGTTCATCCATGAACTCCGGCTGCTCCCGTTTCAGCTGTGCGAACTCATCAATAATAATGACAAGATGCGGCAGCGGCTCGGCCTGGTGTGAACCCAGCCATTTATAATACTCATCAATATGCTGCAAATTTCCAGCATCATTCAGAATTTTCTGTCGACGTACCAGCTCAGCACGAAGTGATATTTTTGCTCTTTCCATTAGTGATTGGTCAAGGTTTGTAATCGTCCCGACGACATGAGGCAGCTTCTCAAATGTGTTGGACATCCCACCGCCCTTATAGTCGATCAACATAAATGCCAAGTCATGAGGGTGAAATTCGGAGGCTAGAGATGCAACGATCGATTGGATTACCTCACTCTTACCCGATCCTGTTGTTCCGGCAATCAGACCGTGCGGACCGTGCCCCTGACGCTCAATCTTGTCATGAAGATTAAGATACACTCTCTTGCCGCCAGCTCTGACTCCCATGGGTACCGGCAATGTGTTAGGAAATCTGTTCCGGGACCATCTGTCAGCTACATCAAGCTGTTCCACTCTGGATACTTCCATCATATCGAATAAAGGCAGCAGAGGAGGTATTTCGGAAGCAGAGGAGCGCTTCAATCGAAGCGGAGCCATATTTCGCGCACAAATTTCCGCCTCGGACCGTGTCATTCGATCGGGTACAAAAGTCTGATGAATGACATCCGCCTGTTCGGTCTTCTTGGAGTAGCTTCCTTCGTTCTTTCCAGCCTCCACAACGAGCTGACAATGCATCGGCAAATGCTCTTTGCGAGAAGCCAGTATAATCGTACAAGTTGTGATCGCTTCAGGATCTTCCAGGATTAGGGGCAGCAAAGGCTCTTCTTCAATAATGTCCCGCTCTGACATCAGAACAACATACACCGGAATGTCCGGCCCTTTCTTACCTCGCTCTTTCCTGGAATTTTTACGGCGGTTCAGTGTCGTGTATAGACTATCTGCCAGCTGATGCGCACCGCTGTGTCTGTCCGCCATAAACCGCTGTCCACGTTCATCATCCCAAATGTGAGGGATCCAGCGCATCCATTCAAATTCATCTGCTTCTTTTTCTTCATAGAAAGCAGCCAGCTTGACCTCATCCGGCGAATGTCTTGTCGTAATCTGTGTAATAATTACTCGCAGCATAGACAAGACGTCCTCACGATCGCCTACAACGCCTACAATTTTAGATTCGTAGATGGGCAGTGCAATGGATGCACCTTCAACATTAACAAAATCCTCAGCCAATTGATGTGCAGCCTCAATCAGAGGTTCCCGCTCATAACCATCGAATCTTGGAGGAGCAATTGTAATTCGAAAAGGTTCAGCACCGATACCGGCGCGTACAGCCAGAAAATCATCATCATCCGGTGAACGCTCCCACAAAGAGCTGTGTCTGTTCTTAACGATCTGACTGCACACTTCTGGATCGCCATGAATTTCATGGGTGATCTGCACCTGTCTTTCGGCTTCTTTCTCAAGCTCTTCACGATGCTTCGCAAGCTGAGACGTGTACATCTCTTCTCTCTCAGCGAGCCGCTTATGATATTCTTTCTTATTACTGAGGTATACAAAGAAAGGAATCGTATACGTTGCAAGCATTACCGTCATCATGACCATTTGAATGGTCATGTAACTACTGTTGCCCAATCGGCCGGTACGGCTCAAATAGAAATAAACTCCCACTGTAGCTAATGTCATGACGAGTGGTATGATTAATGAAATGATCGAGAAAGAAGGCTTACTTGGCTCCATCGGAGGACGCAGAATCTCTAATGTTTCCTTCTTGAGCACTTCCTTCATTCTTGGAGAACGCTGATATAACACGTTCAAGAAATTTCCTCCCTTCAAAAAGGCATAAACGCGCTTCACATTTGAATCTCGACTTATTACCCTAAATTTTTATTTTGAAACAGCAATCTTCTTCCATGTACGGGAGCTTCACTTTCCGTTGTCGAAAAAGCCTTTTGCAAACGAACGAAGTTCCCTTCCCTCAGTCCTGTTTCTGTTAATTGTTTTGCATCAGGCAGCGTAAACCAGTTGCCTTCCGGGAATTTAGCTTCCAATATATATTGAACGTTCTCTTGAGGAGGCTCGTTAAATATGCGCACAGAGAGTACAGATTTGAGATACTGGACAGTGCTCTCATCTGGAACTTCAATATCAATCCATTCTCCCTCTCGTCTTGACTGAACGACTGTTAGAATCATCCCATCACACCCTTTTTAGCTATGTCCATCGTCCTAAACCCTTTTATACACATTTTGGCGAATTGTTTTACTATTAATCTACCATATTTTCTTACAGAAGACCCTTTATTGCAATCTCAACAGTGCATTTTTAAAGCGAAATACCTATATAATCCAACAAACTCTATTACCATAGTCGCATCTAATCGTCACCTTATCATTTCAATAATATGAAAATTCGACAATTTTGCTGTCATCCCTCCATAATCTGATATATTACTGCTATCTATTTTGTTCAGGCTTTTGTATAAACGGATGTAATTGCAATTGTGAACAATTTTCAAACACTAATCATCTTTATGTTTCCATAAGCTAATTTTAAGGTAATTTTAAGCAACGATATTTAGAATTAGCAACATGAAACAACTCTAGTAATCTAGTTGAGGTGATTTCTAATGAAAACATTGATCTTTTTCCAAAACAAAAAAATTCCGGTTTATTTTAATGCTGAGAACAAGCAACCTGTACAAAAAACATTAAAGCTGCTAAGCAGCGCATTAGAAAATAAGATTAATAATGGTAAACGCGCTCTACAAAAATGTTTGCATACATTAATCAGTATTGAAATTATCGGAAGCGAGGCGATTCTCCACAGTATCAGAGAAGACGACACGCTGGCACTATCCCTTTACTAAAAGGGATAGTGTTTTTTTATATCCAGGTATGCCAAAGCCACAATACGCGAGAATCGTATTGTGGCTTGCTGGCACCCATATCATAAGTTAGGTCTGAATATTGCACATCATTTACTTGCGTTAATCAGCTCATTAACTTCCTTTGTAATTTCATCGCCGCCGAGCTTCTTCCAGTTGGCAACGAAATTATCAAATTCATCGATTGGCAGATTACCATATATAATTTTGAGGAAGGTTTCTGCTCTGAGCTTATCAAGTGTTGCTGATTTGGTGTTCATCGTTTTGGTTGGTGCATAGATGAACTCATTCATGACAATCAGATCGTTATCTCGATAGTACTTAATGACACCTTGCGAGCTCTCAGGTCCGAAGATCCGTTCCATATGCCATTTATCCAGGTTACCGGAACGATAATCCATAATATCATCATAGAACAGCTTCGCCTCAAGACCAAGTCCTGATGTATCCCCTGACTCCAGTGCCTTTTCAACCTCATCCTGAGCTTGCACGTTCTTGTTGGCAGGAAGATTTGATACGGTTGCATTCTGGAAGCCGAGTCCTGTCATACCATTTAGATAGTCCGCACGCTCTGTCTCCGCCGCTTCTCCAAACATTTTTTCGGCTTGGAAGTTCAGCAGCTTAATCAGTGCTTCTGGATGCTCATAGCCTTTACGTACAGCGAATATACCGCCGAGCGTCAGATGGTTCTGAGTCTTGGCCGGCTGATCATCAATGGATTGGACCGGATATGGAAGCCAATCCACATTAGGATCATTCTTAATCATCCCGCTGACTTGGAATGGCGCCCATTGCGGCAGGAAGAACATGCCTGACTTCCCTGCATTGACGTCCTCCATCATTTTCGCGAAATCCTTCACACCAAATTCGGGATCAATGACGCCATCCTTATACAACCTTTGGAGCTCTTGAAGACCTTCTTTGACTTCAGGCTGGATTGTACCATTCACAACTTGTCCGGATTCATCCTTAATCCATGTTTCAAGATATCCATGGTATCCAAGCAAGAATCCATTGATCGGCAGATCCTTGTTGAGTGCAATACCGAAAGTATCTTGTTTGCCGTTTCCATCAGGATCTTTAAAGGTGAAGGCCTCTGCAATTTCGATCACGTCCTGCATGGATTGTGGTGCATCAAGGCCTACATTCTTAAGCCAATCTTGACGAATCCAGATCATATCCGAGGAATCCAGGGAGCCTGGAAAGCTCACCATCGCATAGATCTTTCCATCCTTTGTTACAGGCTTCAGGCCTGCTCCGTCCTCCGCTGACAGAAACTCTTTAACGAGATCGGAAGCATATTTGTCATAGACCTCAGTTAAATCTTCCAGCATGCCCGCTTCATGCAATTGTTCAAATTGCACTGCGCTCACTTTCAGGACATCCGGCAAATCACCGCTGGCAAGCGTAACATTCATCTTGTCATTATAATTGGCATCCGCTACCACCCAGTCATAAGTAACCTCAATGCCGAGCTCATCCTTATATCCTCTAAGCCAAATATTATCCGTGTGACTGTCGCCTTCAGCTAATGTTTCTTTGCCTGTCTCGTTCATCGTGGATCTCAGCTTAATTGGCGGGTCATATTTAGTAAGCGGACCTCCTGCATCCTGCTGCGGTGTCGTTGGTGTTGATTCTGCTTCTGTACTTCCTGATCCGGATGAACAAGCAGCCAGCGCTGCTGAAAGTACGACAGACATTGATAACATCGTTATTCTCTTAAATGATATTCCCATGCTAATCCCCCTTTATTTCCTCCCCTGAGGTATATACACATCGTACTAAGAAAGCGCTGACATGAGCGAGTGGTACCTCTTTACATACGGTATCTTTTATTTACCATTTAGGGTTGGATCAGGTTTTTTTGATCTCGATATTCTTGTGGGGTGCAGCCGATCGCCTTCTTGAAGAATCGATAAAAATAATGCTGGTCGCTAAATCCCACCTTGGCTGATATCTCGTGCATTTTATATGTTGACCCTAGAAGCAGCTCCTTGCTGCGCTCGACTCTTTTTTCATAGATATAGTCTGATATGCCTTTCCCCGTAATTCGCTTATACCACCTCGATAAGTATGAAGGGTTTAACGACACTTCCTGGGCAATCCGAGTAAGCGAGAGATCATCCTCCAGATGATTTTTAATATAAGCGTGGACAGCAATCAATATTTGAGATTGGTCTGTAATACGACTGTCACTTCTCTTGGAAACGATCCACTCGAATGCGGACTGGTAAAATCTCACGATATCCGGCCAGCGGGTCTGTATATTAAAATGGAGCATTTGAGACAGATCAATCTCTGTCAGGGCCACTTCATACAAGCCGAGCTCCTGCAGAACTTCCAGCAAGCAGCTTCCTGCAGCAGTGTATATTCTCAATCGAACAAACGGATCTTCAAGTCCCTCAGATGCTGTCTCTGTCCATTTGCGAAAGGATTCACTCCAATCCTTATCTCTCGTCGTCACCCTCTGTTTAATCTGCTCTAAATGAAGGGAGGCGACAGCCAGCTTGTTCATCAGCAGCGGCGTGTGATTGACTTCATTATGAATGTCAACACGAAGCAGCTTCTCCATGCCTTGACCCGGTCCCTCCATAGCGGATAATCGAAGCCGGGCGATGACCTGACTAAGCTTTACCCAGTTCACAGGCTGCTCACTGACCATGACCGATACAGAAATGTTAAGACAATTCGCAATAGACTGCTGTACGGTTTCGAGCGTTCCATGCACAAATCGCAGCGTTCGCATCCACTTTTCGTCCGGCATCGGCTTTAGCACGCTATCTTTCATTTGTACAAAACAGGCGATGACCTGATGATCCAGGTCAATGGCTCTCACACGGGTCTTGTCCTGTAAATATTCCTCAGCAATATTCGCCGCTGCATATCGAATCAAACTTCGATCTGAGCTTGTTTCATAGTTGTTCCATTCCTCCACACGAATAATAATGGGCAGCACCCATTCTGTAGAATCAAAAGGAAGCTGAATCGCATCAAACTCATCCTGTAAACTGCTGGAATCCAGATTCTCATCTCGCTGTATAATGTCAATTAATAATTGCCTATGGAGCTGGGGCAAAGCCCGCGGAAGCTTGTTACGAAACCAGCTGGTCTGGTAACGAAAGTCGTTCTCCTCCTCAATTTGCTGAATAGCCCGGTCTACTGCCTTGCGAATCTGACTCATTCCTTCTGTCTTTAGCAGGTAATCGACAACGCAAGGGTTGCGAATCGCTTGGTGAGCATATTCAAACTCATTGTGACCTGTCAGCAATATGATCTTACAGCGCGGCCAGCGCTCCATAATCTCTTGGATGAGAGCCATTCCATCCATTTCAGGCATACAAATATCGCTGAGCACAATATCAATCTTGACCATGTTCAGCCAGTCCATTGCTTCAACAGCAGAATATGCCTTAATGATCTCTAATTCGCTGATTTCTGCCTTCTGAAAATAGGTATACAACCCGTCCAAAATAAGAGGTTCATCATCTACAATAAGCATTCGCTGCATCATCTATCTTCTCCCTTGAATGGTAAGTTGAACGTAACTCGCAGACCTCCCATAGGGCTGCGGCTCACGCTAAGTCCGTAATCATTGCCGAATTGAATGCGTAATCTTTCGTGGACATTGATGAGTCCCGTTATTTCTTCACCATCATGCCGATGTGCTGCATGGGATAATTTCCCAGATAATGTGCTCAAGGTCTCATCTGTCAGAGCCTCTCCATTATCCTCAACGCAAATTTGTAGCTGGTTCTCATCATTCATATATGATATTTTCAGCACCCCTCCCTGGATCCGTTTAGACAAGGCGTGCTCGTATGCATTCTCGATTACAGGCTGGATTATGACTCTCGGGACCGTCACACTTCTAAATTGATGTTCGATATCAGAGATAATGGCCGTAACTCTCG
This sequence comes from Paenibacillus sp. TCA20, assembly GCF_000732325.1. Taxonomy (GTDB): domain Bacteria; phylum Bacillota; class Bacilli; order Paenibacillales; family Paenibacillaceae; genus Paenibacillus; species Paenibacillus urinalis. Next base: position 138,792 of record NZ_BBIW01000001.1, read on the forward strand.
AACCGAATCGGATATTTTGAATGGCCAGGTATACAAGCGCATGATCAATCTCTTCCCCCAGCGATACCTCCGGCTTGGAATCTCGCGTCATATAGCGGAAATACTGTCCCAAATAATCTGTAAATTCCTGAATCAGCTCAACGTTCTCGACCTCTGCCATTTGCTTGATATTAAAGAAGCTGTTATACAAAAAATGCGGCTTAATCTGCGACTGGAGGTGCTTGAGTTCCGCTTCACTCGTCCGAATTCGGGCAACATAGTTTTCTTCAATCAGAATATGTAAGCGTTTTAGCATATCATTAAATCGAGAATACAAATATCCAAATTCATCTCGCCTGGAATGTGGAATGTGAATACCCGTCTGCCCCTGCTCTGCCGTCTTAAATCCGCCGATCAGTACCGACAACGGCTTATGAATGGATTTATACACGGAGAAGGAGAAGATAAATATGATGACAATGGACAGTATCGTTAGAACCCACAGCCACAGCGTATATTTTTCCATAGGTGCTCTAAGAACTTGATGTGGAATGCTAGCTGTTAGAGTAAAGTAATGTTCACGATCAAACAGGGAGTAATGAAATGATTCCTCTGTATCATATCGTGTAACGTTCTGGGCAGGCTGTGATGCATCCAGGGTGTGTAAGCTCTGTTTAAGAGCAACCGGCTGATTCGAGGATGAGATGATCACCTGATTGCGCTGTCCGAAGGACAGTGTGATCTCACTTCCTCCAGTTTCGGAAAACTCTTGAAGCCGGCGTTTCAGTTCAGGGCTGGAGAGCCGAATGCCGAGTAAGAAATTGGGAGCTTCCTCACGATTCATGTTATAAGGATTGCTGCGAAGGAGGTATAGCTCCTCCCCAACATGAGATAAAGCGCCATGTAGATTCCCCATAGAATCGATGAGGTTCTTCCACTCCGCGTCCTCCACATTTCGAATGCCGTCGACTGCGCTGACTCTCTTATGCAGAGCCGGCACATAATAGACAACATCGCTGATATAAGGACTTGTTTCTTTGATTTGACTCAGCTTGTTATGGATATTATTCAGATTCGAGGTAACTTCATAACTGTTCATGATCGGTATACGTGTACTCAGGGTGGACATCGAGTCGTCAAAGGTATATTCGTTCACCAGCCCGGTCATCCGCTGCAGCTCAAACTCAAGATGACTATGGTAGAAATGGAGCTTGGACTCGTGTGCCCGCTCCACTTCAGCTTGCATTTGTGCAGAACTGGACATGGTAATCATGATGCTGATGAAATATAACGGTAAAAAAACGAGTACAAACGCACCCATCAGCTTCACCACGATTGATTTTGATTTCCACATTGCGAAAAACCTTCTCAAGGTAACATCTACTCCTCTCCTAACGCAAAAAAGAGCCGGAAAACGGCCCCTTTACTGCTAACTGCTGCTCCCTGATGGAATCTTACCCTTTTACGCTTCCTACAACAAGACCATGTACAAAATAACGCTGCAGGAACGGATAAATAAGCAGTATCGGAATGACGGACAAGAAGATTTGAGATGCTTGTGTTGTGCGGTCTGATATCTGATTCAGTAGTGCTGCATCTTCAAAGGTCATACTGTCTGTGGAGATCGTCTGTACTTGCTGAAGCATGGACTGAAGATATGTTGCAAGCGGATAATGATCCGGACTCTTCATATAGATCATACCGTCAAACCACGCATTCCAGTGACCAACCAGTGCAAACAGTGTTACTGTGGCGATGCTTGGCAAGGAGATCGGCAGATATACACTCCAGAGTGTCCGCAGATGACCCGCACCGTCCCTCCATGATGCTTCTTCCAACTCTTTGGGCAGTCCCCGGAAGAAATTCAGCATCAGCAATACGTTAAAGATCGGCACTGCTCCCGGGAGAATTAGAGCCCATATGGAATCCAGCAGACCCGCTTCTTTGACAATAAGGTATCCAGGAATTAATCCGCCGCTAAACAGCATGGTAAAAACGAATATCCAGGCGTATACCGTTCTTGAACGAAATTTATCTGCTTCCTTGGACAAGGGATAAGCTACAAGAATCGTACAGACGAGATTCACCAGAACCCCCAGCACGACTCGCAGCAGGCTTGTGCCGAAGGAGTTAAGAAACTGCTTGTGCTCCAATATATATTGATAGGAGGACAGTGTGAAATCAACAGGCCAGAAGGTCACGCTCCCTGCTTTTACCGCTTCGCTTGAGCTGAAGGAGATCGCCAGGATGTTTACAATCGGAAATAAACAGAGAAGAGCAAGAATGGTTAAGATGACGTAATTAAATATGATGAAACATCGATAGGCTTTGGTCGTATGATGCATGTTGTAAGCCTCCTTCCTAAAAAATCCGATAATTCGCAAACCGATAAGCCAAATAATATCCGAGTCCGATAAAGACGAACGAAACGACTGATTTGATAAGACCCAGTGCAGTAGATACTGAATACTGTGCGTCCTGAAGACCGATCCGGTAGATCATCGTATCCAGAATGTCTCCTGATTCATATACAAGTGGATTATACAAGTTGAAGACCTGATCAAAACCTCCGTTAAGAACATTTCCGAGGCTCAGTGTCACCATCAGAATGACAATCGGGCGAATCCCCGGAAGTGTAATGTGCCAGGTCTGCTTCCATCGTCCGGCACCGTCAATAACAGAAGCCTCGTATAAGGAATGATCTATGCTTGTTAATGCGGCCAAATAGATGATCGTTCCAAACCCGAATTCCTTCCATTGATCCGTAATAACTAATATGTATGGAAACCACTCATTACTAGCAAGAAATTGAATCGGGTCAATGCCGACGGCTTTAAGAGCCATGTTGACGATTCCGCTGCTGGGTGACAATACATCGACGATAATACTGGCCAGTATTACCCATGAGAAGAAATGCGGCATGTAGATGATGGTTTGAATGGTTCGTTTGAATCCAGTTCTTCTCACCTCATTTAGAAGCAAAGCTACAAGGACAGGGACAACAAGTCCTGCAACTATTTTCATGACCGAGATAAACACCGTATTCCATACCACTTGACCGAAGCCTGGCAAATCAAACAAATACCTGAAATTATCGAGACCCACCCAGTTCATATTTTTGAAGCCTGCGATTGGAGAGAAATTTTGAAATGCAATAACAAGCCCTGCCATCGGGATATAGCTAAAAACAAAGACAAGAATAAGTCCCGGCAGGATCATAAGATGAAGCGGGATGTTTCGAATAAATTGCTTGATGTTCATACGCATATGCCGTCTCCTCCTTCAAGTTGATTATAGGAGTATGCACTAGCGCTTTTATAGTGGAGGGTGTTGACATCAGGTATCTTTTGTTGACTTCCTACTATCTGAAGCACAAAAAAAAAGAACCCTCACTGAAGAAGGGTCCTTCGGATGACCAATCTAATCTAACTGATAAAAACAGACTTCCTGCGCTTCATTACTTCCTCAGTTCTGGCCGCCATTTCGATGCGTATCATGAATAACTCAAGCAAATGCTCTCTTGTGTTCTCTTCCTTACAGCTGTTTAATTTATGAAGGATAAAACGATCAATGGACGTTGACATAGGTAACAGCCTCCTATTCTTTATTCCTCAGTCCGGCTTGACTGTATCTCCCGCTATTGATCCGGTACACCAGAATTAACCATAAATTGTCATTTCAAAACAGCTGTAATCCCCTTTTTCACAAAATATTTTACTCATCCCCGTGTAGTTTACGAATGAGAACAAAGGCTGACAAATCCCGCCATTTTATTCATTTAAAACGCAGTAACTCATCGAGGTTATCCCATCCATATGCAATTTCGGTATAGTCTTCTCCTCCAATTTGAACGAGTTTATCTCCAGAAGGAATCCCGTGCCATTTCTCATAAAATGCTCGATATCGATTATCCTCAAGTGCCCATAGAAACATAGAACTATGCCCTTGTTCCCGCAAAAATAACGCGATAGATTGCAATAATAGCAATCCAATTCCCTGGCTGCGATGGCTGTCTAATATGTATATCGCGTATAATTCACCTTCATAGGGGAAACTAAGGGTTCGGCTCGGTCCCCCACTCGCAAATCCAACGATGTCCCCTTCCTTCGTCTCAGCTACATACACTGCTGTTTGATCAAGTGCGGGACCCAGCTGTCTCTGCCAATTCATCGTCCTCTGTTCCACGGATAACCCGGCTAGGACCTCTTCCTTGATAATTCCCTTATATGCTGTTCGCCAGCTGTCCACATGTACCCTAGCAATGGCCGCTGCGTCTTCGAATACAGCTTGTCTAATGATCATTTTTCATTCCTCCTGAACGAATTTCATGCTCAGGGTAGTCGCCATAGAGCGAATACCCTCTGTCACATCACCCTACGGTCTTATGGTCACTCTTGTGCCAACAGGAACTTTGCTCTCCAGATCAAGCACATCCTGATTGTACATTCTAATACATCCATGGGACACATTCTGTCCAATTGAGGAAGGGTTATTGGTCCCATGAATTCCATAATGAGCTTTGGACAAACCCATCCAAAAAGCCCCGAATGGCCCTCCCGGATTGGGCTGCTTGTTGACAATTGTAAATTCTCCAACCGGTGTCTGTGTAACCATTGCACCAATCGCAACGGGATAAGCTCGAACGACAACATCATGATCAAGCAGATACAGCTGATGATCAGACAGATCAACAATAATTCGATAATTTGGCATGTGCATTCCTCCTATTTCATCCTATGCACTGCCGAATGGATAAGCGCAGCCTTAATCTTCTATTTCTTTACTCCAGCCGCCTTTTTTGTCACGAGTCGTACTATGCTTCGCATTTCTAGTGCTCTTTTTTGCAGCTACAGCCTCTTTTTTGACTTGAAATTGAATTTCTCGCAGCATCTTGTGATAATTTTCCAGCCGCTTCGTCTCCAGCTCTCCGGTTTGAATTGCAACCCTCACGGCACAGCCGACCTCCTTTAGATGCTGACAATCAGTGAATCGACATTGCTGTGCGAGCTGTTCAATATCCTCAAAGGTACGGGAGATGCCCTCGCCATCATCCCAGATCGACAAGGCCCTCATACCCGGAGTATCAATCAGAATACCTCCTTGCGGGAGTCTAAACATTTCCCTGTGCGTCGTTGTGTGTCTTCCTCTGCTATCTTCCTCCCGGACCTCTTGAGTCATCTGATGACTTTCACCTGTAAGCCAGTTAATCATGGTTGATTTTCCACTGCCTGAGGAGCCGACCAGCGCAACCGTCTTACCGGAGCCTGTGTAGACTTCCAAGGCTTCTTTCCCTAATTCATAATGAGCGGATACAGGAATGACGGGTACGCCGGGAGCAATGGCTTCCGTTTCTGTCAGATAGGAAGAGAGATCCTCGCATAGATCACTTTTGCTCAGTACAATGACAGGATTAACCCCACTATTCCAAGCCATAATCAGATACCGCTCCAGCCTTCTTGAATTGTAATCTCCGTTAAGAGCACACACGATAAATAAGGTATCGACGTTGGCAGCAATAATTTGTTCTTTGGTTTCAAAGCCCGCGGCCTGTCTGGAGATCACGCTGTTTCGTTCAAGCACACCATGAATCAGAGCATCGTCATCATCACCATATGTTTTTACGATGACCCAATCACCCACACCTGGCTTACTCCCCTCGCTAAATAGGGCTCTAGCCTTTCCTGACAAGCTTCCGAACTTATTCCCTTCCGCTGTTAAGATGCCGTACTTCTGTCCGTAGTCTGTTGTAATTCGAGCAGGCCGGAGTGTTTCTTTCTCAGCATGATTGAATGTGCTCATCACGTCTTCCCACTTCTGGTCCCATGATGCAGTCCAGCCAAATTCAATTAACTCTGTTCTCTGGATCTTATTCTTCAAATGTTCTACCTCCATTAATTGGGTGTTCTATACCTCATACAGGTCTCCCGAAGCAAACAAAAAAACCGCAGGATATATCCCTGCGGCATGATCCTCCAAATTCAAGCTGAACATCTCTCAACATAAGAATCAGGAGTAACACATAAAAAATCCGCACAGGATATACTCCCATACGGATCTTCATCATCTGATGAATTGACAGCTCTTCCATAGAAGACAGCTGAAACAATTAAATCTAAGATGATTGTTGTCCGATCGGGAGACGATAGTTACAAGCAACAACATTTACATTCATCAATAGGTTACTCATAGATATCGCCTCCTTCATCATTTTTCCATATATTACAGGATGGTACATTGTTATGTCAAACCTATTATTTGACGTTCTCCCATTTCGTCCACATCTCTGTCGGATTAACCTCGTATATTTCTTCCTCCCTATACATGAAATCATGCATAATAAATTCTCTGCGGATCGTGGCATAATCTTCATGATATTGTTTGATAAATTCATTAATTTCTTTCTCCTGATACTTTCTTCCCTTATCCAGCTGCTCTACAAGATGCTGAAGTACAATAAGCTTCTTTTTGTATTGAGCCGGAATGGATCTGAGCTTGCCTTCCTTCGTAAAGAAATTTTTCATAACTGAATCCTTCAATTTCTGCTTACTGTCTGTTTCCACCATCTGGCTCTCTCCCTTAAATATGAAATGTAGTGATGCTTCTGCGTGCTCCTTAATGAGATAAGGATACAGCGTAAAATAGATCGTATTCTTATCTCTTCGCTCCTTAATAAGTCCTGCTTCTCTCAGCTTTGCTGCATGATGCGTTACTGTAGGCTGGGATAGATTTAATTTATCTGCGAGCATTTGTCCATTCATTTCTCCTTGAGATAATAACAGCATCATTCGCATCCGATTGGGATCGGCGAGTGCCTTGTGGTAATTCACAATCTTATCGAGCTGCATAAATGTCCTCCATCTCACTTCTTAGTCCGAATCCATTTAACTTAATTTGATAATTATAACATTTGATATTCATCTAATTAGATAATATTCTTATAATTTTCGATTGTCAACCCGAACAAAGAACGGTTTCGAATTACTGGTATTCATCGGCAGAATACGATACGATAATAAATACTTGAAAAACATGATTGGGCAGAAAAGGGAGATGAAATGTAGCATGTTGAAAGACGTCATCATCATCGGAGGAGGACCTTGCGGTTTATCTGCAGCCATCGAATGCGGTAAACAGGGACTATCCTCTGTCATTATTGAAAAATACAATGTGGTGCAGTCGATCTACTTGTATCCAACGAATATGCAGTTTTTCAGTACGGCTGCATTGCTAGAAATCGGAGATATTCCGTTCAGTACACCAAATGATAAGCCATATCGATATGAAGCTCTAGCTTATTACCGCAAAGTAGCAGCACACTATAACCTGGAAATTTCACTGTATGAAGAAGCTTATGAGATCCGTCCTCTGGAAGAGGAAGGGTTCCGTGTAAGCTCCAAAAATAGAACTGGCGAGACGGTCTATTACGAAGGGAAAAATGTGGTTGTCGCCACAGGATATTTCGACCATCCTAATTATCTTGGCATACCTGGAGAACATTTAGACAAAGTCACCCATTACTTTCGTGAGGCCCATCCTTATACTAAGACCAAGGTCACCATTATTGGAGGAAGTAATTCTGCCGTAGATGCGGCGATGGAGCTGGCTCGTGTAGATGCAGAGATCGATATGGTATACCGTGGACATAGCATTTCCGAACACATCAAGCCATGGGTTCGTCCTTTATTTGAAGGCTTGGTCTCCAAAGGCAGAATTAAACTGCATCTCGGATCAAGGGTCACTGAGATTCTTGAAGATCGTGTCATTGTCACTCCTAATGAAGGGGTGGATTTTGAGCTGCCTAACGATTTCGTATTAGCGATGACAGGATTCAGACCGGATCGAAAGCTCCTCACCTCAGTAGGCGTATCCATGTCCGATGATCTGGATAAACCACTGTATAATTCGGAAACAATGGAAAGTAGTGTTCCTGGAATTTATGTAGCAGGCGTCATTGCTTCCGGCCGAAATGCGAATGAAGTGTTTATTGAATCAGGCAGATGGCATGGAAGATTAATCGCCGAGCATATTAAAGGGAAAATGGGATCTTAACGGTGTAGGGAGATGAACAAAATGGATATGACATCCCTATTATTACTTGGATTTGCCGCTCTTGGCATCATTAGTAACAACACGCCAATTACGATTGCCGTTGTCGTGCTGCTGCTGATTCGGATTACGGGAGCTCAGCAGGCTTTTCCATGGCTTGAGAAATACGGGTTAACTGTCGGGATTATTATACTGACAATCGGAGTCATGGCTCCACTGGCAAGTGGTAAGATTAGCATCGATACCCTTCTATCCTCATTCATGCATTGGAAATCACTTGCCGCCATTGCTGTTGGGATGCTCGTAGCTTATCTTGGAGGTCGAGGTGCCACCTTAATGAGTGGTCAGCCCACTGTCGTGGCCGGACTGCTGATTGGGACTGTTCTCGGTGTAGCCCTATTTAAAGGAGTTCCCGTTGGCCCCTTGATTGCAGCAGGCATCCTCTCTCTACTCATTGGTAAGTCATAACCAAGCAAGGGCCATCCTGCTTCTGTATGAAGTTGACCGCCCTTGCTTTTTTTCGTGTTATAATAGCTGTTTATGGACCCCGATAAACTGTGATATACTCTTATCAATTGTCAAAAAGCAAAATACATAGTTGCAGCAGGAGGATAAGCTATGCCAAGACAACTGGTTACTGAAGCCGTGATGGTCGCAATATATGGTCAGTTGCTGGCGCCTTCAGCGCCTGTAGAATACCTCATCCCTTATACCACGGTCTTGGAATTGTATGAATTGCAATCCAGTACAGAGCCTTTAATGGAGTCTCCCCAGGAAGATCAGCATGTGAAACAGAAAATCGGCGAACTTATTTCTTATTATGAGGAACCTTTTAATAGAAAAAAAATAAGCAAGGCACTTCAAGTACCCTGGGCAAAAAGCGCTTCAATCCCGTTAGATGATCATGTCTCGATCATCATTGTTGGAGCTATGGACACTGCTCAGTACGGAGAGTTTTTTGACCCGATTGAAACAGAGCTGCTACTCACCGCCCAGCGGTTTCAACAGCCACTCCTCACAGATCAGGTTGAATGGATTGGCCGTATCATTGAAGCTGGAGTACCTGTACAAGTGTATGATATCGAGGATTTTGAATTCGCCCTGGAAAATAATGATTTTACAACAGGCCCAGCGTAGTATGTGGAACGACGCAGATCAATTAGAGCCGCATGTAGCGGCTCTTTTCTATGTCAGCTTATCCTTATTAAATTTGCACAAAAAAACAGCCCCTCCCTGGGAGAAGCTGTTCTTTAGTTCAATTCAGTTAGATCTAAATAATCGGATAGTACACGGGCGGTCACAGGAGAAAGCTCAGGTATTTCATTTAATGCAAAAAATCGCATGGGTCCTTCTTGCATTGAACTATAGTTTAATTCCGAATACAGAATTCCTTGAGCTCTAAAGAGGCCGATCACATAATACTCCTCGTCCCCGGAAGGATATTCTCGCTTGAAATCAGGTCCAGAGAGAAGCCTTTCAAATATCATGACTTCGGCAGTCAGCCCCGTCTCCTCCCATAGCTCACGATATGCCGTATCCTCCAGCATTTCACCAGGCTTCATTACACCTAAGGGCATATACCATAGACCATCATCTGCGCGCTCTTGGAGCAAAATATGGCCTTGATCATTTACTACGGCTATTGCCGCCTTCACCGTAATCATCGATTTGTTCGCAACATATTGGGCCATATCTTTTTTGGCAGAAGTCACCTCATCGTCCCCTCCCTTAAAGGCATAAACGCTGTAAACCATCCAATTTACTTCATAATGCGTTATTCAGTTTCATAACGGTATATAATATCGTCTTCTGCTTCAATATATCCCACATCCAGACGATGTCCTTTCAGATACCAATGATCGTGCTCTTCCATAAAGAATAAAATACCGGACACCTCTGTACTCTCCACCGGATACTCTGGCTGTTCGACTGAAATACCGAGTGAGAAGCCCGGATGAAGCCCGCCGCCCGAACTATAACGGGCATAGAAGCGAATGGCTTCGCCATCTTTGACACCCAGCTCTTTTTTGTACCAGTTAGCGGCTGATTCCGTCACATGAATGCTCATTTAAAAGGTCAACTCCTCATCGTTTTGTGTCTATATTATCATATCGTCCTTGGGCTCAGATTACAAATGACAGATCTGTAGTTAGGAGCTGTCAGACTTTATCTGAAACACCCAAATTGTGAAAAAAGTTTGACAGATATTTAGTCCAGTGGTAATATCCTCTCATACGATTCCTAACGAATTCAATTCCAAATGAAAGGGTGACTCTAATGATTAATCTGAATGATTACGCACTACAGCTCAGACAACTTCATATAGAGCAGCCAGGTAGATGGAAGATAATTCACACGTTTTAAAATGTTTATTTGAATACACTTCTACATGAATTCACCCGCAGTTCTGCTCACGCACGTGACTTTGCTGCGTATGAACCTGATAAATAATGAGGCATACCGTTTGCGAAAGCGGTGTGCCTTTTTTGTCGCTTCAATCGGTATTTTCACTGCTAGAAGAAGAATCGTGTCACATTCTCAGATAGGAAAGGAAGGGATTTACTTGTTCGCTGTATTAAAAAATTTAGGCTGGTATTTCAAGCAAGAACGAAGGCGATATGCAGTCGGTATGCTTCTGCTTATTCTCGTTGGTGTCTTAGAACTCGTTCCTCCAAGAGTACTCGGCATTGCCGTCGACGACATCGTTACTGGCTCAATTACTTGGTCTTCTCTCCTCACTTATATTTTCTTTATTCTCGGCATGCTGTTGATCATCTACCTCATTACATATGTATGGATGCACAAGTTGTTTGGCGGGGCCAATCTTGTGGAGAAGCTCCTGCGTTCAAAATATATGGGGCACCTGCTTCGAATGACGCCGCCATTCTTCGAGCGGAATCGTACGGGTGACTTGATGGCGAAGGCGACGAATGATCTTCGTTCTGTCGCCATGACCGCAGGCTTCGGGATGCTGACACTGACAGACTCCACTGCATATCTCGCCACAGTACTATTAGCGATGGGATTCCTTGTGAGCTGGAAATTGACATTAGCTGCAGTTCTGCCTCTGCCTTTTATCGCCATTGCCATGATGATATACGGTAAGAAAGTGCATGAACGATATACGCTAGCACAGGATGCATTTGGAGATATGAATGACCAGGTTCTTGAATCCGTGGCTGGCGTTCGAGTTATTCGCGCTTATGTACAGGAACGTCACGATGAAGAACGTTTTAACGATATTACTGATGACGTTTACCGCAAGAATCTCGCGGTCGCCAAGCTCGATGCTTTCTTTGAGCCGACCATTCGCTTGTTTGTTGGACTCAGTTATATTATCGGTCTTGGATATGGTACTTATCTTGTATTTCAGAATGAGATTACGCTTGGGGATCTCGTATCCTTCAATATGTATTTAGGGATGATGATCTGGCCAATGTTTGCCATTGGTGAACTCATCAATATTATGCAGCGAGGCAACGCCTCTCTTGACCGGGTAAACGAGACACTGTATGTAAAACCTGACGTCGAGGATGCAGAACAGCCTGTTCAAGTGAATAAGCCTGATCGCATCGAAATGAAGCAGTTAACTTTCCGCTATCCTACTTCAACGGTAGACAATTTGACCAATATCAATATTAAGATCAAACAAGGACAGACCCTCGGGGTTGTCGGGCGTACAGGAAGCGGCAAATCGACCCTGCTAAAGCAAATTTTGCATGAGTATCCTTCTGGATCAGGGGAGCTGCTCATCGGCGGGGCTTCCATTGATGACATAACCAAAGATCAGCTGCACAGCTGGATCGGCTACGTTCCCCAAGAGCAAATTCTGTTCTCCAAAACGGTAAGAGAGAACATACAGTTCGGTAAACCGGGAGCAGCAGATAATGTCATTATGGAGGCCATTCGAACTGCTGCATTTGATGGTGACCTTGGCACATTATCAGATGGGCTGGATACATTAGTTGGTGAAAAAGGTATCGCTCTATCCGGCGGACAGAAGCAGCGTGTATCTCTCGCCAGAGCTTTTATATCTGACCCGGATATTCTAATTCTCGATGATGCCTTATCTGCGGTCGATGCCAGAACAGAAGCTCGAATTATTGAGAATATCCGCGATAAACGCGAGAGCAAAACAACATTAATCTCAACCCACCGCCTATCTGCGATAGAGCATGCGGACTATATCATTGTTCTAGATCAAGGCATCATTACTGAACAAGGTACACATGATGAATTGATTCAGCAGAACGGCTGGTACCGCGAGCAATATGAACGACAGCAAGTCGAATCCAATTTAGAAGGTTAAGGAGGTGTGCCAATCCAATGAAAAAAAGCACCGCTAAACGATTATATGAATATGCACTAAAATCAAAAGGGACATTTATCGCGGCTCTAATCATGCTCGCTATTGGTGTTGCAGCTGATCTGGCCGGCCCATTCATCGCCAAGAACATGATTGACAATCACGTTCTCGCCATTGAAAAGCCTTATTATGAAGCGGCTCCCGGCGACGAATCTGTCTTGTATAATGATCAATATTTTAAACGCGGTGATCGATTTGAAGCGGGTGAGGCCCGTGGGGACGAAATTCGTGTGCTCCAGAGCGGACGCACCTTCTACCTGATCGATGAACCTGTCACCATTGAAGGAGGAGAGCGTTCTTACTCCAACGGTGAGATGACTATAACAAGAGGCGATCAGACGGCAACATACCAGGCCACTCCGCTTCGTGCCAGTGAGCTGTTCGCTTTTTACAAACCCGAGCTGCCTGGAATCTACAAACTGATTGGACTGTACTTTGTATTCCTGATCGTTGCCATCGTCATGGAATTCGGGAAGACCTACTGGCTGCAATCCTCAGCGAACAAGGTCATACAAGCTCTGCGCAGGGATGTTTATGCACATATACAAAGGCTTCCGGTTCATTTTTTTGATAATCTGCCGGCAGGTAAAGTCGTTTCTCGAATAACGAACGATACAGAAGCCGTCAAAGATTTATTTGTCGCTGTTCTCTCCAACTTCTTCTCAGGGATTATCAACATGATTGGAGTTTACATTGCCCTGTTTATCCTGGATGTAAGGCTCGGTCTTATTTCTTTGTTTGTTGTTCCGCTCCTTATTGCCTGGATTGTGCTATACCGGAAATTTGCTACAAAATACAATACGGTGATCCGCTCCCGCTTGAGTGAGATCAATGCGATGATCAACGAATCCATCCAAGGCATGTCCATCATCCGTGTGTTCCGTCGCCAGAAGAAAACATATGAGGAATTTGAAGCATTAAACGAAGACTATATGAAGCATCAGAACAAAATGCTGAATCTGAACGCCTTCACTTCCCACAACCTGGTTAACGTTCTTCGTAATCTGGCCTTTGCCATCATTCTGCTCTATTTCGGTGCAGGCTCCATTGACGGCACAAGCATTATTTCACTGGGTGTTTTATATGCATTTGTCGATGTTCTCGGACGTCTCTTCCAGCCGATTACAGGTATGGTCAATCAACTCGCAAACCTCGATTCCTCCATGGTATCCGCAGGCCGTGTATTTGAGCTCATGGATGAAAAAGGCGAGGATGTCACCGACGGTTCAATGCCGAGATATCTTGGAAATGTAGAATTCAAGGACGTATCCTTTGCTTACAAGCGAGACTATGTGCTTAAAAATATTTCCTTCGAAGCAAAGCAAGGGCAAACCGTTGCCCTGGTCGGTCACACTGGCTCCGGCAAGAGCTCAATCATTAACCTGCTGTTCCGGTTCTATGATCCGCAGAAAGGCACAATCACCATAGACGGCAAGAATGTACAAGAGCTTCCCAAACAATGGCTGCGTGAGCACATGGGGATCGTACTTCAGGACCCTTATCTCTTTACAGGCACGATTGCCTCCAACGTCAGTCTTGGGGATAAAAAAACTAGCAAGGGAAACCGTCGTCAAAGCCCTCCGGGATGTAGGCGCAGAGCAGCTGCTCGCTCATTTGCCTCAAGGGTTTGATGAACCGGTTGTTGAGAAAGGAAGCACCCTGTCTGCGGGGCAGCGTCAGTTGATATCTTTTGCCAGGGCGCTTGCCTATGATCCGGCGATCCTAATTCTCGATGAAGCAACAGCGAATATTGATACTGAAACCGAAGCCATTATTCAAGAGGCACTTGAGGTATTGAAAAAAGGAAGAACAACCTTCATCATTGCGCACCGTCTATCAACGATCCGCAATGCAGATCAGATTCTGGTTCTGCATAAAGGAGAAATTGTGGAAAGCGGCTCACATGACGAGCTCATGGAGAAGGGCGGCCGGTACTATCAAATGTATCAGCTGCAGCATGGCACTGGAGCATCTGAAACGACTGCGAATACACACAGTATCGCAGGAGTATTGGGTAATGCTTAAGAAGCCGATGCTTTCGGTTCAGAAAAATCGTAAATAACACAACAAAAATAACTCTCTTGCGAAATATCGCAAGAGAGTTATTTTATCCACTGAATGACTCGATATCCCATCAGCAAAAACGTTTCTCTCATTAAGAAAGGAACCTTTGTACGAAGACTCTGATATCTTGAATTCGGCGTTGGAGAGGATATCACATCCATCCCAAGCTGTTCAGCAATGACCACGGCACGCTTCATATGCAGTGGATCACTTACCAGCGTGTAGGTACTGATGAGCTGAGCATCTCCCAGCTTTTTTGCTTGAATCAAATTTGTTTCTGTAATGCGTGAGACATCCTCTATGTAGATATCCTCAGGTGCTACTCCATGTTGAATTGCGTATCTTCGACCTACTTCAGATTCCGCAGGGGCGTCCTTCTCACTTCTACCACCTGTAAATATCATCGTATCCGCATCGCCGGTTTGATATAAATGAATGGCATGATCAATTCGGGATTGAAACACAGGTGAAGGTGAATGGCCATAAACCGCTGCACCGAGTACAACCGCTGTATCGCCGTGACGCCGATGGTCCTCATGACTGTAAGAGACAATCTCCCACATTGTCATGCACATCCAGACAAATAAGATTCCTGTTATTAGGACACAAGCGTATCGTATGGTTCTCCATTTGTTACTCCTGTGTGTTCGAATCTTCATCGCTCGGATCTTGATCGATCTCCTCTTCCTCCAGCTCAAGGGAATTTAGCAATTCCCTCGTGTAATATAACAGCTTCTGCTCCAGATTCTGAGCCTGATCCTTAAATTCTATCAGCTCTTCAATCATCTGGCTGCGGCCTTCACTGCTGAATGTCTCCAGAATGCGTTCCTTGAAATAATCATGCACAATGTAATTCCGTTTCTTCCAAATATTATTAAGAAGGGCGCTTTCCTCTTCTGTAAAAGCGAAATTGTGCTGTATTTCATTAACCAGCTGTCCGAGGGAGTTCCCTAATTTCTTATAGTATAAAGAAGTTAACTCTTCCTCGGGGCTGACCTTTCCTTGCGTGAGCTTCATAAGCACCAGCAAATTGACGAGTTGTTGTTCTAAAGCCTGTGAGTAATATACCGCCAAACCGTAATAAGAGAACAATTCTTTAGAATGCTCACTATCCAGCAGCCGATGCTCCTGCATACCTTGTCTCTCCTTTTTGCTTTCTTACATTTATGTTACTCGGAAAGCTGTGGAAAGATCAACCAAAATCTATCATACTTGGTCAAATAACGTTCTTTTCTTGGATTGGAATGGTAATTGAGATGTTCGTTCCTATGCCGGGACGGCTGTAGATGGATACGCCATACTCATCTCCGAAGGACAACTGAATTCGCCTGTGCACATTAAGAATGCCATAGCCCTTCTGTCGTTCATCCCGCGATTGCAGCAGCTGGGCAGCGTATGTCTCCTTCATGCCGACGCCATCATCGATAATCTGAAGCAGAATATGCTCATCCTTTAATTCGCCAATGACTCGAATATAGATTCGATCGCCAACCCACGCATGCTCCAGTGCATTTTCGATGAACGGCTGGATGATCAGCTTAATTGTATTAAACTTTAAAATTTCGGGATCAATACAATAGTCCACATCAAGTCGATCTCCATACTTCACTTTTTGAATATCCAGGTATGCCTTCACCTGATCAAGCTCATCATGAATCGTGATAATCGTTCTTCCATCATTTAAGGTCAATCTGTAGAATTTGGCCAGATTCATAATCATCTGATGCTGCTGCTCTACACGGCCAAACTTCGCTAAACGGCTAATCGACGACAATGTATTATACAAAAAATGAGGGTTAATCTGAGCCTGTAACGATTCCAATTCTGCTTGCTTTTTCTTAAGATTGGTCTCGTATACTTCTTCAATTAAACGTTCAGTTTGCTCCCCCATTCGATTCAGTGCATCTGCAATAATGGCAAATTCATCATTACCTTTGTATGCTATCCTCTTGTGAAAATCACCTTGCTGGAACATCGTAAGTACAGAGATGACTTTGGCAAACCTTCTGGAGAAAAAGCGGGAAATATATCCGGCTACCGCACTGATAAGAACAACGAATAACAGGCTGATAAACAAAGTCATTTGATTGACCTTTTGCACACCAATCTCAAGCAAATCCTGCGGAACATAAGCATTAATCGTCCATCCCAGCTCCGGCAGCTGTTCCGTAATAAGCAGGTGACCCGATCTGCTCTCAATGGGCTGTCTGCTGTGCTTCTCTGTTTGGATCTCCCCGGAGGAATACATCGTGCTGCCTCCTTGGTCAACCACTTGGAGCAGACTTCCCGGTCCAATTTTTTGGTAATCAAGACTTGCAAACAGCTCGGAGAGATAGACACTGCCGCGTACAAAACCGATCTCCTTCAGATCAAGAGGGTTCATCGTGTTCACAAGACGCCGAAGAAGTGAGATTCTTCCGAATTTACTATCATCGTCTACCTGTGTCCAAGTCTGCGTCTTACCGTATTGTTCTTTGGGAAAATCCTTATACCATTCTTCATTCTGTATGCGGCTGATATGATATACATCAAAATACTGCTGTTTAACCCGCAGCAAATCGATATCACCAGAGTCATAATAAATTTCTGGAAGATTATCATCTTTTAAATATATAGACAACCATAATTTCTGATTGGTGGATTCGACCGCTTGTCTGAATTTGGGCAGAAGAATCGTCGATGTCGTCTCATAGCTGATCCACCCTTCTTCATAACGCATTAAATTTAGGGCCAGTGTTTCGTCATAATAGAGCATATCTGCAATTCTTCCTGTATCTTCGAGCTTATACCTTACATTATCCCTCATCTGGGACAAGGTGCCTTGCAGGTTATTTCTCGTTTGAGTCAGCATGGATTCTACTAATATTGCATTCGCAGTGTAACCGAGGATTGCGACAGGAAGGATGATAAGTATTAAATATGAAATGAGCAGCTTCCAACCAAATGGAAGAAATTTCGGCTTATGATTGTACATATATAAAGCCCCGTTCTATATTATGCTTTTCTGCGATACTCTACTGGGGTCATTCCATAGGTTTCTTTAAACTGCTTGCTGAAATAAGGCATATACCTGTAGCCTACTCGATCTGCTACTTCATAGACCTTGATCTTTGGATCTTTGAGGAGATGACATGCCTTTTCCATCCTTAAATTCACGATGTACTCGTTATAGCTCTTTCCGGTCTCTTCCTTAAATATGGCTCCCAGGTAATTAGGCGAGAAGCTTAACTCATCTGCAACCTCACGCAGGGTAACATTTAAATGAAGATGTGCTTCTACATATTCAATAATCTGGCCGACAATCTTGGTATGTTTTTTTTGCTTCAGCCTCGGATGATTGCTGATGTCAAACAGATCCATGAGATGCTTCGACAGCCAGCTTACTAATTCAGCTAGTGAACCTTTGCTCTTAATTGTCTCCACGTCACGTTCTCCCAGCGGAATAAACCCCTCCGGATAACCAAGCCTCGTCCTTACGTAATGATCGATTTTAATTAATAAAGAAATCACTATAAAATGAAGCTGCGACAGCAGATTAAGTCTGTGTACCGGCTCCAGAAGGCTGCTAATTTGCGTTTGAACCATGTCTTTATCTTGAGCAAGCAGATAGGTAACCAGCAGGTCAAGGGGCTTATCAAAAAACAGCTCCTCACTGTCCACATTAATATGTGAAATGGCAGGATGCTGCTCTGTTACGTTAATACGTCCACCCATAATATGATATTCAATCGTTTGTATCGCGGCCTCACTGAACTTATGGTCGAGCTCGGACCGAAGATATTGCTCATCCAGTTCGCTCGTAATTTGCTTAAGCACGGATACAAGCTCCATATCGTCCATTGGCTTCAGGACGTAACTGTATGCATGAAGTGTCAGCGCTTCCTTCACATACCGAAAATCTTGATAGCCGCTGACAAAAATAAGCTTCAAATCTTTGTTCAACGTTAACGCCGTTCGTGCAAGCTCAATTCCTGACATGCCAGGCATATGTACGTCAGTGACCAGAATGTCGATTGCCTGATTTCTAATGACTTCCAGGGCATCGAAGCCATTGTTCACGGCATCGACAATTTGAATCCCTAAATTATCCCATGGGATAAACCTTAACATCCCCTCAAGATCTAAAATTTCATCGTCAGCTATAAGCACTTGATACATAAGATCACTCCCTGACTTAGAAAATAGAGAAAAAATGATAAACGTGAGCACCGCTCGAATTAGAAACGGTGCACGTTTATCATTATTATACTAGGATGAGCCAGCTTATCGTGAAGAAATTATTGACCACTGATTTGTGCTTTGTTTTCCTGCCACTTTGTCGTCTTGAAGGCCAGGAGCTTGTCATAACCGACAACCATTGCATCCTCCTGAGCCTTATCCAGAATACTCAGCACTTCCTCATCATTTTGTGCGTACAAGGCTTTGGCTCTGGCTTCATTAAATATTTCATTGACTTGCTGCTGGATGATCCCTTCTTCGGATTCTGGAAGCGGAGCTAAGTTAATAAATTCAGTTGCATTGAATTGTGTCTTCCAGGTAATCTCCGATTGATATCTAGTTTCCCAGTTCTGATCTTCGGGTGCAAGAGTTTGCTCAAACTTCATTTTGGAGTTATCGACGAAGACTGTATTTCCGTTCCACTGAAGGTTAACGGTTGCATCCATCATCTTCGATCGACCCTCGACATCCGTTACGAACGCATCCGTGAACAGTGGAGATCCTTCCTCATCAGTTCCATCCCAATAGATTCCTTCTGGTCCCCACATAATAACCCGTTGACCTTCAGGGCCTGTGTACCAATCCAGGAAGGCAAAGATTTTCTCAGGGTCTTTTGCGCCTTTGGTAATTACGCTAACGTTCCAGCCTAGACTGTTATACGTACCCGTCCAAATTTTGTTCTTATCAAGTCCTTCTTTGTGCACTGGCCAGATCATGAAGTAGCCATCATTCGGGTCCTTCTTCTTCAGCTCCGTGTCACCTACCGAACCGTATTCCGTAGGACTTGCCCCTGCGGCAACAGCTACACGTCCTGTATATACTTTTTCCTTCACCTGATCTTTGGTTTGAGTAAGCGCATCCTGTGCCATCAATTTCTCGCGGAAGAGCTTGCTCGCATATTGAGTCGCTTCTCTGAATACAGGGTCCGTGAAGATTGATGTCAATTGATCCCCATCTGGAACCGCTCTATTGCTTACAAATGCGGGTGGGTGATCCTCACCGAATGCACCGTAGAGGACATCCAGACCTTGACCATCGACTGCAAGATCCGGCTCAAAAGGAATAACATTCGGATATTTCTCTTTCACTTGTGCCAGATAATTGTAGAGATCATCCGTTGTCTCAAGCTTAGGCTCACCCAGTTCTGTGTAAATTTTCTGATTCACAATATAACCTGCATTTCCGTTAGGCTGGGAAGTATACCAGTTCGGGAACTGATACAGCTTGCCGTCACTGGAACGAAGCATATTGAGTGTTTCTTCGCCTGCCCATTCTTTCAAATTAGGGTATTTATCAAGATATTCATCAAAAGGAACGAGTGCACCAGCTGCCCGAAGACGCTCTACATCTGCGCCGCGATCAGTCCATATGACATCTGGAAGCTCAGAAGAAGCAATCATCGTATTCAGTTTTTGAGCCGCATTTCCGCCTGAGTTGATAGCCGTGATATCCACTTTTTTGTTTTCCTTAATCCACTTACTGGCCTCGTCACCGCCCCATTGAGGCATCGTATACCAGTCATAGTTACCATAGAAGGAGAAATTCAGCGGTTCTGCACCAAGCTCAAAATTGGTGGAGGTGGTCTCCTCATTCGTTGTTTCAGGCGCTGGCTCTGCTTCCGGCGTATCCGTCGTTCCCCCGTTTCCTCCACCTGAACAGCCCGCAATCCCAATGACAGAAGCAAGGAGTAAAGTCAGTGCACTACTCGTTCGATTCTTTTTGCTATTCCACATCTTCCATAACCCTCCCTTATTTATACGGAAAATTAATCTATGGTCCAAAGTCTGATGACTTTAAACACCTACTCTTTGAGTGAGCCGACCAATACACCCTTAACAAAATACTTTTGTACGAATGGATAAACCATAATGATTGGCAGTGTGGCAACCATCATGGTGGCCATCGATAAGGATTTGGAGGTTACTTCTCTCATTTGAGACATTCTGGATTGAGCTGCCGAGTCCAGCTGTGACATCTGTTCTGTCATAATGTTCGAATTTAATATTTGCTGAAGCATGGATTGAATGGGCAGTAAATTCTCATTATTGATGTAGATGCTCGGCAGGAACCATTCGTTCCAGTGTCCAATTGCGGTAAAGAGCGACAAAGTCGCAATAACAGGCCCCGATAAAGGAAGGACGATCTGAAAGAACGTTCTGAACTGACCGCAGCCATCAATCTGTGCCGATTCCATCAGACCATCCGGAAGTCCCTTGAAAAAAGTCCGGAAGATAATCATGTTCCATACACTGATTAACGATGGAATGATAAACACCCAGAAATTATCCATGAGTCCAAGTGAGCGTACAACCATGAAGGTTGGAATCAGGCCGCCGCTGAAATACATGGTGACTATGAAGAAGACCATATAAAATTTTCTGCCGATCAGCTCACTCTTCGACATCGCAAACGCCAGCAAGGCAGTTAGCAACACCGACAATATTGTCCCAATTACTGTTCTCATGATGGATATGTAGAAGCCATTAAGGATACGGCTGTCCTGAAATACAATGGCATAATTCTCAAGTGTCCATACCCGTGGCCAGAAAGTCACACCCCCTAGAGCTGTATCCAGTCCCTGATTAAAGGAAATGACAAGCGCATTCCAGAATGGATAGAAGGTGGTGAACCCCAGGAGGATCAGAAATGTGTATATAAAGAGCATTAACATTCGATCTCCAAAGCTCCTATATTTCATCTAAATACCTCCTTATTGCGGCAACCGTGCTTGATTTCTACCATAGACTATTCCCCGACTTTCTAGCTGCATAGTTAGCAAGTGTTAATAGCAAGACGCTGACAACTGCTTTGAACATACCTGCTGCTGTAGCGTAGGAGAACCGCTGATTCTCAATCCCTGTCCTGTATACATAGGTATCCAGCACATCGGATACATCACGCAGCACCGGATTACCACCGAGCAGTAATATGTCTTCGAATCCTGCATTCAGCAAATTGCCGATTGCTAGAATGAAGAAGATGATGACTACAGGCATTATGGATGGAATCGTAATATATCGGATTTGCTTCAATCTGCTTGCTCCGTCCATTTGTGCAGCCTCGTACAGATTGGGATTAATTCCGGCAATCGCTGCCAAATATACGATCGAGTTAAACCCGATCTCCTTCCACACATTGACGCTGACGAGAATTCCCCAGAAATATTCTGCGATTCCCAGGAAGCCAATCGGCTCATCAATCAAGTGAAGCTTCTCAAGCAGAATATTCAAGCTCCCGTTATCTGTGGACAGGATCGACATCGCAAAACCAGCAACGATAACCCAGGACAAGAAATGAGGCAGGTAACTAACCGTTTGGATGACTCGTTTAAAAGCCATCTGCCGCACTTCATTCAGCATCAGAGCTAGAATGATCGGTGCTGGAAAACCGATAAACAGCTTAAGCGCACTAATAATGAGCGTGTTTCTCATAATCGTCCAGAAATCAGGTGAAGAAAAAAACATTTCAAAATGCTTGAAGCCAACCCATGGACTCGCCCAGAACCCGTCAAAAATGCTATAGTCCTGAAAAGCCATTAGTACTCCGTACATCGGAATATAGCTGAATATGAATACGAGAATGAGCGCAGGGATGACCATAATCTGTAACTCCCATTGCTTCTTCAATCGAACAGCAAGACCTCTGGATCTTTTGTGCTGTGCCAGTTTTGTATTCGTAGAGATCTCTGACATTGCTCCCCCTCCTCTTGTACTCCATTGTAAAATCTGAGGGATACAGATTCTATATCTGTAATTAACGAAAAATTATAAAAATCAATGATAGTGTAAGAAATAATAACACATTTCTGTCTTAAAATAATAAAAAAGATCTATACTGCCGATATTCATCGACAAATATAGATCTACGTCATAATGTAAGCGTTACAACATAACATCCTTTCTTTTCACAGAAACATAAACATAACATGATAACAAAATGATAACGTATACAATAACATGTAATGTAGAAGCTGACACGGTAATAGCATCATCTAGCCTTAACATGGCTTTAATAAATGGTAGAGCTAGAGGCAATAAATAGGTTAAAAAGTACAAATAATCGGGGAGCCATCTCTCCAGGCGATTACTTCCCCGATCGATGGAAAAAGAAGCGCTGCTAATATTCTTAGCAGCGTTCTTTTACCCGATCCGTTATGACTTGTGAGGACAACACCTTCACCAGCACCTGATGCAGGCAGATGGTTGGCATAATCTCCTCCATCGAACAATGTAGTAAATACTAGTAAATACATACGAGCAATCTAGTTTACATCCGTTCCGGCGTTTGCACGCCAAGCAGACCAAGTATGCCTTTAATTCGATTAGAAGTGATCTCGGAGAGCTTCAGCTTGTAGGCCCGCTCACGCTCGCTGCTCCCCAGAATTTTTTCTTGGTGATAGAAGCGATTATACAGCTGTGCTAAATCAATGACGTATCTTGCCAGCACAGAAGGCTCCTTTAAACGAACCCCTCTTTCGAGCTGTTCAGGGTAACGGGATAAATGCTTCATGAGTGCCCAGGCCGCATCACTGATCTGTACCCCTTCCAAGTATTCGTCGGCTGCGGATATCGATGTCTCCTCCGTGCTAGCATTTGCTTTGGACAGCAGGCTTTGAATTCTGGCGTGAGTGTACTGAACATAAGGTCCCGTCTCTCCTTCAAAGCTGAGCGCTTCCTCTAGTGAGAAATCGACCTCGTTTAATCGGTGATTCTTCAAATCACCAAAAACGATTGCCCCAAGTCCGACCTGCTCAGCTACCTCAGCAGCGTTCTGGAGATTTGGATTTTTCTCGTTAATAATTTGTGCTGCCCGCTCTACGGCTTCATCCAGCACGTCCTCAAGAAATACAACCTTACCGCGTCTCGTAGACATTTTGCGCCCTTCAAACTTCATTAGACCAAAGGGCACATGGATGAAATGCTCAGACCACTTCTCTCCCATCTTGGCGAGTACAGCAAACACCTGCTGAAAATGTAGCCTTTGCTCGGCACCCACGACATAGAGCACTTCATCTGCCTTCATGACCTCATGACGATAATATGCGGTGGTTAGATCCCGAGTTGGATAGATGGTTGTTCCATCCTTCTTAATAATCAAACAAGGCGGCATCCCTTCCTCATCCAATCTGACGACCATGGCTTCGTCACTTTCCGTAAGCAGACCGGATTGTTTTAGCTTGGTCACTGTATTGTCCGTTTGATCAATATAATAGCTCTCTCCGAGCACATGATCGAATTTAACGCCAAGACGGTCATACATCCGGTTAAATTCCTGCATGCTGATATCGACAAAATACTTCCACAGGGATACAGCTTCCTCATCCCCTTGCTCAAGCTTCTTAAACCATTCTCTAGCTTCCGTTCCCAGGCTTGGGTCGTTCTCTTCTTCATCATGGAATTTTACATACAATCGCAGCGATTCCTTTATGGGCTCTTTCGCAAGTCGTTCATCTTCACCCCATCTTTTGTAAGCCGCGATCTGTTTACCAAACTGAGTCCCCCAGTCACCCAGGTGATTCACGCTTTCTGCTGTGTATCCTGCCTCTTCATACATTCGATACAGCGCTGCCCCGATGACTGTGGAACGCAGATGACCGATACCAAAGGGCTTCGCAATATTAGGAGATGACATATCAATCACCATTTTTTTGCCTGCACCGATCTGTAATTTTCCAAACTGCGGATCAGCAAGCCCTGTAAGCATGGTCGAAGCTATATTGGTGCGTTTAAAATAAAAATTGATATACGGACCTGCAGCCTCAGCCCGAAGTTCGGGACTTGTCAGGCTGGCAGCCAGTTCTGCTGAAATAACAGCCGGGGCCTTTCTCATTGTCTTGGCGAGCGTAAAGCAAGGAAAAGCCAAATCCCCCATCTCTGGACGCGGAGGCACCTCCACCATCGCTTCAATCTCCACTCTCGATAAATCCAACAACGGTTCTAACAAACTGACAACCTTATCCATCAACATATACATACACCCCTATTCCAATATATACAAAAAAGCTCCCGCCTCTGTAAATTACAGAGACGAGAGCTATGGATTAACATATTCCCGCGGTACCACTCTATGTGAATACGAACAACTTACCTGCAATGCTATCTGAAACCGGTAACCTGTTCGATTCCTCTCTAAGCGGATAACGCCCGCTGATGACGAGTACACCTACTGTTGTTTCAATGTACCTTCTCACGGGTGCGCTTCCTGTCAGATCCTTCATACCGGCTTGCACCATCCCGGCTCGCTGAAACATGAGGTGTTCTGTCATTACTCTCCCGATCACTGAATTTATAATTTTGTAACATTATATCTTGATCATCCACTTATTTGCAAGACTAATTCATTCGGGAGTATTGTAATTTTGTGATTATACCGTAAGGCCTGCTGGACTGCATACTTCTGCACATTTGCGACAGCTGTCCACGCAGGCTTTGCAGTGCAGATGCTCATGCTTCTCGCATTCCGCCACACATGCTCTGCAGGCCTTAACGACAAGAGCCAGAATGTCGTCCTTGTAATCTGTACCCCGGCTGAGCGCAGAAGCCGCAAAGCTGCAAATTTCGGCAGCTTCTCTGTTCAGCCTGATACTTTCTCTTAAAATGCCTAGATCATATTCCTTCAAACTTGAGACATAACATTTGTTACATGCATTCATTGCTTCCAAACAAGCTGCAATCTGTGTCTGTGTCTCCATCTCTATGTTTGTCATTGCCATTGTTATATCCCTCCGCGTAATCTCATTTTCATTCTATTACCCGTAAGATCGGTATGATAATCAATATGCAATAACTTTCCTCTGAATTCGACTTTTTATGATTTAATCTTCGAACTTTCTTCCTCAAGCTGCTGCAGCAGCTGGATCAGCTCCGTCTTCGAAAAGTGTTCACCTATAAATACACCTACATCCTTCAGCTCTTCTCCTGGGCCCAGCTTTGTAAAATCCGGCTCACGATAAGCATACTGAAATAAGAAGCGGCTTCCTGTATCAGAAAAATCCACAATCCCTTTGGCTCTGTAAATATCACGCGGCAGCTCCCTCAGCCATTGCTCAAACAATACGCTGTTAATCTGGCTGCTAAAATAATGCGTATACACCATTACATGATTATGGGAGTGATGAAGCTGATGCTTCTCCTGTGCTCGGGAGTCTGAAGCAGTATTATTTTCGGAATTCATCAAATAACTGGCCTCCTCCGTCAAGAGGGCCGGATCGATATTGCAATGCTCTGTAAAATGTATAGCTGCATGCTCATTCCAACCCTGAACCAGGCTGAGTAACTCAGGCCGGTCCTTTTCTTCAATCCGATCTGTTTTATTGAGAAGTAGGATGGAGGCAGCACGGATCTGCTCTTGCATAAGCCGGAATGTTTTGCCTTTCTGCAAGCGGTACGTTTCCAGCAAATGAATGCTGTCAACCACGGAGATGAGGCCTTTCACCTCCAGCGCTATGTAGAGGGAAGTATCAGCAATCCCGTCCAAAATTTCAATAGGATTCGCAGCGCCCGTTGCTTCAATCACAATGACATCAGGTGATGTATTCTGCACCAGCTGGACAAGCTCGATACCGAGATTATCTCGGACAGAGCAGCAGATACAACCGCCGAGCAGCTCAGCCATGGGTACATGTTGATCAATGAGCTTGCCGTCCAGATTGACCTCCCCCAGCTCGTTCATGACAACAGCGGGAGTGAGGTTTTGACTTTTCCAATATTCAAGCAGCTTCACAAGCAGTGTTGTCTTACCGCTTCCTAAAAATCCAGACAGGATATATACGGGAATCGGAGCTGAAGATGTCTGTTTTAGTTTCATAATATCATATCCTTTCTGGATGTATGTTGATCTTGAATCGATGATTGCTTACTTCTCTTATATCGTCTATTGTTATGAATAGAACATTCTGGAGGGCTGATAGAAAAATGAATTCTGTCCAAGAGCACCGCAATGAAGCACCTGAGACAGTCCAGTGCATGGTTATTACGGTATCGGATACCCGCACGAAGGATACGGATAAGGGCGGTCAGCTCATGCAGGAGCTGCTGCGTGATGCCGGCTACACTGTCGTCGATTATATCATTATCCCTGACGATACATCCACTATTCAATCCGTAATTCATCAATCGGTTATTCGAGATGATATCGAAGCCATTCTACTGACTGGGGGCACAGGGATCTCACCTAGAGACAATACATATGAAGCTGTACATTCTTTGCTAGACAAAGAGCTTCCTGGCTTTGGCGAAATCTTCAGATATCTCAGCTTTGCAGAGGATATTGGTACTGCAGCGATACTAAGCCGTGCTGTGGGAGGTGTCATTGGCTCCAAAGCAATATTCTCGATGCCGGGTTCCACTGGAGCCGTCAAGCTGGCCATAACTCGTATTATTGCACCTGAGCTTGGTCACGTCATGCGCGAAATTTACAAGACCAAGTAACAGCAGACAGACTCGTAATCTATGTAGATTCACAGCAAACAGGATCGCTGATCATATACAATGAGCGATCCTGTTTTTTTAACGTTATAGTTTTATTATCAGCTACTTAGCTTCATTCAGTCTCACAACAGATCTGCCTACAGCTCTGCCTTCGAGAATCCGTGACAAAGTTTGTGGCAGCTCTTCAAGGAAAATTTCGTTTACGCCTTGGACAAGTGCAGTCTCCGGCTTCCATTCCTTACCCAGCAGTCTCCACAGCTTCAGTCTTCTATCCCGGAGACAGTATACGGAATCAATTCCAACCAGTGATACACCTCTCAAGATAAACGGAAATACCGTTGATTCAAACGCGTTCCCTCCGGTCATGCCTGATATGGCCACAGCGCCTCCATATTTAACTGATGCGAGTACAGCATTCAGGGCAGATCCCCCAACCGGATCGATGACGCCGGCGAATCGCTCAGGGGACAATGCACCTTTACCTTTTTGATAAGCGTCCTCTCTTGTAATCACTTCCTGTGCACCAAGTTGTTGAAGAAGCTGTTCTTCGGCATCCTTCTTCCCTGTACTTGCAATAACATCAAATCCAAGCTGAGCCAAGATGGAGATTGCCATCGAACCTACACCACCGCTCGCACCCGCAACGAGAATAGGGCCCATTTCTGTTGTAACCCCCGCTTGCAGCAGTGCCTCCACAGACATGGCCGCCGTAAATCCTGCCGTACCTATAGACATGGCTTCCTTCGTTGTCAGTCCATCCGGAAGCGGAATTAACCAGTCTGCCGGCAGCTTCGCATAAGGACTATAACCACCGTCCTGCTGTACACCCAGCCCATATCCGGTCGCTAATACTTTATCTCCCTGCTTGAAGCGATCATCAGCAGATGATATAACAGTACCTGCAAGATCTATCCCAGGAATAATCGGATAAGATCTCACCACTTTTCCATTCTCTGTACTTGCCAAACCATCTTTATAGTTCACACTGGAATACTCCACCTGTATTGTTACTGCTTCATCCGGCAGCTCTGAAAGAGTCAGCTCCTCAATTCCTGCTCTGAAGCCTTTCTCATCATTGCGCACCATGTAAGCTTTAAACGGAGTGTGGTTATCTATATTGTTCATTGCCAGGTCCCCTTCCTAAATTGTCATCCATTAAAAATAGATCAATTTAATCTACTACCCTATATTAGCCGAACGAATCAAAACACCTTCCCATACCCTAATATAATCTAGGCTGAGAAGGCGTTCTATTAAAATAGATATAGCATTACGACTGTATATATTCCGCCAGCATTTTTTGCTTCAAATTCCATGCTGCAGGGCTGATATGAACCCGATAAATTTCTGGATTTAATTTTCTTAAATATTCCGGCCAGAACATTTCCTTCTGCTCCTGATGATAAGCTCTGATCTCCTCCAAGGTTGGGAGCTCGTACACTCGCCGTCCATTTATGAATATAGGTTCAAGCATATTAACCGCATTATACTTTTTCACCTTTTTCTTAATGTACGGGTGAACCGGATTAAACAGCTCCAGCGCTTGCTGGTCTTTCGGCTGATCATCATCAGGATAGGAAATATAATCTGCGATCGCTTTATTCGTCTCCGGATCAATTAAACGGTAAACCTCTTTCTTCCCTGGTGTTGTCACCTTTTCGGGATTGGCCGAGATTTTAATGGTTGGCTCCATCTTTCCGTTCATTTCGCGTTCGACAAGCTTATACACCCCACCTAGGGAAGGCTGATCAGCAGCAGTAATTAATTGAGTCCCCACACCCCACGTATCAATTCTGGCACCCTGTGCCTTCAAATTGAAGATCGTATGCTCATCCAGGTCATTGGAAGCGACGATTCTAACGTATGGCAGACCTGCATCGTCCAGCATCTTGCGTGCCTGAATGGACAGATAAGCCAAATCTCCGCTGTCGAGTCTGATCGCATTCATCTTCTTACCTTGGGCTTCCAGCATTTTGGCCGTAGCGATGGCATGCGGAACACCGCTTCCCAAGGTATCAAATGTATCAACCAGCAGAGTGACCTGATCAGGCATCACTTTGGCATAGGCGTCAAAAGCCTCCTGCTCTGTCTCAAAGCTCTGCACCCAGGAGTGTGCATGTGTGCCTGCCGTCGGAATACCGAACTGTTCCCCTGCCAGCATATTGGAGGTCGCATCAAATCCAGCAACATAAGCCGCACGTGCTCCCCATATCGCTGCGTCGGCCTCCTGAGCACGCCTCGTCCCAAATTCGAGCAGCGCATCATTTCCAGATACTTGCTTGATTCTCGATGCTTTGGTTGCAATCAGAGTCTGATAATTCATAAAATTCAAAATGGCAGTCTCTACCAGCTGTGTTTCCATAATGTTTCCTTCGACGCGAATCAGCGGCTCATCCGGAAATACCATGGCTCCTTCTTTCATGGAATAGATCGTACCCTGGAATGAAAATTGAAGCAGCTCCTCCAAGAAAGCAGGGTCATAATTCTCTTCCTGGCTGGACAAATATTTAATATCCTCCATCGTAAAGCGAAGATTGCTAATATAATGCACTATCCGCTCCAGGCCGGCAAACACGGCATACCCGTTCTTAAACGGAAGCTTGCGAAAATAGGCTTCGAATACCGCTTTGCGCTTGTGTGTCCCATTCACCCAATGAGCGTACATCATATTAATTTGATATTTGTCCGTATGTAAAGCCAGGCTAATCGTTTGCATCTAACTCATCCTCTCAAGGCCGATAAAAAAAAGCCAAAACAAATTCATATGGTTAGAGGTTTGTGTCCTCTTTATTGTTAAATGTGAATACATCAGCCCCGAGGCTGCCTTTGAAATGACCCAGCGCCCAAACATGTCCTGCCTCATTAAAGCTAGCTACTGCATCATCGTATATCGTAATCGAAAAGCCTTTGTTGTAGGCGTCTACTGCTGTATGAAGCACACAAATATCGGTGCACACCCCAATCAAGTGAACCTCTGTAATACCACGCTCGCGCAGCTTCA
Source organism: Paenibacillus sp. TCA20 (assembly GCF_000732325.1). GTDB lineage: Bacteria > Bacillota > Bacilli > Paenibacillales > Paenibacillaceae > Paenibacillus > Paenibacillus urinalis. Next base: position 168,895 of record NZ_BBIW01000001.1, read on the forward strand.
GTTCAAGATCGGTACCGACAAATGCACTGTATCTTGTCTTGTCCATCCAATAGATCGAGCTCTTGTTCGCTTCATAGACCGCCGCAAGCTCTCCATAGAGTTGTCTTCCTTCTGTATCCCGCAAGTTATGAGGGGGAAACAGCTTCGTCTCCGGATGGTAAGGATCATTCTCTTCATGCAGATCAACAGCCATTACAACCAGGTCTTGATTCTGTATAAATTGTTTCGTTATTTGCACAACAGCTTGTTCAATCGCAATCCCGGGTTCTCCAACAGGAAGCTTCCCATCCACAAAATCCTTCGTATAATCAATAACGATCAGAGCTCTCACATTCTTCACTCCTTAGATAATCAAGTATAAATAGATAATCTCGGCACAAGTTCTGTGAAGCGGTACAGCTGTGCTGGGCGCTGAGAATATTGATTAGAACTGACCGGGTTTCCTTCTTCATCCCTGACATCTTCAATTATCCCCTGACGGCTTCGAGTTGATGTAATTTTACGAATAAAATTAGGCTCTTCAAAATCGGGTACTACGCTTTGGATAACCTGATATAGTTCGCTTAATGTGAAGTGCTGGGGCAGAAACTGTCTGGCGATCGTCGTTTGCAGCATTTGCTGCTGAATTCTTTTGTAGGCATCTTCAATAATCGTTCTATGATCAAATCCGAGCTCCAATTCATTTAACGCTTCCCGAATCGTAAATAAGCCAACATCCTCTGCATCATCTGCCGCTTGTCTATGCTCCAGCATCCATTCCTCAACAAGCGCAAAAAAAGCATGGGAGATGATCCACCCACGCGGATCCCGGCCCGGCTGGCTGTATACACCCAAATACTCGAGGTGACCGCCATCGACCCCGGTTTCTTCCATCAGCTCTCGCTTGGCAGCATCATAAATTGATTCGTTCTCCTGGCAAAAACCACCCGGCAAAGCCCACTTACCTGCGAAAGGCCAAGATTTACGCTTAATCAGCATTACTTTCAATTCACGGATGGGTAATGTCTTGGTTACAGTCTTGCGTTCTCGCTTCGTAAGGGTAAACATCACAATATCTGCTGGTACACCATCCGGTGTGCGATATTTCTTCTTCTGACCAGCGGGTACGGATCGATCTTCGTCATGTTCTATCTGATATCGTTCTTCATTCATGGATTATCACCGCTATGATTTCATTTTGATATTTTCATTATGACATCATGATACTGTTTGTCAACCTTACCCAGAAGCTATTGCGATATAGATTTACATGCTGATCATTCTATTTCTTAGGGATAACTAAACGGAAAGAGGCGGTTGCCATACACCCGATCACTCCATCGGCATTTCTCACTTCTGCAGTAGTGGTCAGACTCCTACCTGCTTCATGAATAACTTTAGCTGTCACGATTAATTCCCCTTCTCGCATTGGAGCAAGATAGTGAACATTTAGGTTGGTTGTGACACAGTGATCCAGCTGCTTGGCATGAACGGCAGCCATTCCCATCGCTTGATCCATTAATGAGGATAATACTCCGCCGTGGATGATTCCCATTGAATTCGTATGCTTCTTTCCTGCCGTTACCGCTATTGTAATTTCATCCTCTGTTACACCGATGAGCCTGCACCCGAGTAGTCCCCAAAAGCGTTCATCAGCATCCTTGATCATTTCTTCTACCATATTCATAGATGTCCCCCCTAGATGTAAAATTATAATTCCCTGAATTCATTTCATAATACTACTATTTAATGATGGATTGGTTCCCTGTGGTACTTGTGATCACACTAAAAAGAGCGCGGAAATGTTTAAATTCCGCACTCTTGTCTTTAGTCACATCTTGACGGAGGAGCCTCCGCACCCGTCTCGACATTTACTTTCTCCGACACGGTATCATGTATTACTGAAATGACAAGCTGCAGCAAATAATTGATATCACTCTGACTTTGCTGAAATTCCGTTACCAGAGGAATATTGTCAATTTGGTCCTGAAGCTCCTCGATTTCTCGTTCAATTTTTTCAACCATTTCTTTATTTTGAAACGATTCGAACGCGACGATTTCCTTTTGCTTTTTCTTCATCTTCTGAATCAGACCTTGAACCCGTTCATGCTCACGAATCTTAAGTTCCGCCTGTTTAAAGTGCTGTACTTCTTCGCTAGTGCCGATCAAATCGGCCAGTTCTTTTGCCTTTACCATAATATCATCGCGTATAATGAGATCTCGCGCATTAAATGAAGGCATACCATATTGATTGACTTTTACACTATCCTCTGCCATGAATGATCGCTCCATTCTTGATTTGAATTTCTCACCCTGCAATGTCATGCTGTCTGTTGGTGTGTGGTTACTGGTTCGCTGCTTGAGGCAGAGACACGAGTTCACCTTTAATATACCATGATTTAGCGTCTGTAATTTCAACCTGTACGAAGGTACCGATCAAATCCTTGGATCCTTCGAAGTGAACCAGCTTGTTGCCTCGTGTACGCCCTGAGAGCACGGCTTCATTGTTCTTACTCTCACCCTCAACCAGAACCTCGACGACTTGTCCCTTCATCCGCTCGTGGGCCTCATAGCTGTACTCCTGAACCGCTTTGTTCAGACGCTGCAGCCGTTCCTTCTTAACCTCCATCGGAACATTGTCTTCCATGACTGCCGCAGGTGTTCCCTCACGTGGAGAATAAATGAAGGTATAGGCAAAATCATATCCAACTTCACGAACGAGTGACAGCGTTTCTTCGAATTGCTCATCCGTCTCGCCCGGGAAGCCCACAATAATATCCGTAGTAAGCACGGCGTTAGGAATCGTTTGTTTAATTTTGCTTGCGAGCTCCAAATAACGCTCTCTTGTATACTTGCGGCTCATTTTCTTCAGAACTGCCGTACTGCCGGACTGAACCGGCAAATGGATATGTTCTACCAAGTTACCGCCCTTAGCCAGTACCTCGATCAGATGATCGTCGAAATCACGTGGATGTGAAGTCGTGAATCTGACCCGTGGAATATCAATCTTGCGAATCTCATCCATGAGATCACCGAAGCCGTACTTGATATCCGTGAAGTCTTTACCGTAAGCGTTCACGTTTTGACCGAGCAGTGTTATCTCCTTGAAGCCTTGACGAGCAAGATCCCGAACTTCAGCTATAACATCCTCCGGACGGCGGCTCCGCTCCTTACCACGCGTAAATGGTACGATACAGTATGTACAGAATTTGTCACAGCCGTACATAATGTTGACCCATGCCCGCATCCCTTGACGTTTCTTCGGCATGTTCTCAATAATATCGCCTTCTTTGGACCAGACTTCTACCACCATCTCTTTACTGAAGAAGGCTTCATTAATAAGGTGAGGCAGTCTGTGAATATTATGAGTACCAAAGATCATGTCTACGAAACCATGCTTTTGGAGAATTCGATTGACTACAGTTTCCTCCTGAGACATACAGCCGCAAACGCCGAGCAGAAGGTCCGGTTTCTCCGTCTTCAAATGCTTCAAATGACCAAGCTCTCCGAACACTTTATCTTCTGCATTCTCACGAATGGCACAGGTATTGAGCAGAATAATATCCGCCTCTTTGCGATCCTCTGTTGGCTGGTAGCCCATTTCCTCCAGAATACCCTTGATCGTTTCTGAGTCGTGCTCATTCATTTGACAGCCATAGGTATATACAAGATAATGCTTCCCTTTGCCGATCGTTCTCATCTCTTCGGGAACTGCGCTCTCATAAATGACCTGAATGTCTTCCTTACCCCGTTGCTTCTCACGTCTATGGTCAGGCTCCGAAATGATATTGATCTCCCGTCCACGAATCCGGATTTTCTTGCCAAACTCATCTTCCGAAATGACTTTCGCATCCGAAAAATCAAAATATTTGGAGTAATCTTTCTTCTCTTTCGCCATGGTCACACGGTCACTCCTTACGCTGAATCTATTCACAATGATAAGCATCAATGATTGAAACACAAGTGCCTCCGCTAACAAAAAAGGCATTACACCAAATTATAACATGCTTTATTCTGCATATCCACAATCCTTCTCTTAAGGTGTTGTATAATCGGTTCAATCTTATAAGAAAATGAGGGTTGTCCCTTTGGTAAAAAGCTCCAAAGTGAACAACCCTCATAGGACCATCGTTTAATTAACTATTAGTCGATAATTTCAGCTACGTCGCCAGTTTTAGCTCCAGAGGCATTCGCCTCATCGGTATCAATGTGCATATCCAGTGCGAAGGAATCAGATACACGGGCGATGACATTTTCAAGTACCAAACCGCGTTCGCCACCGAGACGAACCTTCAGCATTTCTTTGTCTCTAATATTCCATTTCTCTGCATCGGAAGTATGGAAATGAATGTGTCTGGCCGCAACAATTACGCCCTCTTCAAGGGTAACCTCGCCTGCCGGTCCTTTCAATGTCACTCCAGGTGTTCCATCAATGGAGCCTGATTCACGAACAGGTGCTTTAATACCGATCGCAAAGGAATCTGTGCGGGAAATCTCAAGCTGGCTCGCAGGACGAGCCGGTCCAAGAATACGCACTTTATCGAATTGACCTTTTGTGCCGATTACGGCAACAGTCTCATTTGCAGCAAATTGTCCAGGTTGGGACAACGGTTTAAATTCAGTCAATTGGTATCCAGCGCCAAACAGCACCTCAACGTGCTCTTGCGTCAAATGGATGTGGCGTGCTGATACGCCTACAGGTACAGTTTTACTCATGTTTACTAACACTCCTTGTCTCTCTATCTGTAATACTCCATCCATTATTATACCCATATTAAGAACAAAATGAAAAGCCATCCCGACATTTCGGATGACTTTAATCGCTTCAACGCTCCTTGGACTTCAAGTTTTCCTCCATAAATGACAAAATATTGTCATACATGAAGCCTCGAACGACGGATTCGGGATAGTGCTTCAGAAGCGTGTTTACGAGTTCAGGATATGTTCCTGGATGCTCCAGTCCCTGTATCCACTCATGAATTCCATCAAAATCCGATCCAAACATCAAATGCTTCTCTCCTCCAAGCTCACAGACTCGTTCAATATGCTTCAATAGATCTGAGATCTTCACAGGTCCCTTCTCCTTGACGAACCATGGAACGAACGTCATTCCAATTCTTCCATTCAAAGCGACGACAGCCCGAATCTGATCGTTGGTCAAATTTCTCGGATGCGGGCAAACACTTCGTGCATTGGAATGTGACGCGATAAAAGGCTGGGCGGATGTATCAGCTAGCTCCCAAAATCCAGCTTCGGACAAATGGGATACATCCATCAGCATGCCAATCTCATTACATCTGTGAAGGAGGGATCTGCCTTTGTTCGTAAAACCTCCATTTCTCGCTTCGAGGATGCCGTCTGCTGCCCAATTGGCATGATTCCATGTAATACCGACAAACCGAACACCTAGCCGGTAGCACAGCTCCAAATAATAAAGATTGCCTTCCAGCCCATCGACACCTTCAAGCGATAGAAGCCCCCATTGTCCGCCTCTCATGTTGTTGAGATGTTTCCGAAGAAATGAAATGTCTTCTTTGGACTGCACCAGCTTCAAGCCGAGCTGATTGTAAATCTCGATCTGCTTCATAATATGCTCAAATCGAAGACTCCCCAGCTTCTCAGATAGATATATAGCAAAGGTTTGAAGCATGACATTGCCTTCTTCGAGTCGCTGCTGAGTTACATCAAGGCCGGGACCTTTTAAGAACTGAAGCTCTGCATTCATTTGGATTTTGCTGAGCACGTCGCAATGCATGTCAACCACAGGTATTGTATTCACCATGACCGTCTCTCCTTGATCGGGATTAAACACTTCCTATCTATATATGCAATTTAGAAGTGTAACCAACCTATATATTTCTTCTTGAGCTATCCATCGTGCTGCAAGCAATGCAAAAAAGCCTGTTTGCAACGATGGCAAACAGGCTTTAAGACGAGTAAGGAATCAGCATGCTATCTCGGCTCAACAATTAGTTTGATGGCTGTTCGATCCTCCCCATCAATGACGATGTCCGTGAAGGCAGGAATACAGATCAGATCAACTCCGCTCGGTGCCACGAATCCCCGGGCAATGGCAACTGCTTTTATCGCTTGATTAAGAGCTCCCGCTCCAATCGCCTGTAACTCAGCATTTCCTCTTTCTCTGAGAACACCGGCTAATGCACCTGCGACTGAATTCGGATTGGACTTGGCTGAAACTTTTAATACTTCCATGATAAGTACCTCCCCTGGGAATAGGATGATGGAATGTTTTCAAATGCATGGTCCAACAAACATGTGACAAATGCAGCAACTTGAACAGCTTGATCCACGTTCCTTTTTGTTAGCACGGAAGTCCGTTTCGATACATCGGTGAGATCTTTTTCTTGAACAGACTCTAATAAATGTTATTCGCGAGATACAAAAAAATTCCTTCTTTTTTACAGCCTCATCTGTGCTTGCAATGGATGGTGAATACGAAGGCCCACCTTGCTATGAGCAGCCTTTATTCCATGCGCCACTCATCTTCCATAAGTCTGATCTTCTCGATCTTCACTGCTCTGCCAGTGGACTCCTCCATCTCAACGACTACCGCGTGGAAATGCCACTTCCCTTCATCCACATTGAACCGAACCGGCAAGCCTGTCAGGAATTTCTGTAATACAGCATCCCGCTTCATGCCAAGTATGCCGTCTCTTGGGCCTACCATGCCAACGTCTGTAATAACCGCTGTTCCTTCTGGCAAGATTCGCTCATCATTGCTTTGGACGTGTGTATGCGTCCCCACGACCATCGATGCTCTTCCGTCGAGATACCAGCCCATGGCAATCTTCTCCGAAGTGGCTTCAGCATGGAAGTCGACTAGAATGCACTTGTGCTTCTTCTTAAGCTCATCCACCAACTCATCTGCTTTGCGGAAGGGACAATCCAGCGGCGGCAAAAAGGTACGGCCTTGAAGATTAACAATGGCTAGCTCTTTACCGTTAGCCTTGATGACGGCATGACCGTTGCCTGGAGTGGTGTTATCCGGAAAATTGGCAGGCCGAATCAAACGCGGCTCATCCTCGATGAACTCGAAAATATCCCGATTATCCCATGTGTGATTCCCCATGGTGATGCCGTGAATTCCCCAATCGAAAAATTGTCTGGCGATCGCTTGAGTGATACCGCGGCCAGACGCTGCATTCTCACCATTGGCAATAATGATGTGAGGATTGTATTTCGATTTGAGATAAGGTAAATTCTCTTTCACTGCTGTACGACCAACGCTGCCTACAATGTCACCTATGAATAAAACTTTAATGTGCGTTGCCTCCTTATTAACCCAATTAATAAATCAAGAATCATCTATGAATGAGAAAAGTGGCCGTTATCCGGCCACTTTCTGACGTTCATTCTTATTCAAGGATTATGCATAATCCTTATTTCGCATATTCCACTGCACGTGTCTCTCTAAGGACCGTAACCTTGATGTGTCCAGGGTAATCCAGCTCATTCTCGATCATTTTGGAAATATCTCGAGCTAAGCGGAATGACTCTGCATCATCAATCTTGTCCGGCTGAACCATAACACGAATCTCACGTCCAGCTTGAATCGCATATGATTTCTCAACACCTTCAAACGATTCTGAGATCGCTTCGAGCTTCTCCAGACGCTTGATGTAGGTTTCGAGCGTTTCACGACGTGCCCCTGGTCTTGCTGCTGACAGAGCGTCCGCTGCACCCACCAGCATCGCAATCACTGAAGTTGCTTCCGCATCTCCATGGTGAGAGGCAATACTGTTGATTACAACCGGATGTTCTTTGTATTTCTTCGCCAGCTCCACACCAATCTCCACGTGTGAGCCTTCCACTTCGTGATCCAGTGCTTTACCGATATCATGAAGGAGCCCGGCACGTTTAGCAAGCACGATATCCTCGCCAAGCTCTCCAGCCATAAGCCCTGTTAAATATGCGACTTCCATCGAATGCTTCAGTACGTTCTGTCCATAACTTGTACGGAATTTCAAACGGCCCAAAATTTTGATCAAATCCGGATGAAGACCATGTACTCCCACTTCGAAAGTAGCTTGTTCTCCATATTCACGAATACGTTCATCCACCTCTTTGCGAGACTTCTCAACCATCTCTTCAATTCGAGCTGGATGAATACGTCCATCAGCCACCAATTTCTCCAAGGCGGTGCGGGCAATCTCACGGCGAATCGGATCAAATCCGGACAATATAACCGCTTCCGGTGTATCATCGATAATGAGGTCAATCCCAGTAAGGGTTTCAAGAGCACGAATGTTACGGCCTTCACGACCGATAATACGGCCCTTCATTTCTTCGTTAGGCAGTGTTACAACAGATACGGTTGTTTCCGCAACATGGTCTGCTGCACAACGCTGAATCGCCAAGGTAATAATTTCACGAGATTTCTTGTCAGCTTCTTCCTTCGCCTGCTGTTCAATCTCTTTAATCATCTGAGCTGTTTCCAGTCGAACCTCTTGCTCTACGTTAGATAAGATGATGCTTCTCGCATCCTCCATCGTCAGATTAGAGATTCGCTCAAGCTCAGTGACCTGACTCTTGTAGATCATTTCAATTTGTTGCTGTGTTTCATCAATACGTTTCTCTTTGTTGGCCACTTGTTCTTCTTTGCGTTCCAAGGACTCCATTTTTTTATCCAGCGACTCTTCCTTTTGCAACAATCGTCTTTCTTGTCGTTGAACTTCATTTCGACGCTCACGAATGTCTTTTTCAGCTTCGGTACGTACACGATGGACTTCGTCCTTTGCTTCCAGTACCGTTTCTTTCTTCAGCGCCTCTGCATCCTTTCTCGCATTCTCTACGATTTGGACAGCAGCTTCTTCCGCGCTAGAAATTTTAGCCTCAGCTAAAGATTTGCGAATAAAATATCCGGCAAGGAACCCAATAACCCCAGTAGCTAAAGCGGCAACAACGAGAATCAGGATGTCTACACCCATTATGTTCACCTCCTCGTTGATTCCTCCAAGGGATTTCTCCTTGGGATATTTGCAATTGTTGTGTTCAAATCTTACACATTTTACAAAAATAAAAATGGAAACGGTCGCAATCACCGTCTTCTTGTTGTACACGCAGGGCATGTACATATTACCATCGACAAAAGCAATGGTCTTACATCATTAAACGAGTGGACCATACGAAGGTCGAACAAAGGATTTTTTTGGAAGGAAAAAATACTTATTCGCATATGGGACTCATGTACATTTTAGTATTCGTGTTAAGAAATTGTCAAGAGAATGCGCTTTTTATGCTATGGACCTTCTTAGTCCAATATATCCTCTTCATCGACTTCCCCTGTATACTCATCCGTATACTGTGATTGAAGCTGCCCTATTACCTTCCTTGTTACCTCTCCAGAATATCCACGGCGCATTAAGAAGGGGTAGGTTTTACGCTTCTTCTCGAGCACATCCCCTTTAATCTGATCCCACTTCTTCCGTCCAGCAGTCATCGCGCTGTCCCATTCTTCCTCAACACTGACTTCTCCAAGAGCAAGCTGAATATGTTCTTTGGCTATTCCTTTCTGCCGAAGCTCCTGCCCTACCCACAGTTTCCCCTTTCGGTGGTTGGAAATACGCTGTATGGCCCATTCTTTTGCGTAGAATGCGTCATCAATCAGCCTCTCTCGCTCCAACCTTGATAATACCTCTTCAATTATTGAGTCCACATATTCCTTTTGCTTCAGCTTCTGTGCCATCTCGTGCCTTGTCCGCGGCTTCCGTTCAAGGAATTTTAGACTTTGTACATAAGCTCGCTGCTTCTCATCAGCTATAACAATTTCTTCAAGCTCCGTCTTGTGAAATGAATTCCCCTTGATCATTCGGTATTTGATCATTACGTCTTCTAATACAGACAACTCATACGGACCAAACGATATCATATACCTCGCTTCACGCCCTCGCAGCTTCTCCACTCGAGTGATCTCTAGTGATTCATTAGGAAAATGGGAGACACCCTGCTCTATGTCCTGGTTCATATCCTGCTCGTAATTGTCATTCATCCTGTGTCTCTCACTTCCCTCATTACTAAATTTGTGGTGTATCTGTATAACTAGACAAAAAACCGCAGATCAAAGTGAGCTGCGGTTTACAGAAAATCAAAAGAATACTTTTATTCTATTTCGAACAATTCCTGTTCTTCTTCAGCTTCCTTCGCTTTCTCAGCATCAGACTGAGCTGGAACCGTCGTTGTTAAGTTGCTTGCTTCACGCACTTTCAGCTCAATAGTTTGTGTAAGCTCAGGATTCTCCTTCAAGAACTGCTTCGAATTCTCACGTCCTTGGCCTAAACGGTCACCGTTATAGGAATACCACGCACCACTCTTATCCACGATGTTGTATTCTGTGGCGATGTCGAGCAAACTTCCTTCTCTGGAAATTCCTTCACCATACATAATATCAACTTCTGCTTGCTTAAATGGAGGAGCAACCTTATTCTTCACGACCTTAATCCGAGTCCGGTTCCCGACAACATCGTTCCCCATCTTGATGCTCTCTACACGGCGTACGTCAAGACGTACAGTGGAGTAGAACTTAAGAGCACGACCACCAGGAGTCGTCTCTGGGTTACCAAACATGATGCCGACTTTCTCACGAAGCTGATTAATAAAGATCGCGATCGTCTTGGATTTGCTGATCGCACCAGACAGCTTACGAAGAGCTTGAGACATCAGACGTGCTTGAAGACCAACGTGGGAATCGCCCATATCGCCTTCAATCTCTGCCTTTGGCACGAGTGCAGCTACAGAGTCAATAATAACGATATCAACCGCGCCACTTCTTACGAGCGCCTCTGCAATCTCTAGACCTTGCTCACCTGTGTCAGGCTGGGACAACAGCAATTCATCAATGTTAACGCCAAGCTTTCTAGCGTATTGCGGATCAAGAGCATGCTCTGCATCGATAAATGCAGCTTGTCCACCTTGCTTCTGTACTTCAGCAATAGCATGAAGTGCAACGGTTGTTTTACCAGAAGATTCAGGTCCATATATTTCAATAATCCGGCCTCTAGGGAAACCGCCGGTTCCTAGTGCAATATCCAAAGCAATTGATCCACTGGGTACAATTTCGACTTGCATGTGAGTTGATTCACCCAGTTTCATAATTGAACCTTTACCAAATTGCTTCTCTATTTGACGGAGCGCCATATCCAGCGCAGCACGACGATCTGACAATAAACTCACATCCTTCTTTGTTTATAAGTATATGATACTCTCTTTATGGTCGTTTGCCAAGCATTTTTTGAGAACATACATTCGGTTTTTTTTGGAGGAGCGGGCGCCCACCTGTCTCTCTCTGACTTTCATATTTGAATAATGAAATAAAAAAGGAAGAACCACCGCAAAACGAGTTCGCTTCGGTTCTTCCGATATATACAGTATACTGCTTCCCTCGCTGATCGTCAAACGGTTAGAACACCAGTCTACCGTAGTGTCAATCCAGCTTCTCGTTCTCAACAAGCTTACGCCATAAACGGTACAGCAGCGTTTTGGCTGAACGAATACGAATGGTTTCCCGGTTGCCGCTCAAGTTAAGCTCGTGGATCTCAGTTTCTCCCCCACGCTCCGCTATGCCGATATATACAAGGCCAACTTTCTTGCGCTCTGAATAACCAGGGCCAGCTACTCCCGTAACCGCCAATCCATAATCAGCATCGGTTATCATCCGGACCTGCTCTGCAAGCACTTTAGCCACTTCGGGGCTAACCGCGCCAGGAGCATCCTCCCCTTCTAAATATGCATGGGGAACATTCAGCAGCTTCTCCTTCATTTCATTTGTATAGCACACGATCCCGCCACGAAGCATGGTCCCGCTCCCCGGTATGGATGTCAGCAGCTCCATGAGCAGGCCGCCTGTACAGCTCTCTGCAGCCCCCAGGGTCAGTTCACGGTCCGCCATCATCTCTACAATGACATGTTCAATAGGAATATCATGGCTTGCATACAAATGCTCTGGCAGACGCTGTTGAATCTGCACTTCAAGCTCATTCAACTTGACCATGGCTTCACTTTCGCTTCCGGCTTTGGTAGAGATACGAACCGTCACTTCACCTTCTCCAGCATAAGGAGCAATCGTCGGATCGGTCTGTGCCGAAATAAGATCCTTCAGCTTATCCTCCAGCATAGATTCACCGATCCCCGCAAACTTCAGCATTTTAGAGTAGATTGGCATCTCGCCGGTAAGCGCATGCTGCTGAAGCCATGGTACAGCATGATCTGAGAACATAGGTTTCAACTCTTTAGGAGGTCCCGGCAAAATAATATAATAATGATCATCTTGAAATATCGCATTTCCGAGAGCAAGCCCTGTCTCGTTCGTAAGGGGAGTGGCCCCTTCTATTAATGTCGCTTGACGCTTATTGTTCTCGGTCATCAGCGTTCCGCGGCTCGTAAACATTTGCTCAATCTTATCCAGAGACCGCTGTTCAATATGAAGCTCTCTGCCCAGAAGCTCAGCTACAACATCTTTTGTAATATCATCCTGTGTCGGACCAATTCCGCCCGAGAAAATAATGATATCGGCTCGGCTTTGTGCCGTCTCAATCGACTGCTTCATCCGCAGCGCATTATCACCAACCACTGTTTGAAAATAGACATCAATACCGATCGCGGCCAGCTCTTTAGATAAAAATTGCGCGTTCGTATTTACAATTTGCCCAAGCAACAGCTCCGTGCCTACTGCAATAATTTCTGCTTTCATAACGATGCCCCCATTTCCACTGTGTCGGATAGCTTCTATATTAGAAGCCGCTTCTTGGATTCATGATTACAACTTTGAATAAAATTTTCAAAAAAAGCAATAGGATCACCTATTGCTTTTGTCATTTATTACGCTCTGGACTGGGTTAGCAGATGCTTGTTCTTCACGAAATAATCAATACCTGAGTATATCGTAATCAAGGTTGCCAGCCATATTAATATGGTATCCATCGGTATTCCGATAAAGGCAAACGGGAAATTGTTCAGCAGCAGCAGCGAGATGGCCACGATTTGAACAATGGTTTTGATCTTTCCCCAAGCGCTCGCAGCAACGACAGAGCCGTCAAGCAGAGCGATCTGTCGAAGACCTGTAACGGCAAACTCTCTGCTCACAATAACAACGGCAATCCACGAAGGAATGCTCCCCATCTCCACCAGAGATACGAGCACCGCAGTAATAAGGAGCTTGTCTGCAAGTGGATCGAGAAGCTTGCCCAGGTTAGTAACAAGGTTATGCTTTCGGGCTATATATCCATCAATACCATCCGTGCTTGCCGCAATAATAAATATAATCGCTCCAATGAGCTGGTTGTACGGCAATGTATAATCCCCGATCTGAATCGGTGATGGATACATATCAAAATCAACAAGCAAGAACACCATCATGACCGGAATCATAAAAATTCTTGCCAGTGTAATCCGGTTAGGTAAATTCTAAAAAAAAGCGCCTCCCCTTTACATCGTACTATTAGGAACAAGCATCTTCCTGCTCCAAGTCTTTTTTGCCTGAGATATGTAATATTAATAACAAACATTCGTGTCTTTATAAGTCCCCACCGAGTATATTATACCCCAATTTACATGTCAAAAAAGACATACGTTAAGAGGAACGCAATTGAACAGCATCATTTGCATCATTTACATAGGCGATAGCGTAACAGGAACAGCCGTTTACTTCATATTCGTAAATTGCAGATCCAATGGAAGATCACTTGAACGCAGCAATTGAATAATCGCTTGAAGATCATTTTTACTCTTTCCGGTTACACGGATTTGATCTCCTTGAATCTGGCTCTTCACCTTCAGTTTGGAATCACGAATCAGAATATTAATCTTCTTCGCATTATCCTGGTCAATCCCCTGTTTGAAGCCAAGACGTTGTCTTACCGTTCCCATCGAAGCAGGCTCTATCTTGCCGTAATCCAAATTTTTGAGAGGCAGACCTCTCTTCACCATCTTGGATTGCAGTACATCAATTACTGCATTTAGCTTATATTCATCGTCCGAAACAATGATGAGTGCGTCCTTCTCAATCTTCAGGCTGCTCTTGCTTCCCTTAAAATCATAACGACTCCCTATTTCCTTCTCTGCTTGTGTAACTGCGTTCGTTAATTCTGCCAAGTCGAGTTTGGATACAATATCAAATGAACTTTCTGAACTCATGTTAAAAACACTTCCCTTCGATGTAATTTGACCTTGTGTACCATTATATTAAAACAATACATGTGAAGTCTAATCATGGCGTTTAAGGTATGTCCTACACGATATCTCGTAAAAACATGTACAGCGAATGCGCTGTACATGTTCGATGAGACCTATTTTATTGACCGTCTTCAGAGCCCGGTTCACTATCGCTGTTCGTACCATCTTGTGTTGAACCCGTATTTTCGCCTTCAGCTAGCTGAAGTAAAATACGATTCGTTGTCTTGCCGTCCGTCACCACTTGACCATTTACAGTGATTTCTGTCGCTGGGGCATAGCCTGACTTAATGTACATCCCTTCCGAGGTCAACTCGAAGCTATGATTGTCTCCAGCAGCCGTTAAGCCAGACACTAGCTGCTCACCACTTGAATTCTGACCATTGTACATCTCGAGCCAGCTCTCACCAGAAGCCTTAACTTCAACGGTAATTGGTTCTTCCGCACTTCCGCCGGTCACATCAAAAATGGTAATGTTGCCTGAAGTGCCGCTCTCTGTAACGGTCACGGGAACATCCTCTACAGGTTCTTCGTCCACAGGTTCTTCTTCCTGGCCTGTCCCTTCTTCAGGTGCTGTTGCGTCTGGATTCTCCTCACCGTTCGGATCGCCACCGCCTACTTCAGATCCAGGATCTTCCGCATCTTCACCAGCATCTGGCTCAGGTGTAGTCGTTGAAGGCTGGTTATCCGTTTGTTCTGTAGATGGCTCGTTTGAATCATCTGCCTGATTCAGGTTAGGCACCCAATAGATATAAATAAGAACCAAAATTAAGAATAAAAAAGTCCATGGCAGCACAATAGACAGCCATTTATTGTTCCGTTCTGCTTGCGGACGGCTGGAACGCTTCTGCATGACAGGTTCCATGGTGGCTTCCTGCTCCGCAGCAGGAACATCCTTCTTGTGACCCTCCAGCAGCTCCTCAGGATTCAAGCCCACCGTCTCTGCATAGGTTTTAATAAACGCCCGCACATAGAAGCTGCCTGGCAGCACTTTGTAGTCACCCGATTCAATCGCTTCGAGATACCTTTTTCTAATCTTAGTCATCTCTTGAACGTCATCAAGACTCAATCCTTTTTGCAGCCGGGCCTCCTTCAACTGCTGACCCAGTTCAGACATGCCAATTCCTCCTCATTCTTTCGTATTCGCTAAGATGCATGTATATAAACACATTTCTTTAAATTGTCATTTAATCTTATAGATCGTCTGTATAATTTGCAGTAAATGTATCATATA
Source organism: Paenibacillus sp. TCA20 (assembly GCF_000732325.1). GTDB lineage: Bacteria > Bacillota > Bacilli > Paenibacillales > Paenibacillaceae > Paenibacillus > Paenibacillus urinalis. The sequence goes on from NZ_BBIW01000001.1 coordinate 184,292, forward strand.
AAATCTCTTCATCCGGATTATTCCGAAGCTCAATAATAATATCAAAATCATTGTAGTCATATTCAGATTCCTGAACAAAAATGTCAGGATGCTCAATAACCTTGGTGCTCGGCATATTCATAATTTCCTGCAGGAGATTATAATGCTTTTCATTAGATCTTATTGTGCTCACAATACCATCAATGATAAATACATTGTTCGGATTCATCTCGTCCTCCGACATTTGACTTCTAATCGTTTGACGAAGGAGCGTAGAAGAAACAAACGTCCATCTCTTCATTGCACAGACACTGCCAGCAATAATGGATTCCGTCTTGCCCACTCGCGGCATTCCGCGAAGACCAATGACTTGATTACCCTCTCTCTTGAATACTTCACCCAAAAAGTCCACAAGCAGTCCCAGCTCATCACGGGTAAAACGGAACGTCTTACGATCATCCGAATCGCGATCGATATATCTGCCGTGACGCACGGCCAGAATGTCAACAAGTCGCGGAGCACGGAGCGCTGTCACCGTAATATTGTTAACCTTCTTGAGCATTTCTCCAAGAAGCTTTATTTTCTCATCGTCGTCGGATTCAAGAAGCATACCCCTTGTCTTGCCCTCGACTCCGTTTATTGTCAAAATGTTCACTTCGAGCATACCCAGCATGGAAGCAATGTCACCTAATAGACCGGGTCTGTTCTTATGTATTTTATATTCCATATACCACTGTTTGTACTCCATTTAAACACCTCTGAAGCCTTATTCCTCATCATTCGACATAATCAGCACATTTTTATATAAAAATGTTGCATCTGACATCCATCAAACACGGGTCTTACTTATGATATATAAAATAAAAATGAATTACAAGAACACGAATGTAACAATTAGAGAAAAGCCCCCTTACGGGAGCTCTCCTATGCATGAGTTATGCATTTTTCTTGGCCAATTTGACCATAAGTTTTGCGATGGTGCGACGTTCTTCATCATCGCCCACATCCCACAGTTCTTTTAATGCGCGGTTGGATTGGTTAGCAGGATCGACTTTCTCATCAAGGAAATCACCAATCTCATAAGCCAATTTGTTAATTACATCTTGGCTCATCCCCAATTTTTCGGCTTGCACGACACGCTCACCTAGAAACTTCTTCCATGCATCATAGTTACTCACTACTGTTGACATTATTAAATCCTCCTTTGCACAAAGCATGAGATTTAAAAGTGGGCAGTAGTTAATATGAGCAAATGAAGTTTCTTATATACTGGTTAGTTTATACAACCGCTTTATGTCAGCCAGCCGCCGTTCGGCGATATGATCTGACCATTAATGTAGCCGGATTCCGGCAGGGCCAGGAAGTAAACCAGCGAAGAGATTTCATCCGGCTTCGCCAGCCTGCCTGCCGGAATTTCCTCTTCGATGGATTTGATTTCATCCGCATCAAACGTCTGCATCATTTCAGTCTCTACAGCGCCTGGCGCAACCGCATTAACGGTAACGCCTGAAGGAGCAAGCTCCTTAGCTAGTGCTTTGGTGAAGGCATTGATGCCGCCCTTTGTTGTGGAATAAAGCACCTCACAGGAGGCACCTGATATTCCCCATATCGAAGAAACATTAATAATACGTCCATAACGCTGCGATATCATGTGCGGCATAAACATCTGGGTGCACAAAAACACACCCTTTAAATTGAGCGCCATAACCGCGTCCCATTCTTCCTCAGACACATCGCTCAGCAAGCCATAATGACTTACTCCCGCATTGTTCACGAGAATATCAGGCAGCATGTTATGAGCTTTAAGCTTCTCATACATTCGCTCAATCTGTTCCTTGCTCCGCAAATCAGCAGATACAGTCATAATTCTGCCGCCGTGATCCATACAGCGTCTCGCCACTTCATTCGCAGCCTCATGAGAGTTCATGTAATGAATGACTACATTCATTCCAATGCTTGCAAATCGTTCTGCGATGGATGCTCCAATTCCCCTGCTTGCTCCTGTAACCAGAACCGTAGTCTCCAGAATAGGCTTCATGAAGGATCCGGTTTCTCTCTCCATTAAGGACTCACCACCAATGACACGGCTAGCTGCTCCCAATTCACATGCTCTTTGAGACGTCTGTTGACATCCTCCAGTGTAATCGACTCATATATCGGCAGCACGTTGAATAAGTCCCCGCCTCTAAACTGATAACGGGTAAATTCATGTGCAATACTTTCGGGTGAATTCAGCATTCGAAGGTAACCACCCATTTTCTTTTTACGTGTGCGTTCAAAATGAGCTGCATCAAAGCCGCTCTTCTGGATCTCTTCGACTTCCGCACGCACTCGGGAGAGCAGCAGATCCGGATCCTTGGTGTCCCCGCCGATGGCAGAGAATCGATACTGCGGTGAGCTGTTATACTCGTGACCAAAGCCGTCAGATATTAAATCTTCATCGTACAGCTTCTGATACAGCTCTGTGCTTGAGCCAAACAACAAATCCATCATCAATCTCGTTGTTAGATCTTCACGCAGAAGCTCTTCTCCTTGCAGTCCCTTTGTAGCCTCCTTGAAGCCGAACAAGCACTTAGGAAGTGAAACCGCCAGTCTTGCTTCACGCCGCTTCTCTCCGACTTCCGTCGGTTCTTGTTCAAACAGGCGCTCGATTCTTCCTTGCTTGTCATAATCTTTGCCTGCTTGATTATTTCTTACAAGGTCCAATACTTCACCTGCATCCACACCCCCTACAACAAATAACAGCATGTTGCTAGGATGATAAAATGCATTATAGCAATCGTACAACGTTTCCTTCGTAATCGTGCTGATGGATTCAACGGTACCCGCGATGTCAATCCGAACCGGGTGCTTCTGGAACATGGCTTCAATTAATCCAAAATAAACTCGCCAGTCAGGATTATCCTGATACATATTAATTTCCTGACCAATGATCCCTTTTTCTTTATTCACATTTTGATCAGTGAAGTACGGATTTTGTACAAAATTAATCAAAGTCTCGATGTTTTTATTGACATTCTCCGTGGCTGAGAACAGATATACTGTTTGATCAAAGCTTGTAAAGGCATTAGCGGAAGCTCCGTTCGAAGCAAAGGTAGCAAAGATATCGCCTTCCGGCTCTTCAAACATCTTATGCTCCAAAAAATGGGCAATTCCATCTGGAACGCGCTGTTCCTCTTTACCTTCTACTTTAAAGTGATTGTCCACTGATCCAAACTTTGTCGCAAATGTAGCATAGGTCTTCTCGAAGCCCGGCTTCGGGAGTACATATACGGAGAGTCCGTTGTCCATCACTTCATAATACAAAGTTTCCTGCAGGTGTTCATACCGTATGCTCTCCACCGGTCATTCCCCCTTCTGATCTCTCAAGAAATAAATCGTATCCAGCTCAAACGTATCCGCTGCCTTCTGGATATCTGACTTGGATAATGCCTCGATCTGTTCCAGCAGCTCCTGCGTCGTGCGTTCCTTACCGGATAATACCCGATTGAAATCATACGAGATCATCTCAAACGCAGAATCTTGAATTTCTCTCAGCAAATTACGGATCATAGCCTTGGTCTGATTCAGCTCCAAGTCGCTGATGACTCCTGCTTTTAGATCGGCAAGCTGCTGATGAATGATCTCGACTGCTTTTTCATAATTCGGAATTTCAATCCCTGACTGGATGGTTGCAATACCCTTGTGACCGTCATATCTAGAGGAGGCATAATATGCCAAGCTGTGCTTCTCTCGAACATTAACGAAGAGCTTGGAATGGGGATAACCACCCAATATTCCGTTATAAGTCAATGCGGAGGCGTACTGATCATCCCCGTATGTAATCGAGGTCCTCAGGCCCATATTAAGCTTGCCTTGGCTTACATTCAATTTTTCCACCACAGTCTGAACATCACGGCGATCATGATGACCTGTTTCTGTCTTGTACTCAAAAGAATGATCCCGATTCAACTGGAAGTATTTCTGGACAAGGCCCTCTACCTCTTCAAGTGTCGTATCCCCGACAACATACAAGTCCATTCCAGCATTATTTATCCATTCTTCGTATGAAGTATATAGGGTTGCCGCATTAATCTGATCCAGCTCTGAGCGTTCACCCAATGGATGCAGCCGGTAAGGTTCATTCTTGCACATCTCTTCTATACAGCGTTCAGCTGCATATCTCATCTTGTCATTAACGATGGATTCCAGGCGCTTGCGTACGGTTTCACGTTCCGCTTGAACATAAGAGGAGCGAAACTTTCCATTTTCTGTAGCTGGATTTGTTACAACTTCACCCAAAAAGGAGAACGAACGATCCAGGAGGCTTTCACTGCTCTGCACAAAGGAGTCATTAATGGTATCCATTCGGAATTGGATAATTTGATGATCCCCTCGTTTATATACGTCAAAACCAAAGCCTGCACCATACAGCTCCTCAAGCTGCTCACGGAACTGAATGGTTTCCGGATAGGATTCGGTACCTCTGCGAAGCACAAAAGGAATAAGCGCTGTGCTGGTAACTGTATCTTCTTTAAGAGGAGTCCCTACGTAGAGGGATATGGCAAACGTCTTAAAACGCTTGGTAGGCAGCACGTGTATGCGAATATGCTGATTGCTGCCACGTTCAAATCCTGCTTTAGTCAAGTTCCAAAACCCCTTTTTCGTTTGTCATAATTTTCTTATATCTCATCATTCTAACCTATCCAAAAGCACAGAAGCAACCGGAGGACCTGCCGCCGATTGCCAGAGTGAGCATGTAAGTTAGTTGGCATGAAGGTAGGCTTATATGCTGTTCGCCCCAGTCATCCCCATTTTATAACTTACATACAGAATATATGCTGACCAATTGTTTTCACTTGCTCACGTGTCCAGATCCAAGGCGAGGTCGCTGTTCTTGGATTGAAGTAATACAAGCAGCCTCCGGTGGGATCCCAGCCGTCAATGGCTTGCAATACTGCTTTTCTAGCTTGTTCATTTGGTTCAAGCCAAATTTGTCCGTCAGCAACAGCGGTAAAAGCTCTCGGCTCGAAGATGACGCCGGATGGTGTATCTGGAAATTGCGGAGCCTTCACCCGGTTCAATATAACCGCAGCCACCGCGACTTGTCCTTCAAAAGGCTCACCGCGTGCCTCTCCGTATACGGCATTGGCCATCAGCTTGATCTCATTCTGAGTTAAGCCGAGTGAGTTGTTGCTGCCCATGCTGTCATCACTGTCACCTTTATTGTTTCCTTGACCTGTGTCTCCTCCCCCTTGACCTCCACCGCCGCCAGAGTAAGCTAGCCCTGGGCCTGGTTCAGTTGGACGCCAATCCTTTGTTGCGTTATAGAGCTTCAGCTTAGTGCTCGCTCCAACGATTCCATCGGCCTTCATTCCGAATTCGGATTGGAACCATTTCACCGAGCCCAATGTTTTTTCACCAAAATCGCTGTCTACTTTACCATAGTAATAACCTAAATATTTGAGGCGGCCCTGAAGTTCATATACATCCTTTCCGGACGAGCCATATCTGACTTCATTCTGACTAAACGTTGGAATAGCCTCGGCTTCCTGCTGTTGTTGCTCGATACTGGATTCAGCTTGCGACACTTCATAATGATCTGTCTTGAGCAGAACACGATATGAAGTCGCTGAGATCAAGATGATGCCGGCAAGAATCCATAGATTGATTTTTCGCATGAGTAGGATCTACCTTTCTTTAATGTTCTCTTGAGAATCAATTTGACATTGCCTTTACATGATTTATGCAATTGATTCGATGGCTACAATTATTATGTTTAGCAGTTATTGTTCCTATGCACTAACCATAGATATCGAGAACTTGTAAAAGGCTGGTAATGATGATCTCCTCATTTACGTTCTATATAAAAAGGCCCCTTATCCCTAATTAAAGAGTAAGAGGCCCTGTACTAATCCAATCAATGCTGAGAAGGCATCATCAGATTAATTTTATGAGCTGATTTTGTTAGCTTGGTATTGCTCTAGCGATACTAGGACTTCCCTCGGCTTGCTGCCTTCGTAAGGTCCGATAATCCCTCTGGCCTCCATCGAGTCGATTAGTCTGGCGGCACGCGTATAGCCTACCCGCATACGACGCTGCAGTAAGGAAACAGAGGCTTGCTTAGCTTCAAGAATAATTTGAACAGCCTGCTCGTATAATTCATCCTGTACTTCATCTGCCTGCTGAACTGAATCATCGATCTCTGGCACAAGCGATTCGTCGTATTCTGCATCAGCCTGATTGCTGACATAGCTTACGATGTTCTCCACCTCATGATCGCTCATAAATGCACCTTGGACTCGAACCGGCTTAGAAGAGCCCATCGGCATAAACAGCATATCTCCCCGGCCAAGCAGCTTCTCGGCTCCACCCATATCCAGTATGGTCCTGGAGTCAACCTGGGAGGATACACCGAAGGCAATCCGCGAAGGAATATTGGCCTTGATTACACCTGTAATAACATCTACAGATGGTCTTTGCGTGGCTATAATCAGGTGTATACCTGCCGCACGAGCCATCTGGGCAAGTCTTGCAATCGCATCCTCAACATCATTAGCGGCAACCATCATGAGATCTGCAAGCTCATCGACGATTACAACGATGTAAGGCAGCACGGCATCAGGGTTGTCCTTCATGAGATTGTTATACCCTTCGACATTACGAGTACCCGACTTCGAGAAGAGTTCATAACGCTTCTCCATCTCGACAACGATCTTCTTCAGTGCGAGAGAAGCACGTTTGGGATCAGTGACGACAGGTGCAAGCAAATGAGGTATGCCATTGTACACATTGAGCTCGACCATCTTCGGATCGACCATGAGAAACTTCACTTCCGTAGGCTTGGCCTTATACAAAATGCTCGTAATGATTCCGTTAATACATACCGATTTACCTGAACCAGTTGCACCAGCGACCAGCAAGTGGGGCATTCGCGCCAGGTTCCCAACAATCGTCTGACCTGAGATGTCCCGGCCAAAAGCAATCGACAATTTCGATTCGGCCTCCTGGAATGTTGATGTCTCCATGACTTCCCGCATCGTGACTACCGATACTTCACTGTTAGGTACTTCAATACCTATTGCTGATTTACCCGGGATCGGTGCCTCCATCCGAATGTCCTTGGCTGCGAGTGCGAGTGCGATATCGTCTGTCAAGCTGACGATCCGGCTGACTTTAACACCGATGTCCGGCTGAATCTCATATCTTGTAACAGCAGGACCTCGAACAACCTCAAGCACTTTAGCTCTGACACCAAAGCTTTCCAGTGTTGCTTCCAGCTTCCTCGCTGTCTGTTTGTAATCGTTCTGATCTCCGCCCTTACCACCGCCGTTCGGTTTAGCAAGCAGTCGAAAAGGAGGCAGCTTGTATGGCTTCGGCGGCTTAGCAGGAGGCTTCTGTTCGCCCGCTTGTCCTGCTGCTGACGGTGTAGCGTCCAACTGCCCATTCCCACTACCACTTATCGATTCGGCATTACCTTCAGCTGCATCCGTCATCAATTCCTCTGTAAAAGGAATCTCTCCGTGCCCAGATTCCTTCGCCTCATAAGCGTCATCCAGGTCTTCCTCCAATACGGAACCTTCACTGCGCACATTTTCGAAGAAATCTCGAATGATAGGCGATTGAGGGCTTGTACGATCTAACTGAGGAGTCAGCTCCTGATCATTGTCCGACGCATCCTCATGCCACACTTGCTGAGAGCGGCTGGCAGGAGCTGAAGATTCACCGTATATAATTGCCCCTTGTCCATCAAGCTCCTCCTCATCTTCGTGAACTGACAAGTCTGCATTGGAAGCATTATTCTTCGTGCCAGTTCCTTGTCCAAACAATTGGAATAACAAGGGAACCTTTTTCCGGGAAGGAGATATGAACTCCTCTTCCTCATCCTCCACTTCCTCATGAGCTGGAACAGCCTTCGTCTTCTGTTTCGTCTGCTTCAATTTGTGACGTACCGCTGTCTTCTTGGACGAGCTCCAGTTATGGATCAGGGACTTCCCTGCGCGGAGAACCCGCGTTCTGAATATACGAATCAGATCGACATAGGATAAGTTCGTTATGAGCATGAAGCTGATGATGAACATGACAATCATCATGAGATTCGCTCCCATGCTTCCGAACAGCCATAGCAGTGCTGCATATTCCACTGCACCTGTATATCCGCCGCTGATGTCTTTACCAAGCATCGAAGTGTTGCTCGCTTCAGCAGGCCTCAACAGCTCTGTCTGCAAATCGATATGTATTTGAGACATCACACCACCAGGATTCAATTCACCTATAGGACTCAGCTTCTGCTCCATGGCTGATATTGTGCTCATTAACGTCAATGCAAGAACTAACAATACAACTCCACTTTTACGATGATTCCACCCTGATGGCCATTTACGATGAATCATCACCATTAATCCGTAATAGATACCAATTAACGGGATGATGAAGTAAAACTTGCCGAGCAGAAGTCCAAACATTTTGGACAAGGATCGTCCTACAGTGGCTTCACCCGATAGAGCGATAACCGACAGGGTAATCAATATGATCCCATAGATCTCATATTTAAGAACCCCGCCAAGGGCTGCTCTCTTTTTCTTTTTCTTTCTTCTGGCCAAAAAGGTCACCTCCAGAAGAATATTATACCATAAGTCTACATCCGCACATATGTTCTTTTTCGTCGAATCTTGACCACAAGCCCATATGCCTAGCTTTGAACAGCGTTAAGCGAAATCTCGCGGCCTGGCGCATAAGCTGAATCCAAATAATCATACAAGCTGCCATTGATCAGCCTTACGATGATCCCCGACCTTTCGTTAACAGGCATAATCTGCAATAATCGTCCTTCGATCTGCATTTCTAATAAAGGAGGCTGTTCTTTCCACATCCCTTCAAAGATCTGCTCACCGGACATGATCGTATAAAGAGTCATTGTGTCATCCCTCCAGGAGTAGCGGCAGCCCGCATATCCTTTCGCGACAGGATCAGCTTATTGAGTTCAGCGATGGCCTCACCAATTCCGCCTACTGCATCCATCAGGCCATATTGAACCGCATCATTTCCACCTACTGCTGTACCGATATCCCGATTCAATTCGCCCTGCTTAAACATCAGTTCTTTGAAGTGCTGCTCCGTAATACGGGAGTGAGAGGTTACAAATCGTACAACCCGCTCCTGCATTTTCTCAATGTACTCAAAGGTCTGTGGGACCCCAATAAACAACCCGTTCATGCGCACCGGGTGAATAGTCATTGTGGCACTCTCCGCAATAATGGAATACGTACTGCTGACAGCGATTGGCACCCCAATGCTATGACCTCCCCCGATGACAACAGTAACCGTTGGCTTGGACATGGAAGCAATCATTTCCGCGATCGCAAGACCTGCTTCTACGTCGCCGCCGACCGTATTCAATATGATCAGAATACCTTCAATCCGAGGATTTTGCTCTGCAGCAACCAGCTGTGGGATGAGATGCTCGTATTTCGTTGTTTTATTTTGGGGAGGCAAAATAAGATGTCCTTCGATCTGACCAATAATCGTCATGCAGAAGATATTAGATTCCCCAGAAGGAACTGTAGTCTGTCCCAGCTCTTGAATCGTATTTACAACAGGATTCGATTTGGGCTGCTGCTCCGGCGGCAGCATAGGGGTCTCGTTCTTAGCGCCTTCGCCTTTATCCTTGCCGATTAGCGGATTTGTCACATCAACACTTCCTTTGAAAGTTTTGTCTTCAATATCTGGGTTAGTATGACAATTCCACAATGGATCTTATACACACGAAGGCACACGAAAAAGCCTCTCCCGCGCTAACAGGGAACCGTCCAATATTACCTGTTAGCTTAGAAGAGGCGACTGTGTGCCTTCGTTTGAAGTTATTGGTTTACTATACTTCCATAATGATTGGCAAAATCATAGGGCGACGGCGCGTTTGCTCATACAAGAAACGTCCGAGCGCATCTTTGACATTGGTTTTGAGTGATGCCCATTCATTGACATTCTCACTCATAAGCTTCTGAAGTGTACTTGTTACAATACGATTCGCTTCATCCAACAAGCCTTCAGATTCGCGAACATACACGAATCCTCTGGAAATGATGTCAGGACCGGAAACGATCTTACCATCCTGCTTGCTAAGCGTAACGACAACAACAAGAATTCCGTCTTGTGAGAGCAGCTTGCGATCACGCAGTACGATATTTCCTACGTCGCCTACTCCAAGACCATCAATTAATACATTTCCGGAAGATACCTTGCCCGCTCTGCGAGCAGCTCCGCCCTGAATCTCAACTACTTCACCAACATCGGTAATGAAGATGTTATCTGAATCAATGCCTACAGACTCTGCCAGCAGTGCATGACGACGCTGCATTCTAAACTCACCGTGAATCGGAATGAAATATTTCGGTTTCATCAGATTCAGCATGAGCTTCAATTCCTCTTGACTGCCGTGACCGGAAACGTGTACGCCAGAGTTAGCTCCGCTGTAGTGAACCTCAGCGCCAAGTCTGAACAACTCGTCTATTGTGCGCCCTACGTATTTCTCGTTCCCTGGAACTGGTGTTGCCGCAATGATAACAGTGTCTCCTGGCAGGATATCCACTTTGCGGTGAGTTGAGCGAGCCATGCGAGTAAGCGCAGACATCGGTTCTCCTTGGGAGCCTGTGCACAAGATTACAACGCGGTCTGCTGCCATCTTGCCTACTTCTTCCGGCTCAATAATCATGCCGTCAGGAATATCCAGATAACCAAGATCGGATGCAATACCTACTACATTTACCATGCTTCTGCCGATTACGGTTACTTTGCGTCCGGTAGTTTCAGCAGCGTTAATGACTTGCTGGATCCGATGCACGTTGGATGCGAAGGTCGCAACAACGACACGCTGGCTTACCTTACGGAAAATATCCTCCATAACGACACCCACATTTTTCTCAGAAGGGGTAAATCCTGGCTTCTCTGCGTTTGTACTGTCTGATAACAGTGCCAGTACACCTTTGGAACCGATTTCTGCCATACGCTGAAGATCTGCATACTGACCATTGACTGGAGTATGATCAAATTTGAAGTCTCCCGTATGTACGACGACACCTTCTGGAGTCTCGACGCACACACCTACAGAATCAGGAATACTGTGGTTTGTCTTGAAGAAATTAACCTTAAGGCTGTTGCCAAGCTGTATTTCAGAATCCTCGTTAATGAGAATCCGCTTCGTTTCGCCAAGCAAATTAGCTTCCTTCAGCTTATTTTCTACGAGTCCGAGTGTAAGCTTCGTTCCATATACTGGTACATTAAGATGTTTGAGTACATAAGGCAATCCGCCAATATGGTCTTCATGTCCGTGTGTCAGTACAATCCCTTTTACTTTATCTCGATTTTCAGTTAAGTAGGAAATATCTGGAATGACGATATCAATGCCAAGCATATCCTCTTCTGGGAATTTTAAACCCGCATCTACGACTACAATGTCATTACCGTACTGAACAACATACATGTTCTTACCGATTTCACCGACGCCGCCCAATGCGAAAATCATCAATTTATCGTTGTTATTTTTTTTTGACAAAAGAATCTGAACCTCCTATGGTAGTTGGACGTCGTACCTTAATGATATTATTACTATTTTATTAAAAGAAACCTATAGCTTCTCAGCCGAAGTTCCCACACACTCTGCTATTAAACAATCTATTTCAAAAATATACCGCACCCAGTCACTTGACATCATTATACATGATTAAAAACTGAAAAAACAAGTCAGTCACGTTTTGTAAGGTTTAGTTTCTCCATTTCATATAAAAACAAACGAGCTCTCCTTCCTTAAACAGCGCTTCTGAGGTATATTCTTCCCCCTCAATTACGGATCACAGAGCATGTCTGTTCCATACAAAAGACCCCCGCACTCAAACGTACTTGAGCACGAGGGTCTAACAACACCAAATTCCAAAATCAGTACCAAGTTATAAAAAACTAAGAAATGGTTCCGATTAAATGACGGATAAATTCTTTCTCCTGCTCCGTAGGAGGTACCAGAGGCAGTCTAACGGTGCCTACCGAATAACCTCTCAGTGTAAGCGCATATTTGACTGCAACCGGATTAGGGACCGGATGAGGCGCTTCAAACAAGCCCTTGAAGACAGGTAATAATCTATGATTGATCGAAGCTGCCTTCGAAACATCACCTTTAACATAGGCATGAATCATTTCTTTCATTGACGCACCTACAATATGACCGGCTACACTAACAATACCGTATCCACCGACAGCCAGTGCCGGAAGGACTGAAGAATCATCGCCTGAATAGACTTTGAATCCCTCAGGAGCAGCTCCAGAAATCAGCGCCACCTGCTCAATGGATGCACATTCCTTAGTAGCAACAATATTATCAATCGCTGCAAGGCGTAGTGTTGTCTCCACAGATAAGCAGGCTCCTGTTCGTCCAGGTACGTTATAGAGCATTACAGGAAGGGAGGTCGCCTTCGCAATTGCAGAAAAATGCTGGTACATCCCTTCTTGGTTTGGTTTGTTGTAATAAGGGACAACCAGGAGCACTCCATCTACACCGGCTTTCTCCGCCTCGCGGGTAAGCTGGATCGAATGATGCGTGCTGTTGCTGCCAGTACCGGCGATAATCTTGGCCCGCCCTGCCGCATGCTTAACGACAAATTCAAACAGCTGCACTTTCTCGGCGTCGGTTAATGTCGGTGATTCACCTGTTGTGCCTGCAATGACCAATGTATCGATTTGTTGAACATCAATTAAGTAATCGATTAGTCTGGAGGTTTCTTCCCAATGGATACCACCTTCATCGTTAAACGGCGTAACCATTGCTGTTATAAGTCTTCCGAATTCCACGATTGTATCCTCCTTGCACTCTCGTCTCTAGCGATGAAGTTCAAATTTGGAATGAAGTGCACGAAGCGCTCCCACCATATCTTCCTTCTTGACAAGTACCCAAATCGTTGTATTGGAGTCCGCTGACTGCAATATCTCGATATCTGCCTCTGCGAGTGATTCTACAATTCTAGCCATAATTCCAGGAACCCCATTAATTCCTCCACCAATGACAGAGACCTTAGCGCAGCCTGACAAGCTTCTAGGCTTAAGATCCATATCCTGAAGAATACGAATTGCCTTCTCCGAGTCATGATCAAACACAGTATAAACAGCTCCAGAAGGTGATACATTAATAAAATCAACACTGATTCCATTCTCAGCCATTGCTTTGAACACCTTCAGTTGAAGTTTACCAACTTCCTTATCTGCCTCTACCATAATTTGCGTGACATTATTCACATAGGCAATTCCAGTGACAAATCGGTCCACAATTCCGGTCTGAATGTCCTTAATTCCTTCAGGATGCGTAATCAACGTCCCTTCCCCATCACCGAATGTCGATCTAACACGCACAGGAATCTGTGCCTGCATCGCGATCTCCACTGCACGAGGATGGATGACCTTCGCACCTTGGTGAGCCATATTGCTGATCTCTGCATAGCCAACATAGAGAAGCGGCTTCGCGTCTTCAACAATTCTCGGGTCTGCGGTAAGAATCCCATCCACATCCGTATAGATATCAACCATATCAGCGCGCAGTGCGGCACCAAGTGCTGTAGCTGAAGTATCACTGCCTCCACGGCCAAGCGTTGTTATGTCACCTTTTTCGTCAGCGCCCTGGAATCCAGCCACAATGACTACTTGATGTGTCTTCAGTTCTTCCAGAATGCGTTCCGGCTTCACAGCAAGAATCCGCGCATTGCCAAACTGATCGTCAGTTAAAATGCCAGCCTGACCACCTGTCAGTACGGTTGCTGTTATTCCTTCATGCTCAACCAGGCTAGTGAGCGTAGCTGCTGAAATCAGCTCACCACAGGACAGCAGAATATCTTTTTCACGCGCCGGCAGCGCATTTCCATTCTGAACAACCCAGTCCAGAAGTGTATCCGTAGCATATGGCTCGCCTCTGCGACCCATCGCAGAGACGACCACTACAAGCGAATGTCCGGCAGCAATTTCACGTTTCATATGACCGATAACACGTTCACGTGCCGCCGGTGTTGACAGGGATGTTCCCCCGAATTTTTGCACTAAAATACCCATGCATGTATTCCTCCATTTGTATATCAAGAAGACTTAAGCTGAAAGAAAGTACGCAAAACAAATGGAATGTAAACTTAGGCGTTGCTTAAGCGTTCAGATGCGATAATTTCGGCGATTTGCACAGCGTTCCATGCAGCGCCTTTTTGAAGATTATCCGATACAATCCACATATTCAGTCCTTTTTCATTCCCCAAGTCGCGACGCAGACGGCCTACAAACACATCTGGTTTGCCAGCTGCATCTGTCGCAAGCGGATACTGCTGATTCGCCGGGTCATCTACTAGAGTGACTCCAGGAGCTTCGGCCAGCAGTGCTTTTACTTCTTCTAGATCATAATTTTCTTTAAGCTCTACATATACGGATTCGGAGTGACCATAAATAACGGGGATACGTACACATGTTGCTGTAACCCCAAGTGTATCATCCGACAAGATTTTTTTGGTTTCACGAACCATTTTCATTTCCTCTAATGTGTAGCCGTTATCTTGGAACTTATCAATTTGTGGAATCGCGTTAAAAGCAATTTGATGCTTCACTGGGAGCGATCCTACCGGAAGAATGTCCGGATTAACCTCTTCACCGGATAATACAGCCTTCGATTGACGAAGCATCTCATCAATGGCACGGCTGCCGGCACCCGATACAGCTTGGTAAGTGGATACAATAATTTTAGAAATACCATAGCGGTCATACAGCGGCTTAAGCGCGGCTACCATTTGAATTGTGGAGCAGTTCGGATTTGCAATAATGCCGTTATGCTCGCTGATCTTCTCTTGGTTAACTTCAGGTACAACCAGCGGTGTATTCTCATCCATACGGAAAGCATTGGTGTTATCGATACAAACTGCACCATGACGAACAGCATGAGGAGCAAGCTCTTTACTTACATCACCGCCCGCACTAAAGAGTGCAATTTCGATTCCTTCAAAACTTTCAGGGGTTGCTTCTTCTACTGTAATGTCTTGGCCTCTAAAGTTAATCGTGGAGCCAGCAGAGCGCTTGGAAGACAACAGCTTAAGCTTATTAATCGGAAAATCTCTCTTCTCGAGTAGTCCGATAATTTGTTCTCCTACTGCTCCCGTCGCTCCCACGACAGCCACATTAAACTTTTGATTGCTCATTATAGTGTATCTCCCCTTTGATTACTGACTAACGAAAGTGCTGTATTATGACTCTTTCTTCATCAGCCGGATTTCCCGGTATATTTACACCCCGAAAAAGGCATCTTGCGATACCTCTCGTTCGTGAAGTGAATTAACATAACGCAAGTCGCTTCACATAAGGATCGGCTGCATTTGTCTTCCTTCAAGTGCTGCATAAGCTGCTTCAGGAATCAAATGCATCTTAGCGACGAGCGAATTGGGTTTCGCTTGTGGATTATCCTGGCCAAACGGCACAAAATAAATATGTTTGGCAACAAGTAATTTAGCAATATTCGCTGCGTTCAAACCAAGTCCATCATTTGTTGAAATTGCAAGAACGACCGGGCGCTGATTGCGCATTTGAGATTTGGCAGCCATAAGCACTGGACTGTCCGTCATTGCGTTAGCAAGCTTGCTGGTGGTATTTCCTGTACAAGGAGCAATAACCAATACATCAAGCCGTTTGGACGGTCCCAAAGGCTCGGCTTCAACAATTGAAGAAATGATATCATTACCTGTTATATCTTTCAACTGTTTTTGCCAACTTTCGGATGTGCCGAACCGGGTATCGGTTGTCAGCACCGAATTTGATATGATAGGTACAACATCGGCACCTTCGTCTTTAAACCGTTTAACGACCGGCATGACCTCTTCAAAAGTACAATGTGAACCTGTAATCGCATAACCAACCGATTTTCCCTGCCAATTCATAACCTGATTCCTCCGTTCATTATTGATCACAAAGCAGCAAACTGACGATCGAATTTGCGATAATCTCACCAGCTGTTTTGGGAGCAACAATGCCAGGGAGCCCAGGAGCGAGCATCGCCTTGATTCCGCGCTTCTCTGCGTAACGGAAATCGGTCCCTCCAGGCGCTGAGGCCAGATCAATAATAAACGATTTAGGTTTCATTTTGGACAGGATTTGTGCTGTGATAATCATAGACGGTATCGTATTAAAAATCAAGTCGGCCTCCCCGGCATAATTCGCTAAATCCCTTGTCAGGAAAGGCTTTAGGCCCATCACCGACGCTTTGGCTGCATCTTCCTCACGTCTTACACTTACCCTTACATCGGCACCGAGTCCCTGCAATGTCTTAGCCATTGTAAATCCCGTGCGTCCCAAACCAAGCACCAGAGCTACCGAATTGTGAATTGTAAAATCTGTATTCTGAATCGCAATCATGATTGCGCCTTCTGCTGTTGGAATTGAATTGTGAATGGCGACATCATCCCGTTCAAGCAGTTCCACCAGACGCAGATTATGATTACTGCACAGATCCTTCAAATACGGCTTCGCTATTCCTGTATAGACCGAACTATGTACAGGAAGTGCTCCTGCCAGTTCAGGTGTTAATTGAAGAACGGTTCCCTCTGTTGCATATTTTGCTTGGATATATCCTTCATCATCACATCCGACAACGGGTAATATGACTACATCTGCTGAAGTGAGGAGATGCTCACTCAATTCTTCCTTCACAGCTCCATCAGGGATCTGCTGGAGGGTATCAAAACCAACAATACTAACCGACGCATCAAGTTCAGCGCAGCGACGAATGACCTCTAGCTGACGTGCATCTCCGCCTAGAACGACGATCCGTAATCCGGTCAACATCAGGATGTCACTCCTTTCCACGACTTTACGCTGTCATCTTATGCCGTGAAGTTTGCCCTGGTGATTCAAATGCCCTTATTTTGTAAAAACCATTAAGTACAAAAAAGCCGCTCTCATAAAGAGCGGCTTCCACAATTCACTTTTTTCTATTTACCTGTATGACCAAATCCGCCTGCACCGCGCACCGTTTCCGACAGCTCAGATACCTCTGCAATGATAACTTGAGGTACAGCCTGTATGACCATTTGAGCTATTCTTTCTCCACGTGCAATCGTGAATGGCTCATTACCAAGGTTGATTAGTAGAACCTTCACTTCTCCCCGATAATCAGCATCAATTGTTCCAGGTGTGTTAAGACAAGTTATCCCGTGCTTGAAAGCCAGACCGCTTCTAGGCCGAATCTGTGCTTCGTAGCCTGCAGGAATCGCCATCGCAAATCCCGTAGGAATTAATACTCTTTCTCCCGGTTTCAGCACCGTCTCCGCATCAACAGCGGCATATAAATCAAACCCGGCAGCCAGCTCAGACATTTGCATCGGAAGCGGAATATCTTCGGTTCCAGGCATTTTTTTAATTTGTACGTGTATTGACAAAATCGTCCCTCCTAAGTGTTGCAATCGCACGATCCGAGGCTCCAACCATGGCAAGAGCATATGGCTGCGCGAACATTCGATCAAGTACAGCATTCACATCATCCATCGTAACCCGCTCGATTTTGGCAATGATTTCATCAAGCGTTTGATGCTTGCCTACCATCAGTTCATTCTTACCGTTTCGATTCATACGGCTTCCGGTACCTTCTAGACTTAAAATAAGACTGCCCTTCAGCTGTTCCTTCCCTTTGCGCAGCTCATCCTCACTAAGTCCATTCTCAGCCAGATCCTGCAAAATCCCTCTTGTCAGGTCCATGACTTCCTTCGTTTGCTTAGGTGCTGTCCCCGCATAGATGGTGAACAGTCCACTATCCGCATGAGCGCTATGATACGAATAAACAGAATAAGCGAGGCCGCGCTTCTCCCGGATCTCTTGAAACAGCCGTGAACTCATTCCGCCGCCGATGGCATTGTTAATGAGCACCATGGCATACTGCTTGTCATCATGGATTGAACATCCGGGGAAGGCGAGACAAATATGATTCTGCTCTGTTTTCTTTTTGTGAAACAGCAGATTACCTTTGAAATCGGGAGCCTCAATACCAGACTGATTCGCCGGGCTATGTACATTAAATGAGCCGAAATACTTCTCAAGCAGCTCGACCGTGCTCTCCTCGTCAATGTTTCCAGCTAAACTAATGACGGTGTTCTCGATCGTGTACTGCTCGTTCATATAGGAGCGCAGGCTGAACTCGTTCATCGTGCTCAGCTTCTCTTCCGTACCTAATATCGGATAAGCTAAAGGATGCTCTCCATAAGCAGCCAGGGAGATCAGATCATGCACCATATCATCTGGTGTATCCTCATACATTGAAATCTCTTCGAGGATAACGTTCTTCTCCTTAACAAGCTCTTCACTGTCAAATTTGGAGTGGAAGAACATATCTGACAATACATCCACAGCGATAGGCAAATGCTCATCCAATACTTTAGCATAATAGCAAGTGTACTCCTTGGATGTGAACGCATTGACATTGCCGCCGATGGCATCAAACTGCTCTGCTATGTCCTTCGCATCAAAGCGATCTGTTCCTTTAAACAGCATATGCTCGATAAAGTGTGACACTCCATTTATTGAATCATCCTCATTGCGAGAACCTGTCTTCACCCAAATACCGAAGGATACCGATCGGCTGGTCGGAATCTGCTCCATGACCACTCTTAGGCCATTACTAAGTATCATTTTTTTCACGATTGGCCCTCCATTGCTTTGTCTTGAATATGATTAACGATCGACAGCATTAATCCTACCAAAAAAACCGGCTGCACTCAACTTTCAGGCACATCGAGTCTCTCAGAGGACAAGGTATCGCTAACCGTACCCAGCTTGATTCCTTTCTGTGTTATCCCTTCGATCATCCCTCGCATCGCCCCGGCTGAGGATGCGGTCGGATGCATCAGTATGAGAGAGCCTGGCTCTACTCCTTTGGTAATCTTGGCCACCACACTATCTGGACTCGGCTTCTTCCAGTCGACAGTATCTATCGTCCACAAGACAGTCTTCAAGCCCTGCTGTCTTGCGAGCTCCACCGTCTCCTGATCATAATCTCCGGACGGAGGAGCAAACCATTTGTTCTCCACACCAAGCATTTCCTTTAATAGTGACTTCGTCTTCGAAATTTCAAGCGTAGCCCTCTCTGTCGTAAGCTGACTCATGTTCGGGTGAGAATAGGCATGATTCTCCAGTTCATGACCTCTCTTCTGTATCTCCTTGGCCATTTGCTCGTTCTTCTTCAGCCAGCTTCCATCGAGAAAAAAAGTCGCCTTTACTTTATACTCATCAAGGATATCCAGTATTGGAACGATATACTCGTTCCCCCATGCGACGTTTATCATGAAGGAAGCCATTTTCTTCTCGGGATTTCCACGATAAATCGGCTGAGCTCCAAGGTCATCCAGTGTCACTTTCGGTGGTATTTGCTTATAGACTAGTGGGATAGACGCTGCGTTGGGATTTGAACGTGCCTGAAGGTAAGTCGCCTGAACATCCACTTCGATTCCGTTATATCCAGGAATGGCCTTCCAAACCCGATCAACCTTGGCGTCAATCGGCAGTACCTTAAGCTCTGCCGCCTTTTCCTCGATTTGCTGCTTCAGCTCATCCTCAGGGACCGCATTGACGTACATATCAAAAGCATCCTCTGTATTTACATTCCGCTCCAGTGGAAAATGATTTGTAATGCCCGTGGCTTGTCCAATCGTAACTACAGCCAGCGTACTAGCGATGATGACAGCCCATTTTTTATGTTGCGTCTTCACACGTCTAACCTCCCGCCCCTCGTTTGTCCCATTTTATGACGGCGGCGGTTCCAATATGTACAAAAAAACGCCGGAAAGGCGTTCGATTAAAAATCTATTTTCATATGTGGAGTCCCATGCATCAAAAAAAGAGCCAGAATTCGAGTTCTGTCTCTCTTTAAGAGCAATAATATGTTAGGCTTTCGTTTCAGCTGTAAGTACTGCTTTGCGCGAAAGATTAATACGTCCTTGCTGATCGATCTCCGTTACTTTGACAGTGATAGAATCACCCACTGCAACGACGTCTTCCACCTTAGCAACACGCTCAGTAGATAGCTGGGAAATGTGAACGAGTCCCTCTTTGTTAGGGAGTACTTCAACAAATGCACCAAACTTCTCTACACGTTTGACTTTACCAACATAGATCTCGCCTACGACGACTTCACGAACAATTCCCTCAATAATGGCGCGGGCTTTATCGTTCATCTCTTGATCGGCAGAAGAAATAAAGACACGACCGTCTTGCTCGATGTCAATCTTAACACCGGTCTCTTCAATAATCTTGTTGATTACTTTACCGCCTGCACCGATCACATCACGGATCTTGTCCGGATTAATGTACATCGTCAGAATTTTAGGTGCATATTGAGACAGTGTCTCTCTAGGTGCTTGGATGGCCTCCATCATTTTACCCAGAATATGCATCCGTCCTTCTCTAGCTTGCGTAAGCGCGTCAGACAAAATGCTGCGGTCGATACCATCAATCTTAATATCCATCTGAATCGCAGTTACACCTTCAGCTGTACCTGCAACCTTAAAGTCCATATCACCCAGGTGATCTTCCATGCCTTGAATATCGGTAAGAATGGATACATGCTCCCCATCCTTGATCAGACCCATAGCTACACCAGCAACTGGTGCTTTGATCGGCACACCTGCATCCATCATAGCCAGCGTAGATGCACAAATACTTGCTTGGGAAGTCGAACCGTTAGATTCAATAACTTCGGATACAAGACGGATCGTGTATGGGAATTCCGATTCTGGCGGAATCACTTTGGAGAGAGCTCGCTCACCAAGTGCACCATGACCAATCTCACGACGACCTGGAGGACGAAGCGGTCTTGCTTCTCCTACGCTGAACGGAGGGAAGTTGTAATGGTGCATAAAGCGTTTAGTCTCTTCCGGATCAATACCATCCAGAATTTGAACATCTCCAAGCGCTCCAAGCGTACACACACTAAGTGCTTGAGTCTGCCCACGAGTAAACAGTCCAGATCCATGTGTACGAGGCAAGAGACTTGTATCGCAGTCGATCGGACGGATCTCAGCCAGTGCTCGTCCATCTGGGCGAACCTTGTCATGCGTAATCAGACGACGAACTTCTTCCTTAACGATGTCGTGAAGAATTTCTTTCACGTCTTTCAGCAGCTCCGGAGTTTCTATGTACTTCTCTTCAAAGAAAGCAACCGTTTCATCGTTAATGGCATCAATCGCATCCTGTCTTGCATGCTTCTCTTCGATACGAACTGCTTCAACCAGACGGCTTGCAGCGTAGTCGCGTACTTCTTTATTTACCGTTTCATCAACAGAATGCAGTTTAACCTGCATTTTTTCTTTGCCCGCCATCGCAGCAAGCTGCTCAATGACAGCAACAATATTTTTGATCTCTTCATGACCGAACATGATCGCTTCGAGCATAACCTCTTCAGGCACTTCGTTCGCTTCAGCTTCAACCATCATAATAGCATCCTTCGTACCGGATACGACTACATAGATGTCACTGGCTTCCTGCTGCTGAATGTCAGGGTTGATGACGAACTCGCCGTTCACACGACCTACAGCAACGCCTCCAATTGGACCGTTAAACGGAACATCGGAAATACTAAGCGCGGCAGAAGTACCGATCATCGCTGTAATTTCAGGTTCACAATCCTGATCCACACTCATGACGAGATTCAGAACTTGAACATCATTACGGAACCCTTCCGGAAATAGCGGACGAATTGGACGGTCCGTCAGACGGCTTGCAAGAATTGCTTTCTCGCTAGGTCTGCCTTCTCTCTTAATAAATCCACCCGGAATTTTACCTACAGCATACAATCTCTCTTCATAGTTGACTGTCAGTGGGAAAAAATCCAAATCCTTCGGTTCACTAGAAGCAGTCACAGTACATAAAATGACAGTGTCACCATAGCGTGCAGTCACAGCAGCGTTTGCCTGCTTAGCAAGTCTTCCAGTTTCTAAGACGAGCTTGCGGCCGCCAAGCATCATTTCAACACGTTGTTCCATGAAATCCCTCCTTATCTTCTCCATTAATATCGTTATATCCAGTATTACCTGCTTAAAGCTAATTCATAAACAACGCATCAGACTATCTAATATGAATAAAAAAGAAGCCCAATCTACAAAACAACCCGGCTGCGAGCCCGTACTCTTCATAGAGGACGGGGACAACCAGGCTGTCGTTGTTAGGATATACGATGATTAACGGCGCAATCCAAGCTTCTCGATCAAAGCGCTGTAACGTTTAACGTCTTTTTTCTTCACGTAAGCAAGAAGCTTACGGCGTTGACCTACCATTTTCAAAAGCCCGCGACGGGAATGGTGGTCTTTCTTGTGCGTACGCAAGTGATCAGTCAAGTTCTTGATGTTTTCCGAAAGGATAGCAACTTGCACCTCTGGAGATCCAGTATCGGACTCGTGAGTTTTGTGCTCTTCGATCAATTGTTGTTTACGTTCTTGAGTTAATGCCATCCTGTTCACCTCCTTCAGTATAATCGCCTTTAGCCTCGTTGCGGCCGGTGAGAGCCCTTCAACCAAAGCTAAGGTTATGTTGTTTAATTAACAACGTCTTTCAGTATAACATACTTGCCTATTTCATGTAAATCTAAACTTCCTAATCTGTTACTAGTTTTGAGAATCACCGGTCAGAAGCTGACTTGCCGTCACTGAATCCTGCTTGATCTGGGCGATGAGCGCATCGATTGAAGAAAATTTCTGCTCTGTTCTAAGGAAATGGATAAGCTCCACCTTCAGCTCTTCCCCGTACAAGTCGCCGCTGAAATCGAGCAAATGTACTTCAAAGGATGGCTTGGTACGGTTGTCATGAAACGTGGGCTTAACCCCAATATTCATCACTCCGGGATGTCTCCTGTTGTCATGTGTCACCCACACGGCGTATACCCCTTTTAGAGGGACCACATAATTCTCGGAAGGCTCGACATTGGCTGTCGGGAAGCCAATCGTACGACCGCGCTTCTCTCCATCCATGACAATTCCCGTAAAAGAGTAAGGTCTGCCCAGCATTCGAGTAACTTCGTTGATGTCGCCTTCATGAAGAGCTTTTCGAATAAACGAGCTGCTGATCTTCTCACCATCCAGCCTGAGCGGCGGAACCGTAATCACATTCATAGATGGCGCACCTAGTTCTCTTAGTGAATTCTCATCACCTGCGCCCTTGTGGCCAAATCGAAAATCAAAGCCGACAACGGCGGTTTGGACACCAAGCTTGATTAGAAATTGATTCACGAATTGTTCAGGAGACAGATTCGACAACGACTCGTTGAACTCCAGAACGTACATGACATCGACGTCCATCTCTTCTAGAATAGCCTCTTTCTCTTTCAGCGGGGTTAGATATCCTTGGTAGTCCCCTTTCCGCATGACTTCTTTCGGATGAGGATGGAATGTCAGCACAGCAGACTGTATTCCCTGCTCCCGGGACAGATTCACTGCGGTTTGTATGACACTGGCATGACCGTGATGGAGTCCGTCAAATTGTCCAATCGCAAGCACCTGCGGCTTCGACAGTTCATCCAGTATACCTTCTGCCAGCGGGAAAGATAGCATCTTTCTTATCACAATTATTCACCTGCAATTCCCACGATTTTACGATAAGCCTATATTAAGATTAAGTATTAAGAAGGCTCTGGCAAAAACACTTTGACAGGTGTAATTATACCCGATTCTGCTGTCCAATCAAAAATCCCTAAAAATTGTTCATTGGCAGAATATAGCCTTAACAATCCTTCTTCATTAATTTTCTGATTCAAGAGTGTATCAGAAAGCTTTTTTCCCTGAAACACGGATTTTTCATAACCTTCTTCCAAGCGGTAAGCAGGCATGTTCCATATGGATTGGTCGGTTGGAATGAGATAACTGGACAGAGTCCCCTCATTAACACATTGCTCTATCTCCTCAATCTTAAGACAACGACCCACAGGAATTCCCGCCGACATCGTTCTTGTAAGCTCCACCATCGTGGAAGGATAACCCAATGTCTTGCCAATATCCACACATAGCGTACGTATATAAGTACCTTTGGAGCACAGCACACGAAATGATATTTCGGGGTAGCCGTCTTTAATCGTAAGTCCTGTCAGCTCCAGCTCATGGATGGTTACCTCACGGCTCTTGCGCTCAACCGTCTTTCCTTGACGAGCCAGCTCATACAGCCTCTTTCCATCCACCTTAACCGCTGAATACATGGGAGGAACCTGAGAAATCTTCCCTCTAAATTGCTCCAGGACTTGTTTAACTTCTTCTGGAGTAACCTCGACCAGATCCACTTGTTCAATGATCTCCCCGGTAATATCTTCGGTATCTGTTGCAATGCCCAATCGAAGCGTGGCCTCATATTCCTTCGGAAGCTCCTGTAAATATTCAACCACTCTTGTCGCTCTACCGAGACACAATGGAAGCACCCCTGTGACCTGAGGGTCAAGTGTACCTGTATGTCCGATCCTCTTCATCTTCAGAATGCCCCGCATCTTCGCTACGACATCATGGGATGTAAAGCCTGCTGGCTTGTATACCGGAAGCACACCTTCATATCCGTTCATAATTGTGATTTCACCCGTTCTACAACTTCATTCACTGTGTCCTGCCATGGACCTTCCACTCTAGCTCCTGCTGCTCGAACATGTCCGCCGCCCCCAAAGCCTTGGGCGAGAGCCGCTACGTCCACCTTACCCGCTGATCTGAAGCTGACTTTAGCGACCTCATCACTAATAACTTTAAAAAGAATACCAACCTCGACCCCTTGAATATTCCGCGGGTAGTTAACGATTCCTTCGAGATCATCATTTTGAGCACCGCATTCTGTCATGTCTTCCGGAGTAACAACGACCCAGGCAATTTGCCCATCTTCAGAAATAGATAATGTATTAAGAGCTCTTGTCAGTACTTTTAGCTGTGGCAATGTAATCTCTTCAAGAAGTCGTTCAGCCAGCTCAGGACCATTGACACCAAGCGCAAGCAGATCAGAGGCGATCTTCATCACCTTCGGACTTGTGCTTGAATATCGAAACCCTCCGGTGTCAGTCAATAGACCCGTGTATGCAGCTGTAGCTGCTTCCTTATCCCAAGCCACACCACAAGCTTCAACAAGATCATATAAAATTTCTGCAGTTGCTGCTGCATCGTCCTTAATGATGTTCACTTTGCCATAACCGTTGTTCGTCGGATGATGATCAATATTCAAAATATTGGCCTCATCTGCAAACCAGTGCGTTACTTTGCCTACACGCTCAT
Source organism: Paenibacillus sp. TCA20 (assembly GCF_000732325.1). Lineage (GTDB taxonomy): Bacteria > Bacillota > Bacilli > Paenibacillales > Paenibacillaceae > Paenibacillus > Paenibacillus urinalis. The sequence goes on from NZ_BBIW01000001.1 coordinate 209,515, forward strand.
AATCCGCACAATCCACGCAGATAACCTGTTGAAACTGCTTCGGAGGGGATTGCAATGACGCATTAAGTATTTGGTCCGCATTCCACAGATACTGCATGCGCTGTGGTATTGGTCCTTCGTTGATCATCGTGAATTTCTTCCCCAGACATGAGAGAAGCCAGCCCACCATTACGGTGGAGCTGACTGCATCTCCGTCCGGCTGTACATGCGACACGATCAGGTAATCATCATGCAAGAGAAGAAATTCTTTTCCTTGCTCAAGCGCCTGTTCATAAGTCTGCATTGCCGTCTCCTCTATTCATTTTCATTTAGAATCCGGTTTATCGATCTCGGTAAGCAGCTTCTCAATGCGGCTTCCGTAAGCAATGGATTCATCAATCTTGAATATTAACTCGGGAACATGACGAAGTCTAACCCGTTTGCCCAATTCACTGCGAAGAAAACCACTCGCTTTGTCCAGAGCCTTCAGGGAATTTTGCTTCTGTTCCTCTTCACCGAGAACACTCAAATATACTTTGGCTTGGGACAGGTCATTCGTCACTTCGACACCCGTAATGGTCACAAAACCGATACGTGGATCTTTCAGCTCGGATTGAATCAGCAAGCTAAGTTCCTTCTTTACCTGCTCATTAACACGTCCTGTTCTAATTTTAGCCATAGGTGTTCACCTCTCTAGCAAAGGACATTATTATTTACGTTCTACCGTTTCCATTACGAACGCTTCAATAATGTCGCCCTCTTTAATATCGTTGAAATTCTCAATGGTAATACCGCACTCATAACCTTGCGCCACTTCTTTAGCATCATCCTTGAAACGTTTCAGTGTATCTAGTTTGCCCTCAAAGACAACAATTCCATCCCGAATGACGCGAGTTTGAGCTGAACGGGAGATTTTACCGGAAGTAACCATACATCCTGCAATAGTTCCCACTTTACTAATCTTAAAGATGTTACGTACTTCGGCATGACCGATGACGCTCTCTTTAAATTCAGGATCCAGCATACCCTTCATAGCCTGCTCGATCTCTTCAATAATGTTATAAATAACGTTGTACAAACGCACATCGACTTTTTCAGCGTCGGCTGTGGATTTTGCTTGAACGTCAGGACGAACATTAAATCCGATAACAATGGCATTGGATGCAGCTGCCAGAATGATATCCGACTCGGTGATTGCACCAGCGCCACTGTGAATAATCTTCACGCGTACACCTTCAACTTCAATCTTCGCCAGAGACCCCTTAAGCGCCTCAACCGAACCTTGAACGTCTCCCTTGATAATCACGTTAAGATCTTTGATCTCTCCGTCCTTAATATGCTTGAACAAGTCGTCCAGTGTTACACGTGTTTGTGTTCCTAGATCGGATTCACGCTGTGTAATTGCACGCTTGTCAGCAATGGAGCGAGCCTTGCGCTCATCTTCAAATACCATAAACGGATCACCCGCAAGAGGTACTTCCTGCAGACCTGTAATTTCAACCGGAGTTGACGGGCCTGCTTCTTTGAGCTTACGGCCTTTATCGTTGACCATCGCACGAACACGTCCGAAGCAGTTACCTGCTACAAACGCATCTCCGACTTTGAGCGTACCGTGTTGAACTAGAAGGCGCATAACAGGTCCGCGACCTTTATCAAGCTCAGCCTCGATTACCGTACCACGTGCACGTTTGTTCGGGTTCGCTTTGTACTCATTCACTTCTGCTACGAGCAGAATCATTTCGAGTAAGTCTTCAATACCCATCTTTTGCTTCGCCGAAACGTTAACAAAGATCGTATCTCCGCCCCACTCTTCTGGAACGAGCTCATAGTTAGTAAGTTCTTGCTTAACACGATCCGGATCTGCACCCGGCTTATCGATCTTGTTGACCGCAACGATAATCGGCAGATTTGCTGCCTTCGCATGGTTGATTGCTTCTACGGTCTGAGGCATAACACCGTCATCCGCTGCAACTACAATGATCGTCATATCCGTAACTTCTGCACCACGAGCACGCATTGCTGTAAACGCTTCGTGACCCGGAGTATCGAGGAAGGTAATCTTCTTATTGTTAATTTCAACTTGGTATGCACCGATGTGCTGTGTGATACCGCCTGCCTCACCAGCAGTGACACTTGTGGAACGGATCGTATCCAGAAGTGTTGTTTTACCATGGTCAACGTGACCCATAATTGTAACAACTGGAGGACGAGCTTTCAGATCAGCCGGATCATCGTTTTCTTCAACTGTTTCGAAGCGATCATCTTCAACCGGGATCTTCACTTCAACTTCAACACCGAACTCGCCGGCAAGAAGCAGAATCGTGTCGATATCCAGTTCTTGGTTGATTGTTGCCATAACACCCATCGAGATGAGTTTCTTGATGACTTCAGATGCATCCTTATGAAGCAGTTTTGCCGATTCACCTACTGTCATGTTACCGCGTACGATAATTTTCTTCGGTGTGTTATCAATCTTCTCACGTGGAGGCTGATTGGATTGGTTTCTTCCACGGTTGTTCTTTCCGCCGCGGTTGTTGCCACGGTAGTTGCCTCTTCCGTTACCATCTTCAAATCGACGTCCGCCGCCACCGCCACCGCGGTTACTATTATTGTTGCTGTTGTTACGGTTCTGTCCACCGCGGTTGTTGCCGCCCGCTGAGCTGTTATTGCTTCTGCCTTGGCTGCTGCCTTGGCCACTGCCTTGCTGGGAAGAAGGACGGTTTGCATTTCCGCCTTGAGAAGGACGGCCTGCGTTTCCACCTTGTGAAGGACGGCTTGTGTTTCCGCCTTGTGAAGGACGGTTTGCGTTTCCGCCTTGTGAAGGACGGTTTGCGTTTCCACCTTGTGAAGGACGGGTTCCTTGACCTCCAGCTTGGCCTACACTGCCGTTTGATCTGCGGTTATCTTGACCGCTTTGCCGTTGGGATCCACTGTTACTGTTTTGATTTGGTCTATTATTCATACCTACCTGCTTTTCCTGTTGTTTTTTTGGTCTTGAGTTACTGCTCTCAGAAGCATTCCGTGTATTGTTAGACTCGTTGTTTTTCACATCGTTTTGCAAATTCTGTGTGGCACCTCCTTGGAAAGACGGATTAGGACGCTCGGTCGCTCCTTGATCTTCACGAACCGCCGATGTCGCCACCGTCTGAGCGGATGAGCTCTGCTCACGTTTCACTGCAGCTCCCGCTTTTATATTGTTAAAAAATTGTTCTACCTTCGCAACGGAGCCATTCTCCATTACACTCATATGATTGTTAACGGGAATATCCAGCTTCTTAAGAATGGTAATGATTTCTTTGCTGCTCATGTTGAGTGATTTTGCATATTCATAAACTCGCAGTTTGCTATCTTGTTTACTCAATATACTCCACCTCCGACATTGTCAAGGCCTGCTTCGCGATCATTTTGACAAATCCCGGATCCGTTACAGCGAGTACAACACGTTCTGGTTTACCCATGGCGCTGCCAAGTGTTTCTCGATCGAAGCCGATAAGAAGAGGAACGTTGTACGATTTGCACTTGTCACGGAATTTTTTGAGTGTATTAGCTGATGCATCGGCCGCAACAATAACCATTTTCGCTTCGGAAGACCGGATAGCCTTTAGCACAATTTCATCGCCAGAAACTAATTTGCCTGCTCGTGTCGCAAGACCTACATAGGACAGCGCCTTATTCATATTCAGCCCTATCCCTTGCGGCCAAAAATTCATCTTCGGCCTTAATAAAGTCTTGTGCAAGCTGCTCATAGATCTCAGACTTCACTTGCGACTTGAGCGCCCGATCGAGTGATCTGTTCTTCTGAGCAAGACGGAAGCAAGCTTCCTTACCGCAAAGATAAGCACCACGGCCAGATTTCTTGCCCGTAAGGTCAATCAGCACTTCATCTTCCGGTGTTTTAACAACCCTGATTAACTGTTTCTTCGGCATCATTTCTTGACAAGCCACGCATTTGCGAAGCGGTACTTTGCGTTGTTTCATTCTCTAGACCCCCAATCACTTCAGTACAGCTTAATCGACGGTGATGGAATCCTGATGCATTTCACCAGAAGAGTCTTTTTCTCTGCCAAATTCCTGCTCTGCCTGGCTCTCGCTCTTAATATCAATCTTCCAGCCCGTAAGCTTGGCAGCAAGACGCGCATTCTGACCTTTGATACCAATGGCTAGAGACAGCTGATAGTCCGGAACAATCACTCGAGCCATCTTCTCATTCTCGAACACCTGAACTTCCAGAACCTTAGATGGGCTCAGTGCGTTAGCAACATATTCCTCAACCGATTCCGAGAATTTCACGATATCAATCTTCTCTCCGCGCAGCTCGTTAACGATGGTCTGAACACGAGTTCCTCTCGGACCTACGCAGGAGCCCACCGGATCGACCTCTTCATTACGAGAATGAACGGCGATCTTCGAACGGAAGCCTGCTTCGCGTGCAACGGAACGGATCTCAACTACACCATCGAAGATTTCAGGCACTTCAAGTTCAAACAGACGCTTAAGAAGACCAGGGTGTGTGCGTGAGAGCACAATTTGCGGGCCTTTTGTCGTGTTCTCAACCTTAGTAATATAGGCCTTAATCCGATCCCCGTGAACAAATTTCTCGTTCGGCATCAGCTCAGTAAGAGGAAGAACCGCCTCTACCTTGCCGAGGTCGATATAAATGCTGCGCAAATCCTGGCGCTGCACGACACCTGTAACAATGTCCTCTTCTTTGTCAACAAAAGCATTATAGATAAGCCCGCGTTCCGCTTCACGAATACGTTGTGTTACCACCTGCTTAGCCGTTTGAGCTGCAATACGACCGAAATCTCTTGGAGTCACTTCGATCTCTGCTACATCCTCAAGCTGAAAATGCGGGTTAATCTCTCTAGCGGCAGGCAAAGAAATTTCAGTCCGCGGATCGAGCACCTCTTCTACAACCATCTTACGAGCATATACACGGATAACACCGGAATTCCGGTTCATGTCAACACGAACATTTTGCGCAGTATTAAAATTACGCTTGTAGCTCGAAATTAGCGCAGCTTCAATCGCTTCGAACAAAATGTCCTTGCTAATCCCCTTATCCCTTTCCAGTTCATTCATCGCTTCAATAAAATCCATACTCATGAATGTAAATCCCCCTTTCAAACATGTCATCCATAGCGTAAAACGGCGAAGTTCTCTTTATACAGAAACATAAAAGAGAACCTTGCCGTTGCACGCGGGACGAATCTGATCATATCGTGTGTAAACTTAACACTTATAAAACAATGGCCAAACGTGCACTCGCCACTTTTGAATAAGGAACGGCATGCTCTTTTTTACCGGAGGCAATAACCAATTCTTCGTTCTCAAAAGATAACAATTCGCCTTCAAATTCCTTCAGACCGCCTATCGGCTCATATGTAGTGACGTACACATTCTTTCCTACCGCCTTGGCCACGTCGGCAGACTTCTTCAGGGGGCGTTCAGCACCGGGAGAAGAGACTTCTAGAAAATATGCATCAGGGATCGGATCCTTCTTATCCAGCTCAGCGCTTAAAAATTCACTGATCAATCCGCAATCATCCAGATCGATACCACCCTCTTTATCCACGTAAACACGCAGGAAGTAGTTGCTTCCTTCTTTCACGTATTCTACATCTACGAGCTCAAATTCATGCTCATCCAGAAAAGGCTTAATCATTTCTTCCACGGTAGTTTTAATCTTTGTGCTCAAATAAGGTAACCTCCAAGTCAGGTTCGTTCCGGTAAACCGGCAAATTAAAGTGTATACCAAAGAGTAAAGAGTGGGTTTCCCCACTCTTTAAGCAACGGTTTTATCCTCATGATTACCATAAAAATTATAACATAGTCAGACATTAGTGACAAGTATAGTCACTTGACTCGCTGTCTCGCCTGCGAGCAGTCCATTCTACTCACTAAAAGAGTGACAACTGATTGCTCTCAGGCAAACCGCGGAAACACCCCATCTGTGTGAGCAGCTCCACCGCCGTCTTACTCGCCTTCGATTTCTGCTGGAAATCTTCAATAGACAGGAACTCTCCGTATTCACGTGCTGCTGCAATATTGCGTGCCGCATTGTCACCAATCCCTGCAAGCGCAGAGAAAGGAGGAATCAAGGAATCCCCATCAATCGTAAAGCGTGTCGCATCGGATCGATACAGATCAATCATTTTGAAGCTGAATCCCCGTGCTGTCATCTCCAGCGCCATCTCCAGCACGGACAGCATCGATTTCTCCTTGGTCGAAGCCTGGAACCCAAGCTGCTCGATCTCAACAATCTTCCGAGATATGGCTTCATAGCCCTGACATGCGAGCTCAATATCAAAATCCTCAGCACGTACTGAGAAATAGGTTGCGTAATATTCGATCGGATAATACAGCTTATAGTATGCTGTACGAACTGCCGATATAACGTAAGCTGAAGCATGGGCTTTCGGGAACATGTACTGAATTTTCAGACAGGAATCAATGTACCACTGCGGAACCTTACAGTTCTTCATTTCATCAATCCATTCCTGGCTGAGGCCTTTACCTTTACGTACACTCTCGGTAATTTTGAAGGCTAGTGCAGCATCCATGCCATGCTTATATATTAAGAACAGCATAATATCATCCCGGCAGCCAATTACGGTCTTAATGTTGCAGGTCCCGTTCTTGATCAGCTCCTGTGCATTCCCCAGCCATACGCCTGTTCCGTGGGACAACCCTGAAATTTGCAGAAGGTCAGCAAAGGTGCTCGGCTGGGATTCCTGCAGCATCTGTCTAACAAATTTGGTCCCCATCTCCGGCACGCCGTAGGTGGCGACTGGAGTACGAATCTGTTCCGGAGTCACACCAAGCGCATCCGTAGAGTTGAACATGCTCATGACCTTAGGATCGTTCATTGGGATAGTGGTTGGATCAACCCCCGTCAGATCCTGAAGCATCCGCATCATCGTCGGGTCATCATGACCCAGTATATCCAGCTTGAGCAAGTTATCCTCGAAGGCGTGATAGTCGAAGTGCGTTGTTTTCCATTCTGCACTCGTGTCATCTGCCGGATACTGCACAGGTGTCACATCTTCCACTTCGATATAGTCTGGGACAACGACAATTCCGCCTGGATGCTGTCCGGTGCTCCGCTTCACACCCGTACAGCCGGATGCAAGCCGGTTCAGCTCCGCGCCTCTCCAGGATTTATGATGGGCTTCCTCATATTTCTTCGCAAATCCGAACGCCGTCTTCTCGGCTACTGTACCGATGGTGCCTGCACGGTATACACTCTTCTCACCGAACATGACCTTTGTAAAATGGTGAGCCTTCGGCTGATATTCCCCGGAGAAGTTAAGGTCAATATCGGGAACCTTGTCTCCCTTAAAGCCCAGGAACGTTTCAAATGGAATATCCTGACCTTCGCCTTTATATGGGGTACCGCATTCAGGACAATCCTTCGACGGCAAATCAAATCCACTCTTCACACTACCGTCAAGGAACCATTCGCTATGCCTGCATTCCGGGTTAACACAAATATAATGCGGCGGCAGCGGATTAACCTCGGATATACCAAGGAAGGTGGCTACGACGGAAGAACCTACGGACCCCCGTGAGCCTACGAGATATCCATCCTCGTTCGATTTCTTAACCAGCTTCTCTGAAATGAGATAGTTGGCAGAGAATCCAAATTTGATAATAGGCTCCAGCTCTTTTTCCAGTCGTTTGACGACAACGTCTGGAACTTCCTCACCATAAATGGATTTGGCGGTTTCGTAGCATTTGCTGCGAATCTCTTCTTCAGCCCCCTCAATGATTGGAGTGAAGAGCTCTTTGGGGAAGAGCTGTATCTCTTCAAAGCGGTCCGCGAGCTCACTCGTATTTGTGACGACCACTTCATAAGCTTTGTCTTTACCAAGAAATTCGAATTCCTCCAGCATTTCGTCCGTTGTACGGAAGTGAGCATCGGGCTTGCGCATATCCTTGAGCGGACTAAACCCGGTTATGCCGTGAATCGTAATATCTCTATAAATTTTGTCTCTCGGATCAAGGTAGTGCACATTTCCTGTAGCGACGACCGGTTTACCCAGCTTTTCCCCAATCTCCACGACTTTACGAATCGCAATTTTGATCTCATCCGGTGTTGCTACTAGCCCCTTGTCTACAAGATGCATATACATCGTAACCGGCTGAATCTCTAAAATGTCATAGAACTGGGCTACTTCCTCCGCTTCTTCAACGGATTTATTCAGTACTGCTTCAAAAAACTCACCCTTCTCACAGCCGGACATGATCAGCAGTCCATCTCGATGGGCCACCAGCTTCGACTTCGGAATCGTCGCAACCCGCTTAAAATGCTCCGTATGGGACAGACTAACCAGCTTGTACAGATTCTTCTTGCCTGTACCATTGAGTGCATATATTCCACTGTGGAACGGCCTAGCATTCGACAAGTCCATTCCAACATAATCATTCAGCCGATCCAGCATGGTGATCCCCTTCAGCTGGGCAGCATCATTTAGCAGCCCTGTCAGAATGCCGGCAAGTGCAATTGTATCGTCAATCGCCCGGTGATGATTCTCAAGCGAAACCTTATATTTATCCGCGAGTGTATTCAAGCGGTGATTTTTCATCGTTGGGTGCAGCAATCTTGCGAGCTCCAGTGTATCCAGTACAGGATTCTCCAGCGGCTCCATTCCGATTGTTTTGAGATTGGCTTGAATAAAGCCGATGTCAAATCTCGCGTTGTGCGCCACTAATATACTATCTCCCACAAACTTGACGAAGTCATGCAATACGGGCTCAAGCTCTGGCGCATCCTTGACCATCTCATCATTAATGTTGGTAAGCTGCTGAATGTTATATGGAATTCGCTCATGAGGATTCACAAAGGTCGCAAATCGGTCGACTTCCTTGTCATCCTGCATTTTTACCGCTGCAATTTCTATGATCTTGTTCTGTGTTACCGATAAGCCTGTTGTCTCTATATCAAATACAATATATTCGGCTGTCTTCAGCTCCAAAGGCTGTGGCTTCATAACGACCTCGACTGCATCGTTAACGATATTGGCTTCGAGTCCGTATATCATTTTGACGCCGTGCTTCTTGGCTGCCTTAGCTGCCTCCGGATATACCTGAACGCCTCCGTGATCGGTCACAGCAATCGCTTTGTGTCCCCATTTGGCTGCTGTTTTGACATACGTATCGATTGAAGTCACCGCATCCATCGTACTCATCTTCGTATGAAGGTGAAATTCGACTCGCTTCTCTGCTGCATTATCCTTACGTGTCGGTGGTGCCTGCACCTCAACTAGATCTGACGGAATCATGGCGAGCTCAGGAACTTGCATAAACCGGTCGTATTCAACTCGACCGCGCACCTTCACCCATTTGCCATTCGCCAGCAGATTCATAATTTTGACATCTTCTTTGGACTTCGCAAACACTTTCATCTGCATCGAATCCGTAAAGTCGGTCAGATAGAACATGTAGAGTGTATTACCGTTGCGGAGTTCCTTTTTGTCCAGACCGAATACGGTTCCTTGAAGCGTAATCTTCTTCTCTTCATCCTGCACTTCCTGGATAGGGACAGCAGGCTCCTTGATCTCATAGCCCATTTGCAGCCTAACGTCGCCCTCTTCTTCCTCTATAGGGGCCATCTCGGCTTCAATCATGCTCATCATGTTCTCAATGACAACACGTTCTTCTTCCCGTTTCTTCTGTTCAAACTTCTCCAGCTCTTCCCGGTTACTCTCGCCGACCACCATCTTCACCTTAAGCGGGAGCTTGAAGTAACGATCATAATACGTGGTTATTGCCTGATCAATCTGCTTCTTCCGAGCCAGCTCCAGCGCCATGCCATCACTCATCGTCAGCGTAAGCAGACCCGACTCGACATCTTGAGTCGCCCGATTCATCCAGCCATTAACAGATGGAATCTGCTGGTGGACCCATTCCAGGAACAGATTCCAATACTCTGCCACAATATCTGCTTCGGATACAGCAGAATTGTAGTTGAAAGTAAATGAAATCTTGGCAATATGACTCATTTTATCTCGAATATGCAGACAGAATGCTTTAAAGACAGGAGCGGGAACCAGTGTATCCTTTGTAATGGTAATATGCCATTCACGATTCATGCGGCTGATTTCCACCTGGTCGATAAACCCGTCAATAAAATGAGGCTCCACGATGCCCGCCGGCAAATCAACCTGTTTCATCAACAGCTCAAACCGTTTTCTTTTCTCATCCGTTCCGTTCAATCTTTCTCCCCCCGTTTCAAACCATAGAACATGAAAAGCTCCTGCACGCAAAAATGGGAACCGATCCGCTAAAAGGCACCGTCTCATTTCGGACAGAAGCTTGTCATTCTCTTACACATGTATCCTCAAAATATACTCAAATAAATTAATATGCTCTAGCAAATACTACCGTATGTTCGGCCTTCTGTCCACATACCAGACAGGTATGTTTTTCCTCAGCAGGTTCAAACGGAATATTACGGCTCGTCGCCCCTGTCACTTCTTTGACCTTGTCTTCACAAGCGTCAGAACCACACCAGCCGGCAAGTGAGAAGCCGCGTTTTTCTTCCATCAGTTCCTTCATCTCGTCAATCGTGTTAACGGAGTAGAAGTTGTCCTTCATGAAGTTCTGGGCACGCTCGAACATTTCGTTCTGCACTTGCTCCAGCATAGCCTTGATCTCTTCTACCAAATCTGCCTGCTGGACAACCTTCTTCTCACCGGAGATTCTGGATACAAGCACACATACTCCATTCTCCATGTCACGAGGACCGATCTCCAGGCGTACAGGTACACCGCGCATTTCGTATTCATTAAATTTCCAGCCAGGACGTACATCACTGCGATCGTCCATTTTCACACGAATACCGGCCTTCTTCAATTCAGCATACAGCTCATCAGCCCGGCCAACGACTTGATCTCGAGTCTTCGGAGGTCCAATTGGAATCATAATCACTTGTGTAGGCGCAACCTTAGGTGGCAGTGCCAGTCCACGATCATCACCATGCACCATAATCATCGCTCCGATGAGACGCGTGCTTGTCCCCCATGAAGTCGTATGTGCATACTCCAGCGTATTTTCACGATTCAAATACTGTATTTCAAAAGCCTTGGCGAAATTTGTGCCCATGTAGTGAGAGGTTCCCGCTTGAACCGCACGTCCGTCCTTCATCATGGCCTCAATGGAGAAGGTGTCCACTGCACCGGCAAATTTCTCGGATTTGGTCTTTTGCCCCTTGATGACCGGAATTGCGAGTACGTTCTCCACAACCTCACGGTACACCTCTAGCATTTGCATCGTTTCCTGACGAGCTTCCTCTTCCGTTTCATGAGCAGTATGGCCTTCTTGCCATAAGAACTCGCTTGTGCGCAAGAAAGGCATCGTACGTTTCTCCCAGCGTACCACGTTGGCCCACTGATTGATCATCACTGGCAGATCACGATAGGATTGAATCCATTTGGAATACATATGTCCAAAGATCGTCTCCGAGGTAGGACGAATAGCAAGTCTCTCTTCGAGCTTCTCTCCACCCGCTTCTGTAACCCATGGCAGCTCAGGATTGAAGCCCTCAACGTGCTCCTTCTCCTTCTGGAAGAAGCTCTCCGGGATAAACATTGGGAAGTATGCATTACGATGGCCTGTTTCTTTGAAACGTCTATCCATCTCTTCCTGAATATGTTCCCAGATTTCATAGCCATCCGGTTTGAAAACGATACATCCCCGAACGGGAGAGTAATCCATCAGATCTGCTTTCTTAATGGTGTCTATATACCAGCGAGAGAAATCCTCTGACTGGGGTGTAATTTCCGTAACAAACTGTTTATCGTTCGACATAAGACTCGTTTCCGTCCTCCCATAGTTCACACATCATCCATTGATCCATACAGCTCATGGATGATATGCGAGTAACAATTATCCATTAATCAATCTTAAAATATCGTTATAGGTTACCGCGATCATGAGCAAGAACAGCATCGCGAACCCAATGAAGTGCACCATGCCTTCTCGATTCGGATCAATCGGTTTGCCGCGAAGCCCTTCAATCCCCAAGAAGATAAGTCGGCTTCCATCCAAGGCTGGAATCGGCAACAGATTAAATATCCCTAAATACAGGCTAAGGATTGCAGTCCATTGTGTCAACTGTAAAATGCCCTGCTTCGCAATTTGACCCGTCACTTCAAAGGTACGAACCGGTCCGCCCAGATCATCAATGTTGAACTGAGCAATCAGCATCCGGAAGCCTTCAAATATACTCTTTGTTGTTGTGACCATATTATTTCCTGCCACCGCAAAGGATTCGAAGAATCCGACATCCTCAGTAGGTATTTCAGAGGTGATTCCGACCTTTCCACCTTCCTGACCTTCCATTGCTCTCGGGGTAATGCTCAGATCGAATACTTCGTCTCCCCTCCGCACTGTCCAATCCATAGGTTTGTCCATCGATTCAGCAATCATCGTCACCATTTTGTTGTAATCTCCACCAATAGCCTCACCATTAATGGTTTCAATGATATCCCCTTTACGAAGGTCGGCTTCTGCAGCAGGCATCCCCTCAGTAACATTACCAATCTTCACATAAGTTGGATTCTCAACCGGAGTGCCGGCGATCATGGCATGGATCGCAAACAGGACAAAGGCCAGCAAGAAGTTCATAAACGGTCCGGCAAAAATGGCCAACGCTCTTTGACCGACCGTCTTGCTGTTAAACTGGCGATCCTTAGGAGCAATCTGTGTCTCCTGTCCTCTTGCAATGAGCATCGCCTGTGGATGGACAGGGAATTGCTGCTTCTCTCCATCAACATCCATCTCAATCATAAGTCTGCGCTCCAGATCGATGGAGAGGATCTCTCCGCGCACCACATTTTTACGGTTATCCAGCTGATCCAGATAGATCGATTTCACCAGCCCGTCCGCTGACTTAATCGCAATCGTCTGACCAGGCTGAATCTCAATGAGCTCCGGATCTTCCCCTGCCATCCGTGCATATCCTCCAAACGGAAGCAAACGCAGGGTGAACACCGTCTCCTGATGCTTATAAGAAAACAGCTTTGGACCAAAACCGATGGCAAATTCTCTGACAAGAATTCCCGCACGCTTGGCAAAATAGTAATGGCCCCATTCATGCACCGTCACAATGACGAAAAACATGAGTACTGTTAGTACTACAATCTGCAAGGTTTCCAAGTTACTTCCATCCTCCTTTTACTTAAGAAGAGCTAGTCATGTCCTACTTACATTATCATTATTCAGATAGAGGATACAAGAGAATCAAATCTTTTATGCAGCATCTCCTTATAGAATCAAGTAAGCAGGATGAAACCTTATTTACATTTGTCCCGCCAGCTTCCTGACATATCGATCCACTCTGTCAATTTCAGAAAGGTCAGGATTCAGCACATTGCTGTGAGTTTCAATGACTCGCTCAATAATCTCCTCAATTTTGAGGAAGGAAATTTCACCTGTTAGGAACCGCGCGACAGCGACTTCATTAGCCGCATTAAATGCCGTTGTTGCTGTACCACCCATTTTGCCGCATTCAAAAGCTAGCCGGAGACAAGGGAACCGTTCCATATCCATCTCTTTAAAATGCAGGGATCCAATCTCTGCGAGCGACAAGGATGTTGCAGGTGAAGGCAGCCTGTTCGGATAAGTTAATGCATATTGAATCGGCACCCGCATATCAGGATTCCCCATCTGCGCAATCATGCTCGTATCCTGAAACTCGATAAAGGAATGAATAATACTCTCTGGATGCAGCAAGACATTGATCTGCTCATAAGGCAGACCGAACAGCCATCTGGCCTCAATGACTTCAAGTCCTTTGTTCACCATTGTAGCCGAATCAATCGTAATCTTGGATCCCATCGACCAGTTTGGATGCTTGAGTGCATCCTCTACCGTCACATGCTGCAGCTGATCCCGGGTTAAATGTCTGAAAGATCCGCCGGAGGCCGTCAGTGTTATATTCTTCACTTCACGAATCTCTTCGCCGTTCAGACATTGGAATATGGCTGAATGTTCACTGTCCACGGGTATAATCTGCACATCGTTGTCCTTGGCTAGTGATGTAACCAGATGACCTGCAGTTACAAGAGTTTCCTTGTTCGCAAGTCCAATTTGCTTCCGTTCCTTAATCGCCGCAAGAGTAGATTTGAGGCCTACACTACCCATGACCGCTGTAATTACGATCTCGGCGTCCGTACCGGCAGCCACTTCTATTAATCCTTCTTCACCGAAGTATACTTCGGTGCCCGCAGGAACATTAGATTTGACCCTATCCACATCTTCCTTACGGCTTACAGAGACTTTCTTAGGGTGATACATGTTCGCCTGCTCGATCAGCAGCTCCACATTTGATCCGGCAGACAAGCCTTCTACTTGAAATTTATCCGGATGCATTGAAATGACATCCAATGTCTGAGTTCCAATAGAGCCTGTGGAACCAAGAACTGATATTTTCTTCATATGGTACACCTCATGTCATTACTTTGATCGCACAATTGTGTCTATACATTCACCTGCTAGTAAGGTATCAGTGCGAGCATATGTACAAACGGAAACACAAATATCCAGCTGTCACAGCGATCAAGTATACCGCCATGTCCAGGCAGCAGACTGCCCGAATCCTTAATTCCATACACACGTTTGTATGCAGACTGTACCAAATCACCCATTTGTCCAATGATTGCAGAGGACAGTCCGATCAGCACTGCATTTCCAACACCGACAATTCCATCGGATAACAGCGCAAAGCCTATTGAAATGATAACTGCAATGACAATGCCGCCGACAGCCCCTTCGATCGTTTTGTTCGGACTGATCACAGGCCAGAGCTTATGCTTACCGATCGTTTTACCGACAAAATAGGCCCCGGCATCACTGCCCCATATACTGACTAGAATCATAAAGGTCCAGAACAAACCATCCTGTAACTGACGAGTTGTTGCAATATAATAAAAACCGATCCCAACATATACGACACCAATAAACATCAGTGCCGCTGTTTGAACGGTCAGTTTGTTCTTGGTTGTTACTGTAGCAGTGAGGAACAGCAGCATTAAGAGCCATATGATCTGAATATGCGACAATGATATATCTAAGCTTGCGAGTACTGATGGAAATACGAGTATCAGAACACTTATATAGCCTATAAATGCAGTTCCCCCAAATGGTGAGACCCCGATCATACGAATAAATTCATATAAACCGATCAGAGACATCAAGAGGATTAGAAGGTTATACCAAGTTCCTCCCAATATGGCAAATCCCAGAAAAAAAACTCCGGCAACAATTCCCGTTATGACTCGCTGTTTCAACTTGGTCCATCCTCCATTACTTCAAACCGCCATATCTTCTCGTTCTTTGCTGATATTCAGCTACAGCCTCGTACAAATGCTGCTTCTCGAATTCAGGCCAATAAATATCAGTAAACCACATCTCACTATAAGCAAGCTGCCACAACATGAAGTTACTTAAACGAAGCTCACCGCTCGTACGTATAAGCAGATCAGGATCAGGCAAGCTGCTTGTTAACAAATGTTCCCCGATGAGCTCAGACGTAATCTCACTTGCTTGAAGTTCCCCGGCTTCAATTTTAAGACCAAGTAATCTTACTGCCTCCGTGATCTCCTTACGGCTGCCATAATTCAGAGCAAAATTCAATACCATCCCGGTATTGTGTTTTGTCTTTTCAATCGCCTCTTTGACCGCCTTAATGGTATGTTCCGGAAGCTGCTCTTCATGCCCCATCATTTTAACGCGCACATTTTTTTCAATGAGCTCATCCAATTCCTGTGACAAGAAATCAACAGGCAGTCTCATCAAAAAATCAACTTCGTCTCTTGGCCTGGTCCAATTTTCGGTGGAAAAGGCATACATGGTCAAATATTCCACACCTAAATCATTTGCAGCTATCGTAGCACGTTTAACAGCCTTCATGCCACTCTGATGACCCATAATACGGGGCAAGCCCTGCCGTTTAGCCCATCTTCCGTTACCATCCATAATAATCGCAACATGCTTCGGGATGTTATCCTTGGACAGCTGTGGCAGCTCTTTCTTGTCATCACCGTTCAACCATGACCGAAAGCGTTTCATCATTCGACTTCCTCCAAAATTCCCATGAAGTTTCTTTTCACTCTTGTGAAAAGAGCAAACCCCACCGAAGGCGGAGGGGCCGTATGCTATGCTTAATTAAACTTCCATAATTTCTTTTTCTTTTGCAGCAAGAACTTTATCTACTTCGGCAACAAACTTGTCTGTTGCTTTTTGAATATCTTCTTGATGTCTGCGGGACTCATCTTCCGAAATTTCGGATTTTTCGAGCTTCTTAATATCATCGTTCGCATCGCGGCGAATATTACGGATTGCAACCTTGGCTTCTTCGCCGAATTTCTTCGTGAATTTCACCAATTCTGTTCTGCGCTCTTCCGTAAGCGGAGGAATCGACAAACGAATCATTGCTCCGTCATTCGCAGGAGTCAGTCCCAGATCAGACTTCATAATCGCACGCTCGATATCAGCGAGAGAGGATTTGTCCCAAGGCTGAATCATCAGCGTACGGGAATCCGGTGTGTTAATATTTGCAAGCTGGTTCAGAGGCGTAGGTGCACCATAATATTCAACTTGAATACGATCAAGCAGAGCAGGTGTTGCACGACCTGCACGAAGTGTTGAAAGATCACGTTTCAGTGCTAGAATCGCTTTGTCCATACGCTCTTCAGCATTCTTTTTAATTGATTGTGGCATTAGTCTACACTCCCTTTAACGATGGTTCCAATTTTTTCGCCAAGCAGAACACGTTTGATATTACCTTGTTCCGTAATCGCGAATACAATGAGTGGAATGTTGTTATCCATACACAGTGAGGAAGCAGTGGAGTCCATAACTCCCAGGTTCTTGTTCAATACATCGAGATATGTTAATTGCTCATATTTCACAGCTGTGCTGTCTTTAAATGGATCAGCAGAATAAACTCCATCCACTTTATTTTTGGCCATCAGGATTACTTCAGCTTCAATCTCTGCTGCACGAAGTGCTGCTGTCGTATCTGTGGAGAAAAATGGGTTACCTGTTCCTGCCGCAAAAATGACGACGCGTCCTTTTTCGAGATGACGAATCGCTCTGCGGCGAATATAAGGCTCTGCAATTTGCTGCATTGCAATTGAAGTTTGCACACGAGTCGGCACTTCAATCTGTTCAAGCGCATCCTGCAGCGCCAAGGAGTTCATCACTGTCGCGAGCATACCCATGTAATCTGCAGTAGCTCGGTCGATGCCGTTCTCACTGCCCGCGATGCCGCGCCAGATGTTACCTCCACCGCATACAATGGCAACTTCTACACCCAATTCCACAACTTCTTTGACCTGCTTAGCAATAGATGAGATCGTTTCTGCATCGATGCCGTATCCATTTTGTCCTGCCAGCGATTCACCGCTGACCTTAAGTACTACCCTTTTAAATACAGGCTGTTTCAAATGTTCACCCTCCACTTCAAAATGACGCTTCCCCACGTCAAATAAGCACTTGTAAACCTCATATTAGTTAAAAAGAAAGGAACACGGATTGTGTTCCACTCTTAGTTAAAGAAAACTTTCTGAGCCGAATCTCGGACTATCCAGTTCTTCTTCCAATATAAAGGTGTCTTGTAAAATCTCATGAAGCTAATCTAATTATATCTTCAGAAGACATGGGCAAGTCCGATTTCTGTTCATACATGTTTCAATAATTAGTTTTTCACTTGTGCCATAACTTCTTCTACGAAGTTATCTTGTTTTTTCTCAAGACCTTCACCCAGTTCGTAACGAACAAAGCGACGGATGGAAATATTCTCACCAATTGTGCTGATTTTTTCGTTCAGCAATTGTTGGATAGTTACATCAGGGTTCTTAACGAAAGATTGCTCAAGCAAGCAGTATTCTTCGTAGTATTTACCGATGCGGCCTTCAACCATTTTTTCAACGATTTTTTCTGGTTTTCCTTCATTAAGAGCTTGAGCTTTCAAAATTTCTTTTTCTTTCTCAATCTCTTCTTGAGGAACTTCCTCGCGAGTTACATAAAGCGGGTTCGAAGCAGCAATGTGCATAGCAATGTCGCGTGCAAACTCTTTGAATTGGTCAGTCATTGCTACGAAGTCAGTTTCGCAGTTAACTTCAACCAATACGCCGATCCGTCCGCCAGCGTGGATGTAAGATTGAACCACACCTTCAGTTGCTACACGGCCAGCTTTGTTTGCTGCTGCAGCCAGACCTTTTTCACGAAGAATTTCAGTTGCTTTTGTTACATCATTGTTCGCTTCTTCCAGTGCTTTTTTGCAATCCAGCATACCAGCGCCAGTTTTTTCGCGAAGCTCTTTAACCAATTTCGCATCTACTGCCATTTGATTTCCCTCCAGAGGATAATTTTGCGTATGACCCTAAAAAAAGGGCAGTGAAAGGTTATCCACCTACCAACCACCCTTTTCATTTAATTCATATACATGAGACCCTTACAAAGCCATGCTTAAGCGGATGTTTCTTCGCCTTGATGAGCTTCGATAACAGCATCAGCCATTTTACCAGTAAGCAATTTAACCGCGCGAATCGCGTCATCGTTACCAGGAATGACATAATCGATTTCGTCCGGATCGCAGTTTGTATCAACGATACCTACGATTGGGATACCCAATTTGCGAGCTTCCGCAACTGCGATACGCTCTTTACGTGGGTCGATTACGAACAGGGCGCTTGGAAGACCCTTCATGTTCTTGATACCGCCGAGGAATTTCTCGAGACGGTCTTTCTCTTTACGGAGAATGATAACTTCTTTTTTAGGCAGCACTTGGAAAGTGCCGTCCTCTTCCCAAGCTTCCAACTGCTTCAAACGATCGATACGTTTTTGAATAGTTTGGAAGTTAGTCAGAGTACCGCCGAGCCAACGTTGGTTAATAAAGAACTGACCAGCGCGCTCTGCTTCTTCTTTTACGGAATCTTGAGCTTGTTTCTTAGTACCTACGAACAGAATTGTTCCATTCTCTCCTGCGATACTCTTAACAAAGTTGTAAGCTTCCTCAACCTTTTTCACTGTCTTTTGCAAGTCAATGATGTAAATACCGTTTCTTTCAGTGAAGATATAACGATCCATCTTTGGATTCCAACGGCGAGTTTGGTGACCGAAGTGAACCCCAGCTTCGAGAAGCTGTTTCATGGAGATAACTGCCATCTCCACACACCTCCTAATTATTGGTTTTTGTGTCCTCCGCCGGCATCATTTCCCGTCAAGACTTACCATAAGGCAAGCACCCTCGACAGAATTAGCACAGCGTGTGTTTTAACACCGTCAATTAATATATCACAACTGCATCCCCGATGCAACAAAGTTGGCATCAATCTCTATTAATTTCACAATACCTTCAAAAAACTTGTCTCTGATCAGGGTCCTGATATAAGCTTTGATATTACAGAATCTATGGATTCTCCCTCTGTGAACTCGTAGGTGCCTATCTGAATCTTCTTGTTGATCTTTTGTTTTTTGGCCTCTTCAATGAAAGCATTACGATTCTCTAATACACGAAGAGACGACAAATGATCTGCAACATCATTGAGGGTAGCCCCGTTGATTACTCGATAAGAAATTGTACCTGATGCTGGCTTGTCTGCCGGCTTCGGAGCCTGGGAATTCTCCGGTGCTGCCGGCTGCTCCGGCTGTTCAGGGGTACTCGCCTCAGGATCTTCACTGCTGGCCGTATTGCCAGAGTTAGTGCTGGAAGATGTGCTGTTGCCCTGCGCCTGCTCCTCTGCCTTTGCCTCGGTCCATTCCTCTTCTGTCATGACCTCGGCAGATGCATCGTATACCTTCAGCTCCAATTCTTCCGCTGCCTCTTGAAGCTCTTCTCTCGTCAGTGCACTGAGATCCTGCGTCTCATGTCCTCCAGCTTGTCCTTGCCCAATCAAGGCCAGCTGCAGTATCAAAGCACCTGCTGCAATTCCGGTTCCAAGCCCGAGAAGAAAGGAACGATTTTTGATCATCGTCTCTCCTCCTTATTCCCAAGCTGTAATATAACCTGGACCTCTCCTTTGGGCATGTTCAGCTTGCTCGAAATATAATCTACTGACTTTCCTTCCCCATCGAGCTTGAACAGCTCTGGAAACCGTGACTGAATCGAATTCATTTCGGAAGGAACTTCCTTGCTTTCTAAGATCGGATTGGCTTCTACTGCAGCAGCAAGCTCTCTCTCCTGGGTAGATATTGGTACGGACACTGTTTCCTTGTAAGCTGATTGTTCCGCTACTTGAGAGTGTAATGAGCTGAGCTGCTGGCGCAAGTCTCGAATTTCCTGTTCTCTGCGCTTGTCTGTCTCTGACCATTCCTGCTGATACTGCTTGAGCTTGTGAATAACCTTCTCATTCTCAAGCTCAATTTCCGCCAGGTAACGATCCAGTGTAGACTCTACGTCCTTTACTACCTTCTGTCCTGAGTCTGTCCTTGATTTGGGCATAAACCAAGCGAATACAATGACACATAGGCCAAGTACGACGATAGTACTCCATGGTTGCATGAGCCTGTTCTCCTTTATTTACGTGCACTTGCATTTAGAATTCATTAAGTATTTATTGCAATACAAAACTTCGACTTTATTCTATGTGATTACAAGCTCACATCAAAGTTTTTCCCCTTAAACGGGTGCTCAGCGGGGACAGCAGATATTTCGTCTGCAAGCTCATTACTCTGATTCAACGGTTCTCCCTGTGTATGTGAAGTATTACGCTGATCCCTAATGCTTGCCTGCTCCGATTCGTTTGTCTTTGGACTCTGCTTCGACTTCTTCTTGATCTGCTTCAATTGATTGTCCGCGAGCAGCGACTGCTCTGATGATCTTCTGTGGTCGTATTCGCTTTGATAACGTCCCGCCTCACTCGTGCGCGGTATAGCAATTTGAAGTTCAACCGCTTTTAGACTCATCTGATAAAGTCACTCCTTTGGGTGGTGTAATATAATTTACATTCCTTTTAAGGGTACCATGGAAATATCGCCATTATGATAAAAAAACGATATTCTTGTCGCTGAATCTTTAACAAATCTAGTGTATCTGCCGATAACTATTTTAGAGCCGCCGTAGATGGTCTTCATGACATCGACACTTGCATTGGATGTATCCTCGAGCATTTTCTCAATATCAAGGATCCGTTCCTTAATCTCAGCAAGTTCTCGCATACTTGACTGATGGGTGACCTGAAGCTTCATTCTCATGCTTAGCTTATCAGGGGCTAGCTGCCCGGATGCAGCCATTTGATCAAGCAAATGTAATGCCTTTGCCGTCTTGTCGATGCTTTCAGTTTGAGCTTTAAGCTCTGTCCTTAGCTGTGCAAGCTCATTGCGCAGCTCTGGAACGACACCCACTTCAATCGTTGTCACGGTTGACATGGTATTCCCGATGGTCCGTGCTGCCACTTTTTCACCAGCCTGAATGACACCGCCGACGATAAGGCCCTTGGTACCTTCACATATGCATTGCTTGCCTGCCCTGATATTAGAATGCATGATGCTCTGAGTGACGTAAACACTCCCTCCAGCCTGAACGCTGGCATCCTGAATGAAGGAGCTCTTTACATCGACGCCTGCTTGGATGAGTCCTTTATTATAGCCGATGATTCCGCCTGTAACTTGAATAGATCCCCCTGCATAGAGTTCAGCACCCTCGACGCCGCCAACCACACGGATATCTCCTGCGGCTTTGACTTTAAAGCCTGTCAGCACGTTTCCTCTTATAACGACCGTACCTACAAAATCAATATTACCCGTATTGTAATCAATGTCCCCGTTCACTTCGTATACAGGGAATACATTGATTCGATCCTTGTCCGTAGGAGTGACAAGTCCATCTAGTGCAGCATACATGGCATCGCCTTCGGCATTAACGACCACATTCTTGCCTGGCTTAAATCTGGCTTCCTTGCCAGGACGGTAGGGTATCGCTTCACCTTTGACACTCTTTCCAGGTATGCCTGGCTCGGGCGGCTTCCGCCTAGCAATAACCTGCCCTTTTTTTACATTGCTGAGCTGGGTAATTTCTTTGTAATCGACTCTCCCGCCCTCTGTTTCGAGCGGCTTGCGCTCTCCGGTTTCGACTAGATTCGTTATTAATTCAATGAATCCATCGGTCCCCGGGACCGGATCATCACCAGAAGCCACGGTTGGCTTTAATCCATAATATGCTGATGGACGTTTAGCGATATCCTGTAGAATCTCCTCGTGAACTCCATAGACGATTCCTTGCTGAGCAAGATAGGCCTTTAATTCCCCAGCTGTAATTTCAAATTCTTCTTGTCTAATCATATCAAGTACTGCGCTGCTGTGATCAGCTGAAAACAGCACCTTCATGTACTGCGCTGGGTCTAATTTCTGCGTCATCTGCAACCTTCCTTCTTTCTCCATAGACAGCTTATTTTAAAATTACTCTTATTCTAATCCCTGTTCATTAAGAGTTCACGCTGTTTCTCAAGAGTACCTCTCAGCCTCAGAATTGCCTTGGAGTGAAGCTGGGAAATACGCGATGGTGACAATGACATCACTTCTGCAATTTCACTCAATGATAAATCCTCATAATATAGTAAGGAAACCACAATTCTTTCTTTTTCCGTCAGCTTATCAATGCCCTGCATCAAAGCCTGCTTCAAATGAATATCTCTTACCGTCTGCTCAGGGGCATAAGCCTTCTCATCGATCAATAGTGACATCCGTGTCTCCGCATCCTCCTCGCGCAGTGGATCCTCAAGTGAATACAGCGACATTACCGCGACTTCCTGCAGCATGTTCCTGAAATCTCCAGCAGAAACGTCGAGATATTGGCCCATCTCTTCATCAGTGACACTTCTTGAATACCTCTGTTCCAAATGCTGATAAGCCTCTTCAATCTTCTTCGCCTTCTCTCTGACAGATCTCGGCACCCAGTCACCCTGGCGCAAGCCATCGAGAATCGCACCTCTCACTCTCCATGAAGCATAAGTCTCAAATTGAAGTCCGCGCTTATAATCAAATTTGTCCAGAGCATCCATCAGTCCCAGAGCACCATTGCTCTCCAAATCATCCTTTGATACATTCTTGGGCAATCCGACGGCGAGTCGACTTGAGACATACTGAACGATATGAAGATGTTTTTCAATCAGCTGGTTCCTTGCATCCAGGTCCCCTTGTTCCTTCCATCTTTCCCACAGGTCCATATCTGCCAAATGGGACGAATTTCGGTCTGTCATATCGCGTCACCCCCTTTAATTGTCTGACAAGTGTCGAACGGCTTTTGCCAATTCTTCAGCATCCTTTGTCCGAACAAGCTTCGGAGGATTAAGTGGTTCAAATCCAGCTTCAGCTGCTGATTTTTTCGGTTCACTCTTACTCTCTTCCTGCGGTGAATAATTTAATAGATTCCTTAGCTCCTCATCATCATCTGGAGCGGTTATATCCAGCTGTGTTCCCTTATGCTCTGTACCTTCCTCCTGCTGACTTTGATCTTCAGCGCTTTGCGACGGTGCCAGGACGTATCCCAGCACCCATCTGCAAATAAAAGCAATGACAAACCAGATCACAAAGGCTGTGCCCGCACGGTACAAACTAGTAGATAATAAGTTACTGCTGTAGGAAACAAAAAATGTATAGACCAAACCGATAAGTCCAAACACAAAATTTATGCGAATCGTACCAAACAACGTAGTCATAACTCTTTCACACCCATCTGTACGCTTCGAATTGTCAGCACCCCTGTATCCCGATCCAGATCAATGGTTCTGCCATGATGTCCACCACAATCCTCTGCGATCAGCGGAATATCTGCTAGATTCAAAGCTTCTTTGCACGCTTCCGTATTTCGAGGGCCAATACGTAACGTATCCCCAGATCCGGCAAATTGAAACATCTGAGATCCACCTGCCATTTTGGCAACAATATGCGGCTGAGATGCTCCCTGCGCCTTCATTCTATCTAACAGTAGTACGATTGCGGTATCCGCATACTTTGCCCGATTTAAATCCACACTTTCTCTAGCAATCGAAGAAGATGGAAGCATCACATGCGCCATACCGCAAATCCTGCTCACAGGATCGTACAATGTGACACCGACACAGGATCCAAGCCCGGTCGTTCTAATGACTCCCGGCTCAGCCAGAATATTTAAATCAGCCATTCCTACCTTGATCAGCTTCTTCTGCTCAATCATCAGCCATGTACTCCAAGCGCCTCAAATATTGCGCCAAAAGAATCAGGATCAGGTATTAGGAAAAATTGTCCCTGCACCCGATTTGATCCCTCCAGAAAATTAGTATCAATGAGCAGAGCTTCATTTCCCATATGACTCATATGAAGCAGCCCGTAGCTGAGGATGGCTCCAGCCATATCAACAGCAAAGCCCGGCACGGTAGGCATCATGGCTAATCGAGTAAAATCTGCCAGCGAAGACAGATAGGACCCGGCAAGTATATTCCCGATCTCAGACAGGATGGATCGTTCCATATCGGAGAATTCAAGCACCTCATTAGTCACCGATCCACTGAAGTGATGCAGCAGCTGTTTGGCGGCCTCCGGCGTCATCATAAAAAACAAATTCCCCGGCGCATCCCCTTCTACTCTAAAGTAGACGGCAGTAACAATACTCTCGTCACCACCAACGCTCTCTGCAATCAATTCAAAGGGTACGCGCTGAACCGTGGGGACCCCCATATCAATCGGCCTGTTCAGCAGTGTCGATAGCGCAGTAGCCGCATGACCGGCTCCTATATTGCCTATTTCTTTCAGAACATCCATTTCTATATCATGAAATTGATCAAAAGAGCGTGTCATTATCCTTCCATACCTTCGAGCATAACAATTTCGCTCTTATTCAACACTTCCACCAGATTAAGCATAATAAGCAAGCGATCTTCACCCAGCTTGGCAACGCCTCTCAAGTACTTGGCTTTTACGCCGCCAATAACCTCTGGCGGATTCTCGATATCTCCTGAATGGATGTCCAGCACATCGTTGGCCGAATCGACAATGAATCCAACCTGCATCTCTTGTACAGTTACCATAATGATTCGGGTATGATCGGTGTATTCCGTCTCTGGAAGAGAAAAGCGTCCTCGCAAATCGATGATGGGAATAACTACACCGCGAAGATTGACGACGCCTTTTACAAAGGAATACGTTTTGGGAACTCTCGTAATCGGCATCATTCTCTCAATCGTTTGAACCTGATCGACCTCAATGCCATACTCTTCTTCACCCAGTTTAAATACAATTACTTTAATATCTTCTGCCATGTCCTAATACCTCCTTAAGTAATGAACAACCTCAGATGCGGGAACCCAGCACCGATAAATCTCTCATTTATGAATAATGAAATACCTAATCTATTTAATGAAGCCATTCGGATCAATAATGAGCGCGACCTGACCGTCACCAAGAATCGTGGCTCCTGAGATGCCTTGTATGGAAGGCAGGTATTTACCTAAGCTCTTAATTACAATTTCGTTCTGTCCGATAAAATCGTCTACCGCAAGCGCAGCAAGCTGTTCTCCCTTGCGAATGACTACAATTTCAACTTCATCCTCTTCTTCATCGGTATATCCGCTGACATCGAACACTTTCGACAGCGACACATAAGGAATCATAGAGTCTCTGAAGCTGATCATTTTTGAACCATGGACATAGCGGATCTTTTCTTTCTTGATAATGGCGGTTTCCACGATGGAAGACAACGGAATAGCATACTTCTCTTCGCCAAGCCTAATCAGCATCGCTGCGATAATGGATAGCGTAAGCGGCAGCTGTACAGAGAAATTCGTTCCTTGTCCCGGTGTAGAATGGATGGTTACATTTCCGCCGAGAGCAGTAATTTTTGCCTTCACGACATCCAGCCCTACGCCTCTTCCGGAAATATCCGATATCGTCTCGGCTGTACTGAATCCAGGAGCGAACAATAGCTGATACACTTGCTCGTCTGTCATCAATTCCCCTTCAGCTTCTGTAACAACGCCACGGGAAATGGCGGTCTTCAGCAGCTTGTCGCGGTATATTCCTGCTCCATCATCTTCGATTTCGATGAATACATGATTGCCGCTGTGGAAGGCTCTTAGTTGAATCGTTCCCGTCTCAGGTTTGCCTGCCTCAATCCTCTTGGAGATCGACTCAACCCCATGGTCTACGGCGTTTCGAAGCAAGTGGACAAGCGGGTCGCCAATTTCGTCAATTACCGTACGGTCAAGCTCCGTTTCAGCACCGGTGATGACCAAATCCACTTTTTTATCCAGCGATTTTGCCAGATCCCTTACCATTCTTGGAAAACGGTTGAATACAGTATCGACCGGTACCATTCTCAGCTTGAGAACAATATTTTGCAGATCAGAGCTCACTCTGCTCATATGAGAGACTGTTTCTATTAGATCGGAATGATCCAGCTCACTTGCCAGCTGTTCCAGTCTGGACCTGTCAATCAGCAGCTCACTGAACAAATTCATCAGCACATCAAGCCGTTCAATATCCACTCTGATCGTTCGGTTTCCAACGGCAGCGCCTGCAGGCTTCGCATTGCTCTTCCCTGCTGCGGGCTTGGTCGGTTTAGCTGTTCCTTTATCCTTGCTAATAACTTCTGCTTTCTTCTCTTCGATTAGGGGCATCTCTACAGAAGCTGCTGCTTCCTTGCTTGAGATCTGTCCCAGCATTTCTATTGTTAATGGTACGACTTCTACCTTCTCAATCTCGGAAATGTTCATAATCGCCTGCTGCAGCTCTTCCGGTTGCATTTGAGTTATGTAGTATAGTGAAAAATCGTAATCGAATTGGTCCTGCTCAATTTCTTGTACTGAAGGCTCTGTCTTAATAACCTCTCCGGAGCGCTCCAACAAATCAAATACCATGTAAGCTCTAACGGATTTAAGCTGACTTGACTTACTGATGGTGACATGCACAAACACCGCACCCTGCCCATCTGCAATGGACTGCGTTAATACAGACGCTTGAAATTCATCAAGTGATAACGCTGCTCCACTCGAAGATGCATCTGCACTGCTGATCTCTGATGCAGCATCAGACATACTTGCTTCTCCGCTTTCAATCGCCTGCAGCTTATCTACAATCGCGGACACGTCAGCCTTGCCTTCTCCACCTGCCATAATATCCTGAACCATGGACTCGAGTGCATCTAAGCTCTGGAACAGAACATCAAATATTGGCTCCTGCATCGTCAGCTTCTCGTTGCGGACCAGATCCAGTACATTTTCCATCTTATGAGTTAATGAGGCGAGATCCTCGAATCCCATTGTCGCAGCCATTCCTTTAAGTGTGTGGGCCGATCGAAAAATCACCTGAACGATGCTGATGTCCTCCGGATTATTTTCCAATTCGAGCATCTTTTCGTTCAATGATTGGAGATGATCATTAGACTCATCAATGAACATGGATAAATATTGATTCATATCCACTTTGTATTCCCTCCTTTTATGAATTAACCGTTTCTAGTCACCGCTTTAACCAGTCTATCGGCCAGCTCCTCAAGCGGGAGCAGCTGATTAACACAACCCAGCTCTGCTGCAGCACGCGGCATCCCGTATACGACGCAGGTCTCCTCATTCTCCGCAAAAGTAGAAGTAACGCCTGCTTCGTAGAGTCGTTTCATCATTCTTGCTCCATCACTGCCCATTCCCGTCAAGATGGCTATATGCCTTTCGAGAGCAACATAGGGGAGTAAAGATTCAAATAACGTATCGACTGAAGGCCTGTGTCCATTCACGGGGTCCTCGCTGCCAAGTACGATCTCATATTCCGCATTATGATTCTCCCTAACTCTCATATGATAGCCGCCTGGAGCGATATAAGCGGTTCCCGCCTTCAAACGCATTCCATGAGCCGCTTCAACCACATGAATCTCACTGAAGGAATCAAGCCGGGCTGCCAGCGATCTGGTGAAATCCGGCGGCATGTGCTGAACGATGACAATCGGAGCCTCAAAATCCCCGGGAAAATGAGACAGCAGCGTCTTTAGTGCACGTGGTCCCCCGGTCGAGCAGCCGACAGCTACCAATTTGCTGAACGTACCAGAAGATTGCAATGCTCCGGCTTTCTTAGATTTCTTCGTCTCGGCTGCTATAACAGGAGATAAGGCTTCCTGTTCTGTTTTAATTACATGGGATGGCCGTTTGGCAGATTCCCTCTCTGTCTTGCTTACTTTTGGACTTGCTTTCTTCTCTGTTTCTTTTTTGGCTGTCTCTAATTCTTGTGCCAGTCTCTGGGTAATGGACTTGATGTCATCCAGCTTGGTCTTCGCCGATCTCGGAGCAGGGATATTCTTGCTCGTTGTCTCTGGAGGCGCAGATTTAGGCTCTTGATCGATCGTCTTCTCAGGCAGTTTATGGTGGACAGCGGCATTTTCTCTATTCTTTTTCCTGGCAGATGAATCCGAAGCCTCAGAGGGTGGAGCCATCGCTGCTGCAGCCTCATCCTTCTCTGCAGCTCTTCGTGCTCTACGCTCCATCATCTGTACGGCTTCCTTCATCTGGTTACGAAGCTCAGCCCCCACCTCATAAATGTCCTGACGAAATTGAATGGAAGGCTTACGTATAAAATCAAACGCACCGGCTTCCAGCGCCTTGATGGTTTCTTTGAGACCGGTCTCATTAATGCCTGACAGCATGATAATCGGAATCGGCTGCTCGGCCATAATGATCTTCAAGGCATCCAGCCCGTTTAATTCCGGCATTTCAACATCCATCGTAATTAAATCAGGCCGGATTCTTCTGGCTTTCTCAACAGCTTCCACACCTGTCGCAGCCGTATCTGCTACTCGAAAAGAGGGATCCTGCTGAATTAAATCGGTTATAATCTTTCTCATAAATGCTGAATCATCAACCACTAGTACCTGATAGACTGACATGTAAGACACCTCTAAAGTAATTTCATCTTGTTTATTGGGCCGTTTTCCTCAGCCACTTGGCAACAAATCCTCTTAAGCCCTGCCCACCGTTCGATATCGTTCTGCCCATCTCCGTGTAGTTCAGCGAGATTCGTTCCATATCCTTAGCAGCTGTGCAGTTCGGATACAGGGTAGTAAATGGAGTTTGCTTCTTAACCGCACGCATCACATGACTATCCTCAGTGATATACCCGAGCAACGGAATATCAGCCCCCAAAAATCGTTTAGCAACCAGCTGTATCTTTGAGCTGACCTGGTCGGCCTCGCGCTTGTTCTCAGCCCGATTGACGATGATGCCGAATGGGCTGTGACCGTTAATTTTGTGCATCATTTTGATGAGTGCATAAGCATCCGTGATCGCCGTGGGCTCCGGGGTCGTCACAACAATACATTCATCTGCAGCCGCGATAAAGCTTCTGTTCTCCAGTGACAATCCCGCACCGGTATCAAAGAAAATATAGTCCATTTCCGAAGCCAGGCTCTCCAAATCAGTGGTGAATGCATCAATATCCTGTTCCGTTAGAGACAGAAGTTCTACGAATCCGGATCCTCCTGCGATATACGGAAGCCCCATCGGTCCGAGCTGTATAATCTCTGAGATCCTTTTCTCCCTAGTCAGCACATGATATAGACTGAATTTGGAGGAGACCCCCATGAGCACATCTATATTGGCCATTCCCATATCAGCGTCGAATACGAGTACCTTTTTACCGGCAGCATGAATTTTTAATGCAAGGTTTAAAGTGAAATTGGATTTCCCTACTCCACCCTTGCCGCTTGCTACCGCAATCAATTTAGCCTGTTTCTTAGCTGCTGGCTTCTTAACGCGGTTCTCTTCCGTAATCTTCGGAATGGGCCTTGCTGCCATCAGTTCTCTGAGAGATGCTGCCTGATCACTCATTCTCATCACTTCCCATTATGCAATCTGAAAGCGTCTTGGCATCCGGCACCATAAGATCGTCTGGCACATTCTGGCCATCCGCTATGTAAGACAGCGTCACAGGGTAACGATATAGAACATTGATGATGGAACCTAGACTGTCCGTTTCATCCATCTTGGTAAAAATGACTTTGGACAGGCCATATTTGGTGAAATGGTCCAAAATGACGAGCATGTCCTCTGTCTTCGAGGTGAGGCTCAGTACTAGCATCATCTCGCTGTTGGGTTCATCGAGAAGCAGGCTGTTCAGTTCGGATACCAGCATTTCATTACGGTAGTTACGTCCTGCGGTATCCATAAAAATAAGATCGCAATCTGCAAGGCGTTCTAGGGCACGCTTGGTATCAGCCGGTGACTGAACCACTTCAAGCGGAACTCCCAGAATTGCGGCATAGGTTCTCAGCTGTTCAACAGCAGAGATCCGGTACGTATCCGCAGTAACAAACCCGACCTTGCGCTTGTACTTAAACATTTGCTCAGCAGCCAGCTTGGCAATGGTCGTCGTCTTACCCACACCCGTAGGTCCCGCAACATAAACAATACGTGTGTCCTGCGCAATGCCAGCATCTATTCGCTCCACAAGGAACTCTCTTATCTCTTCCTTTACCAATGCGAAGCCGCTCTGCTCAGTCTGTTCTGACCACTGCTCCTGTGCTGCATCAATCCATTTGATCCATAATTCATCGATGACTCCCTGCTGAACCAGTCTCGTACGAGCCTCATTCAGATTACCCGGCAGCATGGCTTCATAGGCATCTCGCTTAGCAAAGGAAGTCATCATCTGCTTCAACTGCTGTATTTCAGTTAGCAGAGCTTGATCGGTAGAAGCGGAAAAATCCGCCCCTTCCGGGTGCGGCTCCTGAACAGGGATTGATGAAAGGACTGATGAACGTGGTCCTCTGTAGGACGGATTCTCTTGCTTCACATCCTCCTGTTTTTCCTTGGCCGCTGCTTGTTCTCCGTTATTCATACCATCTGCCACTTTGCGGTAAGCATCTGGGGCCATTGCTCTTGGTATGGGTCTTGGCTGAGCCTGAGCGGCCGGGGGACTTGCTTGCAGATTTACTGCTGACACTGAAGCTGCCGGCTCCTCAACCGCCGCTACAACCTCTATCTTTTGCTTGCGGAACAGTCCGGCAAAGCCGCCTGTCTTGATCGATTTGGTCGATAAGATGACTGCATCCGATCCCAGCTCACTGCGAATCAGGCTCATGGCCTCGGGCATGGTATCCACTATATATTTTTTCACTCTCATAGATTAACCACCCCGATACTTTGAATTTCAACATTAGGCTCCAGTTCGCTGTAGGATAACACCGGTATATCCTGCATCGTTCTTTCGATCAATTGCCGCAAATACATCCGGATTGTCGGTGAAGTAAGCACAATCGGTTGTTGACCCGTCTGAATCAATCGATTCACTTGCTCCATCAGCTTCTGATACAGCGTCTGACTGGATACCGGATCAAGCGCCAGATAGCTCCCTTGCTCCGTCTGCTGGACACTCTCGGCGATCTTTTTCTCCAGATTCGGTCCAACCGTAATAACCCGCATCGTCTCCCCTTTTTGGGTATACTGCTGTGTAATCTGTCTGGATAGAGCTTGTCTGACATACTCCGTAAGTACATCCGGATCCTTCGTATAGGTACCGTAATCTGCGAGCGTTTCAAAGATCGTCACCATATCTCGAATCGAGATTTTCTCACGCAGAAGTTTAGCCAATACTTTTTGAACATCTCCAATGGATAGAACAGATGGAATCAGCTCATCAACCAGTGCAGGATAATTCTCTTTCAAGTTATCCACAAGAGCCTTTGTTTCCTGACGACCCAGGAGCTCATGTGCATGCTTCTTAATCATTTCGGTCAAATGCGTTGCCACAACCGAAGGTGGATCTACAACGGTATAGCCGGACAATTCCGCCCGATCCTTGGTTGCTTCATCGATCCATAACGCGGGAAGGCCAAAAGCAGGCTCGGTTGTTTCAATCCCGGTTATAGAATCGTCATCATATCCGGGACTCATCGCCAGATAGTGATTGAGCAGAAGCTCGCCGCTCCCGACGATATTTCCTTTAATCTTGATCACATATTCACTTGGTCTTAATTGAATATTGTCTCTTATCCGAATCACTGGAACGACGAGTCCCAGCTCAAGAGCACATTGTCTTCGAATCATGATGATACGATCGAGCAAATCTCCACCCTGTCCTGTATCTGCTAAAGGAATGAGTCCATATCCAAATTCGAATTCGATCGGATCCACTTGCAGCAGGTTAATTACACTTTCCGGACTACGCACCTCTTCAATCTGCTGCTCTTCTTCCATCTGTTCATCACTAATCTGCTGTTTGTTCAAATTCTGCTGCATCTTCCAGCCTGCGAAGAAGAGAATTAACGCAAGCGGCAGTGTCGTAATCAACTCAATGGGTGTGAAGAACCCTAGAAATGCTACTGTCGCTCCTACAATATAGAGAAGCTTCGGATAGGAGAATAGCTGGGATGTAATATCGTCCGCCATTGTACCGTCAGAAGCTGCACGCGTAACGATAATCCCGGATGCGGTAGAGATGAGCAGTGCAGGGATCTGGCTGACCAATCCATCTCCAATCGTTAACAGTGAGTAAGTCGACAACGCATCAGCAAAGCTCATACCCATCATTACCATACCGATAATAAATCCGCCGACAAGGTTGATCAGCAGGATAACAATACTGGCAATCGCGTCTCCCTTAACAAACTTACTCGCACCATCCATCGCACCGTAAAAGTCCGCTTCGCGTTCAATTTTACTTCGGCGATCTTTTGCTTGATGCTCATTAATAAGTCCTGCGTTGAGATCCGCATCTATACTCATTTGCTTCCCGGGCATTGCGTCGAGCGTAAACCGAGCTCCGACCTCTGCTACGCGTTCCGAACCTTTCGTAATGACAATAAATTGAACGACGACCAGGATCAGAAACACGATAAAACCAATAACCGGCTGACCACCAGAGATCCAGCTTCCGAAAGTGGCCACAACCTGACCCGCATAAGCATCCTGTAAAATGTGCTTTGTCGTTGCAAGGTTAAGTGCTACACGAAATAGAGTCGTCACAAGCAGCAAGGAAGGGAATATGGAGAATTCCAGAGCTTCCTTCGTATTCATCGCTACCAGCAAAATAACCAAGGCTATAGCGATGTTGATAACCAATAATGCATCAAGTAGTCCAACAGGAATAGGGAGAATCATCATTAGCACGATGCCGATGATCCCGATCAGGATTGATAGGTCTTTAATTTTCACTAGTTTCCATGCCTCCGATTCCCCTTATGATTCGATCTTCCTTTTAATTTGTAAACATAGGCTAGAATTTCAGCGACAGCCTGGAAGAGATCTGCCGGAATGGAATCCCCGATCTCAGTCCTTTGGAACAAAGCTCTGGCAAGAGGCTTGCTCTCCATAAGCGCCACTCCATGCTCTTTGGCAATCTCCCGAATACGCAGCGCCATATGATCTGCGCCTTTCGCTATAACAGTAGGAGCCTCCATTTCATTGCCATCATATTTCAAAGCGACTGCAAAGTGAGTAGGATTCGTAATGATGACGTCCGCATTGGGAACTTCCTGCATCATCCGCTGCATCGCCATGCGTCTTTGCCGTTCGCGAATTTTCGCTTTAATGAGAGGGTCTCCCTCCATCTTCTTATACTCATCCTTGATGTCCTGTTTGGACATTCTAATGTTCTTCTCATGCTCATATCTCTGATACATGTAATCGAGAATAGATAGTACAAATAAGGCTGCGCCAATATTGATTCCAAGGTCCAGCGTCATTTCCGCGGCGAATTTCAAGATCCCATCGAGTGATAACAGGCTGAGGCCGGCGAATTCATCACGTGCACCCCACAGGATGTCGTAAACCAGATAGCCAATAATGACGAGCTTAAGAACGGATTTCAAAAGTTCCACGAGGGCTCGCATGGAAAAGATGTTCTTGAAGCCTTTGATCGGATCCAGCTTGCTGAATTTGGGTGTTACCCCTTCGCCTGTCAGCAAAAATCCAACCTGAATATAATTGGCCGCAAAACCGATGATCACCGCGATGGCAAAGATCGGAGCAAGGAGGATAAGAATCTCCATTCCAAACTGCCCGAACATAACCATTACGTTCTCGCTTGTTACTTCCATATTCAGCCTGTTAACAAAGATATCCCTAAAGGCGTCTGCGATGCGTTCTTTGTAAAATTCACCAAAGATGAGCAGACACATGAAACAGGAGAGTAAAATGGCCGCTCCGGATATTTCCATACTTTTGGCCACTTGGCCCTTTTTACGAGATTCCTGACGTTTTTTCGGGGTAGCCTTCTCCGTCTTCTCCCCTGAGAACATCTGCAGGTCCAGTTTAAATCTCATTGCTGCTACTACCCCCGCCCCGCAGATTCAAGCCTTAAGCTCCCTGTTTAATCACTTCCAGTACTCCCTGCATAGCTTCAAACATGACTGCGAACAAATTTTCAAATAAATATAACAGGCCTGGTATGGTGACCAGCATCATCGCAAGTCCTACCAGAATTTTTAACGGAACACCAATGACAAACACATTGAACTGCGGCGCAGTTCTTGCCAAGAAGCCGAGACCCACATCTGTCATAAACAGAGCGACAACAAGAGGTGCTGCCAGCTGAAATGCGAGCATAAACGCCTGAGCGAAAGCGGTTATGATTAATTCCGCGATATTCCCGCTTGCCATTGCAGCAAACAGATCATTACCTACCAGCGGTACCCACTCGTAGCTGTACACAATTGCATCCAGCATTCGATGATGACCGTTCATGGTCAGAAATAACAGAACAGCAAAGGCATACTTCACATTCCCTGTCAAAGGAGCGGCTGCGCCTGTCATCGGGTCGTAGACATTCGCCATCCCAAACCCGATCTGAATATCGATAAATGCACCTGCTGTTTGTATCGCTGTAATCATGAGTAGTGCGATGTAGCCGAGCAGCAGCCCCATCAGTATTTCTTTCACAATGAGCAGAATATATTGACCATCCATCGGAATCGACTGATCTAAGCCAAATGTGAGGTACACAATAACGGTAATAAAAAAGATATTCCGATCTTAAATACCCCTGGAACCCCTGGCGTAGAAAATATAGGTGCTGCTACAAAAAATGCTGTAATTCGACAAAAAATAAGCAGAGCGACAGAAAAACCTTGAAGCATCATCTCCATGTTGTATATGCCTACCCGATATAAGTATGAAGATTATCCAAAATGTTAAATGTGAAATCGACCATTGTTGCAAGTATCCATGGCCCAAATAACAACAGCGCCACAAGCACCGCAATAATCTTGGGAACAAAAGCCAGTGTCTGCTCTTGGATCTGTGTCGTCGCTTGAAAAATACTGATAATAAGACCTACTACAAGCCCTAATACAAGCATTGGCGCACTGATTTCCAGTGCGATAAAAATCGCTTGCCCTGCCAGTTCAATGATAAAATCGGATGTCATGGCCGCTTGCCTCCAATGTCTAGATGCGCCCTAGTTTAAGGACTGAAACTTAATAACAGAGATTTTACGACCAAATACCAGCCATCCACCAGAACAAAGAGAAGAATCTTGAAGGGCAGTGATATCATGACCGGCGGGAGCATCATCATCCCCATCGCCATAAGTACACTCGACACGACAATATCAATGACTAGAAATGGAATAAATATCATAAAGCCCATCTGAAATGCAGTTTTTAATTCACTTATGGCATAGGCCGGAACAAGTACATGTAAGGGAATATCCTCATAGGACTCGGGCTGCTCCGCTCCGGTATATTCCATAAACAGCAGCAGATCCTTCTCTCTCGTATGAGAGAACATGAATTCCTTCATCGGCTCGGCTGCCTCCTCCAGTGCTTCCGTCTGAGTAAGCTCTCCTCTCAGATAAGGCTGGAGTGCGACTTCATTCATTTGTGATATGGTTGGAGACATAATAAACAAGGTCAGAAAAAGGGCCAGTCCGACGAGCACTTGGTTCGGCGGCATTTGGTTCGTACCGAGCGACGTTCTGACAAAGCTCAGGACGATAACGATCCTAGTAAAGCTTGTCATTAATACGAGAATTGCAGGTGCAATGCTTAATACCGTAATGAGTAAAATAATAGATAATGCGCTTGTGCTCGGTTCTTCGCCTTCCGTATTCCCGAACTCGATAGAGATATCAGGGATCGGCTGTGCCGCAAAGGCCTCTGTACCATTGAATACCGTCAGGCACACCCACAACAGACATGCAACTACAATCTTCTTATTCATGAATCCCTCGACCGATCTCTAGTATCTTCTTGAAGCCAGTCTTCCATCTGTTCCTTGCGATCTGGCATTTCTTGAAGTTTCTGTTCAAACAATTGCTTAAAGTCAGCTTCATCAACTTCTTGAGACTTGGCCCGATCTCGGTTAAGCCGGGTCTTCAGATTCTCAATTGTTGAGAGGATTGATGTTGTTTCCCTTCCTTCAAGCTCAAATTGCTTCATTAGCTGACTGATCTCCTCGGGATCAGCTAAGGTATCAATAACATTGATATCCTCACCAACCCCAAGGATATATAGTTTACTGCCTATCTCAACGATTTGAATGGATTTGCTCGGTCCAAGCCCGACTCCGCCAACAATTCTCATCGCTTTCTTCTGGAAAAAGTGTTGATTCTTACGACCCAGCCAGCGTACGAGCAGCACGATGGCTGCAATGATCGCAATAAGGACTACAATTACCCATAGCAGCTGGCCATAATAACTGGTTTCCATCGGTTTCGATTAAATACCTAACG
Source organism: Paenibacillus sp. TCA20 (assembly GCF_000732325.1). Classification (GTDB taxonomy): domain Bacteria; phylum Bacillota; class Bacilli; order Paenibacillales; family Paenibacillaceae; genus Paenibacillus; species Paenibacillus urinalis. The sequence goes on from NZ_BBIW01000001.1 coordinate 246,127, forward strand.
TCTTGTTAATCGCTTCGATGACACGATCGGATTGGAACGGCTTCACGATGAAGTCCTTCGCACCAGCCTGAATGGCGTCAATAACCATTGCCTGCTGTCCCATTGCAGAACACATGATAACTTTAGCATTAGGCTCGATTTTTTTAATTTCCTTCAATGCAGCAATACCGTCCATTTCTGGCATGGTAATATCCATGGTGATCAAGTCAGGACGAAGCTCCTTATACTTTTCAATAGCTTGTGCTCCATCTTGTGCTTCTCCAACAACCTCAAACCCGTTTTTTGTCAGAATGTCTCGAATCATCATTCTCATAAATGCTGCGTCGTCCACGATTAGAATTCGATTTGCCATGTTAGTTAAAATCCTCCCCAAAAATTGTGCTTATTGTATTTTCTGTAGTCGGTCCCATTCACTGATGATATCTGTTACACGTACACCAAAGTTCTCGTCAATAACAACGACCTCGCCCTTAGCGATCAGCTTCTGGTTTACAAGAATATCTACAGGTTCACCGGCAAGCTTGTCCAGTTCAATAATCGATCCCTGAGATAGTTCCAAAATATCCTTAATTTGCTTCTGGGTCCTTCCTAATTCTACGGTGACTTTAAGCGGTATGTCCATCAATAAATTCAAATTATTGTCGCTTTGCTGCCCAAAATTTCCATTGTGGAAGTTTGCGAACTGTACAGGTTGCACATTTACACCGCGAGCGTGCATATTTCCGTAATGTTGTGGTTCGTTATATTGCATATTCGGCATTTGCTGCGGCATCTGCTGCTGCATTGGCGGCATCGGCGCTTGTCCCTGCCAAGGGTCCTGGTATGGCATGCCTGGCATCTGCATCGGTTGAGATGGTGGAGAAGGCATACTATTCGGATGCTCCTGCACCGGAGTCTGCACCGGGGGCTGCGCTGCCTGAGCCGGTGGTGCCGGTTCAGTGATCTCCTCGACCGCTGCAGCAACTTCAGTGGCTGCTTCTTCCACAGGATCAGATGAACCATGGATCAGCATATGAACCATATTTTTCGCAAAATCCACTCTTAACAGCTGCATAATGTTCGAATCGATCAAATCTCCAATGAGCAGCCTGAAGGATACTTTAATCAGCGTTTCGTCCATTGGAAAATTGTTAAGTCCTTCGCCGCTGGACATATTCAAAATGTCGATGCTTGGAGGCGAAATATTTACAAAACGATTAAACAAAGTGGACATGGAGGTAGCTGAAGATCCCATCATCTGGTTCATTGCTTCCTGAACCGCACTGATATGAATTTCATTCAGTTCCTCATCCTGCGGATTCCCTTCACCGCCAAGCATCAAGTCCGCGATCACCTGCGCGTCGCGCTTTTTGATCACCAGGGAATTAATTCCTTCAAATCCATCTACGTACGTAACATGTACGGTGACATGCGGCTTGGGGAACTCCTCTTCAAACTGCGACTTGTTAATTATCGAAATTTTAGGTGTTGTTATATCTACTTTATTCCCGAGCAAGGTGGACAGTGCTGTTGCCGCACTCCCGAAAGTGATGTTACCAATTTCGCCCAGCGCATCCTGCTCCAGCGGTGTGAGATAATCGTCAACCGTCTTGATTACAGGCTCTCCGCTGGAAATGGATTCAGATTGCTTCAATAGAGCATCTATTTCTTCCTGGGACAAATAATCTTTACTCGTCAAGCTCTTCAACTCCTTCAATCAGAATCTCATCGATCTGCACGGCCACTCGATCTCTTAGTGTACCGGGACTTCCCATAAATTTAGCCCGTTCCCCCACCTTGATCGTCAGCCCTTCCTCAACCGGCTTATTTAATGTAATGACATCTCCGACATTCAAGGATAGAAACTCTGCTATGGAAATATTTGATTCACCCAGTTCTGCGATGATCGGTAATTTCGCTTTTTTAACTCTTTCTTTAATCGCTACTACTTCCTCAGGTGCTCTCGATTTTTTCTCAGAAATGAACCACTGATGCGTCGACAGCTTGGACATGATCGGTTCAACTACCACATGCGGAATACATAAGTTAATCATTCCCGTGGTGTCACCGATCTTGGTACTGAGCGAAATAAGAGCAATGGTCTCATTCGGAGAAACAATCTGCATAAACTGCGGATTCGTCTCCAGTGCTTCCATTCTTGGTGTGATATCAAGTACCGTCTTCCACGCTTCTTGCAGGCTGTCAAATGCCTTGCTGAATATTCGTTCCATAATGGTAGTTTCAATCTCAGTCATCGAGCTTGTCTTGGCTGAAGAAGTTCCAGGCCCGCCTAATAAACGATCCAGCATCGCGTATGCAACGTTGGGGTGTACTTCAAGCACCATTCTGCCTTGGAGCGGCTCCGCTTCAAAAATGTTCAAGATCGTCATCTTCGGTATGGACCTGATAAACTCGTCATAAGGAAGCTGCTCAACCTGAACAACATTAATTTGAACAAAAGTTCGTAATTGTGCTGAAAAATAAGTGGTCAGATATCTCGCAAAGTTCTCATGTATACGTGTCAAGCTTCGAATATGATCCTTCGAAAAGCGTACAGCACGTTTGAAATCGTAGGATCTAATCTTTCGCGCGGTTTCTTCCTTCTTGAGCTCTTCAGCATCCATCTCCCCAGAGGAAAGAGCAGCGAGGAGGGCATCTATCTCATTCTGTGAAAGTACATCAACCATTTATCTCACCCCCTTGCAGAAATAAAAATGAACTTACCTAAGCTGCATTACAAGCCTGCTACCACGATAGAAGTGATTTTACTTTCCGTAACTCTGCCGCTTGGCAGTTCCTTATTAATCAGCTCCGTGAGCTCACTCAGGAACAAATCACGGTTCTTGCCGGACTCAAGCTGCTCAGGCTGAGTATCAGCCAGCTTCTGCAGGATGGCTGGCTTGATCTGAATTTCCTTAATTTTCTCAAAATCTTCTTTAGCTTCCTTGGAGTTCACCTGGAATGCGAGGTTCAATTGAACAATATTCGTATATCCTGCAAGGTTCGTCTTGATGTCTGTAATTTCTGAAGTCAGCTCTACGATTTCATCTGCGGACAAATGCTTCGTCGCTGTACTTTCAGCCACTTCCTGATTTGAGCTCTCATCTGCATTTGTCCGATCTACTAACAGAACCACAGCAAGCACGATCAGGGTAATGCCAAGCATGATCGTAGAAAGCCAGGGTAACATCTTTTTCATATTAGGAATCCTCCGTTTGCTGCTGCACTTTTATCGTTGCTGCATGTATGCCTATTTCACCGTTATACTCTTTGATCTTGTTAATGATTTCGTCTGCCTTTTCTAATACAATCAAACGTTTACCTGTAACGAGAGTGACGTATGTATCCGGTGTTTCTTCTACAGTTTCTACGAGCAGCGCATTTAACCACATGGATGAACCATTTAATCTCGTCACTAATATCATGGATTTTCCTCCCGCTTAAGTGCCTAAGGGAAGCTGTCAGCCTCCCCTAAGCTATCAAATTATTAACGCTTGAGGTTTACTACTTCAGTAAGCACTTCATCAGAGGTTGTAATAATACGGGAATTCGCTTGGAATCCGCGCTGTGCCACGATCATTTCTGTAAATTCACCCGTAAGATCGACGTTAGACATTTCCAGCTGTCCTGTAACAATCGCTCCAGTACCTGCTTCAGCATCATTGGCAGTAACGATTTCAAGTTCTCCTTCGGGATTGGCATTCAAGGTCATACGGTACAGGTTGCCTCCCATTTTCTCAAGACCGCCAGGATTGGCGACAAGTCCGATCCCCAGCTGAACATCGGCAGCTATCGTTCCATCCGCAAGCTGTGTATTAATCATGCCATCCTGACCGATTGAAAAGGCCACCACTTCAGGGTCGATCACGATTGCCGCTCCATCGGAATCAAAAACAAACAATCCGTCAGATGTCAAAAGATTTCCATTTGCATCCACATGAAAATCACCAGCACGTGTAAGATAAGGCGGTTCTTGGCCATCCGTAAGACCTACTAGAAAGAATCCATTGCCTTCGAGACGCAAATCCGTAGGATTGTTTGTCGTTTGAGCTGATCCTGCAAGGTGCATTGTGTCAATAGAGCCTACGCTCACCCCTAGACCTACCTGCTTCGCATTCACTCCTCCACTCTCATCCGTTGGAGCAGTTGTTCCGGAAATCGTTTGGCTCATAATATCCTTGAACATAACTCGGCTGGATTTAAATCCGGTCGTATTCACATTCGCAATATTGTTACCGATCACATCAAGCTTGGTTTGGAATCCTCTCATTCCGGACACTCCGGAATACATAGACTTCAGCATCTCGCACTACCTTTCTTTTGTTCAGTTATTTTTGCCGCTTCAGTCGGTCCACGGCATGAAGGCTCTCCGTTTAGGGCCAGCCGGTTAAGATATAATCACTGCACTGTCAATCTGAGTAAAAACGTTGTCACTCATGGAATCTCCGTTCACCGCGGTTACCACTGTGCGGTTCGGCACATTTACAATAAAGGCCGTATCCTGCATCAGCACCAGCGTTTCCTTTGCTCCTTTTGCTGCTGCCTTGTCAATTGCATCACCAAGCTTCATCAGCTGCTCATTCCCGAGCTCAATTCCACGCTGTGCAAGCCTTTTGGAAGCATGATGACTGAGCTTGACCCATTCCTGATTTAACAGCTCTTGAAAAGAAGTTCCTGCCGCTGAGGAGCTCGTGCTCTTCTTGTTGACATCTCGAAGGCTACCGGGTGATACCGGTCCTGTATACAGCTGGCCTACTCTTAAAATGTCACTCATACCTGTGTACCGGATTGATCTTCAGATGATTCTTCATCGGCGAGCTCTGCATCTGGCTGCTGCACTTCTTCTCCCTCTGCTGGTGCTGGGTCACTGATTTGTATGATGTCTGTAAGGGCTACTTCTTCATCACCGATAATCGCATACTGAATTTGATCACGAATCATGATGGACTCAACCTGTCCAGTAAGCACACCTGATTCTCCTGTTTCCGCATTTTCTCCGATCCAGCTTACATTTTTACCAATCAATCCGGATGCTGCACCAAGAGATTGTGCCAAGCTCTCCAGCTGGCCTGAAATATTGGTTAGCTGTTCAACTGAAGTAAACTGTGCCATTTGAGCGATAAATTCTTTATCCTCCATCGGCTGCATCGGGTTCTGATTCTGCAGCTGGGTGATCAGAATTTTGAGGAATTGATCCTTGCCCATCTCCTGCGTTGATTTTCTGCTGGCTGCGGCCACATTGCCCGCCGAATAGTTCGGCCATATATTCGATGTTGAGATTATGTCTGCCACTCGTTACCACCTCACTTCCTATCAAGCTTTGGCTGTAAAGCCTTGGGTACGTTCTGCTGAAGGGAAGACCTCCAGTCCTTGCTGTTCCCTCATCCATGTTCGAAGCTCATCCTGCTTCTCTACCGCCTGAATGGCATCTTCATCTCTTTGCTCACGTTCCCTGGATCTCCGTTCTCCACCGGACTGTCCGTTAGAACCCCCGCCATCCTGATACATATGAGAGGATAGTGATGTGTTCTGTGTGACTTCCAGTCTTTCGACTTGGATCCCCTGAGCCTGGAGTGTAGCTCTCAGCTGAGTGATCTGCTGCTCGAGCAAATCCTTGGCCATCACCTGTTCTGTCATAAACCGCGCAACGAGTTGTCCATTCTGCATGGACAGCTGAACATCAACCTGGCCTAGATGCTCCGGCCGCAGTGAGATTACCGCTTCCGCTACGCCGTTCTGTTTAACAAACTCAAACTTCTGAATGACAAACTCAGACATATCCTTCATAAACTGCCCTGCAGGAATTGCCAGCTCAGATTTTGCAACGGGTGTTTGCACGTTACCGCTGCGCAGTACGAGCTGACCCGCTGTCGTAGGCTCGTTATCCTTCCCTTGTTCACCATCTGAAGTTGGTGCAGAAGAGTCCGCCTCTTCAACGATGCCGGTCTTCGAAGCTTCGGTTGGAACAACCTTAACCGCTTCCTTGTCGGTCACCTGATTGGAGTCCTCTGCGTTGCTAACGGTACTCGAGCTGTCCTCACCTGCGGCTTTGAGCAGCTGCTCCATTAATGTAGAACTGGCATTCTGAACCACAGCATCCTTATTGGAAGACATATTCACGACATTTGATATTTGCTCTGTTACGACCTGTAATTTCTCTAGAGGCTCTGTATTTATATCTGCTTTTTGTAATAGATTCTTGAGAGATGTAATCAGCTCTGTATGTAGTTTCGACTGCTCCAGGGCTTGTCCATCTGAACTCATTTTCCCGCTTGCTTCAACCACTTGCTGCAATGCCTCTTGCACCGCATATTGAATCGTGTTCGGATCATTAGCCAGGATATTGACTATTTGCTGTGAAGTAGAATCCGATGATTCACTACCTTCCTGAGCCGCTGGGTAATATGCATTCATGAATTGCGAGAGCCAAGCATTTAAATCGGCTAATAACTCTGAATCCTCTAGCAGAAGCTCCTCTTTGGATTCTTCCAGTGCTTTGATCAGGTTCTCAATCAGCTGTTCTGCTGCTGCGAAGAGCTCTGACTCATCCAGCATTGCCAGATTCATTTCCTCCTCGGAAGCCGTAATTCCGGCTGCGGCCATGAAAGCAAACAGTCCCGATTGATTGACGTCAGATGTGCTGTTGCCAGAAGATGAAGTGGTCCCCATCAATCCCTGAAGCTGTTCCAAAAAGGACGGCTGCGTACTCGTTCCCGTTCCGCTGCTGCTTCCTGCAAGTGTACTGCTTGTTGTTAATTCGGTAGTCTGTGTCATCGCCATTTGCGGCAAGAAAGATATCATTTCTTTTTTCACCTCCTTTCAAGTCGCAAACTAGACTCTATTTCCCACCCATAAGCCTATTCAGAATTTTGGCAGATGCTTCTTTATCGATACCGGACATGCTGTCTAGGAGCTCTGCTCTCTTGGCATCATCAACCGTCTTAAGGATCGTAATGGCCCGATCTGAGCTGATCTTGTTCATTTCCAGAATGAGCTCTGCACCGCTTGCAGCCGACATGGACGAGAACGTTTGAGTAAGTTCAGTCTGGTCCAGATTTCGACTATTATTGGTCTGTGTCGTCTCCGCTGCAGGCTGACTTGCTGCGAGCTGTGATTGCAATGCCGCGATCGCCTTCACCTCTGAGGTTGTTACTTCCTTGAGAGCTGAAGTCAATTCAGCAGCAGACTGTGGATTCATTTTCTCTAGAATGCCTATCTGCTCATCCGATTTCATCTCTGACATAAGCTGAACCTGCTCTTCTTTTGTCATACTTTGAATAATTGGTGCTGCTTTACTAGGCTTCATCTCTCCGTACATCTTGGCTAGGTCCCTGATCTCCTGCACATAAGGATCGACCTGTTCCTCGCCATCTTCCGTACTGCTATCCTTCGCTTCCTCCAACTGCTTAATTTCTTCCTCTAACTGCTTTACTTTGTCATCTTGCTGTGTCTTTTGCACTTCCGCCTCGGCCAGACCCTGCTCAGCAGCCTCAAGATCTGCCTTCAAAGTTGCGATTGTAGCCTGGTCGCTCTCCATTTGCTGCTCCAGCTTTCTCTCTTTGACCAATTCCGGATCGAGCGCATCTTCAGGAATCCATTCTTTCACAATCGGAACTTGGCTTAAGAAAGCAAATGCCTTATTCTTGAAGTCACCGTTCAGCACGATGAGAAGCACTGTAACGAGGACAGCTGTAAATACGATCGGGATTGCGATTACAAGGAATTTTTCCCATCCACTGCTGGACTCTCGCTCCAGCTCTTCCTTATCCTTGCCTACCAAAACTCATACCTCCTCCGGCGCATTTCCTCACGTCACTGTCATTAACGTGCTTTGACTGCAAAGCGCACCGTTGCCATTTCATCCAGTTCATTTTGTTCCCGAAGGAGCATTTCCTGTTGAAAATGCATTTTCGCTTTTTCTCTTGCTTCCATCCAAACCTTCTCGTCCAGCATCTTGTCATTCAGAAAATCCTGATTCTTCTTCACGTTCACTTGTGCATAAGCCACATCGTTGTTCTTACGGCTGATACATTCATCCAGATAATGAATATATCGGTTCATTTCCTGAAGATTCGCAGCGGATAATGACTGCTGAGATGACGATGAGATGCCCTGGAGCATATTTTCTTTATCTTGAACCAGCTCCATAAGATGCTGCTCCTCTGATTTCAGCTTGCCAATTGCGGAGGACAGCAGCCATTCAGCTTGTGTTTTTTCAGTGGATTTAAGATCGACAACCTTCTGAAAATGATACGTGAATCTCATAACTTACTTGTTCATCTCCTCGAAAATTCTGTAATCAATCTCTGCATAACCTCGTCCAAATTCGTCTTCTCATCTACTTTTTGCCGAGTGAAATCCCAAATATCTCCGATTCGGTCGATAGACTCGTCAATTTCCACATTAGAGCCTTTTTGATAAGCTCCTATGTTGATTAGATCCTCCGAGTTCTTGAACACGGACATCAGTCTTTTTATATTCTCGGCAGCCTCAATCTGATCGCGTGGGGCAATGTCCTTCATCACCCGGCTTATACTTGCCAGCACATCAATGGCTGGAAAATGACCCTTGTTTGCAATGCCCCGATTGAGCACGATGTGTCCATCGAGTATTCCCCTGACGGCATCGGCAATCGGTTCGTTCATATCGTCACCATCTACCAGCACGGTATAAAAAGCAGTGATCGAGCCCGTTGGTCCTGTACCCGCTCTTTCCAGCAATTTAGGGAGACTCGCGAATACAGACGGAGTATAACCTCTCATAGCGGGCGGTTCCCCAACGGCTAGACCAACCTCCCGCTGGGCCATCGCATATCTCGTGACAGAGTCCATCATCAACATCACGTTCATGCCTCGATCTCGAAAGTACTCTGCAATGGTTGTCGCTATGAGCGCACCCTTAATTCTCACCAGTGCAGGCTGATCCGAGGTCGCAACGATGACGACAGAGCGTTCTAAGCCTTCCGGTCCCAAGTCCCGTTCAATGAAGTCGAGCACCTCACGGCCGCGTTCTCCAATCAGTGCGATGACATTCACATCGGCTGATGTATTCCTTGCGATCATCCCCATGAGCGTGCTTTTCCCTACCCCGGATCCGGCAAAAATACCTACACGCTGGCCTTTGCCAATCGTAAGCAGGCCGTCGATGGCCCGAACACCAATGCTTATCGGCTCCTGCACTCTGGGCCTGTTGAGCGGATTAATAGGCGTACTAGAGGTGGAGTAATGCTGCATTCTCGCAAGTATTAACGATCCATCCAGCGGCTGACCTAATCCATCCAGTACTTTTCCTAACAGCTCAGAACCCACCTGTACATTCAGCGGCTTCCCCGTCCCTACGACATCACATCCAGGACCGATAGATTGCAAATCTCCAAGCGGCATCAGCAGCACTTTGTTGTCTCTAAACCCGACAACCTCAGCCTTCAAAGGTGCCGATGACTGGCTGGGATAGATGAGGCATACATCCCCTATGCTGGCGTCTGGACCTTCCGACTCCACCATCAGCCCGATCACCTGCGTTACTTTTCCATTAATACGAATCGGGTCCAAATGTTTGAGCTGATCTATATATCTGTGTGAGCTAAGCACCTTCATACTGTCCTCGCTCCTCCTGATCAAGTGCGACTCGGATCAATTCCTTCTTGATCTCTGTCAATTGGGTATCTATTCTTGCATCGACACTCCCGTATGCCGAACGGATAACACAGCCTCGATCCTTGACAGAAGCGTCAGGCAATATTTTCAGCTCGGCTTGAGAATCAATCGCGAAGGACAATTCCTCTCTCGCTGCTTGAACAAAGGAGAACTGGGATGGAGCGACACATAGAGTAATGACCCCTTGCTCTCGTTTCCGAGATAGATTCTTCTTGATCAGATCGAGCATGAGATCCGTATCCTCAGTCAGCTGTCTGTCAATGATTTTCTCCGCGATTGCACTGCTGAGCTCAACGAGGAAGGGCTCTGCTTCCTGTATGATCTGCTCCTTCGCTTGGTATGCTTCATTCAGCACTGCCTGAGCTTCAAGCATCTTAATCTCCACTTGCTCCTGAAGCTCCTTCTGTGCTTTGTCACACCCTTCGTCATATCCCTGTTTAAAACCCTCAGAGCGCAGCGCCTCAACCAAATGCTCATCCTGTAATCTTTTTTCTTCCCACCAGGCCTCGATCTGAGCTCTGCTCTCCTGCAGTATCCGTTCCGCTTCTTCTGCCGCTTCACGAATCTGTCTTTCTGCAAATTCTTTCGCATTATGAAGCATTTCTTCTTTTAGTTTCAGAGTCTCCTCATCAACACTCGGCTGTTGACCGATATTAGAAGTAACATCCAAATTGTCCGTAATTTGTTCCTCCTGCTGCTTATCGCCATACTCATGAACAGATCTCAGCTGTTTGTGAGTATCCACCGGGACGTATTGGAAGGACTTGATCAAATTAGACAACGATATCATCTCCTCCGCCGCGAGCTATAATAATCTCACCGGCTTCTTCCAGTCTTCTGATCGTTGCTACAATTCGAGTCTGTGCTTCTTCCACATCACGAAGCCTTACAGGACCCATGTACTCCATCTCTTCCTTGAACGTTTCGGACATGCGTTTCGACATGTTCGTGAATATCGCCTGACGCACTTCTTCACTCGCCACTTTAAGTGCAAGCTGCAGATCAGCATTGTCGATATCACGGATAATGCGCTGAATTGAACGGTTATCCACATTCACAATGTCTTCAAATACAAACATCCGTTTCTTAATTTCTTCTGCAAGCTCTGGATCTTGAATTTCGAGAGAATCGAGAATCGTACGCTCTGTTCCCCGATCGACACCATTTAGAATCTGAACAATGGATTCAATACCGCCGGCATTCGTGTAATCCTGTGTCACGGTTGCAGACAGCTTCTGTTCCAGAACCCGTTCAACCTGTGAAATGACTTCAGGTGAAGTGCTGTCCATAACGGCAACACGTCTTGCAACATCTGCCTGCTTGTCCTGCGGAAGCGAGGACAGGATAGCTGCTGCCTGCTCAAATTGCAGATAGGACAGTACTAGCGCAATGGTTTGCGGACTCTCGTTCTGAATGAAGTTAAGAATTTGATTCGGATCCGCTTTACGAGCAAAATCAAACGGTCTGACCTGAAGTGTAGCGGTTAGACGATTGATAACCTCGAGCGCTTTTTGCGATCCAAGCGCTTTTTCCAGTATCTCTTTGGCATAATTGATCCCGCCCTGAGAGATATATTCCTGTGCCAGGCAAATTTGATGAAACTCGGACATAATCAATTCCTTTTCTCCCGAATCCACCTTACGAACATTGGCAATTTCCAGCGTCAATTGTTCGATCTCTTCATCTCTCAAATGCTTGAAGATTTGCGCAGACACTTCCGGTCCTAATGTTATAAGCAATATGGCCGCTTTCTGCCGGCCTGTTAATCCGTTCCCCTGCTTAACCAACTCGTTCACCTCTATTCATCAGCTAGCCATGTACGAAGCAGGTTAACAAATTCATCTGGTTTCTTCTTGGCGAGTGTTTCCAGCTGTTTGCGCACTTGGCTTTCATTCGTGACTGTTTCCAGATTAATGGACGGGAACTCTGTAGGAACCTGGAGCGGAATATCTTCTTCGAACTCTTCTTCCTTGTTGCGCCGTCTTCTGTATATTAAATATCCACCGCCAGCGAGCAGTAATGCAGCGGCTGCAGCCAGACCCCAGATCATGCCTGATGTGAGCTGAATTCCGGTTTGTTCCGCTTCTTGCACTTGTGCTGGTTTCTCAGTGACAGATACTCTCTGAGTCACTTGGTCTTCAGTGTATTCAACCCCTGAGTTCGACAATGAGGATCTGACAATATTTTTAAGCACCTCTCTGATCTGTTCCGTGGTGTCTGATGTTCCATCGTCTTGATCATCATTTGGACTACCAGGTGATTCAACTGCTACATTAATGGTTAAATCTTTAACAACGTATGGACTTTGCACGATCTCTTTGGCAATACGGTTTACTTCGTAATTGATGACAGAAGAACTGTCTTCACCGCTTGAAGTGGAAGCATCAGCTGCCGGGTAATTAACAACATCTTCTTCTCCGGTGCCTGCAACTCCGCCATCAGCAGCACTGCCGCCAGTATAACTGCTTTGAATATCCTGAACGCTGATTTCGATTCCCCTCATATTTTCTTCATCCACAGGAGTAACGAGATTTTGCGTTTCATTGACTTTGTCAAAGTTCAGGTTAGAAGTTACAAGCACGTCAACATTGCTGCTGCCTGTAATACCCGTCAAAAATTCTCTGACTGTTTTCTCAATGTCTTCTTCATATTGCTTCTGCAGCTGCATGTTCTCCTGTACTTCACCGAGAACACTACCACCACCGCGCTCCGTAGGAACGAGCTCCTCGCCTTGATCTGTTGAAATCGTAATATTCTCAATGGGCAGATGTGGCACAGCTGTTTTCAGCAAATTGAAATATCCGTCAACGGCCGCCTGCGAAGGCTGATACCCTGGTTGAAATTTAAGCACCGCTGACGCGGATGCACTGTCCTGAGCTGATGATGCAAACAGGCTTTCTTTGGGAAGGTTAACTAGGACTTTAGCCTCAGATATCCCCTGCATACCTAATAGCATCTGCTCGATTTCACCATTAAAAGCATTGGCATACTTCACTTGGAATTCTTTGTCCGTCATACCCATTGCTGACGAGCCCTGCTCAAAGATGTCATATCCGATCGATCCATTCTGAATCAAGCCTTGAGAGCCGACATCGACCTTTACACGAGCCGCTTGGGTACTTGGGATCGAAATTTCAGAGCCATCTGCGTTCAATTGAAAAGGAATATTGCCTGATTCTAAATAGCTGATTACTCCAGCAGAATCTACGGCATCCAGCCCCGTAAACGCAACCTCATATTCCGTCTTGGAGAACTGCATCGTCAGAACCACAATGGCAATGATCAGGAATAAGACGGTAGAAATTAACATTATTTTTGTTTTTTCGTAAATTTATTCCAATACGCGGATACCTTGTCCTTATATTGGGCAATTCTTTCGTTCACTGTGTCACCTCATCCGAAACTTTGCTATAAACATTAACTACATTTGGATCCGCATGATTTCCTGGTAGGCCTCGATTACCTTGTTTCGAACTTGGGTTGTCAGTTGCAGACTAAGGAGAGCCTGCTGTGATGCGACCATAACCTGATCAACATTTACGTTGCCAAGTACAAACTCAGTTGACATTTCGCTTGCATGTTTTTCTTGATCTGCCACTTGAGTGATTGCATCTTCAAGGTAGGAAGAGAATTGATTGATGGTTTCTGTTGGGGTTGACTTGCCCTGTGTCATGGTAACATTAGGGGTTTGTATAGCTGATGCTTTAAACATCGTATTTTCGATCACGATTTTCCCTCCCATTATCTTCACGATTATGTATCTACATCATTTTGCTCTAGCTTATTTCTAACGTCCGATCTCCAGTGCTTTCATCACCATTGCTTTAGAAGCATTTAGTGCAGTAACGTTTGCTTCGTAGGATCTGGATGCACCTATTAAATCTACCATTTCTTTGGTTGTATCCACGTTAGGCATGTACACGTACCCTTCTGCATTTGCATCCGGATGTGTCGGATTGTATACCGGCTTCAGTGGTGCCGTGTCCTCTTCTATCGCCGCTACTTTGACTCCCTGCGCCACATTTCCACCTTGCATTTCATTATCTATCATCTGTTTGAAGCTGGGCTGATTTGATTCCAGGACGACCATTTTCCGCTTATATGGAACGGCTTCCCCATTCTCGATCCTTGCTCTCGTCGTCTCACTGTTCGCAATGTTGGAGGAAATAACATCCATGCGAAGCCGCTGAGCCGTTAGTGCAGATGCACTGATATCAAAGCTCTTACTGATGTTCACTTATGATCTATCTCCCTTCGGTTGCAGTGCGCATAATCTTGATATGTTCATTTACCAGTTGAATATAAGAGTTATACCGCAGCTGATTCTCCGCCAAAAGGCTCATTTCCTTATCCACGTCAACATTGTTGTCATTATTACTCATTGCTGTACTGTTATCGGTTGTTGTGACAGCTGCTGGAATGGAAGAACTAGGACCAATGGGTATGTGTCTCTCATTCGTACGTCTTCCAGTTAAAGTAGGTGTTCCCTGCATTTCCTGTTCAAGCAGTTGCTCAAAGTGAACCTCTGAACGTTTGAAATACGGCGTGTCACTATTCGCTATATTATTAGTAATCGCAAGTTGTCTGACGTTAGCAGCATCAACCCCTGCCTGCAATGTTCGAAAGCTTACATCATTCAGAAGATTAATCCTCATTCTCTCCCTTCCAGAATCTTTAAACTATTACCATCTGAAAAATGAGACCTAGTTCAAATTATTTCGACAAATAAATCTGAACTTCTCTCTTTTCCTAGGTCTTTAGTAGAAATAATAAGTTATTTGTCGTATATTCTAAGTTTCTTAGAGTTGGGCATTTATTACAATAAGAAAAAAGCCCTATCTTTTGCCAAAAACAAGGACTTAATATGTATAATTTTCAAAATATGTACATTCTCATGAAAATATAGTCCCATTCATAGCTCTATATTTTCATAAAATATTCTTAATTTCAGATAGGTCGATCTTAAGACTTCACTAATATCGACATGATACTTTAGGAGGAAAAAGCGCGACAAACCGCATTTATTGTCATATTTGACTTGGGGACTGGCCGGTTTTTTACCATAAAGCAAGTATAGAATTGCACTAAGATGAAAATGCGCACAAAAAAAGACTCTTCACAGAGAAAATCTCTATAAAGAGTCTTATTTCTACAAAATATACTGGCTTAGATCACGGTCTTTCGCAATTCCACCTAGCTTCTCTCTTACATATTCCGGTGTGATCGTCATTTTATCTAAGGTCAGCTCCGGCGCTTCAAAGGACAGATCCTCCAGCAGCTTCTCCAAAATTGTATGTAGACGACGAGCACCAATATTCTCCGTATTCAGGTTGACGGATTCTGCGATGTTCGCGATCTCCCGAATGGCTTCTGGAGAGAATTCAATCTCGATGTCCTCGGTCTTTAGCAGATCAACATATTGTTTGGTCAGCGCATTTTTCGGTTCCGTCAAGATAGATACAAAATCATCCAAGGATAGACTGCTGAGTTCAACCCGAATAGGGAATCGCCCTTGAAGCTCTGGAATGAGATCTGACGGCTTCGACACATGGAAAGCACCTGCAGCTATAAACAGGATATAGTCCGTCTTTACAGGCCCGTATTTGGTCATTACGGTCGATCCTTCGACGATAGGAAGAATATCCCTCTGAACACCCTCACGGGACACATCCGGCCCTGATCCTTGTCCACGGCTTGCTACCTTATCGATCTCGTCTATAAAAATAATGCCGGACTGCTCTGCACGCCGAATCGACTCCTGTGTTACATCATCCATATCGATCAGCTTGCCTGCTTCTTCCTGAATAAGTACTTTACGTGCTTCCTTGATGGGAAGCTTGCGTTTCTTAGTACGTTTCGGGAGGAAGTTGCCAAACATCTCCTGCATATTCATGCCCATTTGATCATTGCCTTGGCCTGCAAACATATCAAACATGTTAGGTGCATTATCCTCAATATCAATTTCGATCGTATCATTCTCAAGCTGACCGGCCAGCAGTTCAAATTTCACTTTACGTCTGCGTTCATTGACAGAGGCATCTTGTGCCGGATCTTCCTCTTGCTGTGGCTGCTGATGATTGCCAAACAGCATTTCGAAAGGATTTTTTTGATTCTTCGATTTGTTAGCCGACGGGACAAGGATTTGCACAATACGCTCATTCGCATTTTCCTCAGCCTTGTCTTTGACCTTTTCCGTCTTCTCCAATTTGACAATCCGGATCGAAGTTTCAATTAAGTCACGAACCATCGATTCGACGTCACGTCCGACATAACCAACCTCGGTGAATTTAGTTGCTTCCACTTTTACAAATGGAGCACCGACCAGCTTGGCAAGCCGTCTAGCGATCTCCGTCTTACCTACCCCTGTCGGTCCAATCATCAGTATATTCTTAGGTACAATTTCATCCTGGGCATCTTCCGGCAGCCTGCTTCGACGATATCTGTTACGGAGGGCAACAGCGACGGACTTCTTGGCCTGCTTCTGACCAACGATGTACTTATCCAGCTCAGCGACAATTTGTCTGGGAGTAAAAGCTTCGTTCATGATTTACATACCTCCTTTTATTCCTGTTCCTATTCAGAGTTTACAGTTCTTCAACGATAATATTACTGTTCGTAAACACACAAATCTCGGAAGCTACAACCAAAGCCTCACGAGCCATATCCTTTGCTTCAAGCTCACCCGGATGCCGCTTCAGAGCTCTTGCAGCTGCAAGAGCATAGTTGCCGCCTGAACCGATGGCCAAAATATCATCATCAGGCTCAATAATCTCCCCGCCTCCAGATATCAGCAGCATGCCTGTTTTGTCCATCACGATCATTAATGCCTCCAGCTTACGCAGCACACGATCCTGACGCCAATCCTTGGCGAGTTCTACCGCAGCTCTTTGCAGATTGCCATGATGTTCCTCAAGCTTGCCTTCAAATTTCTCAAACAGAGTGATGGCATCCGCTACAGAACCAGCAAAGCCTGCAACAACCTGTCCGCGGTACAATCTCCGAACCTTCTTCGCCGTATTTTTCATTACCACGCTTTGCCCCATTGTAACCTGTCCATCACCTGCGATGGCCGCCTTGCCATGATGACGCACAGCACAGATCGTCGTCGCATGAAATGTAGTTTCCATAAATGCTACCTCCCTTGATTCGTATATGGTAAAAACCCGGCACGTCGCTGAGAGACTTACCGGGCTTTCCTCAAGATGTCGCTATTGCACTGTGGAGAGACCTTGCTCTTGCTTGAAACGTCTTATGCTGTCTAACGCACGATTCGCCAGCGCCTCATTTTTTTCCTTCTTATTCCGAATTTTTTGCTCCAGCTTCGGCAATAGGCCAAAGTTGGCGTTCATTGGCTGGAAGTGTTTGAAATCAGCCGTCGTAATATAGTTCGCCATACTTCCTAGCGTACTGTCTACAGGCAGCGTCGTCAGATCTTTGCCCAGTGCCAGATTCGCAGCATTCATACCCGCGATCAGTCCGGAGGCAGCAGACTCTACATAGCCCTCTACACCTGTCATTTGACCAGCAAAGAACAGGTTACTCCGATTCTTAAACTGATACGTAGGCTCAAGTAATTTGGGAGAGTTAATAAAGGTATTACGATGCATAACCCCATAACGCACAAATTCTGCATTCTCAAGACCTGGGATCATACCGAATACACGCTTCTGCTCTCCCCATTTCAGATGAGTTTGGAAGCCTACCAGATTATACAGCGTTCCTGCCGCGTTATCCTGACGCAGCTGGACAACGGCATAAGGCAGCTCTCCAGTATGCGGGTTAACTAGACCGACTGGCTTCATCGGCCCGAATAGCGCCGTCTGTTTGCCGCGCTTCATCATAACCTCAATCGGCATGCAGCCCTCAAAGTAGATTTCCTTCTCAAACTCTTTAAGCTCAGCAACCTCAGCTGCGATCAGAGCATCGTAGAAACGATCAAACTCTTCTTCATTCATGGGGCAATTGAGATAAGCCGCTTCTCCCTTATCATAACGTGATGCCAGATAGACTTTGTTCATATCAATGGATTCTTTCTCTACAATCGGTGCTGCCGCATCGTAGAAATAGAAGTATTCTTCACCCATCAGATCTTTAATCTGTGAGGACAATGCAGGCGAAGTCAGAGGACCTGTTGCAATAACGACAATGCCATCCGTCGGAATCTCCTGAATCTCCTCATTCACTACCGTAATAAGCGGATGCTCATGCAGTGTATTCGTGATCTCACCGGAAAATCCATCCCGATCAACCGCCAGTGCTCCACCAGCAGGAACTGCGTTACGATCGGCGGAGCCGATCACCAGTGAATCCAACATACGCATCTCTTCTTTTAATACACCTACAGCATTCGTCAGGCCATTTGCTCGAAGTGAGTTACTGCACACCAGCTCAGCAAATTTATTCGTATGATGAGCTGGCGTTTTTACGACCGGTCTCATTTCATACAGCTTTACCGGTACCCCTCTTTGTGCAATCTGCCAAGCAGCTTCACTTCCTGCCAGTCCTGCACCAATTACTGTTACTTGTTGTTTCTCGTTCATATTTACCCCCTCGCTGCATGTATCCAGTACTCTATAGCAAGAATCCTGGATACAGAAAGCTGCAGCCCGTACTACCGGTTAATCCATTATTTTTATGATTTAAATTTCGACCGCTTCGTCCGCTTCCTCGACCGGTTCTGTATGATCGCAAGAAGTACACTGCAGTCTTGTTCCTTGCTTGTTTCGCTTCTCTACCATCAATGAATCACATTTAGGACAAGGCTTAGGTGACGGCTTATCCCAGGAGACAAAATCACATTCAGGATATCGGTCACAGCCGTAGAAAATCCGTCCTTTTTTACTGCGGCGCTCGACGACCTGTCCTTCCTTACACGTCGGGCAGGTTACCCCGATATTTTTAATAATCGGCTTGGTATTGCGGCAATCCGGGAATCCAGAGCATGCCAAAAACTTACCGAATCGGCCAAATTTATATACCATCGGTTTACCGCATTTCTCACAGATCTCATCGGAGACCTCATCCTGGATTTCGATCTCACTCATTTCTTCTTCTGCGACATGCAGGCGCTTCTCAAAGGATTTATAGAACTCAGCCAATATTTTAACCCAGTCCTCAGATCCTTCTTCAACATGGTCCAAATCCTCTTCCATATGCGCGGTAAACTCAACATCGACAATTTCAGGGAAAAATTGCTCCATCTGCTCGTTAATAAGCTCACCAAGCTCTGTCGGAATAAATTTCTTCTCTTCTATTGCGACATAACCACGTTTCTGAATCGTCTCCAGCGTTGGAGCATACGTACTCGGTCTTCCGATGCCCAGCTCTTCCATTGTCTTGACGAGTCTTGCTTCAGTATATCGTGGCGGCGGCTGTGTAAAGTGCTGCTTCGGCTCAATTTCTTTATGAATAAGCTTATCCCCGCTCTTCAGTGGAGGCAGCAGCTTCTCTTCATCCGTTGTACCATCATCGTTACCTTCGACATACACCTTCATGAAGCCATGAAAGCGGACCTTGGAGCCTGTAGCACGAAAAGAAGCGTCTCCTGCTGCGATATCAACAGACAGGGTATCAAGAATAGCTGAGGCCATCTGACTCGCCACATATCGTTCCCATATCAGCTTGTATAGACGGAATTGATCACGACTTGTAAATGCTTTCACTGAATCCGGATCTCTCAATACGGAGGTTGGCCGAATCGCCTCATGCGCTTCCTGCGCATTCGCATTTTTCTTAGTATATTGTCGGAATGATTCCGGAACGAAGGATTCGCCGTACTTACCCGTAATATATTCTTTGGCTTCTTCCTGAGCAGACTGTGCAATACGCGTAGAGTCCGTTCTCATATAAGTGATCAAACCAACTGTGCCTTCCTTGCCGAGCTCGACTCCTTCATATAGCTGCTGAGCTACAGACATCGTCTTCGCTGCACGGAAATTCAATTTACGAGCCGCTTCCTGCTGTAAAGAACTTGTTGTAAAAGGAGCCGAAGGATTGCGCGTCCGCTCTTTCTCTTTGACCTCTGTTACGACATAATCCTTATCTTCAATTTCTTTAAGTATTTCTTTCACTTGCTCTTCATTACTGAGCTCCGTCTTCTCTCCGCGAAGCTGATGGAATTTTGCCTCAAACGGACTTCCGTCAGCTTCTAGTCTCGCCGTAATGCTCCAATATTCTTCCGGAACAAATTCGTTAATTTCGTCCTCACGATCCAGAATAATTTTGACAGCTACAGACTGAACTCGACCGGCAGATAGACCCTTCTTCACCTTTTTCCATAAAAGTGGACTGATCTTGTAGCCTACAAGCCGGTCCAAAATACGTCTAGCCTGCTGTGCGTTCACAAGATCCATGTTGATCTTGCGAGGCGTCTTGAAGGCATCCTTGACTGCTTGCTTCGTTATCTCATTAAATACGACCCGGCAGCTCTCGGTTTGGTCAAGCTCCAGAGCATGAGCCAAATGCCAAGCAATGGCTTCTCCCTCACGATCGGGGTCAGCTGCCAGATATACTTTTTTCACTTTTTTAGATGCGTCCTTAAGTTCTTTTAGCACAGAACCTTTTCCGCGGATTGTAATATATTTAGGATTAAAATCGTTCTCCACTTCTACGCCGGTCTGACTCTTCGGCAAATCGCGGACATGACCCATCGACGCTTTGACAATATACTTGCTGCCCAAATATTTACCAATTGTCTTTGCTTTCGATGGGGACTCCACGATGACAAGTGAATCCGCCATAGGTTCATCCTCCTCTCACAATATAGCCCTACATGTCACCTATGGCGGATGTAATTTAAAACGCCACAGGAATCTATATTAACTTATATATAGCACCAGGTAATTGCATGATTTGCTTTTTTATGATTAAAGATAACAGAACTGAATGCAAATGTCCAAAATCGAATGGGAGTTTGCCCACCAGTTCATCCAAAGTCAGTGGACCTGCCTCCAGCAAATCATATATCATTTGTTCCTCGGAACTCAAGCCTGGCATCATCTTCATAGCTGATTCGCTTCCCGTAGCAGCGATCCTCTCCTCGGTTCTCGGCTTAATTAGATGTGCGTATTCTTCATTAATATCCTCTGCGCAAGTAACCAGCTTGGCGCCTTGTTTGATCAGATTCAGTGTTCCCTGGCTCTTGGGTGAAGTAATCATACCCGGCACAGCAAACACATCTCTTCCCGCCTCAAGTGCAGCATCTGCCGTAATTAAGGAACCGCTCCGAATATCCGCTTCTACAACCAGCGTTCCATAGGTAAGTCCGGCAATAATTCGATTTCGTTGTGGAAAGAGCCCGGGACGAGGCTGCATATGGAGCGGATACTCGCTGACAAGCAAGCCTTGATTCTCTATTTGATTCGCGAGTGTATGATTCTCTGTCGGATAGATATGGGAGAAGCCTCCCCCTAATACAGCAATGGTCGTTCCTCCTGCCTTCAGGGCTGCTTCATGGCAGATACTGTCTATTCCTCGGGCAAGACCACTAACAATCGTGTAACCTGCATTGGAGAGCTCTGAAGCTAGAATCTCCCCTACCTTTTTGCCATAGCCTGAAGGCACCCGGGTTCCTACCATGGCAATCGAAGGATGATGCAGTAAGCTCACATTACCTTTTAGATATAGCACCAGAGGAGGGTCTGGCGTTTCCTTCATGAAAACAGGATAATCCTCATCCAGATAAGTTACAAATTGGGTACGTCCCTTCGATAAGGCATGAATTCTCTCCTCAATCCATACTTCAGAGAAGCGCTCGGTTATTTTGAGGGCCTGGTCTTTCGTCATTCCAGTCTGAATCCAGTCCTGAGTTTCGTATTTTAGCATGTCCTTATGTAAATTTCCACTTGAGAGCAGCTTATTTATCGTCTTTCTTCCAATCCCATCGATTTCATGCAGCCCAAGTAATAAATATCTAGATTCCAATAGACTAAACCTCCCGATTCATTAAACGAATGAGTAATTTTGTTATAAAAAGACAAAAAGCAACCCTTCTGTCGTCATTCGACAAAAAGGTTGCTTACCTTGATTCTGCAATATGCACCTTCCACTATTACAGCTATTATAATAGAAGGAAAATTATTTTAACAATTAGTGAGTCGTGCAGAGATTGAGAATACCGCGCTCTTCCAATACACTAACCAGCGTAGAGCCCATCTCCGAAGGTGTAGGAGCGACGCGGATTCCGCAGGCTTCGAGAGTCTCGATTTTTTCCTTCGCTGTTCCTTTGCCACCCGAAATAATCGCTCCTGCATGTCCCATCCGTTTACCTGGAGGTGCAGTCACACCGCCGATGAAGCCCACTACAGGTTTTGTCATATTATCGCGAATCCACTCTGCCGCTTCTTCCTCAGCCGTACCGCCAATCTCACCAATCATGATAACGGCATGTGTATCTGGATCCTCATTGAAACGAGAGAGAATGTCAATAAATTCAGAGCCCTTGACAGGGTCTCCACCGATACCAACCGCGGAGGATTGTCCGATACCGCGTGTAGTCAGCTGATGAACCGCCTCATAGGTTAACGTACCACTACGAGATACAACGCCAACATGACCCGGCATATGGATGTATCCTGGCATGATACCAATCTTGCACTCTCCCGGTGTAATGACACCTGGACAGTTAGGCCCGATCAGGACGGTCTTCTTGCCCTCCATATAACGGGAGACCTTAACCATATCAAGTACCGGAATACCCTCTGTAATACAAATAACGAGATCTAATTCCGCATCAACAGCTTCCATGATGGAATCTGCTGCAAAAGCCGGGGGAACATAAATAACACTTGCTGTAGCTCCGGTCGCTTCCTTAGCTTCTACCACGGTATTATAAACAGGCAGGCTAACGACATTGCCGTTCTCCAGTGTAATGTCAACGTTCGTACCACCCTTACCAGGAGTTACGCCGCCTACCATCTGAGTGCCGTAATCCAGCGCACCCTTAGCATGGAATTTGGCCGTGGCACCTGTGATTCCTTGTGTAATCACTTTTGTATCTTTATTTACCAAAATACTCACGATCGTTCACATCCCCTACGGTTATTTTTCAAATATTCGGGCAGCCCCGAAAAGGAATGAATTATTTAACGAGGGCAACGATTTTTTGTGCACCGTCTGCCATCGAATCCGCCGCTACGATGTTAAGACCGGATTCGGATAATATTTTTTTGCCGAGCTCGACGTTGGTTCCTTCAAGTCTAACGACAAGAGGTTTAGTGAGGCCAAGCTGCTTAGCTGCTTCAACAACGCCATCCGCAATAACATCACAGCGCATGATACCGCCAAAGATGTTAACGAAGATGCCTTCAACCTTAGCATCAGACAGAATGATCTTGAATGCTTCAGTTACTTTCTCGGTTGTAGCACCGCCCCCAACGTCAAGGAAGTTGGCCGGGTCGCCGCCGTAATACTTGATGATATCCATCGTTGCCATCGCAAGACCTGCACCGTTAACCATACAGCCGATGTTACCATCAAGCGCTATGTAGCTCAGGTCGAACTTCGATGCTTCGATCTCTTTCTCATCTTCTTCGTCTAGATCACGCAAAGCTTGAATGTCCTTGTGACGATATAAAGCATTGGAATCAAAATTGAGCTTCGCATCCAGCGCCATCACGTTGCCATCACCTGTAACAACGAGCGGATTGATCTCGGCAATAGAGCAGTCTTTATCAACGAATGCTTCATACAGCGCGAGCATGAACTTCACCGCTTTATTGACCAATTCACCTGGAATGTTAATTGCATAAGCTAGTCTCCGCGCCTGGAATACCTGGAAGCCAACCGCAGGATCAATAACTTCTTTGAAAATCTTCTCTGGTGTTGCTGCCGCTACCTCTTCGATCTCGGTACCGCCTTCTTCAGAAGCCATCATGACAACTCGTCCGGTTCCGCGGTCTACGACAACACCTACGTAATACTCCTTGCGAATATCGCATCCTTCTTCGATAAGAAGACGTTTTACTTCTTTACCTTCAGGACCCGTTTGATGAGTGACCAGCACTTTACCGAGAATTTCGGAAGCATATGCGCGTACTTCATCTGAATTTTTGGCTACTTTTACGCCGCCTGCTTTACCGCGTCCACCTGCGTGGATTTGCGCTTTTACTACAGTCACCTGGCTTCCCAGCGACTCTGCGGCCTCTACCGCTTCCTCTACCGTGTAAGCTACTTTCCCGTTCGGAACGGTAACTCCGTACTGTTTCAGCACTTCTTTTCCTTGATATTCATGGATATTCATTCTCGAATCCTCCTATCAACATGACTGCAACAAGGCGGGTTAAATGACATGTTTCCTTATAAACCCACATCATTGTAACATGTTTTTAAAACGCTTACCTTAAAAATTCATCTCCGAACGAGTGTATTTTGATATCGGTATCATTCCAAATATCGAATACTTGGCAATAATTGTAAACAAAAAACCTTCGTGATTAAAAGATTCTTTTAACCAGAAGGCTATTATTCAAAACCACTATATTCAGTTCGCCTGCTTATTCATATTCAGCTACTGCTGTTTGCTCTCCACGTTTGCATCGTGAACTTTGGCCAACAGACCTTTAAATTGATTAAGCATTACGGTAAACTGCTCATCATCATCGCTCGTTCCTGAGCGCATCGCCAGTGGAATATGGAGCGCTTCATCATGAAGCTTCGCACCTTCCTCTGTCAACGTAATCATAACCTTTCGCTCGTCGTTAGCAGAACGCTCCCTATTGATAAGACCCGCAGACTGCATTCGCTTCAGCAGCGGAGTCAGCGTGCCTGAGTCCAGGTACAGCTTCTCTCCGATATCCTTAACCGTGCATTCCTTATGCTCCCATAGCACCATGAGCACCAGATACTGCGAGTAAGTCACGCCAAGCTTGTCGAGAAAGGGCTGATACAGCTTCGTAATCTCTCTAGAGCATGCATATATAGCAAAGCAAAGCTGGTTCTCCAGCTTCAATTCTTCATGAATCGACATAGTACCTCCACCCGCCAATCAGATTATGTTCTAAACAAGTTGTCTTCAATGCTACTTTAGCAGGATCATTCACATTTTCTTCTTATTTTAGCACAGCAATCATAAAAATCTACATTTAATTTATAAAAATTATTTACAAATTTATTTTATAATGATAAATTTAATTGTACACAATATATATTTACGGCATTCATACATTATCGTCACTGTGTTCTTATGACTCGTTATTCATCCGTATATACAATTCTCTTGCAGACTACAGGTTATTCATTAGTAATATCAAGCTTGGTACATTTGTAGTGATGTTTCCATTACCCTATAAATTGTTGTATGCTGCTGAGAATTTTTATATAGATTATATAGATGTAGTTTCTTGGACATCCAGAATGACTTGAAAATGAGGAAGCACCTCTTCGCGCCCATACTCTCAAGAACTACGAGAGCAGCGTAGAATAGGTGCTTTCTTTTTTTGTATGGATAGATACGCCGTATTTGCAGAGAGGCAAAATTACAAATATATTCAGATCATTGATCTGGACTCTTTGTGTATGCTTACTTTATTCAACTAACTCTATTTGCTTAGCAGCTGCTTGTGCGGGAAAAGAAGTGTTTACTCCTCCATCTATTATAACTCTCACTTTTTCACCGATACTAAAGTCATTCACTCTATCATCGTCAATGGTAATCCAAATCGCATTGGGGTCAGCAATTTTTAAAATTTCTTCAACGGACTGCTGATTTATATCAAATTCTAATTCATCTAAACCCTCAACAACAAGCAGACGCTCTTTTTCTTTGTCAATGATGTATCCTGTGATAAAGTTTTCATTGGGATGATTACCGGCCTGCTCTTTGGTTGACCCAGCATCATTTCCTGCATTGCTCGGTCCCTCATTAAGCGAACACCCGCTTAATATTTGAGCTAATAGTATTAAAATAACAGTTAGCTTCTTCAAGTTTCAATCCTCCCGCCTTCTTTGTCTATCTAATCTGACGAACTTAAAGTGTTCCAGACAATCTGGTCAGAATGTTCTGCGATCAAATCATCAGAACGGGATGCATGCCAGAAATAAATAAAAGTCACCAAAAATGGCAACTTGTCAAGCAGCTAAATAAGCTAATTCAAATTATTATAAGAATAGGGAATGTGACAAAATATCAATTTTAAAAATTCTTATTATAAGTTCATATGCCATGTATATGAATAAAATCCCATGTAATAAGTATAACTGTATTCCCGTCCGTTCAACAAAATGTTTTAAATATTTGCCAAGGGTATCATCAAATCTTATGCAAAATAGATATACCAAATATACCAAGAACTGAGTAATAAATGTACGACCATTAAAAATAAGTTCCAGAAATTCTTTTATTGCATTGGTCTCAGCTAGTGCAAAATAAGTAGTAAATAAAAGAAAAAAGAAATTGGTGTAATGATCAGAGAAAATCTGTTTCAATTCATCTAATTTCTGGTTGATTAATGACATTTAAGTTAACCTCTCCAGCTCAATGATGATCTGCTCCGTCAGTTTAACAATCCTACTCTTGTATTTTTTCACAATTATACTACGAAATTTTACTTTCATGTAAATTTGTAGTCAATTCTAATCATTTGTATTTATATAACATGGCAAGCTTGACATTGTTAAGCACTCTTATATACAATTCTTTTAAATTACAGATTCAAATATTTAGAGGCCAATTAAATTAAAGCTCTGTAATCTTTCATCTTATGGATCGATTGATGCAAATCCATATATACTATGAAAATAAGGAAGCACCTTTTTTCACGTTCATTACGTCCATGATTTGTTCTGAGACGAATACGTAAAAGGGGTGCTTTTTGGTGTACGGAAAATTATACGGTGCGTGCTTATACGGCATAGATGGAGTATTAATTGAGGTGGAAACCGATCTGTCGAACGGACTGCCTCAGACATCGATCATCGGTCTTCCGGATTCGGCTATCCGAGAAGCGGTGGAGCGTGTTCGCGCAGCGATTAAGAACTGTGGCTTTCAGTATCCAATGCAGCGGGTCACGATCAATCTGGCGCCAGCTGATCTGAAGAAGGAGGGGTCCTCTTTCGACTTGGCCATTGCCCTCGCCATTCTGTCGACTAGTGAGCAGCTGCTCCTTCCTCCTGACAAAAAAACGCTCTTCCTCGGCGAGCTTGCGCTGGACGGGAGTCTGAGGCCGGTACCTGGTGTACTTAGTATGGTGGATCTAGCCCGCAGGCAGGGTTTTGATTCCGTCATTCTGCCTCATGAGAACGCTACGGAAGGGGCGATTATTGGTGGAATTGAAGTATTTGGCCTCTCTCATTTGAAAGAGATCATTCCGGACAAACCCACTTCACCAGACGGAAGAGTTGTGATAGAAAACTACAACCATCTGATTAGTCATCGTCCGGCTATCGTGACTGCTCATCAAGTCAATCCCCTTCTTCCTGAAGATTATCTGGATGTTCTCGGGCAGCAGCATGTCAAGCGGGCGCTAACCATTGCCGCAGCCGGTATGCATAACATTCTGCTCGTAGGACCACCTGGTACGGGGAAAACGATGCTGATCAAACGACTTCCGACCATTCTCCCCCCGCTGTCTGAATCGGAGGCACTGGAAGTCACCAAAATATTAAGTGCTTCAGGAAAGCTTAAAGAAGGAGTTAGCGGGCTTGCAACGAGACGGCCCTTCCGTTCCCCTCATCATACGATCTCTGCCGGTGGACTGATTGGGGGTGGAACTGTTCCGAAGCCCGGAGAAGTTAGCCTTGCTCATAGAGGAATCTTATTTCTTGACGAGCTGCCGGAATTCAGCAGACAAGTCCTGGAGGTGCTGAGACAACCTTTGGAGGATCGCCAGGTTACGGTTAGTCGTGCACGAGCCGCCTTTACCTTCCCTGCTCATTTTATGCTCTCTGCATCGATGAATCCGTGTCCATGTGGATTTGCTGGAGGTGATCCTCAGCTGCAGCGCTGTACCTGCAGTCCTGCCAAGGTTGCTAGTTACCGTGCGAAAATATCCGGTCCCTTAATTGACCGTATTGATCTACAGGTTGAGGTTCCGAGGCCTAAGGAAGGATTAGAGGCTACGCTGACTTCCTCTTCGGAAACGATGCTTCAAATGGTTCTCTCCGCTCATAAAATTCAAGCTTCACGCTACAGGCATCACCCTATTTCCTGGAACAGTGAACTGTCCGGGAGGCTCCTGAGGCGTTATGTTAACCTGGAGCCAGATGCATCTGAAATGCTGGTTCAAACAATTGATGCCCTCGGACTCAGTATGAGATCCTATGATCGGATCCTGAAGATGGCAAGAACTATCGCTGATTTGGAAGGACAGGATTTAATTCAGATCGAACATGTTGCTGAAGCGATACAATATCGTAACCTGGATTTAAAATCTGTGGCGATGCCCGAGTATGATTAAGACTCTTAAGTGATTAGTCTTGCCTTTGAAATGGGACTGAAAACTTCAATTTTATAATAGAAGCAGGAGTGAGGATAAGTTCGTGTTCAATTGTTACCTGAACGGAATTGGAGTGAAGATTCAATAGAAAGTCTCTGAGTTACATAATTGGCATATTGATTTCGAACTGACGAACTGAATGCTAGATACATCATGATACGAACAACCTACGTTCAACCATAATCAATCAGTAACCATATCTTCTCGCCTTAGATAACATTCTTGCTGCATGGTCTAGATCATAATTATTCTCAAGCCAATCGACATCGACGTATTCCATACTTCCGAATCGCGCTTTATAGAAGGCCAGCCTCCGAATGGGATACGGCTCTCCTTCAATCTTGTTTAAAAGATAATATCCAAGCAGCTCTGCAGCTTCCTTCCAGGCATAGCCGGCCTTTTTACTCGTCTTCATCTCATATAAGGTACCGTCGACAATGACATCAGCTTGAGCACCGCCTACCAGACGGCGTCTGTGATCAAAGGCCGGATAGTATACTGTCTGGCCTTGTATCGTGGTGAAATGCTTCTTAAAAATCTCAATTAAACGAAGCAAATCCTCCATCACATCTGACGTAGGGAGACTTGTAAATTGTTTGACGAATTGTTCTGTACTGGTATAGGTAGACCTGACGCCTACTCGATATATCGTATCTAGCTTGCTGCACATAAATGCTCCTGCGATCAGCTCAGCTGGATCCATCTGTTCCCCGTGAATGAAGCTCGTCCATTTTGATTTAAAATCGGCATACAGCTCATTCAGCACGACTATCTCAGGAACATCCTCGAAAAATTCATTTATGACTTCATGTCCTTTTACAATATAGGGATTAAACGCTGCATCAGAGAATCTCCATTCTCTCTCGCAATCATGGCGCAGGCCAGATATTGAAATGAATTTCGAATAAGGCCCGAGACGTAACTAGTGAACTGGGCTTCAGCCAATATGTTTTTATTTTTGAATGGGGCTGCCGCTGTGTTGGAATAAAATTCACCTGCCAGAGGTGTCACTTCTCGAATCGCTTTTTGCAAAGTAGAATTGGTATTCAATAACGAAGCCAAGCTCATAGATAAATCACCCTATCATGAAATGAATGGACTAGTACCATCCATTATAAATTTCATAAGACGAATTTACAAAAACCAAAAAAGCTCTTTCTGATCCGATCAGAAGAGCTTCGTCTTATCATGGCTTTATCTTACTATAGCTTACTCAAAAACCGTTAATTTGTCTGCTGCAGCCGTGCGTTCTTGCGGCTTCGGCACCACATCGGGGTACCCCACATAGATCATGCCAAGAATTTTTTCGCCGGGAACAATATTCAGAGTTTCTCTGAATTTAGGTCCGTACAGAAACGGCTTGGTTACCCAGAAGGTCCCGATCTCTTCACCCCATGCTGCGAGCATGAAATTTTGTATAAGTGCGCTGGTTGCGGCAAAATCCTCATCCCAAATTGCTTGGCGTGGATCTTCCTTCATGACGACCAGCAGCGTTGTTGGATTCGTAAGCACGGCATTGACAAATTTATTATCCTCGCCCATTTCATTCGATACCGCCTCAGCCAACTTCTGGCGACCTTCGCCCGTAAATAATAGAAATCTCCAAGGCTCACGAAGCTTATGATTCGGTGCCCACACCGCTGTATCCAGCAGCTCGGTAATTTTCTCAACCGGCACTGCCTCCTGCTTAAATTTCTTGATCGTCCGTCGTTCGCGAATGACATCCTTCACATGGACAGATGAAGCTATTTGTGATTCATTCATGTTATATAATCCTCCTTAACAGGTATGAAGTTGTTTTCTTCTCACAGATAATGATAATCTTTATCATTTAGATACTGGTGTTAGCATACCTCGGTTCTTCATCTAAAGTCAAATGATTACCCTAATGAGCTACCCTAGGAGTTCTACAACAAGCCTGCTCTTGCTCTAATAAAACAGAATATGATCGGTCATATCCCAACATTCGTGCGGCATCCCTTAAAGCACTTGTCATCATGTTAAATGATTGTAACAAACATCATCCAACCGTTCGAGCTGCACTTAAGAATTTCTGAATAAGTTGTTAGCTCCAACGATTGGATTAGAATGCATTCATAATGTGATCGATATGTAACGGTTCCTCTGTCCAGTCTGCTGGATTCAGCAGAACGCCTATGACATCAAAGCGAATTAGACTATTGTATAATTTGCGTTCTTGAATATATACAGCTGCGGTACGGCGTACCTGAGCTATTTTTCGTGGATTGACCGATTCCAGATGAGTTCCGAAGCGATCCAGGCTAGTCCTGCTTCTAACTTCTGCAAAAATGGTGGTTTCGCCCTTCTGAGCTATAATATCGAGCTCACCGCTCTTACATCTCCAGTTCGTATTCATAATGTTGTATCCCTGCTGCTTAAGATACTGAACTGCCGCCTGTTCCCCGGCTCCACCTTTCTCTTTGCGAGAATCTTTTCTCTTCCTCGGTGCAGCCGGTTTGGAATTATTATCGTCCTTCATGGATGCCTACACCTCTTTTCTCTGGCCGGCGGATACAATCGCCTTCTGCTCGGCCTGATATACAAAGGTAAGCACCTCGGCTACAAGCTGATACAATTCAGGAGGAATTTGTTGATCCAGATCCAGCTTGGACAGCACCTCAACAAGCGCGGGGTCTTCTTGAATTGGGACGCCATTCTCCAGTGCCTTCTCCAGAATGGATTCGGCCAGCCTTCCGTCCCCTTTGGCGACTACAACGGGGGCTTCTGCTTCGCCCGGTACGTATTTGAGCGCAACTGCCTTCTTGCGTACAACACTTTCTTCTTCCTGCTTCATACTCGCATATCCACTCCTTTATATGATTCCGGGACATACGAAGCCATCTTACTTACAGCTGAGGATGAGGAACCTTGTACCTGCTCTGTTTGCTCAGGACGGTTCTCTACCACTTCCGACTTATATACGGATAACTGATAGCCGGTATTCCGCAGCGCACTGTCCACTTGTTCACGACCCAGCTCAAAAATTTGTGCAGCCATCTCATTATCTGTACGAATATGCAGACTGATCACCTTGCCTGATACCTGCATGTCGATCAGCGTGGGACCGAGCTGCTTCATGTTCAGGTCAAACCAGATCCGGCAATGGGAGGCATCCATTTCGCCGCGCGGTCCGCGGCGGGACTGGATCTGGACATTTGCCGTCGTCTGACCGTCCGCTCCGCTCAGAGGGATGAACCAGTTCATCTGGGCAAAAGGAGCGGTCCGGTCGGTGTTCATGAGCAGCTGATGCCCTGTGAGCAAGTGCACGAGCTGACCTGCGGTCTCTTTGAGACCGGCAGGAAGCTCTGGACTTGCTTCCATCTGCATCAGCACGCTCTTGAGCGTGTCCGCCTGCTCTGCCGCGGACACCTCTGCCTGCGCGGGTGCCAGCATCCCGCGCACCACCTGCTGCTCGTGCTCCGCACCGAGCAGCTTCAGCACACGCGCCACCCACGAGTCATCCCTCGTGGTGGCAGGCGTGTGCACTGCCGGTGCTGGCGCTGCATCAGCACCGTCCTGCTGCGGCT
Source organism: Paenibacillus sp. TCA20 (assembly GCF_000732325.1). GTDB lineage: Bacteria > Bacillota > Bacilli > Paenibacillales > Paenibacillaceae > Paenibacillus > Paenibacillus urinalis. The sequence goes on from NZ_BBIW01000001.1 coordinate 277,741, forward strand.
CGCCCTGCGCTGCCGCAGTCACACCGCTGCCGGCCGGCTCTGCTCCGGCCGGCCCCTGCGGCGCTGCTCGTAGCTGGGCAAGCAGTGCTGCGGCACGCAGCACAAGCTCGCCCCCGCCTGCTGCTGCGCCTCTCGCCTGGACAGGAGCTTCGCCACTGTCCCCCAAACTGCGATTGGCTGAAGTCGCCGTCCTCGGCTCTTCAGCCTCCCCCACAGGCAGGCTCGTTCCCCCGCCTGCCGCACCCCGGTCCGCTGCAGCCACCTGCACCTGGCTGCCCGTACGTACCCGGTGATCCTGGGCTGCCGGATCACTACCACCCAATTCTGCCTGCGGCATCCCGGCTACAGTAGAACCCGTAACCCCTGAACCCGCAGTGCGAATCGTATTGGACCCAGCGGCTGCAGGACCGGGTGCTGCCGTTGTCTTTCCATCTACTCCGTTTCCTTGAGTAGCCCTGGAATCTGCAGCCCCTGTCTTCATAGTCTCCATGAGCTCCGGTCCATCAGCTCCATCATTTGTACCTGTTAATCCGGCAGTACCCGCTGCTTTGTGAACATCTGCTGCCTGCTGGGCCATTCCGGTACTGGTTAGCCTGCTCCCCTCGCTTCCAGCATGTGTCCGGGCTTGTCTAAGCTCTTGTGAGCCCTCCATTTCTGCAGCCGTATCTGAAATGCTCCCTGGTACCTTACCACTCAATCCATCGCTTTTAGCTGCTTCAGTTAGTCTTGTATCCAGCTGACCGAGCATCTCATCTAATGCGGGCCCAAACATCGCATAATATAGTCCCGAGAGGGTAGAGCCTGACACGGGCAGTCCCCTCTGTATGGCAAGACTTGCCGAGGTGATCCACTCGATATCCCCTGCTGCAGCCGGCTTCATATTCATAAGGGATTGAACAAGCTTCACATTATCCTTCGTCAGCGGAATTCCACTCTGCTGCATTGCACTCAGGAGTGTTCTGTTTTCCTTCGTATCCAGCAGCTGAAGATTTGTCAGCAGATCTGCAAGTGTTGTAGTCGATACAGATCCAAGTGTACCTTGAAAAGGCTTCATCACCATCATTCCGTCCTTATTCTGTCCACCCACCTGAAGCAGCGCATTCTGCCCAGCTACAAGTGGAGTATCTAATGCCGCCCTCACCTGCACCCCTTTGATCTGAAGCACAGCTTCCTTCTGATCCGGTGATACCTGTATGACCTCAGCACGCACCACCATGCCTTCCTTCAGCTCGAGCGTCTTAGCACCGCTTTGAGGCTTGGGATCCCCAAGCATGCCCCTGATTGCTTGACCTATATTCAAATACCATCCACTCCTTTCCACAAACAATGAGATGCTATCTATATCAACACATATTTAATGAAATTGATTCACCTTATAATCTATTCATTTTATCGGTATAACGGGTGGGACACTGAAGAAGTCGTTGCTATTAAAAAAGCAGCACTGCTATTAAACACAGTACTGCACGAAAATAACTTAATTTACAATGCATATTCATCCCTCATATTGAACGAATAACATAAATCAAGACAGGTACATCAACAACGATTTTCTGCGATCTAGCATCCTATCAAGTTTATCTGCTAGAGTAAGCCACTACGATTAGATATAAACATTACTCAGACTCTGTACGTCTGCTGCCTCTTGCTGCACTGGACCCTGTCTGTTAGAACAAAGTAGGCTGCTCCTGCTCTCCTAATATTTTTCCGAGAAAGCTTCTGCGATGCAGCGGTGTAGGCCCCAGTGCGAGCAACTGCTCTCTGTGCAGCTTTGTTGCATATCCTTTATGTATAGCAATACCGTACTCAGGATACAGAGCATCCCACTCGCCTTTACACATCCGGTCTCTTGTTACCTTGGCAATGATAGATGCTGCACCAATCGATTGGCTGTTCGCGTCCCCTTTAATAATTGATAGTTGCGGCAGAGGTATATCTACGGTTTCTGCGTCCACGAGCAGATGATCCGGAGATGGAGTAAGTGCATGAACCGCCTGTTTCATCGCAAGCCGAGAAGCCTGCCTAATGTTAATCCGGTCAATAGTCTCCACATCGACGATCCCGATACCTACTGCGACAGCTTCCTTCATAATGATGTCAAATAACAATTCACGCTTCTTGTCGCTTAGCTTCTTGGAATCATTGACCCCTTCGAGCACTAACCCTTTTGGCAAAATGACGGCTGCGGCAACGACATCACCGAACAAGCAGCCTCTTCCTACTTCATCAATGCCTGCAATATATTCAGCTCCGCTGTCCCATGCTTCTCTTTCATATTTAAGCATATCCATCTCAGGCTCTTCGAACGTATCCGTCTCCTGTATGTTCAGATCCAATTCTTTCATTTGTTTTTTCCCCCTAACGGCACATCCCATAACCAATATCATAACATATGTATCAATAGGGTAGAAACATATAGAAGCTGGATAACACAGCAATCCCCTGCAGTACGCTGCAGGGGATTGGATTGCTTGCGATATTCTTATCTTGATGAGTTATAACATACCTTCATTTAAAAAGGAGATTCCAGACTGAATCGACCAAGCTTGCCGCCTCTCAGCTCTCTAAGCATCAAGGAGGATGCCTTCTCCAGATCAATTCGTCCCCCGCTCATGACAGCGCCGCGCTTGCGCCCGATCTCTTCCATAACGGCAACGATTTGATCTGGATCTTCCGAATCCTTTGGAGCTTCAGACAAGCCGTAACGCTCCTGCATTGCCGGCCAGTAATACTGAGCAAGATACTTGATCGCGAAGAAGGCGATGTCCTCCACGTTCAGTATCTCTTCCTTGATCGCACCGGTCACGGCCAGACGATAGCCCACATTCTGATCTTCGAACTTAGGCCACAGAATACCTGGGGTATCCAGGAGTTCAATTTCCTTACCTACTCTGATCCATTGCTGACCTTTGGTTACGCCTGGTCGATCACCGGTAGCCGCGATATTTCTGCCAGCCAAACGGTTGATCAATGTCGATTTGCCGACATTCGGAATGCCAACGATCAGTGCGCGAATCGCTCTCGGATTCATGCCTTTGGCAATTTGCCGATCGATCTTTTCCTTCAACAAGATCTTAGCAGTTGAGGGGATATCCTTAACCCCGGTACCTGTATTGGCATCGACTGCAAGTGCAGTATGCCCCTCTTCTTTAAAATATTTAATCCATTCTTCCGTTACCTTCGGATCAGCCAAATCTGACTTGTTCAGCAGAATCATTCTTGGCTTGTCCTGCAATATTTCATCAATCATCGGGTTACGGCTGGATAATGGAAGCCGTGCATCCACCAGTTCAATGACGACATCAATCAATTTCAGCTTCTCCTGAATTTGTCGACGGGCTCTCGTCATATGTCCTGGAAACCATTGTATGGTCATCGCAATTCACCTTCTTTTTCACAAACAGTTGGATCCATTTATATAATACCCTGAGGTGCTTCTATCATGAGTATCTACAGATCAAACCGGTATAGTTTGTCCTCAAAATTTCAAAATCAGTGATTAATCCATTCGATATCCTTCAGCGGCCAGAAAATAACGTCGGCACGTCCTACAATATCCTCAAGCGGCACATATCCAATCATGCGGCTGTCTGTACTGTTCCCACGGTTATCACCAAGGGCAAAAATATGACCTTCCGGCACTGTGCCGTCTGGGAAATACTCATTCGGGAAGTTATAAGTGTTATACTGTCCGCCATTCGCCTGTGCCTCTGCAATCGCTTCTTGCAGATAAGGCTCCTCTACAACTTCGCCGTTTACTCGCAAGGTATCTCCAGTGACTTCAACGGTGTCCCCTTCTACAGCAATGACCCGCTTAATGAAATCCCGGTTCTCAGAAGGGACATGGAAGACAACGACCTCTCCGCGTTCAGGCTGCCTGATATCATACAGAATCTGGTTCACAATGACTCTTTCCCCTGTATGAAAATTCGGCTGCATCGATGGTCCGTCAACAATAAAAGGCTTGAACAAGAAGAATCGGATAATAAACACAAGCACTAATGCAATTGCAATGGCTTTGATCCATTCCCAAATCTCGTTCTTTACTTTCTTTGACTTAGAATTCCCATTCTCCGGTGTATTCAATCGTTCATTCTGTACATCCTGCTCCATCGCTTGTCCTCACTTCCTCATCCATGTCATCGAAACGATGCATCTAGACATATTCTATGTATGAAATCTGGTTAGAGACATACCATCTGTTGTCAAGATCGTTTCCTCTGAAAATATTGTAAGAGAAATCTTAGCAGGATACAACTTCATCTCTCCGATCGGAGGGCGAGCGCTCCTCTATATCACATCAATAGATTATATTCTATATTGTTCATATTCACATGAGCTATGTTATTCCTGAATATAAGAACGTAAACCATCTTGAACGAACAATCATTTTTACATAAAAAAAGCGAAAAGGGCTTGTTTCCAAGCCCTTTCCGTTATTCGTTATATTAACGAATTTCTTTAATTCTCGCTGCTTTACCGCGAAGTTCACGAAGATAATAAAGCTTCGCACGACGCACTTTACCACGGCGAGCCACTTCGAGTTTATCGATTTTTGGGGAATGAAGCGGGAAAGTTCTTTCCACACCTACACCGTAAGAAATTTTACGAACTGTAAAAGTCTCACTGATTCCACCACCACGGCGTTTGATTACTACACCTTCGAACAACTGGATACGTTCGCGAGTTCCCTCGATAACCTTAACGTGCACTTTTACAGTGTCACCAGGACGAAAGTTCGGCAAATCTTTACGCAATTGTTCTTGTGTAATCGCTTGGACGATATTCATCTATGACTCCCTCCTTCCGTACAGGTGTTCATGTCTCTTCCGGATAACCTTCTGTTATCCATCATCATCCACAGCGGACCACCGTATTCCACACAACAGAAAAATTATAACATGTTATTACGAAGTAATGCAAGCATTAAGAACTTTTTTTCTCATAAAACCACTAGCGCATGGAGAATCATGTTGTTTGGTATCTGATTCAGCACCCTTGTTGTATTCAAAATGTAACAATCTAGCATATCCCCGGGCTTCTTCATCTACTCATCCCGTTTATGCTGATCCAGCCATGCTTTCTCCTTCTTCGTCAGCTCCACCTGCTCCAGCAGATCTGGGCGTCTGGTGAGTGTCCGAAGTAAGGACTGCTCTCTGCGCCAAGCATCAATGTTTTTGTGATGACCTGAGAGCAGGATATCCGGTACCTTGTGGCCTCTAAACTCCGCAGGTCTGGTATAGTGAGGGTACTCTAGCAAACCGGTGCTGAATGAATCTGTAACTGCACTTGTCTCGTTGCCCAGCACCCCTGGAAGCAGTCTTACCACACTGTCTATAACGACCATTGCAGGCAGCTCTCCACCTGTCAGCACATAATCTCCGGTCGAGATCTCGTCCGTGACGAGATGCTCTCGAATTCGCTCATCATAGCCTTCATAGTGACCACATATAAAGATGAGATGCTCTTCTTTGGACAGCTCCTCTGCCTTCTTCTGCGTAAAGGTCTCTCCTTGCGGACACATCAGAATGATGCGCGGCTGTTTGGCAGAAGAAGTCTCTGGCTGTGTCTCTTCAGCTGATTTTGCAGCAGCACTCGATTGGGCATCCTGATCCGCTTCGTTCAGCAAATCTTCTACTGCTGCAAAAATCGGCTCTGGCTTCAGCACCATTCCGCCGCCGCCGCCGTATGGCATGTCATCTACTTGCCCATGCTTGTTCCCCGCATATTCACGAAAATTCAGCGCATTCAAAGAAACAATTCCTTTGGCTTGGGCTTTCCCTAATATGCTGGTACCAAATACACCATGAAACATTTCCGGAAACAGGGTTAATACATCAACCTTCATTACACTAATCCTTCCATCAGGTGCACGGTTACCTTTTGATTCACAACATCAACATGCAATATGACATCGTCAATATAAGGAAGCAGAATCTCTTTGCCGTTATTTGCTTTGACCACCCAAACGTCATTCGCTCCTGGAGTCAGGATCTCTTTGATCGTGCCAAGTGCCTCGCCTTCATCAGTTACCACTTCGCAGCCGACAATTTGATGGAAGTAGAACTCGTCTTCGCTCAGCTCAGTTTGATACTCAGCAGACACTTTCAGCATCATGCCTTTATATTTTTCTACTTCATTGATGTTGGTGAAGTCGTTCAAACGCACGACAAACATATTTTTGTGAAGCCTTGCTGACTCTACCGTTACAGGTTGTTGTCCCTCCCCCGTATCAATAACCAGCTTGCTCCCTTTAGCAAAGCGCTCCTCCGGGAAATCGGTCAGCGGGAGTACCTTCAGCTCACCACGAATTCCGTGGGTATTTACGATCTTTCCTACATTAAAAAATTGTGACATAGGTCCTCCTGTATTTCAATTAGACAAGGCTAAGTTATATAAGCATGTACGAAAAAGGGCTAGGACATGCATCCTAACCCCCTTTCGTATATCTTTAAGATATGATATCGACGGTAACCCGTTTATCCATCTTAACTGCTGCAGATGTGACGACCGTTCGGAGTGCTTTCGCGATCCTCCCCTGCTTGCCGATCACTTTCCCCACATCCTCAGGATGCACGGTCAATTCATAGACAACAAGGCGATCCTTCTCCAGTGTCCGGACCGACACATCTTCCGGATGATCTACCAAAGCCTTCGCAATAACGCCGACTAATTGTTCCATAGATACCCTCCGTTATCAGCACCTAATTATTTCTGTTGTTTAAGCTCATGGAACTTCTTCATTACACCCGCTTTGCTAAGCAAGTTGCGAACTGTATCAGATGCTTGCGCACCATTTTGAAGCCATTTGAGTGCTTTATCTTCATCGATCTTAACCACTGCTGGTTGTTCAACCGGATTGTAGTAACCGATTTCCTCGATAAAACGGCCATCACGCGGGGAACGGGAATCCGATACAACCACACGATAGAAAGGCGCTTTATGAGCTCCCATACGTTTCAGACGAATACGAACTGCCACGAAAATTCACCTCCTTCAATAAAATATATATAATAAGCTCGGCTTAACGGAAAGGAAATTTCATTCCCTTACCGAGTCCTTTAAGCTGCTTCATTGCTTTCTTGTTGCCCTTCGGCCCCATCATACCGCTGAATTGCTTCATTACTTTACGCATTTCATCGAACTGCTTAATCAGACGATTAACTTCCGCAACGGTAGTACCGCTGCCTGCTGCAATCCGTTTACGGCGAGATGGATTGATGATCTCTGGATTCTGCTTCTCTTCTCTAGTCATGGAGAATACGATAGCTTCGATCCGGTTCATCTGCTTGTCATCGACTTTAAGATCCTTGGTCTGCTTCATATTGCTCATCCCAGGAATCATGTCCATGAGCTGATCAAGTGGTCCAAGCTTCTTGATCTGGTCCATTTGCTCGAGGAAATCTTCGAACGTGAACGATGCGGTCCGCATCTTCTGTTCCATTTCCTTCGCTTTGGCCGTATCAATGTTCGACTGGGCCTTCTCGATCAAGGACAGCATATCACCCATGCCCAAAATTCGGGAGGACATGCGTTCTGGATGGAAAGGTTCAAGTGCATCGAGCTTCTCACCCAGGGTGATAAATTTGATCGGGCACCCGGTCACTGCTTTAACGGAGAGGGCAGCACCACCGCGCGTATCTCCATCCAGCTTCGTAAGCACGACGCCGGTAAGCGATAGCTGCGTGTTAAAATGCTCTGCTACATTCACTGCATCCTGACCTGTCATTGCATCGACGACGAGAAGCACTTCATCCGGATTCACATTGCTGTGAATTAACCGAAGCTCCTCCATCAGCTCTTCATCCACATGGAGACGACCAGCCGTATCGATAATAACATAATCGTGACCGTTGTCCTTGGCATGCTGTAAGCCTTGCTTCGCAATCTCTACCGGGCTTGTCTTGTCACCTAAAGTGAATACCGGTGCCTTGAGCTGCTCTCCAAGCACCTGCAGCTGCTTGATCGCTGCCGGGCGGTAAATGTCGCCTGCCACAAGCAGCGGCTTTGCATTTTGCTTCTGTAACAGCTTCGCAAGCTTACCCGTGGTTGTCGTCTTACCAGCACCCTGCAACCCGACCATCATAATGACTGTCGGCGGTTTGTTTGCCTTAGCCAGCTTAGACTGGCTTCCGCCCATCAGCTCGGTCAGCTCTTTATTTACGATGTCAATGATGACCATGCCAGGCGTGAAGCTCTCCATCACTTCTTTACCGACGGCCTTCTCTTTGACTTTCGAAATAAATTGCTTGACGACCTTGAAGTTAACATCGGCTTCAAGCAAGGCAAGACGCACCTCTCGCATCGCTTCGTTAACGTCTTCCTCACTTACTTTCCCTTTACCGCGAAGCTTGCTGAATACATTGGTAAGTCGAGCTGTTAATCCTTCAAATGGCATAAACACACCTCCTAAAGTTCATATTGCGAAGGGTAATCCCTATTCCAGAACCTCCAGGTGGTTCATCATTTCATTCATTCTATGTTTGTCTTCACTCGTCATCCCGCTTGATTCAATCATGTCCTTAAGCTTCTCAAGATTCATAAGCCGTCGTTCATGCTTCGCAAGCAAGCCGAGTTTATCCTCATACATTTCAAGTACCTGCTCTGCACGCTTAATGTGCTCGTAAACCGCTTGTCGACTAATCTCAAATTCGGAGGCAATCTCTCCCAAGGAGAAATCATCATGAAAATAATACTTCAGAAAAGTCTGCTGCTTCTCAGTTAACAGGTTTTCATAAAAATCAAACAGTAAGTTGATTCGATTCGTCTTCTCAAGCCGATTCTCCTGACTCATCTTGAGGGACACTCCCTTCGTCAAGGAAAAACACTTTACACTCATTAACGTTCTCTATCTTACAAAAAACAAAAGAAGATGTCAAGCATAAATCCTTGTCATCTTCTCAATGATTTTATTTTTGAGATCTACAGCCACATATTAGATTACTTAGCATCTATAATCTGATTGGTGTCAGATAAATAATGACGGCAAAGAAATGCAGCACACTGCCTGCCAGAACGAATAAATGCCAAATGGCATGATGAAACGGAAAGCCGCGCCATACATAGAAGATCGTACCCAGCGTATAGCAAAGTCCTCCGGCAACAAGAAGAGCTATTCCTCCAGAAGGAATTGCGGCGGTTAATGGAGCCCACGCAATGACGATCAGCCAGCCCATCGCGATGTAGAACAAGGTAGACATGAACAGAAACCGCTTAGTGAAGAACGCCTTGAACGCTACACCGAACAAGGCAATTCCCCATATGATTCCAAACAGGGTCCAGCCGAGTGTACCGCGAATCGCGACCAGCAAGAATGGAGTATATGTTCCTGCTATAAATAAGTAGATGGAGGAGTGATCAAAAATTTCAAATAGATCTTTCGCTCTGCCATCCTTCAGAGCATGTACGAAGGTAGAGCTGATGTACAAGAGCAGCATGGACACTCCATAAACCGTAAAGCTGACAACATGCCAAGCTGTTCCATTCACACTTGCGGCAACAATAAGAAGTACGAGCGCTGCAACACTGAGGAGAGCCCCTATTCCATGGGTGATGGCATTTGCGACTTCCTCTCTCCGAGTATAGGTATAGGTGTTAGCCATAGAATCCATCCTTTCAACATCCGCTGCCTGCTATTTTTGCAGAACCGAAATCTTTCTACATATTATACTACGTTCACGGCTAATGTTCATCTTTAGCGTCAATCTGCAAAATACTTCAATATAATGGATGCAATTCGATCTGAAGCATGACCATCACCATAAGGATTGGCAGCCCTTGTCATGCGCTGATATCTTTTTCCTCCTGACAACAACAGCTCGATCTCCTTCTTGACCTTTTCATACTCTGTCCCTACACAGCGAAGCGTACCTGCCTTGACACCTTCCGGCCGCTCCGTCTTGTCACGAAGGACGAGTACGGGCTTGCCGAGCGAAGGTGCCTCCTCCTGGATCCCCCCTGAATCGGTCAGAATAACATAAGCATGATTCATCATATTATGCATGTCGCTCACATCAAGCGGCTCAATCAAATGAATGCGTTCCGTTCCGTCGAGCATCTCGAGTGCCAGGTCCTTTACTGCTGGATTGGGGTGTACCGGATAAATTAACTCAAGTGTCCGATCCTGCTCAATGATCTCTCTAACCGCCTGAAACACCTGTTTCATCGGACTGCCCCAGTTCTCTCTCCGATGCATGGTCATGAATATCTTTCTAGTTCCAGGATGCAGCTTCGATAACAGTGGATGGTCGAACTCTTTCTTGATCGTCCAGCGCAGAGCATCAATGGATGTGTTGCCTGTCACGTAAACATGCTCTTTCCGGTGCTCGCTTGCGAGCCTTTTGGCAGCTGTAGTGGTAGGTGCAAAGTGCAGATCTGCAACACGGCCTATGAATTCCCTGTTCATTTCTTCCGGAAAGGGCGCATATTTGTCATACGTCCGCAGTCCAGCTTCGACATGACCAATCGGGATTTGAGCATAGTATGCACAGAGTGCAGCTGAAAAAGCCGTAGACGTATCACCATGGACGAGCACAAGGTCGTATTTCTCGGCCTTCATTACAGGCTCAAGCGATTCTATTAAACGGGCGGTCAAGCCGTACAATGTCTGCGCCTCCCGCATCACTTTCAATTCAATATGCGGTACGATATCAAATGCTTTCAATACTTGAGCCAACATCTCCTCATGCTGCCCGGTAACACACACAATAGGCTCGATGTCAGGTGCCGCCTCTAGTGTTTTTACTATGGGCGCCATTTTGATAGCTTCAGGTCTCGTTCCGAACACAACAAGTACCCTGATTCGATGTTCCTCCATGTGATCAGGACTCCCCCTCTATTTAGCTTAATAGATAAGCTGAACAATTACTTCAACCCTTATCTATATATGAGAGAATCTCTCCATCTCGTAACGGCACTCTATGAAAAAGGTCCTTAAACTATTTATTTCTGTAAGGGACAACTGCCGGTTTCTATTAATCTATCAATGCATAACCTGTAATTAGAGTGACGACTAAGGAGGTTATCCATCACATGGCAGTTATCATCTATCCTAAGACGATGAACTGGAAGTTTATGCGGCAGCGACCGCAGCAGCTGATGACGGAGCTTGGAGCTAGAGGACACCATGTGTTCTTCGAGAACCTTGCACCTATGAACAGTCAGCTGGATGAAGTAGAGCCTGGCGTACATTTATTTACGGACCACCATTCGTTTGTTAAGAGACATCTGGACAAATTAAGAAAAGAGCATCCCGTTGTTGTCTGGACGACCTGGGCTAAGCAGAGAACAAGACTTGCATCGATCTATCGGCCGGATGCCGTTATCTATGATTGCTGTGACGAGTTTCCGCATTGGGCAAAATACGAGCATCGGATGGTTGAATCTGCCGATCATCTGGTCGCAACCGCTGAAACGATCCGAACACGTCTGTCACTAGCCTACCCCGACAAACCCATTACCCTCATCCCTAATGCGGCTGATGCCAGCATGTTTGATACGCCTGCCGTTCAGAGACCTCATGATCTTCCTGCAGGTCCAACGGTCGCCTATATTGGCGCTTGGGCTTATTGGGTCGATCATGCATTGTTTGCGAAGGCAGCAGAGCAATATCCGAATGTACAATTTGTCTCTATTGGTGCGCCCTACGGAGACATCCCGGGCTATGGTACCCTGCCGAACGTACACATTCTGGGAGAGAAGCCGCATAGTGAGCTGAAAAAGTATTTGCAGCATATCGATGTTGCGGTCATTCCTTTCCTATATCACCCGATCACCCTTGCCACTAATCCCGTGAAGGCGTACGAATACATGGCTACTGGAGTCAAGGTCCTCTCTACCGCACTACCGGAATGTATTCGGATGGAGCCGTATGTTACTACGGCAACGACTCACGAGGATTTTATTGGCAAGCTGGGTCAAATGCTATTTGAACAGGAGGATCCTGCAGCAAAATTAGCTCGAATTGCCTATGCAAGAGAGAATACTTGGGTTCAGCGCGGAGAAGCAGCAGATGAAGTGATACGCAAAACCCTTCAGCGCAAAGGATTACATGAATAGCGAATATACCGTCTACCTTACGGGCGCAGCCTTCTGCAAACGAACAGCCGCATATAACAACAACCCTCTCTATTTATATCAATCAATTCGTGACCAGCTATTAAATTGCTCTGCACATTGGCTCGTATGGTCTCCCACTGCTCTTCATTTATCCGATTATGCCAAGCAGCGGCTTGAAGCCGAGCTGCATGCTCTATCTCCCGATACCCATTGTGTCGTTTGCCCAGGGGACCGCTTTATTTTCCGGAAGGAATGCTTCAATTTTTCAAATATAGGTCATGTACGATCTTTGCCCTCCGCCTTCTGGCTGGGCTGGGAACTGCACGCCCGCTGCTCGTCGTTGAATCGTATAACCTGCCTATCTGAAGCACTTCAGCCTCTGTTCCTGCCTTCCAAGCAGCAGCATAGGAATTATGTTCTCGCCACTCCTCCTGAGGTTAGCAACTGCAGCGATAAAAGTTCCCGTCATCCCATCCTTTCGGTATTACGACGCTCCACCGTTCCCGCTTCTCATTCAATGACCTCGCTCGATCAATCACCTCTCATAACCGTCATGCTTAGTGTATTCAACATGGGCAAAACCGTAGAGTGGGCAATCCGTTCCGTGCTTGCACAGACCTACCTGAACTGGGAGCTCCTCATCGGTAACGACGCTTCAACGGACAATACTGCCGAGCTTATTGAACATTTCACGATGGATTCACGTGTTCGCGTCATCCACTCTTATACAAATAAAGGCAAGGCAGTGATGATGAATCTTCTGCTGGAGCAAGCAAACGGAAAATATGTGCTGGAGCTGGATGGTGACGACTGGCTTGCGACAAACGCTCTTGAAGCACTGCTAACCGTCAGTTCACTCCATCCAGACTCAGGACTCGCAACAGGTGGATGCGGGGTATGGCGGCGCAGTAAACATGGTGATTTGTATTACCGGAGTACGGACTATTTTGACGGAAATTTGGAATCTGCCAATCATGCTCACCCTCCTGTTCCCCGCATGTATAACATGCAGGCACTTCAGCGAGTTGGCGGATGGACTGTGCTGCCCGGGCTTTATGGAAGAATATTCGAGGATATTGTTCTCTGCCAAAAAATACTCAAGCAGTATTCGTTTGTACTGACAGACGAGATCGTATATCACCGGGTCATTCATCCGAGAAGCATCAGTCAGCAGCATTTGCCGCTCTATCCTGAGTGGAAGGAACATTTGGAGAAGGAGGTGAAATGATATGAAAATTGCAGCTAGCGGATATTACGGCATGGGCAATTTTGGAGACGATCTGTTTCTCAAAACGTTGCAGCAGGCTTTTAGCAAGCATACCCTTTTTCCTTGGAGTGGTTACATGGATCCTGCAAAGGTGGATGCCGTTATCATCGGCGGCGGAGATCTGATTACTCCCTACAAATTTAGCAGCTACTATTTCCCAGCTGCCTTAGCCGAGCATCCCATGTGGCTGTATGGGGTCGGGATCGTGGATTCGTATCCTCCTGAAACGTGGCCGGCGGATCAAGTTGAGCTCCACAAGCAGTACATTCAGAAGGCAAGACGCGCCATTTTCAGAGATCAAAAATCACAAGAGCTGGCCACGATCGCGAGGCTTCATTCGAAGCCTGAAACGGCACAGGACATGGTCTTCGCCTACCAACAGCACCCTTTTCCCGTGAAACGATTCTCTGTTCGCAAAACGATCGGAGTGTGTCTGTTCTCCTACCCTTCTTTTCCAATGGAATCCATGGTTCAACTGCTGCTTAAGCTAAGCACAGAGGGCTTCCATATCGTACTCATCCCTGTCATTAACCATCCTTCGAACAGCTTCTCGGATTACAGCACTTGCAAGCTGCTTGAACAAAAAATGAAGGAGATTGACAGTGCCGCATCGGTTCAGACGCTATCTCTCTTACTGGAAACAGACATCACCTATAACGTGATTCAGTCCATGGATTACCTGATCAGCTACAAGCTACATCCCACTCTCGTGGCACTACGGGCAGGTGTACCTGTACTTGCCTTCAGTAAGATGGGAAAGGTGAAGCATCTGCTGTCACGCTTCCATCTGAATCATTACTATTGCGATTACGCACAGCCCTTTGAAGTCTATGAGGATATCATTAACCGATTTATTAAGAACGGTCCTGAGGAAGTTAGAGCTGCACTGCCGCTTATTCGTCAGGCCGAGCATGAGAGCTATTCCGAGCTGACCCAGCTCGTGTCGGAAATAGAGTCACTAGAATAGATAACATCAAGGAGGTCATGCAGCGATGTGTTTCTTTTTTCACTCCCGTCTATGGGCAAGAATCAAGCAGTTGGAAGTCCAGCAGGCATTATTGATGGAAAGAGTTGATATGTTAAATGCCCGCATCGAACAATTGGAAACCGAGGTCCGGTCTGGAATTGTCGTGAATCCACAGCTCCAGCAATTTCTGGAGAGTAAAATCGGGCAAAACATCAGCATCAGCACCAGCAGCGTTACTGTTCTTGGTACAGTGCTTGCGGTTGGTGAGGACGCGGTTGAGATTCGCGAAACGAGCGGTGACATCGTCATCATTCCATTTTCCCAAATATCGGTTGCTCAATAAAATAGCGGCTCTAAGCTTCAATATGTCACTAAGTCTAAGGAGGTACTTGATATGAATTTTAGAGATATGATTCGCGGCTTCTTGGGAAGCGAGGTAGAGGTACTGACGGCTAACGATTATCTGGACGGAACACTGATCTCAATTGATGAGACCACGCTTGTCCTGCAAATACCACCTATTATTTATGGGCCGCCTGGAGATGTGGCTGTCGTCCCATTGTCTTCAGTTGAGCTTGTGCGGGTTCTCGCCGTATAGGATATGTGCTAAGAACGATATAGAAGCTATATAGCAGCACTATGAAAAAGAAGACCGAATCCTTTAATGGAAACGGTCTTCTTCTTATGATTACAGCTCACGCCGCATTATTTCACTTCACTGTCTGCTTGTTCAGTCTCGGCTTCCTGAATCAATCCTGCAAACAAGGCGTGTACAAACTGCTCCGAATCAAACGGCTGCAGATCGTCTGCCTTCTCTCCGAGTCCGACAAGCTTAACAGGAATATCCATCTCTTGGCGAATCGCGATAACGATACCACCCTTAGCAGTGCCGTCCAGCTTAGTCAATACAAGACCTGTAACTCCGCTCTTCTCTCCAAACAGCTTGGCCTGACTAAGTGCATTCTGTCCTGTAGTTGCATCAAGCACCATAAGCACTTCATGCGGAGCACCTGGAATTTCACGCTGAATGACACGAAAGATTTTGTTGAGCTCTTCCATCAGATTGGTTTTATTCTGGAGTCTTCCTGCCGTATCGCAGAGAAGAACGTCAGCGCCGCGCTGTTTCGCAGCCTGAACCGCATCAAACATAACGGCCGCCGGATCAGATCCAGCTTGCTGTTTGATCACATCAACGCCTGCACGCTGTCCCCATACTTCCAGCTGCTCAATGGCGCCTGCTCTAAATGTATCTCCTGCAGCAAGAAGAACCTTCTTGCCTTCATTCTTAAAGCGATGGGCCAGCTTGCCAATCGTCGTTGTTTTGCCTACACCGTTCACACCGACAAAGAGGATTACGGTGATACCGTCCTTGTTCATGTTAAGACTGTTATTTTGCTCAGAACGGAGAAGCCCCGTTAATTTCTCAGACAACACCGGCTGCAGCTCAGCCGCATCCTGAATCTTCCGTTTCTTCACTTCGGCACGCAGATCATCAATCAGATCCATAACCGTGTTGACACCTACGTCAGCACCGATCAGGATCTCCTCAAGCTCCTCGTAGAATTCCTCATCTATCTTTTTACGGCGGATAACGAGATCAGACACCTTTTCAACGAAGCCTTTACGTGTTTTCTCGAGACCATCTTTAAAAATATTCGTTACTGATTCTGTTTTTGTTGATATACTTTCTTTCAGCTTTTTAAAGAAACTCATAGGTTCCCTCCAACTTAGTATTACAATACTTATTAAGCGATTTCTGCTTCCTCATTCTCCAGCTTCACCGAGACCAGCTTCGATACGCCGCCCTCTTCCATGGTAACACCATACAGCACATCCGCTTCCTCCATCGTTCCTTTGCGATGCGTTACAACGATAAACTGGGTCTGCTCCGAGAATTCACGCAAGTACTGAGCGAAACGAACGACGTTAGCTTCATCCAGCGCTGCTTCGACTTCATCCAGAACACAGAATGGCACCGGGCGAACATGGAGAATCGCAAACAGCAATGCCATGGCGGTCAAGGCTCGTTCGCCACCAGAGAGAAGCTGCAGGTTCTGGAGCTTCTTGCCCGGCGGCTGTGCGACAATCTCAATTCCTGTCGTAAGCAGCTTGTCCGGTTCATTCAGAATCAGATCTGCTCTACCTCCGCCAAACAGCTTCGAGAACACCGTGCCAAATTCACGCTTAATTGCATCAAATGTCGTCTTGAAGCGTTTAGACATTTCATCTTCCATTTCCTTAATGACCTGATAAAGTGTCGTCTTGGCTTCAACCAGATCATCCTTTTGCTCACTGAGGAAGAGATAACGTTCATTAACACGTTCATATTCCTCAATCGCACCAAGATTCACTTCTCCCAGCGCAGAAATGCTTCGTTTCAGCTTCTGCACTTCCGCCTTGCTGCCTTCAATATCTTCCGGAATGGAGTAGTGCTGCTTCGCAAGCTCATAAGACAGCTCGTATTCGTCATTCAGCTTTTTCAAAATATTTTCAAGCTCCACATCCAGACGATTGACACTGATCTCCGTCTGACGAAGCTCGTCTTCACAGGCCTTCAGACTGATCCGCTGCTCTTTGGTTTCATTCTCTTCAAGCTCAAGCTTCTTCGTAAGCTGTGCTCTAGCTGCACGCTTGAAATCCAGCTCTTTGGAAGCTTCCTCCTTCTTGAGGCGATAGCGGTTCAGGTCCTCCGTCTGCTTCACGCTCTCCTCTGCATTCGTCTTGAGGTCTGCTTCCACAGAGGCCAGCATCGTACGATTCCGGTATCTTTCCTTGTCCGAATTCTCGTATTCGCGTTCCATTCTGCGAACCTGCTCTTCTACAGAGAAGCGCTCCTGATCCAGCTTGCCCTCACGAACCTTCAATATCGTCAACGAGTTCTGGAGCTCCTCCTTGGCAGATTCATTGGCTTTGCGCGCAAATTCGGCAGCGTGAATCGCTTGATGTGTCGCCTTCTCCTCTTCCTCCAGCTTCACCAGCGACTGCTCAGCAGCTGCACGGGTATCTTCAAGTGCTTTAATTTCATCCTTGAAGCCTGATTTCTCCGCACCTGCAGCTTCAACCTGGGTAAGCACATGCGCCAGCTCATGTTCAAGCTGTTTGAGCGACAGTGAGGCCTGCTGCTCTTCTGCCCGTTTCTCATCGCCATCCTGACGAAGCGTGTCCAGACTGATCTGACACTGCTCCATCTGAGCCTTCACTTCTTCCAGACTTCGATGCAGCTTCGTGATCTGATTCTCGGTCTCCATAATATCGTGATCCAGCTGATCGAGCTGGCGTTTACGGGACAAGAGACTTGAATTCTTACGGTACTGGCTGCCCCCGGTCATGGAGCCGCCTGCATTGACCACATCACCCTCAAGTGTAACAACACGATAACGATACTGACAGCGTGCCGCAATTCGGTTCGCATCTTCCAGATTCTCCGAAATAATTACGTTACCAAGCAAGCTTCCCACAATTGCTTCATATTTGGAATCAAACTGCACAAGCTCGGCACCTATGCCGACAAACCCCTGCAATTCAGAGATCATGCTTCGATCTGAAGCACCAATTGCACGTGGCCTGATTACGTCCAGCGGCAGGAAAGTCGCTCTGCCAAGCTGACGCTGCTTCAGGAAGGAGATCGCCTGGCGGGAGACAGCTTCATTCTCCATGACCACATGCTGGAGCGATGCTCCAAGCGCGGTTTCAACAGCCATCTCTACTCGCTCAGGTACTTTGATCAGTTCTGCAACCGCACCATGGACACCATGAAGCACATTCTTTCTGGATGCCTTGAGAACTTCCTTGACACCCGTGTTAAACCCGTCAAAGTCATCCTGCATTTCCTTCATTGTATCGCGTCTTGAAACTTGTGCCTCACGCTTCTGCTCCCACTTCCGTACCGTGCTCTGACTCTCGGATAAGAGCTTCTGCAGCGATTGAAGCCGTTCACTTTCCGTAATATATCCATTGCGCAATGAGCTGATCTCCGCACCCATCTTCTCAATCTGCTGAGTCAGCTCTCCCTTGCGTTTAAGAAGATCTGTCTTCTGAAGCTCCCACTTGTCGGACTCTTCACCAGCACGGTTCAGTCTCCGCTCGATCGCTTCCTTCTGCTGATCGGCATATCGAATCTCATTCCGTGCCTGAGCCATTTGGTTCATCAGCTCCAAGAGATTACCTTTGAGGCTCTCCTCCTGCTCCTGACTGATTCCTCCAGTTACGCCAACCAGCTTCGCCTCTTCGGCAGACAGCTGTTCACGCAGCTCATCAAGCTCCTGCTGTAGTCCAGCCAGCTTGCTCTTAAGGCCGTCCAGCTCAGCCTCACGCTCCGCATAACGCTCCTCACTTCCGTTCAAGGAATTGAGCAGCTGCTCCCGGTTCGCTTCGAGATTCTTCAGCCGTTCCTTGAGCAGCTCACGGTACCCTTCACTCTTCTCGGTAGCTTCACTGTAGTGCAGCAGCTCACCTTGAAGGCGCTCCACGGCCTCTTCTACCTGACGAAGCTCTGTCCGATCCTGTTCTAGTATGGCATCATGTCTAGATACGATCGTAGATAATTCCAGCTGCTGTTCCTTAAGCTCTTGCAGCTTCTCCGTCGCCTCGCTCCAGGCCGTATGAATCTGCTCAATCTGGTACACGTATAAAGACAGCTCCTGCTGCTTCAATTCTGCTCTGAGCTCTTTATAATGCTTCGCCTTCTCAGACTGCTCCTTGAGCGGTCCAATCTGATCCTCCAGTTCCGTAACCAGATCATGTATCCGCAGCAAATTTTGCTCCGTATCATCCAGCTTCCGCACCGCATCTTTCTTACGTGATTTATATTTAACAATACCGGAAGCCTCTTCAAAGATACCTCTGCGATCCTCGGAGCGCGTACTTAAAATCTCCTCAATCCGCCCTTGTCCGATAATTGAATAAGCCTCTTTACCAATTCCGGTATCCATAAACAGCTCCGTTATATCCTTGAGCCGGCAGGACTGTTTGTTAATAAAATATTCACTATCTCCGCTGCGATGAACACGGCGTGTTACCGTGACTTCACCAAAATCCAGAGATAAGGCATGATCTTCATTATCCAAGGTCAGTGACACCTCGGCAAAATTTACTGGCTTACGAGTATCACTGCCGGCAAAAATAATGTCCTCCATCTTGCCGCCGCGCAGTGACTTTGCACTCTGTTCTCCAAGAACCCAACGGATGCCGTCGGAAATATTACTCTTCCCACTCCCGTTGGGGCCTACAACAGAGGTTATGCCGCGAACGAATTCCATTTCTGTTCGATCGGCAAACGATTTAAAGCCTGACAGCTCTATACGTTTTAAATACATCTTGTCTTCGACACCTCCAAGCTTCTTGCCACGGTCCTACACGGGTATGTACATCCGTTATTATTGTAGGGGAAACGTCTCTTGAAGTCCATTTCTTCTACATCTTACGAGCATAACATATCTTCATTCGGAATGAATCCACCATCCTCAAGCAACAAAAAGAAGAGCAAAAAGCAGTCCTTCCCATTCATCATTAGCCTGACAACTAAAGCGGGCTGCTCTTTGCTCTTCGTTTGTAAGAAAAGACAGGCCGCCAAATTAAACGGCTGATTTCTTGTTCTTAAGATATAAGAAGATCTCACTGCTCCGTTAGATTTTCTTATACCTTAAGAATCCGCTAAAACGGTCTGCCGATCAATTCCTAAGGCAGCTTCAGTGTACTTAATGCAATTTGTGCCGCCTTCTGCTCAGCTTCCTTTTTCGAGCGTCCGTTACCACGGCCTAATCTCTGACTGCCCATATAAACTTCGGAGACAAACTCCCTCTCGTGAGCAGGGCCTTTTTCCTCAACAATTCGATATTCGAGCACACCCATATTATGATGCTGAGTCAATTCCTGTAATTCAGTCTTGAAATCGGTAAGCACGAGTTCACCTTCCACAATAAGGCCGGCAAAAATGTGCTTGTCCAAAAATTTCTTCACTGCAGCAAGGCCTTGGTCCAAATAAAGAGCACCGATAAATGATTCGAAGACATCTGCCAGGAGAGCAGGACGATTCCTGCCCCCTGTCAGTTCTTCCCCTTTGCCCAGAAGTACATATTTGCCGAATTCCAGAGCCTCAGCAAATTTCACGAGCGAGGGCTCGCGTACAAGTGCTGCCCTCATCTTCGTGAGTTCTCCTTCCGGACGATTAGGATGTTCATTGTATAGATACTCTGATACCGTCAGCTCAAGTACAGCGTCCCCGAGGAACTCGAGTCGTTCATTATCCTGGCTTTGACTGAATCTGTGCTCATTCACATATGAAGCATGAGTAAAGGCCTGCTTTAACAATTTGCGATTGTTAAACTCGATTTGAAGTTTGCGCTCTAATTGTTTCAGATCTGCATTCAATCGAATCGGACCCCTTATGATTCATATTTTTTGAGAATTACAGTTGCATTGTGTCCGCCGAATCCGAAGGAATTGGAAAGCGTGTATTCCAGTTCAGCTTCACGCGGAACATTCGGTACATAATCCAAATCACAAGCCGGATCAGGATTCTCCAAATTAATGGTTGGAGGAATCTTCTGCTTCTGAAGTGCCAGTGCACAAATGATCGCTTCAACACCACCCGCTGCTCCGAGCATATGACCTGTCATCGATTTGGTAGAGCTCACTGCCACCTTATAGGCGTGTTCACCGAGAGCAAGCTTAATGCCTTCTGTTTCGGATTTGTCGCCAACCGGCGTTGATGTTCCATGAGCGTTGATATAATCAACATCCTCAGGGCTGATGCCAGCGTCCTTGATCGCCATCTTCATGCTGCGTGCGCCGCCTTCCGGATCTGGATCCGTCATATGCTTCGCATCCGCAGACAGACCATAACCGACTACCTCACCGTAAATACGAGCACCTCGTGCAAGCGCATGCTCTAGGGATTCAAGAATCAGAATTCCAGCGCCTTCTCCCATGACAAAGCCATCGCGATCCGAGTCAAATGGACGGCTTGCTTTTTCCGGCTCATCATTACGGGTTGACATCGCACGCATGGAATTAAATCCTGCCATACCTGTTGGACGAATGGTAGCTTCTGCTCCGCCGCAGATCATGGCGTCGGCATCTCCACGCTGGATCATTCGCATGGAATCTCCAATGGAATGGCTGCCAGTAGCACAAGCTGTGACTTGTGTTGTATTAGGACCCTTTGCACCAAAGCTGATAGACAGCTGACCTGATGCCATATTCGCAATCATCATCGGAATGAAGAACGGGCTTACCCGCTTCGGACCTTTTTCCAAAAGGATATTGTGCTGGTCCTCCCAAGTACCGAGACCCCCGATCCCCGAGCCTACAGATACACCAATTCGTTCAGCATCTATATTCTCGCCGATTTGTAGTCCACTGTCTTGAATTGCCTGACCTCCGGCTGCAACAGCAAACTGAACAAAACGGTCCATCTTGCGTGCATCCTTACGCTCCATATAATCTTCTGGATTAAAATCCTTAATTGAAGCTGCAATCTTGGAGTTGTAGTCGCTCACATCAAAGGCTTCGACAAGCGATACTCCAGATTTACCTTCCATCAGACTGTTCCATAGTGTATCCAGGTCCTTACCAATCGGGGTCATGACACCCATGCCTGTAATAACAACTCTTTGTTTCAAATCCATTTCACCTCTATATCGACTGCATATTGCTATGCAATTAACAGATTTTAATGTAATGAAACCCATTCTATACATGTCGTTAAGATAACAAACACCTATAAAATGGGCCTTCATAAGGGCTCTATGCCTTTGGCTTGCAAAATTGGAGGGGAAGCTCCATATGAGATAAGAACTGCTTAACTCACGGAGCTTCCTCTATATGACTTAGGTATGAGATTGTATGTAGTTTACAACTTCACCTACGGTCGTGATTTTCTCTGCATCTTCATCAGAGATCTCCATATCAAACTCGTCTTCGAGTTCCATAACCAATTCAACAACATCTAGAGAGTCAGCACCCAAATCATCTTTGAATGATGCTTCCAATGTTACTTCAGCTTCGTCAGCGCCTAAACGATCTACTACGATACGTTTTACGCGTTCCAATACGTCGGACATCCGGTTCACCTCCCTTTCCGTATTATACGAGAATCAATCGTAAAATGCCATAGAGCCTACATCACCTCCAAATGGAAGGCGAACGAACACTCTAACTATGCATCAATTACGGTCGAAAAAATCACATGTACATACCGCCATCCACATGCAGAGTTTGACCTGTCATATAGGATGCAGACTCGGAAGCAAGGAATAGAGCAACTCCTGCCACTTCTTCAGGGCGTCCAAGCCTTGAGAGCGGAATTCCTGACAACATACCTTCTACGAGCTCAGAAGACAAGCCCTGTGTCATCTCGGTTTCAATAAATCCAGGAGCGATGCAGTTCACCGTAATTCCACGGGAAGCCAGCTCCCGGCTTGAGGATTTAGTAAGACCAATGACTCCTGCCTTGGCAGCTACATAGTTGGCTTGACCTGGATTACCCAGCACACCCACTACAGATGAAATATTGATAATTCGACCATAGCGCTGTTTCATCATGGGACGAGTCACTGCTTTGAGGCAATTAAAGACGCCCTTCAAATTGGTTTCGATCACTTGATCGAATTCCTCTTCCTTCATACGCATGATTAAATTATCTCTAGTAATACCTGCATTATTCACCAGAATATCAATTCTGCCCAGCTGGTCCATGGTTTCTTTCACCAATTGATCTGCTTCAGCGGTAATGCCTACATTCGCTTTAATCGCGATGGCTCTAACCCCTTTGGCTTCTATGAGCTGTACAACCTCGGCCGCAGCGGCTTCGTTGCCCGC
Organism: Paenibacillus sp. TCA20; assembly: GCF_000732325.1. GTDB lineage: Bacteria > Bacillota > Bacilli > Paenibacillales > Paenibacillaceae > Paenibacillus > Paenibacillus urinalis. Next base: position 300,852 of record NZ_BBIW01000001.1, read on the forward strand.
ATAGTTCACCGCAACGTCAGCACCTGCATCTGCCAGCGCAAGAGCGATACTGCGCCCTATTCCGCGGGATGCACCTGTTACAAGAGCAACCTGACCTTGTAGTGTAGTCGTCATCTTGTTGTTCCTCCTTTCCCCAAATATACCTGCTTAGAATGATGTAGTCGTAACTATTTCAGCTCATCAGCAAGAGCGTTCAAACTATCCAAGCTGTTTACGTTGTATACTGTAACGGTTCTGCTTACCTTCTTGATCAGTCCACTAAGTACGCTGCCAGGGCCAATTTCCACGAAAGTGTCTACACCCTGATCAATCAGCCATACCACGGTATCTTCCCATTTGACAGAAGAATATACCTGCTGAACTAGAAGATCACGAATGACTACACCCTCCGTTACGGGCTCAGCCGTCACATTCGCCACCACAGGTATGCCAGCATCACGAAGCTCTACTGAGGAGAGCTGATCGCCAAGTCTAGCAGCTGCCTCCTTCATCAGCGAGGTATGAAAAGGACCGCTGACTTCAAGAGGAATGGCCCGTTTCGCTCCAGCTTCCTTCACACGATCTATCAGCTGTGCCACGCCGTCTTTAAGACCGGATACCACAATCTGTCCCGGTGAATTAAGGTTCGCCAACTCTACGAGATAGTCCTTCCCTTGAGCGGAAATTTTCTCACATAGCTGCGCCAGTTGATCACGATCAGCTCCGAGCACAGCAGCCATAGCTCCACGTCCGCCCGGAACAGCTTCTTCCATGAAAGTCCCTCTCGCCCTAACAACAGCAACCGCATCCTCGAAGGACATTACACCTGCTGCGACCAGGGCACTGTATTCACCCAAGCTGTGACCTGCTGCATAGTCAGCGGTAATTCCTTTCTCACGCAGAGCCTCATACAGAGCAATACTTGCTGTCAATAACGCAGGCTGTGTGTTTTTTGTTTGTTTAAGTTCGGTATCCGGGCCATCAAAGATCAGCGAGCTCAGCGAAAAACCAAGCTTCTCGTCCGCGGTCTCAAAGACATGGCGGGAGGACGATACATTCTCATATACGTCTTTCGCCATCCCAACGGTCTGTGAGCCCTGACCCGGAAATACAAAAGCGATCTTCCCCATCTATACATTGCTCCTTTATCGATCTAGAGTAAAAAAACTTGCAGTGAGCACCATCAAATGCACCGATAGTATGCTATTACCACACTAGCACGGATGCTCCCCAAGTCAGACCGCCGCCGAATCCAACCATTAGTATGGTGTCTCCTGCCTTCATCCGGCCCTCTTCAGCCGCTTCAACCAGCGCTAATGGAATGGAAGCAGCGGAAGTATTCGCATATTTGTCAACGTTAATGACAACTTTATCTTCAGGAAGCTCAAGGCGCTGCATCGCAGACTGAATAATACGGATATTGGCTTGATGCGGAATGAACAAGTCGACGTCTTCTTTTGTTAGACCTGCCTTGTCCAGCACATCAATCGTTGCTGTTCCCATTACGCGTACGGCAAATTTGAATACTTCTCTACCGTTCATATAAATGTAGTGCTGCTTGTTAGCCAGCGTAGTCTCAGATGCAGGCAGTCTGGAGCCACCTGCTTGGATATTAAGCAGTGGTCCGCCGGCACCTTCAGCACCTAGATCGAAAGATTTGAAGCCACGGCCTTCAGGCACCTCTCCTAAGATGACGGCACCTGCTCCGTCTCCAAACAGAACAGCCGTATTACGATCTGAATAATCTGTAATGCGAGACAGGCAGTCTACACCAATAACAAGTGCATTGTTATACATCCCTGATTGTATAAAGCTCGTTGCCGTAGCCAGGCCATATACAAAGCCGGAGCAGGCTGCAGACAAATCGAACGCAGCAGCACCCTTCGCTCCCAGCTTATCCTGCAAAATGCAAGCCGTTGAAGGAAATGCACTATCCGGAGTTATAGTTGCAACAATGATCAGCTCAATATCACTCGGCGAAATGCCTGCAGAGGCAGCTGCTGCTTTGGCCGCTTCATATGCAAGATCCGAAGTCGCTTCATCAGGGGCCGCTATATGACGCTCGCGAATTCCCGTACGGGAGACAATCCACTCGTCATTGGTATCCATCATTTTTTCCATATCATGATTCGTCAGAATCTTTTCCGGTACGTATTTGCCTGTACCAATGACACCGACTGGACGCAATTGTGTATTCATCATGTCACTCAACTCTCCCGCTTATTTCCTTAGATATACTTTCGACCAACTGGTTGGAAATGGCCAGTCTTGCCTGACGCACCGCATTCTTAATTGCATTCGCATCGGCAGAGCCGTGGCTCTTCACGACTAGACGACTAAGACCAAGCAGAGGCGCACCTCCATGCTCCTTGTAATCAAGCTTGCCCTTGAGCGCCCGCAGCTCTGGCATCAGCATTGCAGCTGCCAGCTTGCTCTTAAGCGATGAGGAGAACTGCTCCTTAAGCAAAGAAAAAATGCCCGCAGCCGTGCCTTCAAGCGTCTTCAGCATGATATTGCCGGCAAAGCCGTCACATACCAGTACATCACATCCGCCCATCAGCACCTCTCTTGATTCTACATTACCAACAAAATGTATAGGCAGCTCCTTCAGCAGCGGAAACGTATGCTTGGTGAGCTCATTTCCTTTGCCTTCTTCGGTACCTACATTGAGGAGTCCTACTCTAGGCTGATCAATTCCATGCACCTTCTGCCGATACAAGCTGCCCATAAGTGCATACTGGGCCAAATGCTCAGGCTTGGCATCCATGTTCGCGCCAAGATCCAGAGCGAGCATTCCGCGATCGTCGATCGTAGGAATCATCGGGGCCAGTGCCGGGCGCTCGATGCCCTCCATTCTGCCGACGACAAGAAGCCCTGTCGTCATCAGCGCGCCCGTATTGCCTGCAGAGATCATTGCATCTGCCTGTCCTTCTCGAAGCATACGCCCGGCAACAACCATAGATGCGTCCTTCTTCCGCCGAACCGCCTTCACGGGCTCATCATCTGAGCCGATAACCTCTGAAGCATGTATTACAGTAATACCTGATGGGCGATCTGCGCCCAGCAACGGGTTGATCTTCGCTTCATCGCCGACCAGTACGATCTCCGTATCGTTCCATTCCTTTGCAGCAAGCACTGCACCTTGGACGGTTGCCTCCGGTGCATGATCGCCTCCCATCGCATCAATGACGATCTTCATGATGAACTCCCCCCTCGTCACTATCTTGCCCGGCGGATCGGTAAATGACGAAGTTTCCTTGAAACACCATTTCCTCTCCGACATAAGCAAACACTTCTACCTTGGCCTTGCCCTTCTGCTCAGGAGTGGAGCGCACATATGCCTTCGCAATACATTTTTCCCCCAGATGCACCGGTCTTACAAACCGGATGTCCGCAGAAGCGGTCAGCGCAATCTCATCGTTAATAACAGCAACAGCAAGTGAGTTCGCTTGTGCAAAAACATAATGGCCACGAGCTATTCCTGTTCTTGAAAATACATGCTCTTCTCTAATTTCAAAAATAGAAATCCCGCTCTTATCCAGCTGAAGGTCTACTATATCCCCGATAATTTCATGCAAAGGCAATGAGCGCACTTGATCATACGATCTCTCAGCCATCAGCTTCATCCGCTCACGAAGTTCAGGTATGCCAAGCTCCATCCGATCCAGTCGAATCGTCTGAATGCTCACCTTAAGTAATCTTGTCAGCTCTTGATCTGTGATAAAAGGGTTATCCTCAATCATCTGAGTTAGCTGCTGCTGTCTTTGTCGCTTAGGTATTCGTTCTATGATCAAGCACCCCCTGCTTATGTGACTTCAAAAAGACCCGTTAACTCTATATTAGTCATCTATATGACACCAGCGTACAGCTCTTTATCCTCTGGCAGTGAACAATGCTTAATATAACGTCCTTAGGTCGTAATTAAGCAACCGAATTGTTCATCAACCATCACTGTTCGTATGTACGCAAACTTTTACTGATTAAAAATCAATTTGAAAATAATTAAAAAGGCACACTGGTTAGAACCAGGTACTAATGCTTAGTATAAAACATGTAGCACCAAAAAGAAAGGGGCGGTCACTTTTTCGCAAAAAAATAGCACTTCATCCGCTATAGATGAAGCGCTACTTTTGAACAAAAATATTATTGAGAGATGATCTCTCTAGATTTGTACGTTCCGCACACTTTGCATACGTGATGAGCAAGCTTCAATTCTCCGCATTGTTCACATTTCACCATGCCTGGCACAGCCAATTTAAAGTGAGTACGACGTTTGTCACGACGAGTTTTGGATGTTCTCCGTTGAGGTACTGCCACAATTCCCACCTCCTTATCAAAGTCAAACCTTAAGAAAAAGAAATAATCTTGTTCTTATTTAAAGAAATCCTTAAGCCCTGCAAGCCGCGGATCGATTGGCGTATTGTCACAATCGCAGCTGCTCGTGTTCAAGTCGGTTCCACAGCTCGGGCACAGCCCTTTGCAATCCGACTTGCACAGCGGGGCAAACGGAAGATGAAGCAGGAAATATTCTTCCAGGAAAGGAACCAAATTCACTGTATCCTCTTCCACGTACAAGGTATCATCCTCTTCTTCAACTTCCTCCGGCTCGGTTCCTTGCTTGAACTGCTCGGCGAATTTCATATTTAAATGCTCATGGACATTTCCTAGACAACGAGAGCAGAGCATATCTGCTTCGGCTGATAACGTTCCTTGAACATCTACCACGCCTTCCGGCAATGCAGTAAATGTGAGTTCCACCTGCATCGGGGATACGGCTGTGATTTCCTTGTTGTTTCGAATTAGATGGCTGATATCCAGCGACTCTGTAAACTTCATCGGTCCAGCAGCCGAGGCCATCTTGCGAAATGACATTTCCACGTTGATCACTCCAGACGATAAACCATTTTAACAACATTTGTAGTATGCTTCAAATACAGCGCTAGTTATGTTGAAAAACAGTCTAACAAACAAAAATCATTATACCGATTTTGAAAGAGGTTTGTCAACACTTTAAACTTTACACCTGTATATCCATTTATCCAGGCTAAATGCACCGCACCCGTCACCCATTATGCAATTCATTCATCATACCTGCTGCAACTTGGATATAATAGACTCTATAAACCTATCAGATAAGCCTTACCGAATGCAACAGGGAGTGTGAAATATATTATGAGTAGAACCGTGGGCCTGATCGTAGAATATAATCCGATGCATAACGGACATGTATACCATCTGGAAGCTTCCAAAAAAATAACCGAAGCCGATACAAGCGTCGCCGTCATGAGCGGCCACTTTCTGCAGCGGGGCGAGCCTGCAATGCTGAGCAAATGGGCCCGGGCCGAGATGGCGCTCGCCATGGGCGTCGATCTTGTGCTTGAGCTGCCGGTCTCCTATGCGGTAGGACCGGCAGAGTGGTTTGCCCATGGTGCCGTGGCAACCCTGCACCATACAGGAGTTGTCGATTCGCTGTGCTTCGGCAGCGAATCTGGAGAGCTTGCGCCGCTTGCTGCCATGGCAGACCTCCTCGCCAGCGAGCCGAAGGCGCTGTCGGAGGCTATCCAGCGGCAGCTGCAGCAAGGCGCAAGCTACCCCGCAGCCTACGCAGCGGCTGCGGCGGAGCTGGCCCCCGGCGGTGACGCTGCGGGGGCCCTGGCACTGCTCAAGCAGCCCAACAATACACTTGGGCTGCATTATATGATCGCGCTGAAGCGGCTCAGCAGCGCGATCCGGCCCTTCACGGCGCAGCGTACCGGCGCCGGTTATCACGATGCGATGCCGGGACCCGGCAGCATCGCCAGTGCCACGGCCGTGCGCCGGCTGCTCCTCGGCGCAGGACCCGAAGCAGCGGCCCCTTACGTGCCGGCTGCAACGCTTGCCATTCTGCAGCGCGAATGGCAGGAAGGACGCGCTCCGGTTCACCTGGAGCGCTTCAAGGATGCCTTGCTTGCCCAGCTGGTGACCTCTAGCGCAGCAGAGCTGGCCCAATATGCCGAGGTAACCGAAGGACTCGAGCACCGCATACTAAACCAGCTCCCCAAGCTCACGGAGCTGTCCGTCGACTCACTCCTTGAAGCGTTAAAAACAAAACGATATACACGCACCAAGCTCCAGCGCATGCTGATTCATATTTTGCTGCACCATAAAAAGGATGAATTATCGCCCTCTGTGCTGGCCGAGGGACCTCATTATATCCGGGTTCTTGGCTTTAACAACAGAGGACAGGAGTTGCTAAAAGAAATGAAGAAAAAAGCAACCTTACCGGTTGTCATCAAGCCTTCAGCCTTCAGCCACCCTCAGCTGACCCGAGACATTCAGGCGACCGCTCTATATGGTCTTGGCATGGGAGCGGCTGACAGCCAATTCATATACAGAGATTATTATCAGTCCCCTGTGCGAGTCTAATGTACTTAGAGCCAAGACTCTATTTCAGAATTGAACACTGCTGCATATAAGCATAGGAGCCTGTGCATGATCATTCTCATTCACAGGCTCCTATGCTATACATTGCTTCCATTTATTAAATGCCAATAATACAACTACACCTCGGTTTTAACATTAAGCTTCTCAATGTAATCCAGTGCATCCTCGGCCGTTTCCACAGGGACGAGCAGCATGTCCGTCTTGATGGATTCCGCCTTCTTCTTCGCTTCCTCATAATTCGCCTCTGGTACGAAGAAGATCTCGGCATCCTCGCGATCTGCGGCAACGATCTTGTGTACGACCCCGCCGATCGGTCCGACGGTTCCTTCTTTATTGATGGTCCCTGTACCTGCAATAATATGGCCTTTGGTCAAATCTCCAGGTGTCAGCTGATTGTATATTTCCAGCGTAAACATTAGGCCTGCTGACGGTCCGCCGATTTCTGTATTGGTAAAAGTAATTTGATGTGCAGAATCCTTGGGCTGAACGGTTTGAAGAGTACCAATCATTACACCGAGTCCAGGCCTTGTCTTACCTGTTTCACTGTCCTTGATAGGGACGAGCTTCAATTCACTTGTAATGGTCTCTCCTTTGCGATCCAGCTGAAGCTCAACCATATCCCCTACCTGCTTGTTCTCCAGCTGCTGCGCCAGTACCGTATTGTCGGGAGTAGGCACTCCATTAATCGACAGAATTTTATCCTGAGGCTTAATATCTCCTTCTGGCAGTGAATCCTTTGATAGACCGAGCACAAAGATATATTCTGGAACAATATCATACGCAATGTCTGCCTGCTCATAAGCAGCCTCCATCGCAGCTGACTGTGAATCACTCATAAACCATACTTGCTCTGCCGAATATTCCTCCTGGGTCCTGCCCGCGAGACGCTCTTCCTTCTTGCCGATCTGGGCATGTTCATTAAATGCGGATATAAACAAGAGCGAGAGATTCGCATAGCTGGCTGATACGGTTGTCATTAGAAACTTGCCGTCTTCCTCCTCATCACCGTTCTTCACGGATACCATGGGTTTAACCGATTCTGCTGTTCCCGGCTGAGTGACAATATAAGGTGTCGGCATATATACGAGCACATATACAACAATAGCCAAACTTAAGATATATACGGCGGTACGAAATCCACTCTTTTGGGTGATATTACTCAATCTCTGGCCTCCTCCCTGCTTGACTGCTTGTTCTTCTTTCCCTTCTCATCACATATAAATGCATATGTACAGGCTGTTTCTGATGTCTTTCCAGCCATCTAAGCTATTGATCGGGGTGATGATCCAATGAATTCAGAAATAACGAGGAAAAATAACGTTCCATCTTATATAAAAACGATGCTTCTCGGTATCAGCGCCCTACTGGTCGTGGCTGCTGTTGTCACTTCCCCAAGTGAAGCATTTGACGCCTCGATGCAAGGCCTTCAAATATGGTGGAAGATGGTCTTTCCTGCTCTCCTGCCCTTCATTATGCTGTCGCAAATGCTGACTGCCTTCGGGTTCACCCATGGTCTCGGCGTGCTCTTAGAGCCTTTAATGCGTATAGGCTTTCGTCTGCCGGGAATAACGGGGCTTGGTCTCGCTGTTGGGATGACAGGCGGTTTTCCGTCCGGTGCAGATACTGCAGCCAGACTGTACCAGCAGAAGCTTATCACGGGGAAGGAAGCGGCCATTCTAGCCTCTATCACCCATTTTGCAAGTCCCATGACGTTATTCGTTGTCATTGGGGCAGCATTCTATGAAGCGCCAGCTGTCGGATATATTTTAGCATGCATTCACGGTATAAGCGGGATCATGGCAGGTATTTTGCTCGGACGCGTCAACCTCTACTCGAAAAAGACCACAAAAACGACCGAGCTGCATGAACAGCCCGAATCTGTTTCTGCACTCGAAGCGATGATGAAGGCCAAGGAAAAGGATGGCAGAAGCTTTGGCAGACTGCTGGGAGATACAGTAAGTCATGCCGTTCAAGTATTGATGATGACCGGAGGCTACATGATCATGTTCTCCGTGTTCATCCGGCTGCTGGGTAAATATGTAACGCCTTTTCTCCCTGAATGGATCTGGGCCTCTTTTTTCGAGCTTCACCTTGGAGCTTATTCGATGCGTTCCCTTGATATTACCGCACATGCAGTCGGATTTGCACTTCTTGCCGCCGCCATTGGCTGGGGTGGACTCAGCTCCCATTTACAGGCAACTGCGCTTCTTGCTCCATACGGAATAAACATGCGTATTTTTACAATAGGTCGTATACTGCATGCTGGTATTTCCTATGGGCTTGTCCTGCTGCTATGGCCGCCAATCCAGAGCTGGCTGAATCATTCCAAAGCCGTCTTTCTTCATATTGGACAAAACCCTTCAACGCAAGCGCAATACTCTCCCGGAGGTCTTCAAGCAGCGGTTACCCTAGGCCTCTTCCATGTAGTACTGTTAACATCACTAATCGTCATCTCCGTGTGTATCGGCAAATGGCATTCTAGACGCCATTCTTCTTCTCGATAACTTTACGTCTGAGCGCATCCTCTACCTCGGCAGGCACCAGCTCGGAGACATCCCCTTCGAAGCTTGCAATCTCCTTCACTACACTGGAGCTCAGATACGAATATTTGGGATCCGTCATCATAAAGATGGTTTCTGCATCCTTGTTAAGCTTCTTGTTAAGGGATGCCAGCTGCAGCTCATATTCAAAGTCAGTTACCGAACGAATTCCGCGCATAATGACCTGTGCACCCTTGATCCTCACATAATTGGCCGTTAAATCACGGAAGCTGTCCACTTCAACATTTGGCAGGTCCGCCGTAACCAACTGCAGCAGCTCTACACGTTCCTCCACCGTGAACAGCGGATTCTTGCTCTTATTATTAAGTACCGCCACCACGAGCCGATCAAATTGTTTGGAGGCTCGCGTAATAATATCCAGGTGTCCCAATGTCACAGGGTCGAAGCTCCCGGGGTATACGGCTACTCTCTCCGTCTTATGTGCTGATTCACTCATTGCCTTGATCCTCCCGAATGTTGTCATCCATGTTTAAATTCGTGTTCGTATCATCCTGCACATCTATATTAGAAGAATACTCGTATATCGTAATTGCCGTATCCCCATATGTAGATTTGCGTATTTGCTCAAAGGAGCCTATTCTCTCTCCGTATTCATGATCGGCATCATGTTCTACAACAACGATGGCGTCATCATTGACCATATTGTGTTCTTCAAGCCAGGATAGATACTCTTCCACATTCTTCATCCGATATGGGGGATCCAGAAAGACGAGATCGAATGTATATTTTCGTTTGGAGAGCAGCTTCAGGGCTCGGCCTGCTTCATTTCGGAACACTTCAGCCTTGCTATCCAGACCCGTTGCCTTCAGATTCGCGCGAATCATTTCGATGCTCTTCGGTTCCAGGTCGATAAATACAGCCTTGTCCGAACCTCTGCTGAGTGATTCTATGCCGAGACCGCCGCTTCCCGCAAACAGATCCAGCACGACGCCCCCATCAAAATAAGGACCAATCATACTAAAGACCGCTTCCTTAACCTTGTCGGTTGTTGGACGGGTTCCGGTTCCGGGAACAGCCTTAAGCGGTCTACCTTTTGCAGTGCCTGATATTACTCTCACTTTTGATTTCACCCTGTTTCATTCATTGTAAGTATGCTATACATCGATATCGTACCACAATCCATGTAAGATGTGAAAATATCGAAAGCGTAATTAGTCCGAAGGAAAAAATATTAACCAAGCGATGTATAAACTGGAGGGCAGGCGGTCATGATGTAATTATCGGCATCAAAAGTGCCGTAGACAACCGCGGAGAAGACTTACGTTTCCCCATAAGCTCTTCGTCCGGTTTCTCCTCTCCCATGATAGGACGTCTCGAAAGAGGCGTCCGAATAAAAGCCTGCCAGGACTCCTGGCAGGCTTTTATTTTTCACTTGGTTGATATTAGCTCAAAAATTACTGCATCTTCGCCGTTCCAATCTTACTTTAAAGGAGATCAAAGAATACGGCTTAATAATACAATGACACCAATGACGGCCAAGAGAATCAGAAGATTAGACACTTCTCTCCATAGTAACGGATAACCTTTTTCGTGCAGTTCCTGTTGTTTAATCTCAAAATTGGCCTTATCACTATAGGGATCAGCCGGCTCCGTATAGGGCCTGTTCTGTTCCTGAAGCGGATCATTCATAGGTCTCCACCTCCATTAGGTTTTGAACCACATATCAATCAATACGCACCTATATGGAAACCGTTTCTATTTTATACCCTTATAACGGTAAGTGGGCTGTCCTTTTACGCCAGGCTTCACTCGAAATACACCGCCAGCATGCGGAGTCTCAAGCAGCTGCTCCTCACTAAGACCATTACGAGCCGTCGTGATGTACAGCTCATCCAGTTCTTCTCCTCCAAAACAGCAGGAGGTCACATTTGAAGCCGGCACTTCAATATGCTGAATCAGGCTGCCTGTGTCCGGATTCCAGCGAGATACCTGGGAACCGCCATAGTGTGCCACCCATATCATCCCTTCTGCATCTACCGTCAACCCATCAGGGAAGCCGGTTCCTTCCGGCAGAGAGAACAAGGTTATACGATTCGAAATTTCACCGCTATCGAGATCAAAATCAAACTGATCAATCCGGCCTGTCGGCGTATCAATATAGTACATCTTCTTATGATCCGGGTGAAACCCCAGACCATTAGACAGAGAAACGTCCGTAAGCACGGTTTTGACTTGACCATCATTCATTAGACAGTACAATGCGCCTTGATTCTTCTTGTCAGTCAGACTCATCGTTCCCGCCCAAAACCGGCCCTTCGGATCACATTTTCCATCATTAAACCGGTTATCATCCCTATGACTTTCCGGATTATGAAGCAGGGTAAGTTTGCCCGAAGCCAGATCATACCTATGGAACCCACTTTTTAAGGCAACCATGACACGATCTTGATCATAGGGGACAACCGCTCCAATATGCTGTCCCACCTCATGCACCGTGTCCCTTCCTGAACTTGGATCATAAATATGAAGCTTGAAGCCTTCGATATCAACCCAGTACAGGCGTTTCTCATCTGCATCCCAGCTTGGCCCCTCTGCCAGTCTTGCCTTTGCGTCAATGACCAGTTCTAGTTCTGTCATCCAATCCCTCCTTATTTATTCCAATCAAAGCCGATGCTGTTCAAGAAGGCGCGTGCCAGAACCATATGTCCCGTGTGGTTGGGATGTACGCGGTCCCATGCAATAGCTCCTGGGTACAGCTGCTTCCAGAGGGGTTCATATGCAGCCTGTGTATCTACAAATACGGCATCATATTCCTCAGCAACACGTTTGACAGCAGCACCGTACAGATCCATCGTCGAGCGCATGGGATCTTCTATACTTGGCTCCAGGTAATAAGGTGTCATTAGGACAAGACCCTTCACCTGAGGACGCACCGAAGCAACCAGCTCACGCAGAGTAGCCTCATACTCATCCAGAAACACATGAAGCTCTCTTCGCTGCGGACTGTCAAACTGACGCCATACGTCATTGATCCCAATCATTACAGACAGCCAGTCCGGCTGAAGATCAAGTACATCCTCCTGCCAGCGATTTTTCAGATCCCTAACATTGTTTCCGCCTATCCCTACATTAATTACACGAGTATTCAATTCTGGATATACGCTTTGGAGCAAAGCATCCACATGATATACATACCCATTGCCAAGCCCCATGCTTCCTTCACCTACGGGACGTGTTCTTCCGCAATCGGTTACCGAATCCCCAATAAAAACCAATTTATCATTCTGAGCCAGCTTCATACCTTCCCTCTCCCTATCCAATATTAAATCGCAGCTTATGTAAATCACTTATAGTAAGGCAAGTAGACTAAGGCAGCGTTTACAGTAATGCGTTTCAGATGAAGATTACCAGCCCTGCTGCTTAAGCCAGGATATACATAAGCCCTTCCAGCGGCCTGTCGTTCCTTCCAGCTCCTCTGCCAGCCCAAGGCCATGACGTCCTGCTTCAAATACATGCAGCTCATGAGGCACTCCCGCCTTGGTCAAGGACAATGACATCTCCAGACTATTCTGCAGCGGTACCGCCGCATCCTCGTGGGTATGCCATATGAAGGCAGGCGGCGTCTGGCTCGTTACCTGACGTTCAGCACTGTATTGTCTGACCAATTCCTCATCCGGCTTCTCGCCAAGCAGTGCATCCTTTGAACCTTGATGACCATAATCCTCCATCGTAATGACAGGATAACACAGCACAATGCGATCCGGCCTTGAACTAACCCGCTCAAGCGGATCAACGCTCTCTGGATCTCCTTCCACCCACATCGTTCCTGCACTTGCCGTCAAATGACCTCCAGCGGAAAAACCGAGCATCGCAATCTTGTTCGGATTAATCCCATACTTATCGCTGCTCGCTCTCACATATTGAACGGCTCTCCTTGCATCAGACAATGCAGCGGGCTGACGATGAGGAGTGATTCGATATTTAAGGACAAAAGCCGAAATGCCTGCTTGATTCAGCCACTCCGCAACCGGTCCGCCTTCATGATCAGCTAAGTGACAATATCCGCCTCCGGGACACACGATAACGCAGCTGTCAGCTCCCTCGACCAGATAAGGAGTCAAGGTGGGAGAATCATCTTCCAATCCAGCGGCCGCATACGGCGGCACTCCAGACCATAATTTTATTGACTGCACAACCAGCCCTCCTAAGCTATAAATAGAATAATTTTAATCCATCATCCTACATTAAATCGTTTTCATCAATCATTATTTTAGGCCTAGTAGAGCGTTCGGAAATGCTCGGGGGTAATTCCCTCTATTCTCCGAAATGTAGCGACAAAATGACTCGCATCACGGAAGCCTACTCTGCCAGCCGTCTCCTTCACTGTAAGATGAGGCTCTGATGTCATGATCTCCTTGGATTTACGTATTCTTTTCAGAATAAAATAGCTGTACGCCGTAATGCCAAATGTCTGCTTGAACATCATATTCAGATATCTGGGGGAGACCGAGAGCACCTCCGCCATTTCCATGAGCCCCACACCAGGATCGCTTATCTTCTCTTCCATAAATGACAGCAAGGGTGCTAATCGATCCATAGCATGTGAGAGGGAGAGCGTATTGCCGGTTGTCCCATGCTTTTTGAGCAGCAGTAAGAACCGATAAATATCTCCTGACGCGTCCAGCCCCGTTAGATCAAAATCGCTGCCGATGGAATCAAGAACCTTTTTGCTATAAATCTGAAGCTCCGAGCTCACTTTCCACTGATAATAAGCAGATTCCTGCAAGTCCAGTGAGGATAGGATCGCTGCTGCCTGCGGACCGCTGAATGTAATATATATCGTTGACCAGCCTTCACCTCTCCCGCTGTAATGATGCGGCACATTAGGAGCAAGCAGGATGCCCGTCCCTTTAGGAAGTGGATAGGTTCTGCCCTCAAATGAAAATGTCCCCTCACCATCTACCGTTTGCAGCCAGTGATAACAGGGATAGCCAGCGGACCGCTCAATCGGCTCCTGATTGTTGTTCTCTCCTATGCTCTCTATAAACAGGGGCAGAGGATGCTCCTTCCCTGTCATAAAAAAACGCTGATGGTCTTTGCTCAGCCACATATCCTTCGTTCCTCTACTTCCATATTATTATATAGTCCATAACAATTCTTATATTTTAAAAATATAATTCATATTATATGATTGAATTATTCTTATACAAGAGGTGAGTTCACTTGATTAGTACGAAGCTTCCTAAAATGTTCTACGGCGGAGACTACAATCCTGAGCAATGGGATCAGGCTACACATCAAGAAGATCTGCGCATGTTCAAGCTCGCAGGGATTGATATTGCGACAATTAACGTTTTTTCCTGGGCCAAGAATCAGCCTGATGAGATCACATATAATTTTGGATGGCTCGATGAGCTGATCGACAGTCTTTATGAAAGCGGTGTCTATGTATGCCTTGCAACGAGCACCGGCGCTCATCCCGCATGGATGGCAACGAAATATCCTGACGTACTGCGGGTAGATAAGGACGGACGTAAACGCAAATTTGGAGGCCGTCATAACTCCTGCCCGAACAGTCCGACTTACCGGCTCTACTCCGAGCGTATTGCGGACAAGCTGGCAGAACGCTACAAGGATCATCCTGCGGTTCTCGTTTGGCATGTGTCGAACGAATATGGGGGCGACTGCTACTGTGACAACTGTGAACGTGCATTCCGTGTCTGGCTGAAGGAGAAATATCAGACACTTGATCAGCTGAACAGAGCCTGGAATACGGCATTCTGGGGACATACGTTCTATGATTGGGATGAAATTGTGCTGCCAAGCAACCTGAGCGAGGAATGGGGAGATCGTTCCACGAACTTCCAAGGAATCTCTCTGGATTACTCCAGATTTAATTCTGACAGCATGCTGAACTGCTACAAGCTGGAGTACGACGCAATTAAGAGGCATGTGCCTGAATCTGTTGTGACTACCAATCTGATGGGCTTCTTCAAGCAGCTGGATTACTTTAAATGGGCCAAATACATGGACATTATTTCATGGGACAGCTATCCAAGCCTAACGACTCCGCCAAGCGAAACTGCCATGGCGAATGATCTCATGCGCGGACTCAAGGACGGAATGCCGTTCATGCTGATGGAGCAAACGCCAAGCCAGCAGAACTGGCAGCCGTACAACTCACTTAAGCGTCCGGGTGTCATGCGCCTGCAGAGCTATCAGACTGTAGCCCATGGCGCAGATACGGTCATGTTCTTCCAGCTCCGAAGATCCATCGGTGCCTGTGAGAAGTACCACGGCGCTGTTATTGAGCACGTCGGGCATGAGAATACACGCGTATTCCGTGAAGTAGCTCAGCTTGGTAAGGAGCTGCAGCGCATCGGAGATCGCCTCTTAGATTCGCGCGCTGATGCCAAAGCCGCCATTGTATTCGATTGGGACAACTGGTGGGCGATTGAGAAATCGAGCGGTCCAACGATCGCTCTGAATTACGTGCAACAGATTCACAAATATTACGCGTCCTTCTACAACCGAAATGTTCAGGTCGACATGGTAAGTGTGGATACCGATCTAAGCGCATATGATCTTGTTGTTGCTCCGGTTCTGTACATGGTTAAGCCTGGATTCGCTGAGAAATTGGAAGCCTTCGTAGAGAATGGCGGAACGTTCCTGACGACATTCTTCAGCGGTATTGTAAATGAAAATGATCTGGTCACGGTCGGCGGATATCCTGGAGAGCTGCGGAAAATGCTGGGCATTTGGGTTGAGGAGATTGATGCTCTGTTCCCGGATCAGAAGAATAAGATTGTTCTGAAAGATAAGTTCGGCAAGCTTCAAGGCAGCTACGAATGCGGCATGCTATGTGATCTACTGCATACGGAAGGTGCTGAGGTTATTGCGGAATACGGCGAAGATTTCTACAAGGGAATGCCTGCGGTGACTCGCAATACGTTTGGCAAAGGCGAAGCATATTACGTAGCAACCGATCCAGAACAAGGCTTCCTCGATGAACTGATTGAGAAGATTACAACGGACAAAGGAATTCACCCTAACCTCTCAGCTCCATCCGGTGTTGAGGTCAGCCGCCGTGTCAAGGATGGCATCTCCTATCTGTTCGTGCTTAATCACAATACGGAGGCCGTATCCTATGATCTAGGCCAATTAGAGGCTGAAGATCTAATCAGTGGCAGTCAGCTCAGCGGCATGGTATCCATTGAAGGCCGTGACGTTCAAATTTTGGAAGTCAAATAATCTGGCAAGAAACAAGCGTTATCCCGTATCCATTATGGATACGGGATATTTCTACTTCCTATGAATCTGGGAGGAAAATCAGAATGCAGTAAGGAATACATCTGGAAGCTAAAATATTTCTAGTTCTATAGCCTGCTATATGCAACCCGTTTCCTTAATTCAAATATACTAAGGAGTTGATTCTGTGATGAAAAAGTATCCTCTGCTGGATATCTCTCACCCTATCGTACAGCAAGCAAGTGACTTTATTTATAAGAACGCCCGTCTCTTGGATCGTCTCCGATTCGCACATCTCAGTGGACAGGGATCACCTGAAGCGGTCTTGCAAGCATTAGCTGCATATCAGAACAAGGACGGTGGATTCGGTCATGCTCTTGAACCTGACATCCGTAGTCCGTACAGCCAGCCGCAGGGAGCAGAATTTGCACTGCATTTGATGGACGAAACAGGGGTTTTCCCTGAGAGCTTAATGACAGGACTAGGACAATTCCTTGAACAACATTCGAATCCTCATACAGGGGGATGGCCCTACGCCTTCCGCAGTGTAAACGAGCATCCTCATGCTCCTTGGTGGACCACGGAATCGGATGATACGGCTTCCATTAATCCTACCGGCTCGATTGTAGCCCTCCTGCTGAAATCAAGAGACTGGCATCCATTCCTCAAAGAGAAATGGTTGAACCGAGCTATTCAATATACATGGGATACGGTAGAGAGTGCCGATCTAACAGGATTCCACAACTGCATCCACGCTGTTCACTTTCTCGAACAGCAGACAGGGGATCCCCGTGCTGCAGCGGTGAAGAGCAGAGTAGATCAGCACTTATCCGAGCCGGGTGTCATTGAACTTGATCCTAGGGCTGAAGGGTATGTGCAAAAAGTGCTCGACTGGGCACCAAATTCAACCAGTTATGCTGCCCAGTTCGTCCCTGAGGAGATTCTCTCACTCCATCTCGATCATCTAGTCTCGGAACAACAGGCTGATGGCGGGTGGCCCATCTCATGGGAACCACTGAGCTCAGCAGCCGAGAATGAATGGCGGGGACATCTCACGATCGAGCGGCTGAAGACACTTTCGAGCTACGGCCGATTATAACCAAAAGAAATAAGCTTCCGGCAGCTCAGAAACAGCCGGAAGCTTATTTTTGATGAATCCACCGATGTGCTACAGGATTACGCCGTCCTTAAATATGGCAATTTCACGGAAACCGTGCTGCTCACTGTTTGTCTCTGCACGACCGGATGCAATATCCACGAGCTGGCTTAACAGCTGAACAGCTGCATCATCCATGCTGATCCCTTCGAGCAGCTGCCCTGCATTATAATCAATCCAGTGCTTCTTCCTGCGAGCCAGGTCGGAATTGGTTGCGATCTTCACCGTAGGTACAGGTCCGCCAAACGGCGTCCCTCTGCCTGTCGTGAATAAAACGATGTGCGCACCCGCTGCGGATAGTGCCGTAACGGAGACCAGGTCGTTGCCGGGAGCTTCAACAATGTTAAGCCCTGGCTTAGTCGTCCTGTTTCCATAAGACAGAATATCTACCACTTCTGAGCGCCCGCCTTTTTGAGTACAACCAAGTGATTTCTCCTCCAGAGTAGTAATACCCCCTGCTTTATTACCTGGAGAGGGATTCTCATAAATGTTCTGACCGTGGTTTACAAAATACTGCTTGAACCCATTGATCAGCTTAACGAGCTCATCATATACCCCTTGGTTTGCAGCACGGTTCATCAGGATGGTCTCCGCTCCGAACATTTCAGGAACCTCTGTTAGAATAGCCGTGCCTCCTGCTGCTACAAGCAGATCAGATACGACACCAACGAGGGGATTGGCCGTAATACCGGAGAAGCCATCCGAGCCACCGCATTTGAGACCGATCTTCAACTTGGATAACGGCAGCGGCTCACGACGTGTATGCTCGGCCTGCTCGACCAGCTCTTCAATTAATCTCATGCCTTCGCTCAGCTCATCATCCGTTTCCTGTGCTTTGAGAAAACGCACTTTATGATGATACTCCGCAGGAATAAACGACTTGAAATCATCGACCTGATTGTTCTCACAGCCTAGACCAATAACGAGCACCCCTCCAGCATTCGGGTGTACAACGAGTGAAGCAAGGAGCTGCTGTGTATACTTCAAGTCATCGCCAAGCTGTGAGCAGCCAAAGGGGTGAGGAAAATGATATACTCCGTCAACACGTCCCTTGAATTCGCCTTCTCCCATCCGGGCCAATGCTTCACATACCTTGTTAATGCAGCCGACCGTATTAATAATCCAGATCTCATTTCGAATTCCGGCTTCGCCGTTCGGACGCAGATAACCGTCGAACGTCAGGAGATGAGCAGGCGGTGCGGGAAGCGCTTCTGGCTCGGTTTTTTCGTATTCATATTCGAGGAGTCCAGATAGACCGGTTGCGAGATTATGAGTATGAATCCAGCTGCCTGGCAAGATTTGTTCTTTGGCCACGCCGATAGAGTAGCCGTATTTGAGTACATTCTCCCCTGCCAGGATCTGCCGGGCAGCAATTTTGTGACCCTTCGGAATGTCTTCAGTCAAAGTTATGGTTGAGGAAGAATTCCGTTCAATCACTTCTCCCTTTTTATAATCACGAAGAGCAATAATTACATCATCTTTCTCCCGAATGATGGTGAAGTCCTGTGTTCGATGAATGGTGCTCATACCTGTTCCCCTTCCCATTCTCTTATCGATTCACATATACTCTCGGTAAGTCCAGGCAGCAAGGATAAATCCTGTCCCCAGATCGTTTCCTCTGCCAGGATCTGAGTGATCACACGATCAAGAGTTTTACCCTGCCCTAGCTCTGCCCAATGTCTCTCCAGTACCTCAAGATGCGCTTCATTGTCTTTAAGCAGTACAGACTCACCGCTATAGGTTACCGTCTTGAATCCTTCCTCTGTCTTCACTGTCTGGTACAATCGAAGCAAAGCGGCAAAGCCTGTCACAATCCGTTTTGGAAGCACGCCGTTCTTGCGGTAGTAATCCAGCATCGTTGGCATCAAGCGAACTTTAAACTTGCTCAAGCTGCCCAGCATAATGTCCTGCAGTCGATGATCAATGTATGGATTCATAAATCGTTCAAACACTTCACCCGCATAAACATGCAGCTCCTCTAGCGGAAGATCCAGCGCTTGCGTGACCTCCTCATACACGGCTGTCCGCACCCATTCACCAAGCTGAGTATCCTCCATCGTTTCCCGAACGAAGCGCTTGCCCTGCAAAATACCGAGCGGTGTCATGAGCGTATGAGCACCATTCAGGATACGGACTTTTCTAAGCTGATACGGCTTCAAATCATCGGTAAAGTGCACATTAAGTCCTGCCTGTGCCAGCGGAAGCTTGTCGGCAAGCGAGCGGTCTCCTTGGATTGCCCACAAGTGATAAGGCTCCGCACTGTTAATCAGCGAATCCTTATACCCTAACCGCTCTTCGATATCATCAATTTCAGACTTTGAGGGTGCACCTGTAACGATACGATCAACGAGATTGTTCAGAAAATGATTGCTGCTCTTGACCCAATCGCGAAACTCCTCCGAATATCCGAAATCTTCACTATGCATCAGTACGTAGGATTTCAACAAATCACCGTTGCCTTCAACCAGCTCGCACGGGAGATGAATTAATCCTTTGGCGGGATCCCCTTGAAAATGTTGAAAGCGATGATGCAGGAATACGGTTAGTTTCCCGGGAAATGAATTCACTGGCGTACCTTCATAGTACTCTGACTTCTCATACACAAGACCCGCTTCCGTCGTGTTGGACACAACGATATCCAGTTCTGGTCCTTCAGCCACAGCCAGGAATTCATTCCATTCCTCGTAAGGATCGATCATATGTGACAGCACAGGAATGATAACTTCCCGCTCTACCGCTGCTCCGTTCTCTATACCTCGGGTCAGCAGCGTATATAAACCATCCTGCTCTCTGATGTTCAGCAGCTTGTGACGACCCGATCTTCTCGGCTGTGTTACGGCAACACTGCCTTCAAACCACCCTTGTGCAGCGCTTTCATAAATCATCCAATCAAAAAATCCCCGCAAAAAATTTCCTTCCCCGATCTGAAGCACCTTTACCGGCATCTCTTGAAATTTAGCCAGCTTCGCGCTGTCGGTTATTCCTTCCAGCTTCCGTCCCAGTCTAGGGAGATCATTGCTTACCGCCATGCTTCATTTCTCCTCTAATCAATGACATATTGTTTCCTGATACTGTTCATTGTATCATCAATATAAAGAAGTGAAATTGCCGATTTTGATAAAAAAGTACTCTCATTTGATATTTACGAAAAAGAGGCGATCCCCTATGCGTAACTCACTGAACGCACCTGTTGATACTCGCATTCCCTCGGATATCGAGCTGCCCTTCCGAATGCTCTATTATGAGACCAAGCCCTATGAGCACGAGCTTCCCGACCATCTCCATGATTGGCATGAAATGATCTGTGTTCATCAAGGACGGGGCAAAATATTTATCGATCATATGAGCCTAGATATGGAGCCAGGTGACCTGATTATGATTCCAGGAAATACCATTCATCGAATTTTTCCTGATCCGGATAATCTTCTAACTTCCACCGCCTTCTATATCAGCCCTGCATTGTTTCAAGGCATGGGAAATGAAGCTATCTCAACTCTGCTGCTATTTGAGAGGCACCGCCAATCCAAAATTTATAAGCGGCAATTCAGCAGGCAGGAGCTGGACGATGTAGGTCAAATCATCGATCACATCTATACCGAAATGAACAGTCGTAAGCCAATGCGTTCTTACTCCACGCTCCTTCATTTGCAGCTTCTGCTCATCTACTTAACCCGGCTCAGCTTCGTAACGGATCAATCACCAGCGATCATGTCGGGCCCTGAATGGCTTACCCAATCTTTATCCATTATAGAGCACAAGCTGCGTGACAAGGTCTCGCTTGCCCATTTGGCTAAGGAGGCTTCGGTGTCGCCCGCTCATTTCAGCCGCGTATTTAAGCAATTTACGGGAATGACGCCGACAGACTACATCTGTGCAAGACGGATTATCCTGTCCAAGGAACAGCTGATGCATAGCGATCATACGATGGCCGTTATTGCCGAGAGCTGCGGGTTTGACAGTCTTCCTCACTTTTACCGCATGTTCAAAAAGCATACAGGAATGACGCCTGCGAACTATCGTAAAAGTGTACGGATGTAGATACTCGTGACGTTGTTGTCACAACGATTTAACCAACTCGTACCTTTTCGAGAGGAGGCAGTTTATAAAGAAAAAGTCCGGAGGAAGCAAAACTCTACTTCTCCCGGACTTTTTATCAGAACGACTTTCATCACATGCAATCAGTTTTTTGTGAATATGCAGCCTATTCAGGGCAATAAGTATCCTTTTTCTACTGCCTGCTCAAGCAGGCTCGCTGCATATTCAGCAAGTACAGGAGAGGCTTCTGCTATGACTGCAACACGTGCTTTAACTGCGCTGACGGATACCTGATGTGCTCTCCATGCTTTGCCCTCCGTATAGAAGTTATGCAGCACCGGATGAAGACGATCCATAGCCGCAGCATATTTGGCTTCATTCGTCAGCCCTTCTTCAAATTCAAGCCACAGATTCATCCACTCGCTTGCTTGTTCGGCCGGAAGTAAACCAAAGATCCGCTTGGCGGCCGCTACCTCTCTGTCCCATTTATCCTCATAGCCTTTGACATCATAAGCGAAGGTATCTCCTGCATCAATCTCTACCAGATCATGAATCAGCAGCATATGAACTACTTTCTTCAGATCCAGTTGATCATCGATTGCGTGCTCTTTCAAGAGAAGAGCCATGACAGCGATATGCCAGGTATGCTCTGCATCATTCTCACGTCTTGACCCGTTCATCAGATAGGACTGGCGAAGCACATGCTTAAGCTCATCAATCTCGCGAATAAATTCAATCTGTTTGGCAACTCGTTCTATACTCACTGTTCCATTCTCCTTATCCAGCTCATCATTCGTATTTCATCGATATCCTGCCCTTAAGCATACCACTTCGGATTTATTGAAGCCAAGTCCTGAGCACATGAAAGGTTGTCTGCAAGATTAGAGCCTCTCATTGTCAAACTGCTGTGGTATAATTACGTTTATAAAAATGGCTGATGCATTAGGGCTGAAATACTGAGGGGTTTAATCGTGGCTAAACATCATCGTAATGTTGGTATTTTCGCGCACGTCGACGCAGGTAAAACGACGACAACCGAGCAAATATTGTATCAAAGCGGAGTTATCCGTGCGCTGGGCAGTGTAAATGAAGGAACAGCATTCACCGATTCGCTGGACATCGAAAAGCAAAGAGGAATATCTGTCAAGGCTGCGGCTACCTCTTTTGTATGGAAGAATTGTACAGTAAATTTAGTAGATACGCCTGGTCATATAGACTTTATATCTGAGGTGGAACGCAGTCTCCGGGTTATGGATGGTGCCATCCTGATCATATCCGCTGCAGACGGGGTACAAGCACAGACGGAAACCATATGGAAAGCACTTCGCAAGCTACATATACCTACTATCATTTATGTAAACAAAATGGATCGGCCGGATATTTCTGTAACGGATATCATGAACAATATAACTTCACTCTTATCTCCCGCGGCCTTGCCTGTTCAGCAGATTCAGTTCGATCAAGAGGTGCTGAGTGATGCGGTATCCATCTTCACTGCAGATGGAATTGACGCTCGTGAGGAGCATAACATCATTGCTGAATGGCTGGCTGATCAGGATGAGGAATTTCTGGAACGATTCATTGAAGGTGAAGATATTTCCCGGAATGAGCTCCACGACCGGATCGCAGCGGAAGCAAGACATGGGAATGCTTTTCCTGTCTGTTTTGGCTCGTCTCAAAAAGGAATCGGAATTCAAGAATTAATGGAAGCCATCATCGATTATCTGCCTGGACCAGCCTGCAATGCGGATGGCCCTCTCTCGGGTGTTGTCTTCAAAGTAGAACGGGATAAATCAATGGGAAGAGCCGTCTATATTCGACTCTATAATGGGAAATTACATACCCGGGATACCGTCACCATTAAGAATCGGGGTCTGGAGGAGAAAGTAACCCAAATCCGCAAACTCGAAGGACGAAAAGCGATCGACCTCGGCCAATTTGAAGCAGGGGATATAGCAGCGGTCTACGGTCTTCATGAAGCGCAGATTGGAGACATCATTGGGAGTGAGACATACGTTCCTCCACTGCCAGGAATGGCGGTCCCATTGCTCACAGTTCAAGTGCACTGCAAGGATGCTGCACAGTATCCCTCCCTCATCGCAGCCCTCCAGGAATTAACGGATGAGGACCCGCTGCTCGGCCTGACATGGCTCAAGGATGAACGGGAGCTGCATCTGAAAGTAATGGGATCGATACAGCTCGAGATCCTGGAGAGCATTTTGCTGAGCAGATTCGGGCTTGCTGTCACATTTGATCCACCATCTGTTATCTATAAAGAAACACCCACAGCTGAAGGCGAAGGCTACATCGCCTATACCATGCCTAAGCCTTGCTGGGCTGTACTTCGGTTTGCCATTCGGCCTCTTCCCCGAGGCAGTGGTCTAGTCTATCGCTCAGAGGTTCGTTATGACCATCTATTGGAGCGCTATCAGAATGAAGTGGCACGCCGTGTGCCAGAAGCGCTTGAGCAAGGATTGTATGGCTGGGAAGTAACAGATCTTGAGGTCGTATTGACCTATGGAGAGCATCATGTGTGGCACACGCATCCGCTCGATTTTGTAGTCGCAACTCCCATGGGCATTATGGATGGATTAGATCAAGTGAGAACGACGCTGCTTGAGCCGATGCAGCACTTTCGAATTATCGTGCCGGAAGAGAACGGCGGTAAGGTCCTTAGTGAACTGGTTCATATGCGGGCCGTGTTTGAAGCTCCTTATATTGCACACGGACGATGCACCGTAGAAGGTATTATCCCTGTAGCTACATCCCTGAATTATCCGGTGCAGCTTCGATCAGAGACGAAGGGCAGCGGAATCATGACGACGAGCTATGCAGGTTATCAGGCATGCCCCGAAGGTATCTCGGCCACTCGGAAAAGACGGGGGGTTGATCCACGAGATCAGTCACGTTACATCCTTGCGGTTCGCAATGCCATCAGTTCATCATAACAGTAAATTAGATAGAACATATACGGAGGAGATTTATGAGCAAAATTTTAGGTTTTGGACTTCTGCTTTACCTTTTTGGCAACCCATTCGTTGCTATTATCGTATTGCTGCTCATCATTTATTTTCTTGACCGCAGATTTGTCGGTGTGTTCCCAAGCCTGACCAAGCCGTATAAACGAATGCGGAATATATCCAAAAACCGCCAGCAAATTGCGATGAACCCAAATGATGTAACGGCAAAGCTTGATCTGGCAAGACTGCTCATTGAACGCAAAAAGTTTAAAGAGGCGAATGAACTGCTGCGATCCATCGAAGGCGCCTATGAGCATTCGGCTGAATATTGGGATGCATTAGGAACGACCGAGCTTCATCTCGGGCAGCTTGAATCTGGAGAACAGAATATTCTTAGAGCTCTTGAGATCAACCCAAGAGTAAAGTATGGGCAGCCATATCTGCGGCTTGCATCTGCTTATAGAGACAGAGACCACAGCAAGGCTCTTCGCTATGTAGAACAATTCCAGGAAATCTCCTCTTCTTCCAGCGAATCGTATTACTATCTTGGCCTGGTCTATCGTTCGCTAGGACAGCCAGCTGAAGCCAAGGAGGCCTTCAATCAGTCCATTCTGGTCTATCGATCCCTGCCGAAGTACAAGAAGCGCCAAGAACGCCGCTGGGCGGTACGCAGCATATTCCGCAAAATGATGAACTAATTCATTGCACTTTATAGGTAAATGTTCTATACCCTACACAAACAGCTGTACTCCATAATCGTGGAATACAGCTGTTTTATTATCTATTTCGATGGATTCAAAATGCTTGCCAGTTGATCTCTGTGCTTGTCCATCCATTTCATACGTACAAACAGCTCCTCCAATTGCCGTTCAACTACAGAAGGTGGGTCTATGCCCTTTCGCCACCTGGATATGAAGTGCATTACAACATCGAGCCGGCGAAGCAGAATCAGCAGCGGTATAACCGCCCTCTCGTCCTTCTCTAACTCAATCACTGAAGTGAAGCCAGATATGAGTGCAATACATTTCTCCCACATCTTCTCCTCTTCATGGCTCAACATATCCGATAGTGGAACAGCCAGCTCCATCACTCTCACATCACGCGTCGCAAATTCAAAATCCAGAATCGCATAAATTTGACCTTGAGCATTCTCCAGTACGTTAGAAGCATTCATATCACCATGAACGATTTGATGCGGCAGCTGATCGATGGAACGAAGGGCTTCAAATAGCTGTGCAACAGGCTCTGCCATCTCCTTCATTTGTCGAGCTTGATGCTGAAAGACCGGATCAGGCTGATTGAGAAAAGAGAGCAGATATGCTGGCGGGCATTCCGGATAGGAAATATCAAGCCTATAGTAAGGCGGGTATATGGGGGCTTGGGGCAATTCTACTCTTGATAAGGCAGCAGAGAGCTGCCCCACCTGTTTACCGAGCTGTTCATACTGCTGAGGTTCGTTAAGCTCTGGATTCCGGCCCTCTTTATATCGAAATAGAGCGGCGATTCTACCATTACAATAAGTCATCGTATTCCCTTGCAGGGTATGTACTAATTCAGGAATCTCAAATCCTCTCTCCGTTCGTAATAGTGAATCCAGCACCGCATGCTCATACAGCACCTTATCCTGATCCTGATGTGATTCATACAGCCTGAGCACATACCCTTGGTTCCGGATTCGTAACTGATAGGATGAATTGTTCATTCCACCACGAAGTCGGCTTATGCTTAGCTCTGCTGCTTCATAGGGTCCTGGAAAATAGCTGTTCCTGATGTCCTGAAGGATATGCACCTCATCATCCTGTGTATACTCGTCAACACTCATGCATCCATCTCTCCTTATGTTCAGACGCTTCTAAAGGGAGGAACACAAGCTGTAATACCTGTATTCCCCTTTTCTCTTATTATTTTCTTCGAACACTTGCATTTCCTATTGATGCTAAAGGTTCATAGCCCAGTCTAGCAAGCTGGTCATCGATTACACGGTAGCCCTTGCTGCTCGGATGCACCTGATCAATAAACAGCAGCTCGCGCTCTCTTCCCTGAAAAGCATGTAATAACGGAGCTGCGGCGATATTCTTGCTCGTAAATCCTAGTAAAAATTCATTATACTGCTTCACAAATTGATAAGCTGCTTCACTTCGCGGCATTGGATTATACAGTCCGATCAGACGAATAAAGTAGGGATGCGATTTCTTTTTGAGCTGTCGAATCTCAGAAATAATTTCAGAGACATACTTCTCACAAGACTCAAGCGTTTCAATCAGCACAGGAGAGAGCAAATTCCCCTTAGCATAACGCGTTGCCCGAATCAGATCGTTGCCGCCTATTGAAATCGTAATCACATCTGCCTCTTTAATCAGATAGCGCACGTGCTCATTATATTTTACCATGGACAACAGTCCCTGTGAGGTTAATCCGTTTACGCCTCTATTGCTGACAAGCACCATGCCGCCTAAATGATATTCTAGTCTTTTTCGGTAGAGAGGTACAAATCCGCTGCCAAACAATGCACCGATTCCAACAGTGAGTGAATCTCCTAGGGCTAAATATCGGTACACCATATGATTTCCCTCCTTTTATTTTGCTGCCGATCTATTTTAGTTTATGGAGGAATTCAGGCATTTGGCACGGCAAGTTGTCCTTGAGAAGGCTCCCTTCTCACAAAAAAACACATACGACGAATCGAATGAAGGCTCCGAAACGTTCAGTATGTGTTCTCTTATTATGAAACGGATTGATGAATATAGAACTTAAATAAAATAAGCAGCAATACTTCCGATCAGCATGCCCCCGATAAAATAAACACCGCTCTGAGGAAATTTTACTTTGCGCAATTCAGCATACACAATGGCAAGAAAGAGTACGAACATAATAAGCTTCAGCCACAATACTAAAAATGGAACAGCTAGACCTAGCAACAAACCTATGATTCTGTACACTGTTGTTGACAATATACTCTGCTCCTCGCTTGTGAGTTATCCTTCAGCACTGCTCACGCTTCTGCCAGCAAGCAGTCTTATTCCTCTTCCTCTGTTTCAAAGACACAGCGGAAGCGTTCAACCCCAGGATACTGCTCTCCCAGACTGTACACAACAAAGCCCACATTGCGATAAAAATCTACCGCTTCTTCGTCTGTTTCCGCAATAACCGTCTCAGGCTGATATCTGCTGATCATTTCTGAGATGATCCCGCGGCCGTACCCTTTTTCCCGGTTCTCGGGTAGTACAGCCAAATGCTTGATCATCACTTTGCTCCCATCCTGCTCAATTCCGATGAGTGCAACGAGCTGACCTTCATCTTCAAATCCGAGCAGCTCCGTGGAATCATTATTTTTATACATCGCAAGTGCTGCTTGAATATGAGCTTCTTCTGGGAGTGTCGAATACCCGATTAACTCCTCTACGATGACATCATTTATACGATCTTTAATAGAAACTAGCAAAATGAAAATCCTCCTGTCCTAATATCCTTAACTATACGTACTTTAGGACTTTTGGCGTCAGATTTCAAGTTCATAGAAATTATATTGCTGTCCAAGCCTCTTCATCATGGACTCTGTTGTTATTTTGCCGGCTGCTTCATAGGCCATCATGACAGCACCGATATCACTCGGGAGTCTCTGTTCAACGTATACAAAAACAGGCTCAGTCTCGTTCTTTGTACTGCTATTTAATTGTGACAATACGGCCTTCTTTAGATAAGATGAAGTAATGCAGCTCCCGCTGAAGGACACGAGAATTTCAGAAGCACGGAAGGTAGCAGCGATCAGGCGAATGCCGACGGCTGTTTGTCTAGCTGCCTCACTGCATATGTTGACAGCCAGCGGGCTCCCGGTGTCAGCGGCTTCTGTAATGAAATGTGCCATATCCCCAAGCATTCGGTTCTGGCTGCGTTTGTCCACTCCATATCCGCGGAGAGCCAGCTCAGCCAGCTCATGTGTTGATGAGCATCCTAAATGTTGCAGAACTAGATCGACCAATGGCAGGTCAGCTTCTTCATAATAGCCGGAGATGATTGCATAGACCGTTTCATAGGTTATGAATCGGGCTGCGACACGGGCGTAGTGGGCAAAGTCATCATTTCGCACCATTCTGCCTTCTTCATTAATACCGAAAATAAGGGAGCCTGTTCCACCGATGGCTACAATTCCCGGACGACCTAAAAAAATGGAACGATGAGCAGCCAGCGTATCATTAACTACCTGACCATGAGTGGAGATACCTAGCTCCTGAAGAACCTCCATTGCCCACTTCTCGTCTCCAGGCTGATCTATCCCAGCGAGTGCGGCCGTAATTGAAGCGACATGATCCAGCTGTCTTCCTGCTGCTTCTAAGGCATCTAGAATACCGGTGCGAAGATTCTCTTCCGCCTGTATATTATGCAAGCGATTCGTGCCGCCTAAGCGCACCTGTGCCAGAATCTGTCCTGTAAAATCAGCAACCGTCACTCTTGTATAGCTTCCTCCTCCATCGATCCCGATCACGATGTCAGCTCTATTATTCATGTATTACCTCCTGATAAGCATGTTGATCATATTCAGTCTGCGCTTGCCAGGAGGGGAGCAGCCAGCTCAGTTCCTCAGCCGTATCCTGAATAAACTGCTCCACACGCTCCACATCCATGAACCGAAGGGAACGGGGCTTAACAGGTTCCTCCAGCTTCCTTAATATCTCAAACCTGTAATCATCGACTTCATCCATGCTAACGAGAGCGCCCATAGACAACGCCGGAGCGATCTCCAGCGCCTCCAGTAAATCCTTAGTTTCTGGATGTATATCCATTAGTATGTATTCCAGCTGCAGTACATCACGCTGGTATAAGCTCTGAAAAGATCTAATTTGACTGTACCAGCGGTAAACTATAAATCGCTGTACGTAATTCTCTATCCCTTTGTATACCGTTTCTGCCCACCTTACATCTGCATACAAGTGCGCGGCATATCCCAATAAATATTCGTTGTATTCTTCTCCTAAGCTTCGGTCTGCATGAGCCGAATGGAACAGCTGAATATCTCTAACTCTGGGCAGCACACCTTCAGATGGACAGGAATGACTTGCCCATTTCATCTGTTCATTCGCGCCTTGTCGTACTCGAAAAGCGTTAGGTGCGATACTGCCAAGTACAAAAGACGGTGAGGGCCGCCCTTGCTTTACCAGATGGGCAATCGTTAAATGAACCATTGGCCAAGGCATAATAATTCCCCACTTTTCCCCTTTTTTAATATTGCTATTTTCTCTCTAGTCTTTCTTATAGGTGGGTTTGCTTTTGCTATATTGCATCTACTCAGCCGTGCAAAATTAATAAAGGCCAGTGATCCAGCCACTCCTTCTCAAACACTCGCTGCTTAAACAGCCCGGAATGGAGGAAATAGGGACTTTGCCTGACGTTCATTTCAAACAGATCTTGAAGACCAAATGGGCTGACTATCTCCATCTCATCCTGATCATTTAGTCTGATCGCCACGGCAGTTGCGGTTTCAGGCCAATACCTCATTGCATCCTCTACTGATTGGTATGGAGTCGTCCGATTGTTATATTCATGCATGTGGGCTTGATTCTTGACCTGCCAGTTGCGCCTGATCTGGCCGGATTCAAGCTGCTTCTCATACTGCTTGTCTATCCAATCATCTGTCTGATCAGGGTCGTAGTAGATGACGTCAATATCATGAAGAGGTGTATATTGTTTGTATTCATGCAGTACATCCCAAACACGATTACGGATATATCCTGCAGCGATACATCCCTCGGGAAGCCTTAATTCACGAACACGCTTTAGATCATCCATTACCTGGACATCCTTCATGATCTGATATAGCTGCTCTTCATAGCTTATATTCATAATTCCCTCCTTGCTCTATAAATTATAGTCTATATGTTCATAGGCATTCAATGAATAGTTTGCACTTTTTTTACAATTCAGAATAGGATTTATTCTAACCGCTTCTGGGCTGCAAAACGGATCAGTTGACAGCGGAATTCAGTGGGCTCATCATATTTCTGTTCAGGAATGGCTTGTGTTACACGTTCAGTGAACAATATCTCCCAATCCTTATATTGATCTGCAAGCAATTCTTCTGCATGCAAAGTAGGCAGGTTTAGTTCAATCAAAGGTTCTCTCGGCTTATGATCCTGCAATGACACTTCCTCTACATTCGTACTCATCGTAATGAGATTAATCCCGCCGAGCTTCGTGCCTTCTTTCATTCTTTGAATCACGGTGCGCAGCGCCTCCTCGGAAGACACATGCTCAAGACAGGAACACGCCGCAATATAATCGTACCGATTGTACGCAATATCATAATGCTCAATATCTGCTTGCTCTGCCGATATCATATGGTCTACCTTATATTCCTTGGCATGATCAACGAGACTATGAATAGCCTCTTCCAGTAAATCAACAGCGATCAGCTCACTATTCGTTCCCTTGAGCTGTTCCGCCATCGCAATCGTATTTCTTCCCGCACCAGCTCCAAGGTCAAGTATGGTCACATCCTGCTTCACACGCATTAAGCGCGCAAGACTTTCCATTACAATTGGCATCGGACCGGCCATCCAAGTTCCCTCTTCATAAATATCATGCTCTTGATAAAATTGTTTATGGTAATTCTCTTCCATTTTACGAGCTTCTTCAAATTGTCTATTCATCGAGTAGATACCTCCGTTAATCATTCATTGTAGGATGTATTTACTCTTTAACCCATTCAAAGACTTCTCATTCAGCATGGAAAAATATCCACCCTACGAAAGCCAGCCAAAATAAACGATAGCCCAAACCACAGTAGCGATCAGTCCTCCGGTTACCATCATCTGGCCTACGTCCCGGCGATATTCATCGTCATGGAACAAGAGAAACGTGCCGATTAGGATGGCAATTGGTGACAAGAAAAACGTTATTATAACGAGCAGAACAGCCGAATATTTGTCCACATAGAATAAATCTTCTCCGGGCAGCTCATTCATATCCAGTGACCGTTGTTTCTTGACGGCCAGTTCACCGCAATTCCTGCACTTAAAGACATGGTCGCCAAGTGGCTCCCCGCATCCCGGACAACTCCGATTTTGATTCATCGTAATCCCTCTCTGTTTATCCAGCCTGTTCATTTATCTCCAAATACTTTGTCAAGAACTCACGTACGGCCTGCTTGTAACCATCCGGGTCTATAACAAATGCGGTTCCATGCGCGGCATGGGGAACGGTGAACAAATACTTGTCTCCACCGCTATGTTCATATAGCTCATACACCATGGAGGTAGGTACGAAATCATCCTCTTCCCCATGAATATATAGTACAGGCAGTTGAGTTTTTTTCACTTGCTCCAGAGCAGACGCCTCTTTAAAGCCGTAGCCTGATTTCAGCTTAGTGTATAAGCTTGTCAGCGGAATAAATGGAAATGGAGGCAGCTTAAACATTTGCTTCAATTGATAAGTTAATTCCGCATGAACAGAGGTATATCCACAATCCGCTATAATCGCCTTTATTTGCGGAGGCAGCTTCTCCCCACTTGCCATCAGTACGGTTGCTGCACCCATGGATATGCCATGCAGGATGACCTCGCTGTCTACACCTGTCCGCATAATAACTACCTGCATCCAGTCGATATAGTCCAGTCGGTCATGCCATCCAAAGCTGATATAGTTCCCCTCACTCGCCCCATGTCCACGATCATCCGGCATCAGCACATTATAGCCGAGTTCTTCCACATAGAATTTGGCAAAGGCAGACATGTCATAGCCTCTCCCTGTATAGCCATGAGCCAAGATGACCGTTGTATTCGTCTTAATTTCCGGTTCAATCCATGTGGCCCTAAGCTTCAATCCGTCGAAGGAGGTCAGCTCAAGCTCCTCCCTTTTCTGTGAACGGATCCAGGCATAATCGGGTCCAGAGGATACCACTTGATCACCGGCTGCCTGATCTGCATTTCCCGCCAAGAAAGCTTTTGGGGCACGTGATACAGCCATTTTATAAAAGTGTGACACAATTACCGCCATGATCGCAATGACAACTAGAGCAACAATAACAATCCACCACATTCTAGACTCTCCCCTTCCTATCCATACCATCTTTCTTTCTGTATGATTACTCTATAACGACTTTTCTTTTTATACAACCTATGTCTGTTGATATAGTAAGCGCATTCTGCTGTGCATACTGTGGCGTATCAAAAAAGAGGCATTCTGCTAAAGAATACCTCCTTCATTGATTCAGCTATGAAATTTCCATCACAAGTGCTTCTCCATAGCAGTGCACGCTTCCAGATAAGCAGGCATCAGTGCCTCTAGCAAGCAATCTATTGAATCCAAACGGCCTGATTTAGCTGCCTCCTCTATGGCTGCAAACAAGGTAGATAAATAATGGATACCCAGACTTAAACTGCTGGATTTCAAATCATGCGATACCTCGATTGTACTGCTATAATTTCTGTCCTTCACATATTGGATCAGCCGATTAATTTTGTCAGGTGTATCATTTTGATACATTTCGAGAAGTGTCGATAACAGCTCACTATCCTGATCATCCCCGAGGTCCATCAGCTCAGCCATCGTTTCTTGATTTAAGATTTGATCATCTCTGCCTGTAACCCAGCGCTGTATAATCTCCTTCAGCGCATCCAGAGAGATCGGTTTAGCGATGTAATCGTCCATACCTGCCTGTATGCACTTGTCTCTCTCGCCCGGAAACACATTGCCAGTAAGAGCGATAATCGGCGTATGACGCTTCATCTCATCACGCTCGATTTGGCGTATTTTCTCCGTTGCCTCAATCCCGCCGAGCTTCGGCATGAGGTTATCCATCAAAATAAGCGAGTACGGCTTACTTAAATATGCTGATACGGCTGCTTCTCCGTTCTCTACCGTCTCCACATTGGTAATGCCCAGCTTTTTTAGCTGCACGAGCACGACTTTGCGGTTGATTCCATTATCCTCTGCCAGAAGAATCGGATGTTGTATTTTAGATTGTTCTGCTCTATGCAGCGAATTCGTACGCCGCATACTATATGTCGCAGCATCGCTTGCCTCTCCTGTTACCTTCGCTGATGGGAAGCTGACTTCAATCCAAAATGTTGAGCCTGCATCCTGTTCACTTATTACACCAATCTTACCGCCCATAAGCTCAACAAAGGATTTGCAAATGGACAGCCCAAGTCCTGTTCCACCATGCTCTGACTTCTGCCCTTCTCTTGTTTGCGAGTAAGGCTTAAACAGCATGTCCTGCTCCGCTTGGGATATTCCTATACCATTATCCGTGACCTCGATACGTAATTTCTGCTCATATTCCGTTTGAGACAAGACGATGATACGGATACGAATCAAACCATTATTGGTAAATTTGTTTGCATTGCCCGCTAGGTTCGTAAGTATTTGAGTCATCCGTGCTGAATCACCAGCAAACCGTTCGAATAAAGAGCTGTCCATATCGGCAACAATCCGATTACCTTTGTCAGATACTTTTTGGGATAGTAGAAGTGTTACATGCTTAACGATGGCTCTTAGATCCATTGAAGAAGGGTTAAGCTTCATTTCGCCAGCCTCTAATTTAGATAGATCCAGCAAGTCATTAATAAGATGGAGTAGTATATGGGAAGATTCCTGAATAACCGACACAGACTGTCTCTGCTCCTCCGATAGCTCCGATAGAGAAAGCACTTCAGCCATGCCTAAAATTCCATTAAGCGGGGTTCTGAACTCATGACTCAGAAGAGCAAGAAATTCCGTCTTTGCTTCATTGGCATGCACAGCATCCTCTCTTGCCTCCGTTAATTTCATATTGTTCTTTGTCAGCTCACGCTGGAGTGTAACCAGCTCGTTGTTCATGCTCGAAAATTGTTCGAGCAACCGCTGTTCCTGTTCCTTGCTGCGGATGATTTCTTTATTCAGGTCCTCAATAAGGTGCCGCAGTTTAGTCAACTCTAAATCGTGATAAGAATTCATCATATCCCTCCTTTATCCGTTCATCGTGACACGAAGGGTTCTTGTATTACTTGGCAGATATAAGCTTGTTAGCTAGAGCGATGGCTCCTTTCGCATCTTCTGCATATCCGTCTGCTCCTACTTCCTTCCACAGCATTGAAGCTGTATTAAAAGGCATACCTCCGACCAACACTTTTACTGCTGCCGTCTTCGGATGATTTCGAACCTGTATGATCAGCTCTCTAACAAGATGCACATGATATGTCATGGTTGCAGATAAAGCCAAAACATCGGCTTTATATTTGAGAAGCGAATCGATGAGACTATTATTGGGTACATTTGCTCCCAAATAATATGTATCCCACCCCTCCATTTCAAATTGATCCGTTAGCAGTCGAAGACCAATC
This sequence comes from Paenibacillus sp. TCA20, assembly GCF_000732325.1. Lineage (GTDB taxonomy): Bacteria > Bacillota > Bacilli > Paenibacillales > Paenibacillaceae > Paenibacillus > Paenibacillus urinalis. Next base: position 335,470 of record NZ_BBIW01000001.1, read on the forward strand.
TCATGCTGCTCGTTCCCAACACAAGCCGAAACAATACGATGTCCTTTTGCAGATTTCGTGAGCCAATACGGATACAGCCTCGAAATATTTGCCTGTGTAGCTGCTGTGCAAAAATGTTCTTGCGCGACCGTGATTTCACCTGTTTGCCATAGCCTGCCGATTTCATGCTGTGTCATTTGAAAAATATATGTGTATATATCTTTAATAGGTATATGATCCTTAGCCATTTCTTCAACAATCGCAGCAGCGGCGAGTCGATTACCGGACAACAGCTGATCCAGGTAGAGCTTGGCTTCCATGTAATAAGGAAGCTCCTCCCTTACAAACCGCGGAGCAGGCTCTGCTAATCCCACCTCTACCATCCCCAGCTCCAAGTATTCCAGAACAAGCTCCTTGTCTGAGTATTCAAAATATTCTTCAATCATTTCCTTAATTAGCAAAAGATTAATTCTGATGTCTTCATCCGTAACTCGGTAACCTTTAAGCAATGTCTTAAGCCAGGACACGTAATTCGTAAACAGAACAGGGCTTCTCATCATCACACTCTCAGCCAAGAAATTCAAGCTGTATAATGAATCCTGCTTCGTTCTGATCCGTCCAGATTGTCCAAACTTTTGGTCTAGCTCAGGCTGCAGCTCATACTGTCTATCGGTTATTCGCTCAGCCAGCTTATCAGCATCCTTTAATAACGCCTCACCAGCTGCATATTGCATTGAATTCACAACCCATGCAGCTCCTTCCGTGCTTCTACATAAAATAGATTATTCTATCTGAATTATTCTATGATATATGAATCAATTTCAAAATACTTTTAGCTGCTTCAATCAAGGGTATATATAGATCAAAATGATTTTGTTTGTCTATATATAGTTTCAATTACACCATTTTAATGATTTATGAAATTGATTCAAATGATTACTATTCTGCTCGTACCGTATATCTTTTTACGGTCGGCTTAATGTTAGCCAATTCTTGATCCGGATACTTCCGCTCCAAGTCGTGAATGCGCTTGAAGTCGGAGCTTGTCACCCATGCAAGATAATCCTTCTTATCCTGCCAAGTCATATGAACGGTAAGCTCTCCTGGCTTAAATTCGTTCTGCAGCAGCTGAAATGAGATAAATCCAGATGCCTTGTCCACGGAGCGGCTTCGGTTTTGATAGAGACCGACGACCTCCTCTACTTTATCAACTGGAACCTCGACAATCGATTGAACAATGTACAAATGAATGCACTCCTTTTACTCCAAAAATTCATGCACTTCATGATTACTCGATTGTCCCATAAGATGATTACACATGCAAGCATCACCATATATAACAAAAAGGACAGACCCTATGAACAGGGTCCATCCTACTATAGGCTATCGTTTACTTCTGACAGCTTACCGCTTGCTGATAAACCAAGCTTCTTGAGAAGACGAATAGCTTCTCTTTTCTCATCCTCCGAGAGTCCTTGCTCCGCTCTGATAATGACTTCGTGATGTTGAGGGAAGATCTGCTCGAAGAACGCAGTCCCCTCCTCCGTTAGCTCCGCATAAATCACTCTTCGATCCTCCAGAGAGGCTCTGCGTATAAGCAGCTTCTTATTCTGAAGCTTGTCCACCACATAAGTAATGTTGCCGCTGGACATTAAGACCTTTTCCCCAATTTTTTGAAGCGGCTGGGGACCTTTATGATACAAAAGATCAAGAACACCAAATTCAGTCGTATTTAAGCCATGGCTTTGAATATCACGATTGGATCTTGCAGTGACTGAGTTGTATGCTCTTGCAAGCACCACAAATAGTTGAAGCGACAAATCCTTGTCATCGCTAATATTAGACATAACCTTGCCTCCAGTAACTATAATCCACATGAAGTTTGATAAACTCCATTGCTACAATGAAGTTATCACCCCCTGTCTATGGATTTCCTTCCTGTCTTGAATCTATTTCATTTGAAATGGATTCACTTGCGTTTAATTTCTATCGTTCCATCTGCATGTGCAACAACGATCGTATCTGCCATATCTACAAATAAACCGTTATCAACGACACCGGGAATCATGTTGAGCTTCTGGTTCAATGCCTCAGCATCAGAGATGCGGCCCAGCTTGCAATCTGCAATGTAATTTCCGTTGTCTGTCATGTATTTCTCCGAACCGTTCATCCGCCATGCAGGATGGCAGCCCATTTGATCCAGTGCATGGTAGGTCCATTCACAAGCAAACGGAACGATCTCTACAGGCAGTGGGAATTTCCCGAGTGTATGTATTACTTTACTTTCGTCAACGACAATAACGAGACGCCGGCTGTTCATTGCAACAATCTTCTCGCGCAATAGCGCACCGCCGCCGCCTTTGATCAGATTCAGACGTCCATCAACTTCATCTGCTCCATCAATGGTAATATCCAGCCTTCCGATTTCGGAGAACGGGACGAGCGGAATGCCTAGCTCTCTAGCCTGATCCTCCGATGCTTGTGAAGTAGCTACTGTTTCAATTTGCAGTCCTTCGTTCTTTACCCGCTCGCCAAGGCGTTGAATTGCCCAATAAGCCGTTGAGCCTGTGCCTAGTCCAACCTTCATTCCGTCTTTAACATACTCTACTGCTCTCTCTGCAGCTAAACGTTTCAAATCCACCCTGAGCTCAACTCCCAATCTTGTTCGCATTTATATACTATTGTAACCGATTCATGTCACGTATGGAATATATGTTCTTACGTTTATATAAGTCTTGAGATTTGACATTTTGCATTATTATACAGGAATAACTCGGTTTGTTCCATCTGCTTACCAGCATGATCGTCCTTATCTTAGATAAATTCGGACAATTCCTATGATCGCAAGATGCAGAGGATAGAAGATCGTCCATAACCAGCGTGGAACGGAAGATCTGAATGATGCCCCCCTGTACACGGCGAAGGCAATAAATATAGTAGATATCGTGCTCCATATCTGAATTTGTGACTGCAGCATATCTATAATATTCAAGAACAGATGTGCAAACACCATCACGAAGCCTTCAGTGTACCTATAGATCAGCACGAGCAACAAACCATAGATCCCATAATCCATTGTCGATATTTCCATCATGAATCCTGCTGAAATAACAATAAAAATCGCTGCAATTTCATTCTTCACTTTATCCAGCGCCTGTAGTACAAGGAGTGAAGCCAGCAAGGTCCACACGACATTTAATGTGGATTGGTTGAATGCAGCCATAAACGGAATCTGGGATACAACTGCAATAATAAACAAACGGAAGGTATAACGCTTCACATTACGTGTATGTTTATAACCAAGAAATATAGAAAATGCATATACCGGAAAAGCAATCCTTCCTATAATACGCAGAATGCTGTGTTCTGGAAAAAACACAGCTCCTATATGATCAATCAGCATTGTGATCATGGCTATCCAGTGCACTTATCTGCCCCCTTTATGTACACAAAAAGATCAAAATAGATAGATAGAAATGTGTTAACTCCCCCAGGCTAGACTCCTGCCAGCTCAATGAACAACTGGAGCAAAGTCGTCTTGGATACCCTCCCAATGACTTCATGCTCACCTAATTCTCTTACTTCTCCTTCACCACGTATGACGGGTAGACAATTGACCTGATAGCGAATCAGCATCTGGGCAGCGAGAATAGCCGGATCATTAGGCGTGAGTGCAACGGTTTGCGCCCGCCTGGTCATCGTCAGGCTGACAGGAATGCTCTTTAAATCTGCATGACCGAGTGTTACTTTGAGCAAATCCTTACGAGATACAATCCCTACAAAATCATGGCTTTCATTCTCTACAAACAGTGTTCCTGTATTCTCCTGAAATAACATGGCAACTGCATCATATGCCGAACGATGCTCCTGAATCAGAAGCGGCGGTGTCAACACATCGTTAATCGTTAGTCTGGATATCTGTTCATTCATCTGACTGAGCTCATTTACTGCCGTTCCCAGAGTATATCCAACCTTAGGCTTAGCATCCAACAATCCAAGCATCACGAGTATAGACAAATCGGACCTGATGGTAGGACGGCTTAAACCGAGCTGCTCTGCAATATGATCACCTGCGATTGGGGCGTAACGTGCGACCAGATCGATAATTTCCTGTTGTCTGCTCGATAATTCCATAACCGCACCTCCTGTAATTCCCTCGTGTTCACTATTTTAAATATATCATTTCTTCGTCACGCTGACATATAAAGGATCTCTTTTCGTTAAAAGATTGGAATAGCAATTGACAGAAATTATTACATTCAATAATATTAGTATGACAAGCAAATTGACTAAAACGGTTTTTACATTGAAAGGAGTACTATTCGATTGAACACATCCCTGTCTGATCGCTCCATCGGCTTCATGCTCGGTGTTATTCATAGACGTGCAGTTAGTGTAATGACACAGCGTCTCAAAGCCTATGACATCACAACAGAGCAGTGGTCTGTGCTGCTGCAAATTTACATGAACGAGGGCCTGAATCAGCGCGAAATCGCTGTAAAAGCCTATAAAGATCAACCCACCACCACAAGAATACTGGATATGCTGGAAAAGAAGAAGCTGATCATACGCAAGCCTAGCCAAAAGGACCGCCGAGCCTTCGAGCTGTTTCTGACGGATCTCGGCAGAGATCTCTCCGGCACCTTAGTGCCACTAGAGAACCAATTTAATGAAGACATTGCTCAGATTATACCAAAGGAAGACATGGATGTTTTCTGGAAGGTGCTATCCGAGATGGGATCTTATCTTGATACGGTTCTAGAGAAGGAATCGCAAACAAAGTAATGATAGCTACCGCATTTTATTATTGAACACAGAAGGAGTATTAAAAAAACACATGCAGCATGAACAAACGAAATTATGGACGAAGGAATTCGTTATTTTAACACTGTGTAATTTTCTGCTGTTTCTACAGCTACATATGATCATTTCTACCCTGCCGGCTTATGTGCAGGGCGAATTCAACGCAAATTCCTTTCAAGTCAGCCTGTTTACCACCCTGTTTGCCCTCAGCGCGATTATCGCGAGAATCTTCGCTGCCAAGCAGTTAGAAAAAGGAAAGCGCAACTCGATGATCTACTTTGGGATTCTCGTAGCTTTGCTCGCTACTCTTGGCTATCATTTTGCAGCCATCATGGGAACTCTGCTCGTATTGCGCATGGTGTTCGGCGTTGGCTTCGGTATGAGCAGCACCGCCTTCCCTACGATGGCCTCGGATATTATTCCTGTAAAACGGATGGGAGAGGGAATGGGTTACTTCGGTCTGTCTACGAGTCTCGCGATGTCCATCGGGCCCATTGTCGGCTTGTCACTGCTTAACTCTTACGGATTTGGACTGCTGACCTGGTCCACTGCAATTATTATTGTTGTCATTGTCCCGCTTAGTTATATGCTCACCTCCAAAAAAGTGAAAAAGCCGCAGCCGGTAAGCAATCCATTCGCTGTGCCTGAGAAGAAAGGCTTCAACTCCGCACTTGTCATTCCGTCTATACTTAACGGACTCATGGCCGTATCCTATGGAGGCTTGGTCGGCTTCATTGCGATCTTCGGGGCAGAGCAAGGGATTGCTAACCCGGCGCTGTTCTTTTTATTTAACGCCATAGCAATCTTGTTGATTCGACCGATTGCAGGCCGAATATATGATTCAAAAGGACATGGTGCTCTCATTATTCCCGGTTCTATACTCATTATTGTCGGACTCGTTATTCTATCATTTACAAGCTCTACGCTCAGTCTATTCTTTGCCGCTTTCTTGTTTGGATTAGGCTATGGCTCACTTCAGCCAACCTTCCAGACCTGGATGATTCAAGTCGTACATCCTTCGCAGCGCGGCTTGGCCAATGGCATGTTTTTGAACACGCTGGATTTCGGGATTGCCATCGGAGCTCTCTTGCTTGGCATTATCGCCTCTGTTACCAGCTATGCGGATATGTATCGGTACTCCTCACTATTTATAGTGTTGATGCTGGTCATCTACGTCATTTACTCGCGTCTCGCCAAACAGCGTGCAGCTGTACAAGAAGGATAAAACGACAAAACAGCCTGCATTTGATGCAGGCTGTTTTATGCTATTTAAACTTTTCTTTTCACTCTGACCATGCTTTTTCCGCCTAAACGGTAATGCACATTTTTGGACTTTTTGCTATTGCCATTCGTATCGCCCTTATCCTCTGAGGGCCTGATGGCAAACAAGGTAAGCAGAATACCTGCTGCGCCCACAGCGGCAAGCGTCATAAATAGGATAAAATGCGATGTATTCAGCAGAATCGAGATAACGGGCGGACCTAAGGACACCCCGATAAACCGCATACTGCTGAACAATGCCGTGATCGTCCCTCGCTGCTCCTCTTCGATCCCTTCGGTAATCAGCGCATCCAAGCAGGGAAGCGCAGCCCCTATGCCGATTCCACCGGCAGTAAATACACCGATGACATAATATATCTGGCTTGAGAAGCCCATGACAACAAGAGATGCCGTCATTAGGATCAATCCGAAGCAGCCGATCCATTTCATGCGCTTTTTATGCTTACCGATCATCTTCCCACTCCAATAAGAAGACAGGCACAGAGCGGCTAACGGAATTGCCAGGATAAAGCCTTTGGTTACTCCATGGATATCGTATCGGGATTCAAGCACCTCGGACAGATAAAACAGCACCCCAAATATAACAAACATACAAATGCAGCCTACAGCAAAAATGGCATAAAGCCAGCGCCCCTTCTCAGCGAGAATGTCTTTTAAAGATCCGATAAACTCCCGGAAAGAAGGCGCTTCCTTTTTGGTGCCCGGACTTTTTACCAAGAAGATGACAAGGAGCACTGAGATTAGGCACAGAACGGGAATCATCAAAAATGGTGCATACCAGAGCCATACCCCAAGAGCTGCACCAATGATAGGACTAAGCACTTTCCCTAACGTATTAGAAGTTTCAATAATACCCAGGCTCTTGCTTACCTGTTCTTCATCCTCGAACATGTCTCCGACCAGCGGTATCACAATGGGAAAAGCTCCGGCAGCTCCGACGCCCTGTAATAGCCTGCCGCCAAGGATGACCCAATACGCTGCACCATTCGTCAGCCACCAGGCAGCACCAGCTGATACAGCCCCTCCGAGAGCAGCGATGATAAGGCTCGGAATAATGACCGCCTTACGGCCAAACCGATCCGACAAATACCCTGCAATGGGAATTAATATAATGGCCACGACTGCATAGACAGTGATGAGCATGCTAACCATAAAGGTCGACACTTTAAGCTCTCTGGATATTTGCGGCAGGATCGGGATTAATGCTGAATTACCCAAAGTCATAATCAGAGGAATGGATGAAAGTGCTGCCAGATCAAGCTTCTTGTTTTCCATCGGATGTTTACCCACCTTTATTAAGTTTGAAAATGCAATAAGTGCCTGCCAAGAAGCACAGCATCATGTGAGGTTTATCTAATTGCGACTATGTTAATGTGGCTGTTTCATAATAAAATTATACGTGCTCTAAAACCAGGAACCAGTAAACATGAAGTGTATTGAAGGAGTATCTGAAGTACAAAAAAAAGACGGTGCCAGTGGCACCGCCGTATTCTTGAAATGATTATAGTGTAATTGTCAGTTTGCCAGTAAATGCGTCAGGAGTCACGATAACACCATGCTCTCCGTTTGCAGCCGTTCCGCCTTGTACGGCAGATACTTCATGGATACCGCGAAGAACGAGTGTCCAGGCTTTGCCTGTTCCTTCTGTCGTTATTTCAATACTGTCTCCAGAACGAACGGCCTTCACATTCAGCTCTTGTTCAGAACGCGTGCTTACTACATTCGCCTCTGCCTGATTTCCTTCGCCAAGCTCAAACAAATGCAAGGAAACATTCTCAGCATAGTCATACTCGATTACATCATTTACCGCGCCCACTGCGATCAGGCTGTTCGGCTTGATCATCATTGGCAATGTGCGGAAGCTATGATTCTCGCGTACGAAACGTCCACCTTGAATCTTCTCTCCTGTAAGGAAGTTAGTCCAGGTTCCTTCAGGGAGATAGTAAGTGACATCGCCTTCTTTGTTAAAGATCGGTGCAACCAGTACGGAGTCGCCAAACATATATTGAGTGTCCAGGCTGTAGGTTGTAGGATCCTCTGGGAACTCAAGCATCATGGCACGCATCATCGGAATGCCTCGTGCAGTCGATTCTTGGGCAGAATTGTACAGATAAGGCATCAGGCTGATCTTAAGCTTCGTGAAGTCGCGTACAACATCCACAGATTCTTCGTCAAAGAGCCAAGGTACACGATAGGATGTGCTGCCGTGCAGGCGGCTGTGGGAGGACAGAAGTCCAAATTGAACCCAGCGCTTGTACACATCTGGAGTTGCTGTGTTCTCGAAGCCGCTGATGTCATGGCTCCAGAAACCGAACCCGGACAATCCAAGCGACAATCCTCCACGAAGTGATTCGGCCATGGATTCATAAGTCGAGGAGCAATCACCGCCCCAGTGAACAGGGAACTGTTGACCGCCTGCTGTTGCAGAACGAGCGAATAATGCAGCTTCATTCTTGCCAAGCTTCTCTTCCAGCAGCTCGAATACTGCTTTGTTATACAGCTGAGTATAGTAGTTATGCATTTTGACCGGATCCGAACCATCAAAGTAAACGACATCTGTCGGAATTCTTTCACCGAAATCTGTCTTGAAGGAGTCTACACCTTGGTCAAGCAGCACTTCCAGCTTGCTCTTATACCATTTAACGGCATCTGGATTTGTGAAGTCAACAAGAGCCATACCAGCTTGCCACATATCCCATTGCCATACGCTTCCGTCCGCTGTTTTGACCAAATATCCGTTTTCCATACCTTCATCAAACAAATAGGATTTTTCTGCGATATATGGATTAATCCAAGCACAGATTTTAAGTCCTTTATCTTTGAGACGCTTAATCATGCCTTCCGGATCCGGGAACATCTCCTCATCCCATACGAAATCAGACCATTGATATTCCTTCATCCAGAAGCAGTCAAAGTGGAATACGGAGAGAGGTAGATCACGCTCAGCCATACCGTCCACAAAGTGATTTACCGTTCCTTCATCATAATCTGTTGTAAAGGAAGTCGTCAGCCACAGACCAAATGTCCATGCTGGTGGAAGTGCAGGCTTACCTGTCAATTTCGTATAGTTGTCAAGCACATCCTTCGGATTGTCACCGCCGATGATGAAGTATTCCAAAGTCTCTCCCTCAACACTGAATTGAACCTTGGATACGTTCTCTGACGCAATCTCATAAGATACACGTTCAGGATGGTTTACAAACACACCATAGCCTTTGTTGGATAGATAGAATGGAATGTTCTTGTAGGATTGCTCACTGCTTGTACCGCCATCTTCATTCCATGTCTCAACGATTTGTCCATTCTTAACGAATGGAGTAAAGCGCTCTCCAAGACCATAAATGTATTCACCAACGCCCAGATCCAGCTGCTCACGGAAGTATGCTTCCTTGTTCGGCCCTGTAATATAACCAGCTTGTCTATGACCGCTGCCTGTAATCCGCTTGCCGCCATATAGGAAGCTGATGTCCCAGCCGTTTGTTTTGTCAATCTGAACTTCCAGATTACCGCTCTTCAGTACAGCGCCTTGCTCGTTCTTAGAGATTTCAACATTTGTATCCTGATTCAAAAGCTCGAATTCAGGACCTTTTTTCACTCTGCCCTTATGGTGGTTCAATGTTACACGGATTACGTTAGGCATAGGAGAACTGTAAGTTGCTTTCAGCAATGTACCGTTCAAAGTGTTACCCTTGGTGCGAATATATTTAGTAGCCGCATGAACGGTTAGAGAATTATCTTTTTGTACAATATCACGAATATCAGTTGGGTTTTGAATATGATACCCTTCACGAGTCATCCAGAATCCATCAGTAAATTTCATGTTTTCTTTCCCCCTTCGGTTATACTATAATAATATTGATATTTTATTTGATTTTCTTACGTTATTTTGATGAATAGTATCAATATTTTGATATACTCTCATCTTAGTTGTCACTTTATATTAACATAACGCACATATTATGGAAGCGATTTCAATCAGAGAAGCTTTTTTCTCCTATTATATAGAAGAAGAATGCACAAGGAGCTTGGTGAAATGAATAAAGAATTATTGAGAGAGAATCGCGTACATGGCAACCCTATGTTCCCTGTTAGTGTCTATCCGTCAGTAGACCAGCTCAATGGAGACAGCATTCTTGATTGTCATTGGCATGATGAAATGGAGCTGATTCTTATTGAAAGCGGTTCTGCTGTCTTCCATATTGATATGAATATTTACGAAGCACAAGCAGGAGATGCGATCTTCGTAGGCAGCGGCGAAATTCATGCGGGATATTTGCAGGGGGAGGAGCGCTGTGTCTTCTCAGCCATCGTATTTGACCCAGCCTGGCTGTCGAGCGCCTCGTTTGATTCCCTGCAGGAGAAAATGATGGACCCTATATTGAAGCGGAAATTGCTCCCTCCCCGCCATATTTCACGTCATACGGATTGGGGCAAATCGGTCCTTACACATATCGATCTGATTCTGCAAGAGCATGAGCAAATGAAGCCGACGATGGAAATATCGACCAAGGCACATCTGTATCTGATTCTTGCAGAAATGTTCGCTTATATGCAGCAGGCAGCAGATTTAGGGAATAACATTGCCGCCGGCAGTCCAGATAAGATCGAACGTCTGAAGACAGCTCTCGGCTATATCCATGATCACTATAGTGAGCCCATTAAGCTGAAGGACTTGTCCGAACACATTAATATGAGCGAGGGACATTTCTGCCGCTTCTTTAAACAAATGGTCCAGAAGAGCCCAATCGATTATATTAATCATTACCGCATCCAAAGAGCATGCAAGCTGCTGGAAAATACAAATTATAAAGTTGTTGATATTGCGATGGAAGTTGGTTATGACAATCTAAGCTACTTTATTACCCTGTTCAAAAAACAAAAAAGATGACGCCTTCCCAATACCGCAAGCAATTTTTTGAACAAATTTCACTGGAGCCGGTTTCTGTATAATTGCAGCAAAAAAAGGGTGACTTGGTGAGAACTCTTAGCTCTTACCAGATCACCCTTGTTTACAATTAACGACTCGCTAGTTTAGACCAGTTTCCATAATCGTGAACCGAAATCCCGATATAAGAATCATGCTCATTTGCCATCTGCTCAAGCTCTTGCAGTTCTGCTCGCATGTATTCACAGCCTTCTTCGTAGAAGGTAATAAAATTCCCCTCGCTGCTTCGATTCGTCTCAACGGCGATGGATACTTTCTTACCCAGCTCAGACGCTTCCTTCAGTTCACTGGCTGCGGCATTGTATATAGCACTTGCTGTATCCCGATATGCCATAACAGCGACAGCATCGAACTGGCGAATCATCCAGCTGCTAATCTTCATGTCCCCGCCAGGCACGGTATAGTTATCAAGCCAAAAAGGGATATCTGCTGTGATCTTCATCTCCATACGTTTTGCTTCATTCGTTAGATACGTTACATTAGACTGCCACTGAGTAACAACGCTGTCACGATCTGACTTCCATTCTGCAAGCACATGGGGCTCAATATCCACATGTATTCCCGAGAACCGCTCATTCTCTTCGGCTCCATTCTGATAGGCTTCGATCCACTCCACGAAGCTCATTAATCCTTCACGACCTGATAATAGCCCCCAGGCAGGTCTGCCGTCCAAGATTTGGACCTCAATTCCTTCCGCGTAAGCCTTGCTGATAAAATCTTTATAATACGGTACAGCCACATCTCTGTTTATTTGCAAATAGATGGCATTGATCCCCTGCGCTTCTGCAAAATCCAGTATCTTGTCGGGCTCACTTTTGATTTGAGTTGTATCCCATAGCCATGTTCCTGTTTGTTTACTTGAGTAGGCTGTAGCTTCTACATCCACTGCTCCCCCTGTAATTGATCCCGCCATAATTGCTGCAGCCAGCAGTACCGCCGCTGCTCTCCCTGTTTTCTTCCACATCTCTTATGTACACTCCTTCGATTTTAGGAACGGTGCCTTATATCCTGCCCGTTCTCCATTAATAAATCGGCAACCGGCTGTCATCATAAGTCATTAGACTTACCTTAGACCCATGGCTTTGCGTCTTTGCTTTTCAACAAATTTGCCTCCAATTCGTATACAACCCCGTCCATTTGTCTCATTGTTCGATTACCTTAGTCTTACTTTTCGACAATTTTTGAAGGACGAAAGTATTACTTTATTATTTTCGGAGAAATATGAAAGGAATTTATAGGACTTTATGCTCATTTAATGATTTTGGACCATTTTTGTTTCACTCAAACGAAAAAATAGGCAAGTAGACAGATGTCCACTTACCTATTTCAGATATTCTCAATGTAGTTAGGGTATATCCATTATTGTTCGAACAATGGAACGAGCTCAATTCCGTTTGCAGAGATACGAACAAGTCCCTTGTCGGACAGCCGAAGCTCAGGTATAACGACCAGTGCCAATAATGACAAAGTCATGAACGCATTGTTCAAGCAGCACCCAGCGGCCTTTAGTGCCTGGCTGATGGATTCAGACTGCGAGGCTACGATCTCAAAAGGCTCCGGAGACATTAGACCTGCAATCGGCAGCGGAAATTCTGTCGTTCCCTCATGTGTTACCACCGCGACCCCGCCTTGCATATTCACGACTCGGTTAGCCGCATCAGCCATTAGATGATCATCTGTTCCGATCACCATCAGATTATGGCTGTCATGTGCGACCGTCATGGCAATCGCAGCAGGCCGGTTAAAGCCTACTCCACTAACAAGCGCTACTGCCTTGTTGCCTGTTCTATGATGCCTTTCAATCACAGCGATTTTGCATACATCCTGATCCTGACTTAATATCACTTGGCCTGATTCTGCTTGGACGGTCTTGAACACTTCCTTCGTCTCTACATGATTTTCTGTCACTTGTATAATGCGAGCTTTAAGCTCACCCTCATTAACAGGTGTATTAATTACAAAATGATCTGCCTGAATATCAGCCTCTAAATGAACGGTCCCCAGTGCATCTTGAGGATACTGATACTTATCCCAGGCAGCCGCCATTTTCCCTTCCCTCGCAACGACTTGACCTGCCGCAATGGTTGTATGCACATTCACATCAGCGAGTCTTCCATCCAATAGAATGATATCTGCGATCGAGCCCGGTGTGATTGAACCCACATCTCTCTGGACGCCGAACCGCTCTGCCGTATTAATCGTCGCCATTTGAAAAGCCGTCACCGGCTTGACGCCCTGGGAAATAGCAAGACGCACAACGTAATTCATATGCCCTTCATTCAGCAGGGATTCTGAGCTCCGATCATCCGTCACGAGCATCATCCGTCTTGTATCAAGCCCGAGCTCGGTTGAGGCCTTAATCGTTTCTGCTACATCATGCCAGGCTGAGCCTTGCCGCATTTTGGCGTACATGCCCAGGCGGATTCTTTCCTGTACATCCTCTTTGGTTACACATTCATGATCTCCGGTTACACCTGCCGCAGCATATACAGGCAGTCTCCAATCATCCGCTGCCCAGGTAAAATGACCGTCCACCGCTTTACCCGCGCGCAGTGTAGCTTCTATTTCTCCAAGCATCTTTTCCTCGCCGTATACGACACCCGGAAAATTCATTACTTCCCCTAAGCCAATCATGTCATTGCCCCAGCTTAACGCTTCTGCCACCTCGTCAGGTCCGATATAGGCTCCCGTCGTTTCGAGTTCAGGGCTCGTGGATGGCACACAGGAGGGTGCCTGCATATAAGCAGCGAGCGGAGTCGTTCTCGCCTCTTCGAGCATATATTTAAGACCGTTCAGGCCAAGCACATTGGATATTTCATGCGCATCAAAGAATCCACCCGTCGTTCCTAATGGAAGGACGGCTCTAGCAAATTCTGCCACAGTTAATTGCGTACTCTCAATATGGCAATGACCATCAAGCAGTCCTGGTGCAATATACTGCCCGCTGGCGTCAATAACTTCTGTGTCCGGTCCAATGGTATGGGAAGCATCCTTGCCTACGTATGCAATGCGAGAGCCCTGTACAGCAACAGACATGCCCTGCAATATTTCGCCTGAAACAACGTTGACCAAAGACCCGTTTTGAATCACAAGAGAAGCCTTTAGATCCCCTCGAGCTGTCTCCACCAGTTCTTTCACGCAATCAGCCAATGCTGGTCTTGCAAATTGTTTTATTATCATTCGAACTTCCCCCATTCACCGTAAAAAAAGTAGATTGTTTATGATTATAGTAGCCTGAACGTCACATGTAAACATAATTGACTTAAGAGTTCAAGATTCAACAGGAAATGATCTGGAAAACCACCGTTTCCTTACATCGCCCTCCCTATAATCTTTCATTATATGTAATCCTATTCAATTTGATCCTTGTTCTAAAAAAAACAACAGCACCTCTCACTTATGAGAATGTGCTGCCGGATTAGTACATTGACCATGCTAATTTGATATCTTATTAAAAGGTTACTTTGAATACTCCAATTCATGCTGATACAGCTGAGAATCTACCTTTGATACAAACGGACTGACTGCACCTTTGGAGTAAATGTACAGTAAGTGCATCGCACGCGTGCACGCTGTATAGAATAGCTTGCGTTCACTTTCTCTTGAATAAGCTTTGGCCGAACCGTCATAAATGATGACTGCATCAAATTCAACGCCCTTTGCCAGGTATGCCGGAATGACCTGTACTCCTTTTTCGAAACCAAGCGTCGTTTTCTTAATCAGTTTTGGCACTGTGCTGAGCTTGCCGTGAAGACGCTCATATACCTTAAGGCTTTGACCTGCAGACTTACAAATAACGGCGATGGACTCGTATCCTTGCGACTGAAGCTCCTCAAGCTTCAATACCATGGCTTCCTCCATCTCATCTCGCTTTCCGAATTCATATACGTAAGGCTTCTCTCCCTCACGATTGAATGGAACGATGGCCTCTCCGTCAGGAAGCAATGACTTTGTAAATTCTACGATTTCCTTCGTTGAACGATAGCTGCGCGTGAGCCTTATCACTTCCGCCTTGTCCGTGCTATAGATATCTCTCAGCTCACTTGTCCCACTAAGTACGGATGAATGAGCATAGATCGCCTGATTAAAATCTCCTAGCGCGGTCATCTTCGCACGTGGGAACATTTGTTTGAAGAAGGCAAGCTGGAATGGGGAATAATCCTGAGCTTCATCCACAATGACATGGCGTATATTCGTAAACACACGAAATCCTAATAATGAATCTTTTAGATATAAGAACGGAGTCGTATCCTCATATGCAAGCTCCTGGGCGTTTATTTTATCAATCGTAAATTTGCAAATATCATCCCATGCGGCCGGAAGACGTGAACGGTCAACTCCACAAGACACCCCTGCTTCCTTAAATATGGCTTGGTACAGTCCCTTCATATCAACAAACCGCGTTGCTTTGACCCATTTGCGAAGGGGCTTAAGACGATCGGAGACCACCATTTTGGCCAATATATCTCTTTCCACGTCAAAATCATTAAATGTATCCTGCTTGCCTCGCTGCTTCCGCCGTAATCTTTGATAGGCCCGGTGATAGTCCTCTGTGCCAAGCAGCTGAATCTGTTCGTCTACCCACGCCGCGGTAAGTTCGCCTTTACCAAAGGCAGCAAGCTCCTTCAGCATCCATTCTTTGAGAAGCTCTAGCCGGCTCGCAATTCGAATCCCCTTGTCAAATTCATAAAATTTCTGCGTGATCTGCTGTGTCGAAATGACCTCTTTCCCAAGAAAACGAAGGGGCTTGAACATCATTCCTGTCTGTGCCAGCCGATTCTTATAGCTTAGAATCAAATCGAGAAACTCAGGTGAGGACTTGAACTGAATGCCTTGAATTCGAGCTTCATAACCAGGATCGTCAGGTTGGGATAAGACATACTCCAGCTGCACAAAGGGATCCTCAAGCTGGTATTCTTTGCCGATTCTTCGTTCCAAATACTCCTGAAATGTCGTCTGCAGCATATTCTCTTCGCCAAGCTCAGGCAATACGGTGGATACATAGCTGTTAAACATCGGATTCGGAGAGAACAGAATCATTTGATCCGCCTTCAGAAATTCCCGATCTTTATAGAGCAGATAGGCGACACGCTGCAGAGCTGCCGATGTTTTTCCGCTGCCCGCTGCACCTTGAACGATTAACAAACGGCTTGTATCATTTCGAATAATCTGGTTCTGCTCTCTCTGAATGGTGGCCACAATACTTTTCATCGAAGCATCAGAGCTTTGACTGAGTACAGCCTGCAATAACTCATCGCCTATGGTAACCCCAGTATCAAACATGAACTTGATATCTCCATCACGAATGGTAAACTGCCGTTTTAACGTGATCTCTCCTTCGATAACCCCCGATGGTGTTCGATAGGAAGATGGCCCCGGTGCCCCGTCGTAATACAGATTCGATATCGAAGCACGCCAGTCATAGACAAGAAATTCATTCTCCTGCTCTGATAAAAAGGATGCAATTCCTAAATATATAGGCTCTGCTGTATCCGTTCCCTTCTCCACAAAATCAATACGACCGAAATAGGGATTCCCTTCCAGCTTATTGAGCTTTTTCAGTGCATTAAATGCATTTTTGTGGCTCCGTTCCCGCTCTGACAGCACCTCGGATTGCTGTCTTAAGTTCGTAGAAGTCTCACCGACATCATCTGCTTCACTAAAGTTAATGGTGACTTCATCCCAAAATTCTTTTCGCATCTCAACCACTTCTCCGCGAACAGAACCTACTTCACCCTCAAGCTTGTTAATTGATTGTCGAATTTGTTCTGTAACTTCGTCCACTCTAGCCTGTTCGAGTTGCCATTCCTTGTCCGTACTCAAGTGATCCGCTCCTTCTTCATATTATTGAATTCATTTTAACCAATATATTAGTCCATCCTCAGCTCTTCCACCGTTTCCATCCATCGTGTAACTACGGAATCTGGGTCTATCAGCTGAACCCGAATACCTGCTTCAATATGAGCATATTTGGCTTGATCTATCTTTAACGCATGAATATGCGCAGTGAACCTGTCTCTTTCATGTTTGGCAGATCTTAATGGAGCAAGCGGCTTAACGGCCATTTTGAGATAATAGACTCGTTCTGCATACACAATAACGAGTTCGGCTTTGCCGCTGCGAAGCATATTGTGAGAAGTCGTCGTACCACACCATAATGCCAGCCTTAGTGTATAGGCATCTATTGCTACAATCTCACCGACACTGATCATTGCTGTATGCGGCCAGCCATCCTCCGTTACCGTCTGCAGCATGAATGCTTCATTCTGTTTAGACGAAAGGTGTTCTCCATCCAGCAGCTTCAGTAAGGGTGCAGGAATTGTTATATATTTATTCATATTTTTCCCCCATATTGCATTCTCAATCTTCCGGTGTTAAGCAAAGTATCACATACTCTTTATCAGAAAAACCAAACAACAAGAACAAACCCGGGCAACTTTCTTAGTAGCCCGGGCTGTTCTATTATTGTAGCCAATCAATGGATATCATGCAAATGAACATGTATAAGTTCAGGCTCTTGCTTCAGAATCTTGCAAGGATTAGAAACGGTCTAATCGAAAAGCGGACAAATTATAACGAATGGAATCGCCGTTCACAAGATGGGAAATGAGCTCCCCTACAGCACTGGCAAACTTAAATCCATGTCCAGAGAAACCACAGGCCAGCACCACTCCCTTATGCTCAGGGTGATAATCGATAATAAAATCCTCATCTGGTGTATTCTCATATTTGCATGCTGCTCCTCGAAGGAGTCTACCGCTCGCTTCCGGAATATATTTCTGAAGCGCCTGTCGAAGAATTTCCTCATCTTCTCCGCCTGCCTGAAACGGAAGCAGAGGAGCATTCGGATCTACAGCCGTTCCCCAATCATGGCGGCCGATCTTTAATCCAGAGCCATCCTTGCTGGGGAACCCATAATATAGTCCGTTCTCTGTATCGAGCGTAAATCCAGGGAAGTGCGATACATCGAACAGCTTAGGAGCCTCAAACCATCCGATGACCTGTCTGACCGCTGCAACAGGCGGCTGAATCGATCCTCCCGTTTCAGAAGCCCAGGCGCCTGTCGTAATTACAAGCTGTTCTGCTTCGTACTTCTCTGTCGCCGTATGTACGATAAATCCTGAGCCTGAGGGTTCCCAGTGCCGGACCTTGGCACCTGTAACAAGTCTTGCACCATGCTGACCGGCTAATCCCTTATAAGCCTGAAGTACAGGCTCCGTCAACAGATAGCCTGCCCTGCGTTCGAGAATTCCAGAATATCCTTTTGGCAAATGAAAGCCCGGCCATCTGTGCTTAATTTCCATCGTGCTGAGTCGTTCTACCGAAAGATTAAAGGCAAGTGCATTATTCCACTTCTCTTCGGCTAACGGGTCATGATCAGGAGATATATTTAGCACACCTGAAGGAATTAACAAGGTACTGCTGCTTTCTCGTTCCAGCTGATTCCACAGTTCGTGGGCTCTTACTGCCATTGCATTGTATACGAGATCTCCAGTGTATGCATAGCGGAACAATCGTGTATCCCCATGATGGCTACCTTGCGTATGCGGCGGTTCATAAGCATCGAGCATCAATACGGATTTGCCTGACTTCGCAAGATAGTAGCCGCTGCTAAGACCCATGGTTCCTGCACCAATAATAATGACATCCACCTTTTTCTCCACGGAACACACCTTCTTTATAAGTATTCAGGATGATGATCCAGCACAAAGTCTACTAAATTACCCCGAATTAGATTTTGTAAAGATCATAAACGAATTTACTTCGTCCGTGCAAGTGTACATTTTACAAAACATCTTTATTTTTTCAGCCACGCTGACAGCCCCTCCGAGCTATCCTTCGTTTCTTCGGAGTCTAGAATATGGTCAGCCAAGCGATTTAAACGTTCAAGCTGATAACCATAATCGTACATTGCTGCTGCAACGATCGACAGCCGGAGCATTCCCTCCCGCTCAAAATCAATGCCTTCGATCGCAGATTCCATGAACTCCACATTGGTGCGCACCAGCTCTTCGCCTTCCCGTTCATTGGGCTTAAGCTTATCTTCAAATTTGAGCAGGACATGCTCATGGAATTTAATCAATTTCTCCAGATGCTCATCGAAATACTGATCCGTTCGGTCTGATCGTTCCGCCTGAAAATAGTGTCGATCCACCGCATCCAGCACTGCAAAGCCTTTTTGAAGACTAGATAACATCAGCTTATAGACGACCATCTGCCTCGTTGAGCTGAACTTCGCCCGTCTCAGCTTCTGCTGTTCTTCTTCAAACAGATGATATTTGTCAACAAGGGATTTGATTTGACCTTCAAGATCATTCTTCTCATCACGAAACACCGATTCTTTAATCTCATCCGATATAGAGGTTCTGAGCAGCAAGGACATGCGGTCAAACACACTTCTGATCTGCATCACAAATTGCAGCTTCGGCTTCGGCGGAGAGACAGTGACGTTGATTACCGATGCAGACACGATACCGATCAGCGTCAGAATGAATCTGTCCACTGCATAATGCCAGTCCCCAGAGGCCTCCATAATAGAAACAACCGTGACGAGCGTAAGACCGATCGTGTCGCCCATTTTTAACTTAAGACAGATACTGATGACCAGTATACAAGCCAATCCGACAGCAATGGGTTCATTGGAGAACACCATCCCTCCGATCAGCGCAACGATGGCGCCAAGCGTCGTTGACTGCACTTGATCAAGAAAGTATCGCCAGGATCGGTATATAGAGGGCTGCATTGCAAAAATGGCCGCAATTGCCGCACCCACAGGTGACTGGGAAATGTTCAGCAGCATGCTTATATATAAAGCTAGAGTTACTGCAATCCCGGTCTTTAACACCCGAGCGCCGAAAGACATCCCTATAAGCCCTCCTTCTAGGAATCATGATTAGATATTTTTGTATTATTACCCCAAAACCACAAATTACGTAAACCTGCTTTCTCAAATGAACGATTTATTGTACCATGACTTTCCTGAACTTTCGAGCACATTTGTAACAAATCATTGACAGCCGCGTTCACTTCGCTTAATAGAGCTATTCGACTATTGTATATAATTACCTTGGTAAATCTCTTCCACCTGTATTGCTTAACTTTTCCAAGCCGAGTAATATGGTTTCGCATGGGAACATTTCCAATATTTTTTGGGGCAGGAAGTCTGCTGTTCCTATAGCAAAATAATGTACAACTTAGAGGGGTTGACAACATGTTCAAAAAGAAGCTAGGCCTGCTAACACTCGCTTTCCTAATGGTATTCTCCATGATGGGTGGAGTCGTATCCGCAGCCGCAACAACACCAAAAATCAAGGTATACCTGGACGATGAATTAATGACGTTCCCTGTGACACCTGCCATCAAGAAAGGGGTAACGTTTGTTCCCTTCCGAGCACTATTCGAGGCGTTTGATTACTCGGTGAAATGGAACAATGCAGAGAAACGCATCAACGCAGACAACGGCGAAGTGAAGCTTCAGCTCTACGCCGGTAAGACTACGGCCCACATTGATGGTCAAAGAACCAGCCTTCCTGCCGCACCTTACATAGAGAAAGGCACCACGCTGATTCCACTCCGTTTCGTTGCTGAAGCTACAGGCTACAATGTGTCCTGGGATCAAAACAGCAAAACAATTCATATTTCTACCTCAGCTGGAGAAGAAGAGACCCAGCAAAAGGTAGATGCCTTCCTTACGGATTTCGGCAACGCGGAAAACGAACGTAACCTGAATAAGATTAAATCTATGCTCGATTCTGAATCATACAGCTATGATTACTTCGTGGAATATTATACGGAGTTATTCAAGTCACAAGGAACGACGACTTATTCCAATCTCGAGATTGTTGGTGCAGAGGATGGCGAAATTATTGCCTCAGTCACCCGTACCGAAATTTGGACCGGAGGTCCATTCTTCTTCGACCTCACTCAAGATGAATTGTGGCTGTTCCTGACCGAATCATCAGATGGAAGCTTGAAGCTGAATGATGAAATTCCAGGTTACAATTATTATCATGCACTGGACCTGATCGGTCAGACACCGGCCGTTCCTGCAGAGGATCAAACAAGTATCGAAGAAACACTGCAAGCTCAGTATGATGGATACAATAACAAGGATGCAGACCTCGTATTGTCAACACATGATCAGTCCACATGGATTTATCGCAGTCTTCAACAATTGTTTGATACCGGCTATCTGAACGAGGTAGACTATGATCTCTCCGCTTCTTCTATTAATGTCGTTCAGTATGATGGGAATACCGCTATTGTTCATGCCGAAGAGTCAGATATTGAAGGCGATCTGACAGGGATGTACTATATGGTCAAATCAGAGGATGGAAGCTGGCTCATCGCCGATGCATTCTCCCTTTACCCAGAAGAAGATTACAGTGTAATGTCTCTGATGGACAGCCCGCAGGCTCATAAATCAGATAAAAATCACCGTTAATTAATAGCCTGCCAGACGGTGCGGCTGACCTAAGAATACAAAAAGAGCCCTGATTCCTCTGCAAGCACTTGCAGGTTAACCAGGGCTCTTCTTATATATTTAGCATATTCCTAACGCTAAGCATTTTCGAAGAAAATGCACGATTAACCAGAAATATCACTGCTCTTCCTTGGCACTCTTCTCGCTACTCCCGTCTGAAGAGCCGCCTCAATGACCCGCTCACGAATGGATTTGACAACTCGATCATTAAAAACACTAGGAATAATATAATACTTCGTCCGTTCCTCATCCGATATAGAGGAAGCAATGGCCGTTGCAGCTGCCAGCTTCATCGCTTCATTAATTTCGCTCGCTCTGCAGTCCAGTGCGGCACGGAACATTCCAGGGAAGCATAGCACATTATTAATCTGGTTCGGATAATCGGATCTCCCTGTGGCCATAACCGCTACGATATCCTCTACTTCATTCGGCATAATTTCGGGTACCGGATTGGCCATCGCAAATACAATCGGGTCCTCCGCCATCGTCATGATGTGCTCTCTTGTAAGCAAATTCCCTCTAGAGAGACCAATGAAGATATCCGCATCCTTAATAACCTCATGAAGTGAGCCGGTCTGAAGATTAGGGTTTGTCCGCTTGGCATAATCCTGCCAGATCGGATTATCATAGGCTTCTGTTCTTACAAGAGCTCCCTCGCGGTCAACCCCAATCAAATTTTTGGCTCCGGCAGATAACAAGATGTTACTGCAGGCTACTCCAGCTGCTCCAATACCGCATACGACAATCTTCGTATTCTCGATGGATTTGCCGACCAGCTTCAGTGCATTAATCAGTCCTGCATATAATACGACCGCTGTACCGTGCTGATCATCGTGAAAGACAGGAATATCCAGCTCCTCATTAAGTCTCCGTTCAATCTCAAAGCAGCGAGGAGAAGAAATATCTTCGAGATTAATACCGCCAAAAGCCGGTGATATCGCTTTGATCGTCCGAATAATCTCTTCTGTATCCTGCGTTTCCAGGCAGATCGGAAAAGCATCTACTCCCGCAAGCTGCTTGAACAGCATCGCTTTACCTTCCATTACGGGCATTGCAGCTCTTGGACCAATATTACCAAGACCGAGTACTGCACTTCCATCGGATACAACAGCTACCGTATTTCTTTTGATCGTTAAAGAATATGCCTTCTGCGGCTCCTCCGCAATTGCATTACATACTCTGGCCACGTCCGGCGTATATACTCTCGACAAATCCTCTCGGTTGTTAATTGGTGATTTGGGAGCGATTTCAATTTTGCCGCCCAAATGCAGCAGAAAGGTACGGTCGGATACGTTGATAATAGAGACTCCATTAAGATTTCGGACTGTCTCTACAATCTTTTTGTTATCATCTGCATGAGAAACCGCAACAGTCAAATCTCGAACGGTAATATCCTGGTTAGTGGAAATTACGTCAATGGCAACGATATCTCCTCCGGCCTGCGAGATTGCAGATGCCACTTCACCAAAATTAATGGTCTTGGTCTTCATTTCGAGCCGAATAATAATGCTGTTTCCGTCAAGATTGCGCTGTATCATGTAGGTCCCTCCCGTGAGATGTAGTCAAAGCATTCATGAACTGTGATTTCGAGATACAACCCTCATATTCCTTCTAAACCTTACATAAAAAAGCTCTCCTCGACAGCAGTTTACGGGATAAAGTAAATGCCAATCGTTAGAGAGCTGTATTTCCTATTTTCTAATAAAAAATCAATTTAATCCATTTACCTAGAAGGACGTTTCAAAATGCGAATTCCGTAAGGGGCTATTTTTACCCTCTCTGCAAATGTGTCCTCCCCATCTGCTCCGGTCAATGAAGTACCGATCTCCGTATAGGACCGCTCATCCAAAGGCATAAATTGGATCTCATCTGTGTAGTTCTGCAGGAAGACATAGTCCGTCTGACCATCTGTTCGCACATGGGCTGTTACACCTTGAGGGTATTCCCCGCTAATCGCCTGGGTGATGCTAAGCTCTGTAATTACTAGATTATAAAAGTCTTGATGGAATGGAGCTGTATTGCGTGAAGCAATGTAATACGCCTTGCCAGATCCCAGTGCATTGACAGTAAGTGCCGGACGGCCTTGATAGAAGTCACTGTCATATGCCGCGATTGCCGTCGCTGTCTCCAGATGTATGAGATCACACAGCTCTATCGCCTCATAAGCTCCAGTGAGTCCAAGAACATTGTCTTCTAGAGCTATGACCTTATTAACCTGTCCATCATGCAGTCCGTCAATTTCCTCAGACCAGATGCCGAGTGTCTTGCGCAGCGGTCCGGGGAAGCCGCCAAGGAAACAGAGATCATTCTCGTTTACGATACCTGACCAGTAGGTAGCGACGAAGGTGCCGCCATTCTGAACAAACGCCTCAATGCGTTCACCAACACCAGGTCTTACCATATAGAGCATAGGCGCAATGAGCAGCTTGTATTGGGTAAAGTCGGCATCCATGTTAATTATATCTACCGAAATTCCTTTTTCCCAAAATGTTTTATAGTGGGATTGTATCGTCTCATCGTATTTGATCCCTACATTACGAGGTCCTTGTGAATCTTGGATCGCCCATCGATTCTCCCAGTCGAAGATGATTGCCACTTCCGCAGGTACACTCGTACCTGTAACCTCTTCAAGACCGGATAATACTTCCCCGACCTCAGTTACTTCCTTGAATACACGGGTGTGTTCATTGCCTATATGATCGACGACAGCTCCATGCAGCTTCTCACTGGAGCCCCGGCTCTTACGCCACTGAAAATATTGAACCGTATCTGAACCGTGCGCCACAGCCTGAAGAGAAGACAACAGATGCATCCCCGGCTTCTTCAGCTTGCTGACCTCCTGCCAGTTCGTCATACTCGGCGTGCTCTCCATCAGCATAAATGGTTTGCCGCCTTTAATGGAGCGAACGATATCATGCATGAGTGCAACAGTCATTGCCTGATGGCTGTCATCCTGAGCATCATGCCACGTCGGATAACTGTCCCATGACAATACATCCAGCACATCTGCAAATTGCCAGTAGTCAAGACCATCAAAGTAGCTCATGAAATTGGTTGTTGCCGGCAGCTCGGGATTCGCTTCTTTGAGCGGTGCCAGCTCGTGCTGCAGGAAATCAAGGGTCCGATCGGTAACATACCGCTTCCAATCGAGATTCATCGCATGGACCTGAGTCTCTCCATGAGGAGCAGGGGACTCAATCTGATCCCAGCTCGTATACGTATGGCTCCAGAAGGTTGTCCACCAGGCATGGTTCAGCTCCTCTAGAGTTCCATACTTCTCCTTCACCCATTCCCGGAACCCTGTCTGACAATATTCACAATGGCAGTCTCCGCCAAGCTCGTTGGAAATATGCCAGCCAATGACTGCAGGATGATGAGCATATCGCTCAGCAAGCCTGCTGTTCATCGTGTGTACCTTCTCTCTATATACTGGAGAGGAGTAGCAGTGATTATGACGGAAGCCATGGAGATTACGCACTCGATTCCTGCCAACTCTCAGCACTTCCGGATATTGCTGAGACATCCAGGCAGGTCTTGCACCACTTGGTGTAGCCAGCAGAGCATATATACCGTTCTCGGCAAAGGTGTCCAATATCTGGTCAAGCCACTCAAAGGTAAATACGCCTTCTTCGGGCTCCAGGGATACCCAGGAGAAGATACCGACAGACATCACATTACAATTAGCAAGCTTCATTAGCCGGATATCCTCTTGCAATACTTCTGGATACCGAAGCCACTGCTCCGGGTTGTAGTCTGCCCCATGCAGCATTACAGGCGCTTTCGCAAATAACGGTGAATATTTCTTATTCATATAAGCCCACTCCTTTACGATCGTATCGATTGTCCTATCCATTGGAAACGATTACATTCCTGTTCTATATCTTACACTTTGATGCATATCCGAACAACTTTCGTCCAGAAACACGATTCACTCTATTGTTTAAAATCACCCTTTTACAGAACCAACGGTCATCCCTTTAACAAAGTATTTTTGCAGGAAAGGATACACAAGCAGAATGGGAGCAGCACCTATAAAGATCTGTGCAGATTTAACTGTGGTTTGGCTGATCAGTTCCATCTCCTGCGGATTCATAGCCATTGTGCTCATATCCCGCTGAATAATGACCGTCTGGAGAAATGTTGCGAGCGGAAAGTCCCCGGAATCATTCAAATACAGCAAGCCGTCAAACCAAGAATTCCAATGAAATACCATACTGAACAAGCTGATCGTCGCAATAGATGGCAGAGATATCGGCAGATAAATCGAGAATAATGTTCTAAAATGTCCTGCTCCGTCAATTAGTGAAGCCTCTTCCAGCTCCTTCGGGATCCCTCTGAAGAAATTCAGCATCAAGATGACTAGAAAAGTGTTCACTGCCGACGGAAGCACGAGTACCCAGAACGTATCGATGAGACGAAGGGTTTGAATGACTTCATAGAAAGGAACAAGTCCTCCGTTAAAGATCATGCTGAATACAAAGATCCAGGAGTACAGCGTTCTTCCTTTAAAAGCCGAGTTCTCTTTGGACAGCGGATAAGCAGCGAGAAAAGTCACGATTAAGGTGATGGCTGTACCAATGACGGTCCTCAGCACAGAGACCCAGATGGAATGCAGAAAGGCTGGATTGTTAATCGTCTTTTTGTAAGCCTCTAGCGAGAAATCGATTGGAATCAGCGAGACCAGATTGGCATCTGCCGCTGCTTTGCTGCTAAATGATACGGCAAGCACATGAATCAGCGGTATGATGCAAAGAATGGCAAGCAATATCAGAAACAGGTTATTGAACGCACTGAATATGCGGTATGATCTTGTTTTATGATACATGGTTTCTCCCTCCCTCTCAGGTACATATAATCTAGAAAATACGATAACCGGCCCACTTGTAGGCTAGCCTGTAAGATATGAGAATCAGCACCATACTGATGACCGATTTAAACAGTCCAATCGCAGTACCAAAGCCCATCTCTCCATTAAGTATCGCGGTTCTGTACACAAAGGTATCGATAATATCGCCCGTTTCATATACGAGGGGATTGTATAGGTTGAAGATTTGGTCGAAGCCCGCATTCAGGACGTTCCCAAGTGCAAGGGTACCGACAACAACGGTGATTGGTATTAGTGAAGGTACAGTAATATGGATCGTCTGCTTCCAACGGCTTGCGCCGTCCATCTCAGCCGCTTCATAGAGTGCAGGGTTAATTCCCGCCAGCGCTGCCAGGAAAATAATCGTGTTGTATCCGAACTCCTTCCATACATCAGAGATGATAACCGTCAATCGAAACCAGTTGTTATCTCCGAGAAACAGGATCGGATCAACGCCGAAGCTGCCCAGAACTCGATTGAAGAGTCCTGCGGGAGCGAGCAGATCCACCAGGATGCCGCCAAGAATGACCCATGACAGGAAGTGTGGCAAGTAGACTAATGTCTGGATTGAGCGCTGAAGTCCTACTTTCCGGACTTCGTTAAGCAGTATGGCAAATACGAACGGTACAAGCAGATTGAAGATCATCTTGGCTACAGCAATAATTACCGTGTTCCAAATGACCTGCATACTGTCTTCCCGTTCAAACAGGTATCGGAAATTATCCAGCCCAACCCATTCGGAGCCAGCAATTCCGAGCCACGGTTTATAATCCTGGAATGCCATGACAATTCCGGACATGGGCAGATAACTGAACAGGAATAGAAATACCATGGCGGGCAGCAGCATGATATGAAATGGCCATGTTTTTTTGAATGTTCTCATCCAAGTCCCTCCTATTTACATTTAAAAATGACTCTTTCTCTAGAAATAAGGTATAGAAAAGCAGCATACATGATTGCATGCTGCTTCCATTTCACACGCTTTATTTTACGCTGTCATACCATTCATTCACTTCCTGGGTAATCTGATCTCCTCCGCCGGATTTCCAAGTTTCAACGAAAGTATCAAATGCATCGACAGGCTTGTTGCCATATATGATTTCGTTAAACGTTTGATTTTCAATTTTGTTGAGGTAGTCGAGCTTGGATTTCATCGTTTCTGTCGGAGGACCCGTGAACATATCCTTATAGGAAATATCCTCTTGAGACATCAGCACCTTGGCTGCTTCCGGTGTTTCCAGTCCATAGTTCGCTTTTACCTCGCGCTCAAGTCTTGTTTCGGCTTCTTTACCATCCGCCAAATTAAGAAGTGCCTTCATCTGTGCGTCCGGTATTCTCGCTCCGTCTCTGACGAGCAGGTAACGAAGTACATTGACATATCCGCCTTCAATCTCATCGTACCTCACCTGATTACCGTCTGCGTCCAGTTGATAGTCATACCCTTCAAACAAGCCAAAATCATGCTCACTGCCGGCAGCTGGATCTGCAAAATTGTCAAACAAATAATTCTGATACGTGAAGAAAGCCTCTGGATGCTCCATATCTTTCTTAATCAGCGTTACTCCGTTTGAGAAATGAGTTCCATGACGCATTGCAGTTCCGTCTTCACCCGCAGGAATCGGATAAGGCTTCCATACGGCTTCTGGGTCGTTCTTGACTGTATCCACCAGCGGCCACCCGCTCATCCAGTAAGGACCTGGAATGATTCCTGCTGTACCGGCTACGGCAGGCTCCGCCGTCTTGTTCTCATCCCATAGCGCAACCTCTTGAGGTATATAGCCTTTATCAAACCACTCGCTCAGCTTCTGAAGACCCTGCTTCATTCCTGGATGCACAGAGCCGTATTCCAGCTTGCCGTCTTCACCTATATTCCATTGCTGCGGAAGAGTACCGTAGGCACCAAAGATCCAGGATGGATCAGCCATCCATGTATTCATCGAATTTTTGATTCCGATACTAAGCGGTGTTACCTTATCCGGAGACAGTCCGCTTGGGTTATTGTTCTTGAAGGCTTCCATCACCGCTTCCAGCTCATCAATCGTTGTCGGAGCCTTCAAGTTCAGCTTGTCGAGCCAATCCTGTCTGATCCACAGGAGATAGTCATTGTTATAAGCGTAATCAAGAACCGGAATTCCCATCTTCTTGCCGTCACGCGTATATGCATTCCAAACGGTAGGATCGATATTCATTGCTTCCTTCCATGTATCGGAAGCATACTTGTCGAACAGCTCGCCGACCTCGCCATAGATTCCAGACTCAATCAAGTCTTGAACGAGCTGTGTCTGATCTGCACCAATCGTTAATATATCTGGCATGTCCTGTCTTGAAGACATAGACAATCTCACTTTCGTAGCAAAGGCACCGTTCGTATCGGTTACAGACCAGAGTGAATTAATATTGATTCCGAACTGCTCCTTTGCCCATTTGGTTGCTACGCTGTTCTCAATGGTTTCCCCGTTCTTGAACGTCACCGCGGGATCAATCCCCCACACGGTGGATATCGTTACTTCCGGATCATACTTTTCTTTGTATACGTTTTCAGTACTGACCGGCGCTGTTGCGCTGTCGCTTGTGCTCTCCGCTCCCCGCCCGGAACAGCCCATGAGACCGACACTCGCTGCCATGGTCACTGCCAGAACTGAAAGCGTTGATCTTTTCCATCTAAACCCCATTTGAGTTCCCCCTTAAAGAACTTGTTCCTTACCCTTTTTATTATGAGTGGTGTCGGTCTTTTTTCCTATGATACTAAATTAAGGTTTCTGCACCTTTTTCAACTTATTGCTCCCGAAATTCGTTTGGTGACATGCCAAAATGCTTTTTAAACAATTTGCTGAAGTACTGCGGATTCTGGTATCCGAGTTCAGAAGTGATCTCGTAAATTTTCTTGTTCGTGTGCTTCAGCAGGTACAGCGCCTTCTCCAGTCGAATTCGAATCAAGTATTCACTTAAGCCTTCGCCCGTCTCTGCCTTAAATACTTTGGACAAATACACCGGATGCAGAAAGACCCGGTCTGCTATAATCTTTACGGTCAGCTCATAGCCATATTCGGATGCGACCAGATCCTTGACTTGCTTGACAATATGTCCCTTGGACGGTGGCTTTTCCTGCTGCTGCTCTTCCAGCTTATCAAGAATTCGATACGTATAATTTCGAAGCTCTGCCGGATACTGAATCAGCCTCTCCACATGATGGGGCTCCATGCCATGTACATCCAGCTCGCTGATCCGAAATTCAGTCCGGTGTGTGATATACAAGCAGGCGTTTATGATCGCCAGATAAATTTCATACATATGCTCTCTGGAAACGGGATAGCGATCGATAACATCAAATACTTCGGACAGCTTCTCCCGTACAGACTCCCATTGCCCAAGCTCAATCAGCTGCTGAAGGACAGGCGGCTTGTACAGCAGGCTAAACACTTCTTTGGAAGCGCCTGAAAGAGATCTAGACTCATCCTGAGGAGAATACAGAACCGCTGCTCCTTCATCCGTGCTGGCCAGGTACATCGAATTTAGCATGTGGTGATAGACCGTGCTGGTATCATTCGGAAACTGGAAGCTGGAGCTTATAATAACGGATACATCTCCGTGTAAGTACTGCCTGACATTCTCTTGAAAAGTCCTTAGAAGCGAATGAAGCTGTCTTCGGTCTTTATCTTCCATCTCCATCTCTAAGCCGGAGGTATTATCTGTCTGAATGAGTACAGCCAAGCAGTGATGAGGTGTTCTTCCCTGCCATACTTTATAATTCATGCCGAGTATCTCTTCTGATATGTTACCGATCGCATATTCAATAAGCACCCGGGATTTGGGATCCAGATCCATAAATCCTTGATTCAGCTGAACCAGGATCATGATGGACTCAACATCTGTCTGCAGAGGTATTTCATAATCCTGCAGCTGCTGCTTGACCCGCGACAAGGTATGTGGTGTCCCGAGCAGCAGGCCCTGCAGCATATTTTCCCGAAGCAGGACATAATCCGATTTGCGCTGATACATGAGCTGATGGTATTTATCCGTTTCCTTTTCTCTTTCTTTGATAGCCTCAACTGTCTGATTCACACTTTTTATAAATTCCTCATCATCTACTGGCTTAAGTATGTAATCTTGAGCCTGTAATTGAATCGCTTTTTTGGCATATTGAAAGTCACTGTATCCTGTAAGAAGAATAGATCGTATTTCCGGCCATCTCTCACTCGCCTTCTCAATCAGCTCAAGACCATCCATTCCAGGCATTCGAATGTCTGTCACCAATATATCTACGGGATGGCTTTGCAGCAACTGAAGTGCTCCTGCCGCCGAATCTGTTCTATACACATGCCTGATGCCCATCTCCTCCCATGGAATGGTTGCCTCCAGACTCTCCGTAACATAGCTTTCATCATCAACCAACAAGATGTCCATCATTATGATCGTTCCTTTCATATCTACTCGTATTCTCCCATTGAATGCTTGCCCTGAACCCGCCCATCGCGGATGTATCAACGGACAAATAACTGCTGTCTCCGTACCTTAACTGCATTCGTTGATTTACATTCCACAATCCGCAGCCCGAGTTCTCATCCATCGGCTTCGTCAGGCGTTCCCTCAAATCCTGAAGTCTGCTCTCAGAAATACCGAGCCCGTCATCCTCAACTACAATTCGCATCATTCCGTTCGGATCCTGACAAGCCCCGATGCGTATAAACCCGGCATCCGGGGACCGTTCAATGCCGTGAATGACAGCATTCTCTACAAGCGGCTGAATCACTAATGGTGGAATGGTCTGATCCAGCAGCTCGTCTGGAATCTCGATCACATAGTCAATGCGATTCATGCGCATCTTCTGTATCTTGAGATATGCGACTACAAAATCCATCTCTTCCTTTAGAGTGACCAGCTCCTTCTCCTGCCGGGTGGTATACCGATAATAACGGGATAGATTATGAGACATGGCTACAACTGCGTCCATCTTACCGAGCTTGGCCATACTTGTAATGAAGGAGAAGCAGTTATAAAAGAAATGGGGATTAATCTGAGACTGCAGCTGCTTCAGCCTAGCTTCTTTTACTTGAATTTGCTCCAGATATACATTCTCAAACAGCTCCTGGATCTGCTCCACCATGGAATTGAAGCGTTCTGACAGGAAGCTGAATTCATTCCTTCCCTTGGGTACCACTCGCACCGAATAGTCCCCCATCTTCAGCCGCTGAAACCCGCGAATCAGTCCTTTAACGGGAATTTGGACCTGTACGTACAGCAAGTAAGCAGCCAAGAAGCTCATAAGCAATAGACTCCCTACGGCCCCGTAGAATAACTGATTGGACTTCTCGATCGGTGCAAGCACATCCGTTAGAGGGATATAATCCACCAGGTACCATCCTGTAGCTTGGGATAATACCGTGTGCACACTATAGATGTGACCATCCACCTCTACCGTCCGGTAATCGACATCATTCATCTCGGGAAATTTCAGCTGAGTGAGAAGCTTGGCACTCTGTGCAATATCCTGCGTTCGGTTATAGATAACACCGGTGCCCGGTTTGTAATAGAAGGGATCTCTTCTTCCATTACTCTTAAACTTGTCCAGCATATCCTGTATATTCGTGCTGTCAAATTCGATCTTAACGATACTGTTTGCCTTCGCAGGATCCTGAACCGAATAGGGAGAAACCGTGTACCAGGAAAAAAGATACTGCTCACTGTTGAGCCGCTGCACCTTCTCTACCTGCCACCCTGGCTTAATCTCTTCTCTCAGCTCGTCCGAATCGTACCGCCTGGCATTGCCTTCCGTAATCATCCTCTCCATAGAGGGGGAATAAAAAGTAAGACTGCTTCGCCAATTGGACGAGCTCTCCTGAATACTCAGCTTGTTCTGTACCCGTTTGACCTGATTAATGAGGTCTAAATTCAAATAATCGCTGTCCATATAAATATCTTTGAAGCTCTCAATGTCGGGATCATGGATTAGCAGATTCGTCCAGGAAGATAACTCTTCAATACTCGTATTAACCTGACTTTGAAAAAAGGCAAGCTGATTACTGCTGGATTTGTTCAGCTCACTGACGACGGTATCGGTTGCCATTTTGTTGGAATAGCTGTACAGAAACACGACAGGAATAAGCATGATAATAATCAGCAATACAATCTTCGTAAACAAGGAATATCTGATCATAGTAGAATATACACCTCATAGAATGATGTCGATGTGACTATTGTAAGCGTTTTATGTGGAAAATTAAATCAAAATTAACTTGACTCTGCTTTATCGCGATTTGTGTTAAAACGCCCGAGAACAGACATATCCCGCTGGATCCCACTGTACGATATATAGGAATAATGATTGGGAGGCGGATCGAGATGCGGATTGCTATATTTACGGACACATTTTTACCCGAGGTCAACGGAGTGGCAAATACACTTGGCAGATGGGTTGAATATTTACGAGCACGCTCGATCCCTGTTCTTGTGTTCGCTCCACAGCATGGCAGCCTCGTGAAGACAGATGGCGGTCATGTCGAGCGATTCTTCAGTCTTCCGCTGATTTTTTATCCAGAATGTAAGCTGGCTCTGCCCGGTCGTATGCGAACAGAGCGAATTCTCCACAATTTTCAGCCCACACTGATTCATGTCGCTACTCCTGCCGCTATAGGTCTGCTCGGAGCAGGATATGCTGCCAAGCACGGTATACCTCTAGTGGCATCCTACCATACCCACTTTGATCAATATTTGAAGCACTACAAGTTAGCTTGGATGGAGCAAGCGCTGTGGAAGTATATGCAGTGGTTTCATCGGAACTGTGAACGAATCTATGCCCCTTCGGAGTCCACGAAGCTCAAGCTTGAGGAAAAAGGAATGAAGCATGTAGAAATTTGGAGCAGAGGAATTGATGCGCAGCAGTTTCGTCCAGCGGTGTCTGCTGAGGAACGAGCAAGTCTTCTTCGTAACCGTGGATTGGATCCGGAGCTGACCTATATGCTGTATGTCGGACGACTGGCTCCCGAGAAAAATATCGAACACTTAATCAACAGCTTCGCTTCTCTGCCCTCCCGTATCCTGGATAAGTCCCGCCTCCTCATTGCAGGAGATGGTCCCCTGTATGGACTCTCCCCCTCAATACCCCACAACCTTTCAGAGGAGCACATCCAGTGGCTGGGATATTTGCGAGGAAATGAGCTTCAAGATATCTACACCATGTCTGATTTATTCGTTTTTCCTTCATCTACGGAGACGTTTGGCAACGTCATTCTTGAAGCAATGGCTAGCGGTCTCCCTGTTATTGCAGCCGGTGCAGGCGGAGTTCTAGACATCATTCAGCATGAAAAGACGGGCATACTGTGCCCGCCGGAAGAGCCTGCTTCGATGGTAAACGCAATCATCCATCTCTATGATCATCCTGATATAAGCAAGAGATTAGGGGAAGCAGGGAGAGAGTACAGTCTGAATCGTTCCTGGATTCCAATATTGGATCATCTGCTCAGCAGCTACGATCAGGTCATTGCTGAATTCTCGAAGGAGAATATGAGCAGATCACCGCAGAAAAAGGTTAAATGAGTCGAAGAATATATAAACTTCCCGGAATACCCGAAACACGTTTGTCGAACCGTAATACTAGATATAAACAGCGAGCCGTCATTATTCTGTATGATTCTCCATGCTGTCATTATGGGTCATATCATGTCAGTTAACCATCACAAATATTACGTAAACACTTGCTCTATTCGCTGGATCGCCCATTCCAGTTCTTGATCCGTAATGATCAGCGGTGGGGCAAACCGAATGACGGTATCATGTGTTTCCTTGCAGAGCAGTCCTTGCTGCATTAACCTCTCACAATAGGGCCGCGCAGGTGTTCTTAGTTCAATTCCAATGAACAGCCCTCTTCCCCTTACCTCTTTAATATCTTTGGACGTGATCTGCTTCAACCTGTGCAGCATTCGATTTCCAAGTACAAAAGAACGGTCCGCGAGCTTCTCGTCTTCTGTTACCTTAAGTGCTTCTATAGCAACCCTGCTCGCAAGCGGATTTCCTCCGAAGGTTGAACCATGCGAACCAGGTTCAAATAATCCAAGAATCGATTCATCCGCCGCTACAGCCGATACAGGCAGCACACCTCCGCCAAGCGCCTTTCCCATAATGTAAATATCCGGGACGACCTGCTCCCAATCGCAGGCAAATCTTCGCCCGGTTCTTCCGAATCCGGTCTGTATTTCATCTGCCATGAGAAGCACGTTCTGCTCACTGCACAGCCTGCGAACCTCTGTCAGATAGCCTTCTGGAGGGATCTGGATTCCAGCTTCCCCTTGAATAGGTTCAACCAAGAACGCAGCCGTGTTCTGATTGATGGCAGACGTTAAAGCAGTCATGTCACCATAAGGTATGATCCGGAATCCCGGTGTAAATGGTCCAAAGTCTTTTTGATAATAAGGATCGGAGGAAAAGGAGGTGATCGTCGTCGTTCTGCCATGAAAATTCCCTTCGCAGACAATAATCTCTGCCTGATTATAAGAGATCCCCTTCACTTCATATCCCCAGCGTCTTGCTGCCTTGACAGCCGTTTCGACCGCCTCTGCTCCTGTATTCATCGGTAAGACCATTTGCTTCCCCGTAAATCCGCTTAATAGCTCCATAAGCTCTGCCAAAGGCGCATTATAGAACGCCCGTGATGTAAGAGTGACTTCATCGGCTTGCTGTTTCAGAGCAGCTATGATGCGCGGGTGACGATGTCCCTGGTTCAATGCCGAATATCCACTCAGCATATCCATATAGCGATGCCCATCGGGATCTGTGACCCATACCCCCTCTGCTTGTTGAATAACTATGGGCAGTGGATGATAGTTATGGGCTCCAAACCGTTCCGTCTTGTTCATGATTTCTTGTGAAGAAAACTTCATTAGACTAACCCCTCGTTTCCCTGTGTGCACTCGTTATTTGTGACCTTACATTCTATGCCGTTAGAAAAAGTAGGAGAACACCCACCTTGGCTGCAGCATACGATACAGCACAAGCATACTTGGTATAGCACGAGAGGGTGAAGCATTATGGACATTCATCTATTACCGCTCCATTACGTCTATTTATCGTTCATTATCTTTATTATGATCCTATTAATACGCAGACGGGATACGAGTGTCATCTGTATTTTGGGTATTATAGCCTTGGGTTTCCTTGCATCGGACAGCATCGTGACCTCCGTCTCCGGGATCTTCGGAAGCTTCATCTATGCTGCGAAGGAACTGATCAGCACCATATTCATCATTTCGATCGTTGTAGCCATGAGCCGAGTGCTCATCCGCACCGGAATCAATGAAATTATGGTTGCTCCTTTAACCAAGCTGCTGAGGACACCCGCTCACGCCTTTTGGGGAATCGGCATTATTATGATGATTGTTTCCTTCTTCTTCTGGCCGTCTCCCGGCGTCGCCCTTATCGGAGCTGTCATGCTTCCCGTAGCGGGAAGAGTCGGCCTTCCAGCGATTGGCACAGCCATGGCGATGAATTTGTTTGGACACGGTATTGCTTTGTCAGGTGACTATGTAATCCAGGGCGCACCCAAATTAACGGCAGACGCTGCAGGAATTCCGGTCTCTGATGTTGTAACCGCCAGTATCCCTCTAGTTATCACGACAGGCCTCGTTGCTACCCTCACAGCCTACATCATGCTCCGCAGAGATATGCGCCGCGGTACCATCAACAAGGAATCAGCCGTTTCTCAACCAGCCTCACCTTCTGATCTGTCCCCCTCCAATGACATCCAAATTCCACTACGGACCAAACGGATTATTGCTTATACCATTCCATTACTCTTTGTGCTTGATCTAGCGGCCATGTACCTGCTGAACCTGCAAGGTGGAGATGCAACAGCCCTCATCGGTGGTACAGCTATTGTAATCCTGATCCTGGTAACGATGGTTGCCCACCGAAATAAAGGGCTCGAGGAAACGACAGATTATTTGATCAAAGGATTTCAGTTTGGCTTCAAGGTGTTTGGTCCTGTAATACCTATTGCTGCCTTCTTCTATCTGGGGGACGCGGCTCTCACCGCATTATTCTCTAACCCCCTGCCTGAAGGTTCGCATGGGATCGTGAATGACCTGGGCCTCGCACTCGCACATACGGTCCCGCTGAATGAAGTGGTCGGGGCGATCAGCATGACTGTTGTCGGGGCAATAACGGGGATGGATGGATCTGGATTCTCCGGTATATCCCTTGTTGGCTCGATTGCTCAGATGTTCTCTGCATCCATTGGCTCGACTCCTATGCTCACGGCACTTGGTCAGATTGCTGCCATATGGATTGGCGGAGGTACGCTGATTCCATGGGCACTGATTCCTGCTGCTGCGATCTGCAACGTCAGCCCATTTGAGCTTGCAAGACGTAATTTAATTCCTGTTATTAGCGGACTGACCGCTGCAACCATTGTTGCGATTCTACTCATGTAGAAGATTATAGCTGAATTAACCTCATATGAAGACAAAAAGAGCCGCTTTTGTGCAATGAAGTAATTCTGTCTAATTGACAGCAAGTACTTCGTCCTCGCGCACAATACGGCTCTTTTTTAAATTTAATCGCTAAGACAATGTCTTAGCCTGATGGACTCGAGAAGCTTGTTCCATGCCTTATCAGATCCGCGCCAGTCGTTACCCTTTGGGATGGAATACCTGATGCATCCAGAAGGTTCGACCCATCTGGTCACAGGTGCATTCTCATCGGCCAGCGTATCAATAACAATCAAATCAAAGGAATGCTTGACTTGTTTCTTTAGACTATAATACAGTCGATCACCATCATCTTGTCCACCATTGACACGAACAAACAGGAGCCTCTCCCCTGCCTCCCATGCCTGCAGCATTCGTTCCGTCCTCCGAATAAGCTTAGACTTGAATTCAGGATATGCCAGTGCCCAATCCGCTTCCTTCGCGGTAATCGGGAAATCATGATAGGACAAAATTCCATATCTTGTGTCACGCACACAGTAGCAAGTCCTAAATGCACTTATCTTCTCCAGATTGCCTAAGTCCATAAATTCTGCAAACCTGGCGTCTATCAATCTGATGAGCTGATCTATGTTTTTGGATACAAACCAGTCGAGTGGACCTGCTTCCCGGCGAAGCGATAATCTTCTCAGCTGATAAGCAGTCTGGCAATTGGATCCAAGACTAAACACGGCATCATATTCCTGTATGTCCACGTCATTGGATTGACCATCTGTGCACAAGAGCCGCATTCCCCCTTATATGTCTCCCACCTCATCTTAAGACATATAGCAGTTTATGCTTAGAGACTCCTTCAGGTTTGGACGCTCCGGTGATGCATTCCAGATCAAACGTATTAAGGCTGAATGATATGTTTAACTCTGCCTACTTCTCCACTTTGCAGGCGAACTTTAATGCCATGCGGATGATTTGGTGAATTCGTCAAAATATCCTTTACCCTTCCCCTGGTGAGCTTGCCTGTTCTCTGATCCTGCTTCAACACAATATCGACTTCAAGACCTGGCTTGATGTCTGCACGATGATTACCATTCATTTGAGATTCCCCTTCCCTCTCCCTTGTGTCACTCATTAAGCGCTTTAAGGAAGCTCCATCACTTCTCTTTGCTTAGCCTCCAGCAGCTCGGATACGGTAACACATCTGTATCCCTGCTTCGTAAGCTCAGGCAAAATATGCTCTAATGCCTCAATGGTCTGACTCTTGCCGTGCACATTATCATGAAAGAGCACAATGTCTCCATTTCGAGCATTTCGCAGTACCTTGTTAATAATACGCTGTTTTCCTGGACGGTTCCAATCCCCCGTATCCTGATGCCAAGACCATAGAACGATCGAGTAGCCTCTCGCCTGAGCGCTTCTTACCACGACATCATTGTACACTCCTCCTGGAGGACGAAACAGCGTAGGTCTTACACCGCTCGCATCCTCAATGGCTTGATCCGCATCAGCAAGCTCCTTAAGATACGTATCCTCATCCTTAATCTGGTCTCCAAATGTGTGATGGAAGGTGTGGTTTCCCACCTCATGTCCTTCGGCAACTTCTCTGGCAATCAGCTCCGGTCTTTCTTTTGCCCATTTGCCCAGCACAAAAAAAGTGGCTTTCGCTTTATGCTTCTTCAGAATATCAAGAATTTGAGCCGTTTCATTTCGATCCGGCCCATCATCAAAGGTCAAAGCAATCAGCTTCTCCTTGATCGGGGCTTCCCAGACGATCTCTCCTCTTGCTTCATAATAGGCACGGTCTTTGACAACAGGAGCTGAGCTATGATCCGTCATGGGATGAACGAGCTGCATGAAGACAGCTGCTGCCATGGCTATTTTAAATCCGATAAGATTCATCCCATACCTCTTCTCATTCTGTAATCAATGTTGACTTAGTATCTCTTATGCGCAAGAAATATATAACCAGGTATGAAGCAGCTACTCTTCCCGAAGCAGGTGTGATTCCAGCTGATTCACATATTGTCTTAAGATCGCTGCCATGCTGCGGCTTATGACTCCATTTTCAAACATTTCCTGTACTGTATTTCGCTGCTCCTGGACCGCCTTCATATGAAGCTCCATTTTCTTCTCATTAAAAGCATTGTCATCCAGTTCACTGCTTCCTTGCTTTAACTTAACCAGAAGCTGTTCATATTGAGAGATCACCTTAATCGAAGCTGCTCGGTTTGTCTCGTTCATATGTGCACGCAGCGCTTCAATTGCACTTACGCTGGTATGGATTCTCAGATTTCGAGCAGCCTCAGCCCGGTCCCGCATAGGAGCAGCCGCTTCAGGTCTTTCGATAGCGAAGAAGCGAGCCACTGCTCTGCCGATACTGCGCAGGGAGGACCACAGCTGTGCTTTAATTCGGCTGGACATTCGGATCTCCCGTCGATCAAGCACTTTTAAGAAGAACATGCCTGCTTCATCAGACACCATTCCTTTATTCATTAAGTGAATGATTTCTTTCCTCTCGGCCTGGAGTGCTCTCAATCGAACCTCAAGCTCCTGTTTCTGAAGCTCGGTAGCGGTCATTCCATAACTTCCTGCAGAGTACCGGGACAAACAATGATTCAGCTCCGCTATAACAGATAATGCAGCCGGCTTGGTATCCTCATCCGCTTCCAATTTGACCGCTTGAATGGATGCATGAAACATCTTGGCTAGAGCACGTACTTTTAGAACTTCTTTGTCTTCTCCTTCTTCTTTTTTGGCGATGATCGGCAGTAAGAGGCTCGCCAGAACTAAGGTGAGGAGGATAACACCTGCTGATAAAAAGATAATCAGATCACGTTGAGGAAAAGGGGATCCATCTGCCAGCATATAAGGGATTGAAAATGCCCCTGCAAGGGTTACCGCGCCTCTAACTCCTGAGACCGTAATCAGCGCCATGTTCCTGAATACCGGTTTGTCTTGCCTGTCCTTTTTCCACTCGAACAGTTCTAAGGCATACACCCACAAGAAACGCAGGACCAAGAGAAGCAGCGTTATTACAAAGACATAGAATAATACATCCATATGATCGAATACCGGATTGTCCCATATTGCACCCAGCACGAGAGGCAGCTGCAGCCCCAAAATAACAAATACTAATCCGTTTAATATGTAGACAATCACAGACCACGTACTCTCGGCCACCACCTGCATCTTGGGCTGAAGTGTTTCAGCTCTATCACGGTCAATCGCATGAATGATCCCTCCAGCCACAACCGCCAGAATTCCGGAAAATTCCAGATGCTCCGCCGTCAAATAAATGATAAACGGAGTTATGATCTGAATCAGCATATGGACCGTTACATCTTCCATTCCCCATCTACGCAGCAGCATACCGAGTTTACGGAACAAAAAGGACATCACAGCCCCAATGAAGAGTCCGCCTATCGCAATCACAAAAAAGCTGAGCGTCGCTTCCGTCAGGGAGAATACACCCGTTACTGTAGCTGCAATCGCAAATTTAAATGCAACGAGTCCTGATGCATCATTCATCAGTGCTTCGCCTTCAAGAGTTCGAAGTATTTTTTTGGGTAAATGCACGCGCTCTGCCATGGCCCCCACTGCAACTGCATCCGTCGGTGACAGAATAGCCGCAAGAGCAAAGGCTGCAGGTAACGGAATACTAGGAATCAGCATATGTATGCCGTATCCGGCAACAAGTACGGTTAAAAAGACCAGCCCAAGTGCCAATAAGAGAATCGGCTTTCGAAGCTTCCATAAATCTGCTCTTGGCGTTTTGCGGCCATCATTATATAAGAGAGGTGCGATAAAGAGGACAAAAAACAGTTCTGGATTCAAATCCAAATGGACGCCTATGGGGACAAACTCAAATACGACCCCAAGTGCAATCTGGATCAGCGGAACCGGAATAAATGGAACAAATCGATTCAAGATATTAGATAAGCCAATAATAATTAATAAGATCAAAATCGTAAAAAAGACTTCCAAAATGTCATCATTCCCTTCTCGTCACTCAAAGCCTATTGTTCGTATTATGGGGATTGGACATTCACGTCTTTCCTTTTTTAGAGTAAAATACAGTTCGTAATCACTCACAGATAAGGATGAAGCTAATAATGGCATTTGGCATATCACGGCAGGAGCTGGAAAATTGGAAGCATGAGGTGAAATCTGGGAAGCTGGCCTATTTAACCCACTATTGGATCGACCCGCGCTTTCCAGGAGTTACAAGTGTCACCAAGGTGGGCTGTGCAGATCTTGAACAATTACGAAGCTGGTGTATTAAGCATGACCTGAATCCAAAATACATCCATCATCGCAATCCTTTTCCTCATTTCGATCTCTTAGGTCCGAAGCAGAAAGAAATTCTTCAAAAAGAACAGCTCGATGAGCATATTGAAAGATTCCGGCTATAGGTACCGGTAATGACAAAGAACCCTTGAGGCTTAGGATGCCTCAAGAGTTCAGCCGCTTTGTTATTTCAAGACATCCATCATTCTGACATCAATCTTCTTCACAATATCCAGGAATTGATTGCGCTCCTCTTGCGTTAACAAGCCAAGCAGCTCCTCATTGAAATGTCTGCGGTTGGCACGCAGCGTATCCGCTGTTGATGCTCCCTCTTCCGTCAATGACAACCACACGATTCTTCTGTCCTCAGCGCTCCGTTCTCGCATAACGTACCCATCCGCCTCCAACTGATTAAGCACGATGGTCGTCGCTCCAGACGACAGTTGAAGTCTCTTGGCGATATCAACAGCCATTAACCGCTCACGAGACAACATATAAATGATTTGTATCTTCGTTGCATTAAGCTTATGATTCAGGTCTTTTTGATGCTGGGCATATACTTTATTCTTATAACGCACAAATGTCGTCAGAAAATGATCAAAGGCTTCCAGTTCTTGTGCTTGAAGTTCTTGTTCAAGTGACATGATAACGACTCACTTCCTTTTCCCCAATAGTTCTATGCTTATCATATCCTATCTGAATAGAAATAGAAATTAATCCCCAGTAAAACAATATACTTTTTTGAATATATCTTTAAAATGATTGCCGACTAGACCATTTTAATTTATAGTATTATAACATAAGTTACTATTAATAAGTCAGTAACTATAATATATTGACATCAGGTGAAAGTTTATGAATCTATACACAGAGATTTGCATTGTCGGTGCAGGGCCGGCTGGAAGCTTCCTTGCTTATTTACTGGCGAAACAAGGAATATCCGTCATTCTGTTAGAAAGACAATCTACCCTCCATAAACGGTTTCGCGGTGAATTAATTAATGCAGACGGTGAATCCCTTCTCAAAGACGCGAACGTATATCAAGATATCGAGTCACTGGGACTTCTTCCCCTTCAATCTGTAGAATATTGGCACAGCGGCAGTATCATTCATCGGATTGCAGCAACTAGTGAAGAAGCACACAAGGGAATTCATGTGCCACAAGATCATATGTTGCAAGCAATTCTCCATAAGGCGGGCGCCTATCCGCATTTGAAGTTGTACACTGGTGCGGCCTTCAAAGATTATATCGTAGATTCAGACGATCAAATCATCGGAATTAAGGCACAAATTCAAGGTCAAATAGCTTCCATCCATTGCCGAATTATTGTGGGCGCAGACGGCAGAGCTTCCCATGTTCGGAATAAGGCAGGGATTGAGCCCAGAATCAAGCTAAGACCATTTGATGTATTATGGGCCCGAATTCCTGAGCCTTCAGATTGGAGTCCCGCGACACGAATGGCTCTCATTGATGAGCAGCAGCTTGCTTTGTTCTCACAAACGGACGGTTACGTACAGATCGGCTGGAATATCGCCCAAGGGAGCTACCCTGAAATACGTAAAGGCAGCTTTGCTCCTTATATCGCTCGACTTACCGCTGCTTTCCCTGCGCTTGCACAGAGTGTATCGGCGAATATACATTCCTGGAGAGATTTCGTATTACTTCCGGTGTTCAGCAGTTTAAGTGAAACCTGGACCAAGCATAACATTGTACTGATTGGTGATGCTGCTCACACGATGACTCCAACCGGTGCCTTCGGAGTTAATGCAGCGCTTGAAGATGCGTATCAATTGTCTGTGCTGCTGCAACAGCTGTCCTTATCGCAATACTCCTCTATAGAGAAACTAAAGGACTTCGAGACAAAGCGCGTGGGTAAAGTAGTAAGGCAGCTTGAATTACAGAATCAGATGGAAATGGAGTTCCCGGCAAAGATCAAATCGTTTATGTGAGGTCATATGAGAAATATATGAAACGATGTAACCCTAATAAAAAAGCTTGCATGTCCTCAAAAAATGAGTATCCATGCAAGCTTCATATTTACTTATGATTTACTGTCCACAATAATAAGCTCTTCCTCTGGTACAAACCCAAAGGCTTCGTTAACGGACTGTTTAACTTGTTCAACGAGGTAGACGATATCCTTTGCCTTAGCCTCACCTTGGTTTACAATCATATTTCCATGCCAAGCGGATATGGATGCTCCGCCGTAAACAGTCCCTCTCATGTTCAGGCGATCTACAACCTTGCCCATGGGCTCCCCAAAATCATAGTTGTTCTTGAATACCGAACCGCAGGAAGGATAGTCAAAGTGGAATTTGCTTCCCCGGTCCTTGACGACATTATCAAATGATTCTGGCACTACTCCGTTATTCTCATCTGCCCATGTCTTCGCAAGCGTTGTATAATACTTGAAGAAGTTCGGCAGCTGTGACGGATTCTTATATTCAACGATCTTCTCAAGTCGGGTTATTTCCTTCATTCCTGTGGCAAGTGCCTCATGATCAGGATGCTTTAAGTAACCCCCGACGATGATCCAGTCATTTTTCATAAAGATTGAATTCTTATAGCTGTAATCACAAGTATCCACATCTATGGATTGAACCTTGAACTCCGGATCATTCATATCAATGTATAATGCGGTCTCCAGAATATCGCAAATTTGCCGGTTATAATATTTGGCATTCATATATATCCCCGCGCCCAGCGTACCCGGCAGCAAGAAACAGAAATCATAATCTGAAGTGCCTGAAGATAATCCAATCAAGGCAAGATGGGACATCGGCATACCTGCAGATACAAACCAGCCTTTATCGTCAATCTTCATTTCTCTCAGCTCTTTCAGGCTGATAAATAACATTTGATCCTTCGGATTGTCTGGGAATAAAATGTTGGAGCCCATTCCGAATAAGAATGGAGTCAGCTTCTCTTGTCTTGCGTATTCCAGAACCGTCTTTAAATCTTCAATGGTTTCAGGGGCGGCCAAGTACTTTGCCTTGCCACCAATCTCATAAGTCGAATAAGATGATAAATCCACATCGTGTTGAATTAATGATTCCTGTTTGTGTGTATTCACGTGTTTCCCTCCTACTTGCTGCACGAACAAATCCTTCATGATGCCTAATTATTATATACAATTATATAGTATGAAGCCATTATGTATACGCGCCTGCCCGAAGTCAAAATTTAAGCACTCTCATATTGAACATCCTGACGATAGGCAGCAAGCGATTGCTCTAATATGATGCTGATAAACTCAGGTTCCATATCGTCAATCCATTTCAGTCCGTTCTCCCAAGCATTCTCTTCAATTCGAAGTGCAATTTGTCTGCCTCGTACTTCGTCAGCATGATCTAATTCTCTGCTCAGCGAAGCTAAATAAACATCTGCGGCATGACCTAGTTCATGAGCCAGCACGACCTTGAAATAATCGTATACTTGTTCATTCGAGCCAAACAATTGCTGGCACTGCTGTTTAATCACTTCGGTATACATTGTGATGCAATGAGCATTCAAGCTATATTTTCCACCGATCAGGCGTCCACCGGGGAAGTAAGTCTCTATAGTAACGGCAGCACTGCTGCCCGAGCGTAACAATAGTTCAGAAACGATCTGATTTATAGCTACTTTTTCCAAGTTAAGCATAGCCCCTTTTACACTTTTTCGTTCGATGGGAAATACGATTTCATAACATTATAAGATGACATAATGAAAATATGCAATGAAAATTC
Organism: Paenibacillus sp. TCA20; assembly: GCF_000732325.1. Taxonomy (GTDB): domain Bacteria; phylum Bacillota; class Bacilli; order Paenibacillales; family Paenibacillaceae; genus Paenibacillus; species Paenibacillus urinalis. Next base: position 380,253 of record NZ_BBIW01000001.1, read on the forward strand.
CACTTTCTTTCATCAGAGATCGCAAATAAAGCTTCTTCTCAGAGCCAAGCCACAGCATGAATTCCATCGTCAAGATTATCTCAGTTATGAATATCCTCTCTTTCGTCCATACTATGAAAAATACAAATCAGCTCAACAGAAAACGAGGGAGGCTAGCTTCGTTTAAATGAATAGAAAACAAACTGCAAACCCATCCGAACAAGCAGCGCATTCACTACCGGTTCCTGTTCACTTTAATCAGAATTGGCTATCAGAACTCGATACACGACTTAACAAAGGAGGACCTTGGGGAGATTACCGTCTGTTTGAGCTTGCTGTAAAAGCCGAAGAGGCATCGCTGGTCCCCAGCTTTGATGATATCCAATGTCTGAAGCATCTGCACGATCTGACCCCTCTGCCCCACCAAATAGATACCGCGCGCAGAGTACTCTTTGAAATGTCGGGAAGAGCGATTTTGGCAGATGAAGTAGGACTCGGAAAAACGATCGAAGCAGGTCTCATCTTAAAAGAATATATAATTCGGGGACTCGTCTCCAAAGTTCTAATCTTAGTTCCAGCGTCACTCGTACTGCAATGGGTCAGAGAACTGAATTCCAAGTTCGGTATACCTGCCGTTGCCCAAAAGAAAGCGTACTCGTGGCAAAACGACGTTGTCGTTGCGTCGATAGATACGGCCAAGCGAGATCCTCATCAAGAGATTCTGTTAAGCAATGATTACGACATGATTATTATTGATGAAGCACATAAGCTAAAAAATAAAAAAACGTACAATTATCAGTTCATGCTCAAATTGCGTAAAAAATACTGTCTGCTCCTGACTGCTACCCCGGTACAAAATGACCTAAGTGAGCTGTTCAATTTGATTACACTGCTGAAGCCGGGTCAGCTCGGAAGACAAGGTGACTTCGCAGCTAACTTTGTAGTGGATAAGCGGCTTGCCAAGAACGAGGATCAACTAAAGGATGAACTCGCTAAGGTCATGATTCGAAACCGCCGGGGCGAAGGCCCTGTACAGTTTACGAAGCGCAAGGTAACAAATATTAATCTGACACTTTCACCCGAGGAGCAGGCACTATATGAAGGTGTAACATCCTTCGTGAAAGACCAGTTCCATTCCGCGGGCGGAAATTTGAGCAGTATGTTCTCTATGGTCACCCTCCAAAGAGAGGTTTGCAGCAGCCGGGATGCTGTATTCGTCACCCTTGTCAATCTATCTAAAAAATTGCCTGAGGACTCTCCCTGGAGAGATCGAATATGGGATCTGGTAGCCAATATCAAAGCGATCAAGTCTAACACAAAAGCAGAAAAAACGATGGAACTCATCAAAGAAATGAATGAGAAAGTCATTGTTTTTACTGAGTACCGGGCTACGCAGGAATATCTGCTCAATTACTTCCGTGAGCGCGGACTTACGGCCGTACCTTACCGGGGCGGAATGAATCGCGGCAAAAAAGACTGGATGATGGATCTGTTCCGCGGACGTGTGCAGGTGATGATTGCGACAGAGGCTGGCGGTGAAGGCATCAATCTGCAGTTCTGTCACAATATGATCAACTTCGATTTACCATGGAACCCTATGCGTGTAGAGCAAAGAATCGGCCGGGTACACCGCTTAGGACAGCAGAATGATGTCAAAATTTATAATCTGGCAACGTTAGGAACCATTGAAGAGCATATTCTGAATCTCCTTCACGAAAAGATCAACATGTTTGAAATGGTCATCGGCGGTCTCGACGTCATTCTCGAACGATTTGAGAAACAGGAATCCTTCGAGAAGAGTCTGACCAAGATCATGCTGGAATCCAGCAGTGATGAAGAGATTCATCGTAAAATGCAGTCACTCTCTCAAAATTTGAATTCGATCAAACAGGAAGTTGAGCACCTGGAGGATGCTGCACCCGTCAAAAAAGCAGTCGGGAAAGGAGGGTTACTCAAGTGACCATGTCCAAAGAGGAGGTTCACTCCTACGTTGTAACTTATCTGGAAGCAATGGAGTGCCAAATCTTAGAGAAGTCCCCTGCTCATGTTACCGTTAAGCTGTCCGTTGATGCAGACAAAGCACTGACGAATCGTCCATATTATTGGGGATTTGTCGACCGAACCGGTGCCCCTGCTGAGACCATGTCCTTTACATTTATATTTGATGCGGAAGCTCACCTTCAGGCAGAGGAATCAGCGAAAATGAAGGAGCAGGCCGAGTCGGCCAAAGCATCTGGGAATGTAGCAAGCGAAGGCAAAGACAGCATCTTGGGTCGTTATTTTGGTCATGCCCCTTCCCTCCCTCAGATTGGTCCAGGAAGAGTGCTGCGTGAGAATGTCGTCTATGGAAGCTCGAGGCTGAAGCAGATTTTTACGGCTTCTCGTGAAGGCGGTGCTTACGTTAACTTGTTTGAGCAATCCTCCAAGCGTCAAATGAGTGCCTCCACTCCCAAATCCTATGAGCCTTGGCTTGGGGTTTGCTTTAAGATTGAATTTTCCTGTGACATGCGTAAGGAAGAGCTTCATTTTCTTGGTGTATCTCTATTGACTGGAAGAATTGTTGAGAATTTTGGTCAAGTGCTTAGTAAGAAGGACCTCAGTCCTCGTCTTCCCGAGAATATACATGCGCAGGCATCCAAAATTCCACTGGCAGCAGCAGGTGAAATGCTGGAGCAGCACATCTATGCGAGATTAAAGCTTGTCGATTACAGCTGGGCAGAAGCTGCGAAGCAAAGACTTGAGGAAGAGCTGGCTGTCGTTGATATGTATTATGAGGATCTGCTGAAAGAGGAGCAGGAAGAAGAGAAGAAACAGGCTGTGCAGGATCAGTACAATACCAGACGCAGTGAAATGATATGGCAATATGAACCTAAGATTCATGTGAATACGATCAGCTGCGGTATTTTTCATCTAAAGTGAATCAATTTCATAATACCTTTGGCTGCTTCAATCATATAAAATTGATTCAAGTGATGGATTAATTGAATAAATAGGTTCTTTCGTCAAAAAAAGTGCTTGTCCGCCCAAAATTCATAACACCATACAGCATCCTTTTCATTTCCTTATTATTACAATTGGGTTATGAGCAACGGGTGCTGTATTTATCTTCTAACAGTGTCCCGAAGAAATGAGGGTATATAACGTCAATGAAACGTGTTCTGAAACGTATAGCTCTGGTCGTATCCAGCTTATTCATCTCATGCTCTCTGCCAAATATTCCGTCCGTCTACGCTTCAGCCCAGCTCACAGCTCAGCAGAATCTCAACATTCCAGCTGCAGTCGAACAACTTGCACAGGACACCTTGTCCAAGCTCTCAATGGAAGATGAGTTTAGCCCATTTGCTAATGCGGAACTGCTCATCATGCCCTTGGGTCCAGGAACCCACGGCTATATCGTACATATTCTTCAATCAGCTGAGCCGGTAGGTTATCTTATTATCACGGCCACCGAATCCAGCGGTTATACTGTTACGGAATATGGTACAGGCAGCACTCCATTGTTTAGCTCTCTCCTCCATCCCGAAAATATCACATCTTCAATAGACATATATGATTCCCGGTTCATGGAGTACAAAGGTGCGCTCGCCTATTGGCAATTAAGAGATCATGATGGTCATCCTATCTATATTGATGCATCTAATGGAGATCAGCTTCCAGACTTCGTTTCCCATGAATCCTCCCCGAGTACTCTCAGCAAGAATCTCAAAGGCATTCAGCTTGAAGATGAGCCTGGCAGGCTGGAGCTTGCTTCCGTTCCCTTCAGCCCGTCCTCTAATTTGCTGTGGCTGGTATCTGATCCAGTTAAGGTACTGAATGATGCAGGGCTTGTGAAACAGCTTCATCGACATGAGCGGCTTATATTTTCTGCTCATAAGCATAATGTGTGGTATAGCGGCCCACTCGCGATTACCGGCTATCACTCCTGGAAGAGCAAGCAAGTAGAAGAAGCTGTCATCTTCGCTCGAACGGGAACTTCCTCAGCGCAAATACGTTATATTCCGATAGATAAGCTGCTCGGGAGTGGTTCATTTTATGTGCCCACACTCTAATCAATAAATGAAAAACAGCGCTGATCATTGAACTGCCCACCGTTGTTAGATAGCTTCTAACAATATCGAGGAGCAGTTCAATTCTATGCGCTGTTTTTCATTATCATTTGGAGTTCATGTCCATCTTTTTCCGCTTGACCGGTTTTTTAATATCCTTCACCCACATCGATACGCCCATAGGCATCATACCAAACCATTTCATATGCCATGGTTCCTTCACTTTATTCCTTTTATATTTCCGCTCTTCCTTTGGCGTTCCTATATATCCTACAACCTGCTCTGTAATATATCTTACAAGTTCATCTCCCTTGGCCATTGACCTGCTCCACCCTTCCGCATGAATGTATATTTGAAGCTTCTCTCGTTAGTGTGTACGGGAATAAGCCGGATTAAACATATGCAAATCATTCATACCTGAATGAAACCCATAAATCTGCACAGTCTATTCATATGCCAGGAAGGGGGGAAAGCCGCGTGATTACATTTAGCAAATCGTCCATTCTGCTTGCGATCTTATGTATTTTGCTGCTCCAGGAATCATCATTTGCGGCTGCGGAACCGACACATAGCAAGGAGCCCGAAATATCAAATCACTTGTTTCGCCATCCTGTTATTATCATCGACGCTGGTCACGGCGGCATTGATGGAGGAACCTCTGCAGATGATCTACTGGAGAAGGATATTAACCTTGCCATTTCACAAAAAATATTCATGATTCTTAAAAGTAAAGGCTATCCTGTTGTGCTTAATCGTGACGATGATTATGCGCTGAGTGATGATAATCATTGGCTGCGGAGTCATTCCCGCCATATGAGAGATCTGGCACAGCGCAAGGGCCTCAGTGATCATGTGCCTTCCGATCCGATTGTGAGCATCCATGTCAATTGGAGCAAGAAATCTCGCACCCATGGACCCATTGTGCTGCATCAGCAGGAAGCAAGAAGCTATATGCTTGCAGATTCTATCCAGCAATCACTGAACGAGATGTATGACACCAATCGGCAAGTTGAATGGGGCAAGCCCTTTTACCTGCTTAATCATGTGAATAAGCCCTCTGTTATTGTGGAAGCCGGATTCATCAGCAATCCTGAAGACCGCGCTGTCCTAAGCAGCAAAGCGGGACAAAAGAGAATTGCCCAAGCGATTAGCTCAGGCATCATTTATTACTTGTCGGTAATGTAGATTCTGGAGTCCAATGCCAGACCTGCCTTACCATCTCACTAATACTCATCGTTTCAATCTTACCCGACCAGCGATTAATGGAGTCTCGGATCACACCTGCTGTCAAATGACCTTGCGTACCTACGTGACCGATCATTACACAGGTGTCCTGAGTCTCCAGCTTTTGTTCGGCGAGCTTCATCTGCCCAGTAATATGAGAAATCGAGTGATGATCATCCAGAAAGATCTGATTCTCTACAGGCGGAAGTCCCTTCTGTACAGCGAGCTCTGCCACGACGGACTTATGATCGGTTTTGCTGTCGACGAAGAACAGACCTCTTTCTTTACATACATCAAGCACGATGGACATAATACGCCGATCTGTCGTAATTTTCGAGCCCATATGATTGTTCATTCCAATGGCATGGGGCACATTATCGATAGCAGCCTCCACTCTTTTCCGTACCTCTTCATCAGATAGATCTGAAGTAATCGCCCCTGGTCCAAGCCAGTCCCTTCTGCCCTTATGCGGCTCCATCGGCATATGAACGAGCACATCAATCCCTTTTTGATGCGCAAGCTCAGCATCTTTTTTCGTCGTAGGCAGAAACGGCATGATAGCAACATTTACCTTCGCCGGTAAATTCATGATTTCTTGTGTCCCCTTCATCCCGTTACCCAAATCATCAATGATAATCGCAACCCTCTTCAGAGGTTCAGCATGTGCCGCAGATCCGTATCCGTCCGCATTTATACATACCATGCTTAAAGTGAGCATCATCACGATCATTCGCAAACTTCCCCATTTAAAGGAAGAGAGCACTTTCTTTTTCAGTTTTCTTCTTCTTTGCTTGCGTATCGTCATCGTTATAACAGTCCTTCGCGTAAATTCTTGAAGATATATACATTATTTGAATAAACGAGACGAATTATGTGAGCTTTCCAATAAAAAATACAGTCAATAAGTTGATAAAACCAAGCTCATTAGCATAAAATAAGAACATAAGTTCGCTTATGCAAACAAGGAGGGACCCTGATGACAGCGAAAATGCTACCGGAAGAACATACACTGATTAAGAGCTATCTTCAGCTCTTGATGGTCATCAAAATTTTTAAGCGCGATCTTCAAGTGATGAGTAACCATGCCGGGCTTAAGACCCCTGAGCTGTATATGGAGATGATCCGGGCGGGAATCGCTCGCGTAGCTGTATTGCTTGACGAAGTAGAGGAAGAATTCAGACGAATGGACATCCATTTGAACAGAGTAGATATATACGATGGTGCGATTCGGGCATTGGCTTCTATACGGGGACATCGCGTTCACATCTACATCCCAGGAACCATTTATAAAGATGAGCTGTACAAACGGATGCAAGTTTATTTAGGAGTCATACCCTTAACTTTGTAAATAAAAAACCACCGCAATCCATGCTGGGCATCGATTCGGTGGTGTTTGTTAGTTGTTCAATGCAGCTTGGACACGCATAACACCTTGAGACAAGGCATGTCCACCGCCAATTGCAGCAGCTACAGCAACCGTCTCCATAATTTCTTGCTTGCTGGCCCCTTTGGAAAGCGCTTCTTGCACATGATACAGGGTGCACACTTCGTTATTTGCGAACAAGCCGATTCCGAGAGCTATGAGCTGTTTCGTCTTGAGATCGAGCTCGCCTTCCTTGAAGCATTCTCCCGTAAACTCATGATAGGACTTCAGAACATCCGGCAGCGTCTCTGACAAGTGCCCGATTTGATCCTTATACGCATGAACCTTATTATTGATTAATGTCACATCAGCACATCCTTCGTCGAAAGAGTTATATAGACGTATCATTGGTACTTTCTCCACTTGATCTATATCTATGCCGCTCTTTGACGAGGTAATTTTTGGACTTAATCTGCAGCTTACAGGTCGGTCGGTTTTTGTCTGGGCTCTGAATAGAGCTGAATGCTGTAATTTCGATCCAGCTTAACGACTCTGCGGTTGCGCCGGCGGACAAGAATCTGGTCGCTGCTCCAAGCAACAATAATGCCGATGACATCATTGCTCTCCAGATCGTCTCTCACCACACGAATTCGCTCACCTGATTCACGCAATTGGTTTAATTCCTCATCACTAATCATATAATCCCCTCCAATGCAACCCTATTATTTGTGCAAAAAAAGACCTAAATGCGCGCATTTAGGTCTTACGTTGTTATTTACGTGATAAAACCTTATATTGCTTAACGTGAAGCGTGCTCTTTACTGTCGTTTTTCTCAAACCAGAAATCAAGCACCTTCGCCGACATTACCCGTTGCTCAACATACTCTACCTGATGAGGTGTAAACTGCTCTCTCCATGAGAAGGATAATTCTTCACACAGGTTCACTACTGTTAGAAGCTCCGACCATGCGACGTAACGTTTATACCAGAAGAACTGAGGATGTTCAAGCATATAGGGATAAAGGTCATCAAACTCCGTGTGCTTACAATCAAGGGCCCGTTCAAAATGAACTTTGGATTTGACTAACTTGTCAAGGAAAAACTGTTCGTTTGCTTCTTTCCCCATTGTTGTTGCCTCCTCTCCCTAATCTTATTTCATTATAAGCCATTATCCTGCCCCGTGCAAAGATAATGAGCAAAATTAGGCCATTTTAATACAGAATTACCCATCTATGGACTTAAGCAAACCTTACGACTCCGTCTTTGAGTGATTCGATTCTCACAAGTGATTCAACCCGAATCCCTTGTTCACGAATGGCACTCGCTCCGGACTGGAAGCATTTCTCGACAACAACACCAAATCCCGCGAGCGATGCACCGGAACGCTCAACGATCTTAATAATCCCCTTTGCCGCATCCCCGTTTGCAATAATATCATCTATAAATAATATTCGATCCTTCGGATCTATAAATTCCCGCGATACCATAATATCGGTCACAATGCCTTTCGTAAAAGACGGCACCCGTTCACAATAGGCGTCAGGATCGGCCAGCAGCGTCTTCTTTCTTCGTGCAAACACAAGGGGTACTCCCATATGAAACGCAGCTGCGAACGCCACCGGAATTCCCGAGGATTCGACAGTGACAATTCGAGTAATGCCCTCCGCTTCAAAGCGCCGAGCGAACTCTCTTCCCATCTCCATCGTCAATTCAGGATCAATCTGATGATTAAGTATGGCATCCAGCTTCAGCACCTGATCTGATATGACTACACCCTGCTCTACAATTTTTTGTTTTAATATTTCCATGCATATGACCTCCCAGCCTATCCTATGACGTAAAAGTATCACACCTCAGCAGCTTCTTTCAAGAAGTTTATCTTCATCTAAGAGCCAGGTCATGTCCAGGTGGACAAGTGCATACCTTGTAAGAGGGCTTATTTACACCTGTGAAGGTGCTGCTCTGGCATATGTAGATAACAAGGAGGAGAAGCATGAGACAGAGTACCAAGGTGCTGCAAGTCGCATTCACCTATGTTGGAACTATTGTTGGTGCGGGATTTGCCACCGGACAAGAAATACTGCAGTTTTTTACCGAATATGGAAAATGGGCAACTCTTACGATATTGCTGTCCTGCCTGCTCTTTGTTTGGCTGGGGACCAAGATGATGCTGGTGGCACATGATACCGGAGCTAAATCATACGAAGATCTGAACAGCCACTTGTTCGGCAAAAATGCAGGAAAATGGATCAGCTTCTTCACCTTGTTCGTGCTGATCGGCGTCAATAGTGTCATTCTCGCAGGAGCAGGCTCGGTGTTCATGGAGCATTTGCATCTGTCTTATCAAACCGGACTAATAATTACGCTGGTCGGGACCTATCTTCTGCTTGGTCGAGGAATCCATGCCATCCTGCAAATGAACAGCATCGTCGTTCCGCTAATGATGACCCTGTCTTTATTCATACTTTTCCATACCACAGGTCATCCGGGCGCAGCCAATTTTATAAGACTGGAAACCGATCGCAGCATGTTTGCAACTTGGCTGTCACCCATATTGTACAGCTCATTTAATCTAGCTATGGCACAGGCCATCCTTGTGCCGCTTGGCAGTCAGATTACCGATAGACGCGTCATTAAATATGGCGGAATTCTCGGGGGAATTGGGATTGGGTTCATGCTCATGACAGCCCATTTTGCCATGTCGGCTTATATGCCTGGCATTGTGCAGTTTGAAGTTCCCATGGGAAGCATTGCATTCGCTCTCGGCGCAGCCATACAGCTCATGTATATATGTCTGATTTTTATGGAAATCTTCAGTACCTTTGTTGCCGATATTTACGGGATAACCTTACAGGTACGGGAGCATCTCAAAGTATCGCCCAAGCTCATCACCCTATTTATTATGCTGTCCTGCTTCTTGCTCAGCCAGTTCGGCTTCAGCTCACTTCTGTCGATCTTATACCCGATCTATGGAATGCTGGCCGTCGTATGGGTAGCTCACTTGATCAAGAGCCCGCTTGGCTCCTTCAAGAATAAGGACAATAAATAATAACAGCCAGGTTCAATTTGCAGGCTCAAACTTCAAGTACAGCTTCTTCAGCATATGAACAGACCGTCGTAGAGAATATTCCGTTTTTGCCTTTTCACTCGCTGATCGGGCAAGCTCATAGCGGTATGAAGGATCCTGGATGACCTTCTCCAATGCATCAGCAAGTGCCGCAGCATTGTCTTTGGGAACGAGCAGGCCATTAACACCATCCTCAATCTGTTCGCTTATTCCTCCAACATCAGTCCCTACTAACGCCAGTGAACTCAGTGCTGCCTCGGCAAATACGGAACCAAACGCTTCAGCTCTTGATGGGAGAACGAAGATATCAAAGAAAGGGACGAACTCTTCAGGATGAAGCGTGTAGCCATAAAATATCGTTTCATTGTAGATGCCGAGCTGCTGGGCCAATTCCTCCAGTTCAGAACGGATCGGACCATCTCCAATAATGTGAAGTACATAATCATGACCCCGTTTTTTCAATTCGCAGCAAGCTTCAAACAACACATCAATCCCTTTTGCCGGAACGAGACGGCACACCGTTACCAGCTGAGGCACCTCATTCTCATGAGGAATCGGCTTGAATCTTTTCTCATCGAAGCCATTCGGCACGATCTCAATTTTTTCAGGGGATTCCACATAAGGCGACATATAAGTGCGGAACGATTGAGATACAGTTAACATGCAATCGGCCGCATGCTCCAGCTCACCATAGAGAGAGGTTAGAAAGCGATGCTCTAAGCCGTTCTCTTCAATCTTGCCATTCAGGATCAGCTCCCGCTCATAGCTGGAGTGAATGGTTTGGATCAGAGGCGTTGCTGGAAAAGCCTTCTTCATCGCCAGTCCTGCAATCGGATGATGTGCATGGATCAAATCATAAGGCTTATGTATACGAAGCTTGATCCACCATAAATAATCACGGAAGGTTTGGATATATTTCTGAACGATCGGGCTCTCCCCGTACTGCGTCCAGTCAAATGTGTCAAAGCGGATCTCTTCGCTTCCCTTGTTGCGGATTCGTTTCGGAAGCGAGAACAGCTCCATCTCCCATCTTGGGCTGTTGAAGCGTTCCTGGAGGTATGGAATCATAGATGATACTCCCCCTGGCTGCTCAGGAGGGAAAAATAAAGCTTGGAGCAATCGCATCATATAGTGCCCCTTTCGTGGTTTCTTTTGAAAGCAAGTCTGTAATCATGATATATTAGCTCATATGTTCCAGTAAAGAAGATACGAAGGAGTTTTGAAAAAACATGAGTAAGGAAACACTGCCCCAGGACTTTATCGATCAGATGAAATCCATGCTCGGGCAGGAGACGACTGCATTTCTGGATAGCTACAACAAGCCGCGTACACAGGCTCTCCGGCTCAACACCCTGAAGCTCAAGGAAGAAGATATACAGCCCATTGCCCAGCAGTTCCAGCTTAGCAAGGTTCCTTGGTGCAGCACAGGATACTATTACAATAGTCAAGATAGACCTGGCAAGCACCCTTATCATACTGCCGGGTTATATTATATTCAGGAGCCTTCGGCAATGTCCGCGATCGAGCTGCTTAATCCACAGCCATACGAAACTGTCTTGGACCTTGCAGCAGCACCTGGCGGCAAGACGACGCATATGGCTGTCAAAATGAAGGATACGGGTCTCCTCGTCTCTAACGAAATTCATAACGGCCGGGCACGAATCCTTGCGGAAAACGTAGAAAGAACCGGACTAGCCCGGACGGTGGTCGTGAATGCCACTCCTGATGAGCTGTCCGCCCGGTTCCCGGAAGCATTTGATCGAATTATGCTTGATGCGCCCTGCTCTGGTGAAGGCATGTTTCGTAAAGATGTTGAAGCCATTAACGAATGGTCTCTATCCTCTGTTCACATGTGTGCTGCCCGCCAGTGGGACATTCTGCAGGAGGCCTATAAGATGCTGAAGCCCGGAGGACATCTCGCCTATTCCACCTGTACATTTAACCGACAGGAAAATGAGGATACGGTAGAGCGTTTCATAAACGAATATAAGGATATGGAGTGGGTCCGGACCGAACGAATCTGGCCGCATCGGAGTGAAGGAGAGGGACATTTTGTTGCTCTGCTCAAGAAAAAGGCCGCCAGTGAAGGAACCGAACGAGCCCATGGACAGCTGCCTGCAGCCAAGCCGCGAAAAAGAGGGAAAAAGAACGCTGCAGCCGGAGTTACAGAAGCCTGGGCCGGATATCAAGAATGGGCGGACACGAATCTCCCTGGTTTCTCACTACAGCCCGGTAGGCCACTCCTCTATGGGGAAGCATTATACTATTTGCCCGAAACGAGTGGGCTTAGCATCTCAGAGGAACAACTGAAGGGATTAAAAACCCCTCGCCCTGGACTTCATCTTGGAGATTGGAAGAAGGGAAGGTTCGAACCAGCACATGCGCTGGCGATGTCAGCTGCTCCAGAGCAGGCACTGCTGTCCTATGATCTTCCACCCGACTCCACGGAGCTGCAGGCTTATCTTCGCGGCGAGACCCTTACTCTGGATGCCCCGCTTCAAGGCTGGGTAATGGTGACAACAAGGGGTTACCCTGTGGGGTGGGCAAAAGCAAGCAGCGGTCAGCTTAAGAATAAACGACCAAAGGGTCTGCGTATTCACGGATAAGCTCTGCTAACCAGCTCAGAGTCAAGATATATCTCTATCCAAAACAAAAACAGCACTCGAACGGGACTTCGCACTCCTATTAGGAGAAGTCTCGATCGAATGCTGTTTTCTCTTCTACTGGCTATACTGCGTATAGGCTGCTCATGCTTCAAATCATGGTCAATCTAACTCAGCTAGCTCAATCTCATCAATTACGGCATTTCGGTAGAGCATCGTCAGGTGAAGCTCATTCACATCCGTTTCTTTGTCAAGCTCCCGAGCCATGAGCAGAAACAGCTGCTCACGCTGCTCTTCACTTGGATGAATATAAAAGTCGATGTAGCCTGAAATTTCAACATCACTAATATCGACCGTCGCTGTTGCTGCCGGATATCCTCCATTTTCCTTAAAAAACAGCTCATATGTCAGGATATCGCGGTCATGACGAATCAGAGTGGCGTAGCAGTTCTCATTAACAGATTCGTGAACCGTCATTTTCAGCTCCATGCCGTCTTCATCCCAATCCGGTCCCTCATCGGTCTCCTCATCATCCAGCTCGACAAAATCTCGATGCTCCAGCTCTAACAGTGCAACACGCTGACCTTCAAATTGCATATCTATCGTTATTGTATCAATTTCTTCATCGTTAACCTCGGATACCAGCAGCTCTTCCGCAGTTTCAAGGTCCTCTTCGTCAGGGTCAATGAGCCAGTCCACAATTCCCTTGATATCTGTCCCATACTGCTTAAGCACAGCTTCAGCAATCCTATAGCCATTTCCTGTTTGCAGCTCATATGAGGACACGTTCCGGCCACTACTTATCAGTTCAATCTGCATTTCACCAGTCTCAGCTTCATACCGAAAAACCGATGGCTCCTCCGTATGAAAAGCCCCATGCTCAATCAAGCCTTCTTCAGAGCTCTCATCCATAACATCATCAAGCGTGTACTCTTCGTATACCTCTTCATCACCCAGAACGCACTCAACCCTGCCCCACGATAACATAATATCAAAGTGCTCAGCGGCTACTGCATCACGGAATTGAAGCACATATTCTTGCACGTAGGCAATAATCTCATCCTTAGCATCTCCGGGAATACTTTCTGCATCCAACTGGACACTTCCTGCCAGTCTTTGTCCTTCCCGGAATACAAGGATTAGTGAGCCTGCATATTGATGTTCCACCATGATGTCATGGACTTCACCATTCGATGTTCTTAGATCAGGTCTTAGCCGAATATGATAGCTCACGATATAACTACCTCCTAATTATGCCGGAAATTATAACTGTAACCATGTGTTAGCTGGCTATGCATCTAGAATGCCCTAATGAGAGGAAGAATATTACTTACACATTGACCACATGCTTAACTAACGCATGATGAACCCCGCTGTCATTGTTCGACAAGGTAACCTCATCGGCTGCCGCCTTCACTTCGACAGGTGAATTATCCATTGCAATCCCTTTACCCGCAAAGATGAGCATTGTAATGTCATTGTAATAATTCCCTATTGCGAGTACTTCCTCTGGGCGATATCCTCTTTTCTCAGCCAATCGCTGCAGCGCCGCTCCTTTGGAAGCATCCTTGTGCATCAGATCGAGGAAAAAGTCCCCGCTGCGAACCATATAAAATGGACTATTCCACGTTCTCCACTCCTTCTCCAATGCATCCATGGCTTCTAAGCTTCCAAAGGCCGAGAACTTCACTACAGGCTCTCTTAGATCCGCCCATACAGGAAGATCCAACGGTGTAAGGAATACAGCCTCATACATGCTCCGAACCTCTAGCGTCATTTCGTCTGCACGGTCAACATACAGCCCAAACGCCGTATTTACGTCAAAATGAATGCCGTGATCACGGCAGTAATCGATATATGGCATCAGCTCTTCAGCCTGTATCGGAAACTGATCAACCACCTCACGAGACTTGATATCTACCGTTGCTGCACCATTGTGAGTGATGACGTATCCGCCAAGTCCCATACCCTCCATAATGGGAATCGTATTAACAGGACCTCTGCCCGTACATAGAACAAATTCAGCGCCATTCTTGGCAGCCTGCTGTATACTCTTCTTATTTGCCTCTGACAATTCATGATGGTCATTTAACAGCGTTCCGTCCACATCAAGTGCGATTAATCGATATGTCATATCCTATCCATCCTTACTCTCTATTTTGTACAATACATCAAAAATCAATTGATAAGGCTGTTTAGTTCTTCTTCTGTCAACTCCCGATAGGTTCCTATCGGAAGCTCCGGGTCGAGCCTGAGACTTCCCATCGAAATCCGTTTTAAATAGAGCACCTTAGAGTCTACGGATTCAAACATCCGCTTGACTTGATGGAATTTGCCCTCATGAATCGTCACCTGAATATTCGAGATCATTCCCGTATCTGTTTGTTCTCTCGAGGTAACGATCAGCTCTGCCGGCTTCGTAACATAACCATCATCCAGAGTAACCCCCTGCTGAAAGGCTTTAATTTCCTTATCTCCAATACTTCCGACGACCTTCGCCTCATACGTCTTCGGGACATGCTTCCGTGGAGACAGCAGATTATGAGCAAGCTGTCCGTCATTGGTGAGCAGGAGCAAACCTTCCGTATCCTTATCCAACCTTCCCACCGGGAACGGCTGAAAAATGATATATTCTTCATCCAGCAAATCAATAACCGTTTCTTCTCTTACATCTTCTGTAGCCGAGATGACTCCAGGAGGCTTATGCAGCATTAAGTAGATAAACTCTCTATATTTCACCACTTCTCCATCGATATCAACAATATCAAGGTCAGGATCAACCTGCATACCGCTGTCTTTAATCGTTTTACCATTCACGGTAACATAGCCGTTCTTGACGGCTTTTTTTATTTCAGATCGGGTCCCGTACCCCATGTGGCTCAGTATTTTATCAATCCGCAGCTTTTTGACTGTTTTTTTCATCGTGTTCTCACTCATACCGAGGTCCACCTCCATCCTGCCGGATATTCATTTTTGAGTCTGCCATCCTGCCATTTCGCCCAGCCAACGGAATAGCCGTCAACGGTCACGAGCGTGTATCCTTTTGAGGAAGCAGTGCCTGACTTAACCAGTCGATCCTCACTTATTTCCAGTGTTTCACCTTTTAAATATTTGACTGCCTCACTGCTATCTGAGGTAAGCTGTACACTCCGCTTCACTTCCTCTGCGTTCAGTGCGGAAGCTAATGCCTGGGAAGGTATGAATCGCCCATTCTTAACCGATCCCATAAACCATCCTGCACGTATGACTCGAAGTCCTGCAAGCCGTTCCGGCCGAGTGGGCGTCTGGTATACTTTCTCTCCATACAATACCGTTTGTCCTGGCAGCTCCGCATTCAGCTGCTCAGCAGCAAATGCTCGAAAGACCGACTCCGCATCCACTGGCATTTGCTCAGACCGGTTTCTGTGCTTCGCTCCCCCATGCTTGACGTTGTGCTTCTGCTTCTTCATCAGGGCGGCGTTTCTACCGTGAGCGGATCCCTTCTCCACTGTACTATGCACGTATAATGGCTGATCAGCAGGTTCGTCAAGAGGGGTACCGTCATGCTGAAGCACGGCGACAAAATGTCCTTCTCCTTCCACTAAATGCGGCCATAATCTTCCTGTGCCTTGAAGCTGGGCATACAGATCAGGATGCTCATCCTGCGATACAGGCTCGATCTGGAGTCCCTCAAATTGCTCTTCGGCCGCAGCCTGCTCTATCCACTCAGGATGACCACCGGATATCCCGCTCACATGACGGACAGGAACAACTCGGAACGATGGGTTCTTCCGAAGAAACTCTCCAATCATGCCTTCGTTCTCCTCTGGAGCAAACGTACAGGTTGAGTAGACGATTCTTCCCCCAGGAGCAAGCAGCCTCGCCGCGGTATCTAATATATCACGCTGCATCAGGACACAGCGCTCAATGGAGTGGTGCTCCCATTGCCGCACCATGTCCTCATCCTTACGAAACATTCCTTCCCCGGAGCAAGGAGCATCTATTAGTATTTTATCAAAATAATGCGGGAACGCATCGGCTATGCGATCTGGGCTTTCATTAAGCACCACTGCATTTCGAACGCCATACATTTCTATATTTTTGGCAAGCGCTTTGGTCCGGTCCGTACTGATATCATTTGTCACCAGTATGCCGCTTCCCTGAAGCTGTGCGGCGATCTGGGTCGATTTCCCGCCCGGAGCAGCACACAGATCAAGTACATGATCACCAGGCTTGGCTTCCAGCAGCTCCACCGGTGCCATTGCGCTTGGTTCTTGAACGTAATATAGACCTGCATGGTAAAATGGAGTGAGGCCTGGCTTGCTGCCGGCAGGGATATAATATCCTGTCTCACACCATGGGATGGGTTTCAATGGAAACGGAGTGATCTCAGCAAATGACACAGGATCTATTTTTAACGTATTAACACGGATGCCAGCACGAGGCGCACTCTCATATGACTTCACAAATTGTTCATACTCATCGCCAAGCATCTTCTTCATTCGTTCAGCAAATTGTATAGGCAGGCGTATCGCCATTTTTTCATCATCCTGTTCTGACTTAGTTCATCATTTTTATAATTCATCAATTTAGTTCACAAATATAACTTGCTTCCCCTGTTTCACTACACAGTGTAATGTTGTATAATGAATGGCATCTAAGGCTTGTCCTTAGTATTAATTATGACGGGGGATGGATATGAGTTCAAAAACGAAAAACACCACAAAATCCACAGCAAAATCGAATACCAAGGCAAGCAAAAAGTCAAGCAAGGCCATTATCGCCTTTATTGCCGTATTTGTCATCCTGATTGGTGCACTGATTACCATGAATGAGCTGAATAAAAATAACATTAATGAAGTGTATGGTCTTCCAGAATCAGATCTTGCTCCTGCAACACGTGAAATTTTAGAGGATCCAAATTATCAGAATATCATATTACCTGAGGAGCTTGATACTAAAATTTCGAACAAAGAAAGCTTCTTTACTTACTTTTTCGCTTCTGATTGTCCTCACTGCCGGGCAACCACACCGCAGCTGATGCCGATTGCTGATGAAGCAGGCGTTGATCTCCCTCAATTTAACCTCAAAGAATTTGAGGACGGCTGGAGAGGTTACAATATCGAGTTTACACCAACCCTCGTCTATTTTGAAAATGGCGTGGAGAAGGATCGCCTGGAAGGCGGAATGCAGGCTGAAGGCGCAACCGCAGGATATACCGCTGAACAAATTGAAGAGTTCTTTACCAAATATAAAGGGACTGCTGCGGAATGAAGCCAAAAACTTATGGAATTCTGTTTACAGGTCTGATGGTAGGCAGTTTGGTGCTTGCTGCATGCGGTGAGAAGGGAGCTTCCCACGATCACAGTATGCACGGCAAGGATAATGAGCAATATGAGGCAAGTGCATCGATATCTGAAATGCCGGCCTTCCTTGCCAAGTACACGGATAATACCCAAGCAACCTATGCGCTTGTATCCGAAGTGCAGGAAGAGCTCAAAATGCTGAACTGCTACTGTGGCTGTATGGACTATGAAGCAGCGCATGATTCACTCTATCGCTGCTTCATAGCGTCCACATCATCGAGTGAAGTAACGTGGACCGATCATGGTGCACAATGCGGCATTTGCATGGAAGAGGCTAAGGATGCCGCCCGCCTGAAGGCCGAAGGCAAGTCCATCGAAGAAATCCAGAAGTTTATTGATGATAAGTATGCCCCGGATGGGGCTCCAACATCTAGTGAAGTGCATCCCATCATATAAGAAAATAATCCCCCGGTGATTATCTGGACAAAATGTCCTCTCGCCGGGGGATTCCTTTTATTTTATAGGTAAGCAATATAATTTGGATAAGTGTTATAAGTTCTGACCTAATGCCTTTATTCGTTCTTCATATATTCTTCCACGGGTTGGGCTTCGTCTTTGTGGAATAATGGGCATAATCGACTGAGCCCTCACGCGCACAGCTTCATCCAGCTCATCATCACAGATCACAATCGTGAAATCTTGATAAGAAATCGGCTGGCTGTCATAGCTCCGAAGCTTCTTCGCAAGGCTGCGGCTCGTATCGACCAGCAGCTCCAGCTCAATGCCAAGGGTCTGTGCCGGATACTTCTCCAGAATATCCACCGCACTCTCAAGCATCATGTAGCCGCCGCGTATATTTTGATTACGGAAATGATACATGCCGACGGCGACTTGCAGCAAGCCTTTATAGACCGGCTCCTTGTTCTGTTCAAGCCATAGCTCCTCAAGCACTTCATGACATTCGAAATAATCCCGGTCCCGATTAAAATACACCAGATAATCCAAATAGAGAGCCTCGTATTTAGACATCGCTGTTGTCGCTGCCTTTCCTAGCCTTATTCAGCAGTTCCTTCACTTCTACTGACAATTGCTTGATGGCTTCCATATCATGCTGCTGCCAATATTCGTTGAATTTCGCCTGAGCCTCAATGGCTTCATCAACAAGATGATAGAAATAAAGCTGGTGTATGATGGCAAGTGTTTTGGTAATGATGTTGGACTCATCTTCGAATGTTTTCTGTGCATCAAGAATTTCAAGCCGGATGGCTGACATCTCATTATCCAGAATAAAGGCTGCTTCCGCTGTTTTCTTCAATCTGCCTCTTACATCCTCGGGCAAGGAGTCTCTAAATTTGTAATTTAAGGAGTGTTCAATTGTCGCCCAAAAATTCATCGCCAGTGTCCGAATCTGAATTTCGGCCAGTACATGCTTCTGACCTAACGCTGTCTGGACTGGATACTCCACAATCATATGGAAGCTGCGATAGCCGCTCTCTTTGAAATTCGTAATATAATCCTTCTCATACAGCACCTTCAGATCTTTGCGCTCCCGTATATATTCGGCAACCCGCCGAATATCTTCAACGAATTGGCACATGATCCGAATACCTGCAATATCCTCAATGCCGGTTTCGATCTGGTTCATAGGCACATCGAGACGTTTGGCTTTATCCAGAATACTCGATATTTTCTTGACTCTTCCCGTTACAAATTCTATAGGGGCATATTCTTCACGTTTTTTGAGTTCTGCCCGCATCGTCTTAAATTTAACTTTAAGTTCCTCTACGGCCTGTTCGTAAGGAAGCAAAAATGTCCCCCAATCTCTACCGTCCATAAGTATGCCTCCTGTCTTTTGCTTCTTGCTTCAAACCTTAATCGATACCTGCATCTTTATCGGTGCAGAGCGCCGACGGCTTCCGATATATGACGATATCCGTCTCTCTGCAGCAGTTCACGTAATCCGGCATGAAGCTTTTGATTAATTTCGGGACCTTCATAAATTAATGCAGTATAAATTTCAACCAGACTGGCTCCCGCCTTGATCTTCTCATAAGCATCCTCGCTCGTGAAGATTCCTCCGGACCCAATGATGGGCAGTCTTCCGCCCGTCTGACGATATACTCGGCTAATAATCTCAGTAGACCGCTCGCGCAATGGCTTGCCGCTGAGTCCGCCCGTTTCCTTGGCATTCGCATGGGTTAAGCCGTCGCGGCTAATGGTCGTATTGGTAGCTATGATGCCCGAAACACCACTGTTTGAAATCGTATCGACCATGTATTCGAGCTCAGCTTCTGTCACATCTGGAGCAATCTTGACCAATACCGATTTGGAACGCCCATAGGAACGCGATTGCTGTTCCATTTCGTCCATTACCGCGGATAACAATTCCGTCAGCTCACTTCCATGCTGCAGGCTTCTTAAATCCGGTGTATTCGGAGAACTAATGTTTACGACAAAAAAATCTGCGTATGGATACAAAATTTGGATGCATTTGCGATAGTCTCCTGGAGCATCCTCATTAGAGGTAGCTTTATTTTTACCAATATTGATGGCAACCGGAATGGAAATATCTTTAAGCTTGGATAAGATTCCCGCCATCGCTTCCGCACCATGATTGTTGAAGCCCATGCGATTCACAAGTGCTTCGTCTGGTGGGAGTCTAAACAGCCTTGGCTGGTCATTCCCCGGCTGTGCCTTTGGTGTTACCGTTCCCACTTCCATGAAGCCAAATCCGATGGAAGAAAACCCAGGCACGGCTTCCCCATTTTTGTCCAGTCCGGCTGCAAGGCCTACTGGTGATGGGAAATGTAATCCGAATAAATCGGTCGCCAGATCCGGTGTTTCCTTAACACCGTACATGGTCTTGAGAAGGCTGGTGCCTCCGGGAAATGAGCCTGCTTGGTTCATTCCACCAATTACAAGATGGTGTGCTTTTTCCGGATCCATTTTGAAGAATAGAGGTTTACCAATATTACGATACAGCAAATGACCCACTCCGTTTACATATTCTTATGGATAAACTGCACTCTCGAAAAGGCAGAAATCCTTCTAAATTTTAGTTTAGCTGTTTTCGTTCTAAAAGAAAAGGGAGAGGGACCCAAGGGAATAACGGAGCTTTGAAAATACTCAGTAAATTGACTACAATGAAGTATACCATCCATTTTAAGCATAGAAACTTATGCATTTAAACGTCTGCTTATATTTTTCCATTACGAGAAAGGAGATTCACTTTACATGGCAACCAAACGTCAGAAGCCCTCACTACAGCAAAAAAAAGAAGAAGTGAACCGCAAGGCCGTTTTTTGGACCGCATTAAGTGTATTGCTGCTCATCATCCTCATTGTTGTACTCGTGATTATTGGAGAAATGACAACCGCTTAATTAAGCCAGTGATATACTTTGTCCGGATTCGTCTGTCCGGGGACAAGCTCCGGCTGAAATCGGTCCCCGGCCTGTTCCGGAGCAATGATTTGCGTTGGGGTATCGGCGCTGTCTTTAATCGTAACCCGTGTACCCGGCGGTACAAACGCAAACAATTCTTCTACATCCTCTTGGTGCATGCGTATGCAGCCCAGGGATTCATCAAGCCCAATACTTCCCGGTTCGTTCGTGCCATGAATCGCGTAATCCGTATCTGACAACTGCATGCCTCTTGTTCCGAATTCGCCGTCTGCACGTCCATTCGGATTCACTACCTTATCTGATATAACGAAATCGCCCTCAGGTGTCTTCTCGCCTCCTAGACCCACTTCATAATTTCGCAATACGATGTTTCCGCTCAGCAAAGTCAATCGATGGGTCTCCTTGTTTACTATGATCGAAAGGGATTCCTTCATATAAGGTTCACCGCCATATGTATCTTCAAAGCTGGGAAGTGATGGCCCGTCTTCGCTGGACTGCTCTCCCATGATCGGGTCAGGCTCTGAATCTCTATAGTCTGCTGTGACCGATTGCATATAATCAAGCATCTCAGGATACAGCTCCCGCATAGAAGAACTTACACCGCCAATGTGATTATTCGGAAAAGGCTTCATTAATTGCTCAATACGCGCTGGATACACACCATTTAACTGTTTGTATGCTGTTATTGCACTCCGTAGAGCGATCGCCTGCTCTTCTTTTTGTCCCCAGCTTATAGCACTTGCAGACAGATTCTTAAGATCCTCAGGCGTGCATTTACACCACTCGGGCAGCAAGGATTGGCTCGTCACTGTGCCTTCACCATTACTATGAAATTGATACACTGGCGGCCTTGCAGTTGAAGCCCCCCATATGAGAAATTCATTCTCCTGCTCCAAGCCAAGCGTTATAATTGATGCATCAGTACGTCGCAGCTGATTCATCAATTTGCCTGCAGCTTCATCCGTAACCTCCCCATTGATCTGAGGAATTCCCGTAAACCTAGGCGGTTCTAGACCTGCCTCATATGCTTCTGATTCATGTGCAGCACCCTGCTCTTCGGAGTAATCTATAATTTCAAGTCCTTGTTCAGGCAATGATTCTCCTGCAAGCTCTGTAACAACGTCAATATTCATTGCATCAGGTGCCATCGCTGAAGGAACCAGGCCAAGCAACAATAGCCATAAGAGGATGGCGGCAGTTTTGCGCTTGATCTGTTGTTTTTTCCGCTGCTGTTCCAATTGCATGAGCTTATGCTGATATTCCATCCACACCTGGGCAGGAGCTTTACTGTGCTCAAATGCTTCATATATTCCTCCTGAACGTTCAAAGCAATAGTTCGCTTTCGCTGTCTGACCGGATCGTTCGTAATCCTTCCCTAGCAGATACCAGGCCATTTGATTATCCGGATGCTTCTGAACGTAGGATTTCAGATCGTGCGGCATGCGCATGACTTATCTCCCCTTGATATAGGTTATGAATGATATATCGGATAAAACAAAAAAACCTGATACCGTATTGGTATCAGGTCTCAAATGAAGGAGGTACATTAGCCTTCCTTGTTAAAAGGATCATCTGCAATTTTGATGGAGTCTGTCGGGCAACCATCACAAGCATCTTGCATATCATCATGAAGATCTTCAGGAATTTCTATAACTCCACGGTTGGAATCACCATCAAAGATGACCTCTGCCAGACCCTCGTCATCGTAGTCGTAGATATCAGGTGCCGTCGCTCCACAAGCTCCGCAGGCGATGCATGTATCTTTCTCTACCCAAGTATATTTAGCCATTTCTTCTCTGCCTCCTATTAATTAACACCAAACAGTAGGTTCAACTATGCTAACAATCATATTAATACAAAGTGAAAACAAATACAAATCATTTTGGGTTATTATCCCTCTTATAATCCGCCCTATTCCGGTCTCGGTAGATTGTCTTTTTGCAAGGAAGTACCCCGTTCCTTATAGTTTCTGATCAGCACCGAAGGGTCATTACCTAACATACCCGCAGTTAATACTGCATTCTCTCCGAACTTATTCCGAAGCTCGTCCATGACATGGGTTAAGGACTCTCGCTTGAATTGCTGCTCATAGTCGAACAGGTCCAATTGGACGGCAGATTCACTTTTTGGAATCAAGCTGTGAAGCGTAATCCCGAGCAGTCGAAGCGGCTTACCCGCTCCAAACTGTCGATAGAATAGTGAAGTTGCTTCCTTATATATATCCTGATCATGATCAGTCGGCGTTTGCAGCATCTGCGAACGAGTTATTGTCTTCATATCAGGCGTGCGAATCGTAATTTGAATCCCCTCTGTCACCATCCCATGCCTGCGAAGTCTCCGGGCCACCTGGTCACTTATATTGAGCAGCACACGATTAATATCCGCCTCACTCGAGATATCCTCGGGAAGCGTTGTCGTGTGACTAATGGACTTGTTCGGCTCCCGCACCGGGCTTACCTGGGAATCACTAATTCCATGAGCTGCTTGTTTCATCCACGTTCCGAGCACTCCAAAGTAATCCCGCAATAAGCTCTCTTCAGCCTTTGCGAGTTCTCCAATCGTATGGATGTTGATCTTGCGCAGCTTCTCTGCTGTTTTGCGGCCAATTCCGAATAGCTCTCCGCATGGTCTATGCCACAGCTTCTTCTGGACATCCCGCAGCCGCAGAACCGTGATTCCGTTCGGTTTTTTCATATCCGAAGCCATTTTGGCCAGCAATTTATTGGGGGCAATTCCGATGGAACATGGGATTCCCAGCTCCTCGTTAATCCTGTTTTGAATCGTCTCTGCAATCTCCATCGGGGTTCCAAATTGCTTGGAGCCGGTAATATCAAGATAACATTCATCTATTGAAGTGGCCTCCAGCTGCGGAGTATATTCGTAAGCAATGCTCATGAAGGCTTTAGAGTATTTTCGATACAGATTAAAATCGGGTTTAATAACAATGAGCTCAGGGCATTGGCGCAGTCCTTGATTGACCACCATACCCGTGCTGATTCCACGACCCCGTGCCTCGTATGAACACGTGACAATTACACCCTTGCGCTGTTCACTGCTTCCTGCGACTGCCGTTGGTTTGCCTGCATATAAATGTGGTTCTTCTGCGGCATGAACCGAGCAATAAAAAGCATTCATATCCACATGTAAAATGACGCGTCCATTGGCAGGATAGTAATCTTTAACGTTGTTCACATCACATACCCTCTGTCTATTTATTCTAATTTCCTGTTTACTATATAGAATAATAAAAGACTACCTCTCATTCTATATAATAACACAGCAATTTTTCATTCTATTATTTATAATCATAAATTATCAAATTTCCATCTTACATTCCAGGTGAGAACTGCTATAATAAATTATTAAAAACGGTTTTAGTGGACTTCCAAAGGGGGATCAACATGTCTAAGAACATCTCAATCTTCGATACGACACTTCGTGACGGTACGCAAGGGGAGGGAATTAGTCTATCGGTTGATGATAAGCTGAACATTGCCAAGAAGCTCGATTATCTGGGCGTTGAGTACATTGAAGGCGGAATTCCAGGAAGCAATTCGAAGGATATTGAATTTTTTAAGCGTGTTCAACAATTGGGGTTAACCTCGAAGATTGTCGCTTTTGGCAGCACTCGCCGGAAGGGCGGAAACGCCGAGACGGATGCTAACCTGAACCGAATTATTGAATCTGGTGCCGATGCAGCTACACTGGTCGGCAAGTCATGGGATTTTCATGTTCATACGGCGCTGCAGACGACTTTGGAAGAGAATCTAGATATGATTTATGATTCGATCCATTATCTGAAACGAAACGGTTTGGAAGTCATTTTTGACGCCGAGCATTTTTTTGACGGTTACAAGAACAACCCCGAGTATACGCTCTCCGTAATGACAAGAGCCTATGAAGCGGGTGCGGATTGGCTTGTAATGTGCGATACAAACGGAGGAACGATGCCTCATGAAATTCAGGAAATCGTAAGAGCGGTGGTATCTCACCTTCCTGAAGCGAACTTTGGCATTCACACGCATAATGATTGCGAATTAGCGGTTGCCAACACACTAGCCGCCATCTCTGCCGGGGCCAGACATGTTCAGGGAACGATGAATGGTTATGGCGAACGCTGTGGAAATGCCAATTTGTGCTCGGTGATCCCGAATCTGCAGCTTAAATTAGGTTATCATTGTATTGAGGAAGACAAGCTTGCACAGCTAACGAATGTCTCGCGTTATGTCAGTGAAATCGCCAATGTCAATATGCCGGTGAATCAGCCTTATGTCGGCAGTGCAGCTTTTGCTCACAAAGGAGGCATACACGTATCCGCCATTTTACGTGATTCTCGTACTTATGAGCACATTGCCCCAGAGCAGGTCGGAAACAAGCAGCGAATTCTTGTATCTGAACTGGCCGGTCAGAGCAATATTATATCCAAAGCCCAGGAGCTCGGCATTGAATTAGATCCTACCAGCTCCCACTCCCGTCAAGTGATTGACAGAATCAAAGATATGGAGCATCAAGGCTATCAATTTGAAGGGGCAGACGGATCGCTCGAGCTTCTGATCAGGGAGGCCAATGGAGAAGTCAAGGAACTGTTCACCTTCGAATCCTTCAAAATGCTAGTTGAGAAGACAGCAGGAAAGCCAGTTGTATCTGAAGCTTTTGTTAAATTAAGTGTCGGCGGTCGAAGTCATTATACAGCAGCTGAAGGCAACGGGCCGGTCAATGCACTGGATAACGCGCTTCGCAAAGCCCTAGTGACATACTATCCTTCTCTGCAGGAAATGCATTTGTCGGACTACAAGGTTCGGGTGCTTGATGATAAGGATACGACGGCAGCCAAAGTAAGAGTACTTATTGAATCTAAGAACTTCAGCGATGGCTGGAATACAATAGGGGTATCGGAGAATGTCATCGAAGCCAGCTGGGAAGCACTCGTCGACAGCTTTAGATATGCGCTCCTGGACGAAGTACCCTCGGAAATTGTAGAACCAGATACATTGGCTCAAGGAATGGTCAATCATTAAGATGATTGAAAAAAAGGCTGCTGAGATGGTCAGCAGCCTCTTTTTGTTCATGTTCTATAGGATTACTTCAGTAAATCCTTGATTTTATTCTCAAGCTCTTCTTCGGACAGGATGCCGAGAATAACCTCTCGAATGACGCCATTCTCATCAATCAATACATTGGTAGGAAACGCCATTCCCTTGTACAAATCATAGATCGCGCCATCTGAATCCATCAGGATGGGGAATTTGACATGAAAGGTATCAACAAATTCAGCTGCATCCTTTTCCGTGTCATATTTAGTAACATTAACCCCGTAAATATCAAGCTGATCCTTGTAAGTTTCAGATATATGATTCAGCGTAGGCGCCTCCATCTTGCAGGGCTCACACCATGAGGCCCAGAAGTTCAGCATCACTGGTTTGTCACGCTTCCCGCCTACTTCATATGTACCTTCTTCCATTCCATTTAATTGAAAAGAAGGTGCGAGCATTCCAGCCTTCGCTCCTACTTCTGTTGGCACTGGCTCCTCTGCCTGAAATACAGATTGAAGCTGACTCAGTCCTCTCCCTCCGCCGGCTTGCCATATCGCAATGCCAACGAGCAGCAATACTCCAATGATAATGTATAGATTACGTTTCATTTGTCCGTCCCTTTTCATTTATTATAAAGTAATGAATCATACCCTGAGCTGCTTCATCTAAGGGTATATTTAAACATTTTGGTTGTTCATTTTTATCATTCTACCCTTTTTTTGAAGATTGTATCAATCCAAGGGACAAAAGAAGGATGGATGTAAAATAAAAAAAGCTCCTGCTCAGGAGCCTTATCAGAAAAAGTATATATATGATGTCGAATCATTAGGAGAATAGAGATGATTATTACACAAGAAGTATTTACGGCACTGGAAAGGCATCTGGTTGAAAAATATCCTTATGAAGCTTGCGGCATACTTCTCGGCCATATGGATCAGCATCATGTCATCCGCCTGCTTCAATATATCCCGGTCCCGAATACCGCACCTGACCCATTACACCATTTCGAGCTGGATCCAGGCATCTGGGTTAAACACGTGCTTGGCACACCCGATTTGATAGGCTTATTTCACAGCCATCCTAATTCGTCACCTTATCCTTCGCCTGACGATCTGGAATCACTCCAGCAATATGGCGCCTTGCTCAAGACTTATCTCATTGGTTCATTAACTTATGATAAGAAACAAATGGAGCTCAAGGGATACACGATCCAAAAAAGTGGAGAGAGGCTGACTCTTATTGAATCTTCACTAAGCATGACTTAAGTGGTCATACAAATCGGATAGGGTATGAACCTCCATCTCAGCGATATCATCCAAATAACAACCCCATAAGCGTGCCGTCATCATGGCATCCTTAAGCGCATGGTGTCTTCCGTGAATGGGAATTCCCCGAGATTCCAGACATTCATCTAGCCCGTATCCATTCCGCTGAGGCTCCAGCCATCTGGCCAGCATCATCGTATCAATAACCCGATGACTAAGTCTCACTCTGGAGGTCTTCCATAATGCCGCATTCAAAAAGGATTTATCATGAGCGCTTGCATGAGCTACCAAGACACGTCCACCTACAAAGGACATAAAGTCATGAAGTCCCTCCAATATTGGCGGAGCATCACGAGTCATATCAGGTGTAATACCCGTCAATTCGGTGATATGTTCTGGTATAGGGACTTTGGGTTTGACCAGCGTATAGAACTGCTCATCTTCAATAATCTCACCGCCTACTACCCGAACTGCACCAAAGGATAGGATTTCGTCTCCATGCTGCGGCGCAAAGCCTGTCGTCTCCAGATCGAATACAACCGCATCCAGCTCGGATAAAGGTGTTCTGAGCGCTTCTGGTTTCCGATTCTCCCGCATCAATGAACGTAAAAAGGCCATCTGCTGTGCGGTAGGGGCGCCGAGCATAGAAGCGATTGCCGAGGGCACCCCTCCCTGCCTAAACGAGTTCCAAAAACCGTTATTGCCCCTTACCGGGTCTTTCATGGGCGTCTCCTCTCCACAAATCGAAGCTGTCGCTGTAGGTTACGGTGCACTTTTTTCACTGTACTTAAACCTTCCCTAAGCTCATACAGAATCGTTCTTTGTTTTAATTGTTCTTCTCCAATGTAGCCGCTGCTTGAAATAATACCATTCTCATCTTCAACCTCAGTAACTCTCCTCAGCTTCAGAGCAATTTTAAAGGCATCTTCACATGCATCCACTGAATGAAGAGGAACCGCTTCAAGCCTGGCAAGCTTGTTAAGACGTTTAATCGTGTTCGTATCCCTTAGTCCGTTCAGCAAGGCCATATAACGAGCACTGTTAACAAGCGGAATATACATGCCGTATTTGATATCGAATCCGCCAGCATGCTCACCAAACCTCTCGGTTACCACGCGCCCCAGGATGTTCAGGGTTGCCTTGTGCTTTACCGTATTTCTCAATACGGCCGAGGCAAGATCTGGCGTAGATTGGAACAATTGGCTAAAGTGACTGCGAAAATCCTCTGATAAGGTACGCTCTCCACCTACATGCCTTAGATCTGCAGCGATGATCAAGTATCGAACAGGCTCCCATTTCAGATCATCTGTCCAATCCGCAAGCTGCTGCTTCCATGAGGCAAGCGTTCGTCTCCATAAAGGCTCCGAGCACATGACCTTACCTTCACACTTGGCATAACCAACGGCTTCCAGTGAATTAGATACCCTCTTGCCCAGCTCCTGAAAGTAAGTCTCCTTGCCTGGATGAGGCAAGTCGCTAATAATCATGCCATTGTCCTGATCACTCCACAGTGTAGCCTCACCTCTGCCAGAGCTCCCAAATACAACAAATGCATAAGGCACAGGCCGCAGCCCATATCCTTCAGCTTCCATCTCACTCTCACATATTTCAATGACTTGTCTAGCAATACAATCATGCAAATCATTTACCATCTGATACCATTCAATCAAAGATACTGTTGCTGCTAGGTCTTGCAATTCCTCTTGCTTCTGCATTCGAGCTTGTTTCAGTGCAGGTATAGAATGCACTTTCTTCAAATCATCCAATGAGAATGAAGCTTTGCCCGTAGATTTCAGAGGTTCCATAGATCTGTCCCCCTAGACGTGTTCCTCTTCATCATACCATGATAGGCCGAAAAGGTGTCGTTCGAATTAGTATTTGAGATAACAATATAACTGAGTTGAGCTTAAATATTTGCTAATGATACTAGGAACTCTTGACATACAATTCAAGAAAACACGTGTTTATGTATAGATCAATGTTAATTTTAATAACATGTAATGAAAAATTTATTCCCATTGCAATTATAAAAGAACACCCATACATTGACAAGAGTATTTTTAAAAGACGATAACCACCGGAATCCCGTGTTGCTCTCGTTGTTCACTGGAAAAGCGTCACGTTTGACTGTATGGTTCTAGATCATGTATCATGTTTATGTAGAGTTATCATGTATCATGTTTATGTAGAGTTATATGGAAAGGTGAGTGTTTTGGGATGGGGATATGAAGCTGTATCGAATCGGTGAATTGTCAAAGGCTGCCGGTGTCAGCGAACGTACAATTGACTACTATACGAAGCTTGGATTAATTACTCCAGAGCAGCGTACTCAGAAAAATTATAGATTATATAATAGTGAAACCTTAAACCGAATTGAACGTATTATCCAGATGAAACTAGAGAAGTATAGTCTCGAAGAGATCAAGACTTCTTTAGATAAGTGGAGTAACGTTTCGGCTAATGAACAAGTAACCAGCAAGCTTACCAGCTTGGAGATTCATGTAGAGCAGCTTGAACGTGAGATGAACGAGCTCAAGCCTCTTCTCGAGGAAATGAAGCCCGCTCAGCAGCGTAAAGTCGTCACTGCTCTTCTTACCAAGAGTGCTGCTTGCATGGAAGCACTAAAAATTATGCTTGAGAGCTCCATGATGTAATTTCATCTTAATAGAAGTATGGGGGTATGGTGTGTATGATGTTTGTATTGCTGATCTTAGCCATCATACTGTCGGTTTGGGCGCAATTCCGCGTTCAAGGGACATTTAAGAAATGGGCTAAAGTAGATAATTCAACCGGTTTGACAGGTTATGATGTAGCCAGACACATGCTGGATACGAACGGTTTGCATGATGTTCCGATTGAACCCGTAAGAGGAGCCTTATCAGATCACTATGATCCAATTCATCGTGTAGTCCGGTTATCTGAGCCAGTATATTATGAGAGAAGCATATCGGCTGTAGCTGTTGCATCTCACGAGGTAGGACACGCAATTCAGCACAAAGAACATTATCCGATGCTGGTCCTTCGTCACCGGATATTCCCGATCGTTAATTTTGCATCCGGTATTGCTCCTTTCCTTCTATTGGCAGGCTTTATCTTCAACGCATTCAACTTGATTGGTCTAGGTATTATATTCTTCTCCGTAACTGTAGCCTTCCAGCTCGTTACTCTGCCAGTCGAATTTAATGCTAGTAACCGGGCTCGGCGCATTATTGTCGAAGAAGGTTATGTACGAAGCGAAGAAGAACGCGGTGTAGGTAAAGTGCTTAACTCCGCAGCTCTCACTTATGTAGCAGCTGCACTGATTTCGTTACTCGAACTCATTCGCTACATCGGTATTTTTACGAGCAATCGCGAATAGAAACGCACAAAGAACCCCGGTCAATTATTTGACCGGGGTTTTGCTGTTGTCTAGACCAAAATAGTCGAGCAAGAACGTTCGAAATGACTGCGCTACTAGCGGAAGCTTCTCATCGCTACGATGAATGAGCCCAATCGTTCGAGTCACTGTTGGACTCTTGATACGAACTCTGGCAGGCTGAAGCGGGTTTGTCTGAAACAAAGCCATCTCCGGCAGCACGCTTACGCCCATTCCCGCCGCGACAAGCCCCCGAATGGTATCGGTCTCTTCACCTTCAAACGCGATTCGAGGTGTAAATCCTGCCTCCAGACACGCATGCCATACGATAGGCCTTAATGAGTAGCCTTTACTGAACAATATAAACTTATCATCTCTCAGTTGATCTAATGTAATTGATTCTTCTGTAGCGAGAGGATGATTCTGAGGTAAAATGGCAAATAATTCTTCAGTCAGTACGATATCCCCTGCAATTTGATCATGCTTCTCTGGAAACGGGGATACAAAAGCCAGATCAACCTCAGCAGATAATACATCTCTAATTAAAGTCGGGAACATCCCTTGCTTGAATTTAAACTTAACGTTAGGATAGCGTTTACGGAACTCTGAAACGATCGTCGGAATCAGATGAATACCCAGGCTGTGCGGGAACCCGATTCGAATCTCGCCTTTTTCCGGATCAAGAAACTCATGAACCTCTCCAACAGCTCGATCCAGGTCTTTCAGAATACCCTCAACTCTTTTGCAAAACAATTGCCCCACAGGGGTTAGCTGTAGATTACGCCCCTTCTGCATGAACAAGTCGATTCCGAGTTCTTCCTCTAGATGATGAATTTGTCTGCTCACTGCGGATTGTGCCACATGCAATTCCTCCGCAGCCTGCGTTACATGCTCTTTCTGCGCAACTTTTAAAAAGTATTGCAACTGTCTAAGTTCCACTCGTTCAATCGCTCCAATCTGCTTAAAACAATCCCAAGTCATTCCATGGAAAGCAGTTCATGTCTTTAATGTATCATGACATCCAGAATGAATCAACGGCGCTTTAACAGTCTGATGATCAGACCATATAGGAAGAAACCGCCGATCAGTCCGCCCAAATGAGCAGCCATATTGATGTTGGCAACACCAAGTGAAAAGATAATACCAAAGCCGAGAATGGTATAAATCGTTTTTCTCGATGCATCATCCATTAGGTTACGTTGAAACAGAACGATATAGAGAAATGCACCGTATACTCCGTAGATGGCTCCTGATGCCCCAATGGACAGGGTGGGATTCGTTAAATTATTATAATAAGCCTGTGAAATGATATTTCCTACCAAACCACTTCCGATATATAGTATTGCATACCGCCAAAAGCCAAGAAGCCGTTCAAGCGGCGGAGCAAATACGAGAAGAGCAAAGCAATTAAACAACAAATGGGAAAAGCCTGAATGAAGGAACATCGAAGCAAATAACCGCCATATCTCTTCATTCCATGGTGGAATATTAGTCAGCGCACCATATTTCATAAGAGTAAGCGCATCATTCGGCCCACCGTCAATTAACAGCACAACATACATAATAATATTCGCTGCAAGTAGTATTGAAGTTATTGGGTAATATCGCAAATACCCTTTCCAGTTCTCATATCGTAAAAAAATCATGGCCTCATCCTTCCATTGTCCTGTGTTGGACATGAGCTTCCTATAAAGATTATAATAGATAGTGTCCAAGATCACCAATCTCAAGGAGGTACATAATAGATGACTCAAGAACGTACAGGTGTAGCAGCTTTTAAAGGCAATCCGATTACACTGATCGGCCCGGAACTTAAGGCTGGTGACCCAGCGCCGGATTTCACTTTAAATCTAAATCTGCTTGAAGAAGCACATTTGTCAGACTATGCAGGCAAGATCAAACTAATCAGCGTAGTCCCTTCTCTTGACACAGGGGTCTGCGATACACAGACTCGTCGTTTTAACGAAGCGGCGGCTGATCTAGGCGACAATGTTGTCGTTCTAACGATTAGTGCTGATCTTCCATTTGCTCAAGCGCGCTGGTGTGGTGCAGCAGGCGTCGATAAGGTCATTACCTTATCTGACTATAAGTCTAAGTCTTTCGGCCAGGCTTATGGCGTACTGATCAAAGAATTCCAGCTCGACATGCGCTCCATATTTGTCATTGATGCAAACGACAAAATAACTTATGTGGAATATTTGTCCGAAATGTCAGAGCACCCTAATTACGAAGCAGCCATTGCAGCGGTTAAAGAACTGCTCTAATTAACGCAGCGGAACTGGATAGCTCAACACAATACATGCAAAAAGCGAGAAAAAGGCGTGCCTTTGTCTCGCTTTTTTGGGTCTTATTCGCCTACAACCTTGTGTTTGCCGATCTTCTTATCTATGATATCGAACAACTGAAGAATAATGCGGTAATTGGACCCCAGATCACCCATCGAACCTCTTGAAGCTGAATAAATATCAATGGCGCTTCGAACAGGTGTGACCTGAATAATGGACACGGTAATATCTAGCGTACGTCCAAACGATGTTCGCTTCTCCATAGTAATCTCCCCAACTGAGGGCACTTCATGAAGAACTTTAAATCCAGGAACCTTCTTCATCAGCGATGATATTTCTTCCCATGCCTTATCCTTAGACAAATTATAATAGCGTGTCTTCATTTTTGGATCCTTGGCGCGGTCACTTGTTCCTTCCATACTGCGAACAATGCCGACTAGTGTTCT
Organism: Paenibacillus sp. TCA20; assembly: GCF_000732325.1. GTDB lineage: Bacteria > Bacillota > Bacilli > Paenibacillales > Paenibacillaceae > Paenibacillus > Paenibacillus urinalis. Next base: position 413,606 of record NZ_BBIW01000001.1, read on the forward strand.
TTTGAGTGACAAGACCCTTCCTCCTTTGTATGTAGCCGTACCTATAATCTCTCTTTAGTGTATCATTGTTAACTCCTTAGCAAAAGACATAATCTACCTCTCCCGCTCGGAGACACGTCACTACTTATAACAACAAAAAAGACATCCCCAAATGTACCCTTATGTAGAGTACGTGTGAGATGTCTCTAAAATTCATCCAAAAAGGATACCCGCTAATGCCGTCCGATTATATTGTCTTCTGAACCTGCTGTAGCAGGTGGGTGACCGCAGAAATGGTTATGAAGTCCCCATGTCATATAGACAGGGCAGGTCAGCTGCATTTCGTATTGATCTCCCGAGACATAGTCATTGGTTCAAAACAACGAATAACCGAAACGAACATCGCAGGATGTAGAAACATTATATCGCTATTCTACAAAAAAGTAAATGTATGATCAGCAATTGCTAAAATTCTTGCTAAGGATAAAATCATTTATCCTTCTAAGCAGCTCAGCTATAAACAAGTCTTTGCAATGCTGTTTATTTTGTATTGTCCTGTGGCCTGGAGTCCGTCTCTAACGAATCACTCTCCTGTGACTCGCCTTCTTCCTCACGGCTGGCCTGCAGCTTCTCAGCCTGCTCCTGCATCTTAGTGAACGTAGCATAGAAGTTAAAGAAGGCAAACCATGCGATCAGGCTTCCAATAAAGAAAAAGAACAATGCAGGGTACTGCATGCCGATGTAGCATAATAGTCCGGCACCGAGCAGTGATGAAAACACACGGAACGGCCGAATCAATGTAATCAGTACGGCATTTTTAATGATCATTCCAATGGACATATGATAATGTACTACCATCGAGAAAAAGTTGAACATCGACACACATAGCAGAAGCAGCAGAATCAGCATAATTATTCCGATTAACTGGAGGTTCTGGAATTGGGTCATATAAACCGTATAATCCAAATACATAATGACCACCAGCAGTGTATAGAAAACACCGCCGATCATGCTTTGCTTGTAGTTTTCCTTATATCCTGTAAAAAATGTTCTCATAATTGGTACATCTGTATCACCCATGACCCATTTACGAACTACATTAAACAGCGCAGATGTTGCAGGGAAAAATGTAAACGGTGCCACAATACCCAATGCCCAGTTCATTTGAATGGATTCATTCGTCATTCCTTGACCCATAACAAGAACCTTAATCACCAAAAAGAAGAAAAATGGCGAGGCACACAGTACCCACAATAGGTTCGATGCTGCGAATCTTGTTATCCACTCCGTCAGGCGATATATACCACCCATAGCTCCTTTAAATTCCAAAACACGTCTCCTCCTTAACACATACGCGAGGCTCATTCTCTCGCCTGCATGCATCATCTTAGGTGATAATCTCTCGCTAATTCACATTAACTTAACCTACCTATAACTATACAGCATAACCGTACGCAAAAGCTAGACCAACGCGGAAATCTCGGCTTAAATACACTTCTATTAACAGAAGATCAAGATAACAGCCTATTTTGATAATTCATGGGCAGTCGTCTAATCAATCGGTACAGTTCTACCATAGGATATTGCGTAGTCGATGAGCCACTTCACTTTATAAAGGAGGTGACTGCAATGTCCTATGGATACGGATGCGGAGGTCAGGTTGGTGGTGTTTCTACTGGCTGTGGATACGATGGCTGGTTCTCTCTTGGAACAATTCTCGTATTGTTCATTCTGCTTGTCATCATTTCCAAAACTTTCTTCTGCTAATAATCACAAATAGAAAAAAAGACGAAGCATAAGATGCTTCGTCTTGTCTCTCTATTAATTATTGAAACGAGCTGTCGTCACGACGGGTTGAGGGTCTGCGATTCTCGTTATTGTTGTTGTACGGACGGGATTTGCGATCGCGATCGCGGTCACGGTTGTATCCACCGCTTCCGCCGTCTCTTCCGCCATCTCTACGATTACCGTATCCGCCTTTATTGCCGCTTCCGCTTCCGCTTCCACCTCTGTTGTATCCACCGCCGCTACGGTTACCATAGCCGCCAGAAGGCTTACGTCCACTGGAACGAACATCTGGCTTACGGCGTTTAGCACGAATTGGATCCTCAGGAGTCAACTCAATGGCTGCATCCTTCTTGTCGCCTGTCAGCAGTTTCAGCGCTGCGGACAAGAGCTGTACGGAATCATATTGCTCCAATAGCTGAATAGCGATACCTTTGTATTCGTTAAGCTCTCCGTCTTGTACAATTTCCAGAAGGCGTTCAGCAGTTACACGTTGCTTCCCTTCAATCGCTTCAGCAAGTGTAGGAAGCGGTTTGCGTGGAATACGATGACGTGTTACACGCTCGATGAAATGCAGGTGGTCAATCTCACGTGGTGTTACAAAGGACCACGCCGCACCTTCTTTACCTGCACGACCTGTACGGCCGATACGGTGTACATAGCTTTCCGGATCCTGCGGAAGGTCAAAGTTAACAACATGAGTCACACCAGATACGTCTAGACCACGTGCTGCAACATCCGTTGCAACGAGTACATCAATACTTCCATCACGGAATTTACGCATTACGGTATCACGCTGATTCTGAGACAGGTCACCATGAAGTCCATCCGCAGAGTAACCACGTTTTTGCAGTGCTTCGGACAATTCATCAACACGGCGTTTCGTACGACCGAATACGATCGCAAGCTCAGGAGATTCCATATCCAGCAAACGGCTGAGTGCATCAAATTTCTGACGTTCAGGTACTTCGATATAAGCTTGATCAATAAGCGGTGCACTTACTTGCTTCGGAATAACAGATACGTGTTCTGGATTGTGCAAAAATTGTTGAGCTAGCTTCTGAATGTTAGGAGGCATCGTTGCAGAGAACAGCATCGTTTGACGATCATCTGGAACTTGCTTCAAGATCGACTGAATGTCTTCCATGAAGCCCATATCCAGCATTTCATCTGCTTCATCAAGCACGACAGTTTGTACATCTTCAAGTTTGATGGTTTTGCGGTTGATATGGTCAAGAAGTCGACCAGGTGTACCGATAATAATTTGAGGCTTCTTCTTCAATGCACGAATCTGACGAACGATATCTTGACCGCCGTATATAGGAAGTGTACGGATACCTTTGAAGCGGGATAGCTTCTCAATCTCTTCTGCCACTTGGATGGCAAGCTCACGAGTTGGCGCCATGATCAGCGCGCGGATCTTCTCATCCGTTTTGGAAATTTTGCTGATAAGCGGGATACCAAAGGCTGCAGTTTTACCTGTACCTGTTTGGGCTTGACCAATCAAGTCGCTGCCAGTGAGTGCAACGGGAATGGATTTGGCTTGAATTGGCGTTGCTTCTTCAAATCCGAGCTCGGTAATTGCCTGCAGAACCTTAGATTCTAGATTAAATTCTGAGAAAGTTGTCAAATTTATTCAAACTCCTTCTATTATGGTGGACATTATCCACTTCATTTCTCTGTATTCTTAAGTAGCGTTAATATATAGGCTGTCCCATCATGCACGATAAAAATGGGATGGCATGATCTCACAATTTCACTATAGAGAGAATAGATTCTCTCCCGAATCGTCTAAACTACATATGATGTTTATTGAAACTTACTGAAAACAAAACATGCTTTTTTCGAAAAAAGGCGATCTACTCAAGAACATCCACAAAATATTATATCACAAAACAATTTACAATTACCAGTAATCAATATAGTATGATACTTCTGAGGTGAAATTGGTGCTAAAATTAACTACAAAATCGCTAATCGTATTTCTAGGCGGCGCTATTATTGCAGCAGGATTCAACCTGTTTCTGCTGCCACATGAGCTGCTTAGCGGAGGAATATCAGGTATATCCATGCTCATCGGATATTTTACTCCGCTTAACTTTAATGTCATGTATTTCGTATTCAACATTCCACTGCTCATTGCAGGGTGGTTCTTGCTGGGCCGCAGATTTATCAGCTTCAGCATTATAAACGTTATTGCTACGACCTGGATGCTGAATGTTCTGCCCGTGACTGCAATTGCTCATGACCAGCTGACTTCTGCTGTGTTCGGAGGTGTACTTATCGGCGCTGGAACAGGACTTGCATTTCGTGCCGGCGGCTCTTCCGGCGGTCTTGATATCGTCGCGTCCATAATTACGAGGTTTCGTGATTTTCCGGTGGGAGCCGTCATTGCCGTCATGAACGGAATGATTATTCTGCTCGCCGGTTATTTGAACAACGACTGGAATATCGCGCTGATCTCGGTGCTCTCCATCTACATTACCGGTAAGGTGCTTGATTTGATTCATATTGGACATGTGAAGGTTACCCTATTTATCGTTACCAATGAGACAAATAAAATGCTTGAACAATTGTTACCAAGACAAAGAGGTGTCACCAAGATTAAGACCCAGGGTGCATTTACGGATCATGAAAAAGACATGCTCATGACGGTTACTACCAAATACGAGCTCGATGAGGTGAAGCAGATCATAAGAGCTACTGATCCCAAGGCTTTTGTCAACATCGTGGAAACGGTAGGAATAATGGGCTCGTTCAGAAGAAATTAGATCATTTGTCAAGTATAATTCTAATTATTTTTGTGATATAATAATGGTGCGTCGTTCCTATTAAGTGCAAGCCTTCTCATGAGGACCTTTTTTATCCGGGTATTTCACAGGCAACTGGCTTTTCCGAGGCAATGAATGATTCTTCTCGAATGATTCTTAGTTAGGGAAAGGGTGATTAATGTGGAAATGGAAAGGGTAAAACTGTCAGAAATCGTCATGAAATGGTATCCGGAAATGCTTCCGACCCTGCGGCAGAACGAACTGAATTCATTCATTGTGCTAAGGGACGGTTTCGGATTACTCGAAGCAGAGGATGCAATGGAAATTATTCAATACAGCATCTGCGAGCATCAAGACGACTCCTATCTTCAATAATCTTTTTAAGTAAAACCACCGCTTCTTCGGCTGCCATCGCTGCCGGGGGAGCGGTTTTTTAATGCTCACCCTCTACCCTTCATAAATAAATCTGTTCAAATCAATCGTTATGTTTTAAAATATTTTTTTGTGCCATCAGTAAAATATAATTCATCGCTTGGAGATCAGCATATGAATCAGACACTTAACAACGCTCAAAAGTGGAAACAATTCTTCGTCATATTGCTTCCGATACTTATCACCCAAATTTCTTTATCAGCCATGACGTTCTTTGACACGAACATGTCCGGACATTTTAGCCCTGTGGATCTGGCCGGCGTAGCCATTGGAAGCAGTCTGTGGATCCCTATTCAAACAGGCCTCAGCGGTATATTAATGGGTATCACCCCGATTGTCTCCCAGCTTGTTGGGAGTGGGGAGAAAAATAAAGTCCGGTACAATGTCATACAAGCGCTGTATCTTGCCGGAGTCCTCGGAATCGTGGTCATTGCCGCTGGCATGATTCTACTGAATCCCATTCTTCAGTTCATGAACTTGGAGCAAAGGGTCGAGGAGGTGGCCTTCTACTATCTGTCTGCCATGGCCTTCGGTATCGTTCCCTTATTCGGGTACTCGGTACTCCGTAATTACATGGATGCTTTGGGACAAACTCGAATTACAATGATGATTACCCTAATCTCCTTACCCGTTAACATTTTGCTAAACTATTTGCTCATCTTTGGAAATTTAGGTCTTCCTCAGTTGGGAGGGATTGGTGCGGGTATTGCCTCGGCAGTCACGTATTGGTTTATTTTTATCATTGCTATCTTTTTTGTCCATCGGGTTGAGCCGTTTGCTCAATATGGCATCTTTCGTGAACGACACAAGATTTCAATTCAAAAGTGGAAAGAATTAACGCAGATTGGAGTACCCATTGGGTTTGCCATCTTTTTTGAAACTTCAATCTTCTCTGCTGTTACACTGCTTATGAGCAGATTTGATACGAATACGATCGCGGCGCATCAGGCTGCCTTGAATTTCGCCTCAACCTTATATATGCTCCCCCTGAGCATCAGCATGGCTTTAACGATACTTGTCGGATATGAAGTCGGGGCACAGCGGGCAAAGGATGCGAGAACATACAGCAATATCGGAATCGGATCAGCTGTATTACTCTCACTCATTACAGCGGTCATTCTAATCGTATTTGGCGAACAAGTGGCTGGGATTTATTCTACCGATCGAACTGTCATTGAACTAATACAGCATTTTCTCGTTTATGCCATCTTCTTTCAAATATCGGATGCCGTGGCGACGCCGGTGCAAGGCGCTTTACGTGGATATAAGGATGTTAATCCTGCATTTTTTATAACACTAGTCGCTTACTGGCTGATCGGACTGCCTGTCGGATATTTGACCGCTACCTATACAGAATTAGGCCCTTACGGTTACTGGATCGGATTAATCACAGGTCTCGCGGTAGGTGCTGCAGCTCTCATGTGGAGACTGATCGCTGTTCAGCGTAAGTTCAGCACACCGTCGAATCATTAAATTTGAATTTTATATCAAAAAAAGCTGACTCGTTGATACCTGTGGAGGTAGTTCGAATCAGCTTTTTTATTGATGTGTTATTGAGAAAGACGAATCGCTAGCTCATACATATCCATATCAATAGAGCTCTTCGTATTGACAACAAGGTCAATATCCGTAAGCGTCAATTGATTATTAATAATACCACAAGCTTTGTCCGATTCTCCCTCAATCAGCTTGCGTACAGCAAAGTCACCTAATTTGCTTGCAAGGTTGCGGTCAAACGGCGTCGGCGTACCACCGCGCTGAATGTGTCCAAGCACCGTAACACGCGGCTCGTAAGATGGGCAGCGAGCCATAATCTCTTTGGCCACATCCTCACCCTTACCCACACCCTCAGCAACGATAATGATACTGTGGCGCTTGCCGTGCTCAAAATTCGATTGCATACGCTGAGCAACCTCATCCATATCGAATGGAACTTCAGGTACTAGGATGGTTTCCGCACCCGAAGCAAGTCCTGCATGCAGCGCAATATCACCGCAATGACGTCCCATAACCTCAACAATGGAGGAGCGTTCATGAGAAGTCATCGTATCACGCAGCTTGTTCACTGCATCTACTACAACGCTGACGGCTGTATCGAAACCAATCGTGTAGTCAGTAAACGAGATATCATTGTCGATCGTACCTGGCAGCCCCATTGTTTTGATACCCAGCTTACTCAGCTTGTTAGCACCTTGATAAGAGCCGTCACCACCGATTACTACGAGACCGTCAATACCGCGCGAGCGCAAAACATCCGCACCCTTCTGCTGCCCTTCAAGCGTCATAAACTCCTTGCAGCGAGCGGATTGAAGAACGGTTCCCCCACGCTGGATGATATCCCCTACACTGCGCAGATCCATCGGGAAAATGTCATTGTTCAGCAGGCCCTGATAACCACGCTGGACACCAAAAACCTCCAAACCGAAATACAGACCGCTGCGAACAACAGCACGAACGGCCGCGTTCATCCCTTGCGAGTCTCCTCCACTTGTCAATACTGCGATTCTTTTGACTGCTGTCATTGATGACTTCCTCCTCTTAATTCTCAATACATATGTTTACGAATCCATTTGGAATTGGCTAGAAAAAAGCGCCTTGTGACAGGGCTGTTCTTCAGCAATCTTTTGGATACGGAACGAACTTCCTGCTGCTCACTGACTTTAGGATCAGATAAGTACAGGGCCAGCAGCCCTTCTATGATCATTCGATGAAAAGAACTTGCAGGGATAACTGAAACATCCTCCTGCGCCTTATCCACGATATAGGCAAAACGCTCCATCATCTCATTCTCACTTTCGTAATAATTACAAAAGTTCAAATCACCGCCCTGCCTGTCTTCTTCCTGATCAATCAAATAATCCAGCATGATGTGCAGTCCCGTCACATGCGGAAAATAAGAAGCATGTATGGAGGAAGCTCCATCATCATCAAGATGCGGGTCTGAAGCAGCAAGGAATAGCATGAATACTCCCAGTGTGGAACCCGTAGCTGCTGCGAATTCATTCCAGTTCAGCTCAGGTGTGCGGTGCTTGTGAAGCTCCCACCATTCAAGCAGCGCTTTCTCGCGAAGCTCGGGATGAATGTGCTTGTACACCTGCAGATCGACATACAGACCGGCTAGGTCCGTTACATACGATTGTGCCTGATCGTAGCCTGGCAGCTTCTTTATGCAGGATTGGCAGGTAAGTACCAGGCTATGCAAATATCCTTCATCTTCCTGTTCCTCACGCAGAGCGTAATAGTTCGACAGCTCTGCTTGAGGATTCACTGCATCAAGCATTGATTTATGTAACAGCCTGAAGTCTCCTTCATCCATGGAAGTGCTCCGATCACATAAGTTGTCCAGGTAGTCACTAATCGTCTGATAAGAAACAATAAGAGGAATGAGCACATTCCGCATCGGCAAGTTAACAGCTGCATAAATGGAGCCGCCCTCACAGTGGAACTGTTTGCTTGCTATGCTGGCAAGCGCCTGGGTTCTAAGCTCCTGGTCAGGAATTTGTTCTGCTCTCGTCTTTATTAGTTTAAGCTCTTTTCTTGCTTCAGGCAGTATATATTTATACACCCGATTCATCAATCCGATGGGCCCCCGTGGAACATTGCGATTATGTTGTTTTTGTTTAATCAAATAACGGTGCCTCCACTATGTTATCTACATATTCATACCTGTTCAAACCACTATTATTATAATATGACATGTGAATTTGTACAAATAAACGATAGGAAAAAGTCCATATTACCATATAAAGCGAATACATTTTTTAGAAACAATAGGTCTCAAAATCCATACCACTCCCTAAGCTATATATGAAAGCGTATAACTTATTCATCAGGAACTCGGCAAAATAAGGTTGTTGCGGTGACTATTTATGATATAATTTCCATATTTCAATGTAAAAAGGAGTTTACACCTCATGTCATCTGATGAACCTCTGTCGTGGAGAAGACTGCTCACTTTCTTCATCCCTCTAGGCATATCTGCCTCTCTTGTGACCATCTCTCATGTCATTATTAACAGCACACTAGCGAGATCCGACCAAGCCGAGGTCGTCATCGCAAGTTATGCACTGGCAGGAAGCCTGCTCGCAGTTACCGAACGGCCCTCTACCCTATTGCGCCAAACATGCTCTGCTCTGGTCAGGGACCGGCTTTCTTTTCAAGCCCTCATTTATGTGACCAAAATCTTTCTTGCAGCTGTGCTGCTGCTCGGCGGAGCCATCGTATACACCCCTATTGGGACATCGATCTTTAAGTACTTGTTCGGTGTGGATGAAACTTTGCTTAAACCGGTTATCCAGGTCTATCAAATTCTTATGTTTGTCAGCATCTTCTCTGTCATACGCAATATCTATCAGGGCGTTATTATTACAAACAACAAGACCAAATGGCTGACGATCGGAATGATAATTCGGCTGGCTGGCATGTATTCATTATCTCTGTACTTTATATGGAGTGATTCCGTAACCAGCGGTACGGTGGGTGCGATTATTTTTGCAGCAGGTATGCTTATCGAAGCCGCAGTCAGCTATCTGGAAGGACGTAAAATAGTACAGCACATGCCGGAACAAATAGAAGAGCATCACATCAAGACGAAGGGGCAGGTATTCTACTTCTATAAGCCGCTGCTCTTATCCAGTCTTGTCGCTATGTTTATAGGCCCTATCATCAATATCATGCTTGGAAAAACCGAAGGCATTGCTCTAGCTATCTCCTCATTCGCTATTGCGGGGAGCATCATGCAGCTCATGCTGAGCTTCTTCACCTATATTCATCAGATCGTACTGAATTTCTACACTGAATATCCTAAGAAAGTAAATCAGTTTGCCCTTACCATGGGATTCATTCCGTTTCTCTTAACATTGACGGTAGCTTACACCCCTCTGGGTCCTTGGTTTCTTGAACATGCAATGAATGTTCACGGAGAACTGCTTGAGGAGAGCTTGCGTACTTTGCAGGCCTTTATTTTGTTCACTCTCATTACACCATTCCTCGATTACAGTAATGGACTCATCCTCCTGCGGGGACAAACCAAGACCATGTTCCGCTCCCAGACAGCCAATGCCATCTGCACAACCATTGTGCTCGTTATCCTCGTCCTTGCTTCTCCAGGATTAAACGGAGTTATAGGCGCTGTCGCTCAATCTACCGGCCTGCTTGCAGAGCTGCTGATCGTATGGATGGTTATACGCAAAACGAATCGCGAGCCCAGCTTACAATCAAAGTCATCATCGAACAAATCCATAGATGCTTAATCACATAGATGTGAAGATTGTGTGAATAAAATCACAGAAATCACCAAAAAAGCACAGTCCCCCAAGTGGGGAACTGTGCTCTCAATTTTCGCTTTCATACAAACTTGTATAAGAAATCCGGTAACCGGAACAATTTCTTACAGTTTGATTACGTTAGCTGCTTGAGGACCACGGTTGCCTTCAGTGATTTCGAATTCTACCGCTTGACCTTCTTCCAAAGTTTTGAAACCGTCACCTTGGATTGCTGAGAAGTGAACGAATACATCGTCTCCGCCTTCTACTTGAATGAAGCCATAACCTTTTTCTGCGTTAAACCATTTAACTGTACCTTTCAAATGAACAACCTCCTAAAAATGCCGCCATCTATGGCGAATATCTACATTATACTTTATTGATTTTTACTTTGCAATTAAACTTTTTCGGTTTCCGTAAAATAATTTGCTTTGGCATCAAGGGTAAGGTATCATTTTACCAAAACCGCAAATTGGAGAAATGCACATGATTAAAAAACATCAAATATACAAAAAAGACAAGTGGAATATGATGACTGTAGAGGTTCAGGGACGTTATCTCGTTCTTCGTGAAATCTCAGATCAATGGGGCGAGGAGACTCATACCTTTATGAGCAGACCCGCACTTATGCAATGGGCTGAGAACCGTTTTCCGAAGGAGAACTATAAAGATAATGAAGAAGAATGGACCGAGATTATGAAAGCCTTCAAAGAGGTGTAACTATAAATGAATGTTGGCATGAGCTATGTCATTTTTATTGTTGCCGCCTTCTTGCTGGGCTTTGTCATTATCACGAAGAGAGACAGCATACCCGATAAGCTGCGACGACCGCTTGCCATCGCGGCCCTGATCATGGTCGTGCTCGCTTTTATCCTGATTCTATACAGCATGGTATCACTCGGGAGCTAAAGATCTGAACCTTAGAATTTCAGTATTAGCCATATACTAATGCTCCCTTTCAAATATTTCAGTATAATGTCGGTCATACTAAGCGTTAGTGCCTTAATTATAAGGAGGATACGCTCTAGTGAATGCGAGAAGAACCATCTCCATTGCTGTCATTGCTGCATGCATCCTGTCTCAGACCGCTTCAGCATATGCACAGACTGACCGACCTGAACTGTCGTTATCGTATAATCATCAAAGGAGGATGAATATGAGTAAAGTGTTAAAACGCAGTGAAGTACCTGTAGAGAACCAGTGGAAACTAAGTGATATTTTCGAGAGTCAAGCTGCCTGGGACAAGGAATATGAAGAAGTCAAAACGCTGGCTCAGCAGGCTGGTGAATATCAAGGTAAGCTGGACAACGAGAACAGCATAAAGTCCTGCTTTGAGCTGGAGGATGACATTTCACTTAAGACTGAGCGCTTGTACGTTTACGCTCATATGCATCATGATGAAGATACAGCCGATCCTACATACCAATCCCTTCTGCAAAAAGCAAAAAAATTAAGCGTTGGGGTCAGTGAGTCCCTATCGTTTGTCGTGCCGGAAATTCTGGCATTGCCTGAGGATAAGCTAGACGCGCTCATTGCCAGTCCAACGCTCAAGCCATTTAAATTCACACTCGTGGAAATGAAACGTGAGAAGGCGCATGTTCTCTCCAAGACAGAGGAAGCACTGCTTGCCCAAGTCGGCAATCTGTCTCAGGCACCGCAAACGATCTTTGGTATGCTGAACAATGCAGATATGAAATTTCCGAAGATCAAGGATGAGAACGGCAACGAAGTGGATCTCACTCACGGCAGCTACATTCAGTTTCTAGAGAGCCCGAATCGGGAAGTCCGGGAGCGTGCATTCAAGGCTGTGTACAACACCTACGCCAAGAACAAGAATACGATTGCCGCTACACTGAATGCGAATGTAAACAAAAACATTTTCTATTCCACAGTACGCAAATACCCTTCCGTCATGGAAATGTCTCTCTATGGGGACAACATTCCGAAGGAAGTGTATACGAACCTGATCGATACCATTCATGAAAGTCTGCCTTTGCTGCATCGTTATATGAATTTGCGCAAAAAGCTGCTGGGTACCGACGATCTCCATATGTATGATCTGTTCGCACCACTGGTAGAGGAATACAAGATGGACATCACATATGATGAAGCCAAGAAGACAGTTAAAGAAAGTCTAAAGCCGCTTGGTGAAGAGTACTTGACTGCGCTTCAGGAAGGCTATGACAATGGCTGGATCGACGTGTACGAGAATGAGAACAAGCGTACAGGTGCATATAGCTGGGGCGCTTACGGCACTCACCCTTACGTGCTGCTGAACCATAAGGATAATCTGAACAGCATGTTCACACTGACACATGAGATGGGTCATGCGCTCCACTCGTATTTCTCAGACAAAGCTCTGAAATACAGAGATGCACAATACACGATCTTCCTTGCAGAGGTCGCTTCTACAACAAACGAGGCCTTGCTCATGGATTATCTGCTTAACAAATCAACAGACCCCAAAGAGAAGCTGTATCTGCTGACCTATTATGCGGATCAATTCCGCACTACGGTGTTCCGCCAAACGATGTTTGCGGAATTTGAGAAGATCATTCATGAGCGGGCAGAACAAGGGGAATCTCTGACTCCTCAGCTGCTGTCTGAAATATACTATGATCTGAACAAAAAGTACCATGGTGAAGGAATGGTTGTGGATCAGGATATTGAGATGGAATGGGCTCGTATTCCTCACTTCTATACCAGCTTCTATGTTTATAAATACGCAACCGGCTTCTCGGCAGCGACCAGCTTTGCGAAGCAGATCCTCGAAGAAGGCGAGCCGGCTGTTGATCGCTATCTTGGCTTCCTGAAGAGCGGCGGCAGTGACTATTCGATCAATATTCTGGAGAAGGCCGGGGTGGATATGTCCTCTCCAGAGCCGATCCGTGAAGCTATGGCTGTGTTCGAAGATGTTATATCGCAAATGGAGCAGCTTACTAAATAAAGCTTCAATTTCAATGATCCCTTGCCAATATCGGCAAGGGATTTGATTATGTAAACATGAAGGAGAGATCTCGGACGATGACGATTCAAATAAATGAGCAATACTCAATGGACTTGTTAAAAAAGCTGCTGGAGACACCTAGTCCAAGCGGCTATACTCACCACATCATGGAGCTAATTGAAGCCGAAGCCAAAAGTCTTGATGCCGCTTATGAACGGAATGCCAAGGGAGGACTCATCATCTCCATGCCAGGCGAAGATAACAGTCGTACCATTGCGCTAAGTGCACATGTAGACACGCTAGGCGCCATGGTCCGCTCGGTCACAAATCACGGCACATTGAAGCTGACTTCAATTGGAGGCTTCATGATGCAATCCATCGAGAATGAATACTGCCAGATCCATACTCGCAGTGGCAAGGTATACACCGGTACGATTATGTCTACACAGCCCTCCGTACACGTGTACAGTGGAGCAAGAGATTTCAAACGTGAAGAGAGCGTAATGGAAGTTCGGATCGATGAGCGGGTCGAGAACAAACAGGATGTTCTTGGGCTCGGTATTGCAGTAGGTGATTTCATCTCGTTTAATCCTCGTGCAGAATTCACTACCAGCGGTTATATCAAATCCCGGCATCTCGATGATAAAGCCAGCATCGCAGCCTTGTTCGCCCTTCTGGAATCGGCACAGCGTGACGGCTGGAAGCCAAGGCATCAGGTCAAGCTGCTGATCAGTAACTACGAAGAAGTCGGACATGGAACGGCTTATATCCCTTCGGATATCGATGAGATGATCGCGGTTGACATGGGTGCCATGGGTGACGATCTAAGCTGTAAGGAGACCGATGTATCCATCTGTGCGAAGGACTCCTCCGGTCCTTATGATTATGAAATGACAACTCGTCTGATCGAGCTGGCTAAGAGTGCCGACATCCCATATGCAGTGGATATTTATCCTCACTATGGTTCCGATGCGTCTGCTGCACTGCGCGGAGGCAACAATATTCGAGCAGCTCTCGTTGGTCCAGGAGTACATGCTTCCCATGCGATGGAGAGAACACACAAACAGGCTGTTCTCAATACGGCCCGATTGCTTGGAGCCTACATTACCAGCTAATTTCGTTAGACCAGCACCTATAGATTGATTTGTAAAAATAAAAGGACTCGCCGATAGACCTGTCTTGGGTCTATAACGGCGAGTCCTTCTTCATATAACTAAACGGCTCATCACCAGCAGCTGCCTTCTATTCAGCCTCTTCTACAAAGCTTCTTCGCTCCTGCTGTAACTTATCAAGCTCAAGCTTAAGACTGTCTCTTGTGGACGATAGAGACGACAGGACACGTTCAACCTCCGCCACACCACGGCCAACCTGCTCTTTACCTTCATTAATTTTATTTTGTACCAGCCAATCCGTGAAGAAGCCATCCAGAAAATAATCAGCAAAGCTCAGCATACCGTCAATCTTTAACTGACCTTGAATGGATAGATCTACATCTCTCAGCTCTTCCTGAAACTCACGCAAATGATATTGTGCAGAATGCACATGAGATTCAGCATCATCCACACGACTATGCTTAATATAAGTCGAGATTGCTCCCCCGCCGAGCATATCATAGGTTCCCCAATTTCCTGCGGAACGCAGTGCTTCCTCAGCCTCATGAAGACTATGCAGCACTCTATGTCCTGCCCTCTCTGCTTCATCAACCTCTTTGATCTGGCCCTTCAGCTTAGCTTCGTGCTCTAGCGAGGTTAGAATGAATGGAGAGGAATCCAGCAGGGTATCCTGCTTCTCTCTCATTAGCTGCTCATATTCCCGCTCCCAGTTCTGCCATTCTGACAATGCGGCCAGCTCTTCGTCTACGCCTTTCATTTGCTGACGAATGTCGTTCAAGGCATGAACCGCTTCGTCATACAGACCTTTGCTCTCAAGAAGCTCAGCCTCTTCCTTTTCCAGCCTTTGCTCTTTTTTACCAACGATGCTGTAGAATACAGAAGCAATGGAAGTGCGTGTCAGCGCATCCACATCCTTTTGTTCTTCAGCCAGATGCGTTTTGCGTTCTGCCACCAGCTCTTCTTTTTGCTGCTCAAGTTCTCTCAAATGGTCAAGCCTGGAGTTCCATTTAGACAAGAGCCTTCCCTTTTCCTTCAGAAATGCCAGTCGCTCATTCACTTCCTGATACATAGACTCCTCCTGTTCAATATCCGTCGTTTACTTCTTGCTAAGCTCAATTTGCTCCGCAAGCTCATTAAGATAAGTCCAGCGTTCCATCAAGTATTCAAGATGCTCCTCTGTTTCGGCCTGCTCTTTCATAAGCTCCTGAAGCCTGGAAGCATCACTGAATGCTTCCTCCATCTGTGTAGTAATCCTCTCAAGCTTACTTTCAGTCTCCTCAATTTGGCTGTCAATGAGTTCATATTCACGCTGTTCCTTGAAGCTGAATTTCAGCTTCACTTTAGGAGGCTCTGGTGCAGCTGACGAAGAAGAATCGGGCTTCACTATCTCTTCCTTTTTGCCAATCGGCTTTTGCTGAATTTGTACGTTTTTAGACAGCCACTCGGCATATTCTGAATAGTTCCCTACATGCACGCGCACCTGACCTTCTCCTTCGAAAGCAAGCACTTTGTCTACTGTCCTGTCTAGGAAATAGCGGTCATGGGATACCACAAATACGACGCCTGGAAAATCATCCAGATATCCCTCAAGAACACTTAGTGTTTGGATATCCAGATCATTCGTCGGCTCATCCAAGAGCAGAACGTTAGGCGCAGACATTAACACACGGAGCAGATACAGCCGGCGCTTCTCCCCTCCGGATAATCTTGAAATGTAAGTCCACTGAGCTGCAGGAGGGAATAGAAACCGTTCCAGCATCTGTGCAGCAGTAATCGTCTCCCCTTCCCCGGTTCGGATCACTTCTGCTTCCTCTTTGATGTATTCGATGACCCTCAGATTCTCATCCATCTCCTGATGTTCTTGTGTGAAATAGCCCAGCTTGACGGTAGGCCCAACGATGATCTCACCTGCATCCGGCTGAATTCCACCTGCAATCATATTCAAGAGCGTAGATTTACCGGTTCCGTTCGGTCCCACAATGCCAACACGGTCCCCCGGCACCGCAATATAGCTAAGGTTATCTACGAGTTTTTTGTGCTCTGTACGCTTGGTCAAGCCTTCAATTTCTAGAATTTTCTTGCCGAGCCGGGTTGATGCTACAGACATCTCCAGATGACCTGAACGCTGTACACCCTCTTGATCTTTTAACTGTTCAAACCGGTCGATTCTTGCCTTCTGCTTCGTCGTTCTTGCCTTCGCTCCTCTGCGGATCCATGCCAGCTCATTCCGCAGTAAATTCTGGCGCTTCTGCTCGGAAGCCGCTTCTCTGTCTTCACGCTCTGCTTTGAGCTCAAGAAATCGGGTATAATTTGCTTCATAACGAAACAAACGGCCATAATCCAGCTCCAGCATGACATTGGCCACACGATCCAGGAAGTAACGGTCATGCGTAATCATGAGCAGTGCACCGCGGCGCTTCTGCAAGTACTGCTCGAGCCATACCACTGAATCATTATCAATATGGTTCGTAGGCTCATCCAGAATAAGCAGATCTGAAGGATGGATAAGTGCCGCTGCCAGAGCTACTCTTTTGCGCTGTCCACCAGATAATGAGTCCATTCTCGCATCATACTGCGTAATCCCCAGCTTGGACAGAATGGTCTTCGCCTCACTCTCAAGCTGCCAAGCATCATAGGCTTCCATTTGCTCACTCTGCTTCGTAAGCCGCTGAAGAAGAGCTTCATCGCTTGGCTTGAGCGCGAGCAGCTCCATCGTTTCCATATAATCACGAACGGCCTGCATTTGAGGTGTATCCCCTTGAAACACCTGCTGCAGCACCGTCATGTCTGGATCAAACTCAGGGTTTTGCGCAAGCATTTGAACCCTTACTTGATTACCGATCGCAATATTTCCTTCATCCGGCTGTTCAAGACCCGCAATAACGCGAAGAAAGGTTGATTTACCTGTGCCATTAACGCCTACAATTCCGATCTTGTCCTGATCACTCATTCCGAAGGATGCATCCTTGAAGAGAATTTTCTCTCCATAGCTTTTAGATATATTCTCAACTGTCATTATATTCATATGTTTATGTCCCTACTCTTTTCTATGGATTGAATCAGTCTCATACTACCTATTGATTCGATTATATACAAATTACAACTTGAGCCTGAGGGAACTTATAGTAATAACAATCCCAGCAGGATGGCGATGCCGCCACCGATGAGTGAGCTGAACAGATTAACCAGATCATTACTCATCCAATGAAGTCCCTTGCCCCGTACTGTATTCTGTCCGCAATGATGATGAACTTCCACATCCTTGCCACAGACAGTACAGTGATACATGCGCTGAATGGTCGCTCCCATCAGAGAATCGGCATACGCTCCAATGAAGCCGGATATCGCTCCAATGATTGCAAATGCGATAAATGCAGTCAATGCACCCTCAGCTTCAGAGCTTAATTCCAGAAACAGATAAGCAAATCCGCCAATCATTAAGGCTCCAGCAGCTGCAGCTGCATTCCCCGTTACGGTGACACCACCCGATGACCCCGGAGGAATGACCTTCCATGTTCTTACTGAACGAGGGGGCTTGGAGCTTAAGCTGCCAATCTCCGTTGCCCAGGTATCTGCAGTAACGGTCGCCATAATGCCGATGAAGGCATATATCCAAACCGGATGGGGAAATATGGCGTGCAGCAGAACCAGCACCATACCAAGCCCGCCGTTCGCAAGCACTTGACCTGCATCCCGATTTCCTGTCTTAGCATACGATTGCTCGAGCTCCTGCTTCTCCCGCTTCTTGTACTTGGATAGTACCGTGGACGTTATGAAGAAGAGAAGCAGCGTTCCAAACCACATGAGATCGCCTGCCCCATAATACACGGCACCCATTATAACCGCAGCTATGCTGCCTGATAAAGTGAGCGACTTCTTGTAATATGCAGCACCGGCGATAAGGAATGCACACAGCGTTCCAATAATCCAATCCATCTGCCGTCTCCTGATTCTATAGTTATTTTAAATATAGTATAACATGTGCAGCCAGACAAAAAAGACACGTCATATACAATCCCTTAGTAGGAATAGATAAGCGTGTCCATAACTTTTCACAAGGATAACACAATTAATTGTTAAATCGTTCGATAACGTGCATTAATAACGGACGATTACAGCTCCCTTAGCTTCATTTGCCCAGGTCAATTCCAGTCGATCTCCTGGCTCAACAGGACCGACACCAGCCGGAGTTCCTGTAAATATAATATCTCCCGGCCCTAATCCATAATGCTCGGATACATAATCCACTATGTTTTGAATGGTAAATATCATGTCGCGAATGTTTCCGCGCTGCACTTCTTTCCCATTCTTATTCAGTGTAAATTCGGAATCGGATAAAGACTGAAGAGATTGAAGAGATTCAAATTCGGATATGGGAGCTGAATTTTTAAATCCCTTTGCTGCTGTCCATGGATGACCTTTTTGTTTGATCACAGACTGTACATCACGCAGTGTAAAGTCAATTCCAAAAGCATACGCATCGATGACTTCATCAACATTCATACCAGGAGTATGGTCTGCCCCGATTCTCACGACCAGCTCTGCCTCATAATGGATCTCTCCGCGGCCCTCCGGAAGTGTAAGCTCTTGACCTTCCATCAGAACTACCGCATGAGAGGGCTTCATAAATATCATAGGTTCATCAGGTACTGCATTCCCTAGTTCTTCAGCGTGCAGGCGATAGTTGCGGCCAACACAATAGACATTTCTGATCTGTGAGTTCATCTTCATCGTAATCCTTTCGCACTAATGTCTAATTTAAGCTTTAAACCATTTCATTGCTTTTTTTGCAAAAGCCTTTTGCCATAAATCCGGATTGTTCGTACACATCATAATGTCCTGATCTATTGCTGCCAAGTTACGCATAATTCTGGATGAATCTACGGTCCATGCCATGACATCAATTCCTTTTTTTCTCATGTCATTCATGAGCTGCTTATTCACATGTGGATATCCTATAGAGAGCAGATCGCATCTAAGCTCACTAAGCTGACGTACTAGATCCGGCGGATATGCGTTAATGATGAGTCCTGTTCGAGCAAACCGATGAATTAACTTTACTTTAACAAGGGATCTGCGGTCAAATGAAGTTATCACGTAATCCTCTTCATTCCATCTGCCAAACAGTTCTCTGAGCACGGCTGCAGGCAAGTGAGGATACATATCCCCTGTCGTCTTGAGCTCAATGTTCAGCTTGACCTTCCCCCTTGTCTGCTCCAGCACTTCAGCCAGGGTTGGAATTCGTTCACCCGCGTATTTCTTTGACTTCCAGCTGCCTGCATCTAGCTGTTTAAGCTCGTGCAAGGTCATGTCCTTCACAAACCCTTTGCCATTTGTCGTTCGCTCTAGCCGATAATCATGGATGACAACAGGATAGCCGTCCCGGGATAGCTGAACATCCAGCTCAATCCATTGGACCTGCGGCTGCTCCATTGCAAGCCCAAAGGCAGCCATCGTATTCTCCGGAGCAAGTGAGGAATAACCACGGTGTGCTACACAAGGATTGTTCATCTCCATCTCCTTACACCAATAATTTAATCTGCTGCCGATATGGAGCCATCTGCTCCTACCTTCACGTCAAACGATCTGAGCTCCAGCTCTTTCATAAGAGCAGCCCCTTCCTTATTCTCCATAGGGACCGGCTGCCCCAGCTCGGCATGATAAGGAATAGCCTTCATCGTGCAGTCTCCATTCTTCTGGCAGCTCGCCTGGAATACGGCAGTTCTCCACGTTTCCTCATTTGTGGATCTTGAGAAAATGAAATTGCCTGTACTGTAAGCAATCCATTTCCCCTTATAGGATTCCAGTCCCTGCAATACGTGAGGGTGTCCGCCAATGACCAGGTCTGCACCTGCATCAACAAATTCACGTCCCAGCTGTGTTTGGAGATCGTTTGCCATCGTCTGACGTTCCTCGCCCCAATGAGACATGACAACGACGAGGTCAGCCTCTTTTCTCGCTTGCCCAATCGCCTTAACAGCATCTGTACTATCATATGCATCTGCAACGCCCGGTTTTCCTGATTCAGCTCGCCAGCTTGCTTCAGGAATAACTCTAGTGAAGCCGAGCAATGCAATCCGCATTCCCTTGATCTCATAATAGACCGGGGCATAAGCATTCTTGCGATCCAAGCCAGCACCAACATATTTTATTTGATAATCCCTTAAATACTGGAGCGTATCCTCAAGTCCTGCCTGCCCTTGATCCAATATATGATTGTTCGCGAGATTAACGATGTCCACTCCCGCTTCCGTCATCGCTTCAAGCGCTTTTGGCGAGGATTTGTACACATAGGATTTGCCAAGTGCGGCCTCTCCCCCTGTCGTCACCGGTGTTTCCAGATTGATAAACGTAAGATCGTCGTTCTGAAAAAGAGTGCCTAGATGACGGTATGGATAATCAAAGCCTTCTCTCTCAAGCAATTCCTCGACCTTGCCCGAGAACTGCACATCACCCGCAAAGCTCATAACGACCCGCTCTCCATCCGCAGGTTCAGCGGACTTATCGGCAGAATTACCTTCGCCATTCTTCGGGTCTGGTTGCTCTTCAGCTTCCTCGGAGGCGGAAGAAGTCGTATCCTCTGAAGCTTGGTTCGGATTCTGATCTTCATCTTCCGTTGATGAAGGGTTCGAGTTATCCTCTTCGGATTCAGATGAGTCCCTCTCTCTGTTGTAAACCTCTGCTGTATTCCCTGTCTCATTCGACTCCTGCTCATCCTGGTTCTCTTCACTACTGGATAAGGATACGTCCGGAGCTTCTGCAGGACCTGTCAGACCCCCTACTGAATTAAAATATATGATAATACCTGCGATACATAAAATAAGGACAACGTTCAATGTAACCCACATTTTGCTTCTTCTGCGCTGTTTCTCTTTTTTCGCAGCCGAATGCTTCTCTGATCTTGACGGCAGCATACTCTCTCCTTCTACTTATTCCTGTTCTTAATGACTCAAATAATTCTAATAAAATCCAAATCTATTATACCAGCAAAAGGATATTTCTTGAATCCGGCTTTATACTCAGGCTGACAATAGATCAGCAATAAAAAAAGAGCCTGCATCCGGAGTGGATGCAAGCTCTCAAATCTAGCAGACCTTTTATATAAGCTCCCTACAGCATTATCTAAGAACTCAGTTTATGCCTTGCCAGGACTTAATGACACAGTCGCTCAGTGTCTCCATATACAATGGATCATTGTTAAGTGAATCGATCCGCATTAGACGCATATCGAGCTCCTTGGCGATCGCTTTCGCTTCAATATCCAGGTCGTATAGTACTTCAAGATGATCGGATACAAAACCGACCGGTGCCACCAGAACATCCTCAACCTGTTCCTTGCTCAGCACCTGCAGGGTATCGAGAATATCTGGTCCCAGCCATGGGGTAGCCGTCTGACCAGCACTCTGCCATGTAAACTGCCAGTTCTCTATGCCTGCCTGGTTCGCAACTGCCTTGGAGGTTTCCAGCAGCTGATCCGGGTAAGGATCTCCCATCTCTATGATCTTCTCCGGCAAGCTGTGTGCACTGAACAGAACACGAACTGAATCGCGCTTCGCACCCGCTTCTTCAAATTGATCGAGCTTAGCACTAACGCGTACAGACAATGCTTCAATCAGCTTCGGATGCAGATGATAGGATTCAACAAAGCTCATCTCAATCCCATGCTCTTCTGCCTTCGCTTGGGCTCTTTTGATATAGGATCCGATGCTCATCATGGAGTAGTGAGGGGCAAGAACGATACCAACCGCTCTTTTAATGCCGTCCTTAGCCATTGCATCCACTCCATCTTCAATGAACGGACTTGCATGCTTTAGACCTTGATAACAACGGAATTCTACCCCAGAGGCTCGCTCATCCTGTGCTAACGTCTTCTCAAGGGATTCCACCTGACTGTTCGTATGCTCGCGGAGAGGGAAGACCCCGCCGACGATAGCTTCATATCGTTCCGTAAGTTCACGAAGCTGCTCCTCAGATGGCTTATTTCCTCTTCTAATATGTGTATAATACGCCTCTATATCTTCCATGCTTTGTGGTGTGCCATACGACATGACAAGCACGCCTACTTGGTTGCTCATAGTAATTCCCACCTTGTCTCTGTATGTTTATAAGTGTGCATTCTGAACCTTCAGCGCTTCAGCTGAATATTCATGCACATAATCTGTCAGCTCCTTGAGCTTGTCAATAGAAGCCTCGGGAAATAGACCATGCCCTAGATTAAATATGTATCCAGGCTGCTGAATTCCTTCGTCAATAATACTTTTTGCATACTTCTTAATGACTTCAATAGGTGCTGTAAGTACGTATGGATCGAGATTCCCTTGAACAGCGAACTTATTCCCCAGTCTTCTTCGACCTTCATTAATGGACACTCTCCAATCCAAGCCCACTACATTCGCCTTGATGTCTGAAAGTGTAGGAAGCAGCTCGCCCGAGCTGACGCCTGGAAAATAAATTTTCGGAACGTCCAGATCAGATAATTCGTCGAAGATACGCGTAATGATTGGCAGCACGTAAATTTGGAAATCAGCTGGAGATAAGGCCCCCACCCAGCTGTCAAATACCTGAAATGCTTTACCGCCATTCTGAATCTGATGCCTTACATAAGTAATAACCATATCACCGAGCTTATCCATCAATTGAAACCAGACTGCTGGTTCGCTGTACATCATTTCTTTGGTTCGAATGTACCCCTTTGAAGGGCGGCCTTCGATCAGATAGCTGGCAATGGTAAATGGCGCGCCGGCAAAGGTGATGAGAGGAACCTTAAGCTCTTTATCCAGAATACGTATCGTCTCCATAATGTGCGACAAATCCTGCTCAACATGAATTGGACGAAGCTTCTCTACATCTGCTGAAGAACGGATCGGGTTGTGAATAACAGGACCTACATCCTTCACAATATCAAAATCAATCCCGATGGAAGCGACCGGATTCATAATATCTGAATATAGAATCGCCGCGTCTACACCCAATTTACGTACAGGCATGAGGGTGACTTCGGCAGCAAGCTCCGGCTGCTTGCAAATCTCAAGTAAAGTGTACTTCTCTTTGACCTTGCGGTATTCGGGATCGTAACGCCCTGCTTGTCTCATATACCATACGGGGAGCTGATCTACAGGCTGCTTATACCCTGCTCTAATAAACCTATCGTTATATGCCATTTCTTGGCCTCCAATAATGTCGTTTCTATAATTTCCATTATGCCCTTTTTAAAACCAGCTAACAAGTAAGCGAAATCGAACATCCATTGACAATTAGATGAAGGTTCCCTTAAGCAAATGAATGCAATCTGAAGAACCGATAAAGCAATGATTCATCAAGTTCCGCACAGAAATGACTCTTCCTGTAGTGTGTTATACTAAAATAATGGCAACAATTGAACCGTACGTTAGCGGCAGAAAGGAAGTGACCCTCATCAATTGAAATCATGGAAAATTAACCTTATCGTGCTATGGTTCGGACAATTTCTAGTCAATGCCGGCATGACAATGGTTACTCCCTTTCTATCATTATACCTTGCCCAGGATTTGGGAGTAACCGGTGAGCGTGAGATCGGACTGTGGGCGGGATTTATCTTTGCAGCCAATTTTGTTACCTCCTTTATATTTCAGCCCCTATGGGGTAAGCTTGCTGACAAATACGGCCGTAAAATCATGCTGCTGCGCTCAGGCTTTGGCATGGCCATTGTTATTACCCTCATGGGATTTGCACAAAACCCATGGCATTTGCTGTTTCTTAGATTACTGAACGGAACAATCTCAGGCTTTAATCCGGCAGCCGTCGCACTGATTTCGGGAACGACACCGAAAGACCGAATGGGATTTGCCATGGGAACTGTTCAATCAGGTCAGGTTGCTGGAACCATTCTGGGACCTTTAATCGGAGGCATATTAGCTGACCTCGTGGGCTTTAGACCTATTTTCTATATCACAGGCATTCTGATCTTCTCTGCTTCACTTCTGGCACTGTTTCTTGTCAGAGAGAACTTTGACCGTGAAGAGGCTGCACAATTGCCAGCACAGACGGTAATGGGAGGACTGCACGAGCTGACCAAAACACCTCAGCTGCCAGCGCTGTTCGCCGTCACCTTCTTGCTGCAGTTCGCTATGATCAGTCCCATGTCTTTGCTTCCGCTATATGTACTTCACCTGCATGGGACGGTAGAGAATCTCGCCTTCTTTGCCGGGATGGTGAGCGCTGTTGCAGGCATATCCAATATGATTGCCTCACCCCTCCTCGGGAAGCTGAGTGACAAGATCGGTTCGCATCGTATACTCACCTTTGCCCTGATCGGAGCAGCCTTGACCCTGATACCTCAAGCTTTTGTACAAAATGTCGGTCAGCTGATCGTGATTCGTTTCTTAATGGGCATATTTATGGGCGGCCTTCTGCCAAGTGTGAATTCCTTGATTCGTTCCTATACACCGGACGGGATGGAGAGCCGTGCCTTTGGGTTCAACAGCAGCACTCTGGCGTTAGGAAATATGATTGGTGCTGTAGCGGGCGGCTTCTTATCCGGCTTTATAGGCATTGAAGGCTTGTTTATAATTTCAGGCGCGCTTCTGTTGATCAATGTGATATGGGTGCATATGAAGCTGTATTCACGGAAAAAGTCAGCTGCATAGCAAGTGGAGCACCTCAACAAAGCTTCCGTTTCATCAAAGAAAAGACATTCTACCTGCAAGTTATCAGGTTGGAATGTCTTTCTTTATGTTTATAATCGCATTCCGGTACTAATAGATGTGAATATAAATGACATAAATATCGCAGATATCAATGGATCGCAACTTAAAATCATTCGATATGGAATTCATATTCATTCAATTTTCTTATGTTTTAGCATAATAACTCCATTATACGATAAATAACTTTTGTTTTCTTCGATTTTCAACATTTGTCATTTTATCTAACGTAAATATAGAATACTCCTCAAGACTACATACCAAAATTTACATTGGAGGAGTGTAACGGAATGAAATCTAACAACAGAATCAGCAAACATTTTGCCCTTTGGAGTACAGCCGCATTGACCGCCTTAACCTTGTCTCTATCCCCCATCGCATCTACTGCCAGCGCGGCTACCGTTGTCGTGCAAGGAACAACCTCTCCTGTACAGTCCACAGCACCGATCCGTAATACGACAATTCCGCCTCTTACTGAGACTGCCAAAACCTCCGAATTACCCAATGTTCTTGTGATTGGCACAGGCGGTACGATTGCAGGACAATCCACAGATGAGACCAGCTTTACCAGCTACAGAGCAGGCTCTCTGGCGATTGGTGACATGGTGGGCTCCCTTCCTAACCTGGACAAGCTTGCTGAAGTGAACACGCTGCAATTCGGCAATTCAGGCTCCTCTGCCTATACCATACCCGACCTATACGACCTGTCGATGTCGGTAGATAAAGCGCTTGAAACTTATGACAGTGTCGTTGTTACTACAGGCACAGATACTATGGAGGAGATTGCTTACTTCCTGGATCTAACGGTCCGAAGCGATAAACCCGTTATTATTACAGGTTCTATGCGTCCTTGGACAGTCATCGGCTCTGATGCGCAAGCCAATCTGTTCAATGCGATTAAGCTCGCTGCAAGTGGACGCACAACTTCCTTCGGGACGGTATTGATGCTCAATGATACGCTGCATTCTGCAAGAGGTGTAACCAAAACGAACGCTTATCGTACCGACACTTTTGAGACCCCGGTGCTGGGCGCTCTCGGATACATAGATGGAGATAACATCCGTATCTATCGTGCTCCTGCCCGGGCAATGAAGCCGGAAGGTACAGCGAAGCCTGTCTTCGACCTTTCCAAAATCTCGAAAGAAAAGCTGGCCGATACTAAAGTTGAGATCGCGATCTCTTATCAACAAGCAGGAGCTGGTGCGATCAGCGGGTTCGTAGCGAACGGAGCAAAGGGTATTGTCACCTCCGGAACAGGTGCAGGCGGAATTTCCAGTGCGATGAGTGCTGAGAGAAGAACAGCCATTGAGGAAGGCGTTGTATTCGTAACCACGACTCGTACCGGTTCAGGAAGTGTCTATAGCGGCGGCGAGGGTATCATATCGGGAGATAATCTGAGCCCGCAGCATGCTCGCATTCTGCTGCTTCTCTCCTTGGCATTCACAGATGACTTCGATACAATTAAAGGCTGGTTTGAAACCTACGGAAAATCCGAAGTATAATCGGCATCAGCCTGACTCTTATCTGTTATACATGAACGAACACCCTCGACAATAAGCATTCGAGGGTGTTCGTTGTTTATTTAACATATGCAATAGCAAGTCCGTCATAAGCCGGGATCAATGTACTGATTAATCGATCGTCAGAAGCCATCAGCTCATTAAATCTTCTGACCGCCTGGACCGAAGGACCATTCTTCTCATGATTTAAAGTTCTTCCGCGCAGGAAGCAATTATCTCCAATAATAAGCGCACCTGGATTCGACAATTCGATTGCATATTCCAGGTATACAGCATAATTCAGCTTATCAGCGTCGATAAAAAAGAAGTCAAATTTCTTCCCTTCCTCCTTCATACGCGCCAAGCTGTCTGCTGCCGGTCCTATTCGATATTCCACTCGATCGCCGAAGCCCGCTTTGCTCAAATGCTCATAAGCCAGAGCGGCATATTCTTCTTTAATTTCAAGTGAGGTTAATTGCCCTGTCTCCCCTAATCCTCTGCTTAAACAAATCCCGCTGTAACCTCCCAATGCACCGATCTCCAAAATCTGTTCTGCTCGCGAGGTCCGCACAAGCATTGTGAGCAGCCGTCCATATGCCGCTGCGACCGATACTTCAGGCATACCACGCTCTTTAATGGCTTCAAGCACTTCCTTCAGCATTTCATCTTCTTCATATAATTTAGAGACATAATCATCTGGTGTAATCATCATCGGATATGGAATCCCCCTTAAATAACTTTCCTTCTTCATTTAATTAATTTATAATAAATGTTTGTTTAATTAAGCTGAGAACGGCGCGTACCTTATTGTACTGGTACAAGCCTTGGCAAGCAAGGCTTGCTTAAAATATATTGGGGCATCCTATTCGTAATTGATCTCAAAAAAAGAATGTCACCAAGGATGGAGCTGAAGCATTTCAATGCAACCTTTGCAATTAATCGCAACGACACCGATGGGACTAGAAGCTGTCGTATCTAGAGAATTAAAACTGCTCGGTTATGAGGATATAACTGTAGAGAACGGAAGAGTTACCTTTGCGGCCGATTTCAAAGATATTGCCCGGTGTAACCTATGGCTTAGAAGTGCCGACCGCATACTTGTGAAGATGGGTGAGTTCAAGGCTACCACCTTCGACGAATTGTTCGAAGGAACCAAAGCCCTTCCATGGCAGGAGTGGATCCCTCAAAACGGCGAGTTCCCCGTTGAGGGCAGATCTCATAAATCTCAGCTAAGCAGCGTACCTGCATCTCAAGGTATTGTCAAAAAAGCAATCGTTGAGAAGCTGAAGCAAACCTATCATACCGAATGGTTTCCAGAGAACGGCGCCCGCTTCGTCATTGAAGTTAATCTTCATAACGATATCGCGCTTCTGACCCTGGATACAAGCGGAGCAGGTCTTCACAAGCGGGGCTACCGCAAGCTGGTTACAGAAGCCCCGCTCAAAGAAACCTTGGCTGCTGCTCTCATTCAGCTCAGCCGCTGGGGCCCGCACCGTCCCTTCTACGATCCATTCTGCGGGTCAGGAACATTGCTTGTTGAAGCGGCGATGATAGGCTGGAATATCGCTCCTGGACTTCGCCGTTCGTTTAATAGCGAGCATTGGCCGCTCGTATCCAAGGAATTGTGGGATGAAGCCCGCGAAGAAGCTTTTGATTCAGTTAAAGATGACATCCCTCTGCAGATTGCCGGCAGCGATATAGATCCGAGTGCAATTGAGGTAGCACAAGCTGCGGTCAAGAGTGCAGGATTTGCCAAAGAAATTAAGCTTGATGTTCTGCCTGTAGCCAAAGTGCGCTTACCCGGAGATTACGGATGTCTTATTACCAACCCTCCATACGGCGAACGGCTAGGAGAACAAGCTGAGGTAGAAAAGCTCATTCGCCAGCTTGGACGAGTGGCCGCCGAGGTACCGACTTGGTCCTTCTTTGCGATTACATCCACCAAATCGTTTGAACGATACTTCAATCAGAAGGCGGATAAACGCAGAAAGCTGTTCAATGGACGTATCGAGACCCAGTACTATCAATTTCTAGGTCCCCTGCCTCCTAAACCAGCTCGAAACTAAAGCATGCTTGAACACAAAAGAGTAAACCTTAAGCCGTTTACTCTTTTTTAGTTCATTAGTTTGCATCTTCCGAATTTCATAAACAACGGAATGGAGAGATATAATGTATCTTGTATCCTGTACGTTCAAAGGAGGAATCATACTTGTCCAAGCTACTTAACACACCTTCGTATCCCTCCTCCCGATCCATAAAGTGGAGGAGTTCACGATATTTGTACTACCTCATATTTGTGATCCTGATGATTCTGAAGCTGGGATACTTCCACAGCCAGCTCAATGCCAGAAATATTGATATGAATTTTCTCGATTATGTAATTACTTTCGGATCTTTGCTGCTCGTCTCGTTCTGGGTGCTGTGGCTCCCGCAGCGCGCAGCAATTATCACTCTAATTGTACTGAATGTGCTCCTCAGCGCACTCATCTATGCCGACCTCGTCTATTATCGGTATTTTCAAGATTTCATCACCATCCCTGTACTGCTGCAGGCTGGTCAATTAAGCTCGCTGGATGACAGTATTTTCTCACTTCTGAGATTTGCAGATCTGTGGTTTTTTGCAGATCTACTGCTGCTTGCCGTATTCTCTGTATGCGTTCTCTTTCTCAATAAACGAACAGTTAGAGCGCGAAGCGCGGATAAAGAATATGCACCTAAGTGGCAGCGATTCCTCAGCGGCACTCTTGCTCTTGTGATCGGTGCAGTACTTACCTTTGGTCCTATTGAATTTTACAATCGCACATGGGCGGTCGGTTTATTTACCGGCAACTGGTGGAACCTCAGCTTATATAATGTAACGGGCTTGCTCGGATTCCATGGCTACGATCTATACCGGTATAATAAGGAGCGGCAGAATAGCCAAGCAGGCTTGACGGATGAGGAAATGAGCGAGGTTAGGCAATTCTTTGATTATAAGCAGCAGGAAGCGCTAAAAGCAGCCTCATCGGACACTTTTGGCCAATATAAAGGTAAGAATGTCATGCTCGTGCAGGTTGAAGCTCTAATGAATTTTGTAATTAACAAAAGCATAAACGGGCGGGAGATCACCCCGCATCTCAATGCATTAATGAAGGACAGCTTATATTTCAAAAATTTCTATCATCAGACCGGTCAGGGACGAACCTCCGATGCTGACCTATCTGCCAACATATCGCTGCATCCCCTGCCGACAGGATCTGTATTCACCCGCTACCCGGATCATACTTATGATTCGCTCCCGTCTGTTCTAGGAGAGCAAGGGTATTACACAGGCGCTTATCATGCTTACGAGAGCAGCTTCTGGAACCGGTATACGATGTACAACCACATGGGATATGACGAATTCATGAGCAAAAATGATTACACGATAGACGAGCCGATCGGCTGGTCGCTGGGAGACAAATCTTTTTTCCGGCAATCGCTTGATCAACTGACTAGCACCAATGAGGAGCCTTTCTATTCCTTTATGATCACACTAACGAACCACCATCCTTATACTCTTCCGGAATCTATACAAGAGCTGGATGTAGGCGAATTTAACGGAACTCTGTTTGGCGACTATCTCCAAGCCGTGCATTATTCCGATGCGGCGATCGGAGAGCTTATTGAACGGCTGAAGAAGGAGGGACTGTGGGAAGATACCCTATTTATGCTCTATGGCGATCATGATAATTCTCTAAAGGAGCGGTCCAGCTATGAGGCCTTCCTCGGCAAAAAAATTAGCGATCTCCAGATGCATCAAATCATGAACCAAGTACCACTACTCCTCCATTTACCTGATGGAAAACGATCTGGAGTATATCTAGAGCCAGCGGGACAAATGGATATCGCCCCAACCCTTCTTCATCTGCTCGGTATCGAGACAGATTCGAAGTATTTTATGGGGAATGATCTGCTGAACAGCCGAAATCGAATGGTTGTACTTCGTACAGGCGCTTTCGCTACAAGAGAGCTGTATTACATCCCTTCAGACGATTACCGCTTTGAACATGGAAGCTGTTATGATGCGGACTCAGAAGAGCGGACAAACGTAAATGCTTGCGAAGCTTCATTTGACGATGCAAAGAAGCAGCTGTCGATATCGGATCGAGTCATTACTTACGACCTGATCGCGAGGCTTCGTGATTCGTCGAAATAAAAGTAGCCGTCATCAACAAAACCCCCGTCTCCTATGAGAACGGGGGTTCATTGGTATGCAGGTCAGTTGTCTTCAGGCTTCTTCGATGCCAGGCTGGCATGGAGTGATGCGAGACGTTCCTTTTCTTCTGAGAGAATTTCCTCTGCAAACTCAGTACCGCTGTAGTTTAGCTGCTGCCGGGCTACCGCCACTGCATTCTCTGCACGCAGCAATCGCTTATTCGCTTGCTCGAGCATATCTGGTGTAGGATGCGACATCGCCTGGGAAACTGCATGATGCAGTTTTTTTACTGAGTTGGAGGCTTGCGCCACCGTCGTATAGGATTGCAGACTGGAATGATCGTGTTTCATATCGAAGCACACTCCTCTCTCAAAGTCCCTGCTACATCTGTTAGCATGGATATTAAGAAAGGTCGTTATGCACAGAACTTAATTTTTAATAAATGGAGCTGCCTTGGTAAGCACTTCTTCCTCTGTCGGTGCACTGATGTAACGTCCATTAACGAATACAAAAGCTCTTTTGCCGCAGGGTCCGCAATAGGATTTGCAGCCTACCTTGATCTCAGCATCTGGGGCCATCTTCTGAAGCTTAGGCACCAAAGACTTTAATTTGACATGCTTACATTTATCACATACTCGAATATCGTTAGCCATGTACTCCCCTTCTCACAAGAAAAACATCATTCGGCTTCTTAACAATTAGTCGTGGAAATGATTCCCTTGCGCAGGATTTGTAATAACAAAACCTTCTTTAGGGAAGTACAGATAATCCACTTTGATGCCGTCCAGCATCGGCTTGCCTGTTTCAAGCACCAGGTCGATTTCTTTGTCTGTAGATACAACCTCATCATTCTCTTTCGGTGTATCAAAATCAATCCCATAGTGTACATGATCACCATGATCGAGTGTGATCAGGACGCGTACATATTTACCTTCGTTCTCAGGGAGTGCAAGCTCACGCTTAAGCACTTTAGCGGCATTACGAGTAATTTTTGCTTTCATTATAATTTCATCTCCTAGTGTCATCTATATAGAAACTGTCAGCAATTTATAAATTGGCTCAATTTCAATACCCTATATTTTAATCAAGAAGCGTGTATTTAGCAATATCTGCTGATTGAATCCATTTCATAATACATCATTTCTATTTGCGGCCTACTACATTCGGATATTTGCGTTCTGCCCTCTGAACGAACCAGTTCATGAGGAACATCGTGACCCCGATATCATCAATCGGGAGGAGAGGCAGCACATCAGGCATAATCCAATATACCGCGGCAGGAACCAAGAAGAGAAGCTTGTCCTGCAATTGAACCTCTGAAGACATGAGAAGAGCAGGCATCCTTTTAAACACATGAGACCAAGACTTTAGCGATAACAGCTTCTTCCATTTCATGATGATCATACTCCTTCCGGGTTATTACTATCATAACATACGTGTAAATTCAGGGGAGGTTTCCATACCTCCCTTATGCAAATTGCTCCAGATTGTGTGCCATATAACTCAGATCTCAGCGAAGAAGCAGGCGGATGGCAGACACCATAAGCCGCTCGACCTCAGCAGCAATTGGAATATATTGATGAACTGGCAGCGGATTAGTCCCGAGTCCGGTTTCAACGGTAAAGCCTGGTCTGCCATACTCCTGAATAAACCAATCTTTATATCCTGCATCACTTTCCGTCAATTTAACCGGAGCATACCCTGTTGCCGCTGCTAGCTGCTGAGCCCATGCCTCACTGAATGCCGGCTCGTAATCACGATAGTTCCAGTATATTTCTTCCCCTTGACTATGCAGTGCGATGATCATGTCGAATTTCTTATCCATCGTCCATTCTGCCAAGGCTCTGGACTCGGGTTCAGTCAGGGGATGTTCTCCTCCATAATCTCTTGGTCCAGGGCAAGTCACAGAACGGCGTTTCGCTTCTTCGTAAAAATGAGCAGGAAATTGGTCGTTAAGATCAATGCCTCGAATGTTCGCCTTCCAGCCCGAGAAGTCAGGATTGCCGCCATTCATTTCGAGGAGTTCTGTAGAGAAGGGATGAGCATTCGCTCCGTTTAGAACCAATTCTATGCCATCAGGATTGAGCATTGGCACCACCCATAAGGTCACTTGTTCAGCCCATCCATCGGATAAGCAGCCCTGCCAATCCTGTTGTTCTTCCAGAGCGGCCATGTAGCTTTTGACAAAATACATCAGACAAGGAACGTTCAGCCACTCATTCGCATGCATACCTGCATTGACGTGCAGCTGAATTGGCCCCTTTCCAATTCTAATGTATGGAATCTTTCTTCCAAGCACACTGCATCCCATCGTCCCCAGCTCACTCATCGGCGTTCTTAGGCTTTTTATGTGATCAAGATCTTGTTCAAGCTCACGATACCCGTATAGATTCATCCCTTATCTCCTCCTATAAACTAAGTGAAGGTCAAGAACCATATTTACGTGCATTATATGCTGCTTATCATCACATTCGTGATAAATCCCTAAGGCGGAATCGAGATGTTGCTGTTAAGTATGTATATAAAAAGACAGCCCTGTCCTTTGAACTCTGCCGTTCAATGTCAAGGCTGTCTTAATCTTCAATCGTTACAATTTGGATACTTGCCATACGACCGGGGTATTACGAATCTGCTCTCCAAGCCAGGATCTCGCAATGCTTTGAAACATAACCGGATCACCCGAGCAAAAAAACTGATGAACAGGCGTTTCATCACCTATGGCGAGCTTCCCCTTGTCATATAAGATCGTGCTCGTTTCTCTGGCAGTCTCATCGGCAGAACTAATTAATTTGACATGAGGACCCATCGCCTGACCAATCGGCTCCATCAAGAACGGATAATGAGTACAGCCTAGAATAAGGGTATCGATTGGTTTGTCTTTCATGCCGTTCAAGGACTCACTAACAGTGGATCTCGTATGCTCGGACCTGAAATCCCCTTGCTCGACCAGCGGGACAAGGGCCGGACAAGCCTGACTCATAACATTGATATATGGAGACAGCTGCTTAAGTGCTGTTGTATACGCTCCGCTGTTGATCGTACCCATCGTACCGATGACTCCAATATTACCTGTTTTGGTAGCTGTTATCGCGGCTCTGGCACCGGGATGAATGACACCGATCACCGGAATATCCACTTTCTGCGATATATGGTCCAGCGCAGCTGCTGTTGCCGTATTACAGGCAATAACGATAACTTTTGGATCAAATTGAATAAGAAAATCTACGATTTGTTCTGTAAATTGTTTTACTTCCTCGGACGAACGGGGTCCGTATGGTGTGCGGGCCGTATCTCCAAAATAAATGACTTTTTCCCGCGGAAGCTGACGCATCACTTCTTTGGCTACAGTCAGCCCCCCAACACCAGAATCTAATATTGCGATAGCTTGTTGCACGAACACACCGCTTCCTTCTTTACATATTTCCATCCCTTTTCCATCCTACCCTATGTTTCGGACGGCAAAAAGGTACCTACATATTACCCGATTTAGTATGGGCGTGTAAACCAAGCTCAGCGCAAAAAGGCCTTTTGCCTCATCCCTATACCTACAGGGAGCGGCAGTCAGGCCTTTGCTACGAATCTTTACGCCTATAATGTATCGTCCTCTGCTGCTTCTTCAGCAGTCTGCTCAGTCTTTGCAGGTTCACTGATCCCAGACACCTTAGCGACCTCGTTCCCTGAACTGATGCCCCGGATATCTTGCAAGAAGCCTTCTGTCGATTCCTTCACTTTGGAAGCGATCCTCACACTCTGCTCGCTGACTTTCTCAGCCAGGTTCTGCCCCTTCTCTGTAACAAGCTTGGCATTCTCCGCAATATCCTCGCGGAGCTCAGCTCCTGATTTGGGGGCAAACAGCAGCGCCGTAATCGATCCAGCAACCGTCCCAATTAAAGTACCCCATAACAAGCTCTTGTTCGTATCTTTCATGCCTGCTCACTCCTTCTCACGCGGGCTGGAAGCACCCGGAGCAGGAGCGTTACGCTGCCATGTGTGCCATACCGTCATGGCTGCATCAACGTATCGGAACATTTGACCCAGGCGCTGTTCATTGTCCTGGTGTGCGCCATCCACATGCTTGTGTGCTGAACGAGACAGCTTGACGCTGATCTCATCCATCGTGCGGCTGATCTGCTGCAGTACCGTACCTAGCGAAGCGATTGACTCAAAGAGAGGGGCTGACTTCTCTAGATATCCCTGCATATCCGA
Organism: Paenibacillus sp. TCA20; assembly: GCF_000732325.1. Lineage (GTDB taxonomy): Bacteria > Bacillota > Bacilli > Paenibacillales > Paenibacillaceae > Paenibacillus > Paenibacillus urinalis. The sequence continues at coordinate 448,460 of NZ_BBIW01000001.1, forward strand.
TATCGCTTTATTCGTACCTTGAATCATGGCTGAGGTATCTGCAGCGAGTATATCGGTTTTCTCTTCGAGCTGACTGACACTCTGTTTAACCTGCTTCATCAAGCTTCTTGCTTCAATAAGCACCACAACGCCTGCAGCTGCAAGGATAATAAAAGCCCCTGCCATCAGCGCTACACTCCATGCGATCATGTTCCAACCCTCCTGCTAACCGGGCGAAAGCCCATTTTTTAGTTAATGCATTATAAGCAGGAGGAGCCTGACTTGACACAACAAAATTCAATAGTACATAAATCGATCAGATTAGGACGAAATGTTCCCAGCGTAATAGGGTGCACCTGGATCCAGATCTATTACATATCTTAGAGGTGAAACCAGCGATTCCTGATGCTCGCAGCGCCAGCGCTGTTCCCCGGATGAACCCAGCAGCTGACCATCCTGTATCACATCACCCTGATCAAATATATAATAGGCGGCACCGTATAAGGTACGAGCTACGACATCCGGATCCATCCCAGCAAAGTGACATTGAAAATCCGGCACCCCTAATGAGGATAACCCCACCGTATCCATCACCAGCTCACGTCTAGCTTCACTGCCTCCCGCTTGATACAGCCTTACATTCATCGCTCCGTACAGATGATCTCCATTTTCGATCGCTTTGGCATAAGCAGAAGGATTCACCAGTTTGTCACTGCCGTAAAAGTAAACCGCTTCACAAGGTGCCACTTCTAGAATAGCGAGCAACGCCTGCTGGAACAGCTTCAATCGCTCTTTATGCGGCAGGGCCGCCGTAAACATATCATGTATGCGAATCTGATACTGGCACAGGTCTGTAACCTCATTTGCTTCGCTCCAATGCCAGGACTGCTCCACAGCACCCTTGAAGCGGTTCTTGTCCTGAATCTTGGTGACAGGCAGAATGCAGGTCTGTGCAGGAACGGTCCCGTCTTCAAAATTAACCATATGCTCCATATGCATAATGACTAGAAGCTCCTGCTCTTTATCTGCTGCCTCGGCTTGATTCTGAACCTTATTCACTGCGTCCTTGTTGACAGGCCGTTTCATCACTCTTGCTTTTCCGGTCAAACGCTTCATGACCTCCATCAGCTTCTCTTCTTTCAGCTGAGGCATATCCTTGAATAGAAGCTCGGCCATATATACCGGATGAAATCCGGAGTTGTCTTTCTTACGATCTGACATGATCTTTCCTCCAAACCAACTAGGTGAATCCATTACAATTACAAAATTTAATTCAACTAGAATTTTTTAATCTATTAAACCTAGTTCCGTGACGGTTGGAACGGTCCCAGTTCTTTTTCGAGATACAAACGAATTTGATCTGCGAACCGATCCAGCACATCAGGAAGCGTCCGGGTTACCTTATGCAGGCTTGTCCGATCCCATGCATAATAATCCTGTACGAGCGGCTTCCGCAGCGGCACAAGCTCCATAAACAGCTTATAGCTCTCCTCATCAAATGCCCCTGCTTCATGAACAATTTCAATGATGTCTTCGTAGCTGCTCGCATCCCTGAGAATAAATCCATCAATGAGATAACTTCCTACGTCAGTTACAATCTCTAGGGCCAAATGAAGGGAACGCTCCTGAACGAAGCCGAGGATAATTCCCCCATCCCAGTTGTCCTGTGCGTGACGGAGCCCAGCTGTAATCTCGGGAATAGCTGACAAGCGCAATTCGATTTGATCTGTATTTACATAGTACAATACGTTCACATCCGTTTCGTCGGTAATCAGTTACGTCTATTTTTTCGTTTCAGCCAAAAGAACATTACCGGGCATGCAATTAAAATGACGATCAGCAAAAACATCGTTTCCATAACATCTTTTAAATCGCCCACCTGCTACTCCCCTTTGTAAGTTAGATTTCGTAATCAACTGCAACAGAAGAATCCTTCACAACACTCATATGCTTAATAATCTCTTGATGAACAGGATGAACCTGGTAGGCCTCCAATGCCTCCAAGGAATCAACGACTGCGGTCAGAGAAATATCGAAGGAACGCTCCGATTTCAAGACATCCACTCCGATCTCCAGTGATTTCAGCAGCTCAATTCTGCCATCCATACTGCGTAATATACGAGCCGTCTCCTCAATGCTCGCCTCTGAACGGTCCTTTAATTTGAAAAAAACGATATGTTTAATCATTATAATAGCTCCTTATCCTATGTCATGAGTTAATAGAGTTGATTCCGTTTACAAAAAATATAACATAAACACGAATAAAGTGGTAAATGAATCAATTATCGTTTCTCATGTTTTACCTTGTCCAATATCTTATTCCAGCAAAAAAAGGCCTCTATTGCTCAGGCCCTTGTGATTCTGCATCTTGATTCTCTCTACGTTCCTTCCGCGGTCCAAATTGACTTAATATATCTTCGTCCACCGCGTATTTGACTGCTTCAAGCTCTGCATCTTCAGTATCTGATCCGGTGGTATCTGTCGCTTCATCATCCTCTGCGCGTCTGCGTAATGCCGCTTCCTCATCATCCTCTGCCTGCTTCTTAACCAGCTCTATGATCTCTCTTAATTTTGCGGGAAGAGGAAGCCCGATGCGGCTGTAATTCTCGGTAATGGAGATCAATTCGTTCGCCAGATAAAAGTACATCGCCCCGCCTTTAATGACATCTGTTCCAATCAACTGATCGATCTGGTGTGCAAGTATAATAACAAGCAGCATCAGACCCTTGCGAGTCAATCCCCAAAATCCAATCTTGCTGTTCAGCCTGCTGCCGGTACGGATTACAGCCGCAACCCCGGTAATATAATCAATAGCCATCGCAATACATAACAGGATAAGCAGCTGTGTCCAACCACCAAACGCAAATGTGAAGAATGCCCCTACAAATCCGAGGAGCATATTGATTAATGCCGGATTCATTCATGCTTCCTCCTCTTCCTTTTCTCTCTATTAATCTATGAAGATTATGGAAGAATGACACGAATATATTTGATTTTTATGAAATCAAATGTTTGCCCAATTTTGAGTCTTAAGGCCTACTTTTAGCCGGTTTTACCCTGTTTTCGTTGGTCTATACTAACTCCACAACCATTTAATAGGAGAAAAACAAGCAGATTCATAGTCCGATTTTCCCTTAACAAGGCTCCTCGTATATGAATATGCTTTCAAAGGTGGTCATGTCGACACTTGAAACGACTGCTTATTTTGTTGTAGTATTTGTTTAAAAAATCGGAGGAAATATGCCTAAACAACAAGAACAACATTCGATCCAGGCGTGGTCTCTGATCAACCGCAAATATCTGGGAAAAGGCGTACGCGTAAAGCGATTCCGCAGGCCGACACGCTGTCAGGTTCGCAACCGTATATTGCTTGCCGTTCTCATGGCAAACGACATCAAATTATCACAGTTAGCTGAAGATTTGTCGATCTCATCAAGAAGTGTCAGCGCATGGGTGTATGAAGGTCGAATTCCTGGAAGCACTAATCTGGATAAAGTATGTCAATTACTCGGTTATCCGCGCCATATTTTGTTTAATGAAGATGTCATTAGAAACAGTCCTGTCATTTGTCAGCCGGAGCCATCCCGATTCATGAAGCGAACGGTTACCCGCTCGCCAGTGAGTAATCGGATCTTGACCGGATTATGCATGGTTCACGACTTGTCCGTCACGGATGTGAGTCACTGGATCGGGGTACACCCGGGAACATTCCGTAAATGGCTTCATCAAGGAACGATGCCTTCTTCGGCTTTCCAGGATCAAGCAGAGCAATTTTTCAAAGTTCCAAAATCGATTCTTTTTGCAGATATCATTTTAAAACAGAATTCATAATATCTCCCTTATGGGTAAGAGAGCACTCCCTGCATGAGCTGACTGCTTCTGCAAGGAATGCTCTTTTTTTGCCTTCTTAGCTTGTTTATACACGTACAGTTTGACCGGCAGCTGCTTCCTTAAGAGACTTCAGCTTCTTCATCACAGAATGCGGGTCATGACCGAAATAATCGTGCAGTCGATTATATTCTGCATAAATTTTTTCATAGACCATAGAATGCTCTGGTATCGGTTTGAAGGTCTCATCTCGAACTCTCGCCATCCTTGCCGCCGCGTCTTCAATACAATCATATCCGCCTGCGTCCGCTCCGGCAGCGACAGCTGCAAACATGGCTGCTCCTAGAGCGGCGGTTTGGGTTGAAGCAGCCACCTTGATCTCACGGCCAATAATATCCGCATAGATTTGCATGAGAAGTTTATTTTTCTGAGGCAGCCCGCCGCAAGCATATACGATATCTACATTCAAACCACCACGCTGAAATGCATCGATGATCTTGCGAGTACCAAAGGCCGTTGCTTCAAGTAATGTTCTGTACAGCTCTTCCGGCTTCGTCTGCAGCGTATAGCCTATGATTAGTCCAGTCAGATTGGCATCAACCAAGGTGGATCGGTTGCCGTTCCACCAATCGAGAGCTAGCAGACCGGTCTCTCCAGGCTTGTATAAGGAGGCTTTATTCTCCAGCCATTCATGTATGGTCAGTCCTTCCTCTTCAGCCTGTTCCTTCACTTCAGAAGGCACGCCATTCTCTACAAACCAAGCAAAGATATCACCTACAGCCGTCTGACCTGCCTCATAACCGAAGTATCCAGGTATAATACCATTCTGGACGACACCACATATGCCCTCTACTTCCAGCTCCTCTTCTCCGAGCAGCAAATGGCAGATCGAAGTGCCCATTGTCATCACCAGTTTACCCGGAGATACAACACCTACAGCAGGAACTGCCGCATGAGCATCTACATTCCCGACTGCTACAGCAATCCCTTGAGCAAGTCCCATGGCACTCGCCATCTCCCGGGATAATCCGCCGGCGCAGCTCCCCTGGTCAAGAATATCGCCTCGCAGCTTCGTTTCTATCACATGTTCAAGTCTCGGATCGAGAGATTTGAAGAAATCATTGTCCGGATAGCCTTCAGCGTGATGATAGAACGCCTTGTAGCCTGCTGCACACTGGCTGCGCTTCAGCTCACCGCACAGCTGCATGATTACCCAGTCTCCCGCTTCAACAAAACGATCTGTAAGCTCATAAATATCCGGTGCTTCATTTAGGATCTGCCAGACTTTTGCGATCATCCATTCCGACGAAGACTTACCGCCATACCGTTTAAGAAAGACTTCCCCGCGCGCTGCTGCAGTCTCATTAATCCGTTCAGCCTCATTCTGAGCCGCATGGTGCTTCCAGAGCTTGACCCAGCTGTGCGGATGGTTTGCGAGTTCGGGTCTAAGGCAGAGGGGCTGACCTATTGGATCGATCGGCAGCATCGTGCATGCGGTAAAATCAATACCGATTCCGATGACGTCTTCCTTGCCTATACCCGCTGCCTGCACAACGGCTGGCACCGAGGTCATTAGGACCTCCATGTAGTCGGCAGGATGGTGAAGTGCCCAATCCAGCTCCAGTTTGTGACCGCTTACAGGAAGCCTCTCATCAATAACACCGTGACGATATGGAGTAACATGAGCAGCTGCTTCGGATCCGTCAGACAGCTTCACAAGCACCGCCCGTCCAGATTCGGTTCCAAAATCAATACCGATCGTATATTTTTCGCTCATTTGCTCTTCAACTCCTATTTCATTACTCTCCATTATAAATTTGTACGTACAATTTAACTATTTTTAACGTGTCGTTTCTGATATTACAGCCTGTAGCTTCCCGACTATGCCTCATGCCCTGTCTTTATCTCATTTAAATATTTAAGTCCTGTGTATCTCGCTCTTAAAGTATGCGCAGTCCTCATCGCACGCTCCAGCTGTTCATCGGTGACCCCAAGCTCTTGGATCGTAGATGGACCTCCGGTGCGGCTGAGCCAATCCTGCATTTGCTCTTTCACAGGCAAATCCTTGTATGCATCAAATGCCTCTTCCTGCCCGCTCTCATAGAGCGCACGGTATACATCTGAGAGAAGGGCTGATGCAACGCCCACCTTCGCTCCATGAAGAATCGCTTTCTTACCCTGCTGCAGGAACTCCATCTCCAGACGATGGGATATATGATGCTCCCCGCCGGAAGCGGGCCGGGAATGATCAATGATCAGCATCGAGATGCCAGAAGCAATCAGTGCTTCCATCAAGATTTTAACACCCTGTTTACTGCCCTCAGCGATCTCATCCACGTGATGAACGCAATCCATCAGCGCTTCCTCCGTCATCCGGTAGGCTAGCGGACAATAAGGCTCGCCTCCAAGATCACGTGATATTTTCCAGTCGGCAAGGGATGTAAATTTACCAAGCATATCACCAAAGCCAGCAGCCGTCATCACTTGTGGAGCCTTCGCCAATACGCTTAAATCTGCAAAGATCGCCTCCGGCGGAATAGCTTGAAACGTCTGTTTCGTACCATGCACAATAAGAGGGGCACCTGCGGAAGTGAATCCATCTACAGACGCTGCTGTAGGAACAGATATAAAAGGCTTGTTCATCTTGAAGCATACAAATCGGACAAGGTCATGAATCGTGCCTGAACCAGCTGCGATGACTGCATCTGTATCCTTCGAGACACCTAACAGTACTTTAACGATAAATGCTTCGTCTGCGACAACCTCACCTCCGGTGTTTCCAAGCAGAAAGAGCTCGTCAGTAATGACTTCCGCTGCTTTTAGATAAGTGATGACTTCATCTCCTGCTGCTTGTTTGGTATGCTCATCAAAAACAACTGTCACTTTTTTATAATTCTGCTTGCTTAGATAAGGAGCCAATTGCGTAAGTGCCCTATCCTCCAAACAAATATGCATGTCTACCATACGGTGCGGATTACCGCATGGACATTGACTTGCTTCCTTATTCCACTCTGCAATACGATCATTCATGCTTATATTCATCATCCAAACCTCCTGTATGCTCGTTTCTACTCCTAGTTTCCAATATGTACGTACAAATTGTCAAACAAAAATAAAAGACAGCAAGGATGCTGCCTCTTATTCAGGAACCCCGTTTAACTCAGGATTATGGAGGTTCTTCTCGGAATTAGGCGAAAGCCTGAATTTAAATAAAGGTTCTTGTATCTTTGTTTCGACTGAAATTATAGATTGCGACCATTGTAAGTGCAGCAGCAAAACCGATCAAAGTAAGCAAGTTCAAATATAATCCGGACAGTGAATCTCCGTTTTGCAGCTTATCGACAGTCTCCAGAAGCCAGTATTGCGGCATGAAGCCTGAGAGCTGCCTGAAACGATCTGGCATGATCTCGAGAGGAAAATAACAGCCTGCAATCAGGCAGCTAGGTGTAATAATCAGATTTTGGAGTGCGCCTGCCATTCTGGACCCTCTTGCAAAAGAAACGATCAGGAGTGCTAAAGCGATGGCAGTCAGGCCGAACAACAGCAGAATGGCAACAAATTGTATCGCTGGTATTCCCGAATCCATGTGCAGCACTTGTTTCATAAAGAACACGGTTATGATGATCTGCACAAACAACATGATAAAATTAACGATCACATTGGACAAAACGTAGGTTTTGGATGATATAGGTGAGGCCATGATCCGGAAAAATGTTCTGTTTTCTTTCTCTTTTAAGATAACAGAAGTCAGGTTCACCGAGGAGAACATCATTAGAGCGACGAGGAAGCCCATCGTTTGGTATGTCGCATTCTTAACGGCTGCGGTATCCTCTACCTTCACTGAAGAGAGTTTGAAGCTCTGACTACTGTATTCCTCGTAGAGGGACTCAAATATTTCCTGATCTCCTGCAGCATATTTTGCAATCGCTGCCGCATTGCTGATATAGCTGTGAAGCATGGATTTAACATAGGCGGTTACCTCGGCTCCTTTTACAGATATCATTTCGATATGATCCGGGGCGCCGTTCTGCACACTTGCAGCAAAGCCTTGCTTAAAGATCACCGAAGTATCTGAATTTCCAGCTGCAATATCCTTTTTCATGGACTCTTCATCCGTAACAGTAATCTGAACCTTGTTGAGCTGTTCTATGAAAGAGATCGTGTCTTGTGTGATCTTCTGCTCTCCATCCAGATTAACGATGGACACCCGCAGAGGAGCACCGCTGCCTCCGCCATAAATCGCCATACTGATTAATGCCGCTGCTATAGGAAGAATCAACAATATAAAAATGTTCGCGTTTTTTTCGAAGCACGCTAATTATGGTTTTTCTCGTCAGCCATAGTAGATCCCTCATTCTATTCTCCTCCTGACTTATGCATAAATGCTGCGGAAAACATAAGCAGGAGAGCACTGATTCCCACATTTAGAGCGATAACTGGAATGACGGCTGGTGCATTACCTGCAAATATCGCTTGCATGAGTGCATGGTTAGCCCAATAAATAGGGGAGAGCTGAACCACATAGCTAAACATCCCATTATCTGTATGGATCGGGGCATAAGATCCGCCAACAAAAGAGGCAATTTGGATGATAATGATTAGAATGGCATGACTTGCTCCGTCTTTAAACAGATAGCTGCAAGCAAGACCCAGGCTGACCGCGAGAAGAACTTCAGTGAATAACAATGCCAATACGGCAACATAGCTTGAGCCCCAATCTGCCTGGAAGACAAATTTGCTAAACAACACAACCACAGCAACACATAAAAAGTTTATCAACGTGGATGACAATATTTTGCCAGTGAATATTGCTTTTCTGGAAACGGGCGAAGCATACAAACGAATATGAGTTCGCCGAGACACTTCGCCTCGAATTAAATAACTTGCGGATAATGCACTGTAGAGGGCAATCATCGTAGACATGGTAATTGCATAGTAATCTACGGAGCTGGGCTGCTTATCCGGGATTAATCCGACCTCCTGAATGAAGCTGCCATAGGCGTATTTCGCCTCCATAATTTGGTTCAGCGCCGCTGGATCAGACTTCCCTACTGCTGTGATGAGATTATACTGATCCACAAAAGCGGTAAGCATGCCCTGGACGATATTATTTTCAATGGAATCAGCCGGATTACCAAAATACTGTATCCCTTCATTAGTCAGCTCTGCATATGCGGTATACTGATCTACCTGAACCGCGGTCTGTCCATTGATCTCTTCTGTTGCTTCTGTGATCGTCACACCTTCCAGCTCAAGCGCATCCATAAAGCCTAACCAGGAAGCGTCTAGCAGTTCTTCACTAGTATGATCTGTATACATCAAGCTCAAAGAGTCCATTTCGTAATTGCTGGAGAAGGCATTCGTTAATGCACTCCCAAGAATAAGCATGAGAACAATGGGGAAGGCAATCATGAATATAAACGTCTTATAGTCTCTTAACTCTGTCAGCAATTCTTTACGAATGATATGAATAACGCTCATCTTATCCCCCCTAATCCCGCAGTTTACGACCTGTTAAGGTTAAGAATACGGTTTCCAGGTTAGGAGCCTGCTCTTCTACTGAGCGAATCTCAACTTCATGGGCCATTAATTGATAAATCAGCTGATTCAGATTGTTCACTTCGGATTTAGACCGGATTTGAATCATTTGTTCGTCTGCCGTCACCTCGATCACTCCGTGAGTCTGCTGCAATGACTCGATATCGAGTGGAAGATCCGACTTATATCCGATCCAAATATCCTTTGTGTCTGTAATAGTTGATGTGAGCTGCTCCTTCGTTCCTTCCGCGATGATCTTACCATGATCTACGATCGCGATGCGGGTACAGATCTCTTCGACCTCCTCCATATAGTGACTCGTGTATATGATTGTACAGCCCATCTGGTTCAGCTTCCGAACAGAATCCAGAATATAGCTTCTGGACTGGGGATCAATGCCCACCGTTGGCTCATCCATAATGATCAGCTTCGGCTGATGAGCGATGGCACAGGCAATATTTAATCTGCGTTTCATTCCGCCCGAGAAATTTTTAGGATAGTGTTTGGCCTTATCCGTGAGTCCGACAAAATTCAGTGCTTCCAAAGACCTCTCTTGCAGATCTTTTCCCCTTAAACCATACAAGCCTCCAAAAAAATGAACATTCTCATATGCGGTCAGATTCTCATAAATGGCTATATCCTGCGGTACGATACCAATATTCATCTTGGCAAACCTGCTGTTTTTGGCAATATTTTTACCGAGCAGACGAATTTCACCTTTGGATGCACGGAGCAGAGAAGAGATCAGATGAATTGTTGTACTCTTTCCCGCACCGTTGGCCCCGAGAAAACCAAATATTTCTCCTTCACGAAGCTTTAAATTCATATGATCTACGGCTACGAAATCCCCAAATTTTTTGGTAAGTCCCTCAATTTCCAGAACGTTCATTGTTCACCACTCCCACTCCCCTGAATCTTGCATGCATTTTCTTTCTATATCATAAAGAAAAGGGATGAACCTATAACAGTGCATAAGTTCATCCTTTGATATGAGAAGTTTCATGAAGAACGAAGATGAGAATTCTCCGACGCTTGTCCATGTGGCAGCAGAGTAATCACACGGAAACCATCTGTGCCATCCACGACAACCGTCCCTCCCAGTGCTGCAGCCCGCTCCTCCATTCCGGAGATGCCGAGCCCTTTAACAATCCGGCAAGCGCCGATTCCATTATCTGAAACGACAGCCCGGATCAGCTGATTAAGCACCTGGATTTCAACATGAATCTGATCCGCACTCGCATATTTAATCGTGTTCGTTATGGCCTCCATCATATTTTGCTGTATGATTCGAAAATGCAGAGGCGTGATATGCTCAAGATCACCGCTATGTACAAACGACATATGAATGGCATGCTTCGCACTTACCTCATCGATAAACAGCCGCAGCCGATTTATCCCCATTTCTTCAGGCCTTGGCTTCATATCTTTCAGCGTCACTCTGATTTGTTCAAGCCCTTCTTTTGAAATCCCGATCGCATTGTCCAATAGCTCTGCCGCTTTGACAGGATGACTGACAAGCATGGTTTTGGCTGCCTCCATCTGAATGAGTGCCCCAGCCATCGAATGACCAACCTCATCATGAATGCGCTGTGACAATCTGTTCCTTTCTTCCAGCTTGAACGTATATTCCGATTGCTTAAGAAATTCTTGACTCTCCTGCAAGGAGCGCCTCAGTCTGCCCATATCAGCCTGGATTGACTCGTATTTCTCGAATTGACTGTCCACCACCGTTTTATAGTGCCTGACGGCAGAATAAGCTAGAAATATGAGTGCAGAGGTGACGAAATAGGGAGACAGAATAGAGCTTGGCACTAAACCCATGGTTACTAGAAAGAACAGAACCGGATACACCGAACGCTTTTGCAGAAAAATGGATATCTCATATAAGCTGATCGCCAGGAGCAGCAGAAAAGAAGCATGAATATATACTGCACATCCGACAATCCACCCTATGGATAATACATGAAGGAGGAGTGTAAATTGGTTATTCCTTAGAATAAGCATCATACAGTTAAGAGATATGTATATCAGCACAGAAAAAATGAACCATCCCTGATCTTGATCAGCGCTGAGTACCGTGCCTGAAATATAGACAAGCAGAATCAGCCTGCAGCCGACCATCCAACATTCATAATAATTAAAGCTCTTCATCAGAAACCCGCACTTCGCCGGTTAAATAATATATGGCAATTTGTGTTCGATGGGCAAGTCCCGTCTTGTTCAATATAGAAGTAATATGGTTAGCCACCGTTCCCTCCGATAAGAAAAGCTTCTTGGCGATCCCTTTATTGGACAGCCCTTTTGCAATACAGCCCATGATATCCAATTCGCGGTCTGTGAACAAACTGCGGTCTATATGATCGGTATGGCCCGGGATGGATACAGCTTCAGGGATCGTTTGCTGCTCGGCAGAAGTTGGGTGGCTAGAGCTTAGTAAGCTTGACTTGATCTTATCAAGTACCACTCCTTGCAGCACATGATGATTCCGGTTCACACTCTTAATCGCATCTCGGATTTGCTCTGGATCATTATTCTTGAGGAGATATCCTCTAGCTCCAGCTTGTATCGCCTCAAAGACAAACTCATCATCGTCAAACGTCGTTAATATGAGCGGTCTTGTCTGTGTCAGCTGTACGATCTTTCTTGTGGCTTCGACTCCATTCAGATTCGGCATCCGAATATCAAGCAGGGCGACATCCACTTCATGCTGCTGACAATACTGTACAGCTAGTGCGCCATCCTCGACCGCTGCCACAACATCAAAATCCTCAAAGCTGGACAAAATAATTTTCATTCCTTCGCGAATAAAGGAATTATCATCTGCTATCAATACTTTGATCTTCTTCATACTAAGCCCCTTGTATAACCGTATTTAATCTCACATTCATTATATGCGAATCCTTATTCATAATTAAGAACAACATTTCTATAAAATGGAAGAGTATAGGCCTATCAACTCGACAATGTACAACAAAAACAGGCTTCCGGTATTCCGGAAGCCTGTTTGGATAGGATGCGGTCGAGAGGACTCGAACCTCCACGGGGGTTAGCCCACACGGACCTGAACCGTGCGCGTCTGCCAATTCCGCCACGACCGCATATTTAATGACTACTCTCATATTATAGCGATTAAAAGCATAATATGCAAGTTATTTAGCATAATTTAATAGATACTTGTGACCGCCGGAATATCTAACATTATGGAAGGAGCAGCGCAGCTATGGTCTGCTCCTTCCTTTCCTATTTTGTACGTATCAGCGATATATCTATTACTTACAGTTCTCGTCTGTCCGTATCGAGCATTCTATAAAATCGCTTCATGCAGCGCATCTACGTAGGCAGCCGCCAGCTTGGACATCATTGCATTCTTATGAGCGATCCAACCCACGTTAATCGTTTCCTTGCAATCCAGCGGAACGGGAATAATATCATTTCCATTTAAGTCTGCACTTAGTACACCCGTTGAGATCGTATACCCATTCAGGCCAATCAGCAGATTAAACAGTGTTGCTCTGTCATTGACACGTATACTCTTCTTGTGTGACAGCGTGCTTAAGATCTCCTCGGAGAAATGAAAGGAATTGTATTCCCCCTGATCAAAGGACAAATAAGGATACTCCTCCAGCTCCTCAATGGTCACTATGGACTGCTTCGCCAGCGGGTTATGGATACTAATGAAGATATGCGGCTTCGCTACAAACAAGCTGTGAAACTGCAAATTGGCGGAATCCAGGAGTCGATTGATAACTTTGGCATTAAACTCATTTAAATACAAGATCCCAATCTCGCTGCGCAGTGTTTTGACATCTTCAATAATCTCATAAGTCTTCGTTTCCCGTAGCGCCAGCTCATATTCATCTAATCCGTGCTCCTTCACCAGCTTCACAAAAGCGTTGACGGCAAAGGCATAGTGCTGGGTAGAGACTGAAAAATGCTGTGGAGACGGCTTGGCGTTCCGATATCTGCTCTCCAGCAGCTCTGCCTGCTCGGTCACCTGTCTGGCGTACCCCATGAATTCGGCACCCTCCATTGACAGCGTAATCCCCTTATTTGTCCGTTCAAATATAGTAATGCCGATCTCTTCCTCCAGCTCTTTGATCGCCTTGGACAAGCTCGGCTGAGATATAAACAGCCGCTTGGCGGCCTCATTCATGGAGCCGCGGTTCGCAACCTCAATCACGTATTTTAACTGCTGCAGTGTCGTCATAACTCTCCTACTTTCGTAAATTAAACTAATCCTCATCGGGAAGACAGAAGAACATAATTCATCGTAAATCGCCATACACATCATTAAATACACAATTGAATCGGAATTTATTTAAGGAGGGCCGGTATATGGCTATTGCTCCCCCTATTTTACAAGCAGGAGACACTGTGGGTCTAGTCACATTAGGCAGCCCGTTAAGCGCTGAAACCATCGATTCACGAATCGAGGTCCTTCAGGGCTCTGGTTTTAATGTAATTATTGGCAACCATGTATATGATCAGGACGGGTTCCTGGCAGGAACAAACGAGGAGCGGGCATCCGACCTTATGAGCATGTTTGAGAACGAAGAGGTCAGATTAATTCTTGCAACACGCGGCGGCACTGGAGTTGCCGGCATTCTTCCTTATCTTGACTATGATGTAATCCGCAATAATCCCAAAATCGTATCCGGCTATAGTGATATTACAATACTGCTGAATGTGCTCTATCAATACGCGGACCTCATTACACTGCAGAGCCTCATGCTTATTGACTTCGCACCACAAACGCCTGCTTATAACTTCGATCAATTTTATAATGCAACCTCTACTTTACAGCTCCAAAGACAGATTACGAACCCTCCCAGCATTCCTCAAATCAGCAGGATTCAAGGCAATGTAACGGGACCTATCGTTGGAGGGAATTTAGCCTCCTTCATGGATACCATTGGAACTCCCTATGAAATTGATGTACGAGACAAAATATTGTTGCTTGAAGAAACGCATGAGCCGACCAATACGATCTATCGTTATCTAAATCATCTCTTGCTGGCGAATAAACTACAGGAGTGTGCGGGCATTGTGATGGGGGAATGCACCGGATGTATTGAGGCCTATGGGGTCTCCTACCAGCAGTTAATAGAAGAAGTTATCGTACCGCTAGGCAAGCCCCTCATGACCAATGTGACAACTGCTCACGGGATATATAAAGCCGCAATTCCCATTGGAGCGACGGTAAATTTAAACACCTATGAGAACACTCTGACAGTCATTGAACCGACGGTCAGTGCTGAACAATAATAATCAGCACAATGCAGAATTTTATTTAACATTTGCCTTATATACAGCGTCAATCATAGTTTCTGTCCAAAAAAAGAGGAGCGAACCATTCGGTTCCCTCCTCTTCGTTATTATATGAGTTCTAGTACCAGTACATTGACAGAGTTTGCCGGCAGGGAAATAACCACAGAGGCTTGCTCTACTTCAACCTCTGTTTGATAAGGCTGTACCTTCTCATCGTCTCTCTTGTTCACGTTAGGAACATGGACGAGAGACGCATCTCCTGTCAGAACCGTTAACTGACCTTTGGATGCTGTATTCAAGCTGTCCAGATCAATCTTGATCGATTTACCCGAAGTGTCCGGGTTAACGAGCTTCACATAGACATGCTTCTCGTCTTTCGTCACCGAATGATAGACCTCTCGGTTATAAGCTTCCAGCTTGTAATCCAGCACTTTGCTCACCTTATGCCCGTCTGTGTAGAAGCAGATGAGGTGTTTGCCATCATTGCCCCCATAATTCACCGTAATGGTATATTCTGTGTCATTTGCAAGCTCTTCGTAGCTTGCCGCACGCAAATTACCTGCTGCAGTACTGGAGGAATAGTCACCAAGCGTGTAGGCTTCAACCCCGTTCTTAAACACTTTGACGCCGGTTGCATTTCCGTTATAGCCAATCGCGTATTCAATGACATTCTTATGCTCTGCTGTAATATCCGTGAGTCCTGCTCCAATGTAAAAACCATCATCCCCAGGCGCCTTCTTCGCCGTAAATTCCACTGTATAATTCGTCCAAGCCTCATTCATGAGGTAGATACCGTTGCGACCGATTGGCTGAGCTTGGAGGACTAGCCCCTCCTCGGAATCAAGCTCATAACCGGCAGAGCCAGGAATGACCTGCCATTCTGGGCTCAGCGGCTTCGTAAAATCTTGATCCAGCAGAACGCTGCCGTCTGTGTTTGAAGTAACGACGACCCGTTTCACGTGAACCTCTGCTTTTCCAGCTGAGATTTCAATTCCACCGTGCGTAATCAGCTTGGTCTCCTCCCCGTTTCGATAGGTAGTGAATGATGTGGCCAGCCCTTTGGTACCGATATATTTGGCGAAGAGCTGCTGCACGTAATAGTTCGGCGTATACCAGACCGTCTCATCATCAAACCAAATGCAGTCCGGTGTCCAGCGATACAGATTGTCTGTCCGTATTTTATTGAACAATGGAGCGGTCGCCGCAAGTCGGACAACATCTGCATTATTCTCGAAGCTGGTCATAATCACCGCTTCTGCTACCGCACCCGCCAGTGTATTCTTATCTGTGGAGGCATACTCTCCGACAAACACTTTGGACGTCTCAGTCTCGTTCAAGCTGCCATCTTCGTTATACGCACGGTAGTAGTAATTGTAACGGTCGGCATTTTCCAGCAAATACTCATTGGAACGGTAATAATGCTCATCCGCGATGGTATCCATATAATTCGGCTGCTTGCCATACCAAGTGATGGTCTCTTCAATACTTGTCTTGCCATCGGTAAAGCTTACTTGAGCTGAGCCTTCGAGTCCTCCGCTTAGGAATTTCCACCCCTGCTGGTAAGCATCATCGTCCGCCTGTGCCCCAACGGTAGAGATGATGTGAAGCTCATGATCCGGATAGTACTGCTGCATATGCTCATCAATCGCCGCTTTGAAAATTTCAAAGTTAGCGAAGAATTCTGTTCCCCAGTTCTCGTTCCCTACACCCAGATATCGAAGATCGAACGGCGCTTCATGGCCCATATTTTTACGTAGAGCAGCCCATTCATTCTTCTCATAATCCGTGCTGATTGCAAAATCAATCAGATCTGTAAAATTGCTGATATAGTAGTCTCTCAGCGCTCCTCCGGCTGGATTTGCATAATCTGAACGTGCTTGACACAGTACACCACAGGCCATAACTGGAAGCGGAGTCGAATTCAAATCCTCAGCCAGCTGGAAGTATTCCATATAGCCAAGACCCATCGTCATCATATAGCCCCAAACGTTATAGTTCTCCTTGCGCAACTCTACATCACGCACGGATTCTTTCCAATCATAGACATTCTCCCAAATGTGTGAGCCTTCGGAGATACAACCACCTGGGAAACGCAGAAATTTAGGGTGCAGATTAACCAGTGACTCGACCAGATCCTTTCGCAGACGATAGTTCGGGTTCCCTACATAGTTGGAATGTGCAGTAGAAGAGCTTTCTTCCTCGGTGGCTCCCCACACATTTGCCGGGAATAACGAGACCATATCAATGGAGATCTCTCCAGTAAAATGAAGGGATAACTGGCCCAGCCCATTTTTCTTTCCTTTAAGTTTAACAGGTGTAGCTGCTCCGTACTTCTTCCAGCTCCCTGCCTCAACATCAATAACGACGGTGTCGCTGATTCCTTCTCCGTCCTGATCCATCAGCTGGAGTGTAATGCTGCCCGCTTGTTCTGACTTGGCCCAAATGGAGAACAAATATTCCTCGTCTTTTTTAATAGACATGGCGCAGTTATGGTTCAAATCGTTAAACCCTTTATTATATATTACAGCCCCATCCGCTGCAGTCACATAATAGCTGTTAACATCCTTGTCCTGAATATCAAAATGCTCGTTAAGTCCCCCGCTGTGATGAACCGTGAGCTTATCTGTGTCACCATACCATGCAAAGAGAGCATCACGGTTCCGTCCTGTAGAGACACCGCATTCGCCGCATACATGAGAGTAGCTGTCGTACTCAAACGCTTCAAAGGAGCGGTTCTGCACCAGCTCTGCATAGATCCCTCCATCAGCCGCATTGTTGATGTCCTCATAGAACAATCCATACATGACCTCACTAATATCAACGACCTCGTTATTTCCTTCAATCGTCAGCGTATGGTCCGGGACACCTTCAGGCAGCACAGAAACGACATAGCTCTGGGAAGCATCATGCTCTCCAGCGCTAAGTTTAGCGGTAAGTGTAACACCAGCAGGCTGCTGGATGTTCTTGTTTACTTTTCCCTCATTCGTAATCGCTTCCGAATTGCTGGAGCTCCACTCTACTTGGACTTTGCCCCCCATAAGTGAAGATGGAAGATCTATATCGACTTTGATAATAGAGTTCGGTGCGCTTAAATATTTGCTCTTGGCCAGCTTGACAATCTGTTCATCGGACAGGGATTCGCACATGACCTCGATGACTTCATCCTCAGTAAGCGCAGCTTGATAAATGCGCACATCGGATATAGATCCCTGAAAATCGGCATCCGCATAAAACTGGGATTTCCCAATATAGTTACGATCATAATTCGTACCGTTTGTAAACGTATCAAACCATGCTCTCAGCTTCGCATAGGTTCCACTGGAAGTCTGGCTGATCGTCCCATCCCCAATCGGTTCTCCGTTAGCATATACGACAGGACCGGCACTGCTGAGTGTACCGCCCTCGGTACCGCGGATTGAAATCGCAACATGCAACCATTCACCCGCCGGGAAAATCTTCCCTGGATCTGCAACGATCTCGTCTCCCGCATAGCATACGCCTCTTAAGTTACGGGTCAAGAACAGATACGGGTTTCCTTCCCCTCCACCAAAGTCGATGATACGCTCCCACACACTGTTAACTTTGCCGGGATGAATCCAGGCAGCTACCGTAATTCCCGTATGATCACTAACTCCCTTCAGCAGATTGGATGGCAGCTCCATATAAGATGTTCCATTGCTGCCACCCGCCAAAGTTAGTGCAGACCTGCCGTCTACATTATGTATTTCAGGAAGCTTGCTCCCTTTAAGCACACCGTCGTTACCGTTATTTGTTGCATCCTTGCCTGCATTGCTCTCATCCTCAAACTTGTAATGCGCGATTAGTTGCTCGTTCTTTATCATGCTGCAGCTCTCCTGTCTTGTCATAATAGAAATTAAAAAGCAGTCGTTTAATGCATAAGCAATCAATAAAGTAATGTAAATGCTAACTTATTAATATAATAACTAATCTTTGTACAAAACGAAAGCGTTTTTTTCTCATATGCAAAAAAAGAAGCCCCCAAACTAGGGACTTCTTCTGACAATTGATTTATTCTTGGATTCATCATTCTACTACTTGATTTGAAGCTGCGGATGGTGATTCTTTCTTGATAAACAGCTTGCACAGCTTCCACAGTAAATATCCAATAAACGCCCCAGAGGTGTTAAGCAGCAGGTCATCTACATCAAAGGTCCCCATACTAAAAACAATTTGAGCGCATTCGAGCAGCAAGCTAAAGCTGAAGGATAGAAGCATGACGAGGACAAAGCTCAGCTGTTTGATGATCGTTCCAGCCAAAAATCCAAAGGGGATAAAAATCGCGACATTGCCAAACAAATTGATTAAATTATGCGTTGTTGGATGCTCCAAGCTGTCTTTTATCGTATGCAGCCATATCATATTGGATCTATAGCTCATCGATTCACTCAGAGAAGCAGGATTCTCTATGACTCTGGATATCATCTGACCCAATATACTGACATCAACAGCTCCGAACTTAAACAAAATGACCTTGATCACTACATAAGAGTAGAACAGCAGCAAACCTAGTATGAGTACTGGATACAAATGCATTTTTTGTTTCATCATCATTACTCCCTTATTGTACACGTGAATTCCTGATGAATACACAATATACGAATCTTTTTAAGATCAAGGGAATTAATTCTTAAATTTTTCTTAAGAGAATCCATTAGTTCTTCTTCTAGTATGACCATCATATAGTGAAAATAATAGAGTGGTTGATAGAGTTACTATTTTCAAGTGGGAGGTCATTATGTACCGTCTATCACGTATTTCATATGCAGGAATCAGTGGAATCCTTCTGCTCGGTTTCTCATTATTGCTAGTTCTTGTTGTTTCCATGTGGCAAGGAGCACTTCATATTCCATCAAGTCTTCTTCAGCTGAACACCATTTTCATGAGCATACTCATTGAGGCATTACCGTTCGTACTCATTGGGGTGCTGATCGCTGGGGTTATTCAAATCTTTGTGACTGAAGATCATATTCGAAGATGGCTCCCCCGCAGCAAGCCTGCCACGATCCTCATGAGCTGTGTTATCGGAGCCCTCTTTCCCGCCTGTGAATGCGGCATTGTACCGATAGCAAGACGACTTGTTCAAAAAGGGGTCCCGCTCTATGCGGGTGTCGGTTTTATGCTGACGGGTCCACTCATTAATCCGATCGTCATCGCTTCTACGTACATGGCTTTTGGCAACGATCTGCAAATGGCTGGGCTGCGTATGGGCATCGGATTCTTGATTGCATTACTGATTACTTTTGCCGTGAGCATGTCTTTTCAAGGAACTCAATTGAGAAATGCTTCCTCATCCACATCCACAGCTCATCAGCATGCTCACAAGCAGCATACCTCCAATTCCTTCACTGCTCGCTTTAAACATATGCTTCATCATTCCATTGACGAATTTTTTGACATGGGGAAGTTTCTCATTATTGGAGCGTTCATCGCGGCAGCGGTTCAGACCTTCGTCTCTGCCAAATCCCTTGTTGATATAGGTACAGGTATGGCTTCATCTACTCTTGTTATGATGGGACTAGCCTATGTTCTGTCGCTATGCTCTGAAGCAGATGCCTTCATCGGTTCGTCCTTCCGTCATTTATTCGGCACAACACCTATTCTCGGATTTCTGATCTTCGGACCGATGCTGGACCTGAAGAACACCATAATGATGCTTAGCGTATTTCGGACCCGATTTGTTGTCTGCCTTCTTGCTCTTGTCGTGCTGACCATATTTACTACACTCATGCTGCTGCAACCCTATATATAAGGAGGCTTCGTCCCGCTTATGATCATCAAATGGAACGGACAACAGCTCTTTCGAGCTGGCATCCTGCTGCTATTTTCCATCATGCTGTTTCGGCTGCATTTCACCGGAGAAATATTGAAATTCGTTAATCCAAAATATGAGCTGCTCAGTCTTAGCGCTGCTGTCCTATTTGCATGCCTGTTTCTGATTCAGCTCGGAAGAGGCTGGGATAAGGTAAGTCATGAGCATAACCATCATGAGCACGTTCATCACGAGCACGTTCATCATGAGCGCGTTCATCACGAGCATGACCACCATGAGCACGTGCCTTCTATAAAAGAGCAAGGTAATTCAATGCAGCCGCATGCACCTCACCATTGCGCCGATGACCACTGTCATCACGATCATGGAGATGGCAAGCTCAATTATAAGAAACTCATCAGTTATGCCATCATTATCTTCCCGCTGACTGCAGGATTTCTTGTGCCTCCCCAGGTTCTGAATGCTTCCATCGCAGATAAGAAAGGCGGCTTGATGCTGTTAACCGGCTCACAGCAGAATTCGGCAATAACAGATACAACGGAATCGACAGCATCAAATGAAGATTTCGCTCTGCATAACCATCATACAGGGCTTATTGAGCTCCCGGGATATGAAGAGGCTGTCACAGATGAACATGCAGAGGATGAAGCCGTAATGGAGAACACGGTATCAAGGGATGAGTTTAATCAGATCATGGTGGAATTGGAGGACAAACAATCCATCGTGATGGAGGAGCATATTTTTGCTTCTTATTATGAACGTATTGCTAACACGCCGGATAAATATGCAGGCAGACCCATTCAGCTGTCCGGTTTTGTATTTCGGGATGAGGAGCTTTCAGACAACCAGCTCGTAATTTCGAGATTTTTAATTACCCATTGTATCGCAGATGCAGCCCTGATCGGATTTCTGGCTGAATTTCCGCAAGCAGCCCGGCTTGACGAGGATACATGGATTGAAGCGACCGGCGTCATCGATACGACGGTGCATAACGGAACTAGGCTGCCCATGATACGCATCACAGAATGGAAGGAATCCGCAGCCCCCGATCAGCCGTATGTCTATCCGCTGAGTGTAAGGATTTTGTGATTGATTTGGCTGAGTTCAGTTAGCTCGATATGTTTATTTTTATCTTGTTCAGATAGGTGACAAGCTGTTCCACATTTTGCACCGCTTGTGCAAAGCCAATATATCCGTCCGGCCGGACGAGAAATAGGGAACCCAGAGGAATGCCTGCTTTTTTAAAGGCTGAAGGGTCGTTGAACTCATATAATGGAATGGAACGGTCGTCAGCAGACAGGACCAATTCTGGATCTGCTTGACCATACACATGAAGCTGCCACTTCATGGATTGCAAAGGCTTATAATTATCTTCTGACATCTCTACCCATGGCAAACGGTCACCTGCCTGCAGATGGCCGGCTTTGCCTTCACTCAGCAGACTGTCCGGATAATGAATCCGCGTTTGGGACAGGATTTCAAATGCTTTTCTCCGGGCCGGCGGAAGATGGAACAGAACAGGTACAAAATACGGAACAATCACCTCCATCGCTAATTTGGAGTTTATCCCCTTGCCCACCATAATCTGAAAAGCGCGGTCTGTCGTTGCTACAAGGGTCTTTGCAAATCCGATTCTTTCTGTTTCATAGGAATCCAGAATTTGCTCGTCTGCTTCTCCTTGAAGAACAGCGGCGAGCTTCCAGGCCAGGTTCATCGCATCCCCAATCCCTGTATTCATTCCTTGTCCCCCTGCCGGGCTATGGACATGTCCTGCATCACCTGCAATAAAAATACGTCCTTTTCGGAAATGCTCGCTGACTCTGTGATGTACCTTGAAGGTAGAGAACCAGTTCACCTCTTGAATCTCTGCTTCCGTATTTGATGACGCATAGGGAGCAATGACATTAAAATCATCCGGGAGACCCTGCTCCAGTACCGCTTTCGGTATAATACCGATTAACCTGACATATCCGGTTGTGCGCACCGGTGCCGTAAGGCAGAATCCGTCATGGTTAAAGCTTATATGCAGACCCTGGATCGGGACAGCGCTCTTCACATCCGCCACATAAAACATTTGTTCATAGGTTCCGCCGGCAAAGGAAAGCTCCAGTCCTTTACGGACTGCACTATGAGCACCGTCACAGCCACATATGTATTGAAAGATGGCCTCCTCGCACTCCCCTTGCTTCTCAAGAACCGCATGGACCACATCTCCCTCTTCTCTGAAAGATATTAGTTCCGTATTCCACTCCACACGGTCTCCTCGCTCCTTCAGCGCGCTTTCCAGAATGGCCTCATGCTCATCCTGAGGAAGGCTGAGTACATAAGGATAGGGACTGATCCCAAGGCCAATATCCCCCATTTTCATGCTCGCTTTAAGCTCCCCGTCTTTACGAATCTGTAGTTCCTGGATGGGAATACCCCGCTGAGCCAATTCCTCCGCTAAACCAAGCTGCTGGTAATATTCCAGTGTTCGCGCATGAACGACAATCGCTCTAGAGGCTTCTCCCGTTCCACTGTTTTTGTCAACAATTCGAAACGGGATTCCCTGCTTCTGCAAGGCCAAGGCCATCACTAAACCTGTTGGACCGGCGCCGACGATCAACACTTGAGGATTCATATGTCTTATTCCTCCTGCACTTTATCCTGAATTGAGGGGAAAATGATTAATTGACAATGTCACACACATTATAATGATGAGTTTGCTTTATTTTAACCCTATGCCATCACTGCTAAGCAATATATATGTCCTTAATATTCCATTATGTACTGTCTGCGGCCAGGACTGATAGATTCGCGAATTTGCATAAGAGCAAAATAAAAACGCGCGCGTAGAAAACTAAAGGTACTCATTAGAGTGTCGAGTATTAAAACATAAAAAAACCCTTACTCCACGTAAGGGTTTAGTCAGATATATGGACTCTCAGGGACTCGAACCCTGGACCAATTGATTAAGAGTCAACTGCTCTACCAACTGAGCTAAGAGTCCGTAAGCTCATGCCGCTAAGGCAGTTGTTACATTCATGAATGTTAACAACTCAGTAAAATCTATTATAACAGATAATAAATAATAATCAAGCATTTTTTATAAAATTCATTCCGAAGTTTGCGGGAATCCTAATTTTTCTTAAAAACCAATTCTCCACGATTTGAAAATGCTTCTAGTGTATCCGCGTTTAAGTATGGCTCTTCTAGCATTTGGTACCATAAAGTGATCCCATCGCCAAATCGTATTATTTTTGCAGGCTCACCATTAACCAGAATTCGGGTTATTTCTTCTTGATTTATTGAGCCAAAAACAATTCTGAATGGCTTATCGTTGGTATATTCCCAAACATAAGATATCGGCAAATCTGGTTCCATTAATGTCGCGCTGCCGGAACTCCCTATAAGCTGCCATTCCCCAGAATTATACTCCACATAACTCGAATCTATACCGTTATCATTTACATAAAAAGCGACCACTCCATCCCCTTTTACTTCATAATGTAACAGCCCTTCAACATTAATGTCTGCATCCCTAAGCACTGTATCAAGTTCTTCTTGGAGACTGATATGATCTGTATCGTCAGAACAACCAGAAAGAATCACCAGCATTAAACTAATAAGCAATAGAAATTGCGTTTTCATTGTGATGTCATTCTCCTCTTTGGAAGGTACCATCAGATATAATGAAAAAAACCGCTAAATATAGCGGCTTTCTACGAGTATGGAGCCTAGGGGGATCGAACCCCTGACCTCATCGCTGCCAGCGATGCGCTCTCCCAGCTGAGCTAAGGCCCCATGATTTGAAGTTATAATTAATCACTCATCTTGTACACAAAAAGTAGTGTAACATAACTCGGTATATTTAGGCAATATGTCACCCTACTTTTTATTTTCATCGTTATCAATTTTCTCTTACATCCCAAGTAGGATTCCACACTACTTCCCACAAGTGACCATCCGGATCCATGAAGTGCCCGGAATAGCCTCCCCAGAACGTTTCATGTGCAGGATCACAGATCGTGGCCCCGGCCTGACGTGCCTGCTCCATTATGGAATCCACCTCTTCGTTGCTTCCCACATTATGTCCAATCGTCATTTCAGTCGAACGAACTAGGAGGAGATAGCGGAACTTTAGCTTCAAAGGAAAGGTCCCTTCGGTCCCAAATCGCCAGCTTCATCCCACCTTGCAAATTCAAAAAAGGCAACCGCCCTGCTCCCCCCTACTTCTTCATAAAGGACAATAAATCCTATCTGATAAAAATACCGATGTGTTCAGACACACACGACATATTTTCAACTGAAACTCTAGGCACCAACCTATGCTAAGCTGAATAACCTAACTCGTGGATTATAATATCGAAGCGGAGGAATGAATAGCAATGGCAGTGTCTTACATGGATTTTACTTCCCCGGATGTACAATTTTTTGATGATGTCAATAAAAACCGGTTCTTTACCAAAGACAGTGGTAACTACATTAATGTTCTGGGCAGAACACAACTGAATACACTGGGAAATGCTTCCTTACTGGATATCACGCTCACCAGAGGAAATGTCGTTGAGCCTCATGTTCATCAAAATGCTTCTGAACTCGTCTACGTTGTTTCGGGAGAAGCGATTGTATCTTTTGTTAATCCTTTTACCAAAGAGGTTCTTAATTTTACGGCTGGACCTGGACAATCGGTATTAGTACCTCAAGGATGGATTCACTGGGAAGTCGCATCACAGGACAATACAAAAATCATTGCCATTTTTGATGCCCCGGAACCGCTATTTATTGGAATATCTGATTTCCTGCGCCTGGCTCCAACGAACACGATTGCCCATACTTATTGTCTGGATGAGGCCATGCTGAAACAAACTTTGGCTCCCATCAAGGATACGACCGTCATTGGCCCTCCTGCAGACTGCAACAAGTACCATCAGCCGCAAACGGGAGTTCAGGGTACTTCCTACAACAACCACATGATGGCTCCGCAAGGATATCAAGGTCATATGATACAAGGTGCTCAAAGTATGCAAGGTGCTCACGGTCATCAAGGCCAAATGAAAAAGGAAGGCTATTCCCGGCAAGTGATCGGGAATGGACAACATCAAAATTATTAAGAGGTAATTTAAAATAGAAGCCTTCGGAGCTCACAATCATGAGTCTGAAGGCTTTTACTTTTATCATGCTCGATTTTCACTTTACATTTTGACTGATTCATTAAAGCTTTACATCTAGTCTTCGTTTACGCCCTTAGACAACAGCGTCTTCAATTCCTTCATAAACATGTTGATGTCTTTAAATTGTCTATAGACCGATGCAAAACGGACGTAAGCAACCTCATCCACAGGATATAGCTGTTCCATGACGAGTTCTCCAATCTCCCGACTCTCCACTTCAGCAACCGCAGTATTACGAAGAGACTTCTCTACTTCTGATACGATGGAATCGAGCTGCTCCACGGAAACAGGTCTCTTCTCACAGGCACGAATCAATCCTCGCAGCAATTTCTCTCTGCTGAATTCCTCTCTGCTTCCATCCTTCTTAATTACGATCAAAGGTGTCTCTTCAATCGTTTCAAAGGTTGTAAATCTTCGATTACACTTCTCGCATTCTCTGCGTCGGCGTATGGATTTGTTCTCATTGGCTGGGCGAGAATCAAGTACCTTGGTACCGCTATATGTACAGTACGGACACTTCAAGCTCACTCACCTCCTTAATTGTATATAGTTACCAATCATTTTTTTAAATAAAATGTTATGAAAATTCGAGTTGCGAGACATAATACTTTTACCAACCCGCAAGGAGGTGAAAGCAATGGCACAAGGTAATAACTCCAACAACCTGGTAGTATCTAAAGCACACGGAGCTCTCGAACAAATGAAGTACGAGGTTGCTCAAGAGCTTGGAATCAGCATCCCACAAGATGGTTACCAAGGTAACATGACATCTTATGAGAACGGTTCTATCGGTGGTTACATCACTAAACGTCTTGTAACAATCGGTGAACAACAACTGGCTGGACAATTTCACTAATTAGATTTCATTAGAAGTATTGGGCTCGGCTTAATCAGATTAAGCCTGTCCAATGCTTCTTTTGCTATTCACACTGAATTCTAAAATTCCTTATAAATATCCTTGTATTGATTATAATAGTAAACGACCCGCTGAACATAGTGTCTCGTCTCACCGATCGGAATTTCCCCAATAGTGTCCAGATGACCGTCCCATTTGCCTTCCTTGATCCAGCTTCCTACATTCCCTTGGCCTGCATTGTAGGCAGCAATTGCTGCTATGGGATTGCCTTCAAAATGGTCTGACAGATAATCCAGATACCAGGTTCCCATTTGAATGTTGGCATCAGGCTCATGCTTCAGTTCATCGAGTGTGACATTGTCCAGCCTTGCTGTTTCCAGGATCCAATTGGCCGTATCGGGCATGAGCTGCATTAAGCCGATTGCGCCTTTTTTGGACTCCCTGCTCAGCTTGTAGTTGGATTCTACTCGAATAATGGAGGCGACTAAAAACGGATCTACCTCATAATTCTCTGAATGGGTGCGAATTTGTTCTTTATAATGGATAGGATAAAACCATGACATCCAGTTCGTATTTAAAAATAACAAGAGTACAAAGGCAATGAAAAGAACGAGCAGGCTTCTTTTTTTGCGTAATAGCTTCATGATAAGCCCTTGTCATGCCAAAACTTTAAGATTTGCGCCTTCGTTTCTTCCATCGTTCCGCTGTTGTCGATCACAATATCGGCCCTTCGCTTCTTCTCCTCGATATCCATTTGTGCATTTAATCGGCTAATAGCATCCGATTCGCTGATTCCATCCCGTTCCATCAGGCGCTTCAGCTGAATTTCGGCAGGGACATAGACCACCATCACCTGTTCAAATTGCTCTGACAATCCAGACTCATAGAGTAAGGGGATATCGGATACAACTAGCTTATCAGGCTGTTCCTGCTCAAACATCCGCATACGCTCCCGCATCTCTTGACGAATGGCAGGATGCGTGATGTCATTGAGCGCCTTCAATTCAGCAGAATTTCCAAATACGATTTCGCCCAGCTTCTTTCGATGCAGCGTTCCGTCTTCATTCAGAACAGCTTGTCCAAATCTTTCAATCACAGCAGCGAGCACGGGGTGCCCGGGAAGCATCACTTCCCGGGCAATTTGATCGGCATCAATAAGAATGGCTCCGAGGCTCACAAGATACCTGGAGACGCTGCTCTTCCCCGTAGCAATCCCGCCTGTAAGTCCTATATTCATGTGTTCACCTCAAATCAGCTTCAATAGACCCATAATAATCAACATCACGGCTGGGAGAGCAGTGAATGAACGAATCCAGCTTGCACTTGCAAACCGAAATCCTGCTCTTAACCCTAACACAAGAAATGTACCGCTGAAAAGTGCGATCATCACAGATGTGAGCAGCGGAGGCAGTCCAAGCAAGGCTGCACCAAGTCCTGCTCCAAATGCATCAAGTGACAGGGCAATACCTAACCACATCGCTTCATATCCCGAAATACTGCCAGAGTCGTCCATATCTGCAGCGGAAGGTTTCTTCAATATTTGAATGACGATGCCCCACTTCTGAATTTCCAGTAAAAACACCGTCTTCTTCGATTCCTTCATTATATGCTGCTCGTCTTCATCCCATTCTTGCTCCTCTGTGACAGAAGCGCCATTCACAGTCTCCTCCTGCCCTGGCTGAGCAGATGCTCTCAGGGATTGAATAAGCGACCACGCACCCATGCCTATAAGAATGATTGCTCCTATATATGAAGCAACATCAGGAGATACGAGGTGCGACAGCAGCACACCGAGCTGCATCGACAGTCCAATTACAAGGCCCGAGCATACCGATATAATGACGATGGACAGCCAAGGTATTTTCATTTTTCGAAGACCATATGTAATACCTATACCAAATCCATCCAGGCTTAATGCAAAGGCGAGCATTAGCAGAGTTAATAAATGAGGCACCCTCCATTCCTCCCCGTCCGGCTCAAGTTACATCTACCCATTTTTCTAATTTAAAGGTAGCGAATGTTTGCCTTAACTGCGTTGCCCTAGCAGTATATGGGAACCTGGTCTAAAGGGTGCCTATTAATGCATTTGCTCTCTATGACATACTAAACAAGAACCTGACACTTAGGACAGGTATGGGTACCGCGACCTCCGACGACACTCTTGACAATCATCGTACCGCACTCCGTACAAGGCTCGTCTTTTCTTCCATAGATCTTAAGCTGATGCTGAAACATCCCCATCTCACCCTGTCCGTTAACATAGGACTTGATGGATGAGCCTCCGGCTTGCACCGCTTCAAGAAGTGTATCAATAATGGACTGATGCAATAGAGCAAGCTGCTCTTCACGAAGTGTATTCGCTGGCTGCTCAGGATGTATTCCTGCTCTGAACAATGCTTCATCTACATAGATATTTCCGATTCCCACCACATACTCCTGGTTAAGCAGCGCAATCTTGATCTTCGTTGTTCTTGCTCCGATAACCTTAACGAAGGATTCAAGCGTAAAAGCCTCATCAAGCGGCTCAAGACCCAGCTTCATTAGTGGTTTATTCGCCAGATCCTCACCGTTCTTGAACAGATGCATGGTGCCAAATTGTCTTACATCCTTGTAACGCAGCTCTGTTCCATCCGAGAAGTGGAACACAACATGGGTATGCTTCTCAAGTGGATCGCCCTCTTGATACATCCCATAGCGGCCCTCCATTCGCAAATGAGAAACAAGCACGAGGCCGTCAAGCATAATACGCAGGAATTTGCCTCTGCGCTCTACCCCTTGAATCGTGTGGCCTGCAAGCTCCATTGCAAAAGCTTCGATGTCATCCGGCCGCTGAATAATACGCGGCAGGTGTACGGTAACGCGATCTATATACTTTCCGACAATAAGTGTATTTAATGTTCTTCTGACTGTTTCTACTTCCGGAAGTTCCGGCATGATGTCTTCACCTCACGTACCATTATACCGGAAGTTTGTTCGGACTTGTAACCCAAAATTAGATTACTTCGCCTCGTACCAGTTTCTTCCGTAGCTAACCTCTGCCTTGAGCGGAACCGACAGCTGGAGCGCTTGTTCCATCACTTCCGGAACGAGCTTCTTCATCGTTTCCAGTTCCTCTTCAGGGACTTCAAATACAAGTTCGTCATGCACCTGAAGCAGCATCCGGCTCTGCAGTCCCTGCTTGGCAAGAGCAGCATCCATCTGAACCATGGCAAGCTTGATGATGTCTGCAGCTGTGCCCTGAATTGGTGTATTCATTGCAGTCCGTTCTGCAAAAGAGCGCAGGTTAAAGTTACTTGCATTGATCTCAGGCAGATACCGGCGCCGACCCATCAGAGTCGTTACGTAGCCGTCTTTTCTTGCTTCTTTTACAATATCATCCATGAACTTGCGAACGCCCTGGAATACAGCAAAATATTGCTCAATAAACTGTGCTGCTTCTTTACGTGTAATATTCAAATTTTGTGACAAGCCGTAATCACTGATTCCATACACGATACCAAAATTGACGGCTTTGGCTGAACGTCTCATATTACTGTCTACGGCATCCTTGTCCACTCCGAATACATCCATAGCTGTCTTCGTATGAATATCCATGTCATGCACAAAAGCTTCCTTGAGCCGCTCATCGTCCGAGATATGAGCCAGAACCCGCAGTTCAATCTGCGAGTAATCGGCAGCAAGAATGTACCAGTTCTCCTCCGAAGGTGCAAATACTTTACGAATCTTCCGTCCTTCTTCAAGACGAATCGGAATGTTCTGCAGATTCGGATACTGACTGCTCAGCCTTCCTGTAGCCGCGATGGTCTGACGATAATAGGTATGGACCTTGCTGGTCTCCGGAGAAATTTCTTTAAGAAGTCCCTCAATATATGTGGATTGCAGCTTGGCAATCGTACGATATTCCAATATATACTGCACAATATCGTGATAAGGAGCCAGCTTCTCCAGCACGTCAGCCCCCGTCGAGTAGCCTGTCTTCGTCTTCTTGATCACAGGCAGCCCAAGCTTATCAAATAGAATCTCGCCCAATTGCTTCGGAGAGTTCAGATTAAATTCCGTACCTGCGATTTCATAGATCTTCTCCACCAAGCCGCGGATCGTCTTCTCAAACTCTGCGCCCAGCTCCTTCAGATCGTTGATATTTGCCTTGATTCCCTGCTTCTCCATATCAGCCAGTATTCTGGATAGCGGCATTTCCAAATCGTAGAACAGCTCATGCATCCCTGTCTCCTCCAGGTCCTTCTGTTGAAGCGGGATGATCCCTTGCAGTGAAGCTGTCTTGCGGGACAAGTGATTGGCCAGAACCTCAATATCTGGCACCTTATACTTTGCTCCCTTGCCCAGCACTTCCTCATCGGAAGCAAGTCGAGGCAGGGCGTATTTGGCAGCAAGCCCTGTCAGGGTCTGATCGCTGTCGGTGGGATCAAGCAGATATCCTGCCAAGTGAGCATCAAAGGCAGCTCCGGCGAATTCGATGCCGCTCGCATGTAGAGCAAGATCTACCCGGTGCAGATCATATCCATGCTTCGGCTGATTCGTATCAGCAAACCATTCTCTGATTTGGATACAAGCATCCGATCTCAGTATTTCTGGTGTCAGGAAGTAATAACGCTCCTGTGTGTAGATTACGATTCCAATGATTTCTGCATGATGGGGGTTGTCCCCATGAGCTTCTACGTGAACAACCTTCACTTCTTCCAGCGCCGAAGCGAGCTCCTTCGCGTTATCTTCAGTTACAATGACCACGTCCAGTTGAACAGCCTCCGGAGCGTCTTCTGAATCCTCATTCACCCGGTTCACAGTAAAGGATAAGCGTTCCAGCAGAGACTTGAATTCAAGCTTACCGAGTGCCGGGGCTGCTGATTCTTCCTTCAGTCCATCGAATACCATGTCTTCCCAGGATTGATCCAGCGGAACCTCGCGATAGATTGTAGCCAGCTTCTTACTGAGCCTGGCATCGTCCGCATGGGTTTCAATCTTCTCCTTCATTTTCCCTTTCAGCTCACTGGTATGTTCAAGAACAGCCTCTACCGAACCGAATTGATGCAGGAGCTTCAGCGCAGTCTTCTCTCCGACGCCCGGAATCCCAGGAATATTATCTGATGCATCGCCCATCAGACCTTTCAGATCAATAATTTGCAGCGGAGTTAGTCCATATTTCTCTTCAATCTCTTTCGGACCATAGGCTTCGATCTCGGAAACGCCTTTTCGAGTGAGAGCAATATTGACATGCTCGGAAGCAAGCTGCAGCATATCCTTGTCTCCAGTAACGACAAGCACTTCCCGTCCTGCCTCATCTGCGCGTTTGGTCAAGGTACCGATAATATCATCCGCCTCGTAGCCTTCGAGTTCAAATTGAGCAATGCCAAAAGCTCTCAGCAAGTCCTTCAGCACAGGGAATTGTTCGGACAGCTCAGGGGGAGTCTTCTGTCGACCGCCTTTATACTCCTCGTACCCTTCATGACGGAACGTCACCTTGCCTGCATCAAAAGCAACCATCATATGAGTCGGCTTATGCTCCTCCAGCAGTCTTAGCAGCATCGTTGTGAATCCATACACTGCATTCGTATGTAGACCGCTCGAATTCGTCAGCGGCGGCATTGCAAAAAACGCCCGATAAATAATGCTGTTACCATCTATTAAAATAAACTTTTCCATTAGACACCTCACACTGTGTTTTTGCTGTTTATATGATAACACAAGGGAACGGCTGTTCCAAAAAAAACAAGCAACCAGACGAGTGTGATAACGTCTCTGATTACTTGTTTTTTGTGAAAACCTGTTTATTCAATGGATACAGGTGTCAGAATTCCTTTTCCAGCGCTGCTAATCATGGCGGCCTCCGTCACTTTTGCAATGTAAAGCCCACTCTCAGCTGGTGCAGAAGCACTCTCTATTCTTCCAAGCAGCAGTTCAACAAAATCATGATTCGGATTACTGGACTCCGGCCATCGTTCTGGTGGTACCTCCCGAACTTCCGGTTCACCGTCTACAGCTTCATACAGCCTGCCATTTCGGAAGAGCAATGTACCTTGATCTCCATGGATCGATAAGTCCTCCTGCCACTTAATGCTTGCGCTGCCTACAACATGGAACGAGCCAATGGCTCCTCCCTCGAACTGAATCGTAACTGCTGAATCGATATCGACTTCGGTCTGCCTTGTGTCAATCACCGCTGAGACCTGCAGCGGCCGCAATCCGGTAATCCATAATACGGCATCAAGCAAATGACTGCCGGAATCGTTCAGCTGACCACCGCAGGATAAAGCCAGGCTCTGCCGCCAGGTGCCTTTCTGATCTACCATCCAGCTCTGGGCCTGATATGCGCTCACAAATTGAATGCTGCCCAACCTTCCGTGCGATACGGATTGCTTCATATACATATAAGGACCTAATAAATGACGTTGATATGCTACGGCAAGATGCTTGCCGCTGGCAGCCGCATGCGAAATAATTGCCTCTGCATTTGCTGCGCCATCTACAAAAGGCTTTTCCATGAGTACATGCAGTCCTGCCGTAAGGCAATCCATTCCTTGCTCATAATGCATTCGATGGGGAGATACGATGACAGCCGCATCCAGCTTCTCCTTTGCTAGTGCATCTTTATAGTCCGTATAAATGGCGGTCTTCTCTAATTCGGGAAAATCAGCCTTAGCACCATCTAGTGCAGCCGTACTGGGATCTGCGAGCGCTGCAATTTCTGCTTCCGGGAGCTGAAGAATTCGGCGTATATGCTCTCTTCCCATCCCTCCGACTCCGATCATTAAAAAACGAATTTTGTGCATTTGCTATAATCCCCCTATCCTTTGATTCCACTGAAGGTAATCCCTTGAATAAATGTTTTCTGCAGGAAGAAAAACAAAATAATAATGGGCGCGGTCATAATCGTCGATACCGCCATCATAAGTCCCCACTCCGTCCCTTTCTGGCTTTGGAACTGCTGCAATCCAAGCGATAAAGTATACGACTCGGGATTGGTCAGATACAGCAGTGGTCCCATGAAATCCGTCCAGCTCGCCATGAACTGAAACAAGCCGACTGCCAGCACAGCGGATTTGGCTAAAGGCAGCATAATCTGCCAGTAAATCCGAAACTCCCCGGCCCCATCGATTCTCGCAGCATCCTTCAGCTCGTTAGGTAATCCCATAAAAAATTGCCGCAGCAAAAAGATATAGAATGGAACTCCGAAAAAAGCAGGGATGATCAATGGCAGCAGCGTACCAATCCAGTTCAGCTTATCGAACAAGAGAAAGAGCGGAATCATCGTAACCTGGCCAGGAATCATCATGACGGCTATGGTGATCAGGAATAAAGTCTTGCTGCCTCTCCACTGCAGCTTGGCGAAGCTGTAAGCGACCAGCGGCGAAGTTAAGACAACGCCCAGCGTGCTGAAGCCAGTTATGATTAATGTGTTTTTTAAATAAGTAAAGAAGGGAATGTAGGTCATGGCATCCACATAATTGCTCCACATGAAGGGCTTCGGAATCCATTCCGGCGGGAAAGTGAACACCTGTTCCAGCGGCTTCAGTGAAGTAGACACCATCCAGATAAACGGGGCCAGAAAGAATACAGCTGCAATAAGCAGAAAGAGATGGGCACTGATTCGTTTTACATTACGTACTGTTTTGGCTGTCATATCCATCCCCCCTATTCGCCTTGATAGTGAACCCATTTTTTGGACGAACCAAAGATTACGGCTGTAAGCACCATCACAATAATAAATAAGATCCAGGCCATCGCTGATGCATATCCCATCTTAAAGAACTTGAATCCATTATCGTACAGATACATCACATAAAATTTCATGGAATCAGCTGGCGTTCCCTGACCATT
This sequence comes from Paenibacillus sp. TCA20, assembly GCF_000732325.1. GTDB lineage: Bacteria > Bacillota > Bacilli > Paenibacillales > Paenibacillaceae > Paenibacillus > Paenibacillus urinalis. The sequence goes on from NZ_BBIW01000001.1 coordinate 482,706, forward strand.
CGTTAGTGTGTAGGGCAGCGTAAACTGCTGAAACGCATTGATTACACCCATGACCAGATTATAGAAAATAACGGGGGTGAGCAGTGGCAGCGTCACACTCTTCACCTTGCTGAACCAGCCTGCCCCATCAATCTCAGCTGCTTCATAATAGTCACTTGAAATATCATTCAGGCCTGCCAGATAGATCACAATAGATTGACCGATCCCCCACAGAGACATCAGGATCAGTGACGGTTTGGACCAGGTCTCCGATCCGAGCCATGCCGGGCCTTGTATCCCCATTCCGTCCAGAATACCGTTGACAAGACCAAATCCAGGATTTAGCAGCCACATCCAGAGTACAGCCATCGCGACAGCCGGAACCAGCGTTGGCAGGAAGAAGATCGTGCGGTAAACTGCCATTCCTCTAATCTTCATATTGAGCAGCATGGCTAAGGCCACACCAAAGAATATACTGAGCGGAACAAAAAACACGACAAAGTAAATGGTATTGTTGATGGATGTCCAGAACACAGAGTCCTTCATGAGAGATGCATAATTTTGGAAGCCTACAAATTCACCAGGCTGCAGGATGCTGTATGTGGTTAGGCTGAAATATAGAGATGAGACCAGTGGTGCCCCAAAGAACACGAGAAGTCCGATAACCCAAGGGGAAGCGAACAGCCAGCCGTACATATTGTCTCTATGCAGTCTGCGGCCCTTTTGTCTCATATTCACATGCTCTGTGCGGATCGGTTCCGATTTAATCAAGATTTACGCCTCCTGTTCAACTAGAGTGAAGTGAGGAATGATAGGTGTGCAGCAGCGTACGAACCTAAATTATTCATTCAATGCCTTGGATACATTATCGGTAACCTTCTTCAACACTTCTTCTGGCGTTCCTTTGCCGCGTGTTGCCAGATCGACTGCGGATGCCAGCTCGTTCCAGTACAGAGAGCCTTGTGTCATAACCGGACGCGCATGGGAGACGGGAAGTACATCAATGAATTCCTTAAAGATCGGATCCTCTTTGTACCCAAGCTGCTCATTCACTTTATCCTTGATTGAAAAATCCCCACTGATTCTGCTGAAGATTTCTTGACCCTTCTCACCGGATAAAAATTTCATGAATTCCCACGCTGCATCCTGATTTTTCGAACCCTTCGGCATGACGGTCGCCCATCCTCCGGACCAGGTCGTGTGATTCTCACCTGTAGGGGTTGGCATCGGAAACACACCATACTTCAAATCAGGGTTAAATTTCTTGGCCTGTGACACAGTCCATGGCCCTGAGACTTGCATGCTCAATTGCCCGGTGAAGAAAGGGTCCATCGTAGAGGTTCCCTGAGAGCTTGTAAAAGAAGCAATATCTTCAATGTTATATTCTTTAGCGTAATCCACCATCCAGGTAAGGGCTTCAATATTCTTCGGATGGTCTGCGGTTACATTCCCGTTCTCATCAAGGAATTCGCCCCCAAATGCCCATCCCCAGCCATAGAACCATCCCTGCCCATACCAAGGGATAAAGCCAATCTGCTTAAACCGGTTGCCTTCTTTGATTGTAAGCTTCTCAGCTACCGCCTCCAGCTCCTCGATGGTCTTCGGCGTCACTTCAGGATCTAGCCCTGCCTGTTCAAAATGCTCCTTGTTATAGAACACAAGACGTGCATCTGTCGACGTCGGCATCGCATAGAGCTTGCCATCATAGCTTGCTTCTTCCCACGCAAAAGGGTAGAAGCCATCCTCGGTAATCTGATCCCTTGCCGCAAATTCGGTTAAATCCGTCAATGAGCCTTGATTCGCCCAAGTAGCGACTTCGAATCGGTCAAAGTAGGCCACATCCGGTGCATTTCCACCCGCGACCGCAGCAAGCAGCTTCTCGTTCTTCCCTTCACCCTGCTGGGCGATATAGACCGAATTCACCTTGATGTCCGTATGCTCTGCTTCGAACGCCTTGATCACTTCTGCTATGGCGTCCCCCGTCAACTCTGTCATCGAATGCCAAAAAGTAATTGTTGTCTTTCCTTCTTGATCTGCTGAGCCGCCTCCGTCAGCATCCCCACCTGCACAACCTGACAATACTGTGCTGAATAACAGAACAAGCAAGCTCAAGCTCCAGAACCCTTTCTTTATAGCCATTCTTCTGACACCGCCTTTACCATTTTTGGTTCAGATAACTGTAAGCGCTTACGACCATTCATAAAAAAATAAGACCGGTAAGTTAGTATGTAATGTATATATCAACTTAAGTCATCTGTAAACAGTACAATATCAGACCTTGCTTCATTTTGCAATATTAAGAATAAATATATTTTTATTCCAAACAGAGCCCAGCAAAAAAAGAAAGAGCAGCTCTTATGTAGAGCGCCCTTCCTTAAATTCAAATCCGAGCAAGGTCAGCTTCGGAACTTCCTTGTTCTCAATTTGTGCAAACAAAAGCTCGACTGCCGTCCTTCCCATCTTCTCTTCATATTGCCGGATATGCGTAAATCTTGGCCTGTTCAAGTGATCATACGGATCATCCGGGCAATCGAAGCAGACGATGGAGCAATCCTCCGGAACACGTAAGCCCATGGATTCGAGCAGCTTATATAGAATAATCGCAATCTCATACTCAGCACATACATAGGCCGTAATTTGAGGATGCTCCTCAAGCAGCTTTTTCATCAGCCTGTACTCTCCAGAATGAGTATCACTTGATTTACACGAGTAACCACTCGGAATGTCTGTTATCAAATAATCGGAACACAGTCTCGTCCCGCTGGCCAAGAAGGCTTGCTGAAAACCGGCCAGCCGATCTTCAAGTGTTGACGTCCGGTTAGGATCCGGTGATATAAAAGCGATATGCTTATGTCCTGACTCCAGCAAATGAGCAGCGAGCTTGTAGGCTGCGGTTTTATTGTCTGTATGTACTGTACAGGCCTGGATCCCTTTCAAATTTCGATCTACCACTACGACAGGGAATTCATCCAGAATCATCTTGAGCAGCCGCTGATTATACTCTCTGCTGTCAGCAGGGAATACAATAATGCCGTCCACCTGAAGATCCAATAGAGCGTCAATCGCCGCTTCTTCCTCTTCTACAGAGTGATTGCTCCGCTTGATAACGAGGGAACCGCCGAGCTCAGCAATGGTCTTCTCAACCGCATACTGCAGCAATAATCCATAACCATCCGTATAGCTTGGAAAGATCGCTCCAATCAAACGGTCACCTCTTCTTAACTCCTTCCCCTCTCTGCCTGTAACGTCTTCGTCAGCTAGAGCATCAGAAACGTTGACATACGATCCTTTGCCGCGAATTCTTACAATAACTCCTTCTTCTGCAAGCTGGTCCAGTGCTTTTTTTGCTGTAATTCGACTGACCTGGTATTGATCTGTTAATTCTTTCTCTGAGGGAACCTGATCGCCAGGCTGCAGTCGGCCAGTGTCGATTTCATTTAGAAGAGATGTAATAATTTGTTGATATAAAGGTTGGTTCATACACATTTCCTTCCAAAAATTTATAATATACCAACTATATCAACTTAGGTTTGCAGCGTCAATTTTGTTTATTACATGAAAAAGCCCGTCACATGCGTAGTGTGACGGACCTATAATGGGTCTAAGGTATATCCTAAGACTTAGCGATTTTAAAACGATTCGACAATCTTCCGAGAATGATATCCGCAAGAATGGCCAGCAATGCGGCGGGGATAGCCCCTGCCAGGATCTTAATATTGTGACGCTGGTTCAGACCTGCATAAATTTCACGGCCCAGTCCATCTCCGCCAATAAGCGGTGCAAGCGTTGCGACACCAATCGCAATGACGGCTGCTACACGTAAACCCGCCATCAGAAACGGCAGTGATAGCGGCATTTCTACCTTCCACAGCAGCTGAAGCGGACTCATCCCCATGCCTTTCCCCGCATCCTTAATGCCTGCATTGACTTCGGATAGGCCAACGTAGGTATTACGAACAACCGGGTTTAAGCTGTATAGGAACAACCCGACAACTACGGTTGCATTGCCTAATCCAACGAGCACCATTAGAAGAGCAAGGAGCGCCAAGCTAGGTAACACCTGGATAATATTCGTGATGAACATGATTACTCGTCCCGTTCTCTGATAACGGGCACTTATAATACCTAACGGAATCCCAACTACAAGGGCAAGCCCGAGTCCGCATAGCACCATAACAATGTGTATCCATGTCATATTCCATAGATAGGATGCATTCTCTGTTAAATAATATCCAAACTTCTGCAGTGGAGGCGCATCCGGGTTCATCACGGACGCAGGAAGCTTGGATTCATCAAGCAGCCCTTGGTCCACCAAATACATAAGAGCCACATTTTTCGGCTCCATTTTGTTAACATCCACCTGATAATTGAGATCCGTCATTGTGTCGGCATCAATCGTGCCAATCAATAAGGATAGTGTTTCATCGAGCTCAGGGTATTCGGCGAGCAGCTCTTTTTTTACAACAGTCGATGCATCAAAGGGCGGAAAGAATTGCTTGTCGTCCTCAAGTGTAACGAGATTAAACTCCTTCAGACCCGGGTCAGTGGTGTAAGCAAGAACGACATCTACAATCTTATCCGCTACCGCTTGGTATACGAGCGAGATTTCCATAGGTGAAGTCGATGCGAATGTATAGCCATATTCCTTCGTAAAGGCCGGATAACCGTCAGCAGGACGTTCCAGCCAGGTTGTATCCACACCGATACTCATATTCCCTGCGTGCTCTTTGAGATCGGACATTGTACTTAAACCATATTGTTCAGCTACCTCTGGTCTTACAGCCAAGGTATACGTATTTTCGAACCCAAGCGGATCATACCATTTCAAATTATACAATTCGTCAAAGCCTTCTTGTGCCTGTCTCAGCACCGCTGCCCGGTCCTTGGTGTCTTCGATTTCAAAATATCCATTAAATATTTCTCCTGAGTACAGTGTACCCATATCCACTTCGCCCTGGGCGATGGAACGGAGAACAACACTGGAGGCAGCGAGGTCCGTTTTAATATCTACAGTTAGATCGGTTCGATCTTCAATTAACGCCTTATACATTTCGGCAAGTATCTTCGTTTCGGTAAATGTCTGGGTTCCTATGGTGACATCTGCTGCGGCAGCCTTGGTTGGAACGCTTACTGTGAATAACGTAAGAACCAAGACCAGCGTGAACAACGACCGTATCGTTTTGAACCATTTCTGATTTAATGCTCTCATATTTCCGTATCTCCCTCTTTCTTCATGGCTTTGAAGTGTGAACTTCCTGCTGATGCAGCGTTCTTATGCATTCGCTTTGGCACTATTCTTTTTTGGTGTGAATGCTTTCTCGACAAGGCTTAACACGAGGTCAGCCAGCAATGCAAAAAGAATGGCCGAAATGGCACCTGCTACAATCAGCTCCGTCTTATTCACGCCTAGACCTGACACAATTAATTGGCCAAGGCCACCGGCTCCAACAAGGCCTGCAAGGGTGGTCCAACTGATAATATAAACGGTCGTAATTCGGATTCCTGACATGATGTATGGAACAGCTAAAGGGAGCTCGATCTGGAATAAGCTCTGAAGTCTGCTATAGCCCATTCCCTTCGATGCGTCCCGGAGTGCTGGGTCTACAGATTGTAAGCCCGCGTAAGTATTCCGCAGCAAGGGCAGTAGGGAATACAGAAACAACGCGATAACCGCGGGTGTCATTCCAATGCCGAAGAGCGGAATCATCAGTGCGAGCAGTGCCAGACTTGGTATCGTCTGAAACAGATTAGCTACGCTAAACACAATCGAGTTGAGCCATTTGATCTCGCTTCTTGATATCATGATTGCGACTGGAATGGCGACCACAATCCCGAGCAGTGTTGCAATCAGCGCAATGAGCGCATGCTGTCCTGCAGCACTGAGGATATCAGGGTATCGCTCACCTACAAATACAAAGAAATTCGCTATCGCATCAAAGATTTGCATTGGCATCTGCCTCCTCTGTATCCGGAGTATACACATCCGCCAGCAGTCTCACCACGCTCCCCCTTGTAATGAGACCAAGGAATTGTCCATGCTCATCTACCACAGGCAGATTGGATAAATGATGCTCATTCAGAATCGCCAGCGCGGTCGTAACCGAAGTTCCACGCTGCACCACATGCTCTACAGGAGTCATAATATCCGCAATCTTCTTATCTTCCTCACGGTAATGCTTGATTAATTGATAGATCGTAACCGTACCGAGGAGACGCTTGGATTTGTCGACAATAACGAGGGAGTCAACCTTGCGTCTTTGAAGGATCGTTACAGATTCAGCAATTCCCCGGGTCGGGAATGCGGTAGCAGGATTATCGATCATGACCTCCTCAACATTCGGGAAGTCACTGTCATTATTTGAGATCATCCGGTTCTTACCAATGAAGCTTTCGACAAAAGGACTCGCAGGATGACGCAAGATTTGGTCCGGTGTCCCGACCTGTTCAATCTGACCATCCTTCATAAGCACAATGGTATCCGCAAGCTTAATCGCTTCGTCCATATCATGCGTAACGAACACAATCGTCTTCTTGACCTCTGTCTGCAGTCGGATGAGTTCATCCTGGAGCTCTTCACGACTGATGGGGTCCAAGGCACTGAATGGTTCATCTAAGAGGATAATGTCCGGATCAGCAGCAAGAGCACGAATAACTCCTATCCGCTGCTGTTGACCTCCGCTGAGCTCTGAAGGATAACGATTTCCAAATGTCTCAGGACTTAGCCTAACCTGGTTCATCAGTTCATTCACTCGGCTATCGATTTTTTCCTTATCCCATTTCTGCAGACGAGGTACAACCCCGACATTTTTTGCAATTGTCATATTCGGGAACAGACCTACACTTTGAATGACATATCCGATCTTCCGTCTAAGCTCAACCGCATCCATCTTGGAAATATCATCGCCATTGATTAGAATCTGCCCGTGTGAAGGTACATTCAATCGGTTAATCATTCTCATCGTCGTCGTTTTCCCACATCCCGAAGGTCCGATAAATACCGTTATTTCGCCTCGCTTGATTTCAAGGTTTATCCCTTTTAATGCCTCGAAGCCATCATCATACACTTTCTTAACACCTTTGAATTCAATCACAAATACGTTCCCCCTATTCAGAATTACTCACCTTATTCATTGTCTCGCAAATAACAAAAAGAGCCGTTGTATAACGGACTCAAGTATTAACCGCTATATCCATTTGCTTGGTGAGTTGCTTAAGTGACAAAGTATTATTACCCAATTTTGAGCATAAAAAAACAGATTTATCCGAAAAAGTTGAAAAAACTTTTTTTCGGTATAAATCTGTTCTTTGTTTCTTATTGATTTAGGTCTGGACGCTTGCCGGTAACCAAATATACGGTGCTTTCGCCGATATTGGTTGCATGGTCTCCAATTCGTTCAATATATCTTCCTACAAGCATCAGCAGCATCACTTGGGAAGCTTCCTGTGGATGATCAGACATGTAGCTGTATAGATCCGTAATAATTCGACTGTACAATTGATCTACGCCATCATCTCTCTTAGCCATTTGATACGCCAAATCTGAATTCTCTTCAAGATAAGACTGAATGGATTCGTCGATCATCACTTTTACGATATCCGCCATTTGAGGAATATCAATCAGCGGTTTAATTAGATTCTGACCTTCTAGACGCATGGTCACTTTCGCAACATCCAGTGCCAGATCACCCATTCTTTCAAGATCACTGGAAATTTTGAAGGCAACGATAATTCTGCGAAGGTCCTTTGCTACAGGCTGCTGTGTAATAATCAATTTGGTGCCGATATCCATGATGCGTTCTTCCATGGCGTTCAGTTCCACGTCTTCGCTTACTACCTTTTGCGCCAGCCCTTGATCCGAGGTTTTCAAGCTTGTAATAGAATCCACTAATGCCTTATTTACGTGCTCTGCCATCTGAAGCAGCAAATCACGGAGTTCATTCAGTTCACGATCAAAACTTTTTCTACGAATCATACTGCAGTTCCTCCCTTGGATGAGTCAAGCTGAGCTGGTACAAATATTACTTAACCAAAACGCCCTGATACGTAATCTTCTGTTCTGGAATCCTGCGGGTTAGAGAAGATTTCATTCGTATCCTGCGCTTCAATCACTTCCCCATTGAGGAAAAATACCGTTTTGCCCGATACACGTGCCGCCTGGTGCATATTGTGCGTTACCATCACAATGGTATATTTCTCTTGGAGCTCCTGCACCAGCTCTTCAATCTTGAGTGTAGAGATGGGATCAAGCGCGGAAGTCGCTTCATCCATCAGGAGCACTTCCGGCTGAACCGCAAGTGCTCTCGCAATACAGAGACGCTGCTGCTGGCCTCCCGACAGAGAGAGTGCAGATCTTTTGAGATAATCCTTCACTTCATCCCATAAGGCTGCTTGTCTCAAGCTCTGTTCTACGAGCTCATCAAGGACCTTCTTGTCTGTTGTTCCATGAAGTCGAGGCCCATAAGCGATGTTATCATAGATCGATTTAGGAAATGGATTGGGCTGCTGGAATACCATACCAACCTGCTTCCGAAGGTTCTCTACAGGCAGATCCTCACCGTATATATTTTGGCCATCGAGCTCAACAATTCCTTCAATGCGGGTTCCTGTAATCATATCATTCATTCGATTTAACGTACGCAGAAGCGTTGATTTACCGCATCCCGATGGTCCAATGAATGCCGTAACCGTGTTCCGTGGAATATCCAGATTTACGTTTTTCAAAGCATGAAAGGATTCGTAGAATAAATTTAGATTCTTTATATCAATCATGGTAGTGTTCATCCGTATGCTATCTCCTTTACTGCCTAACAAAATAAGAAATACAAAAACTCATGAATATAGTCGTCAGAAACTGCTTAATTGTATCAAATTATTGTTAAGGCTGTATAAACAATTGTTAACGCTATGTAAAATATAGTCTCACTTACGTCTATCACTTTTCTGACTAATCATTCAGCAGCAAGTGATGTGAGCGTTTTGTGGACCATCTCTGTTACATGAGCAGCATCGGATATTGAAGCCAGAATCTCCTCACTTGTACGAGACATTTCCCTCGTCGTAGACTGAACAGAGTCATAAGCTTCATTACCAAGAGCAATATCTTCAGAGCTTGAGGCGATTTCAGCTGCGCTTTCTTTTGCAATAAGAGCGGTCAGATGTATTTTGTCTCTGATGAGGTTTAATAATTCAGTGATTTGATCGGCAAGCGTTCCTGTCTGACCCGACAGCTTCCTAACCTCATCTGCAATGACGCGAAAAGATCTGCCATATTCCTTGGCATGTGCCGCCTCAATGGAGGCGTTAATCGCCAGCAAATGACTGCTCTCTGCGAGCTCGCGAATGGAAGAAGTAAGATTAGATATATCGCTGACCTTAACCATCTGTTCCTCTGCTTGTGAGCGCTGAGCCTTGGTTTGATCCAGAACTGAACGATAGGATTCCTGGATGTGCCTTAGTGAGACACTGCCCTTCTCCGTCAGCTGGTTCAATTGTGCAATCCCCTCTGTATTTTTCAGTACAGCCTGTCTTACTTTCTGAACGGCAGTATCCACTTCTTGCAGTTTAGATTGACTATGCTCGATAACCTCTGTTCGGGACCTTCTAGCGATCTTTTGAATATCTCTTGACATGTTCATTAAATCACGAACTGTAAGAACACCCACGTAACGCCCTTCTTCATGCATAATGACACAATGATAAAAAGATTCGTCCTCTCGGTCTACTGCCTGATCTACGATCTCTTCGGCAGACAGCTGGATGCTTAATATTAATGGATGCTCTGTCATAAAAGATACAACGGATCTGTGATCATACAGTTCAGCAGCAAATCGGTTCGCATACTTTTGAAACACCGTATCCCGCATAATCAGTCCTACGATCGAATCATTCTGATCTCCAATGACAACACAAGAGAGCGTTTCATCCTGCTTCATCATCGCAAACAATGACTTTCCTGTCATATCTTGCGGTACCATCGGCATTTGGCGGCAATAGGCCACAGCTTCCAGATCTTTTTTCATCGTAACTACCCCTTTAGAATTAGTTCTAAAGGCTCATTTTATATAAATGTGATGAAGGATGATCTTGTATTTTGTAAAGGGAATGTAAAATTAAATGTTGTGATTTATTTTATTGATGCACTTTTTTCTTCCCGGCAACAAGCTTGTACCCTACACCGCGAATTGAATCGATATGCACCGTCTCCGGGTCCAGTTCAAGCTTCTTGCGAAGAGAGCTGACATGGACATCCACGGTACGCTGACCTCCGATATAATCAAACCCCCATACCGCATTCATCAAATCATCCCGAGTGAGGACTACACCCGGCTTCTTGGCCAGATATAACAGCACCTCAAACTCTTTTGGCCGCAAGTTGATGGATTGTCCGCTCAGGAGGACTTCATATTTCTCCGGATAAATCTCCAGCTCACCAAGAACAATACGGGAATCATCTTCCTTCTCGACTGTGCGTGTCTCTTCAACACCGGTAACTCTTCTGAGCACGGCATCTACGCGAGCTAAGAGTTCGGATACCCCGAATGGCTTCGTTATATAATCATCAGCTCCGAGCTTAAGACCCTGAACGACTTCATTCTCACCGTTCTTGGCCGTCAGAATAATAACGGGTGTCTTCACACCCGAGGATCTTAATTTACTGAGTATCTCTAATCCGTTCATCCCTGGCAGCATTAAATCAAGCAGTATGAGATCAAATTCTTGTGAAGAAGCTCTATTGTAACCAGCGGAACCATGATCCTCCACCGTCACGTCATGGCCCTCTTGGGTAAGATTGTAGGAAAGCAATCTAGCAAGTGTAGGTTCATCTTCTATAACAAGCAATCGTTGTGCCATCGTATATATCCCCTGCTTTCTTTATGTTAAATCTGCTCATATCATAGCACTCTTTTGTTATCGTTGTGTAAAAATACGACCTGATGCTTAATCTTCCTCTGCTTCTTCGACAGAATCCTGCAGCATAGGCAGAGTTACGGTAAAGGTGGTCCCCGTTCCAAGCTCACTCTCGACAGCGAGCTGTCCATGATGAAGCTCCACCAAGTGCTTCACAATGGAGAGACCAAGCCCTGTTCCGCCCGAATTACGGGACCTGCCTTTGTCCACCCGATAAAAACGTTCGAATACGCGAGGCAGATCACTTTTCGGAATACCTATACCTGTATCACTCACCTGGAAGATGATATGCTCCTCATCCTTGCTGATCTGAGCTGTAATCTTAACCCTGCCGCCATCCAGAGTATAATTAATTCCGTTGCTGACCAGATTCAAGAAGATTTGCTTCAATTTATCCTCATCTGCTTCGATGAACAATTCTTCCGGCACATCCAGAATTAATCGAATCTGCTTCTTCTCTGCGGCATTGCCCAGTGTTCCTGTTATCATTTCAAAAAAAGGCATGAGATGTACAGGTGAGCAATCCAGTGTCGCTCGCTTTGATTCAATCTTAGACAGATCCAATATGTCACTTATTAAGCGATTCAGCCTGTCCCCTTCATCATAGATAATCTGCAGGAAGGACCTTGTTGTTTCTTCATCTCTAACTCCCCCGCTCAGCAGCGTCTCCGCAAAACCTTTAACAGCGGCAACCGGCGTCTTCAGCTCATGAGATACATTCGCGACAAATTCGCTGCGCATGTTCTCCAGTCTGCGAATGGCTGTAATATCCTGAAGCAGGAAGAGCATTCCCCGATAGCTTCCATCATTCTCATACATCGGTACACCGTCAATGCGAACGATAATTTCGTCCGGGCTGTAGATTCGCACTTCGTCATGCACTTTACTTCGCTGCAAAATGCTTGTCTCCACAATCTTCGTCAGTTCATAGTGACGTTTTAATTCATGGTACGGCTTTCCGGTTACACGATCGGGATGCAGCCCCAGCATGCGATGGCTCTCTCTGTTCAGCACCGCAATATTCTGATTCGCATCAATCATCAAAATACCGCCAGCCATGTTGGTCATCACACTCTGCACCAAATCCTCATTGTCACGAATCAACTTCAGCTGGGCCTGCAGGCTGTCAGCCATTCCATTAATGGCATTCCCTAGCTGTCCTATCTCATCATTCCGGGTAAATTTGACTCTCGCATCGTAATCAAGATTCGAAATCTGATTCGCTACTTTGGTTATATGCTCAATTGGCTGCGTTAAGCCTCTAGCTACTCTGTAACAGACGATCGCCGCAATGATATAAAGGGCAAGAAGTGTTAACCCCATTAAATACCAGCCTCTTGCAAGTCCTTCATCAACCGAGTCCAAGCTTAGGGATAGTCGGATGTATCCATCAAAATGTTGGTCAGGGGATGTGACTGGCAGTGCAACATACAGCATTTTTTGTGACAGTGTATCACTCGTCCTGATGGAACGGCCGTAAGGTGAATCATGATCATTCGCTGTTTGTATCTCTTCACGATTAAGATGATTGTCCATCTCGTCAGCAGCATACTCTGAATCTCCAATAACGGTTCCATCCTTCAAAATGAACGTCGTTCGGGAGTCGGTTAAGCGCTCCAGTAACTCGGCCTGCTGCGTGTAGTATGCAACGACTTCATTCTTGTCTAGTGAAGTGTCTTTAAAGTCAAATGTAGAATGAAGCAGATTAATCTCTCTAACCATATTTTCTTCCTGAGATTGGATATGCAGGTCTTTAAATACTTGACCCAAAGCCAAACCAGAGGACAGTACAGAGAGTCCAATCAGCACCATGATGATCATTGTGAGTCTGAATCGAAAATTTTTCATAAATGCTAGTAATCATCCTTTGTATGAATCAATTTCATATTACCTTTAGCTGCTTCAATAAGACGAATTGATTCGTATAATAATAATTAATCTTGTGTATAGAAAGCCCATAGATATTCATCCATTGGCTAAATTAATGGGGACTGAACATTTACAATGTGCTTCCCCCTATAATTAAGTTCCACACTAATATTTACTTCCAATATAAGAACCTATGTCACCTCGCAGCAAGACGCTTGTCTTTCACAGGAGCAAAACGCTTGAGTACAGCATGCTGCACCGTGGCTAAGGGCTGTTGAATTAAGATGCCGAGTACTACAGGTATGGCTGCTTCCGGTGAAAAATAACCCATAGCGAGTACAAGACCGAGTGATATATTCCGCATACCAGAGGCATAAGACATCGTTACGCTTATTTCCCGGGAAACATAGGGCAATAAGAAGGAGCCGGCAAAACCGATGATGTAGCACAGAGCAACGATAAACGTAATGGATATGATCGCCATGATTACACTTGAATCTAAACTGCGCACATGAGGTGCAATAGCTGCCGCGTTGAGCAGAACAACGGCCATAAAGCAAAATTTGGATATTGGAGCAGTAATCGGGGCGGACCATTCTTTAAATTTTCCTTTAGACAGTTCATATACAATGACACCCAAAATCGTCGGCACCACAATAATGAGCATCAAATCCTTGATCAAACTAAGCGTATCAAATTGAACCTCTGCTCCAAAAAACAACTCGATCAGACCTGGAACAACCAGTGGACTTAGAGCTGAATCCAGCACGACCATCGCAAGCATCAGAGGCACACTTCCATAAGACATTGACACCCACAAGACCGAGGATACACCAAGAGGTATGATCGTAAATAGAACGAGTCCAATTGTATACCCCGATGAAGCACCAAATAACAATGTGCCCATAAAATAGGCTATCAAAGGAGCCAGCACATGTGACAGCAATAGTGTAACAACCATGACGGCCGGGCGCTGTACCACCTTCTTCAAGTGACGAACACCACACCCAATGGCCATAACAAAAGTAACGTAGCCAAACAGGTAAGGAGCCCATGATACATAGGATATCAGCTGGTCCGACAGCATAACGCCTAGTAATAATGTTAGCGGCATAATGATAAACATGTATTTTTCAAAACCTGCAGTAAAGCGCAGTGACAGTAGCCTCATGCTGCAACAGATCCTCTCTATGTAACTTATGTAAATTCATGTTCAGTTTTAATTGATCATATCATAGATTACCAGCTCATTTTCGTTCTTTATGTAAAATCTAATTGAATATAAGAATACAAAAAAAGCTCTGTACAGTGTATTTATACTGTACAGAGCTTTACGTATTAGAAACCTATTAACCGTTGACCACTTCGCCGCCATTTACATGGATAACTTGGCCTGTTACATAAGAAGAGTCGCTGGTTGCTAAATATACATATGCAGGTGCCAATTCTTCCGGCTGACCTGGACGCTTCATCGGCTGAGTTGCTCCAAATTCACTTACCTTCTGCTCATCAAAGGTAGCCGGAATAAGCGGAGTCCAGATTGGTCCTGGAGCAACGGCATTGACTCGAATTCCTTTCTCTGCCAAATGCATAGATAAGGAACGTGTGAAGGAAGTGATGGCTCCCTTCGTCGAGGAATAGTCTATGAGTGTCGGGCTGCCGCGATATGCCGTGATTGAGGTCGTATTGATAATTGAACTCCCACCTTTTAAGTGAGGCATTGCCGCTCTAGTCAAATAGAACATGCTGAAGATGTTGGTACGGAATGTCTTCTCAAGCTGTTCATCCGTAATATCCTCAAAGCTTTGCTGAGGATGCTGTTCAGCTGCATTATTGACTAATACATTCAGTTGTCCCAATTCCTCTACCGTTTGCTGTACCGCTTGCTGGCAGAAGGCCGGATCACCTACATCTCCAGCGATCAGGATACACTTTCTGCCTTCCTGCTCAACCTGGCGCTTCGTTTCCTCTGCATCACCGTGTTCATTCAAATATACGATGGCTACATCGGCACCTTCCTTGGCAAAAGTCACTGCCACAGCACGGCCTATACCGCTGTCACCGCCTGTGATAAGCGCTGTCTTCCCTGTGAGCTTCCCTGCTGCCTTGTATTGTTCAGATTCGAATTCCGGTCTAGGAAACATTTCCGATTCGATTCCCGGCTGCTGATTCTGATGCTGTGGAGGCAAAGTTTGATTCACTTGATTCTGTCCCATTTCTGATTTCTCCTTTCGAACGTCAATTTTCATTTCATTAACAGGTTTAGGATGGCTGTTCCCCTCCTCATTATTCCTAACGATTCAGTGACAGCCCATACTCAATAAATATCTCATCCTACTCAATATGGATTTACCCTCTCTTCATAGGATCAAACAATTCGAATGATTAATTCTCGTTCTTAAATCGATGAAAAAATCGGAAGCACAAAAAGACAATGGTCGTTTGCTTATATGCAAATAACCATTGTCTCCGTTAATACATTATTATGTATCTTTAGTTTACCAAGGATTAACCATAATCCACAGCATGACCAATAGAAGCACTGCCAGAATGATACTAAATGTGCGCAGCTTTCCTTTTTCACTACTGATGTCTCTCTTCTCTTGAATACCTGCAATACCCAGACGTAGAGATTTCCCCATAATACCTGCAATCGCCAGCATAGCAAGGAAAATAACAACAACAAGAATCATCCAGGAAACGCCATACTCTCCTTGAGACATAATATATCCGCCGGACAGCAATTGAATGATCAAGCCGTATTGAGCGATACGGTTAAAGGTTCTTACAGCTGCAATACTGCCCTCTTGTGCGGGTACCGACAATTTGCTGATTGCCGCAACGACAAAAGGAAGTAACAGATAGAAGCCGACTGAAACAGCTCCAAGAATGTGTACAAAATACATAATAGCACCCATATTCGTTGATCTCTCCTTTCTTCAAATTGAAAACAATATCATCATATTACCCATTAGAATAATGCTGTAATCAGTCTATTCCCATAAGGAATATGTACAGGTAATACTCTTCCAAATTATACTTGATAGGCGAGGATAAAGAAAAGGAAACCCTCAAATAATTAAAGGGTTTCCTATCATAATTCACGGATTTTTCATAATCAACATCTGAACTCAGATATGGATCACAGAAATTACATTGCGTACGGAGTCTGCTGATTGATCCAGTGCTGTCTTCTCATCGCTAGTAAGCTCGAGCTCAAATATCTTCTCGATTCCACTGCCGCCAAGAATGGTCGGTACACCAAGGAATAAATCATTGTATCCGTACTCTCCCTCGAGGTATGCAATGACAGGGATAATTCGTTTCTTGTCCTTCAGGATCGCTTCTGTCATCTGAACCAGTGAAGCCGCCGGTGCGTAGTACGCACTTCCGTTTCCTAGGAGATTTACAATTTCGCCCCCGCCTACACGAGTCCGCTTGACGATGGCCTCAATTCGATCCTGAGGAATCAGCGTATCAATGGGGATGCCTCCCACACTGGAATAACGTACAAGTGGAACCATATCATCCCCATGTCCGCCGAGTACGAAACCACGGACATCTTCAACAGAAACATTCAGCTCCTGAGCGATGAACGTACAATAACGAGCCGTGTCAAGAACCCCTGACTGGCCTATGACACGGTTCTTCGGAAAGCCCAGTGTCTGATACGCCGCATAGGTCATTGCATCCACCGGATTACTCAGGATGATGACGATCGAATCAGGACAATATTTTTTCACATTTTCACAGACAGATTTGACGATGCCTGCATTCGTATTTACGAGATCATCACGACTCATGCCCGGTTTACGGGCAATCCCTGCCGTAATAATGACGATATCCGAACCTTCGGCATCCTCGTAGTTGGATGTACCGGTTATGTTACTGTCAAATCCTTGAACAGGACTTGCTTCCAGCATATCAAGCGCTTTACCCTTAGTTGGATTCTCAAGCTGAGGAATATCTATAAGCACGACGTCACCAAGTTCTTTTTGAGCCAACATAAGTGCCGTTGTCGCACCGGTAAAACCGGCGCCGACCACGGTGATCTTTTTACGCTGAATGGTCACAGTATCCGCTCTCCTCTACAGGTTTTTGATAATCTCGTCTGCAAACTCAGAGCATTTCACTTCTGTCGCGCCTTCCATTAAGCGAGCAAAGTCATAGGTAACGGTCTTGTTATTAATGGACGTTTCCATCCCTTTGTAGATCAGGTCAGCCGCTTCCTGCCAGCCCAAATGCTCAAGCAGCATAACACCGGACAAGATAACAGAACCCGGGTTAACTACGTCTTTGTCTGCATACTTCGGTGCTGTACCATGCGTCGCTTCGAAGATGGCATGACCTGTTACATAGTTGATGTTCGCGCCTGGAGCGATACCGATACCACCAACTTGTGCAGCTAGAGCATCAGACAGATAGTCACCGTTCAGGTTCAGTGTTGCGATAACATCAAATTCTGCAGGACGAGTCAGAACTTGCTGAAGGGCGATATCGGCAATTGCATCCTTAACAATGATCTTGCCTGCATCTTCAGCAGCTTTTTGAGCGGCATTCGCTGCATCTGTACCTTCTTTTTCTTTAATTTCATCGTATTGTGCCCAAGTGAACACTTTATCGCCAAATTCAGCTTCCGCTACTTCATAACCCCAGTTCTTGAAGGCACCTTCCGTAAATTTCATAATGTTGCCTTTATGAACCAAAGTTACGCTCTTGCGTCCATGATTGATTGCATATTCAACTGCTGCACGCACAAGACGTTTGGATCCTTCAGAGGATACAGGCTTGATACCGATACCGGATGTTTCAGGGAAACGGATCTTGTTCGCGCCCATCTCTTGCTGCAGGAACTGAATAACCTTCTTCACTTCCTCAGATCCTTCTTTGTACTCGATTCCTGCATAGATGTCTTCTGTGTTCTCACGGAAGATGACCATGTCTACGAGGTCCGGACGTTTAACTGGAGAAGGTACACCGTCGAAATAACGTACAGGACGCAAGCATACATACAAATCCAGCTCTTGACGGAGAGCTACGTTCAGAGAACGGATTCCACCGCCAATTGGAGTTGTAAGCGGCCCTTTAATAGCTACGATATATTCACGGATCGCTTCCAGCGTATCAGCCGGCAGCCACTCTCCGTATGTATTGAATGCTTTTTCACCAGCAAACACTTCATACCAAGCGATTTGCTTCTCGCCATTGTATGCCTTCTCAACTGCTGCATCCAGAACACGCTTCGATGCCTTCCAGATGTCACGGCCTGTCCCGTCACCCTCAATGAAAGGAATGATTGGATTGTTAGGTACTTGAAGTGAACCATTGTCAATTGTAATTTGTTCGCCCTCAGTAGGTAGTGCGAATTTTTCAAAGTTCGGCATTGTAAGTATCCTCCTTGTTATTTAGCGGGTAGTATTCGATAGGCTGACAAGCATGGCAGTGCCTTGGGTAATCAAGAGAGCCTCTCCTGCTACCCAAGGATGCTATGACTCTATTATACATATTTCTTCATTAAAATCCCTAGAGAGTCTATCAAAATTATCGATTTTCGATAGAAATGTACTTTTGGGTTGTCGGTCCTGTATATTCTGCGCGTGGACGAATAATACGGTTATCCGCCAGCTGTTCCAAAATATGTGCTGTCCATCCAGATACACGACTGATAGCGAAGATTGGAGTAAACAAATCTCTTTGAATACCAAGCTGTGTATAAACCGATGCAGAATAGAAATCCACATTAGGTCTCAGACCTTTTTGGCCTGTGATCAATTCTTCGATCCGAACGGACATTTCATACAGCTCTGTATTTTCATTCTGCTCACCAAGTTCACGAGACATCTTCTGCAGATGCTTCGCACGAGGATCTCCGTTCTTGTATACACGGTGTCCAAAGCCCATAATCTTCTCACGATTATCTAGCTTCTGCTGAATATAGGCTTCCAGCTTATCTTTGGAACCGATTTCATTCAGCATCTTCATAACAGCCTCGTTCGCACCGCCATGCAAAGGACCCTTAAGTGCACCAATCGCAGAAGTAACTCCGGAGTAGATGTCAGAAAGGGTAGCTACGGTTACACGGGCAGCAAAAGTAGATGCGTTCAGCTCATGATCCGCATGGAGAACCAGGGCCTGATCCAGTGCTTTGATTGCAGTTTCACTCGGCTCCTCTCCTGTAAGCATGTAAAGGAAATTCTCTGCGATGGATACCCCTTGTTTAGGCGCAATCGGCTCTTTGCCTTCACGAATACGAGCAATGGCTGCAACAATCGTTGGAAGCTGTGCTTGCAGCTTCACTGCCTTATTCTCATTTGCTTCCTGAGAGTCGTCTTCTGCCTGAGCATCATACAGCCCAAGTGCAGACACCGCTGAACGCAGAGCCGCCATTGTATTCAAGTCCCGCGGATAGAGTTTGATCTGAGCGATCAGTTCATCGGGAATCGGTGCATATTCACTGAAGCTCTTATTCAATTGATCAAGCTCAGTTTTGTTAGGGAGCTTGCCGAACCACAGCAAGTAAGCAACTTCTTCAAAGCAAGCGTTCGCAGCGAGGTCATCGATATCATAACCACGATATGTAAGAACGCCGTCAACGATGGAACTGATTGAGGAAGTTGCTGCAACGATACCTTCAAGGCCTTTAGTAGCTGTCATCTTAAACATCTCTCCTTTTTATCAAAAATTTACAACATTTAGAATGAAAACATTTACATTATTAAAGATTACAATATCACATAACGGTATAGCCACGAAACATCACTGGAATCAGACACGCTGTGTAAACAACTTTCTTGAATTATCATACTGGATTTTGTCGCTCCTGTGAACATTTTGGAGATGGATTAGGGCATCAAAGTTTTTTTTCAATATCATAAGACATTTTTTGTAATCACTTTCATTGACATTTAAGGAACCTTGGGACCTGAGACTTTGGTCTTGAATAATGATAAGTTTGATTAAAAAAAGAGCAGAAAGAAGTAATAACTTCTCTCTGCCCTTCCTTAAAAACGTTTATAAAACGTAATTTTTCCGTCTTTCATCTTCTTCTCGATCCATTTCAGCAGGAACAAACGGTATATGGGTCTGGTTAGCGGAAACACAAGGGTGAATCCGATAATATCTGTTACGAATCCAGGTATAATTAACAGGCTGCCACCCAAAAACACGCATAATCCATCCAGCATCTTTCGCCCTGGAACCAGGCCGTTTTGCATTTCATTACGTGTATCCTGAAGAACTTTACGTCCTTCAAATTGCATCATTGCCATCCCGATAATGGAGGTAACCAGAATGAGTAGTAAAGTATATCCTGCCCCTATTTGTTCGCTTACCCATATGAACCCGAACAATTCCACTGCAGGAATGAGCAGCAGAAGCGCCCACATCCAGTTTCGCATGTACGGTTACTCCCTTCCAATAGACAAAGCTCTCTTTAAAGCATCGTACAGGTTTGGAACGCTTTTATCAAGCCTGACAGGCTTGAAGTCTGCATTTACCCACACATGCTGCGTCGATCCTGTGACAAGCAGCTCCCCAGGCAAATCCTCGGTATTCAATACGACCTCTTTGTTATCTATCTTTATCTTGTCTGCTGCCATATCTTCTCTTCGCACTTCATATTCGTAATGAAGTCGGACACTGCTAAAATTATTTATACGCGTCCACACCGTAATATAGTCATCATACTTCGCAGGCAGCTTATACTTCAGGTCAAGTCCAATTACAGGCAGCAGAACCCCCTGCTCTTCCATGCTCCGGTAACTTAATCCAAGACTTCGGATCATTTCGGTTCTGCCGATTTCGAACCAGTTCACATAATTCGCATGGTAAACGACCCCCATTTGGTCACTTTCCTGATAACGTACTCTGAACCGTGTTCCATACCAGGCTGTTCGTTCTATCTGCTGGGCTTTCAAACTTTTGCACCTTCCTTTCTGGAAAAACTGTGAAAAAAGCAATGAGACGATAAATGTCCCATTGCTTCTTTACAAATTCTATATGCTTAATGCTTCAGGAACCTTAGTGGATATGGTCGATCTTGATAAGGTTCGTGGATCCCGAGCGGCCAAGAGGAACGCCCGCTGTGATAACTACCAGATCTCCATCTTGCACGATTCCTGATTTTTTGCCGCCAACTACTGCGTTTTCAAACAGCCCGTCAGTCGTGTCACAAGGCACACCTTTGACAGGTGTTACGCCCCAAGTCAATGCGAGTCTACGCATTGTACGATCTTCGTTCGTTACAGCAACGATCGGAGCTTCTGGACGATATTTGGAAACCATTCGAGCTGTATATCCGGATTCCGTAGAAGTAAGAATTGCTTTGGCATGCAGTTCGTATGCACTGATTGCAACCGATTGACTGATTGCTTCAGTAACCGTTGTTTCTTGAGCAATTCGTTGCTTCTTGTATAGTTCACGGTAGTTAAGTGCAGACTCTGCTTTTTCAGCAATACGAGCCATTGTCAGCACAGATTCTACAGGGTATTTACCTGCAGCTGTTTCTCCGGACAGCATAATTGCATCAGTTCCATCGAAAATGGCATTCGCAACGTCACTTGCTTCCGCACGTGTAGGGCGCGGGTTGCGCTGCATGGAATCCAGCATTTGAGTTGCTGTAATAACCGGCTTGCCGGCAATATTACATTTTTCGATCATACGTTTTTGCACAACCGGTACATCTTCTGCTGGAATTTCAACACCAAGGTCACCGCGTGCAACCATCAGGCCGTCAGATACTTCAAGAATTTCATCCAAGTTATCTACGCCTTCTTGGTTTTCAATTTTAGAAATAATTTGAATGTGTCCTGCATTGTGTTTGTCAAGCAGTTCACGAATTTCTAATACGTCACTTGCTTTACGAACGAAGGAAGCTGCAATAAAATCGATGCCTTGTTCAATTCCAAAAATGATATCGTTAGCGTCTTTTTCGGTAATACCAGGGAGAGAAATTGCAACACCAGGAACGTTAACACCTTTCTTGCTCTTGATGGTGCCGCCGTTAACGATACGGCATTTAATATCCGTTTCGCTTACTTCCTCAACCGTCAGTCCGATCAGACCATCGTCAATCAAAATCGTTGATCCTGGGGATACATCACTTGGCAAGTCTTTGTATGTGATAGACAAACGGTCTTTGTTGCCAAGGATCTCTTCCGTTGTCAGAGTGATGTACTCGTCTTGAACCAGTTCGATAGGCTCAACTTCGAGTTTGCCTGTACGGATCTCAGGACCTTTCGTATCCAGCAGAATTGCAACTGATTTATTCAGCTCGTCACTCGCTGCACGAATTGTTTTGATACGTCCGCCATGCTCCTCAAAGTCACCATGGGAGAAGTTCAAGCGAGCTACGTTCATACCCGCCATAATCAATTTTTTTGTGTTTTCCAACGACTCACTGGAAGGACCAATAGTACATACAATTTTAGTTTTGCGCATTTTTCTAGTTTCCTCCGTTTTCAAAATCTCTCTTTATATATCTTTTCCAACAATTAAATCTACTACAAAATTCGCCTTTTGTATAGGAACTTTGTCATATTTAATCTTTAATTAACGAAGATTCTTCAGGCACTGTTTCCTTAGCTGTAATTTCCTGGAATTTACCTATTTTACGGAATTTCTCGTAGCGATCCTGACGAAGGGCCTCTCTATCCATCTGCAGCAGTTCATTAAGATGCTTCTCCAGCGCTTCCTTAATCGATACTGCCGTCGCTTCGTAATCCCGATGAGAACCGCCACGCGGCTCGGGAACGATATCCTCGATGACTTCCATCTCTATCAGATCCTGAGCGGTTATCTTCATCGCTTCTGCAGCCTGATCTGCTTTGGATGCATCCTTCCACAGAATCGAAGCTGCACCATTAGGTGAGATAACGGAGTAAATTGCATGCTCAAGCATTAGCACCCGATTGCCGACCGCCATCGCAAGAGCACCGCCGCTTCCTCCTTCTCCAATGATGACGCACAGCACAGGCACAGAGAGCTTGGCCATCTCAAGAAGATTACGGGCGATAGCTTCGGACTGACCACGTTCCTCCGCTGTTTTGCCCGGATATGCCCCTTTCGTATCTATGAAAGTAATAATAGGCCTGCCAAACTTGTTAGCCTGATGCATTAAACGGAGCGCTTTACGAAACCCTTCCGGGTGCGGACTCCCAAAAAAACGGGCAATATTATCTTTCGTATCCTTGCCTCGCTGCTGTCCGATAACCGTAACAGGACGTCCGTTAAGCTTGGCAAGTCCTCCGACCACGGCCAGATCATCACCAAACTGGCGATCTCCATGAAGCTCCATAAAGTCCGTAAAGATGAGCGATATCAGGTCCAGCGAAGTGGGGCGCTGCTGATGTCTTGCCAAATGCATTTTCTGAGGAGCTGTAATTGATGAGTAAATCTCCTCTTCCAATTTGGTATACCGCTCTTCCAAACGAGCCACTTCCTCTGCAAAATCGATGCCTTTTTCGATACCGAATTGCTGAAGCTCTTCAATTTTTTTGCGCATCTCAATAAGAGGCGCTTCATATGGCAACTCTCCCGCCAATTTAGACCTCTCCTTTCGCGCTGTGCATGTCGAGCAGTTTGGCCAATGTATTCCGCAATTCCTTACGGTTCACGACCATATCCAGCTGTCCATGCTGCAAATTGAATTCAGCGGTCTGAAAGTCATCAGGAAGCTTCTGGCGAATGGTCTGTTCAATAACAATTCGGCCTGCAAACCCGAATATAGCTCCCGGTTCCGCAATATTTATATCTCCGAGCATAGCAAAGCTGGCGGAAACGCCGCCTGTCGTCGGATCGGTTATAACAGATATGAACAATCCGCCCTGTTCATCATGCCTGGACAGCGCACTGCTTGTCTTCGCCATTTGCATCAGACTCAGAATGCTCTCCTGCATACGAGCTCCACCTGAGGTGGAAAAAATAAGGATAGGAACCTTCTTCTCTGTGGCTTTCTCTATGGCGCGCGTAATTTTCTCGCCGACAACCGAGCCCATGCTGCCTGTAAAGAAGTCAAAGCTCATAACAGCAACGACCACCGGATGACCATCAATCGTACCTTCACCTGTAACGACGGCATCCTTCAGGCCCGACTTCATCGTTTGCTGCTCCAGCTTAGATTTATAGCCTGGAAAATCCAGGGGGTCCACGGACACCATATCCGCGTCATACTCAATAAATCCTTCATCAAGCGTCATTTCAATACGCTCTCTTGCATTTAGACGCATATGATGACCGCATGACGGACAAACTTTCAAATTCTTTTCAAGTTCCTTGCTGTATTGTATCGTGCCGCATTTGCTGCACTTATTCATGAGTCCCTCTGGAATCTCACGACGCGGTCGCTCTTCACCTTCAGGATTATCTGTGCGCTGTGCACGATCTGAAGGAATGGTCGCGTACTTCCGTTTTTTCTGGAAAATATCTTTGAACACAACTACACCTCTTCAGCCGTAAATTTGTGGCCCATGCAGTCAATTTGTATGATCGACATTGCATAATAAAGTTAACATGAGCAGCTATAAAATGTGCCCTATAAGCAAAAAAAGAGAAGAATGACACATGTGGGGAGTCGTTTCACTCTTTGCATCCGTAGCCCTTGTCCAATTTAGAAGCAGGTCCTAAAAATAATGAATACAATTCCACCGCCTTCAGTATTATGAATGCAGAATGGAATTCAACACTTCCTGAACCTCTTCCAATTCTCCGGAGGGTACAAGAATTTCGTACTGTTGCTTGGATAAGCTGATGGGACGGGCCTGTACCAAAAATCCTTCTTCCTCAAGCCGATTTGTAATTCTGTCAGCAATCTTTGCCGTCGGTGCAATATATATCACCGTCCACATGCCATTGTACGCCCCCTAAGCCTCATGTTCAAAGCCCGTATAATGGGTTAATGATAACATAACTGACTTTTTTTCCGCAAGGAAAGGAAAGGAAGGCATGGGACGATTATAACCATAATGTTCCTTCATTACATCTTACTGTAACATTCGTTATATCCATATTAGCAGAATATAAACCTTCCAATTACAGCGGATAGACCTTCGCATTCGTGTTCTGATGCGCAATTCGAGCCGAAGCAGCAGCTGCAAGGCCTGCCACCAAATCATCCAGGAATACATGAATGCCCGCATTTTTGTCATTCAGATTCTTAATGATTCCGGTCTTCTCCTTGTCTAAATATCCAAAACTTGTAAGCCCTATCATACCATATACACTGGTAATTCCAAGTGCAAGAGTCTCGTCCACACCATACAGCGGCTCATCCGCCTCCATCAATGCCTGAAGCGGCTGAGGCAGCAGATTTTGCTCCGCCAGCTCATCAAGTGCTACCCCCGTATATAACGTATACTGTACCTCACGCTTGGCAAGAACAGCCCGTACGCTTGTAACACACTCTTCTTCCTTTAATTCGGGATGAAACTTTTTTTGAAGATCATAGACTATTTTGGCGATGGATTCAACGCTCACACCCCTGCGTTTCAGCATCGCTTCCGCAATTTCATATGACATCCGCTGATTCCCCCATCCTTTAAAAACTAGGAATTCCACATAAACTAAGGTATCCGCTTCAAAAATCAAAGCCCACCTTTGCACCTTAGGCCGCATCAATTCACAGCAACCATCGATACTTATAGGGTGTTCCTAAGTGTATGCGCCAGGTTCAAAAATAGTTCGTAAAATGTGCTCATGCACAACAGGGATGCCATATAAAATTACATTCATTATTTCACGATAACGGTATCTTCCCCGAGCATTTGTTCCATACGGTGAATCAGTTCAGGAGAGGGATTAATTCGATAACTGTCACTTAATGCCCGATACTCCCTAGTTTCTTCATAAAAAAGGATCGTAGCTACATTTCCCGGATGTTCCTGTAACAAGACCTTAAGCTTAGTGAGCATCCCCGACTTCTCTATGTCAGGTTTAATCTTGATGAATACTCGCTGCTCGCCCCTGGCGGGCTTCCTATCCGTTACAACCCCTTGGCTATCTGACTTATTTTGCGCCCGTCCACTTCCACTGTTAGGCGGAGAAGTAGAACGACGATTTCTGCCGACTTTAGGCTGTGAAGCTTCTTCCGAACTGCTTCGCTCTTTACCTCCGCTCCCTCTGTTACGCTGCTGCATCATACGCTGCAACTTGTCTGTACTAAGCTCATCCACCTCATCAGCAAGCAGCTTGAAGCCTTCATCCTGAAGCTGAACTTTAGCCCGGAGCGCAATTAATTGACCTTTTGCCGCTAAGTTCTGACTTCTTCTCCACACTTCGGGAAACAATACCACTTCGGTCCGTTCGATCTGATCCTCCAGCTCCATGAAGGCCATCGCTTTGCCTTGCTTCGTAGTAATCGATTTGACGGAAACGACCATTCCGGCCGTAACAATCTGCGCATGCTCTTGTGCATCGTGAAGCTCCATCAGCTTATCCGCTTCGAGCTCTTCCAGAACTTCCGTAAAATCATCAAGCGGGTGACCGGATAGGTATAATCCAAGCAGCTCGCGTTCTAATTCAAGCTGCTGTGTAATCGTGTACTTAGGTATATCCGGATATTCAATTTCCCAATTCGGAGTCTCCACAAAATCAAACAGCTGGATCTGCAGATCCTCTCTCTCTTTGCGCCATTTCGTGGCCGCTTCTACCACTTCATCAAGCATGGCGAACAGCTGCGCACGGTGACCAGGCAATGTATCGAAAGCCCCGGCCTGTATAAGAGATTCTATGACCCGCTTGTTACATACTCTTAGGTCCACTCTTCTGCAAAAATCGAGCAGACTCTCGAACGGTCCCTTGGCCCGCTCTGCAATAATGCTGTCTACGGCCTGTGTACCTACATTTTTAATGGCAGCCAGACCAAAGCGAATGCCCGTCTCACCACCGCCCGGAGTAAACAGCACTCCGCTTTCATTTACATCAGGTGGCAGCACAGGAATATTCATTCGTCTGCATTCGACAACATACTCTGCTACTTTTCGATGATTTCCCATGACCGCCGTCAGCATCGAAGCCATAAATTCGACAGGATAATGTGTCTTCAGATACGCCGTCTGAAAGGCCAATACTCCATACGCAGCAGCATGGGCCCGAGGGAAGCCGTAATTGGCAAACCGTACAATCATATCGTACACAGCTTCAGCATCCTCGCTGCTATAGCCCTGATTCAGGCTCCCTTTTACAAAGTGCTCTCTCTCTTTATCAAGCACTTCCCGTTTCTTCTTCGATACCGCCCTGCGGAGCAGATCGGCTTCTCCAAGAGAAAAGCCTGCCATTAGAGAAGCAATCTGCATAATCTGCTCCTGATACACGATGATACCGTAGGTGTCCTCAAGTATTGGAGCGAGATCAGCATGCGGGTACTCGACCTTGATCTCCCCATGCTTTCCTTGGATATACTTAGGAATGAAATCCATCGGACCCGGACGATATAAAGCAACCACAGAGATAATATCTTCAAATACGGAAGGCTTCAAATCCTTCAGCACTCTTCTGATTCCGGCTGACTCCAGCTGGAATATACCTGTCGTATCTCCAGAACCGAGCATTTCATAGGTTAGCGGATCATCATCCGGAACTGTTTTGAAATCTGGAACTTGCTTCTGCTGATCCTGAATCCATCGCATACAGCGTTCAATGATGGAGAGAGTCCTCAGTCCAAGGAAGTCCATCTTGAGTAGTCCGATGGCTTCGAGATTCTCCATGGAATATTGAGTAAGCGCGGTCCCTTCACTGCCCTCCTGGAGAGGCACTACATCGGTCAGCGGGTCTTTGGATATAACCACACCTGCCGCATGCGTAGAAGCATGCCTTGGCATGCCTTCGACCTTTTTGGCCATTGTGAGCAGCTCTCTTGTTTTGGCTTTGGTATCATGCAGTACTCTAAGCTCATCGCTTATCTCCAGAGCTTTGGTGATATTCATCCCCACTTGTCCGGGAATGAGCTTGGCAGCCTTGTCCACTTCCCCATACGGAATATTAAGCACTCTTCCTACATCTCGAACGGCTGCACGCGCAGCAAGCGTACCAAAAGTAATAATCTGTGCGACATGCTCGCGTCCATATTTAGAAGCGACATATTCAATCACTTCATCCCGGCGTTCATCACTGAAATCAATATCGATATCCGGCATGGTCACCCGCTCAGGGTTGAGAAATCGCTCAAACAAAAGCCTGTATTTCATCGGATCCACATTAGTAATATTCAGTACGTAGGCAACGAGACTTCCTGCGGAGGAGCCCCGTCCCGGACCGGTTGCTATTCCCTCTCTATGCGCATAGGCGATGAAATCCCATACGATGAGGAAATAATCAGAGAAGCCCATTTTATCAATGACGGACAGCTCGTAATCCAGCCGTTTATTCAGCTCGGATCTCTGCTCTTCATGATGCCAGTTATCCGTATCCTTGTAGCGTTCTTCCAGCCCCTTCAGGCAGAGTTCGCGCAAATACTGTCCAGGCGTCAGATGCTCAGGGATCGGCCGGTACTCAGGCAGAATGGAATGTCCAAATTCCAGATCAAGCTGAATGCGGTCAGCAATTTTAAGGGTATTCTCTACCGCCTCTCTCACATGAGGAAAAAGACGAGCCATCTCATCGCCGTTTTTCAAATATAGCTGGCTTGAGGGAATCTTAAGCCGTTCCTCATCCTCCACCGTTTTGCCCGTACCAATGCATATAAGGACATCCTGCACCTCGGCGTCCTCTTGAGACAAATAGTGCACATCATTCGTTGCTACAAGCGGTATGGACAATTCTGCGGCAAGCTCAATCAGCTGAGGATTCACTCGCTTCTGCTCTGCCAGACCATGATCTTGAAGCTCAAGATAGTATCGGTCTCCAAAGATCTGTTTGTGCCTCATGGCTGCACTTTTGGCTTCATCATATCGTCCCATCAGAAGATGCTGAGGAATTTCTCCCCCGAGACAGGCACTGAGGCATATCAATCCTTCGTTGTATTTCGCCAGGCTCTCCATATCGATCCGCGGCTTATAGTGAAAGCCCTCCAAGTGACCAATGGAGCACAGCCTCATCAGATTTTGATACCCGGTCATGTTCTGCGCCAGCAATATAAGATGATAGATCGGTTGATCCTTGCGGCTGCCGCGTTCATGTCTTGAGCCTGCTGTAATATACACTTCACAGCCGATAATCGGCTTAATTCCTTTAGCTGCACATGCTTTATAAAAAGGAATGGCTCCATACATAACCCCATGATCCGTCAGGGCCAGAGCTTCCATCCCGTATCCTGCTGCTGTGTCCACGAGCTCTGCAATCCGCGCCGCACCATCTAGCAGGCTGTATTCACTGTGAACATGCAGATGCACAAATGAACTCATGCTTCCATTCTTCCTCTCTACATTCTCAAATTTACGTATTTTATCTTTACTATTTTATCATATCAGACAAGGCTCCGCCCATAGAATAGAGTACAAGCCGGACGACTCTGCATATCTCACTTAGAAGAACAGCTTGCTAAAAGTGCTATTTAAGAAAGGTGTGTAGTGAACAATGACTTTCATGTCCAAAGTAATCCTAGATTTCTTTATCGCTTTCGGCATCGTTCTCGGTGGGTCCATGCTTGGCGGGATTGGGGCCGTAATGTCCATGCAGCCGCCTACACAAACGATGCTGGAGGTTGCCGGCCGCATTAAAATCTGGGCTCTTGCTGCAGCTGTAGGAGGCACGATTGACCCCATGCGGGTCATAGAAAGCAATATGCTGGATGGGAATCTGTCACCTGCCATTAAACAGATCCTTTATATTATATTCGCCTTTCTTGGAGCACATATGGGAACTGAGCTGGTTAAATGGGTGTGTACCATCCGGAATTAAGTAAGGAGGAAGTCAGCTTATGCGTGTACCCGAGTATCGCCGCTTCCGGCCCTTTATACAGCTGTCTGGTGTATTTGTCCTCGGAATGATTGTAGGGAGCATCGTCTATAATGCGATTTTTCATGCCAGCTACAATAAATTATGGATTGAGAATAAAGATCTCAAGATTCAGGAAGAGCAATATATTGATGATATTAATTCTTTGAAGAAATATAGTAAGAGACAGACCGTGATTAAGGAAATCAATATTCGTGCTGAGGAGTCCGAGAAGGCTCCTGATTCTGTGTACGTGAAGGAGATCATTCAACTGCTTACTGATGAGCTTGAGGTGCTCCGGGGAAGAGATGTTTATAATATCGATGAATACAGTAAAATGACACGCATTATGCTGAACAAGAAAACGTATAACGTCCGAGGACATCCTTACACTGTCAAGATTACAACCATGCTCGTAATGGAAGGCGTTCTTCAGGTATGGGTTGATATTTCAGCTGCACCATAAATGAGCTAAACATGTTACAATAAGTGATAATTCCATATTTATGTAACATAAAGGAGCTGTCCTTCTTTCTATGCTGGATGTCATTCGTTATTTACTGTTTGCGCTGTTCATCCTCTCTACCGTCTGCGCAGCCTTCACAAGTATTCGTGGACGCAGAGCCAGTGATGCGCTGAAGCGAGGTCTCTACCAGGCAATGACAAGCATATGGATGGGAATCATGCTGATTGTTCTGGCCCTTATACAGATGTTTATGTTCAGCGGTTCTACGGTTGCCGTCGTTGTTGAGGGATTGTTCCTGGTGCTGGGTGCCTTCAATCTGTTTGCAGGAATTCGCAATCGCATTCATTACTCCCAGATAAAAAACGAAAAGTCTCCTTTATAGGGAGACTTTTCTGATGAATCATTAATATCTAGGATAGATCGATGGATTGCAGGGTCATGATCGCTTTACATATCAGCTGCCCGTCTCGGACCAGGTCAATATCCAGCTTGCAATTGCGTCTGCTGAGCTCCATTACACTTGGAGATATCGTCACTTTATCTTCAATTTGCAGAGGACGCACAAAATAGGTCGAAAAATTCTCCAGCATATGGTCATTTCCGGTAATCTCACGCGCAATTCGATGTCCGGCCTGCGTCATGAGATGAATAAGCACCCCTTCGGAAATCGTGCCTAAGTCTGTCGCCATCTGAGGAATGATTACACCATTGTACTTGATCTCTCCCTGCTCTCCTCTCTCTTCAACGAACCCATTCCATATCAAATGATCGAAGGTTTCTCCAAGCTGAGGCTGCTTCTGGGTGTCCCGCATCGCACTCAACACTTCTGTGCGCTTAACAGAAGTAATCAGCTTACGATTCCGGTCAACGATCGGTAAATAATCGATACCTTCCCAGGCCATAATCTGTGCGGCAGATGCGAGTGAGGTCTTAAGTGTTGCCGTGACAGGCTTGCGCACAACGCTTTTGTCAATACTTTGATGTTCAGGGAGATCTACGACATCCTTGCGGCTTATAATCCCGATTACCCGATTCCATTCATCAATTACCGGAAAACGCAGCTCTCCCGTTTCGAGCACCAGACGGCTGAAATCCGCCACTGTACTACTCAATTTCAAATAGTAGGTTTTGGGCTTTTCACCGACAATATCTTCTACCAGCATAATCTTCTTCTTAATCAATCGGTCAAATATCGCTCTGTTAATCATGGATGCCACAGTAAATGTGTCGTGCTTAGAAGAGATAATCGGTAAGCTCAGCTTGTCCGCAAGACCCACCACTTCTGGATCAGTACCGAAGCCTCCAGTAATAAGCACGCCTGCCCCTTGATTTAACGCAAGACTATGCGCATTATCTCTATTACCAACGATAAGCAGGCTGCCTGCATCGATGTACTTGGCCATGGCTTCTTCTTTCATAGCTCCAATGACGTATTTATACAAAGGTTTGCCCAGCCCTTCATTACCACCAAGGACATGTCCGCCCACAATCTCGACTACATCCCCGAAAGTGAGCTGTTCCGAGGCTCCTCGCAGCCTTTTCTCTACACGTACTGTACCAATCCGTTCTTTGGTAACGACAATTCCTGCATTTTCTGCTTCTTTGACAGCACGGTAAGCAGTCCCTTCACTGACTCCCATTTCTCTAGCAAGCCCTCGAACCGATATCTTCGAACCGATCTTTAACTGCTCTATGTATTGAAGGAGCTGCACATGCTTCGTTACTGTTTCTTCTTCAAATCCTTCCAAACTCGACACCCCTCGGACGATAAAACATTTTACAATTAGTTTAATCAAATATTTTGCATTAAAATCAGTTCATGTGACTCTTAGCTGCTGAAACCAAAAATATAGTTATTTCCGATTATAGCATTAATAAGGGGGACATCTCACCTTAGAACGGTAAAAAGAATTGCATCCCTCATTACATGAAGGTGCATCCGTTAAATAAAAAGGGTTGACTCCATAACAGCAGCTACACTGTAGGAGACAACCCTGCAAGCATTACTGTGAATGCTCTTTGGCCTGCGCCGGCACAATTTTCACTTTGTTTCCCTGTTCCGTATTATCCGTCCATTTAAGCTCCCACTGACGCAGCTTCGCTTTGCGGACACGGTCAAGCGTCTGCTTCTTCTCTTCATCAACGCCCAATATAAAGTGCAGGTTTGCACCGATGACTAGCAGTGTAAAGAACAGCCAGGCCATGCTGAATCCTGCGCTCCAGCCTGTAAATGAAAGCTTCGGTAATGCAAAAACCAGCATACCACCCGCAACAAGCATATACAGCGTGTGCTTCCACTTCGCAAACTTCATACCCTTTCCTCTCATTTCATTCAGCTCCTCATTTATTCCTTAGAATCTATATATCTATTCTATGAACGGAAAAATGAGATTATGTGAATCAATTTAGAGAAAGAGTCCGCAATTATTATTTCAGTTCGCCGCCGTACAGATGCTGCAGACTTTCCATAATGATTTTGTTGACATCTTCAATAATGACGCTAAGGCGGCGTTCTGCCTCAAACAGTCTCCGAATATTCAAATTCAGACTTAGCACCTCAAAGGATTTTTCCATCGTTTCCATTTCCTCTTGAGAAGGCATGTCGCCTGTCATCATCCGCTGCTGGAGCTCATTCTGACGAACCCGAAACTCATCCAGCATACGCTGCGAATCCGGATCTGCGGCAACAAGCTTCATCGCCTGTGAGATTTCCTTCACTTCTTCGCTGTCTTTAAGTGCTGCGGCCAAATCGTGTGCTTTGTCATAAACGTTCATTATTCATTTTCCTCTCTGTCGATAAAGTGCTGCTGTACATTTACTTCCATCCCTCATGTTTTCGTACAACAACCTAAAATTAAATCAAGTTTTGCAAAAAATGGTCAATCACCAAGGGATATATGTCCTCATATGATGAATCACATGCACTTTCTCATACTCAGCTTACATCCAAAAACGACTGACATCATGTTTGCCCCCTGGAAGGAGATCCACGATGTCCCAAAAAAAAATAACGATCCACATCAGCGGATCAGGCATCCTGCAGGATGACGTCGTGATGATCGGTGAGAAATTTCTAAAGTTTTGGAAAATTCCTGCCGGACGTCCGCTCCAGCTTGCATTCGGAAGCTTTAAGCAAGAAGTTACCATTATTTCCGTACCCAAGTTTGAAGGCATGCGAGTGAGTCCCATACTAGCCGAGCGATGTGGTCTCACTTCTCGTACGGTTCTGAAGATCCGTTATTTCGATAGCAGCCGGACACTCCGTATCGGTCCCCTCATCAGCGTCCTGATCAGTCGCGATCATCCTGATAAGCTTGATCGGCCTTTCGGCTCTATCACGATGTTTTGCAGCGAACTGGTGAGGGCCTGTCAGAAACGGGGAGCATACGTGTACTTTATTACACCAGACCATGTCGATTCAGTTACCGGGCAAATCGAAGGCTGGGTGTATGACGAAGGATGGAAAAAAAGAGTGATGCCTATTGCAGATGTCGTCAACAATCGACTGACTTCACGCAAGCTTGAGAACAAACCTAGCGTACAGCATTTTGTAAAGGAAGTAAAATCGCGATACGGAACCGTGACGTATAATGAGAAGTTTCTCGACAAGAATGAAGTGTTCGAGGCGTTGAAATCGGAGAGCAGTCTAAGAAGGTACTTACCTGAATCACACTCCCTCAAGTCCTTTACTGTGCTCAAAACGATGTGTCAAACGTATCCGGTTATATTTCTCAAGCCCGTTCGAGGCAGCCTGGGCAAAGGAATCATACGTATATCCAGACAGTCTGATGGAACCTATATGACCCTTTCCACTCAGCTTGGCGGTGTCCAAAAGCAGGTATACTCCAGCCTCACCAAATTATTTGCAGGATTGTCTGGGAAGATGAAGACAACCAAATACCAGATCCAACAAGGACTGCATCTCATTGATATCGGCAAAAAACCGGTCGATTTCAGAGCATTGGTACAGAAAAATCGTGCAGGGAAATGGAAGGTAACCTCCATTGTCGCCCGCATTGCCGGCGGCAGCCATTTTGTATCCAACCTCGCCAGAGGCGGCTCACTCAGCACGGTAAGAGAAGCCGTAAACAAGAGCTTATTATCCAGTGATGCCAAAAAAAATGCTTATGTCTCTCTGCATAAGGCAGCGCTTAGTATTGCAGAAGGGATCGACGCGACCATTCCAGCGCATTTTGGAGAACTGGGAATTGATCTTGCGATGGATTACTCGGGTAAGGTCTGGCTCATTGAGGTCAATTCGAAGCCCTCCAAGAATGACAACACACCGCTTACTGACAATAAGATCCGGCCATCTGTCATTACTATGCTCGATTATTCCGCTTACCTCGCCGGATTCTAACAACTGGAAAGGAGGAATCAGATCCATGAAAAAGCCGCTTGGTACGCTCGGTGTGCTCGTGAATGAACGGAAGGGAACACCCCCATTTGCCGATGAATATTTCTGCAGGCGGCTCTGTCAAGAAGGAGTAAACTTTGGAATGAATGTCGTTGTGCTCACCCCCAGAAGCTCAGAGCCAAATGGTAATTATCTAGGTTATCAATATATTAAGGGCACCTGGACCCAGCTTCCGGTAGAACAGCCCGATCTGATCTATGATCGATGCCTGTCACCTGTACCCGGCATATTCAGACGAAGAATAAATAAGGCTGCGAAATCAACTTCACACAAGGTCAGATATTTATCCCGGGGACTACCGGGTAAGTGGCATGTTTATAACTCCCTTCGTCTAAACGCTGTGCTGAGAGAGCATTTGCCCGAAACAGCCATCTACACGAATGTAGAACAGCTGAAGCAATGGCTGGTACGGCATCCTCAAGGTGTATTCTTGAAGCCGCAGGCAGGAACACACGGCAAAAGAACCGTTCTCGTTCGCAGGCAGCCTGAGAATGGCAAGCTTATCATTCAGGGACGCAATCGCTCCAACCACATGTTCAACAAGCGTTTCACCAATCATGAACTTGGACTCAGCCAGCTCCATCGCATCCTTTCCACTCGAACATTTATCATTCAGCCATTTCTCTCACTCATGAATCACGAGGAAAAACCATTTGATCTGCGTGTTCTCGTTCAGAAAAATGGCAGGGGGAAATGGAGCTTAAGCGGTCAAGCGATTCGTGAAGGCGGTCATGGCAGTCTTACTTCTAATCTTCACGGAGGCGGAACAGCTGTGGACTGCCGCTCCTTTCTGGAAACGGAATACGGCAAGGATCAAGCCGATCTCATTATGAACAAAGCGGCTGAGCTCTCCGCTATCATCCCCGTGGTACTAGAAGGAAGGTTTGGTCGTTTAAGCGAGCTTGGTATCGATTATGGGATCGACCGTGATGGGAAGCTGTGGATTATTGAAGTGAATTCCAAGCCGGGCCGCTCTTCCTTTCTGCTCGCAGGTGATGTGGAAAGCGCGAGTCTTGCTTACAACCGGCCTCTTGAATATGCCCGTTATTTACTGCTTCGTACCCAATAACGTCAAGCAAAACGAATAAGCACACTAAAATAGCCGAATACATCCAGCACAGCTGGCCTGAGACGAGACAGCTAAGCTCAAGATCAGCAGCGTTTCAGGATAGGAGGATAAAATCAATGAGTCTGACTTTGTGTAATGTGCACTTTACAAAAAGGCCGGAGAAGGTCATCTATATATCCAATGCATTAATGAATAACTTCCAGCTATCCGGTAAAAAAACAGTTCATGTCCGGCTTGGCAAACAGCGTATCAATGTCCATCTCAAACCACTTAAAAAATCCGGAAAACACATCTATCTGTCAAGCAGCGTCCGCAACGCAATTCAAATTCCAAATCCAGGCAATATTCTTATCAAAGGAGTCGAGGGAGATGAAGTTCAGCTCGGTCCGCTGATCGGTATTCTGTCTGACGGTCCGACTTCTGCATCACAACCGTTCGGCTCACGAACCGGATTTGTGAAACAATTGCTTAAACAAGGTAATCAGGATTCTTATACATTCGGATTTACTCCGAAAGATATTGATTGGGGAAATGAGAGGGTCTACGGCTATTTTCTGAACAGCAGTGGTGGATTCTCTAGAAAATACGTGCCGCTTCCAGACGTCGTATATAACAGGCTGCCGAGCAGAAGATCCGACTTCTCGCAATCGACCAACCAGCTTCGTGACCGCTTTGAGCGAAAGAACATTCCTTTTTTCAACTGGAGCTTCTTTAACAAATCCGATATCTATCGATTGCTGGAGAATGATCAGACAGTTAACAGCTATGTACCGGAGTCACACATGAATCCAAGCATGGAAAAGATCAAGGAAATGCTGGACCGTCATCAATTTGTATATTATAAGCCTTCCGCAGGAAGTCTCGGTCAAGGTATTTTTCGTCTGACCTACTTGCCCAAGAAAGGTTATTATGCCAGGTTCAGAAAGCCAGGCGGCAATGTACTTCTCCGATTTACTTCGTTCAAGAAGCTTGCAACCATGCTTCAAGCCAGACTTGGATCGAGAACGAAGGATTACGTTGTCCAGCAAGGGATTCGGTTGATTGAGATCGATGGCTGCCCTATAGATTTTCGTTTTCATATGCATAAGAACGGGAATAACGAGTGGGTTGTTGTCGGGATCGGTGCCAAAAAAGCCGGAAAGGGCTCCATTACTACTCACATTAAGAACGGCGGCTCCCTTATGACACCAGAACACGCTCTCAGCAAAACCTTTGGTGACCGAGCGCAAGAAATCCTGCAGAAATCTAAGAACACAGCGATTAAATTAGCTGAGGCTATCGAGTTTCATCATAAACATCTTCTCGGTGAAATCGGTTTTGATCTCGGTATTGATCAGGAGGCACAAGTATGGATGTTCGAAGCGAACGCCAAACCGGGCAGATCCATTTTTCGTCACCCTTCCCTCCGCACAGAAGGGAAAGCTTCGGTGGAGCATATCCTGGCGCACTGCATGTATCTGAGCAAATTCCGGAAGAAGGAAAGTTCTTAATTGGAGGCAAAAAAAACACAAAGCCAACGATCGCCATATTAACTGTTTATGATAGAAAGAGAAAATTCCGAGGGAACCATAAAAATTTTAAAGACATTATCAAAACAGGCGAACAATTGGGGTGTCAGGTCTATGTCGTTACGGTTCGCGATCTGAACCTGTCCGCCGACTTCATTAAAGGATACAAGTACAGTGCAGAGCGGAAGGAATGGCTCCAGGGCCGGTACCCACCACCCAACATTGTTTACAATCGGATTCCTCTTCGTGAAGATGAGAGCCGGCCGCTGGTGCAAAAAAAAATCAAGGAATGTATCGCTCATCCCAAAATCAATCTGTATAATCCTTACTTTTTCAACAAATGGGAATTGTTTGAATGGCTGAGCAAAGCGAGGTCAACCGTATCATTTGTCCCCCATACTCGTAAGCTCAAATCGTCTTCTGTAATCAGCAGCATTCTTCAATCCCACCCTACTGTATACCTTAAGCCAGAAAGCGGAAAGGCCGGTAAAGGGATAATGACCCTTCAATATCGTGAGGAAGATAAGCTTCCCTATAAGCTCAAGATCCAGGATCAATCCAAGAGCACAACCTATAAATCCTCTAATCTGGAGTCGTTATGGAAGAAAATTAAGCGCAGTATTAAACAAAACGACTATATAATCCAACAAGGTATTGAGCTGGCCGAATATGGAGGACGTCCCTTCGATCTTCGGGTTCTTGTGCAAAAAAATGCGAATGGTCAGTGGCGCATGACCGGTGTAGGAGCCCGCCTGGCCGGCCGCAGAAGCATCACGACTCACGTTCCGCGCGGAGGCAGTATTGAAGATCCGATCCTGCTTCTCAGCAGCGTATTTGACACACAGCTGGCCAGTAACATTCTCAACGATGTAAAAAGCACCGCTTTGGAAATTGCCAGACAGATAGAGAAATCATCGGGTCACGCCTTGGGTGAAATGTCGATGGATCTCGGCATTGACCAGGACGGAGGCATATGGTTTTTTGAAGCCAATTCCAAGCCGATGAAATTTGATGAACCTGCTATTCGCAAAAGATCGCTTGAACGGTTAATCCAATACTGTACGCACCTAGCGAAGCAAAATGGATAAACCATCCAAATTTGACTATCAAAGAAGGTGATCATTCTATGCCGTCACCTGTCTTAGGCATACTGACACTGTACCTCAACGACAAAAAACAACTCGAAGAAAAGAAAATATACGAGCGAATGATTTCGGAAGGCGAACGGCTCGGACTCGATGTTTATGTATTCACTCCATCCGATGTCCATCCGTCCAAAGAGATGATTCATGCCCTGATTTATGAGACAGAGCATAAACGATGGGCTCGAAAATGGCGAAAGTTCCCTGATATGATATTTGACCGGTGCAGAATCCAGCGGAGTGCCCGTTTCCAAGAGCTCAGACTTTTCAGACAAAAGTATGCGCATCTCCTCTTCTTGAATCGGCCATTACGCAATAAGTGGACTATACATCAGGTACTGCATAAGAAACAGCGATTCAGACCCTATCTACTGGACACCAAATTGTACAGCAGTAATGCAGATCTGAAGAGCATGCTCATGAAACACAGTCTGCTGTATATTAAGCCGATTAACGGAACAGGGGGCCGCGGAATTCTCAGAATCGAACGATTAACCAAGGACGGCCTCCTGCTCGTTCAAGGCAGAGATCATCAACGGCAGATTCTGGAGCCGAGACAGATGCACTATAAGCTGCTCCCTAAGCTGCTGAAGAATTGGGAAGTCAGGAGCCGATACATTATCCAGGAAGGGGTTCAGCTCCAGCTAGCCAGTGGACGGGTGCATGATTACAGGATGCTGGTTCAGAAGAATCAAGAGGGGATATGGGAATTCACTGGCTGTGCCGGTCGGATCGGAGGACATAAGAGTGTCACTTCCAATCTTCATGGCGGGGGAACAGCGATTGAAATGAATGAACTATTAACACAGTGGATTACCGATTCGGATAAGAGAGCAGAGGTTCGTGCTGCTGTCGAGCACTTTGGAGTCGATGTTGCAAAATATTTAGAAGCCACTTATGGTGCATTATGTGAGTTGGCACTCGATATTGCCATTGACAAGAACGGCGATATTTATCTGATTGAGGTAAATCCGAAGCCTGCAAGGGAAGTCTTTGCACAAATTGGCCAGAATGAGGTTTACAAGCAAGCGATTGTGAAACCGCTGGAATACTCTCTGTGGTTATATAAGCAGAGGAGTTCATAATTGTCCTATGCCTCATCATTGATTATATGAGTTAAGAAACCGCATATGCGTAATTCCCTTCGAAAGCTTGAAAGCAATTGACAACGTCCAAAGGGGATTTCATATGCGGTTTACTCATTTCTATAAGCAGTTATTCATTACTATTCAGCTTGTTTATACAAGGTCAACAATTCTGTAAAGTCATTTAGAAGCGCATTTGAGCCCTTCAATTCATCCTCGCGCCCAAACCCTGCATAAGCGCAGCCAATCACTGTTTGTCCATTCTCCACGCCTGCTTCGACATCAGAGGATCGGTCTCCTACCATCCATGCCGAACGAATATTGTGTTTATCTAACAATAGCTTGACCAGATCAACCTTTGATGCTGTTGCATACTCTCCGGCACTATACAGATCATCAAACAGATGTGCAATACCATAAGCTTTGGCGACACCCTTTACATAATGCTCCAGTCCATTACTTGCAACAAACAGCTTCACACCGTAATCATGCAGTGCCTTAAGCGTATCAACCACCCCAGGATATAGTACACCTATCCCCTGCTCTAATCCTTCCAGCTCGAGCTGCAGCAACAGTTCATCGGCACGCAGCTTCGCTGCCTCTGTTGAATTGGGTATTACCCGCTTCCATATATCAGGAAGCAGCATGCCCAGACTGCCGAGAATAAGCTCTTCAGGCGGTGTCGCTCCTTCGTGATGTCCTTCTTCTCTTAAAATATCAAACATTTTATGGTACACAGGAACGAGCAGCGATTCCGTCTGAAACAGTGTTCCGTCCATATCAAAAATCATTGCCTCGGGTTTATTCAGTATGATCCTTTTTTCCACTAGTCCGCATCCCCTATTCTATTAAATATAAGTTTGCTATTACGAATGATTTAGTCGTAAGTCCACCTGTCTATGATAAGCATTCCAGCTCCCACATGTAAACCTTTCAAATGTAAATTTTCAGTCCTGCTTCCGTTTATTCTGTGTGTTGAACCTTCGTACTATACTTTTAGTTTCATCTTTCATCTTGAGGAAAAAAGGGTATATATAATGGCGAAGGATAAGGAAAGGAGAAAAGGGAGAAATTATACTGTCAAGCTCTCTTAGAGTTCTAGGTTCCACATACATATGCGGGCTGTAGGAGCAGGAGCAAATACTAAAATAGGAGAATGGAAAGGAGTCTTAACGCTTGAAATACTACCAAATAGATAAAGAGGAAGTTCTGCGTGAAGTGAACAGCAGCTTAGAGGGCCTGTCGAAGGAAGAAGCACAGAAGCGAATTGAAACAACAGGATACAATGAACTAAAAGCAAAGGATCGAGATCCCATCTGGAAGCTGTTTCTTGAAAACTTCAAGGACCCTATGGTGATCGTCCTGCTGATTGCGGCGATTGTGCAGCTGATTCTTGGACAATTCATTGAATCACTTATTATATTCCTTGTACTAATTCTTAATGCTATCGTCAGTGTTGTGCAGACTCGAAAGGCTGAGAGCTCTCTCGATGCGCTTCGTAATTTATCTGCTCCAGAGGCCAAGGTTATCCGTGCAGGAGCACGAGTTACCATTCCGGCAAGGGAGCTTGTACCCGGCGATATTGTCATTCTGGAAGCAGGTGACTACGTACCTGCAGATGGACGCATTATCGAATCCGGCAGCCTTAAAGTGAATGAGGGTATGCTGACTGGCGAGTCTGAAGCCGTGGAGAAGCATACGGACCCGATCGAAGGAGATGCAGCTCTCGGAGATCGGCGTAATATGGTATTCAGCGGTGCACTAACCGTGTATGGACGGGGAACGGTCGTCGTCACCGCAACTGCTGGCAATACCGAGATTGGTAAGATCGCCGGGCTCATTGAAACTGCGGAGATGAAACAAACACCTCTTCAGCGCAAGCTTGATAAATTCAGTAAGAAGCTGGGTGTG
Organism: Paenibacillus sp. TCA20; assembly: GCF_000732325.1. GTDB lineage: Bacteria > Bacillota > Bacilli > Paenibacillales > Paenibacillaceae > Paenibacillus > Paenibacillus urinalis. Next base: position 523,926 of record NZ_BBIW01000001.1, read on the forward strand.
TTTATTCTCATCCTCTCGATCATTATATTCGGTGTTGAGGCTGGTCGCATCTGGCTGTCAAATGATACAGGAGATGTTACGAGCTCTATCCTTAACGCGCTAATGTTTGCTGTTGCCGTAGCGGTTGCTGCGATTCCCGAGGCCCTCTCTTCGATTGTGACGATCGTACTCTCTGTGGGAACCAACAAAATGGCAAAGCAGCACGCCATTATCCGCAAATTGCCGGCGGTAGAATCGCTGGGCTCCGCGAGTGTTATCTGTACAGATAAGACAGGTACACTAACACAGAATCGAATGACCGTTGTTGATTACTTCCTGCCCGAAGGAGCTAAGGAAGAGTTCCCGGATAACCCGCAGGAATGGAATGATGCAGAACGCCGGCTTCTTCATATTGCGGTATTGTGCAACGATTCTCATATTAATGAGGAAGGTAAGGAGCTGGGAGATCCGACCGAGATTGCACTCATTGCATTCAGTAACAGCAAGAACAAGCACTATCGTGAAATTCGTGATCAGTTTCCAAGAGAAGCAGAGATTCCATTCGATTCCGATCGAAAGCTGATGTCTACCATCCATACCTTTGCCGGTCAAAAAGCAATATTAACTAAAGGCGGTCCTGATGTATTATTCAGCCGTTGCAAGCATGTATTTATGAAGGGAGAGCAGGTTCCGCTCACAGACGAGCTGCTCACTCAGTTCCAGGAAGCAAATGAGAATTTCTCTGAAAGAGCACTTCGCGTGTTAGCTTATGCTTATAAAACAATACCAAGTGATAAAAATGAGCTTGGTGTTGAGGATGAGTATGATCTAACCCTAGTAGGTCTGACTGCCATGATCGACCCGCCGCGTGAAGAAGTATACGATTCAATTATTGAATCGAAGAAGGCCGGCATACGTACGGTAATGATTACAGGCGACCACAAGACGACTGCGCAGGCCATTGGGCGTGATATCGGTCTGATGGATGACCATGATATCGCCGTAACAGGACAAGAGCTGGACGCGATGTCTGAGGAAGAGCTGGATCAGAAGCTTGAGAATATATCGGTCTATGCCCGCGTATCACCAGAGAACAAGATAAGGATTGTACGTGCCTGGCAGAAGAAAGGAAATATCGCTGCCATGACTGGGGACGGCGTTAACGATGCCCCGGCCCTGAAGCAAGCCGATATCGGGGTTGCCATGGGCAGCGGAACGGATGTAGCCAAGGATTCCGCGGCGATGATTCTGACGGACGACAACTTCGTGTCCATTGTTAAGGCCGTCGGTGTCGGCAGAACCGTGTTTGATAATATTAAAAAAGCGATCGCATATTTATTTGCAGGAAATCTGGGTGCGATCATCGCCATCCTGTTCGCGCTCATCGTTGACTGGATCAATCCTTTCACAGCAATACAGCTTCTATTCATTAACCTAGCCAATGATTCCCTTCCAGCGATTGCACTTGGTATGGAAAAACCGGAGCCGAACGTCATGTCTCGCAAGCCAAGGGACATCAACGAAGGGATCTTTGCGGGAGGCACGCTCAGCGCTGTGCTCACACGAGGAATCCTTATCGGGATTGCCGTTATTACATCACAATATATCGGTCTATCCCATTCACCTGAGATGAGCGTTGCAATGGCCTTTACAACCTTAATACTGGCCCGCACCCTGCAAACGTTCGCTGCACGCTCAACACAGCAGACGATTTTCCAAGTCGGGCTATTCTCGAACAAATATGTCCTCGGTGCTGTAGCTGTATGCTTCGTGCTGTACGCTGTCACCTTGATTCCAGGTGTGCGAGGAATCTTCTCTATTCCTGATGCATTTGGCTGGAATGAGTTCTTCATAGCCGCTGGCTTAGCGCTGGGTGCTGTAATTCTGATGGAGATTATGAAATTGATCCGCAATACAACAGCTCAGCGTAATTAATAAATTAAGGGCTGCCTCACCTCATGGGTGTGGCAGCCCTTTGTATACAAACTATCCGATGATATTTGGAAAGGCCTTACGTGTCTTGAAATCAATATCTTTGTAATACATATCTCTTACGAGCAGATTAGGCCCACAGCAGCTCGCTGCATCGCAGAAGCAATTCACCGTTTGATTCAATGGATGATTTGAAGTCCATTCCGAGAAAATATCATCCAGTCTCTCATTCTTAATATTTCCGAATTCCGGAATATCCGCAAAATCGGTTACGTATACGTTGCCGGTAAACATGTTCACATTCACTCGATTGCGGCCATCCGGATCATTTCTTACTGTTACATTCGGCTCTTTATATAGACGGGAAATGAGCCTGCGATCCTCATCTCCCCCATTGCACGCATAGAACGGCAGTGTTCCGAAGAGCATCCACATGTCCTGATCTCTCACATCCAGCAGTCCATGGATCGCGTTACGCATATCATCCAGCGACAAGACAGGTAGTGACTCAGCAAAGTTTGAAGCATACATAGGATGAACCTCATGCCTTCTTGCTCCCATTTGTCCTATGAGCTTGTGGATCTCACCCAGCTTCTGATGTGTGCGATAATTAATCATTGATTCTGCAGAGATGAACATTCCCTGTTCGCTTAGCTTCAAGGAGTTCTCCATCATGCGATCGTACATTTTGGCTGCCGTATTATAGCTGACCGGGCGATTCGTGTTCGCAAATCCTACCTCATGAAAGTCAGAGGCATTCAAATAATTAAATGAAATATGCATAACATCCAGATAGGGCAGCAGCTTCTCATATCGACTAATATCCATCGTCAAATTTGAGTTGATCTGTGAGCGGATCCCACGTGATTTGGCGTACTTGAGCAGAGGAAGAATCATTTCATCCACTGTTTTCTCCAAGAAGCTCGGTTCCCCGCCCGTCAGGCTAATCGTCTCTAGATGCTCCACCTGATCCAACGCCTCAATCATTTGAGATACTGGAATGGAGGGAGCCTCTCTCATAACCAGCATCTCACCGACAGCACAATGCTCGCAGCGCATATTGCATAAATGAGTGACAGTCATTTCAACGCTGGTGAGCACATGCTTACCATATTTTCTTAACGACATCATCGGATCCCAGGGATCATATGCCGGAGAAAGCGCACGAATATTCTTCATTTCATGATTCATTAAAGTCATTTATTTCACCTTATTTCCTAAATTGAACTATGCTGTCCTGCTAAACTACACTACATTATGTAAACTGTGGCTGTTCAGCGATCGATAATACCGAGGAAGACTCACCCATCACTCCTGTAATCATCACCGATAGACGATGAAACAGATCCAGTTCATAAGGGGCTGTAAGGGTGTAACCTTCCTGATCCATAATGATCCGAACTACCGGTCTCTGTGGAGCTTCCGGATGCAACCGTACAACGACTGCCGTCTCTCCTGTAGATAACTGAACAGTCAAACCTACGGGATATATCGCTGCATAGTCCCGAAACAATTCTAACATTTTTTGATCATACTGCGTACCCGAACCTGCAAAAAGCATTTCGACCGCTTGATGCGGCAGCAGAGCATTCTGATAAATTCGGTTTGTCGTCATCGCATCATAAGAATCGGTTAAAGCGATCAGTTTACCGTAATCGTGAATATCGGGCCCAGACAAGCCCTGTGGATATCCCCTTCCATCCATTCGTTCATGATGCTGTAAAGCACAGTGGGCTGAAATAAGCGGAATTCCTGGCTCATCTTTGAGGAGCTTAAACCCATAAACGGTATGATTCTTTACAATATCATATTCCTCATTGGTGAGCTTACCCGGCTTCTGCAGAATATGAGCAGGGATCTGAGTTTTTCCGATATCATGGAGCAGAGCTCCAAGCCCTAACTCCATCAATCTCTTGTTGTCATAACCAAGTGCCTTGCCTAACACTAATGAATAAATACATACATTTAATGAGTGCTCGTATAAAGCATGGTCCATGGATTGCATCCCGGTGAGCATAATCATCACATCTTGACGAGAGCTGATATCTTCAAGAATCTTCTCCATTAGTCCCACGAATACTTTGCCGAGATGAGGATAATAGCCCCGCATCGTTCCACTGGAAGATAACATAGAAAACTGAGTCTTTATCTCTTTCATGGCCTGTATACGGGTTTCTTCTCGTAATAATTCCGGAAATTCAATATCATCAGTATTCGGATCATGAATATACACATAGCTTAAGCCTAATTGACCTAAACGATGAATCAAATTGGCGGTCAATTCGACCTGCTCGCCTAACAATATAATTCCTTCGTCATTATATATTCTTTTGCCCAGCTTCATTCCGGGCTGCAGCATTTGAATGGGTATTAAACGCAAAGTGATCTCTCCTGCCTAAATCAGATGCTATTAGCGGATTTCATTTTATTCTCATTCAAGAATCCATCTCTGTCTCAGACATTCATCAAGCGAATTCGGTCTCTTAAGCTCCATGGCTATCAAATCACGGATAAACTCTGGTAAACGATAAGCTGGCTCTGAACCGAGCGATAGGCTCTGATATCCCACATTGAACGTAAACATATCCAGTGTTCCCACTCGATATAGCTGCTCATCATTCAAAGGAACGCCTCCTATATTCAGCTCGGTAATTCGTTCATATGGAGCTTTGGTCGGATCGTAATGTAACTCTGCACCATCGATGCACAGGACTCCCAGCTGGTATCCTCGAAATCCAAAGCCTTTAAATACGAGGTCCCTGTACTCTGGTATTAAGCTCTCCTCCATAGCTGTACGAAGGTCAGCGCCTTTTAACAGAATGGTGCATGCATTAATCGGAGAAGGGCATAAAGCATGCAGCATCCCCTCCGTTATATTCCCTTCCTCCAAATCACCAAGCAGCTGACCTGCATTAACAACCGCCAGATCTGTACCCGTAAATTGCCGCACTGCCTGAGCTAATAAATTTCCAAATGACGATTCTCTGTCCCAATGAATGGCAAGTGTTCGATCCGTCACAGCAATGGTTCTACCTAATTTATTTTCGGCCTGTTCCCGATGTGTAATAATAGCAGCCGCCACATTTTCATGCAGAAGATTGTCATCCACAGGCAGGCACCCACCTGAAACCAACTTAAAATGCTCTTCCTCGCTGGATCTTTCCACGGTTATTTTTCCGAGGTATTGACCATATTTGCCCGCACCGCATAAGAGCGTCTTGTTTATTTCCAGCGGCTCCTCCAATACGTGATGCGTGTGGCCTCCCAATATCATATCAATTCCATCGATCTGTTCAGCAATTCTCTGATCGGTTGTTAGTCCCAAATGCGATAACAGAATTACGATGTCTGCTTGCTCTCTTATTTGTGTTACCTGAAGCTTTAGCGTTTCGATTGGATTAAGCACCTTCATCCCAAGCAGCTCATAGAACGCGCTAAACGGTGCGGTAGATCCCAATATACCTATTCGTATGTCGCCCTTTGTCAAAATAGTCGATGGCTCCATCCAGGCCGGAGGCTGCCCTGAACGTTCTTCAATCAGATTACCGCATACGACCTTGCATAACAGACCTGCATATGCCTGATCTAGGATATCCGGTGTAAAGGTTAATCCCTCATTATTACCAATCGTAATTGCATCATAGCCCGTTAAGTTTAGAACATCTACATTGGCCCCGCCCATGGAGCCTTCGGTCTCCACTGCCATCCGGTCCATGTGATCTCCAATATCCAATACTAGAATTTCTTCTCCGGGTTCTGCCTGCTCTCTCTCCCTTTGGATCATCGCAGCGATGGAACCCATTTTCTCAAAATGGCTGTGAATATCATTCGTATGAAGAATGGTCAAGGTTTGTTTAGGCATATGGTTCGTCATCTCTGTATTCCTCCTCCGGATACTTATTAGCCATAAATTAATGCGCTATATAAACTAAATTCTCGTCATTTTGCTCACTCTGGTCCATTGGATCTATCTAAAAGATAAGAATAACATTTTCATAAAGGATATGATATATTAAAAGGGTTTATCAATACATCCGTTCGAGGTGAAATCATTTGAAACTGTCCGTGTTATTATTCGCTGGTGTCGCAGAGAGAATTGGGCAATCTAAGATTGAATTAAATATAGATCATGCAGTCACGGTAAACGATTTGAAAAAGCAGCTTGCAGAAGCGTATCCTGAAGCTTCCTTACTCATCCATTCCTCACTAATTGCTGTAAATATGAATTATGCACCAGGCCATGTGGTGATCAACGAAGGAGACGAAATAGCGCTGATCCCCCCCGTTTCCGGCGGAGAAGGTCCCACCTATTCATCAAATTCCGTTCAGCAAACCCACACCTCTGATGATGGACTATACTCTATTGGATATGCCCCCCTATCGGTAGAAGAAACTTCGGCCAAAGTCATCACTGCCAATCACGGAGCAACCTTAACCTTTATAGGAACAACAAGAGAAATGACCGGCGATCAGCGCACCGTCCATCTTGAATATGAAGCATACATACCCATGGCATTATCTACAATGAAGTCGATTGGTGATGAAATCAATGAAAAGTGGCCTGGCGCGCAATGTGCGATATCCCATCGATTAGGCAAAGTGGATATTGCCGAGACAAGTGTCGTGATTGCCGTCTCTTCCCCCCATCGTGACGATGCCTATAAGGCAAGCCGGTACGCTATTGAGAGGCTGAAACAGATTGTCCCGATTTGGAAGAAGGAGATCTGGGAGGACGGATCAGAATGGAAAGGACATCAAACTGGTCCCTGGGACCCATTAAAATGACTAATCATTAAAACTAGTCGTTGTCTGTCCATTTTTTTCTTGATATGATAAATTTAAAAACTTTACATTTAAAGGTGGTTAATTGTCTTGAGATTACATGTCACCGACTTAAAGCCTGGTTTATTGCTTCAATCGGATACTTTTAATCCTTCCGGAGTGCAGCTGATGTCAGCAGGATCCATAATTGATGATTCAGACATCGATAAACTGATGATGCACGGTATTGATTATGTAGACATAACAGAGCCTGCCACCCAGACTGCTCCTGTCTTCAGATCATCCCCAGGAGAATCCCTGCTTAAGCTAGTTCCAATGTTCGATAGTACCATGATAGGAACTGCCTCGATCTTTAAGGAAGCTACAACATCAGGACGTTTCTCGATATCGGAGGTTGACGATCTGCTTAAGCCAATGGCTGAACAGCTTCTGGAGCAGAAGGATGTCGTGTCACTTCTTCTCCTGCTTGATCGTGATGATGAGTATACTTACAACCATTCCGTACAGGTAGGCATTCTTACATACTATATGGCTTCATGGCTCGGTTATGCCCCGGAGGACTGCTACACCATCTCCAAAGCAGGTTACCTCATTGATATAGGGAAATCTATGGTGCCTGAGAAGCTGCTTCACAAGCCAGGCAAGCTAAGCCCAGAGGAATTCCGTGTGATGAAAAAACACGCTAAGCAGGGATATGACATTATATTAGAGTCTACCGGTAATGAAACACTCGCGATTCCTGCATTACAGCATCATGAACGGGAAGATGGCAGCGGTTACCCTTACGGATTACGCAAAGATGATATTCATCCTTATTCCCGAATTGCGGCTGTGGCAGATGTGTACAGTGCGATGACGACTCATCGTGTGTATCAATCCAAGCAAGAATACATATCCGTGTTATGCGAGCTATACGGACTCAGCTTCGGACAGCTCAATGCAAAAGTAACGCAGAGCTTTATCAAGCATCTCCTGCCTAATTTTATTGGCAAACAGGTATTACTGACTTCAGGAGATACAGGTACGATTGTAATGAATAATCCGAATGATCATTTCCGTCCGCTCGTCCGTTGTGGACAAGGCTTTGTAGACTTGGCCAAACAACGAGATATTACTATTGTAGAAATTTATATCTAGAACATACGTTACATAATAAGTCCTTGATTCCTTTCATATCAGCTAGAACTACTTAGAAAGAACAATCTAGTACATACTTCCTTAGATCATCAAATGAAAAACATTTGTAGAAATAGAGGCCTTTCCTATACGGATGGCCTCTATTTTTATATAGCCTAAGCAGCTGCTTGATCACGATGTGAACAAAAAAATACGTGCCCAGCCATAAATGGCCAGAACACGTATTAGAAATCATTTCAAATGTTAAATAGCTCTGCTTAACCGATCGAGCCTTCCATCTCGAATTTGATGAGACGGTTCATCTCCACCGCATACTCCATTGGAAGTTCTTTCGTAAACGGTTCAATGAAGCCCATAATGATCATTTGTGTTGCTTCGTCTTCAGAGAGGCCGCGGCTCATCAAGTAGAACAGCTGATCCTCAGACACCTTAGATACGGTTGCTTCATGCTCAAGCGTAATATTATCGTTCATGATCTCATTGTAAGGAATCGTATCCGAAGTGGACTCGTTATCCAGAATCAATGTATCACACTTAATGTTCGATTTAGCGCCTTCTGCATTGCGTCCGAAGGAAGCCAGACCACGGTAGGTTACTTTACCGCCATGCTTACTAATTGATTTGGATACAATTGTAGAGGTTGTATCTGGTGCAAGGTGAATCATCTTCGCACCTGCATCCTGATGCTGATCTTTACCCGCTACTGCAATCGAAAGTACAGAGCCTTTCGCGCCGCGTCCCTTAAGAACAACTGCAGGATACTTCATAGTCAGCTTGGAACCGATGTTACCATCAACCCATTCCATGGTTGCATTTTCTTCTGCAACTGCACGCTTGGTAACGAGATTGTAGATGTTCGGAGCCCAGTTCTGAATCGTCGTATAACGTACACGTGCATTTTTCTTAGCGATAATCTCAACAACCGCACTATGCAGAGAGTTTGTGCTGTAAATTGGAGCCGTACATCCTTCTACGTAGTGTACAAAGCTGTCTTCGTCAGCAATAATCAGGGTACGCTCAAATTGACCCATATTCTCAGAGTTAATCCGGAAGTAAGCCTGCAGTGGAATTTCACACTTCACGCCTTTTGGCACGTAGATGAAGCTTCCGCCTGACCATACAGCACTGTTCAGAGCAGCAAACTTGTTATCTGCCGGAGGAATCACGGTTGCGAAGTACTCCTTGAGAATCTCTGGATGCTCCTTCAGCGCTGTATCAGTATCCATGAAGATAACGCCTTGATCCTCAAGATCCTTCTGCATGTTGTGGTATACAACCTCAGATTCATATTGAGCAGATACCCCTGCCAGGAACTTTTGCTCTGCTTCTGGAATACCCAGTTTGTCGAAGGTTTCCTTGATTTCTGCAGGAACCTCTTCCCATGTCTTTCCTTGCTTCTCCGAAGGTCTTACGTAGTACTGAATATCATTAAAATCAAGCCCGTCGAGATCGCCGCCCCAACGAGGCATCGGCATCTTCTCAAACTGTTTCAAGGATTTCAGACGGAAATCGAGCATCCATTCAGGCTCTTCCTTAATACGGGAGATTTCTCTTACAACCTCTTCCGTCAGACCTTTACCTGTTTGGAAAATGGACTTATGCTCATCCCGGAAACCATATTTATACTCTTCCATTTCTGGCGCTTTTTTTGCCATGTGGGTCTACCTCCCTATCGTTATTGTGGTTTGTGATCCTCATCTATCCCTTTGCGCAGCGCATTCCAAGCAAGTGTTGCGCATTTGATGCGCGCAGGGAACTTATTTACACCGGATAGGGCTTCTATATCTTCATATTCGTCAAATTCTGGTTCCTCTCCTTGCATCAAGGCGGAGAAACGATCTGCTAGGTTCAAAGCTTCATCCATAGTCTTCCCTTTAACCGCTTCGGTCATCATGGAGGCCGAGGACATGCTGATGGAGCAGCCGTCACCGGTATACTTCGCATCCTCGACAATTCCATCTTTAACTTTTAGCTGCAGGGATATCCGGTCACCGCAGGTCGGGTTGTTCAAATCAACTGTTACCGAGTCGTCTTCAAAGCTGCCCCGATTCCGCGGATTTTTATAGTGGTCCATAATTACGCGCCGATACAGATCATCAAGTTGCATCACCAAAATACTCCTTTGTCTGGATTAAGGCGCTCACAAGACGGTCTACGTCCTGCTCTGTATTGTATAAATAAAAGCTCGCTCTTGCTGTAGATCCAACTTCAAGCCAGCGCATCAGCGGCTGACAGCAATGATGACCTGCTCGAATAGCTACTCCGCTTGCATCAAGCACGGTTGCTACATCATGCGGGTGTACATCATCGAGATTAAAGGTTACGAGACCTACATGACGTTTCTTAGGTCCGTACACCTGAATGCCATCGATTTCAGATATACGACTCATTGCATAATGTGACAGCTTGCTCTCATGCTGCGCGATTTCATCCATTCCAATCTCAGTCAGAAAATCAATTGCTGCTCCGAGACCAACCGCACCAGCAATGATCGGAGTTCCTCCTTCAAACTTCCAAGGGAGTTCCTTCCATGTAGACTCATACAAGCCAACATCATCGATCATCTCGCCGCCAAATTCGACCGGCTCCATGGACTCAAGCAGCGCCTTCTTGCCATACAGTGCACCGATTCCGGTCGGTCCGCACATTTTATGTCCGGATAAGGCGTAGAAATCACAGTCAAGATCTTGCACATCAACCTTCATATGAGGGGTGCTCTGTGCGCCATCAACAACCATAACTGCACCATTGCGGTGAGCAATTTCAGCTACTTCCTTAATGGGGTTAATGACTCCGAGAACATTCGAAACATATGCCATAGAGACAATTTTCGTGTTAGGAGTGATCGTTTTTTCCACATCTGCCAGATCGATATTGCCGTCTGGTTGAAGGGGAATATATTTCAGCACAGCACCTGTTCTTTTGGCAAGCTGCTGCCAAGGGATCAAGTTACTGTGATGCTCCATAGGAGTGATCACAATTTCGTCTCCCTCATTCAGTACGGAAGGTCCGTATGAGGAGGCAACAATGTTGAGCGCCGTTGTTGTACCTCTAGTAAAAATAATTTCTTGCGATCGTTTAGCATTAATAAATTTGGCTACCTTCTCACGAGCACCTTCATATGCATCCGTTGCACGGCTTCCAAGCGTGTGAACTCCACGGTGAACGTTGGAATTCTCCCACTCGTAGTAGCGCTTGATTGCATCAAGCACTACGCGAGGTTTGTGGGAAGTTGCCGCATTATCTAGATAAACTAATGGATGTCCGTTAATTTCCTGATCGAGGATGGGGAACTGTTCACGAATCGCCTGAGCGTTCATTGTCCCAGTTTCCTTTCAACAAGGGACTGCAGCTGCACCTGCAATTCTTCAAGCGGAATGTCAGATACAACAGGCGCAAGGAAGCCATAGATGATTAATCTTTCTGCATTCTCACGGGAAATACCGCGTGACATCAGATAGTAGATTTGCTCTTGGTTTACTTGACCTACAGATGCAGCGTGACCTGCTGTTACATCATCCTCATCAATCAGAAGAATCGGGTTCGCGTCTCCGCGTGCTTTAGGACTCAGCATCAGGACACGTTCCGTTTGCTGACCGTCCGCTTTTGTTGCACCATGCTCGATTTTGGTAATTCCGTTAATGATCGCAGACGCTTCTTCACGCATAACCGCACGTGTAATCATCTGGCTTGCAGAGCTCTTACCAAAATGCTTGGCTTGGGTCGTATAGTTCAGCTTCTGAGAGCCTGCACCTACTGCAATCGTCTTCTGATCCGAATTCGAACCATTGCCTTTCAGGATAGAAAGGGTGTCACTTGCTGTATTACCTGTGTTCATTTCACCAACGATCCATTCAATTGTACCATCGTTCTCAACTACAGCACGGCGATAAGTAATATCTGTTACTTGATCTCCAAATTGGTGAACGGTAGCAAAACGAACCTTCGCACCTGGCTTAACAAACACTTCAGCTACCCCATTATGGAAGACAGGAGCTTCCAAATTGCCTGATACATAGTTGTCTACATATACGACAGAGCTATTCGTGTCCGCAATAATGAGCACATGTGGTGCAAATGTTGCCGTTCCATCTTCAGCAAGCAAAATAGCTTGAACCGGCTTCTCAATCACCACATTACGAGGCACATAGAGGAATACTCCGCCGTTCCAGATCGCTGTATGCAGTGCAGCCAGCTGATGTTCGTCAGATTTAACTGCTGTGTGAAGATGACTCTTAACAAGATCCTCATGCTCACGCACTGCAGTTTCGAGATCTGTAAAGATTACACCTTGATCAGCAAGCTCTTTGGAAAGATTGCTGTACACGACGCTGGAGCCCCGTTGAATCAACAAAGTTCCATCTTGCTCATCTTTTATTAAGCTTGCGATTGCTTCAGGTGTTTCATTCAGAGTAATCGCATCACTCGTTTTATATTGTCCGTACGCGGATAGATTCCAGCGTTCAATTTTTGTTTTTTCCAGTTTTGGAAGCGCAAGGTTGCCCGCAAGATCAAGTGCTGCTTGGCGCCCTTCAGAAAGCCATGCCGGCTCATTTCTGCCTTCGGATAACGCGCGAAGCGCTTCGGAATCAACCGGAAGAATGGTTTGTGTCGTCATTTAAGATATCCTCCTCCGTTTATTCTTTACGCTTCTTGGCCAACAGTTTCGTCTTCAATTCCCAGTTCTGCCTTGATCCAGTCATAACCTTCTGCTTCAAGACGTTCTGCAAGCTCAGGACCACCAGATTTAACGATACGTCCTTGCATCATAACGTGTACATAGTCTGGCTTGATGTAGTTCAGCAAACGTTGGTAGTGAGTGATAATCAAGAAGCCACGATCCTCACTCTTCATTGCATTGACACCTTCTGCAACGATACGAAGAGCATCGATATCAAGACCGGAGTCAATTTCATCCAAAATAACGAGCTTCGGATCAAGCATCATCATTTGAAGAATCTCATTACGCTTCTTCTCACCACCGGAGAAGCCTTCATTAAGGTAACGATGAGCAAACTCAGGGTTCATCTCAAGATCTTTCATCTTACCTTCCATTTGGCGGATGAACTTGATCAGAGAAATTTCGTTACCTTCTTCACGGCGTGCATTGATTGCACTGCGCAGGAAGTCGGAATTTGTTACCCCTGCAATCTCACTTGGATATTGCATTGCAAGGAACATCCCTGCACGAGCACGCTCATCAACTTCCATTTCCAGAACGTCTTCGCCGTTCAAAGCAACAGAGCCGCCAGTTACTTCATACTTAGGGTGACCCATCAGTGCTGAAGCAAGCGTACTTTTACCCGTACCATTCGGTCCCATGATCGCGTGAATTTCTCCACCGTTCATGTTGAGGTTAATGCCCTTCAAAATTTCTTTTCCTTCTATTTCTGCTTTAAGTCCTTCAATGACGAAATTTGTAGCCATATGTGCCTTTACCTCCAATAGAAATGAATTTCCCACTTGAAATCATGAAGTATATTTAATAGGGTATCCCCTTGATTTCCAGCTTCACTCGATAAGTGTCACTTTATAATAATTCTAAACTGATTCTCAATGATTCTCAAGTCATTTATGTGGGAAAGTTTACAGACGCCGTAAACAAAATACCCTTGTCCACATAAACTAAATAGACACAGCTTCCCGAGGTGCTTCCTAAGTGGTCCAATATTTATGCATTCTATAATAAATAAGGAGGCAAATCAAATGATCTTTCCCCCTTTCACTAAGAAATTATCGGACCTTTATTGTTCCTTCATATAATGAAAAAGTCTGGTCATATCGACCAGACTTTAGAATTGTGAAATTATCTATCTTATGCCAAGTAAGAACGCAGCATCCAGATATGCTTCTCCAGATCAGCCTGGAAGCCAGTCAGCATATCTGCTGTCGGGCCATCTCCTGCTTCCTCCGCAGCTTCAATACCTTCTGCATATTCTTCGGATAGTGTTGCGAAATCCTCAATCAGATTTTGAACCATGGTCTTCGGATCTTCACCGCCGGATGCCTCTTGGATGGAAGCCAGGTCCAGGTATTCCTTCATCGTTGCTGCCGGACTACCTTTAATAGTAAGAAGTCGTTCAGCCACTTCGTCCATTTGAAGAGTAACTGCATTGTACAGCTCTTCAAATTTAGTATGAAGGGTAAAGAAATTCGAGCCCTTAACATACCAGTGGTAATTGTGAAGCTTAACGTACAATACATTAAGATTCGCAACCTCTCGATTCAGCAGCTGTTCAATCGTTGTTTTGTTTTCTGTTTTATTTGTTGATTTTGCCATAATGATCCCATCCTTTAACTTATATTTATGATCACATTTATCTTTCGCCACTAGTTCTAAGTTACCCTTGTACGATTTTAATGAAACAAGTTAAGAACTCTATTCCTTAGAGTAAACTCCGACAAAAATATCATGATCCAGCAGTCTCTGCATTATGCAAATTTACGAAATGAAATCTTTGGCGGTTCATCTTATGTAATAGCTTCATTTAAAAAAAAGCAGTCTCCTATAGACAGATTCGACTCAAGGATGAAGTATTACCCTCATTAGCTTCGCATCGTCCGATAGTGGGACTGCTATTCATATTATGTTCGCTTACTACTCCTCAGCTTACTCTTTCATTCCCATTACAGCATTCTTTGCAGCGCCTCTACCCCACTCATTCCAGGAACTATACCTAATCTTTCAGCTTCAATGGTTACAGATTCCATCGGTGCAGCAAGCAGTTCTGCAATGGTCTTGACGCCAACTGCCCGAGCTGCGATAATGCTGCGCGCAGCCAAACGCTCGTTTAGCAGGCCAACATCAAGTGCTCCGCACATAATGTATCCTTTGGAAGTCGAGACTGTAATCAGTGTTGTTTTGGGTAATTTAACTTCAACTGCTACAAGGGTATGGTCTCCAACTTGAACCGGCTCCAATGTTACCATAAGTGTAACACCCCCTTCACTTAACGCGTCTCGACAGTTTATTCCTGGGTCTTCTATATGGTGTGGACAGTAGCGGATACTTTTCATGCTAAAAGAACCATGTCTTAAAACCTACCATTCCACCCTCATACTCATAAAAAAATCCTAAATTTTCGTATAAATATGCGTCTATGGTAGTATTCATGATTGCGTTTTAATGATATAGTTAGAGAATCAATGTACATAAATATTCCATTATAAGAGCAGTGCGAGGTAAATATTATTATGAAAAATACGACGTCAGCAGGCACGAGTAACGAGACCGAATTTCTTTTTAACGTTGACATTATGATTCACAGCAAGTCCGATGCCCTTGCACTGCAATCCCTTCTCGAAATGCTTAATGCACAAGATCAAATTGCAGATTTCAGAATTCAGTCCGGAATGAGGCTGGGAGCAAGAATTGAGCAAGCTTTGAAACAAACAGCTGTATCCGATCTAAACTTGAAACCGATTCATAAATCTCCTCTCCTCCCTGCATCCGGAACGATGAAGAGAGAAGAAGAGGACCGTTGCCCTTCAGAGAAATGGCTTATGTCCGCCATGAAGGAAGGGAGACTGATCAGGCTCGATATTCGTGATAAGAATGGCAAAGATAAGAGCATTCCGTGCCGAGTTCTTAATTTTGATGCGCTATCCAAGCTGGTCAGCATTTATCATGTGGATGAGAAGCAGGTCTACTCCATCCATACGTCCGAGATCGAGAAGTATATCTAGGAATAAGCAAGAACGGCCACTCTCAGCTAATGAGAATGACCGTTCCTTATCCTTATTTTTTTAACACGGACACGACAACAAGAATCCAGCCTATAATGAAGCAAATTCCCCCTAATGGTGTAATTGCCCCGAGAATGCCGATTCCCGTCATGCTAAGCACATATAAACTTCCTGAGAACAGTATAATGCCGATGAGCAGCAGTCTTGCCGCCCAATCTAATGCCTTCTTTGGACCGAAGCTGTTGGCAAGAAGTGCAATAAGCAAAATTCCAAGCGCATGCATCATATGATACTGCACGCCGGTTTCATACGTAGTAAGCCGCTCTTCACCAATAATCGGTTCAATAATATGTGCACCAAAGGCGCCAATCAGGACAGACAGCATCGCTAAAATTGAACCTATGGCAACCCATTTTTTTGCCACTTGATATGTTCACTCCTCAATGAAATGTATTCTAAATTATCTTAACCTAATTTACGCGCCATTTACTAGTGAACATCCCTTTAACATTGTGACAGAACGGTTAGAGAGATACAGCTTGCATTTTAATTTGAATTATGGAAAAGTTAACTGTAAATCTATAAAGGAGCGACTTCATGGATAAGAACCAAGTACCCGATTACGAACAACTTCAAGAAGTAAACAATCCCTATGGCACTTTTCAGCCGCCCCCTGCTAAGGTTAAGCATTCAGGTCCTGGTATTGCGTCTTTCATTGTTAGCATAATTTCCCTGGTCCTTTACATCGCTGTTCTCGCCCTGTCACCAGCTGCGGCAGCTGAAATACTTGAGAATCCCGATCCAGAGGCAATGCTGAACAACTTATATGTAATTGTTATCGGACTTTTGATTCTTGCCAGCCTTGGACTGAATATCATTGGTGTTATCCTTTCTATTATCGGATTGGCATTAAAGAATCGAAAAAGAGCATTTCCACTGGTTGGCCTTATTTTAAATGGACTGATCCTGCTGATTGTCATTGGCTTTTTCAGCATGACCGTTGTGGTGTAGAATAAATCCTCTTCGCGACGAACCTTTTTGCTGCCTTTTTTGCTACACACGCCAAATATGCATTATAATGTTTGATGTAAATCCGTTTTTCACACGATGATGTGAATAGGAAGATGATTTATGAAGAAGAAATAACTAAGTATAAAGGGGATTGAGATGTCGCGAATTAAAATTTTTGCGGACAGTACTAGTGATTTGCCAAAAGAATGGATCCATCAGTATGACATTGGCATTGTCCCTCTCTATGCCGTATTCGGAGACGAGTCATTGAAGGATGGAGTGGATATCGTTCCTGAAGAGCTGTACGAACGTGTCAAAACAGAAGGACGGCTACCGAAGACTGCAGCTCCATCACCGGCCGATTTTATGGCCTGTTTTGGCCCTTACATAGATGAAGGCTACGATATTCTATTTATCAGCCTCTCTTCAGAGCTGTCGTCAACCTATCAAAATGCACTGCTGGCTGCTTCAGAATATCCCGATGGCAGAGTTACCGTGTTTGACTCCCTTAATTTATCAACGGGAATCGGTCTTCAGGTGATCAAGGCGGTACGCGCAGTGGAAGAAGGGCTTTCGGTTCCCGAAATTGTGAACCGTCTTACCCAGATCCGACCACAGGTTGATACTGAATTTGTAATTGATACATTAGATTATCTATATATGGGCGGCCGCTGCTCGGGGATGCAAAATTTAATCGGCAGTCTGCTCAAGATTAGACCGGTTATCAAAGTAACGGATGGCAAAATGACACCTGCATACAAGGTCAGAGGCAAACGGGAAAAAGCGATGGATCAGATGCTCTCAAATGCACTGAGCAAAGCATATGAAATGGACAATGATATTATCATCGTTGTTCACTCCATGTGTGAGGATGATGCGCTTTATCTGCAAAAGGTATTGCAGGAAAAAACAAATGCCAAAGAGGTTGTTCTAGCTACTGCAGGTTGTGTTATTTCCAGTCATTGCGGACCTAAAACCATTGGTATCATCTACACTAAATCATATTAAAAAGAAAAAGAAGACCCTGCATTATATTGCAGAGTCTTCTTTTCTTATGTTCGTTCTATACTGTTATTTCGGTCAATTGTGCCTCGAGCTCGAGACATGCCATAACAAATGGAGCTAATCCTTTAGGATCATCCGTACGCTGCGGTTCTCCAATATAGTATTCGAATGATCCATCCCTATACGGCTGACCGCCGAGACCAGCTACCTTGCATATGCCTTCCAATGCGTAAGAACCATCCTCACGTGCTTTAACAAACTGGCGAACGATGCCTTCATGTCCCCTCCGAGCAGCCTCCAATGCATGACTGCCCAAATAACCAAGACGGGCCCCTTTTGCGAGTGCACATACAAACATTGAGGAGGCAGATGCCTCCAAGTAGTTGCCTTCTTGCTCAGGCAGATTCAGTACTTGATACCATAAGCCAGTCGCCTCATCCTGCACCTTCATGATTGCCTCACACACCCGATAGAAGATGCCGATGACCTGACCGCGTTTAGGATGATCCAAGGGCAATGTATCGAGCACATCGGTGATCGCCATTACATACCAGCCGAGAGCTCTTCCCCAGAAGTGCGGAGAGCAGCCTGTGATTGAATCGGCCCAAGCCTGTTCCCTGCTCTCATCATAAGCATGATATAGTAATCCAGTTTCTGGATCTCGTGATACTTTTTCCATCAACAAAATTTCATGCACAGCCTCGTCAAACCATTCATTTGCACCAATCAGATCTGCATAAGCCGTCATCAACGGACAGGCCATATAAACGCCATCCAGCCACATTTGGAACGGATAGATTTTCTTATGCCATAGTCCTCCTTCGGCCGTTCGAGGATGGCTTCTTAGCTGTGTCATCAGGTGCTCGATCGCGATTCGATATTTCTCATCACCCATTTCTTCGTACAGAGTAAACAATGTCTTCCCTTGATTCAATTGATCCACATTGTATTCATTCAAACGATATGTATGAATATGGCCGTCATCCTGAATGAATAGATCCATGTTCGTTTTGAGGTAATCAAAATAGATAGGGTCGTTCGTCGCCCGCCATACTCGTTCAACAGCGGTCATCATGCAGCCATTTTCATAATTCCAGTGCAGCCTTGAATGAAAATCCCCCCATGGCAATTGCTTGTTACGGTTCATGAATGAATCCAATATCCGAGTAGACCAAATGATATCCAAAGCCCGTTTCCCTCCTATGATTGTTATTCATAATTCATATTTGCCTAATGTGTCCAAGTATCGAATCTCACTTTTTAACTATATAATGGAAATAAAGCGTATACAAGGTTAAATACACAAAAATACGATCTCCATATAAAATCGCATAAAAAACCGCTGACAGCATATAAGCTGATCAGCGGGCTTGCATATTTCACAGATTAATTTCAGTAGGTCTTGGTCTTTAATTCATCCAAGCTTTTGAAGGTGTAGCCCTGAGCTCTCGCAGCATCTATGATGGAGCCAAGTGCCTCTGTATTGTCCTTGGATACCGAATGCAGCAGAATTACAGCACCCGGATGCAGCTGCTTCATCACTTGATCATAGGCATACTGCGAGCCTTTCTGAACATTCGTATCCCAATCCTTATAGGCGATGGACCAGAATACATCGGTGTATCCGAGACCACGACTTACTTCAAGCGTTCGATCACTAAATATTCCTCGAGGTGGCCGGAGATAAGGGTATTCTTTACCTGTCAGCCTCTTGGTCTCTTCCTTGACTTGGTCCAGCTCGATCTTGATTTTTTCATTCGAAGTTATCGTGAGATCGGGATGGCTCCAGGAGTGGTTTCCAACGATGTGTCCTTCTTGACTCATCCGGCGAACTAGGTCCGGCTTGTCCTTCAGATAATGTCCTGTTACAAAAAAAGCAGCAGGCACCTTCTTTTCTTTCAATACATCCAGGATAGCTGGTGTATACCCATTCTCATACCCATTATCGAAGGTCAGATACAATTCCTTCTGCTTCGTATCTCCCATAAAAATAGCACCATGCTTCTCCAGAATATGTTTAAAGCCTTCCTCGTTAATGGAGGCTGATTGTCCGTCCTTGCTTTTCTTAAACCCAAAATGAAATGCGTCCTTCACGGAGGAAGCATGGACCATCTGTGTCCCTGAAATGAGGATTGCGATTATCGTGCCCAGGACGAGCAACTTTTTCATTTGTGATCTGCCCCTTTCTTAATTTGATCTTTGGCCCAATTCCACTTGAACGATGTCTAACGAACACAGCAGGCCTAATACTTTCACTTGCTGTCACTTTACGTAATATAAGCAGATATTTATATTTTTATGTAGTATTTTGCTAATTACTTTCATCCGTTATAATCGAAATGTAGGGGAACCAAATTGTACTAAAAATACATATTTTCTAAGGAGAGAAGGGCCTTGTCTATAAATAAGAATCCGAGAGTCATTTGGCTTACAGGCCTATCTGGATCTGGCAAGACGACACTTGCGTCCCATCTGGAACACGTTTGGAAGAGAGAAGGAATTCCCTGCTACATGCTGGATGGGGATCAAGTGCGCCGCGGTTTAAACCGGGACCTGGGATTCAGCCCAGAGGACCGCAGAGAAAATTTAAGGCGAATTGCAGAGGTATCTAAGCTATTTCTCAACTCAGGCACCAATGTCATCGCAGCGTTTATTTCTCCACATGAGCAAGATCGGGAAATGGTGAAATCCATGTTTGAGCCTGGGGAATTTGTAGAGGTGTATGTGAAATGTTCTGTCGAAGTCTGTGAACAGCGAGATCCGAAGGGATTATACCAAAAAGCAAAACGTGGTGAAATTTCGAATTTCACAGGGATATCAGCTGGATACGACATACCAAACAAGCCCGATATCATCATAGATACCGAGCTTCAAGATATTGAGCTGTCCGTCTCCTTACTCGTCACCGCGTTACAAAGACATGCCCTAGCTTAATGGCTTCTTCTATTGGCACCTTCAGACGGAGAGCATCCTGTGTTATAAAGATGCTCTCGTCTGATAAGACAGCAATTGACCGAAAGCACCATCTGCATCTGTAGACAGCCCTTCATATGCTCCTTGCTGCATTACTTTGCCCCCTCCCTTCAAGCACGATGACTTGATCAGCGCCTTGAATAGTAGACAAGCGGTGTGCAATGACGACGATCGTCATCCGCCCCTGCAACGCCTTAAGTGCTTCTTGTATAGTGAGTTCATTCTCGCCATCCAGTGCGCTGGTTGCTTCATCTAATATGAGAATGGCCGGCTTACGTAATATCGCTCTTGCGAGTACAATCCGCTGTCTCTCCCCTCCAGATAATCGGACTCCCCGATCACCGATGATGGTATCCAGTCCTTGCGGCAAATCAACAACAAAATGGGCGGACGCAAATCGCAGCGCTTCCCACAGCTCCTCCTCGGTAGCATCACGCTTAACCAGAACAAGATTGTCCCGTATCGATGTATGGAACAAGAAAGGCTCTTGCGATACATAACTGATCGACTGACGCCAGGCTTGCAGCCGTGATGCCTCCAAAGGAGCTTTATCCAAGAGAATGGTCCCTTTTGTCGGCTGAATTAACCCCATGAGCAGATCAATAAACGTACTTTTACCTGCACCTGAGCGTCCCACAATTGCCGTCATACCGTTAACGGGAATAAAGGTATTAACGTGCTGCAGCGCATCTTGGGTTTGTCCTGGATATCGATAGGATATATCCTCACAGCGAATCCCTGTCTTCAAAGCAATCGGTTTGATATCCGTACCGCTCATCGGAGTATTTAGGCTGCCGGATTCCAAAGCCTGCTCACATTCTTGTTGCAGCTGTAACAAGCTCCGGAAAGCAGGGATCAGCGAACCGATATACTCCAGACTGGTTTGGATCATGGAGAACCGGGGCCATAATCTCGAGAATATAACAATCATCAACAGCAAATGCTCAGCAGGATAAGAAAACAGGTTAAGAGATGCATACACAAACAAGGCAATAATAACAGCCGCAGCGATTCGATAAATCAGCTGTGTAGTTGAATTAAGACGAATATAAGACACCATGTTGTGCTCCATTCGCTTGCACAAGGCTTTAAAGCCTGTTTCATGCTGCTGCTCCAGATTGTTGCTCTTAATATCCTTCATCCCGTTAAAATGCTCGACGATCTCAGACATATATTGTTGAGACAGATCAGATGTGTGATCCCCCAAAGCCTTGGCTTTGCGTATAAACGGCCGGAGAACCATAAACAGAATGGCACCAAAGCCTAATACCATCAGAGTCAATTCGGCAGACAGCCAAAAGGCAAATCCAATCTGAATGACTGTAAATATGACCGATGCCGTAAGCTGAATTAAGACGTTCGTTCCTTGGCTCACACGCGCCAGCTCTGAGGTGAGGATATGGTTAAAGTCTGATTTTTTCTTCGTTAAAAAAAGCTCCCATTTGGAATAAATTAATAGTCTATACGTTTCATAACGCAAGGTATGTATAAAGTTTTGCTGGATTTGAGAGCTGAGAATGTTCTGATTACGCTGCATTAACGCCTGAAACGTCAAAATAACCACAAAAATGAGAAGTACAAGTAAAAGCTGTGATTGCTGCGGTACAAACCCAAGAAGACCGGTGACCCATTCGAGCGGGACTGAATCATTCACGCCAGAGTCCAACACATTAATTGCAGACAGCATGGGAACCAGTAAGTAGATTCCAAACCCTTCCAATATACTGATGATGACCATAAACAAAATGCTGGCGATCAGCTTGGGACCTGTAATAGAGTACAGCTTCTTTAGATAGGTTCGAAGTTCAATCATATTCATGTCTCCCTTTAAGAACCATGCGCTGCCTGATTCTGCGCCACATCCATAGGAAAGGGCGTAAAGGTATGTATAGAAAATGCAGCTTGCGGGGCAGTGGCAATAATTCAGCATCCATCGGACCTGGATACAGCCTTCCTAGCAGCATGATCATTCGTCGTTTCGGAGATTTGATCTGTTTCAGATAATTTATCCCTGTTTCTTTATCAGGTTCTTCAAGGATCAAATTTAATGCATACTCCGTTAATTTTATTGTATGGGCATGCTCCACTAATTCTTTCATTTTACTTGTAAGCGGGGCTCTCAATAATCTCGAACACAACAGGTAAGCCTGCCCTGCATAGAATTCACTTTCATGCAGTTCCGCATAGTATTCAAAATTATGAATCGTATTGTTCTTACGTAATATGAGATCGATATCCATTAACCAACGAAGTCTAAACCATCCATGTCTTGCTCCATGACTGACGAGATACATGAATAGATCTTCTTTGCCTAGGTAAGACACCTCGTGTTCAACTATAGTTATCGTTTGTCTTCTATTCCACAATTCTTGAAAAGAAATGTCTTTTGCTCCGGATGGATTAAGCTTCCAATGAACCTCAATTTGCGTTTTATGCTCCGGATGAAACAGAGAGATATGATGGTCCTTCCATTTCCAGCCTTCCATAATAAATGGGGTATCATACTTTTTAATATAACCCGCTTTTTCTAGAACATTTAGGGAGGCATCAACATCACTAATGTTGACCAGTAAATCAAGATCCTTGGAAGTTCGATGCGCAAGATCTCCATATAATTCGAAAGCAAGAATCGGCCCTTTTAACATAATAACCTTAATATTTTGTTGTTCCAGGACTGAGGTGACTCGCTCCATTTCAGCCGTCAGTCTCATCATATAGAAAGTGTTATGCGTCACTGCCTTCTGAATTTGATCCATTACATCCAATGGGACTACTTCGTGGAATGATTGTAATCGTGCATAAATAAGCGGGTAAATGCGGTGGTGGTAAATTAATCTATTGAATTCCTTCCAATCTATTGTTTCAACCTCATATTTTTGTCGAATTTCCTGTTCAGTTACACGATCTTCTGCTAGTAAATCACACATGAATTGAAATTCAATGGATTCTCCGACAAATATATTATTATTTTGAATACTCATCATTTTGCTCACCCTCTGACTTCACTCTGGTTCAAGCATTTTTGTTAGAGAACATCCCTACAACGGTATATTTCTCGATTTCGTCTGCTCCAGCTACATACATGGGACCACTACGAAGCCAAGCATGCGCACTCATTCCTCCGCTTTCGTTACGTGCAACACCTAGATAAAGCGTACTTTGAATATTGCGTCTTTTCAGCATCTTCATCCCGGCAATACTAGTGACAAGGCATTCACTCCTCCAAGGAGTATGTTTAGCCGTCATATCAATGGCCTTGGCAACTTTCAGTCTAATGGGATCGAGATCAGAGCTCCGATCATATGATGTTTCTTCATTCTCACAATCTAACATCTGAGCAACTTTTGAGAAAGGGCGCAGGTTAAGTACTCGTGCATAGGCCAAATAAAAGAAAGCCTCTATGATCAGTTTTCTCATGGCAGGCTTTTGTTTGGTGAAAGAGCGAAGTAATAAAGTTTTGCTCCACATCACATTAATCCTCTTTTTGTTTAATTAATCCTTCCTTAAGGAGGGAATTCATAAATAGCTCTACCTGTTGACCACATGTAGATTGATCGATTGAATATTCAGCAGATAAGATATTAACAATTTCTGAAATCGTGTTGCCATCAGCAAGTAGTTCCCAGATTCGCCCACCTGTACGGCCCAAGTTATAATACTTTCCTGACTGAATTGACATCATCACTTTATCACCATTCATGTCACTGACAACATGTCCTTCTTGCTGAATATAGTGGACATCTTGTAATATCGTTTCTAATTTCATTTGGTTACCCTCACTCCTCTTTCAATGGCTTGCAGCACAGTATTCACAAGTTGCTCAATAGTTATAGAATTCTTCGGACGATGCAGTCGACACAGATCTACTTGACTTGCAATCTCTGTCACCTTGTCAAAATGCCACTGCATATTCTGTATTCTTTTGACAAGTGGCAACCGATAAGTATGTGCTTGGAGCAACTGAATACCCTCAAGCGTAGATACTGAATTCAACTGTACTTCTGGCTGATGATCTGAGGCAATAAGCTCAAATACACCTGCTAACGGTATCCTAGCTTGAGCTTGACTAAAATCCTTTTTCCTCGGAACGGCATACTTCCATTCGTCCTTAATTACACTAAGTCCATCAGAACTCATAGTTAGCAGATCAAGACTAAATGCATTTAGTTTTTGCTGGGGATAAGCCGGAGAAACCATAGGTACAGATTGATTCGTGCTGACAGCAATGACATCGTCACTAATAAGTCTGTAGCCTCTATTTACAAAGGCCGCAGATAAAGTTGATTTGCCTGCACCTGATTCCCCAACAAAAGCAAATGCATATCCATTCATAGCTACTGCGCTACCATGTAAAGGTAATATATTTCGCTGCAGCAGCAATACGCCCATACACGTTCCTAGCAAATACAGCCTAACTCTGGATAAATTACAGCCATTATGCGGCATTACCGTCACAGTTCTGCCTTGTACGACATGAAATGTTCCTACTTCAGGTATTTGAAATAAAAATTGATCATCCCTGCTTTGAAAATTCTGCTCAGCCAACCCCCAGTCAAAGCAGACAGAGGACAAATCTCCAAACTGAATGGTTACATCAATATTCGTCTCTTCTGCAACAATTATAGCTGTCAATTCAGGAAGAGGCATTTCACTTTGAATGGTTAATCCAAAAGCTAAATAGGCGGATACAGCTGATTTATCTTGTGACATGTAATCCTCCCAGCTGGTCTATTTAAAAGCTATTTTATATCGGTTTACAGCTATCAGCGAAAGCAGATATAGATCGTTTTCACTGATAGCTGTAAGCTGTCAGTATGCATAAGTAAAAATGACTCCATTACTTCTTATTAGCTAGGATCATACAAATCCGCATCATGCTCGGAGATCCAGTCAATTTGTCTGAATCCAGTTCCTTGCTTAGTCTCACTCATTTCAAGAACTTCAAGGCTAGGTATTTGCCATTCCATTTTGTTGTTTTGCATTCCTCTCACCTCCTTTCAATAATTTCAGATATACAACTCAATTTAGAGGCCGTTAGAATTGCTGCAAAAAACGATAAACGATCAGGCTGTGCATCAGCATCCGAACCTCAGGATCCCATGCAAGTTCTAAACGAGGATTATCCAGCTTAGTAATTCCTTTATGAATCTGGTCTATATTAAGGTAGTCTGAAATTGAAGTATCATTAGTCATTCGTTTTAGCTCGGATACCCAGATGTCCCATTCCGGCTTAATTCTATAAATCCAATCCGCTGGTTGAACGCCTCGTATAGTCTGATTAAGTCTCACGTTATCCGGTAAGTAATTCACTGTGGAGCGACGCAGCAGAGCGCGATCTCGTCCTTTTTGAACATATTGCTCTAGTGGAACAGATAAACAGTATCGAACCACCCTTGGATCATTGGTTGGATCACGTTCAATAAGCCCGTATCGCATAGATAGTTTCGTTGCCATTGCCCCATTCTTGTTAGCCACGGCCAAGTTATTTATATTTTCTTTTCGTGCAGTTAATGCGTTAATATAAACCGTTTGTTTATTTACAACGTATGGCTTCATTTGCCGATGCATTTCCATTCTTCGAGCAAAATCCGGGTGGATAAGTTCAGGCACTTCGACTGTTCCTCCCACAGCCGCACGCTGCCTGCGAAGCATGGGAAAAGCCTTTCTTCCGATAATCGGCAGCAGCTTGCCTCGCGGTACTTCGGCCAGACGGCTGTATTGCTGAACTTCCCTTGCGAGGTGAACCAGCTTGCCTCTTCGCAATAAATGAGCATAGTAGTCTAACGCCGGCCCCCATGAAATTGTGAAGTTTCCCATGGCCCCTGTAAGCATTACCCCTACTCCCTGCTCCTGTGCACGTTCATAAAACCCCCGAATCCAGAATGAGTTTTCAAAAAATTTGTAGGGGGTCTCCATGATGTCCAGCCAGTCATTCACTTCCGTCAGCGGACTCTTGCCAGCAAAATTCATATAGTTCTCTCGAATATTCCCTACAAAATTCACTGTGGATTGAATGTAAGGCGTTTCATCTGCAATTAACCGGCTGGACGTCCAATCCTCGAAGCCTGATACAGGTACGTAGCTGTAGGCATGAAGCTCCTTGCCATTCAATTTCAGCATCGGTGAGGCGAAGCTCGCAACCGTTCCTGAATCAAGTCCACCACTGAGGGCTGTGCCTACTTGCTTATATGTTCTGACTCTTGCCCGAACAGCCTGGTCGAATACATCTCGGAAGGCCTCTTCATATTCTTCATCCGACTTCAGATACAGCGGCTCTATTTCTTCAAAATTGCTGTATTGACGTAATTCGACTCCCTGCCTGCCTACCTTAATCCAATGTGCAGCCGGAATCTGTCTGACATTACGATACGCAGTGGCGTGAACGTCATAGGATTCATACATTCCGCGGATCGCCAGAAATTCGGCCAGCCATTGCTCGTTTAACTCTTTGTTAAAATAAGGCATATGGAAGAGCGGATTCATCGAGCTGCAGAACGCAAAATGCACACCATCATCTATATAGTAAAAGGACCTGCGGCCTGACTCATCACGTGCACCAAACAATTGATCCTTCCTTGAATCCCAAATCATAAAGACATAATCACCTAATAAATGCTTAGGAGCATCTTCTCCCCACTTCACATAAGCTTCCAGTATCAATTGGCTGTCGGAAATCGTGATTCGCTCTTTAAGAGGGATCTGCAGCTTGTCAAACAGCTCACTGCGATTATCAATAATCGCATCCGCAGTGATGGTGATATCCCGCCTTTCATCGTAGAGGGGAAGCACTTCATGGACGGACTCCGGGGTCACCCACTGCATATGACAGCTAAAAAAAACATGAGCATCACTCCATGAGTGAATGCGATCCCACTTATATTTCGTCAAGTAAGCTCCTGCGGGGTCCATATCTTCAGGCATAATCGGCTCTCTGCGGGAAAAGCATCCCATGATGGCACTCATGATTTCCCCTCCCTTCCAGACAAGTACCCCTGAGCCCAGGATGACAGCCGGTTCCCAAATGGCAGTATGGATTTAATTCGATTAAGCTTGCTTCTAAGCTGGATCAGCTGCTTCTCCACATGGTTCTTCTCCATATAGCTCTTCGTTAATCGGTTCTCCAGCAGCCTGACTCTCGTTTCAAGCTGAGCAATCTGGATGGAAGCCTGCCTGTGATCCCTGATCTGATTCACTTGCACAGCCTCTAATTCCAGGTCATCTACAGCTCCAGCAAACTGTGTCCCTGTAAGAATACTACTTGTGCTTAATTCATAGTCCGGCTTCCATATATAACCGCTCGATTTCAAAAATTGCTGCTCAATCCGCTCCATCGTCGCTTCGTCTGGCGAGAGCTCATACCTCACGCCCGTTATCCGCTGTGCTTCTTCCAGTTCCTCCGAGTACCCAAGATCATGAAATATTCGTGCTCCCAGCACTCGGCAATAGGCATCCATCTCATCAGGACTAAGCTGATCCTTCCAAGCGTCAATGGACTGCACATGCGCCTGTGTATGATTCAATAAGAAGGGGTCCCCTGCCCCCATACTGTAAAAAAGATCCGCTTTTTCTTCACTTACCGGATTACCGTACTGCTCCATTCCTTCACGGTAAGAAATACCGATAAACTCGCACAGCTTGCGTAATTGTTGTTCAGGCTGCCGCACGAGCTCTTCATATTGAAGCTTGTAGGAGTAGGCCGATTCTCCCTTAAAATACGTAGCGTAGCGGAACAGCCCCGCTGTAAGGTCGACGATCTTCATACCAGGAATAGGCTGCTTGAGATCCTCAATCAGTGAAAATGGTTCTCCGCTATATGCATTGACCTTCTTGTAGGATGCAGCCACAGATAGCGGGTTACGAAATAATCCAATTCTTTGCGATTCGGGAAACACGGCATCCAGAAACTCTAGCAATATATAATATCTTGGCGACTTATCTATGATCTTACGTGCGCCATTCTGATTTAATAATCCCTCATATATCTCCACTCCGAAGCTGCGTGCTGCTCTATGAAACAAATCTTCTGAAATAATTCCATTATAGAATTGACGGATAATCCCCGTGCCTCCATAGGGGCGTACAGGAGCTAGTTGCAAGTCCGCAAGTGAGAGCAAATACCACATCTCCTGTGCGGCGAACACTTCCTCATGGTTCTGCAGCATCACTGTTGTAAGTGAGCTTCCGCTTCTGGGCGTACACAGCAAAAATACGAGTTGATCATCACGGAAATGCTTCAATGCTGCGACTCCTTTCCGACAAATAACTGTACATTATTTGTTAATAGTACTTCTATCCTAGAATTATGATACTTTATGTATTGTAAAACCTACTTTGTGATACATTTTGTATCATGTCAATGCTTTATTTTTCATCCTTTTTCACTTTTGTATTTTCATATTTGATTCATAAATAAAAAAGTCTGCTCCAAAGATATTATCTTCGGAAACAGACTTTTATGCCGTTCTTCGTAATTATGCAATTAAATAAGGTTTAAACTGAATTCTGTTTTAGGCGTTGTAAAAAGGGAGAAGCTCTGCCACGACAGCATCAAGCGTTCCATCTACCAGCTTCTTCCGTGTCGGCAGATCCGTTAGTCTTGCAATCTGCTCAGGGAACTTCTGCTCAATCCCGCACAGCTCGATGGCTTCATTAAACTTGGCCGGATGTGCTGTAGCCAGCGACACGACTACTTCCTGTGCTCCCACCTTTTGCTCAGCTGCCTTTACCCCACAGGCCGAGTGAGGATCGAGCAGATAGGTCGTTTGCTCATGATACTTCTTGATTGTGTCCAAACATTCTTCACCAAGCACTCCATAAGCTGCAAACTCTTGTTGTACTTTAGCTAGGATGTCTTCGGGAATTTGAATGTAGCCCTTCTCTTGGAAAGACTTCATATATTCTTCCGTCTGAGCAGCATTCTCTCCCAGTACGTAATACAAATAACGTTCAAAGTTGCTAGCAACCTGAATATCCATTGACGGGCTGTAAGTCGTATGGAATTGGTCTGGCTTATACAGCCCTTTATTTACAAACTGCTCGAGGATGTTGTTCTCATTCGTAGCCAATATGAGCTTGCCAACAGGAAGCCCCATCAGGGATGCAAGATATCCTGCAAAAATATCACCAAAATTACCTGTCGGGACGCTGAAATGAAGCGGTGCAGCCGTTAGTTCCGGACGCTCGTCCGTCACCCGGAAGTATGCATAGAAGTAGTAAACCGTCTGAGCGAGAATCCGCACAATATTGATAGAATTGATCGCACAGAGATGATGCTCATTCTTGAATTCTACATCCGCAAACAGCTGCTTGATCATGCGCTGGCAATCGTCAAAATTACCTTCAACAGAAAGATTCAATACGTTGCTGTCCTGTACTGTCGTCATCTGCAGCTCTTGAACCTTGCTGACCTTGCCA
Organism: Paenibacillus sp. TCA20; assembly: GCF_000732325.1. Lineage (GTDB taxonomy): Bacteria > Bacillota > Bacilli > Paenibacillales > Paenibacillaceae > Paenibacillus > Paenibacillus urinalis. The sequence goes on from NZ_BBIW01000001.1 coordinate 553,845, forward strand.
TTCGGATGCAAAATGCAAATATTGATGCCTTCTTTTCCTCGAACACCTTCAATTGCAGATGCACCGGTATCCCCTGAGGTTGCTCCGAGAATATTAATCTGTTTATTGTATTTGCGCGCGACATAAGTATATAGATTACCCATCAGCTGTAGTGCGACATCTTTGAACGCAAAGGTAGGTCCATGGAACAGCTCAAGCAAATATATTTGATCCGTCAGCTTGCGCACGGGTGTAACAGCTTCATCACGAAATGTGCTGTAGCTCGCATACACCATTTCTTTTAGCTCGGCTTCCGGAATTTCTTCATTTGTATAATAGGAGAAAATTTCGAGCATGAGATCTTGAAAGGATAGATTCCGCCATGCTTCCAGCTGTTCCGTCGATAATGAAGGTATTGTGCTCGGTACAAGCAGACCTCCATCCGTTGCCAGCCCCATCAGAAATGCATCGATGAAACCAACTCCACTTACATGTCCTCGAGTACTATGATATTGCATCTGTTTCCCTCCTGCATAATGGACCCAATTCTCGTTTCACTGGACCTCTACTTTTTCTTTTTAACCATAATACTACTATCTTGGATAAAAGCGAATCTTTTTCTTACAGGAATCGTCAATACCATGGCATTTTGAAAAAAAACGTTTTGATATATTCTCTATTTATTATATATGTCATCACATAACGTCCCTGCCCGTGAATATACATAATTTACAGCAGGCCAAACTGTGCCGCGTAATCCAAGGGGGGTGCCTAACATGCCAGATTCTCGCCATCCTTACTCGTTTGTCGTTTCCAAAGAAGATTGGTCGCTTCACCGTAAAGGGTACCAAGACCAGCAGCGTCATCAGCAGAAGGTGAAAGATATCATTAAGCAAAACCTGCCCGATCTTATTACGGAAGAAAATATTATCATGTCCGATGGCCAGCAAATCATCAAGGTTCCAATCCGGAGTCTGGATGAATATCGCTTTGTGTACAATTATCAGAAGCAGAAGCATGTCGGCCAGGGTGACGGGGACAGCCAGGTCGGTGATGTCATCGGCCGCGATCCTGCGGGACAAAAACCCGGCAAGGGTGAAAAGGCTGGCGATCAGCCAGGTCACGATATTGTCGAAGCTGAGATCAGCATTGAAGAATTGGAGAACATGCTGTTCTCTGAATTGGAACTGCCGCATTTAAAGCAAAAGGATAAGGAACAAATTGAAACGCACAACATCGTGTTTAACGATATCCGCAAAAAAGGAATGCAATCCAACATTGATAAGAAACGGACCATTCTTGAGAACCTGAGACGGAACGCCACAAGCGGAAACCCGGGCATCCACCACATCAGTCCGGATGATCTGCGTTACAAGACCTGGGACGATACCGTGATTCCGCATTCTAACGCTGTTATTATCGCAATGATGGACACTTCCGGTTCTATGGGGTCCTTTGAAAAATACTGCGCACGCAGCTTTTTCTTCTGGATGACCCGCTTTCTTCGCAAGCAGTATGAAAAGGTAGAAATTGTCTTTGTCGCCCACCATACGGAAGCGAAAGAAGTAACCGAGGAAGAATTTTTCACCCGGGGAGAAAGCGGCGGTACCATCTGCTCCTCAGCATATATGAAGGCTCTTGAAATTATTGATCGGCGCTACCCTCCTTCAAGCTATAACATCTATCCCTTCCACTTCTCGGATGGAGACAATCTCACTTCTGACAACGAACGCTGTGTGAAGCTCATCGGTGAACTGCTGAAACGAAGCAATATGTTTGGCTATGGAGAAGTGAACCAATATAACCGCAGCAGTACGCTGATGTCCGCTTATCGCAATATTAAAATGGATCAATTTATGTACTACGTGATCAAGGAGAAAGGCGAAGTCTACAAAGCGCTGCGCACCTTTTTCCACAACAAGGAAGGAGGAAGTGCTTCATGAGCAATGAGATCAATGAACTGGAATATGCAATTGCAGAAATCATGGAGATCGCCGACGGATTTGGGCTTGATTATTATCCGATGCGTTATGAGATCTGCCCTGCTGACATCATATACACTTTCGGTGCCTATGGTATGCCGACTCGATTCAGCCATTGGAGCTTCGGCAAGACGTTCCAGAAGATGAAGATGCAGTATGACTTTGGTCTGAGCAAAATATATGAGCTCGTCATTAACTCCAATCCATGCTACGCCTTCCTGCTCGATGGAAACTCCCTGATTCAGAATAAGCTTATTGTAGCCCATGTGCTTGCACACTGTGATTTTTTCAAGAACAATGCCCGCTTCTCAGCCTCCAACCGCAATATGGTGGAGAGCATGTCAGCGACGGCAGACCGAATCAGCCAGTATGAGCTTGAATATGGTACGGAAGCCGTGGAATCCTTTATTGATGCGGTCCTCGCTATTCAGGAGCATGTAGATCCGCAGCTGATCAAGCCTCAGCATCTCGACAAGCAGCGTTACATGGAATTGAAAATGAAGCAGCAAAAAGAAACCAAAGTCATTCGCCCTCCCGGACGATATGACGATATTTGGGCCATCGGCGAACCTGTAGAATCTGCAGAAGAGCAGCAGCAGCAGAAGGTTCGCCGCTTCCCTCCTGAACCAGAGAAGGACATCATGTGGTTCATACAGGAATTTTCCGAAACACTAACCGATTGGCAGAGAGACATCATGAGCATGCTTCGTGAAGAGATGCTCTATTTTTGGCCCCAAATGGAAACCAAGATTATGAACGAAGGCTGGGCTTCCTACTGGCATCAACGTATTATACGCGAGCTGGACCTGACAAGTGAAGAAACCGTGGAATATGCCATGCTCAATGCCTCTGTTGTACAGCCGTCGAAGCAAAGCCTGAACCCTTATTATCTTGGAGTCAAAATCTTCGAGGATATCGAACGCCGCTGGGATCACCCGACTCTTGAGGAGCAGGAGCGCTTTGGCCGTAAGCCAGGGCAAGGAAGGTCCAAAATGTTCGAGGTTCGCGAATACGATTCAGACACCTCGTTCATCCGCAACTACATGACAAAGGGCCTGGTCGAAGACCTCGACCTGTATGTGTTTGAGAAAAAGGGACCCGAATGGAAAATTACCGACAAGTCCTGGGAAAATATTCGGGATCAGCTGATCTATGCCAGAGTCAATGGCGGCTCACCGTATCTCGTCGTGCATGACGGAGATTATCTTCGTACCGGCGAGCTGATGCTTAAGCATCAGTACGAAGGTATTGAACTTGACTTGAAATATATGGAACGCACGCTTCCTTACGTATATAAATTATGGGGTCGAACGGTACATCTTGAGACCATTATCGAAGATAAACCGGTGCAATTTACATTTGATGGGAAAAAGATCCACCGCAAACTGTTAAATTAACACAATTGCCCTGTATAAGCCTGTTTCCGCTCATTTTTGGGTTGAAACAGGCTTTTTCATGGAGTACATTGAAATATAGGGGGCATTACATCTAAACCCATTAAAATATGATATAATCAACTTTTGTTAGCGCCTTACATTATTGCGCTCATCATTAGAATTTCTTTGATAGAATTAAAGGAGCGAACGAACTTGATCAACTTAGGTAGAAACGAACCGTGCCACTGCGGCAGTGGCAAGAAATATAAAAAATGCTGCCTCGAGAAAGACAGACAGCAGCAGCGCAATGTAAGGGTGGCCACATCAGTCGAAGTCATTACGAATCGGCGCCCTGGATCTGCAGTATCCGCTGTATCTAAGATGCCCCCTGCCCCACAGGTAGCTGATCAGAACTCCCAGATGTCTGCCCTGAACTTTACTGAGATGAGTTGGGAACACGACATGCACCGTGAGCTTGCTGAAACCGCCATTCCTTCAATCGCAGAAGAGTACAAGCTGACCGAAGAAGAGACAAGTGAACTTATCTCTCTGTGGAACAACTATAGCAATAGTGAAGCTCCTCGTTATCGTAAGCCGGGAGGTTTCGCTGGTGCATTAGAATATGTCACTGCAACGAAACAAGGCAGTACCATCAGTCAATCCGAGCTTGCTGCTAAACATGAGGTATCGGCTACAACCCTCTCCAAGAGCATTGGACAGCTGTCTGAATACGCGGAGAAAGCTTCCTTTGCGAGTCAAGGTGTCTAAGTCAGAGCGTCCGAAAGTGCCCTGCTCAGCAGGTCCTTTCGGATTTTTTTATTTAAAATGCGGTGTACAAAATAGATTTCGCCTCAAACTCTTCCACCTTAGAATTATATTCATAGGTAATCACTAGGTCGCCAATATATTGAGAGAAGGATTGTGCAACACCTAGTGTGGCCGTCACGATGCTGTCCTTCACCTCATAATTGACATAATTACCTACAGATACAGGACCAACCTCATCAAATTCTGCGCTCATCTGTATGTATTCTTCTGCAGTCTTCACAGGATCCTTCATCATGATCTCAACCATCTGCATTCCATCAACGATATGGAGCTGTTCCACATAGACCCCTGTTCCATCAGCAGCCGTTAAAAATACAATTGCATCTTCTGTCCCATCCTGCGTAACATCACTTGCCATTAATTGTGCAGCTGCAGTCTCAGAGGCCACACTTCTCCAAGGAAAGTTAAGAAAACGGCCTTCCCATGCCAATGTCATTCCTTCATAGATTCCATCTGTTTCTTGTACCGGATACAATGCATTGTCGGTACCCGATATAACAGCCACTGCATCCATTGCTGGCTCGATTTTTACTTCTTCTGTATTCTCTATATTTGAAAGGGAGCTCCCCTTAATCTCTGCAAAAACAATCGCACTTCCCACAAACATGACACAAGTCAGCAGAATGACTGCTTTAATTAATCTATTCAATTAAAATTTAACTCCTTTATGAATCTATTTCACTTGTCCTTGTCCCATTATATAGCTCATCCTTACATATAAGATAGTCATTCTCGTAATAAATGGGTAAATTTCTTGAAAAGAATGAAAAAACACCTTCTCACTTGATCTGCATGAAAAACCTCATGAGATATGAGTGAGAAGGTGTTTCCTTATTTGAATAAATAGAATGTACAATAACTGCGCTTCAGGCAAGCTTAGCCTTCCCTGTGGTTTGCCTTACAATCAGTTCAGAAGGCTCCATAATGACAGGCGGAGAGTAATCCCGGTTCTCTATGAGCGCAATCAAGCATTCAATCGATTTAATGCCGATGGAATAAATATTTTGATTCACTGTCGTTAGATTTGGCTTGAATACCTGCGCATGATAGGTATTATCGAATCCGACGACAGAGATGTCTTGAGGAACGGACAGCCCGTGCTTCTCTATTTCATGAATGGCACCAAAAGCGGAGAGATCCGAAGCACATACAATGCCTGTCGGCGTGTCTTTGAGTGCAAGCAGTCTGCGCATCGCAGCCGCTCCGCCGTCGAATGTATAATCACATACCTCAAGGTAATTGGTCAGGTATGATAATCCGCAGCTAATCAGGCCTTGTCTGTATCCTTCAAGCCGCATATTTGCAATTGAAGGCCCCAATGTGCCGGATATGTAGGCTATTTTACGATGACCGAGCTCGTAAAGATGCTTGACGCCCTTATGGATTGCATTTTGGTTATCTGTTGTAATATATCCTGCCCGCTTGCCGACAATATCCATATCGACAAACATGGTCGGGATATCCGAATGTATCAATTCGTCAATGCTGCGATTATCGCGCTCCACTCCAAATACGACAACTCCATCCACATTCCGGCTGCGGCAATGCTTAATAAATGAATAATGCGGATCATCAAAGCGAGTGGATAAACGGACCAGATCATATCCGCTGTTCTCAAGCGCTGTCTTAATTCCTTCTAATAGTTCGGCTACATATGGATTGGTGAAGGGGACGGTCAACAACACGCCTACAGTCCATGATCTTCTTTTTACTAACCCCCTTGCAACTACATTCGGTTGATAGTGCAGCTGCTCAATGGCCAGGTTTACTCTTTTACGTGTTTTGTCACTTACATCGGGATAATCATTCAGCACCTTTGAAACGGTAGCAACTGAGACCCCGGCTTCTTTAGCCACATCATGGATCGATGCCATTTGATCACCTCTTACGTTCTCATTATCCAAAACGCATTCGTATGCTTGTTAGCTTGGTTTTGCATGAATGAATTCATTATAGCCTAAAAGGTGTGATCCTCATAGAATTAAATTGTATGCGCTTACTATTTACAATTTATTGGATATTTGGAAGAGACAAAAGACATTGTAATGCCTTTTGCTCTTTAGTACTGCATAGAAGTTAGGAATGAGCAGCTTGCAGCTCTTTGAGATCACCGGATACGGATTCCATGACTTGAACAAATGCCATTAGCTCACTGGAGCTGAATACTTGCTTTCTTGCATTATCCGACGTATTATCAGACTCGGTCTGCACTTGATCCAGCTTCGTTCTAATACTGTTCAGCACGCTCTGGATCTGCTCCATTGCCTTCTTGGAGCCCGTAGCCAGCTTGCGGATCTCGCCTGCAACGATCTCAAAGCCCCTTCCGCTATCTCCCGCGTGAGCAGCCTCAATTGCTGCATTGAGTCCCAGAAGATGACTTTGGTCTGAGATTTCTCGGATGAGACTCCCCATCTTTTGAATTTCTTTTACTTCTTGATTCAGGTCATCGATCAGCTTGTGGGCTGATTCCTGGGAAGCTGCGGTCTGTCTCGCGGTCTCGGATATCAGCTCCGTGTTGTGAAGCAGCTCATCAATCATACCGGTCAGTCTCTGAGACACCTCTGTAATCGCCTGCAGCAGGCGATCCTGCTCATCAGCAATATCCGTGATCTTCTGCTTCTCCTTCCCTTCGTAAGCTTCGAGCACAAGCTGGGAATCGAAATTAAACATCTTGCTCAGTGCATGAATTACTGGATACCATCCATTTGGCATGATTTGCTGTACCATGCTGGTCGCCACATCGAGATACACCATATAACTACCTAAGTAAAAATCGGATTTGAGTCCAATTTTCGAATGAATCAGCCCGATTTGGATTCGCTTCTCAATAAATTCTTCATCTATATGCCCATCCGTCAGGGATATAAAGTACCAACGCTGTGTCTGCTTCAAACGTTCTATTGTCGAGTATTTCGTAATGATGCTCCTTAGTTCTTCCACTTGTCCTATTCTGTCGTATAACCGATCAACAACCTCATCTACTATTTTTTCAAAAATAGGACGATGCTTATGAAGCAATTCAAGCTCCAGATTCGTAATCCCTATGTAGGCCAGCTGTCGTTCTCGTTCTTCGGAAACCTCAATCATCGCGAAAAATCTTCCTCCTTGCAACCATTTTGCCTTATATTAGTATTTTGTTACTTCGAACAATCATTATAGACCTTAAATACCATAATATCATAATCCTAAAGTCCTATTTTGCATTTTTCTTCCTATTCTTATTTCGGGTCGACAAATAAAAACACGCTGTCTGAACTGCAACATTTACAGCAATCAGACAGCGTATTATGAGATGGGGTTAAGATCTTTGCAAGGGGATAGGTGTAAACAATGTAAATCAGCGGTTCAACAAGCTGCCTACATAACGCAACAGCTCATTTGCACAGACAGGGCAATAGCCGTGCTCGTCAATCAGTCTGGAGCTGACCTCATTAATACGTTTCAGCTGATTTGCATCCGGAGTTTTAGTTGAAGTTGTGATCTTCACGATATCCTTCAGATCAGCGAACAGCTTCTTCTCAATCGCTTCACGAAGTCGATCGTGGCTGCTGTATTCGAATTTTTTGCCTTTACGGGAATAGGCTGAAATCCGAATTAGAATTTCCTCACGGAAGGCTTTTTTCGCATTTTCAGAAACTCCGATCTGCTCTTCGATGGAACGCATGAGGCGCTCATCTGGATCCATCTCCTCATCGGTCAGAGGATCACGTATTTTACTCCAATTGCAGAAGGCTTCAATATTGTCCAGATAATTCTCAAACAACGTCTTGGCCGACTCCTCGAAGGAGTAAACGAAAGCCTTCTGTACCTCTTTTTTCGCAAGCTCATCGTATTCTTTGCGTGCTACCGCGATAAAGTTCAAATACCGCTCACGTTCTTCTTTCGTGATGGAGGCATGTTGATCCAATCCGTCTTTGATTGCTCTTAATATATCCAGTGCATTGATGCACTCCAAATCCTGCTTGATCAGTGCACTTGAAATCCGGTTGATGACGTAACGTGGATCAATTCCAGTCATGCCCTCTTCCAGATATTCACTCTGCATTTCTTTGAGGTCAGCTTCTTTGTAGCCCTCAACCTCTTCCCCATCATACATTCCCATTTTTTTAACGAGATCCATGCCTTGTTTTTTGGATTCCTTTAACCGAGTGAGAATGGAGAAGATGGCAGCCGTCTTCAGAGCATGAGGCGCAATATGAACATGCCGCATATCGCTTTGTTCGATCAGCTTTTTATATATTTTCTCTTCTTCTGACACCTTCAAATTGTAAGGAATCGGCATGACGATCATCCGGGACTGTAGTGCCTCATTTTTCTTGTTCGATATAAACGCCTTATACTCCGATTCATTCGTATGGGCAACAATCATCTCATCTGCACTAATAAGAGCGAATCTGCCTGCCTTAAAGTTTCCTTCCTGGGTAAGGGAGAGCAGGTTCCATAGAAATTTCTCATCGCATTTGAGCATCTCCTGGAATTCCATCAAGCCGCGGTTTGCTTTGTTTAACTCCCCGTCAAACCGATAAGCACGCGGATCGGATTCTGAGCCGTACTCCGTAATGGTTGAGAAATCGATACTTCCGGTCAGGTCAGCAATATCCTGAGATTTCGGATCAGAAGGGCTGAAGGTACCGATCCCGATTCGGTTGTCTTCCGATATAAATACCCGCTCTACACGTACCTTTTCGATGTCACCGCCATACTCTGTTTTCAGCCGCATTTGGCAGGAAGGACATAAATTTCCTTCAATCCTTACTCCCAGCTCTTTCTCTACCTCAGGTCGGAGCTCCAGCGGAATTAAATGAAGCGGGTCTTCATGCATTGGGCAGCCTTCAATCGCGTATACTGCCCCTTTCTCTGTGCGGGAGAATTGCTCCAGGCCTCGTTTAAGCAGAGTCACGAGCGTCGATTTCCCCCCACTGACTGGACCCATCAAGAGCAAGATCCGCTTGCGGACATCAAGTCTCCGTGCTGCAGAATGGAAATATTCCTCAACAAGCTTCTCTACGCTTCGGTCTAGTCCAAAAATCTCCTGCTCAAAAAACTTGTAATGCTTGTGTCCACCAATCTCTTCCACGCCATATGATTTGATCATTTCATACACTCTTGCGTGAGCCGTCATTGCAGGTGTTGGGTCCTTTTTTAGAATATCAATATAATCTTTGAATGTACCCGACCAAGATAAACGATCACTCTCAGCCCGAAATTCAGCAACGCGTTCAAAAATGTTCATGCTCCTTCGTACCTCCCATGGCTCCATAATGATTCAGCGTCCACTCCGAATAAGGTCAATTCATAAGCTCCCCTGCTTCAAATCTTCCCACTAGCGTTTAAATATGCAATCATCTCGCCTACCCTCAAGCTTGACGATTTGATCTAAAAAAAGTGTATTACATACCTATGCGTCAATTCGGATAAGTTGCCTGTTTTTTTGTGACAGGTTCTCTTTTCGGGGAATGAACAACATATGGATCTTAAAATGAACCCTTCCAAGTCGTATGCTATACTTGATTAGATAGGAATGTTTATGATAGAGCTTATCTATACGTTTATGTACTTCTCCAGTAAATTAGACATGGATTTGATGTTCGATTCCAGAGGAATAGCTGCACAGCAATAAAGGAGTTTGATCAACAATGGCCGTTCAATATGAAACCGAATTATACGAGCCGATAAAGTCCTATTTTGAGAGGCAAGGATACCATATTAAATCCGAAGTGAAATATTGTGATCTGGTGGGTATACGAGAGGATCTCGCTGACCCGTTAATTGTGGAGATCAAGAAGACCTTTAATTTGTCGCTTCTGCTGCAAGGAATGCAAAGATTAAAAACGAGCAGTAATGTGTATCTTGCTGTTGAACGTAACCGGGTGAAGCGCGGGGCTGCCAATCAGCGGTTTGGAGAGATTACAGATCTGTGCAAAAAGCTGGGTTTGGGTCTCATCACCGTAACACGGTACAAAACGAAACCGGCGCTTGTCGATTGCTTATGCGTACCAGAGGCAGTCATCACTTCTTCAAAAACAATGAAAAGACGCAAAGACCTTCTGCTCAAGGAATTTGATGGACGCAGCGGCGATTACAACCTGGGCGGCAGCCACAAGGCCAAGCTTGTCACTGCCTACAGAGAGCGTGCACTTCGAGTTGCACAGGCGCTGGCTCCCATTCCCTATGCCTCTCCTGCAGAGCTTGCCAGACAGACAGGAATAACGAATACTGCGTCCATTCTGCAAAAAAATTATTATGGCTGGTTTACCAGAATTGAGCGCGGCCGATATACACTAAGTGAGCAGGGAAGAACTGACTTGGACAAGTACTATGCAGTTCTTCAGCAATATCCACTTCCATAAGCAACACAAAAAGACTGGATGCGAATATTATCGCATCCAGTCTTAATATTAGAAGTAGCTATTAGAAACGGGAAGCCGTCTCAGCGACTTTTCTAAGACCTTCTTGTACAATTTCAGCAGAACGGTCAGGGAAGGCATTATGTCCTTCAATTACCAGAACTTCAGGGTTTTGAATGCCCCAGAAGCCAAATGCAGAAGCTACGTATTTCACAGCCATTTCAACAGCTGCCAGAGGACCTTCAGAGTAAACGCCGCCGCGTGCGTTCAGAAGTACCACTTTCTTCTCGCCTGCAAGACCTACTGGACCTTCAGGAGTGTATTTAAATGTAACACCTGCTTGGCTCAAGTAAGAAATGTAGTTAACCAGCGGTGCAGGAACAGTAAAGTTCCAGAGCGGAAATGCTACAACGACTTTATCAGCTTCCAAGAATTGCTTTTGGTAAAAAGCAGCCAGATCAGCAGCTTCTTGTTCTGCTGGAGTCGTCTCGATGCCTTTAGCTACTTTGAACGTTCCTGTTGCGGCATTGTTGCCGTAAGCCGGAAGGTTAGCTGCAAACAGATCCAATTCAATAATGTTGTCTGTCGGATTTGCTTCCTTGTATGCGTTATAGAATGCGTCGTACATTTGTACGCTGATCGCTTGATCCGCTGGACGGTCATTTGCTTTGATAAACAATACGTTTGCCATAATAGTATATTCTCTCCCTAAATAAGTGTATTTATCTCTATATGTCATTTGAAACCAACTAAGAAAGTGATTGCAACTGACTAATAAACATTATATATAAAAATGTTAGTGAGTTCAATATATATATTTTCTTCTTTAGACAAAATTCCACATTCACTACTATTATAAAGTTCATTAAGACGAAAAAAAAGAGAGGAAGCTCCTCTCCTTATGTCAACATTATGTCTCTTTAACTCCGTGCCGTAAATTCGGATATCGCTTCACTGATCAAATTCATCCCGAGTAACAGCTCTTCTCTGCCGGGTCTGCTAAAATTGAGTCTAATAAAATGCTCTGTCTGCTTGCCAGGAGAGCATCTTGCGCCTGGCAAAAATGCTACGCCTTTGTGCAGCACAGCTTTGAGCAGCGTCTCGCTGCCAAGTCCGGGTGGAAGCTCAATCCAGAGGTACATCCCTCCTGCTGGCGGATCGTATTTTACATGCTTGAACCCCGGTCTTTTTAACAGCTCCAGCATCAGCTTAAGCCTCACCTCATACTCTCGGTTGAGCAGCGCCAGATGTTCATTCCAATTGAAGGAGGTTGAGCCCAGCAATTGGTACAATATTTGTTGATTAATCGGACTGGATTGCCAGTCAGCCATCTGCTTCAATGAGGACATACCCTGGATCAGCCTTTTATCACCGGTCGCCCATCCCGTACGAAGGGCAGGAGCGATCGTTTTGCTGAAAGAGCCAATATACAGTACATGATTTCCATCATCCTCTTGATCTATCGCATATAGAGCAGGATAACGCTCAGAGAAGGAATTTGCTGAATCATCTGCCCCAAAATGCAATTCACCGTAGGAATCGTCCTCAATGATTAGGACACTGTATTTTCGACATAGATCCAATACCGCCTTACGTCTGCGAAGAGTCCATAATATTCCGGTTGGATTAGAAAAACTGGGTGCAGCAAAAAGCAGTTTCGGACGATGCTTCTGAAACTGCTCTTCAAGATGTTCTGGGACAATGCCCTCCGTATCGGTGAAAACAGGTAATATGACCGCACCTTGCATCTGCAGCACCTGAAGACATCCGGGCGATGTCGGGTTCTCCACGACAACCGTATCGCCAGAATCGACCAGAAGCCTGGTGACCAGATCAATGGTCTGCTGTGTGCCTGATGTCAGCAGTATTCGTTCCTCTGTGGTACGGATTCCTTTTCGCATCTCCCAATCCTTGCGAATCCAGCTTCTTAGAGGCAGGAAGCCTTCTGGCTCACCATATTGCAGAACGGAAGGATCTGAAGAGAAGACAGCATGTGCCGCTTCGCCCAATCGTTTAATTGGGAAAAATTCCTCCGCAGGAAGCTCTTCAGCCAGTGAGATAAACGAACCTTGTCTTTTGACTCTGTTCGTCCTGCTCGCATGTGAAGACAACAGCCTGGAGGAATGGGAAGCAAAGGAGAACTCCATGTATTTCCCCCCTATCCGGGTAATCGCCCCATCTCTTAATTCCTCTCTCTATCGGGACGTATAAAGACTATTCGCCGTTCACATCTATTATGCCTTGTTACACATACTGCTGTTTCTTATGTAGTTTGGAATACAGAGTAAACTGTTCGATAGCTTGAGCCCGGCTGGACACGCCCAGTTTGGTATATATTTTGCGGAGATAGTTGTCAACCGATCTTCTGCTGACATCGATTTCATTAGCAATTTTATCGTAGGTCACACCTTGAACGATCCGTTCCATAATGAAGATTTCCATATCTGTAAGCTGAAGATGAATGTCTAGTTCCTGGTCCACCGTGTTCGACCACTCGTCATTAGTCAGCCACTGCAAAGGGATCGAGGCCAGCCCCTCTCGGAGACCGGAAATCATATGAATAAGCTTCATGGGCGAAGATTGCTTAGACAGCATTCCACTTGCGCCTAGACTGATATATCGCTTATACAGATTCAAATTATCCTCATCCGTCATCACGACAATATGGGTATTTGGAGAGACCTGCTTCATCTCTACGATGAATTGGTCCGCATTTCCGTCAGGCAATTTGTAATCGATTAGAACGAGGTCTGGCTTCAGGCTGCTCACTTGAGCTAACCCATCCTCCCCCGTGGAAACCATCGCGCGGACTAATAGGTCCTGATGCTCTTCCAATATTAATTTTGTACCTAGCATGCTGGTCGGATGGATATCAATCAAGACCACCTGCCATACCTTTCTCATACAAGCTCCTCCTAGTTCATTAATAGATATAATTTATGAAATTCGATAGAATGTGCGGCAATTGTAGTTTAGAGGAAGCACAGCCCAAAAAGGATAAAAATAAATCACATTTCACCAAAAAAGACATCCCTCTTTAGTCCTTAATTTGGATTATATATGAAATTGTATCCTAGGACTTCCTTCCGATGCAATCTCTTTTTCCTTTTTTCGCTAAAGAAGTTCTTTTTTGCGTATGAGGCGGCCCCATGATAGAATGAGGACTGGAAAATTTATAGAATTTTGTAGGAACAACACGAGGAGTGGTGAAATGAATCCATCAACAGAAGAGAACACAAGCCATCACACCCGGCAAGCTGCAAGAAGAAGCAAACGATCTGTCCGTCTATTTCTAGTATTATGGATTATTATTATTGCCTTAGGAGCTGCGGCAGCCTATTTATACAGCAATCATTTAAGAGAACAAATGGTACTAGAAATTAAGACCTACAACGATCAGCAGTTGACGGCCGTCAAGAAGGAGTATCAGACACAGCTGGATGAAATATCCAGTGAGCTGGTCAGCCTGCAGGAGCAAGTGCAGTCCTTCAATGAGCTGCTGACCTTCACAAAGGACAATGCAGGCAATACAACCGATAACAGTAATCAGCTATATTCAGAGCTTAGAGAAGTGAAGCAGCAGCTGGATACGCTCCAGAAGAAGATGGATCTGTTAAAATGATGACTTCACTCCAAAAACTAAATCGCTTTTTCATGCTGATTACAGCTCCATTTATCGGTCTGCTTATGTACCTGCTCTTATTGCAGCCAACGCTGGATCTAAGTTCGCTAGCGCCAAAGGAAGCTCACATCCCGCAAAACACGATCATCTCCCAAACGGAGGATATCAGCCAAGGTTTGGCGGAAGCGAAAGTGCTGGCCGAGACGACCTCTTCATACATTCAAAAAACAACCGAGTTGTATGAGAGCACGACTAAAACGATGAACAGCATTGCGAACATGACTGCAGCACAAGCCAGGAAACCCGAAGCAATCTATAACAAGCGGATATCTGCCAAGCTCGGCACACCGATTGAACAAGTGAACAGTGACCGGATTCGGATTGAACTATACAAAATGAACCCAGGCCTATATAAAGGCTATGCCATGAAGATCAAGCTCAAGGATCCGAGTGCTATGAAGATGTCCATTGGTGAAGGTGTGGGCAAATCGCAAACGACGATGCAGGCTGTCGCACGCAGTGGTGCGGTTGCCGGCATTAATGCCGGGGGATATGCTGATGCAGGCGGCAGTCGGTATCCTCTAAGCACCACGGTGGCTAACGGCAAATACCTGACTGGCTTTCATCCCAGCACGAAGGATCTTTCCTTTGTCGGCCTTAGCAAGGAAGGAAAGCTGATTGGAGGAAGATTTACGAAGCAATCGGACCTGGACAAGCTGGAGCCTGCATTCGGCGCTACCTTTGTCCCCATGCTCCTCAAGGACGGCAAGAAGCTGATCATTCCATCCAAATGGAAAACAACGCCGAAGCGAGCGCCAAGGACAGTCATTGGCAATTATAAGGATGATCAGCTGCTCATTCTGGTGGTGGATGGATACGATGAAAAAGGCAGCTCGGGAGCGACACTACAAGAGCTTCAGAACAAAATGTACAAGCTTGGGGTACAAAATGGCTATAACCTGGATGGCGGCGGCTCCTCTTCGCTGATTCTGAACGGACGTGTCGTGAATACACCTTCGGACGGTGTCCTGCGTAAGCTGCCCACCCATTTTCTTTTCTTTGAGTAAACATTTACGAATTAGGAAAAAGATTCCTTTTTGAGACAAGTATCAGTATAATAGGATTTACAAGGTAACAGGAGGTGGATGACATGTCATTTTCGTTGACTTTCTGGATCGTCGCCCTGGTGCTTGCATTGTATTTGGGAGGCATATTGACTTCTTCTTACAATGATGACAAGACGAAGGGGCTGTAAGGCTCACCAAAGAAGCTCTCCTCGACTGAGGAGAGCTTCTTTCTGTATAAGCCTACGCTTGCTTGGGCTTGGATTGATCTAAGTTTAGGCGTTCTCTTGAAGACCCGTCATTTCTGTGAGACACACGCCGCAAATATAACGATCTTTGAACTCGCTTACTTCTTCCATTGATCCGCAGAAAATACATTTTGGACGATAACGCTCCAGAATAATATGATCACCTTGCACTAAAATTTCAACGGGATCTCCTTCATTCATCTGATACCTTTTACGCAAAGATTTCGGCAGCACGATTCTTCCGAGCTGATCCACCTTACGTACGACTCCAGCAGGTTTCATTAACGGTACACACTCCTGTTCATTTTTCTTTCTTTGTAGGTACATTTGTACTATGTTTATACATTCGCTGTTTTTTTGTCGAATCCTGCAAGAATTAATAAAAATATTAACTTTATTTTAGGAACCCATTTTTTGAAAGTATGTTACCAAAGGTTGGGATTTAATTCATTCCAGGATAATCCAGCTGCCTTAGTGCTTCATAAACGATAATTGCCGCCGAATTCGACAGATTCAAGGATCGGACTGCATCCGTCATCGGCATTCGCATGCAGGTATCTGGGTTTGCATTAATTAGCTCAGGCGGAAGACCTTTTGTCTCTTTTCCAAATACTAGGAAATCTCCATCCTGAAACTTGAAATCACTGAAACGATTTTTCGCTTTGGTGGTTGCATAGAAAAAACGGTGATCCGCATATTTCTGCCGAACTTCATCAAACGAATCATGATACTCGATATTTACGGAATGCCAGTAGTCCAACCCGGCCCGTTTGAGTGTGCGGTCATCTGTGTTAAATCCGAGCGGATGCACCAGATGCAGATGTGTTCCTGTTGCTGCGCAGGTTCTTGCTATATTTCCTGTGTTTGCTGGAATCTCGGGTTCCACAAGTACGATATGTAATGCCATTGACTCTAATCCCCTCTTATAATGGACTGCAGAATTTCGCCCTATCATTCAGCAAATCCTGACTCACTTCATCCATGAAATTAATTAATCGTATGAATCAGCTTCATAATACCCCTAACTAATGATTTATGAAAATGATTCGGTATAACATAAAATTATAATATAAAAAAGCACCTCCCACAATATTTGCAGGAAGTGCCCTGTATTTCCCTAACATGTATTACAGCTTAGCCATGTGTCTTCTGGAATTGTTTCATAAAATCAGTCAGCGCCTGTACACTCTCCATTGGGACCGCATTGTAAATCGAAGCACGCAAGCCGCCTACGCTGCGATGGCCCTTCAAGCCGATAAACCCTTCTTGCTCAGATTGCTTGATAAACTCCTTCTCCAGTCCCTCATCCGCAAGTCGGAAGGTAACATTCATTCTTGAACGGTCTGCCGTATCAGCACAGCCTTGGAAGAAGCCATTGCTATCATCGATCGTATGATACAGGATGCCTGCCTTCTCTTCATTCTTAGCCTCTACGCCGGCAAGACCTCCTTGCTCTTCAATCCACTTCAGCACTTCATTCACCATATAAATACCGAAGGATGGTGGTGTGTTATAAAGAGAATTGTTGCTTACAAAGGTATCGTAACGGAGCATAGAAGGGAGATGTTTAGGCGATTCGGTAACAAGCTCCTCTTTAGCAATAACGACAGTAACTCCGGATGGTCCAAGATTTTTTTGGGCACCTGCGTAGATCATATCGAATTTCGTCATATCAAGTGCTCTGCTTAGAATATCACTGGACATATCTACAATGAGTGGAGTCGTTCCAGTATCCGGGAAGTCTCTAAACTGTGTGCCCTCTATTGTTTCATTTGAAGTCATATGCAGATAAGCGGCATTGCTGTTCAGATTAAGATCAGAGAGTTCTGGAAGCTTCATGAACTTCGAGGACTCGCCTGATGCAATAATGCTTGTCTCGCCGATCAGTTTTGCCTCAGACAGCGCCTTCTTCGCCCAGCTCCCTGTATGTACATAATGAGCAGTTTGACCGGCAGACAGGAAATTCATCGGGATCATCGCGAATTGTGTGCTTGCCCCGCCTTGCAGGAACAATACTTTGTAGCCTGTCGGGTTACCGAGAAGCGCCAGAAGGCGTTCCTGCGCTTCGTTATGAACAGATTCATAAACGGCCCCGCGATGGGACATCTCCATAATCGACATGCCTGTGTTCTTATAATCGACAAATTCAGCCTGTGCCCGAGTGAGCACCTCTAGTGGCAGTGCTGCAGGTCCCGCATTGAAGTTAAATGCTCTCTTATTCAATCTAAAAACCGCCCTTCTCTCCAAGTTGTTCTACCCAAATATAACATCTAATGATACGTATGATTATTGGTATGATAGCAGTAATCGTTCGTGTCTTCAAGTGTTTTTCACACGAATATAAGGCAGTATCGTTACAAATAAGGGAAACCCCCGGGAAACTAGATTTCCCGAGGGCTTATAATTAATGATAATGTAATATGAGTGCTGATTAGCAGTCGAAGTACAGGCTGTATTCGTGTGGATGAACACGGATTGATACAGCTTTAGCTTCAGCGCGTTTGAATTCAATGTAGTTATCAATGAATTCTTTAGTGAATACGCCGCCTTCTGTCAAGAACTCAAAGTCAGATGCAAGAGCGTCAAGCGCCTCGTCTAGAGAAGCTGGTACGCTGCGGATGTTCTCTTTGTCTGCATCAGACAATTCATAGATGTTCTTGTCGATTGGACCATATCCAAGCTCAGTTGGGTTGATCTTGCGTTTGATTCCGTCAAGACCTGCCATAAGCATTGCTGCAAATGCAAGATAAGGGTTAGCAGTAGAGTCCGGAGTACGGAACTCGATACGACAACCTTTAGGTGTTACAGCTGCCACTGGAATACGTACCGCTGCAGAACGGTTACCTTTGGAGTATACAAGGTTAACTGGCGCTTCATAACCAGGTACAAGACGTTTAAACGAGTTTGTACTAGGGTTAGTGAGTGCGATCAGTGCTGGAGCATGGTACAGAATACCGCCAATGTAGTGAAGCGCCATTTCACTCAGGTTCGCGTATGCGCCTTTTTCATAGAACAAAGGAGTATCGCCGTCAAAGATAGATTGGTGAACGTGCATTCCGCTGCCGTTATCGCCGAAGAGCGGTTTAGGCATGAAGGTTGCCACTTTACCATATTGACGAGCTGTGTTATGAACGATGTATTTGTAAACGAGCAGGTTATCTGCTGTTTTCTTCAATGTATCAAAACGGAAGTTGATTTCTGCTTGACCCGCAGTTGCAACTTCATGATGGTGACGCTCAACGCGAATCCCTACTTCATCAAGAAGACGGGACATTTCACTGCGGATATCTTGTTGAGTATCCATTGGAGCGACAGGAACATATCCGCCTTTAGTGCGGATCTTGAAACCAAGGTTACCGCCTTCTTCTTTGCGGTTTGTGTTCCAAGCTGCTTCTTCGGAATCAACATAGTAAGAAGAGCTGTTCGTTCCACTTTCATAACGTACGTCGTCAAAGATAAAGAATTCGGATTCCGGAGCAAAGTTTGCACGTGTACCGATACCTGCTTTTTGCAGATATTCTTCCGCTTTAACAGCAATACCGCGCGGGTCACGCTCATACCGCTCTCCGTCTGGAGTGAAAATATCACACATTACGTTTAGTGTAGGATGTGCTGTGAATGGGTCAATGAAAGTGGATTCTGGATCCGGCATCATAACCATATCGGATTCTTCGATACCGCGGAAGCCTGGAATAGAAGATCCATCAAATGCTACCCCGTTAACAAAGGTTTCTGCTTCAACTTCAGAAGCTGGCAGAGAGATATGGTGAGCGCGGCCAGATAGATCTACAAAACGAAAATCTACCCATTCAATGTTGTTTTCCTGAATTGATTTCAATACATTTTCAACAGACATGTGTTCTTCCTCCCAAATTTTCCGAACATTTGACGACCTAAGCCTTGTGAATGTTCATTAAATCGAATTTTCAACTGAGGTAAGTATAAATCCCAAATCTTACATCGTCAATACTTATGTCAGGTATTTTTTATACTAGTGTAAGATATACTCACACTTTAATGAAAAAATACGAATATAGACAAATAGCCTAAATCTCCGGTTTCGTTGCCGGAAAGATAGGCTTATTTATCACATGAGAGTGATACATTTAATTTGTCATTTTATCAATATTTTACCTATTATCAATAAAATTCGTCTTTGTCAATATTAACGACTTGCAGTTATTGGTGATTTCTTTGTATTAAATGTCTTACCTACGATTGGAGCGAGCTTCTCTAGATCTTGAAGCAACTGAGCAAACTGATCCGGGAACAACGATTGAACACCGTCGCCCGTCATCGAATTATCAGGGTCTGTATGCATTTCAATAATCAATCCATCCGCTCCAGCTGCTACAGAAGCCTTCGTCATCGGTTCAACAAGCTCTCTGCGTCCCGTTCCATGACTAGGGTCAGAAATGACTGGCAGATGGCTAAGCTGCTGAAGTACAGGAATCGCTGACAAATCCAGTGTATTACGAGTATAAGTCTCAAATGTACGGATTCCGCGTTCGCAGAGCATCACGTTCGGATTCCCTCCCGCCAGGATGTACTCGGCTGCATTCAAGAATTCATCATAAGTTGCACTGAAGCCGCGTTTAAGAAGCACAGGCTTACCGCAGGTTCCGAGCTTGCGAAGCAAGTCAAAATTTTGCATGTTACGTGTTCCAACTTGAAGGATATCTGCGTACTCGGCACAAATGTCTACATATTCAGGTGTCATGACTTCAGTAATGGTTAGAAGGTCGTGTTTCTTCCCCGCTTCTGCCATCATGATAAGACCCTCCACCCCAACACCTTGGAAGCTGTAAGGGCCGGTCCGTGGTTTAAATGCTCCTCCGCGAAGTATCTGACCACCTGCTGCCTTGACAAGTCCCGCAATCTCATCGATCTGCTCTGCGGATTCAACCGCACAAGGACCGCCCATGACGACCAGCTCACCGCCGCCAATATTGACTCCCTTTATTGAAATGACTGTATCTTCAGGATGAAAGTCTCTGCTTGCTAATTTGTATGATTTCGAAATTTTGACCACGTTCTCTACACCTTTCATTTGTCGTAAATGTTCTGCTAATTTGGGTTCAACGGAGCCAATGAGACCGATGACTGTCCGATCCTTCCCTCTCGAGAGATGAACCTGGAGCCCTTCCTTCTCAATGACGGCAATAATATCCTGAAGCTGTTCCTCTGGCGTAGAGTTTCCTGTTATAACGATCATATATCATCGATACCTGCCTCTCGATAAGAAATTAAAGTCCGTTTATGAATGACCTCATATTTTGTATAAGTTATTTCACACTTAAACGCTTGTTCGCTTTTAAGCTTTTATACGTTAAAGCAACTATACATCATTATTTCTCATCCGTCAATAATAGATTAGCTTATGTACGTCCCCCACCTTTTGACACTGTCCCAAGCATAAATTTCTAAATAAAAGAGGAAGATCAGCAAGTTGCCGACCTTCCTCGTGATAGTATTATGATTTGGTTTTGACCCGTACGGGTGGAAGCAGCTTCTTCATGTTGATGGTCCGCTGGATTTCCCAAGTCTCCGGTTTGTCATGATCATATTGCTCCAGATAGGTAATGACTTCCTTCGTAATTGGAGTAGGCGTGGATGCTCCTGAAGTTACAGCTACTTTATTGACGCCTTGAAGCCACTCCTGTTTAATCTCTGTTACATCAGACACCCGGTAAGCTGTAGTCCCTGCAATCTCTTCTGATACTTGAGCCAAACGATTGGAGTTATTGCTGCGCGGATCACCGACAACGATAACGAGATCGGCTTGACCCGCTTGCTCTGCAACAGCCTCCTGGCGAACCTGAGTCGCCAAACAAATCTCATTATGCACTTCTGCACCCGGATATTTTTCCAGCAGCTTCTTCATAATGTGCTTGATATCCCATTGGCTCATCGTCGTTTGGTTTGTAATGATGATTTTGCCGTTTGGTACATCTAGTGAATCAATCTCGTCCTCACGTTCAATTAAATGAACGCAATCCGGAGCAATACCGATGGCTCCCTCCGGTTCAGGATGCCCCTTCTTACCGATATAAATAATCTGATAGCCTTCTTGCGACTTTTCTTTAATCAGGTCGTGAGTCTTAGTTACATCCGGGCATGTTGCATCAACGGTCGTAAGACCTTTGTCTCTTGCCAGCTTGCGCACTTCAGGAGAGACCCCATGAGCTGTAAAAATAACCGTGCCCTTCTCAACCTGCTTCAAGATCTCCATCCGATTCGGGCCATCAAGCGTAATAATGCCTTCGTCTTCAAAGGAATTCGTCACATGGCTGTTATGAACGATCATACCAAGTATATAAATGGGCCGCGGTAAATCCAAATTGTTCGCCGCCTGTCTTGCGAGCACCATAGCATCTACCACACCATAGCAGTAACCGCGAGGAGAAATTCGTAGTACTTCCATGTTGCCACCTGCTTTCTTTACACATAATGGAGCCTGTAATCTTCGTCTAAGAAAAAAGCTCCGCATTTCGTATTATACCTTATTCCAGAGGGGGAGCCAACTCGAGCGGGAGCCATACAATAAATGTTGTTCCTTCTCCCAGCTTAGTAACAACCTCCACTGATCCGTTATGCTCGTCAATAATCCATTTTGCGATGGATAATCCAAGTCCAGTCCCCTTCGTGATCCCCCTTGACTCATCTGCTCGGTAGAAGCGGTCAAAGATGTAAGGAACCTCATTCTTATCCATTCCTATGCCCGTATCACTAATGCGCAGACCCACTTGTCCGTTATACACCACAGCATCGAGAGTCACTTCACCCTCAGGTGTATATTTAAAGGCATTCTCTATAAAGATAAACAGCATTTGCTGCAAATAATCTTTATTACCTAGAACATAGGCGCCATTGAGCACTTCAAGATCGCTGTATTTCCATTCTGCCGTGCGAGGAAGATGCTGAGCTCTGCGTGCTACATCCTTCACCAATATCGACAGAGGAGTTGGGTTCAAATCTATGGTCTGCCCAGTATCTGCACGAGCCAGGGACAGCATATCATTAACGAGCCTGCTCATTCGTCTGCCCTCATCCGCAATATCCTCAATGGCTTCCAAGGTCATTTGCTCCTTCATTTCCTCTGTCAGCGGCTTGCGGTCTTCCGGATCGGGATCCCACAGCTTTTTCAGGAAATCGGTATTGCCTCTGATCGTCGTCAGCGGCGTTCTTAATTCATGAGAGGCGTCAGAGACGAATCGTCTTTGGGCTGCATAAGCATCCTCCAGCTCTTTGAAGAATCCCTCTGTACGTGCAAGCATGTTATTTACAGTTGTGATCAGTTTGCCAATCTCATCATTAGGTCCGTTATACTCGATTCGTATGCTCAGATCATTTCCAGACTGAATACCATCTGCCGCATCAATAATATGGATCAGCGGACGCATGGACTTGCGGGCGAGAAACAAACCTACACTCATGGCCAGAACGAGCGTAATGATGGACACATAGATCAGAATGAGCAGCAGCCTGTCCATTAAACGATCTTCGGATGCCGTAATTGTGCCTACTTGCAGCATACCAATCACCTGATCTGTCGATTGCAGCACCAATGGAAACTGATACACGAGAAAAGGGGAATTATCGACGGTCATTCTTGCCCAGCCCTCGCTCGTTCCCGCTTTCTCAAAGTCAGGCACGCTAAACCGATAATCACGTAAATTATCAGAAGCCACCGCTCTGTCGCTTGTATAGTTATATAATTGGACATAAATTTGTAAATCTGCAAGCTGATTCGCCTTCTCTGGAAGAATCAAATTCAGCTCCTCGGTAAAATCCGGATTTCGAACGAGCACAGCACTAATACGCTGACTGATACTCTTTGTCTGAGTGAGAATCTCGGATTCTACATCTTCGTATGCGTAATAATGCACAAGGGCGTAAATTACGGAACCAAATAGAAGCAGTACGGCAGCAAGCAAGCCTGAATACCATAAAGTCAGCCGTAACCGGATGGACATACTAGTTGTCTCCTCTCAGAATATAACCAGCACCACGAATGGTCTGAATTATACGTTTACCTCCGTGCTCTTCTGTTTTTTGCCGCAGCATTGCAATATATACCTCAAGCACATTCGACTCTCCACTGTAATCAAAGCCCCAGATCTTATCCATTATTAAATCTCTGGACAGCACACGCTTAGGATTCTGCATGAACAAATACAGCAGTTCAAATTCTTTAGCCGTCAGATCAAGGCGCTGTCCTGCACGATGTACCTCACGTGCATCATAATCCAGGATCACATCTTCAAATGTCAGTCGGTTGCTGCTGCTCTCATTTGTTTCCGTCTTACGTCTCAACAGCGCTCTGACCCTGGCGAGGAGCTCTTCCAGCGCAAATGGCTTAACAAGATAATCATCTGCACCAAGGTCAAGACCCTTGACCCGCTGCTCAATTTCGTCTTTTGCCGTCAGCATCAGGATAGGGACCGTGCTTCCCCCTTCCCTAAGCCGTCTGCATACTTCAAATCCATCCACCTTGGGCATCATCACATCGAGAACCACAACATCAGGATCGACCTCAAGCATTTTTTGTAAACCCTCTGCTCCGTTTGACGCCGTAAGCACGTCATACCCTTCAAAGGCAAGGCCTCTTCTAAGCATGGATATAATTTTATCGTCATCATCAATAATTAAGATCTTCGAACGCACCCCAGCATCTCCTTCTTTATCCCATTCAATGAATGGTTCTCTTTCTCTTTCTTCCTTATATTGTATCAGGCATCGCGTTTGCTTTCTATCTCATACGAAGAAGGCAAAAAAAAGCGAAAGGGCGTCTCCCCCTTCGCTTTCAGCTTATCAGATATTCATTCTGATACGTTACACTTACGGCGCAATGCTTTGTGAATTTTGAGTTTCCGTCGTGTCAAAGTCATTCCGATCGCCGATCTTTACTTTGACATCCATCGTGTTCCCATCTCTGTTTACATTCAATGTAATTTCATCACCGACTTTATGCGTTTGAATCTGTTCAATGAGATCGGTGGTTGTTGCATAGTTCTCGCCGTTAATTCCTGTAATAATATCATACGGACGAAGGTCTGCAGTATAAGCCGGAGATTGATAAACCAGGTTCATGACAACAGAGCCTTCTGTAAGATCAGTTCCCATCTGTTTCGCCACTTCCGGAGTCAAATCCATCAGAGACGCGCCAATGAATGGCTCTGGTTCTTTTGGGATTTCTTCATTATTTTTAAGCTTATCAACTACATTCAGAATAACACTGGAAGGAATCGCGAATCCAATACCCTGTGCATCTGCACTTACAGCCACGTTCATACCGATCACTTCACCCTGCAGATTGAGAAGCGGGCCACCCGAGTTCCCTGGGTTAATCGAAGCATCGGTTTGAAGCAGGTTGTTGTACTCATTCGCTTCACCTGTTGTTTCATCATTAATTGTAATCGTACGATCCTTCGCGGACAGCACTCCTGCTGTTACCGTATGCTCGAATCCGCCTGGGTTACCAATTGCGACGAGCCATTCACCTACCTGTACATCATCGGAGTTGCCCATAGCCGCGACTGGAAAATCATCGCCTTCAATTTTGAGCACGGCCAGATCCAGATCTGGACTGCTTCCGAGCAGCTTCGCTTCGTACGGTTTATTGTTGTCCTCCAGTGTGACCTGGATAACATCAGCACCCGAAACCACATGCTCATTAGTCAGAATATAACCGTCTTTCTCAAAGATAAATCCAGATCCTACACCCAGAGGAGTCAGTTGGCTGGAGGATTGTCCGTTGCTTCCATTTCCATTTCCATTTCCGTTTCCGTTTCCGTTGTTCGAGCTGCTTCCTCCGCCATTACCGCCGAAGAAGTATTGATATAGTGGATCATTATAATATGGACTTTGTCTTGAATTGCTTGATGCTGAATTTGAGAAGGTCTCAATTTCTACAACCGCGGGACTTACTTTGCTAACGACACCCGATATATCCTGTGAACCCACAGGCAATGAGGTCGTTACACCCGAGCCGCTTGATGTAACTGGCTCGCTGCTGGCTGTCTCGCCTGCTGAAGTTGTATTGTTCGATAATGCGGCTTCCGGGGTAAATAAATTCATACGATCGGATGTAAACATTAGGACCGCAATAACGAGCATACCTGCAATAAAGGAAAACACACCTGTTTTGAAATTCGATCTCGTTTTGGGCTTGCGATTATAATTCCAGTTCCGCTGATCTCCACCGCCTCCGCCGGAACCTTGAGCTTCACTATCGGAACGGTTGTAGGAGCCTCCGGAACGAGTGAAATGGCTTGAGCTTCTCTCAACCATGGTAGGTATAGGTTTAACGGGTTCAGGGGGTGTAACCTCTACATCGTTTGCCTCAGGCGTATGATTCTCCTTATCGGTATTCATGGATTGAAAGGGTCCATAGGAATAATAGTAAGAGCTGCTGTTTTCGGATTTGCGGGATTCATTAAATGATTGTTCACGCTCATCATCTTCACGACCGAATCTGTTATTGTTGTTATTGTCGCTCATGTCGTTTGACCTCCTAATCTCATATTACAGAAGATGTTCTATTAACTGTCTTTATTTTGTACTTTAAACCTTAAGTACACATTAAAAACAATTAAAAAGGAGATAAAACCGCATAATTTTCATGAAAGAACATATCGGATTGATCTGTTACAGGTAGTGAAGCGATTATGTATTTACCCAGCCTTTGCGATGAGCGTAGATGGCCAGTTGTGTCCGGTCCTCCATTTCACATTTCATCAGCAGATTGCTGACATGCGTCTTTACTGTCTTGATACTGATATGAAGCTCCTCAGAAATATCCTTATTACTCTTACCTTCGGCAATAAGCAGCAGCACTTCCTTCTCCCGCTCTGTCATTCCCGAATCATCTTCCTTGACGGTTTTTTGCCGCAGTCCTCTTGTCAGCGCTCTCGATATATCATTGGTCATGACAGGCATGCCTCTCTTTGCTCCTTGCAAAGCATAGATCAGCTCTTCTGCGGACACGGTTTTTAATACATAGCTCACCGCCCCGGACTCAATAGCCTCAAGTACAAGATGATCCTCCAGAAAACTGGTCAAAATAATGATTTTTACATTCGGGAATTCAGGCAGAATGGCTCTGGTTGCTTCTGCTCCGTTCAGCCGCGGCATCATCAAATCCATCAGAATCAGTTCTGGTAAGTCGTCTGCAGCACAGTTTCGAAGAAGCTCAATGGCATGCTGTCCATCCGTTCCCTCGAGAACGACTTCAAATGAAGGATCCAAACTCAGATACGTTTTTAAGCCCATTCTTACCATATCATGATCATCTACGATCATAATCTTTGTCTTCTGCACGCTCATTCATTCCTTCTCCTTTTATAATAGAAGATACTCAGGTCAGGCTTCATCTGGGAATTTGGGTATAAGCACCCTAATTGTTGTCCCCGCACCTGGCAATGTAATGATATCGACATGACCTCCGAGCTTCTCCGCTCTCTCTCTCATGGTCATTAAACCGTATGATCCCTGTCTTCCAGACGCATCTGCCTTAAATCCCTTGCCGTTGTCACTTACACTAAACGCAATTTGTCTGGGCTCCTCTCTTAGTGACAGGCTTACGAAGCTGGCTCCCGAGTGCTTTACAATGTTCGCCATCGCTTCTTGTATAATCAGAAACATTTGATGCTCGATCGCCTCAGAAATATCACCAATAATTTCCAGCTCTTTAACACCTTTCAGCCCATTCTGCCGACAATAATCCGGAAACCAGATTTCAAGCGCCTCAGCAAGACTTCGATTCTCGAGCTCAACCGGCCGCAGCTGGGCAATGAGTGCCCGCATCTGCTTCTGTGCAGTCTGAGACATCGTGATCAGCTGATCCAGCACCATCTTACCTTGCTCTTCATTCCGATTCTGAAGCAAAGTGGGCAAGGCAGAAGCGGACATATGAATGGCAAATAACTGCTGACTGACCGTATCATGCAGATCTCTGGCCATTCGCCGCCTTTCCTCAAGCACTGCGGTTTCAGCAGCCTTTTCCTTCTCCACAACCTCCTGCTCTCCCCACTTTTGCACCCATTTCACCTTGTGCTCCACGGCATCCATCATCGTATTAAACTGGCGGTACACACTGGAAAAAGAGGAATCCTCCGTTTCACTCATTCGAGTGGAAAGATTCCCTTTAGTCACCTGCAGCATGCTTAAGTCCAGCATATCAATTTTGCGCTGAATGCGCAGCCCCGCAATATATCCGATCACAATGGTTGAGATCACAATCGTAATTACGGAGTAGATCCAGGCTGGAGACTGCGTAAAATCACCAAGCCCCCTCCTGAGTGTCGTATAAATAATTCCGATGGTAATCAGACTGTTTGTGACAAAGAACAACAAGAGCTCCCATTTGGCTGTACGAAATATCATCTTCATCATTTTAACCTACCGAATTTACTTTAACGTCACCGATAAACACACTGACGATAATCCGTACTTTCTTCTCTGCTTCTTTGTAATTCGGTGTCTGGGCGCTGACATTCCCCATAAATCCACTCTTGGTTTCACTCAGTACGGTCATATCACCAATAAACGAATTGGAGTTAACGGTAATGCCAAGATCCATGTCCCTGGGTGTGTATACTTTGATGTCGCCAATAAACGCCGAAATATTAATTCTGGTTTCTCCATAAGGAATTTGGGCTTTGGTCAAATCAATAACGGTGTCTCCGATAAACTGCGATATGTTCGTAGGCTTGAGTTCATAATATTCTTCACCCAGCTTAATTTCACCTATAAATGTAGATTTGTTTATCTTTGAGTCATCATTATACGCGTAGCCCGTGTTCTTCTCGCTGTTGTCCCATTCATAGCTGTGGCTATACTCATGCTTATTCTTATGATGCTTGTTTTTATGGTTGTGATGTTTATGTTTGTGCTTTAGGTTGTCTTCGAAATGGAATTCTTCTTCTATTGAAGACTTCTTACTTTTGCTGCTCTCGTCCTGATCGTAAGTCTTTCCAAACTTCTGCTCGAACTGCTGATCCAGATCACTGTACATTGGAGGCTGAGGCTCAGCTGGAATATGATTCGGAAAAGGGCTTGAATGATGAGACTCCGAATCCTCTGTATGCTTGCGATCTCTTCTTCGCGGGCTAAGGAGGACATACAAACCGCCTCCCACAAGGGCAATTGGTATTGCATACCGGAACAAGTCACCGAATGAGAGCGACACGAATCCTAGATTTTTGCCCATAAAATAAATACCGAGCGCAAGCAGCACCAGACCGCCCACATTATTTTTTTCCTTTAAATTGATAAAACCGAGATACAGCAAGATAACCGGCCAGAACGTCGAAATGATATATCCCAAACTGATATCTCCGGTATACCTGAGCTGAAGAAACACCATAATCCCAACGCCAATAAGAAGGGCTGCACCTACAATTCTGTTAAACATAAGCTCTGATCTCCTCAACTGATTATTGACTTGCTTTAGCGAAAAACTGAATGGTACTGCTTGTATGTATTCATTATATGTCAATAACTTGGAATGAAGGAGCGGCGCTGGAATGAAATTCATCTCAGTCTCTAGACGGAGACACTTCCTTTTTATGTAAAAAACAGACCCCGAAGGGCCTGTCCTCTATACATTATTGTTTTTTGTTCATTTTAGACTGTTGAACTTTTTGTGCAGCAGCGTTTGGCTCTGTGCCAAATTCTGCATCATACTTCTCATCTGGTGTTTGGAAGTTATCTTGCACTTTGTTCGTTTTAGCTTGTTGAACTTTTTGTGCAGCAGAATTTTGTTCTGCTCCAAATTCTGCATCATACTTCTCATTTGGCGTTTGGTAACCTTGAGCGTTTTGAGAATTTGCTTTTTTCACTTGGTTCACCTCCCTTTTCACGCAAGTGAATGATCTGCATGCTGTTGTCTGGGCGGGGTGTCTTTCGATCCCCGAAAAGTATTATGTGACGATCAATGTGTTCTTATTCAGCTCCTTCAAAATTACAAATATATAAAAAGAGCCCAAAGAAATGAACAGAATATGCTGTCAATTTCTTCGGACTCGCCTGATCGTGCAGATATTAAATTTCCTTGTCAAGCAGTGCATCTGGGATAAATTTATTCACCGTTAATGCCTCTCCTAGCTGCTTGATCATTTGCTCTGTACATTTCCCATTCCCTTGCTTCACAACTTGCACCTGCACATCCCGCTTTCCCCATTCACTATATACTGCCTTGGTCGTGGGAAAATAAAGATCGATCTTGGAGCCTTTAATAGCGGAGCCTGTATCAGCTACAATTCCATATCCGTATC
This sequence comes from Paenibacillus sp. TCA20, assembly GCF_000732325.1. Classification (GTDB taxonomy): domain Bacteria; phylum Bacillota; class Bacilli; order Paenibacillales; family Paenibacillaceae; genus Paenibacillus; species Paenibacillus urinalis. The sequence continues at coordinate 583,570 of NZ_BBIW01000001.1, forward strand.
CAGGAATATACAGGACGGTACCAAGCGGAAACACCTTGGGATCAGCAGCAATGGTTGAAACCCCTTCTTTATTGCGGTGTACTTTGACGCCGGAATAGGTTATTCCATACTCAGGATGATTCGATCGTTTTCCTGTGGATTCATATCCTGCCGTATAACCCGTAGCTGTCACATTTATCGTGTGGAGCACCTGCTCGCTTTTGGGCGCAAGAACAGCCTCTGATTTCTCGGAGTCCCTCGCCACAGCCTGCGAATTACAGCACAGCAAGAAGTAACAGATCAGCAGGAATTGAAGTAACATCATACATCGCCGAATCATGCGATATTCCATAAGATGAACCTCCCTTTCATAAGCAGAGGTTCTCCATATCGAATCCATATTATGCAAAAGGATCAATTTCATCATGTGTAATGAAATTGATCCTCGCTGTTTTTTTTAAACTGTACGTGAATTAATTTCCTCTTTCAGCATCGCCACAACCTCTTGAAGCGGCTTCGCCCCAAGATCCCCCTCACCGCGTTTGCGGACAGACACACTGCCTTCATTCATTTCATTTTCGCCGACAATGAACATATAAGGAGTCTTCTCGAGCTGAGCTTCACGAATCTTATAGCCCAATTTCTCATTCCGCAGATCGGCATTTACTGAAATACCGGCACGCTTCAGCTGATCTTCAACCTGACGCGCATACTCTTCGAAGTGAATGGATACCGGAATAACTTTGGCCTGAACCGGAGACAGCCAGAGCGGGAAGTTTCCAGCAAAGTTTTCGAGCAAGAACGCAGTGAAACGCTCCATAGTTCCCAAAATGCCGCGATGGATCACGACTGGACGATGCTTCTGACCATCTTCCCCTACATATTCGAGTTCGAAACGCTCAGGCAGCAGGAAGTCCAGCTGTACAGTGGAGAGTGTCTCTTCCTTGCCAAGAGCTGTTTTAACTTGAACATCAAGTTTCGGACCATAGAATGCCGCTTCCCCTTCTGCCTCATAGAACGGCATATCAAGACCTTCTACAACCTCTCTAAGCATACGCTGCGACATTTCCCACATCTCATCGTTTTGGAAATATTTCTCTGTATCCTGAGGATCACGGTAAGACAGTCGGAATCTGTAATCATGAATTCCAAAATCTTTGTATGCAATCATGATCAGTTCAATAACGCGTGCGAATTCTTCCTTGATCTGATCCGGGCGACAGAAAATATGGGAATCGTTCAGTGTCATTGCACGAACACGGTGCAAACCAGTCAGCGCTCCTGACATTTCATAACGATGCTGCATTCCAAGCTCTGCAATACGGACAGGCAGATCCCGATAGCTGTGCATTTCATTTTTATATACCATCATATGGTGCGGACAGTTCATCGGACGAAGTACAAGCGCCTCGTTATCCAGCTCCATAGTAGGGAACATATCCTCCTGATAGTGCTCCCAGTGACCCGAAGTTTTGTATAGCTCGACATTACCCAGTACCGGAGTATATACGTGCTGATAGCCAAGACTTTCTTCCAGATCCACAATGTAACGCTCCAGTGTACGGCGCAGCTTGGCACCATTCGGCAGCCAGATCGGCAGGCCTTGACCTACCAGCTGAGAGAATGTGAACATGCCGAGCTCTTTACCGAGCTTACGATGGTCACGCTTCTTCGCTTCTTCCAAATAATGCAAATGCTCATCTAGCTGAGCTTTCTTGGCAAATGCAGTACCGTATACACGCTGCAGCATTTTGTTCTTGCTGTCACCGCGCCAGTATGCTCCGGCCACGTTCATCAGCTTGAACACCTTGATCTTGCCAGTGGAAGGGACGTGTGGTCCGCGGCACAGATCAAAGAATTCACCTTGCTCGTAAATGGAAATGATGCTGTCCTCCGGAAGATCACGGATCAGCTCCAGCTTGTAAGGATCACCAAGCTCACCAAAGATACGAAGTGCTTCCTCTCTGCTCACTTCCTTGCGGACGATCGGAAGATTCTCATTCACGATTCGCTCCATTTCCTTCTCAATTTTGAGAAGATCTTCGGGGTTAAGCCCATGCTCAAGATCCATGTCATAATAGAAGCCATCTTCAATGACAGGTCCTACACCGAGATGCACCTCTTTGTTCCCGAATAAACGCTTAACCGCTTGGGCCAGCAAATGAGCAGAACTGTGACGAAGCACTTCAAGCCCATCTGATGAATCTCCGGTTACGATCTCAACGACGGCACCTTCCCGAAGTGGAGTGGATAGATCCACCACAATTCCGTCCAGCTTACCCGCTAGTGCATTCTTTTTGAGACCACTGCTAATGGAAGCAGCAACATCTAGAATACTGGCTCCATTGTCGTACTCTCTGACTGATCCATCTGGCAATTTGATACTAACTGACATGTTTACTTCCTCCTCATCGCTTGTATAAGCCGGTGACGAAAGAGTGTATTCTATGCGAACGCAAAAAACACCCGTCCCGGCAAAGGGACGAGTGTGTATACTCGTGGTTCCACCCTAATTCAGCTGCTTCAGTTAAACTACACTGTACAGCCCTCATTTAAGCATGTATGATAACGGACATGATTCCGGCGGTTCTTACTAGCCTCCCCGTGAGGATAAACGTTCTGAACTGCAGCTACAAAGGGGTAAGTCTGTAGCAGGTAACCGGAGGAAATTGCAGCCTGATGTTCCCTCTCTCTGTACTGTCCTTCTCTAAGACCCTTGTCTTTGTCATCGCTTTTAATAAGCAGTATTATAATTCCAAAGTTTCCTCTTCGTCAAGTGACAATGAACCAGCTTCCGTTAAATTCCGGCAATGAACACAGCTCCGGCAGATCTCCACCTTATCTTCAAAGATTTGAGAGATCGTATGGATCAGCGGAAATTCCGGAGTTTTCGTATGCAGCTTCATTTTTTTAGGGGAAATCGAAATTAAGCGGCTAATAATCATATCTTCGACTTCCATCTCAAGCTCCATACCCGGCATTTCCATAATTACACTTTCTTCTTGCGGCATTGGCATCGGCTTATAGGCTTCATCCAGCAAAATAAAATCATGCTTGCCCTTATGAACCACATGAATTAAAGGAACCTTAGGATCCTGAAAATAAACAAAGTATTTCAATAAGCCCATGAATTCTTCATATTGTCGATCCATATAGAACTCGTCTAAAGCATATTCCACAATCTCATGCAGTTCATTCTTGTATTCCTGAAGGCGAAATTGAATGGCTCCCTCTAAGTGAACAACCGGTATGTCCTGAAGCGTATCTAGAATACCTCTTGTAAGCTTGCCATGTCTTAGCTCGCGAGTCCCCTGCTCTGTCTCCATTCTCGATTTCAACAGAGGTGCACATATGCGCTTCACCCGTTCCAGCTCGTCGGGCTCCATGTTGACGCATTCCCTTTCAATCAATCGCCTCAGCTGCTGCTCCTCTTTGCATTCAATGACATAATCCGCAAGACCGGATGCCATAATTTCATACATGCGCGGCAATCCATCTTGGAATCCGGGATGGTTCTCATATCCTTTGCAGATCCAGGCTGCCTTGCCCTCATGCTGACGATAAGAGAATCGGAACCCTTGTTTACTTATATGTAACCCCTTCGTCTTATCTTTGATGAAACGGTAAAAGTGTTCCGCTGTATCTTGGTCCTGGGCTTCCGTCCATACCACGAACAATTCCACAAGGCTCACTCCCTTCTCTTTCTTAGAATTATTATATGGTCAGCAAGAGGGGGATATACGAAGCGGCTTTTTGGAAAGGTTGTCATGTTTTCTCAATATAAAAGAAAATAAATACCTATTTGGAGTCGACACAAATTTGTGTTATTATTTTTATAACAGTATCATGCGAGGAGGGATAAGAGATGAAATACGACAGAACAGTATATAAATTCATATTTGTTGTATTTATTTGTATTATCCCGATCATCTCATTCCAGTATCCGGTGATTGAAGGAGACGTTGACAAGACCCATCTTCTCAAGGTGAAAGGCCATAGCGAGCCGATCTATGAAGAACCGATGGACAATACCATGAGCAATCATCCTAAGTCGATGATCAAGTCACCGGGGTTCCAGCCTAAAGCACTGAATGAGACGAATTTCCTGTTCGTGATGCTGGCGGTATTTATGCTGTTCGAATACCTCATTATTAATCCGCCCTTCAAGGCGTATTACGGCCTTATAAAGCGAAAGCTTTATTTGAAGCCTATAAAATTCACTTCTATGTTTGTTAGTGCTTAACTAGGACGTGTCTAGAGTTTTATGACACGCCCTTGCCTATACTATCTCTATACTATTATAACTAAAACATGATTTATAGGAGGCATTAACACAACCATGGAAATTCGTGAAACTGATCTGCCGGGTATCGGCCGAAAATTTCAGGCTACAACCAGCAGTGGAGATAAAATTGTTGTCGTTATTCATGACGACGGACGTCGTGAATTATATCACTTCGAATATGAAGACCCCGATCAAAGCATCTCCATGATCTCTCTTGAAGATTATGAGGCCCGTCAGCTGGCAGCGATTGTTGGCGGAATGACATACAAGCCTAAGCAGCTCGAGCGTGTCGAGATGACGCTGGACGATTTAATTATAGAATGGTACAAGATTGATGGAAATTACAATTGTGTCGGCAAGACCATTGGAGAGCTGGATATTCGTCAAAATTCCGGTGCGACCATTATTGCCGTTATGGAGAAGAATAACAAAAAGCATATCAGTCCTGGTCCGGATCTGCAGATTGCGGCCGATTCTACATTGATTGCAGTTGGTGAAAGACAGCAACAACAAAAACTAAAACAAATTTTAAAGGATGGAAGATGGTGAGAACGTGGATCATTTGGTACTAGAAGTCGGTCTGGCGATCGCTCTCATCGCGGCTGCCGGACTGATCTCGTCTAAACTCCGGTTCTCCGTTATTCCATTCTACATTTTGATTGGTATGGCGGTAGGACCTCATGCAGCTAAAATATGGCATCTCGACTTTCGTTTTATCGAGAGCGCCGGTCTTATAGATTTCCTTGGCCGTATCGGCGTATTGTTCCTGCTCTTCTATCTGGGACTTGAATTCTCAGTCGGCAGATTGCTGAAGTCAGGCAAGTCCATCGTCGTTGGCGGCAGTATTTATATAGGCATTAACTTTACACTGGGACTCGTTCTCGGCTTTGCCGGCGGCTTCCCGGTTGCAGAAGCACTCATCATTGCAGGTATTACAACCATATCTTCAAGTGCCATCGTAGCCAAAGTGCTTGTCGATCTGAAACGTACAGCCAATCCGGAAACGGAAATGATTCTGGGTATTATCATGTTTGAGGACGTCTTTCTCGCCGTTTATATTTCGATTCTGTCGGGTCTGGTGCTCAGTGACTCGTCATCCATCGGCGGCGTCATTATGTCAGCACTCATTGCACTCGGCTACATGCTGATCGTTATCATCCTGGGACGCAAGCTGGTACCTGTCTTGAATAAACTGCTTAATATCCGAAACAACGAGCTATTCTCACTCGTCATCTTCGGATCCTTATTCCTGGTAGCCGGCTTCTCTGAAACTATTCATGTTGCTGAAGCCATCGGGGCTCTGCTTGTCGGACTTGTTCTAGCAGAAACCACGCATGCGAAGCGGATTGAGCATCTAATTATGCCATTCAAGGATTTCTTCGGTGCGATCTTCTTCTTTAGCTTTGGACTATCTATCGATCCATTGTCTCTTGGAGGAGAAGCCGTATGGCTGGCCATTATTGCCGTAATTATTACCTTAATAGGTAACTTTACAGCGGGTATGCTTGCCGGAAAGAGTGCGGGGTTGTCTCCAAAGGCTTCCTCCAATATTGGTCTAACCATCGTCTCCCGTGGAGAATTCTCTATCCTGCTGGCAAACATGGCCGCAACGGGCGGACTTATGGCGATCATCCAGCCTTTTGCTGCGATCTATGTGCTTATTCTAGCGATACTTGGGCCTCTTCTAACTAAAGAGTCCAAACACATTTACCGTATGCTGGATAAAATCTTCAAGTTCAAGAACACGAAGAAGCAGCAAAAGTCTGAGATGCTGCAAGAAAAGACGATCGACTAATTTGAAAAAGCAAGGATGATGAATAAAGGAGGAATCGGATGAACCAGCCTCCACATTCTCCTCGTCCCATCGATGCGGGATCCAAGGTATCCAGGCAGCCTCATCGTGTCTGGTTGAAGAAGCTGTTGCTCGTAACCTTGGGCGGCATATTGGCTTCGATTGGGCTGGAGCTTTTCCTGCATCCGAATCAGCTCATTGTCGGCGGTGTCACCGGTATATCCGCCATGTTCGCCTATCAAATGGAGATGCGGCTTGGACTATTTTTATTCTTGTTTAACCTGCCATTCATTCTATTCTCTTATGGGAGAGTTCATAAACAATTTGCCATCGTCACTGTACTTGGCTTAACGGTATTCTCTCTAAGTGCATTAATGCTGCATTCTTTGCCTGCAGTCCTGACTCATCCGCTGGCAGCTGCCATATTAGGCGGATTGTTTCTTGGACTTGGCATTGGGCTCGTGCTGAATAATGGGGGAACCCTGGATACACTGGCTGTAAACCATATCAACTCTAACCTTTCTGGAGGAAAGAGATCCAAGAATAAGCTTGAACGTATTATCATGGTCATGAATCTTCTTGTTCTTACCGGAGCAGGCATTAAGTTTGGAGCTCAGCAGGCCATGTACTCGATACTTGCTTACTTGATTGCTGTTGAAGCCGTCCACTTTGCAATGAGGGGCTTCACCTTTAATCGTCAAGTTTGTATTGCCAGTATGCAAACCGATAAGCTGGAGCAGGCAATAAAAGTTAGGATTAACAGAGTACCCAAACCTTCGGCTGCAGCCAATCGAGCGCATGATCCAGACTGGAATCAAATACCGGTTCTCTATTATTCCATACATGTGTTTGAAACGAGACAGTTGAAATCCATCGTTCGTTCTGTTGATCCCCATGCTACTGTAATATTCGATATGGATGAAACAAAATCATAAGAATTAAAATAGCGCAGCAGGTATTGTACCTGCTGCGCTTTCGTTTGATCTAATTCTGCATTACAAAATCATTCTCAATTTTGCTGTTTGGACCGTCGAATACTCTCAGAATCTCGTATTTCGTATTCCGCTGTGCCGGTGTATTCCCTGTCTCACGAATCAGTTCAAGAATGGAATTAATATTCACTTTATGTGTAGCACCTGCGGCAGAAACGACATTCTCTTCAATCATCGTGCTTCCAAAGTCGTTACAGCCGTAACGAAGGGAGAGCTTACCGACCTCCGGTCCCATCGTTACCCAAGAAGACTGAATATTCTTGATGTTATCGAGGAACAAGCGGCTGATCGCTACTGTCTTCAGATACGCTTCCGGAGTTTGGCGCTCTTTTTTCAAGTTGGTGTTATCCGGCTGGAAGGTCCAAGGAATGAACGCCAGGAACCCCTCCGAATCGTATCCATTCTGGATGCATTCGTCCTGGGCGTCACGAACACGCTGCAGATGAAGCGCCCGCTCCTCCATCGTTTCACCAAATCCAATCACCATTGTTGCTGTCGTATTCATGCCGATTCTATGTGCGGTCTGCATGACATCCATCCAGTCACGCCATGAACCCTTAAGCCGGCTGATTTTGCGGCGTGTGCGGTCATCAAGAATTTCAGCGCCTCCGCCTGGGAGGGAATCAAGTCCCGCTTCATGAATCTGCCTAACGACTTCTTCAAGGGTCAAACCATCGGACACTTCTCGCATTTTCATAATTTCAGCTGGAGAGAAAGAGTGCATCGTAATATCTGGGAAACGTTCTTTAATTCCACGCAGCAGATCCGTATAATAGCTGAATGGCAGGTTCGGGTTCGTTCCTCCCTGCATCAGTATTTCTGTTCCGCCCACATCCTGGGTTTCTTTAATTTTTTGGAAAATCACTTCATCCGGCAGTACATAGCCTTCATCTGAACCCGGTCTGCGATAGAACGCACAAAAACGGCAGTACACGTCACATACATTCGTATAGTTGACGTTCCGGCCGATAACAAAGGTTGTGATGGGTTCGGGATGCATTCGCTTCATGATGACATGCGCAGCCTCACCTATTTTTTCGACTTCATCCGATTCAAACAAAAGAGTCGCGTCCTCCACAGTCAGACGCTCACCATTCAAAGCTTTATCTAAGATATGGTTTACTCCGCTCATACGGCAGCCTCCCTTATCGTTAATATGTAACAATAATAGAAATATTGTCTTGTCTATCGTAACATAGGTTAAATGTGAAAAGAAGCACCTATTATAAGCATGCTTCTTTTTCATCTAGATATATAGGTTCAAAATCTTACACAATCGTGTACTTTAATTCTACCGATTAGCTGCTAGTGCCTGATCCAGATCTGCAATCAGATCATCGATATCCTCAAGTCCAACAGAGAATCGCAACAGTCCGTCTGTAATTCCTCTGTCGAGCCGGAAATCCTGAGGCATCGCCGCATGCGACATCATCGCCGGGTAAGAGAGTATACTCTCTACCGCACCAAGACTTACCGCAACGAGCGGAAGCTTAACTGCATTCAGCACCTGCTTGGCACGCTCTCCCGACCCGACGTCAAAGGAGACGACGGCACCATACCCAGTGGATTGACTCTCATGAATCTCTCTTCCAGGATGATTCATAAGACCAGGATAGTAGACAGCATCAATATCTGAGCGATTGGTCAGCCAGGCCGCAAGCTTGGCTGCACTTTGCTCCGAATGCGCCATTCTTGCACCCAGTGTCTTCATCCCGCGCATAAGCAGCCAGGATTCTTGTGCACCAAGAACCGTACCAAGACCATTCTGAAGCTTCTTCAGCTCATTAGCAATGGCTTCTGTCCGGGCAACAGCAAGGCCCGCTAGCACATCGCTGTGTCCTCCGAGGAATTTCGTAGCACTATGCAGTACGATATCGACTCCTTGTTCAATCGGCCGCTGATAATAAGGGGTCATGAACGTATTATCAAGCAGTGTAATAAGTCCTTTCTCCTGAGCCCAAGCTGTCACACCTGCCACATCGGTAATACGAAGGGTTGGGTTCGACGGCGTTTCCATAAATACGGCTTTGGTATTCGAGCGATATGCAGCTTTGACCTTGTCCAGATCCGTCATATCCACAAATGTCGTTTCAATATTCATCCGAGTCAGAATCGTACTGAGCAGACGGTAAGTACCGCCATATACATCTTCCGTAGCGATAATGTGATCTCCCGCAGATAAGATCATTAGCGCACTGGAGATGGCAGCCATTCCGGAGGAGTATGCAAATCCGCGAACGCCTCCTTCCAGTAAGGCAATGTAGTCTTCTAGCGCCTGACGAGTCGGATTCCCTGAACGGCTGTAGTCATGAACCGGCGGAGCGAATATGTCATGATGATGAAAAGTAGATGCCTGGTAGATCGGCACACTGGAAGCCCCCGTGCCTTCATCTATCTCTGCCCCAAAATGCAAGAGCTTCGTATCAAATTTATAGGAGTCGTCACGGTCCTTCTTACTCATGTGCTGCGCCTCCCTCAAGCTCTTGATGAGCCTTATCAAATGCCTGGCTTAAATCAGCAACGATATCATCAATATGTTCTATTCCGACAGAGAAACGAAGCAGGCGCTCATCAACACCAATCGCGTCACGAATTTCTACCGGAATATCCGCATGGGTCTGTACAGCCGGATAGGTCATCAGCGACTCCACTCCACCCAGGCTCTCCGCAAAAGCTACCAGCTTGATGTGTCTCAGGACGGGCTCAACGTATCTTGCATCCTTCACTTTGAAGGACAGAATGCCCGTGTTACCGCTGGATTGTTTATTTTGAATATCATGTCCTGGATGATCTGTAAGTGCAGGATAATAGACATCTGTAATTAAGGAGTGCTCGAGCAGGAATTCGGCCACTTTGGTTGCGTTGTATTCATGGCGCTCCATACGCAGTGCGAGTGTCTTCATACCGCGCATAAGCTGATAGCTGTCGCTTGGAGAGAGTACAGCTCCGATTGAATTATGTAGAAAAGCCATCTCTTCCGACAGCTCTTTTCCCTTGGTTACGATGAGACCACAGAGTACATCATTATGACCGCCCAAATATTTGGTCGCACTATGCACGACAATGTCAGCCCCAAGCTCAATCGGGCGCTGGAAGTAAGGTGTTAGCAATGTATTATCTACAATCGACAATAGACCATGCTTTCTTGCCCAGCCGCACACTTTTTCAATATCCGTAATCATCATAAGAGGGTTCGTCGGTGTCTCAATAAAAATAGCTTTGGTATTTTCATTTCTTACACTTTCGAGTGCATCAATATCATTCGTATCCACATAGCTTGCAGTAATGCCATTCTTGGACAAGATCCGTTCCACCAAACGATACGTACCCCCATAGAGATCAAGCGAAATAATCAGATGATCTCCTTGTCCGAACTTGGCAAAGATCGTCATAATAGCCGCCATACCCGAGCTGCATGCGAATCCTGCATCACCAGATTCCAGCTCAGCTGCTGCTTCTTCAAGAACCTTTCGGGTTGGGTTCGTTGTACGAATGTAATCAAATCCGGTGCTTTGACCAAGCTTCGGATGTCTGAAGGCTGTGGATTGATAGATCGGGAAATTAACTGCCCCCGTTACCGGCTCTTTCACTGATCCAATCTGTGCTAATCGGCTTTCAATGTTTAGTTTGTTGTCTCCCATTCGTAAACATCCTCCTCTAAGTTAGGTAGAATTCACTTAAATCTGTGGTCCAATGTCGTACGGCGTCTCTTGGTACACATAATAGTTGAGCCAGTTAGAGAAGAGTAAATTCGCGTGAGCTCTCCAGGTAGATGGCGGAACCTTACTTGGATCGTTGTTTGGAAAATAGTTATACGGAAGCTTCACATCAAGCCCTTTGTCCTTATCCCGATCATACTCCCATTTCAAAGATAACGGATCGTATTCGGAATGGCCCGTTACAAAAATCTGTTTTCCATCCTCAGTAGCTACAATATAAACCCCAGCTTCTTCTGACTCGGACAGGATCTCAAGACCAGGAACCTGCTCAATATCTTCTCTTGTCACCTCGGTATGGCGAGAATGCGGTGCGAGGAATACTTCATCAAAACCACGAAGCAGCTTGACATGAGATTTGTTGATCGTATGATGGAACACGCCAAAGCATTTCTCAGGAAGCCCTACCTTCGGTACATTAAAGTGATGGTACAGACCTGCTTGAGAGGCCCAACATATATGCATTGTTGAGGTTACATTGGTCTTGGTCCATTCAAAGATCTGCTGGATCTCTTCCCAATACGTCACTTCCTCAAAATCCATCTGTTCAACCGGTGCACCGGTAATGATCATGCCGTCAAAGCGAAGATGCTTAATCTCATCAAATGTTTTGTAGAACATATCCAAATACTCTTGGGACGTGTTCTTGGACACGTGAGACTTGGGATGAATGAGTACAACATCAACTTGAATGGGTGTATTACCAATAAGACGGAGCAGCTGTGTTTCTGTCGTTTCCTTCGTAGGCATCAGGTTGAGTATCCCGATACGAAGCGGCCGGATATCCTGCCTGTACGCATGGCTTTCGTCCATGACAAAGATGTTTTCTCCTGCTAGTACTTCCTTGGCCGGTAGAGCGTCTGGGATTTTAATTGGCATTAATACTCCTCCTTATATGGTGTTTGAAGAGCGAATATCATGAGAGAGCATGGGGGAGCAGAATATTTCGTCCTAACACAAAAAGACCTCACTCAGTAATCGAGAAAGGTCATCTGTTCGTATTCGAAAATGCGCCTCTCTCATCTCTCAATTCGTCTGTACCCTTAATAAATAAGATCAGACGACTGCAAGAATTAGCACCGTGCGTATTCGCCGGTTGCCGGGTATCATCGGGCTAGTCCCTCCACCTACTCTTGATAAGATTTCGCTATATTTTATTGTCATATACCCATTACTATAATGATTAGATCGTTATTCGTCAAGAACTGGACTGTTCAAAATAAGCACCAGAAGACAACTCAAGAAAATAAAGCACCAGATGTGCTTCACATACATAGACTGCCTTTGAATAGTGTAATATTTTCATTCTTGATTGCTTAATTCGAGAGCGTTATACTAGTCAAGTGTTAAATATCTAAAATGATGGGGTGACGTAAAATGGAAGGCGACCCGAGGCCTAGCTGGCAGCCGAATAAATATAACTATATAGGATGTACCATCAGCTTGCCGGTTGGACGGGAGCGCATATTTTACGGGCGAGACCTCTTCTCTATACCTGCTTAAATTGTGTGACCCTTCACTTTACCAGCACTGATGCGTTCACTTTCCTTCGTTATTCAGCTTGTCCCTATAACATTTACGGGAGATTAATAAGGAGTGGATACACATGAAAATAAGACTGGTGAATGAAGGAGTTTTTACTCCGCTTGACAACATTGAAGATACAATTACTCCTCCCGCTGAAGGGTTCTACTGGATTGATGCAGATGTCGACGATCTGGCTGTGCTGCAGCCTCTCTTCTCCATGCATGATCTGGCCGTTGAAGACTGTCTCAGTGAGGAAGAACAGCGTCCAAAGCTCGAAATATATGAAAGCCATTATTTTATCGTTGTAAACAGCATCCGGTTTGATGATGAAGAAATATTTTTACGTGCCGTGAACCTATTTCTGGGTAGACATTATATTATTACGGTTACCAAGCAGAAGATTAACGAGCTTCGCACACTCAAGCCTATTCTCTGGGAGGAAGAAGTCAGCACACCTGACCGTTTCCTCTATTACCTTGTCGATTCGATCGTTGACAATTATTTTACAGTTGGTGACCGGCTTGAGGCACGGATTGATGAGCTGGAGGAAGACATTCTGATGCACACCAAGAAGTCGCATCTGAACGAGATCATTGGTCTGCGAGGTGAGATTCTGTGGTTAAGAAAGGCGCTGTCTCCACAGAAAGAAGTCATCAATACACTTAACAAAAAAGATCTGCGGTTAATTGATGATCAGCTTCAGAAATATTTCAGCGACATTTATGAAAATGCGGTGAAAATATCTGAAACCTTCGATACACTCCGCGATCTGATGGGGAACTTACGTGAGGCTTATCAGTCCAGTATTTCAAACCGTGCCAATGAAATCATGCGTGTGTTCACGGCGATTACTACGGTGTTCATGCCGCTGACTCTGATCACAGGCATCTATGGGATGAACTTCACCAACATGCCTGAACTAGATTATAAATATGCTTATTTTATCGTTATCGGTGTGATCTTCGTGCTCGGTCTATCGATGTATTGGATTTTCCGCAAGAAAGACTGGATATGACCTCATCTTCGATATTGTAAATAAAATGATGTAAGGGTCCAGAGCTGTCTAAGACAGCGTTCGGACCCTTTATATTTTTAATCTAGCCGACTTGTCGATCTGCTTCTGTCTGTCTTCTAAACCGAATACGAACCATGCGCAGACGCTCGTACAGCTGATCCAGCGGCCCTACAGAAGAAGGATCTTCGCCATATACACGCTGCAGTACCGGCTTCAAGAAGCCCGTGCCCAGCTCATCATAAGCATTCCAAATCTGCTCCTGCTCTTCATCGGTCATCCATACCAGCTCCTTGGCAATCAGTGCTTCTGTATCGTACCCTCCTTTCTCCAGCTCCTCGAGAAAATCAACCAATTCTCTCCGTGTTAATCCAGAGCTTGTGCTGATCTCATCCAGAGAAAGATTACTGGCAATACCTGATAATACAGTCTTCTTTAATGTAAAACGCTCCAGCTCCTGCTTATATTTCTGCTCCTTTTGCTTGAATACCCATGATTCATACTCTTCTTCATTCAGGGCTTCATGTACCCAATCAAGCGGAAATGCATGCTCTCTTGCTTCATTTGCCGTAATGGCCAGAATTTCCTCCCCGTACTCTGCCGCCTTATTATCACCGACACCCGGCAGCTCACGCAGCTCCTCAAGGGTATGTGGAACATAGGCACTGATCATTCGAAGCAGCCGATTGCTGGCTATAAAATAAGGGGCTTTCCGCTCTGTTTGAGCCTTCCTTCTCCGCCATACGCACAGCTCCTGATACAATTCCTCACGTCCATAGAGCTCGCTATAGCATTGCAGCTTGGTCGCCCCTTGGCTTCTCGTTCTTGTGTCCCCTGCTTCATGAAACACACCTTCAATCAGCGGTCTATATCCTTCGCTCATCTTGATCGCCAGCTGCAGGCGATAAATATGCATCATTTCATTCCATGACGTACCTTCATACCAAATGTCCGAGACCTCCTCTTCAAGGCTGTTCTTGTTCCAGCCCAGCTTCCACCTTCCTTCTTCCTCTCCAATCCATAACTGTGCATAAGTCACTTCCGCTCCGGGAGCCGTATTTGAAAGCTGGTTCATAAATACAATCTTCATGCTATTCGTCCTCCTCCTTAAGTCAGCCCAGCACGCATAACAAGACAACAAAAAAAGCACCCCTCCCACATTTAAATGCGAGAGAGGTGCTTCCTCATGAAATCCGTACTGTTCTGTTAGTCATCATCATACCATAATTGATAAATATTTCAAGAATGTATATGCCGTGTGTACTCAGAATTTTAATTCGTCTAGTTCAATCCCAGTTCGATTTTGGCTTCTTCTTTGGCCAGCTTGGCCAGTGCAAGCGCACCACAGATCCCGGCATTATCACCCAGTTCAGGATAAACGACATATTCGTCGACTCGCTCCATAATACTTGGATGCTGTACATAACCTCCTAGCAGCTTCTTCAGCTGTGCTCTCACTTGAGGGAAGAGCTGCTCCTGCTTCATAACACCGCCGCCCATAATAATCTTCTGCGGAGAGAGAATAAGCACGTAATTTACCAAAGCCTGAGCCAGATAATAAGCCTCCATCTCCCAAGCCGGATGATCTGCGGGAAGCTCGATGCCTTGTTTGCCCCAACGTTTGGATATCGCAGGACCTGCCGCGATCCCTTCCAGGCAGTCACCATGATATGGGCAAAATCCCTCATAAGTATCCTCCGGATGACGTCTTACACTAATATGCCCCATTTCAGGATGTGACAAGCCGTGAATTAATTGCCCGGATACTACCGCTCCTGCGCCAATACCGGTACCTACCGTAATATAAATGCAGCTATCCAGCCCTTTTGCTGCTCCCCAAGTATATTCTCCCAGCGCGGCTCCATTCACATCGGTATCAAAACTCATCGGAACCTGAAAATGCGATTTCAATTTACCAATGATATTATAACCACCCCAGAAAGGCTTTGGTGTTGTCGTAATATGACCATATGTAGGACTCGATTTAATAGGATCAATAGGTCCAAAAGACCCTACACCAAGTGCCTCGATCTTATGCTGTTCAAAAAAAGAGATCACCTGAGCCATCGTTTCTTCCGGCTTCGTTGTTGGAAAGCTGACTCTTTCAAATACCTCACCTTGCTCATTACCTACACCGCATACAAATTTCGTTCCACCAGCTTCAATTGCTCCAAGTACTCCCATGATTAACCCTCCGTTATTGTTCTAGGTTGTCTCCAGCTTTGCCAGCCGTTTGCTGAGTGTTTCTTTCCAGCTTGCCGCAAGAGCTGAGAGCGATAACAATTTCTTAATGGAGCTAACATCCGTCTTCCGGTGATGCATGATAACATTAGCCTCCATTACACTTAAGGAATCCTGTTCTCTTGATTGCAGCGTCAAGGAATCCTCTGAAGACACATAACCCTCTGTCAAGACACGAAAATAATAGCCCGTCAATCCCGTGGTCTGAAAATGAAGCGGAAGCTCTTTGTGCTGATGCTTCAGTCCAAGCTTGAAGCATGGCACTCGGGGCTGGCTGATCTGTACGACCGCTTCACCCAGCTGAAACGTATCGCCGATATATACATCGGTTTCACCAAACTCCGATACGGTTACATTCTCACCGAATGCTCCAGGATCGAGAGTGCGTCCCAGCAAATCCTCATACACCGGGTATGCTTGATGGCTGAAGACACATACCGCCTTATCCTCACCACCATGATTGACTAGATCCGCCTGTTCATCACCATGAAATCCTGTTCTGGATAAGAACAGCCGCTCCGTTGTAGAAGATTTGAATATCGCGGAATATATCTCTTTGCTGCCATTCATCATCTTCACTTTGCTTCCTACATTTAACGAAACCACACGGGAAGATGCAGCATCTCTCGTCAATTTTAACGCCTCCGTCTATCATTTGATTTCACTTTTATGTAATCGCTTACCAACAAGTTTGAACCTTCCGGGCACACAACTCAAGTACTATCATTACCCGAAATCGATTTTTGGTCAATTGGTAATATACATTTTTTTATATAAAAGAGTGCCGACCCATGATCAGCCAGCACTCCTTTTCTCTAATTCCTTAATCTTATCGACAAGAATAATACAATCTCAGCCGATCGCTACTCCCATTAATGAGCAGAGACTCTTCATCTCCAGCTCCTCAAATTTGCTAATGATCTGCGCATGATCCAGAACAAGCAAACTGCTCTCAAGCGAGCATGCAACAGGAACCTCGCAATGAATTTTTGCAAGCTTGCGAGATAAATGGAGCATGTCCATATCTGCTTCGATCTTCTTGCGAATGGACGGAGACAGATCATCCATATGCTCCAGAATTCCTTCAATGGAATCGTACTCTTGAACCAGCTTCATCGCCGTCTTCTCGCCGATTCCTCTCACGCCGGGGTAGTTATCACTCGCATCTCCCATCAAGCCCTTCATATCAATGATTTGCCGTGGATGAAGCTGCTTCTCTTCGTACAGAGATTCCGGAGTATATACTTTATAATTGCCGTGACCTTTTTTCATAATAATAACTTTGGTTCTTTCGTTCACCAGCTGCAGCAGATCATGATCACCAGACAAGATCATAACGTTCATGTCCAGCTCTTCATTGTATGAACGGCTGAGTGTTCCTAAGCAATCATCCGCCTCATATCCAGCAGCACTAATATTCGGTACGCCCAAGCTGTCCATTACTTCTTGAATCATAGTAAATTGAGGTACAAGATCTTCGGGAGCTTCTGGTCTGTTTCCTTTGTAATCAGCGTAATGTTCACCGCGGAACGTTCCGCCGCCCAGATCCCAGCAGCATACCACATGTGTCGGATTAAAGGTCTGCACTGCATCCCAGAAATAACGGATGAATCCATATACCGCATTGGTTGCAATTCCATCCTTGGTCCGTCTAATATAACCGCCTGAAGCTGTGGCATAATACGCCCGAAACAATACTGCCATACCATCGACTAACAATACCGATTGATCTTTTGTTTCTATACTCACGATTGTTAACGCTCCTGTTCTATTCCATGCTAATCTTTACTCCCCGTATTATAGCACAGCCACATCCACTGTTGGGGGTTAATCGCTGGAAAGAACACTGCTTCCTTATGCTAATTTTAGCAATCAGCTCCACATGTCTTGGTACTGTTCCTCCTTGAAGCCCACAGATACTTTATTTCCGTCAGTAACAATCGGACGCTTGATTAATCTGCCATTGGAGGACAGCAGCTCGATCTGCTCCTGGCTTGACATCTCTTTCAGCTTGTCCTTCAGATTCAATTCCTTGTACACCTCACCGCTGGTGTTAAAAAACTTCTTGAGTTCCAGCCCACTGTTATTAACTAGCTCTGTCAGCTTCTCTGGGCCTGGAGGCTCTTCAAAAATAGGGATCAGCGTAAGCTCATGTCCACGCTCTTCCAGCCATTTAACGGCTTTGCGGCAGGTGCCGCACTTTGCATATTGATATACTGTCAGTTTACTCATGTCGTTAAATCTCCTCATTATTACGATTCATAGTTGTCTTTAGCTTCTGATCCAGCCTCTGTATATCTTCTGGGAGCGGCGCGGTAAAGCGTACGCTATGGCCTGTGATCGGATGAACGATAACCAGCTCGCTCGCGTGAAGGGCCTGTCGCTCAATCCAAGTATGAGCGAGCGCAAGTCTTTCCGTGGAGGCAGCCGTCCAATCCGGTGAAGCTTGTCCATAGAATGAATCACCAATTAGCGGGCAGCCCAAATGCTTCATGTGTACTCTGATTTGATGCGTGCGTCCGCTCTCAAGCTTGATTCGTACTTTGCTGGCCCATTCATAAGCTGTTTCGACTTGATATAACGTCCTTGCAGCATAACCGTCCGTCGTTACAATCCGGCGATGTGGCTCATTCGGGTCACGGTCAATCGGTTCATCCACTACGCCCTTAGAAGGGACAGGATGACCGAAAACAACGGCCGTGTAATATTTATCAACAGTGCCTGCAATCATTTGTTCAGAAATATGCTGATGAATATACGGGTTCTTGGCAATACACAGCACGCCTGAGGTCTCTTGGTCCAGCCGATGCACAGGTCTAAAGCGAACCTGTTCCCCTTTTTGTGCCCAGTAATGCACGACCCCATTCGCAAGTGTTCCCGTATAATGTCCATGTGTCGGATGAACAATGATTCCGGCTTGCTTGTTCACGACGAGCAGATGCTCATCCTCGTATAATATGTCGAAGGGAATATTCTCAGGCAATATATCCGTGGAGGTTTCCTTCTCCATACGAAGCTCTACAAGATCTCCCCTGCGAACCTTGACACTGATATATACCCTTTCACCGTTTAACTGTATTCCCTGCTCTGTCAGCTTGAGCTTCGACATCAGCTTGCGTGACACACCTAATCTGCGCTGCAGAATCGTCTTCAGCAGCATCCCTTCATCTTCTGGTTGTACGGTATAGGTAATAGGTTCATAATACGTTATCATTTACTGCGGAACACCTTTTTACTTCGAATATATTCAACGTCCGGAATACCTGCACGAACATTAGCTGTACGGGCGATGACAAAGAAATAGTCCGACAAGCGATTCATATACAGCCTTACAGCTGGATTAATATCGGTATGTGAACCTAGAGTCACCATTCGACGTTCTGCTCTACGGCACACCGTCCTGCATACATGCAGGGCCGAAGAGAATGGGCTGCCGCCCGGAATAATAAATCGCTCAATTTGAGGATTCTCTTCTTGATGGAGATCAATCCACGCTTCTAGCTGACCAGCTAGCTCAGCAGATACTTTGTAATTCCCTTCTTCAATCTTGACAAAAGCCAGGTCTGATCCGCAATCGAACAGCTCTTGCTGAATTTGTCTTAACTCTTCGCACAGATCCTCGTACTTTGAATCGGTTTCGGCAAGGCTGATTGCCTGACCGACGAAGCAGTTGAGCTCATCGATCGTTCCGTAAGCCTCAATACGGTCATCATCCTTGGGCACTCTTGCACCGATGACCGAAGTTTTTCCCTTATCTCCCGATTTGGTATATATTTTCATCATTACCCTCCAATTAATAGCGAATCTGACCCTTGCTGATCTCTGCAGCTATTCCCGAGATCAGCATAAATACCTGGTCGCTTCTTGAAGCGATCAAATGGTTGACTTCAGTCATCCAGCTGACAAAGCACTTCTCATCCTCAGAAGGGTGGAAGCTTCCATGCATTTCATTTGTTACGATGAGTAGTAACCCTTGATAAGATACAATAACCTCTTTTAATAATTCCACTTTCGCCTTGATCTTCATTCGATCTGCTGTATTCCAGCAGGATTTCATTTCACCTGCCAGCCAAGCCGTCAAGCTATCTACAACGACGATTCGTCTCTCCGCTGCAAACAGGTTGGATTCACGATTGATATGATCCAGCACATCTGGCAGTGAATGCTCAGCACTTATATGTATTGTCCGAAGTCTGGCAGGTGTCCTTAGCTCATCGAGTCTGTCTTGATTGTCTGTTGCTGTAACATAGATCCCTTCACGGGCTAGTCTTGAGGCATAGGAAAGGGCAAATCGGGTTTTACCGCTGCTTACTCCACCTGTTACCATAATCAGCATTTTATAAAACCACCTACCTCAAAAAATAATATACAGCCCCTTCTGAGCAGATGATATATACATTCTTATTCTGTAAGCGCCTTTAAAACTTCTATCGACATTTGCTCATCCTGAGTCGAGATCGGAATCGTCGCAAACAGATTTTTCGCTGCATATTGCAAATCTATGAACATCGACATTTCTTCGAGCGGTATTCCGAATAAGTGCTCTCCTACGACCGGGTCACTAGACAGATCACCATTCTCGTCACGGGTATAAGTTTCTCCTTCGAAGACACCGCGGCTAAATTTTTCCTGATCGAAATCATTTTCGAGGGGAATGTTGGATCCATCTCTGCCGTACATCTTCATATCCTCTTCCGGTAAGATGATTAAATCATGATCCCTTGCAGCATACTCTACTAATAATTTATCCTTGGAATACATGGGACTTGCAGAAATTTCAATCTCCGTAGCTTCTCCGAGCTTCTCCTGCAGCTTTGTCTCCAGCTCTTCAGCAATCACAGACATATTCCCTTGGTTGTCAATCATAAATATGGAGAACTTATCTTCACCGCCACAGCCGGATAACATTCCGACGCATAATGCCATAATAGCTGCCATACTCCATCTGCCTCGCATGTATATGACTCCTCCTTTTTTCCCTTATTTCACATCATATCACAATTAAGATGGACAAAAAAAGAAGACCCGCGCTGGGGTCTTCTCTATAGAACTTATAAGCTAAGCTTTTTTAGGATAGGCCTTCATATATTCATTGATCTTTAAATCCAGCAAGCTGCTGATCTCGATCACAACGTCCGAAGTAAATGACTTCTCTTCCAGAAAGATTCGTTCCATCTTGCTGCGCAGGATATGAATTTCATCTTCCAAAGAAAGACCACGAGAAGATGCTTTCTCCGAGTTGGTGAGCCAAGTTCCGCTGCTTTCATTATCAACAGCATATTGACCACGATATGTCGGCAAATCATATTCAGCACAAAACAAGGTAACCCCTCCCCAGAATCTATATCCTAATGGATTATAACATACAACTTAACATATAGCAGTGATAAAAGTGACATTTTTCGGAAAATATTTGTTATGCTTACATTATTATTAACCCTGTTTCTCAAGTTTGTAAACAAAATTCCCGATTCTTTCTAAAGCTTCGTTAAGCTGAGCTAAGGATGTAGCGTAGGAGCAACGTAAAAAGCCCTCTCCTCCTGCTCCAAAAACACCGCCGGGAACAGCCGCTACTTTGCCATCCGTAAGCAGTCGTTCTGCAAAATCGTCCGACGTCAAACCCGTTTGCTGAATGCTCGGAAACGCATAAAAAGCTCCTTGCGGCTCATGGCAGTCCAGCCCGATATCTCGAAAGCCCTGGACGATAAGGCGTCTGCGCTGATTATAGGACTCAATCATCCGGTCCTTCTCTTCCATACCGTTTGTTAATGCCTCCAGTGCCGCAACCTGTCCCATGGATGGCGCACACATCACCGTGTATTGGTGAATCTTGAGCATCGCCGATATCAGGTCAGAATGGCCGCACATATAACCAATCCGCCAGCCGGTCATTGCAAAGGCCTTGGAGAATCCACTCACGAGAATCGTGCGGTCACGCATTCCGGGAATGGATGGGAAGCTGACATGCTTTTGATTATAAGTAAGCTCTGCATAAATTTCATCAGATATGACGATGAGATCATGCTTTTCCACAACCTCTGCAATGGGCAGCCAGTCCTCATAAGTCATCGTTGCCCCTGTCGGGTTACTTGGATAGCACAATATAAGTACTTTCGATTTGGGAGTAATCTTCGCTTCGAGCGCCTCTGCCGTCAGCTTAAAGTTATTCTCTGCCTTGGTCTCTACACCTACCGGAACACCGCCGCCAATCGATACGATCGGTGAATAAGCAACATAACATGGCTCGGGAACCAGAATTTCATCTCCCTGAATAATCAATGCACGCAGAGCAAGGTCAATCGCTTCACTGCCGCCGACGGTAACCACAATCTCATCCTTAGGATCATAAGGCGTATGGAAGCTCTTATCCAAATATTCGCTGATTGCTTCTCTCAGCTCCGGCATTCCGGCATTAGAGGTATAGCTGGTGAATCCACGCTCAAGTGAATATACAGAGGCCTCCCGCATATGCCAAGGGGTAATGAAATCCGGCTCTCCCACACCAAGTGATATGATTCCTTTGTTATCACCGACGAGATCAAAAAACTTCCGGATCCCCGAGGGCGGGATTTGCTGAACACGAGGAGCGAGATAAGAACTCATCGACCTAGGTTGTGCATCCTTCTGTTGATCTTGGTTAATTAACATATCTCATACTTCCTTTTATGGCGAAATCAAGAGCCGCTTATCTTCTTGATGCGGTTCAAAAATAATGCCGTCTTGTTTGTATTTCTTCAAAATAAAGTTCGTCTTCGTCGATAGCACTGAATCGATCGGCGACAATTTCTCGGATACAAAATTAGCGACTTCACGCAGATTGCGTCCTTCAATTTCTACAAGAAGATCATAGGCGCCGGACATAAGATACACCGATTTGACCTGTGGATACAAGTAAATACGTTCCGCGATCCCTTCAAATCCTCTGCCGCGTTCCGGTGAGATCTGTACTTCAATCAGGGCGGTTACTTTCTCATCGTCCACTTTGTCCCAGTTCACAACGGTTGCGTATTTAACGATAACATTGTCTTTTTCAAGTTCTGCCACTGCACTCTTCACATCTTCCTCCGTGGCTCCTAGGAGCGTCGCGATCAGGGCAGGGCTTCTTCTTGCGTCTTCTTTGAGTAAATCAAGCACTTTTAATTTCAAATCATTAAGTTCTGTCATGCATTTCCCTCCAGTGGTTATACGGGTCCGCTCTAACGGGCCATGCAACACTTCTTATCGAAGATTAAATATAATATTACATGAATTTATTATTACTGCAAATAAAAAAACCGTATCTCCCTTTAATCAACAGAAGATAACGGCTTTCGAGTGAATCGGACAAATTTCGTTTTTACATATAATTTGGCGTGTGAGCTTCGACGTTGGGCTGTTGTGCGTAGGGAGCATTGCCTGCTGACGCATTCTTAGACTGAAGAAATTGCGTAAGCTCCTGCTTCGTCTGTTTTTGCGTTTGGATCTCCTTGTTCAAATCCATCTGCAGTGCGTTGCCTGGAGCCTGATACATATTGTGCTGCTGCATTGTATTGAATATTTGGCCTTGCAGCTTGAGTGTGTTCATCGTGAGATCGGTGAACATCTGTCTAATGGTAGGACATGCTGCTTCTGTCGTAGCCGTCGTATGCTCTCTTACCGTTCTCTTGAGGTTATCTAAAATGGATTGCATCAGATCGGCTTCGGGCATAAACAATGGATTATTTAGCTGGTTGTTCATCTGTATTCCTCCTTCGTTAATTCATCGGATGTGTCGGTGCCAATGGTTGATGCTGCTCAAGTGCCTGAAGCAGTGTATCTGCATGCTGTTGATGCGTCATGATATGCTGTTCAAGGACTTGCTTGATCGCATGATTCTGAATACTCGCTGCTGTGGCAGCACACTGTTTAATCAGCAAATTTTCATTGGACAATGAATCGCTTATATAACTGAGCTCTTTACCAGTAATGGCCTGCATTTGTTGTGATTGCATAATATCCACCTCCTAAATTAAGTACGGATTAATACTTCCTGCTTAACATTTATCCATTCATAGATTCCCATCAGGAATCCTGCATAGCGCCTTACGTAGCTTGTCCTGACGAACAGATGAATATGTACGCTATGCACAAGATCTCACTTTGCAGGTGAGTTGTTGACGGGCTGAGCTTGTAACAGCCTCCGGATCATAAACCAGCTGAGTACAGGCGATAATCCCAGAATAATCATAAGCCACGTGATCGTCTGCGTAGACTGATTGATCTCAAGAACAATAATGAACATGACAATGCCCACTACTCTTCCGATCGTTAGACAAATTTCACGCAATACGACAAGCTCAACCCGCTTGGATACATTTTCGCCGCTGGTTCCCATTAAATCGAACACCGATGAAATCATAGGCAGAATATACAATGGCATGAAAATCGCTGAGCCGACCCCTTGCAGGAGTAAAGTTCCGTAATTGACGGTCCATAATAGCGGAAGTGTGAATATGAATAACAGAGCAGCCCCGACCAAAGTCCCATAGTAGCGATAAGCCGGCTTATACCATTTTCCAATAACATGGTAACTAACTAACGCCACGAAGGAAGTAATCAGATAAAATTGTCCCAGCTTCGCTTCCTGCGTTGTCGCAATGTATACGAGCAGATTTACCAAGAATGAGAATACACCTTCTCGAATCCCTTGAGCTGCAAGCGCAGGACCTGCCCATCTCCAAGGATTCCCCCTCTCACTTAATTGCTTCACAGGCTCGTTCCAGCTGTAAGTGCCTTCTGTCTTCCTCTTTTTTAAGAAAAAGCTGAATACGACCCCAATGCCAAAGACCAGCATAGAGATCATGAAGATATACTGATACCCTTGATTGGCTACGGACATAGAAATAATCATCCCAGAAATCCAGGGTCCGACAATCCCGACAAATGAACCAATCAAGCCCACCCAGCCGTTGAATAGATCACGATTATCACGATCCGTAACCTCGAAGTAAACGACATTAAAGGCAAGCCAAAATAATCCGAGAGACGCTCCGAGCAGTAACCCTAACGGCCAGATATAACTCACCGCATGCTGATCGAGCCCCAGTACGAGCAAATAGAACACACCGGATAACAAGATACCCAATCGAAGCGCATTCATTTTGTTATGTTCCTTCACCCATTTGCCGGCAAGCCAAAAGGTCAGCACCAGCCCGATTTGCTGACTGATCGTGAACCAGCCGATCATGGCAAAGTCTTGTTTGCTTTTCCATAAAAAAACGTTAAGAAAAGTACCGGATAAAGCACCAGCAAGTACAAACAGACCATTAATAAATAGGAGAAGCCTTGATTGTTTGTCGAGTGGAGTTTTACTCATGTGCTATTCCACCTCCACAAATTTTGTTTGGGCATAAGCATATGCCTGCTGAAACAATCCAATCTTAATATGTCCTTCCCAGTGAAAAAAAACGTTTCGTTCAACGAATTACTATAAATTGGATATTGGCACATAAAAAAGCACATGCTGCGCAAAAGCAGACATGTGCTTATATGTTCATAAATTCGAACTCAATGACTTGTTATTGTGAGCTAAGCCGCTTCACCATACGCAGCCGATCTTCGGTTGCCAGGCTATGTGTCGTCGTGAAGCAAGCAGGACATACATACATATGGATACCAAATGGCGCTTCTAATGGATGAAGTACGGATTTGGCAGGAGCAAATTGATCCTTCATTATCGTCTGTACTCCGGCATGAAGCATGAACTCACGACAGTTTGGACATTCAGGAACTTCTTCTTGATGATCCAATATGGATTGAACATTCTCTCCATACTTTGCCATGTTCAGGCCCGAATCTTCATAGGAATCCAGTGCTCGTACCGATGGAAGAATCGTATCTGTCTCGTCCTCCCACAGATTACTATAATCTTCGTCCGATTCGCTTGCTTGATCAGACTCCGTGTGGAGCAGCTCCTCTTCATCTTCGGTCAGTGTCACATTCAAAGTCCGATATCCTTCTAATGGCTCGGATTTGGAATCACTCTGGTCAGCTTCCTCCTTCATCGCATCTTCTTCTACTTCAACCGTTCCCTCCAGTGTGAGGGGATTGTTACAATAAGGGCACTCCTCTTCAGGTCCTAGCTCCTCATCCCACACAATTTCAGTTTGACACCATGGACATACAGTAGTTTCCACTCGATTTCAACCCTTTCTTCTTATCCCATTCTCATCTTCGCCTATTACCCATTCACCATATACACGATCCCTGCTACGAAAAAAATAACAGCCGCAGCAAACAGGACCCTGATCAAATTTTTCATGGGCGCCTCCTGTAACAAGGTAATTATTTCAATTCAGCAACGGTAACTCCCGTACCGCCTTCTCCGTAGTTGCCTAACCGGTAGCTCTTAACGTTCTTGTGCCTGCGAAGATATTCCTGAATTCCAGAACGGAGAACGCCGGTACCTTTGCCATGAATGAGGTACACCTGGCCCAAATTCGCCATAAAGGCTTCATCAATGAAGCGGTCTGCTTCAACCAGTGCCTCTTCAAGATTTGCACCTCTTAGATCAAGCTCTGATCTGACATGCTCATCCCGTGTACGCTTGACACCTGTTACATGTCTAGTCGCTCCCGCTCCTTGCTTCTGCGCCTGCGGTGTATCGATTAGCTCCAAATCCGTAAGTGCTACTTTCATTTTCATAATGCCAAGCTGAACCATGGCCTCCTTGCCAGCCAATTCAACGACATGACCTTTCTGATTCAAACTGGCAACCTTAACTTCATCACCAAGTTCAATTCTCCGAGCTTGAGCCGCTTTTTTAATTTTTTTCTTGCGCTCGGCTGGTTCGGCATCACTTAATGCTTTTCGTGCGGCGATGAGCTTGTGCTCCTTGACAGAAGCCCCTTCCTCAAGTGCCAGCTTGCGTAGATCACGAATAATTTCCTCAGACTCCTGGCGGGCTTTGGCAATGATCTCCCGAGCCTCCTGCTCCGCCTTCTCTATACGTCTGTCCCGCTGTTCTTCGAGCTTGTTAATCTCCTGCTCATGATGATCACGAAGCTGCTCCAGATCTTTTCTCAGCTTCTCAGCACGTTCCTTCTCCTGCTCTGCTGTCAGACGATTCTGCTCCAGCGAAGCAATCATATGCTCTACCCGTTGATCATCCTCTGTGACTTCCCCGCGGGCATAATCAAGAATATCAGACGGAAGTCCGAGACGCTCTGCAATGGCGAATGCGTTACTTCGTCCTGGTACACCAAGTAATAGTCTGTAGGTCGGACTCAGTGTATTGACATCAAATTCCATACTCGCATTAATAACGCCTTTGCGTTCATATGCATAAGCCTTCAGTTCGCTATAATGTGTCGTCGCAATGAGACGGCAGCCTGTGGAATGAATGTGTTCAAGGATGGCTATAGCAAGTGCAGAGCCTTCAGAAGGATCGGTACCGGCCCCTAGCTCATCAAATAGCACAAGGCTCTTCGGTGTCATTTCCGACAATATTCGAATGATGTTCGTCATATGGCTTGAGAAAGTACTAAGGCTCTGCTCAATGCTCTGCTCGTCACCGATATCGGCATAGATGGCATCAAATACACATAACTGGCTTCCATCCTCGGCGGACACAAACAAGCCGGACATCGCCATCAGACTTAGCAGTCCTACCGTTTTGAGCGTAACGGTCTTACCACCGGTATTGGGACCGGTAATAATAATCGAGGTATACGTATTGCCCAATTCAACATCCGTTGGAACAACGTGATCAATCGATATAAGCGGATGACGACCTTTCTTAAGCTTCATAAAGCCACGGTCATTCATGATCGGCAAGGTTGCTTTCATTTCCCGGGCGAGACGTGCTTTTGCAAAAATAAAATCCAATGTTCCCAGCAAATCGACATCGATGACAAGCAAGTCCGCTTGCTCTCCAACAAGAGCCGTCAATTTCTGCAGAATCACTTCAATCTCACGTTCTTCGCGCATTCGTGTTTCACGAAGCTTGTTATTCATGGCAACAATGGACTCAGGCTCGATAAAGAGTGTAGCACCTGAACCCGATTGATCATGAACAATCCCGCCAAAGTGCGCACGATATTCTGCCTTTACGGGAATAACGAAGCGATCACCGCGAATGGTGACAAGCTGATCCTGAAGCATCTTGGACACCGAAGATGAACGGATCATCGAATCGAGCTTTTCTCTAATCCTGGACTCCCCCGTTCTTAATTCACGACGGATTTGGGACAGATTAGCGCTCGCCGAATCTAATACTTCTGCAGAATCATCAATACATGATTTGATTGCATCCTCGAGCGGTTTTTGTTCAGACAATTGCTCACTCAGGAAGATTAGCTTGTCCATCTGAATTTCTTCCTGCATGCCATCCAGCAGGCGTTTAAGTCTCCGTGCGGTGTGAACCGTATTGTGGATGGAGAGCAGTTCATGGGGACTTAACGTTCCACCGATTCGAGCTCTCTTCACGGCAGAACGAATATCTACAATGCCGGTAAATGACGGTATTCCTTTTAATCGATCCACGTTAACAGCCTGGTCGGTTCCAGACAGCAGATTTTTAACTTCCTCAAGATCGCTGATTGGAACTAAATTTTCAGCGTTGTGTTTACCCATCTCTGTTTGCGTGTATAGAGATAATGTATTTAAAATTTTACGATATTCTAACGTATGCAAAATTTTTGAATCCAATGTGACAACTCCTCTCGGGCTCTATTTGTATTATAGCGAAAGAGCAGGACTTGTGCCATTTGAGAATGATGCCGCACATAAGAAATGCGGGATTGTTACATAATAATATTGCATACGTAGTCTGTTCATCAAAAAAGGAGGACAAAATCATGAATATTTTAGGAGCTATCGTCCGGTTTATTGTAGCCGCAATCGTATTGTTACTTGTTGGCTGGATTGTTCCGGGCTTCTCAGTAGGCGGATTTGGCAGTGCACTGATCTTGGCCATTGTGATCGCTTTGTTAGGCTGGGTCATCGAGAGTATCTTCGGAAAAAGAGTTACTCCATTCGGCCGCGGTATCGTCGGATTCTTGGTGAGTGCGCTCGTCATATGGCTGTCTCAATACATCGTCAGCGATGTGTCCGCGAGCATCCTGGGAGCCATCCTTGCAGCGCTAGTCATCGGGATTATCGACATTTTTGTACCAACCCCGTTTGATGCAGCTAAAGGGAATCGAAAATAAGTAAGCAGATGTGGAATCATCTGACACTCGAAAAAGAAGTCTCCTTATAAGGAGGCGTTTTTTTTCATAAATACAGGTCTCGCCTATTGCGTGATCCATTTAAAGAATTAATTATCGAGCTCTTTACGATTTGTTTGCAAAATTCTCACATAAGGAAATGTACAACCCCTACCTTCTGCGGTATCATGGTAGTGCATTATTCATTTTATCCATTACTTGGGGGGCCTTGTGTTATGAAAAAAGTCAGCTATCTGCTGTTCACCGTGATGCTGCTATTCGTGCTTGCTGCGTGCGGACAAGATTCAGCGAAGGATCAAGGCAGCGGTATTACTGAGCCTGAAGTTGCTGCAAGTGACGAGATCGTCATTAAAGCGACAGATTACGAATTTGATCAACCCGAGTATCGCATCAAAAAAGGGGTTCCTGTTCGTGTCGTATATGAGAATGTAGAAGGAAACCACGGAATTATTGTTCCCGGTCTTAGCCTTCAGCTTGATCGAGATACAACATCCAAGGTCATCACACCGGAAGAAACAGGTGAATTTGAGATTGCTTGTTCTGTATTTTGCGGTACGGGCCATTCCACAATGATATCTAAAATTATAGTCGAAGAATAATGAGCAAATAAGCCTGACCCAGCATCTCGTTAGATGCTGGGTCAGGCTTTTGCTATAATGCATAAATCAGCTCTGATCCTGCTCAATCAGTTCAATCCATTCGTTATACTCTGTCTGTAGCTTCGTGTATTCATCCTGCAGCTGACGATATTCATGTGCCAGATTCTCTGACTTGTCCTGCTGCATCTCACGCTCTACTTCCAGAAGGCGCAGCTGATGTGCTGTTACCTCATATCGTTCTACAACATCCTGGAGCTCGGACTCGAGAGCCTTCTTCTCCCCTTGCAAGGAATTCAAGCTCAATAAGGCAGAATCCTTCTCTCGTTCCAGCTCAGCCAACCGACCATCACCTGCAGCAACTTGCTTCTGCCAGCTGCTGACCTCATCAGCTAATTTGCTGCGATCTTCTTCCCATTCCTGCTGCTGTGCCGCCAGCTTCTCATATCTCGACTGGAATTCCTGCTTCTGATGCAAGGCTTCTTCCTGAAGCAGCATCCAATGCTGTTCTTTATGAGACCACTCTTCGAGCTCAGACATTAAGCTCTTCTCATGTTCATTCCATTGGTTCTGCTCAGCACGCAGTTTGGATACAGCTTCTTCAAGCTCCTCATATTTGAGCTGCCATTCAATAGCTTCTTCCTCCGCTTCATCCAGCAGGGATTGACGTTTCGACATCTGTTCCTTGACTTTGTCATGCTCAGCTTCGATCGCAAGCAATTGCTTGCGAATATTAGCCTGCTCTTGTTCGTATTCAGAAATGAGCTGCTTGTACTGTTGTTCCTGACTTACCGACTGCTCATAATCAGCACGAAGCGCTTCATATTGCTCCTGCAGTTCAGGAAGCTGCTGGGACAGTGCTTCTCGTTCAGACTGTACACGCTTCATCTCAGCAGCGGCATGCTCCAGATCACTGCGCACACTTTGCAGCTCGGCTTGCGTCTCTTCCAATCGTTCAGTCGCTTCAAGGACCTCTGTCTCCAGCGCACTAATCTCTTGTTTATGCTGCTCTGCTGCCATTCTCCAGCTCTTCTCGCTGCCCGACAGCGAAGCAACCTCATTCTGCAATTGTCGTGTTGCTGCATGAGCCTGCTCCAGCACTTTCTGCAGTCGCCGCTGCTCCTGCTCGGCCTTCTCACCCGCCTGCTTAAGACTGGAGATCTCGCGCTGACTCGCCGCATGCTGATCCTGAATCTTACGAAGCTGAGCAGAGCTTGCAGCTTCTTTGTCGATGGCTTCCTGAATTTTGGCCTTAAGCTGCTCAGCTATCTCTTGGGCCTTCGCCGCTTCCTGCTCTGCTGTACGTAGCTTGGCTTGAAGAGACGAGCTGTTATCCTTCACATCGGATATCTGCTGTTCAAGCTCCTGGATTCGGCGAGTATGCTTCGCAATCGTATCCTGCCCTTGTGAAGCATTGGATTCAAGCTCGGAGACGCGAGTCTGCTCCTGCTCCAATCTGCCGTTAAGCTCCTTCAGCTTGTCTTCTTCCTCAGCAAGCTGGGCAAGAGCTTCCTCCAGCTGATTCTCTGCTTCAGCCCGCTCTTCCTCGAGCTGCTTCTGAAGCACTTCAATATCCTGCTCAAGCTTCTGTTCACGCTCATTGTACTTACGCATAAGCTCTTCCTTAACGGAATTCAGCTCTTCGCGATACTGCTCATAAGCTGCTGCTTCAGCTCGCTCTGCTTCCTGAACAGCCATGCTCTCCGCTGCCTTAAGCCGTTCCTCCATCTCGCTCTTCGCTTCGATCAGTCGTTCCTCGTACGCTTCCTTGACTTCGGCAAGATCACTGTCAGCCTGCTGGAGCTGATGATTCAGATCATGAACTGAGTTCTCCAGCTTCTTGATCTGTTCCTCAGCTTGAGACTTGAAGTTGAGGAGTTCTGCACCCTTAGCCTCTTCATCCAGCAGCATTTGTGTTATTTCATCCACCTGCTGCTGTGCTTCAGCTTCGGCCTGAGCCTTAATAGATGCGACTTCTTGAAGCTGCGTTTCCTTGAACGCACTTAACTTCGCTTCTGCTTCCTCCTCTGCTGTGAGGATCCGTGCATCCGCTGCTGTCCGCACTTCTTGAATCTTGATATTTAGCTGTCCAAGCTTATCCTCGCTCGCCTTCAAAGCATTTTTCCATTCCTGCTCCTTGGAACTAAGCGTCTTCTGCCACTCCTGCTCTTTGAGATTCAATTGCTGCTCGAGCTTCGCATACTTCGCTGCTGCTTGGTCGGTTAGTTCCTTCAGCTTTGCCTCATGCTGTTTCTGAAGAGCCGCCTTCTCTGATTGCAGTCTTGATTCTAACTGATTCCGTTCCTGCTGAATCTTGTCTGCTTGTGCTGACTTCTGCTCAAGCTGCTTCCGCAGCTCCCGCTCCTTGGAAGCAGCTTCTTCGATAAGCTTGTTATGCTTCGCTTCCTGCTCTGCAGCTTCATTCTTACGTCTTGCTTCAAACTGCTCTGTCAGCTCTTTCTGCTTCTGCTGAGCCTGCTGCTGCCACTTCTTCTCATTCTGCTGCGAACGATTGAGAAGCTCGTTATAGCTGTGCTCGGCTTTCTTCAGCTCCTCTTCTCGAAGGAGTGTCTTCGACAGCGCCTCTTCCAGCTGCGATTTCAATGTTCGCTGCTCTTCATTACGTACCTTCTCCAGCTGCGCGAGTGCCTGCTGTGCATTTTGCTTCTCTTTATCCAGAGCAGCTCTTGCTTCTTCGAGCTGCTTAAATTTCTCCATCTGCTGTTCATAAGTATCCTGTAGCTTCGACAACTCACTTCCGAGCTGAGTCTTCTCACCGGTTACCATCTTCAGCTCATTCTTGATCTGTTGAACCTGCAAAGATTCCTCAGCCATATGTACTGCAGTCAAGACGGCAAGTCTCGGTGTATCCAGTCTGGAATGGGTCTTGGATATTGCATTCATTCTTTCGTCGACCAGGCTTGCAACCTGTTTCATATATTCGGCACTGCTGCCGACCAATTTATAAGAAGTCCCGTAGATGTCTACGGTGACGCGAGTACGATTAGGTGTAGTCACAGTTGTGCCCTCCTTCATGTCTGTCTTGTTGATTCTAAGTTGAAAAAAAATCACATCGAACCTTGATGTTTAAGGATTCGATGTGACTTAGGGCAATTCCTGCAATTTTTTTCTCAAAAAATAAAGGGTAAATCAGGAAAAAACTTATTTGCGAAGTTCAGCCCCGGTTTTATCGGACAGATCCGTCAGCACCTTCGTATGAACTGCCGTAATTTCCTCTTCAGTCAGGGTGTGATCCTTGTGACGATATGTTAGTGCAAGGGCAATACTCTTCTTGCCTTCTCCCACTTTCTCCCCTGTATAAATATCGAATACTTGTACCGATTGAAGCAATTCACCAGCAGACTCCCGGATCGAAGACATCAAGACGCCGGCCTCTACCGATTGCTCTACAACCACTGCAATATCACGGGAAACTGCAGGGAAGCGCGGCAGCTCACGATAAACTAGCGGAGGAAGAGCCTCATCATACAAGGCTTCAAGGGACAATTCCGCTATATACGTATCTCCTAGATCGTAGGCCAGCTGAAGCTCAGGATGGACTTGACCGAGTGTTCCTACGAGCACCTGCTCCTCACCGGAAATCTTCAGATATATGGAAGCCGACCGTCCCGGATGATAGTCCTTCGGCTGATTCGCAGCGTAGCTGATCTGACCTTCAAGTCCGAGGTATGCAAATATGGATTCCACAGCACCTTTAAGATCAAAGAAATCGACCTTCTCAGCTGTAATATTCCACTGCTTCTCAATGCGATTACCGGACAAGAGCAGAGACAGCACTGGAATTTCCTTAGGCTGCTTCGTCAGTGTCTCTTCTTCTGTATAAAAAACACTGCCGATCTCAAACAGCGCGAGACTCTCCTGCTTGCGGTTACGGTTGTACTGTGCTGCCTCCAGCATTTGTGGAAGTGCGCTAGTTCTCAGTACACTGAGCTCTTCGCTCATCGGCATAGCAAGCTTCACTGACTGGCTGCCTGCCGTCAAGGCTGAAAATAGTGTCGACCGCTCCGGATTAACGAAGGAGTAACTGATCATCTCCTGATATCCTGCGTTTGACAAAAGGCCACGCAGCGCTCTGCGGATGAGCTGCGGCTTCGTCAGTGATCCCGCAGTCGTAGGTCCTTCAATTACCGTTGTTGGAATATGATCGTATCCGTATAGACGGGCAACCTCTTCAATAAGATCCACATCCCGCGTAATATCTCCCCGGCGTGTTGGAACAGTGACAAGAAGCTCGTTCTCTTGAGCCGTCTCATAGGTGAAATGCAGGCGATCAAAAATCGCATGAATTTCCTCAGCAGAGAGCGATGTACCCAGATAGTTATTTACTTTGGTCACAGAGAGAGCAATCACTCGCTCTTCATTGGAGCCTGCTGTGGACTCCACAATTCCCGGATGCACATTTCCTCCAGCATAAGCACTGATCAGTGATGCAGCACGGTTCAATGCAGGAATGACAGAACCAGGATCTACATTTTTCTCAAAACGAAGACTGGATTCTGAACGCAGTCCGAGTTCGCGGGATGTCTTGCGAACCGTGGTGCCGTCGAACTTAGCTGATTCCAATAAGATATTAGCTGTATCACTCGTAACTTCGGAATTCTGTCCACCCATTACACCGGCAATTGCGACCGGTTTAGCACCATCTGTAATCAGCAGCATCGTGTCTTTCAGTTTACGTTCCTGGTCGTCAAGCGTAATCATCGTTTCGCCTTCGGTTGCTCGGCGAACGACGATACTGCCTCCCGACAGCTGATCCGCATCAAATGCATGCAGCGGCTGGCCATATTCGAGCATAACGTAGTTGGTAATATCCACGATGTTATTAATCGGGCGGATACCGGCTGCCATCAGACGATTTTGCATCCATAGCGGAGATGGCTTAATCGATACACCGCTAATATATCTAGCCGAGTAATGAGTGCATAGCTCAGGAGCATCGACTTGAACGGAGATATGGTCTGCTGCCGCTGAGCCAGACTCTTTAAGATCTGCTTCCGGTGCTGGCAATGTAATATCTCTGCTCAAGATGGCACTAACCTCGTAAGCAGCTCCAATCATAGATAATGCATCTGAACGGTTTGGCGTAAGATCGAGCTCAAGTACATGGTCATTAAGACCCAGTACCTGCTCAATCGGTGTACCTACTTCAAGCTCAGCCGGCAGTACGAGGATTCCTTCCTGCAGCTCTTTAGGCAAGAGCTTGTCATTTAGTCCGAGCTCTTTGGCAGAACAGATCATCCCTTGGGACAGGGCGCCGCGCAGCTTGGCTTTTTTTATTTCTAGACCGCCGGGCAATTTCGCTCCGACAAGAGCGACAGGAACTTTCTGGCCTGCGTCTACATTTTTTGCTCCACATACGATCTGAAGCTCTTCCCCAAGTCCTGCATCGACTTTACAAATGTTCAGCTTATCCGCATCTGGATGCTTCTCCTTGCTAATTACGTAGCCGACGACAACTTTGGTCACACCTTGATTTCGATTTTCTACAATATCAATTTCAATTCCCGCACGTGTGATGCGCTCAGCCAAATCCTGAGGTGCAACACCCTCTAGAGAAATATAATCAGATAACCATTCTGTTGATACTCTCACGTTACGATCACTTCCTTCTATTTATATAAGCTTCTAATTCAGTCTGTTGAAAGGGTATTATAATCTGGCAAATTGCTTCAGGAATGAGAGGTCACTGTTATAGAAATGACGAATATCATCAACTCCATATTTCAGCATTGCGATCCGTTCTACACCCATACCAAATGCAAAGCCGCTGTATTCCTTAGGATCATAGCCGCCCATCTCAAGTACGTTAGGATGAACCATACCCGCTCCTAGAATTTCAATCCAGCCGGTTTGTTTACACAAACGACAGCCAGCTCCTCCGCACTTGATACAGGTAACATCGACCTCAACACTAGGCTCGGTAAATGGGAAGAAGCTTGGACGAAGACGAATCTCTGTATGTGCTCCGAACATTTCACGCACGAACTGGAGCAATGTACCCTTCAGGTCACTCATCCGAATGTTTTTACCGACGACAATTCCTTCTACCTGATGGAACTGGAAGGAATGCGTAGCATCATCATCATCGCGCCGATATACTTTACCTGGAACAATGACCTTCACAGGGGATTCACCTTGCATTGCAAGCATGGTACGAACCTGTACAGGAGAAGTATGTGTACGCATCAGAATATCTTCTGTAATGTAGAAGGAATCCTGCATGTCACGGGCCGGATGATTCTTCGGCAGGTTGAGCGCTTCAAAGTTGTAATAGTCCGTTTCGACCTCTGGACCCTCAGCGACCTGATACCCCATACCGACAAAGATATCCTCAAGATCCTGGATAACCTTCGTTAATGGATGGAGCCCGCCTTCTGGCAGACGACGTCCCGGCAGCGTAATATCGATCGTTTCCTTCGCCAGGCGCTTCTCGGTTTCTGCTCTTTGAAATGCTTCCTGCTTCTCTTCAATTACAGCTTCGATTGCACCACGAACGTCGTTTGCCACCTGTCCAATGACCGGACGTTCCTCTGCACTCAGTGCTCCCATACCACGCAAAATTTCAGTAAGCGCACCTTTTTTACCTAAATATTTCACCCTTATATCGCCAAGTGCCTGTGCATCATTTACGCCTGCCAGCTCAGCAAGCGCATCATTCTTCAAAGCTTCCAATCTTTCTTTCATGGCGTTCAGCAGCCTCCTTCAATTGCCCTAAGATTTTGTTCAACAAAAAAAGGCCTTCTCTCCCGATGAAGGGACGAAAAGACCGTGGTACCACCCTTGTTAGATTCATGTACAGCTGTTCATATAGCTATCTATCCTCAGCCATATCCGCTCTACGATTTCAATCTCACTTTAGCACGTTCATAACGGGACGTGAACCGGTATCCTCTACTGACATACAAGGTATAAAGTACATACTGTCCATACCCTGTCTAATGTTCAAGGAACTGCTCCGGAGCGAACTTCGACAGCCTGATTTCGTAGAAACGCTCTCAATCTCTGGCGCTTCCTCCCTGTTCAAAGGCACTGTGTACTCTTCTCCATCTAAGCATTTGATTCGTTTAAGTCTTGCCTAGTTTGCTACATTATTATACGCAAATGCGTCTTCACTCGCAAGCCCCACAACCAAAATAGGCTATCCTCTCTCTTTGGAAGACCGCTTTTCCTTCTTTTGCAAGGCTGCCAGCTGTGAACGTATCTCCCGAATCTCTTGCAGTGTAGCACTGTCCATATAATAAGATTCAACATTTGCCCGTTGCCCGGAGTTCACTTGATCGTAACTAGACCCTGTCAGCAGTTCATTCAAACGATGCTGCAGCTGAATCCGCAGGTCTTCCTCCTCACGATCCTCCGGCGTTTCACTCTTTCTAGCCAAATGCTCCTCGTATTCCTGTACCGTCCCATCGAATATGCGTAAAGGCTCATGCTTACCCATGTGG
This sequence comes from Paenibacillus sp. TCA20, assembly GCF_000732325.1. Taxonomy (GTDB): domain Bacteria; phylum Bacillota; class Bacilli; order Paenibacillales; family Paenibacillaceae; genus Paenibacillus; species Paenibacillus urinalis. The sequence goes on from NZ_BBIW01000001.1 coordinate 620,360, forward strand.
AGCAGCTGATTAGCCAGCTTACGGACAAGTGTCCGATCGTGAGATACAAATACGAACGAGCCCTCGTAATTCAGCAGCGCTTCCTCCATGACTTCTCTAGTGTCAATGTCCAGATAATTGGTAGGCTCATCAAGAACGAGCAGGTTAGAACCGCTGAAGTACAGCCTTATAAAAGCAGCTCTGCATTTCTCACCCATGCTCAGCTCTCCAATCTTCTTGAACACGTCATCCCGTGAAAACAAGAAATTACCCAGCATGGTCCGCGCTTCTGTTTGTGTCATGAACGGATTAATGAGCAAGCTGTCGAGCAAAGTCATCTCTGGCTGTAGACCTTCAAGCTCCTGCGAGAAATAACCTATTTTGGTCTTGGGATGATGGTTCACCTCTCCTTTTTGCGGAGACAACTCGCCGGTGATCAGCTTTAACAGTGTCGTTTTCCCAGCACCATTCACGCCTTGGAGAGCAATCCTCTTCCCACGCTCAACGACCAGGTTAATCCCGGAGAATACAGGGGTTTGAGCGGCAGGGTAAGTGTACTCCACGTCTCTGAGCTGTAAAAATGTCCTTGCGCCAAATTCGCCATCCTTTAAATCTACACTGACTTTAGGACCCTCGCGCGGCTTCTCAACCCGCTCTCCCTCGAGCCTTTCAAGCTGCTTCTGCTTCGCGTGATATCTTGATATATTTTTGTTTGCCCTTGCCTTGTAATAACTCGCTGCTATTCTTGACTCGGTTACATTCCCTGCATTTCGGTGCGATATCTTAAACCATTCCTGGTATTTACGGATGGACTCCTCCAACGCCTGCTTAGCAAGCTCCTGCTGACGATATTTCGTCGCCTGCTCTCTGCGCTCGCGCTCCTTCTGCAGCTTATATTCCTCATAGCCTCCTGGATATTTATGAGTCCCCTCTGGAGTGAGCTCACAGATACTCGTGGCTACCCGATCTAAAAAAGTCCGGTCATGTGAGACAAAAACAAGGGTGCCTGAATAAGACAATATCCAGCCTTCCAGCCAGACCATGCTCTCATGATCGAGATGATTGGTCGGTTCATCAAGAATAAGCAGCCTCGGTTTTCTCGTTAACAGTGCTGATAGGCGCAGCCTGGTCTTCTGACCTCCACTTAGTGAGCTAAAGGAGCGTTCCCATAATTCTTCTCCAATACCGAGATGTGTCATCATTCGCTCAAGCTCCGCCTCTTTAGAATAACCACCGAAGGCTTCATATTGCTCAAGGATCTCTCCATAGCGTTGAAGCAAATCGGGAGAAGGATCAGGTTCAGAGGCGAGCTGTTCCTCGACCTTCTGAAGATCCATTTTTAATACTCCCCAAGTTCCGCTCTCTACATAGGCAATCTGCTTAACACTCAGATGTTCCTCCGGTTTAAAGTCCTGACGCATAAATCCGATTTCCTCAGACTCAAGATGGACGGTTAATGTACCTTCCGTCGGCTGTTCACTGCCTGTCAGAATATTTAGCAGCGTCGTCTTGCCACAACCATTCCGTCCAAACAGAGCAATACGCTCATTCTCATTAACCTCCATATTGACATGTCCGAACAATTTCTTTCCGTTCCAATCCTTACTAATCTCACGCATATGAATAAGTGTTGTCATACCGTATCTCCCTCTTTCTGTACAAAAGCTAAAACACCGCAGGCAAGGAGCCTGCGGCTTAGACGTTCATCTATAGAAGAAGCGTACTTTGGAGGATAGGAGGACAGGTAAAGATACACCTGCGGTACGTGAGCAAGCAGAGCTGACCGGTTCAAGTCCAGCACGAGGCCACGGATCAGACAGCACAAATAACCACACGTATCCTATCAGTAGAAATAAGCACACTTGTCCCTAGATACGTCAGCCGCATACAGCTAACCTGCTTCACCATCGGTTTACAGTTATCTCCAGGATTTCGTGTGTTTTACTCCATGATACGTGTGGTTACCTCTCATTCATCATAATTGTTCCTAGTATAGCATGAACTTAAAGAAAGGCAAATATGCAAATGCCTAATTAAGATTATAATAACTTCTCCGGAAACCATTTTAGGAAAGCGTCCGCTACCTGTTTACCTGCTTCACCGTTCGGGTGCGGATCAAATTCATTGCTCATGTATTTCTGCTGAATACGGTGCTCATCCGGTGCTGAACAGGACAGTACTTCTGCGATATCAAATACATAATCCACACCTTCAGGCGGTCTTGTGCGTAACGTCTCGTTCACTGTACGCCAGATTTCTTCCCTCTGCTCTACAAAATTAAACGGAGGAACGGTGAAGAGAATAATCTGAGGATTAGCCTCCGTATTTTGCTTCAGTTTCCGAACAATGACTGTCAGATCTTCAAGCAGCTCCTCGCTGCTGCGCGCGCCAATATCAATGTCATTGACACCCAGCACTACAGCTACGATATCGCCTTGCCTTGCTTTCAGTAGCCATGGCCCATCACTAGCCGCATCATAGGCTCTTGCCCAGCCTGATCCAATATTCCAGACACTGTATTCTGCACTTAATCCGTCTGCAATACGGGCAGCCCAATTTTCATAGCCGTCTTTAGGTGTTCTTACTCCCTGTGTAATAGAGTCACCCAGGAAGACCATACGATGCTTCACTTGTCGTTTATAACCGATAAATGCCGGCAAGACCAGCTGATTCTCCAGCTCGGTGAAGGATGCTCCCGATTCCTCTGAAGCCTTACTCCCTTCTGCAGCATAAGCAGATACAAGCAGTCCATCCGTGTTGTAGGGAAATGACTTCCCTGCCGCTTGCGTCGACAGGGTCCAGGTAAATACCAAGTCACGCCCCGGCAGCACATCGATCGTAAAGACATCACTCCAAAACTGCTCTCCAGGCTGTACGTGCTTCGTATATTCTCCTTCAAATGTAATCGGGGTTCCCGAGCCTGGAACGATACTTCCATCCCGCTCTTCCTGACTTACAGCCACATATGCCGACTCAATCTTCCATTCTCCCCCAGGCATGCTCCCTTTGGCTACAGCTCCCACATCCCAGGTAGAGTCCACCGCATTACTGTGCCAAAATTTCATTTCCAGCGGTTCATTCTCTCGAGGCTTGAAGTACGTTCGATATGTACGTGTGAATGCGGTTTCCTCAATCATTACAAAATTCGTTGCCGTTGACACGGCGGTTGCAGATACGTATTCCCCCAGCATTTCTAATCCACCCTTTTATTCATGTTGTAAGTGTTCAAGTCCAGATAATTCTCCATCATTATACTCCAGCTTCAAAAAACAAATCTATAATCCTATAGAAAAAAGCCTCGCGAAAAATCGCAAGGCTCTCAGTGAAGCGGGTGATGGGAATCGAACCCACGCTACCAGCTTGGAAGGCTGGAGTTCTACCATTGAACTACACCCGCATATATACAATCGGGATGACACGATTTGAACATGCGACCCCCTGGTCCCAAACCAGGTGCTCTACCAAGCTGAGCTACATCCCGTCATCGTTATGTATTCTTACTTAATTGGTGACAACTAATAATATATCACTCACCGTTTATTCTTGCAATAGTTTTTTTGGTATGAGAAGTATTAGAAGCTTTCTAGATAGAATGAACTCATAGATTAAGTGGATAGAACTGTTGTACGGTTATGATGCTAATTAAACAACGCTGCTGCCTATCAATTTTCAACTCTTTATAGTTATAAATTGATTCATTCTAGTATTTATGTATGTCCTATGTTCATTCTATCTAGCCTTTCTAATTATAGACAGCTACCTTTAAGAATCGGGTTTCAAAATCTTCAGACCTAAGGGGTTTGCTGAAAAAGTATCCCTGACCTTCATGACAGTGCTGTTCCTGCAGAAATAGAAGTTGTTCTTCATTCTCTACACCTTCAGCAGTGACCTTAAGCTGTAAATGCTTGGCCATAGAGGTTATCGTAGATACGATGGCCTTGTTGCTGCGGTCCTCCATCAGCTCACGAACGAAAGACTGATCAATCTTCAATCGATCGATTGGAAGCTTCTTAAGATAATGTAACGAGCTGTAGCCGGTCCCAAAATCATCAATGCTAATCTGTACACCTAACTTCTTGATCCGATCCAGAACATCAATTCCCTGATCAAAGTCCAGCATCGTGCTCTCTGTAATTTCCAGTTCAAGACATGTCGGATCAAGGCCCGTATCGAGCAGAACGCGCTGAATTCGATCTGTCAGATGCACATCCTGAAATTGCCGGATGGACAGGTTCACAGAGATCGACAAGGGTCTGTACTGCTGCTGCCATTTTCGATTCTGGGAACACGCCTCCTGAAGCACCCATTCTCCAAGCGGTACTATAAGCCCGCTCTCCTCTGCGATGGGAATAAAATCGGCTGGTGAAATCGTCCCTTTGACCGGATGCTGCCAGCGAACGAGTGCCTCAACACCAACGACCTCATTCGTTCTTAGATCGATTTGCGGCTGGTATTCCAAGTAAAATTCTCCACGCTTCAGGCCCTTTCTGATGTCATGCTCTATCTGCAGGCTTTTCTGTGCCTCCCGTTTCATCGAGACTGCATATCGGTTCAGATCCATCCCATGATCCTTCGCGAAATGAAGGGCTGTATTTGCATTACGAAGTAATTCCTCGGGTGAACTTCCATCAAATGGATAAAGACTTATACCAGCAGACGGGGTAAGGTACAGCTCACGGTCCTTCAATAATAAGGGCTCTTTAAATTGCTGAAGTATTTCACTTACCTGCCTGTTTAATAATTTTGTTTCAACAAATTCACTTAAAACGACAGCATATCGGTCACTGTCCAGCGAGAACACCTCGATTTTGCCGCCTCTGTATTGCTTTATGCGTTCTCCTGTTGTTTTCAGCAGTTGATCACCGAACTGATAACCAAGGGAATCATTTATGATCTTAAAACGGTTGATGTTGATGACCAGCAGACCCACCGTCCGATTCTCTGAATAAGCAGAATGCATACAATCACGTAAATGTAAGATCAAAGATCTCCGATTCGGCAATCCCGTGACTTCATTAAAATGAGCCATGTAGTTCAGCTGCTCTCGGGTGACGGTTTGCCGCTCAAGCGGAATTGTGACATAAAGGTTGAAATACACCTCTTGAAAAATTAAATAGGCCAGCAGCTGAAAAATCATGGACAGCGTAAAAGAGAGATCCGATACGTCTTGAATCTGCAGTATAAAGCCTTGACTGACAATACAAAATATCATACCAAGTATAAGGTTCTTGCTCACATTCATTGCTCGTTTTACCTTTGAAAATAGCAGCCCCAGAAGAGCCAATATTAAGAAGGACAAAAGAGAAATATGTATCACATAATGAATTGGATTTACAATCTCGTTCAAGGGGTCATAAATGCTAAAGATGTAGTCAAGATTGTCGTTGTTTTGTAGAAGGAGAAGCAGGACTGCCATATATAGTAGAGCAGCGCCTAATCCTATAGATTTATGGATGGGACGCTCCTGGGATTTCGGAGAAGAAAACCCGAGATAAAGCATACCCATTACACAGAGCAACCGAGTCAAAAATACGATGATTATGACATCGGAGGTATCCACCAGCAGCTCATTTCTGAAGGAAATTCCGCTATAGTGTATGAATAATAGCAATTCCAAAAAACCTGCTGCAAAAAATACAGAAGCAATATACTGCCCGTTATGTGTTCTATGCCCCTGTTCCAGTAGCCTTGCCTGGTTAAAAGCAGAGAAGCAGATAATTAACGAACAAAGAGAGATGCCCATTCCAAATAAATTAATCATTTCCTGACTAAGCTCTGAAGATAAGGAAGGCATTATCCATGGGTTCAAGATACATAATATAAGACCAGCACCCGCAGTCCATAAGAACTTGGGATGTCTCAACTTAATGCTCATAGCATTTATTGATGCCTCCTAAATATTGTCCGTAAAGTACATTTTTTCTTATGTTAGCGTATAATTTACAGTTGAGATGTGACATATTCCAACATTTTCTTCGATATCCACTGGACTATAATACCATTTAATCAGCAAACTTTGTACTATTTTTTTGATTTATACATGCGTAAATGCGTAAATTATAGGTATTAAGACTCAAACACAGAAAAACACTCTCTACAATTTTGTAGAGAGTGCCTAGTCATGGAATATTGCGAGCAAAACGGCTAGTGCTCAACCCCAGGATCGACTCATCGTTCCTAATGGGATTAATGCAGAATCCTCACTTATCAAAGTTTACTTCGGGTGTAGTAAGCGTATCATAAAAATCTACGACCCGATCTTTGTCATCTGAATTACGAAGTGCCATGGCAGAGCGAGGATGCTCGTCAAGATGACCTGTTATCATATATGGGAGGATATATCCCCACTCTTCTTTCTCACGTAAAGGTACAAGGAGCTGCTCCAGCGCATCAAGTACAGGGCGGAGCTTGTATTTGGTTCCTTTCAAATGAGCGATTAACAGCTCCGTCGGACAATTTCCGGCAGCACGGCCCATTCCATACACGGAAGCATCCAGCAGTTCAACACCAAGCTCAGAAGCGATTAGCGTGTTGGAGAATGCGAGCTGCATGTTATTGTGGGTGTGAACACCAAGCCGTTTGTTAGGCAGATGAAGCTTGAACTTCTCAACCAGATATTTAATGTCACTGTGATCCAGGCTTCCATATGAATCGACAATGTATACAACATCAACTACGCTCTCATTGATCATCTCAAATGCTTCAAGAAGCTCGTTCTCCATCACATTAGATAACGCCATAATATTAAGAGTCGTTTCGTAACCACGCTCATGGAAGATGCGTACCAGCTCTAGACCCTTGTCCACATCCTTGATATAGCAAGCAACACGGATCAAATCCAGCATACTTTCGCTGCGGGGAAGAATGTCATTTTCGTCTACTCTTCCGATGTCTACCAGTGCGGACAGCTTGGTGTTGCCCTTTTGCGGAATGACCTTTCTTAAGAAATCATCGTTCAAGAAGCGCCAAGGCCCTGCTTTATCGGCACCCTTCAGCAGCTTAGGGGAGTTTTTATATCCAACCTCCATATATTCAACGCCTGCTTCATTTAAGCTCTCATACAGCTTCTGTACAAATTCCACACTGAAATCCCAATTATTCACGAGGCCGCCGTCTCGGATTGTACAGTCTACTATCTTGCTATGATTTGTCATCGTCTTCATGGCTAAGCTCCTTTGTATGCCTACTTTATTTCTCTCATGATACTTGAACGTGGAATGAAAAGTAAAGTGAAGCTTGGCCTAATCTGACACTCTAGCTTACTTATGTGCCTGATCAAGCGGTTGAATCTCTTCGGGAGATATCTGCTGCTCTCCATATCTGACTTTGTTATATAAAGCTATCAACTGGTGTAACAGTTCTTCTCTATACGGAAAATGCCTATGATGGATTTCTTTATGTTCTGTCAGCCATTTCCCTAACTCATTAGGCGTGAGTGATGAAGGCGGGGGTCCTGCTTCCTTACCCGCCTGCTCTATAACAGATTTATAATAATAACGAATTCTCTGCTCTGGTTCGACCGGGACTCGCTGCTTACGGAACTTGCGAAAAAAATCTTTCTTCGGTCTGTTCTCAATCGTCTCCGTTATATCGATATAAGCAATTCTTTCTGGGATTGGAGCCTCGTCTTGGGGTGTGCTTCTGGATTGAAGATATGCGCTTACCTTCTTGAGCAGCCTCCACAGACCATAACCAATTAATAATAAGAAGGCGAGCACTGCGAGCATGACCAACGCGTTCAGTACCCAATCCCATACGGGGGATGGTTCACTTGAAGGTTCCGCTTCAGCGGGAGGGAATAGAAGTCCTTCCGAAGGAAGCTGGGGGATCGTCTCGGGTATTTCTTCCGAAGGCTCTCCATCAAACAATGTACGAAACCAGCTCGTAAATCCGTTCCACAGGTAATTAAACAACTCCGACAGATAATTAAATGACCCCAAGATGATGACAATGACCAGGAAGAGGAGCATCCGTGTCCGGTTCAGCTCGGAAAAACTCTTTATTTGCGGTCTCTTACCTTCCATGTCTAAGGTGGCCCGCCTCATTTCGCGTGAATGTCTTGTCCATACGTAGACTAGAAATCCGATGATACCGGCCGCATAAATACTCATCGTATGATCATCCAGTATAGGTACTCTCGTGGCAATCACGCTTAATGCAAGCAGTGAAATAAGTCCCGTATATTGCAGACGATCCGCAGGAGCCAATCTTAATCTTCGATTACCTAGAGAGAATCCGCGAAATGCCGCTCCCGCTCCTGCCACTGCTGCCAGAAGTACAGGGATCAAAGTTTGATTTGCTTGGAATAGAAGCGTTCCGATTCCGGAGATGATCATTCCAGCTATAAATGATACACTTCCAGCCATAAGCCTGTTATGAATTGCTGATCTGAGCCATATTGCTGCCAGGAGACCTATCCCGAGCAAGATGAAAGTATAAACAGGGCTCATCGACAGTCCAAAAACAGAGAGCAGTACAATTAACGGATAAACATAGACGAGCTCCATCAAGCCCAGCATATACACTCGTATAGGTACCGCTTGATCATGATCCTTACTCATCTTCCTGCCTCCTTGTACTCCTGATCTGAATCAAGGTATACAATGCTGACTTTATTCCCGCCGCTTCTAAGTCGATGCAGCTGTTCCTCCATTCCAGGCGAGACAAAAGGCGTAATTAACAAGTAATCCTGCCGTTCCCCTGAATCAAGCTGCCTGTCTGCCTCATCCATGAGCACCTGATCCATCGGCATCAAACACTTCAGTTGTACTTCAGCCATGGCGTGCATTATATATTCTGCGTGAAGAACCCCATAGTCAGCATCAATTCGTACGAGTGAATTTGATCCTAAAGCGTATGCATTATGCATAAATCCTGTTTTTAGTCCTTTGCTCACTGCATCATTCACCGCTGTTGCGGCATAGGATAGACCTCTCTCCGCCATACCGGGCTTCGTTACGACACTCCACATGTCACTGGATTCCTGAATATTGAATATAATGAGCGTTTGCGGATCTGAACTGTAGCCTTGTTTATATACCTGCAGTTGTCCCGTTCTCGCACTTGCTGTCCAATGAATTCGATTCATCGGATCACTCGCTCCATATTCTCTGACACCAAGAATAAGAAACGGATCCTCTACGATCCAGCGGGATACCTCAAGCTCGCCTTGCCAAACCTTATAGCTCGTCGGCATTTCGTGATCAGCAAGGAGTGCAGGGAATACGGTGATCTGAACCGATACAGGCTGCTTCTTCGCGTGGGAATAGACACCCAGAAGGTCACCACCTGTCATGGTCACCGTTTCCAATTGATACACACCCCGATGCTGACAAGTAAAGAAATGCTTCCGCGTAATTCGGGTATAAGGCTTAAGCGAGAACAAGCTTTGATGATTTTGATAAATATCTCCTCTGCTGATGCCAAGTTCAGCGCCTGTATGAAATATAAAAGAAGCCGGCATCATTGCCTCTAAGCGAAGCCAGGGTACGGGAAGTCTTTTCTCATTCGAAATCTTCTCGACCATCTCAAGCTCATCCCCGGCATAACACTGCTGCTTCGCAAACTCGCGCTGATACGAAATTCTCTTCAGTGCAGGTACTCCAAGCAGGATACCTTGAGCAAGAACAAGCAGAAGTCCAACGACAAGAAACCACAGAAGCTCCATCGTTTATTGCACACTGCTTTCTACACTTGTTCTGTCGCTCGGCACAGGAATTTGTGAAATGATATCACTTAACAGCGCTTCAGCCTTCCCCTCCTGCTGCTTGGATCGATGTTTGAATACGAGCCGATGTGACAATACAGGCAGCGCTAGAGCCTTTATATCATCAGGCAGTACATATTCTCTGCCTTGTATGGCTGCCCGGGCCTGTGCTGCCTTAAGCAGCGCTTGTGTTCCTCGCGGGCTTACGCCCAGCGCAATATCCGGATGATGTCTTGTTGCGTCAGCGATAGCTATAATATAGCGCATCAAATCTTCCTGGACGCGAACGGCTGTATACACCGATTGTGCAGCTACGATGTCACGCTGGGCTACAACCGCAGATACACCTGTTATGAAATTCCCGCTTATCGTACGCCGCAAAATTTCTACACTTTCCTCCTGAGTAGGGTAACCCATGCTCATCTTGAGCATAAAGCGGTCCATTTGTGCCTCTGGTAATGGAAATGTCCCTTGATTATCTACAGGATTTTGGGTAGCGATGACAATAAAAGGCTTTTTGAGCTCATGTGTGTGCCCATCCACACTGATCTGTCTCTCCTCCATGCATTCCAGCAAGCTGGATTGTGTTCTCGGTGTCGCCCGGTTAATTTCATCAGCAAGAATTAAATTAGCGAATAGAGGACCTTCCCGAAATTCAAACTCTCCTTCCTTCTGATTATAAAAATGAATACCCGTCAGGTCAGAGGGCAATAGATCAGGAGTAAACTGGACTCGTCTAAATGTACAATCTAAAGAGGCTGCCATCGTTTTGGCCAGCAAAGTCTTCCCGGTACCTGGTACATCCTCAAGCAGTATATGACCTGAGGCAATCATCGCGATCAGCATTAAATCCACTGTATCATCTTTGCCCACAATGACTTTTGCCATATTTGCTCTGAGCTCGGCTGCCACTTGTGCGATTTCTTGAATTTCCATAACGATGCTTGACCTCCCCATATTCGTAAACGTTTTCATATTAATACAGTGATTTTACCATAACCCTATATTCCATGCATGTTTTTCCAAATGAAAAAGACCTTGTGTATATCACAAGGCCCGCCTCACTTATTGATTTATTATATATTCCGCAATGGTTCTTACCATCGCTCCGGTTGCTCCTTTGGGATGGACACCTCTCTCTTTCGATACATAAGCGGTTCCCGCAATATCCAGATGGATCCACGGCATCCCTTCAGCAAAAGTACCTATAAATAGACCCGCAGTGATAGAAGCTCCGTATCTCCCTGTACTGTTACGCAGATCGGCTACCTCGCTTCGCAGCATTTCTTCGAACTCAGGATAGGCGGGCAGAGGCCACACCTTCTCACCCGTCCGTTTGGAGGCTAGTATGAATTCATTCATAAAAGGGTCGTCGTTAGATACCGCTCCTGTAGCGACGTCACCTAGCGCTGATACAACCGCCCCAGTCAGCGTAGCTACATCAATAATCCTGGTTGCTCCGAGCTCCTTCGCATAGGTTAATCCATCAGCGAGCACGAGCCTTCCTTCTGCATCGGTGTTTAAGATCTCAACGGTCCTGCCGCTGAGTGTAGTGATAATATCTCCCGGTTTGAAGGCACCTCCTGAGGGCATATTTTCGGCGGAGGGAATGACAACAATCACATTCTGCTCTGGCCGCATCAAACATAGAGTATGCAGTGCACCAAGTACCACAGCCGCCCCGCCCATATCACTTATCATGTCCTCCATCCCAACACGAGGCTTTAGTGATATTCCGCCAGTGTCAAACGTAATGCCTTTTCCGACTAGACCGATAATTTCTCCTTCCCAGGAGGTCTTCCCCTGATACTTCAGGACAATCATCCGGGGAGGATTCACACTCCCGGCTCCTACCGACCAGAGTCCGCCCATTCCCTTCTTAACAATGTCGTGCTCATCCAGCACTTCGAATTCAAGACCATGCTGCTCGGCGAGCCTTAGGGCTGCATTGGCAAGATCACGAGGAACAAGCATATTGCCAGGCAGATTCGTCAAGTCTCTAGCTAGTATCGTTCCTTCTGCGAAAGCCCTTCCCCTCTCCATACCGGTTCGCCACTGCTGCTCATGTTCGTCCTGATACACTTTATCCTGATGAAATATAAGCCGATCCGGGCCAGTATAGGCCTGTTGTTTACGTTTGTATGTTTTGCGGCGATAGGTGCCCAGTATAAATCCCTCCGTTAGAGCATGAGCCACAACGGCAATATCCTGAGACTGCGAATAAGTAAGTAAGGAGGACGGCAATGCAAATATGACTTGATCTGCGCTCATCTTCACTGCTGATTTTGCAGCCCGCACTGCAGTCAGGCGAAGCTCTTCAGGCGTTAGAGGGTGTTGTCCCGTTCCGACTAATATTAGTGTTATTGCTGCATCTGATTGCATGACGGGTATGGTAAACAATTGATTCTCAGAGCCTTGGAATAAGCCTCGTTCCTTCACAGAGGCAATCGCTTCCTTCCATACTTCAGGAAAATGTCCCGTAATCCATTCTGCCTCGCTTACCAAACAAATGACCGCTTGCGCTTCAATCGACTCGATCGGAATGTCTGATTTCCATAACGCTTCAATCTTCGTATTCATCATCATATCCATCCTTCAGCCAGCTAATAAATAGGATCAAATTTATATATCGCCATATTTTCATACTACTCCTTTAATATACCCGCCATGACAAATTAAAAAAGATCAGAGAACAAAAAAAGATCAGAAGCAGTGTATGCTTCCGATCTAAGAAGTAACGCAACGATTATACGATGGGAAGAGAAATCTTGAATTCTGTTCCTTCCCCAGATTTACTGTCAACGGATATGGTGCCTCCATGATTCTTAATAATTCGATAGCTTACGGACAAGCCAAGCCCAGTGCCGGCTTCCTTGGTCGTAAAGAAAGGATCAAACAGTCTCACTAAAGTATTGTGATCCATACCCTGCCCGTTGTCTCTAATAGAGATTACGACATTTTGGCCATCCTGCTGTGTCTCAATCTGGATAAGCCCTGAATGGTCTTCACCTACATTCTCAATGGCATCCATTGCATTCTTGACCATATTCAGCATGACCTGCTTTATTTGTTTCACGTCGATGGACACATACAGCGGATGATCAGCATTGTCCATCTCTATTTGACATCCTTTCATCAATCCTTCGCTTTCTGTCAGCAGCACCACTTCTTTGAGTAAAGACTGAACCGGGATCACGGTTTTTTGCGGGGCAGAAGGCTTGGATGAATTAAGGAATTCATAAATAATATCATTCGCTCGATCAATTTCTGTAAGTATAATTCTCGCATATTCATCCTTGCCTAACTGAATAAGGTGAGGTCTTAGCAATTGGATAAACCCTCGAATGGCGGTAAGCGGATTGCGAATTTCATGAGCGATGGAGGCTGAGATTTGTCCCAGCATGGCCAGCTTATCGTTCTGATACGCGGTTTGCTCGATTTGCTTGAAATCCGATACGTCCTTTACACTCAGCAGAAAGTTGCCGTCCATCTGATCTCCGTAAGTCATCGTGATGAGCCAATGCTTCCCATATTCGTCGAGCACCTCATGATAGCGCTTACGATGGAAAATGGTTTCCCTGAATATCCTCATTATCTTTTTCTTTTTGAACCGGCTAATGAATGGATGGCGTACGAGCTGAACTACATCACAGCCGAGCAGTTGATGGCGCGGCAGCTCTAGCAATCTGGCCATCTGCAGATTAATGAAAGTAAGAACCCCATCCCTATCAAATAACATGATTCCGCTATCCAAATGTTCTAGAATATTCTCATAATTGCTGTTATCTAGATGCTGTAGTGGAAATACGTCGTTTGCAGAAATCAATGTGTTCTGAAACTCACTGATCATACTCAGGCTCCCCCTTTACACGTAAATGGAACTTGCCGATCGGACTACTAATCGTCACATAGATGATGACGAGGCTTCCCGCTATAGATCTAAACCAGCGTCGACCATACAGACACAGGGGTCTTTCGTGTCATACGACTACGTTACGCTTCAGATAAGGCACCATTAACATAAGAACTGGAATGAAGTATGAATCACTGCAGTATGGAGGTCTATGAGGTTTAAGCTTCGGGTGCTGATCGTTTGCTTACTCGCTGTTAGGCTATGTTTAGCGTGATCTACCGTCATGCAGAGTTTTTGGGGATGTCTATTTAATCATAGACAATTTTACCAATTTGAGTCAACCGAAGATACTGTCGAATTGTTGGATATTAAGCAGATATAACCTTTTCTGTAGAAAATAATTGGTATGCATCCTAAATCTAAAGCCCCCGTTAATAACGGAGGCTTCATCTTCACGCATCGGTATTTTCGGTTATCGGCCTGTCTGATTTGGCTTGATCTTGGATCGTCTCTTGCTCATGACAGCAAGTCTTCGTTTAAGCTCACTTTCCCATTTATGATCTTCGATGCTCTTAGCAATAGATAGCAAATCCAATGAAGTATCGATCTGACGCTGTATAATTTCTAGAGGATCTTCGTTCTCCCGGTTTACGCAGTTCTCATAAATCGTATCTTCATCTTCCATAACATAATCCTGAAAATCAATCTCTGAAGCACCATCACCATGTGCATACTCAGCCAATATTTCATACTCATTCTCAACCTTATAGTGAACCTCCACCCGATTACATACCGGACAAAAGAGCAGGGGAACATTGTGGACTTGCGTTCGGTAATGCTTTAATGTTCCCTTAGTTCCGATCATACTTGCTCCACAACAAAAACTCATTTTGCTCACCCTCCTTGTAGACACAAAACCGGAAGCATTGTATACATTATGTTCAATAGCGTATTCTTTTACCCTATTCGTTATGACAATCCTAATTCCTCTTTCTTAATCGAATCTCCATAAAAAAAGGGCCTCACTCGTTATAACACGAAAAAAACGCACTTTAAACGCTATATAGTTAAGAAAATCGTAATAATCCTTATATAAACATGACCATATAAGTCTATACGGTGAAAAAAGCCCTCTCAGCGGAAATATCCGCTTTGAGGGCTCACTTAACTTAAAACCGATTCACGATTTACAGGTTGTTGTCGCCTGGCTTCCAGTTCATTGCGCACAATCCGCCGGATTGCAGAGCTTGAAGCACACGAAGTGTTTCTTCTACAGAACGACCCACATCGTTGTGGTTAACAACTTGATATTTCAACTCGCCTTCAGGATCAATGATGAAGAGACCGCGCAGTGCTACGCCTTCTTCTTCGATCAATACACCGTAGTCACGAGCAACTTGCTTCGTAATGTCGGAAGCGAGCGGGAAGTTGATTTGACCCAAGCCGCCGCTGTCTTTTGGAGTGTTGATCCAAGCTTTGTGGCTATGGATCGAGTCTACACTCACACCAAGAATTTCTGTATCCAAAATTTTGAAATCATTATAAGCATCGCTAAGTGCTGTAATCTCAGTTGGGCATACAAATGTGAAATCTAGCGGGTAGAAGAAAAATACCAGCCATTTACCGCGATAGTCAGACAATTGAACCTTACCAAAATCTTGACCATCACCAGTTACGGTCTCCATTACGAAATCCGGAGCTGTTTTTCCAACCAAACGTTCTGCCATAATAAAAGTCCTCCTTCTCCTATGTAACCAAAATCGTTTTCTCTTTAGATTGTGAAGAGTATGTGAAACTCTTAAAATAAATGAAGAGTTTATGAAACTCTCAAAAAGAGCACATTTAAAATCCTATCATCGCCAAGTTTCAAAGTCAATATTATAAACCTTATTTGTTGATAATTATTATAATTAAGAAGAAAAGGAGCACAGTGTGGCCGTTAACCTCTCCTACTGTACTCCTGATCTATCATTGTAAATTTAACTTCTCTTCATCTTGTAAAGCTTTGATGAAAAACTATTATTTGACAATCGCCGCTACAATCAGGTCTCCCATCTCGGAGGTGCTGATGGCAGTGCTCTTATCTACAGCAATATCACTGGTCCGATGTCCTGCATCCAGCACCTGTGCTACAGCTCTCTCAATCGCATCAGCTGCATCGCTGTAACCAAATGTCAAACGGAACATCAAGGCAACCGACAAAATCGTCGCAATCGGATTCGCTAAGCCCTGACCAGCGATATCCGGAGCTGATCCGTGTACGGGTTCATATAGACCAAAGCTTCCCTCACCCATAGACGCGGATGCCAGCATTCCGATCGAGCCTGTAAGCATAGCCGCTTCGTCACTTAGAATGTCACCAAACATATTTTCCGTAACAATGACATCAAAGCTAGATGGACGGCGCAGCAGCTGCATTGCACAGTTATCTACGAGTACATGCTCAACTTCAACATCTGGGTATTCGGGAGCGACCCGGTTGACCACTTCACGCCATAAGCGGGAGGTTTCAAGCACATTAGCTTTATCAACTGAAGCCAATTTCTTTCTGCGTTTTTGTGCAATTTCAAAAGCTTGTCGAACAATCCGCTCTACTTCTGCTACATTATATACGCAGGTATCTACCGCTTCTTCTCCATGCTCTCCCTCTCTGCGGAACTTCTCTCCAAAATAGATTCCGCCTGTCAGCTCTCTAACGACCATTAGATCCGTGCCCTCAAGCACTTCCGGCTTTAGTGTAGAAGCATCTTTGAGACAATCGAACACCACCGCAGGTCTCAGGTTGGAGAATAATCCGAGTGCTTTGCGAATCCCCAGCAATCCTGTTTCTGGCCGAAGCTCCTTGGCATTGTTATCCCATTTCGGACCACCAACCGCTCCAAGCAGTACTGCATCCGCACTTTGACATACCTCCAGTGTTTCTTTCGGCAAAGGGGTTCCTGTCTCATCAATCGCAATTCCGCCAAACAAAGCGTGTTTCGTTTCAAAAGTGTATCCGAACACTTCCTCGGTTCGTTTCAACACTCTCTCCGCTTCTGCAACAACCTCTGGTCCAATGCCATCTCCTGCAATGACGGCGATTTTTTTGACTTCTGACATGACTGCACGCTCCATTCTAAATAATATCTGCTATATATCTTTGTAACATAATCACGGTAGATTTGACCAAGATATAGAAGCTATCGAGTCTATAGGTATAGGCTATAAGACCACTTTTAACTCTACCGATCCTTACTATCTACGGGAATGAAGTTGAAAGAGATGGATGAATCCGATTACAATAGACTTGTGATGATGGTTCAATTTCCCTGAATGAGAGGATGATAGTGGGTGCAGTATACGTATTTAGGAAGATCAGGACTCAAGGTAAGCCGTCTGTGTCTGGGTACGATGAACTTTGGACCAGCAACAGATGAGAAGGAAGCATTTCGCATTATGGATGCTGCCGTTGATGCAGGCCTCAATTTTTTTGACACAGCAAACATCTATGGATGGGGTGAAAATGCAGGACTGACAGAAACGATCATCGGTAAATGGTTTAAGCAAGGCGGCGGACGCAGAGAAAAAGTCGTACTTGCCACCAAAGTATACGGATCCATGCATGACAGCAACGATGGACCCAATGATGAAGCAGGCTTGTCAGCCTACAAAATCCGTCGTCATCTTGAAGGCTCACTTCAACGTCTTCAAACCGATCATATTGAGCTCTATCAAATGCACCACGTCGATCCTAATGTCTCCTGGGAAGAATTATGGGGAGCTTTTGAGGTTGGAATTCATCAGGGAAAAATCGGCTATGTCGGCTCAAGCAATTTTGCTGGGTGGCAGATAGCACTCGCTCAAATGGAAGCCAAGAACCGTAATTTTGTGGGGCTTGTATCAGAGCAGCATAAATACAGCCTGAATTGCCGGCTTCCTGAGCTCGAAGTGCTACCTGCAGCACATAAGCTTGGACTTGGCATCATTCCTTGGAGTCCCCTTGATGGTGGTCTGCTCGGAAGAAATGCACTCAAGAAGATCGAAGGAACTCGCAGTGGTGGAATTGCCGAGCGTGTGGAGCAGCATCGCACTCAGTTGGAAGAATTCGCCGCGCTCTGCCGTGAGCTTGGAGAACCACAGGATAATGTCGCTCTGGCTTGGCTCCTTGCGAACCCTGCGGTTACCGCCCCAATTATTGGTCCTCGCACACTCGAGCAATTCGAGAACACACTGGATGCACTGGAGATCCAGCTGAACGAGTCTGTTCTCAAACGACTGGATGAAATATTCCCTGGTCCAGGCGGTCAGGCACCGAACGCTTACGCGTGGTAATAAATTTTTAACTCTATCACAGCATTCAAATACAGCAGCAAAAAAGCGGCCTAAGCTATTACAGCTTGGCCGCCTTTTGTTATTGGCATAACGATTCTTAGAGAATAGAGAGCTATGCTTATTTATGAGTCCAGTGCATCATTTCACGCAATTGTGCGCCGACAACCTCGATTGGATGATTCGCTTCATTACGGCGAGTCGCTGTCAGGAATGCACGTCCGGATTGATTCTCCAGGATGAAGTCGCGTGCGAATTTACCTTGCTGAATATCGCTGAGGACCGCTTTCATTGCGATCTTCGTATCCTCAGTTACAACGCGTGGTCCAGTAACGTAGTCACCGTATTCCGCTGTATTACTGATGGAATCACGCATGCTGGCAAGTCCGCCTTCATACATCAAGTCAACGATCAGCTTCAGCTCATGCAAGCATTCAAAGTAAGCCATTTCTGGAGCATAACCAGCTTCTGTCAATGTTTCGAAACCGGCTTTTACAAGTGCGCTTACACCACCGCACAGTACGGCTTGTTCACCAAACAGATCTGTTTCTGTTTCTTCACGGAAGGAAGTTTCAATAACACCAGCACGTGTACAACCGATCCCTTTTGCATAAGCCAGACCAATTTCTTTGGCTTGACCCGTAGCATCCTGCTCAATCGCGATCAGTCCAGGCACGCCGAAGCCTTCTACATATGTACGGCGAACCATATGACCAGGGGATTTAGGAGCTACCAGCATAACATCACTATCTTTAGGAGCAACGATTTGTCCAAAATGAACATTGAAGCCGTGGGAGAACATCAGAGTTGCACCTTTTTTCAGGTTAGGCTCAATTTCATTTTTGTAAACGGAAGCTTGTGTTTCATCTGGCATCAGGATTTGCACAACATCAGCACGGCGAGTTGCTTCTGCAACCGGCAATACTTCGAAGCCGTCATTTTTCGCTGTCTCAAATGATTTACCTTCACGCAATCCGATAACTACGTTTAGACCACTGTCACGCAAGTTTTGTGCCTGAGCATGTCCTTGACTTCCATAACCGATAACGGCGATGGTTTTACCTTTCAATACACTAAGATCTGCATCCTGTTCATAATAAGTTGTAACTGCCATTGTTAAAGCCCTCCTTTGTATTGTAAAGAAAACCCTGCATGAATGAGCGGGTGTTTCAAGGGACTGCAGAACCGTTCGTTAATCTAAGCCTCTGGTCCCCTCAAACCCCCGCTCATTCTTCAAGACTGCAAATTCCTGTCGCGGTAAATGACTAAAATGTGATGTTAAGACAGGCTGGCTAATGAATACGAAAAGTATATTTATACGTTTCCTCGGATCATTGCCGTTACACCTGTTCTGGATAATTCCCTGATACCATATGGCTTAATGAGCTCGATCATCGCGTCAATCTTATCTGTATCTCCTACAACCTGAATCATCAGGCTAGAGTTGCCGATATCGACAACCGAAGCACGGAAAGTTTCGACGAGACCCATAATTTCCGGACGAACCGACGGCTCTGCTTTGATCTTGATCAGTGCGAGCTCGCGCGCAACCATTGGATTGGAGCTCAAATTAACGACCTTGATAACGTCAATTAATTTGTACAGCTGCTTCTCAATCTGCTCAAGAAGATGTTCATCGCCAAGTGTCACAATAACCATTCGGGATAATCCGGCTTCCTCAGACTGACCAACCGTGATACTTTCAATGTTAAAGCCGCGGCGACCGAACAGACCTGATACCCGTTGAAGTACTCCTGGCTGATCATTTACCAGTACGGCAATCGTATGTCTATTCATGATTTATGCATCCCCCATCAGCATTTGATCAATGGTCGATCCCTGCATTACCATCGGATATACATTTTCTTCCTTGTTAACAACAAACTCAACAAGAACCGGACCGTCTGTTTCGAGCGCTTCTGACCAAATCTTCTGCGCTTCTTCCTTATTCGTGGCACGAAGACCTTTGACACCGTATGCCTCTGCCAGTTTGACAAAGTCAGGACTACCCGCTAGATCAATGTGACTATATCGATTATCATAGATCAGCTCTTGCCATTGTCTTACCATCCCAAGCACCTGGTTGTTGATAACCACAATCTTAACCGGAATGTTGTTAATTGCACAGATGGCAAGCTCTTGAGAACACATCTGCATTCCACCGTCTCCGTTAATAGAGATAACGAGGCGATCCGGATGTGCCATCTGAGCACCGATCGCTGAAGGGAAGCCGAAGCCCATCGTTCCAAGTCCCCCGGAAGTAACCCATGAGCGAGGTTGATTAAACTTGTAATACTGAGCTGCCCACATCTGATGCTGACCTACGTCCGTAGTTACAATGGCGTTGCCTTCCGTCGTGTCATTCAGCATCTCAATAACCCATTGCGGTTTGAGTACTTCATCTGAATCCTTGTAGTTGTACAATCGATCGCCTTTCCACGCCCGAATCTGGTTCCGCCACTCATCTGCCTGATCTGCACGTTCAGCTTCATGATTGAGCAATTCAAGTACGGTCTTCACATCCCCTACAATCGGAATGTCTGTCGGTACGTTTTTGCCAATCTCTGCAGGATCAATATCAATATGCACGATCTTCGCTCTCGGAGCAAAACCGTCCAGCTTACCTGTTACCCGATCATCAAATCTTGCACCAAAGTTGATCAACAAATCAGATTGCTGAATAGCTTGATTCGCGGTATACGTACCGTGCATTCCCGGCATTCCCATCCAGAGCTCATGACCGCTTGGGAATCCACCTAGACCAAGTAATGTGGTCGTTATCGGAATCTCTGTTTTCTTCACAAATTCGAACAGTGCTTCATGCGCTCCAGCGTATACGATTCCGCCGCCGGCCAGAATTACCGGCCTTTCTGCTTGCTTAATCGCTTGATGCAGCTTATCAAGCTGCAGCTTGTTAGGCGTAACTGTTGGATTGTAGCCTCGCATATTAACAGGTTCTGTCTGCGGAATGAACAGCGTCTTATTAGCGGATACATCCTTAGGAATATCGATCAATACCGGACCTTTGCGTCCCGTGTTCGCAATATGAAACGCCTCATGAATCACTCTCGGCAAATCCTCTACTGAGCGAACCAGATAGCTGTGCTTGGTGATCGGCATCGTAATCCCTGTAATATCTGCTTCTTGGAAAGCATCCGTACCAATCAAGCTCGAAACAACATTCCCCGTAATGACAACAAGTGGTACTGAATCCATGTAGGCAGTTGCAATGCCCGTTACCAGGTTAGTTGCACCTGGACCAGAAGTAGCGATACATACGCCTACTTTGCCGCTTGCCCGAGCATATCCATCGGCTGCGTGAATGGCGCCTTGCTCATGCCTTGTAAGCAAATGCTTGAAATCTTCAAATCCATACATTGCATCGTAGATGTATAGGACGGCGCCCCCCGGGTAGCCAAAGACGCATTCAACACCTTCTAACAGCAAGCTTCGAAGCAGAATATCCGAGCCTGTAATGACTTCCGGTTTCATCCATTTCTCACGTAGTTGATCAGTTGATCGCATTTCAGGATTATGCGCATTCATGAAGATCTCCCCCTTCTTAAGGATTACATTAATCTGACATGTTAGAAAGAACTAAAGTAAGGATTATCTGTGTGTGATGATCCTTGATTCATCTTGCTTTTACAACAAAAAAACCTTCCATCCCTGCGGACATAAAATATGCCTCGCGAGGGACGAAAGGTTGCTGCTTCCGTGGTACCACCCAGGTTTGTCAAATTCCTCACGGAACCTGACCTTAGCAAGTAGTAAGAAATGTGGTCAACAAGACCTAACCATTCTTCATACCTGTCGTCTGTAACGTAGACTTACGATTTTCCCTAATAGGCAAGATCCTTGCTTTTCAGGAAAACAGCTCCGAGGTGAGCTCGTACTTAAGGGATTATGGTGGTACTTTCAGCTAAAACTGTCCACTCTCTGCACATAAGTGCCCTTAAAACTTCGTCCTCATCATTGCCGATAAACTATAGCGGTTAAATGTTAGGAACATTATAAGATTCATTTGTAGAAATAGTCAACACTTTATTTTTCAATATTTAGTCAATCCTTATACAAACCTTGCTGTATCAACTGTTTTTTGTCCGAAAAGCCGAACATGACCAAGCTCCTTAGGCATATAATGCCCCATCCATACCGTATGCCCCAAAAAAGGAGGGTTATCCATGATTCGCAATCGCAGACCTAAGCAAGATGATCCAGCTATCATGGAATTGATTCATAGCCAGCTTGTGCCTATTTCACATTTGAGCAAGCAAGAGATCAACCTGATCATTCAGGATATTCCAAGCCGCTTAGCCCGAGGGATTACTTTGGTATCCTCTGCTAATTATGAATCCAACATTTGTGGTTTTGTACATTTTATGATGCATGGTTCTTTACTATACATTGACATGATGGCCGTTTCTCCAAAGGAACAGCGCAAA
Organism: Paenibacillus sp. TCA20; assembly: GCF_000732325.1. GTDB lineage: Bacteria > Bacillota > Bacilli > Paenibacillales > Paenibacillaceae > Paenibacillus > Paenibacillus urinalis. The sequence goes on from NZ_BBIW01000001.1 coordinate 642,651, forward strand.
CAGCATGGCAAAGAATTACTGATCAAAGCGGAACAATTTGCGGTTTCACGTGGCTGTAGGAAGTCGAAGGTTATGGTGGATGAAGGAAACAAAAAGGGACTAAATTTTTACCAAAAGATGGGATATAAGATGCTTCGATATGTTGATATCGGACGATGCTTCGAATTGGAAAAAGTATTGAGCAATGGCTAGAATATTAAAAAGATGAACACATAATATTATCATTGTTATAAAAATATTTAATAGAAAAATTTATTTTTGAAGCCATATCCTCCATAACCTTGCCCTGGTCCGTAACCTGGCCCCGGTCCATATCCAGGTCCAGGTCCATAACCAGGGAAACCTCCATATCCGCCTCCAGGTCCTTTGCCTCCGTATCCATAACCGCCAGGATATCCTCCAGGGCCGAATCCGCCTCCGAAGCCTCCGCCGAATCCGCCAGCGAATGGCAAGGTTCCGATTGCCAATAGATCAAATAGGACAAGCGGGATGAGTGCCCGTGTACCTGCATCTTTTCCCTCAGTAGGCTGAAGCATAATTTTATTCCCGGCTACATTAACCAGCTTTCCGCTCACTTTTGTTCCATCTTTGCGAACGGCGACAATATGCTGCCCAATCAAATTTTTCGCATCATTCAGACGAACAGAATTATTCATTCTTTTCCCTCCTTCTTCACGTAGGATTCAGAATCATCTTATTCGTATGTCGGCATAAATGTATGTTTTAATGTCCTGCATGTACAAAAAAAGGTGATGCCTGCATCTTGAGCAAGCATCACCTAATGTGGATGAATCTTATTTATCGTTTGCCTGGATCATATGGCTGTCCCAGTGCAGCAGGTGCTGCTGAACGCCCGACGGCTGCTACGAGTACGATGACTGTGAGCAGATACGGCAGCATGAAAATAATTTCCTGGGGAATAGCCTGAGCCCATTCAAACATTTGAATATAGTTGCGGACTGCTTGGGACAACCCGAAGAAGAGAGCTGCACCGAACGCCCCGATCGGATTCCATTTACCGAAGATCATGGCAGCAATCGCAATATAACCTTGTCCGGAAATTGTGTTGTGTGCGAACACATTTGTCGTCGTCAGCGTAAGAACAGCACCGCCGATACCCGCGAGCGCACCACTGACCATAACAGCCAGATATCTGTATTTCGTTACATTAATCCCCATCGTATCCGCAGCACTTGGATGCTCCCCGACAGAACGGAGACGCAGTCCGAATGGCGTTTTGTATAGGAACAAGAAGGTCAATATTACAAACAGCACAGCTAGGAATGTAGATGGATAATGATGAATAAACACATTACCAAAGAACGGAATTTCAGCTAGCTTTACTCCAAATAATTCTGGATTCCATTTTTTGAATCCATCAATAAGCGGAGTTTCCCCTGACCCGTCAAACAGAAGCTTAACCATATACAAGGTGCTTCCTGCAGCCAAGAAGTTAATGACGATACCACTTATGATCTGGTCTGCTTTGAAAGTGATAGAGGCTACAGCGTGAATCAAGGAAACAACCAAGCCTAATACACCCGCTGTAACCAGACCAACCCAAGCCGCTTGCCCACCTGTCATCCCCGCTTCTTGAGCATAATGAGCAGATACGCCTGCAGCAAAAGCACCAAAGATCATAAATCCTTCAATCCCCAGATTCGTTACACCGGAACGCTCTGAGAATATCCCACCAAGTGCAGCAAATACAAGAGCTGTTGCAAAGACAAGTGTCGTATTAATCAGCTGTCCGGAGAGCGTTATGAAATCCATAATTACAACACCTTCTCTTTCTTGCGCTTCGCATAGAAGGGCTTAAGCACCCAGCGCACGATACCTTGTGCAGCAATGAAGAATATAATGGAGCCAATTACGATACGAATCAATTCCGGTGGAACATCTGCTGCGAAGCTCATTCCGGCAGAACCGTATGTCAATCCTCCAAATAGGAAGGCTCCTAGGATTACACCAAACGGATGATTCATACCAATTAGTGCTACCGCAATACCATCAAATCCAGTACCCGGTGATCCTTGAAGAATCGTTTGATAGCCGAACACACCGAGAATTTGAAAGGCACCGCCAAGGCCTGCCAAAATACCACTGATAAACATGGCTTTGACAATGTTGCGATTCACCTTCATCCCTGCATATTCAGCGGCATGATGGTTATGGCCTACTGCGCGAAGCTCGAAGCCTTGCTTTGTTTTCCACATGAATACATAGAACACTACCGCTGCGAGAATCGCAATCAGCGTCCCCCAGTGAACACGCGAGTTACTCATAAGCTCAGACAACCATCCAATCGCAATAGAAGCAGATGGTTGAATCTCTTCGGAACGATTCTCACCCGGCATAAGCATGAATTGTCTTACGACGAGATTGCCCAAATAGAGAGCAACCCAGTTCATCATAATGCTGGTAATTACTTCATTAACCCCGCGTGCTGCCTTGAGATAACCAGCGATAGCAGCCCACAGACCGCCGGCCAGAGCCCCTGCAATTAATGCGAGCGGTGCATGGATAATCATAGGTAATCCCGTAAGTTTAATTCCGACAAATGCCGAAGCTGTCATCCCTACGATAAACTGTCCTTCAGCACCGATATTAAATAGTCCTGCACGGGAAGCAAAAGCAAATGCCAGACCCGTCATAATGAGCGGAGTCATTTCACGCAATGTTTCCCCAATGTTATACGTATTTCCAAATACTTTCTCGACTAGTGCTCCGTATGCCGTTATCGGATTATAACCGCCAATGAGCATAACGACTGCACCCAATAGAAGACCCATAATAATAGCAACGACTGGATATATAATAGAATCTTTAGTGAACCATTTTAATACGCTACTCACTAGATGCACCTCTCTTCACGGTGCTACCTGCCATCATCAGACCCAGCTCTTGATCATTGGTCTCTTCTGGAAGCACTTCACCTACAATATGTCCCTCATAAATAACCGCGATCCGGTCCGAGACATTCATAATTTCATCGAGTTCGAAGGAAATCAACAGTACAGCTTTACCTTGGTCACGTTGAGCGATCAATTGCTTCTGAACGAATTCAATAGCCCCTACATCTAGACCGCGTGTAGGCTGGGCAGCAATAAGCAGATCCGGATTTTTGTTCACCTCTCTGGCGATGATCGCCTTCTGCTGGTTACCTCCGGATAAGGCACGTGATAACGTATCAATGCTTGGCGTTCTTACATCAAAAGCCTGAACCAGCTTCTTTGTGTGCTCCTGTATCGCCTTGAAATTCAAGAACCCTTTCTTCGAATACGGCTCCTTGTAATAAGATTCAAGCACCATGTTCTCGCTCACAGAGAAGTCCAGCACAAGACCATGCTTATGACGGTCCTCTGGAATATGCCCGACTCCCGCTTCCGAAACTTTACGAGGCGGCTCATTCGTAATATCGTTGTTATTCAATGTGATTTTGCCTGAATTTACCTTACGCAAACCGGTAATCGCTTCAATCAGCTCACTCTGACCATTCCCGTCTACTCCAGCGATTCCGACAATTTCACCTGCACGTACTTGCAGATTCAGCTTGTCCAGTACGGCCATGCCTTCTTTATTTTTCGCGGTTAATTCATGGATATCGAGTACGGTTTCCTTAGGTTCAGCCGGCTTCTTGTCCACTTTAAAAGTAACGTTGCGCCCAACCATCTTCTCAGCGAGCTCGTTAGGAGTCGTCTCTGACGTTTTCACCGTATCAATTACTTTTCCTCGGCGAATGATCGTTACCGTATCGGATATTTCCATGATTTCTTTCAGTTTATGAGTAATAAGAATGATGGATTTGCCTTCAGCGACCAGCTTCTTCATGATCACCATCAATTCTGAAATTTCTTGAGGAGTCAATACCGCTGTCGGTTCATCAAAAATCAAGATTTCTGCGCCTCTGTAAAGGGTTTTCAATATTTCGACACGCTGCTGCATTCCTACAGAGATCTCTTCAATTTTTGCATTAGGGTCGACCTTAAGTCCATATAGCTCAGATAACCGTTTTACTTCTGCCACTGCCTTTTTATAGTTAATATTGAGGCCCAGCATTTTCTTAGGCTCTGAACCCAATATAATATTCTCTGCTACTGTAAATGGCTGTACCAATTTAAAATGCTGATGCACCATTCCAATACCTAGCTCGATGGCTTTATTCGGACTGTCAATAATTACAGGCTGTCCACTAACTTCAATTCCGCCTTCATCAGGCTGATATAGACCAAATACAATATTCATCAGCGTCGATTTTCCGGCGCCGTTCTCGCCTAGCAGTGCATGAATCTCTCCCTTATGCAGCTGCAAGCTTATAGAGTCATTAGCGACAATGCCCGGGAAGCGTTTAGTAATTTGCTTCAACTCAACGACAGGAGTTGCTGCACCCATGAGATCACCCTTATAAATTTGATTTGATGGTATTAACCCTAGACGTAAGAACAAGGCTAGTTATATAAACCAGCCTTGTTTTACATCATAACATGTAAAATTCAGTATTATTCTCACACTAAACAATCCATTGCAGTCATTACTCAGCAGGAATTGTGATTTCACCGCTAATGATTTTTTCTTTGTATTCGTCAACCAGCTCAAGTACATCCGCTGGTACGTTTGCTGTAGAAGTCTCAGCTACGCCAACACCGTTAGCAGCCAGATCCAATACTTCTAATCCTGGTTCAAAAGTTCCGTTAACCACATCCAGAGATACTTTCTTAACCGCTTCGTCTACTTTCTTGATCATAGAAGTCAGAGTAATCTCATCACCGAACTCAAGTGATTGGTCTTTGTCTACACCGATAACCCATACATCTTGTCCGGAATCTTTACGGGACTTCGCTTCGTTAAATACACCTGTTCCTGTTGCGCCTGATGCATGGAAGATAATATCTACACCTTCATTGTACATCGTTGCAGCAGCAGTTTTACCCAGGTCAGGCTTGTCAAATGCACCCGTATAGTTAGGAACGAACTGAGCATCCGGATTTACGGCCTTCACGCCTTCTCTAAATCCAATTTCGAACTTCTTAATCAGCGGGCTTTCCATTCCGCCAACAAAACCAACCTTGTTTGTCTTCGTCATTTTACCTGCAATAACACCGACAAGGAAGGAACCTTGGTCTTCGGCGAACATTACAGACTTAACGTTTGGAGCATCTACTTCACTATCGATGATCGCAAGCTTGGCTTCAGGGTTCTGTTCAGCGACTGTCTTGATTGCTTCAGCCAGCTGGAATCCAATTCCCCAAGTCAAAGAGTACTGGTCCTTAACAAAAGTGTTCAAGTTTGTGTTGTAATCAGCATCGGACTTACTTTGAAGATACTTAACCTGTGCGCCTGTTTCTGCTTCGACTGCTTCGAGCGCTTCCCAAGCAGATTGGTTAAAGGATTTATCGTTAACTCCGCCGACGTCAGTAACCATTCCGATTTTTGCAGTGGATTCAGCTGTGCTGCCGCCTCCTTCACCGCTGCCTTGCGAGCTGCTGTCATTGTCATTGCCGCATCCAGCTAGAGCAACGGAAGCTGCAAGAATCATGCTTAAAGACAAACTTAGTACTTTCTTCATCTTGGAATTGTTCCCCCTTAAAATATTCCCTATCTGATATCATACTTTGTTCTTCAGATTCCCGGATTATACGCTAGCCCAGCAATCCATATCTATAAGTACAATTTCAATAGGACTGTCCTACTAGAGGTGATTATACAATCAACCCATGTTAAAATCCAGCAGTTTCATGACTTATTTTCGAGTTTTTTTAAAAATGTTCATAATTGTAAGCGCTTTATCATTTATACTTCACATATTCAGGTTGATTATATGTAATATATACTGACATTTACTTAACATAAAGCAACTTATTTTGCTTTTTCATTTGCATTTTTTGTAATATGTAATTCGACTTGCATCAGTCTTTTTTAAGGCTAGAGACCCAGCAAGCTCTTCATTTTATTTATTTCCCATAAAAAAGCCGCCTATGCGGCGGCTCTCATCACTTAAAGAAATTAAGCATTAATTTTTTCTTTAGCTACAACAGCCAAAGAGTTAAATGCATTAATATCGTTGACTGCAAGATCAGCAAGCATTTTACGGTTCATGTCAACTCCAGCGAGTTTCAGACCGTGCATGAATTTGTTGTAAGACAATCCGTTCATGCGAGCTGCTGCGTTAATACGAACGATCCACAATTTGCGGAAGTTACGTTTTGTTGTACGACGATCACGGTATGCATATACCATGGATTTCATAACTTGTTCGTTAGCTGTTTTGAAGATACGGTGTTTAGAACCGAAATAACCTTTAGCAAGTTTCAATACTTTTTTATGACGACGACGAACAACGAATCCGCCCTTTACTCTTGCCATATCAAAGACCTCCCAGAAAATATATGTTAGTAATCAGTGGACTATTTCAGGTTAGCCAAACCTTGTTTCAGACGCTTAACGTCACCAGGTGCCATAACTGGGCTGCCTGCAAGAACACGCTTAGTGCGTTTCGATTTGTGGGAAAGCAAATGGTTTCTGTATGCTTTGTAACGTTTCACTTTACCAGTACCAGTAACTTTGAAACGACCCTTCAGGCTGCTGTGAGTTTTCATTTTAGGCATTGTGTATTTCCTCCTCCAAGTTTATCTGACTCAGGCTTTAGGAGCCAAAATCATAATCATGCTACGGCCTTCAAGTTTAGGTTGACGTTCGATGCTGCTGAGTTCAGCAACTTCCACTTTCACACGTTCCAAAATCTTTTGACCGATATCCGCATGGGCGATTTCACGTCCGCGGAAGCGGACGGAGCACTTCACTTTGTCGCCTTCCTTCAGGAACTTGACAACATTGCGAAGCTTGGTTTGGTAATCATGTTCCTCAATGTTGGAACGGAACCATACTTCCTTGATGTCCACAACCTTTTGATTCTTACGTGCTTCTTTTTCTTTCTTTTGCTGTTCGTAACGGAACTTACCGTAATCCATGATACGACACACCGGCGGTTTCGCCTGCGGCGCCACATTAACCAGGTCAAGATTAAGATCTGCAGCCATCTGCAACGCTTCGCGAATAGGCTTAATGCCGATCTGTTCTCCTTCAGCTCCGACCAAACGAACTTCCTTCGACCGAATTTCATCATTAATCATGTGTTCTTTACTAATAACTGTCCACCTCCAGATCGTTATCGATAATCCCTATACAGATAAAAAATAAAGGGATGCCGGTACGCTACCGACATCCCTGAACAATCAACAATTCTTCATGAAATTCATTCACAAATCATTGGATCGTTACCAGTCAGCTTAATGCCGATCAGGTGAGAAGTCGGACCTTCTACTTTTGAATCCATATTTCAAAAACAATCACCTAAACAATATTACATGTTCATAACTGTTTTGTCAACAGCCAATTCATTGTTTATCCTTGTTTACTCTGAACCTCTTCCAATCGAACGACACGGGTATGCTTCGTGTGGCTCCATTGCTTATTGTTCTGCGTAAAGAAGGCATACAGCGTAATTGGATACCAGGATAACAGATAAATCGGGAACAAGATAAGTGAAGTGTACACTTTCTTGAAGCGGACCTTCTCCAAAGCGAGAGACAACAGGAACGTAACCACGTTCGCCGCAATCGCCAGGAATCCAACCCATATCGGCAGATATCCGTAAATATTAGTGATGTTCGGTCCATTGAACAAGATAATATCCACGAAGCTGATTGCTGTCATGATAAAGGTCAGCAATACCACATAAACGTTAGCACTATATACGGCAAGGTCAAATTTCACCAAGCTGCCTTGCTTGATACTTTTCCAGATCAATGGGAAGAAGTATCTTCTGGCTACGGTGAAGTGCCCCTGCATCCAGCGAAGACGTTGTCTCGCCGACGCTTTAAAAGATAACGGCTTCTCATCAAATACCTTCGCATCATAGTTGAACACCGGATATACATCACGGTCTACAGCACGCATTGTAAACTCCAGGTCCTCAACCAGAGACGTAGCTCCCCAGCCCATGTCTTTAAGCAGCTTGCTCTCAAAGCACATCCCTGTGCCGCCAAGGAAGTTAGCCATATTGAGATTATGACGGGACAGCTGCCACAAGCGGTTAATGTACCAGTAGGAAATACCGTAAGCCGCTGTGATCCAGGAATCCTCTGGATTCTTCGTATCGATATAGCCTTGAATGACTTTAGCTCCTCTGTTCAGGTCATTGTTCATCTCCTGAAGGAAGTTCTTCGCGGCTAGATTATCGGCGTCAAACATAACAACTGCATCATATTGCTTCGGCATGCTCCAGAGCTCTTTAAGCATCCATTCAATCGCATAACCTTTACCGCGCTGATCCGCATTTGTTCTTACACATGCATTCATACCGTGTGCACGAACGATCTCGGCCGTATTATCTGTACAATTATCACAAATGACGAATACATCGTACAGTTCTTTGGGATAATCCAATTTCTTTAAATTTTCCAGCAAAGCTCCAATGACTTCTGCCTCATTGTGAGCAGCAACCAATACAGCAAAAGACTTGTTCGGCGGAAACTGTTGTTTCTTCTTCTTCTTAATCAAGCCGAACAGAGAAAAACCGAACTGATACACAGCCAGGAACGCCAAGATTACTTGAAACGTTACAAATATCGCATTAAACATTTGTTCTCTGCTACCCCCTCTTTAAATGTGAGCATCTCTTTTTTTTAACACACATTTCTTTTTAAAATTCATGACCCTTTTTTTGTTTCGTTTCTATCTTTGCCACTTATTCTTTACTGCCTACTCGATTTTGTATGCTTTCTTTAATTTTGTCAAAATCGCCAAAAGTCGTCTTCGAGCGAAGAAAACGTTCTTTTGGACTGAATTCATGACAGAAACCACGGTAAGTCTTTCTTTCACAGCGGTTTGTTCTTATTTTCATCCATTTTCACGATTTTTATTTGGATGCTCTCTTTATTTCTTATCTTCTTCAGGGAAGCACACACCTTCGAATTCCATAAAGAGGACAAACTTCTATATCTTAAACGGATCAAAGAACAAAAAAGTTTGAGTTTTTAAAACTCAATTTTTTTTAAACCATCTCAAGCAGCTTGAATCATTTTATATTTTTTTGAACCTCAAAGTCAAAACTCTCGTTTTTTTGTATAATACACATGGGTTATTCTTGATAAGGACATGATTAAAAAATATGATAAACTTAGGTTTACACGGGGCAAGTCGGTAAATTACCAGCCTGCTGACTCCTATGTGGACAGTACATCAAGCAGGGGGACTTATAATGGACCGTCTTTTCGTACGACTTCAGGCGATGGAGCAAAAAATTTTCATATGGATTAACGGGCGTCTCCATAACCGTTTTCTCAACTTCTGGCTGTATTATCTAACTCATCTTGGTGGAGCCACCTTTACGATCACAGCTTCCTTGTTAATCGGCTTTATGGCACCTGAACCATGGGGACAAGCCGGTTACATGGCATTCACCGCACTGGCTATAAGTCATATTCCAGTTGCTGCGGCGAAGAAGCTGTATCCTAGAATCAGACCCTATCTAGCCATGCCGGAAACGAATACGTTTCGCAATCCATTATCCGATCATTCATTTCCATCAGGTCATACAACGGCAATCTTTTCTGTAACGATGCCTTTTATGTTTACGTTTCCTGAAGTGACCCTTTTGTTGCTTCCTGTCGCTTGCATCGTCGGTTTTTCCCGAATTTACTTAGGGCTGCATTATCCTTCTGATGTCCTAGCCGGGGCAATCATTGGTACTTCAGTCGCATTCGGCACGGTTGCATTGTGGCCCTAACCTAGAGTATCTTTGAATGACAGAAATCAGAGCAAGGAACAGGTGAACAGAGAGTGAGCAAAAAAAGAGTGTTGTTATTATCTGAAGGATTCGGAGCTGGACATACTCAAGCCGCATACGCACTCTCGAGCAGTTTAAGAAAACTCTCATCTGATGTGCAGACGAAAGTGCTTGAACTTGGGAGTTTTCTTAATCCCCATGTTGCTCCACTGATCATAAATGCATACAAAAAAACCGTAACTAATCAACCTAGGCTCGTCGCACTAATGTATAAGAGTCAGTATAAGAAACCGATCAACCGCTTTACGACTCTTGCTCTGCACAGGCTGTTCTATACACATACTCGAAGCATCATACGGCAGTTAAAACCGGATATCATCGTATGTACCCACCCCATTCCCAGCGCAGTCATAGCCAGATTGAAGAGATTGGGATTAGAGGTGCCGTTATGTACCGTCATAACCGATTATGATGTACACGGAACCTGGATTAGTCCCGAGGTGAATCGATATTTGGTCTCTACTTCGGATGTATTGGATAAGCTGACCCAGCGGGGTGTTGCCATGGAGAAGATCCAAGTGACCGGGATCCCGGTTCACCCTAATTTTTGGGAGCATCCAAGCCATGATGAGATTAGACAGAAGTTTAATCTGAAACCTATGCCAACTGTTCTCGTCATGGGTGGAGGCTGGGGACTGATGACGGATGAAATTGTCAACGAATACTTAGCGAAGTGGCATAAGGATATTCAATTCATCTATGTTCTGGGGAACAATGAGAAATCACGAATTGCCATGGAACGTAACCCCATTTATCAGCAGCCGAATATTCATGTAATGGGATTTACACGAGAGGTCGACAAGCTAATGGAAGTATCGGATCTTCTGGTGACCAAGCCCGGAGGTATGACCTGCTCAGAGGGTCTGGCGAAAGGCATCCCAATGCTCTTCCATAATCCGCTTCCAGGCCAAGAGCAAGAAAATTGTCAGTATTTCACAGGTCTAGGGCTTGGAGAGCCCATAAGCTCGCTTCAAGTGGTTGAAAAATGGATGAACAAGCTTCTGAATAATTATTCTGATATCGTTCAAAGGCGAAGACAGCATATTCGCGAAATCGAAAAGTTCCATCCTATGCAGAGCGCTAGAAGCATTATTGAATTGGTTGACTCAGAAAGGGTGCCCACATGAGGCACCTTTTTTATATTTATGAGGACAAGCTAAAAAAATTCCACCAATTGATTTTATTTTTCATCTGGATCATTTCTGCCAACGTAAAAAACACCCTCTCTTATATGAAGAAAAGGTGTTTAGCATTGAATCAACTTCTTTAATTATACAGTTGGTTCCTGATAACGATATTTCTTAAGGCGAATCTCTTGATATTCCTTAAGTGCATCCTCACCAATCAAAACCTCGACACGGTGAATGTTCATCCCTTTACCCATGAACTTCTGCTCGTACTCTGTCATGACATGCTCCTCGTTCAGCCCGTCCCGGTGCAAGTTCAGGGAGATATTTGTCATTTGGAGACCGTAATCCGCAAACGAATTTAACGAGAACTCGAACAAAGTCTCAGAATCTGTTTTGAAATGAATTTGACCTTGGCTGTTCAGCACTTCCTTATACTTGTCCAGGAAACGCGGATGCGTCAGTCGTCTCCGTGCATGCTTAGACTTAGGCCATGGATCACTAAAGTTAAGATAGATTCGTTCCACTTCCCCTTGTTCAAACACATCCAGGATGTTCTCAATATTGGCCAGAGCCAGCTTCAAATTAGGAGGCGTCTCGACCTCTTCCTCAGCCCAAGCTATTCTAGCCTTATCGCTGGCACGACGAACGAGCTCATCGTACATATCAATACCGATATAATTCACTTCTTGATTGCGGTAACTCATTTGACTAATGAACTGTCCTTTACCCATTCCAAACTCAACATGGATCGGCTTTCCGTTGCCAAACAAGTCAGCCCATTTGCCTTTATATTCTTCTGGATTCAATATAACCAGATCCGTTTGACTTTCCAGACTTTCGCGAATCCCTTTTCTGCCGCGTAAACGCATGTCTCTCCTCCGATTTTTCAGTAAAATGTTCCGGCATTAATTGTGCCTAAATATTATTCAAATGTAAAGTCTTTATATACGATTGAAATTGTAACCATTTGAAAAGGAAAAAGGAATCGCACGCTGCACATAGAGTGCACAGCACGATCCCTTCTTCAAATATATTTGGAATTGGGGTCCAACTACTTTAACAGTTCATAGTCTACCTTATCTTGGGTGGAAAAATCAAATGTCTTTTCAAAAGCATTTCTTATTTTTTTCTTAGCAATCGCTTCTACCTGTGGGTTTCCGTTAAATTTAACGCCAGTTAGCGCCAATGCTTCATCTGCAGTAAGCTCGACAGAGATTTTGTGCCCGCTTGATTTTAGACTTGAATTCATGTTAATCACCTCACGAATAGTATGGCCGAGACGAAAAAAATGTATGAATTCTGCGAAAAATTAGTGTGTTTTTCAAGGTCTGACCTCAACTAAAATATAACATAACTGTGTAATGTTTTGCAAGAGGTAAGCGCTATCTTTTTTGCCCTTTTTATCCTTGTTTTTTGCTGTCCTGTACAGGAAAATTCCCAATTACGAGCGCTTTTTGTTACAATAGAAAAAGTGGAAAAAGGAGTTTGAGTGTCCCTCACTTTTCATTCACCTGTATTGAGTTTGATGAATCAACAAAGGAGTTTCCTAATGAATATGCCAGTTTCAACTCCTCCGCTGCTCTGGGGAGATAAGCGATTTCACACTTGGAATCATGAGATGCGTGAGCAGTTTGATAATAAAGTATTTAAAGTCATGCTGGATGCTGGATTTACGTGTCCCAATCGGGACGGCTCCATAGCCAAAGGCGGTTGTACTTTCTGCAGCGCACGTGGTTCCGGTGATTTTGCCGGTTCGAGACGTGATGATCTAATTACCCAATTCAACACGATCAGAGACCGACAGCATCAAAAATGGCCAAACGCCCAGTATATTGGATATTTCCAGGCTTATACCAATACTTATGCGCCTGTTCAGCAGCTTCGCGAGTATTACGAAGTGATTCTCAAGCAGCCTGGTGTCGTTGGGTTGTCCATCGCTACAAGGCCGGACTGTCTGCCGGATGATGTTGTAGACTATCTGGCTGAGCTTAATGAACGTACTTATCTATGGGTTGAAATGGGGCTTCAAACCATTCATGAATCCACCTCCCAGCTCATTAACCGTGCTCATGATACGAAGTGTTATGAGGAAGCGGTGGAGAAACTGAGAAAACGAAACATTCGGGTATGCACCCACATCATTCACGGTCTCCCTCAAGAGACACATGAAATGATGCTGGAGACGACGCGTGCGGTGGCCCATATGGACGTGCAGGGCATCAAGATCCATTTACTCCATCTCATGAAGAAGACACCTATGGTTAAGCAATACGAGGCCGGTTTGCTTCGGTTCATGGAACAGGAGGAGTACATTAAGCTGATCGTGGATTCCCTGGAGATTTTGCCTCCAGAAATGATCGTCCACCGTTTAACCGGGGATGCTCCTAGAAATCTGCTGATCGGACCCCTGTGGTCCATGAAAAAATGGGAAGTGTTAAACGGAATTGATGCTGAGCTCCGTGCACGTGATACATGGCAGGGTAAATATTGGAGGAGAGCTTGATATGGGTTTTATTTCGGTACTCAGCTGTGCCCATCAATGGATCGCAGCCCGACTGCGTTCCGGCGATTATGCAATAGATGCAACACTAGGGACAGGATCAGATGCCTTGTTCCTGGCTCAGACCGTAGGTGCAAAAGGCCACGTCTATGGTTTCGATATTCAGGAGGAGGCCATCCGCTTGTCTTCCGCCAAGCTGAACAACGCAGCGAACATGGACAAGCTTGCTCCCTTCTCCCTCTTCTGCTGCAGCCATGCAGATATGAAAGAGATCATTCCGACGGACAAACATGGACAGATTGGTGCCGTGATGTTCAATTTGGGCTATCTTCCCGTAGAGCATGCCGATCATAGCGTAATTACTGAAACCTCGAGCACCATCACGGCTGTGACAGCCGCTCTGGAACTTCTCAGACCCAAAGGCATATTAACAGTAGTTCTTTACCCAGGGCACCACGGTGGAGATGAAGAAGCGACCAGCGTCTCTAAGTGGGCATCTCAATTGCCTACAGACGTTGGACAAGCGGTCATATATAGACAGCTGCAGCGAGAAACATCTCCATATCTTATTGCCATTGAGAAAAAGTAATCTCAAGGTTCCCGGGTAAAATCATTATAAACTTCATATGTTAAGGAGAGGACAGTATGACAGCACCATACCCATTGCAATTTGAACCTGAATTTAAAGAGAGAGTCTGGGGAGGACGCGCTCTAGAGCAATTCGGTTTATCTCTTCCCGAGGGGCATATTGGCGAAGGCTGGATGATCGCCGACCATCCAAATGGAACAACCAAAGTCATGAATGGCGAGCTTGCTGGCACAGGACTTGACGAGATTCGAGAGCAATACGGTAATTCATGGCTCGGCACAAAAGGCGTTTCTGAAAAGGGCGGCCGATTCCCGCTGCTCATTAAACTGCTCGACTGTAATGATGATCTGTCTGTCCAAGTGCATCCGACTGATGATTATGAAGGACTGCCCGAGGGAGAGCTTGGAAAGACGGAAATGTGGTATGTACTTGATGCCAAGCCAGGTGCCAAGATCATATACGGGCTCAAAGAACAAGTAACCTACGATCAGCTCCGCACTGCCCTGAATAACGGCACGGTAATGGATACACTGCAGGAGGTCTCGGTTGAGGCAGGCGATTCCTTCTTTATACCAGCAGGTACGGTCCATGCCCTATGCGCTGGAGTCGTCGTCGCCGAAATTCAGCAGAATTCAGACACCACGTACCGTATATATGATTACAATCGACCAGGACTCGACGGTAAGCCCCGGGAACTACATATTGAAGATTCACTGAATGTAACGAAGTTTGAATCTACAGGGGCAACATCCATGAAGACGAATCATGCCGTTCCAGGAGAGTGGCTTACTCTTGCTTCATGTCCTTATTTTGTGGTGGAGAAAGGCATTGTCTCGGGAACATGGAATCTAAATACGACCGAGGACAGCTTCACTATACTCGTCGTATGTGACGGAACTGGCAGTCTTGCATGGAATGACGGAGCAAGTCTTGCCCTTACAGCGGGTCAATGTTACTTGATTCCTTCCAGCCTCGGGAGCTACCAACTATCTGGTGAAGCTACGGTGCTGCGCTCTTATCTTCCGTAAAATAGGGCTGGAACAAGCCAATCATCAAGGAGGGCTACTCGGTCATGCAGGAATACACGTTTCAATTGCTGGATAGTGACGAAGTCAATATCTTTGTATATCGCTGGACTCCGGAGGATCATATACCGGTCAAAGGGATCGTACAAATTGCTCACGGTATGTGTGAAACAGCGAAGCGTTATGAAGAGCTGGCCAGTACATTGACGGACCATGGATATATCGTCTACGGTAACGATCATCGCGGTCACGGTCTAACAGGCATGGCACAAGGCATGCTGGGCGACGGCGGTCCGGATGTGTTCAACTGGATGGTAAAGGATGTTGCTGAACTTGGTGAATTTATACGCAAAGAACAGCCTGAATTGCCGCTATTTCTGTTAGGACACAGTATGGGGTCATTTATTACTCAGAAACTGATGTATGCACATCCTGATCTGTTTGATGGCTACATCCTGTCAGGAACGAATGGCAAACGGGGTCTTCTCAAATTTGGTCAAAGGCTGGCTGCCCTACAAGCCGGCTTACAGGGGCAAGAGCATCGCAGTCTTCTCTTGAACGCAATTATTTTTGGCGGATACAACCGCGCCTTTCGTCCTGCAGCCACCCCTTTTGACTGGTTATCCAATGATAAAGAGGAAGTTAAAAAATTCGTTGAGGATCCGATGTGCGGGGCGATATGTACCACTCGTTTTTTCCGGTGCTTCTTCGATCTGTTAATGGAGATCCATCTGCCCAAACATATGAGCAAGATCCCCAAGGATAAGCCAGTGTATATCTTCTCGGGTCAGCGGGATCCGGTGGGCATGTATGGCAAAGGGGTTATGAGTCTGGTTGAGACTTATCGGGAGCTGCAATTTGCCGATCTGCAATATCGGCTCTATCCTGATGGAAGACACGAAATGCTGCACGAGGTGAACCGCAAGGAAGTGGAGCAGCATATCGTAGATTGGCTGGAGCAGCATATGCAGCAGCGAGCATAGCTTCTAGCCGTTAGAGAGTATTCCCGCCGTGTATCAAAAATAGCCTTTCTGCCAATGCCGTCCAAACGTTGCATTGAGCAGAAGGGCTATTCTTCTTTACCAATTCATACGTTCGCGCAGCGATGTGATGTGCGCCGTATGATGCAGACTATGCCATGAGTACAATCTCGCACACTCTCCCAGAGTCAGCTTCTTCTGTAATCCAGGATGATAGAAAGTACGATCGTATTGCTCAGCACTCATGGACTCCAGTAGAGCGGTCCAACGCGAATGCAGGCCTTCTAGAATCGACAAGGAAGCGTTTATCTGCACATTGGATACATCAGTTGTCTCCGCCCATAAAGACTCTTCATAGGGTTTAATAACGGGGTCATTCTCGGTAAGCGCAAGCTTGAAACGAATAAAGCTGTTCATATGACTGTCTGCAACATGATGAACGACTTGATGAACTGTCCAGCCTTCAGGCCGATACGGCGTAGCGAGCTGTTCATCCGATAATCCTGATACTGCCTCTTGCAGTCTCGCTGGAAGCATTCTAATGTTGTCTATCCACATCCTGCGGTTCTCTTCAGTAGGTGAATCTTCTACTTCCAAACCAATCGGATACCTCAGATCATTGTTCATTTCCAATCTCCCCCTTGAAATATTTCTCATTGAACTCCATCACGGTATAAAAAAAGACAGGCGCAGCAAACGTTGCGGCCTGTCCTTATTTATTCAAGAGAACCTTGGCATTATCCTTCTAGCAGAAGGGATTCCGGATCTTCAAGCAATTCTTTCACAGTAACCAAGAATCGAACTGCATCACTTCCATCAATGATTCGATGATCATAAGACAGCGCGATATACATCATAGGTCTGTTCTCCATACGCTCATCATCAATCGCTACAGGGCGCACTTGAATTTTGTGCATACCGAGAATACCAACCTGCGGTGAGTTCAATATTGGTGTAGAGAGCAATGATCCGAAGATTCCACCATTCGTAATTGTGAATGTTCCGCCTTGCAGCTCATTAAGAGACAAGGAGTTACTACGTGCTTTGGAAGCCAGCTCTCCGATATTCCGTTCAATTTCAGCAAAGCTGAGGCGATCTGCGTCGCGTACCACTGGTACGACAAGCCCTTCCTTCGCGGATACCGCAATACCGATATCATAGAACTTCTTCACGACAATGTCGTCCCCGTCGATCTCAGCATTAACAAGCGGGAATTGTTTAAGGGCACCTACAACCGCTTTGGTAAAGAAAGACATAAAGCCGAGTCCGACATCATGCTTTTCTTTGAATTTGTCTTTGCGACGTTTACGTACATCCAGGATAGCGGTCATATCAACTTCGTTAAAAGTAGTAAGCATCGCCGCCGTCTGTTGAGCTGCAACCAAGCGTTTAGCGATGGTCGCACGTCGACGAGACATTTTGGAGCGCTCAACCGATTTCCCAGGGTTTACTTCTGCTGCTGGGGCAGGTGCACTAGCAGGCTTGCTTGGAGCTGCTGCTGGAGCAGCCGGTACAGAACCATGAGATTTTACGTCATCAGAATGGATGCGTCCGATCGGATCCCGGGTTTGCACTTGGTCGAGATCGATTCCGCGTTCACGCGCTAATTTACGAGCAGAAGGCGTGGCTGTATAGCCATTGGCACCTTCTTCCTCTGCTTTGGGAGCGGGCTCATTCTTCACAGGTGCCGAGACCGGTGGTGCTTCTGAAGCTTGTGGCGCCGGAGCCGGTGGTGCAGAAGCCGCAGCTGATTCTTTGGCTCCTGCTCCTGCTTCTAACTGTGCAATCGTCTCACCAATCTGTACCGTGTCCCCTTCTTGATGAAGGATGCTTGTAATGACTCCGCTCTCTTCCGCACTGATCTCAATGTTGACCTTATCCGTCTCTACTTCAAGCAGTACATCTCCTTGATTGACGGTATCCCCTTCTTTAACGATCCATCTGGATATTGTTCCCTCCGTGATGGATTCTCCCATAGCCGGTACTTTAATTTCGCTCACAGCAAGCTACCTCCCCAGTGGAATATTTTTCTTTGAACTTTGCTTCAATACTTTGGACAAAATTTGCTGTTGCTCCACGACATGTACATGTTGGAAGCCGGTCGCCGGACTGGAACGCTCAGGACGGCCTGCATAATCAAGTTTAACACCTGCAGGTAATAGATCACGAAGTCTTGGCTCCATATATGTCCAAGCTCCCATATTCTTCGGCTCTTCCTGTGTCCAGACGATTTCCTTCACATTACGGAATCTGGCGAGGAAGCGACGTATTTCTTGTTCAGGGAAAGGATACAATTGTTCCACCCGCAAGATGTGCAGCCAGGACCAATCCTCACCTTTTTCCTTATCAATTGCCTCTTCAAGATCGATCGCGATCTTGCCGCTGCAGAGAAGGATACGCTCCACCTTATCAGGAGCTGCTCCAAGAATCGGCTCTTCGAGCACCGAGTGGAAGCTGCCTTCGCTAAACTCTTTAGCTGGAGAAGCTACACGCGGGTTACGGATCAGACTCTTCGGCGACATCAGCACGAGCGGTCTCGCATCATCTGTCTCCGTTAGTGCAGCCTGACGGCGAAGCAGGTGGAAGTACTGCGCGCTGCTGGACAGATTCGCAACAATCCAGTTATCATCTGCACACATTTGCAGGAAGCGCTCCAGTCTTGCGCTCGTATGCTCCGGTCCCTGGCCTTCACTTGCGTGAGGCAAGAGCATCACCAGGCTTGAGTTCTGGGACCATTTTGAACGTCCAGAAGATACAAATTGGTCGAACAATACTTGAGCACAGTTGGCAAAATCACCGAATTGTGCTTCCCATATGACCAGCGTCTCAGGTGCATAAACGTTGTATCCATACTCAAAGCCTACCACAGATTCCTCTGACAAAGGACTGTTATATAGAGCAAAGGAAGCCTTGGCTTGCGGCAAACGATGAAGTACATTGTAGGAATCGCCCGTCTCGGAGTCATGCAGCACCAGATTGCGATGAGCAAATGTAGCCCGCTGGGAATCCTGCCCTGACATCCGAATTGGCTTACCATCAGCCAGAATGGTAGCAAAAGCGAGTGTTTCCGCCAAGCTCCAATCCACTTTTTCACCTTCGTTAAGAGCATTCTGGCGTCGCTGCAGAATACGCTGTAGCTTAGGATATACCTTGAAGCCTTCCGGCCACTTAAGCAGCTCAGCATTAATCTCGCGCAGCTTCTCGATCGGAACTGCCGTTTGCGCATTAGTCAGCCGCTCCGGTCTTTGCAGCTCGGTGCTGCCGGCATCGACCTTGTCATGTACTTCCTCATGGCTTACAGTTCCTTGCTTCACTTCATCATAGGCCTGCTTCAGCTGGTTCTGAGCCGCATTTCTTAGATTCGTCAACAGCTCCTTCTCACCAGCTCCCGACTGAACCAGAACCTCCGCATACAACTCACATACGGTTGGATGATTCTTCACTTTACTGTACACGAGTGGTTGAGTTGTTTCCGGATCATCGGTCTCGTTATGTCCATAACGGCGATATCCGATCAAGTCGATCAGGAAGTCTTTGTTAAATTTGTTACGATATTCGCTCGCAAGGCGGATTGCTGCCATACACGCATCAGGGTTGTCTGCATTCACATGTATGATTGGGATCTCATATCCCTTAGCCAAGTCACTGGAGTACATCGTTGAACGTGATGCATCACTGTTTGTCGTGAACCCGATCCGATTGTTTACGATAATATGAATCGTGCCGCCATTTTGGTATCCCTTCAGCGATTTCAGGTTCAGAGATTCGGCAACGATTCCTTCTCCCGGGAATGCAGCATCTCCATGCATTATAATCGTTGCTGCCTTAGTAACGTCCTGCTTCGGATATCCTGCCTGTCCTCGGTCATCCTGAGCTGCCCGTGCAAAGCCTTGAACCACAGGATTCACATATTCAAGATGACTCGGGTTATTCGCCATCGTAATCTTGGCTTGAACGACCTCGCCTTTTTTCACATAGCGCGTTGCACCCAGATGGTACTTCACGTCTCCCGTCCATCCGTAATTAACGCCAGATGAGCTCTCCGAAGGAACAAGATCTTTATTGTTCGCCTGGTGGAATTTCGAGAAGATCTTGCCATATGGTTTGCCGAGTACATGCGCAAGCACATTCAGCCGTCCACGATGGGCCATACCCATCAGAATATGACTGGATCCTGCTTCAGCCATGATCTCTATAATTTTATCAAGCATCGGAACGAGCACATCGTTCCCTTCAATAGAGAACCACTTCTGCCCTACAAAATTCTTGTGCAGGAACTGTTCGAACTGTTCCACTTCCACAAGTCTGGCCAGGAGCGACTTACGCTCATCCGAGGTCAGCTGAGCAGCCTGAGCACCTGACTCAATGCTCTGATACAGCCAGTTACGCTCTTCTTCATCTTGAATATGATTGAACTCGTAAGCCAGTGGCCCTGTATATATATCGCGCAATCGCTGAATTGCGTCTAATCCAGTCATGGTCTGTGAATCTGCATTCTCCCAAATGATTGAGGCAGGAATAGCTCGTAGATCTTGCTCGCTAAGCCCCAGTTTGGATGGTGTGAGCAGGCTCTCTTCTGTCTTGACATCCAGCTGGAGCGGATCGATATCAGCAACCAAATGTCCGAATCTTCGGATATTTTGAACTAACTTCCCCGCTGTAACCGCTTTCTGTAACAGCTGTAGATCTACAACTCCCGAACTTGCACTACTCCCTGTACCTGATGAAGCAAGTCCGTGATTGTGATCGGTACCAACATCCATAGGAGGCGGTCCCCAATCTTTAAAAAGCGTGCGGAATTCAGCATCAACTGCCTCGGGGTCAGCACTATAAATCTCAAACTGTTCTTGTACGTAACCGAAGTTTGGTCCGTAGTATGTTTTCCATGGGCTTTGCATATTGCCATCTTCGTTAGCCATTTAACGTTCCCTCCGTCAAAATATTTGGTTTGTGCCAGGACGGAAAATCATTCTTAATTTCTAAAATTAAACTCAATCTCTGATTATAAAGCAATTTGCCGAAGAAAACATCTATCGCTGTTTTCTCCAGAGTTTCCTCCGAGCTAGAGGATTTTGTGAATAATGCTTCTAAGCTGTAAGATTCTACCCTTATTCTATAAACTATTGCTGCTGAGAGCATTTCCAATTTTAAAGGTAATCAATGCATTTTTTAGATGAATCACTTCAAACCCCTGCTATACCAGCAAATAATGATTCTATCAAAATGTCATGAGGATGACAAAAAAATAAAGCCCTTTCATTTAAGAAACAAATTTGTTTTGAAATGTGGGCTTTATTTTGTAAAATTTGTCTTCTCTTCAATCTTAACTAACTTAAAAAGTTTTTATACTCAGCTAAGCTCGCTGAATTGTGCCGTATGCAGGCGGCTGTATACTCCGCTTCTCGCTACCAGCTCCTCGTGACTTCCTTCCTCTTCAATTCCATTCGGCGTAACTACGATAATGCGATCTGCATTTTTGATCGTAGCCAGTCGATGGGCAATGACGAGTGTGGTTCTTCCTTGTGACAGCTCGGCAAGGGACTGCTGGATCGCCGCTTCTGTTTCTGTATCCAGTGCCGAAGTCGCTTCGTCGAGAATAAGGATCTTCGGATTTTTTAAGAACATTCGTGCGATGGCAATCCGCTGCTTCTGTCCTCCTGATAATTTCACGCCTCTCTCCCCGATTACGGTCTCCATTCCTTCCGGCATCGCTTCAATTGTTGGTGCCAGCTGTGCAAGTCTCGCTGCTGTCCATATCTCCTCATCACTTGCATCAAGCTTGCCATAGGCAATATTCTCCCGGACCGTACCTGCAAATAGAAATACATCCTGTTGGACGATGCCAATCTGTTTGCGGAGGGAGGCTAGAGTGATCTTGGACGTATCCGCGCCATCAATGGTGATCCTCCCTTCTGATGCCTCATAGAATCTCGGAAGCAGACTGCAAATTGTCGTCTTGCCCGCGCCCGAGGGACCTACAAAAGCGACGGTCTCTCCTGCTTTAATGCTGAGATTGATCTTATTGAGTACTTTGGAGCCGTCATCGTAACTGAACGAGACATTCTCATAATGAATATTGCCTTCAAAATCCGGTGCTTCCCTAGCATCCTTACTGTCCTTAACATCCGGCTCCGTATCCAGCAGTTCGATGTATCTCTGAAATCCGGCAATGCCTTTTGGATAGCTCTCAATAATCGCATTAATCTTGTCGATTGGACGGAAGAACACATTGGTCAGCAATAAGAAGGCAGCAAACTGTCCATAGGTTAACTCCCCTTGTAAAATAAACCATGTTCCACAGATCAGCACAAACAAGTTGATGCTCCTGGTCAGCATGTAGCTGATCGTAATATTCTGGGCCATAATCTTGTAGCTGAACAGCTTGGTCAGCCTGAACTCACGATTATCCTGCTCAAAGCGCTTCTTCTCAAAACCCTCGTTCGCAAATGCTTGTACAACACGAATTCCGCCAATTGTATTCTCTACACGGGAATTGAAGTTAGCAATGTTGCCGTAGAGCTTGCGGAAGGCCTTGGTCATCTTGGTATTGAAGTACAGGGCCAGCCATATGACGATGGGTACAATAATAAAAGTAAGCACTGCAAGCTTCCAGTTGATGCCGAGCATGAGCAGAAATGCACCGATTAAGGTCATAACCGCGATAAATAAATCCTCTGGGCCATGATGAGCCATCTCCCCGATATCCATCAAATCATTCGTGATGCGTGACATAAGATGCCCTGTCTTATTGTTGTCGAAGAATCGGAAGCCAAGCTTCTGTAGGTGATCAAACATCCGGCTCCTCATATCGGTCTCGATATTAATACCGAGCATGTGGCCCCAATAGGTCACTATAAAATGAAGAAACGCAGTAATAACATAGACTGCAAGCAAACCGGTACAGGCCACGATGATGCTCTCAAAATCACCTGAAGGGAGCAGCTCGTCCACCACATAATTGACGGCGAGAGGAAATCCGAGCTCCATTAGTCCAGCGATAACTGCGCACATAAAATCAATGGTAAAAAGAAGCCGGTACGGCCTGTAGTAGGAGAAAAATCTGCGAAGCAAACCCATCACTCTTTTCAGTATTTATTAGGTGTGTATTAATACTTACAGTAAAAGAGTTTTAAGACACGCCTTAGTTGACTCGAATATTACAAATTTTACTATAGCTTTTCACTTCATTAAAGAAAAATATGATAAATCGCCATACGGCTAAGAATCTGACTGCATATTTTAAATAGGTAAGTGGAGAATAATAGAACCAATTTATTGACATCCATTACTCACTGCAAATAAATAATAGCAGCGAATTAGCAAGGATTTTTATTGTAAACATCCAGATTAGGTTTCAATTCGTTTCGTGGTGGTAAGGAGCATAAAGGAGGAATGATGCTTGAATCGTATAATTAAAATAGGCATTATTGGGAGCGGCGGAATTGCCAGAGCCCACGCAGAAGCCTATAAACAGCTTGATTATGTTGAAGTAGTAGCCGTAGCCGATATTATCCCTGGAAAAGCCGCACTGTTTATTGAACAGACCAACCTTCCAACAGCAAAGGCTTTCGACGATCATCAGCATCTGCTCGAGCTGGATCTTGACGGAGTCAGCATATGCACACCTAATTTTTCGCATCACAGCATTACTATTGACGCATTAAATGCGGGCAAGCATGTCATGGTAGAGAAGCCAATGTCGGTCACACTAGACCAAGGTATTGAAATGGTGGAAACCGCACAGCGCACGGGAAAAATGCTGTCCGTCGGGTTCCAGCCTCGTTATGACCCTAATATGCAAGCGATTCGCAGCCTGATACAGGACGGTCAGCTTGGTAAAGTGTATTATGCCGAAGCGGGCGGCGGCAGAAGACGTGGGATGCCGGGCGGTACCTTCATACGAAAGGATCTGGCCGGAGCAGGAGCCATGGCCGATATTGGCTGCTATTCGCTTGATATGGTCCTTCATGCTCTCGGGTACCCTAAGCCGCTGACCGTGTCAGCTTACACCTCCAATTATTTTGGCACGAACCCCAAATATCATCCGGAGTCCCACATCTTTAACGTTGAGGATTTTGGTGCAGCCATGGTTAGACTTGAAGGCGATATTCTGCTCAGCTACAAAATTTCCTGGGCTATGCATATGGACACTCTAGGCCCTACAATGTTTCTCGGGACGGACGCCGGGCTTAAAGTGACACCAGCCGGGAGCGGGCCCTGGAGTGGCGGCTGGGAAGGACGTGTCGGCAGCATGACCTTGTATCACGATATCGCCGGCCATCATACAGAGAGCCCGATTCCAATACAGCATCACCAGATCAACCTGTTCCATGCCAAAGTGTTTGATTACGCGGAGGCGATCCAGAAACGACTGCCTGCGCCCATTCCAGGCGAGCAAATCCTATACAATCAGGCGATTATTGATGGAGTGCTGCGTTCTTCTGCTGCCAAAAAAGAAGTCGAAATCGTCATACCGGATTTTTAATCCACAGAGCCTTGTTCTCATTTAGAGAAGGAGGCTTTTTTTCTTCCCATATTATGCGCTTTGTTATATTCTTGAATAATGATTATTCATTGACACCAAAGGAGAGAGTAACTGATGACTTCCACCGCCTTAATGATCGTTGATGTCCAGAATGCCATGTTTGCTGATCCCGAACTCCCCTTACATAATGGAGAACAAGTGCTGAACAATATCCAGCGTCTCCTTCAAAAAGCCCGTGAGGACGGATTGCCTGTCATCTATATACAGCATACTAGTAAATCAGATGACGAATTTAGCGAAGGCAAACCAACCTGGCACATTCATCCAAGCATTGCCCCCCAGCCGAATGAAAGTGTGGTCAGAAAATCCAGCTGGGACGCCTTCTATCAAACAGAGCTCTTAAATAAGCTTCAAGAACTGAACATTCAAAAACTCGTTATTTGCGGAATGCAGACTGAATTCTGTCTAGATACCACGTCACGTGGCGCATACAGTCTAGGCTATCATCATAATGTGCTGATCTCCGATGCACACAGCACATTTGACAGTAAAGTCCTTCCTGCCGCAGATATCATCAAGCACCATAATCAAATGCTGGGTGGACGTTTTGTTCAATTGATCAAGACGGAAGACATCCTTGCCAAAGGATTCAATTAATCTAGTCAGAACTCATTTACTTTGGACATGAAAAACTCCCCTTTAGGTAAACAGGTTTTATTATTTCACCTGTCTACCTAAGGGGAGCATATCAAACTGGGACGGCTCTTTTTCGCTGCCGCTTTATTCTTATTACTGGATAACTTCGTAACTACAGCTCCATCGCCAGCCGGATCATATCCACACAGGGAATGCCGTTCTCCACAATCTTCTCCTCATAGTGCCTAGTGAAGAAATCACGGTCAATACCCGTCATTCGGAAACCCATACGCTGGTAGAGACCTAATTGAGTGAGACTCGAATTTCCAGTTCCAATCTCAAGCGTAGACGCCCCTTGCTGCCTGCCTTGAAATACCGCATGCTGAAGCAAGGCTTTGCCAATACCTCTGCTCTGCCACTCTTCTGCAACAGCAATATTCACAATCTCGATCGTACCCGGTCTCGTATCCAGCAGAACCATTACACCAACGATTGTCTGAACGATTACAGCAACGTATACTTGGCCGCGGTCAATATATGTATCCACCACAGTCCGTGACGGATCGGCTAATAACAGCATGGAATACGGAATCGGCTCGTTCGGTTGCAGCCCGCGAATGTTGATATCCAAGTTGCTCTTCAAAACGGTTCCCCCTTGATGTAAGCCGCCATCTTCCATTTTATACTTGGTTCAAATTAACTCTCTGGAAATGCTCCACCACTGGAAAAGGCTCGTAATAATGATGAAGCAGCTGTTTCCACTCTAGATATTCAGCGGACCCTCTGAATCCGATCGTATGATCCTCAAGGCTGTTCCATCTGACATGTAATAGATATTGATGATCCGACTCCATACATTTATACAATTCATGACCGAGATAACCCGACATGCTGGAAATAATAGCGGAAGCTTTGGCAAAATCCTGTTCAAAATCGCTCTCTAATCCTGCTCTGATGTATAGCATTGCACTTTCAAGAATCATAATCCCGTATCCCTCCGATGTAATCTAAACCGTGTTATGCCTCAAGCTGCTGCATCGATTCAAGCTGTTTCATATGATGCCTGTCATGCCATATAAAATCCTCTACATAACTCTGTAATGTAAAGGGGTTACCGTCCAGCCCTTTATAGGGATAAGACCAATCTTCATCCACAAGCTCGTATAAGCTTCTAATGATCAGCTCTCTATATTTCAGCGTTTCCTGCATTAGCTCCTCTGTTGATATCTTACGGGCATATTCACGCGCAGCTTCATTAAACAAATCATAGTCCAGATGCTGAATCTGAATCTGCTCCTTCTCCCCCGACGCAATGATGGATATCGCGCCCTCCCAAAAATAACGGTCCCATCTCATCATATGACACACCATCTCACGAGCGGTCCACTTGCCTTCTGCAATCGGCTGATCCCAAGGTGCATTCTGCTGCATGCTCCATCTGCGGATCCAATCATGCCATTCATGAAATGAAGCAATCAACGAATTCTTCTGCACTCTATTCACGGCTTTCATCTCCTCTTCTAGAGAATTCAGTCATTAATCAATCTTGTAAGAGTGGATATTCGTCAAAAAGTGCGAGGTTCCTGCTTTTATTTTACTTCTGCCTGCTGAATCACCTTAATTATATTCGTCATCGCATCGGATGTACGATAAGCACGCATATTCTGAATGTATTTCTCTTGGTTCCGATCAAGATCATGGATGGCATTCAGCAAACTGGATGCCGTCAGATCCTCAGCAAGTAAGACACGGGCATAACCTGAAGCCTCAAACGACCGAGCGTTAATGATCTGATCTCCGCGGCTGACTTTATCGGAAAGAGGGATCAGGAGCATCGGCTTATGAAGCGCCAGAAATTCGAAGATAGAATTCGAACCGGCTCTCGAAATGACCAAATCCGCTGCCGCCATCAGATCAGGCAGTTCCTCCTGCACATATTCAAACACGTGATATCCTTCAGTGACTGGAGCCCCCGTCTGCTGTCCTTTACCGCAAATATGAATAATTTGATAATCAGGGATTAAATCAGGAATGATATGGTATAGAGCTTCATTCAAGTTCTTCGCGCCCAAGCTTCCTCCCATAAAGAGCAGTACGGGCTTATCATCAGAGAAACCGAGCCGGCTTCTCCCGCGCTGACGATTACCTTCTCTCAGCTCCTGTCTTATCATAGCCCCTACATGAACGACATTTGATCTTCTAAGCTGCGTTGCTGCTTCCTGAAAGGTCGTGCATACATAATCTGCCCAGGGAAGTGCAATGCGGTTAGCAAGCCCCGGAGTGAGATCCGATTCGTGAATGACAAGAGGAATACGCAGTATCCGCGCAGCAAGCACCACGGGTACGGATACGAATCCCCCTTTGGAGAACACGACCCCAGGCTTGATTTTCTTCAAATATTGATAGGCTTCTCTTACACCCTTGAGCACACGTAAGGAATCTTTTGCAATCTCGACACTGAAGTATCGGCGAAGCTTCCCTGTCGCGATTCCCTTGTATTTCACACCTTCCATTCTGCCGATCAGCTCAGCTTCAATCCCTTGTCTTGAACCAATATAATGAACACTGTAGCCTTGTTCCTGGTAATACGGAATCAGCGCCAGATTAACCGTGACATGACCCGTAGATCCCCCGCCGGTAAATACAATTTTCTTAGACTTCATGAACAACTCTCCTGTCACATTGCGTTAGCCCGCTGTTTATTAGATAATATTCACAACTGGACACCCATATCCTTTAATCGTTACATATACAATCAAACCGTTTTGGAGAAAGCAGGTACAACCACATGCAAAACAAGGATACGAATCATCCACTCGATCAAAGAATAGATCGTAAGAATTCAAGCTCTGTCAAATGGAACGGTCTTCAGCCCCTCTTCAGCGCACCCGATGCCATCCCGCTATGGGTTGCCGATATGGACTTTACTGCACCTGAGCCTGTGCTCAAGGCGCTTCGCAATATCGTAGATCATGGCATACTTGGATATGCTATGCCTGCTCCATCATTTAATGAAGCTATTGCTGCCTGGATGGACAAGCGACATAGCTGGAAAATTGAACCGGAATGGCTCGTATATACACCCGGTATTGTCCCGGCTCTGAATATAGCGGTTGAAGCCTTTACTGAACCAGGCGACAAAATTATTATACAGCCTCCAGTATACGGTCCTTTCCATAAACTTGCCAAAACACATGGCAGAGAGCTGGTAGAGAATCCGCTGATTCACGAGCAGGGTGAGTATAGAATGGATCTTACGCATCTCGAACAGGCTGCCTCACAGGATGGAGTCAAGCTGATCGTTCTATGCAGCCCGCATAACCCCGTAGGCCGGGTATGGAGTCGTGAAGAACTGAATGCCGTGATGGAGATCGCGGTGAAGCACGATATTATCGTGATCTCGGATGAGATTCATTCCGATCTCGTATTTGAATCAGGGAAGCATATCCCCTATGCTGTACTATCTGAAGAAGCCAAGATGCACTCGATCATCTGCACTGCTGCCAGCAAGACCTTCAATATCGCAGGTCTGCATACGTCCAGTGTGGTAATTGCCAACAAAGAGCTGCGTTTGAAATTCAAGAATATGATTGATAAACGTTCGATGGGCTCCATGAATCTCTTCGGAATTGCCGCTACAGAAGCTGCTTACCGGGAAGGCGAGCCCTGGCTTGAGAGCACACTTGAATATATCCATGGAAACCTTGAATACGTGATCAACTACTTTAAGACGAACATTCCAGAATGCCAGGTTTCCATGCCGGAAGCTACGTATTTGCTATGGATTGATTTCCGCAGTTTAGGAATGGAGCACAAGGAGCTGTTTGACTTCCTCGTGACGAAGGCGGGACTCGTGTTTAGCAGCGGAACAGACTTTGGCAAGGAAGGCGAAGGCTTTATGCGAATGAATGTGGCTTGTCCTCGAAGCATGCTGGAAGAGGCCATGCAGCAGCTGCACGAGGCCATGCTTAATCGATAATCAGCTAGTGAAGTGATAGAGAGCGTCATGACCGACACAGGTCATCGGCGCTCTCTTTTTATACGTCTTTATATGCGGCATCATGCTAGCATTTATTTTAAACAAGCATATACCGAATCAACGTTCATCATTTGAGAGTTATGAATATAAATTCTCAAGAACACAATTTTGCTCATATATCACTTTTTTGCAGCCACTTTTTCTCTGAGAAACACCTCAATTCCTTAAATAGTAGAATATTACGCTCATTTCAGACGATCCCGCAAATATTTACATTAAGTTTATTTAAAACAAAATATTGACAATGTAAGCGCTTGAATTTAGTATCTATTTACATCGAGCCTGTTCATTAAGGTTCATTTGTGTTTGATGTCGTACATTACTAGGGGAGGAATTGAACCATGGGAATGAACAATCCCTTGGCGGTGAAACAAACCGTACAAACCAAGAGCAAGTTTCACTTTTTAAAAAGAGAGATTATACGTAACAAATATGTATATCTGATGCTTGTTCCCGTTCTCTTGTTCTACCTTATTTTCTGTTACGGACCTATGTACGGAATCCTGCTGTCCTTCCAGAGCGGCTATAGTCCTGCTAAAGGGATCATGGGCGGTAATTGGATTGGATTTGAGAATTTCACGATGTTTTTTGAGAGCTATAATTTTTGGAGACTGATGGGCAACACCTTGATCCTGAGCGTACTAAGTCTGGTGATCGGTTTCCCCGCTCCGATTATTCTTGCACTGTTACTGAATGAGGTTCGTAATCGCTACTTCAAGAGTGCAGTGCAGACGGTCAGTTATTTACCTCACTTCATATCCGTTGTCGTTGTCGTTGGTATGCTCAAGACCTTCTCCTCTCTGGACGGCGGCTTATTTAACATCATCCGCGGCTTCTTTGGTTTTGAACCTATTATGTTCTTCACAGATAAGGACATGTTCAGACCATTGTACATTCTGTCTAATGTATGGCAGGGCGCAGGATGGGCATCGATTCTCTTCCTTGCAGCACTAGCCGGAATCAACTCTCAGCTGTATGAAGCAGCCAAGATGGACGGTGCCAACCGCTGGAGACAGCTCCTGCACATCACGCTGCCAGGTATTATGCCAACCATTGTCGTGCTCCTCATCCTGCGTATGGGCAGCATTATGAATGCGGACTTTCAGAAAATTCTATTAATGCAGACGGCAGCCACTTATGAGACCTCTGATGTTATATCGACGTTTGTTTACAGACAAGGGATGCTGCTTGGGGATCAAGCCTACTCCACTGCTATAGGTTTGTTTAACTCAATCATTAACTTTGCCCTCTTGCTCGGCGCGAACTATATCAGCCGCAAAGCTAATGAAACCAGTCTGTGGTAGAGAGGTGTGCATACGATGAAAAAATCATTTGGAGAACATATATTTGACAGCATCAACTATATCTTGCTCATTCTGATTATGCTGCTGTGCGCTTATCCGATGCTCTACATCTTCAACTCTTCCATTAGTGATCCAGAACAGCTGCTTGCCAGCCGCTCACTTATGCTGATTCCTGAAGGCTTATCTTTTGAGGCCTACACTAAAGTCTTCCAGAATCCCAAGATCTATAGCGGTTATTTAAATACATTGTTCTATGTAATTGTCGGTACCGCCCTTAACCTGGTGATGACAACACTCGCAGCTTATGCGCTGTCGAGACCTGACTTATACGGACGCAGCTTCTTCATGAAGCTGATTACATTCACTATGTTTTTCAGCGGCGGAATGATTCCAACCTTCCTGCTTGTTCAAAATTTAGGTCTGCTGGATACAAGATGGGCAATGATCCTTCCCGCAGCGATTAATACGTTCAACTTTATCATCATGCGTACGAATTTTATGAACATTCCGCTTGGACTGATCGAATCCGCCAAAATTGACGGAGCAAATGACTTCAGAATTCTTCTGCAAATTGTCGTTCCCTTATCTAAACCGATCCTTGCTGTAATGACCCTGTATTATGCGGTAGACCACTGGAATGATTTTA
This sequence comes from Paenibacillus sp. TCA20, assembly GCF_000732325.1. Classification (GTDB taxonomy): domain Bacteria; phylum Bacillota; class Bacilli; order Paenibacillales; family Paenibacillaceae; genus Paenibacillus; species Paenibacillus urinalis. The sequence goes on from NZ_BBIW01000001.1 coordinate 673,832, forward strand.
TGGGTCCGCTTCTCTATCTAAGATCACAGGAGCTGTATCCGATTCAAATTGTGCTGAGGGATATTTTGCTCAGTAACAGCACGGAAGCCATGGGTTCTGCCAACGATACCGGATTTGCAATCGGTGAGAATATCAAGTATGCAACGATTATTATTTCTACACTTCCTATTCTGATGATCTATCCTTTCATCCAGAAATATTTTGTGCAAGGAGCACTCATCGGAGCCATTAAAGAATAAAGCTGGCGCATACTCCTAGCCTATTTGCTGCCCGCTTTAATCTATAGATAATCAAGGAGGGTTCATATGAAAAAGTTCTTGTCCTTAATGTTAACTGCGGTGATGACTACGGGACTGTTAGCCGGCTGCGGAGGGTCCGAGAGTGCAGAGGGCCCTGCACCGGAGGAAGGCGAGCAAGCGATTACGGAAATACCGCTTCCGATTGTTGAAGAGCCGATGACAATTAACTATTGGCGTGCCAATGATGCCAAGATTGCTTCAGGCAACGGATTCACGGATGTGAAGGCTTATCAGGAGAAAGAGAAAAGAACCGGCATCAAAGTTAACTTCACGCATCCACCACTTGGACAGCAAAAGGACCAGTTCAACCTGCTCGTTACAGGAAATGAGCTGCCTGACGTAATCTATTACAACTGGGCAGACGTATCAGGAGGACCAGAGAAGCTGCTCGCAGACGGCAGAATTATCAAGCTGAATGAATATATTGATCTCTATGCTCCTAACTTGAAGAAGATTATTGAAGAGGATGAGGTTGTCCGTAAACAAATCTCACTGGATGACGGAACCATCTTCATGTTCCCCTATCTTCGTACGGATGCAGTGAAGCTGAATGCAACGACAGGTATTGTGCTTCGTAAAGACTGGCTTGAGAAGCTCAATTTGAAAACGCCTACAACGATTGATGAATGGTACACAGTGCTGAAGGCTTTCCGGGAAGAAGATCCAAATGGCAACGGCAAGAAGGATGAGCTTCCCTTCACAGCGAATTGGGGTCCCGGCAATATGAGTAAATTGTATGACTTTGCTCCTTCCTTCGGGGTCCTGGGCGGTTTCCAGCTTAATGGAGATACGATTGAATACGGTCCAATTCAGCCAGGGTTTAAAAACTTCCTTGAGACGATGCAGAAATGGTATGCGGAAGGTTTAATTGATCCTGAAATTATGACCAATGACGGTAAAGCATTTGACTATAAAATAACCAATCATCAAGCAGGAGCCTATTATGGTGGTGTATTCAGCGGTATGGCCAAGTATCTCAACCTAATGGCTGATGATCCGGAATTCGACCTTGTTGGAGCTCCTTGGCCTAAAGATACTGAAGGGATCTCTCGCAGTACCTTCCGTTTCGATACCAAGGTCCTTACGTATGGAGAAGCCATTACAACTTCTGCGGATGAAGACAAGATTAAAGCCATCGTCCAGTGGATGGACTACAATTACAGTCCTGAAGGTCACGATCTGTTTAACTTCGGTATTGAAGGCGAGAGCTATACTGTCGAGGGTGACAGCATTCAGTTTACCGATACCATTCTTAAAAATCCGGATGGATTGACTTATGATCAAGCACTAGCTGGCTACGCGCTGTCCATTATGGACGGACCGATGAACCAGGATACACGTTATTTGGATGGTCTGATGGCATTTGAGCAGCAGCAGGAAGCGAATAAGGTCTGGATGGAAGCCGATTACTCCATGGCACTTCCAACGCTGCGCAAAACAGAGGAAGAGGCTCGAAAAGAAGCGCAGATTATGGGTCAGGTAACCACTTATCTGGATGAAATGATGACCAAGTTCATCTTGGGTGACGAACCTCTCACGAACTTTGATCAGTTTGTAGAAACGATTAAGGGTATGGGAATCGAAGAGGTCATCAAGATCAACCAAGATGCATACGAACGCTATCAAGCACGTTAATGAACATTGAGTTAGCTTTACCAAAGGGAGCAGCCGGAATTCCGGCTGCTCCCTCTTATCATTACTTCTATTTATAAATAAGCTGAATTCTTAATCGTATCAAAGAAATTCGAATAGGCTCCTGCCAGCTGGCTTAAGTGCTCTACAGACCTTCGAACGTCTGTTACCTCCAAGCCATGGCCCGCATCTGCAATTTTAATAATATCCAATTGATCCGAGGCATGTGCCTCCAGCTTCGCTCTGCTCTCTTCACTGAACAATGAATCCTTTGTTCCGTAAATAACCAGTCCGGAAGAACGCAGAATGTAATCCAGCGTACCGTCAAGCGGGGTAAGATATAAATGCGAAAGGTGCGGAGCTTCAATATGCTGTGAGACATAACCTGCCAACAGTGTTCCCAGACTCTTGCTTACAAATACCAGCTTGTCGTAACCTTCACTGTAGTGCTGTACGGTCTCAAATACTTCCTCCTCAAGAATAGATCGCTGCTCACGCTCTAGAGCAACGCGCGCGCTTTGAAATCCGTATTCCATTAACAAGACGTCCAATCCTTGTTCAATTGCGCTCTGAACAGCATAATGCAGAACGGGTAGTTCACAGGAGTAGTTCTGTCCAGGAAGAAATACAACAAGTGTGTCTGAGCCCTGTGTCGTTTGTCTGATCCGTACATCTGTACCCCAATATGATTCTTCATAAAAAGTATGATGCTCCACGAACTACACCTCGCTTTCCACAATATCACAACCCATTATATCGTAAACTGGAAAATAATAGAATCCATTTTTATTAAACAACGTAAAAGAAATCATCAAATGCAAAAGAGGCATCTGCTTCGTGAGCAGATGCCTCCTGTTAACCTAGGATATATTAATTATAATTTCAAATACTCTTTAATTCCGTCCACAATACTTTTCGCAACTCTGTCCTGGAAATCTTCGTTGAATAAGGTTGCTTCCTCTGCTTTATTCGATAAGAAACCGACCTCGAGTAGGGCTGCAGGCATATCTGTGTTTCGCAGTACGGACAGATTCGCTGATTTTACTTTTCGATCCTTAAGTCCCGTTGCTTTGCTCATATGCTTATGAATAATATCGGCCAGTGCTTTATCTTCACTTTTCTTATAATAAGTCTCGGTGCCGCTTGCGGAAGGAGATCCCGCCACCGAATTCGCATGCACTGAAATGAAAATATCTGCATTCGCATTATTCGCTATCTTGGCCCGCTCCACAAGCTCCGGATAAGTATCACCATCTCTAGTCATGATGACTTCGATATTCGGGTTATTCTGGAGCAGAGCTTCAATCTTTAAGCTAAGTGACAAGGTAAAATCTTTTTCAAGTTTACCTGTGATTCCAACTGCTCCCCCATCATGCGCTCCATGTCCCGCATCCAGAACAACAATTTTTTTGCCTGAACCTGTATTATTACCTGTTCCCGTACCTGGTGTCTCAGGCAATGGCGTCTCCGGTATTACCGGGTCTGGAAGATTCGTATCGTGATTCAGATCGACGATCAGAAGGCTTGTCCCCTCTTGTGTTACCTTATATCCGGTAGTCTCGTTCATATCCATTACGATCCGAACGGTTGAAGGATCTGTGCTGAATAGAGCGTATCGAATCTGTGATACCATCGGATAATCCGTCACTTGGATGGAGCCCGATGCTTGTGCATTAAGATCGTTACCAAAGTTTGCAGCAAATTCCGTATTCGGAAGATCGACTACAATGCGATCCGGTCCACTCATAGTAAATACTCGCGGGGTAACCGTGCTGCTAGTTGCTACGAGCAGCCTGTTCTCGCTAAAACTAATCCCGGATATCTGTGCCAGTCCTTGATCGATATTCCCCTCTTCGCCCTGACCCGCATTGCCCGATCCTGCTGGAGGCTGACTTCCTCCTCCTGAACCGGTAATTTGCTTCAAGCTTGCTGTCTTCGTCTGGTTATCCCAGCTCACATGCAGTCCAAACTGTTCTCCAACGAAGCGCAGCGGCACAAGCGTCGTCTTGCTCTTAATGCCAGGTGCATTATCAAGAACAACCGACTGGTTGTCCACCAGAGCGTTCTTGTCATTGATGACCATCTTGATGACGGTGCCATTTTGCTGTATTGTGACCGTTCCTGTCTTCTGCTCCCAACCGACTGTGTATCCCATTTCTTCAGCGACCATACGGATTGGAATCATAACTGATTTGTTAATGATCTCAATCTTGGAACTGTCTGAACCCCCGAGCTTCTTATCATTTAGATAGATACTCGCTTGTCCATCCTCCGCATGACTTAAACCAGGAAGCACCCACAACCCTACAAAAAACAACATAAACAGCAAAATCCTCTTCAAACTCTCACACATCCTTTTGGTCGTCTTGTAATATCACCAGCATCCTGCACCTTTTACATCATCTACTATTAAAAACGCGATTTAGCATAATTTGTTGCATGATCCGTTCTTTATTTTTCGAAGTTTAGAAAGACGAAGTAAATACTACATTTATCGGTTAAATACCGGCATTTGTGAAGAGACGATAGATTCCATAACCGATCGATCCGCCTATGACGTTTAAGAACAGATCATCAACGTCCCCTGTTCCAACTCTGAGCAGCATCTGGGCGGTCTCCAGCACGATAATAAGTGCAGTAAATAATAATAGAAATTTGATGAAGCTCCACCTGCTCGGAAAGGCAGCGGGGATTAAATATCCAAAAGGAATGAACACGGCGACATTGCCGACTAAATTAATAAGTGTGTCTAATAGATTACGTGCTGACACATTCGCCAAATATTTCGATATGGTATGAAAAGGGACCATATTATAGCGATAATCGATATGGACCGAGCGATTAAAGCCTGCAAACATGAAGTATAGAAGCAGCAAACTGTATGTTATAAGAAGAATACGTACCATGGTTGTCCGTTGCACGATGCCGCACCTCTTGACAGTATAAGATTTAACGACAACATTCCCGAAAAATACTGAATTTCCCTGCCTATGTTCTATCATAGACGAATTACAATATTTTGCCAATTGGTTCAGGTCATTTTTTCAATCGAATTTCGAGAAATTTAGACATGAAACAAATACATGTATCATTTCTCGTCATCAACACCATATTAAAACACGATTGAGAAAAGATATGTGACACAGAGGAGGAAGCTTCTTAAATGAGCAGTTGCAAAGAGAGCGCAAACGATCAAGTCAAGAGCGGGCAAAACCTCAAATGGTGGCAGCTGTCTCTGCTTGGAGTGGCTTGTACCATTGGTACGGGATATTTTCTCGGCTCCGCACTTGCCATTGAAATCGGAGGTCCTTCAGTTCTCCTGACTTTTCTGCTGGCCGCTGCAGGTACATACTGTGTATTCGATGTGCTCGCACAAATGACTGCCAAGTCCCCGGAACAGGGGTCTTTCCGATCTTATGCCAAAAAAGCCTACGGGCGCTGGGCAGGATTTAGCAGCGGCTGGGCTTATTGGTGCTCCGAGCTGCTCATTATGGGCAGTCAGTTGACTGCACTCTCCCTGTTCTCCCGTTTCTGGTTTCCTCAAATTCCGGTATGGATGTTCGCTGCTGGATTCGCGATATTGGGTCTGATTGTAGTGATCATTGGTAACAAGCTGTTTGATCCACTGGAAAGTGTAGCAGCCGTTATCAAAATCGCGGCGATCCTCATGTTCATCGTGCTGGGATCTGCAGCCTTATTTGGGTGGCTGTCGGGGGGCATAGAACCGCAAATGCCGGTATCTGCCCTGGATTTATTCCCTAACGGTTTGACGGGCGCATGGGCAGCACTTCTATTTTCATTCTATGCTTTTGGCGGAATTGAGGTCATGGGGCTCATGGCCCTCCGATTACAGGAGCCTAAGGAAGCGCAAAAAGCCGGCAGAACGATGATCCTTCTGCTGGGGGTCATATACATGATCTCCTTGTTCCTAGTCGTATCCATCGCGCCTTGGCGCGGATTTGGTACAAAGGAAAGTCCTTTTATCCAAGCTCTGAACACATATAATCTTCCTTATGTACCGCATATCATGAATGGAGTTCTGATTGTTGCTGGATTCTCTACGATGGTTGCGTCCTTATATGCGGTAACGACCATGCTGATCACGCTTGCACAAGACAAAGACGCCCCTCCTCTTTTTGCCAAAAAGGTGAAGAAGCGTTTCCCGGTTTACTCCTTTGGAATGACTGCAGCGGCACTATGTGCATCCATCGTTCTGGCACTGCTGCTTCCAGGCACACTGTACGAATATGTTACGACGGCCGCTGGCCTGATGCTTTTATTCAATTGGACTTTTATCTTGATCACCGCAGGTAAGCTTCTAAAGCTTACTGCATTTGGACAGATCAAGAGATACGGCTCCATCCTTCTTATCCTGCTAGCTATAACAGGAACACTGTTCCACAGCACGAGTCGGCCTGGTTTCTGGATCAGCTTCTTGTTCATCGCGTGTATTGGGTTGATTACTTGGTTTATGCACAGCAAGATCTGGAGTAAGGAAGGAAAAAGGAATCAGACACATAAGACGGATAAGCATCTTATTGAACAGCTAAAGAAAGATCGGCATCGCTTCCCTGCCCGTGTCAGAAAAGCAAAGCACAATAAATAAAAATCGATCAGATTTAGTCGTCAGTCAATCACGAACGACTCTATGCTTCAGATAGAACATCAAGGCTGCCCGGTCGATATCCGAAAACTGAAGAGGATTCTGCTCCATCATGGAGGCTATATGCTTTACGTTGACCCAGGCCGGGTTCAGCGATTCATCTCCTGCTTCGAGGAGTTTTCCTTCCGCTTTGCATATAAAATACATTCCTATCGAATCAATAGGGCCCTTTGTTGTTTGATGAGCACAGAAGGGCTCAACAACCTCTACTTCAAAGTCAGGGTTAATACCGGTCGTGTCGATTCGCTTGGAAGCGCCCTCAATGCGAGTCACCTTAAGTCCTGTCTCCTCTTCCACTTCTCTGATCAGCGCTTGATATATCGGTTCGTACAGCTCGATTCTGCCTCCAGGGAGTTCAAGACATTCCTGCCCCGGTTTGTTCCGGCTCTGAATAACAAGCTCAGTTCCTTGCTTGCTGTCCCGCTCAACAAAAGCTCTTGCGTTGACGTAGAACATAGTCATCCTCCTTCTCGAGATAATCTAATCATCCAGCTTCCACAGCTTAGAATCTTCATTCTGTATAAATACCGCATTCTTCTGCTTGATGGCTTGCTCATACAAGCCCGTCTCAAAGTCCCCGGCTGAACGTGGCAGCTCGATATAACGTATTGCTGTGTTATTACGGACAAAGACGAGTAGTGTCATGGAGTCTAAATATTGAATACCATCAGGCACTTCATCCATATTACGAACATCAATTGACAAAGGATCTAGATAAGGACCGAATATGTACAGCTCTTCCCAAGAAAATGGGGTTAGTTCTTCTAATTCAATGCGATCTCCGGCTTGAGCTTCGGTTAGCTTGCTCACCATTGCAGCATCGTCGAACGGACGCGGGCGATCAATCCAATCCCATAAGAACAGGAATAAGGTTACCAACAATAATAACATATATATCCACTTTTTCATGTAATGGTTCTCCCCTTGTATGTAAATTTTTTAGTAAAAACGCAAACACACCTGCTGTCATGTTGTAATGAAATAGAGTTTGCTCATAAGACTTGTGTAACCTGAAATAAATAGCAATAATGATTTTTCACGTGAAAGAAAATACAAAAAAAGACGGATCCTTGTTCGGATCCATCTTCTGCTCACTTCAACATAATAAGGTTAGATTAAAGCAACCCTGCATGCTCCAGGCCTCTGCGAATGCCCTTCTCGTCTACCGAGCTTGTCACATGGTTCGCATAGGATTTAACCTCATCATTCGCATTTCCCATAGCAATCCCAAGTCCGACATAAGACAGCATTTCCACATCATTCAAGCCATCGCCAAAAGCAACAACCTCATCCTTGGATCGTCCGATATGCTTAAGGACCGCCTCAATTCCCTTAGCCTTTGAGCCACCTGCCGGAATAACATCCATTGCATACTTATGCCATCTAACAAAATGAAGATCGTCATAACCCGCTTCCTTCGCCGTGTACAGATGCTCTTCATGCTCCTGGCAGTACAGGAGTGCTTGGTAGATTGGAGCTTCCTTCCAGTAACCCGTCTTGTAACCCGGTACTTCAACTTGAAGCGTTTGGAAGGACGCCGCTATGAACTCGTGAAGCTCCATATTGGAGAATCCAGCCTCAGCTCCCTGCATGACAATGGGATGATTGTACGACAGAGCGCTGTTCTCCAATCTCTCAAGTGTGTTCGTGTGTATAGGATGCGAATATATCATCTCGCCTTTATAGACAACATAAGAACCATTAAGACTTATGAAAGAATCAATACCCAGCTGGGACATGTATTTTGTAAAATAATACGGTGCTCTTCCGGTAGCAATAAAGACGTCAGTCCCTTTTGCCTTCAATTCGTTGATCGCCTCGATCGTATCTTGTGGAATTACTTTCTCATCATTGACTAATGTTCCATCGATATCAAAAAATACTACTCTATAGGTCATGGTTGTAACATCCTCCATCGCTGCTGTGTTGTTGTGTGTGTTAAGTACAATTTTCGCTTGTTATCGCGAGGTGCAAGGCAAATGCAGCATGTTTATTTTCTCCCGTAATCAGCCTTGATTTCTCCCCATGCTTTGGTTTCCCACTTTAATATTTTATTATTGTAAGTATGGGTGGCAAGCCATTTCTCTGCCCGATCAATCATATCCCAAATCTGCTGGGTGGAAGCATCCCGCTTCAAGGTCGTTGCCGCCTTCTTCTGTCTGACCCACTTCATTGCATTCACAGAATCACTGTAAATGGTCTTGCTGCTGCCCTGCTGCTGTAAATACGCCAGAGCATGTACAATGGCGAGGAACTCTCCAATATTATTGGTCCCATTCGGAATAGGCCCCACACTAAACAAGACATCTCCTGTCCGGGTGTCTACACCCTTATACTCCATCGGTCCGGGATTGCCTCTTGTTCCTACGTCCACAGAAATACTATCGTAATCGATTTCAGAGGCAGATATCGAAGCGGATGCTCCCTTATGGAAGCCACTGCCTTGAGATTTGCCTGCGGTGTTTCCCCATATGCCTTTCCATCCGCTGGCATAAGCTTTTTCAGCCTCTGCTCTGGATTCAAAAGCTTTATATTTTGCACCGGTCACTCCGTTCACCTGCTGCTGGCATGCTGGCCAGCTGGTATAGATCCCGGGTGTTTTTCCTTCCCATACCACATAATACTTTTGCTTCGCCATATTTCCCTCCATATGATTCCCTAACGCGCGTTATTATCTACAATACCTTCTTACGGCCCTGGATGCAAAAAAGAACACCTAAGTTCCAGAAGTTATTGAACTCAAGTGTCCTTATATAACCTATCACCTAGATAATTTAAGCATTTGGTTCGCTCCACGCTGAAATTCGTAAGATACATTAACTAGCTCACTCGCCCATCCTTCTCTATCTACATATGAAAGGACTTCATCTAGTAATGGATATCTCCTTCCATCCAGCTGAATAATGGGATAAATCCGAATTTCCTCTTCAGCCACTCTCATCATCTCTTGTAATGTATCTAGATGAAATTGAAGAGACAAACGCTCACCATACATGAACAAAAAATGTGCACTTAATATCAGATCAAACTGCTTATCTTGAAAGGGTAACTGAGGAAGTGCCGCCTCTATGTAATTCTCTGGATTTGCTCGCCTATCTGTTGTACTTAAGTCAAGAGCATGGGTTCGATGGTCTAAGAGATCGGCCAAATTAGAAAAATAATTCCATTTGTACTGATCCTGAGCCTTAGACATTTGCTCCATCGCATGTTTGATATCTTCTTTGCCTTTGGCATACAGGATATCCCATGAATAAGCATAGGCAATGTCCACGGATTTCGCCTTACCTCCACGTTGATTGGCAACAGCCGTAAAGGAACAAGCTCCGCCTGGACAATCCAAAATACGCTTTGATACAATGTCATCGTTAGAAATTTGAAACATGTGTTCATATTCTTCATATGAACGCCCAATAAATATAATACGATTCAAGTCTAGGCCACTGTTCTTCATACTTCGCTCAGCTCACGATATGTTTGATGCCATTGGCAGTATTAATATCTTTCAACTCAGGAACAACAAATTCAGGTACAACCCAATGCCGCTCTAATTCATTCAGCGGAATCCATTTATACACGTAATCTTTGTTCGTTCCTGCAAACTCGCATGTTTTCTTGAAGATTGGATGCTGAAGGGGAAGCTCTAAAAGGAAAAACATTCCTGACTCATGAATTTGTATCGTCGGCGAGATCGGCAATTCAATTATATTCTCGATCAGCCATACCTGCTGTTCACTGATGACAGGCACACCAAGCCAATCATATATCATCTTACCAATCGTGTACTCCGGAGAATCCTCAGCCTCTACGCTGCCTCCAGGCAAAAACCAATAAGGCTGGTTTCGTTCTCTTTGCAGCAACACTTTGCCTTCGTGAATGATTATTCCCCCTGTTGTTGTGTGATATTGAATCGATTCATGTTCATAGGATATCATCATCACTATTCCTCCTTAAATACAAAGCGACTGAATGAAAATCGGTGTCCGTTTGTTCCACAACATACATAGCTTCTCTCAAACCCGTTCTATCCATGCCTACAGTAAAAGACATTCGTAAATATAATAACAAGCCTGATCAGGGAATAGTTTGATTTTTCAAAAATTTATTTTTATTTTTTTATGTAATTGCTTGAATCAATTTCATAATACCTTGAGATACAAAATAAAAAGAAGCAGTGCACTATTGCATCTGCTCCTTTAACTAGGTACCATTCATTCCGGCGGTCTCAGGATAATGTGAAATATCCGCATGAAGCACAACTTCCGGCTTGTTCTCTTCATTAAATACAATCTTGCACAAGGAAGCAGGATGAATATAAGGCAAATCCCATAACGTATCAAGCGAGCGTTGCTCGATCCATGTCATCAGTAGTTTAACCACGACTGTGTGCGTTACGATAAGCACCGACTTTCCCCGATTTACGTTAAGAATATGCTTCAGTTCTTGCTGCGCTCTGGTCATCGTTTCGATGTAGGTTTCTCCACCGTCTGCAGCGAACAATTCCGGTTCCTCCCAATATTGCTGATACTTCACCGGCTCCTCTAATTTCAGCTCGTCTCCGGTCCGGCCTTCCCATAGCCCCAGATTCATTTCCCTCAAGTTATCCGTTAAGGTCACGGGTATGTCCCGGCTGCAGCGGATCAGCTCTGCAGTATGAACTGCTCTGCCGCTAGAGCTTGTGTAGATTGCATCAATTGGCTTCTCATCGAGCGCTTCACCAAGCCACCTAGCTTGACGAATACCAAGATCCGTTAGCGGAGAATCTTGATGTCCCTGCATCTTGCCCAGTACGTTCCATTCCGTTTGTCCGTGCCTTACGATATATATCGTCGTAACTGACATGTTGTTCCTCCCTTTAGTAGGTTCGATCTTCCATTTCCTTCAGTCTGCGTTCGACGACCACAAACAGGAGCAGATTGAACATCAGCATAAGTCCGACCAGAATGCCAAAGCCCTCCATACCGCGAACAAACCTGGATACAAATAAACCGATAATAATATAGAAGAGACCTATTCCGACCATCCAGGCTGCACTATAACGATTAGCTTCCTTCCACATGCGTTCACTCTTCATCGAACGATTCGTCCGGTAACCATAAATGTGGTTCATTCGTTTAGGAGGTCTGATTCGCATGAATAGTCCTAGAATGATAAATACAACCCCAACAAAGCTGAACACCACAAGATTCTCCACATCCATAGGCACCCTCCTTTTCACTGCTTAAGTTAGAGGAGCTCTTTGCTGAACTTTGCCGTCAATGATCTACTGGATAACCGCATAGGCGATAACTCCATTTTATCATGAAGCTGCCATTACCAGAACCTCTGGTACTCATTAATAATGCTTGTTATATCTATATCGGGCATTTGTAGTCTAATTAAATCCAATGTTTCGTAGATGAGCTCCGACAGCAGCTCAATGGACTCTTCCATAGGCAGCTGCCACACCATATTCATCCGATGTTCCAAGTTTATTGGTTTGATGCTCATCTGCTCATAAATTTGCCCCACACTTTTCCACTTCCCCGGATGATACATTCGGTTTAAACCGCATAAAATGGACAGCAGCTTATCTTGGTTTCGAAGCTTCCCTTCTATTACGTATAAATGATCACTTCGTTCCATATAGGATGCTTTAAGCACTGGCTCGGGGAAAAAATCGAGATTAGCTTTAATTAATGAAGTAGCAAGCTCATCAGGATATTGACTCAGTCTATCTTTCCAGCCACTGATCAAGCCTGCTGGATCATATAATGTTCTTGCCTTAAGGATGCCAGTCGCAACCGTATGGGTGTTCAAGCTAATATCATAATCTTTTAGCAATGAATCCAGCTTACGACAAGCAAGTCTTTCTGAGAAATATACGACCTCACATTTGGTCTGTTGTAACCAATAATTGACGGCCAGGGCCTCCTCCGTTATAGCTATGATCTTGCCCTGGCTGATCTGAAGATCTTGTTCTACATACTGCCTTAACGAATCAGAAATAGACCCTTCTACATAGGCGATAATATCAATATCTGATGAAGGATAGACAATCCCGGAAGCCACGGAGCCTGTAACAGCAATTGCTTTTACATCAGTTACATGATTCTTTATGCTCTCTGACTTTTCTAGTGCTATGGCAAACAAACAACTATGTAAATCCGATCGATTCATACTGCAGGCCTCCTGTCAGCAGCATTATTCTACATCCGTGTCAGAGGAACGAAGAAGAACATCGTCACGCCCGGTCCAGCCCATCCGAGACCAGAATGCCTTTCCCGTCTCATTCGAGTCAAGCACCATAATATGCGCACGCTGTATGCCTGCTTCCCGCAGTAATGCTATAGCATGGCGGACTAAATTTTTGGCAATGGACTGTCCCCGAAATTCAGGCTCCACTGCCAGATGATACAGATATCCTCTTCTTCCGTCATGACCGGAGAGCAGTGTTCCTATGACCCTTCCACTGTAGACCGCTACCTGACTGAAGCCTTGATTCCGTTCGAGGTACAGCTGTATCGACTCTCTGGAATCCGCACTACTGAGTCCCATCCCTTCCGTCTTATTCCAGAGAGCGAAGCTCTCTTCGTAATCTTCTATTACCATTTCACGAAATTCAATCATGTTAAGCTTCCTCCACTGTTATGCTGCCCAGCTCGACCATCTCTTTAAGTGCATACGGAAAAAGGGATTCACTTAAGTTCAAAATGGCTTTGGCATACAGCTGTATTTCTTTCTGCGCATCATGCATCAGACGCTGGTTCAGGAAATGACAAACGGACTGGAGAGACGCCGTCCAATACCAACGGATGTACATTCCGTATGAAGGCAAAAACAATCTGGCCTGTTCAGCACACACTCCCCTCTGAAGTGCTTCCTCATATTTCTGTACACCCAGCTCTATGTAATCGATTAACTCCTGAGTCAGCTTCGTTCCTTCTTCCATGGATAGCGGCGCTCCACTGCCTTGCTTTGAATTCTCCGGTGCACTTCTCCACTCATGATGCTGTGGGATATAGAATTCCGGCTCTTCTGTTATGTACCTGCGGCTGGATTCATTCCAGGCCTCCATACTATCGCCTGTTCCCTCCATATGACTTGATCCAATGACATATTTCCACCACTGTCTGGCTACCATGAGCGGAGCATAAACCTCAAACTGAAGCACTACATGACGAAACGGAGAGGTATGTCCCTCTCTTGCCAGGAACTGAATAAGCCGGATATCTCGATCCGATAGTGTGGTAGACTCCTTCGCATAGGATACTCTGGCCGCGTTGACAATGGTCAGGTCAGAGCCCATATGATTCACCAGCCTGACATAGCCTTTGTCCAGCACTTGTTCAAATGACATGGATATACCTTCTTTCTCTGATTCATTCTCACTATTTTACTGGATTTTCCAGTGCGGTACCAGCTAACTTTTTCATAAAAAAACACCTCTTTTTCTTATACAAAAGAGGTGTTTAATCTGAGCATAAGAGCATTTATTACAGACTTATCTCTTGTCATTCTCAAATGGCAGGAGGCGGTCTAAGTTAATTCTAGTTGGCTGATCCATCCAAGCTTAGGCCCCTCAATATTAAATTTGCAGTTATCGGAGGAAGTCCCATCTGACGTGACCATACCGATAATTGGCCTACATGGTGAATTTCGTGTACTGCCACATGACGGATAACCTCGGCATATGAGAATGAAAAAAACATCTTACGATCCATTTCATCAGACCATTGCTTTACAATCGTTTCAACCTGAGGGCGACAGCGCTGTGACAGCGCTTTTATTTCTTCTAACGAAGAATAGTCCTCGTAAGTATAATGAAACTCCGGAACGCCTTGAAGTCCATTTATCCACGCTTGCTCAATATCTACGATATGAAAAAGGGTTCGCAAAATGCTGCCCAGGCCTCCTTCCCGTTCCCTCACCAGTTCCTCTTCAGAGATCCGACTGCACCAGTCGAACCACTCTTCACGTACCTGCCAATTATATTCGAACAGCATTTGCATCATCACTCAGCTCCATTTAAATGAAATGCTAAGCAGTTACAATATCGCGTTGTCTATATGGGTAATCCATTTGCTTTCTAATCTGTTGAACCTGTTCATCTGGAACAAAGAGACCGAGCACATACAGACCAAGATCAATTGAAGCGGCTACCCCTCCGCCAGTAATGACATGTCCATCCCGCACAAGCCGGGATTTAACGACTTCCTTGCAATAAGGAGCAAGCAAATCATAATGGAAAGGATGTGTTGTCGCTCTCTTATCTGTCAGAAACCCAGCGGCACCGAGCAGTAACGAACCAGTACATGCAGACACTTTGAATTTCGTGCCAGCGGCTCCTTTAAACCAGTTCATAAACTCATCATCGGATTGAAGGGTTCGTGTTCCTGATCCTCCGGGGACAAATACCATATCATAATCCTTTAAATCGGGCTTTACTCTCGTTACCTTCACCATCATCCCATGCTCGTCACTAACTTCCTCGTGAATTCCGCATATGTCCCATGTAGTGTCATTCATTTCTGTACAAGATTTTAACCTGGCAATGACATCATAAAATCCGATAAAATCCAAAAAAGTCATGCCATTAAACACTACCATTGCTATCTTCACATCGAACACCTCTCTCGATAAATGATCTTGAAAAGGCACTACACCCTTATTATAGGTTAATTTGTATTTTTTGTATCCATTTCATTACTCATCAGCAGGTGATTTTGAAACCTATTCAATGTACATTCACCAATGATGAGGAGCAAGAATCACCCGGCCAAAATGATCAAACCCAAGCATTCGTTGATGGAGCCTTCTACAGCAGGTCCAACTCAAAATAAAAAGGTCCGAACTCTGCTTCGCCAAGCAATGCAGTATCGGACCTATTTACTCTCCCCTACTTCCTCGGATAGGTGGGGGCACCCTTTCTTGCCGGCTCATATGCGAAGGAAACGAAATGCTTAGAGGTTGTCTTGTCCAGTTCAAGCACTTCTCCTGCCTTTTTTCAATTCTGTCCTCCCTCAGATCCTACCTCTCCCACTTAGGCTCAAACGGATATGGACATGTCGCCTCCAGCACCTTCGCCTTCAATGGAATGAGACAGCCGCAATATCGGCAGGTCGTCCCATACATGAAGCCGTCACAGCTCCTGCATACAGCCAGGCGCTCTCGGTATAGCTCACGGCTGGCTTCCTCCTTACCTGTATTGCTCTCGGTATAAGCCTCCTCCAGCTGCTCCAGTTCAGATTCACTGACATGAACGCTTGCAGTACAGCCCTTGCAGAGCTCCGTTTCAGATCTCGTCGCCATCTTGGAAGTCACCCTTTCTTAAGAAACGATCTTAATCACCGCCACGGAAGCCGCAGGAAGTGAGAATCGCACTGAGTTCTGTTCTACAGTGATTCCTTCCAATGCTTTTGGCGCTACTTGCTCTGGGCTGCCAAAGGAATTGTGAGCATCAAGCTCACTTGCCGTCAGTACTTGACCACTGATCTCTACTCCGCTTAAGCCTACCAGATCCAAATCTACCGTAAGGGAATCCGCATGGCTGAGATTACAAGCAGAGACATGAATATGTCCGTTCTCATCAACCGATGAGGAGATGCTCAGCTGCGGAATCTCATCTGTTCCATTGGAATAGGAAGGGCTCACATAATGGGTTTGCAGCAGATGTGCATCCTGATGCACCTTAAACATGTTAAACACATGATACGTCGGTGTGAGTACCATATTTGCACCTTCTGTCAGAATCATCGCCTGAAGCACGTTAACGATCTGAGCAATGTTCGTCATTTGGACGCGATCAGAATGCTCATGGAACAGGTTAAGGTTAATACCTGCAACAAGCGCATCGCGCAGTGTATTTTGCTGATACAAGAAGCCTGGGTTCGTCCCTGGTTCAACCTCAAACCATGTGCCCCACTCATCGATGATGAGACCTACCTTTTTCTCAGGATCATATTTATCCATAATGGCAGAATGCTTAACAATGAGCTCTTCCATATATAATGTAGCTTTTAAAGTCGTAAACCAATCCTCTGCCGTAAATCCGGTTGCACTGCCCTTCTTCTCCCAGATGCCTGTGCCTGTTGTGTAATAATGAAGACTCAGCCCATTCATAAATTTACCCGCTTCCCGCATGAGCACTTCTGTCCAGTGGTAGTCGGCTGTATTCGGTCCGCAAGCGATTTTGTAAACAGACTCGGAAGTGTAGTTACGTACATACGTCGCATAACGACGATACAGATCCGCGTAGTATTCCGGTCTCATATTACCGCCGCAGCCCCAGCTTTCATTGCCGACACCAAAATACTTCACATTCCAAGGCTCTTCTCTTCCGTTCTGTGCCCGCAGACTCGCCATCGGGGATTGACCACCGTTGTTCATGTATTCCACCCATTGCTGCATTTCATAGACGGTCCCGCTTCCGACATTGCCGCAAATGTAAGGCTCGGCTCCGATCAGCTCGCACAAACGCATGAACTCATGGGTACCAAAATGATTATTCTCTTCTACTCCACCCCAATGCGTATTCAGCATCCGAGGACGAGTCTCATAAGGACCGATTCCATCCTGCCAGTGATATTCGTCTGCAAAGCAGCCACCCGGCCAGCGAAGGACAGGTACCTGTAATTCCTTAAGTGCGCCAATCACATCATTGCGAATCCCATCCGTATTCGGTATCGGTGAATCGTAACCGACCCAGATGCCCTCATATACACAGCGTCCCAGATGCTCCGAGAATTGACCATAGATATTTTTGTTAATCTGACTCTTTCGAACATCCGTATGTACAACAACTTTAACCATAACGATTACCTCCAATTGAATTAATAAAATAATAAATTCATAAAAGTAAATCACCTAACTATGTATCCATAATAAACCTAATCTTACTGCCGTGTAAACGCTTATTTAATTATTTTAGAAATTACAATTTTATTAATCCAACACACTATTCTCCATACATATTACTTGAAGACATATCCCCATTCTGATTCTGGATTTGAACGGATGGACCTTGTAAATTAAAAACCGGAAAGAGTCAATTGACAAATAACGATATATCGTATAAGTTAACAGCAGTTCATTATATTTAGAAAAATATAACTATAAAAACATGTTGAAAGGTGAACTTTATGTCCAGACTGCTTCCATTTTTGAAGCCTTATCTTGCGGCCAGCATCCTTGCTCCGCTGCTTATGCTGCTTGAAGTGTGCATGGATCTTCTCCAGCCGCGACTGATGGCGAGCATCGTTGATGAAGGCATCATGAAAAATGATCTTGCCCATATCCGGGATACGGGACTGCTGATGATTGGAGTAGCACTGATCGGGCTGATTGGCGGCGCGGGGTGCAGCATATTTTCCAGTATCGCTTCCCAGAGCTTTGGCAAGGATCTGAGAATTAAACTGTTTGAACGCATTCAATCCTTCTCATTTCTTAATCTGGATGTGCTGAAGACAGGCTCACTTATTACCCGTCTGACGAATGACGTTGTTCAGCTCCAAACTTTTGTGCAAATGATCCTTCGTACTTTTGTCCGGACGCCGTTGCTGCTGATAGGCAGCCTTGTAATGGCGATACTGCTCAGTCCAAGCTTGACCACGATATTGTTCGTATCCGTACCTGCACTCTTTCTCATTCTTTTTATATTAATGAAGCGTTCATTCCCGCTCTTTACCAAAATGCAGGCCAAGCTGGATAGCGTCAATACAGTGCTTCAGGAGAATCTATCCGGCATTCGCGTAATCAAGGCTTTTGTTCGAAAAGGTCATGAGCAGCAAAGATTCGGTAACGCTAATGAGGAATATACCGACGCTGCGATTCGCGCCAATCGATTGATGGCTCTGAACATGCCGCTGATGACGCTCATTCTTAACTTCAGCATTGTTGCCGTATTATGGTTTGGAGGCTTGCAGCACTGGGGCGGCGGGCTTGAGATCGGTAAACTGATTGCATTTATTAATTACGTGACCCAGCTGCTCATGTCCATGCTGATGCTAAGTAACATGCTGGCTTTTGTATCACGTGCCAAAGTATCGGCTGATCGGGTAAATGAAGTGCTGGAGACCCAATCCGAAATTGCGAATCCTTCAGCTCCTGTCGTTCCGGATGAAGCTAAGCGCGGCAGTGTTGAATTTAAAAATGTATCCTTTGCGTACAGCTCTAATGGCGGTGACCTGACATTAAGAGATATCAGCTTCACGGTTCAGCCAGGAG
Source organism: Paenibacillus sp. TCA20 (assembly GCF_000732325.1). GTDB lineage: Bacteria > Bacillota > Bacilli > Paenibacillales > Paenibacillaceae > Paenibacillus > Paenibacillus urinalis. Next base: position 692,627 of record NZ_BBIW01000001.1, read on the forward strand.
AGACTCTGGCTATCCTCGGTGCTACAGGATCAGGTAAATCCTCGCTCGTCAGTCTGATTCCGCGGTTATATGAAGCAAGTGGTGGAGAAATTTATGTCAACGGTGTGAATGTCCGGCATCTTGATCTGAACTACCTCAGACAGGAAGTAGCCATGGTCATGCAGCAGGCTCTACTGTTCAGCGGCACGATTCGCGATAATATCCGCTATGGAAACCCGGATGCCTCCGATGAAGATATCCTATGGGCGGCAGCGGCGGCAGAAGCTGATCCCTTTATCCGGCAGCTGGAGCATGGATATGATACACAGCTTGGACAACGAGGGGTCAATTTGTCCGGCGGACAAAAGCAGCGGATATCTATAGCCAGAGCACTCCTCACGAAACCATCCATCTTAATACTGGATGACAGCACCAGCGCAGTAGATTTGAAGACGGAAGCAAGAATTCAGCAGGCTTTGGAGACAGAAATGAAAGACACAACCAGGCTGATTATTGCTCAGCGGATCTCGTCCGTCATGCAGGCAGATCAGATTATTGTGCTGGACCAAGGGACCATCGCGGCCAAGGGTACCCATGATGAGCTGATGCTGACGAGCCAAGTCTACCAGGATATTTATCGTTCTCAGCGTAAGGAGGAATCATCTTATGTCTGATAAGCAGGAGATGAACAAACCCGCTTTTGCCATGCCCGGACCGGGACCACGAGGACCTGCCGGTGGACAGCCCGCCGGCTCCATTAAAGTAAGACCCAAAAATACGGCTGCAACCATCAAGCGAATATGGAATTATCTGAATAAGCAGCGTTCTGCCTTACTTATCGTCTATCTGTTCACCATACTAAGCGCACTCATTGCCTTAGCCGGACCATATTTAATCGGTGTAGCAATCGATGATTATATTGTACCTGGAGATTACACAGGTCTGATTCGTTTATGCTTGATCATGCTGGCCATATACCTGTTAGGCAGTATCGTTACCTGGATTCAATCGTATGTCATGACCAGTGTATCGCAAAAAACGGTACTTCATCTCAGAAATGATCTCTTCGCCAAATATCAGGACCTTCCGGTTCAATTCTTTGACACTCGGAACAATGGTGAGCTGATGAGCCGGGCGACGAATGATATAGAGAACGTGTCCAACACACTGAATCAAAGTGTTACTCAGCTGCTGAACAGTCTCGTTACCCTTGTCGGGTCCTTGGTGATTATGCTTAGTCTGAATGTACCGCTTACAGTCGTTGCACTAATCAGTATTCCGCTCGTCTTGATTTCGACCCGTCAGATTGTGAAGTACACCCGTATTTATTTTAAGGGACAACAGCAGCAGCTCGGCCAGTTAAACGGCATGATTGAAGAAACGATCAGCGGTCAAAAGGTCGTCAAGCTGTACCGGCGGGAAGAACAAGAAATCGTAAGATTCAAGGACATTAGTGAACAGCTTAACAAGGTTGGAATTAAGGCTCAGATCGTATCTGGTATGATGGGCCCCTTCATGAATGTCATCAATAACTTAAGCTTTGCGCTTATTGCAGCTGTAGGTGGATGGATGGTGTTTCAGAATGAGATGGTATCTGTCGGGATTGTTGTCAGCTTCCTGAACTATTCCAAGCAATTTGGCCGTCCTATATCGGAGCTTGCCAATCAGTACAATCTGATACAATCTGCGGTAGCCGGCGCGGAGCGAGTATTTGAGATTATGGATCTGAAATCGGAGTATGAGGAAGAGCAGGATCACGGCAAGACCATTACGAATATCCAAGGTTCTGTTCAGTTTGATCAGGTAAGCTTTCATTACAAACCGGAGAAGCCAATCTTAACGGACATCAGCTTCGAGGCTCATCCCGGAGAGAAGATCGCTCTTGTTGGACCGACTGGAGCAGGCAAGACGACCATCGTCAATTTGCTTACCCGCTTTTACGATACAGCGAGCGGGGATATCCTAGTGGATGGCAAATCGATTCGTTCACTGGATAAGAAGAATCTTCGCAAGCAGCTCGGTATGGTGCTGCAGGATGCGCATGTCTTCTCCGGAACCATTCGAGACAACATCGCCTTTGGCAGATTGGATGCAACAGATGAAGAGATCCAGCAGGCTGCCGTAATGGCCAATGCCGATCGATTCATTCGTAGATTACCAAACGGCTACGATATGAAGCTTAGTGCAGAGGGCGGCAATCTCAGTCATGGTCAGCGACAGCTGCTCACAATCGCACGAGCTATACTTGCAGATCCGGCCATACTGATATTGGATGAGGCCACGAGCAGTGTTGATACTAGAACCGAGATGTATATTCAAGAAGCGATGAAGACGTTGATGCAAGGCAGGACCAGCTTTGTGATTGCCCACCGTCTCAGTACGATTCAAGATGCAGACCGTATTCTTTACATGGAGAATGGATGCCTTGTTGAGCAAGGAACGCATGAGGAACTGCTCGCCATCGGTCCTGAAGGCCGATATTACAAGCTGTTCACCAGTCAATTCCATCAAGCCATTTGAGCTAGTCGATTCTTTTCACAGCAAAAAAAGCACACGCTCTGCAGATCTTCCTTGCAGAACCGTGTGCTTCTTTACTTATCCGATATTACATTTCACTAGCGAAATCTGATTATAGTGTTACGGCAACACCGGAGTGATCAGAGACGATCGGGCTGTCTTTGCCATCAAGAACAACCTTGGAGGATTTAACAGCAAGCTTACGATTACTGAATACATAATCAATCCGCAGCTTCTGCTTATTATTCTCCCAGCCGGCGATGGCTTTAACAACGGTATAGCCCTCATCCTTCTCTTCTGCCAGCTCGTAGCAGTCATGCCATCCGCTCTGTGTAACATAGTCGTAGCCTTCACCTTCCAGATGGGCTGCATTATTAAAATCACCCATAATGAAGGCCGGCTGATCCTTCACCTTCTCCAGAACAGCCAGTGAGTTATCCCACTGTCCTCTGAAAGATTCCTCATCATGCCACCAGCCATAGTGACCATTCACAAACCAAGTTTCTTCTCCTGATATAACCGTTTTGATCCCTAATATTTTGCGGGTACGGTAATTCTCATAGTCTCTCATTTCGGAAACATAGGCTTCAAAAGCATCAAGGATCGGAGTCTTCGATAAGAAAGCAAGGCCTTCATCATACTTCTCAAATCCCACATGGATCGGGATATATGTCCAGTAATACGTACCGATCTGAGCGCGTAATACGTGAGCATAATTATCTGCCTTTACTACCGCCTCATCATCTGTAACGTGGAAGTGCTTCAGATCGTCATCAGATAATGGTACCTCACGCTGTGACTGATTTACTTCCTGCAGCGCAATGACATCAAAATCCTGAGTGCGAATGAACTCGGCCAGCTGATCCATCTTGGTCAGCTGATCCTCCTCCATCCAGGCATGCGTGTTCAAAGTTAGAATCTTCAAATTGTAATCACCCTAGTCTGTCTTGAATATCGGACTTCAGAACGTCGGCTTTTGGACCATAAATGGCTTGAATACCGTTATCCTTCTTAATCAATCCAAGAGCTCCGAGCTTCTTCCACTCCTCTTCGTTACCCACTGCATTTACATCATTCACCGTAATCCGCAGGCGAGTCATGCAAGCATCCACATCCACAATGTTAGATGGGCCCCCGAGCGTGGCTATGATTTGGGCCGGAAGATCATCTCCAGCGGTTGCAGCAGCAGGAATGTTCTCTCCTGCAGCTTCTGCAGTAGCTGCTGTTTTATCGGACTCTTCATCCGTATAATTCCCAAGACGTCCTGGTGTAGCCATCTTAAATTTACCAATCATGAAGTAAGCGATAAAGTAGGAGCCTGCAAAGAATACAACGGTTGTAATGACAAAGTTAATGATATCGGCAACAAGGCCTGCATTGATCGATAGCGGAATTCTAGTCAGCAATTCGATCATACCGAACGAATGAAGTCTCAGGTCAATAATATCAGCCATACCAAAGGCAAGGCCAGTAATGACCGCATATACACCGTAAAGCAGCGGTGCAGCAAACATAAACATGAACTCAAGTGGCTCTGTAACTCCTGTCAGGAATACCGCAAGACCGGCAGACAAGAACATCGATTTGTATTTGGAACGCTTGTCCTTATCCACTCTGCGATACATCGCAAGTGCAATACCCATCAGAATACCAGCGCCAGCAATCATTTGACCTACTTTGAAACGAGCTGGTGTTACGGTGTCCATAAGCTGCTGATACGCCATTGGATCTGCACCATGCAGATTGGCAAGGTCACTTGCCCAAGCGAGCCATAGTGGATCTTGTCCAGCAACTGTACCGCCGGCATTGCCGCCAGTGAGTACCGTGTAAATTCCGCCAAGCTCGGTATAGTTGACGGGGATCGTCAGCATGTGGTGAAGCCCAAATGGCAGCAGCACACGCTCCAGTGTTCCGTATAGGAATGGGGCAATGAACGGTGCAGACTCCCCTGAAGTCGCTAACCATTTACCGAAGCTGTTGATTCCGGTTTGAATAAACGGCCAAAATGCAGACATTACTATCGCAACAATAACGGACCACAGAATGACAACAAACGGAACGAACCGTTTACCGTTAAAGAAGGCCAGCGCTTCTGGAAGCTTACGATAGTTATAATATTTATTGAAGATAACGGCTCCAAGGAAACCAGAAATTATACCGACGAACACACCCATATTCAGTGCAGGAGCACCAAGTACAGAGGTGAAGTAACCATCTACCGTAATCATTTGACCAAACAGCGTCGTAGTGGTTGCACCTTCCTGGCTCAGCATATCATTGGATACGCCAAGAATGGTACCGGTTGTAATATTGATCAGAATGAAGGCGATAAGTGCCGCAAACGCCCCTCCTGCTCTTTCTTTTGCCCACGATCCACCGATCGCGACAGCGAACAAGATATGAAGGTTGGTAATAATCCCCCAGCCGAGGTTCTCCATGACACCACCGACAGTGACAAGGAATGCGATATTTTCCGCAAACATCGCGATCACTTTGCCAAGCGAAATCATGATCCCTGCAGCCGGCATAACGGCAACGACGACTAGCAAGGCTTTACCGAATTTTTGCCAAAACTCAAAAGACAGAAGTTTTTTCATATGCGTTACCTCTTGTGTTTTTTATTGTGCAGCTTGGTCTGAACGCCTTGTTCTTTGTTGATATCGCATTCAGAAATCCCTTACAAAATCCTATGTTTATAAAGCCGGTGACACAGTGATTGATAAAAAAGCGATTACATCTTCCTTAAAATTGTGCCATGGCTTTTGAAAAGGAGTTATTGCAAGATCGTGCAACTTTAGTGCAATCGGTTGCAGTGCTATTATAAAATCATTCGCTTTCATTTTGCAACCCATTTTTTTAACTTCCCAATTTTTTTATTCCTCCTGCATTGTTTTATATGTCTAGGTGTGTGTATGATAAATACATCAGAATAACGCAAATTAAAAGGAGATTCAGCGATGGCAGTAACAATTAAAGATATTGCTAAACGAGCCAATGTTGCTACTTCCACCGTATCCCGGGTCATTCAGGACAGCCCCAAGATTAGTGAGGCAACCAAGGCACGGGTTCGTAAAGAGATGAAAGCGCTTGGATATGAACCGAATTATTCGGCGCAGAGCTTGGCCAACCGAATGACGCAGTCCCTAGGCATTATTATGCCTGAAGCGGATGTATCTATATTCCAGAATCCGTTTTTTCTTGAGAGCATTCGGGGCATCAGTGAACTATCTAATGAAAAAAACTTTACAATGGCCATTGTGACCGGCAGAGATGATACTGAACTCTTGTCTCGTGTAAGAATGATGACGAGGGCTAACCGGGTGGACGGTTTTATCGTCCTGTACTCCAAGCCCGAAGACCCGGTTGTTGATTTTTTTCATCACGAAAAAATCCCCTACACGGTTATTGGTAAGCCTCAGCAATACGTCAGCGAAACGACCCATGTAGATAATGACAATTTCCAGGCAGGGAAGGATGTTGTTACATACCTGTATGAGCTCGGTCATCGCCGAATTGCTTATGTTGGAGCAGATACAGCAAGGACTGTGCACAAGGAGCGGGTACGCGGATATCAAGCCGCACTTGGCGAACTGAATTTGGAGTGGGATTCCCGTTACTTGATCGGGACATCGTTCACCAATGACGATATTGCCGCCCTGTTCCAATTGGATACACCTCCTACGGCTATGATTGTCGGTGACGATATTGTCGCGCTGCCATTGCAAAGGACACTTCAGCAAATCGGGGTACGTCTTCCGGAACAATGCTCCTTGATCAGCTTCAATAACCTAACTCTTGCCGATATGATGAATCCGCCTCTCACGTCTGTAGATATCGATATATTCAAGCTGGGTTACCAGGCCGCTAAGAGCCTCATCGAGAAGATTCAGGATCCGAAAGAAATGACCAAGCATATTATTGTGCCGCACCGAATTGTGGAGCGTGCATCATGTACGAGGATAAATGAAGAACGATTATAAACCCAAGACACTTAAGCAAGCTGTTTGCATACTTTCATGCAGACAGCTTTTTTTCATGCAGACTGTTTTTTTAATTGACAGGGCAACCGGTTGCACTATATACTGTAATCGCAATCAAATGATAACACTTACATTTTGGGTATAAGCTTACGAACTCTGAAGTAAAATGAAGACTTATGACATATGCTGACAGAGAAGCGCCAAGTTTATAATTACCACTTAAGTTTCATCTTATTATTTCTAAACCAACCAAATAGGTATAGCGTGCTTATACGCTGCCCAAGGAGGATTAAAATGTCATATAAACGAATTTTTGATATTGATGCCTGGAAGATCTCCACAACGGAGCTTAACAAAGAGGACCTGCGCTTGCAGGAGAGCATGACTTCCATCGGTAACGGCTATATGGGAATGCGAGGTAATTTTGAAGAAACGTATTCCGGTGATCATCATCAAGGCACTTACATTTCCGGTGTATGGTTCCCGGATAAGACGAAGGTCGGCTGGTGGAAAAATGGCTATCCGCACTATTTCGGCAAAGTAATCAATGCTATGAATTTTATCGGGATCCGTGTTCTTATCAACGGTGCTGAAGTCGATCTGTATACAGATGCAGTAACTGATTTCTATCAAGAGCTCGACATGAAGGAAGGTATTCTTCGTCGCTCATTTACGATAAATGGACAGGTTCGAATTGAAACCGAGCGCTTCCTCAGCATATCGAAGCTGGAGCTGTGTCTGATTGATTATCGTGTCACCAATCTTACGGATCAAAACATGAATGTGGAGCTGATCCCTTATCTGGATGCAGATACAAAGAATGAAGACTCGAACTACGAGGAATCATTCTGGGTTGAAGCGGATCGCAAAGTCGGCGAGCCCTATGTCAGCCTTGCAGCTACAACAAAAGAAAATCCATTTGGTGTAGAACGCTTCACTGTCAATTCAACCATGGGTATTGTCACAGATAACGTAACTTCCAAAAAGATAAAAGAAGCTGCCCTCTTCGCCGCAGTTCATTATGTGTATGACGTTGCTCCACAGGCTGCAGCAGCGATTCAGAAATTTGTCATTGTCACAACTTCACGTGATATGAATACAGACCAGCTGATTCCTACGGCTGAGAGCATGATGATGGAAGCGATGAATAAGGGCTACAACCTGCTGAAAGAGGAGCATGTCAATGCTTGGGCTGAGCGCTGGGACAAAGCCGATATCGAAATCTCCGGCGATATTGAAGCTCAGCAAGGAATCCGCTTCAACATCTTCCAGCTCTTCTCTACTTACTATGGTCATGATGAGCGTTTGAATATCGGTCCTAAAGGCTTCACAGGGGAGAAATACGGCGGTGCAACGTACTGGGATACTGAAGCTTATGCCGTACCTATGTACTTGGCGCTTGCAGATAAGCGCGTAACCGAGAACCTGCTGCGTTATCGCCATAACCAGCTGGCAGGTGCACATCACAATGCACGTCAGCAAGGTCTGAAGGGCGCCCTATATCCAATGGTAACTTTCACAGGGGTAGAGTGTCATAACGAGTGGGAAATTACGTTTGAAGAAATTCATCGTAACGGAGCTATTGCCTATGCAATCTATAATTATACAAACTATACCGGAGACACCAGCTATCTGGTGAATGAAGGTATCGAAGTACTTGTTGAAATCAGCCGCTTCTGGGCAGATCGGGTTCATTACTCCAAGCGCACTGGCAAGTATATGATTCATGGCGTTACCGGACCAAATGAATATGAGAACAATGTTAACAATAACTGGTACACGAACAAGATCGCAGCTTGGGTATTGAAATATACAATGGACAGCTTGTCTAAAGTTTCCGAAACAAGAACACAACAAGAGCTTGGATTAACGGAGAGCGAACTGGCGAAATGGTCAGATATCGTAGAGCATATGTACTTCCCGTATGACGAAGAGCTGGGTGTATTTGTCCAGCATGATACTTTCCTGGATAAGGACCTCCGTCCAGTATCCTCGCTTGCGAAGGAAGAACTGCCGTTGAACCAGAAATGGTCTTGGGATAAGATCCTCCGTTCGCCTTTTATTAAGCAGGCAGATGTACTTCAAGGAATTTATTTCTTCGGAGATCAGTTCACATTGGAGGAAAAAGAACGCAACTTCAGCTTCTATGAGCCGATGACAGTACACGAATCATCTCTGTCCCCTTCCATCCATGCCGTGCTTGCTGCCGAGCTGAAAATGGAAGAAAAAGCAGTAGAAATGTACAAACGCACCGCGCGTCTGGACCTGGATAACTACAATAATGATACAGAGGACGGTCTGCATATTACTTCTATGACAGGAAGCTGGCTTGCAATCGTTCAAGGATTTGCCGGGATGCGCACGTATAATGAGACTCTCAGCTTCTCACCTTTCCTTCCAAAAGGCTGGACGAAATACAAGTTCCACATTAACTACCGGGATCGTCTGCTGAATATCAGTGTAGAACAAGACGAAGTGAAGATTACACTGGTATCCGGTGAGCCACTCACGATGGAATTGTATGGAGAAGAAGTCGTGATTACGAATGAGTCTGCATTAGTAACAACAATCGCATCTTAAGCGAAGAAACGGGTGAATGTAACATGAAAGCAGTTATTTTTGATCTTGATGGCGTGATCACCGATACGGCAGAGTACCACTACCTTGCCTGGAAGAGCCTAGCGGATGAGCTCGGCCTTCCTTTCGATAAAGAATATAACGAGAAACTGAAAGGCGTAAGCCGAATGGAGTCTCTTGAGCTAATTCTTGCACTTGGGAATACTGAGTATACAGATGAAGAGAAGTATCAGCTGGCTGATCAGAAGAATGAACTGTACAAAGAAATGATTAAAAAGGTAACACCGGCAGATCTTCTGCCCGGCATTGAGAGCCTGCTCAAGGAATTAAGGGAAGCCGGTATCCTTATCGCACTGGCCTCTGCGAGCAAGAATGCACCGTTTATTCTAGATCGGCTTGAAGTGACGCATTACTTCAATCATGTCGTTGACGTCACACAGATTAAGAATGGCAAGCCTGATCCAGAAATCTTCTTGACTGGCGCAGCCAAGCTGGGCGTCCTGCCTTCCGATTGTGTTGGCGTAGAAGATGCAGAAGCAGGCATCGAATCTATTCGATCCGCTGGCATGTATGCCGTGGGTGTCGGTACACCTGCTCAGATGCAAAGAGCTGACCTTATTGTGGCTTCGACCTCAGAGCTAACTCTGGACTTACTGAAGTCTAGTCATGCAAATAGAGCTTAATATGGAAATAAAATAAGAGCCGCATCCTTAATGAATTGCACCCTGTTTACTCGACAGGAAACACTCATTAGGGGAGCGGCTCTTTTTTATGCTTGTGATTGTAAGAATCCCAGTGCCTCATCAGCATTCTCAAAGTGAGATTCGGTATCGTTCCCAGCTTCTCTCGCCGAACGCTTCAACTGCATGGTCGTCAATGCCTTCTGCGTAATAATGGCCGCATGAGACATACCTGAATCCCTCAGCTGACGCTGATGCTCAACCAATCTTGCTTGTGATTCCTTAGAGAATACAAGGGATTCTCTCATATCAACCAGTACTTTGAAGGTGGGACTGCTAAATTCGCTTCGCAATAATAGCACACGCTCAGTGAGGCGATCCACTTCTTCAGGCTTTGGCAGGCCTATCCACTTAATCTCAATAATACGCTTCTGCTTATCTAGGACATTTGCTGTCGACATCTGTTGTTCTCCTTCATCAATATGTATAAAGTCCTATATAAGTATAACAGAAGTGGGTATAAAGATTCATCCTCAACTTCAGCTTTTTGCAATTTGTTTATACTTCTTAAGTGCGGTTACCGTCACATCGGGCTGAATCCCTGTCATTGTATATATTCGCTTGGCCCAATCCTCTATGTGATCAAGGGGAGATTCGGTGATGAGTTCTCGATTGTTGCTTATAAAGCTTCTTCCTCCTTCATACTCCCAGTGGACAATTTCATTCTCCATCGGAACTCTCATCTCTACAAGTGCATTATGCAGCAAGGACTGAGAATGCTCTCCTGCAGCGATCAAATCCTGAAGATCAACCGGTGTAAGATCAAAGACCTGACTGCTCGTCTTGCCATTCGGCCTAACCCAAGTGAAGGATAAGTGACTGCTCCCGTGATGATCAAGCTTTATTTTGCCTCCTGTAATATATCCGCTGAGCACCTCTCCACCGTATTCATCTGCCGTGAAGTCCATGAGAATCGGCTCAATCCATTGATCCCCCAAGTCGCAAAAATATCTACGCCCCTGCTCGTCAAGCGCACACACAGCTGCATGAGCCTCCTCTGTACCGAGGCCTTCTCCTAAGCCATAAGCTTCAATCCCGGCCCGCTTGAACTCATCAATCAGCCAGATCGCCAGATCAAAGCAATTCCCTGAGGTGCCGAATCTCTCGCGATGCTCCTTCATCTCTTCTACACTGCGTTGACGGACAGAGGACTGATCATAATACCATGCCTTGGTCAGCGTTTCCATGGGGAAAGCATCAAATTTATGCCATACAGTGAGGATTTGAGTCGGTGCATTCATCTTCCTATCCCCTCCTAGATTAAACGAGTTTAATTAGAATAAATTATGAATCTGTGCAGCTAAGGTCCATACAATCAATCCAAAACATAACGCGCAGCAAATTCCTTCCCATTTGTAGGACTGGTTATTACAATTTTCTTAATTGCCTCGAGCAAGGTAATAACAAAGAAAATTCCGAGAACCGGTATCAGGTAGAAGCTAAGGGATAACAGCACTGTCATTAACGGCTACCTCCTATCTTACTAATAGAACATTCTTCCTCAAATCATCTTGAGTCATTTCAACGGAGGCATTGCACTGTCATAGCTCGAATACTGGGTGAGCAAAATCTCATTCGTAAGTGCCAGCGCCTCGGTCCTGTTATTCGCGGGATAAGCAATAACATACCCATCGTCACTGCTCCATGAACTCCGCCCTTCTTCCTCCTGTTGCGATACCTGGATCGCCCCCTGCTTGAAATCATCTTGTTGATTAAGTGTACCGTACATGAATGACCCGGCGTGTGGATCGCCAGCTTCATCCTTATACAGATAGTGATACATAATCATCCCCGAGTAGTCCAGATCGGATAGTTGCAGCGTATACGCTGCTTCGCTTGAGATCGGATTGATCTCCCCCTCGATCTCGATCTCTCCCTCGAAGGATCTTTTACCAAGAAAGGTCGTATCGATCACTCCAGTTAATTGAACCTGCACTTGCTTTTCTATGGAGGGACTGCCTAGCCGATATTTTACTCCTTGTACGTCTACATGGATTTTTTTCGGAAACAGAGGATACACCAAATAAACAACAAGAATCAGTATGCCGATAACCCAAATGGAAATGCCAAGTCTATGCTTCAAGCTGCACCACTCCTTCATCAATAGCAATTCGGAATGTCTACTTCAGCCTATTATGCGACTTACCATAGCTGTCTAGTTCGGATATAGGTCTTCCCTTCAAATGGAAACTTCAGCAAATACCAAAGATCCTTCTCGATATATTCCTTCACAGGTTCCACTTCTTTGATATCAGAGGATCGATTGTCAAAATGATGATTTAGAAAGGAGTTGACAAAAGTGTAAAATTTCTCTCCCAGCTCCCTAGATTCTTCGGGAAGATGGCACTTCCATTCCACATCTCGAACTTCAACAGCTAGAAATGAAGGATCAGCATCGAAGTATTCATAATCCTCATCATCATCCCCGACAACGCTTGCTTCCAAGGCAGAAATGAGCGAAGGGTTTTCTTTTTTCACATCAAGCAAGGTGCATTTGAAGGTAAACTCGTCTTTGCCATGGATCGTCAGATGAGCTACATTCTCATTCCATCCTTGGGACACGAATATGTTATGATCGTCTATATAACGCTGATAACTGTATTCGGCATTTGGACCAAAAATAGGATCGATATGATCCTTTGACGGTTTATAAGAATATACACGATTTTTTACAAAATCACTGACTCGGCAGATGATATTTGAATAACTCTCCCCTACCAGTCTAATTTCTTCATCAGACCAATTATCAAGCTCAAACAATGATTCATACGGATCTCCGTTCAGATATAACAAAAAGGCAAAGGCTGGCTCTGTCTTCATACCCTGTCTCTTAAGGGATATCACTTGATTCGCAAAATCATCTCCTGCCAGTCTGAGAAATCGGTCTTCAATGAGCATATGCCTGTATGCATTTTGTTCAGAAGTAGGAATCGGCTGACCAAATACCTCAATATCCCAATCCTCTAATTTAAAACTGGCCTTCATTCGTTTGATGCCGTCTACGATTTTCTCGGATATTTTAAAGCCTTCGTATTCTCCAAATTGGTCTGTGAGCCGCTGATTAAATTCGGAGAAATCATGCACCTCGCAAATGATATCCAGATCGCTTCCCTCTATGTCAACTGCAATGGGAACAGTTCCTGTAAGAATGGGATCATAAACTTCCAATTTATCCATGACTTTGAACTGTGTTAGGACTCGATATACTTCCTGTTGCACTTCATTCCCTTCTATTAAATAACGTATGTCTTTATATAAATGTTTGTTTTGCATTGGTGGTTTAACTCCTTCCATTTATCTGTACAGCAACCGGACTACACGATCTACACAGGCCAGCAGCATAGGGGGCAATTCATCGTTGTGAATTTTAATTTGTCTGGTGAGCATCGGATGATTTGATCTACCACTCTCTATCTCTGCCACCAGCATTTTTCCTGAATTATGAACAAAACTTGTTTTGTCTAATAATTCTTTGGTATAAGCAAATTCCTCGTTCTTGTATGTAAAAATAAACCTAGGCGATAATTTGATTTTGGTGCGATCTTGTAGAATATTCTCCTCATCACCTTCAGGACCAATAGAAAATATACTCCACTTATTACGTCCTAACCAAATCATCTTATCCTGGATGGATACACGGAAACCTGTTTGAAGCTCTTCTCCGTCAACACTAATCTCAAGACTATTTATAAACCAGTTCGCAGCATCCAATCCTTTATTACGATATACACGCCTTAACGAGCCCAAGTCTTGATTGACCTCGTTTTGTAGTAAAGATGGGGCCTTAGAATGTGTCATAAATGGGATTTTATAAGAGTACTTCCTCTCCATTGACTCCGCTCCCTTTTTGAGATGAACATCACACATACATCTTATGTACTCCATTAGAAGTATAATGTTGCGCAGCCCGATCTACAAATCAAAAAAACCTGTATGGAGCGCTCCATACAGGTTTTCTAACAGGTTAATATTTACGATTCGATTACTTGTTAAAGCTGACTTGCTCAGGACCATCCCCAAGAATAATGGATGCCTGCTGGGGCTTTGTTTCTGCAATTTTACGGCCTTCTTTGAAGGAATACAGAACAGCAGCCTGTTTGCGTACAGCCTCATATTCATTCTCCGCGGAGAGTACAATAAAGCTCGCCGGTTTGCCGGCTTCGATACCATATTTATCTTCAATGTGCAGCGTTTTTGCACTATTACTCGTAATAAGGTCAATCGAATTGACGATCTGATCGTAGCCAAGAAGCTGTGATGCATGAATTCCCATATGCAGCACTTGCAGCATATTGCCTGTTCCAAGCGGATACCATGGATCAAAAATATCATCATGCCCGAAGCAGATATTGAGACCTGCCTCCTGAAGCTCCTTCACACGAGTCAGTCCTCTTCTCTTCGGATACGTATCAAAACGTCCTTGAAGGTGGATGTTCACGAGTGGATTGGATACAAAGTTCAGTCCGGCCATTTTTAACAATCTGAACAGCTTATAAGTATAGGCATCATTGTAGGAGCCCATTGCTGTCGTGTGACTCGCAGTTGTGCGTGCACCGTATCCGCGCTCATAGGCTTCCTTCGCCACAACCTCTACGAACCGGGACTGCTCATCATCGATCTCATCACAGTGAATATCTACGAGCCGGTCATATTTCTCGGCAAGATCAAACGCAATCTTCATCGACTCTACGCCATATTCTCTCGTAAATTCGAAGTGTGGAATGCCGCCAACCACATCAACGCCCATCTTCAGTGCCTCTTCCATCAGCTCGGCCCCATTCGGATACGAGAGAATGCCCTCCTGAGGGAAAGCCACCAGCTGGATATCTACATAAGGCGCCATTTCTTCCTTCACTTCGAGCATCGCTTTGACTGCAGTCAGGCTTGGATCCGTTACATCGACATGCGTGCGGACATGCTGAATACCTTGAGCAATCTGCCATTTGAGTGCAGTCTTGGAGCGTGTCTTCACATCCTCATGTGTCAAAGAGGTCTTGCGCTCCGACCAGCGCTGAATTCCTTCAAAGAGCGTACCGCTCAGGTTCCACTCCGGCTCACCTGCTGTCAAGGTTGTGTCGAGGTGAATATGCGGCTCAATAAATGGAGGCAGTACAAGTGACCCGTTGACGTCGAGCACTTCATTGTTCGAATTGGGTATGGATTCCTGTGTAATTTGTTCGAACTTTCCATCTGTCACGAGAATATTCCACAGTCCCTCTTTACCCCGCAATTTCGCGTTCTGTATGATCATTTGTTATCACCTTTTCATTAGATACTTTTGTTGAGAATACGGACATGAGTACGATGTATACGACGGCTGTGCCCAATAGCGCATTAAGCGGCGTAATGCCTGGAGCGAGCTGTGCAAAAGCAACCCCGATCGCCCAAGCGAGCATTGCTAACCAGTTTACCTTTTTAAAATTCATGCTGGCATATTCCTTGTATGTTCTGCGTTTAACGAAGAAGTAGTCAGCAATAATGATGGCGCCAATGGATGGAACCGCCGCACCCAGCACGTTTAGAAATCCAACAAAATTGTTGTACATCCACATCGCAAACACCGTGCCGACAATACCATTTATAATAACAAAGAACTTCTTGGAAATCTTCGTAATGTTCGCAAAACCTAGACCTGATGCATATAGAGCATTGTCATTGGTCGTCCAGATATTTAAGCCCAATACAATGATTGCCGGAATGAGCAGCCCCTGCAGGAACATAACTTCGGAAATATCGGCCAAGTTATAAGCCATGGCGCCAACCGCGCCGAACAGGAACATTAACGAGTTGCCCAGGAAAAAGGCAATAACAGTTGCAATGACCGCCTGCTTGGATGATTTGGCAAACCGGGTAAAGTCCGGCGTAAGCGTCCCTCCGCTAATAAAGGACCCGATACAGATCGTCATCGCCGCAGCCACAGACAAGGTTTGTGTTGGTGTGTAATCAAGCAAGCCTTGCATGCCGCCAAGTGTATCAACACCCTTAAGCATCGAGTAACTACCCAATATAGCGATCGCTGGAACCGCGATATAGCCCAGGATTACCAACGATTTCATACCAAAGATTGCAGAAGCTGTCATCGCCAGACCGAAGATGAAGATGAGTAAATTCACATCCCAGTTCATCGCCTTCGCGACCGGAACTGCAAACATCGCTACACCTACGCCGAACCAGCCGACCTGTGTAAAGCCAAGCAGGAAGGAAGGCAGATAGGAGCCTTTTTCACCAAAAGAATATTTAGCCAGCAAGTGGGTTGAGAGCCCCGTCTTGGCCGCAATGTGTGCGAGTGCGCCCGTGTAAATACCGAGCACCAAGTTTCCCGCCAGCACGATCAGCATAAACTCAGTGAAGCTCAGGCCAATGCCCAGCTCTCCGCCTGCCAGCATACTGGCCGAGAAGAATGTGAAACCCAGCATAACAGATAGTGTCTTCAAAAATTGATTTCTCTGCGTTCTCGGTACCGCCTGCAACGAAAACTCTTGATCGTTCTTACTCATCAGAATACCCCCAAATAAAAGTTTCCTGATACCAAAAAGAGCAGAAAAAAGAGGCTAATCGCCGTCGTTAAACTGACAATTAGCCTCATTTGTACATCATAAGCCGCGCGAATATAGAGAGCATCTCTAAATAGACTATGCCCTGCTTCACGCCGATTACGAAAATCCGCTGTCCTTGCCAGCCTCTCTGGACTGATTTAAAGGTACCAGTATTTAATTACGTTCTATTATTTTAGAAAACCAACCCTATGTCAATGTAATTATTATCCAAGTGTCAAAAAACAGGTGTCATTTATTCATTGGACAATACTACGGACGTCTCAATTTGCCTGTCAGGTACAGTCCAATAAGTCTTGAGCAATCTCATCTTATCCTCTTGAGAAACCCTATTAAACCCGTGTTTGTTGTAGAAGCGGATCGCCCATGAAGCATCTGCCCATGTGCCTATTAGAACAGGCTTATTCGTAAGCGCAAGCAGGTGGGTCAGCAGCATGGAACCGATACCTTTTTGGCGAGAATTCGTCTTGACGTATGCGTGCCGGATCAAACTAACATCCCCCCGGTCTTGTATCCCCATGACACCAATCAGATTGCCTTCAAGCTCATATCCCCAAAACACAACTCCGCTCTCGATCTCGCTCTGCAGCTCGTCCAGTGGCATATAAGGCTCGTGATAGCAATCCTCGGGTATGATTCCTTTATAAGCACGCGAAGCATCATTAACAATCTCATAGATTTCCTGCATTTCAACAGAACTACACAGCCTGATCATATATCATGCCTCCTATTTAATAAGCGTCCTCATTCTCTAACCACTCTTTTAGCCGTTTATTCCGATGCTCCAAGAATCGCTTCATATACGATTCAAGTACCCAGCGTTCCGCCATTTTCCCTAATACTCCAAAAGGAGCTTCAAATATTAATACATCCTTCATTTGGGTATACTCGTGGTCTATAGATGAGAAAAAATGCTGATGGGTCATGCTCCGAAATGCCCCCGTCTGCATCTCGTCAGTAAAATAGATCGGGCGTTTGTAGGCTGTCACTTCGGAAGTCAGTCTTTGTCTGACACCAAAATGAGTGGCCTCAAAGGTTACCGTTTGACCACATTCAATGAAACTGTCTGTAACGCCTGCCACAGCCTTTTCTTTGGTATGCTTCCATACCGTTACGGGATGAAGACGGATATTTCTGGCGGCATCAAAGCAATGCTCTATTGGAGCCTGGATAATGATGCTCGTGTCCAAAGTAACCATGCTCGGTTCAGCTCCTTATTTCTTGGATAATTGCAGGATATCAAAGGATTGAAGCATCGCTTGATGATTAACTGCATGCTTGTACTGAGGTATAATCATCGGGTTTACTAGTTAGACGCCACTCGCTAACCATTTGTTTTAGTCATTCAGAAATTCGAATACATATTCATGAGTCCTTGGACTGTTTATTAACTGTAGCACCTGTTCAAAGTATATCACGCTTAAATGTGGAAGTACTTCTAATCTATGGATGATATGGTTGGAGATACACTGTTGACGTTGTACTTTTGTGTGTTAGAATCAGAATACAAAGAAAGCATAGTAGTTTACTAGTATTTAGAATGAATGCTATGAAAATAAGGAGAGTGAGCAAGTTGTTACAAATGGTCATTACAGGACTTTTGTGCGGTGCCTTGCTGGGATTCGTCATGCAGCGCGGCCGGTTCTGTCTGACAGGCGGATTCAGAGATATGTACATTGCCAAAGACAACCGCATGTTCTATGCGCTGCTTATCGCAATATCTGTACAAAGCATCGGGGTATTCGCATTAATTCAGACAGGTGTCCTTCAATATGATGCTGGGGAATTTTCATGGGTAGCCACCATTCTTGGTTCATTTATTTTTGGTATTGGCATTATTCTGGCTGGCGGCTGTGCGACAGGCACTTGGTATCGTGCAGGTGAAGGACTGATTGGCAGCTGGATTGCCCTGTTCGGTTACATGGCGATGGCCGCAATTATGAAATCCGGTCCACTGGCTCCGGTTAACTCCAGCTTAAGTGAGGTCGCTACGACCACAAACTCTATTCCGGCAACGTTTGGACTGTCCGTATGGCCGTTTATTGTATTACTGGTAGCCATTACGGTATTCTTGGTAGTAAGACATTTGCGCAAGCCGAAAGTGTTCATTCCAACACTGAAGCCTAAACGCAAGGGTCTTGCCCATCTACTGTTCGAGAAACGCTGGCATCCATTTGTCACTGCTATTCTGATCGGACTCATTGCCCTGCTTGCATGGCCGCTCAGCGCAGCTACAGGCAGAAACTTTGGCTTGGGTGTAACTACACCTTCCGCAAACATTTTGCAGTATCTCGTAACTGGCGATGACGGATTTATCAACTGGGGCGTATTCCTCGTGCTCGGTATCTTCGTTGGTTCCTTTGCTGCTGCGAAGGCAAGCAAGGAGTTCCGTTTCCGCGCTCCGGATGCGAAGACAGCTGTAACCAGCTTCGGCGGAGGACTGCTAATGGGTTTTGGCGCAAGCTGGGCTGGAGGCTGCTCCATCGGTAACGGTCTCGTCATGACGGCAATGATGACATGGCAGGGATGGATTTCTCTGGTCTTTATGATTCTGGGTACATGGACTGCATCCTATTTTGTATTCATACGTCCACGCAAAAAAGCGAGCGCAGGTGCCGCCGCTTCAACAACTGCAACTGCTTAGGAGGAATTTAACATGCAACAAAAACTACAAGTTCTCGGAATGGTTTGCCCATTCCCACTGATCGAAGCAAAAGAAGCAATTAAAACGATAAACAGCGGCGACGAGCTCGTCATTGATTTCGATTGTACACAAGCGACGGAGAGCATTCCGCGCTGGGCTGCTGAGGATGGACACTCCATTACCAACTATGAGCAGCTGGACGATGCTTCTTGGACTATCACTGTGAAGAAAAAATAAGTCTGAACTTATATGAAAAGCGATCCTGTCAGGTTAACTGATAAGGATCGCTTTTTTTGTAAATAAACCAAGAACTTGATTGATTCATTATCACTGATGTCATTA
Source organism: Paenibacillus sp. TCA20 (assembly GCF_000732325.1). GTDB lineage: Bacteria > Bacillota > Bacilli > Paenibacillales > Paenibacillaceae > Paenibacillus > Paenibacillus urinalis. Next base: position 711,960 of record NZ_BBIW01000001.1, read on the forward strand.
CATTCCGTCTCTATAATCCCCACGGTCATTGTGTTTATTCAGATAAATATCTAACGCCTTAATTCCACGGCGAGCAAGCTTAATAAATAGGATAAGACAGTATATTCCAATTGCTAATGTACCTAAATATATGAATAGACCAAAAAATCCAAAAGCTGAGGCTGTATGCATTTCAAATCACCTCCTCCTAATCGTTCTTCAATGGATGCTCAGACTCTTATTCTGATAACACCCGTTTCCCTTAAAAAATCTTCTCTTGTAACGTCTGACTCCCCAAGAAATTGCCGATAGCTGTTAATGGTCCCATCATGGGTGATACAATATACCGTCCTCTTGAATCTGCTGAGCCACTTTAAAAACCTGTCTGCATGATATTCAAATTGCTCAGTAGAGAGTGTATTAATCCCATCCTTCCAGAGCTCCTGTTCGGACGGCACAACTGTATAATCAGGATAGTCAGTAGATACCTCTTCCAAAGTATAAATCTTATCACAGCCAAGGGGCTCCCACGCTGGATTTTGCGGAAACATTCTTGGTCCGAGAAGCGGCGTAACATATTTCTGTACCGAGATGTCCTTGCTCCATATATTCACCGTTTCTATGGTTCTTCTTGCAGGACTTGTTACGACCACATCACCAGATACTAGCGGATACAGATGGCGTAATTGTTCTGCTTGCTGGTTCCCACTCTCTGTTAAAGCAGGATGCTGCATATGCAGCTGGTTGGGCCAATTCAACGTATGCTCTCCTTGAGCATGTCTGATAAATACCAATTCCATGTACAATCACTCCTGCTCACAGCCTTCGAAATAGCAGCCAGTTCACCGCATCCAGCAGGTTCTCCGCTATATAATCCGGTACTACCTCCGCCCAGCTTGATCGATAGTCGGTTAGTGATCCCATTCCCCAGCCTGTCTTGACAAGCACCTTCATTGCCCCAACCACATGAGCTGCTAGTATATCTGTATCGCCGACGTCACCAATGACAGCGCACTTGGTTAGATCGAGGTCATAAGCTGCTGCAGCCGCGTACAGCATACCAGGCTTCGGCTTCCTGCAATCACAAGTCTCTGTATTTCCATGCGGACAGATGAATGCATCATCAAACCCATAGGATAGAAACTGCTCTCTAAACTCTTCTTCACTTGCTTGCTGCTTCGATATTCGATGCTGGTTCGTAAACGCAAACACCTTGATTCCCTTTCCCTTTAGCAAATGGATAGCATCAAGCGCTCCGTCATACAACACAAAATCGCGCGGATGGATAAAGTGTCCTGTCCCCCCAATGGTTCCATCTCGATCTATAAATACAGCCTGCAGTTCCAGTTCAAACACCTCTCACTTGATCCATCGTCACAGAATCTATTTCAGTAATTCCATTCTTAATAGTCTCTCAGCAGCTGATCATAGATGACCTTGCCTATTCTTTGAACCACAGGATTGCCGATACGCTGAGCTTCTTCATATATTTCCGTTGTCATAACCTCTGTCATCACTGCCACGGCAAGCTCTCTACCTGGTATCAAGAAGTAACCTGCATCATGTGTAACATTACCCGCTTCTCCTGTCTTGTATGCGATCAGTATGTCACCAAGCACAGCACCAAATTTCGTATTCACCTCTTGCCTGGACATCCATAGAAGCAGCAGCCGTCGAGAATATTCAGAGAGCACCTCCCCTTGATATACAAGCTTGAGTAAATATGTGAGCTCTTGGGCATCCGCATAATTGTCCAGCTCCGGGGACTGAACAGGTGCAAACATCTTGCGTGCAAGCTGAGTACGGTGTATCCCAAGTCCTTCCAGCATAGCATTTACCCGCTCAAAGCCAATCATATCAATCAGGACATTCGTTGCCGTATTATCCGACTGTGCGATCATGAGTTTTGCCAGCCTTCCTATGTTAGCGCTCAAGGGCATAACTTCCAGCTGAAGCGATCCCGAGCCTCCTACTACATCCTTATCCCTCACGACAGCCTGATCTTCAAGACGAACTTCACCTCGATCAACCATTTGCAACAGTGCACAGGCAATCGCCAGTTTGATCGTGCTTGCTGATCTGTACCGCTCTTCTGATCCGATCGAGAACCCTAAGTTACCAGCGGTAACGCTTAGATCAGCCACACTGACTGTCACGCGTACTCCGTTTAGATTGGCTTGTTCTATTAACGGACGAAGTGGTTTCATGATGTGATGAAGCGAGCCTGCATACAGCTCCTCTGACGATAATTGCGGCATGAATAGCAGCTCCTTTACATGATCAAGTTACAGCAGCTTTCCACCATGTTAACATTGACGAAGATATTATTACCATATTTTATTTAAAAAGGGATGAGATCCCTTACCCTCTATTTACATGTTCTTCTCATAAAGCTTCGTTCATCTGCACAAAATAAGTTATACTTTTAAATAGATAGTTTAGACAGCCGTTACTCTGAGAATGAACACACTGGAGAGGGAAGTAATGTACCAATTATCCGAAGCATTAGCACAAGATATTGTGAACCGCATGATGAAGGACATTCCGTACAATATCAACATTATGAATGATAAAGGCATTATTATAGGCAGCGGGAATCCAAGCCGCATTGGCACAGAGCATCGTGGAGCCATCAAAGCGCTTGAGAGCGGAAAAATGGTAGAGGTATGGGAGGATCAGCGTTATGAAAAAAAGGGCACGAATGAACCCATCGTTATTAATCAAGTCCGCGTAGGCGTTATCGGGATCTCGGGCAGCCCGGAGGAGGTACGTCCCTTCTGCAGCATTGTAAGAACAACCGTTGTGCTTTTGATAGAGCAAGGGATGGCACTAGAATCGATGCAAAATGAAGCTAATCGTAAGAAGGCATTTCTAGAGGTCCTGCTAAATCATCAAGGGATATACTCGCAGAAGCTGCAAAAAAAAGCGCTCGCCTACAACATTGACCTGCTGCTGCCGACAACAATCCTCTACATCGATCATTCAGGGATGAATGCTGAAATTTCCAATATTCTTCTTATGTATCCTTCATTTATTATCGAGGAAGATATATGCATCATTCTTGTTCAGGAAGTGAAGGAGATCAAGAAGGTAATTAAGCAGCTCCTGCAAAGCCAACCTATGCTTAAGGTCAGTGTCTCACGGCATGAGACCCATATTGCAGACAGCTATGCTCAGGCCAAGTCCGCGATGAGGACAGCGCAGTCCCTGCATCTCCCCGAGCGAATCATTCTCTATGATCAGATGGAGTTCCTGGTGAAATTAAGCGAGTCAGCGCTTAACTCCTCCGAGCATCTCATCACCAAGTTGGAGGATAAGGAGTCCGTGGATCTGCTCGATACCCTGAGAGTATACATCAATAACAATTGCAGTGTATCCGACACTTCCGCAGAGCTGAGCATTCACCGGAATACACTTCAATACCGACTCTAACGGATTTACGATCTAACAGGCAAGGACCCACGAAACACGTTTGATCTGTTTGAACTAACTTATGGACTACTTGCGCTGTATAAATAGCTGTATTCTGCATTATTGGCGTACAGATTTAGTCACGGGCGTGATCCTTACATATTCCAACCAAAGCTGGAGCTCCATAGCGATATAAACTCTTATACGCATTTCCCAAGGTATTGACTACAACCTATAACTTATAGCAAAACGAGGCAGACCCGCGAATACCATCGCTACGGACTGCCTCTATTGTTTGTTTTTCTGTCACATTAGATTAAATCTCATACTTATCATTCTCTCCATTCATCCGTAGCGACAATGAGCTGGATACACTGCTTCTTCTGAAGGAGATCGATTTATTAATTGATCATTGAGTTTGTGACAACGTCTCTGACGAACTCGGTGTAAACGTATACGTTGCGCCAGCTTCTGTGTTGAATGAAATTGGCTTTAGGCCAGGACCTTCCAACTGACAAAGCCCAGCAATTGAACTTCTTACGGTGACTTCAGTAATTTTCGATTTCGCCCAGGAAAATCTAATGGTATATCCGCCACGAGCCCTGAGCCCCTCTACACTTCCTTCACACCAATTGTCTGGTAAGGCAGGCAGAAGCCGAATCACATTAGTGTGGCTCTGCATTAGCATCTCAGCAATTCCAGATGATCCCCCGAAGTTGCCGTCAATCTGAAACGGAGGATGATTGTCAAAAAGATTGGGTAACGTGGAGTGCTCCAGGAGAGCTCTTACATTCTCATAAGCCTTCTGCCCATCCTGAAGTCTTGCCCAGAAGTGAATGATCCAGGCCCGGCTCCATCCGGTATGCCCCCCACCATTCTCCAATCTACGTTCGAGCGTTGTACGTGCGGCCTTTGCGAGTTCCGGTGTGTATTCCGGAGTGAAACTTTCTCCTGGGTACAAACCAAATAGATGTGAAATGTGCCGGTGTCCCGGTTCCACTTCTTCGTAATCCTCCATCCATTCCTGGATTTGTCCTTTTTTGCCGATTTGTGTCTTCGGGATTCGCTTCAGAGCAGCAGCAAGTTCTTCCCTGAATGTATGGTCCCTTCCGATCAACTCGGCACTTTGAATGCAAGCAGTGAACAGAGCCTCAATAATCTGAAAATCCATCGAAGCGCCAGCGCATAGAATCCCCACCTCACCACTTGGCAGCTTGTAACTGTTCTCTGGAGAAACGGAGGGACAGGTAATCAGACGGCCATCCGCATCCTCAATCAGATAGTCAAGAAGAAATTGCGCAGATTCCTTCATGGTTTCGTATGCTTCTTCCAGAAAATTGAGATCCTGACTATAGCGATAATGCTCCCATAAATGCAGGCATAACCAAGCAGCGCCCATCGGCCAGAAGGAAGCTGGCAGGTAGGTATCCTGAGGGGCCGTGTCTGCCCAAATATCCGTATTATGATGTGCGGTAAATCCACGGCAGTCATACATCTTTCGTGCCGTAATTCGGCCAGGCTCCCGCATTCGCTCAATCAGATCGAACAATGGCTCATGGCACTCGGCTAGATTGCAGTTTTCGGCGAGCCAATAGTTCATTTGGGCATTAATGTTGATGGTAAATTTGCTGTCCCAAGGTGGAGTGAAACTGTCATTCCATATCCCTTGAAGATTTGCAGGCAAGGAGCCTGGCCGGCTTGAGGAAATCAGCAGATAACGACCAAACTGAAAATAGGTTTCGATCAATTCGGGATCCTCTTCTCCCCTTTGGAACTGTTTTAATCTCTCATCCGTCGGACCATCATGACGATCAGAACGTTTGGACAGGTTCAACGAAACCCTGCTGAACAGTTCATTATAATCCGATGTATGCCGTACAAGCAGTGTTTCATAAGAAATCCGGCTGAGCTCTTCCATACGAAGTTTAGTGTATAATTCCGGATCTTCCTGGCGGAAAGTCGTTTCCGCAGCAAGCAGCAGTGTGACCGAACTCGCATCCTTCAGTAGCAAATACTCGCCAAGGAGCTGACAGGTACCTCCATCTGGTATCGCTTTCAACACAGCTGCGAAGGAGCTGCCGTCTTTACCACCGCATTCACCATGCATAATGAGTCCGCTCTGCTCCCACTTCTTGGTTTTCTCCAGGTATCTCCAATTCTGACGAGTGAATCGGGCCTTCATAGACAAGGTATTCTTCTTGTCTGTTGAGATTCGGATGATGATAGCTTGATCGGGATGACTGGCAAACAGCTCACGAGTATAACGGGTACCATCAACGCTATAGCTAACCATGGAGATGCCCCGGTCCAAATCCAGCGCACGTATATAATCTTCAACAGGACCATCATGATTGCCGAATGATAACTGCAGCTCACCAAGTGGCACATAATGTCTTTGGGCTTCAGGAAGCCCGGCCATCGTCATGCTGGCCATCTCTTCAGCCTCCCGAAGTTTCCCTTCCATGATTAACTTGCGGATATGTGGCAGATTGGGCAGTGCATCTTCGTTATTCCGATCCCGGGGGCCCCCATACCACATCGAGTCTTCATTTAACTTCAAACGCTCCTCCGCTACGCCTCCAAATATCATTGCCCCAAGCCGACCGTTTCCGATTGGCAAGGCCTCGTTCCATATCTCTGCCGGTTTGCTGTACCACATGCGATGATTGTTCCGATTCGATTCTTTCATTCTGAACCTCCACTATGAATTTCAATGAATGATAAGAGATTAATCTCATAATAACATCGTAACAAAGAATAAAAATAACGTATTCATGCAGATCCATAATCTTTCATGATATGAGAATCGAAAAGATCATGTATTGGGAGAGTTTCTTCGATAAAAATCAATGGTGGGTGGGTGGCTGTCTGCCATAAAAGATTAGGACCTGATTCGCATAAATGCGAACCGGCCCGTGTTTGATAATAATGGATGAAAATGCCGCCCAGGATGGGTATAAACCTCCCCTTTCTCCCTACTTGGAAATGGATGAAGTATCATACGCTGCCTGCATAATTTCCAGATAACGCTTGATGTTGAGGCCTTCCAGCCCTTTTACGTAATCGTCCCAATCCTTTTCCAGACTCTTTGCTCCTGTAATGAATTGCAGGGCATTCTGGTCAATATAATCCTTGAGGTTCGTCTGCATCATGCTTGTTTCGTCCGCATTTGCCGGATCCACCCATAGTGCCCAATGCGGAAAAACTTCCTCGGGTTCTTTTCCTTCCATTAGGAGTGTTGCCTCATAAAGTCGGTGCTCATAACCGTCACCTGCATAGATGTCCTTGCCTTGTACTTCGGCATCCCGATATGCTCTGTGGTGATTATACTGACTCAGTGCACCCCAGCTGTCATTACGAGGCTCCTCTCCTGTAGGGAGGGGAATGGCTTTGTAAAGCGGCTCTACCTGATCATTAAGGGCCACATCGCCTTCCTCCGGCTTGCGCCAGCTGGTGCCCTCCTCACCCAGATATGCACTCATGGCTCCTTCTTGTGTGAATAGATAATCCAGCATTTTTATGGCTGCAATCTGTGTCTCTTCACTTGCCTTGTTCGTGAGTACAAACGATGCTCCAGGGTCAATTGGATAGTTGTAGGACGCATAATTGGCATGCGGCCCTTTCAAAGGAGGAATCGGATTATAATCCTTTCCATAGGGAGCACCCTCAGCCGTATTTACAAAAAGAGATGGATGCATGGCAGCACCTGCGCCAAGAAGCTGCGCATCAGCATTATCTCCAATTTTTTTAAAGGCCCCAACATTTTGAGTGAACGCACCGGGGTCAATCAAACCTTCATCGTACAGCGACTTAATATAGGCCAGTCCTTCCTTCCACTCCGGTTTGTTCGCAACCGTATCAACTCGGCCATTCTTTGCTATGAGATAGGTTCTGTCATCGTCATAGATGAACCCGTTCATCAAATAGGGAATGATGTGCACGCCGAAATTTTCAATGGAACCGCTCAGTGGAACTTCATCAGCTTTGCCGTTGCCATTCGGGTCCTTGGTTTTGAATGCTTTTAGCACTTTCTTAAATTCTTCCGTCGTTGTAGGCTCGGATAAGCCGAGCTGTTTAAGCCATTTTGTATTCATCCACATTTTGTTCGGATATGAGCAGTGGAAGCATTCATTCAAGCCCGTCAGTCCGTAAATATTGCCGTCCGGTGCTGTATTCATTGCTTTATAATACTCATTGCTGTCCAGTACCTTTTTGATATTCGGTGCGTATTGCTCAATTAGATCATTGAGCGGTACAATGACACCTTGCTGTCCAAATTTCAACAAGTCCGTTTGAGAGAAACGGTCAACCCATGGAATGAGAAAATATAGATCCGGGTAGTCCCCCGAAGCTAATGATATCTGTCTCTTTTCAGCTGCACCGTCAAAAGGAACCGTCGTCCAGTTTATCTTCATGTTAAACTTCTCTTCCATTTTTTTAGTAAACTTGTTCGTTTGAAGGTTGGTATCCGAACTTTGGTGCGCGAACACGTTAATGGTCACGTTGTCTCCGGATGAAGGGCCGCTCCCCTCTTCTCCGCTGCCCTTTGAGGATGAACATCCCGCCAGTGCCACAGACAGGAGCAGTATAAAAGCAAGTGCGAATGACCCTGATTTTCTCAAATAGACCCTCTCCCTTACAATTAATTGTAATGAACTAGCCCTTGACGGAGCCAATCAACATGCCCTGAACGAAATATCGCTGCACAAACGGATAAATGATGAGTACCGGCAAGCTGGCCATCACAATGAGTGAGAACTTCATCAATTCGGCCATTTGCTGCTGCTTCACCATCTCTCCTACATCCATATTTCCCGTACTGTTACTCAGAATCAGAATGCTGCGGAGAATCAACTGAAGCGGATAGAGCGATTGTGTTTTTAAATAGATCAGAGCATCAAAATACGCATTCCACTGCCCAACGGCATACATCAATGACAAAACAGCCACGATGGGTTTGGCGAGAGGCAAAATGACGCTGAAAATGAAACGGATATCACTGCATCCGTCAATATCGGCTGCCTCGGACAGCTCATCCGGGATAGAATTCTGAAAAAAAGTACGTGCGATAATCACCTGCCACACCCAGATGGCATTAGGAATCAACAGAGCCCAGCGGGTATCGATCATTCCCATGGATTTAACCACTAAGTAAGTTGGAATTAATCCGCCGGAAAATAGCATGGTGAATGTAATAAACATCATGAGAGGGCTGCGCCAAACAAAGGTTTTTTTGGAAAGCGGATAAGCAATCATAATGGTCAGTGCTACACTAATCATTGTTCCTATTGTGGTGTAAAATAACGAATTGGCGTAACCCATGATAACCTGATCGTTGCGCAATACAGACTTATAGCCGTCGAGTGTCATATCAACAGGCCACAGCCAGACTTTTCCGGATGTAACTGCAGCCGGGCTGCTCAGAGAAGAGCTTACGATATAGATCAGTGGATAGAGCACTGCAATCAAGACAACCGTCAGAATGAGGTAGATGATGGCTATAAACACCCGGTCCCCAAAAGATTCTCTAATGGTGCTCCTCTGACTAACCGCTGAACCGGCTTGGGACTGCAACTTGCTCATCGGATTCCTCCCTTTCCTAATGCCGCATTACCATAAGCTTGTATTGGACAGACGCTTGGCGGCAGCATTGACCGTTAACAACAGAATCAGGTTAATAAGCGAATTAAAGAGTCCAACTGCGGTAGCAAAGCTGTAATTGGCATTCAGTAAACCCATTTTGTACACATAGGTGGAGATAATCTCGGAAGCCGATAAGTTCAACGGATTTTGCAGCAAATAAATTTTTTCGAATCCGACGGCCATGATATTACCAACGCTCAGAATCAGGATAATGACTGCCGCTGGCAGCAGACCAGGCAGATCGATGTTCACCATTTTCTGAAACCGGTTAGCACCATCAACCTTGGCTGCCTCGTACAACGAAGGATCAATACCTGCGAGTGCTGCCAAATAGATGACTGCGGAATAACCCATGCTCTGCCAGACATCAGAAAATACATAGATGGAACGGAACAGCCCAGGCTCTCCAAGAAAATTGACCGCTTCGAAACCAAGCATCCCTGCAATCGTATTCACAATGCCGAGTCTCGGGGATAGGAACAGCATGATAATGGATACCATGACAACCGTTGAAATAAAGTAAGGTGCATAAGTAACCATCTGTACCGTTTTTTTGAATTTGGCATTCTTGACTTCGTTCAACGCCAGTGCCAGCAGTATCGGGACTGGAAAACCCACGACCAAACTGTAAAACGAAATATACAGTGTGTTTTTGATCAGGGTAACGAACGCAGGGTTTTGAAAAAGCAACTCAAAATATTTGGTGCCTACCCATGGACTTCCCCAGATCCCCTTAATCACGTTGTAATCCTTGAAAGCGAGCACTGCATTAACCATAGGCACATACTTGAAAATAATGAAGTAAGCGACGGGAGGAATGATCAACAGGTAGAGCTGCCAGTGCCTCCTCCAGCTTCTGGACAAGGCAAGTTTCAATGCGGACCGCCTGCCTTGTTTTACTACTGTTCTGCCATTCGAAATAGTGGTTCTCAGAGTCATCCCCCCAGAAGGTAACCTATTATGAATAAGGCCCTCTTTATTTTGGTAGCGCTTTCTTGTTTGTAATCATAAGAGGGTCCCTTATTCACGTAAAGGTACACTTTACTCGATGAGGTACGATTCAAGGACAAGAAGGCCGAGAAGCCTGATATGGCTTTATTTTCGCAAGAATTTTTTTAATGTTTTTTCTTGGATTGATATTCATAATGGTGCCAGCTTCATTTCAATTCGTTCTCCATTTGCCGGAATGAACTAGGCAAAACCCCACGGACTCGCTTGAAGGCTCTCCGGAATGAATGTGCGCTGTTATATCCGGTGGTCATAGCAATCTCATCGATTGTCCGCTCAGTCTCACACAGCAGTTCAGCTGCTTTGTTAATTCGTACCTTCTCCACATAATCGGAAAGATTCTCACCGGTATACTCCTTGAATAATTGCGAGATATATTTTTCCGGTTTCCCCATTTGTTCCGCAATGCGATACACTGTTAAGGTAGCATCGGCATAGCGTTCCTGAATGTAAGCCATCGTTTCGTTGATAATTTCAGCATGCATATTGGATTTTTTGCGTTGTATGTCCAGGCAGACGTCTTTCGCCAGTTGATGAAACTTGTCCCGGAGTACGGTAACACTGTCCGTTGCCTGAATAGCCGCAATCCGATTCTTAAACTCATCGACAAGCGCTTCGTCCAGCATGATCTTCGGTTCCAGCTTCAGAAATGTTCCCTTCAATTCCACAACGAACTGCTGTGTCATGTCATAAGACAGCTCCCGCTCGGTAAAATTGCGGTGGAACAACTGATCCAGAACCCGATCCGATTCTTCCATTTCACCCGCCTTTAGCGTATTGAGCAGACGCTGTTCGGACTCCATCGGATAGTAATACAATTCGGTTTCCTTGACGGTGTCCTCGAATCTCACCAGATGCTCTGTTCCCATATGAATGGCATATTCCAATGCTTGTCTTGCCTCGTTAAACGAACGGCCAACATCATTCCACACCTCATAAGAAGCACCCATTCCAACAGTGGTCGCTACCCGGTATTCCCGGTAAACTGCATCCATCTGTTTGCTCAGTTCGGAAACCGTTGTGTGCATGGCTAAATCCGAGGGTTCAACACTAAGCGGTTGTATAAAAGCAATCTGATCTGTACCCCAGTCTGTTATCAAGATCTCTGAATTCCATGTCGTCAAAGCTTCACGCACGATAAGCCTCGCGACGCTTAGTTCTTGAATAATTTCTTCGCTATCGGGACTTCCATAACCGTCTACCTTCACAATCCCTACAACCCCTCGGCTCGTATGAAGAGGTATATCGGTCTGGGAAGAGAGCGCCTCCAACTCGGGGATGGTGTAAAACTCACCTGTCAGCAGACGTTTGATAAATCCATCCCGTAACATGGGAATCTGTTCATTTAATGCATTCTTAAGTACATGGTTATTGGTAATTAAGCTAGTGATATTGCTTGCCAAAAAATCATATTCGTTGCTTGTCTTTCCGGGCAGCCCTATATCCTGTTCCCGGAACACCGACAGAAGCCGATGAATCGGTGCGCTGTGTCGGTAAGCCAGCATTAGCCCAATCAATAATCCAATACCAAGTGTTGCTAGCGTAAAGGTTAAGGTAACCCGCTTGATCTGATCGGCCTTGACCATAAGCGCACCTTCGGGGATGCCAGCCATGTAATTCCAGCCGTTTTGATTGGAGTGAATGGAAATGAGTAGCCGTCCGTCGTCCATTGGCATCACTTCATCGTTCTTGTTAGCAGGCATACCTTTCAATTTTTCAGCCTCTGCTTCATCTATACCACGCGAAAAAATAATATCCCCATTCGAATCTGTCACCAATGTCCACCCCCCATATTGCTCCACAATATGTTGAGTCAAACTCGCCATCTGATTCTCATCAATCATGACGCCAATGGTAGCCTGCGGCTTGTTGAAGCTGTTTAAAGGAATCGACTGAAGAAACGTGATAGCTGGAGCGTCCTCAAACACACCACTGAGAATCTCCTTCTTATAAATTTGTAGGGGAATGATTTCGTTTAAATGCGGCTTTTTTAATACATTCTCTTTCCACTCTGCTAACGTGATGCCTTCCAGGCGGTTGGCAGCAAAATAATGCTCAGGTCGGTAGTAAACCGTCGTAGGCGTAATAATGACATTATAGTTGGGGATATAGATGAAAAAACGAGACAAATAATCATTCGTACTGCTGTACATGGACAGGCTGCGCTGCATGCGGCTCAAACCATAGACATTATTAACGTCAGGCGGCTTGGGATCAGCTATTAGACGGTTTAAATCCTGATTAATGGCCAGTTGTCTCGTGAAATCCTCAACCAGCATCAGATTTCGTTCAATAAATTCCTTGCTCAGGTTGAGCGATTTGAGGCTGTTCTCAATCGAGCTGGTCCTCGCTGCTTCTATGGATGTTCTGTAGGAGGCATATCCGGCAATTTGAGGAATCATGAGAACAATAAGATACGAAATCATGAATCTGCGAAACAAAGGCGAGAATTTGGACCATAAGCGCTGCATATGTACCCCCTTCTTTCGTAAGCGTTTACAAAAGTGTTTTGTTAATGATACACCTATCATTTGCACAAGGTGAAGGTACAACTTCTGCTTTTGGGTACAAATCCATAAATTTCGACTCAAGACCGAAATCATTATCTGAATGAGTGCACTGTATGACAAGGAAAACAAGAAATAAAGCGCTCAAAAAGGACGAAACAGCTTAGAACACTGCTTCGTCCCTTTTCTCCATATACGAAAATTAAGTTTCTTGCTTACGGACTTCAGAATTGAACCTATCCTTTTATGTCTTTTCGATGTTAGTTATTTTATACAAAAAGTAATCAAAATCAGCGTGTTTACGGGTACCGCCAAGATCCTGCACACAGAGACCAATATAAGTTCCTGTAAATCGGATGTATTCCGGAGATTCATCAGACAGATGTGTGACATCCAGCCATCCACCTGCTGGATACCAGGATGAGTCATCATCGCATGCAAAGTAAAAGCAGGCACGGTCATACTCATACACAACCTTCAACCGAATTCGATTCTCTGATTTTAGTGGAATATCCTCCAACAGTTCGTCGTATATTCCGTATCTCGACTGAAGAATTCCCAAGCACATTCCCTTCTCTTCATGATAGGTGACCCGTAGATAGAGGTAGTCTTTGGTATCGTAGTACAGAATCAGTCCTGCCATTTGCTGCGGATGGTCCGGCGCAAATTCCAGGCAGGTTTCAACTTCACATCTGAAATCCTGAAGCCTCCGGGCGACCATGCTTTGTCTGTGTGTCGAGCTCATGGATTCCATCCCGCGCAAGCGCAAGTAACCGGGTCGTTCCGTCAGGCTGAGCCAAGATGAATCGGGTGGTATACGAAGGGTATTCCAATCGTTACGTAGCTCTGATTGATCGAAATGATCCATTTCCGGGACCGGTTCAAATGGAACTGACGAGATTTTCGGTGCAGGCACCGAAACCTCCGGATGCCGACCACCGTTAGACAGCTTCAGCCAGCCTTCATCGCTCCACGTACACGGTTGAAGAGCAGTCTCACGTCCAAGGATGCAAAATTTCTCCTGAACTGGCCTTCCGACCAGATGAGCCATATACCATTCACCCATGTGAGTTTCGACAAGACTGCCGTGACCAGCCTTCTGCAGAGTCAACTCCGGCCTGCCGTATGATGTAAGAATTGGATTCCCCGGATCAACTTCATAAGGACCTTGCAGGGAACGAGAGCGGGCAACCGTAACGGCATGTTCATAACCCGTACCGCCTTCAGCCATAATCAAGTAATAATAGTCTTTGTGTCTATATAGATGAGGCGCTTCTGTCAGCCCCAGTTCTGTTCCCTTAAAAATGTTAATAGCACGTCCGATCAGCTTTTGATCCTGAACAGAATATTCCTGCAACACGATGCCTGCAAACCGATTTTTGCCCTTCCGGTGATCCCAGATCATGTTGACCAACCACTTGCGACCATCTTCATCGTGAAATAAGGAAGGATCGAAGCCGCTGCTGTTCAGAAAAACCGGTTCGGACCATGGCCCTTCGATATCTGTTGCGGTCACAAGGTAATTGTGAGTATCTTTGAAAGCCCCTACACGGCTTTTGACATCTGTGTAGATCAGGTAAAAAACGCCGTTGTCGTAGCTAAGGCATGGAGCCCATATCCCTCCGGAATTGATGTTTCCTTCCATATTCAGCTGAGTGATACGGGTCAGCGGAGAAGTTATTGGCCGCCAATGAATCAGGTCCCGGGAATGGTGAATTCGTACACCCGGAAACCATTCGAAGGTAGAAGTGGCGATATAATAATCTTCCCCCGCCCTGCATATGGACGGATCGGGATGGAACCCGGGAAGAATGGGGTTGGTAATCATATTCATTATAGAAGCAACCTCCGGTATTCAAATAATGGCAGAAACAACAAATGATAAGAATGCATCACCATGCCAGCACTTTTTTGCCGGCTTCCAGGGCAGTTATGATCCGGTCTACATCATATATATTCCCTCTCCATGTTCCGCCGCTGACAGCTTGCAGCGCAGCCCACAGCCTGGTATCATCCGGCAAATTCTCATCAGGACGCATATCTGGATGAAAGGACCTTCGGGCCAGAATGAAAGCTCCTTCTTCTGGCGAAAACTCCGTATCTCCTTCTCCAATGAAGTTCACGCTGCCCTCGAGCTTGCCCCGATCCACAACGATGTCAATCAAGTCGCCGTTCCGGAGTTTGCCAATGGGCCCTCCTGCCAGCGCTTCAGGCCCAACATGGCCGATACATGCTCCGGTTGAAACTCCCGAGAAGCGGGCATCGGTGATGAGTGATACATATTTTCCAAAAGACAAGTGCTTGAGCGCAGAAGTAAGCTGATACGTTTCCTCCATCCCGGTTCCTGAAGGTCCACGCCCGAGCAGCACGACTACGTCACCAGCCAGAACTCCGCCAGTCTTAATGGCACGGATCGCCTCACGTTCAGTTGTAAACACCTTTGCCCGGCCACGATGCCGATACACGCCATGCTCATCCAGCACATCAGGATCAATGGATGTAGATTTGATGACAGAGCCTTCTGGCGCGATATTCCCGGTGGGAAAGGTCACGGTGGAAGAAATCCCAAGATGCTGCGACTGCTCTAAGCTCATGATCACACTATCCGGATCAATTCCGTCCTTCTCTTCCAATTGCTTGCGTATGAGATGACGACGTTCCGACGATTCCCACCAATCCAGCACTTCACCCAGTGACGCACCTGTTACTGTAAGTACAGATTCATCCAGCAGGCCAAGCTGTCTAAGGTGAAGCATAACCTCAGGAACACCCCCGGCCTGGAAAACCCGTATGGTCGGATGGAAGATGGGTCCGTTCGGCAGAGCACTAACCAGTCTTGGAACGTTCTTGTTCACCTGTATCCAGTCCTGTACCGTTGGCACAGTTAAACCCGCTGCATGGGCAGCAGCCGGGATGTGAAGAAGCAGGTTAGTAGATCCGCCGAACGCGGCATGAACGGCCATGGCATTGCGAATGGACGCATCTGTAACAATGTCTGCCATCTTGATCCCTTGGGACTCCATGTTGATCAGTGCACGCGAAGATTGGCGCGCCATCTCGAACCAGATCGGCTGCCCTGAAGGTGCCAGAGCGGCATGCGGCACCGTCATGCCCAATGCCTCTGCTACCACCTGGGCAGTTGCCGCGGTCCCCAGAAACTGACAGCCGCCGCCGGGTGTAGCGCAGGCCCGGCATCCCAGCTCCGATGCCATTTCAAGAGAGAGCTCTCCATTCGCGTACCTTGCACCAATGGTTTGAATTTTACCTGCATCCTCCCCATCGGTAGGCGGAAGCGTAACGCCGCCGGGAACAATAACTCCGGGCAGCTGCGGCATACCTGCAAGTGCAAGCATCATGGCAGGCAGCCCTTTATCACAAGTTGCAACACCGAGCACGCCTTTTCGCGTGGGCAGGGATCGAATCAATCTGCGGAATACCATCGCGGCATCGTTTCGGTATGGCAGTGAGTCGAACATGCCGGTTGTTCCTTGAGACCTTCCGTCGCATGGGTCGCTGACATAGCCAGCAAACGGGATTCCTCCGTGGCTTGATATTTCTTCTGCGGCAGCTTTCATCAGTAAACCGACTTCCCAGTGTCCTGTATGGTAGCCAAGAGCTGCGGGACTACCATCTTCATTACGGATACCGCCCTGTGTACTTAAGATCAGAAACTGTTTTCCGTTCAATTCTCCAGGCTTCCAGCCCATTCCGACATTCTGAGACATGCCGAACAAGTCGCCGCTTGGAGCGTTCCGCAGCAAATCATCGGTTAAAGGCAGACGTCCTGTTGCCCCTGGAGCATGCGCTATAATATCATAGCTGCTTGACTCCTTTTCCCCCATAATCGACACAATCTGTTCGTACATGGTAGCCTCCCACAGTTTATGACTTCACAAAGACTGTTTTGATCGCCGTAAAAAACTCGATTGCCGCTTGCCCCTGTTCTCTGGAATGCGAGCTTGACATCTTCATTCCACCGAACGGTGCCTGCAGTTCTACGCCAGCAGTTTCCGCATTAATTCTTACGAGTCCGGCATCCATATCCCGGATGAAGGAGAGCATAGCCCCGACGTTTTGTGTATAGATTGAAGCACTCAAACCATAATCGCTGTCATTTGCGAACGCGATGGCCTCTTCCAAGGAATCCACCGGAATCAAGGCCAGGACCGGTCCGAATATTTCTTCCCGGGCAATGGACATGTGCGGTTCGACACCTTCAAATACCGTCGGCTGTACATAAAATCCTTCTGCGAGCTCAGGATTGTCCGGTCTTTTTCCTCCAGCGAGCAGAACGGCACCTTCATCCTGCCCTTTTTGAATGTAACCAAGCACGGTATTAAGCTGACCTTCACTAGCACATGGCCCCATCCAGCTTCCTGAAGACATGCCGTCCCCCAAACGGATTTCCTGGATTTGTGACAGAAGTTTTTCTTTAAAGGCATCGTATACTTTTCGTTCAATAATGACCTTACTGGTGGCTGTGCATTTTTGACCGGTTGATTTCAAGCCGCCGCTGATGGTGGCCTCAACAGCCAATTCCAAATCAGCGTCTGCCGCGATGATAATCGGGTTTTTGCCACCCATCTCAAGCTGATACTTGGCTCCGCGAGCAAGTGCAGCGGCACCGACCCGCTTCCCAACTTCATTGGACCCTGTAAACGTTATTCCATTTACATCGGGGTGCTCAGCAAGTGCAGAGCCGATTACCGAGCCTTTTCCGCTCACGAGATTGAGAACACCAGCTGGTATGCCGGCTTCCTCAAAACATTCCAAAACCTTGGCTGCTGTAACCGCCGTTTCCTGAGCTGGCTTCAATACAACGGTGTTGCCATAGATCAATGCCGGTGCTGTTTTCCAGATGGGAATAGCCACCGGAAAGTTCCAAGGTGCAATTACACCGACTACGCCAAGTGGCACACGGGTCGTGAACATTAGTGCTTCTCTATCCGTCGAGGGAATCACATCACCCGTTTTTCGCATGCCTTCCCCTGCGTAATATCTCAAAATGGCGACGCCGCGCATCGTTTCTCCTTTGGCTTCCGGGAATGTTTTCCCCATTTCTCTGGTCATGGCTTCCGCCACCTCGTCAGCCCGGCGTTCCAGCACATTTGCGGCTTGGAAAAGATAATTTCCCCGTTCCGCACCCGTTAAGTTCCGCCAGGCCTTTGCTGCTTCTTTTGCGGATGTGACTGCATTGTTCAGGTCCTCTACACCCGAGGCGGGCACATAACCCACAATTTCTTTTCGATTCGCCGGATTAATGCTCGGTTCCGTCTTTCCGGATGTTGGTTTCACCCATTCCCCGTTAATAAAATTGTTATAGGTCTGCTCTAACTGAAATGCGCTCATCGCATTCACCCTCCTTCTAAACTAGTTTGAAATGACAGGATTGATTAGTGTCCCGATATCACTTATGGATATTTCAATGCGGTCTCCTGGTTCAAGGGTGAAATCATTCGGAGGCACGATGTTAGTGCCTGTCAAAAGTACCGTACCGTCATACAAATCGTTATCCCTTGCCAAAAAGGAAACCAGTTCATCCAGCTTACGGTTTAATTCACTCGTACTCGCTTCACTTTTAACAACCACTACTTCATCGCGATAGATCTGGCAGACGATGCTGAATTCATATGGATTCTTGACCGTTTCTGCCAGTCGAATAGCAGGACCTATGGAACAGGAATTGCGCCATATTTTGGCTTGTGGCAGATACAACGGGTTTTCCCCTTCGATATCGCGGCAGCTCATGTCATTTCCGGCGATGTATCCCACAATGCTGCCATCTGCGGCAAGCACCAATCCAAGCTCAGGCTCCGGGATCTGCCAAGTAGAATCGCTGCGTAGCGTGACAGCCTCATTCGGTCCAATAGTCCTGGCTGCTGTGGATTTAAAAAAAATCTCCGGTCTCTCTGCGTCATAGACCTTATCGTAAAAAGTTTCCGCATCCAACTTTCCATCTGTAGCTTCATAATTCCGCGCTTCCCGGCTCCGCTGATAAGTAACACCCGCTGCCCACACTTCCGGAGCTTCCACTGGTGTGGTCAGGTGCAGAGAAGTCCAATCATCGGTCAGCTTGTTCAACGGTATAAGAGCGCTTTCAATCAATTGAACCGGAGTAACCTCTTTCTCCTTTGCCTGATAAATTAAAGTCATAAAATCTACTTGCGGCAAACGATACGCTTTTTCATCATCCGTAACGGCTGCCAACCACTTCTGTTGTCCATCCAAAAATCGAATAATTCTCATTACAGCTTGCCCCCAATCTCCCTACCGGGTTGATAACACTACCTTAACACCAGCGATGATTCATGACGATATACTAATCACTCCGGCAACTTATCCTTTTCACGCATTATTTTTCTGTTAAGATAAATCTATCCGCATTTGGAATACAGAGCATTACAAGGAGGTAGCTGTGACCAAAATTTCAGAAGCCGTATATTTAGGCCGTCTGCCTGATGTTCGCATGTCTTTTCAATTGTTGGGACTGCATGCAAGACAAGTAGATTCCAAATGGACATATCCGTCTCATGAGCATTCCATGTATGAAATTCACTGGATGCTCGACGGTGAGATGAACATGGTGGTCAACGGTCAGTCGTACAGTCAATCCATTGGAGACCTTCTGTTTATCCGTCCGGGTATGACTCACTCCTGCACTGGTGCCGGACCGCAGGGTTTCACATACTTCTCCGTTCATTTCAGCGTACACGATACCTCTTTCTGCAGAGAACTCAACCGCTGCAAGGACATTTATTATCCGGCAAATTCGAGCCTCACTTTAGGATTGTCCTCTTCACTGTGTACCTTGTATGATCTGGCCAGAGAGCACTTATCCATGCCGTTGTCTTCCTCCAAACAGATGAAGGTTCATGCCGCCGTATTCGAACTGCTCGGCTCCCTGGTTGGCCAGTTATCCCAGAATGTATCCGTTACCTTATCCAGAAAAGAGACCATTGCCCACCAAATTGCCGAGCACATTGAGGACTCCGTAAGATATATCCACCTTCATGGTGACGTTAGGGAAAGCGAACGAACCTGGATCCAAGACATCGCCAAGTCGCTGAAGATTAGCCCTTCACAGATCAACCGGATCTTTCGGGAGGTATACGGTACAGCCCCGCGCAGGTTTCTGTCAGAAACACTTCTGAACGAAGCTCAGCGGCTGTTAAAACAAACAGACTTGAATATTGACCATATTGCGATGATGCTTGGATACAAGACCAACGCGCATTTCAGCCGTCAGTTCAAGCGATGGACAGGCATTACGCCAAGCGAGTTTCGTATCCATTCCCAGCGAATTGCTGCAGAGGAGCATTTCGGTGATTGAAGAACCTTTCCACAGAAATAAGCAGCTGCCGGGTTACGGCAGCTGCTTATTTCATAACAGAGTTCGAATCTGTGCAGCCCATTGCCTCATTTTCTCTTGCACTAGTCCCTGCCCTTATCCTGCTTGTCAATCAGGATTATTGCTCAAGCCAGCTTCAAAATTCGACCAATGTTCTCACAGGTTCTCTCCACATTTTGAGGTCCTTCCGCTAACAGCTTCTCAATGTCTGAAGCGCCTGGCACGATGCCAAAGATTGCGTCAATTCCTTCTTCGTACAACACCTCAACACCTTCGCCGATATACCCTGCCAGTGCAATCACTTTCTTACCTTCCAGCTTGGCCGCCTTCGCAACACCATATGGTGTCTTGCCGAATTTGGTCTGGAAGTCCATACCGCCTTCTCCGGTGAAACAGTAATCCGCCAATGCCAGCTTGCTGCGAAGCCCCGTGTACTCAATCACGATATCGATGCCACGCTGCAGGGTTGCCTGGGTAAAGATAAGCAATCCTGCTCCAAGACCGCCTGCTGCTCCTGCACCAGGGATATCACGAATATCTTTGCCGAGCTGTTCTTTGACCACAGCTGCATAATTCGCAAGATTCGCATCGAGTGTGAGTACCATTTCAGGTGTTGCTCCTTTTTGCGGTCCAAAAACATGAGAGGCTCCCGTTTCTCCACACAGTGGATTTGTCACATCACAAGCCACAATGATCTCTACATCTGCAAGGCGTGTATCAAGCTCACTTGTATCAATCGTGGCAAGCTTACCGAGACTTCCTCCGCCGCGCGGCAGTGTGTGCCCCTCCGTATCCAGAAACTTCACACCAAGTGCCTCTGCCATACCTGCACCGCCATCATTGGTTGCACTGCCGCCAATACCAATAATGATCTTCTTGATGCCTTGATCCAGACATTCCTTAATCAGTTCACCTGTTCCATAGGTCGATGTAACTAAAGGATTCTTGGTTTCCTTGGTCACAAGATGGATGCCACTCGCAGAAGCCATCTCAATCGCAGCCGTCACACCATCTCCCATAATTCCGTATTTTGCGGCAACCGTTTCGCCTAACGGCCCTGAGACCTTTTTTTCCACCATTCTACCGCCGGTTGCATCTACGAGAGATTGAACAGTACCTTCTCCGCCATCGGCCATCGGCACGTGGATGTAGCTCGCATCCGGAAATGCTTTACGCAAACCTGCTTCCATTGCTACGCAGACTTCCTTTGCCGTCATGCTTTCTTTGAAAGAATCGGGCGCCAGCAAAAATGTTGGTTGGTTCATCCCTCTCACCTCATATATTCATTTAATGTATTTACTTCACCTTATAATAAAAATCCGTAAAGCAATGTTGCTACAATCGCCATCGTACCCCCGACAATCGCTTCATATGGCACAAGTCCCATACGCTGCTTAATCGACATGTTCATACTTCCTGCCGTAACGTGGAAATAGTTACCTTGCGGCAGAGAGTCAATAACCGTAGCACCTGTGTGAACCATTGCTGCTGCTGCGAGAGGTGCAGTACCCATGTTCAGGATCGCTTCACCAAAAGATCCGGTTGCCAGAATAACGCCTGTTGAGGTTGAAGCTGTGGCTGCCGCCATCAGAATACCTGCAATCGGTGCAAGGAAGGTTCCGGAAATTCCGGATGCTTCAATAATACTCACGACCTGTGTGGATAGATCCGAGTTCGAGATCAGTCCTGCAATACCGCCTGCACCGAGTAGAATGAGCACCGTTGCGGTCATTTTATTAAGCCCGGATGCGGAGTAGTCCAGAATTTTGTTTGCTTTTCCCATCGCCAGCATCCCGATGATCCCTGCGATCGGCAGGATAAACATAGCGTCTACTTTAAAGCTGGCAAGCAAATCGATGCCCAAGATGGAACCGATCGGGTTAATCATCAGCAGGATGACAGCTACGAGCGGTGCCACAATGGCCGTTTTGAGCGGTGGATATTTGGAAGCATCCACTTCTTCATCATTTACCGCTTCTTCAGCCGACACCATTGCCCCTTTGTTCTTCAGCAAGGACGCTACGATAACGGTTACAGCTAGTCCAAACAGAGCAGGAATGAACCCTGCGATCATGACTTGACTCAAATCTAAATTAAATCCGTTTGCTGCTGCAATCGTATTCGGATTAGGAGAAATGATATTCCCTGCTTTACCCCCGCCTGAGAGCGCAAGCAAGAGTGCAATCTTCGAAATGCCCATTTTGTTACCCACTGACAAGGCAATGGGTGCAACGATCAGTACTGCGACTGGAATAAATACACCTACGGCTGTAATAATCATTGTGGCAAGAGCAAGGGCGAGAATCGCCTTTCCGCCGCCAAATTTCTTCACAATCGCCTGCGCGATCGTTTCGGCAGCACCGGACTCCATCATCACGCCAGCCAGAACCCCTGCGGCGAGTACCCGGAGAACCGTACCCATAACACTTTGTGTTCCACCAACAAGCACATCGATAGTTTCTTGCAGATTGGCTCCACCAATCAATGACCCAATGATGGCTCCCAGAAATAATGCATACACCGGATTTAGCTTTCTCAAGATGAGGATGATCGCAATGGCAAGTCCGACGAGCGCCCCGATCCAACTGATGGTTAATCCGTCCATCTTTGTATGCCCCCTTATGTTTATTTATGAATTCGCTTTCTTGTTGAATACGCTTTCAGTATAAGATGAATTGAAGTTAAGAGATATTGATAAACGGACGATTTTTATTGTGCAAATGCACAACCACAGCTTCATTTTTCTTCCAATTAAAAAACGGAGCACTGCGCTCCGTTCTGATCATTCCCTTATAAGTAGATAATTATCTACTTAGGGAAGAATGATATATTCTCCGTCACCTAGAAAAAGAATAGGATCCGTAATCTCTTCCATCGCCTTCTTCACGACAGTCTCATAGGAAGCTGTACGATATCGGTTGCTATGAGGCAGAATTGCCGCTCGAAGCACACCGAGTCCACTAAATTCGGTCAACAGGGTCTCGTTCCATTCAGGATGAAGAATATCGGCATGCTGAATAGTGCTTCCGAATATCGCAGCCCCTGCACTTTGCCCAGATACCAGCTTACCTTCTGACAGCATAAATGCCAGAATTTCATGCGCACCGGAATCTTTAACTCGAGCCAGCAGATATAAAGGGTTCCCCCCATTAATATGTACAACATCATAATTCAGCAATAAATTTGCAGGGTCTGTATCCAAATCCACATAATCGACCTTCGCAAAACCAATGGCGTAGAACAAATCTTTTGTTCTGACCGCGTGCTTGCTTTTATTTTTATACTGAATATCCGCCGTTGTTATAATACAAGCAGTTAGACCTGTTTTCACCTGGGGAAGCAAACTGAGAAATTGTGCCATTGTGTGCTTCGAATACAGTCCGTTCGCCGTTAGAAATAGCGGCATTAGTATAATCCCCCTATCTAGTCATATAGGCAGTCTTCATGTGGCTACTTCTAGAAAAAGCATAATTCTGTAGGAATACATTGTTCGAGGTTACTGTGACTAATTAGATATTAGAACGGTTATTAATGTGAATGTTAACGGAATGGAGCGGGAAGCTTAAGATGTGTGGCAGGACCGAAAGGTTATAAAAAAGGTCCGATCCCGCCATGGGGAATGATCTGCAAGGTGTGTTAGGAAGCAACTCTTACTTAACCTGCTCTGGCTGGCAATCGGTCTACACGGGAATTTAAACCCCTGCTTCCTTCATGCGCTGGAGAATTCCCACAATGCGTAATCCTTCTACATCGCTGATCGTAATTCCATACTTCTCTTGAATGCGTGTGATTTTTTTGAGAAGGGCAAATTTAGAGTCACAAAAATCAAACAAGGATGCATCATCTGAAATGAACATGCCGTAGTATTCCAAGCCAAAGATCTCTTTAAAAAAAATAATGCCTTCCGGCTCCAATTCATTAATCTGGTCTACGCTTGCATATACGATGCCCGCCTTGCTTCCCGGTCTAGGAAGTTCTCCACCGCGCGCTAGATAGGCTTCAAAATTTCGTTGCAGATTCGCGCAAGCCTCCTCCTTCGTATCCCCTTCCCCTCGCATCCAATACCAATTGAGTACTCTGGCTTGCCAAGGATACTTTTTGGAGTAGGAGTCTGACTCAGGTTGAATTTCTTGATTTATAATTTCAATCGGATAGTCACGAAGAGACCAATTTGACTTAAAGAAGGAAGCCGCCATCTTATATGCTGTTTTCCATGATTCTGTCAGTAATTGTTGTTTCATCTTTCATAACTCCCTCATTTATATGCTTGGGTGATATTATCCTCTATTATAACAAGCTCATACCTAATCTTCGAATGTTTAGGCCTGAAGATGAAGCTTGTATAGGTATTAGACAAAAAACCATCACATTTAACGAGATATTTAGAACTTTTTAATCATTTCCATTACGGTGTATCTTAGTCCGCAATATTAAGCTTCCGTTTGATTGCCTCCATATCGGCTTCCATGTCTTTTAATCGGGAACGATTCGATAGCGCAACCAATAAAGTAATAAACAAAATGATGAGAATAATCACCATGTTAGCTCCCTTCAAATAAACAAAGAACGCACCTCTAACAAGTTTGAACAAGTATAGTCTGGCTGCACTTCATTTTTTCTCATTTTATTCAATCGATTCAACCACACGGCAGCAATACCTGCATTCTGAGCTCCCTGGATGTCACTCTTTAGCGAATCTCCAATATGGATGACTTCATCAGCGGCCAGACCGCTAAGCGCAAGTGCCTGATGAAACATTTCGGGCCGAGGCTTATATGCTCTTACGCTTTCGCTCGTTATGATTCCATCCACTTCAATCCCGTGGTAAGACGCAGCCGATTGGACGTCATATGTGTCTATATTAGACAGAATATAAGAACGAATCCCTTCTCTTCTCAGGCATTCTAGAAAAGGCACGGTATCCTCATAAAGTACGGGTTTCACCCAATGTTCGAACTGGGATGTGATCAGATCCTTCGACTTTAGAGGACAAGCATAATGTGTAAGCGTTCTCTCCAAGGACTCAATGCCGATATCCCTTTGCAGGCGGTATAATTCTCCAAAGCTCTCATCATACATAGCTGAAGCATTTGCCCACCAGAAGCTTCCGATTTCTTTATGCGAGCATTTACGTGCAGCGGTGGTCCGGATCTGTTCATAAATAACCGGCAAAATGTCGTCATCTTCATGGACCAGAGTTCCGTAAAAATCCAGAAAGAAGGCCTTGATCTTCATTATATCCGCTCCTATTCAAACAGGTACATAACCCCTATTCCTCTTCTACCTGAAAGATCGAATCAACGATAATAGGCAGATTATCACGCACCGAAACGGCTCCAAACACAGACCTTGCATGAACTCCTTTTTCCCCAAATACGTCAGACATCAAATCGGAGTAACCGTTCAATACCTTGTGATGCTCCTCAAAGCTCGGCTCAGCATTAACGAAACCCTGAACTTTAACGACTCTCTTGACTCGATCCAGTGTACCAAGCGCATCCCTCACAACCGCTAGGACCTCAATCGCCGCATCGCGGGCAAAGGTATAACCCTCTTCTGTCGTAAAATCACTGCCAAGCTTCCCCTTCGGGCTGCCTGATGGACCTTTACCTGAAACAAACATCAAACCATTGACGATAACAACATTCGTATATTGCGCAGCCGGATTACTCGCCGCAGGAAGCTCGATTCCGAGATCTTGTAAACGCTCTTCCGTAGTTTGTAGTTGTGACATATAGACCGCCAGCCCTTCGATATAAGATAGATGCTTCATTGACTGCTTCTTTCGTTCGATTGGATTCCCATATTATAACTTGATTGAATTAAATCTTCATCCCGTATTTCAGCTGATACGCCAGTCAACCACCAGCTGAAGCTGCTATTTCTGATACAATGAAAATCAATGTCTATGTATCTTGAGTTATTTAATGAACGGAGGAATATCATGTCCCATTCCGAAACCAAACCTATAAAAATCGCCAAACCTAAGCTTCCTAAGCAGCTCTCATTGGTTAAGCTTGCAGATTCTACCATTCTGGATCGCGCTGAATATGGCCAGGCCATGTGTCAGGAGGAAGAGATCATGGATGTCATCGCCGAGAAAGTAACATTTGATCAGATGGTATTCGAGAACATCACCTTTAGCAGCACCTCTCTTCTGCATGCAGAATTAACAGATGTCGTCTTCAAGAACTGTGATTTATCCAATGTGAACTTCAGCGACTCTGTCCTGCATCGAGTTCAGTTTACGCATTGCAAAATTATCGGGATTGACCTTACCGCTGCAACTATGCGAAATGTATCTTTTCAAGAATGCGCAGGAGATTATGCAACGTTTCGTTTTGCCAACATGAAAAACATCTCATTTCAGGAGTGCTCGCTCATCAAGTCGGATTTCTATCATTCCGAATTTGCCGGCATTGAGCTCATCGGCTGTATGATTGACGGTACACAGTTCACGGGTGCGAAGCTAAAAGGCATTGATCTTAGCCAAACGGAATTTT
The DNA here is from genome assembly GCF_000732325.1 of Paenibacillus sp. TCA20. GTDB lineage: Bacteria > Bacillota > Bacilli > Paenibacillales > Paenibacillaceae > Paenibacillus > Paenibacillus urinalis. The sequence continues at coordinate 738,359 of NZ_BBIW01000001.1, forward strand.
ATAACCTCGGTGTGACCATGGAGGATTTGCAGGGCTGCATTATTGCACCGGCACAGGCACTTCTGTTCTCCAAAATATTTGGTCTCGTCATTAAGGAATAACTTCACAGAAAAAATAATTTAAACGGTTTTTTATCCCTGTCAGATATAGATCAATGTTATATTATTACAATCATGGTTTTTCGCGTTTGCAAGAAAAGGAGTTATTCATATGATAGAAGCTATAGGAAAATACAACACGGCTAAAATTTTTACAGATACGATCGATGAAACGGCTTATGCTCAAGTCCTTGAGCTGTGTAATCAGAAGGCATTTGAAGGTGTACAGATCCGCATCATGCCAGATACCCATGCAGGAAAGGGCTGCGTGATCGGCTATACGGCTGAGCTTGGGGGACGTGTCGTTCCGAACCTCATCGGTGTGGATATCGGCTGCGGAATGGAAGTTACATCTCTCGGACCGATCGATATCAATTTTGAGAAGCTGGATCATTTTATACGTCATCAAGTACCACATGGTCATTCCATTCATCAAAAAATCGCGCACCCTATTCATAAGCCCGTACTGGAGCAAAAAATTGAGAACATCGCAAACAAAACAGGTACGGTCTATGAGAAGCATCTAAGAAGTGTGGGAAGTCTGGGTGGAGGCAATCATTTTATTGAAATTAATGAGGATTCGGCAGGTAACAAAATCCTTGTTATTCATTCTGGAAGCCGCAATCTTGGACTTCAAGTCGCCAAATACCATCAGAAAAAAGCAGAGCTCTATTGTACAGACCGCATGAAAGACCTGACTCTTCAGCAAAACGAGGAGATCGGACTGCTCAAAAAATCTGGCAATCTTGATGCGATCCCTGCCGTTATTGAGAAGTATAAAGCACTCATGGAAGTGTACCAGGTTCCAAAACCGCTTATGTACCTCGAAGGGGCTGGGGCTGACGAATATTTAGCGGACATGTACGCAGCACAGGAGTTCGCTCTCTTAAACCGCCAAGGGATGTCGAAGGCCATTGCCGAATTCTTGAACTTGGATTACCGTCAATTGGAGAAATTCACAACCATTCATAACTATATTAATCCAGAGGACAAAATCATTCGCAAAGGCGCGATCTCAGCCAAAGCAGGTGAAAAGGTCATCATACCGATCAATATGCGAGACGGTTCTATTATCGCCATTGGCAAAGGCAATCCTGATTGGAATCATTCCGCCCCCCATGGTGCAGGCCGCCTGATGAGCCGATCCAGAGCCAAGGATATTTTGCATATGAACGATTTCAAGGACACCATGCGCGGCGTATGGACCTCATCCGTAAGCACCGCTACGCTGGATGAAGCCCCAATGGCCTACAAACCAATCGAAGAAATTCTGGAGAATACGGTAGATGCATTAGAGATTGTAGAGATTATTAAGCCGCTGTACAATTTCAAAGCGAGTAATTAATTTGTCATGTAGAACAATAGTACAGCCATTATGCTTCCAGTCTTGAGAGAAACGGTGTACCGATTTTTGAGTAAGATTCGACCCACAAAATAGGAATGCCTTACTCTCGTGCAAACTTGATTCGAGGTGAGGCGATAAAATTATTGCATTATTTAATTGGTAATTATAGTGATGATGTTTCTTTCAAGTAATTTACTAGTTCAGTAGAAGGTGTGGCAACCATTTTTCGATATTCATCAGTACGTTTTCCATTCGTATCGTATGATATTTTAACATAAACATTTTTATAAATATTATTTATGTTTTTTGATAGCTCTCCTTCTTCTTTTAATACATATCCCCGATATAAACTTAGACCAAGTGGCTTCTCATTTGGTTTAAGTTTATTGTTTTTTACATTATCAGGATCACTAATTGTGATTAAATCATAACTTTCTAAGTTATTTATCATTTCTGGTTCAAGAGTGAATGATATTGTGATATTTTCCATTTCTTCTTTTACATTATTAACTAAGACATCGTAAACGATCATATTAGCATCTTCACCGCTTTTAAAAGTTGAAGTTACCGTCAGATCATAATTTACTGGTTTCGAAGATTCAGAAGCTTGATCTCTAATAAAATCATCAAGCTTTTCTAATTCTTCTATCTCATTGTAGCCATTAGAATAAAAGCTTGTGTTAGTATTGGAAGAACATGCTGTTAACGTAAATATTATTATACATACAAGTAAATAAAATCTCGGATGAAATCTACTCATCATTTTCCCCTCACACAATGTGTAAAACAAGTGATTATGCTGCTGGCTGTTTTTTATCTGCTTCTTCATTGAAAATATAGCTCTCATAAAGCTACTTGAGCGTAAATCCTTTGCCAACAACAGTTTCCTTATCCAAGTCAACATAGACGACAAGATCACCCGAAGTATTCGTACCGGTATGATTGAAAGTCACAGCATAAACTTGATCATTGCCTACATTACTATACATATAGGAGTCGTTCTCCTCATTAACTCTTACTTTCTCTACGCTTGAATCCTTCGGGCTAGCAGGTATTAAAGCTTGTTCTTCATGTGTAAGGCTACTGAATGCCACCATTTCGATCGGTGTCTGTTCATAAGTTGAAATCAAACTGCAGCCTGCTAAAGTTGGTAAGATCATTAATAACAACGAAATAAAAATGTGTTTTTTTATCATAACACTCTCCTTTGACTTCCTCAAAAATCGTTCTTCAACCATAGACCCACGCTAAATATAGCCTCGTTGATGAAGGAGCTTAAGGTAGGTTGCGTAATTTTCATTACCTAGATGGCATTCTTCTTCTCGGAGGCCTCTTAATATGTATAATTCCTGCAGTAGCTGCTGGCTCATCCCCTGAAGTGTAAATCCGGTAATGTATTGTTTATCTGCACTTTCTATAATAATGCGAAGCAATCTGCCCTGCCTGATCTTTCTCCACAGCCGTTCTGCACCCGTCAAAGAACTCTCATCGGAAGGGACCGTTGCATGAATTGCCTGCATTTCTTTTATCATTTCTTGCTCTTGAGAAGTAAAGATGGAGGATAGAATTTGACTGTCGTTCACATGATAGATTTTTACGATATGATTGTAATGGATTAGAGGGTCTTTTTTCAGGTCGTATACTTCCAATGGGTTCACAACAACAACACCATATTTACTTTTCAATAGATGATCTGCTTCCTGAAGAGTATACCGCAGCGGTAAATTGGATGCCATAAAACGCTCGTGCAGCTCGCTGATTTTTATATCCACATTTTCTATATTCAAGTAAACTCCCCCTTTGAACTACTTTATTTCCTCAAAGTGTTGATCATAGCAGCTTCAATCCTCAGACTAGAGAGTCACTCACTCGGCAAAAACATCAGAAGTTGTTCAAGCTCACATACTACCGTATTCATTTAGAAAGCGGAAGATTCCTGGTCAGCACTTCAATAGTTCATTGACAGTCTTAGTCCACTGCCCTGTCGAATCTGCCAAAATGGTCTCCCATCCCATCTCTCTTGCAGGAAGCAGATTACGCTCTTGATCATCTACAAAATAAATCTCATCACTATGCTCCAGCCTGCCGTGCAAAGCGTTGTAGATAGCAGCATCCGGTTTACACATGCCAATTTCACTCGAAATGGTACAGGATGTGATGTAAGACATAAGTGGTGCCAATACAGGTGATAACCATTCATGTCTATGATTACTTAGAATATGTATGTTTGCTTTTTCAGACCATTTCGCTACCCATTCCGCAGCAGGCAAAAGCCTCAAATGAGTTTGCAGCATTCGCCTCATGACCTCATCACTTTGATCTACTTCATTCATCTGCCTTCTTATCCAAACGTAGAATTCCGCTTCCGAAATATGCCCAGACCATAATGACTCCCTGAGCTCTTCTTTAAATTTGCGAACAACACTATTGCCAGAGACTATATCTGATAACGTCAGTTCATTCCAGTAGCTGGGCGACAAATTTGCCGTGATTACCCCTCCGGCATCAAGCACAAGCTGTGGTTTAGGGTGCATTGGGATGACCATCCTTCCGGATATGATTGGTGCTCTCCAATTACTTCGGGATCACCTCAAGCTTAACGACATAAGTACCTGTCCCTGCCGGCCATTCCCCATATACCACGATGAAATATGTGCCTGGCTCAGAAGGGGTTCGGATCGTATTATCTTTTACCGGCATCGCGCTCCGCTCCGTACTTGTTACTTGTACAACCGAATACTCCGAAGGCTGAATAGAGAAAGAGAGAATCATGTCTGTACTGGGAGCCACTTCATATCCCTCATATTGGTTGGCTATTTCCGTTGGTTCCGGTGCATCTGCTAACCCACTCGTCCAGACATACGAGCCTTTGTGAAAGAGAAGCTCCTGCTCATCCAAGCGCCCAATCAGATCCGGAGGCTCCGTTAGAAAGAAGGACCTGGATGTGATGTAATGACGGCAAGGAACAACAACACTCCCACAGTAATAAGCAGCCTCTTCTTCATTTTATTTTTACTCTCTCATATTTGGATACAGATTCTATCAAATTCTCAATCGTCCCTACAAATCGTTTGACTTCAGGCAAATGATAGAACGTACTGGACTGCTCCGGTTCATAGACATGTTCTGATTCTGAGTATATCCATACTTCCTTTCCTGTACCCAGGGCAATACCCAGCTCAATATGACTTCCCTTGCCTGCAGGCATCATCATAATGAACACATCGGAACGGATGACTCCTTCCATTTCCGCTTCTCCAATTGCAGCGAGCTCTGCATGCGTAGTGGCTTTCCCATGTCTGGTCCAATCATAGGTATGTGTATGACCTCTCAAGACAAGCTGTGCAGCAGTGTAATGAACATGCTCCATGTTTCTAAAGCTCGAAGCAATATAGAATCTCATAAGTTCCCCCTGATACGTTAATATCTAACCTTTAGATTATATTGAAAATATTGGATTTTCTATTATATTCTACACGATTGTCTACAACTCAAAAACCCCCGCATTCACACGCGAGGGCATTCAAGCTGAAGCTTATATTCTAATTCACTATATTATACTTCTACAGCTGTAAAGTTACCAAAATAATAGAGCAAAAATGAAGCTAACAATAGAACAGCAACAATAATTCCAACAGTAATCTTCTTCTTGCGTTTGGTTAGGTGTTCTCTATTTCCTGCCATATGAAGTCTCTCCCTTAATTGTTCATCTTGATACATATATAAACGTTTGAAGAGAGTTATAAACGAAGGCAGGACCGAAATTCATTCCATTCTACTTTCTTTTTGGTACGGATGCCGTACTGAAATCCTGATCCTTGAGCATTTTGGCAAGGTACAGCATCTGCCCCAAATGTTCCGAGAAATGCGTCACACAAGCAAACAGAATATCCAGGTTACTCCGTTCCTGATCCCGGATGACTTGTGTCTTCATCAAATCTTCTTCACTCATTAGCTCAATGGTCTGTCTAACATCTTGGTACGATTCCTTTGTGATCTCGATAAGCTCATCTCTTGTACGGTATAACACATCGAATTCGGCGTCTCTGTCTCTCGTTACATCGGATCCCCGAATGCCTCGACGAACGCGTTCATCAATATTGCCGCTGATATGCACAACCAAGTTGGCAATGCTGTTGGATGCTTCATTGTAGCGATAGTTCACCTCATCATCATTCAACTGATGAAGCACATGCAAGGTTCTTTTGTCGAGATCATCGAGCTTTGTACATAGCAGTTCTTTAAACAAATGAATATCCATTTGGATCATCCTTTCCTGCTCATCGGTGAATTCTACAAGAGATAATAGCTACTCTTCCTGTTGCGATCTGTTCCCAAGCTGATTATATTTATCATAATTACAGAAAACAACGTCATTTCCCTCTATTTGATATATAATTTCTTTTAGCAATAACATAGCTGCAGAAACAAGATATATCAGGAAAGGAGAGCTTGCTATTCGAACCTTGGTCATCAGTGATATTCATGGCTGCTACGAAGAATTTAACGCATTGCTGCATACAGCAAATTACATACCAGAGCAGGACAAGCTCATACTCCTCGGCGATTATGTAGATCGCGGACCGAACAGCAAGGAAGTACTTAACCAAATCATACAGCTTCATCAGGATTATGGTGTCGTTACACTAAGGGGGAACCACGATCAGCTGTTCCTGGAGGCGATGCTGCTGCAGGAGGATGATCGCTGGCTAAAAAACGGAGGATACCAGACGGTCGAGAGCTACATGGGCCCTTCCTACTTCGAAGATCATTACTTTAACAAAAATGCCTATGCAGAAGCAAAGGCCTATATTATGGAGCATTATCCTCATCACTTGGAATTTCTTCAAGCCTTGCCTTATTACTATGAAACGGATACCCACTTGTTCGTCCACGCAGGCATTAATCCATTCTATGCAGATTTTAGAGAGCAGCCGAAGGATGATTTTATATGGATACGCGATCTCTTTCACGATCAGCCCACCAGTCTCGATAAGCCGGTTGTATTCGGTCATACGCCGACGGTGCATCTGCATGAATCTCCAGGCGTGTGGTTCCAGAAGGACAAGATCGGTATTGACGGTGCGTGCGCCTATGGCAAACAGCTGAACTGTCTCGAAATTGCAGAAGACGGAACGTATAAGACCTACGCGGTCTACAAGGGAACCAAGCTTCCTGCAAGTACATAAAGCCTTCTGTCTTGTTTAATCCTACCGTATAAGGGTACTAAAATGATGTATGTCTCATTTTGACCTTAATTAGGAGGTGGATGCAGGTGGAAGAAAAGAAGCTCTTGCCTAAAGAGGAAGCCCTGGATCACAGCTTAAGTGTGCTGCGTGAAGGCTACCTATACATAACGAATCGTACAATCGGGTTCCAATCGGATATTTTTGAAACACGTCTTCTTGGTGAACGCGCAATCTGTATGCGGGGAGAGGAAGCTGCGAAGCTGTTCTATGATAATGATAAATTTGAAAGAATTGGCGCTGCACCGAAGCGGGTCATCCATACTCTATTTGGTGAGGGCGGCGTTCAATCCTTGGACGGAGAAGAACATCATCATCGCAAAAATATGTTCATGTCCGTGATGTCCACAGAAGCCCTTGCCCAAATGCGGACGATCACTCGCAAGCATTGGGCCCTTGCCGCTCAGCGGTGGGAGACTATGCCGAAGGTACAGCTCTATGAGGAGGCACAGGAGCTCCTGTGCCGGGCTGCCTGCGAGTGGGCAGGCGTGCCTTTGCGAGAAGCGGAAGCACAAGAAAAAGCAGCCTGGTTTGGCGCCATGATTGAAGCCACCGCTGCAATCGGTATCAAGCACATGAAGGGGAAGAACGCCCGCTCTAAGGCGGAGAAATGGATTAGTGGCCTGGTTGAGCAAGTCCGTACAGGTGAAATAGAAGCACCCGAACAGAGCACACTCCACACGTTCGCCATGCACCGTGATCTGAAGGGAGAGCTTCTCGATTCACAAACGGCTGCCGTAGAAATCATCAACATCCTGCGCCCGATCGTCGCGATCGCTATTTATATCTGCTTCACGGCACTGGCGGTCATTCAGCAGCCTGAGGAGCGCAAGAAGCTGGCGACGGCAGAAGAAGACTATCTTCAGAATTTTGTGCAGGAGGTACGCCGTTTCTATCCCTTCTTCCCGTTCCTGCCTGCACGTCCAACCAAGGATTTTACTTGGCAAGGGTATGAATTTGAGAAGGGTGTTCTAACCCTCCTTGATCTGTACGGTACGAACCATCACCCGGATCTGTGGGATAATCCTGAGAAGTTCAGACCGGATCGCTTCCATGATTGGAATAGAAGTCCATTCAATTTCATTCCGCAAGGCGGCGGAGATCACTATACAGGACACCGCTGTGCCGGTGAATGGATCACGATCGAAATCATGAAGGAGAGTCTCGATTATCTTGCGAACAAGATGGAGTATGATATCCCTCAGCAGGATTTGAGCTTCAGCTTTCATGAGATGCCCTCTCTGCCGCACAGCCGCATCGTCATGATCAACGTAAAGGCTGTGTAGGGGATTATGTAACTATAAATTGAATGCAATGCGTTTAATAAAAAACTAAAGATGGACGTGAACCTCTACGTCCATCTTTTATTTTTTATATCTGTGAAGCCAGTTCTGTTCCTAACTACTCCTCAGCAAGGCCAACGATTTCAGCAGAATGGGCAATCGATAGCTCCACTGTATCTGAATAGGATTGTCCTTTAAGATCTTCCCATGTAATTACTGCAGAAGTCGATTCATAGGTGTCTGCATTCTTTTTCAGTTCATCGTAAGAATAACTCCCAGTATTAGTACCCATCTCTTTCACATTATCTTCAATACTGCTTAGTGATGCAGATGCCACTCCTATTGCTTCGGCTGACCAGCCATATACACTTTCCCTGCTGTCCTTGTCCATCTGTTCGTAGAAGCTTACATCAATATGACGAATATTTTGAAGATCTTTGGAATCTCCCATATAAGACAGCTTTGCTTTTCCACGCATAATCTGTCCTGCTCCGATTAGAATAGTATAGTCCTGGATATTCCACAGATCTCCGCTTCCGTTTAGAACATACATTTTCACAGGTTCATTCGGTGCTGTTTCACCCATACTTTCATGGGTCTGTGACTGAAATGAGAAGATCCCTGCAATGACAGCAAGCACATACCCTAGAAAAATCAGTAAACCGATGATGAATAGAATTCTAAACCTTCTCTTTCTTCCATCTAATCTCGCTCTGTTTTTCATGGAGCTAACGCTCCTCTCCCCTTGATCTCCATACGCCTCCTCTACATCGCTTAAATCCACTCTCTATGTAAAATAATTCATGCTGATCTGCAAAAGTTACAGTTACTATAGGTATTCGTGCAGCCTCTGCCGCATGCAGCAACGCCTGAACCAACTGCTTGCCCAGGCCCTGTCTCTGATATTCCGGATGGATCATGATATCCTCCATATAACCATGCTCGAGTCCTGTCCCGGTAATATAACCAAATCCAATAAGCCTTCCGTTCATATCTCGTGCACTTCCCCATAACAAACATCGCTCGAACAAAATCGGATAATCCTGCTCTCTCCTGTCCCATCCGACAGACTGCCGCAAATCAGGCACTTCATGATCTTGAATCGAATTATTAATTAAAATAGGAACTACAACAGAATCCATAACTGCCTCCTCCTTTTTCGCTAATCCTAAAATATGAGGGGGTCCTTCAGTTCCGACCATTGCATTAGGGGTTTTCCCAGCTTATTTAGGGTAATCGTTCCCACCATAATGTGCTGACTGGAAGGACTGGTGAGGTAGTGCTCCAGCATGAAGCTATTAATTCTGGACATGGTGAGGTTAAGCAGTTCCTTTTTCGGTACCCAGATCAGCTCTCCTTCATCACAAGCTGCTAGATCTACCATATCCGTTTTACCAAAGTACACATACTGGAGACGTATCTCACTATTCTTGATTCGATGTAAAATATACTTCAGCTCTAAATCTATGATATCCTCGCTCTTGATGCCGGACTCCTCATACACTTCACGAATACACGCCTCTTTGGGATGAGACAGCTCCTCCGGTTCGAGATGGCCACCAAGTCCGGTCCAGAAGGCATCATCAGGAAGCCGGCTTCCTAATCTTTTTAGCATGAGCACTTTATCCTCGTTAAACAGGTACGCTGTTGCCATCTGCCGAACTTCCATAGATCATCCCTCTTTCATTGTTAGATCTGCTAATTACTTCATCACGGCTGAAATAGGCAAATAGAGCATCTACGTCGGCATAGCAAGCATCGAACCCTAGAAGAAAGTATTAATAAATCCTACTGTATTTACTTTATACACCGTACCATCTTCTAAGAGCTTATATTTCATCTCACGCTTGTTGAAGATCATACCGCTAAAAGTAGACCCTGAACGGAGGACCATTTGTCCGTCTTTCACACAGCCAAGTCCATCCACGTAATTATATTGATCACATGAAATACCGTGTTCCTCATGCAGCCAAGCATAATAATCTTCTTGTGTTGGGCAGGTATAAGCTAGAATAAGTAACAGCAATAGGACGGCAAAGATGACATTCCTCGCTCGATTTGTTTTCACTTTGATTAGTTTATTCATGGTGACTTCGCTCCTCGATGTGGTATCATTCTATTTCATTATAGATTAGTCTTGCTAGTTCTGCATAAGCATCTTCCGGAATTTCATAAGCAGCATACTGTTCTCCAAGTCTAACGAGCAGTCCTCTTGCTACTTCTCCATTGACGACATTCAGATGATAAAGTTCTGATGTGCCGTCGGAATAAGTAATGTTCATTTCAAACATGGGACTATAATCGAGCATCCCGAGCCTTTCCTGCGCCTGGTTAATCGCCTGAACAAATTGCTCTACTTCGTCCTTGTCCACTATGGTTTGTAAGGTAAAAGGTTTGTCTCCAGGACTGAAATAGGAATCTATACTCTCCAATTGAATGGATACAGCCCCTTCATTAACAATATCACTCTCAATTTTTTTCTTCTCCTCTGTACATCCTGCCGCGATAAATATGACAAGACTCATTGTACATAGCACAAGCCATTTCCTAATCTTCAAAATTCTGCCCTCCCGATGATGATATAGTATAGACGCTTGCTATATGAGGAGAGTTGCGAAAAAAAAGCTCAACCCGCTTCTAGAGTTCTTCGTACGAAACCCGCAGCGTTTTGAGCTATCCCTTTTTTTAGTTGCGTACGACTTCGGTTCCTGCAATAAAATCATGAAGGGAGCGCTTATCCTCTCGGATCGCTACCATCAGTGCACTGACAATCGTTCCGATTCCAAACGTAATTGCATAAACCAGACCGGCAACAACGTCTCGCAGCAGCATCGTGCCAATCCCGGGAGGTCCTTTGTCCGATACCTTGCGAATCTTAATTCCGCAAATGTATTTCCCTATGGTATACCCTCTCCAAAATACAGGCAGAAGCAAGGAATACAGAAAGCTAACCGTATCATTCAGCCAATTCTCTTCTACGTTCCCAACAATGAAAGAGGTCACAAATGCCAAAGGAATACCCACAATAATTGCATCTAGCAAAATAGCTCCAAAGCGAATCCAAAACCCAGCCGGTTCGTTTACCATGCCATCACTCCATTCGTAAGCATCTTCTAAGATTGTATTCAGAATGATCATTCTTAATTTACAATAACGATGCGACAGGGGGATAAGTTTCGTTTAAATAAAAAAAGCATCATCTGGGTCAGATGAGCTTTTCTCAAAATGATGGAGTGATCATTGTTAACCCCAACGACGGTTGGCGTACTTCTCCACTAATTGTCTAAATTCCGTTTGCTGCGCAGTGTTAGCAAATCCTCTTTTCGGAACACCAATGCCCTGCGAATCATTCACAAACACATAGAAGTATTGAGGATCTTCACGAAGATGCGCTACCTTGCTCCATGGGTAATTCGTTTGGTTAATCGAGGTTGTTTCGGTAAAGCCCTGTTCATTTACTTCAATCGTATGCTCACCGATCAGGCCTTTGTTCGTCTTCACATGTCGCTGCACCTTTAGCTTCACAGAAAAAACAACATAGAGATCCGCAAGTATCCCAATAAGCAGACCTAGTATAATCGAGACCTCCCAAGATCTGCCGAGCACTTTTAATGCAGCGCACATCAGGATTGGCAATAGGATCATGACCAGGAGGATCATATTCTTAAATTGTGGCATATGGAACATCACATACTTATTCAGCTTCCAATAATCGTCCTTTGTAAAATCTATACTCATCTTCATCTACAGTACTCCTCTTGTCATTGAAGCGTAAAAACATAGTTAAGATTATAGATATCGTTAAATTTTTTGTCCAGTAAATCTATATTATTTCGTATGAAAGCAAGCAAATAAGACGGATATTGTTCTATATTAAATACCATTTTCTTACCCTTCCGGCAGAATCACTCTTGAAACATCATGTGTTTTGTTATATTCTTCAAGATCATCAATTTCATTTTGAAGATTGTTAAAGTTGAAACTGTACGTTCCCGTACCATTTTCAATGATCCCATTTGACTGAGTATCGACACTGAATTTTCCTTGGGTTAGTCCGACTACATAATATCCAAAGTAATCTTTATCCGGTAAAGATCCTTTATTATGACTCAGAAATACAACGACTTCTTCTCCGATGTCAAACGTAAGGGGGTCCTTCATTCACTACGTAAATCATATCATCAGTCTCCCCGCCACTTGCCCGCACTTCTACCGTTTCAGCAGGCTCTCCCTTATATACCGTTTCCACCTGAATGAAAGTATCCGTGGCAGGATGTCCTTTAAAATCTTTTTGTACTTCCTGAGAAAGGACCGTTCCAAAGATAATCACATCGGAGTCATTAACAAGCTGATTCTTTTCTAAAAAAAGGCAATAGTTCCTGAGCATGCAAAACTGTTTTACTATGCTGATCCGAATTAACTTCACTTTGTTCGTGCTGTGATGCCGAGTCGGTTGCGTTGCTTGTACAAGCTGTCATGATGAGAAGAAAAACAAAGATGAAAATAATGGGTATGGACTTGTACATAATGATCATCCCCCTTTTAATCCTATCTATAAAAATTAACGCAATAAAATTTAGAAAAGTTGCTTTCTTTCAAGAAACATCGCTCTTTCAACTATTGGTACGTCAGTTCTGAATTTAGTAACCTATATAAAAAAGCTCACACCGAGTTATTGAGGATTAGTGTCACCACCAACACCGACAATAAGAATTCAGCATGAGCTTACAGCTCTTAGGCATAATTGATCCAAGCAAGAGTATACCTGCACTAGCACTTAAAAGGGAAATATGTAGAAATGAATAGACCATTTCTTATTTGATCATTGGTCTATAGAGTCCTGACGAGGTGCTCGCAATTCTTCATCTCTTTTTCTCAGATATTCATTCATCTCTCTTAATTCTCTTAAGATGAGCTTGTTATATTTGGTGTTCTTGGAATCATCAATTGCCAGCTTAATGATAAAAAAAGTAATAATCAACCCTATAATCGAAATAATAATACTCAACTTAATCCCCTTTCCTTGGTACCCTTGTTACTTTCGATCACTTGGCATTGTACTTTTGAGCTTTTCCCAAGCTTCAGTGGGCCCAAATGCATATCCATCCATTATACTGTATTTGGTATCAAAATCATCGGATTTAATCCATATCGTGCTGAAATCCTTCGAAATATGAATGGCCCCTGCCGTCCGTGGCACTTTGTCTTCACCCCATTGCACTATGTGATGAATATAATCCGTACCATCCAGGTCTGCCGTGATGGGATATGTCAAATCCTGATCTACTGTGACACTGCCGACAATTCGATGCTCGCCGGAGAGCCGTTTATATCGCACACCTTCTATATGTATCGTTGTATTCTGCTTATATGAATCTTCTGTGGAATATATTACGCTATCGAATGTCCGCTCAAACGGAGTCCCGCGATGATACAGGACAAGGCCAAGGATAATTAAGGCAAGACAGGCGAAGATAACATATTTCTTATGTGGGGTGAGTTGATTTGCAGTAGAAATGTTGGCCCCTCCTCTTTAGAACTGCACACTAAAACGTCCAAAATGATGTACCCCGGTTCCGAATTTAACAAGATCGTTCTCTTTCATGTACGTTGTCGCTCTCTTTACTTCCTCTAAAATGCTAGGGTCAAGTCCTAATGTATTATGAGAACCATACACCATCTTGACACCTGGAATCTCTGCAATTCGTTCTAAGGATTGAACTAAATCAACTGGGCTTGTTGAAGGGTAAAAAGCATATACAGGGGTCTCATCATAGAGCAGATCACCGGTAAACAAATACCCGTTAGCCTCATCAAATACAGAGATGTGACCTGGAGAATGACCTGGCGTATGATATATGACTATTTTTCTGTTACCTAGCTCGATGATATCCCCATCTTCTAACAGACCTGATGGCTGTCCTTGAAAGGGTCTATATGTACTCGGATTAAAGGCAGATGGTGTGGGGAGTGTAATGTTTCTGCTCATATCCTTTCTAATCTGCTCGATGGTTAAGCCTTGAATTCCGTTTATTAACCAGTCTTCATCGGCGGGATGGACGTAGATTCGTTCAAATTCCCCATGACTTCCAATATGATCTGCATGGACATGTGTTGTAATGACATCCAGAGGTAAAGTCGTCAACTGGTCGGTTACTCTCCTCATATTATCGATGCCAAGACCTGTATCAATCAGTGCGGCCCGCTCTTCCCCCAATAATAGAAAAGAATGCACCTTCTCCCAATGTCCGTATTCACTGATTGCATAGGTACGATTGTCAATGCTCTGTACTGTAAACCATTCATCCTTAATCATCGTAGAAGCCTCCTTATAAAAATAAACACCCGTACTTAATGTAAAAAGAACAGCTACCAACTGGCAACTGCTCCTGACTGATTTAACTAACGTTTGCCATTAGATGAACAAAGGCATCCATCCTTTTCGCCAGCTGCCTTCGTGAAATCTATCTCATAAATAAATCTCTTCAGTATTGAAATTCCTCTTTCAATAACCCCAGCACAACAGTATCATAGTACTTTCCATCTACAAAAGAATGGTTCCGCATCCGTCCCTCGACAACGAAACCGCATTTTTCATAGGAACGAATAGCTCGCTCGTTTCCACTCCAAGTATCAAGCTGCACACGGTTTAAGTTCATCGTTTGAAATAAATAATGGATCAGTGTCTTAAGAGCATCAGATCCAAATCCTTTGCTCCAATACTCTTTATCGCCAATTCCCATTCCAATCGTGCACCGCCGTGCAACAATATTCATTTCACGGTAGACAATGAAACCAATATGCTTTGGATCTTCCTCCTGCGTATAAATGGAAAATTCACCTTTTTCCCGTCGATCAAGTGTTCTAATTTCCTTTTCATACGTGGACTCAATCTGGTCCAAGGTAACATGACTATATCGGAATAAGTCCGTGCCTGCACTCATTTTCGCAAATTCTTCATCGTTTCGCCATTCGAACGTCCTTTTAAAATCCTCTAACGAAACAGGGCGTAGCTGGACTTTTCTTCCTGTAATCAAGAGTGTGATCATCCTTCCAATTGTTTTTTTAAGTCTTGTAGCAAAATCAATAAAATAAGTACCTAACGATTATATCAAAAGTAATTCTTGATTATGGGGAGAGTTCTAATATAATTAACCTGCCCATTCGTATTATAGACTTTCTGCTGTTTTGCCAGATATATCGTTAGAGGATTTTTCAAAACATAAATTAACCGTTCTTTCATTAGACCTAGTACGATGCATAACATTACGTGGAATAGTGAAAACTTCTCCAGGTTTGAGTGATATCGTCCTATCTTCCAAATCAATCAAAAGTTCTCCTTCAAGAACCATGAACAACTCATCACAATCTTCATGCTTATGCCAATGATATTCACCATTAATAACCGCAATACGTAGGACATGATCATTTACTTCATTCACAATCCAGTTTCTATATTCGGATATCTCCTTAGTAATGTCATATAAATTAATCTTTTCAAAATGTCCTTCTTTCATTTCTTAAGACCCCTTTTTCTACGAATGTGATGTTGTATATTATATGGATGACTTAGAATTGAGCAGCCAATTTATAGGGATTGTTTTCTCTATTCATTGAATTTACGTTTCCTGTTAGATTATTCCTGCTGAATACAGGAGACGCTGGCGAATGCTCTATCAGGTTACATTCAAGATAATGTCCTTTAGTTCAATCAGAGTCTTGATTCCGCGCTCCCGCTTTGTGATCAGTTAGCGAGTTCTTCTATTCATAAAACGTTCAGTATTTCTCATAAATCCATACTTTTCGTAAAGCCCATGACCGTCTAACGTACCGAGTAAGCCCATCATACCTTCAAATTCTTCGGTTATAACTTCAATTAATTTCTTCCCTAGTCCCCTACCTCTATATTATTCATTTATGAAAACATCACATAAATTAATAAACCGTTGCCCAATCAGTAATGATACGTGCAAAACCAATTTGTCTGTCTCTTATTAGAAATTCGTCATACGTTAGTTCCATATAAGCACCCCACTCTCTCAAGTAAATACTATTTTCTCCAAGAGATTTACAAGTCCTTCCTAAATTTCGTGCTCAACCAAACTGCCAGTTTGCTTAATGAAAAAGAGCAGCTGCCAATCGGCAATCTGCTCTATACTGTTTTTAAACTAACGTTTCCCGTTAGCCACCCATGCCCCTCCCGGGGCACCACAGAATAATGAAAATTTTATGGATACGTTCTATACTATTCTTACGGCTGGCGAGGGAGGTCGATAAACTATGGTGTCCTGAACCCTTCCGTTAGTCTGACCCCAGCGACCTCGGTGCACCATTGAATGTCGCTCCTGTTTAGGAAGCACGCAGGGTAGATTAACCCTTTTTGGTTGTTGCACCAGCCCCCAATTTCACTTTGCCGTAGAAAGGTGATTGTCATGGATGTTCTCATCGAACGAGCATGCGGTTTGGATGTTCACAAGAAGAACATTACTGCATGCATCATTACACCTGAAGGAAAGGAGATTAAAACCTTCCGTACCCACACGGTCTTTATCTTAGAACTCATCGATTGGATTAAGAACCACCGCTGCACTCATGTGGCCATGGAGAGCACCGGTGTGTTTTGGAAACCCATCGTGAACCTGCTGGAAGCCGAAGATATCGAATTCCTAGTCGTCAACGCACAGCACATAAAAGCAGTTCCCGGACGGAAAACCGACGTGAAAGATGCGGAATGGATTTGCAATCTACTTCGGCATGGTCTGCTTAAACCTAGCTATATTCCCGATCGTAACCAACGTGAAATGAGAGAACTTGTTCGCTATCGTCGGAGTCTGATTCAAGAACGTTCTCGTGAACATAACCGTGTGCAAAAAGTTTTGGAAGGTGCCAATATCAAGCTCGCTTCTGTCGTCTCAGACATTATGGGGCTCTCGAGCCGAGACATGCTTGAAGCCATGGTTAATGGTGAAACCGATCCGGAGACACTGGCTGGCTTTGCACGCAGATCCATGAAGAGAAAGAAAGAAGAACTCGAGCTCGCGCTGAAGGGCAACATGAGTTCACATCAGCGGATGATGTTAAAAACCATGCTTACCCATATCGACTTCCTGAACGAACAAATCATAGAGCTGGATATGGAGGTAGCCAAACGGCTCGCCCCTTTCCAAAAAGACCTGGATCGACTGGATAGCATTCCGGGAATCGCAGCCCGAACGACAGAACAAATCCTCGCCGAGATTGGCACGGACATTGCTTCTCGTTTCCCGAGTTCAGCCCATTTATGCTCATGGGTTGGTCTTGTTCCAGGTCACAATGAAAGTGCAGGCAAACGCAAGTCCTCCAAAACACGTAAAGGCAACAAATATCTCCGATCCGCACTCATCGAAGCTTCTCATTCCATACGGGGATCTGATAATTATCTCGGTGCCCAGTACAGGCGAATTGCAGCTCGCAAAGGAAGGCACCGCGCAGCTGTTGCTGTAGCCCATTCCATCATGACCATTGCTTACCATTTACTAACCAGGCAAGAAGATTATAAAGACTTAGGCTCCGATTATTTTGAGAAACGACACCAAGATGCGATCGTCAAACAAACCGTTCGAAAGCTAGAAAACCTTGGATTTACCGTAACCCTGGCCACATCTGAAGTATCCTAATTAACCTGCTCAAACCAAGCGACGCAGCCTTTTTAAAAATCTTGCAAGCTGCGCCTAGTTTCGTATTGTCTTTTTTAGAGTTACGCTATGAATTAATTTTCAGGGTAGCTTAATGAAATAGATGTAAACTTCAGTTAGATATTTATCTAATCGGTAATCGGCCCATGTTCTTGTCCCCCGACAAAAGATGATGAATGCTCAAGCGCTTGCTGTGGTTTTTGGGTTTTACACTCCCTGTATTTGCATCTCTTGGATCTGCAATGTTCTAGTCTTCTGACAGTTGATTGGCGATGTTACTTTTAAACTTGTGATCCGCTCTATACTTAAAAATCCTGAGCAATTTCGATGTTACATCTATCTAGTCCGGGTTTTTTTCTAGTTATATATTATAAGCATCTGTGACACAAATTGATCTTCTTTTGATAGAAAAGCTATTTTATTGAAATGTTTTGCTAGTTTTTGTAACTCTTCACTTGTTCTAACCTCTTCTTCAGTCCAGCCTACAAAATAGAACATAATATAAGGAGCTAGAGTAAGATGCTTATAAATAGAGTTTATGAATGATAATTCTTCCTCGTTAACCTCAATACCCATTAATTGATCTCTATTAGGCCTATACTTGTAAGTAATCATATTAGAATGACTTTCGTATAAATGATATCTATCCTTACTCAAAAAGGATAGAATAAAAGAATTTAAACGGGATTCTTCATATAGAGTTTTATATATACCAAGGATTTTCTTTTTCGTGTCCATTCTGACCATGTTGATTTGAATATGGATCGTGCTTTTTTTGTATACCACACGTATATTATCAAAGATTGAAAGCAATTCACATATTAATTGATCGTTTACTGGATCATTGTTATTAGGAATTTGCAGTTCGCCTCCATACTGTGCTTGAGAGTGTTCTGCTTTATTTCCCACTGCTCTATACATTATGTAGAATTGATACAATGCGAATTGTACTTCTATATTGGCGAGTATTACTTCTTTGATAGACTTCAATTCAAACGGAATCTCTTTTACGTTTAATCCAGAATTTAAGATCTCTCTCTTTATTATTTTATTATCTTTTATTGTATAGCTTTCCTGCTTAAGTACATCTTCATGTACTTGGTTTGCATTATTAATTAGATTGCTGTGCGTTTTAAAAACAACTTTTTCAATCATTAATTACCCCTCCTTAAGAAATGATACAAGCGCATAGCTCAATCGCCACGCGCTCATAATGAACTTATTTTAATATTCGAAACAGAATTAAAAATCACTCTCCCAGTCAAAGAATAAGTCAGCATTATTCCAACCACCTAATAAGTAAACTTCTACATAACCTTCAACCTGTATATTATCGGAGACAAAATTAATTAGTATTTCATCATGCACAGCAACATGTAAATTTCTCATCGGGGGAATATTCCATTTATTTATATCCATCCTTACAGATCCAACATTTGTACCTGCTCCAGCATATCCTTTAGCTCTAGATATCGATGTTTCAATACCACCACCTGTAACGTTGATGTCTAAATATACATATATTTCTCCTTTATTTGAACTTATTTTATCAAATATATAAGTTGGCGTAGCACTGACTTTAGCAACTTGAGTTTGAAAGGGACTTACCTCTAAAGATTCAGAAGTGTCAACGTTAGAATATGTACTATCCCTGTAAACTTCAACAGTGACTGGTTCCAACCTTTCAATTCTCTCAATGATTCTATTAGCCTCTTCCTCACTGTTCACCGGAATTGAAGTTAAAGACCCAGCGTGGTTCTCGTAAAGGCCTTCTATTATTTCCTGTGCATTCTCTTCAACAAAAAAAGTAGTCCAACTTTGAGACGTGTCACTACTATCAACACGTTCAGTTGCAAAGGCAGTTCCAAACATAGTAGTTACTAACGAAAAAACCAAGAAAAATGACAATATCTTCTTCTTCAATGACTCTTCCTCCATTTCGAATTGGAATTTGTTTACTAATTACAACATAATTATACATCATTTCCTTACATGCATGTGACATTCGACAAAGAATCTAATGCTCTTACAAAATTAGTCATCAAATTGGTTTTTTATACAATTCTTCTATCAGCCTTAAAATCCTTCATGGGGAGCAATATCAGGCCCCCTATTTAGAAGAGTTTCATACGACTTTTGTCCAACACTCAAATCAGAAACGCAACGCGTATTATGCCCTTGTTTAATTGAACTAACCTGCCCGTTAGCTTAATGAAAAAGGAGCAGCTGCCAACCGGCGAACTGCCCCGTGTTATACTGAACTAACGTTTCCCGTAACTTTTCCTCTTGTAGAGCCTATCTATAGAAAGTATTAAAATATGTACTATTGTAATAAGAGATGCCATCTGTATAGACTTTATAAAGCTAACTCCTACAAAGTAATAACTCATAAGCAAAGTTGCAAAAAATAAACTCCCACACCTAATATAAACTTAAACATATTTGATCGGTATCTCCTCATATTACCAGTACTCTTTTATAGACTTCTACAAATAGTTCCAGTATCATTTCCAATGTATCTAATATGTGGGGTGGTTTAATGCAGGGCATAGCAGTAGTCTATGGTTTTTATCTTATGCCTATTTTTTTATTCATTTCTATTTACCTTTTTTACTTAACGAGAAGAGAACGACAGCAAACAGAATGTTTATCTCTTTTAGCTTAACAATGGCAGCGTGGTCTTATTTTGTGGTTATCCTTATCGGAAAGTAAGAGTTATGGATCCCTTTTTGAGGTTTATAGAGCAACAAGAATAAGCCTACTATTTAAATCCATCATCAGCCTTTTACAAGATCTACCGTGGTGGATCTTGTAAAAAAGTATCTGCGGACTGGAAAACTACTCCGTTGTTGTTTTGATCTAATGTGTCCCATTAGCGGAATCAAAAATGATCAACTTTGTCGTACAACTTTCCCTAATATAGATGGAAAGTTGATTTCAAACTGTTGTAATAGTTCAGCTCCAAAAATAGTAATTGTCTGTTCCCATGGGTGTCCTAAGTATCCCCATTTGAATTCATTATGTAAATAAAAATAATAATCGCCGTCGGGGTAAAATGGCATTTTCCATTTCGCCGATTCTTTTTCCAAGTGTGGATAATACAAGAAGGACTCGTGCTGCCAGTCCAAAGCAAAGACATACTCATCTTGTTCAGTTATTGCTTTTAAAGCGTTGATACATTTCTCTTCTAAATCATCAATATCTGAATCCTTATGTTCAGTTATCTTGTAAGTGATATAAGGGTTCGGTAAGGTATAAGAAGGCCAGTCCTTACTGCGAGTACTTGGGTTAAAATTAAAAACCTCGTAGAACTTATCCCAAACAATGCGATATTGCTCATCTGTTAATGGAATCCAATTCTCCATTTGAAGTACCTCCCAATGCCATTTCCCTTTATCTTACCATTGAACTATCCCTGCCCGTTAGTTCAACAAAGTTGCTCCAATGACTAATTCTCTCCTTGCGATCTTGTGATAAAAATTTGTAATCCCTTCTATACCGAGTGTCCCATCATTCAATTTTTTATCCTCATTGAAAGGATATATAGAAACTAATCCAGTCTTAATTCTTAAGTTTTATATGGGGAATGTTCTAAATTAGTCATCGTGAACAGGTCTTCAACAAGATATCACTTCACTCTTTCGGAAATATTTTTACTTATTTCTTCAGGATTTTGAACACCAATGATCAACTTTGATATTTTGAACATGCCAACTTTAAAGCTATTCAAATCTAAATGGAGGGTTTCAAGCTCTTTTTCAAAAAAGTGTAGTTGAAAGCCACCATTGGATCTAAATAACCCATTTCTCATTTCTCCGAATAAAGCACCATATAGTTTAAAACCATCTGGTATCGGCCTACCTGTTGTTGTTCCCTTGATTGAAGAGTATGGAATTTGCAACCCTTTATCTAAGTTTAAAAACGGAGAGTTTCCAAAATCGATATTTACGTAGGTTTCCATTAGTTGAATTTTTCGTTCCATATTTTGATCCCCCCAACGCCCTATAATTACATATAATACCATGAATACCTCTTTTGTTTGAAAAAGTCTACGCTCTGCCTGTTAGCTTAAAGGAATATCTGTAAACTTTAGTTGGATATTTATCTATTCGGGAATCGGACCACGTTCTTCTCATTGGCTCGGGATAAGAACGTGAACCGATTAAATAAAAAAGTCGCTTATTTAGCGACTTTCAATGGGAATATGCTCTTGTCCCCCGATAGGAGATTTAATACTTTCCAAACCCATCTTCACACGTAGTATCGGAATGAAGCATATCGTAAAGATTTTGTTTAGAATTTTCCAATTTCTTCTGAGCCTCTTCAATTTCTGATATCTTCTCTTGGATAATGCCAGTTTGTTCATTTTTTGAGAATCCGTTTTTGGATATCATGGACTGTATATTCTGAATCGTAAAACCAACAGACAAACAATTTTTGACCACTTTCAGATGTTGAATAATACCTGGTGCATAGTTCCGATAGTTGTTCTGGTCTCTTAGCACATACTCATCCGTGATAATTCCTATTTTCTCATAATATCGGATAGTTGATATGGGAAGGTCTGCTATTTTGGCTACTTCACTAATCTTCATATGAATCACCCTCGATTCTTATTATTGCTATAAAGTATACTTCATAGTTTACACTCCTCATAGTGAGACGGATTAAAGCTTAACCCAACTCACAAATATGATTTTAAGGGGAGATCCTACATGAATACAATTACTGGCCAATACGCCAAAACAAATGATTTTAATAAAATCGTCTTGGAGCGTCGTTCTATTAAAGTCTACGACCCCGAAGTGAAAATCAGACGTGAGGAAATGACCGAAATATTGGCGAAAGCTTCCCGAGCCCCTTCTGCCATTAACATGCAACCATGGCGTTTCCTTGTCATCGACACCGCTGAAGGTAAAGAGAAGCTCGCGCCACTGGCCTCTTTCAACCAAACGCAGGTCCTTACCTCATCAGCTGTTATTGCTGTATTTTACGATGCTAACAACATTGAATATATGGACGAAATATTCAGTAAGTCAGTAGAACTTGGATATATGCCACAAGACATCAAGGAAATGCAGATGCAACAGGCGAAACCTTATTATGCGAGCATGAACCCATCTGATCTGCGTGACATGAACCTCATTGACTCGGGTATCATATGTATGCAGCTCATGCTCGTTGCCCGTGCCCACGGATATGATACCAATCCAATGGCCGGGTATGCCAAAGACCAAATCGCTGAAGTTTTCGGCCTGGATAAGGAACGGTTCCAACCTGTGATGTTAATCTCCATAGGCAAAGCTGCCAAAGAAGGCTATCCTTCCTATCGCCTCCCAGTTCAAACGATCGCCACTTGGGTATAATTCACTCTCAAGATTAACACGAAATTAAATGAAGGCATTCGTCGCTTACCTAATGAGAGGCCCACGGCATTGTCGCCAAGGGCCTTATTTTTCACCAATTTATAGAATTCGGGCCTACAACCTTATTCTAGAGGAGGAATCTAAACTGCTGAATACGAGGTTCCAAGTTTATAAATTTCCTGTAAAATGATGGTATGAAAAGAATATTATCGTTCATGGATTGGGGTATATTTGCTCTTCGTCTGTACCATTATATTTTGCTGTTGTCCCAGGTTCTGATGGTAAATGAGTTTTCGATCCGAACGTTATTTCATGCGGTCTGGCTGAGCATAGCCTTTGTCGTCCCTTTGCTGTTCTGGTTTCCTCAGCGCCGGATGAACAAAGTCTGGTTTTGTATACTAGAGTTGTTACTTGGCGGTTCTTATTATGTAAATTCTGTGATTTATCCGGATTTGACTTCAAAAGCGGACTATTTGCTGCCGAGTCTTACAATGGGATACTTATTGACTAAGCAAATTTTTTGGATCATTCCCATCGTTGTTTTCATTCCTTTTTCCTTTCAGTCTCACCTCAGATTAGCTTGGGAGCAAGCCCTAAGTATCGGAATAGACAATCTGCTGTTCTGCTTCATCGGCATGTGGGCAAGCTTCGTCGCCAAGGCGTATGATCAGAAGAATAAACTGGTAGCCGAAGTGGAACGTCAAAATAAGCTGTTAACTCACTATTCGGCCGAGATTGAGAAAATGACTTTGCAAAAAGAACGAAATCGTATGTCCAAAGAGCTTCATGACACACTGGGGCATTCCTTTATCTCACTCATCCTGAGTCTTGATGCCTCTATTGCCCTTATGGATAGCAAGCCTGCCGAGGCCAAAGATCGATTAATTCGCTTAAGATCATTAGCTGAAAACAATCTGGATGAAATGAGAAACATCGTACACGAGATGGGAGAAGAACAGGAATCAAGTCTGATTCGACAGGTTGAATCCCTAGTAGTCCGTTTCCGGGAGCATACGGGCACTGCTATAACTCTAGTTCTCCCTGAGACAGAGCGGCCCATACGTTTTGAAGTACGGCAGGCGATCCTTCGGGTCATCCAGGAATCCCTTACAAACGCACTAAAGCATGGAAAGGCATCTCTGCTTCATCTAGAGCTTAAATTTTCCGAGAATGATCTGCAATTGTCCGTTCGAAATAACGGGAACCCGATCGACAAGCTGAATTACGGCTTCGGCTTGACCACGATGAAAGACCGAGTTGAGCAGTTAGGCGGTCGCCTTCAGCTATTATCTAGGGAAGGAAATCCAGCAATGACCGAAGTCCGATGTGAAATCCCGCTGAAAGAAGTGCTGCCGCATGGAGAAAATTAAGGTACTGATTGCTGATGATCAGGAATTGATTCTCGAAAGTTTACATATCGTGTTGTCCATGGAAGAAGATTTGGAAATTGTCTGTTTGGCCAAGAATGGCGAGGAGGCACTGAAGGGCTGTGAGCAGTTTTTGCCGGATATTGTGTTAATGGATATCAATATGCCAGTCATGGACGGCGTCGCTGCAACGACTCTGATTAAAGATCGACTACCTGCAACCAAAATCATTATGCTGACCTCTTATAAGGAAGTTGAATATGTATTAGCGGCGTTAAGCTGTGGAGCAGAAGGTTATCTGCTCAAAGCCCTTCATCCCAAAGAACTGGCTGCAGGCATTCGGGTAGTTCAGGCGGGAGGGACTTTAATCTCGCAGGAAATGGCAAGTAAAATGATCAAGAGGATCAACAATAACAGCCCTGCGGTAAATAATGAATTCGGGCTCACTGCCCGTGAAATAGAAGTGCTGCATAAGCTGGCATCTGGCCTTCGTAATCAAGACATTGCCGAGGCGCTGTTTCTTAGTGAAGGGACGGTCAAAAATTATATCTCAACGATTTATTCGAAGCTGAATGTGAAAGGAAGGCGGGAGGCCGCCCGTATAGCCCGAGATTCGGGAATGCTGGATCATTCATAAGCCGATCGTCAAGAAGCTGGTAACTCATTAGAGTTACCAGCTTCTTTCACATATAGCCATAGATTAAATGATGACAAAAGCGCACTGTCTCATATGACTTTTTCAGCCTATACTCATGGCATCAAGCAACAGAGGAGGAGATGTTGAACATGAAGAAAAAAGCATTTGAAAATAAAGAGAGCCTGGAGAATGGCGTCAAATTAAGCGCTCGGAGTTCATTTTGGAGTTTTCCAATCGTCTGGATGCTTGTGGGAGCTATCGGTATTGTTCTTATAGATACCTTATTCCGGCAGCTGACTGAGCGGGTAGATGGGACGATTTCCCTTGTCCTTACATTAGTGATGGGGTCGCTGGCTATCTTAGTTTATAAGCTCACGCTAACATATCTGGCCCGGCGCTCCACTCCAGAGATCTCTAGACAACGAGCAGGGATTGAAACCTTACTGGGCGTACTTACCGGGGCACTCTTTATCACAGGGTCCGTCTTTATTATTACGGCCCTGGGAGGTTACTCCTTTCAGTGGGCAAGTTCTGTGAATGCGGGTCTTGTTCTACGATCCTCCATTGGGGCAGCTCTAGGAGCAGCCATTGTCGAGGAGCTTATCTTTCGTGGACTTATGTTTCAAGCCATTGATAGATTGGGAGGGAAACCGCTCGCACTCACTGTGACCTCACTATTCTTTGGAGTCGCGCATCTTGGCAATCCAGGGGCAACATTATGGAGTGCGTTCGCTATAGCCCTGGAAGCAGGTGTTCTGCTCGGAGCGGCCTTCCTGTGGCGGCGGAACTTATGGTTTATCATGGGTCTGCATTTTGCATGGAATGCCATTGAAGGGTTGCTAGGCTTTCCCGTATCCGGACACTCAGTTGCCGGTCTATTTACTGTAGAAATGAACGGTGCCGCACTTCTCACAGGAGGCGAGTTTGGACTTGAAGGATCCATTGTTCCGGTTGTGGTCAGTCTTCTGATCTCCATTCCAATGCTAATTGGGGCTGCACGTTATCGAAGGGCTGAGGCTCGGAACCTTCCTGTATCAAAGTAAAGGGCAGACATTTTTTTCGAAGGCTAGTCTATGCGAGATCCCTTGTCATGAAAAAGAAGTTTCATAAAAGCTTTCGTTCACCTTGTACTCGTCCGAAGGCGTATCCCTGGGCTTCGAAGGGAGGAAGTCGCTTATCTTGCTAATGCCAATCTTACTTACTATACCTGGCTAGAGCAGGGCTAGAGAAGAATCCTCCCCCTGATGTGTTGTCTTCAAATAAGCCAAGAACTACAGCTGAACGATGACGAGCTGAAGCACTTACTCGATCTGTCCGCACCCGATCCGGTCCGTTTCAGTATGGCACCAAAACAGAAGAACTCGATGCCTGATTGTATTGAAGTAAAGACACCACCAGTTCGAGGTGATGTCTTTTTTTTGCACAAATAGTTATTAAACTATCCTGCCCGTTAGCTTAGCGAAGTGAATTTTTAAAACTGTGTTGCCAATTTATTGAGGTGCTTTCGTTGCAAGTAATTTTAATCCTAATCCGATAAATATAACCCCAGTTATTTTGTTTAAGTAGGTACCAATTCTTTCGTTTACATTAATCTTCTTAGTGATGAAAGAGGAAAAATAAGCAATAAAAAGGCACCACATCAATCCAGTGAATGAAAATGTTAGTCCTAAAATTATGAATGGCATTGGACCAGAAGACTTTGTATCAATAAATTGTGGAAGAAAGGATAGGAAAAATAAAGATACTTTTGGATTTGTAAGACTTGTCAACATCCCTTGTATGTATATTTTTCTGGGGTTAAGGTTATTTGTTTTCGATGCACTGAAATTTAAATTTGATTTATCAAGTAACATTCTAATGCCCAGATAAACTAAATACATAACTCCGACTATTTTTATGATATTGAATAATACAATGGACTTTGTAAGTATAATCGACAAACCAAAAGCAACTAACAAAGTATGTATTAACGATCCACTAATAATACCGAAAACAGAATATACTCCAGCTTTTCTACCCTGCGAAACACTTCTTCCAACAATATACATTGTATCTGCCCCAGGAAT
This sequence comes from Paenibacillus sp. TCA20, assembly GCF_000732325.1. Taxonomy (GTDB): domain Bacteria; phylum Bacillota; class Bacilli; order Paenibacillales; family Paenibacillaceae; genus Paenibacillus; species Paenibacillus urinalis. The sequence goes on from NZ_BBIW01000001.1 coordinate 765,441, forward strand.
TAAATTGATAAGAATTCCTGTAAGCAAAAATATTTCGTAATTTATTATTCCAAACATTTTGTTAATTCCCCCTCTCCATTATGAAATACATAAAGAAGAAACAATACTATAGATAAAATAGTAAGTCAATCATTGATTAACATGCTATCTTGTTAATATCCTGCCCGTTAGTTGAAGCATCTAAAAATCAAAATCCTATTCGTTAATTCTCCCCATTAATATAGTGCTATAGAATTTATTATCAGACAAAACTTTGTCATTTTTTAAAATCCCTTCTATTTCAAAACCATTACGTTTATATAGCTCAATAGCTTTTTTATTTATTTCTAGAACATTTAAACTAATCTTTTTAATCCCATTAGATTCAGCCCACCGAATAGATTCTCTTAATAGATTTTTACCTATCCCATACCCCCAGTACTCTTTTAATACACATACCCCAAATTCTACTTTATGAGAAAATCTTTTTAAGATATTCCCTTCACATCTAGAGAAACCAACGATTTGTTCATTAGCTTCAACTACTAAGAATAGATTATTGCTGCTCTTAGAATCGTTATCGATTAATTTTCTAAATCCTAATTCATCTATGTATCCTTCACCCTGTTCCCTGTCTAGATATTCAGTCTCTCCATCTATCTGTATTCTTACTTCAGAAAGCTTCTTTGCATCCTCTTCCTTAGCGGATCTTATAAAGTAATGTAAATTATTTACATAATATTCCACTTGATTAATCCTCATTGGGCCCTCCCTCTTAAAAATCTAATAAATCATACTATATATTTTGAATACACAGTAGAACTATTAAACCAACCTGCCCGTTAGCTTAATGAGGTAGACTTACCTCTAATTACTTTTCATTTTTAAACTCTCATTTGATGGAGCCATGGTTCAATACTGCATGAACTCCACGAACACCATTCACCAATTGTGTAATGCGCAAATCGACGACGAGACTTGCAAGAGCCAATGCTTCTTTACGCTCAAATCCGTACATTTCACCCATTAAGTCCAACATACCTTCTAAAGCTATCATTGACGCTTCATTTAAATCCTCATGGAAACCCATTGTAATCCAGGAAGTTGGAGTTTTAGCTCGAGGCATGTTAATGCTCATCTCTTCATGTACGATAAATTCCAGATCAACGATATCCATTGGGCATTCTAATGCCGGACATCCTACTTCACCATCTCCTTGTACGGCGTGTCCATCACCGACTGAAAATAATCCACCTGGCACTGGGATTGGCAAGTATAATGAACTCCCCGCGATTAGTTCTTTACAGTCAATGTTTCCACCACAGTAGCGCGGTGGAAATGTAGAATGAACACCAGGCTCATTAGGAGGCATACCCATTACACCCATAAAAGGGTTTAAAACTACCTTATGTCCTTTATTACTTGTGCCAACCATTAACTCGCTGTCTATATTCCAATTCAGATGAAATTCTTCACCATCAGCTACCCCTAATCTCTTATTAATTGGATGTTGAAACCCACCCGCACTATTCCATCCCCAAGATCCTGGACGTATTTCATTAATTTTTATTTCGAGTGTCATCCCGGGTTCTGCGCCACGTATAGCAATAGGTCCACACAAAGCATGTCCCCCATCTCTTGTACGTTCTCTAGGCTCAAATCTTTTCCTTGAACCTGAAGAGGGAAATGGTTCCATTCCCCAACCTGCATCCAAAGTTTTATAACAAATTGAATCTCCGGAGTTAATGGTTAGAATCGGATTGTATTCCTTTGAGAATGAGCCATGAAGTGTTGATCTTTCAGGATGTATCGAAAATTTAGCCATCGTATTCCTCCAGAATTTTATTTACTTATAAGTTTACAATTATTTAAAATTATGTAATAAATATATGTCAATTTACTCTTTTCAAAACTATTTTATTAAACTAATCTGCCTGTTAGTTGAATGCCTCAATAGAATTAAACGCAAACATTATTTCTGCTTCACAAACCAATTCATTGTTTACCATTGCGATGCCTGTTCCTTTGACAATCTGTCCCTTGGTTCGGGTCACTTCGAATTCAAGATGGAGCTGATCCCCTGGTTTAACTTGCTTTTTGAACCGACAATGATCAATACCAGTCAGTAACCCTATCTTATGGTTATTGCTCTCTAAGTTAGACATAACGATACCACCCACCTGTGCCAATGCTTCTACAATCAAGACTCCAGGCATGACAGGATAGTCAGGAAAGTGACCAAGGAAATAAGGTTCATTGAAAGTCACATTTTTAATTCCAACAGCTTTCTTTCCTTCAACAATTTCTAAGATTCTATCGACCAAAAGAAAGGGATATCTATGGGGAATAAGCTCTTTAATTTGATTAATATCCAGCATGGATTTTCCTCCTCTAATATTGGGTTATAAGCATTCTAACGTCATTCATTAGAAGATGGTTAGATCAATAGCCGAGAAACTAGTGCGTCAGCCTCATGATTATACCCTAATAAACAAAGATTATTGGGAATTCGATCAATTATAGTTTTTTCACTAGAGCAAGTATATTGAAGATGGTGAACGAGGGCTAACATGGCTATAATTTCATTAGACACTGCTGACATGAATTGTTTGATACCTACTGTATCTAAAGTATTTACAGTTACTTGGAATGATCTTTCTAGACGAAGCTTCTTCTTTGTTAAATAGAATTAAAAGGATTGATGATGTGTTAAAGTTAGAGGAATGTTTTAAGAAAGTAATAATTTATTTTAATGAGGAGCATATGTTTATATGCCCACATCAGCCGGTGCTTAATGAAGCCGGAGAGTTTCTAAATTTTTTAGATGATGGACCCGTTCTAGAATTAGAGCGTAATATTACTATTGAAGAGTTACAGAATGCGATATTCGAAACTCTTAAGAAATCCAATCTGTATATTCTCAGTCAGCGCCCTAAACGTTTAGGGATTGAAAGACATCTAAAAGTAAGGAGCTACAAAGCAGCTACAAAAGATAAGAGCTTAATATCACTAGGTTATTCTCCTGATGAGTCTATTGAGTATAGAATAATTGCTTACAGGAAGGAAAATAGTCTCGTCTATCTCAAGGAAAAAGAACTTTTAATAAAACAAGAAGATGCAATGCAGAATAATCAACTTGCTAAAACAGTGATTGAATTTATGGAACTATTACGAAATAAATGAACTAAACACTAATCAAATACCCTACCATTATACTAATGGTAGAATTTAATTAGTTCATATTCCCACTCGTTCGTACAAGGGATAAGATAAACCTTACCTTTCGGTAAGCCCCACATGGTTATTTACTTCATTATTTAAACCAGACAGCCCGTTAATGAAGTTTATTAAATTTGTAATCAAACCTTAGTTGAAAAAGCCGTGTTAAAGTAGTATCGAACAAATATTCACAAAAGGAGTGGGCAAAATCAAATCACATTTTCAGAGTTTGGCTGTCATTTTCTTAGGTGTTTGTTTAGTAATCAGCTCATGGTTAATTTCAGATGCTATTAAAGATCAACCAAATATTCAACCAAATATTCAAATACCAGATAATAGCCTTACCACTAACAAGTACGAATTTATCCCTGTATCAGAAAAACATTTTATTATTCTCGATACCGAAAGTGGCACCTATTTAGAAAAAAAGGATAACTCTGAAGCATGGACTATAAACTCACCTTGAATATATATTTCCATATGACAGATCGTGATTTGAAGTGCGAAAGGAACAGCTACCAATCGGCAACCTGCTCCATTGAATATTTAATTGATGATCATTAATAAAACCATTACAAAAATCATTCCTATAACCCACTCAGTAACACCGAGGCCTTTCCACGCATTTTGATTACTTTCCATTTTTCTTGTTTCTCTTATCAATCTGAGCAATTTCAATCAATCTCACCTCTAATAAATTGATCTTACGATATTTACAACCAGTAAGTTACAATGCATTTGGATTTTACTGGAATAAATCAAAGACACTAATTTTATATAAGAATCACGATTAAAGAAATCACAAATCCTTGCGCCGCAGCTATAATCAAATCATTTTTCCAGTAGGATTTTGTGTATAGACTAAATAATCTGAAGATAATAAAACCGCAAATTGCCATTAGAAACCAGTTCATTAACATTCCAACCACTCCTTCGTGAACTGTTGGTAAAGTCCCATTGGATCGTTATGTCATCAAATTTTATTTATGTAATATGATTCGAATTCAGTGACAGAGTCAAACTTGTTTACAGCTACACCTTCTGTTTTGAGGTGATTTTCTAGCTTTTCCATTAATTGCAGTACAGCTAAACGCAACGGTTCAAAATTTGTGGGATTTAACAATGCGATAAGATCGGGGTATCCATAACTATCATAGAATTCACGATATTCACCAAGGTCAGCAGTACTAGGCCAACGTCCTTTCTCTGCAGCATACAAAATTCGAGATAAACTGTCTTGTACACTTATTGCTACGAAAAATGCCGTTTCGTAGTGGCCTGTTTCGCACGCGGTTAGCAGTTTATTCATCATCCCTCTCTCTTCTTCGTAGTATCCACTCATGTGTCCTTTATAGAAGCGCACCACTTCTTGACTATTTCGTCGCATCGAGATAAGACGAAGTGTATCTGTAGTTAATTTTTCACACGCTAACATTATTTCTTCTGGAATTAAACTAAACATTAGGGTATCCAGGTGCTTGTCCAGTTGCTCCGGTTTAAGAGAAAGATTCCGGACTTGCTTACGATAGTGCCCCCACATACGTGTATAATAGGTTTGATTCAACAACCCAAGAGACTTAAAGATATTTGCTGCGATCTCTTGAGATTGGGTTCGGAAATAACTCAGATCTTTGGCATTCTCAGCAATTCGCATTTTAGCTATGCTAATAAGACAATTGTTCAATATCGATTCGGCTTTGGTGATCATTTCAGCTGTTTTGGATTCACTTCCCATGTTGGATATAGTCTCACGTAGTTCTATTAATCTCGCAAGATCATCATCTGATCGGACATATAACAGCTCACAGTCTGCTATAATTGTCGTGCTCCAATCTTCAGCAGTTGCCATTCTCTCTGCACGTTCCCACCCAATTGGCCAGAAGTCAAAACTTATACCATCAATAATGAACTGACACTCTACTTCTCTCCCTCTGGTTGTAGCTGGAATGAAAAAGAAATCCAAATCTGATCGTTCAGTCGCTCGACCCTGCAGATATGACCCATAAAATCCTACAATCGCTACATCTTGAGGATAATGATCCTTAATATGCCTGATAATAATGTCAGCAACAGCAAATACATCAACCATCAGATAACCTCCCTGTAATTTGGAATCAACTACGTGGCTGTCCGAAGTACTTTCTTTCTAGAGTAACTTGCAATCCTGATGAACAAAACGGAGAGATTACATATAATTATTATCTACCTGTTGTTTTATGAAATGACAATTAGGTTTATGAATGTCAATCCCTTGATAGAGTCAACACTCCATTTTTCAAAAATCATTAGTCGGAAAGTAATCTTCAACAACCTCAACAACCTCAATTTGTCCGTTAATTAAGAGCTCAGGAAGTGTGTTGTTAATATTCCTCTTCCAGTATTCTCTAGCCTGTTCAATTTTGCGTGAGAACGAAGCACCATCTTCTTTAGGTAATAAATTTGCATCACCTTCGAAGATCCCACCTACAACTCTTAGTTTAACAAGCCGCAATACCTTTCGATTATACGAATCAAATATCGCTTTCCACTTTAATGCGTCTTCATAGCTTTTTGCAGCATATAAGCAGGATAGTCTCGAAGGATACTCAGGATATTCCTGTAGTCTCACCATTTCGACAATCGTTTCTCTAATCGCTCTAATCGTCTGTCCTACATAATTAAGTGCTACATCGGCATTTTCTCTGTCCAACTTCAAACCCTCATGGTTATAGTTACCATATAAAATATGTATAAAATCCCCTCCCTTGGAATTCAAACGCTCCTTCTCAAAAAAGAAATGATATAGAGAATTTTTTTGGTTATTATCATAGAATATCCTCTGTCCAGGGATCATTTTTTTCTTAGTAACAATGTGATATACATACAAATCTTTATATTCCACGGATTTCCTCCTAAAATAGCAATCGCTTATTTTACAATAGAAAATTAAGAAACTACACTGCTATTACGTCAAAATAATTTCCATATTATTATGTAATTAAGATTGTCTTTTGTAATTCATCAGGGATTGTTACAATACCCAAGCTTGCATGAGAAAGACGAAAGAGAATGCGTAACATAGGATAGCCATTGCACGTGAACCTTTGTTATATAAGTTTCTCCCAATAAAAAGAACAGTAAGGGCAGCCGCACAGAAAAACAGATACAGGTACTTGTCTATACCGAGCACTGTTGAAACCATGATACAGACGGCTATAACAGCCATTGCAATACATGCATGCAACAGACTATATAAAAATCGCATATTTACCTCCAGTAAATCTATTACCTTGAATATAAAAAAACAGCCAGGTCCCTCATGGAAGTGGCTGTTCATATCGTTGAAGTATATTATATTAACAAATTAAGAGCTTACATTTTCTGCTCGGTTAGCCTGACTTGCATGAATCTTCTTCATTGCAAATCTTGCGATCGGCTGTGCGACAAGCAGTTCAATCCAAAAGGCAACACCAAAATTTCGAAACCATGTCGGAAAGAAGTTGTGGAAAGGTTCTAGAGATATTTGTCTCATCCCCACCCAGGTACCGATAATCGTTAACAGAACCGATAGAACCGTCACGTTCATTACAATGTTCAATAACACTCTGGCGTTAAAACCATCTGTTTTACCCACAAATTTGGGTAATACCTTGCGAACCAAAGGTCCTGCCACCAGCTTCACTAACAGAATAACGATAACCCACATGAACGGGATGACCTTCAATGTTTCTAAGTAATTGGCTACGCTAAAGCCTCGTTCCAACCCCAATATGATGGGCCCAATGGTGTTTACCGAAATAATGGACACGATCAACATAAAAATAATGCCTTCTCTAGCATTTTGCGGAAGTCTATCTTCCTTGAACAAAATAATCCCCTCCGAAATTAAAATTAAAATTAAAATTTCAGATGGTAGACGTATCTTGCGACATATATTTTTGGCGATCAAATAGTGCCAATATCTCTACACACCCTGAATCAATTTCATATCGCGTTATAACGAACGAAATTGGTTCAACAACTGAACAATTATAACATTTTACCTTAAGTTTAGGTAAGAGCGAATTTTGAATAACTCTTAATAATGATTCATTTCTCTTCCAACTCTGCTACACTGAGCTTAGAACTAGAACTCAAAATCTTGAAGAAGGTGCCTCCATGCAGCTCGAATTTGCTAATCTCCCTCCGACCTATTATGCTAATCTGCCTAACCCAGGAGGGCATTTTCCGTTTACATTTAACCAAGAGCATGCTCCGTATATTATGGATTTTCTAGGTACGAACTCAGTCTTCCTCGATGATTCCAGTGCTCCGTTTATGTTAGAGTGGATGAACAATCTCGATAGTTACCCGATCTGCTTCTGTCTGAATACCTCCGTTCTCTGGAAGGAAGATCTCGCACAGCTGTGTACGCTGCATTCGTTAGAACACGAGCTGTTGAACAGAAGAATTACGTTACTATATATAAGAAACAAGAGCCAGCTTGCTAGTAGCTTGCCGTTATTTCTAAACATGGCAAGCTGCAATGAACAGGTGATCTGGTCTATAGGCTCGAACGAGTCTCCCTTTGCCATTGAGCCGATATCTGTGACATATCAGGGCGGGATTCAGATTCAGGATACGGTTGTTATTGATATGACGATTGCCCGAACGATATTTTGGCCGGGGTACGATGGTAATTGTATCTCTGTTTTATCTAATGATCCATACTTCTCTAATATATCGAAGATCAGATCGAGCTTTCCTGCAGGTGTTGAGCTGATCGAGATTGAATTGTCATCTTAGAAGTTGTAAATACGAATTAACAAAAAGACCGCCAGCTTACTCCATTCCCAGGAGTAAGCTGGCGGTCTTTTTAACTATTGAACTATTGTATACTTAGAAATTAACGGGCAGTCCATGCGCCATCCACCGTGATGACTTCACCATTAATGAACTTCGATTCGTCCGAACCAAGGAACAAGGCCGTTTGTGCAATGTCCTCTGCTTCTCCTCCGTTGAATGGTCCGAGGTCACCGAAGGTTGCCGCACCAAGCGGGTCCAGATCTGCAAAATTAGGAGTCATGCCTGTAGCAATAGAGCCTGGTGCAATGACATTCGCACGAATCTTGCCGTTTTCACGTCCGTAGAAGGATGCAATATTTTTAACAAGACCAATCGCTGCATGCTTGGACATGGTATAAGCGGCACCACCGCGTGCACCAAGATAGCCAGCTACGGATGCAACGTTCACGATCGTTCCGCCTGTCTCTTGGGTGTTAAATACTTTGATCGCAGAGCGGCATGCATAAAATTGACCATTCAGGTTAACGCCCATTACACGCTCAAACAGCTCATTTGAAGTATTTTCTACGGAAGTCATGTTATCGAAAATACCGGCAACGTTAGCCAGGATATCCAGCTTACCGTATTCGCTAACCGCCTTTTGAATCATTGCTTCAACATCAGCTTCTTTAGACACATCTGTTCTGATGGCTACAGCCGTACCGCCTGCTGCTTGAATATCCTGCAAAGTCTCGTTCATAGAAGCCTCGTTGAACTCGGCGAGTACCACTTTTGCTCCTTCTTGTGCGTATAATTTCGCAGTTGCGCGTCCCATTCCGGACCCTGCACCTGTTACAATTGCCACTTTACCTTCTAATCTAGCCATGAATGTCGTCCTCCTTACCTTGAAACCGAATTCAAGGAATGTCGAAATTTTGTAACAAATTCAGTATAATACGACTATATACATGGCCCAATATGCAATATTTTTTGTTTTGTACGAAAACATACATAATCACGGTTTTTGTCCGTTAAAATTTTCAAAAGGAGTTTCTCATGCCCGTTCAACATCCAGACAAGCGAGTTAGACGAACCAAAGAAAATTTCAAATTAACACTGTTATCTCTGATGGAGCAGAAAAGCTTTCATGACATCACGATCACTGAGATTGTGACTGCCGCGGATTATAACCGGGGAACCTTTTATGCTCATTATGAGTCGAAGGAAGATCTGCTGGATGAAATGATAGAAGAAGTATTCGAGCTGATGACGGAAGCTCACCGCAAGCCGTATGTGGGTCTTCAGATTATTGATTTTAACAAGCTTCCACCGGATTCGATCGTATTATTCCACCACTTTCTCACGCATAAGCGATTCTATAAGGTGATGTTCGATGAGAAAACAAACTATAATTTTTATGAAAAAATGTCTAAACGATTAGATCAGCTGTTCCGAAAAGAATTTGATTTTTCCTATATCGACATTGACCCTCATATCGACATCAGCCTGTTCAGCACCTACCGGATTCACGGCATCATTGGACTCATTATGGAGTGGATCAACAATGACTTTGATCAATCCCCTGAGTACATGGGAGAACAGCTGATTCATATATTAAAATTCAAGACCCCTGTTGTGTTTGTGAAGAAAGAGTAAGTGTATTTAGTACACTTGAATTGAAATGAAAACAGTTCTTTTCAATGTAAAAGTTCTTATCAAAAAGAGCTTTAACACAGAAAAGGACTGTTTTTCAGTCTGCAGCTATAATATTGAACGGTCGAGGTAACGATCACAGCCAACCTTTGCGATGCAGCAGTGCCTCTATTTGAGCAGTGTGATGTCTATTATGCCAAACGAATCTTTGCAGTGCCGTATCAAGTGTGATCGTCCCCAGTAGTTCGGTTCGGAGCATTCGGTAAAAGTCTTCATCAAACAGACTGCTTACCAGAATATAGAAACGTTTATGCAGAATGGCTAGCAGTGTTATTGACTCATCCACTTCTGCTCTCCTATACTCTTCGAGCTCGGCCCACAGGTCCTCCCTGTAAGAGCTGGCGATCGGCACATCCTCGGTCAGAGTACGTTTAAACCGAATATAGGCATTCATATCATTATCCGCCATAGCCCAACAGGTACAAATCGACCTATAGGATAACGTAGTGGATCCATGAAATCACCAACTCCCTCTCAACATGTTATTATAAAAAATAACCCAGCCTTAAACCACGTGGATTACAGGCTGAGTTATTTTCCGAGAATATCCTTTATAGCTATTGTATCTGTTATTCACTGCTCATGTAGAGTTGAAACATCCTTGGACCGTTCCATATACCACATGTAAAAATGATCTGCTGCTTGCACCGGTACATCCTGCGCTTTATGATGAAGGACAGGCTTTGCACGATTGGTGGTTTGGATGGAAGCCAGGTCTAGACGGCGCTGGAGTATGCCTTGCGTTACTTTGACTTCGGTGATCTTGGCTCTCTTGGAAATAAACAGACTTGTAGCAAATCCTCCGCTCTTAAACTGAACGAAATGCTCTCCAATGCTGTATCTGCAGTTGAGATAATCCAGTACTCTCCATAGCACGACACAGACAAGCAAGCCAGCGGATAATACCCACCAAGCTTCATCCCAGCCAAATAGGTTCGGCTTAAAATAAACGAGCAGCGCTGTTGCAACGATCCAGATCCAGCTTGGCCTCACAAGACGCAGCCATAACGATGTACGAGGCAAACGCTGCATATCGAGAGATACTTCATAGGCCGGCAGCATCTTGGGGATCATGGCGTGGACTTTGCTCACCGGTAAAAAAGGATACAGGCTGTTCACTTCATGCTCCGCTTCCCCCACACTGCCTGCCGTGACCAGCTTGACCTCTGCCAGTCCGAGCAGCCTCTTGATGAAGGATTGGGTAATTTCAATCGCCTGTACCTTTTCTTTTGCAATGGAAAACGCAGTTTGCTCCATGACCCCTTTGGCAATATAGATCCGTTCCTCATCTGAAGAAATTTCAAAGTTTCCGTACTTAAGAAATGTAGTCACGATCCCAAGAATGACAGCCAGCACGATGATTCCGGCAATGACCAATGAGGTCATCCACCAAGAGGATAACACCGTGGACAGTATCCCCTCGGCCTGCTCCTCGATATCGATAAACTCCTGCACATTAGAGTACAGTGTCCCCACAATGGGAATAAGGACCAGGAAACTGAGCGATGTAAAAGAAGCCTTTAATACTTCCTTCCTGGTCGGCTTGAAATGGAGCGTGCGCTGCTGTGCTTCAGGAGCTTGTTCATAAGTCGCGGCATGGACCGTGTCGTGGGCCTGATCCGAAGAATCTTGTATCTGATCTGCTGTCAATTCGATCTCGTTCTCATCATTTGGAGCGCTGTCCATTTCGTTAGTTGTGTTCTTGGAATGCATAGCAGAAGCGACACGCTCTTTATTCACTTGGTCAGCGATGTACTTCTCAATGCGATCTGCTTCGGCACGAGATATCACTTGAAACTCCACAGCCGCTTCGTCCCCCGTCATCCCTGTCTCAAACCTGATGGAGGTCACCTTAAAAATTCGATGAAACAATGAAGCATGACGGTTTACATTTTGAATTTTTCTGAATGGAATCGTGCGCTTCGATTTGACGAATACCCCTTGCGCAAGATGAAAGGAGGTATCATCGAGGCGGTAACGCTCGGTGATCCAGCGCCACACGATAGTAATAAGACAACCCACGATAACCAGATAAAAAAGCCATCTTCCGTATATGACCCACTTCGCTTCGGAACCCATTTGGATAACAAACAACAAAATAATAATGGAGAAGGTATTTTTAATCAGCTTCCATACTTCAAATAGAATTAACAATGGATGATAACGTTTATCTTCGGTCATTCATCCACCTCTTTTATTTTGGCATAATAAGCGATTTGGTCTCTCAGGTCCAGCGCAACCTGCTCAGGCAGAATAGGAATACTGTGTGAAGATCCCATCGTATCTACCGATAAAGCGTACAAATTATATTTGCGAAGCAGCGGACCCTGACGGGTAGCCACCGATTGAATCTTGGTCATGGGAATTAGCTGATGGACCTCAGTCAGCGTACCGAACTTCAGCTGGAGAAACTGCTCTGTTACATCATAGCGCCAGTGTGCGTATAGCAGCTTGGGACGGATCAAGATATCCCAGACAGCATAGAGCACCGAGATGATCGTGAGTCCGATGAGAACCCAGCCGATCCAAGCATACCAGGAGAAATAATAGTCGAGAAATAACAACACCCCGAGTACTACAAACCCGATCACATTACTGATTACTGCACTGATCCACCATATTTTGACCGCATTGTCTGCTAATCGCTGCTGCGGCTCTTTCGTTTGCGAGTACAATGTACCACCTCTTATTCCGACCACCCTTATGTCTTGGTCTTCGTTTCGTCTGAATGATCGTCTAATGACAATTTTTCATATATACCTTCATTTAATGTAACAGGAGAATACTCATTTGAAAATGCTAACTCATTAATTGGTATGACTTGTTTCTACATGCTCTTCTTTGAGCCATTCATTTTTGAACTGTTCCAGCAGCTCACCAAACAAAGAATTAATCGTAGAATGAAACGAATTCACATTCATATACTCCCCCCTATCAGAGCTTGAGTCATCAGAGCAAACACTCTCAACCCTTAACAAGTGCTCTTCCTGTCATAATGGCATAAGCATAGTCGTTACGCCCGTTCTGGTTGGCAATGTCAGCCGCACGTTCCCAGTCATAGGCGATTTGGAGATGTGCAATATCCCAAGAACCTCGATCGTTTCGCGTTAGTATGACATATTTGGCGTGAGGACTACCCGATTCCATTACATGTGGAACAGGCAAATCATCTTCGTATGCGGGAAGTCCGACACTCCCTGCGTTAATAACGATTTTATCATCCAGCAGGAACTGAGTCCTGCTCACGTGACTATGCCCGCATATGATATATTGCTCCTGTATAGAGCGAAGCTCGTCCGAGAGCAATTCAGCACTTTTATAGACAATACCTGATTTAGTAGCTTGCTCCAATAAATAGGTACGATTAGATCCTGGCGTTCCATGGCAAAACAAGATATCTTCATACTTCCACGTTGACTTATAGCTGTGGACCCACCTGAGCAGCTCTGAATCCAGCAACGGTTTGACAAATTGATATGTAAGAGAATCGCTATGATCCTTCAATAATTCCTCGTCACAATTGCCCATGATATGAATCATCTGGTCGTGATCCATCAAGCGCTGAGCAGTTCCTATTGGATCGATTGGTCCGAACAACGAATCTCCCAGATTCAAAGTAATATCTATATCTCTCGTTTCAATATCCTTCAGCACCGCATTTAAAGCATATACATTACTATGAATATCTGAAATGACTGCGATCTTGTTGTACAGCATTTTAGCTATCCCCCTGCTTTTTTCAATTCAGGATGAGATTTATATTTCTTTCCCAATACCCTTATGTTTATATTTGTGCTTTAGTGATCTAATCACCAGCAGCACGCTATAGATTGCAGCAACATTAATTATGAATGGTAGGATGTCAATGGAGATATTGTCGAGAATCCAAGAACCATTATTAGGTGCGCGATCATACCGAGTAATATACTTGAACGGAACTCCAAATTCTGTTCTTTGATTACCATCAAAAGCCTGTCTTCCCGGTATGAATAATACCAATAACACGGTCAGCCAAGCGGATAGATTCAATAATCTGAAATGGATGTACATCGCAGAACACTCACCATCCTTACAGAGATTACTTTTCAAGACATCTTCTCAATGAACGGGTAACACCTGCTCGGTTGTGATTTTAAAATTTTGAATATCGAGGTCCTCATCAATGATTTGTTGCTTAGACATCCCTTCCGTATTTAGATTAAAGAGACCTTCAATATACACAGAGGCTTCTGGCTCTATTGTTTGGTTCAGCTCCATACGGATGTCTTGACCTTCCAATCGCTCCATTGCTGCTTTCGACAGAACGGGTTCAATAGATGAAACAGTAATGGGCTCCTCGCTCAAGTTCCATAGTGTAAAATTGTAGGAAACGATGGTGCCATTAGCTCCCCCGCCGAAAGCAACCATAAGAGATCTGACTTCAAGACCTTCTTGCTCTTGTTCACCCACCAAAGAACAGCCTGAAATAATTACACCAAAGAGTAACAAAATAAGTGTATAATTTATTCCTCTCTGTCTCATTTACCCTCCTTGCTCTTCAAGTGGATTCTTCGCTGTTCTTCCAGCTTTAATTTGATCTGACAGAGGTATGTATCCAACACACGGATCCGGTGACAGCTAACGAAATGAATGCAATATAGCAGCACATATAGTACGGTGAGGAAGTCCCCGTTTGCCCTAAGCTTCTCACTGCTGGAATCTACTAGCCTTTCCATATCCGCCTGCCTCCTACATTACTTTATTTCACGGTCATGAATGACGCCGAACATGCCGGTCATGCCTTGATGCATATTAAAACCGTATTTCTGATAAAAGCTTTCTTTGCCCTGAGCGGAAAATAGCCCGACAAATGCCTTCTCAGCCGCATGCTCACTTAAATATTGCTGGATCGCCCTCATGATCAGCTGTCCCAGCCCCTTACTCTGATGCTCCGACTTCACGACAATATCCTGGACGTAGAAATACATGATGCCATCGCCCACGACTCTTCCCATGCCGACAGCCTCTCCATTATATTCTATAACAACGCCATAGCAGGAATGCTGCAGTGATTGTTCAGCTGCATCAAAATTCATGACCTCTTGCCAGCCGACTGAACTGCATAAATCAATATATTCCTTCACACTTGGCATCCTGTGAATCGTTTGATATTTATGTTCGGACATTGTCGTTCGATCTCCTATTCATTGTCTTGTTGTCTGATCACTCGTCTTAATTTGGATCTCTGTAAAGAATAGCTCTCACTGCAAATCTTGGCAAGATCAGCTGCCTTCTCCACCTTGAAGGCTGATTTATAAGTCTGTACATCCACTCCAGATTCAGCCTCTGCCAGATGCGGGGTGCTCTTTTTACTCTTCCAGCTATAATATCAAGCGTGCCTCCAACGCCGATCGCGATCCGCGCATTCAGTTGATCTCGGTGCTTATCGATCCATTCTTCCGCATAAGGCGCGCCGAGTGCAACGACAAGGATATCCGGATTCGCTGAACTGATCTCCTCTAGGATTCGCCCTTCCTCGGAAGGATGGAAGAAACCATGATGCCTCCCCTTTATGATGGCACCAGGGTAGGATGATCGTATATTCGCTTCCGCGGCATGGCTCGTCTCCTCATCCGCACCTAGCAGATAGAAAGACCAATTCTTCTGATGCCCGGCGGCAAGAAGATGATAGAGAAGATCGCTGCCCGTTACCCGCTCAGGAAGGGGATCTCTTTTGACCCTTGAGACCATCACAATTCCTGCACCATCGGCGGTAAGCAGCCCGGCACGATCTACAATCTGACGAAGCGCAGCATTATGCTGACAGGACATCGCGATCTCCGGGTTCAAGGTAACGACATGGTAAAGCTCTTCCCGCTGCTTCTCTATGACCTCACTCAAGATTTGGACCGTCTCTGTCATCGTGAGCTTTGGAACTGGAATGCCCATAATTTTCGAATAGTTCTCCATGATGATAACCTCGCTTCTATACTTTATGTCCTTCGTTCGATGCATTATTTAATCCTAACGCGTTCTCATATATCGGCACTAACTCCTGCAGGTTTCTGATCGACTTGTGTGGCTTATGCTCGAGCTGATCATCCCATACGTTGTCTCTTGCCATCCATATGGCCTGAATGCCGCATTTTACTGCCCCTGCTACATCATTCTGAGGATGATCTCCGATGAACCATACATCCGCTGGGGCCATGTTTAACCTTTGTAACGCGATGGCATAGATATCCGGATGAGGCTTCTTTATCCCTGCTTCCGCTGATATGATCACGGTATCAAAATAGTCCCGAATTCCAAGCTGAGCAATCTTAGCGCCTTGCACCTGGACCGAACCATTTGTGATGACAGCCATGGGTACGCCTTTGGACTTAAAATAATCCAGAACCGGATATAGATGCTCCATCGGCTTAATGCAGCGTGGCAGCTCTTCTTTGAAGAAGGCAATGTACTCCTCAGCCGTGGGCGGATCAGACCAGCTGAGCTGACTTACCAGCATATCGTATACTTCTTTTTTATCACGGTAGCCATTCTGATCTGCTTCTCTAAACCGTTCAGCGATGAAGGCTTGCCTGCTTGCATCCGCTTGAGGGAAGTACGTTGTAATGAATCTCGAAATATAGTCTTCAATGGAAGCCTGTCGATCGGACAGCGTATCATCCAGATCAAATATTAATGCTCTTACCGGCACGAAGATCCCTCCGCTTCTTGATTCCAATGGGTATCCGTATAGCCGCGATTGATATTCCACTCTGCCAGCAAGGCTCTTTGACGCTCTTCTAAATCTGGATACGGTGCCGCGGTGTACTCAATTTGATTAAACAAATCATCATATACAGGAAGTGGACTGCCCGCGTTTTTAAACCTTCTGAACGCACCAATCTCTTCATCATTGGCTGCCCACACTACTTTTCGAATCAACGACAATACGATTGTACCTGTACACATCGGACAAGGCTCACAAGTAGTGTATAACGTCAGACCATTGTTGGGTATGAATTTACGGGTTGCTGGGTTTACGATAAGCTGTCCTGCTTGTCTAATCGCATCCACTTCGGCATGGGCTGTTGAATCACATTCCGAAAACACCCGATTTCTTCCCCTGCTGATGACTTTACCGTTCTCATCCACAAGGACTGCTCCAATGGGAAAGGTCCCTTCATCTCTTGCTATCATCGCTTCTTCAAATGCCATCATTAAGTATGTATAATCTGTGTCCATCACTACACTCCTTTGAATTAAAGCATCTGTTGTGCTGTGTCTAATTTATTATATAAAAAAGAAGGCCCGGCCTCAGATATCTTCTATCTTGGGCAGGGCCTCGGAAATCATTACGAGCTTATGTACATAAAGCCCAACATTCCATTATTATACAATTGTTGAATACAGCTTGAAAACCTAATCTTGATATTCCTCTATTTCTACTGATGCTCGAATCCATTTCTTAACTTATCTTGTAACATTATCAAATGAATTCGGTTGAATAAAATATCCAATCTCCACCGCATGATGAATCAGCTTATTAAAGTACGCCGCGTCTGGCTCGGCACACTGCACCCCAGTGCCTGCAAGGAACTCCATCGTCTGCGGACATGTGTACCGGAACATGGAATTCTTCGCTCCATCCCCTTCCAGCTGAGCCATCGCAAGTTCGACTCCAGCTGAATCCTTCGGTTCGTTGGGATTAAGCAGCCAGCCCTCAAACTCTTTCAAGTCCATTAACGTGATGTCATAGCCAGCGTCTGTAAAGTACTCGACCATACGCTCATATGGAATCGTAACCGGATTACATATGTGAAAGACTCTTCCTACGGTCTCATCCTGAAGCGCAAGCGCGGTAACGGCTTGTCCTGCGTAGTCGATCGGAGTCATATCCACTTCCCATCGAACCCGAGGGGCTCTTCTCAGCAGCAGCATCGCCTTCAGCATGCGGTAAAAGGCGTTGTTATCGATATTATTTTGGAATACCCCATTATCTGAGCGGCAGGATAAATTACCCACTCGATAAACATTCACCGGCACTCCTTCTTCACCCGCCTGTATTACCAGTTTCTCCGCTTCAAGCTTGCTATTCGTATATACATTCTCGACATATGATGTCATATAGTCGTTCCCTTGAACGATGTCGGCCCATTGTCCATTCTCAGCAAGCTCTTCCGGAATACCAAGTGTGGAAATAAAGTGGAACCGGATGCCACTTCCTTCTCTCGCGAGAGACAGCAGGCGATTCGTGCTCTCTACATTCACATTAGCAAAATGCTTGGCATCTCCAAAGTGTCTCACATCCGCACCGCAGTGGATGATAGAATCAATCTGCTTAGCCACCAGCATTTGGTCTGCCTCACTAAGCCCCAGGTTCTCCTTCTCCAGATCTCCTTCCAATACAACAACCCGGTTCTCGATCCATTCTGCAGATTCACTGCCGAAGTAGCCCTCCATAATGTGAACCAAACGTGAGTAGGGATCGACTCCCGAAGAAGAGCGAACGAGACAGTACACGATAGCATCTGAACGCTGAAGCAGCTCTGCCAGCAAATGAGAGCCTAAATATCCGGTTGCTCCGGTTAGCAAAATGTTTTTCTGTGCAGACCTCTTTATGCTGAAATGATCTGCAGTACCAATGACTGCCGGATGTTCTGCTAAATCCTCAATCGGACGATTGACGATATCTATATCCCTGGCATCCTTCTCTACCGCCTGATTAAGCTCCTCGATCCGCTCGGCCAATCTGGCAATCGTTGGATACTGGAAGAAGTCATTGATCTTGAGCAATGGATAGCTTGGCTTCAGCAGAACCAGAATCTCAAGAATCTTGAGCGAGTACCCGCCAATCTCGAAGAAATCATCATGAATACTGATTCTCTCTAAGTCCAGTACCTGCTTCCAGGACGCTGCGACCGCTTGCTGAATCTCATTCTCCGGTGCCATATATATCGAATCATACTCATCTGCCTTAAGTTCATAAGCTGCGAGTTGTTTACGGTCCACTTTTCCCGTAGGAGATAACGGCATTTCCACTACATGCTGCATATACGTAGGAACCATATATCCCGGAACCTTCTTACTTAGATATTGCACAAGAGCCTTCTTAGGTATTGCTGCCCCATCGTTCGTTGTATAAAATGCCGCTAACAATTTGTTGCCATCCTCAGTAATTGGAATGACTGCAACGTCCTTGATATTCTCGTGCTTGGCAAAACTATTTTCAATCTCACCAATTTCAATTCGGAATCCTCTGATCTTAATCTGCGAATCCCGTCTGCCTCTGTATTCAACCTGTCCATTCGGCAATAGCCGCACCAAATCACCAGAGCGATAAAATTTCTTCCCTGAACCCGGTCGAATCGGATCTGAGATAAATGCTTCCTTCGTCTTCTCCGGCTGGTTCAAGTAACCTTTGGCTACACCTACAGAGCTGATTAGCAGCTCTCCTGTTACTCCGATGGGACACAGGTCATTGTTCCCGTCCACAATATACAGCTCGTAATTGGCAAGCGGAGTCCCGATCACAATCGTGGAGACATCCTCCGGCACGGGGTAGTCTACCTTATGTCCGGTTGCAACAACGGTAATTTCGGTAGGACCATAGAGATTCGTCACCGGAATCTGCAGCTTTTTCTGAAACATCCGTACCGTCTCTCCTGTCAGGGCTTCTCCCCCGACAGTGATGCTCTTAATCTTCTCATATTTTACTGCGGCATCTTCCGGCAGATAGGCGGCAAGCCTGTTAAAGAATACGGTTGGCAAAATGGCGATACGGGTCGCTTCTAACTGCTCCACAGCTTCTGTAAAAGCGTCGATAGAGAACCGTTCTTCATCGGACAGCAGATGCAGTCTGGCACCGCTCCCGATCGAACCGAAGATATCATACACGGAAGCATCGAAACTGAAGGTAGAGTACTGCAGAATCATATCCTCTTCCGTTAAGCCAAGATCCTGCTTGGTCGCCATCGCCAAATTGACAACCCCTTTATGGGCAATCAAGGCTCCCTTCGGCTTGCCTGTTGATCCCGAAGTATAAATGACATAGGCCAGATCATCCTCGTCAATACGGATCGCTGGCGCCGTCTCGGAATAGGAACCGTCAAGCTGATCTAAACAGACGATTTCCGGTCTATGCTCGAATCCGGCAAGCAGTGAATCCAGCTTCGGAATATAGCTGCTCTCGGTCAGGATCACCTTCGATTTCGTATCTTCGATGATATATGCATTTCTCTCCTCCGGATGGGTCGGATCAAGCGGGATATAAGCTCCTCCAGCTTTCATTACACCCAGCAGGCTTACAATCGTCTCTAAGCTTCGCTCCATAAAGAGGGATACAAATTCACCCTTGCGTATCCCCTTCTCCAAGAGCATATTTGCAACTTTGTTTGACAGCAGGTCGAGCTCCTGATAAGTAAGCTCATCCTCATTCGCGGACAAGGCGGTTCGATCTGGAAACTGTGCAGCTACCGAAGTGAACATGGACACGATGGTGGTCTGCTCAGGGACACTCATCTTCGTGTCGTTCAGCACATCGTAGGCTCTCCAGTCTTCTTCTGTCAGAATGGGAAGACTAGAAATCGTCGTATCCATATCTCCATCTTCAAGCACACCGCTCAATAACCGCTCAAAGTGCTGCATGTATCGGCGAATGGTAGCTTGCTTGAACAGCTGCGAATCATACGAAACATGAAGGAGCCAGGTATCCGGCCCCTCCTGCACGTACCAATTCAGTCTGCTGGCTTCATGATGAAGCTTCATGCCGTATATCGTTTGATATTGAACCGTGTATCCAGCTATATGCTCCACATCCGCATGGCTCAGCTCTGTTGAATCCAGTTGTACAAGCTTATCCAACACCTGCTCATACACACGTCTGAACGAATCTGTTCCACTTATGGAGATACGCATGGGAAGAAGCTGTTCTCTTCTGTTTTGCACACCAATCAGCATCTCATTGTCCTGAGTCATTCGGTGCAGGAATACCGCGTATCCGGCAAGCATCCATGCCTTCATATCATATAGTTCACTGTAACGCTTCAGCATTACGGGCTCGAGGTTCAGTACCTGTTCTGTCTGAGCTGCTGCCTGCTTGGCATAGTTCAATGACCCATCTGTATACAAATGAAATCCAGGCAAAGGCAGCTGCAGCTCGTCAGACCAATACTGCTTGGTTTGTTCTAACAACATGGTGGTATTCAACAGATATCAGCCCCCTTTTATTATTGCACTCTAAGTTTGTCTACTAATGATTCTAATTCGCTTGCAACCTCATTCATTTGTTCCGCTGAATCAAAAATCTTGGCAAAAGCAGCCTGCTGCTCTTGAGCACTACGCTCAATTTGACCGGAGACTACTGAATTCTTCTCAGCCATATCCGCGAGTGATTTAATTGAAGCTGTAATTTGCTCTGTTTCTGCAACCATCTGCTGTGTAGCCGCAGATACTTCTTGAATTTGACTTGTGACGGAATCGGTTGAAACCAGAATGCCTTTGAAGATCGAGCCGGTTTCTTTGACGATCTCAATACCTTTGGCTACATTTTGCTCTCCATCACCAATGGCCTCTACAGCAAGAGCCGTCTCATCCTGGATGTATCCGATCAATTCTGCAATCTGATCTGCCGATTTCTTGGAGGCTTCGGACAGCTTCTTCACTTCATCCGCTACGACCGCAAATCCTCGTCCCTCTTCACCAGCTCTTGCTGCTTCAATACTTGCATTCAGAGACAACAGGTTCGTCTGTGAAGCAAGCTCTGTAATCACTTGAACGATCTGGCCAATTTCGCCGGAACGCATCTGCAGCTTCTCAATAATATCTACCGAGTTCTTAACCGAACGATTGATGGAATTCATCTGCTCAATGACCTGATCTACATTCTGATGTCCTACCTCAGACTGCTCCTTCATCTGCAAGGATATCTCGGACAGCTCGGACGTATTTCCGGCAATTGTGGTCACACCGGATGAGATCTCTTCGAGCGAAACAACGCTCTCTGATATCGACACACTTTGCTTCGCAACACTATTGGTCATTTCTTCAATATTTTTCGTAATATCTACCGTATTTTCGTTGTTAACTTCAACCGCACTGAACAAGAATTTGGATTGCTCCGCGGATTGCTCGGATACCCTCTTGATCGTAGTAACCAAACGACCGATGTTACTTGCTGTGGTGTTGAATTTCTCGTTGACTTGTCCAAGCTCATCATCACTCGTTCTCAGCTGTACGGTAAAGTCACCCTTACTTATCTTATCAAGTGCACCCATCAGCTCTTTGACCGGCTTGAAGGTCTGTCTAAGTGTAATGTATTGCAATGCAAGAACGATAACGAGCGTAATCAGCAGTGCAAGAAGTGTGTATGTCAGCAGCTCCTGCTTGCCTGTTGCAATCAGACTTGCATCCACATCAATTCCCATATATGCAAATACTTCGCCTGCTCCATTCACAAAGGGATACAGTACCGTAATCCATGTACCATAATCATCGTTATAAGCAGCGGTGTAGGCTATTTCCTTGGTCTCAAGCATCTCCTTCACGCCGTCTGCATGAATTTGAGGCTGTGCGTACATGTCGCCAAGTGCCATATCTTCTGCAGCGAACATCTCAAGCACTGCAGTTGGCAGTGCAATGATCGAGGTTTGCGTACCCTCTTCCAGCTCCGGTCCAAAGATATAGCCTTGTGCTACATTGGGATGGGTCTTGGATAACTCATCAAATACAGCCGTAATTTGCTGTTGAATCGGAGAATTCGGATCCGGGTTATTTTTCGCTGCTTCCGCATCTTCCACAGATACCTGGCTTCCCAGAGCCTCCATTAATTTTCCGGAATCGGATTGAAGCTGTTTGGTCAATACATTACCTTGAATAAACTGACTGCAGCCAATAACGACAGCACCTGTAATAATGATATAGAAGCTTGTGAGTATCATATTTCTAGCAACAATGCTCAGGTTTTTGAAGCTCCATTTTTTTAACTTACTCATGTCTGACAGTTCTCTCCCTACTCATCCATATGTATTTCTATTTCATCTTAAATTGCATGGTAAACCTTCCAGCCTTGGTCGTTGTTGTCTACTTCCTCCTTTCTCATGGATTGCTTTAATAAACAAAAAAATGAACCTATGGACAAAATAATGCCATGGCTCATTCAAGCAACTGGCTGACATTTCCTTACGGAAGTAGTCCCTCTAGCTTTGCGTCACTGCTTTTCAACAGCTTTGCCACGTATTCAATTTACAAGTAGTGCTTAAGAACTATATAATCTTACCTTCACTAAAAGTAAACTGGTGTTCACTTTTTCTAATCGGCTTTTTTTGTTAGTTTTTTAATACTATAAGACTATTTTTTGCATAAATTCTCTATTCTCAAGTTAAATATGACCCCGTCATGACTAGTTTCTAATTGCAAGGAATTATTTCACATTTCGACAAAAAAAGCCCCCATTCCTAAACGGATGGAGACTCTAACCTATTTTATAATCCCTAAACTAAAAAATTTGAATCGATCTTTGAAAGGAGATTACTCCTTCTCATATAAATTGATCTTCCAGCCATTATCCCAGTGGAGCAGCTTCTTATGGATATATCCAGAAGTTACATAGTACTGATTTAGCCTCTCGTTATCTGCCATGCAGTCCAGCCTAATCTGCTTCTTTCCTTTACTTCGTATGTAATCTTCTGCCCACAACAACAGCTCTCTGCCTACGCCTTGACCCAAATGTGATCTCTTGACGGCAAACCTGTGAATATATCCGGACGACACCGCATCATTCAGATCGCCCCAGACAACCGGGTCAGACCAGCAAATGTACAGCGTACCTATGATGATCCCGTCCATTTTTGCCACAAAAAGCTCCAGCTCACGATCCATAATCAATTGTTCGGTCTTCGCGAGGTTAAATTCATCAGGATGCCACTGGTTGATCCCTTTGGCCTGTATCCAGCGGGCCGCACCTGTCCACAGCTCTAATATTTCTGGACCATCCGTTAATCTTGCAGGAAGTACTTCAAGCATGAACCGATTCCTCACCTTCTGTGTCAGCGAATCGTAAAACTCTGAATTCTCTTTCCTTGTTCGTATCTGACTGTAAGATCCTCGCCAGCGGCTTCAGTCAGGACCCGATTCCAAAATGAGATCTACTTTTACATTTGATTCGAGTTTAGCTGCTTTGTTCACTAGAGCATTATTCTCTTTAGGCAGTTTCTTTACCATCTTATATCTTCCCGGCACCGGCTTATATCCCAGCAGGTCTCGATTGATGTGAAGCATGGGATGGTTCAGAGAGTCATTATTCGTACGCAAGTACTTGATCTTCAACTGCTTCGCAAGCTGTACAGCGCTTACCTTCAATGCAAATCCGATCCCTCTGCCGCGGTACGCTTTATCTACCCCTGTATACTCATGGTACATGCTCTCCGTGGAGGTCTGATGCAGCAGATGCGCTACTCCGACGTAACGATCTCCATCCAGGGCGATCAGCACATACTCGGGCCTTGAGCCGGGCAGCTCCAATGTCCACTTCTTCCATTCGTGAAAATCAAAATAATTTCCGCTAATTCCCGGAATATCTCGGCTCGTTCCTTTATACAGCTCATACAGCTTCTGTTCGGCCTCTGTCTCTAGCATCTCGGATAAAGGCTGAATAACAATAGAGGACTGTGAAGGCATCGATGATTCCAGGCCATCATTCGATAGCTCTAGGACAGATTCGAATTGATGTCTTTCTCGTTCAAATCGACGATGCTCGGCAAATGCGATAGACGAAGCATCATTATCGTTTACTTCATAATTCAGCTTGCTTGCTCCGTTCAGGACAGCCCAATTCTCAAGCTCTTTGTACAGTGCTCGGCCAATGCCTTGCTTGCGGTAATCCGGATGAACAGCCAGAAGATGATTCAGCTCTCCTGCCTCGGTCCAAGGCGCTCTCCAGGATATTCCGTAGCCCACAACCTCGCCTTTCTCATTCACAGCGACCAAGCGATACCGGTCAAATCCGGCAAGTTGTCCGTCCTCATTGATCCAAAGTGATCCGGCAGCAGGAATTTTGGCATCCTCGTCAGCCAGATTCTCTGCAGTTGTCGGTTCAGAGAAAACATAACCGAGAATCTCCGCGATGGAAGTATAGTCTTCTGGAGTTCTGATTTTACGAATGATATAGCTCATCATGTTCCCCCAATCTCATATTCAGCAGCATATAAAAAAAACGCCCACCATATATTAATTCTTCGGGTGGGTAAGGCTTGCTGCAAATAACTCGACGACAGTATAAGATATGATCTGCCTGTCACGATATGTCGTTTGAACTGCATCTTCCCTTGAACTTAGAATACCTCCTTGCAGCATCGCCGTGTTGAAGCCCCTCTCGATGGCACCATTATATGTGAAGAGCACACAATGCTCCGCCGCGAAGCCAGAAACGATGACGAGCTCGACACCTTTTTCAGTAAGCATCGATTCCAGCTCTGTCTGCCAGAATGCATTGGAATGGACCTTGTTAACGGTGGTATCCCCAGCTTCTACATGTATCTCTGGTATAAAATCATAAGCCGCATCGTCAGGATGATCTGCACCTTCTATATCCTTGATATGGACGACGACCTGATCATTCTCGCGAAGCCGATCCGCTACGTAATTGATATACTCACAGGCATTGTGCTTATCCTGCGGTTTAACCTGGTCCTTCAGTAATAGCTCCTGCATATCCACGATCAGTAAAGCAATCTTCAAATCGTATCCCCCATTCATTTTTCTAATCCTGTAATTCACTATACTTCATCACGGCTCATTCGTCTTGGTAGTAAATTTCTATAACCATCTTGTCTCCTGCAGGCTAAACAATGTCTTGCTTATCTCAACTTGATCTAATGATATACCGTATCTGCTCCACTACCTGATTCATTGTTACAATGCTTGTATCTATTAGAGTGGTTTACATATGCTCATACCCTTGGAGTCTATCCACGCTTCGCTTAATCTCTTCCTCGGTTCGCTGATCCTGCTCCATTCTCTTCCTCAAGGCAGTCTCAGAGCAATTCAGCGTGATCGTATCGACTTGGAACTCCAGCCCACTGAGCCTGTCCAGCAGTTCATCCCTGATCTCTTCCTTATGCAGAACCCAGCTCAGGATGACGTAGTCAAATGTGGAATTGGTAAGATAATTACGAAGCAAATAGGTAATGTTGTCCATGACCATCCGAATGTTCTCCTCACTGAACACCCAAGGATTCATCATCCAGCACCAGTCTCCATCGAGCCAGACGGATCTGTCCAGTGATTTATGGACCTCTTTGCTTACCGTTGTTTTGCCGACACCCATCGTTCCGTTAATAATAATTAATTTCTTCATTGCCACCTCTAGTCACAAAATACGTCCCTTGAAGGATCTCTCAAGTCATTGAACAATGCCTTAATCTGCTTCTCGGTGTTTCTGTCGATGGAGAGCTCCGGCAAATGATCCTCATCAAAAAAGCCAACATCTGATGTTTCCACACCTTCTTGAGGTTTGCCGCCAATGAGCTCACATCGAATAAACATCTTGTATACATAAAAGGGGGACGGCGGATGATCGTGGAACTTCTTATCATATACGCCAAGCAGGCGGACAGCCTGTACTTCATAGCCGGATTCTTCCCGCACTTCCTTTACAACAACCTCTTTGGGAGACAGCCCGATGTCCGCCCAGCCCCCAGGAAGCGCCCATGCTCCATCGATCTTTTCTTTCACCATTAGAATCTTATTGTCTTGAAAAACAACCCCGCGGACGTCCACCTTCGGTGTTGCATATCCAGTCTCACTTGCGAAAAGGTCTCGGATCTGATCGACTTCCACATCCACATATTCTTTCATGATTTCGATGCTGATTGCTCTAAGCTGCTCAAAACGCTCCAGGTCATATACGTCCTTCGAATAAGCCAAACCGGTTTGACTAATGGCCTGAATCTGCTGTGCCCACGTGAGCCATTTAAGCTGCTCCATTGACGTCTCCCCCTTGTAATAGACTAGATTACAATATCAAGCCCTTGCTATGCAGTTTTGCAATCAATTGCTTATCTTCCCTCGCCTGCTGGATCGTCTGGATAATAAAATCCGATTTCCCTTCGGTATAGGCCACACGGTCATAGATATGCGCTGCTTGCAGTTTCTTTTTGAGCCGATCATATTCCTGTTTGACTTCTTCATGGGAGTTCAGATACTCGCGGAACAGCAACTGGTTAATCCAATGCGGACCCTTGTACTTGTACACATGCAAGTGATGGGTTCCAGCTCTCCATTTTCCTTTTCGAAAAAAGAGCCGCTCTGGAAATTC